>JAQIJK010000001.1:0-5399355 GCA_036946295.1 Methylobacterium frigidaeris | reverse complement strand
GCCGAGGGTAAGGTCTGCATGGAGGCGAGCGCGGAGGCGGGCTGAGGCGCCCGCCCCGCCTCACATCATCCCGAGCATCCGCGGCAGCCAGAGCGAGATCGCCGGCACGTAGGTGACGACGACGAGGAACACCAGCATCGTCAGCAGCCACGGCCACACCGCCACGGTCAGCTCGGTGATGCCCATCCGGGTGATGCCCGACGCGACGTAGAGGTTGAGCCCCACCGGCGGGTGGCACAGGCCGACCTCCATGTTGACCACGATCAGGATGCCGAAATGCACCGGATCGATGCCGAGCTTGGCGGCGATCGGGAACAGGATCGGCGCCATGATCAGCACGATCGAGGACGGCTCCATCACGTTGCCGGCGAGCAGCAGCAGCAGGTTGACGATCAGCAGGAACACGACCCAGTTCAGGCCGGCCTCGGTGATCCACCCCGCCATCGCCTGCGGGATCTGCTCGCTCGTCATCAGGAACGAGAACAGCACCGCGTTGGTGATGATGTAGAGCAGCATCGCGCTCATGTTGGCCGAGTCGAGCAGCACCCGCGGCACGTCGCGCAGGGTGAGGTCGCGGTAGACGAAGACCGCGATCACGAAGGCGTAGACCGCGCTCACCGCCGCCGCCTCGGTCGGGGTGAAGGCGCCGCTGTAGATGCCGCCGAGCACCAGCACGATCAGCGACAGGCCCCAGACCGACTTGCGGAACGCCACCAGCCGCTCGCCCCAGGACGCCTTCGGCATGCGCGGATAGTCGTTCTTCCGCGCGCGGGTACCCACGTCGTCAGCCCGAGCAGCGCCGCGAGCATCAGGCCCGGGACGACCCCGGCGGCGACGAACAGGGTCGAGATCGAGGCCGAGGAGACCCGCTGGCCGTCCGGCCCGAACACCACCGCGCCGCTGGTGGCGACCGAGTACATCACCATCACGATCGAGGGCGGGATCAGGATGCCGAGCGCCCCCCGACGTGGTGATGACCCCCGGCCCCGAACCGCTTCGGGAAGCCCTGCGCCACCATCGCCGGCAGGATGATCGAGCCGATCGCCACCACGGGTCGCCGGGCTCGACCCCGAGATCGCCGCGAACAGCGCGCAGGCCATCACGCCGGCGAGGGCCCGAGGCCGCCGTGCCAGTGGCCGACCATCGCGGTGGCGAAGTCGATCATCCCGCGGGCGACGCCGCCATGGGTGAGGAAGTTGCCCGACAGGATGAAGAACGGGATCGCCATGATCTCGAAGTTCTCGATCCCGGTGAACAGCTTCAGCGCCACCGCCTCGATCGGCACGCTGGTCATCACGAACAGGAAGGTGAGCACCGACAGGCCGAGGGCGATCGAGATCGGCATGCCGGTGAGCATCAGGGCGATGAGAAGCCCGAAGATGATCGCGCCGTTCATGTCAGCGCCCTCCCGTGCGCGGGTCTGCGAGGTCGCGGGCCGCCTGCGGCGACTCCACCACGCCCCTCGACATGTCCCGGGTCGTGGTGGGGGCAGCTCCCCGGTGCGCCAGAACCCGTAGGCGACCTGGAGGAAGCGGAAGCACATGAGGTAGGAGCCGAGCGGGATCGCCAGGTAGACGAGCCAGCTCGGGATCTCGAGGTCGGGCGAGGTCTGGTCGGTGCCCATCAGCCCGTAGACGAAGCGGACGCCCATGCTGCCGACGATCGCGGTGAACAGGGCGCCGCAGAGCAGGCCGAACAGCACGATCCTGTTGCGCCAGTCCGGCGGGAGCTGGTTGACCACCACGTCGACGCCGACATGGATGCCGGTGCGCACGCCGTAGGCGGCGCCGAACTTCGCCATCCACACGAACATGTAGATGCAGAGTTCCTGCGCCCACGACAGGTGGATGGCGGCGGTGATCGGGTAGAGCACCTCGATGCCCGAGGCGTAGCGGTGCACGACGGCGACGAAGATCAGCAGCGTCGCCGCCGCCATCAGGCACGCGATCAGGATTTCCTCGAGCCGGTCGAGGAGGCGCAGGAACAGCATGGGTCGTCGGGTTCCGGTGACAGGGAGGCGGGCGGCGGCGTTCGCCGCTTCATACCAACGGCCCAGGATGCTGGCGCATCGGTTCGATCCCGGGCAGGCCCGGGATCGGACGGGGCCGCCGACCCATCCCGAATGTCCGATGCCGAGCCGGAGGTTCGGAGGACATTCGAGAATGGAACCGAAGGTCGTCTTCGATGGCCGTCGCTATTACTGCGTGCCGCCCCTTCGCCTCGCGCTGGAACTCCTCGATCACGTCCTTGCCGATGCGCTTGCTCATGTCGGCGGTGACCGGTTCGAGGGCCTTCTTCCAGGCTGACTTCTCGTCGGGGGCGAGTTCGATGAGGGTGATCTTGCCCGACTTCCTCATCTCGTCGAGGGCGTCGGCGTTGTCCTTGCTGGCGACCTCGTTGGCGTAGGTCGTCGCCTCCTTCATCGCCCGGTCGAGCTCGGTCCGCACCTCCGCCGGCAATCCGTCCCAGAACTTCTTGTTGGTGATGACCGCGTAGCCGATGTAGCCGTGATCCGACAGGGTCGCGTACTTCTGCACCTCGTGGTGCTTCTGCGTGAACATGTTCGAGGGCGTGTTCTCCGAGCCGTCGACCACGCCGGTCTGCATGCCCTGGTAGACTTCCGAGAACGCCATCACCTGCGGGATCGCGCCGAGCGCCCGGAACTGCGCCTCCAGCACCTTCGAGGACTGGATCCGCATCTTGAGGCCGCGGAAATCCGCCGGCATCCGCAGCGGCTTGTTGGCGCTCACGATCTTGAAGCCGTTGTCCCAGTAGGCCAGCCCGGTGATGCCCTTGGTCTCGAGCTTCGCGAACAGCCGCTTGCCGAGGGGGCCCTCCGTCACCCGGCGCAGGGCGTCCTTGTCGGGCAGGATGTAGGGAAGGTCGAAGACCTCGAACTCCTTGGCGCCGAGCGGTCCGAACTTGGCCAGCGACGGCGCCAGCATCTGCACCGCGCCGAGCTGGAGCGCCTCCAGCTCCTCCTTGTCCTTGAACAACTGCGAGTTCGGGTAGACTTCGACCTTGACCTTGCCGCCGGTGTACTTCTCGGCGAGTTCGCGGAACTTGTCGGCGCCGCGGCCCTTCGGCGTGTCGGGCGCGACGACGTGGCTGAACTTGATGACGACCGGCGCCTGCGCCAGGGCGCTGCCGCCGAGGAGCGTGAGCAGCGCGGCGGAGCCGCACAGGGCGCGGCGGCTGAGAGCCCGGAAGCGGGACGGACGGAGCATGGCGTTTCCTCGACGTGCCGAAGGTTATGCGACCCGGCTGCTGCGCGACCCTGACAGCCGCTCCCGAACAGCGCAATAGGTACAGGGGGAACTTCGGCGAGCCGGCCGGACCCGGCGATGAAATCCTCGCTGCGGGCGCCGGCGATGAAGACGGCGGCGAGTCCGTCGCGAGTTCTAGTCAACCCGGATCCGGGGGCGCGCGAATTGCTGCGCCGTCATTCCTGCGTCGCCGCCGGCTCCCCCGTCTGTTGCCGGATCGGGCAGTTCACGCGACGTCAAGCTGCCGGCGTTTGCTTGTCTTTCCGAGCACAGTCCGAGACTCGGTCGTCGCTGGGTCAAGCTTAATCGCTCGTTAACCATGGTCTCGTAAGTCTGGGGAAGCTGCCCCGCCGGCCGGCGTTAACGAAGCGTTCGAGCGCAGGCGAGTCGGAGAAGCCCGGAACGGTCGGAAGTCATGGTCCTGAGACAAACGTGCCTCGCGGCCCTCGCCGGATTCGCGCTGCCCTGCGGCGCCTCGGCGGCGGACTGGTATACCGGCGCCCAGCCGGCGGCGGATTGGTACACGGGCGCCGAGCCGGCGGCGGCGGATGCGAGCTGGGGGGCGGCCATCGACGCCTCCGCCGCGGTGACGTCGAACAGCTCCGCCTTCGGGGCGGTGACCGCGACGGTCGCGCCGTTCGGCCCGCTCGACCGCAGCGGCGCCCGCATCCGGCTCCAGGGAATCGCCGGCGTCTACACCTACCCGTCGCAGAACGGCAGGCGCGTGCAGGGCCAGCAGGAGGAAGGCTCCGGCATGGTCGGCTACGAGTGGATCTGGCAGCAGGCGGCGCTGGCCGGCTACGTCGGCTTCAACGTCCGCAGCAACTCGCTGTCGATCGCCGACCCGAACAACCCGGTCCAGGGCACCGGCGTCGGCTTCAAGACCGCCCTCGACTTCTACGCCCAGCCGACCACCCGCACGATGGTCTCGGCCTACGGCTCCTACTCGACGCTGTTCAGCGCCTACTACGCCCGGATCCGCGCCGGCTACATGGTTGCCGACGGCGTTTACGTTGGCCCCGAAGTCACCTTCCTGGGTGACGATTATTTTAACCAATGGAGGGTCGGTGGGCATCTGACCGGATTCTCCGCCGGTCCGGTCAAACTCTCGCTCGGGGCGGGCTACGTTTACGATCGCATACAGAAGAGCGGGTATTACACCTCGATCGAGGCGCGGTCGCTGTTCTGAGGGGCCTGGCCGCCTCCGGGGCAGGCCGCCCGGCGGCGCGGCCGGCCACGGAGCTTGAGACGGGGACGGTCGTGCCGGTGGCCGATCCGGCGGCGATCGGAAGGGGGATGGGATGCGGGTTGGCCTCGAACGCGTGAGTTGGATCCTGGCCGCAGCGATGCTGGCCCTTCTCCTCGCCCAGCCGGTGAGCACCCAGGTGCAGCTCGCGATGAGCGTCGGCGCCGGCCTGTGCATGACCGTGCTGTGGCTGTTCTTCCGCGGCCCCACCGCCCGGTTCGTCTTCCTGGCGCTCGGCAGCCTCGTGGTGCTGCGCTACCTGTACTGGCGCCTCACCAGCACCCTGCCGCCGGTCCAGGACCCCGTCGGCTTCGGCTTCGGCGTGCTGCTGCTGATCGCCGAGCTGTACTGCGTCTTCATCCTGTTCGTCAGCCTGATCATCAACGCCGACCCCCTCGACCGGGCGCCGCCGTACCAGGCGCCGGAGGACGAGCTGCCGACCGTCGACATCTTCGTGCCGAGCTACAACGAGGACGCGTCGATCCTGACGCCGACCCTGGCGGCCGCCCTCGCCCTCGACTACCCGGCCGACAAGGTGACGGTGTGGCTGCTCGACGACGGCGGCACCGACCAGAAGTGCAACGATCCCGACCCGATCAAGGCGGCGGCGGCCCGCGAGCGCCGGGAGTCGATGCAGCGCCTCGCCGCCGACCTCGGCGCCCGCTATCTCACCCGCGCCCGCAACCTCCACGCCAAGGCCGGCAACCTCAATAACGGGTTGCAGAACTCGACCGCCGATCTGGTCGTGGTTCTCGACGCCGACCACGCCCCGTTCCGCACCTTCCTGCGCGAGACGGTCGGCTACTTCGCCGAGGACCCGCGGCTGTTCCTGGTCCAGACGCCGCACGCCTTCCTCAACCCCGACCCGATCGAGCGCAACCTGCGCACCTTCGAGCGGATGCCGTCCGAGAACGAGATGTTCTACGGCATCACCCAGCGCGGCCTCGACAAGTGGAACGGCTCGTTCTTCTGCGGCTCGGCCGCGGTGCTGCGCCGGGCCGCCCTCGACGAGGCCGGCGGGTTCTCGGGCATCACCATCACGGAGGATTGCGAGACCGCCTTCGAGCTGCACGCCCGCGGCTGGACCAGCGTCTACGTCGCCAAGCCGCTGATCGCCGGCCTCCAGCCCGAGACGCTCGACTCGTTCATCGGCCAGCGCTCGCGCTGGTGCCAGGGCATGATCCAGATCATGATCCTGAAGAACCCGGCGCTCGTCCGCGGCCTCAAGATGATCCAGCGGCTCGCCTACCTGTCGAGCATGACGTTCTGGTTCTATCCGGTGCCGCGGCTGATCTTCATGTTCGCGCCGCTGCTGCACATCTTCTTCGATCTGAAGGTCTTCGTCGCGAACGTGCAGGAATCGATCGCCTACACGGCGACCTACATCGTCATCAACCTGATGATGCAGAATTACCTCTACGGCCGGGTGCGCTGGCCGTTCATGTCGGAACTGTACGAGTACGTGCAGGGCCTGTTCCTGTTCAAGGCGATCGCCAAGGTGATCGCGTCGCCGCGCAAGCCGACCTTCAACGTCACCGCCAAGGGCGCGTCCCTGGATCACGACCATCTGTCGTCGCTGGCGCTGCCGTTCTTCCTCGTCTACGGGCTCCTCGCCGTCGGCTGCGCCACCGCCCTGTACCGCTACCTCTACGAGCCCGGCGTCACCAGCCTGATGCTCGTCGTCGGGCTGTGGACGTTCTACAACCTCATCACCGCCGGCGCCGCCCTCGGCGTCGTCGCCGAGCGCCGCCAGACCGAGGTCAACCCCTCCCTGCCGATCCGCCGCGAGGGCACGCTCACCCTCGGGGGCGTCGCCGTCGACGTCGCGGTCGAGCGGGTGTCGGTGGACCGCTGCACCGTGCGGATGACCGCCGTGCTGCCGCCCCGCGCCCCCGGAGAGAGCGTGCAGAGGGGCGTCCTCACTGTGGCGCCGATGGCCCGCACCGACGGGCGCCCGGAGGTGCGGGCGGTGCTGCCGGTGGTGCTGAGCCGCAGCACCTCCACGGGCGAGGTCTCGGTCTGCGAGCTGGCCTTCGACGACCTCACCTCCCGCGAGGCCGCCGCCCATGTCGAGCTGATGTACGGCGACCCCGGGGCGATGCAGCGCTTCCTCGACCGGCGCCACGCCCACAAGGACCTGTTCAGCGGCACGGCGCAGTTCGTGTGGTGGGGCCTCGTCGAGCCGTTCCGGGCGGTGTCCTACGCCTTCAAGCGCCAGCCCGAGGCGGCCGCCACCGCCAAGCCCGCCGCCACGCCCGCCGCCACGCCTGCCAGCAGGCCCGCTCCGGCGGCGGCCCACGCCGCTCCGGCACCCGCGATGCCGGCCCAGGCCGCCCGCCCGCCGCTCCCGGCGGAGGCCGCCGTGGCCACGCCGGTCTCGCCGCCCCCTTCCCTCCCCGCCGCAGTGGCAACCCCGCGCGCCGAACCGCCGCCGGACTGGATCCGCCTCATGCTGGAAACCGAGAACCAGGCCATCCTGGGCCAGGACGTCGCCGGCATCCGCACCGGGAGGGTCGCATGACCCCGGCCACCGGATCGCGACGGGCCGGCCCGCTCGGCGCGGTCTCCGCCCTCGCCCTCGCCCTCGCGGCCCTGCCGATCGGGGGCGCGACGGCGCAGAGCTTCCTCGGCAACGGGCCGGCCCAGCGCTTCACCCTGCCGGGCAGCCCCGACGCCGCCACCCCCGCGCGCCGCCGCGGCGGACGCGGCGGCGCGCCCGGATCCCGGCCCGGCCCCGGCCTCCGATTCCCGGCGGCCGCCGCGCGCCGCCTCGGCCGGGACGGCGCCCGCGCCGGGCGCGCCGCCGCCCCTGCCGCAGCGCCCGCTGCCGGCGGCCGCGGACGGTCTGCGGCTCGCGGGCGAGAACGCCGCCCTCGAATGGCCGGTCTATTTCAGCGAGGCGCAGGCGCGCGAGCGCCAGCGCTTCCGCGTCGCCTACCTGTCGGCGATCTCGGTGGCGCCCGAAGCCTCGACCCTCACCGCCACGGTCAACGACACCCAGGTGGGCCAGACCGAGATCAAGGCGCCCGGCGCGGTGAAGGTCGTCGAGTTCGACCTGCCCGAGGGCCTGTTGCGGCCGGGCTGGAACGCGGTGCGGCTCTCCGCCGTCCAGCGCCACCGGGTCGATTGCTCGCTGCGCGCGACCTACGAATTGTGGACCCAGCTCGACCCGTCCTGGACCGGCTTCGTCGCGGCGGCGGGCGCGCCCGGCGTCGTGGCCCTGCGCGACCTGCCGGCCCTGCGGCCGGACGCGACCGGCGCGGTGCCGATCCGCATCGTCATCGCCGGCAAGCCCTCGCCGGCCCAGATCGAGCGGCAGATCCGCGCCGCCCAGGCCCTGGCGCTCGCCGCCCGCATCACCCAGCCGGTGATCGAGTTCGGCCCGGCCCTCACCGGGGACGCCGGCGTCAACCTCGCGGTGGGGGCGCCGGAGGAGGTCCGCGCCCTGCCGGGCTTCGCCGGAACGCCGCTGCCCCTCGGCGGGCGGGTCGCGGTGGTGCCGGCCTCCGACGCCCGCACCGTCTCGGTGGTGGCGACGGGCGCGAGCGACGCCGAGTTCGAGCAGGGGCTGGCCGAGTTCCGGGGGGTGCGCTCCGGCGACCTCGTCGGCACCCGCCAGGGCCTCGACCTCCTCGCCCGGGAGGACGGCTACCGGGTGACCGGCTCCCAGAGCGTGCGTCTCGACGCCCTCGGGCTGTCGAACCGCGAGTTCAACGGCCGGCTGTTCCGCACCGGCTTCGACATCGCCCTGCCGGCCGACTTCGTCCCGGCGGATTACGGCAAGGCGATCCTGCACCTCGCCGGCGGCTACGCGCCGGGACTGGCCCAGGGCGCGCAGGTCATCGTCGACCTCAACGGCCGCAACGCCGCGAGCCTGACCCTGCCGAAGGCCGGGGGCGAGCTGTTCGCCGACGCCCAGATCCCGCTGCCGCTGAGCCTGTGGGATCCCGGCCGCAACCACGTCGAGATCGCCGCCCTGGTCCCGAGCCCGAGGGACGCGACCTGCGACACCCTCGCGGCCGGCGACGAGCCGAAGCGGTTCCTGTTCCTCAATTCGAGCCGGCTGGAGATCCCCGCCCTCGCCCGGGCGGTGCGGATCCCCGACCTCGCCGCCACGGCGAGCGGCGCGGTCGCCTATGTCCGGGGCGAGCAGCGCCCCCGCCTCGTCGTGCCGGGCCTCGACCGCGAATCGATGTCGGCCGCCGCGACCCTCGCGGTCCGGCTCGCCGTCGCCGCCGGCCGGACGATCCCGTTCGAGATCTCGGGCGAGCGGACGGTGTCCGGTCCGGGCGCGACCCTCGTCGTGGCCCCGGTGCGCAGCCTCGACCCGAGCTGGCTCCAGGCCACCGGGGTGAACCCCGACCAGATCCGCCAGGTCTGGCAGAGCCGGGCCGAGCTGCCCGCCGACGCGCCCCGCCCGGGCTTCGACGGCGCCACGGCGATGAGCCTGGAGCGCCTGCGCAACGACGTGCCGGCCTCGTGCAGCCTGCCGCCGACCCCCGGGCGCACCGCCCTCGTCGGCGCCGAGGGCGCCCGCGGCGCCAGCCGCAACGCGTCGCAGATCCAGGACCTCGTGTCGTCCTGGGACGAGGGCGTGCTGCGCGAGCGCAACTCGGTGTTCAGCGGCGCCGGCGGGATGCTGAACTCGTTCGTGGCCTCGGTGCGCGGCACCGCGGCCTCGTCGTGGTCCTGGCTCAGCGCCCAGGTCGTCCCGCCCCCGGTGTCGATCTCGCCGCGCTCGACGCTCCTCGTCAGCCAGAGTGCGGCGAGCAACAGCCTCGACAGCGTCGTCACCCTGGTCACCGCCCCGACCGCCGCGATGCTGCGGGCCTCGGTCGCCTGCCTCGTCGATCCCGGGATCTGGACCCGCCTCGACGGCCGCCTCGCCACCCTCGACGCGACCAACGGCGTGCTCTCGACCGTGGCGGCGGAGCATCCGCGCCTCGCCGAGACCCAGCCGCCGAGCCTCGCCAACATCCGCCTCGTCGTCGCCGGCTGGCTGTCGCTGAACCCGTTCATCTACGTCGCCCTGAGCCTCGCGGTGGCGCTCCTCCTCGGGGTCACCACCCGCCGGATGGTGCGCGGCATCGGCCGGCACAACGACGAGTACCGCAGAGGACGAGCGCAGTGACCGGGACGCGCACCGCACGATTCCGCTCAACCCGAGCGATCGCCGCAAGCCTCCGGCAAGGCATTCGCCGGCATTCTGCCCGCGTCTGCTTCGGCCTCGGGCTCGCCGCCATGCCCTGCGTCTCCAGCCTCGCCCAGTCCCCGGCCGGCACCGATCCCGCACCGGCGTCCCGGGCGGGACAGGCCGACCCCCTCCCCCTCGCCGGGTCGCTCGCCGATCCGGCGGTCTGGCGCGCCTATCGCTCGCGCTTCGTCACCGAGGCCGGGCGGGTGGTCGACACCGCCAACGGCAACATCAGCCACAGCGAGGGCCAGGGCTACGGCATGCTGCTGGCGGTCGCGGCCGGCGACCGCGGCGCCTTCGAGCGGATCTGGGGCTGGACCCGCGCCAACCTGATGGTGCGCGAGGATTCGCTGTTCGCGTGGCGCTGGGAGCCCGACAAGCGGCCGGCGGTCGCCGACATGAACGACGCCTCGGACGGCGACATCCTCATCGCCTGGGCCCTGGCCGAGGCGGCGGAGACCTGGAACGACGCCGGCTTCCGGATGGAGGCGCGGCGGATCGCGATCGACATCGGCCGCCGGGTCGTGCTGTTCAAGACGCCGAACCCGCTGCTGCTGCCGGCCTATTCCGGCTTCTCGGCCGAGGACCGCCCCGACGGGCCGGTGATCAACCTGTCGTACTGGGTGTTCCCGGCCTTCCCGCGCCTGGCCCAGATCGCCCCGGAATTCGACTGGTCGCGCCTCGGCCGCGCCGGGATCGACCTGCTCGCCCGGTCGCGCTTCGGCCCGGCCCGGCTGCCGAGCGAGTGGATCTCGATGAAGGGCGACGCGCCGCGCCCGGCCGACGGCTTCCCGGCGGTGTTCTCCTACAACGCGATCCGCATCCCGCTCTACCTCGCCTGGGCCGGGCTCGGGACGCCGGAGAACCTCGCCCCGTTCCTCGACCTGTGGAACCAGCGCGACCGCAACGGCCTGCCGGTGGTGGACGTCAACGACGGCCGCGCCACCGAGTGGATGAGCGAGACCGGCTTCGGCGCGCTCCCGGCGCTCGTCGCCTGCGCCGCGCAGGGGACGGCGGTGCCCGCCGGCTTCGCCTCCCCGCAATCGCGGGACAACTACTACCCCGCGACGCTCCACCTGATGTCGCTCGCCGCCGTCCAGATGAGGTATCGGGCATGCCTCGGCCGCTGACCCTCGCGCTCGCCGCGGTCCCCTCCCTCGTCCTCTCCGGCCTCGCGCTGCCCGGCCCCGCCGGCGCCGCGGGGGCGTCCGGGCCGGTCAGCGGCCTGCTGAGCCCGCGGGGCGGCGCGCCGGCGATCTCCGGCGATGCCGGCAACGCCCAGGCCGGCATCGTCGACGAGAGCGCGTTGCGCTACTACGCGGCGCAGAAGCAGACCGACCGGGTCCAGGCGGAGATCCGCCGCCTGCGCCGGCTCCATCCCGGCTGGAACCCGCCGGGCGACCTCGACACCCTGCAGCCGAGCCCGCCCGAGGAGGCGCCGCTGTGGGACCTGTTCACCGCAGGCCGCTTCGACGCGCTCCAGGCGGCGATCGCCGCCCGCAAGGCCGAGGACCCCGACTGGTCGCCCTCGGCCGACCTCTCGACCAAGCTCGCCCGCGCCCTGCTGCGCAGCCGGGTCAAGGCCGCCGCCGAGAGCGGCGACTGGGGCGCGATCGTCGCCCGGGTCGAGGCCAACCCCGCCGTCCTCGACCGCGGCGAGGTCGACATCCTCTGGCTCGTCGCCGAGGCGTATGCCCGGACCGGCCGCGACGCGCAGGCGGCGGCGATCTACCGGAGCATCCTCGACACCAGCACCGACCCGAACCAGCGCCTCGCCACGATCCAGAAGGCGCTGGGCAGCCTCTCCATCGCCGAGGTCGACCCGCTGCTGGCGCTCGGCCGCGACGGCCCGGACGGGGCCGGCGAGTTCCGGTCGCTGCGCACCGACATCACCCGGGCGCGCATCGTCGCGGTGCTGCACGACGAGCCGTCCGGCCGGATCGACCCGGCCGACCTGTCGGCCTTCGGCGACTACGCCCGCCGCGGCGGCGATCCGGGCCAGCTCAGCCTGCTCGGCTGGTACGCCTACCACCGGCGCCAGTTCCGGGAGGCGCTGGACTGGTTCAAGCTCGCGATCTCCCGCGGCGGCGACGCCCAGGTCGCCCAGGGCCTCGCCCAGACCCTGCGCGAACTCGGCCAGGACCGCGACGCCGAGGAGGTCGCCTACGGCTGGCGCGCGCTGCCGGCCAACGCCAACCTGTACGTCGACATCATGGAGCGGCGGCTGACCCAGCCGAACCCGGCCTATATCGAGCCGGACCGCATCGACCGCTTCGCCCGCTTCGTGCTCGCCACCAGCTCGGGCGAGGGCGCCCAGGCGCTCGGCTGGTACGCCTACCACGCCTGCCAGTTCGAGACCGCCCTGGAGTGGTTCCAGCGCGCGACCGCGTGGCTGCCGCGGGAATCGGTGATCCTCGGCCACACCCTGTCGCTGATGCGGCTCAAGCGTCCGCGCGAGGCGGCCGAGCTGATCAACCGCTACGACGGGCTCTATCCCCGGGTGGTCGACATCGCGTTCCGGTCCGACGAGGGCGGCGAGCCCGATGCCTGCGCCCCGGCCCGCCCGGCCGAGGCCCGGCCCGCCGGCGGCCGCCCGGCCGACCCGCGGGCGGCCGCCGGCGCGCCGCGCATCGCCCAGGTTCCGAGCCCCGTCGCCCCGGCTCCCGCCGGCCGGGCGGCCCAGACCCGGCGCAGCGACTTCCCGATCGCGGTGGTCGGCGACAACCCGATGCGGTTCTTCCCGGCCGGGTCGCCGGCCCTCGACCGGGTGCGCGACGGCGACTACCGGCGCGATCCGCGCGGCGACCCTCCGCTCGTCGCCCGCCGGGTGCCCGGCGTCGGGGCGATGCCCTACGAGCGGCTCGGCTACGCGCTGCTGCCGGGCTGGAACGGCGCCGATGCCCCCGGGACGCCGCTGGCCGACCAGAGGCCGGCGGTCGGCACCCTCGCCCAGGCCGAGCAGACCGCCGCCGCCACGGCGCCGCAGGACGCCCGGCCCCGCCCGCAGACCGCGGGCGACCGCTTCGCGCCCTTCGGGCAGGCCAACCTCGATGACGCGCGCGGCTCGCGCAGCGTGCGGTGAGGAGATCGCCCATGACACCCGCACTGCGCCTCTCCGTTGCTGCCGCGGCGGCCTTCCTCGTCGGGGTGCCGGCGGCGCGGGCGCAGCTCGCCCTGCCTCCGGGCCTCGCGCAGCAGCAGGGCGGCGGGCGCGAGGCGGCCGGGGACGCCCGGGCGCTGCTGACGCTGCCTGGAATCGGGATCCGCTCGGTGCGCGACACCCGCACAGGCGACGGCTTCGAGCAGACGATCCTCCTCGACGACGGCGGCGAGGGACGCAGCCGGATCAGCCTCACGGTCGGCAACGCCGCCGGCCCCATCGCCCTGATGCGCCCGACCCGGGTCGGCATCGCGGGCGAACTCGGGATGTTCAGCGCGGGCGAGGGGATGCGGATCGCGACCCGCCAGCAGCGCAACGCCTACGGGCCGATCGGCCTCGCGGTGGGGCGGACCTGCGTCTACGCCTGGCAGTGGTTCGACAACGCGGGGACCCTGCTGCCGCGTCTCGCCGGGACCGGCCAGGCCGCCTCGCTGCGCATCACCCTGTGCCGGTCCGAGGCGCTTCCGAGGCTCGTCGCCGCCGTCGAGCGGATGAGCGTGCGCGAGGGCGGCGCGCCCCGGACCCGGGTCGTGCACCGGCCGCGGCGACAGACCCACGCCGCGGCTCCCGCCCCGGAGAAGCCGCCGGCCCCGGTCGCGAAGATCCAGCCGCCGGATCCCGAGCCGACCCCGGACGCGACCCTGGCTCCCCGGGTCTCGACCCCGGAGAGCGTGGCGACGCGCCGCTATCTCGCCCCGCTGGCCCCATCGGGCTCCGCGCCGGCGGGCGACGGCGGTTCGGCGCCGCGGGCCGAGATGAACCAGACCGGCAGCGTCGGCGGCGCCGGGCGCCTCGTGCCGCAGCAGGCGCCGTCGGAGCCGGCGGAGTCGCTCTCCGCCGACCTTCCAGCCCGCGCCTATCGCGGACCCGAGGCGAAGGGGTTCTGATACGGTTTTCGGACGATTCGTTTCCGAAATCCGTATCATCAGCCCGCGCGGCGCAGGGCAAAGCTCTGCGCGCACCTGAGCGAAGCCGGTTTCCGCATCGCGAAGCGATCGATCGGAAACCGTATGACAGGACCTGATTTCATCCGTCCGGCCCATGGGCGGATCTTCGGGATGGCTCGGGTTTGGGATCGGGCGCTCGGCCTCGATCTTCGCGGCGCGAAGCGATTGCGCACGGATCGCCCGAAGCGATCCGTCGGGAAGCGTCTGATCCCGGTCCCGGGCGCCCGATTTCGCGGGCCGGGTCCCGTTCGCCGCCCGGCGTCGCCGGGGCTCCGGCGGGTGGAACCCACACCGCCCGCGGCTCAGACCCTCGCCGGGAGCGCGGTGGCCGCGACGTCGGCGGCGCCCGGCGCCGGCAGGCGCACCAGCACGATGGTGCCGCAGCCCTCCTCCGAGCGGATGCGCAGGCCGCCGCCATGCAGCTCGGAGAGCGAGCGGGCGATGGCGAGGCCGAGGCCGGACCCCTTGTAGCTGCGGGCGAAGTTGGTCTCGACCTGCTCGAAGGGGGCGCCGAGCTTCGGCAGCACCGCCCGGGGGATGCCGATCCCGGTATCCTCGACGAAGATGTGGACGGCGTCGATGGCGCGCCGGGTCCGGACCGCGACCCGGCCGCCCTCGGGCGTGAACTTCACGGCGTTCTGGAGCAGGTTCACGAGGATCTGCTGCAGGGCGCGCTCGTCGGCCATCACCATCGCGTCGGGATGCATCTCGACCGCGAGGGCGATGTCCTTGGCGCGGGCGGTCTCGGCGACGAGCTTCAGCGCCCGTTCGAGGGCGGTCGCGACGGCGAGCGGCTTCTTCGCCAGCTTCAGCCGGCGCGCCTCGATCCGCGACATGTCGAGGATGTCGTCGATCACCGAGAGCAGGTAGCTGCCCGAGGAGCGGATGTCGCTGCAATACTCGCGGTACTTGTCGGAGCCGAGGGTGCCGAACACCTCGCCCTCCATCACCTCGGCGAAGCCCAGGATGGCGTTGAGCGGCGTGCGCAGCTCGTGGCTCATGTTGGCGAGGAACTCGGACTTCGAGCGGTTGGCGCTCTCGGCCTGGGCCTTCTGGTCGAGGTAGCGCTCGGCGAGGTCGGCGAGCTGCTGGGTCTGGAGTTCGAGTGTGCGCCGCGAGCGCTTGAGGTCGGCGACCGTCGCGATGAGCTGGCGCTCGGATTCGACCAGCCGCTCCTGGTGCCGCTTCAGGGTGGTGATGTCGGTGCCGACCGAGACGTAGCCGCCGTCCTTGGTGCGCCGCTCGCTGATCTGGAGCCAGCGGCCGTCGGCGAGCTCGGCCTCGAAGGTGCGGGCGCCCGCCCCCTCGCCGTTGACCACCTCGCGCCGCACCGCCGGCAGCGCCGCCCGGCCCATGATCGATTCGTAGCGCCGCCCTGGCACCGCCTCCTCGGCGGCGAGCGCGTGCAGGCCGCGGAACTTGGAATTGCACAGGACGAGCCGGTTCTGCGCGTCCCACAGCACGAAGGCTTCCGAGACCGCCTCGACGGCGTCGCGCAGGCGCATGTCGGCGGTGGCGGTCGATTCGGCGAGACGGCGCTGCTCCGAGATGTCGATCACGATTCCGACGAGGTGGCGACCGCCATCCTCGATGTCCTGGACGATCTCGGCCCGGGCCTTGAGCCAGATCCAATCGCCGTTGGCGGCGCGGATGCGGAACTCGTGGTCGACGGTGGCGTCGCGCACGGCGAGCTGGCGGGCGAGGCCGTAGAGGTCGGTGTCGTCGGGGTGGACGAGGCCGTTGACGTCGCCGAAGGACAGGAACTCCCGGTCGCGGACGTAGCCGAGGAGCTGGTACATCGAATCCGACCAGTAGATCCGCCCGCGCGGGATGTCCCAGTCCCACAGGCCGCAGCGGCCGCGGCTCAGCGCCGTGTCGAGGCGGTGGCGCACCTGCTCGAACACCCGGTCGACCGCCCGGGCCCGGTCGGCCTGCAGGGCGTAGGCGACGCCGGTGCAGACCACCACCAGGGTGACGGCGCAGACCAGGACCGCCTCGACCCGCGCCCGCTGCTTCCAGGCGGCCGTGACCGGGCCGAGATGCTGGATCACCGCGACCTGCCCGCCCCTGGAGAGGGCGCGGACCGTGGCGAGGGCCTGCTCGCCGCCGGCGAAGGTCACCGTGCGCACGCCGGCGCGCTCGCCCATGATCGCCAGCACCTGACCGTCGCCGAGATGCTCGGAGAGGCCGCGGCCGACTCCGGCGAGCGGCGGGACGGCGTCGACGACGGCCCCGGCGGGGTCGGTGAGCAGGATCTCGTAGCCGGCCGGCACGCCGCCCGCCGGCAGGATCCGGCTCACGCGCCGGTCGCCGCCGCGGTCGAGTTCCGAGGCGGCGAGGCGGGCGAGCAGGTCGGTCTGCCGCTCGGCGTCGGCCAGAGCGGTCTGATAATCGACGGTCAGACGGGTGATGGTGACGGCGAACAGACAGACCAGGAACAGTCCGAGCATCACCGGGACGGCGAAGCGCAGCCACACTTCGGCTCGGGCGAGCCACCGGTGAGTCGTCGAGGAAACCCGGTTGATGCCAAGGATCGTGGCCGCGCGCGCGGCCAAGGGGGCGGGGTCCGCCTCCAGCATACTCCAACCCCCAACCGGCTCGGTGAGTCGCCTGTCGGGGGTCAGGAAACCCCCTCCGAATCGTTGCGGAGAGTGGCATTTCCACAGCCGATTTGTCCAGCGCCCCGCGCCGCGATCCGGGCGCCCTCCGCCGGTGCGGATCGTCGGCGAAGATGGATTTCTGCAAGATGTGGCAATGGTTTGGCGGTTACGGCGCCGTCGCGAGGGAGCGCGCCGCAATATCGCTCACGTCGGGTGAGAGCGACGGCGTGGCAGCGATGCCGCGCAGGGCCGCCCCGGCCCGCGCGCGGCGCCCCGGCTCGACCATCCGCCAGGTACTGAAAGCGGTCAGAAGTCGTGCTGCGATCTGCGGATTCGTCCCGTCGAGGGCGAGCACGATCTCGGCCAGGAGGTCGTAGCCGGCCCCGTCGGCGCGGTGGAACTGCGTCGGGTTGTTGAGGCTGAAGCTGCCGAACAGCGAGCGGACCCGATTCGGGTTGGTGAGCGAGAACGCCTCGTGCCGCATCAGCGCGCGCAGGCGCTCCGGGGTGCCGGGCTCGGGGATCGTCGCCTGGAGGGCGAACCACTTGTCGAGGACGAGCGGCTCGTGGCGGTAGGCCGCTCCGAACTCCGCGAAGCTCCGTTCCCGGGTCTCGCCCGGCAGCGGGACGAGGACCGCGAGCGCCGCGATCCGGTCGGTCATGTCGCCGGCCTGCGCCACCTGCGCGGCGGCCAGCGCCGCGCCGCGCTCCGGGTCGGCCGCCGCCAGGAGGTCGAGGGCGGCGTTGCGCAGCGCCCGGCGCCCGGCGCTCGCGGCATCGGGGCTGAACGGCGCGCCGGCCGGCTCGGCGAGCGCCGCGCGCAGGGCGTCGAGCCGCGGCGCGAGCGCGGTGCCGATCTCGGCGCGCAGGGCCTCGCGGGCGGCGTGGATCGCGTCCGGGTCGACGTCGCGGCCGATCTCCTGCGCCACCTCCTGCTCGGTCGGCAGGGCGAGGACCAGGGCGGCGAAGGCCGGGTCGGCCAGCGCCCCGGCGTCGAGGAAGGCGCCGAGCGCGCCCGCCAGGGCGGCGCCGGAGAACCGTGCGCCGGAGGGTGCGCCCTCCCGCGAGCGGCCGGTCAGCACCGCCATGGCGAGGCTCTGGGCCGCCTGCCAGCGGTTGAACGGGTCCTCGTCGTGGGCGAGGAGGACGAGGCGGTCGGCGTCGCCGAGGTCCTGCACCACCTTCACCGGGGCCGAGAAGTTGCGGAACAGCGACGGCACCGGGGCCGCCGGGAAGCCGTGAAGGACGAGGCTGTCCTCGTCCCGGTCGAGGACGAACACGCCGTCGCGGACCCGGTCGCTGCGGGCGTCGAGGGCGGTGCCGTCGGCGGCGAGGAGCCCGAGCGCCACCGGGATCACCAGGGGCTCGGCCGCGGCGGCGCCGGCCGCCTCGGTGGCGACCGGGGGCCGGCTCTGGCGGAAGGCCAGGGTGAAGGTCGCGGCCTCCGGGTCGTGGCGCGTCTCGACCGCGACGGTCGGGGTGCCGGCCTGGGCGTACCAGCGGGCGAAGGCGGCGAGGTCGCGTCCGCTCCCGGCCGCGAAGGCAGCGAGGAAGTCCTCGACGGTGGCGGCGGTGCCGTCGCAGGTCGCGAAGTAGCGGTCCATGCCGCGCCGGAACGCCTCGGCCCCGAGCAGGGTGCGCAGCATCCGGACGATCTCGGCGCCCTTCTCGTAGACCGTCGCGGTGTAGAAGTTGTTGATCTCGCGGTAGGCCTGCGGCCGCACCGGGTGGGCGAGCGGGCCGGCATCCTCCGGGAACTGGCGCGCCCGCAGGGTCCGCACCTCGGCGATGCGGTGGACCGGGCGCGAGCGCTCGTCGGAGGAGAATTCCTGGTCGCGGAAGACCGTCAGGCCCTCCTTGAGGCAGAGCTGGAACCAGTCGCGGCAGGTCACCCGGTTGCCCGACCAGTTGTGGAAGTACTCGTGGGCGATGATCGCCTCGATGTTGGCGTAGTCGGCGTCGGTGGCGGTGTCGGGGCTCGCCAGCACGTACTTGTCGTTGAAGATGTTGAGGCCCTTGTTCTCCATCGCCCCCATGTTGAAGTCGGAGACCGCCACGACGTTGAAGACGTCGAGGTCGTAGGCGCGGCCGAAGGCGCGCTCGTCCCAGGCCATCGAGCGGGCGACCGCATCGAGCGCGTAGCCGGCGCGGTCCTCCTTGCCGGGCTCGACATGGACCGCGATCTCGACCGCGCGCCCCTCCATCGTGGTGAAGCGCGAGGCGACGCGCCCGAGCCGGCCGCCGACGAGGGCGAACAGGTAGGCGGGCTTCGGGTGCGGGTCGTGCCAGACCGCGTAGTGCCGGCCGCCGCCGGCCTCGCCGCTCTCCACCGGGTTGCCGTTGCCGAGCAGCACCGGGGTCTCGTCCCGGTCGGCCTCGATCCGGGTGGTGTAGACCGCCATCACGTCGGGCCGGTCGAGGAAGTAGGTGATGCGCCGGAAGCCGTCGGCCTCGCACTGGGTGCAGTAGACCCCGTTCGAGCGGTAGAGGCCCATCAGCTTGGTGTTGGCGCTCGGGTCGATCGCGGTCTCGATCGCCAGGACGAAGGGGCGCTGCGGCGGCTGGTGCAGGGTCAGGCCGCGGGGCGTCAGCGTCACGGCGCCGGGCGCCGTCTCCTGCCCGTCGAGGGCCAGCGCCAGCAGGGTGATCTCGTCGCCGTCGAGGACGAGGGGAGCGCCGGGGATGCCCGCCGGGTTCGGCCGCAGCGCCAGGGTCGCGGTGACCCGGGTCTCGGTCGGATGCAGGCGCACGTCGAGTTCGACCCGGTCGATCAGGTAGTCGCTCGGCCGGTAGTCGGCGAGGCGGATGACCGGCGGTGTCTCGGTGCGCATGAGGGCTTGTCCGGTGCGGCGCCGCCCGCGGCGGCTGATCGACCCCTTGTAGCGGCGTCGCGACCCCGCGCAACGCGGGGCGGCCAAGCGGGCGGCCAAGCGGGCGGCCAAGCGGGACGGCCAAGCGGAACGGCATTGGCGCCGGCCGGGGCTCTCCGGGGGCGGTGCCTCCCCTATGTAGCCCCCGTGGCCGGCCCCGCCGGGCCCGCTCCGACATCGCCCGGCCCCCGCGCCGGGCGACGCTTGAGGACATGCCAGATGGAATACCTGCACACGATGGTCCGGGTCGCCGACCTCGACCGCGCCCTCGACTTCTACTGCAACAAGTTCGGCCTTCAGGAGGTGCGCCGGGTCGAGAACGAGAAGGGCCGCTTCACCCTCGTCTTCCTCGCCGCCCCCGGCGACGCCGCCCGCGCCCGGGACACCAGGTCGCCGCTGCTGGAACTGACCTACAACTGGGACCCGGAGGAGTACGCCGGCGGGCGCAACTTCGGCCACCTCGCCTATCAGGTCGACGACATCTACGAGACCTGCCGCACGCTGCAGGAGGCCGGCGTCACCATCAACCGCCCGCCGCGGGACGGGCACATGGCCTTCGTCCGCTCGCCCGACGGCATCTCGATCGAGATCCTCCAGAAGGGCGGCGCCAAGGAGCCGGCCGAGCCCTGGACCTCGATGCCGAACACCGGCTCCTGGTGAGGCATCCCTCGCCGGGGCGGGCCGCGAAGGCGGCCCGCCCGTCCGCTCAGCGCTCCGCCGCCGGCGTGATGCCGAGTTCGGCGAGCTTGGCGTGGATGTCGGGAAGGGAGCGCTTCAGCTTCAGGCTCATCACCGAGGCGGGCACGCCCTCGCGGGCCATGTCCCGAAGCTGCTGCACCGATTCGAGGGTCCAGGTGGTCTCGCTCATCGTCGCCTCCGTGTCGTGGCCGCACGGCCGGCGGCCTGGACCCGGGCAGCTAGTGCCGGACCGCAGGCCCGGCAACCATCCCCCGACCGGCAGGGCCATCGCTTCAGAGCGATTGCCCTTGTTCCTTGCTCGGCCTCAGTCGCCGGCGTTCGTGCGCGACACGTCGTGTCGCCGCTCACTCGGCTCTCGCTCCGCTCTGCGTTCGAGGGGACATCCGTCCCCTCGAACCCGCTTCGCGGGGCGCTTTTCGCGCCCGGTCGGGAGCGTCGCCCTCCGGGCGACCGCAGAACAATCGCTGAAGCGATTGCCCTGCCCCGACCGGCCTTGCCGCTTGACGCCGCCCCTCCCCCGGCGCACATCGGCCGGCATCAGCCGGCCGGGCGGCCGCTCCGTCCCGTTCGCGGGCCGGGGAGGAAAGTCCGGGCTCCATGGAGATGCGGTGCCGGATAACGTCCGGCGGGGGCGACCCCAGGGACAGTGCCACAGAGAGCAGACCGCCGCGGGACGGCTTCGGCCGGCCTGCGGTCAGGGTGAAAGGGTGCGGTAAGAGCGCACCGCGGACGCGGCAACGCGGACGGCACGGCAAACCCCACCGGGAGCAAAACCGAATAGGGGCGACGCGCGCGGGCGTGCCCGCGCAGGCCCGATCTCCAGGCCAGTCGCCCGGGTTGGTTGCTCGAGGCGGCCGGTAACGGCCGTCCCAGAGGAATGGCCGCCACGTCCGGGGGGATCCTGACGGATCCCGCCGGGCCCTACAGAACCCGGCTTACAGGCCGGCTGATCCCTCCTTCTTCCCAACTCGGCACAGGGTGCGGCCGGTCCCGAAAGGCTTCGTTAAGGTTGCTGACGTCTGATCGGATCCCGCGGGCCTCCGCCCCGCCCGGTCCCTCGCGTTGACGCTCCCAGAGGCCCATGCTAGCCCGAGTCACCTCGTCCACGGCGATTCCTGGAGCGACGACCGCAGCCTGTGCGTGCAGGCTCCCGGGTCGTGCGTGCGAATCCGCCCTGGCTGCACCGGCGCGTGCGCGCCGAGCCCTGCGGCCTGCGGCCGGTTCCGTTCGGATTGCGGAGAATGATGGATCGATCCCTGTCCGCTCCCGCCGCCTCGCCGCGGCGCGCCCGCCTGTCGGCCGGTTCCGGCGCGGAGGCGCGCCGATGAGCGGGCGCCCGGAGGCCGGCATGCCGCACATCCCGGTCCTGCTCGACGAGGTCCTGCAGGCCCTCGCCCTCGACCGGCCCGGGGTGGTGGTCGACGGCACCTTCGGGGCCGGCGGCTACTCCCGGGCGATCCTCGCCGCCTGTCCGCAGGGCCGCGTCGTCGCCATCGACCGCGACCCGACCGCGATCGCCGCCGGCCGGTCGCTGGAGGCCGGATCCGGCGGGCGCCTGATCCTCGCCGAGGGCCGCTTCGGCGATCTCGACACCCTCGTGCCCGGGCACGGCGTGACGGCGGCGGACGGGGTGGTGCTCGACATCGGCGTGTCGTCGATGCAGCTCGACCGGGCCGAGCGCGGCTTCTCGTTCCGCCAGGACGGCCCCCTCGACATGCGGATGGAGGCGACCGGCACCAGCGCCGCCGACCTCGTCAACGAGGCGTCGGAGGCCGAGCTCGCCGACATCATCTACCATTACGGCGAGGAGCGCCGGTCGCGGGCGGTGGCGCGGGCGATCCTGGAGGCGCGCCGCAAGGGCCCGATCGCGACCACGACGGCGCTGGCCGACCTCGTCGCCGCCGTGGTCCGGGCCGAGCCCGGCAGTCCGATCCACCCGGCGACCCGGACGTTCCAGGGCCTGCGCATCGCGGTCAACGACGAACTCGGCGAGCTGGTGCGGGCGCTGCACGCCGCCGAGCGGCTGCTGCGTCCCGGCGGGCGCCTCGTCGTGGTGACCTTCCACTCGCTCGAGGACCGCATCGTCAAGCAGTTCCTCTCCGCGCGCAGCGGCCGGGCCGTGGCCGCCTCGCGCCACCTGCCGATGGCGGCCGAGCCGCCGCCGCGCAGCTTCACCCTCGTCACCAAGGGGCCGGTCGGCCCGACCGAGGCGGAGTGCCGGGCCAATCCCCGCGCCCGCTCGGCCAAGCTGCGGGCGGGCGAGCGCACCGACGCCCCGCCGCCGCCGCCCCTGTCGGCGCTCGACGCCCTCGCGGCCCTGCCGGCGGAGCGGCGCGGAGGACCCCGCCGGTGATCCGCCTCCTTCATCTCGCCGCCATCGCGGGCCTGATCGCCTCGGCCGTCTACGCCTACTCGATCAAGTACGAGACCCTGTACCAGGCCGAGCAGGTCGCCAAGCTCAAGATCCGCCTGCGCAAGGAGCGCGAGGCGATCGCGGTGCTGCGGGCCGAGTGGCAGCTCCTGACCCGGCCCGACCGGCTCCAGGGCGCCGTCGACAAGTATCTCGGCCTCGAGCCGATCGGCACCGAGCATCTCGGCCGCCTCGCCGACCTGCCGGCGCGGCCCGAGCGCGGCGACGCGATCGCCCGCAAGCTCGAGGCCCTCGGGCTGTTCGCCACCGCGACGCCGGGCAAGGAGCGCTCCACCCCGACCACCGGCCGCGGCAGCGACGAGCCGCGCACCACCGGATCCACGTCCACCCGCACGCCCACGGCGACGAGGTAAGCCCCCGTGTCCCACGACGCTGCGTCCCAGGACTATTCCGAAGCCGAGGCCGGCGCCGCGGTCGATGCGCCGCCCGCGCCGCCCTCGCGCCGCGCCCGCGCCGCCGGCCTCGTGCGGGCGATGTTCCGCCTCGCCATCGACCGCAGCCGGGCGCGGGTCGGGCTCGTCGGCCTCGCCTTCGCGGCGGTGTTCGCGATCCTGTCGGGCCGCCTCGTCACCATGGCGGCGTTTCCCGACGAGCCGAGCACCTCGGCCCAGCGCGCCGCCAACGGCGGCTCGACCTCGTTCCGGCCCGACATCGTCGACCGCAACGGCGAGGTGCTGGCGACCGACATCCGCACCGTCTCGGTGTTCCTCGAACCGGGCAACCTCACCGACGTCGACGAGGCGGTCGAGCTGCTGACCGCGGTGCTGCCGGACATCGACGGCTCCGAGCTGCGCCGGCGCATCGACGCCAAGCGCGAATCCCTGCGCAAGCGCGGCAACAAGCGCGATTCCGGCTTCGTCTGGGTCAGGCGCGACATCACGCCGAGGCAGCAGGCCGAGGTCCACCGCCTCGGCATCCCGGGCATCGGCTTCCTCCAGGACCACAAGCGGGTCTATCCCAACGGCACCGCCGCCGCCCACATCCTCGGCTTCACCAACCTCGACAACGTCGGCATCGCCGGCATGGAGAAGTACATCGACAAGTCCGGGCTGAAGGACCTCAACAGCCTCGGCTTCATCGAGAAGGCGACCGACCTCGCGCCGGTGCAGCTCTCGATCGACCTGCGCGCCCAGCACGCGCTGCGCGACGAGCTGGCCTGGGGCATGAACCACTACAGCGCCAAGGCCGCCGCCGCGATGATCCTCGACGTGACGACCGGCGAGGTGATCGCGCTGGCCTCCCTGCCGGACTACGACCCGAACAACCCCGCCGACGCGCTCACCCCCGACCGGATCAACCGGATGAACGTCGGCGTCTACGAGATGGGCTCGACCTTCAAGGCGATGACCCTGGCGATGGCGCTCGATTCGGGCAAGTTCAACGTCAACTCGACCTTCGACACCCGCGGCGGCGTGCTCAACTGGGGCCGCCAGAAGATCCACGAGTACCACGGCACCAACCGGGTCATCACCATGCCGGAGGTGTTCACCCACTCCTCCAACATCGGCTCGGCCAAGATGGCGCTCGGCATCGGGGTGCCCGGCCACAAGGCGTTCCTGAAGAAGATGGGCCTGCTCGACCGGATGCGGACCGAGCTGCCCGAGAGCGCCGAGCCGATCGTCCCGCCGCGCTGGACCGAGATCAACACCATCACCATCGCGTTCGGCCACGGCCTCGCGGTGGCGCCGCTCCAGGCCTCCGCGGCGGTGGCGGCGATCTCGAACGGCGGCTTCCTGATGACGCCGACCTTCCTCAAGCGCACCGAGGAGGAGGCGAAGGCCAAGGCGACCCAGGTGCTCTCGTCCCAGACCAGCGAGGCGATGCGCTTCATCATGCGCCTCAACGCCGTCGAGGGCTCGGCCAAGAAGGCGTCGATCCCGTACTACTACGTCGGCGGCAAGACCGGCACCGCCGAGAAGGTCATCAACGGCCGCTACGTCAAGAACCGGCTGTTCACCACCTTCATGGCGGCGGCGCCGATGAACAAGCCGAAGTACCTGTTCGTCACCATCATGGACGAGCCGCAGGCGGTCGCCGCCGAATCGGGGCACTACGCCACCGCGGCCTGGAACTCCGGCGTCGTCACCGGCCGGACCATCGCCCGGGTGGCGCCGATCCTCGGCCTGCCGCCGCAATTCGAGCCGCCGCAGAACCCGTTCCCGCTGATGGTCAAGCTCGGCGCCTACCACGCCACACAGGTCGACGGGCGATGAGCACCACCCTCGGCCAGCTCTTCCCCGACGAGGCCGGCGCCGCCGCCGGCCGGCCGGTCGCCGGCCTCACCGCCGATTCGCGCAAGGTCGCGCCGGGCTTCGTCTTCGTGGCGGTGCCCGGCACGGTCGCGGACGGCCGCCGCTTCGCCGCGGCCGCCGCCGCCGCCGGCGCCGCGGCGGTGGCCGGCGAGGGCGGGCGCCCGGCCGACCTCGATCCGGCGACCCCCTGGCTCGCGGTCGCGGATGCCCGCCGCGCGCTGGCGCTCGCCGCGAGCCGCCTGTCCGGGCGCCAGCCCGAGACCGTCGTCGCGGTGACCGGCACCAGCGGCAAGAGTTCGGTCGCCGACTTCGTGCGCCAGATCCTCGACCACATCGGGCGCGAGGCGGCGAGCCTCGGCACGGTGGGCGTGGTGACGCGAAGCGGCGCCGCCTACGGCTCGCTCACCACCCCCGACCCCGTGACCCTGCACGCGACCCTCGCCCGCCTCGCCGCGGACGGGATCACCGACCTCGCGATGGAGGCGTCGTCCCACGGCATCGAGCAGCGCCGCCTCGACGGGGTGGCCCTGGCGGCTGTGGGCTTCAGCAATCTCGGGCGCGACCACCTCGACTACCACGCGACGGTCGAGGAGTACCTCGCCGCCAAGCTGCGGCTGTTCACGACGCTCGCCCGCCCCGGCATTCCGGCCGTGGTCAACGCCGACGGCGCCGAGGCCGGGCGGGTGGTCGAGGCCGCCCGCGCCCGCGGGCTGTCGGTCCGCAGCACCGGCCGGGCCGGCGACGCGATCCGGCTCCTCGATGCCCGCACCGAGGGGTTCTCGCAGCGCCTGCGCCTGAGCCTGCCCGAGCGGGGCGAGACCGAGGTTCTGCTGCCCCTCGTCGGCGCGTTCCAGGTCGAGAACGCGCTCCTCGCCGCCGGCCTCGCCCTCGCGACGCCGGCCGGGGCGGCCGACCCGGACGGGGTCCTGGCGGCGCTCGCCGGCCTCACCGGCGTCCCCGGCCGGATGGAGCGCGTCGGCGAGGTCGACGGCGCCCTGTGCCTCGTCGACTACGCCCACAAGCCCGACGCCCTCGACCACGTGCTCTCGGCCCTGCGCCCCTTCGCCACCGGGCGCCTCGTCTGCGTCGTCGGCTGCGGCGGCGACCGCGACCGCGGCAAGCGGCCGATCATGGGCCGCATCGCGGTCGCGCGCGCCGACCGGGTGATCGTCACCGACGACAACCCGCGCAGCGAGGACCCGGCGGCGATCCGCGCCGAGATCCTGGCCGCCGCCCCGGGGGCGGAGGAGATCGGCGACCGCGCCGAGGCGATCCGCCGGGCGGTGCGCGGCCTCGCCGCCGGCGACGTGCTGGTGGTCGCCGGCAAGGGTCATGAAACCGGCCAGATCGTCGGCGACCGCACGCTGCCGTTCTCCGACCACGAGGCGGTGCGGAGCGCGATCGCGGAGCTGAGCTGAATGACCGAGCCCCTCTGGACCCTGGAGGCCGTGGCGAGCGCCGGCAACGCCCGCCTCGACGGCGAGACGCGGCCCGTCTCCGGCCTGTCGATCGACACCCGCACCCTGAAGGTCGGCGACCTGTTCTGCGCCATCCGCGGCGGGGTGCGCGACGGGCACGACTTCGTGCGCGACGCCCTCGGCCTCGGCGCCGCCGGCGCCCTGGTGGCGCAGGAGCGCGCCGCCGAGTTCGCCGGGCTCGGCCCCCTGGTGCTGGCGCCGCCGGCCGGGGACGACGACCCGGTCCTCGCCGCGATGCGCGGCCTCGCGGCGGCCGCCCGCGCCCGCACGGCGGCGCGGGTGGTCGCGGTCACCGGCTCGGTCGGCAAGACCGGCACCAAGGAGGCCCTGCGCCACGTGCTCGCCGCGCAGGGGCCGACCCACGCCTCGGTCGCCTCCTACAACAATCACTGGGGCGTGCCCCTGACCCTCGGCCGGATGCCGGCGGCGGGCCGCTACGGCGTGTTCGAGGTCGGCATGAACCATGCCGGCGAGATCGCGCCGCTGACCCGGCTGATCCGGCCCGAGGTCGCGGTCGTCACCACGATCGAGCCGGTCCACATCGAGCATTTCCGGTCGATCGACGGCATCGCCGACGCCAAGGGCGAGATCTTCTCCGGCCTGGAGCCCGGCGGCGTCGCGGTCATCAACCGCGACAACCCGGCCTTCGAGCGGCTCGAGGCCCACGCCCTCGCCTCCCGGGCCGGGCGGGTCGTCAGCTTCGGCGAGCACGCGGACGCCGACGTGCGGGCCGAGCGGATCGTGATGCGGCCGGACCTCTCGATCGTCGACGCGAACGTGCTCGGCGTCGCCGTCACCTACCAGCTCGGCACGCCGGGCCGGCACACCGCGCTGAACTCGCTCGCCGTGATGGCGGTGGTGCGGGCGCTCGGCGCCGACCTCGCGCTCGCCGCCCTGTCGCTGGCCCAGCTCAAGCCGCCGGCCGGCCGCGGCGAGCGCACCCGCCTCGCCCTGCCGGGCGGCGAGGCGCTCCTCGTCGACGAGAGCTACAACGCCAACCCGGCCGCGATCCGCGCCGCCCTGGCGACGCTCGCGGGCGTCGCGACCGGCGGCCGGCGGATCGCCGTCCTCGGCGACATGATGGAGCTCGGCCCCGAGTCCCTGCGCCTGCACCGCGAGCTCGCCGGGGCGATCGCCGAGCACGGCGTCGACCTCGTCTTCACCGTCGGCCCGATGATGCACGAGCTGTACGAGGCGCTGCCGACCGCCCTGCGCGGCCGCGAGGCGCCGACCTCCGCCGAGCTGGTCGAGACCGTGCTGGAGACGGTGCGCCCCGGCGACGCCGTGATGGTCAAGGGCTCGAACAGCATCCGGATGGGCAGGATTGTCGAAGCCCTCAAAGCCCGCTACGGGAGCGGCGCGGCGGACCGGGACCGGCCCGCCGGCCAGCCCGGGTGACCCGCCCTTGAGAGTCCGCCCGATGTCGCAGCCCGGGAGCGGTGCCGCCCGCCCGACCCGGCGTCGCCCCTGATCGAGACGAGCCCGGGATGCTGTACCTCCTGTCCGAATACAGCGGCGTCTTCACGCCGTTCAACGTGTTTCGCTACATCACCTTCCGCACCGGCGGCGCCCTGTTCACCGCCGGCTTCTTCGTGTTCTGGTTCGGCCCCTGGATCATCTCGCTGCTGCGCCTGCGCCAGGGCAAGGGCCAGCCGATCCGCGAGGACGGCCCGCAATCGCACCTGCTGACCAAGCGCGGCACGCCGACCATGGGCGGGCTGATGATCCTCGCCGGCCTGCTGGTCTCGGTGATCCTGTGGGCCAACCCGCGCAACAGCTACGTCTGGATCACCCTGATGGTGACCCTCGGCTTCGGCGCGATCGGCTTCTACGACGACTACCTGAAGGTGACGAAGCAGAGCCACAAGGGCTTCTCCGGCAAGTTCCGCCTCCTGCTGGAGGCGCTGATCGCGGTCGCGGCGAGCGTCGCGGTGGCCGAGTACTCGGCGCCCGGCCTCGCCTACAAGCTCGCCTTCCCGGTGTTCAAGGACGCGATCCTGAACCTCGGGATCTTCTACGTCCTGTTCGCCGGCTTCGTGATCGTCGGCGCCGGCAACGCGGTCAACATCACCGACGGGCTCGACGGCCTCGCCATCGTGCCGGTGATGATCGCGGCGGCGACCTTCGGCATCATCGCCTACCTCGTCGGCAACGTCATCTACGCCTCCTACCTCCAGGTGAACTACGTGCCGGGCACCGGCGAGCTGGCGGTGGTGTGCGGGGCGCTGATCGGGGCAGGTCTCGGCTTCCTGTGGTTCAACGCGCCGCCGGCGCAGATCTTCATGGGCGATACCGGCTCGCTGGCGCTGGGCGGGCTGCTCGGCACCATCGCGGTCGCGACCAAGCACGAGATCGTGCTGGCGGTGGTCGGCGGCCTGTTCGTGCTCGAGATCCTGTCGGTCATCATCCAGGTCGCCTCGTTCAAGCTCACCGGCAAGCGGGTCTTCCGGATGGCGCCGATCCATCACCATTTCGAGCAGAAGGGCTGGAAGGAGCCGCAGGTGGTGATCCGGTTCTGGATCATCGCGGTGATCCTGGCGCTGCTCGGACTGGCGACGCTGAAGCTGCGCTGAGATACGAAGGCTTCTCGGGCTGCGCGAGGGCGACGCGATGACACCTTCGACCACCTTCGCCGGGCGATCGGTCGCCCTGTTCGGCCTCGGCGGCTCCGGCCTCGCCACGGCGCTGAGCCTGCGCGAGGGTGGCGCCCACGTCACCGCCTGCGACGACGACCCGGCCCGGATGCGGGCCGCCGCCGAGCAGGGCATCCCGGTTGCCGACCTGCGCGAGGCCGACTGGGCGGACTTCTCCGCCCTCGTCCTCTCCCCCGGCGTTCCCCTCACCCACCCGGCGCCGCACTGGACGGTGGAGCGGGCCCGCGCCGCCGGGATCGAGGTCATCGGCGACATCGAGCTGTTCTGCCGCGAGCGGGCCGCGACGGCGCCGGACGCGCCCTTCGTCGCCATCACCGGCACCAACGGCAAGTCGACCACCACCGCGCTCATCGCCCACCTGCTGCGGGCGGCGGGCCGCGACGTGCGGATGGGCGGCAACATCGGCACCGCGATCCTGTCCCTGGATCCTCCCGCGCCGGAGCGGGTCCACGTCGTCGAGATGTCGTCGTTCCAGATCGACCTGACGCCGTCCCTCGCCCCGAGCGTCGGGGTGCTGATGAACCTCACCCCCGACCACCTCGACCGCCACGGCGACATGGCGGCCTACGCGGCGATCAAGGAGCGGCTCGTCGCCGGCGCCGGCCACGCGGTGATCGGGGTCGACGACGAGTGGTGCCGGGCGATCGCGGAGCGCCGGGCCGGCCCCCTCACCCGGGTCCATGTCGGCGAGGCGGGAGAGGGGCCGGGCATCCTCGCCCGCCGCGGGATCGTCATCGACGGCCGGCGCGAGCCGGCGGTGCCGGTGGCGGATCTCGCCGGCATCCCGTCCCTGCGCGGCGCCCACAACTGGCAGAACGCCGCCATCGCGTACGCGGTGACGGGGGAACTCGGCCTGTCGCCCGAGACCTTCGCCGAACTGATCCCGGGCTTTCCGGGCCTGCCGCACCGGATGGAGGAGGTCGGCCGCCGCGGGCGGGTGCTGTTCGTCAACGATTCCAAGGCGACCAACGCCGATTCCACCGAGAAGGCGTTGTCGGCGTTCCAGCACGTCCACTGGATCCTCGGCGGCAAGGCCAAGGAGGGCGGCATCGAGGCCCTCGCGCCCTACTTCCCCCGCGTGACCCACGCCTACCTGATCGGCGCCGCCGCCGACGCCTTCGCGGCGACGCTGGAGGGCCGCGTCCCCTATACCCGCTCGGGCACCCTCGCCGCCGCCACCGCCCAGGCCGCCGCGGCCGCCGCCGGATCGGACGATCCCGAGCCGGTGGTGCTGCTGTCCCCGGCCTGCGCCTCCTACGACCAGTTCCGCAGCTTCGAGGACCGCGGCGACCAGTTCCGCACGCTGGTGCGGGCCCTGCCGGGCTGAGCGCCGCCGTGGGGAAATCCCCCGGTCCGGGCCGATCTGCCGGCTGCCTGTATCGGTCGCGGGGGTTCTGCGCTATGATGCGCGCCGCGCCGGGGCCCGCGATCGCGCCGCCTTCCTCGCGGCGCATTCCCTGAGCAGGTCGAGGCCCGCGCGGCACGGCTCGCCCAACGAACCGTCGTCGCGTCCCGCCGGGAGGAGCCCTCCCGCGCGCCGGTCGCGCCCCCAGCCTGCACGGTGCCATGCTGCGACCCTCCGATCCGCAACCTCCTGTGCCGCAACCTCTCCTGGTTCTTCCCGCCGACGCCCCGATCGGGCTGCCGAAGCGGCCGGGCGCGCGGAAGGTCATCAGCTGGAACCTGCTGCGCCGCACCGGCGCGACGGTCGACGCCCTCGTGGCGCTGATCGAGCAGGAGCGGCCCGACCTGCTGCTGATGCAGGAGGCGACCGCGGAGATCGCCGCCCTGCAGGAGCGGGTCGGCGGCCACTACGCCTGGGCTCCCCTGCCGCGCCGCATCCACGGCCTCGCCGCCTGGAGCCCGACGCCGTGGCCGCACGCGCCGCGGGTGGTGCCGCTGCCCTCCGGCGCGCTGATCGACCGGGTGTGCCAGGTCATCGATCTCGGCGAGTGGGGCGTGGCCAACGTCCACCTCTCGCACGGGCAGGTGCTCAACCGGCGCCAGCTCCGCCGGCTCGAGCAGCACCTGCCGGAGCGCGCGGCGGTGCTCGGCGACTACAACCTCGTCGGCCCGGCCCTGCTGCCGGGGTTCCGCGACGTCGGCCCGCGCCATCCCACCCACCAGATGGTCGACCTCGTGCCGCTGCGCCTCGACCGCTGCCTCGTGCGCGGCCTGTCGTGCCGCGAGCCGGCGGTGCTGCCGCGCGGCCTCTCCGACCACCGCCCGATCGTCGTCCACCTGGAGCCGGACGCGCTGCCGGTGCGCCGCGAGCCGCTGATGCTGCGCGCCCGGGTCAGGGCGCTGCGCGAGCGGGTGATCCTCACAGGTATGGCAGCAGCAGCCGTACGAAAGCGTCGCGCAGCCGCTCGGGCAGGCGGCGCGCCCGCAGCGCCTCGCGGGTGAGGCGCGCCTCCATCTTGCCCGCGATCATCCCGTCGAGCCGCTCGGCGAAGGCGCGGTCGTAGAACTCGACGTTCAGCTCGAAATTGAGCCGGAAGCTGCGCGAATCCCAGTTCGCGCTGCCGACGAAGCACCAGGTGCCGTCCACCACCATCAGCTTCGAATGGTCGAAGGGCGGGCGGTCGAGCCAGATCCGCACCCCCGCCGCCAGCAGCGGCCCGACATGGGCCCGCGTCGCCCAGTCCACCACCGGATGGTTGCTGGCCTGCGGAATCACCACGTCGACGGCCACGCCGCGATAGGCGGCGAGGCAGAGCGCGGTGAGCAACTGCTCGCTCGGCAGGAAGTACGGGGTCGCGAGGCGGATGCTGGTGCGCGCCGTCGCGATCGCCTCCAGCACCACGAACTCGATCTTCTCGATGTCGGAATCCGGCCCCGAGGTCACCACGCGGGCGAGGCTGTCGCCGCCCTGCGGGATCTCCGGGAACCAGCGCGGGCCGTCGAGATCCGCCCCCATCACGAAGGCCCAGTCGCGGGCGAAGGCCTGCATGAGCTGGCCGACCACCGGGCCTTCGAGGCGGAAATGGGTGTCGCGCACCGGATCGGGCGGGTCCTGCGCCACGAGGTTCTCGTCGCCGATGTTGACCCCGCCGACGAAGCCGACCCGGCCGTCGATCACCAGCAGCTTCTTGTGCGTGCGCAGGTTGAGGAACGGCATCCGCCACGGCAGGGCCGAGTGCATGAACAGCCCGGCGTCGATTCCCGCCCGCCGCATCAGCCGGTGGATCCGCGGGAAGAAGTAGCCGCTGCCGATGCCGTCGATCAGCACGCAGACCTCGACGCCGCGGGTTCTGGCGTCCTTCAGCGCCTCCAGCATCGCCAGCCCGATCCGGTCGGCGCGCATGATGTAGGTCGAGAGGGCGACGCTCTCGCGCGCCGCCGCGATCGCCGCCAGCATCGCCGGATAGGTCTCGTCGCCGCTGCGCAGGAGGGTGATGCCGTTGCCGTGCAGCAGCGGCAGCCGGGTGATGCGGTCGACGGAGCGCTCCAGGGGCAGGAACGGCTCCGGCACCGCGATCGGCCGCGGCACCGGCGTCCCGGGGGGCGGGTGCGGCACCACCGGGAGACGCCGCGCCCGCCGGGTCACCCGGTTGATGCCGAACATCACGTAGAGGCTGCTGCCGAGCAGCGGCGACAGCCACGACAGCCCGATCCAGCCGATCGCCGCCGCGACCTCCCGCTTGTTGAGCAGGGCGTGCAGGGTGACGGCTGCCGCGAAGGCGAGACCGAGCGTGGCGAGGACATCGTCCGGGACCTGGGCCAGCCCGCCGAGCCACCGATAGATCGCCTGTTCCACCCGTCACCCGCCACGCCTGTCCTGCGGGCGGATTACGGGATGAGCCCTGCGGAATCCACCCGGGCGGCGGCGCGCGTCGGAACCGAATCTCACACCTTGTCGTTGCGGGCGGGTGCTGAACGCCGGCTCAGGTTGTCGGGCGGCCTTCCGCGCTGCGAGGGAGAGATGGGCATGGGCAGGCTGGTTCGGAACACCCTGACGGCGGCGCTCCTCGCGCTGGGCGCCGCGACGGCGTTCGCGCAGGGCGGCGGCGCGGGAGGCGGCGGCGGCGGCGCGGTGGGCGCCGGTGGCGGGGCCGGTGCCGGCGGAGCTGGCGCTGGCGGTGCCGGAGGAGGCGGCGCTGGTGCCGGTGGCATCGGGGGAGCCGGCGGTGGCGGAACCGGCGCGGGCGGCGGCGCGGCCGGACCGCGGGGCGGAGCCGGTGCCGTGCCGGGCGGCCCTGGTGGCGCCGCGGGGGGGACGGCCGAACCGGGTGCGGCACCGCGGGGTGGCGCCGACGGAGCCGCCCCCCGCACCGGGGGCCAGACGGGTGACGGCGGCGGCCCCGCGAACGAACGCCGGGGTGCGACGGAGCCCGGCCGGGCGGGCGAGCCCGGCTCCCGCGGCGAGCGCGGCGCGGAGCGGGGTGACCGGGCCGGGGAGCGCGGTCAGGACCGTGGCGAGCGCGGAGAGCGCGGCGGCGGCCGGGGCGAGGCCCGCGGTGCGGTCACCCGCCTCGAAACGGGGCAGCGCACGGAGTTCCGCCAGACCATCGTCCGGTCCGGCGTGCGGCCGGTGACCAACGTGAATTTCGCCCTCTCGGTCGGCACCGCCGTGCCGCGCTCGGTGACGCTGCACGCGCTTCCACCGGCGATCCTGACGTTGGTGCCGGCCTATCGCGGCCTGCGCTACGTTCTGGTCGGTGACGACATCGTCATCATCGATCCCGATACGTACGAGATCATCGACGTCATCCCGGCCTGACGGAGAAGGATCTTGGGGCCGGACCCTGCCCCGGCGTCGGCCCCGCCCCGCCACCTCGGCACGACTTTCCCGGCATTTCCCTTGCGGTACGGGGGGATCGGACTTAGAGCTGGCCGGGCCCACTCAAGCCGCCGGCGAGCGGTGCGCGGCTGGGATCGACACCCGGCCGCCGGAGCGGCGTAACGTTGGTTTAACGGCAGATCGGGAACCTGTGCGCTCACTCCGCTGTTCGACTCCTGGTGAGTCGGCGGTCGGGCCGGTGCCTGGACCGCGCGGCTGCCGTGTGTGTTAGCGCACTTGCGTTTCCCTCAACCCCGACCAACTTTCGGCCATGCTCAATAGGGGTCCAAACGCGCAGGAGGGGGTCACGCTTCGGTTCTGGGGCGTGCGCGGGTCGACCTGTGCGTCGGGCCCGGACTTCGTCCGTTTCGGCGGCCACACCCCCTGCCTCGAGGTCCGCTGCGGCGACCGGCTGTTCGTCGTCGATGCCGGCTCGGGCCTGAACGCCCTCGGCGCCCATCACGGCGCCTCCCTGCCCCGGCGCATCGACCTGCTGTTCAGCCACCTGCATCTCGACCACATCTCCGGCTTGCCCTTCCTCAAGCCGGCGGTGCTCGATCCCTCGCGGGAAATCCACACCTATTGCGGCAATCTCGGCGGGGCCAGCGCCGCCGAGACCATCAACCGCCTGTTCTCGCCGCCGATCTTCCCGGTCACGCTCGACGTGCTGCCGGCCCGCTTCGTCCATCACGGCTTCCGCTCCGGCGAGACGCTGACCTTCGAGGACGGGATGCAGGTGGACACGATTCCGCTCCAGCACCCGCAGGGAGCCACCGGCTTCCGGTTCCGGCACGGTGGCCGCACCGTCTGCTACATCAGCGACCTGGAGCACACCGAGCCGTGGCCGGAGCCCGACCTCCTGCGCTTCGTCGAGGGGGCGGATCTGATCATCTACGACGGCATGTTCACCCAGGGCGAGTATCCGGCCTGCCGCGGCTGGGGTCATTCGACCTGGGAGAAGGGCGTCGAATTGTGCCGCGCCGCCGGCGTCGGCCAGCTCGCCATCGTCCACCTCTACCCCCAGCATACCGACGCGATGCTGCTCGGGCTGGAGAAGCAGATGCAGGCGGTGATGCCGACCGCCTTCATCGCCCGCGAGCGCCAGCAGATCGTGCTGCCCGCTCTCGCCCGGGTGCCGGAACTAGTCTGAGGTCCCGCCGCCGCCGCCGTTCCGTGCGGGGCTGGAGAGGCGGTGGTCGGACGATCAGTTCATCAACCGTATCGTCAGCCCGCGCGGCGCGTGAGCGGAGCCGATTTTTCGCCGCGTGGAGCGATCGCCGAGCGACCGACAATCGTATGAATGCGCGTGCCGGGAGCCGGGGTGCGACGCGAGCGGCGTCGATCGTCCCCTCGCCCCGCTCGCGGGAGAGGGCCGGACGCGTCGCAGCCCCGATCCTGTGCGGGGCAACGGGCACGAGATCCGGGCCGCGCCTCGGCGTCGGATCGATGGCATGCCGATGCCCGTCGCTGTCAGGTCTTCAGCACGAGGCAGGCGCCGCCGGTGCCGCGGATGCGGTTGCACAGCGCCTCGGCCCCGGCCCGGGTCTCGGCCGGGACGCGGATGCGGTAGAAGGCCCGGGTGCCGCGGTTGCGGAAGCGGGTGCCGATGACCATCGGGCGCACGTCGCCGAGGATCCCGGCGTAGCGGTCGCGGGCGCGGCCGAAGGCGGCGAGCGCCGCCGCCTTGGAGAAGTTGCCGGCGAGCTGGATGCCCCAGGGCGCGAGCGACGGCGTGCTGTCGGCGAAGTAGGTCTCGTTGCGGCCGCGGACCCGCAGGGCCGCGGTGACCTGGAGGCAGCGGGTGTCGGCCGGCTCGGCGAGGTCGCGCTTCGCCTCGGCCTTCGCCTCGGCGGCCCAGTCCTCGGCCGGGCGCCCGGTGATGGCGGCGACGTAGGCCCGGGTCTCCGCCGGAAGGCCGCCGGTGCCGGCGAGCCACGCCGAGACCCGCCCCGGCCCGCCGTTATAGGCTGCCGCCGCGAGGCCGAGATTGCCGAACCGCTTGCGCAGGTCGACGAGGAGGCGGGCCGCCTCGGGGATCGCCTGCTCGGGATCGAACGGGTCGGCGAGGCCGCGCTCGGCCGCGGTGCCGGGCATGAACTGCGCCACCCCCTGCGCCCCCGCGCGGCTGACCACGCCCGGGCGGAAGCTGCTCTCGCGCCAGATCAGCCGGGTCAGGAACGACACCGGCAGGGATTGCGCCGCCGCCGCCCCGTCGATCAGCCGGCACAGGGCCTGCTCGATGCTCTCGGTGCCGCCCGGGCCGGCGGCGGCCGGGGCGCCCGCGGCCTCGGCCGGCGCCGCCGCGAGGAGGAAGGCGAACAGGGCGGGACGGGGGGAAGGAAGGCGCGGCACGGGGCCCTATCTAGCGGAGGGGCGCCGCGGCGAGAATGGCCGCGGCCCGGCCGCCGCGGGAGCTTGGCGGCACACGATGCCGCAGGTTACGGGACGATCCCCCCGTCCCATACCAGCCAGGGACCCCATCCGATCACGGAGCCGATGACCGCGCCCCTCCTCTCCGTCCAGGATCTCTCCGTCGCCTTCCGGCAGGGCGGCAGCGAGACGCTCGCCGTCGACCGGGTGTCGTTCGACATCGCCCACGGCGAGACCGTGGCCCTGGTCGGCGAGTCCGGCTCGGGCAAGTCGGTCACCGCGCTGTCGGTGCTGCGCCTCCTCGACGGCGCCGCCCGCCATCCCGGCGGGCGGGTGCTGTTCAAGGGCCGCGACCTCCTGGCCCTGCGCGACGCCGAGATCCGCGCGGTGCGCGGCGACGACATCACCATGGTGTTCCAGGAGCCGATGACCTCGCTCAACCCGCTGCACCGCATCGCCGACCAGGTCGGCGAGGTGCTGCGGCTGCACCGGGGCGCCTCCGCCGCCGAGGCCCGCGCCCGCACCCTCGACCTCCTGCGCCTCGTCGGCCTGCGCAACGCCGAAGCGCGCCTCGGCGCCTACCCGCACGAATTGTCGGGCGGGCAGCGCCAGCGGGTGATGATCGCGATGGCGCTCGCCTGCGAGCCCGACCTTCTGATCGCCGACGAGCCGACGACGGCGCTCGACGTCACCGTCCAGGCCCAGATCCTCGACCTCCTCGCCGACCTCAAGCGCCGCCTCGGCATGGCGATGCTGTTCATCACCCACGACCTCGGCGTGGTGCGCCGGGTCGCCGACCGGGTCTGCGTCATGCTCCAGGGGCGGATCGTCGAGACCGGCCCGGTCGCCGAGGTCTTTGCGAACCCACGGCACGACTACACCCGCCGCCTGCTCGCCGCGGAACCGAAGGGCCGCGCCAACCCGGTCGCCCCGAGGGCCGAGACCCTGGTCGAGGCCGGGCCGGTCAAGGTCTGGTTCCCGATCCGCTCGGGCCTGTTCCGGCGCACCACCGGCCACGTCAAGGCGGTGGACGGCGTCTCGGTGCGGGTGCGGGCCGGGGAGACCGTCGGGGTGGTCGGCGAGTCGGGCTCGGGCAAGACCACCCTCGGCCTCGCGGTCCTGCGCCTGATCGCCTCCGAGGGCCCGGTGGTCTATCTCGGCCGGCGCATCGACGGGCTGGCGCCGGGGGCGATGCGGCCCCTGCGGCGCGAGATGCAGGTGGTGTTCCAGGACCCCTACGGTTCGCTCTCGCCCCGGCTCTCGGTCGCCGAGATCGTCGAGGAGGGGCTGCTGGTCCAGGGCCATGCCGGCGACGCCGCCGAGCGCCGCGCGGTCGTCGCCCGGGCGCTGGCCGATGTCGGGCTCGACCCGGCCGCGATGGACCGCTACCCGCACGAGTTCTCCGGCGGCCAGCGCCAGCGCATCGCCATCGCCCGCGCCATGGCGCTCGATCCGCGCTTCGTCGTCCTCGACGAGCCGACCTCGGCCCTCGACATGTCGGTCCAGGCCCAGATCGTCGCCCTCCTGCGCGACTTGCAGGCCCGCCGCGGCCTCGGCTACCTGTTCATCAGCCACGACCTCAAGGTCGTGCGGGCGCTCGCCAACCGCGTGATCGTGATGCAGGACGGCAAGGTGGTCGAGGAAGGCGAGGCCGAGGACATCTTCGCCGCCCCGAAGACCGACTACACCCGCGCCCTGTTCGCCGCCGCCTTCGACCTCGCCACCGCCCCGGCCGGAGCGGTGCGCGAATGACCGCGCCGGGCCGCGCCCTCGTCGTCGTGCTCGACTCGGTCGGCATCGGCGGCGCGCCGGATGCCGCCGCCTACGGCGATGCCGGCGCCGACACCCTCGGCCACATCGCCGAGAGGTGCGCCCGCGGCGAGGGCGACCGCGCCGGCCTGCGCGAAGGGCCCCTGCACCTGCCCCGCCTCGCCGCCCTCGGGCTCGGCCTCGCCGCGGGCGCGGCGACCGGGCGGGTGCCGCCCGGCCTCGACCCCGCCGGCCCGGTCGAGGGCGCCTGGGGCCACGCCGTCGAGACCGCGCGCGGCAAGGACACGCCGTCGGGCCACTGGGAGATCACCGGGATCGTCGCCGAGTTCGACTGGGGTCATTTTCCCGCGACCGAACCGGCCTTCCCGCCGGCCCTGACCGGGTCCCTCGTCGCCGAGGCCGGGCTGCCCGGCCTCCTCGGCGACCGTCACGCCTCCGGCAGCGCCATCGTCGACGAATTCGGGGCCGAGCACGTCCGCACCGGCCGGCCGATCGTCTACACCTCCGCCGACAGCGTGTTCCAGATCGCCGCCCACGAGGAAGCATTCGGGCTGGAACGGCTCTACGAGGTCTGCCGCATCGCCCGGCGCCTGTGCGATCCCTACCGGGTCGGCCGGGTCATCGCCCGGCCCTTCGCCGGCGACGCCGCGAGGGGGTTCGCCCGCACCGCCCACCGGCGCGACTTCGCGACGCCGCCGCCCGGCGACACCCTGCTCGACCGCCTCGGCGCCGCCGGCCGGCCGGTGGTCAGCGTCGGCAAGATCGGCGACATCTTCGCCCACCGCGCCACCGGCCGGGAGATCAAGCCGCACGGCAACGATGCCTGCCTCGACGCGGCGCTCGCCGCTCTCGCGGAGCTGCCCGCCGGCGGCCTCGTCTTCGTCAACCTCGTCGATTTCGACACCGAGTACGGCCACCGCCGCGACGTGCCGGGCTACGCCGCCGCCCTGGAGCGCTTCGACGCCCGGGTGCCGGAGATCCGCGCCGCCCTGCGGCCGGGCGACCTCGCGATCGTCACCGCCGATCACGGCAACGACCCGACCTGGGCCGGCACCGACCACACCCGCGAGCAGGTCCCGGTCCTCGCCTTCGGCCCCGGCGTCGCGCCGGGCGCCCTCGGCCGGCGGGACACCTTCGCCGATATCGGCGCCACGGTGGCGGCGCATCTCGGCCTGCCGCCCGGCGGCCTCGGGCGATCCTGGCTGTGACCGCGACGGGCGCCACGACGATGCCGGCCGGGGCCTACGCGCCGCCGGCTCCTCCCCTGGCGGGCCGCATCGGCTGGCTGCGCCTCCTCGCCGCGTTCCGGCGCAACGCTCTCGCGGCCCTGCCGGAGGCGTGCCTGCATGAGCCGGTGGTGGTGCTGCGCCTGCCGTTCGGCGGCGCGATGGTGCTCGCTTGCACGCCGGAGGCGGTGCGGCAGATCCTCGTTTCCGGCAGCGACGCCTTCGCCCGGCTCCCGGCGGCGCGGCGGGTGCTCGGGCCGATCGCCGGCCGCGGCCTCGTCCTCGCCGAGGGCGAACCCTGGCGCCACCAGCGCCGCATCCTCGCCCCGGCCTTCACGCCCCGGATCGTGCCGCTGATGGCCGGGCACATCGCCCGCGCCGCCGCCGCCAGCGCCGGGCGGCTCGACGCCGCCCTCGGGCAACCGGTCGACCTGCACGCCGAGATGCAGCGGCTGAGCCTCGACATCGCCGCCTCGTCGATGTTCTCCCTCGAAGCCGACGCCTTCGGCCCACGGCTGCGCGCGATGGTCTCGGGCTATCTCGGCGGGCTCGGGCGCCCGACGCTCGCCGACTTCCTGCTCCCGCCCGGCCTGCCGACGCCGCTCAGCCCGCGCCGGGCGCTGTTCCGCCGCCGCTGGACCGCCCTGGTGCGGGGGATCGTCGCCGCCCGCCGCGCCGAGGGCGCAGGGGCGGAGGCGCCGCGCGACCTGTTCGACCTCCTGCGCGCCGCCCACGGCGACGGCCCCGACACGCTCCTCGCCGACGAGGTCAGCACGATGATCGTCGCCGGGCACGAGACCACCGCCTCGACCCTGTTCTGGGCCTGCACGCTGCTGGCCCGCAGCCCGGAGATCCAGGACGCCCTGGCGCGGGAGGCGTCGGGGCTCGACCTCGACGAGGCCGGCGCCGCCTCGGCGCTGCCGCGCCTGCGCCTCGCCCGGGCCGTCGTGCAGGAGACGCTGCGGCTCTACCCGCCGGCCCACGTCATCGCCCGCCGGGCGGCGCGGGCCGGCGAGATCTGCGGCAGCGCGATCCCGGCCGGCGCCACGGTGATGATCCCGACCTGGGTCCTGCACCGCAATCCGCGCTGGTGGGACCGGCCCGAGCTGTTCTCGCCCGCCCGCTTCCTCGACGGACCGGAGCCGGACCGGCACGTCTACCTGCCGTTCGGGGCCGGGCCCCAGGTCTGCATCGGGGCGCAGCTCGCCCTCGCCGAGGCGACCCTGGTGCTCGCCCGCCTCACCCGCGACACCGTGCTGGCGATGGAGGGCGAGCGCCCGGTGCTGCCGGTGGCGACGGTGACGCTGCGGCCCGACCACAGCCCGCGCTTCCGGCTGGCACCACGCCAGCCGCTCTGATACGGATTTCGGGCGATTCGTTCCGAAAGCCGTATCCAAGCTCGCGCGGCGCCTGAGCGAAACCGATTTTCGCATCGTGAAGCGATTGCGCAGCAATCGCCACGATCCCGCAGGGATCGCCTGAAGCGATCAATCGAAAATCGTATGACGCAGCCGCTCGCGCCTCGCCCCGAGCCGGACGGCGAGGCGGGCGGAACCCGGGACGCGAATCCGGCATCCACTTTCTCCGGACATCCCTCTATGAGTCCGGCGACTCAACGGAGGCGACGGCAAGCGAGTGCGACCCTGGCGCGGCGAGGCGTCCGACCGGCGCGGCTATCATCACGGCAACCTGAAGGAGGCGCTGATCGAGGCGGCGCGCCGCTTCATCGCGGAGCGGGGCCTCGGCGGCTTCACCCTGGTCGACGCCGCGCGCCTCGTCGGGGTGTCGCCGGCGGCGCTCTACCGGCACTTTCGCGGACGGGAGGCCCTGCTGGAGGAGGTGGCGGAGCGCGGCTTCGCCGACCTCGCCGGCCGCCTCGGCCGGGCCCTGCGCGGGCCGGGAACGCCGCTGGAGCGGTTCACCCGGATGGGGGAAGCCTACCTCACCTTCGCCGAGGAGGAACCGGGCTACTACGCGGCGATCTTCGAGGCCCGCCCCGTCGCGGCGGGCCCGCCGGAGGCGCCGCCGCGGGACCGGGACGCCTTCGGCCTGCTGGTCGAGGCCCTGCGCACCACCTTCCCGGACGGGTTCGGCACCGTCGATCCCCGCTTCGTCGCCCTCGAAGTCTGGTCGCTGTCGCACGGCATCGCGACCCTCGCGGCGGCCGGCCGCCTCCCGGCCGGACCGGGACTGCCGACGAAGCACGACCTGCTGCGGGCCGGGGTGCTGGCCCTGGTGCACGGGGCGGGGGCGAAGGGAGCGCCCGCCGCATCAGCCCCGCCGGACGCCGCCCGCTGAACGCCGGCTTCCGGTACGGGTTTCCGCGCAGCCCCGACATTCTTCGTGCGCAGCCTTGAAACCCCCTCGGCCGACCCGCATGTAAATGCCGTTCACATGCGCCGGGAGATCGACGTGACCTCTTCTTCTGCTCCCTGGTCGCGCGGCCGTCACAGCCGCGCCGCCGGCCCGTTCCCGCGCCGCTCCCTCGAGATCGGCGCCATCGTCATCGGCTTCATCTACGCGTGGCCGGTGGCGGCCGCCTACGTGGTGTGGAAACTCATGGGCTATCCCGCACTCAACGAACTCAAGACCCTCGCTCAGCGCGGCCTGAACGGCGGATTGGGCGGCTTCACCGCCTCGTTCTCCGGCGGGATCCGCCGCGACACCGGCAACTGGGCCTTCGAGCAGTACCGGCAGCAGGAACTGGAGCGCCTCGAGCGCGAGCGCCAGCGCCTCGAGGACGAGAGCCGTGCCTTCACGGACTTCGTCGACGAGCTCAAGCGCGCCCGCGACCGCGAGCAGTTCGACGCCTTCATGGCCAAGCGCCGCGCCGGCTCGAACTACTGATCCGGGCCCTGAGCCGGTTCCGCAAGGGTGGCTGCCGGTTCTGCGACCGGAACCTGCGGCACAACGAGAACCTGGGCGGACGAAGCGTTGGCGTGCCGACGCGAGTCCGTTTGGCCCGATCGCGGCTCCGGTGAGCCGGCACTGAACCGAGAAGCCCGGGACCGGCAGGCCCCGGGCTTCTCTGCGACACCCGGGTGCTTGATCCAGGGGCTTGCCGGGTCCGGCTCGTGCGAAAGAATCGGTTTCGCGGACCCTGGCGGATGAAGCGCGGTGCGCGTTCGCAGTCGAAGGCGGTTTTCGCCAGGGCGCGGGCCCCTCTCCCGAACGGGAGGGAGATTTTGACTGTTGTTTCAGCCGTTGAGAGCCGGTTTCGACTCAGCCCTGCCAGAACCGCTTCTCCGACTCCCGGGCGGCGTCGGCCCGGGACAGGCCGATGTCGCGCAGCATCGCGTCGGGCGCGTGGGCGAGGAGCCGGCGTTCGCGCGCCCGCTCGGCCCAGAGTTCCAGCCGCTCGAACCAGCCGGTGACCTGCCGCAGCCGTCCCGGGCGCAGGGCCACCGACGGCACGAGGCGCAGGCGCGGGGCTTCGGAGACCGTCGCCGGAACACGGCTTCGACGCAGATTTCCTCGGGTGATCGCTGATGCCGCCATGACGTCCTCCCGCCCTCACGGACGTGATCCACGAGGGTGATCTTGCGGCGCGGAGCCGGGTGCGGCAAACCAGAAGCTCTCCGCCGTCGGCATAGGAAAACTGGGCCGGGACATGGTCGCGCGCCGCCGCCTGCCGCCCCTCAACGCGGTGCGTGCCTTCGAGGCCGCGGCGCGGCATCCGACCTTCCAGGCCGCCGGCGACGAGCTCGGGGTCAGCGCCGGGGCGGTCGCGCAGCAGGTCAAGGCCCTGGAGGCGTGGTTCGGCGTGCCGCTGTTCCGGCGTCTGCCGAGCCGCGGCGTCGCCCTCACCCCCGCCGGCGAGCGCTACGCCGCGGCGGCCGGCGACCTCCTCGACGGCTTCGCCGACGCGACGGCGCGGCTGCGCCGGCAGAGCCAGGACCACGTGCTGACGGTCAGCACGACCCATTCCTTCGCCTCGCTCTGGCTCATCCCCCGCATCGGCGCGTTCCGCCGCCGCCATCCCGAACTCGACGTGCGCATCGTCGCCAACAACGTCCTGGCGGATTTCGCCCGCGACGACCTCGACGTGGCGATCCGGCACGGGCGCGGGCGCTATCCCGGCCTGAGGGCCGAACGCCTGCTCACCGACAGCGTGTTCCCGGTGTGCAGCCCGGCCCTGCGGGACGGGGTGCCGCCGCTCGCCCGCCCGGCCGACCTCGCCCGCCACGTCCTGCTGCACGACGACGACCCGATCGACCTCGAGGCCGTGGCGTGGCCGGACTGGCTCGCCGCCGCGGGCGTCGCCGGGATCGAGGCCCGGCGCGGCCCGCGCTTCACCCACACCTTCATGGTGCTCCAGGCCGCCACCGCCGGGGAGGGCGTCGCCCTCGCCACCCGGGTGCTCGGCGGCGACCTCCTCGCCGGCGGGCGGCTGGTGCGCCCGTTCCCCGAGGAAGTGGCGAGCCCCTACGCCTTCTTCGTCGTCACGCCGGAGGGGGCCGACCCGCCCAGGGTCGCGCTGTTCCGCGCCTGGCTCGCCGAGCAGGCGGCCCCGTCGTCCCATTCCGACGCGGGGCCCGCGGCCCCGCTTTCGCCGCTTTGAGGCAGGACCTGAGCAGTCTCGCGCGGTCGGGCCAGCGCATTCGCCCGCGCGGATTCCTGTTGCGTCGCGGTTTCTGCCCCAGGACCGGTGACCGCTTTTGCGAAACCTGCTTAGGATGGGCCGGGCATCGGCCCGTCCTCGACCATTCGCCAACCATCCCGGAGGAGCGTCGCGGACGCAGCCATGACGACCCGATCGCGCCTCCTCCTGATCGTCCCGGCCGGGCTCGGCCTCGTCGCCGCGGCGGGGCCGGCCCGGGCGCACCCGCATGTCTGGATCACGACCAGGGCCGAGATCCTCTACGCCCCGGACGGCCGCGTCACCGGCATCCGGCACGCCTGGACCTTCGATCCGTCCTACTCCGCCCTCACAATGCAGGGGCTGGAGCGGGGCAGCGACGGCGGGCCGAGCCCGCAGGCCCTGGCCGCCCTCGCCCGGGAGAACATCGAGAGCCTCGGCGATTCGCGCTACTTCACGGCGCTGAAGGTGGCGGGGCGCCCGGTCGAGGTCTCGCCCCCCGAGGCGCCGGCGATGCGCTACGCCGACGGCGCCCTGACCCTCGGCTTCACCCTGCCGCTCAAGGCACCGGCCGGGCCGGGCGCCCTCTCGCTCGAAGTGTTCGACCCGACCTACTTCGTCGCCTTCAGCCTCGCCGAAGGCGACGGCGTCGCGACCCTGTCGGGCGCCCCCGCGGGCTGTCAGGCCACCCTGCACCGCCCCAGGCAGCAGGCCCCGGCCACCAGGGCCACCGGCATGTCGGAGGCGTTCTTCGAAGCCCTCACCGCCGCCTCGACCTACGGGGTGCAGTTCGCCAACCGGATCGTCGTCGCATGCTCCTGAGGCTGTCGCCCGCCCACCCGCTCCCGCTGACGACCGGGCGCACCGGCCTGCGCCTGCTCCTCGCCGGGGCGGCGGTTCTCGCGGCCCTCGGCGTGCTGACCGGGCTGATGCTCCTCCTCGCGCCGGGACTCGCCGCGCCGCCGCCGCGCTCGCCCTTCGGCCTCGGCTTGCGCGAGGCGACGCCCTCGGCCGGCGGCCTCGGCGGTTGGCTGCTCGCGCTCCAGGCGGATTTCTCCCGCCAGCTCCAGCGGGCGGTCTCGGCGGCGAAGGCCGGGCAGGCGGGCTACGGGCTGCTCGTCGGCCTCGGCTTCGCCTACGGGGTGTTCCACGCCGCCGGCCCCGGCCACGGCAAGGCGGTGATCGCCGGCTACATCGTGGCCGGCGAGCGCGCCCTGCGGCGCGGCTTCACCCTGAGCCTCGCCGCGGCGCTGCTCCAGGCGGCGGTGGCGGTGGCGCTGGTCGGCGGCGGCGCGGTGGTGCTGCGCCTCACCGCCACCGGCCTGAGCCGGGCCGGAACGGCGATCGAGATCGCGGGCTTCGCCGCGGTGGCGCTCCTCGGCCTCGTCATCACCTGGAGCAAGGCCGGGCGGCTCGCGGCCCTGCTGCGCCACGAGGCCGGCCCGGCCTGCGGGCCGGATTGCGGCCACGGCCTGCTCGCCGATGCCGGCCGGGTCGCGCGCAGCGAGACGTGGCGCGAGCGCGCCGGCCTCGTGGTCGGAGCGGGCCTGCGCCCCTGCGCCGGGGCGGTGCTGGTGCTGGTGTTCTCCCTGTCGCAGGGCGTGTTCCTGGCCGGCATCGCGGCGACCCTGGCGATGGCGCTCGGCACGGCCCTGACCACCGGCGCACTCGCTTCCCTGGCGGTGTTCGCCAAGGCCCTCGCCCTGCGGCTCGCCGGCGGGCGGGGGCAGGCGGGCGCCGTGGCGGTCGGCGGCCTGGAACTGCTCGCCGGCGGCTTCGTGCTGGTTCTCGGGGTCGCCCTGCTGTCGGGCTGGGCGGTGACGGCGTTCTGAGGCGAAACCGGCCCTCGCTGCCTGGATCCGCGTCCGTATCCGGCAGCCGGATTCCGGACCGGCTCGGATCCGGATACGAGGACGACCACGGTGGTCCGTGCGCGTTCTCCTCGCCCCGCCCGCGCAGGGCTGTCCGGGGGCAACAAGGGGCTCGTCTCCCCTCTCCCACCCGGGAGAGGGGATCCCGCGCCTGATTTTACGAGGAAATTTCCCCGGATAGTCGCCCCGCCCGCGGGAAGAGCAGACGATCCGCCAATCGCGAAGAACGGTCCTTGCCGATCGCCGAGGGAAACGGCGGAGATCCAAGGGCCCGGATCCAAGGGCCCTGATCCAAGGGCCCGTCCATCGGGCGGGCCCCGAGGTGCGGCGGCGCGCCGCCCGGCAGGACGCCCGCGTTCAGGCCGCCCCGACCCGCGCCGCCGCCATGCGGGCCCGGGCGAGATCCACCGGAACGGCGGGGGCGGCATCGCCGAGGCCGAGGGCCTCGTCGAGGATCGCCACCGCCTCGGCCCAGACGGCGGGCGAGAACAGGGCGGCGGCCTCCGCCGCGTCCGCGGCGGTGCGGGCGTCGTCGATGGAGACGGCCGCGAAGGTCGCGGCGCGACCGGCGGCGGCGGCCCGGGCGCCGCGCACCCAGAGGCCGACGCGCGCCGACGCCTCCGCGGCGGCGCCGGCCGCCCAGGCCGCCCGCTGCGCCGCCGCGACCGCCTCCGCGAGGCTGCCGGCTTCCCGGCATGCGAGGGCTTCGACCGGCAGTCCCGCCTGCTCCAGGGCCGGCGGCAGCACCCGGCGCAGGGTCTCGCGGGCGAGATGGGCGACCCGGGCCGCCTCGACCTGCGGGGCGGCGGCCGAGCCGGCGAGGCGCAGCACGAAGGCCATCAGACGCGGCCGCTCGGCATCCGGCATCGCGTCGTTGAGGCCGAGCGCGTAGGCGGCGAGCGGCGGTGAGAAGCAGGGCGGGCAATCCGCGCCGGAGCGGATCTCGCGGTAGGGCAGCCCGGCCGCGACCATCGCCGCCTCGTTGATGCAGGTGCCCCCGTCCGGCCCCGGGAAGGCGTGCGAGCCCGGCAGCAGGCGCCAGTGCAGGATGTGGTCGAACGCGCCGCCGGCGCCGGACTGGTCGAGGCGGTTCATGGATCCTCCCTTCTCGGCGCGCCGCGGCCTCCCGGAGGCCGGCGGGGAAGCGGCGCGATGCCAGGAAGCCACGGACGGCCGCGTCTGTCGACCGGCTTGCGGCCCTCGTCTCCCCTGCGGCGGCCGGACGGTCTCAGCGGCCTTCCCCGGCCCCGGGCGACACGGCGGATCCGCCACAGGGACGAGGAGCGCCGTTGCGCGCGAGGACGCCGGGGCATCATCGATCCGATCCGGATGCTCGCTCGCCTCTGCTCGACCTGCTTCGTCCCGGCCTGCAATCACAGCATCCATGATTTCACGAACACAACGTCAAGGTTTAACGTCGAGGATGGCGCCGCTCACCGTTGGTTGCCCCCGCGCCTTGCGAGGGACGGAGGGCTCCCGACGGCTGCCGAACGATGCGCGCCTCTCTCAAGATCACACTGATCGGTCTCGTCGCCCTCCTGCTGGGAGGTCTCGCCGGCCAGATCTGGCTCGCCCTCTCCACCCTGCAGGCGGTGAACGCCCGGACGGTGGAGATCGGCCGCAACTGGCTGCCGAGCGTTCATGCCCTGGGCGAGATGAAGTACGCGGCGACCCGCCTGCGGCTCGTCGACGCCCGCTACGCCATGGCGATGGAGCGGGCCGCCGACCTCGACCGGATCGGCGAGGAGCGGGCGCGGGCGCTGAAGGAGGCCGCCCGCCTCTACGGACCCCTGGTCAGCACTCCGGAGGAGCAGGCGCTCTGGAGCCGGATCCAGCAGCGGTTGGGCGAGTACGAGCAGATGCGCTCCCGTCTGATCGCGGCCGCGGCGGCCGGCGATACGGCCAGGGTGCGCGAGGTCTTCGACGGCTCCCGCGGGGGCTTCAACGGATTGCTCGACCTGATCGACAAGGATGGCGACCTCAACCAGAGGGGCAGCGCCGAAGCGGTCGCGGCGGCGGGCCGCGGCTTCGACGACGCGTTCCGGACGACGGCGCTCCTCGGATCGGTCTCGGTCCTGTTCGCCCTGGCCGGCATGGTGTTCGTGGTCGTCGGCGTCACCCGGCCGCTCGGCCGCATCACCGCGGTGATGGCGGCGCTGGCGGACGGCCGGCTCCGGACCGAGATCCCCTATGCCCGGAGCCGCAACGAGATCGGCCGGATGGCGGCGGCCCTCGTGGTGTTCCGCGAGGGGCTGGTCGAGGCCGAGCGGCTGCGGGGCGAGCAGCAGGAGATCAGCCGCACCGCCGAGGCGCGGAGCCGGGCCGCCCTGCTGGCGGTGGCCGACGACTTCGAGTGCAGGGTCGGCGCCGTCGTCGGGCTGGTCGGCTCCGCGGCCACCGAGCTCCAGGCCACCGCCGGCAGCATGACCGCGACCGCCGGCGCCACGGCGAGCCGCTCGATGGCGGTGGCGGCCGCCGCACGGCAGACCGCCGGCAACATCGGCACGGTCTCCGCCGCGGCCGAGGAACTCGGCGCCTCGGTCGGCGAGATCGGCCGGCAGGTCTCCGGCTCGGCGGCCCTCGCCCGGGCCGCCGTCGAGGAGGGCCGGCACACGGCCCGGCTCGTGCACGATCTCGATCAGGCGGCGTCCCGCATCGGCGACGCGGTCGGGCTGATCTCGGCCATCGCCGGGCAGACCAACCTTTTGGCGCTCAACGCCACCATCGAGGCGGCGCGGGCCGGCGAGGCGGGGCGCGGCTTCGCGGTCGTCGCCGCCGAGGTCAAGGAACTCGCGGCCCAGACCGCCCGGGCCACCGAGGAAATCTCGGCGCAGATCGGCCGCATCCAGGATTCGACCGCCAGGACGGTGTCCGCGATCGGCGCCATCGGCGGGCGGATCGACGAGATCAACCACACGGCGGACGCGATCGCGGCGGCGGTCGAGCAGCAGGGTGCGGCGACCCGGGAGATCGTGCGCAACGTCGCCCAGGCGGCGGCGGGAACCGTCGCGGTCACCTCCGACATCGCCGGGGTCGCCGACGCATCCGAGGAGACCGGCGCCGCCGCGAGCCAGGTGCTGACCTCCGCCGCCGAGCTGGCGCGCCAGTCGGATGTCCTCTCGGGCGAGGTGTCCCGCTTCCTCGCCACCGTGCGGGCGGCGTGAGCCGAGGCGGCTTCAAGCCCGACCGGCGACCGCCATGGCGGCGAGGCCGTGATCGTCCGGCCGGTGCCGCATCGCGGCGGCCATCATCGCCTCCAGGCGGATCACGTCGTCCTCCGGGTCGGGCTGCCAGCCGCAGCCGCAGCGCGGCACGTCGCCGTGCAGCGAGGCGACCTGACGGTAGAGATCGCCCACGGAACGGGCGGCGGCCTCCAGGGCGGCCATCGGCGCGAGCGGCTGGCGTTCCAGGGCCAGCCAGAACGCCTGCGTCAGCGCCCGTTCCAGGGCGTCCTGACCGCGGATCTCGGCCTCTTCCCGCAGGCGGGCGAGGGCGTGCTCGCTCAGCGCGGGCTCGTTCATCGGGCGACCGTCCGGACGTTGCCGGCCTCCACCACGAGCCAGCGCCAGGTCAGCCCCAGGGGCGGCCAGCCCTCGTGCAGCAGGCCGGCACAGCCATGGATCAGGTTCAATGCTCGCGCCATCGCGGGCCCTCCGCTGCTTCGCCGTGAAAGAGATGAAGGCCGCCGTCATCGCTGTCCGGTGATCGGGGCGGCGAATGAATGCTTGCTCGTGCGAGATAAATCAAGGTGCGCGCAAAACATTATATCGGTTCTATTTCAAAACAGCTTCGACGTATCTCCCCGGGTGCCGGGCTGGCGCGATCCTGAGCGGTCGCGCCGTCGCGGCGCCGGGCGCGATTGGCATCCGTCTCCGGAGCGGCTACCTGAGCCGGCATCCGCGACCCCGGGATCCGATCCGGGATCCGATCAGGAGCCCATCCGATGAGCGACACCCCTCCCGACCGCCTGTGCACCGACCCGCGCAGCCCCTTCCACGACGCCGCCATCCTGGAGCGCGGCGTCGGCATCCGGTTCAAGGGCGTCGAGAAGACCAACGTCGAGGAATACTGCGTCAGCGAGGGCTGGGTCCGCCTCGCCGCCGGCAACGCCCGCGACCGCTTCGGCAACCCGATGACGGTCAAGCTGAAGGGTACGGTCGAGCCGTATTTCCGCGCGCCTGCCGACAATGCCGGATAAGACCGGCCGGATGATACGGATTTCGGGCGATTAGTTCCGAAAGCCGTATCCAAGCCCGCGCGGCGCATGAGCGAAGCCGATTTTCGCATCGTGAAGCGATCAATCGAAAATCGTATGAGGCCGGCCGAAGGAAGCCCGCCGGGTTGAGGCGGCGAGGACTTCCTGCGATCGGGATGCGGCCCCATATCCCCGGCATGGCCGCCCCCAAGAAACCGCGCGCGTCGTCCGGCAAGGCGTCGAAGCCCGAGCTGAAGCCGCTGGACCCGTTCCTCGCCGAGTTGCTCAACCCGGCGCTCAACCGCGACCGCCTGCCCCCGATCGATGCGCCGCCGCCCGAGCCCCCGGCCGCCCCCAGGCGCGGCCGGCCGAAGAAGGCCGCGGCGCCGTCGCAGCCGTCCCCGGGCTTCGGCGAGGCGCCGCAGGCGGCGTTCGCCCACGGCGAGGCGGCGGATCTCGACCCGAAGCTCGCCGAGGCCCTCGGCCTGCGCCCGCCCGAGGCCGGCGAGCCGGAGGAGCGGCCCGCGACCCTGGCCAGCGACGGCGTCTCGGCCACGGTGGACGCGCTGACCAAGCTCCTCACCGAGGGCAACCCGCTGTTCAAGGGCGGCGTGGCGTGGACGCCGCACCGTCCCGAGCGGCCGCAGAAGTCCGAGGGCGGCGTCGCCTTCACCCTCAAGTCCGAGTTCGAGCCGGCCGGCGACCAGCCGACGGCGATCGCCGAACTGGTCGACGGGGTGAAGCGCCGGGAGCGCGACCAGGTCCTGCTCGGCGTCACCGGCTCGGGCAAGACCTTCACGATGGCCAAGGTCATCGCGGAGACCCAGCGCCCGGCCCTGATCCTCGCCCCCAACAAGACGCTCGCCGCCCAGCTCTACGGCGAGTTCAAGTCGTTCTTCCCCGACAACGCGGTCGAGTACTTCGTCTCGTACTACGACTACTACCAGCCCGAGGCCTACGTGCCGCGGTCCGACACCTTCATCGAGAAGGAATCGTCGATCAACGAGCAGATCGACCGGATGCGCCACTCCGCGACCCGGGCGCTGCTGGAGCGCGACGACGTCATCATCGTCGCCTCGGTGTCGTGCATCTACGGCATCGGCTCGGTCGAGACCTACACGGCGATGTCGTTCACCGTGAGCCTCGGCGAGAAGATCGAGCAGCGCCAGCTCATCGCCGACCTCGTGGCGCTGCAGTACAAGCGCATCCAGTCCGACTTCGCCCGCGGCACCTTCCGGGTCCGCGGCGACGTGATCGAATTGTGGCCGGCCCACCTCGAGGACCGCGGCTGGCGCATCGGCCTGTTCGGCGACGAGATCGAGGCGATCGGCGAGTTCGATCCCCTCACCGGCAAGACCCTCAACGAGCTGAAGTTCGTCAAGGTCTACGCCAACAGCCACTACGTCACGCCGCGCCCGACCCTCCAGCAGGCGATCAAGGGCATCAAGGACGAGCTGAAGTGGCGGGTCGAGGAGCTGACCCGGATGGGCCGGCTGATCGAGGCCCAGCGCATCGAGCAGCGCTGCACCTTCGACATCGAGATGATCGAGGCCACCGGCGCCTGCAACGGCATCGAGAACTACTCGCGCTACCTCACCGGCCGCAAGCCGGGCGAGCCGCCGCCGACCCTGTTCGAGTACCTGCCCGACGACGCCCTCGTGTTCACCGACGAGAGCCACGTCACGGTCTCGCAGATCGGCGGGATGTACAGGGGCGACTTCCGCCGCAAGGCGACGCTGGCGGAGTACGGCTTCCGCCTGCCGTCCTGCCTCGACAACCGCCCGCTGCGGTTCGAGGAGTGGGACGCGATGCGGCCGCAATCGATCCACGTCTCGGCGACGCCGGCGAAGTGGGAGATGGAGCAGACCGGCGGCGTCTTCGCCGAGCAGGTCATCCGCCCGACCGGCCTCGTCGATCCGGTGATCGACGTGCGCCCGGCCCGCTCCCAGGTCGACGACCTCCTCGGCGAGGTCAAGGAGGTGGCCGCCGCCGGCTACCGCACCCTCGTCACCACGCTGACCAAGCGGATGGCCGAGGACCTGACCGAGTACCTGCACGAGAACGGCGTGCGGGTGCGCTACATGCACTCGGACATCGACACCCTGGAGCGGATCGAGATCATCCGCGACCTGCGGCTCGGCGCCTTCGACGTTCTCATCGGCATCAACCTGCTGCGCGAGGGCCTCGACATCCCGGAATGCGCGCTCGTCGCGATCCTCGACGCCGACAAGGAGGGTTTCCTCCGCTCCGAGACCTCGCTGATCCAGACCATCGGCCGCGCGGCGCGCAACGCCGACGCCCGCTGCATCCTCTACGCCGACCAGGTGACGGGCTCGATGGAGCGCGCCATGGCGGAGACCGAGCGGCGGCGCAACAAGCAGCTCGCCTACAACGCCGAGCACGGCATCACGCCCCAGAGCGTCAAGCGCAACATCGCCGACATCCTGGAGAGCGTGTTCGAGCGCGACCACGTCCAGGTCGATGCCGGCCTGAGCCAGGGCGCGGTGACCGTCGGCCACAACCTCAAGGCGGTGATGGCCGACCTGGAGAAGCGGATGCGGGCCGCCGCCGCCGACCTCGACTTCGAGGAGGCCGCGCGCCTGCGCGACGAACTCAAGCGGCTCCAGGCCACCGAACTCGCCATCGCCGACGACCCGATGGCCGGGCAGGGCGAGGTCGAGCGCGAGGCCGGCAAGTACGGCTCGAAGCGGCGCCGGGGCGGCAAGGCCGAGCCCCTCGCCTACGGGCCCGGCGGCAAGGGGACGTCCGACGAGGGCACCCGGATCCGCGCGCCCGACCTCGACGAGATGGGGCCGGGGACCGACCGCGAGGTGCCGTTCACCTACGCCGAGCGCCCGACCGGCCGCTCGACGCAAGGGTTTCCGGGCCAGCGGCCGAAATACAAGGGACGGAAGGGCCGGGGATGAGGCGGGCCGTCCTCGCGGTCGCCCTCGCGGCCGCGGCGGTTCCGGCCGCCGCGGCGCAGGAGTTGCGGCTGCCGCAGGTGATCGAGGCCGACCGCGCGACATCGCCGGAGGGCGCCGACGGCGCGGTGCCGGCGGTGCCGCCGGTCGAGTCGTTGCGGCCGCGCCTCGACGACCCACCCTCCCCCGCCGCGACGCCGCCGCCCGACCCGCTCTTCTCCGGATCACCGGAGCCGATCTCCGGCGGGACGGAGCAGAACCGGCCGCGGTGACGGAACCCCGCCGCGCGTCCGGACTTCCCCGGGAAGAGAACTTCCGCTCGCCCGGAGAAGCCCGATGATTTCGCCCCGTCGCGCCGCCGGCCTCGGCACCCTGGCCCTGATCCTCGCCGCCACGATGCCGGCCCACGCGATCTCGGACCGACGCGATCAGCCGACCCAGGCCGACGTTCCGGACGGGAGCCGCGGCGACCCGGCCGTCGCGCCGCCGCAGGCGATCAAGCCCTCGACCAGGGTGATGCCCGGCGAGACCGGCCTGACCGGCAACACCGGCGGGCGCACCAACCCGCTCGACCATCTGCCGGCGGGCGAACGCTCCAGCACCGGCGGCGGCGACGGCGCCCGCGACCGGCGCTGACACCGCAACCCCGCTCATTCCACGTCCGTTTCAGGGATCGCGGCCCATGCCCGGGCCGCCGCATCGGAGGCACGTCATGGGTCTGCTCGACCAGGTCATCGGCTCGGTACTCGGCAACGTCCTCGGGGGCGGCGGCGGGCGGACGCAGGGCGGCGGCGCGATGTCGCCGCTGGTGAAGGCGCTGCTGATGCTGCTCGCCGCCAGGGCCGCGCAGGGCGGCTTCGGCGACATCTTCGGCGGCGGGCAGCGGCCGGCGCCGCGGCGGGAGCCGGAGGATTCCGGTCCCGGCTACGATCCCGGCCCGGCCCCCGCGCGGGCGCAGCGGCGCGGAGGACCCCGACAACCCCTATTCCGATCTCTCCGGCATGCTCGACGGCCCGGGTGGGCCGTCCCAGGGTGCGCAGGAGCGTCCGCGGGGCGAGGTCGACAACCCGTTCAACCCCGAGACCGGTCCGTACGGCCGGCTCGACCGCGAGCCGGCGGACGAGGCTCCCGGCGGCGAGGCGCGCGGCGGTCCCCTCGGCGGCGGACTCGACTCGCTCATCGACGGCTTCCGGCGCGGCGGCCTCGGCGACGTGATCGAGTCGTGGATCGGCGGCGGGCAGAACCGCGCGATCCAGCCGCAGCAGCTCGCCCAGGCCCTCGGCACCGACACCGTCGACACCCTGAGCCGGCAGACGGGCCTCGGCCGCGACGACCTGCTGGCGCAGCTCGCCCAGGTGCTTCCCGGGGTGGTCGACGGGCTGACGCCGCAGGGCCGGCGCCCGAACCGCGACGAGATGGGGACGTGGTGAGGTGAGCTACGAGCTGTTCTACTGGCCCGGGCTCCAGGGACGGGGCGAGTTCGTCCGCCTCGCCCTGGAGGAGGCCGGCGCCCCCTACCGCGACGTGGCGCGGGAGGCCGAGGACGGCACCGACGCGATGATGGCCCTGCTCTCGGGCCCGGAACCCCGCCCGCCCTTCGCGCCGCCGTTCCTGCGCGACGGCGATGTCGTCATCGGCCAGACCGCCGCGATCCTGCTCTATCTCGGGCCCCGGCACGGTCTCGTCGGCGCGAGCGAGACGGACCGGATCTGGACGCACCAGATCCAGCTCACCCTCGCGGACGTCGTGGCGGAGGCCCACGACACCCATCATCCTGTCGCGACGGGCCTGTACTACGAGGACCAGAAGCCGGAGGCGGCCCGGCGCGCCGAGGATTTCTGCCGCAACCGGATTCCGAAGTTTCTCGGCTGGTTCGAGCGGGTGCTCGGGACCAACCCGGCCGGATCGGGCGTCCTCGTCGGCGACCGGCTCAGCTACGCCGACCTGTCGCTGTTCCAGCTCGTGGACGGTCTCCGTTACGCATTTCCGAAGGCCACGGCGCGGGCGCTCGGGGCGGCGCCCCGCGTCGCGGATCTGCACGAGCGGACAGCGCGGCGCCCCCGCATCGCGGCCTATCTCGCCAGCGACCGGCGGCAGGCGTTCAACGAGCAGGGGATCTTCCGGCATTACCCGGAACTCGATCACGGCTGAAGCCGGGATTTTCGAGGTGGCGCGGGCGACGGGGCTCGAACCCGCGACCTCCGGCGTGACAGGCCGGCACTCTAACCAACTGAGCTACGCCCGCGTGGCGTAACCGCACGAAGAAGCACCTGCATCCCGTTGGGATGGCGCGGGCGACGGGGCTCGAACCCGCGACCTCCGGCGTGACAGGCCGGCACTCTAACCAACTGAGCTACGCCCGCTTGGTGGCTCGCTTCGCTGCGATGGCGGCGGTTTATGGGGCGGGCGGTGGTCTGTCAAGCCGGGTTCGAAGCCCTTGTGACGGCCGCGACCAGGGGGTGCGCCAGCCCGACCCCGCAGCAGTCAATCCAGCACCGCCCGCATGGTCAGGGCGGTCGCCCGGCTGCCGTCCGGCCGGGTGTAGTAGCCGGCCCGCCGGCCGGTCTCGGCGAAGCCGAGGCGGCGGTAGAGGGCGAGCGCCGGGGCGTTGCCGTCCTCGACCTCCAGGTGGACGATCCGGGTGCCGAGATCGGCGAGGGCGCGCAGGTGGGCGGCCAGCAGCGGGCGCGCGAGGCCGGCGCCGCGGCGGGCGGGCGCCAGGACCACGGTCAGGATCTCGGCCTCGTCGAGCACCCGGCGCGACAGGGCGAACCCGGCCAGGACCGGCCCGAGGCGCAGTCCGTGGGCGAGATGGCTGCGCTCGCACAGCATCCGCTCGAATTCGTGCGCCTCCCAGGGGCGCGCGAAGGCGGTGGCGTGGAGGGCGGCGAGGTCGGGCGCGCGCTCGGGCGCGGTCAGCGGCTCGACATGCGGTGCGGGAGCCGCCCGGAAGGGCATCCACCGCATGGCGGCCTCACTGCCGGGGCAGGCGCAGGTGATCCTGCGGCTGGGCGTCGGGACCGCGCAGGTAGAGCGGGCGCGGCAGGGCGTGGGCCGGGTCGGCGACGAGGCCGAGGGAGGCGACCCAGGTGATCTGCGGGGCGATGTGGCCGTCCGGGACGTGGGCCGGGATCCCGGCCGCCGACGCCGCGGCGGCGAGGGCGGGCGCCGCCGACCCGGCCAGGGCGGCCGGTCCGGTGCCGATCAGGCGCAGGGCCTCGGCGAGGGGCACCTGCACCGGCGCGACCGCGATGCCGCCGTCCGGCCCGAGGGCCTGGAGGTAGACGTGGCCGTGGCGGGCGTCGATCGCGGCGGCGAGCACGCAGCCCTGGCCGAGGAAGTCGTCCTCGGCGGCGAGCAGCGGCGCGAGCAGGGCCGACAGGGTGGTGACGCCGACGACCGGGATGCCGGTGGCGAGCCCGATCGCCCGGGCCGCCGAGAGGCCGACCCGGAGCCCGGTATAGCTGCCCGGACCCACCGTGACCGCGACCCGGTCGAGGCTGGAAAAGCCGCCCTCGACCCGGGCGACGACGCGCTCGATCAGGGGCAGCAGCGCCTCGGCGTGGCCGCGCTGGAGATCGAGGCTCTCTGCGGCGAGGGGCTCGGACGAGTCGTCCGCCATGACGCAGGCCGCGCAGGTCTCCAGCGCCGTGTCGATGGCCAGAATGCGCACGTCCGTCTCGCCTCCCGTTCCGCCGCCCGCGCGGCGCGGGCCCCGCTCCGCCGCCGGGCCACGGTCCCGCTTACAACACAAAGGGCCGCCCCGTCAGCGCAGGGCGGCCCTCGATTTCCGGCCGGGCCGGCCGGCGTCAGACCGCCTGGACCTCGCGCACGTCCGGCAGGAAGTGGCGGAACAGGTTCTGCACGCCCTGGCGCAGGGTGGCGGTGGAGGACGGGCAGCCCGAGCAGGCGCCCTTCATCTCGAGGTAGACCACGCCCTCGCGGTAGCCGCGGAAGGTGATGTCGCCGCCGTCGCCTGCGACCGCCGGGCGGACCCGGGTCTCGAGCAGGTCCTTGATCGTCTCGACGGTCTCGATGTCGGCCTCGTCGAAGAACTCCTCCGCGCTCTCCTGTGTGACGCCGGCATCGAGCACCGGCGCGCCCGCCATGAAGTGCTCCATGATCGCGCCGAGCACCGCCGGTTTCACCTGCGGCCACTCGGACCCGTCGTCGGCCTTGGTCACCGAGATGAAGTCGTGGCCGAAATAGACGCCCGACACGCCCGGCACCTCGAACAGGGCGCGGGCGAGCGGCGAGCCGACGGCGCCGGCGGCGTCGCGGGCCTCGAAGGTGCCGTCCTGCAGCACCACCCGGCCCGGCAGGAACTTCAGGGTGGCGGGGTTCGGCGTCGCCTCGGTCTGGATGAACATCTGGAATCCTCGGGTTCTCTGCGCCGGTTCAAGGCCGGCCGGGAACGGCGCCGCGCTGCGGCGCCAGGGTGAGATGTGGACCCTCGCGGCGGATTTCTCAACTCGCGAATCGCCCCGACCCTCGCCATCCCCCGCCCGCCGCCGGACCGATGCCGGGCCGGGGATCCGGGCCGCGTCGTCCCGTGCGGCCGCGCTCAGCCGGCGAGCGCGGTGATCTCGGCCTCGCTGAGCGCGCCGGGCACGATGACGACCGGCACCGGGAAGTTGCCGGCGGCGCGGCCGGCGATGGTCGAGACGAGCGGCCCCGGGCCGTCCGTGCCCGGCGCGGCGGCGAGGACCAGGAAGGCGATGTCCTCGTCCTCGTCGATCAGCCGCAGGATCTCGTCGGCGCGCTCGCCGGTGCGCACGACCAGTTCGGGATCGACGCCGGCCGCCTGCCGGGCCTCGGCAGCGAGGGCTTCGAGGCGCGCGGTGGTCTCGGCCTCGGCCTCGTCCCGCATCGCGTCGCCGACGCCGAGCCAGTCGAGGGTCTCGGGCGGCTCGGCCACCGCGAGCATCACCACCCGGGCGCCGACGCGGGCGGCGCGCCGGACCGCGAAATGCACCGCGCGGTCGCATTCCGGCGTCTCGTCGACCAGCACCATGAACTTGAGCCGGTGGCCGGCCTCGAACGATCGCCGCCGCCTGACCTCGCCCATGGCCGCCTCCATCGCCGCGTCGGGAATGCCGCCCCGAATGCTGCCCCAAGCGCCGGCCGGGCGGCAAGCGGCTTCCTGCGGGCTTCAGCCCTCGTCGAAGCGGAACATCGGCGCCCGGGTGGCGAAGGGCAGCCGGGCGCCCTCCGGCATCAGGAAGGCGTGGCTGCGCCGGATCGTCAGCACGTCGCAGGCGCCATCGGTGACGACGAGGATCGGCGCATCGCGCGGGAAGCCCTCGTCCGTCTCCAGCATCCGGACGGCCGGTTGCAGCACGGTGCCGCCGCGCCCACGGACCTCGACCTGCCCGAGGAGCGCGTCCGGCGCGACGGTCCCCATGTCGTGCAGGCCGGCGTCGCATTGCACCACCCGCACCCCCGCGACGTCGCGGCTCAGGGCGTAGGCGGCCACCGCCCCGAGCCCCATCGCGAGCAGCCGCCGGCCCATCGACCCGGAGGTGTCGAGCACCACCCCGAAGGTGCGTGTGGACGCCGGTTCGTCGGGCCGGACCCAGACCGGGCGTGGGATGTCGGGCGTGGCGCTCTGGCGCCGGCTGGCGCGGGCGAAGCTGCGGCGCGCCTCGACCGGCGGCAGGTGGGCGTCGAGCCAGCGCCCGAGCTGCACGTCCCACGGGATCGGCGGCTGCTGCAACGCCCGCACCTCCTCCACGAGGTCTCCCGGCAGCAGGCCGCGGTTCTGGCGCAGGTGCAGATCGAGGCCCTCGGCGAGGGCATTGCGGTAGAAGGCGTCGAGATCGGTGCCGGGGCCGGTCCACCAGCGCGGCGGCCGGTCGCCGAGCATGTCGACCTTGCCCTGGCCGCGCAGGGTGCGGGCCTTGTTGAGCCGCCGGATCAGCCGGAGGTCGCCGACGATGGCCTGGAGGTTCTCCTTCGGCGGTTCGCGGTCCCTGGCCAAGGCCGGCCCCCTACCCGGTCCGCGCCGCGGCGAGCCGCGGCAGGGCGCGGGCGAGCTCCACCGTGTACCAGCCCGGCAGCACCGCCCCGCCCTCGGTCTCGGTGACGACGAGCTGGGCGAGTTCGGTCGAGATCCGCGACAGGCTCACGATCAGATCCTTGGCGCGGCCGGCCAGTTCGCGCACCTCGCGCCCGGCCCGGGCCTCGTCCTCCGGCAGTTCCTTGATGAGCCGGTCGCGCAGTTGCTGCACCAGGAAGTAGAGCACGTCGCGCTCCTCCGGCTTCTCGGGCCAGCCGCGCTCGCCCTTGAGGATGGCCGAGAGGTCGTGCGCCCGCTCCCGCAGCTTGGCAAAGGCGGCGAAGCCCTGGGCGTGGGCCGGCGTGAGCAGGCCGGATGCGAGCACCCGGATCTCGTCGAGGGTGATGGCCGGGCCGTAGGCATGCAGTGCCCGCGAGAGCATGTCCCAGGCGCGCGGGGTCGAGAACGGCTCCTCGTGCTTCGGCGGCTTCGACCACAGGTGGTCGCTGCGCAGGGAGACGTAGGCGTGGACCATCTCGTGAACCCCCGCCTCGCCGGCCCAGTCGAGCCAGTCGCGGGCGGAGGCCCGCAGCGAGACGTGGACGAGGCGGTTGACCAGCGCCGAGGAGAGCGGCCGGGTGATCGCCGCATCCTCGGCCCGGTTGCCGGCCCCGATGACGATGGTGCCGGCGGGCAGCGCGAACTCGCCGATCCGCCGCTCCAGGATCAGCGAGTAGAACGCCTTCTGGACTTCGTGGCTGCACGCGTTCAGCTCGTCGAGGAACAGGCAGTACGGCTCGTCGCGGGCGATGATCGCCGGCGGGCAGAAGCGCGAGCGTCCGTCGACGATCTGCGGGACGCCGATGATGTCCTCGGGCGCGAGCTGGCTGCCGAGGAGCGAGACGCAGGGCAACCCGACATTCTCGGCGAAGCGGCGAACCAGCGCCGACTTGCCGATTCCCGGCGGTCCCCAGATGAACACCGGAAGAACGGTCGCGACGTTGAGAAGGAACGGTTCGAGGCTGCGTGGCGTCAGCGGCTGTGCGGCTTGCATCGGGGTTCTCTACAGCGGGCGACCCTGCGGTGCGAGCCCGGCTCCGCGCGGCACGTCGGCGGAAACGCGGGAAGGCACGCATCGTCCCACCCGCCACGCGCTTTCGAGAGCCCTTACCCCGTCGACAAGCCCGAGGCGGTCCTGTATGGAGCCGGCCAACTCACAACAGGATGCCGAAATCCTGCACCGGACCTCATCCCGAGGGCCGGGCGCCCGGCCGGAGCATGACATGAACATCATCCAGCAGCTCGAGCAGGAGCAGATCGCCCAGCTCAACAAGACGATCCCGGATTTCGAGTCCGGCGACACCGTCATCGTGAACGTGAAGGTGAAGGAAGGCGAGCGCACCCGCGTGCAGGCCTACGAGGGCGTCGTGATCGGCCGCGCCGGCGCCGGCCTCAACGAGAACTTCACCGTCCGCAAGATCTCCTACGGCGAGGGCGTCGAGCGCGTCTTCCCGATCTACTCGCCGCTGATCGACTCGATCAAGGTGACCCGCCGCGGCAAGGTCCGCCGGGCCAAGCTCTATTACCTGCGCGATCGCCGCGGCAAGTCGGCCCGCATCGCCGAGCGTGCCGAGCGCGGCACCGAGAAGGGCAAGAAGCCGGTCGCCGCCGAGTAAGCCGGCGCCCCATCCCGCCTCCACGAAGGCCGTCCTCTCCCCGGGGGCGGCCTTCGCCGTTTCAGGTCCCGACTCGCGGTCCCGCGAAGGTCCAGAGCCGGTTGCCGGAGAAATTCCAGAACACCACGAGGCCGGTGGTGAGCATCTGGGCCGGCAGGTAGGCGATGCCGAGACCGCGGGTGAAGCCCCGCATCAGCGCCCAGGTGATCGCGAGGCCGACCCCCGCCACGACCGAGAAGCGCCAGCCCGCCTCGGCATGCGGCCGGTCGCTGGCATAGGTGAGTCGCCGGTGGAGCCCGTAGGACACGGCGCCGCCGGCGACGTAGCCGGCCAGGGCCGCCCAGGCCGGATCGGCCCGGCCCGCCTCCACCAGGGCGACCAGCAGGCCGTAATGCACGGCGAGCGCCGCGAGGTTGACCGCCACGTAGGTGACGAACTGCCGGCCGAGGGCGCCGAGGCCGTGCCGGCGCGACAGGATCGGGTCTCCGGTCACCCGCTCGATCGTCATTCCGCCGTTGGCTCCCCGCGCCGCAGATCCGTCCCTCCTGTTACGGGGACGGACTGAACCGGAGATGACGGCCCGGCGTCAGCCCTGGATCCGGGCCGCGACCCTGCGGCTGAGCCGCCGCGGCGCGAGGCGGGCTCCGAGCACCGCGACGCGGTTGGCCAGGCCGGTCACCACCACCGCCCGCCCGGCGCAATGGCCGTCCACCGCGATCCTCGCCACCGCCTCCGCGCTCATCCCGCCGCGCCGCCGTGATCCCGGGCGTTCGGCCCGGGCATTGAACTCCGTCTCGGTCGTCCCCGGGCAGGCGGCCGTGACCACGACCCCGTGCGGCCTCGCCTCCTCGTGCAACGCCTCCGACAGCGACAGCAGGTACGCCTTGGTGGCGTGGTAGACCGCCATGTTGGGCCCCGGCAGGTAGGCCACCACCGAGGCGACGTTCAGGATGCCGCCCTGCCGCCGGGCGATCAGGTCCGGCAGGATCAGGCGCGCCAGCATCGTCGGGGCCGCGACGTTGAGCGCGACCATGCCGGCGAGATCCGCTTCGGGATGCGAGACGAAGCGCCCGCGCAGGCCGAAGCCGGCATTGTTGACCAGCGTGTGCAGGGCGATGCCGCGCTCCGCGAGCCGGGCGAGGATCGCCCGCGGCGCATCCGGCTCGGTGAGATCCGCCGGGACGACCTCGACCGGCACCCTTCCGCGCAATTCGTCGGCCAGGGCCCGGAGCCGGTCCCCGCGCCGGGCCGTCAGCACCAGGGCATGGCCGCGGGCCGCGAAGGCCCGGGCGATCTCCGCGCCGATCCCGCTCGACGCCCCCGTCACCAGGGTCCAGTTGCGTGCGTCCATCCGTGTCTCCGACGCGAGTGTTGCGGAATCCGGCCGGAGGCCGTCGCCCCGCCTCCGGCTTGGTCGTCGTCCTGCGGGCGACGGCGCAAGCCCCGATCCGCCCTGCCCTTCCTTTTCGCGCACGCTCAATGGTATAGGCGCGCAACGATCATCCCCGCCGCTCCGGACTCTTGCGCCCGCGGCCACCCTTCCGGGTGGCCCACCGCCGGCACGAGAACCGGCGCGCGCCGCAAGAGCACGAAGCGCCCGATGCCCAAGCGCACCGACATCTCCTCCATCCTCATCATCGGCGCGGGCCCGATCGTCATCGGGCAGGCTTGCGAGTTCGACTATTCCGGGACCCAGGCGTGCAAGGCGCTGCGCGAGGAGGGCTACCGGATCGTGCTGGTCAACTCGAATCCGGCGACGATCATGACCGATCCGGAGATGGCCGACGCGACCTATGTCGAGCCGATCACGCCCGAGATCGTCGCCAAGATCATCGAGAAGGAGCGCCCCGACGCCCTGCTGCCGACGATGGGAGGCCAGACCGCGCTGAACTGCGCCCTGTCGCTCAAGCGGATGGGCGTGCTCGAGAAATTCGGCGTCCAGATGATCGGCGCCACCGCCGAGGCGATCGACAAGGCGGAGGACCGCCATCTGTTCCGCGACGCGATGACCAAGATCGGGCTGGAGACCCCGAAATCGGCGCTGGCCAACGCATCCGCCGCCAAGAAGGCCGACCGCGACGCCTACCTCGCCGAGGTCGCCCGGATCGAGGCCGCCGAGAGCGACCCGGCCATTGCGGCCGACCCGGCCGCCCGCAAGGCGGCGCTCGCCGCCTACGAGAAGAAGTGGGCCGCCGGCGAGGCCGACCGGCGCAAGCGCTACAGCGAGCACGCCCTCGGCCAGGCCCTGATCGCGCTCGCCGAGGTCGGCCTGCCGGCGATCATCCGGCCGTCCTTCACCATGGGCGGCACCGGCGGCGGCATCGCGTACAACCGCGAGGAATTCCTCGACATCGTCGAGCGCGGCATCGACGCGTCCCCGACCAACGAGGTGCTGATCGAGGAATCGGTGCTCGGCTGGAAGGAGTACGAGATGGAGGTGGTCCGCGACCGGGCGGACAACTGCATCATCGTGTGCTCGATCGAGAACCTCGACCCGATGGGGGTCCATACCGGCGATTCGATCACCGTCGCGCCGGCCCTGACGCTCACCGACAAGGAGTATCAGGTGATGCGCGACGCCTCCCTCGCGGTTCTGCGCGAGATCGGCGTCGAGACCGGCGGCTCCAACGTGCAGTTCGCGATCGACCCGAAGACCGGGCGGATGATCGTGATCGAGATGAACCCGCGCGTCTCGCGCTCCTCGGCGCTGGCCTCGAAGGCGACCGGCTTCCCGATCGCCAAGGTCGCGGCCAAGCTCGCCGTCGGCTACACCCTCGACGAGATCGCCAACGACATCACGGGCGGCGCCACCCCGGCCTCGTTCGAGCCGACGATCGACTACGTCGTCACCAAGATTCCGCGCTTCGCGTTCGAGAAGTTCCCCGGCGCCGAGCCGACGCTGACCACCGCGATGAAGTCGGTCGGCGAGGCGATGGCGATCGGGCGCTGCTTCGCCGAGTCGCTCCAGAAGGCCCTGCGCTCGCTGGAGACCGGGCTCACCGGCCTCGACGACATCGAGATCGAGGGGCTGGGCAAGGGCGACGACCGCAACGCGATCAAGGCGGCGCTCGGCACCCCGACCCCCGACCGCCTGCTCAAGGTGGCCCAGGCGCTGCGCCTCGGAGTCAGCCACGAGGACGTGCACGCCTCCTGCGCCATCGACCCGTGGTTCCTGGAGCAGCTTCAGGCGATCGTCGACCTGGAGGCCAAGGTGCGCCGCTTCGGCCTGCCGAAGACCCCGGGCGCCTTCCGGCAGCTCAAGGCGGCCGGCTTCTCCGACGCCAGGCTCGCGGTGCTCGCCGGCACCGACGAGGCCGCGGTGCGCGAGGCCCGGCGGGCGCTGCACGTCCGTCCGGTGTTCAAGCGCATCGACACCTGCGCGGCCGAGTTCAAGGCGCCGACCGCCTACATGTACTCGACCTACGTCGCCCCCTTCGCCGGAACGGTCGTGGACGAGGCCCAGCCCTCGGACCGGAAGAAGGTGGTGATCCTCGGCGGCGGCCCGAACCGGATCGGCCAGGGCATCGAGTTCGACTATTGCTGCTGCCACGCCTGCTTCGCGCTGACCGAGGCCGGCTACGAGACCATCATGGTCAACTGCAACCCGGAGACGGTCTCGACCGACTACGACACCTCGGATCGGCTGTACTTCGAGCCGCTGACCGCCGAGGACGTGCTCGAGATCATCGAGACCGAGCGGCAGGCCGGCACGCTGCACGGCGTCATCGTGCAGTTCGGCGGCCAGACCCCGCTCAAGCTCGCCCGCGCCCTGGAGGAGGCCGGCGTGCCGATCCTCGGCACCTCGCCGGACGCGATCGACCTCGCCGAGGACCGCGACCAGTTCAAGCGCCTGCTCGACAAGCTCCACCTGAAGCAGCCGAAGAACGGCATCGCCTTCTCGGTCGAGCAGAGCCGGCTCGTCGCCGCCGACCTCGGCCTGCCCTTCGTGGTGCGGCCGAGCTACGTGCTGGGTGGGCGCGCGATGGCGATCATCCGCGACGAGGCGCAGTTCGCCGACTACCTCCTCGACACCCTGCCGAGCCTGATCCCGTCCGACGTCAAGGCGCGCTACCCCAACGACAAGACCGGCCAGATCAACACGGTGCTGGGCAAGAACCCGCTGCTGTTCGACCGCTACCTCGCCGACGCGATCGAGGTCGACGTCGACGCGGTCTGCGACGGGACCGACGTCTACATCGCCGGCATCATGGAGCACATCGAGGAGGCGGGCATCCACTCGGGCGATTCCGCCTGCTCGCTGCCGCCGCGCTCGCTGTCGCCGGAGACCATCGCCGAGCTGGAGCGCCAGACCCGCGCCATGGCGCTGGCGCTGAAGGTCGGCGGCCTGATGAACGTCCAGTACGCAATCAAGGACGGGGTGATCCACGTCCTCGAGGTCAACCCGCGCGCCTCGCGCACGGTGCCGTTCGTCGCCAAGGTGATCGGCGAGCCGATCGCCAAGATCGCCGCCCGGATCATGGCCGGCGAGCGGCTGGCCGATTTCGGCCTCGAGCCGAAGACGCTGCCGCACATCGCGGTCAAGGAGGCGGTGTTCCCGTTCGCCCGCTTCCCCGGCGTCGACGTGCTGCTCGGGCCGGAGATGCGCTCGACCGGCGAGGTCATCGGCCTCGACCGCGGCTTCGGCGTCGCCTTCGCCAAGAGCCAGCTCGGCTCCGGCACCCTGGTGCCGAAGGCCGGCACGCTGTTCGTCTCGGTGCGCGACGCCGACAAGGCGCGGATCCTGCCGGCGGTGCGGATGCTGGCCGAACTCGGCTTCTCGGTGCTGGCGACCAGCGGCACCCAGGTCTACCTCGCCGAGAACGGCGTCGCAGCGACCCGCATCAACAAGGTGCTGGAGGGCCGGCCCCACGTCGTCGACGCGATCAAGAACGGCGGCATCCACCTCGTGTTCAACACCACCGAGGGGGCCGGCGCGCTGTCGGACTCCCGGTCGCTGCGCCGGGCGGCCCTCTTGCATAAAGTGCCGTACTACACCACTCTCGCCGGCGCCATGGCCGCGGCCGAGGGGATCAAGGCCTATCTCGAGGGGGACCTCGAGGTGCGCGCCCTTCAGGAATACTTCGCGGCCTGACGGCGTCGCGGGACCGGCACGCCCGCACCAGACACCGCGCGCCCGCCGCGTGGGACGGTTCAGATCAGGCCCGGTGGAGAGCGGCGACGCACTCCCCGGGCCCATTGCTTGTGACGCGAGACAACGACGATGGACAAGGTTCCGATCACGATCCAGGGGTTCGCGGCTCTGGAGAAAGAGCTGAAGCATCGCCAGCAGGTCGAGCGCCCGCGCATCATCCAGGCGATCTCGGAGGCCCGGGCGCTGGGCGACCTCTCGGAGAACGCCGAGTACCACGCCGCCAAGGAAGCCCAGTCGCACAACGAGGGCCGGGTGCTGGAGCTGGAGAGCCTGATCTCCCGTGCCGAGGTGATCGACGTCACCAAGCTCTCGGGCGCGAAGATCAAGTTCGGCGCCACCGTCAAGCTGGTCGACGAGGATACCGAGGAGGAGAAGGTCTACCAGATCGTCGGCGAGCCCGAGGCCGACGTGCGCTCGGGCCGGGTCTCGATCACCTCGCCGATCGCCCGGGCGCTGATCGGCAAGGGCGTCGGCGACACGGTCGAGGTCTCCACCCCCGGCGGCGGCAAGTCCTACGAGGTCGTCGGCGTCCAGTACGGCGGCTGAGCCGGAAGACGGATCTCATACGGTTTCCGATCGATCGCTTCAGGCGATCCCTGCGGGATCGTGGCGATTGCTGGGCAATCGCTTCGCGATGCGGAAACCGGCTTCGCTCAGGTGCGTGGAGCCTTCGGCTCCACCGCGAGGGCTGGTGATACGATGTCCGGAACTGATCGTCCGGACATCGTATCAGGGGGCCGGGCCGGGGAACCGCCTCCCTTCCGGCCAAGCCGCCGTTCGCCCCCGAATCGTCACCGTGCCGTCCGAGCAGGCTTCGCGGAAGTGGTCGCCGGTCTTGCGACGAAAACCTGCGGCGCAACAGGAACCTGAGCGGACGAAGCGTTGGCACGCCAACGCAAGTCTGCTCAGGCCGAGGGAGGGATCTGGAAGGATGCGATCGATGCGCTGGTCGAGGCTCGTGGCCGCTTCAGGGGTCGCCTTGGGGCTTCTCGCCGCCGGACCGGCCGTGGCCCAGGACGCGACGCTGGCGCCGGGCACGCGGTTCTCCGCTGTCCGGGTCGACGTCCGCCGGCTCCATGCCCTCGGGCTCGATGGCTTCGCCGAGCGGGTGCGCGCCGACCTTCAGGTCGCGCTCGCTCGGGCCTTCGCCGACCGGCTCGACGGCCGCGGGCCGGCCCTGGTGGTGCGGGTGACCGGCATCTCGCTCAACCCCTATGCCGGCAGCGAGTCCGGCCGCGGCCGGGGCGGCAACGGCACCAACACCGATTATCTCGACGGCGAGGCGCTGGTGGTCGGTCCGCGCGGCGAGGTTCTGCTGCGCCACCCGCAGCTCTCCGCCACGCCCGCGAGCTTCGGCGGCGCCTGGTACGACCCGGCCTCCGAGAGCCGCCGGGTCGTGGCCCTGACCGAGCACTACGCGCAGTGGCTGCGCCGGAGACTCGGCGGGGATTGATCCGGCGGAGCGGTTCTCCGCCCGGACCGCTCCCGACGCGACGATCCCCGCGGAACCAGCCGGGTCTCGCGGGGATCGGGATCGTCTCGGCAGGCCGGCCGTGGGCTCAGGATTCTCCGGCCGCCTTCGGGAAGAGGTCCGTTCCGGATTCCTCGACGCCTTCGGGCGCCGCGCCCTCGTAGCGGGTGCGACGGCGCCGCCGCGGCCGGGCTGCGGGAGCCTCCTCGGCGGTAGCCTCGGGCTCGGCCGGGGGCGGAGGGGGCGGCTCCTCGACGGGGGCCGGCGCACGGGCCGGAGTGGTCAGGAAGGCCGGCAACCCGACCGGCTCCTCGGCGGCCACCTCGGGACGGGGATCCTCCCGCCGCCGCTCGCGCCGGCCCTCCCGGGGCGCATCGCTCCGCGGTGCATCGCCCCGCGGCGGGTCGCGATAGACGTCCTGGCGCGGCGGCTCGCCACGGGGAGCGTAATCCTGCCGATCGGCGCGATCGGCGCGATCGTTGCGGTCGGGCCGCTCGGCGCGGTCCTGCTGACGATCCTGCCGCTGCGGCCGGTCCTGCCGGCTCTGGAACCGCTCGCGGCGCTCGGGGCGATCGCGATCCTGTCGCTCGCCGCGATCCTGGCGGTCGAAGCGGGCCGGGCGCCCGTCGGGCTCGCCGTAGGGCTGTGGCTGCTGCGCCGGATCGCCGTAATCGTCGCCGGGGCCGTAGGCCGCGAACCCGCCGCGAGCCTCGCTCTGGGCGGCGTAGCCGTTCGGCGGGGCATCGCCCTCGTCGCCGTCGTCGCCCTCGTCGTCGAAGTTCTGCCGGCCGTAGGTGCCGCCATATTGCTGGCGGTACTGCTCGTTGGCGGTGGCGATGATGCGGTAATAGTGCTCGCCGTGCTGGAAATAGTTCTCCGCCATCACGGGGTCGCCACTCGCCTGGGCGTCGCGGGCGAGCTGCGCGTACTTGTCAGCGATATGCTGGGCGGTACCGCGGATTTTGACGTCGGGGCCGTTCGACTCGTAGGAACGGGTGAGCGGGTTGGGGCCTTTGCTGCGATTGCGGCCACGCATACGCCGGTTCTGGTTTGGTCTCATCGGTCTCGACTGACCCTCGTTCAACAACTCGCTGGCAGGACGCGCGATGAACGGACTTGGCCGCGCTCTCGTGCGGACCTTCCCAGGCCGCCACATTCCGCGACGATGTCCGTCTGTGCTGTGGTCAACCGCGGGCGCTAGCGCGTGCCGGATGCCCGACGCTTGCAAGTTGCGGATGACCGGGCCTGACCGTTCGCACGCCCCTGGAAATGCCCGGTGTGGAAGATCGTCCGAGGTCCGCGCCCGGTTCGTTGCTCGCTGAACGAGCTGGGCTGCCCGACCGGACCATTCACGATCTGCCGCCTCACACTAGCGGCACGAAGCGGCGACGCCAAGTGGAATCGCGTGCGGAATCGCACCAGGACATCAGGAACTTGAGTGATTCGCATCATCCCGGGTCCGCCGCCCGCACGACGACGACCCGGGGATGGCCGGCGAGGTCGCGCCGCACGGCCTCGACCCGCAGCCCGGAGGCGGGCGCGAGGGCGGCGAGCGCCGCCTCCTGGTCGTAGCCGATCTCGACCAGCAGGACCCCGCCGGGGGCGAGCAGGCCGGGAGCCTGGGCGAGGATCGCCCGGTAGGCGTCGAGCCCGTCCCCGCCGCCGTCGAGGGCGAGGCGGGGGTCGTGGTCGCGCACCGCGGGGTCGAGGCCGTCGATCACCGCGGCGGCGATGTAGGGCGGGTTCGACACCACGACGTCGAACGGTCCCGCGAGCGCCGCGCCCCAGTCGCCCGCGGCGAAGACCGCCCGGTCGCCGACGCCGTTGCGGCGGGCGTTCTCGCGGGCGAGACGCAGGGCCGGCCCGGAGCGGTCGATGCCGACGCCCCTCGCCCGGGGCCACTCGCTCAGCAGCGCCACCAGCAGGCAGCCCGAGCCGGTGCCGAGGTCGAGGACCCGCAGGGCGCCTCCGGGCGCGGGATGCAGCGAGAGTGCCGCCTCGACCACGGTCTCGGTGTCCGGCCGCGGCACCAGGGTGTCGGGGCCGAGGCGGAACGGCAGGCCCCAGAACTCCCAGGCTCCGAGGATGCGGGCCACCGGCTCTCCGGCACCGCGCCGGGCGAGCGCCGCGTCGAGCGCCCGCGCCCCGGTCTCTCCGACCGGGATGTCTCCCGCCGTCACGAGGTCGGCGGGGCGAAGGCCGAGGAGGTCGAGGACGAGGATGCGGGCGTCGAGGACGGCGGTGTCGATGCCGCGGCCAGCGAGCCGGAGGGCGGCGCGGCGGCAGGCTTCCGCCCGGCCGGTCGCCCCGGCGACGACGAGGTCCGCCGCGACGGCCTCGCTCACGCCAGTCCCTCGGCGGCCAGCAGGGCGGCCTGATGCTCGGCCGAGAGGGCGTCGACCAGCTCGTCGAGGGCGGTGCCGGCCAGCACCTCCTCCAGCCTGTACAGCGTCAGGTTGATGCGGTGGTCGGTCACCCGGGCCTGGGGGAAGTTGTAGGTGCGGATGCGCTCGGAGCGGTCGCCGCTGCCGACCTGGGCCCGGCGGTCGGCGGCGCGGGCGGCGTCCTTCTGGCTGCGCTCCTGCTCGTAGAGGCGGGCGCGCAGCACCGCCATCGCGCGGGCGCGGTTCTTGTGCTGCGAGCGCTCCTCCTGGACGAACACCACGATGCCGCTGGGGACGTGGGTGATGCGGATCGCCGACTCGGTCTTGTTGACGTGCTGGCCGCCCGCTCCCTGCGCCCGCATGGTGTCGATCTTCAGGTCGGCGTCGTTGACGTGGACGTCGACCTCCTCGGCCTCCGGCAGCACCGCCACCGTGGCGGCGGAGGTGTGGATGCGCCCCTGCGTCTCGGTCTCGGGCACGCGCTGGACCCGGTGGGCGCCGCTCTCGAACTTCAGCTTCGCGAACACGCCGCGGCCCTTCACCTCGGCGACGACCTCGCGGTAGCCGCCGACGGTGCCGGGGCTCTCCGAGACGACCTCGACGCGCCAGCCCTTGAGGTCGGCGTAGCGGGCGTACATCCGGAAGAGGTCGCCGGCGAACAGGGCGGCCTCGTCGCCGCCGGTCCCGGCACGGACCTCGAGGATCGCGCTCTTCTCGTCGGCGGCGTCCTTGGGCAGGAGCAGGAGCTGGAGCGCGCGGCCGGCGGCGTCGCGGGCGGCCTCGGCCTCCGGCTTCTCCTCGAAGGCGAGCGCCCGCATCTCCGGGTCGCCCTCGGTCAGCATCGCCTCGACGCCCGCGAGGTCCGCCTCGGCGGTGCGGAAGGCGCGGATCGCCGCGACCACGTCGTCGAGTTCGGAGAGTTCGCGCGAGAGCTGGACGAAACTCTCCGCCTCGGTCTCGCCGGCACTCAGGGTCGCGGTGACGATCTCGTGACGGGCCAGGATGGCGTCGAGGCGGTCGGAGGGGATGACGATCATGGGGCGGATATGGGCTCGGTCCGGGCCGGCGGCAGCCGGGAGCGGCGGCGGAATGCGCGCGCTGGAATCGGGCCCGCGTATAGCAGGTCCGCCGGTCATGGCGAGCGGTCATGGCGAGCGGTGATGGCGGATCGGACGGCCCTGCCCTTTCCGGTCCGGCCTTCAGGGGCCGCCGGCGACCGCGCCCTCGATGACCATGATGAGCGCGTCGATGTCGATCCGGCCGTCGATGACGGCGTAGCCGGTCTCGCTGGTGTCGACCTTCGGAGCGTCCGGCTCCGGCCCGGCCTGCCGGTTCAGTTCGGCCACGATCGCGTCTCGGATCGTCTTCTGAAGGTCCATGTCCCGTGCTCCCGAGCGTCGCGCCGCGAGGCGCGGGGATCAGGCCGCAGCGCGATGTGGTTCTCTGCTGCCCGACTTGGCTGCAACTCCCCGGCTAAGAGCGTATTCACGCTCCAGGTTCCCGGTCTATCCGAAATTAAATTTGCCGAGGCTGAGCTTGCATTGCTCGAGGCGCGGCACATTCTGTTGCGCCTCCGCGGCGGATCCGCCGCCCGTTCGAAGGACGACGCCATGGCCAACGCCAGCAAGAACAACATGGGTCCCGGTGCGCAGGGCAAGCGGTCGGGGACGGGGGCGATGACGGAACTGCCGGAGGGGATCCTCCCCGAGAACATGGTGCTGAGCAACCGCGACAAGGCCCAGCACAGCCAGGAGCGCGGCCTCGACAGCCGCAACATCCAGACCGAGCAGTACCAGGACCATGCCGGCAACCGCCGCAACTTCGACGAGCAGGCCCGCCGCGACGCCAACACCAGCGGCCTCGGCGGCCCGATGACCGACGTCTCCGGCGACGACGGCAGCCTGAAGCGCCAGCAGGGCTGACGCCCGCGGCCCCGCTCCACCGGCCGAGAGCCTGCCGCCTGTCGGAAACTTGACCGCTTCGAGCGGTTGGGCCACCTTCGATGAGGTCAAGCCCTGAAGGCTCCCCGCCGTCGCGGGGAGCCTTCTCCGTTGAGGATGCAGGCGCGGCCGCATGACGACTTCGAACCGCTCGACGCATATCCGCCTCACGTCGCACCCGGAGCCGGGTTCGGCCCGTTGGCCGATCCGCTGGGGCGAGGCCGACCCCAAGCGGCGCGGCCCGGTGATCGGTACCGTCACCAACCCGGCCGACCGCAACGTGATCGGCGCGAGCGGCGGCGCCTACTCGCTGTACCGCGCCCTCGCCATCGCCGGCCGCGCCCTCAACCCGCTGGCCCGCCCCGACCTGACCAACACCCATCCGGTGGTCGGCATCGGCCCCCACCCGCAATGGGGCGACCCGGAGAAGATCGTCTCCCTCGATCCCTGGGGACACCTGCCCGGCGAGGTGTTTTCCGAGGAGATCGCCACCGGCACCGACATCCGCCCGACCATCGCGGTGACCAAGGCCCGGCTGTCGCTGCCGGAGATCCTCGCCGCGATGGGCGCGCACCGGCTCGCCGCGGACGGCGCCGTGCTGCACAAGACCGGCGACATCTCGGTGACCAAGATCGCGGTCGACCCGGTCTGGTACCTGCCCGGGGTCGCCGCCCGCTTCGGCACCGGCGAGAACGCGCTGCGCCGCACCCTGTTCGAGCAGACCGGCGGGATGTTCCCGGAACTCGTCACCCGGCCCGACCTCCAGGTGTTCCTGCCGCCGATCGGCGGCTGCACCGTCTACGTGATGGGCGAGGTGGAGAGGCTCGCGGACCGCTCGACCCGCATCGCCTGCCGGGTCCACGACGAGTGCAACGGCTCGGACGTGTTCGGCTCCGACATCTGCACCTGCCGGCCCTACCTCACCCACGGCATCGAGGAATGCGTGCGCGAGGCCCAGACCGGCGGCGTCGGCGTCATCGTCTACAACCGCAAGGAGGGGCGGGCGCTCGGCGAGGTGACCAAGTTCCTCGTCTACAACGCCCGCAAGCGCCAGGAGGGCGGCGACTCCGCCGCCACCTACTTCGAGCGCACCGAATGCGTCGCCGGCGTGCAGGACGCCCGCTTCCAGCAACTGATGCCCGACGTGCTGCACTGGCTCGGCATCACCCGCATCGACCGGCTGATGTCGATGTCGAACATGAAGTACGACGCCATCACCGGCTCGGGCATCGAGGTCGGCGAGCGGGTTCCGATCCCGCCCGAGCTGATCCCGCCGGACGCCTCGGTCGAGATCGAGGCCAAGAAGGCGGCAGGGTACTACACCCCCGAGGGCGCGCCCGACCCGCGCGACCTCGACGCCGTCAAGGGCCGCGACCTCGAACGGTTCTGAACCCGTCCCCCACCACCCCGCCGAGAGCCTGTGCCGGAGTCCTGCCCGTGAGTGATGGTGCGTCCGCGATCGACCCGAACGACCCGCGCAGCCTGCTGAGTGCGGCGGCGGTGCGCGAGCGGGCCGAGGTCCTGCTGGAGCAGGGCCTCGCCGGGCGCCTGCCGCACTTCTCGGTCGATCCCGGGCGGCTCGGCGCCTGCGCCGACGCGGTGGTCGAGACGATCCGGGCGGCCTATCCCGACCTCGACATCCCGTACCATGCCCGCTGGCGCCACTTCGCCGCCGGCGGGTTCGAGCGCTGGGGCTCCCTCGCCCAGGCGGCGCCGTGGGAGGATGCGGCGGCGCGGGCGCGGGCGGCGTTCGACCTCGTGATCGTCAGCGTGCTCCTCGATGCCGGCGCCGGCCCGACCTGGCGCTACGAGGAGGGACGGACCGGCGAGACCTACGCCCGCTCCGAGGGGCTCGCGGTGGCGAGCTTCGACATGTTCATCTCCGGGCTGTTCTCCGCCGAGCCGGAGGATCCGTTCCGGGTCGACGCGCGGGCGCTGGCGAGCCTCACCGAGGCCGAGCTGGCGCAGGGCTTCCAGGCCGGTCCCGCCAACCCCCTGGTCGGGATCGCGGGCCGCACCGCGCTGATGAACCGCCTCGGACAGGTCGTCGCCGCCGACCCGGAGGGGTTCGGGCCGGAGGCCCGCCCCGGCGGGCTGTTCGACCGCCTCGCCGCCCGGGCCCGGGACGGCGCACTGCCGGCGGCGGCGATCCTCGAGACCCTGCTCGCCCATCTCGGCCCGATCTGGCCCGGCCGCATCGTCGTCGCGGGCATCGACCTCGGCGACACCTGGCGCCATCCCCTCGCCGGCGGCGACGGCGAGACCGCCGGGCTGGTGCCGTTCCACAAGCTGTCGCAGTGGCTCGCCTACTCGCTGCTCGAACCGCTGGAGGAGGCCGGCATCGCGGTGACCGGGCTCGACGCCCTCACCGGCCTGCCGGAATACCGCAACGGCGGCCTGTTCCTCGACACCGGGGTCCTCGCCCTCAAGGACCCGGCCGAGGCGGGCCGCCCGCACCGTGTCGAGTCGCCGCTGGTGGTCGAGTGGCGGGCCCTCACCGTGGCGCTCCTCGACCGGGTCGCGCCTCTGGTGCGCGAGCGCCTCGGCATCGCCGACCCGGACGACCTGCCGCTCGCGAAGGTGCTGGAGGGCGGCACCTGGGCCACCGGCCGGCGCCTCGCCCGCGCCCTGCGCCCGGACGGCGCGCCGCCGCTCTCCATCGAGAGCGACGGCACCGTGTTCTGAGCCATACGGCCCGATTCCCGGCGTATCGGGCCCGCCTCAAGCCTTCGAGAACGAGACGATGTCGGAACTCAGCGTCAACATCGAAGAGTACGAGTACTTCCGGTTCTCCGACTCCAACGATCCATCCTACAATGACGCCGGCCTGCCCTGGTCCAGGCCGTACGAGTATTGTTGGGCGCTGAATGCTGTTCGGCGCGCCGGGGGCTCCAACCCGTTCCTCAGAAAGTCCAAGGCGGTGCTCAACTCGGCCTGGGGCTACGAAGGCTGCCATCTTCAATTTCGGCAGGCCCTCGATCAAGAGGCCACGACGCTTCATACCGATCTTCTGACTTATGACGATATGCTGGCCACGAAGATCGCAGCCTACAATCAATATCCGACATTCATTCTGAATTTGGCTGATTACTACGAGCCGTTCGAAAGCAGCTTCGACGTGTCACTGTGCATCAGCGTGGTCGAGCACATGCCGGTGGCCGTGACGAGGCAGGCGATGGCGAACCTGGTCAGATACACCAAGCCCGGTGGATTGGTCGGCATCACCTTCGATTTGCCCTCGGAGTCGGGGGAGTGGATCGTCAGAGAATGCGGGAAGGGCCGCATGCCTGTCGACGACGGGACCTTGCTTTCGGGAACGACGTCCGTTCTTCCCAATCCCCGGTACGGCCATCTTCGGGTCGGCCGGGTTCTGCTGAGAAGGATGCCATGATTCGCGCGGCTCGCCCTGCAGGGCTGGAGACCGGTCGAACGTTCGGGCCGGCGATCGGCTGATCACTCGTCCGAGGCGGCACCGGAAACAATCCGACGCTGCCGTGGTGCGGCACTGTGGTAGAGGTCCGGCACGCGACAGGCCGGACGAGCGAGGGGATCACGGGAATGCAGGGTGCGAGCGCGCGGGCCGAAGCAGGGCTTGCCGGGACCGCGGCGGTGACGGTGGTCGATCATCCGCTGGTGCAGCACAAGCTGACGCTGCTGCGCGACAAGGCGCGCTCGACCAAGGGCTTCCGCCAGTTGCTGAACGAGATCGGCACTCTGCTGGCCTACGAGGTGACGCGCGACCTGCCGCTGGAGCCGGTCGAGATCGAGACCCCGCTGGTGACGATGCAGGGCGTCCAGATCGCCGGCAAGAAGCTCGTCCTAGCGCCGATCCTGCGCGCCGGCATCGGCTTCCTCGACGGGATGCTGTCGCTGCTGCCCTCGGCCCGCGTCGCCCATATCGGGCTCTACCGCGATCCGGATTCGCTCCAGGCGGTCGAGTACTACTTCAAGGCCCCGTCCGACCTCGCCGACCGCACCGTGCTCGTCCTCGACCCGATGCTCGCCACCGCGAACTCGGCGGTGGCGGCGGTGGACCGGCTCAAGGAGCGCGGCGCCCGCGACCTGCGCTTCGTCTGCCTGCTCGCCGCCCCCGAGGGGCTGGCGAAGTTCCAGGGCGCCCATCCCGACGTGCCGATCTGGACCGCCTCGATCGACAGCCACCTCAACGAGCACGGCTACATCCTGCCGGGGCTGGGCGACGCCGGCGACCGGATGTACGGAACCCGCTGAGCCGCGCGCTCACGCAAGAAACGAATCCCGGAAGGAAACGCCATGCCGTCACTGCCCGCCACCATGCGTCAGGTCCGCTTCAACGGGGCCGGCGGTCCGGAGGTGATCGGCCTGGAGACCGCCCCGGTCCCGACGCCCGGACCCGGACAGGTGCTGATCGAGGTCGTGGCCGCCGGGGTGAACCGGCCGGATTGCCAGCAGCGCGCCGGCAAGTACCCGCCGCCGCCCGGCGCCACCGAGGTGCCGGGCCTGGAGGTCGCCGGCCGCGTCGTCGCGCTCGGCGACGGGGTGTCCGGGCTCGGCCTCGGCGACGAGGTCTGCGCGCTGACGATCAGCGGCGGCTACGCCGAGTACGCGGTCGCCGACGCCGCCCTGTGCCTGCCGCGGCCGTCGCCGCTGTCGCTCCTCGAAGCCGCCGGCCTGCCGGAGAACTACTACACGGTCTGGACCAACGTGTTCGAGCGCGGGCGCCTGCAGAGCGGCGAGCGCATCCTGATCCACGGCGGGTCGAGCGGCATCGGCTCGACGGCGATCCAGCTCGCCAGGCATTTCGGCGCCACGGTCTACGCCACCGCCGGCTCGGCGGAGAAATGCGCCTTCTGCGAGACGCTCGGCGCCGATGCCGGCATCAACTACCGCGAGGCCGACTTCGTCGAGGAGGTGAAGCGCCTCACCGATGGCAGGGGCGTCGACCTGATCCTCGACATGGTCGGGGCCGGCTACTTCGAGCAGAACATCGCCTCGCTCGCCCTCGACGGGCGCCTCGTCATCATCGCGTTCCTCCAGGGCTTCAAGCTCGACGGCTTCAACCTGACCCCGGTGATGATCCGGCGCCTCACCGTCACCGGCTCGACCCTGCGCCCGCGCACCGTCGCCCAGAAGGCGGCGATCGCCGAGGGATTGCGCCGGGAGGTGTGGCCGCTGCTGGAGGCCGGCACGGTCAAGCCGGTCATCCACGCCACCTTCCCGCTGGAGCAGGCGCGGGAGGCGCACGCCCTGATGGAGTCGAGCGCCCATCTCGGCAAGATCATGCTGACGACCGGGCATTGAGGATTGCGGGCCGGGCACCCTCCCCCTCTGCTACGGCTGTCCGGGGAAAATTGGAGCGCGTCCCCCCTCTCCCGAGTGGGAGAGGGGCCGGGGGATCGAAGATCCCGCGTGAGGGTGGAGACGGTGCCGGATAGCGGGGGGAGGGTTCGGGCGTGGTGCGTCTCCTGTCCCCGGTCAGGTCCCGACCCGCCCTCCCCCGCGCCGGGTGATCGCCACCACCGACGGGCGCGGCGGCGTGCCGGGTTCGAAGTCCGGCCAGCGGGTCGCCGGCTGCTCGAAGGTGGCCGGGGCGGCGTTCGGGTCCTCCTCGTCGGCCTCGCCCGGGTGCTGGACGGCGACGAAGAAGGTGGTGTCGTCGGGGGTGAAGGAGGGCCCGCACATCTCGGCGCCGACCGGGACCTGGAAGAAGTGCTTGCCCGTGCCGCGGCGCTCGCCCTCGGTCTCCATCGCCCAGATGCCGTCGCTGCGGCCGGTCTTGCTCGGCGAGTTGCCGTCGGTGGAGACCCAGAGCCGGCCCAGCCCGTCGACCGCGCAATTGTCGGGCATGCCGAACCAGCCGTCCTTCGTCGTCGCCGACGAGAAGGTGGCGCCGACCGCCGCCACCGACGGGTCGCCGCAGCGCACCAGCACCTCCCAGGCGAAGGTGTTCGCGGCGAAGTCGCCGCCTTCCGGGCTGATCTCGACGATGTGGCCGAAGCGGTTGTCCGGCCGCGGGTTGGCGGCGTCGACCCCATCGGCCTTGCGGCTCTTGTTGTTGGTCAGCATCACGTAGACCTTGCCGGTCTTCGGGTTGGCCTCGACGTCCTCCGGGCGGTCCATCCTGGTGGCGCCGAGGAGGTCGGCGGCGCGCCGGGTCTCGACCAGCACGTCGGCCTGATCGCGAAACCCGTTCTCCGGGGTCAGCGGCCCCTGGCCGAACACCAGCGGCAGCCACGCGCCGCGCCCGTCGGCGTCGAAGCGCGCGACCGAGAGCGTGCCGCGGTCGAGGATGTCGCGGTTGGCGGCGCGGTTGGCCAGATCGACCGCCGCCTCGGTGACGAAGCGGTAGACGTAGTCGAATCGCTCGTCGTCGCCCTGGAACACGACGTAGCGGCCGTTCTTCGCCAGCGCCCCGGCCGCGCCCTCGTGCTTGAACCGGCCCATCGCGGTGCGCTTGACCGGCACCGAGGCGGGATCGAACGGGTCGATCTCGACCACCCAGCCGAAGCGGTTCGGCTCGTTCGGCTCGCGGCCGAGGTCGAAGCGGTCGTGGAAGCGGCCCCAGGCGTAGAGGTTGCCGGGCAGGCCGAGGCGCTTGTGGTTGCGCGCCTCCGGCGAGCCCTCCGGCAGCTTGCCCTGGAAATAGTAGTTGATGTTCTCCTCGCACGAGAGCCAGGTGCCCCACGGGGTCACGCCGCCGGCGCAGTTGTTGATCATCCCGAGGGCGTTGCGCCCGTCCGGGTCGGCGCCGGTGCGCAGTCGGTCGGCGCCGGCGGCCGGGCCGGCGAGCCGCATCGGCGTCGCCGCAGTGATGCGGCGGGCGTAGGTCGAGTCCGGCACCACCCGCCAGCGGCCGTCGACCTTCCTCACCTCGATCACCGAGCCGCCATGGGCCGCCATCTCGATGTCGACGAGGTCGCGGGTCATGCCCGCGAACGCGGCCTTGCCCTCCTGCTTGCCGAGGCCGGGGAACATCAGTTCCTCGTTGGTGTATTCGTGGTTCACCACCAGCAGGCCGTGCGCGGCCGGGTCGGCGGCGCCGGGCATCGGGAAGTAGCCGATGAAGTCGTTGTTGTAGCCGAACTGCATCGCCTGGGCGGCCGCACTCTGGGCGCGCGGGTCGAAGGCCGGCGCCCCGGGCAGCACCGGGTCGCCCCAGCGGATCAGGATCTCGGCGTCGTGCCCCTCGGCGACGTGGTGGCGCTCGTCGGCGCCGGCCGGCAATTCGCGGAACGGGAAGGTCTCGGCACCCGTGCCCGCCGCCGTCGTTCCCGCCGCCGCGGGCGTTCCGGCCGCCGCGAGGGCGCGGGGGGCCACCACCGCCGAGATCGCGCCGACCGCGAGGGCACCGAGCAGGCCGCGCCGGTCGAAGCGGTGCGCCACGACCTCGCCGAGGGTCGGGTTGGCGCTGGGGTTCGAGCCGACATCCTCGGCGGCCTCGGCCCGCTGCGAACGGCTGGAGATCGGCTGCGTCATGACTCCGGATCCTGAACGATGGGGGATTGCCCGGGCGTATCGGGCCGAGATGGCACCGGGATGACGCCGGGCACGGGACTGGATTCGCGGCCATGGTCCGATTCCGGGGAGGAACCTTGGCCTGCGGCCCGACGTTGCCCGCTCACACACGACCTCGAGCGCCGGCCTGCGGCGCCAGGGCGCGACCGGAGCGGCAGCGAGGAACCCGATGGACACCAATCCGAAGATCGAGACCCCGACCGAGGCCCGCCAGGGCGCCAAGGGCCGGCCCGTCCTCTACGTGCTGCTCGGCAGCCTCGCCCTGCTCGCGGTCGCGATGGTGGCCCTGCTCGGCTGGAACGGCAGCAACGCGCCCAAGGATTACGCCAGCCAGAGCCAGGACGCCTCGCGCCAGCAGATCACCGGCTCGCCGAGCGGTCAGGGCGGCACCTCGTCCTCGAACAGCGCCGGCGTCCCGGCCGGCAACCCGTCCTATCCGTCTCCGGCGCAGCCGTCGACGACGGGCTCGACCAACGCCCGTTGAGGGCCGCTCTTCCCGGAGTGATGCGGTTTCCGGACGATCAGTTCGGAAACCGCATCACCAACCCGCACGGCGCATGGGCGAAGCCGATTTTCGCATCGCGAAGCGATCCATCGAAAATCGTATGAAACAGGCCGGTCTCCCAGGGAGGCCGGCTTTTTCCTGGTCTCAGCGGGTCGGAACCGGAGTTTCGCCGCGGTAATCGTAGAAGCCACGCTTGGCCTTGCGGCCGAGCCAGCCGGCCTCGACGTACTTCACCAGCAGCGGGCACGGCCGGTACTTCGAATCGGCCAGCCCCTCGTAGAGCACCTGCATGATCGACAGGCAGGTGTCGAGGCCGATGAAGTCGGCGAGCTGGAGCGGCCCCATCGGGTGGTTGGCGCCGAGCTTCATCGCGGTGTCGATCGAATCGACCGACCCGACGCCCTCGTAGAGGGTGTAGATCGCCTCGTTGATCATCGGCAGCAGGATGCGGTTGACGATGAAGGCCGGAAAGTCCTCCGACACCGTCACGGTCTTGCCGAGCTTGCCGATGAACGCCTTCGCCGCCTCGTAGGTCGGGTCCTCGGTGGCGATGCCGCGGATCAGCTCGACGAGCTGCATCACCGGCACCGGGTTCATGAAGTGGATGCCGATGAACCGCTCCGGCCGGTCGGTCGAGGCGGCGAGCCGGGTGATCGAGATCGACGAGGTGTTGGTCGCCACCATCGTCTCGGGCCGCAGCGACGGGCACAGCGCGCTGAAGATCTGGCGCTTGACCACCTCGTCCTCGGTGGCCGCCTCGATCACGAGGTCGCAGGGCCCGAAATCGTCGAAGCTCTCCACCGGCACGATGCGTTCGATGGTGGAGCGGCGCTCATCCTCGCTGATCGCCCCCTTGGCGACCTGGCGCTGAAGGTTGCCGTTGACGGTGGCGAGGCCGTTGCGCAGCCGGTCGGGGTCGCGGTCGTTCAGCCGCACGGAGATGCCCGAGAGGGCGCAGACATGGGCGATGCCGCTGCCCATCTGGCCCGCGCCGACGATCCCGATGGTCCTGATGTCGATACCCATCACATCCTGCCTCAAGCCCATCGCGCCCGGTTCCTGCGGTCGGGGTCCACCGATCCTACCTGCATTCCCGCGGGAGGGGACCCCTCCCGCGCGATAAAGACACCCTGGACGACCGCGGCCCGGATCCCGTGCTCCGGGCCGCGCCCCGACGGACGCCGACCCTCGGCGCCAGCCCTTCGGCGTCAGCCCTTCGCCTTGGCGATCTCCTGCTGCAGTTCGGGCACGATCTGGAACAGGTCGCCGACGAGGCCGTAATCGGCGACCTGGAAGATCGGCGCCTCCTCGTCCTTGTTGATCGCGACGATGACCTTGGAATCCTTCATCCCGGCGAGGTGCTGGATCGCCCCCGAGATGCCGACCGCGACGTAGAGGTCCGGCGCCACGACCTTGCCGGTCTGCCCCACCTGCCAGTCGTTCGGCGCGTAGCCGGCATCCACCGCCGCGCGCGAGGCGCCCACCGCCGCCCCGAGGGTGTCGGCCAGGGGCTCGATCAGCTCGTGGAACTTGTCGGCGGAGCCGAGGGAGCGCCCGCCCGACACGATGATGCGGGCCGCGGCGAGTTCCGGCCGGTCCGACTTGGCGATCTCCTCGCCCTTGAAGGTCGACTTCGCCTCGGGCGCCGCGGCCGAGACCGCCTCGACCGGGGCGCTCGCGCCGCCCTCGCCCGTCGCCTGGAACGCGGCCGAGCGCACGGTGATGACCTTCTTCGACTCGCCCGACTGCACGGTCTGGATCGCGTTGCCGGCGTAGATCGGGCGCTCGAAGGTGTCGGGCGACACCACCTTGATGATGTCGGAGACCTGGGCGACGTCGAGGAGCGCGGCGACGCGCGGCATGACGTTCTTGCCCTCGGTCGAGGCACCGGCCACCACCGCGTCGTAGCCGGCGGCGAGTTCGGCGATCAGCGCGGCGGTCGGCTCGGCGAGCAGGTGGTCGAGGGCGGCGTCCTCGGCCAGGAGCACCTTCTCGACGCCGTCGAGCTTGGCGGCGGCCTCGGCGGCGGCCCTGGAGTCGGAGCCGGTGACGAGGGCGTGGACGGGCGCGCCGAGTTGCCTGGCGGCGGTGAGCGCCTTGAGGCTGGCGTCCTTCAGGGCGCTGCCGGCGTGCTCGACGAGGAGGAGGGTGGCCATGGGGGTTCCTTCCGGTTGAGGGAGGCGGGGGCCTAGAGGACGCCGGCCTCGACCTTCAGCTTGCTGACGAGTTCGGCCGGGCTGGCGACCTTGACTCCGGCCTTGCGCCCGCCGGGCTCCACGGTCTTCAGCACCGTCAGCCGCGGCGCCACGTCGACGCCGAGCGCCCCGGGCTCGAGGGTGTCGAGCGGCTTCTTCTTGGCCTTCATGATGTTGGGCAGGCTCGCGTAGCGCGGCTCGTTGAGGCGCAGGTCCGTGGTGACGATGGCCGGCAGGGTCAGGCTGAGCGTCTGCAGGCCGCCGTCGATCTCGCGGGTGACGTCGAGGCTGCCCTCGCCGAGTTCGAGCTTGAACGCGAAGGTGCCCTGCGGCCAGCCGAGCAGGGCGGCGAGCATCTGGCCGGTCTGGTTGGAATCGTCGTCGATCGCCTGCTTGCCGAGGATGACGAGGTCCGGGCTCTCCTTCTCGGCCACCGCCTTGAGCAGCTTGGCGACGCCGAGGGGCTCCACCGCCGCGTCGGTCTTGATCAGGATGGCGCGGTCGGCGCCCATGGCCAGCGCGGTGCGCAGGGTCTCCTGGGCCTGCTGCGGCCCGATCGAGACGGCGACGATCTCGGTGACCTTGCCCTTCTCCTTGAGCCGGATCGCCTCCTCGACCGCGATCTCGTCGAAGGGATTCATCGACATCTTGACGTTGGCGAGTTCCACGCCCGAGCCATCAGGCTTCACCCGGATCTTGACGTTGTAGTCAACGACCCGCTTCACGGGCACCAGAACCTTCATGATCGTCGCTTCCTTCCGAGGCGTGGCGATCGCGCGCTCGCACGTCTGCGCGTGGTTCGTCGGCGATCATCCCTGGGGCAAGGGTGGCGGACCGTAGCGGCCGATTTTCCCAAATGTCAACGCGACCTGCCGGCCTCCGCACAGCCCGGGCGGGCGCCTTGCGTCGATTCCACCGGATCGCCCCGGGACGCGGCGCGGGAGCGGCCACCACCCTGCGGATCTCGGCCCGGGGAGTGGCGGGACGGCACCGCCGGCGTGGACGGAGCGTGGTGGGCCCGGCAGGACTCGAACCTGCAACCAGACCGTTATGAGCGGTCGGCTCTAACCATTGAGCTACAGGCCCACGCAGCCCCTTCCTAGGGGGAAGTGGCGCGCGGGTCCAGCGGAAGTGAGCGGCCCCAGCCCGGGGGACAGGGGCCGCGGCCGGGGTCGGGACGCGTCAGAACGCGGCGTCGTCGTCCTCGGAGAACCGGCCGTGCAGGTCGGCGGCGCGGTCGAACTCGTCCTGCAGCATCGGCGTCGCCTGGGCGGCGAAGGTGCGGCCCTGGGCGCTGTCGCCGGTGCGCGAATACGCCTGATAGAGGCGGACCGACGCGGCGTCGGACGCGGCCTGCTGGCCGGTATAGGTGCGGTCGAAGCGGCGGCCGCTGGTGGCGCTCAGGTCGGCGAGGCGCTTCTGGCGCGCCGGGTCGAGGGCGACGCGCTTGCCGGGCTCGCCCGGGCGGGCATCGACGATCGGGTTGACCGGGTTGGTGCCGGTCAGGCCGCCGACCACGCCGCCGACGACGGCGCCGGTCACCTGGAACGGCAGGGCGATCAGGCCGAGCGGACCGCTGAACGGGCCCTCGCGGGAGCCGTCCGCGACCACGGTGCCGCCCGCGGTGAGCGAAGTGCCCGGGGGCAGCAGCGCGTCGGTGGTGGCCTGACGGTTGACGATGACCTGATCGGCGTGGGCGCGGACCTTCGGGCTGCGCGACCGCTCGAGCGCCATGCGGCTCGCCTCGATGCTGTAGGCGTCGTTGCGCAGGGCCTCGGCCCGGAACGCCTCGGTGTCGATCGCGGCGGAGCCCGGCCCGGCCGGGATCAGGACCGGCAGCGGCGCGCCCTGCGCGAAGGCGCCGGCCAGAGGAGCAGCCGAAAAGGCGAGGACGAGCGAGGCCTGAGCCAGGCGAGACTTGAGCATCATGGCGAACAATATCCTGTCGACGCAGGGTTCCGGCCGCATCGAGCGGGCGGCCGCCCCTGTGGAACTACCCCATCGCCCTCACAACCGCGGCATGACTTGGTTGTTCCCTTGGGTCTGGTGCCTCCCGATCGTCGGGCCGAGGGATCCACGGCCGGCCTCGGGTCGGGGAAAGGCCGGGCGCGATGGTCTGGTGCCGCTCCCTCGCCGAGGCCCGGGCCCGCGGCGCACGGGGGCGTGGCGCCCGGCCGATGTGTCCCTGGCGACACAGGTATTGTTACAACGTTACGAACATCCGGCCCGGCGTTGACCGGCCGCCCCTTTGCCTCGAAGGTGCCGGAAGCCAAGGTTCCTGTGGGCTTCCGCCCGCGGGCTAAGAGGGAATTCGGTGGGCTCTCCGGAGCGAACCCGAAGCTGCCCCCGCAACTGTCAGCGGCGAGGTCCTGCCGTCCCCGGTCACTGGTGCCGCGCACCGGGAAGGCCAAGGCAGGATCCGCGACCCGCGAGCCAGGAGACCTGCCTCGGCACGATTCACGTCCCGCGGGCGGGGTGTCCCGGCGGAGCGCATGAACGGAGCGACGCGGCGCGTCGGCCCCGTCGCGCCCTCCGCCCGCACTCTCGTCCGGCAATCGAGAGCGCCCAGTGACCCATCGTCCGAGTCCGGTCCCGATCGATCCGCGCCGTGCCTCCCCCGGTGCGCGCCGGCCACGGGCGCGGGGGCCGCGCGTCGCGCTGGCGGCGGCGCTCGCGGTCTCCGCCGCCGGGCCGGAGGCGCAGGCGCAGGAGACGATCGCCCTCGACGAGATCGCGGTGGCCGGCGAGACCCGCGGCGCCGAGGCGCCGACCACCGCCGCGGGAACGATCGGGCTCATCGGACCGACGCCGGGCTTCCGCGCCGACCGGGCGGTGAGCAGCACGAAGACCGACACGCCGCAGCGCGACGTGCCCCAGGTCGTCACCGTCGCGCCGCGCGAGGTCATCACCGATCTCGCCGCCACCCGGGTCGACCGCGTCTTCAACTACATCCCGGGCGTGGCCCAGCAGAACAACTTCGGCGGCCTGAGCGTGTTCAGCTACGCCATCCGCGGCGTGACCACCTCCGAGATCTACATGAACGGCTTCCCGCTCAACCGCGGGACGCCGCCGCCCCCCGACACCCAGAACGTCGAGCGGATCGAAGTGCTGAAGGGCCCCGGCGGCGGCCTGTTCGGACGCGGCGATCCCGGCGGCCTCGTCAACATCATCACCAAGCAGCCGACCCGCGAGCGCTTCGTCGAGATGGGCGGGCAGTGGGGCTCGTTCGAGCAGTTCCGCGGCACAGTGGATTCCGGCGGCGCCCTCAACGAGGACGGCACGCTGCTCTACCGGTTCAATTTCGCCGCCGGCGGCCAGAACAGCTTCCGCGATTTCGTCGACAGCGACCGGCTCCTCGTCGCGCCGGTCGTGAGCTGGCAGGTCACGCCCGACACCCGGGTGACGGTCGAGACCCAGTTCCTGCGCAACCGCATCGTCTTCGACCGCGGCGTGATCGCGATCAACCGGCAGCTCGGCCTGCTGCCGATCTCGCGCTTCCTCGGCGAGCCGGGACAGAGCACCTACCAGTCGTCCGACACGATGCAGGTGCGGGTCGACCACCGCTTCGACGCCGACTGGCAGATGCGGCTCGCCACCCATTTCAGCACCGGCGCGCTGGAGGGCGAATCGGCCGAGATCCGTGCCATCGCGGCGGACAACCGCACCGTCTCGCGCGACCGCAACGTGCGCGACTACCGCTGGGACGTGGCGATCGGTCAGGCCGAGGTCGTCGGGCGCTTCGACACCGCCGGACTCGGCCACACCCTGCTGCTCGGCTTCGAGCGCGAGAGCACCGACAGCCGCGTCGTCTACAACCGGTCGAACTTCCGCACCAACCCTTACGCGATCGACATCGCCGACCCGCGCTACGGGCAGGCCCTGCCGCCGCTGACGATCCGGCGCAACAACATCGAGAAGGTCACCAACACCGCCCTCTACGCCCAGGACCAGATCGCGCTCAGCCCCGAGTGGAAGGCGCTGTTCGGGGTGCGGTTCGACTTCTTCGAGCAGTCGTTCCGCGAGCGCACCACCGCCGCCCAAACCGACCAGACCCGGGCCGCCGCGACCCCGCGGGCCGGCCTCGTCTACCAGCCGCTGCCCGAACTCTCCCTCTACACCAATGTCGGCACCAGCTTCCGGCCCAACATCGGTCCCGACGCGGCGTCGGTCGCCCGCGCCGGGCCGTTCGAGCCCGAGACCGGCCTCGGCTACGAGGTCGGGGCGAAGCTCGACCTGTTCGGCGGCGCCCTCGGGCTGACGGCGGCGGCGTTCCGGATCGAGCGCCAGAACGTGCTGACCCCCGACCCCGCCAACAGCGGCTTCTCGCTGGCGGCCGGCGGCGTGCGCAGCCAGGGCTTCGAGCTGACCGCCGCCGGCCAGCTCACTCCGGAATGGAAGGTGCTCGGCGGCTACGTCTTCGCCGATGCCGTGGTGACGAAGGACAACGTGCTGCCGGTCGGCGCGCCGCTGGTCAACGTGCCGCGCCACAGCGGCAGCCTGCTCGCGGTCTACGAGGTGCAGGGCGGCGACTGGAAGGGGTTCGGGATCGGCGGCGGCGTGCGCGGCGTCGGCGAGCGGGCGGGCGACGCCGCCGGCACCGGCTTCACCCTGCCGGCCTACATCGCCGCCGACGCCCTCGCCTACTACCAGTACGAGAACTTTCGCTTCGGCTTCAATGTCGAGAACATTTTCGACACCGAGTACTACGAGAGTTCGCTCAACGTGTTCCGGGTCTATCCCGGCTCGCCGCGCCGGTTCACCGGCACCCTCACGGTGCGGTTCTGATGCTTGGCGCGACGGATGCGGTCCTGGAGATCCGCGGCGCGACCAAGCGCTTCGGCGACCGCGTCGCCCTCGACGGGCTCGACCTGACCCTGCGGGCCGGCGAGGTCTTCGCCCTGCTCGGGCCGAACGGCGCCGGCAAGACCACGACGGTCAACCTGATCCTCGGCTTCCTGCGGGCCGATGCCGGCCAGGTCCTCGTCTGCGGGCGCGACGCCGGGGCCGACCCGGTCGGCGCCCGGGCCGAGGTCGCGACGATCCCCGAGCAGGTCGCGCTCTACCCCACCCTCTCCGGCCTCGAGAACCTGCGCTACCTCGCGACCCTGGCCGGCCTCCACCTCCCGCGCGACGAGGCGCGCCGGCTCCTCGCCGAGGCCGGGCTCGCCGCCGAGGCCCAGGGGCGGCGGGCCGGGACCTATTCCAAGGGCATGCGCCAGAAGGTCGGCGTCGCGGTCGCCCTGGCGCGCCGGGCCCGGCTGCTGCTCCTCGACGAGCCGACCTCCGGCCTCGACCCCGCCGCCTCGGCGGAGTTCTCCGGCACGGTGCGGGCGGCGGCGCGGCGCGGCACGGCGGTGCTGATGGCGACGCACGACCTCTACCGGGTGCGGGAGATGGCCGACCGGGTCGGGGTCCTGCGCGCCGGCCGCCTCGTCGAGGAGATTGATCCGGGCCGCCTCGACCACGTCGCCCTGGAGCGGCTGTACCTCGACACCCTCGCGGCCGGGAGCGCGGCGTGAGGCGGATCGCGGCGGAACTCGCCCTCCTCGCCCGCGACCCGCGCCCGCGCTGGATCGCCGCGTGCCTGATCCTCCTCCTCGCGGTGGCCGGGATCGGGACGTGGCGCGACGCCGCGCGCTACGACGGCGAGATCGCGCGGATCAGCCTCGCCGAGCGCGAGCGCTGGCTGTCCCAGGACCCGAAGAACCCGCACTCGGCCGACCATTACGGCCTGTGGGTCTTCCGGCCCTCCGCGCCGCTCGCGGTGCTCGATCCCGGCACCGAGCCCTATACCGGGCGCATGATCCGGGTGGAGGCGCACCTGTTCAACGACGCGGTCTACCGCGCGGTGCAGGATGCCGGGCCGCTCGCCCGGGCCGGCCTGTCCAGCCCGGCCGACATCGTGCAGCTCGTGGTGCCGCTCGCCGCGATCCTGCTCGGCTTCTCGGCCTTCGCCGCCGACCGCGAGCGCGGCACCCTGCGGCTCGCCCTCGGCAACGGCGCCTCGCCCGGCCGGCTGTTCGCCGGGCGCCTCGCCGCGCTGCTGCTCGCCACCGCCGCGGTCGTCGGCCTGCCGCTCCTCGTCCTCGGCGGGCTCGCTGCCGCGCAGCCCGGGGCGCCGGGCTGGCAGGCGTGGCCGCGCCTCCTCGCCTGGGTCGCGGCGCAGGTCGCCTATGCCGGCGCGTTCCTGCTGCTCGCGATGCTGCTGTCCCTCGTCGCCCGCACGGCCCGCGGCGCCCTCGCGGCGTCGCTCGCCGCCTGGGTCGTGCTGTGCGTCGTGGCGCCCCGCCTCGCCACCGCGGGGGTCGAGGCGGCGGTGCCGGCGCCGAGCTACGGCGAGACCCGGGCGCGGATCGAGGCGGAGTTCCGCGCCCACCGCACCGCCGAGGCGAGCGACGCCCGCGCCCGCGAGGTGCTGGAGCGCTACGGCGTGCAGGATCCCGACGAGCTGCCGGTCGACCTGCGCGGGCTGATGATGAGCGAGAACGAGAGCCACAACTTCGCGGTCTACGACCGCGAGTTCGGCGCCTTCTTCGCCGGAATCGCCGCCCGCGACGCCGCCCTGGGCTGGGCCGGCCTGCTCTCGCCCCGGGTCGCCCTCCAGGCCCTCTCCCAGACGCTGGCCGGCACCGACTTCGCCCAGCACGCCGGCTTCGTGTGGGCGGCGGAGGGCTACCGGCGGGGGATCTCGGAGCGGATGAACGCAGAGATCCGCGACAACCCGCAGCGCGGCGGGCGCCTCCTGATCGCCGACCCGGCCTTGTGGCGCGAGGTGCCGCCCTTCGCCCCCACGCCGCTGCCGCTCGCCCGCTCGCTCGCCGACGCCGCCGTGCCCGCCGCGGTCCTGGCGTTGTGGCTCGCCGTCCTCGCCGGCCTCGCCGTGCCGCTGCTCCGAAGGCTGACGCCGTGACGCCCGCCCGCTTCCTGCGCCTGCTCGCCGCCGAGATCCGCCTGATCGCGGCCGAGCGCCTGACCTGGGCGATCCTCGCCGCGCTCGTCGTCGCCCTGTGCCTCGGCGTGCGCACCGGCGCCGCGCGCGTCGAGGCCGAGCAGGCGTCCCTCGCCCGCGCGGCGCAGGACGAGGACCGGGCGGTGCGCGACGCCCGGGCCGCGCATCGGCGCTACGCCGCGCCGACGCCGGTCAGGGTCAATTACTGGCAGGACCCGACCCACGCCTTCGGCTACATGACCCAGTTCCTGGTCAGCCACGCGGTCAAGCCGCCGACGCCGCTGGCGCTGCTCGCCACCGGCCAGTCCGACGTGCAGCCGGGGCTGATGCGGGTCGGGTTCGGCTTCAGCACGGTGTTCGACGACACCGCCTTCGAGCCCGGCTCCGCGGCGGCGCTCCGGCTCGGCCCGTTCGACCTCGCCTTCGTCCTCGTCGCCCTGGTGCCTCTCGCGGTGATCGCGCTCGCCGGCACGCGCCTCGCCGCCGAGCAGGATTCCGGGCTGCTGCGGCTGATCGCGGCCCAGCCGGTGGCGCCGCGGGCGGTGGCGGGGGCGAAGTTCGGCGCCGCCGCCCTGGTGGCTGTCGCGGCGGTCCTCGGCGGGACGGCGCTGGCGCTCGTCCTGTTCGGCAACCTCCCGCCCCTCGCCGGCTGGGGGCCGACGCTGGCGCTGCTCGCCGCCGCGCTCGCCGCCTACGTCGTGCTGTGGGTGGCGGCCTGCGCCCTGGCGGTGAGCCTGTGGCGCGGCGCCGTGGCGGCCCTGGTGATCCTCGTCCTCGCCTGGGCCGGCCTCACGGTCGCCCTGCCGGCGGCCCTCGGCCTCGCCGCCGACGCCCTGGCGCCGCGTCCGTCGCGGATCGCGGCGATCGACGCCAGCCGGCAGGCCCAGGCGCGGTTCTACGCCGGCGAGGAGGCCGCCCGGGTCGCCGCGGCGTGGCTCGCGGTGCGGGCGCCCGAGGCCGCCGGCCGGCCCGGCCTTCGCGATGCGCCCGAGATCCGCCGCCTCGCCCGCGACGCCTACTACGACGCGGCGCTCGCCGCCGACCGGCGCAGGGCCCTCGACCATGCCCGCGAGGCCGCCGCCTGGAGCCGGCGGCTCGCCCTCCTGTCGCCCGCCAGCGCCCTCGGCCTCGCCCTGGAGACGGCGGCGGGAACCGATGCCGGGCGGCACGCCGACTTCCTGGCCGCGGCGGCCGGGCATCGCCGCGCCCTGCGCGCCTTCTTCGAGCCGCGCATCCTCGCCCAGGCCCTGCGCCCGGTGCCGGTCTGCGACGGCTGCCAGGCCCGCCTCGACTTCGACGCCTACGACGCGGTGCCGGCCTTCCCCGCCCGTCTCGAGGCCGGGCCGGGCGAGCGGCAGGCCCTCCTCGCCCTCGCCGCCCTCCTCGCCGGCGCCGCCCTCCTGGGCGCCCTCGCCGGGCGCCGCTTCTCCGCGTGGCCGGCCTAGACGTGGCGGGACCCCAGGAGGCCGGAGCGCCGTCCCGGCCGCGGCGGCGCGGCGAGGCCGGGCGGCACGCCGCGAGCGACCGCGCCCGGCGCTACCTGCGCGACCTCGAACCCGCCCTCGCGGCCATCGCGGCCGAGGTCGGGCGCGGCGCCGGCGGCATCGCCCTGCGTCTGACCGAGGCCGGCATCCGCAAGCCGCGCGGCGGCGCGATCTGGACATCCGCGGACGTGCGCAAGCTCCTGCGCCGCCTCGCGGCGGAGAAGCACGGATGACCCCGACCGACACCGCGTCCGGCCCGCGCGGCCGCATCGGGGCCATCGACGCCCTGCGCGGCCTCGTCATGCTGCTGATGGTCGTCGACCACGTGCGGGAGTTCTTCTACCTCCACGCGCAGGTCGGCGACCCGATGAACCTCGCGGTCACGCCGCCGGGCCTCGCCCTGACGCGGATGAGTTCGCATCTCTGCGCGCCGGTGTTCATCCTGCTCGCCGGGTTGTCGGCGAACCTCTACGCGCAGAAGAACGGGCGACGCGCCGCCTGCACCTTCCTGCTCACCCGCGGGCTGCTCCTGATCGTGCTGGAGCTGACCCTGGTCAACCTCGCCTGGACGCGCAGCCTGTTTCCGCCGGTCCTCTACCTCCAGGTGATCTGGGCGATCGGCATCAGCATGGTGGCCCTGGCGGCGCTGCTCTGGCTGCCACGCCCGGCCCTCGCCGCCCTCGCCCTCGTGGTGATGCTCGGGCACAACGGGCTCGACGGCGTCGTCCTGGCGCCGGGACAGGGCGGCTACGTGCCCTGGACCATCCTGCACCAGCGCGGCCTGATCGCGCTGCCCTGGGGGGGGGCGCGCACCTCGTACCCGGTCCTGCCCTGGATCGGCGTCGTCGCGGCCGGCTACGCCCTCGGGCCGCTCTTCGCCCCGGGCGTCGGGGTCGGTGAGCGCCGCCGCCGCCTCCTCGCCCTCGGCGCCGCGTCCCTGGCGGCGTTCCTCGTGCTGCGCGGCCTCGCCGGCTACGGCGACCCGGTTCCCTGGCAGGCGGGCAAGACCTGGGACGCGTCCGCCCTGTGGTTCGTCAACCTGACGAAGTACCCGCCCTCCGCCTGCTTCCTGCTCCTGACGCTCGGGGCCGGGCTGCTGCTGCTGGCGGTGCTCGAGGCGCTGCCCCAGGACCGGCTCGGCTGGCTGCGCGTTTTCGGCGGGGCGCCCCTGTTCTTCTACGTCGCGCATCTCTGGCTGCTGCGGGTGCTCCATGACGGCGCGCTCGGCCTCGGCCTCGCCTCCCCGGCCTCGGGCCGGGTGGAGCTGGGATCGCCGGCGCAGATCTGGCTCGTCACCGCGTTGCTCTGCCTGCCGCTCCACGCGGCGTGCCGCTGGATGGTCGGGGTGAAGCGGCGGTCGCGGTCGGCGGTCCTGCGCTACCTGTGATGGTACGATCCCCGGCGCGCGGCGACCGGGTCAGACGAGGATCAGCGCGGCGAGCGCCAGGGCGAGGGCCGGCGGCATCACCAGGAGCCCGAGCTTCAGGAAGCGCCACGCCGACACGGTCTCGCCCTCGCGCCGGATCGCGGTGAGCCACAGGATCGTTGCCAGCGAGCCGGTGACCGAGAGGTTCGGGCCGAGATCGACGCCGATCAGGATCGCGCCCGCGACCTTTTCCGGAACATGCGCCGCCTGCACCGCCGCCCCCGCCAGCAGCCCCGCCGGCAGGTTGTTGACGAGGTTCGCCCCGAACGCGACGGCGGCACCCCCGGCCCAGGCGGTCGCGGCGGGGTCGGCCTGCGCGGCGCGGCGCAGGAGGTGGGCGAGCATCGCCAGCACGCCGGTCCTCTCCAGCGCCTCGACGAGGACGAAGAGGCCGGCGACCAGCGGCAGCACGCTCCACGACACGTCCCGCACGACCTCGACCACGCCGCCGCGGTTGATGAGCAGCACGACGAGCGTGGTCGCGAGGCCGGCCGCGAAGGTCGGCAGGCCGAGTTCGATCCCGGCCGCCGAGGCGCCGATCAGGGCCGCCCCGGTGGCGACGATGCCGGCCGCCGCGACCTTGCCGCCGAGCCGGAGGGCCGGCGTGTCGATGCCGGTCGCGACCGTCTCCGCCCGCAGGTGCGGACGCTGGGTGAGGTAGAGCACGGCGCAGGTCGCCACGATGGCGAGCACGGACGGCAGGGTGAAGGTCGCGAGCCAGCGGCCGAGCGGCGGCATGTGTTCGGCGAACACCACGAGGTTGGCCGGGTTCGAGATCGGCAGCACGAAGCTCGCCGCGTTGGCGACGAAGGCGCAGACGAGCAGGTAGGGCAGCGGCTCCTCGACCCCGGCCGCCCTGGTGGCGGCGAACACCGCCGGGGTCAGCACCACCGCGCAGGCGTCGTTCGACAGGAACACCGTCACTGCCGTTCCGACGACGTAGACCAGCAGGAACAGCCGCGTCGCCGAGCCCCGGGCGGCGTGCACCGCGTGGGCGGCGAGCCAGTCGAACAGCCCCTCCTTCCGGGCGATCTCGGACAGCAGCATCATGCCGACGAGGAACAGGTAGACGTCGGTGCCCTTGGCGATGCCGTGAAGCGCCACCGGCCAGGGCAGCAGGCCGAGGACGACGAGCAGGACCGCGCCCGCCACCGCCCAGACCGCCTCCGGCCACGAGAACGGCCGCAGGATCACCCCGAGCGTCGCCAGGGCGGCGATGGTCCAGGTCGTCGGAGCGAGGGGGAGCCCCAGGGCAGCAGACACGATCGTCGTCTCTCGTTTCGGGGAAATCGCGGGATTCCGACAGATCCCGAAGTCGTGCCACAGGCAATCGGAACCTCGAGCGACGCGGCTCGCCTCCGGCGACCCGTCCGGCTGGAACGCTCTCCGGACGATCGTGCCAGGGCGAGCCACGCCGTCGAGCGGTGGTCGGACAGGCTCCCGCGGTTGCTCCGCCGCCCGGTGGCTGCGAGTGTCGCAGCCTCGCCGTCCTGCTTCGATGGGCAGATGAAATCCATGGAATTCCGCTATCTCAGGACGTTTCATGCCATCGCAGAGCTTGGAAGTTTGAGCAAAGCCTCGGACCTGCTCCGCATCGGACAGCCCGCGCTCAGCCGGCAGATCAAGCTGCTCGAACACGAACTGAAGACCGAACTCTTCCTCCGCAACGGACGCGGGATGGTCCTGACCGGCGCGGGACAACTGCTGCTCGAGCGCAGCCTGAGCCTCGTCCGGCAGATCGAGCAGGTGCGCGACGACATGCAGTCGCTGAACAGGCTGCCGTCCGGCAGCGTCGTCCTCGGGATCGTCCCGACCGTGAGCGCGGTGCTGTCCGCGCGAGTGGCGCGCCGTGCGGTCTCCGAACTGCCCAACGTCGCGCTGCGGATCGTCGAGAGCTACGGCGGCCACCTGGTGGAGTGGCTGCACCGGGGGCAGATCGACCTGTCGATCATCTACGGTCCCGCCGTCGACTGGCATCTCGACGTCGAGACCCTGGGCCGCGACGAACTCGTCGCGGTCGGGCCGAAGGGATCGGGGCTGGCGGAACGCGCGCCGGTCGATCTCGCATGGCTCATCGGCCAGAAGCTCGCCCTGCCGAGCCACTCGCACGGGCTGCGCATGCTCGTGGAGAAGGCCGCCGCGCGCAGGAAGCTGTCGGTCGACGTGGTCGTCGAGGCCGACTCGTTCCGGGTGCTGACGAACATCGTCGAGGAGGGGATCGGCTACACGATCCTTCCTCCTTCGGCGATTCACCCCGAACTCCAGCGGGGGCGCCTCGAAACCGCGGCGTTCGCCCCGCCAAGCATCACCCGCGAGGTCGTGCTGGCCTCCGCGACCGCCAAGCCCGACTCCGTTGCGAGCGCGGCCGTGGCGGATCTCGTCCGGGCGGAGATCGGCGCGCTCGTGCGCGAGGGACGCTGGCGGCTCACCACCGCGTTCGAGGCCCGGCCCGGACCCCGTTAGGAGACCGGCAAGCCGAGATGCCCGCGCATCCGGTTCTTCAGGAAGACGCCGTCCCGCGGCGGCAGCGCGCGCTCCACGTGCCCGGAGGCGATCCGTACCCGCGCGAAGCGAGGCCCGCCGGAGGTTCTGGCGAGGTGCGGCCGGTAGGCCGCGAGGCCGTCCTCGTCGGCGATGTCGACCGTGTCCTCGAACCCGCAGGCGCGCGCGACCCGATCGAGCCGGACGCCGAGACCCGAATGGCTGACCTGCATCCCGGTCTCGCCGTAATGTCCGTTGTCGAGGACGACGAGCGTGAGGTTGCCCGGCGCCGCCATGGCGACCGTCATCAGCGCGCCCGTGCCCATGATCTGCTCGCCGTCGCCGGTCACGACCACGACGGGCCGCGACGGCTGCGCCAGCGCGAGCCCGAGGCCCACGATCGCGGCACCCCCCATCGCGCCCCAGAGATAGAAGTTGCCGTCGTGATCGCCGGCATCGAACACGTCGTAGGAGGGCGAGCCGAGGCCCGTCACGACGAGGATGTCGCCGCGGTCGGCCAGCAGGGTCCTGACGGCCTGACGCCGATCGAGCCTTCCACCGTCTCCCGACATCCCCTGTTCCGACATCCCTTGCCCCGCCATCGCTTGCCCCGGCATCACTTGTCCCGGCATCACTTGGCCTCCACCCACTTCTTGCGCCCCAGCATGCGCTGCGAGATCAGGACGGCGACCTGCTGATCGCCGTCGAAGGCCAGAGCGGCGGCGGCCGCCACGACCTCGCCCGCCTCCTCCGGCCGCTCCAGGCGCAGCAGGGTGACGCCCATCGCCTCGAGCGCCGCGGGCGTCCCGCGTCCCATCGGGACCTGCCACGGGTTGAACTCGGCCCATTCTCCCCGCATCGTCACGAGCGTCAGGAACGGGAAACGGCAGATCGACGCCAGCGACAGCATGTTGATGCAGTTGCCGACGCCGCTCGACTGCATGAGCAGGACCGCGCGGGCGCCGCCCAGCCACGCGCCCGCCGACAGCGCGATCCCCTCCTCCTCCGTCGTGAGGACGGTCGTGCGCACCTCCCGGTCCTCGTGCAACGACCGGATCAGTTGCGCGTGGCCGGCATCCGGGACGTAGGACGCCTGCGTCACGCCGGCCTCGCGCAGGACGCGGTAGATGTCGCGTGGCCAGTCCGGTCCGGCCTCGCTGGCGGCGTGGGGTGAAGCAGCAGTCATCGTCATCTCCGGCCGGACCCCGTGGCGGGAGATCGCCTGGGCGGGGCACGGGTGTCGTCGCGTGATCAGGGGGAGCGGACCGTCCGCGGCGTCCGCACCGACGTTCGAGCGAGGAGTGCTCAACGACCGCGGCCGCTGCACTTTCAATTCCGGCATATCCGATCTCGCGGAATTCGAATTCGCCGCGGACCCGCAGCGCTTAAGATCGCGGCTCACCCGAACCGGCGCACCCACCGGATCACCTCTGCGGGGATCGACCGGGAAGCCCGAGAGTCAGCAGCAGGGCCAGGAAGCATGACCGTTCACAGGAACCTGATCGCGGGCGAATGGGTGGAGGCGGACGACGCCGTTGCGAACCTCAACCCGTCCGACACCAACGACGTCGTCGGCGAGTACGCCGCGGCGTCCCGCGGGCAGGTCGCGGAGGCGGTCGCGGCCGCGCGGGCCGCCGCACCGGCCTGGGCGCGCACCACCACGCAGCTCCGCGCGGACCTGCTCTTCAGGATCTCGTCCGAGCTCGTCGACCGCCGCGACGAACTCGGCGAGCTTCTGGCGCGCGAGGAGGGAAAGACCCGGGCCGAGGCCGTGGGCGAGGTCGGGCGCGCCGCGCAGATCTTCCGCTTCTTCGCCGGCGAGACGGTGCGGTTCGGCGGCGAGCGCCTGCCCTCGGTGCGCCCCGGCATCGACGTCTCGGTCGGCCGCGAGCCGGTGGGCGTGGTCGGCGTCATCACGCCCTGGAACTTCCCGATCGCGATCCCGGCCTGGAAGATCGCCCCGGCCCTCGCCTTCGCGAACACCGTCGTGTTCAAGCCGTCCGAACTGACCAATGCCAGCGCCTGGGCGCTCGCCGACATCATCCACCGCGCCGGCGTCCCGGCGGGCGTGTTCAACCTCGTCATGGGCACGGGGCCGGTCGTCGGCGCCGCCCTCGTCGACGGAGTCGACGCCCTCACCTTCACGGGGTCGGTCAGGACCGGCCGGGGCATCGTCCAGGCCGCGGCGGCGCGGATGATCCGGGTGCAGGCCGAGATGGGCGGCAAGAACCCGCTCGTGGTGCTGGACGACGCCGACCTCGACCTCGCGGTCGAGTGCGCCGTCGACGGGTCCTTCTACCAGACCGGCCAGCGCTGCACCGCCTCCAGCCGGCTCATCGTGCAGGAGGGCATCCACGACCGCTTCGTCGACGCGGTCGCGCAGCGCCTCGGCCAGCTCACGATCGGCCACGCCCTCAAGGCCGGCACGCAGGTCGGCCCCGTGGTCGACCAGCGCCAGCTCGATCAGGACATGACGTATATCGACCTCGGCGCCCGCGAGGGCGCCCGGACGGTCGTGAGCGGGCAGCGGCTCAACCGGGATACCCCCGGCTTCTACCTGTCGCCGACGCTGTTCACCGAGACCACGAACCGGATGCGGATCAACCGCGAGGAGATCTTCGGGCCCGTCGCGTCGGTGATCCGCGTCGGGAGCTACGAGGAGGCCCTCGCGACGGCCAACGACACCGAGTACGGGCTGTCGGCCGGGATCGTGACGCGATCGCGCAGCCACGCGCGCCATTTCGAGGCCAATGCCGAGGCCGGCCTGACCATGGTCAACCTGCCGACCGCCGGCCTCGACTACCACGTCCCGTTCGGGGGGCGGAAGGCGTCGAGCTACGGTCCGCGCGAGCAGGGCCGGTACGCCGTCGAGTTCTACACCGTCGTCAAGACGTCCTACGCGACCTGACGCCGGAGCGGGTTGCGCCGCTGCCGGAAATCGCGACAGTCAGCGAAAAAATCGGGGAGGAAACGCATGGAGATGGTGGGCTTCATCGGGCTCGGCCGCATGGGCCGGCCCATGGCATCCAACCTGTGCCGCAAGGGCTTCCGGCTCGTCGTGAACGACGTGAACCCGGCGGCGGTGCAGGAACTCGAGAGCCTGCAGGCGCGCGCCGCGGCGGACGTGGCCGCGGTCGCGGCGCAGTCCGGGATCATCGTCACCATGCTGCCGAACTCCGCGATCGTGCGCGAGGTGGTCGGCGGGCCCGACGGGATCCTCGCCCACGCGAAGCCCGGCTCCCTCGTCATGGACATGAGCACGGTCTCGCCCGAGACCACGGACGACCTCGCGGCCCTCGCCAGCGCGCGCGGGGTCGCCTACGTGGACGCGCCGGTCGGGCGTCTGGCGAGCCACGCCGATCGCGGGGAATCCCTGTTCATGGTCGGCGGGACGGAGGCCGACTTCGCGCGGGTCAAGCCCCTCCTCGACGGCATGGGATCGACGATCTTCCACTGCGGTCCGGTCGGGTCCGGCACCAGGACCAAGCTGGTCAACAACTATCTCGCGGTGACGTCCTGCCAGCTCAACGCCGAGGCGCTGGCCCTCTCGCAGCGGCTGGGCCTCGACCTCGAGCGGACCCTGGAGGTCCTCTACGGCACCACGGCGGTCAACGGGCAGCTGAAGATCGCGTGGCCCTCCAAGGTCCTGGCGGGCGACATCGAGCCGGGCTTCACCATCGACCTCGCGCACAAGGACCTGAGCCTCGTCAGCGAGGCGGCCCACGCCGCGCAGGTGCCGATGCCGATCCTCGCCGCGGCCCGCGAGGCGTTCTCGACGGCCCGGGCCCGCGGCTTCGGGTCCAAGGACTTCTCCGCGATGGTCGATGCGCTCTGCGACCTCGCCGGGATCGAGAAGCCGCGCCTGCGCGCCTGATCCGTACCGACGCCCACCGAACAACGACAAGGACCGACGGCCTCGATGCCGCGCGGCCAATCTGGGAGGACACAGCCATGCCCATCTCGCGACGAGCGCTCCTGGGTGGCGCGACCGCGCTCGCCGCCGCCTGGAGCGGCGGCGCCCGCGCGCAGAGCCCGAAGATCAGGATCGGGGTGCTGTCGGACTTCTCCGGCATCTACACCGACCTGCTCGGGCCCGGCGGCGTCGCCTGCGTCCAGCAGGCCGTCGCGGATTTCGGCCCGGAGGCGCACGGCTTCGGGGTCGAGGTGGTCTTCGCCGATCATCAGAACAAGCCGGACGTCGGCTCCGCCATCGCCCGGCGCTGGTACGATTCCGAAGGCGTCGACATGGTGATCGGCCTGCCGAACTCCTCCGTCGCGCTGGCCCTGGCCTTCGTGACGGCGGAGCGGAACAAGGTCTGCATCGGCACGGCCGTCACGTCGATGGACTTCACGGGCGCGCAGTGCACGCCCAACACCATCAACTGGACCTACGACGCCTACATGCTGGCCAAGGCGCTCGGCACCGAGACCGTGAAGGCCGGCGGCAGGAAGTGGTACTTCATCACGACCGACAACGCCTTCGGCAACTCGATCCAGGGCGAGACGGCGAACTTCGTGCAGCAGGCCGGCGGCAGGGTCGTCGGCAACTCCAAGTACCCGATCGGCGCGACGGACTACTCGTCCTTCCTCCTCGCGGCACAAGGCAGCGGCGCGGACGTGCTGGGCCTCGCGCTCGGCGGGTCGGACATGGTGAACTGCCTGAAGCAGGCGAGCGAGTTCGGCCTGCGCGACCACATGCGGGTCGCGGCTCCCGTCATGTTCCTCAACGACATCAACGCCCTCGGCCTGCCGCTGACCCAGGGGCTCCTGCACACCAACAGCTTCTACTGGGACGGCAACGAGCGCAGTCGCGCCTTCACCCGGCGCGTGCTGCCGCGCATGCAGGGGGCCTATCCGGGCATGGTCCACGCGGGCTGCTACGCGGGAGCGCTCCACTACCTCAAGTCCGTCGCCGCGCTGGGCGTCGAGGCCGCGAAGGCGAGCGGCGCGAGGACCGTGGCACGCATGAAGGAGATGCCGGCCGACGACGATGCGTTCGGCAGGACCGTGGTCCGCCAGGACGGCCGCGCCCTGGTTCCGGCCTTCCTGCTGCAGGTGAAGAAGCCGGGCGAGAGCAGGAGCCGCTGGGACTACTGCAACGTCGTGACGGAGATCTCCGGGGTGGACGCCGCCAAGCCCCTCGACCAGGGCGGGTGCCCGCTCGTGAGAACATGAGGCGTGCACCGCCGTGACGGTCCGGCCCCTGCCGCGGCCTTCGCCCGCAACATGAACGGAGGTCCCTGAACCACGCTCTCGCCGGGTTCCGGACGGGCGTGGATGTCGCGGCGCCAGGCGATCACCGCCACCGCGGCCGCGCCCCGGTCGAGGTCGGCGTGGACCGGCCGGGCCGGCGCGCTCCGCAGGCCGTGATCCCCGGTCTTTACCCCTGCGTCCGCTCCCGTAAGCTCAAGCGGCAGAAACGGAAAGAATCGCATCGCTCGGAGAAGCAATGCAGGGAGGACAGCATGGTCAAGATCCTGGCGGGGCTGCGCATCGTCGAGGGCTCGGCCTTCGTGGCGGCACCCCTGGCCGGCATGACGCTGGCGCAGATGGGCGCGGACGTGATCCGCTTCGACCGCATCCGCGGCGGGCTCGACCACGCGCGCTGGCCCGTGACCGACCAGGGCCGCAGCCTGTTCTGGGCCGGGCTGAACAAGGGCAAGCGCAGCCTCGCGGTCGACATGGCCACGCCGCGCGGCCAGGAGGTGGTGACCCGCCTCATCTGCCAGCCCGGCGAGGGCAACGGCATCTTTCTCACCAACCTGCGCGTGCGCGGCTGGATGGACTACGACGCGCTGAGGAAGCACCGTGAGGACCTGATCATGATGTCGGTGACCGGCGACCGCCATGGCGGGCCGCAGGTGGACTACACGGTCAATCCGGCGGTGGGCTTTCCCGGCGCCACCGGGGCGGAAGGCTCGACCGAGCCGGTCGGGCACGTGCTGCCGGCCTGGGACTGCATCACCGGCCAGCAGGCGGCCCTCGGCATCCTGGCGGCCGAACGCCACCGCCGCCTCACCGGCCGCGGCCAGGTGGTCGAGCTCGCGCTCAAGGACATGGCCCTGGCCATGCTGGGCAACCTCGGCATCATCGGCGAGGTGACGGTGAACGGCGTCGATCGCCCCAAGGTCGGCAACGCGCTCTACGGCGCCTACGCGCAGGATTTCACCTGCCGCGACGGCGAACGGGTGATGGTGGTGGCCCTGACACCGCGGCAGTGGGACAACCTTCTGGCGGCCACCGGCGCCACGGCCGAGATGGGGGCGCTGGCCGCGCGGCTGGGCGTCGACCTGCGGCGCGAGGGGGAGCGCTACCTCCACCGCCACAGCATCACGGCGGTGCTGGCCCCCTTCTTCGCGAGCCGGCGGCTCGACGAGTTCGCGGGCGACTTCCAGGCCCGGAGCGTCACGTGGTCCCGCTACCGGTCCTTCCGGCAGGTCGTCGAGGAGGATCCGGACTGCTCGACCGACAACCCGATGTTCTCCCGCCTGGAGCATCCGGGCATCGGCGCGTACCTGACCCCCGGCAACCCCATCGTCTTCTCGGACGTGGAGCGCGTGCCCCCGACCCGATCGCCGAGCCTGGGGGAGAACACCGACGAGATCCTGGCCGAGATCGGCTACAGCAGCACGGAGGTGTCGCGCCTGCACGACGACGGGGTGGTGGCAGGGCCGCGTCCGTGACGATCGCGACGGCCTCCGCCCGACCGGCCCGGTAGGCCGCCGGAGTGGCATCGTGGCCGGCGGCTGTTCGACGGCAGCCGTGACGGCAGGGCTGGACGGTCGTGCTCGGATGTCATATGCATGCGCTATGCATGACTTGTTGTCGAACAAGCTAGGCGCTCTCGGCGTCTTCATCGAGGAGCGAACGAACCGCGCCCTGAACGACCTGTCGCCCAGCGCCGCGGCCGTGCTTTCGACGCTCCATTTCCAGCCCGGACTGACGACCACCGAACTGTCGAAGGTCGTCGCGGTCAGCCAGCCCACCGCGGTGCGGCTGCTCGACGGCCTCCACCGTCGAGGATTCGTCGAGCGTGGCGCACCGGCAGGCCGCTTCACGCCTCTGAGCCTGACGGATGCGGGCCGCACCGAAGTCTGCCGCCTTCAGCATGAGCGCATCGCCGCACTCGGGTCCCTTCTGAGGATCCTCGAACCGGACGACCTCGATCGGTTCGAGACGATGCTCGATCGCATCCTCGCGGACGCCACGACGTCTCGTGCTCGCGCGAGGACAACATGCCGTCTCTGCGAGCATGAGCTGTGCGGGCCGGGCATCTGCCCGATCGGGAACAGGGCGACCGAGATCGAACGGGGAGACCACGGAGCATGATGATCTCCTGTGGGGATCGTACCCCTTCGATCGACCCGGATGCGTGGGTCGCCCCGGATGCGACGGTGTGTGGAAACGTCGAGATCGGAGCCGGCAGCCGGGTCCTCCACGGCGCTCGGATCGTCGCCGAGGGCGGTGGGACGATCCGGATCGGGCGCTTCTGCATCGTCATGGAAAATGCAGTCGTTCGGGCGACGTCGCGTCACTCCTGCTTCGTCGGAAACCATTGCCTTCTCGGACCGCAAAGCCACGTTGTCGGGGCGCGGATCGAAGACGAGGTCTTCATCGCGACGGGCGCATCGGTCTTCCACGGCGCAGTCATCGGTCGCGAAGCCGAGGTCCGGGTCAACGGAACGGTTCATCTGAGAAGTCGACTGGAAGCGGGCGCCACCGTTCCGATCGGATGGATCGCGGTCGGCGACCCTGCGCGGATCCTCTCCCCGGATCGGCACGAGGAGATATGGGCGATCCAGAAGCCGCTCGACTTCCCGGGGTTCGTCTACGGTCTCGATCGCGCCACCCCCGCCTTGATGCGCGAAGTGACGGTGCGGCTCTCGAGTAACCTGGGCTTGCACGAGACTGCGACGTCCGACCCGAACGTTCGGTAGCCGGCGAGCACCGCGTCGAGGGCGGCCTCGCGGGCGAGGCGCGGGCCCGGCCGCGGCAGGCCCCGGCGGATGGCGCGGTCGAGAACGGGGCGTCGGAGAGGGTGGCGCGGAAGCCGCCGCGGCCCGTCCTGGCCGAGCCACGCCTGCGGCAGGTGGAGCATGGCGTAGGAGAACCCCTCCGGGGCGTCACCGCCTGCCTGTCATGCGCCTCCCCCGGCTCGATGAGGATGACGCGCCCCGTGGTGCTGCGCCGGCGCGCCCCGCGGCAGAAGAGGTCCTGCACCCCGTGGCCGGTGACGCCGACGAGCCACTCGTCGTGGCGGTGCAGGTCATAGGCGTGGCCGGAGAACCGCGCTTCGACCGCCTCGATCCCGCTCCCGGAAGCGCGGACCAGACGCAGGAAATCGGGACCCGGCATCGCGCGACGAGATCACGGCGCGGACCGGGGCGACAGCGCGGCGCGGCCGTGCGATGCCGGCACCGTCGTCATGCGAGTTGCGGATGTCCGGGAGGTGCGGAAATGAACGGGCGCGTCGTCGCCGTCGCCAGGGACGGGGAGCACCGCTTCTCGAAGGAGCACCTCGCCGGGATCGCGCTCCTGGCCGGACTCGGGGTTGCGGGCGACGCCCATGCGGGCGTGACCGTGAAGCACCGCTCCCGCGTCGCGCTCGACCCGACCCGGCCCAACCTGCGGCAGGTCCACCTCATCCACGCCGAGCTGTTCGAGGAGCTGTCCCGAAAAGGCTTCTCCGTCGCCCCCGGCGACCTCGGCGAGAACGTCACCACCGCGGGGATCGACCTCCTCGCCCTGCCCTGCGGCACCGTTCTGCGGCTCGGCGCCACCGCCGCCTTGGAGGTGACCGGCCTGCGCAACCCGTGCGCGCAGATCGAGCGGTTCCGGCCCGGCCTGCTGGCGGCGGTCCTCGGCAGGGGGCCCGGCGGCGAGACGATCCGCAAGTCCGGCATCATGACGGTGGTGCGGGACGGCGGCCCGGTGCGCCCCGGCGACCCCGTCACGGTCGAACTGCCGCCCCTGCCCCACCGGCCGTTGGAGCCGGTGTGATGCGACGGTCGGACGATCAGGTCCGGGATCGTATCACCGGCCCGCGCGGTGGAGCCTCCGGCTCCACGCGGAGCCTCCGGCTCCAGGCACCCGAGCGACGCCGGCTGTCGCATCGCGACGCGATTGCAGAGCGGTCGATCGACCATCGTACGACCGCCGGATCAGGGCGGCGTCACGGTCCTGGCGATCGCGCCGAGGACCGCCGGCGCCTCCCCGGGGGCGAGCTGCGACCAGGCCATGGTGTAGGTGAGCCCGCCGCTCTGCCACTGGACCTGGGCCGGGAACGAGTCGGCCATGGCGTGCTCGGGGGTGAAGAACAGGCCGTCGGCGAGGCTTCGGGTGATCGGCTGGCCGGTCCGGTCGCGCTCGTGCGCGATGGGCCGCCTGGACACCGAGAACGACCCGGCGCTGCAATAGCGCGCGCCGTGGCAATCGGCCGAGTGGTCGAACGAGACGATCGTGTCGCCGGCGCCGAACAGCGGCATGGCGTAGGCATGGAGCGGGCCGCCGGAGCGGGGGATCCGGGTCGGGACGGCGAAGGCGAAGCCGGCGCGCCGGCGGGCCTCGGCGACCGCCTGCGCGTAGCCGGCCGCCGTCTCGGCCGGCACCACCGACGGGTCGGCCCGGGCGGCCGGGATCACGCCGGCGGTCGCCGCCGCGGCGAGCGCCGCCGCGAGAAGGCCGGCTCCGGTTCGCAACCGCATCGTCTGGCTCCTGCATGGCGGCCCGCGACGCCGGGGCCCGCGGCCGTCCTCGTCTGCACGCTTCGCGATAACGATCCCTGAACGCCCGCGCCCGTCTCGATGCGGCGCATCCCGACGACCCGCCCGTCCCTCGACCGGACATCCTTCCCGCAGCGGCAACACCTGCTATGGGAGGGGCGCCCCCGCATTCCGGCCGCGCAGATGAGATCTGGTCGATCACCCGGCAACCGCCCCCGTCGTCGCCTCGGGTTCCTGCCGTGATGACAGGATGGATGACCCGGATCGGTCTGCGGGACCCCGATCCCGCCGAGGAGCGCCGGTTCCAGGAGGACTACATCCTGCGGGACTTCGCGACCACGCGCGTCTACATGGTCGCGGCGGCGGTCATCTACTACCTGTTCTCGATCTGGGACCGGATCCTCGGCCCGGATCACTGGCCGGTCACGGTGGCGATCCGCACCGGCATCGTGTTCGGGGTGATGCTGCCGGTCGCGGCGGCGACGCTGTCGCCCGTCGTGCTCCGGCGGGCCGAGCCCGCCCTCCTGGTGTTCACGACCCTGCCGGTCTGCTCGCTCTCGGTCATCTACGGCTATCTCGACAACGGCTACGACCACGGCACCGCCGGCACGATCCTGCTGGTGCTGTTCGTGGCCGCCCTGCTGCCGATGCGGGCCGGGTTCTTCGCCGCCTTCTGCCTCGTCGCCTGGGTCGGCTTCGCCCTGTGCGAGGCGGTGCTGGCGCAGCAGCCGGCGGGGCTGTACCTCGTCAACAACTTCACCCTCGGCACCGCCCTGATGCTGTCGGTGTACTCGGTCGCCTCGCGGGAGATCGGCGCGCGGCGCCGGTTCCGGATCGCGAGCGAGCTGCACGAGGCCAAGCGCGCCTCCGACGCGGCCCTGGCCGACCTCAGGAGCGCCCAGGCCCACCTCGTCCAGGCGGAGAAGCTCGCCTCGCTCGGCCAGCTCGTCGCCGGCGTCGCCCACGAGATCAACACCCCGATCGGCGTCGCGGTGATGACCGCCACCACCCTCGACGCCGACGCCCGGCACCTCGGCGCGAGCATCGAGGGCGGGGCGGTGCGCCGCTCGGACCTGGTGCAGGGCCTCGGCCGGATCCGCGAGGGGGCGCGGATCCTGTTCAGCAACCTCGACCGCGCCGCGGACCTCGTCCACAGCTTCAAGCAGGTCGCGGTCGACCGCTCGACCGAGGAGCGCCGGCAGGTCGAGATGGCGGCGTGGCTGCACGAACTGCTCACCAGCCTGAGCCCGCTCGTGCACCGCAAGGGCCACCGCTTCGTCACCGACTGCCCGCCGGGCCTCGGGATCGAGACCCATCCGGGCGCGCTGGCGCAGGTGGTGAGCAACCTCGCCCTCAACGCCGTCGTGCACGCCTACCCGGACGGGCGGCCCGGCACGCTGACCATCGCGGTCAGCCGGCGGGCCGAAGGCGGCATCCGCCTGCTGTTCCGGGACGACGGCGCCGGCATCGCGCCGGAGCATGTCGGCCGGGTGTTCGACCCGTTCTTCACCACGCGGCGGGGCCAGGGCAGCACCGGCCTCGGGCTCCAGATCGTCCACAACCTCGTCACCGCGACCCTCGGCGGCCGGATCAGCCTCGCGAGCGAGCCCGGAAGCGGCACCTGCTTCACCCTCGACCTGCCGGCGAGCCTCGCCGATCAGCCGGAGACGGGCGCGTAGGCGGCGGGGTCGACGCGTCCCGGCCGCCCCTCCAGGGCCAGCGCCGCGATCCGGGCCGGGCTGCGGGCGACGACCCGGCCGCGGCGCACCACGGCGAGCCGCGGCGGGCGCAGGCGGATCGCCTCGATCGGGTCGCGCGCCTGGAGCAGAACGAGGTCGCCGTGGGCGCCGACGTGCAGCCCGTAATCCTCCAGCCCCATCACGACGGCGGCGCGGGTCGTCACCGCCTCGAAGGCCTCCCGCATCGCGTCGCGGCTGGTCGTCTGGGCGACGTGCAGGCCCATATGGGCGACGTCGAGCATCTCGGCGTGGCCGAGCGAGTACCACGGGTCCATGCAGCAATCCTGCCCGAACGCCACGGTGAGCCCCTGGGCCCGCAACTCCGGCACCCGGGTCAGGCCGCGGCGCTTCGGGTAGGTGTCGTGCCGGCCCTGGAGCACGATGTTGATGAGGGGGTTCGCCACCACGCTCAGCTCGGCCTCGGCCATCAGGGCCAGGAGCTTCGAGACGTAGTAGTTGTCCATCGAGTGCATCGAGGTCAGGTGCGAGCCCGCGACCCGGCCCCGGAGTCCGTGGCGGACGGTCTCGGCGGCGAGGGTCTCGACGTGGCGCGACAGCGGGTCGTCGGTCTCGTCGCAGTGGATGTCGACCTGCAGGCCGCGCTCGGCGGCGATGCGGCACAGGCGGCGCAGGGACTCGGCGCCGTCCTCCATCGTGCGCTCGAAATGCGGGATCCCGCCGACCACCTCGACGCCGCGGTCGAGCGCCCGCTCCAGGTTCCGCGCGGCGGTCGGCGAGCGCAGGTAGCCGTCCTGCGGGAAGGCGACGAGCTGGAGGTCGAGATAGGGCGCGACCCGGCGCTTGACGTCGAGGAGCGCGTCGACGGCGAGCAGCCGGTCGTCGCAGACGTCGACGTGGCTGCGCACCGCGAGCAGCCCCTGGGACACCGCGAGGTCGCAGTAGCGCAGGGCCCGCTCGACCACCGCCTCGTGGGTGAGCAGCGGCTTCAGCTCGCCCCACAGCGCGATGCCTTCGAGCAGCGTGCCGGATGCGTTGAGCCGCGGCAGCCCGAGGGAGAGCGTCGCGTCCATGTGGAAGTGGCAATCGACGAAGGGCGGCGACACGAGATGCCCGGCGGCGTCGATCTCCTCCCCGGCCCGCGCCGGGATGCCTGGCTCGATCCCGACGATGCGCCCGCCCGCCACCGCGATGTCCTGGCCGCTGCGCCCGTCCGGCAGGGTGGCGTCGCGGACGATGAGGTCGGGGGTCATGAGGTGTCCTCGCGGTCTGAGGGGCGCCTGCTTCGGCCGGTCAGGGAGCCGATTGCAGGTCGCGCCAGATGTCCAGCGACGCCGACGCCTGAACATGCAGGTCGTCGTACGTCCAGACGTGGATCGGGCACGACGCGATCATCGTCTTCGTGCTGCGCCAATGCAGGCGGGCCTGCTCGATCTCGCTCAGGAAGGCGCTGCGCCCGCACACGATCAGATAGGTCTCCGACATGTGCGTCAGCCCCGAAGGCGTTGCGGTAGAGGTCGCTCTTCTGGTTGTCGTTCTTGGCCCAGCTCCAATCGGACACTTGGCTGAAGGCGTGCTGGATCGACGGCGCCCAGTCGCGCATCTGGTTCGTGCCACGCTTGAAAAGACTGTTGCGCTCCCCGCTCTCGAACTCGACCAGAACGAAATGGGCGCGCGTCGTGCAGCCGACCACGAAATCCGCGCGGAAGGCGCCCTGGATCGTCATTTCGTGCTTGTAGCGGTCGGGTGGCCCCTTACCCACGGCGAACTGGATGAGCAGGCAGAGATCGAGCTTCGACCGCAGTTCGGCGACGACCTCCCGCTCGCCGAAGGTGTCATGGGCATCGAGCCAGTGCTTGAACGCATCGAGTTGTTCGGCAGCCCTGGCGTGATTGAGGCGGCACGGGATCAGCAACCGGGTGCCTCAGCCCGCGAGGTCGTCGGCATGCATGGCGGTCACGACCACGATCCGGTCGCCCTGCCGTTCCACGACCACCCGGAGGTCGCCGTCCCGGATGACGTCACGGCCCGAGAGGCTGTCCGTCCGGACGCTGCCGCGTTCCAGGGCCGTCATCAGGGCGTCCGGCGTGATATGGCGCGTCTCCAGCATCCGGGCCGCGTGCGGCAGGACGACGACGTCGTGCAGCGCGGCGGGTCTGCGCCCTGTGTTGTCGATTCGAGGCATCGGATGAGGCTTCATGGGTCCCGATCAACGCCGGACGCTATCATGGGCGGGCGCGGCTGTCGTGCGCCCTACCGCTCCCCGCGCACGTACGGCACCATCAGGGCCTTCGGCGCCCTCGCGTTGCGTGCCCCCACCAGCAGGGCGGCGATCGACAGGAGGTAGGGCAGCATCAGGAAGACCTGACCCGGCACCGCGCCGCCGGCGACCTGCTGGAGGCGGACCTGGAAGGCGTCGAAGGCGCCGAACAGCACCGCGCCCAGCAGCGCCTTGCCCGGGCGCCAGCCGGCGAAGACGGTGAGCGCGATGCAGATCCAGCCGCGCCCGGCCACCATCTCGAAGAAGAAGGCGTTGAAGGCCGAGAGGGTCAGGAAGGCGCCGCCGACCGCCATCAGGGCCGAGCCGGCCACCACCGCGCCGAGGCGCAGGCGGTGCACGTCGATGCCCTGCGCCTCGACCGCGGCCGGGTTCTCGCCGACCGCCCGCACCGCGAGGCCCAGCGGCGTGCGGGCGAGGAACCACGCCAGTACCGCGACCGTCGCGAGGGCGAGCAGCGTCAGGGCGGTCTGGCGAAAGAGGATCGGGCCGATCACCGGCAGGTCGGACAGGAACGGAATGTCGAGGGGCGCGAAGGGGACGATCCTGGGCGGGGTCGCGGTGCCCGGCAGGGCGAGGCGGTAGCCGAAATAGGCGGCACTCGTGGCGAGCAGCGTCACCGCGAGCCCGCTGACGTGCTGCGACAGGCCGAGCTTCACGGTGAGCCCGGCGAGCAAAAGGCCGATCAGCGCGCCGGTGACCGCCGCGACCGCGATGCCGCCCCACAGGCCGGCGCCGAGATGCACCGCGAGCCAGCCGGTCATCGCGCCGGCGGTCATGATGCCCTCGATGCCGAGGTTGAGCACCCCGGCGCGCTCGCACAGCACGGCGCCGGCGACGCCGAAGATCAGCGGCGTGGCGATGCGCAGGGCCGCGGCCCAGAACGAGACGGTGAGGAGGATGTCGAGGGCGGCCTGCACGGGCGTCTCACGCGGGTCTGCGGGCGAGGATCGGGCGGTAGCGGGTCAGCAGCCCCGCGACCAGCACCGCGATCAGCGCCATGGCGACGATGAGGTTGGCGATGTAGCTCGACACCCCGACCGCCCGGCTCATCGAATCGGCGCCGACGAACACCGCGGCGACGAACAGGGCCGCCGCGACGGTGCCGAGCGGCGACAGGCCGGCGAGCATCGCCACCACGATGCCGGCATAGCCGTAGCCCGGCGACAGGTCGGCGGCGAGGAAGCCCTTGACCCCCGCCACCTCCCCGGCCCCGGCGAGGCCGGCGAGCGCCCCCGACAGGGCGCCGACGCCGAGCAGGGTCGCCCGCACCGGTAGCCCGGCGAAGCGCGCGGCCGGCGCCGAGGCGCCGACCGCCCGGATCGCGAAGCCGGCGACCGTGCGGGACAACACGACCTGCACCAGGGCGGCGGCGGCGAGCGCCACGAGGAGCCCGGCATGGAGGCGGGTGCGCTCGACGAGCTTCGGCAGCGCGGCGGCGTCGACGAGCGGCTCGGATTGCGGCCAGCCGAGGCTCATCGGGTCCTTCATCGGCCCCTCGATCATCATCTGGACGAGGAGCAGGACGACGAAGTTGAGGAGCAGCGTCGTCACCACCTCGTCGGCGCCGAGCCAGACCCGGGCCAGCGCCGGTCCGAGCATCATCGCGGCCCCGGCCAGCGCCCCGGCCCCGAGCACCAGCGGGATCATCAGGGCGGGCGGTCCCTCGACCACGCCGGCCCCGAGAGCCACCGCGGCGAGCGCCCCGACGTAGAGCTGGCCCTCGGCGCCGATGTTGTAGAGCCGGGCCCGGAACGCCACCGCGGCAGCGAGCCCGGTGAGGATCAGCGGGGTGGCCCGGGTCAGCACCTCGGCGAGCGCGAAGGGCGAGCCCAGCGCCCCCTGGATCATCGCCGCGTAGGCCCGCCCCACCGGCGCGCCGGCGGCGGCGAGCGGGATCGCGGCGAGCAGCAGCGAGGCGAACGCCGCCGCGACCGGCACCGCGAGACGGAGCGCGGCAGGAGTCTCGGTGCGAGGCTGGAGGCGGATCACGATGCGGGCGGCTCCGGGGGAGAGCCTGCGAGCATACAAGAGCCGGGCCGCGGGGGCGTGGCGCGACGGTCACGGTTCCGGGAGTTGTGGGAGGGGCTCGGCCCTCCCCATCGTGGCGGCCCGCACCGGCCCGTCCGCTCCCGTCCACCACCCATCCCGAGCCTTGGGGAGCGGTGAACGATCGCGGCCGGCCGCGGAGGTTTGCACGTCGCGACGCGCGATGGTTGGATCCGCTCCCCGGCCACGCGAGGGAGGCAACGCCATGACCGCCAGGAGCACGACCAAGAACACGACCAGGAGCACGACCAAGAACACGATCTGCCTGTGGTACGACAAGGACGCCGAGGCGGCCGCCCGGTTCTACGTCGCGACCTTCCCGGACAGCGCCATGGGCGCCGTCCACCGGGCGCCGGCCGACTACCCGGCGGGACGGGCGGGCGACGTGCTGACGGTCACGTTCACGGTGGCGGGCATCCCGTGCCTCGGCCTGAACGGCGGGCCGGCCTTCCGGCACAGCGAGGCGTTCTCGTTCCAGGTCGCCACCGACGATCAGGCCGAGACCGACCGGCTGTGGGACGCGATCGTCGGCAACGGCGGGCAGGAGAGCGCCTGCGGCTGGTGCAAGGACCGCTGGGGCGTCTCGTGGCAGATCACGCCGCGCGTCCTCACCGACGCGCTGGCAGCCGGCGGCGAGGAGGCGAAGCGCGCCTTCGCGGCGATGATGACCATGGGCAGGATCGACGTCGCGGCGATCGAGGCCGCCCGGCGCGGATGATGGTGATGCGGGTGCGTCGTCTCATACGATTTCCGGTTGATCGCTTTCGCGATGCGGAAATCGGCTTCGCTCATGCGTGCGGGCTGGTGATACGGTTTTCGGACTGATCGTCCGAAAACCGTATCACGGCCGACATGGCAGGTTCCGTGAGCGGTGCAGGCAAGGGCGAATCCTGCATCACCCTGCCGGCAGGGCAGAAAGGTGATCACGCCGCCTCCGCCCCCTGCCCCGCCATCATCAGCCCGACTCGCGCCCGGTCGAGCCCGTCCGCCGCCATCGCCTCGGAGAGCCGCGCCTGCGCCATCACGGCGATGCGGTCGCTGAGCGCGAACACCTCGTCGAGATCCTCCGAGATCAGCACGATCGCGGCGCCCCGCGCGCGCGCAGCGAGCAGCCGGCGGTGGATCTCCGCCACCGCGCCGACGTCGAGGCCGCGGGTCGGCTGGGCGGCGAGGATCAGGCCGGGCGCCTCGTCGAGGACCCGGGCGAGGATCGCCTTCTGCATGTTGCCGCCCGACAGGAGCCGGATCGGCGTGGCGGGCGCCGCACCGCGGATGTCGTAGTCGCGGATCGCGGCCTTCGCCCGCTCCGCCATGGCGCGCAGGCGCAGCAGGCCGCCGCGCTGGAACCGGGTGCGGACGCCCTCGATCGCGACGTTCTCGGCCAGCGTCATTCCGGCGACCGCGCCCTCGTGGTGGCGGTCCTCGGGGATGCGGCCGATGCCGGCGCGCACGAAGGCGCCCGGATCGAACCGGGTCACCGGCCGGCCGTGGAGCCGCATCGTGCCGGCGCCGGGTTTGGCGAGACCGCAGAGCAGCCGGGCCAGCGCCGCCTGGCCGTTGCCGGCGACGCCGGCCACCCCGACGATCTCGCCGGCGCGTACGGACAGGCTCACGCCGTCGAGGCGGTGGCGCACCCCCTCGCCCGCGACGCTGACCCCCGAGAGCGCCAGCACCTCCGCGCCGGGCGTGCCGGGCGTGCGCCGGGAGACCGCGACCTCGCGCCCGACCATCAGGGCGGCGAGGCCGGCGCGGTCGGCGCCGGCGGTCGGCCGCTCCGCCACCTTGCGCCCGCCGCGCAGCACCGCGACCCGGTCGCTGCCGGCCACCACCTCGCCGAGCTTGTGCGAGATGAACGCCACCGCGAGCCCGTTCCGCGCCAGCGCCCGGAGCGTCGCGAACAGCCCGTCGCTCTCGGCCGGGGTCAGCACCGCGGTCGGCTCGTCGAGGATCAGCACCCGCACGTCGCGGTACAGCGCCTTGAGGATCTCGACCCGCTGGCGCTCGCCGACGCCGAGGCGCCCGACCGGCACGTCGAGATCGACCCGCAGGCCGGATTCCGCCATCAGCCGGTCGAGGCGCCGCCGGGCGGCGGCGCGCCGGGAGCCCGGCCGCCACAGCGGCTCGGTGCCCAGCACCACGTTGTCGAGCCCGGTGAGCGCGTCGGCGAGGGTGAAGTGCTGGTGGACCATGCCGATCCCGGCCGCCAGCGCCGCCCGCGGCCGGCCGGGCGGCAGCGCGACGAGGGCGCCGGAGGCGTCCGCGACCCGCACGCTGCCCGCATCGGCCGTGTAGTGGCCGAACAGGATGTTCATCAGCGTGGTCTTGCCGGCGCCGTTCTCGCCGAGCAGCGCCAGGATCTCGCCCCGGCGCAGCTCCAGGTCGATGCCGTCATTGGCCGGCACCCCGCCGAAGCGTTTGGTGATGCCCCGCATCTCGAGGACGACGGGGCGGGCGGCGTCGTCCACCGCTCAGGCCGTCGACTTCGGCTCGGAATCGTTGACCGCCACCGTGAAGGTGCCGGCGCGGATCTCGGCCTCCTTCGCCTTCACGGCGTCGATCACCGCCTGGGGCACCAGCTTCGGGTCGAGGGGGGCGAGGGAGCAGCCGCCCCTGGCCATGTTGCTCCACGGGCCGTAATCCTCGGCGGTCCATGTGCCGTCGATCACCTTGCCGACCGCGCGGTCGATCGTCGGCTCCATGTGCCAGAGCGCCGAGGCGATCACCGTGCCGGGATACTGGCCGGCGGTGTCGATGACGTTGCCGACCGCCTTGACGCCGCGCTCCCTGGCGGCGTCCGAGACGCCGAACCGCTCGGCGTAGAGCACGTCGGCCCTGCGCTCGATCATCGCGAACGCGGTCTCCTTCGCCTTGGGCGGGTCGTACCAGGAATTGATGAACGAGACCAGGAACCTGACGTCCGGATTGACGGACTTCGCCCCGGCCATGAAGGCGTGCATCAGCCGGTTGACCTCCGGGATGGCGTAGCCGCCGACCATGCCGATGACGTTGGTCCTAGTCTCGCGCCCCGCCACCATGCCGGTGAGGTAGGAGGCGTCCTGGATGTAGTTGTCGAACACCGACAGGTTCGGGCCCTGCGCCGGGAAGGACGAGCCCATCAGGAAGGCGGTGGTCTTGTAGTCGCCGGCGATCCTGCGGGCCGGCCGCTCCAGGCCGAACGCCTCGCCGATGATGAGGTCGCGCCTGCCCTCGGCGTATTCGCGGATCACCCGTTCGGCGTCGGTGTTGGCGACGTTCTCGGAATACGCGTAGGTGATGTCGCCGCGCTGCTCGGCCGCCTTGAGCGCGAGGTGGATGCGGCTGATCCATTGCTGCTCGATCGGCACCGAGGCCACGAGGGCGACCGAGATCGGCCGCGCCTTGGCGGCGGCCCGGGCCGGCGTGCCGAGGGCCGCCCCGATCAGCGCCGCTCCGCCCCCGGCCAGCAGGGTCCTGCGGCTCGTCCCCGTCCGCGCCTCGTCCATCCGTCGTCCCCTCGCGTGGCGGCGTGTTCGCCGCAGTGCCGCGAAGCGACCACGGCGCGCGTTCCGGCGCAAGCACAACCGGCGCGAGATGGACCGATTTCCGCACTGCAACTAAGAACCGGTGCCCGAGTCGTGCCCGGACCTGAACATCCAGGGAGACCCCATGGCATCCTCCGCCCCCGGCCAGCCGTCATCCGCCTTCGGCTGGCGCTGGATCGCGCGCTCCCTGCGCCTGCGCCGCGGCCAGGTGCTCGGCCTCGCCGGGCTGATCGCCGCCGGCTACGGCGCCGGCCTCGTCTTCCCGGTCGCGACCCAGCGGATCGTCGACGCGATCGTCGCCGGGCACGTCGACGCGAGGCTGACCGGCCTCGCCCTGCTCGCGGCCGCGGCGATCGGCCTCGACGTCGGCATCCCGTACATCCGCCAGCGGCTCATCATCGCCCTCGGCGCCTTCCTCGACCGCCGCATCGCGCGCCGGCTCTTCGCCCACCTGATGCGGGTGCGGGTCGACGGGACGCCGGTGCAGTCGGGGGAGATCCTCACCCACTTCCAGCAGGCGGAGAAGATCCGCGAGTTCGTGCTGCACCACCTGCCGCACACGATCATCGACACCGGCGGCGGCCTCGTCGCCCTCGGCCTCGTCTTCGCCTACGACCCCGTCGTCGGCGCGGCCCTCGTCCTCGCCGCGCCCGCCGTCGTGGTCCTGGCCCGCGGACAGCTCGGCCCGATGCGCCGCTCGGCGGAGCGGTGGTACGCCGCGACGGGCGCGCGCCAGGGCATGCTCGCCGAGACGGTGAACGGCCTGCAAACGGTCAAGTCCCTGGCGATCGAGGGCGCCCGGATGCGGCGCTGGGAGGCGCTGACCGACCGGCTGGTCGGGGAGATGCGCGGCCTCCTCGACCAGTCGCGCCGCTACGCCCTGCGCACCCAGTTCGCCTCCCGCCTCCTCACCCTGCTGGTGGTCGGCCTCGGCTGCTGGCGGATGTATCGCGGCCACATCACGGTCGGCGAGCTGCTGGCGCTGCAGATCGTCGCCGCCCGGATCACCGGCCCGCTGCTCGCCGCCTCCGAGATCGCCCGCGCAGTCCAGGAGGTCCGGGTCGCGGTCGGGCACCTGAGCAAATTCCTGGCCCTGCCCCGCGAGCGGGCCGAGCGCCACCCGCCGCTGCGCCGGCTCGGCCCCGGCGGCGTGGCGCTGCACGGGGTCTCCCTGACCTATCCGGGCGCGGCCCGGCCGGCCTTGGCGGGAATCAGCGCCGTGCTGCCGGAGCGCGGACTCGTCGGGATCGTCGGCCGCAACGGCTCGGGCAAGTCGACGCTGCTGCGCATCCTGCTCGGCCTGCGCCGGGACTACGAGGGCCGGGTCGAGATCGGCGGCGCCGACCTGCGGCACTACGATCCGCGCTGGCTGCGCGGGCGGATCGGCACCGTCGACCAGGACACGATCCTGTTCTCGGGCAGCGTGCGCGACGCCCTCGCCGGCCCGCGCCGCGACGAGGCGGCCCTGCGCGAGGCGCTGCGCTTCGCCGGCGCCCTCGACCTCGTCGAGGGTCTGCCGGACGGGCTCGACACCGACCTCGCCGAGAACGGCCGCTCGCTGTCGGGCGGGCAGCGCCAGCGCCTCGCCGTCGCCCGGGCGGTGATCCGCGATCCCGCCATCGCGATCCTCGACGAGCCGACGGCGTTCCTCGATCCCGAGGCCGCCCTGGCGCTGGAGCGCCGCCTGACCGCCTGGGGCGGCGAGCGCCTGCTGATCCTGGTGACGCACCACCTCGCGGCCGTGCGCGACGCCGCCCGCATCCTCGTCCTCGACGCCGGCCGCCTCGTCGGGGCGGGCCGCCACGAGGACCTGCTGCGCACCGTGCCGGCCTACGCCTCGCTGTGGGAGGACTACTCCCGCTCGCTGGCGCCGGAGACGGTGCCGGGAGCCGGCCTGACCGGCGCCGCCCCCGGGCGCCCGCCCCGCGCACCGACCGATCGTCAGCGGCCGTGGCCCCGGCCGAAGCGGGCGGCGAGGCGGTGCCACAGCCGCTCGATCGCCCGGGCCGCCCGCTCCAGCCACGGCTTGAGGCCGGGCACGTCCTCGGCGACGAGGGCGAGGCCGAGGGGCAGCATCCACAGGCCGAGGACCGGCAGGAACCACAGCATCCCGCCGAGGACCAGGAGCAGCGCGGCCGGGAGCCGGGCCCAGAGCCGCGACGGCCCGCGCAGCCACGTCACCGCATCGCGCAGGCGCTCCGGCAGCTTCGCCAGCCCCCGCTCGACCCGTTCGTCCCAGTCCCGTGCCGTCGCGTCCGTCATCCGACCTCTCTCCCTGACGTGCCCTCCAACGCCGGGGCGGCGGATCCGGCTCCCCGCGCCGCCACGCCGCCTTGCCGCGGCGCCGGCGCCGACTTAGGTCCGGGCGCATGGAGACTCCCGGCGAAGCAGGCGGCGCGGCCTCGTCGGACCCGGTCCTGCGGGTCCGCGTCCTGCCCGAACTCGCGCAATTCCCGGCGGCGGAGTGGGACCGCTGCGCCCTCTCGGCGGAATCCCTCGCGGGCGCCGCCGAGAGCCACAACCCGTTCGTCACCCACGCCTTCCTGTCGGCGCTGGAGGAATCCGGCTGCGTCGGCGGCCGCACCGGCTGGCGCCCGGTCCACGTCGCGGTCGAGCGCGGCGACCGCCTCGTCGGCGTCGCGCCCTGCTACCTGAAGAGCCACTCGCAGGGCGAGTACGTGTTCGACCACGGCTGGGCCGACGCCTTCGAGCGTGCCGGCGGCAGCTACTACCCGAAGCTCCAGGCCAGCGTGCCGTTCACGCCGGTGACCGGCCCGCGGCTGCTGATCGCGCCGGGCGAGGACACGCAGGCGGCGCAGGCGGCCCTCGTCGCCGGCCTGCGGGCGCTGCGGCAGGAGGCTCGCGCCTCCTCGATCCACCTGACCTTCCTGCCCCGGGCCCAGGCCGAGGCGGTGAAGGACCTCGGCTTCCTCCACCGCATCGACCAGCAGTTCCACTGGGACAATGCCGGCTACGGCAGCTTCGACGACTTCCTGGCCGCCCTCGCCTCGCGCAAGCGCAAGGCGATCCGGCGCGAGCGCCGGGACGCGCTGGCCAACGGGATCACGGTCGAGTGGGTGACCGGCGCCGACCTGACGGAGGCGCACTGGGACGCCTTCTACGCGTTCTACATGGATACCGGCTCGCGCAAGTGGGGCCGCCCCTACCTCAACCGCCGCTTCTTCTCGCTGATCGGCGAGCGGATGGCCGACCGCATCCTGCTGGTGATGGCCCGGCGCGCCGGGCGCACCATCGCGGGCGCGATCAACCTGATCGGCGACCGGGCGCTCTACGGCCGCAACTGGGGCTGCACCGAGGAGCATCCGTTCCTGCATTTCGAGGTCTGCTACTATCAGGCGATCGACTTCGCGATCCGCCGCGGCCTGTCGCGGGTCGAGGCCGGGGCGCAGGGCGAGCACAAGCTCGCCCGCGGCTACCGCCCGGTGATCACCCACTCGGCGCACGACATCGCCGATCCCTCGCTGCGCGCCGCCGTCGCCGACTTCCTGCGCCGCGAATCCGCCGCCGTCAGCGAGATCGCGCACGACCTCGACGCCGCGACGCCGTTCCGGCGCGGCGACGGGGAGTGCCGGCGCGAGGAGGAGTAGTCTCCGCGGCTTGACGGCGCAGGTCGTGGTGGCACAACACTGAGGTCATGCAGCGCGGATTGGAGCCCTCGGAGACCCTGACCGGCATCGGGCTGTACACGCCTGCCGAGGCCGGCCGCCTGCTGCAGATTCCCTCTGCCCGGATCGTTCGCTGGCTGCGCGGGCACGAGGCCAACGGGCGGCGCTACGACCCGCTCTGGACGCCCCAGGCCGACCTCGGCGAGAACGGACTGTTTCTCGGCTTTCGCGACCTTCAGGAGGTCCGCGTCGCGGCGGCCTTCATCGCCAGGGGCCTGAGTCCGCAGCGCGTCCGCCGGGCGATCGACCTCGCCCGCCGGATCGTCCGGGACGAGCATCCGCTGTCGACGACGCGATTCCGGACCGATGGCCGTTCAGTGTTCCTCCAGATCGTCGAGGAGGACGGGGAGACCCGGCTGCTCGACCTGTTCCGGGAGCAGTTCGCCTTCCGCGAGATCGTCGAGCGCAGTCTCAGCAATCTCGATTACGGCGACGCCGGCACCCCGCTTCGCTGGTGGCCGCTCGGGCGGGCGAAGTCGGTCGTTCTCGATCCGGCCCGGTCGTTCGGCCAGCCAATCGAGGCCGAGACCGCGATCCCGGTCGAGGTCCTGGCCTCCGCTGCCGGAGCGGAGGGCTCGCCCGAGGCCGCGGCCCGCGCCTGGGAGGTGCCGGTGCGCGCCGTGAAACGGGCCCTCGCCTTCAAGCAGGCGATGGATGCCAGAGCGGCTTGAGGATTTTTCTCGACAATTGCACTTCCCCTGTCCTGGCGGCCACGCTCGACGGCTTCCTCACGCATCTCGGTCATGGTGCCGTCCATATCCGTGACCTGCCCTGCGGACGCTCGGCTCCCGACATCGCGTGGATGCGCCACCTGTCGCAGACCGGCGACGACTGGCTGGTGATCACCGGTGACGGTCGCATCCAGCGCAACCGGGCCGAGCGCATGGCGTTCCGGCAGGCGGGGCTCAAGGGCCTGGTCCTCGCCCCCGCCTACCAGAAGACACCGCTTCATCAGCAGGCGTCGCTCCTGCTGTGGCGGTGGCCCGAGATCGCCGGGCTGCTCCGGTTCGCGCCGCCGTTCCTGTTCGAGTTGCCGATGAGCCGGTCGGGCGGGCTGCGCCAGCTCCCCCTGTAGCGCCCCGCCCCGCCTGCCGTTACCCTGTGTCCGCACGGGGCCCGGGAGAGGCCCCGGTCATCGGGAGTCGGGACGCCATGTCGAGGATCGAGGGAGGGCGCGCGTCCGCGTCCCGCCGCTTCGTGATGGGGGCGGTGGCCGCGGCGCTGCTGGCGCTGGGCCAGGGGACCGCCCGGGCCGAGATGGCGGCCCGCCCGCGCGCCGGCGCGACGCTGAGCCCGGCCGCTCCCGAGGAGGTCGGGCTGTCCGCGGAGCGGCTCGGCCGCATCGGGCGGGTGATGGAGGAGGAGGTCGCGGCCGGCCGGCTGCCGGGGGCGGTGGTGATGATCGCCCGCCGCGGGCGCCTCGCCTACGCCGAGAGCTTCGGCTTCCGCGACAAGGCGGCGGGGGCGCCGCTGGCCAGGGACGCGATCTTCCGCATCTACTCGATGACGAAGCCTCTGGCGTCCGTCGCCGCCATGACCCTGGTCGAGGACGGGCGGATCCAGCTCACCGACCCGATCTCGAAGTACCTGCCCGAGTTCAAGGACCTGAAGGTCGCCGGGACGAAGGCGAACGCCCTCGGCGAGCCGGGCCCCGACCTCGTGCCGGCCGATCGGGCGCCGACGGTGCAGGACCTGCTGCGCCACACCGCCGGCCTCGCCTACGGCGAGATCACCACCAACCCGGCGGTGAAGGCGGCCTACGCCAAGGCCGGCCTGTTCAAGCCGGATTTCGACTACAACACCACCGACCTCACCCCCGAGGAGTTCACCGCCCGGATCGCGGCGGCGCCCCTCGCCTACCAGCCCGGCACCGTCTGGCAGTACAGCCTCGCCGTCGACGTGCTCGGCCGGGTGGTCGAGAAGGCGGCCGGCAGGCGGCTCGGCGAGGTGCTGGAGGAGCGCGTGTTCCGGCCGCTGAAGATGACCGAGACCGGCTTCTCGGTCCCCGCCGACAAGGCCGGGCGGATCGCCCTGCCGCTGGCCAACGACCCCGCCACCGGCGCCCCGAACCGGCTCATCGACGGCGCGGCGCCGAAGAACGATTCCGGGGGAGCGGGCGCCTACGGCACCGCCGCCGACTACCTGCGCTTCGCCCAGGCGATGCTCGACGGCGGCGTCCTCGACGGGGCGCGGGTGCTCAGCCGCACCAGCGTCGAGCTGATGACCGCCGACCAGCTCGGCGACCGCATCCGCCCGGTGGTGTCGCCCGGCGAATTGCTGATGGGCGTTCCCGGCTACACCTTCGGCCTCGGCTTCATGGTGCGCAAGGAGGCCGGCATCGCCGGGGTGCCCGGCTCCAAGGGTGAATTCATGTGGGCCGGTTACGCCGGAACGTTCTTCTGGATCGACCCCAAGGAGGATCTCGCCGTGGTGATGATGACCCAGGCTCCGGGCCCGAGCCGGGCCTACTACCGGCGGGAGATCAAGCAGCTCGTCTACGGCGCGATCGCCGACTGAAGCACGACGCTTCCTACCGGGTCGCGAACTTGATGCTGACCGCGACCTTCGCGGTCAGCCCGGGATTCGGCAGGGCGTTGAGGTACTGGACGTAGCGCTTGTCGAAGGCGTTCTGCAGGATGAAGTCGGCGCGGATGCGGTCGTTGGGCTGGTAGGAGGCGAACAGGTCGACGAGGCCGTAGCCCTTGGTCGGCAGCAGCGTGGTGCCGGCCGGCAGGTCGAGGCGGGAGGCGACGAAGGTCACGCGCGAGCCGACCGTCAGGCGCTCGTCGAGGAAGCGCAGGCCGAGCGTCGCGCTGACCCGGTCCGGCGGCACGGTGAGCAGGGTCTGGCCGGTCGCGACGTCGCGTCCGTCGGTGTGGGTGCCGGCGAGCGTCACGAAGCCTCCGCCCCAGTCGTAGGCCGCCTCCAGCTCGACGCCCGACAGTTCGGCCCTGGCGATGTTGAGGTACTGGAACGACTGCACCGGGATCACGCACGGGAACCGCCCGGGGATCCTGGCGCAGATCGAGGCCGGGATGCCGGGGATCGCCGGCACGAAGTAGGTCGGCCCGACGGCGGCGAAGTTGATGAAGTCGTCGATGGTGTTGTGGAACACGTTGAGCTTGGCGCGGAACGCATCGGCCGGCGCCAGCACCCCGTCGTAGCGCAGGTTGACGCCGCCCTCGACGGTGTGGGCGACCTCCGGGCGCAAGGTCGGGTTCGGCAGGATGGTGAAGGCCGGGAACGGGTGGATGCCCTGCACCAGGGTCTCGGTGATCGAGGGCGCGCGGTAGCCCTCGGCGTAGGTGCCGTAGAACTCGATGCCCGGCAGCGGCGACACGCCGACCGTGACCTTCGGCGAGATCCGGTCGCCGCTGGAGCGGTAGGCGCCGCCCGACAACTCGTACTGGTCGTGGCGCAGCGCCCCGATGACCCGCAGCCACGAGGCGTAGCGGATCTCGTCCTGCACGAAGGCGCCCGACAGCGTGCGCTCGCCCGAGGGGGTGAACGCGGCACCGAACCCGCCGGCCCTGTCGGTGGTGCGGACGTGGTTGAACACCGCGTCGCCGCCGATCGTCAGGGCGTGGAGGAACGCGCCGGTGTCGAAGCGGGCGGTGTTGTGGAGGTCGAAGCCCCTGGTGTCGAGGTCGTAGGTGATCCGGTTGCCCGCCCGCGCGCCGAGGGCGCCGAAGACGCCCGAGGGTGAATCCTGGAGGTAGGTCAGGGTGTTGTGGGTGGTGGTGGCGTAGCCCTTCAGGCTGAGGTCGAGGAGCGGCACGTCGGGCCGGGCGAAGCGGTAGCCGAGGGTGTAGGTGTCGGCCTCGACCGCGTTGGCGAAGCGGGCGCTGGCGTTGGTGGCGCCGGCATTGACGAAGTCGAAGCGCTGCACCAGGGCGGTGCCGCTGATCTGGTGCCCGTCGGCGGGGCGGAGGTTGATCTTGGCGAGGCCGGAGGTCAGCTCGTTGCCGGTGTCGCGGATCAGGACGCCCCTGCCGTCGCGATACGGGTCGTTGTCGCGGTAGACGAACTGGCCGAACACGTCGGCGGCGGTGCCGATGCGGGCGCCGAGGGCGGTCGAGTTCAGGAACTTCTGGCCGTTGGTGCCGAACCCCCATTTCTGCACCGCGCCGGCCCGCTCGTCGGGAGCCAGGATGTCGTCGATCGAGCGGGTGCGGAACGCGACCACGCCGCCGATCGCGCCGGAGCCGTAGATGGTCGAGGCCGGGCCGCGGGTGATGTCGACGCCGCCGACGAGTTCCGGGTCGAGGTAGAACACGCCGTTGGCGCTGTGGCCGGAGGTCTGGAAGTCCTGGCGGGCGCCGTCGATCAGCACGTTGACGCGGCCGAAATCCTGCAGGCCGCGGATGTTGATCGCCTGGGCCGGGTCGCTCTGGTTCTCCTGCGTGGTCACGCCCGGCACGTCGCGCAGCACCTCCGACAGCCGGCTCGGCTGGAGCCGGTCGATCTGCGCCCGGGTGACGACGCTGGTGCCGGACAGGGCCTCGGTCACGGTCCCCGGGGTCTTGGTCGCCGTCACCGTGATGGTGTCGAGGGCGATGTCGGAGCGCGACGGCGTCGCCGCCTCGTCCTGGGCCCCCGCGGTCCCGGCGGCGAGGAGCGAGGCCGCGAGGGCCAGGGGAAGCGAACGGGCAGCGCGCATCGAACGAGGTTCCGCAAGACGAGGACGGCGCCTCGGCGTCGGGCCGGGCGCGGACTGGCTGGCTGGCGGAAGGGCTGGCTGGCTGAGAACGGTCCTGCGACGCAGGAGAGGCTCCGGTCAACGGCGCCGGACGACCTGGGGATTTAGGAGAATTCCACGCTCGCCCTGACGAAGACTGGAGCGGTTCCAGCGTGTGACTACGGCGTGACCGTGTGTTGCAAGGGCGCAACGGATCGCTGCGGCAGCAGGAACGGCTGTCCGGCCGGCGGTACCTGGCCGACCCGCCACTCGACGCCGAACACTCCGGCGATCACCTCGTCGCGCAGGACGGCGGCGGGGGCGCCGCGGGCCACGATGCGCCCGTCCTGCATCACCAGCAGCGCGTCGGCATAGGCCGCCGCGAGGTTGAGGTCGTGCAGGATCGCCACCACCGCGGCCCCCCGGCGCGCGAGGGCGACCGCCTCCTCCAGCACCGCGCGCTGGTGGCGCAGGTCGAGGCTGGCGGTCGGCTCGTCGAGGAACAGCACCTGGGAGGCCGCGACGGTGCGGCCGGCGGCGAGCTGGCACAGCACCCGGGCGAGCTGCGCCCGCGCCTGCTCGCCGCCCGACAGCGTCGGGTAGGCACGGCCCGCGAGGTGCGCGACGTCGGGCCCGCGCCAGGGCGTCGGCGACGATGGCCCCGCGGGCCCGGCCGTCGAGCCCGCGCCCGATCCCGTCGAGGCCGATCCGGGCGATCTCCGCCACGGTGAACGGGAAGGCGAGCCGGGCACCCTGCGGCAGCACCGCCCGCATCGCGGCGAGGCGCCAGCCCGGGATGCGCTCCACCGGCTCGCCGGCGTAGGTCACGGCCCCTGCGGTCGGGCGCAGCTCGCCGGCGAGCAGGCGCAACAGGGTCGACTTGCCGGCGCCGTTCGGGCCGACGACAACCGCGAGGCTGCCCCCCGGCACCGCGAGGGTCGCGCCCCGGACGAGATCCCGCCCCCGCACCGCGTAGGCGAGGTCGTGCGCGGCGAGCAGGGCGTCAGGCATCGAGCGCCCGCTCCCGGCCGAGCAGCAGCCAGAGGAAGAACGGCGCCCCGATCAGCGCCGTGACGATGCCGATCGGCAGCTCCGCCGGGGCGGTGGCGAGGCGGGCGGCGACGTCGGCGAGGACCAGCAGGGCGCCGCCGGCCAGCGCCGAGGCCGGCAGCAGCAGGCGGTGCTCGGCCCCGACCAGCAGGCGCAGGCCGTGCGGCACGACGAGGCCGACGAAGCCGATGACGCCCGCCGCCGCCACCCCTGCCCCGACCGCGAGCGCCACGAGGGCGACGACCGCCCGCGTGAGCCGCTGCACGTCGATGCCGAGGTGGAACGCCTCGGCCTCGCCGAGGACGAGGCCGTTGAGGCCGCGGCCGAGGAACGGCGCGGCGAGCACCACCGGCAGGATCGCCGGGGCGGCGAGCCAGACCTTGCTCCAGGTCGCGCCGCCGAGGCTGCCCAGCGACCAGAAGGTCAGGTCGCGCAACTGCCGGTCGTCGCTGAGCGCGATGAGCAGGCCGGTCCCCGCCCCGGCGAGCGCCGCGAGCGCGATGCCGGCGAGCAGCAGCGTCGCGACCGAGGTGCGCCCGCCCCGTGTCGCGACCCGGTAGAGCAGGCTGGTCGCGCCGAGCCCGCCCAGGAAGGCGCCGAGCGGCAGCAGCCAGGGCGGCATCGGGCCGGCGAGGCCGAACGAAGCGGCGACCCGGTCGCCGAGCACGATCGCCGCCGCCGCGGCGAGGCCCGCCCCGGCCGAGACCCCGACGAGGCCCGGATCGGCGAGCGGGTTGCGGAACAGCCCCTGCATCAGCGCCCCGGAGGTGGCGAGCGCCGCGCCGACCATCAGGCCGAGCAGGGTGCGGGGCAGCCGGATGCCGAGCAGGATGCCGGCGTCGCGGGCGCGCTCGGGATCGGCCGCCCCGTGCCGGAGAAGGTCGAGGAGGCGCGCGGGCGGGATCGCGGCGGCGCCGGTGGCGACCGACAGCAGGGCGGCGGCGAGCGCCAGGACGGCGAGCCCGGCGAGGATCGCCGCCGCCGGACGGGGCCGCAGGGCCGTCGCGAGGTCGGATGATCTCGCCGCGGGGTCGGACGATCTCGCCGCGGGGTCGGCCGCGACCCCACCCGCCGCGTCACTCACGCGGCAGGTCCGGGTAGAACCGGCGCATCAGCTCGCCGGCGGCCTCGGGGGTGCGGGGGCCGAAGCCGAGCAGCGCCAGCCCGTCCATGGTGACGAGGGCGCGCCGCGCCGCCGCCGGGGTCCGGCTCAGGCCGGGCCCGGCGAACACCGTCTCCGGCGTCGCCTCGCCGTGGCCGGTCCGCATCATCACGACGACGTCCGGCGCGGCGGCGATCAGCGCCTCGTCGGTGATCGGCTTGAAGCCCTCGACCGCCTCGGCGGCGTTGCGGGCGCCGGCCAGCGCCAGCATTCCGTCGGCGGTGCTGCCGCGGCCGCCGACCATCACCCGGCCGTTCTGGAGCGAGAGCACGACCAGCGCCCGCACCGGTGCGGCGACCCGCGCCCGCGACGCCGCCAGGGCGGCGAACCCGGCCTCGACGCGGGCGGCGATGCCCTGCGCCTCGCGCTCGAGCCCGGCGAGGCGGCCGACCGCCAGGATCTTGTCGAGCACTCCCTCCGCGCTCGGCGGCTCGGCGACGATCTCCACCCGCACGCCGGCCTCGCGCACCAGGGCCAGCACGTCGGGCGGGCCGGCGCCCTCGGCGGCGATGACGAGATCGGGCCGGGTCGAGAGGATGCCCTCGGCCGAGAGCGCCCGCAGGTAGCCGACCGCCGGCTTCTCGCGCATCGCCTCGGGCGGATGGAGGCTGGTGGTGTCGACCGCGACGATGCGGGGGGCGGCGCCGAGCCCGTAGAGGATCTCGGTCACGGCGCCGCCGAGGGAGGCGATGCGGGCGCCGGGCTGCGCGCCGGGCTGCGCCCGGGCCGGCCAGCCGAGGAGCAGCCCGGCACCCAGGAGGAGCGCCCGCCGGGAGGGCGGTGCGGCGGGGGGAGCGGGATCGGGAGCGGGCCGGGTCATTTGGTGAGGATGAGCTTGTCGTTGGCGGTGATCCGCAGGCGGTAGCGCTCGCCGGCATGCAGGATGGTGAGTTCCCGCCGCCCCCGCATCAGCCGCGCCGACTCGACCGGGTCGTCATGGTCCGGGGCGATGCGGGACCGGCGCAAATCCGCCCGGCGCAAGGATTCCTCGGGGTCATGCTCGTGGTCGCCCATGCGTGATCTCTGGCTGTCGCTTGGATTTTCAGTATAACAATTCAAAACAGCGAGGCTTTGCTGTCACACGACATACGTCCGGTCGGCCGGACGGGCAAGACGACGACCTTCCGAACACCAAGACGCCCCGCGCCGGGTGGTTCCGGGCGGGGCGCGGGCGGTGTCCTGACGGATCGCGTCGCGCGATCCCTGCGGATCATGCCAACGGCTGCCCGGTGCGGTCGCGCATCGTCGTCACCGCCACGAGGGACAGGGCGGCGAGCCCGGCGATGTACAGCCCCGGCGAAGTCGGCAGGCCGGCGTGCTGGACCAGGAAGGCGGCCACCATCGGCGCGGTGCCGCCGAACAGGGCCATCGCGGCGTTGAAGCTCACCGCCATCGCGGTGCAGCGGGTGCGGGCCCGCATCATCTCGACCAGGGTCGCCGGCATCACGGCCAGGATGCCGCCGACCAGCACCGCGAAGCCGGCCTGCCCGGCGAGGATCAGCGGCCACGACCGGGTGTCGATGAGGGAGAACAGCGGCCAGGCGGCCACGACGAGGCCCGTCGTCAGCACGGTGAGCAGGCGCTTGCGGCCGATGCGGTCGGACAGGGCGCCCATCAGTGGCGTGGCGGTGACGAGCAGCAGCATCGCGGCGGTGTTGAGCAGGAAGGCGGTGTGCTCCGGCACCCCGTCCTGGCTCTGCATGAACGTCACGAGGTAGACGAACACGATGTAGAACGAGGCGGCGGGCGCCATGGTCATCAGCGCGGCGCGCAGCATCGCGCCTCGCTCGGTGGCGAGCGCCTCGCGCAAGGGCGGGCGCGCGGCGTCGTGCGCCGGCGGCGTCTCGGCCGGGGCCTCCTCGCCGAGGTTGCGGCGCAGGACGAGGATGAACACGCCGAGCCCGAGGCCGAGCAGGAACGGGACGCGCCAGCCCCAGGCCGCCACCTCGGCCGGGTCGAGGAGCGCCGTCACCAGCACCCCGGCGAGGGAGCCGAGCAGGATGCCGCCGCCCGAACTCGAACAGGCGAGGCTGCCGAACAGGCCGCGGCGGCGGGCCGGGCTTCCCTCGACCAGGAAGATCACCGAGGAGGTGTACTCGCCGCCGACCGAGAGCCCCTGGGCGAGCCGCAGGACGACGAGCAGGACCGGGGCCATGAGCCCGGCGCTGTCGTAGGTCGGCAGGCAGCCGATGGCGACGGTCGAGACGGTCATCAGCGCGGCCGAGAGCACCAGCGCCCGGCCGCGGCCGTAGCGGTCGCCGATGTGGCCGAACAGGATGCCGCCGAGCGGGCGCATGAAGAAGGCCGCGGCGAAGACCGCGAGGGCGGAGAGCAGCGAGGTGGCCGGGTTCTCGGCCGGGAAGAAGGCACGGCCGAGGACGGCGCTGAAGTAGCCGTAGATCGCGAAGTCGTACCATTCCAGCAGGTTGCCGACCGCCCCGGCCAGCAGCCCGTCCCGTTCCCGCCGCGCCGTCGCGAGCCCCGCGACCTCCATCGTCCCCGCCATGACGCCCCCCGTTCGCTGGTTCCCCGGGGATTGATCGCCGATTTCGCTTGCGGGCGGGTGTGGGCGTCGTGCGCAAGTCGAGCGGTCGCGGTGACGAAGGGTTGAGGCTGGCAGCGTCCTCGTGGCCCGTGGCCGGGGTGACCGCCGCCGTTCGGCGCGCGGCCTACCCGAGTTCCAGCGTGGTGACGCCGTAGATCCGCGCCAGCGGCCAGTCGGGCGCCGGCCCGCGCACCATCCGGGCGGTCTCGAAGGCCGGGGTCAGGCCGTGGGCTCGCGCGAGGGCGAGGCCGTCGCGGTTCGGCTCCGGCACGTCGAGGACCAGCGTGGCCCCCGGCCCCGCCCCTGCCGCGAGCGCCGCGAACAGGTCCTCGGCGGTCGGGCGCGAGGCGGCGAAGAGCGGCCCGACCTTGAACCCCTCCCGGCACGGCCGGACGACGCCGTAGCCGTCGATCCGCCCGTCGCGCCGGCTGACCGCGACGCGATGCCCCGGCGCCGCGAGCCAGCCGCGCAGGAAGGCGTCCCGCGGGGCTCCGAAATGCTCCGCGTCGAAGGCGGCGATCTCCGAGAATCCGGCCCCGTCCCAGGGCTGCGCCGCCGGACCGGCCGGGAGATCCGGCACGCCCGAGACGCGCAGGGTGCGGTGGAGGGCGGCGAAGCCGGAGCGGGCGTAGTTCGCCTGCTGCGCCACCACCCCGTCGAGGCCGACGCCCCGCGCCCCCAGCCGGGCGAGCCCGGCCGTCCACAGGGCGGTGCCGACGCCCTGCCCGCGGCGATCCGGCCGCACGAGGTAGAGCCCGAGGAACCCGAACGCCTCGCCGTAGGCCACGACCGAGATCGCCCCGACCGGCACGTCCCCGTCGACGGCGACGAGGAAGCCGCCGGGATCGGCGGCGTGGAAGGCGGCGGCGTCCGAGAGGCCGGGATTCCAGCCCTCGGCGGCGGCCCAGTCGAGGACGAGGGCCAGGTCCTCCGGGCTCATCGTCCGCAGGGTCGGGCGGGGGCCGGACGTGACGGCGGGCATGGCGGACTCCTTCGTGGACCGGTCCCTTGTGCCGCAGGCGCCGGGGCTGGGCCAGGGCGCCGCTCAGGCGGTCGGAGGCGATCGATAGCGCAGCCGAGCCGGCCCGAACGGTTCCTGCCGCCGACAGCCGCGTCGGCGTGGTCAGCCCCCCGGGGCTTCGTGACGGATCGAGACGAAGCCGATTCTCAAGCATCATTCGCCGAACTGGTCACCGTTTCGGCGAATGGTGCAAGAACAAGGATCGAAGCAAAGTTGCCCTGCGCAGCTTTGCTTAGCCATCGTTCGGATAACGATCGGCGTAACCGAGCCTTTGCGGGATGGCGGTTATCAGGTGCGCATACGTGTTGCCGTACAGCTTGATCCAGCAGGATCTCATGTGCGGTGCCGTACCACCGGGGCATGTCAGTCGACCAACGACGAAGAACCGTAATCCGTATTGATCGGCGATGACCTCCGACGGCGGGTGCAGGCTTCCATGCTCCAGCAGGGCATGTTCCAAAACGGCTGCACGATCGCTGTCGAAGCCGAGGGACCGGAACAGGCCGGCCTTCGTCTCATGCTCAAGAAGATACCTGATTTTCCCAGGCGGGACGACAAGGGGCCAGCCATGGCGTCTCGCGGCCGGCATCGCTTTGGCTTACTGCGCTCTGACGAGATTCACGTGAGCAACATCTAGCAATAACTGATCCGGATCATCGAACTCGACGATGTATTGTTTCCCCCGGGCCAGAATCTCGACAACCGTTCCGACTGTCCCGCTCGGAACGATCTGGGTGTTCCTGTATTGCTGCGGGAACCGGAGAGATACCTGTTCGAACAGGTCGAAGCTGTCACTTGCCTGTGCGACGGGGCGTTGACGTTCGATCGTGCGAGATCGGGCCATGACGCAAAGATAGCCGATCAGGACGGACGCGCAAGATGCCGGCTCCGGCGTCTGCCGAACGCGGCGCCGGCCCGACCTCCTATTCTCAGCAGGCGGCCGCCACCGCCCGCCGGCCCCGCCGCAGCGCGAGGAGCAGCGTCAGCCCGGCCACCGCCATGGCGGCGCCGGCGAGCGACACCGCCGGGTAGCCGAGGCCGGCATCGATCACCCCGCCGCCGAGCGCCGCGCCGACCGCGTTGCCGAGGTTGAAGGCGCCGATGTTCATCGCCGAGGCGAGGTTCGGCGCCTGCGCCGCCTCCGCCACCACCTTCATCTGCAGCGGCGGCACGATGGCGAAGCTCGCCACGCCCCACAGGAAGATCAGCGGGGCGGCGGCCGCCTCGACCCGCATCCCGGGGGCGAACAGCACCAGCAGGACCACCAGCGCGGCCAGCGAGCCGATCAGCGTGCCGTCGAGGGAGCGGTCGGCGAGCCGCCCGCCGAGCCAGTTCCCGGCGGTCAGCCCGAGGCCGTAGACCACCAGCATCGCGGTGACGAAGGTCGCGGACGCCCCGGCCTCGATCCGCAGGATCGGCGCGATGTAGGTGAACACCGTGAACATCGCGCTCGCCCCGACCACCGTGAGGAGCAGGGCGGCGAGGACGGGTCCGCGGGCCAGCACCCGCAGCTCGGCGCGCAGGTCGTCGCGGCCGGCCACCGGCAGCGGCGGCAGCGAGAGCCGCAGGGCCAGCATCGCGAGGGCGCCGATCGCCGCGATGCCCCAGAACGCGGTGCGCCAGCCGACCTGCTCGCCGATCCAGGCGGCCAGCGGCACCCCGCCGACCGTCGCGAGGGTCAGCCCCGAGAACATCGCCGCGACCGCTCCGGCGCGGCGCTCCGGCGCCACCACGCCGGCGGCGACCACCGCCCCGACGCCGAAGAAGGCGCCGTGGTTGAACGAAGTGACGATCCTCGCCACGAGCAACATCGCGTAGCCGTCGGACAGCGCCGAGAGCAGGTTGCCGACGGTGAAGATGCCCATCAGGCCGATCAGCAGGGTCCGGCGCGGGACGCGGGCGAAGGCGAGCGTCATCAGCGGGGCGCCGACGAGCACTCCGACCGCGTAGGCGCTGACCAGCAGCCCCGCGGCGGGAATCGAGACGCCGAGGTCGCCGGCGATCACCGGCAGCATGCCCATCGGCGCGAACTCGGTGACGCCGATGCCGAAGGCGCCGACCGCCAGGGCCAGCAGGGGTGGGTTGATCCGCATCGCGAACTCCTTCCGCTTGTGCTGCTCACGCAATTGGCGGATGGATCCCTGCGGCAGTAGCCCCTCGCGCGGACCGACATCCGTGCGCGCGAGGCACGAATGGAGGCGTCGGTGCTGCGGGACGGAGCCGACCGGGCGGCGGAGATGGCCGCCTTCGTGGCGGTGGCGCGGGAGGGCAGCCTGTCGGCGGCGGCCCGCAGCCTCGGGCTGACGCCCTCGGCGGTCAGCCGCATCGTCGCGCGGATCGAGGCGCGGCTCGGCGTGCGGCTGGTCGTGCGCACCACCCGCCGCCTGCGCCTCACCGCCGAGGGCGACGCCTACGCCCGCGCCGCCCGCCGCATCCTCGCCGACATCGCCGAGACCGAGGCGGCGCTCGCCGACCAGGCCCGCCCGCGCGGCAAGGTGCGGGTCAGCGCCGCCACCGCCCACGGCCGGCTGGTGATCGTGCCGCTGCTCGGCGAGTTCGTCGCCTGCCATCCCGGGATCACGGTCGAGGTCGACCTGAGCGACCAGCTCGCCGACGTGCTCGGCGGGCGGGCCGACGTGGCGATCCGGTTCGGGCCCCTCGCCGACAGCCCGCTCACCGCCCGCCGCCTCGGCGAGACCGGCCGCACCGTCGTCGCCTCGCCGGCCTATCTCGCCCGCGCCGGGGTGCCGGAGGCGCCCGCCGACCTCGCCCGGCACAACTGCCTCGATTTCAGCTTCCGCCGCATCGAGCCCGGCTGGCCGTTCCGCGAGGACGGGCGCGACGTCGTCCGGGCGGTGTCCGGCAACCTCACCGCCAACAACGGCGAGACCCTGGTGCAGCTCGCCGTCCAGGGCGTCGGCATCACCCGCGTCGGCAACTTCCACATCGGCGAGGAGCTGGCCTCGGGACGTCTGCTGCCGCTGCTGGAGGCGTACAATCCGGGCGACCGCGAGAGCATCCACGCGGTGTTCGTCGGCGGCGCCACCACGCCGGCCCGGGTCCGGGCGCTGGTCGACTTCCTGGCCGAGCGGATGCGCGGTCCCGCGCCGGGAAGCCCGCGCTGACGCAGCCAGGGCAATCGCTTCAGCGATTGTTCTGCGGTCGCCCGAAGGGCGACGCTCCCGACCGGGCGCGGTGCGCCCTGCGCCCGAAGAGCGCCCCGCGAAGCGGGTTCGAGGGGACGGATGTCCCCTCCGGGGGGACGGATGTCCCCTCGAACGCAGAGCGGAGCGAGAGCCAAGTGAGCGGCGACACGACGTGTCGCGCACGAACGCCGGCGCCTGAGGCCGAGCAGGGAACAAGGGCAATCGCCCTGAAGCGATGGCCCTGCTGACGCAGCGGGAGCTGGTTGCCGCGCGACGCTCCCCCGGCTATGGTCCGGGCGGGTCCGCAGTTCACCCAGGCGTCACCGTCCCGCGAGGGAAGCTAAACCTGCCTCTCCCGTCCGCACGCCGCCTCGTTCTCGTGCCGCGTCGACAAGCCGGTGACCATCGGACCCCGCTTCGGGGGGCGGCACGCGGAGAGCGACCGTGCCAAGAGACCCGATTCCGTTCTCGGCCCCCGACCTGTCCGCGCTGGCGAAGGCCCTGCGGCACGAACTGGCGCGCCACGGCGCGGTGCCGAGCCATCTCGAACTGCTCAACATGCTCGCCCGCGCCGCCGGGCGGCGCAACCACCAGCACCTGCGGGCGCAGGCCCTGGCCGATCTCCCGGCCGAACCGCCGGCTGGTCCCGGGCCGGGAGGTCCGGCCGGAAACGCCCTCGTCGCGAGGGCCCTGCGCCACTTCGACGAGGACGGCTGCTTCACGCACTGGCCGGCGCGTACGCGCCTTCAGCATCTCTGCCTCTGGGTCCCGTGGGCGCGCATCCCGCCCGACCGCAGCTTCACCGAGCGGGAGATCAGCGCGCATCTCGACACGCTGCACCGCTTCGGCGACGCGGCGATCCTCCGGCGCACCCTGTGCGCCCTCGGCCTGATGACGCGCACCATCGACGGCCGGGTCTATCGCAGGACCGAGGTCGCGCCGTCGCCGGAGGGGCTGGCGCTCATCCGGCATTGCGGTGCGGCCGAGGCGCGACGGCGATACGATGTCCGGAACTGATCGTCCGGACATCGTATCACCAGCCCGCGCGGCGCACAGCGAAGCCCTGCGCGCGCATGAGCGAAGCCGGTTTCCGCATCGAAAATCGTATGATGCCTCCCCTCGCGGGGTCCGTCAGGGCCGGTCGAACTCGACGTCGGCCACCGGGGCGTCCGGCAATTCGCGGTCGAGGCTCGCCCGGAAGGCGACGCAGCCGCGCATGAAGTTCGGCCAGGGCGGCACCGCCACCTGCGGCGCCACCGGCTCCGGCAGCAGGCCCCAGAGCTGAGGGTGGTACCAGCAGAGGTCGTGGCCCGAGCTGTCGCGGTGGCGGCGGATGCCGGCGCGCAGCCGCTTCACCTCGGCGACCAGCGCCTCCCGGTCCATGGCATCGAGATCCGCGTCCATCCGCACCTCCGCGCAAGCGTCGCGTTGGTTGCCGCGCCCGTGACGCGACGCAAGGGGGATCCCGCGGGGGCTCACGGATTCGTGTCGCCGGCGGCGAGGCGGACGAACAGCTCCGCCGGCGGCGGCAGCCGGTCCTCGACCCAGAGCAGCGAGAGGCCGAACCGGGTGCCGGGCAGCGGGGCGTAGGCGATCTCCTCGGCCCGGAAGCCGCTCATCGCCGCCGGCACGATCGACACCCCGGCCTCGACCGCGACCAGGGAGAGGACCGCGTGCATCTGGTGGGCCTCCTGCACCACCCGCGGCACGAAGCCGGCGGCGGCGCAGGTGCGGGTGACGTGGAGGTGGAAGCCCCGTCCCTCGGCGGCGGGCCAGAGCACGAACGGCTCGGCGGCGAGCGCCGGGAGCGCCACCGCCTCCCCCGCCAGCCGGTGGCCCCGGGGCAGCGCGACCGCGAGGTGGTCGTCCGCGAAGGCGGCGCTCGCGAGGCCGCCGGCCTCGTCGAGGGGCGGGATCGCGACGGCGAGGTCGGCCTCGCCCCGGCGCAGCCACGCGACCTGCCGGGCGGTCGGGGCCTCGCGCAGCTCCAGCCTCACCGCCGGATGGGTCTGGCGGAAGCGGCGGATCAGGGCCGGCAGCCGCCCGTAGAGCGCGCTGCCGACGAAGACGAGGCGGAGCGTGCCGCAGCGCCCCGCGGCGGCGTCGCGGGCGGCCTCGACCGCCCGGTCCGCCTGCCGCACGGTGCGCCGCGCCTCGTCGAGGAGGGCGCGTCCCGCCGGGGTCAGGGCGACCGTCCGGTTGCCGCGGCGGATCAGCTCTGCGCCGACCTCCGCCTCCAGCCGGCGGATCGCGGCGGTGAGCGGCGGCTGCGACATGTTCAGCCGCGCCGCCGCGCGGTGGAAGTGCAGTTCCTCCGCCACCGCGATGAACTGGCGGAGCTGGCGCAGGTCGATCACGCCGGCGGCCCCGGGTGTTTCCGTCCGGTCATGGCCGCGAAGGCCGCCGCGAGATCGTCCGGGGTCGCCGCCGCGACGCCGCGCAGGTCGCGGGCGCCGGTGACGCCCTCGGCCTCCTCGGCCCGGGTCAGGCGGAACTGGCCGTTGGCGGCGCGCAGCACCCAGCCGCCCTGGTCGCAGGCGTCGGAGGCGAGGAAGGCCACGCCCGGGGCGACGGCCTGCGGCCGCAGCTCGTCGGGCTCGCCGGCGACGCCCCACATCCGGGTCTTGGCGACCGGCGAGACCGCGTTGACGACGATGCCGTGCTCCGCCCCCTCCGCCGCCAGCACGTTGACGAGCCCGACCGCCGCGAGCTTCGCCGCCGCGTAGGCGGCGAGGCCCTTCTGGACGTAGCCGGGATAGAGCGCCCGGTCGGAGGTGGTGAGGACGATGCGGCCGTGCCGCCGCCCGCGCATCGCCGGCCACGCCGCCTGGGCGAGCCACAGCGGCGCCCCGGCCGACACCGCCATCATGCGCGCGAACGAGTCCGGCTCCTCCTCCTCGATCGCGCGGTAGGCGACGAAGCCGGCATTGTGGATCAGGATGTCGAGCCGGCCGTGGCGGTGCAGGATCGCCTCCACCAGCCCGCGGCAGCCGTCGCGGTCCTCGATCGCGTCGTGGGCGGGGCTGGCCCGCCAGCCCCGGGCGCTCAGGTCCGCCGCGGCGCGCGCCGCCACGTCCGGGTCGCGGCCGCTCCCGTCCCGCTCCGCCCCGACGTCGTGGACCACCACCCGGGCGCCGCGTTCCGCCAGCAGCGTGGCGTAGGCGAGCCCGAGGCCGCGGCCGGCGCCGGTCACCAGCGCGACCCTGTCGTCGAACCTGAGCATTGCCCCCTCCTGCGATGCGGTGCGCGACGGAGACTGGCCGGTGCCCGGCGGGAGTTCCAATACTTCCTCGGGGCCGCCACGATAGGCGCGGCGGATCGCGGGCGGCCGCGGCGCCGTCCCGTCCGGGATAGGGCTGCGCGATGGTCCAGTCCACGACGTCCAGTCCACGACGTCGTCATCGGCGACGGCGCCGCCCGGCACGACATCGGCTTCCTGCGCGCCGGGCGGCCGGGCCTGCGCGCGGGCGAGCCGGTCCGGGCGATCCGGATACCGGCCACGGGCGCCCCCTACGCCAGCGGTCCGGTCGCCTCCTCGAGGATCGCCCAGGATTCCGCGCCGAACCTGCCCTTCCACTCCTTGTAGAAGCCGGCCTCGGTGAGGGCCTCGCGGAAGGGCGCCGGGTCGACGTCGTTGAAGATCAGGCCCTTGGCGGCGAGGTCGGCCTTCAGGCTCGCGTTCTGGCGCGCCACCTCCTCGCGCTCGGCCATCGCCGCGGCGTTGATGACCCTCGCGAAGGTCTCCTGGAGGTCCGGCGGGATCTGCGCCCAGATCCGGCGGTTCATCAGGAACCACCAGCCGTCCCACATGTGGTTGGTCACCGAGCAGTATTTCTGCACCTCGTACAGCTTCGCCGCCGAGATGATCGCCGGCGGGTTCTCCTGGCCGTCGACGATCCGGGTCTGGAGCGAGGAATAGACCTCGGCGAAGTTGATGCCGGTCGGGGCCGCGCCGAGGGACTTGAACAGCGAGGTCCACAGGGCGCTGACCGGCACCCGGATCTTCAGTCCCTTGAGGTCGGCGGGCTGGACGATCGGCCGGGTGCTGGTCGTGACCTGCCGGAAGCCGTTGTCCCAGATCCTGTCCATGACGACGAAGCCGGCCTTGGCGATCTGGCCGCGCAGATGCGCGCCGAGCCGGCCGTCGAGGGCGTTCCACAGCGTCGGATAGTCCTTGAACGCGAACCCGACGCCGTAGATCGCCGCCGAGGGCAGCAGCGTCGACAGCACGTTGACGCCCGACAGGGTGAAGCATTCGAGCGCGCCCGAGCGCAACTGCGAGAACATGTCGGCGTCGCCGCCGAGCTGGTTGTTGGCGAAGAGCTGCAACTCGATCCGCCCGCCGGTCGCCTCCTTGAGCGCCTCGGCCGCCTTGCGGGCGTGGATGTTGAGCGGGTGCGACTCGGGGACGTTGGTGCCCCACTTGAGCGTGAACTCGGCGGCGTGGGCGTGGCGCAGCGGCAGGGCGGCGCCGATCGCTGATGCGGCGCCGAGGGCGGCGAAGCGCCGCCGCGACAGGGTCGAGGTCATCGAGGGTCCTTCCGGTATCGTGGTTGCGTGCGGGGAAGCGGCCGTCAGGCGGCCGGGCCGGCGTCGCGCTTGAACATCAGGCCGGCGGCCCGGAAGCCGCCGTCGACGTTGAGGGTGTGGCCGTGGACGTAGCGGCTCTCGTCCGAGCACAGGAACACCGCCGCGTCGGCGATCTCCTCCGGGGTGCCGTATCGGGTCATCGGAATCAGGTAGTTGTAGGCCGCCCGCGTCGCCGTATCGTGGGCGAACTTCGCCATATCGGTCTCGATCGCGCCCGGCGCGATGTTGTTGACGTTGATGTCGTGCTCGGCGAGTTCGACCGCCATCACCTTGGTCAGCAGTTCGAGCCCGGCCTTGGCCGAGCCGTAGGCCGCCCGCCCGTTGCCGCCGCGCTGGCCCGACAGCGAGGCGATGTTGACGATCTTGCCGCCGCCGGCCCTGACCATCTCGCGGGCGCAGGCCTGGGCGACCAGGAAGGCGCCGGTGAGGTTGATGCCGACGATGCGGTTCCAGTCGGCGAGGCTGGTCTCCAGGAACGGCGTGTTGCCGCCGACCCCGGCATTGTTCATCAGGATGTCGACCCGGCCGTGGGCGGCGAGGATCGCCGCGATCATCGCCTGGACCGAGTCCGCATCGGCGACGTCGACCGGCACCGCGATGGCGCGCCCGCCCTCCAGCCCGGAGGCGGCGCTCTCGGCCTCGGCGTGGTTCACGTCGGCGATCACCACCTTCGCGCCCTCGCGGGCGAAGGCGCGGGCCACCGCCAGCCCGATCCCGCGGGCGCCGCCGGTGACGAGGGCGACCTTGTCGAGGAGTCTCTGGGTCATCGCAATCATCCTGCCTGAGCATCGTCCCGCCGGCCGCGACCGGTCGGCGCCGAAACGGACGCCGTTTCGGACATGCGATGCGGAACCAAGGAAACGAACGGAATTGCCGGGGGCACGTCCGCTCAGCGGGCCGGTGCGCCGCGCTTCACCGCGGCGAAGAAGTCCGGGCCGCCGACCTGGCCGCCCTTGAGGGCGATCTCCAGCCCGCCGGCGCCGTCGAGGGTGTAGGCGCGGCACAGCGGCGAGCCGGGGGCCATCGGGGCGATGGCGGCGAGGGCGTCGATGCCGAGCTGGGCCGCGGCCCGGCCCGAGGTGTCGCCGCCGGAGATCACCGCCCGTGTCAGGCCGCCCTGCGTCACAACCCGGTCGAGGATCGTGCCGAGGCCGGCGCCGATGCGGTCGTTGACGACCTCCTCGGACACGCCCGCCGCCCGCGTCGCCGCGCGCAGGGCCGCCACCGCCGGATCGTCGGGGCCGGCGGCGCTGTAGACCAGCGGGTCGCGCCCCTGCCCGAGGGCGGCGAGCGCCGCCTCGGCCGCCCGTCCGACCTCCCGCTCCCAGGCGGCGGGATCGACGGCGAGCGACGGGTCGAGGCGCAGGCCGTCGAAGCCGTGCGCGACCGCGTGGGCGATCTGCCCGGCGGTGACCGGCGAGACCGAGCCCGACACCGCGGCGATCCGCCCGACCGGCGGCGGCGGGGTGATCGCCGGTGCGGCCGGCAGCAGCCCGGCCTCGCGCCACCACGCGACCAGGGCCGCCCCGACCCCCTGCGAGCCGACCGCGAAGGTCGGCGATCCGCCCTCCTCCCAGATCAGCCGTCCGGCCTCGACGAGGGTCTCGTGATCGAGGACGTCGAGGGAGACGATGCGGGCGCCGGCCGCGTGGGCGCGGGCGAGGCGGGCCGAGCCCTCGCCGCGCTTCATCGCCACGAAGTCGACGAGGCCGACCGGGAGCGCGGTCTGGCGGGCGAGGTGGCGGCCGAGGTCGGCCTCGTCCATCGGCGTCACCGGGTGGCGCGCCATGGTCGGGTGGCGGTCGAGGCGGTAGCCGTCCGGGCCCGCCAGCGCGAACAGGTGGCCGAAGCTCTGGTAGCGGCCCATGCCGGGATCGGCGACGAGCATCGGGATCCAGGACTCGCCCGCCGATCCGGAGAAGACCTCGGCGCCGATCTCGGCGGCGCGCCCGATCGACCCGACATGCGGCGCCGAATCGAAGGTCGAGCACACCTTGTAGTGGGCCACCGGCGCGCCGAGGCCGGCGAGCAGCCGGAACACCGGCGGCAGGTGCGCGTCCATCCAGGCCGGCCCTTGCGAGCGCGCCATGCCGGCGATGCCGACCGCGCGATGGCCCGCGAAGGCGGCGAGGCGCTCGGGCGTCGGCGGGGCCAGGAACAGCACCGTGTCGAGCCCGCCGAAGGCCAGCACCTCCATCGCGGCCGACGAGCCGGTGAGGTCGTCGCCGTAGAAGGCGACGAGCGGTCCCGGCGGCAGCGGGCGCGGCGCGGTCATGCCGCCGCCCCGAGGGCCTGGCTCAGGTCCGGACGCTCCCGGGCGTAGTCGGCAAGCGGGATGCCGGCGACGGCGGCGTCCCACGCCTCGCGCAGGGCCGAGACCCCGGCCGCCGGGCCGCCGGGATGGGCCATGATGCCGCCGCCCGCCGTGACGATGAGGTCGGTCGAGCCGAGGGCCGCGTAGGTGCCCGGCGCCTGCCGCACCGACTGGCCCGAGGAGAAGACCGGCATCGCGAGGCAGGGCTTGTCGGGAAACAGCGGGGTGAGGCAGGTCCGGGCCGACTCGACCACGCTGTCGTCGTCCTCGGCGAACTTGTTGGCGAGCCCGTTGACGTGCATGTGGTCGGCCCCGGCGAGGCGCCAGATCTTCTGCCACGCGACGTAGGACCAGCCGAGCAGCGGGTGGCGCGACAGGTAGCCCCAGCCGTTGCGGTGGGCGTGGATCGGCAGGGCGCCGAACCGGGCGAGTTCGATCATCCCGACGAGCCCGACCGAGTTGAGGCTCGCCATCATGCAGGTCGCGCCCTCCTGCACCAGCAGGTCGTGGCGCCGCCGCATCTGGTCGAGGTCGCCGGTGAGGTTGAACGCGACCATCACCTTCCGGCCGGTGCGGTCGGCATGGGCGTTGACCACCCGCATCACGGCGCGGACGCGATCGTCGAACGGGCAGTGCGGCCCGTCGGCCTGCAACTCGTCGTCCTTGATGAAGTCGATCCCGCCCTCGCACAGGCTGGCGACGAGGGACGCGGTCTCCTCCGGGCCGAAGCCGACGCTCGGCTTGATGATGGTGCCGATCAAGGGCCGGTCCTCGACCCCGGCGAGCCGGCGGGTGCCCGCGATGCCGAAGCGCGGGCCCGGATAGGCGTCGGCGAAGGCGGTGGGCAGGCGGATGTCGAGCAGGCGCAGGCCGGTGACCGGCTTCAGCTCGAACAGGTTGCCGGCGACGGTGGCGAGCAGGTTCGGCAGCGAGGGGCCGAGGTTGTCGAGCGGCCAGGACAGCGTGACCCTGGCCCGGCGCACCGGGCCGTCGCGGCCCCCGGCCGAGGGCAGGGTCGGGCCCGCGGCCTCGTCGAGGAGGTCGAGGCGCTCGACCCGGGCGGCCGAGCGCGCCTTCAGTTCCGGCGTCTCGCCGGGCACCGGCACGAAGGTGCCGCTCGACTGCTCGCCGGCCATGGTCTCGGCGGTGCGGCGCGGGTCGCCGGGCGTCTCCAGCAGGTAGTCGGCTTCGATCCGCAGCGGCGCGGCGATGGGCGTGGTGGTCATGATCGGGTCTCCCTCGCTCAGGACGCGCGGCAGGACAGGCCGCCGTCGACCGGGAGGCTGACGCCGGTGATGTAGGCGGCGTCGTCGGAGGCGAGGAACAGCGCCGCCTTGGCGATGTCCCAGGCGGTGCCCATCTTGCCGGTCGGGCAGGCGGCGTCGCGGGCCTTCACCATCGCGTCGGCGTCGGCGTACTGGCCGGAGATCTGCTGGAAGATCAGCGGCGTGTTCATCAGGCCGGGCATGATCGCGTTGGCCCGGATGCCGTCGCGGGCGTGCTGGAGCGCGACCCCCATGGTGAAGTTGTTCACCGCCGCCTTGGCGGCGTAGTAGGCCGCGTAGGGGTAGCCGGTGTAGCGGATCGCCGCGACCGACGAGACGTTGACGATCGCGCCCGAGCGGCGCGCGATCATGTGCGGCAGCACGTGCTTGCAGGTCAGGAAGCAGCCGGTGACGTTGAGGTCGAGGGTGCGCTGCCAGGCCGCCTCGTCGAGTTCCACCGGGCCGCCCATGGTGGCGTAGCCGACGTTGTTGTGCAGCACGTCGATGCGGCCGTGCCGGTCCATCGCCTCGTCCACCACCGCCTTGACCGAGGCGCCGTCGGTGACGTCGCAGGAGGCCGCCGTCGCGCGAAAACCCTCGCCGGTGATGATGCCGACCGTCTCCTCGGCGGCGGTGCGGTTGATGTCGACGCAGACGACGTGGGCGCCGTTGCGGGCGAACAGCGTGGCGGTGGCCTTGCCGTTGCCCCAGCCGGGCCCGACCGAGCCGGCGCCGAACACGAGGGCGACCTTGTCCTGAAGACGCATGACGGGGTGTCCTTGGGAGTGGGGCATGGGTGGTGGAGGTGTGGGGGCGGTGAAGACGTCAGGCGCCTTCTCGCCCCGCTTGCGGCAGGACTGTCCGGGGAAGGATGTGGCGCGCCTCCCCTCTCCCGAGCGGGAGAGGGGCCGGGGGATCGAAGATCCCGCGTGAGGGTGGCTCGGCTTCAGGATGAGGCGACAAGCGTCGAGCTGCGCAGCTCAACCTTGGGAGCCATATCCTGACCCCGGGCCACCCTGCGCGATCTTCGATCGCCCCTACCCCTCTCCCACTCGGGAGAGGGGATCCCGCGCTTGATTTCGCAGGGGAATCCCTCGCCCCATCCGGCTCACAGGAAGCCGATCGAGATCCACGGGATCGCGACGACGATGGCGAGGCCGACGATCAGGGCGACGATGTAGCCGACGATCGGCCGGATGCCCTCGTCCGGGTGGATCCGGCTGATCGCGCAGGCGGCGTAGTAGCCGACGCCGAAGGGCGGGGCGAACAGGCCGACGCCCATCGCGAGGATCACCACCATCGCGTAGTGCACCTCGTGCACCCCGACCTGACGGGCGATCGGAAACATCAGCGGGCCGAACAGCACGATCGCCGGGATGCCCTCCAGCACCGAGCCGAGGATGATGAACGCCACGGCCGACACGATCAGGAACCCGAGCGGACCGCCGGGCAGCGACTTCATCGCGGTGGCCAGCGTCGCCGAGAAGCCCGACTGGGTGAGGGCCCAGGCCATGCCGGTCGCCGCCCCGATGATCAGCAGGATCGCCCCCGACAGGGCGGCCGTCGTCACCAGCATCGGGTAGACGCGCCTGAGGTCGAACTGGCGGTAGATCAGCAGGCCGGCGAGGATCGCGTAGACGATGCCGATGGTCGAGACCTCGGTCGCGGTCGCCACGCCCTCCACCACCGCAGCCCGGATCACGAACGGCAGAGCCAGGGCGGGAATCGCGATGACGAGCGTCCGGCCGATGACCCGGCCGGAGGGCCGCTTGACGTGGCTGAGGTCCTCGTCGCGGTAGCGCCACCACACCAGGGCGCACAGGGTGATGCCGAGAACGAGGCCTGGCAGCAGGCCGCCGGTGAACAGCGCCGAGATCGACACGCCGGTGACCGAGCCGATGGTGATGAGCACGATCGAGGGCGGGATGGTCTCGGTCTGGGCGCCGGTGGCGGAGAGCAGCGCGACGAGGTCGCCCTCCTTGGCGCCGCGCGCCTTCATCTCGGGGAACAGGACGGGCGCCACCGCCGCCATGTCGGCGGCCTTGGAGCCCGAGATGCCCGAGACGAGGTACATCGCGCCGACCAGCACGTAGTGCAGGCCGCCGCGGACGTGGCCGAGCAGCGAGGCGAGGAACCCGACCATCGCCTTGGCCATGCCGGTCATCTCGATCAGGAGGCCGAGGAACACGAACAAGGGCACGGCGAGCAGGATCAGGTGGCTCATCCCCTCGTCCATCCGGCCGATCAGCACCAGCGTCGGCAGGCGGGTGGTCAGGGCGAGGTAGGCGAAGGTGGCGATGCCGAAGGTGAAGGCGATCGGCACGCCGGCGAAGACCAGGGCGCCGACGAGGCCGACGAAGAACAGCAGCAGGTTCCAGTTGCCGAGCGGCCGGAACAGCGGGCTCGCGAGGTAGAACGCCGCGATCAGGACCAGCGCCGTCACGATGGCGGCGACGGCGGCCCCGCGGTGCGGGGTGGCCAGCAGCCGGATCACCCCGATCGCCAGCATCAGGCCGATGCCGATCGGCAGCGCCGCGGCCCGCCAGGCGTTCGAGATCTCGAGCGCCGGGGTGGTGATGAACTGCTCCTCGACCGCGAACTCGATCGCCGGCTCGATGGTGAGGGCGAGGAACGCGACGCTGACCGCGACGGCGAGCGCCTCGAAATACGGGCGCCAGGACGGCCGCATCATCGAGACCAGGGCGGTCATCCGCATGTGCTCGGCGCGGCGGAAGGCCACGACCGCCCCCAGCATCGCCAGCCACAGGAACAGCAGCGAGGCGAGTTCGTCCGACCACACCACCGGGCTGTGGAAGACGTAGCGGCTGATGACGCCGAAGAACAGCACCACGATCTCGGCGGCGACGAGCAGCGCGGCCGGCCCCTCGATCAGGGCGCCGATGCCGCGGTCGAGGCCCGCGAGCAGACCCCGGCGGGCGGGGGGCGAGACCGGGATCGCCGGTTGGTCGGCGGACGCGCCGACGGGCGCCATGGCGGCCATGAGGAATCCTCCCTGTTGTCGGCCCGGCCCCTTCTGGGACTCGGGTGGGCGGCGCGGCGTTCGCCGACTCCACCCTTCTGCCATCAGCCTATACCGGCTCGCCAAGGCATGACATGACAGTTCGATGCGGCGTGGTGTGAGCCGTGCTCACAGCAGGGCGCCGCACGGAGCGTTCCGCCGGAGGACATGCACCCATGTCGATGGCCCGCCTGCCGCTGCACGCCCTGCGGGCGTTCGAGGTCACCGCCCGCCTCGGCAGCATGAGCGCGGCGGCGGCGGAACTCGGGGTCACCCACGGCGCGGTGAGCCGGCACATCAAGGCGCTCGAAGCCCAGTTCGGCCTGCCGCTGCTGGAGCGGCTGTCGCGCTCGGTGGCGCTGACCCGGGAGGGCGCGCAGCTCGCGGCGAGCCTCGCCGAGGCGTTCGACCAGATCCACCTCGCGGTGTCGCGGGTCCAGCCCGGGCCGCTCACGCTGTCGTGCTCGGCCACGATCATGATGTACTGGCTGATCCCGCGGCTGGAATCGTTCAAGCGCAGCCATCCGGCGGTCGAGCTGCGCCTCAACATCAATTACGGCGAGATCGACTTCATCCGCGACGAGATCAGCGTCGCGATCCGCAACAGCATGTACCGGCCGCCCCCGACCGCGCGGGCGCAGGCGCTGATCGTCGAGGAGATCGGCCCGGTCTGCCACCCGGACTACGCCCGGCGCCTCGGCCTGTCGGCCCCCGACGACCTGAGGCGGGCCCACATCCTCGCCACGGCGACGCGGCCGAACGCCTGGGACGAGTGGGCCGCCGCGATCGGACGGCCCGACCTCCGGGTCGTGCCGCAGGAGAGCTACGGCCACTTCTACCTCGTGATCCAGGCGGCGGCCTGCGGCCTCGGGCTCGCCCTCGCCCCGCGCCTGCTGGTGCAGAGCGAGATCCGGTCCGGGCACCTCGTGGCACCGTTCGGCTTCACCCCAGGGCCGCACCGGCTGGAACTGTGGATCGCCGAGCACCTGCGGGCGCGCCACGACCTCGGATGCCTCGTCGCCTGGATCCGGGACGAGATGGGGCGGCTGTGATGCGGTCTTCGGACGCCGAGTTCCGAAGACCGCATCATCGGCCCGCGCGGCGGAGCTTTGCTCCGCACGCATGAGCGAAGCCGTTTTCCGAATCGCGAAGCGATCCCGTAGGGATCGCCGAGCGATCGATCGAAAATCGTGTGACGGCCTGCGCCGCCGCCCCGGCATCGACGATTCGGAAACCGGATCCGGCGCAAGCTCGCCCGCACGGGGCGGGATCGTCCGCACGGAGGAAGTGCATTCGTCCCTCAGGGCGGGCAAGCTCCCGGCCCGCGACCCGAGGAGGGGCCATGATGTCGATCGCGAGAGTTCTGATCGCCGCAGCCGGGATGCTGGGTCTCGCGGCCGGCGCGGCGCAGGCCAAGGACCAGCCGGACCAGACCGGGACCGGCGGCGGGCCGGGCACCACGGTGACCGCCCCCTACACGACCTCGACCGGGCAGACGGTGCCGCGGCCCGGGGCCGCGGACCGCACAATGGAGCGGCGCCTCGACGACCTCACCCGGGAGGAACGGCGCAACGACGCGATCGACGACAGCATCTGCCGCGGCTGCCGCTGACCGGGACGGGGCGGGGCAGGCCGGCCCGATCCCTGCGGCGGGCGGCCGTCAGGCCGCGATGCCGTGCGATGCCCGCCGCGGCAGCGGCTCCGGGGCCTGGATCGCGCGCTCGGCGGCGCGGCGGGACGAGTGGGCGACCACGAGGCTCGCCCAGCGCATTCCGACCTCGCGCTTCATCGTCACGCGTCCGGCGGCATCGAGCTTGCGCCAGCCGCAGCGGGAACGCCCGGCCTCGTCGGTCTCGTCGTAGGTCTCGTAGCGGGCCGCCAGGGCTCCGGCTCCGTCGAACTCGTCGTGGAACCAGCGCACGCCATCGGCCGGGCCGCCGCGGCTGCGCGAACTCGTGATGACGAGCCGATGATGCACCGGGATGCGGAAGATCGTCTCGAACACCGGCGGCTCGAACAGCATGGTGGCTCCTGCCCTGTCCCTGACTGCGGATCGCCGGAGCTTGGCGGATCGCTTCCTGATGTTGCGCTGCGGGAGAATCGTCGTCAAGCGGTCATGAACGCGACCTGAGTGGTGGGTCCGATGCGTGATGCCCCGGCGCCCGGACCGAGGACGAGCGGTCGCTCGCCGGTTGCATGTGGTTCCGTGCTCGCGCTCATGGTGCAGTGCGGCGGCGGCATCCGCTCGCAGCCCCGCATCTGCCGTCGAGGAAAGGCGAATGATACGATGTCCGGACGATCGGTTCCGGACATCGTCTCACCAGCCCGCGCGGCGGAGCTTTGCTCCGCACGCATGAGCGAAGTCGATTTCCGCATCGCGAAAGCGACTGCAACGCAGTCGCCGAGCGATCAATCGGAAATCGTATGATCCGGGCCGCGGGCCGTCGGCCGCCCTATCTTGCCGGCGGGACCGGGGCGTGCCGGAGCGAGGTGGCCGCCGTCCCGGCATGCGGCGGGCCCGCTTCCCGCGAGCCGGCCCGAGCCCTTGGTCGAGCATCCTGTTCCGTCGCGGCGTCGCACGCCCTGGCGAACGATGCAGAGGAGATGAGATCCCATGCGCCGCCACCGCCACGCCAAGATCGTCGCCACCGTCGGCCCCGCCAGCGCCTCGCCCGAGCGGCTGCGCGCCCTCTTCCTGGCCGGGGTCGACACCTTCCGGCTCAACTTCTCCCACGGCAGCCACGAGGACCACGCCAAGGTCTACGCGGCGATCCGGGCGATCGAGGACGAGACCGCCCGGCCGATCGGCATCCTCCAGGACCTCCAGGGTCCGAAGATCCGCATCGGTACCGTCGCGGGCGGGCGCCTCGACCTCGCGCTGGGCCAGCGCATCCGCTTCGTGCCCGAGGGCCGCGAGGGCGGCGCCGACGCGATCCCGCTGCCGCACCCGGAGATCTTCGCCTCGGTGGCGCCGGGCCAGGACCTGCTGATCGACGACGGCCGGGTGCGGGTGCGGGTGGTCGGCCTCGGCGGCGATTGCATCGAGGCCGACGTGGTCACCGGCGGCACCGTCTCGGACCGCAAGGGCGTCAACCTGCCCGGCACCGTGCTGTCGCTGTCGCCGCTGACCGGGAAGGACCGGGCCGACCTCGCCTTCGGCCTCGACCTCGGGGTCGACTGGGTCGCCCTCTCCTTCGTGCAGACCCCCTCCGACATGATCGAGGCCCGGGCGCTGATCGCCGGCCGCGCCGGGCTGATCGCCAAGATCGAGAAGCCCTCGGCGCTCGAGCACATCGACGACATCATCCGCCTCGCCGACGGGGTGATGGTCGCCCGCGGCGACCTCGGCGTCGAGCTGCCGCCGGAGGACGTGCCGGGCCGCCAGAAGGAGCTGGTGCGGGCCTGCCGCCACGCGGTCAAGCCGGTGATCGTCGCCACCCAGATGCTCGACTCGATGGTGTCGGCGCCGAGCCCGACCCGGGCCGAGGCGTCCGACGTCGCCACCGCCGTCTACGACGGCGCCGACGCCGTGATGCTGTCGGCGGAATCGGCGGTCGGCCAGTACCCGATCGAGGCGGTGTCGATGATGGACCGGATCATCCGCCGCACCGAGCAGCACCGGCTCTACCGCTCGCTGGTCCAGGCGACCGAGCCGGAGGTCGAGGACACCCCGCCGCACGCGGTCGCCGCCGCCGCCGCCGTGCTCGCCGATTCCATCTCCGCCAAGGCGGTGGTCGCCTTCACGCTGAGCGGCACCACCGCGGCGCGCATCGCCCGCCGGCGGCCGGACGTGCCGATCCTCGCCACCACCCCGGACCTCGCGGTGTCGCGCCGCCTGTCGCTGTACTGGGGCGCCCACAGCGTGATGTCGGAGGACGTCGCCTCCTACGAGGCGATGGTCGCCCGCGCCGAGGAGGTGGCGCAGCAGGAGGGCTTCGCCCAGGCGCCGGACCTGATCGTCGTCGTCGCCGGCATCCCGTTCAAGACGCCGGGCACCACCAACAACCTGCGGGTGGTGGAACTCGGCCGCTCCGGCGCGGCGTAACCGCGCCGCGGGACGCGTTGACTCCGCGGCGCAGCGGCCCCTATCACGATCCCATGCCCCGCTTCCGGCTCCAGCGACATCCCGTGAGCGCGATCATCGCGGTGATCGCGCTCTACGCGCTGGTGCTGCGGGTCTTCCTCGGCGGCCTCGCGCCGACCGACGCCGTCATGGCCGCCGAGGTGATCTGCGCCCACGCCGCCGCCGAGGCGCCCGTCGGCAAGGACCCGGCCTGCCCCCGGCACGCCTGCTGCGTCGCCGCCCAGGCCGCGCCGCTGTTCGCACCGCCCTCCCCCGACGCCGTCGCGATCGCGTGGCCGCTGCGCCGGGTGATCGCCGCGATCCGTCCGGCGGCCGAGGCGCCGCCGGCCCGTGCACCGCCCCGCACCCGGCCCGATCCACGAGGTCCCCCGCTCGCCTGATCGATCCGCCGTTCCGGTCGCCTCGGCGCCCGGCCCGATCGCTCAGACCCGGACCTCATCCATGCCAGCCCCCTCCCGAGGCGTCGCGCGTCCGTCGCCCGATGCCGTCTACCGCGCCGTCTGGCGCTGGCACTTCTACGCCGGCCTGCTCTGCCTGCCGTTCCTGATCCTGCTGTCCACCACCGGCGCGCTCTACCTGTTCAAGGACGAGATCAACGCCGCGCTGTTCCCCCGCCGCACCGTCGTGGCGCCGCACGCCGCCGCGCCGCTCCCGCCCGACCGGCTGCTCTACATCGCCTCGCAGGCGGTGCCGGACGGCACCCCGGTGACCTATCTCGACCCGGCGGATCCGACCGCACCGTCGGTGGTGACCATGGCGGGCGGGGTCCCCGGAAATCCCGTCAAGACCCTCGTCACCCTCGACCCGTGGACCGGCGACGTGCTCGACCGCGTCCGCGCCGACCGCGAGCCGATGGCGGTGGTGCGGCGCCTGCACAGCCTCTCCTATTTCGGGCCGGTGGCGAACGGCGTCGTCGAGGTCGTGGCCGGCTTCACCCTGATCCTGGTCCTGACCGGAACCTACCTGTGGTGGCCGCGCCGGCGATCCGGCGGAGTCGTCACCGTGCGCGGCACCCCGCGGCGGCGGGTGTGGTGGCGCGACCTCCATGCGGTGACCGGCCTCGTCGCGGGGGCCGGGCTGTTCTTCCTCGCCGCCACCGGCCTGCCGTGGTCGATCCTGTGGGGCCAGGAACTGCGCGCCCTGTCGAACCGTGCCGGCCTCGGCCAGCCGGAGGCGTTGTGGGCCGGCGTGCCGGTCTCCTCGCTGCCGGCGGGGGCGGTGCTGGATCAGGCCGGCTGGGCGCTGGAGGCGGCGCCGCTGCCGCAATCGCAGCCGCGGGACGCCGCCCCGGTCGGCATCGACCGCGCGGTCGAGATCCTGCGCGGTCTCGGCATGCCGGCGGGCTTCGAGCTGTCCCTGCCCGTGGGCGAGACCGGCACCTACGCTGCGGCGGCCTATCCCCGCGACGTCTCCCGGCAGCGGATGATCTCCCTCGACCAATTCAGCGGCCGGCCCTTGGTCGACGTGCGGTTCGGCGAGATCGGCCCGGTCGGGCGGGCGATCCAGTACGGCATCGGCATCCACAAGGGCGAGCTGTGGGGGCGGGCCAACCAGTTCGCGATGCTGGCCTTCTGCCTCGCCACGATCCTGCTCGCGGTCACCGCCGGCGTGATGTGGTGGAAGCGCCGGCCGGCCGGCGGCCTCGGCGTGCCGCCCTGGCCGCACGACCGGCGCGCCGCCGTCACCGTCACGCTGATCGTCGCGGGGCTCGGCGCGCTGTTTCCGCTGACCGGCCTCGCGATCCTGGCGATGATCCTGGCGGACGTCGCCGGCCAGGGCCTCGCCCGGTTGCTGCGGGCTCCCGCCACGGCCTGAGCCGGCGGCACGGCCCCCGCACCCCCATCACAGCCACGGCCGCCGCACCCTGCGCCGGCCGCCTCTCCCCGCGCGCCGGGCGCCCTTCCGGCTGCCGCGCGCCGTCTCGCGAGCCTCTTCCGATGCCGTCCCCCTCCGGCGCCGCGCTGCCGCGCCACGCCCTCCTGCTGCTGCTCGCCACCACCTCCCTCGCCACCCCGGCCCGCTCCCAGGCCGGGCCGGGCGACGGGACCATCGCCCTCGACGAGATCGCGGTGGCGGGCGAAAGCCCCGCCCGCCCCGCCTTCGGCGTCGCCGCGCCCCCGGGCTCGGCGACGGCCGTGATCGAGAACCCGGTCGGGCAGGTGGTCACGGCGGTCGGCCGCGACAACATCATCGCCAACCGGCCGGCGACGAGCATCGGCTCGGTGCTGGTCAACAGCCCCGGCGTCACCGTGCGCCAGGGCAACGGCGCCCGCGACGTCGTGATCTCGATCCGCGGCAACAACGCCCGCTCGACCGGGGTCAACCGCAACATGGTGGTGCTGGAGGACGGCTTCGTCCTCACCCAGCCCGACGGCGCCTCGCGCTTCGACCTCGTCGATCCCCGCGCCTACAGCCGCATCGACGTGTTTCGCGGGCCGCAATCGGCGCTGTTCGGCAACTACGCCACCGGCGGGGCGCTGGCCTTCCGCACCCGCACCGGCCGCGAGATCGACGGGTACGAGGTCGGCGTCGACGCCGGCAGCTACAGTTACCTCAGCAACTATTTCACGGTCGGCGGCGTCAGCGGCCCGGTCGAGATCAGCCTGTTCGCCAGCGACGTGCGCGCCAACGGCTTCCAGGACCACAGCTCCTACGACACCCAGACGGTCAACCTGCTGGCGAGCTACACCCCGACGCCGGACAACCGCTTCACCCTGAAGGTCATCAACAACGACCTCCACGCCGACCTCGCGGCGCGCTCGTCCCTGAACCAGTACCGGATCAACCCCTACCAGCGCGGCTGCGCCGCCGCGGCCTCGGCCGCACCCGGCTGCACCACCTTCAACCTGCTCGCCAACGGCGCCTTCGGCGCCACCGTCCCGGTCACCGCCGCCGAGGGCGCCTTCGGGCGCACCGACCGGCGCACCATCATCGCCGGGCGCTGGGAGCACGACATCGACGCCGACACCACCTGGCGGGCGCAATTCGGCTTCGACGAGCGCAACTTCGACCAGCCGTTCTACGCCACCTCGTCGCGGGGCAGCTATCCGTCCTACAACCTGCTGACCGACCTCACCCGCCGCGGCGAGCTCTTCGGCCTGCCGGCGGTGGGCTACGTCGCGCTGGCCTACAACACCATCGACAACCACATCACGACCTTCAACCGCGCCCCCTATGGCGGCCCGCGCCTCGGCGCGCTGATCGGCGACCAGAGCGCCGCGCAGTCGAATCTCGGCGGCCGCGCCCGGGTCGAGGTCGCGCTGTCGGAGCAGTGGACCGGCGTGCTCGGGCTCTCGGCCGAGAACACCTGGATCAGCGGGCGCAACCTCGCCTACGCGTATTCAGCCGCCGGCATCGCCTCCACGGTCGCCGACGCCGACCGCAGCTTCCTCAACGTCGCGCCCGAACTCGCCCTGGTCTACCGGCCCGACGCCGCGTGGGCTGTGCGCGGGCGGGTCGCCACCGGCTACACCACGCCGGCGGCGAGCAACCTGTTCGTGACTCCGGCCGGCCTGCCGGGCAACAACACCGGGTTGCAGACGCAGGAGAATCTCGGCTTCGACCTCGGGGTCGACTGGAGCCCGGTCGAGACCGTGCGCCTCAGCCTGACCGGCTTCTACGAGTTCTTCCGCAACGAGCTGGTGTCGCAATCGCCCGGTGCCGGCCTGCTGAGCTACAGCTTCAACGCCCCCGCCTCGGAGCATCGCGGCATCGAGCTCGGGGCGGAGTGGGCGTTCCATCCCGGCTGGCGCGCCACCCTCGCCTACACCTTCGACGACCAGATCTACACCCGCTACGTCGAGCAGCTCAGCGCCGGCAGCCGCACCGCCCGCTTCGACCGCGCCGGCAACCGCATCCCCGGCGTGCCGGCCAACCAGCTCCTCGCCCGGATCGGCTACGAGCAGACCACCGGCCCCCTCGCCGGCCTCGGCGCCTTCGTCGAGACGGTGGTGCAGGATGACTTCTTCCTCGACAACGCCAACCAGTTGAAGGCGCCGGGCTACGCCCTCCTCAACGCCAACCTGCACTACGTCGCCGACCTCGCCGGCGGCACCGCCAAGCGGATCAACCTCTACCTGGAGGTCCGCAACGTCCTCGACGCCCGGTACGTCGCCTCGGCCCAGAACCTCGCCAACTCGATCAGCGCCGCGACGGGGTTGCAGAACGGCGCGGCCCTGCTCGCCGGCACCACCGGCTCGGTCTTCGCCGGGGCGCCCAGGACGGTGGTCGGGGGGATGCGGTTGGCGTTCTGAGCCAGCGGAGATGCGCGCGTTTCGGGCCAGCGTCCGGGCATTGCTGGCGCTGCCGGAGCCGTCATCGCTTCGGCGCCCGGCGAAGCCCCTGAGGGGGCCGCCGTCGAGGGCTTGAACGGACGCGCATCTCGTGCCGCGGGGGAGCGTTCTTGCTGTTCGGCGGCGGGGGAGATCGCACGAGCGAAGCGGCAGGAGGTCAACAGCCAGAGGCGGTGGCGCATCATGGACGGATGCGGCGAGGAGGGTTGGCCTCCGAGGGGTCGTACAGGATCGCCGCTGAGAGGTTGGCCAGTGGTGATAGGTCGCCGACTTGCGTGTACCTCAGATCGAGTTCCTCCAGGCTTGTCAGTCCGGCCAAATGCGACACGTCATTGACCTGTGTGCCTAGTAGATCAACGCTCCGGAGGCTCGTGAGACCTGCCAGGGGCGACAGATCACTGACCTCCGTGTCTGCCAGATCGAGGCTGCGGAGGTTCGCGAGGCCGGCCAGGGGCGACAGGTCGCTGACCTCCGTGTCTGCCAGATCGAGGCTGTGGAGGTTCGTGAGGCCGGCCAGGGGCGACAGGTCGCTGACCTGCGTGGCGATCAGATTGAGGCCCTGGAGGCTCGTGAGGCCGGCCAGGGGCGACGGGTCGCTGACCTGTGTGCCTACCAGTTCGAGGTCCTGAAGGCTCGTGAGGCCCGCCAGGGGCGACAGGTCGCTGACCTTTGTCAATCCCAGATTGAGGTTGCGGAGGTTCGTGAGGCCGGCCAAGGGCGACAGGTCGCTGACCTGCGTACTCCTCAGGTTGACGCTCCGGAGGCTCGTGAGGCCAGCCAGGGGCGACAGAGCACTGACCTGCGTGTCCAACAGATCGAGGCTGCGGAGGTTCGCGAGGCCGGCCAGGGGCGACAGGTCGCTGACCGGCGTGACTGCCAGATCGAGGCTGTGGAGGTTCGCGAGGCCGGCCAGGGTCGACAGGTCGCTGACCGGTGTGGCTGCCAGATCGAGGCTGTGGAGGCTCGTGAGGCCTGCCAGGGGCGACAGATCGTCGAATGGCGTCGAGCGGAAGCTCAAGGTGCGAAGGAAGGGCCGCCATTCGGCCGGCGGCGCACGACCGTCGAGGATCATCGCGCGGGCCTGTTCCTCCGCATCGTCCGGCACCAGCCGAGCCGGCGATGCCGGAGGCGTCGTGCGGGAGGTCGTCGCGGCCCCTTCGCCCACGAGCAGTTTGAGGGCGTGCCGCAGGTCGCCCGGCCACGACGCGGACAGGGCTTCCACCTCCGCCCTCCCCGCCGCGAGCATCGCCCTCGCCGTCTCGGCGAGACCCGCGCGACCCCGATCCGCCCCCGTCTCCGGCAGCCGGGCGAGGGCCAGGGCTTCGGCCCCGGCGAGGATCAGGTTGCCGGTATGACCCACCGCCCGGGCGCCGGCCTTGGCGCCCTGGAAGTCGTCGGGCGAGGCGGTCGCGCCGAGAAGGCCCAGCTCGGCGGCGTCGCGGTCGGCGATCGCCTTCGTGTCCCGGGCGACGCGGGCGAAGTCGCGGGCGGGCTGGTACAGATCCTCCCGCGCGAGGAACCGGCCGGCGGCATCGTCCATCGTCGCCACGGTCGGGAAGCCGCGCAGCCACGGCGCCGCGAGCCGCACGAGGTCGGTGAGCAGGCCGTGGAGGTCGGCGTCGAGGGGCTCGTCGTGCCGGCCCGGGTCGTTCTGGAGGCGGGTGTCGGTGTCGAGGAAGCGGCCGAGGCGCAGCAGCGCCGCGTAGGCATCGCCGAGCTGGTCGAGGACGGATGCCGGTTCGCCCCGCACGATGGCGTGGAAGGCCTCCGCCGCCGCCGGCAGGGGCTTCCAGGTGCGGGAATTGCCGAGCCGCCGCGACTCCCCGGCCAGTTCGGCGGCGGCGGCGCCGATCGCCCGCTGCAACTGCCGCCGCACCGGATCGGCCGCGGCGCGGGCGTCGGTCGGGCGCGTCGTGCGGTCGAGGGTGAAGTGGTCGCCCTCGGGGATCCAGCGCCCGCCGGCCGGGTCGCGCTTCGCCCGGGCGACGACCAGGGCCGCCTTCTCGTCCCGTGCGGCGAGGAAGGCGGTGCGCAACGCCTCGCGGGCGGCGGCGTGCCGGGGGTTCCCCTCCGGCCCGAACAGGGCGCGCAGGACCGGCTCGATCTCGTCGGGCAGCGCGGTGGCCTTGCGCCAGTTCGAGACCGTGCGGGGCGAGACGTAGGCGTTCTCGCGAGGGCTCGGCACCTCGCGGGCGAAGCCGGCATCGGTCCACGGCTCGCCGGCCGCACGGGCCGGGCGCGTACCCCCGTTCAGGTGCCCCGCCAGCAACGCCGCGAAGCGCCCTTGGGCGCTGTCAGGCCCCGCGGGTTTGCGGGGCATTGCGGGAGCGTGCGGGGAAGAGCCTCTGCATTGCGGGCAGGATGGCGTGAATGAGGAGCCGGAGCAACTCAAGAGGATCCCCGAGATGACCGGCCTCCACGACCTCGACCACCATCGCCGCTGCTACGCAGGGCTCGCGACCGCCTACGTCGCGATCGTCCTGCTCTCCGCCGCCCACGGCGACATGGCCCACGCCGCCTGCACCCTCGCCGTGGCGCTCATCTACGCCGCCCTGTCGCTCGTGACGTGAGCGGTGGCCGGCCTCGCGTCTCGTGGTGGACGAGATGCCGGGGCGCTTCCTGCGCGGGTGGCTGCTGCCGATCGCGGGGTTTGCTGTGGCGCGGGTTCCTGCGCTCCCGCGCGGGTTCGCCGATTCACGCGACGGGTTGCGCGCGTTCTCCGCGCCCCGCTTGCGGGGAGAGGGCTTGGGGATCGGAACGATCCCACTCGACCTTGTCGTCAGCACGGCGAGGCGGCGCATCGATCCCGAAGGGATCGACCCGAGGGTGAGGGGGCGATGCAGGACGAGATTCCTCCGGAACCGCCCCCTCACCCCCGCCCTGCGGGCCTCCGGAAACGCGGGAATACGATAGCCCCGTCGGGAGAGAGGATCGCCCGCACTCCCGTCCCACCCGAAAGTCCAACCCAGCCCCCGCGCGCGCCGCCGTTGCGCCCTGCCGGAGCCTCGTGCAAGGCTCCGGCGATGGCCGCCCCCCGCCTCCTTCCCGTCCTCTGCGCCCTGCTGCTGCCGGGGCCGGCCCTCGCGGCCGGGGAGCCGGTCAAGGCGGCCCTGTTCCCGGTCGAGCTGCTGGAGCCCGGCGTGGTCGTCGCCCGCCCGCTCCGCCCCGACGAGACCCGTCGCCTCGCGCTCGCCACCGAGGAGCTGCGCCGGCAGATCGCCGAACGCGGCGGCCCCGCCCCGGTCGATCTCGCCCCCCTCGCCGCCCGGATCCGCGCGGACGCGCCGCTCTACAAGTGCGAGGGCTGCGCCGAGCGCATCGCCCGCGAGGCCGGGGCCGACCTCGCCGTCTACGGCACCATCCAGCGCAACACCAATCAGGTCCTCAACGTCACCATCACGATCACCGACGCGGCGAGCGGCAAGGTGCTGCGCGGCGGGCAGGCGGTGGTCAGCGGCGACACCGACGAAAGCTGGCGCCACGGCGTGCGCTGGGTGGTGAGGAACCGCCTCCTCGCCGAGCCGCTGCCGGATCGCTCTTGACATGCCCTCCTCCGACGCCCACCCCCGGATGCGCCTCCTCGTCAGCGTCCGCGACGCCGCCGAGGCGGCGCTCGCCCGCGCCGCCGGCGCCGACCTCGTCGACGCCAAGGACCCCGCCCGCGGCGCCCTCGGCGGGCTGCCGCCGGACCAGACCCGCGCCGTGGTCGCGGCCGCCGCCGGCGGCCTCACCAGCGCGGTCGCGGGCGAGCCGGCCTCGGCGCCGGAGGCCGCCGCGATGCTGGCCGCCCTGGCAGGGTGCGGCGCCGACTACCTCAAGATCGCGGTGCCGCCGGGCCTCGACCCGGCCGCCCTGCGCCTGCCCGCCGCGCCCCCGGTGATCGCCGTGCTGTTCGCCGAGGACGCGCCCGACCCCGCCCGCGTGCCGGCCCTCGCCGCGGCCGGCTTCTCCGGCGCGATGATCGACACGCGGTCTAAGGACGGGCGCCGCCTCACCGACCACCTCGCCCTGCCGCACCTCGCCGACTTCACTGCCGCCTGCCGGCGGGCCGGCCTGCTCTCGGGCCTCGCCGGGTCGCTGCGCCTCGACGACATCCCGGCCCTTGCGGCCCTGGCGCCGGGCTATCTCGGCTTCCGCGGCGGGCTCTGCGCCGGCGCCGACCGCCGCGGCGGCCTCGATCCGGCCCTGGTCCGCGAGGCGGCGCGTCGCCTCGCCGCGGCGCATGCCGGCGCCGCGGCGGCGTAGAACCCCGCGATGGTGCGCGACCTCACCGTGGTGAAGATCGGCGGCAGCCTCGTGGCCGAGGGCGGCCGGCTGCGCAGCCTGCTGCGTGCCCTCGCGGACGGCGCCGAGGGGCCCTGCGTCGTCGTACCGGGCGGCGGCGGCCTCGCCGACGCGGTGCGGGCGGCCCAGGCGGCGCTCGCCTTCGACGACGCCCTCGCCCACCGCCTCGCCCTCTCGGCGATGGCCGGCACGGCCCGGATCCTCGCGGCGCTCGAACCGCGGCTCAGTGTGGCGACCGATCCGGGAGCGGCCCTGGCCCGGGGCGAGATCCCGGTCTGGGACCCCTCGCCCCTGATCGATGGGCACCCGGACATTCCCGAGACCTGGGACGTCACCTCGGACAGCCTCGCCCTCTGGCTCGCGGCGGAGCTGCGCGCGGCCCGCTGCCTGATCGTCAAGTCCGCCGACCCGCCGCGGGACGACCTCCTCGACGCGGCGTTCCCGGTCTTCGCGGCGCGGTTTTCCGGCGACATCCTGGTCAGGGGACCCGGCAGGGAATGGCTGCGCGCGGGCTCCGCCCGCACCCGCCGGGCGCCGCCCGGACCCGCCGGGGGCGCGGCCCCCGGACCCCGGGAGTGCGTGGCGTGAGCGAGCACCTCGTCTTCGTCACCGGCAAGCTCGCCCGGGCACGGCTGGAGAAGGTCGCCGCGACCCTGCCGAAGGAGCGGTTTTCCTGGAGCATCGCCGATGCCGGCGTGAAGGTCGCGGCGCTGATGACCGAAGAGATCATCCGCCGCCGCGTCGCCGTGCCGGAGGGCGCCACCCGGGTCATCCTCCCCGGCCGCTGCCGCGCCGACCTCGACGCCCTCTCGCGCCATTTCGGCGTGCCGGTCGAGCGCGGACCCGACGAGATCATCGACCTGCCGGCCCATCTCGGCCTCGCCGGCCGCATCCTCGACCTGTCGCGGCACGACCTGAAAATCTTCTCGGAGATCGTCGATGCGCCGCGCCTGACGCCCGAACGGATCCTCGCTCGGGCCCGCGACCTCGCCCGCCGCGGCGCCGACGTGATCGACCTCGGCGGCCTGCCCGACACGCCCTTCCCCCACCTCGAAGATACGGTGCGGCTGCTCAAGGCCGAGGGCCTGACGGTCAGCGTCGATTCGTTCTCCCGCGACGAGCTCGCCCGCGGCGCCAAGGCCGGGGCCGACTACCTGCTCAGCCTGAGCGAGGACAGTCTCGACCTCGCCTTCGAGACCGGCGCCGTGCCGGTGCTGGTGCCGGTGCGGCCCGACGACCTCGATTCCCTCGACCGCGCCATCGCGCGGATGCAGCGCGCCGGCCTGCCCTTCCTCGCCGACCCGATCCTGGAACCGATCCATTTCGGCTTCGCCGCCTCCCTGGTGCGCTACCACGAGATCCGCCGCCGCCATCCCGATATCGAGATGATGATGGGCACCGGCAACCTCACCGAGCTCACCGAGGCCGACAGCGTCGGCGTCACCGCCCTGCTGGTCGGGATCTGCTCGGAACTGGCGATCCGCAACGCCCTGATCGTCCAGGTCTCCAACCACACCCGCCGCACCGTCGAGGAGCACGACGCCGCCCGCCGCGTCATGTACGCCGCCCGCGCCGACGCCGCCCTGCCCAAGGGCTACGGACGCGGGCTGCTCGGCCTTCACGACAAGCGCCCCTACACCCTGACGCCCGACGAGATCGCCGGCCTCGCCGCCGAGGTCCGCGATCCGAACTACCGCGTCGCGGTCGCCGAGGACGGGGTCCACGTCTACAACAGGGCACTGCACAGCACCGGCACCGACGCGATGGCGTTCTTCCCGCAGCTCGACGTCGCCGGCGACGGCGCCCACGCCTTCTACCTCGGCGGCGAGCTGACCAAGGCCGAGATCGCCTGGCGCCTCGGCAAGCGCTACGTGCAGGACGAGCCCCTCGACTGGGGCAGCGCCGCCGATGCGGTCGCCGAGGACACCACCCGGTTCAAGCAGGCCGGCCACACCCGCCACAGCGGCGACCGCGCCGCCGGGGATCTGCCCCCGAACGATCGGCCGGCGCAGGGGCGGGTCGTGTGCGGCGTGGTCGTGCCGGACGAGGCGGAGTGAGCCGGTGCCGCTGATCCTCGAGACCATCGTGACGACGCAAGGGCCGGACGGCGCCCTGCACCTCGTGCCGTTCGGCCTCATCCGGGAGGGCGAGGACTACGTCGTGGCGCCGTTCCGGCCCTCGCCGACGATCCTCAACCTGGAGCATTCGCCCTACCTCGCGGCCGCGGCGCCCGCCGACATCCGGGTCGTCGCCGGCTGCGTCACCGGCCGGCGCGACTGGCCGACCGTGCCGTGCGCCCGCATCCCCGGCCGCCGCCTCGCCGACGCCTACGGGCACAGGGAGTTGCAGGTGGTCGAGACCCGCGACGACCCGGTGCGCCCGCGCTTCCGCTGCCGGGTGGTGCACGAGGAGGCCCACCGCGCCTTCGCGGGCTACAACCGGGCGAAGGCCGCGGTGCTGGAGGCCGCCATCCTGTCGACCCGGTTGCACATGCTGGCGCCCGACAAGGTCGGGGCGGAGATGCGCTATCTCCACGTCGCCGTCGCCAAGACCGCCGGCGCGGCCGAGCGCGAGGCGTGGTCCTGGGTCGAGGAGAAGGTCGCCGCCGCCCTCGGCTGGACCGAGGCCGACCGGCTCCCGGTCCCGGACGATCCATGATCGTCATTTCGTCTCATGTCCGCCGGGGCGCCGAAAGCCCATCTTCCCCGGCGCAACACGGAAGGAAACGCCCGGATGAAGCTCGTGATCGGGGGCGCCCTCGCGGCGCTCGTCGCCCTGGCGCCGCTGGCGGCGCAGGCCCATGGCCCCTCCCGCAAGAAGGTGGCGGAGACCATCACCATCGATGCCAGCCCGGAGAAGGTCTGGACGGTGGTCGGAAACTTCCAGGACATGAGCTGGCTGCCGCCGGTCGAGAAGACCGAGGGCAAGGGCGGCAACGAGATCAAGGCGACGCGCACCCTCACCTTGAAGGGCGGTGCCACGGTGGACGAGGAACTCTACAAGTACTCGGCCGAGAACCGCAGCCTGTCCTACCGGATCAACAAGGTCGACGTGAAGACCCTGCCGATCAACAACTACTCGTCCACGATCAAGGTCGAGCCTGCCGAGGGCGGCCGGTCGACCGTGACCTGGGACGGCGCGTTCTACCGCGGCTACATGAACAACGATCCGCCGCCGGACCTCAACGACGAGGCGGCGATCAAGGCGGTGAAGGCGCTCTACCAGGACGGGCTGCACGGCCTGAAGGCGAAGATCGAGAAAGGCAACTCGTGAGAAGCCGGGCGGCCCGGGCCCTCGGGCCGCTCCTCGCGGTCCTGGCGGCGTCCGTCTCATCGGCCCGGGCCGAGGAGGCGTTCGTCACCGCGCAGAGCGCCGAGGTGGTCGAGGTCGTGGACCTCGATGCCCGCCGGGTGGTGGCGGCGATCCCGGTGCCCGGCGCGCCTGCCGGCATCGCCCTCTCGCCCGACCGTGCGCGGGCCTACGTCACCGCCCCCGAGGCCAAGGCGCTGGCGGTGATCGACACCGCCGCCCGCCGCGTGGTGACGACCCTGCCCCTCGGCGGCGGCCCGCTCGGGGTCGGGGTCAACCCGGTCTCCGGCGCGGTCTACGTCGCCGACTGGTACGCCCGGCGCCTGTGGGTGGTCGAGCCGGCGACGCTCGCGGTGACCGGCGAGATCGCGGTCGGCACCTCGCCCTCGGGCATCGCCGTCACCCGCGACGGCCGCCTCCTGCTCGCCGCCGACCGCGACGACGACGCGGTCTCCCTGGTCGATACCGCCACCCGGCAGCGCGTCGCGGTGATTCCGGTCGGCACCCGCCCGTTCGGGGTCACGATCGACGCCGAGGGGCAGCGCGCCTACACCGCCAATGTCGGCTCGAACGACGTCTCGGTGATCGACCTCGCGGCGCGCCGGGAGATCGCCCGCGTTCCGGTCGGGGAGCGGCCTTACGCGGTGGCGCTCACCGGCGGGCGCGCCTTCGTCACCGACCAGTACGGCGGCACGGTCAGCACCTTCGCCACCGCCACCCTGGCGCCCGGCTCGCGCATCGCGGTCGGCGACTACCCCGAGGGCATCGCCGCGAGCCGCGACGGCAGCCGGATCTACGTGGCGAACTGGGAGTCGAACACGCTGAGCGTGATCGACACCGCGACGCTGACGGTGGTCGGACAGGTGAAGACGGCGGACGGGCCGCGGGCGTTCGGGGATTTTCTGAGGTAGGCGGCGCCCGGTACGGTCACCCCTCCGGGTGCCGCTCGCGCCAGCGCGGGCCCGGCCCGCGCATGTAGTGCAGTTCGGGCCGGTACGGGTCGGCGAGCGCCGAGGTGAGGGCCCGCCAGGCCCCGGTGAGGCGGCCGAGGAACGCCATCAGCATCCTGTCGTCTCCTGCGCAGCGATGTCTTTCGCCACCCCGAGCACGGAGCGTGCCGCCGTCAGGGTTGCGAATCCGTTGACGCAGGATCGGATCGGCAGGGGACGGTTTTCAGCCGATTCCGCGGCCGGATCGTGATGCTACATCACACCTGCGAGAGCCAGCGCCCCCGCGGCGATCACCGCGAGCATCGCGCCCCACAGGTCGAGGGGCACCGACTGCCACAGGGCGGGCGACGTCCCGGCGACGGCGGGCCGGACGGCACGAAGGGGGGCGACGTCTCGCATGGGTGTCCTCCCGAACCGGCCTCAGGGGCGGCGGCGTTCCTTCCAGGCGCCCGTCTGCGCGGGCATCCTTCCGGCCAGATCTACACGGCGCTGCCTCAATTGACGACAGTATCCGATGGTTGCGTCGGCAGATCGGCGACGGGCAGGTGCACAAATTGGCGCCTTCCCTCAAGTCCTGCATCTTTCCGTGGCAGATCCGATGCCCGTGAACGCCGCGGGCCGGTTTCCGTCAGGGCCATCGCTTCAGGGCGATTGCCCTTGTTCCTTGCTCGGCCTCAGTCGCCGGCGTTCGTGCGCGACACGTCGTGTCGCCGCTCACCCGGCTCTCGCTCCGCTCTGCGTTCGAGGGGACATCCGTCCCCCGGAGGGGACATGCGTCCCCCGAACCCGCTTCGCGGGGCGCTCTTCGGGCGCAGAGCGCACCGCGCCCGGTATGGAGCGTCGCCCTCCGGGCGACCGCAGAACAATCGCTGAAGCGATTGCCCTGCGGCTTCCGTCCGCCGCTCTTGCACCCCTGGCCCCGGCCGTGCTCGGTTGCGCGCACGACGCCAAGGAGCCGCCGATGACCGCCCCCACCGACCTCGTGATGATGCGTGCCGGCGAGCTCGCGGCGGCGATCCGCACCCGGCAGGTCTCGGCCCGGGAGGCGATGCAGGCCCATCTCGACCGAATCGCCCGGCTCAACCCGGCGGTGAACGCCGTCGTGGCCCTGCGCGACCCCGACGCGCTGCTGGCCGAGGCCGACGAGGCCGACCGCGACCTCGCTGCCGGGCGGCTGCGCGGGCCGCTCCACGGCCTGCCGCACGCGGTGAAGGACACCGCGCCGGCCCGCGGCCTCGTCACGACCCTCGGCTCGCCGCTGTTCCGCGACACCGTGCCGGCGGCCGACGCCCCCCACGTCGCCCGCCTGCGCGAGGCCGGCGCGATCCTGATCGGCAAGACCAACACCCCGGAATTCGGCCTCGGCTCGCACAGCTACAACCGGGTCTACGGCACCACCGGGAACGCCTACGACCCGTCCCGCAGCGCCGGCGGGTCGAGCGGCGGCGCCGCGGTCGCCCTCGCCCTGCGGATGCTGCCGCTGGCCGACGGCAGCGATTTCGGCGGCTCGCTGCGCAACCCCGCCGCCTGGAACGGCGTGCTCGGCCTGCGCCCCTCCTCCGGCCGGGTGCCGGCGCGCACCGACGAGGTCTTCCTGCCCGAACTCGCCGTCACCGGGCCGATGGCGCGCAACGTCGCCGATCTCGGCCTTCTGCTCTCGGTCCAGGCCGGCTACGACCCGCGCACGCCGAACTCGCTCCCCGACGATCCCAAGATCTTCGCCGACCCGCGCCCGCGCGACCTCAAGGGGCTGCGCATCGGCTGGATCGGCGACTGGGGCGGCACCCTGCCGTTCGAGCCCGGCATCCTCGACCTCTGCGAGCAGGGCCTCGCCACCTTCGAGGCGCAGGGCGCGCGGGTCGAGCCTCTGGTGCCGGACTTCGATCCCGCGGCGATTTGGCGGGCGTGGCTGGTGCTGCGGCACTGGCTCGTCGGCGCCACGCTCTCCCCGCACTGGCGCAAGCCCGAAGCCCGCGCCGAGCTGAAGCCGGAGGCCGTCTGGGAGATCGAGGGCGGCCTCAAGCTCGACGCCTTCGCGGTCCACGCCGCCAGCGTCACCCGCAGCGCGTGGTGGAAGACGGTCTGCGACCTGTTCGAGCGCGTCGACGTCCTTGCCCTGCCCTCCGCGCAGGTGTTTCCGTTCGATGCCGGGAGCGACTGGCCGCGCGCCATCGCCGGCCGGCCGATGGACACCTATCACCGCTGGATGGAGGTGGTGGTGGCGGTGACGCTGTCGGGATGCCCGGCGCTGAGCGTGCCGGTCGGGCTCGGGCCGCAGGGCCTGCCGATGGGGATGCAGCTCGTCGCACCCAACCGCGGCGAGCTGGAACTCCTGCGCATCGCCGCCGCCTACGAGGAGGCGACCGGGTTCGACCGCGTCCTGCCGCCGCTGCTGCGCGAGAGGTTTTAGCTCCAACGCCCGTCTTGCCCACGGCCGGGGCCGGGTTCATACAAAAGAGGACGCGAAGCTCGGCCACGATTGAATCGGCCGGCAGCGATCCGGGAGGATACCATGAAGCCAGTCCTGATGGCCCTGCTCGCCGCCGTCGCGGTGCCGGCCGTGGCCACCGCCCAGCAGGATGCCGGCGAGACCAAGGCCAAGGTCGACAACCTGGAGAAGCTCGGCAACTTCCGGCCGACCGGAGTCGCCGAGCCGCCGCCGATTCCGCAGACCGGCCGGCGCGCCGACGCGATCAACCGCACGCTCCAGAAGATCAAGCTCCCGGACGGCTTCAGGATCGAACTCTACGCCGTGGTGCCGGATGCCCGCGGCCTCGCGGTCGGCCCCAATGCCGGCGTGGTCTTCGTCGGCACCCGCAAGTCGAAGGTCTACACCGTCACCGACCGCGACAAGGACCGGGTCGCCGACGAGGTCAAGGTCTTCGCCCCCGGCCTCGACTTCAAGATCCCCAACGGCGTCTGCTTCTCCCGCGACGGCGTGCTGACGGTGGTGGAGCAGAACCGGGTGCTGGCGTTCCCGGCGGCCGAGTTCTTCTACGAGGGGCCGGACGGCCCCGCCGCCATCGTGGTCAAGCAGGGCGAGCTGATCCCGCCCTCCGAGGAGAGCTACAACCACACCGCCCGGATCTGCCGCATCGGCCCGGACGGCAAGCTCTACATCTCCCTCGGCCAGCCCTACAACGTGCCGCCGAAGGACAAGTCCGACCTCTACGCCAGGACCGGCATCGGCGGCATCGTCCGCATGGACGCCGACGGCAAGAACCGCGAGGTCTACGCCACCGGCATCCGCAACTCGGTCGGCATGGACTTCGCCCCCGACAAGACCCTGTGGTTCACCGACAACCAGGTCGACGGCATGGGCGACGACCAGCCCCCGGGCGAGCTGAACCAGATCACCAAGCCGGGCCAGAATTTCGGCTTCCCGTGGTACGGCGGCGGCGCGGTGCGCACCGTCGAGTACAAGGACGACAAGGTCCCGGCCGACGTCGTGCCGCCGAAGGCCGAGTTGCCGCCCCACGCCGCCGACCTCGGCATGATCGTCTACAAGGGCCGGTCGTTCCCGGAGAAGTATCGCGGCGGCGTGTTCACCGCCGAGCACGGCTCGTGGAACCGCACCACGCCGATCGGTGCCCGGGTGATGTACGTGCCGGTCAACAAGGACGGCACCGCCGGCAAGCCCGAGCCCTTCGCCGAGGGCTGGCTCACCGCCGACGGCGAGTATCTCGGCCGCCCGGTCGACCTCGCCACCCTGCCGGACGGCTCGCTGCTGGTCTCCGACGACACCGCCGGCGCGATCTACCGCATCTCCTACGAGAAGTAGTCTTTTCGCGGTTTGTCGGAAGGCGGGGCTCCGGTCCCGCCTTTCCGCGCGGGACCACACGCCATGATTCTCCGCCTCCTCCCCGCCGTTGCCCTCCTCCTGGTTCCCGGCCTCGCCCAGGCCGGCGACGCCAGGGCCGGCCGCGCCAAGGCCATCGCCTGCCAGGCCTGCCACGGCCTCGACGGCGTCTCGAAGCTGCCCGACGCGCCGAACCTGTCGGGTCAGGTCGAACCCTACCTCGTCAAGGCGCTGACCGAGTTCCGCGACGGGACGCGCAAGAACGAGGTGATGTCGGTGGCGGCCCAGGACCTCACCGACGCCGACATCGACAACCTCGCAACCTATTACAGCGGCATCCAGATCGAAGTGATCCCGCCGGGCTGAGCATCGTTCCGCCGGCCATGCGCCGCCGGTGACGGAGCGCCCGCCGCGTCGGCGCCGGGAGAGGGCGGGCGGCGGCGGGTCTGGCACGGTGCTCGCCGCGACCTGCTACTTCGCCCTCGGCATCTCCGGCGCCCCGCTGCACTCCGGGGCTTCGCCGGCCGCGAGCGCGTCGTCGCGGTCAACACCGACCTGCACGCGGCGATGATCGAGCGGGCGGGCCTCGCCGTCGTCCAGGACGCCCCGGCCGTGATGCCGGCGCTGCTGCGGCTGCTCTCGCTGGAAGGGCGCCCCTATCGCCGCCGTCCCAGGCTCGTGAAGGGCGCACCCGCCGCCGGGAGCGGACGCCTCCTCGTGGAACCCGATCCGGAGGATGCGGCGCGGGAGATCCTGGCCTATCTGCGCCGGATCGGCGTGCTCGCCCCGCCCGCCTCCGGCCCGCAGGACGGCTGAGGCGCGGGGACGCGCCCCCGCCCGTCCGACCGGACCCATCACGCCCGCGAGTGAGACCCATGTCCCTGAGCCCCATGCCCCTGAGTCCCGACGACCTCCTGGCCCGGCTGCGCGAGCGCGGCATCGCCTACAAGCTCTACGAGCACCCGCCGGTCCTGACGGTCGAGGCGATGATGGCTGTCTGCGGCGACATCGCGGGCGCCCACACCAAGAACCTGTTCCTGCGCGACGGGAAGAAGACCTACTTCCTCGTCACGCTGCGGCACGACGCGCGGGTCGACCTCAAGGCCTTCCGGCCGGTGCTCGGCGCACGGGGCGGATTGTCCTTCGCGAGCGCCGACGCGCTGCGCGAGCAGCTCGGCGTGGAGAGCGGCGCCGTCTCTCCGCTCGCGGCCCTCAACGCCGCCCCGGGCGGCGTCAGGGTCTTCCTCCAGGACAGCCTGCTCGACGAGGCGCGGATCAACGTCCATCCGCTCGTGAACACCCGGACCCTCAATCTCGTCCCGGCCGACCTCGTCGCCGCCCTCCGGGCGGAGGGGCACGAGGCGACGTCCTTCACCCTGCCCGAGGGGGAGCCCGAGGGTGCCTGATCAGAAACTGGTTCTCTCGGTCTGTGTCCGCAGATGAATCCCGGGGAGACTCGGACCCGGACATGAATCGGATCCCCCTGTCCGGTCCCGAACCTCTCCAGGAATTCGTGCATGGGCACCCGGAGGAGAACCGGTTTCCATTTCGGCCGGCCGCCCAGCACCGAGCGGAAGACCCGAGTGGCGCCCGCCCGGGGCAATCGCCTCGCGATGCGAAAATCGGCTTCGCTCAGGTGCGCGCAGAGCTTCGCTCTGCGCCGCGCAGGCTGGCGATACGATTTCCGGAAGGAATCTCCCGAAAACCGTATCACGGCTTCGCCCGGGTGTGCGGGGCCGGGCTCCGCCGCGCGGGCTCGTGATGCGACATCCGGACGTCATCGTCCGGACGTCGCATCGAGCGGGCGCCGAGGCGACCGGGGCCCCCTTCGGGCACCACCTCCGCGCCTCCTGCGGCCGGCGGCCTTCAGGCGGTCAGCCGCTCGGCCGCCCAGGCGATGTGATCGTCCATGAAGGTCGAGATGAAGAAGTACGAGTGATCGTAGCCCTCGCGCAGGTTGAGGGTCAGCGCGATCCCGGCCCCGGCGCAGGCCTCCTTCAGCAGGTGGGGCCGCAGGCCGTCGTCGAGGAACGAATCCGCCGTCCCCTGGTCGACCAGGAATTCCGGGAAGCGGCGCCCGTCCTCGATCAGGGCCGTCGCGTCGTGGGCCCGCCACGCCGCGCGGTCGGCGCCGAGATAGCGCTCGAAGGCCGGTGCCGACCAGCCCGCCGTCGAGGGCTGGACGATCGGCGCGAAGGCGCTGCACGACCGGTATCGCTCGGGATGGGTCAACGCGAGGGTCAGGGCGCCGTGGCCGCCCATGGAATGCCCGAGGATGCCCTGGCGGGACATGTCGACCGGGAAGTTCGCGGCGACGAGGGCGGGCAGCTCCTCGGCGACGTAGCTCCACATGCGGTAATGGCGCGCGTAGGGGTCCTGCGTGGCGTCGAGGTAGAAGCCGGCGCCGCAGCCGAATTTCCAGTCGTCGGGATCGTCGGGAACCCCGGGCCCGCGCGGGCTGGTGTCGGGCGCCACGAAGGCCACCCCGTGCCGCGCCGCCGCCCGGCGGTACTCGCCCTTGTCCATGACGTTGGCATGGGTGCAGGTCAGGCCCGACAGGTACCACAGCACCGGCACCGGGCCGTCCGCCGCCTGCGGCGGCAGATAGACCGCGAAGGTCATCGGGCAGCGGGTCGTCCCGGCCTCGTGCCGGTAGACGCCCTGCACGCCCCCGTGGGACAGCGCTCTGCTGACGGTTTCCACCCTGGCTTCTCCCTCTTCGACGGGGCGGGGCGGCTCCGCGGCCGCCCTGCCCTCTCCGCTCAGTAGACGACGACGGACCGGATCGACTTGCCCTCGTGCATGAGGTCGAAGCCGTGGTTGATCTCGTCGAGCGGCATGGTGTGGGTGATCAGGTCGTCGATGTTGATCTTCCCCTCCATGTACCAGTCGACGATCTTGGGCACGTCGGTGCGGCCGCGGGCGCCGCCGAAGGCCGAGCCCTTCCACACCCGGCCGGTGACGAGCTGGAACGGCCGCGTCGCGATCTCGCGCCCGGCCTCGGCCACGCCGATGACGATCGACTCGCCCCAGCCGCGGTGGCAGCATTCGAGCGCCTGACGCATCACGTTGACGTTGCCGGTGGCGTCGAACGAGAAGTCGGCGCCGCCGCCGGTCACGTCGAGGATCGCCTGCACGACCTTGTCGGTGCCGACCTCGTTCGGGTTGATGAAGTGGGTCATGCCGAACTTCTCGGCCATCGCCCGCTTGTCGGGGTTGATGTCGACGCCGACGATCTTGTCGGCGCCGACCATCCGGGCGCCCTGGATGACGTTGAGCCCGATGCCGCCGAGGCCGAACACCACGACGTTGGCGCCCGGCCAGACCTTGGCGGTGTAGATCACCGCGCCGATGCCGGTGGTCACGCCGCAGCCGATGTAGCAGATCTTGTCGAAGGGGGCGTCCTCGCGCACCTTCGCCACCGCGATCTCGGGCAGCACGGTGAAGTTCGAGAAGGTCGAGCAGCCCATGTAGTGGAACACGGTGTTCGCGCCCGGGCTCGCCCCCGTGGCGACGCAGGAGAAGCGGCTGGTGCCGTCCGGCATCACGCCCTGGCCCTGCGTGGCCCGGATCGCGGTGCACAGGTTGGTGCGCTGCGACAGGCAGGACTTACAGCCGCGGCACTCGGGCGTGTAGAGCGGGATGACGTGGTCGCCCGGCTTGACCGAGGTCACCCCGGCGCCGACCTCGCGCACGATGCCCGCGCCCTCGTGGCCGAGGATCGCCGGGAACTTGCCCTCGGAGTCGAGCCCCGAGAGCGTGTAGGCGTCGGTGTGGCAGATGCCGGTGGCCATCACCTCGACCAGCACCTCGCCCGCCTTCGGGCCGCCGATCTCGATCGTCTCGATCGTCAGCGGCTTCTTCGCCTCCCAGGCAACCGCCGCGCGCGTCTTCATGATTCTGCTTCCTTCTCGATAGGATGAGTTGCAACGAGGAGCCGCTCGCACGATCCACGACCCGTTCCCGCCCCGGCGACCCGCATCGGCGTCCCGGGCGCGAGGGGACGGCGACGCCCGTCGCGGCAGGCTCAGGGGGCCCCCTGGTGCGATCGCCGAAGGCGTGCGGTGCGCCCCGTGCCGAACCACCGCTCCCACCTCGCTGCCCGGTGCTCCCGCGCCCGTCTGCCCCGCGCATGCTTGCTAAGCACCATTCGCCGGAGCGTTCAACGCTTCGCCAAGGCAATGATGCGTAAACAGGACTTAAGCAGCAGGGCCCGGCACCGTCGCGCCGGGCGCCGCGTCGGAGCGGCACCCGTTCCGCCGGAGGCCGCCGGAGCCCGGCCCGCCGTTCCCGCGCGGCTATCTCAGCCAGCCGTCCACGGTGGCGCGGTTCCCCGCGATCCATCTGGCGGCGGTCCCGGAGGGCCTGGCGCCCTTCTCCTCGTCCTCACGTCAGGCCGCCCGGCGCAGAGCCTGGCCCCACCCTCGATGCCGCGGATGATGACCGGGTAGCCGCCGGGGACCCCGAAGGCGGCGACCCGCCCGGCGCGCGCGGCGTCGCCGGAGGCCTGCACCACCGTGACCGGGCCGGCATCCTGCCCGGCCTCGCGCCTCGTGGACGAACAGCGCGGCGTGGGCCTGGAGGAAGCGGCTGGAGCTTCACCGGAGTGATACGGAATCCGGAAGATTGCTTCCGGATTCCGTATCACTGGCCCGCGCGGCGGAGCTTTGCTCCGCACGCATGAGCGAAGCCGATGTCCGCATCGCGAAAGCGACCGCTCGCGGTCGCCTGAAGCGATTGCGCAGCAATCGCCAGGATCCCGCAGGGATCGCCTGAAGCGATCAACCGGAAATCGCATGACGCCGGATTTCGCGGCCGAGATCCGCGAGATGTTCGAGCTGCGCTCGGCCCGCCGCTTCGTCGAACTCGACCCGGCCTCACCCGCCTGGACCGCCCCCGACGCCATCGAGCGCGAGCATCACCGGCTCCTGTCCGAGATCGGCGAGCGCTGCACCGACGTCTCGCATCTCGACGAGCGCCTGCACCGGCTGATCCACGAAGCGTCGCGGGGGCCCTGGCCCGCCAGCACGGAAAGGCTCCGGCTGCGCCCGGAGCGGAGGCCGTCATGGGCACGGCCTTCCGGCTGTTGCCCCGACGCCATGGCCCCCGGCGGATCTCGCGCCCCGGGTAGCCCTGTGCCGGGCGGATGCGCTAGGCTCGCCCCGTTGCCGGGGGAGTTCGACTGCCGGATGCCGCTTGCCGTGATCAGCACCCGCTCCGTCGCGCGGGCCGGCCCGCCCGGAACCGCCGGGCGCCGATGACGTCGCCCCGGTCCTGCCCCGCCCCGCAGCGGGTGCTGATCTACTCCCACGACACGTTCGGCCTCGGCCATCTGCGCCGCGCCCGCGCCATCGCGCACGCCCTGGTGGCTGAGGCGCCGGGGCGGCGGGTGATGATCCTGTCCGGCTCGCCGGTGAGCCGGGCGTTCCGCTTCGCCCCCGGGGTGACCTGCCGGCGCCTGCCCGGCGTGACCAAGCTGCCCGACGGGGAGTACCGCAGCCTCGCGCCGGCCTACCGCCTCGACGAGGTCGTGGCGGTGCGCGCCGCCCTCATCCGCCACGTCGCCGACCGCTTCGACCCCGACCTGTTCCTGGTCGACAAGGAGCCGGCGGGCTTCCACGGCGAGGTGCTGCCGGTGCTCGCGCGGCTCAAGGCCCGCGGCTGCCGGCTGGTGCTCGGCCTGCGCGACGTCCTCGACGACCCGGCGCTCCTCGGCCCGGAATGGGAGCGCAAGGGCGTCGCCGCGGTGCTGCCGCTCTACGACGCGATCTGGGTCTACGGCCTCCAGGAGATCTGCGCGCCGCTGGCCGGCCTCGCCCTGCCGGCCGGGCTGGCGACCCCGACCTATACCGGCTACCTGCGCCGCGAGGCGCCGGAGGCCGGCCCCTGCGCGGCGGAGCCGGAGGGCGAGCCGTTCCTCCTCGTCACCCCCGGCGGCGGCGGCGACGGGGTCGATCTCGTCGAGGCGGTGGTGCGCGCCTACGAGGCGGAGGATCCCGGCCATCGCGCCCTGATCGTGTTCGGGCCGTTCTTCCCGCCGGCCGAGCAGGCGGCGCTGGAGGCGCGGATCGCCGCCCATCCGCGCCTGTCCTCCCTCGGCTTCGACGCGAGGCTGGAGCGCCTGATGCGCCGCGCCGCCGGCGTCGTGGCGATGGGCGGCTACAACACCTTCTGCGAGATCCTGTCCTTCGACCGTCCGTCGCTGATCCTGCCGCGGGTGCGGCCGCGGCGCGAGCAACTGATCCGGGCCGAGGCCGCCGCCCGGCGCGGCCTCGTCGAGTGCCTGCCGCCGGAGGCGGCGACGCCGGCCCGGACCGCCGCCTCCCTCGCCGCCCTGCCGGGGCGCCCCCACCCCTCCGCCCACCCGATCCCGGGCCTGCTCGACGGCCTCCCGGCGATCCGCCGCCTCGCCGAGGCCGGCGCCACGGCCTGCCTCGCGGCGGAATAGCCCCCTCCCAGGCCCCTTGCCTCATGCCCGCTCCGACGATCGCCATCCTGGTCAAGGGCTACCCGCGCCTGTCCGAGACCTTCATCGCCCAGGAACTGGTCGGACTGGAGGAGCGCGGGCTTGCCCTCGCGATCTGGTCCCTGCGCCGGCCGCACGACGGCGCCGTCCACCCGATGCACCGGCAGATCCGCGCCCCCGTCGCCTACCTGCCGGAATACCTACACGAGGCACCGCTGCGGGTGCTGCGCGGCCTGTTCGCGGCCCTGGGCCGCCCCGGGCTGCGGCCGCTGCTGCGGCTGGTCTGGCGCGACCTGCGCCGCGACCCCACCGCGAGCCGCCTGCGCCGCCTCGGCCAGGCCGTCGTCCTCGCCCGCGAATTGCCGCCGGCGGTCGCCCACATCCACGTCCACTACCTGCACACCCCGGCCTCGGTCGGGCGCTACGCCGCCCTGCTGTCGGGGCGGAGCTGGAGCGTCTCGGCCCACGCCAAGGACATCTGGACCACCCCGGACTGGGAGCTGGCGGAGAAGCTCGACGACGGCGCCTTGCGCTTCGCCGTCACCTGCACGGCGGCCGGCGCCGCGCGGCTGCGCGGGCTGGCGGCGCGGCCCGAGGCGGTCTCGCTGGTCTATCACGGGCTCGACCTGCGCCGCTTCCCCGAGCCTCCCGCCTCCCGCCCCTCCCGGGACGGGGGCGACCCGGCCGACCCGGTGCGCTTCGTCACGGTCGGCCGGGCGGTGGCCAAGAAGGGTTTCTTCGACCTGCTGGAGGCGCTCGCCGCCCTGCCGCCGGGCCTGCACTGGCGCCTCGCCCATGTCGGCGGCGGCGAGGAACTGGAGGCGCTGAAGGCGCGGGCCGGCGCCCTCGGGCTCGCGCAGCGGGTGGTCTTCCTCGGGGCCCGGCCGCAACCCGACGTCGTCGCCCTGATGCGCGAGGCCGACCTGTTCGTGCTGCCGGCCAAGGCCGCCCCGTCCGGCGACCGCGACGGCCTGCCCAACGTCATCATGGAGGCGGCCTCGCAGGGGCTGGCGATCGTCGCCACCGACTTCGCCGGCATCCCGGAGTTCCTGGCCGACGACCGCGACGGAAGGCTGGTGCCGCCGGGCGACTGGGCGGCGTTGTCGAACGCCCTCAACCTGCTCGCCCGCGATCCCGGCGAGCGCGCCCGCCTCGGCGCGGCGGCCCTGGCGCGCCTGCGCGACGCCTTCGGGGCCGAGGCCGGGTTCGAGCGGATCGCGCGCCTGCTGCGGGGCGGCCCGTGAGGGTGGCGTTCTACGCGCCGCTCAAGGCCCCCGACGATCCGGTGCCCTCCGGCGAGCGCACGGTGGCGCGGCTCTGGCTCGCCGCCCTGCGCGAGGCCGGTTTCGCGCCGGAACTCGCCAGCACCCTGCGCACCCGCGACCCGGCCGGCGACCGCCACCCGGCGCTGCGGGAGGCATCGCTCGCCGAGGCGGCACGGCTGATTGCGCGGTGGCGGGACGACCCGCCGCGCCTGTGGTTCACCTACCACGTCTACTACAAGGCGCCGGACTGGATCGGACCGGCGGTGTCGGCGGCGCTCGGCATCCCCTACGTCGTCGCGGAAGCCTCGCGGGCGGGCAAGCGCGCGGCCGGGCCGCACGCCGTCGGCCATGCCGCGGCCGAGGCCGCCCTCGACGCCGCGGCGCTGATCCTGGTCCCGACCGCGCACGACCGCGAGAGCCTGGAGGCGGCCCGTCTCCCGGGCCAGCGCCTGATCGACCTGCCGCCGTTCCTCGATCCCGCCGCGTGGCCGCGCGTGCCGCGCCCGGCGCCGGCGACGTCGGGGGTCCGGGAGCCGCCGCTGCGGCTCGTCTGCGTCGCGATGATGCGGCCGGGCGACAAGCTCGCCTCTTACCGCCTGCTCGCCGACGCCCTCGCGCGCCTCGGCGGCTCCTGGACCCTCGACGTCGCCGGCGACGGCCCGGCGGCGGCGGAGGTGGCCGGTCTCCTCGCCCCCTTCGGCGATCGGGTGCGCATCCACGGCGCTCTCGCTCCGGCGGCGCTGGCGGCGCTCTACGCGGAATCCGACCTGCTGGTCTGGCCGGCGGTGAACGAGGCCTACGGCATGGCGCTGCTGGAGGCGCAGGGACAGGGCTGCCCGGTGGTGGCCGGCGGCTATGGCGGCGTGCCCGACGTGGTCCGCCATGGCCGCACCGGCCTCGTCGCCCCGCCCGGCGACGCCGCGGCCCTGGCCGCCGCCGTCGCCGCCCTGGCGGACGACCCCGCCCGGCGGGCCGCGATGGCGGCCGAGGCCGTGACCTTCGCCCGCGAGGAGCGCGGGCTGGCGCGGGCGGCAGTGGTGTTGCGCGAGGTTCTCGCTCCCCTGGTGGGGCCAGCCCGTCCGCGCATCTCCGCATGAGGCGCCGGTTCTCGCCTCGCCACGCCTGCGGCCGTCCCCCGGACAGCGGGACGCTGCGGGGAGAAGGCGCCCGACCCGTTGCCCAAACCGACGAGCCCTCCCGGAACGCCCCATGAGCCGGATCCTCATCGCGGTCACCCACCTCCTCGGCGCCGGGCACCTCACCCGGGCCGCCGCCCTCGCCCGCGCCTTCGCGGCGTCGGGGCACGCGGTGACGCTGGTCTCCGGCGGGATGCCGGCTGCGCTGCCGGGTCTCGATCGCGTGCGCCGGGTGCAGCTCCCGCCGGTGCGGATCCTCGGCACCGCCTTCACCGACCTGCGCGACGAGGCCGGCGATCCGGTCGGGCCCGGCCGCCTCGCCGCCCGCCGCGACGGGCTCCTCGCCGCCCTGGCGGAGGCGGCGCCCGATGCGGTCGTCACCGAACTCTACCCCTTCGGCCGCCGGGTGCTGGCGGAGGAATTCGAGGCGCTGATCGCCGCCGCCCGCGCCCGCCGCCCGCGTCCCCTGATCCTCGCCTCGATCCGCGACATCCTCGCCCGTCCGGGGCGGCCGGAGCGGATCGCCTCCAGCGAGGCCCGGATCATCGACGCCTACGACGCGGTGCTGGTCCACGGCGATCCCGCCCTCCTGCCCCTCGACGCCTCCTGGCCGGTGAGCCCCGCCTTGCGCGCCCGCCTGCGCTACACCGGCTACGTCGACGAGGCGCCCGACGCCACGCCGGGGCCGGCGGAGCGCGCCGGCATCGTCGTCTCGGGCGGGTCGAGCGCCGCCGGGCTGCCGCTCCAGCGCGCCGCCCTCGGGGCCGCCGCGCGGCTGCCCGGCCGGTCCTGGCGCATCCTCGTCGGCCGCGGCGTCCCCGAGGCCGAACTCTCGGCCCTGCGGGCGGCGGCCCCCGCCAACGCCGCCGTCGAGCGGGCGCGGCCGGACTTCCGGGCGCTGCTCGCCGGCGCCGACGCTTCGGTGAGCCAGGCCGGCTACAACACCGTGCTCGACCTTCTGGCGAGCGGCACCCGCGCCGTGCTGGTGCCGTTCGAGGCCGGCGGCGAGACCGAGCAGCGCCTGCGCGCCGAGACCCTGGCGGCCGGAGGGCTCGCCGGCCTGCTGCCGGAGGCCGATCTCACCCCGGAGCACCTCGTCGCCGCGGTGGCCGCCTCCCTCGATCGCCCGGCCCCGCCGCCGGCCCGCGTCGCCCGCGACGGCGCCGCCCGCAGCGTCGCCCTGGTCGAGGCGATGCTTCGCACGGCACCTCGCCCGGCCTCCGGCCTCGACGGCACGCCGCTCGCCGTCGCCCTCGCCCGGCTGGAGGCCGAGGGCGCGCGGGTCACCCTGTGGTGGCGCGACGACGACGCGGCCGCCCATACGGCCGCCCTCGACAGGCTGCTCGCCCTCGCCACGGCGACCGGGTGGCCCGTCGCCCTCGCGGCGATCCCGGCCCGGGCCGAGCCGTCGCTGACCGAGCGGCTGGCGCAGGAGCCCGCGGTCGATCTCCTCGTCCACGGCCTCGCCCATGCCGACCACGCCCCGCCGGGCGGGAAGAAGGCCGAACTCGGCCCGCACCGCCCCCTCGCCGAGATCGCGGCCGACCTCGTCCGCGCCCTCGACCTCGCCCGGGCCCGCCTCACCCGGCCCGGCCGACCGCCGCTCCCGGTGCTGGTGCCGCCCTGGAACCGGATCGCCCCGGCAGCGGTCGCGGCTCTGCCCGGGCTCGGGCTCGCCGGCCTCTCGACCTTCGGTCCGCGCGGCCCCGCGCAGCCGGACCTGACCGAAATCCACACCCATGTCGACCCGGTCGCGTGGCGCGACCCGCCCGGCCCGGACGGCCTGCGCCGCTTCGCCGACCCCGCCGCACTCCTGGCCCGGGCCGCCGACACCCTGCTCGCCGCGGCGCGGAGCGGCGAGCCGGTCGGCCTCCTCACCCATCACCTCGTGCAGGACGAGGCGACGTGGGCGTTCTGCGAGGCGCTGCTGCGCCGGCTCGCCGCCAGCCCCGCCGTGCGGATCGCCCGGGCGGCGGAGCTGTTCGGGGGCGGGTCTCAGCAGCCGGGGCATCAAGGGGCGGGGTCGACGGATTGACGCGCCGTGGGCCAGTTCCGCGATGGCCCGCGCAGCCCGGAGCCGGAGCCGGATCTCAGCGATTCGGCACGACACCGAGGAGTGAACAGACGAAATTCAGATCATCTCGCACTGTCTGATCCTGCTTGGCTGACCAGGATCTCGTCTTGGTGAAAACAGCATCGATTTCCACCAGGTCGCGCTGAAATTGATGATCGCCGTTGAGGTCGGCATTGCGATCGTTCGTAATTCTTCTCAATACGAGATCGTAACCGTACAAATATTCGATAATGTCGCCAAAAAGCTTCTGATCCTGATAGATTGGGTAGAGGTGGGTCTCCAGTACGATGCCGAGCGTATGCTGCAGCAGGCCGCCAAAGCCTTGGAGGACTTGATGCTCGAAGCCCTGGACATCGATTTTCAGGATATGAGGAAGCGGCAGGTTGTCTCTGAAATACAGGGTGTCATAGCGGCTGCACGAGACCGGCGTGGATGTCCTGAATGCAAAATGCTCGACGAGATTCTCATATTGGTCGAGCACATCGTGATTGACCTTCAGGATTGAAGAGCAGAACGGATTGACTGTCTCCTGAAAGTGAAGTTCGGCATCGACGTGGGCGAGGCCCGATCCGATGACCCGGTAGCGCCGTCCGTCGTCGCTCAGGCTGTGGAGGCGCTCGGCTTCGGAGGCTTCCGGCTCCACCAGGACCTGGATCAGCCTGTCGCTGTGCTGCGCCGCCAGGGGCGAAACACCCCCGCGGGCGCCGACATCGATGAAGCCGAGACGCTTGTCGTGATCCGGGTACATGGTTCGCTTCCAATCAGGTTTTCGTGCCGAGCGGTCGCGATCGATCCGCGGGGGCAGCCGGCGGATGCCGGTCGGTGGTGGGGCGCCATGCGGCGCGGCAGACTGCGCCGGCCTTTCGCCCGGCCGCAAGGCCGGCCTCGACCCTGACGGACCGTCCGGTTCCGGGTCGGACCGGCGCATGCGACCTTGGCATCGATCGGAAGGTGCTCGGCCGCGATCGACGTGATGCGGGCGCGAACACGGGATACGATCGTGCGATGTTCCGACGGCGTGGCAGCCGTCTTCCATCTGCTGGCTAAGAGCTTGCGGAAGCGATCAGAACGACGCCAAGTCCAGAGAACTGATTGCTCCAGAGAACTGGTTTCTCCAGGGGAAGACCGAGCAAGCGTGACCGTCGCCGGCCAATCCCCGCCCACACTCGCGGGTTCCGCGCCCGCAGCCGGCGAGGCGCGGGATCCCATGACCCTGCTGGAGAGTTTGCGCCCCGGGTATTGCCCGTGTCACACATCGATGTGAGGAGCAGGAGATCCCTCCGCGGCCCCGGACCCCGGGGACCGGCGCGATCCGAGAGAGGCGCAGCACCAGGATGACGGCACCGCTCCTGTCGATCCGTGACCTGAGGGTCGACTTCTCGACCGCGACCGGAGCGTTTCGTGCCGTCGACGGGCTGTCGCTCGACATCCCGGCCGGGCGCACGGTCGCGCTCGTCGGCGAGTCGGGCTCGGGCAAGTCGGTCACCGCCCAGGCGATCCTCGGCATCCTGCCGAAGGCCGCCCGGATCAGCGGCGGCAGCATCCGCTACGAGGACCCGCGCGGGGCCGCCGGCGGCGTCGACATCGCGGCCCTGAAGCCCGATTCCGAGCGGATGCGCAAGCTGCGCGGCGGGCGGATCGCGATGATCTTCCAGGAGCCGATGACCTCGCTCTCGCCGCTCCACACCGTCGGCGACCAGGTCACCGAGGCGCTGCTCCTGCACGCCGACGTCACGGCGGCGCAGGCGCGCGACCGCGCCATCCAGGTGTTCGAGCGGGTCGGCTTCCCGGACCCGAAGCGCGCGCTCTCGACCTATCCGTTCGAGCTGTCGGGCGGCCTGCGCCAGCGGGCGATGATCGCGATGGCGCTCATCACCAGGCCCGACCTGCTCATCGCCGACGAGCCGACCACGGCGCTCGACGTCACCACCCAGGCCCAGATCCTGGAACTGATGCGCGAGCTGCAGGCCGAGACCGGCATGGCGATGCTGCTCATCACCCACGACCTCGGCGTCGTCGCCAACATGGCCGACGAGGTGGTGGTGATGTATCGCGGCCGGGTGATGGAGGCCGGCTCGCGCGAGGACATCTTCCGCCGCCCCGGCCACCCCTACCTCAAGGCGCTGATGCGGGCGGTGCCGCGCTTCCACATGGCCGAGGGCGAGCGCCTGACCCCGATCCGCGAGGTGAAGAGCGCGGTGCTGGCCCGCAAGGCCGGCGAGCCGCACCAGCCGGACCCGGCCGGGCCGCTGCTCGCGGTGCGGGACATCACCAAGTCGTTCACCCTGCGCTCGGGCTGGTTCAAGGGCCACGCGCGCACCATCAACGCGGTCAACGGCGTCAACCTGACCCTGCGCCCGGGCCGCACCCTCGGCCTCGTCGGCGAATCCGGCTGCGGCAAGACGACCCTGTCGAAGATCATCATGCGGGCGCTGCGGCCGGATGCCGGCTCGGTGTGCTTCGACGACGGCGCCGGCCAGGGCCCGCGCGACGTCTTCGCCCTCAAGGACCGCGAGCTGAAGGATTTCCGCCGGGCGGTGCAGTTCGTGTTCCAGGACCCGTTCTCGTCGCTCAACCCGCGGATGACCGTCTACGAGCTGCTGACCGAGCCGCTGCGCATCCACGGCGTCGGCGATTCCGACGAGCGCTACGTCCGCGCCAAGGAACTCCTCGACATGGTCGGGCTCGACGCCCGGGCCCTCGGCCGCTACCCGCACGCCTTCTCGGGCGGGCAGCGCCAGCGCCTCGGCATCGCCCGGGCGCTCGCCCTCAAGCCGCGGGTGCTGCTGTGCGACGAGCCGGTCTCGGCCCTCGACGTCTCGGTCCAGGCCCAGGTGCTCAACCTGCTGCGCGACCTCCAGTCGAGCCTCGGCGTCGCCTACCTGTTCGTCTCCCACAACCTCGCGGTGGTCGACTACATCGCCGACACGATCGCGGTGATGTGCCGGGGCTACATCGTCGAGGAGGCGCCCAAGGCCGCCCTGTTCCGCAACCCGGCCCATCCCTACACACGGGCGCTGCTCGCCGCGGTGCCCGAGCCCGACCTCGACCATCCCCTCGACCTGAAGCTTCTGATGAGCGACCGCTTCTCCAACCCGGCCCAGTGGCCCGAGCCGTTCCGCCTCACCGGCGGCGAGGCCGGCACGATGCAGGAGATCGAGCCCGGCCACTGCGTCCGGGTCTCGTCGCCGTTCCTGCGCCGGGCGGCCTGACGTGACCGCCCTGCCCGCCCTGCACCGCCCGCCGCGCTGGCTCGAACGCCTGCGCCGCCGCGTCCTTGGCCCGGTCTTCGACCGCCTCGGCTACGACCTCGTCCCGGCGGTGCCGGACTGGAGCCACCGCCCCCTCTCCCCGCGGGAGACCGACGCGCTGATCGCGGCCGCCGCCGTCCGGCTCGACGCCGACCTCGCCGCCGCCGGCCTGTCCCTGCCCGGCGGCGCGGCCCCCGCCGTCGCGGCGTTCTGGGAGCTGATCGGCCGCGCGCCGGTGGCGCAGAAGCGCGGCGGCAACGGCTTCAACGGCGCGCTCCAGCTCTACGTTCTGATGCGGGCGCTCGACCCCGCCGCGGTGATCGAGTCCGGGGTGTTCCGCGGCCTGACCACCTGGGTCACCCGGCAGGCCTGCCCGGAGGCCGAGATCCTCTGCTTCGACCCGGACCTCTCGGGGCTGCGCTACCGCGACCCCGGGGCGCGCTACGCGACCGCCGACTGGTCGGGCGCCGACCTGTCGCGGCTGCCGGCCGCCGGCACGGTCTGCTTCTTCGACGACCACATCAGCCAGGCCCGCCGGGTGCTGGAGGCGCGCGCGCGCGGCTTCCACCGCCTGATCTTCGACGACGACGCCGAGGCCCACCGCCTGCACGCCCATGGCGGTCCCGCCTTCCCGACCATCGCGATGCTGCGGGACCCGGCCGCCGAGCCGGTGCGCTGGCTGCGCAACGGCCGCGAGTTCGTCTACCGGCCCGACGACCCGGAGGCGAGCGCCGCCCGCGCCGCCATCGCGCTGGCGCATCCGTTCGACGACCTGCACGCGGCGACCGGCTACTCGCCGGCCCGGATCACGTTCGTCCGGCTGGCCGCCGGGCGGCCCGGAGCGGAGGGAGAGGCATGACTGGACCCGCTCGCCCCGACCGCCGCGCGGTGCTGGCCGGCCTCGCCGGCGCGGCGCTCGCCGCCGCCGCGCCCGGCGCCACCAACGCCGCGGCCGCGGGCCTGCCGGAGGAGCCCCTGGTGGTCGACCCCGCGGCGAGGGGGCGACGGCTCGGCCGGCCCGGAGGCGACCTCGTCACCCTCGTGAGCAAGCCGCGCGACATCCGCTACATCTCGGCCTACAGCTACACCCGCGTCGTCGGCTACGACGAGACGCTGACGCTCCAGCCCGACCTGCTGGCGCGATTCGAGAACGACGGCGACCAGGTCTTCACCTTCGTCCTGCGCCGCGGGCACCGCTGGTCGGACGGCGCGCCGTTCACGGCGGAGGACTTCCGCTACTGGTGGGAGGACGTGGCCAACAGCCGGGACCTCAGTCCCTCCGGACCGCCCGCGTTCATGCTGGTGGACGGCAAGCCGCCGCGCTTCGAGGTGGTCGACCCCCACACCGTCCGGTTCGCCTGGGACACTCCGAATCCGCGCTTCCTGCCCGAACTCGCCTCGCCGCGGGATCCGTTCATCTACCGCCCGGCCCATTACCTGAAGCCCTTCCACGCCCGCCACGCCGCGAAGGACGAGCTGGACGCCGCGGTGAAGCGGCAGAAGGTGAAGGGCTGGGCCACGCTGCACAACCGGCTCGACGCGATGTTCGAGCAGACCAATCCCGACCTGCCGACGCTCCAGCCCTGGCGCGTCACCAACATCGCCCCGGCCGCCCGGTTCGTGTTCGTGCGCAATCCGCACTACCACCGGGTCGACAGCGCCGGGCAGCAACTGCCCTACATCGACCGGGTGCTGATGGACGTCGCCGCCGGCGGCCTGCTCGCCGCCAAGGCCAATGCCGGCGAGGCCGACCTGCTGTTCCGCGGCCTGACCATGGAGGACATCCCGATCCTTCGCGAGGGCGAGCGCGCCCACCGCTACCGCACCCACCTGTGGCCGAGCGCCCGCGGCTCGGAACTGGCGCTGTACCCCAACCTCACCACCACCGATCCGGTCTGGCGCGCCCTCAACCGCGACCTGCGCTACCGCCGCGCCCTGTCGCTCGCCATCGACCGCCGCACCCTCAACAACGCCCTGCTGTTCGGCCTCGGCAAGGAGGGCAACGACACCGTGGTCGAGGCGAGCCCGCTCTACCGGCCGGAATACCGGACGCTGCATGCCGGCTACGATCCCGGTGCGGCCTCGCGGCTCCTCGACGAGATCGGCCTGACGCAGCGCAACGGCGCCGGCATCCGCCTGCTGCCGGACGGGCGCGAGCTGGAGATCGTGGTCGAGACCGACGGCGAGAGTAACATGCTCACCGACGGCCTCACGCTCATCGCCGAGTTCTGGCGCGAGGTCGGCATCAAGCTGTTCATCAAGCCGCAGGACCGCACCATCCTGCGCAACCGCGCCTATGCCGGCTCGACCGTGATGGTGGCGGCCCAGGGCCTCGACCTCGCGATGCCGACCGCCGAGATGTCGCCCGACGAGCTCGCCCCGGTCCACCAGGACACCTATTCCTGGCCCAAATGGGGCCAGCACGTCGAGACCCACGGGCGCGAGGGCCAGCCCTGCGACATGCCGGAGGCCCACGCCCTGCTCGACCTCAACGCCCGCTGGATGGCGACCGGCGACGTCGCCGAGCAGGCGCGGATCTGGGCCGCGATGCTGCTCAACCGGGCCGAGAACCAGTGGGTGATCGGCACCGTCTCGGGGGCGCTGCAACCCGTCGTCGCCAAGCGGCGCCTCCTCAACGTGCCCGAGACGTCGACCTACAGCTGGAAGCCGACGGCGATGATCGGGCTGACGCGGATCGACGAATATTTCTGGGGCGAGGCGCCGAAGGAGGCGTCGCGGCCGACGCGGGAGACCGCCCAGGCGCCGGAAGGGACCCGCCCGTGATCCGCTACCTCGTGCGCCGCGTCGTCACCATGGCGCTGACGCTCCTCGTCATCTCGGCCCTGGTGTTCTTCATCATCAAGCTGCCCCCGGGCGACTTCCTCACCAACCAGATCGCCGAGCTGCGCTCGCAGGGCGAGGCCGCCTCGGTCGCCAAGGCGCAGTTCCTGATGCAGCAATACGGCCTCGACCGCCCGGTCTGGGAGCAGTACCTGCGGTGGATCGGGCTATGGCCCAATCCCGAGGGGGCGTTCAACGGCCTGATCCAGGGCAACTGGGGCTGGTCGTTCGAGTACGACCGTCCGGTGCGCGAGGTGGTCGGCGACGCGCTGTGGCTCACCCTGCTGGTCAACCTCGCGGTGGTGATCTTCGTCCACCTCGTGTCGATCCCGATCGCGATCTACTCCGCCACCCGGCAATACTCTCTCGGCGACTACGTCGCGACCTTCGTCGGCTACATCGGTCTGGCGACCCCGTCGTTCCTGCTCGCCCTGATGATGCTGTTCTACGCCAACCGCTGGTTCGGCATCTCGATCGGCGGGCTCTACGACAGCGCCTATGCCGGCCAGCCCTGGGGCTGGGACAAGATCAGGTCGCTGATGGGCCACCTCGTCGTGCCGACCCTCGTGATCGGGCTCGGCGGCACCGCCGCGATGATCCGGCGGATGCGCGCCAACCTGCTCGACGAACTCGCCAAGCAGTACGTCGTCACCGCCCGGGCCAAGGGCCTGCCGCCGACCCGGGCGCTGCTGAAGTACCCGTTCCGGATGTCGCTCAACCCGTTCATCGCCGACATCGGCAACCTGCTGCCTCACCTCATCTCCGGCTCGGTGCTGGTCTCGCTGGTGCTCAGCCTGCCGACGGTCGGGCCGATCCTGCTCGCGGCGCTCAAGAGTCAGGACCAGTTCCTCGCCGGCTTCATCCTGATGTTCGTGGCGATGCTCACCGTCATCGGCATGCTGATCTCCGACCTGCTGCTCGCCTGGCTCGATCCGCGCATCCGCTTCGGAGGCACCGCACGATGAGCCTCGACGTGACCGGCCGCCCGCGCCACTACGTCGACGCGGCGCCGTTCGACCCCGGCCTCACCGAGCCGGGGGGCGGCGCCGAGGCGTTCGAGCGCGCCTCGTCCTGGCGCCTGACGTGGTGGAAGTTCCGCCGCCACCGGGTCGCGGTGGCCGCCGGCCTGATCCTGGTGGCGTTCTACGCCCTGATCCCCTTCGTCGAGCCGATCGCCCCCTACAACCCGGCCAAGCGCCACGGCGACTTCATCTACGCCCCGCCGCAGAGCGTGCACCTGTTCCACGAGGGCCGCTTCGTCGGCCCCTACACCCATCCCTACCGCTTCACCTTCAACCTTGAGACCTTCCGGCGCGACTACACGCTCGACCGCGACACGGTGCACCCCCTGCGGTTCCTCTGCCGCGGCGATCCTTACGAGTTCTGGGGCCTGTGGCGCAGCGACTGGCACCTCGTCTGCCCGCCGGAGAACGGCACGATGTTCCTCGCAGGCACCGACCGGCTCGGGCGCGACCTGTTCTCCCGCATCGTCTCGGGGACGCGGATCTCGCTCACCGTCGGCCTCGTCGGCATCATGGTGTCCTTCGTCCTCGGGTTGTTCTTCGGCGGGCTCGCCGGCTATCTCGGCGGCTGGGTCGACAACCTGATCCAGCGGGTGATCGAGATCCTGCGCTCGCTGCCCGAACTGCCGCTCTGGCTCGCGCTGTCGGCGGCTTTGCCGCCGAACTGGAGCCCGATCCTGGTCTTCTTCGGCATCACGCTGATCCTCGGCCTGCTCGACTGGCCGGGCCTCGCGCGGGCGGTGCGCTCGAAGCTGCTGGCCCTGCGCGAGGAGGACTACGTCCGGGCCGCCGAGCTGATGGGGGCCTCGAAGGCCCGGATCATCGGCCGGCACCTGATCCCGAACTTCATGAGCCACCTCATCGCCTCGGCGACCTTGTCGATCCCCTCGATGATCCTCGGCGAGACGGCGCTGTCGTTCCTCGGCCTCGGCCTGCGCCCGCCGGTGACGAGCTGGGGCGTGCTGCTCAACGAGGCGCAGAACCTCGCGGCGGTGCAGCTCCATCCCTGGCTGCTGATGCCGATCCTGCCGGTGGTGATCGTGGTGCTGGCCTTCAACTTCCTCGGCGACGGCCTCAGGGACGCGGCCGACCCGTATCACTGACGGGCCTCCGCGGCGCGGACATCGGCTCCGCTCTGGGGCCGCGCGTCACGCCCGGGGCGGCGTCCACACGGCGTCGCGGACGGTGATGGCGCGGGGGATCAGGCCGAGGCGGTGGAAGCGGTCCGCCGTGGCCTGCTGGCCGGCCAGGATCTCGTCCGAGAGCGGCCGGACGGCGAACTGGGTCCGGTCCGCCGCGGCCTTCTGGATCTCGAACGGAATGCCGGTGACCTCGGCCAGCGCCTGCGCCACCTGATCGCGATGGCTCTCGGCCCAGGCGGCGCCCTGCGCCAGCGCCCGCAGGGTCGCGGCGATCACCGCGGGGTGGCGCCGGGCGAAGCTCTTGTTGGCCAGGAAGTAGCCCGACACGTCGAGGGTCTGGCCCGAGGTGGTGAGCACCCGGGTCCTGTTGCGCGCCTCGGCGATGGCGAAGAACGGATCCCAGATCGCCCAGGCCTCGACGCTGCCCCCGGCGAAGGCCGAGCCCGCGTCGGCCGGCGAGAGGTAGACCGGCGTCACGTCGGAGAAGCTCAGGCCCGCCTTCTCCAGGGCCGCGACGAGGAGGTTGTGCGAACTGGTCCCGCGCGCCACCGCGACCTTCCGGCCCCTGAGGTCCGCGACCGAGCGGATCGCCGAGGAATCCTTGACCAGGATCGCCTCGCCGGCGCCGGAGGGGGCCGACGCCGCGGCGTAGACGAGGTTGCCGCCGGCGGCCTGCGAGAAGATAGGCGGCGCATCGCCGGTATAGCCGAAATCGATGCTGCCGGCATTGAGCGCCTCCAGCAGCGGCGGGCCGGCCTGGAACTCGACCCAGCGCACCCGGATGTCGCGATCGGCGAGTTGCGTCTCGATCAGTTGCTGCTGGCGCGTGACCACGATCAGCCCGAGCTTCTGGTAGCCGATGCGGAATTCCCTCGGCGCCGCCTCGTCGGCCCGGCCCTCGCGGCCGAGAACCGTGAGCGCCCCGGCGGCTGCCAGACCGGCGGCAAAGCTGCGGCGTGTCGAACGCATGTGATCGGCTCCGGTTTGTTCGGTGTTCTCCGGCCCACGCGGGTCGTACGCCTCGCCGGATCGACGGAAAATCCCATTCGCTACGCCGCCGGTCAATGAATACGGATGCCAAATGTCGGAATGTGGTTGGGATTACGATCTTCGGAGTTTGATGCTGGCAGGATATTCTTTTCCTCTGCCCTTGGGCGGGGTGCGTCTTCCCTACGCCGCGCCGGGAGGGGCGGCCTCCCCGACCCGGTACTGGCGCGGCGGGGACGCCCCGTTGACCGCGAAGTCGCCGACCGTGCGGTCGCGGTAGATGCGGGGATTGTGGGTCGCGATGGTGCGGGCGTTGCGCCAGTGCCGGTCGAGGCCGAGGCTGCGCCGGGTCGAGGAGGCGCCGAGCGCGTCGAAGAGCTGGGTCGTCGCATCGAGGACGAGGTTCGTCACCACCGTCACCGCCTGGTTGACCTCGACGTCGGCGACGGTGGCGGCGATCGCCGCGCCCTCCTCGTCCCCGGCCCGGTCGGCGTCGTGGACGCGCGCGACCGCCTCCGCCGCCTTGAGCACGATGGCGCCCGCCGCGTAGGCGGCGCCGCGCACCCGGCCGACGACCTGGAGCACCTGCGGGTCGTCGGCGGTGCGGGCGGCGTTGCCGTGGCTGTAGACCCGGCTGCGCTCGGCGACGAGGCGGGCGACGTCCCCCGCCGCCGCCCGGCCGATGCCGGCGAGCGTCGCCAGATGCACGAGCTGGAAGAACGCCATCGCGTAGCGGAACCGGCCCGGATCGGGGTTCACCCACGCCGCCTCCACGGCGACGTCGGTGAAGCGGGCGGTGCCGCTCGCGGTCAGCGCCTGCCCGAACCCGTCCCAGTCGTCCAGCACCTCGACCCCGGGGGCGAGGCGCGGCACCGCCGCGCCGACCGGGTTGCCGGCCTCGTCCACCGCCGCGAGGTGGATCCAGTCGGCGAACAGCGAGCCGGTGGTGTAGAACTTGGTGCCGTTGAGGACGAAGCCGCCGCCGCGCGGCCGCAGGACGGTGTCGAAGCTGCCGACCCTGGCCGCCCCTGTCTCCGAGACGCCGCTGCCGACCGTCTGGCGGGCGGCGATCCGCGGCAGCCACTGGGCGCGCCAGTCCGGGTAGCGCGAGTTCAGCACGTCCTCGGTGAAGCCGACATGCGCCCGGAGCGCGTTGGTCACGTTGGGGTCGGCTTCCGACAGCTCGATCAGCAGCCCGAACAGCTCCGGCAGGCTCGCGCCGTGCCCACCCTCCTCCGGCGCCAGCCGCAGGGTGGTGAAGGTCGCCTCCTTGAGCCGGGCGAGTTCCTCGTGCGGCAATCGCCGGCCACGGTCGCGGGCGGCGGCGCCGTCGCGGATCTCCCGGAACACCGGCCGGAACCGCTCCGCGAGGTTCTCGTAGCGGGCGCTCGGGCCCGCGCCCCATCCGGCCTGAATCTGCGTCATCGCGGTCATCCCATTCCGGCCGGCCAACCCTGCCGGCCATCCCGGCTCCGCCCGCCGCGTTCCTCAAAAAGAACGTGGCAGGCCGCAGGGCGGCGTCATGGGAGCGGATCTTCTGCCGGAGAGTATCGCCGAGACAAGCCTTCCCTGGGTGAAATTCGCGCTGAAAGCGGTTTTTGAAACGATCGCGTCGCGTATCCGCCGGATCGGGGAAGATCGGCGTCAGCCGTCGACGTTCTTCAAAAAGAACATTCTCGTTGACAGGGCGCGGTGCCGCGAGGGAGCCTTCGCGGGCTTTCCCCCGAGCCGCCGCCCCGCCGCGGCCCTGTGCGACAGGAGCCCTCCCATGGCCGCCGACGCGTCCCTGCACCCCGAGACCCCCGCGCTCCACGCCGGATGGCGGGCCGACCCCGCCGCCGCCACCCACTCGCAGCTCTCGCCGGAGGACCGGCTCTCCACCGGCGTCTCGGACGGCTACGTGCGGCTCTCGATCGGCCTCGAGCACATCGACGACATCCTGGCCGACCTCGAGCGCGGCCTGTCCGCCGCCGGCACCCTGGCGCGGGCCGCGTGATGCTCGACCGCCGCTCGCTCCTCGCCGGCCTCGCCGCCTTCGCGGCCGGGCCGGCCCCCGCCCAGACCAGGGCCGCCGGCAAGCCCGCCGACAAGACCGAGCTGCGGGTCGGGTTCGTTCCCGGCCCCTACGAGGACGCGTTCAGGGTCGGCGTCGAACCGACGCTGAAAGCCGGGGGCTACCGCATCGCCTATTCCCACTTCAGCACCGGACTGGAGGTCAACAAGGCGGTGGCGCACGACGAGATCGACGCCAACGTGATGCAGCACAGCGTCTACCTGAAGGCCTACAACGAGCGGAACGGCACCGACCTCGCCGGCATCGTGCAGGTGCCGACGCCGCCGATGGGGCTGTACTCGCGCAAGTACAAGACCCTCGCGGAGGTGCGGCCGGGCGCCTCGGTGGCGGTGCCGAGCGACCCGGTGAACCTGGAGCGGGCGCTCAAGATTCTGCGCGAGGCCGGCTGGATCGAGCTGAAGCCCAACGGCAACCCGGTCGACGTCACCGAACTCGACGTGATCGCCAACCCGAAGAAGCTGCGCATCGTGCCGCTGGAGGCGGCGCAGGCGCCGCGCGCCCTGGAGGACGTCGACCTCGCGGCGGTCCAGGGCAACTTCGCGATCTTCAGCGGCCTCAAGCTCACCGGGGCGCTGGCGCTGGAGCGGATGACGCCGCCCTACGTCAACGTGGTGGCGGTGCGCCGCGGCAAGGTCGAGACGCCGTGGGCGCAGGCGATCGTCGCCGCCTACCGCTCCGACGCCTTCAAGGCGGCGATCCGGGCCGACCGCTTCTACGACGGCTTCACCCTGCCGGACTATTTCGGCTGATACGGATTCCGTCTCACCAGCCCGCGCGGCGGAGCTTTGCTCCGCACGCATGAGCGAAGCCGATTTCCGCATCGCGAAAGCGATTGCGCAGCAATCGCCACGATCCCGCACGGATCGCCGAGCGATCAGTCGGAAACCGTATCACGAGCCGGCCTCCCCTGACCGGAGGGCGCGCCCGAGCGCCCTCCCTCGCGCCTTCCGCCGCCGGGACCTCCGCATGACCAAGCCGATCCGCATCAACGGGTTCGCGATCCACAGCCCGGTCCACCTCTCGCCCGGCCTGTGGACCCACCCGCGCGACCGCTCCCTCGACTTCCACACCCTCGGCTACTGGACCGACCTCGCCGCCTCCTGGAGCGCGGCCTGTTCGAGACCCTGTTCATCGCCGACGGCATCGGCATCCACGACGTCTACGGCGGCAGTGCCGACGCGGCCCTGCGCCGGGCCGCGCAGGTGCCGAAGCACGATCCGATGCTGCTGGTCTCCGCGATGGCGGCGGTGACGGAGCATCTCGGCTTCGGCATCACGGCGTCGGTGTCCTACGAGCCGCCCTACACCCTGGCGCGGCGGTTCTCGACCCTCGACCACCTCACCGGCGGGCGCATCGCCTGGAACGTCGTCACCGGCTACTCGGCGGCGGCCTCCCGGGCGGTCGGGCGTCCCGGGATCGTCGCCCACGACACCCGCTACGACGTCGCCGACGAGTTCCTCGACGTGGCCTACCGGCTGTGGGAGGAGAGCTGGGAGGACGGCGCGGTGCTGCGCGACCGCGGGCGCGGCCTGTTCGCCGATCCGTCGAGGATCCACCGCATCGCCCACGCGGGCGAGCATTTCCGCATGGAGGGCATCCACCTCGTCGATCCCTCGCCCCAGCGCACGCCGTCCCTGTTCCAGGCCGGCGCCTCGAACCGCGGCCGCGACTTCGCCGCCGCCCATGCCGAGGCGGTGTTCCTGAGCGACCCGTCGAAGGCGGCCGTCGCCGCGACGGTGGCCGACACCCGCCGCCGCGCCGCCGCCCGCGGACGCGATCCCGGCGGCATCCTGTTCTTCGCGCTGATGACCGTCATCGTCGGGAGCACCGAGGCCGAGGCGCGCGAGAAGCACCGCGACTACCTCGCCCATGTCGACCCCGAGGGGGCGCTCGCCCTGTTCTCGGGCTGGACCGGCATCGACCTGTCGGCCTACGACCTCGACGACCCGTTCCCGAACCTGCACCGGGACAATGCCATCACGTCGGTGACGGATTCCTTCACCCGTGGCGACCGGCCGTGGACGATCCGCGAGATCGTCACCCACGGCGCCATCGGCGGGCGCGGCCCGGTGCTGACCGGCTCGGTGACGCAGGTCGCCGACGCCCTCGAAGCCTGGATGGACGAGACCGGCATCGACGGCTTCAACCTGAGCTACGCGGTGACGCCGGAGGGCTACGGCGACGTCGTCGACCTCGTGGTGCCGGAGCTGCAACGCCGCGGCCGCTACAAGACCGCCTACGCCCCCGGCCCCCTGCGCGAGAAGGTGTTCGGGCCGGGCCGCCGCCTGCTGCCGGACGGCCACCCGGCGGCGCGGTTCCGCCGGACGGCGCGGCTGGCGGCGTCGTAGGCAGGCTCGCGTCGGCACGCCAGCGCCCGATCCGCTCCGGTTCTCGCCGTGTTGCAGGTTTCTGTCGCAGAACCGGAGGCCGCTTCCGCGAAACCTGCTCAGCCGCCCCGGTTCACCGCCCCGTCCCGCCGGCGAAGAACCGGTTCTCCGGCCGCGGCAGGCCGAGATGCTCGCGCAGGGTCGTGCCTTCGTACTCGGTGCGGAACAGGCCGCGGCGCTGGAGTTCCGGCACCACCTTGCCGGTGAAGTCGTCGAGGCCCTGCGGCACGTCCGAGACCATGATGTTGAAGCCGTCGCTCGCCCCGGTCTCCAGCCACGCCTGCATCTCGTCGGCGATGGTGCGCGGCGTGCCGACCATCGCGAGGCCGGCATAGCCGCCGAGCCGTTGCGCCAGTTGGCGCACCGTCAGCCCCTCGCGCCGCGCCAGCGCGATCGCCCGCTCGCGCCCGGTCTTCGACTGGTTGGTCTCGGGGATCTCCGGCAGCGGCCCGTCGGGGTCGAAGGCGGCGGCATCGACGCCGAGCGCGATCGACAGCGCCGCGACGGCGCTGGCCTCGTGCACGAGGCCGTCGAGACGGGCGCGCCTGGCCCGCGCCTCCTCCTCGGTGTCGCCGACGACGACGAAGCAGGCCGGCAGGATCTTGAGGTGGTCCGGGTCGCGGTTCAGCCGCGCCATCCGGCCGCGCACGTCCTCGGCGAAGCGCCGCCCGTCCTCCAGGCTCGCCGCGGCGCCGAAGATCACCTCGGCGGTCTCGGCGGCGAGCTGGCGCCCGGCCTCGGAGGCGCCGGCCTGCACGATCACCGGCCAGCCCTGGACCGGGCGCGCGACGTTGAGCGGGCCGCGCACCGAGAGGTGCGGGCCCTGATGGTCGAGAACGTGCATCTTCTCGGGGTCGAAGAAGATCCCGCTCTCGACGTCGCGCAGGAAGGCGTCGTCGGCGAAGGAATCCCACAGCCCCTTCACCACCGACACGAATTCGTGCGCGCGGTCGTAGCGGTCGGCGTGCTCGGGGTGGTGCTCCAGCCCGAAGTTCCTCGCCGCGTCGGGATTCGAGGTCGTCACCACGTTCCAGCCGGCGCGCCCGCCGCTGAGGTGGTCGAGGGAGGCGAACCGGCGGGCGACGTGGAACGGCTGGTCGTAGGTCGTCGAGGCGGTGGCGACGAGCCCGATGCGCTCCGTCACCACCGCGAGGGCCGGCAGCAGGGTGAACGGGTCGAACGAGGTCACGGTGGCCGAGCGCTTGAGCGCCTCGATCGGCATGTTCAGCACCGCGAGGTGGTCGGCCATGAAGAAGGCGTCGAACTTCGCCGCCTCCAGCGTCCGGGCGAAGCGCGCGAGGTGGGCGAAGTCGAAGTTCGCGTCCGGCGCACTGCCGGGATAGCGCCACCACGCGGTGTGGATGCCGACCGGTCGCATGAAGGCGCCGAGATGAAGCCTGCGGTGTCGCGCCATGACGATGTCCTGCTCCGATCCCCTCGCGGCCCGGGTCGGCCCTGCCGCTCCCACCCACGGCCATGCCGCCGCGGCACCGGGAAAGTCTACCGGAGAGATCGACAAACGCCCATCTGTCCGGCATCGCTCCGCCCCGCGGCCTGCTGCACGGCTCGGCCGCACGCGTTGGCCGCACGCGCCCAGGCCGATCCCGTCACGCAGGACGACGATGCTGACCAACAAGGGGAAGTACGGCCTGAAGGCGATGGTCCACCTCGCCGGTCTGGCGCCCGGTGCCCGGATCGGCGTGGCCGAGATCGCCGAGACCCACCGGATCCCGAAGAAATTCCTCGACGCGATCCTGGGCGAGCTGCGCAATGCCGGCCTCGTCCACAGCAAGAAGGGGCCGGGCGGCGGCTACGCCCTGGCGCGGCCGGCCGAGGAGATCGGCATCGGTCACGTGGTGCGGGTGCTCGACGGGCCGCTGGCGCCGATCCCCTGCGCCAGCCGCACGGCCTACCGCCGTTGCGACGATTGCCACGACGAGGCCACCTGCGCCGTGCGCCTCGCCATGCTGGAGGTCCGCAACAGCATCGCGGCGATCCTCGACAACCTGACCCTGGCCCAGATGCGGGCGATGCCGCTCGCCGAGGCGAGCCTGACCTATCACATCTGATACGATTTCCGGACGATCGGTTCCGACAATCGTATGACCAGCCCGCGCGGCGGAGCCGAAGGCTCCACGCACCTGAGCGAAGCCGATTTCCGCATCGCGACGCGATTGCGCAGCAATCGCCACGATCCCGTAGGGATCGCCGAGCGATCAAACGGAAATCGTATGAGTTCCCGATCCGGTCTGATCCCACAGGTCTCTCCGCCCCGTTCCCGGACGGCTGGAGCGCGGCGGGCGACGATCCGCGGGCCGGCCCGAACGGCCCGGCCCGCATCCTGCGGGTTTGACGGCGGCGGCGTCGCCTCACTACACCGGTCCGCAACGGCCGGGATGCGCCGGCGCGGGAGGAGCAGGTCATGGCGAAGGTCGCGTTTCTCGGGCTCGGCGTGATGGGCGGGCCGATGGCCCGGCACCTCGCCGCCAAGGGCCACGAGGTCACCGTCTACAACCGCACCGAGGACAAGGCGCGGGCCTGGGTCTCGGCCCATGGCGGCAAGTCCGCGGCGACGCCGGCCGGGGCCGCCCGGGGCCAGGAGATCGTCTTCGCCTGCGTCGGCAACGACGACGACCTGCGCTCGGTCACCACCGGGCCGGACGGCGCCTTCGCGGCGATGGGCAACGGCACGGTCTTCGTCGACCACACCACCGCCTCGGCCGAGGTCGCGCGCGACCTCGCGGCGGCGGCGGAGGCCGGCGGCTTCGGCTTCGTCGACGCGCCGGTCTCCGGCGGACAGGCCGGGGCCGAGAACGGGGTGCTCACCGTGATGTGCGGCGGCGACCCCGAGACCTACGCCCGGGTCGAGCCGGTGATCCAGTCCTACGCCCGGGCCTGCCGCCTGATGGGGCCGGCCGGCTCCGGCCAGCTCACCAAGATGGTCAACCAGATCTGCATCGCCGGGCTGGTCCAGGGCCTCGCCGAGGGCATCCACTTCGGCAAGCGCGCCGGGCTCGACATCGAGGCGGTCCTCGACGTGATCTCCAAGGGCGCCGCCGGCTCCTGGCAGATGGAGAACCGCGGCAAGACCATGAACCAGAACAAGTTCGACTTCGGCTTCGCGGTCGACTGGATGCGCAAGGACCTGTCGATCGTGCTCGCCGAGGCGCGCCACAACAAGGCGCTGCTGCCGACGATCGCGCTGATCGACCAGTTCTACGCCGAGGTGCAGAAGATGGGGGGCGGCCGCTGGGACACGTCGAGCCTCATCGCCCGGCTGGAGCGCGATCCGACCTGAGCGGGGGCGCCTCCGCCGGAGCGGTTGGCGCTCCGGCGGAGGCGCTCACCCGCCGAACACGACGTGCCCCATCAGCCTGCCGGGCAGCAGGGTGAACAGGCCGGTGACGACGAGCGCGCCGACGAACAGCGACACCATCGCCTGACGATGCGCGGCGATCCGGCCCTGCCGGGCGTAGCGCACCGCCAGGGCCAGGGCGACCAGGGTGGCCACCGACAGGGCGTGGATCCAACTGAACGGCCCGACCTGCCGCAGGCCCGAGATCCCGAACGAACTCAGCGCCACGACCGCCATCAGCCCGACCCAGAGCCGACCCAGGCCGAGGTGGGGCGAGCGACCCTTCGGCAGCGCGAACTGGGCCGCCCCGACCACCAGCGCGGCGAGGGCCGACGCCGCGTGGACCTGGATCACCGGCGAGGCCTGGAGCAGGGGATCGATTGTCACGGCACACCTCCGCCGCGGGGCACGCCTTGACGCGCGCGCCGCCAAGCGCATGTTGACACAGCCAACATATGAGGAATGTGGACAGTGTCAACACCGGCCCCGGCGGGTTCCTATCACCATGGCGACTTGCGCCGCACCCTCCTGGCGGCGGCCCGGGACCTGCTGGAGACGGGTGGGGTCGAGGCCGTGACGCTGCGCGAGGCGGCCCGCCTCGCCGGCGTGTCGCACAATGCGCCCTACCGGCACTTTCCGAGCCGGGACGCCCTGCTGGCGGCGGTGGCGGCGGAGGGCTTCGAGGCCCTGCGCCGCACGCTCGATGCCGCCGCGGCGGCCGAACCGACCGCGGCCCTCACCGCCCAGGGCCGCGCCTATCTCCGCTTCGCGGTCGGCCACCGCCCGCTGTTCCGGCTGATGTTCGGGGCCGTCCTGGAGAGCGCGGCGCATCCCGACCTCGCGGCGGCGGCGGGGCTGGCCTTCGCGGCCCTGCGGCAGGTCGTGGCGGGCGCCGCCCCGGAGCGGGCGGTGGAGCGGGAGGCGCTGCGGGCCTGGGCCCTCGTCCACGGCCTCGCCCATCTCGTCGCCGACCGGCGGATCACCCTGGAACAGGCCGAGGCGAGCCTCGCGTGAGGCATCGGGCCGATTCGACCGTGCGACCGGCTGCCGAGGGTGGGGAGCGGACTTCGGCGCTGCGGCTGGAACCGGACTTTCAGGCCGGTGGCGACGGGGCCGGTTCGAGTGCACCCCTGGCAGGCCGTGCGGAACAGCCGCTCGGGGTGGCGAGCGGACGATCGCGCAGAACGGTTCCTAAAATCCACGCTTCCTGAGCAGCCTAGCAATATCGGCATCGGACAGCGGCTCGATCTCCAGCAGAGCCCGATAAGGGTCGCCCACGAGGCCGAGGGCGGCTGAAAAAGCCGGCTCGGTTTTGGTTCCATTTCTACGATGGTCCATGACGGCATCTCGAAACGTGCTCCCGCCCAGGGAAAGAAGCCGTCGCTCGACCTGAAAGTGCCTCCAGCCATGTTGTTCGCGCACTGGCAGAGCTTGCCCGAAGATTTCGATGCGCCAGCCGACCGCAACGAACTCGACGACGACGGGTCGGTTCGCGCCGATCCATTGCCGCATGGAAAATGCCCCGCATTCCGAGAAGGCTTCCCAAGTTGCAGAGGCGAAAGAGCTGGGATCGGGTGTGTGGCAAAGAATATCCAGATCGGATGCTGGAAGATCGATGCCCAATGGGGGCGTGCCGGCGATATGAGGATCGTATGCGGATAGCTTGGTCAGGATGCCGGTGCGTCGAAGCACTTCCGTGTAGTGAACCTTTTCCATGATTCGCTCTACGATCTGCCCTGAATGTCCGCAGCGGGTCGAGAGCGGCCTCGCATCATCGAGCCGATCGGGTCCCGACCCGTCACGACCCAGCCAGCCCGGGCTTCCGGCCCAGACCGGCCATCGCCGCCTCCGGCGTGAGCCACGTCCAGTCCGGCCCGGCCTGATGGCGGAACCACGTCACCTGCCGCTTGGCGTAGCGGCGGGTGTCGGCCTGGCCGCGCGCCACCGCCTCGTCGCGGCTCGCGGTGCCGTCGAGATGCGCGATCAGGCCCGGCACGCCGTGGGCGCGCATCACCGGCAGCATCGGGTCGAGGCGGCGCTCGCGCAGGGAAGCGACCTCTTCGAGGGCGCCCGCCGCCATCATCGCGACGAAGCGGGCGTCGATCCGGGCGCGCAGGGCCTCGCGGTCCGGGGTCAGGAAGAGTTTTTCGCACGGTAGCCCGGCGAGCGGGCCGGGGCGGCGCCGGCCGTGGAACGCCGCCAGCGGGCGGCCGGTCGCCGCCAGCACTTCGAGGGCGCGCAGCACCCGCAGGCGGTCGGCGGGGGCGAGCCGCGCCGCGCCCTCGGGGTCGCGGCCGGCGAGATCCCGGTGCAGATCGGGCGTCTCGCGGCCCTCGGCGGCGGCGCGCACCTCCGCCCGCACCGCGTCGGGCACCGGCGGGATCTCCGACAGGCCCTCGGTCAGGGCCTGGAAGTACAGCCCGGTGCCGCCGACGACGACCGGCAGCCGCCCGGCCTCCCGGCATTCGGCGAGGACCGCCGCCGCGTCGGCGAGGTAGTGGCCTACGGAAAAGTTCACCGCGCCGTCGACGTGGCCGTAGAGGCGGTGGGGCGCTTGCGTCTCCTCCTCCGGCGCCGGCCGGGCCGAGAGCACCCGGAGATCCCGGTAGACCTGCATCGAGTCGGCGTTGATCACCACGCCGCCGCGGGCCCGCGCCAGGGCGAGCGCCAGGGCCGACTTGCCCGAGGCGGTCGGCCCTGCGATGAGGATCGCCCGAACGCCCCCGACCATCCGCCGCCCTCACTCAACCCCGCGGACGAGCCCGCCGATGACCCTCGTGGCCACCCTGATAGCAAACCCCGAGCGCCCCGCCATCACCGACGCGGTGCTGGCCGAGGCCCGGCGGGTCCTGGCGACCGAGCACCAGCCGCGCATCCTGCACGGCGAGGTCGCGGCCGAGATCCAGGCGGCGGGCAGCCCCGCCTCCGCCCCGGCGCTGGCCGAGCGGCTGCGGGCGGCGCTGGCCGGCGAGCCGATCGACGTCGCGGTCCTGCCCGCCGGCCCGCACCGCCGCAAGCGGCTGTTTCTCGCCGACATGGACTCGACCATGATCGGGCAGGAATGCATCGACGAACTCGCCGACCGGGTCGGGCTCAAGGCCCGCGTCGCCGAGATCACCGAGCGGGCGATGCGCGGCGAGATCGCGTTCGAGCCGGCCCTGCGCGAGCGGGTGGGGCTGCTCAAGGGGCTCGACGCCGCCGCCATCGACGGGGTGATCGCGGAGCAGATCTCCCTCACGCCCGGCGGCCGCACCCTGGTCCGGACCATGAAGGCGCACGGCGCCCACGCGGCGCTGGTCTCCGGCGGGTTCACGCTGTTCACCGGGCCGATCGCCGCCCGCCTCGGCTTCGACGAGCACCGGGCGAACCGCCTCGTCGTCGACGGCGCGACGCTCGCCGGCACCGTCGAGGAGCCGATCGTCGGCCGCGAGGCCAAGCGCGACGCGCTGGTCGAGCTGCGCGGGCGCCTCGGGCTCGCCGGGACCGAGACCCTCGCGGTCGGCGACGGCGCCAACGACCTCGCGATGCTGCGGGAGGCCGGGCTCGGCGTGGCGTTCCGGGCCAAGCCCGCGGTCGCCGCCGCCGCCCACGCCCGGGTCGAGCACGGCGACCTCACCGCCCTGCTCTACCTCCAGGGTTTCTCCGCCGCCGAGTTCGTCGGGGCCGCCGACTGAATGACGGACGGCCTCCTCGCCCATCCCGACGGCTGCGACCGCTGCTGGTGGCCGGGCCACGACCCGTTCTACGTCGCCTACCACGACACCGAGTGGGGCGTGCCCGAGGCCGACGACCGCGCCCTGTTCGAGAAGCTGGTCCTCGACGGGTTCCAGGCCGGCCTGTCCTGGATCGCCATCCTGCGGCGGCGCGAGAATTTCCGCCGCGCCTTCGCGGGCTTCGACCCGGCCGCGATCGCGCGCTTCACCGCCGCGGACGAGGCGGCGCTGATGCAGGATGCCGGCATCATCCGCAACCGGGCCAAGATCCGGGCGACGGTCCGCGGCGCCCGGGCGTGGCTGGCGATCCAGGAGCGCGGCCCCGGCTTCTCGGCCTTCCTGTGGGACTTCGTCGACGGGCGCCCGGTCCAGACCGGCGCCGCGAGCCGGGCCGGGATCGCGACCGAGACCGAGGTGTCGCGGCGGCTGTCGCGGGCGCTGAAGGCGGAAGGGTTCGGGTTCTGCGGCCCCACCATCGTCCACGCCTTCATGCAGGCGGTCGGGATGGTCAACGACCACCTCGTCGGCTGCTGCCGCCACGGGCCGTGCGCAGCGATGCCGGGGCCGGGCGGGCTGGGTATTGGTGTCCTGGGCACCGGTGTCCTGGGAGCGCCGCGGTGACCGCGCGGGCGTGGCAGCGGATGCTGTCGGGGCGGCGCCTCGACCTCCTCGATCCCTCCCCCCTCGACGTCGAGATCGAGGACATCGCCCACGGCCTCGCCCGGGTCGCGCGCTGGAACGGCCAGACCGCCGGGCCGCACGTCTTCTCGGTGGCCCAGCATTCCCTGCTGGTCGAGGCGCTCGGCGGCGCCCTGGCGCCGGAGGTCCCGGCCGCCGGCCGGCTCGACCTGCTGCTGCACGACGCGCCCGAATACGTGATCGGCGACATCATCTCGCCGTTCAAGGCCGCGATCGGCCATTCCTACAAGGCCGTCGAGCTGCGGCTGCTGGCGGCGATCCGCCTGCGCTTCGGCCTCGCCCCGCAGCCCGACCCCGCGATGGAGCGCCTCGTCAAGCGCGCCGACCGCCTCGCCGCCTTCCTGGAGGCCACACGCCTCGCCGGCTTCTCCGAGGCCGAGGCGCTGCGGGTGTTCGGCCGGCCCGAGCCGTTCGACGGCGATCCCGGCGACCTGCTCGAACCCTGGCCGACCGCGCAGGCGCAGGGCCGCTTCCTGGCACGCTTCCAGGCGCTGTCGGCCGGGGCCGGACGCCCGGCCTCCGGCTGATACGGTTTTCGGAAGAGTCCTTCCGGAAATCGTATCACCAGCCCGCGCGGCGCAGAGCAAAGCTCTGCGCGCACCTGAGCAAAGCCGATTTCCGCATCGCGAAAGCGATCCCGCAGGGATCGCCTGAAGCGATCAAACGGAAATCGTATGAGACCACGCGCCCCGCATCACCCCGCTGCGAGCAGCCCCACCGCCACCGCCGGGCCGCAGGTCGAGACCCAGGCGGTGGCCTCGCCGCCCGCCAGACGCGGGGCGATGAGGTCGGCGAAGTGGAGGACCGGGCGGTCGAGGCGGGCGGCGAGGCGCCGGGCGACGAAGCGGCCGGCGCCGCAGGCGATCACCGGCGCCGCCGGCGGCAGGTCGCCGCGCGACAGGAGCCGGTCGGCGGCGTCGTGCAGCAGGCGGAGCTGTCGCTCGGTGAACCAGCCGGCGAGCCGGGCCCAGTCGGCGGCCTCGCCCTCGTGGCGGTCGCGGCCGATCATCCGGGCGAGGCGGGTCTCGCTCTCGGGGATCGACTTGCCCTTGAGGTCGGGGGTGTCCTGCTGGTCGGCGGCTGGGTCGAGCTCGCCGGTGAGCCGGTAGGCGTCGGCGGTGGTGGCGAAGAATTCGGCCATCAGCGCGGTGGTGCGGCCGCGGAACGGCGCCGTGCCGGCGAGCGCCAGCAGCGGCGTGCGCACCACCCCGGTATAGACCAGCTCCCCGGTCTCCAGCCGCTCGGCGTCGCTGTAGCCCTCCGCCGCCGGGCCGCCGGCCCGGATCGGGATGAGGTCGGCGGTGGTCGAGCCGACATCGACGAGGAGCGCGGCCCCGGCCGGGCCGAGGCCCCGGCCGGCGAGCGCCGCGGTGGCGTGCCAGTTGGCGCTGGCGATGTCGGCATGGAGCGCCCCCGCCGCCTCCGGCGCCACGAACCCGGCCCGCCCGGCATAGACCGCGACCGTCCCGGCGAGATGCGCGGCGGCCCAGCCGGCGAGCCTCGCGACGCCGTCGGCCCGGTCGGCGAAGCAGTCGGTCAGTTCGCCGGTCATGGTGACGGCGTGACGGGCCGGCGCCCGGGCCCAGTCCGGCAGGCCGGCGAGCGCCGCGTCGAGGGCCGGCAGCCCCTGCCAGAGCGGGCACGGCGCCTGCACCGCCGCGGCGACCCGCCCGTCCGGGCTGACCAGCGCCGCCTTGACATGCACCCCGCCGAGGTCCCAGCCGATCACCGGAGCGGAGGAAGCGCGATCATGGAAGGCGGGCATCGGCGGCACTCCTCGGCGGATCCGAGTGGGGGCGTGGCATGAGCGCGGGGAGCGAGGCAACCCGGCCGGAGGTCGTCCCGGTGCTCGACCTGCGCCGCGGCGCGGTGGTGCGCGCCCGGGCCGGCGAGCGCCACGCCTACGCGCCGATCGTCACGCCGCTGAGCCCGACCGCCGCCCCGGCCGACGTCGCAAGCGGGCTCCTCGCCGCCCTGCCGGCGCGCCGGCTCTACGTCGCCGACCTCGACGCGATCATGGACGGGGCCGCGCCCGACCGCGCCGCGCTGGCGGCGATCCGGGCCGCCTGCCCGGGGGTCGAGATCTGGCTCGATGCCGGCTTCTCCACCCGCCCGGCGGTGGCCGCCGTGCTCGAGAGCGGCCTCGCCCGGCCGGTGCTCGGCAGCGAGAGCCAGTGCGACGCCGGGCTGGTGCGCTGGTGCGGCGCACGGGGCATCCTCTCCCTCGACAGCCGCGACGGCGCGCCCCTCGGCCCGGCGTCCCTGCACGACGACCCGGAATCGTGGCCGCCGGAGATCATCGTGATGACGCTGTCGCGGGTCGGGGCCGGCACCGGGCCGGATCTCGGCGCCCTGGCCGCGGTGCGCGCCCGGGCGCCGGGCGCCGCGCTCTACGCCGCCGGCGGCCTGCGCGGGCCGGACGACCTCGCCCCGCTGGCGGCGGCGGGCGCCGCCGGGGTGCTGGTGGCGAGCGCGATCCATGACGGCCGCCTGCGGCCGGATCATCTCGGGGCATGACGGCCGCCTGCGGCCGGACCATCTCAAAGCATGACGGCCGCCTGCGGCCGGACCATCTCGGGGGGTGAGGATCGCCGGCGGCGGTCCGGCCCGGGAACGGGAGGGCCCGGCGAGGCCCTCCCGGTTGCCCGCCTGCGCGGGGTGCCGGACGCTCAGCGTCCGAGGAAGATGGCGGCCAGTCGCTGGAACAGCCCCTGTGGCGGAGGCGGTGGGGGCGGCGGAGGCGCCGCTGGCTGTTCCGGACGGTTTCCTGTCTAGGAAACGTTGGCGGCGAAGGGGTGCTGCGCGGTCTTGTACTGCTGCGTGACCTCGGCCGCACTCGGCTTGCCCTCGATCGCGCGCTGGATCGACAGCTTCGTGGCCTCGTAGTTGTACTTCTCGATCTTGGCGTCGTCGGCCGCTTCCCAGTGGATGAACACGCCGACCAGGATGTAGAGGTCGTCGGCCTCGTCGGCCGGGATGATGCCCTCGGCGACGCAGTCCTGCACCGCCTTGGCGACGGCGTGCTGGGCGGGGCCGAACATCTGGACGGCCTGACGGGCGTCGTTGATGGTGACCTTGTTGAACAGCAGGGTGTTCGGCTTGCAGGGGAGGTTCGGCGCCACCACCGCGAGCAGGCTGGTGAAGCCGTGCTTGTTGTTGGTCAGGCTGTTGCAGAACGCCGTCTCGGCGGCGCTGCCGCGCGGGCCGATGAGCAGGTCGATGTGGGCGACCTCGTTGCCGTCACCCACCAGGGCCTCGCCCACCAGCACCTTGTTGATCTTCGCCATTCGGGCTTTCTCCCAGGATTCGATAGTGACGCCGACCCCGAACGGGGCGCGGCGGTATCGCGCCATCCTTGTTGTCGGCGTCCGGCGAGGGCCGAACCGGTTCCCCAGATGGCGGGCGCGAACCTACAGCGGGGCCGAATCCCGAACAAGCCGCACCAAATGCCGGGAAAGACCAGTCTGGTCTTCCGGGCTATTGTCGTTCCCGGGAATGACTAGGACTTTCGGGCAGATTGATTTCCACCGGCCGGCACCGGGTCGGGCGGACGGGCCTTCGCGGCGTCCAGGGCGTCGAGGAACAGCGTCGCCACGGTGAGGTCGGCGCTGGTGCCGGGATTGAGGCCGTCGCGCTTGAGCGCCGCGTCGAAGGCCATCAGCGCCGTCACCGGCCCGGTCGCGAGGTCGAGGCCCGCGACGAGCCCGGCCGCCTTCATCCGCACCTGACCGGCCGCCTCGGGCCCGAACTTGCGCAGGATGTGGCTGTCCGGGAACGCGGCGAGGTAGGCCAGATGAACCGCCGTCGTCGCCCAGGCGGGGCCGAGGCCGCGGGCGCGGGCCGCGCGCAGGGCCGGCAGGCCGGTCTCGTAGAGGTCGCGGTAGCCGGTGACGTAGGCGCGGGCGATGCGGTCGCGCTCCGCCGCCTCCGCCATCGCGGCGGCGACCGAGGGCAGCGGCGCCTCGGGGTCGAGGCGGGTGACGTCGTGGCGCCCGGCCCGCCCGAGGCCGCCCGGATTGGCACGGCGGATCGCCGAGAAGATCCCGGCGGCGTCGGCGGCGTCGAGGCCGGCCAGCACCGCCTCCAGGGCCGGGCGCAGGGCGCCGGCCCGCTCCGCCGCCGCGGCGAGGGGGGCGCAGAGCAGCACGATGCCGAGATTGGTGTTCTGGCCCACCGCCGCCATCGTGGCGGCGACCGCAGCATCAGCCCGCGCCCCCGTCCCGGCGCCGGCCGCAGCGAGGTGCGGCGCCGAGACCTCGGCGCTGCGCACGAAGTCGGCGAGTGTCATCCGATGGCCCTCGGCGAAGGCGTGGACGTTGCCGGGCTTGAGCGCGTCGAGTTCGGCCCGGCAGGCGGCCTCGTAGGCGGCACGGATCTCCGGCGGCGCCAGCGCGCGCATCTCAGCCCTGCGCGGCGACGAGGCGGGGCGGATGCGCCGCCCGCACCGCCGCCAGGAAGCCGCGGGCGACCGCGCCGGCGATGTCGGTGGCGGTGACCTGCTGCAGCCCCGACCACGCCGGCATGCTGTTGACCTCGAGCACGAGGTAGCCCCCCTCCCCGTCCTCGACGAGGTCGATGCCGGTATAGTCGACCCCGACCGCCGCCGCGGCGGCCTCGGCCAGCTCGGCGGCGCGGGGCGGCACCGTCCAGGGCAGCGGCCGGCCGCCGCGATGGACGTTGGTGATCCAGCCGTCGCCGTCGCGGATCATCCCGGCGACCGCCCGCCCGGCGCAGACGAAGACCCGGTAGTCGCGCCAGCGCCCGTCCGCCCGGGCGACGTAGCGCTGGAGGTAGTACACCCGGCCGACCAGCTCCTCCGGCGGCAGTTCGTCGGGGGCCGCGATCAGTTGCAGCCCCTCGCCCTGCGAGCCGAACAGGGGCTTGAGCACCAGCGGGCGCCCGGGCGCCGCCTCCCGCGCCACGATCGCGGCGGCGGCCTCGCGCCGCGACAGCACGAAGGTGTCGGGGGTCGGGATGCGGCGGCGGGCGAGCAGCAGGCTCGTCATCGCCTTGTCGACCGAGCGCTCGATCGCGGCCGGCGCGTTCCACACCACCGTGCCGGCGGCGACCAGCGCGTGCAGCACGCCGAGCCGCAGGGTCGTCGCCTCGAAGGTGCCGCCGGCGATGGTGCGCAGCAGCACCCCGTCCGGCAGGCAACCCGGAAAGCCCGGCACCCGCAGGGGCTCGCCGGCCCCGGTCATCACCGTGACGTCGGCGAGGGAGAACGGCACCGGCTCGGCCCCGAGCGCCCGCAGCGCCGCGAGCAGCCGCCCCCGGTGCCAGGCGCCGTTATCGGCCGCGAGGCCGATCCGCAGGGCGGTATTCATGAGAGCGGCGCGAACAGCTCGCCCTTGCCGAGGGTGGCGAGGTCGCCGCCGTGGCGGGTGAGCGCCCGGCGGGCGAGGTCGGCGAACCGGGCCGAGAGCGGGCGCAGCGTCGCGGCGAGCAGGCGCAGGAACACCAGATCCTGCGTGCCGGTCTCGGCGAAGCTCGGCAGCAGGGCGCCGTGCGCCTCGACCAGCAGCGTGCCCCGGCGCATGCCGTAGCCCGGATGGTCGCCGACCCGGCCGGCGACGAGGGTGCCGGCGATCATCCGCGACCCGGCATGGTCGCCCGCCGCCCCGGCCAGGATCAGGCCGCGGCGCATCCGGTCGCCGAGTCGTGCGCCGGTGCGGCCGCCGATCACCAGGGTGGCGCCGTCGAGTCCGGCCATGGCGCCGTGCAGCGCCCCGCCGGCGCCCTCGCCGGCATCGCCCGCGACCGTGATCGTCCCGCCCCGGGCCGCGGTGCCGGCGAAGGGGCCGGCGGAGCCCGCGACCCTCAAGGTTCCGCCGGTCATGTCCTGGCCGAGGCGCTGGCCGACATCGCCCTCGACCACCAGGGTTCCGGACTCGAGCCCGGCCCCGACCCGGTCGAGCCGCTCGTGGCCGCCGGCGAGGGTCAGGGTGTCGGACCCGTCGAGGGCGATGCCGAAGCAGTCGCCGAGCACGAGGCCGCGCCGCGAGGTGCCGACCGGGAGCCGCGCGGCCTCGGCCTCCGACAGGCTGGCGAGGAGGGCCGGGGTGAGGCCGCCGAGGTCGAGGCGCTCGGGGGGCGGTTCCCGGAGGGTGAGCGTGCTCATGCTGGCACCGGGATCATGCCGCCTCGCCGAGGAGGTCGCGCAGGTGGAAGTGGTGGCGGCCGAGATTGCCGCCGTAATGGCCCGCCGTGACCGCGACGAGGCCGTGCGCCGCGCCGATCCCGGTCGCGGCGTGGAGCGCCGCCCGCATCGCCGCCGCGACGCTGCCGGCCGAGAGCGCGTCGATGACGATCTCCAGCACCACGTCGACCTCCGGCGGCAGGGCCGAGCCGGCCCGGCCCTTGAGCGTCGGGCAATAGGCGTCGTTGGTCGAGGCCATCATGCCCCTGGTGCGCCCGCCGACCTTCGAGCCCGAGCGCACGATGCCGCCGGGAAACGGCAGGATCGCGCCCGGCACCGCCCGCGCGGCCTCGACCGCGGCCTCGGCCACCGTCAGCGTGCCGCGGAAGTCGCGGCCGAGAAACAGCAGGTTGCCGCCGCCGACCGCGCCGGTGATCGTCGGCACCGAATGCTCGCACAGGAACTCGCCGTCCATCACCGGCGTGCGCCAGTAGCGCCGGCCGCCGAGCCGCTTGGCGACGGAAAACCCGTCGCCGAAGTACCGGATCGCGCCGCCGAGCTTGAGCGCCTTGCCGCGGTTCGGGTCGTCCCAGGCGATGCCGGCGTAGCAGGCGCTGCCCGGCGAGGTCAGCACGCATTGCCCGACCCGGCGCAGGAGTTGGCCCTTGAGGCCGTCGGCGTCGAAGCCGAACAGCAGCACCCGCACCCCGGGGCGCCCGTCCGGGGTCTCGTCGGGGGCGAGCACCGCGTCGATCCCGGCCTCGGCGCCGCAGCCGATCACCGAGGTGGCGAAGCCCGTCATCGTGGTGGCGGCCACCATCGCCCAGTGCGCGGTCTCGGCGGTGAGCACCAGGGCGGTGCCGGCCATGTCGAACGCCTCCGCGAAGGTGTCCTCGACCCGGATGCCGTGGAGGGACAGCCCTGCGCCCGGGCCGCTCACGCTCGACATGCCACCGCCTCGAACACCTCGCGCTCCGGAAAGGCGCCGTCCGGCACCGCGAAACTGTCGAGCCCGGCCCCGAACCGCTCCTGGAGGTAGGCGTCGGTGCGCCGGGCCATGCCGGCATCGGCCTCGACCGACAGCGACAGGGTGCGGCCCTCGCGCCACGCCACCACCCGCCCGTCCTCGACGATCACCGCACCGTCCTTGAACACCCGGTGGGCGCTCGCGAACATCGCGGTGCGGTCGGCGTGGTCGCGGTAGACCGCCACGTCGGCCCGCGCGCCGGGGCGCAGGTGGCCGCGGTCGGAGAGGCCGAGGAGCTTCGCCGGGCCGGAGCGGGTGAGCTGCGCCACCTCCGACAGGGTGTATTCGCGCGCGAGCGCGTGCAGGCCGGACCGCTCCGCCGCGACCGTCGGGTGGGCCGCGAGTTCGCGGTCGCGCTCCTCCTTGTCCATCAGCAGGTGGAGGATGCGCGGATAGGCGGTGAACGGCCCGCCGTTCGGGTGGTCGGTGGTGAGGATCGTGCGCTCGGGATCGGGCGAGAGCAGCATCAGTTCGAGGCCGATGGCGAATTGCAGCGACGAGGTCGGGCCGCGGTCGCGGTAGCGGAACGGCACGATGCCGCCGCCCTCGGCGTCGCCGGCATGGAGGATCCACTTCCTCGGGCTCGCCCCCTGGCGGCCGGCGAACTGGCGCAGGATGTCCAGCGAGATCGTCACGGTCTGGCCGAACACCGCCTGCCCGACGTCGAGGGTCGCGTTGGGGTGGCGCGCCAGCGCCTCGGCGAGGCGCGGCGCCGCCGAGCGGAAGCCGCCGGTGAGCGGATTCTCCGGGTCCACCGCCGCGTAGGCGTAGAACTGGGCGTGGGCGAAGTGGATGCGCCGCCCCTGCGCCGCCTCCAGGGTCTCGACGAAGCTGTCGTCGGCGCCCGGCAGGCCGAGATTGCTGCAATGGACGTGCAGCGGATGCGGCACCCGCAACGCCTCGACCGCGTCGAGGAGCCCGTCGAGGATTTTTCGCGAGGTCAGGCGGTAGGCCGGCACCTCGTCGTCGAGGGCGAAGCGCACGGCGCCGTCCTTGAAGGCGTCGGCGCCGCCGGCATTGATGACCTTGACCCCGAGCGCCCGCGAGGTCGCGACGTTGAGCGCCACGAGGTCGCGCACGGCCCCCGCCCCGGCGCCCTCGCGCAGAAGCCGCAGCAGGTGGTCGTCGTTGCCCATCACGCACAGCCCGCCGCGGTCGAGGAGCGGGATGTCGGCGAGTTCGAGCTGGGTCGCGAGCGCGTTGACCGGCGGCATCGCCGGCTCGACCGCGGTGGTGTAGCCCATCCGGGCGTAGAGGGCGCCGATCTCGGTGCCCGAGCCGTGCGGGTTGGGGCTGCCGTCCTCGCTGACCCCGAGTTCCGGCAGCAGCAGGCGCGACAGCACCACGTTGCCGCCGGCGATGTGCGAGTGCACCTCGACCCCCGCCCGCCATCACGACGCAGCCGGCGGCGTCGAGGGTGCGGTCGGGGGCGCGGCCCGCCGGCGGCGCGACGATGCGGCCGTCCTCGATCCAGACGTCTCCGACGGCGTCGCGCCCGGCCGTCGGATCTACGACCCGGCCGCCGGCGATGCGGGTCAGCATGGGGCGGGCCGCTCCGTGGGGGCGAGGCGGGTGTGGAGGCCGGCCAGGACGGAGGCGGCCTCCGGCGCGTCCGACGCCGCGGTCGCCGGGTGCCAGGCGATCGCCGCCCGGCCCGGGTGCCACAGGGCGCCGCCCCGCTCCCGTCCCGGCACGGCGACCCGGATCACCACCTCGGCCTCGTCGCCGACGGCCTCGCCGAGGAGCGCGACGGTGGGCACGGCGCGGGTCCAGTCCGGCCGCGGCGCCGGCAGGGCGGCGAGCCACAAGGCCGCGTCGACCTCGCCGGAGGCGATCTGGCGGGCGGCGTCGAAGCGCCAGGGATCGTGCTCGGCCCGGCCGCGGCCGAACCCGACCCGCGGCCCCTGGCCGGTCGTCCAGGCGGCGACCTGGGCGACCGCGCGATCCTGGCCGGCATGGCCGAGCGGCAGCGCGAAGGCCCGGGTCGTGGTGTCGAGATCCTTGACGAGGCCGGTCAGCATCTCGGTGGCGAGGGAGCCGAGTTCCGCCGGGTCGTAGGCGACCACCGCGTAGAGCGCCGCGCGCAGGCGGGCGGCGAGGTCGGCGAGGGCGTGCTCTCCCGCGATCCGGCCGGCGACGAGGCCGCGCAGGAGCCCGAGAGCGGCCGGCAGCCCGTCCCGGGCCGGGTACGACACCGTCCGCACCGCGCCGCCCGGCGTGCCGCCGAGCGCCAGCACCGTGCGGGCGCTCCCGGCGGCCCGGGCGGCTCCGCCCGCCCGCCCGCGGGACGGCGCTCCGGCCGCGAGCCCGGCGAGCACCGGGTCGTCCCAGGGACCGTGTCCGACCACCAGCAGCAGGTCGGCGCGGCCGGCGGCCTCGGCCGGGGTGGTGGTCATGGCGCCGGCGGCGGCGAGCGCCGCGAGGTCGGCGTAGAGCCCCGGCCCCGCCGCCGGGTCGACCGTGGCGCCGAGGTCGCGGGCGAGGCGGTAGGCGGCGCGGAGGGCGGCGGCGTCGGCGCACAGCCCGGCGACGAGGGGCGTGTGGGCCCGCCCCAGCAGGTCGGCGGCGGCCGCGACCGCCGCGTCGGGCTGTGCCGGCCTGCCCTTCACCCAGGCTGTCATCCACCCTCGCTCGCGTTGGCGGGCCCCGCGGGACCCCGGCCTTGTCTCCCTGGGGTTGCGCCCCGGCGCAACCGAGCTTTGCATCCGGTGTTTCGGGCAGGCAAGACCCCCGAAAGTCCGGCTGGCGGGGCCGCTCGGAGGGGGGAGGGCTCGGGGCGGCTCCCTCCTGGAGTCGCCGAAGGTCGCGTACTCGACGACGCACCCGGCCAGGGTCTCGCAATGCGCCCCGATCTCGGCCTCCCGCAGGCTCGCGCTCGGATGGATGACGGTGCGGGCGATCTTCGGGGTCGTCGTCGTGGCGGGGCTCCGGCGAACGCACCCGGTCAGGGCCGATCTCCGACGCCCGCGTGACGGTGGCCGGCATCGCGCCTCCGGCGCGCAGGGCCGAGGCGACCGCCCGGCCCCTTGCGCATCCCGCCCGGACATGGGAACTGCCGGGCCGACGCGGCCGCCCGAACGGCCGCGCAAACGACCGGAACGGCGCGCCCCGCCCGCACGTGGCGGCACCTGGAGGAGCCGGCTTGGACGACGACGCAGGCACAGCCCAGAGGTCCGTACGGGTCCACGCTCCGGCCCGCCTGCATTTCGGCTTCCTCGACCTGCATGGCGGGCTCGGCCGGCGCTACGGCAGCCTCGGGCTCGCTCTCGATGCCCCCGCCGTCGTCATCGACGCCGCCCCCGCCGCCGCCCTCGCGGTCACCGGCGGCGAGGAGCCCGGCATCGCCGCCGAGCTGGCGCGGGTCCGGGCGGCCGCGTCGGCGGCGGCCGAGGCCCTCGGCGTGCCGGCGACCGGACGGTTCCACCTCGCGGCGACGGTGCCGGCCCATGCCGGCTTCGGTTCCGGCACCCAGCTCGCCCTCGCGACCGCCGCGGCGCTGTCACGCCTGCACGGCGTCGCATTCCGGCCCGACGCCTTCGCGGGGGCGCTGGAGCGCGGCAACCGCTCGGGCGTCGGCCTCGCCGCCTTCGTCGCCGGCGGCTTCCTGGTCGATGGCGGCCGCGACGAGACCGGCGCCCCGCCGCCGATCGTCGCCCGCCTCGACTACCCGGAACCGTGGCGGGTGGTGCTGCTGCTCGATCCCGCCCGCACCGGCGTCCACGGCGCCGAGGAGCGCCACGCCTTCGGCGCCCTGCCCCGCTTCCCGGCCGAGGGCGCCGCCGAGATCTGCCGCCTCGTGCTGATGCAGGTGCTGCCGGCGCTGGCGACCGCCGATCCCGACCGCTTCGGGCGCGGCATCGGCGAGATCCAGCGCCGGATCGGCGACTACTTCGCCCCCTACCAGGGCGGGCGCTACGCCAGCGCGGCGGTGGCGGCGGCGCTCGCCGAGGTCGAGGGCCTCGGCATCGCCGGGTTCGGGCAGAGTTCCTGGGGGCCGACCGGCTTCGCCCTCGCGGCGTCGCAGGCCGAGGCCGAGGCGCTGGTGGCGCATCTGCGGCCGCGCCATCCCGGCCTGACCGTGCTGATCGCCCGCGGGCGCAACCGGGGCGCGAGCGTCCTCGACGCCCCCCACCCCCCACGAGGGCCCAGGACCGTGCCGGGAGCGGGCGGTCTGTAGACCGGGCCGGCCGGCGGCGGAGACGAGAACCATGGCCCGCCCGATCCCGCACATGCCCGCCCCGCCCAAGAGCGTGAGCCCGTTCGGCGTGACCATGGCGACGGATGCGGGATTCGAGGTCGTCGCCACCCGCGCCCATGTCGCGCCCGCCGACGTGGTGGCGCTGCCGGGCGGTTGCGGCGTCGGCGCGCTCGGCAACGTCAAGCATCCGACCGGGGCCGGGCTGTCCCGGCGGCTCCTCGCGGCGGGCGCGCCCCTCGCCCTCGACTCCGGCGGCGCCTGCCGGCTCGCGGTCGGGATCGCCGGATGACGCGAGCCGGGGGCGACGCGATCCTCATCGCCGCCCAGGCCGGGCGCGCGCTCGCCGAGGCCGCCCGGCGGGCGGGCCTGCGCCCCTACGTCGCCGACCTGTTCGGGGACGAGGACACCCGCGCGCTCAGCGCCGGCTACCGGCAGGTCGCGGGACGCTTCGGCACGGGGCCGGGCGGGCGGGCGGTGCTCGACGCGCTCGATGCCCTGGCGGCCGAGGCCGGGGCGCGCCGCCCGATCGGGCTGGTGCTCGGCAGCGGCTTCGAGGGGTCGCCCGGGCTGATGACCGCGCTGGCGCGCCGCCACCGCCTGCTCGGCGCCGGCCCGCCCTGCGTCGCCGGGCTGAAGGACCCCCTCGCCCTCGCCGCCCTCTGCGCCCGCCACCGCATCCCGCACCCGGAGATCCGCCTCGCGCCGCTCCGCGATCCCTCGGGCTGGCTGGTGAAGGCCGCCGGTGCCTCCGGCGGCGGGCACGTCCGCCCCGCCGCGGCCGGCCGGCTGGCGCCGGGCCACGTGCTGCAGCGCCGCGTGCCGGGCGTGCCGCGCTCCCTCGCGTTCCTGGCGGACGGCCGCGAGGTCCAGGTTCTCGCCGCCACCGAGCAATGGACCGCGCCCTCCCCGCGCCGGCCGTTCCGCTATGCCGGCGCCCTCGACCCCGGCGATCTGCCGGATTCCGTCCGCGCCGCGGCCGTCCGGGGCCTCGCCGCGCTGGTGGCGGAGACCGGGCTGCGCGGCCTCGCCAGCGCCGACCTGATCGTCGCCGGCGAGGCATGGTGGCTGCTCGAGGTGAACCCGCGCCCCGGCGCCACCCTCGACGTGCTCGACCGCCGCCCGGTGCCGCTGATGCTGCGCCACGTCGAGGCCGCCCTCGGCCGGCTCTCATTGCTCGACGCGGACCCGCCCGGGGCGGCGGCGAGCGAGATCCTGTACGCCGCGAGGACCGTCGCGGCGGTGCCGCCGCTGCCCCGCGATGGCGTCGCCGACCGGCCGCTCCCCGGCAGCCGCGTCCCGGCCGGCGCGCCGGTCTGCACCGTGCGGGCGGCCGGCGCCGACGCCGCCGCGGCCCGTCGCGCGTTGAGTGCGCGGGCCGCGTCCGTGCGGGCCCTGCTCGCGCGGGCGGGCGCGTTCCAACCGGGTCGGGCGCCGACCGGCCGCAGCCTCCAGGGAGACACGCCATGACCGCCACGACGACCGACGCCCCCGCCCGCCCGAGCGTCAACGCCCTCGCCGGCCCGCTGGTCGAGGCCCTGGTCGCCGACGCCGCCACCCTGCGCCTCGCGGTGCGCCAGGAGCCCGGCGGCGCCCGGCTGGTCGATGCCGGCGCCACCGCCCGCGGCTCGATCGAGGCCGGCCGGCGCATCGCCGAGATCTGCCTCGGCGGCCTCGGCAGGGTGTCGATCGCCCCGGCCGGGCCGGTCGCGGCGTGGCCCGCCACCGTGGTGGTCCACACCGCCGACCCGGTGCTCGCCTGCCTCGGCAGCCAGTATGCCGGCTGGAGCCTCGCCGGCGGCGAGGGCTCGGACTTCTTCGCCCTCGGCTCCGGCCCCGGCCGGGCCGCGGCGGCGAGCGAACCCCTGTTCGAGGAGCTGCGCTACCGCGACGCGGCGGCCCGGATCGCCCTGGTGCTCGAATCCGCCAGCCCGCCGCCGGCCGGCGTCGTCGCCGAGGTAGCGCAGGCCGCCCGCGTGCAGCCCGGAGACGTGACCTTCATCTACGCCCCGACCCAGAGCCTCGCCGGCTCGACCCAGGTCGTGGCGCGGGTGCTGGAGGTGGCGCTGCACAAGGCGCACGCGGTCGGGTTCGATCTCGGTGCGATCGTGGACGGGATCGGCGCCGCGCCGCTGAGCCCGCCGCATCCGGACTTCGTGCAGGCGATGGGACGCACCAACGACGCCATCATCTACGGCGGCCGGGTCCAGCTCTTCGTCGAGGCCGACGATGCCGACGCGGGCGGCCTCGCCGAGGCGCTGCCGAGCGCCACCTCGCGCGACCACGGCGCCCCCTTCGCCGAGATCTTCTCCCGGTCCAACGGCGACTTCTACGCCATCGACTCGCACCTGTTCAGCCCGGCCGAGGTGGTGGTGACCTCCTTGCGCACCGGCCGCAGCCACCGGGGCGGGCGGCTGATGCCGGAACTGGTCGAACGCTCCTTCGCCTGACGTCCTGCCGGCGGTTCAGGGGCTGGCCGTGCAATGGGCCGCCAGCCCCTCCGCCAGGGCGTCGAACACCGCCCGGCAGCGGGCGAGCCGGCGCAGGTCCTCGTGCATGGCGATCCAGGTCGGCAGCTCCCAGACGATCGCCGGCACGACCCGGACGAGGCCGGGGCCGGCGAGCGCCGTGTGGCAGGCCCCGATGCCGAAGCCGGCTCTGACCGCGGCGAGCTGCGCCAGGGTGCTGTCGCTGCGCCACGCGAACCCCTCCCGCGACAGGGCCGGCGCCGCCGCCAGCATCCCGCGCAGGAACGGCGTCTCGGCGTCGAAGCCGATCAGGCTGTGCCCGGCGAGGTCCTCCGGCCGCTCCGGCACCCCGCGCCGGGCGAGGTAGTCGCCCGTCGCGTAGAGGCCGAGACGGACGCTGCCGACCCGGCGCACGCGCAGCGCCCCCTGCTCCGGCGACGCCATCCGCACCGCGACGTCGGCGTCCCGGCGCAGCAGATCCTGCATCCGGTCGGACAGGACCAGCTCGATCCGCAGCTCCGGGTGCCGGGCGTGCAGGCGGGCGAGGAGCGGCGGCAGCACCTCGGCCCCGACGACCTCGGAGGCGGTGATCCGCACCGTCCCGGCGAGCCCCTCCGCCCCCGTCACCGCCCGCCGCAGGGCGGCGGCCGCCGAGCGCAGGGCCTCGGCATGGGGCCGGAGCGCCAGCGCCGCCGCGGTCGGGGTCAGGCCGGCGGGCGAGCGGGTGAACAGGGTCACGCCGAGCGCCCGCTCCAGGGCCGCGACCTGCCGCCCGAGGGTCGGCTGGGTCAGGCCGAGCGCCCGCGCCGCGCCGGACAACGAGCCCTCCTCCAGCACCGCGAGCGCCGCCCGGTAGTGGTCCCAGCTCGGCTCTCCGTCGCCCATGCGGATCCGTATAGCCGCTCCACGCCTCTCGGCAATTCCCGGCGATCCCTCCTCCGGCGATGGTCCGGTCATCGCCGGATGGAGAACCGATGATGACGACGGAGCGGACGGCCCTGGTGCTCGGGGCGACGGGCGGGATCGGCGGGGCGGTGGCGCGGCGGCTGCTCCGCGACGGCTGGCGCGTGCGGGCGCTCCACCGCGACCCGGAGCGGGTGCGGCGGGCCGGCGACGGCCTCGGCTGGAGGCAGGGCGACGCGATGGTGCCGGTCGAGGTCGCCCGGGCCGCCGAGGGCACGGGCCTGATCGTCCACGCCGTCAACCCGCCGGGCTACCGCGACTGGGACCGGCTGGTGCTGCCGATGCTCGACTCCACGCTCGCAGCGGCCCGCGAAGCAGGCGCCCGCCTCCTCGTGCCCGGCACGGTCTACAATTACGGTCCGGACGCGCGGCCGCGCATCGCCGAGGGCGCCCCCCAGAACCCGCTCACCGTCAAGGGGCGTGTCCGGGTCGCAATGGAGCGGCGCCTCGAAGCGGCGGCCGCGGCCGGGACCCGGGTGCTGATCGTGCGGGCCGGCGACTATTTCGGCCCCGGCACCGGCCGCAACAGCTGGTTCTCCGGGCTGATGGTCCGCCCGGGCCGCCCGGTCGGGACGGTGAGGAATCCCGGGACGCCGGGCGTCGGGCACCAATGGGCCTACCTGCCCGACGTCGCCGAGACGATGGTGCGCCTCGTCGCGGCGGGCGACGCCCTGGAGCCGTTCTGCCGCGTCCACATGGACGGGCACTGGGATCGGGACGGGACGCGGATGGTCGCGGCGATCCGGCGCGTGCTGGGTCGCCCGGACCTGCGGGTGCGCCGCCTGCCCTGGTCGCTGCTGCGCCTCGTCGCGCCGGTCTGGCCGTTCGCCCGCGAGGTGGCGGAGATCCGCCCGCTCTGGCGGGAGCCGGTGCGGCTCGACAATGCCCGCCTCGTCGCCCTGCTCGGCGCCGAACCGCACACGCCCCTCGACGAGGCGGTGCGAGCCACCCTGGCCGGCCTCGGCTGCCTCGACGGCATCGCCTGAGCAGCGCGGCGCCGGGCATCTCTGCCCAGGATATCGATACTGCATCATCTCTCATCCGAAACGGTGGCCATTCCGGCGCATGGTGCTCAGGCCCGGGTCGCCGGCGCGGGCGCCCCGTGGCAGGATGCCGGCTGACGGGGGGACCGGCATCGGGATGGGATCGCTCAGGGGACGGCTCGCGCTGCTGATCGGCGGCGCGGCGGCGCTCGTCGCGCTCGCGGCAGCCGGGCTGTTCTGGTCCCTGCACGCCGCCGAGCGGACCCTCGACGCCACCCTCGATGCCCAGTTGCGCCTGGAGCGCCTCGCCGAGCTGTCCGGGCGCATGACCGAGTTCGGCCTCGCCGCGATCGAGGCGGTGGGCGACGCGCCGGGACGGCCCGAACGCCTCGCCACCGCCCGGATCGAGGTCGACCGGGCGCTCGACGCCGTCGACCGGAGCCTCGGGCAGGCCATCGCCGGAACCGACGCGCTGCTCGGCCGGACCCAGTACGCGGCGCGCTCGCGGCCGCTGTCGAGCCTGCGCGCCGCCCGGGTGATGCTCGACCGCCAGGTGGCGCGGATCCAGCGCGAACCCGAGGCGGCCCTGCGCACCGACGCGATCCGCGGGGCGTTGAACGCCTACGGGGCGATGACCGGCCCGCCGCTCACCTTCCTGGTCGAGGCCGAGCGGCGCACCGTCGGGGCGTCGGCCGCCGACATGCGCGCCCTCGCGCGCCGGCTGCAGGCGGCGGCCCTCGCCGCCGCCGCGCTGGCGCTCGCCCTCCTGCTGCTGCTGCACCGGCGCTTGACCCGGCCGCTGCTGCGCCGCATCGCCGGCATCCGGGCCGGTGCCGCCGCGATCGGCCGCGGCGAGCTCGACACCCGCCTGCCGGTGGCGAGCCGCGACGAACTCGGGCTGCTCGTCGCCGGCTTCAACCGGATGGCGGCGCGGCTCAAGCGGCGCGAGGCCCGGATCGCCGCCGACCGCGCCGCCCTGGAGGAGACCGTGGCCCGGGCCACCGCCGAATTGCGGGCGGCCAACGCCCGGCTCGAGGAGATCGATCGCTCGCGGCGGCGCTTCTTCGCCGACGTGAGCCACGAACTGCGCACGCCCCTCACGGTGATCCTCGGCGAATGCGACCTCGCCGCCCGGTCGCCCGGGACGCCGGAGGGGTTTCGCCCGGTGATCGCCACCATCCGCAAGCGGGCGCTCGGCCTGCACCGGCGGGTCGGCGACATGCTGCGCATCGCCCGCTCTGAATCCGGCCAGATCGAGCTGGAGCGCCGTCCGGTCGGCCTCGCCGGAATCCTGGCCGAGGCGGTCGAGAACTGCCTGCCGGAGGCCCGGCGCCGGCGCATCGCCCTCGACCTCTCTCCCGGCGGAGCGGACGTCGAGGTCGAGGCCGATCCCGAATGGCTGCGTCAGGTGGTCGAGGGCCTGATCGACAACGCCCTGCGCCACGCCACCGGGGCGAGCCGGGTCGCGGTCGCCCTGGCCGCCGGCGCGGGCACCGCCACGATCACGGTCGGCGACGACGGACCGGGTTTCCCGCCCGAGGCCGACCCCCTGTTCGAACGCTTCCGCCGCGGCGGCGCCCCCTCCCCGGCCCAGGGATTCGGCATCGGATTGGCGCTGGCGCGCTGGGTGGTGGAACGCCATGATGGCACGATACGCCTGGGATCGGGCGGCCGGACCGCGCGCGGCGCCCAGGTCACCCTGGTCCTGCCCCTGCCGGGGAGCCGCGCCGGGCCGGACGACGCATGAGGGAGGGACGCGGCGTGAGCCCAGCGACCGAGCCACGGGGCACCGACGCCCGGCGCGAACCCGCGGCGACGCGCGTGCTCGTCGTCGAGGATGACGGCGACATCCGCGCGATGCTGGCCCGCGGCCTCGGCGCCGAGGGCTTCGCGGTCGATGTCGCGGGCGGCGTCGAGGAGGCCCTGTCCGCCGCCCGCGACCGGGTGCCGGAGGCGGTGCTGCTCGACATCATGCTGCCGGACGGCTCGGGCCACGACATCTGCCGGTCGCTGCGCGAGGGCGGCTATCCCGGTCCGATCCTGTTCCTCAGCGCCAAGGACGAGGTCGGCGACCGGGTCGACGGCCTCGCCGCCGGGGCCGACGACTACATCGTCAAGCCGTTCGCGTTCGACGAACTGCTCGCCCGGCTGCGCACCCAGCTCCAGCGCCGCCGCCTGTCCGGCGAGGCCCGCAGCCTCGTCACCGCCGGGCGGCTCGCCCTCGACCTCGCGACGCGGCAGGTCCGGCACGGCGAGGTCGCGGCCCGCCTCACCCAGCGCGAGGCCGAGCTGCTCGGCGTGCTGATGGAGCAGGTCGGCCGGCCGGTCGCCCGCACCGAGATCTTCGACCGGCTCTGGGCGAGCCAGGGCGGCCTCTCCCTCAACGTCGTCGACGTCTACGTCGGCTACCTGCGCACCAAGCTCGCCGACATCACCCAGTCCGGCGGCCCGATCATCGTCACCGTGCGCGGCCGCGGCTTCATGCTCGACCTGCGCGAGGGCGGGGTGAGGCACTGAGAGCCGCCTGTCTTGAAGGTCCGCGCACTGGAAGTTATATCGAGGTATAACTTGAGGTGCCGCGATGTTCACGACCCGTCTGCGCAAGGTCGGCGGTTCGGTCATGCTGTCGGTTCCGCCCGCGCTCCTCGACGTTCTGAAGCTCGAGGCCGGAGCCAGGGTCGGCCTCGCGGTCGATGGCGGCCGGCTGGTGGTCGAGCCCGAACTCGGGCCCCGCTACACGCTCGACGACCTGCTCGCCCAATGCGATCCGGCGGCTGATCCGGATCCCGGCGACGGCGAATGGCTGGAGGCCGCGCCGGCCGGTGACGAGTTGCTGTGATGGAGCGCGGTGACATCTATCGCGTCTCGCTCGATCCCGCATCCGGCCGCGAGCGGCAGGGCACCCGGCCCGTCCTCCTCGTGTCGCCCGGTCCGTTCAACAGGCTGACCAGGGTGCCGATCGTTCTGCCGGTCGCGAGCGGCGGCAAATTCACCCGGATGGCGGGTTTCGCGGTGTCCCTCGACGGGGCCGGCACGCGCACCACCGGAGTGATCCGCTGCGACCAACCGCGAGCCCTGGACCTCGGCGCGCGCCGCGGTCGCCGGTTGGAGAGCGTGCCGGACCTCATCATGGACGACGTGCTCGCCCGTCTCGCCACGCTCTTCGCATGAGGCACTCCAGCCCCATCGCCAAAAATTTTGCGCCCAATTCAATCGTTCTAAGTGCAGATGGCATCTGCACAATAAGTCCACTTGTGCAAGGGCCCGCCCCGCCCCGCACCGGCCGTCCGGCAAAATACCCCTTGCGCCCGGGGAACGGATTGCCGATATTTCCCGGGTGACAGAAAATGCTGTCATCCCAACATCTTATGATCTTCTTATGAAGGTCGTGGCAGCCCAGGAGAAACGCCATGAAGTGGTCGATGCCCGTCGTCGCCGAAGTCTGCGTCGGCATGGAAGTCACCAGCTACGAGTCTGCCGAGATCGATCCCTTCAACTGAGGGGCGGCCCTCCCCGTGAGGGTTCCGCGGATGGCGCCGGCGTCGCGGATGCCGGATCGCCTCCCCGGGTCGGGGTCGGCGAGGGGGGGGGCGACCCTGCCCGGGTCTTGCTCCCGCCTCGTGTCCGCCGCTGAAGCGGTGGCCGGTCCGGCATCGGCCGCATGGGCTGGCGGAGTGACGCCGGGCTCCCCTTCGGGGGCTGCCGGCACTTGGCCGATGCCCGCGGCCGGGAGCCGCGTCGGCATGGAAATCACCACCTGCGAGTCCATCGCGATCGACTCCTTTCGTCAAGGGCGGCTCGCCGGGGTGAGGTCGGACGATGCGCGCGATCATCCTCGGCTCCGCGGCGGGCGGCGGCGTGCCGCAATGGAACTGCCGCTGCGCGATCTGCGCCATGGCCTGGGCGGGTGACGCCCGTGTCCGGCCCCGGACCCAGTCGAGTCTCGCGGTGTCGCCGGACGGCGACGAATGGCTCCTGGTCAACGCCTCGCCGGACGTGCGCCAGCAGATCGTCTCGACGCCCGCCCTGCATCCGCGCGAGGGGCTGCGCCACTCGCCGGTCCGGTCGGTGCTGCTCACCAACGGCGACGTCGACCACGTCGCGGGGCTGCTGACCCTGCGCGAGGGCCAGCCCCTCGACCTCTACGCCACCGCCGGGATCCTCGCCTCGCTGTCCGGCAACCGCGTCTTCGACGTCATGGCCGAGGGAATCGTCGCCCGCCGCGAGATCGCGCCCGGCCGGAGCTTCGCGCCCCTGCCGGGGCTGTCGGTGACCCTGTTCGCGGTGCCCGGCAAGGTGCCGCTGTGGCTCGAGGACGGCACGCCGGAGATCGGCGCCGAGACCGAGACCACCGTCGGCGCGATGATCGAGGCCGGCGGGCGGCGCCTCGCCTACGTGCCGGGCTGCGCCCGCGTCACCGACGACCTCAAGGCCCGCCTCGCGGGCGCCGACGCGCTGCTGTTCGACGGCACCGTGCTGCACGACGACGACATGATCCGCGCCGGCGTCGGCACCAAGACCGGCTGGCGCATGGGGCACGTGCCGATGGCCGGGCCGGGCGGGTCGATCGCCGGTTTCGCCGGCCTGCCTCTCGGCCGGCGGGTGTTCGTCCACGTCAACAACACCAACCCGGTGCTGGTCGAGGGCTCCGACGCCCGCCGCGCCGTCGAGGCCGAGGGCTGGACCGTCGCCCATGACGGGCTGGCCCTCGAACTGTGACGGTCCTTGGTCGCCAGGGCCATCGCTTCGGAGCGATCGCCCTGCTTTGGTCGCCCTTGACCGCTGCGGCCCCAGGCGCCACGTCGAACCCCCCGGACCCGCGACCCGGCGCCCGGCAACAACCAACGGAAACGCTGCCGAGGCCCGCGCCATGCACGCCGCCCTGCCATTCCCTCAGGCCCAGGCACTCCCGAAGGCCCTGGACGACGCCCTGCTCTCTCCCGAGGCGCTGGAGGCGGCCCTGCGCGACATCGGCGCGCGGCGCTACCACAACCTGCATCCGTTCCACCGCCTGCTGCACGACGGCAGGCTCGACAAGGATCAGGTCCGGGCCTGGGCGCTCAACCGCTACTACTATCAGGCGATGATCCCGGTGAAGGATGCCGCCGTGCTCGCCCGGATGCCGGATGCGCGACTGCGCCGGATCTGGCGCCAGCGCATCGTCGACCACGACGGCGACCACGAGGGCGACGGTGGCATCGAGCGCTGGCTCAAGCTCGCCGAGGGGGTCGGGTTCGACCGCGGCTACGTGCTCTCGACCCGCGGCATCCTGGCGGCGACGCGGTTCTCGGTCGAGGCCTACGTCCATTTCGTCGCCGAGCGCAGCCTGCTCGAAGCCATCGCCTCCTCGCTCACCGAGATGTTCTCGCCGACCATCATCTCCGAGCGCGTCGCCGGCATGCTGAAGAACTACGACTTCATCACCAGGGAGACGCTGGCCTATTTCGACAAGCGCCTGACCCAGGCGCCCCGCGACGCCGACTTCGCCCTCGACTACGTCAGGCGCCACGCCACCACGCCGGAGCTGCAGCGGCAGGCGCTCGACGCCCTGCGCTTCAAGTGCAGCGTGCTGTGGACCCAGCTCGACGCGCTGTACTTCGCCTACGTGGCGCCCGGAATGATCCCGCCGGACGCCTGGCGCCCCGGCGAGGGACTGGCGGGAGGCGCGGCGTGAGCCTGACCCCCGACGACGTGCCGCGCCTGCCGCGCGGCGTGCGGATGCGCTTCGACGCGGTGCGCAACGCCCACGTCCTGCTCGCCCCCGAACGCACCTTCGACCTCGACCGGAACGCGGTCGCGGTGCTGACGCTCGTCGACGGAACCCGGTCGATCCGGGCGATCGCCGACGCGCTGTCGCAGACCTACGAGGCCGACCGCAGCGTCATCGAGCCCGACGTCATCGTCATGCTGAACGGGCTGCGGGAGAAGCGGGTGCTGGACGCCGGTTCGCCGCAGGACCCTCCGCCCCCGGCCTGAGGGGAGTTGTCGCCATGAACGCCGTCACGATGAACGCCGTCACGATGAACGCCGTCACGCCCGCGCTCCCGGCCCCGATCGGTCTCCTCGCCGAGCTGACCCATCGCTGCCCGCTGCGCTGTCCCTACTGCTCGAACCCGCTCGAACTCGACAGGCGCTCGGCCGAACTCGACACCGCGACCTGGGAGCGGGTGCTGACCGAGGCCGCCGCCCTCGGCGTGCTGCACGTCCACCTCTCCGGCGGCGAGCCGACGGCGCGCCAGGACATCGTGGCGATCACCGCGGCCTGCGCCCGCCTCGGCCTGTACTCGAACCTCATCACCTCCGGGGTCGGCGGCGCGCTGCCCAAGCTCGACGCCCTGTCCGAGGCCGGCCTCGACCACGTCCAGCTCTCGATCCAGGCGGCGGAGGCGGCCAATGCCGAGCGCATCGGGGGCTTGAGGAACGCGCAGCCGCAGAAATTCGCCTTCGCCGAGCGGGTGACGGCTCTGGGCCTGCCGCTGACCCTCAACGCGGTGATCCACCGCGGCAACATCGACGAGGTGCCGGCGATCATCGATCTGGCGGTGCAGCTCGGCGCCAAGCGGCTGGAGGTCGCCCACACCCAGTATTACGGCTGGGCCTACGTCAACCGCGCCGCGCTGATGCCGGCCAAGCCCGAGGTCGACCGCTCGATCCGGGTGGTCGAGGAGGCGCGGGCCCGCCTCAAGGGCCGGCTCGTCATCGACCTCGTGGTGCCGGACTACTACGCCAGGTACCCGAAGGCCTGCGCCGGTGGCTGGGGCCGGCGGCTTATGAACGTGACGCCGACCGGCAAGGTCCTGCCCTGCCACGCCGCCGAGACGATTCCGGGCCTGGAGTTCTGGCACGTCCAGGATCGTTCGCTCGCCGAGATCTGGGCGCGGTCGCCCGCCTTCGCCGCCTATCGCGGCACCGCCTGGATGAAGGAGCCGTGCCGCTCCTGCGACCGGCGCGAGACCGACTGGGGCGGCTGCCGCTGTCAGGCGCTGGCGCTGGCCGGCGACGCCGCCGCCACCGACCCGGCCTGCTCGCTCTCGCCGCTCCACGCCCGGGTCCAGGCCCTCGCGGTCGCCGAATCGGCGATCGAGACCGCGCCGGACTACCGGTACCGCACCATCGGCGGTGCGCCCGCCGCGCCGATCCCGGAGGGAGCCGCCTCGTGAGAGCCGTCACCGTCGCCGTGCTGCTCGCCGCCCTCGCCGGTCCGGCCGTCCAGGCGCAGGAGGCGGCGCCGAGGCCGGACGCGCCCCGGGCGGCTCCAGTCGCCGCCGACCTGCTGTTCGACTCCAACCAGCTCCGCAACGCCGCGCCGGGCACGACCCTGTCCTACCGCTACAGCCTGTTCAGCGGCATCGAGGGCAGCCCGTTCGGGCCGCCGGTGGAGGACAGGATCCAGGCCCGCGTCGAGCCGGGCAAGGGCCCCGACACCCGCACCCTGACGGTCCAGACCTTCACCGGCGCGCGCCGCCTGCCGACCGCGCATTTCGAGGACATGTCCGGCAACCCGGTGATCGGCACCTTCCTGGAGCACCACGTCCTCGACCTCGCCAAGGTGCTGAAGGGCAATCCGCGCTACCTCAAGAACGCGATCCGCAAGGCCCTGCGCGAGGGCGCCACGGTGGCCCCGACCGAGGTGACGGTGAACGGCGTCACCGCCCCCGGCTGGCGCGTCGAGATCCGGCCGCTGGACGGCGACCCGATCCGCGACCGGCTGCGCGGCTTCGACGCCCTCACCTACACCTTCGTGGTCTCGCCCGCCGTGCCGGGCGCGATCGTGTCGGTCACCGCCCGGGCGATCGACCCGCAGGGCGGCAAGCTCCTGGAGGAGACCCTGACCTATGAGCCGAGCCTTGGTTGAGCGCCCGGCGGCGGCGGCCCTGGCGCTCGCCGTCGCGCTCGCCGCGCCCGCGGCGGCCGACGACAACGACTATCCGACCGAGGCGCGGGCCGACTACGTGTTCGGCTGCATGGCGGCGAACGGCCAGACCCGCGAGGCCCTGACCAAGTGCGCCTGCTCGATCGACGCCATCGCGGCGGTCCTGCCTTACGACAAGTACGTCCAGGCCTCGACGATCCTGTCGATGCGCCAGGGCATCGGCCAGCGCTCGAACGAGTTCCGCTCGACCAGGCTGTTCGACGACAAGGTCGCCGAATTGCGCCGCGCCCAGGCCGAGGCGGAGATCCTGTGCTACCGCCACAGCGCCAACGGGCGCTGACGCCCGCGTGCCCGGAGCGGGAGCGATGATCGCATCACCCGCGATCCGGACGCTCGCTGCGGCCGGCCTCGCCGTGATCCTGTCCGTCCCGGCGGCGGGGCCCGTGGCGGCCGGGGGCGCGGGATCGCGCATCCTCGGCAAGGCCGACCGGATCCGGCGCGGGGCACCCGTCTGCGAAATCCGCTTCGTCTATGCCGGCCGAGCGGCCGAGGACCTGATCTGGAACGAGCCCTGCACCGCCGTCACCGCCACGATGGCGACGCGGGCGGATCTGGAACGGCTCGGCCGGTGGGGGCGGCTCGACCGCTTCGCCCGCGACTTCATCCGGGCGCTGCCCGGCGGCCGGGTCCTGTCGGTCGAGGGCCGCGCCTCCGCGTCGGTCTACCCGGTCGGGACGACGGGGGCGACCTACGAGGTTCCGGTCGCCGATTGAAGCAGCCGCGAACGGGATGCCGTTGCGGCGGCCGACGAGTCCGTCCACTCTTCCGGCACGCGCGAAGCGTCGGCCGGGGCGAAGCGACCGGCATCGCGAGGAGACGACGATGGAGAGCCGCTTTCTGTCGCCCGCCGCGTTCCGAGCCTTCCAGGATGCACGCCCGGACGAGGAGCGCTGGGAACTGATCGATGGAGCGCCGGTCATGATGACGCCCCCGCTGATCGATCACAACCGGATCGCCAGCAACCTGGAGCGCCTGCTCAACGACGCACTGGAGGGGTACGATCCCGGTCGCGAGGCGGTGCAGCGGCCCGGCGTCGAACTCGGGCTCGATGCACGGGCCCTCGCGGAGCTCGGATTCGGGGCCGCCTACCGGCCCGAGCCCGATGTCGCGGTGATTGATTACGATCCGGCGCCGGGCCGCCGGTTCATTGGCCGGAGCTACCTGCTGGCCGAGGTGGTGTCCGGTACCGACGACGAGCCGGTGCTGGCCGGCGGCCTGCCCTGGATCGACGCCAAGACCCGGCTCTACCGGGCGCATGCCGCCTGCGAGACCGTGCTGGTGGTCGAGCAGCGGCGCATCGAGGTCGCCGCATGGCTGCGTGGGCCGGAGGGCTGGACCCGCCGGACGCTCCGCGATCCGGAGGCCGATCTCACGCTGCCGGCCTTCGGCTTGTCCTGCCCGGTCGGTGCGCTCTATGCCGGCACGCATCTGCGGCCGCGACGGTTCGCCTGATCGGGATCGGAGCCCGGACTCAGCTCCCCCCGCCCGCCGGGAAGGTCCGGGTGAAGCTGCGGCCCTCGGTATCCTTCGCCGCCACCGTCACCGGGGCGCCGTTGCCGGCATAGGAGAACCGGAAGGTCGGGTCCTCGCTGAGCGAGATGCCGCCGCTCATGGTGAAGAGCGGCGTGTCGCCCTGGCGCACGCTGAGGCTCTCGACGAACCAGGCCGGGGTGTAGAGCCGGGTGATCTGATCCATCTGCAGGCCGGAATAGTTCGGGTGGCGGACCTGCACCTGCGCCTCGCCGCGCTCCGCGAAGGTGCGCAGGCGCATCTGGCCGAGATTGGCCTTCGCCTCGGCCGGGTCCTTCACCGCCGGGGCCGAGCAGCCGCCCGCCGCCTTGACGTAGGCCCTGGTCATGTAGAGGGCGCCGTCCTCGGTCTCGGCGATCGCGCGGACGTAGGAATAGGAATTGACCCGGATCCGGGTCGAGAGGTCGAAGCGGTGACGGCCCTGCGGGAACGTGATCGTGCCGACCACTGGCGAGGGGTTCTCGTCCACCACCAGCGTCACCGCCCTCACCCGCCGGGGATCGCCCTCGGGCAGCGCGATCCGCACCGTGACCGGCACGATCGCCGCGTCCTCGGCGCGTTTGGGCGCCTCCAGGCTCACCACGCCGGCCCCGTCGGCGAGCGGGCGCTCGCCGGCGATGCTGCCCTTCAGTTCGCCCCAGGTCGCCTCCGGCCGGGCCTCGTCCTGCGCCGGCGCGGGGGCCGCGGTGGCGATCAGCGCGAGGCCGGCGGCCAGGAGTCCGGCTTGTGTCCTCATCGGGGCTTCCTCTCGCGCTCGGGGCCGGTCTCGCGCCGGCGTCGAGCGCGGGATCATAGGTGCGATCGTGGGGCGGCGCCAGCCGGGGCGACTCTCGCACTCCGGGAAAAAGATCAACGCGATCAGGGAGATCGTGCGCCTTGCCGAAAAGCCGTAGCCCCGTCCCGTTGCGCCGCTCCCGCCATCGGCATTAAGCCGGTCGCGGATGACATCCCGCACGAGGCCCGCCGTGACGCCGCCCCCCGCCCTCTCCACCCTGCTGCCGGATCTCGGGCGCCGCACCCTGGTGATGGGCATCCTCAACGTCACCCCGGACTCGTTCTCGGATGGCGGCCGGTTCCAGGACCTCGACGCCGCCCGCGCCCAGGCGAGCGCCCTGGTGGCGGAGGGCGCCGCCATCCTCGACGTCGGCGGCGAATCGACCCGGCCCGGCCACACTCCGGTCCCGGCCGAGGAGGAGCAGGCCCGGGTCGTGCCGGCGATCGCCGCACTCGGCCCCTCGCTCGCCGTCCCGATCTCGATCGACACCTACAAGGCATCCACCGCCGAGGCCGCCCTCAAGGCCGGGGCGCGGATCGTCAACGACGTCTGGGGCCTCCAGCGCGAGCCCGACATCGCCGCGGTCGCCGCCGCACACGGCGCCCCGGTGATCGTGATGCACAACCGCGAGAGCGTGGACGCGAGCCTCGACATCCTCGACGAGATGCGCCGGTTCTTCGAGCGCTCGCTGACCATCGCCCGCCGGGCCGGCATCCCGGAAGGCGACATCGTGCTCGATCCCGGCATCGGCTTCGGCAAGAGTTGGGAACAGCATCTCGACGCCCTGCGGCGGCTGCCGGAGCTGCGGGCGCTCGGCTTCCCGCTCCTCGTCGGCGTCTCGCGAAAGTCCCTGCTCGGGCGCCTGCACAACGCCGCGACCGCGCCGAAGGACCGGCTGTTCGGCTCGGTCGCGGCCCACGTCGCCGCCGCGACGCTCGGCGCCGACATCGTGCGCGTCCACGACGTGCGCCCGCATGTCGAGGCGTGCCAGGTCGTCGACGCCATCCTGCGCCGGGGCGCCTGATGGCCGACCGCATCCTGATCCAGCGCCTCGCGGTCTTCGCCCATCACGGCCTGCTGCCCGAGGAGGAGCGCCTCGGCCAGCGCTTCTACCTCTCCCTGGAGGCCCGCCTCGACCTGCGCGAGGCCGGGCGCAGCGACGCGATCGACGCAACGGTGAGCTACGCCGACCTCGCCGACCTCGCGGTGCGGATCGCCACCGGGCGGCGCTTCCGGCTGATCGAGGCGCTGGCCGAGACCATCGCGGCCGAGGCGCTCGCCGCCCACCCGGTGCTGGAGGCGATCACCGTGCGGGTCGACAAGCCCTCCGCCCCGGTGCCGCACGTCCTCGACGGGATCGCGGTCGAGATCACGAGGACGCGATGACCCGGGCCTATCTCGGCCTCGGCAGCAATCTCGGCGACAAGGCCGCGATGCTCGACCGGGCGGTGGCGGAACTCGGCGCCGTGCCGGGACTGACGCTGGCGGCGCGCTCGCGCGACTACCGCACCCCGCCCTGGGGCGACACCGACCAGGACTTCTTCCTCAACGGCGCGCTCGCCGTCGACACCACCCTGACGCCGCACGCGCTGCTGGAGGCCTGCCTCGCCGTCGAGACCCGCCTCGGCCGGGTGCGCGAGCGCCGCTGGGGACCGCGCCTCATCGACATCGACGTGCTGCACTATGCCGGGGCGGCGGTGGACGACGAGCGGCTGGTTCTGCCGCACCGGTTCCTGCGCGAGCGCGCCTTCGTGCTGGTGCCGCTGGCCGAGATCGCCCCCGGCCTCGTCCTCGGCGGCGAGCCCGTCGGCGCGATCCTGGCCCGGCTCGACCGGGACGGCATCGTGCCGGCGTAGGACGCCGGTGCCGGCTTAGACGCCGGCCCCCGCCCGGCGATCACCCAGGGCAATCGCTCTGAAGCGATTGCCCTGGGTGATCGCCCGTGCCGCATTGACCCTGAGGGAGGATCGACCTTAGGCGGGAGCCGTTAGGCCCGGGCGGGCGACCCGCCTTCACGACCTACGGAGCTGCCTCCATGACCCCTCGCACCCTGCCGGCCCTCGCCTCTGCCGTCGTCCTGGCCCTCGTCCTCGGCGCGGCGGGGCCCGCCCTGGCCCAGGCCGACACCCTCAAGCTCGGGCAGCCGTGGTCGCGGGCCACGCCCGGCGGCGCCAAGGTCGCGGCCGGCTACGTCACGATCACCAATGCCGGCCCGACCCCCGACCGCCTCACCGGCGGGTCGTTCGACCGCGCCGGCCGGGTCGAGCTGCACACGATGTCGACCGAGGGCGGCGTGATGAAGATGGCCCCGCTCCCCAACGGGGTCGAGGTGCGCCCCGGCGAGACCGTCACCCTGTCGCCCGGCGGCAACCACCTCATGTTCATGGACCTGAAGGCTCCGCTCAAGCAGGGCGAGACCGTCAAGGGCACGCTGTCGTTCGAGAAGGCCGGGACGATCCCGGTCGAGTTCACGGTGAGCGGCATCGCCTCCAAGGCCCCGGAGGGTGGACATTCCGGGCACCATCATGGGCACTGAGCCCCGGCCCGGCCCGAAGCGGTCCGGCCTGCTGGTCATCGGGCTGTTCGCCCTCGCGCTCGCCGGCATCGTCGGGACCACGGTCGCCCTGCTGCCGCGGGGCGGCAAGCCGCCGGCGGTCTCGGTGGTCGGCGGCCCGTTCCGGCTGCACTCGTCGAAGGGCGGCGTGCTCGATTCCGCCACCCTGCGCGGTCGGCCCCATCTCGTGTTCTTCGGCTTCACCCAGTGCCCGAACGTCTGCCCGACGACGCTCGCCGATCTCGGCAACCTGCTCGACGAGTACGGGAAGCAGGGCGGCGACATCCGGGCCTACTACATCACCCTCGATCCGGAGCGCGACACCCCGGGCCTGATGCGCGAGTACATGGCCGCGTTCAGCGACCGGCTCACCGGACTCACCGGCACGCCCGAGGAGATCGCCGAGGTCGCCCGCGCCTACCGGGCGACCGCCCGCAGGGTGCCGCTGCCGGGGGGCGACTACACCCTCGAACACACCCTGATGGTCTACATGTTCGACCGCGACGGCGGCTTCGCCGGCCCGCTCGACCTCGATGCCGGCCACGCGCTCGCCCTCAAGCAGTTGCGCCGGCTCGCATCCGCGGGGCGGGATTCGTGATAGGCTCAGGAGGTCCGGACGGTCGGCGTGCCGCCCGATCGCATCATGGAACCGCGGAGCGATAGGGATAGCGGACGTACTCAAGATCGCTCCGGAACCGCAGGCGCGCGTCGATTCGGTCGTGGCACGCTCTCACCGCTCGCCGGCCGACATCGTCGCCGACGCCCTCGAGCACGGCCATTCGCTCGAATGGCAGGAGCGGTTTCTCGACAAGATCGAGATCGGGACAGCGCAAGCGGACCGGGGTGAGTTCGCCAGTCCGGCCGAGGTCGAGCGGGTCTTCAACAAGTACCGCCCGACGTGATGCGCATCGTCTGGACCCCGGCCGCGCTCGCAGACATCGAGCAAACCATGGACTGTATCGCCCAGACCAATCCCACTGCCGCTCACCGCGTCGCCGCGACGATCTCTCGGCAGGTCATACGGTTTTCACTTGATCCGTTCAGCGTGGCCATTGACGACCCCGACCAGAGGGCCACTGCCGAGCTGAACTAATCATCAGGAAACCGTATCACACCCCTACCCCGCCCGGCCGGATGCTCACCCCCGGGCGATCATCTCGCGGATCCTCAGGCCGAGGGTCTCGATCACGAACGGCTTGGTCAGGACCGCCATGCCCGGCTCCAGCAGCCCGTTGCCGACCGCCGCGGTCTCGGCGTAGCCGGTGATGAACAGCACCTTCAGGCCCGGGCGCGACGCGCGGCCGGCATCGGCCATCTGGCGGCCGTTCATGCCGCCGGGCAGGCCGACGTCACTGATGAGCAGGTCGATGCGCACGTCCGATTGAAGCACCTTCAGCCCGGCGGCGGCGTCGGCCGCCTCGATGGCGGTGTAGCCAAGGTCTTCCAGCACCTCGGTGACCAGCATCCGCACCGTCGGCTCGTCGTCGACCACCAGCACCGTCTCGCCCTGCTCGGCCCGCGGGGCATCCACCAGGGAGGCGTGCGCATCGGCCTCCTCCGGGGCGCCGTCGTGGCGCGGCAGGGAGAGGCAGACCGTCGTGCCCCGGCCGGGCGTCGAGTCGATCCGCACCTGCCCGCCCGACTGCTGGGCGAAGCCGTAGATCATCGACAGGCCCAGCCCGGTGCCCTGGCCGGTCGGCTTGGTGGTGAAGAACGGGTCGAAGGCGCGCGCCGCCACCTCCGGACTCATCCCGGTGCCGGTATCCGAGACGCACAGCGACAGGTACCGGCCCGGCGGAATGTCGTTCGCGCGGGCGGCGGCGGCGTCGAGCCAGCGGTTGGCGGTCTCGACCGTGATGCGTCCGCCGTCGGGCATCGCGTCGCGGGCGTTGAGGCACAGGTTCAGCAGAGCGTTCTCGAGCTGCGGCGGATCGACCAGCGCCGTCCACAGGCCGGGCTCTCCGACGACCTCGATCCGGATCGCCGGTCCGACGGTGCGGCGGATCAGGTCCTCCATCCCGGCGACGAGCTGGTTGACGTCCGTCGGCCGCGGGTCGAGGGTCTGGCGGCGCGAGAAGGCGAGCAGGCGGTGGGTGAGCGACGACGCGCGCCGGGCAGCGCCCTGGGCGGCGTTGATGTAGCGGTCGACGTCCTTGAGCCGGCCCTGGCCGATCCGCGTCTGCATCAGTTCCAGCGAGCCGGTGATGCCGGCGAGCAGGTTGTTGAAGTCGTGGGCGAGCCCGCCGGTGAGCTGGCCCACCGCCTCCATCTTCTGCGACTGGCGCAACGCCTCCTCCGCCTGCATCAGGTCGGCGGTCCGCTCGGCGACGCGCTGCTCCAGGGTCTCGGCGAGGGCGCGCAGCATCGCGGTGGCGCGGTCGCGCTCCGCCTCCACGGCGCGCCGCTCGTCGACGTCGATGAGCACGCCGGGGAAGCTCAGGGGCGTGCCGTCCGGCGCGTGGTCGACCCGGCCGTTGGCCTCGATCCAGTAGTAGCGCCCGTCGGCGCGCCGCACCCGGTACTGGTGGGCGTAGGCGCCGCCGCGGGCGACCACGCGGTTGATCGCCTCGGCCAGCCCGGGCTTGTCGTCGGGGTGGACGGTCGCGACGACCTGTTCGAGGCTCAGACCCTCGCGGCCGAGCGCCGGATCGAGGCCGAAATTGCGGGCGAACGCCTCGTCCACTGTGAAACGGTCGCTCGGCAGGTCCCACAGCCACGTGCCGATGATCGCACCGGCCGCGAGGGCGAGCTGGACCCGCTCGACGTTCTCGCGGGCGATCGCCTCGCTCTCCCGCAGCCGCCGCGTCGCGCGCACCTGCTCGGTCGTCTCGTTGGTGAGGATGAACAGGCCGGAGACGCGCCCCTCGCCGTCGAGCACCCGCGAATACGAGAAGGTCCACCACGTCGCGGCCTCGCCCCGGTCGGTCGCGAGCCGCCACGGCAGGTCGTCGAAGCGCCGGCTGCGGCCGGCGAGCGCGTCGTCGATGATCGGCTTGGCCTGCTCCCAGCCGTCGGCCCAGACCCGGTCGAAGCGCTCGCCCATCGCCCAGGACAGGCGCGGGCCGAGCAGAGGGAAGTAGGTCTCGTTGAAGAAGAAGTGCAGGTCCGGCCCCCAGGCCAGGATCATGCTCTCGGGCGAGTTCAGCACGAGGCTCAGCGCGGTGCGCAGCGATTCGGGCCAGCCCTCGGGGGGACCGAGCGGATGGCCGGACCAGTCGCGGACACGGATCAGGCGGGCGGCCTCGCCGCCGCCGGCGAGGAATGGGAGGGTGTCGGTCATTGGTCCTGCGCGGCGGGCCCGCCCGGTCGGTTCATGAGCCCGCCCGGGGCCGGGCGGTGTCGTGCCGCCGTACGATACGGTTTTTGAACGATGAGTTCAAAAACCGTATCGTACGGCGGCACGTGAGCGAAGCCGGTTCCTGCATCGCGAACGCGACTGCAACGCAGTCGCCGAGCGATCGATCAGAAACCGTATGACGATCCCGGCGGGCGCCGGAGTTCCACCATCGCTGGCGGTGCAGCCTCCGGCTCCGCGTGGAGCGGGATGCTGCACCGCGCGGGCTCGTCGGACGCCATCCGGGAGGCGTCGTCCGGATGGCGTCTCGGCCGGCGGTCGAACACGGATCCACACGGAGGATCCTGCTCCGGCCACGCTGCGCTCGCCGGACGCCGTCGTGTCTCGCGGGCAGGCCCACGCTGTGCCCAGGCGAAGTCCCGGGGTGCCGCAGGTCGTTGTCGCAGAACCGGTGACCGCCCCTGCGGGACCGGCTCACGGCGCCACCGGCCCGGCCCGCTCCAGGGGCAGCCCGGCCTCGGCCCAGCCGTCGGTGCCGTCGGGATACCAGTGGACGGCGACGTAGCCGTGGGCGAGTGCCCGCTTGGCGGCGTTCCACGACATCCAGCACTGGCGCTGGCAGAAGAACACCACCGGGCGCGCCCGGTCGCCCTTCGTCGCGGCGTCGAGTTCGCGCTGGAGATAGGCGTCGGTCTCCGGCGCCAGGGCGCCGAAGCCGGTATTGGCGAGCCAGCGCGCCCCCGGGATGCTGTCGCGCGGCGGGTCGCGCCAGATCGTGCCGGCGGGGAGCGCGGCCGGGCGCGGCGGCAGCGGCAGCACGTCGATGAACGGCGTGCCGGCGCGCCACAGCGCCTCGGCCTCGGCGGTGGTCACCACCCGGGCGCCCCGGAGCGTGGCCGGGGTCGGGGCGCGGTAGCCCTCGGTGCGGTAGCCGGGAGGCTCCGGCGGGGCCTCCCCGGCGCGGGCGAGGCCGGCGGCGAGGAGCAGGAGAACGACGAGGCCCCGCCTCACGGCTTGCCTCCCGCCGGCAGGAGCCGATTCTCCTCCTCGTCGAGGAGCGGCACGGCGTAGTCGCGCAGCACCGCCTCGATCTCGGCCCTGCGCTTGCGCAGGGCGGTGTTGAGGATGCGCTTCCAGTCGTTCTCGTTCGGCCGCACCGCCATGGCGATGCGGTAGGTCATCGACGGCCGGTCGGGCTCCTGGAGCAGCGGGATCACCTCCATCGCGACCCCGCTCCGGCGGGCGAGCCAGCCGGCGGCCGGTCCCCACAGCAGAGCCGCGTCGAGCTTGCCGGCGGCGAGGTCGGCGACGATCTCCGCCGCCACGGTCTCCTGCGGCCGGTCGCGGTCGAAGTGGTAGGGCGCGTAGGCCCGCATGGTGCCGACGAGGCCGACCTGCCCCATCCGGTTCACCGGCGGCGTGCCGGCGACGACGCCGATGCGGCGGCCCTTCAGCCGCGGGTCGTCGAGGCGGGCGATCCCGGCGAGGTCGCCGCCGCGGGTCACCAGCACGTAGGCCGAGCGGTAGTACGGATTGGTGTTCTGGACCTGCTCGGAGCCGAAGGCCGAGCCGATGACGACGTCGCACAGGCCGGCGCCGAGGGTGTTGCGCACGAAGCCGGGGCCTTGCGTCAGCCAGTAGGTGCGCGGCTTCACCTTCAGTTCGTCGGCGAGGATCGCGGCGATCCGGGCCTCGAACCCGTCCGCCCTGCGCGACGAGAACGGCATGTTGGCCGGATCGGCGCAGACCCGGAGCGCATCGGTGGTGACGAGGTCCGGCAGGTGCTGCGCCGGGGCCGGACACGCCCCGGCGGCGGCGGCGAGCAGCGCGAGACCGAGGGTCAGCGCGCGGAGCCTGATGCCGGTCATCAGCCGCCCAGGCACTCCTTCTCGGACTTCTTGACCGCCTCGGGCTTGTCCTCGCGGTCGCCCGGCCGCACCCGGCCGACGGCGCCGGCGGCGCGCGCCTTGAGGTAGACGTAGAGGTCGTCGGCGTAGCACATGACGTTCTTGTTGTCGCCGAAGGCCGGCATCACCTGCTGCTGGCTGGCGCTGACCTCCTGCTTGCCGCCGGCGACGATGCCGATGAACTCCTCGTAGGACAGGCGCTTGAGCGAGTCCTTCAGGGCCGGCGCGTAGGTCGAGCCCATGCCGTCGGGGCCGTGGCAGACGTGGCACTCGGCGTGGTAGCGGCGGTAGCCCGAATAGGTGAACCAGTCGACCTTCTTGCCGGCGCCGGTGACGCGGAAGGTCGGGTGGCCCTCGGCGTCGAAGTACTTGCCGTCCTCGACCTTCACGGCGGCGTCCTGGGCGAGGAGCTTCTCGTCCTTCTCGGCGGTCGGGTCGTTCGGAGCGAGCACGTTCGCCAGGGCGGGGTCGGCGGCGGGCTTCTTGTCCTCAGCATGTACGGCAGCCGACGCGATGGCTGCTAGGGCGAGGCCGGCCAGGATCGGCCGCAGGACAGCTTTGCTGAGGTCACGCAACGGACGCTTCTCCCGGAATTACGCCAGTCCATTGTCGTTCGACGGCCGAGAGAGGCCATCGATGACTGTTCGTATCGAATCTAAATCAAAGGTGCCGGCGCGGAAACCCGCGCCGGCACCGACCTTGGTGCAAGGAACCGCCGGCTCAGTTCGGCAGGTTGAACACCGTGAGCTGGCCACCGAGGTTGGTGTAGCTCGACAGGGCGGCGTAGCCGCCGACCGCGCCGAGGCCGGCATTCGGGTCGGTCAGGCCGGCCGCGAGGCCGATGCCGGCCCAGCCGCCGACGCCCGACAGCACCGCGATGTGCTGCTTGCCCTTGTGCTCGTAGGTCATCACGTTGCCGATGATGCCCGACGGCGTCTTGAACTTGTACAGTTCCTTGCCGGTCTTCGAGTCGACCGCCTTCAGGTAGCCTTCCAGGGTGCCGTAGAACACCACGTCGCCGGCGGTGGCGAGAGCGCCCGACCACACCGAGAACTGCTCGGGAAGCGACCACTTGATCTTGCCGGCGAGGTTGTCCCAGGCGACGAAGTTGCCCATGCCGCCGTGGCTGTTGGGCGCCGGGTACATCGACAGGGTCGCCCCGACATAGGGCTGGCCCGGGGTGTAGCTCACCCGGAACGGCTCGTAGTCCATGCAGACGTGGTTGGTCGGCACGTAGAACAGGCCGGTCTTGGGCGAGTAGGCCGCCGGCTGCTGGTCCTTGGTCCCCAGCGCCGCCGGACAGATGCCCTTCGAGTTCACGTCCTCGCCGTTCTGCTCGGTCGAGTACTTGGCGACGACGAGGGGGCGGCCGTAGGTCTTGGACGACTTGTCCATGTCGACCTTCGTGGCCCAGTTCACCACCGGATCGAACTTCTCGGCCACCAGCAGCTCGCCGCTCGCCCGGTCGAGGGTGTAGCCGAAGCCGTTGCGGTCGAAGTGGGTGAGGAGCGGGCGATCCTTGCCGTCGACCTTCTGGTCGGTGAGGATCATCTCGTTGACGCCGTCATAGTCCCACTCGTCGTGGGGGGTCATCTGGTAGACCCACTTGGCCATGCCGGTGTCGGGATTGCGCGCCCAGATGGTCATCGACCACTTGTTGTCGCCGGGGCGCTGCTGCGGGTTCCAGGTCGAGGGGTTGCCCGAGCCGTAATACATCAGGTCGAGCTTGGGATCGTAGGAGAACCAGCCCCAGGTGCAGCCGCCGCCCTGCTTCCACTGGTCGCCTTCCCAGGTCTTCAGCGACGAGTCCTTGCCGATCGGCTTGCCGAGCGCGGTGGTCTTCTCGGCGTCGACGAGCATGTCCTCGTCCGGACCCATCGAGTAGCCGCGCCAGACCTTCTTCCCGTCCTTCAGGTTGTAGGCGGTGACGTGGCAGCGCACGCCGTACTCGCCGCCCGAGATGCCGACGATCACCTTGTCCTTCACCGGCAGCACGGTGGCGGTGTTGGTCTCGCCCTTCTTCGGGTCGCCGTTGACCACCGACCAGTTCACCTTGCCGGTCTTGGCGTCGAGGGAGACCAGCGTGGTGTCGGCCTGATGCAGGATCACCGCGCCGTCGGCGTAGGCGAGGCCGCGGTTCACCGTGTCGCAGCACATCACCGGGATGACGTTCGGGTCCTGCTTCGGCTCGTACTTCCAGATGATCTTGCCCTCCTCGTTGAGGTCGAGGGCGTAGACGATGTTCGGGAACGGCGTGTGCACGTACATCACGTTGCCGACGACGAGGGGCGCGCCCTCGTGCCCGCGCAGCACGCCGGTCGAGAAGGTCCAGGCGACCTGCAGCTTGTTGACGTTGCCGGCGTTGACCTGGTCGAGCTTCGAGTAGCGGGTGTTGGCGTAGTCGACCGTCTGGAGCACCTGCTCGGCCGGGTTGGCGCTGCGTTTCAGGACGTCGTCGTTCGCGAGGGCTGGCGTGACACCCAGGACACCGGCGCTCAAGGCAAGGAGATGGACCGCTCTCATGGATTCCTCCGACAGGTGCATTCTGCTCGCGGGCCGAGACGGCACGCGGCGCACGGCGCCTGTTGTTCGCGTTTGGGGATGTCGTCCTGCCTCGGCAGCGTGTCACAACAGGCATCGTCGTGGGCGGCCCTGGCGGTGCCATGAGGGCCTGTGCCGTGTTTGCGAACCGATCACCGCCCTCCCCCGGCGGCATCGTTGAAACCGAAGCTTGAAGGAACTCTAAGAGAAAAATGAGCTGCGTCAACTGCGGTGCGATGGTGCGCGCGGTCACCCGCAGGCTCGATCGGTCGGACTTAAGTATGATCACCGCTGTGTGATGCCATGCACAATTGGTCTTTGTTGCGATGCGGCATCAACGATTTGTGTCGGGAGCGTCGGCTTGCCTGGGAAGGAATGGCTATTCCCATTCCAGTTCCTGATAGGCGGTGGTTGCATTGCGGGCGTTGAACGCGTCGAACAGGCGCCAGCGCCCGGCCTCGCCGGCGGCGGCCTCGCCGGCCCGCTCGATCGGCCGCCCGTCCCGCACCATCGCCCGCACCGACTGTTCCAGGATCGCGAGGTAGCGGTCGATCGGCTCGGCCGCCGCCGGCCACGACACCGCGGCGGGGCCGTGGCCCGGCACCACCCGGGCGGCGGGGCTGGCGCGCAGGCGGCGCAGGACCGCGATCCAGCCGGCGAGCCGGCCGTCGAGGGCCGGGACGTGGCCGACGAACAGCAGGTCGCCGAGGAACCAGGTGTCGGTCGCCCGGTCGCGCACCGTGAGGTCGCTGTTGGTGTGGGCGGTCGGCCAGGCTTCGAGGTGCAGGACCCGGTCGCCGAGGTCGAGGTCGAGGGTGCCGTCGACGAGCAGGGTCGGCGGCACGATCCGGGTGCCGGAAAAGGCCGGGCCGACCAGGGGCGCGTTGGTGCGCAGGTAGCTCCCGGCCCGGGCGTTCAGCGCCTCGGGCAGGTTGCGGTGGCCGACGAAGGTCGCGCCCTCGGCCTCGAAGGCGGCGTTGCCCAGGACGTGGTCGGGATGGACGTGGGTGTTGACGACGTAGCGCACCGGCAGCGCGGTGCGGGCGCGGAGGGCGGCGAGCAGCCGTCGCCCGGCCTCCAGGCTGCCGCCGGTATCGATCACCGCCACCGCGTCGCGCCCGACCACGAAGCCGGCATTGCCGATGGCGCCGGCATTGTCGCGGGCGGCGAGCGCGTAGGGCGCGGCGTAGACGAACACCCCGGGGGCGACCTCCTGCACCGGCAGCGGCGCCGCGGACCCGGCGGCGCCGGCCGGCGCGGATGCCGTCAGCAGGGCGGCGAGCACGGCGCGGCGGGTCGGGCGTCGCATGGCGGGGTCCTTTCGTCGGCTACCCGGCCACGGTGCCGGGGAAGCTCCCGGCGAGGTCGCGCCGCACCGCCTCGATCCAGGCCCGGTCGCGCCCGGCCCGCGGCGGCGCCAGCGGCACGCTCGCGAGCAGGCTCGCCGGCCGGCCGGAGAGCAGCAGCAGCCGGTCGGCGACGGCGAGCGCCTCGGGCACGTTGTGGGTGACCATCAGCACCGCCGCGCCGCGCCGGGCGGCGGCGCCGAACACCACCGCCCGCAGGGCGGCGGCGGCGGCCTCGTCCAGGGACACGAACGGCTCGTCGAGGACGAGGAGCGGCGGGTCCAGGGCGAGCGCCCGGGCCAGCGCCACCCGCCGGGCCATGCCGAGGGACAGTTCGCCCGGGTAGCGCCGACGCCACGGCGTCAGGCCGAGTTCCTCGAACAGCCCGTCGAGGGGCCTGGCCCGCTCGGGCCGCGGCAGCGACAGGCGCACGTTGTCCTCGACGCTGCGCCAGGGCAGCAGCCGCGGCTCCTGGAACACCATGCCGATGCGCAGGGCCGCCGGGTCGGGCACGACCTCCCCGTCCACGTCGCGGTCGAGGCCGAGCAGGATGCGCAGGGTCGTGGACTTGCCCGCGCCCGAGGGCCCGATCAGGCACAGGGTCTCGCCCGGCGCGATCGCGAAGGCGAGGTCGCGCACCGCCTCCACCGCCTCGCCGCGGGCGCGGTAGGTCTTGCGGCGGATCGCCACCCGCAGCAGCGGCGCGGGATCAGCGCCAGCGGCGGACATGGGCATCGAGGGGTCGCAGCAGGAGGGCGTCGGCGGCGAGCATCACGGCGCTGAACACGAGGCTGTAGCCGAACAGGGCGGCGACGTCGAAGAGCTGGAAATAGTACGAGATCGCGTAGCCGACCCCGTCGGGCCGGCCGAGCAGCTCGACCACCAGCACGATCTTCCAGGCGAGCGACAGGCCCGAGCGCGCCGCCGCGACGGCGAAGGGGGCGATCTGCGGCAGCATCACGTGGCGCAGCCAAGTGCGGCGGTCGTACCGGAACGAGCGGGCCATCTCGTCCAGGCCGGGATCGAGGCCGCGGGCGCCCTCGCGCAGGATCACCGCGACGTTCGGCATCTTGTTGAGCGCCACCGCGAGGATCGCGGCGGTCTCGGTCAGGCCGAGCCAGATGTAGGCCAGCACGGTGATGACGAGGGCCGGGGTGTTGAGGAGGACGAGGAGCGGCGTGTCGAGCAGGCGGTCGGCGGCGCGGGAGCGGCCGAGCAGGAGGCCGAGCGCCGTGCCCGCCGCCATCGCGGCGAGGAACGACACCGCCACCCGCGCCAGGGTGGCGCCGACGTTGCGCAGCAGGTCGCCGGACTGCGCCTCGCGCACCAGGAACGCGGCCACCGCCTCCGGCGACGGCAGGGTCCGGGCGTCGGCGAAGCGGGCGGCGAACCACCACAGGGCGAGCAGCGCGAGGGCCGAGGCGAGGCGGGCGGCGATGGCGGCCATGCGGCTCAGGGGCGTCCCGGCTCAGCCATGCCGGTCCGGGTCCCAGTACAGCCCGTCCGGCAGGGTCGTGGCGGCGCCGAGCAGGCGCTCGCCGCCGAGCCGGGCCAGGACCGCGATGAGGCGGCCGGCATCCTGCTCCTCCTCGGCCACCGGCCGGCGCGGAATGCCGTCGAGGAATTCCCGGCGCAGGGCGGCGCAGGTCGGCTCGTCCTCCGCCGCCATCAGCGGGCGCACCACCGCCCAGGCGCTCTCGTCGTCCGCGAGCGCCGCCTTGGCGCCGCGCGAGGCCCGGGTGAAGGCCGTGAGCACCCCGCCCCGCTGCACGCGCACGGCATCGTCGAAGACGTAGCCGAGCAGCGCCACCGGTCCGGCGACGCCGAAGCCCCGCGCGATGGCATCGGCGCTGGTGAGGCGGCGGAAGCCCCGGGCTTCCAGCCGGGCGCAGAAGGTCCAGTACAGCAGGGCGGCGTCGAGTTCGCCGGCTTCGAGCTTCTGCATCAGCAGCGGCGGCGCCCCGAAGGCCGGCCGCGCGTCGCGGTCGAGGTCGATCCCGTCCGCCTCCCGCGCCCGCGCCTTCAGCAGGAGCCAGTTCTTGTCGAGCGCGCCGCCGGCGACGCCGAGGCGCTTGCCGGCGAGGTCGGCCACGGTCCCGAGCGGGCTGCCGCCCGGCACCATCAGGGCGCCCTCGCTGGTGGAATAGGGCAGGAAGCGCACCGGCCGCCCCTCGGCCCGCAGGCGGGCGGCCCAGAGCAGGTCCGACACGATGAGGTCGGCCTGCCCGCCCTGGAAGGCGATGCGGGCGGCGTCGCTGCCGGCGAGCCTCACGCCCTCCAGCGTGAAGCCCTGCGCGGCGTCGAGCCCGCGCTCGCGGATGACGGCCGCCTCCCACGAGACGGTGCCGAACGGCAGCAGGCCGAGGCGCAGGGTGGCACCGCCTTGGGTTGTGGAGTCTCGGGCTGTGGAGTCTCGGGCGGCGGGACCTTGGGCGGCCGGGCCGCGTCCGCACGGCATCAGCGCCGCCGCGCCCACTGCCAGCATTCCGCGCCGCGTCAGCATGGCGCTCCTCCCTGCCCGCCGACTCCGGCGGATGCCCGTTCCACCAGACTTAGGAGCCGCGGCCGGCCGCGTCCACCGGCGGTCCTCCCCCCTTTGGCCGGCATGGACGCCGCCGTCACTTGAACTAAGGTCCGGCGACCGAGCCAAGGAGGATCCGCGCATGACCGCCCACCGCGACGCCGTGCTCGACCCCGACACCATCACCGGGCGCCTCGCCGGCGAGCTTCCGGCGTGGCGCTTCGAGGACGGCTGGATCAAGCGCACCTACCGGACCGGCGGCTGGAAGGGCACGCTGATGGTGATCAACGCCGTCGGCCACCTCGCCGAGGCCGCCTGGCATCACCCGGACCTCACCGCCTCCTACGCCTGGGTCGAGGTCCGCCTCACCACCCATTCGGCCAAGGGCGTCACCGACAAGGACCTCGCCCTCGCCCGCAAGATCGAGGAGGTGGTGGGCTGGCAGCCGGGCCTGGAGGGCGGCGCCCTCGAAGGCACCCCGTCCGACCCGCGCTTCGCCTACATCAAGTACGACCGGTAGCTCCGCCCTCTCGCGCGCCCGGAATCCTGGCACGACCTTGATCTCGAAGTCGACGCCGGCGAGCCGGGCCACGCCGACCGCGGTCCGGTTCGGATGGGGCGGATCGCCGATCTCCGCGGTGCGGATCGCCATCACCGTCCCGATCCGCGCCTTCGGGTCGGTGTGGAAGGTGATGACGTCCACCACGTCGTCGAGCGCGCATCCGGCCGCGGCGAGGACCGCCCGCAGGTCGGCGAAGGCCCGCGCGGCGCCTGAGCGAAGCCGAAATCCGCATCGCGAAAGCGATCCCTGATCCGGTGGCCCGCCCGTCGCGCGGATCGCGTCGGGCGGGATCATCTCAGGCCGCCACCGCGACGACGCGGCCGGGATCGAAGTCCCGGCCCTCGACCGGGTTCGCGACGCAGCGGGTGCCGTGAAGCACGAGGTCGTGCCCGGCATGGAAGTGGCCCGAGATCCACAGGGCGGGCCGGGACGCCGCCGGCAGGTCGGCGAGCATCGTCGTGGCGTAGAAGGCCGGCACCCACCACGGCACGCCGGGGGCGTCGCGGTAGCGGTCCGCGGCCTCGGCGATCGGCGGGTGGTGGGTCACCGCGACGGTCGGGCCGTCGTGGCGGCGCGCCAGGGCGGCGGCGAGGTGCTCCCGGTCGGCGGCGTGGGCGGCCATCGCGGCGGCGGGCGACCACGGCGTCCCGTCCTCCCGGCGGATCGCCCGGTACTCCCGCGAGCCCGTCGCCGGATCGGTCATCCGGGCCGCCGCGTCGGCGACGGGATCCGCGGGGCGGCGGGGATCGTCGGCGGCGAGCCAGCGCCCGGCGAGCGCCCAGTCGCTCCACAGGGTGGCGCCGACGAAGCGCACGCCGTCGATCACCGTCGCAGCCCCGTGGCGCAGGAGCGTGATCCTGGGCCGGCCGGCCCCGGCGTTGAGCCGCGCGGCCTCGGCTGCCAGGGCGGCGAGGAGGTCGGGGGCGGTGCGCGGATCGCCCGCCGGGGCGTAGTGCTCGTGGTTGCCCGGCACCAGGACCACCGGGCGGTCGCCCGCCAGATCGAGCAGGACGGCGAGGCCGCGCCCGGGCTGCCCCTCCCAGACGTCGCCGGCGCAGACCAGCACGTCGAAGGGCCCGGACGGGCGCGGAATCGCGGCGGGGTCGCGCCGCTCCAGGTGGAGGTCGGAGAGCGGGAACAGGCGCATCAGGCGGCGGCCCGGTCGCCGTCGCCTGCCCCATCGCCGGCTCCTTGCCGGGCTTCCCGGCGGGCGGCCTCCCACACCTCCCGGGCGGCGCCGGCATTGAGCGCCGTGATGCCGAGGCCGACGACGAGATCGGGCCACGGCGACAGGGTGGCGGCGGTGACGAGGCCTGCGGCGATCACCGCCACGTTGGCGAGGGCGTCGTTGCGCGCCGACAGGAACGCCGCCCGGGTCAGGCTGCCGCTGCCGGAGCGATGCCGCGCGAGGATCAGCGCGCAGGCGAGGTTGACCGCGAGGGCTCCCAGGCCCGCGAGGGTCAGCGGCACCGGGGCCGGCGGGACGAGGGCGTGGAACTTGCTCCAGGCCGCCCACAGCGTCGCGAGGCCCGGGACCAGCAGGATCAGCGCCAGCACCATGCCGAGCCGCGCCCGCGCGGAAGCGCCCCAGCCGAGCCCGACCAGGATCAGCCCGTTGATCGCCGCGTCCTCCAGGAAGTCGACGCTGTCGGCGATCAGCGAGACCGACCCGATGGCGAGGGCCACCGCGGCCTCGATCCCGAAATAGCCGAGGTTGAGCGCCGCCACGAGGGCGACGGCACGGGGGAGGTCGGCCGGCACGGCGGAGGATCGCACGCAGGAGGCTCCCCGGCGGAAGAAGGGATCGGCGCAGCCCCGCGCCGGCTCCGGCTCGATACCAACGGCCCAGGATGCTGACGCACCGGGCCGTTGACCCGTCTCGAATTGTCGATGCCGAGCCAGAGGCTCGACGAAAATTCGAGAGCAGAACCAGAGGTCATTGAAATGACCTCTGGTATAAGTCCCGCCGGCATCCGCCGCAATCCGCCGGGCGATCGGGCTTCCCGCTTGCCCTCGGCGAAGGCGCGCGTCTCCACCGAGAGGCGCGAGGCGCCGAACGACGTGCGGCGGTTCCGGGGATGCTGCCGGTCGTCTCAACCGGACGCAGGGTCGGGTGACGCGTAGCGGCCTTCCGCATGCCGGGCAACGGCAGCCGCGAACCTGTCCCAGCTATAGTCGACCACGGTCGGCCTGATGTCGGTCTCCAGCGCGAAGGCGCGCTCGATGAGGTCCGCGATCTCGTCCGGCGGCGCCTCGGTGTCGAACAGGAAGCCGTTCCGCCCGTGGGTGATGATGTCCGGTGCGAAGCCCGTCCGGCTCGCGACCGGGACGGCGTTGGCCATCATGGTCTCGATGAGCGGGATCGGCCCACCTTCGAGCGTCGACAGGCTCAGGAAGACGTCGAACCGGTCGTAGATCCCGGGATAGTTTTCGTACGGCTCTTCGAGATAGGAGAAATTGGGAGCCGCGGCCAGCCGGTCGAACCGGTCGAACGCCCTCCAGTTGCGGCCGACCAGGACGAAGCTCCGGTGCGGCATCCGGTGGACGAGATCGAGCAGCGCCAGCGGCCGCTTGCGCTCGTAGAAGGCCGACGACAGGCCGACGACGCTGCCTCCGCGCCGGTGGGCGCGGAACACGTCCGGATCGGCGCCCCCCAGGACGACGCATGAACGCCCGGGCTCCAGGCCGATCCGTCTCCAGGCGCGCGCATGGCCGGAGCAGGTGAACACGATGCGATGCGCCTTGTTGAAGGCGGCCAGTTGATCCTCGACCGAAACGTCGATGTCGCGCGGGTGGGTGTACCAGACCAGCGTCGAGCCGTCGAAGATGTGCGGATTGTGCCGTGCGTGATAGATGTAGGTCGAGTAGTGGGCGAAGAAGTAATGTCTCGCCGGAGGGAGCTGCTTGAGCTGGTGGGCGATCTGCCACGAGCCGGGCTGGCGTGACCCGATCTCCCGGCAGATGGCTTCGAGGATCCATCCCGAGTTCGGCCTGCCCGGCATGACGAAGAGCCAGTCGAGGCGATCCCCGGTCGTCGGCCCGCTCCCGGTCATGCCGTCTCCGACCGTTCCGGACGCAGCCCGGATCGCTGCCGGCGCGGCAATGTCTGCGCGGCCGGGCGCAACGGCGGTGCAGGGGGGGCGTCCAGGGCGGATGGTCGATCGCAGAACCGCATGGGGAGGCTCCGGCTGGCCGATGGCCCCCGCTTGGTAGGGGAGTCGGCGCCAGCGTGGCAAGCCTGTGCCGCATCCTCGCGGAAGGCCCGGTCGGAGGATGCGGTCCACTCGATCGAGGACCGCGTCGTGGCCGGGATGTCCGGATCACCCGCCGCGTCCTCCGACCATTCTCCACTGGTTCGATCCGGGGCGGCTGTGCCATGGCTGTCGCCCGAGACCGGAAGGGGAGAGCCGCCGATGCTGCCCGAACTGCGCGTTCTGTACTTCGAGGACCTGAGCGTCGGATTGTCGGAAACCCTGTCGAAGACCATCGCGGCCTCGGACGTGGTCGGCTTCGCCGAGATCACCGGCGACCGCAACCCGATCCACCTGTCGGAGCACTTCGCCGCCCGCACCCCGTTCGGCACCCGCATCGCCCACGGCCTCTACACCGCCGGGCTGATCTCGGCGGTGCTCGGCACCCGCCTGCCCGGCCCGGGCGCGGTCTATATCAGCCAGAGCCTCAACTTCCGGGCGCCGGTGCGGATCGGCGACACCGTCGACGTCACCGTCGAGGTCGCCGAGCTGGTTCCCGAGCGGCGCCGCGCCCGGCTCGCCTGCACCTGCAAGGTCGGCGGCGAGACGGTCCTCGACGGCGAGGCCCTGGTGAAGGTGCCCGCCAGGGCCGAGGCCGACCCCCTGGCGGCCCGGCCCGCGAGGGCGTAACCGGAGCCGCGTGAGCATTCCGGTCCCGATCGACGACCCCGCCGACCCCCGCCTCGCCGAGTACGTCGCGGTGCGCGAGCGCGACCTCGTCGGTCGCCACGGCCGCTTCGTCGCCGAGGGCGAGGTCGTCCTGCGGGTGCTGCTCTCGCCCCGCGCCCGCTTTCCCGTCGCCTCGGTGCTGGTCTCGCCCGAGCGGCTGGCCGGGCTCGCGCCCCTGCTCGAACCCCTCGCCGCACCGGTCTACGTCGCGTCGCGGGCGGTGATGAGCGCCGTCGCGGGCTTTCCGATCCATCGCGGCGTTCTGGCGATCGGGCGGAGCGGCGGCGCGCCGGATCCGGACGCCCTGGTGCCGCAGGGCCGTGCCCTGCTCGTCGGCCTCGTCGGGCTCGCCAACCACGACAACGTCGGCGGCCTGTTCCGCAGCGCCGCCGCCTTCGGGGGCCGACGCGGTGCTGCTCGATGCCGCCGCCTGCGACCCGCTCTACCGCAAGGCGATCCGGGTCTCGGCCGGCACCGCCCTGACGCTGCCGTTCGCCCGCACGCCCTCGGCCGACGCCCTGCTGGCCCTGTGCGCCCGACACGCCCTGGAGCCGGTGGCGCTCACGCCCGGCGGCGGCGAGGACCTCGCCGACCTGCCGCCCCTGCCCCGCGCCCTGCTGCTGCTCGGCACCGAGGGCACCGGGCTGCCCGGGGCGGTGATGGCCCGCGCCCGCCGGGTCCGCATCGCCATGGCGCCCGGGGTGGATTCGCTGAACGTCGCGGTGGCCGGAGCGGTCGCCCTCCATCGGCTGGCCGGGGGGCGGCTGGGGACGCCAGAGGGCTGAGCCCCGCCCCCCGCGAAGGCGCGGCGAGCCGTTTTCTCCCTCGCGCGACAAAGCGCGTCAGTTGCCGGCTCGCGGTCGTGCCCCAAAACTCAACCGTAGCGGGACAGTCGGGGGCGGCGTTCCCGTGGGGAGCGTTTTTCGGGGAGTGGGGCGTTGCTGCAGCCGCGTGATGGGTACCGGGCTCTGACGGGCCGGAAGGCGGTGGTGGTCGGGGCAGGTCCGGGCGGGCTCGCGGTGGCGCTGCTCCTCGCCCGCGAGGGCGTGCACGTCACGGTCGTCGAGAAGGAGGCCGAGGTCGGCGGGCGCACCCGCACCATCACGGCACCGGGCGGCTACCGCTTCGATATCGGACCGACCTTCTTCCTCTACCCGCGCATCCTCGCCGACATCTTCGCCTCCTGCGGCGAGCGGCTGGAGGACCACCTCAGGCTGGAGCGCCTCGATCCGCAGTACCACCTCGTCTTCGAGGGCGGCGGCGAGATCCGGGCGACGCCCGACGTCGCCGGGATGGAGCGGGAGATCGCCCGCCTGTCGCCGGATGACGCCCGCAACGTCCGCCGCTTCCTCGACGACAACCGCGCCAAGCTCGATGCCTTCCGTCCGGTGCTGGAGCAGTCCTTCGACACCCTGCGCAGCATGGTCACCCCGGCGATGCTCGCGGCCCTGCCGCTGCTGCGCCCGCACGCCACCGTCGACCGGGATCTCGCGCGCTACTTCAAGGATCCGCGGGTCCGCCTCGCCTTCTCGTTCCAGACCAAGTACCTCGGGATGTCGCCGTTCCGCTGCCCGAGCCTGTTCACCATCCTGAGCTTCCTCGAATACGAGCACGGCGTCTATCATCCGGTCGGCGGCTGCGGCGCGGTGTCGGAGGCGATGGCCGGCCTCGCCCGGCGCCTCGGCGTCGTGTTCCGCCTCGGCACCCCGGTCGACCGCGTGCTGTACGAGGGCGACCGCGCCGTCGGGGTCGAGGCCGGCGGCGAGCGCCTCGACGCCGACGCGGTCGTGGTCAACGGCGACTTCGCCAAGGCGATCCGCGACCTCGTGCCCGAGCGGCACCGGCCGCGCTGGCGCGACGCCAAGCTCGACCGCGCCCGCATCTCGTGCTCGACCTACATGCTCTATCTCGGCATCGAGGGGACGATGCCGAAGGCGCTCGGCCACCACACGATCCTGCTCGCCGAGGATTACCGCCGCAACATCCGCGAGATCACCGAGGGCATCCTGCCGATGCAGCCCTCGGTCTACGTCCAGCATGCCGGCTACACCGACGGCGGCATGGCGCCGCCCGGCCATACCAGCCTCTACGTGCTGGTGCCGGTGCCGAACCTGCGCGCCGGCATCGACTGGGCCGCGGTCGGGCCGTCCTACCGCAAGCTGGTGCTGGAGCGGCTGAAGCGGCTCGGCCTCGACGACATCGAGGAGCGCATCCGCTTCGAGCGGGTGGTCGACCCGACCCAGTGGCGCGACGATTTCGGCGTCAACGAGGGGGCGACCTTCAACCTCTCGCACGACCTGATGCAGATGCTGTACTTCCGGCCCCACAACCGCTTCGGCAAGGGGCTCTACCTCGTCGGCGGCGGCACCCATCCGGGCTCGGGCCTGCCGGTGATCTACGAGGGCGCCCGCATCACCGCCCGGCTCGCCATCGAGGACCTCGCCCGCGCGCCCGCCCGGGCACCCGTCTACCCGGCGGCCGGCGAGGTGCCGGCGTGAGGCGCCGCGTCGCTCTCGAGGCGGTGCCCGCCGCGATGGCGCTCCTGACCCTTCCGGCGGCGGCGGCCCCCCTGGTGGTCGAGGTCGAGGGCGTCGCACCGGGGGCCGGCCGGGTCTACGTCGCGGTCTGCGCCGGCGCCCTCGACGAGGGGGCGTGCGGCGAGGGGCAGAGCGCCCCGGCGGAGGCCGGCGCCCATCGCTTCGGCTTCGACATGCCCCCCGGCACCTACGCGGTGCTGGCCTACCAGGACACCAACGGCAACGGCCGGCCCGATCGCACCCCCCTCGGCCTGCCGACCGAGCCCTACGGCCTGTCGAACGGCGCCGGCCGGCGCGCCCGCCCGGATTTCGCCGCCGCCGCCTTCACCCTCGGCGAGCGCGGCGCCGGCATCCGGGTCCGCCTGCTGCGGGCCCTCGGGGGCCGCTGACGCGCGGCGCGTCTGCCGCAGAGTTGCCGCGCCCCCGGGGCAATGTCGGGAGACCCGAGCCCGCCGGCTCCGTTCCGGCAGGCCCATCCCAGGCAGGAGGAGCCGACCTGACCGCCCATCCATCCGGCCGCCCGGCCGCCGAGGGAGCCGCCGCCGCGGTGGTGACCGCCGCGGACGTGTCCCTGTGCTACCGGGGCCTGCCCGTCCTCGGCGGGGTCGACCTCGCCGTGCGCGCCGGCGAGGCCGTCGCCCTGCTCGGCCCCAACGGCGCCGGCAAGACCAGCCTGATGCGCCTCCTCGCCGGGCGGCTCAGCCCCTCGGGCGGCACGGTGCGGGCGGGCGGGGGCGACCCGTTCCGCAGCCGCGCCGTGCGCCGGGCGATCGGCTGGGTGCCGCAGGAGATCGCCCTCTACGGCCGGCTCACCGTGCGCGAGAACCTCGACGTCTTCGCCCGCCTCGCCGGCCTGAAGCGGCCCGACCGGGCGCCGGCCGTCGAGCGGGTGGTCGGGCTCGCCGGCCTCTCGGAGGTCGCCGGCGACCTCGTCGGCCTGCTGTCGGGCGGCTACCAGCGCCGCACCAACATCGCCGTGGCGCTCCTCGCCGAGCCGGCCCTGGTGCTGCTCGACGAGCCGACCCAGGGCATCGATCGGGTGGCGCGGGCGGCGATCCACGGCGTGCTGGAGCGCCTGCGCCGGAACGGCACCGCGATCCTCATCGCCACCCACGACTTCGCCGAGGCCGAGCGCCTCGCCGACCGGGTGCTGGTGCTGCATGGCGGCCGCATCGGCCTCGACGGCCGCCTCGCCGACCTGCTCGCGACCCTCCGCGCCGGCCCGCCGGAGCACGAGGTCGCCCTCGACGACGCCCCCTGCCCGTCCGGGACCGAGATCCTGCGGGGAGCCGGCTTCGAGCCGTCCGGCCCGCTGACCTGGCACCGCAGCCCCCGGCGGCGCGGCGCGTCCGCCGAGGCGGAGAGCGAGGGCACCGCGCTGCTGGCGCATCTGCGCCGTCACGGCGTGCCGGTGCGGGAGATCCGGGTGCGGGAGCCGGGGCTCGACGCCCTCTACCTCGACGCCATCGGGGCCCGGGACGGGGCGGCCGGCGCTCCCGTGCCGGCATCATGATCGGTGCCGCCTTCCGGGTGATGTGGCTCACCCTGCGGCGCGACCGGGCCGCCCTGGCGATGGCCTTCGTCCTGCCTGCGGTGATCTTCTGCGTGTTCGCGGCGATCTTCTCCGGGGCGGTCGGGGACCGCATCCGCCTGCATGTCGGCCTCGCCGACGAGGCGCGCACCCCCGCCACCGCCCGCCTCGTCGCGGCCCTCGCCGCCGACCCGGCGCTGCGGGTGACGATGCTTGACGGCGATCCCGCCGCGGCGGTGCGCCGGGGCGAGGTCGACGCCGCCCTGGTGCTGCGCGCCGACCTCGCGGCGGATCCGGCCCCCGCCGGCCCGGCCGCGACTCATCGGGCCGCAGGTCCGGGCGAGAGCCCCACCCGTCCGGGCAGCGAGGCTGGCCGCCCGATCCTGCTGATCGAGAGCCCGGCCCGGGCGCTCGCCACCCCGATCGTCCTCGGCCAGCTCCAGCGGGTGCTCAACGATTCGCTGCCCGACGTGGTGCTGTCGCGGGTGGTCGCCGACGTCGAGCGGGCCGGGAAGATCGGCCCGGACGAGCGCGCCTTCCTCGACCGCACCTTCGCCGAGAGCCGCGAGCGCCACGAGGGCTTCTCCTTCGCCGCCCTGGTCGAGCGCGAGAGCACCGCCCGCGGCGGCGGCAACGAGCGCGTCGCCTACTATGCCGGCGCCATCGCGGCGGTGTTCCTGCTGTTCGCCGCGATGCAGGGGGCCCTGACCCTGGTCGAGGAGCGCCAGTCCGGACTCAGCGACCGGCTCGCCGCCGGCCCCGGCGGGCTGGCGGTGGTGGTGGCCGGAAAATTCCTGTTCCTGGTGTTCCAGGGCGTGCTCCAGACCGGGGTGATCTTCGCCGCCGCCGCCCTGTTCTACGGCGTGGCGCTGGGCCCGCACTTCGCCGCGTGGCTGGTGACCGGCGTCCTGGCCGCCGCGATGGCGGCCGGCCTCGGGCTCGCCGCCTGCGCCGCCGCCCGCACCCGCCAGCAGGCCCACCTCGTCTCGACCTTCGGCGTGCTGCTGCTCTCGGCGGTCGGCGGCAGCATGGTGCCGCGTTTCCTGATGCCGCCCTGGCTCCAGAGCCTCGGCTGGCTCACCCCCAACGCCTGGGCGATCGAGGCCTATCAGCACGCCCTCAACGACGGCGCCGCCGCGGCGTGGCCGGCCTGGACGGTGCTCGCCGCCCTGGCGGCGGCGGGGCTGCTCGCGGCGGTGGCGCTGGTGTCGCGGCGGGGGGCGTGAGGTGCGCGGTCACCCGCCCTCCTCATCCCTGGGCGCGGACCGGCTCGCCCCGCTGCAGCACCTCGATGCGGACGCCGTCCGGCCCGTCGAAGAAGGCGATGCGCAGGCCGGGCCGCACGTCGGTGATGCCGGACACGAGGCGGATGCCGCGGGCGTTCAGATCCGACACCGCCGCCTCGATGTCGTCGACGCGAAAGCCGATGTGTTCGATGCCGAGATTCGGTGGCGTCGCCGCCGGTCCGATCGTCTCGGGCGCCTGCTCGATGAAGAGCGCGAGTCCTCCGAGTTCGAGCATGATCCGCGTCACGACCGGCGTGCCGTCCCGGCCCGTCTCGCGGGCGCCCAACACCTCGGTGTAGAAGCGCGCCGCCGCGACGGCGTCCCGGCTGCGCAGGTGGAGGTGGTCGCAGCGAAAGCTCATCTGGGCATCCTCGCGGGCAGATCTGCGCCGGCAGCCTAGGCCGTGCATCCGGGCGGAGGATAGGGGCGGCACCGGCTCCTGTCGTCTCAGTTGCGGAGTTATCCAAGGACACGGCGCTCGACGGCCGCATCGCTCGGCCGGGAGAGCAAGTTCCCGCAGGTCCACCCGGCAGCCTGATCTGCTGCAACGGCGCTCGCCCTTGGGCTCGACAGGCGCTCGATCGTGGCTCGAGCCGGCAGTACCCGGGCGCGACGCCCTGTACCGTTGACCGCCCCCTCCCCGCGCCTAGCTTGCGAGGAACAAGCCGCGGCGGACCTGTCGCCCGGCACGCCCCGGGAGTGTCGCCGTGATGAGGTCTGGATCCTCGGTCGCCGTGGTCGGCGGTGGGTTGGGTGGTCTGGCGGCGGCCTGCGTGGCGGCGGCGCGCGGGCATGCCGTCACCCTCTACGACAAGAACGCCTGGATCGGCGGCAAGGCCGCGGTCCTGCACGAGGGCGGCTTCCGCTTCGACATGGGGCCGACCATCCTCACCGTGCCGCGGGTGCTCGAGCGCATCTTCGCCGAATCCGGCCGCTCGGTGCACGACTACATGGACCTGCGCCGGCTCGACCCGCAATGGCGCTGCTTCTTCGACGACGGCAGCCGCATCGACCTTCGCGAGGACGTCGCCACCATGGCGGCGGAGATGGACCGCTTCGCCCCCGGCCAGGGCGCCGGCGACGGCTACCGGCGGTTCCAGGCGATCTCCGAGCACCTGCACGGCGTCTCGGAGAAGTTCTTCTTCTGGAAACCGGTCCAGGACCTGTTCGACACCATCAACATCCGGGCGAACATGAACCCGGGTACGCTGAAGGACGTGCTCAGCCTCCGCATGCACGCCTCTGTGGCGAGCACGATCCGCGGCAAGGTCAAGGACGCCCGCCTCGCCCAGATGCTCGACCACTTCGTGCAGTATGTCGGCTCCTCGCCCTACGGCGCCCCGGCGGTGCTGTGCGCCATCGCCCACATGCAGGCGGCCGAGGGCGTGTGGTACCCGATGGGCGGCACCCGCGCCGTCGCCGAGGGGCTGATGCGGCTCGCCGGGGACCTCGGCGCGACGCTCAAGCCCGACCACGAGGTCGAGGGGCTGGCGATCGAGAAGGGCGCGGTGACGGGCCTTCGCACCCGCTCGGGCCTCGTGCCCTACGACCGGGTGATCTCGAACATGGACGCGGTGCGCACCTACCGCGAACTCGTCGGCGGCGAGATCGGCCAGTCCTACGAGAGGAAGAGCTTCGAGCCGGCGTGCTCGGGCGTGGTGCTCTACCTCGGCCTGAACAAGCGCTACGACCACCTCGCCCACCACGACTTCGTGTTCTCGCGCGATCCCGAGGAGGAGTTCGACGCGATCTACCGCCGCGGCGAGCCGGCGCCGGACCCGACCGCCTACCTCGCGGCGCCGAGCGTCACCGACCCGTCGGTGGCGCCGGACGGCGGCGAGGCGCTCTACGTCCTCGTCCACACGCCCTACCTGCGCCCGCACCACGACTGGTCGACGATGCTGCCGGCCTACCGGAGGGTGATCCTCGACAAGCTCAAGCGCACGGCGGGGCTGGAGGACATCGAGGAGCGCATCGTCGTCGAGCGCCACCTGACCCCGGCCGACATCCATTCCCGCTACAAGGTGCTCAACGGCGCGATCTACGGGCTGGCCTCGCACGGACGGATCATGGGGGCGTTCAAGCCCGGCAACCGCTCGCGGGAGGTGCGCGGCCTCTACCTCGCCGGCGGCGCCGCCCATCCCGGTCCGGGCATGCCGATGGTGATGATGTCGGGCTGGATCGCCGCCGACGCCCTCGACCGGGACGCCCGCGGCGAGGACCTGCGGACCGCCTCGTGAGCCGGGCCGGCGCGCCCCGATCCGGTCGCGGCGCGCTCCGCCCTCGTCTGGCGCTTCATGGCGGCGTATTTCCGCCGCTACCTGCGCCGGCACCTCAACGCCGTGCGGGGTGAGCGCCTGGGGCGCGCCGCCGGCTTTGGCGGGACCGGCGGTGGTCTACAGCAACCATCCGGCATGGTGGGACGCGGCGCTCGTCATCGCGCTCGCCGACCGCTATTTTCCGAACCTCGAAAGCTACGCTCCGTTCGACGCGGTCATGCTCGAACGCTACGGCGTCTTCGCCCGGATGGGCGCCTTCGGGGTCGACCTCGACAGCCCGCGCGGCGCGGCGGATTTCATGCGGGCCTCCCGGACGATCCTGGCGCCGGGCCGGATGATGTGGATCACCGCGCAGGGGCGCTTCAGCGACGTGCGCGAGCGCCCGCTGGCCTTGCGCCCCGGCGTCGCCCGGCTGGCGGAGATCGCCCCCGACGCGGTGTTCGTGCCGCTCGCCCTCGAATACGCCTTCTGGGACGAGCGCGGCGCCGAGGCCTGCGCCGCCTTCGGGCCGCCGATCCCTGGCCGCGACCTCCTCGCCCTGCCCCGCCCCGACCGACTCGCCCGCCTGGAGGCCGACCTGACCGCGACCCTCGACCGCCTGAGCGACGACGTGCGGAGCCGCGAGGCCGGCCGGTTCGGCCTGCTCCTCGACGGGCGCCGCGGCGTCGGCGGGATCTACGACGGCTGGCGCCGGCTCATCGCCCGCCTGCACGGGCAGCGCTTCGAGCCCGGCCATCGCGGGGGCGCGCCGTGACCCTGCTCGCCTGGCTCGCCCTCGCGCTCGCCCTCCTGCCAACGGCGATGGCAGCGGTGAACCTCGTCGTCCTGCGCCCGCCGCGGTCCTTCACCGGCGAGGATCTCGTCTCGATCCTGATCCCGGCCCGCAACGAGGCCGCCAATCTCGGGCCCACCCTCGCGGCGGCCCTGGCCTCGACCGGTGTTCCGGTCGAGGTCGTGGTCGCCGACGACCATTCCACCGACGGCACGGCGGAGATCGTCGCGGCGCTCGCCGCCCGCGACCCGCGCCTGCGCCTCGTCGCCGTGCCGCCGCTGCCGCCGGGCTGGACCGGCAAGAACCACGCCTGCCACGTCCTCGCCGCGGTGGCGCGGGGCCGCTCCCTGCTGTTCATCGACGCCGACGTGCGCCTGGCGCCCCATGCCGCGTCCGGGCTCGCCGGCGAGGCGGCGCGGCGCGGCGCCGCCCTGCTCAGCGGCGTGCCGCGGCAGATCACCGGCAGCCTCGGCGAGCGGCTGACCGTGCCGATGATCAACCTGCTGCTGCTCGGCTACCTGCCGGTGCCGCTGATGCGCCGCCGCCCCGACGACCCGTCGCTCGGCACCGCCTGCGGCCAGATGGTCCTGATCGACGCCGACGCCTACCGCGCCACCGGCGGCCACGAGGCGGTCCGCGCCGGGCTGCACGACGGGGTGCAGTTGCCGCGGGTGTTTCGCCGCGCCGGCCTGCGCACCGACCTCGTCGCCGGGGCCGGCCTCGCCGAGTGCCGGATGTACGACGGGTTCGCCCCGGCCTGGGCCGGGTTCTCGAAGAACGCCCACGAGGGGCTGGCGACGCCCCGCGCCCTTCCGGTGTGGACGCTGCTGCTGGCCGGCGGCCACCTCCTTCCGGTGGCCGTCTCCCTCGCGGCCCTGGCGGGTGCCGCGCCGGCCGGCCCGGCCTTCGCCGCCCTCGCCCTGACGTTCGGCACCCGTGCCGCGATCACCCTGGCGAGCCGGGAGGATCCGCGCACGATCGCCCTGCATCCCGCCGTCGTCGCGGTCGCCCTGGCGCTGCAATGGAACGCGCTCCTGCGCCCGCGCCGGGCCGGGGTCGCGCAGTGGAAGGGCCGGATCTACCCGGCGAACTGACGATCGGCGCAAGCGAACCTTAAGCGCCGGCCTGCTCCTCTGGGCGCCCACGAGCCGCGTTCGAGGAGTCCCGCATGGATCTCGCAGAAATGTTTCGCGCCCGGCGGCGCCACGAACGGTCCGAGACCGCCCTGCCGGGCCGCGCCCTGTTCGGGGACGGCCGCTCCACGCCCTGCATCATCCACGACCTGTCGCCGAACGGCGAGGAGAACGGCTGCGGGATGCGGGTCGAACTCGTCGGGCACCGGGGCGAGGTGCCGCCGGAATTCGTCGTCCACATCCCGTCGCTCGACCGCCTGATCCGCTACCGCCCGGCCTAGACGCGCAACCTGAGCGAGGCGCCGCCCGCCCCCGACGGTCCTACGCCTTGACGATGTGCGCGCCGGTGAGCCCGTGCCGCGCCATCACGTTGCGGGTGTCGACCACCAGGGGCGCGTGGGCCGCGACCAGCGCGTAATCCACCCCGTCGTGGTCGGTGGCGATCAGAACCGCGTCGACCCCGGCCAGCGTCCCGGGGGTGAGCGGGGTCGACCGGCGCCCGGCCAGCTCCGGGTGCTCCCGGGTCGGCGGCAGCGCCGGCACCAGCGGGTCGTGGTAGAGCGCCTGCGCGCCCCGCGCCTCGACCAGCCGGATCAGGCGCAGCGACGGGCTCTCGCGGGTGTCGTCGATGTTGCGCTTGTAGGCGAGGCCGAGCACCAGCACGGTCGATCCCGAGACGGTGCGTCCGCGCCCGTCGAGGGCGGCGGCGAGCCGCTCGACGACGTGGGTGGGCATGCGGGTGTTGACCTCGCCGGCCAGCTCGATGAAGCGGGCCGGCACGTCGTATTCCCGCGCCTTCCAGGCGAGGTAGAACGGGTCGATCGGGATGCAGTGGCCGCCGAGCCCCGGCCCGGGCCAGAACGGCATGAAGCCGAACGGCTTGGTCGCCGCCGCCCCGATCACCTCCCAGACGTCGATGCCCATCGCGTCGTAGACGAGCTTCAGTTCGTTCACGAGGGCGATGTTGACCGAGCGGAAGATGTTCTCGGTGAGCTTCACCGCCTCGGCGGCGGCGGCGGACGAGACCGGCACCGTCTCGACGGTGAGCGCATCGTACAGCGCCCGCGCCAGCTCCGCCGAGACGGGATCGTCCGCGCCCACCACCTTCGGGATGCGGGCGGTGTCGAAGGCCGGGTTGCCCGGATCCTCGCGCTCGGGCGAGTAGGCGAGGAAGACGTCGCGCCCGACCTTGAGCCCGCCGGCTTCGAGGACCGGCCGCATCACCTCGGCGGTGGTGCCCGGCCAGGTGGTCGATTCCAGCACCACGAGCTGACCCGGCCGCAGGGCCGCGGCGACCGCCCGCGCGGTGGCCTCGACGTAGGACAGGTCGGGTTCGCGGTGGCGGGTGAGCGGCGTCGGCACGCAGATCAGCACCGCGTCGGGCTCGGCCAGCCGCGCCATGTCGCCGGTCGCCTCGAAGGTGCCGGCGGCGCGGGCCTCGGCCAGGGCCGCGCCCGGGATGTGGTGGAACGCTCCCTCGCCCCGGTTGAGCGCCGCGACCCGGTCCGGGTCGATGTCGAAGCCGAGCACCGGATAGCCGGCGCGCAACGCCGCGAGCGCCAGCGGCAGCCCGACATAGCCGAGCCCGACGATGCCGACGAGCGCCCGCCGCTCCCGCAGCCGCGTCCCGATCTCCGCCCCGCTCCCGGTCATCCGCCGCTCCGCCTCGTGACGGGGGCAGATGCGGGCGGGGAGGGCGGGGAGTCAAATGGGGTTCAGGTCCGCGGCGGCTGGGCCGGACGCCTGGGCGGGCGGACCGCGCCCTCGAACTGCTTGCCCGGGTAGTTCGGCATCTGCGCCAGATCCGCGAAGCCCGGGATCGTCTCCATGTGGCGCACCATGCGCGCCCGCATCTCGGCGTCGGGCAGCGGACCGCGGAGCGCGGCGATGTTGTCGCCGGCATGGTCCGGGTTGGTCGTCGCCGGCAGCACGCAGGTCACGGCGGGGTGCGCGATCACCCATTTGAGGAAGAACTGCGCCCAGGTGTCGGCGCCGATCTCCCGCGCGAAGTCGGGCAGCGGCCGGCCCTCGACGATCCTGAACAGGCGCGCCTTCTCGAACGGCATGTTGACCAGCACCGCGATGCCGCGGTCGGCCGCCGCCTTGAGGATGCGTTCCTCGGCCTGCCGGGTGTGGATCGAGTAGTGGACCTGGACCGTGTCGATCTCGCCGCGCTCGACCCACTGCGCCAGCGCCGGAAAGTACGGCAGTTCGTGGTGGGTCACGCCGACGAAGCGGATCCGCCCCTCCTGCTTCCAGGCGTTCAGCAGCGGCACCATGATGTCGACGTTGACGAGGCTGTGGACCTGCATCACGTCGATCCGCTCGCGCCACAGCCGCTGGCGCGACTGCTCCAGGCTGCGGCGGGCGTGCGAATCGTCGCCGAGATATTCGCCGGTGCTCCAGACCTTGTTGGTGATGAACAGGTCGTCGGTGACGCCGAGCGCCGTGGCGAAATCGCCGACGCTGATCTCGGACATGCCGTAGAGCGGCGAGGTGTCGACCACCCGCCCGCCGCCCTCGTAGAAGCGGCGCATCACCTCGCGCAGGTGGTCGCGCGGCCGGCCCGGCAGCACGTCGAAGGTGAGGTAGGTGCCCATGCCGACCGCCGGCAGGCGCTCGCCGGAGCGCGGCAGCGTCTTGAGGGCGATCGCGGCGGAGTTCGCGGCCTGGGCGAGGGACGAGGCCGGCGCCAGCGCGGGCGCCGCGGCGGCGGCCCCGAGGACGCCCAGGAGCGCCCGCCGCGACGGCCGGGGAGAGGAGTGGGAAATCCGATCGGCGACGTCCACGGGGGTGCTCCGGCCTCTGCGAGGGGATGCAATCCTTGTAGGGCGCGCCGTCGTCCTGGCAAACCTTGGGTTGTTGTTTGTCCCGCCGATGCGACGGGACCCCCGAACGCGCGGGCGCCCGCCCGGCCCCGCGAGGGACCGGACGGGCGCCGCGTCGCGTCATGACCGGCTCACCACGCCCAGGCCGGCCGGCAGTGCAGGCCGCCCCACGGGCCGCGCCAGCAGGCGCCGCCGCCCCAGCCGCCCCACGGGCCGGGCCGCCAGTAATGCGCCGGGCCCCAGCCCGGGCCGTACCACCAGTCGATGAACAGGCTCGCGGCCTTGCCGCCGACCGGCGCCTTGTCGCCCAGAACCTTGATCGTGTAGGTCAGGGTGTCGCCGTCGAGCTTCGGCTCGGTCAATTCGACCACCGCGACATGCGCCGTGCCGTCGACGTCCACCGACAGGGTGGCGTTGGGCGGATCCTTCTGGAAATCGCTCTTGCCCGAGGTCCAGTAGCTCACGAACTTGGCCGTCGGCGCGTCGCCGGTCATGCGCTCCGGCCGGTCGGTGAACATCAGGGTCTGGGGCGAGACGCCCTTGAGCGTCAGGGTGTTGCCCTCGACGCTGGCGGAGGCGGCGGTCTGCACGAACAGCCAGTTGGCCGACGGCATCGACACCGCGTTGGCGGGCGGTGCCGCCGGGGCGCCCTGCGGCGCCTGGGCCTGGGCGGCGTGGCCCAGCAGTGACAAGGCGAGAGCACCCGCCGCGAGAGCGAACTTCATCTGTGTTTCCCCGTACGACCATCTGCGTGTCGTGGGAACTCTATTGCGGTCTCACGGCTTAAGGGGTGCCTAATTTCTGTCGATCGCCGATCGTGAGGTTAATGAACTGCCTGCGATGCCGCTCGGATGCTAGGCTTCGTCTAGGTCCGGCGGAAAGCCGGGGGGTCGCCGCAGCCCCTTGCGCCCCGGCGCGGCGGCCCGCACAAGGCGGCCATGCTCCGCGTCAACGACCTCACCTACCGGATCGGCGAGCGCCTGATCCTCGACCGCGCCAGCTTCGCCCTGCCCGACCGGGCGCGGGTCGGCCTCGTCGGGCGCAACGGCGCCGGCAAGACCACCCTGTTCCGCATCATCCGCGGCGAGATCGGCAGCGAGGGCGGCGAGATCGCCCTGCCGAAGGGCACCCGGATCGGCGCGGTGGCGCAGGAGGCGCCGGCCGGCCCCGAGACCCTGCACGCGGTGGTGCTCGCCGCCGACACCGAGCGCGCCCGCCTGCTCGACGAGGCCGAGACCGCGGAGGGCCTGCGCCGGGCCGAGATCGAGACCCGCCTCGTCGACATCGACGCCCATTCGGCCCCCGCCCGCGCCGCCGCGATCCTGCACGGCCTCGGCTTCGACGCGGCGGCGCAGGGCCGCCCGTGCGCGGACTTCTCCGGCGGCTGGCGCATGCGGGTGGCCCTCGCCGCCGTGCTGTTCTCCGAGCCCGACCTGCTGCTGCTCGACGAGCCGACCAACTACCTCGACATCGAGGGCACGCTCTGGCTCTACGACTACCTCGAACGCTACCCGCGCGCCGCGATCGTCATCAGCCACGACCGCGACCTCCTCGACACCTCGGTCGACCACATCCTCCACCTCGACCGCGGCGGGCTCACCCTGTATCGCGGCGGCTACACCTCGTTCGCCCGCCAGCTCTCGGAGAAGCGCGTCCTCCAGGCCAAGGCGAAGGCGAAGCAGGAGGCGGAGCGCGCCCACCTCCAGAGCTTCATCGACCGCTTCAAGGCCAAGGCGACCAAGGCCCGGCAGGCGCAGTCGCGGATGAAGCGCCTCGCCAGGATGGAGCCGATCGCCGCCCTGATCGAGGACGACGTGCCGGTGATCCACCTGCCGAGCCCGGCGCGGGTGCTGTCGCCGCCGCTGGTGGCGATGGAGCGGGTGACGGCCGGCTACGGCGACCGGGCGATCCTCAGCGGCCTCAACCTGACGCTCGCTCCCGACGACCGGGTGGCGCTGCTCGGCGCCAACGGCAACGGCAAGTCGACCTTCTGCAAGCTCATCGGCGGGCGGCTGCCGCCGCTCTCGGGCGAGCTGCGGCGCTCGGGCAAGATGGACGTCGCCTACTTCGCCCAGCACCAGCTCGACGAATTGCGCCCGGCCGACAGCGCCTACGCCCATGTCCGCGACCTGATGCCGGACGTGCCCGAGGCCCGGGTGCGGGCCGCCGCCGCCCGCCTCGGCTTCGACAGCCGCAAGGCCGACACGCCGGTCTCGCAGCTCTCCGGCGGCGAGAAGGCCCGCCTGCTGATGGGGCTCGCCGCCTTCCACGGCCCCCATCTCCTCATCCTCGACGAGCCGACCAACCACCTCGACATCGAGAGCCGGCAGGCCCTGATCGAGGCGATCAACGACTACGAGGGTGCGGTGATCCTGGTCAGCCACGACCGCTTCCTGGTCGAGGCCTGCGCCGACCGGCTGTGGCTGGTCGGAAACGGCAGCGTGAAGCCCTATGACGGCGACATGGACGATTATCGCCGCCTCGTCCTCGCCGGCCCCGAGCCGGAGACGGCGCGGGGGGCCGAGCCGTCCGGCGGCGCCAAGGCGGTCGAGCGGCGCTCCAACGCCGAGCGCCGGGCGGCGCTGGCGCCGCTCCGGCGCAGGCTCGACGCGGTCGAGGCCCGGATGGAGAAGCTGTCGGGCGCCATCGCCAAGATCGACGCGGCCCTGGAGGACGGCAGCGCCTTCCGGTCGGACCCGGCCAAGGCCGGCGACCTCGCGCGGATGCGGGCCGAGGCCGCGACGGCGCTCGCCGGCGCCGAGGAGGAGTGGCTCGCCCTCGGTGCCGAGCTGGAGGGCACCTGATCCGGTTGCCGAGAGGTCGCCCGGCGGTTCCCGCGGGACCGCGGCGACCGGCTCCGTGCGTCGCGGAACGGGGCTCCCGGATGATCGCGCCGCCCGTGGTCGCCGGCGCCGTCGCGACGATCCGGCCGGCGCGACGGCGTCGTCCGTATCGCGCCACCCGCGGTGACGCAGATCAACGAGCGATTCACCACGTTCCGGCGCCCGCTGGCTGATGATCCGGGACGGTGGAGATATCGTGCGGGTCCCTGCGGCGTCATGCGTTGCGTGGAACGATACTTCACGGCGAGGTCCGCGCTATCATGCACGACCGCCGACGAGGCGGCAGGATTTCGTCTCAACGATGCCTGGACTGCATATCGCGAGTGCGAAGGCATCGATTGTTGCGATGCAACGAAAGCGTATCCTGCCGGCAGTCCCGAGGTTGAGACCTCGCCACCAGTCGGAGCCGAACCATGTCCGCCACCGCCTCGATCACCCCGTCCGCCGCCCGGCCCGCGAAGAAGCGCGGCTTCTTCGCCGAGATGATGCAACTGTGGTTCGAGCACAACCGCCGCATGCTGGAGGCCGGCGTCCAGCCGCTCTAAGCAGACTTGCGTTGGCAGGCCAACGCTTCGTCCGCTCAGGTTCTTGTGTCGTCGCAGATTTTTCTCGCAAAAGCGGCGGCCACTTCTGCGAGACCTGCTCGGGGCACACCTCTGGAGCATCCTCCGACGAAGTGGACACCGCGTCGTCGTAGAAAATTCGGCAAAATCAACGACCTGGAGCAGGATCCGATTGCAGGGTGATCGGACCCTGCTCCAGCCGGGCGCTCAGGAGAGCGCCCCGCCCCGCTGCGGGCTCTCGGCCGGGGCCGGCCCGCCCTGGCGTCGGGCCGACTTGTCGATCTCCTGTTGCAGGAAGAAGTTCAGGATCGTGCGGATCGCCGCGATGGCGGCGAGCTGGCCGATCTCGGACCAGGTCGGTGCCACCGCCGTGCGCAGGATGTCGGCGCCAAGCTCGAATTCGAGCGCCAGGGCGAGCCAGCGGCCGAGCCGCAGACGCACCTGCTCCTTCGCCTCGTGCGAAGCGAGAGCCTCGCGCGAGGTTCTCGCTTCGCACGAGGCCGATGCGTCGCGCGTCCAGGTACCGGCCTCGCGGATGAATCCATCGCGGATGAAGACCCGGGCGGTGCGGAGCGCCGCCTCGACCACCGCGAGGGCGATGACGAGGCCGGCCACCGCCTCGGTCCCGGTGGCGAGCCACAGGGTGAGCGTCTTGATCGCTTCCACCCCCATCGTCAGGACGCCTTCAGCACGTTGATGCGGCCGCTCGGTTCGAGGACGACCACCCGGGTCTGCCCGACGTCCTCGATCCCGCTCTGCCGCAGGGCCTCGCCGAGGTCGGCGGTGCTGATCGCCTCCCGTCCCCGCGCGGGTTCGTGCAGGCGACCGCCGGACGCGATCACGATCGGCGCCCCCTCGATGAGGCGCGACAGACGCTCGGAGCGGGCGGCGAGCCGCGCCAGGATCCCGTGCAGGACCATCAGCAGCGTCGTGGCGAGGAGCGTGCCGATCAGGTCGGCGCCGCCGGTCAGCGCCCGGCTGAGATTCGAGCCGACGATCACCGAGACGACGATGTCGAGAGCCGACCACTTGCCGAACACGCGGCGGCCCGCCACCCGCACCAGGGTGAGCCCGTAGACGAAGACCACGACCGCCCGGGCCGCCTCCTGTCCCCAGCCGACATGCCCGGTCGTTCCGAACACGGCATCGACCCATTCCATGCCGAGACACCCTCCACGGGAGAGTGGCCCAACCCCCGGTGCCGGGCCGGGTTCCGGCCGGAACCCATACCCCCGGGGGGCATTGTCCGGACACGCGGAGGCAGCCGGTCACGATGGCCCAGCAGATCCCCTTGCCGCCGGAAGCGGTCGTCCCGACCCCCGCGGGCCCGGACGGGACCCATCCGGTCGCCGCCGACCTCGCCTACCAGCGCCACGTCCTCGTCAACGTGATCTATCTCGGGCCGCCGGGGGCCGGCGACCGCGGCTGGGTCCTGGTCGATGCCGGGGTGTTCGGCTCCGGCCCGGCGATCCGCAAGGCCGCGGCGGCCCGGTTCGGCGATCGCGCGCGGCCGGCGGCGATCGTCCTCACCCACGGCCATTTCGACCATGTCGGCGTGCTGGAGGACCTCGCCCGGGAGTGGGACGCTCCGGTCTGGGCCCATCCCCTCGAAACCCCCTATCTCGACGGCTCGACGGCCTATCCGCCCGCCGATCCCGGCGTCGGCGGCGGGCTGGTGGCCCGGCTCTCGCCGCTGTTTCCGCGCTCCCCGGTCGACGTGTCGGAGCGCCTGCGGCGCCTGCCGGAGGACGGCAGCGTGCCGCCCCTGCCCGGCTGGCGCTGGGTGCACACGCCGGGCCACACGCCCGGCCACGTCTCGCTGTGGCGCGAGGCCGACCGGGCGCTGATCGCCGGCGACGCCTTCATCACCACCGCCCAGGAATCGGCCTACGCGGTCGCGGTGCAGGAGCCCGAGCTGCACGGGCCGCCGGCCTACTTCACCCCCGACTGGGCGGCGGCGGAGCGCTCGGTCCGCATTCTCGCCGACCTGGAGCCCGAGCTTGCCGTCACCGGCCACGGCCGCGCCGCCCGGGGAGCGGGCCTGCGCGCGGCGCTGCGGACGCTGGCCCGCGACTTCTCCGCCGTCGCGGTGCCGGAGAAGCACCGGGCGGAGAGCCGCCACGCCTGAAGGCGCAAGCCGCCCGTCCACCGGGTGCCCCGCATCCACTCACCAGAGGGAGACGGCCATGACGACGATCGCCATCGCCGCCGTGCCGATGCTCGCCGCCGGTCCGGTCCTGGCCCAGGGCCGGCCGGCTCGTCCCCGGCGGCCTCCGGCGACGCCGAGAGCAACACCAGGCCGACCTCCGACAGCGCCGGAGGGGCGAGCGGCGGCAAATAGGTCGCGCGACGCACGCCCGGGCCGCTTCCGGCTCCAGATGACATCGTGCCGGGGCGGTTCGCCGAGCCGGCCGCTTCGCGTCCGCCGCCAGAGACGAGCGGTCAGGGTTCCGGGACGATGGCGTCCTCAAGACGCTGACGCGCCTCTGCCGTCCGCTGCGTCAGGTAGTGTGTGGCGGCGGCGACGACGCGGTCGATTCCCTCGTCGGGCAAGGTGGCCACGGCGCTCTCGTTCTCGGCCCCGGCATCCGGCCGGGCGATGTTCAGCAGGTTCAGGGCGCTCCGCCGGCGCTCCGCCCGTTCCCCCATCTCGAAGGGGCGGCGAAAAATGGGGTTGCGCTCGTAGTCGATGTTGAGGGTCTCGATCATCTCGTAGACTCCAGGGGGCAGCGAAACGGATTCCCCACGCAGTGCGATCATCCGACCGAGCATCGAGAGGAGGCGATCCTGCTGCTCCGGCTTCTGCCTCGCGATCGTCGTGACGACCCGGATCAGGTTCTCGGCCCGGGTGCCATCCTTGCCGAGAAGGCCGATGAGCATATCAGACGGGTTGCCGGACTCGAACAGACGGCTCACGTCGGTGGTCCGGAAGTCGGTAACCGGAATTCGGATCTTGCGGTCTCCGATCCAATCCTCGACCACCCAATCGCGCGGGGGCCCGGCCGACCAGGATCACGTCCGAGCGAATGCGGGCGCTGCCATCGACCTTGTTCCGGACGAAGACCCAGTATTCCAGCATGCGCTTGAACATGTCGGGGTCGCGCGAGCTCTGCCACTCCACGTGCCAGAGCGTTCCGTCCCTGAGGCGGAAGAGCCGGTCGGCGCGGGCCACCATCGTGAAGGAGAACTGAGTATCGAGGCGTTCGGCGACGTCGGGCAGGTCGAACACCGTGGTCAGCGCCCGCGCATCCGCGGTGCATTCCCGTAGAAGGGCATCGACAGAGCCATCGGTCGGCGCGGGCGGGCCCTCATCGGTGGCGCGGGTCATCTCACCGCCGCCCGAACAGCCGCTCGATGTCGGCGAGCTTCAGCTCGACGTAGGTCGGGCGGCCGTGGTTGCACTGGCCCGAGAGCGGGGTCGCCTCCATCTCGCGCAGGAGGGCGTTCATCTCCTCGGGCCGCAGCCGCCGGCCGGCCCGGATCGAGCCGTGGCAGCTCATGCGCGACAGGACGGCGTCGAGGCGCCGCCCGAGCGGGTCGGCGCCGCCCTCGGCCAACACGTCGACCACGTCGGCGATCAGCGCCCGCACGCTGCCGCCCTTGAGGGCCGCCGGCACCTCGCGCACCAGCACCGCCCCATGCCCGAACGGCTCCAGGGCGAGGCCGAGGGCGTCGAGGTCGTTGGCCGCTTCGGCGAGGCGGTCGGCCTCGGCGGGATCGAGCTCGACCACTTCCGGGATCAGCAGGCCCTGGCGGGCGACGGCGCCCGCCGCCCGCTCGCGCTTGAGCCGCTCGTAGACGAGGCGCTCGTGGGCGGCGTGCTGGTCGACGATGACGATTCCGTCCGGGTTCTGGGCGACGATGTAGGTCTCGTGCACCTGCGCACGGGCGGCGCCGAGGGGATGCGGGGACGCCTCCGCGGTCGCGTCCGCGGCGGGTTCGGGTCGTTCCGCCACCGGCCGCAGGTCGGCGCTCGGCAGGGCGAGGTCGCCGTCGAACCGGGCCTGCTCGGCCTCGGCGAAGCCCGGGAGGGCCGGCGGGCGCGCTATCGCGTGAACCGGAGGGGAGGCGTCCCAGCCGGGGAAGGTCGCGGCCGCCGGCAGGACCGCCGGGCGCAGACTCTCCAGGGTGCGGGCGGCGACGGTGCCGGCGCTGCGCCCGCCCGCCCGGCGCAGGGCGTCGTGGATCGCGCTGACGATCAGGCCGCGCACCAGGGCCGGGTCGCGGAAGCGCACCTCGGTCTTGGCCGGGTGGACGTTGACGTCCACCGCCGCCGGGTCGCAGGTCAGCGCCAGCGCCAGCACCGGGTGGCGGTCGGAGGCCATCACGTCGGCGTAGGCCCCGCGCACCGCGCCGAGCAGCAGCCGGTCGCGCACCGGCCGGCCGTTGACCACGAAGTGGACGTGGGTGGCGGCGGCACGGTGGAAGGTCGGCAGGCCGACATGGCCGTCGAGGGAGAAGCCCTCGCGCTCGAGGCTCAGCGGGGCGCAGTTGCCGCTGAAATCGGCCCCCAGCACCGCGACGAGGCGGCGCAGCCAGGAGCCCGGTCCGGCGGCCTCCGCCGGGAGGGTCAGCCCGCCGATGCCCTCGCCGCGCAGGGTGAAGCGGACCGCCGGATGCGCCACCGCGAGGCGGCGCAGGATCTCGGCCACCGCCGCCGCCTCGGTGCGGTCGGCCTTGAGGAACTTCAGCCGGGCCGGGGTGGCGGAGAACAGGTCGGCGACCTCGACCCGCGTGCCGCGCTCGGCGGCGGCCGGCCGCACCGGACCCTTGAGCCCGGCATCGACCACGATGGCGTGGCCGCTCGCCGCCTCCGCGGTGCGCGAGGTGATGGCGAGGCGCGCCACCGCGCCGATCGAGGGCAGCGCCTCGCCGCGGAAGCCGAGCGTGTCGATGCGGGCGAGGTCGCCGTCCGGCAGCTTCGAGGTGGCGTGGCGCTCGACCGCGAGGGCGAGGTCGTCGGGGCCCATCCCGGCGCCGTCGTCGACGACCCGGATCAGCCGCCGCCCGCCGGCCGCGATCGTCACCTCGATCGTCCCCGCGCCGGCATCGATCGCGTTCTCGACCAGTTCCTTCACCGCCGAGGCCGGCCGCTCGACCACCTCGCCGGCGGCGATGCGGTCGACCAGCACCGGGTCGAGGCGGCGGACGGCCGGGCGGGCGGGGGACGGGGCGGGCATGCCCGGAATATAGGAGGGCGCGCGCGCCCTGCGAAGGCGGCCCGCCCGGTCATCCTCAGGCGCGCCGCCCCCGGATCAGCCCGGGTGGAACACCACCTTGACGCAGCCGTCCTTCTTGTCGCGGAAGGTCCTGTAGAGGTCGGGGCCGTCCGCGAGGTCGGCCGAGCGGTGGGTGATCAGCGAGGCGGTGTCGAACCGGCCCTCCCGGATCAGCTCCGTCAGCGGTTCGAGGTAGCGCTTCACGTGGGTCTGGCCGCTCTTCAGGGTCAGGCCCTTCTGGACGATCATCCCCATGTTGACCGGCAGCGGCCCGCCATAGACCCCCGGCACCGAGACGATGCCGCAGGGGCGCACCGCCCGGATCGCCTCGGTGAGGGCGTAGGGCCGCTCGGTCGAGGTCAGCTTCTCCTGAAGGGTGCTGACGATCCCGGCGACGCCGTGGCCGGCGGTGGCCTCCATGCCGACGCAGTCGATCACGCCGTCGGCGCCCTCGCCCTTGCTGATCTCCTTGATGCGCTCGAACACGTCCTCTTCGGCGAAGTCGATGACGTCGGTCGCGCCGTAGCGGCGCGCCAGGGCGAGGCGCTCCGGCACCGTGTCGATGGCGATGACGCGCTCGGCGCCCATGATCCTCGCCGACTGGACCGCGAACAGGCCGACCGGGCCGGCGCCCCAGACCGCGATGATCTCGCCGCCCCGGATCTCGCAATGCTCGGCGCCCTGCCAGCCGGTCGGCAGGATGTCGGTGAGGAACAGCACCGATTCGTCGTCCATGCCCTCCGGCACCTTCATCGGCGCGACGTCGGCCATCGGCACGCGGACGTACTCGGCTTGGCCCCCCCAGTAGCCGCCGGTGAGGTGCGAGTACCCGAACAGGCCGGCGGTCGTGTAGCCGAACTGCTCGGCCGCCATCGCAGCGTTGCGGTTGGAGCGCTGGCACACCGAGAAGTTGCCGAGCCGGCACTGCCGGCACTCGCCGCAATTGATGTTGAACGGCACCACGATCCGGTCGCCCTTGCGGAACTTGGTGTGGCCGGCGCCGACCTCCACGACCTCGCCCATGAACTCGTGGCCGAGCACGTCGCCGGCCTTCATCGTCGGCATCTGCCCGTCCATGAGGTGCAGATCCGAGCCGCAGATGGCGCAGGACGTCACCTTGATGATGACGTCGCGCGGGTCCTCGATCCGGGGATCCGGCACCGTATCGCAGCGGATGTCGTTCTTGCCATGCCAGCACAACGCCTTCATCGCGGGATCCTGATCGCTCGGGGGTGGGCACCGGAGAGCCGGCGCGGGGCTCGGCTCGCGGCCGACTTGTCCCCTCGGCAATCTCCCGGGGCCCGGGCGGTTCCCCGCGCCGTCCCGCCGGGCTGGGGCTGTTCCCCTCCGGCAGCGTCGTCCTGTGCGGCTCCGCCGAGGACGTCGCCGCGACACCGCTCGCCGAAGCGGTGACCCTCGCGGCACCGGCCGTCCGCTGCCGGCGGAACGATGCCCGGCGCGGGCTGAAACACGAGGCGGAGGTGGAACCCCGGCCCTCTCACCCGGTTGGCCGGGGCAGCCTGGAATCGTCCCGCCGCGGGACGCTCCGCGGGGCCCGCCGGGTCCTTCGGGACCGGGGAAGCTGCGCTCAGCGGACTTGCGTTGGCACGCCGACGCCTCGTCCGCTCAGGTTCTTGTTGTGCCGCAGGTTTCCGTCGCAAGGCAATGACCGCTCCTGCGAAACCTGCTCAGGCCGCCGCGGCGGCCGGCACGAGACCAGAGGGGGGAGCAATGCTCGCGGGGCCGGAAACCGGATTCCCGGAGCCCGACGCCGCGTCACCACCGAGAGGCCATCCATGATCCGTTTCGCCGTACCCGTCCTCCTCGCCGCCGGCCTGAGCGCGCCCGCCCTCGCGCAGTCCGGTCCGTTCGCGAGTGCAACGGGTCGCCCGCCGGCCCTGCTCATGCACGGCAACTACTGCGGGCCGGGCAACAACGCGCCGCTGCCCCCCATCGACGCCCTCGACGCCGCCTGCGCGCGTCACGACGCCTGCACGCCGAGGGGCGGCCTGCCGTCCCGCACCTGCAACCTGCGCCTCCAGCGCGAGGCCGAACTGGTCGCGCGCGATCCGCGCCAGCCCGAGGATCTCCGGGCGATGGCCGGCTTCATCGCGGTCGGCACCGGCATCATCCCGTCCGATCCCGACGTCCCGGGCACGTCGGCGCCGGCCGCGGCCGTCGGCCATTACCGGCCGGTCGCGCACGATCCGGCGCCGGTCCCCTTCGGCGGCCTCGATCCCGAGGACGGCGACGACTGATACGAAATCCGCACCGCGAAAGCGATTGCTGCGCAATCGCCACGATCCCGCAGGGGTCGCCGAGCGATCATACGGATTTCGTCCGAGGCGGTCCCTGCTCAGGGCTCCTCGCCACCTCGGCCGTCGGCGCGGGCGCGCGGGTAGCCGAGGTCGAGGGCGACAAGAGCCGCGAGGGTCATCGCGGCGAGCACGTACCAGGTGATCGCGTAGACGAGGTGGTCGTTGCGGAACGCCACCACCGTGAGGCCGCCCACCGGCAGGGTGCCGGGGGCGGTCGCGTCGGCATCGACGAAGTACGGCGCCACCGACGTCAGGCCCCGGGCGGCCGCCAGGGCGGCGACGTCGCGGGAGTACCAGCGGTCGGCGCCCGGGTCGTTGCTGCGCAGGAAGCCGCCGCCGGGCTCGCTCAGCCGCAGCAGCCCGGTCACCGTCACCGGGCCGTCCGGCCGGCGCCATCCGCCCGGGTCGCGGTGGTCGGTGGCGACGAAGCCGCGGTTGACCAGGACGACGAATCCCTCCGGCACGCCGAGCGGCGTGACGACCCAGTACCCGCCGCCGAGGGCGGTCACCGCCTGCACCAGGGCGGTGCGGTCGTGCAGGAAGGTGCCGGTGAGGGTGAGGCGGCGATAGGCGTCGTCGGGTCCGATCGCCGGCCACTGCGCCGGGCCGGGCGCCGCCACCGGCGCCGCGTGGAGGCGGGCGTCGACCCGGGCGATCAGGTCGAGCTTCCAGGTCCGGCGCTGCACCTGCCAGGTGCCGAGCCCGATCAGCCCGGCGACGAGGACGAGGCCGACGAGGTTGAGGACGACGAGGCCCGCGCGGGAGCGCCGCGCGGGCCTCGTGTCGTGTCCCGGACGGACCATGGATGCGTCAGGGACGGTGGTGCAGGACGTCGCCCGGCGCCAGCGGCATCATGTTGGTGTTGAGGTGATGCATGACCCACAGCGAACCTGAGAGGGTGATGACCACCAGCACGATCGTGAAGATCATCGCCAGGACGGTCCAGCCCCCCTCCGACTTGGTGTTCATGTGCAGGAAGTAGATCATGTGCACCACGATCTGCACCACCGCGAAGGCCATGACGATGAGGCCGGTCCACAGCGCGCTCTCGATCGGCCGCGCCATCACCAGGGCGAACGGGATCGCGGTGAGGATCACCGACAGCACGAAGCCTGTGACGTAGCCCCTGAACGAGCCGTGGCCGCCCTCGTCGTGGCCGTGCCCGTGGCTGCTGTCGCCGTGGCCGTGGTGGGCCGCGTCCGCCGCGCTCATTGCAGGACTCCCATCAGGTAGACGAAGGTGAACACGCCGATCCAGACCACGTCGAGGAAGTGCCAGAACATCGATAGGCACATCAGCCGGCGCTTGTTCTCGGCGATCAGCCCGCGCTGATGCACCTGCACCATCAGGGTGACGAGCCAGACGAGGCCGAAGGTGACGTGCAGGCCGTGGGTGCCGACGAGGGCGAAGAACGCCGACAGGAAGGCGCTGCGGGTCGGGCCCGCCCCCTCGTGGATGAGGTGGGCGAACTCGTACAGCTCGATGGCGATGAAGGCGGCGCCGAACAGGCCGGTGATGGCCAGCCAGCGCTGGGTCATCGGCTGGTTGCCCTTGTCCATCTCCAGCATGGCGAAGCCGTAGGTGATGGACGAGAACAGCAGCATCGAGGTGTTGAGCGCCACCAGCGGCAGCTCGAACAGGTCGCTCGGCGACGGCCCGGCCGCGTAGCTGCGGCCGAGCACCCCGTAGGTGGCGAAGAGCACCGCGAAGATGAGGCAATCGCTCATCAGGTAGATCCAGAACCCGAGCAGGGTTCCGTTCTCCGGGTGGTGCTCCTCCTCCTGGTGGAAGGCCGGGACGGTCCCGGGAGGGGCGGTGTCGGTGTGCATCATCGCGGTCAGGCCCGTCCCGCCAGCATCGCGGTGCGCCGGTCCTCGGACCGTACCACGGTGTCGGCCGGGATGTAGAAGTCCCGGTTGTAGTTGAAGGTGTGGGCGATCGTGACGACGAGCATCGCCGCGAAGGACAGGGCCGCGAGCCACCAGATGTACCAGATCATCGCGAAGCCGAAGACGACGCTGAGGCTGCCCAGGATCACGCCGGTCCCGGTGTTCTTGGGCATGTGGATCGACCTGAAGCCGGAAAGCGGGCGGGAATAGCCGCGCTTCTTCATGTCCGACCAGGCGTCGAGGTCGTGCACCACCGGGGTGAAGGCGAAGTTGTAGTCCGGCGGCGGCGACGAGGTCGACCATTCCAGGGTGCGGCCGTGCCACGGGTCGCCGGTCTCGTCGCGCAGGGCCTCGCGGTTGCGGATCGAGACGAAGAGTTGGACGATGAACGACAGGATGCCGAGCAGGATCAGCACGGCGCCGAAGGCGGCGATGACGAACCAGATCTGCAGTGAGGGGTCGTCGAAGTGCTGGGCGCGGCGGGTCACGCCCATCAGGCCGAGCACGTAGAGCGGCATGAACGCGACGTAGAAGCCGACGAGCCAGAACCAGAAGCTCATCTTGCCCCAGAACGGATCGAGCTTGAACCCGAACGCCTTCGGGAACCAGTAGTTGACGCCCGCCAGCATGCCGAACAGCACGCCGCCGATGATCACGTTGTGGAAGTGCGCGATCAGGAACAGCGAGTTGTGCAGCACGAAGTCGGCCGGCGGCACCGCGAGCAGCACGCCGGTCATGCCGCCGATGACGAAGGTCACCATGAAGCCGACCGTCCACAGCATCGGCACGTCGAAGCGGATCCGGCCGCGGTACATCGTGAACAGCCAGTTGAAGATCTTCGCCCCGGTCGGGATCGAGATGATCATCGTCGTGATCCCGAAGAACGAGTTCACGTCGGCACCCGAGCCCATGGTGAAGAAGTGGTGCAGCCACACCAGGTAGGACAGGATGGTGATGACCACCGTGGCGTAGACCATCGAGGCGTAGCCGAACAGGCGCTTGCCGCAGAAGGTCGAGGTCACCTCCGAGAAGATGCCGAAGGCCGGCAGGATCAGGATGTAGACTTCGGGGTGGCCCCAGATCCAGATGAGGTTGAAGTACATCATCGGGTTGCCGCCGAGGTCGTTGGTGAAGAAGTGCGTACCGACGTAGCGGTCGAGCGACAGCAGGGCGAGGACGGCGGTCAGGACCGGGAAGGCGGCGACGATGAGCACGTTGGTGCACAGCGAGGTCCAGACGAAGACCGGCAGCTTCATCATGGTCATGCCGGGGGCGCGCATCTTCACGATCGTGACGATGAGGTTGACGCCCGAGAGCAGCGTTCCGATGCCGGCGATCTGGAGCGCCCAGATGTAGTAGTCGACCCCGACGCCGGGACTCATGTCGGCGCCCGAGAGCGGCGGGTAGGCGAGCCAGCCGGTGCGGGCGAACTCGCCGATGAACAGCGAGAGCATCACGATCACCGCGCCCGAGGCGGTCATCCAGAACGAGAAGTTGTTCAGGAACGGGAACGCGACGTCGCGGGCGCCGATCTGCAGCGGCACGACGTAGTTCATCAGCCCGGTGACGAACGGCATCGCCATGAAGAAGATCATGATGACGCCGTGGGCGGTGAAGATCTGGTCGTAGTGGTGCGGCGGCAGGTAGCCCTCGCTGGCCCCGAAGGCCACCGCCTGCTGCGAGCGCATCAGCAGGGCGTCGGCGAAGCCGCGCAGCAGCATCACCAGCGCCAGGATCACGTACATGATGCCGATCTTCTTGTGATCGACGCTGGTCAGCCAGTCCCGCCACAGCGGGCCCCAGAACCGGAAGTAGGTGATCGCGGCGAGCACCGCGAGGCCGCCGAGCGCCACGCCCGCGAAGGTGACCTGGAGGATCGGCTCGTGGAACGGGATGGATTCGAGCGTCAGGCGCCCGAAGAGGAACTTCTGGAGGCTGTCAGAGAACATGGAACCCTCGTTCGAGGAGTGTCCCTCGGGAAAGGATGGGGTCAGTTGTTGCGCTGGGCCGGGGCGACCGGGTCCTGCGGGGCCGCAGGTCCGTCGCCGCGGTCCGGCTGCGGGTCGGAGCCGCGCACGGCCGGGTTGTGCTCGTCGGGCTTCATGCCCTCGGGCTGGACCTCGCCGCGGGCCGGCCGGTGCGAGGCCGGGGTGGTCGCGCCCGGGGGCTCGTGGCCCTCGCGGATGTAGCGGTTGTCGTACTGGAGCCGCTCGCGGTTGCCGTGGCTGTCGGTGCCGGCGCCGCCCGCGGCGTCGATGCGCATCATCTCGTTCATGCACATCTTGCCCGGCACGGCGCACATGTTGACGATCAGGCCGTAGAGCCCGTCGGCGACCGACTTGTAGTAGGTCACCGGCACCTGCTCGCTCGGTTTCTCGAGGTCGAGATAGACCTCGCGGCTGAGGTCCTTGCCGTCGGACTTCGCCTTGGCGATCCACTGGTCGAACTCGCCGGCCGGCAGGCCGAGGAAGCGGAAGGTCATGCGCGAGAAGCCGGTGCCGCTGTAGTGCGACGACAGCCCGTTGTAGTCGCCCGGCTTGTTGATGACCGCGTGGAGCTTCGTCTCCATGCCGGGCATCGCGTAGATCATGCCGGCGAGCGCCGGGATGTAGAAGGCGTTCATCACCGACGAGGCGGTGATCTTGAACTCGATCGGCCGGTCGACCGGCGCGGCCATCTCGTTGACCGTGGCGATGCCGTATTCGGGGTAGAAGAACAGCCACTTCCAGTCGAGGGCGACGACCTCGACGGTGAGCGGCCTGGTGCCCTCCGGCACCGGGCGCCCGGCCTCGATGCGCTGGAGCGGGCGGAACGGGTCGAGGACGTGGGTGCTGATCCAGGTCAGCGCGCCGAGCGCGATGATGATGATGAGCGGCGCGGTCCAGATCACCACTTCGAGCTGGGTCGAGTGGTGCCAGTCGGGATCGTAGACCGCCTCCTTGTTGCTCGCCCGGTAGCGCCAGGCGAACAGCAGCGTCAGGGCGATGACCGGCACGATGATGAGGAGCATCAGGCCGGTCGAGGCGAGGATCAGGTTGCGCTGCTGCACCGCCACGTCGCCGGAGGGCTGCATGACGACGAGGTTGCAGCCGGCGAGCATCGCGGCGAGGGGAAGGAGCGCGAGGCCCCGCGCGATGCGGCCCGCTCTGCTGCGCGTGCGGGTCGGGGCGTGGAGGGAGTGGGCCAAGGGAGCTGACCTGTGTGGTTTCGGCGCGGGCGGCGCGAGCCGTGGGGCCGGGAGGTGCTGCCGGGCAGCCCCGCGGCCGTGCGGCCGCGGGAGTGGTCGTGAGGGAGGGGCGGCGGGACCGGGCAGCCCCGCCGGAGGACGCGGGCCGCTCACATCTGCCGCATCTCGGACCGGTCGATCAGGAGCGCCGCGATGGTGCAGATCGCGCCCGACAGGAGGTAGAGGCCGACGCAGGCGAGCCCGTACTCGGCCGAGAGGCTCAGCGCGACGAGCGGCGCGAAGCCGGCGCCGAACAGCCAGGCGAGGTCGGAGGTGAGCGCCGCGCCGGTGTAGCGGTAGCGCGCCCCGAGCCGCGAGGTCACCGCGCCCGCGGTCTGGCCGTAGGACAGGCCGAGGAGCGCGAAGCCGGTCGTGACGTACATCGTCTGCCCGATCGCGCTCTCCCCGAAGATCAGCGGCGCCAGGGTGCTGGCGAGGGCGAACAGCCCGATCAGGCCGGCGCTGCTGAGCAGCGCCTTGCGGCGGCCGATCTGGTCGGCGATCAGCCCCGAGGCGGCGATGGCGCCGGCGCACACGATCGCGCCCGAGAACTGGACCATCATGAACTCGCCGGCGGAGCGGCTGGTGAACAGGGTGATCCAGCTGATCGGGAAGATCGTCACGAGGTGGAACAGCGCGAAGCTCGCCAGCGGCACGAAGGCGCCGAGCAGCACCTCCTTGGCGTGGTGGCGCAGCAGCTCGGCGACCGGCACCGGCTCCAGCCGCTTCTGCTCCATCAGCCGCACGAACTCGTCGGTGGCGACGAGGCGCAGCCGCGCGAACAGCGCCACGACGTTGATCGTGAAGGCGCAGTAGAACGGGAAGCGCCAGCCCCAGGCGAGGAACTCCTCCTCCGACAGGTTGACGACGAAGAACGCGAACAGGGCGCTCGCCAGCATGAAGCCGAACGGGGCGCCGAGCTGCGGGATCATCGCGTACCAGCCGCGCCGCTCCCGCGGGGCGTTGAGGGCGAGCAGCGAGGCGAGCCCGTCCCAGGCGCCGCCGAGGGCGAGGCCCTGGCCGATCCGCAGGGCGGCGAGGATGTAGACCGCCGAGATGCCGATCTGGTTGTAGCCGGGCAGGAAGCCGATGACCGCGGTCGATCCGCCGAGCAGGAACAGCGCGATGGTCAGCTTGACCCCGCGGCCGTGCCGGCGGCCGATCTCCATGAAGATCGCGGTGCCGACCGGCCGGGCCACGAAGGCCAGGGCGAAGATCGCGAAGGAGTAGAGCATCGCGGCCAGCGGGCTGGACGCGAACGGGAAGAACACCTTCGGGAACACCAGCGCGGCGCCGATGCCGAAGACGAAGAAGTCGAAATATTCCGACGCCCGTCCGATGACTACGCCGGCCGCGATCTCGTTCGGATTGATCTTGTGATCGGTCGAGACCAGCTGGGCGTCGCGCTCGAGGGCGCCGGACGAGGACAGGGATGTGTCGGGTGGCATCGTGGGCACCCCGAAGTGCGGCGGCGAATGGAGGTTGGTGCCGTCTGTTGCGGCGCAGCGAGGGGTAGCCGAAATGGTAACCCGCGGCAAATGCCTTTTTGCGCGGCATCCGGCTGCTGCGTCAACTCATGCAGCATCTTTCCGCTCTGCGGCATGGACTGAACTCTACAGTTGAGGGCGAAGTACCGGCCGGTCGGGAGCGCCGATCATCGCGGGGCGAAGACCGGCTGAGTCATGCGTTCGTGGAATGCGTCGAGACCATCGCCTCCTGAGGCATGACGCAGCACCCGGGGACGCGCCACCGGGCCGGCGCCGGCCGTCCCTCGCCGGCCCGTGGACGGATGCCCGGGATCGCCCGCCGCTTACTCCGCATTAACCGCGTTCGTTCTAGCCCTCTTAACCATGAGCAACGGTCTGGTCCGGAACGGGTCCGACCAGGGGGAGCACGGTCCCGTGACGGACGAGCGGCCAGGGGACCTGCCCGGCGGCATGCCAAGCGGCGTGCCCCGGCAGCGATCGGGGGACGACGCGCGCCGCCCTCGCACCGGGGCCGGCGCGGCGCGGCTCGGCGCGTTCCGGCACGGCAGGCTCGTCGCCGCCGCGCTCGGCCTCGTTCTCGTGGGCGATCCCGCCCGCGCCCAGCTCGCCGGCGGGACGACCGGCCTCCGGCTCGACCAGCCGGCCGCCTCCGCCGCCTCCCCCGCCCGGGCCGGCGCGCCGGTTTCCCGCAACGACGGTCCGGGAGCCGCCGCCCCGACCGCCTCGCCGGCGAGGACGTCGTCGGAGAGGGCCTCGTCGGCGCGGACCCCGACCCGGCCCCCGCCCCAGCGGCGCACGCGCCCGCCGACCACCGCCCTCACCCGTCAGGTGACCCAGATCCCGCCCGAGAGCGTGAGCCTGCGCAACATCGTGCAGATCCCGGTGTCGGGCCTGCCGGACATCGCCGCGTCCGGCGCGCCGCTGCTGCGCCGGCGGATCGATCCCCTCGATCCCTACGGGCCGGTCGGCATCCGGGTCGGCAACGTCCTGCTGTTCCCGGCCCTGCAGCAGAGCGTCGGCTACGACACCAACCCGGACCGCGCCGCGGTGCCGAAAGCCTCGGTGGCGTTCCGCACCGACGGCGAGTTGCGCGTGCTCAGCGACTGGTCGTCCCACCAGCTCACCGGCGACATGCGCATCGGGTATCTCACCTATCCCGACAACCGGGCGGCCAACCGGCCCGACGGCGACGGCACCCTGCGCCTGCGCGTCGATGCCGCCCGCGACACCCGGCTCGAGGTCGAGGGGCGCTACCTCGTCACGACCCAGCGCACCGGCAGTCCGGACCTCGGCACCGCGGTGCGCGACCGCCCCATCGTCACCGCCTACGGCGGCACGGTCGGCGTGGTGCAGGACTTCAGCCGGCTCCAGGTCTCCCTACGCGGCCTCGTCGACCGCCAGACCTTCGAGGACGCGGTGCAGCTCAACGGCGTGGTGGTGCCGCAGAGCGACCGCAACGCCAACCAGTACGGCGTGCGAATGCGGACCGGCTACGAGCTTCGCCCCGGCTTCACTCCCTTCGTCGACGTCCTCCTCGACACCCGCATCCACGACCGCGCCGTGGACTTCTTCGGTTTCCGCCGCGACTCCGACGGCATCAACGCGCGGGTGGGCTCGACCTTCACCTACAGCCAGCTCCTCAGCGGCGAGGTCTCCGGCGGCGTGCTGAGCCGGTCCTACGTCGATCCGCGCCTGCGCACCCTGACCGGGCCGGTGATCGACGGCGCGGTGATCTGGGCGGTCACGCCGCTCACCTCGGTGCGGCTCGCCGCCTCCACCGGCGTCGCCGAGACCATCGTTCCCAACGCGAGCGGGATCCTCAACCGCACCGCGATCGTCGAGGTGACCCACGACCTTCGCCGCAACCTGCGCCTGAGCCTGATCGGCATCGCCTACGAGAACGAGTATCAGGGCGTCTCCATCCTGGAGCGCGGCTATTCGGCGGGGTTGCGCCTCGACTACCGCCTCAACCGCTGGCTCGGCTTCCGCGCGAGCTACACCCACGAGCGGCTGAAGAGCACCGTCTCGTTCTCCAACTTCGAGTCCCACACGGTGCTGTTCGGGGTGCGGGTGAACCCCTGATCCGCCGGGCCCCGCAAGGGAGGCTCTGGACACCTCGCGGCGTCCGTCGTTTCCTGCCGCCCGCGGTCCACGAAGGCCGGCGGAGGGACGCTCCATGCGCAGGATGACGACGTTCGGGACCATGGCCGCCTGCGCCCTGGTCGCCCTTCCGGCCTGGGCCCAGACCGGCCCGAACCTCGCGGCCCTGAAGGGGCTGGCGCCGGTCAGCGCGCTGTCGAAGACCCCCGAGGGGCGGGCGGCGCTCGCGGCCAACCTCGCGGTGACCGGGGAGATCCAGTCCGGGGCGGCGAAGCAGCCGCTGCTGCTGCCGTTCGCCGAGCAGCGCCAACTCGCCCTCCGCGACTGCTTCATCACCGACGGCAACGCCACCGAACTCGCCGACGGGCTCGGCTCCCGGCTCGGCGGCCTCTACCAGGCCCGGGCGCGCTACGAGGACCACAAGACCTTCACCAGCGTGGCGGCCTCGGTCGCCGACCTTCTCGGCTACACCAACAACATCACCAAGTCCGACTCGAACGCCGGCAAGTTCTTCTTCGCCAACGCCACCACCAACGGCAAGGCGCCGGTCTCGGAGGCGGCCGCCGCGATCCTGTCGGCGCAGGGCGGCTTGCCGGACGTGTTCGGCCGCGCCTACGACCGCCCGGCCGGCAGCCAGGGCGCCGACGCCTACGGCAATTCCCGCCCGTTCCAGACCCTGCCGCACCTCTTCGCCTATCGCGGCACCGACTATTTCGGCCGGCCGTCGCACAGCCTCGACTGGCTGCACGGGCCGAACCAGAATCTGAGCGACAGCCCGTCCTATCCGAGCGGCCACACCACCTACGGCTACACCGAGTCGCTCGTCCTCGCGATCCTGGTACCGGAGCGCTACCAGCAGATGATCGCCCGCGCCGCCGAGTACGGCAACAACCGGATCGTGGTCGGGGCGCACTACGCCATGGACGTGCTCGGCGGGCGCACCGTGGCACTGCACGCGGTGGCCCACCTGCTCGCCAACGACCCGGCCTATGTCGGGCAGGTGCGCAAGAACCCGGCGGTGCTCGATCCGATGAGCACGAACGCCGGGGACCCGGTCGCGATCACCGACTATCGTGCCGCCGTGGCGACCGCCCGCTCCGACCTGAGTACCGTCCTGCGGGATGGCTGCGGCGGGCCGGTCGCCGCCTGCGCGGCGGCCGACGAGGGCCGGTTCCGGGACGCCGCCGCCAACCAGGCCCTGGTCGACGCCACCCAGACCTACGGCCTGCCGGTGGTGCATCCCCAGACCGCGAACAGGGCGGAGGATGTCGGCCGGCTCGCCCCGGAGGCCGGCCACCTGCTGACCGCGGCGTTCCCGTCGCTGAGCCTCGATGAGGCCAACGCGATCCTGACCCGGACCCAGGGTCCGGGCGGCGGCTTCCTCGACGACGGCTCGGCCTTCGGCGTCTATTCGCGGCTGAACCTCTACGCCGCGGCCGGCGAGGCGGCCGCGCTGGCGGCCCGCAAGGCGGGTCCGGCGCAATCGGCGCTGAAGCCCTGAACCCCGTCGTGAGAAGGTCGGCGCAAGTCGCTGCCGCGCCGGCGTTTTCCGCCGGTCCGAGTCGCGGCCGCGGCTGGTCGGCCGCGGTTCGTCCGATCGTTGAGGAAGGTTCGCGTGCGGCGTCAGGAGAACGCCGCAAGTCCCGCCGATCAAGGTGTTTTCCGGGACGGCCGGTGGCCTCCGCTCCGCGTCTATCCCGGGATGGAGCGGCGCTGGTCGATGATGCCGGTCGCGGCCAGGAACGCCCCCTCCGCGTCGAGGGTGGTGGTGTCGATCACCACCGCGTCGGCGGCGACCACCAGCGGGGCGGCGTCGCGCCCGGCGTCGCGGGCGTCGCGGCGGCGGATGTCGTCGAGCACCGCGTCGTAGGCGGCGTTCTCGCCGCGGCCGCCGAGCTCGCGGTGGCGGCGGCGGGCCCGCTCCTCCGGGGTCGCGGTGATGAACAGCTTCACCGGGGCGTCGGGGCAGACCACGGTGCCGATGTCGCGCCCGTCGAGCACCGCGCCGTCCGGGCCGGCGGCGAAGTGGCGCTGCCAGTCGAGCAGCGCGGCCCGCACCGCCGGCACCGCCGAGACGATCGAGGCCGCCTCGCCCATCTGCCGGTCGCGCAGGCGCGGGTCGTCGAGGCTGCCGGCGTCGAGGGTCCGGGCGGCGGAGGCCGCCGCCTCGGGATCGGCGAGGCTGCGGTCCTCGTCGATCAGCGCCATCGCCACCGCCCGGTAGAGCAGCCCGGTATCGAGGTGCGGCAGGCCGTAATGCGCCGCGAGGCGCCGGGCCAGGGTGCCCTTGCCGGAGGCGGCCGGCCCGTCGATCGCGATCACCATGGTGCGTGTCCCCCCTGACGGCATCATTCGGTGATCGCGGCCCCGAGGGCGCGCATGGTCGGCAGGAAGCCCGGGAAGCTCGTGGCGATCATCGCCCCGTCGTCGACCGTCACCGGTTCCGCCGCGGCGAGTCCCATCACCAGGAACGCCATCGCGATGCGGTGGTCGAGATGGGTCGCGACCGTGCCGCCGCCGGCCGCCGGCGTCCCGTCGCCATGGACCAGGAGGTCGTCGCCCTCGACGGCGTGGGCGACGCCGTTGGCGCGCAGCCCGTCGGCGACCGCGGCGAGGCGGTCGGATTCCTTGACCCGCAGCTCGTGCAGGCCGCGCATCCGCGTGGTGCCCTCGGCGAAGGCGGCGGCGACGGCGAGCACCGGGTACTCGTCGATCATCGCCGGGGCGCGCTCCGGCGGCACGTCGACGCCCCGGAGGCGGCTTCCCCGCACCCGCAGGTCGGCGACGGTCTCGCCGCCCTCCTCGCGCTCGCGCAGGCGCTCGATGTCGGCGCCCATCTCGATCAGGGTCGTCAGCAGTCCGGTGCGCAGAGGGTTCATCATCACCCCCTCGATCACCACCTCGGAGCCCGGCACGATCAGCGCCGCCACCAGCGGGAACGCCGCCGAGGACGGGTCGGCCGGCACCGCCACCTCGGTCGCCCGCAGCGTCGGCTGGCCGGTCAGCGCGATGCGCCGCCCGTGGCCCTCGGGCCCGTGCGCCTCGACGCTGACGCTGGCGCCGAACAGGCGCAGCATCCGCTCGGTGTGGTCGCGGGTCGCCGCCGCCTCGATCACCGTGGTGGTGCCCGGGGCGTTGAGCCCGGCGAGCAGCACCGCCGACTTGATCTGCGCCGAGGCCACCGGCGTCTCGTAGGTGATCGGGACCGCCTCGGCCGGGCCGCGCAGGGTCAGGGGCACCCGCCCGCCCTCGGCCTGGGACACGACCGCCGTGCCCATCTGCTCCAGGGGGTCGAGGATCCGCCGCATCGGCCGCTTGCGCAAGGAGGCGTCGCCGTCGAAGGTCGCGGTCACCGGCTGGCCGCCGACCACGCCCATCATCAGCCGCGAGCCGGTGCCGGCGTTGCCGAAATCGAGCACGCCCTCCGGGTCGCTCAGCCCGCCGATGCCGACGCCGCGAACCCGCCAGCGTCCCTCGCCGTCCCGGTCGACGCCCGCCCCGAGCGCCCGCGCGGCGGCGGCGGTGCGCAGCACGTCGTCGCCCTCCAGCAGGCCCTCGATCCGTGTCTCGCCGAGGCTGAGCAGGCCCAGGATGATCGCCCGGTGCGAGATCGACTTGTCGCCGGGCGGCCTCAGGGAACCGCGCAGGGCGGCGCCCGCCGCGGCGGTGAGGGGAACGGGGGCGGAATCGTGCGACACGGGCGGCCTGACTTCTCTTGCGGTGGCGGGGCGCGGGCGGCGCCGGGGGCAGGCGCGGGCGGCGGGTCGTTACCACGAGGGGGCCCCGGCGTCATCCGCCCTGTTCGGCGGCATCGCCCCGGTTCGCGGGCCGGCGCGGGACACGTTTCCGCCGGGCGTCCCCGCTCCATTTGACAGCGACCGCGACCGCGACTAACCGGGCGCACTTCAAGGTAAAATCGAGAGGCTTTTCCACCGTGGCCAGACCGGAACTCGGCTTGAAGCGCCAGTGCATGAGCTGCGGCGCCAAGTTCTACGACCTCAGCAGGGATCCTGCCGTGTGCCCGAAATGCGGCACCGTCTATCAGGTCGCGGCCATGTCCACGACCCGCATGCCGGCCCCGCAGGTCGCCAACCGCCCCGCCGCGCAGGACGACGACGAGGACGAGACCAGCGGGCCGGAGATGGTCTCCCTCGACGAGGTCGAGGCCGCCGAGGAGGAAGGCGCGGAAGCCGTGGCCGACGACGACGCCGATGTCGGCGGCGCCGGCGGTGACGACGACGACACCTTCCTGGAGGAGGACGAGGAGGGCGGCGACGACGTCTCCGACCTCATCGACGGCGACATCGAGAACGACGAGGAATCGTAGCCGGAAACCGCTTCGGGGCTCGTAAGTGGCTGGCCCGTCTCAACGAATCGGGCCGGTCACGAAAACTTCGCAGAAACCCCTCGCCGGGGCTTGTGTCCGGACGAAGCCCCTCATATACAGCCGCTCACCGGCGGCGGCGCCCCTCACGGGGCGCTCCGGCGGTCCCGCGGCGAACCCAAGCGCCGCGGCGGGAATGGGGCCATAGCTCAGTTGGGAGAGCGCTTGAATGGCATTCAAGAGGTCGGCGGTTCGATTCCGCCTGGCTCCACCAACTCTCCTCTCGCGGGAGGTTTGACGGGATCGCTCCGGTGATCCCCTTGGGTCTGAGACCCGCGGCGAACCCAAGCGCCGTGGCCGGGTATGGGGTCATAGCTCAGTTGGGAGAGCGCTTGAATGGCATTCAAGAGGTCGGCGGTTCGATTCCGCCTGGCTCCACCATCCTCCCCCCGATATCCCGACGAATCTGGCATCGCTGCTCCGAGCGTGTCGGGCTTCCTGCCGGATGGCGATCGATCGTTTGCCGGGGGACTCTGACGGAAGCCCGCTCTTGCTGCCCTATCTCTCCCGAGGCCGGTCGGCGATCCGCCGGCACACGGGAGATGACGCCATGATCCATCACGTTGTCCGATCCGGCCTCGCCGGCCTCCTCTTGCTCGGGGCTTCCACCGCCGTCCGGGCCGAGATCGTTACCTTCGCGAATGCCCTGAGCGGGACGAGCGAGGTGCCGCCGAACACCAGTCCGGGCAAGGGCGAGATCAAGGCCCAGTACGACACGGCGACGAGGACCCTGACCTGGCTCGGCACCTATGTCGGCCTGACCGGACCCGTCACCGCCGCCCACTTCCACGGCCCGGCCGGGCCCGGCGGGAATGCCGGCGTGATGGTCCCGGCACCGGCCGGCGAGAGCCCGTTCTCCGGCTCCGCCGTCCTCACCGACGCCCAGGCCGCCGAACTCACCGCCGGCCGGGTCTACTTCAACCTCCACACCGCCGCCCATCCGGGCGGCGAGTTGCGCGGGCAGATGACCAAGGCACCGTAGGGCGAGGACGGCCCCTTCCCTTCACCGCATCGCGTCGGCCTTGGCGATCAGCGCCTCGGCCATGCGGATCGACGCGATGTCGATCAGCCGCCCGTCGAGGGAGACGGCGCCGCGGCCGGTCCTGGCCGCCTCTTCCATCGCCGCCAGGATGCGCCGGGCCCCGGTCACCTCGGCCTCGCTCGGGGTGAACACCCGGTTGGCGAGTTCCACCTGCGACGGGTGGATCGCCCACTTGCCCTCGAAGCCGAGCGCCGCGCAGCGCCTCGCCGCCGAGACGTAGCCGTCCGGATCGGAGAAATCGCCGAACGGGCCGTCGATCGGCCGCAATCCGTAGGCGCGGCAGGCCACCAGCACCCGATTCTGGGCGAACAGCCACGGATCCTGCCAGTGGGTCTCGCGCCGGCCCTCGTCGTCCCGGTCCGTGAGCACGGAGAAGTCCCGGTTGACGCCGCCGATCACCGTCGAGCGTGCCCGGGTCGACGCGGTGTAGTCGCCGACGCCGAACGTCATCGCCTCCAGCCGCGTCGAGGATCGGGCGATCGCCTCGACGTTGGCGAGGCCGAGCGCGGTCTCGATCAGCACCTCGAAGCCGATCCGCTTCTCGCGCCGCTTGGCCCGCTCGATCTGGGTCACCAGCACGTCGACGGCGTAGACGTCCGCCGGCACCCCGACCTTCGGGATCAGGATCATGTCGAGGCGCGGGCACGCCTCCACGACGTCGATCACGTCGCGGTACATGTAGTGGGTGTCGAGGCCGTTGATGCGGATCATCATCGTTTTCGCACCCCAGTCGATCTCGTTGAGCGCCTGGATGACGGTTCCGCGCGCCCGCTCCTTGTCGTCGGGGGCGACCGCGTCCTCGAGGTCGAGGAAGACCACGTCGGCGGCCGCGCGGGCCGCCTTCTCCATGAAGGTCGGGTTCGAGCCCGGAACCGCCAGTTCGGAGCGGTGCAGCCGGGCGGTCGCCTGCGGGACCTGGGTGAAGCTCATCGGGGTTCCTCCGGGATGACGGGATTGCCGGGAATCGCGGCCGGGCCGTCCCGCGGCCGTCCCCGCCCCGGGGCGGGTCGCGAGCGGGGTCGGAACGGACCTGACGCCGCCCGGACCCGGCTCCGGCCCGGGATCAGCCCAGCTTGGCCGTCACGGTCGCGTAGGTCGCCTCGGTGAGGTCGCCCGCTCCGGCGAGCAGACCGTCGAGTTCGTCGAGGCGCGAGCGGGCGAAGTCGCGGTCCTCGATCGCCCTGGCGTTGACATGGACGTTGAGGGCGGCGCTGCGCAGGCCGGCATGGGCCGACAGAACGGCGACGCCGGCATCGCTGACGACGTTGACGTTGCCCTTCTCCGCGACGAGTTCCGCGAGGTCGATCACCGCCCGGCAGGCGCGGCAGCAGGCGAGCGGCACGTCGGTCGCCCGGCGCAGGGCCGCCTGGATCGCGGCGGAGCGGGCCGCCTTCTCGTCGTCGGTGGCCTTCGGCAGGCCGTAGGCGCCCATCACCGCGTCGAAGGCGGCGACGTCCTCGGCGATCATTCCGGTCAGCGCCGCGCGCAGGGCCTCGGCGCGGGCCAGGACCTGCTTCAACTCCTCCTCGACCTCGGCGTACTTCTTCTTGCCGATGGTGAGGTTGCACACCATCGAGACGAGGGCCGCCCCCATGGCGCCGGAGATCGCCGCCGCCCCGCCGCCGCCCGGCGTCGGCTGCGCGCTGGCGAGGCCATCGAGGAAATCGCTGATCGCTTCGGTCGTCATCACGCCATCTCTTTCGCCAGTGCGTAGATCTCCTCGGCGTCGAGCACCGAATCCGTGCTCTCGAACAGCCGGGCGATGCAGGCCCGGTGCAGCCTGAGCTTCAGCCCGCCGATGCCCAGCGCCCCGAACACGCTCCTGCCGTGACGCTCGCGGCCCTTGTCGGCCGCCTCGATGCCGCCGAAGCCGAGCGGCGGCTGGGCGTTGTAGTCGGCGAGGAACCGGAGGCTCGCCTCGTCGCGCCACTGCGCCTCGGGCAGCAGTTCCAGGCCGATCGCGCCGGCCGAGAACACGATGTCGGCGCCCTTCACGGCCTCGCCGCGGGACGCCGCGTCCGCGGCTTCGCGCGCCTCGACCGTGACGCCGAAGCGGGCCGCGATCGCCCGGGCGGACTCCTCGGCCTTCGCCCCCGAGCGGCCGGTGAGCACCACCGCCGCGCCCTCGCGGGCCAGGAGCGCGGCCGAGCGCATCCCGACCGGGCCGGTGCCGGCGAGCACCACGGCGCGGCTGTCCTTGAGCGAGCCGGCGGCCTTCGCCACCAGGGCGACGCCCGCCGCCGCGGTGGTGTTGGATCCGTTGGAATCGAGCATCGCCGAGACGCGGAACGGCCCGAAGAACCGCTTCCGCACCGCCGCGAACACCGCCTCGCCGGCCGCCATGTTGCCGCCGCCGACGAAGATCGCGGTCGATTTCTTCTCGGAGCCGCCGCGGGTGTAGATCGTGCCGTCGACCAGCGCGCCGACGCTCCCGGGGGTCACGTTGCCGTAGCCGGCGATGTGGTCGGCGCCGCCGTCGTAGCCGACGACCGTGTCGAACACGCTCGGGGCCGGGTCGGTGTCGAACAGGAACAGCAGTTTCTTCATCACGTCCTCTGCCTGCCGGAGCCCCGCCCGCCGCGAAGCCCTTGGGCGGTTGTCTCGCACGGATGCCGGTCACTCGACCACGTTGACGGGCCGGCCGGCCACGAAGGCCTCGATGTTGTCGATCACCTGATCGGCCAGGATCTGCATCGCCTCCTTGCTCGCCCAGGCGACGTGCGGGGTAACGATGAGGTTCGGCAGGTCGAGATCGAGGAGCACGTTGCCCTCGACCGGCGGCTCGGTGGTGAGCACGTCGAAACCCGCCCCGCCGATGGTGCCGTTCCGGAGCGCCTCGGCGAGCGCGGCCTCGTCGACGAGGCCGCCGCGGGCGGTGTTGATGAGGATCGCGTCGCGCTTCATCCTGGCGAGTTCGTCCCGCCCGATCATGTGGCGGGTCTCGGGCGTCAGCGGGGCGTGCAGCGTGACGACGTCGCTCTCGCGCAGGATCGTGTCGAGATCGACCAGACCCTCCTGGGGAAACACGTCGTAGGCCAGCACCGTCATGCCGAGCGCCTCGCCGCGCCGGGCGATCGACTTGCCGAGCGCGCCGTAGCCGACGATGCCGAGCGTCGAACCGGCGATGTCGCGGATCGGATGGTCGAAGTAGCAGAACTGCCGCGACCGGTTCCAGTCGCCGCGCCGGGTCGAGTTGGCGTAGGGCACGATGGCGCGGCGAAGCGCGAAGATCAGCGCCACCACGTGCTCGGGCACGGTGTTGAAGGCGTAGTCGCGGATGTTGACGACGGTGATGCCCTGCGCCTTCGCCGCCGCCTTGTCGACGATGTCGGTGCCGGTGGCCGCGACCGCGATCAGCTTCAGCTTCGGCAGTTGCCGCAGGGTCTCGGCCCGCATCGGCACCTTGTTGACGATGGCGATGTCGGCGTCCTTCAGGCGCTCGACGATCTCGTCCGGCGCCGTCCCGTCGTACTCCCGGTACTCGTGCGGGAAGGCCGGCGCCCGCAGGCTGGCGTCGAGCGTCTCCCGGTCGAGAAAGACGATTTGGTGCGACATCGGTCTCGTGCTCCGCCGGGGGCGACTGGGCCCCGTCCGCGACAGCATCAGGTTGCGGGCCCCGGGTCCAGAGTGGAACCGCCGCCTGTCCCCGCCTTCGGGCCGCCCGCGGTGCCCGCCGGCGACCGATCCGCCGGTCGCGGCCCCGGGCGGGGTCGTTCCGAGCCATCGCCCGGTGCCGGCCTCGCCCCGAGAACCAACCCGGATCTCGCGCATTGTCCCGCGAAGACGTGATCGAGATCGGAGATGGTCATGCTGAAGCTGATTCTGGTGGCCGGTGCCTTCGCGGCGGGAACGACCGTGGCCGTGGCCCGGGACGGTGCGACGCTGGAAGAGGCCGGGGTGATGCCGGTCGAGGTCGTCGGCTTCCAGCCCGCCATTCCGGCCGGCATGCCGCTCTTCGCCGCCCTGCCGAAGATGGCGCCCGGCGCCGAGGTGGACGTGCGCAACGTCGACGCGAGCGGCCTCATCGCCTTCGCGCCGACGATGCCCGGCTTCGACCCGAACGCCGACATCGCGACAGGTTCGGTCACGACGCGGAAGTGACCACCGTGCCGCTGCGGGACCCGCCCGCGGCGGGCTGACGACCCCGGCATCCCTCCGCCCGGGCGACGTTCCACCCTGCCTGTCGGGCCGGAGCCGGTGGGCGGGGCTTTCGCCTACGCGGGTCTGCCGGGGGCATCGAACGACGCCACCGTCGCGGCGGCGTCGAACTCGACCCCGCGCGCGGCGAGGCGGGCCTCGGCCTCGGCGTCGCGGCCCCAGATACCGGCCTGGAACGTCTCGTCGACATGGGCCGCCGCCCAGGCCGCGGCAGGATCGATCGCCCGGTGCAGTACCGCGAGTGCCAGCAGGACCGAGCCGGACAGCGTCGTCATCGCGTGCAGGGCCGCGAGCGCGGTCGGGCTCCCGGTCGCCTCGATCGCCCGGCGCAGGGCGGCGATCGTGCCCTCGGGCTGGGTGACGTGCATCACCCCCTCGCTCAGGATGAACCGGGCGCCGAGGGCGTCGCGGGCCCAGTCCAGCACCGGGTCCCAGGATGCGGACTGCGCCGCGACGAGCCGGGCCGGATCCCCGGCGCGGTAGACCAGGAGATCGCTGCCGGCGTAGGCGACGAGGTCGTCGACCACCTCGGCGCGGCGTTCGGTGACGCCGTCGATGGCGGAGTTGACGAGGCGGGTGAGCGGCATCCGGGTCGGGTCGATGACCTCGACCTGGGCCTGCCACTCCGCCGCCAGGGCCTCCGCCAGCGCGGCCTGCGCCACCCGAAGCGGTCGCCGGCCGGGGGTGTTGGCGCCTCTGCCGTCGAGGACGAGACGCCACGCGCCCGCCTCTTCGGACGCGCCTGCCCTCTCGTAGAATCGTTTCGGCAGGCTCGGCCGGCCCGCCGCGCGGGCGACCCGCAGGGGATCGCTGGCCGGATTGGGTGTCGCGTCGTCGGTCATCGGACGGAGATAGGGTGTGGAGGCCGGGCGTGCGAGGCTCGGAGCCCGATCCGCTCCGCCAGCACCGCGTCCAGTTCGGCGTAGGACGCCACCACCCGATGCGCGCCGGCGGCCGCCAGGGCCTCGGGCGTGTGGTAGCCCCAGGCGACGCCGAGGGCCGGGACGTGAGCGCCGCGGGCCATCGCCATGTCGTAGGTCGAATCGCCGATCATCACCGTGTCGGCGGGACCGAGGCCGGTCTCGGCCATCGCCTGCTCCAGCATCGCCGGGTGCGGCTTCGACGGCGCGTCGTCGGCGGTCTGGATCGTCGCGAACCAGTTCTCCCAGCCGCGGGTCGCGATCAGGTGGGCGACGCCGCGGCGGGATTTTCCGGTGGCGATGCCGAGCACCGCGTCGGGGCTGGCATGCAGGCGTGCGAGCAGGTCGGCCGCGCCGGGAAACAGCGGCTCGCCGATCGTCGCCCGGGCGCGCAGATGGGAGAAGGCGGCCTTGTAGGCTTTGGACAGGGCCGCGACCGGCCCATCCGGCCCGACCAGGGCGGTGAAAGCCTGCGGCAGCGACAGGCCGACCACCGAGAGCGAGCGCTCCCGGGTCGGTGCCGGCAGCCCGACCGCCGCGAAGGCGTCGCGCTGCGCCGCCACGATCATGTGCTGGCTGTCGACGAGGGTGCCGTCGATGTCGAAGACGATCAGGATCACGTCGGCCCCGCCGGAATGCCCCTCGCTCAGGGGCGCGCACGCGGCGGAACGCCCGCCGGCTGGATCCGCTCGTAGCCGAGGCGGCAGCGGGTCAGGAAGCGGCGGCGGGCGCCGCCATGCAGATTCCGCCGGTGCGAGGCCCGGTTGCACGCCGCGTAGGAGTGGCGACGCCGCGCCCGCTGACCCGTGGCCTTGCCGTCGCCGCGGACGCCCGCGGGCTCGGTTCCGCGCGCCGGATCGGCCGGGGGTCTGGCGGCCTGGGCGGGTCTCGGCGCCTCGGCGGGCGAGGCCGGCGCGGGCTGGCCGGCGGGCGCGGCCGGGGCCGGCTGCTGGGCCCGGGGCGCCGGTGCGAACAGGGCCGTTCCGGCGAGTCCGAGCAGGCCGAGGCAGGCGAGCGCGACAGGTCTCATCGGGCGGGCTCTCGTTGATCGAACGACACGGCCGGTCGGCCATGGTCCGAGAATAAGGCGATGGAGCGCGTTGCCAAGCGGCACCGGGCGAGGAGGCGGGGTCGGCGGAGGGCCCTCAGCCCTCCGGCGCCTCGACGATCGGGTCGTAGCGCGCGGCGTCGAAGCCGAGCAGGTTCCAGCTCTGCGCCATGTGCGGCGGCAGCGGCGCGGTCACGTCCACCGGCTGGCCGGTGCGCGGATGCGGGATGACGATGCGCCGGGCCAGCAGGTGCAGCCGGTTCTGGATGCCGCCGGGCAGTTCCCAGTTCTCGATGTCGAAGTATTTCGGGTCGCCGACGAGCGGGTGCCCGATATGGGCGGCGTGGGCGCGCAACTGGTGGGTGCGCCCGGTCACCGGCTTCAGCGACAGCCAGGCGAGCTTCTGGCCGGCCTGGTCGACGGTGGCGTAGTAGGTCAGCGCGTGGCTCGCCCCCTCGTCGCCGTGCTGGGCCACCCGCATCCGCGCGTCGGCGTCCCCGACCTCCTCCTTGGCGAGGTAGGTCGAGACCCGGCCCTGGCGCACCCGCGGCACCCCGGCGGCGAGCGCCCAGTAGATCTTGCGCGCCGCCCGCGACCGGAAGGTCTTGGCGAGCGTCGCCGCGGCGAGGCGCGTCTTGGCGATGATGAGGCAGCCGGCGGTGTCCTTGTCGAGGCGGTGGACGAGCCGCGGCTTCTGCCCGTCGGCGTCGCGCATCGCCTCCAGCAAGCCGTCGACGTGCCGGGTGGTGCCCGAGCCGCCCTGGACCGCGAGGCCGAACGGCTTGTTGAGCACCATCATGTCCCGGTCCTCGTAGAGGATCAGGGAGCGCAGGAAGGCGAGGTCGGACTCGGCCCGGGCCGGGCTCGGGCCGGTCGGCCGCGGCTGGTCGAGCTTCAGCGGCGGCACCCGCACGCTCGCCCCCGGCTCGACCCGGTCGGCGGCCTTCGCCCGCTTGCCGTTGACCCGCAGCTCGCCCTTGCGCACGAGGCTCTGGATCCGGGTGAACGGCAGTTGCGGGAACCGCGCCGCCAGGAAGCGGTCGATGCGCATCCCGGCCTCGTCCGCCGTCACCTCGAGGGTCTGGACGCCGGTGGCGAGGGCCTCGGCCGTCGCCTCGCGCAGTTCGCGCCGTGTCGGCGCGCCCTCGGGGCGGGCGGCGGCCGGCGCCGCCTTCACCGGGACCGAGGGGCGGGCACGCGCCGCCGCCGGCGCCGCCTTCGGGGATCGGGGCGGCTTCGGGCCGGCGATCTTCTGGCCGGAGGGCTTGGGACCGGAGGGCTTGGGACCGGAGGGCTTGGGGCCGGAGGGCTTGCGCCCGGCCGGGCCGTCCGCGGCACGGCGTGGCGCCGGGCTCTCGTCGCCGCGCTCCCACGGGGCGGCGTCGCCGAGGTCGCGTCCGGCCGCCGCGCGCTCGGCGGCGTCGCGGGCGGTGTTGCGCGGCCCGGAGCGGGCGCGGCCGTCGTCGCGGCGTCCCGCCGGTGCGAAGGAGCGTCCGCCCGGACCGGTCCGCGACCGTCCGGGTCCGCCGCGATGTGGAGGCTTGCCCGTCATGGGGCGCTGGTAGCACTGGGCCCCGCTGCCCGCAAACGCCGGCGATTCCGAAAGCCGGCGCCGTCGCCTCGAGGCGACGGCGCCGGTGCGCGGCCGACCGTTCGGCCTCAGGCCCAGATCACCTGGGAGAAGCCCTCCATCCGCCCCGCCGGCGGGACGGGCAGCGCCGCCCGGAGGCCGACCTGGAAGCGGCGCACCACGTCGTCGGCCAGCGCGGCGAAATCGGCCGCCGCCCGGCTGCGGGGACGGCTGCTGCGCAGCGGCCGGCGGAGCGCGAACGCCTCGCTCACCGCCACGTCGGTGCGGATGCCGCGCACCATCTGCCCGGGTCCGAAATCCGTCCGCAACTGCCCGAGCACCCCGCGCTCGACGTTGGTGCGCAGGTCGATCCGCATCGGCGCCACCGCGAGGCCGAGGCGGGCGGCCTCGAAGCGCAGCATCACGTCGTGATAGGCGCGGGCGAACTGGCGCACGCCCTCCAGCCCGAGGGGATCGAGGGTGGTGGGCACGATCACCCCGTCGCTCGCCATCAGGGCGCAGACCGCGAGCGCCGTGGCGGCGGGCGGCACGTCGAGGAGCAGGAGGTCGTAGCCGGATGCCAGCGGTGCCAGGGCTCCGGCGAGGCAGCGGGGGTCGCCGGCCGCGATCTGCCCGTCGAAATGCCGGTCGGCCGGGACGAGGTCGACGCCGTCCTCCGGGGTGGTCCGCACCGCGTCGCCCCAGCTTCCGCGCCGCCCCCTGAGGGGGGTGTGAGCGTTGGGCGCGCCCGGATCGGCGGTGATCCCGAAGCCGAGGCCGGCATGACCCTGCGGATCGAGGTCGACCACCAGGATCCTGTGACCTCGTCCGCCGAGTTCGGCCGCCAGATTGACCGCGGTCGTCGACTTCCCGGTCCCGCCCTTGCAGTTGGCGATGGAGAGCACCCGGGTCATGGGTGAGGAGGCCGGGCAGCGCGCGTCATGACGGCCAGTCTGCTGGGGCGCCGCGCCCGCGGTCAACTCGCCACGGTCACGTTTGTCACAGAAACGTCACTGCGGAAGGCGGGTCTCATACGGTTTCCGATTGATCGCTCGGCGATCCCCGCGCAATCGCTTCGCGATGCGGAAACCGGCTTCGCTCATGCGTGCGGAGCAAAGCTCCGCAGCGCGGGCTGGTGATACGATGTCCGGAAGGAATCTTCCGAAAGCCGTATCACGTCTCGCCGGCTTCCCTCCGGGCCCGCTCCTCGGCCCACCACGCCATCCGCTCCGCCACCCGTCGCTCGAACCCGCGCTCGGTCGGCCGGTAGAAGGATTGGCGCCCGAGGCGCTCGGGCCAGTAATCCTGGCCCGAGAAGGCGTCCGGCTCGTCGTGGTCGTAGCGGTAGCCCTCGCCGTAGCCGAGCCGGCGCATCAGCTTCGTCGGCGCGTTGAGGATGGTGCGCGGCGGCGGCAGCGAGCCGTGCTCCTTGGCGGTGCGGGTCGCCGTCTTGTAGGCGGTGTAGAGGGCGTTCGATTTCGGCGCCGTCGCGAGGTAGAGAACGGCCTGGGCCAGCGCCAGCTCGCCCTCCGGCGAGCCGAGGAAGTCGAACGCCTCCTTGGCGGCGTTGGCCACCGCGAGCGCCTGCGGGTCGGCGAGCCCGATATCCTCGATCGCGGCCCGCACGAGGCGCCGGGCGATGAACAGCCGGTCCTCGCCGGCATCGAGCATCCGGCAGAGGTAGTACAGGGCGGCGTCCGGGTCCGAGCCGCGGATCGTCTTGTGCAGCGCGCTGATGAGGTTGTAGTGCCCCTCCTGCGCCTTGTCGTAGATCGGCGCCCGGCGCTGGACGAGGTCCTGCAGCAGCGCCGCATCCAGGGTCTCGCCCTCGCGCGCCGAGCGCCAGACCTCCTCGGCCAGGGTCAGGATCGCGCGCCCGTCGCCGTCGGCCATCCGCACCAGCACGCCGCGCGCCTCCGCGTCGAGGGGCAGCGGGCGTCCGGTCACGGCCTCGGCCCGGGCGAGGAGCCGCGCCAGGGCGTCGTCGTCGAGGGCGCGGAACACCAGCACCCGGGCGCGGGACAGGAGAGCCGCGTTCAGCTCGAAGGACGGGTTCTCGGTGGTGGCGCCGACGAGCGTCACCGTGCCGTCCTCCATCACAGGCAGGAAGGCGTCGAGCTGGGCCCGGTTGAAGCGATGGATCTCGTCGACGAACAGCAGCGTGCCCCGCCCCGCCGCCCGCCGGCCGCGGGCGGCCTCGAACACCTTGCGCAGCTCGGCGACGCCGGAGAAGATCGCCGAGATCTGCTCGAAATGCAGGTCGGTTCCTTGCGCCAGCAGCCGGGCGACCGTGGTCTTGCCGGTGCCCGGCGGGCCCCAGAAGATCAGCGAGCCGAGGCTGCGCCCGCGCAGCAGCCGGGTCAGCGCCCCGCCCTCCCCGGTCAGGTGCTCCTGGCCGACCACCTCGTCGAGGCGGGTCGGGCGGAGACGGTCGGCGAGCGGGCGGGGCGCCTCGCCCCCGAGCCCGGCTGAGGCGAACAGGTCTGACATGCCCGCATCAAGACACCGGCGGGCCCCGCTTCCGCAAGGGCTCCCCTGTCGAGGGCTCCGGGGCGTCCCATGCGTGGCCCCGGGATGCTATCCCGGGATCCACGGGATCGGGAGGAGCCGCGCATGGACGACGAGAGCTTTCGCACCTGGGCGCATCGCGCCGCCGACTGGTCGGCCGACTACCTCGCCGGGGTCGCCGACCGGCCGGTGCGGGCGCAGGTCGCCCCCGGAGACGTGTTTCGCCGGTTGCCGCCGGCACCGCCGGACCGGGGCGAGGCAATGGAGGCGATCTTCTCCGACCTCGACCGCATCATCCTGCCGGGCATGACCCACTGGCAGCACCCGCGCTTCTTCGCCTACTTCCCGGCCAATGCCAGCCCGCCCTCGGTGGTGGCCGAGTTCGTCACCGCCGCGCTCGCGGCGCAGTGCATGCTCTGGCAGACCTCCCCGGCGGCGACCGAACTCGAGACCCGGGTCCTCGACTGGCTGCGCCAGATGATCGGCCTGCCCGAGGGCTTCTCCGGGGTGATCCAGGATTCGGCCTCGGGCGCCACCCTCGCGGCGCTGCTCACCGCCCGCGAGCGGGCACTCGGCTGGCGCGGCAACGCCGAGGGGCTCGCCGGGCAGGTGCCGGTGCGGGTCTACGCCTCGGCCGAGGTGCACAGCTCGGTCGACAAGGCGGTGCGGATCGCCGGGATCGGCGACGCCAACCTCGTGCGGGTGCCGGTCGCCGGGCCGCTGCACGGCATGGACCCCGCCGCCCTCGACGCGGCGATCCGGGCCGACCGCGAGGCCGGCCTGCGGCCCGCCGCGATCGTCGCCTGCCTCGGCGGCACCGGTATCGGCGCCTGCGACCCGATCGACGCCGTGGCCGAGGTGGCCGAGCGCCACGGGCTCTACCTCCACGTCGACGCCGCCTGGGCCGGCAGCGCGATGATCTGCCCCGAGTTCCGCGGCCTGATGCGCGGCGCCGAGCGCGCCGACAGCCTCGTGTTCAACCCGCACAAGTGGCTGTTCACCCATTTCGACTGCTCGGCCCACTTCGTGCGCGACCCGAAGGCGCTCACCGACACCCTCGGCCTCAAGCCGAGCTACCTGCGCACGCTCGGCCGCGAGGGCGTCACCGACTACAACGAGTGGTCGGTGCCCCTCGGGCGGCGCTTCCGCGCCCTCAAGCTGTGGTTCGTGATCCGCTCCTACGGCGTCGAGGAATTGCGGGCGATGATCCGCCGCCACGTCGCCTGGGCCGAGGAGCTCGCCGGCCTCGTCGCCGCCGAGCCCGGCTTCGAGGTCGTGACCGCGCCGGTGCTGTCGCTGTTCAGCTTCCGCTGCGTCCCGGAGGGCCGGGGCGACCTCGACGACCTCAACCTGCGCCTCGTCGAGCGGCTCAACGACGACGGCCGGATCTATCTGACTCAGACCCGCCACCGCGGCCGGGCGGTGATCCGCTTCCAGGTCGGCCAGACCGCTACCACCCGCGACGACGTGCTCGCCGCCTGGGACGTGGTGCGGGAGGTCGCGGCGGGGTTGTAGCCCGGCGGCGTTGCCGGCGGCCCCGAATCGTGCTGGTTTCCCGGACGGGCGACGCAGGGGAAGCCCGAAGGAGCAGGACGATGACCGGCATGGACCCTCTCGGCGCCCTCCTCCCGGTCTACGCGGCCTATCTCCTCGCCACCGCGAGCCCCGGCCCGAGCAACATGGCGATCATGGCGGCGGCGATGAGCCGGGGGCGGCGCGCGGCGCTGGCCCTCGCCGCCGGGATCGTCACCGGCTCGCTGTTCTGGGCCGTGCTCGCCGCCACCGGCCTCTCGGCCGTGCTCGCCGCCTACGCCGAGGCGCTGGTCGTCATCAGGGTCGCGGGCGGCCTCTACCTCCTCCATCTCGCCTACCGCTCCGCCAGGGCGGCCCTGGCGGCATCCCCGCCACCCTCCCGGGTCGCCGAAGGGGCGCGGCGGCCCGAACTCGCCGCGCTCTACGGCCGCGGCGTCCTGCTCCACCTCGCCAACCCGAAAGCGATCCTGTCCTGGATCGCGATCATGTCCCTGGGCCTCTCCGCCGGTGGCGCGCCGGAGCGGCTGGCGGCCATCGTCGGCGGCTGCGGCGTGCTCGGGGTCGCGGTGTTCGGCGGCTACGCACTGGCGTTCTCGGCCGCCCCGGTGGTCCGTGCCTATCGCCGGGCCCGACGCTGGATCGAGGCGACGCTGGCGGTCGTCTTCGGGGTGGCCGGCCTTCGGCTGCTCGCGTCGCGGGCGTGAGCGGTCACGCCCCCGCGCCAGCGACCCGCGCCGCCAGCTCCACCCGCACGTGCTCGCGAAAGAGCCGCACCCGCGCCGGCAGCTCGCGGGCCGGCGAGGCTGACCGCCCGCAGGGTGCCGCCGCGGCGGGCCCAGTCCGGCAGCACCCGCACCAGGGCGCCCTCCCGCTCGGCGCGGGCGGCGACGAGGCTCGGGATCAGGCCGATGCCGGCCCCGGCCACCGTGAGCCGCAGCACGGTGGCGTAGTCGGTGGCGCGGATCGCCGGGCGGACCGCCACCGGGTGCTCGCGGCCGTCGCCGTCCGAGAGCAGGATCGGGGCGCCGCCCGGGCGCTCGCGGGTCAGCACCACGTCGTGCTCGGACAGGGCGTCGAGGCCCGCGGGCGCCGGACGCCGCGCGAGGTAGGCCGGCGCCGCGTAGAGGCCGATCACGAGGTCGGCGAGCAGCGGCGCCCGGTAGCCGCCGTCGTCGGCCTCGCGCCCGCCGAGGCGCAGGGCGAGGTCGATCCGGTTCGCCGCCAGATCGAGGCGCTCGTCGGTGATGATGAGCTCGATCGTGATCCGCGGATGCAGCGCCCGGAAGCCGGCCACGAGGTCGGGCATCACCTCGATGCCGAAATCGATCGAGGTCGTCACCCGCAGGTGGCCGCTCGCCTGGCTGCGCCCGTCGCGGGCGGTCTCCAGGGCCTCGTCGAGGAGCGCCAGCCCTTCGAGCGCCCGGGCGTAGAAGACGAGTCCCTCGGCGGTCGGCGACACCGCCCGCGGCGTGCGCGCCAGCAGGGTGACGCCGAGTTCGCGTTCGAGCCGCGACACCCGGCGGCTGACGCTGCCCTTGGTCTCCCGCAGGGAGGCCGCCGCATGGGTGATCGTGCCGAGGTCGACGATGGCGCAGAAGGCGCGCACGTCGCCGAGATGACCGCGGAAGGTTTCCGAACTCGCAACCATGGGTCGCCAAATCACCGTCTTCTGTGGGTTGCGAAACCGCCGTAAGTCCCGCCCGGGTCCTTCCGGCACCGGATGGGCCCGGATCAAGCTCATCCTCGGAGGCCCTCGGTGAAACTGTCCGTCGCTCCCGCCCTGGCGCTCGCCCTCGGCCTCGCCGCCCCCGCGCTCGCCCAGACCGCGCCGACCCGCGACCCCGCCCAGATCCAGGCCGGGACCTACGCGGTCGATGCCGGCCACACCCAGGTCGGCTTCGCTGTGTCGCATTTCGGGTTCTCGAACTACCACGGGTCGTTCTCGGACGTGTCCGGCACCCTGGAGCTGCAGCCGCAGAAGCCCGAGGCCAGCAGCCTGAAGATCTCGATCCCGGTCGGCTCGGTGATGACCACCAGCGCCAAGCTCACCGGCGAGCTGAAGGACGACAAGTGGCTCAACGCCGGCAAGCACCCGGCCGCGACCTTCGTCTCGACCAGGATCGTGCCCGAGGGCGACGGCAAGGCCAAGGTCACCGGCGACTTCACCCTCAACGGCGTGACCAAGCCCGTGACCCTCGACGTGACCCTCGTCGGTGCCGGCGCCAACCCGCTCAACAAGCGCTACACCGTCGGCTTCGACGCCAAGGGCACGATCAAGCGCTCGGATTTCGGCGTGAAGACCTACGTGCCGATGATCGGCGACGACGTGCAGCTCACCATCGCGGGCGCCTTCGAGCGCAAGGAGTAACATCCGCCCTCCGGAGACCGCCACGATGACGAGCCCCGCCGCGCCCCGCCGCTACACGGTCGTCGCGATCCTGCTGCACTGGCTGATCGCGTTCGGCATCCTCGCGCTGATCGCGATGGGGCTCGTCATGGCCCATGCCGACATCGCGCCGATGCAGCGGTTCCAGCTCTACCAGTGGCACAAGTCGGTCGGGCTGACCGTGCTGATGCTGGCGCTGCTGCGCCTGCTGTGGCGGGTGTTCCATCGCCCGCCGCCGCTTCCCGCGGCGATGCCGGCGGCCGAGCGGCGGGCGGCCTCCGCCGCCCACCTCGTGCTCTACGGGCTGATGCTCGGACTGCCGCTGGTCGGCTGGGCCCTGGTCTCGGCCTCGCCGTTCAACATCCCGACCGTGCTCTACGGCGTCCTCCCGTGGCCGCACCTGCCGGGTTTCGCCGACCTGTCGGACAAGGCCGCGGTCGAGGGCGTGCTGAAGCTCGTCCACGCCTACGGGGCGTGGTTCCTCGGCGCCCTGGTCGTCCTCCACGTCGGGGCGGCCCTGCGCCACCACCTCGTCCTGCGCGACGACACCCTGTGGCGCATGCTGCCTTTCGTCCGGCGCCCGCAGCCCTCTCCCCTTCCCCAGCCCTCAGGATCGGCCCGATGATCGCCGCCCGTCCCCTCCTCGTCGCCCTCGCATTCCTCGCCCCCGCCGCCGCCCTCGCCGCCGACTGGAATGTGGATCCGGCCAAGAGCCGGATCGGCTTCTCCGGCACCCAGGTGGGGGCGCCGTTCAAGGGCCGGTTCACCCGCTACGAGGCGCAGATCAGCTTCGATCCGGCCAGGCCCGAGGCCGGCCGCGCCGTCGTCCTCGTCGACCTGACCAGCGCCGAGACCGGCGACAAGCAGCGCGACGAGTCCCTGCCGCAGGCCGACTGGTTCGACGCCAAGAAGACCCCCAAGGCCCGCTTCGAGGCGACCCGCTTCGTGCCCAGGGGCGGCGACGCCTACGAGGCGGTCGGCACGCTGACGATCCGCGGCGTCACCCGTGAGGTCACCATGCCGTTCCGCCTCTCGACCTCGGGGGACGAGGCCCACGCCACCGGGCATCTCGATCTCGTTCGCACCCAGTTCGGCGTCGGCCAGGGGCCCTGGGCGTCCGGCCAGTGGGTCGCCCTGGAGGTCGGCGTCGACATCGACGTGACGGCGAAGAAGGCCGGCGGCTGAGGCGCAACGCCCGTTGCCGGCCCGGCGCCCCCGCTGTTCGATCGGCGCATGAGCGCCGATTCCGACGATGCCGACCCCGCCGACCTGATCCCGGAGACCCGGGGGTGGAACGGGGGCCGCGGCATCGATCCGGAGGGCTGGATCGCCTGCGTCGGCACCTACGAACTGGCGGTCGGCTACAGCCTGATCTTCTGGCCGCGCTTCGTCCGCTTCGAGGGCTACGTGCTCCGCGACGGCTTCTCGGAAGCCTCGCTGCGCGGCTTCGAGCGGTCCACGGGCCGCGACCGCGCCGCCATCGAGGCGGTGATGAACCACCTCCACCTCGCCGACCTGCACGCCAACGCCGCCGCCACCGAGGCACAGCTGCGCCATCTCGGGCGCGTGCTGAGGGACATCCACACCGCGAAGCTCGCCCGCGACCTCCCCGGCCTGCGCTTCGAGATCCGGTTCGACGACGAGCCCGGCCTCGACCCGCTGCTCTACGAGCTGACCTTCTGGCAGGCCGGCTGACCGGCGCGCCTCGTACGGTTTCTGATTGATCGCTCGGCGATCCCTGCGGGACCGTGGCGATTGCTGCGCAATCGCTTCAGGCGACCGCTCGCGGTCGCCTGAAGCGATCAACCGGAAACCGTATCAGACCGGCGATTCCGCCGCGACCGTCGCCCCGAAGATCTCCTCGAAGCGGGCGCGCAATACCGAATCGACCTCCGGTATCGTCACGAGGCGGCCGAGATCGACGAGGCTGGTGACGCCGTGCTCGCGCACGCCGCAGGGCACGATGCCGTCGAAATGGCTCAGCTCCGGCTCGACGTTGAGGCTGATGCCGTGGAACGTCACCCAGCGCCGGACCCGGATGCCGATCGCCGCGATCTTGTCCTCGACCCCCTGCCCCTTCTCCGGCCGGCGCACCCACACGCCGACCCGGTCCTCCCGCCGCTCGCCGACGACGGTGAACTCGTCCAGCGTCGCGATCAGCCAGGCTTCCAGAGCCGCCACGTAGCGGCGCAGATCCGGAACCCGCCGGTTGAGGTCGAGCATCACGTAGGCGACCCGCTGACCGGGGCCGTGATAGGTGAACTGGCCGCCGCGCCCGGTCCGGTGGACCGGGAATCGCTCCGGGGCGACGAGGTCTTCATCCCGGGCCGAGGTGCCGGCGGTGTAGAGCGGCGGGTGCTCGACGAGCCAGACCAGCTCCGGCGCCGCACCAGCGGCGATCGCCGCCGCCCGCGCCTCCATGGCGGCTTCCGCCCGCCCGTAGTCGAGCAGCCCCTCGTGCACCGCCCAGGCGACGGGAGGCGCGTCGGGACCCGCCGGCAGGGCGTCCGGCGCGACGGCGAGACGATCGTTTACCAAGGCTTCACCATAACGACGGAAATCTGAGGCGGGCGCGGGCCGGAGGCTCGCGCCGTGTCCTGGGGTGGCGGCGGGCGGATCACGTGGCGGTACTCGACGATCTCAAGGTGGATCTCACGGTCATCCTCGGCCGCACCCGGATGCCGATCCACATGCTGCTGCGGATGGGCCGCGGGGCGGTGATCGAACTCGAATCGACCGACACCGATATGGTCGAGATTCTCGCCAACGACCACCCGATCGCCCGCGGCCAGATCATCGTCACCGGCAACCGCATCTCCGTCGAGGTCACCGAGCTGATCCGCCGCGCCGAGGTCGTGCGCGAGCCGGGCGTCACCATCGGCGACGGCGCCACCCTCCCCTTCGCGCCCGAGGTCTTCTGACCGCCGGGCGGAAAAAGGCCGGCAAAAAATCCGCGCCTGACGCTTGTGGCCCCCGAAGCCTTCTGTTAGATGCTGCGCAGCTTCAGCGGGTTTCACCCCCGGCTTCGCCGGCCCAGCGCCAAAGACGAAGAAGCACTCCGCGGCCGTGGCGGAATTGGTAGACGCGCTAGCTTGAGGTGCTAGTTGGGCAACCAGTGGAGGTTCGAGTCCTCTCGGCCGCACCATCTCTCCCTCTGAGGGATCGAGATGGCTGCCAGGGTGGTGGCGAGTTCGCCCGCCCGCAACCTTCCAGACGAGCTGTTGTCTCAGCGGCGAGCCGGATCCGGCTCGGTTCGTGTGTCCTGCCGCCCGCCTCAGCGGGCAGGTCGACGACAGTTCTCACGGCATCGCACCGTCCAGCCGGTCACCGTACCGCGACACCTTCGCGGACGAGCGGGGCGCGTCATGCGGCCTTGAGGCCGCTGCAACCAGAATGAATCTGCCGGATCGGGCATGAGCGACAGGCGTTGCCGGATTGCCGATGACCGGGGCCGGCATGCGCTGCGATGATCCTGTGTCGAAATCTGCGGTCGTCCTGATCGTTGTCATCACGGCCGGCGTCGCGGTGCACGCCGAGGTCCAGGAGCGCTCCTCGTCCACCGGCATGACCTGTCGACAGGCGAACCGCGTCCCCGCTGCCCAGGGTGCGCTCGTTCTGGGAACGGGCGGCTTCACCGATGACCGCTCCGTGCGGGACCGCGCAGCTTCTGCGATCCGATTTGGATCACGTCCGATGCCTTCGTGCCGACACCCGACGGACCGCAACGCCTGATCGGGTATCGCTGCATCGAGCCCGGCTTCGGCGCGTTCGGAGGGGACGGGCAGGACCGGCGGCGGCGACCCGATCCGCCGACCGGCACGGCGGGCGAGGGCCGGGCGGCGGAGCAGAGGCGCCCCGCCTCGGCGCTCAATGCGCGCCGCCCGCCGCAGGACGGGAGGGCTGGACCTCCGGCGCCTCGTCGCGGGCGCCGACGAAGCGGCCGAACAGCCGTCCGAGCAACCGCGACAGGCCCTCCATCAGCAGGAACACCGCCGGGACGAAGACGAGCGAGAGCAGGGTCGAGACGATCAGGCCGGCGATCACCGCCACCGCCATCGGCGCCCGGAACTCGCCGCCGATGCCGAGCGCCAGGGCCGAGGGCACCATGCCGGCCGCCATCGCGATCGTGGTCATCACGATCGGCCGCGCCCGCTTGCGGCCGGCATCGACGATCGCCGTCACCGGGTCGACGCCGCGGGCCATCTCCTCGACCGCGAAATCGACCAGCATGATCGCGTTCTTGGTCACCAGCCCCATCAGCATCAGGATGCCGATCACCACCGGCATCGAGATCGGCATGTTGCAGATCAGCAGGCCGAGGATCGCACCGCCGATCGACAGCGGCAGCGAGAACAGGATGGTGAGCGGCTGCAGGAACGAGCCGAACAGCAGCACCAGCACCGCGTAGACCATCATGATCCCGGCGCCCATCGCCATCAGGAAGCCGGAGAACACCTCCTGCATGATCTCGGCGTCGCCGGTCTGCTTGATCGTCACGCCCGGCGGCAGGGTCCTGGCGGTCGGGGTTTCGAGGGCCTGGGCGATCAGGGAGCCCAGGGCGTCCGAACCCTGCATGTTCGCCTCGACGGCGACGCGCACCGCGCGGTCGTAGCGCTCGATCGCCCCGGGGCCCCTGGTCGAGCTCGATGTCGGCGACGGCCGCGAGCGGCACCGCGGCGCCGTTCTTGGCCGGCACCTTCAGGTTCTCCAGCCGCGAGACCGCGCCGCGGGCGCTCTCCGGCAGCATCACCCGGATCGGGATCTGGCGGTCCTTCGCGTTGAACTTCGCGAGGTTCAGGCCGATGTCGCCGATGGTGCCGACCCGTACGGTCTCGGCGATGGTGTCGGTCGAGACGCCGAGGTCGGCCGCCGCGCCCTCCTTGGGGCGGATCCGGACCTCGGTCCGGTTGAGCGGCGCCGTCGACATCACCGCCACGAGGTGCGGGATCGCCGCCATCTCGCGCTGCAGCTTCGCCGCGACCTCGGTCACCACCTCCACGTCCGGGCCGCTCACCACCAGGGCGACGTCGCGCCGGCCGTCGCGCATGGTCCAGGCGCGGATGTCGGGTTCCTCGGCCAGCAGCGCGTTGATCTCGGTCTCGAGTTCCGCCTGCTTCTTGCCGCGCTGGTTCTTCGGCGTCAGGTTGACGATCAGCGAGGCCAGCCGGGTCTCCTTCTTGCCGCCGATCTGCCGGCCGCCGTCGACGAAGACCGAGGTCACCTCCGGCAGGGTGCGGATCCGCTCGGCGACGCGGTCGGCGACCGCGATCGTGTCGGCGAGCTTGGCGCCCGGCGCCAGCTCGACCATGAACAGGGTGCGGGCGTTGTCCTGCTTGGGCAGGAAGCCGGAGGGAAGGAGCCCGGTCGAGACGATCGAGGCCGCGAACAGCGCCAGTCCGAGGATCAGCGTGATCACCCGGTGGCGCACCGACCACTGCACCAGCCGGGTATAGGCCCGCATCACCGGCCCCTCGCGCTCCTCGTGGTGGCCGTGGTCGCGCAGGAAGTAGGCGGCGAGCATCGGGGTGATCAGCCGCGCGACGAGCAGCGACATGAACACCGACACCGCGATGGTGAGGCCGAACTGGATGAAGTAGCGCCCGGCGATGCCGCCCATGAACGACACCGGCGCGAACACCGCGATCAGCGTCGCGGTGATGGCGATGACCGCGAGCCCGATCTCGTCGGCGCCCTCGATCGCCGCCCGGTAGGGCGACTTGCCGAGCCGCATGTGCCGGACGATGTTCTCGATCTCGACGATCGCGTCGTCGACCAGGATGCCGGTGACGAGGGTGATCGCGAGCAGGCTGATCCCGTTGAGGGTGAAGCCGAGGGCGTCCATCGCCCAGAAGGTCGGGAAGATCGACAGCGGCAGCGCCAAGGCGGCGATGAGCGTGGCACGCCAGTCGCGCAGGAACAGCAGCACCACCACCACCGCGAGCAGCGCGCCCTCGATGAGGGTGTGCATCGCCGAATCGTAGGAGCCGAGCGTCGCCGAGACCGAGGAGTCGATCTTCTCGAACTGGATCTCGGGATGCTCGGCGGCGAAGACGGCGATCCGCTTCTCCACCGCCGCCGCGACCTCGGCGTCGCTCGCCCCCGAGCCGCGGGAGATTGCCAGCGCGATCACCGGCTCGCCGTTGAACCGGGCGAAGGTGCGCGGCTCCTCGATCGTGTCCTCGACGGTGGCGAGGTCGTCGAGGCGGACCTTGCGCCCGCCGGGCAGGACGATCGAGGTCGCCTTGAGGTCGCGCACCGAGCGCGAGGCGGCGAGCGTGCGGATCGACTGCTCGCGCCCGCCGACCTCGCCGCGCCCGCCGGCCATGTCGGCGGAGGTGAGGCGCAACTGCCGGTTGACGTCGGCGGCGGTGATGCCGAGCGCCAGCAGCCGGTCGGGCTGGAGGGCGACGCGGATCTCGCGGGCGACGCCGCCGACCCGCTCGACCCCGCCGACGCCCTTCACGCCCTGGAGCGTGCGCGCGACATTGTCCTCGACGAACCACGACAGGTCCGCCGGGGTCATCGCCGGTGCCCTGACGCCGTAGATCAGGATCGGCAACCCGGCGATCTCGACGCGCTGGATCACCGGCTCGTCGATGGTGCGCGGCAGGTTGATGCGGATCTTCGAGATCGCGTCCTTGACGTCGTTGACGGCGCGGTCGGTGTTCACCTCCAGGCGGAACTCGACCGTCGTCACCGACGAGCCCTCGGTGATCGCCGAGGTGATGTGCTTGACCCCGCGCACGCCGGCGATGGAATCCTCGACCCACTTGGTGACCTGGGTCTGCAACTCGGACGGTGCGGCGCCGCTCTGGGTGATCGACACCGAGACGATCGGCACGTCGATGTTCGGCATCTGCGTGACCGCGAGGCCGCGGAAGCTCACCAGCCCCAGCACCATCAGCACGAGGAACAGGACCAGCGACGGGATGGGCTGGCGGATCGCCCAGGCGGAGACGTTCAGGCGCATCGGACGATCCGATCGGTCAGGGGAGACGGGTGGAGGGCGGCGGCCCGCTCAGGGCGCGCCGGCCTCCGCCGTGTCGCGACGCGGCTCCGCGAGGCCCGGCGGTACCGGGATGCTCGACGTCGTCGCCACGCCCGGCGCCGTCTCGGGGGGCGACGACGCCAGGATCGGGCGGACGCGGTCGCCGTCGCGCAGGAAGCTGCCGGCCCGGGCGACGACCCGCTCGCCGGATTCGAGGCCGGCGCGGATCTCGATGTCGTCGTCGTCGGCGAGCCCGGTGCGGACGGTGCGGGCTTCCACGACGTCGTTGGCGACCACGAGGACGCTGCTGCGCTGCGGTCCGCCGTAGAGCACCGCGGCCTGCGGCACGGTCACGCCGCGAGTGCGGGCGAGCTCGACGCCGCCGCGGGCGAAGGTGCCGATGCGCAGGCGCGGGTCGGGATCGAGCCGGACCCGGACCTTGCCGAGGCGGGAGGCCCGATCGACCTCCGGATAGACCGCGCGCACGCGGCCCTGCACCTGCTCGCCCTCGCCGATCTCGATCCAGGCCAGGGCGCCCTCGCGCAGTCGCGGCAGCCGGGTCTCGACCACCTCGCCCTCCAGCTCGATCTCGCCGCGGGCGATCAGGCGGAACAGCGGCTCGGCCGAGGCCGAGGCGGTCATGCCGACGCGGGCGGTGCGCCGGCTGACGATGCCGGCCTCCGGCGCCCGGATCTCGGTGCGGGCCAGCCGCAGGTCGAGCTCGTCGCGCATCGCCCGGGCCTGGGCCAGCTCGGCCCTGGCCATGACGAGGCCGTTGCGGGCGAAGGCGAGCTTGCCCTCGGCCTGGCGCAGGGCGGCGGTGCGGCTCTCCATGATCACCGCGGTGGCGTTCCCGGACTGCATCAGCTGCCGGGCGCGGTCGTGGGCGAGGCGGGCCTCGACCTCGGCGGCCTCGGCCTGCTCGATGGTGTTCTGGGCCTGCGGCACCGCGGCGGCGGCCTTGTCCACGAGGGCGCTCTGCTGGGCGATCTGGCGGTCGATCAGATCGCGCGAGAGGCGCGCGAGCACCTGACCGCGCTCGACCCGCATGCCCTCCTCGACCAGGAGTTCGGTGATGCGGTAACCCTCGATCTCCGGCGTCACCAGAATCTCGTCGCGGGGCACCAGTGTGCCGGTGACCACGACCGTCTCGGTGATCTCGCGCCGGGCCGCCTCGACCACGGTGACCGCTGGCGCCGCGACCGGCTTGGCGGCGGGCTTGGCGGTAGAGTTGGCGGTGGAGCTGGCGACGGGCTTGTCCCCGGCCAGGACGGCGGCGGCGCCCAGGCCCGGGATGATGCTCAAGCCGATGCCCAGACCCAGGAGGGCGGGCCGGATCCGCGTCGGCACCGGGGTCATCGGCCGGGCTCCTTGTCGAAGGACGAAGTGGGGGGAAGGCGGCCGGCGAGCCCCGCATCCATCAGGGCGCGCAACTGCGCGATTCCCGGTGCCGGATCGTGGTCGGGCTTCAGGGCGCGGTCGACGACGAGGCCCTTCATCACCACGTTCATCGCCGCGTAGAGGGCGTCCGGGTCGCAGTCCGGCGAGGTCGCGAGCGCCGCGAGGGTCTCGACGAACCATGCCCGCGCCTCCTCGTCGATGCGGGCGATCATCGCCCCGATATCGGGGTTGCGGGTGGCTTCCGACCACAGGTCGACGCGCAGGATCGCCATCTCCCGGCTCGCCTGGAGGAAGTAGCGTTCGAGGATGCCCATCAGGGCCCCGCGCCGGTCGTCGGCGCGCTCCATCTCCTCGATCAGCACGCAGCCGCGCTCGTGCTCGCGGTCGGCGAGGCCGAGGACGACGGCCTCCTTCGACTCGAAGTAGCGGTAGATGTTGCCCGGGCTCATCCCGGCCTCGCGGGCGAGGTCCTGCATCGTCGAACGATGGAAGCCGCTGCGCACGAAGCAGGTTTCGGCGGCGTCGAGGATGTGCTCGCGCCGGACCGCCTGGCTGCTCCTGGCGTCGATGACGGTGCTGAGGGCCGGGCTCATGACGTGCTTCTTCCGGTCGCGACGCCGGCGGGTCCGCCGGCGTCCTGCACCAGGTCGCAGGCCCGGGCCGACGGGTCGCCGCCGCACAGGCGCGCCTGCCAGCCGGCGGGACCGCTCCAGCCGAGGAGCATCGCCCAGCCGAGGATCAGCGCGGCCGCGAAGACGAGGTTCTGCGGCGTGCACGCCGCGCGCAGGGCCCGCCATGCCGGGGCCGGCTGCGGATGCCGGACGCTCCAGTGGGGAACAACGAACGGGCGGGTTCCGGACATCGCCAACTCCTACGCTGGAACGGACCATAATGAACGTTCATTCTCAGGTCAATGAATGTTCATTCTCATCCCGGGCGGGTGTGGCCGGCGCGCCACGCTGCGGAGCATCGGAGGCGTGTCTGGCGCGGCGGTGATCATGCGGCGCCGGGATCGTGTCGGGCCGTCCTGCCGGATCGCGGCCTGGGCGCCGGTGCCGCGCCGTGCCACAAGCGCCCGGAACGGGGGCGTGGCCTCCGGCGGGGCGTGGCGTCCGATGGCATCCGTTTTCGACTTCGTTCCCGACGCGGCGGACGGCACCCCGCACCCGCTGGCGCAGTACCGCGGCCGGGTGATGCTGATCGTCAACACCGCCTCGCGCTGCGGCTTCACTCCGCAATACGAGGATCTGGAGGCGCTGTGGCGGCGCCACCGCGAGGCCGGGCTCGTGGTGCTCGCCCTGCCCTGCAACCAGTTCGGCGCCCAGGAGCCCGGCGACGCCGAGGAGATCGCGCGTTTCTGCCGCCTCACCTACGAGGTCGGGTTCCCGGTCCTCGCCAAGGTGGCGGTGAACGGGCCCGGGGCCGACCCGCTGTTCGCGCACCTCAAGCGGGCCCGCCCCGGCCTGCTCGGGACCGAGGCGATCAAGTGGAACTTCACCAAGTTCCTGGTCGGCCGCGACGGTCGGGTGATCGGCCGCTACGCGCCCCGCATCCGCCCCCGCGACCTCGAGGCGGCGGTCGTCACCGCGCTCGCCGAGGCGACCGCGCCCGCCGGCTGATCGGAATCGCGCGCCGGAATCGCGGGGCGGCGCTCCCGCCGATCGCGTTCCGGCGCGAGCGACGAAACAATCGACGACATCATCCCGGGCTCCGCCGCGCCTATACCGGCCGACGCAACGGCCGAACGAGCCGTGGGGGATTGCACGATGAGACATCGGAACGGAGCCCGTCTGGGCGGGCAGGTGCTGCGCGGAGTGCTGACGGCCCTGTTCGTCGTCGCCGCCGGAATGAAGTTCGCCGCGACCGAGTTCGAGGTGTCGGGCTTCACCCGGTTCGGCTACCCGCTGTGGTTCATGTACGCCGTCGGCGCGGCGCAGCTTCTCGGGGCGGTGCTGCTCTGGTGCCGGGGCATGGTCGCGCCCGGAGCGCTCCTCCTCACCGCCGTGATGGCCGGCGCCGCGATGAGCCATCTGCGGGCTGGCGATCCGCTGCCGATGGCGCTGCCGGCCCTGGTGCTGCTCGTCCTGCTCGCCGGCCTCGCCTGGACGCGCCGGCACGAGATCCTGGGGCGGGCGGTGCCGGTGGTGCGTGCCGGGGCCTGAGCGCCGCGGACGGATTTTCGGGCGCCGTAAGCCCTCCCCCGCTCCGCGGGGGAGGGTTCATGCGCGCCGGCTGGCCGGAGCGGCCCTTGGGAACCGGACGGACCCCGGGCCCATTTCCTTCTCGACCGTAGACCCGCCAAGGAGGAGGCGATGACGAGGATCCGGACGCCGGCGGCGCTCGTGCTGGGGACGCTCCTGAGCACGGCCGCCCTGGCGCAGACCGTGGACACGCCGCAGCGCAGCCGCGAGCAGGCACCCAACATGCCGCCGGCCCACGAGACCGTCCCGGAACGGGTGCGCCCGATGGACCCCGACGCCACCGGCTCGACGCGGGGCGTCCTGCCGCCGGGCGAGGCGCCGAAGACCAGCGACGGCGTGCTGCGCCCGCAGAAGACCTCGGCCGGCGAATAGCTGATCCACCCGCGGGCGATCAGGCGATCGCCCGCGCCCCCGGCCCGAGCTGGCGCAGCCTCGCCTCGATCCAGTCGCTCTCCCGGCGCAGCAGCCGGGCGAGGTCGCGCTGCCGGTCCTCGCGCAGCCGGCCCTCGATCGCGGCGATCGACAGGGCGCCGACCGGGCGCCCGCCCTCGCCGCGGATCGCCACGCCGATGCCCCAGGAATCCGCCAGCAGCATGCCGGGATTGAGGGCGTAGCCCCGGGCGCGGGTCTCCCGCACCAGATCCCGCAGCACCTCACCGGCGTAGCGTGGATAGTGCGCGGCGAGCACGTCGGCGTTGGCGGAGAGGATCTCCTCGACCTCCGGGTCCGGCAGGGCGGCGAGCAGCGCGAGGCTGCCGGCGCCGACCCCGAGGGGATGGCGGTCGCCGGCCTGGAGCGCGTGGACGCGGATCGGGTAGGCCCCGTCCTCCCGGTGCAGGCAGATCGCGTAGACGTCGCGAGCGACCGACAGGAAGGCGGTGTCGCCGCTCTCCTGGCTCAGCCGCACCAGGGCACGCAGGGAGACCGGGTGCAGTCCGAAACGGGCGCTCGCCAGGGTGCCGAGCACGTAGATCTCCGGACCGATGTGGTAGCGCCGGGTCTCGGGTTCCTGGTCGAGCAGCCCGGCCCGCACCAGCGCGGTGAGCATCCGGTGCACCGTCGGCTTGGCGAGGTCGGTCTGCGCCACGAGGTCGGTCAGCCGCGCCCCCTGCGGGCCGGCCCGCCCGACGAGCAGGAGCAGCGTCGAGGCCCGGTCGATGCTCTGCGCGCCCGCCGCCTCCGCCGTGGTCTGGACCGCCTTCCGGGCCGAGATGCCCCGGGGGTATTCCATATCGTGGACCTCTTGCGGCTGGTTGCGGCCGCGCTGCGAAGGGAGAGCCCACCCTTCGACGATCCCGATTGACAGGATCTCCCGTCCTTGTATCGATGGGTCAACAAAACACAATGGTCCATCCAATGGACCTTGGTGGTCGAGGAAGCCCAAGGGGCCGCGAGGCCCTCTCTGTCGATGGGGCCGCGAGGCCCTCCCTCAGTCGAAGGGGCCGTGAGGCCCCGCTCAGGAGGTCCGTCCCAGCATGACCGTTTCCCGTCGCACCCTGCTCGCCGCCGGTTCCTCCGCTCTCGCCGGCGGACTCATCGGGGCGCCGTGGGTCGCCCGCGCCCAGTCGGCCGAGTTCGTCTACAAGTTCGCCAACAACCTCGCCGACACGCATCCGCTCAACATCCGCGGTCGCGAGATGGCGGCGGCGATCAAGGCCGAGACGGGCGGCCGGGTCGAGGTGCAGGTGTTTCCCTCGAGCCAGCTCGGCTCCGACACCGACACCCTGAGCCAGATCCGCTCCGGCGGCGTCGAGTTCTTCACCCTGTCGGGGCTGATCCTCTCGACCCTGGTGCCGGCGGCCTCGATCAACGGCATGGGCTTCGCCTTCCCGGACTACGACTCGGTCTGGAAGGCGATGGACGGCGACCTCGGCGCCTACGTCCGGGCCCAGATCGCCAAGGCCAACCTCGTGGCGATGGACAGGATCTGGGACAACGGCTTCCGCCAGACCACCTCGTCGACGAGGCCGATCGCCACCCCCGACGACCTCAAGGGCTTCAAGATCCGGGTGCCGCCCTCCCCGCTCTGGACCTCGATGTACCGGGCGTTCGACTCGGCCCCGACCTCGATCAACTTCAACGAGGTCTATTCCTCGCTCCAGACCCGGATCGTCGAGGGCCAGGAGAACCCGCTCGCGATCATCGCGACCGCGAAGCTGAACGAGGTGCAGAAGTACTGCTCGCTCACCAACCACATGTGGGACGGGTTCTGGTTCCTGGCCAACCGCCGCGCCTGGGAGCGGCTGCCGGCCGACCTGCGCACGATCGTGGCCAAGCACATCAACGCCGCCGCGCTCAAGGAGCGCGAGGACACCGCCAAGCTCAACGCCTCGTTGCAGCAGGAATTGGCCGGCAAGGGGCTGGCCTTCAACCAGCCCGACCCGGCGCCATTCCGCGACAAGCTGCGCAAGGCCGGCTTCTACGGCGAGTGGAAGGGCCGCTACGGCGAGGAGGCGTGGTCGATCCTCGAGAAGAGCACCGGCAAGCTGGCGTAACCGACGGGGGCGCCCGACGGGCGCCCTGAACGGCCCGGCTCCGCCGCATCGGGGCCCATCGAGACGGGAGACGACAATGGCGCGCGCGAGCATCGTGGGCTGGGCCCACACCCCCTTCGGCAAGCTCGAGGATCCGGACGTCGAGAGCCTGATGGCCCGCGTTTCCGGCGAGGCCCTGAGCCATGCCGGCCTCGGTGCCGACCAGGTCGACGGCATCTATGTCGGGGTGATGAACAACGGCTTCTCGAAGCAGGGCTTCGAGGCCGCCCAGGTCGCGCTCGGCCTGCCCGAGCTCGCCCACGTCCCGGCGATGCGGCTGGAGAATGCCTGCGCCACCGGCTCGGCCGCCCTCTACGCCGCCCTCGACTTCGTCGAGAGCGGCCGCGGCCGGGTCGCCCTGGTGGTCGGCGCCGAGAAGATGACCGCGACGCCGCTCGCCCAGACCAGCGACATCCTGCTCAGCGCCTCCTACCGCAAGGAGGAGGCCGACATCGACGGCGGCTTCGCCGGCGTGTTCGGGCGCATCGCCAACACCTATTTCCAGAAGTACGGCGACCGCAGCGAGGAACTGGCCCGCATCGCCGCCAAGAACCACCGCAACGGCGTCGAGAACCCCTACGCCCAGATGCGGCGCGACTTCGGCTTCGAGTTCTGCAACCTCGTCTCCGACAAGAATCCCTACGTCGCCGCGCCGCTGCGCCGGACCGACTGCTCGCTGATCTCGGACGGCGCCGCCGCGATCGTGGTCGCCGACGAGGAGATCGCCGACGGGCTGGCCCGCGCGATCGGCTTCCGCGCCCGCGCCCAGGCCAACGACATCCTGCCGCTGTCGCGGCGCGACCCCACCGCCTTCGCGGGCGCGCGGCTGGCCTGGGACAAGGCCAAGGCGGCGGCCGGCATCACCCTCGACGACCTCGACCTCGTCGAGACCCACGACTGCTTCACCGTCGCCGAGATGATCGAGTACGAGGCGATGGGCCTCGCCGAGCCCGGCCAGGGCTACCGGGTGGTGCGGGAGGGCATCACCCAGAAGGACGGCAAGCTGCCGGTCAACGCGTCGGGCGGTCTCAAGTCGAAGGGCCACCCGATCGGCGCCACCGGCGTGTCGATGCACGTCATGGCCTGCCTGCAACTGATGAACGAGGCCGGCGGGATGCAGATCCCCGACGCGAAGCTCGCCGGCGTGTTCAACATGGGCGGCGCCGCGGTGGCGAACTTCGTCTCGATCCTGGAGCGCCGCCGGTGAGCGCGGGCGTCCACCCGAAGGGGGGCGTCGCCCCCTGCTCCCGGCGGGTGATGAACCTCGCCCACTGGGTGCGGCAGGCGGCCCGGCGCTTCCCCGGCGCGGTCGGGCTCGCCTGGGGCGGGACGGGCTGGACCTGGGCCGAGATCGACGCCCGGGTCAACGCGATGGCGGCAGGGCTCGCGGCGCGGGGCGTCACCAAGGGCGACCGGGTGCTGGTGCAGTCGAAGAACTGCAACCAGATGTTCGAGTCGCTGTTCGCCTGCCTGCGCCTCGGCGCGGTCTGGGTGCCGACGAACTTCCGCCAGACCCCCGGCGAGGTCGCCTACCTCGCCCAGGCCAGCGGCGCCTCGGCGATGATCTGCCACGCCGACTTCCCCGACCACGTCGCGGCGGTCCGCGAGGCGGTGCCGTCCCTGAGCTTCGTGCTGGCGATCGGCCCGGCGCCGTTCGGCGACGACTACGACGCGGTGGTGGCGGCTCATGCCGGCGCCGTCCCGCCGATGGCCGACGTCGAGTACGACGACCCGTGCTGGTTCTTCTTCACCTCCGGCACGACCGGTCGGCCGAAGGCGGCGGTCCTGACCCACGGCCACATGGCGTTCGTGGTCACCAACCACCTCTGCGACCTGATGCCGGGCACGACGCAAGAAGACGCCTCGCTGGTGGTGGCGCCGCTCTCGCACGGCGCCGGCATCCACCAGCTCACCCAGGTCGCCCGCGCGGCGAAGACCGTGCTCCTCACCAGCGACCGCTTCGACGCCGACGAGGCGTGGCGGCTGGTGGCCGAGCACCGGGTGACCAACCTGTTCACGGTGCCGACCATCGTGAAGATGCTGACCGAGCACCCCTCCGTCGACCGGCACGACCACTCGTCGCTGCGCCACGTCATCTATGCCGGCGCGCCGATGTACCGCGAGGACCAGAAATACGCCCTGCGCAAGCTCGGCAAGGTGCTGGTGCAGTATTTCGGCCTCGGCGAGGTCACCGGCAACATCACGGTGCTGCCCCCCGCCCTGCACGACCCCGAGGACGGCGGCAACACCAGGATCGGCACCTGCGGCTTCGAGCGCACCGGCATGCAGGTCTCGATCCAGGACGACCAGGGCCGCGAGGTCGGGTCGAACGAGACCGGCGAGATCTGCGTCTGCGGCCCGGCGGTGTTCGCCGGCTACTACGACAACCCCGAGGCCAACGCGAAGGCGTTTCGCGACGGCTGGTTCCGCACCGGCGACCTCGGCCACCTCGACGCCGAAGGCTTCCTCTACATCACCGGCCGCGCCTCGGACATGTACATCTCCGGCGGCTCGAACGTGTATCCGCGCGAGATCGAGGAGAAGGTGCTCAAGCACCCGGCGCTCGCCGAGGTCGCGATCCTCGGCGTGCCCGACAAGACCTGGGGCGAGGTCGGCGTCGCGGTCTGCGTCCTGCGCCCCGGCGAGACCGTCAACGAGCGCGAGCTGCTGACGTGGCTGGAGCCGCAGGTCTCGCGCTACAAGCTGCCCAAGCGGGTGTTCTTCTGGGACGAACTGCCGAAATCCGCCTACGGCAAGATCACCAAGAAGGCGGTGCGGGCCGAGTTGGAGACCCGCGGGCAGGTGCCGCTGGACCAGCCGGTGCCGGCCGCCGGCTGACGCCACGGCCGAACCCTCCGCCCCTCGCGCGGAGCTGTTCGGTGAAGCGTCCGGTGACGAGACTGGCGTCGACTTCTCCTCTCCCCGTCCGCGGGAAGAGGAGGAAACCCGCGCTTTTCCCGACCCCGGACAGTCCTGGCAGAGGGGGAGGGTTCCGCGTCGTGCCTCCCCACCCTCCCCCGAGGCTCCCCATGAGACCCCAGCCCACCCACGGCCAGCCCCGGGCGCGCACGCTGATCCACCCGGGCCGTTTCAACCCGGTGCGGATCCACAGCCAGCGGGCGCCGCGCGGGCGCCACGTCCGGCTGGCGCTCCAGCCGGGGGTGAGCCTGTTCGACGGGCTGGTGCGGCCGCTGGCCGAGGCCGGGATCTTCCACGCCTCGACCACGATCCTCGGCGGCTGGTTCGAGGCGCTGCACTACTGCGTCGCGCCGCCCGACCCGACCGGCAAGGCGGTGATCGCCTACGGCCCTCCGATCCCGGCCGGGCAGACCTACATGGTGTTCGGCAACGCCACCCTCGGCCGGAGCATGACCGGTCAGCCGCTGGTCCATTGCCACGCCACCATCCGCACGCAGGACGGGCCGGTGAAGGGCGGGCACATCCTCACCGAATCCTGCATCGTCGCCCGCCACCCGATCCCGGTGCTCGTCACCGCCCTGGACGGGTTCGAGCTGCGGCAGGCCTACGATCCCGAGACCAACATTCCGCTGCTTCAACCCTACCGCGAGAACACCGATGAGTGAGGCGAGCATCACGGTCGAGAAGGGCGCGATGGGCCGCGTCGCCTATGCCCGCATCGCCCCCAACGAGGATCTGGTGCAGGGCGTGGAGAAGCTCTGCCTCGCGGAGGGGTTTCGCAACGCCTTCGTGCGCGGTGCGCTCGGCAGCCTCGTCGATGCCTGCCTCGGCACCATCGACGGCCGCTACCAGCACATCCGCGGCCCGGCGGTCGAGATCGTCAGCCTCGCCGGAGAGGTCCGCGCGACCCCGGACGGCTCGGTCCGCGCCGCGCTGACCGGCGTCGTCGCCGACCCGGAGGGCAACGTCTACGGCGGTCCGTTCGTCGCCGGCTCGAACACCATCTGCATGACCTTCGAGGTCACCCTGGAGGAGTGGCTGCCGGAGACAGCCGCCGGCTGAGCCTGAAGCGACACCCTGGCGGGACGGTTCACGCGGCGTCGGTGAGCGCCCGCGAGTCCGCGCCGAGGCGCGCCAGCACCCGGTCGCGCCATGAAGCCACCGGGTCGTCCTCCTCCAGGAGCGCCGTGCGGCTCACCGTGCGCGCCCACAGGAAGGCGCCGATCACCGCGTAGTCGGCGTAGAGCGGGCTGTCGCCGCCGAGGAACGCCTGCGACTTCAGCGTGTGGCGAAGGGGCGAGAGCGTGCGGCGGAAGACCGTGAGCTGCGCCTCCCGATCGGGGCACAGTGCCTCCAGGGACTTGCCGAACCGCGCTTCGCGGCTCTGCCGGAAGTAGCCCTGGTCCTCCGGGCGCAGGTGGCCGTGGATGTCGGTCAGCAGGAGCGGCGCCAGGGCCGGATGCAGCACGCCGTCCGTCCAGGGCCTCGACGAACCGGGTGAGCGACCGGCCCGCCGGCCCGCCGAACAGCGACGGCCGGTCGGGATAGGTCTCCTCCAGATAGGCGGCGATGCCGCCGGAATCGGCGACGATGCGCTCGCCGTCGACCAGCACCGGCACGGTGCGGCTGCCCGAGAAGGCCAGCGCCTCGGTCTCGGTGAAGCGCCACGGCCGGCCCTCGAACGGCAGGTCCTTGTGCTCCAGGGCGAGGCGGATGCGCCAGCAGAACGGGCTGAAGCGGCGGTCGGCGTCGGCGCCGGCGAGTTCGTACAGGGTGCGGGTCATCGGGGCTCCGGCGAAGGGGCTCAGGCGAAGGAGAGGGTGATGGCGGGCAGCGGCAGCCCGTCGAGGGTCGAGGTCCAGGTTTCGCCCGGCGCGATCGGGCAGGCCCGGGTCAGCGTGCCGGTCGAGACCACGTCGCCGGCGTTCAGCCCTCGGCCGAACGGCGTCCCGGCAAGGCCGCCGACGAGATGGGCCAGCGCGTTGAGCGGACTGCCGAGCACCGCCTCCGCCGCGCCGCGGTCGATCACCTCGCCGTCGCGCGACAGCGTCGTGGAGAAGCGCGCCAGCCCGTCGACCCAGTCCGGCCCGTCGAGGGCGATCCAGGGCCCGTGATACAGGCGTCCGTGCAGCGCGAAGGCCGCCACCGTGTCCGGAGCGCGGAAGCGCCAGCCGGGATAGAGCGACTGCACCACCTCGAAGCCGTGCGCCACCGCGTCGAGGCAGGCGAGGCATTCCTCGGCACCGGCTCCGGGCGCCGGCCTCCGCGCCAGACGAAACACGATCTCGGGCTCGATGCGCGGCTCGGCGAAGCCGGCGAGGGCGCAGGCCGTGCCGTCGAGGGGCGCGACGGTGCGGTCGTAGACCGGCGCCCAGACCGGCGCCCGCACGCCGTACTCGTCCCACATCCGCCGGTTGGTGAAGCCGATCTTCCAGCCGACGGGGGCCTCGCCCCGCCCGGCGCGGGCCCGCATCACCGCCGCGGCGACCCGGTAGGCGCGCGGCAGGTCGAAGCCGGGGTCGCGGTCGGTGAAGGGCGTCAGCCCGGCACCGTTTCCCGGCGCGGATCCCGCCCCGGCCGCGGCCAGAACCTCGTCGGCGACCGCATCGTCCGTCATCGTTCCCTCCCCGGCGTGCCGTCGACGCGGCGCCGGGACGTTGCCCGGCCGGTCCGGGGTAGCCGGCCCGGCCGGACGCGGCAAGCGTCGGGGACCGTTGCCGCCAACCGCCGCGATGGGCAGGCGGGTGTCGCCGCACACCTACATCCGCCGCAATCCGGCTCCATCCTCGCCTGACCCGATTCCCTCGGGCCCTGCCGGGCCGCGGACGAGCGATCGCGGTGCACGGAGATGTCGACGGGTCAGATCCGCATCGACGCCCCGGCGCGGATTTGATAACTCTGGGGACGATCCGATGCCTTCGGCCCGTCCTCAACCGTCAGGGGTCACGATGCTGTCGAGCCTGTTTCGCCGCGATGTGGAGCCGAGTGCGGCCACGATGATGGGCGGCTTCGACCCGGTCTTCTATCTGGACACCTATCCGGACGTGAAGGCGCATGGCTGCGACCCCCTCGACCACTACCTGTCGGTCGGCTGGAAGGAGGGACGCGATCCCTCGGCGGAGTTCAGCACGAAGGGCTATCTCAGCGCCAATCCCGACGTCGCCCGGGCGCACATGAACCCCCTGGTCCACTTCCGCATCCATGGTCTGCGCGAGCGCCGCAAGGGGTGGCAGAGGAGCGCCTGAGCCCTCGCCCCACGGCCGATGAGCCCGCCCTCGTGGCGGGCTTTTTTGTTGCGGTGCACTTGCTGCATCTGCGAAGAAGGCCCATCTTCCTGTCTCGGCGGCCTTCGCCGGGGCGACGATCGCCCCGGCGGCGGCGATGAAGCCGGAACCAGAACCAGGAGCTGAGCAGACTCGCCCCGTGCACTCTCGCGGGGGTGGCTTCGACGTCGCCCGCACCGGGCGGTGATCGGCCGCCGAGTCGATGCCCGGCGGCCCCGTGACGCCGGGCTCTCCCGCCGCGCCACGCGGCACGCGACGAGGGCCGGGCGCGCATCAGGCCGCCCGGCCGCCACGGCGGTCCAGAGCGGCCGCATCTGCTGAGTCCCGCCGGACGATCGACGCCCGGCCCCGCGTCTTCGACCCGGCCCGCATCCGCAGCCGGCGCGGTCGCGCTTCGCCCGCGGGTTCCGCCTCGCTCAGTCGGGTGCAAACCCCTCGTGGAGAGCGGCAGAAAGGTGCAGACACGTCCATGCGCAGCAAGATCCTCCCCGGCGTCATCGAGGCCACCCGGCTCACCGGCTCAGGCCGTCTCGGCGAGGCGGTCGCCGTGATCCAGCGCAACCTGCGCGGCGAGGCCCCCGCCGGGCCCTCCCGCGAGCGCGCCCTGGAGCCCCCGACCCTCGACCTCGTGGCCGAGCGCGTCGCCGAAACCGGACCGGCGCCGGAGCCCCGCCCCGATCCGGCCGCCGGGCCCCATCGTCGCGGCACCGCGGCCGGCGACCTCTCGGCCGGCCTGCGCGACCTCGCCCACCAGTTCGGACGCACCCTCGGTCCCCTGCTCGACGGAGCGATCCCGGGTTCGGCGGAGCCGGCCGCGGACACCGGCATGGAGGAGCGCCGCTTCGCCAACGCCGCCGGGCAGCGCAGCTACAAGCTCTACGTGCCGGGCGGCTATCGCGGGCAGGCCGTGCCGCTCGTCATCATGCTGCACGGCTGCACCCAGAACCCGGACGACTTCGCCGCCGGCACCGGCATGAACCGCGTCGCCGAGGACGAGACCTTCCTGGTCGCCTACCCGGCCCAGACCGCCGCCGCCAACCACGCCCGGTGCTGGAACTGGTTCAGCACCGCCGACCAGGGTCGCGACCGCGGCGAGGCGTCGATCGTCGCCGGCCTCACCCGGGCGATCATGGAGGACTTCACCGTCGATCCCCGGCGGGTCTACGTCGCCGGCCTCTCGGCCGGCGGCGCCGCCGCGGCCAATCTCGGCGCCGCCTATCCCGACCTCTACGCCGCGGTCGGCGTGCATTCCGGCCTCTGCGCCGGAGCCGCCCACGACCTGCCCTCGGCGATGATGGCGATGCGGCAGGGCGCGGCGGCAACGCCCACCGGGCACGGCGCGCCGCCGACCATCGTGTTCCACGGCGCCCGGGACACCACGGTCCATCCGCGCAACGGCGCCCAGGTCATCGCCGGGGCGGCGGTGACCGAGCTGCGCCGCGAGGAGGGACAGGTGTCCGGCGGCCACGCCTGGCAGCGGACGATCTACCGCGACCGGCACGGCCGCCCGGATTTCGAGCACTGGGTGATCGAGGGCAGCGGCCACGCCTGGTCCGGCGGCGACCCGGCCGGCAGCTACACCGACCCGCAGGGGCCCGACGCCTCGCGGGAGATGTGGCGGTTCTTCAGCGAGCACCCGCGGCCGCGGGGGTGAGAACCCCCTACCGGTACTGCGTCGGGTCGAGCCCGTGGCGGGCGAGCTTGTCGTAGAGCGTCTTGCGCGGGGTGCCGAGCGCCTCCGCCGCGAGGCGCACGTCGCCGCCGGCGGCGATCAGCTCCTCGCGGATCAGGGCGCGCTCGTGGCGGTCCATCTGCTCGGCGAGGGTCAGCGTCCGCGCCGTCTCGGCGGGCGGCGCCTCGACCTGGGCGAAGCCGAGGGCGTAGCGCTCGGCGAAGTGGCCGAGCTCGCGCACGTTGCCGGGCCAGTCGTGACGGCGCAGGTGGTCGCGGACCGCCGGCGTCACCGCCGGCGCGTCGCGGTTGAACCGCTCCGCCGCCCGGGCGAGGAAGTGCTCGAACAGCAGCATCACGTCCTCGCGGCGCTCCCGCAGCGGCGGGATCGACACCGAGACCACGTTGAGCCGGTAGTACAGGTCGTCGCGGAACGTGCCCTGGGCCGCGGCCTGGTTGAGGTCGACCTTCGTCGCCGCCACCACCCGCATGTCGACCGGGCGGATCTCGTTGGTGCCGAGCGGTTCCACCGCCCGCTCCTGCAGCACCCGCAGGAACTTGACCTGGAGCCCGAGCGGCATGCTCTCGATCTCGTCGAGGAACAGCGTGCCGCGGTGGGCGTGCTCGATCCGGCCGACCCGGCGCTTCAGCGCCCCGGTGAAGGCGCCGGCCTCGTGGCCGAACAGCTCGCTCTCGACGACGCTGTCGGGCATCGCCCCGCAATTGAGCGCGACGAAGTGTCCCCGCGCCCGCCGGCTCCAGCGATGGAGGGCGTTGGCCACCACCTCTTTGCCCGACCCGGTCTCGCCGAGCACCAGCACGTCGACGTCGGCCTGGGCGACGTCGCGCACGAGCTGGCGCAGGCGCACGACCTCCGGCGAGACGCCGAGGAAGGCCGGGTCGTCGGCCAGCGCCGCGTCGAGGCTCGCCCGCAGCGCCCGGTTCTCGGTCACGAGCTGGCGCCGCTCCAGGGCGCGGCGCACCGAGCCGACGAGCTGGTCGGCCGGATAGGGCTTGGCGAGGAAGTCGTAGGCCCCGGCCCGCATCGCCCGCACCGCCATGCGGATGTCGCCGTGCCCGGTGATGAGGATCACCGGCAGGTCGGGATCGGCCTCGGACACGGCCTCGAACAGCCCGATGCCGTCGAGGCCGGGCAGCCGCACGTCGGTGACCACGACGCCCGGCGGCGCCGCCAGGATCGCCTTCAGGGCCGGCTCGGCGCTGTCGAACGTCTCCACGGTGAAGCCGTCGAGTTCCAGGCTCTGCCGGTTGGCCCGGCGGACGTCCTCCTCGTCGTCGACGAAGACGATGCGGTCGGGGTCGGTGCTCATCGCAGGGCCTCGGCCGGCCGCGCCGGCGGGTGTGGGGGCTTCGGAAGGTCGGGGGCGCGGGCCAGTTCGATGCGCATCAGGGCCCCGCCCTCCGGCGCGGCCCCGACGGTGAGCGTGCCGCCGCTCTCCTCGACGATGCCGCGGGAGATCGCCAGCCCGAGGCCGAGGCCCTCGGGCTTGGTGGTGAAGAAGGCGTCGAACACCCTGGCGCGCTCCTCCTCGGGGATGCCGGGGCCGGTGTCGGCGACCTCGAGCGCCACCCGCCCGCCATCCTCCGTCACGGCGAGCCGGACCCCGGGGGCGGGCTGGTTCGCCACGGCGTCGATGGCGTTCTGGAGCAGGTTGACGACGACCTGCTCCAGCCTCGGCTCCTCCCCGAGCACCGCCGGCATCGCGTCCGGCAGCGCCAGCGCGATGCGGATGCCGGCCGCCCTGGCCCGGGTCTCCACCAACTCCAGGCTGCCGCGGATCACCGCAGCGAGGTCGACCGGCTCCCGGCGGCCGGAGGCGCGGCGGGCGAACCCCTTGAGCTGGCGCGTCAGCCCGGCGATGCGGTCGGTCAGGCGACCGATGGCGGAGAAGTTCTCGGCCGCATCGTCCAGCCGGCCGCGCCGGATCAGGATCGCGGTGTTGTCGGCGTAGGAGCGGATCGCCGCGAGCGGCTGGTTGATCTCGTGCGCCATGCTGGCGGCGAACTGGCCGAGGGCCGCGAGGCGCGCGGCCTGGGCCAGTTCGTGCCCGAGGCGCTCGCGCTCGGCCTCGGCCCGGCGGCGCTCCTCGATCTCGGCCTTGAGCTGGCGGTTGGCGCCGGTGAGTTCCCGGGTGCGCTCCTGCACCCGCGCCTCCAGCTCCTCGCGCCGGGCGGCGGCCTCGGCGAACCGGACCCTCACCCGCCGGCGCCGGTCGAGCATGATCGCGAGGCCGATCCCGGCCAGCCCGGTGACCAGGGCGGCGATGATCTGGGCCTGGACGCGCTCGCGCTCCAGGGCCGGCCCGGCCGGCGTCAGGGTGTGCAACTGCCAGCCCGCCCCCACCTCCGTCCCGCCCGGCGACACCGCGGCCTGCCGGTGCAGGAACAGCCGGGCCGGGACCGGGCCGGAGGAGACCCGGATCAGCCCCTCGCCGCCCTCGGCGGGGTGGAACGGCAGCGGGGTGAGCGGCGCGTCACCGAATTCGAGGCTGCGGCGGATGCGCTGGCGCTCCTCCGGCGGGACCGGCTCCAGGGCGGCGAAGCGCCAGGCGGGGTCGCTCGCCACCAGGACGATGCCGCGGGAATCGGTGACGAACACGATCTCGCCCGCCGCCTGCCACGCCGCCTCGCTGGCCTCGAACTCGATCTTCACCACCACGACGCCGGGACCGCCCGGGGCCGGCACCCGCCGGGACAGGTACAGGCCGGGCCGTCCGCTGACGGTGCCGAGGGCGAACTGGGAGCCGTTGCCGGATTCCAGGGCGCTCCGGAAGTAGGGGCGGAAGGCGTAGTTGTTGCCGACGAAGCTCGCCGGCCCGCCGGCGTTGCTCGCCGCGACGGTGAGGCCGTCGTTGCGGATGACGTAGAGGGTGGCCGCGCCCGTGGCCGAGACGATCCCGGCGAGACGCTCGTCGACGGCGGCGAGAAGCGACGGGTGCGGGTCCCGGCCCACCGCCGCGGCGATCTGCGGATCGGTGGCGAGCGCCAGCGGCAGCGCGGCCTGCGCCCGCATCTCGGCCCGCAACGCCGCGATCTGGAGCGCCAGGCTGGCATCGGCCGAGCGGACGAGGTCGGCGAGCGCCATCCTGGCCGCGACGCGCCCCGCCACCAGGGCCGCCATGCCGATCAGGACCAGTCCGAGGATCCACGGCAGCAGCCGGCGCCAGCCCGCCGGCCCTCCCGGCGACGGTTCCCCGGAAACCGTGCGGATTTTCGCACCTTTTCCGGCCCCGGCGTGCGGAACCTCGGATGCGGCGCCGGAGGTCTGGTCGCCGGCTTCAGAAAAATCCTTCATTTGCCAGGAGGTTAACGGAATTTTCGTTCCGTTTCCGAGCTGGCACGCGGGTTGCCATTCCATGCTCGTAACGCAGCCATGCCGTGAAGGTAGGGCTGCATGCCGCAAGGCCAAGACCAAGCGCGATGGTGCCCGGGCGTCCGCCCGTGTCCCGAACCGCCTGTTCCGCAACCCTACAGCCCAGGGAGAACGTCCGATGGCTGCCGTTCCTTCACCGCTCACCGCCCCCCACGCCCCCCCTGCCCCCAAGCCGCTCTACAAGACCCTGTACTTCCAGGTCCTCGTCGCGGTCGCCATCGGCATCCTTCTGGGGCACTTCTACCCCCAACTCGGCGCCGACATGAAGCCGCTCGGCGACGCCTTCATCAAGCTCGTCAAGATGATCATCGCCCCGGTGATCTTCCTCACGGTGGTGTCGGGCATCGCCGGCATGACCAACCTCGAGAAGGTCGGCCGGGTCGGCGGCAAGGCGCTGGTCTACTTCGTCACCTTCTCGACGCTGGCGCTCATCGTCGGCCTGATCGTGGCGAACGTCGTCCAGCCGGGCGCGGGGATGCACATCGATCCGAAGTCGCTCGATCCCAAGCAGATCGCGATGTACGCCGAGAAGGCGAAGACCCAGTCGATCACCGACTTCCTCATGAACATTATCCCGTCGACGGCGGTGGGTGCGTTCTCGGGCGGTGAGATCCTCCAGGTCCTGTTCTTCTCGGTGCTGTTCGGCTTCGGCCTCGCCTTCCTGGGCGACCGCGGCAAGCCGGTCCTCGACATCATCAAGGTGCTGTCCGAGGCGATCTTCGGCGTCGTCAACATCATCATGAAGGTCGCCCCGATCGGTGCCTTCGGCGCGATGGCCTTCACCATCGGCAAGTACGGCATCTCCTCGCTCGCCAACCTCGCCTACCTCGTCGGCGCCTTCTACCTGACCTCGGCGATCTTCGTCTTCCTCGTCCTCGGCGCCGTCGCCCGCTACAACGGCTTCTCGATCGTCAAGCTGATCCGCTACATCAAGGAAGAGCTGCTGCTGGTCCTCGGCACCTCGTCCTCCGAGTCGGCGCTGCCCTCCCTGCTCGAGAAGATGGAGCGCGCCGGCTGCTCCAAGCCGGTCGTCGGCCTCGTGGTTCCCACCGGCTACTCGTTCAACCTCGACGGCACCAACATCTACATGACGATGGCGGCGCTGTTCATCGCCCAGGCCACCGACACCCCGCTCACCTACGGCGAGCAGGCCCTGCTGCTCCTCGTCGCGATGCTCTCGTCCAAGGGCGCGGCCGGCGTCACCGGCTCGGGCTTCATCACCCTGGCGGCGACCCTCGCGGTGGTTCCCTCGGTGCCGGTCGTCGGCATGGCCCTGATCCTCGGCATCGACCGCTTCATGTCGGAGTGCCGGGCGCTCACCAACTTCATCGGCAACGCCGTCGCCTGCATCGTGGTGGCGCGCTGGGAGGGCGAGGTCGACGAGGCGCGCCTGAAGGCCGCCCTCGACGGCAACCCGCTCCCGATCGCCGATGAGCCGATGCCGGCCCTCCAGCCGGCGGAGTAAGGCCGACGTCACTCCCCGGACGCCGGACCTTGCCGCGGCGCGCGACCCCCAGGTCGCGCGCCGTTTCCCGTTGAGGCGGGCGCGCGTCCACGAATCGCGACCGCCTGTTCCAAGAATTCCCGCGTTTTCGTGCCGGGGCGGGCGGCGCATTAACACTCCGGTAACCATGACGCGTGCTTGATGAGGAACATTCACAACTCATCAACCAACGTGACCAGCATCAGCCCCACCCGCCCCTCTCTTCCGCTGCGCGGCCGCTCCTTCCGGGCGCTCGTGCTCGCCCCGGAGATGCCCCTCGGCGACTGGTTCGCGAACCTGGACGCCCTGCTGGCCCGCTCCCCGACGCTGTTCGCCGAGCGAGCCGTGATCCTCGACCTCAACGGTCTGACGCCGCCGCCGGCGGCGCCGGAGCCGGTCTCCACGGCCCCGGACGGGCCCGAGGCCGGCTCGTCCCCGACGCCCGCCGACGCTTCCGCCGTCGCCGCAACGAGCGAGACGCCCGCTCCGGCCGGAGATGCCGCGCCCACCGAGCAGGCCGCGCCGTCCGAGGTTCCGGCCGAGGCCGCCGCGCCGGCCGTCGCCGGCCCGGACCTGCCGGCGACGGCCGGCCCGGACCTCACCGCCCTCCTCGGCGAGCTGGGCCGCCGCGGCATCCGCATCATGGGGATCGAGAAGGCCGACCCGTCCTGGCTCGTCCCCGGCCTGCCGCCGCTCCTCGCCGGCGGCCGCCCGGCCGACGCTACGACGGTGCCGGTGCCCGCGGCGCCGGAGAAGCGCCGCCCCAGCTCGCTGGTGCTCGACACCCCGGTGCGCTCCGGCCAGTGCATCTACCACCCCGAGGGCGACGTGACGGTGATGGGCTCGGTCGCCTCGGGCGCCGAGATCCTCGCCGGCGGCTCGATCCACGTCTACGGCGCGCTGCGCGGCCGGGCGATCGCGGGAGCCGGGGGCAATCCCCGCGCCCGGATCTACTGCCGCCGCTTCCAGCCCGAACTGCTCGGCATCGACGGCCTGTTCCGCACCGCGGACAGCACCGACCCGAAGCTGCGCGACAAGCCGGTCCAGGTCTGGCTGGAGAGCGACGCCCTGCGCATGGCGCCCCTCGACTAGCGGCCGCGAGCGCGGCGGCCGCGAACGAACGCGTCCGGGCGGCCCCGCCCGGATCCACCTCACACGACGACGATGCTTCTTTGGGGGAGCGACACCATGGCAAAGGTTCTGGTTGTGACATCGGGCAAGGGCGGCGTGGGCAAGACCACGACCACCGCCGCCCTCGGCGCAGCCCTCGCCCAGCAGGGGCAGAGCGTGTGCGTCGTCGATTTCGACGTCGGCCTGCGCAACCTCGACCTCGTCATGGGCGCCGAGCGCCGGGTCGTCTACGACCTCATCAACGTGGTCCAGGGCGACGCCAAGCTGCCGCAGGCCCTGATCCGCGACAAGCGCCTCGACGGCCTGTCGCTGCTGCCGGCCTCGCAGACCCGCGACAAGGACGCCCTCACCGATGCCGGCGTCGCGCGGGTGATGGACGAGCTGCGCGCGAAGTTCGACTGGGTGATCTGCGACAGCCCCGCCGGGATCGAGCGCGGCGCGACGCTCGCCATGCGCCACGCCGACGTCGCCGTGGTGGTCGCCAACCCCGAGGTGTCCTCGGTGCGCGATTCCGACCGCATCATCGGCCTCCTCGACGCCAAGACCGCCCGGGCCGAGAAGGGCGAGACGATGGAGAAGCACCTCATCCTCACCCGCTACGACCCCGCCCGGGCCGAGCGCGGCGAGATGCTGCGGATCGACGACGTGCTGGAGATCCTGTCGATCCCGCTGCTCGCCGTCGTCCCCGAGAGCGAGGAGGTGCTGAAGGCCTCGAACGTCGGCAGCCCGGTGACCCTCAACAACCCGGCCTCGGCCCCGGCCCGCGCCTACGCCGACGCCGTGCGCCGGCTCAAGGGCGAGACCGTCGCGATGGTGGTCCCCACCGAGCGCCGCTCCTTCATGTCCAAGCTGTTCCAGCGGAGGGCGGCATGAACCTTCTCGGCTTCCTCACCCGGCGCGGCTCGGCGCCCGTGGCGCGCGAGCGCCTGCAGATCCTCCTCGCCCACGAGCGCGCGGCCTTCGGCCGCTCCGACCTCGTCACGGTCCTGCGCAAGGAGATCCTCGCGGTGATCGCCAAGCACATGGCGATCGACGGCGAGAAGGTGAAGGTCTCGATGGACCAGGGCGGCGACGTCTCGACCCTCGAGATCGACATCGAGCTTCCGACGAACTCCGCGACCCCCGCTCTCGCCACGGCATGAGCGCGACCGGGACGGCGTGACGGCCCGCGTGCGGTTCCCCCGCCCGCGGGCTTCGTCATGTCCGGACGGCCGCGCCGGTTGAAACCCCGGCGTCCGGGTGGGTAAAGGAGAGACAGGGCGGTAGAGCGGGGACGCGGGTGGCGAAAACCTTCGGGCTGCGGGGCAGGATCGCGCTCATCACCGGGGCCGGCAGCGGCATCGGCGCCGCCCTGGCGGGAGAACTCGCCGGCCGCGGCGCCCGCCTCGCCCTGGTCGACCGCGATGCCGGCGGGCTCGACGGCGTCGCGGCGGCGCTCCGCGCCCGCGGCGCCGACATCAGCCTCCACCCCCTCGACGTGACCGACGCCGACGGGCTCGCGGCCCTGCCCGGCGCGGTGCTCGACCGGCACGGCGCCCTCGACTGCCTCGTCAACAATGCCGGCATCGCCCTGGCGGGACGCTTCGAGGACCTGTCGCTCGAAGACGTCGAGGCGGTGATGGCGGTGAACTTCACCGCCGCGATGCGGCTGACCCATCATTGCCTGCCGATCCTCGCCCGGCGCCCGGCGGCGCAGATCGTGAACGTGTCGAGCCTCTACGGCCTCGTCGCCCCCGCCGGCCAGACCGCCTACGCGGCGAGCAAGTTCGCCCTGCGCGGCTTCTCGGAGGCGCTGCGCCACGAATGCGCCGGCTCCGGCATCGGCGTCACCGTGGTCCATCCCGGCGGCGTCGCCACGGCGATCGCCCGCAACGCCCGCATCGGCGCCGGGGTCGATCCGGCCGAGGTCGAGCGCGGCCGGGCCGCCTTCGAGCGCCACCTGCGCCTCGACCCCGCCGAGGCGGCGCGGCAGATCGCCCGCGGCATCGAGGCGCGGGCGCCCCGCCTCGTCGTCGGCAGGGATGCGCGGCAGGTCGACCGGCTCCAGCGCCTGATGCCGGTACGCTACTGGGCGCTGCTCGCCCGGGCCATAGGAGACCTGTGATGGCGACCCTGCGCGCCTACCTCGCCGACTGGATCATCCGCACCCAGATCAAGCCGAAGCTCGCCCGGGCCCGCGACCCGATCGAGGTCCGGCGGATCTTCGAGGCCGGGCGCCTGCCCGACCCGCCCGGCATCCGGTTCACCCCCGGCCGCGTCGGCGGCGTCGCCGGCGAATGGGTCGAGGCCGCCTCCGGGGGCGGCGGGCCGCGCCTGCTCTACCTCCATGGCGGCGGCTTCATCGGCTGCTCGCCCCGCACCCACCGGCCGATCACCGGCGCGTTCGCCCGGCACGGCTTCCGGCTGTTCGTGCCCGATTACCGCCTCGCGCCGGAGCACCCGTTCCCGGCCGCCCTCGACGACGCCGCCGCCGTCTGGGCGGAGATGGCCGCCGAGGGGCCGCTCGCCCTGGCGGGCGATTCCGCCGGCGGCAACCTGTCCCTGGCGCTGATGCTGCGGGCGAAGGGCGAGGGCCTGACGCTGCCGGCGGCCGCGGTCCTGTTCTCGCCGGCGACCGACATGCTCGGCACCGGCCCGTCGATGCGCAGCAATGCCCGGCGCGACGCGATGTTCAACCCGGAGGGCATGAACCACCTCGTCGAGGCCTACCTCGCCGGCCACGACCCCGCCGACCCCCTGGCCTCGCCACTCTACGGCGACCTCGCCGGGCTTCCGCCGCTGCTGATCCACGTCGGCGAGCGGGAGGTGCTGCGCGACGATTCCGTGCGCTTCGCCGAGAAGGCCCGCGCCGCCGGGGTCGCGGTCTCGCTGCGGCTGTGGCCGGTGGTGCCGCACGTCTGGCAGATCTCCGGGGCGTTCCTGCCCGAGGCGCGCCGCTCCCTCGCCGAGGCCGCGGCCTTCCTGCGCCGGCACGCACCCGGGGACGCCCGATGAGCGGGGGCGCCGCGGAGCCCCTGGCGGTGGTGATCGTCGGGGCCGGCTTCTCCGGCCTCGCCATGGCGATCCGCTGCCTCGAGGCGGGGATCGGTCCGCTGCGCATCGTCGAGAAGGCCGGATCGGTCGGCGGGGTCTGGCGCGAGAACACCTATCCGGGCGCCGCCTGCGACATCCCGGGCCACCTCTACGCCCTGTCCTTCGCGCCCAAGGACGACTGGTCGCGGCTGTTCCCGACCCAGCCGGAGATCGCCGCCTACCTGGAGGAGGTGGTCGCGCGCTTCGGCCTGCGGCCGCACCTGTCGCTGGACACCACCGTCACCGGGGCGGTCTGGGACGAGGCCCGCGCCCTGTGGCGGATCGAGACCGATCGCGGGCCGCTCCTCGCCCGCGCCCTGGTCTCGGGAGCCGGCGGCCTGCACCATCCGGCGTTGCCCGACATCCCCGGGCGCGACAGCTTCGCCGGTCCCGCCTTCCACAGCGCCGCGTGGGATCACGGCGTGTCGCTCGCGGGCAGGCGGGTCGGGGTGATCGGCACCGGGGCGAGCGCGATCCAGATCGTCCCGGCCATCGCGCCCGAGGTCGCGAGCCTCACCCTGTTCCAGCGCTCGCCGCCCTGGGTGATGCCCCGCAACGACCACGTCCTCGGTCCCCGCGTCGCCGCAGCCTTCGGCCGCTGGCCGCTCCTGCGCCGGGCGTTCCGCGGGCTGCTCTTCGGTCAGCGCGAGCTTCCGGCGCTCCTCGGCTTCACCCGCGGCTCGTTCGCGACGCGCATCGGCGAGTTCGTCGCCCGGCGCCACCTGCATCAGGCGGTCGCCGACCCGGCCCTGCGGGCGAGGCTGACCCCGCGCTACCGCCTCGGCTGCAAGCGCGTGCTGGTCTCCGACGACTACTACCCCGCCCTCACCCGGCCGAACGTCGCGGTCGAGGCCGGGGCGATCCGCGCCATCACGCCCCGGGGCGTGGTCACCGGCGACGGGGTCGAGCACGCCCTCGACGTGATCGTCTTCGCCACCGGCTTCGATCTCGCCGCCGCCGGCCGCCTGCCGGTGACCGGACGCGGCGGCATCACCCTCGACGCCGCCTGGGCCGGCGGCATGGGCGCGCATCGCGGCATCACGCTGGCGGGCTTCCCGAACCACTTCTTCCTGCTCGGCCCCAATACCGGGCTCGGCCACAACTCGGTCGTGCTGATGATCGAGGCCCAGGTCGCCTACGTGCTCGCCTGCCTGGAGCGGCTCGCCCGCGAGCCGGGCGTCGCCCTGGAGCCGGCGCCGGAGGCCCAGGCGCGGTTCCTCGCCGACCTCCAGGCCCGCCTCGCCGGCAGCATCTGGCAGCGGGGCGGCTGCGTGAGCTGGTACCAGGATGCGGCGGGACGCAACGTCGCCCTGTGGCCCGGCACCGTGGCGAGCTACCGCCGCTCGGTCCGCACCCCGCTCTGGGACGAGTTCGTCCCGGCCCGCGTCGAATGATACCGGAGGTCACTTCCGACGACCGCTGGTTCCGTTCCCGGATTCTCGTCGAGCCGCGGCCCCTCGATCTCTGGGCCTGTCATCGACGATTCGAGATGGGTCAACGGCCCGATGCGTCAGCATCCTGGGCCGTTGGCATGGCTCCGTTCAATCATCCCTGGTGCTCATGCCCCTGCACATCGCCACGCCGCTGATCGAATCGCACCCCCTGAGCCTCGCCGCCGGACGGGAGGTGTGGGCGAAGATGGAGGCGCTGCAACCCTCCGGCTCGTTCAAGATCCGGGGCATCGGCGCCGCCTGCGCCCACCACGCCGCGAACGGCAAGCGGCGCTTCGTCTCGTCCTCCGGCGGCAATGCCGGCCTCGCGGTCGCCTATGCCGGGCGCCGGCTCGCGGTTCCGGTCACCGTCGTGGTACCCGAGACCGCGAGCGCGACCGCCCGGGACCTCATCGCCCGGGAGGGCGCCGAGCTGATCGTCCACGGCGCCTCGTGGCAGGAGGCGAATGCCCGCGCCCTCGCCCTGGTCGATGCCGAGACCGCGTTCCTGCACCCGTTCGACGATCCGCTGCTGTGGGCCGGCCACGCGACGATGATCGACGAGGCGGTCGCGGCCGGACTGCCCTTCGACGCGGTCGTCGTCTCGGTCGGCGGCGGCGGGCTGATGGCGGGGGTGGCCGAGGGCCTCGCCCGCAACGGCCGGGCCTCGGTGCCGATCGTCGCGGTGGAGACCGAGGGCGCCGCCTCGCTCGCCGCCGCGATCCGGGCCGGGGAGCCGGTCGAGCTGCCGGCGATCACCTCGCTCGCCACCTCCCTGGGCGCCAAGCGGGTCTGCGACCGCGCCTTCGCCCTGACCCAGGGCCGGCCGGTGCACAGCGTGACGGTGTCCGACCGGGCGGCGGTCGCCGCCTGCCACCGCTTCCTCGCCGATCACCGCGTCCTCGTCGAGCCCGCCTGCGGCGCCGCCCTCGCGGTTCTCTACGACCGGCACGACAGCCTCGCGCCGTTCCGGCGGGTGCTGGTCGTCGCCTGCGGCGGCGCGACGGCGACGGTGGCGCAGCTCCAGGCGTGGCAGGCGGCCGCATGACCGCGCCGGGAGGCGGACGGGCGGCGGCGTCGTGGCCTCTCCGTCGACCCGCGTGATACGGATTTCGGACGATGAGTTCCGAAATCCGTATCCAAGCCCGCGCGGCGGAGCTTTGCTCCGCACACGTGAGCGAAGCCAATTTTCGCATCGCGAAGCGATCCATCGAAAATCGTATCACCAGCCGGCGCGGCGCATGAGCGAAGCCGATTCCCGCCTCGCGAAGCGATCCCCTAGGGATCGCCGAGCGATCAATCGGAAATCGTATGAGACCGGCCCATGCCTGCCTTCACCCTCGCTCCCGCAAGCATCCCCTCGGATCTCGCCGAGGTCGCGAGCCTGTTCCGGGCCTACGCCGCGTCCCTCCCGATCGACCTCGGCTACCAGGGCTTCGAGGCCGAGCTCGCCGGGTTGCCCGGCGCCTACGCTCCGCCCGGCGGGGCGGTGCTGCTCGCCCGTGACGAGGCCGGGACGCCGCTCGGCTGCGTCGCCCTCCGTCCGCTCGCCCCGCCCGGGATCTGCGAGATGAAGCGGCTCTACGTTGCGCCGGCCGGTCGCGGGCCGCGGGGTTGGGGGTGCGCTGATCGCGGCGATCCTCGCCGCGGCGCGCCGGGCGGGCTACCGCGAGATGCGCCTCGACACCCTGCCGACCATGGCAGGAGCGATCGCCCTCTACGAGCGCGCCGGCTTCCGCCCGGTCGCGCCCTACTACGACACGCCGATCCCCGGCACGCTGTTCCTGGCGACGACGCTGGACGAGGCCGTGGCGCCGTCCGGTCCGCCGGCCACGTCCTGAATCCGCACTGGACAGGCCGCTCGAACTGCGCTAGACGCCGCCCCTCTCCTCCAGACCCGTGGGACACGCGCCGCCCGGGCCGCTCGACGCGGCCCGCCATCTGGTGCGGCCGCGAGCTTCGAGCGCGACGGGATCGCGCTACCGGGCTCCCGCCGCGACGGCACCCAGACCCCGCGCGTCGTCCTTTGGGAACTCTGTCGACCGTGCCCTTCCCCGTGCTTCCGCCCGCCCTCGCCCGTGCCCTCGGCGAGCGCGGCTACGACGATCCGACCCCGGTTCAGGCCGCGGTCCTCGAATCCGAGGGCGCCGGCCGCGACCTCCTGGTCTCGGCCCAGACCGGCTCCGGCAAGACCGTCGCCTACGGCCTCGCCATGGCCGACACCCTGTTCGCCGGCGCCGAGGAGCTGCCCCCGGCCGGCGCGCCCCTCGCCCTCGTGATCGCCCCGACCCGCGAACTCGCGCTCCAGGTCCACCGCGAGCTGTCCTGGCTCTACGGTCCGGCCGGCGCCCGGGTGGCGGCCTGCGTCGGCGGCATGGACCCGCGCCGCGAGAGCCGGATGCTCGCGGACGGCGTGCACATCGTCGTCGGCACCCCCGGCCGCCTGCGCGACCATCTCGAGCGACGCAACCTCGACCCGTCGGCGCTGCGCGCCGCGGTGCTCGACGAGGCCGACGAGATGCTCGATCTCGGCTTCCGCGAGGACCTCGAGTTCATCCTCGCCACCACCCCGGCCGAGCGGCGCACGCTGCTGTTCTCCGCGACCCTGCCGAAGGGCATCGTCGCGCTCGCCGAGACCTACCAGCGCGACGCGCTGCGCATCGCGGTCCAGGCCGAGACGCGGGGCCACGCCGACATCGAGTACCGGGCGCTGCGCATCCTGCCGCGGGAGACCGAGCTCGTGGTGGTCAACACCCTGCGGCAGGTCGAGGCGCAGACCGCGATCGTGTTCTGCAACACCCGCAACGCCGTGCGCCACCTCCAGGCGGTGCTGACCGAGCGCGGCTTCTCGGTCGTCGCCCTGTCGGGCGAACTCGGCCAGGGCGAGCGCAACGCCGCCCTCCAGGCCCTGCGCGACGGCCGCGCCCGGGTCTGCGTCGCCACCGACGTCGCCGCCCGCGGCATCGACCTGCCGGGCCTCGGCCTCGTCATCCACGCCGAGCTGCCGAACGATGCCGAGACGCTCCAGCACCGCTCCGGCCGCACCGGCCGGGCCGGGCGCAAGGGCATCAGCGCCCTTCTGGTTCCGGCCTCGCGCCGGCGCCGGGCGGAGGAGATGCTGGCCCGGGCCGGCGTCACCGCGACCTGGGCCGGCCCGCCGCCCGCCGACGAGATCCGCGCCCTCGACCAGGATCGCCTGCTCCAGGACCCGGTGCTGACCGAGGAGCCGTCCGAGGACGACCGCGCCACCGCGAAGGCGCTCCTCGACCGGCACGGCCCCGAGGAACTGGCCGCCGCCTTCGCCCGCCTGTGCCGCACCCGCCTCCCGGCGCCCGAGGACGTCACCGACCCCGGCTTCGAGACCGGCCGCCCGCTGGCGCCGCGGCGCGACGGGCCGCGCCCGGCCTTCGGGCCGAGCGTGTGGTTCCGGCTCAATGTCGGCCGGCGCGACAACGCCGACCCGCGCCGCCTGCTGCCGATGCTGTGCCGCCGCGGCGAGGTGAGCCGCGAGGAGGTCGGCGCGATCCGCATCTTCGACCGCGAGACCAAGTTCGAGATCCGCGGCGGCGCGGCCGAGCGGTTCGCCCACAGCTTCGGCCGCTCCGGGCCGGCGGACCTCCAGGTCGAGCCGCTGCCCGGCGAGGCCGAGGTCGCCCGCCAGCCCCGGCGCGGTCATACCCGGCAGGTGGAGCGCGCCCGCCGTCGCGGCTGATCCGGGCGCGCCGCGCCCGCGAGCGTCGCCCGCGAGCGTCGCCGTTGACGATCGCTTGACCTGTCGCGAGATAGACTGGCGCCCGGATCCCTCTGGACCTCCGGCGTCGGGGAGCGCGGCATTCATGTGGGGCGGCATCCCGTTGTTCTCGCCGGCACCCGTCCGCGGCGTCGCGGAGGAGGCCGCGGCCGATGGATCCGCCTCGTCGGGCCCGCCGCGCCGGCCGCGGGTCGGCTTGGCGCTCGGGGGCGGCGCCGCCCGGGGATGGTCGCATATCGGCGCGATCCAGGTCCTGCGCGAGGCCGGCCTCGCCATCGACGTCGTCGCCGGCTGCTCGATCGGCGCGGCGGTCGGCGCCTGCTTCGCCGCCGGCAAGCTCGACGAACTCGCCGCCTTCGCCCGCGCGCTGACCAAGCGCCGGGTGATGGGGCTGCTCGACTTCCACATCAGCGGCTCGGGGCTGATCGCCGGCGAGCGCCTGCGCCGGCTGCTGGAGCGCGACCTTGCCGGTTGCCGGATCGAGGCCCTGCCGGTCACCTTCGCCACCGTCGCGACCGAACTCGGCACCGGCCACGAGATCTGGCTCACCCGCGGCGACGTCGTCGAGGCGGTGCGCGCCTCCTACGCCCTGCCGGGGGTCTTCGATCCGGTGAAGGTCGCCGGCCGCTGGCTGATGGACGGGGCGCTGGTCAACCCGGTGCCGGTCACCGCCGCCCGGGCGCTCGGCGCCGACGTGGTGATCTGCGTCAACCTCAACGGCGACGCCCGGGTGCGCGGCACCGTGATCCAGTCGCACGGGGCCGAGACGGCCGAGGCCGCGGTCGCCGCCGCGGAGGCCGCCCTGGTTCCGGCGGCGCCCCGTCGCTGGACGCTGCTGGGCGGCGCCGGCCGGCTCAAGGCCAGCCGGGCGCGGCCCGCCGATCCCGGCGCGCCCAACGGCATCGCCAGCGTGATGATCGATGCCTTCAACATCACCCAGGACCGGATCTCGCGCTCGCGTCTCGCGGGCGATCCGCCCGACGTGATGATCAATCCGAAGCTCGCCCAGATGGGACTGTTCGAGTTCCACCGCGCCGACGAGTGCATCGAGCTCGGCCGTCAGGCGGCGCAGCGGATGCTGCCGGAGATCCGCGAGATCGTCGCGGCGGCCGGCGCGCCGGTGTAGGAGCCGGCCCGCCGGCACCGGCCGGCGGAACGGGCTCATACGATTTTCGATTGCTCGCTCGGCGATCGCTGCGGGATCGTGGCGATTGCTGGGTGATCGCTTCGCGATGCGGAAACCGGCTTCGCTCGGGTGCGTGGAGCCTTCGGCTCCACCGCGAGGGCTGGTGATACGATGGCCGGAACTGATCGTCCGGACATCGTATCAGGCGGTCGCGATGTACTCGCGCAGGGCCTGATGCTCCGCCTCGACGGCCTCGATGCGGGTCTTGACCACGTCGCCGATCGAGACCAGCCCGATCATCCGGCCTTCCTCGACGACCGGCACGTGGCGGAACCGGCCTTCGGTCATCAGCTCCATCACCTCGTCGACCGCGGTCTGGCGGGTGCAGGTGACCACCCGGCCGGTCATGTGGCGGGAGACCGGGGCGTCGAGCGCCGCCGCGCCGTGGCGGGCCACCGCCCGGATGATGTCGCGCTCCGACAGGATGCCGAGGACGGTCTGGCCGGCATCGCTCACCACCAGGGCGCCGATGCCCTTCTCGGCCAGCAGCGCGGCGGCCTCCGCCAGGGTGCGGTGCGGCTGCACGGTCATGACGGTGCGGCCCTTCTGCGACAGGATGCGAGCGACGGTCATCGTGTTCCTCCCGTGGGGGTTGGGACGGCGCCGCGGTTTCGGTCAGGTCAGCCGAGCGGATCGGTCACCGGGATTGCCGGTGCCCCTTCCCCTGCGACTGCGCGAGCCCCGAACGCGCGTCCAAGTGGCTGACCAGTGTGGGGCCGCTGCCGCAACATGGCAAGTCGGACGGAAGTCCCGGTGGACGGCCGCAACTATTCAGTGCCGGCGCTGGCCGTCGAGGAGCGGCAGCAGGAAGAAACCCACGGCGAAGCCGCCGAGATGAGCGTCCCAGGCGATGCCGGCATCACTCATTCCCAATGGCACCGCTGCCAGTCCGAACAGGAGGTTCGTCACGAGCCAGATCGCCAGGAACAGCATGGCGGGCCGGTTGTGCATCAGTTCCGGGATCGTCTGGAGCCGGGCGGGGGCGGGCTTCTGCCACGGAAGAAGGCCGGCGCTGGCGGCGGGATCGGGCGGCGGCTGGAACACGAAGCGGGTGGCCGCCGCCATCAGGCCCGACACGCCGGCCGAGGCCCCGACCAGCGGCATGGTGCTCAGGGGATCGAGGGCGGCGTGGAAGGCGCCTCCGGCCACGGTCGCCGCGAGCCCGATCACGCCGTAGCGCCACGGTCCGCAGCGGCGGGCCACCGGCGTTCCGAAGGCAGCGAGCCAGACGCCGTTGAGGAGCACGTGGGTCCAGGAGCCGTGCAGCAGCGCGTAGCTGGCCAGGGTCCAGGGCATCGGCTGCGCGTCGGCCAGGATGTAGTTGGCGAAGGCGCTGCGGGCCTCGATCTCCAGTTGCGTTCCCGTCGATGCCGCCTCCCGCAGGATGTCGGCGGCCCGGTCCGGCGCGAGGTAGGCGGTGAGCCGGGCCGGGATCAGCGCCAGGTGGATGAGCAGCGTCACGTCCCACAGATCGGACAGGATCAGCGATCGGACGGCGTGGATGAGGACCAGGAGGCCGACCGAAGCGGTGACCACGGTGGGCATGTTGAAGACCGGCACATGGGGCGGCCGCGGAAGGTCGGGGGTGGCGTCCATGGTGCCACCATGGCGGCGTGAAAGGCCGGTCCGCAAGCCGCCCGGAGGGAGACCCGGCTCCGAATCGGTGCAGGGTCCGAACAAAAAAGGGGAGAGCGTTGCCGCTCTCCCCGAGGCGAGGCGATCACTCCTGTCCGGGGACAGGGCGTGAACGGCGTCTGGACCGTGACGACGCGGATCCGTGGGATCCTCGCCCCTGATTGAGAGACCGCGTAGGGCGAACGCGCCCGGGCCGCCAGTCTGGAAATCATCACCGGGCACAGGATCCGGCAGGTGTGTGGCAAAAGCAACGAGTTTGCCACGGTAACCTTAATCAAACGTTGCGCTCTGAGGTTTCGCGATCTCGGCATAGGCTCTGCCCATCGATTCGCGGCGGCCCCGCCCCTCCTCCGGGATGGCACGGATCCCCGCCAGAACGACACGTTGCCGCACGGCACTGGCCCATTCCGAGACACCATGAAGCACCCGACCAGCAGCATGCTCCACGCCTACTGGAACGGCCTGCGCGGCGCCCGCGCCGCGCCCGAGCGCGGTGAGATCGAGCCCGCCGAGATCCGGCACGTCCTCGCCGACAGCCTGATCCTGGAGATCGAGGTGCCCCAGCGCAGCGCCACGATCCGCCTCGCCGGGACCCGCCTCTGCGCCCTGTTCGGCGGCGAGCTGCGCGGCACCGCCTTCGCCGGCCTGTGGGGGGCCTCGCCCGCCGCCGACCCCTGGCGGCTGATCGAGGTCGTGGTCCAGGAGACCGTCGGCGTCGTCGTCGGGCTCGTCGGCGTGACCGAGGGAGGCGACGAGATCGAGCTCGAACTGCTGCTCCTGCCCCTGCGCCACCGCGGCAAGACCCAGGCCCGGGTGATCGGCTCCCTCTCTCCGCGCCTCGTGCCCTCGTGGCTGGGCCTGCGTCCGATCCGGGCCGTTCGCACCGTCTCCCTGCGGATCCTCGGGTCCGGCGAGGTCGAGCCGCCCCTCGCGGCACCGCCCGAGCCGGCCAACGATCCCGGCATCGAGCGGCGCCGGGGCTTCGTGGTCCATCGCGGCGGCCGCTCCTGAGGCGGGCCGCCGGTCCGGGCCGGCGGCGTGGTTTCCAACATCTGAAGTCAATCGGCGCGATTTGACGGGTTGTTCTAGCCTCGTCTTTGGTCTGCCCGCGGATCGACGGTGATGCGCGGGGCCGCGGACCGCTTTCAGTAAAATTGTGCGGATCTGATTGAGTCCGGCCGAGCGGTTGCGCGGCCATCGTGTCTCCGACGACAGGGATGGTTGCGATGCGGATCGGGTGCGGGATCAGGAGTTCGGCGCGCAGGATCACGGCGGGCTTCGTGCTCGCGGCGGGGCTCGCGGCGGCGGGGAGCGCCGCTGGGCCTGCCGCGGCCCAGACCCTCGCGTCCCTGCCGACCCCCTCCGCCGTCACGACGGCGATGGGCGAGGCGCGCCCGCTCGTGGCCTGGGTCGAGTTCTGCGCGCATTACGGGAGCGAGTGCGCCATCGACCCGAACGAGCCGGACACCGTCACGCTGACGCCGCGCGTCTGGCAGACCGTCAATCAGGTCAACCGCGCCGTCAACGCCAGCCTGCGCGCCGTCACCGACCAGGACCACTGGGGCGTCCCGGACCGCTGGGACCTCGCCGAGGACGGTGCCGGCGACTGCGAGGATTTCCAGCTCCTCAAGCGCAAGCTCCTCGCCCAGAACGGCCTGCCCCGCCGCGCGATGCGGATGACGGTGGTGATCGACGAGAAGGGCGAGGGACATGCCGTGCTGATGCTGCGCAGCGACCGCGGCGACCTGATCCTCGACAACAAGACCAGCGCGATCCTGCCCTGGCACCGCACCGGCTACACCTTCATCAAGCGCGAGGGCCACAACTCCGTCGCCTGGGTCTCCCTCGGCCGGGCCACCACGCCGACGGTGACGGCCAACCAGTGATGCGGGGCCCGGACGCCGGCCCAAGCGGGGTCGTGCGCCGGCCGAATCTGCCACGCTTCGCGGGCCGCGAAATGTGTGTCTCGAATTGGAACCGAACTTTGGCGTGGACGTTAAACTCGGTTTAAATTTTTCGGTTGAGCCCCGCCCGGCCTCGTGGCAGCTTGGATGCAAGAACCAAGCATACAGGTCGATGGGGCAATGCGGGCAGTTCTGGACGGTCTCGGCCGATCAAGCCATGTCGATCGGCGCGGGGTACTCACCCGCGGCGCCCGGGCCGCACAACTCGCCCTGGTCGGTGCCACGCTGCTGATCGGAGGCGCCACGACCCAGGCGCAGACCCAGACCCTCGCGGCCCTGCCGGATGCGAGCGTCGCGATCGAGCGGGGCGGCAGCGCCAAGCCCGTGACCGCCTGGAGCGACTTCTGCAACCGCTATCCGGCCGAATGCGCGGTGAGCACGAGCGAGCCGGCGGTCGTCGAGATGACGCCGGCCCTGTGGCGCAGCCTCACGGCGGTCAACCGGCGGGTCAACAGCCGCATCAAGCCGATGGTCGATCAGGCGCATTGGGGCGTCGTCGACCGCTGGGACTTCCCCGACGACGGCTACGGCGACTGCGAGGATTACCAGCTCCTCAAGCGGCGCATGCTGGTCGAGCGCGGCATCCCGCGGCGGGCGCTGCGGATGACGGTGGTGATCGACGAGATCGGCGAAGGCCACGCGGTGCTGATGGTCCGCACCGACCGCGGCGACTACATCCTCGACAACAAGACCAGCGCCATCCTGCCGTGGCAGCGCACGGGCTATACCTACGTCAAGCGCGAGGGCCAGGACAGCCTCGCCTGGGTGTCCCTCAACGGCGTCGCTTCCCCGGTCACGACGGCCAACCGCTGACGGGACGGCGGGGCAGCCGCGGCGCTCCTCCGCGATCGGCGCGCAGTCCACCAGCCCCCCTGAACCATGCGGGCGGCGAGACCAGTGGCGACATGGATCTGATACGGACATCCGGACGATGACTTCCGGAAATCATGTCACGAGCCCGCGCGTGGAGCCGGAGGCTCCACGCCCCTGAGCGAAGCCGGTTTCCGCATCGCGACAGCGATTGCGCAGCCATCGCCACGATCCCGCAGGGATCGCCGGGCGATCATACGGATTTCGTATGACACCGTCTGATGCGGCGGGCTGCCCGACGCTGCGGGGGCCGGCCGCTCCGATCCATCGCGCTCCTCGACGGACTGTCGGGCGAGAACGCGGGTCCCGGCGCCCGATCACGATGGCGGTGCGGTCCGTCGCCGGCCGGGGTCAGGCGCCGGCGACCATGTGGGCGAGGTCGAGAACCAGACGGCCCGAGACGAGGCTCCAGCCGCAGGCGATCATCGTCGCCAGCATCACGAAGGGGATCGGGCGGCCCTCGATCCGCCGGCCGCGGACCGTGTTGCGCAGGATGATGAACGGCGCCACGAAGGCCAGGACCGGAACGAACGCGAAGGCGGCGAGGCCGCCGGTCCGAAGCAGGCCGAAGCTGGCGCGCCGCGCCGTCAGCAGCTCGAAGGCGCTGGCGAGCAGGCCCGCGAAGGCGAGCCCGAGAACGAGCGTCTGAAGATTCTCGAGAGCGGCGGGGTTCAGGGCCATCGCGGGTGTCTCCATCCAGGGCGCCGCCGCTCCCCTCCCCCGTCGCCGGTGGCCGGCACGCCAGCATCGCCGGCCACTCTGCCCGAGGCGTAGGGATTTGTTATGGTTAACGCATCGTTATCCACAGGCGGCGGGGCGGAATCCCGGATCGGGGCATCGCTCCGATTCGTCGCCGGCTCTTAAACGAACCTTAACCCTCGATTCCGATCATCGTCGCTGGCCGCCGCGTGGCGGAGCAGGTGAGGCACGGCACGATGAAGCCCGGAATCGGCGCAATGGCGGCGGTACCCCGTGCCGCGGCATCCCGGCGGGTCGCGATCGACCGACGGGTGATCGGCGCGGCGGCGGCCCTGTTCGCCGGGTCCCTCGGCGGCACCGGCGCCATGACCGCCTGGATGGTGCAGCCGCCCATGGCGGCGCAGACCCGCACGGTCGAGCGCCTGGCCGGCCATCCCCTGACCCTTCCGGCGGCGTGGTTCGTGCCCGCGGGCGCGGTGCCGGGAGCCGCTCCCGACCGGCTCGACCTCGTGATCCCGTGGTCCGCGATGGTCGTGCATGGCGGCGACGACCGCCTTCACGTCACGGTGACCCGGGCCCCCGGACACCGCCGCCCCGCTCAGCCCCGCCCGGCGCTACGCCCGCTTCCTCACCGCCGAGGTCCAGGCGACGCCGGAAGGGCTGATGCAGCGCCGCTTCCGGACCGGAACGCCGTTCGAGGGCGAGGACCTCTACCTCGCCCAGCCGAACGGGAACCGCTTCGCCGCGCGCTGCGCCACCGCCCTCCCCGATCCGCAGGGCGCCTGCCTCAGCGAGGTGCGGATCGGGGACCTGTCGTTGCGCGTCCGCTTCGCCGCCGGGCGCCTGCCGTTCTGGAACGAGGCTCTCGCCGGCCTGGAGCGGACCTTCGGCCGGGCGCCCGCCAGCCTCTGATACGGTTTTCGGACGATCAGTTCCGAATAATCGTATCACCAGCCCGCGCGGTGGAGCCTCCGGCCCCACGCGGAGCCGGACGGGCGGCTCCGCCGGGATGCGCGCAGCGCCCTGCCCTCTGCGCCGGGGGGAATGAGGAGACGGCGATCCCGGACTCCGGGGCTCGGAAAGCCGCCTCAGCCCTCCAGATCGGTATCGAGAATCGCCATCGAGAAGTTGAACGAGCGGTCGCCGTCCTCGTCGTCCACCGACAGGACGCCGACGAATTCCTCGCCGATATAGACTTCCGCCGAATCGGTCTTCTTCGGCCGGCCGACGAGCCGGATTGAGTGATTGGAGAACGTGCGGCGAAGGTAGCCCTCGACCTTCGTCATCTCTGTCTTGTTCACGAGTGGTCTCTTCGGCTTGAGGGTGGGAGGCAGCGATCGTGTCCCCGCGGAACGCCTCGCGGGGTTGCCGGTGCCCGTCGGAGGCCCGCCTTGCCACGGCGGCCGACGAGGGGCAAGGCGGCAGGACCGACCGGGCCGCCCGGCCTCAGATGCCTTCCATCAGGTGGACGAACTGGTCCATCGACCGGGCCGGGTCGGAGCAGCCGGCGGAGCCGACCACCCGTGCCGGCACGCCGACCACGGTGGTGCAGGGCGGCACCGCCTGGAGCACGACCGAACCGGCCGCGACGCGGGCGCGGGAGCCGACCTCGATGTTGCCGAGGATCTTGGCGCCGGCGCCGATCATCACCCCCTGCCGGATCTTCGGGTGGCGGTCGCCGCCATGCTTGCCGGTCCCGCCGAGGGTGACGTCGTGCAGCATCGACACCTCGTCCTCGATCACCGCCGTCGAGCCGACGACGAGGCCGGTGGCGTGGTCGAGGAAGATGCCGCGCCCGATCCGCGCCGCCGGGTGGATGTCGGTCTGGAAGACCTCCGAGGCCCGGCTCTGAAGGTAGAGGGCGAGGTCGCGGCGGCCGCGCGTCCACAGCCAGTGGCTCAGGCGGTGGGCCTGGATGGCGTGGAAGCCCTTGAAGTACAGAACCGGCTCGATCGCCCGGGTGGTTGCCGGATCGCGGTCGAGGATCGCGCCGATGTCGGCCCGGTAGGCGCGGCCGATCTCCGGATCGTCCGCCACCGCCTCGCCGAAGCTCTGCGCCACGAGGTCGGCCGAGAGCGACGCGTGGCCGAGGCGCGAGGAGACCCGGTGCGACACCGCCGATTCGAGCGAACCGTGGTTGAGGATCGTCGCCATGATGAACGACGCGAGGCGCGGCTCCTCGCGCACCACGGCCTCGGCTTCCTGGCGCAGGCGGCGCCACACAGGATCGACCGTGCCGGCAATCGGGTCCGGCTCGTGACCGGACGGGGCGGGACTGGACGACAACGGACTTCTCCTCGTCGGCGGAGTGCGGGAAATGGCGTTCGCGACCGCCCTGGTAAAGGAGCCGCGTTCTTCTCCGCACGAGGCTGGCGGGGATGCCCGCAGGCATCAAGCCCTCCCGGCTGTCTCCTTCGAGCAGGTGTCATGCGTCCGGCGCAGCCGCCACGAGGACGGATCTACCTCGGGGGAAGCTGCCCGGACGGGCGGCCGGTCGACCGGAACGACGCCCGCGCGCCATTCCGGTGCCCGACCGGCCTAGCCAGGCCGGGTGAGCGACTGAACCGAAACGGGTCCAGCCGCGGCTCAGGCCGAACGGCGCAGCGGGTAGGCCGGCATCGCCACGGCGGGCACCGCCTCCTGATCCCGCACCACCATCACCTCGGGGACGCCCGCCTCCTCCGCGACCTCGAACAGGGCGAGGAGGGTGGGATCGTCGGCAGCCGCGTTCGAGGCGATCACCACGGCGTCCATCCAGGTGCCGATCGCCGCGGTCAGGGACCGCAGCACGGCCGGGTTGGCGCCGTCCAGGCTGCACACCACCCAGTCGTAGGCCTGACCGAGGGCATCGAGGGTGAGGCCGAGACCGTCGCCCTCGGCGAGCAGCGCCCGCATCCCGCTGCGGCCGCGGCCGATCAGGTGCAGTCGCGACGATCCGTCCGGCTGGATCGCCTCCTGGAACGAGGCGGCTCCGGTCATCAGGTCGGTGAGGCCCGGGAGCCCGCCCTCCTGCCTGCGGCTGAGACGGATCAGCACCGCCCGCCCGCCGGACGCCGCCGCCTGCGCGAGGCTCGGCGCGAGGTCGGCGAACCCGGCGCCGGTTCCATCGGCGACCACCAGAACCCGCCGGCCGTCGCCGGCGGTCGGAACCGCCCGGAGCCGCTCGGTCAGGGCCGTGAGATCGTAGGACGGGGCGGACGATGCGGCGACCGGTGCCGCCTTCGGCAGCGGCGCGGCCGGGATCGCGGGCTGGGCCGCCGGCGCCCCGGACGAGCCGACGGGCGGCAGGGTCGCGGTGGCCGGGGCAGCGGGTGCCGCCGCGGCGGTGGCGGGGAGCGGCGGGGCCTCGGGCGCCGGTCCGGACGCCATCCTGGGGGCGGCCGGGGACCGCCGCAGCGGCATGGCGGGCATCGGGCCGGATCCGGCCGTGCCGCCCCCGCCGGCCGGCTCGCGGCCGCTGGGCCGTCCCTGGCCGGGCGGTCCATCGGACAGGAGGGCGCGGCCGACGATCACGCCGGCGGCGAACAGGAAGGTGAGGATCGCCGCGAGGGCGATGATCGGCAGCTTCTTGGGGAAGGACGGGGTCTCCGGAACCACCGCCTGCGACACCACCCGGGCGTCGGCCGGCGCCGCGCTCGCCGCGTCCCGCGCCGACGCCTCGCGGTAGCGGCCGAGGTAGGATTCGAGCTGCTCGCGCTGCGCCCGCGCCTCGCGTTCGAGCGCCCGCAGCTCGACCTCGCTGGTGTTGCCCTTCGCCACCACCTCGCGCTGGCCGTCCACGGCGGCCTGAAGGCTCTCGACCCGGGCTCCGGCGATGCGGGCATCGTTCTCCAGGGTGCGCACCGTGCGGTCGGCGGCGGCGCGGATCTGGCCCTCGAGATCGGTGAGCTGGGCGTTCAGCTCCTTGATCCGCGGATGCTGCGGCAGGAGCGTGCGCGACTCGAGGGCGAGCTGCGCACGCAGGGTGATGCGCTGCTCGACCACCCGGCGGATCAGCTCGTTGTTGGCGACGTCGGGGATCTCGAACGAGCGGCCGTCCTTGATCATCTCGCGGATGAGCTGGGCCTTGGCCGCCGCATCCGCCTGGGCCGCGCGGGCCTGGGTGAGCTGGGTCGACATCTCGGCGAGCTGCTGGGTGCCGAGCGGCTGGTTGGTGGTGCCGCCGGCGCCGATCAGGCCGTTCCTGGCCCGGAACGTCTCGACCTTGGCCTCGGCTTCGGCGACGCGGCTGCGCAGCGCCTCGATGTTCGACCCGAGCCACGTCGAGGCGTAGCGCGCCGTATCCACCTTGGCGGCGGCGAGCGAGGCGATGTAGAGGTCCGCGATGGTGTTGGCGGCCCTCGCGGCGAGGTCGGGATCCTGCGAGCGGAACTCGATCGTCAGGACCCGCGACTTGCCGGCGGCGTAGACGAGGAGCCGGTCGAAGTAGCGTTCCAGCACCCGGTCCTCGGGATCCCGGTCGAGGGGGTTAGGCGCGAGGCCGACCATCACCAGCAGCCGCTGCACCGGCCCGATGCCGTCGACCAGCGGGTCGAATTCCGCGTTGCCGACGAGATGGAGGCGGCGGATCGCCTCCCGGGCGATGTCGCGCGACATCACCACCTGGACCTGGCTCGCCACCGCCTGCTCGTCGATCGGCGTCGCCGGACCATCGCCCCGCTCAAGCTGCGGCCGGGTCAGCGCGCTGTCGCGGCTCTCCAGCAGCAGCTTGGTCTCGGCGGTGTAGCGCGGCGGGACGACCTGGACGAAGGTCACCGCCAGGGCGACGGCGATGAGGGTCGGCACCAGCAGGCCGAGCCAGTGCCGGCGCAGCAGCCGGCCGACGTCCCCGAGCGCCAGCCCCTCCCGCGGGTCGCCCGTGCGCCCCCCCTCGCCTCCCGGCATCCTGCGGCTGAGGGAGAGCCGGGCGGCCCTCCTGCCGACCGGGGCGGCTTTGTCCATGGCGGAGGAGAGAGCGCGGGACATGCGGGCGTCGGTCTCGAGAGGATCACGAGCCGGGGCGGCTCTGGCGATGATCACACCTCATTAAGATTGCCGGGTGGTTAAGGACCGCGCCGCCGTCGCCGTCCTCATGCGAGCCGACCGGGACGGCGCCGGCCGGGACTTGGTCAGTCTTCATTAACCATATCGCTTTACTGCGCGGTGTATGGACCCGACTGGCAGCCCGCGATGAACCGACGCGCTCTCCTCACCGCGACCGCGACAGCAACCGCCCTCGCTCTCGGCGGCTGCCTCCGGCCGGCCTACCGCACGGCCCTCCTGGACGAGACCGGAACCGGGTCGGTCGGGGCGTCCTACACCCTCGCCGCCGGCGATCGGCTGCGGGTGATCGTGTTCGGGCAGGACAACCTGTCGAACATCTACGTGGTCGACGGAGCCGGACGGATCATCATGCCGCTCATCGGGGCGGTCCAGGTCGGCAACGCCACGACGCTCCAGGCGGCGCGGGCGGTCGAGGGCCCGCCTGCGCAACGGCTTCGTGCGCGAGCCGCACGTCACCGTCGAGGTCGACGCCTACCGCCCGTTCTTCATCCTCGGCGAGGTGACGACGTCGGGCCAGTACCCCTACGTCAACGGCATGACCGTCGAGACCGCGGTGGCGATCGCCGCCGGCTTCGGCCCGCGGGGGGCCCGCGACTACGCCGTGCTGACCCGGGAGGGTCCCGGCGGCCTCGTCTCCGGCATCGTGCCGATGACCTATCCGGTCCGCCCCGGCGACACGATCGTCATCAAGGAACGCTGGTTCTGAACCGGAGCCCGCGGTGCCGGAGCCCGGCGCCTCGATGATCCGTACAGGTCGAACGGTCCCGGCCGCAGCCGGTTAACCACCCGTTCGAGACGTCCGGCCCCGGCGGGCCGGCTTAACCCGCCGTCGATCTTCTCGGGACCACATTCCCGGACCGGGCGCGTTCCAGCGCCGGCCGAAGGGTCCAGGGAGAACATCGTGGCCGTGTCCCACCTGCGCATCGCCGAGGCTCTGCCGGAGGCGCGGCCGCAAGTCCTTCCGAACCCGGAACCCGTCCTCCGCGAGCGCATCGTCCACGTCTTCCGGGCTCCGGTCGGCGGGCTGTTCCGGCACGTCGTCGACGTGACCCGGATGCAGGTCGAGGCCGGGCACGCGGTCGGGCTGTTCTGCGACTCGCTCACCGGGGGGGCGCGGGCCGAGGAGACGCTGGCGGAACTCGCGCCCCGGCTCGCCCTCGGGCTGACGCGGGTGCCGATGCGGCGCAACCCGGACGCGACCGACCTGACCGCCCTCGCCCGGCTGAACGCCCTCGTGCGCCGGTCGCGCCCGACGGTGCTGCACGGCCACGGCTCGAAGGGAGGGCTCTACGCCCGGCTCGTTCCCGGGCCGCTGCGCGGCGGGGGGCCGGTGCGCGCCTACACGCCGCATGGCGGCAGCTTCAACTATCACCCGGGCACCCCGCTCCACCGGCTCTACATGGCGGTCGAGGGGTTGCTGAGCCACCGCACCGACGTGTTCCTGTTCGAGAGCGCCTACATCGCCGGGCGCCACCGCGCCTTCGCCGGCCCGACCGACCGTCTGGTCCGGATCGTCCACAACGGGCTCGACATGGCCGAATTCGCCCCGATCCGGCCGGCCGCCGACCGGCACGACCTCGTCTATATCGGCGAGTTGCGGGAGGCGAAGGGCGTCCCGGTGCTGTTCGATGCGCTGGCGCGGCTGCGCGACCACGGCCGCCGCCTGTCCCTCCTAGTGGTCGGGTCCGGCCCGGACGAGAGGGCGCTGAAGGCGCGGGTGGCCGAACTCGGCCTCGACGACATCGTGCGGTTCGAGCCGCCGCAGCCGATCCGTCAGGCGCTCAGCCGCGGCACCGTCATGGTCGTGCCCTCCCTGGCCGAGTCCCTTCCCTACGTGGTGCTGGAGGCGGTGGCGGCGGCCCAGCCGCTCGTCTCCACCGATGTCGGCGGCATCCCCGAGATCCTCGGCCCCGCGGCCGATTCCCTGGTCGCGCCCAACGACTTCATCGCGCTGGCCGGCGCCCTCGCCCGCAAGCTCGACCAGTCCCCGGAGGCGCGGGCCGGGGAGGCCGCGGCGCTCTCCGCCTTCGTGCGCTGCCGCTTCTCGATGCGGCAGATGGTCGAGGACGGGCTCGCCGGCTACGCGGCGGCGCGCCCGCGGGCCGCCGCGGAGGCCGTGGCGCGGTGACGGCGGGGCTTTAAGCCTTTCGTGATGGCGACGTGCAGAATGGGTGATCCGGACCGGCACCTGCCGGCGCGCCGGCCGTGCGAGACCGGCCCGCCGCGCCGGGCGAGGCCGGGCAGCGCGCCAGGGGGCGGACCATGAGTGCGTTCGACGTTCGCGACATCCTCAAGAGTGCGGCGGCCCGGCAGGATGGCGCGATCCGGCAGGGGGAGTCGCCCGAGCCGTCCCGGGCGCTGCCTCCGGCCGAGAATCTGGTGCCGCCCCGGCGCGGGCGCGCCCTGTCGCCGGTCGTGCTGGTCGGCTCCATCCGGCTGGTCGAGGCGTGCCTCGTCGCCGCGGTCGGGTTCGGGATGTACGGCTGGCTGCTGCGCGGCCTCGTTCCGTTCGGTCCGGTCTACCCGGCGGCCATCCTGGTCATCGCCGGGCTCAACCTCGCGGTGGCCCAGGCCGCCGGCACCTACGGCATCCGCGCCTTCCGCGCCTTCTTCAGCGTCGGCCTGCGGATCGTTCTCGCCTGGTCGCTGGTGTTCCTGCTCGCCGCCACGATCCTGTTCTTCGCCAAGCTCGGCGACCACTATTCCCGCCTGTGGCTCGCCGGGTACTATCTCGCCGGGCTGGCGGTGCTGCTCGCCGGGCGGCTCGTCCTCTCGCTCGTCATCACCGGGCAGATGCGCCGGGGCCGGTTCGACCGACGCACCGCCATCGTGGGCGGCGGCGCGCCGGCCGAGAGCCTGATCAGGGCGCTGGAAGCCCGGAACGACTCCGGCATCCGCATCGTCGGCATCTTCGACGACCGCAACGACGACCGGTCGGCCGGCGTGGTCGCGGGCTACCCCAAGCTCGGAACCGTCAGCGACCTCGTCGCCTACGCCCGCAATACCGGGCTCGACCTCATCGTGTTCACCCTGCCGATCTCGGCCGAGGCGCGCATCCTGCAGATGCTCGCCAAGCTGTGGGTGCTGCCGATCGACATCCGCCTCTCGGCGCACGCGACCAAGCTGCGCCTGCGCCCGCGCAGCTACTCGTATCTCGGCTCGGTGCCGGTCCTCGACGTCTTCGACAAGCCCATCGCCGACTGGGACGTGGTGGTGAAGGGGGTGTTCGACCGCGTCGTCGGCAGCCTGATGCTGCTGCTGTTCGCGCCGGTGATGCTCGCGGTCGCGCTGGCGGTGAAGCTGTCCTCGCCCGGGCCGGTGCTGTTCCGTCAGAAGCGCTACGGCTTCAACAACGAGCTGATCGAGGTCTGCAAGTTCCGCTCGATGTACGCCGACCAGGGCGATGCCGCGGCGGCGAGGCTCGTCACCCGGGGCGACCCGCGGGTGACGCCGGTCGGCCGCTTCATCCGCAAGACCTCCCTCGACGAGCTGCCCCAGCTCCTCAACGTGGTCAGGGGCGACCTCTCCCTCGTCGGGCCGCGCCCGCACGCCCTCCAGGCCAAGGCCGCCAACGCCCTCTACGATCAGGTCGTCGACGGCTACTTCGCCCGCCACCGGGTCAAGCCGGGGCTCACCGGCTGGGCGCAGGTCAACGGCTGGCGCGGCGAGACCGACACCAGCGAGAAGATCCAGCGCCGGGTCGAGCACGACCTCTACTACATCGAGAACTGGTCGGTGTTCCTCGACGTCCAGATCCTGATGATGACCCCGTTCGCCCTGCTCAAGACCGAGAACGCCTATTGATGCGGCGGTCGCGTCGGCGTGGTCCCGGAGCGGTCGGGAGCCGTCGCCCTCCCGCGGCCGGCCCGTCGCGGCGCCACGGCGCCCTCGCGGATGGCCTACGGCGCGGGGACGACGCCGGCCGTCCGGTCCGCGGCCTCTCCGGGGGCATGCCCCGGGGCCGGGTCGGTGCGGTCGGGGATCAGCCCGGCGACTGCGCCGCGGCGGCCGCGGCGACGCGGCAGATGTTGCGGGCCGGGCCGAGTTCCGCCAGCGGCGTCTGACGGAGACGAGCCGGCGCCGCGTGCGCGACCTGGACCGGGGCGGCGCGGAAGGACGGCACCGGCGCCCCGTGGGCCACCTGCACCGGGGCCGGGCCCGCGTCTCTCGCGCGCGGGCGCTTCTCGTAGAACGCGTTGCCGCCCGCGAAGGCGACGTAATGCATGTTGTTGTAGGGGAAGCGCAGGCCGGCGGTGTGGAAGAACATCGCCCCGCCGACGCCGGTGTGGCGCTCGCCGGAGAGCAGCGCCTCGGCCACCTGATCGGCCTTCTCGCGCTCCTTGTCGCGCATCGGCTTGGCGAGGACGCCGGTGGCGAACTGGCGCTTCTGCCCGACGACGCCGCAGATCGAATCCGGGTACTTCTCCGCCTCGAGGCGGTTCATCACCACCGTGCCGACGGCGAACAGCCCCTCCTCGCTCGACCGGTTCGACTCGAAGTACATCGCCCGGGTCAGGCAATCCTTGTCGGCGGGCGTGACCGCGGCGAGCTGCTTGCTGCCTTTCGGCAGGCTGCCGGTCGTATCGAAACCCGGCTGGAATACGCTGCATCCACCCAGGTGGGGTGCCGTGACGACGACCGCCAGGGCGGCGATGGGGAAGCTCCGGATCCGCGGCATGCAGCCCTCTTGCGTGCAGTGGGTCGGACGGCGTTAACCGTCCCGCTTTCCCGGTCACGCTTGAAGCCGAATGTGGCGAAGACGGGGCGAAGTGTTGCCGGCTCGGCCGTTGATCGAGGGATCGACGGCCTTCCGGGCGGCCCCTGTTGCCGGAAAACACCGGAATCGCGCCTCGTCATACGATTTCCGATTGATCACTCGGCGATCCCTGCGGGATCGTGGCGATTGCTGCGCAATCGCTTCGCGATGCGGAAACCGGCTTCGCTCATGCGTGCGGAGCAAAGCTCCGCCGCGCGGGCTGATGATCCGGATTGCGGAACGAATCGTTCCGAAATCCGGATCAGACCGTGATCCTGGCATCTTCGAGGCGCCACGAAGACGCTCGACGAATCGGGACGATCCGGCCCTGGTGGTCGGCCGGATGCCGGCCCGGCGGAGGCTCCACCATTGGTGGCGGGGTTCGATGCAGCGGCGGTCGCCGCCGGACTCCCTGGACGACGGCGTACCCGTGGTGCGGCCTCCGGACGTGGAGGTGGCGGGCTCGCGCCCGAAGGACCCGCCGGCTCCGTGCGGTCTTCCCTGGTCGATCACGCGCCCGATGAGCGTCGAGGCGGCTGCCCTGCCGCGGCCGCGCCGGCCCGACTCACGTCGCGCGGCGTTCGCGCGTCCGACGCCCTTCGTCGGGATGGGAGCCGACACGAACGCGTCCGCATCGGACGGGAACGGGATGGAGTGGATCGTGCCGAGTTTTGTGCCTTGACGAGATGCGCACGATCGCTGTTTATGTCGCCCCTGGCGCCGAGGATTTGCCGGCCCCGGCAATGGTTCGAGGCACTTAGCCGGTGTAGCACAGCGGTAGTGCAGCGGTTTTGTAAACCGAAGGTCGGGGGTTCGATCCCCTCCGCCGGCACCATCCGGTTCCCCGTCCCCATCACGGGTCCTTGCCCGGTCACGGCGCACCGTTCTGGGTCACGCTGCCGCGGAAGACCGCGTTGCCCTTGCTGTCGAGAGACGCCACGGGCTGCCCGTTCCAGATCGTCACCAGGCGTTTCGTCCCCGCGTCGTAGCGCTGGCAGACGTTGAAGCCGGCGAAGCACACCTGCTGGCCGGGAGCGACGACGAGCGCGGTCGGCGCGCCGCCCTGGTTGCCGATGGTGGCGCCCTGCGTGTCGATCGCGGCGTGCGACTTCCGGCCCGCGATCTGAAGGCTGACCTTGCCGGCCGAGCGGTCGAGGATCAGGGCCTCGGAGAACGTGTCGCCGCCGAGGTCGAGCTGGTTGGCGGCGAGGCCGTATTTCGAGTTGCTGTCCAGGGCGATGAGCGCGTCCGACGACAGGTTCCTGCCGCTGAAGCGCAGGCCCCAGATGGTCTTCGGGCGCTCGGTCCCGTCGCTGGTGATCTCGACGGCGTGGGTCGCCTTGTTCTCTCCCCCCATGCCGATCCGCAGGGCCGTACAATTGTGCCCCAGCGGGCAATCCGCCCCCGACTTGTTCGAGAAATCGAGTTCGGTGTTGATGTTGAAGGTCGTCGGCGCGCCGGGCCGCATGACGAGGTTGTTGGCCTGGACCCAGGCGTTGCCCGAGCCCGGCATCACCTCGTTCTCGAAATAGGCGGCCAGCTTCGCCGCGATGGCTCCGCGGTTGATCCAGGTCATCCGGCACGAGCCGTTGGTCACCACCGCGCCCCTCGGGTTGTCCTGGTCCGGCAGGGCCGGCTCGGTCGCCCCCGAGGTGCAGCCGTCCTGAACCCGGAAGACGTTGTCGCCGCCCCGGGCGTAGACGTTGGTGCCGGCCGCGTACCGGGTCCTGGCGCTCCAGTCGGTCAGCCGGCCCGTCCTGGACGTCAGGGACAGCGCGAGGAGCTGCTCCTCGGCCTCGCCGTCGAGCTTGGTCGCGCCGGATACGACCAGCGAGGCGCGCTGATTGCCGTCCGTGATGCCGACGAGGCAGGCGAGGCCGGGGCAGTACGCGACTCCCATGCCGGGCGCGGCGAGGATCGCATCGGGGTTGGGAGTGCTCCGGTAGGTCGTGTCGGGGGGCGCCGCCCCGGTCATCCGCAGGCTCCGCACCGTGGCGGCACCTGACGTGATCGTGCCCTGAACCGTCAGGTTCTCGAGGTTCGACTGGGGTGCGCCGCGGTCGCGGGCATCGTCGAGGGCGAGGGCCGGCCCGTGCAGGATCAGCAGGAGCGTGACGAGACGGAGCATGGATGGATCCGGGTGTTCGAGGGTGGGGCGACATCCGCACGACCGGTTCGGGAGACGGTATCACCCGACCCGCGCGCGCAGATGGGCGACGAAGTCCTGGGCGAAGGGCGGCAGGCTCCTGAGGTCGCGCAGGCAGATGGTGAGATCGCGCACCGCCCAGGGATCGGCGAGGGCCACGACCGCGATCGCCATGGTGCGGGCGGCGCGGCGGGCCGTGGTCTCCGGCACGATGCCGAGGCCGGCCCGGCACTCGACGAGGCGGCAGACCGCGTCGAAGCCGCGCAACTGCACCCGCAGGCGCAGGGGGCGCCCCGCCCGCACCGCCTTGACCGACAGGAAGCGGGTGAGCGCGCTCGCCCGGTCGAGCCCGACGAGGTCGTGCTCCAGCACTTCGGCGAAATCGACCGCCTCGCGCGTCGCGAAGGGATGGTCCTGTGCCACCACCACCACGAAGCGGTCGCGGCGGAACGGGTAGGTCTGGAGCGTTCCGGTCTCGACCGTGCCGGCGACGAGGCCGAGATCGGCCGCGCCCTCGGCCACCAATCCGACGATCTCGTCGGACAGGCGCTCCTCGATGTCGACGCTCACGCCGGGATGCTCGGTGAGGTAGGCCGAGAGCGCCTCGGGCAGGAACTCGGTCAGGGCGTTGGTGTTGGACAACACCCGGATCAGCCCGGAGGCGCCGCCCGCGAAGGCCGACAGGTCGCTCTGCAGCCGCTCGACATCCGACAGGATGGCGCGGGCATGCGACAGCAGCGCCCGCCCGGCGGGGGTCGGGGTCACGCCCTGGCGGGCGCGCAGGAGCAGCGAGGCGCCGAGCGACGCCTCCATGGCGCGGATGCGGTGGCTCGCCGCCGCGAGGGCGAGGTTGGCCCGCCCGGCACCGTGGGTGATCGAGCCCGCCTCGACGACGTGGCGGAACAGGCTGAGGTCGACGAGATCGAAATGCATGGCGAATCCCGGGGCTCCTTGCGCCGGACGCGAAACCCGAGGCCGCCGCCCCGCTTCGGGAGAAGTGCAGGCCCCGTTCATTCCTTCGCGGTTCGCGAAGGAAGCGTCAATGAGAGCCGTATTGCGAACCGGACCAGTTCCAAGGAGAGATAGCCTGGAACAGCGGGCTGCCCCGGCGCCGCGCCCGTCGCCCGGCCTTCTCTCCGCCGCGTTGCGGGCCGGCGGCGAACTCGTTAGGGAAGCCCAGTTTAGAGCTGCTACAGCTTCGTCAGGACGCGACAAGGAACGCATGATGGCCGAACCCGCCAGGTCCCCAATCGCCGGCACCCCGGTGGTCCGGCCGCTGTCGCCCCACCTCCAGATCTACCGCTGGACCTGGACGATGGCGATGTCGGTGGCCCACCGCGTCACCGGGGTCGCGCTCTATGCCGGCACGTTCCTGGTCGCGGTCTGGCTCGTCGCGCTGGCCTCCGGGCCCGGCGCCTACGACCCGGTGGCGTGGCTCTACGGTTCGATCCTCGGGCGGCTGGCGATCTTCGTCTACACCTGGATCCTGCTCCACCACATGCTCGGCGGCATCCGCCACCTCGTCTGGGACTTCGGCCACGGCATGGAGCCCGGCACCCGCATCGCCATGGCCAAGTACACCCTGGTCGGCTCGGCCGCGCTGACGGTCGTGGTCTGGCTCGTCGCCCTGCTGGCCCGCTGAGGAACTCGCCCGATGGCCGACAACCGTCCCGAAACCCGCCCCTCGATCCGCACCGCCAGCGCCCGGGTCAAGGGCCTCGGCCCCGCCCACCACGGCACCAGCGAGTGGTGGCTGCACCGCGTCACCGCGGTCTCGAACGTGCCGCTGATCCTCGCCTTCGTGGTGATCGTCGCCAAGATGGCCGGCCGCCCCTACCCCGAGGCGGTGGCGCTGATCTCGCACCCGATCGTCGCGATCCTGCTGATCCTGGCGGTGATCTCGGTCACCAACCACATGCGGATGGGCCTCCAGATCGTCATCGAGGACTACGTCCACGACAAGGGGCTGAAGATCGCCGCGGTGATCGCCAACAACTTCTACTGCGTCGCCGTCGCGGTCGCCTGCCTGTACGCCATCCTGCGGGTGAGCCTCTAGAGCATCGTCCGACGAAGCGGAGACCGCCTCGTCGTCGAGAATGCGGCAATCAACGACCTGGAGCAGGGTTCGATCGCGAGACGATCGGACCCTGCTCCGGCCCACGCGTAACACTTCAGGGACTTCGCCCATGGCCTCCAACGGAACCGCCGCGCCGGCCCAGAACGGCAAGGCGTACCCCATCGTCGACCACACCTTCGACGTCGTCATCGTCGGCGCCGGCGGTGCCGGCCTGCGCGCCACCGTCGGCTGCTCTCAGGCGGGCCTGCGCACCGCCTGCATCACCAAGGTGTTCCCGACCCGCTCGCACACCGTGGCGGCCCAGGGCGGCATCTCGGCCTCCCTCGGCAACATGGGGCCGGACGACTGGCGCTGGCACATGTACGACACCGTGAAGGGGTCGGACTGGCTCGGCGACCAGGACGCGATCGAGTACCTCGTGCGCAACGCCCCGGCCGCCGTCTACGAGCTGGAGCACTGGGGCGTGCCGTTCTCGCGCACCGCCGAGGGCAAGATCTACCAGCGCCCGTTCGGCGGCATGACCACCGACTACGGCAAGGGCACCGCCCAGCGCACCTGCGCGGCGGCCGACCGTACCGGCCACGCCATGCTGCACACCCTCTACGGCCAGGCCGTGAAGGCGAAGACCGAGTTCTTCATCGAGTACTTCGCCCTCGACCTGATCATGGACGAGGAGGGCCGCTGCCGCGGCGTGATGGCGCTCGACCAGTCGACCGGCGAGATCCACCGCTTCCGTGCCGCCACGACGGTGCTCGCCACCGGCGGCTACGGCCGGGCCTACTTCTCGGCGACCTCGGCCCATACCTGCACCGGCGACGGCAACGCCATGGTGCTGCGCGCCGGCCTCGCTCTGGAGGATATGGAGTTCGTCCAGTTCCACCCGACCGGCATCTACGGCGCCGGCTGCCTCATCACCGAGGGCTCGCGCGGCGAGGGCGGCTACCTGACCAACTCCGAGGGCGAGCGCTTCATGGAGCGCTACGCCCCCTCGGCCAAGGACCTCGCCTCCCGCGACGTGGTCTCGCGCTCGATGACGATGGAGATCCGCGCCGGGCCGCGGCGTCGGCAAGAACCAGGATCACATCTTCCTGCACCTCGACCACCTCGACCCGAAGATCCTGCACGAGCGTCTGCCCGGCATCTCGGAGAGCGCCAAGATCTTCGCCGGCGTCGACGTGACCAAGGAGCCGATCCCGGTCATCCCGACCGTGCACTACAACATGGGCGGCATCCCGACGAACTATCACGGCGAGGTGCTGACCCTGAAGGACGGCAACCCCGACCACGTCGTGCCCGGCCTGATGGCGATCGGCGAGGCGGCCTGCGTGTCGGTGCACGGCGCCAACCGCCTCGGCTCGAACTCGCTCATCGACCTCGTGGTGTTCGGCCGCGCCGCCGGCCTGCGCTGCGCCGACATCATCGAGGCCGGCGCCCGTCAGCCCGACCTGCCGAAGGACTCGGCCGACAAGGCGCTCGCCCGACTCGACCGGTTCCGCTACGCCGACGGCGGCACCCCGACCGCGGAACTCCGCCTCGAGATGCAGAAGACGATGCAGAACAACTGCGCCGTGTTCCGCACCGGCGAGGTGCTGGAGGAGGGCAAGGGCCTGATCCACAAGGTCTGGGCCGGCGCCGAGGATGTCGGGGTCACCGACCGCTCGCTGGTGTGGAACACCGACCTCCTGGAGACCCTGGAGTTCGACAACCTCATCGGTCAGGCCGTCGTCACGATGGAATCGGCCGCCAACCGGACCGAGTCGCGCGGCGCCCACGCCCGCGAGGACTTCCCCGACCGCGACGACAAGCAGTGGATGAAGCACACGCTGGCGTGGCTCGATCCCGACGCCCGCAGGGTCGCGATCGACTACCGCCCGGTGCACACCTACCCGATGTCGAACGACATCTCCTACATCGAGCCCAAGGCGCGCGTGTACTAAGGCGCGCGTGTACTGAAGGCCCGCGCGCCGCCCGGTTCCCGGGCGGCGCCGGCCCTGTCGGGGACCCCTGTCATGCTGAAGTTCTGGCGGCGCCCGACGGCGGCTGCGGCGAGCCCGGCCTGGGCCGGGATCGTCCGCGACCGGCAGGTCGCGGTCGATCAGGCGGCGGAGCTGGCGCGGGCCCGCAACCCCGCCGAGGCGGCGTTCTACGCCCAGACCGACCGGCTCGCCCTGAAATGGCACCACTACCTCGAAGTCTACGACCGCCACCTGTCGCGCTACCGCGGCAAGCCGGTGCGGCTGCTCGAACTCGGGGTGTTCCACGGCGGCTCGCTGCAGATGTGGCGGCGCTACTTCGGCGAGGCGGCGGTGATCCACGGGATCGACGTCGACCCGCGCTGCGCCGCCTTCGACGATCCCGGCCTGCACGTCCACATCGGCAGTCAGGCCGATCCGGCGGTGCTGGAGCGGGTCGTGGCGGCGATGGGCGGCGTCGACGTCGTTATCGACGACGGCAGCCACCGCAACGACCATCAGGTCGCGTCGTTCGAGTGGCTCTACCCGCGGGTCGCGCCGGACGGGGTCTACGTCGTCGAGGACGTGCACAGCTCGTACTGGCCCGAATTCGAGGGCGGCCTGCGCCGGCCGGGCTCGTTCATCGAGTTCGCCAAGCGCCAGCTCGACCGTCTCAACGCCCGCTACGTCGTCGAGGGCGACGCCGCCGACCGCGACACCGCCTTCGCCGACACGACCCACGGCATCGCCTTCCACGACAGCATGGTGGTCTTCGAGAAGCGCCCGAACACGGCGCCCTGGCACACCGCCGTCGGCCACCGCACCCTCTATTGATCCGGAGTTTCGTCAGTCATGGCCCAGTTCAACCTTCCCAAGAACTCGCAGTACACCGAGGGCCGGACCTGGCCCCGACCGGCCGGCCAGAACGTCCAGGAGTTCCGGATCTACCGCTGGAACCAGGATGACGGCGCCAACCCGCGCATCGACACCTACTACGTCGATCGCGACGATTGCGGACCGATGGTCCTCGACGCCCTGCTGTGGATCAAGAACCAGGTCGACCCGACCCTGACCTTCCGGCGCTCGTGCCGCGAGGGCATCTGCGGCTCCTGCGCCATGAACATCATGGGGCAGAACACGCTCGCCTGCACGCTCGGCATCGAGGATTGCAAGTCGAGCCAGATCAAGATCTATCCGCTGCCGCACATGCCGGTGCTGAAGGATCTGGTGCCGGACCTGACCGCCTTCTTCGCCCAGCACGCGGCGATCGAGCCCTGGCTCCAGACCGAGTCGCCGACCCCCGAGAAGGAGTGGCGCCAGACCCCGGAGGACCGCACCCGGCTCGACGGCCTCTACGAGTGCATCCTGTGCGCCTGCTGCACCACCTCGTGCCCGAGCTACTGGTGGAACGGCGACCGCTTCCTCGGCCCGGCCGCCCTGCTCCAGGCCTATCGCTGGCTGATCGACAGCCGCGACGAGCACACCGGCGAGCGGCTCGACACGCTGCACGACCCCTTCCGGCTCTACCGCTGCCACACGATCATGAACTGCGCCAACACCTGCCCGAAGGGCCTCAACCCGGCGAAGGCGATCGCCGAGATCAAGAAGATGATGATCGCCCGCGAGGTGTGAACAAGGAGGGGGTGTGGGGAGTGTTCCAGAACCCGGAAGACTCGTCACGGCTCCTGACAGTTGGTCGACGCGGCCGCAACGCCGGCCCTTCCCCTTCTGCGGGGAAGGGTGGCGAGCGAAGCGGGACGTAGTCCCGCGCAGAGGTGAACCCCGCTTCCGGAATGGTCGCGCCCGGCCCGACGGGCGCACCCTGGATCAGCGTCGCGTTCCCTCTTGCGGGACTATCGTCCCGATCCGCCCCGCATCCGCGGGGCACCCTCCCCCGCAGTGGCAGGGCTGTCCGGGAGAAATTCCCTTGTGAAATCAAGCGCGAGATCCCCCTCTCCCGAGTGGGAGAGGGGGGGCGATCGAAGATCGCGCAGGGTGGCTCGGCTTCCGATCGAACCCTCAAGCGTCGAGCGGCACAGCGCAACGGTTTGGTGCTCTATTCGGCGCCGTCTCCACCCTCACGCGGGATCTTCGATCCCCCGGCCCCTCTCCCACTCGGGAGAGGGGGAACGCGCTCCGATTTTCCCCGGATAGCCGTGCCGCAAAGGGGGGAGGGTTCGGGCGTCCAGGCACGCCTCTCGAACTCTGCCTACTCCGCCCCCGCCCGCACCCGCGCCGCCAGGGCCTCGATCTCGGCCACCACCGCGTCGCTCGCGGTGTAGTGCAGCATGTGGCCGGTCCCCGGCAGCACCACGAGGCGGGCGCCCGGCACGTCGCGGGCCATCGCTTCGGCGTGGACCGGCGTGCGCACGATCGGGTCGGCGTCGCCGGCGACGATCACGGTCGGCACCGCGATCTGTGGGTAGCGCGGGCGCTGCCGCGCCAGGAAGGCGTAGAGCCCGTCGAGATCCTGCAGGTTGGCCTCGAAGGTCGCGGGGCGCAGCACCAGCGGCACCCGGGCGGCGTCGGCGTAGCCCGGCGGCATCGGGTCGGGGCGGAACACCGCGGCGGAGAAGCGGTCGAGGGCGTAGAGCCCGAGCGGCGCCGCGATCGTGCGCGAGGCGACCCAGAGCAGCGCCCGGCCGAAGGCGGAGCGATACCAGCCGGCGTAGCCCGGCACGGTGCCACCGGGCCAGGGATGGGTCGCGGGGGCGAGGAGCACCAGACCGGCGACCCGCTCCGGCGCGTCGAGGGCGAGCGTGGCGGCGAGTGCCCCGGCCCAGGAATGGCCGACCACCAGGGCCGGCCCGGCGCCCAGCGCGTCGAGCCCGGCGGCGATCAGCCGGGACTGCACGGTCGGCGAGGCGGCGGCCGCGCCCTCGATCCGGTGGCTCCAGCCGAAGCCCGGCCGGTCGAAGGACAGCACCCGGAAGCCGTCTCCGGCGAGCCGCCGGCCGATCGCCTGCATCGGGTCCATGGCGTTGGAGGACGCGCCGTGGAGCAACACCACCGTGCCGCGGCTCGCCCCCTCCCCCGGTCCGGCCTCGATCACCGCGAGGTGGCCGCCCGGCACCGCGACCCGGCGCCCGGCCGGCGGGTAGCGGGCCTCGATCTGGCTCGTGATGACGAGGGTCGCCACCGCCGCCCCGGCGAGGACGAGGAGCGGAAGGCCGAGGAGAAGCCCGATCAGGATCGCGGTCACGCGGCCGGCCCGCCGCAGCGTCGTGCGCCGGTCACGCGGCCTCAAAGATCGCGGCCGTCGATGTCGGGCGCGAGGCGCTCGATCGCGTCGCGCAGCTTGCCCATCCGGGGGTAGAGCGCCTCGGCCCTGCGGAAGGCGGCGAGCGCCCGGGCGTTGTCGTCGCCGGCGAGGTAGATCTGGCCGAGCGCCGCCCAGGCTTCGAAGTGGCGCGGCTCCAGGGTCAGCGCCCGGTGCAGGTCGGCGATGGCGCCGGTCGGGTCGTCGAGGAGGTAGAAGGCGGTGGCGCGCCGGCTCCAGCCCTCGGCCCAGCCCGGCTCCAGGGCGACCACCCGGTCGAGCAGTTCCACCGCCAGGGGATAGTCCTTGGCCTTCAGCGCCTCGCCGGCGCGGCTCGCCAGCAGGTCGGCGGTGTCGCTGCCCGAGCGGTCGAGGCGGCGCTCGATCAGCCCGGCGACGCCCTTGGCCTCGGCCTCGTCGCCGGCATTCCTCAGCCGGGCGAACAGGTCGTCGAGGGTGACGGGCGGGCGCGGCGCCTCCTTGCGGGGCGTGGCCGGCTCGGACGCAGAAAAGGCCGGCGTCCCGAGGAGACCGGCCTGGGTGATCGCGAGGATGCAGATCGTGAGAAGCGGACGGCGCATCCCGGCACCTTCCGGTGCCGGCGCGGAACCGTCAACGCGATGGCTTGCCGCGGCGGCGAGCCACGGCGAGCCTCAGCCCTGGCGGGCCTTGTAGCGCTTCTGGGTCTTGTTGATGACGTAGACGCGGCCCTTGCGGCGCACGAGCTGGCTGTCGCGATGCCGGCCGCGCAGCGACTTCAGCGAGTTGCGGATCTTCATGGTCTTGGTCTCTTGGTCGGGCGGGTATGGAACGGATCGCCGCGCCGGCCGGGGCCGAACGCCAGGGCCGGGCGACGCGGCGCCGCCCGGTGCGAAGGCGGCTGACTGACAGGGATGCGGCGAAAAGTCAATCCGCGGACGAGGTTTCGAGACCGTCCGCCGCCTCAGAAATCGGCGTGAAGGCGGGCGGCGAAGAAGTGGGCCGGGCCGCGGTCGCGGTTGTAGCCCGGGTTGGCGACGAACTGGTAGTCGAGGGTCGCCACGACGTTGGGCACCAGCGTCGCGGCGTAATACGCCTCGAAGGCGCGCTCGGCGGCGTAGTTCAGGCGGCCGTCGCCGATCAGCAGGCCGAGGCCGCCGGCGGCGAAGTAGTCCTGGTGCGCCCGGGTCAGGCCGTTGACCGCGGTGCCGATCCCGATCGTGTCGGCCGGCCGCTCCCAGGAGGTGCCCTTGAGCGAGATCCCGCCCGACAGGCTGCGATCGACGTCGGTGAAGGACAGGCTCTCGCTGCGCCCGTCCGAGGCGCTGGCGCGGGCGAAGACGCCGAGATCCGCCGTCACCGCCTGTTCGAGGTTGGCGTAGAAGCCCGACTTGCGCCGCGGCCGGCGGGTCGCCTCGGCGGCGTCGTTGATGTCGTCGAACGCGCCGGCCCCGGTCAGGGCCAGAACCTGCCGGTAGCTCGCCGAATTGCCGACGTTGGAGAACAGCCCGAGGCGGATCCTGCCCGGCTGGGCCAGCACCGGCAGGGTGTAGCGCCCCTCGAACTCGATGTTGGTGCCGGCCCGGTCGAAGACGCGCGGGTCGAGCACGTCGTTCGAGGGCTGCTTGGGCACCTGGGTGTAGGCGGCGCGGATCGCGAACTCGGCCCGGTTGTACTCGACCATCGCCCCTTGGGTGAAGCCCGGCAGGTTGGCCGGGAAGTCCCAGGCCGAGGCGGCCCACAGCGACCAGTTCATGAAGTCGACCCGGGGGTCGTGGGCGTAGATGTTCCCGTCGAAGTAGTCGCCGAGGGCGAACTTGCCGGCGACCACGGTGATCCGCTCGACGTCGCGGGTGGTGGCGACCTGGTTGATGCCGTCCGGCACGGTCTCGGTCTCGCCGCCGAGGCCGAAGGTCTGGCGCACGAAGTAGCGGTTGGAGCGCAGCTTCGGGAACGGCGCCCCGGCCTTCTGCGCCTCGCCGTTGACGAAGCCGGCGACGCCCAGCGTGCGCGATAGGCCGAAGCCCTGGCTGAATTCGGGGTTGTAGTAGAGTTCGGTCCCCTCGAAGAGCTTGAGGCCGAGGAAGATCGTCGCCGTGGTGGTCGCCTGGGCCTGACGCGGCACGAGGCTGTTCTCGCCGCGATAGGGCGAGCGGAAGCCGGGGACGCCCTGGTTGAGGAAGGTGGTCTGCCCGTGCAGCGAGAACCGGCTCGACAGGTCGTCGGGCACGTCGGCTTCCGCCGGCAGGCGCAGGCCCTCCGGGTGCCAGGACAGCCGCGCCATCATCTGATGCGAGGCGAACGCCGCCTGCGTCGAGACCGGCCCGCCGGCCGGCCCCGGAACGGTGCCCAGGGTGAAGCGGCCGCTCTCGCCGAGGTCGATGTAGCGGTAGTCGAGGCCGAGCGCGAGATTCGGCGCGATCGCGACCTGCAGCCCGGCGCCGAGGGTGAAGCCGAGGAACGACCGCTCGCGCCTCGTGGTCGCGACCTCTCCGGTGGCCGGGTCGGGATAGGCGGCGATGATCCGGGCGTTGGCGCCGGCGAGCCCGAAGGTGGCGTAGACGAGGGCGCTGTCGAAGGCGTAGCCGAGCCGCAGGCGGGCGGTGCCGTAGACGTCGGTCTTGTCGCGGATGATGTTGAAGGCCGGAACGTCCTCGTAGCCGAAGCCCTGGATGGTCGAGGGGACCGGCCGCTTCAGGTTGGCGCCGTAGAGGTCGGCCTCGACGCCGGCGAGCCAGGGGCCCCATTGCCAGTTGCGACCGCCGAAGACCCCGCCGACCGCCGTGGTGGCGTCGCGGCCGGCATCCGAGCGGCGGGTCGAGTCGCCGGAGCGGAAGGCCGGTATGGTGCGGCCGCCGATCGTCGTCGGCCCGAAGGCGTAGTCGCCGAACGAGGCGCCGGCGCTGCCCTCCAGGCCGAGATAGGGGCCGGACCAGTCGATGAAGCCCGGCGCCGGAGCCGGCCGGGCGGCCGGGTCGGCCGCCAGCGCCGGAGCGGCCGCGAGAGCGGCTCCGAGGGCGGTCGCGAGGCGCCGGGAGCGCCGCGCCGCGCTGCCGGGCGCCCTGGCTGTCGTCCGGCCGCGGAGGGCGTGGCGGGGCATCGGCATGGGGAAACGCTTGTTCACCTGGAAACGTCCGTCCTGAATCCATGCGGGCCAGGGGTTGTAAATCCCGAAGTCCCGGCCGCGTGCCCGGCCCGGGACCGTGGCGTCAGGAAAATAGTCAGGATTTCAGCGGGATGAGGTCGGGAGCCGGCTACCGGACGCGGTCGCCCCGCGCGCGTTCCCGCGCGGCTGTGGGCGGTGCGCAACAGGCGCCGCGCCGGCACCGGGCTTGCTGATCGGAGGGGACATCATGGTTTGCCGGCATGCTTGAACGACTGATCCACGGCCTCCTCTCCGTCGCGCTGTTCCTCGCCGTCGCGGTGCTGTTCTCGACCGACCGGCGGGCGATCCGTCCGCGCACGGTCCTCGCCGCGCTCGCCCTCCAGGTCGCGGTCGGGGCGGTGGTGCTGTTCTGGCCCCTCGGGCGAGGGGCCCTGGCCGCCGTCGCGGCGGGCGTGCAGGCGGTGCTCGCCTACGGCGACCGCGGCACCGAGTTCCTGTTCGGCGGCCTCGTCGGGCCGAGGATGGGGGAGCTGTTCGGCGACGGCGGCTTCGTGCTGGCCTTCCGGGTGCTGGTGCCGATCATCTACGTCTCCGCCCTGATCGGGGTGCTGTACCATCTCGGGCTGATGCAGGCCCTGGCGCGGGCGCTGGGCGCGGCGCTCCAGCGGCTGCTCGGCACGTCGCGGATCGAGACCTTCGCGGCGGTCGTCACCATCTTCATCGGCCAGAGCGAGATCGCGGTGGCTCTGCGCCCGTTCCTCGCGCTGCTCACCCGGGCCGAGCTGTTCGCCGTGATGACGAGCGGCGCCGCCTCCACCGCCGGCTCGATCCTCGCCGGCTACGCCGCGCTCGGCGTGCCGATGCCCTACCTGCTGGCGGCCTCGTTCATGGCGATTCCCGGCGGGCTGCTCTACGCCAAGATCCTGGTTCCCTCGACCGAGCCGAGCCGGGTGACGACGATGCGGGTCGAGTTCGGCGAGCGGCGCGCCGTCAACCTGTTCGAGGCGGCGGCGGACGGCGCCCAGAAGGGGCTCGCCGTCGCGGTGGCGGTGGGGGCGATGCTCGTCGCCTTCGTCGGCCTGATCGCCCTGGCGGACGGCCTCGTCGCCGGCCTCGGCCGGCTCGCCGGCCTGCCCGGCGCCTCGCTCCAGGGCGGGCTCGGCCTCGTCTTCGCGCCCCTCGCCCGCCTCCTCGGGGTCCCGGCCGAGCATGCGGCGCTGGTCGGCGGCGCCATCGGCCAGAAGATCGCCTTCAACGAGTTCCTGGCCTACGCCACCCTGTCGCCGGTGCTGCGGAGCGGCGAACTCGGGCCCCGCACCACCGCGATCCTGTGCTTCGCCCTGTGCGGCTTCGCCAACCTCGCGTCGATCGCGATCCAGCTCGCGAGCTTCGGCAGCCTCGTGCCCGAGCGCCGCTCCGAGGTCGCGGCCCTCGGCCTGCGGGCGATCCTCGCCGGCACCCTGTCGAACCTGACCAGCGCGGCGATCGCCGGCGTGTTCATCGCCGGGTGATACGATCGTCGGACGATCGGTTCCGAAAACCGTATCACCAGCCCGCGCGGCGCAGAGCGAAACTCTGCGCGCACCTGAGCGAAGCCGGTTTCCGCATCGCGAAAGCGATCCCGCAGGGATCGCCTGAAGCGATCAATCGGAAACCGTATGATTGCCCGGATTCCGGCCTCGGCCTGAGCGTTGTGCGGGCAGCGTGACCGTTGTGGCGGCAATCCGCCGGCGAACCCTTGCGCCGGCGTCCGGGCTCGTGGCTTGCCTCTGGTCCGAGCGACGAGCGAGGGACGGACGATGCTGCCGGCGGTGTTGGATCTCACGGGCCTGCGGGCGCTTTACGCCGGTGGCGTCACGCCCCTCGACCTCGTCGCGGCTCTCGCCGACCGGATGGCCGCGGCGGATCCGGCGGCGTTCATCACGCGGGCGGCACCCGACGCCCTGCGGCACGAGGCGGCAGCGCTGATGGCGCGGGCGCCGGAGCCGAACTCCCTGCCGCTCTGGGGCGTGCCGTTCGCGGTCAAGGACAACATCGACGTCGCCGGCCTGCCGACGACCGCCGCCTGCCCGGACTACGCGTACACGCCCGGGGCCGACGCCGCCGTGGTCGCGCGCCTGCGGGCGGCCGGCGCCCTCGTCGTCGGCAAGACCAACCTCGACCAGTTCGCCACCGGCCTCAACGGCACCCGCTCGCCCTACGGCGCGCCGCGCAGCGTGTTCGATCCGGCCTTCATCTCGGGCGGCTCCAGCTCCGGCTCGGCGGTGGCGGTGGCGGCGGGCCTCGCGGCCTTCGCCCTCGGCACCGACACCGCCGGCTCGGGCCGGGTGCCGGCGGCGTTCAACAACCTCGTCGGCCTCAAGCCGACCCCGGGGCTCTTCAGCACCTCCGGGCTGGTCCCGGCCTGCCGCAGCCTCGACTGCATCACGGTCTTCGCCCTCACGGTCGGCGACGCCGCCGCGGTGCGGCAGGTCGCCGAGGGCTTCGACCCCGCCGACCCCTATTCCCGCCGCGCCGTGCCGCAGCCGCTGCCCGCCGCCCCGCGAATCGGCATCCTCGCCGGGGCCGAGCGCGAGTTCTTCGGCGATGCCGGCACCGAATCCCTCTACGACGCCGCCGCCTCGCGCCTCGCCGACCTCGGCTGCCCCCTGGTGCCGTTCGACTACGTCCCGTTCCGAGAGGCCGCCGCCCTGCTCTACGACGGCCCCTGGGTCGCCGAGCGCCTCGCGGCGATCGAGGATTTCCTCGACCGCCATCCCGGGGCGATCGACCCGGCGGTGCGGGCGGTCGTCGAGGCGGCGCGGGGCTACTCCGCCGTCGACGCCTTCCGCGGCCGGTATGCCCTCGCCGCCCTGCGCCGGCGCACCGAGGCGACCTGGGCGGAGGTCGACGTGCTGCTCCTGCCCACCGCCCCCACCACCTTCACCGTCGCGGAGATGCTCGCCGACCCGATCCGCCTCAACAGCCGGCTCGGGCGCTACACCAACTTCGCCAACCTGCTCGATTGCGCGGCGATCGCGGTGCCGGCGGGCTTCCGCCCGGACGGGCTGCCGGCCGGCGTCACCCTGGTCGGGCGGGCGTTCCAGGACGAGGCGCTGGCGCCGCTCGCCGACGCGCTCCACCGGGCGGCGGCGCCGGGCCTCGGCCGCGACCGCGGCGCGGCCCTGCCGGAGGCGAGCCGGGTCGCCCCGGCGGCGGAGGACCGGCTGTCCCTCGTGGTGGTCGGCGCCCACCTGTCCGGGATGCCGCTCAACCACGAGCTGACCGGCCTCGGCGGGCGCCTCGTCGGCCCCGCCCGCACTGCCGGCGATTACCGCCTCTACGCCCTGCCCGGCACCACTCCGCCGAAGCCCGGTCTGGTGCGCGACCCCGGCTTCGACGGTCCTGGCCTCGCCGTCGAGGTCTGGAGCCTCGACCCCGCCGCCTTCGGGCGCTTCGTCGCCGGCATCCCGGCGCCGCTCGGCATCGGGCGCATCGCGCTCGCGGATGGCCGCGTGCTGCCGGGCTTCATGTGCGAGGCCCACGCTGCGACCGGCGCCGAGGAGGCGACGGCGCGGGGCGGCTGGCGGGCCTTCATGGCGGCGCGGAAGAGATAGCGACCCTCGCACGGCTTCTCCCGCCGCTGCCGCTTCAGCCGTCCGGGGAAGCGGTGTTCAGCGCAAACGATGCCGCCGAAATGCCGTCTTGCGAAAACCGGTCGATTGCTTCTGGCGATCCTTTCCGGATCGTGTTGCTTGCTGAAGCAATACGGAATGTGGCTTCGCTCAGGTGCAGCCTGGGCTTGGTGCCGCGAAATCCGGGAGATGATACGGATTTCGGACGTTGAGTTCCGAAAACCGTATCCAAGCCCGCGCGGCGGAGCTTTGCTCCGCACACGTGAGCGAAGCCGATTTTCGCATCGCGAAGCGATTGCGCAGCAATCGCCACGATCCCGCAGGGATCGCCGAGCGATCAATCGAAAATCGTATGAGACGGGCGGTGACATCGACGCGGTTCATGGTCGGGAGGTTGGGCACCGTTCGACGGGCGTTCAATCCTCCGGCGACCGGTTCATGGCCGGGACGCCTGCGGCGGGGGTCTCCGGCCTTCCCTGGGAACAACCCGCACCAATCCCCTCCCCCGGATTCCCTTCGCGGCTCGCCTCGGTCATCCTCGTGGCCATGGTGCCCCCGAACCGGCCGTGACCGATCCCCGTCCTCTGCGCCGCCATCAGCGCAGCCTCGCCGCCCTCGCTGCCGCCCTCGCCCGGGGCGAGGCCGGCGAGGTCACGGACATCCTGGCCGCCGTCACCCCGGGCGGCGGCAAGTCGCTGCTGCCGGTGATCGCCGCGGCGCGGCTCGTCGCCGCCGGCCTCGTCGCCAGGGTGGTGTGGGTCGTGCCGCGCGATTCCCTGCGGCTCCAGGCCGAGGAGGTCTTCGCCGACCCGGCGTGGCGCGCCGCCCTCGGCCATTCCCTCGCGGTGCGGGCGGCGGAGAACCGCCCCGACCCGGCCCGCGGCCTCGACGGCTACGTCACCACCTATCAGGCGGTCGCGGCGGCCCCCGACCTGCACCTCGCCGAGATCCGGCGCGTGCCGACCCTGCTGGTCCTCGACGAGGTGCATCACCTGCCGGTCCTCGCCGAGGGCGACCCGGGCGCCGAGGAGGCGGCGTGGAGCCGGGCGCTGCTGCCGCTCCTGCACCATGCCCGCCTGCGGCTGCTCCTCTCCGGCACCCTGGAGCGGGCGGACGGCCGGCGCATCCTCTGGCTGCCCTACACGGCGCCCGGCCCCGACCGCCGGCCGCTGCCGGACCTCGACGCGGCGGGCTGGGCGGTGATCGGTTATTCACGCTCCGACGCGCTCGCCGAGCGGGCGGTGCTGCCGGTGAATTTCGGCGCCCTCGACGGCGAGGCGAGCTGGCTCGAGGGCGGGCGGGCGGCGGAGCAGGCCCGCGTCGGCCCCCACCGCCTGTCGGCCCGGGGCGCGACCACCCGACCGGCCCTGTTCACGGCCTTGCGCACCGGCTTCTCCCGCGACCTGCTGCGCGAGGCGTTCTTCGCCACCCGCCGCCTGCGCGCAGCCCGGCGGCAGGCGCGGGCGCTGCCTCCCGGCGAGCCGGCCCGCGGCCTCGGCAAGCTCCTCGTCGTCGCCCCCGATCAGGCCAGCGCCCAGCGCTACCACGCGATGCTGCGCGGTTGGATGCCGGCCGAGCAGGCGGTCCGCGACATCCGACTCGCGATCTCCGACGAGCCGGGCGCCCACGCGGCTCTGGCGGAGTTCCGGCTCCGCCCGGAGCCGGCGGTGCTGGTGACGGTGGCGATGGCCTACGAGGGGCTCGATGCCCCCGAGGTCGCGGTGGTGGCGGCGCTGACCCACATCCGCAGCCGGCCCTGGCTCGAGCAGATGATCGCCCGCGCCACCCGGGTCGACCCCCATGCCGGGGCCTATGCCGACCAGCACGCCCTGGTGTTCCACCCCGACGACCCGCTCTTCGCGCGCTTCCGCGCCAGGGTCGAGGCCGAGCAGGCCACCGCCCCCGGCCGCCGACCGTCCCGGCCGGCGAGCGCCGCCTCCGGCCCGGTGCGGGAGGGACCGGATGACGGCATCGTGCCGCTGGAGAGCAACGCCCTCGGGCTGCGCTACCTGATGCTGCGGCCGGCGCCGCAGCGCAGCCCGGAGCCGGCCGCGGCACCGGTTCCCGTCCCGGCGGCGTCGCCCCCGGCCGAGCCGCCCTCCCGCGCCGAGGACCGCCTGCGCGCCCGCGTCGCGGCCCTGGTGGCGGCCCAGGCGGCGGAGGACGCCGCCGACCTGCGCGGGCCGCGACGCGGGCTGCCCCACCGCTACAACGCGGTGCTCAAGCGCCTCTCCGGCCGCAGCCGGGCCGAGATGAGCGCGGCCGAGCTGGAGGCCGCCCTAGACTGGCTCGACCGCAACCGGCTGCACGACCACCTGCACCTGCTGGAGGGCGACGCCCGCTACGTGTGAGCGAAGCCGGTTTCCGCATCGCGTAAGCGACCGCGCAGCGGTCGCCTGAAGCGATTGCGCAGCAATCGCCACGACCCCGCAGGGATCGCTGAGCGATCGATCGGAAACCGCATGAGCGGCCGGCCTCCCCCCGCGAGGGACCTTGGCGCCGGGCCTCGTCCACCCCACCTCGCAGCGACCGGCCGCGAACGCATCGCGGCCAGCCGGAGACCGACGCCGATGTTCGACGCCAAGCGCCTCCTCGACCAGTTCCTCGGTGGCGGCGGTCACCGCGGCGGCCAGTGGGGCGGCCGTCCCGGCCACTCCTCCGGCACGCCCCTCGACCAGATCGCCCGCTCCCTCGGCGGCGGCGGTGCCAGGGGTGCGCTCCTCGGCGGTCTCGCCTCGCTGGTCCTCGGCGGCCGGCGGCGCGGGGGGTACGGTGGCGGGTTCGGCGGAGGCATGGGTGCCGGGATGGGCCGGGCCGGCGGCCTCGCGATGATCGCGTCCCTCGCCTACCAGGCGTATCGCCAGTGGGAGGCGAACCGTCCGCGGACGCCCCAGGGCGGCGCCGGTCATCCGGGCGGCTCCGGCGGCCAGCGGTTCGGCGCCTTCTCGGCCGTCCCCGCCGAGGCGCCGCGGCGCTCCGGCGGATTCCTGCCGACGCCCGAGGAGGCGTCCGCGATGCTCGGCGGCACCCGCTTCGCCCCGGCGTCGCCGGCCGACGAGGAGGCGGTGAGCCGCGCCCTCCTGTCGGCGATGATCGCCGCCGCCAAGGCCGACGGGCAGATCGATGCCGACGAGCAGGCGCGGATCTTCGGCGAGATGGACCGCCACGACCTCGATCCCGACGACAAGGCGTTCCTGATGGACGCCCTGCGGGCGCCCCTCGACATCGACGCCGTCGCCCGCCTCGCCCGCACGCCCGAGGAGGCGACCGAGATCTACGCCGCGTCGGTGATGGCGATTTCGATCGACACCGATTCCGAGCGGCGCTACCTCGACGACCTCGCCCGGCGCCTCGACCTCGATCCCGGATTGGCGCGGCACATCGAGCAGACCGTCGCGCAGGCGGCCGAATCGGTGCCGCGTTAACTCTTCGCTAACCATGCGGGCTCCCTGATGGGCCGGTAAACAAGCGGTAAACCCGTGCAGACCCCCAGCCCCTCCCGCCCGCCGATCCGTTTCCGTGGCCGCTCCTTCATGGCGGTCGTGCTCGCGCCGTCCGACCCCGCCGAGGAGTGGCTCGCCGACCTCGACGCCCTGGCCCGGCGCTCGCCGGCCTTCTTCGCCGGGCGCGCCGTGATCCTCGACGTCGCCGGCCTCGCGCCGACCCGCGAGGCGCTGCTCGACCTCGTCGCCGCGCTCCAGGCGCGCGACATCCCGATCATGGGAATCGAGGGAGCGGGTGCGGCGGCGCAGGGCGGCGGCCTGCCGCCGGTGCTGAGCGGCGGCCGTCCGGCCGAGGTGATCGCGACCCCGGACGACCCCGCCCCCGCCGCCCCGGCGGAGCGGCCGAAGGCGACCGGGTCGCTGGTGCTCGACCAGCCGGTGCGCTCGGGGCAGGCGATCCTGTTTCCGGAGGGCGACGTGACGGTGCTGGGCTCGGTCGCCTCCGGTGCCGAGATCATCGCCGGCGGCTCGATCCACGTCTACGGGACGCTGCGCGGCCGGGCGATCGCCGGCGCCAACGGCAGCCCCAACGCCCGGATCTTCTGCCGCAAGTTCGAGCCGGAGCTGCTCGCCATCGACGGGCTCTACCGCATCGCCGACGACATCGATCCGTCCCTGCGCGGCCGGCCGGTCCATGTCTGGCTCGACGGCGACGCGATGCGCACCTCGCCGCTGGACTGACCGGAGGGCCCTGCCGATGGCGTCCGACGCGCCGACGATCTACGCCAACGCCCTGATGGGCCTGAGCCTGCGCCGGCCGGGCATTCTGCAGGTCACCCTCGGCACCGCCGGCTTCGAGAGCGCCGAGCCCGAGGTCGCGCTGCGCCTCGCGGTACCGGACGACACCGCGGCCGAGTTGCTGGAGGCGCTGGTCGAAGGGCTCCAGGCCGCCGCCGAGGCCGAGGCGGAGGAGAGCGACGAGGAGCTGGACGAGCCCTACGAGGCGTCGGTCGGCGACGTCGCCACCGCCGGCCTTCTCGCCACGACCCTCGCCACCGCCATGGGCGATGCCCTCAGCCTGCTCGCCGAGCGTCCGGACTACCTCGAGCGCCTCGCCGAGATCGAGGAGCGCGCGCTGCTCGCGACCCGCAACTCGGTCTCGGAAGGCGTCTCGGTCGAGGACGAGGCCAAGGCGGTGCGCGACACCGTGGCGGTTCTCCAGAGCCTGTTCGCGCAGTGGCGGGCCGATCACGGATCGCCGCCCGCACCGGAGCCCGGCGCGCCGGAGCCGGAGAACGGCTGAGGCGGCGGGCTCCCCGCGGCTTCCGCACGAGCAGCCCGGCACGTCGTGCGTGGGCCGCCCCCGACTCCTGTCCTGCTCAGGGCGGCGTGAACAGCGTGAAGCCCTCGTAGGGCAGCCGCCCTTCCAGCGCGCCCGACATGTAGAAATGGGTTGCGGCGTCACGCATGGCGCCGCTCTCGACCCCGGCCCTCACATCGGGATTGCGGTCGAGATAGTACGCCTCATCGACCGGAATGGCGTAGGGCAATCGACCTTCGAGATAGCCGTACCTGATGAAATGGTCCTTCGGCGACGTGAACTCGCCGCGTGCGATCGCGTCTTTTACATCCTGATGGCGATTCAAATACCATTCGTCGTCAACCCTCACCGATGCGAGAGCCGTCTTCAGTACAGCCATGAACAGGGTTTTATCGATGAGGATGTTGTGCTTGCCGTCCGTGCTTCTGACGACATGGCGTTCGTCGAGCCGGAGATGGGACGCCAACATTGTTTCTTCCTTGAGGAAAAATGATGATCAAGTCCGCGTTACCAGTTCTAGAACCTAACGGCAATTGTGGAAAAGGACTTGCAGAATACAACTTGAAATTGTTTTCTTGAGCCTGCTTGCCGTGCCGGCGCGCTGCACCCCGTGATCCGCAGCGAGCAGAAAGAAGCCGGACGAAATCGTGGCCCGCTCCGACGGGAACGATTACGCCATCGACGGGTTCGAGGTCGATCCGGCGACGTCGGCAAGAACATGCACCGGCGGAGAAATATGATTTCCATCGCTCTTGCTGTCGAAGCGATGGATCGTGGTTCGATCGAGGAAAATGTGCTTTGCGATTTCGGGGTGATGGCGAGTGCGGCCCCGGACCCTGCGAGTGCCCGGCATCGCCGTAGCTGCGGAGGATGTGGCACTCGGGCCCCGGCTGAGCCGTGATCCCGGAGCTGTCGTGTCCGAAGGCCCTTGAGGAGGGCCCGGCCCTGAACACACCGGAGCGAAGCCCTGTCGCGCATCGCGACGCGCTCGCATCCGCGACCGCCGGGCGGGCGCTCGCCGGGCGGTCACTTGGAAACAACCGTGGATGCGGTTCGCCGATCCCGGGCCGGCGGGCTTCCAGGCACCATTCCTCCGGCCGTGTGAGGCCGGCGTCGGACGTGACGCAAGGACGAGGAACAGGGCGGAATCGCCCTGTGCGATCCCGCCCGGGGGGGATATGCAGTGGTTCGCCGCGTCTTCGACTTGGCGCTACCGGTTCGACTTGGCGCTGGCGGTTCGACTTGGCGCTGGCGGTTCGACTTGGCGCTACCGGCGCCCGCCGCGCGGGACGCCGGTCGGCAGGGCGGTCACGGCCCGCCCGGCGGCTCCCCCGGCACCATGAAGTCGAAGTCGCAGCCCTCGTCGGCCTGGGTCACGGAGTCGTGGAACAGCCGGGCGTAGCCGCGCGCCGCCCAGTCCGGTCGGGCGGCCTCCGGCAGGGCGGCGGCCCGGGCCGACAGTTCGGCCTCCTCGACCAGGAGGTCGATGCGGCGCGCCGGCACGTCGAGGCGGATGCGGTCGCCGGTGCGCACCAGGGCGAGCGGGCCGCCGACCGCCGATTCCGGCGTGATGTGCAGCACGATGGTGCCGAAGGCGGTGCCGCTCATCCGGGCGTCGGAGATCCGCACCATGTCCTTCACCCCCTGCCGGGCGAGCTTCTTCGGGATCGGCAGGTAGCCGGCCTCCGGCATGCCGGGTGCGCCCTTCGGGCCGGCGTTGCGCAGCACCAGCACGTCGTCGGGCGCCACGTCGAGGTCGGGGTCGTCCACCCGCGCGGCGAGATCGGCGAGGGAGTCGAACACCACCGCCCGGCCGGTATGCCGGAGCAGCCCCGGGGTCGCCGCCGAATGCTTGATGACGGCGCCGCGGGGCGCGAGGTTGCCGCGCAGCACCGCCATCGCGCCGATCGGCTTGATCGGGTCGTCCGGCGAGCGGATCACCGTCTGGCCCGGCACCTCCTCGGCGGCGGCGACGACGTCGCGCAGGGTGCCCCCGGCGACCGTCGGCGCGTCGAGGTCGATCAGGCCGCCGAGTTCCTTCAGCAGCTTCGGCACCCCGCCGGCGTGGTGGAAGTGCTCCATGTAGTGGTCGCCCGAGGGCTTGAGGTCGACCAGCACCGGCACCTCGCGCCCGACCGCGTCGAAGGCGTCGAGGTCGACCCGCGCGGCGACGCGGTTGGCCATCGCGGTGAGGTGGATCAGGCCGTTGGTCGAGCCGCCGATCGCCTGCATCACCACCTGGGCGTTGCGGAAGGCGCGGGCCGTCATGATCGCGCTCGGGCGCGGGCCCCCGGCGACCGCCATCTCGGCGGCGCGCCGGCCGCTCGCCTCGGCGACGCGGATCCGCTCGGCGTGGGGCGCCGGGATCGTCGCGCTCATCGGCAGCGACAGGCCCATCGCCTCGACCATGCAGGCCATGGTCGAGGCGGTTCCCATCACCATGCAGGTGCCGACCGAGGGCGCGAGGCGGCCGTTGATGGTCTCGATCTCGGCCTCGTCGATCGTGCCGGCCCGGTGCGCGCCCCACAGCCGGCGGCAATCGGTGCAGGCGCCGAGCACCTCGCCCTTGTGGTGGCCGACCACCATCGGGCCGACCGGGATCACCACGGTAGGCAGGTCGACGCTCGCCGCCGCCATGATCTGGGCCGGCAGGGTCTTGTCGCAGCCGCCGATCACGATCACCGCGTCCATCGGCTGGGCGCGGATCATCTCCTCGGTGTCCATCGCCATCAGGTTGCGCAGGAACATCGAGGTCGGGTGGGCGAAGCTCTCGTGGATCGAGATGGTCGGGAACGCCATCGGCATCGCGCCGGCCAGCATCACCCCGCGCTTGGCCGCCTCGATCAGCGCCGGCACGTTGCCGTGGCACGGGTTGTAGTCGCTGTAGGTGTTGGTGATGCCGACGATCGGGCGGTCGAGGGCGTCGTCGGAATAGCCCATCGCCTTGATGAAGGCCTTGCGCAGGAACAGCGAGAAGCCGGCATCGCCGTAATTCGTCAGTCCCTTCCTCAAGCCCTTGCCCATCCGGCTCCTCCCGTTCGTGGTTCCGACCGGTTCTAAAGATGCCGGGACGGGTTGCACACCGCTTTCTGTCCGGGGGCTCGCACGACGCGCCACCCCGGGGCCTCGCGTCGCCGCGCCCTTTGGCGTAGGTCGGGCCGGCCACACCCTGCGAGGATCGATCATGCGTCTCGACGCCACAGCCGCCGGGGTCTTCCCCATAGCCCCGACCCCGTTCCACCCGGACGGGCGCCTCGACGAGGGCTCGATCGACCGCCTGTGCGAGAGCTACCGCGCCGCCGGGGCGACCGGCGTCACGGTCCTCGGCATCATGGGCGAGGCGCCGAAGCTGGAGCCGGAGGAGTCGCTCGCGGTAGCCTCGCGATTCATCGCGCGGATCGGCCTGCCGGTGATCGTCGGCGTCTCGGCGCCGGGCTTCGCCGCCATGCGCTCGCTCGCCCGCGCGGTGATGGAGCGCGGGGCGGCGGGCGTGATGATCGCGCCGGTGCCGAGCCTGCGCACCGACGACCAGATCCTCGGCTACTATCGCGGCGCCATCGAGGCGATCGGCACCGACATCCCGTTCGTGATCCAGGATTATCCCCTGACGCTGTCCGTCCAGATGACCCCGAAGGTCATCCGCGCCATCGTCGAGGAGCACGCTTCCTGCGTGATGCTGAAGCACGAGGACTGGCCGGGACTGGAGAAGATCTCGGCCCTGCGCGGCTTCCAGGCCGACGGGTCGATGCGGCCGATCTCGATCCTGACCGGCAACGGCGGTCTTTTCCTCGACTTCGAGATGGAGCGCGGCGCCGACGGGGCGATGACCGGCTACGCCTTCCCGGAGATGCTGGCCGACGTCGTCCGGCTCCAGAAGGCCGGCCGCCGGGACGAGGCCCACGACGTCTTCGACGCCCACCTGCCGCTGCTGCGCTACGAGCAGCAGCCCGGAATCGGGCTCGCGGTGCGCAAGTACGTGCTGATGCGGCGCGGCCTGATCGCCAGCGACGCCCAGCGCAAGCCGGGCAGCGCCCTCTCGGCGACGGCGCGGGCCGAGGTCGACTACCTGCTCGGACGCCTCGTCCGGCACGGGGTGGGTCTCGGGGGATTCACGGTGCGTTGACGGGGCCGGTCGCCGGGGACGGCGGGAAGTCGCCGCCGTGCCTTCGGCCCTCCCCGGCGACCCACGGGATAGAGGCCGGCGCGGCCAGCGTTGAGGCTCCGCGAGCCTCGGGGTCCGAGCGTCAGAACCGGCCCCACAGCACCGCCACGGCGACGACGACCGCGGCCAGGGCGATGAAGCCGAGGAACAGCGGCAGCGCCTTGTTCTGGCGGTGGTGGGCGTAGGACGGCTTGGAGCCCGAGCCGGCCCCCGGACGGGGGCCGGGTCCGGCGGCCGTGATCCTCCGTCTCGCGGGCGAGGGCGACCCGTTCCGGCGAGGGCGGGTTGCCGGCGGCCTCGTCGTCGGTGCCGAGCGGCGACAGCCCGGGGTCGAAGACCGGGACCTTGTCGGCGGTGCGGCCGCTGTCGATGTCGGCCTTCAGTTGCGCGGTGGTCGGCCGGTCGCTGTCCGGCGGGGTGTCGATCGGCTGGATCGTGCGGGTCGGGGGCACGTCGCTGCGGGTGTCGGCCATGGTGTCCTCGCGGGGTCCGGCGCGCCGGCCCGCGGGCGCGGCTCGCCCGGGGCCGTCGCGCGTCCGGCGAGGGCCAACGGCCCGCGCGCCCGAAGGTTCGCGGGAAGATGCGGGCTCGGCCACCGGATGTCGTTCTCCGATGAACTTGATCCATGTTAAGCGTAACGGCCAAGTGTAGCGGCCAGGTATGGTCGGGTCATGCGGTCCTCCCGGCATTTGCGACCATGGTCAGGCGAGATGCCGCGACGGCATCATCGCTCCGGATCCTGCCGCCAATAGGCTGTCTGGAGCGGTTCCGGCAGGATGACGACGCCGCGGAGGGTGGTGGTGACAACAATAGACTTCCGGTCTTCGTGAACGCCCGGCGACGTCGGGCGTTTGAGTGGCATCCGGTCGGAGGTGGCCGGGCTGGCCGGAGACTCCCGAACGATGAAAGCACTCGTCTGGCACGGCACCGCGGACATCCGCTGCGAATCGGTTCCCGACCCTCGGATCGAGGACGGGCGCGACGCGATCATCAAGGTGACCGCCTGCGCGATCTGCGGCTCCGACCTCCACCTCTACGACCACTTCATGCCGGGCATGAAGTCCGGCGACATCATGGGCCACGAGGCCATGGGCGAGGTGGTCGAGGTCGGCCGGGACAACGCGTCGCTGAAGGTCGGCGACCGCGTCGTGGTGCCGTTCACCATCACCTGCGGCCAGTGCGACCAGTGCCGGCGCGGCAACTTCTCGGTCTGCGAGCGCAGCAACCGCAACCGCAAGCTCGCCGAGACCGCGTTCGGCCACACCACCGCCGGGCTGTTCGGCTACACCCACCTCACCGGCGGTTATCCCGGCGGGCAGGCCGAGTACCTGCGGGTGCCGTTCGCCGACGCCACCCACATCAAGGTGCCGCAGGGCCTCTCCGACGAGACGCTCCTGTTCCTGTCCGACATCTTCCCGACCGGCTGGCAGGGCGCGGTGCAGTGCGACATCCAGCCGGAGGACACGGTGGCGATCTGGGGCTGCGGCCCGGTCGGCCAGATGGCGATCCGCTCGGCGATCCTGCTCGGTGCCAGGCGCGTCATCGCCATCGACCGCGTGCCCGAGCGCCTCGCGATGGCGCGGGCCGGCGGGGCCGAGACGATCGACTTCTCGCAGGACAACGTCGTCAGCCGCCTCAACGACATGACGGACGGCAGGGGGCCGGAGAAGTGCATCGACTCGGTCGGGCTGGAAGCCCACGCCACCGGCTCGCTCGACGCGATGTACGACCGGGTCAAGCAGGCGATGATGCTGGAGACCGACCGCGCCCACGTCCTGCGCGAGATGATCTACGTCTGCCGGCCCGCCGGCGTGCTGTCGGTGCCCGGCGTCTATGGCGGGCTCCTCGACAAGATTCCGTTCGGCGCCCTGATGAACAAGGGGCTGACGCTGCGCACCGGTCAGACCCACGTCAACCGCTGGAGCGCCGACCTGCTGCGCCGGATCGAGGAGGGGCAGATCGATCCCTCCTTCGTCATCACCCACACGGTCGGGCTGGAGGATGGCCCGGCGATGTACCGGACGTTCCGCGACAAGCAGGACGGCTGCATCAAGGTGGTGATCAAGCCATGAGTCAGACCCGCAATCCCACCCCCGCCCGGACGCCGGTGCGGGGACCCGCCCCGCGCCCGGCCCATTCCGGCCATGCCCGGCTCGCCCGCGGCCTCGGCTGGTTCTCGATCGGTCTCGGCCTCGCCGAACTGCTCGCGCCCCGGGCCCTGTGCCGGGCGATCGGGATGGAGGGCCGGGAGACCCTGGTCCAGGCCTACGGCGTGCGCGAGGTCGCGACCGGCATCGCCATCCTGGCGAGCCACGACCCGACGCCGTGGATCTGGGGCCGCGTCGGCGGCGACGCCCTCGACCTCGCCACCCTGGCGACCGGCTTCGAGCACGACAATCCGCGCATCGGCGGCCTCACCCTCGCCACGGCCGCGGTGGTGGGCGTGACGGTGGCCGACGTCGTCTGCGCCCAGGGGCTCGCCGCCGACAAGCGGTTGCCGCCCCCGGGCCGGTACGACTACGCCGACCGCAGCGGCTTCCCGCGCCCGGTCCGGGAGATGCGGGGCAAGGCGTCGGACTTCGCGGTGCCGCGGGATTTCCGCATCCCCGATCCGCTGCGGCCCTGGACGACCACCGACGCGGCCGCGCGCCCGGCCGCCTCGCCGGCTTGACGCCCCTGGCCTGCCGTGCTGATCGCATGATCATGACCACGAGGCAGGCACGGGAGGCGACCGGAATGGACATGGACGGCGAGATCACCCTCGCGCAGATCCGCGAGCGCGCCTACGACATCTGGGAGCGCAACCATCGGCCCGAGGGATTCGAGATCGAGTTCTGGCTGCTGGCCGAGCGCGAGTTGCGGGCGGAGCGGGACGCCCGCCGCACCGATCCCATGCCCGACCGGGTCGTGGAGGCTGCGTCGCCCGCGAGCGCCTGACCGCACCGGATCGTGTCCGGTGACCCTGCGTCGGTTCATGATCCAGTCTTCGAGCCGCCTTCGGGCGGCTCGATCGCACCAAGACGCTCAGTGGATCGGTACAGATGATACGATCTCCGGAAGATTCCTTCCGGAGATCGTATCACCAGCCCGCGCGGCGCAGAGCAAAGCTCTGCGCGCACCTGAGCGAAGCCGATTTCCGCATTGCGAAGCAATCGATCGGAAATCGTATGACACCGATTTTCCGGTGGCTGCGGCATGGATTGCCCGAGAACCGGCATCGTCGTCCCCGCGTTGAGGCATGAAGCCAGTGCTTCGTCGAGGAGATCTGATCGATGGCTGAGGATATTCGCGGGCTCTACGTGACGGCCCTGCAGAACACGCACGCGCTCGAGCTTCAGGCGCTTCAGATCATGGAGCGGCAGGTCGAGCGGCTGGAGCGCTATCCGGACATGGCGGCGGCCCTGAACCGGCACATCCAGGAAACTCACGGCCAGCGCGACCGGCTCGAAGAGGCGCTCGCGGCGATGAGTTCGAGCCCGTCGAGCATCAAGGAGGGCGTGCTCGGCATGATGGGCAACCTCGCCGCCCTCGCCCACACCCCGGCGCAGGACGAGATCCTGAAGAACGCCTTCGCCAACCGGGCGTTCGAGAACTACGAGGCGGCGGCCTACGATGCCCTCATCACCCTGACCGAGGCGGCCGGGCAGACGGCCGCGCTCACCGGGTTCCAGCAGTCGCTGAAGGAGGAGCTGGCGATGGCCCAGACCGTCGCCGACCTCGTGCGGCCGACCACCCTGCGCTACATCGAGCTGACGACAGCAGGGGCGAAGGCCGACCGCTGAGGCGGCGGGGGACGGGATCTGGGGAGTCGCGGTGGACCGCGGCTTCCTCGCCCCGTGCCGCCTTGGAGCGTGCGGAATCCTTGGAGCGTGCAGAACCCGGTACAACGATGATGCAGGAGTGGTGCCCTGCTGCTCCCCTTTCCCGCACGACCGAAGCGTCAGCGGAAGGAGATCCGGGACAGGGGGTAGTGCAGATCCTCGCGACGGCCTCGATCCGGCCGGGTCCTCACCACACCCACGTCGCCACGAGGCACGCCGCCGCCGCGAAGGTCGCCGTGGTGGTGGTCTAGCCGAGGGCCTCGGTCAGGTGCCCATCGACGTTCCGTGCGGGCCTGTCCAGAGTGTCGTCGTGTGAGGGCATGATACGATTTCCGTAAGATTCCTTCCGAAAATCGTATCACCAGCCCGCGCGGCGCATGAGCGAAGCCGATTTCCGCATCGCGAAGCGATCGACCGGAAATCGTATGAGATCGTGTCGTTGGGAGGCGGGCACCGACGTCGTTGGCCAATCCCGGTTCGCGGATGTGTTGACGACTCGGCGTCCTGCCGGCGTCTCGGCCAGTGCATGCTGTCGCAGTCGCGGGGGCTCGGCCGTCGATCCATTACATGGAGCAATGTTATCCCCACAAGACACCGGGATTCGATTATTTTTATTCCGACCGTAGCGCACGAAACGGTGGAACCCGGCATGGAGAGGCGAGTTGCCCGGCGCGGTGATCGTGCGGAGACGTGCCGGGGCCGGCGGTTCGGCCAAGAGAGTTCAGCGGCTGGCCGGGCCCCCGATCCCGTGCCGTCTCCCGATCACCGCCCGGCGACGCGCGCTGCGACGAGCGTGCCGCCGGCTCCCACCCCCGACAGGCACGGACCCGAACGATGGCGACGAAGCAGAAGACCTTGCAGGATGCGTTCTACGAGACCCTCAAGGACGTGTACTACGCCGAGAAGCAGTCGGTGCGTGCCCTGAAGAAGTCGGCCAAGGCCGCCGAGCACGACGAGCTGCGCCAGGCCTTCGAGACCCACGCGGAGGAGAGCGCCACCCAGGTCGAGCGGTTGCAGCAGATCTTCGAGCTGATCGGCCGTCCGGCACGGGCCAAGACCTGCGAGGCGATGCAGGGCCTCACCGCCGAGATGGAGGAGGACCTGGAGGACTTCGCCGACAGCCCGGCGGCCGACGCCGTGCTGGCCGGCTGCGCCCAGGCCGTCGAGCATTACGAGATCGCCCGCTACGGCACGCTGAAGACCTGGGCCTCGCAGCTCGGCTACGACGAAGCGGCCAAGCTGCTCGACGAGACGCTCCAGGAGGAGAAGAAGACCGACCAGCTCCTGACCGAGATCGCCGAGCGCATCAACGCCGAGGGCAGCCCGGCCGCCGCGTAGGCCGTACCGCCTCACCCTCCCTCCTGCGTCTCCTCGCAGCGCCTGGTGCGCGACCGCCGTGAGGAACAGCGTGGGATTCCCTCTCGAAGGTCGCGGCCGCCGGGACGCATCCCCACGGTCACGAGTCTCGGCGGCGTGGTCAGCCTGCTCCGGCGAGGAGGCGGTCGTAGAGGGCCAGGAGGTCGCGGCCCTGGTCGGCGGCACTCCGCATCGGCTGCTCCGGCGCCGGCGGCGGGCGGCGGAACCGGTCCGGATCGGCATCGATGCCGGCCAGCACGGTTCGCAGCGGTTCGCCGGTGGCGACGTCGACGCGGAAGCCGTCGACGCCCTCGCGGATGTCCTCGCCGATGGCGCCGCGGTCGCTCGCCACGACCCAGAGCCCGGCGGCGCGCGCCTCCCGGGTGACGAGGCCGAAGCTCTCCGGCCACAGCGACGGGGCGAGCAGCACGTCGAAGCCGGCGTAGAGGCCGGACACCGCCTGCGCCGGCACCGGCCCGACGATCCGCACCGGGGTGGTGCCCCAGGTCTCGTCCCGCACCGTGCCGGGATCGAGGCCGAGGTCGACGAGGGTGAGGGTGAGATGGCCGAAGGCGCTCGCCCGCAGCACCGACTCGACCAGCGCCGCGCCCTTGTGGGCGCTGCGCCCGCCGACATGGCCGAGGCGCACCGGGCCCTCCCCGCGCGGCTCGCGGGCGACCGGGGCGAGCGGCGGGACGCCGTTCGGCACGGCGATGGTCCGGGGATGTCCGGCGGCACGATAGAGGTCGGCGAACGGGTCCGAGACCGCGAGGAGCGCCGCGGCGCCGTCGAGCAGGCGGGCGAGCCCCCGGCGGCGGGCGATGGAGCGCAGCCGGCCGATCGTCCGCTGTGACGGCGTCGCCAGGGTGTCGGCCGAGGGCAGCAGCACCCGCCCGTCCTCGTCGGCGAGGAACTGGAAGTCCGAGATCCACCATGCGTCGTGCAGCGTCACGATGGCGGGGATGCCCCGCTCCTGCACCGCCTCGAGCACCGTGCCGGTGAGGCGCTGGATGCAGTGGAGGTGCACCAGATCGGGCGCGAAGCGGTCGAGCAGCGCACCGAACGGCGCCGCCATCGCCGGATTGAACGGGCGCCAGTCGCGGTGGGTCTCCTGCGGGGCGGCGATCCGGGCGACCGGGATGCCGCGATAGGCGTCCAGCCGCACCCGGTACGGAGTGTCGTCGGCACCGTGGTCGGTGGCGACGACCATCAGGTCGAACCGGTCGCCGGCCCGGTCGAGCAGGTCGTCGATGTTGTCGCGGAACACCCGGGTGGCGCCGCCGAGGGTCTGGGGCGGCGCGAAGACGTTGACCAGCATCAGGCGCGGCTTCGCCCCGGGGGCCCGGCGCGCGGGACCAGGAGCCGGTGACGGTGCCGGGACTCCGGCGGCGGCCCGGGCGGCCTCGCCGATGCGCCGGCGCAGGGCGGTGTCCTCCGCGAGGGCGTCGATGGCCGCGCGCCATCCCCCCGGTCCGTCCGCCACCACGGCGTCGTGGCCGTCACGCAGGTTCCAGCGGCCGGCCTCCGCCGCGGTCACGACGGAGGGCAGGCCGGCCTGCGCCGCCGCGTGCCAGCCGGACGGGTCGTCGGCGTCGCGGCCCGCAGGGACGAGGTTGATGTCGCAGCCCGCCAGCACCTCCCGGCAGGCGTCCGCGTCGGTGAGGTTGCCGAGGGGGTGCACCCGCTCGCGGACCGCACGAAAGGCACCGCGCAGGTCCACCCGCCCGAGGGCCGCGAGGCGCAAGGTCGGGTGGCGGTCGAGGGCCTCGGCCACCACCGGGGCGAGGCCGGCCGGGACCTCGCCGCAGAACAGGGTGACGGGGGCATCCGCATGCGGCCGCGCCGCGACGACTCCGGACGAGCGGGCGGCGCGGCGCGGCGCCGGACCCACGGCCGGGGCCTCGCCCGGCTCGAAGCCGGCGTCGCAGAGCTCCCGCGCGAGCCGGACCAGCCGGGTGCGGATGGCCGCTTCCGCCCCGTCGGCCGGCGCCGAGGCCGACTCGTCATCGGCGTGCTGGACCGGCAGGCCGAGGCCGCGCGCATACATGATCGCGTGCAGCACCGGAGGCGACGCCTCGGCCCCGGCGACGATCACCCGGCGGGCGGCGTTCAGGGCCGGGACGGCATCCTCGGCGTCCGGGTCGAGCGCCCGGACCTCTCCGGCCCCGAACCGGCGGGACAGGGAAGCGGGCGGAATGCCGCCTGGACACAGGACGACGACCGGGCCCTCGGGGACCGGCGGCAGGGGTGCGGGAAGCGGATCGACCTGGGGGAGCAGTCCGCGCAGGCGCGCGATCAGGCCGTCGAGCCGGGCCTCGGCTTCCGCGGCGCGGCCGGCGCGATGCAGAGCGAGGGCCTGCTCCCGGGTCGCGGCGAAGCTCCGGCGCAGGACGCGGTGCGCGGCGTCGCGCCATGCGGCGGAGACGCTGCACGCGGCGGCGGAGCGTTCGAGCTGGTCCAACGCCGCGTCGGGCTCGTCCGGCAACGCCGCGAGGCTCTCCGCGGCGAGGATGTGGCTGTCGATGCCGGCTCCGGGCAGGCGCGACGCCGCGACCGCGTCGGCGAGGGCCTCGCGCTCCCGTCCGAGCAGGCGCAGGGCGGTCGCCCGCTTGTGGAGGCGCCGCGGCGTCGCCGGCTCCGCCGCCAGGGCGCGGTCGATGGCGGCCCGCGCGGTCGCGGCGTCGCCGCGGGCGAGGTGGCGGTCGGCGGCCTGCTCGAACAGGCGGCCGGCCCCGGGGCCGGACACGGCGTCGGAGGCGTAGGCGAAGCCGCCCCCCAGAAAATCGTCCAGCAGCAGCACCCGGTGCGGCGGGGCGCGGCGGCGGGCGTCGGGGAGGCGGCGCGCGTAGGCGGCGGGGTCGAAGCAGGAGGGAAACCCGTCCTCGCCGAGGAGCTGCCGGAGATGCGCGGCCTCGCTGCCCGATTCGCCCCGGCGCAGGCCGGTGGCGAGCCAGCGGCGGTAGAGATCGGGATCGCCCGGGCCGGCACCCTGCGGGTAGGCGGCGCGGTGAAAGGCGGGATCGAAGGCGTGGGCGAGGCTGATCGGGGCGATCCGCTCCAGGCCGGCCTCGACGAAGATCATCAGACCGTCGAGGCGGGTTCGCGGCGTCTCCGGCAGCCAGTCGGCGTTGAGGAGGACGAACTCGCCGAGATTGAAGGCGAGCAGCCAGTCGCCGGCGCCGAGGCCGTGCCGGTCGAGCCATTCCTCGAAGCCGGCCGGATAGGCGGCGGCATCGGGGCGAGCCAGCACGGCGCGCTCGTACTCCTCCTGGTCGGTCGAGTCGGGCGGCAGGTAGGCGCGGTTCTCGCGAACGCCGAACTGAAGGTAGTGGGCGGTCAGCGCGTGATCCTCGCGCAGCCCCATCAGGTCCGGGTGCAGGAGGCGGTAGCGGTCGGGACGGAAATCCGCCGGCACGGGGCCGAACCGTGCCTCCAGGCCGGCGAGCAGCGCCGCGGCGCTCGGCGCCCGCCCCTCCCGGCGGCCGCGCAGCCCGAAATGCCGGCGCAGGCCCGGCCGGTCGAGGGTTTCCGGAACGTCGCGATAGTAGCTGCGGTAGAAGTCGGGATCGAAGTCGGCCGGTACGCGCAGGCGCCACAGCAGCCGGTCGCGGAGCGCACGGAGTTGGCCACGCAGGGCGCGGATCATGCCTGTCCGGGTCATCGGCCAGTCCCGGCTGCGAGGTCGTCAGGGAAGAAGTTGGTGGGGGAAGTAGGACTCGAACCTACGAAGGCATAGCCAGCGGATTTACAGTCCGCCCCCTTTGCCGCTCGGGACATTCCCCCAGGGGAGCCGCGGCCCGAAGGCCCGCTCGGAGCCGCCGGCCCTGCCGGGCGGCGACGGGGGTCCTTATGGTGGGGTGCTCCGCGGGTGTCAAGCGGGTCCGTGATGCTGGCTATGCGTCCGTTTCGGCGACGTCGCAGAGGCGCAATTCGACCCTGTCCGCGCCGCGCCAGCGGTCGCGGGTGATGGTGCCGGCGGCGTGGACGTCGCGGCCGATCCGGCCGAGCAGCAGGCGGCCGACCGGCCCCTCCGCGGCCCGGAACGCGATGGCGCCGACGGCGACGCCGTCGCGGCCGCGGAGCTGCACCTTGACGTGGCCGTTGCCGACCACCCGCGCGTCGGCGACCCGGTGGCGGGCCAGCGCGAAGGCCGGCTCGGGCGCACCCTGGCCGAACGGCCCGGCCCGCTCGACCGCGTCGGCGAGGGCGGCCTGGACGCCGCCGGCCGAGACCACGCCGTCGAGGAGCAGGGCCTCGCCGAGGCGCGCCTGCGCCACCGATTCGGCGAGGTCGGCGGCGAGCGCCGCGCGGAAGCGGTCGAGATCGGGGGCGGCCACGGTGACGCCCGCCGCCATGGCGTGCCCGCCGCCCTTGGCGGCGAGGCCGGCCGCGACGGCGTTGCGGACCGCGTGGCCGAGATCGGCCCCGACGACCGAGCGGCCCGAGCCGGTGGCGCTGCCGTCGGGGCGCAGCGCGAAGGCGAAGGCCGGGCGTCCGAAGCGTTCCTTGAGCCGGGCGGCGATCAGCCCGACGATGCCGGGATGCCACTCGGCGCTCGCCGCGACCAGAACCGGCTGGTCGGGATCCCGCTCCAGGCGCAGGCCCATCGCGGCCTCGGCCTCGGCCACCGCCTCGGCCTCGATCGCCTGCCGCTCGCGGTTGAGGGCGTCGAGCCGCGCCGCGATGGCGGCGGCTTCGAGGGGATCCTCGCACAGCAGCAGCCGCGCCCCGAGGGTCGCGTCGCCGATGCGCCCGCCGGCATTGATCCGCGGCCCGACGAGGAAGCCGAGATGCCACGCCTGCGGTGCCTCGGCGAGGCCGGCGGCGTCGAGGAGCGCGGCGAGGCCGCAGCGGTCGCGGCCGCGCATCACCGCGAGGCCCTGGCGGACGAAGGCGCGGTTGAGGCCGGTGAGCGGCACCACGTCGGCGACGGTGGCGAGCGCCACGAGGTCGAGGCTCGCCATCAGGTCGGGCCCCTGCGCGCCGACGATCCCGTCCCGGCGCAGGCGCCGGTTGAGGGCGACGAGGGTCAGGAACACGACGCCCGCGGCGCAGAGGTGCCCGAGGCCCGAGAGGTCGTCGAGGCGGTTCGGGTTCACGACCGCGCGAGCCGGGGGCAGGGTCTCGGGGGCGCCGTGGTGGTCGAGCACCACCACGTCGAGGCCGAGGCGCGCCGCCTCCTCCAGCGGGGCGTGGCCGGCGGTGCCGCAATCGACGGTGACGAGGAGCGTCGCCCCCTCCCCCGCCAGCATCCGCACCGCCTCGACGTTGGGCCCATAGCCCTCGGTGATGCGGTCGGGGATGTGCAGGCGGTAGGGCACGCCGAGTTCGCGCAGGTAGCCGGCGAGCAGGGCGGCGCTCGCCGCGCCGTCGACGTCGTAGTCGCCGAAGATCGCGACCTTCTCGCGCCCGGCCACCGCCCGGGCGAGGCGGTCGGCCGCAGGCTCCATGTCGAGGAGCACGGAGGGATCCGGCAGCAGGTCGCGCAGCCGCGGCTGGAGGAAGCCCGGCACGTCGGCGGCGGGCACGCCGCGCCCGGCGAGCACCCGGGCCAGCACCTCCGGCAGGCCGTGGCCCTGGGCGATGGCGATGGCGGCGGATTGCCGGGCCGGATCGGCGCAGCGGTCGTACCACGGCCGGCCGAGCGCCGAGCGGTGGACGTCGAGGAGCGGGCGGGGCAGATCGAGGAGCGCGGTCACCGGCGCATCCTAGCGGGATTCGCCCGCCGGCGCTGCCGCAGGCGGGCGACACCGGTCCCGCAACGACACAGGGCGGAGCCCGCGAAGGCCCCGCCCTGATCCGTTCTGCCGATGCGTGTCGATCAGAGGTTCTTCACCACCTCGTCGACGACCTTCTTGGCGTCGCCGAACAGCATCATGGTGTTGTCGCGGAAGAACACCTCGTTCTCGACTCCGGCATAGCCCGAGCCCATGCCGCGCTTGATGAACAGCACGGTCTTGGCCCGCTCGACGTCGAGGATCGGCATGCCGTAGATCGGCGATTGCGGGTCGGTCTTGGCGGCCGGGTTGGTGACGTCGTTGGCGCCGATCACGAAGGCCACGTCGGCCTGCGGGAACTCGCCGTTGATGTCCTCCAGCTCGAACACCTCGTCGTAGGGCACGTTGGCCTCGGCGAGGAGCACGTTCATGTGGCCCGGCATGCGGCCCGCCACCGGGTGGATGGCGTACTTGACCTCGACGCCGGCCTTCTTGAGCTGGTCGGCCATCTCGCGCAGGGCGTGCTGGGCCTGGGCCACCGCCATGCCGTAGCCCGGCACGATGATGACCTTCTCGGCGTTCTTCATGATGAAGGCCGCGTCGTCGGCCGAGCCCTGCTTGACCGGACGCGACTCGACCTGCCCGCCGCCGGAGGCCGCCGCGGCATCGCCGCCGAAGCCGCCGAGGATCACCGAGATGAACGAGCGGTTCATCGCGTGGCACATGATGTAGGACAGGATCGCGCCCGACGAGCCGACCAGCGCGCCGGTGATGATGAGCGCGAGGTTGCCGAGGGTGAAGCCGATGCCCGCCGCGGCCCAACCCGAGTAGGAGTTGAGCATCGAGACGACGACCGGCATGTCGGCGCCGCCGATCGGGATGATCAGCAGCCCGCCGAGCACGAAGGACAGGATCACGATCAGCCAGAACAGCACCTTGCTGCCGCCGGCGATGAAGCCGACGAGCAGGGCGACCAGCACCACCGCCAGCACGATGTTGATGAGGTGGCGCTGCGGCAGCATGATCGGCTTGCCCGACATGCGGCCGTCGAGCTTGAGGAACGCGATCACCGAGCCGGTGAAGGTGATGGCGCCGATGGCGACGCCGAGCCCCATCTCGAACAGCGACTGCTTGTGGATGCGGCCGCCCTCGAGGATGTCGAAGGCCTGCGGCGCGTAGAGGGCGCCGGCCGCCACCGCGACCGCCGCGAGGCCGACCAGCGAGTGGAACGCGGCGACGAGCTGCGGCATCGCCGTCATCGGCACCCGCTTGGCGATCACCGCGCCGGCGCCGCCGCCGAGGCCGAGGCCGAGCAGGACGATGAACCACGCCCCCGCGCCGGAGGGCGGATGCCCGACCAGGGTGGTGAGGATGGCGAGCCCCATGCCGACCATGCCGTACAGGTTGCCCTGCCGGGAGGTGGTGGGATGCGACAGGCCCCGCAGCGCCAGGATGAACAGGACGCCGGAGACGAGGTAGAGGAGCGAGGAGACGTTCTCGGACATCGCCTCAGACCTTCTTCTTGTACATGGCGAGCATGCGCTGGGTGACCAGGAAGCCGCCGAAGATGTTGACGCTGGCGAAGACCAGCCCGAGGAAGCCGAAGAACCGGGCCCAGCCGGTGCCCTTCTCGATCAGCGGCACGCCGACGGCGAGGATCGCGCCGACCACGATCACCGACGAGATCGCGTTGGTGACCGACATCAGCGGGGTGTGCAGGGCCGGGGTCACCGACCAGACGACGTAGTAGCCGACGAAGATCGCCAGCACGAAGATCGCGAGGCGGAACACGGTCGGGTCGATGGCGCCGTGGGTGGCGGCGGCGAGGCCGTGGCCGACGCTGTCGGCGATCGCCTGGGCCTGGGCGGCGGCACCGGCCGCGGCGTCGGCGGCGATGCGGGCGGCGGCGGCGGCATTCCGTGCCTGATCGGCCGCCTGATCGGGGGTGAGAGTGGCCATGAGGATCTCCGGCGGGCTCAGGCGGCCTTGGGCTGGAAGTTCGGGTGGACGACGGCGCCGTCGCGGGTCAGGCAGGTCGCCTTGACGAGCTCGTCGTCCCACTTCACCGCCAGCGTCTTCGCGGCCTTGTCGACCAGGGTCTCGACGAAGGCGTAGAGGTTGCGGGCGTAGAGGCTCGACGAGGTGGCGGCGAGCCGCCCCGGCACGTTGGCGTAGCCGACGATCTTGACGCCGTTGTCGGTCTTCACGACTTCGTCCGGCTTGGCGCCCTCGACGTTGCCGCCGCGCTCGACCGCGAGGTCGACCAGCACCGAGCCGGGCCGCATCGCCGCCACCATCTCGGCGGAGACGAGCTTCGGCGCCGGCCGGCCGGGGATCAGGGCGGTGGTGATGACGATGTCCTGCTTGGCGATGTGGCTCGCCACCAGCTCGGCCTGCTTCTTCCTGTACTCAGCCGACATCTCCTTGGCGTAGCCGCCGGCGGTCTCGGCCTGCTTGAACTCGTCGTCCTCGACGGCGACGAACTTGGCGCCGAGCGACTCGACCTGCTCCTTGGCGGCCGGGCGCACGTCGGTGGCGGTGACGACGGCACCGAGGCGCCGCGCGGTCGCGATCGCCTGGAGGCCGGCGACGCCGGCGCCCATCACGAAGATCCGGGCCGCCGGCACGGTGCCGGCCGCGGTCATCATCATCGGCAGCGCCCGGCCGTACTCGGCGGCGCCGTCGACCACCGCGCGGTAGCCCGCGAGGTTGGCCTGGCTCGACAGGACGTCCATGACCTGGGCGCGGGTGATGCGCGGCATCAGCTCCATGGCGATCGCGGCGACGCCGGCCTCGGCCATCGCCTTGACCTCGTCCTCGTGGCCGTAGGGATCCATGATCGCCACGACGATCGCGCCGCGCTTGAGCGCCGGCAGCTCGTCGGCGCCCGGGCGGCGCACCCGCAGGACGATGTCGGCGTCCCCGGCGGCAGCGGCGGCGTCGGGCGCGATCGTCGCGCCGGCGGCCTCGAACTCGGCATCCGGCACGCCGGCAGAGACGCCCGCGCCGGCCTGCACCACGACCTCGGCCCCGAGGGCCTTGTACTTCTTCACCGTCTCGGGGACTGCCGCAACCCGCGGCTCCGCCGGATCGGTCTCGGATAGAACCGCGATCCGCATCCACGCATCCTGTTGATTGTCAGGTCGAAAGGGCGACGACCGGCATGCGGGCGCCAGGGAGAGACCAAACGCAACATCGCGGCCGCTTCCGCAAGGGAAAAACGACCCGTGCCGAAAAATCTCTGCGCAGTCCTTCTCTCGCGGTGCCGGCCGCGCGGACGCGGCCGGCACCGTTCGCCGTCAGTAGAAGGCGAGCAGGAGCAAGAGCAGGGCGGCGACGACCGCCGGGGCGCGCCAGCCGAGGGACGGCGCCAGGGCGCCGATCGCGCCGGCGATGCTGGAGAGCACCACGCCGATGATCGCGGTGACCCAGGCTTCCCTCACGCCGCCGACCGCGAGCGAGAGCACCCAGCAGATCACGACCATGGTGGCGATCTCGACGAACCGGACGAAGCCCCGATAGGTCGCCTCGTGCGACTGTCCGTCCATTTCAGGGCTGTAGACCGGTCCGCTCGCGTGATTCGTGTCAGCCATGCTGGGCGTATCCCCGATCCTTGATGGTTGTCGTGGGCTTTACCGCAACGCCCGGCCCCGGGCAATTGGTCGCGCGCAACCCTCCCGGCCCGTTTTCGTCGGATCGGGGGCGGGGCTCACGCCGGCAGCGGCAGCCCGGCGGCGTCGAGGGCGGTCTTCTGCCGGGCGGCGAGGTCGTCGAGGGAGAAGCGGTCGATCTCGGCCTCGAACAGGCGGTGGTAGTTCAGCTCCGAACGCAGGTGCAGGAACACCGCGCCGAGGCCGACCGCCGCCCGGTCCATGAACACGAATTCCCGCGGCACCGTCACCGGCCCGCGCTCCTTGAGCGCCTTGTGGACCTCGAACGCCTGACGCCTGCCGTACTCGCCGGGCTTGACCCCGTCCGCCACCGTGCGGGTGCGGTCCTCCAGCAGCGGGCCGTAGATGAACCGGGCCCAGATGTTGAGCACCTCGATCAGGTCGCGGTTGAGGTTGCGGAAGCCCCAGACCTCGTAGGCGTGGACGACCCGCGCCTCGTCGTTCTCCAGGAGGCCCTTGTACAGGTCGACCACCCCGCCGACGAAGCGCGGGTGGAAGATCCGGATGCAGCCGTAGTCGAGCAGGTTGATGCCCCGCGGCTCGCCGCCCTCGGAGAACACCGTGTAGTTGCCGAGATGGGGGTCGCCGTGGATCACCGCGGCGCGGCTGAACGGGTGCCACCACGCCTTGAACATCGCCAGCGCCAGCCGGTTGCGGATCTCCTGCGGGGCTTGCGCGAAGGTCAGGATCTTCTCGCCCTCGAGCCAGCCCAGGGTCAGCAGGCGCCTGGTCGAGAGTTCGGGATGGACCGAGGGGACCCGGACGAGCCCGATGTCGCGCAGCACCTCGCGGTAGAGCGCGGCGTGCTTCGCCTCGCGGCCGTAATCGAGCTCCTCGCGCACCCGCTCGCCGATCTCCTTGGCGATCTCGCGGGTATCGATCACCGCGCTCATGCGGCGGTGGAGCGAGAACGCGACCTGGAGTTGGGTCAGGTCGGCTTCGACCGCCGATTGCATGTCGGGGTATTGCAGCTTGCAGGCCAGGGCCTCGCCGGACAGGGCGGTGGCGCGGTGGACCTGACCCAGGGAGGCGGCCGCGGCCGGCCTGAGGTCGAAGCTGCCGAACCGCGCCTGCCAGTCGGTGCCCAGTTCGGCCGCCATGCGGCGCTTGACGAAGGCCGCGCCCATCGGCGGCGCCTCGGATTGCAGCTTCTGCAACTCCTGGGCGTATTCCGGCGGCAGCAGGTCCGGCACCGTGGCGAGGAGCTGAGCCACCTTCATGATCGGCCCCTTGAGGCCGCCGAGCGCCTGGGCGAGGGCGGCGGCGTTCGACAGGTCCTCCCCCTTGCCCCCGAACAGGCGGTTCCCCGCCATGCGGGCCGCCACGCCGCCGACATTGGCGCCGACGCGGGCGTAGCGGGCGGCGCGGGCGGAGAAACGGTTGGCTTCGCGATCGGAGGTGGACATGCGGATGCTCGTGAGGGCCGGTCTGCCACCTCAGATAAGGTGTCGCCGTCCCCGTGACAGAGCGACGGGACCGCGCGGCCCGGCCCGGCCTCAGCCCTGCCGCATCGCCGCCCGCAGAACCCGGATCATCTCCGCGACCGCACCGTCCTTGTCCTGGCCGAGGACGGCGTACTCGGCCGAGGCGGTGAGGTGCTCGGCGATGATCTGGAGGGCGGCCTCGCGCACGGCGGCCGAGATGGCGTTCATCTGCTGGATCTCGTCGAGGCAGTAGCGGTCCTCGTCGATCATCGCCTGGAGGCCCCGCACCTGCCCCTCGATCCGCTTCAGGCGCTGGAGGAGCGGCTTCTTCTCCTCCGGGCTGCGCCTGATCAGCAGGCGGCCGTCCGAATAGGTGTAGTCCATCGGTTGTGCTTTCCCGCCCTCGCCCGTTCCTCCGCCGCTTCGGAGGCGACGAACGTCCCGATGGCTGCAAGTCCCGCGGGGATGCGTGCGACTCTGTCCCTGCGGAAGCTCAACCGATCCTATGCAGAGGCGGTGCAGGTCAAGGCCGAATCGCCCGTGAGCGACGGCATCGTGACGTCGATGCACGCCGGGCCGGGCCACGCCGCGGCGGGACCCGGCGGACGGAGCCCGCCGATCGGCGGGATCCCGGGCCGCTCCCCGGCGGCGGGACCCGGCGGCGCGATCCTCAGGACAGGGCGTTGGTGACCGGCTGCTCCGCCATCTGCTCCTTCTGGGCGCCCGAATCGGGCCGGGCCGGGCCGAGCGCCGGCTCCTCGCCCAGGGGCTCGAACGCCTCGAAGCGGTACTCGCCCTTGCCGTCGATCGACGGGCCCTGGCTGTAGCGGCCGGGCGTGACCGGGGTGCCGTTCCGCTCGGTGCCCATGAACATGTAGCTGTACTTCTGCGCCTCCTTCGACTGGTCGAAGCTGTTGGGCACCGGCAGGGATTCCTTGAGCCCGCCGAGATCCTCGATCACCGCGAGCCACTGCTGCTGGTGCATCGTGTCGCGGGCGATGAGGAAGCTCAGCATGTCCTGCATGCCGGGGTCGCGGGTGGCGTTGTAGAGCCGCACCGCGAGGGTCCGGCCGGTCGCCTCGGCGGCGACGTTGGCGAACATGTCGCCGACGAGGTTGCCGCTGGCGTAGACGTGCGAGCAGTCGAACGGCACGCCGTCGCAATTGGCCGGGAAGGCGGCCATCCCGGTCGACAGGATGTGGCGCTGGAGCATCCCCTCGACGACGTGGCGCGGGCGCTCGCCGCCCATCACCGCCCCGACCACCGGGTTGGCCTGCACGGTCGATTCCTGCAGCGTCGCCGGCGCGTCCTCGAGGTTGAGGGCCACCGCGGTCGCGAGCATCTCGATGTGGCTGATCTCCTCGGTCGCGGTGTTCATCAGCACGTCGCGGTACTTGTTGTCCGGGCCGCGCGCCCCCCAGGCCTGGAAGAAGTATTGCAGGCAGACCCGGATCTCGCCCTCGATGCCGCCGATCGCCTGCTGGAGCTGGCGCGCGAACAGCGGATCGGGGTTCTCGACCCGGACCGGGTACTGCAGCCGCTTGTCGTGATAGTACATCGGATGCTCCTGATGATGTCGCGGATCCCGGGCCGCGCGGCGGCCAGCATACTCATGTGGAGTATGTATCCGGGGATGTCCGGCTAACGTCGGCGGTCGGACGCGGTTCGAGCGTGGCCGTTTGGAAACGGACGCGTTTTTTTCCGGAGCCGGGCGGATGGTGCGGCGCAACGCTCACCTTAAAAGGGCCGCGTTGTCCGTCTTCCCTCGGGGGATCAGCCGGGCGCGCTCCGACCGCCACCGCCCGCTCCGGCCGGGCGCCTCGCTACCCGAATGAACCCAGTCCTCATCAAGCTCTTCGCCACCGCGCTGACGCTGAGCCAGGTCACGACCCGGCCCGACGCGATCCGGACGCAGTTCGATCCCGCCACCGACGGCCCGGAGGTGGTGCGGATCCTGCGCGACGGCTGCGCCCACATGCGCAAGGCGTTCGACATCGAGGACATCAACCTCGACGACCTGATCTCCACCGCGATGGAGGACCCGAAGGCGGTCGCCGGCGAGTCGAAGATCCTGCACGGGCTCGACATCAACGAGCTGCTGACGAGCTACAAGCAGTTCTGCAAGGGCGAGAGCCCGGCCAACTCGCCGTTCGACGCCCGGGCGGTGATCGAGTTCTACGATCGTGCCGTCGCCGACCTGCCGGATGCGAACTCCCTGAAGACCCTGAAGCTGCCCGGCGTGAGCACGATCCTCGACGGGCGCGGCAACCGCCTCGCCGAGGCCGCCGAGCCCAACGGCCGGCGCGTCACGGTGCCGATCGAGACCGTGCCGGCGCTGGTGCAGCGCGCCTTCATCGCCGCCGAGGACAAGCGCTTCCTCACCCATCGCGGCATCGACGAGCGCGGGGTGATCCGCGCCTTCATCGGCAACCTCGCCTCGCCGGGCCGGCCGCAGGGCGGCTCGACCATCACCCAGCAGGTGGTCAAGAACCTCTCGGTCGGCGACGACGTCACCTACGAGCGCAAGATGCGCGAGATGATCGTCGCGGCCCGCGCCGAGCGGATCATGACCAAGCCCGAGATTCTCGGGCTCTACCTCAACGGGATCTATCTCGGCCGCGGCGCCTACGGCATCGAGATGGCGGCGCGGTCGTATTTCGGGAAGTCGGTGCGCGACCTCACGGTCGCCGAGGCGGCGCTGCTCGCCGGCATGCCGAAGGGGCCGAACTACTACAATCCCGACCGCTACCCCGACCGGGCCCGCGAGCGGCGCGCCTACGTCCTGACCCGGATGAAGGAGGAGGGCGTCATCTCCGAGCCGGAGATGGCCGCCGCGCTGAAGGCCGATCTCGGCCTCGTCCCCCTGGAACGGACCCGCCAGGACGCCGGCTTCCACTTCGTCGAGTACCTCAACCGCGAGGCGCGGATGCTGGCGGGGGTCGAGTCCCTCACCGCGGACGCCTACACCGTGCGCTCGACCCTCAATGCCGGCCTCCAGGAGGCGACGGAGGGCATCCTCCAGGAGGCGATGTCGCGCTACGAGGCCGCGACCGGCCGCGCCCGCTTCGAGGGGGCGGAGTTCAACATCGCCGAGGCGGTGAAGCGGTTCGAGGCCGCACCGCCGGCGCCGGTGGCGGAGCCGGCTCCCGCGCCCGCTCCCCCGCGCGGCGGCAAGGCGAAGCCGGTGCCGAAACCGGCCGGACCGAAGCCCGCCTGGGCCCGCGCCCTCGAATCCGCCCGCCCTCCCCTCTACGACGTGCACTGGCCGCTCGCGGTGGTGCTCGACACCGGCGGCCGCGGCGGCACCGCGAAGGTCGGCCTCGCCGACGGCCGGGTCGCGAGCCTCGGCGCGGGTCAGGCCCGCGGGCGCCTCGTCCCCTACGACGTGGTCCGGGTCGCGGTGCGCGAGGGCAAGGGCGCACCGCGGGCCGACCTGCGGATCCGGCCCCAGGTCCAGGGCGCCGCCCTGGTGCTGGAGAACCGCACCGGCCGCATCCTGGCGATGGCCGGCGGCTTCTCCTATCCGCTGAGCCAGCTCAACCGGGTGACGCAGAGCGTGCGCCAGCCGGGCTCGACCCTCAAGCCGCTGACCTACCTCGCCGCGCTCAATGCCGGCCTGCAGCCCAACACCCTCGTGATGGACGCGGCCGTGACCCTGCCGCCGATCGGCGGTGCCGGCCAGTCGTGGTCGCCGAAGAACTACGAGGGCCGCGGCTCCGGCCCGACCACCCTGCGGCGCGGCCTGGAGCATTCCAAGAACCTCGTCACGGCGCAGCTCCTGCGCGGCGGCATCGCCCCGGCGGCGCCGGAGAGCCTGCAGAAGGTCTGCGACATCGCCCTGGAGGCGCAGATCTACGCCGAGTGCGAGCGCTACTACCCGTTCGTGCTCGGCGCCCAGCCGGTGCGGATGATCGACCTCGCGGCATTCTACGCCGCCATCGCCAACGAGGGCGCCCGCCCCTCCCCCTACGGGCTCGAGGCGGTGAGCCGCGGCGACCGCGAGGTCTACCGCCGGGCCGAGCGGCCGCCGGGGCGGATCGGCTCCGCCGACGGGGTGGCGTTCTACCAGCTCAAGAGCCTGCTCCAGGGCGTGACCCAGCGCGGCACCGCCGCGGCGCTCGGGCGGTTCGCGCCCTACGTCGCCGGCAAGACCGGCACCTCGGAGGACGAGAACGACGCCTGGTTCGCCGGCTTCACCAACGACGTCACCATCGTGGTGTGGTTCGGCTACGACAATGCCGACGGCAAGCGCCGGACCCTCGGCCGCGGCCAGACCGGCGGCACCCTGGCGGTGCCGGTCTTCGGGCAGATCCTCCAGGCGGCCTGGGCCAACGGGGTGCCGAAGACGCCCCTCGCCCCGCCCTCCCCGGATACCCGCCGGCTGATCGCCGACGTGTCGATCGACCTGCGCTCCGGCAGCCCGGTGCCCGGCGGCGGGTTCACCGAGCATTTCCGGCTCCAGCCGGACGGGCGCATGGCGGACACCCGCTACAAGCTGGTCCCGGCCGAAACCCTCTACGCGATGCGGCGGGGTCCCGAGACCGAGCAGGACGGTGACACGCTGGCCGACTCGCAGCCCGACGACGACCGCTACGACCCGTTCGGCGAGCTCGGCCGCCAGCTCTTCGGCCGGCCGGATCCGGCCCCGGCGCCGCGCTACGGCTACGGCACCGAGCCCTCCTCGCCCTACGGCCGCCGGGCCCAGCCGGTTCAGCCGCCGGACCCGGTCTGGCCCGGGTCCCGGGCCCGCTCGCCCTTCGGCGACGACGACGACGTCTGGCGCCGGCCGCGCCGGCGCGACCCCGACTATCCCTTCGGCGACGACCCGACCTACTGATACGGTTTCTGAGCGATCCGTTCAGAAACCGTATCCTCAGCCCGCGCGGCGCCTGAACGAAGCCGAAATCCGCATCGCGAAAGCGATCCCGCAGGGATCGCCTGAAGCGGATCAATCGGATTTCGTATGAGTCTCGCGCCCACCAACAGGAACGCTTCGTCCGTGCGCCTTCCCGCTCCGGCCCGCCTCGCCCTGCCGCTCCTCGCCGCCCTGTGCGGGCCGGCGGCGGCCCAGTACGCCACCAAGGACGTGCCCTCGGTCGCCGGGCTCGGCCCGACGCTCCTCACCCCCGGCACGATCGCGTTCACCGACCACCGCGACAACCCGTCGAGCCCGGAGAGCGGCCTCGTGCCGTTCGCCGAATGGGGCCGCAAGCGGCCGGAGCAGAAGGCGGCGCTCGCCCCCTACCCGGGCTACACCGAGCCGGAATACACCCAGACGGTGAACGGCGTGTCCAAGCACCGGCACGAGGACCTGAAGGTCTACGTCGCCGAGGCGCGCTTCGTCGTGCCGCGCCCGGCCGATCGGATCGACCTCCAGCGCTTCGGCTCCCTCGCGTTCCTCGGCCGCATGGACCCGGCGATCCGGCACAAGGCGCTCGGCCCCGCCGACGTGACCCCGACCAAGGACCCGGCCGCCGCCTTCGCCCGCCGCCCCGACCGGCCGTGGTGCGAGGCACCCCGGACGCAGTGCATCGAGTCGCGCTACGACCTCGAGGGCAAGCTGCCGCTCGGCGTGCGGCTCGCCAACAAGCTCGAGGAGGGCAACGGCAAGAAGATCGCCGAGTTCGTCTCGTTCCAGAGCGAGCTGCGGGTGCTGCCGCCCGAGGAATCCGGCTCCCTCGCCGGCCTCACCCGGATCGACACGCCGGTGGCCGGCGCGCTGGAGCAGAACATCTTCTGGGTCAACCAGATCCTGCGCTTCGGCAAGTTCCTGGCGGTGCTCCAGCCGATGCCGGGCGATGCGGGCCGGACGGTGGTCACCGCCTACATGACGCTGGGCATCAAGGCCGACGTGCTCGACCGCAAGAAGGAGTACGAGCGCGTGCCGGTGCTGCGCAACCTGCTGCCGGCGCAGGTGCTGATGGGCAATTCCTCGTTCAACACCGGCACCTCGATCAGCGCCGGCCTGCCGACCTACGCCCGCAACCGCATCGCGGCCTTCGCGGACGCCCTGGCGAAGGAGTAGGCGTCGAGGGCGGTCGGCTCGGCCCTGCGAGGAGCCGCCGTCGGCCCCTCGCGGCCCGGTCCGCGCGATGGCGGGAACGACGCGAAACGAGAAGCGGCCGTCGCCCCGGCCGGCCTCAGCGGCCCATGTTGACGATGCTCGGCACCGAGGGCTGGGTGTAGAGGCGGTTCACGTCCGGGCGGCGCTGGGTGCCGTTGGTGTCGCTCGAACGCACGTAGTTGTCGGTGTCGAAGGTGCTGCTGAAGCTGCGGCCGCCGGAATCCATGCTGGAGCAGGCGGAGAGCAGGCCCAGGAGGGCGGCGGCGAGGAGCGGAAGGCGCATGACGGGTCCTGGCATGGCGGGTCCTTGCATGACGGGTCCTTGCATGACGGGTCCTTGGACGGATCGGATGCCGTCGTGCTTCGCGGTCCCGGGAGCCGCCGTCAAGGCCGCGTGGGGCGGGGCCGGCCCGGATGCGGGCGCCTTCCCGGCCCCTGTGCCCGGGGGGACGCGGAGCGGGGATATTGTGGAGAGCGCCCGCGACCCGGCTGGTGCCGTGGCCGGCTTTGCGCAAGAGTGAGTCCGATGAGCAACGTCGTTCCCCTGCGCGCCCGCCCCGCGCCCGATGCCGCCGCCCGGGAGACCGCCTCGGTCGTCTGCGACCTCGTGGCGATCGCCGAGCAGTTGCACGACATCGGCGGCCGCTCGTCCGCGCTCGGCCGTCCGCGCCTGGAGACCGAGCGAACGCTTCAGCTCCTTCTCGACGCCGTGACCTCGGTCGAGCGCGCGCTCGACACCATCACCGACGGCGGCGACTACACGCCGTTCTGAGCCGCGGGCTGATCGCGGAGTGCAGCGGTCCGGCAGGTGGCGCCCGTCCGCGGCCGACCGGATCTGCGGCACGCTGCGCTCCGCGATCAGGCCGGGCTCGTCGAGGCGGCGGTGGAAGTGCTGCGTCAGCGCGTGGGTGGACGGCGCCGAGGAGCGGCCCAAACGGTCGAAGCTCGGCCCGAACCGGCGGTAGATGCCGGCCTGCCGGTGGAAGCGCGCATGGACGTCGGCGGGCAGTGAGCGACCCGGCGAGGTCGCCGAGGTGCTCGATGCCGTCGACGGAGGGTAGCGCGCTGGTGATCAGGATCCGGTTGGTCATGGGGGGCGTCTCGCGCAACGGAGGGGCGCGCCGAACCCGTCATGATCGAAGGAGAGCCCGCCCGCCCGGCGCGGGAGGGCCGGGTCCGGGTCATTCGCGGGGGAAGGCGAACGGCCGGAACATCCTTGGAGGACGCCTCGTCGGGGGCAGACGGGCAAGGTCAGGAGCCCACGTCGATCACGCTCCGGAACACCGCGCCGTAGTGGCAGGCCGCGGCGGCGAGCACGAAGCCGTGCCAGATCGCGTTCTGGAACGGCAGTTGCCGCCAGACGTGGAAGATCACCCCGGCGGAGTAGAGCAGGCCGCCGGCGGCGAGCAGCCACAGCGCCGGCGCCGACAGGGCGGCGATGACCGAGGGATAGGCCATCAGCCCGCTCCAGCCGAGCGCGAGGTAGAGGCCGATCGCGAGGCGGTCGAAGCGTCCCGGCAGGGTCAGCTTCACCACCGCCCCGGCCAGCGCCACGAGCCAGATCCCGGCGAGGAGCCACACGGCGAAGCCGGTGCCGACCAGCGCCACCAGCGGCGTGTAGGTGCCGGCGATCATCAGGAAGATCGTCGCGTGGTCGGCCCGGCGCAGCAGCCACTTGCGCCGCCCGATCGGCCACATGTTGTAGGCCGCCGAGACCGACAGCATCGCCACGAGGCCGGCGGCGTAGACCGCGACCGCCGCCTGCCCGGTCCGCGCGAGGTCGCTCAGGAGCGTGCTGGCGACGAGCACCAGGGCGCCGACGACGCCGAGGGAGACGCCGAGGACGTGCACCACCCCGTCCGCCAGGAGTTCCCGCTCGGTATAGGTCCAGTTGAGCGACAGCGGACGTCCGTCCGCCGCGAACAGGGGAGCCGGCCCCGGAAGGGCGTGGTTCCGCGCGTGCATGCCGTCCTCCGCGATCGCGCGGCCGGCCCGGCCGCCCCTTTGACGAAAGTTAAGGGAGGCAGGCTGAACGGCAACCGACCGGCGCTGGGGCGGGATGCCGCCCCGGAGGTCAGACGGGGGTGGTGCGGCTCAGGCGGGCATGGGCCACCGCCATGCCGAGCACCAGCATCGCGGTCACCTGATGCAGCAGGCCGGCCCAGAGCGGCACCGCGAGGAGCAGGGTGGTGATGCCGACGAGGGCCTGGACGGTCATCAGGCCGAGCACGCCGGCGGCGCGCCCGGCGGCGCGGTCGCCGGGAGCGGAGCGGCGGGCGTCGAGCCAGTGCAGCAGGGCGGCGGCGAGCAGCGCGTAGGCGACGAGGCGGTGGTTGAGCTGCACCAGGGCGACGTTGTCGAAGAAGTTCTCGATCCACGGCGTGCCGGCGAACAGGGTCGAGGCCGGCGGGATCACGGCGCCGTCCATCAGCGGCCAGGTGTTGTAGGTCAGGCCCGCCTTCGAGCCGGCGACGAGGCCGCCGAGCGCGATCTGCACCAGGACCAACCCGACGAGGGCGAGGGCGACCGTCCTGAGGCGGCCCGGCAGCGCGCTCCCGGCCCGGCCCCGGCCGAGGCCGGCGGCGAGCCAGATCAGGCCGGCATAGATCGCGCTGGCGAGGGTGAGATGGATCGCGAGCTTGACCGGTGCCACAGCGGTCATTCCCGGTTGCAGCCCCGACACCACCATGATCCAGCCGACCGCCCCCTGGAGGCCGCCGAGGAGCCCGAGGCCGAGGAGCCCGAGGGCGAGGCGCCGGTCGATCCGTCCGCGCCACCAGAACCACAGGAACGGGACGAAGAACGCGAACCCGATCACCCGGCCGAGCAGCCGGTGGCCCCACTCCCAGGCGTAGATGAACTGGAAGTCCGACAGGCTCATCCCCTCGTTGAGGAGCCTGTATTGCGGCGTCGCCTGATACTTGGCGAATTCCTGCGCCCAGGCCTCGGCCGAGAGCGGCGGGATCGCGCCGGTCACCGGCTTCCACTCGGTGATCGACAGTCCCGAGCCGGTGAGCCGGGTCGCCCCGCCCACCGCCGCCATCGCCACCACCAGGGCCGCGAGGGTGTAGAGCCAGATCTTGACGGTCCGGTGCGCCTTCGGCGCGGCCGCGGCGCGGGAGCCGGCGGCGGCCGGCGCGGGGGTGGTCAGGGCGGCGGAGGTCATGCGGCGGCTCTAGCGCGCCGGCGGGCCGCAGGGCACGGCCGCGGAATGACGCACCGGTCTCCCGGAGCACGCCCTCAGCCGGCGCGGGCGCGCCGGTCGGCGTCGTCGCGCAGGCGCTCGCGGCTCGACAGGAACGGGCCGACCGGCCGGCGCACCGGCGCGAAGCCACCCAGCCCCTCGCGCTCGGGCAGGCCGACATAGATCGCCTCGATCCCGCCCCGGGCGCTGTAGGTCTCGTGCCAGAAGCCGCAGCCGCGCGGATCCTTGAGGAAGCTCTTCCACCACGCCGCATGCGGCGCCGCGCGGGTGAACCGCTCCAGGCTGTCGTAGTCGCGCCAGTACTGGCGGATGCCGATGTGGTTCCAGCCGAACAGGAACTGCCGGTCGCCGAGCAGCCCGTCCGGCGGGGCGCGGCGGATCGCCGACAGGCCGCGCCCGACGTCGAGGACCGCCGGCAGCGCCCGCAGGCGGCGGATCTTCAGGCCGAGCAGCACCACGACGAGGTCGGGATAGGACGACAGGTCGACGGTTTCCCGCAGAAGACCGTGTTGCATCGAAGCGCCCTCCTTGCTTACGATGTAAGCATAGGTCGCGACGTGTACGGTGTAAACAGGTGGCGGGTGAGAAGATCGATCTGCGCCAGGTACTGATCCGTGAGGCGATCGCCCGGTTGGGTGACGGCGCGGCCGAGCTCAGCCTGCGCAGCGTCGCCCGCGCGGCGGGCGTCTCGGCGATGGCGCCGTACCGGCATTTCGCCGACAAGGCGGCCCTGCTCGGCGCGGTGGCGGAGCAGGGCTTCCGCGAGTTGCAGGCGGCGCTGGAGGCCGCCGACGCGACGGAGCAGGGAACCGGGGCGCTCGTTGCGCAGGGGCTGGCTTACGTCGCCTTCGCGCAGGGGCGCCCTGCCCTGTTCCGCCTGATGTTCTCCGGCCGCGACATCGCCTGCATCTCCGACGCGGCGGGCCAGGGCGCCTACGGCGTGCTGGCCCGCCGCGTCGCCGCCCTCGCCCCCGGGGATTGCGAGGCGCGGACCCTCGGCTGCTGGGCGATGGTGCATGGTCTGGCAACCCTGAGCCTCGACGGGCGCCTCGCGACCGGGCCGCAGGAGATCCGCCCGGTCCTGGCGCTGCTCACCCGGGGATTCGGGGATTGCTGACCGCCGGCGGCGCCCCCCGCACGAGGCCGGCGCCCGACAGGCTCAGGATCGCGGCGCCTGCGCGTAGACCCGGAGGCGGTGACCATCCGGATCGACCGCCACGAAGCTGCGGCCGAAATCGAGGTCGGCCGGCGCCATCGCGATGGTCGCCCCCCTCTCCCGCCACCCGGCGTGGATCGCGTCGACCTCGGTGGCGCTCGCGACCCTGAACGCCAGTTCGCAGCCGCCTCCGGCGGCGGAAGGCGCCGGCAGCACGCCGTCCCGGCGCCACAGCCCGACGGTCAGCCCGGAGGGCAGCACGAACAGCACGAAGGTCGGACTCGCCTCGATCGGTTCGCACCCAAGCAGCGCGGCGTAGAAGCGCCCGCTCGCCCGCGGGTCGGTCACGTAGAGGAGGAGGTTGTTGGTTCCGGTCATTCCCGGCTCCCGGCAGTGGTGAACGAGGCCGGGATTACGGCCGACCGCTGTCAGTTTCCGGCAGCAGCCCCCGGAGGGCCGATCCGCTGCGCGCGGCGCCATTCCTTCAGCAGCACCCCCCGGTGCTTCGGGTAGCGGTCGTCGAGCGGCACGGCGTCGCCGATCCGGTCGGTCCGGAAGCTGCGGAAGTCGGCGCGCAGCTCGCACCAGCCGAGCAGGACGCGCACCTGATCGAAGAAGGCGAGGGCGAATGGCCAGACGATGCGGTCGGTCGCGAGGCCGCCGGCGTCCCGGTAGGCGATCCGCAGCTTGCGCTCGGCGCGGATCGCCCCGCGCAGCAGGGCGGGATCGACGGCGTCCTCGGGGATCGCCGCGCCGGGGCCGACCAGCAGGGCCGACGCCTCCATCTCGTCGCGCAGGCCCGGCGGCAGAACGGCCGCGATCCGCGCCAGAGCGCTCAGGGCGGAGGCGCGCAACCTCTCGTCGGCACGACCGGCCACCCAGCGCGAGCCGAGCACCAGCGCCTCGATCTCCTCGGGCGGGAACATGAGGGGCGGCAGCAGGAAGACGGGCTTGAGCACGTCGCCGAGCCCGGGCTCGCCGGCGATGTGGGCGCCCTGCGCCTGGAGGGTGGCGATGTCGCGGTAGAGCGTGCGGAGGCTGACGCCCGTCGCCCCGGCGAGCACCCTGCCGCTCACCGGGTGGCGGTGGCAGCGCAGGACGTGCAGCAGGTCGAGGAGGCGCTCGGAACGGGACATCGGACGGCCATCCGGCTCGGGCGGGCGTCACCCCGCTCCACCGGTCGTGACTGAGCACCATGCGCCGAAATGGCCACCGCTTCGGCGGCGACATCGATGCATGAACAAGGATCCGGGCAGAGTCGCCCCGTGCCGTTCTGCCTGGCACCGATGCCGCCCGCGGCGGGACCTCCGCCGGGCCGCCGTCGCCGGATCGGCCCCGGCTCCCCGCTCGCTTCGTCCGGTCCCCTTGCGGGGGCCGCGGCTTTTGCCGAGATGTGGGCCATGCCGGGCGGATCGACGATCCGCCGCGTGAACCGGAACCTGCCGATGCGCCGCCGCACCCGCTCCCTGATCGGGACGATCGTGATGATCGCCTTCGTCGTCATCTACGCGCCCCTCGCGATGGCGCTCGCGGACAGCCGCATCGCCGAGACCCCGCCCCTGGTCCAGTCGGTGCTCTACGCCCTGCTCGGCATCGCCTGGATCTTCCCGCTGATGCCGCTGATCCGCTGGATGACCCGGCCCGATCCGGAGCCGTCGCGCTGATCGGCGGGCTCGGCCGGCTTTTCGCCCAACTCGTCGGACACAACCCGGGTCACAGGCTTGGCGGCACCCTCATCCGGGCGCCCGGCCCGGCATCGCCCCATCCTTCCCGCTCTGCCAAGGCTCCCGACGCTCATGCGGTCTGCATACGCGCTGCTTCTCCTGATCGGTCCCCTGGCCGGATCGGCGCTCGCCCAGGGCGCCCCGCGGTCGGTCGGCGACTGCGAGCGGATCCGGGGCGACCTCGCCTACAACCAGTGCCTGTCGCTGTTCGGCCCGGCGGCACCGATCAAGGCGGCCATCGGAGCCGCCACGCCCTCCATGCCGGCGATCGCGTCCGAGGCCCGCTCGCCCGAGACGACCGCCGCCGCCGAGGCAGGCCCCTCGCGGAGCTACCGCGGGCGCAACCGCTACGGCCGGCAGGTCCGCCTCGGCCGCCAGCGGGCCAGCTTCACCGCCATCAGCGGCTCGCGCCGGCACCGCCGACGCTGAGCCTCACGCCACGTTGAGGCGCCGCCCCCGGTTCCAGGCCAGGAACGGCACCCCGGAGAGCAGCGCCCGCAGGGCCGCATCGGTCTGGAAACAGCCGTTGACCGAGACCCGCGGCAGGGCGTGCAGATGCGCCGCGTGCCCGGCGAAGAGGTGCCCCGGCCGGGTGGTGACGCCGGTGGAGAAACCCGCCTCGCGGGCGATCCGGAACTCCCGCGGTCCGGCGGAGCCGGGATCGCCGACCGGATACGCGACGTGGGCGGGCTCGCGCCCGAGGCGCTCCGCGATGATCCGCCGGGCGGTCTCGATCTCCCGGCGCGCCGTCACCGCGTCGTGCTTGGCCAGCATCGGGTGCGACAGGGTGTGCGCGCCGATCGTCACCGCCTCGTCCCCCGCCAGGGTCCGGATCTCGTCCCAGGTCAGGCACAGCCCGCGGGTGACGGCGGCGGGATCGAGCCCGGCCTCCGCCGCGAGGCGGCCGACATCCGCCCGCAGAACATCCTCGGGGCCGGCCCGCAGCCGCGCGTAGACCTGCGCGAAGGCGGCGCGCTTCTCGGCCGCGTCCGCCGCCGGGAGGTCGAGCCCCGTCTCCGGCAGCCGGACCCGGTCGAGCCGGCCGACCGCCCGCTCCAGCTCCACCCACCACAGCCGCCCGCACCCCTCGGCGAAGTCCGTGGTCACGAACACGGTCCAGGGAACGCCGTGCCGGCGCAGCACCGGCAGGGCGTGCTCGACGTTGTCGCGGTAGCCGTCGTCGAAGGTCAGCACCGCGAAGGGCCGGCCGGCCCGCCCGGCGGCGAGGCGCGACGGCACCGCGTCGAGGCCGATCACCTCGAAGCCCCGGTCGGCGAGGGCGCGCAGGGTCCGGTCGAGGAAGCCGGGGGTGATCGTCAGCAGCCGGTTCGGCGCGTAGGCGCCGGGGGGCGGCGCATCGGGGCTGACGTGGTGGAAGGTGAGAATGACGCCCAGGCCCCGCGCCACGGGCGCGAGCCAGCGGTCGGCTCCACTCGCCGCGATGGTCGCGAAGCCGGCGCGGAAGAGGTGTTGGCGGTCGATCGACATCATGGATTCGTCTTGGGTCCCCGACCTGCCGACATTCCGTTACCGCAACCGGGAAGTCGAGGCCGGAGGGCGCCCGGTGCAGCGACGGGATGCGGAGGATCCGCGTCATCGTCATGCGGAACTGTTTACGACCGGGCCGCTAGGATTCGCCCGGTCGCGGCGCGGATGGCGGGAAGGACGGGTGATGGACCTCGCGATGGAACAGGGCGGCCTCGCGGCGACCCACGGCGCCGTGACCCTGGTTCCGGAGGTGCATGACGGCCTCGCGGCGGCGGAAGCCGTGTGGCGGGAGGCCGAGGCCCGCCCCGACGTGCTGATGACCCCCTACCAGCGCTTCGACTGGGTCGCCGCCTACGCGGCGGCCGTCGGTCCCGGCGAGTGCCTGCGCCCCCGGGTCGCCGTGCTGCGCGATCCCGGCGGCCGCCTGCGGCTGCTCATCCCCCTCGGCCTGCGACGCGAGGGCGGTCTCCTGGTGGCGCGGCCGATCGGCCGCCGGCAGGCCAACTTCCACATGCCGCTGTTCGCGAGCCGCGAGGCCGCCGTCCTGCCCGCCGCCGACCTCGCGGCCGGCCTGCGGCGCCTCGGGCGCGTCCTCGGCGCCGATGCCTTCCTGTTCAGCCACCAGCCCCGGGTCTGGGACGGGTGCCTCAATCCGCTCGCCGCCTTCGGCGAGCCGGCCGCCAGCGACGCCTTCGGCCTCGCCCTCGGGACCGACCCGGAGGCGGCCGTGCGCCGCGCCTTCAGCGGCGATGCCCGCAAGAAGCAGCGCCAGAAGCTCGCCCGCCTCGTCGCCTCCCACGGACCGGTGGAGCACCGCAGGCCGGCCGACGAAGCCGGCCTCGCCGCGGGGCTCGACGCCTTCCTGACCCAGAAATCGGCCCGGTTCGCGCAGCTCGGCATCCCGGACCCGTTCCGCGCCCGCGCCGCGCGGGAGTTCCTCGGCGCCCTGTGCCGCCCGGGACCGGACGGGGCGTCGCCCGCCGCCGAGCTGCACGTCCTCGTCGCCCCGGAGAGCGGCCGGATCTTCGCCACCTTCATGGGGGCGGTCGACGGACGACGGTTCAGCGGCATGCTGACCTCGTTCGACGGCGATCCGGAGATCGCCCGTTCGAGCCCCGGCGACCTGCTGCTCGCGGCGCTGATCCGCGACCAGACGGCCCGCGGGCGCACCGTCCTCGATCTCGGGATCGGCGAGGCCCGCTACAAGGCGAACGTGTGCGACGAGACCATCGCCATCGTGGATGCGGTGGTGCCGGTCACCGTGCCCGGCCACGCCTACGCCTGGGCGGCGGGCCGCGCGCTGCGCCTGAAACGCCGGATCAAGCGCGACCCGCGCCTGGTGGCGGCGCTGGGCCGGCTGCGGCGCCGCTGAAGGGCGTGGTCGTCCGGCCTCCCGGGCGACCGCGCCCGCGATCAGGCGTCGAGGTTCTTGATCCAGTCGAGCAGCAGCGAGATCTCCCGCGTTCCGCCCGGCCAGGAACCGCGCATCGCCGCCATGTCGCTCGGGGCGAAGCCGAAGCGGCGCTTGAAGGCCCGGCTGAACGTGCTCTCGTCGGTGAAGCCGACCGCGTAGGCGATGCTGGAGATGCGCGGCGCCCCCGCGGATCCGGCCTGCATCAGCAGCTTCATCGCCCGCATCAGCCGCCGGTCGCGGATGTAGCTCTGCACGCCGCCATCCTCCTCGAACAGGCGGTAGAGGCTCGACCGCGACAGGCCGAACTGGGCCGTGATGACCTCGGTGCCGAGGCCGGGCGAGGCGAGTTCGCGCTGGATGAACTGCCGCACGGCGATGCGGGTCTCGAACGCGCCGGCCCCGATCCCGCCGTCGCGGACGCGCAGGCAGGTGCCGCACAGGGTGACCACCGCCCGCGCCATGTCGACGGCGTGGTGCAGGGCGAGGCGATCGCAGCAGGCGACGAGATTGAGCAGGAAGGTGTTGAACAGCCGTGCCGCCGGGTCCGCGTCGTAGTCGAAGACGTGGCCGTGCAGGGTGTCGATCCGGCAGCCCTGGTTCTCCAGGAGGTAGCGGGGCATCAGCAGGTTGGTGGCGTCGACCGGCGCCGCGGTGATCCGTACCGGCTGGGCGAGGTCGAACACGACGCAATCCGTCCCGGTGACCGCCCTCTCGCCCCGCTGCGTCTCCACCCGGCTCCGGCCCGTCCGGTAGAACTGCAGCAGCACGTGGTCGATGCCCTGCTGCTGCACCATGCGGGACGAGCGTTCGAGGGTGTGGGCTGGGGCGGCGACCTCGCCGACGATGAGGTCGCCGAGATGGTAGTTCGTCAGCCCGATCGGCGCCGACAGGTCCGTCTCCTCGCGGAAGCTGACCTCGAACACGGGGGAGAGCACCGCCTGCCACGCTTCGCCGATCCGCGCGGGGTCCGGTGGTGGCTCGAAGCGGTGGCGGAGGACGAGAGGATGGTCGTCGGTCAGGTCCTGCATGGCGTCGCTCAGGTAAGTTCCTGGCGGTCCCTCGTCGAGGACGATGCCGGCTCGTCAGTACTGCGACTTCCTACCCGATTGCCCGGCGACGCTCCACCCCTGCGCCGCGGAGCGTCGCCCTGCGGTGCCGGGCGGCCGCCCGCTCGACGAAGAAGCCCCCGGCGCGCCGGGCGCGTCGGGGGCTTATCGGATCATGGTGCGGGACCAGGGAGTCGGGCCGGGCTGCCCGGCGCGGCTCCGTTCAGGGTTCAGCGCGGGGCGCGGTCGAGCCAGCCGATGGCGCGGCCGTCCTGCTGACGGCCCTCGGCCGGGCGCCCGCCGCGGTTCTGGCCGCCCCGGCTCTGGCCGGAGCCGGCCTCGCGCGGAGCCTGCGGCTGGGGGCGGCCGGAATGCTGCGGCCGGCCCTCGTGGGCGGGCCGTCCCTCATGGGCGCCGCGCCCGTCATGGGCGCCGCGCCCGTCGCGCGGGCCGCGCGGCTCCTGCGGCCGGCCGGCGCCGGCCTGGCGCTCGCCCCGCGGAGCCCCGCCGTTGCGCGGAGCCTGACCGGGACGCCCGCCCTGGGGCCGGCCGCCGCGGCCCTGCTGCGGCCGGCGCTGGTCGCGCTGGGCCTCGGCGATCGCCTCGGCCGCCTCCTGGCGCGAGGGCGGCACGAAGCCCTCCGGCAGCGGCGCCACCGGCACCTTCTGGCGGGTCAGGCGCTCGATGTCGCGCAGGTAGGCGCGCTCCTCGTCGTTGCAGAACGAGATCGCGAGCCCGTCGGCGCCGGCGCGGGCCGTGCGGCCGATGCGGTGGACGTAGGCTTCCGGCACGTTCGGCAGGTCGAAGTTGACGACGTGGCTGACGCCGTCGACGTCGATGCCGCGGGCGGCGATGTCGGTCGCCACCAGCACCCGGCAGGTCCCGGCGCGGAAGGCGGCGAGCGCCCGCTCGCGCTGCGGCTGGGACTTGTTGCCGTGGATCGCCGCCGAGCCGATGCCGTCGCGCTCCAGGCCGCGCACCACCCGGTCGGCGCCGTGCTTGGTGCGGGTGAAGACCAGCACCCGGTCGATGGCGTCGTCGCGCAGGATGGTGCCGAGCAGCGCCTGCTTGGCGCCGGTCGAGACGTGGATGACCGTCTGCTCGACCCGCTCGGCGGTGGTGGCGACCGGGGTCACCGCGACCTGGACCGGGTTGCGCAGGTACTGGTCGGCGAGGCCGGCGATGTTCTTCGGCATGGTGGCCGAGAAGAACAGGCTCTGGCGCTGCTTCGGCAGCAGGGTGACGATCCGCTTCAGCGCGTGGATGAAGCCGAGATCGAGCATCTGGTCGGCCTCGTCGAGGACGAGGTACTCGACGCCCTCCAGCGTCAGCGACCGGCGGTCGATGAGGTCGAGGAGACGGCCCGGGGTGGCGACCAGGATGTCGACGCCGTTCGCCAGCGCCCGCTCCTGGCGGCCGATGGTGACGCCGCCGAACACCACCGTGGTGGTGAAGGGCAGGTTGCGGCCGTAATCGCGGAAGCTCTCGGCGATCTGGCTCGCGAGCTCGCGGGTCGGCGACAGCACCAGGGCGCGGCAGCCGCGGCGCGGCGGCCGGCCGGCCGGGGTCTCGCTGGCGAGGCGGTGCAGGATCGGCAGCGCGAACGACGCGGTCTTGCCGGTTCCGGTCTGGGCGATGCCGCACAGGTCGCGGCCTTCCATCGCCGGGCGCAACGCCTGGGCCTGGATCGGGGTCGGCGTGACGTAACCGGCCTGGGCCAGCGCCTGGAGGATGGGCGCGGCGAGGCCGAAATCAGAAAACTGGGTCAAGGATGGACTTTCGAAAACAGCAGCGGGACCGCCGCGGCGCCTGGGCACCGGGATGAATGCGATCCACCGAACGGGAGGCCGCCCGCGTGATGGGGCAGACTTGTGGTTCGAGCGATTGAAGAGAGGGGCCGGGCTGCCGCGCGATGGGATCCGCCGGCACTCCGTCACGCAGCCCCCTCAAGCGATCCGTTGAGGACCGCTGACGCTGCAATGCCGCATATGGCGGGGTGCGGGTGCGAAGTCAAGTCGCGGGATGACGCCGGAAGGTCCGGTCATCGCACCGGATCACGGGCGACCGGGCCCTTCTGGTCGTTGCGCCGGTAGCCGAGATCGCCGTCGTCGCAGAAGGTGGTCATGGCAGGCTCGCGGCAGGCTGACCCCGCATGCTCGCACGGGCCGGCGCCGGCCACATGAACGCCCGGCGTTCGATCGGAGACGAGCCTCGGTGCTACGATGCGGCCCGTCCGGTCTCCATGAGGCTTCGCATGCCCGATTCCCATCCCGCCCTCGCCCGTGCCCGCGCCTTCTGCGACCGCTACGGCCTGCGGCGCCCGGTCCTGCTCGCGCCGATGGCCGGGGCCTGCCCGCCGGCGCTGTCGGTGGCGGTGATGCGGGCCGGCGGCCTCGGCGCCTGCGGCGCGCTGCTGATGGGACCGCCGGCGATCCGCGACTGGGCCGCGGCGGTGCGGGCGGGCGGCGACGGGCCGTTCCAGATCAACCTGTGGATCCCCGATCCGGCGCCGGTTCGGGACGCCGCCCGCGAGGCGGAGGTCGCGGCCTTCCTCGGCGGCTTCGGGCCGGCGGTGCCCCCCGGTGCCGGCGACGCCCGCCCGCCGGATTTCTCCGCCCAGTGCGAGGCGCTGGTCGAGGCCGCGCCCCCGGTGGTGTCCTCGGTGATGGGGCTGTACCCGCCGGACGTCGTCGCCCGGTTGAAGGCGAAGGGAATCGCCTGGTGGGCCAACGTCTCGACGGTCGCCGAGGCGCTCGCGGCGGAGGCCGCGGGCGCCGACGCGGTGGCGGTGCAGGGCGCCGAGGCCGGGGGACACCGCGGCTGCTTCGAGGCCGGCGAGGCCGAGGCCGGCATGGTCGGGCTCGTGGCCCTGGTGCCGGCGGTGGCGGACGCGGTGCGGATCCCGGTGGTGGCGACCGGCGGCATCGCCGACGCCCGCGCCGCCGCCGCCGCCCTGCTGCTTGGGGCGAACGCGGTCCAGGTCGGCACCGGTTTCCTGCGCTGTCCCGAGGCCGGGCTGGCGCCGGCCTGGGCCGAGGCGCTCGGCCGCGCGAGGCCCGAGGATACCCGCGTCACCCGGGCGTTCAGCGGCCGGGCCGGGCGCAGCCTTTCCACCGCCTACGTTCGCGCCGCCGGAGCGCCGGAGGCGCCCTCCCCCGCGCCCTACCCGGTCCAGCGCGGCCTGACCGCCGCGATGCGCGAGGCGGCGGTGAGGGAGAACGACGTCGAGCGGATGCAGGCCTGGGCCGGGCAGGCCGCCGGCCTCGCCCGGGCGGTGCCGGCCGGCACGGTGGTCGAGGAGATCTGGAGCGGGGTCGAGGCGCTGCTGCGCTGAGCCTTCAATCCGCGGCGAGCGGCCGGGCGACGTCCTCCAGCGACTTCCTCTCGGCCGCGACGCCCCAGATACCCGCCACCACCGCCGCAATCAGCATCAGCACCGAGGCGAGGAGGTAGCCGCCGAGGACCGCGGTGCGGGAGTGACCCTCGATCAGGATGCCGAACAGGGCCGGCCCGATCGCGCCGACCGCGGTACCGAAGGCGTAGAACAGCGCGATGGCGAAGGCGCGGATCTCGAGCGGAAAAACCTCGCTCACCGTGAGGTAGGCCGAGGACGCCGCCGCGGAGGCGAAGAAGAACACCACCATCCAGCACGCGGTCATGGTGGTGGCGGTCAGGAGGTCCTGCTGGAACAGCACCCCGCTCCCCGCCAGCAGCAGCCCCGACATCCCGTAGGTGAAGGCGATCATCGGCCGCCGGCCGATCGTGTCGAAGAACCGTCCGAGCAGCAGCGGTCCGAAGAAGTTGCCGGCGGCGAAGGGCAGGATGTACCAGCCGACGTCGCCGCCGGGGACGGCGAAGAAGTCGATCAGGATCAGCCCGTAGGTGAAGAAGATCGCATTGAAGAAGAACGCCTGGGCCGACATCAGCACCAGCCCGACCGCGACCCGGCTGCGGTAGCGCGCGAGGGTGGAAAAGACCTCCCCCAGGGGCGTGTGGGTGCGCTGGCGCAGGCGCGCCTTCGGAAACGGGCCGGGTTCGAGGGTGTGGCCCTCGCGGCGGAACCGCTCCTCGATGCCGGCGACCACCGCCTCGGCCTCGGCGGTGCGGCCGTGGGTCATCAGCCAGCGCGGACTCTCGGGAATCCAGGTGCGCAGGAGCAGGATGACGAGGCCGAGCCCGGCGCCGAGGAAGAACGCCGCCCGCCAGCCCCAGTCCGGCGCGAACAGGGCCGGGTCGAGCACGACGAGAGAGGTGCCGGCGCCCAGCACCGCCCCGAGCCAGAAGCTGCCGTTGATGACGAGGTCGGTCCAGCCGCGGGCGCGGGCCGGGATCAGCTCCTGGATCGTCGAGTTGATCGCCGTGTACTCGCCGCCGATGCCGGCCCCGGTGAGGAAGCGGAACAGGCAGAAGCTCCACAGGTTCCAGGACAGGCCGGTGGCGGCGGTGGCCGCGAGGTAGACCGCGAGGGTGATGAAGAACAGCTTCTTGCGCCCGAGCCGGTCGGTGAGCCAGCCGAAGCCGATGGCGCCGAGCACCGCGCCGGCGAGGTAGCTCGCCGTGGCGAGGCCGACGTCGGCGGCGGAGAATTGCAGCACCGGGCTCGCCCGCAGCGCCCCGACCAGGGCGCCGGCGAGCGTCACCTCCAGGCCGTCGAGCACCCAGGTGATGCCGAGCGCCAGCACCACGAGGATGTGGAAGCGGCCCCAGGGCAGCCGGTCGAGGCGGGCCGAGATGTCGGTCTCGACGACGGGAGCCGCGGCGGGAGAGGACATCGGCACCTCGGGACGGGACTGATCGCTGCCCGTCTAACTGGAGGCGCCCGCCCCCAGGGCAAGCTCAGCCGTCGCGTCCGGTCGGCTTGAACACCCCGCTCGCCGTCGCCACCAGGGCGCCGGCCTCGTCGGTGATCTCGGCGTCGCAGAACAGGATCGAGCGGCCGGCCCGCGTCACCCGGCCCTCGGCGTTGAGCACCCCGTGGCCCGGCGACAGGAAGCGGGTCTGCATGTCGAGGGTCACCACCGGCCGGCCGGCGGTGAGCCGCGCGGCGGTGCCCATCGCGATGTCGAGGAGGGTGCAGATCACCCCGCCATGGGCGATGCCGAGGTTGTTGCCATGCTGCGGCCCGAGGGCGAGGCGCAGGCGGGTGCGCCCGTCGACCACGCCGAGCGCCTCGACGCCGCAGAGCTGCGCGAAGGGAATCTGTGCCCCGAAGATCGTGTCCGGCGTCCCGCCCCCGTCCATGTCGCATCCCCTGCCTTGCATTTGGAAAGAACGGTATGGACACTTCGCCGCCAAGGCAATTCCGGCGACGAGACCCGCATGGCGAACCCGACTCCTCCCCCTTTCGTCCGCACGCGCTGGTGGTGGGTGCGCCACGCCCCCGTCCGCGGCGACGGCGGCCGGATCTACGGCGGTGCCGACATCGCCTGCGATTGCGGCGATGCCCACGTCTTCGCCGCCCTCGCCCCGGTGCTGCCCCGCGGCGCGGTCTGGGTGTCGAGCCATCTCGGCCGCACCCGCCAGACCGCCGAGGCCCTGTGGCAGGTCGGGGATTTCTCGGTGGACGGCACCTCGCTCTCCCTCGTCGCCCTGCCGGCGCTGGCCGAGCAGAATCTCGGCGACTGGCAGGGCCAGGACCGGGCCCGATTCTTCGCCGAGCGGCAGCCGCTGGCTGCGAGCTACTGGTTCGCCCCGGCCGACGAGCGGCCCCCCGGCGGCGAGAGCTTCTCGCAGTTGTGCGACCGGGTGCGCGGCGCGATCGACGAACTCACCGTCGAGCATCGCGGCCGCGACATCGTCGCGGTCGCCCATGGCGGCACGATCCGGGCGGCGATCGCCATCGCCCTCGGGTTGCCGCCGCAGGGCGCGCTCGCCTTCGCGGTCGAGAACTGCTCGCTCACCCGCCTGGATCACTACGACGACGGCGCCGGCGGCGCCGGCTGGCGCGTCGGCATGGTCAACGGCCAGCCCTGGCTCGGTGCGAGCCCGGAGGGCGGCGGGCCGATGGCCTAGCGCCGCCGCCCCGGCCTCGTGCCGACTTGGCCCCGTGCCGACTTGCCCTCGTGCCGACCTGGCCTCAATCCACCAGAGCGGCGTAGGTCAGCACCCGCAATTCGCGCCGCAGCGGCAGGGCCGAGGACGGCATGAGCTGGGTCAGCATGATGACGAACAGGTCCTCGGCCGGATCGATCCAGAACGCCGTCGAGGCGGCGCCGCCCCAGGCGACCTCGCCGGGCGTGCCGACGATCTGCGCCTTGGCCGGGTCGAGCATCACCGAGAAGCCGAGCCCGAAGCCGATGCCGCTGTAGCTCGACTCCGAGAAGCGCGGCTGGCCCATGTCGGCGAGGTCGCCGCGCAGGTGGTTGCCGGTCATGAGTTCGACGGTCTTGCGGCCGAGCAGGCGCACGCCGTCGAGTTCGCCCTTGCCGAGGATGAAGCGGCAGAAGCGGGCGTAGTCGGCAGCGGTCGAGACGAGGCCGCCGCCGCCGGAGGGCACGCTGCGCGGGCGGGCGTAGCGGCCCTCCACCGCGTCGTCGATGAGCGTGAGGCGCCCGTCGGCGCCGTGGACGTAGTTCGAGGCGAAGCGGCCGATCTTGTCGGCCGGCACGTGGAAGTCGGTGTCGACCATGCCGAGCGGGCGGATGATGCGCTCGCGCAGGAAGTCGTCGAAGGGCTGGCCCGCGATCACCTCGACGAGACGGCCGAGGACGTCGGTGGCGATGCTGTAGTTCCACTCCGCCCCGGGCTGGGCCAGCAGCGGCAGCCGGGCGGCGCGGGCGACCACGTCGGCGAGCGAGGTCTCGGCGGTCTGGAAGTCGACGCCGCCGTCGCGGTACATCGCGTCGACGAGGGTCGAATCCATGAAACCGTAGGTCAGGCCCGAGGTGTGGGTGAGCAGATCGCGAAAGGTGATGTCGCGCGCCGCCGGCACGCTCTCCCACTTGCCGCGGCTGCCGCCGGTGAAGACCCGCATGTCGCGGAACTCCGGCAGGAAGCGGGTTACGGAATCGTCGAGCTGGAACCGGCCCTCCTCGTACAGCATCAGGATCGCCGTCGAGGTCAGCGGCTTGGTCATCGAGTAGATGCGCACGAGGGTGTCGGCCGTCATCGGCTTCTCCCGCGCGAGGTCGGCGAGGCCGTGGGCGCGCTGGAACGCGACCCGACCGCGCCGGCCGACCAGCACCGACAGGCCCGCGAGCCTGCCGGTTTCGACGTAGCGCCGCATCCACGGAACGATCCGCTCCAGCCGCTCCGACGAGAGGCCGACCGCCTCGGGCTCCGTTGTCGTTCCGTGCACCGGCAGCACTCCCCTGTGGTTGTCCTTCGCCGGGGATGTAGCGCGGAGGCGGGCCCCTGTCTCGGCCGCCCCCGTTGACCGTGGCGGGAGCGGGTGCGATGCCGGGAGCCAAGCCGCGGGCCCGTGAAGGTCCGCGCGATCCGGGAGAAGCGCCGCCGATGTCCCTGCCCGACCATCTCGCCAACGCCCTCGCCCTGCCGGTGGTCGCCTCGCCGATGTTCATCGTCTCGGGGCCGGATCTCGTCATCGCCCAGTGCCTCGGCGGCATCGTCGGCTCGTTCCCGGCGCTCAACGCCCGGCCGAAGGAGGCGCTCGACGACTGGCTGACCCGGATCGACACCGCCCTGGCCGAGGCCCGGGCGGCGGACCCGGCCCGGATCGTCGCGCCCTACGCGGTCAACCAGATCGTCCACGCGTCGAACGACCGGCTGGAGCACGACCTCGAGGTCTGCGGCCGGCACCGGGTTCCGATCGTCATCACCTCGCTGCGGGCGCCGGACGCGGTGGTGTCGGCGGTGCACGGCTGGGGCGGCCTCGTCTTCCACGACGTCACCACCGTGCGCCACGCGCAGAAGGCGCTGGAGGCCGGGGTCGACGGCCTGATCCTGGTCTGCGCCGGGGCGGGGGGACACGCCGGCACCCTGAGCCCGTTCGCCCTGGTGAGCGAGGTGCGCCGGTTCTACGACGGCCCGCTGATCCTGTCGGGAGCGATCGCCACCGGCTCGGCGATCCTCGCCGCCCAGGCGATCGGCGCCGACCTCGCCTACATGGGCACCCGCTTCATCGCCACCGAGGAGGCCAACGCCCCTCCGGCCTACAAGGAGATGCTCGTCGGCACGAGCGCGGCCGACGTGGTCTACACGCCCTACTTCACCGGCGTGCCGGGCAACTATCTCGGGCCGAGCATCTCGGCGGCCGGGCTCGACCCCACCGCCCTGCCCCACGCCGACAAGACCAAGATGGATTTCGGCTCCGGCACCACCAAGGCGTGGCGCGACATCTGGGGCGCCGGCCAGGGCGTCGGCACCATCGACGACGCGCCCTCCACCGCCACGGTGATCGACCGGCTCAAGGCCGAGTACGCCGCGGCGCGCGACGGGCTGAAGGGACGCTCGGCCTTCGGGTGAGGAGCGGTCAGCACGCCCGCAGCCAGTCGCGCAGGTGCGCCTCCGCGGAATCCGGCGCGATCGGACGCGGTGCCAGCAGGCGGTAATCGGAACCGTCGGCGACGAAGCCGAGCGGCGCCGCGAGGAGCCCGCTCGCGACGTCGTCGCAGACGAGGCGCTCCGGGCCGATCGCGACGCCGAGACCGGCGGCGGCGGCCTGGAGGCTGAGATAGAAATGCTCGAACGCGTGCGCCGGCCCGTCCGGGGCCGGGCAGCCGCTGCGCGCCGCCCAGTCGTCCCAGGCCCCCGGCCTCGACCGGGTGTGCAGGCACGGGGTGCCGGCCCGGAAGGCCGGATCCTCTCCGGAGGCGAAGAACTCGTCGATCCGGGAAGGGGCGCAGACCGGCCCGACCCGCTCCTCGAACAGCACCGCCTCGTGCGTGCCGGGCGTCACCGGGTGGTCGTTGCGCCGGATGGCGAAGTCGAGCCCCTGGTCGAACCGCACCGTGCCGCAGCCGGAGACGAACTGGAGCGCGACGTCCGGATGCGCCGCGGCGAGGTCGCCGACCCGCGGGATCAGCCAGCGCATCAGCAGGGTCGGCTCGCAGGACAGGACCAGGGGCCGGTGGCGCGCCCGCGCCCGCAGCATCCGGGTCGCCGCGCCGATGGTGCCGAACGCCTCCGCCACCGCCCGGTGCAGGGCGGCGCCCGCCTCGGTCAGGAACACCCGGCGGCTGCGCCGTTCGAACAGCGCGACGCCGACCTCGTCCTCGATCGCCCGCACCGCGCGGCTGACGGCGCCGTGGGTGAGATGCAGCTCCGCCGCCGCCCGGGTGAAGCTCTCCAGCCGGGCCGCGGCCTCGAAGCAGCGCAGGGCGCCGAGCGGCGGCAGGCGCTCCGGCCCGATCGGTGATCCAGGCTCACCGTCACGGTCAGCAAACATCGTTATGAGCCGCCAGGAAGTGACGCTAGATCACCGATACCGCCTCGCCTTCCTGCAGGACAGTGCCGTGACCGAATGGTTCGCCGTCATCCTCATCACCCTCTTCGCGGTCGTCAGCCCGGGGCCGGACTTCGCGATGGTCTCGCGCAACAGCCTCGTCCTGTCGCGCAGGGCCGGCCTGCTCACGGCGGTCGGCATCGGGCTCGGCGTCGCCGTCCACGTCGCCTACACCCTGCTCGGGCTCGGCCTCGTGATCCGGCAGTCGCTGGTGCTGTTCACGGCGCTGAAGCTCGCGGGCGCCGCCTACCTGATCTGGCTCGGCCTGCGGATGCTGGCGGCGAAGCCGAGCGCGCCCGCCGAGGCACCGCCCGCCGCCCCCTCGGACGCCGCCGCGCTCCGGACCGGCTTCCTCACCAACGCCCTCAACCCGAAGACCTCGATCTTCATCGTCAGCCTGTTCATGCAGGTGGTGCAGCCGGATACCCCGCTCGCGATCCAGGTCGCCTACGGCGCCTTCATCATGGCGGCGCACGCGCTGTGGTTCGCCGTCGTGGCGCTGGTGCTGTCGCAGACGGGGATCCGGCGGCGCATCCTCGCCGCGGGAACCTGGATCGACCGCGCCTTCGGGCTCGTCCTCGCCGGGTTCGGAACGGCGCTGGCCGTCGCCACCCTGCGCGAGTAGGGACGGTGGGACGCCGCGCGCAGGGCCGCCCTGCGCCGGACGCCGGTCCCGGAGGCACGCCGCTCGCATGCGGCGCGCCGACCCTGCCAGCCTGCGAGGAACCCGATGGCGACCAATCTCTCCGTGAACGGCTCCCGGCTCTGGGACACCCTGATGGTGTCGGCCTCGATCGGCACCGGGCCCCGCGGCGGCCTGCGGCGCCTGACGCTGACCGAGCCCGACCGGGCGATGCGCGACCAGCTCAGGGCGTGGGCGGCGGAGGGCGGCTATCCGCTGACGGTCGACGGCCTCGGCAACATGGTGCTGCGCCGTGCCGGCTCCGAGCCCGACCTGCCGCCGGTGGTGATCGGCAGCCACCTCGACACGCAATGGGCCGGCGGACGGTTCGACGGCATCCTCGGCGTGCTCGCCGGGCTGGAGGTGCTGCGCACCCTCGACGACCTCGGCATCACCACCCGCCGCAGCATCGAGGTGGTGAACTGGACCAACGAGGAGGGCGCCCGGTTCTCGCCGCCGATGCTGTGCTCGCTCGCGTGGTCGGGGCAGGCGACGCCGGACTGGGTCGAGGGCCGGATCGACCGCGACGGGGTGCGCTTCGGCGACGCCCTCGACGGCATCGGCTACCGCGGGCCGGAGCCGGTCGGCGGGCGCGAGATCGACGCCTATTTCGAGCTGCACATCGAGCAGGGGCCGGACCTCGACGCCGCCGGGGTGCCGGTCGGCATCGTCACCGGGGGCTACCCGAGCTTCGGCATGAGGATCGCCGTCGAGGGCGCCACCGCCCATACCGGCCCGACGCCGATGCGCGAGCGCCGCAACGCGCTGGTCGGCGCCGCGATGGTGGCGGTGGCGGTCAACGACATCGGCTGGGCGCACGCCGACACCGACGCCAAGGCGACGGCGGCCCGGCTCGACCTCGTGCCGAACCTCCCCGGCACCCTGTCGGAATACGCCGAGCTGTTCATCGACATGCGGGCGCCGGCCCTCGACACCCTGAACACGATGAAGGCCGAGCTGCTCGCGGCGCTCCCCACCTGCGCCGGGCGCTCGCGCACGGAAATCCGGGTCGCCGAGGAATGGGGCTTCGGGGTTTTCTCGTTCGACGACGGCCTCGTCGGCCTGCTGCGCGACACAGCGGGGCGCCTCGGCATCCCGACCCTCGACCTGCGCTCCCAGGCCGGCCACGACGCCTACCACGTCGCCAGGGTCGCGCCGACCTGCATGATCTTCACCCCGTGCAAGGACGGCATCACCCACAACGAGGCCGAGGACATCGATCTCGCCGCGACCCTGCCGGGGGTGAGCATCCTGCTGCACGCGGTGCTGGCTCGGGCGAACCGGTGAGACGCTGCGGACCGCCGACGCTTCACCCTCGACGAACCGCGCGGCCGGCATAGTCTGGCCTGATGGAGGGGGCCGGAGTTCGAGTGGGATGAGGGCGAGGCCGCCGCCAACTTGGCTCGTCACGGCATCTCCTATGTCGAGGTCCGCGTCTTCGACGATCCGGACCTCATCGAGTTCGATGTATCCCGCGGAGCCGATGGCGAGGAACGCCGCAAGGTGGTCGGCCCGATCGACGCACGCCTCTTCTCGGTGGTCTTCACATGCCGCAAGGGACGCATCCAGCTCATCTCGACCCGGCGCACCGACCGCTCGGAGGATCGCCGCTACGGCCACGGTGAGATATCGTCCTGATGCGGAATCCGGAAGCAATCTTCCGGATTCCGCATCACCAGCCCGCGCGGCGGAGCTTTGCTCCGCACGCATGAGCGAAGCCGATTTCCGCATCGCGAAGCGATTGCGCAGCAATCGCCACGATCCCGCAGGGATCGCCGAGCGATCAACCGGAAATCGTATGACAGGGACCAGTCTCCGACCGACGACCCGGAGGCCCGCCTCGCGGCGATGACCGACGAGGCCATCACCGCGGCAGCAGAGGCCGATCCCGACAATCCACCGCTCACCGACGAGGAACTGGCGCGCGGCCTGTTCGCCCAAGCTCTCGGCATTCCGGTTGCCACCCTGCGCGACTGGGAGCAGGGCCGGATCGCCCCCGATCCCGCTCTGCGGGCCCTGATGAAACTCGTTCTCGACGATCCCGGACGCGCCGTGCGGGTGTCGGCCGCCTGAAGCGACTTGCCAAAGGGACTTGCCGAAGCGACTTGCCGAAGCGACTTGCCGGCACCGCGTTCCGCGGTAGCTGCGGACATCATGCACCCGCAGCGTGCACCGGAGTGAGGCCACCATGTCGATGAGCCGCCGCACCCTCATGGCCGGAGGTATCCTTGCCGGCCCCGTGGCCGCGAGCGCCCCCGGCATCGCCGCGGGCGGAGCCCCCTCCGCGGCCGGGCTGCCGGGGATCTACCGTTACGCGGTCGGCGACGCGACCGTGACGGCCCTGCACGAGGGGATGGCGCGCCGGCCCCTCGATGCCGGCTTCGTGCGCAACGCGCCCTTCGCCGAGGTGCAGGCGGCGATGGCCCGGGCCTTCCTGCCGACCGACGTTTTTCCGACCACCTTCACCCCGCTCCTCGTCGAGACCGGCGGCCGGCGTGTGCTGATCGACGCCGGCTTCGGCGACAGCGGCCCGCCGGGTTCCGGCGGCGTCCTGAAGGGGCTCGCGGCTTTGGGCATCGACCGGGACGGGATCGACGCGGTGGTGGTCAGCCACTGCCATCCCGACCACATCCTCGGGCTGCGCCTCAAGGACGGCAGCCTCGCCTACCCCAAGGCCCGCATCCTGGTGCCGGAGGCGGAGTGGGCGTTCTGGATGGATCCGTCCCGCCTCGCCAACCCGCCCGAGGCCCTGAAGCCCGCCTTCGCGGCGGTCCAGCGCACCCTCGGGCCGGAGGCCGGCCGGGTCGAGCGCTACGCGCCGGACCGGGAGGTGGTGCCCGGCCTCACCGCCCTCGCCACCCCAGGCCACACGCCCGGACACACCTCGTTCTGGCTCGAATCCGGCAGGCGGCGGCTCCTCGTGATGTCCGACGTCACCAACCACCCTGCCCTGTTCGTGCGCCATCCGGACTGGTCGGCGGTGTTCGACATCGACCCCGAGCAGGCCCGCGCCACGCGCCGCCGGGTCCTCGACATGGCGGCCTCCGAGCGGGCCGCGGTGGCGTTCTACCACGCCCCGTTCCCCGCCGCCGGCCACATCGCCCGGGCGGGCGACGGCTACGAGATGGTGCCGCTGCAATGGGGACTGGAGGTCGTATGACTCCGATCCACGACGACCACGGCTACGAAGCGGCCGTCCGGGCGATGAACGCCCTGATCGATGCCGGTGCCGGCGACGAGGACCATCCCCTCGCGCCGCTGCTCGACATCCTCGGCGGCTTCATCGCCGGCCACGACGCGACGCGGCACCGCCTGCCGGAGGTTCCCCCGGCCGAGATCCTGCGCCTGCTGATGGAGCAGCGCGGCCTCAGGCAGGGCGACCTGCCCGAGGTCGGCAGCCAGGACGTCGTCTCCGAGGCGCCGAGCGGCCGGCGCGAGCCGAACCGGGGTCAGATCGCCCGGTTGGCGGAGCGGTTCTGGGTCAGCCCGGCGAGCTTCTTCTGACGCTCACCCGGCAGACTTGCGCCCACCCGGCAGACCTTGCGCTCACCCGGCAGGCTTGGCCTCGGATCACGCCCTGTAGACGCGAGGCGCCTGCCCCGTGCTATGGCTCTCCAAGACGGCCTCCGGGATGTCGCCCGGGAGAGGTGGCGGCCGGGGAGCCACGGCGTCAAGACGCCCTCAGCGGACGGGATCGACCATGGCGCGGCGCTTCAACCGGGTCGCCTTCATCGCGAGTCCGAGCCCGGAGGCCCGCGAGGCCGCCGACCTGCTGATGCGCCGCTACGACCACGTCTCGCCCGAGGAGGCCGACGTGGTGGTGGGCCTCGGCGGCGACGGGCTGATGCTCCAGGCGCTCCACCGCTTCATGGGCACCGGCAAGCCGATCTACGGCATGAATCGCGGTACGGTCGGGTTCATGATGAACGAGTTCGAGGTCGAGGACCTGCGCGAGCGCCTCGAGGCGGCGCAGCGGAGCGTCGTGCACCCGCTCCTGATGGTCGCCACCGACGTCCTCGGCCACACCCACACGGCGCGGGCGGTCAACGAGGTCTACATGCTGCGCCAGACCCACCAGACGGCGAAGCTGAGGATCTCGATCGACGGGCAGGTGCGACTGGCCGAGCTGATCGCCGACGGCGCCCTCGTCGCGACGCCGGTGGGTTCGACCGCCTACAACTTCTCGGTCGGCGGCCCGATCCTGCCGATCTCGGCCCAGCTCCTCGCCTTCACGCCGATCTCGGCGTTCCGGCCCCGGCGCCAGGGCAGCGTGCTGCTGCCGAACCACGCCCGGATCCGCATCGAGGTGAAGGACCCGGAGTACCGCCCGGTCTCGGCGGTGGCCGACCACACCGAGTTCCGCCGCGTCGCCCGGGTCGAGACCGCCCTCGACCGCTCCACCGACCTCGTGATGCTGCACGATCCCGGTCACAGCATGGACGAGCGCATCCTGCGCGAGCAGTTCGGCTGAAGCGCGGCCCCTCCCGCGCCCGTGTCCCGGCCGCGCGGGAGGGGCCGGGCCGGATTTCAGAGCGCGACGCCGAGATGGGCGGCGACGGTGGTGGCGCGCGATCCGATCAGCTTGACGGTCTGGCGCAGGGCCTCGTCCGAGACGCCGAGGCGCTCGCACCAGCGGGCGCGGTCCTCGGGCGAGTAGATGTCGATGTGCTCGATCGGGCGCGATCCGGCTGCGGTGATGGTCAAGGGCATGGTGAGGTTTCCGACGTGAGAAGGGCGGCGGGTCGCGCCCGATTCGAATGTGCGAGGCCAACGCCGGGATCGGGGCTTGGTTGCCGGCTCGCGACCGGGGTCCACTCCACCAGGACGTCGCAGGCGGTCCGCGACGGCTCCGGGCGGACGGGCATGGCATGCCCGATCTTCCGTCACCGGCGAGACACCGCGATCGGCGAGCGGATCGGTTCCACCGCTGCGGCCGGACGGAGATTTTTCTTCTCGACCTCGGCGAAAAATTGCCGAGCTTCGTCCATTGCGCGGCGGCCACCGGATGATGTTGAGTGGGACCTTCTCCAAACAGGCTCTCGTGATGTCCTCGACCCGCCGTGATTTCCTCTCCGCCGCAGGCGCCGTGGTGCTGGGCGCCGCCTGGACGCCGCCGGCCCGCGCCGACGCGCCGCGCCGGGGCGGCGTGCTCACGGTGCAGCTCAACGGCGAGCAGCGGGTGCTGAACCCGGCCATCCGGGCCTCGACCGGCGTCTACGTCGTCACCTCGAAGATCATGGAGCCGCTGGTCGACCTCGGCCCGGACGGCAGGCCGGTGCCGGTGCTCGCCACCGCCTGGGAGGCGGCGCCGGACGGCAAGACCGTCGCCTTCCGCCTGCGCGAGGGCGTGAGCTGGCACGACGGCAAGCCCTTCACCTCCGCCGACGTGCAGTTCACCGCGATGGAGATGTGGAAGAAGTACCTGAACTACGGCACGCAGCTCCAGCTCTACCTCGACGCGGTGGACACGCCGGACGCCGGGACCGCGGTGTTCCGCTACTCGCGGCCGATGCCCCTCGACCTGCTGCTGCGGGCGCTGTGCGACCTCGGCTACGTCGCCCCGCGCCACGTCTTCGAGGGCACCAGCATCCTCGAGAACCCGGCCAACACCGCGCCGGTCGGCACCGGCCCGTTCCGCTTCGTCCAGTACGAGCGCGGCCAGTACGTGATCGCCGAGCGCAACCCGAGCTACTGGCGCCAGGGCACGCCGTATCTCGACCGGATCGTCTGGCGCTTCATCCTCGACAAGGCCGCGGCGGCGGCGGCGCTCGAAACCGGGCAGGTCCAGCTCTCGACCTACAACGCCCTCGCGCTCGCCGACCTCGACCGGCTGAAGTCCGATTCCCGCTTCACGGTGTCGAGCAAGGGCCTGGAGGCCAACGCCTTCAACAACACGCTGGAATTCAACACCCGCCGCAAGGAGCTCGCCGACGTGCGGGTGCGGCGCGCCATCGCGCACGCGGTCGACGTGCCGTTCTTCATCGAGAACTTCCTGTACGGCCTCGGCAAGCCGGCGACCGGGCCGATCCCGTCCTCCTCGGCGGCGTTCTACCCGCAGAACCCGCCGCCCTACGGCTTCGATCCGAAGAAGTCCGAGGCGCTGCTCGACGAGGCCGGGTTCAAGCGCGGCGCCGGCGGCACCCGGTTCTCGCTCAAGCTGGTGCCGATCGTGAACGGCGAGGACGTGCCGCTGCTGGCCACCTTCATCCAGCAATCGCTGCAGGCGGTGGGCATCCGGGTCGAGATCGTGAACCTCGACACCGCCGGCGCCCTCTCGACCATCTACCGCGACTGGAACTTCGACCTCGCCACCGGCTGGCACCAGTATCGCGGCGATCCGGCGGTCTCGACGACGGTCTGGTACCGCTCCGGCTCGCCGAAGGGCGCGCCGTGGACCAACCAGTACGGCTGGCAGTCCGACGAGGTCGACCGCCTCGTCGACGCCGCGGCGACCGAACTCGATCCCGCCCGGCGCAAGGCGCTCTACGCCACCTGGGTCAAGGCGGTGAACGACGAGATCCCGGTGTGGATGCTCACCGAGCGCACCTTCCTGTCGGCGACGAGCAAGCGCGTTCACGGCGACCACAACATGCCCCGCTGGGGCTCGGGCGACTGGCACGATACCTGGATCGACGCGTGAGCCCGACGCCGGATCGCCCGAGCCGATGACCATCCTGCTGCTCGCCCTGCGCCGGCTCGCCGCCAGCGTGCCGACGCTCCTCCTCATCCTGGCGGGCCTGTTCCTGCTGCTCCAGCTCGCGCCCGGCGACACCGTCGACGCGCTGATGGCGCAGATGGGCGGCGGCGACCCCGCCACCGCCGACGAGCTGCGGCGGTTCTACGGGCTCGACCTCTCGGCCACCGCCCAGCTCGGGCGCTACCTCTGGCGCCTCGTGCGGTTCGACCTCGGCGTCTCGGCGATCTACGGCAAGCCGGTGGCGACGGTCATCGCCGAGCGGCTGCCGGTGACGCTGCTCCTCGCCGGCAGCGCCCTCGTGCTCTCCTTCGCCGGCGGGACGCTGCTCGGCATCGTCGCCGCGCGGCGCCTCGACCGCTGGCCCGACACCCTGATCTCGACGCTCGGCCTCGCCTTCTACGCCACGCCGTCGTTCTGGTTCGGGCTGATGGGGATCGTGCTGTTCTCGATCCGTCTCGGCTGGCTGCCGGCGGGCGGCTACGAGGAGGTCGGCGGCGGGCTCACCGGCCTCGCCCGGGCGCTCGACATCGCCCGCCACCTCGTCCTGCCCTCGCTCACCCTCGCCCTTGTGTTCCTCGCCACGTATCTGCGCATCATGCGCGCCTCGATGCTGGAGGTGATGAGCCTCGACTTCGTGCGCACCGCCCGCGCCAAGGGCATGGGCGAGACCGGCATCGTCGTGCGCCACGCCCTGCGCAACGCGCTGCTGCCGATGGTCACCCTGGTCGGCCTCCAGGCCGGGACGATGCTCGGCGGCTCGGTCGTCGTCGAGAGCGTGTTCGCGCTGCCCGGCCTCGGCCGGCTCGCCTACGAATCGGTGGTCCAGCGCGACCTCAACACCCTGCTCGGCATCGTCTTCGTCTCGGCGCTGCTCGTCATCGCGGTCAACTTCGCGGTCGACCTCGTCTACGGGCGGCTCGATCCGCGCATCGCGGCGGGGCGCTGAGGATGGTGCTCGTCAGGCGCTACCTGCGCAACCCCGCCGCGCTGCTCGGTGCGGTGCTGCTCGTCCTCGTGCTGGCGGTGGCGCTCAGCGCGCCGCTCCTGTTTCCGAAGGATCCGCTGAGCCTCGCCGGACGCCCGCTGCAATGGCCGTTCGCCAATCCGAGGCTGTGGCTCGGTACCGATTCGAGCGGGCGCGACATCGCCGCCCAGATCTTCTACGGCGCCCGGGTCTCGCTGCTGATCGGCCTCGTCGCGACCGCGATCGCGATCGCGATCGGCATCGCGGTCGGGGCGGTCGCGGGCTTCTACGGCGGGCTCGCCGACGAGGTGCTGATGCGGGTCACCGAGGCATTCCAGACCCTGCCGAACTTCCTGCTGCTGCTGGTGCTGGTCGCGGTGTTCGGCTCGCAGATCACCACCGTCACGGTCGCCATCGGCCTCGTCTCGTGGCCGGCGGTGGCGCGGCTCACCCGGGCCGAGTTCCTCACCCTGCGCAACCGCGAGTTCGTCCAGGCCTGCCGGGTGCTCGGCATGGGCGACGCACGGATCATCCTGCGCGAGATCCTGCCCAACGCCCTGCCGCCGGTGATCGTCTATGCCAGCGTGGTGATGGCGGTGGCGATCCTGCTGGAGAGCGCGCTCGCCTTCCTCAACCTGTCGGACCCGAACATCGCCTCCTGGGGCAACCTCATCGGGGCCGGCCGCGGCGTCCTGCGCACGCAATGGTACGTCTCGGCGATCCCCGGCGTCGCGATCCTGCTCACCGTGCTCGGCGTCTCCCTCGTCGGCCAGGGGCTCAACGACGCCCTCAACCCGCGCCTGCGGCGGACGCTGCCATCATGACGAAACCGGTCACCGGCGGGCCGCTGCTGCGCATCGAGGACCTGTCCGTCCGGCTGCCGCCCGGGGCCGACCGCAGCCACGCGCTGTCGGGCGTCTCGCTCGCGGTCGAGCCGGGCGAGATCCTGTGCGTCGTCGGCGAGAGCGGGTCGGGCAAGTCGATGCTCGCCGGCACGGTGATGCGGCTGCTGCCGCCCGGCGTGGCGCCGGAGGCCGGGCGCGTCCTGTTCCAGGGCCGCGACCTCCTCGCCGAGTCCGAAGCCGCGATGCGGCGGATCCGCGGCGCGGCGATCGGCATGGTGTTCCAGGAGCCGATGACCGCCCTCAACCCGCTGCGGCGGGTCGGCGACCAGATCGCCGAGGTGTTCCGCATCCACACCCGGCTGTCGCGGTCGGCGATCCGCGACCGGGTGCGGGCGCTGCTCGACGAGGTGCGCCTGCCGGACCCGGATTCGGCCCTGCGCGCCTACCCGCACGAATTGTCAGGCGGCCAGCGCCAGCGGGTGATGATCGCGATGGCGCTCGCCCTGGAGCCGGCCCTGCTCATCGCCGACGAGCCGACGACCGCGCTCGACGTCACCACCCAGGGGCGCATCCTCGCGCTGATCCGCGAGATCCAGCGCCGCCGCGGCATGGGCGTGCTGTTCATCACCCACGATTTCGGCGTCGTCGCCGAGATCGCCGACCGGGTCGCGGTGATGCAGGGCGGCCGCCTCGTCGAGGCCGGCCCGGCGCGCGAGGTGCTGGGCCGGCCGCGAGCCGACTACACCCGGGCGCTGATCGCGGCGGTGCCGCCGCTGGCGCCCCGGGCGCCGCGGGGCGAAGGCGGCGCGCCGATCCTGTCCCTGGCGGGGGTGTCGAAGACCTACCGCAGCGGCGGCCCGTTCGGTCGCGGCCGGGTGACCCACGCGGTCCGGGACGTCACCCTCGATCTGCCCCGCGGCACGACGCTCGGCATCGTCGGCGAGAGCGGGTCGGGCAAGTCGACGCTCGCCCGCTGCATCGTGCGCCTCCTCGACCCGGAGGCGGGCACGATCCGGCTCGGCGACACCGACCTCGCGCGGCTGTCCCGGCGGGCGATGCGCGAGCAGGCCCACCGCGTCCAGATGGTGTTCCAGGATCCGTTCGCGTCGCTGAACCCGCGCCGCCGGGCCGGCGACCTCGTCGCCCAGGGGCCGGTGCTGCGCGGGGTCCCGCGGGCCGCGGCGCTCGCCCGCGCCCGCGAGCTGTTCGCGCTGGTCGGGCTCGATCCGGCGGCGGTCGGCCGGTTCCCGCACGAGTTCTCCGGCGGCCAGCGCCAGCGCATCGGCCTCGCCCGGGCGCTGGCCCTCGAACCCGAGGTGCTGATCGCCGACGAGCCGGTCTCGGCCCTCGACGTGTCGGTGCAGGCGCAGGTCCTCGCCCTGCTCGACGACCTGCGCGACCGGCTCGGCCTGTCGATGCTGTTCATCACCCACGACCTGCGGGTCGCGGCGCAGATCTGCGACCGGGTCGCGGTGATGAAGGACGGCGCCGTGGTCGAGACCGGACCGACCGCCGCGGTCTTCGCCGACCCGCACCATCCCTATACCCGGGCACTGCTGGAGGCGGTCCCGGGCCGGGCCTGGAGCCCGACCGACGCCGCCGCGGCGCCCGCCGCCTGATACGATTTTCGGACGATCAGTTCCGAAAATCGTATCACCAGCCCGCGCGGCAACTGAGCGAAGCCGAAATCCGCATCGCGAAGCGATCCCGCAGGGATCGCCTGAAGCGATCAATCGGATTTCGTATGAGAGGACGATCCACCATGCCGCTCACCCTCGACCATCTCGTGATCGCGGTCGCCGACCTCGACCGGGCCTTCGCCGACTACACCGCCCTCGGCTTCACGGTGATCCGGGGCGGCGAGCATTCCAACGGCATCACCCACAACGTCCTGGTGGTGTTCCAGGACGGCGCCTATCTCGAACTGATCGCGTTCCGGCGGCCCAATCCCGACGACCGCTGGTCGGAGGTCTTTCACCGCGCCGGCGAGGGCTTCCTCGACCACGCGCTCCTGCCCGGCGACACCGACGCGGTGGTCGCCGCCGCGCAGGGCCGCGGGCTCGACATCGCCGACCCGGTTCCCGGCGGGCGCCATCGTCCGGACGGCGCCCGGCTCGACTGGAAGACCGCCCGGTCGCCGGGTTCGGACGTGCCGTTCCTGTGCGGCGACGTCACCCCGCGCGCCCTGCGGGTGCAGGAGGGCGAGGTGCGGGTCCACCCGAACGGCGTCACCGGCATCGCCTCGGTCACGGTGGCGGTGCGGGACGTCGAGGCGGCGCGGGCGCGCTACGCCGCGCTGCTCGGGCACGGCGCCGACGCGCCGATCCGCGAGGCTCCGGTGGCGGGCAGCCCGGCCCGGACGGCGACCCTGTCCCTCGGCGACGGCACCACGGTGACGCTGGCGAGCCCGGCCACCCCCGATGGCGATCTGGCCGCGGCCCTGGCCGCGCGGGGCGAGGGACCGTTTTCCGCCGTCTTCCGGGCGCCCGAGGGAAGCCGCGACCTCGACCCGGCCCTGACCCACGGCGCCCGGCTGTCGATCGCCGCCGCGTGATGCGATGTCCGGACGATCAGTTCCTGAGATCGTATCACCAGCCCGCGCGGCGGAGCTTTGCTCCGCACGCATGAGCGAAGCCGGTTTCCGCATCGCGAAAGCGACTGCAACGCAGTCGCCGAGCGATCAATCGGAATCCGTACGAGGGCGGGCGCCGCCGATCGCAGGAGGCCCGGCCCGAAAAGTCAGGTCTCTCCGGCGTTCCGCGGCTCCAGGCCGCGTCGCGCGGGGCAACTCTGCCGAGGCACGAAGGTCACCGCGACGACGAACCCGGTCTCGTGCGGCATCAGGCGACCCTCCCGATCACGGCCGGGAGCGCCGCGATCACGGCGCGGGTCATCTCGGCGCAGCCGGCGCAGCCGCCGAGTTCCATCGGGACGGTGCCCGACCCGAGCGCGGCCTCGATGGCGGCCTCGATCAGGCGCGCCCGCACCTCGAGCGCCGGCTCGTCGTGGCGCACGGCGAGCCAGTCCAGCATCATCGCGGCGGAGAGGAACATCGCGCAGGGGTTGGCCTTGCCCTGCCCGGCGATGTCGGGGGCGGTGCCGTGCGCCGGCTGGAACAGGGCGTGGCGGTCGCCGATATCGGCCGAGGGCGCCATCCCCATCCCGCCGACGAGGCCGGCGGCGAGGTCCGACAGGATGTCGCCGAACATGTTCTCGGTCACCATCACGTCGAGGGTCCAGGGCTTCTTCACCATCGTGAGCGCCATGGCGTCGACATGGGCGTGGTCGGCTCCGATCCCCGGATGCTTCGCCGCGACCTCGTCGAACACCTTGCGGAAGAACGCCATCGAGGTGAACACGTTGGCCTTGTCGACGCAGGTGACCCGGGCGCCGCCGCGCCGCGCCCGGCGCTGCCCGGCGAGGCCGAACGCGAACGCGCTGACGCGCGCCGTGCCCGCCCGGGTGATCCGCATCGTGTCGTCGGCCTCGCGGTCGTCGATCACCACGCCGCGGCCGCGGGCGTGGAACAGCCCCTCGGTCTGCTCGCGCACCAGCACGAAGTCGATCCCCCGGGCGCGCTCGTCGCTCAGCACCTGCGGCAGGCCCGGAAACCAGCGGATCGGCCTCACGCCGGCATAGAGGTCGAACGCCATCCGCAGGTCGAGCTGCGGGATGATCTCGGTTCCGTCCGCGAAGCTCACGCCGGGCCACCCCATCGCGCCGAACAGGATCGCGTCGGCGCGGCGGCAGGCCTCCAGGGTGGCGGCCGGCAGGGCGTCGCCGGTCTCCTGGTAGTGCTGCGCGCCGGCCTCGTGGCGGGCGAGCCGCAGCGAGGGCCCCCCGGAGGCCGCCTCGGCGGCGGCGAGGAGGTCGAGGCAGGCCGCCATGACCTCGCGGCCGATGCCGTCGCCGGGCAGCACCGCGATGGCGAGGGAACGGTCGCTGGACGTCACGGGCGCCTCGCCGGTGTGAGGGATGGTGGTGCCGGGCGCGGCCGGCTCCTCACGCCGCGCTCGGGCGCAGGCGGGAGAGGCCGCGCCACGCCGGCGCGAGAAAGTAGCTCGTCGCCGGGATGAGCAGGGCGCCGACGATGAGGCCGACGAGGCCCGAGGCGGCGGCGGTGACGAGCCATTCCACGGCCCCGCCGATCGCCGGCACCGCGCGGGCGGCCGCCGCGCCGGCGGCGTGGATGGCGTGGCCGAGTTCCGGCAGGCCGTAGGTTTCGAGCCCGTGCACCAGGATGCCGCCGCCGACCCAGATCATCGCCGCGGTGCCGACGATCGCGAGCAGCTTCAGGAAGCCGGGCATACCCTTGACCAGCGCCCGCCCGAGCCCGCGGACGGCGCTTCCGAACGCCGAGTCGGACTGGTTGCGGGCCAGGGCGACGCCGGCATCATCCGCCTTCACGATCAGCGCGACGACGCCGTAGACCGCGACCGTGATCCCGACCGCGACGATCGCCAGCACGGCCGCCCGGGTCCAGACGCTGCCCTCCGGCAGGGCGGCGAGGGTGATCGCCATGATCTCGGCCGAGAGGATGAAGTCGGTCTTGATCGCGCTCGCCACGCGGCGGTCCTCGAGGGCCTGGGCGTCGGCGGCGCCTGCCTCGACCGCCGCCTCGTGGGCGTGGGCGTTGTGGGGAAACAGCGATTCATAGACCTTCTCGGCGCCCTCGTAGCAGAGGTAGGCGCCGCCGAGCATCAGCAGCGGCGTGATCGCCCAGGGCGCGAAGGCGCCGAGCGCCAGGGCGCCCGGGAGCAGGAACAGCAGCTTGTTGCGCAGCGACCCGGCGGCGATGCGGCCGATGATCGGCAATTCGCGCTCGGCGGCGAAGCCGACCACGTAGCGCGGCGTCACCGCGGCGTCGTCGATGACGACGCCTGCGGCCTTGGCACCCGCCCTCGCGGCCTGCCCGGCGACGTCGTCGAGGGAGGCTGCCGCCACCTTGGCCAGGGCCGCGACGTCGTCGAGAAGGGCGATCAGTCCGATGCTCACAGGCTTCCCTCGTTTCCGGCGGCCTCGCCCGCCGACCTTTGCCACATCTCAGGACGGGATGCGCTGCCCGTCCCACGCGAACACCCCGCCCGTGTCGGTGCGCCGCAAACCGTCGAGCACTCGCAGGAGATGCGCGGCGCTCTCGTCGGGACGCAGCACGCCCGGCGCGTCCGCATCGGGCCGGAACGGCCGCGACAGGCCGGTCCCGACCGTGCCGGGATGCAGGCCGGCCACGATCGCGTCCGGCCGCGTCCGGGCGACCTCGATGGCGAGGGTGCGCAGGATCTGGTTCAGGGCCGCCTTCGAGGCCCGGTACGAGTACCAGCCGCCCAGGCGGTTGTCCTCGATCGAGCCGACCCGCGCCGACAGGGCGGCGAACACGGCCCGCCCCGACCGGAGCAGCAGCGGCACGAGGTGCTTGGCGACGAGGGCCGGGCCGATCGCGTTGACCGCGAACAGCTCGGCCATCGCGGCCGGGTCGAGGGCGCGCAGCGCCTTCTCGGGCGCGAGGCCGCCGCGGTGGAGCAGGCCGGTCGCGACGACGACGAGCCCGACCGGCCCGGCCCGCGCGATCGTGCCGGCGGCGGCGGCGATCGAGGCCTCGTCGGTGACGTCGGCCGGCACGGACAGGATCGGAGCCGGATGGGTCGCGCCCGAGCGCGAGAGGGCGAAGACGGGAGCGTGGTCGCCGCGCGCCGCGATCGCGGCGACCAGGGCGCGGCCGATCCCGCCGGAGGCGCCGACGACGACCGCGCTGGTCATGCCGGCGCGATCCCGCGGTTCGGGCCGTTCGGGGCTGGCATGCGCGGGAAGGATCGTCCGGCCATGCCCCGGACATAGGGAGCCGGGCCTGGGCGTACAGGGTTCCCGTGCCATGGTGCGATGGCGGATGCCTCGCGCGGGAGAGGTGCCCCGCACGGGAGAGGTGCCTCGCCCGGGAGAGGTGCCTCACGCGGCCAGCGGCATCCGGGCGGGGTGCGCCCCCTCCCCGGCCGCCTCGGCTCCGACGCGGTCGAGGAGCGCCATCAGCGCACGGCTCTCGGCGTCGGGCGTCGCCTCGCAGGCGGTCAGCGCCCGCTCGATCATCCGCCGCGACGGCGCCGGGCCACCGGGGGCGTGGCCGCGGGCTCCCTCGCGCCACGCGGAGAGGGCCGCGGCGAAGGCCGGTTGCAGCGCTCCGGGCAGGCCGGCGCGGTGGTAGAGCGTCGCAAAGCCGCCCCGGGCGTCGTGCATCAGCCCGGCGGTGCGCTCCGGCGTCAGGCCGGACAGGTCCGACAACGCCACCTCGGCGAAGGCGATCCGCCGCGATAGCAGCGCCCGCAGGATCAGGCCGGCGGTGAGCTGGCCGTTGCGGCGCAGGTGCTCGACCAGCCGGCGCAGGTCGTGGCGTTCGGCCCCCTCGGCGAGGCCGAGCGTCGTGCGCTCCCGCGCCTCGCGTGTCACCCGGGCGCCGCGCTCCGGCGAGAGCCAGCCGCGGCCGACGACGAAGTCCGACAGCGAATCGGCGAGCCGCGCCGTCACCGCGTGCCGCACGTCGAGGGGCAGGCCGGGACGGGCGAGCAGGGCCTCCCGCAGGCGGGCGTCGCCGCCGTGGCGGGCGACGAGGCGCAGCAGGCTGCCGCGGGGGATTCCGGCGCCGGGATTGGCGGCGAGACGGGCGAGTGCCGCCGCGCCGGCGATCTCCGCCAGCGCCCCGCACAGCATCGGCGACAGGTGGGGCCGGCCGGCGATGGCGACCCGGGCCGCCTCGTCCCCGATCGCCGCGCAATCGACGAGGTCGGTGTCGGTCAGCACGGGCGAGCGCGCCAGCACCGGGGCGGCGATCTCGGGCCGGTCCCGGGCGAGGGCGACCACCAGCGGGCGCGGCGCCCCGGCCGCGTCGGCGCAGGCTTCGGCGAGGGCCCGGCGCACCAGGGGCGAGGGATCGTCGACGAGCGCCAGCAGGGCGGTGACGGCCTCCCGGCGGGCGCCGTCCGGCAGGCTCGCGGAGAGGCAGGCCCGCGCGAGGGCCGCGGCGGCCCCGGCTCGCCGGCCGGCGGGGTCGCGGCGGATCCGCGGCACGGACTGACGGATCGTCATCGGCAGGGCTCCCGGGGATGCGTTCAGCGGCGGGCGGCGGGCGGGCGATAGGCGGCGAGATCGAGCGGGACCGCCCGGCCGGCGCCGCCGAACTCCGCCGGCCGGGCCGGCGGCAGCGGCGCGCTCGTCATCGCCGGTGTCGCGGCGACGCGGGCGGGCGCCGCAATCGCCGTCGCCGCCCCCGCCTCGGCCACCACGGCGGCGGCCTCGACGCCGTCCGACCGCGGGAAGTAGCCCGGCCCGCCCGCCGCCTGCGCTCCGGCCCCGCCATCGGCGGAGCGGCTGCGCCACAGGCGGGCGACGCCGTCCGAGATCGGGCCGCGGCGGGCATCGGTCTGGAACAGCGAGCGCAGGCCCGATCCGGCCTCGGCGGTGTAGGCGGTGGGGCCCTCCGCCGCCGCCGCGGCGGCGCTCGCCGGCGGCGGCGCGGCGGCCTGACTGGTGGCGAGCAGCGCGTAGACCTCGGCCGAGCCGCGGGCACGGCCGGCGCGGTCGTAGAAGATGCTGCGATTCGCCCCGGCCGCTTCCGGCAGGTCGGCGGCGGCGGCACGGGCGGGAGTGAACTGCGCCGAACGGATCAGCGCCGCCGCCCCGCGGGTGCCGAGCACGTGGGCGGCGTAGAGGTCGCCGGCGGTCGGCTCGCGGCCGAGTTCGGCGCTCAGCGCCTCGTGGTTGCGCCGGGTCAGGGCGCCGGCCATCGCGGCGGCGGCCTGCGGGTCCTGGCGCAGGTCGAGGATCGCCTGCCGGGCGGCCGGGTCGCTCACGGTGTAGCCGCCCTGCGGCCTGGCGGTGATCGCCTCGGCGTAGGCGCCGAGCCCGAGTTCCGCCCCGTCCTGCTTGAGCACGCCGAGCCAGGTCTGCTCGATGAACTGGAACAGCCCGGTCGCCGAGGAGGTGCCGGCCCTCGCCGCCGGATCGAGGCCGGATTCGCGCTTGGCGGTGGCGAGGAGATAGTCGAAGCCGATGCCGGTCTTCTCCGCCCCCTGCCGGATCGCCTCGACCACCGGGCTTCCCGCGGCGCCGGTTCGCGGCGCGGTCTCCCGCGGGGTCGGCGTGGTGAACAGGAACATGGGCACCCGGACGGCACGGGACGCGGGAGATGCGGCCCGTCGGCGTGGGTCTCAGACTGCTTCGATCATGGTTAAGGAAATCCTGAAGGCCCTCGGCCCGGGACCGTCCCGGGCCGGGCGGGCCTCACGCCGCGCGGGCGGCCAGCCGCGCCTTCTCCTGCGCGAAGGCCCAGTCGAGCCACGGCGTCAGGGCCTCCAGGTCGGCGGTCTCGACGGTGGCGCCGCACCAGATCCGCAGGCCGGGCGGGGCGTCGCGGTACGAACCGATGTCGTGGGCGACGCCCTCGCGCTCCAGGGTGATGGCGATGCCCTTGGCGACCGCCGCGCCGGCCTCCGGCCCCTTCGCGGTCACGTCGGGATCGGTGACGACGAGGCAGACGCTGGTGTTCGAGGCGGTCGCCGGATCCTGCGCGAGGTTGCCGATCCATGGGGTGCGGGCGACCCAGTCGCCGATCACCCGGGCATTGGCATCGGCGCGGGCGCACAGGCCGGCGAGCCCGCCGGCCGCCTGCCCCCAGCGCAGCGCGTCGAGATAGTCCTCGACCGCCAGCATCGACGGGGTGTTGATGGTCTCGCCCTCGAAGATGCCCTCGATCAGCTTGCCGCCCTTGGTCAGGCGGAACAGCTTCGGCATCGGCCAGGGCGGGGAATAGCTCTCCAGCCGGGCGACCGCCCGGGGCGAGAGCACCAGCATGCCGTGGGCCGCCTCGCCGCCGAGCGCCTTCTGCCAGGAGAAGGTCACGACATCGAGCTTCGGCCAGTCGAGCTGCTGGGCGAAGGCCGCCGAGGTGGCGTCGCACAGGGTCAGCCCCTCGCGGTCGGCGGCGATCCAGCCGGCATCCGGCACCCGCACGCCGGACGTGGTGCCGTTCCAGGTGAACACCAAGTCGCGGGTCTTCGTGTCGACAGCCGACAGGTCGGGCAGCCGGCCGTAGGGGGCGGTGGTGACGCGGGCGTCGAGCCGCAACTGCTTGACCGCGTCGGTGACCCAGGTCTCGCCGAAGGATTCCCAGGCCAGCATCTCGACCGGCCGCGGCCCGAGCAGCGACCACATCGCCATCTCGACCGCGCCGGTATCCGAGGCCGGCACGATGCCGATGCGGTAGTCGTCCGGCACCTCCAGCACCGCCCGGGTGAGGTCGATCGCCTCCTTCAGCTTGCCCTTGCCGAGCCTGGCGCGGTGCGAGCGGCCGAGCGCGGCGTCGCCGAGGGCGGCGGGGGTCCAGCCGGGGCGCTTGGCGCAGGGGCCGGAGGAGAAGTGCGGCACGCGCGGGCGCGCCTCGGGCCGGGTCGTCATGGTGTGGGCCATCCGTCGCGATGGAAGCCCGCTTGCCTGCGGGAGCCGCCGGGCATGACCGAGGGGAGAGCGGGGGTCAAGCGATCCGGCCGCCTGCCTGTGTTGCATCGCAATAACAATGCGCCTATGGGGTAGCGGATGACGCAGGATCGAGCCCGCCACGCCGCCCGGCCGACGCCGCCGTAGCCGCCCGCTCTCCCGTCGTTCCCCACGCCATTCCCCGGCTGCCCGCCCGCCTGCGGCAGCCCCTCCCCGGCCGCGTGCGCCGGGACGTTGCGAGCATTCCCGATGAACCTGATCCGCCTGCGGAGCGAATGGGCTCCGAACGTCACCCGTGAACTCCTGGCCGGCACCGTCGTCGCCCTGGCGCTGATCCCGGAGGCGATCGCGTTCTCGATCATCGCCGGCGTCGACCCGAAGCTCGGCCTCTACGCCTCGTTCTGCATCGCGGTCGTCACCGCCTTCGTGGGCGGGCGCCCGGCGATGATCTCGGCGGCGACCGGCGCGATGGCGCTGGTGATGGTGACGCTCGTCAAGGAGCACGGCGTCGCCTACCTGTTCGCGGCCACGATCCTCACCGGCCTGATCCAGATCGCGGCCGGGCTGCTGCGGCTCGGCAACCTGATGCGCTTCGTCTCGCGCTCCGTCGTGACCGGCTTCGTCAACGCGCTGGCGATCCTGATCTTCCTCGCCCAGATGCCGGAGCTGATCGGCCGCGGCCCGGTGGTCTACGCGATGACGGCGGCGGGCTTGGCGCTCATCTACGGGTTGCCGCGGCTCACCCGGGCGGTGCCCTCGGCGCTGGTCTGCATCCTGGTGATGACCGCGCTCGCGATGGCGCTCGGCCTCGACATCCGCACCGTCGGCGACATGGGCGCCCTGCCGGACGCCCTGCCCCACCTCGCCTGGCCGGAGGTGCCCCCGACCCTGGAGACGCTGCGGATCATCGCGCCCTACTCCCTCACCCTGGCGATGGTCGGGCTGCTGGAGAGCCTGATGACCGCGGCGATCCTCGACGAGATGACCGATACCGGCTCGAACAAGAACCGCGAATGCGCCGGCCAGGGCCTCGGCAACGTCGCGGCGGGCCTGCTCGGCGGCATGGCCGGCTGCGCGATGATCGGCCAGTCGGTCATCAACGTCTCGTCGGGCGGCCGCGGCCGGCTCTCGACCCTGTGGGCGGGGGCGTTCCTGCTGTTCCTGATCGTGGTGCTCGGCCCCTACGTCGCCCGGATCCCGATGGCGGCGCTGGTCGCCGTGATGATCATGGTGTCGATCAACACCTTCCAGTGGCGCTCGATCCGGGGGCTCGCCACCAACCCGTGGAGTTCGAGCGTGGTGATGCTCGGCACCGTCGCGGTGGTGGTGGCGACTCACGACCTCGCCAAGGGCGTGCTGTTCGGCGTCGTGCTGAGCGGGCTGTTCTTCGCCCACAAGGTCACCCGCTTCTTCTCGGTCGCGTCGGTGCGGGACGGGGACGCCCGCACCTACCGGGTCTCCGGCCAGATCTTCTTCGCCACCGCCGAGGCGTTCCACGCCGCCTTCGACTTCCGCGAGGTCGACCTGTCCCGGGTGGTCGTCGACCTGACTGCCGCGCATTTCTGGGACATCTCGGCGGTCAACGCCCTCGACCGGGTGGTGCTGAAGTTCCGCCACCACGGCGTCGCGGTCGAGATCACCGGCATGAACGAGGCCAGCGCCACGATGGTCGAGCGGCTGGCGACCCACGACAAGCCGGGGGCGGCGCTCTCGGCGGGGCATTAGGCCGCCCCGCAGGCCCGGTCAGGACTCGTCCCGCCCCAGCAGGTCGGGGCGGCGCTCGCGCGTCAGGCGGGCGGCCTCGGCGGCGCGCCAGCGGGCGATGGCGGCGTGGTTGCCGCCGGTGAGCACGTCGGGGATCGTCCGTCCCTCCCAGTCCCGCGGCCGGGTGTAGTGCGGGTATTCGAGCCCCGGCCCCTCGAAGCTCTCCTCGACCCCCGACGCCGCCTTGCCCATCACCCCGGGCAGGAGGCGCACGCAGGCATCGATCGTCACCAGGGCCGCGATCTCGCCGCCGGACAGGACGTAGTCGCCGATCGAGACCTCCTCCAGGCGGCGGCCGGCGATCACCCGCTCGTCGACGCCCTCGAAGCGGCCGCAGACCACGATCACGCCGGGGCCTTCGCTGAGTGCCCGCACCCGCTTCTGGGTCAGCGGCCGGCCGCGCGGGCTCATCAGCAGGCGCGGGCGCGGGTCGTCCGGCGCCGCGGCGGCGTCGATCGCGGCGGCGAGGACGTCGCAGCGCAGCACCATGCCGGCTCCTCCCCCGGCCGGGGTGTCGTCCACGGCGCGGTGGCGGCCGAGGCCGTGGTCGCGGATGTTGCGCGCCTCCAGGCTCCAGGCGCCCCGCGCCAGGGCATCGCCCGACAGCGACAGCCCGAGGGGACCGGGGAACATCTCCGGGTAGAGCGTGAGGATCGTGGCGCGCCAGGGGGAGGTCATGCCGGGGTGATCGCGCGGGCGCGGGATCGGGTCAACGCTTCGCTCACCGCTGACGCCTAGAAGCGACCGGCGGGCCCGCGCCCGGCCACGAGAGTTCCGCCGATGCTCGGCCTCCTGCTCGATCAGCCGGTCTGGCTGATCTTCCTCCTGCTGACGGCCTTCTTCCTGGCGGTCTGCCTCGTCCTGCACCTCGCGGCGTTCTCGCCCTGGACCCGCCGCTTCGCCCGCAGCCTCGACGGCGTGGTGCCGAGCTATTTCGGCGTCGTCTCGGTGCTGCTGTCGCTGCTCACCGGCTTCGTGGCGAGCGACGCCTGGGAGCGGCAGCGTCAGGCGGTGCGCGCGGTGCAACTCGAACGCGACAGCCTGATGACGCTCTACGACCTCAGCGTCGCCTCGAAGCCGGACATGTCGGCGATGCGGGCCGACCTCGCGGCCTACGTCGCCGCGGTCGTCGACGAGGAATGGTCGCTGATGCGCTATGCCGGCCGCTCGGCCGCCGCCGGCGAGGCGATGGACCGGCTGCTGCGGGCGACCGCCAACCCGCACCTCAGCACCGAGGCCGGGTTGGCTGTCCACAACGCGATGCTCGACGCGGCGATGCGCCTGCGCAGCGCCCGCGGCGACCGGCTGACGCTCGCCGACAATCCCGTCGATGAATCGAAGTGGATCACGCTGCTGGTGCTCGCGGTCCTGACCCTGGTCTCCCTCGCGCTCGTCCACATGGAACGGCCCCGGGCCTCCATCGCCGCGATGGCGGTGTTCGCGGTCGGGATGGTGACGACGCTCGGCCTCGTCGCCCTGCACGAGCGGCCCTTCGGCGGACCCAACCGGATCGAGCCGCACTCCCTCGTGCGGCTGCGCGCGACGATGAACGCCGCGTTCAGTCCGGGTCGGTCTCGGGTTCCGGAACCGCCGGCGCGAACAGATCCTCCGGCGGATCGATCGTGAGCCGGCGGCCGGAGATGTCGACCTCGGGCACGAAGGCGCGGGTGAACGGCAGCAGCGCCGAGGCGCCGGAGGTCGAGACGATGTCGAGGAGGTCGCCGCCGCCGTAGTTCGGTGCCGCCCGCACGGTGCCGATCCGGGTGCCGTCGCGGTCGTGGACCGCGAGTCCGACGAGGTCGGCGGTGAGGAACTCGTCCTCGTCCTCCGGGGCGCCGAGGCGCTCGCGCGGGGCGTAGAGGGCGAGGCGATTGAGGGATTCGGCGCCGGTGCGCCCACTGACCCCCTTCACCCGGGCGATCAGGATGTCGGCGGCGCCGGCCGCCGGGCGCAAGGACTGGATCTCGACGGCACGGCCGTCGGCGCCGGTCAGCACGCCGTAGCCGCCGATCGCCTCCGGATCGCCTGTGTAGGATTTCAGCCGCACCTCGCCGGCGAGGCCGTGGGCACGCCCGAACTCGCCCAGCAGCACGAGGTCCGGGTTGCCGGTGATGTCCTGGCGGGCGGATACTCCGCCCGCGGCGGCAGGCGTGTCGCCGGCCGGGTGGCCCGCCGGGCGGCGTGGCCCCCCGCGGCGGGAGGCGGCGTCGGGCCGGCGGGCCATGGTGCCGTGCCTTACGCCGCGGCGTCCTCGCCGGCGCCGGCCTTCTCGGCGCGGGCGGCGGCGCGCTCCTTGGCCTTGGTGCCGGGCTCGGCCTTCTTCGGGTTGCTGCGGGCCGGGCGCTTGGCGAGGCCGGCGGCGTCGAGGAAGCGCAGCACGCGGTCGGTCGGCTGGGCGCCCTTGGCGAGCCACGCCTGGATCTTCTCGGCCTCGAGGGTGACGCGAGCCGGATCGTCCTTCGGCTTCATCGGGTCGTAGGCGCCGACCTTGTCGATGAAGCGGCCGTCGCGCGGCGCGCGGGCGTCGGCGACGACGATGCGGTAGTACGGGCGCTTCTTGGCGCCGCCGCGGGTGAGACGGATCTTGAGCGACATGGTGGTCTCCTGACTGGATGTCGTTGCGAGGTGTGGTGGATCCCGATTCGGACGGAGGGCTCGGCTATGCCGGCGGCCTCGCCCGAACGGATGGCGTCGGCTCCCGTCGGGAGCCCGGACCGGCAGGTAGCTGCGGCACGGTCACTTCTTCTTCCCGAACGGCAGGCCGCCGAGGCCGGGCAGGCCCGGCAGCTTGCCCCCGCCGAGGCCCGGCAGGGACGGCATCTTGCCCGGGGCGCCGAGGTTCGGCGGCATCGGCGGCAGCTTGCCGCCGAACTGCTTCTCCAGCGCGGCGATCTGCTCGGGCGTCGGCTCGGGCATGCCACCCGGCATCCCGCCGCCCATCATCTTGCCCATCTGCCCGAGCCCGCCGCCGCCGAGCCCGAACATGTTGCCGAGCGCCTGACCGATGCCGCGCTTGCCCTGCCCCATCGCCTTCATCATGTCGGCCATGGTGCGGTGCATCTTGAGGAGCTTGTTGATCTCCGCGACGTCGACGCCGGCGCCCCTGGCGACGCGCTTCTTGCGCGACGCCTTGAGCAGGTCGGGATTCTTGCGCTCGCCAGGCGTCATCGACGAGATGATGGCGCGCTGGCGCTTGAACATCTTTTCGTCGAGGTTGGCGCCCTCGACCTGCTTCTTGATCTGGCCCATGCCGGGCAGCATGCCCATCAGGCCGCCGATGCCGCCCATCTTCTCCATCTGGGCGAGCTGCATCGACAGGTCGTCGAGGTCGAACTTGCCCTTGCGCATCTTCTCCGCGGCGCGGAGAGCCTGCTCGTGATCGATCGTCTCGGCCGCCCGCTCGACGAGCGAGACGATGTCGCCCATGCCGAGGATGCGGTTGGCGACGCGGTCGGGATGGAACTCCTCGAGGGCGTCGACCTTCTCGCCGGTGCCGACGAGCTTGATCGGCTTGCCGGTGACGGCGCGCATCGACAGGGCCGCGCCGCCGCGGGCGTCGCCGTCCATGCGGGTGAGCACGATGCCGGTGACGCCGAGCCGCGCGTCGAAGGCGCGGGCGGTGTTGACCGCGTCCTGGCCGGTCAGCGCGTCGGCGACGAGCAGCACCTCGTGCGGGCGGGTCGCCGCCTTGACCTCGGCGGCCTCCTGCATCAGCGCCTCGTCGAGGGTGACGCGGCCGGCGGTGTCGAGCATCACCACGTCGAAGCCGCCGAGGCGGGCGGCTTCCATGGCGCGTCTGGCGATCTGAACCGCGGTCTGGCCGGCGATGATCGGCAGGGTGTCGACGCCGACCTGCTGGCCGAGCACCGCGAGCTGCTCCATCGCCGCCGGGCGGCGGGTGTCGAGGGAGGCGAGCAGCACCCGGCGCTTGTCGCGCTGGGACAGGCGGCGGGCGATCTTGGCGGTGGTGGTGGTCTTGCCCGAGCCCTGGAGGCCGACCATCAGGATGCCGACCGGCGCCGGGGCGTTGAGGTCGATGATCTCGGCCGAGGAGCCGAGCATCGCCACGAGCTGATCGTTGACGATCTTCACGACCATCTGGCCGGGCGTCACCGACTTCAGCACGACGGCGCCGACCGCCTGCTCCTTCACCTTCTCGGAGAAGTCGCGCACCACTTCGAGGGCGACGTCGGCCTCGAGCAGGGCGCGGCGCACCTCGCGCAGGGCGGCCGTCACGTCGGCCTCGGTCAGGGCGCCGCGGCGGGTGAGCCCGGACAGGATGCCGGACAGGCGGTCGGAGAGACCTTCGAACATGGCTGTCGTCTCCCGTTCGCCTACTCGTCGTTGCCGGCGGTCGCGGCCCGGCGCGCCTGGAGCGCGTCCTCGAAGTGCCGCACCGCCTGCTCGAACTTGTCCCGGCAGCCCGGATTGCAGAAGCCGACCACGGCGCCGTTGTAGAGCGCCAGCGAATCGGCGGAGACCGGCTTGCCCGACCACGGGCAGGTCTGGTTCACCGCGTCCTCGATGCGCAACCGCGCGGGGTCCTGGCCATTCATCCGGTCGTCCTGATGGCGGCCGATCACCGCCGGGTCGTGAGGCATCCGCTCAACGCCGGACGCGCCCGAGGGCGCATCGCGCTGTCGGGCGTTGACCTCCAGCCTCTCGGGCCGGTCGGCTTGGCGTGAGGCATCAACCTCGGGATGGGGCGGGTTAGAGGGCCGGGGCACCGAAGTCAAGATGTTGCATCCGCCGGAGACGCCCTGCCGGCGGTTCCGGCCCGCCATCTTCGGCGACTGGAGACCTCCGCCGCCGAGAGGCCGCCGCCAAGAGAAGGAATCCGTTGACGCTCGCGGACGACCGGCGTTCGATCGTCTCATCCACCGATCGTTTTAACCCGGGCGCAACAGGGACAGAATAGGGTGCGTCCACGCCGATCGACCGGATCGAACAAGGTCGACGGACTTGCAGGATCATCAAGCCGAGGAACGACGGTCCATGGCCACCATTCTCAAGCGTTTCGCTCGGGACGAGTCCGGCGCCACCGCGATCGAGTACGGTCTGCTCGCGATTCTGGTCGCCGTGGCTCTGATCACCGCGGCGAGCACCCTGAACGACAGCATTTCCAGGACTGTCCAGAACGTCGCCACCAGCGTCAGCAAGTAGCCGCAACGCACCATGACGGTGCGGGCGGCCGCCGCGCGGCCCGCCTGCCGCGTCGGCCGGATCTCCAGGGATGGCCACCTTCCTCCTGCTCGCGGTGTTTCCGCTCCTCATGGCCTGTGCCGCGGCGAGCGACCTCCTGACGATGACGATCCCGAACCGGCTCAACATCGCGCTGGCGGCGGCCTTCGCCGTCGTCGCGGCGGCGGGCGATCTCGGAGGGGCCGAGATCGCGTCGCATCTCGGGGCGGGCGCTCTCGTCCTGTCGGTCGCCTTCGGTCTGTTCACCGTCGGCGCGGTCGGCGGGGGCGATGCGAAGCTCGCGGCGGCGACGGCGCTCTGGCTCGGCTTCGGGTCGCTGCTCGACTACCTGCTCGTGGCGTCGCTCGTCGGCGGGGGGCTGACCCTCGCGCTCCTGTACCTGCGCGCGCAGCCCCTCCCCGCTTTCGCCGCGGCCTGGCCGTGGGCTCTCCACCTTCACGACCGCAGGACCGGCGTGCCCTACGGCATCGCGCTGGCGGCCGCCGCCCTCGCCGTGTGCCCCTCCGCGCCCCTGTGGCGGCTCGCCCTCGGGACCTGATGCCGACGGCCCAGGATGCCGACGCGCCGGGCCGTTGAACCGACTCGAATTTTCGGCCTCACGTCGAAGGCTCGGTGACGATTCGAGAACAGAACCACAGGTCATTTCCGATGACCGTCGGCATGACGGACCGGCTTCGCTCACGCATGCGGAGCAAGGCTCCGCCGCGCGGGCTGAGGATACGGTTTTCGAACTCATCGTTCAAAAACCGTATCATACGAAATCCGACTGATCGCTTCAGGCGATCCCTGCGGGATCGCTTTCGCGATGCGGATTTCGACTTCGCTCAGGTGCGTGGAGCCTTCGGCTCCACCGCGCGGGCTGAGGATACGGTTTCTGAACGGATCGTTCAAAAACCGTATCAGCGAATTGTTAACCTCAAGTTGAGGTTTCGCTGCTGGATTCCCCCGGGCGGTGGGCACGGTGCCGATGCCGCGCCCGGTCCGGTCATGACGTCCTCTCGCCTGTTTCCCGTCGGCCCCGCCGTTCCGACCTCCGGTCGCCCCGGCCCCGTCACGGCACCGGCCGCCCGCGGCCGATGGAATGCTGCCCGGGGCGGGCCTCCCGCCGCCGGGTCGGCGTCGTCCGCGGGCGCGAGGACGATCCGGCCCCGTCCCGCTCCTCCCCTGCCGCTCCCCGGGGCGGCGCGCCTCGCGGCGGCCGTCTGCCTCGCGCTGAATCTGGCCGCCTGCGCCAGCGCCGACCGCACCGCGACAGGCTCGATCACCCCGGCGGGCGTCGCCGGCCGCACCCCGCTCGTACTCACCGACAGACCGCGCACCTTCGACGTGGCCGTGACCGGCACCGGCCGCATCGACCCGCGGCGGGCCGGCGGCGTCGACGCTTTCCTGACCGCCTATCGCCATCACGGCCGCGGCGTGCTGGTCGTCGCGGTGCCGAGCGGCTCCCGGGTTCCGGGACCGGCGGTGGCGCGCACGACGGAATCGGTGCGGGCGCACGCGGCCGGCCGCGGTGTGTCCCCGCGGGAGATCGTGGTCGCCCCCTACCCGGTCGACGATGCCGCCGTCGCGGCCCCGGTCCGTCTGAGCTTCCAGCCGGTGCAGGCCGAGGCCGCGGAGGGCTGCGGGATGCGCATCCGGGACCCCGGTGCCGCGGCGGCCGGCTTCGACGGTGGCCGCGAGGCGCATGGCCGGCCCGGCTGCATCACCCGTGCGACCCGGATCGATGCCCTCGCCCGGACGGGGGACCCGCGCCCCGGAAAGGATCCGTCAACCACTTGGACGCAGGATGGACGCGTCAGCGTGATGTCGCAGGTGGCGCGATGATGCGAAGCCCGGACCCGGGCCGGGGCATCGCACCGCCGGGCCCGCGCGGCGGGGTGCGACCCCACGCGCCCGAGCGGGATCCGGATGCGGAGCGAGCGCGCGGATGTCGCGACGGGCGGCGGTCGCCTCGGGCAGGTCCGCTGGATGCAATGAGGGCGTGAGTCGCGAGCGAGCCATGGCCGACATGTCAGAGACCGGTGACCGGATCATCGCGCCGGTTCCGCGCATCACCATCCAGGCTTTCTGCGAAACGCCCGACGTCGCCGCGGTGATCGAGAGCACCATCGGCGACCGGCGGATGCAGAAGGCGCAGGTGAAGGTGCAGATGGGCGGCGCCAACGCCGCCATCGAGGCCTATCGCGGCGCCCCGACCCCGAACGTCATCATCATCGAGATGGCCAACGGCAAGGTCAGCCCGCTGACGCATCTCGACCGTCTCGCCGAGGTCTGCGACGCCGGCACCAAGGTGGTGCTGATCGGCCACGTCAACGACGTGCTGCTGTACCGCGAGTTCATCCGCCGCGGCGTGAGCGAGTACCTCATCGCGCCGATCGACGCGGTCGGCACCATCGCGGCGATCTCGGAACTGTTCAGCGAGCCCGGCGCCGAGCCCCTCGGGCGGACGATCGCGGTGGTCGGGGCCAAGGGCGGTGCCGGCGCCTCGACGATCGCGCACAACCTGTCCTGGTCGATCGCCCGGGATTTCGGCACCTCGACGGTGATCGCGGACCTCGACGTCGCCTTCGGGACGGCCAGCCTCAACTTCAACCAGGACCCGCCGCAGGGCATCGCCGAGGCGGTGTTCGCGCCCGAGCGCATCGACGCGAACTTCGTCGACCGGATCCTGTCGAAATGCACCGACAACCTCAGCCTGCTCGCCGCGCCCGCGACCCTCGACCGGACCACCGACTTCTCCGAGGCGGCCTTCGACGGCGTGATCGAGATCCTGCGGGCGACGGTGCCGTGCATCGTCCTCGACGTGCCGCATCTCTGGTCGGCCTGGAGCCGGCGCATCCTCATCGGCGCCGACGAGATCGTGGTGGTCGCCGCGCCGGAACTCGCCTCGCTGCGCAACGCCCGCAACCTGTTCGACCTCCTGCGGCAGGCGCGGCCGAACGACCGCCAGGCGCGGCTGGTGCTGAACCAGGTCGGCATGCCCAAGCGGCCGGAGATCGCGGCGGCGGAGTTCATCCGTGCCCTGGAGGTTCCGGGCGCCGCCGTGGTGCCGTTCGACCCGGCCCTGTTCGGCACCGCGGCCAACAACGGCCAGATGCTGGCCGAGGTGCAGGCCGGCGGCAAGGCGACCGAGATCATCGCCGACCTCGCCGCGGTGGTCACCGGACGGGCCGAGGCCAAGCGGTCGCGCTCGACCCTGTTCGATCCGATCCTCGCGCGTCTCGGCCGCCGCAGGGCCTCGTGACCCGGCCGCCGGCTCTGGCGGCGGCGCCGGGGTCTGCATAGGTTTGCCGGCGCCGGGCCGGGACCCGGCCCGCCGCGTGCCGCCGCGGCGGCTGGTCCCGGGCGAACGACACTGAGAATCGGGAAGTCAGCGTGACCCTTCTCCTCCCTGCCGATGCGTCCTCCGCGATTCCGGTCTGGTGCGTCGATGCCGGAACGTGGCCGGCCCTGTCCGGCGACCTGCCCGAGCCGGCCGCGGACTTCGCGCGGGCGAGCGGCTTCGCGGCCAAGCCCGGTCAGCTCTGTCTCCTGCCGGGGGCCGGAGGTCTGCACGGGGTGCTGTACGGGCTCGATCCGGCGGCAGGCCCGTTCGGCCCCGGCAAGCTCGCCGACCTGCTTCCCGCCGGCAGCTACCGCTTAGCCGGGGCGCTCGCCGACCCGGCCCTCGCCGCCCTGTCCTGGTGCCTCACCGGCTACCGGTTCGGCCGCTACCGCGACCGCCCGGCACCCGAGGCTCGCCTCGCGGCGCCCGAGGGAGTCGACGTCGGCGAGATCGGCCGCGTCGCGGCGGCGGTCGCCGCCGGGCGCGACCTCGTCAACACGCCGGCCAACGATCTCGGCCCGGCGGAGATCGCCGCCGCGGCCCAGGCCCTCGCCGCACGGTACGGCGGCGCCTGCACGGTGACGATCGGCGACGACCTCGCCGCGGGATTCCCGATGATCGCCGCGGTCGGCCGGGCCTCGGACCGGGCGCCGCGCCTCGTCGACGTCACCTGGGGGCCGCCGGACGCCCCCCGGGTCACCCTGGTCGGGAAGGGCGTGTCCTTCGACACCGGCGGCCTCGACATCAAGCCGTCCTCCGCGATGCTGCTGATGAAGAAGGACATGGCCGGCGCCGCGGTCGCGCTCGCCGCCGCCGAGATGGTGATGGGCGCCGGGCTGCCCGTGCGCCTGCGGCTCCTGATCCCGACGGTCGAGAACGCGATCTCGGGCGCGGCCTTCCGCCCCGGCGACGTCCTGCGCAGCCGACAGGGCCTCACCGTCGAGATCGGCAACACCGACGCCGAGGGCCGGCTGATCCTCGCCGACGCGCTGAGCCTCGCCGACGAGGAGGCGCCCGAGCTGCTGATCGACTTCGCCACCCTCACCGGCGCGGCCCGCACCGCGCTCGGTCCCGACTTGCCGGCCCTGTTCACCGAGGACGACGCCCTGGCGGCCGAGATGGCCGAGGCCGGGGCGGCGGTCGCCGACCCGGTGTGGCGGCTGCCGCTCTGGGCGCCGTACCGGTCGATGCTCGATTCGAAGATCGCCGACATCAACCACGTCTCGGGCGGGCCGTTCGCCGGGGCGGTCACCGCGGCGCTGTTCCTGCGCCGCTTCGCCGCCAGGGCGAAGGCCCACGCCCATCTCGACCTCTACGGCTGGAACCCGTCCACCAAGCCCGGGCGGCCCGAGGGGGGCGAGGTCCAGACGGCCCGGCTGGTCCACGCCCTGCTCCGGCGCCGCTACGGCTGAGGGCCGGGCCGCGAGCCCGGGGTCGGGCAGTGGCCGAACGTCAGGCCGCCGCCCGACCGGACTCCGGGGCGAGGCCGAGCGCCGCCCGCTCGGCCTCGTAGGCGGCGCGCACCGTCTCCCTGCCGTAGCGCCGCTCCAGCCGGCGGACGGTGAAGTGGGCACGGGCGAGCGACTGGAAGTGATCCATGAACGCGGTGTTGACCGCGGCGCCGCCGAGGGCGCCCACCACCGGCACCGCCTGCGCCGCCGCCTTCTGCGACACGACGAGGCCGAAGCGGGCGGCGATCTGGGCGGCGAAGCGGGCGAGCGCCGGGGCGCTCTCGTCGAGCAGGCCCCGGCCGGCGGCGTAGCGGGCGGCGTCCGACATCGCGTGGGCCAGAGCCGCGCGCACCGCGAAGTAGCCGCTCTCGACCGCCTTCGATTCGGCCCCGCTGCGCCCGCTGAGGGCGAAGACCTGCATGCAGGCCAAGGCCGCCTCGGGGGTGGAGAGGTCCTCGCCCTCGCGCTGGGCGATCTCGGCGATCGAGCGCAGCATCAGGGTGGTGGAGACCGGCAGCTCGACCGCGAGGGTGCTGATTCCCAGCGCGCCGCCGAGCGCCCCCGACAGGGCGGCGAGCGCCTTGTGGCCGCGGTCGCCGGGCGGGTAGCGCCCGAGCAGGTCGAGGGCGCGGGCGCGCAGGGACGGCGAGGCCGGGACCGGAACCGCCGCGTCGGCGGGGGTCGCACCCCGCGGCAGCGTCGCCAGCGCCGCCCGCAGGGAGGCACGCATCGCACCCTCCGCCGCCTGCGCCACGGTGTCGGTGACGGCCTCCGGCAGGGCGCGGCCGATCATGTCGAGGGGAGCGCCGGCGAGCCCGGCGAGGCGGGCGGCGAGGCTCGGCTTCTCCAGGGTGGTGATCGCGGCCCGCAGGGCGGCGAGGTCGGCCTCGCCGAGGCGCTCGGGGGCTCCCGGCGCGACGGGCGTGGTGGTGTCCAGGGAGACGATCTCGGTCACGGCGGCTTCCTGCGGCGGTGAGGCGGGTGACCGACAAGGTGGCAGTGCCGGCCGTGGTTCCGCAAGGGGACGGCGGGCGGGCGGGCCGATCATCCGACGTGGTCGAGCCCGATATCGAGGATCGGCGCGCTGTGGGTGAGCCAGCCGATCGAGATCAGGTCGACGCCGGTCGCCGCGACGGCGGGGGCGGACTCGGGGGTGACGCGCCCCGACGCCTCGGTGACCGCGCGCCCGTCCACCATCGCCACCGCGCGGGCGAGACTCTCCGGGCCCATGTTGTCGAGCAGCACCGCGTCGACCCCGATCTCCAGGGCCTCGCCGAGCTGGTCGAGGGTGTCGACCTCGACCTCGATCTTGACGAGGTGGCCGACCCCGGCCCGGGCCCGCTCCACCGCCGGGCGGATGCCGCCCGCGATGGCGACGTGGTTGTCCTTGATGAGGACCGCGTCGTCGAGGCCGAAGCGGTGGTTGCCGCCGCCCCCGGCCCGCACCGCGTACTTCTCCAGTGCCCGCAGGCCCGGCGTGGTCTTGCGGGTGCAGACCACCGTCGCGCGGTGGCCGCGGATCGCCGTCGCCACGGCGGCGGTCGCGGTGGCGATGCCGCTCAGCCGGCTCAGCAGGTTGAGGGCGGTGCGCTCCGCCGTGAGGATGCCCCGCGAGGGCCCCTCGATCCGGGCGAGCACGTCGCCGGAGGCGAGCGCCGCGCCGTCCGGGCGCAGCACGGTGACGACGATGGCGGGGTCGATGAGCCGGAACGCGGCGGCGGCGAGGTCGAGGCCGGCCACGATCCCCGGCTGGCGGGCGGCGAGCACCGTGCGGCTGCGGTGGTCGGCCGGCACGATCGCGTCGGTGGTGAGATCGCCGGCCCGGCCGAGGTCTTCGAGCAGGGCGGCCCGCACCACGGGCTCGGTCATGATCGTCGGCAGGGGAGACAGGAAGGTCATGCTCGGGCGCTCCGGGCGAGAGGGCGGTCGGCGGCGCGGGCCGCCGCGAGGGCGTCGTCGAGGTGAAGCATCGTGCGGCGGGGCGCCGGCGCGGGCTCCGGGTGGTCGGTGCGGTGATGGGCGCCGCGGCTCTCGCGCCGGCCGAGCGCCGCCACCGCCATCATCAGCCCGACCGTCGCCGGGTCGCGGGCCGGGCCGGGCGCCTCGGCCAGCGGCAGCAGGGCCGCGACGGCCTCGCGCAGCCCGTCCCCGTCGCGCTCGACGCCGAGCGCGCGCGACAGGATCGGCCGCACCCGCGCGGCGTCCGGCGCCGGGGCGGGTTCGGGCGGGGCGAGCGGACGGCGCAGGCCCGCCGGCGCGCCGGCGACGCTCGCCGCCACCCGGCCGGCGCACACCGCCGCCTCGGCGAGCGAGTTGCTGGCGAGGCGGTTGGCCCCGTGCAGGCCGGTCGACGCGACCTCGCCGCAGGCCCACAGGCCCGGCACGGTGCTGCGCCCGTCCGCATCCACCGCGATCCCGCCCATGTGGTAGTGCGCCGCCGGCCGCACCGGGATCGGCTGACGCGCGGGATCGATCCCGGCGCGCCGGCACAGCGCGTCGAGGTCGGGAAACCGCGCCGCGAAGTCGCGGCCGGGCCTGTCCCGCGCGTCGAGGAACACCCGGTGGCCGGCCCGGAGGTGGCGCCAGACGCCGCGCGCCACGACGTCCCGGGGCGCCAGTTCCGCCCCGGGCCGCCCGGCGAGGAAGCGGGCGCCTGTCTCGTCCACCAGCACCGCGCCCTCGCCGCGCACGGCCTCGCTGACGAGGCCCATCGGCCGGGCCGGGGTGTCGAGGGCGGTGGGATGGAACTGCACGAACTCGGGGTCGGCGAGCGCCGCCCCGGCCCGCGCCGCGAGGGCGAGCCCCGAGCCGAGGGCGCCCGCGGGGTTGGTGCTGTCGCGGAACAGCCCGCCGACCCCGCCGGTGGCGAGCACGACCCGGCCGGTGGCGAGGAGGCCCGGTCCGGCCGGGCCGGCGACGACGAGGCCGGCCACGGCGCCGTCGTGCAGGACGAGCCGGCGGGCCTCGCCGGCGACCACCGTCACCGGGGCGGTGCGGGCGAGGGCCGCGACGAGGGCGCGCATGATCTCCCGCCCTGTGGCGGCGCCGGCGGCGTGGACGATGCGGCGGCGGCCGTGGGCCGCCTCCAGCCCGAGGGTCAGGGCGCCGTCCGGCCCGCGGTCGAAGACCGCGCCGAGCCGTTCCAGCATCGCGACCGCCGCCGGCGCCGCCGCCAGGATCGCCGCGGCGGCGTCGCGGTCGCACAGGCCGTCCCCGGCGGCCACGGTGTCGGCGAGGTGCTGCCCGGGATCGTCCCCGGGCCCGAGGGCGGCGGCGATGCCGCCCTGCGCCCAGGCGCTGGCGGCGCCCTCCCCGGCCGGCGCCGGAGCGAGCAGGACGACCGGTTCGGGCGCCAGCGTCAGGGCGGTGAGGAGGCCGGCGAGACCGGGCCCCGACCACCACCGGCCGGCCGTCGAGGGCCGCGCTCACAGCGCCAGCATCCGCTCGACCGCCCGCCGGGCCGGTGCGGCGACGGCGGGATCGATCGTCACCGGATGGCGCCCCTCCTCCAGCGCCCGCCGGATCGTCCCGAGGGTGATCCGCTTCATGTGCGGGCACAGGTTGCACGGGCGGATGAACGCTACGTCCGGGTGCTGGACCGCGACGTTGTCGCTCATCGAGCACTCGGTCAGCAGCACCACCCGCTCCGGCCGGCGGGTGGCGACGAAGTCCGACATCACCGCCGTCGAGCCGGAGAAGTCGGCCTCCGCCACCACGTCGGGCGGGCATTCGGGATGGGCGAGCACCACCACGCCCGGATGGGCGTCGCGCAATTCGCGCACCTCCGCCGGGGTGAAGCGCTCGTGCACCTCGCAGTGGCCGTGCCAGGGGATGATCTCGACCTCGGTCTCGGCGGCGACGTTGCGGGCGAGGTACTCGTCGGGCAGCATGATGACCCGGGGCACGCCGAGGGACTCGACCACCCTGCGGGCGTTGCCCGAGGTGCAGCAGACGTCGGACTCCGCCTTCACCGCCGCCGAGGTGTTGACGTAGGTGACCACCGGCACGCCGGGATGGCGGCGGCGCATCGCCCGCACGTCCTCCGGCGTGATCGATTCGGCCAGCGAGCAGCCGGCGCCGAGATCCGGGATCAGCACCGTCCGGTCGGGGTTCAGCAGCTTCGCCGTCTCGGCCATGAAGTGCACCCCGGCGAGCACGATCACGTCGGCGCGGGTGTCCATCGCCATCCGGGCGAGCGCGAGGCTGTCGCCGACGAGGTCGGCGACGCAGTGGAAGATCTCCGGCGTCTGGTAGTTGTGGGCGAGGATCACCGCCTCGTGCCGGTGCTTGAGCGCCAGGATCGCGTCGACGTCCTCGGCGAAGGCCGGCCACTCGATGGGCGGGATCACCCGCCGGACCCGCTCGTAGAGCGGTGCCGTGCGGGCCAGGATCTCGGATTGCGTCGCCATATTTTATACTCCGAATGAGCATATCGTGGATATGCTGAAATGGAGCATAAGGTTTGTCAATCAACCTCAGGCTGCAGAGGTGATGGCCCGCTTCAGCCGCGGGTCAGCGGCAGCTTGGTGCCGGCGACGGCGCGCTCGACGAGCACGGCGGGGCGGAAGCGAAACAGCTTGGCCGGGCGGCCGCCGGTATCGGGCGTGCTGGCGCCGGTCTCCTCGACCAGTTCCTGCTGCTCGATGAGGCGGCGGAAGTTCTGCTTGTGGACCCGCAGGCCGGCCAGGGCCTCGACGCTGCGCTGGAGCTGGAGCAGGGTGAAGCTCGCCTGCATCAGCTCGAACACCACCGGGCGATACTTGATCTTCGCCCGCAGCCGCGCGATGCCGGTCGCCAGGATGCGGCGGTGGTCGCCCTGCATCGGCCGGCCCGGCACCGCCTCGGCGGCGCCCGCCTCGGGAACCACGCCCGCCTCGTAGAGCAGCTCGTAGCGCTGGAGCGTCAGTTCCTCGTTCCAGGCCGCGCCGTCGAGCCCGAAGGCGATCGCGGCCCGCTGCTCCCGGGAACGACGAAGCTCCGGACCGTCGGCGGCCCCGATCCAGGCGCGCAGCCGAGGCTCCAGCACCGTCCCGACCAGGGGCGGCGCCCCCCCGCGACAATCCTCCCACGGGAAGTAGTCGTACCAGGTGCGCCAGCCCTCCTCCCCCGGGCCGGCGCCGGGCTCCTCGCGGGTGAGGCCGAGATAGCTGATCGCGATCACCCGGGCGCCGTTCCCGCCGTCGCGGTCCCGGTCGGCGAAGGTGTAGAGCTGCTCGACGTAGCCGAGGGGATGGCCGGTCTGCCGCTCGACCCAGGCCCGCAGGCCGGCCTGGAGCGAACGGTGGGCCAGCTCGAACGGTCCGGACGGCAGCGCGGCGGCCCCGCGGATGGTCAGCACCCGCGGTTGTCCGTCGGTGACCGCGACCACCACCGCGATCAGCTCGCCGGCGATGCCGGCCCTGCGTCCCGTGCCCCGTCATGCCGTCCCCGTTTCCCGGCGATCCCGGCTCCCGGCATACTGCCCCGGAGCCGGTGCCGTGAACGAGGCTCTACTCGGCGGCCTGCTTCTGCGCGAGTCCGATCCCCTCGGCGATGGCGCGGCCGAGGTCGGGGTGGATCCTGTGCCAGTGCTGCAGCATCCGTTCCTGGATCGGGCGCGGGTCGGCGATGCCCATCGTCGGGTTGGTCATCGAGCCGACGATGTTCTCGACGAGGTGGCGCCTGCCGGTCTCGTCCAGCACCTTCTCCCAGAACAGCCGCGGCTGGCCGTAGTAGTCCTCGTCGTCGCAGGCATAGGCGTAGCGCGCGGCGTCGCCGGCGAGCCGCAGCGGCGGTTCGGCGACGCTCCGGTCCTCGACCGGGCCGCCGAAGGAGTTCGGCTCGTAGTCGACGCCGCCGCCGCCGTTGCCGTCGACCCGCATGAATCCGTCGCGGTGGTAGGTGGCGACCTGCCTCGCCCCCTTCGGCTGGTTGACCGGGATCTGGTTGTAGTTCGGGCCGCCGAGCCGGTAGCGGTGGGCGTCGGCGTAGGACAGGATCCGGTTCTGAAGCACCCTGTCGGGCGAGAAGCCGATGCCCGGCACGACGTTCGACGGCTCGAAGCTCGCCTGCTCGACCTCGGCGAAGTAGTTCTCGACGTTGCGGTTCAGCTCCATGACGCCGACCTCCTGGAGCGGATAGTCGGCGTGCGGCCACACCTTGGTGAGGTCGAAGGGGTCGATGCGGCAGCGGTCGGCCTCGGCCTCCGGCATCACCTGGACGAACATCGTCCAGCGCGGGAACTCGCCCCGCGCCACCGCCTCGATCAGGTCCTGGGTCGAGAAGTCCGGGTTGTCCCCGGTCATCGTCGCGGCCTCGGCATCGGTGAGGTTGCGGATGCCCTGCTGGGTCTTGAGATGGAACTTGATCCAGAACCGCTCGCCGTTCCCGTTCCAGAACGAGAAGGTGTGCGAGCCGTAGCCGTTCATGAACCGGGCCGAGACCGGGGTGCCGCGGTCGCTATAGAGGAACATCACCTGATGCAGCGCCTCGGGCGAGCGGCTCCAGTAGTCCCAGCGGCGCCAGTGCGGCTTGAGATGTGTGCCCGGATCGCGCTTCTGGGTGCGGATGAAGTCGGAGAACTTGAGCGGGTCGCGGATGAAGAAGATCGGCGTGTTGTTGCCGACGAGGTCCCAGTTGCCGTCCTCGGTGTAGAACTTCATCGCGAAGCCGCGCGGGTCGCGGGCGGTGTCGGCCGAGCCGCTCTCGCCGCCGACCGTCGAGAAGCGGGCGAACATCTCGGTGGTCTTGCCGACGGCCGAGAACACCCTGGCGCAGGTGAGATGGGTGATGTCCTTCGTCACCGTGAAGGTGCCGTAGCCGCCATAGCCCTTGGCGTGCACCACCCGCTCCGGGATCCGCTCCCGGTTGAAGTGGGCCATCTTCTCGATGAGGTGGAAGTCCTGCATCAGCACCGGGCCGCGCGGGCCGGCGGTCAGCGAGTCCTGGTTGTTCTCGACCGGACGGCCGAACGCCGTCGTCAGGGTTCTCGGGTCCGTCATCGCGATATCCTCGTCGGGGCCCGGACGGCCGGGTGCGCATCCCGGCATCCGCCCGCTGACCCAAGGTAGGGCGGCGCCCGCAGAAGTCTCTCACCGGAATAATTTCAGCCGGCGGACGGGTTCCAACCCGCGTCGGGCCGTTGCACTCTGGGGCAGCGCGGCTCGCGCGGCGAGCGGTTCGGCCCCAGGATGAGGAGTTTCACGTCGTGTCCGAGGACCTCTCCGCCGAACGGGGCATGCCGGTGATCCGCACGATCGCGATGCCGGCCGACACCAACCCGGCCGGCGACATCTTCGGCGGCTGGCTGATGGCGCAGATGGATCTGGCCGCCGGCAACGTCGCGGCGCGGCGGGCCCGCGGCCGCTGCGCCACCATCGCGGTCGAGGGCATGACCTTCCTGCACCCGGTCTCGGTCGGCGACGAGGTCAGCCTCTACGCCCGGATCGTCTCGGTCGGCCGCAGCTCGATCAAGATCCGCATCGAGGCGTGGCGCCGGGCCCGCGAGAGCGAGGAGACCACCCAGGTCACCCAGGCGCTGTTCACCTTCGTGGCGATCGACGAGAACCGCCGCCCGCGGCCGGTGCCCCCGGATCACTCCGCCGCCAGTTGAGGCGGCAACCGGGCGACGCCCCGATCAAGGCCGCGCCACCGCCCCGTCCGCCGCCATCTCGGCGGCCTCGTCGCGCTCTCCCGGCAGCAGGCGGAGGGCGAGGCAGAGCACCACGACCGGGATGCCGACCATGGCCGTCATCACGAAGAAGGCCGGGTAGCCCATCGCCTCGACGGCGAAGCCGGTGAGGCCGCCGACGAACTTGCCGGGCAGGGCGTAGAGCGAGGACAGGAGCGCGTACTGCGTCGCCGCGAAGGCCGGCGAGGTCAGGCCCGACATGTAGGCGATCAGCGCCGTGCCCGCGAAGGCGCCCGCGAAGTTGTCGATGCTGATGCTGGCCACCAGCAGCGGCAGGTCGTGGCCGGCCAATGCCAGCCACGCGAACATCAGGTTGGAGGCCGAGGCGGCGACGCCGCCGATCAGCAGCGACGCGTGCATCCCGAGCCGGCTCACCGCGATGCCGCCCGCGAACGCCCCGGCGATCCCGACCCAGACGCCGTAGACCTTCGACACCGTCGCGATCTCGGACAGGGTGAACTTCATGTCGATGTAGAGCGGGTTCGCCATGATGCCGGACACGATGTCGGGCAGGCGGTAGAGGGTGATGAGGGCCAGGATCAGGGCGAGGCCGGGTCCCTTGCGGCGCACGAGGTCGGCGAAGGGTTCGACCACCGCCTCCTGCAACCCGGCGCGCCAGCCGCGGCGCTGGCCCGGATCCCGCGCCTGCACCTTCGGGGCGGCCAGCGTGCCGACGATCGCGACCAGCATCAGCGCCGCCATGGTGCCGTAGGCCGGCGTCCAGCCGAAGGCGTCGGCGACGTAGAGCGCGCCCGCCCCGGCGCAGATCCGCGCGAGCGCGTAGCCGAGCTGGTAGGCCGCCAGCATCATGCCCTGGCGCTCGGTCGGCGCGGCGTCGATGCGCCAGCCGTCGACCACGATGTCCTGGGTCGCCGACGCGAAGGCGATCAGCAGGGCGCAGACCACGACGTAGCCGAGGGACTGGGCCGGATCGCCCCGGCTCATCGCCACGAGGCTCGCGGCGACGAGGAGCTGGGAGGCGAGCATCCAGCCCCGGCGCCGGCCGAGGAGCCGCGACAGCACCGGCAGGTCGAAGCGGTCGATGACCGGCGCCCAGAGGAACTTCAGCGAGTAGGCGAGCGAGACGTAGCTGAGCAGGCCGATGTCGGCGCGCGCGATACCGACGCTGCGCAGCCAGGCCGAGAGCGTGGCGAAGACGAGGAGGATCGGCAGCCCGGCGCCGAAGCCGAGCATCAGCATCAGCGCCATGCGCCGGTCGGAGGCCACGTCGCGCAGGGTGCGCCGGGTGCCGTCGAGCCAGCCGGAGGGAGAGGTCATCGCGTTCCGTCCTCGAACCTTCGCCGCCGCGCTGCCGGGGCCTGCCCGCCGCGGGCGGAGGGCGGCGCTGCGCGAAACCCGCCTCACGAAAGGGGCGACATGATGGACCCGGGATGGTTAACGGCCCACCCCGCGCGCCGCCGGCCGCGGGACGCGCCCGCCCGGGGCGGTATGCACAGGAACCTCGCCGTCCGCGCAATCTGGCCGGGCTTTCGCGGGAACTGCCTTCGCAACCGTCAGTTCGGTTCCCTGAGAGCGTGAGCCGGCTCGCGACCGGGGCGGAAAGGGCATGTCGGAACCGATGAGTGCAGCGGGCCCCGCCGGAGGGGGATCGTTCGCGGCGGCGTTCCGGTCGAGCCCGCTGCCGATGGTCCTCACCGATCCGCATCAGGCCGACAACCCGATCGTCTTCGCCAACGACGCGTTCCTGCGTGTCACCGGCTACCGGCGCGACGAGGTGATCGGCCGCAACTGCCGCTTCCTCCAGGGGCCGCAGACCGACCGGGACGCCGTGGGCCGGGTCCGCGCGGCGATCGCCCGCGAGGAATCGATCGAGATCGATCTCCTGAACTACCGCCGGGACGGCGCCCCGTTCTGGAACGGGATGGCGCTGAGCCCGGTCCGCGACGAGGCCGGAGCGCTGGTGCACTACTTCGCCGTGCTCACCGACATCTCGCCGCGCCGCACCCGCGAGGACCGGCTGACGCAGGCGCGCAGCCATCTCGAGCAGGACATCGACGACCGCACCCGCGCGCTGCAGGCGGCCCTGGACCAGAAGACCGCGCTGCTGCACGAGGTCGATCACCGGGTGAAGAACAATCTCCAGGTCATCTCCTCGCTGATGCTGCTCAAGGCGCGGCGGACGACCGACCCGGCGGGACGCGCGGCGCTGCTCGGGATGGCCGACCGCATCGGCGCCCTCGCGACGGTGCACCGCCTGCTCTACACCGCGGGCGACGTGAGCCGCTTCGACCTGCGCGACTTCGCCACCGATTTCGGATCGGACCTCGAGGCCGGCCTGGACGGGGACCGGGTGCGGCTCAGCCTCGCGGTCGATCCGGTGGCGGTCTCGGCCTCGAAGGCGGCGCCCCTCGCGCTGCTGATGCACGAACTGGCCACCAACGCGGTGCGCCACGCCTTCGCCCACGGCCGGCCCGGCCGGATCGCGATCGAGGCGCGGCTGGACGGCGAGGCGCTGCTCCTGGCGATCTCCGACGACGGCGTCGGCCTCGCGGCCGGCATCCCCAATCCCGACGGCTTCGGCCGGGCGCTGATCGAGATGGTGGTCCGGCAGATGCGCGGCGCGATCACCTGGGACGACCTCTCCCCCGGCACCCGGGCGCGGATCCTCCTGCCCCTCGATCCCTCGGAGCGCCGGACGTGACCGCGACCGACGGCCTGCGCGTCCTCGTCGTCGAGGACGAGGTGTTCGTGGCCCTCGAACTGGAATGCATGCTCGAGGAGGCCGGGCATTCCGTCGTCGGCACCGCAGCCAGCTCCGTCGAGGCGATCGCCCTCGGCGAGCGCCTGCGGCCGGAACTGGCGCTCGTCGACATCCACCTCACCGACGGACCGACCGGCGTCGCGGTCGCGCAGGCACTCTCCCGCCTCAACGGGATCGCGATCCTGTTCACCACCGCCAACGCCAAGCGGGTGCCGGAGGACCTCGCCGGGGCACTCGGCATCGTCGCCAAGCCCTACTCGCCGCGCTCCCTGCTCGCCGCGGTGGCCTACGCCGCGCAGGTCCGGGCCGGCGCGGCCCCGGAGCGGGTCCCGGACGGGTTGCGGCTGACCGCGGGCTGAGCAAAGCCGATTTCCGCATTGCGAAGCGATCAATCGGAAATCGTATGACTCCGGCGGCGCAGCCGGACTCGATCGCCCGGCACGAGGGGCATCGTACCCTCCGTCCTTCCGAGCCACCTTGAACCGTCACATCGCTTCCAGGCCGCCATCTCGACCGGACCGATCCGGCGGAGAGGCCGCGCCGGACGCCGAGTGTGGACGGCTTCCCGGAGACGAACCTTACCTCGAGGGATCTGACGTCGATCGGGAGCGATGCCGTCGGGTCTCTCGCCTGATCGGGCTGAAAATGTCCCCACATCCTCAGTCGTATCGATATGCGTGTCCGCGTTTGTTTTTACGCTCAGACTGGAAGTTTCAGAATTGTCTCGATTCATCCGCGCCAGGAATTTTTAATGCCCGTAGTACAGTTTCGCCGTCTAGAAACATTTTTCTATCCTATATCGGCGCGTGCGGTCCAACTTTCAGCGGATCCATGAGAGCATATGTTGATCAAGGCGGGTGTCAATCATCCCTTGCTGAGATGATTATTTGATGTTAAGCAAAAGATGCTTGGGTGGAAATTCAGGTGCAGAAATGCCAGATCTGGAAACATCCTTTCCCGAACCACCGCGCCCGCAGCCGACTGGACGTCTCATCGTCACTTTCGATCCGGGACGCGACGTGGCTGAGGCCCGGAACATCATCCAGAATCAAGCGGGGATCCGCGCCCTCGATATCCGCGAATTGGGAGACCGGCCGCTCGATCCGCCGAGCCCGGGCGGAGCAGAGGGAGGCTTCGTCTTCAGCCGCTTCGGTGTCGCCGTCATCGAGACGGGCGGCGACACGAGCATCCGCGCCGCCAGCCTCGCGACGGTGGATGGCGTCAGGAGCGTCCGTCCCGAATTCTACCTGTTTGCGATCAGCGAACTGGAGCGGCGCTATGCCGACTGGGTGCGGGCCGGGCTCGCCCTGCTGATCGAGGGGGGGCCGCGCGGCAGCGACGTCGTACCGGCGGCAACCCGGATGAGGACCCGCCCCGCCCGGGCAGGCGAGCCCGGGGTCTACGCCGACACGGACCGGTGGACGTGGGGGCTCGCGGCGGTCGGCGCCAACCAGTCCCCGCTCACCGGGAAGGGCGTTCGCGCAGCCATCCTCGATACCGGACTCGACCTGGAGCATCCCGACTTCAAGGGACGCCCGATCGTTGCCAGGAGCTTCGTGCCGGATGGTACCGTGATGGACGTTCAGGGTCACGGCACCCACACGGCCGGGACCCTCGCCGGGCCATCCGTCTCGAAGATCGGTCGACGCTACGGAGTCGCGCCCGACGTCTCGCTCCACATCGGCAAGGTCCTGGACGACGGTGGATCCGGCACCGAGGCCGACATCCTCAGGGCGGTCAACTGGGCCATCGACAGCAAGTGCGCCGTGATCTCGATGTCCCTCGGTCGGCCGACGCAACTGGATGAGGCGCCGGATCCACTCTACGAGGAGGTAGGCTCGGCGGCTCTGAGAGAGGGCTGCCTCATCGTCGCAGCGGCCGGCAACGAGAGCGCACGCAGTTTCGGCTACGTGGCGCCCGTCGGCGCGCCGGCCAATTCGCCCTCCATCATGGCCGTCGCGGCGGTCGATCCCAGGCTGGCCGTCGCGCCGTTCTCATGCGGCGGCCTAGCCGGCCGCGGCGGCGAGGTCGATATCAGCGGACCGGGGACGCTGGTCTATTCATCCTTTCCGCGGCCGCGTCTCGCGCGCCCTTTGCAGGGAACGAGCATGGCCTGTCCCCATGTCGCCGGCGTCGCGGCGCTTCTCGCCGAGACGGATCCCGGTCTCAGGGGTCGGCGGCTCTGGGACAGGCTGATCGAACTGTCCCGGGAGATCGGCCCCACCCGCGACTACGGCAGCGGCTTGGTCCAGGTTCCGCCGAGCGTCGGCGCTTGAGGGGCACCGAGGCCGAAGGATCTGCAGATCGAGCCGTCTTCCTGCGTCGGGGGCACGCCTGGGCGCATGCGTCGCTGGCGTGTCCGCTTGTCGGGCATTCCGGCGATCGATATCTGAGTTCTTTCTGTCAAGGCGGATGCGTGCCATGGCCGACATCGGAATGGTGATCATGGTCGATCCGGACCGCCGGTCCGACATCGATCAGGTGGCGAGGTCTCTCGAAGCGAAGGGTTTCCAGGTTCAGGAGACCATCCCGCGCTTCAGGACGATTCTCGGGCGCAGCGACAGTGCCCGGGCCGCGGAGTTCCGTGCTGTCGACGGTGTGGAGACCGTCAGACCTCAAGCGACCTTCCAGCTCCCGCCGATGGACGAGAAAATCCCCCAGTAGCTTCTCGTTGCCGTCCGGGGGAGGTCGGGCCACCGACGGTTCACCCGTCCTTCCGCGCCGCCTTGAGCCGGTAGAGCGCCTCCAGCGCGTCCCGCGGCGTCATCCCGTCCGGGTCGAGACCGTCGAGGAGATCGCGCAGGGCGTCGGGCTTCGGCGGAGGAGCCGGGGCGGCAGGCGGAGGCAGGGTCGCGAACAGCGGCAGCTCGGCGGGAGCCGCGGCGCGGCGGCCGCGGCCGCCCTCGCTCCGGCCGCTCTCCAGCTCCGACAGGATCACCTTGGCGCGGGCGATCACCGCGGCCGGCAGGCCGGCGAGGCGCGCGACCTGCAGGCCGTAGGAGCGGTCGGCGGCGCCGGGCACCACCTCGTGCAGGAACACCACGTCGCCTTTCCACTCGGTCACCTTCAGGGTGGCGTTGGAGAGGCGCTCCAGCCGCTTGGCGAGGCCGGTCAGCTCGTGGAAGTGGGTCGCGAACAGGGCGCGGCAGCCGGTCGTCTCGTGCAGGTGCTCGAGGCAGGCCCAGGCGATCGACAGCCCGTCGAAGGTCGCGGTGCCGCGCCCGATCTCGTCGAGCACCACGAGGGAGCGCCGGCTGGCCTGGTTCAGGATCGCGGCGGTCTCGACCATCTCGACCATGAAGGTCGAGTGGCCGCGGGCGAGGTCGTCGGCGGCGCCGACGCGGGAGAACAGCCGGTCGACCACCCCGAGACGGGCAGCGCGCGCCGGCACGAAGCCGCCGATCTGCGCCAGCACCGCGATCAGCGCGTTCTGGCGCAGGAAGGTCGACTTGCCGCCCATGTTCGGGCCGGTGACGACCAGGATCTGCCCCGCCTGCTCACCGGACAGGTCGCAGTCGTTGGCGATGAACGGCTCGCCGGCGCGCTTGAGCGCCGCCTCGACCACCGGGTGACGGGCGCCCTCGATCCGGAAGGTGAGGCTGTCGTCGACCACCGGCCGGGTCCAGGCCAGCTCGACCGCGAGCTCGGCGTGCGAGGCGGCGACGTCGAGGGCGGCGAGCGCCCTGGCGGCGGCCGCGATCCCCTCGGCCTCGCCGAGCACCGCCGCGGAGAGTTCGTCGAACACCGCCAGTTCGAGGGCGAGCGCCCGGCCGGCGGCGCCGGAGATGCGCGATTCCAGCTCGCCCAGCTCGACGCTGGTGAAGCGCATCGCGTCGACCATGGTCTGGCGGTGGATGTAGGTCGCCCGCCAGGGGTCCTTCAGCAGCGTCTCGCCGAACGCCTGCGGCACCTCGATGTAGTAGCCGAGCAGGTTGTTGTGCTTGATCCGCAGCGTCCGGCAGCCGGTCTCCTCGGCGTAGCGGGCCTGGAGCGCCGCGACGTAGCGGCGGGAATCGCTCCCGAGTTCGCGCGCCTCGTCGATGCCGTCGTGGAAGCCGGCGCGCACGAAGCCGCCGTCCCGGCGCAGCAGCGGCAGGTCGTCGGCGAGCGCCCCGGCGAGGCGCCCGGCCAGATCCTCCCCGGTGCCGGCGAGGAGCCGGGCCGCCCTGCTGATCTCCGCCGGCAGGGCGCCCGAGCCGGCGAGCCGGGTCGCGAGGCTGCGGGCGGCGTCGAGGCCGTCGCGCAGGGCCGCGAGGTCGCGCGGGCCGGCGCGGCCGACCGCGATCCGCGACAGCGCCCGGGCCATGTCGGGGGCGCGGGCGAGCTCCGCCCGCAGTTCGGCCCGCAGCGCCCCGTCCTCGACCAGGAAGGCGACGGAATCCTGCCGGCGGCGGATCAGCGAGAGGTCGGTCGAGGGGCCGGCGAGGCGCTCGGCGAGCAGCCGCGCCCCGGCCGCCCCGACCGTGCGGTCGATGGCGGCGAGCAGGCTGCCCGCCCGCTCGCCCGACAGCGTGCGGGTGAGTTCGAGATTCGCCCGCGTCGCCGCGTCGATGAGCAGCGTCGCGCCCGCCGCCTGCCGGGCCGGCGGGGTGAGGCTCACCTTCGCGCCGAGCTGGGTGCGGGCGATGTAGTGCAGGACGGTCCCGGCCGCCGCGACCTCGGCCCGGTCGAAGACGCCGAAGCCTTCCAGGGTCGCGACCCCGAACTGCTCCTTCAGCGCCCGCTCGGCCGAGGCCGGATCGGCCTCGACGCGCCCGAGCGGCGTCACCGCGGCCCTCCCCTCGCGCCACAGCCGGGCGAGGTCGGGGTCGTCGTGGATCGCCTCCGGCACCACGATCTCGCGCGGGTCGAACCGGGCGATCTCGGCGGGAAGGCCGTCGCCGTCGACCTCGCTGAGGGAGAAGCCACCGGTGGAGATGTCGACGGCGGCGAGCCCGTAGGTCCAGCCGCTCTCCGAGGCGCGGCGCCGGGCGAGGCCGAGCAGGATGTTGGCCCGGGCCGGGTCGAGCAGGCGGTCCTCGGTGATGGTGCCCGGCGTGACGAGGCGCACCACCTCGCGGCGCACCACCGACTTGCCGCCGCGCTTCCTCGCCTCGGCCGGGTCCTCGGTCTGCTCGCAGACCGCGACCCGGTTGCCGAGGGCGATCAGCCGTTGGAGGTAGTCGTCGGCCCGCTCCACCGGCACGCCGCACATCGGGATGTCGGCGCCGGCATGCTTGCCGCGGCGGGTGAGCACGATGCCGAGCGCCCGCGAGGCGATCTCGGCGTCCTCGAAGAACAGCTCGTAGAAGTCCCCCATGCGGTAGAACAGCAGCGAACCGGGATTCGCCGCCTTGATCTCTATGTACTGCGCCATCATCGGCGAGACCTTCGTCTCGTCCGGTACGGTCTCGCGAGCCGGGCGCCGGCCGCGCGGTGCGGCCTGCGGCACGGCGGTCGGGACTTCCGCGGGCTCGTAGTCGGAGGCGTCGTCGCGCAGGCGGCGGCCGGGGTCGCTGTCCATCGTCATGGCGGCACAGTACCGGGTGCAGGCGGCCGGCACCAAGACGACAGCCGGCCCTATCCCTGTGGATATGGGGAGGCGGTGCCGCCATCGCGCCCCGTCGCCGGATTCGACCCGACTTCGCGGCAGTGCAGCACGTTTTGCTGCGCCCCGCCGGCTTGAGCGGCGCCCCGCCGGGCCGTAAGGGACACGACCGCGACCCTCCGACCTTGGTCTAAGCCCCTCCCCGTCCCAATCCCCGCCCCAAGAACTCCCTGTCCCAAGAACTCCCTGTCCCAAGAACTCCCCGCCCCAAGAACTCCCTGCCCGAAGAAAGAGCCGGCATGAGCGACACTCCTCCGCGCCGCAAGCGTCCGACCTTCACCGACCAGGAGGCGCTGCAGTTCCATGCCCAGGGGCGGCCGGGCAAGCTGGAGGTCGTGGCGACGAAGCCGATGGCGACCCAGCGCGACCTGTCGCTCGCCTACTCGCCCGGCGTCGCCGTGCCGGTGCTCGCGATCGCCGACGATCCGGGCCTCGCCTACGACTACACCGCCAAGGGCAACCTCGTGGCGGTGATCTCGAACGGCACCGCGATCCTCGGCCTCGGCAATCGCGGGGCGCTCGCCTCGAAGCCGGTGATGGAGGGCAAGGCGGTCCTGTTCAAGCGCTTCGCCGACATCGATTCCTTCGACATCGAGGTCGACACCGAGGACGCGGACGCGTTCATCAACAGCGTGCGCTACCTCGGCCCGACCTTCGGCGGCATCAACCTGGAGGACATCAAGGCCCCCGAGTGCTTCATCATCGAGGAGCGCCTGCGGGAACTGATGGACATCCCGGTCTTCCACGACGACCAGCACGGCACCGCGATCATCGCGACGGCGGGCATCATCAACGCCCTGCACCTCACCGGGCGCGACATCGCGACGGCGAAGCTCGTGGTCAACGGCGCGGGCGCGGCCGGCATCGCCTGCATCGAGCTCGTCAAGGCGATGGGCTTCCGGCCCGAGAACGTGACGCTCTGCGACACCAAGGGCATCGTCCACGAGGGCCGCCAGGAGGGCATGAACCAGTGGAAGTCGGCCCACGCGGTGCGGACCGACAAGCGCACGCTGGAGGAGGCGATGCGCGGCGCCGACATCGTGTTCGGCCTCTCGGTCAAGGGCGCCTTCACTCCCGAGATGATCGCCTCGATGGCGCCGCAGCCGATCATCTTCGCGATGGCCAACCCCGATCCGGAGATCACCGTCGAGGAGGTCGGCCGGATCCGCGACGACGCCATCGTGGCGACCGGGCGCTCGGACTATCCGAACCAGGTCAACAACGTGCTCGGCTTCCCCTACATCTTCCGGGGCGCCCTCGACGTGCGCGCGACCACGATCAACATGGAGATGAAGATCGCCGCCGCGAAGGCGCTGGCGGCGCTGGCCCGCGAGGACGTGCCCGACGAGGTCGCGGCGGCCTACCAGGGCTCGCGCCCGCGCTTCGGCCGCGAGTACATCATCCCGGTTCCGTTCGACCCGCGCCTGATCCACACCGTGCCGCCGGCGGTCGCCCGGGCGGCGATGGAGACCGGCGTCGCCCGGAAGCCGATCGAGAGCATGGAGCGCTACCGGACCCAGCTCTCGGCCCGGCGCGATCCGGTCGCCGGCGCCCTCAACCGGGTGTTCGAGCGGGTGCGCAAGTTCCCCAAGCGCGTCGTCTTCGCCGAGGGCGAGGAGGAGCTGGTCATCCGCGCCGCGGTCTCGTTCGTCAACCAGGGCCTCGGCACCGCGATCCTGGTCGGGCGCGAGGACCGGGTGCTGGCCAACGCCGATGCCGCCGGCATCGACCTGCGCGGGCGCGACAACATCGAGATCCACAACGCCGCCAAGTCGCACCGCAACGGCGTCTACGCGCAGTTCCTCTACGCCCGGATGCAGCGCCAGGGCTTCCTGTTCCGCGACTGTCAGCGCCTGATCAACCAGGACCGCAACCACTTCGCCGCCGCGATGGTCGCGTTCGGCGACGCCGACGCGATGGTGACCGGCACCACCCGCAACTACTCGATCGCCCTCGATGACGTGCGGCGCGTCATCGACCACAAGCCCGGCCACCGGGTGATCGGCGTCTCGCTCTGCCTCGCCCGCGGCCGGGCGGTGCTGGTCGCCGACACCGCGATCCACGAGATGCCGAGCGCCCAGGAACTCGCCGGCATCGCGGTCGAGGCCGCCGGCGTCGCCCGCCGCCTCGGCTACGAGCCGCGGGTGGCGCTGCTGTCGTTCTCGACCTTCGGCCACCCCAAGGCCGAGCGTGCCGAGCGGGTGCAGGAGGCGGTGAAGATCCTCGACGGGATGCGGGTCGAGTTCGAGTACGACGGCGAGATGGCGGCCGACGTCGCCCTCGACCCGAAGCTGCTCGCCCAGTATCCGTTCAGCCGGCTCAAGCAGCCGGCGAACGTGCTGGTGATGCCGGCGTTCCACTCGGCCTCGATCTCGACCAAGATGCTGCAGGAACTCGGCGGCGCCCAGGTGCTCGGGCCGCTGATCGTCGGCCTCGACAAGCCGGTCCAGATCGTCCCGCTCGGCGCCACCGACACCGACCTCGTCAACATGGCGGCGCTGGCGGCGTTCAACATCGGCGGATAGGCGGCCCGTCGTCCGTCGCTTCGAGGCTCACCGGCGTGCCCTCCCCCGCAGAGGCAGGGTTGTCCGGGGAAAAGATGGGGCGCGTCTCCCCTCTCCCACTCGGGAGAGGGGATCCCGCGCTTGATTCGAAAAGGAATTTTCCCCGGACAGTCCTGCTCTGCGGGGGGAGGGTCTGCGCGTGGTCCATGAGCGAGGCGTCTTCCGGAACGCTGCCGGCCGGATCCGGCTCGTGGGTTGCCGCAGGCTCCGCTCGCGATGCGAAGGCCCATCACCCCCCGGCCACCGCCGGCCGCACCGCTCCCGACGCCTCGACACCCGCCTCCTCCCCCGTCGCCCGCACCCAGGCGAGGCTCGCCGCCGCGACCAGCATCGGCGCCGCGAGCACGAGGCAGTAGCCGGCGCGGTCCCAGCCCGCCGCCATCAGCAGCCCGGCGAGGCTCGGACCGGCGACGGCGCCGAGCCGGCCGACGCTCATCGCGAGCCCGGTGCCGGTGGTGCGCACCGTCACCGGAAACACCGCCGGCACGACGGCGTACATCGCGTTGATCGACGCGTAGAGGAAAAACCCGATCGCCAGCGTCGCGGCGAGCAGAGCGGCCGGCACCGCCGGCACGAGGCCGAAGGCCGCGGCGGTGACGAACAGCCCGACCATCATCGCGGCAGCGAGCCGCCTCGTGCCGATCCCGCGGGCGAAGACGCCGAACAGCAGGCAGCCGGCGACCCCGCCGAGATTCATCAGCATCGCCCCCGAGATCCCGCCGCTGATGCTCAGCCCGAGTTCGGTCAGCACCTTCGGCGTCCAGCTCAGGAAGAAGTAGCAGGTCGTCATCACGCAGAAATACGCGAGGCAGGTCGCGGCGGTCCGGCCGGCATGGGGCGCCCGAAGCAGGGCGAGCGGGCCGGTCCCGGCCTCGGCCCGGGAGGCGAGCGGGAGCGCCGCGAGCGGCGGGCGGCCCATCCGGGCCAGCACCCGGTTGACCTGTTCGAGGGCGTTCGCCGGCCGGCGGGCGATGAGGTACTCGATCGATTCCGGCATGAAGGCGAGCACCGCCGGCACCAGCGCCAGGGCGACGAGGCCGCCGAAGACGTAGACCGAGGGCCAGCCGAACGCCGCGATGAGGTAGACCGAGAACGCGCCGCCGAGGGTCGCGCCGATCGGATAGCCGAGCGACATCAGCGAGATCGCGAGGTTGCGGCGGCAGTCGGAGGCGTATTCGGCCACCACGATGTTGACGTTGGCGAGCCCGCCGCCGATGCCGAGCCCGGTGAACAGCCGCACCAGGGCGAGTTCGGCGAGGCTCCGGCACGCCGCCGCCGCCAGCATGCCGACGCACAGGATGGCGAGGCACAGCAGCACCGTGCTGCGGCGCCCGACGCGGTCGCCGAGCGGCCCGATCAGCAGGGCGCCGAGCCCCATCCCGGCGAGCCCGGCGCTGAACAGCAGGCCGAGATCCGCCGGCGACAGCCCGAAGTCGCGGGCGATGGCGGCGGCGGTGAAGGCCACCACCAGCACGTCGAAGCCGTCGAGGGCGCAGATCAGGATGCACAGCGCGATGACGACGACCTGGAACCGGGTCATGTCGCCGTCGCGGATCGCCACGCGGGGATCGGCCCCGGGATCGAGGGCGGGCATGGTTTCCTCCTGGATTGTCGAGCCGAAGCAGACTTGCGTCGGCACGCCAACGCTTCGTCCGCTCAGGCTTTTGGTGTGCCGCAGGTTTTCGTCGCGAAACCGGCAACCACTTTCGCGAAACCTGCTTGGCGGTCTCGCGCCGCCTCGGCCGGATCACGCCGTGCGGTCGGCGGTGTCGATGGTGAGGCTGCCGCCGGCGGCCCGGGACACGCAGGTGCACAGATGCGTGCTGGCGGCCTTCTGGCTGTCGCTGAAGAACACGTCGCGGTGGTCGACGACGCCCTCGGCCGACAGGATGCGGACGGTGCACAACCCGCACTCGCCGCGCCGGCAGTCGGAGATCATGCCGACGCCCGCCGCCTCCAGGGCCTCCAGCATCGTCTGGTTGCGCGCCACCGCGATCTCGCGGCCGAGCCGCGGAATCCTCACCGTGAACGGCTCGGTGGCGTAGCGGCCGCTGTTGCCGAAGGTTTCGAAGCGCAGGCCCTCGACCGGCCGGCCGCTCGCCGCCCAGGCCCGCTTGGCCGCCTCCAGGAGGCCGATCGGGCCGCACACGTAGGCTTCCCCGCCCGGGGCGAGGCGGGAGATCGCCGCCGCGACGTCGATCCGCGCGCCCTCCTCGCCGACGAACAGGTCGAGCCGGTCGCCGAGCCGGTCGCGCAGATCGTCCGCGAAGGCGAGGTCGCCTCGGCCGCGGGCGGCGTAGAGCAGCCGCACCGGTGCGCCGGCCGCCGCCAGGGCCAGCGCCATGCCGTAGATCGGCGTGATGCCGATGCCGCCGGCGACGAGCACGTAGTCGGGCCGGCCGCGCCCGAGCGGGAAGTGGTTGCGCGGGCCGGCGATGGTCAGCCGGGCGCCGGGCGCGAGCCCGTGCATCCAGGCCGAGCCGCCGCGGCTGTCGGGCAGCCGCTTGACCGCGATGCGGCAGAGGCCGTCGGTGCACGGGCCGACCGTCGAGTAGGAGCGCGCGTCGGGCCGGCCGGCGACCGTGACCGCGACCGTGACGTGGCTGCCCGGCGCCGGCGGCACGAAGCCGCCCTCCGGCGCGATCTCGAACAGGCGGATGTCGGGGGTGAGGTCGCGGATGGCGTGCAGCCGCGCCGGCCGCCAGTCGGTGACGGGGGCCATCGCGCTACTCGGCCGCTTCGCGGGCGGGCCCGCCCCGCTCGGCGGCGAGCATGCCGTCGATGAGGCGGCGGGCCCACAGGGCGCCGGCATCGATGTTGAGGTTGTAGAACGGCTGGCGCGGGTTCTTGCTGATCGCCCGCTGCTGGGCCTCCAGCACGTCGTGGTCCTGGTCGTAGACGCCGCGGCCGTCGTTGACGTGGGCGAGGTTGAGCGACTTGGTCAGGGCCGGGTCGTCGGTGCGGAAGCTGCGCACGAAGTTCCAGAAGTAGTGGCAGCTCGTCCCGGTCTCCGGGGTGATCGCGGCGAGGAAGAAGCCGTTCACCCCCTGCGAGCGGTCGCCCTGCCGGGCGCCGGTGCCGGCGAGCGCCACGCCGACGTCGCCGGCGACGACGCAGGGCGCCTCGAAATGGATGATCTGCCAGCGGTCGACGTGGCCCGGCCGGCCGAGGTTGCGCGCCCAGAACGGCGGCGGCTCGATGTTCTCCATCCAGCGCTCGACCGTGACCTTGCGGTCGGTGTGGGTGACCTCGAACGGGTTGCGGGTGATCGCCTCGTCTCCGATCGAGCCGGCATGGACGTAGGTCTCGTGCGTGAGATCCATCAGGTTGTCGATCACCAGCCGGTAATCGCACTTGAGGCCGTAGAAGGTGCCGCCCTCGCCCACCCACGGCGCGTCGCTGTTCCAGTGGAAGTCCGGCACCGTGTCGGGGTCGGCGAGCGCCGGGTCGCCCATCCAGACCCAGATCAGCCGGTAGCGCTCGACCACCGGGAAGGCGCGCACGCAGGCCGAGGGGTTGATGGTCTCCTGCGCCGGCATGAAGGTGCAGCGGCCGGCCGGATTGAAGATCAGGCCGTGGTAGCCGCACACCACCTCGTCGCCGTGCAGCCGCCCGAGGGAGAGCGGCAGCAGCCGGTGCCAGCACGCATCCTCCAGGGCGGCGACCTGCCCGTCGGTGCGGCGGTAGAGCACGAGATCGGCGTCGCAGACCGTCCGGGCGGTCAGCTCGCGCTTGATCTCGTAATCCCAGGCGGCGGCGTACCAGGCGTTGAGCGGGAACGGCTTGGCGTCGGTCATCGGGGATCCTCCTGAGTGGCGTCCGTCGCTGACGATGGCCGGCCGCGCGGCGACGCGGCGGACAGCCGTCCGGATCACGGTCGCGGCCTCACGGAGGGCCCACGCGAGATCCGGGCGATCGCTCGGCGATTGCTACGCAATCGCTGCGCGATGCGGATTTCGGCTTCGCTCGGGCGCGCGTGGGGCCGCTCGCGTTCCTCCGGTTCGTCGTCACGGCCGTTCTCGGGGCGGCTGGATCGAATTGCTCCAATTCGTAAGCTGATGAAAATCCCTGAGCCATGGACGCGAGCCGGAAACACTTGGACGGATCTGGCGCTGGATGGCGGTAACGTCTCGCGGGGAGAGGCGGCGATGCGAACGGGGGATGCCCGGGTGATCCCGGTCTTCGGACTCTACGGCGAGGTCGCCGAGGCGACGATCCCGGGCTTCGTCCACGCCGAGCGGATCGCGTCGAGCGCGTCGCTCTACGACTGGGAGATCGGCGTCCACCGTCACGGCCGCCTGTCGCAGGCGCTCGTGGTCACGGATGGCGGCGGGGTATCCCGGATCGACGGCCGCGAGGACACCATCGCGGCGCCGTGGCTGATCTGGATTCCGGCGGGCGTCGTGCACGCTTTCTCGTTCCGGCCGGGCACGGACGGCCTCGTCCTGTCGCTCGCCGACGACTTCCTGGCGGCGGTGATCGACGGCGACCACGAGGCAGCGCGCCTGCGCGAGGCCGCCGACTCCCTGTTCTGCGGCCGTCTCGGCTCACCCGACGAGATCGACCTCGACCTGAGCCGGATCCTCGATGCGCTGGTGCACGAGGTGTTCGGCCCGCTGCCGGGATCGATCAGCGTGGTCTCGGCGCTGGCCAAGATCCTTCTGGTCGGGGTGCTGCGGACGCGCGCGGCGCGGTCGATCACCGAACCGGCGGCGATGGCGCGGGCCGACCTCCACCGCCGCTTCCGCCGGCTGGTCGAGGCGCATCTGCGCGAGCACTGGCCGGTGGCGCGGTTCGCATCCGAACTCGGCGTCAGCCCGGACCGGCTGCACGCCGCGTGCACCGAGGCGACCGGCCGTGCGCCGCAGGTGATCCTGCACGACCGCCTGATGCTCGAGGCCAAGCGGAGCCTGATCTACACCGCGCTGCCGGTGGCCAAGATCGCCTTCGACCTCGGCTTCAACGATCCGGCCTACTTCTCGCGATTCTTCGCTGCCCGCGCGGGCATGAGCCCGGCGGCCTATCGCAAGCGCGGCCATGAGGAAAGGTCGCCGTAGCGCGAGCCACGGCGACGTCACAGACGCGGTGGAATTTCGCGGCCGGGTCCGATCAGTAGCGCGGTCCGCCCGAGGTGTTGCCCTTCTGCTGCATGTAGCCGGGGCGCTCCGGGTTGCGGGCATTGGGGTTGCCGTGCATGCGCGAGTTGCGGCGCATCATGCGGCGCATGTGGCGGTCGTGCCTGCGCATCTGGTGGCGGCGCGAGGCGACGTGCTCCACCATCGAGGCGTCGCCCGAGATGCCGGCGGGGGTGGTCACGGCGGCGGAGGCCGGAGCGGCGAAGCCGAGGGCACCGAGCACGACGGTCGCAGCGAGGGTCAGGGTCAGGGTCTTCATCGATCCCACTCTCATCAGGTGCGCTCTGGGCTCACCGCGACAATAAGCGCGAGCGTGGCGGTCGGTTCCGCAGGAGAGCGCGGGTTTTTTCCCAAGTCGGCGCTTCACCGCACCGCGAGACGACTTTTGGTTATCATTCCGCAAATCGGACGGGCCGTGGCCGCATCCTGAGGCATCCCTTCCGTTGCCATGGCCTGTTGCCTCTCCCGGCGGGATTCCCCTCGTCCACCCCTCACCCTGCGGCTCTTGCCCGACCGCGCCCGCCGCGTCATCACGGCCGCCATGCTCGCCGCTTCCCCCCTGCCGATCGACGCTGTCCTGGGCGACCTGACGGCGGCGCTCGCCGCCGGTCCCAACGCCGTGCTGGTGGCGCCGCCCGGGGCCGGCAAGACCACCCGCGTCCCCCTCGCCCTCCTCGGTGCGCCCTGGCGCCGGGACGGCCGGATCGTCCTGCTGGAGCCCCGCCGCCTCGCCGCCCGGGCGGCGGCGGAGCGGATGGCCGCGAGCCTCGGCGAGGAGGTCGGCGGGCTCGTAGGCCTGCGGGTGCGCCTGGGCTCGAAGGTCTCGGCGCGCACCCGGATCGAGGTCGTCACTGAGGGCGTCTTCGCGCGCATGATCCTCGCCGATCCCGAACTCTCCGGCGTCGCCGCGGTGCTGTTCGACGAGTTCCATGAGCGTTCCCTCGATGCCGATCTCGGGCTCGCCCTCGCCCTCGACGCGCAGGGGGGACTGCGCGAGGACCTGCGACTGCTCGCGATGTCGGCGACCCTCGACGGGGCGAGGGTCGCCGCGCTGATGGGCGGCGCCCCGGTGATCGCCTCGGAGGGCCGCGCCTTCCCGGTCGAGACCCGCCACGTCGACCGCGACCCGCACCAGCGCGTCGAGGATGCGGTGGCCGACGCGGTGATGCGGGCGCTCAGGGCCGAGCCCGGCTCGGTCCTCGCCTTCCTGCCCGGCCAGGGCGAGATCCGCCGCACCGAGACGCTGCTGCGCGGGCGCCTCGGCGAGGCGTTTCCCGAGGTCGACCTCGCGCCGCTCTACGGTGCCCTGGAACGGGTCGAGCAGGACCGGGCGGTGCTGCCGAGCCCGGCCGGGCGGCGCAAGGTGGTGCTCGCCACCTCGATCGCCGAGACCTCGCTCACCATCGAGGGCGTGCGGGTGGTGGTCGATTCCGGCCTCGCCCGGGTTCCGGTCTACGAGCCCGATCTCGGCCTCACCCGGCTGGCGACGGTGCGGGTCTCGCGCGCCGCCGCCGACCAGCGCCGGGGCCGCGCCGGCCGGACGCAGCCGGGAATCTGCTACCGGCTGTGGCCGGAGGCGGCGACCGGCGCGCTCGAACCGTTCACGCGGCCGGAGATCCTGTCCGCCGACCTCGCCGGCCTCGTGCTCGACTGTGCCGCCTGGGGCGTGGGCGACCCGACCGCCCTCGCCTTCCTCGACCCGCCCCCGGCTCCCGCCCTCACCGAGGCGAGGGCGCTCCTCGCCGGCCTCGGCGCCCTCGACGGCGACGGCCGCCTGACCCCGGAGGGCGAGCGCCTGCGCGCCCTGCCGCTGCCGCCGCGCCTCGCCCGGATGGTGGTGGGCGCCGCCGGCCACGGCCGCGGAGCGGCGCAGGACGCCGCCGATCTCGCCGCGGTGCTGGTCGAGCGCGGCCTCGGCGGCGACGGCGTCGACCTCGCCGAGCGGGTCGAGCGTTTCCGTCGCGACCGGGCAGGCCGCGCCGGGGACATGCGCCGCCTCGCCGCCAACTGGGCCAGGGAGGCGCTGCGCGGGGGAGGACCGGAGACGGCGTCCGGCCCGGCCCCGGGTTTCGGCGAACTCCTCGCCCTCGCCTATCCCGACCGGATCGCCCGCGCCCGCGGCAGGCCGGGCGAGTTCGTGCTGGCCAACGGACGCGGCGCCGCCCTCGACCCGGCCTCGGCGCTGGCCCGCGGGCCGTTCCTCGCGGTGGCGGAGATCGTCGGCAAGGCCGCCGCCGGCCGCATCCTCGCCGCCGCGCCGATCGACCTCGCGGCGATCGAATCGGCCTTCGGCGACCGGATCGAGAGCCGCGACAGCGTGACCTTCGACCCCGAGGCCGGAGCCCTGCGGGCGCGGGCGGCACGCCGCCTCGGCGCCGTCGTCCTCGGCGAGCGGGTGCTGCCGGTGCCGGCCACGGAGGAGAGCGCCCGGATCCTCGCCCGCGGCCTCGCCGGCCAGGGCATCGAGCGGCTGCCGTGGTCGAAGGCGGCGGCGCAATGGCGCGAGCGCGTTCGCTTCTTGCGCGATGCGGAGGGCGAACCCTGGCCGGACCTGTCCGACGACGGCCTCGCGCGATCCGTCGAGGAATGGCTCGCTCCCCACCTGACCGGCATCGCCCGCCGCGACGAGATCGGCGCCGACCGCCTGTCCGAGGCGCTCCAGGCCCTGCTGCCCTGGGCGCTGAGGTCGCGCCTCGATGCCGAGGCGCCGACCCATGTCGAGGTGCCGACCGGCTCGCGCATCCCGGTCGATTACGGCGCCGAGGGAGGGCCGGTCCTGGCGGTGCGGGTGCAGGAACTCTACGGGCTCGCCCGCCATCCGGTGATCGGCGGCGGCCGGGTGCCGCTGGTGCTGCACCTGCTCTCGCCGGCCCATCGGCCGATCCAGATCACCCGCGACCTTCCGGGCTTCTGGCGCGGCTCGTGGGCCGCCGTGCGCGCGGAGATGCGCGGACGCTATCCCCGGCACCCCTGGCCCGAGGATCCGCTCGCCGCCCCGCCGACCACCCGGGCGAAGCCGCGCGGGACCTGACGCGCCTCATCCGTCAGGGTTAATGACATTTTAACCGGATCCCCGGATCTTCAGGCCGATCCGGGCCGCAACCTGCACCGAGGTGTGATGCCGTGACCCTGACAGACGGCAAGCTCGCCCTGAGTGTGTCCCTGGCCCTCGGCTGCATCCTGGTCGCGGCAGGAGCACTCGACGTGTCCGAGGCACGGACGTGGTTCCTGCTGCTCGGCTGCGTGGCGCTGCTCGCGACCGGCATCGCCATCGGCGAGCGGCTCGCGGCCTCGCAGCGTCCCCGCACCCTGACCCAGATCTATTTCGACGAGGCCGCGTGATACGATTTCCGGACGATCGGTTCCGGACGCCGTATCGTCAGCCCGCGTGGTGAAGCCGGAGGCACCCACGCGCTCGAGCGAAGCCGGTTTCCGCATCGCGATGCGACCGCTCTGCAGTCGCCGCGATTGCGCAGCGATCGCAACGACCCCACCGGGATCGCCGAGCGATCGATCGGAAACCGTCGGAGGCGGCGTCGCGGCGTCCTCCGGGTCGTGCCCTACTTCGGCAGTTCGGCGGCCCCTGCGGCCAGTGCCGCATCGATGATGTGGGCGGGCGGAATCGCCGCGTCGAGCGCCGGTGCGGCCTCGACCGGGGAGCGGCCGTAGCAACGGCAGATCGCGTGCCAGAACAGGTCCTGCTGGTCGGCCGGGAAGCGCCCGAGAGAAGTCCTGAGCGCCGCTTCGCCCGCGGTGGCGTAAGCCTCCCGCTGATCCGCATCGAGGTGCTCGGGAGCCTGGAGCGATTGCATTGCGTCGGCCTCACCTTGTCCGTGCTTTCGCAGTGCAACGCATCACCGGCCGTTTCGATCCGAGCGAATTCGCGCACTGCGCGAGTGACGCCCGCGACAGCAACCTCTGCCTGTCGGTTACCGGGCCGCCGCCGGCAAGGTGAGAGTGACGCTGTGAGCGATGGCGTCCGCGCCGTCCCGCCGGACGCGGAACGTCGCCGTGTAGGTCCCGGGCTCCCATCCGCCGGCGGGACGCTTGCGGCCGGCGAACAGCAGCGACTGCGCCCGCGGCCGGACCAGCGCCGGCTCCTCCCGCTCGGCGAACACCCGGCCGTCCGGGGCCGGCGAGGCTCAGGCGCTGGACGTCGCCGGTCTCGAGGCCGATCGCCCGGATCCAGGCCACCAGGGCGTCCGGGTCCGGCGGCACCGCCCCGACCGTCTCGCCCTCGACCGCCGCCATGGTCACCGGGCCGGGCGCGAAGCCGGCATTCAGCACCGTTCCGGCGCGGTAGGCCAGGCTGCGCCGCGCGGCCTCGTCCCACAGCGAACCGTCGAGGGAGGCCGGTGCCGAGCAGGCTCCCGCCGCCAGGCCGGGGGAGAACGGATCGACCGTCCGGCCCTCGCGTCGCAGGGTGAAGTGCAGGTGAGGAAACTCGGTCGCGCCCGACAGGCCGACCTGCCCGAGGGGCTGGCCGGCCGCCACCCGGTCTCCGGGCCGGACCTTCAGGCTTCCCTTCGCGAGGTGGCAGTACTGGGTCTCGTACCCGTCCGCGTGCGCGACCACGAGGCCGTTGCCGCACTCGACCCCGGCGACCGCCTCCCGGCCCGTCTCGCGCACCGAGACGTCCGGCGCGTCGACGCGGGTCCGCAGCACCCGGCCCTCGGCGGCGGCGAGCACGGTGCCGGGCGGGCGCGCCGCCTCGGGCCCGCTCAGCAGGCGGAAATCGGTGCCGTCGTGGCCGTCATAGGTGCGCGGACCGCAGGCGTGGTCCTGCGCGCCGGGGGACGGATCGTGATCGACGTAGTGCTGCACGAAGCACGTGCGGCCGGGGGTGCAGGCCAGGGGAAGGCTCAGCGAGACCGCCCGGACCTCCGCCGCCTGCGACAGGGCGACGGCGGCGAGAAGGCCCGGAAGGCGGGCGGCGCGAATCATGGGACACCCGATGCGGGACGTGGCGGCCTCATCCTACCCCGGGACGCGGGCGGCCGCTATTTCGTCGGATCGACCAGCGTCAGCCTGCCTTCGAACGGCTTCGACCGCGCGTTGGTGCTGGTGCAACCCCAAGTGTAGTCGCCCGGCGCGATGGTGCGCAGGCGGATCTCGCCCTTGCCGTTCGCCTTGACCAGATACGCGTCGTTGCTCGCCACGTGGACGACGTCGCCGTCGTGATGCAGCACGTTCTTGTTCTGGAAGATCTGCGGCGCGGTGATCGTGACCTGGGCGTCGGACTGGTTCACCACCTGGAGGCTGACGTTGCTCTGCGCCGGCAGCCGCAACTCGGCCGGGGCGCACGAGGCGGCACCGTCCTTCGTCGTGATCGTCACCTCGACCGGAGGCATCACCTCGCCGCCCGCCTTCGGCGGCGGCAGGTCGTTCGCCGCCAGCGCCGGTCCGGTCAGGCCGAGGGCGAGGCAGGCGAGCGGAAGGGCGGTTCTGGAGAATCGGCGGTGCATGGGCGGGCCTCTCGGTTCAGGCGTCTGCGTGGAGCCAGAACGCGACACCGCCCTCGGCGTTTCATGGCGCGACGCCGCGGCCCTGCCGGTGCCGCCTCAGCCGGCGAGCAGCGGGTCGAGGCGGCCGGCGCGGTCGAGGGCGTAGAGGTCGTCGCAGCCGCCGACATGGGTCTCGCCGACGAAGATCTGCGGGACGCTGGTGCGCCCGCCGGCCCGCTCGGTCATCTCCTTGCGGGTGCCGGCCCTGGCCTCGACGTCGACCTCGGTGAAGGCGGCCCCCTTCTCGCGCAGCAGGGTCTTGGCCGCCGTGCAGTAGGGGCACCAGCTCGTGGTGTAGATCGTGACCGGCTGCATGGCGTGGCGTCTCGCGTGATCCGACTGGGCGCGAGCCTATATAGGCGGCGCGCGCCGCCCCGCCTATGCTCCGGGACGGTCCGGCGGGCCGCGTCATACGATTTCCGATTGATCGCTCGGCGATCCCTGCGGGATCGTGGCGATGGCTGCGCCATCGCTTCGCGATGCGGATTTCGGCTTCGCTCAGGTGCGTGGAGCCTTCGGCTCCACCGCGCGGGCTGGTGATACGATGTCCGGGAAGGAATCTTCCGGACATCGTATCAGGCCGCCATGAGCTTCTCGACCTCGTTGACCAGTTCGCGCAGGTGGAAGGGCTTCGACAGCACCTTGGCGTCCTTCGGGGCCTTCGAATCCGGGTTGAGCGCCACGGCGGCGAAGCCGGTGATGAACATCACCTTGATGTCCGGATCGAGTTCGGTCGCGCGCCGGGCCAGTTCGATGCCGTCCATCTCCGGCATCACGATGTCGGTCAGCAGGAGTTCGAACGGCTCCTCGCGCAGGCGGTTGTAGGCGGAGAGGCCGTTGTCGAACGACGCAACGTCATAGCCGGCATTCTGCAACGCCTTGGCCAGGAAGCGACGCATGTCGTTGTCGTCTTCCGCGAGCAGGATCTTCATCGAGCGGGTTCCACGCTGCCGATTCGTCGGGTTTCTTCCATAAAGCGCCGGCTTGGTAAACAAGTGGTTGATCGCGGATCCCGGCACGACCCAGTGGACACGGCTCCGGCGGAGCGCCAGATTGAGCGGATGAGACCGAGCCCCCGCTCACGCTCCGCCCTCGCGCCCCGGACCGCCGGATGAGCGGGACCTCGCCCTCGTCGCTGTTCGATCCGCCCTTCGCGGTCGACGAGCCGGAGCGGCACGCCCTGCCCTTCGTGTTCAACACCGGGCATTCGGGCGCGCTCTATCCGGCCTCGTTCGTCGCCGCCTCGCGGCTCGACGCCGTCGCGCTGCGCCGGTCGGAGGACGCCTTCGTCGACGGCCTGTTCGCGCCCGTGGTCGCTCTCGGTGCGCCGCTGATGCGGGCCTGCTTCCCGCGGGCCTATCTCGACGTGAACCGCGAGCCCTACGAACTCGACCCGCGGATGTTCGACGGGCGCCTGCCGTCCTTCGCCAACACCCGCTCGATGCGGGTCGCCGGCGGGCTCGGCACCGTGCCGCGGGTCGTCGCCGACGGGCAGGAGATCTACCGCGGCCGCCTGCCGGTCGAGGAGGCGGTGGCGCGGATCGAGGGACTGTACAAGCCCTATCACGCGGTGCTGCGCGGCCTCGTCGCCCGCACCGCCAGGACCTTCGGCCACGCGGTGCTGATCGACTGCCACTCGATGCCCTCGACCAGCCTCGGCCGCGAGGAGGGGCCCCGGACCGACATGGTCCTGGGCGACCGTTTCGGCACCTCCTGCGCCCCCGCCCTCACCAACTGCGTCGAGGGCGCCCTGCGGGCGGAAGGGTTCCGGGTGGTGCGCAACCGGCCCTACGCCGGCGGCTTCATCACCGAGCATTACGGCGAGCCGAGCCTCGGCCGTCACGCCCTCCAGATCGAGATCAACCGCGCCCTCTACATGGACGAGCGCACCCTGATCCCGAAGCCGGGCTTCGATGCCCTGGCGGAGCGCCTGCTCGCGGTCGTCGCCCGCGTCGCCGCCGAAGCCCTCGACCTCGCGCCGCAGCGTATCGCCGCCGAGTGACCGCGCCGCCCGCACCGCCGCGGCAGCGTTGCCGTGGCGGCGGTTTTCGGCGATGGAAGCGGGCGGTCTTCTTCCAGAACACTCATCCGGATGCCTTCGATGACCGATCTTCGCCTGCGCCGCAGCGTGCTCTACATGCCGGGCTCGAACCAGCGCGCCCTCGACAAGGCGAAGTCGCTTCCCGCCGACGCCCTGATCCTCGACCTCGAGGACGCGGTGGCGCCCGACGCCAAGGAGGCCGCCCGCGAGCAGGTCTGCGCCGCGGTGCGGGCCGGCGGCTACGGCGAGCGCGAGCTGATCATCCGGGTCAACGCCCCGCAGACCCCCTACGGCGACGCCGACCTGAGGGCGGCGATCGAGGCCGGGCCCGACGCGATCCTGATGCCGAAGGTCTCCTCGCCCGCGGTGCTGGAGAGCATCGCCGACCGGCTGGAGGCCCTCGACGCCCCGGCCCGCATCAAGGTCTGGGCGATGATCGAGACCCCGGCGGCGATCCTCAACATCCAGGCGATCGCGGCGGCCCGGCGCAACCCGGCGACCCGTCTCACCACCTTCGTCCTCGGCACCAACGACCTCGCCAAGGACACCTGGACCCAGATCGTGCCGGGCCGCGCCCCGATGATGCCGTGGCTGATGACCGCCCTCGCCGGCGCCCGCGCCGAGGGGCTGACGATCCTCGACGGGGTGTTCAACGACTTCTCCGACGTCGAGGGTTTTCGCGAGGAGTGCCTGCAGGCGCGGGTGCTCGGCTTCGACGGCAAGACCCTGATCCATCCCAATCAGGTCGAGCCGGCCAATGCCTGCTTCGCCCCGACCGAGGCCGAGGTGACGATTTCCCGCAAGATCATCGAGGCGTTCGAGCGGCCCGAGAACGCGAAGCGCGGCGCGATCCAGATCGAGGGCCGGATGTTCGAGCGCCAGCACATCGGCATGGCCCTCCGCGCCGTGACCTGGGCCGAGGCGATCGCGGCGCGGGACCGGTAGGATCGGGTTCGACGGACCATGCTGATCGTCTTCGCCGGGCTGCCGGCGACCGGCAAGACGACGATCTCCCGGGCGGTCGCCGGCCTCCTGCGGGCGACCTACCTGCGGATCGACACGATCGAGCAGGCCATCCGCAGCAGCGGCATCCCCGCGGCGTCGCTCGGCCCCGCCGGGTACGCGGTCGCCCAGGCGATCGCCGAATCGAACCTGACGGCCGGCCACGCCGTCGTGGCCGATTGCGTCAACCCGGTCCCCGCCGGCCGCGACGGATGGCGGGCCGTGGCTGCGCGCGCGGGCCCGGCTCGTGGAGGTCGAGGTGGTGTGCTCCGACGCCGCCGAGCATCGGCGCCGGGCCGAGACGCGCGAGACCGACATCCCCGGTCTGGTGCCGCCGTCCTGGGAGGCGATCCGGACGCTGGACTACCAGCCCTGGGACCGTCCGCGCCTGATCGTCGACTCGGCCCGGCTCTCGGTGGCGGAGGCCGTCCGCTACGTGATCGAGAACGTCTCGTCGAAGGAGTAGCCGGATCCACGCACGGTGCGGATCGGGTCGGTCTGGCTCGGCCGGTTGAGGGCCTTGCGCAGGCGGCCGACATGGACGTCGACGGTGCGCTCGTCGATGTAGACGTCGTGGCCCCACACCCCGTCGAGGAGCTGCTCGCGGGAGAAGACCCGGCCGGGGCTGCGCATCAGGTATTCGAGCAGCTTGAACTCGGTCGGGCCGAGATGAAGCTCCTGCCCGTCGCGGCGGACCCGGTGGCTCGCCCGATCGAGCTCGATGTCGCCGGCGATCAGCAGCTCGGCGACGTGGGCCGGCTTGGTGCGCCGCAGCAGCGCGCGCACGCGGGCGAGCAGTTCGGGCACCGAGAACGGCTTGACGACGTAGTCGTCGGCGCCGGTGGCGAGCCCGCGCACCCGGTCGCCCTCCTCGCCGCGCGCGGTCATCATGATGACGGGCAGGCGCTCGGTCTCGCGGCGGGCCCGGATGCGGCGGCACAGCTCGATCCCGGAGAGGCCCGGCAGCATCCAGTCGAGCAGGACGAGGTCGGGGATCGCCTCGCGCAGGCGCAGCTCGGCCTCGTCGCCGCGGGCCACCGCGTCGACGGTGAACCCTTCCGCCTCCAGGTTGTAGCGCAGCAGGAGGGTGAGGGCGTCCTCGTCCTCGACGATCAGGATGGTGGTGCTCATCGGATCATCCGCGGCCGGTCCCGCCGGGGCGGAGCCGGATCCTTCTCTGTTCCGACCCATCCGGAAGACCTGTCTTCCGGATGGGCCCGCGATGCGCCGCTCACGCGGCCGGCGGCGGCGGGGCCGGCGCCTGCGGCTCGACGGTGGTCTGGCTCGACCGGTCGTTCTTGGGCCGGTCGGTCGGCAGGTTCTCGCCGGTGGCGAGGTAGTGGATCGTCTCGGCGATGTTGGTGGTGTGGTCGCCGATGCGCTCGACGTTCTTGGCGCAGAACAGCAGGTGGGTGCAGAACGAGATGTTGCGCGGATCCTCCATCATGTAGGTCAGGAGTTCGCGGAACAGCGAGGTGTAGAGGGCGTCGATGCTGCCGTCGCGCTCCCAGACGTCGTGCGCCGCCCGGACGTTCTGGGTCGCGTAGGCGTCGAGCACGTCCTTGAGCTGCTCCTGGACCAGCTCGCTCATGTGCTGGACGCCGACGACGATCTTCTGCGGCTGGACCTGATCGCTGATCGCCACCGCGCGCTTGGCGATGTTCTTGGCGAGGTCGCCGATGCGCTCCAGGTCGCCGGAGACGCGGATCGCCGAGATGGTCTCGCGCAGGTCGATCGCCATCGGCTGGCGCCGGGCGATCAGCAGGATCGCCCGCTCCTCGATCTCGCGCTGGAGGGCGTCGAGGCGCTGGTCGGCGGCGATGACGGCCTGGGCCTGCGCAGAATCGCGCCGCACCAGGGCGGTGGCCGCCTCGTTCATCATCTTCTCGGCGATGCCGCCCATCTCGGCGATCGAGCGCCGCAGGTTCTGGAGGTCGGTATCGTAGGACGTCACGATGTGGTTCGACATGGCGTTCCTGGCTCCGGCGGCGGTTCCCCCCAGCTTTGCCGCGAGGGACTGAGGACTGGGGCGCGGTGTCAACCGAACCGGCCGGTGATGTAGTCCTGGGTCTGCTGCTTCGACGGATTCATGAACATCCGGGTCGTCGGTCCGAACTCGATCAGCTCGCCAAGATACATGAAGGCGGTGAACTGCGAGATGCGGGCGGCCTGCTGCATGTTGTGGGTCACGATCGCGATCGTGAACTCGGCCCGCAACTGCTCGATCAGCTCCTCGATGCGGCCGGTCGAGATCGGGTCGAGGGCCGAGGTCGGCTCGTCGAACAGGATCACCTCCGGGCGCTGCGCCACCGTGCGGGCGATGCACAGGCGCTGCTGCTGGCCGCCGGAGAGCCCCATGCCGGACTGCTTCAGCTTGTCCTTCACCTCGTCCCACAGGGCGGCCTTGCGCAGCGCCTCCTCGACCCGGGCGTCGAGGTCGGCCCTGCCGAGGCGCTCGTAGAGCCGGATGCCGAAGGCGACGTTGTCGTAGATCGACATCGGGAACGGCGTCGGCTTCTGGAACACCATGCCGACCCGGGCGCGCAGCTCGTTGAGGTCGATCGCCGGATCGAGGATGTTGCGGCCGTCGAGGAGGATCTCTCCTTCCGCCCGCTGCCCGGGATAGACGCTGTAGATCCGGTTGAAGGTGCGCAGCAGGGTGGACTTGCCGCAGCCGGACGGGCCGATCAGCGCCGTGACCTGCCGGTCGTGGAAGTTCAGGTTGATGTGCTTCAGGCCCTGGAAGCCGTTCTCGTAGTAGAAGTCGAGGTCCTTGACCGTGATGCGGATCGGGGCGGCCTCATCGGCCCGGCTCGTGCCGGGGGTCGGCGCGACGGTGGCGGTGGCGCTCATCGGGATGGCTCCGGCGGATTCGGGGAGAACGGGGGCGGGGGCGTCGTGCCTCAGCGGGCCTTGCCGCCGCGCAGGACGACCCGGGCGATGATCGAGAGGGCGAGGATCGCGGCCGTGATCAGCAGCGCCCCGGCCCAGGCGAGCTGGCGCCAGTTGTCGTAGGGCGAGAGGGCGAACTGGTAGATCATCACCGGCAGGTTCGCGACGCCGCCCATCAGGTTCGGGCTGAACCAGGAATTGTTGTTGAGGGCGGTGAACAGCAGCGGCGCGGTCTCGCCGGCGATGCGCGCCAGCGCCAGCAGCAGGCCGGTGACGATGCCGGTCTGCGCCGCCCGCCAGGTGACCTGGCGGATCACCACCGAGGCCGGGGCGCCGAGCGCCGCCCCCGCCTCGCGCAGGGCACCGGGGACGAGGCGCAGCATGTCCTCGGTGGTGCGCACGATCACCGGGGTGGCGATGATCGCCAGCGCGACGCCGCCGGCCCAGCCCGAGTAGCTGCCCATCGGCCGCACCATCAGGGTGTAGACGAACAGGCCGATCAGGATCGAGGGCGCCGACAGCAGGATGTCGTTGAGGAAGCGGATCAGCGCGGCGAGCATCGAGGTGCGGCCGTACTCGGCGAGGTAGGTGCCGGCCATCACGCCCACCGGCGTCGCGATGACGATGCCGATCGCCGTCATCGCGAGGCTGCCGAGGATCGCGTTGGCGATGCCGCCGCCCTCGGAGCCCGGGCCGGGGGTCGGCTCGGTGAGCAGCGACGGGGTCAGCCCGCGCAGGCCCTCGATGATCAGCATGAGCAGGATCGAGCCGAGCACCACCGCGCCGAGCAGCGTCGCGACGGTCGCCAGGACCTTGAGCAGCCGGTCGGCGGAGCGGCGTCCGGAGCGGACCCGGCCCCACGCCTGCATCGGCGGAACGGTGGTGCCCCTGGCCCGGACCGCGGGTGACGAGGTGGTCATCGTCGGATCTCCGTGTCGGCTCGGGCTCAGGCCACCTTCGCGCGGCGCACCAGCAGCCGGGCGACGATGAGGACCAGGAAGGTGATGACGAACAGGATGCAGCCGAGCGCCATCAGGGCGTGGAGCTGCATCCCGTCGGCCTCGTTGAACTCGTTGGCGATGCGCGAGGCGATGGTCGAGCCCGGGTCGAAGACCGAGGCCGACAGCCGGTTGGCGTTGCCGATCACGAAGGTGACCGCCATCGTCTCGCCGAGCGCCCGGCCGAGGCCGAGCATGATCGCGCCGATGATCGACACCGACGCCTGCGGCAGCAGGACGTGGCGCACGACCTCCCAGGTGGTGCAGCCGATGCCGTAGGCGCTCTCGCGCAGGACGGTCGGGATCTGGTCGAGCATGTCGCGGGTGATCGAGGCGACGAAGGGCACGATCATGATCGCCAGGATGATGCCGGCGGTGAGCACGCCGACGCCCGAGGGCACCTGGGCGTAGAGCAGGGTGCCGACCACCGGCATGCCCTCGACGAGGTTCGAGACCGGCACCTGCACGAAGCGGGCGAAGAGCGGCGCGAAGACGAACAGGCCCCACATGCCGTAGATGATGCTCGGCACGGCGGCGAGCAGCTCGATCGTCATCGCCACCGGGCGGCGGGCCCAGCCCGGCGCGAGCTGGGTGAGGTAGATCGCGATGCCGAGCGAGATCGGCACGCCGATCACCAGGGCCAGGAAGGCCGAGACCAGGGTGCCGATGATCGCCACCAGGGCGCCGTACTCCTCGCGCCCGACGTTCCAGGCGCTGGAGGCGAGGAAGCCCGGCCCGAATTCCCGGAAGGCCGGCCAGCCGCCGTAGGCGATCGACGCGAGGATGCCGGCGAGGACCGCCAGGACCAGCAGCGCGCTCACCAAGGCCGCCATGCGGAAGATGCGGTCCCCGATCTGGCTCGGCGCCCGCCGGGTGCCGGAGGAGCTCGAGGCGAGAGCGACGTTCTCAGTCAACGCGACCATCCGGGTGTCTCTTTTCGCTGAGCGGCGTGTCTAGAGCGGCATCCGATCCCGTTGCAACCGGATGCTGCTCTAGGTCGTTGATTTTGCCGCATTTTCCACGACGAAGCGGTATCCGCTCCGTCGGAAAACGCTCTGGGATCTGGCGGGCGGGTAGGGGAAGCGGTCGCACGCGCTCCGGGATCGGCCGCCATCGGAGGGAACCGCGCGGAGCCGAGCCGGACGGGGCCGTCGAGCCGGTCACGGCGATGGGGGCGGCAGTGCCGCCCCCGGCCCCGGCTCACATGCCGAGAACCGGCTTGCCGTCCTTGCCGACGATCTTCTTCCACTCGTCCTTGACCTGGGTCACGACTGCGTCGGGCAGCGGCACGTAGTCGAGGTCGCTCGCGAGCTTGTCGCCGCTCTGGTAGGCCCAGTTGAAGAACTTCAGCACCTCGGCGCTGCGGGCGGCGTCGGCCGGGTTCTTGTGCACCAGGATGAAGGTCGCGGCGGTGATCGGCCACGCCTTGGCGCCGGCCTGGTTGGTCAGCGAGATGCCGAAGCCCGGCTCCGACTTCCAGTTGGCGTTGGCGGCGGCGGCCTGGAACGCCTCGTCGCCCGGCATCGGGAACTGGCCGTCCTTGTTCTGGATCAGCACCACCGGCAGGTTGTTCTGCTTGGCGTAGGCGTACTCGACGTAGCCGATCGCGTTCGGCACCTGCTTGACGACGGCGGTGACGCCCTCGTTGCCCTTGCCGCCCTGGCCGGCCGGCCAGCTCACCGTGGTCGAGGCACCGAACTCGGACTTCCAGGCCGGCGACACCTCGGACAGGTAGGTGGTGAAGATGTTCGTGGTGCCCGACGCGTCCGAGCGGTAGACCGGCGTGATCGCGGCGTCGGGGAGCTTCACGCCCTCGTTGAGCTTGGCGATCTTCGGGTCCGACCACTTCCTGATCTTGCCCTGGTAGATCTCGGCCAGGGTCTCGCCGTTCAGCTTGACCTCGCCGGTCTTGACGCCGGCGACGTTCGCCACCGGCACCACGCCGCCCATCACGGTCGGGAACTGGATCAGGCCGTCCTTCTCGAGGGCCGCGCCCTTGAGCGGGGCGTCGGTGGCGCCGAAATCGACCGTCTTGGCCTGGATCTGCTTGATGCCGCCGCCGGAGCCGATCGACTGGTAGTTCAGGCCGGTGCCGGTCTCCTTGCGGTAGGCTTCGGCCCACTTCGAGTAGACCGGGAACGGGAAGGTGGCGCCGGCGCCTGTGATGTCGGCGGCCAGGGCCGAAGTGGCGATCTGGGCGGCAGCGAGCCCGGCGGCGATCGCGTAGGAGAAAAGCTTCACGAGGCTCTCCGTGAGTTCTGTGACGGTCTGGCGCGCGTCATCCCCGTGGCCGCTGGCCCCGGGCGTCGCTGCGCGGGGCGTAGCCCCTGAACGCTGCCGCCCGTATGACACTCGCGTGACGTTTGCATGACAGCGGCCGCGCCGCCGCACCATTCCGTCCGATCCGATGCGACTCTCTTGCAGGTTGTGCGTTGACGATGTGCGCCCGTTCGGGAGGCGCCATGGATCGGCACGGAAACGGGATGATGGGCGCAGTCAAGGCTCCGGTCTTCGAGGGCGGCGGGGCTCGCCGCCAGGCCCTTCTTGCACTGCACGGCGAGCGGGAGGTGCTGGAACGACGTCTGGCCCTCGCCCGGCAGCAGCGCCTCTACCTCACCGAGGCCGGGGCGACGCAGGCGGCGGAGGACGAGGAACGGGCCCTGCTGCAGGAGCTGGACCGCCTCATGACCCGCATCCGGGCCGCGGAGTACCAGAGCCAGCCCGGAAGCCGGACGTGGTGACATCCCGGTGACGTCCCGCGGGCGGGCGCCGGGAAAGTCGGGAACCTTGACCTTGGACGGCCGTTGCCACGGGGTCCCGCGGCTCCGTCTGGCCGCGACGTAGGGAGGATGCGATGGCGATCGACAAGGACCGGATCGAGGGAGCGGCCGAGCAGGCCAAGGGACTCGCGAAGGAGGTGGCCGGCAAGGTGACCGGCGACGCCAAGCTCGAAGCCGAGGGCAAGACGCAGAAGGCGGGCGGCAAGGTTCAGAACGCCGCCGGCGGCGTCAAGGATGCCGTGAAGGGCGAGTGACGGTGGATTGATGCTGCGGCGATACCGCGCTTCGACGGGCGCGCCGCGCACTCCATCTCCCCGATTGCGCTCGACGCAATCCGTGCCGGTCGCGGCGGGATCGCCCGGTCTCGTCCGGCCCGTTTCAAGTTCTGCGAGAGGCCGTATGCTCCCCACCACCAGTGCCGACGCCGGATCTGCCGAATCCCGGCCCTCCCTCACGGCGTCGATCCAGCGGCATCTCGGTCTCCAGCTCCGCGATGCCTACACGGTCGAGTCCAGCGTTCCGGCGGCGTTCAGGGCCCTCATCGAGAAGCTCGAAGCGGCCCTCGCCGAGCAGGGACGCATCGTCGAGCCGGAGTTCCGCGAGGGGATGCTGGCCGCCCTCCCCTCCCTGCGCGCCTTCGCCCTGTCCCTCACCAACAACGCCGCCCGGGCCGACGACCTCGTTCAGGACACCATCCTGCGGGCGTGGCAGAACCAGCACCGCTTCCAGCCCGGCACGAACCTGAACGCGTGGCTGTTCACCATCCTGCGCAACGCCTTCTACTCCGAGCAGCGCAAGCGGATGCGCGAGGTGCAGGACGAGGACGGTTCCTACGCCGCCCGGCTGTTCACCGCCCCCGACCAGGGCCACCGCCTCGACGTGCAGGACCTCCGCGCCGGCCTCGCCAAGCTGCCGCCGGACCAGCGCGAGGCGCTGATCCTGGTCGGTGCCGAGGGCTTGTCCTACGAGGAGGTGGCGCGCATCTGCGGCGTCGCCATCGGCACCATCAAGAGCCGCGTCAACCGGGCCCGCAACCGTCTGGCCGAGATGCTCGGCTACTCCGACGACGATCTGACGTCGGACCGGATGATGCAATCCGCGATGAGCGAGGGCGCCTGAGCGCCACCCCCGCGACGGACCGCGAGCGGGCCTGCCACCCGGGAGGGTGGCAGGCCCGTCCTCGTTTCGGCGGTCGTCCTCGGCGGCCGGAGCACGACCGTCGGAGCCGCCGGCGCGGCCCCCGGTCCTTCCGCGAGCCGTCGGCGGCCCGCGGCGCCACGGTCAGCGCGAGCGCTGCAACTCGCGTTCGCGCCTCCTTAGGCGCAGCAGCAACTCCACCTGATCGAACGGGATCGGCTCCCCGTCGCTGGTTCGTTCGTAGACCGATCGCAGAGTGACGCCGAGATGGCGCTGAGCCTCGGCTCCGAGGACCGGCAGACCCCGATCCGGCGAGTGAGCCTCCGTCTTGACGGCGTGCTGGTTCATCGGACTCGACCCATGTGACTCCCGGGAGACCTGACGCCACGAGGAGCGATGCGGCTGGTCTCCCAATCAGAGTCTCATGGTGAACGGCTATGGTTAAGAAATCGTTAACGAGACGATTTGATTCACCATTCGGCCCGGATCGCCGTGGGACGGTCAGCATCGGGGCTTGACCTGCGACAATCAAGGCCGATGCGAGGACAGTGTCGTCCTCCCGACCGGAACCGCATCCCCGCTGCACAACTGGTCGGCCTCGTGTCGGGAATGTGGCCAGGACAGCCGTCCGGGCGGGCGAGCGGAGCCTGGATTCGAGAAGCGACGGCGTCGCCGAGATAGACTGTCCGGAACGGGGGGCTCACGCTTCTGCGATCGTGCCCAAGGTGTCTTCCCCGGGAGCAGCGTCGAGCGCGGATCGGTTCCGCCATGGCTTCGTCCTGCTCGGCGGGGTGCGGTTCAGGCGGGCACCAGCATCACGGCCTGAACGGAACTCGGGTTCATCCGATCAAAAAATGCGAACCGATCTCGAACGCGGCCGGCTCCGAAGGCAAAGAGGCGCGCATCGGCTGGTGCGGGTTCACCTCGCCGCGCTTGCGGCGAAGCTGTGATCGTTCGGATTTCGTATGAAACCGCTCGACTTCGCGCGACGCCGGCTGGATGGGCTCCACCTGCCGCGATGAGGGTGGACGCGGCGGCGGATCGCCGGAAGATCCCGGATCCGAACGGCCCGTCCCCGGCGGAAACCCGGGGGCGGGTCGGAACCGACCGGCGTCAGTAGATTCCGGAATCGCCGCCGAAGCCGCCGAAGGGCAGTGCGCCGAAGGCCCAACGCAGGCCGATGCGGAACTCGTTGGCCCGGATGTCCTTGATCCGGGTGTTCTGCTGGTAGATGTCGAAGCCGGTTCGCGCCTTGCCGACTTCGAGGTAGCGGTAGCTCGCATCGAGGCTGAGGCCGGCGCCCAGCTCGTAGGAGAGGCCGGCCATCGCGGCCCAGGCGAGGCTCGTCGAGGAGTGGTTGGCGCGGGTGTCGAAGCCCTGGAAGCCGACGGCGTAGTTCGGGGCGCCGCTGCCGCATTCGGCGGTGAGGCAGGTCGTTCCGGTCCAGTTGTCGTGGAACCGCTTCCAGGCGACGCCGACGCCGGCGCCGATGTAGGGAGTGAGCCCCCACCACGTGCCGAGATCGGCGTAGACGTTGAACAACGCCGTGGTGACGTCGAGCTTGCCGGCCTCGGTGTTGTAGCCCTCGACGAAGTTGGTGCGCGAGCTGTAGTCGCGGAACCGGCTGCGGCTGCGGGTGTCGACGGTGACGTCGGCGCGCAGGAAGTTGTTGAACCGGTAGCCGACGCCGCCGCCGTAGCCCTCGGTGGAGCTGAGGCGGAAACCGGTGAGCGGAGCCCCGGGCGTGCCCGGCAGCGTGTCGTCCTTCGGCTTGAGGAAGTCGCTCGCCGTGAAATCGCCGCGCAGGTACCAGCCGGAACCGATCTCGACGGGTTCGGGAGCGGGCATCGGCGGAGGCGGCGGCAGCAGGTCGGCGGCGAAGCCCGGCGCTGCGGCGAGGCTCCAACCGACGAGGGCGGCCGTGAGGCTGAGAGGGAACCGGGCCATGGGAACGCTCTTCCTGGCCCGGGCGATCCGGGCACTGGCTGTTCGGGGGCGGAGGGCGGGGATGGGACCGGCGGAACTCGTGCCGCCGGGCGCACGGCGCCCCCGCGGGGGCGCCGGAACTCAGTACTTGCGGACCAGAGGAGCCGGCATCAGCGGCGGGGGCTCGTAGGCCGCGACGACCGGGCCGCCGAACAGCCAGCGCATGCCGAGCCTGATGTCGTGCGAGTCGATGTCCCTGACCTTGTAGACCGTCTTGGTCGGGCAGCCGGGCAGGCAGGCGACGGTTCCGGTCTCGGCATCGCCCATGTTGAGGTAGCGGTAGGCGAGTTCGAGCCTCAGGTTGGGCGTGACGGCGTAGCCGAGACCGGCATGGGCCGCCCAGGCGAAGTTCGTCCGGTCCTTCGGACCGCCGCCGCCGATACCGCCCGCGTAGTTTCCGTAGCCGGTGTCGACCACGCTGCCGAACATGTGGTGGGCGAAGCCCACGCCGGCGCCGAGGAACGGGATCAGGCCGATCCTCGTCGGGAACTCGACGTAGCCGTTGACGAGCCCGACCACCGAGGCGAACTGACCCTTGGTGAGGTTGAAGCCGCCGGTATCGCCGCCGGTCTTGTCCTCGGCGAGGAAGTGCCAGTCGGTCTTGGTGCGGTACTCGCCGGTGGCGTCGAAGCGCAGCCAGGGATTGACCTGATAGCCGACGCCGACGCCGGCGAGGAACTGATCCCCGAGCCGGTCCTGATGCACCGCGTACTTGTACGGCAGTGAGGGGGTCGACACGTCGACGGCCACCGTCCTGCGCAGATCGAGGACGCCGACGCCGACGTCGCCCCGGAGGTACCAGCCGCCGGCGAACTCCGCCGCCGGCGGCGGGACCGGAAGCGGCGGTGGCGGGAGCAGGTCGGCTCCGAGGGCGAGACTCGGGGCGGCGATGCCCGCCAGGAGCGAGAGGATGCGCGCCGACACGAGTGGCTTGCTGCGGCCCATGACGATTTCCTGAAGGGGGACGCGAACGGCGACCCAGCCGGGATGACGTCTGGACTTTTGGCCAGAAGGGTAAATCGAGGCTTAACGTTAAGTGTTATCGTTGACGAAAGATGAGAGGCGAGCACGACTGCCCGGCGACCGGCCCCGGTCCGGGGCGCCCCGTCATGGACAGGGGGGGCTCGCCGGTCTAAGGCGCGAGGGGGTCCGCTGATGGGCACGGGAACCGGGAGAGACGGCGTGGCGGGTTTGATGGCAGGCAGGCGCGGCCTCATCATGGGGGTCGCGAACGACCACTCCATCGCCTGGGGCATCGCCAAGGCCGTGGCGGCCGAGGGGGCGGACCTCGCCTTCACCTACCAGGGCGAGGCGTTGGGCCGGCGGGTCGGCCCGCTCGCCGCCTCCCTCGGCTCCGATCTCGTCCTCCCCTGCGACGTCGAGGACACCGCCAGCGTCGACGCGGTGTTCGCCGCCCTCGACGGAGCGTGGCCGGAGGGGCTGGATTTCGTCGTCCACGCCATCGGCTTCTCCGACAAGTCGCAGCTCAAGGGCCGGTACGTCGACGTCACCACCCGCGAGAACTTCTCGCGCACGATGGTGATCTCCTGCTTCTCGTTCACCGAGATCGCCCAGCGGGCGGCGAAGCGGATGCGGCCGGGCGGGACGCTCCTGACCCTCACCTATGGCGGCGCCACCCGGGTGATGCCGAACTACAACGTGATGGGGCTGGCCAAGGCGGCGCTGGAGGCGTCGGTGCGCTATCTCGCCGCCGACCTCGGGCCGCAGGGCATCCGGGTCAACGGGCTCTCGGCCGGCCCGGTGCGGACGCTCGCCGGGGCCGGCATCGCCGACGCCCGGCTGATGTACAACCACCAGCGCGCCCACGCTCCCCTGCGCCGGACCGTGACCACCGAGGAGATCGGCGGCTCGGCGCTCTACCTGCTGTCGGGCCTCTCGGGCGGCGTCACCGGCGAGATCCACTTCGTCGATTCGGGCTACAACATCATCTCGATGCCGCGCCCCGAGGTGCTCAAGGCCCAGGACGATGCCGGCGTGACCGGGGACGCGCCGCCCGCCGGCGCGTGAGCCCCCTCCCCTGGCGCGGGTGCGGCGGCTCTGCGAAGCTCGCCGGCAGCCTCGCTGGGAGCCGCCGATGACCGACCACCTCGCCCGCCGGATCGCGCAGGGGGCCGGCCGCGAGCCCGCCGACCTCGTGATCCGGGGCGCGCGCCTTCTCGACCTCGTGACCGGCGACCTCGTGGAGACCGATATCGCGGTCTGCGGCGATGCCGTCATCGGCACCTACGGCAGCTATGACGGCCGCAGGGTGATCGAGGCCCGCGGCCGGATCGCGGTGCCGGGCTTCATCGACACCCACCTGCACATCGAATCCTCGCTCATCACCCCGCACGAGTTCGACCGCTGCGTGCTGCCGCACGGGGTGACGACGGCGATCTGGGACCCGCACGAGCTCGCCAACGTGCTCGGCACCGCGGCGTTCGACTACGCCCTGGCGGCGGCGGCCGAGACGGTGATGGACATCCGGGTCCAGCTCTCCTCCTGCGTGCCGGCGACCGACCTGGAGAGCGCCGGCGCCCGCATCGGGGCGGCGGACCTCCTGCCCTATCGCGACCACCCGCGCTCCCTCGGGCTCGCCGAGTTCATGAACTTCCCCGGCGTGGTCGGGGCCGATCCCGGCTGCCTCGCCAAGCTCGACGCCTTCAAGGACCGCCACGTCGACGGCCACGCGCCGCTCCTGCGCGGCCACGGCCTCAACGCCTACGCGGCGGCCGGCATCCGCACCGACCACGAGGCGACCTCGGCGGCCGAGGCCCTGGAGAAGATCCGCAAGGGCATGACGGTGCTGATCCGCGAGGGCTCGGTCTCGAAGGACCTGCATGCGCTCGCGCCCGTGCTCACCGTCGCGACCTCGCCGTTCCTCGCCTTCTGCACCGACGACCGCAACCCGCTCGACATCGCCGAGGAGGGCCATCTCGACCACCTGATCCGGACCGCGATCGGCCTCGGCGTGCCGCCGCTGGCCGCCTATCGCGCCGCCTCGCTCAGCGCCGCCACCGCGTTCGGGCTGCGCGACCGCGGCCTGATCGCCCCGGGGCGCCGGGCCGACATCGTGCTCGTCGACGACCTCGCCGCCTGCGCGGTCTCGGCCGTCGTCGCCGGCGGTCGCCTCGTCGAGGAGGCGGCGTTCGCCGGCCGGGCGCGCACGCCCGCTCCGGGCCGCGGCAGCGTCCGGGCCGACCCGGTCGCGGCGGCGGATTTCGCGGTCGCCGCTGCCGAGGGCGCCGCGCAGCCGGTGATCGGCGTGGTGCCGGGCCTGATCATCACCGAGCATCGCCGGGCCGTCCTGCCGGTGGCGGGCGGCGTGGCGCAGCCGGATCCCGGGCAGGACGTGGTCAAGGTCGCGGTGGTGGCCCGCCACGGCAGCCGCAGCATCGGCCGCGGCTTCGTCCAGGGCTTCGGCCTGAAGCGGGGCGCGATCGCGTCCTCGGTCGGGCACGACAGCCACAACCTCTGCGTCGTGGGTACGGACGACGCCGACATGGCGGCGGCGGTCAACCGGCTGATCGCGCTCCAGGGCGGCTTCGTGGTGGTGGAGGGCGGCCGCGTGCTCGCCGAACTGGCCCTGCCGATCGCCGGGCTGATGAGCGACCTGCCGTTCGAGGCGGTGCGCGACGCCCTGCACCCGTTGCGCGACGCCGCCCGGTCCCTCGGCTGCACGCTGCCGGAGCCGTTCCTCCAGGTCGCGTTCCTGCCGCTCCCGGTGATTCCGCACCTCAAGATCACCGACCGCGGCCTCGTCGACGTCGACCGGATGGCGCTGATCTGACGGCGCCGCGGCTCACAACTGGCGGCTGATCTCGGCCGCCGCCTCGACCGGCGGCCGCATCAGGTTGAGCGAGCCGACGAAGCCGTTGCGCTTGTCCATGATGTAGACGAGGGCGGTGTGCTCCATCGTGTAGTCGCCGTCCTTGAGCGGGACCTTGCGGCTGTAGGCCCGGTACGCCTTGACCGCGCCGGCAATCGCCTCCGGCGAGCCGGTGAGGCCGACGATCCGCGGATCGAAGCTCGCGAGATATTGCTTGATCGCCTCCGGCGTGTCGCGCTCGGGATCGACGGAGACGAACAGCGCCTTCACGTCGCGGCCCTTCGGGCCGAGTGCCGCGAGAACGTCGGAGATCTGCTGCAGCGTCGTCGGGCACACGTCCGGGCAGTGGGTGAAGCCGAAGAAGACGAGGTGCGGCCGTCCCAGGAAATCCCGCTCCGTCAACGTGCGCCCGTCCTGGTCCACCAGGGTGAACGGACCGCCGACGGCGCTCGCCGTCGCCGCCGGCCGGCGCAGGTCGAGCACCGTCACGGCGACGAGTCCGAGGGCGATCAGCCCGAGGACGAAGGCGAGAAGCGGCAGCGCCGCGCGGCGCATCCGGGGTGAGAGCGGCATGGGTCCGGGCCTGTCCTGCACGGGGCGCTGGTCGGGAGGAAGGCCACATCACAGGTCGACCGGCCCGGGCAAGGGGTCATGGGGTCGCTTCCATGGCAATCGCTCCGAAGCGATCGCCATGGTTTTTTTGCTCGGCCTCAGTCGCCGGCGTTCGTGCGCGACACCTCGTGTCGCCGCTCACCCGGCTCTCGCTCCGCGTTCGAGGGGACATCCGTCCCCCCGGAGGGGACATCCGTCCCCCCGAACCCGCTCCGCGGGCGCTTTTCGCGCCCGGTCGAGGGCGTCGCCCTCCGGGCGACCGCAGAACAATCGCTGAAGCGATTGCCCCGGGGTCGCTTCACCTCTGCGCCAGCCACGCGACGGGCAGACCGGCCGACCATTGCGCGAAGCCCGGGCCTCTCCTATGCGCTCCGGAACGCTGCCCGGCCATCGGGCTTTCGCCCGCCCGCATGACGAAAAGACCGGCCATGACCGACAAGCTCTCCCTCCCCAAGGACAAGATCCGTGTGCTTCTGCTGGAAGGCATCAACGACAGCGCGGTCGCGCTGCTGACGGCCGCCGGCTACACCAACGTCACCCGCCTGCCCACGGCGCTCGACCCGGCCGCCCTGCACGAGGCGATCCGCGGCACCCACATCCTCGGCATCCGCTCGCGCACCCAGCTCACCGAGGATGCGCTCGCCCACGCCGACCGCCTGATCGCGGTCGGCTGCTTCTCCGTCGGCACCAACCAGGTCGACCTCGACGCCGCCCGCCGCCGCGGCATCCCGGTCTTCAACGCCCCCTACTCCAACACCCGCTCGGTCGCCGAACTCGTCATCGGCGAGATCGTCATGCTGCTGCGCCGCATCGTCCCGCGCTCGGTCGCCGCCCATGCCGGCGGATGGGACAAGTCGGCCGCCGGCTCGTTCGAGGTCCGCGGCAAGACGCTGGGCATCGTCGGCTACGGCAGCATCGGCTCGCAGCTCTCCAACCTCGCCGAGGCGATGGGGATGCGCGTCGTCTACCACGACCTCACCGACCGCCTGCGCCACGGCAACACCGAGGCGGTCGACAGCCTCGACGCCCTGCTCGCCCAGAGCGACGTGGTCTCGCTGCACGTGCCCGAGACGCCCGCCACCGCCAACATGATCGGCGCGGCGCAGCTGCGGGCGATGAAGCCGGGCTCCTACCTCATCAACAACGCCCGCGGCACGGTGGTGGACCTCGACGCGCTGGCCGGCGCCTTGCGCGACGGTCACCTGCGGGGGGCGGCGGTGGACGTGTTCCCGGTCGAGCCGGCCCTCGAACGCCGAGCGGTTCGTGTCGCCGCTGCAGGGGCTGGAGAACGTGATCCTGACGCCGCATGTCGGCGGCTCGACCGAGGAGGCGCAGGAGCGGATCGGGGCCGAGGTGGCGCGCAAGCTGGTGGACTATTCCGACATCGGCTCGACGGTGGGGGCGGTGAACTTCCCGCAGGTGCAGCTGGCGGCGCGGCCGGCCGGCACCCGCTACATCCACGTCCAGCAGAACCTGCCGGGCATGCTGCGGCGCCTCAACGACGTGTTCGCCAGCCGCGACATCAACATCGCGGCCCAGTTCTATCAGACCGACGGCGAGGTCGGCTACGTCGTCTTGGAGACCGACGCGGTGGACGGCAAGGCCGAGGCGGTCCTGGAGGAGATCCGGGCGATCGAGGGCACCATCCGCGCCCGCCTGCTCTACGAGCGTCAGTGAGCATCGCTCGCGGCGGGTCCCGGGCTACGCTCGGAGGCGACGCGGTTTCCGGCGTGGGTTTCGGGAGCCGTGCCGGATCCTCCGTGCCAGACGTCGGTCTGCACCCGGCCGAGCGCAGCCGGTCGTCGCCTCGCGGCAGCGTGGCGGTTCTCCCAGGGGCAACCGGAGCGCGTGCCATCGCCTTCAACCCGCTCTAGTTGCAGCGGGAGATAAATTGCAACCGTCAGGACGATCGGCAGCAATGCACGTCTCGCTTGTGCGCGATTTATGCTTCGTCAACACGAATGCTGTCTGGTGACGCTCGGCCTTCCCCAACGTGGAGGCCGGGTTCCAGGGCTGGATGAGCATGATTGGGGCGGCCGGGCAGCATCGAGGCTCCACGGATGACGATGGGGAGGCGGGTCCTGTCCTGGAGCCGCTCTCGTTCGAGACCATGTTCGAGGTGCTGCCGGTCGGAGCGATGACCTGCGACCTCGCCACCTTCACCATCGACTACGCCAATCCGTGCTCGATCGAGCTGCTGCGCTCGATCCGCGACACGCTCGGCATCGACCCCGACGAGATCATCGGGACCTCGATCGACATCTTCCACAAGGTTCCGATCTACCAGCGCACGCTGCTGTCGGAGCCCGGGCGCCTGCCGCACAAGGCCCGCATCCGGTTCGGCCCCGAATGGCTCGACCTCCACATCCACCCGCTGCCCGACAGCCAGGGGCGGATCAGCCGGGCGCTGCTGGTCTGGGCGATCGCGACCGCGGAGGTGGCCAAGGAGCAGGAGGAGTACCGCCTGCTGCGGATGATCGACGACATGCCGGTGGCGGTGATGACCGTCGATCCCGACAGCTTCCGGATCACCTACCTCAACGAGACCTCGAAGCGGACCCTGGAGGGCATCCAGGATCTGCTGCCGATCCCGTCCTCGGATCTGCTCGGCGCCTCGATCGACGTGTTCCACAAGCATCCCGAGCACCAGCGCCGCCTGCTGGCCGACCCGGCCAACCTGCCGCACCGGGCCCGGATCCGCCTCGGCTCCGAGGTGCTCGACCTCCAGGCCTCCGCCGTGACCGGTACCGACGGCAGCTATCTCGGCCCGATGCTGACCTGGTCGGTCATCACCGAGCAGGTCGCCGCCGAGGCGCGCATCCAGCAGCTCGCGCATTACGACACGCTGACCGGCCTCGCCAACCGCACCACCTTCCGCGAGCACCTCGCGGCGGCCCTGGCCCGGAGCGGCGCGCAGCTCGCCCTGCTGATGATCGACCTCGACGGCTTCAAGCTCGTCAACGACACCCACGGCCATCTCGTCGGCGACGCCCTGCTGAAGCGGGTCGCCGAGCGGCTTCAGGCCGAGTGCGCCGTCCCGGGCGTCATGGTGGCGCGGCTCGGCGGCGACGAATTCGCGATCGTCCTGCCGGGCCACGATGCCGGGCGAGCCTCCGGACTCGCGGAGACCCTGCTGCGCGCCCTCGTCGCGCCCTACCAGCTCGACCCCGAGCGGCGGCTCCATGTCGGCGCCAGCATCGGCATCGCGGTCGCCCCGCTGCACGGGGGTGACTCGGAGAGTCTGCTGTCGCGCGCCGACATGGCGCTCTACGCCGCCAAGGCCGCCGGCAAGAAGACGTTCCGGGTGTTCAGCACCGACCTCGAGACGCGGATGCGCGACCGCGTCCGCCTCGAGCACAAGCTGCGCCACTCCCTCACCGAGCCGGGCGGGCTGTTCCTGTTCTACCAGCCGATCGTCGACATCCGCACCCGCCGGGTCACGGCCCGCGAGGGCCTGCTGCGCTGGCACCATCCGGAGCGCGGCTGGATCCCGCCCGGCGAGTTCATCCCGGTCGCCGAGGAGAGCGGCCTCATCGACGAGATCGGGACCTTCGTGCTGAACCGCGCCTGCGCCGACGCGGCCGAGTGGACGGATGGCGCCCGGGTCGCCGTCAACGTCTCGCCGCGTCAGCTCGGCATCGGCACGCTGCCGGCGAAGGTGCTGAACGCGCTGGTGACGAGCGGCCTGTCGCCGGATCGCCTGGAGGTCGAGGTCACGGAGAGCGCGCTGCTGCGGGACGAGAGCGAATGCCTCGGCGACCTGCGCCGGCTGCGCGACATGGGGGTGCGGGTCGCCCTCGACGATTTCGGCACCGGATTCTCGTCCCTCGCGCATCTGAGGGCGTTCCCGTTCGACAAGATCAAGATCGACGGGTCGTTCGTGCGCGACGCGATCAGCCGGCCCGACTGCGCCGCGATCGTGCGGGTCGTCGCCGATCTCGGTCACCGGCTCGACGTGACGACGGTGGCCGAAGGCGTCGAGACGCAGGAGCACCTCGACCTCGTCATCGCGGAAGGATGCCCCGAGGTCCAGGGCTACCTGTTCGGCCGGCCGGCCCCGCTCGGGCGGGACATCGCCTCCGTCGCCGCCCTCGACGAGGCGGACCGGGTGGCGCGCAGCGCCTGATCTCTCGGGGCCCGGCCTCAGCCGGCCTCAGCCGGCCTCCGCCGCCAGCACTTCGGCGACCACCGCGCTGCGGGCGCCGCGTCCGAGGGCGTCGCCGACCATCACGATCGCCGGCCCGTCGAGGCCCGCGGCCTCGACGGCGTCGGCGAGGGTCGCGGCCGAGCCCTCGACCACCGCCTGATCGGCCCGGGTGGCGTTGAACACCACCAGGGCGGGCGTCGCCGCCGGCAGGCCCTCGGCCACCGCCCGGGCGAGCAGCGCCCGCAGGGTGCGCTTGGGCATGTAGACGACGGTGGTGACGCTGGAATCGGCGAGCGCCGCCCAGTTGAGGTCGTCCGGCAGGGTGCCGCGGCGATCGTGGCCGGTGACGTATTGCAGCCGGCGGGCCGCGTCGCGGTGGGTGAGCGAGATGGCGAGCGAGGCCGCCGCGCCCTGCGCCGCGGTGACGCCGGGCACCACCGTGACCGGGATGCCGGCGGCGCGGCAGGCGTCGATCTCCTCGCCGGCCCGGCCGAACACCAGCGGGTCGCCGGATTTCAGCCGCACCACCCGCTTGCCGGTGCGCGCCAGCGACACCATCAGGGCGTTGATGTCGTCCTGGCGGCAGGACGGGCCGTGGCCGGTCTTGCCGACCAGCATCGTGCGCGCCTCGCGCCGGGCGTAGTCGAGGATCTCCGGCGCCACGAGGTCGTCGTACAGGATCACGTCGGCGCTGCGCAGCGCCCGCAGGGCCTTCAGCGTCAGCAGCTCGGCGTCGCCGGGCCCGGCCCCGACCAGCACGACGCTGCCGCCGCGCGGCCCGGCATCGGCCTCGGCGATCAGGGCGTCGAGGTCGGCCTCGGTCGGCGCCCGGTCGGGCTCGGCGAAGGCGCGGTCGGTGAAGCGCTCCCAGAAGGCGCGGCGCTCGGCGAAGACGTGGTAGCGCTCGGTGATCCGGGCGCGCCAGTCGCGGGCGGCCCCGACCCAGGCCCTGAAGCCGACCGGCAGCATCGCCTCGATCCGGGCGCGCACGGTCTGGCCGAAGACCGGGGCGGCGCCCTCGGTCGAGATGCCGACGACGAGGGGCGAGCGGTTGACGATCGCCCCGAACGACACGTCGCACAGGTGCGGCCGGTCGACCGCGTTGACGATGGCGCCCGCCGCCCGCGCCGCCGCGACGAAGCAGGCGCACTCGCCCTCGTCCTCGTGCGCCGCGATGGCGAAGGCGACCCCGTCGAGGTCGGCCGACGACCAGTCGCGCTCGTGCAGGGTGACGCTGCCGGCCACGGCCTCGGCCGGTGCGAGCCGCATCTCCTCGGTCGGCTCCGGCGCGTAGACGTCGACATGGGCGCCGGCGGCGGCGAGCAGCTTCACCTTCCAGGCCGCGCCGCCATTGGCGCCGGCCAGCACCGCCCGCTTGCCGGTGAGGGTCACGAAGACCGGCAGCACCGCGAGCGGGTCGAGGCCGGGGGAGCGGGTTTCGCGCGGGGAACGGGGAGAACGCATGACCGTCAGGGAATGGGGCGGAACAGGGAGAACAGGGCCGGAAGGTGCGCTCATGCCGGGCTCGGCGCAAGCGCCGCCGCCAGGAGCTTGCGGATCTCAGGGATGCACGAGCCGCAATTCGTGCCGGCCTTGCAGGCGGCGCCGACCGCCTCGACGCCGTGCGCGCCGGCCTTGATCGCCGCCTCGATCGTGCCGAGCCCGACCGTGTGGCAGGCGCAGACCAGCGGTCCGGTCCCGGCGCTCTCGGCCCGGCCGGAGATCAGCGCCCGGCGCGCCGCCGGCTCCAGCAGTTCCTGGGTGCGGAAGAACGCCTTGGCCGAATCCCAGGACGGGCGCTCGGCGGCGGGCGCCAGCGCCATCGCGCCGACGAGCCGGCCGTCCCGGAAGGCGGCGCAGCGATAGACCCCGCAGGCCGGGTCGGCGTACTGGCTCAGGCTCGCGCCCGGAAACAGCGACTGCATCAGGGCGCCGGCCTCGGCCGCCCCTTCCTGCGTGGCGAAGATCAGCCCGGTGCCGCCCTCCAGCGTCGCCCGCGCCCACCACCAGCCCTGCGGCGCCTCGACCGGCTCGCGGGTGATGAGGTAGCCGCGCGAGCGGTACGGCTCCGGGGCGATCGCGGCCGGGGTCGCCTTCAGCTCGGGCTGGCCCGAGACCGGATCGACCGCGCCCTGGGCCAGCGCCCCGACGCGCCCGCTCGACGTGTTGGCCTCGCTCCAGTGCATCGGCGCGAACAGCAGGCCCTTCCGGGCGCCCGGCGTCACCGTCACCTCCAGCACCGCGGCGCCGTAGGGGGTGCGCACCCGGGCGAGGTCGCCGTCGGCGAGGCCGTGGGCGGCGGCGTCCTCCGGGTGGATCTCGCAGAACGGCACCGCCCGGTGGGCCGACAGGCGCGGGCTCTTCCCGGTGCGGGTCAGGGTGTGCCAGTGGTCGCGCACCCGGCCGGTGTTGAGGCGCAAGGGGAATGCCGCGCTGGTGGCGTCGGCGAGCTTCGGGGTCTGCACGGCGACGAAGCGGGCGCGCCGGTCGCGGGTGAAGAAGCCGCCCTCGGCGAACAGCCGCGCCTGCCCGCTCTTCGCCTTGCGCGGCAGCGGCCACTGGATCGGCCCCCGTGCTCTCGTAGGCGGCGTCGGTGATCTCGGCGACGCCCGACAGGTCGAAGTCGCGGGTGCCGGCATTCTCGAAGCCCGACAGGGCGGCGTGCTCGCGGAACACCGCGGCGGCGTTGGGATAGGCGAACGACTTGCCGAAGCCGAGCCGCTGGCCGACCTGGGCCAGCGCCCACCAGTCGGCCCTGGCCTCGCCCGGGGCTTCGAGGAACCGGCGCTGGCGCGAGATCCGGCGCTCGGAATTCGTCACCGTGCCGTCCTTCTCGCCCCAAGCGAGAGCCGGGAGCACGATGGCGTTGCGGGCGCGCAGGGTGTCGGTGCCGGCCACCGCCTCGGAGATCACCAGGGTGTCGAGCTTGGAGAGCGCCGCCCGCACCCGGTCGGCCCGGGGCATCGACACCGCCGGGTTGGTGCCCATGATCCACAGGGCCCGGATCCTGCCGCGCTCGATCGCCTCGAACAGCGACACCGCCTTCATGCCCTCGCCGGTGATGATGTTCGGCGCGCCCCAGAACCGGCGCACGAGGTCGACCTCCTCGGGCAGGAAGTGCATGTGGGCGGCGAGCATGTTGGCGAGCCCGCCGACCTCGCGCCCGCCCATCGCGTTGGGCTGGCCGGTGAGCGAGAACGGCCCCATGCCGGGCCGCCCGATCCGCCCGGTGGCGAGGTGGCAGTTGATGATCGCGTTGGCCTTGTCGGTGCCCTGGGCCGACTGGTTCACCCCTTGCGAGTAGCACGTCACCGCCCGCTCGGTGGTGCGGAACAGCTCGAAGAACCGCGCGACCTCGTCCTCGGCGAGCCCGGTCGCTTCCGCCGTGGCGGCGATGGTCGGGGCGATCTTGCGGGCCCGCTCCAGGGCGAGGTCGAAGCCGGCGGTGTGGTCGGCGACGTAGCGCGCGTCGAGGGCACCGTGATCGACGAGGTGGACGAGGAGCCCGGAAAAGAGCGCCGAATCGGTGCCGGGCCTCAGCCCGAGGAACAGGTCGGATTCCTCGCCGGTCTGGGTACAGCGCGGGTCGATGGTGACGATCTTCGTGCCGCGCTTCGCCCTCGCGTCGAGCATGCGGCGGAACAGGATCGGGTGGCACCACGCGGTGTTGGAGCCGACCAGCACCAGCAGGTCGGCCCCGTCGAGGTCCTCGTAGCAGCCCGGCACGGTGTCCGAGCCGAAGGCGCGGCGGTGCGCCGCCACCGAGGACGACATGCACAGGCGCGAGTTGGTGTCGACGTGCGGCGTGCCGAGGAAGCCCTTCGCGAGCTTGTTGGCGACGTAGTAGTCCTCGGTGAGGAGCTGGCCCGACAGGTAGAACGCGACCGATTCCGGCCCGTAGGTCTGGCCGGCGCGGCGAAAGCCCGTCGCCACCGCGTCGAGGGCGGCGTCCCACGACACCCGGGCGCCGTCGATAGACGGGTGCAGCACGCGGTCGCCGAGGGACAGCGTCTCGCCGAGCGCAGAGCCCTTCGAGCACAGCCGGCCGAAATTCGCCGGATGGTCGGGGTCGCCCTCGACGCGGGCGCCGCCCTGCCCGTCCGGGCGCGCGAGGACGCCGCAGCCGACGCCGCAATACGGGCAGGTGGTGCGGACGGGCGGCGCCTCGGGGGCGAGATCCGGCACGTGCAGGTTCATGGGGTTCTGGCCTTTCCCGCTCCGGACGGGTTGGGGGCTGGCGGTCTGCCCCTCCCGCGAGGGAGAGGCTCGTTGCGGTGGGGCATCGGCCTCAGGACCACCACGCCCTTTCCCGGGCGCATGCAGCGAAAGCGGAATGCGACCCGGGATCCGGCATGAGACGTGCCGCGAAGCGGCTCTGCGTGTCGGCACCGTCGCTCATGCAGACGCTTCGCGACGTCTTGTGCTGGTTCCCGGATCTCCTTCCGCTGTCGCTTCAGTCGTCCGGGAAAGGGGGAGGCAGGAAGCCGCCCTCAATACACGTCGGCCTGATACCGGTTGGCCTTCTTGAGCGCCGCCAGATAGGCCACCGCCTCGTCGGGGTTCCTGCCGCCTTCCTTCGCGGCCACGTCGATGATCGCGCGCTCGACGTCCTTGGCCATGCGCTTGGCGTCGCCGCAGACGTAGAAGTGCGCTCCCTCCTCCAGCCACCGCCACAACTCGCGGCCGTTCTCGCGCATCCGGTCCTGGACGTAGGTCTTCTCCGCGCCGTCGCGCGACCACGCCAGCGACAGGCGGGTGAGCACGCCCTGATCCTTCAGGGCGTTCAGTTCCTCCCGGTAGAAGAAGTCCGACGCCTGCCGCTGGTGGCCGAAGAACAGCCAGTTCCTGCCCGGCGCCTTGTCGGCGGCGCGGTCGCGCAGGAAGGCGCGGAACGGCGCGATGCCGGTGCCCGGGCCGACCATGACGACCGGCGTGTTCGGATCCGCCGGCAAGCCGAAGCCGTGCGCCTTCTGGAGGTAGACCCTGACCTTCGCGGTCTCGGACAGCCGCTCGCCGAGATGGGTCGAGGCGACGCCGAGGCGCAGGCGCGAGCGGTGGCTGTAGCGCACCGCGTCGACGGTGAGCGAGACCCGGCCCGGATCGGCTTTCGGCGAGGACGAGATCGAGTAGAGCCGCGGCTGCAACTCGTCGAGGGCTTCGAGGAAGACCTCGGCGTCGGGTCGGGCGCCCGGGAACTTGTGCAGGGCGGCGAGCACGTCGAGGTAGGCGACGTCGCCGTCCGGGTCCTCGCCGTTGGCGAGCGCCTGCGCCTTCCTGCGCTGCGCCCCCGAGGTGAGGAGCGAGAGGAGCTGGAACAATCCGTCCGGGGCGGCGCCGAGGGCGTAGTTGGTGAGCAGGTGTTCGCGCAGCGTCTTCTCGCCGAGCCGTGTGGCGACGACCCGCTCGGGCCGGGCGCCGAGTTCGGCGATCACCGTGTCGGCCAGCGCCGGGGCGTTGGCCGGGAACAGCCCGAGGGAATCGCCGACGACGTAGTCGATGCCGGTGCCGGTCAGATCGATCTCGACGTGCCACGTCTCCTTCTCGCCGCCGGGCGCGTTGAGGCGCCGGCGCGACAGGAACACCGCCTCGGCCGGGTTCTCGCGGCACTGGCCGTAGGGCCCGGTCGGCGCGGGCCGGGGCCGTCGCCTCCTCGCCGCCCGCGGCCTTGGACGCGACCGGGGCGCCCGCACCGAACTCCTCGTCGAGCTTCTTCAGCATCCGGAGGGTCTCCTTGCCCCCGGGCTGGCACAGGTTCAGGCGCTCCTCCTTCTTGAGGAAGATCGCGTTGGCGTAGTCGGCGCAGTTGTAGCCGCACTGGCCGCAATCCTGCTGGGCCATGGCGGCCATCAGCTTCTGCGGCTCGGAGCGGTCCCTGGCCATGTCCATCCGCTCGGGCAGTCCGAGCGACGGGTCGTGCCAGGGCGCGTCGCCGTTGTCGGCCAGCGCCGGCCCGGCCGCCTCGCCGGCGATCGGGGTCGCGCCCGCGATCGCCGGGCCGAGCAGGGCCGCGAAGTAGCCCGACAGCCAGGCGCGCTGGTCGGCGTCGAAGGGAGCGGATTCGGGGATCAGGACGAGGGGGGGGCGTGACGTGCTGGGTCATGGCGGCGGGTCGGGCTCGAGTCGTCAGGCGGCGCGCGGGGCGGAGGGGGACGGGAGGCGACTCATTCCGCCGCCTCCAGCATCCGGGTCTCGGCGAGCGCCTTCAGCGACTCGGGCCCGCGCCGCGCGGTGTAGGTCTGGAAGCTCTCCTCCGGGCCGGTGCGGTGGGCGAGGTAGTCGCGCAGCAGGGTCTCGACCCGGCCGGGGCAGTCCTCGGCCTTCACCGCCTTCCAGATCTCGGTGCCGATCTTCGGGCTGTCGGCGAAGCCGCCGCCGACGACGATGTCGTAGCCCTCGACGGTGTCGCCCTCCTCGCTCACCACCACCTTGGCGCCGATCAGCCCGATGTCGCCGATGTAGTGCTGGGCGCAGGAATGGTGGCAGCCGGTGAGGTGGACGTTCACCGGCACGTCGAGCTCCGTCACCGTCGTCTCGACGTGGTCGGCGATCCTCAGCGCGTGGCCCTTGGTGTCCGAGGCGGCGAACTTGCAGCCGCGGTTGCCGGTGCAGGCGACGAGGCCCGCACGGATGCTCGACGCCTGCGTGGTCAGCCCGAGCGCGGCGACCCGCGCCTCGACCTCGGCCACCTTCGCGTCGGGCACGCCGGAGAACAGGAAGTTCTGCCACACCGTGAGGCGGATCTGGCCGTCGCCGCACTCGCGCGAGATCGCGGCGAGCGCCCGCATCTGGTCGGTCGTCATCTTGCCGACCGGCAGCACCACGCCGATCCAGTTCAGACCCTCCTGCACCTGCCGGTGGACGCCGACATGGGCGAAGCGGTCGGTGGGCCGGCGCGGCGCGACGTGGGCCGGATCGACCCGGTCGAGCTTGCGCCCGAGCTTCTCCTCGACGGCGGCGAGGTACTTGTCGAAGCCCCAGGCGTCGAGGACGTACTTCATCCGCGACTTGTTGCGGTTGGTGCGGTCGCCGTTCTCGATGAACACCCGGATGATCGCGTCCGCGACCGCGTTGCAGTCGGCGGGGCGCAGCACCACGCCGGTGTCGCGGGCGAGGTCGCGGTGGCCGGAGATGCCGCCGAGCACGAGGCGCATCCACAGGCCGGGCTCGACGCCCGCCCCCTCCAGCACCTCGATCGCCTGGAAGCCGACGTCGTTGGTCTCCTCCAGCACCGGCATCACGCCGCCGCCGTCGAAGGCGACGTTGAACTTGCGCGGCAGGCCGAACAGCGAGCGGTCGTTGAGGATCCAGTTGTGCCAGGACTTCGCCAGGGGGCGGGTGTCGAGCAGTTCCTGGGCGTCGATGCCGGCGGTGGGCGAGCCGGTGACGTTGCGGATGTTGTCGGCCCCCGCCCCCCGGGCGGTGAGCCCGAGGTCGATCAGCCCGTCGAGGAACGGCTGGCCGTGCTCGGGCGCGATCTCGCGCACCTGGAGGTTGGCCCGGGTGGTGACGTGGCTGTAGCCGCCGCCATGGGCGTCGGCGAGGTCGGCGATGCCGGCGAACTGCCAGTGGTGCAGGATGCCGTTGGGGATGCGCAGCCGGCACATGTAGGAGTTCTGGGCCGGGGCGACCCAGAACAGGCCGTGATAGCGCCAGCGGAAATTGTCCTCGGGCTTCGGCGTCTTGCCGGTCGCCGCCTCGGTGATGAGGCGGTTGTGGCCCTCGAACGGGTTCTCGGCCCGCTTCCACTTCTCCTGTTCGGCGAGCTTGCCGCCGTCCTTGACCGTGCGGTCCTGCGCCTTGATGTGGATCGCGTCCGGCCCGGTCGGCTCGGACGGGGCCGCGGCGGCGGCGGCGCCGGCCGCGAGGCCGCCGGTCATGCGGACCGCCGAGATGCCGTGGGCGAAGCCTTCGAGGTAGCGCTTCTGCTCGGCGTCGAAGTCGTGGGCCATTGCTCGCTCCTTCACGCTGCGAGGGGTTGGGGGGCGGGGCGCCCGAACATCAGGTCGTCGCGGTCCTGGCGGCTCACCGGCGCGCCGGTGCGGATCAGGGTCTTGCACCAGCCCTGCTCGGCGACGTCGCCGACGAAGACCGCGCCGGCCAGCCGCCCGTCCTCGATGACGAGCTTGCGGTAGAGGCCGGCCTCCGGGTCGCTCCAGACCACCGCCTCGGCGCCCTCCGGCACGTCGACGAGGCCGGCGGAGAAGACCGGCAGGCCCGACACCTTCAGGCTGGTCGAGAGCGCGGTGCCGGCATAGGCGGCCGGAACGCCGGTGAGGTGGCGGGCCAGCACCTCGGCCTGCTCGTAGGCCGGCTCGACGAGGCCGTAGGTCTGGCCGCGGTGCTCGGCGCATTCGCCGAGCGCGTGGATGCCCGCCACCGAGGTCTGCATCGAATCGTCGACCGCGATGCCGCGGCCGATCGCCAGCCCGGCGGCGGCGGCGAGCGCCGTCGAGGGACGCACGCCGACCGACATCACCACGAGGTCGGCCGGCAGCACCGTCCCGTCGGCGAGGCAGAGCGCCTCGACCCGGCCGTCGCCCTCGACCGCGGCGGTGTCGGCCTTCAGCAGCACCCGCACGCCGCGGGCCTCCATCGCCGCCTTCACCAGCGCGGCGGCGTCGTGGTCGAGCTGGCGCTCCATCAAGCGGTCCATGACGTGCAGCAGCGTCGTGTCGACGCCGAGCCGGGCGAGCCCGACCGCGGCTTCGAGCCCGAGGAGCCCGCCGCCGATGACGATCGCCCGCGCCCCCGTCACCGCCGCCCGGCGGATCGCCGCGACGTCGGCGAGGTCGCGGAAGGTGATGACGCCGGGCAGGTCCATGCCGGGCTTCGGCAGCCGGATCGGCACCGAGCCGACCGCCAGCACCAGCTTGTCGTAGGGCAGCACCAGCCCCTCGCCGACCCGAACGACGCGCTCGGTCGTGTCGATCGCGGTCGCCGGCGCGCCGGTGACGAGGGTGATGCCGTGTTCGGCGTACCAGTCGAGGCCGCGGAAGGTGCACGCGGCCTCGTCGACCTCGCCGCCGAGCAGCGAGGACAGCAGGACGCGGTTGTAGGCGGCGACCGGCTCGGCCCCGACGCAGGTGACGTCGTAGCGGCCGGGCGCGGCCTCGGTCAGCCGCTCCAGGAAGCGGAGCGAGGCCATGCCGTTGCCGATGACGACGAGACGCTCGGTCATGCCGTCCTCAGGCCGCCAGCGCGGGCTTGGCGTGGCGGGCGTAGAGGAATTCCAGCACCTCGGCCCGGGCGTGGGTGTAGGTCGGGTCCTCGACCAGTTCGAGGCGCCGGCGCGGCCGGGCGAGCGGGACGGCGAGCACCTCGCCGATCGTCGCCGAGGGGCCGTTGGTCATCATCACGATCCGGTCGGAGAGCAGCACCGCCTCGTCGACGTCGTGGGTGATCATGATGACGGTGTTCCTCAGCCGCAGGTGGATCTCCATGAGCTGGTCCTGGAGATGCGCCCGGGTCAGCGCGTCGAGCGCCCCGAACGGCTCGTCCATGAGCAGCACCTTCGGCTCCATGGCGAGCGCCCGGGCGATGCCGACGCGCTGCTTCATGCCGCCGGAGATCTCGTGCGGGCGCTTCTCGGCGGCGTGGGTCATGTTGACCAGCGCGAGGTTGTGCTCGATCCACTCGCGCCGCTCGGCGCGGGACTTCTTGCCCCGCAGCACCTTGTCGACGGCGAGCGCGACGTTCTCGCGGACCGTCAGCCAGGGCAGCAGCGAGTGGTTCTGAAACACCACCGCCCGCTCGGGGCCTGGGCTGTTGACCTCGCGGTCGTCGAGCAGGACGCCGCCGGTCGAGGCACGCAGCAGGCCGGCCACGATGTTGAGCACCGTCGACTTGCCGCAGCCCGAATGCCCGATCAGCGAGACGAACTCGCCCTTCTCGATCTTCAGGTCGACGTCGCGCAGCACCTCGGTGGTGCGCCCGCCGCGGGTGAAGCTGATGCCGACGTTGGTCAGGGTGAGATGGCTCATCGGTTGGTCCCTCAGGCCGTCGCGGTGCCGCGGGTGACGAGATGGCCGAGGAAGGCGACGAGACGATCGAGGACGAAGCCGATCACGCCGACATACACGAGGGCCACGATGATCTCGCTGATGTGCGAGGAGTTCCAGGCATCCCAGATGAAGAAGCCGATGCCGACGCCGCCGATCAGCATCTCGGCCGCCACGATGGCGAGCCACGACAGGCCGACGCCGATGCGAAGCCCGGTGAAGATATACGGGGCGGCGGAGGGCAGCATCACCTTGCCGAAGAACTCGAAGGCGTTGAGGCGCAGGACCGCCGCGACGTTGCGGTAATCCTGCGGGATGTTGCGGATGCCGACCGCGGTGTTGATGATGATCGGCCAGATCGAGGTGATGAAGATCACGAAGATCGCCGAGGGCTGGCCGTCCCGGAACGCCGCCAGCGACAGCGGCAGCCAGGCGAGCGGCGGGATCGTGCGCAGCACCTGGAAGATCGGGTCGAGGCCGCGCATCGCCCATTCGGACTGGCCGACGAGGGTGCCGAGCAGGATGCCGGCGATGGCCGCGAGGGTGAAGCCGAGGGCGACGCGCTGGAGGCTGGCCGAGATGTGCCAGAACAGCCCCTTGTCGGTGCCGCCGTTGTCGTAGAACGGATCCACGATGATGTCGTGGGCTTCCGCCAGCACCCGCGAGGGCGGCGGCAGGCCGGCGCCGGGGCGCTGGCACAGCACCTCCCACAGCAGCAGGAACAGCGCCAGCACCACGAGGGGCGGCACCACCCGGGCGGCGAAGCCCTTGAGCGAGGCGGCGGTGACGAGGGGGCGCCGGGCGCCCTCCCCTTTCCGGGTCGCGGCGAGGCCGCCGAGGGTGGTTCCGAGGGCCATCACGCCACCTTCTTGATGCCGAGGCTGCCGAGATAGGCGGCCGGGTTTTCCGGATCGAAGACCTTGCCGTCGAAGAAGGTCTCCTTGCCGCGCGAGGTCGAGGGCCGGGATCGCCGACACGCCGAGGGTCTTGGCCGCGTCGCGCCACAGGTCCTCGCGGTTGACCTTCTCGATCAGCGCCTTGGTGTCGGTCTGCGGGTCGAACTTGCCCCAGCGGATGTCCTCGGTGAGGAACCACAGGTCGTGCGACTTGTAGGGGTACGAGGCGTCGTCGGCCCAGTACTTCATGATGTGCGGACTGTTCGAGACCTTGCGGCCGTCACCGTAGTCGAACTCGCCCTTCATCCGCTTGACGACGTCGCCGACCGGGACGTTGATCCATTGCCGCTTGGCGACGATGCCGGCGAGTTCGTCGCGGTTCTCCGGCTTGTCGCACCATTGCTGGGCTTCCATCACCGCCATCAGCAGCGCCTTGGCGGCGTTCGGGTTCTTGTCGACCCAGGCCGCGCGCATGCCGAGCGCCTTCTCGGGATGATCCTTCCACAGCTCGCCGGTGGTCAGCGCGGTGTAGCCGATGCCCTGGGTGATGAGCTGCTCGTTCCACGGCTCGCAGACGCAGAAGCAGTCCATCGTGCCAACCTTCATGTTCGCCACCATCTGGGGCGGCGGCACCACGATGGTCTCGATGTCCTTGTCCGGGTCGATCCCGCCGGCGGCGAGCCAGTAGCGGATCCACAGGTCGTGGGTGCCGCCCGGGAAGGTCATGGCGGCCTTCACCGACTTGCCGGCGGCCTTCTTCTTCTCCAGGGCGACCTTGAACGGCCGGGTGTCGAGGGCGACCTTGTCGCCGAGATACTCCTTGCCCACCGAGATGCACTGGCCGGCGAGGTTGAGCCGGGCGAGGATGTACATCGGCACCGGGACGCTGTTCTGCGTCACCCGGCCGGCCGAGATGAGGTAGGGCATCGGCGTCAGGATGTGGGCGCCGTCGATGCCGTTGCCCTCCGAGCCGAGCACGAGGTTGTCGCGGGTGGTGCCCCAGGACGCCTGCTTGAGCACCTCGACGTCGGGCATGCCGTACTTGGCGAAGATGCCCTTCTCCTTGGCGACGAAGAGCGGCGCGGCGTCGGTGAGCGCGATGAAGCCGAGCTTGGCGCCCTTCACCTCCGGCCCGGCACCCTGCGCGAAGGCGCCCCCCGGCAGGGCCGCCCGGGCGGCGGCGGCCAGGGACAAGGCCGCGGCGGCACCCTTGAGAAGGCCGCGGCGGGTGCTGTCGTCGCTTCTGCGCATCGATCCTCGACTCCACATCCAGAGCACCCGACCGGCAGGCTTGGCCGGACCGCCCGAAACGAAAAAGCCGCCGCCCAAGATCGTCCTCCGGCCCGTCGCGGGGCCCAGGAGCAACTCGGGTCAGCGGCCTTGCTGACGGCTCACGCACCCATCGGCGCTGACGGGTGCGATCTCAAGCTAGCAGGATGCGTGCCAGCTCTCTCGATCTGGTCCAAGTCGATGTCGGGCCTCGCGTTCCGGTGCTCGCGCGGTCGAGCTTCGCATCTGCAGCAGCGCAGCGTGCACTGCACAAAAGTTGAGCGATCGGGCGATGATTTGCGCAGCGTCAGGTCGTCGTGCGCTTGCCGTGCGATCGCGCCCCGACGCGACAACCGGCATCGCTCATGTGTCCGGAGCCTCCGGTTCCGCGTGGAGCCACCGGCTTCACCGCGCGGGCTGATGATGCGGATCTCGGAACTGACCGCCCGAAAACCGTGTCAGGCGGCCGGGGAGCCTGCCGGGTAGAGCGTCGCCGCCTCGACGCGCAGCGTCTCGGCCGACGCGATCTGACCGGCGGCGGCCATTTCGGCGAGAATCCAGTCGACGGCGCCGGGATCGGGCGCCAGGGCGTCCTCGCCCAGCATCAGGTAGTTGGGCGTCCGGCGCTCCGGCCCGCCTGGACCGAGGCGCAGGCGTCCGGCGAGGCCGCGCAGGATCAGGTCCGCGTCGATGCCGAGGCGGTCGGCGCCCGCGAGCCGGGCGGCGAGATCCGGCCAGTGCTCCGGCGCCGCGCACCACCGCGCCGCCCGCCGCAGGCCACGCAGCAGCGGCGGCGCGACGGATGCCATTTCGGCGGGCAGCGCCAGCACCTTCTCCGGGCAACCGGGAGCGATCTCGCAGCCGAGCGCCGCGATCCGGCCGGCGCCGGCCGCGACCGCGACGCTGTTCCACGGCGCTCCGACGCAGAAGCCGTCGATCGCCCCCCCCTGCAGGCTCGCGGCGGTCCGCGGCGGCGGCACCACCACCAGTCGCACGAGGTCGAGCCCGCCGCCGCCGAGAGCGAGGAGATGCCGCAACTGGTAGGTGTGGCTGGAGAACGGGTGCACCGTCGCCAGGGTGAGCGGTCGCCCGTCCCGCGCCCGCCGGCGCGCCACCGCCACCAGGGCGCGGGCGACGTCCGGCAGGGCGTCGCTCGCCGGGGCCATCGCCTCCCAGAGCGGCAGCGAGACGGTGACCGCGTTGCCGTTGCGCGCCAGGGCGGCCGGGGCGATCAGCCGGGCCTGCGGTCCGCTGAGGCCGAGATGGCAGGCCAGCGCCAGGGGGGCGAGCATGTGCGCGCCGTCGAGCAGGCCGAGCGCGAGCCTGTCGCGCAACGTCGCCCAGGACGGCTCCGGCACGAGGTCGACCGCGAGGCCCTCGTCCGCGGTGAAACCCTGCGTCACCGCGGCGATCAGCACCGCGGCGTCGCTGAGAGGGACGTAGCCGAGCTGGAGCTTCATCCGAGCAGATCCGCCGCGGTGACGATCGCCCGGGCGATGTCGACGATCTTGCGCTTCTCGTTCATCGCCTTGCGCCGGAGCTGCTTGTAGGCCTCGTCCTCGGTCAGGCCCTTGGCGCTCATCAGGATGCCCTTGGCCCGCTCGATCAGCTTGCGGTCGGCGAGTTCGCCGCGGGCCTCGCTCAGTTCGCGCTGCAACCGGGCGAAGGCGTTGAAGCGCAGGATGGCGATGTCGATGATCGGCTTGATCCGCTCGGCGCGCAGGCCGTCGACGATGTAGGCCGAGATTCCGGCATCGACGGCCGCCTGCATCATCGCGGCGTCGCTGCGGTCGACGAACATCGCGACCGGCCGCTCGACGAGGCGCGACACGCCGAACATCTGCTCCAGCAGGTCCCGGCTCGGGCTCTCGAGGTGGATCACCACCACGTCGGGGGCGAGCGCCATCAGCCTGTCGGGCAGGTCGGCGGTGTCGGGAATCACCACCACGCGGGCGCCGTCGACCGCCCGCAATCCCTCCTCGAGGACGGCGGCGCGGGCCCGGCTCGGGTCCACGACGGCGATGGTCAGGCTCTGGTCGGGCGGCTCCAGGGGGCGGTCGCGGGAAACGGTCATCTCGGTGCGGTGATCGTGGGGCGGAGGGGCGAGGCAAATGTCGGGCCGATCCTTGCCGGGGGCTTGCGCGGGCGCCGGCCGGGGAATGGGAGGAGGACACCGAACAGCAAACAAAGGGCCCTGCTTCGGCCGTATTGGAGCGGATGATCCGGCATGATCGCAAGCGGGAGGTTGTCGGATGGGCGAGATCGGGCGAGCGCGCAAGCCGGAGGAAGGCCGGGCCGGGAGCGGGCCGGGAGCGGGTGGTCTGCGGACCGGCTCCTCCGCCGGCTACCTGCCGCTGTTGCCGACCGCCTTCATCGCCGCCTGCCTCGCCGCGGGGTCGATGTACTGGCACGAGGCGCCGCGAAGACCCCCGACCCACGCCGCCGCGACGACTCCGCCGCCGCTCTCCGCCGACCTGTTCCGGGACGACGGCATGTACCGGGTGCGGGCGGCCTATCCCGTCGAGTTCGAGCAGCAGTTCCCGCTCATGATGTCGGCGATCCCGGCGCCCGATGCGGCGGCGGTCCCGGTGCTGCCGATGGCCGAGGATCGCTCCGCCGAGGAGCGTCCCCTGCTGCGCCGGCCGGCCGCGAAGCGACCCCGCCCGGCACCGGCCCTGGCCGGGCTTCGCCCGCCGCCGCGGCCCGAGCCGCCGAGGAGAGTCGCCCTCGACGACGGCCCGGTGCCGGGGGAGCGCGGGCGCGAGACCGGATCCGGCTCCGCCGGCGGCGACCTCCCGGAAGGGATCTCCTCGCTGCGGCTCCCGGGCTTCGCGCCCGTTCGCCAGACGGTGGTCGAAGCGGTGACCGCGGCCGGGGACGGGCTGTCCAGCGCCGGCAACGCGATGCTCGGGCTGATCGACCGCCGCCGCTGAGGCTGCCCGGCGATCGCAGCGGCAGCACCGGCTGACGATCCGTCGGAATTGTCGCCCTCCGGCCGGCCGATCGCCGGACCGGTGCTTGACACCGGCGCCCGCACGCGCTGTTGCTGCGCCAGGCCGTATCTCCCATCCGTCCGGGAGCGGCCTCCGGGATTGTGTCACCGCGCCATGCGTGCCGAGTCGACCACGACGAAACCGAAAGCCCTGACGGCGATCATCGCCGGCTGAAGCCTCGCGTCGTCCTCGGATCCCTCCCCGTCCGCGGCGGACGGAGGCCGGGCCCCTCGCGGCCCGTGCGATCCCCCGGGGAGCTTGATCCGAACAGGAGTGAACGAGATGGGTTACAAGGTTGCCGTCGTCGGAGCCACCGGCAACGTCGGGCGCGAGATGCTCGACATCCTCGCCGAGCGCGCGTTCCCGGCCGACGAGGTGGTGGCGCTGGCCTCCCGCCGGAGCCTCGGCCAGGAGGTCTCCTTCGGCGACCGGACCCTGAAGGTCCAGGCCCTCGACCAGTACGACTTCTCCGACACCGACCTGTGCCTGATGTCGGCCGGCGGCGAGACCTCGAAGGAATGGTCGCCGCGCATCGGCGCCCAGGGCTGCGTCGTGATCGACAACTCGTCGGCCTTCCGCTACGATTCCGACGTTCCGCTGATCGTGCCCGAGGTGAATGCCGACGCGATCACCGGATTCTCGAAGAAGAACATCATCGCCAACCCGAACTGCTCGACCGCCCAGCTCGTCGTGGCGCTGAAGCCCCTGCACGAGGCGGCGACGATCAGGCGCGTGGTGGTGGCGACCTACCAGTCCGTCTCCGGCGCCGGCAAGGACGCGATGGACGAGCTGTTCAACCAGACCCGCGCGGTGTTCACCGCCGGCGAGGTCAAGGTGCAGAAGTTCTCCAAGCGCATCGCCTTCAACGTGATCCCGCACATCGACGTCTTCATGGAGGACGGCTACACCAAGGAAGAGTGGAAGATGGTCGCCGAGACCAAGAAGATGCTCGATCCCAAGATCAAGCTGACGGCGACCTGCGTGCGCGTGCCGGTCTTCATCGGCCATTCCGAGGCGGTCAACGTCGAGTTCGAGCGCCCGCTCTCGGCCGAGGAGGCGACCCAGATCCTGCGCTCAGCGCCCGGCATCCTGGTGGACGACAAGCGCGAGCCCGGCGGCTACATCACCCCGCACGAGGCGGCGGGCGAGGACGCCACCTACGTCTCGCGCATCCGCGAGGACATCACCGTCGAGAACGGCCTGTCGTTCTGGTGCGTGTCGGACAACCTGCGCAAGGGCGCGGCCCTCAACACGGTGCAGATCGCCGAAGTGCTGGTGAACCGCCGGCTGATCCAGCCGAAGCGGAAGGCGGCGTAGCGCCGGCGCCGGGGCGGGCCCCGCCCCGGCCCGCCGCATCCTTCGCGTCCCGCGAAGCCGTCCTCGCCGAACCACGTCTTTTCTCGACCCGTTCCAACCTGACACCCTTCGTCCTGCGAAGAGGGAGGACAGGTGATGGGCGTTGTGACGGCGGGCGGCCTCGTGCTGCCGGCGGCGGTGGCGGCCGCGACGATCGGATTGTGGGCCTTCGCCCTGCTGCCCGAGTTCCTCACCGCGCTGCTGTTCTTCGCCGCCGCGACGATCCTGCGGCTCGCGCCTCCCGACGCGGTGTTCTCCGGCTTCGCCTCCTCCGCCTTCTGGCTCGTGCTGAGCGGCTTCGTCCTCGGCACGGCGATCCGCAAGGTCGGCCTCGCCGACCGGGTCGCCGGCCTGCTCGCGCCGCGCCTCGTCGGTTCCTGGCCGGCCCTGGTGACGGGGGTGATCGGCCTCACCTACGCGCTGGCCTTCGTCATGCCCTCCAACATGGGCCGCATCGCCGTGCTGATGCCGGTGGTGATGGCGCTGGCCGACCGGGCCGGCCTGCCGGCGACGGGACGCGGCCGGGCTGGCCTCGCCCTCGGCGTCGGCTTCGGCACCTTCCAGCTCTCGGCGAGCATCCTGCCGGCCAACGTGCCGAACCTCGTCATGGCCGGCGCCGCCGAGAGCGCCTTCGGGCTGCACTTCGCCTACATGCCCTACCTCGCCCTGCACGCCCCGGTGCTCGGCCTGCTCAAGGGGGCTGTGCTGGTCCTCTGCATCGCGCTCCTGTTCCGGCCCGGGCCGCTGGCGCCGGACGCGGCGCCCCCCGCCACCGGCTCCCCGAGCCCGGCCGAGCGGCGCCTCGCGGTCCTGCTGCTCGCCACGCTGGCCCTGTGGATGACCGATTCGCTGCACGGCATCCAGCCGGCCTGGATCGGGCTCGCCGCCGCCTGCCTGTGCCTGCTGCCGCGGATCGGCTTCCTGACCGGCGAGGAATTCGCCAGCGGAGTCAACATCCGCACCTGCCTCTACATCGCCGGCATCCTCGGCCTCGCCGCCGTCGTCACCCGCACCGGCCTCGGCGACCTCGTCGGCCGGGCGCTGCTGGCGGTCCTGCCGCTGGATCCCGCCCGTCCGGCCCTCGGCTTCGCCTCGCTGGTCGGCCTGACCACCCTGCTCAACTTCGCCGTCACGGCGAACGGCGTCTCGGCGCTGTTCACGCCGCTGGCCCGCATCCTCGCCGAGGGCACCGGACTGCCCCTCGTCACCGTGCTGATGATCCAGGTGATCGGCTACTCCACCCCGCTCCTGCCCTACCAGTCCGCCCCGATCGTCGTGGCGATGGGCATGGGCCGGGTGTCGGCCTGGGACGGCGCGCGACTGTGCCTCGCGGTGGCGGCCGTGACCTTCGCGGTGCTGGTGCCGCTCGACTACCTGTGGTTCAGGACCCTCGGCTGGCTGTGACCCCGGTGGGTTGCCGAACAGGCGACGGTGACGCAGTGTTCCGCCACCCCTGATCCCCGCTGGAGTGCCCCATGGCCCCGTCCGTCCTGTCCGTCCGCGACGACGCGCTCGCCGTGCTGGAGCGCCTCGGGGTGCCGGCCTCCGCGCAGGCGGCGGACGGGCTGCCGGCGCGCTCCCCGATCGGCGGCGAGGTGATCGCCACCCTGCGCCCGACCACCCGGGACGAGGCCGCGGCGGCGATCGGCCGGGCGGCCGGGGCGTTCGCGGTCTGGCGCCGGGTGCCGGCGCCGCGCCGGGGCGAGCTGGTGCGGCTGTTCGGCGAGGAGCTGCGCGCCCACAAGGCCGATCTCGGCCGCCTCGTCACCCTGGAGGCGGGGAAGATCCTCTCCGAGGGCCTCGGCGAGGTGCAGGAGATGATCGACATCTGCGACTTCGCGGTCGGGCTGTCGCGCCAGCTCCACGGGCTCACCATCGCGACCGAGCGGCCCGAGCACCGGATGATGGAGGTGTGGCACCCGCTCGGGGTCGTCGGCATCATCTCGGCGTTCAACTTCCCGGTCGCGGTCTGGGCCTGGAACGCGGCGCTGGCCCTGGCCTGCGGCGATCCGGTGGTGTGGAAGCCGTCCGAGAAGACGCCGCTCACCGCGCTCGCCACCCACGCCCTCCTCGGGCGGGCGCTCGCCCGCTTCGGCGAGGCGCCGGCCGGGCTGGCGGAGGTGCTGATCGGCGGTCGCGACCTCGGCGAGGATCTGGTCGGCGATCCCCGGGTGGCGCTGGTCTCGGCCACCGGCTCGACCGCGATGGGCCGGCAGGTGGCGCCGAAGCTCGCCGCGCGTTTCGCCCGGGCGATCCTCGAACTCGGCGGCAACAACGCCGCGATCGTGTGCCCGAGCGCCGACCTCGACCTCGCCCTGCGCGCGATCGCCTTCGCGGCGATGGGCACGGCGGGCCAGCGCTGCACCACCCTGCGCCGGCTGTTCGTGCACGATTCCGTCTACGACGCCCTGCTGCCGCGCCTGAAGGCCGCCTACGGCTCGGTGCGGATCGGCGATCCGCGCGATCCCGCCACCCTGATCGGCCCGCTGATCGACGCCGCCGCGGCCGACGGCATGGCCCGGGCCCTCGACGAGGCGCGGGCGATCGGCGGCACCGTCCACGGCGGCGAGCGGCTGCGCGACATCCGCGGCGAGGCGGCGGCCTATGTCCGCCCGGCGCTGGTCGAGATGCCGGAGCAGGCCGGCCCGATGCGCCGCGAGACCTTCGCGCCGATCCTCTACGTCACCCGCTATCACGACCTCGACGCCGCCATCGCGGCTCAGAACGCGGTCGCGGCCGGACTGTCGTCGTCGATCTTCACCACCGACCTGCGCGAGGCCGAGCTGTTCGTCTCCGCCGCGGGCTCCGATTGCGGCATCGCCAACGTCAACATCGGCCCCTCCGGCGCCGAGATCGGCGGCGCTTTCGGCGGCGAGAAGGAGACCGGCGGCGGCCGCGAGAGCGGTTCGGACGCCTGGAAGGGCTACATGCGCCGGGCCACCAACACGGTCAATTACGGCCGCACCCTGCCGCTGGCTCAAGGGGTGAGCTTCGACATCTGAACGGAAACCGGTTCTCTCCGTCTGAATCGGCAGGCGAATCCTGGGGAGACTCGGACCGGGATACGAGGATGGCCACGGTGGTTCGGGCGCATTCTCCCCGCCCCGCCCGCGGCGAGAGAGCCGCTCACCGGCTTGACCGCCCCTTGCGGGTGATACGGGATCCGGAAGATTGCTTCCGGATCCCGTATGAAACCCTTCGGCGAGATGCGCGGCCGGTTGCCACCCGGGATAGCGAGTTTCCATTCAGTTCTCCCCGACCTTCGGCAGGCGCGGCACCGGCCGCCGGCGGGATCGCGCGCGGCGACAACGATGCGGAAACGCCGACCGGCGCAGACTTGCGCGAGGCAACGCCCTCCAAGCCGGCCGGATTCCGCTCGCGATGACGCCAACCGATCTCCCGCCTCCCCCCGCGCACCGTGATCCCGCCGCAGCGGACGCCCGGACGGGCGACATCGACCGCTGGGCCGAGCGCCGCCGGATCGCCGAGCAGGGCCGCGGCGAGCGCCACTGGTCGCTGTGGGGGCCCTATCTCAGCGAGCGGCAATGGGGCACCGTCCGCGAGGATTACAGCCGCGACGGCGACGCCTGGCGGTCGCTGAGCCACGACGACGCCCGCTCCCGCGCCTATCGCTGGGGCGAGGACGGCATCGCCGGGCTGTGCGACGACCACGGGCTGATGTGCCTGTCGCTGGCGCTGTGGAACGGCCGCGACCACATCCTCAAGGAGCGGATGTTCGGCCTCACCAACGAGGAGGGGAACCACGGCGAGGACGTCAAGGAGGTCTACCACTACCTCGACGCGGTCCCGAGCCACAGCTACCTCAAGCTGCTCTACCGCTACCCGCAAGCGGCGTTCCCGTACCAGGATCTCATCGACGAGAACCGGCGGCGCGGCCGCGACCGGCCCGAATACGAGATCGAGGATACCGGGATCTTCGACGGCGGGCGCTTCTTCGACGTCACGGTCGAGTACGCCAAGGAGGATGCCGACGACATCCACATGCGGGTGACCGCGCTCAACCGCGGGCCGGAGGCCGCCGACCTCCACCTCATCCCGCAACTGTGGTTCCGCAACACCTGGGCGTGGCGCCCGGACGGCGAGGCGTGGAAGCCGCGGCTCACCCTGCGCCCGGACGGCAGCATCGCCTGCGAGCATCCACGGCTCGGCGACTATCAGCTCTGCTTCGACGGCACCCCTGCGGTGCTGTTCTGCGAGAACGAGACCAACCTGCGCCGCCACGGCGGGCAGTCGGACGCCCCGGGACCGTTCAAGGACGGGCTGCACGCTGCGATCGTGGCGGGCGACGGTGCCGCGGTGCGCGACGACGCCGGCACCAAGGTCGGCCTGCATTACGTCCTCCGGCTCGGACCCGGCGAGAGCGCCGCGCTGTGCCTGCGCCTCGTCGCCGGGGCGCGGCCCCGGCCTGTCGACCGCGAGGGCGCGCTGCTGAGCCGGCGCGTCGCCGAGGCCGACGCGTTCTACGACGCCCTCGAGGGCGGCATCGGCGACGCGGGAGCCCGCGCGATCCACCGGCAGGCGGCAGCCGGGCTGATCTGGTCGAAGCAGCTCTACCGCTACGACGTGCAGCTCTGGCTCCAGGGCGACCCGCTCCAGCCCGCCCCGCCGCGGGAGCGCGAGGACGGACGCAACCGGGCGTGGCGCAACTTCGCCAGCGCCGACGTGCTGTCGATGCCCGACACCTGGGAATATCCCTGGTTCGCCGCCTGGGACCTCGCCTTCCACTGCCTGCCGCTCGCGGTGCTCGACCCGGACTTCGCCAAGAGCCAGCTCCTGCTGCTCACCCGCGAATGGTACATGCACCCCAACGGCCAGTTGCCCGCCTACGAGTGGGAGTTCGGCGACACCAACCCGCCGGTCCACGCCTGGGCGACCTTCCGGGTGTTCGAGATCGACCGCGCGCGGCGCGGCGGGCGCGGCGACCTCACCTTCCTGGAGGGCGTCTTCCACAAGCTGCTGATCAACTTCACCTGGTGGGTCAACCGCAAGGACGCCAACGGACGCAACGTCTTCCAGGGCGGCTTCCTCGGGCTCGACAATGTCGGGGTGTTCGACCGCTCGCGCCCGCCGGAGGGGTTCGGCGTCGTCCATCAGGCCGACGGCACCGCCTGGATGGCGATGTACGCCCTCAACATGATGCGCATCGCCCTCGAACTGGCGCTCCACAACGACGTCTACGAGAGTACCGCCTCGAAGTTCTTCGAGCACTTCCTGCTCATCGCCGAGGCGATGACCGACATGGGCGGCGAGGGCTTCGGCCTGTGGGACGAGGAGGACCAGTTCTACTACGACGAGGTCGACATGCCGGACGGGCGGATGATCCCGCTGCGCGTCCGCTCGATCGTCGGCCTCGTGCCCCTCTTCGCCGTGGAGGTGATCGACCCGGAGATGCTCCAACGGCTGCCGGATTTCGCCCGCCGGCTGAACTGGGTGCTGGAGAACCGGCCCCATCTCGCGCAACTGGTGTCGCGCTGGAGCGAGGGCGGCATCGGCGACCGCAAGCTCCTGTCGCTGCTGCGCGGCCACCGGGTGAAGGCGCTGCTGCGCCGTATGCTCGACGAGACCGAGTTCCTGTCGCCCTACGGCGTCCGCTCGCTGTCGAAGGCGCACCGCGACGCGCCCTACCGCCTCGACGCCCTGGGCGCCTCGTTCGGCGTGGCGTACGACCCGGCGGACTCGTCCTCGACCATGTTCGGCGGCAATTCCAACTGGCGCGGGCCGGTGTGGATGCCGATGAACTACCTCATCATCGAGGCGCTGCGCCGCTTCCACACCTATTACGGCGACGACTTCCTGGTGGAGTACCCGACCGGCTCGGGCGTCGAGACGAACCTCAGTGCCATCGCGGACGCCCTGGAGGACCGGCTGATCGGCCTGTTCACCCGGGATGGAGCCGGCCGCCGCCCGATCTTCGGCGACCGGCCGCGCACCGGCCCCCGCCGACCCGGCGCAGGAGGAGCTGCTGTTCCACGAGTTCTTCGACGGCGATACCGGCCGCGGGCTCGGCGCCTCGCACCAGACCGGCTGGACCGCCCTGATCCTCAACCTGCTGCAACACCGGGCCGAGCGGGGTGCGGGCTGACGCGCTCCCCGGCGATGGGACAGGGCCCGTCGCCGGGCATTCATACGGTTTCCGATCGATCGCTTCAGGCGACTGCGAGCGGTCGCTTTCGCGATGCGGAAACCGGCTTCGCTCATGCGCGCGGAGCAAAGCTCCGCCGCGCGGGCCGATGATACGGATTTCGGAACGAATCTTTCCGAAATCCGTATCATACCGGCGGTCGTTCCCGATGACCGCTGGTTCCGTTCCCGAATTTCCGTCGAGCCCAGGCCCCTCGATCGACGGGCCTGGCATCGACGGGCTTGGCATCGATGATTCGAGATGGGTCGAAGGTCCGATGCGTCGGCATCAGGCCGGCTTCAGCGGACAGCTCTGGCGCGCCAGGAGCAGCCACCTGTCTCCGTCCTTGACCCACACCTGAAGCACGGCGATGTAGGACCGGCCGGTGTCGCCGTTGGGCAGGATGTCGGCGCCGTCCCAGACGTGGCGGACGAGGGCGTTGCTCCCGACGATCTCGACCCACTGCTCCGAGAATGCGAGCGACTTGTAGTTCACCTTGCCGGCCACGCTGGCGACGAACTGGCTCTTCGTCTGGTTGTTGCGGCCGCTCGAATGGCCGTAGGTCAACTGATCGTGGAGGAGGCCGTCCAGGGTCTTCGCATCGCCGTTCACGATGGCGACGCGGAGCGATTCCAGCGCCGTCAGGACCGTCGCCTTGTCGTCGGCGGCCCTCGCGCCGCCGATCGATCCCGCCAGCGTCGGCACCGTCGCGGCGCCCGCGGCAGCGAGCAGGATTCGTCGGGACATGCCGTCGTTCCGGGCCTGCGTCATGGGTCTTCCTCCGGGTTCCGTGACCTTATCGGCCGACCGGCGGACGCCACGGTTCGAGGCGGCGTCAGTGGCCGGCGCTCACCTATGGATCACCTCTCCAGAGGCGTCGAGCACGGTCTCGCGCGCCGGTCGGGCCTCGCCGGTCCGAACCCGTCCCGGAGGCGGAGCGGAACCAGGTCCGAGACTCCGCGCGATGACGCCCGGCCTGGGCCGGCGAGGTCCGGATCCACGTTTCTGTTTCCGATGGAACAAGATGGACCACAGCGGTTTATCCATTCGAAAGCCACGTCAACACTGGCGGTCCTGAGCGTCCGGCAAGGTTCCAGTCCTCCGCCGGGCGTTCTGTTGTCTGGATCGTCTCGGGAGGAAGCATCGACATGCGCATACTCGTCCTGACTGCTGCTCTCACCGCCGCCCTTGCCGCATCGAGCGTCGCCCTCGCCCAACCCGCTACCGTCGCGCCGCCCTCCCCTGCCGCACCCGCACCGGGAGGTGCCGTCGTGGCACCCACCCCGGGCACCACCGGCAACGACACCAACGTGAACATCTCGCGAGGCGCCACGGGCGCGTCCTCGTTGCAGACCGACCCCGCGGCGGGCGGCAACGCGAAGCAGCCGGAACGCGCTGTTCCGCAGGGCAGTGGCGGCGGCAGGTAGACCCCGGAGGAACGGCGAGGTCCGACCCCTCGCGGATTCCATCCCGACCGGAAACCGCACGTCCCCGAGTCCCGCTCAAGTCATCGATCAAAAATATAAACAGGAGTTGTCACTATGTTGAAAGGCGGTCTGCTTTGGCTGATCGGTATTCCGTTGCCGATCATCCTGGTGCTGTATTTCCTCGGGGTGTTTCACTGATCCGACGGACGTATCCTCCCCGGGCGCGGCCTGACGTTCGGCGAGACGCGACGGGGCTTGGAATCCTCGGCATCTGAAGCCGTGAGCCGATGACCGGATCCGCAGATGCGAGCGGTCCGAACCCGCTGCCGCAATGTCTGCGCGACGATCGGTGACCCGCCCGATCTGCCCGCACCGCGGCCAAGCAGCGACGCCGATCGGCGCCTTCCGTTTGCTCTCGATGTCTCCGCGGAGATCCTGCGGGCCGCCCCGGTGTCATCCGGGTCCGGCCCGCAATCACTTCCCGTCGACCCCAAGCTCCGACAGAGGCTTCCCCTGCGCTCCGGGTTACCAGCTACGTGTGGATCACCCGCCCGTAGGCGTCGAGCACGCTCTCGTGCATCATCTCGGACAGCGTCGGGTGCGGGAACACCGTGTGCATCAGGTCTTCCTCGGTGGTCTCGAGCTGCATCGCCACGACGAAGCCCTGGATCAATTCGGTCACCTCGGCCCCGACCATGTGGGCACCGAGCAACTGGCCGGTCTTCTTGTCGAAAATGGTCTTCACGAGGCCATCCGGCTCGCCGAGTGCGATCGCCTTGCCGTTGGCGGCGAACGGGAAGCGGCCGACGCGGATGTCGTAGCCCTGCTCCTTCGCCTTGGCCTCGGTGAGACCGACAGAGGCGATCTGCGGCTGGCAGTAGGTGCAGCCCGGAATCTTGCCCTTGTCCATCGGATGGGTGTGGAGACCCTTGATCGTCTCGATGCAGGCGACGCCCTCGTGCTCGGCCTTGTGGGCCAGCATCGGTGGCCCGGCGACGTCGCCGATGGCGTAGATCCCCGGAACGTTGGTGCGCCCGAGCCCGTCGGTGACGACGATGCCGCGATCGATCTCGACGCCGAGCCCGTCTAGGCCGAGGCTCTCGATGTTGCCGACGACACCGACCGCCGAGATCAGCACCTCGGCCTCGATCGTCTGGCTCTTGCCCTCGCCGGTCTCGACCTGCGCCGCGACGCCTGTGCCGCCCTTCTCGACTTTCGTGACCTTGGCGCCGGTCAGAATTCGAATGCCCTGCTTCTCGAACCGCTTGCGGGCGAGCCCGGCGATTTCCGCATCCTCCACCGGCAGGATCTGCGGCAGCAGCTCGATCACGGTCACCTCGGCGCCGAGGGTGCGGTAGAACGAGGCGAACTCGATGCCGATCGCGCCCGAGCCCATCACCAGCAGGCTCTTGGGCATCCTCTTCGGCACCATCGCCTCGTAGTAGGTCCAGATCCGCTCCCTGTCCGGTTCGATGCCGGGAATCACCCTCGGCCGGGCGCCGGTCGCCACGATGATGTGCCGGGCCCGGTAACTCCCGGCACCCTTCGCGCCCTTCGGCGCCTCGGCCCGCTTCGTCTCCTTCACCACGACCGTGCCGGGCGTCTCGCCCTCGGACGCCGCCTCGATCGCGGCCTCGCCCCAGATCACGTCGACCTTGTTCTTCTTCAGCAGCATGCCGACGCCGCCGTTGAGCCGGCCCGACACGCCCCGCGAACGCTTGACGATGGCGGCGATGTCGAAACCGACCTTCTCCGCCGACAGGCCGTAATCGGCGGCATGCTGCATGGCGTGGAAGATCTCCGCCGAGCGCAGCAGCGCCTTGGTCGGGATGCAGCCCCAGTTCAGGCAAATGCCGCCGAGGTGCTCACGATCGACGATCGCGGTCTTGAACCCGAGTTGTGCGGCACGGATCGCCGTGACGTAGCCGCCGGGACCGGCACCGATGATGAGGACGTCGTAGGTGTCGGACATTCACGTCTCCGCAGTGGCTGCTCGATGCAACTCTGCCAGGATTTGCGGTCTCGAAGCCTTCTGGTCGCCTGATGGGCGGCCTCACACCAGCATCGCCATCGGGCTCTCGATCAGACCCTTGAACGCCGCCAGCAGTTCGGCGCCGAGCGCGCCGTCGACCACACGGTGATCGCAGGACAGCGTCACGGTCATCGCCTGCACCACCGCCGGAGCGCCGTTCCTCGCCACCACCCGCTGCTCGCCGGCGCCGACCGCCAGGATGGTGCCGTGCGGCGGGTTGATGACCGCGGAGAAGCTCCTGATGCCGAACATGCCGAGATTCGACACCGCGGTGGTGCCCCCCTGGTACTCCTCGGGCTTCAGCTTCCTGGTGCGGGCGCGGCCGGCGAGGTCCTTCATCTCGGCCGAGATGGTCGAGAGGGTCTTCTGCTCGGCCTTGCGGATCACCGGCGTGAACAGTCCGCCCTCGATCGCCACCGCGACCCCGACGTCGGAGTGGCGGAAGCGCAGGATGCGGTCCTCGGCCCAGACCGCGTTGGCCGCCGGCACCCGCTGCAGCGCCAGGGCCAGGGCCTTGATGACGAAGTCGTTGACCGAGAGCTTGAAGGCCGGCTTGCCGTCCTTGTCCTTCGGCGCACCGGCGTTGACCTGCTCGCGCAGCGCCAGCAGCGCGTCGAGTTCGACGTCGAGGCCGAGGTAGAAGTGCGGAACGGTCTGCTTCGACTCGACCAGCCGCTTCGCGATGGTCTTGCGCATGCCGTCGAGGGGCACCTCGTCGTAGGAGCCGGCCTCGAACATCCCCATCACCTGCTTGGCGGTGAGGCCGGACGGCGCGGGGCCGGCCGCGGGCTTCGCGGCCGCCTTGTCCGGCGCCGCATCGGGCCGGTTTCCGGGGGCGGGAGCCTTCTGCTCGGCCTGCGGCGCCTTGGTCTCCGCCTCGGCCTTCCCGGCCCCGGCGCCGCCGTCCTTCGCGGCGGCACGCACGTCGCGCTCGATCACCCGCCCGTGCGGACCGGACCCCTTCACCCGGGCGAGGTCGAGCCCTTCCTGCTTGGCGATGCGCCGGGCGAGCGGCGAGGCGAAGATGCGCTTGCCTCCGTCCGAGGCCGACGCGGCGTCGCTTCCCTTCGCAGATCCCCGACGGGCGTCCTTGGCCGGACCGTCCGGCGCCTCGTCGACCCGGGCATAGGACATCGTGCCGCCGCCGGGCGTGCGATCCTCGCCGCCGGACCCGTCGTTCGCGGGCTTGTCTCGCTTCCCGGATTGCTCCGGTGCGGACCTCCTCTCCGCCTTCGCCTCGTCCTTCCCGCCGCCGTCTCCACCGGCATCGATGCTCGACGGGTCCTCGCCCTCCTCGGCGATCAGCGCGATGAGGTCGTTGACCGGCACGTCGGCGGTGCCTTCGGGCACCACGATCTTCGCCAGCACGCCCTCGTCGACCGCCTCGACCTCCATCGTCGCCTTGTCGGTCTCGATCTCGGCCAGGATGTCGCCGGACTTGACCGCGTCGCCTTCCTTCTTGAGCCACTTGGCGAGGTTGCCCTTCTCCATCGTCGGGGAGAGGGCGGGCATCAGCACGTTGATCGGCATGTGTCAGGTCTCGGTCGGAGGGGCGGCCGGATCGTCGAAGGGAAACAGGTCGTCGAGCGGGAACGAGATCGCGTCGAAGGGCGGCAGGGTCACCACCTCGCCGCGCTGGACGGTCCCGAGAAGCAGCCAGCGCCCCTCGGTCAAGGCGAAGGCTTCGAGAACGCCCTCCTGGGGGTCGAGCAGCCAGAGGTGGCCGATCCCGGCCTCGGCGTAGATGCGCCGCTTCGGACCCCGGTCGGTCCGGACGGTCGAGGGCGACAGGATCTCGCAGATCCAGTCCGGCGGCGTCTCGATGAAGGCGGTCGACGGCTCGGACGGGAGGTTGGTGCGGCGCCAGCCGGCGAGATCGGGCACGATCACCTGGTGGCCGAGGTGCAGTTCCGGCTCGACCGCGAAGATCCAGCCGCCCGGCCCTCCCCGCCCGCGGGCGAAGGGCGGGCCCAGCTCGGTCGCGAGTTCATGGGCCGCCATGGCGTGCCGCGGCCGTGGCCGCGGGTGCGTCTCCAGCGCCCCGTCGATGATCTCGGCGACGAGATGGTCCGGCACCGCTTCGAGGTCGGCGTAGGTCGCTCGCCGCGGGGCAGCCTCGGCCATCGCGCGCCCTCGTCAGTTCAGGCTGTCGGGGTCGAGGCTCTCGGCCTCCATCCCGGCGCGGATGCGGGCGAACGCCTCCTCCTCCGAGATCTCGGTCTCGCGGGCGTAGACCTGTGCCGCCTGCCGCGCGAGGTCGATCAGCAGCCGGCCCCAGGTGGCGGGGTCCTCGAACGCGCGACGCAGGGCGACGCTCACCGCCCCGTCGACCACCGCGGCACGCAGGACCTCGATGCCGCCCAGTTCCCGGGCGTCGGGGGGGACCGCGAGGGCCTCGAAGCGGGGCTCGTCCGTCATCGGGCTACCGGTAGCACACCGCCTTGGCCGCCTCGATCACCTCGGCGACGGTCGGCAGGGCGAGTTTTTCCAGGTTGGCGGCGTAGGGCATCGGCACGTCCTTGCCGGTGATGCGCAGGACCGGAGCGTCGAGGTAGTCGAAGGCGTCGACCATCAGCCGGGCGGCGATCTCGGCGCCGACGCCCGATTGCGGAAACCCCTCCTCGACGGTGACGCAGCGCCCGGTCTTCTTCACCGACTCGACCACCGTCTCGCTGTCCATCGGCCGGATCGTGCGCAGGTCGACCACCTCGGCCTCGATCCCGGCCTCGGCCAGTTCGTGCGCCGCCTTGAGCGCGTAGGTCATGCCGATGCCGAACGAGACGATCGTCACGTCCTTGCCCTCGCGGTGCACCTTCGCCTTGCCGATCGGCACGGTGAAGTCGTCGAGTTTCGGCACCGGGAACGACTGGCCGTACAGGATCTCGTTCTCGAGGAAGATCACCGGGTTCGGATCGCGGATCGCACTCTTCAGCAGGCCCTTCGCGTCGGAGGCGGTGTAGGGCATCACCACCTTCAGGCCGGGCACGTTGGAGTACCACGCGGCGTAGTCGTGGCTGTGCTGGGCGGCGACGCGGGCGGCAGCGCCGTTGGGGCCGCGGAACACGATCGGGCAGCCGAGCTGGCCGCCGGACATGTAGAGGGTCTTGGCGGCCGAGTTGATGATCTGGTCGATCGCCTGCATGGCGAAGTTGAAGGTCATGAACTCGACGATCGGCCGCAGGCCCGTGAACGCCGCGCCGACGCCGACGCCGGCGAAGCCGTGCTCGGTGATCGGGGTGTCGACGACGCGCTTGGCGCCGAACTCCTGGAGAAGCCCCTGCGTGATCTTGTAGGCGCCCTGGTACTCGGCGACCTCCTCGCCCATCACGAAGACGGTGTCGTCGCGGCGCATCTCCTCGGCCATCGCGTCGCGCAGGGCCTCGCGGACGGTCTGGGTGACCATCGTGGTCCCTTCCGGGAACTCGGCCATCGCCCGGTCGTCGCTGCGGTTGGTGATGGTGGCGGGGGCGGCCGGCTTCTCGACCGGCTTGTCGTCGCCGCTCTTCGCCGCGGGGGGCGGGTTTCTCCGCCTGGCCCTCGGCCTCCATGTCGGGGGTCGGCGCCTTCTGGCCGCCCTTCTCCTTCGCCTCGTCGCCAGAAGCGCCGTTCTGGCCGCCCGCGGCGCCGTTCGGCTTCCCGCCTCCGCCCGCGGCGGCCTCGGCCACGTCCTCGCCCTCATCGGCCAGGATCGCGATCGGCGTGTTGACCGCCACGTCCTCGGTGCCGTCGGAGACGAGGATCCTCGCCAGGACGCCCTCGTCGACCGCCTCGACCTCCATGGTGGCCTTGTCGGTCTCGATCTCGGCCAGGATGTCGCCGGCCTTGACCGCATCGCCCTCCTTCTTGAGCCACTTCGCCAGCTTGCCCTGCTCCATCGTCGGGGAGAGGGCGGGCATCAGGATGTCGGTCGCCATGGGGTTCGTCTGTCGATCCGGATGAGGGCGCGGGCGGGGTGGAGCAGGCTCAGAGCAGCACGTCGGTCCAGAGCTCGGCGGGATCCGGCTCGGGATCGTTGGTGGCGAAGTCCGACGCCTCGTTGACGATGCCGCGCACCTTGGCATCGATCGCCTTGATCTCGTCCTCGGGCATCCCGTGCGGGCCGAGCAGGCGCTTCCTCACCTGCTCGATCGGGTCGGATTCCTCGCGCATCCGGGCGACCTCGTCCTTGGTCCGGTACTTGGCCGGATCGGACATCGAGTGGCCGCGGTAGCGGTAGGTCTGCATCTCGAGGATGTAGGGCCCCTCCCCCGAGCGGGCATGCTCCAGGGCGCGGGACGCGGCCTCGCGCACGGCGCGGACATCCATGCCGTCGACCTGCTCGCCCGGGATGCCGAAGGAGACGCCGCGCTTCGAGAAGTCGGTCTGGGCCGAGGCGCGCGACACCGAGGTGCCCATCGCGTAGCGGTTGTTCTCGATCATGTAGACTACGGGCAGCTTCCAGAGCTGCGCCATGTTGAAGCTCTCGTAGACCTGACCCTGGTTGGCGGCGCCGTCGCCCATGTAGGTCAGGCTGACCGCGCCGTCGCCGCGGTACTTGTTGGCGAAGCCGATGCCGGTGCCGAGGGAGACCTGGGCGCCGACGATGCCGTGGCCGCCATAGAAGTTCTTCTCGCGGGAGAACATGTGCATCGAGCCGCCCTTGCCGCGGGAGTAGCCTCCCTTGCGGCCGGTCAGCTCGGCCATCACGCCCTTCGGGTCCATGCCGCAGGCCAGCATGTGGCCGTGGTCGCGATAGCCGGTGATGACCTGATCGCCGTCCTTCGACGCCATCTGGGCCCCGATCACCACGGCTTCCTGGCCGATGTAGAGGTGGCAGAAGCCGCCGATCAGGCCCATTCCGTAGAGCTGGCCGGCCTTCTCCTCGAAGCGGCGGATCAGCAGCATCTCGCGGTAGGCGTGCAGGTCCTCGTCGCGGCTGAACGGCGGCACGTTGGACGAGGGTGGCGCGGATCTCTCGCGGGGTTCCCCTCCGGAGCGGTGGGGCTCGTTCGCGGCATCCATCAACGCCCTCCCGGTTCTTGCGACCTTGGTCGCAAGAGTTCTAGGGCAGGCACCGGGGGAAATCGAGGTCCGGGCCGGTGGCGCGGCCGGTTTTCACCCGCGATCGCGAGCCCGGGGCGTCGCCGGGCCGCGCCTCAGGGCGTGAAGATCACCACGTCGTTGGGGTGGACGCGGCCCAGCACGAGGCGGGCCCGCTCCTCCAGCAGGTCGCGGTCGATCTGGTCGCTGCGCAGGAGCGCGACCCGCCGCTCCCACTCGCCGCGATCCTCCCTGGCGGCGTTGAGTTCCTGCTGCAGGCCGTAGGCCTGGATCTTCAGGGCCCGCTTCGCCTCCAGGCCGCGGCTGCCGCTCTGGGCCTCGCGAACGAAGTAGGCGGCCGCGAGGGCCGAGACGGCGTAGAGGCCGAGAGGCAGCAGGATGGCGCGGGCGCGCTTGCGGACAACCATGCGCCCAGCATGGCGACAACAGGGTTAAGGATCTCTCAAGGCCGGCGCCGTCCCCGCCTCCCGCCGCCATGCCGCGGGCGTCACTCCCGTCGCCTGCCGGAAGCTGCGGGTGAAGTGGCTCTGCGAAGCGAAGCCGCAGGCCAGCGCGATGCCGGCGAGACTCTCCCGGCCTCCGGCGAGGAGATCCCTCGCGCGGGCGATCCGGCGTTCGACGACGTAGCGGTGCGGTGGGACGCCGAAACTGGCCTTGAACATCTTCGCGAAGTGGAAGGTGCTCAGGCCGGCCTCCTCCGTGAGGTCCTCCAGGGTGAGCGCCTCGGCCAGGCCCCGCCTCGATCCGCTCGGCGACCCGTCGCCGGATGCAGGGCGACAGCCCGCCCGTCACCGGCCTTCCACGGGCGCGGCGGGTGTGGCGCCGCAGGAGGGCGTGCAGCAGCAGGTGGCAGGCCGCGTTCAGCGCCATCCGGTCGCCGCCATCGACCCAGTCGAGGGGCAGCACCGCGCCGCGAACCAGCATCGCGGTCGCCGGATCGTCCGAGAAGGTCAGCTCGCAGAGGTCGACGCGGCGCGGGTCGAGATCGCAGGCGGTCATCGCCTGACGGGCGAACGTCTCCGGCGCGACGTAGAGGTGGAACAGCCGCAGGCGACCACCGATCCGCCACCGGCTCTCGTGCCCGGCCGGCAGCACGCAGAGCTTGTCCGGCCCGCCGCCGGAGACGGCGCCGTCCTCGCGCACCACCCCCTCGCCGCCGGCGAGGTAGAGGCTCAGGGTGTGGTGGTCGGGGCGGACGTAGTGCGTATGGGTGTCCCGGTTGCTCCACTCCGCGAGCGACAGGCCGCGGCCGGCCGAGCCCGCGCGCAGCAGCGACGCGCCGCTGCGCGCCAGAACATCGCGGACCTCGGGTGAGCGGTCGGTCATTCGTCGCCGGGGGAGCGGTGAGGACCGGACAATACGGGCTTCCCGGCACGACGGGCAACCGGGGCGATCACGAATGCCCAAGAATGGGCAAGGCCGTCGCCGGAATCGAACAGCCGGCCGTCGGGATCCGGGCTATGCGGGGCGTTCATCACCGTTCGGAGCGGAACTCGTGACTGCGTTCTACTATGCCCTGACCGTGCTCATCTGGGGTACGACGTGGATCGCCATCAAGGGGCAGGTCGGCACGGTGGCCTTCGAGGCGTCGATCGCCTATCGCTTCGCCCTCGCCGGGGGTGTCCTGCTCGCCGCCCTGGTGCTGACCGGGCGGCTCCAGCGCATCCCGTGGCGGCAGCAGCCCTTCGTCGCGCTTCAGGCCCTGTGCCTGTTCTCGTGCAACTTCGCCTGCTTCTACCTCGCCAGCCGCTCGGTCGCGAGCGGGATCGTCTCGGTGGTGTTCTCGGCGGCGACGATCTTCAACATCGTCAACGCCTTCCTGTTTCACCGGCGGCGCCCGGCGGCCCGGATCCTGGCCGGGGCGGTGATCGGTCTCGCCGGCATCACCGGCCTGTTCTGGGACACCGTCGCCGGGGCCTCGCTCGGCGGCGAGACCCTTCGCGGCCTCGGCCTCGCGGTCCTCGGCACCTGGTTCTTCTCGGCCGGGAACCTCGTCTCGGCCCGCAACCAGCGGCACGGGCTGACGGTCGCGACGGTCAACGCCTGGGGCATGCTCTACGGCGCCGTCCTGGTCGCGGCGGTCGCCCTCGCCCGCGGCGTGCCGTTCGGCTTCGATCCGTCGCCGATCTACGTCGGGTCGCTGCTCTACCTCGCCATCCCGGGCTCGGTGATCGGCTTCACCACCTACCTGACCGTGGTCCACCGCCTCGGGCCGGAGAGGGCGTCCTACATGACCGTGCTGTTCCCTGTCGTCGCCCTGGCGATCTCGGTCGCGGTCGAGGGCTACCGGGTGACGCCGCTCGCCGCCCTCGGCTTCGCGGCGGTGCTGGCCGGCAACATCGTGGTGTTCGCGCCGCGGGGGCTGTTCGCCCGCAACGGAAAAGGCCGCCCGGAGGCGGCCTTGCCGAAGCCGTGACGATCACGGGGGGGGCGTCGCGCAACCCCCCGCTCGCGTCAGAGCGCCTTGAGCGCCGCGCGGCCAGCGTAGCGGGCCTGCGGGCCGAGGCCCTCCTCGATGCGGATGAGCTGGTTGTACTTCGCCAGTCTGTCGGAGCGGGCGAGCGAGCCGGTCTTGATCTGCCCGCAATTGGTCGCGACCGCGAGGTCGGCGATGGTCGCGTCCTCGGTCTCGCCGGAGCGGTGCGACATCACCGCGGTGTAGCCGGCGCGGTGGGCCATGTCGACGGCGGCCAGCGTCTCGGTCAGCGAGCCGATCTGGTTGACCTTGACCAGGATCGAGTTGGCCGTGCCCTTGGCGATACCCTGCGACAGGCGCTCGACGTTGGTCACGAACAGGTCGTCGCCGACGAGCTGGCAGCGGTCGCCGACCGCGTCGGTGAGCGCCTTCCAGCCCTCCCAGTCGTCCTCGGACATGCCGTCCTCGATCGAGCGGATCGGGTAGGCGTCGACCAGCTTGGCGAGGTAGGCGGCCTGGGCGGCAGGGTCGCGGGTCTGGCCCTCGCCCTCGTAGCGGTAGGCGCCGTTCCTGAAGAACTCGGTCGCGGCGCAGTCGAGCGCCAGCACGATGTCGCGGCCGGGCTCGTAGCCGGCGGCGCGGATCGACTCCATCACGAAGTCAAGAGCGGCCTCGGCCGAGGGCAGGTTCGGGGCGAAGCCGCCCTCGTCGCCGACATTGGTGTTGTGGCCGGCCTTCTTGAGCGCGCCCTTCAGGGTGTGGAACACCTCGGCGCCCATCCGCACCGCGTCGGCGAGCGACTCGGCGCCGACCGGCATGATCATGAATTCCTGGAAGTCGATCGGGTTGTCGGCGTGGGCGCCGCCGTTGATGATGTTCATCATCGGAACCGGCAGGACGCGCGCCTGGGTGCCGCCGACGTAGCGGTAGAGCGGAAGCCCGGACGCCTCGGCCGCCGCCTTCGACACCGCGAGAGAGACGCCGAGGATCGCGTTGGCGCCGAGCCGCGCCTTGTTGGGCGTGCCGTCGAGTTCGATCATCGCCTCGTCGACCGCGACCTGATCCTCGGCCTCCATGCCGCCGATCGCGTCGAGAATCTCACCGTTGACCGCCGCAACCGCCTTGAGCACGCCCTTGCCGCCGTAGCGGGACTTGTCGCCGTCGCGCAGCTCCACCGCCTCGTGGGCACCGGTCGAGGCGCCCGAGGGCACGGCGGCGCGGCCGAAGGAGCCATCCTCCAGCAGGACGTCGACCTCGATGGTCGGATTGCCCCGGCTGTCGAGGATCTGGCGGGCGGCGATGTTGGTGATCGCGGTCATGGAGGTTCGATCTCTCGGGCAGTCTGCCGTTCCGGCGGGCTTATCGGCGAAGATGACGCGCGCGGCAAGCGCCCGCAGGCGGCGGGCAGGGCAATCGCTCGTCGAGCGATCGCGCGGCATGGCGGGCACGGCGCGCTCCGCGCCCGCCGAGTGCCCCGCGGAGCGGGTTCGGGTGGACGGATGTCCTCGCGAGAACGCGGAGCGGCGCGGGAGCCAGAGCCGCGGACGCGACTGCCGGCACCCGAGGCTGCGGGAAAAGCCAGGGCGATCGCCCCGGGCGGCGGGTCGGCTCCGCTCTGGTCCCCGCGGCCCTCGGCAGTATCGCGGGGGCCCGTCCCCACCTATATGCGCCCAATGACCGAAGAGACCCTGCAACTGGGGCGCCCCGCCGCCCTCCCCCGCTCGCCCGACGAAGCCCAGCTCGACCGCGTGCCGAACCCGCACCCGGACACCGATTATCTCGCCCGGTTCACGGCTCCGGAATTCACCTCGCTGTGCCCCGTCACCGGGCAGCCCGACTTCGCGATCCTGGTGATCGACTACGTGCCCGACCGCTGGCTGGTCGAATCGAAGTCGCTGAAGCTGTACCTCCACAGCTTCCGCGACCACGGCGCCTTTCACGAGGATTGCACGGTCGGGATCGGACGCCAGCTGACGACGCTGCTGGAGCCGCGCTACCTGCGCATCGGCGGCTACTGGTATCCGCGCGGCGGCATCCCGATCGACGTGTTCTGGCAGACCGGCACGCCGCCGGAATCGGTGTGGCTGCCGGACCAGGGCGTGCCGCCCTACCGCGCGCGGTGACGCCCACGCGGAAAGGCGGCCGGGTCGCCCCGGCCGCCGGTCGTCATGGAACGGCTGCGGATCAGTAGCCGTAGCCGTAATAGCCGTAGCCCGGGGCCGGAGCGCCGTACCCGTAGCCGTTGCGGCGCGCCGCGTCGGCGGCGATCGCCCCGGCGGCCACGCCGGCGATGCCGAGGCCGACCGCGGCCCCGGGCGAGATGCCGCGGCGGCGCGGGCCGTAGGCGTAGGGCCGGCCGCCGTCGTAGTGGCGTCCGTAGCCGTGACCGTAGCCGCCACCGCGGCCGTAACCGTAGCCCTGAGCCTGAGCTTCCGTGGAGACGGCCGCGAGGGTGCCGACCGAGAGGGTGAGGGCAGAGATGAGGGCGAGCTTGCGCATCGCAGTCTCCTGTTCGTGTGAACCCATTCGGAGACTGAAACGCCTCGATCGCGGGCCGGTTCCGGTCTTTCCCGAACACGGTCGCGGCGTCGGGACGGCGAGGACTGGCGACGACAGCGGGACTACGATGCGCCGCGGGCGGATGATCTTGCGCAGACCGCACCCTCGTTCAGTTGCTGTTCATCCCACCCGCACCGGAGGGGCGAGGCGGCGGGCCGTGACGAGGCCGAGCACCGCGATGAGGCCGGCACAGGCCGCCAGCGCCCCGAACTGGCCGAGGGTCTCGAGACCGACGCCCAGCACCGCGACCCCGATCGCCTGACCGCAGAAGAACGAGCAGGCGTGCAGCGCCACCGCCGAGGCCCGGGCCTGGGGCGCGACCTCAGTGACCTGGGTCTGGAAGGTGTTGTGGAGCATGTAGAAGCCGAGACCGAGGGCCACCAGGGCGGCGGCGTCGAGGGTCCAGGTTCCGGCGAGGCCGACCGCGAGGAGCGCGCCGGCGCACACCATGCCGCCCATGGCCAGCATCCGGGTCTGGCCGAGGAAGCGGACCATCAGGCCGACGAGCAGCGTGTAGGCGAGCCCGCCGAGGGCGAAGCCGGCGAGAGTCAGCCCGGCTTCCCGCGGGCCGCCCTCGCCCCGCGCCTCGATCAGGTGGGCGAGATGAGGGAAGATCCCGAACACCGCGATCGCCTCGACGAAGACCGCGCCGAACAGCAGCCGGGCGCGGGGATTGGCCAGGATCGCCCGGTAGCGCGTGAGCGCGGGCGCCAGGGCGAAGCGCCCGGCCGGCGCCCGCAGGGCCTGCGCGAAGCCGAGGAGCACGGCGAGGCACCCCGTCGCGGCGATCGCGGTCGTGAGCGCGAACACCCCGCGCCAGCCGAGCGCGCCCTCCACTAGCCCGGACACGGTCGAGCCCGCGAGCTGGCCGAAGATCACCGCGAACAGGAAGCGGCCGATCGCCACCTGGCGCGTCGCCATCGGGACGCGGTCGCCGATCATCGCCAGCGCCAGCGGGATCACGCCCCCGGCCGCGGCGCCGGACACGATGCGCAGGGCGAACAGGGCGCCGATGCCGGTGCAGGCGATGCTCGCGGCCAGCGACAGGGCGAGGACGCCGAGGCAGCTCGCCATCACCCGCTCCTTGCCGAGCGCGTCGCCCACCGGTCCGAGCACCGGCTGGATCAGGGCGTAGGGCAGTGCGAAGGCGGCCGACAGCAGGGCGACCCGGGCCGGATCGGTGGAGAAGTCCCGGGCGAGCACGCCGACCAGGGGCTCCGCCACCCGTCCCGCGAAGGTGCTGGCGAAGCCGCCCGCCGCCAGGATGGCGAGCAGGCGGGCGGGGGCGGCCGTCGCGGTCATGGCGTGCAAGGTGTCCCGGGAGGCGGCTCGGTCGGTCAGGCGCCGGCGTTCGACGCGCCGCCGTCGCGGGCGAGCATGCGCTTGGCGAGTTCGTCGAAGGCGACGAGGTCGGCGAGCAGCGCCGGCATCTGCCGCAAGGGCACCATGTTGGGACCGTCCGAGGGGGCGCGGTCGGGATCCTCGTGGGTCTCGATGAACAGGCCGGCCACGCCGACCGCCACCGCCGCCCGCGCCAGCACCGGCACGAACTCGCGCTGCCCGCCGGAGGTCGCCCCCTGCCCGCCGGGCTGCTGCACCGAGTGGGTGGCGTCGAACACCACCGGCAGCCCGCCGCTCACCCGCGCCATGATCGGCAGCGAGCGCATGTCCGAGACCAGGGTGTTGTAGCCGAACGAGGCGCCGCGCTCGGTCAGCAGCACCCTCGAATTGCCGGCCTGCGTGAGCTTGGCGGCGACGTGGGCCATGTCCCAGGGGGCGAGGAACTGCCCCTTCTTGACGTTGACCGCCCGGCCGGTCGCCGCGGCGGCGAGCAGCAGGTCGGTCTGGCGGCACAGGAAGGCCGGGATCTGCAGCACGTCCACCACCTCGGCGACCGGGGCGCACTGGGCGGCGTCGTGCACGTCGGTGAGCACCGGCAGCCCGAGGCTCTCCCGGATCTCGGCGAAGACCGGCGCCGCCTGGGCGAGACCGAGGCCGCGGGCGGAGCCGGCGGAGGTGCGGTTGGCCTTGTCGAACGAGGTCTTGAACACGAGGCCGATGCCGGCGGAGGCGCAGATCTCCTTGAGCGCCGCGGCGGTCTCGAGGGCGTGGCCGCGGCTCTCCATCTGGCAGGGGCCGGCGATGAGGCTGAACGGCAGATGGTTGCCGAAGCGGACCGCGCCGAGGGAGACGACGGGACCGGGCTGGGATTCGTTCGACATGGCGCGAGCCTTAACCTCGATTGGAGACGGCGGAAAGGCGGTTTCGCACCGGGCGGGCGCCGCGCCGCGCCGCAGCGACCTGGACCAGGCAGGTGCTGGCGAACGGCTCGGGCGTGCGGACCGCGCAGCGGATCTCGGCCGCCCCGACCCGACCGGCCTCGACGCCGCCGCTCGCCGCCGCGGCCCGGTGGAGCGCGAGCGCCAGGGTCTCGGCCTCCCCGGCGTTCGCTCGGGCCAGCGCCCGGGCCGCGAGGCCGACCAGGACGAAGGTGTGGCGGTTCGGGGCGACGAAGCGCGAGCGCAGGACGATCCGCGGCGGCGCGCGGCAGTCGAGCAGCATCAGGTCGGCATCGGCGGCGCCGAAGGCCACCGTGGCGCCGGCGCGGCCGGCCAGGGCGGCTCCCGTCACCGTGACGACGCGCCCGGCGAGGGCGTCGCACGAATCGGCCCGGGCGAGGCCGCCCGACAGGAAGAGGAGGAAAGCCGCGGCCACGGGTCTGGTCATGCGGCCGACCTGAGCACCGATCGCCGGCGCGTTCAATGCGCCGACGGGACCTCCGGCGCGCCCCGCCACCGGAGGGAGAGGTGCCGTGGCGCCGCCGCCTCGGTAGAATGCACCCGTGTGAACCTGTGCGGAAGCCGGGACCGTGCCTGCCGGGGCCCGGCGCCCGGGGGATATACTCGCCGTTAAGGCCGTCGCGGCGATCATCCGGCGTTTCGCGATGCCGAAGCCGCGGGGAAGAGGCCCTGCCGATCATGGGTCTTGCATCATCGGGACCGCCGGGCGGCGACCGCGTCGGCGGATGATGCGCAGCAGGAGTGAACCGCGGTGAGCGCGAGGGCGTGGTGCGGCATCTGATCTGGCTCGCGGCCGGTGTTGCGCTGGCGATCCCGCTCGTCCCGATCGTGCTGTTCGATCCCCGCATCGGCGTGATCGGCCGCCGCCCCGCCGAGAGCGTCCCGACCTCCGCCCCGGCGGCGGCACCACCGCCTCCCGAGACCCAGGCTCCTCGCGCGCGAGAGGGCGGAACCGCGCCCGAGGCTCCGCCGACGGCCGAGCCGGCGCCGGCCGAGACGTCCTCGCCCCGCTCCGCTCCGCCCCCCGAGGACCCGCCGCCCTTGCGCGGCGCGATCCGGACGCCGGACGTCACCGCGGAGCGCGAGGCGCAGACGCGCCGGTTGATCGCCTGGACCGCCCATCCCGACCGGGTCTCCGGCTCGGCCGCCTGGCTCGACCTCGTCGGCCTCGTCTTCACGGAACCGAACCCCGCCCTCGCCGCCGATGCGGAGCCCGGGAGCGCGGCCGATCCCGGCGATTACCGCCGCCTCTCCCTCGACCTGACGGCGGCGCCGGACCGGGCCGCGGTGGTGCTGGCCGACCAGCCGATCGCCTGGACGGTGCGCACGCTGCCGCCGGACCGGGTCGGCGCGCTCGGGGTCGAGGCCGGCGCCGCCTTCTCGATCCGCGATGGCCGCCCCGGCCTGCTCGGCGGCTTCCGCAGCCGGGCCTTCGGCGCCCCAGCCACGGCGCCGGTCCTCGATCCTTCGCGCTACGGCCCCGGGACCCGGCGCGCCTTCTGCGACGCCCTGCGGCTCTGGGCCGGGCAGTACGGCCTGCCGCTGGAGCGGCTGCGCTACACCCTGGTCGAGAACCCGACCTTCCTCGCCCTGGAGGGCGAGCGCCTGCGCACCGACGGGATCTCCCGCGGCCGGGTCTCGGGACCGCGGCTCGCGGTCTTCTGCCGGTATTGATGGATTTTCGGACGATCAGGTCCGACACTCGTATCGAAGCCTGCGCAGTGAAGCCGGAGGCTCCGCGCATCTGAGCGACGCCGATTTCCGCATCGCGAAGCGATCGATCGGAAATCGTATGACGCCTGCGGTCGCCGGATTCCCGTTCCGGGCCGTCGGCCTACGGGCCAACCGACGCGAGGAACGGCATCATTTGGGCCAGGACGGCGTCGGGAGCCTGCCGCTGCGGAAAATGGCCGAGGCCCGGCAAGGCAACTGGCGATAGGCCGGACGCGGCACGGTCCGGCGCGCGGTGACCACGAGGTCCGGCGCCGCCCGGGAGGGGCAGCGCCGGCAGGGCCGGTCGGAAGCGACGGCGGGTCAGCCGTTGCTGGCCTTCTGAAGCGCGACCGCGACGAAGCGGGTGCCCTTGTCGTTCTTGATCCGCATCAGGATCGCCTTGCGGCCGTCGTTCTCGGCGGCTCGGATGCGTCCGGCGACGTCCGAGAGGGTCGAGACCGGCTGGCCGCCGACGTCGAGGATGATGTCGCCCTCCTGGATGCCCTTGGCCGCCGCCGGGCCATCCGGATCGACGTTGACCACCGCGACCCCCTCGCGGCCGGCTCCGACCGCGTCCGCCGGGGCGAGGCCGAGGCCGAGGCGGGGCTGACCCTCGCCGCGGCGGCTGCCGCGGTCGTCGAGGCTCGCCACCTTGGCGTCGGCCGGCAGCGTCCCGAGGGTGACCTGGGCGGTGTCGGTCTTGCCGCCGCGCAGATAGGTCAGCTCGACCTTCGTGCCGGGCTTCAGCGAGGCGATCCGGCGCGACAATTCGCGGGCATCGCCGACCGGCTCGCCGTTGACCTGCTGGATCACGTCGCCGGACTTCAGGCCGGCCTTCGCCGCCGGCGTATCGCTCTGGGTGCTGTCGACCAGGGCGCCCTTGGCCTTGTCGAGGCCGAGGCTGTCGGCGATGTCCTTGGTCACCGGTTGGATCTGGAGCCCGAGATAGCCGCGGGCGACCTTGCCGTCGGCGCGGAGCTGGTCGACCACCGCCTGCACGGTCTCGGACGGGATGGCGAAGGCGAGGCCGACATTGCCGCCGGACGGCGACGCGATGGCGGTGTTGACGCCGACGACCTCGCCCGAGACGTTGAAGGTCGGCCCACCCGAGTTGCCCTTGTTGATCGGCGCGTCGATCTGCAGGAAGTCGTCGTAGGGCCCGGCGCCGATGTCGCGGCCGCGGGCCGAGACGATGCCGGCGGTGACGGTGCCGCCGAGGCCGAACGGGTTGCCGATCGCCACCACCCAGTCGCCGACCTGCGGCGCGCCGCGGGCGAGCTTCACGAACGGGAAGTTGCCGCTCTCGGTGACCTTCAGCAGCGCGAGGTCGGTCTTCGGGTCGGTGCCCACCACCTTGGCGTCGAGGGTGCGGCCGTCGTCCAGCGTGACCTGGACCGACCTGGCGTTGGCGACGACGTGGTTGTTGGTGACGACGTAGCCGTCGGCCGAGATGAAGAAGCCCGAGCCCTGGGCTCCGCCGCCGCCGCCGCGGTTCTGGCGCTGCATGCCGGGACCGCCCTCCCCGAAGCGGCGGAAGAACTCGCGGAGCTGCGGCGGCACGTTCGGGCCCTGGCTCTGGCTACCCGGGCCGTCCTCGTCGGAGGCGCCGTCCTTCAGGCTCACCTTCACCGACACCACGCCGGGCTTCACCCGGTTGACGACCGGCGCGAAGCTGCCGGGCGGGTGGTCGGGGGTGGTGATCGGGGTCTGGGGCAGCGCCTGGGCGAGGGCCGGAGTGCTCGGCTCGAGGAAAGCAGTGCCGAGGGCGCCGGTCGCGACCAGCGTCGCGGCCGCGACGGAGGCCATGGCACGGCGGTGGAAGCGGGTGGTCGGGACAGGCTTGGTCATCGGGTCTGGTCTCCGGGGCGTCAGGGGCCGCGCTGCGGCCGGTGGATGACGCCATTATGGAGACTGGGCCTGACCGGCCCGTGGCCCGAAGATTACGGTTTCGTCAGGTGGGCGCCGCTGCCGGATCCGACCGGGACCGGCGCTGCCGGGAAAAGAAAAGCGGCCAAGAAAAAAGGCCGCTCTCGCGAGCGGCCCGAAGTCTAGGGAGGAAACGCCCAAGGAGGGCAGCAGGGCCGCGACGCCATCGCCGCCCTGCACCAACGAACATATCCGTCCCGGCTCATTTCGCAAGTGCGAAAACGCACTTCAGGGCGGATTTCTTCGTTTTCGGTTCGAGTGAAGTGCGAACGAAAACCGTGACCGCTCGGAACGGGAGCGCACTCGCTCCCGACGGCTTCGTCCACGCTCCGCGATGCTGCACTGCGAGACAGTCAGCGGCCGAGGATCTTGGTGACGATCCGACCGATGAGGTTGCCGGATTGCGAATGGGTGACCCGGTCGTCCCGGCGCATCGCGGGGTCGTCGTTGTTGAGGATCTTGGTGACGATCCGGCCGATCAGGCTCATCTGCGCTCTCCTGGGGTTCGCGGGTGGGCGGCACGCCGCGTGTCGACCTATCAACGGCCGGACAGGCTTTGCCGTTCCGCAGACAATCATGCCCGCTCGGCCAGGGCCTCGAACACCAGCGCGTGGCGGGCGGCCAGCGCCTCGACATCGGTGTCGTAGCCGCCGCCGATCACCGCCACGAGCGGGATGGCGCGCCGGTGCGCCTCGCCGACCACGGCGGCCTCGCGCCGGCGCAGGCCGTCGTCGGTGAGGGCGAGGCGTCCGAGGCGGTCGTCGCGATGGGGGTCGACGCCGGCATTGTAGAACACGAGGTCCGGACGCAACCCGTCGAGCAGCCGCGGAACGTGCCGGTGCAGGGCAGCGAGGTAGTCGTCGTCGCCGAGGTCGTCCGGGAGCCCGACGTCGAGATCACCCGGAACCTTGTCGGCGGGATAGTTCTTCTCGGCGTGCATCGAGAAGGTGAACAGGTCGGGCTCGTGGGCGAGGCAGTCGGCGGTGCCGTCGCCCTGATGCACGTCGAGATCGATGATCAGCGCCCGGCGGATCGTGCCCTCCTGGTACAGGGCGAGGGCCGCGACCGCGACGTCGTTGAAGATGCAGAAGCCGCCGCCGCCGGCACGGCGCCCGTGGTGGCTTCCCCCCGCGGTGCTGCCGGCCAGCCCGTGCTCCAGCGCGAGCCGGGCGGCGAGCAGCGTGCCGCCCGACGAGGCGAAGGAGCGCCGGGCGACCGATTCGTCCACCGGCAGGCCGATCGCCTTCTCGATCGCCCGCGGCACGGTCCGGGTCGCGACCTGCTCGACGTAGGTCCGGTCATGCGCCAGCGCCACGAGGTCGGGCGACGCCGGCTCGGGCGTCACGAACCCGTCCGGAACGAGGCCGCGTTCGGCGACGACCTCGGCGAGCCGCCCGTACTTGCGCATCGGGAAACGGTGCCCGACCGGCAGGTCCGCCTCGTAGGCGGGATGGAACACGATCGGGACCATGGGGCTGCCTCCTCCTGCGGGGCGATCGACCTCCGATCCGTCTGCAAGCGCCGCGGAAAGAGGCTGCTGACCAAAGTGGGACCCCGGTCTTCGGGCAAAAGCGATCTGAACCGGGCTTTCGACGCATGGCACTGCGTCGCAGTGCCGCCGAGAGACACAGGGCCCGCTAAGCCACCGGGGGTTGGCGCTGGGCCGCCAGCTTCGTTCGGGTGTAGTGAGTGACACGCGCCGCCGAGAGCGCGAAGGATGGCACCGATGGCGTTGCCGCGACAGCTGGAGAACACCCCGAGGGGCAAGCGCCGGCGCGATGACGCTGGGAGCGGGCCGGGCCGAGTTCGGTCGAAGAGTGATCAGGGGCAGTCGGGCCCCATTGCGACCCCGCGAGGCGCACGAGCCTTCGTCAGGCTGTCAGTCGGGATGCCCGTACCCACTTTTGAAATTCCAATCGTCGGAGTCATCGAATGAAATATGCCGCCGCATGCATCCACATCAAGAACGAGCAGGACATCATCAACGAGTGGCTCGCTTTTCATCGTGCTGTCGGCTTCGAACATCTTTTCGTCATTGATAACGGCAGTGACGACAACACCGCACGCATCGTCAAAAATTTCTCCGATCGCGACTCGGTCACCTACCTGTTCCAGCCGACCGGAAATCCAGCGGAATTCTCGACCACATTCATCAAGAGCTTCGGAGACCAATTCCGCTGGATGGCATTCATTGATGCCGACGAGTTCCTTTATCCGGCATCCGGCGGCGACATCAGAGCTGTGCTCGCAGAGTATGAGAGTTTCGCCGGCGTCGGTGTTTACTGGCAGATCTACGGCTCGAATGGCCATGAAAGCAAGCCGGAAGGGCTGACCATCGAGACGATGACGCAGCGCGCTCCTTCCAATTATTATCTGAACCGGCATATTAAGTCAATCGTTGATCCGCGCAAGGTTTTCCATCCTCTCGGTTCGCACATGTTCAAGCTCGCAGGTGATTGTGTCGACGAACAGCGAAGGGTTTTTCATGACGGGCCGCCGCACGGCTACTTTGAAGATATGGAACCGTCTCACAACGTACTACGCATCAACCATTACCATGTTCGCGCGCGGGAACAGTACGTCAAGAAAGCTGAGCGCGGTTATTTCGGCATCGATGACCAGAAGTTGAGGAAGAGTGACGACCGCTTCAAAATGATGTGGGATCTGCACGACAAGAACGACGAGTTCGATGACAGTGCGACTTCCTACAAGAAGCTCATGGATTTCTATTTGTGACGATTTTCCGGACTGGGCGAGGCATGGCGCCATCGTCGTCGCCTTCCCGGCAGGTAGGGGGACGTGAGGGTACCTGCCGTTCCGGGCCGCCGCTCGCGGTCGCACTTGCCCTTCCCCGCTCCGCTTCCCTAAATGGCGCAGGGCTGCGCTGTGGCGTGGACACGCTTTGGACACCGACTCCGCCGACCCTCGGGGGAAGGTCGGGGCAGATGGCAGCCGGGGAGCATGGCGGGACACGGGACGGTTGACGACGGCGCGCCGGCGGCGCGCCGGCCGCAGGTCGAGCAGAGGGTCCGCCGCGTCGCGGTCGCGCTCCTCGCCTGCGCCCTGTTCGGGAGCGAGTCGAGCCCCGCCCTCGCCTTCGACTTTTTCGGCCTGTTCGGCGCCGAGGAAGCGCCGCCGCCGCCGAGCCCGGCCGCCCTGCCCTACAGCCTGCGCTTCCAGGGCGTCGAGGACGAGGACCTGCTGCGGCCGCTCCAGGACGCCTCGTCGCTCCACCGCCTGCGCCTCGATCCGCCGCCGGACGGCGAGGGCCTGCTGCGCCGGGCCGAGGCCGACCCGGCCCGCCTGACCGAGGTGCTGTGGGGCTACGGCTATTACGGTGGCGGCGTCGGCATCCGCATCGAGGATGTGCGCCTCGGCGGCGACGCCGCGGCCCGGGCGGCGGTGCGGGCCGCGGAGGCGGCGCGCAACCGCGTCCTGGTGCCGGTGCGGATCTCGGTCGAGCAGGGGCCGCTCTACCACCTGCGCAGCCTCACCGTGACCGATCCGGCCGGCCGGCCCTTCCCGCCCGACATCCTTCCCGCCTACCTCACCCGGGTCGGCGAGGACGTGCCGGCCCGCTCGGCGACCGTGCTCGCCCGGGAGGCGAAGCTCGTCGACCATTTCCGCGCGCAAGGGCATCCCTTCGTCAAGGTCGTCCGGCGCGACCCCGTGGTCGATCACGCCGCGCAGGTGATGGACGTCGCCTTCGTCATCGATCCGGGACCGAAGGCCGGGATCGGCGCCGTCTCGGTCAGCGGCGCGCCGGGCGTCGACCCGGCGGTGATCCGCTCGTTCATCTACGCCGAGCCCGGCGATCCGTACTCGCCCCAGGCGCTCGCCGGCATCCGCCGCTCGGTGTCGCGGATCGAGGCCCTCGGCTCGGTGCGGGTGCGCGAGGGCACGGCGCTGGACCAGGACGGCAACCTGCCGGTCTTCGTCGAGGTCGGGGAGCGCGCCCGCCACCTCGTCGGGGTCTCGGCCCGCTACTCCACCGTCGACGGGCCGGGGGTGCGCGCCTACTGGGCCGACCGCAACCTGTTCGGCGGCGGCGAGAGCCTGCGCATCGACGCCGACCTGTACTATCTCGGCCTCGGCCAGGATTTCTACGCCCGCCGCCGCAGGCTCGCCGGGATCGAGACCAACGGCCTCGGCGGCCGGCTCGGCGCCACCTTCGTCAAGCCCGGCCTGTTCGGCACCCGCAACGACCTCCTGGTCAGCGCCTTCATCGGCCGCGAGGTCCAGCAATCCTACCTCACCGACGCGGCGGGCGGCACGATCGCCCTGCGCCACCGCTTCTCCGACACCTTCTCGGCCCAGGTCGGCGTCGACGGGCAGGTCGGCTCCTCCCGCGACGCCCTCGGCCGGGTCGATTACCGGCTCGTCGGCCTGCCGGTCTCGGTCGCCTACGATTCCACCGACAACCTGCTCGACCCCACCGAGGGCGTGCGGCTGACCGCCTCGGCGGTGCCCTATCCGGCCTTCCTCGGCTCCGATCCGGGGATCTTCCTCGCCAAGGCGCAGGGCTCGACCTACGTCGCCTTCGACGACGAGGCCCGGTACATCCTCGCCGCCCGGCTCGGCTTCGGCTCGATCAGCGGCGCGGGGCTCGCCGAGATTCCGGCCTCGCTGCGCTTCTTCGCCGGCGGCGGCGGCTCGATCCGCGGCTACGCCTTCCGCACCGTCGGGCCGATCGGCCCGTTCCAGTTGCCGATCGGCGGCCGGTCGCTGCTGGAGGGCTCGATCGAGGGCCGGATCAAGATCACCGACACGATCGGGATCGTGCCGTTCGTCGATGCCGGCTCGGCCTTCGCCGGCAGCCTGCCGGATTTCGACGAGCGCATCCGCTTCGCCGCCGGCCTGGGCCTGCGCTACTACACCGGCATCGGCCCGATCCGGGCCGACCTCGCGGTGCCGCTCAACCCCGACAAGGCGCTCAAGCAGCCGCCGGTCGCCCTCTACATCAGCCTCGGTCAGGCCTTCTGATGCGGATTCCCTCTCGCCGCGCGGGAGGCCGCGCCGCCGCCGCGCTCGTCGCCCTCCTCGCCCTCGCCTGGATCGGCCACGCCTCCCTCGGCCTCGCCGCCGAGGGTGAGAAGACGGTGCTCGGCGGCCTGCTGTCGCGGGTGCTCTCGACCCCGACCTCGCGGGTCTCGATCGGCGCGGTCGACGGCGCGCTGTCCTCAGACGCGACGATCCGCGACGTCACCATCGCCGACCGCGACGGGGTGTGGCTGCGCCTCGACCGGGCCCGGCTGATCTGGCGCCGCACCGCCCTGCTGTCGCGCCGGCTCGAGGTCGACCGGCTGGAGGTCGGCCGGCTCGAGGTGCTGCGCCGGCCGGTGCCCTCGGCGGCGGTGTCGGACGCGCCGGAGGCCGACCAGTCGCTGCTGCCCGAGCTGCCGGTGAAGGTCGAGATCAAGACCTTCGGCCTCGGCGAACTCGTGCTCGGCGAGCCGGTCGTCGGCCAGGCCGCCCGCCTCGCCGGGGCCGGGCAGGCGAAGCTCGGCAATCCGAGCGAGGGCCTCGACCTGTCGCTGGGCATCCGCCGGCTCGACCAGCCCGGCCACGCCACCCTGCGCCTCGCCTTCGTGCCCGAGGGCGAGCGGCTGGAGCTGAAGCTCGCCCACGACGAGCCCGCCGGCGGCCTGCTCGCCCGTGCCCTCAACCTGCCCGGCCTGCCCCCGGTCACCCTCGACCTGGACGGGCGCGGCCCCCTCGACGCCTGGGCCGCGACCCTGGCGTTCAAGGCCGGCGACGACATCGGCGCCGAGGGCCGGGCGCGCATCGACCGGGCCGGGGTCGAGCGCCGGATGACCCTCGACCTCGCCTCGCGCATCGAGGGGCTGGTGCCCGGCCCGGCCGCCGCGGTGTTCTCCGGCACCACCCAGCTCGACGGGGCGCTGCGATTCGGCGACGACGGCGCGGTCGGGGTCGACCGCTTCGAACTCGCCTCCCGCACCGCCCGCCTGATCCTCGGGGGCGGGGTCGACGCCGCGCGTCGCGCCGACCTCACCCTCCAGGCACGAGCGGTGCCGACCGAGGGCGGCGTCACCAGGGCGGGCGAGGCCACGCTGGAGGCGCTCACCTTCGACGGCAGCGTCAAGGGGCCGCTCACCGCACCGGCGGTGGTCGGACACCTGCGCGCCGCCGGCCTCGCCGCCGGCGGCAGCCGGCTCGACCGGGTCACCGCGGACCTCGCCGCCGAACCGACTCCGCCGCTTCCGGCCGGCCAGTCCTTCCGGCTCAGCGCCGACGCGAAGGTCGAGGGCCTGAGCCTCGCCGACCCGGCCTTGCGCCGCGCCGTCGGCCCGCGCGCCGCGTTCTCCCTGCGCGGGATTCTGGGACCGGACGGCGTCGCCGACCTGAGCGAGGTCGCCCTCGACAGCCCGGTGGCGACGGCGCGCTACGCCGGCCGGGTCGGCCGCGACGTCCTCACCGGGACCCTCAGGGCGGAGCTGAGCGACCTCGCCGGGTTCTCGCTGCTCGCCGGGCGCCCGCTCGCCGGCCGCGTCACCGCCGAGGCCGCGTTCTCGGGCGATCCGGGCCGGGGCGGCATCACCGCCGACGTCTCGGCGCGCACCGAGAAACTCTCCCTCGGCACGCCGTCCCTCGACCGGACGCTCGGCCGCGAGCCGCGTTTCGCCGGCCGGCTGAGCCGCCTGCGCGACGGCTACGGCGTTCAGGCCGTGCGCCTCGACGGAGCCGCGGTCAGCGCGACCCTGGACGGGCGCGCCACCGCGACGCTCGCCGACGTCACCGGCCGGGTCGTGCTGCCCGATCTCGCGACCCTCGATCCCGACCTCGGCGGCCGGGCGACGCTCGACGCCCGGCTCACCGGCTCGCTGGAGCGCCCCGACGTCAGCCTCGTCGCGGCGGCGCCGGAGGCCCGGGCGCTGGGCCGGCCGATCCGCGGCCTCGCCCTCGACCTCAAGGCCCGCGACGTGACCGGTGCCCTCGACGGGACCCTCGCGCTCTCCGGCTCCGTCGACGGCAAGCCGCTCACCGGCGACGTCCATCTGGCCCGCGCCGGCGAGGACTGGCGCCTCGACCGCCTCGCCCTCGGCCTCGGCTCCGTGACGGCGCAGGGGAATGCGACCCTCGGCGGCGACGGCCTCGCCGAGGGCGAGCTGTCGCTGCGGGCCGGAGACCTCGACGACCTCTCGCCCCTCGCGCTGACCCGCCTCGCCGGCCGCCTCGACGCCGCCCTCTCCCTGTCCCGCACCGCGGGCCGGCAGGACGCGCGCCTGCGCGCCACCGGGGCCGGCGTGAAGGCCGCCGGCCTGTCGCTGGCGCGGCTCGACGCCGACCTCTCCGGCACCGACCTGCGCCGGGCGCCGCGGGTCACCGGGCGGCTGAACTCCGACCGGCTCGACCTCGGCAGCGAGACGATCGAATCCCTGCGCCTCGATGCGACGCCGGCCCAGGCCGGCAGCGACCTGACGCTCCAGGCCAGGGCGCGCGGCTTCGCCCTCGACGGCGCCGGCCGGCTGCTGCCGGGCCCGCCGGTGCGGCTCGACCTCGCCCGCTTCGGCGCCGTCCGCGGCCGCGAGCGGATCGCGCTCGCCGGCCCGGCCTCGCTCACCGTCGAGGACGACGGCGTGCGCGTCGAGGGTCTCGCGGTCGCGGCCGGGACCGGGCGCATCGCCCTCGACGGCCGCCTCGGCCGGCGTCTCGACGCCCGGCTGTCGCTGAAGGCGGTGCCCCTCGCCCTGGCCCGGATCGCCGACCCGGCGCTGTCGCTCTCCGGCACCCTCGACGGCGACGCGACCCTGACCGGCCGGGCCGAGAGCCCGGACGGGCGCTACCGCCTCGCGCTCGCCCGCCTCGTCACGCCCGAGACCCGCTCCGCCGGGCTGCCGCCGATCGATGCCCGCGCCGCCGGCACTCTCGCCGACGGCCGGGCGAGCCTCGACGGCACCGCCACCGCCGGCCGGGGCGCCAACCTCACGGTATCCGGCTCGGTGCCGGTCGAGACCGGCGGCGCCCTCGCCCTGCGGGTGCGCGGCACCCTCGACGCGGCGCTCGCCAACTCGCTGCTCGCCGCCGGCGGCCAGCGGGTCAGCGGCCGGGTCGCCCTCGATGCCGGGCTCGGCGGCACATTCCAGGCCCCGCGGATCGACGGCGCCGCGACGCTCACCGGCGGCAGCTTCACCGACCCGCTCCAGGGCATCCGCCTCACCGACATCCAGGGCCGGGTCACCGGCCGCGGCGACACCGTGGTGATCGAGCGCCTCACCGCGGCCACCCGCAACGGCGGCACGCTGCGGGTCGGGGGCCGGGTCGCGGTCGATCCCGCCGCCGGCTTCCCCGGCAGCCTGTCCATCGTCGGGGAGCGGGCCGAGCTGGTGGCGAGCCCGCTCATGGACGCGGTGACGAGCCTCAACCTGTCGCTGTCCGGTCCCCTCGCCCGCACCCCGAAGGTGGCCGGCCGGGTCGACGTGATCTCCCTCGACGTCGCGGTACCCGACCGCCTGCCCTCGACGGTGCGGCCGCTGCCGGGCGTGCGCCACGTCAACGCCCCGCCGGCGATGCAGGCCCAGCTCGCCGCGCGGACCCGGCGCGAGCGTCAGGCGCGCGCCAAGCGCACGACGCCGGTCGTCGCCACCCTCGACGTGGCGGTCAACGCTCCCGGCCACATCACCGTGCGCGGGCGCGGCATCGACGCCGAACTCGGCGGGGCGCTGCGTCTCACCGGCACATCCCGGGCGCCGCAGGCGAACGGCGCCTTCGAGATGCGCCGCGGCCGGATCGCGCTCGCCGGCCAGAGCCTCGACTTCACCCGCGGCCGGCTCACCTTCGCCGGCGACCTCACCGCACCGGAACTCGACTTCGCCGCCCAGGCCCAGGCGTCCGACGTCGTCGCGCGGGTCGCCGTCGCCGGCCCGGCCGACCAGCCGGACTTCGTCCTCAGCTCGACGCCGCCCCTGCCCCAGGACGAGGTGCTGTCGCGCCTGCTGTTCAAGAAGGCGACCGGCGGCCTGTCGCCGTTCCAGGCGCTCCAGCTCGCCCAGGCGGTGGCGCAACTCTCCGGCGGCGCCGGCGGCCCCGACGCGTTCGACAGCGCCCGCCGCAGTCTCGGCCTCGACGGGCTCGACATCCAGACCGGCGCCAAGGGCGGTCCCGCGGTCGGCCTGTCGCGGGCGCTCGGCGAGCGGGTCAATGTCGGCGTGCGCGCCGGCGCCCGCCCGGAGGACAGCGCCGCCACCGTCACCTACGACGTCACCGGCCGGATCAAGGTGCAGGGCGAGGCCGGCGCGGACGGCCGGACCGCGGTCGGCGTCGGGGCCGAGTGGGAGTATTGAGGCAACCCGCCGCCGTACGCAGCAGCGGTCGGCGCAGGACCGCCGCCGGCCCGATATGGCTCTCGCGTGACCCGTTCGAGCGGGTGCGATGGTCGCGAACGGGGCGGAAGGCAGCGTGTACCGGCCGGCGCACGCATCGTCGTCTCCGGTCCCGGTCGCGTCCGGGACCGGTTCGCAGCCTCAGCCGGGCCGAGCCGGCTTCAGCTCAGAGCGCATCCCCGAGGATCTCGGCCACCTGCGGGATGTCCTTGTCGCCGCGGCCGGAGAGGTTGACCACCATCAGGTGATCGCGCGGCTTCCGCGGCGCCAGTTCGGCGACCTTGGCGAGGGCGTGGGCGGGCTCCAGGGCCGGGATGATGCCCTCCATCAGCGAGCACAGCCGGAACGCCTCGAGGGTCTCGCCGTCGGTCGCCGACAGGTAGGTGACCCGGCCCATCTCGTGCAGCCAGGCGTGCTCAGGCCCGATGCCCGGATAATCGAGGCCGGCCGAGATCGAGTGAGCGTCGGCGATCTGGCCGTCGCCGTCCATCAGCAGGTAGGTGCGGTTGCCGTGCAGCACCCCGGGCTTGCCGCCGGTGAGCGAGGCGGCGTGCAGGCCGCTCGACACCCCGTGCCCGGCCGCCTCGACGCCGTAGATCTCGACCTCGCGGTCGTCGAGGAACGGGTGGAACAGACCCATGGCGTTCGAGCCGCCGCCGATGCAGGCGACGAGGGAATCCGGCAGCCGGCCCTCCTGCTCCAGCATCTGCGCCTTGGTCTCGCGGCCGATGATCGCCTGGAAGTCGCGCACCATCGCCGGATACGGGTGCGGACCCGCGACCGTGCCGATGCAGTAGAAGGTGTCGGCGACGTTGGTGACCCAGTCGCGCAGCGCCTCGTTCATCGCGTCCTTCAGGGTGCGGGTGCCCGACTGCACCGGCACGACCTCGGCCCCGAGCATCTTCATCCGGAAGACGTTCGGCTTCTGCCGCTCGACGTCGACCGCGCCCATGTAGACGACGCATTTGAGCCCGAACCGCGCGCACAGCGTCGCGGTGGCGACGCCGTGCTGGCCGGCGCCGGTCTCGGCGATGATCCGCGGCTTGCCCATCCGGCGCGCGAGCAGGATCTGCCCCAGCACGTTGTTCACCTTGTGCGAGCCGGTGTGATTCAGCTCCTCGCGCTTGAAGTAGATCCTGGCGCCGCCGAAGTGCTGGCTCAGCCGCTCGGCGTAGTAGAGCGGGCTCGGCCGGCCGACGTAGTGCGTGAGGTAGGAATCCATCTCGCCCTGGAAGGCGGGGTCGGCCTTCGCCTCGGCGTAGGCCCGCTCCAGTTCCAGGATGTTGGGCATCAGGGTCTCGGCGACGAAGCGTCCGCCGAAGATGCCGAAGCGGCCGCGCTCGTCGGGGCCGGTGCGGAACGAGTTCGGTGTCTGGGGAGCGGTCACGGCAACAATCCCTAAGCAGGTTTCGCGGAAGTGGTCACCGGTTTTGCGACGAAAACCTGCGGCACACCAAGAACCTGAGCGGACGAAGCGTTGGCGTGCCAACGCAAGTCTGCTCAGGCGCGCGGACGGGGCTTTCCCGCGGCCTTAGGACCATTTCGCCGGGAGGGCAATTTCCCCCCTCGCCGCGGGGCTCACGAACCGGCGCGGACCGCGGCGACGAAGGCGGCGATGCGGTCGGGATCCTTCTCGCCCGGCCGGCGCTCGACGCCCGAGGAGACGTCGACGGACCCGGCGCCGGTCCGGGCCAGGGCCGTCGTCACGGTCTCCGGGGTCAGGCCGCCCGAGAGCATGAACGGCGCCGTCAGACGGGCGCGGGCGATCAGGTCCCAGTCGAAGGCGTGGCCGTTGCCGCCGGGCAGGGCCCCGGGCGCCGGCTTGGCATCGAGCAGCACCCGGTCGGCGACCGCGGCGAAATCGGCGACGCGCGCGAGGTCGTCGAGGGTCGCGACGCCGAGCGCCTTCATCACCGGACGGCCGGTGCGGGCGCGGATGGCGGCGACGCGCTCCGGGCTCTCGCGGCCGTGGAGCTGGATCCAGTCCGGGTCGAGGGCCCGCGTCACCGCATCGAGCAGGGCGTCGTCGGGGTCGACGACCAGCGCGACCCGCGCGGCGCGTCCCCTCGCCCGCCCGGACAACAGGCGGCCGGCGTCGAGGCCGACGTGGCGCGGAGAGCGCGGAAAATGCACGAAGCCGACCATGTCGGCTCCGGCGCCGAGCGCCGCGTCGAGGGTCTCCGGGGTGCCGAGACCGCAGATCTTGACCAGGACCGGAGCCACGACGGACGTCCCGGACGATCAGGCCCGCGCGGGCCGGCGCCGGCAGCGCCGGTGCGGCGCGACCGGACGCGGCCGGCCGGCCCGCCGGGACGGCGTCGCTGCGCAGGCGGTCGGTCTCGACCTGGAGCCGGCGCAGCTCGCGGGTCTTGCGGCGGCGGTCGCGCCGGGTCTCGCCCTGGGCGAGCCAGGAGCCGACGCCGCCGACCACGATCCCGAGGGCCACCGCGCCGAACGCGATGGCGTAGAGCGGCAGCGTCACGCTGAAGGCCGGCGCCCCTTCGGAGAACGGATCGAGCGAGAGCAGGATCGGCTGGCGGTTGGCCACCGCGAGCAGCACCACCACGATCGCGATGGGAAGGAGGATCAGGCCCTTGAGGAAGCGGATCATCGAAATTCCCGTTCAGGGGACTAGAAGGCGCGGATGGTTTTCGGGGGTGGGTGCCGGGCGTCGCCCGGTCACCGTGCCCGGATGTCAGGAGACGGCGGCCTCGACCTTCTCGTCGGAGCCGATCCCGGCCGCGTTGAGGCGCAGCCGCATCTCCTTGCCGGTCTTGAACACCGGGATCGCCTTCTCGGCCACGGCGACCGCGGCGCCGGTGCGGGGATTGCGGCCGCGGCGCGCCTCGCGGCGCTTGACGGAGAAAGCCCCGAAGCCGCGCAGCTCGACCCGGTCGCCCTGCGAGAGGGCGTTGGCGATCGTGTCGAGGATCGCGTTGACGATGTTCTCGACGTCGCGCTGGTAGAGATGCGGGTTCTGCTCGGCGATGCGGAGGACCAGCTCGGATTTGATCATGGCCTGGCGTCTCGAAGTCGGCGGGATCAGGGAGCAGGCGCGGCGCCGGGACGCCAGACCGCGAGCAGGCCGCCCTGCACGAGGCTCGCGGTCTCGTTCGAGGTGGCGCGCAGCCGCGCCGCGAACTCGCCGTAGCCGAGAAGGTCGGCGCCGAGCGCCGCCGCCGACAGGAAGCCGAAGCTGCGGTCGTTGGCCGGCTTCCAGTCGCGCACCGGCAGGTCCTTGGCGACGCCCTTCTCGCGCTCCAGCCATTCGATCGCCTGACGCTCGCCGCCGAGCTCGTCGACGAGCTTGAGCGGCACGCTCTGGCGGCCGCTGAACACCCGCCCGTCCGAGACGGCGGCGAGCTGCTGCGGGTTCATGCCGCGCCGGTCGGCGACCAGTCCCTTGAACCAGCCGTAGGTGTCGCCGATGATCGACTGCAGCGCCGCCTTCGCCTCCGGCGAGGTGGGGTGGAACGGGCTCGGCTCGGCCTTGAGCGGGGCCGACTTCACCTCCTCGACCTTCACCCCGACTTTGTCGAGGAGGCCGGACAGCTCGGGGTACTGGAACAGGACGCCGATCGAGCCGACGAGCGAGGTCTCGCGCGCGACGATGTGGTCGGCGGCGAGCGCGGTGATGTAGGCGCCCGAGGCCGCGGTGCCGTCGACGAAGGCGACGACCGGCTTCTTCTCGGCGAGCTGGCGCAGGTTGCGGAACAGTTCCTCGGACCCGGTGGTGGTGCCGCCCGGGGAGTTGATCGACACCACGACGCCGGAGACCGCCCGCGATTCGCCGACCCGCTTCATCAGCTCGCGGGTCTTCTCGCTGCCGGCGATGAAGCCCTCGATGCTGATGCGGGCGATCTGCGGCCGCACGCCGCCGAAGCCTCCTCCACCGCCGGCGGCCCGCCATCCGACCGCGCCGGCGGCGACGATCAGGCCGCCGATTCCGACCACGCGCCAGAACGAGAGCTTCCGGCGCAGCGCGCGCCGGTCGAGGAGAAGTTCGGCATCGATGCCCATGCGGCGCCCGTGTTGTCCCTGGTCACTAGGCTCGCTCGGCGTGCCGCCGGATCGGCCGGACCACTCCGCCCAAGTCCTTGCTGCGCCTCGCGGCCCGGGAGTTCTACCCTCCCCTGTCGCGCAGCGGCAAGAGCCGGCGTGGGACTTCCAGGGCAATCGCTTCAGCGATTGTTCTGCGGTCGCCCGAAGGGCGACGCTCCCGACCGGGCGCGAAGAGCGCCCCGCGAAGCGGGTTCGGGGGGACGGATGTCCCCTCGAACGCAGAGCGGAGCGAGAGCCGAGTGAGCGGCGACACGACGTGTCGCGCACGAACGCCGGCGACTGAGGCCGAGCAAGGAACAAGGGCAATCGCTCTCAAGCGATGGCCCTGTGGGACTTCCGCGGCCGGTAGCGGGAGAAGTTGCGCATGCCGGAGGCGCGCACGAAAAAACGGCCCGTGCGGAAGCGTCTCCGCACGGGCCGTCCGGTCTCCGTCGGCCGATCCCGGACCCTCGCGGGTCCGGGATGCGGGAGTTACTTCTTGTCGCCGGCGCGGGCCTTGAGGGCGGCGCCGAGGATGTCACCGAGCGAGGCGCCCGAATCGGCCGAACCGAACTGGGCGATCGCCTCCTTCTCCTCGGCCATTTCCAGGGCCTTGATGGAGAGCTGGACGCGACGCGCCTTGCGGTCGAACTGGGTGACGCGGGCGTCCACCTTCTCGCCGGCGGCGAAGCGCTCGGGGCGCTGGTCGCCGCGCTCGCGGGCGATCTCGGCCCGGCGGATGAAGGTCGACAGGTCGGTGTCGACGATCTTCACCTCGAGACCGGATTCCTTGACCTCGAGCACCTCGCAGGTGACGACCTGACCCTTGCGGATCTCGCCGGCATCCGCGAAGGGGTCGCCGCCGAGCTGCTTGACGCCCAGCGAGATGCGCTCCTTCTCGACGTCGACGTCGAGAACCTGGGCGCGCACCATGTCGCCCTTCTTGAACTCCTCGATGACCTGCTCGCCCGGACGGTTCCAGTCGAGGTCCGAGAGGTGCACCATGCCGTCGACGTCGCCCTCGAGGCCGATGAACAGACCGAACTCGGTCTTGTTCTTGACCTCGCCCTCGACCTCGGAACCGACCGGGTGCTTCTCGGCGAAGGCCTCCCAGGGGTTCTGGAGGGTCTGCTTGAGGCCGAGCGAGATGCGGCGCTTGACCGGATCCACCTCGAGGATCTGGACTTCCACCTCCTGCGAGGTCGAGACGATCTTGCCGGGATGGACGTTCTTCTTGGTCCAGCTCATCTCCGAGACGTGGATCAGGCCCTCGATCCCCGGCTCCAGCTCCACGAAGGCGCCGTAGTCGGTGATGTTGGTCACGCGGCCCTTGAGCTTGGCGTTGACCGGGTAGCGGGCGGCGATGCCCTCCCACGGATCGGCCAGGAGCTGCTTGATGCCGAGCGAGATGCGGTGCGTCTCGTGGTTGATCTTGATGATCTTGACCTTGACGGTCTGACCGATGTTGACGACCTCGGACGGGTGGTTGACGCGGCGCCACGCCATGTCGGTGACGTGCAGCAGGCCGTCGATGCCGCCGAGGTCGACGAACGCACCGTACTCGGTGATGTTCTTGACCACGCCGTCGATGACCTGACCCTCTTCGAGGTTGGCCACCAGCTCCGAGCGCTGCTCGGCCCGGCTCTCCTCGAGCACGGTGCGGCGCGACACCACGATGTTGCCGCGGCGGCGGTCCATCTTGAGGATCTGGAACGGCTGCGGCGTGCCCATCAGCGGGGTGACGTCGCGGACCGGGCGGATGTCGACCTGGGAGCGCGGCAGGAACGCCACGGCGCCGTCGAGGTCGACGGTGTAGCCGCCCTTGACCTGGTTGAAGATCGTGCCGGAGACGCGCTCGTTGTTCTCGAACGCCTTCTCGAGCTTGACCCAGCTCTCCTCGCGGCGCGCCTTGTCGCGCGAGATGACGGCCTCGCCGAGCGCGTTCTCGATCCGGTCGACGTAGACCTCGACCTCGTCGCCGACGTCGATCGACTGGTCACGGCCCGGGCCGGTGAATTCCTTCAGGGCGACGCGGCCCTCGGTCTTGGCGCCGATGTCGATGACCGCGACGTCCTTCTCGATCGCCACGACCCGGCCCTTGACCACGGAGCCTTCCGTGATCTCGTGCTGGCGGAACGACTCTTCGAGGAGGGCGGCGAAATCCTCGCGGCTCGACGCGGCGCCTTGCAAACCTGCGGACATTGATGCTCCCTAACTCACCCCGACATCGGAACGGGGCGGCGCCGGCGGCTCGTGTGAACGGGCCGCTTCCGCTCGTCGGTGTCCCGCCTGCTTCCTCAGCGGAGGCGGGACAGCCATCCCTCTCGGGGACGGGCCGGCGCATGGACGACGAGCGAAAACGTGTGCTCCGGGAACCGGAGCCGGTTGCGAAAAAGGGGCCTTGTCCAGACCCCTCGCGCGCCGGCTGCTCTTCTCGGATCTGCGCGCCTTAACGCAAATCCGCGCCGGCGGCAAGCCTTCGGAGCCGCGGGTTCGGGGCAATCGCTCCGGAGCGATGGCCCTGGTTTTTTGGTTCTTGCTCATTTTGCTCGGCCTCAGTCGCCGGCGTTCGTGCGCGACACGTCGTGTCGCCGCTCACTCGGCTCTCGCTCCGCTCTGCGTTCGGGGGGACATCCGTCCCCTCGAACCCGCTCCGCGGGGCGCTCTTCGGGCGCAGAGCGCACCGCGCCCGCCATGCGGTGTCGCCCTCCGGGCGACCGCAGACCAATCGCTGAAGCGATCGCCCTGGCGGCGGGTTCGCGAGGCGCCAACCTCAGAGGTCGTCGTCGTCGTCCTCACCGCGGCGCAGCGGCTTGAGGCGGGCGAAGACCGAGTCGGCGTCGAGGCGCTCGGAGTCGCGGCCGCCGGGCCGGCGCGGCTCGTCCTCGAACTCGCTCGCCGGCTCGGGCTGGAGCGACAGCTCGGTCGGCATCAGGGTGGGGCCCCCCTCGCCGGCCCTCGACCGGAGGACGGTCCTTGGCGGCGCGCTGGACCTCGAAGTCGAGGTCGATCTGGGTGCACAGGCCGAGGGTGACCGGATCCATCGGCTGGAGCGAGCCGGAGTTCCAGTGGGTGCGGTCGCGGATCTGCTGGATCGTCGACTTGGTGGTGCCGACGAGGCGCATGATCTGCGCGTCCTTCAGCTCCGGGTGATTGCGCAGCAGCCAGAGGATCGCGTTCGGGCGGTCCTGCCGGCGCGACAGCGGGGTGTAGCGCGGGCCCTTGGTCGAACGCTTGACCTCCGGCAGCTTCACCTTCGACACCGCGACCTTCATCCGGTGGTTCGGGTTCTTCTGCGCCTTCTCGATCTCCTCGCGGGTGAGCTGCCCGGTCGAGACCGGATCGAGGCCCTTGATGCCGGCCGCGACCTCGCCGTCGGCGATGCCCTTCACCTCGAGCGGGTGGAGCTTGCAGAAATCGGCGATCTGGTCGAAGGCCAGCGAGGTGTTCTCGACCAGCCACACGGCCGTCGCCTTCGGCATCAACGGACCCTGGGACATACCTACCTCCTGAAGCGCCCCGGGCCCTCGGGCGGGGACGCTGCACCGCCCGGCGGGGCGGCCATGATCGGCCAGCAGCGCAACAGGATGCCGCCGGCGGCGCGGCGGCACCGCCGTCCCGGGAAAGGCCGGGACATCCCGTCTCACGCTGCGAGGGAATGGCCGACTATATAGGCAGGTCGAGGGTCCGCGCAAAGCGGTTTTCACCCCGCCGCCACAGCAGAGGCGGCCCTGCCGGACCGGCGATACAGGTCACGGCGTCCCGGTCCGCCCGCCGGCTCAGCCCGGGTCGTCCGGCCCGCCCCGCGCCGCCCGGGCGGCGCTCTCCCGCCGCAGCGGCCGCCCGATCGGGCAGACCTCCTGCACGAACCCGTTGAGGGTGTTGACGAGGTTCTCCTGCACCTGACGGTAGAACACGTACTGGCCGCGCTTCTCGCTCGCGACCAGCCCGGCCGCTTCGAGGATCGATAGGTGCTGCGACACCGCGGGCTTCGACATCGCCAGCCGGGCCGCGATCTCGCCGGCATTCAGCTCGGTATGGGCGAGGTAGGCCAGGATCCTGCGCCGCGCCGAGGAGGCCAGGGCTTCGAAGACGCGCTGCATGGGTCGGGAGCTTCGCCACCGGAACGGACAGCCCTCCATGTAGGCGAGGCGACGGCGGTTGACAAATTCCGTATCTGCGTATTTCGTTAATTTCTTAAATAACGAAGTAGGAGCGGCCGATGGCGTGTCTTTCGACTCCGCGCATCCATGCGGATCCCGGCACTTCGCCCGAGGACGGAACCGTGCTCTGGGCGCCGGCGCGCTCGCTCTGGGTCGGCGGCATGACGCTCGCAGCCCTCGGCTTGGGTCCGGTCTTCGTCACGCCGGGAGCGGTGGTGCTGTTCCTGGTCACCAGCGCGGTGACGCTGTGCGCCGGGCACTCGATCGGCCTGCACCGTCTCCTCATCCACCGCAGCTTCCGCGCACCGCTCTGGCTGGAGCGCCTCCTCGTCTATCTCGGCACCCTCGTCGGCATGGCCGGCCCGCTCGGCATGGTGCAGCTTCACGACACCCGGGACTGGGCGCAACGTCAGACCGCGTGCCACCCGCTCCACGCCCACCGGGCGCCGCCCTGGCGCGACGCGTGGTGGCAGATGCACTGCCGGCTGGTCCTGGCCCGGCCGCCGCGCTTCGTTCCCGAGGCGCGCCTGCGCGAGGATCGCTTCCTGCGCTGGCTCGACGCGACCTGGATGGCGCAGCAACTGCCGTGGGCGGCCCTGTTCCTCGCGCTCGGCGGCCTGCCGTGGCTGGTCTGGGGCATCCCGGTCCGGGTCGCGGTCGGCCTCACCGGTCACTGGCTGGTCGGCCATCTGACCCACCGGCGCGGGCCGCAGGGCTGGACCGTGGACGGCGCGGCGGTGCAGGGCCACGATCTTCCGGCGGCCTCGCTCATCACCTTCGGCGAGGCGTGGCATGGCAACCACCATGCCTGGCCGGATTCCGCCCGCCTCGGCCTCGAACCGGGCCAGCACGATCCGGGCTGGTGGGTGCTGCTGGGGCTGCGCCGGCTCGGGCTGGTCCGGGACCTGAAGCAGCCGGCGGATCTGGTGCCGCGGGAGGGCCTGCGCCGCCTCCCCGGCCGCCCGGCGACGGATCCGGCCGTTGGCTGACCCGCGGGGACGGGGCCGCCGGCCCCGTCCTCAGGTGAACAGGCTCGACACGCTCGATTCGTCGGCGGTGCGGCCGATGGCTTCGCCGAGCAGCGGCGCGATGGTGACCACCCGGATGTTGCGGGCGAGCTTCACCGCCGCGGTCGGCTGGATCGAATCGGTGATCACCAGCTCCTTCAGCTTCGAGGAGGCGATGCGCGACACCGCGCCCCCGGAGAGCACGCCGTGGGTGATGTAGGCGTAGACGTCCTTGGCGCCCTTATCGAGTAGCGCCTCGGCGGCGTTGACCAGGGTGCCGCCGGAATCGACGATGTCGTCGACGAGGATGCACGACCGGCCCTCGACGTCGCCGATGATGTTCATCACCTCGGACTCGCCCGGCCGCTCGCGGCGCTTGTCGACGATGGCCAGCGACGCGTCGATGCGCTTGGCGAGCGCCCGGGCGCGGACCACGCCGCCGACGTCGGGCGACACCACCATCATGTCGGCGGGGTCGAGCCGCTCCTTGATGTCGCGCACCATCACGGGTGCGGCGAACAGGTTGTCGGTCGGGATGTCGAAGAAGCCCTGGATCTGGCCGGCATGCAGGTCGAGGGTCATCACCCGGTCGGCACCGGCCTCGGTGATGAGGTTGGCGACGAGCTTGGCCGAGATCGGGGTGCGGCCCGAGGTGCGCCGGTCCTGCCGGGCATAGCCGAAATAGGGCAGGACCGCCGTGATCCGCCGCGCCGACGAGCGCCGCGCGGCGTCGATCATGATGAGCAGTTCCATCAGGTGGTCGTTCGCCGGGAACGACGTCGACTGGACGATGAACACGTCCTCGCCGCGCACGTTCTCCTGGAGTTCGACGAAGATCTCCATGTCGGCGAACCGGCGCACCGAGCAGAGCGCCAGCGGGACTTCGAGATAGGAGGCGATCGCCTCGGCGAGCGGCCGGCTCGCGTTGCCCGCCACGATCTTGATGGAGGATTTCATCGTCTTCCCATGGAGGCCGCGCCCCTTGAAGCCGAATGGCGCGACGCGGCAGGCTCTTAACAGCGGCGACGAAGCGTCACAACGGCTTCATCCCGGCTTGTCCCGAGCCATGGCGCCGCGCCCCGGCATCATTCGCCGGACCGATGACCGTCCCGGCGACGGACAGGATGCAGGATCGACAACAACGGCGGAGGTGCCCTCGCCCGCTCCGCTGGAGCCCGATCAGGGCTGGAGCAGCTTGTGCAGGTGCACGATGAAGTAGCGGGTCTGCGCGCTGTCGACGGTCTGCTGCGCCTTGGCCTTCCAGGCCATCGCGGCGCTGGCGTAGTCCGGGAAGATCCCGACGACGTCGAGCCTCGACAGGTCGCGGAAGGTGATGCCGTCGAGGTCGGTCAGCTCGCCACCGAACACGAGGTGGAGAAGCTGCTTGGACTCGGTGGATGTCGGTCCGCTGCTCATGGGCTGCCTCTTACCGCCGGAGGGGCCGGTCCTGGCCCTGCCCGCCGGTCGCAAACGGCGTGCCCGCCGTCAACCCCCCGGATGCTGCATCTGCGAGCGCGTCGCGGCGGGTCGGCGATCGACGGCACGGCTCAGGGCGTGCCGAGCTGCTTGCGCGCCTCGCCGAGAGCCTGAAGGCAACCGGTCTCGTCGCCCTTCTTCGCCATCTCCCGGGCGCGGTTGAGGCTCGCACGCGCCTCCATCGCGCCGCTGCCGCCTCCCGCCTCGGCGGCCTTGGCGGTCGCCTGCGCCTCGGTGCTGCCCGGGGACGGGCCGGACGGCAGCGCGCTCGGCGCCACCTTGTTCTCCGCGGCCTCCTCGGCCGTGGCCTCGCGGCGGGAGGCGACCTCCTTGCCGGCCGAGGAGGTCGCGATCACCTCGCGGCTCTTCTCGTCGAGACGCGGTTCGAAGGCGGCGATCTCGGCGCTGCACGAGGCGGCGACGGCCGGGCCTGCGACGAGCGCGACGAGCAGGCCGGCGACGAGCGCGACGAGCAGGCCGGCGACGAGGGGACGGGCCAGGGTCATGGGGCACACTCCTGCCGAAGATGCTGGCACAACCGCCGGTCGCCTTGGCGGTTCCGGCGGCTCGGCCCGCACGATGCGCGGCCGCGGCCGGCGCGCCGCCCGGGAAGCCGCAGCCTCCGCCTTCCCCCTTCGTCCACGGCCACCCGCGGCGGGTCCTGCGAACGTGCAACGAACCACGCCGCCGGCGTGAAACAGAACCGCGACGAAACAGAACCGCGACAATTCGAGTGAAACGAGACGGCGGAGTTTTACGCGGGTTCGCCATGCTGCGCCGCATCGGATCGGGGCCGCCGCTGGGTCGATGCGCGTCCCTCCGCTTCGAAGAAGGTCTGTACGATGCGTAACCTCCCGGCGCTCAACCTCGCTCCCGGCACCGCCGCGTCGCGGCGGCGTCGCGCCACCGCGGTGCGGCTCGCCCTCGCCGGCGCCTGCGCCCTCGCCGTCTCGGCGTGCGTCACCGCCCGCGAGCAGCGGGCGATGGATCAGACCCGGTGCGGCGAGTTCGGTTTCGAGCTCGGCACCGACGCCTTCGCCGAATGCATGATGGGCGTGAGCCAGCAGCGGGAGTTCCTGGAGCAGAACCGCCGGATCGCGCTCCAGAACCAGCTCGCGGCCCAGAACCGGGAGAACGAGCGCCAGCGCGACCTCAACAAGCTGGTGAGCCTGCAGCGCAGCGGCGACAGGAGCTTCCCGGTCTGCTCGGCGTCGAGCTTCAACAATTCCGGCTACGACGCCCGCAGCAACTCCTGGTACGGGCCGAACTGCCGCGCCCGGTAGAACCGGCCACCATCATCGCGCCAGCAGCAACCGTCGCAACGAGCGGGCCTCCGGTCGCCGACGCCCGAACACGGAGATGATGTCATGACGCAGACGAACCAGCCCGGGGCGGATCAGCCGGGACCGCGTCACCCGACCGGGGTGATCTTCCTGGTCGCCGTCGCGACCGGGACCATCGTGGCGCTGCCGACGCGGGACATCTGGCTGTTCACGAGCGTGACCGTGCCGTGCATGGCCGCGCTCGCCCTGCTCTATCACCTCGCCCACAAACGCCTCGGCTGGAGGCCGCTCGGAGAGTTCACGCCGCCGCCGTGGATCTGACGGCATCGGAGCCCCGGGCGGGGCCGCCGGAACGGCCCCGCCCGGGAAGAGCGTCACGCGCTCAGCTTGTCGCGGATCGGCAACTGGCGGATGCGCCGTCCGCTCGCGGCGAAGACCGCGTTGACGATCGCCGGCGCCACCGGCGGCACGCCGGGTTCGCCGACGCCGCCGAGGGGCTTGGCGTAGTCGCCGCCCGGCACGAGGTGGACCTCGATCACCTTCGGCGCCGAGTCGATGCGGGTCAGCTCGTAGGTGTCGAGGTTGTCCTGCACCGTGCGGCCGTCCTTGAAGGTGATCTGGGCGGTGAGCGCGAGGCCCATGCCCATCACCACCGCGCCCTCGAGCTGCGAGCGCACCCGTTCGGGGTTGACCTGGGTACCGCAATCGATCGCGATGTCGACTCGGTGCACCGTGATCTCGCCCTTCGGGCCGACCTCGACCTCGGCCGCCGCCGCCGTGTAGCTGACGAAGCTGTAATGGCCGGCGATGCCGAGCCCGCGGCCCTTCGGCAGTTCGCGGCCCCAGCCGATCCCCTTCGACGCCGCCTCGATCACCTTGCGCAGGCGCCCGGTGTCGTAGGGATAGCGCGACGGATCCTCGCCGTAGTTCCACACGTCGCCGATCTTGACCGGGTCGATCACCCGCGCCGGCCCGATCACGTCGAGCAGGTAGTCCTTCGGGTCGCGCCCGGCCGCGTGGGCCATCTCGGCGATGAAGGACTGCGCCGCGAAGGCGTGCGGGATGTTCGACACCGAGCGGAACCAGCCGATCCGCACATGCGCCGGGGCGGCCGGGTTCTCCATCCGGAGGTTCGGGATCGCGAACGGCACGTTGACGAGGCCCATCCCGAGTTCGATCGGGATCTCGTGGTCGGCGCCGTCGACGAAGATCGACCCGATGGTCGGGGCGGCGCTGCGGTGCAGCCACGCCACCGGCATGCCCTTGGCGTCGAGGCCGGCCTCGATCCGCTCCACCGAGACGGTGTGATAGTAGCCGTTGTGGAGGTCGTCCTCGCGGGTCCAGGTCATCTTGACCGGGGCGCCGTCCATCGCCTTGGAGCACAGGGCCGCCTCGACGAAGTAGTCCGGCTTCGACTTGCGGCCGAAGCCGCCGCCGAGCAGGGTCACGTTCACCGTCACGGTCTTCGGGTCGATGCCGAGGCGCTTGGCGATCCGGTCGCGGGCGGCCTGGGGCGACTGCACGCAGCCCCACGCCTCGACCGTGCCGTCCTTGGCGATCCGCACGGTCGCGGCCGGCGGCTCCATCGGCGCCTGGACGAGGTGGGGCACGTAGTACTCGGCCTCCAGGCGCTTGGCCGCGCCCTTCATCGCCGCGTCGACGTCGCCCTCCTGGCGCACGACCTTGCCGGGCTTGCGCACCGCCGCCTCGAGGGTGGCGCGGTAGGCGTCCGAATCGTAGGACGCGTTCGGGCCGTCGTCCCAGGTGATCTTCAGCGCCTCGCGGCCCTTGATCGCCGCCCAGGTGTTCTTCGCGATCACCGCGACGCCGCCGAGGGGCTGGAATTCCACCGGCGGCGCCGGCGGGTCGATGGTGATGACCTTGACGACGCCCGGCACCTTCATCGCCTCGGCGGCGTCGTAGGTCTTGAGCTTGCCGCCGAAGACCGGCGGGCGGGCGACGACGGCGTAGAGCATCCCGTCGACCCGGGTGTCGAGGCCGTAGATCGCCTTCCCGGTGGTGATGTCGCGGTTGTCGATCAGCCCGATCTTGCCCTTGCCGATGTAGCGGAAGGCGGACGGGTCCTTGAGCGCGACCTTGGCGCGGTCGGGCGGGGTCAGCCTGGCGGCGGCCTGCGCGACCTCGCCGTAGCCGAGCCTGCGGCCCGACCCGGCATGGGTGAGCACGCCGTTCTCCGCCGTCACCTCGGCCGCGGGCACCTTCCACTGCTGGGCGGCGGCCTCGATCAGCATCGCCTTCGCGGCGGCGCCGGCCCGGCGCAGGGGCATGAAGAAGTGCCGCAGCGAGCGCGAGCCGTCGGTGTCCTGGTTGCCGAAGCGGTCCTCGTCGCCGTGGGCCTGGACGACCTTCACCTTCGCCCAGTCGGCCTCGAGTTCGTCGGCGACCACCAGGGCGACCGAGGTGCGCACGCCCTGCCCCATCTCCTGCCGGTGGCAGGTGATGGTCACGGTGCCGTCCGGCGCGATGGCGACGAACACGGTCGGGTCGTCGCGCCAGCCGCGGGGCATCCCGTCGGCGCCGAACTTCTTCGGCTCGTCGGCGGCGCGGGCGGCCGGGGCGCGGACCGCCAGCGCGAGCACGAGGGCGCCGGCACCGCCGAGCAGGGCCCGGCGGCTGACGTTGGTGATCGCCGAGTCCGGCTCGGGCGCCGCGGAGGCCCCGGTCGTGCGGGTGAGATCCTGGATCACAGCCGGCCTCCCTGATCGGTCTTCGGCGCCAGCCCGGCCGCCTGCTTGATCGCGGCGCGGATGCGCGGATAGGTGCCGCAGCGGCACAGGTTGCCGCTCATCGCCGAGTCGATGTCGTCGTCGGTCGGCTTCGGGGTGTCGTTGAGCAGGGCGGCCGCCTGCATGATCTGCCCGGTCTGGCAGTAGCCGCACTGCGCCACGTTGAGGTCGCGCCAGGCCGCCTGGACCGGGTGGTCGCCGGTCGGCGACAGCCCCTCGATGGTGACGACCGGTTGCCCGGCCGCCGCCGAGACCGGGGTCTGGCAGGCCCGCACCGCGGTGCCGCCGACATGGATGGTGCAGGCCCCGCAGGCCGCTATGCCGCAGCCGAACTTGGTGCCCGTCAGGCCGACCTCGTCCCGCAGGTACCACAGCAGCGGCATCTCGGGGTCGCCCTCGTAGCGGCGTTCCTCGCCGTTCACGGTCAGGTTGATCATCGTCGCCCTCCGGCTGAGGGAGGTTCCGCGCCGCGCGGACACGGTTCCGGTCGCGGCGCAGCCTCCAGGCTCGAACGAGAAGAGTTCCAGCCTTGATCTGGTACTCCCCCGACCCGGACCTGAGCAACCTGCCCGTGTGCGGTCACGGGCTGCATCCGGGCGGACCCCGGGGCATGTCCGGAACGCAGGGACGAGAGGCTGGGCGTCCGGCGCGGCGTGTGCGAGCCTGGGCGGACCGGCGGCACGCCTCACGATGCCGCCGCGGAGGAAACCCCGCATGGCCCGCAAGACCGTCGTCACCTGCGCCCTCACCGGCTCGTTCGACACGCCGAAGAAGAACCCGGCCGTGCCGGTGAGCCCGGAGGCGATCGCCCGCTCGGCCCTGGAGGCGGCCGAGGCCGGTGCGGCGGTGGTGCACATCCACGTCCGCGATCCGGCGACCGGTGCCCCGAGCATGGAGCTCGCCCATTACCGCGAGACCGTCGAGCGCATCCGCGAGCGCAACGCCGACGTGATCCTCAACCTCACCACCGGAGCCGGCGGCCGCTTCGTGCCGGGCGAGCCCGACCCGGCGGTGGCCGGCCCCGGCACCAGCCTCGCCTCGCCCGAGATCCGCACCCGCCACGTCACCGAGCTGCGGCCCGAGATCTGCACCCTCGACGTGGCGACGATGAATTTCGGCGAGCACGCCTTCCTCAACACCCCGGGCCACCTGCGGGCGATGGCCGATCTCGTGCGCAGGGCGGGCGCCAAGCCCGAGATCGAGGTGTTCGATCTCGGCCAGATCGAGTTGGCCCGGCACCTCATCGCCGAAGGCCACCTCGCCTCCCCGCCGCTGTTCCAGATCTGCCTCGGCATCCCGTGGGGCGCCCCGGCGACGCCCGAGACCCTGCTGCAGATGCGCGACCGCCTGCCGGCCGGAGCGGCGTGGTCGGCCTTCGGCATCTCCCGGGCCGAATACCCGATGCTGGCGGTCGCCGCCGCGGCGGGCGGCAACGTCCGGGTCGGCCTCGAGGACAACCTCTACCTCGCTCCCGGCCGCCTCGCGCCGAGCAACGCCGCACTGGTCGAGAAGGCCGTGAGCCTGCTCGCTCACCTCGACTGTGCCCCGGCGACGCCGGACGAGGCGCGGGCGATCTTCGGTCTCGCGCCCGGCTGAGCAGGTTTCTCATACGGTTTCCGAATGATCGCTTCGCGATGCGGAAACCGGCTTCGCTCAGGCGCCGCGCGGGCTTCGATACGGTTTCCGATTGATCGCTTCGCGATGCGGAAACCGGCGTCGCTCAGGCGTGTGGAGTCTCCGGCTCCACCGCGCGGGCTGGTGATACGAAATCCGGAAGTCGTCGTCCGGATGTCGTATCAAAGGTGGTCGCCGGTTTCGCGACGAAAACCCGCGGCACGACAAGAACCTGAGCGGACGAAGCGTTCGCACGCCAACGCAAGCCTGCTCGGGCGCCCTCCGAGACGGTCGGCGCGGCGGCCCCGCGGCCGCGCCGAGCTCGGCCGTATTGATTCAAGTCCGTCCAGACGGTAGTGAGTCCGCCATGGGCCTCTCGCCGCAACAGATCCACCGCTCCGCAGCCCTGCGTCAGGGCCTGCTCCAGGCCGCGGCCCGGCTGATCGCCCGGGCGGGAGCGCAGGCCCTGACGCTCGACGCCGTGGCCCGGGAAGCCGGAACCAGCAAGGGCGGCCTGCTGCATCACTTCCGGTGCAAGACCGATCTGCTCCGCGCGGTGATGCAGGACCTCCTCGACCGGTTCGAGGCCGACCTGCGCCGCCTCGCCGAAGCCGACCCCGACCCGCGGGGCCGGTGCATGCGCGCCTACATCAACGCCTCCGCCGCCTCGGCTCCCGACGAGGGCCGGCTCGGCATGGCGGTGATGACGGCGCTGCTGTTCGACCCGACCCTGATGCGCCAGTGGCAGGACAGCGTCCGCGACTGGCTCGCCGGCGACAGCGCCGACCCGGTCCAGGCCGGCATCCTGCGCCTCGCCGCCGACGGCCTCTGGGCCTCGGAAGCCTTCGGGCTGCACCCGATGACCCCGGAGCAGCGCGACGCGATCGTCCAACGCCTGATCGCCATGACCCGGCCCTGACCCTCGGGGCCCCCGCACCCCATCCACGACATGAGCCATTCGATGACGACCGAGACTTCCGTCCCGGGCAGCGCGGTCGCCCGCGCGGCCGCCGCCCTGCTGCGCCGTCAGGCCGGCGACGGCCACTGGGTGTTCGAGCTGGAGGCGGACGCGACGATCCCGGCCGAGTACGTGCTGCTGGAGCACTACATGGACCGGATCACGCCCGAGCGGCAGCGCCGGATCGGCGTCTATCTGCGCCGGATCCAGGGCGAGCACGGCGGCTGGCCGATGTTCCATGCCGGCGCGTTCGACCTCTCGGCGAGCGTCAAGGCGTATTGCGCCCTGAAGGCGATCGGCGACCCGCCCGAGGCCCCGCACATGGTCCGGGCCCGGACCGCGATCCTCGCCGCCGGCGGGGGCCGAGCGCGCCAACGTGTTCACCCGCATCCAGCTCGCGCTGTTCGGCGCGACCCCGTGGCGCGGCGTGCCGGTGATGCCGGTCGAGATCATGGTCCTGCCCAGGTGGTTCTTCTTCAACCTGTGGGCGATGTCGTACTGGGCCCGCACCTGCGTCGTGCCGCTTCTGGTGATCCAGGCGCTGCAGCCCCAGGCCCGCAACCCGCGCGACCTGTCCTTCGGCGAGATCTTCCGGACTCCGCCCGAGGCGGTGACGGACTGGATCCGCGGCCCGTTCCGCTCGCGCTGGGGCGTGGCGTTCAAGCACGTCGACGCCGTCCTGCGCCTGACCGAGCCGGTGTTCTCGCGGGTCGCCCGGCGCGGCGCCGTCGCCAGGGCGGTCGCGTTCGTGGAGGAGCGCCTCAACGGCGAGGACGGGCTCGGGGCGATCTACCCGGCGATGGCCTACTCCCTGATGATGTTCGACGCCCTCGGCTACCCGGAGGACCATCCGCACCGCGCGACGATCTGGGGCGCGATCGACAAGCTCCTGGTCGAGGGCGGGGACGAGATCTACTGCCAGCCCTGCGTGTCGCCGGTCTGGGACACCAGCCTGTCCGGCCACGCCCTGATCGAGGCGGCGCGCACCGGCGACGTGACGGCGCAGCGCGACCTCGACGCCGCCTGCGACTGGCTCGTGGCGCGCCAGATCACCACCCTGCGCGGCGACTGGGCCGAGACCCGGCCCGACGCCGAGCCCGGCGGCTGGGCGTTCCAGTACCGCAACGACCACTATCCCGACGTAGACGACACCGCCGTGGTGGCGATGCTGCTCCACCGCAACGGCCGGCCCGAACACCGCGAGGCGGTGGAGAAGGCCCGCCGCTGGATCATCGGGCTGCAGAGCCGCAACGGCGGCTGGGGCGCCTTCGACGCCGACAACGACAAGGAGTTCCTCAACCACATCCCGTTCGCCGACCACGGCGCGCTGCTCGACCCGCCGACCGCCGACGTGACCGGGCGCTGCGTCTCGTTCCTGGCCCAGCTCGGCCACGACGAGGACCGGCCGGTGATCGAGCGGGCGCTCGCCTACCTGCGCGCCGAGCAGGAGGGGGACGGAAGCTGGTACGGCCGCTGGGGCACGAACTACATCTACGGCACCTGGTCGGTGCTGTGCGCCCTCAACGCCGCCGGGATCGCCCACGACGACCCGATGATGCGCCGGGCGGTGGCGTGGCTGGTGTCGATCCAGCGACCGGACGGCGGCTGGGGCGAGGACGAGCGCAGCTACGATCTCGGCCGCTACGTCGAGAATGCCGAGAGCCTGCCGTCACAGACCGCCTGGGCGATGCTCGGCCTGATGGCGGCCGGCGAGGCCGACCACGCGGCAGTGGCCGGCGGCGCGGCCTTCCTCGGGCGCAGCCAGGGCCGCGACGGCGAGTGGCAGGAGCGGTCCCACAACGCGGTCGGCTTCCCGCGGGTGTTCTACCTCAAGTACCACGGCTACCGGCTGTTCTTCCCGCTCTTCGCCCTGTCGCGGTTCCAGAACCTCCAGCGCGGCAACAGCCGGCAGGTGAGCTTCGGGTTCTGAGCCTTCGAACGGGGCCCTGCCGCCCGGAAGCGGCAGGGCCTCCCTTCGCTCGACGGTGACGGAGATCATTCGACGGTGACGGAGGTCATTCGACGGTGACGGACTTGGCGAGGTTGCGCGGCTGGTCGACGTCCTTCCCCAGCACCACCGCGGTGTGGTAGGCCAGCAACTGGATCGGCACCGCGTAGACGATCGGCGCCACCACCGGGTCGAGGTCCGGCATCGTCAGCGTCGCCAGCGTGTCCAGGCCCGCCGCCGCGGCGCCCCGCGCGTCCCCGATCAGGACGATCCGCCCGCCGCGCGCCGCCACCTCCTGCATGTTCGACACCGTCTTCTCGAAGATCCCGTCGTGCGGCGCGATCACGATCACCGGAACCGCCTCGTCGATCAGCGCGATCGGACCGTGCTTCAGCTCCCCCGCCGCGTAGCCCTCGGCGTGGATGTACGAGATCTCCTTCAGCTTCAGCGCCCCCTCCAGCGCCATCGGGTAGGCGGTGCCGCGGCCGAGATACAGAACGTCCCGCGCCCGGGCGATCTCCCGCGCCAGACCCTCGATCTCCTCCTCGCGCTTGCCCGCCTCCGCCATCAGCCCCGGCACCGTGATCAGCGCGTCCACCAGCGCCCGCTCGCGCGCCTCGTCGAGCACGCCCCGCGCCCGCCCCGCCGCGATCGCGAGGCTCAGCAGCACCGTGAGCTGGCACGAGAACGCCTTGGTCGAGGCCACCCCGATCTCGGGACCCGCCAGCGTCGGCACCACCGCCGACGCCTCCCGCGCGATGGTCGAGGTCGGCACGTTGACCACCGCCAGCGTGTGCTGGCCCTGCGCCCTGGCGTAGCGCAGCGAGGCGAGCGTGTCGGCGGTCTCGCCCGACTGCGAGATCACCAGCGTCAGCCCGCCCGCCTCCAGCGGCGGCTCGCGGTAGCGGGTCTCGGAGGCGACGTCGATCTCGACCGGCAGCCGGGCGAGCTGCTCGAACCAGTACTTGGCCACCAGCCCGGCGTAGTAGGCGGTGCCGCAGGCGGTGATCGACAGCCGCGACAGCGTGGCGAAGTCGAACGGCAGCGCCTCGGGCAGGCGCACCCGGCCGTGGGCGAGGTCGACGTAGTGGGCCAGCGTGCGGCCGACCACCTCGGGCTGCTCGTGGATCTCCTTGAGCATGAAGTGGCGGTAGTTGCCCTTGTCGACGAGGAGCGCCTGGGTGGCGATCCTCTGGCGCGGGCGGGACACCGGGGCGCCGGCGGCGTCGCGGATCTCGGCGCCGTCGCGGGTGAGCACGGCCCAGTCGCCCTCGTCGAGGTAGGTGATCTCGTCGGTGAACGGGGCCAGCGCCAGGGCGTCGGAGCCGAGGTAGGTCTCGCCGTCGCCGAAGCCGATGGCGAGCGGGGCGCCGTGGCGGGCGCCGATGAGGAAGTCGTCCTCGCCGGCGAACAGGAAGGCGAGGGCGAAGGCGCCGCGCAGGCGCGGCAGGGTGGCCTCGACGGCGTCGCGGGGGGAGAGGCCGCGGCTCATGGCGTGGCTGACGGCCTGGGCGACGACCTCGGTGTCGGTCTCGGTCTCGAAGACGACGCCGTGGGCCTGGAGCTCGGCCTTGAGTTCGCGGAAGTTCTCGATGATGCCGTTGTGGACGACGGCGAGGCGGTCGGTGGCGTGGGGGTGGGCGTTGGTCTCGTTGGGCCGGCCGTGGGTGGCCCAGCGGGTGTGGCCGATGCCGATGGCGCCGGCCAGCGGGTTCTGGAGCAGCTTGAGCTGGAGGTTCGACAGCTTGCCCTCGGCCCGCCGCCGCTCCAGCCGCCCGCCCTCCAGCGTCGCGATCCCGGCCGAGTCGTATCCCCGGTATTCGAGCCGCCGCAGGGCGTCCACCACCTGTCCGGCGACGGCGTTGCGCCCGACGATACCCACGATGCCGCACATGGTAGACGCCTCACTGCTTCGATCGGGTTGTCCCGGTCCGGGACGTCCGTGCCTTCGATACGGTCCGGGTGCAAGGATGCCGCTGCGCCCAGCCAAAGCCACGCTCGTCACCCTACAGGTGGCGCCGCGGGGCGGGCCAATCAACTCACCTTACGGCGTGTGACGCACCGCCGGATTGCAGACCTCGGACCTCATCCTCTTGTCGAGGTCGAGCTGTCGGCCGCAACCCATTTCGATCACCCTGCAAATCCTGGATCGGCGTCATGTCTTGCGCCGGGTCTCACGCTGCGCCGAGGCCCAGCCGGGCTTGGTCACCTGACGGCCGCGGCCGAGCGCCAGGGCGTCCGGCGGCACGTCCTCGGTCACGACCGAGCCCGACCCGACATAGGCGCCGGCGCCGATCGTCACCGGGGCGACCAGCGACGAGTTCGAGCCGACGAACGCGCCGCCGCCGATCACCGTGCGGTGCTTGTTCACGCCGTCGTAGTTGCAGGTGATGGTGCCGGCGCCGAGATTGGCGCCGGCCCCGACCTCGGCGTCGCCGACATAGGACAGGTGGCTGACCTTGGCGCCCTCGCCGAGCGCGGCGTTCTTCAGCTCGACGAAGTTGCCGACCTTGGCGCCCGCCGCGAGACGCGCTCCGGGACGCAGGCGGGCGAAGGGCCCGACCTGCGCCCCAACCTCCAGCCGCGCCTGTTCCAGGTGCGAGAAGGCGTGGATCACGCAGCCGTCGCCGACCACGACGCCGGGGCCGAACACGACGTGCGGCTCGACGGTCACGTCGCGGCCGAGTACCGTGTCGTGGCTGAGGAACACCGTCTCGGGGGCGATCAGGGTGGCGCCGCCGAGCATCGCCTCCCGGCGCAGCCGGGCCTGGATCACCGCCTCGGCCGCGGCGAGCTGCACCCGGTCGTTGATGCCCTGAGCCTCGGCCTCGTCGACGGTGACGACCGCGACCCGAAGCCCCGCCGCCGCCGCGAGACCGACCGCGTCGGTGAGGTAGTACTCGCCCGCGGCGTTGTCGTTGCTGATGCGGTCGAGCAGTCCGAGGGCGTGGGGCCCGGCGAGCGCCATCAGCCCGGCATTGCACAGCCGGACCGCCCGCTCGTCCGGGGTCGCATCCTTGTCCTCGCGGATCGCCGCGACGCGGCCGTCCTCGACCAGGACCCGTCCGTAGCCGGCCGGGTCGGCGGCCTCGAAGGCCAGGACCACGATCGCGGCGCCCTCGGCCAGCGGCGCCCGCAGCCGCTCCAGGGTGCGGGCGGTGACGAGCGGGGTGTCGCCGAACGCCACCACGACGTCGTCGGTTCCGGCGGCCAGGGCGTCCCGCGCCGCCAGGACCGCGTGCGCGGTGCCGAGGCGTTCGGCCTGCGGGCAGAGCATGGCGCCGGGCGCCGCCGCGGCCGTCGCCGTCGCGACGTCGTCCCGGCCGGGTTCGGCCACCACCGCCACCCGCGTCGCCCCGGCCGCCAGCACCGCCGCGAGGACGTGCCCGAGCATCGGCCGTCCGGCGAGCGGGTGAAGCACCTTGGGCCGGTCGGAGCGCATCCGCGTGCCCTTTCCGGCCGCGAGCACGACGGCGAGGAGCGGGCGGGATGCGGGCGAAAGCAGGGACGTCATCGAGGGATCCGGGCTCGGGCGGGGCAACCGGCTCTATCCTATCCGATCCGCCCGGCCAATCTGGGCAGAGCCGGTCCGGCAGCCTCCGGCTTCGAGCTTGACCTTGAGGCCGGCCGCGATCTTAACCCCCGGTTCAGCCCCCCGCATGGTAAACGACGCGATACGCCCTCGACGACTCCGCATGGTCACCCGCATCCGCATGACGCCCCCCTACTCCGCCCACTCCCGGCCGACCGTGCCCCGCCCGCTCCGGGATGGTCCGGACAAGCCGGACCGCCGCGACGTGCTGGCGCTGGTCGCCGGATTGGCCGGCGCCGGCCTCGCGAGCCCGAGCCTCGCGTGGACCGGCGGAATCGGGGCCGCTCTCGCCCAGGACCCGGCCTCCGCCGACCCGAGCCTCGGTGACGGCGACCGCTTCGAGGCGGGCAAGGTGGTCGACCTCGCCCGGGCGCTGGCGAAGAAGCCGTTCGCGGCGCCGCCCGGCGACCTGCCCGACCCGCTCAACAACCTCACCTACGAGCAGTATGTCGGCATCCGCCCGCAGACTCCGGCGCTGGTCTGGGCCGACGAGGGGCGCGGCTTCGTGGTCGAGCCGCTGCATCGCGGCTTCGTCTTCACCACGCCGGTCGCCCTGCACGTGGTCGAGGACGGCACGGTGCGGCGCCTCGCCTACGACCGCAGCCGGTTCAGCTTCGGCAAGCTCAGGCCGCCGGAGGACGGGCGCGACCTCGGATTCTCGGGATTCAGGCTCTACGCGAGCTTCGGCGGCAACCCGCCCGCCGACTGCGCGATCTTCCAGGGCGCCTCGTTCTTCCGGGCCCTGGCCGCCGGCCAGAGCTACGGCGTCACCGCCCGCGCCCTCACGTTGCGCCCGGCCGAGGCGCGGGGCGAGGAATTCCCGATCTTCCGCGCCTTCTGGATCGAGCGTCCGAATCCCGGCAGCGGGCACATCGCGATCCACGCGCTGGTCGATTCCGAATCCGCCACCGCCGCCCTGCACATGACGCTGCGGCCGGGCGACGCCACCATCGTGGACGTCGAGGCGACCCTGTGCCCGCGCACGACGCTGGAGCATGTCGGCATCGCCGGCATCACCGGCGCTTACCTGTTCGGTCCCAACGACCGACGCACCATCGACGACGCCCGGGCCGCCGCGCACGAGACCGGCGCGCTCCAGATCCGCAACGGCTGGGGCGAGGCGCTGTGGCGCCCGGTCCAGAATCCGCAGACGCTGCAGATTTCGGCCTTCATGGACCAGGACCCGAAGGGGTTCGGGCTGGTGCAGCGCGACCGCGACTTCGCCGCCTTCGAGGACGACGTGCAGCGCTGGGAGCGGCGCCCGAGCCTGTGGGTCGAGCCGCTGAGCACCTGGGGGCCCGGAGTCGCGCAGCGGCCGTGGGGGGCCGGAGCGGTGCAGCTCATCGAGATCCCGAGCGAATCGGAGGTCAACGAGAACATCCTGTCGTACTGGCGCCCCAAGGAGCCGATCACCCGGGAGACGGCGTTCAGCTACCGCCAGTTCTGGGGCTGGACCGTCCCGGGCGAGCCGCCGCTGGCCCGCTGCACCGGCACCCGCGTCGGCAGGGGCTCGTCCGGCAAGCGCCGGCTGTTCCTCGTCGACTTCACCGGCGAGGCGCCGTTCGCGGCCGGTATCGGTTCCGAGACCCTCGCCGCGACCCTCGGCACCAGCCCCGGGACGATCACCAGGCAGAAGGTCTACGCCTATCCCGAGCGCAGGACCGTGCGGGTGGCGTTCGAGCTCGATCCCGGCAACGACACCGCCTGCGAACTGCGCCTGACCCTGAAGGCGGGCGATCAACCGCTCAGCGAGACGTGGCTCTACCGGTGGACACCCTGATGCCCGCATCCTCGGCCATGCCATTCCCCGTGAAGCCGCCTCCGGCCCCCGGGCCGGCGCCGTCGCCCGCGACCCCACCCGAGGCGCCCCTCGCGATGCCGGTGCAGGACCTGCGCCGCTGGGACCCGGCGGGCGCCCACCGGGTGCCGTCGCGGCGCACGCCCTGGGCCGCGCGCCTGTTCGTGTTCGGCGGCGCCCTCGCCCTCACCGTCTACGGCGCGGTGCAGATGTACGAGGTCGTGTCGGTCGCCGGCAGCACCACCTGGCTGCAATGGCTGCTGCTGGTGCTGTTCACCCTCAACTTCTCGTGGATCGCCCTCGCCTTCACCTCCGGGCTGCTCGGCTTCGCCGCGCTGCTGCGCCGGCGGCGGCAGGCCCATCCGGCCGGGCCGCTCACCGGTCGGACCGCCGTGGTGATGCCGGTCTACAACGAGGCCACCGCCCGCACCTTCGCGGCGGTCGAGGCGATCCGCGGCTCGATCGAGGCCACCGGCGAGGGCGAGCATTTCGACTACTGGATCCTGTCCGATTCGACGCAGGGCGACGCCTGGATCGCCGAGGAGAGGGCCTTCCTGGCGCTGCGCACCCGCCTCGGCGACGGCGCGCGCCTGTACTACCGCCACCGGCCGAAGAACCACCACCGCAAGGCCGGCAACATCGCCGACTTCGTCACCCGCTGGGGCGGCCACTACGACCACATGCTGGTCCTCGACGCCGACAGCCTGATGAGCGGCGAGTGCGTGGTCCGCCTCGCCGCCGCGATGGAGGCCGATCCGGATTCCGGCATCATCCAGTCGCTGCCGCTGATCATCAACCGCAACACCCTGTTCGCCCGGCTCCAGCAATTCGCCGCCCGGATCTACGGCCCGGTGATCGCCACCGGCCTCGCGCTGTGGTCGGGCCGCGACGGCAACTACTGGGGCCACAACGCGATCATCCGCACCCGCGCCTTCGCCGAGCAGTGCGGCCTGCCCGACCTCAAGGGCCGGCCGCCGTTCGGCGGCCACGTGCTGAGCCACGACTTCGTCGAGGCGGCGCTGATCCGGCGCGGCGGCTGGAGCGTGTCCATGCTCCCCGACCTCGCCGGATCCTACGAGGAGAGCCCGCCCTCGCTCATCGACGTCGCGGTGCGCGACCGGCGCTGGGCGCAGGGCAACCTCCAGCACTCGCGCATCATCGGCGCGGCCGGGCTGACGCTGGCGACCCGCCAGCACTTCGCCACCGGCATCGCCGGCTACGTCGCCTCCCCGCTCTGGGCGGCGCAGCTCGTGGTCGGCATCGCGCTGGTGCTGCAGACCGCCTACATCCGGCCGGAATACTTCTCGACCGAGTTCCGCCTCTACCCGGTCTGGCCGCGCTTCGACCCCGTCCGCGCGCTCCAGCTCTTCGGCATCACCATGGGCATCCTGCTCGCCCCGAAAGTGTTCGGACTGATCCTGGCCCTCCTCGACGGCCCGGTGCGGCGGGCGAGCGGCGGCGCGCTGCGGCTGATCCTCTCGGCGGTGATCGAGACCCTGGCCTCGGCCCTGATCGCCCCGATCGCGATGCTGATCCAGTCCGGCTCGGTGCTCCAGATCCTGCTCGGGCGCGACACCGGCTGGAACCCGCAACGGCGCGACGACGGCTCGATTCCCCTGCGCGACATCGTCCGGCGCCACCGCTGGCACACCATCCTCGGCCTCGTCGCCGGGGTCGCGGCCTTCGCGATCGCGACCTCGCTGTTCCTGTGGATGTCGCCGACGATCCTCGGCCTCGTCCTGGCGATTCCGATCTCGTGGGCGAGCGGGCAGCTCGCGATCGGGCTGATGCTGAAGCGCCGCGGCCTGCTGATGACGCCGGAGGAGCGCGAGCCGCCTGCCGTCGCTGTCGAGGCGAGAGCGATCGAGGAGCGCAACGCCGCGGAAGGCTTCGACGACGCCGACGCGCTTCGCGCCCTTCACGCCGACCCGGGGCTGCAACGGGGCCACCTCGCGATGCTCCCCGCGGCCGCGTCCCGGCCGCGGGGAGCGATCGACCCCGATCACGCCATGGCGCAGGCCAAGGTGGTCGAGGCCGAGACGATCGACGAGGCCGCCGCGTGGCTGAAGCCGAAGGAGCGGATGGCGCTCCTGCACGACCGCGCCCTGCTCGACCGGCTGGTGCATCTCCGGGCCTGAGGCCGGATTCGCGAGAACGGATCGCCGACGGTCGGACACCGCCCCGTTCCTGAGCAGACCTGCGTTGGCACGCCAACGCTTCGTCCGCTCGGGTTCTCGTCGTGCCGCAGGTTTTCGTCGCGAGACCGGCAACCACTGTTGCGAAGCCTGCTGAGGCCGCCTTCACTCAGGTTAGGGTTAACGATCGGTTTCGATGGCGGGGCGCGACCGCGCGGCCTATGCCCTCGTTAACAGGTCGTTCACCTTGCCGAGGCTGCCGTGACTGCGGTCGACCACTCCTCCCTCCGTGCCCAGATCCTGCCGGCCACCGGCGGGTGGTTCGCCCTCGATCCGGATGGCGGGCTGTCGCCGCTGCGCGGACGGCTCCCGGCCGCGGCCGGCCGCTTTCCGGCACCCCCGCCCCGTCCCGCCCGGCGCAGCCACGTCCCGGACGGCGCCTTCGTGACCGTCACCCGGCTGGTGCCACGACAGCCGCGAGGCGACCGACCGGCCGCCCGGACGGGTTCGGCGGTGATCCTGCCGCTGGAGCCGCGCCGCCTCGCGCGCAAGCACAAGCTGATGCTGGCCCTCGCCGCGATGATCCTCGTCCTCGGGGCGGCCAACGCCCACCGCACCTGGCGCGCACCGGCGGTGATGGTCGAGCAACCGGCCCGGGCCGGGCACGACGTGGCCGGGGCGCCGGGCGTTGCGGCGCCGCAAAACCCTCTGCTATAGCCCCGGCGGTCGCCGGCCGCGCAGGGCCGGCACGGGCCGCGGGCCCGCCACCATCGTCCAGCGGGGTTTCATGTCGGTCGACGCGCAGACGGTCCGCCGCATCGCGCATCTGGCGCGGATCGCGGTCAGCGACGAGGAGGTTCCGCCGCTCCAGGGCGAGCTGAACGCGATCCTGTCCTTCGTCGAGCAGCTCGGCGCCGTCGACGTGGCGGGCATCGAGCCGATGACCTCGGTCACCCCGATGGCGATGAGGAAGCGCGCCGACGCGATCACCGACGGCGGCTACGCCCGGGACATCGTGTTCAACGCGCCGCTGACCGAAGACAACTACTTTCTGGTGCCGAAGGTCGTCGAGTAGGCCGCGCCGGGCGACGGTGACCACGCGACAGTGACCACGCGACAGTGACCACGAGGGCGACGCGACGCCTCCGGCCGGCGGGGCCGGAGCGACGGGGATTACGGACTTGAGCACGAAGCCGGCAGAGCTGACAGACCTCACCCTGGCCGAGGCCCGCGACGGGCTGCGGCGCAAGGACTTCTCCGCCCGCGAGCTGGCGCAGGCCCACATCGACGCGGTCGCGGGGGCCCGCGCCCTCAACGCCTACCTGCTGGAGACGCCCGAGCGCGCCCTCGACATGGCCGAGGTCGCCGACCGCAAGCTCGCCGCCGGCGAGGCCCGGCCGCTGGAGGGCATCCCGCTCGGCATCAAGGACCTGTTCTGCACCCACGGCGTCGCCACCACCGCCGGCTCGCGCATCCTCGAAGGCTTCCAGCCGCATTACGAATCCACCGTCACCCACAACCTGTGGCGCGACGGCGCGGTGATGCTCGGCAAGCTCAACCTCGACGAGTTCGCCATGGGCTCGTCGAACGAGACCAGCGCCTACGGACCCGTCGTCTCGCCGTGGCGCCGCCAGGGTTCGGAGGCGGCGCTGGTGCCGGGCGGCTCGTCGGGCGGCTCGGCGGCGGCGGTCGCCGCGCGGCTGTGCCTCGGCGCCACCGCCACCGACACCGGTGGCTCGATCCGCCAGCCCGCCGCCTTCACCGGCACGGTCGGGATCAAGCCGACCTACGGCCGCTGCTCGCGCTGGGGCACCGTCGCCTTCGCGTCCTCCCTCGATCAGGCCGGGCCGATCACTCGCACGGTGCGCGACGCCGCGATCATGCTGACCTCGATGGCCGGCGCCGACCCGAAGGACACCACCTGCGCCGACCTGCCCGTGCCGGATTTCGAGGCGGCCGTCTCGCGCGGCGTCAAGGGTCTGACCATCGGCATCCCGAAGGAGTACCGGGTCGACGGCATGCCGGCCGAGATCGAGCGGCTGTGGCAGCAGGGCGCCGAGTGGCTGCGCGCCGCCGGGGCCAGGGTGGTCGAGGTCTCGCTGCCGCACACCCGCCACGCGCTGCCCGCCTACTACATCGTCGCCCCGGCCGAGGCGTCCTCGAACCTCGCCCGCTACGACGGCGTGCGCTACGGCCTGCGCGTGCCCGGCAAGGACATCGCGGGGATGTACGAGAACACCCGTGCCGCCGGGTTCGGGCGCGAGGTCAAGCGCCGGATCATGATCGGCACCTACGTGCTGTCGGCGGGCTACTACGACGCCTACTACGTGCGGGCCCAGAAGATCCGCACCCTCATCAAGCGCGACTTCGAGGAGGTGTACGCCGCCGGCGTCGACGCGATCCTGACCCCGGCCACGCCGACCGCGGCCTTCGGCATCGGCGAGAAGGCCGACGCCGACCCGGTCGAGATGTATCTCAACGACGTGTTCACCGTGACGGTGAACATGGCCGGCCTGCCCGGCATCGCGGTGCCGGCGGGGCTCGACGGCCAGGGCCTGCCGCTCGGGCTCCAGCTCGTCGGGCGGCCGTTCGACGAGGAGACGCTGTTTTCCGCCGCCCAGGTGATCGAGGATGCCGCCGGGCGCACGGTGCTGCCGGCGCGGTGGTGGTAGAGGCGACGGCTCTTCGAAGACAGGCGCCACGCCGAACCCTCCCCCCTCAGCGGGGGAGGATGCCCGGCGGATGCCGGGCGGGTCGGGACGATGGTCCCGCAAGAGGGGAACGCGACGCTGTTCCAGGTGGCGTCCTTCGAAACGGTTCCGACCTTTCCGGAAGCGGCGTCCCCTCTCGGCGGGACCACGTCCCGCTGCGCTCGCTCCGCTCGCCACCCTCCCCCGCAGAGGGGGAGGATTTCGGCGCCAGCCTCGTCGCCGTTCCTGCCGGATTCTCCCGATGACCGTCCCGTACTACCCGCCCTCGGTCTGGATCTGGGCCGGCCTCGACCCGGTGCTGATCGCGGTCGCCGTGTATCTCGGCTGGAAGGCCGACCAGTTCGGCAAGGTCTTCCTCGTCGCGATGATCGCCCTCGTCGCCTCGGTGCTGACGTCCTGGGTGCTCACCGGGATCGGCTTGCCGTGGCCGGCGCCGGTCGGGCACGACCTGCCGACCTTCTTCCCGGTCCGCACCGGGGCCGCCCTGATCTGGGCGATGCTGGCCTACGGCGCCCGGCGACTGAGCCGCGGCCGCGGCGCTTGACCGGCGCGCGACGGCCTCCCTACTAGCATCTGGAACCCCTCTCCCCCGGTGGGAGACGGCACCATTCTCGGAGTCCCGATCCCATGAACGCTCCCGTGAACCCCAAGAAGCTGATCAAGGGCGCGGAGGGCGACTGGGAGGTGGTGATCGGCATGGAGATCCATGCCCAGGTCACCAGCCGCTCGAAGCTGTTCTCCGGCGCCGCCACCGCGTTCGGGGCCGAGCCGAACGACCACGTCTCGCTGGTCGACGCGGCGATGCCCGGGATGCTGCCGGTCATCAACGAGGAATGCGTCGCCCAGGCGGTGCGCACGGGCCTCGGCCTCAAGGCGCGGATCCATCACCGGTCGGTGTTCGACCGGAAGAACTACTTCTACCCTGACCTGCCGCAGGGCTACCAGATCAGCCAGTACAAGAGCCCGATCGTCGGCGAGGGCGAGGTGCTGGTCGACCTGCCGGACGGCGAGAGCATCACGGTCGGGATCGAGCGCCTGCACCTGGAGCAGGACGCCGGCAAGTCGCTGCACGACCAGCACCCGAACCTCAGCTTCGTCGATCTCAACCGGTCCGGCGTGGCGCTGATGGAGATCGTCTCGAAGCCGGATCTGCGCTCGTCGGAGGAGGCCAAGGCCTACGTGACGAAGCTGCGCACGATCCTGCGCTACCTCGGCACCTGCGACGGCGACATGGAGAAGGGCAACCTGCGCGCCGACGTGAACGTCTCCGTGCGCAAGCCCGGCGATCCCCTCGGCACCCGCTGCGAGATCAAGAACGTCAACTCGATCCGCTTCATCGGTCAGGCGATCGAGACCGAGGCCCGGCGCCAGATCGGCATCATCGAGGATGGCGGCACGATCAGCCAGGAGACCCGCCTGTTCGACCCGAACAAGGGCGAGACCCGCTCGATGCGCTCCAAGGAAGAGGCGCACGACTACCGGTACTTCCCCGATCCCGACCTGCTGCCGCTGGAATTCGACCAGGCTTTCGTGGATGCGCTGGCGGCCGGCCTGCCGGAGCTGCCGGATGCCAAGAAGGCACGCTTCGTCAAGGATTTCGGCCTGTCGCCCTACGACTCCACGGTGCTGGTCGCCGAGCGCGCCTCCGCCGACTTCTTCGAGGCGGTCGCCAGGGGCCGCGACGGCAAGGCGGCGGCGAACTGGGTCATCAACGAGCTGTTCGGCCGCCTGAACAAGGAGGGCAAGGGCATCGAGGACAGCCCGGTCTCCGCCGACCAGCTCGGCGCGATCGTCGACCTCATCGGCGACGGCACCATCTCGGGCAAGATCGCCAAGGACGTGTTCGAGATCGTCTGGACCGAGGGCGGCGACCCGCGCGGGATCGTCGAGAGCCGCGGCCTCAAGCAGGTCACCGACACCGGCGCGATCGAGGCGGCGATCGACGGGATCATCGCGGCGAACCCCGACAAGGTCGAGCAGGCCAAGGCCAAGCCGACACTGCTCGGCTGGTTCGTCGGCCAGACCATGAAGGCGACCGGCGGCAAGGCCAACCCGGCCGCGGTCAACGCCTTGCTGAAGGCCAAGCTCGGCATCGAGTGAACGGCCGGGCCGGACGCGATGTCCGGCCCGAAGCGGCCCGCGGGTCAGGTCCGGTAGCGTCCGTTCCGCTTGACCAGCACCGTGGTCCCCACCGGCACCCGGCCGTAGAGGTCGACCACGTCCTCGTTGAGCATCCGCACGCAGCCCGACGACAACTGCTCGCCGATGCTCCACGGCTCGTTGGTCCCGTGGATGCGGAACAGGGTGTCGCGGCTGCCCTGGTAGAGGTAGAGCGCCCGGGCGCCGAGCGGGTTGTCGACACCGCCCTTGCGCGAGCGCGGCAGGTCGGGGTTGAGGCTCACCATCGTGGCGGTCGGCCCCCAATCGGGCCAGACGCCCTTGCGGCCGACCGTGGCGACGCCCTTCCACGAGAAGCCCTGGCGGCCGACCCCGACGCCGTAGCGGATCGCCTCGCCGCCATCCTGCACGAGGTAGAGCAGACGCTCGTCGATATCGACCACGATCGTGCCGGGCTTCTCCGGACCGGCATAGGCCACCACCTGACGGCGGTACTTCGGGTCCATCCGGCTGCGATCGACCAGCGGCACGTCGTAGGGCTGGTCCGGCATCGTGCCGATGTACCACGCGGCGTCGGGATCCACCGCCGCGACCTGCGCCGGCCCGCGGGCGTTGCAGGCCGCGAGCGGCGCGCCGGCGAGGAGGAGAAGGACGTGGCGGCGCGGGATCATCGGGAAACCTCGAACGGCGGGATCGGAACCACCCTGCCTACCCGCTCCCGGCCGCCGCCGGTGTGTCTTTCAGGCGTCATACGGTTTCCGATTGATCGCCCGGCGATCCCTGCGGGATCGTGGCGATGGCTGCGCCATCGCTTCGCGATGCGGAAACCGGCTTCGCTCAGGTGCGCGGAGCCTTCGGCTCCATCGCGCGGGCCGGCGATACGATGTCCGGGAGATTCCGGCCGGAAATCGCATCGGCGGTCACGCAAGCGCGGCCGGCGGTGCGCCGCCTCACAGCACCACCTCGATCAGCGCGGGTCCGCGTTGCTTCAGCGCATCGCCGAAGGCGGCGATGAGGTCGGGCAGGGTCTCGACCCGCCGCGCCCCGACGCCGTAGCCGCGGGCGAGGCTGACCCAGTCGATCGGCGGATCGTCGAGGGTCAGCATGTCGATCGCCTTGCGGCCGGGATTGGCGCCGACATTGGCGAGTTCCGCCCGCAGGATCGCGTAGGAGCGGTTCGACCAGATCAGCGTCACCACGTCGAGGCGCTCCCGCGCCTGGGTCCACAGGGCCTGGGCGGTATAGAGCGCGCTGCCGTCGGCCTGGAGGTTGATCACCTTGCGGTCGGGGCAGGCGACGGCGGCGCCGGTCGCCATCGGGATGCCGAGCCCGATCGAGCCGCCGTTGAGCTGGAGCCAGGTATGGGGTGCGGCGCCGTGGGTCGCGGCGAAGAAGTTGCGGCCGGTGGTGACCGACTCGTCGCAGATGATCGCCCCCTCGGGGATCATGGCGCCGAGGACGAGCCCGACCGCGTCGGAATCGATCCGCTCCGCGGTCGGCAGATCCGGCCGGCGCGAGGGAGCGGCGTCCGGCTCCTCGTCGGCGCCGAGGGCGGCGGCGAGCCGCTCCAGGGCGTCGATCTGGTCCTGCTCCGGCGTCGCCAGGGCGAAGACGTCGGCGGTCGGCGCGGCGAGCGCGCTCGGCTTGCCCGGATAGGCGAAGAACGCCACCGGCAGCGTCGCGCCGACCAGGATGACGTGGCGGAACTCCTCCAGCGCCTGCCGCGCCGGGTCGACCGGGTAGGGCAGCCGCTCGATCGGCACCGTGCCGGCGCCGCGGTCGATGCGGGCGTTCGAGGTCATGGCGAGGAGCCTGGCGCCGGTGCGGCGGGCGATGCGGGCGGCGATCCGCCGGCCCTCGCCGCGCACCGCCCGGTCGCCGAGATGGAGCAGCACCGGCTCGCCGCTGCGCAGGGCCGCGGCCGCGTGGGTGATCGCCTCCTCGTCGGCGCGGGCGCGCTCCGGGACCGCGGGCAGCGGGGCGATGCCGCTCCCCTCCTCCCACGCGGTGTCCGCCGGCAGGATCAGCGTCGCGACGCCGCCGGGCGCCGTGCGGGCGGCGACGATCGCGGCGGCGCCGTCCGCCGCCACCGCGCGGGAACTCAGGCCGGTGCGGACCCAGGCCGAGACCGGCCCGGCCAGCCCCTCGATGTCCGAGGTCAGCGGCGCGTCGAAGGCCCGGTGGTAGGTGGCGTGCTCGCCGACGATGTTGACGACCGGCGAGCGGGCGCGGCGGGCATTGTGCAGGTTGGCGATGCCGTTGCCGAGGCCGGGGCCGAGATGCAGCAGGGTCGAGGCCGGCCTGTCCGCCATCCGGGCGTAGCCGTCCGCCGCGCCGGTCGCGCCGCCCTCGAACAGGCACAGGACCGCGCGCATGCCCTCGACCCTGTCGAGGGCGGCGACGAAGTGCATCTCTGACGTGCCCGGATTGGTGAAGCAGACGTCCACGCCGCCCGCCACCAGCGTGCGCACGAGGCTCTCGGCACCGTTCATCGCCATGATCGTCGTCTCCTCCCGGCGGGCTTCTTCTGTTGGGCCCGATCGGAGGCCAGGGAGGCCGCCGACGCAAGCCCTCCCGGGGGCAACCCAGGCATGACTTGGCTGTTATCGTCCACGTCAGCCCGGTCCTTGCATCACGTCCCGGCCCGGCGCGGAGTGCCTCCATGAAACTGTTCCAGTGCCAGTCCTGCGGCAACATCCTGTATTTCGAGAATCGCAGTTGCGAGCGGTGCGGCCACCGCCTCGCCTACCTGCCCGAGACCGGTACCGTCTCCGCCCTCGAGCCGGCCGGCGGCGAGTCGTGGACGCCTCTGGCGGCGGCCGACCGGCCGGGCCGCTTCTGCGCCAACGCGGTCCACGATGCCTGCAACTGGCTCGTCCCGCCGGGCTCCGACGACGCCTTCTGCCTCGCCTGCCGGCACAACGGCACGATCCCGGACGTGTCCAACCCGACCTACCTCGACGCCTGGCGGCAGATGGAATTCGCCAAGCACCGGCTGTTCTACACCCTGCTGCGCTGGAACCTGCCGCTGAGGACCCGGGCGGAGGATCCGGAGCACGGACTGATCTTCCATTTCCTCGCCGACCCGCCGGAGAACCAGGGCCCGAAGGTGATGACCGGGCACGACAACGGCGTCGTCACCATCGCGCTGGTCGAGGCCGACGACGCCGAGCGGGAGAAGCGCCGCAGCCAGATGGGCGAGCCCTACCGGACCCTGCTCGGCCATTTCCGGCACGAGGTCGGGCACCATTACTGGGACGTGCTGGTGCGCGACGCCGGCAGGCTCGACGCCTGCCGGGCGGTGTTCGGCGACGACACGCAGGATTACGGCGCGGCGCTCCAGCGGCACTACGAGACCGGTTCGCCGCCGAACTGGCAGGAGAACTACGTCTCGGCCTACGCCACCACCCATCCGTGGGAGGACTTCGCCGAGACCTGGGCGCACTACCTGCACATCGTCGACACGCTGGAGATGGCGAGTTCGTTCGGGCTGCAGGTCAACCCGCTGCTCGACGCCAGCGGCAGCCTCGCGGCGCGGATCGACTTCGATCCCTACCGGGCCGGGAGCATCACCCAGATCATCGACGCGTGGCTGCCGGTGGTCTTCGCCCTCAACAGCGTCAACCGGGCGATGGGGCACGCCGACCTCTATCCGTTCGTCCTCGCCCCGCCGGTGGTGGCCAAGCTCGGCTTCATCCACGACCTCGTGCATGGACGCGTGTGATACGAAATCCGGGCGATGACTTCCGGAGGTCGTATCACGAGCCCGCGCGGTGGAGCCTCCGGCTCCGCACGCGTGAGCGAAGCCGGAAACCGCCTGGATCCCGGTTCGCCGCGACCGCTCCGGCGTCCGGGCGGCACGGCCCGACCGGTGGAGACCACATGCGGACCGCGCGGTCCCGGCAGGGCCGGCGGCGATCCGCATGGCTGATCCACGCCGCCGGTCTTCCTGGCCCTGCCGTTCCCCCCTAAGCTGCCGGTTCCGCACGCCCGCGAGAGGCGGCGGCATGGAGGACGCGCGATGGCGGAACGGGGTGGAGCGGTGGCGGCGCTGGCGGCGCGGCTGCAGGAGGGACGGTCGCTGATCTCGGCATGGAGCGCGATCCCCGAGCCGACCATCGCGGGGCTGCTCGCGGCGGAGCCGGGCTTCGACGCCGTGACCCTCGACATGCAGCACGGCGCGCACGACGTCGACAGCATCATGCGGACGATCCCGGTGATCGCCGCCCAGGGCAAGCCGACCATCGCCCGGGTTCCGGTGGGCGGGTTCACCACCGTGTCGCGGATGCTCGATGCCGGCGCCGCGGCGGTGATCGCCCCGATGATCAACTCGGTCGAGGACGCGCGGAACTTCGCCGGCATGGCCAAGTATCCGCCGCTGGGCGAGCGCAGCTGGGGTCCCCACGGCGGCCTGATGCTCTCCGGTCTCGCCCCCGAGACCTACCTGAAGGAGGCGAACGGCTTCAGCCTGACCCTGGCGATGGTCGAGACCCGGGAGGCTCTCGGCATCGTCGACGGCATCCTCGGGGTCGAGGGGATCGACGGCATCTTCATCGGCCCGTCCGACCTGTCGATCGCCCTGTCCGGCGGCAGCCTCGACCCCGAGGGAACCCAGGTCCGCGACGCCCTCGCCCACGCCCTCGCCCGTACCCGCGCCGCGGGCAAGCGCATCGGCATCTTCTCCCATACCGGGGTGCGGACGCGGGAACTGGTGCAGCAGGGGTTCGACCTCATCACCCTGGCGAGCGACGTCGCCCTGCTGCGGGCCGGCGCCAAGGCGGAGCTGGCCGAGGCGCGGGCCTCCTGAGCGAGCCCGCTCCGGCGGGGATCAGGCGCCGAGCCGCCGGGCGAGAAAGTGCCCGGCATGGTGGAGCGCGCCCTCGTCGATGCCGTGGCCGGTGCCGGCGGACAGGTGCCACTCCACCGGCACGCCGGCCGCGGCGAGGAGATCCGCCGAGAGGAACAGCGCGCCGACCGGGATGACCTCGTCCTGGTCGCCGTGGACGAGGAGGACCGGCGGCACCGCGCGGATCCCCGCCTTCAGGGCGTCCGGTCCCCGGCCCTCCTCGACGACGACGAGGCCGGACAGCCCGACCACGGCCGCGAGGCGGCGCTCCCGGCGCAGCCCGACATGCAGCGCCATCATGCAGCCCTGGCTGAAGCCGACGAGGGCGAGGCGGCTCTCGTCGAGGCCGTGGGCGGCGAGTTCCGCGTCGAGGAAGGCGTCGAGCCCGGGACCGGCGCGGGTGACGCCGCGCCAGCGCTCGTGCGGATCGCGGAAGGTGAGCGGGAACCATTGCCGGCCGAAGCCCTGGATGCAGGGTTCGGGGGCGTGCGGCGAGACGAAGGCGGCGTCGGGCAGGAGCTCGCTCCAGGCGGCGCCGAGATCGATCAGGTCGTTGCCGTCCGCGCCGAAGCCGTGCAGCAGCACCACGAGCTGGCGCGGGGCGCGCCCGGAACGGGGCGGCAGGCGCGGTCCGGCGAGCAGGGCGGGCATGGGGAACTCCGGGAGATCAGGGCGCGACCGGGGTGGCATCCCGGGACTTGGCCTGGCCGTAATAGGCCCACAGAACCTTGGCGGCGACACCCCGCCACGGGCGCCAGACCTCGGCCCGCCGGGTGAGGTCGGCCGGCCCCGGCCGGGCCTCGAGCCCGTCGGCGAGGCGGGCGGCCTCCTGGAGGGCGAGATCGCCGGCCGGGAAGGCGTCGGGATGGCCGAGGCAGAACAGCAGGTAGACGTCGGCGGTCCAGGCACCGATGCCGCGCAGGGCCACCATCAGCCTGTGAGCCTCGTCCGCCGGGCGGTCGTGCAGGGCGTCGAGGGGCAGGCCCCCGGCGGCCACCGCCTCGGCCACCGCCCGCAGGGTGCGGATCTTCGGCGCCGACAGCCCGGCGGCGCGCAGGGTCGCGTCGTCGGCGACCGCGAGGCTTTGCGCGCTCACCGTGCCGAGGGCGGCCCGGAGCCGGCCCCAGATCGCGTTGGCGCTCGCGGTCGAGAGCTGCTGGGCGACCACGATGCCGGCGAGTCCCTCGAAGCCCGGCGGGCGCTTGCGCAGGGGCGGCACCGCGCCCCCGGCGACCAGCCGGTCCATCACCGGGTCGAGGCGCCGGAGCGCGTCCACGCCTTCGCGCAGCACCGCCTCGGAATCGAGCAGCGTCATGCCGGACCTCCCTTCCGGAGCGGGCGGGGAACGTGCCGCCCGCGATCCGCCTTCCCTCGCTGAACCCGCGTCGCCATCTCGTTCCCGGTCATGCCGTCCCCGGTCCTCCGCTTCGCCCCGAGTCCCAACGGCCGCCTGCATCTCGGCCATGCCTACTCGGCCCTGCTCAACGCGGCATTCGCCGCGCGGATGCACGGCCGCCTGCTCCTGCGCCTCGAGGATATCGATCCCCTGCGCTGCCGGCCGGACCTCGCGGCGGCGATCCTCGACGACCTGCGCTGGCTCGGCGTCGCGTTCGAAACGCCGGTGCGGCGCCAGTCCGAGCACATCGGCGAGTACCGCGCCGTCCTCGACGGCCTGCGTGCGCGCGGGCTGACCTATCCGTGCTTCTGCTCGCGCAAGGCGGTCGCGGCGGCGGCGGGGGGAACCGACCCCGACGGCGCGCCGCTCTATCCCGGAACCTGCCGCGGCCGGGCCGATGCGCACGCCCTGATCGCCGCCGGCCGCCCCCACGCCTGGCGCCTTGACAGCAGGGCGGCCCTCTCCGAGGCCGGCGGCGGGCTCGCGGTGCCGGTCCTGGCGGAATCCGGCACGGTGTCGTCCCGGCCGGCGGAGCCGGCGCGCTGGGGCGACGCGGTGGTGGGGCGCAAGGACGTGCCGACGAGCTATCACCTCGCGGTGGTGTGGGACGACGCTCTCCAGGGCGTCACCCATGTCGTCCGCGGGCGCGACCTCGAGGCCGCGAGCGACCTGCACGTCCTCCTCCAGGCGCTGCTCGGCCTGCCGAGCCCGGCCTACCACCATCACGCCCTGATCCGTGACGCGGCCGGGGCGAAGCTGTCGAAGAGCCTCGGCTCGGTCGCCCTGGCGGAGTTGCGCCAGGGCGGCGTGACGGCCGGGGAGGTGTGGCTCCGCCTCGGCTTCCGCCGCGCGGACGACGACACTCCCGTATCGCTCGCATGATCGCGGCCGGTCTCAACCCGGCGCCACAAGACTTGCCCCGACCGGGTATCCGAATGCCGAAGACCAGGGTTTTGTGTTCCAGTCATGGCAGTCAAGTCATAACGGCCAAGTCATGAATCACAGGAGAGTGGCGAGAAATAACGCACGAAAGTTGATCTATGCTGATGAATAGCGCGCCCCGATCTGAGAAGCTGAGGTTGCCCCAAGCCAGCCTGGGAGGAACAGTCATGGCGCAGTCAGGGAACGACGCAATGGAGCCGGTGGTCGATCAGTGCGTCACGATCGTCACGGCCTACGTCTCCAACAATGCGGTTCCGATCAGTGATCTTCCGGGGCTGATCGACACGATCCACCGGGTCCTGACTCAGTTGCGGTCCGGCCCGGTGCAGCACGAGATGCCCCGACCGGCACCCCCCGTTCCGATCCGCCGGACGGTGACGCCGGACGCGATCATCTCCCTGGAGGACGGCAAGCCCTACAAGACGCTCAAGCGCCACCTCGCCGGCCGCGGGCTCTCGCCCGACCAGTACCGCCAGAAATGGGGATTGCCGTCGGACTACCCGATGGTCGCCTCGAACTACGCCGCACAGCGGTCGGAACTGGCGAAGACGGCCGGGTTGGGACGCCGGCGCGCGACGTTCCGGAGCGGGGGAGACCTGTCCGCCGCGGCCACCCGCTCGCCGTCGAGCCGGTCGCCCCAGGCCGCCTGACGATCGGGCTCCGACCCCGGCCGGGTCCTTCGGGGCCGGCACCGGCCCGTCAGGGTCGGCACCGGCCCGTCAGGGCCGGCGGGCGAACCTCTCGACCTCGAGCACCAGCAGGTGGGCCGGCTTGCGGCCGAGGTCGCGCATCGGGATCAGGTGCGTCAGGGGTGGACCGGCCGGGCTGGTGCGTTCGAGCAGGATCCCCGCGGGCGAGAGGCTCGCGGTGAGGCGCGTCGTCGGCGACGAGAGCCGGACGGCCGCCTCGCCCAGGGCCGCGAGGCTGGCAGCGATCTCGTCTGCCGTCAGGATGCGGAAGGCGATCAGGTCGTCCATGTGGCGTCTCGGCCGTTCTGCCGGCAGCGGCCCTGCTGCCGGTCAGGGCCGCGCCTGGGTGGTGACGGATCCGGCGAAACGCGCGTTGCCGTCCTCGTCGATACTGAACACGGTCCGGCCGGCCCGGTTCGTGTAGGCGAGCCGGCCATCGTCCCAGACCACGCAGTTCTCCAGGCCGTTGAAGCAGGCGCGCTGGCCGTCCCGCAGCACCACCGCCCGCATGTCGCGGTTGCCCTGGCTCGTGTTGACCCCGGTCTCGTGCCGGCCCGCGATCGTCACGCTGTTGCGGGCATGGCTGCCGTCGAACAGGCCGTGCTCCTTCGCCACCGCCTCGCCGTTGAGCATGATCGCGGCGTGCCAGCCCTTCGCCCCCTCGGCCATCTGGGCATCGAAGTAGATCCCGCTGAGCGAGGTGTAGGACCCCTGGGCGTGGATGTACTGCCCGACCGTGAACGGTCCGACGCCCGGCGCGCTCTCGGTGTCCCAGTTGGTGAAGTCGAGTTCGTAGCCGATGCTGCCGTTCCGGGCTCCGATCGCCCCGGGCTTCCCCGGGGTGCCGCTGCCCTCGAAGCCGCCGAAGCTGTTCTCTCCGCCCGGCGAGGCGTTGCGCACGAGGTCGGTGTTCAGCGCCCAGGCGGTGCCGGCACCCGGGACCTGCATCACCCCGAGATACTGGGTCACCTTCTGCCCGTCGGGATCGCCGGTGCGCACCAGCAGGCCGAGATTCGACAGCCACTCCGCCTGGTCGCCGCCCTGGCGGGTCGCACCGTGGATGAACTGGGTCGAGAGGACCGGCTTGCGCGGCGGGGCCGGGCAGTTGGCGGTCGGGCAGGTGGCGATGGAGGGATCGCCGAGGACGACCTGACGGTCGGGGGCGCCGGCCATCGCCGGGTCGCGGCCGGGATCGCGGGTCCGGGCATCCCCGCTCGCCACCAGGGCGCAGAGCGCGAGGCCGGACAGGGCGGCGTTCCTCGTCATCGGGCATCCTCGGGGGTGATACGATCTCCGGAGAGATAGGGCACGCCGATGCGGGGGCGCCCCGCCGATCGTACCCGTCGCCCGTCCGATCGCCGGCTGCGCGACGTGCCCGACCAACCGCCGGCGGCTGCGTCCATGCCGGGGCGGTTCGTGCTACGCTGACCGGAAATCGGCCGCGCCCGAACGCCGCGCGGGCCGATGAGATGACGTCCCGAACCGCTCGTTCGGGCGCGCGCATCCGACCGGAGGGACGCCCGATGCCCGAGGAAATCCCGCAGAGCGAGTACTGGAATGGCGAGGTCGGCACCCGCTGGGCCCGGATGCAGGCGGAACTCGACACGGTGTTCGCGCCGCTCACCGACGCCTTCCTCGGCGGGCTGGCGCTGCCGCCCGGCGGCCGGGTGCTCGATGTCGGCTGCGGCTGCGGCGAGACGGCGCTGATCGCCGCCGGGCGCCTCGGCTCCGGGGGCGACGTCCTCGGCGTCGACATCTCGCAGCCGATGCTGGCCCGGGCCCGCGAGCGGGCGCAGGAGCGCCCCGGCTCGCCGGAGGGCGCCGCCCTGACCTTCCTGGAGGCCGACGCCCAGATCCACCCCTTCGCGGCGGATCGCGACGTCGTGCTGTCGCGGTTCGGGACGATGTTCTTCGACGACACCGCCGCGGCCTTCGCCAACCTGCTGCGGGCCCTGCGCCCGGGCGGGCGGCTCGCCCTGCTGTGCTGGCGCGGGCTGCCCGAGAACCCTTGGGTGGCACGACCGCGGGAGGCGGTGCTGACGGTGGTGCCTGAGCCGGTGCCCCCGGCGCCCGGCGGCCCGGGACCGTTCCGCTTCGCCGACATCGCCGGCCTCGAACAGGTGCTGCGGCGGGTCGGCTTCGCCGGGGTGGCGACGGAGCGGACCGACCGGATGCTTCAACTCGGCCACGACGCCGCGGACGCGACCCGCTTCATCCTCACGGTCGGGCCGGTCTCCGGGCTGGTGCGCGACCTCGACCAGCCCCTGCGCGAGCGGGCGGCCGAGGCCGTCCGGGCGACGCTGCCGCCGTCCGGCCCGGTGCGCCTCGCCGCCGGATGCTGGCGGGTGACGGCGCGGCGGCCGGATTGAGCCGGACCGCCGGGAGGGTGTCATACGATTTCCGGACGATCAGTTCCGGACATCGTCTCACCAGCCCGCGCGGCGGAGCTTTGCTCCGCACGCTTGAGCGAAGCCGGCTTCCGCATCGCGAAGCGATGGCGCAGCAATCGCCACGATCCAGCAGGGATCGCCGAGCGATCAATCGGAAACCGTATCGGGGCGTCAGACCGCCCCGACCAGGATCGCGACCCCGGCGAGCGCCACCGCCGCGCCGGCGAGGGGCGCGGTGCGCGCCGACAGGCTGCGGCCGGCGACCCAGCCGAGGCCGAGGCCGGCGGCGTGCAGCAGCGCCGTGGCGGCGAGGAAGCCGAAACCGTAGGTCACGCCGGAGGCGCCGGGCGGCATCTCGGCGCCGTGGGCGTGACCGTGGAACACCGCGAACGCGCCGACCAGGACAGCGAGCGCCGCCACCGGAAGGCCGGCGCCGAACCCGACCGCGAGGCCGAAGGCGACGACCGAGAGCGCGATCCCGGCCTCGACGAAGGGCAGCGGAACGCCGCCCGCACCGGCCGCACCGCCGAGCGCCATCATGCCGAGGAAGGCGAGCGGCACCGCCCACACGGCCCGCCCGCCCCGCAGGGACGCCAGGAGCCCGACCGCCACCATGGCGAGCAGGTGATCGGGCCCGCCGAGGGGATGCGCGAACCCCTGCGCGAAACCGGACGGGTCGCCATGGCCGGCATGGGCGAGGGCCGCCTGGGGCAGCAGCGGAAGCAGGGCCGCGAGGCCGGCGAGGAGACGCGTCATCATGGGCTCCGGAAGTCGAATGCCCGGCGGAACGGCGGTCGCCGTCCTGCCCGGCTCGATGGTGTCGCATCGTTCCGCCAGGCGCGCGGCCGGCGGAACGATGCCCCGGCGGATCGCCAGGATCGTGCAGCGCCAGCATAATCCATCGGTCTGCGGCCTGTCGCCGGTCCCGGGGAGGAAAACGCCGAGCCGGCGAGGATGCCGGTGGAGCGTCCGGCGCTCCCGGTCCGCCCTAATGCTGACATGCTGACGACGGAGAGCCGGGGACGGAGGCCCGGCTCCTGCGTTCGGCGGTTGATTCCGGTGCGCCGGCTGAGCAATGTCGCGGCAGCAGCCGGATGTGGGAAGCTTTCGCGTCGTGCGGCGCGGCCGTCAGGAGTGCTCACAGCAGCCATGGTGAAGCGCGCTCGCCTCGAACCCGCCGCGTCCTCCGGCGTTGCGGCGCGCGCGGCGCGGACCGATCCCGGCCACGAGCCGCCCCTCGACCTTCTCGGCGAGGCGTCGCCGCAGACCGACCGCCGCGAGGTCAACCTGCGCTGGCTCGCCGCCTGCGTGCTCGCCGGCATGACCGGAGCCGGGCTGCTCGGCGCGGCGATCTGGGTCTCGCTCCAGGGCGAGGTCACCTTCGCCGACCTGCCGCAGGCGGTGGCGGTGGCGGCCCGGCCGCAGCCGAGCGACGGTGGGGCCAACCTCGCCCGCAAGGGCGACCGGCTGGTGCGCAACCCGATGGTCGCGGTCGCCAAGCAGAGCTTCCGCGCCCCCGTGACCCTGCGGGTGGGCGAGCGCGAGATCATCAAGATCCGGCCCTTCGTGCGGATCGCCACCGCCCTCTCGACCACCGCCGGCCTGCTCGCCACCGACATCCCGGTCTTCGACCCGATGCGGTTCTTCGCCGAGCCCGGCACCGAGCGCGCGCCCGATCCCTCCTCCGGCGCCGACGCGACCGAGGGCGAGGTCTCGGTGGTCAAGCGCGACCTCGCCGAGATCGCCGTGCCGGCGGACGCCCCGGCGCTCGGCGACGACGACGTGGCGGCGCAGATCGAGGAGGAGCGCCGCCTCGCCGCCGAGGCAGGCCGCCGCGCCGCGCTGCCGATCGCGCCGCAACTGCTGCTGTCGCGGGCGCTCCGCAGCATCCCGGCCCTGCCGGGGCTCGAAGGCAGCGAGTTCGGGCGCGATTCCGGGCCGTTCAAGTCGATCGAAGTCCGGGTGATGCGCGAGAACGTCACCGACCTGCCGAAATACGAGGTCCGGCCGAGCGAGCACCCGCTGGTCGAGGACCGCGACGTCGCGATCCGGCGCGGCGAGACGCTGGAGGCGGTGCTGCGGGCGAACGGAGCTCTCGACGAGCAGGTCCGCGCCATCGTCACCGCGCTCGGCGCCCGCGCCCGCTCCGGCGGCATCGGCGAGGGCCAGCAGATGCGCCTCCAGATCGGCCCGGGCGCCAGACCGGGCGATCCGCGCCAGCTCACCCGGGCGATCCTGTACGGCGAGTCCGGCGTCGAGGCGATCGCGGCGATGAACGACCGCGGCGCCTTCGTGTCGGTGGCTCCGCCGGTGGAGGAGGGCGCCTCCCGCAAGGTGGCGGCGCAGGCCGACGACGACGACGGCGACGAGGGAACCGGCGCCCGCCTCTACGCCAGCCTGTACGAGACCGCGGCGCGCCACAACCTGCCGCGCAGCACCGTCGAGGATCTGGTGCGGATCTTCGGCTACGACGTCGATTTCCAGCGTCGGGTCTCGTCGGGCGACAGCATCGAGCTCGTCTACACCTACGACGAGGAGGCCAACGGCGGCGCCGAGCATCCCGACCTGCTGTCGGCCTCGCTCACGGTCGGCGGCGAGCAGCGCAAGGTCTACCGCTTCCAGTCCCCCGACGACGGCGCGATCGAGTATTTCGACGAGGCCGGCCGCTCGCTGAAGAAGTTCCTGATCCGCAAGCCGGTCGCCGACGGCACGATGAGTTCGGGCTTCGGCTACCGGCGCCACCCGGTGCTCGGCTACGCCAAGCTGCATACCGGCGTCGACTGGTCGGTGGGGATCGGCACGCCGATCGTCGCCGCCGGAAACGGCACGGTGCTGAAGGCGGAGTGGGATTCGGGCTACGGCCGCCGGGTCGAGATCCAGCACGCCAACGGCTACGTCACCACCTACAACCACATGTCGCGGTTCGGCCGCGGCATCTCCGCCGGGGCGCGGGTGCGCCAGGGGCAGGTCGTCGGCCATGTCGGCTCCACTGGCCTCTCCACCGGCGCCCACCTGCACTACGAGGTGGTCATCAACGGCCATTTCGTCGATCCGATGAAGATCCGGGTGCCGCGCGGGCGCGAGCTCGACGGCCGCCTCCTCATCGAGTTCCGGCGCCAGCGCGAGCAGATCGACGGCCTCGTCCACCGGGCGAGCGCCAGCGGACCGGCGACGCAGCGCGAGGCGATGCGCTGACCGGGAGGATGGCCCCATGCGCCGCATCCTCCTGCTCGGGCCGCCCGGGAGCGGCAAGTCCACCCTGGCGCGGCGCCTCGGGGCGCGGCACGGCCTGCCGGTGTTCCACCTCGATCAGGTCTATCACCGCCCCGGCTGGCAGCCGGCGCCGCCGGAGGCCGTCCGGGCCGAGGTCGAGCGGCTCGCCGCCCTGCCCGCCTGGATCATCGACGGCAACTACAGCGACACGCTCGCACCCCGGTTCCGGAGCGCCGACACCCTGATCTACCTCGACCTGCCGACCCGGCTGACGATGAGCCGGGTCCTGCGCCGCCTCGCGACCGGCTTCGGCCGGGTGCGGCCGGACGCGGCCCCCGGCTGCCCGGAGCGCCTCGACCTGCCCTTCCTGCACTTCGCCCTGACCTGGAACCGCACCCGCCGCGCGCGGAACCTTGCCCTGATCGAGACATTTCCGGGGCGGGCCGTCGTGCTCCGCGACCGTGCGCAGGTGGCGCGGTTCGAGGGCGTCCAGGAGGAGTATTGAGGTGGAACGTCCGCGCAGTGTCGGCATAGCGTGGTACCGGGCCGGGGATTACGCCCGGCTGCGGGAAGCGATGGAGGATTCCGACCGCCTGCCCGCGAGCTTCGAGGCGTGGCGCGCCTCGGCCGAGCAGGTCGAGCGCGAGGTGTCGCGCAGCGGCGTCGCCGTCATCCGGGTGACGATCGAACCCGACGCCTTCCTCGACTGGTGCCGCAACAGCGGCGCGACGCCCAACGGCAGCGCCCGCGCCCGCTACGCCAACGAGATCGCGGCGCGATCGGACGACGCCGGGGCGGCGGGCTGAGGCCGGCGGCCGCTCGCGGCGACCACCGGCCGGTCCGGCCTCAGCGTTGCGGCAGGAAGCCGATCGCCTGCCGCTGCGGACCCTCCTGCTTCAGGGTGCGCAGCAGCTCCTCGTATTCCCGCTCCATCTCGGGCGTGACCGAGGGCCGGGTCTCCCGCGCCGCCTGCTCGAAATGATGGCGCGCGACCCGGGTCGCCTCCAGGGATTCCCGCAGGGCCAGCAGGCCGGCCCGCCGGGTGAGGTCCTCCAGGTCGGCGCCGGTGAACCGCTGGGTGCGCTCGGCGATGGCGTCGAGGTCGACATCCTCGCCGAGCGGCATGTCGCGGGTGTGGATCGCCAGGATCCGGCGCCGGCCCGCCACGTCCGGGACCGGCACGTAGACGAGCTCGTCGAAGCGGCCGGGGCGCAGCAGCGCCGGGTCGAGCAGGTTGGGCCGGTTGGTCGCCGCCATCACGACGACGCCCTGAAGCTCCTCGAGCCCGTCCATCTCCGCCAGGATGGTGTTGACCACCCGCTCGGTCACCGCCGGCTCGCCGAGGCCGCCGCCGCGCGCCGGGGCGAGGCTGTCGATCTCGTCGATGAAGATCACCGTCGGGGCGACCTGCCGGGCGCGCTGGAACAGCCGCGACACCTGCTGCTCGGATTCGCCGTACCATTTCGACAGCAGGTCGGACGACTTGGTGGCGATGAAGTTCGCCTCCGCCTCCCGCGCCACCGCCTTGGCGAGCAGGGTCTTGCCGGTGCCGGGCGGGCCGAACAGCAGGAAGCCCTTGGCCGGGCGGATGCCGATGCGCCGGAACGCCTCGGGGGTGCGAAGCGGCAGCTCGACGCCCTCGCGCAGGCGCATCTGCGCCTCGGCCAGCCCCCCGACATCGTCCCAGGTCACGTCCGGGACCTGGATCATGATCTCGCGCAGGGCCGAGGGTTGGATCCGCTTCATCGCCGCGAGGAAGTCGTCGCGCCGGACGCTCAGCCCCTCCAGCACCTCGGGCGGGATGCCCTCGCGCAGGTTGACCTCCGGCAGGATGCGGCGCACCGCGTCCATCGCTGCCTCGCGCGCCAGCGCCCCGAGGTCGGCGCCGACGAAGCCGTAGGTGGTGCGGGCGATGGCGTCGAGGTCGACGTCCTCGGCGAGCGGCATGCCGCGGGTGTGGATGCCGAGGATCTCGCGCCGGCCGGGCTGGTCGGGCACGCCGATGATGATCTCGCGGTCGAAGCGGCCGGGGCGGCGCAGAGCCTCGTCGATGGCGTCGCGGCGATTGGTGGCGCCGATCACCACGATGTTCTGGCGCGGCTCCAGCCCGTCCATCAGGGTGAGGAGCTGGGCGACGATGCGCCGCTCGACCTCGCCGGTCACCTGCTCGCGCTTGGGCGCGATCGAGTCGATCTCGTCGATGAAGATGATCGAGGGCGCGTTCTGCGCCGCCTCCTGGAACACCTCGCGCAGGCGCTGCTCCGACTCGCCGTAGCGGCTGCCCATGATCTCGGGACCGGCGATGTGGAAGAACCGCGCCTCGGTCTCGTTGGCCACCGCGCGGGCGAGCCGCGTCTTGCCGGTGCCGGGCGGTCCGTGCAGCAGCACGCCCTTGGGCGGGTCGATGCCAAGGCGCTGGAACAGCTCAGGATGGCGCAGGGGCAGCTCGACCATCTCGCGGATCTGGTCGACGGTGTCGCCGAGCCCGCCGATGTCGTCGTAGGTGACGTCGGCGCGCCGGCCGTCCTTGGGCTCCTCGAACAGCGGCCTCAACTCGATCTCGGTGCCCTCGGCGACGAAGACGATGCCGCGGGGCTGGGTCGTGACCACGACGAGGCGGATTTCCTGCAACCCGTAGGTCGGGCCGCCGAAATACGGGCGCAGCTCGGGCGGGATCCGGGGATCGGGCGCGGCGCGAGACTGGGTCGAGGTCGAGATCACGTCCCCGGCGACCAGGGGCCGGCGCAGCAGCGTGCGCCGCAGGGCTTCGCCCGAGCCCTGGAGCCGGACGTTCTTCTGGGCCGGGGCGACGACGATCCGGGTCGCGGGGCGGATCTCGGCGGCGCGGATCTCGACGTGGTCGCCGCTCGACGTGCCGGCATTGACGCGCTGCAACCCGTCGAGGCGCACGAGGTTGAGGCCCTCGTCCTCCTCGTAGGGGCCGACCGCGATCGCGGCGGTGTGGCGCTTGCCGACGATCTCGACGGCGTCGCCCTCCCGCAGGCCGAGCTGGGTCAGGGCGTCCTGGCCGAGCCGGGCGATCCCGCGCCCCGCGTCCTGGGACCGGGCGTTCGCGACCTGAAGCGTGAGGCTCCGCCCTTCCGTCTCTGCCATCCGACCCCTCCGGGAACGCCGCGTCGTCGTGCCGGAACAACCGGTGCGCGCAGAGATGGTTCGGTGGCGGGTGGATTCCGGTTGCGTCACCGGGAGGCGAGGCGCTGCCCGGGCTCGCAGCGCCGCGGGTGCGGAGCAGAGTTGTGCACGGAGCACCCCTGCCGAGATCCCCGATCATACGATCGCTCGGCGATCCCTGCGTCATCGCCTGACGCGGTGCGAGAATCGGCTTCGCTCGGACGCAGCGCGGACCGACGATGCGGTTTTTCGGAACTCATCGTCCGAGAACCGCATCATGCGTCATGCCCGCCGCCGGAACGGCGGCCGGCATAGTCCCGCAGCGCCGTAGCGATTCGCTCGCGCAGGACGGCTTCCGAGACCGGGCCGTCGATCACGACGCTGGTCATCACTTGCGGATACTGCCTGCGCCGCTTCGGCGTGCGGCGGTGGCTGGCGACGCGGATCTGGCCGCCGTCCGGCCCGGCGAGGTAGAGGCTGCCGGCGCGCGCGCCGCGGGCGACCTCGACGAAGCCCGCCTCCCGCAGCAACTCACCGGCGCGCCGGATCGCGGCCTCGGGCGCCAGCGGCGCCGTCACGGCGTCCAGCCGGGCGCCGCGGGAGCCTCGTCGTCGGGCTCCGGGGCCCCGTCGAGGGCGCCGCGATAGCCGGTGGCGAGGACGTAGAGCTCGCTCGAATCCGCCCGGCTCGCCGCCGGCTTGACGTGGCGGACCACGGCGAAGTCGCGCTTGAGGTCGGCGAGCAGGCCGGCCTCGGTGCCGCCCTGGAGCACCTTGGCGAGGTAGACGCCGCCCGGAGCCAGGATCTCGCGGGCGAAGGCGGCGGCGGTCTCGGCCAGCCCCATGATCCGCAGGTGGTCAGTCTTCCTGTGCCCGGTGGCGTTGGCGGCCATGTCGGACATCACGACGTCGGCGGGACCGCCGAGCATCTCGGTGAGCAGGCCGGGGGCGGAGGGATCGAGGAAGTCGAGGGTGACGAACTCGACCCCGGGCATCGGCTCGATCTCTAGGAGGTCGATGCCGACCACCCGCCCGCGCCGCCCGGCCTCGGCGCCGGGCTGGCTGCCGACCCTGGCGGCGGCGACCTGCGACCAGCCGCCCGGGGCGGCGCCGAGGTCGACCACCCGCTGACCGGGCTTGAGCAGGTGGAAGCGCTCGTCGATCTCGAGGAGCTTGTAGGCGGCGCGGGAGCGGTAGCCGTCGCGCTTGGCCTGGGCGACGTAGGGGTCGTTGAGCTGCCGCTCCAGCCAGCGCTTGGACGAGACCGTGCGCCCGCGGGCGGTCTTCACCCGCTGCTTCAGGTCGCCCCGCTGGCCGCCGCCGCGCCGATCGCTCATGTCCCTGCCTCGCTCGATGACGTTCGAGCAGCACATGAGGCCGCGGCGCCCGCGCCGCAAGCGCCCTTCGCCCCGCCCCAGGGCCATCGCTTCGGAGCGATTGCCCTTGTTCCCTGCTCGGCCTCAGGCGCCGGCGTTCGTGCGCGACACGTCGCGTCGCCGCTCACTCGGCTCTCGCTCCGCTCGGACGCGCATGGAGCCGGGTCGCGCCCGGCGTTATGGTTCGATGGAGCCGGGTTGCACCCGGCGTCATGGTTCGATGGAGCCGGGTTGCACCCGGCGCCGTGCGTCGACGCGGACCTCGGACCGGGCAATCCGACGCCCGGATCAGGACGAGCGCCCGCCCCGGCGCCAGACGCCGTCCTCCCGCATCATGTTCATCAGTAGGCCCTCGCGCAGGCCGCGGTCGGCGATGCGCAGGCGGTCCGAGGGGAACGCCCGGCGGATCGCCTCAAGGATGGCGCAGCCGGCGAGCACGAGGTCGGCCCGGTCGCGGCCGATGCACGGGTTCTGGGCGCGCTCGGCCAGCCGGGTGTCGAGAAGGTGGTCGATCGACGCCGACACCTCGTCGTCGGTCATCCACAGCCCGTCGATCCGGCGCCGGTCGTAGCGCGGCAGGCGCAGGTGCATCGCCGCGAGCGTCGTCACGGTGCCGGAGGTGCCGAGCAGGTGGAAGGCCGGGGCGGCGGCGGCGGCCCCGGCGATGAGGGCGAACTTGGTCAGGCGGTCGGCGACCTCCTCGACCATCGCCTCGAACACGGTCCGCGTGACGTTGGCGCCGCCGTAGCGCTCCGCCAGGGTCACGACCCCGACCGGGAGCGAGTCCCAGGCGCGGATCCGCCGGGTCGGGTCGGCGCTGCGGGCCAGCGCCGCGCTGCCGTCGAGCCAGACGATCTCGGTCGAGCCGCCGCCGATGTCGAAGATCACCACCGACTCGGCGTGGCGGTCGGCGAGGGAGGCGCAGCCGGTGACGGCGAGATAGGCTTCGGTGCGCCGGTCGACGACTTCGAGGTCGAGGCCGACCTCCCGGTGAACCCGCTCGACGAAGGCCGGGCCGTTGACGGCGAGCCGGCACGCCTCGGTGGCGATGATCTTGGCCCGGGACACCCCCCGGGTCTGCATCTTGCCGCGGCAGACCGCCAGGGCGTCGATGGTCCGCTCGATCGCCTCGTCGCTGAGGCTGTCGGCCCGGCCGAGCCCTTCGCCGAGGCGCACGATGCGCGAGAAGGCGTCGATGACGCGAAAGCCGTAGGGCGAAGGCTCCGCGATCAGCAGGCGGCAATTGTTGGTGCCGAGGTCGAGGGCGGCGTAGGCGCGCCGCCATCCCGGCCCCGGGCGCGGGGCGGGTGCCGGCCGGGCCGCGTGCGGTCCGACGCGGCGCGGCGCGGCACCCTCCGGGCCGAGGGCCGAGGGGCCGTGCGGGCCCGATCCGGGAGTGTCCCCTGGGGGAGGGGCGGTCTGGCGCGCTGATTCCGCCCGTTCCGCGGCGCGCGCCGGACCGGGGGCGACGATCTCATTCCTCATCGGCAGCGCCGACATCCTCGAGCGACCCGTGGAAGGGCACGGGCAAACCCTTGATGGGAGTGAGCTTACGTGGGTCGCGGCGGAACGCAAAGCTGTGATCGCGCCGCGGGCCGCGGAACCCACCGCTGACCGCGACCGGGCGTGGTCGAGCGACGACCCGACGAACACCCGGCAACGGCCTCGCGGACGCGGCGGCGAGGCGGCCCGGCTCGGGAGCACGTGGGCCCGCCCCGCGCCGCACGGGCCGGCGTGACGATTTCGGACATCGCCCGAAGTCCCCGTCACGCCACCTTCTGGATGATCGCGGCGGCGAGGCGGGGCTGGGGCCGCAGCAGGCTCTTGACCTGGGAGAACGGCCGCGGCCGGTTGATGACCTCGTCGAGCCGCGACCACAGGGTCTTGGGCGAGAACGGCTTGGCGATGACCTCGTTGACGCCGAGCGCCACCGCGCGGTCGACCACGTTCCTGCGAGGCTGGGCCAGCATCAGGATGATCGGCACGGTCGGGGCCGGCGAGGTGGCCGGGGTGCGGGCGAGCCGGATGAACTCCTCGCCGGACAGGATCGCGAGGTCCCAGTCCAGCACCACGAGGTCGGGCTTGCTCTCCGCCAGCACGCCGAGGGCCTCGGCCCCGTCCGGCGCCTCCAGCACCCGCTTGATGCCGACGCGCATCAGCATGTCCCGCACGATGCGCCGGATGTACAGGCTCTCGTCGACCACGAGGGCGGAGAGGTCCGGGAAGGTCGGGGTCGCGATCATCGGGGCGGTTCCGGGGAAGCGCCCCACCTTGCGCCGCGCCTCCTACGGTTCCGCTAACCGGAACGCTCGAAGGCCGTGCAATCCCCGATGCCGGCCGCCCGGTGGCCTCCTGTCGGGTCGCAGGTTCCGCAACCCCGGTGACCGCCCTTGCCACCTCCTCGGCGCGGTCAGGGTGCCTCGGGCGCCGCCCCCGGCACCGAGGCGGCGTCCTCGGTCCGGCGGCGGGCCTCGTCCTCGGCGATCTGGCGCGCCCGGCGCGCCGCCTCGGCCTCCTGCGCCGCCTTCAGTCGAAGCTCCTCCGCCTGCCGTCGCAGGCGGTCGGCCTCCCAGGCGGCCCGGGCGCGGTCCATCTCCAGGCGGCTGCGGCGGCGGGAGAGCTCGTTGCGGTCGGCCTCGACGGTCTCGATCTTGTCGAGTTCGCGCTGGAGCACCACCGCGGCGAGAAGGTTGGTGAGCGGGGCCGCGTCGATCTCCCGGGCGGGCCGTGCGAGGGGTCCGACGACGGCGAGGCCGATCAGCGGCGCCGGCCCGGTCCAGGCCCGGGGGGCGCGCGCGGAGGTGAGGGTGCCGCGGGCCTCGAGGCGCAGGCTGCGCAGGTCGGCGAGCACGCCGCCGCTCCACGCCGCCGGGCCGGGATCGAGAGTGAGGCTGCTCGTGCGCAGCACGCCGCCGACCAGGGCGGCCGCGACGGTGACCGGTCCGGCGATCCGCATCGGGCCGCGGTCGAACTCCTCCGCCAGCACCCGCTCGACCCGTCCCGTGCGCAACGGGTCGTCCTCGGCCAGCAACCGGACGACGGCCCGTTCCGGCGCCTCCGGGTCGAGCCCAGGAAGGGTCAGGTCGCCGAGGGTGATCTCGCCGCTGCCGGCGAGATTGGCGATCAGCCCGGCCGGGGTCGTTCCGGCGGCACCGAAGCGCAGCCGCGCGCCGAGGGTGCCGGCGGGTCCGCCGCCGGTGATCGCCGCGAGCCCCGCACCGGCCAGCGCCCCCTGCCCCGAGACGGTCGCCTGCTCGCCCAGGCGCGCCAGGGTCGCGGTGCCGGTGATCCGGCCGCCGGCGAGATCCGCCTGAAGGTCGCGCAGCGACAGGCCCTCCGGCCCGAGGGCGAGGCCGAAGCGGGCTTCCGCCGCGGCGAGGCCGCGGCCGAGATCGAGCCGGCGCACCGCGAGGCCGAGACCGAAACCGAAGGGCGCCGCCGGCGCCGGGCCGAACGCCGCGCCCGACCAGGGGGCGCTGCCGGCCGGCCCGGCGCCGTCGGACAGGACCAGGGCCCCGGCGAGCCAGGGCAGCGAGAGCCGGTCGAGCCGGAGGTCGCCGCCGAACCGGCCGTCCGTGCCGCGCAGCAGGGCGCCCTCGACGCCGCTGCCGGCGACGGAGCCGGCGAGGGTCAGGCGCGGCAGCTCGCCGGTTCGGCCGAAGGCGACGCTCATCCAGGCCGGCACCGCTCCCGCCGTACCGGCCCCCAGGGCGCCGCGTCCGAGATAGCCGGCGAAGGGGGTGAGGTCCGCGGTCGCCAGGGCGATCTCGCCCTCCTGCGGCAGTGACTCGCCGGGGGCGACGACCAGCGGCCGGGCGGTGGTCACGATGACTCCGCCGATCTCGGCCTCCAGCGTCAGGCCGAGCGCCCGGCCGGCGCCGTCCGCGCCGGTCCGGCGCTGTCCGGCGAGGTGCAGGCGCGCCGGCCGGGCGAGGGCCGCATCGCCCGGGCGGGCGAGCCACAGGCCCGAGGCCACGCCGTCGAGCCGGGCGTCGAGGCTGTCGATCTGACCGGCGCGGGTCACCAGGGCGAGGCCGGCCTGCCCGCCGGCGGCGGTGCCGCGGGCCTGGCTGCGCAGCCGCGGCTCGTCGCCGCCCGGCTCGCGCTCCACCGTCACGTCGAGGGCGACCGGGCCGCGGCGCAGGAAGTCCGGCAGCGCCCGCGCCTCGGCGACCAGGGTGCTCTGGAGAAGGTCGATCAGCGGCGCGGCGACCGGGGCGGCCACCCGCCCGACGATGCGGCCGGCCCCGTCGGCGGCAATGCGGCCCGACAGGCTCGCCCGGGCACCGGCGAGGTCGCGGATCTCCAGGCTGTCGACCCGCAGAGCCGTTCCTTCCGATTGCAGGCTCGCGGCGATCTCGCCGGTGCGCGGCCCGGCCGGGCCGTAGCGCAGGTCCCGGGCGATCAGGGTCAGGCCGACATCGTGGCCCTGGAGCGCGTCGAGGCCGCCGCGCAGGGACGGCAGTTCGGCGATGTCGAGCCCCTCGGCGGCGATCTGGGCGTCGAAGCGCGGCCGGACCGAGTCCGGCCCCGCGGCCGCGTAGCGGGCGTTGCCGGTGACCCGTGCCTCGCCGAGGCTGAGGCGGGCGTTGCGCAGCGACAGGACCGGCGGCGCCGCCGTGATGTCGGCGGAGGCCGAGACCGGCCGGCCGTCGAGGAGGCGCAGGAACGGGCCGCCGAGCCCGACCCGGTCGAGCAGCCGGGCGAGGCGGTCGGAGGCCGGTGCGGTCACCGCCGCCCGGCCGGCGAAGCTGCCGCCGGGGCTGAGGTCGCCGCCGAGGCCGAGGCGGACCCCGCCGGGCGCGGTCGCGTCGAGCCGGCGCAGCGACAGCGCCCCGGTCGGCGACAGGGTGGCGCCGAGGGCCAAGCCGGTCCATTCGCCGAGGGCCAGGGTGGCGCTCTCCACCGCGACGTCGAGGGAGAGGGTGCCCGGCAGGCGGGCGGCGAGGCGGCCGGGCTCGCCGGCGAGGAGCGAGCGGCCGGCCGGCCCGAGCAGGAACGCATCGAGGTCGAGGCGCCGGGCCTCCAGGGTGAGGGAGGCCGTCGCCGCGGGGAGGTCGAGGCTGCCGCGGCCGGTGAGGCGCAGCGGCGCGCCGCCGCCATCGACCTCGAGGGCGAGGGTGTCGAAGGCCGCGATGCGCCCGCGCGCCTTGAAGCTGCCCTGGATCGAGAACGGCAGGTCGGCCCCGGCCGCCTGGGCCGGCGGGCCGACCACGAGCTTCGCGGTGCCGGTGGCCTCCGGCACCCGTCCGGCGCCCGCGAGGGTCAGGCGGGCGTCGACTTCGAGCCGCGGCGCGGTGTCGCCGCCGGCGCTGAGCTTGGCCGGCACGGCGCCGTCCGGCCCGGGCGTCCCGGTGACGAGACGGAACGGCACCGCCCTATGGCTGCCCTCGACCCGCCACGGCCCGGCGAGGGCGGGCGCCGACAAGCCCACATTCTCGGCCGAGATCTGGTCGGTGCGCCCGGTCGCCGGCACGGTGGTGGTGACGAGGAGTTGCCCGATGCGCAGATCCTCGACCGCGAGGTCGCGGCGGCCGGGCCCGTCGGCGAGACCGGCGGGCAGGACCAGGGCGCCCGACTCGGTGACCGGCAGCCGCACCTCGGCCCGGCCGATGCGCGCCTCGGTGAAGCGGATCTCGCCCGACAGGAGCGGCGTCAGGGCGATCTCGGCCCTGAGGATGCGCGCATCGAGGAGACGCTGCCCCGGACCGGCAGCGAGCACGAGCCGGTCGGCCCGCAGCCGCGGCAGCGGCAGCAGGCGGACCCCGAGGCGCCCCTCGGTCCGCACCTCCAGGCCGAGGGAGCGGCTCAGCGCCGCGTCGACGGTGCCGCGATAGCTCTCCCAGGGAACGAGGGGCGGCACCGCCAGGGCGGCGGCCAGGATCAGGATCACGAGGGCCGCCAGGGCGGTCAGGATGTCGCGCACCGTCGTCGTCCGCCTCGCCTCGCGCGGGTGTCGTTGATTCGGTTAGCATATCGGCGCCGGTCGACGCGCCCCATCCCGAACGTCCACCGATGCGGCCGGCCGCCGCCGATGCCGGTTTGCAACGCATCGCGGTGTGACGCGGGCGGTGCGGGCTGGTAGAGGCCGGTCCATGAGCTCCGCACCGGCCCTCCCGCGCTACTATCTCGGCCTCGCCACGACCTTCCACGACCCCGCCCTGGCGCTGGTCGGGCCGGACGGCGAGGTGATCTTCGCCGAGGCCACGGAGCGTTACCTCCAGTACAAGCGCGCCCCGAACTGCGAGCCGGATTCGGCACCCCGGATGGCCGGCCTGCTCAGGGCTCACCTGCCGGCGGCGTGCGAGGTCGTGGTCGCCACCACCTGGGGGCCGGAATACGGCGACTTCCTCAAGGGCAGCGCGGCGGCGGGCGCCTTCGATCTCCCCTCTCTCACCGGGCACGCGCCGGTGCTCAACCGCTCGCTGGTGCCGGAGCGGACCGAGCGGGTGCTGATCGCCGAGCTGGCGCTCGCCCAGGCACGGGCCGGCTACGGCACCCTGCTCGGCCTCGACCGGGCCTTCGGCGGAGAGGCCAGGGTCAGCGGTCCGCGCCGCTACCCCCACCACCTCACCCATGCCGCCTACGGCTGCTGGGGCAGCCCGTTCCGGGACGCGACCTGCCTCGTGGTCGACGGCATGGGCGAGACCGGCGCCGCGGCGCTCTACCGCCTGGAGGCGGGCCGCCTGCGCGAGGTGAAGCGCCATCGCGGCCGGGAATCGATCGGGTTCTTCTTCGGTCTCGTCACCGATCTCGCCGGCTTCGACCAGAGCAAGGGCGAGGAATGGAAGATCATGGGGCTGGCGCCCTACGGCCGGGTCGATCCCGACCTGATGGCGCTGCTGCGCCGGCTCTACCGGGTCGAGGGCGGGCGCCTGCGCTTCGCCGACGCCGCGACGGTCCGGGACACGGTGGCGGAGATCCTCGCCCGCCGGCCGGCCGATGCGGGAGACGTGGGCTGGGCCGACCTCTCGGCCTGCGGACAGGCGGCCTTCGCCGAGATGATGGACGTGCTCCTCGCCGAGGCCGAGCGGCTGGCGCCGGGCGACAACCTCGTCGTCACCGGCGGCTGCGCGCTCAACTCGTCCTACAACGGCAGGATCCTCGGCCGCAGCGGCTACCGGCGCCTGCACGTTCCCTCGGCGCCGGCCGACGACGGCAACGCGCTCGGCGCCGCCTGGCTCGCCTACGCCGAGGACCATCCCGGCTGGACCGGGCCCGGCCGCCTCGCCTCGCCCTATCTCGGCGCCCGGGTCTCGACCGAGCCGTTCGAGCGCATGACCGCCTGGGAGCCGCGCCTGCAGCGGCTCGGCCATGACGGCGTGACGCGGGCGGCCGCCGACATCCTGGCGGCGGGCGGCCTCGTCGGCTGGGTCCAGGGGCGGGCCGAGTTCGGGCCCCGCGCGCTCGGCAACCGCTCGATCCTCGCCGACCCGCGGCCGGCCGACGCCAAGGCGGCTCTCAACGCCAAGGTGAAGTACCGCGAGGCGTTCCGCCCGTTCGCGCCGTCGATCCTCGCCGAGGCCGGCCCGGACTGGTTCGAGGATTACCAGGACAGCCCCTACATGGAGCGGACCCTGGTCTGGCGCGAGGCGGTGCGCGAGCGCGTGCCGGCAGTGGTGCACGAGGACGGCACCGGGCGGCTGCAGAGCGTGACGGCGGAGCGCAACCCGGCCTATGCCGCGCTGATCGCGGCCTTCGCCGAGCGGACCGGCGTGCCGATCCTGCTCAACACCAGCTTCAACGTGATGGGCAAGCCGATCCTCCACAGCGCGGAGGACGCGATCCTGATGTTCTACACCACCGGCCTCGACGCCCTGGTGGTGGAGGACTGGCTTCTCGTGAAGGAGGCGCGGGCCTGAGGCCCACGCCCGACGCAGTCGCGTCATGACGACCGCCTGACATCGCTGAGCCCGCACCGCTCCGGCGCCCGACCCTCCCCCCTCTGCGGCAGGGCTGCCCGGGGACAACAAGGGGCTCGTCTCCCCTCTCCCGAGTGGGAGAGGGGATCCCGCGCTTGATTCTACAAGGAAATTACCCCGGACAGTCGTGCCCTCTGCGGGGGAGGGTTGGGGGTCCGCGCGTTTCATACGAAATCCGATCGATCGCTTCAGGCGATCCCTGCGGGATCGCTTCGCGATGCGGATTTCGGCTTCGCTCAGTTGCCGCGCGGGCTGAGGATACGGTTTCCGAATGATCGCTCGGCGATCCCTGCGCAACCGCTTCGCGATGCGGAAACCGGCTTCGCTCACGCGCCGCGCGGGCTTGGATACGGATTTCGTATCAGGCGTTCGCCGACAACAGACGTGCCGGCCTTGTCCGGTCGATCCTACTCGCAGACCTCGACGCGCTTGTAGACGAACGACTCGTCGTCGAGCCACACCTTGCGGCGCTCGAAGTGGCAGATCGGCCCGCGCCGCGGGCGGACATAGACCGTCTCGACCGGCTCCTCGACGTAGACCCGGCGCGGCGGCGGCGGACCGTAGGGCGGCGGGGGCGGCGGCGCGGGCTGCGCGTTCATGAGCGCGCCGGCGGCGACGCCGCCGAGCACGCCGGCCGCGGCCCCGCCGATGATCGCGGCACCGACATTGTCGCGGGCCGAGGCGGCTTGGGGAGCGAGGGTGACGATCGCGGCCGCCAGCGCCGCGCAGGCGCCGAGGCGCGAGAGGCCGAAAGTGGTCGAAACGCGCACGCTGGATCTCCCAAACAAGTCTGCGCAGGTTAGCGGTGGCTTGCTTAACGAACCGCCAAAGATGAGGTGAACAGAACGCGAAGGCCGGCGATCGCGGCCCCGTGACGCCTCGTCGGCGCGACACCCCAGCGAATGGTCCCGGTTTGCGGCATTTTCCGGGAGGTCGCCGCGGCCGGCGTCGATCGTGGCGCGCTGTGGGATTTCGGTGACGGCGGGCCGGGCCGGACGCCGGACTGCCCTGCTCCGGCACAGCGTGACAATGGCGCGGCGGGCTGGCAGGACGGGCGGATTGTGGAGGCTCCCATGACGACAGCCAACGGCCGCACGGCCGACCATCCGATCGACCCGCTGTTCCTCGAACGGTTCTCGCCGCGCGCCTTCACCGGCGAGACGATCCCTGACGCCGACCTGCTGACCATCCTGGAGGCGGCGCGCTGGGCACCGTCGTCCTACAACTCGCAGCCCTGGCGGTTCCTGCACGCCCGGCGCGACACGATGCACTGGGACAAGTTCTTCGACCTGCTGGTGCCGGGCAACCAGAAATGGGTCAAGGACACCGCCGCGATCGTCTACCTCGTGTCGAGCTCGACCATGACGACCCCGGCGGGCGAGGTGAAGCCGTCGCGCACCCACTCCTTCGATGCCGGCACCGCCTCGGCGCTGCTCCAGCTCCAGGCGATCCGGATGGGCTGGCACGCGCACGGCATGGTCGGGTTCGACTACGACCGCGCCTTCGTGGCGCTGAACGTGCCCGAGGGTTACCGGATCGAGGCGGTCTACGCCATCGGCCGCAAGGCCGACCCGGCGAGCCTTTCGGAGGAGCAGCGCGGCCGCGAGACCCCGAACGGCCGCAAGCCGCTGTCCGACCTCGTGTTCGAGGGCGGGTTCCCGCCGCGCGAGGCGTGACCGCGCCGCTCCGCCCGCTGCCGGCGCCGGATTACGACAGCCTCGTCGCCGGCTTCCGCTGGGCGATTCCCGAGCGCTTCAACATCGCGGTCGACGTCTGCGACCACTGGGCGGAGATCGATCCCGACCGGCCGGCGATCCTCGACGTCGGAGGCGACGGCCGGGTCGAGACCTGGAGCTACGCCGCCCTGCGCGCGGCGTCGAACCGCCTCGCCAACGCCCTGCGCGCCCACGGCATCGGCATCGGCGACCGGGTGGCGGTGCTGCTGCCGCAATCGCCTGCCGTGGTGGTGGCTCACCTCGCGATCTACAAGCTCGGCGCGGTGGCGCTGCCGCTCGCGGTGGTGTTCGGCCCGGAAGGGCTGCGCCACCGGCTCGGCGACGCCGGCGCGAAGGGCCTCGTCACCCATGCGGCGGGCCTCGCCAAGGTCGCCCCCCTGCGCGACGACCTGCCCACCCTGTCGGTGGTGGTCTCCACCGAGGGACCGCCGGAGGGCGCCGGGGACTGGCCGGCCCTGCACTGGCCGGCGCTGCTGGAGCGCGCCTCCGACGCCTTCACGCCGGTCGACACCCGCGCCGACGACCCGGCGCTGATGATCTACACCTCCGGCACCACGGGGGCGCCGAAGGGGGCGCTGCACGGCCACCGCGTCCTGCTCGGCCACCTGCCGGGCTTCGACATGATGCACGAGTTCATGCCGCGGCCCGGCGACCGGATGTGGACCCCGGCGGACTGGGCCTGGGCCGGGGGCCTGCTCAACGCCCTGCTGCCGAGCCTGCACCACGGCGTCGCGGTGGTGGCGCGCAAGGCGGAGAAGTTCGATCCCGAGGAGGCGTTCCGGCTGATGGCGGACCTGCGGGTCGCCAACGCCTTCGTGCCGCCGACGGCGCTCAGGATGCTGCGCACGGTCGAGAATCCGCGCGGGCGCCACGACCTCTCGGCCCTGCGCGGCCTCGCCTCGGCCGGCGAGATGCTCGGCGCCGAGACCTTCGACTGGGCCCGGGAGGCGCTCGGCCTCACCGTCAACGAGGCCTACGGCCAGACCGAGTGCAATCTCGTGCTCGCCTCCTGCGCGGCGCTCGGCGTCGCCCGCGCCGGCTCGACCGGCAAGCCGGTGCCGGGCCACCGGGTCGCGGTCATCCGCCCGGACGGCAGCGAGGCCGCGACTGACGAGACCGGTCAGATCGCGGTGGCGCGGCCCGACCCGGTGATGTTCCTGCGCTACTGGAACGACCCGGCGGCGACCGAGCGCAAGTTCCTCGGCGACTGGATGACCACCGGCGACCAGGGCCGGATCGACGCGGACGGCTACGTCCACTTCGTCGGCCGCGACGACGACGTCATCACCTCCTCGGGCTACCGCATCGGTCCCGGCGAGATCGAGGATTGCCTGCTGCGCCATCCGGCGGTGGCGCTGGCGGCGGCGGTGGGCAAGCCCGATCCGGTTCGGACCGAGATCGTCAAGGCGTTCGTGGTGCTGCGGCCGGGCTACGCCCCCTCCCCTCGCCTCGCAGAGGAGATCCAGGGCTTCGTGCGCACGCGGCTGTCGGCGCACGAATACCCGCGCGAGATCGCATTCCGGGCGGGCCTGCCGCTCACCACCACGGGAAAAATCATCCGCCGGGTGCTGCGGGACGAGGCGTGAGACGACGGACTTGACGCTGGGTCCGGCGCCGAGCACCATGACCGCATGACCCACCGTGTTCGCACCATCGACGTCGCGGCCACCCGCCGAATTACGCGTCCGGCCTGATCGCTCGGGCCGGGTTCGGTCGCACGTCCTAGTGAACACGCAGGCGCCCTCGGCGCGTCAGGAGTCTCCCTTCATGTCCGTCACCGACACGGTGCTGCATCTCGTGTGCGGCAAGATCGCGGCTGGAAAATCGACGCTGGCCGCGCGCCTCGGCGCCGACTCCCGCACCATCCTGGTCCGGGAAGATCCCTGGCTGGCCGGCCTCTACCCGGGCGAACAGAATTCTCTCGCCGACTACGTGCGGAACTCCGGCCGCCTGCGCAGCGTGATGGGTCCCCATCTGGTCGCGGTGCTCAGGGCGGGCCTGTCGGTGGTTCTGGATTTCCCCGCCAACACGCCGGGAAGCCGGGCCTGGATGCGCTCGCTGTTCCAGGACGCCGGCGTCGCCCACCGGCTCCACTACCTCGACGTCCCGGACGAGGTCTGCAAGTCGCGGCTGCGGCGGCGCAACACGGAGGGCCGGCACGAATTCGCGGTGAGAGACGAGCAGTTCGATCTGTTCACGAGCTACTTCGTGCCGCCGGCACCGGACGAGGGCTTCGCGGTGGTGCACCACCGGCCGGAGGGGCCGTGAGGCCGCATCGCACGAAGGGCCGACGCCGGGTTCGCCCATCCCGACGCGAGGGCGGCCGGACACCGGCCTCCCCTTCCGCCCGCGGGGAACCCGACCGCGGGGCAGAGGGATTCCCGGCCACCCTGCGCAACCTGGAATAGCAATTCCGAGCGCGGTTCGTTAGAGATCCGCCCGAGGCCGGCTGGGACGGAGAACACAGCATGGGCGCATCCAGCGAGATCAAAATCGTCACCATCGGAGATCATCAGATCCGACTGGACCCGCGCACCAAACACGGTCGGATGTATCTGAAAAACTCGTCTGCGGGCATCGACGACATCGACGTGGCGATCGCGAGACGTTTCATGCGGGCGGGGGATCGCGTCCTGGATCTCGGCGCCAACATCGGATACAATTCGCTTCATTACCTGAATTTGGGAGCCGCCCACGTCGATGCGGTCGAGCCGCATCCCGATCTCAGCGCACGTCTCCGGCCATTCGAGGGAGACCGTTTCGCCGTCCACCCCGTCGCGGTCGGCGCCGCGCCGGGCCGGGCCCGGATGATCGTCTCCCAGAGCCACGACCAGGGCCACACGCTCAAGCCGGAGGTGGTCGCCATCCACCGTGCCGTCTTCGGCGCGACGCTTCGAGAGATCGAGGTCGACGTCACGACCGCCGATCTGCTCTTCCCCTCGGCACGGTTCGATTACATCAAGGCCGACATCGAGGGCAGCGAGCTGGATTTCATCGCCGGAGCCCGGAGGTTGTTCGCCGAGCGTCCGCCGCGCGTGCTTCAGATCGAGATCATGCCCGAATTCTATGACGCGTACGCGGCCGTGCTGTCGCATTACTTCGGGACGGTGCTGCGCATCGACTACGACCGGGACAGCGGACGGATCGATGCCGTCGCCCCGTCCGCTCCCACGCGGGACGGCTTCCGCAACGTTCCGCCGAACTACGTCCTGTTCAATGATCGCGGCACGCCGGCGATCGGGTGAAGGCCGGATTTGGCAGGTGATACGATGTCCGGAACTGATCGTCCAGATTTCGTATGAGACGGGCGGTCATCGCCGGCCACGAAGCAGAACGGCGGCGGGAACATCGTCCCCGCCGCCGTCCATGATGAACAACAAAAGTCGAACGATCAGAAGCTCAGCGTGACCTTCGACTCGCGCAACTGGGCGATGTGGCCCTCGATCTCGCGGCGCTTGTCGTAGTCGTCGGTGGCGTCGTACTGCAGCTCGGCCGCCTCGATGTCGCGATCGATGATCGCGGGGGTGAGTTCCTCGACCGGGGTGGCACGCTCGGCGATGACGGTGAGCGAGGTGGCGTTGATCTCGGCGAAGCCGCCGCGGACCAGCACCCGCTTGCCGTGCTGCGGACCCTCGGTGATGACGAGGACGCCGGTCTTGAGGGTGGTCAGCACCGGGGCGTGCCCGGGCAGTACCGTCATCTCGCCCTCGGAGCCGGGGAGCTGAACGGCATCGACCTGACCGGAATACAGCACCCGCTCGGGGCCGACGAGGTCGAACTGGAAGGTGGCCATGGCGAGAAGTCGGTCCCGGGTTCAGGCGATGGACGCGGAGCGGGACGTCGGCGTCCCGCTCCGGTGATGGGAAGGAAGCTTACGCCGCGGCGGCGAGCTTCTGGGCCTTCTCCTTGGCCTCCTCGATCGAGCCGACCATGTAGAAGGCCGCCTCGGGGAGGTGGTCGTACTCGCCGTCGACGAGGCCCTTGAAGCCCTTGATCGTGTCCTCGAGCGCCACGAGCTTGCCCGGCGAGCCGGTGAAGATCTCGGCGACGTGGAACGGCTGGCTCAGGAAGCGCTCGATCTTGCGGGCGCGGGCGACCGTCAGCTTGTCCTCTTCCGACAGCTCGTCCATGCCGAGGATCGCGATGATGTCCTGGAGCGCCTTGTAGCGCTGGAGCACCTGCTGGACGCGGCGGGCGACGGTGTAGTGCTCCTCGCCGAGCACGGTCGGCGACAGCATGCGCGAGGTCGAGTCGAGCGGGTCCACCGCCGGGTAGATGCCCTTCTCGGCGATCGAGCGCGACAGCACGGTCGTGGCGTCGAGGTGGGCGAACGAGGTGGCGGGCGCCGGGTCGGTCAGGTCGTCGGCCGGGACGTAGATCGCCTGGACCGAGGTGATCGAGCCCTTGTTGGTGGTGGTGATGCGCTCCTGGAGGGCGCCCATGTCGGTGGCGAGCGTCGGCTGGTAGCCCACCGCCGAGGGGATGCGGCCGAGCAGCGCCGACACTTCCGAGCCGGCCTGGGTGAAGCGGAAGATGTTGTCGACGAAGAACAGCACGTCCTGGCCCTCGTCCCGGAAATGCTCGGCGACGGTGAGGCCGGTGAGCGCGACGCGGGCGCGGGCGCCCGGGGGCTCGTTCATCTGGCCGTAGACCAGGGCGCACTTGGAGCCCTCGGCGGAGCCGTGCTCCTTCGGGTCCATGTTGACCTTGGACTCGATCATCTCGTGGTAGAGGTCGTTGCCCTCGCGGGTGCGCTCACCGACGCCGGCGAACACCGAGTAGCCCGAGTGGGCCTTCGCGATGTTGTTGATCAGCTCCATGATCAGCACGGTCTTGCCGACGCCGGCGCCGCCGAACAGGCCGATCTTGCCACCCTTGGCGTAGGGGGCGAGCAGGTCCACGACCTTGATGCCGGTGACGAGGATCTGGGCCTCGGTCGACTGCTCGGCGTAGGACGGGGCCGGCTGGTGGATGGCGCGCAGCGACTCGGACTTGATCTCGCCGGCCTCGTCGATTGGCTCGCCGATGACGTTCATGATGCGGCCGAGGGTGTTGGCGCCGACCGGCACCTTGATCGGCGCGCCGGTGTCGGTGACCTCCTGGCCGCGCACGAGGCCCTCAGAGGTGTCCATCGCGATGCAGCGGACGGTGTTCTCGCCGAGCTGCATGGCGACTTCGAGCACCAGCCGGTTGCCCTGGTTCTGGGTCTCGAGGGCGTTCAGGATCTCGGGCAGGTGGCCCTCGAACTGCACGTCGACGACGGCGCCGATGACCTGGGTGATGTGGCCGACCTTGTTCGAGCCGGCGCCGGGAGCAGCAGTGTTCGCCATGGTGTCCAATCCCTGTTGCGTGCGGTCAGAGCGCTTCGGCGCCCGAGATGATCTCGATCAGTTCCTTCGTGATCATCGCCTGCCGCGTGCGGTTGTAGATCTGGGTCTGCTTCTTGATCATCTCGCCGGCGTTGCGGGTGGCGCTGTCCATCGCGCCCATCCGCGCGCCCTGCTCCGAGGCCGCGTTCTCCAGGAGGGCCCGGAGGATCTGGACCGTCAGGTTCTTCGGCAGCAGGGAGGCGAGGATCTCGGCCTCGCCGGGCTCGTAGTCGTAGACCGCGTCGGAGGAGGTCTGCTCCGCCGCAGGCGCGATCTCGGCCGGGATGATCTGCTGCGCCGTCGGGATCTGGAGGATCACCGAGCGGAACCGCGAGTAGAACAGCGTCGCGACGTCGAACTCGCCCGCCTCGAACCGCCGGAGCAGGTTCTGGGCGATGCCCTCGGCGTGCTCGAAGCCGAGCTGGCGGGCGCCGCGCAGGTCGACCACCTCGATGATCTGGTCGCGGAACTGGCGACGCAGGATGTCGTTGCCCTTCTTGCCGACGCAGATGATCTTGACGGTCTTGCCCTCGGCCATCAGCCGGCGGGCGTGATCGCGCGCGAGGCGCGCGATCGAGGAGTTGAAGGCGCCGCACAGGCCCCGCTCCGCCGTGCAGACGAGGAGCAGGTGGGTGCGGTCCTGGCCGGTGCCGGAGAGCAGCCGGGGCGTGTCCGCCCCGGGGGTCAGGTTGGCGGCGAGATTGCCGAGCACCTGCGCCATCCGCTCGGCGTAGGGCCGGGCGTTCTCCGCCGCCGACTGCGCCCGGCGCAGCTTGGCGGCGGCGACCATCTGCATCGCCTTGGTGATCTTCTGCGTCGCCTTCACCGAGGCGATGCGGTTGCGCAGGTCCTTCAGACTCGCCATCGGGTCCTCGTCTCTCCCTGGAGGCTCAGAGCCGCGATGCTTACTGGAACGACTTGGCGTAACCGTCGACCACGCTCTTCAGCTTGGCGCCGGTGTCGTCGGACAGGTCCTTGGACGAGCGGATCGCCTCCAGGATGTCGCTGTGCTTGCCGCGCAGGAGTGCCAGCAGGCCGTCCTCGAAGGCGCGCACCCGGTTGACCGGGATCGGATCGAGGTAGCCGTTGACGCCGGCGTAGATCACCGCGACCTGCTCCTCCATCTTCAGCGGCGAGAATTGCGGCTGCTTCAGGAGTTCGGTCAGGCGCGAGCCGCGGTTGAGCAGCTTCTGGGTCGAGGCGTCGAGGTCCGAGCCGAACTGGGCGAACGCCGCCATCTCGCGGTACTGCGCCAGCTCGCCCTTGATCTTGCCGGCGACCTTCTTCATCGCCTTGGTCTGCGCCGCCGAGCCGACGCGCGACACCGAGAGGCCGACGTTCACCGCCGGGCGGATGCCCTGGTAGAACAGGTCGGTCTCAAGGAAGATCTGGCCGTCGGTGATCGAGATCACGTTGGTCGGGATGTAGGCCGAGACGTCGTTGGCCTGGGTCTCGATGACCGGGAGCGCGGTCAGCGAGCCGGCGCCGGCGGCGTCGCCCATCTTGGCGGCGCGCTCGAGCAGGCGGGAGTGCAGGTAGAACACGTCGCCCGGATACGCCTCGCGGCCCGGCGGGCGGCGCAGCAGCAGCGACATCTGGCGGTAGGCGACGGCTTGCTTCGACAGGTCGTCGTACACGATCACGGCGTGCATGCCGTTGTCGCGGAAGTACTCGCCCATGGCGCAGCCGGCGAACGGCGCGATGAACTGCATCGGCGCGGCGTCCGAGGCGGTGGCCGCGATGACGATCGAGTATTCGAGCGCGCCGTTGTCCTCCAGCGCCTTCACGAACTGGGCGACGGTGGAACGCTTCTGGCCGACCGCGACGTAGACGCAGTACAGCTTGGCCTTCTCGTCGGTGCCGGCATGGGCCGGCTTCTGGTTCAGGATGGTGTCGAGGGCGATCGCGGTCTTGCCGGTCTGGCGGTCGCCGATGATCAGCTCGCGCTGGCCGCGGCCGACCGGGATCAGGGCGTCGATCGCCTTGAGGCCGGTCGCCATCGGCTCGTGGACCGACTTGCGCGGGATGATGCCCGGCGCCTTCACATCGACCCGGCGGCGCTCGTCGGTGACGATCGGGCCCTTGCCGTCGATCGGGTTGCCGAGCGCGTCGACGACGCGGCCGAGCAGGCCCTTGCCGACCGGCACGTCCACGATGGCGCCGGTGCGCTTGACGGTCTGGCCTTCCTTGATCTCGCGGTCGGCGCCGAAGATCACGACGCCGACGTTGTCCTGCTCGAGGTTCAGCGCCATGCCGCGGACGCCGGTCTCGAATTCGACCATCTCGCCGGCCTGGACGTTGTCGAGGCCGTAGACGCGGGCGATGCCGTCGCCGACCGACAGGACCTGACCGACCTCGGTGACCTCGGCCTCCTGGCCGAAGTTCTTGATCTGCTCCTTCAGGATCGCGGAGATCTCAGCGGCACGGATGTCCATGGTGGACCTTCTCTCGTCGGGATGGATTGTCGATACGATGGCGGGTCACGCCGAGGGTGCGGGAGCCGGCGGGCTCCCGCCGCCGCTCAGCGGGCGTCCCGCATCGCGAGGCGGATGGAGTTGAGCTTGGTGCGCAGCGAGGCGTCGACCATGCGGCTGCCGAGCTTGACCACGATGCCGCCGATCAGCGACGGGTCGATGCGCAGGTCGAGGTCGATCTCGGAGCGGGCGACGTCGCGCAGGGAAGCCTTGATGTCCTCCAGCACCGCGTCGGAGGGCGCCTCGGCGAGGCGGACCTCGGCCCGGACGATGCCCTTCGAGGTGCGCACCAGGGCGCGGTAGGCGCGGATCATGTCGGGCAGGGCGAACAGGCGCCGGTTGGCGGCCGAGAGCCGGATGAAGTTGCCGGCGAGCCCGTCGATCCCGGCGCGGGCGAGCACCGCCTCGATCGCCTTGACCTGATCCTCGGCCGAGAAGACCGGGCTGCGCACGAGGCGCTGCAGGTCGGCGCTCTCGTTCAGCAGAGCCTCGAACCGGTCGAGCCCCTCCGAGACGGCGTCGACGCTGCGCTCGTCGCGGGCGAGCTCGAACAACGCCGAGGCATACCGCCCGGCGACGCCCGCCAGGGGGGAACCCGATTCCGAACCGTTCTGAGCCACCAGCGCTCTCTCTCTTACCTGGCCCGACGGGTGCGGCCGCATCACGCCGAACGAGGTGGCGGCGGCGCGCGGCCCGTCGATTATGGGAAGGCGCCGGCACGAGAAGAGGCCCCTCCCCCGGCGCGGCGCCGGCCTAGCATGGGTGATCCGGGGGCGCAAGGCGAGGCGGTGGAGCACTCAAACCTGGGATTGTGGAGCGGTTTTTAATCCCGAAGGGTGGCGAAGGTGAGGCACCCGGGGTCCGGGCGCCGGCCCCTCATGCGCCTCTCAGCCCCGACAGACGATCTCGCCGCATTCGCGGTACGCGGCCAGCACCGAAGCGAGGCTGCCCCGGCCGGGATGGCCGAGCAGGCCGGCGGTGCCGACGACGTAGGACGGCGTGGCGCTCAGGCCGAGGCTGGCGGCGAGCCGCATCTGCGCCCGCAGGGCGCCGCCGACCTCGTCGGAATCGGCCTCGGCCTCGATCGCCGCGCGGTCGTGGCCGAGCGCGGCGGCGGCGTCGAGGGCGCGGGGGCCGTCGATGCGGCCCGGCTGGCCCAGCAGGCGGCCGTAGAGGGCGAAGGCGGCCGCGGAGCCGGCCCGGCGCTGCACAGCGAGCGCCACCTTCGCTCCTTGCGCGGATTGCGGCGACAGGATCGGGTTCTGGACGAGGCCGACCCGCAGGTCGGGCGTGTCCCGGAGCAGCACGGCGAGGTCCCGCGCCGCGGCCCGGCACCACGGGCAGTTGTAGTCGAAGAACTCGTACAGGATGATCCCGGCCTCGCGCGGGCCGACCCAGGTCACGCCCCTCAGGGTCTCGATCTCGGAGGTCAGCTCGCCGGGCAGCCGGGTGTTGGCGACCGGCTTGCCGTCGTCGCCGGTCAGCGCGTGCCACTGCCCCTCGGCCTGGGCGAGGGCGGCGGACGGCGCGCCGAGGGCCGCGGCGGAGGCGGCGAGGAAGGTGCGGCGGGAGAGGGGCATGGAGGCCGGGGGACGCTGGAGGACTGTCACCCCGATAAGCTCGGCCATTCTGGCGGCATGAAGGCCGTCGCCGATGCGGGGCCCTTGGTCCCGCGGCTGTGATGGCCGTATCATACGATTTCCGGTTGATCGCTTCAGGCGATCTCTGCGGGATCGTGGCGATTGCTGCGCAATCGCTTCGCGATGCGGAAACCGGCTTCGCTCATGCGTGCGGAGCAAAGCTCCGCCGCGCGGAGTGGTGATACGGAATCCGGAAGCAATCTTCCGGATTCCGTATCAGATCCTGACGGCGATCCTGAACCGGCTGCGCGAGCAGGCCCTGGCGAACCCGTCGCATCCGCGCTGGGTCGCACTCGGCCTTTGTCCACCCTACGAAACCAAGCGGCAAGCCGTCGCCGAGTTGCAGGCGACCTTTGCGGACCTGCTCGGCCTCGTCGGTCATCTGACGATCCTCGACATGGCCGCGAGCTTCGAGGTGGCGAGCCAAGCGCGACTCGGGACGCGGCTGGGCGAGGTCCGCTCGGCACCGGCGGCGGGAGGGCGCAAGCGGAGCCTGGCGGCCTTATGAACTCAGGCTCGTCCGCGATCGGGACGAGCTCGGAAGCCTCAGGGCGGTCGCAGCATTGCTCGACGGCGAAGCGGACGCCGTCCGTCAAGCCCGGAACAACCTCGCGCACGGAACGGACATTCTGTCCGCAAAGGTGGTCGACCCTGATGCGGCTCGCGACGCCCTCAAGGACCCGCTGAGGCTCCTCTGAGCCTCCCGCCCTACCGCATCCCCGCCGGCCGGTCCCCCACCGCCCAGGCGAGGGCCTGTTCGAGGCGGTCGTTGCCCCAGAACAGCTCGCCGTCCTCGGTGAGGAAGCTCGGCGCGCCGTAGAGGCCGCGGGACTTCGCCTCCTCGCCGATCGAGCGCAGCCGGCTCTTGTTGGGCTCCTGGGCCGCCGCCCGGACGATCGCCGGGCCGTCCAGGCCGAGGTCGTTGAGCAGGGCCGAGAGCGCGCCGGGCTCGGCGATCGACTGGGCGCGGGCGAATTCCGCCGTGTAGACCGCCCGCACGTAGTCGCCGATCCACGCCTCCTCGGCGCCGTGGACGGCGATGCGGGTGGCCGCGAGGCTGTTCTGCGGGAAGGCGTCGGGCCGGGTCAGCGGCGCCAGGCCGAGGCGGGCGGCCTCGCGGGCGACGTCGCGCCACATGTTGCGGCCCTTGGCCGGGTAGAGGTTGAACGGCGACGAGGTCCAGCCCTGGGCGGCGAAGACCGGCCCGAGCAGGAACGGCCGCCAGCGGATCGCCACGTCCGCCGCCCCGGCCAGCGCCTCGATCCGCATCGCCGAGAGGTAGGAATAGGTCGACGCGAACTCGAACCAGAATTCGAGCGTAGGCCGTCGCGGCATCCAGCCCTCCGTTGTCATGCGCAGGAGTGTCGCGGCTGGCCCCGCGAGCCACAAGCGCCCCGCCCGGCGTCTTAGCGCCACGGTCGGTCAACGGCCGGCCGGCATCGCGGTTGCACGCGGCCGGGGCGGGCTGTTAAGCCGCGCCCATTCGATCCAACCCCCGCAACCCGAGGCCCGCCCCGCATGTCCGACCAGAGCCCCAAGCGCGTGAAGAAGGTCGTGCTCGCCTATTCCGGCGGGCTCGATACCTCGATCATCCTGAAGTGGCTCCAGACCACCTACGGGTGCGAGGTCGTGACCTTCACCGCCGACCTCGGCCAGGGCGAGGAGCTGGAGCCGGCGCGGCGCAAGGCGGAGCTGCTCGGCATCAAGCCGGAGAACATCTTCATCGAGGACCTGCGCGAGGAATTCGTCCGTGACTACGTCTTCCCGATGTTCCGGGCCAACGCCCAGTACGAGGGCGTCTACCTGCTCGGCACGTCGATCGCCCGGCCGCTGATCGCCAAGAAGCAGATCGAGATCGCCGAGCGGGTCGGGGCCGACGCGGTGTCGCACGGCGCCACCGGCAAGGGCAACGACCAGGTCCGGTTCGAGCTCGGCTACTACGCGCTGAAGCCCGACGTGACGGTGATCGCGCCGTGGCGCGAGTGGGACTTCCGCTCCCGCGAGGCGTTGATCGCCTTCGCCGAGCAGCACCAGATCCCGATATCCAAGGACAAGCGCGGCGAGAGCCCGTTCTCGGTCGACGCCAACCTCCTGCACGCCTCGTCCGAGGGCAAGGTGCTGGAGGATCCCGCCCTCGACGTGCCGGACTACGTCTACTCGCGCACCCTCTCCCCCGAGGAGGCGCCGGACACCCCGACCGTCGTCACCATCGGGTTCGAGCGCGGCGACGCGGTGTCGATCGACGGCGAGCGGCTGTCGCCCGCGACCCTGCTCGCCAAGCTCAACGAACTCGGGCGCGCCAACGGCATCGGCCGCCTCGACCTCGTCGAGAACCGCTTCGTCGGCATGAAGAGCCGCGGCATGTACGAGACCCCCGGCGGCACGATCCTGCTGCCGGCCCACCGGGCGATCGAGTCGATCACCCTCGACCGCGGCGCGGCCCATCTCAAGGACGAGCTGATGCCGCGCTACGCCGAGCTGATCTACAACGGGTTCTGGTTCTCGCCGGAGCGCGAGATGCTCCAGGCGCTGATCGACAGGAGCCAGGAGATGGTCACCGGCACGGTGCGGCTGAAGCTCTACAAGGGCGGCGTGCACGTCGTCGGCCGCGAGAGCCCGAACTCGCTCTACGACCAGGACCTCGTCACCTTCGAGGAGGGCGCCGTCGCCTACGACCATCGCGACGCGGCGGGCTTCATCAAGCTCAACGCGCTGCGCCTGCGCACCCTCGGCCAGCGCAAGCGCAAGCTCGGCGCCTGATCCGCGCGGGGACGCGATCATCCCCGCATCGTCCTGCCGACCGGAGTGGCCGGCAGGGGTTGCGACACGCGGCCCCGGGGCTCACCAGGGCCGTCGCTCGAAAGCGGTCGCCCCGGTCTTCCGCCGCCTCGAGCGCCGGCAGTCGTTGCGCGACACGCCGTGTCGCCCGCTGCTTCGGCTCTCGCTCCGCTCGGCGTCCGAGAGGGCATTCGTCCTCCCGAACCCGCTCCGCGCGGCAGGGTTCACTTGGTGATCTTGACCGAGACCGGGTCGCTCGACGGGAAGGTCTCCTCGAGGCTCTCGTCGAGGCGCTCGTCGAGCTTCTTCTGGCTATTGTCCTTCAGCGACTTGTCGCCGGTGCCGGGGCTGTCCTGCCGGAAGCCGGCCTGATCCTGGGACGCGTTCGGCTTGGTGGTGTCGCTCATCGCTGCATCTCTCATCTCATACGATTTCCGATTGATTGCTTCGCAATGCGGAAATCGGCTTCGCTCATGCGCCGCGCGGGCTGGTGATACGGTGTCCGGAAGGAATCTTCCGGAGATCGTATCACGCGCCGCGGGGGGCGCGGGTCGATGCCTCAACGCATGACGGCCGGGCCTGTTGCGTCCTGCTCCGGGCGCGGAGCGGCGCGTTCAAAGCCGGTAAACCCGGTGGAGGCTAGTCTTGCCCGATCGGGCGGAGCCGGCCATGCACGTCGTCATCCTGACGAATTTTCCTCGACCGCGCGGCGGAGCCGAGAAGGTCGCGATCGAGTCGGCGCGCGCGCTGGCCGAGCGCGGCGTCGCCGTCACGTTCGTGCACGGGGTCGACGGCCCGGCCGACCCGCTCCTCGACCATCCCGGCGTGAGCCGGATCGGCCTCGGCCTGACCGACGTGTGGGAGCGCCCGGTCTGGCGCGGCGCGGCGGAGGGAATCTGGAACCGGGAGGCGGCCCGTCGCCTCGCCGCCGCCCTGGCGGGCCTCGACCCGGCGCCGGACCTCGTCCACCTGCATCAATGGACGCGCAGCCTGTCCCCGGCGATCCTGCCGGCCCTCGCCGCGACCGGTCGCCCGCTCGCGGTCACGGTCCACGACTACTTCGTCGCCTGCCCGAACGGGGTCTACTACCGCTTCGACGCGAGCGAGCCGTGCGGGCTGACGCCGCTCTCGCCGTCCTGTTTCGCGGCGCCGTGCGACCCGCAATCCCGGGCGCACAAGCTGGTCCGCTTCGCCCGCGCGGCGGTCACCCGGTTCGCCTTCGACCGGGGCTTCCGCACCCGCCCGGTCCACCTCGTCCACGTCTCGGACGGCAGCCGGGCCCGGCTCGAACCGCTCCTCGCTGGGCGGCCGTTCCGCCATCACCGCATCGACAATCCCGTGCGGGTGGAGCGCGCCGCCCCGGCCCGGCCGGAACTCGGCGACGCCGTCGCCTTCGTCGGCCGGTTCACCCGCGAGAAGGGGGCCGACCTCGTCGCGGAGGCCGCCGGCCGGGCCGGCCTCACCGCCCTGTTCGTCGGCGACGGGCCGCTCGCCGACGAGCTGCGGGCGCGGCCCGGCGTCGAACTGGCGGGATGGCGCGAGCCCGCCGCGGTCGAGGCGCTGCTGCGCGCCCGCGCCCGGTCGGTGCTCGCCCCCTCGCGCTGGCTCGAGACCGGGCCGCTGACGGTCTACGAGGCCCTGGCCGCCGGCATCCCGGCCATCGCCTCCGATCGGGCCGGCGCCGCGGAGCGCATCGTGCCGGGCGAGACCGGGTTCGTGGTCGCACCGGAGGCCGGGGCGCTGGCCGACGCGATCCGGGTGCTGCGCGACGACGCCGTGGTGCGCCGGATGGGCGCGGCCGCCCACGCCCGGTACTGGGCGGCGCCGGTCGATCTCGACGCCCATGCCCGTGCGCTCCTCCGGCTCTACGAGGGCATGGTGCGGCCGGCTGCGGCCGAGGCGCCATGTTTTGAGCGCAGTGCTGTATAGGGGTCGGCTCACGCTATCCCGGAGCCCTCATCGATGCGCCGCCCGCTGCCCCTCCTGCTCGCCGCGATCCTGCTCGGCCTGCCGGCCGCCGCCGGCCCAGCCTCGGCCCAGGCCGACAAGGTGCCGCTCGGCCGCGCCCTTCCGGAGAGCAAGGCGCAGGTCCAGCTCTCCTTCGCGCCCCTGGTGAAGCGGGCGGCGCCCTCGGTCGTCAACGTCTACGGCACCCATGTCGAGCGCCGGGCCGCCGGGCGGGGCGCCATGGACGAGTTCCTGCGCCGGTTCTTCGGCGATGCCGGGCCCGGCGGCATGCCGCAGGAACGCGCCCAGCGCTCCCTCGGCTCCGGCGTGGTCGTCGACGGCGCCGGGCTGATCGTCACCAACAACCACGTCATCGAGAACATGAACGAGGTGAAGGTGGCGCTCGCCGACCGGCGCGAATTCGAGGCGCAGATCGTCCTGCGCGATCCCCGCACCGACCTCGCGGTGCTGAAGATCAAGGCGCCGACCGGCGGCCTCGTGCCGATGGAGTTCGGCGATTCGGAGGGGCTCCAGGTCGGCGACTTCGTCATCGCCATCGGCAACCCGTTCGGCGTCGGCCAGACCGTCACCCAGGGCATCGTCTCGGCGCTCGCCCGCACCCAGGTCGGCTCGTCGGACTACCAGTTCTTCATCCAGACCGATGCCGCCATCAACCCGGGCAATTCCGGCGGCGCCCTGATCGACCTCAACGGCGGGCTGGTCGGCATCAACACCGCGATCTACTCGCAATCCGGCGGCAGCCACGGCATCGGCTTCGCGATTCCCGCCAGCATGGTGAAAGCGGTGGTCGAGACCGCCAAGGGCGGCGGCCGCACCGTGCGCCGCCCCTGGCTCGGGGCGCGGCTCCAGAACGTCACACCGGACATCGCAGACAGCGTCGGGCTCGACCACCCGACCGGGGTGCTGGTGGCGAGCCTGCACGGCAAGAGCCCGGCCGAGGAGGCCGGCCTGAAGCGCGGCGACGTGATCCTGACCGTCGACGGCCAGCCGGTCGACGACCCCGAAGCCTTCGGCTACCGCTTCGCCCTCAAGGGCGTCAGCGGCGAGACCAGGTTCACGGTCCTGCGCGGCACCAGCCGCATCACCGTTCCGGTGCGCCTCGCCCCGGCTCCCGAGAGCCGGCCTCGCGACACCCTGAAGATCAAGACGCGCTCGCCCTTCCTCGGAGCCACCGCGGTGAACCTGTCCCCGGCGGTGGCCGAGGAGATGCAGCTCGACACCGGCGGCGACGGCGTGGTGATCGCCGAGGTCGATGCAGGCAGTTTCGCCAACCGGGCCGGCCTCCAGAAGGGCGACGTCATCCTCGCGGTGAACGGCGTTGCGGTGCCGACCACCAGGGATCTCGACCGGGTGACCCGCAACACGCTGTCGATGTGGGAGGTCACGATCAACCGCAATGGCCAGCAACTCACCTCGGTCTTCGGCGGCTGAGGCCCTGCCGGAGCCGGTCATCGGATCCGGACCGGAGGGGATCGGTCCTGATACGGCTTTCGGAAGATTCCTTCCGGACATCGTATCACCAGCCGGCGCGGCGCAGAGCGAAGCTCTGCGCGCACCTGAGCGAAGCCGAAATCCGCATCGCGAAAGCGATCCCGCAGGGATCGCCGAGCGATCAATCGGAAACCGTATGGGAGGCGCCTCGCACCGTCACGGTGCGGGAAGCCGGCTGCGGCGGGATCCTGCGGGATGCGCGATCGGCGCCGGGCGTGGGCGAGCGGAACCGTTCTGCACCCCTTCGCGGTCCACTGCACTATTTTGCAATGCAGCAATCGTCCATTGTGCGTTGCAGCAATCCGTGATCTATCGTTCTCGAACGACAGGAACGGATTCTTCCATGCGTCATCTCAGCCGTCTCGCCGCCGGAGCGGCGTTGGTTGCTTCTCTCGTCGGCGCCACCGCCGCCGGTGCGCAGGACGCTCGCGTCACCGTGTTTCCGCCACTCTACCGCGACATGGCGCGCACGACCCAGGCGACCCGTCCCCGGTCGGAGTTGACCACGACCCCGCAGCCCGTCCACGTCCCGGCCGAGCGCTCCGTGCAGGCGTCGAACGACAAGGTCGCGGCGGCGCGCTGAGCGCCGGTTCGTCGTCCTCGCGAGGTCCGTCGAAGGATCTCGTGTCGCGGATGAACCCGAAGCGCGAGCGGACAGAGCATTTTCTACGACGAAGCGGTATCCGCTTCGTCGTAGAAAATGCGGCAAGATCAACGATCTAGAGCAGGATCCGATTGCAACGTGATCGGACCCTGCTCTAGTGTCCCGCTCGGACGACGCAACCCCTGGATCCGTGACCACTCCGGTTGGAGCGGTCACGGATCCAGGGGTTCTTCATTTTCATCGCATCGTCGGTCGACGCGGCATCCGGGCCGCCCGGACGATGCGTCGGGGCAACCATCCGCACCGACCGGGCCCGGAGATCAGTCCCGGGGTCCTGCGGGGATGGCTGCACCGGGATCCGGTGCCCGGGCGGCTCAGGCCGCGCGCACCGTCGCGAGGAAGCGGTCGACCTCTCCTCCGAGGGTCTCGGCCTGCCGCGACAGGTCGGCGGCGGCGGAGAGAACCTGGCTCGCCGCGGCGCCGGTGGCCTCGGACGCTTCAGCGACCCCGACGACGTTGCCGCGCACCTCGTCGGTTCCCGTCGCCGCCTGGGCGACGTTGCGGACGATCTCCTGCGTCGCCGAGCCCTGTTCCTCGACCGCGGCGGCGATCGCCGCCGCCAGGGCATCCATCTCCCGGACCCGCCCGGTGATCGAGTCGATCGCCGACACCGCCTGACCCGTCGCTCCCTGGATGCCGGCGATCTGACGCGAGATCTCCTCGGTCGCCCGGGTGGTCTGGGTCGCGAGTTCCTTGACCTCGGCGGCGACGACGGCGAAGCCGCGGCCGGCCTCGCCGGCGCGGGCCGCCTCGATGGTGGCGTTCAGCGCCAGCAGGTTGGTCTGCGCCGCGATGGTCGAGATCAGCCCGACGACGTTGCCGATCTGTCCGGCGCTGGTGCTCAGCTCGCGCACCAGATGGGCGGTCTGGGTCGCCTCCTCGGCGGCGGAACCCGCGAGCGACGCGGACCCGGCGACCTGCCGGCTGATCTCGGACACGGAGGAGCCGAGTTCCTCGGCCGCGGCGGCGACGGTGGCGACATTGCTCGACGCCTGCCCGGCGGCGGCGGCGACCGAGGTGGACTGGGCCGCGGTTTCGGTCGCGGTGGCGCTCATCGCGCGCGCCGTGGCCTGCAACTCGGTGGCGGCGGCGCGCACCACGTCGATGATGCGGCCGACCGACGCCTCGAAGCTGCCCGCCAGTTCCCGCATCGCCGCCTTGCGCTGCGCCTCGACGCCGGCCCGGGCGAGTTCGGCCTCGGCTTCGAGGTCCCGCGTCCGGATGAGGTTGTCCTTGAACACCTGGACCGCTCCGGCCATCGCACCGATCTCGTCCCTGCGCTCGGCCCCGGCGACCTCGGTGCCGAGATCACCCCCGGCCAGCCGCGCCATCGCGGCGGTCATGCGGCGGATCGGCCCGGCGACACCGACCTGAAGCAGCCACAGCCCGATGACGGCGCAGGCCAGGATCGCCAGAAGGCCGGTGCCGGCGATCCAGCGGGCCATGCCCCCGGCGGCCCGGGCTTCGGCCGCCCGCTTCACCAGCAGATCGGCTTCGATGGCGATGATCTCCGCCGCCGTGGCCCGCACTGCGTCCATCGCGGCCTTCCCCGTCCCCCTGGCCTCCATCTGCCTGGCCTCGGCCTGGGTCGCGGGGTTGCGCATCAGCGCGATCTCGCGCTCGGCGACCGTGTCGCGCCACTGCCTGGCGAGCCCGTCGAGCGCGGCGAGGCGTTGCTGCTGGGCCGCGTTGTCCGCCGTCAGGCGGCGGGCTTCGGACCACGCCTGCTGGTAGGCTTCGCCGCCCTTCCGGTACGGCTCCAGGAACTTCTCGTCGCTTCCGATCAGGTAGCCGCGCAGGCCGGTCTCCTGGTTCACCATCGCGGTGGTGACCCGGTTCACCTCGGCCAGGACCCTGTTCGTGTGATCCGACCAGTACGAGGTGTCCTCGATCGTGGCGAGGTTCCGCAGCATCAGGCCGGACGTTGCCGCGCCGGCTGCGCTGACGATCATCAGGATCCCGCCGATCTTGACGGCGATCTTCATGTTCTTGATCCGGGACAGCATGGGGATCTCGGAAGCCCTGCGAAGACAACTTCTGCCTGCATCCAAAACCTTCGAGATAAATTTTACGTTACCGTCCCGTTGTTAATCCGGACTGTTGCCGGAGCGCTGCGTCACGTCGCGCCGGAGACGGGGCCGGATGCCGTCGGCCGCTCCGCTGGTGCGTCCGGCCCCCGCCCGAGTCGCACGATGGCCGGGTCGGGCACCGGACGTCCGTTCCGGACCTTAGGTCAGCGGAACGGCGGCTCGTCGAAGCTGCGCAACTTCCTCGAATGCAGACCGCTGCGGTCGCGCCGCAAGGCATCGAGGGTGGCGAGACCGATCAGCAGGTGCTCGCCGATGGCGCGCTCGTAGAAGGCGTTGGCCGCGCCCGGCAGCTTGATCTCGCCATGAAGCGGCTTGTCGGAGACGCAGAGCAGGGTTCCGTAGGGAACCCGGAGCCGGTAACCTTGCGCGGCGATCGTGCCGCTCTCCATGTCGACCCCGATCGCCCTGGAGAGATTGATCCGCCTCCTCTCCTGGGACCAGCGCAGCTCCCAGTTCCGATCGTCGTAGGTGACCACCGTTCCGGTGCGCAGGCGGCGCTTCAGGGCCTCGGCCCGCTCGCCGGTGACGGCGGCGGCGGCGTCCTGGAGCGCGACCTGAACCTCGGCGAGGGCCGGGATCGGCACGTCGGGCGGCACCAGTTCGTCGAGGATGCGGTCGCGGCGCAGGTAGCCGTGGGCGAGGACGTAATCGCCGATCGTCTGCGACTGGCGCAGGCCGCCGCAATGGCCGACCATCAGCCAGCAATGCGGCCGCAGCACCGCGAGGTGGTCGGTGATCGTCTTGGCGTTGGAGGGGCCGACCCCGATGTTGACGAGCGTCGTGCCCTGCCCGTCGCGGGCCGCGAGGTGGTAGGCCGGCATCTGGTAGCGGTGCCAGGGCGAGGCGGCGATCAGGGCGGCCGGGTCGGCGGCGGCGGCGTCGCCCGCCTCGACCACGACGCCGCCCGGCAGGGTGAGGCGCTCGTAGCGGTCCGGTGCCCCGGCGAGTGCGGCGAGGCCGACGCGGACGAACTGGTCGACGTAGCGGTGGTAGTTGGTGAGCAGGATCCAGGGCTGGATCCCGCGCCAGTCCGAGCCGGTGTAGTGCACGAGCCGGCGCAGCGAGTAGTCGACCCGGGGGCCGTCGAACAGAGCGAGCGGCCGGGGCTCGTCGGCGCCCTCGAACCACAGGCCGTCGGCGATCTCGTCGCCGACGCTCGACAGCATCGGGGTCGGGAACCAGCGCGCCAGTTCGCTCGAGGTCGAATCGCCCCGGTTCAGCTCGGCTCCGGGCTCGACGACGTAGGGATAGGGAATCTCCTGGGCGCTCAGCCCGACCTCGATCGTCGCCCCGTAATCGGCGATCAGCGGCCGGAGCTGCTCCAGCAGGTAGTTCCGGAAGTGGTCGGGCTGGGTGACGGTGGTGGCGTAGAGGCCGGGGCCCTGGAACTTGGCGGTGGCGCGCTTGATCCGCGGCATCGGTCCGGTCGGGCGGTAGCTCAGGCGCAGCTCGGGATAACGGAACCCGAGCCGCTCGGTCGCGTCCGGCGGCGGGCCGCCGGCAAGGAAGCGCGACAACGCGGCCCGCAGCGCCTCGGTCGAGGTGTGGTGCAGGGCGATCAGGCGGTCGACCGCGGTCTCCGGGTCGGCCACCGTCTCCATCGGCCTCAGTTCGTCGGCGTACTCGGTCGGCACGGAACCTCCTGTCGGCGCACTCTCCGGTCGCGACCCTAACCCGGGCGTCGGGACGGCGCGATGTCATACGGTTTCCGATCGATCGCTTCGCGATGCGGAAGCCGGCTTCGCTCATGCGTGCGGAGCAAAGCTCCGCCGCGCGGGCTGGTGATGCGATGTCCGGAACTGATCGTCCGGAAATCGTATCATCCAGCGGTCCGCCGGTGCGAACCGAGCGGTCCGGCTACCCGGCGCGGTCCGGATCCACGCGGGCCATGTCGCCCGCCCGCTCGGCGAGGTCGTCGAGGTTGCGCCGGAGCTGATCGAGGGAAAACGCGATCCAGAAGATCCGGCCGACGCCGTCGGTGGTCAGGGCATCGGTGAGGTGGCGCTGGTGCATCTCGTCGATCGCACCGCGATAGGCGGCGACCGCCGCGACGAGATCGCGGCTCTCCGGTGCGGCGGCGCGGCCCTGGGCGAGGGCGGAGGCGATCTCCCGCAGCCGCCCGGCCCCGGCGGCGACGGCCGCCCCCCAGGGCTCCGCGACGTGCGCCTCGAGCACGTCGGATCCCGCCTCGCGCACCGTGCGGCGCAACATCACGATGTCGTGGCGCAGCCGCATCAGGGTCCGCAGCAGCGGGTCGGGGTCGACCAGGACGGCGAGACGGCTGCGGCGCTCGCGGTTGGCCTCCGCCACCAGGGCCTCCAGCCGGGCGAGGCTGCGCCGCGTGGCGAGCGGCAGGGCCAGCGCCTCCACGGTCTCCTCGGACTCGAGGCTGGCCAGCGCCGCGAACTGGTCGGCGAGCAGGTCCGCCGTGCGGGCGGCCTGCGCCACCAGCGCCCGCGTCGCCCGGGCCGGCGCGACCACGAGCGACACCAGCAGGCCGACGGCGCAGCCGAGGCCGACCTCCAGCAGGCGGTCGACCGCGAAGGTGAACGGCCCGAGCGTCGCCCCGGTGGTGCCGAGCAGGACGATGACCGCGGTGATCGGCGCGATGCGGAACCCGGCCGAGAACGCCGCCGCGACGGCGAGCGGGGCCACCGCGACCGCCAGGGCGAGCGCGCTGGTCCAGCCGCCGTGATGCGGCATCACCAGGGCGACGAGGCCGCCATAGACCGCCCCGAGCACCGAGCCGAGGAAGCGGTCGAGGGCGGCCTTCAGCGAACTGCCGAGGCTGCTCTGGGTGACGATGATCGCCGTGATGACGGCCCAGTACGCCTGCGGCAGGCCGAACGCCTCGCCGAGACCGTAGGTGACGAGGCTCGCCACCGTCATGCGCAGCGCCTGGACCAGCTTCGGACGGTGGCGGGTGAGCCAGGATCGCGCTGCGCTCGCTCCGCTCACCTCGCCCCACCCCGTCCGGCGCCCGCATCCCGCACCGGAACCAAGGGCGGGACGCCCGGATGTCAAGCCTCGCGGGCCGCCGCGATCTTTACGGCAGGGGCGTCATCCGCGATGACTCGTCGGGCCCGGCGCCTCCTGCCGGGCGGGGAAACGCCTTCGAGCACCATGCGCCACGCATCCACGGCAGCCGCCTTCACCCTCCTCGCCCTCGCCTCCCCGCTCGCCGCGCGTCCGCTCGCGGCGATCAAGCAGGACGGCGCCCTGCGCGTCGGCCTCACCGGAGACTACGCCCCCTACTCGCTGCGCCGCGACGGCGAGGCGATCAAGGGTGCGGACGTGACGATGGCCGAGAACCTCGCCAAGTCCCTCGGCGTGAGCCTGACCATCGTGCCGACGACCTGGAAGACCCTGAAGGACGACCTCCTGGCCGACCGCTACGACATCGCGATGGGCGGCGTCAGCGTCACGCAGGACCGGGCCGCGGTAGCGGATTTCTCGGTGCCGGTGACGACCGACGGCAAGCGGCCGGTGGTGCGCTGCGCCGACCGGGAGCGATTCGTCACCATCGCGGCGATCAACCGGCCCGACGTGCGGGTGGTGTTCAATCCCGGCGGCACCAACGAACGCTTCGCGCGGGCGAACTTCCCGGACGCCAACCAGCGGCTCCATCCCGACAACCGCACGATCTTCGAGGAGGTGGCCGAGAACCGGGCCGACGTGTTCGTCAGCGACGGCGCCGAGGTCGATTACCAGTCGCGGCGCCACGCCGGCGTGCTCTGCCCCGCCGCGGTGCCCGACAGCTTCGATCACGCCGACAAGGCGTACTGGATGACCCGCGACCCGGCCCTGAAGCAGGCGGTGGATGCGTGGCTGGGCCCGGTGCTCACGAGCGGCGCCTACGGCCGGGCGCTCGCCGCGGCGGCGGAGTAGCGCCGGGAGGCGGGAGGGGCCGTCCCTCCCGCGCCCGATTCAGCTCGCCAGCGCGTCGGCGACGGCGGCGCGGGCGACCTTGCGGACCGCGTCGTTGTAGGGCGCGTTGTAGCAGCGGCGCACCGAGGCCCAGTACGCCTCGCGCTCGGCGGGCGGGAAGCGGGAGAGCGCCGCGTTGAGCGCCGCCTCGCCCGCGGCCTCGTAGCCGCGCTGCTGCTCGGCGGTGAGGGAATAGCCTGTGGTCATGCCCGATGGTCCCGAGCGGGTGGAGATGGCGCCATCCATGCCATGATCGCGCCGGAACCGCCACGCCTGCCCGCGCTCATCCCCGCTCTTCCGGGGGGCCGCGCCGCCGGCCCGGCACCACCCGGAACCGGTCCTTCATCTCCAAAATCTTCTGGACCTTCGACCCCAGGGTGAGGAGCTGGACCAGCCGGTCGGTCTCCAGGCGCCGCATGTCGGCGTACCAGCCGGCGAACAGCTCGAACAGGTCGTGCATCTCGCGCAGGCGGTCCTGGGCGTGACGCTCCTCCGGGCTCTGCGGCTGCTGCATCAGGATCTCGCGCAGCAGGGTCAGGGTCGGGTCGACCTCGCGCTTCTTGCGCTCCTCGACCAGGGTGCGGACGATCTGCCAGATGTCGTCGGGCGTCGAGAAGTAGTCGCGCCGGTCGCCGGGCACGTGCTGGAGCCGTACGAGGTTCCAGGCCTGCAACTCCTTCAGCCCCATGCTGACGTTGGAGCGCGAGACCCCGAGGCGCTCGACGATCTCGTCGGCGTTGAGCGCCCGCTCGGCGACGAACAGCAGGGCGTAGATCTGCCCGACCGTGCGGTTGATCCCCCAGCGCGACCCCATCTCGCCGAAATGCAGCACGAAGGTCTGGACGAGCGGTGGCAGTTGCATCGGTTCAGGCCGCCTTCAGCCACGCACGCAGGACGAAGGCGACCAGCCCGAGGGCGAGGACGCTGCCGCCGTAGATCGCGCAGAACCACAGCAGGCGCCGCCACAGGGGCGTCGCGGGACCGCCGGCGCTCAATGGTAGCCCGCCGAATCCACCTTCCCCCGGAACACCCAGTAGGAATAGGCGGTGTAGAGGAGGATGATCGGAATCAGGATCGAGGCGCCGACGAGCATGAAGATCTGGCTCGCCGCCGGCGAGGCCGCCTGCCAGATCGTGATTCGTCCGGGGACGACGTCCGGGAAGATGCTGATCCCGAGGCCGACGAAGGAGAGCAGGAACAGCCCGAGGGCGATCAGGAACGGCGCCCGCTCGGCGCCCCGGCTCAGCAGGCGGTAGAACAGGAACGCCGCGAGGGCGACGAGGAGCGGCACCTGGGCGGTCAGCAGCACGCCGGGCATCGCGAACCAGCGCTCCCAGTACTTCCCCTCCAGGAACGGCGTCGCCGCGCTCACGACGGCGATCGCCGCGAGCGTCGCGCCGCCGAGCCAGAACGACAGGGTGCGGGCCTTCTCGTGCAGGCGGCCCTCGGTGCGCATCACCAGCCAGGTCGCCCCGAGCAGGGCGTAGCCGCAGACCAGCCCGAGTCCGACCAGCACGCTGAACGGGGTCAGCCAGTCCCACCAGCCGCCGGCATAGGCCCGGCCCTCCACCCGGATGCCCTGGAGCAGGGCGCCGAGCGCGATGCCCTGGGCGAGCGCGGCCACCAGCGAGCCGCCGGTGAAGGCGACGTCCCACAGGGCGCGGTGGCGCGGGTCGCGCCAGCGGAACTCGAAGGCGACGCCGCGGAAGATCAGGCCGAGCAGCATCGCGATGATCGGCGCGTAGAGTGCCGGCAGGATCACCGCGTAGGCGAGCGGGAAGGCGGCGAACAGGCCCCCGCCCCCGAGCACCAGCCAGGTCTCGTTGCCGTCCCAGACCGGGGCGACGGAGTTCATCGCGGTGTCGCGCTCCTCTCCCGGCCGCAGGGTCGGGAACAGGATGCCGATGCCGAGGTCGAAACCGTCCATCACGATGTAGGCGAACACCGCGAAGGCGATGACGAAGGCCCAGATCACCGTCAGGTCGAAGCTGTACTGCATGGCCTTGCCCTCACTCGGCGGGCTGGAGCGTCCGGTCCGAATGGACCGCGGGAGCCGGGGTGATGCCGGCGGTGCGGATCGGGGCGCCGGCCTCGACGCCGGGCTCACCGGCATGGGGCGGCTTCGCGGCGAGGCGCAGGATGTAGATCACGCCCATCGAGAACACCGCGAAGTAGATCACCACGAAGGCGACCAGCGAGGAGGCGACCGCCGGGGCCGAGAGCGGCGAGGCGGAGTCGGCGGTGCGCAGCAGGCCGTAGACTGTGAAGGGCTGGCGCCCGACCTCGGTGGTGATCCAGCCGGCCAGCACGGCGACGAAGCCGGCCGGTCCCATCAGCACGGCGAAGCGGTGCAAGGCCGCCCACTCGTGGAGCGTGCCGCGGTAGCGCGCCCACAGGCTCAGCATCCCGAGGCCCAGGATGGCGAAGCCGACGCCGACCATCACCCGGAACGACCAGAACACCACCGGCACCGGCGGCCAGTTCTCCCGCGGCACCGAATCGAGGCCCTTCAGCGGCGCGTCGAGGCTGTGCTTGAGGATCAGCGAGGACAGCTTGGGCACTTCGAGGGCGTAGCGCATGGTGCCGGCGGCCTCGTCGGGCCAGCCGAACAGCACCAGCGGCGCCCCGTCCGGATGGCTGCTGAAGTGGCCCTCCATCGCCATGACCTTCACCGGCTGGTGCTCCAGGGTGTTGAGCCCGTGCGCGTCGCCGGCGAGGATCTGGAGCGGGGCGACGATCGCGGCCATCCACATCGCCATCGAGAACATCGTGCGGGCGCCCCCGTTGTCGGGGGTCACCGCCCGCTCGCGGTCGCGCAGCAGGTGCCAGGCGCCGACCGCGCCGACCACCAGCGCGGTCGTCAGGTAGGCGGCCAGCACCATGTGGACGAGGCGGAACGGGAACGACGGGTTGAAGACGATCGCCCACCAGTCCAGCGGCACGTACTGGCCGGCCTCGTTCATCCCGTAGCCCTGCGGCGTGTGCATCCAGGAATTGACCGACAGGATCCAGAACGCCGAGAAGAAGGTGCCGAGCGCCACCATCAGGGTGGCGAGGAAGTGCAGCCGCGGCCCGACCTTGTTCATGCCGAACAGCATCACGCCGAGGAAGCCCGCCTCTAGGAAGAACGCCGACAGCACCTCGTAGGCCATCAGCGGCCCGAGCACCGGCCCGGTCTTGTCGGAGAAGACCGACCAGTTGGTGCCGAACTGGTAGGACATCACGAGGCCGGAGACGACGCCCATCGCGAAGGCGACGGCGAAGATCTTGATCCAGTACTTGAACAGATCCATGAAGACCTGCCGGCCGGTGGCGAGCCAGAGCGCCTCCAGCACCGCGAGGTAGCTCGCCAGACCGATCGAGAAGGCCGGAAAGATGATGTGGAAGGCCACCGTGAACCCGAACTGGGCCCGGGCGAGAAGCAGCGCGTCGACCTGGGGCAGCATGGCGAATTCCTGAGCGGCGGAACATCCGGCCGGCACGGCTCGCGCCATCCAGGCCGGTGCCGGGCCGCGCTCGCCCGGTCCGCTCGCGGCAGCGGGGACACGGGTCGTCGGCTCGACGGCCTGTTGTTACTATTTTCAGAAAATTCTGAAAAGACCAAAATGAGACGGCGCGGCGACGGGCCGCCCGGGGAGGCGGGAGCGCGGCGCCGGTCGGGCGCCGTCCACCCCGGGGGTTGGGGGGGACGGCGCCCGGAGGGATCAGCCCACGGTCGGCGGAGCCGAGGGGGCGGCATCCGGCGGCGGGGCCCGGTCGCTGGAGACGTAGCGGCTGTCGCCGTAGACGAGAGTGAGGACGAGCGACACCACCGCCAGGACCGCCGCCATCACGGCGGGAACCAGGAAGGCGGTTTCGCCGTACCACTGGTGCAGCGTGGCACCGGCGATCGCGCCGACCGTGAGGGCGAGCCAGAGCGGCGCCTGGAGCCAGAACGACGAGGCCGGATGGCCGAGCAGCATGTTGGCGAGGCCGGTGCCGAAACGCACCACCGCGCCGGTCACGTAGGTCAGGGCGATGCTGCGCCCCTCCTCGTCCTGCAGCACCGCGTTCTGCAGGCCGAGGGCGAAGACGATCGGGTAGGCGTGGAACGGGAAGGTCACCGGGCCCCGCGGCAGCGTCAGCCCCATCCCGAGCAGCGTCGCCTGGACGCCGAGGAGCACGGCGAGCCGCCAGTGCCCGACCGCCGCCGCGAGCAGCGTGCCCATGAAGGCGCCGAGGCAGAACACCAGGATGGTGGTCCCGACCCGGATCGCGACATCCCAGTCGCCGAGGGCGATCGCGGCACCGAAGCGGGTCGTGTTGCCGCTCATGAACGACATGAACAGTTGCGCGAACTCGAGGAAGCCGATCGAATCGGCGCAGCCTGCGAGGAACGCGAGCACGATCGCGAAAGGAACCCTCGTCTGGGCGCTCGCCGGAAACGCCCTCGTTTCTGCTTTCATCCTCGCCATCACCCTCGCTGCCGGCCCGGGCTGCGCGGGGCCGGCAGCGAGCGCCTTCCGCAGCAGCACGACCCGATATGACCTTGTAACCGGCCCCGATAGCCCGGCGCTCAACAGAGGAATGTAGGTCAGGCGAGATAGGCGTCGAGTAACTCGGGCAGCGGCAGATGGCGGGACAGGCCGGGCACGGCGGGCGGTTCGGCGCTCAGCGTGCCGCTGCGCGGATCGAAGCCGTCGAAGAACATCACCGGCACGCCCTCGTGGCGGAGCTGCGACGCCAGGGCGACGCCGAAACCGGTCCCGGACAGGCTGTCGACGATGGCGAGTTCGGCGACCTCGTCCTGCGCCCAGATCAGTGCCTCGGCCTCGCTGGCGAAGGCGGTGACGACGCAGCCGAGGCGCTCCAGGCTCTCCTTGAGCTGGGCGCGGACCCCCTGCTCGGCCGCGAGCAGGAGCACCATGCGGTAGTAGTACCGGCCGCTGTTCGGCATCTCTCTCCCTTCCATGCATCATCCCACCCGAACGGCCGAGCCGGGCGGGAGAGAGGTCGCAATGCGGAACTTGCGTGGCGGGCTCCGCGGCCCGCTTTCGTCGGGCGGGATCAGCCACGCAATTGCGGCCTTTCTTCGATGCCACGGCCCACAGCGCCAGCAAATCGCCCGGCATCAGCTTGCCGGCAACTTGACCGGATGTTCGTTGTGCTTCGGGAGAAGGGCACGATGCTGCTGCCGGCCGATGACTCCGCCGGCAGTGACTTTGTCTCGGGCGCGCGTATCAGGCGGCGAGGAACCCTGCGGTCCGGAGGCGTCGTCTGTCAGAACGCCCGGCGCCGGGCAAGGATCCGCCCGGCCGCCGTCAGCGGCGCAGTCCCCCCGCGCCTCCGGGGGCGGGGTGCGACTTGGTCAGGACGTGCGAGCCGGGGCGCCCGCTGATCGAGACCGTCAGCCTGTCGCCGTCGAGCAGGCCGACATAGCGCCGCGGACCGATGTCGAAGACGATCATCGGGCCGCTCACGTCGATGATGGTGAAGGCGCTCCACTGGAACGGCTTGGACGGGTCGTCGTTGGCCAGGACCGCGTCCTGGTCGATGCGCAGCTCGAGGGTGTCGCCGACCCAGCGTCCTTCGAGGACGCGGCGCAGGCCGTGCAGCACCCCGGGCCCCGGCGAGGCGGCGAGCAGCGCGCCCGCGCACATCGCCAGGACGCCGCGGGCGAGGAGGCGGGCGGCTCTCAAGGGACGGTTGCGATGGCCGGCCGCCGGCCGGCGCAGATGCCGTCGAGCTGCGCCAGGAACCGGGCATCGTTGAACCAGTCCTCGGCATCGCGGAACTCGATGTTCCGGCGCAGGATCGGCAGGATGCTGGAATGGTCCCGGTGCAGGCCGCTGCGGGCGATCGCGCGGGCGGCCCTCAGGGCCCGTCCGCGCCGCCTCGACAGTTCGCCACCCATGCCCGCACCCCCGGTCGAACGCGGCGATAGGCCGAGCATGGTTAATGCGGCGCTAAGATGGACATCCCGGTCGCGCGCCGGTCAGGCGCCGGCCTCGGCCCGGTGCGCCGCCGCCAGTTCGGCCATGCTGGCGAACTTGACGTCGTAGCGCGGCATCGCACCCGGGTTCATCGTCGCGCCGAAGCCCTCGTCCCCGTGCCGCCGGTGGATCCAGCACGAGGCGAGCCCTGCGGCGTTGGCCGGCTTGTGGTCGTGGAACAGGCTCTCGGCGGTGTGCAGGATCTGGTCCTTGCGCACCCCCAGGGCCTTCAGCTTGCGCAACATGTAGTCGAAGTTGCGCGAACTCGGCTTGTAGGCGCCGACATCCTCGGCGGTGTAGACCGCGTCGAAGGCGACGCCGAGCTTCCGGTTGCTGTGGCTGAACGACTCGTTGTCGACGTTCGACAGGATCACGAGCCGGTAGTGCTGCTTGAGGTAGGCCAGCGCCTCGGCGCTGTCGGGAAAGGCCGGCCAGTCGCGGACCGAGCGGCCGTAGGCGACGCACTCGTCCCAGGTCACCGGCACCGCCCATTCCTCGGCGAGGCGCTTGTAGACCACCGCGAGCAGGTCGCGGTAGAGCCGGCCCGGCGTCTGCTCCTGCTGGGCCGATTCGTGGCGCGCATGCGCCTCCAGGATCGCGTTGCGGGTCAGCGGCGCCCCGGCCCGGTCGGTCAGGCCCTGGAGCGCCGCGACCATGCCGGTTTCCCAGTCGATCAGCGTGCCGTAGCAGTCGAAGGTCAGGGCCTTGAAGTCGCGCAGCTTCATCGGGCACTCCGTCAATGTCGGCCGAGATAGAGGTCGGCGGCCCGCTCGTCGGCGAGCAGCGTGGCGGCGTCGCCCTGCAACGCGACCCGGCCGCCGTCAAGGATGCAGCCGCGGTGCGAGATCGCCAGCGACTGCCGGGCGCGCTGCTCGACGATGAGGGTGGAGACGCCGAGCGCCGGCATCCGGGCGATGAGCCGGAACGCATCCTCGACCTTGGCCGGGGACAGGGCGGCGGTCGGCTCGTCGAGCACCATCAGGCGCGGCCGGGCCATCAGGGCGCGGGCGAAGGCGAGCTGCTGGCGCTCGCCGCCGGACAGGCTGCCGGCCCGGGCGCGGCGGCGCTCGCCCAGCAGCGGGAACAGCCCGAACATCTCCTCGATCCGCGCTCTCCGGTCCTTGACCCCGACGACGACCTGGAGGTTCTCGACGATCGACAGGGCGCCGAACACGTTCGCCACCTGCGGCACGTAGCCGATGCCGGAGGCGGCGCGGGCATGGGCCGGCAGGGACAGGATGTCCCGGCCGGCGACCCGCAGGGTGCCGGAAACCCGCGGCAGCAGACCGACGATCGCCTTGGCGAGCGTCGACTTGCCGGCGCCGTTGGTGCCGGCGACCGTGAGGATCTCGCCCTCGGCGAGGGTCAGGTCGATGCCGTCGAGGATGTCGACCTCGCCGTAGCCGCCGCGCAGGGCGGCGATGTCCAGGACGGTGGTCACGCCACGCCTCCGAGATAGGCGGCGCGCACGCCGGGATCGTCCAGGACCGCGCCCGGCGCCCCCGAGGCGAGGATGCGGCCGCGGTCCATGACGTGCAGGACCGGGACGAGGCGGGTGAGCGCCTGGAGGTCGTGCTCGATGATGAGGAAGCCGATGCCGCGGGCGTTCAGCTCGCGGATGCGCTCGACGATCTCGGCGATCAGCACCGGGTTCACCCCGGCGAAGGGCTCGTCGAGGAGGATCGTGCGCGGCTCGACCATCAGGGCGCGGCCGAGTTCGAGCAGCTTCTTCTGGCCGCCCGACAGGCGGCCCGCCGGCACGTCGGCGACGCGGTCGAGCTTCAGGAACGCGATGATCTCGTCGGCCTTGGCCGTCACCGCGCGCTCCTGGCGGGCGACCTCGCCGGGGCGGAAGAACAGGCCGATCAGCCCCTCCCCCACCTGCCCCGGCGCCGCCGCCTTGAGGTTGTCGCGCACGCTCAGGTGCGAGAATTCCCGCGGCACCTGGAAGGTGCGCAGCAGCCCGGTGCGGGCCCGGGCCGAGGGCGACAGGCCGTCGAGGGCGGCGTCTCCGAAGCGGACCTCGCCGGAATCGGGGGCGATGAAGCCGGAGACGACCGAGAACAGGGTCGACTTGCCGGCGCCGTTCGGGCCGATCAGCCCGACGAGGTCGCCCGCCCCCATCGAGAGGGTGACGCCGTCGAGGGCCTGGAAGCCGCCGAACGCCACGCGGACGTTGCTGATCGCGAAGGTCATTTGCGGGAAAAGTCCCCCATCAGGCCCTGCGGGCGGTAGATCGTGAACAAGACCAGCAGGATGCCGATGACGCCGAGGCGGATCGAGGCCATCTCGACCTCGGAGATGCCCGGCACCACGTCGCGGATGAAGCGCGAGCCTTCGAGCAGGAGCATCAGCAGGGCGGTGCCGACCACCGCGCCGGAGATCCGCCCGACGCCGCCGATGATGATCGCCATCCACACGTAGAAGGTGACGAGCGGGATGAACTGGTCGGGGACGATGTAGGTGATGTAGTGGGCGTAGAACGCCCCGGCCAAGCCGGCCAGGCCGGCGCCGAGGATCAGCACCTGGACCTTGAACCGGGCCGGCTCCTTGCCGAGCGCCCGCAGGCCGTCCTCGTTGTCGCGGATCGCCTCGATGATGCGGCCGAACGGGCTCCTGACGATGCGCCGCATGGCGAGCACCGCCGCGCCCGTGACGGCGAGCAGCACCGCGAGGACGGCGAGCTGCGCCCCGATGCCGACGGTGAGGCCGGAGAACAGCCGCGGGATCGCCGGGATGCCCTGGACGCCGTTGGTCAGCCACTTCTCGCTGGTGATGACGAGGCGCACGGTCTCGGAGAAGCCGAGGGTCACGATGGCGAAATAGTCGTCGCGCAGGCGCAGCGACACGAGGCCGATCGGCCACGCCGCGAGGCCGGCGAAGAACGCCGCGGCGACGAAGCCGAGGGCGAGCGGGGCGCCGTGGGTGGCGAGGATCGCCGAGGCGTAGGCGCCGATGGCGAAGAAGCCGACATGGCCGAAGTTGATGAGCCCGGTGAGGCCGTATTGCAGGGTCAGCCCGAGGGCGAGCAGGATGTAGATCAGCGCCACGATGGCGATGGCGGCGAGATAGGCGTCCATCAGCGCACCCCCTCGATGCGGCCGAACAGGCCCCGCGGCCGCACCAGCAGGACGGCGAGCAGGACGACGAAGGAGATCGCGAGCTTGTAGGTGAAGCCGACGAACGGCGTGGACAGCTCCTGCGCCACCCCGAGCAGCAGGCCGGCGAGCAGCGCGCCGAGCGGGCTGCCGATGCCGCCGAGGATCGTCGCGGCGAAGGCCGGCAGCAGCATCTCCCAGCCGAGGTCGGGCGACACCACGGTCTTCATCCCGAGCATCATCCCGGCGATGCCGGTGACCGCACCGACGAGGAGCCACAGCGCCACCATCACCCGCTCGGGGCGGATGCCGGAGACGAGCGCGAGGTCGCGGTTGTCGGCGACCGCGCGCATCCGCCGGCCGATCGGGGTGAGGTGGAGGAGCCCGAACACGGCGGCCAGCATCACGGCGGCGACCGCGGCGAGCTGGAGGTCGAACGGATTGACGATGACCTCGCCGAGGCGGATCGGGCGCACCAGCGGCACGGCGAAGAGCTGCTGGCCGTGGCCGAAGCCGAGGCCGAGGCCGGCCCGGATCGCGAAGCCGACGCCGATCGAGGCGACGAGGAGCGCCACCGCCGAGCGGCCGGCGAGCTTGCGGAACACCAGCGCGTAGCTGCCGAGCGACAGCGCGGCGGTGGCCGCCATGGCGGCGAGGCCAGCGGCGGCGAGCGAGCCGGTGAGGCCGTGGCCGAGCAGGGCGGCGTAGGCGCCGAAGGTCATCGCGTCGCCGGTCGCGGCGTTGGCGAAGCGGCCGATGCCGAAGACCAGCGTGATCGCGAGGGCGGCGAGCCCGACGATCAGGCCCTGCAGCAGCCCGTTGACGACGAGTTGGGCGTAGAACACGCGAGGATTCCTGATGGTGGGGGTTCGACGCGACCCGACCCTCCCCCCTGCGCGCGGGGCTGTCCGGGGGAGAATTGCTTAGAGAATCGAGCGCGGGATCCCCTCTCCCGAGTGGGAGAGGGGTAGGGACGATCGAAGATCGCGCAGGGTGGCTCGGGTTCAGGACGAAACACCGAGCGTTGAGCTGCGCAACTCGACCTTCGGCGCTTTATATCGCAGCCGAGCCGCCCTCACCCGCGTCCCCTCTCCCACTCGGGAGAGGGGACGCGCCCCTTGTTTTTCCCGGACAGCCGTGCCGCAGAGGGGGGAGGGCCCGAGCGGCGGGCCCCGGCCTAGATCTCGACCACGTACCGCCGCACCAGCTTGCCGCCGGTGACGAACGAGGCGCCGAAATGCGGGGTCACGTCGCCGTACTGGTCGAAGTCGAGGGCCGAGGACGCGCCCTCGAAGTTGATCTTGCCGGCCTTCAGCGCCGCCTTGCCCTCGGCGAAGGACGACACGACGGTGCCGGGCGGGTTGGCGACCTCGCGCAGCTTGGCGACCACCGCCGGCATCTCGGCGGTGCCGGCGGCCTCGATGGCGAGCGCCAGCACCGTCATCATGTCCCAGGTCATTGCCGCGTAGGTGTTGCCCGCACCCGGCTGCCTCATCGCCTTCTGGTAGTCGGCCTCGTAGAGCTTGAACGCCCCCGAGCCCTCGTTCGAGATGCTCTCGACCGAGATGATGCCTTCGGTGACGTCGGGCCCGAGCGCCTTGATCAGCTCGGGATTGGCCGCCCAGCCCGGGATGATCCAACGGACGTTCTGGCCGCTCTGGAACCACTCGCGCAGGATGATGGTGGTGTCGGCGAGGTAGGAGCCGGTGACGATCACGTCGGGCTTGGCGGCGAGCACCTTCATCAGCTCGGAGCGGTAGGTCGCCTGATTCGGCTCGTAGACCACGCTCTCGACCACCTGCCCGCCCTTGGCCTTCCACGCACGCGTGAAGCCCTCGGTGTTGCCGATGCCCGAGGCGTTGTTGAACGCCATCGTGGCCGGACGCTTGAAGCCCTCGCGGGTGCAGATCTCCGCGAAGGCGCGGCCGAAGCGGTCGTTGGTGGCCTGGAAGCGGAAGCCGAGCCCCTTGGCGTTGGCCGGCGGCGTCGACAGCGCCGGGGCGCCCGAGACGTGGAGGAGCGGGATGCCGGCGTCGTTGCACAGCGGGATCACCGCCAGCGACACGCCCGACGCGAAGGTGCCGAGGATCGCCTGGACCTTGTTGGCCTCGATGAGCTTCTTGGCCGCCAGCACCGCCGCCTGCGGGTTGGTCTGGGTGTCCTCGGCGACGATCTCGATCCTGCGGCCGGCAGCCCCCCCGGCGGCGTTCACCGCCTCGGCGACGGCGACGATCATCTTCTGCATCCCCGAGCCGTAGGGGCTGCCCGAGCCGGTGATCGGGTTGAGGGCGCCGATGCGGATCGGCCCGCTGCCCGCGCCCTGCGCGCGGAGCGCCGCCGGGGCCGACAGGAGGAAGCCGGCGCCCGCGGCGCCGGTGAGGAGGGTGCGACGGTCGAGCATGACGTTGAGAAATCCTCGTGAGCGGTGGCGGGTTCAGGCGGCGAGCGCGTCCTTGACGAAGCGGCCGGCCTTCAGGATCGCCGGCATGTGGCGGCCCTGGCCGGTGAGCAGAGACAGGTCGTTCAGCGGGTCGCCGTCGACCACGATGAGGTCGGCATGCGCCCCGGGGGCGATCACGCCGAGGCGGCCCTCCTGGCGCACCACCCTGGCGGCGTTGACGGTGGCCGAGCGGATCACCTCGATCGCCGGCAGGACGCGGCCGCGCAGCACGAACTCCTCCGACTGGTGGCGGTGCATCTCGCCGAGCAGGTCGGTGCCGTAGGCCATCATCACCCCGGCCTCGCGCAGGATCTCCAGCGCCGCGAGGCCCTGCTCGCGCACGTCCTCGATCTTGGCGACCGAATCCGCCGGCAGGCCGAGGGAGGCACCCTCCTTGGCGAGCGCGTCGAAGGTGACGTTGGTCGGCACCACGTAGGCGCCGCGCTCCTTCACGAGGCGGGCGGTCGCCGGCGTGATGAGGTTGCCGTGCTCGACCGAGATCACGCCGAGTTCGACCGCCCGGCGGATCGCGTCGTCGGTGTACAGGTGGGCGGCGACGTAGGTGCAGGCGCTGTTCGCCTCCTCGACCGAGGCCCGCACCTCGTCGGAGGACAGGCCGAGGAAGGCGATCGGGTCGGTCGGCGACGAGACGCCGCCATTGGCCATGATCTTGATGAACTGCGCCCCGGCCTTGATCTCCTCGCGGCAGGCGCGGCGCACCGCGTCGACCCCGTCCACCACCCGGCCGAGGGTGCCGGCGCGATCGCGATAATACTCGACGTCGCGGGCGTGGAAGCGGCCGCGGTAATCGGTGTGGCCGCCGGTCTGCGACAGCGCCTTGCCGCAGATCACGAGGCGCGGCGCCTCGATCAGCCCCTCCTCGATCGCCATGACGAGGCCGTGGTCGGCACCGCCGAGGTCGCGCACGGTGGTGAAGCCGCGCATCAGCATCTCGCGCATGATCCTGGCCGAGCGCAGGGCGACGAGGGTGTTGGGCAGTTCGGCGTTGCGGCCGAGATCGGGAATCGACGCGATGACGTGGACGTGGCAGTCGATCAGCCCCGGCATCAGGGTCCTGCCGGCGAGATCCACCACCCGGGCCGAGGCGGCCCTGATCGGCTTGTCCGAGACCTCCCGGATCAGGCCGCCCTCGACGAGGACGTGGTGGTCGGCGAGTGCGCCGTCGGCGCTCCCGTCGAGCAACGCGGCGTTCTGGAACAGGATCGTGGACATGCTGGCTCCGGGCTGCGGTGGGGTCGGGCGCGGCGGCGCGCTCAGGCGGGAGGAACGGGGCGGAACTCCCGGCGGAGGTTGTCCTTCCAGAAGCCGAGCAGGGCGCGGAAATAGGCCGGGTCGTCCTTGACCGGGGTCTGGGCGATCATCCCGCGGATCACGCACATCGTGGCGTTCATCAGGACCAGCGCCCGCCCGACCTCGACCCCGGCCTGGGCGGCGAGTTCGGCCCAGACCGCGTTGAGGCCGTCGTGGAATTCCTTGACCACCGGGACGATCGCCTCGCGGAACGGCGGGTTGTGCCGGGCCTCCGGCAGGTATTCCATCGTCACGTAGAACAGGCGGTCGGTCATCATCGCCCAGATGAAGTCGACGATCTCGTCGGTCGTGCCGCCGGAGACGCGGATCTCCGCCGCCATCTCGTGCAGGGCGGCGGTGGAGCGGCGGAGCTGGTCGGCGATCGCCGCGACGATGATGTCCTCCTTCGACGCGAAGTGATGGGTCAGCGCGCCCCGGGACAGGCCGGCCTGCTCGGCGATGTCGGTGGTCGAGAGGCGCGAGAAGCCGCGGTCGTGCAGGAGGTCGATCGTCGCCTCCAGGAGCCGCGCCGTGGTGTCGGCGCTGCGCTCCTGCTGGGTCTTGCGGGTCCGCCGGCCCACCGTCGCTGCTGCTGCCTCGGTCATGAACCGAATGTGCCGCCGTCACAAAGAAACCGTCAATCCTGTTTGTACAGGCTAGCCCGTTTATATTTACGCCTCAGGCTGCCTCTTTCTCAGGCAGGGATCCGGGACGGGAGCCCCGCGCTTGACAGCCTTCAAATGTAACGTTGTAACATTACATATCCGCCACCCGGCCCAACGGATCCGATGATACGCTCCGCCTCCCCTCGCCTGCCCGTCACCGTCCTGTCCGGCTTCCTCGGCGCCGGCAAGACCACGCTGCTCAACCACGTCCTGCACAACCGCGACGGCCGGCGGGTCGCGGTCATCGTCAACGACATGTCGGAGGTGAACATCGACGCCGACCTCGTGCGCGAGGGCGGCGCGAACCTGTCGCGGACCGACGAGACCCTCGTCGAGATGACCAACGGCTGCATCTGCTGCACCCTGCGCGACGACCTGCTGGCGGAGGTCGCGCGCCTGTCGCGCGAGGGCCGGTTCGACCACCTGCTGATCGAGGGCACCGGCATCGCCGAGCCGCTCCCCGTCGCCTCGACCTTCTCGTTCCGCGACGGGGACGGGTTCTCGCTCTCCGACGTCGCCCGCCTCGACACAATGGTGACGGTGGTGGATGCGGCCAACCTGCTGCGCGACTACGGCTCGGCCGACTTCCTGCGCGACCGCGGCGAGAGTGCGGGCGAGGGCGACGAGCGCACCCTGGTCGACCTGCTCGTCGAGCAGATCGAGTTCGCCGACGTCGTGGTCGTCAACAAGGTCGACGCGGTGACGCCCGCGCAGCTCGCCCTGGTGCGGCAGGTGGTGCGCGGCCTCAACGGCGACGCCCGGATCGTCGAGACGGCGTTCGGCCGCGTCCCGACCGGCGACATCCTCGATACCGGCCTGTTCAGCGAGGAGCGGGCCCAGACCCACCCGCTCTGGTACAAGGAGCTGTTCGAGCCGCACGCCCACGTGCCGGAGACCGAGGAATACGGCATCGGCAGCTTCGTCTACCGGGCGCGGCGGCCGTTCCACCCCGGGAAGTTCAAGGGCTTCCTCGACCGGACTTGGCCGGGGCTGATCCGGGCCAAGGGCCATTTCTGGCTCGCGACCCGGCCCGCCTGGGTCGGCGAGATGTCGCTGGCCGGCGCGATCTGCCGGACCTCCGGCCTCGGCTACTGGTGGGCGGCGGTGCCGAAGACGCGCTGGCCGCAGGGCGAGGAGGCGACGCGGCTGCTCGCCCGGCACTGGAGCCCGACCTGGGGCGACCGGCGCCAGGAGCTGGTGTTCATCGGCGCCGGGCTCGACGAGGCGGCGATCCGCGCGGCCCTCGACGCATGCCTGCTCGGCTCCGCGACCACCGCCCGCTTCGAGCCCTCGCGCTACGCCGGCCTCGCCGACCCGTTCCCGGCCTGGGGCTGGGAGGCGGCATGATCCGGTTCCGCGCCGAGGCCGAGGCGGGACGGCGCGAGGCCCGGGCCGCCGCCGAGGCCCTGAAGCGGCGGCTGCGGCACCTCCTCGCCCTCGATCCCGACGACGCGGTCTCGGTGAGCGAGATCGCCTGCGGCGATCCCGGCTGCGCCTCGGGCCGGGAGACCGTCGCGCTCGTGATGCGCCGGGGCGAGCGGACCCGTGCGGCCAGGTTCCCCAAGCCCGCCGCCGAGATCGGCGGCGAGGCCGAAATCGTCGCGGGGCTCGCCGCGGCGGGCCTCCTGGCCGAGCCTCCCGCCGTCCCGTCGGCCTGAGCCGGCCCGCCCCGCTTCCACTGCCGCACGGCGACCGCACGGCCCTCGGGCCGTGCGGCGTTTCCGCTTGACCCGATACCATCCCTCAAATACATGCACACTTGTTCATGTGTTCAGGGGAGCAGGCCCTGCGGCAGGATCAGGTCGGGCAGGTGGCGGAGCTGTTCAGTCTGTTGGGCGACCCCAACCGGCTGAGGATCGTGCTCGCCTGCCTCGACGGGGCACGAAGCGTCGGCGAGATCGCCGAGGAGGTCGGCGCCAGCCAGTCCCTGACCTCGCACCACCTCCGGCTGCTGCGGACCGCCCGTCTGCTGCGACCGGAGCGGGCGGGTCGGACCGTGCGCTACGCCCTCGACGACGACCACGTCCGCGACGTGATCCGCACCATGGTCTCGCATGTCTGCGACCCGCATGAGCACCGGGCCGGCGAAGCCGACCCGGACCACCCGTGAGAGGAGGCCGTGATGGCGAGCGTCGACGTCGAGATGGTGAAGTGTGCCTGCACCGATTGCGTGTGCATCGTGTCCCTGGAGAAGGCGGTGATGCGCGACGAGCGCGCCTTCTGCTGCGACGAGTGCGCCGACGGCCACAAGGACCACCAGGGCTGCGACCACGCCGGCTGCACCTGCCACGGCTGAGGGCCGAATCGCCCGGCCGGGCTTGACGGCGACGCGGCCGGCGTCTTGAAGCTGCGCCTTCCCTGAAGTGGCGGATGCGGACGAGGCGATGGCGAAGAAACGGGGAGCGCCGCGACCGGGCCAGCGCCGGGGCGGCGGTCCGAGACGGCCCGACAACCCGCGTGAGATCCACGAGGGCCGGATGGTGCTCTACGGCTGGCACCCGGTGTCGGAGGCGCTGCGCAATCCCGACCGGGGGGTGCACCGCCTGCTCGCGACCGAGAACGCCGCCGCGCGCCTGACCGAGGAGGTCGGCGATCTGCGCGTCGCGCCCGAGATCGTTCGCCCGAGCGAGATCACCGCCCTGGTCGGGCCCGACGCGGTGCACCAGGGCCTCTACCTCGAGGCCGAGGCGCTGTCGGGGCCGGATTTTGACGCCCTGCCGGCGGACGCGGTGCTGCTCGCCCTCGACCAGATCACCGACCCGCACAATGTCGGCGCCATCGTGCGCACGGCGGCGGCCTTCGGCGTCACCGCCATCGTCACCACCGCCCGCCACTCTCCGGCGGCGACCGGCGTGATGGCGAAATCGGCCTCCGGCGGCCTGGAACACGTCCCGCTCATCATCGTGCGCAACCTCGCCGAGGCGCTGATCGCGCTGGGCGAGCGCGGCTTCACCCGCGTCGGCCTCGATTCCGAGGCCGCGACCCCGCTGGAGGAGGTCGCCCCGAAGGCGCCGCTGGTGATCGTGCTCGGCGCCGAGGGCAAGGGCCTGCGCCAGCGCACACGGGATTGCTGCGACGTGATGGCGAAGATCGCCTTCACCGGGGCGATCCAGAGCCTCAACGTCTCCAACGCCGCGGCGATCACGCTCTACGCCCTCGTGCCGCGGCGCTGAGCCGCCCGGGCCGGCAGGGGCTCACCCCGAGAGCGGCGCGAAGAAGCACAGGACGGTGTTGCCGCGGTGGCACCAGTGGAAGCCGCCGTCCTGGCTCGGGCGCACCTTGGCGAGGGGGATGAAGACCCCGTGGGTCCGGTAGCCGCCGGGCACCTCGACGGCGTCCGTCACCGGCTCGCAATCCTCGTTCGAGCAGCATTCGAGCGGGTACCAGGAATGCGCGGGCTGGAGCAGCGAGAGCGCGGCGACGGTGAGCGCGACCTTCATGTTCGGCTGACCTCCTGAAGCCCCCCGGTCGGGGTGGACGACGGGACACGGCACGGGCCGTGCCAAGCCGGGCGTGCCAAGCCGGCCGTGCCAGGTCCGGCAAAAGCCCCGTGCAAGCTTGCCACTCTAACCCTCGGGCTACCTCGCCCGCCATCCGGTCGTGCGCAGCCCCGGGGCCGCAGCCCTGCCCCGGGCCGCCCGGCCGGACATCCCGAACCGTCCCGCGAGCCGACGACGAGTCAGGATTCCGTTGATGAACCTCCACCGCTCCATCGTCCCGGCACGGTTGAACCTCGGATCCGGCAAGGATTTCCGGCTCGAATACCTCAATGTCGACGTCGACCCGAGCTGGTACCCCGACATCGTCGCCGATCTCAGCACGATCGAGGGGCTGGAGAACGGTCTCGCGGTGGAGACCGCCCGCTTCGGCGCGCTCACGCTCCAGCCCGACAGCTTCGACGAGATCCTCGCTCACGACGTGCTGGGGCACGTGTCGAATCTCGTCGGCATGATGACGAGCTGCCTGACCCTGCTGCGGTTCGGCGGCATCCTCGACATCAACGTGCCCTACGACCTGTCCTTCGGCGCGTGGCAGGACCCGACCCACCTGCGCACCTTCAACGAGAAGAGCTGGAACTACTATTCCGACTGGTTCTGGTACCTCGGCTGGAACCGGGCCCGCTTCGACATGGAGTCGCTCCAGTACGTCCTGTCCCCGGTCGGCAACGAACTGCACCAGAAGGGCCTGGACGGGGTCGAGCTGACCCGGATGCCGCGCTCGGTGGACGCGCTGCGGGTGCGGCTGCGCAAGGTCGAGTTGTCGGAGGAGGACCGCCGGAACTGGAACGTCTTCCGCGAGGGACCGCGCCAGGAATCGCAGGCCCGCGCCGCCATGATGGCGAATGCCAGGGCGCTGGCCGAGGCCGCCCTCACGCACGCCTCCCCGGCTCCCGCCGCCGCTTCCATCCCCGCCCCGGTGCCGGTCCCGGCCCTGCGCGCGCCGGCCCCCGTCCTCGACGTCCCGGCTCCCGTCGCGCCGCCGGCCCCGGTCGACGCGGCCGCCGAGCCGAGTCCGGCGAACCTCGCGCCGTTTCCCGACCGCTGGAACGAGGCGAAGGACAGGTACTGCCTGTGGGTCGTCGCACCGGACGGCTACGTGCACCATCAGGCGTTCGCCGAGGTGGCGGAAGGCCTCCAGGAAGCCTTCGCCGAACTCGGCGGCTCGGCCCCGATCGTCTACGAGCCGGCGGAATGGCGCGGCCGGCTGCCGATCGTCTTCGGGGCTCACCTGCTCACGAGGACCGGTGTACCGCCCCTGCCGGAGGGCAGCATCGTCGTCAACCTGGAGCAGATCTCGGACGAGAGCCGTGTCCTGACGCGTGAATACTTCTCGCTGCTGCGCAAGTATCCGGTCCTCGATTTCAGCGACCGCAACCGCAAGGCCCTGGTCCGGGCCGGGGTCACCCATGCGGGCCTGCTCGACGTCGGCTACAGCCCGGGCCTGACGCGCATCCGCTCCGTGCCCCAGACGGACAAGGACATCGACGTCCTGTTCTACGGCTCCACCAACGAGCGCCGCGCCCGCATCCTCAGCGCCCTCCAGGAGAAGGGTCTCACCGTCGCCAACCTGTTCGGCGTCTACGGCGAGGAGCGCGACGCGATGATCGCCCGCGCCAAGGTGGTGCTGAACCTCCACTACTACCGCGCGTCGATCTTCGAGGCCGTGCGGGTCTCCTACCTGCTGGCCAACCGGGTCTGCGTCGTGTCCGAGGGCGAGCCGGCCGATCCCGACGCGGCGCGCTTCGCCGGCGGCCTCGAACTGGTGCCCTATGACGCCCTGGTCCGGACCTGCAGTGCCCTGGCGGCCGACCCGGTCCGCCGCGAGGCCATCGCCGAGGCCGGCTTCGCGCGCATCCGCGCCTCGCGGCAGGCCGACCTTCTGCGCGCCCGGTTCTTCCCGGACGCTCCCGAGCCGGCGCCGCTGCGCGCGGCCGCCGCGATCTCGGGACCGTCCGCACCCAACCCGCCCGAGGCGCGCGAGGTGGTGCGCGGCGAGGCGGCCGGGCCCCTCCGCCACCTGCCCGAGGGCTACGCGGTCCGGAGCGAGAACGAGCATTTCATCGATGCCCCCACCGGCATCGTCCACCAGCACCAAGTCTACGAGCTCGCCGCCTACCTGATCCAGCGCGGCGGCTTCGAGCGGATCATCGACGTCGGCTGCGGATCGGGCGAGAAGCTGCGCGCGCTGGACGATCACTGCCAGATCATCTGCATCGATGCCGCGCCGATGCGCGACCTCGTGGCCGCGAACCTGCCCAAGGCCCTGTTCGTCGGGCACGACCTGGAGACCGGCCTGCCGCGGCTCAACAAGCAGGTCCTCAGCAACGCCATCATCATCTGCTCGAACGTGATCGAGCACCTGCGCGAACCGGAGCACCTGCTGCGGGACCTCGCCCGGATGTCGAAGACGAGCGCCTACACCCTGCTCTCGACGCCCGACCGGGTGCGGGCCCGCGGGCTGCTCGACCAGGGCCCCCCCGCCAACCCCGCCCGCACGATGGAGTGGACCGCCGACGAACTCGGCCGCTTCATGCGCGACTGCGGGTTCGCGGCCCACTCCTTCCTGGGCTACACGCTCAACAACGACCACGACCTCGCCCGCAACACGATCCTGTCGATCTCGGGGCGCGAGGCGGCCTACGTGCCGCAGCCCACCCGCCGGACCGTGGCGGCGATCATCAACGTGTTCAACGAGAACGACGTCATCGGGGAGGTGGTGCGCTACCTCCACGGCCAGGGCATCGAGGTCCACGTCATCGACAACTGGTCGACGGACGGCTCCCTCGAGACCGTCCTGGCCCTGGCCCGCGAGGGCATCTGCGCCCGGGTCCTGCGCTTCCCCGAGCAGCCGACCGACCAGTATCTCTGGGCCGACCAGTTGCGTCACACCACCCGCTACGCCGCGACCCTGTCGGCGGACTGGGTGATCCACTACGATGCCGACGAATTGCGGATGTCGCCCTGGCGCGGCGTCTCGCTCGTTGACGCGATCGGCTTCGTCGACGCCTGCGGCTACACCGCGATCGACTTCACGGTCGTGAACTTCCCGTTCATCCGCGGACAGGCGCCGCGGCCCTTCTCGCCCGATCACTACCGCTTCTTCGATTTCGGCCGCGACCCGTCGCACCTGCGCCAGATCAAGGGCTGGAAGAACACCGGGCAGGCCGTCGATCTCGCCTCCACCGGCGGCCACGTGGCGCAGTTCCGCGGGCAGCGGGTGTTTCCGCTCAAGTTCCTCAACCGGCACTACCCGCTGCGCTCGCCCGAGCAGGCCATGCGCAAGGTGTTCCGCGACCGGCTCCCGCGGATCGAGAAGGAGCGCAGCGAGCTGCGCTGGCACACCCACTACGACACCTACGAGGCCCTGAAGGTCATCGAGCCCTGGCGCCGGCAGGAGCTGACGAACTTCGACCCGAACGTGTTCGAGGCCGAGTACCTCGTCGAGCGCCTCACCGGCATCGGCATCGAGACCGACGCCCGCGCGGTGCCCAACATCGACACGCGCTTCCGTCAGGACGCGATGCTGCGGGACCTGCGCGCCGCCACCGAGGACAAGATCCGCGACCTGGCGGAGGAGAATGCCGGCCTCAGGGACGAACTCGCCCGCCTGTGGCAGGACCGCGGCGGCCTCGCCGGCCAGGAGGCGGCCGAGTAGGCCGCCCCGCCACCCTGGGGCCTACCCGGCACCGGGCTCCGACCCGGCACCGGGCTCCGGCCCGGCACCGGGCTCCGCGTGCAGCAGCACTGCCTCGACCTCCCGGCACGGATGGCGCGGGTAGAGTCGCATCACCGCCGGGTCGTGGCCCGGGACCACCCGGTCCGGGTGGCCGGCCAGGGCCTCGAGGCGGCGCCAGCTCTCGAACATCGCCGGCATGTCGACGAGGATCGGGAAGGGGTTGCCCTCCCGGATGTTGGCGGCGAGGTGGGCGGCGTCCGAGGCGAGCACCACCGGCCCGCGTCCGGTCTCGACCCGCACGCATTGCAGGCCCCTGGTGTGGCCCGGCACGAGGTGGACCGAGACGCCCGGACAGAGCTCGGCGTCGCCGTCGCTGAAGCGGACCCGGCCGGCATGGACCCGGCGTACCATCGCCACCACGTCCTCGACCGCGAAGGTGCTCCGCAGCCGCCCGTGGCACATGCAGCGGCCGGTGGCGAAGGCCATCTCGGCATCCTGGAGATGGAAGGTCGCGTTCGGGAAGGCGCCGAGATTGCCGGCATGGTCGTAGTGCAGGTGCGTGATGATGACGTCGCGCACCGTCTCCGGATCGACCCCGAGCCGCCGCAGGCCCTCGACCGGGTGGCACAGCATCGTTCGGCCCCGCGCCTCCCCTTCCGGGGTGTCGAAGCCGGTATCGACCACGATCGTCCGCTCGGGATTGCGGATCACCCAGACGAAGTAGTCGATCGCCGAGGGCCCGTCGTGCGGATCGCCGGAGTCCGGCGGGTAGACGAAGTTCTGCGACAGCGGCCGGGGATGGTGGCCGTAGCGCAGGGCGATCACCTCGTAGGGGATCATGCCTCGTCCCGCCGGGCCAGGAAGGCGTCGATCGCGGTGTGGTCGGCCCCCGGACCCAGTTCGGCCAGCGCCTCGTCCCACAACGCCGCGCAGGCGTGCGAGAACGGCGCCGGCACGCCGAGGTGCCGGGCGAGGTCGTCGGCGGTGCGCAGGTCCTTCGCCATCAGGCCGAGGGCGAAGCCGGAGGCGTAGGTCCTCGGGATCACGAACGGCTTGAGCTTCACCTCGGTCGCGTTGTTGCGCCCGGTCGAGACGTTGAGGATGTCGGCCATCAGGGTCGGATCGAGCCCGAACCGCTCGCCCACCCGCACCGCCTCGCAGGCGGCGGTGAGCCCGGCGGCGGAGACGTAGTTGTTGAGCGCCTTCATGGCGTGGCCGCTGCCGACCGGGCCGGTGGCGAACAGCGACGAGCCCATCGCCGCGAGGATCGGGCGGGCGCGGGCGACGAGGTCCTCGGATCCGCCCACCATGATGGCGAGGGAGCCGTCGAGCGCCCGCCTCACGCCGCCGGAGACCGGGGCGTCGACGAGGCCGAGGCCGAGGCCGGCGAGGTCCTCGGCCAGGGTCCGGGTCCCGACCGGGTCGGACGAGCTCATGTCGATGACGAGGGCGCCCGGCGCGAGGCATCCGGCGACGCCGGCCTCGCCGAGGAGCGCCGCCCGCACGGCGCGGCCGTCCGGCAGCATCGTGACGAGGATCCCGGCGCCCTCCGCCGCCGCGGCGGCCGTGGCGGCGCGGAGGCCGCCGGCCCGGGCCAGGGCCGCGCCGGCCTCCGGCACCGGGTCGTAGCCGGTGACGGCGTGGCCCGCCTGCACGAGGCGCGAGGCCATCGGCAGGCCCATGCGGCCGAGACCCAGGAAGGCGATCGGCGGTGGCGTCATGACTTCATCCTCCGGGCGGCGGCGCAGTGTCGATTCGAAGCGCCGGCCGCGTCTCATACGATTTCCGATTGATTGCTTCAGGCGATCCCTGCGGGATCGCTTCGCGATGCGGAAATCGACTCCGCTCAGGCGCCGCGCGGGCTGGTGAGACGATGTCCGGAAGGAATACTTCCGGACATCGTCTCAGCCCTTCGGTGCATCCGGGACGGCGCCCTCGGCCTTCAGCACCTCGTGGGCGGCCTTGAAGGCGTCGAGCCCGGCCGGGATGCCGCAATAGACGGTGGCGTGCAGGAGGATTTCCTTGATCTCGTCGACGGTGAGGCCGTTGGCCAGGGCGCCCTTGACGTGCAGGCGCAACTCGGCGGGCTTGCCGAGGGCGGTCAGCATCGCGAGGTTCAGCATGCTGCGGGTGCGCCGGTCGAGCCCGTCGCGGGTCCAGGCATAGCCCCAGCACCACTCTGTGGTGATGCGCTGGAACGCCATCATGAAGTCGTCGGCCCTGGCGAGGCTGCCGTCGACGTACTCGGCCCCGAGGACCGCCCGCCGGACCTCCAGCCCCTTCTCGAACTGCTCGCTCTCCGCCATCGCGCGTCCTCCCGGTCTTTGCGACGGAGCCTCGCGCGCGGGCCGACCGGCTGTCAATCGGCCGGCGGACCTTCGATCTCGATCCAGTGCCCGTCCGGGTCGCGCAGCAGCAGTCGGTCCGGCGCGTCGCGCGCGAGGCTGACTGCGAGGGACGCACGGAGAGCGGCGACGGTTTCCGGCGCCTCGGCCGCGAAGACCAGCCGGGTCGCCGCGCCGTCGTCGAGGGACGACCCTGGTCCGGCGCGGTCGAAGCGGCCGCGATAGCACAGCAGCTCGACGTGCGGCGGGCCGCCCGACGCCGGCTCGAGGGCGGTGACCTCGACCTGCGGGTCGGCGACGGCGTCGAGCCGGGCCTGTTCCGGCCCGCGATTGAGCGCGCGCGCGGTGACCCGCAGGCCGAGCCGGTCGTAGAAGGCGACGCTGCGGGCGCTGTCGGCGACCGAGATCGCCGAATGGTCGATGCCGAGATGAAGGCCCGGCCGCCGCCACGCCGCCGGAGCACGGCCAGCCGGGAAGGCCAGCAATTCGAGCGGGTGGCCCTCGGGATCGCGGAACTTGAACGCGCCGACGCCGCCGGAGCGCTCCGGCAGGTGCTCGGGTCCGGCCTGCGAGATCGGCGTCCAGCCGGGCACGGCGCGCAGATGCGCGTAGGCCGCCGCCATGTCCGAGACCACGACGGCGACATGCTGGAACAGCGGGCTCCAGCCCGGCACCTCGGCCGGGCAGGGCCGCGCGGCGCCCCCGAGGAGGTCGACCGGCAGGCCGCCGAGGCTCACCCGGGTCCCGCCATCCGCCTCCTCGCCCCGCGAGAAGCCGAGGGCCTGCTCGTAGAACCGCGCCAGCCGGTCCGGGTCGGCGCAGACGAGGCGCAGGCGCGCCAGCCGCAGGCCGCTCATGGCGTCTGCACCCCGCGGCGATTGAGGAAGATGCTGTACAGGGTGTGCGAGCCGCCGATGAACAGCCGGTTCTTCATGCGCCCGCCGAAGGTGAGGTTCGACACCCGGTGCGGCACCAGGATCTTGCCGAGCAGCCTGCCGTCCGGGCTGATGCAGTGCACGCCGTCCGCCGCGCTCGACCAGAGATTGCCGTCCTCGTCGATCCGCATCCCGTCGCAATAGCCCGGCGCGATCGTGTGGAAGACGTCGCCGCCGGACAGGCGCCCGTCCGGGCCGACATCGAAGACCCGGATGTATTGGCGAGGGTTCTCCCGGGTCTGGTCGCCGGTCTCGGCGACGTAGAGCCGGCGCTCGTCGGGGGAGAAGGCGAGGCCGTTCGGCCCGTCGAAATCCGTCGCCATCGCGTCGGTCCGGCCGGTCTCCGGGTCGAGGCGGTACAGCGCCGGCGGCTGCTCGGAATCCTGACGGCCGCCCTCGTAGTCGTTCAGGATGCCGTAGAGCGGATCGGTGAACCAGATCGTGCCGTCCGACTTCACCACCACGTCGTTCGGCGCGTTCAGCCGCCTGCCGTCGTGGTGGGTCACCAGGGTCGTCACCGCCCCGGTGGGCTCGGTGCGGTACAGGCAGCGGCCGTGATGCGAGCAGGCGATCAGCCGGCCCTGGCGGTCGCGGGTCTGGCCGTTGGCGTAGTCGGAGGGCGCGCGGTAGACCGAGAAGCCCGCCCCCTCGATCCAGCGCATGGTGCGGTTGCGCGGCAGGTCCTGGAACAGCAGGCAGTCGGCATCGCCGAACCACACCGGCCCCTCGATCCAGCGGAAGCCCGAGCCGAGTTCCTCCAGCGGGGCGTTGCCGAGGACGTACTGCGCGAAGCGGTGGTCGTGGATCTCGAATCCGTCCATGGCGTCACCGGCTCCGGCAGGCCGGCCCGCGACCGCGCGGCCGGAATCGTCGCCCTCCCCCGGTCGCGCGGGCGGGCGGGCGGCGGCCGGGGCCGGCGGGGTCGAGGATGAGCGGGGTCTCGGCGGTCACGGGGCGGCTCCCGGTTGAGCGGACGCGGGGCACGGGACGACGGGGGCATCCCGCGGGAGCGGACGGCCCGGCCCTGTCCGGGGGTCGACGAGAGAAAGTCGCCAACGCCGCGGAGGTTCTGTCGGGCCCCTCCGGACCTGCGCGCAACCCCGGGGCGGAACCGGTTCCGGCGATGGTCCCCCGGTTGGATTTCGTATGACAGCGCGGCACGCGCGGCTTAGACGGACGGGATTCCTGCCCTCAGACCGGGAGCCGTCATGTCCGCCGCCCTTCGTCCCGTTCCGCGCCCCGGCGTTCTCGACATCGAGGCCTACGTTCCGGGCAAGTCGGCGGCCCCGGCCGGGGTGAAGCTGCACAAGCTGTCCTCGAACGAGACCCCGCTCGGTGCCAGCCCCGCCGCCGCCGCGGCGATGCGTGCCGCCGCCGACCACCTCGAACTCTACCCGGACGGCAACGCCACCGCCCTGCGCGAGGCGATCGCCCGCAAGTACGGGCTCGACCCGGCCCGCATCGTCTGCGGCGCCGGCTCGGACGAGCTGCTGTCGCTGCTGACCTACGCCTATCTCGGCGCGGGCGACGAGGGGCTGTACTCGCAGTACGGCTTCCTGGTGTACCGCATCGCGATCCTGGCGGCGGGCGGCACGCCGGTGGTGGCGCCGGAGCGCGACCACCGCGCCGACGTCGACGCGCTGCTCGCCGCGGTGACGCCGCGCACCCGCATCGTCTATCTCGCCAACCCGAACAACCCGACCGGCACCTACCTGCCGTTCGACGAGGTCCGCCGCCTGCATGCCGGCCTGCCGAAGAACGTGCTGCTGATCCTCGACGCGGCCTACGCCGAGTACGTGCGGCGCAACGACTACGCCGCCGGGCTCGAACTGGTGCTCGACTCCGACAACGTCGTGATGACCCGCACCTTCTCGAAGATCTACGGGCTGGCGGCGCTCCGCATCGGCTGGATGGTGGCGCCGGAGGCGGTGGCCGACGCGGTCAACCGCATCCGCGGGCCGTTCAACGTCGGCGCCGCGGCGATCACCGCCGGGGCCGCCGCCATCGCCGACGACGCCCACCTGACCGCGGCGCTCGCCCACAACGACGCGTGGCTGCCGAAGGTGACGACGGCGGTCGAGGCGCTGGGCCTGACGGTCACGCCGAGCGTCGGCAACTTCGTGCTGATCCACTTCCCCGAGCAGCCTGGCCGCACCGCGGCGGAGGGCCGACGCCTTCCTCACCGCCCGCGGGCTGATCCTGCGCCGGGTCGGCGCCTACGGCCTGCCGGACGCCCTGCGGATGACGATCGGCTCGGCCGAGGCCAACGAGGCGGTGATCGCCGCCCTGACCGACTTCGTCCGGGAGCGGTCGGATGCCTGAGGGTGCGGCGTTCCGGCGCCTCGCGATCGTCGGGCTCGGGCTGATCGGGTCGTCCATCGCCCGCGGCGCCCGGGACCGGGGCCTCGCCGGCGAGATCGTGGCGATCGACCGCGACGAGGCGGTGCTGGAGCGGGTGCGGGCGCTCGGCCCTCGCCGGGACCGCGACGGCGGACATCGCCGAGGGCGTCGCCGGGGCGGACCTCGTGATCCTGTGCGTGCCGGTCGGCGCGGTCGGCGCGGCCGCCGCCGCGATGGCGCCGCACCTCGCCCCCGGCGCGATCGTCTCCGACGTCGGCTCGGTCAAGGCCGCGGTGGTCGCCGCCGCCCTCCCCCACCTGCCGCCGCACGTCGCCTTCGTGCCGGCCCACCCGGTCGCCGGCACCGAGCATTCGGGGCCGGATGCCGGCTTCGCCGCCCTGTTCCACGGCCGCTGGTGCATCCTGACCCCGCCGGAGGGCACGGCACCCGAGGCGGTGGCGCGGGTCGAACGGTTCTGGGAGGGGCTCGGCTCGGTGGTCGAGACCATGAGTCCGGCCCATCACGACCTCGTGCTGGCGATCACCAGCCACGTGCCGCACCTCATCGCCTACAACATCGTCGGCACCGCCGCCGACCTCGAGACCGTCACCCAGTCCGAGGTTATCAAGTTCTCGGCCGGCGGCTTTCGCGACTTCACCCGCATCGCCGCCTCCGACCCGACGATGTGGCGCGACATCTTCCTCACCAACAAGGACGCGGTGCTGGAGATGCTCGGCCGCTTCAACGAGGACCTGGCGCTGCTGGCCCGGGCGATCCGCTGGGACGACGGCGAGGCGCTGCACGCCCTGTTCACCCGCACCCGGGCGATCCGCCGGGGCATCGTGGCGATGGGTCAGGAGACCGCGGAACCGGATTTCGGCCGCCGCAGCACCGGCAAGGCGGCGGAGTGATCCGATTTTCGGACGATCGAGTGCCGACAATCGTATCACCAGCCCGCGCGGTGGAGCCGAAGGCTCCACATGCGTGAGCGAAGTCGGAATCCGTATCGTGGGGCGATCAACCGGAAATCGTATGAAGCCCGCGCGCGTGCCAGCGAGCCGACGCGTTTCGCGATGAGCGCGGGCCTTCTCCTCTCCCCGCGGGCGCAGGGCTGTCCGGGGACGACAAGGGGCTCGTCTCCCCTCTCCCACTCGGGAGAGGGGATCCCGCGCTTGATTTTACAAGAAAATTTCCCCGGACAGTCGTGCCGCCCGCGGGGAGAGGGGAACGCGCACGGACCACCGTGGTCATCCTCGATCCGGGTCAGAGCCTTCCCGGGATTCGGCTGCGGACGCAGACAGAGAACCCGTTTCCATCCGGGCCGTGCGCGGGTCGCTGCCGGCGGCTCGGCCGGTGGACATCTCACGGCCTGCCGTTCCGGCCCGGGATCTCGTTGCGCTGACGCTTCCCCTTCGCGGAACGCTCGATCGACCACCCGCTTCGCCGGGTAACCCGGGCGTCCCGTCAGCCGCGCGCCCTCAATTGGCGCCGGCGGGCCTGGCCGATTGCGCTCCGGCAACCTGATGGCGCACCGGAGCGGCGGCCCCGCTTGCCCGCGCCCTCGGCCGGCTTGCCCCCGTCGCGGCCGTCCGCTGCGGGCTTCGCGGCCGCAGCAGGCTTGGCTGCGTCGGATTTGGCGGCCTCGGTCTTGCTGGCCTCGGTCTTGCCGGCCCCGGTCTTGCCGGCCGGAGCGGCGCCTGCCGGCGGTGCCGGATGGGGCTTGTGCACGACCTTCCGGACCGCTGCCGGGTTGCCGGACGCGGCCGGAGCCGCGGGCACCGGCTCCGCCGCCGGGGCGCTCGCCGCGACCGCCGCGGCCGGGGCCGGGGCCGGAACTTCGGCCGGCTTCGACGCGAACAGGTTGCCGAAGACCTTGCGGTAGGCGGCCGGGTCGTCGTCGGCGCTCGCCACCGTGACGGGAGCGGCGGAGGCGGTCGTGACCGGCTCGGGCGCGGTGGACGGCGTCGTCGCGGCGATCATCCGGGCGGCCGCCCTGGTCGGGATCGGCGGGGCGACCGTCGTCGGAGCCGCGAAGGCGAGCGGGGTCGGCTTGCCCTTCGTCCTGTCGGCGGCCGGGACCGCCTCGCGGGTGTCGGCGATGAGCAGCGGCTTGCCCTTGGTGTCGACCGAGAACTCCTCCGGACCCGCCGCCAGCGCCTCGGGCCGGCTGACGATGCCGAGGGCGGGCCGGCGCACCGGCGCCTCCGCGAACTGGCCCTGGCCGCCGTTCGGGCCGGGATCGCGGAAGAACGGGTTCTGGCCGCCGTCCTGGTAGACCATCCGCACCGCCTGCGTGCCCTTGGCGACGAGGTCGGCGACCTCCTGCTCGTCCTTGGCGCGCCTCTCGGCCACCAGCGTGTCGACCCGCGGGCTGCACGAGCCGGCGGCGGCGTCCTGGCCGCCGAAGACGTAGCGGGTGCCGCAGACGCCGACCCGCGGCTCCTCGTGCAGGGCCTCGAAGTAGTCCGACCCCTCCTTGAGGTTCTTCCAGAACGGCATGTGCGGGTCGTGGCGGAACTTGGCGATGTTCTGCGCCGTCATGCGGAACGGGTAGGACTGGAACTGGAAGCCCCGCTGACCGCCGTTGAAGGCGTCGCGGGCGATGGCGTAGATCTCCGAGATCGCCTCGTCGGTCATCGCGAAGCAGCCCGACGACGAGCAGGTGCCGTGCACCATCAGGTAGCGCCCGGTGCGGCCGTTGGCGCGGTCGAAGGCGTTCGGGAAGCCGGTGTCGAACGACAGGTAGTACGACGAGTTCGGGTTCATCTGCCCCGGGGTGATGGTGTAGAAGCCCTCCGGCGCCTGCCGGTCGCCCTCCTTGATCTTCGGCCCGAGCTGGCCCGACCAGCGGCAGATCGGGAATGTCTTCAGCAGGGCGTACTGGCCGCTGGTGCCGCGCTTCCACACCTCCATCTCGGCCTCCTTCTTGTAGGCCCGGATGAGGATCGGATCGCTCGCGCTCATGCCCTTGGTCGACATCAGCGCCAGGGTCGCGGGGGGGACCGGGGTCAGGTGCTTGGTGGAACCGCTGCCGGAGAGACCGCCGTCCTGGCACGCCCCCGAGGGAGAGCCCGAGCGCCAACACGCTCGCCGCCAGCACCGGACGCTTCGCCATGGGGATCCCCGTTTCCGTCACCGCCCGCCGCGGCGGGTCGTCAGTCCCGACCCCATAGCGTCGTTAGGCTTGACCAAGCCTTACCGCAACCGGGGCGGTTGGGCCGTCACGCCGGCGGCGGAAGGATCGTGGGATCCGGAATCTGCGCCATCTTCGGCGAAACCGTGGCCACCGCCCCCGCCTCGACTGTGCAATACGGGGACGACCCGGACGCGGCCGGAGCAGGGTCCGATCACGCCGCGAACCGAATCCTGCTCCAGGTCGTTGATTTTGCCGGATTTTCCACGACGAGGCGGCATCCGCTTCGTCGGAGGATGATCTAGGCACCGGGTAGTCCGCCACGAGGGCGCGGGGCGGCTTGCTGCAGCCGTGTGCGGCAGCCCGCCGCAGAACGACGATTCCCGCCACCGTGGCAGGCGGGTCACAGCTTGCGGCCGATTTCCAGGAACTTCTTCGCCCGGTGGTCGCGCAGTCCCGTCGGCGTCGAGGCCGGCGAGGTCACCGAGGGCCTTCACGATCGCGTCGCCGGCCGCAGCGATCACCGTGGCGTGGTCGCGGTGGGCGCCCCCGGTCGGCTCGGGCACGATGGCGTCGATCACGCCGAGGCGCAGCAGGTCCTGCGCGGTGATCTTCATCGCGGTGGCGGCGTCCTGCGCCCGGGCGGCGTCGCGCCACAGGATCGAGGCGGCGCCCTCCGGCGAGATTACGCTGTAGATCGCGTGCTCCAGCATCAGCACGGTGTTGGGCGGTGGCGAGCGCGATGGCGCCGCCCGAGCCGCCCTCGCCGATCACCAGGGTGACGTTCGGGGTACCGAGGCCGAGGCACGCCTCGGTCGAGCGGGCGATGGCCTCGGCCTGACCGCGCTCCTCCGCCTCGATGCCCGGATAGGCGCCGGCGGTGTCGACGAAGGTGAGGACCGGCAGCCCGAAGCGGCCGGCGAGTTCCATCAGGCGCACCGCCTTGCGGTAGCCCTCGGGCTTGGCCATGCCGAAATTGTGCCGGATGCGCGCCTCGGTGGTCGCGCCCTTCTCCTGGCCGATGACGCAGACCGGCCGGCCGCGGAACCGCCCGAAGCCGCCGACCACCGCCTCGTCCTCGCCGAAGGCGCGGTCGCCCGCGAGCGGCACGAACTCCTCGATCAGGCCGGCGCAGTAATCGACGAAGTGCGGGCGCTGCGGGTGGCGGGCGACCTGGGTCTTCTGCCACGGGGTGAGGGCGGCGTAGAGTTCGACGAGCGCCGCGGCGGCCTTCGCTTCCAGGCGGCCGACATCCTCGCTGATCGACACGGCGCCGTCGCGGTCGCCGAGCGCCCGCAATTCCTCCAGCTTGGCCTCGAGTTCGGCGACGGGCTTTTCGAAGTCGAGGTAGGAGCGCATCGCAATCCGTGGAAGTCGCCGGGCGGCGGGAGCGGCGCGGACCAGCCGGGCGCCATCCGGGCGGCCGGCGCAGCGAAGCAGTCCGGCCGGGGCGGGCCGAGAAGAGCGGGCGGAGGCTTGGCGAAGCGTCAGGCGGCTGTCAACCCGAGGTCTCCCGGGAATGCGGCCGGTGCAGGCCGCGGATGTCCCCGCCGGGGGAATCCGCCGGCGTCGTTAGGGAAGGGTGAAACGGGCGAAGCCGCGGCAGAACCAGTCGAATCGCGCGTGTTGACCGGGGTCCCGCCCCCCCTCATGCGGGCCGGGCCCGCCCGGTGTCCGGCCTCCGGCGGCGCGACCCGGCTTGCGCCGCCGGCCCCGGCGCGGCCTTTACTCCGCGCACCCATCAGGAGGCTCTCGCGCGGGCCCGTGACGGAGGTTCAGGTGACGTCTGCGACGCCCCATGAGGATTCGAAGAAGGATCGCGTCCTGGTGCTTCAGGGCGGCGGCGCCCTCGGCTCGTATCAGGCCGGCGTGGTCGAGGCGCTGCAGGAGGCCGACATGACCCCCGGCTGGGTCGCCGGCATCTCGATCGGAGCGATCAACGCCGCGCTGATCGCCGGCAACCCGCCGGAGCGGCGCCTCGCCCGGATGCGCACGTTCTGGGAGCGGATCTCGTCCGGGGTGCAGCTCGGGCCGCTGTTTCCCGGCGAGCAGGCCCGGGCCGCGTTCAACGAGTGGAGCGCCGCCTGGGGCGCCACCTTCGGGGTTCCGGGCTTCTTCCTACCGCGGGTGCCGCCCGCGATCCTCTACCCGCCGGGCGCCCCCGAGGCGCTGAGCTACTACGACACCGCGCCGCTGCGCGAGACGCTGCTCGAACTCGTCGACTTCGACCGGATCAACCGGCGCGAGACCCGGCTCAGCGTCGGCGCCGTCAACGTGCGCACCGGCAACTTCGCCTATTTCGACAACCACCACGAGCGGATCGGGCCCGAGCACGTCATGGCGTCCGGGGCGCTGCCGCCGGGCTTCCCGCCGGTCGAGATCGACGGAGAGTACTACTGGGACGGCGGCCTCGTCTCGAACACGCCGCTCCAGCACGTGCTCGACGAGGAGACGGTGCGCGACCTCACGATCTTCCAGGTCGACCTGTTCTGCGCCAACGGCCCGCTGCCGCGGACGCTCGCCGACGCCGGGGAGCGCGAGAAGGACATCCGCTTCTCCAGCCGCACGAGGCTCAACACCGACGCCCAGCGTCAGGTGCATCAGGCCAAGGCCGCCTTCCGGCGCCTCGCCGAGAAGCTGCCGCCGGAGCTGCGCCAGGACCCCCGACGTCGCCTTCCTGACCGAGACCAGCCACGAGAACGCGGTGACGATCGTCCAGCTCATCTACCGCCGCAAGACCTACGAGAGCAACGCCAAGGACTACGAGTTCTCGCGCCGAACGATGCAGGAGCACTGGACGGCCGGGCGCAGCGACGTGCTGCGCTCCGTGCGCCACCGCGACTGGATCGCCCGCTGCCGGCCCGAGCAGGGGGTGGCGGTGTTCGACCTCACCCGCGACGCCCGGGACTGAACCCGGCCGGGTGTCCACAGACTGTCACACCGATCTCCGACAGACCTCCTGCTGCCCCCCCGAGGAGCCAGACCGCCATGACCCGTGACGAGATCCTCAAGGCCCCGTCGATGCCGGCCACCTGCCCGAGCTACCCGCGCGGGCCCTACCGCTTCATGCGGCGGGAATACCTTATCATCACCTACGAGACCGACCCGGACGCGCTGCGCGCCGCCCTGCCCGAGCCGCTGGAGCCGGCGCCGGGCAACCTCGCCTTCTACGAGTGGATGAAGATGCCGGATTCCTCCGGCTTCGGCGACTACGAGGAGAGCGGCTCGGCGATCGTCGCCACCTGGAACGGCGAGCCGTGCAACTACTCGGTCCAGATGTACCTCGACGACGAGCCGCCGATCAGCGCCGGGCGCGAGATCTGGGGCTTTCCGAAGAAGTACGGCGTGCCGCGCCTCAAGGTGATGAAGGACACGCTGACCGGCACCCTGCACTACGACGACGAGCGGGTGGCGATGGGCACGATGACCTACAAGCACCGCAGCCTGGAGGACCAGCTCGACGCGGTGCGCGAGGGCATCGGCCACCTCAACGTCAACCTGAAGCTGATCCCGGACGTCGACGGCAGCCCGAAGATCGCGCAGCTCGTCGGCTACCGGCTGAAGGACGTCCACGTCCACGGCGCCTGGGAGGGCGACGCCCGGCTCCACCTGATCCCGCACGTCAATTGCGGCGTCGCCGACCTGCCGGTGCGCCGCATCGTCCGCGCCCGGCACCAGATCGTCGACTTCACCCTGCCCTACGGCGAGGTGCTGCACGACTACCTCGCGTAACCTCGTCCCCGGCCCTCGAACCCATCGGATTTTGCCATGACCGACACCAGGATCGTCACCAGGACCCTCGCCGACAGGACCGCCGTCATCACCGGCTCGACCAGCGGCATCGGCCTCGCCATCGCCCGCGCCCTCGCCGATCAGGGCGCCAACATCGTCATCAACGGCTTCGGCAAGCCGGAGGACATCGAGCGCGAGCGCGCCGGACTCGAATCGGAGTTCGGGATCAAGGCGATCTACTCGGACGCCGACATGTCGAAGCCCGAGGCCATCGCCGGCATGATCGCGACGGCGGAGACGACCTTCGGCTCGGTCGACGTGCTGGTGAACAATGCCGGCATCCAGTACGTCTCGCCGATCGAGGAGTTCCCGCTCGAGAAGTGGGACCAGATCATCGCGATCAACCTGTGCTCGGCCTTCCACACCATGCGGGCGGCGATCCCCGGCATGAAGGCGCGCGGCTGGGGCCGGATCATCAACACCGCCTCGGCGCATTCGCTGGTCGCCTCGCCGTTCAAGTCCGCCTACGTCTCGGCCAAGCACGGCATCGCCGGCCTGACCAAGACCGCGGCGCTCGAACTCGCCACCCACAAGATCACCGTCAACTGCATCTCGCCGGGCTACGTCTGGACCCCGCTGGTCGAGCACCAGATTCCCGACACGATGAAGGCCCGCAACATGACCAAGGATCAGGTCATCGAGGAGGTGCTGCTGAAGGCGCAGCCGACCAAGGAATTCGTCACCGTCGAGCAGATCGCCGCGCTGGCGGTGTTCCTGTGCTCGGACGCGGCGAGCCAGATCACCGGCACCAACATCCCGGTCGACGGCGGCTGGACGGCGCAATAGGCGCCCTCGCCGGCCTCACACGGTTTCCGATTGTACGCGATGCGGAAACCGGCTTCGCTCAAGCGTGCGGAGCAAAGCTCCGCCGCGCGGGCTGGTGATACGATTTCCGGAAGGAATCTTCCGGAAATCGTATCAAGCCCCGAACGGCCGCTCGGGATCGAGGATGTCGGAGCCGAGGATCGGGTCGATCAGCTTGTCCTCCTCCGGCAGATCGAAGGGGCGCAGGCCGCGGGGACCGCCGTTGAGGCGGTTCACCGCCCGCACCAGCGAGCCCCCCTCCTGCCGCACCGCCTCGGCCACCGCCTCCGGCGTCGCGGCGAGGTGCTCGGCGAGCAGCCGGTCGCGCAGGTGGCGGATCGCCCGGCACGTCTCCGGATCGCGGCCCTCGACCGCGAGGTCGCACTCGGTGTCGAGGGCGACGGAGCGGTTGTTGAGATTCGACGACCCGACCCGCAGCGCCGCGTCGTCGACGATGATCAGCTTGGAATGGACGAGCACCTGACACTCGTCGTCCGCGGCATCCGAGCGGCAGACCGCCGGGTAGCCGACGAACAGCCGTCCGGCGTGGTCGGCCCTGCGCAGGCGGCGCAGCAGGCGGTCGCGGGGGGTGCCCATCGCCACCCGCTCGATCAGGTCGTGCGAGCGGCGCGTCAGGACGACCACGATGTCGGGGCCGGTCCCGGCCCTCGAGCAGGCGCTGGAGCGCGTCGCCGACGTAGCGCGCCGTGAGGTACTGCGCCTCGATGTAGACCGCCTCCCGGGCGGCGGAGAGCATGTCGGCGGTCAGCGCCGCCGCCTCCTCGACCGAGGGACGGCCGCGGTAGGCCGGCATGGTGCGGGCGATGGCGACCTCGATTCCGGTCATCGCCGGCTCCAGTCCCCCGGGCCAGACCGGGGCGCATCCCTCCGGGACGGCCGGCGCCTCGCCGGTCGCCGCCTGCCAGCGGGCGCGGGCAAGGTCGCCCAGCGCCCGGGCGGCGTCGCCGTCCACCGCCATCTGCAGATCGTGGACCGGAGTGTAGGGCTCGCCATCGGGATCGCGGCGCAGGGGATCGTCCGGCCGGTGCCGGGGGGTGTCCCAGCGCTGCACCGTCAGGTCCATCCCGCCCGCGAAGGCGACGGCGTCGTCGATGCAGACGAGCTTCTGGTGGTGGGCGGCGTAGAACGGGTGGTGGGCGTCGAGCTTGAGCTGGATCCGCGGATGGTCCTGCCACTCGGCGCCGAAGATCAGCGGCAGCGCGGCGCCGGGTCCGTGCACGGTGGCGACGCTCCAGACCAGGATCCGCACCTCCAGGCCGGGCCGCGCCTCGACGAGGAGGCGCAGGAGCGGCCCGAGCGGCGGCGAGGCGTCCTCGTCGGCGTCGTGGCGCAGGCGGATGCGGCCGTCGAAGTCCCAGCCGACGATGAGGATCGAGCGCCGCGCCTGCCGCAGGGCACTCTCCAGGGTGGCGAAGTAGTCGGCGCCGTCGACCAGCACGGCCGCGCGCTCCGCCCGGGCGACGCGCCAGCAGTTGCGCCCCGGGGCGAAGAGGCTGGTAGCCGGCGGCCCGGCGGGAATCGCCTCGTCCGGTTCGACCCGTTGCGACACGGCCAGCGAGTGAGGTCCCATCGATACGCCCGACACATTCCGTAGCAGGCCGGAAGGCCGGCCCCGGACAGAAGAACCGTCGAGGCGCCGCAGCGTTGCAGCGAATCGTGAAACGAGCGCGCAGGCCGCGATCGGGGAGCCAGCATTCCGGTGCCGGACCGTGACCGACCCGGCGGCGGCTCAGTGCAGGAAGAACACCATCGCGGCGCTCAGGATCGCCGAGAAGCCGACGAGCTGAATGCATTCCCGCGCGGTGAAGCGGGTCACGCCCCGTCGCGGCAAGCTGATGCGGTCGTTCAAGTCCACCCCCCGATGCCCCGTGGAGCCTTGTCGTGCGCCGCCGACAGTTGCCGAGACGCCTTGGCTTCGCCTTATCGCATGTTAGATCTTCCGCTGGAAGTCGTGACCTGTCGACCTCCCGGGAAAGCGCGGCATCTTCTTCGATGATCGATCGAGAATCCTGCCATGCTCGCCCCCTCCTCCGCGGAGGAGAGGGCGAGCATGTCCCGAAGGCGGAGCTTTCCTCGTCGAGCAGGCGGGCATCGCGATCCGCTCTCGCAACGAGGGCATGCGTGACCGTCCCGAGCGTCCGGCACCGGACCGATCCCCGGCAGATCGGCTGCAATCGGACGCGGACCAAGGCAGCCCCCGTCCCCGCCGATCGCACCCGGAACCCGCCCCGCTGCCGGGAGGAGGAGTCGGATCAGCGGGAGGCGGGCGAGCGGCCGGTGACGCGGCGCTCGTAGTGCTTGGCGACGCGCAGGTGGCGCGAGATCGCGTAGTTCATCGCGGTGAGGAAGCCGTAGGCGCCGCGCACGAAGTGGCGGCGGCCGACATAGGCTTTCAGGAAGTTCCCCGGCAGCTCGACGAACAGGCGCCAGGTCGGGATCCGCACCCCGCGGGCGGCGAGGTCGTCGGCCTGCTGGTCCGAGTAGCGGTTGAGCTTGTCGAGCTGGTCACCGAGGGAACGGACGGAGAAGTGGTGGATCACCCCCCTGAGCCGGCCGGCGGTCGCGCCGGGATCGAGGTCGACCCGGTCGTGCACCGTCGAGGGCGAGTAGCGGCCGCGGTCGCGGCGGTAGAGCCGCACCGGCCACAGGGTGTAGGCCCACGGATGGGGCTGCGCCTCGCCGGGGAAGATCTCGGCGATGCCGAGCTCGTAGGCCGGGTGCGGCGGCTGGCCGGCGGAGAACAGCCGCCGGATCTCGTCAGCGAGGTCGGGCGGCACCACCTCGTCGGCATCGAGGTTCAGCATCCAGACGTGGCGGCACCGTTCCTCGGCGAAGCGCTTCTGCGGACCGTAGCCGGGCCAGTCGTTGTGGATCACCCGGGCGCCCAGGGAGGCGGCGAGATCCTGGGTGCCGTCGGTGGAGCCGGAATCGACCACGAGGATGTCGTCGCCGAGGTCGCGCACCGCCGCGATCGTCGCGCCGATCCGGTCGGCCTCGTTGCGGGCGATGATGAAGATCGAGAGGGGAAGCGGGACGGCCATGGCGCTATCGGCCGGACGGCCGCTGGGAACGGGGCGCCCCGTCTAAGCAGGTTTCGCGGCGGTGGCCACCGGCTTTTGCGGCGAGACGCTCCGGCCGGCGCGAAACGCCCGCGGGCGGCGCCCGGAAGCGGACGGGATGGCAGGCCGGCCACAGCGGCAGGGCCATGGCCGCGGATCGGCGGCGATTCAATCGTGGCCGCGGCTTTCGCCGCAATCGTGCCGCATCCGGCGGGCTCAAGCCACGGGAGCGACACTGCGGAACGGAGCCGGGATGGCCGGGGCGACGACGACACGAGGGTGCATCTGTCTCGGGCTCGCCCTGTGGCTCGGCGCCTGCGCCGGCACGCCGCACGGGGTGCTGGCCCCGGTCGCCGCCACGGTGCCGGGGGCGAGCCGGGTCGAGATGCTGGTCGCGACGACGCGCAAGAGCGCCGCCAACCCGGGCGAGATGTACTCGGGCGACCGCGGCACCGGGCTGAGCTACGCCGACATCACGGTGTCGATCCCGCCGGGCTCCGCCCGGGAGCCGGGCAGCGTGCAATGGCCCAAGTCTCTGCCGGGCAACCCGGCCACCGATTTCGTCACCCTGAAGGCCGAGTCCCTCGACCGGATCGAGGCGACGGCCCGGCTGAAGCGCAGCACCCGGTCGGGCAGGCGGCAGGTGCTGGTCTTCGTCCACGGCTTCAACAACCGCTTCGAGGATGCGGTCTTCCGCTTCGCCCAGATCGTCCACGACACCGGCGCCGACGTGGTGCCGGTGCTGTTCACCTGGCCGTCGCGCGGCAGCGTGCTCGCCTACGGCTACGACCGCGAGAGCACCAACTACTCGCGCAACGCCCTCGAAGGCGTGCTGCGCCGCCTCGCCCAGAACCCCGAAGTCGGCGAGGTGACGGTGCTCGCCCACTCGATGGGCAACTGGCTCGTCCTCGAATCCCTGCGCCAGATGGCGATCCGCGACGGGAAGGTGGCGCCGAAGATCCGCAACGTCGTGCTGGCGGCACCCGACGTCGACATGGACCTCGCCCGCGAAGCCTTCCGCGACATGGGGCCGACCCGGCCGAGGCTCAGCCTGTTCGTGTCGCAGGACGACAACGCGCTCGCCGCCTCGCGGCTGGTCTGGGGCAGCGCCGGCGCCCGGCTCGGCGCCATCGACCCGGAAGCCGAGCCCTATCGCAGCGAACTCGCCCGCGAGAACATCGCGGTCCTCAACCTGACCACCCTGCAATCGGCGGATTCGCTCAACCACGGCAAGTTCGCCGGCAGTCCGCAGCTCGTGGCGCTCCTCGGGCACCGGCTGGCGCACGGGCAGACGATGACCGATTCCCGGGTCGGCCTCGGCGACCGCATCGTCCAGGTGACGACCGGTGCCGCCGCGACGGTCGGCACCGCCGCGGGCCTCGCGGTCTCGGCACCCGTGGCGGTGATCGACCCCCAGAGCCGCGAGACCTACGGCGACCATCTGAAGAACCTCGGTCGCGGCCTCGGCGACACCGCCGAGGGGGCGGCCGGCCTCGCCGCGGCCCCGGCGCGGAGCCTGTCGGGCCACTGATACGATTTTCGGACGATCGGTTCCGACAATCTATCACCAGCCCGCGCGGCGCAGAGCGAAGCTCTGCGCGCACCTGAGCGAAGCCGATTTCCGCATCGCGAAAGCGACCGCTCGCGGTCGCCCGAAGCGATCGATCGGAAACCGTATGACGCGCCTTCGGACGATCCGTTCCGAACCGTATCGGAGCCGGCGCGGGCGCCGTGCATCGTCCCGCCTGCCGCGGACAGCGGGCGGGACGATGCTCAGAGCCGCGCCGTGAGCGTCGCCAGCACCGAGAACGGCGCGCCGGGCAGGTTGTTGAACTGGTTGAACGGTTGCTCGATGTAGCGCGCGTCGGTCAGGTTGCGCAGGTTGAGCGAGAACCGGGCATGCTCGTTGAGGTCGTAGAACACCGCCGCGTCGACCCGGGTGTAGGCGCCGACCGAGAAGCTGTTGTTGAGGTCGCCGAAGCGCTTGCCGACGTAGGTGACGCCGGCGCCGACCCCGAGCCCCTGGAACAGCCCCTCCTGGAACTGGTAGGTCGTCCAGACGCTGCCGCTGAACGCCGGCACCGCGGTGAGCCGGTTGCCGACCGCGAAGGTGGTGTCCCGGGTCACCTGCGCATCGAGATAGCCGACGCCGCCGATGACCTTCCAGCCCGGCAGGATGGTTCCGGCGAGGTCGGCCTCGACGCCCTGCGACCGCTGCTGGCCGGTGATGACCGAGAAGTTGGTGTTGACCGGGTCGTTCGCCGCAACGTTGTTGCGGGTGATCCGGAACCCGGCAACGTTCAGGGACAGGTCCGGGGTGAGATCGAGCCGCGAGCCGACCTCGACCTGCTCGCCGGTCTCCGGCGGAGGGTTGACGGCGCCGAGGACGTTGGCGGTCTGCGGCAGGAACGAGGTGGTGTAGCTGGCGTAGAACGCCAGCGGATCGATCAGCCGGTAGACGAGGCCGACCCGCGGCGACAGGCCGGTGAGCTGCTGCTCGGGCGGGACCGCGCGAGAGGTCGAGGTGCGGTTGAAGTAGTACTGCTCCCCGGTGTCGTAGCGCAGGCCGAGCAGCAGTTGCAGGCCGTAGCCGAGGTCGATCTGATCCTGGACGTAGAGGCCGCTGAGTTCGAGCTTCTGCTTCAGGTCGCTCTGGAACTGCAGGGGTCCGGTCGGCACGCCGCCGAGGAGCGGATCGAGGAAGCTGACCGAGGACAGGTTGGCCTGCTGCTGGAAGGCGTGCCGGTAGCCGTTGGTGTACTCGAAGCCGAGGAGCGCCGTGTGGCGCAGGCCCAGCCACTCGAACTTGGCGACCAGTTCGGTCTGGCTGTCGACCGAGGCGTAGGTCGAGCGGACCGACGAGAGGCGCCGGGTCACCTGCGTGCCGTTGGCGGACACAGCGGTGGCGCGGGCCGCGAAGACGTCGAACGCGCCGCCCTGGGCGTTGAGCACCTGCCGCAGCGTCAGGTTCTCGTTGAAGTCGTGCTCGATCTTCAGCGTGCCGAAATTGGCGTTGGCGTTGTAGCGCGAGTTCGGCGTGCCGTAGTAGCGCGAGATGTCGTCGAGCGGCACGCGGCCGTTGCGGGCGATCAGGCCCTCGTCGTACTGGCTGTCCTGCCGGGTGAACTCGCCGATGAACGTCACCCGGGTGTCGGGGCCCGGGTTCCAGGTGAAGGCCGGCGCGACGAAGAAGCGGGAATTGTCGCGGTCGCCGTAGTTGCGGAAGCTCGGGTCGGTCTGGGCCGCGAAGCTGACCCGGGCCGCGAAGTTCTCGGCGCCCGGCAGCGCGCTCGACACCGAGCCCTGGACGCGCCGGAACCCGAAGCTGCCGCCCTGGATGCTCGCATCCGCGCTCGGCTCGAAGGTCGGCTTGCGGGTGACGATGTTGATGAGGCCGCCGGGATCGCCGCGGCCGTACAGCACCGAGGCCGGGCCCTTGAGCACCTCGATCCGCTCGACGTCGGCGAGGTCCCGCTGCACCGGGTAGAAGTTGTTGGCCTGGTTCATCAGCACGCCGTCGATGGCGTAGGTCTGGGTGTTGAAGCCGCGGATCACGAAGGTGTCGCTCCGGCCCTGGATGGTGCCGGGCCGGCTGCACGTTGCTGACGTTGAGCAGGGCGTCGGTCAGGCGGGTCTCCTGCCGGTCGACCAGCACCTCGCGCGGCACGACGCTGACCGTCTGCGGCAGGTCGCGCAGGGGCGTGTCGGTCCGGGTCGCGGTGGCGCTGCGGGTGGCACGGTAGCCCTGGACCGGCCCGTAGGCGGATTCGGCCTGCGACGAGAGGCCGGCGACGCTGATCGTGTCGAGGGCGATCGCGTCGCCTGCGTCCTGGGCCTGCGACGACGCCAGAGGAATCACCGTGCTCCCGAGCAGGGACAGCAGCAAAGCGGAGAGGTTCTTGTTCACGGGACCGTAACGCACGGGGAGCCTCGGACGGGGATCGCAGAGGAAGGGATCGACCCCGGGTAAGGACTCGCAAAGGCACGATCAACACGGGGATGATCCGTTATTTATAACCGTTCTACCCTAGTGTTCATTAATCATACGTGTGGCTTTGCTGCACGGACCAAGTGACCCGGATCGCGATCGATTTCGATATGTCTGAGCCAAGCTCCGATCGCCAGAATAGAACTATTCTGAAGACTACTCTCCCAAGGCTTGTATCAACAGAACGGCCCGCCCCTTTCGGGGCGGGCCGCGACGACCTTGCAGCCGAACGACGTCAGGGCCCGGGCCCCGGGCTCTACCGCGGCAGGGTCGTCGCCCCCATCAGTGCCTCGTCGATGGAGCGGGCGGCCTGACGGCCCTCGCGGATCGCCCACACCACCAGCGACTGGCCCCGGCGCATGTCGCCGGCGACCCAGACCTTGTCGTTCGACGTGCGGTAGCCGGCATCGTCCGCCTGGACGTTGCCGCGCCTGTCGAGGGCGACACCGGACTCCTCCAGCAGGCCCTTGGCGACCGGGCCGGCGAAGCCGATCGCCATGAAGACGAGGTCGGCGGGCAGCAGGAACTCGGAGCCGGGAACCGGCTTGCGCTTCTCGTCGACCCGGGCGCAGACAACGCCCTTCACCTTGCCCTTCTTGTTGCCCTCGATGCGGAGCGTCGCGGCCTGGAACTCGCGCTCGGCTCCTTCCGCTTGGCTCGACGAGGTCCGCATCTTGGTGGCCCAGTACGGCCACACCGTCAGCTTGTCCTCGCGCTCGGGCGGGCGCGGGCGGATGTCGAGCTGGGTCACCGACAGGGCGCCCTGGCGGAACGCGGTGCCGACGCAGTCGGACGCGGTGTCGCCGCCGCCGATCACCACGACGTTCTTGCCGGCGGCGAGGATCGGCTCCCCGGCCCCGGCGAGCACGTCGGCCTCGGCGCCGACGCGACGGTTCGACTGCACGAGGTAGGGCATCGCGTAGTGCACGCCCTCCAGCTCCTGGCCGGGGAGCTGCGGGTCGCGCGGCGCCTCGGCGCCGCCGGCGAACAGCACCGCGTCGAACTCGTTGTGCAGGCTCGCGAAGGAGCGGGTGACGCCGACGTTGACGCCGTAGTGGAACCGCACGCCCTCGGCCTCCATCTGCCGCACCCGACGGTCGATGTGGCGCTTCTCCATCTTGAAGTCGGGGATGCCGTAGCGCAGCAGGCCGCCCGCCTTCGGCTCGCGCTCGAAGACGTGGACGTCGTGGCCGACCCGGGCGAGCTGCTGGGCGGCGGCGAGGCCGGCGGGGCCGGACCCGATGATCGCGACCTGCTTGCCGGTCCTGGCCTGCGGCGGCTCGGGCACGACCCAGCCCATCGCCCACGCCTTGTCGGCGATCGCCTGCTCGATCGTCTTGATCGCGACCGGCTGGTTCTCGAGGTTGAGCGTGCACGCCTCCTCGCACGGGGCGGGGCAGATGCGGCCGGTGAACTCGGGGAAGTTGTTGGTCGAGTGCAGGTTGCGCGACGCCTCCTGCCAGTCGGCGTTGAAGACGAGGTCGTTCCAGTCCGGGATCTGGTTGTGCACCGGACAGCCGGTCGGACCGTGGCAGAACGGGATGCCGCAATCCATGCAGCGTGCCGCCTGCTTCTTCAGGTCGTGCTCGTCCAGCGGCAGGGTGAATTCGAGGAAGTGCCGCACGCGATCGCCCGCGAGCTGGTACTTCTGCTCCTGGCGGTCGAATTCGAGGAAACCTGTGACCTTGCCCATCGGGTATGCTCGGCGTTCGTGACGGTGATCGGGTCGGCGTCGGGTCTCAGGACCCTGCGACGGCGGGATCGCGCTGCAGGCCGAGGGCCTGCATGCAACGGGTGAGCCAGCCCTGGATCGCGGGCCGGATCGTGAGATCGAAGCCGCCCTCGTGGGCGAACTGCGTATAGGCGAACAGCGACACGTCGGCGAGGGACACGGCGTCGCCGACGAAGAACGTCCGCTGCGTCAGGTGCCGCTGCATCAGGTCGAGGGCCGCCTCGCCGCCCGCGACGGTCTTCGGGTCGCGGGTCGCGGCCGGCTCGCCGCGGTAGCGCATGTGGAACCGGCACACCGCGATCGTCGGCTCGTGGCTGTACTGCTCCCAGAACAGCCACTCGTCGATCTTGGCCTGCGCCCAGGGATCGTCGGGCAGCAGGGCCGAGCCGCGGGCGAGGTGGCGGATGATCGCGTTCGACTGCGCGAGGCAGCGCCCGTCCGCGAACTCCACCCCCGGCACCTGCCCGGCGGGGAAGCGCGCGAGGTAGTCCGGCGTGCGGCTCTCGCCCGTCATGATGTCGACCGGCACCCAGGTGTAGGCGAGGCCGAGGCGGTCGGCGACGTACTTCACCTTGAGGCAGTTGCCCGACATCGCGTCGCCGTAGATCCTCACCGCGGTCTCTCCTTACGTCCTCGATCGGCCTCGACCCCCTGACCCTCCCCCCTCTGCGGGGGAGGGTCGCGAGCGCAGCGAGCCGCAGTCCCGCCGAGGGGGGATCGCGACGATCCGGGATGTGGCGCCGGTCAGGTCGTTCGCGACCTCTCCGGAAGCGGCGTCCCCTCTCGCGGGACTTCGTCCCGGCCCGCCCGGCATCCGCCGGGCACCCTCCCCCGCAGAGGGGGGGGAGGGTTCTTCCCGCGCGCTGTTACTCCGCCGCCACCGGCATCCGGGCCCGCTCCATCTCGCGCAGAGCGCGCCGGTACTCGACCGGCATCACCTTCACGAACTTGGTGCGGGTGGTGTCCCAGTTGTCGATGATCGCCTTGGCGCGCACCGAGCCGGTGTACTTGAGGTGGTTGTTGATGAGGCCGACGAGGCGTTCCTCGTCGTGGCCCGACATGTCGGCGAGGATGTCGATCCGCCCCTTGGTCTCCAGGTCGCCGTCCTGGTGGAAGCGGCGCATGAAGTCGTCCTCCTCCTCGACCGGCTCCAGGTCGACCATCGACAGGTTGCAGCGCTTGGCGAACGAGCCGTCCTCGTCGAGCACGTAGGCGATGCCGCCCGACATGCCGGCGGCGAAGTTGCGGCCGGTCTCGCCGATCGACACCACCACGCCGCCGGTCATGTACTCGCAGCCGTGGTCGCCCATGCCCTCGACCACCGCGATCGCGCCGGAATTGCGCACCGCGAACCGCTCGCCGGCGGCGCCCCGGATGTAGGCCTCGCCCGCGATGGCGCCGTACAGCACGGTGTTGCCGACCATGATGGTGCGCCCGGCCGGCGACTTGAGGTCGTCGGAGGGCCGCAGGATCAGCTTGCCGCCCGACAGGCCCTTGCCGACGTAGTCGTTGCCGTGGCCGGTGAGGATCAGGGTCACGCCGGCGGCGAGCCACGCGCCGAAGCTCTGGCCGGCGGTGCCGGTGAGCTTCACCGTCAGGGTGTCGTCGGGCAGGCCCTCGTGGCCGTGCGCCTTCGCGACCAGACCGGACAGCATGGCGCCGGCGGCCCGGTCGGAGTTGCGGATCACGTCCTCGACGGTCGCCGCCTCGCCGGACTCGATCGCCGGGCCGAGGGCCGCGATCAGCCGCCGGTCGAGCACGGTGTCGATCGGGTGCTGCTGCGCCTCGACGTGGCGGATCGCGACGTGCTCGGGCACCTCGGGCTTGTGGAACAGCCGGGTGAAGTCGAGCCCCTTCGCCTTCCAGTGCGAGATCGCCGCGAGCTGGTCGAGGAAGTCCGAGCGCCCGATCAGGTCGTCGAGCTTCCTCGCGCCGAGCGCCGCCATCAGCTCGCGCAACTCCTCCGCGACGAAGAAGAAGTAGTTGATGACGTGCTCGGGCGTGCCCTTGAAGCGCTTGCGCAGCACCGGATCCTGGGTCGCGACGCCGACCGGGCAGGTGTTGAGGTGGCACTTGCGCATCATGATGCAGCCGGCCGCGATCAGCGGCGCGGTCGAGAAGCCGAACTGGTCGGCGCCGAGCAGCGCCGCGATCAGCACGTCCCGGCCGGTGCGGATGCCGCCGTCGGCCTGGAGCGCCACCCGGGCCGCGCAGGTGGTTGAGCACCAGGGTCTGCTGGGTCTCGGCCAGCCCGATCTCCCAGGGACCGCCGGCATGCTTGATCGAGGTCAGCGGCGCCGCGCCGGTGCCGCCGTCGAAGCCCGAGATGGTGATGTGGTCGGCGCGCGCCTTGGCGACGCCGGCCGCCACCGTGCCGACCCCGACCTCCGCCACCAGCTTCACCGACACGTCGGCCGCCGGGTTGACGTTCTTGAGGTCGAAGATGAGCTGGGCGAGGTCCTCGATCGAGTAGATGTCGTGGTGCGGCGGCGGCGAGATCAGGCCGACGCCCGGGGTCGAGTGCCGGACCTTGGCGATCTTGGCGTCGACCTTGTGGCCGGGCAACTGGCCGCCCTCGCCGGGCTTGGCGCCCTGCGCGACCTTGATCTGCATCATGTCGGCGTTGACGAGGTACTCGGTCGTCACCCCGAACCGGCCCGAGGCCACCTGCTTGATCGCCGACCGGCGCGAGCGGCCGTCCGGCATCGGCACGTAGCGCTCGCGCTCCTCGCCGCCCTCGCCCGAGTTCGAGCGCCCGCCGAACGAGTTGACCGCGATGGCGAGCGTCTCGTGCGCCTCCTTCGAGATCGAGCCGTAGGACATCGCGCCGGTGGCGAAGCGCTTGACGATCTCGGCCGCCGGCTCGACCTCGGCGAGGTCGATCGGGGTCCGGCCGATCTCGGCCGCGCTCTTGATCCGGAACAGGCCGCGGATGGTCTTGAGGCTGGTCTCCTGCTGGTTCACCAGCCGGGCGAATTCCCGGTAGCGCTCGGCGGCGTTGAGGCGCACCGCGTGCTGGAGCGTCGCCACGGTGTCGGGCGTCCAGGTATGGGCCTCGCCGCGCAGGCGGTAGGCGTACTCGCCGCCGACATCGAGGGCGGTGCGGTAGACCGGCGCGTCGCCGAAGGCGTCGCGGTGGCGGCGCACCGTCTCCTCGGCGATCTCGGCCATGCCGATGCCCTCGATCGTCGTCGCCGTGCCGAAGAAGTCGCGGCCGACGAAGGACGAGTTGAGGCCGACCGCGTCGAAGATCTGCGCGCCGCAATAGGACTGGTAGGTCGAGATGCCCATCTTGGACATCACCTTGAGCAGACCCTTGTCGATCGACTTGATGTAGCGGTAGACGATCTCGTCGTCGGAGAGCTCGGGCGGCAGCTCGTCCTTCATCGACAGCAGGGTCTCGAAGGCGAGGTACGGGTTGATCGCCTCGGCGCCGTAGCCGGCCAGACACGCGAAGTGGTGCACCTCGCGCGGCTCGCCGGATTCGAGCACGAGCCCGACCGAGGTGCGAAGCCCCTTGCGGATCAGGTAGTTGTGCACCGACGCGGTGGCGAGCAGCGCCGGGATCGGAATCCGGTCCGGCCCGACCGCCCGGTCGGAGAGCACGATGATGTTGTAGCCCCCGCGCACCGCCGCCTCGGCGCGGTCGCACAGGCGGTCGAGCGCCCCGTCCATCGCCTGCGCGCCGGTCTCGGCGGGATAGGTGATGTCGAGGGTCTTGGTGTCGAAGCGGTCCTCGAAATGGCCGATGCAGCGGATCTTCTCGAGGTCCGCGTTGGTCAGGATCGGCTGACGGACTTCCAGGCGCTTCTTGCGCGAGGTGCCCTCCAGGTCGAGGATGTTCGGCCGCGGCCCGATGAACGAGACGAGGCTCATCACGGCCTCCTCGCGGATCGGGTCGATCGGCGGGTTGGTCACCTGGGCGAAGTTCTGCTTGAAGTAGGTGTAGAGCAGCTTCGGCTTGTCGGAGAGCGCCGAGAGCGGCGTGTCGGTGCCCATCGACCCGACCGCCTCCTGGCCGGTGACGGCCATCGGCTGCATCAGCAGCTTGAGGTCTTCCTGGGTGTAGCCGAACGCCTGCTGGCGATCGAGCAGCGACACGTCGGTGCGCGACTCACGCGGCTGGACCGGGCGCAGGTCCTCCAGCACGATCTGGGTGCGCTTCAGCCAGTCCTTGTAGGGGTTGGCGGCGGCGAGTTCGCCCTTGATCTCCTCGTCGGAGACGATGCGGCCCTTCTCGAGGTCGATCAGCAGCATCCGGCCCGGCTGGAGGCGCCAGGACTCGACGATCCGCTCGTCCGGGATCGGCAGCACGCCCATCTCGGAGGCGAGCACGACGAGGCCGTCGTCGGTGACGACGTAGCGGGCCGGCCGCAGGCCGTTGCGGTCCAGCGTGGCGCCGATCTGGCGGCCGTCGGTGAAGCACAGGGCGGCCGGGCCGTCCCATGGCTCCATCAGGGCGGCGTGGTACTCGTAGAAGGCGCGCCGCTCCTCGCTCATCAGCGGATTGCCGGCCCAGGCCTCGGGCACCAGCATCATCATCGCGTGGGCGAGCGGGTAGCCGCCCTGGGTCAGGAATTCGAGGGCGTTGTCGAAGCAGGCGGTGTCGGACTGGCCCTCGTAGGAGATCGGCCACAGCTTCGAGATGTCGTTGCCGAACAGCTCAGAATCGACGCTCGCCTGCCGCGCCGCCATCCAGTTGACGTTGCCGCGCAGCGTGTTGATCTCGCCGTTATGCGCCACCATCCGGTAGGGGTGCGACAGGCGCCAGGTCGGGAAGGTGTTGGTGGCGAAGCGCTGGTGCACGAGCGCCAGCGCCGAGACGAAGCGCCCGTCCTTCAGGTCGAGGTAGTAGTGGCCGAGCTGGTTGACCAGCACCATGCCCTTGTAGACGATGGTGCGCGACGACAGCGAGACCGGGTAGAACTCCTTCAGCCGCTCGTCCTTGAGGGTGTAGACGGCGTTCGAGATCACCTTGCGGCACAGGAACAGCCGGCGCTCGAAGGCGTCCTGGTCGGCGACGCTGGCCGGGCGGCCGATGAAGACCTGCCGGTGGCGCGGCTCGCTCGCCTTCACGCTCACGCCGAGGTCGCTCGAATCGACCGGCACGTCGCGCCAGCCGATCAGGGTTAGGCCCTCGTCGGCGATCGCCTTCTCGACGATACCCTCGACGAGGCGCAGGCCCTCCTCGTCCTGCGGCATGAACAACTGCCCGACGCCGTAATGCCCGGCCTCCGGCAGCGACAGGCCGAGGCGCTCGGCCTCGGCGGCGAAGAAGGCGTGCGGCATCTGCACCAGGATGCCGCAGCCGTCGCCCATCTTCGGGTCGGCGCCGACCGCCCCGCGATGGTCGAGGTTCTCCAGGATCTGGAGGCCCTGCTGGACGATGGCGTGGCTCTGGCGGTTGTGCATGTCGGCGATGAAGCCGACGCCGCAGGCGTCCTTCTCCCGCGACGGGTCGTAGAGCCCCTGCGCCGCCGGCAGGGCCGGATCCCGCACGACGAGGGCCGGGCTCGCCGGGCCGCGGGTGGTGTGCTGGGAGTGGTCCTTGCCGCGCATCGTCTGGTTCTCCCCTGCGCTCGCGCACGAGCGTGCTCAATCGGTGGGCGGGCGCTCCCGAATGGGGCACCGCGGATGCAAAGTCCGAAGCACGACCGGCGCCGGCACCGGCGCGACGACGTGCGACCGTCCCGCTGCCCGCCGCGACGTTGGGTCAGCGGGCCGCTGGGTCAATCCTCGTGTCGGGGTTTCGGTCGCGTCTTGCTGAGAAGGAGCGCCCGCACCCGCGAGCGCTCGCTGGCCTGGATCAGCCGGCGTGCGCCCGCATTGCCCGAGGGGCAATGCGTTTCAAATCTCGATCGGCCGTCGTGCAAGCCACAAGCCAGCGCCCTTCGCGAACCGGGTTAGAGCCCGGAGATGGGACAGTGTTGCTGTCCTAATGAGGACCCTGCCAGATTTCAATGAGTCCAGCAAGGGCCGAGATGACCGCTCTTTGTTGTTTTCGTGCGCGACCTGCCGCCGCGCCGCAACGAACGATCGGCCGAAGACCCGCGCCGGCAAAGATTCGGCCACGGCCGCAGCCGGTGCCGCGCGAGCCGGCGCCTTCCCGCGCCCCCTGACACGACGGCCGCGCGGCCCTAAAGGCTGGCGGATGGACGCGGATGGAGGCCGAAGCCGGATGAATTTCGCCAGCGACAACGTGACAGGTGCCAGCGCCGCCATCCTGGAGGCGATCGTGCGGGCCAATCCCGGCCCCCTCCCCGCCTACGGCGACGACCCGCTCACCGCCGCCGTCGAGGCCCGCTTCCGCGCGGTGTTCGAGCATCCCGGCCTCGCGGTGTTCCCGGTCGCCACCGGCACCGCCGCCAACGCGATCGCCCTCTCGGCGCTGGTGCCGCCCCACGGCCTGTGCCTGTGCCACGAGGAGGCGCACGTCACCGAGGACGAGTGCGGCGCGCCGGAATTCTACACCCACGGCGCGAAGCTCGTCGGCCTGCCTGGCGCCGGCGGCAAGATCGCTCCCGAGGGGCTGGCGGCGCGCCTCGCCGCGCTGCCGCGCTCGATCAAGCAGATGCCGGCGCGGGCGCTGTCGCTGTCGCAGGCGACCGAGGCCGGCCTCGTCTACCGTCCGGGGGAGCTCGCGGCGTTGTGCGCGGTCGCGCACGAGGCCGGCCTGCTCGTGCACATGGACGGGGCCCGCTTCGCCAACGCCGTCGCCGCCCTCGGCTGCACGCCCGCGGAGGCGAGCTGGCGCTCCGGGATCGACGTCCTGTCGTTCGGAGCGAGCAAGAACGGGGCGCTCGCCGCAGAGGCGATCCTGGTGTTCCGGCCCGACCTCGCCGAGACCATCGCCTATCGCCGCAAGCGCGGCGGGCACGTCCTGTCGAAGGGACGCCTGCTCGCCGCCCAGCTCGACGCCTACCTGGCGGACGGGCACTGGCTCGCCAACGCGGCGCAGGCCAACCGGATGGCCGCCCGCCTCGCCCGCGGCCTCGCCGCCCTGCCGGGCGTGCGGCTCGCCTGGCCGGTCGAGGCCAACGAGGTGTTCCCGGTCCTTCCCGCCGCCCTCGACGCGCGCCTGCGCGCCGCCGGGGTGGCCTATTATCCGTGGGCGACGAGGAGCCTGCCCGCCGGCGAGCGCGTGAACGGGGACGAGCGCCTCGTGCGGCTGATCTGCGCCTTCTCGACCACCGAGGCCGAGGTGGACGCGCTGCTCGCCCTGGCCGGGGCCAACGACGCCGGGCGGTCCTGAGGCGAGTTGCAGGCTTTCCTCATTGTTCTCGTAATCCCGCCCCATTCCTCGGGCTTAGTCCGATCGTCCGAGCACAAGGGGAATGCGGGGCTCCGGCCCCGACGAACCTCGAAAACAAGGGAATGCGGGACATGATCGCCCGGCGATCCATCGCGGGCGCGGCCGCCCTGGCCGCTTCCGCCCTGGCGGGCCCGGTGACCGGGCCCGCCGCGGCCCAGGTCTACGGCTACACCGTCGAGGAGATCGACGCGGTGCTGTCGCCGCGCGCCGTCCTGGCCCGCCTCGGGCGCCAGGGCTACGCGCCGCTGACCCACCCGCGCTTCGACGGCGAGACCTACATCCTCGATGCCGAGAGCCCGGGCGGCAGCACCGTGCGCCTCGTCGTCGATGCGCGCAGCGGCCGCATCCTCGACCGCGACCGGCTCGAAGCGCCGCTCTATCCCCCCGCCCCGATCCCCTCCGGACGCCGCCACAATTACGGCTGGACCGAGGAGGCGCGCGGGTTCGACCCCGATTCCGATCCGCGCCAGGGCCGCGCCGTTCCCCTGCCGCCCGGCACGATCCCGATGCCGGGCGACCGCGCCCCGCCGCGGATCCAGGCGGAGCGCCCTCCCGTCGACGCGGTGCCCGAGCGCCGTCTCGCCACCCGGGACGCGCCCCCGACCAACGAGCCGCGGCCGGCTCCGGCCGCCCCGCCGCGCCCGGCGGCGCCGGGTGCCAACCCGCTCGGCCTCAACCCCGACAACCCGGCGGCCCGCACGGGCGCCCGCCCCCCCGAAGGCTCCGACGCCGCCCCGCGCAAGGCGCCCCGGCCCGTCGCCTCCCGCCCGGCCGACAGCCCGGCGGCGATCGACCGGCGCCTCCAGGCGGCTCCTCCGGCCGAAGCGAAGCCCGCCCAGACCGAGGCGCCGCCGGCGGCCGAGCGCAAGCCCGTCGCGGCGGCCGGCGCCAAGCCGGCGACCACTCCGGGAACCGCCTGGACGACGCCGCCGGACGGCAACCGGCCGGTGCGCGTGATCGGCGGCGTGACGCAGGTGCCCGCGAAGGACGAGACGGCGTCGAAGGAATAACCCGGAATTCCACCGCTCCGGGGATCACGCCGGACCGCGCCTGCTGCGATGATGCGGGCTCCTCCGGGCGGGATGCCCGGGGCCGGAGATCCGGTGATGAATCACGGCATCGTGGTGGTCGGCGGCGGCTTCGCCGGCCTGTGGAGTGCCGCCGCCGCGGCCCGGCTGCGCGACGAACTCGCCCTCTCCGACGCGATCCCGATCACGCTCGTCGCCCCCGGCCCGCTCCACGTCGTGCGGGTGCGCTGCTACGAGGCCGACCTCGCGCCGGTCGGAATCCCCCTCGACGACGTCCTCGGGCCGATCGGGGTGCGCCGGATCGAGGGCCGGGTCACCGGGATCGACCCCGGCGCCCGCCGCGTCGCCGTTCAGCCGCGGAGCGGGCCAGTCGCCGCCCTCCCCTACGACCGCCTGATCCTGGCCGCCGGCAGCGCCCTGGTCCGGCCGCCGGTGCCGGGCGCCGACACCGCCCTCGACGTCGACACCCTCGACGGCGCCCGCGCCCTCGCCCGGCACCTCGACGCCCTCGCCGCCGGCACGGTCGGCCGCAGCCAAGCCGGGCGCTGGGCCGCGGTGGTGGTCGGGGCGGGCCTCGTCGGCATCGAGGTCGCCTGCGAGCTGCCCGCCCGCCTCGCCGCGGCCCGCGACCGCGCCGGCGAGACCGGGCCGGTGGCGACGATCCTCCTCGACCACGCCCCGGAGGTCGGACGGACCATGGGCGGTGCCGCGATGCCGGCCATCCGGCAGGCGCTGGCTGCGGCGGGCGTGACCGGTCTCGGCGGCGTCGGCGTCGGCCTGATCGACGCGGCCGGCGTGACCCTCGACGACGGCACCCGGATCCCGGCGCTCACGGTGCTCTGCGCCACCGGCATGCGGGCGAGTCCGCTCGCCGGATCGTTCGGCGTGCCCTGCGACGCCCTCGGCCGGGTGCCGGTCGATGGGCAGATGCGCGTGGCGGGTCGTTCCGACGTGTTCGCCGCCGGCGACGCCGCGGTGGCGGTGGCCGATCCGGCGGGCCACCGCACCGTGATGTCCTGCCAGCACGCCCGGCCGATGGGCCGGTTCGCCGGCCATAACGCGCTGTGCGACCTCGCCGGCCGGCCCGACCGGCTCCTCGACTTCTCGGCGCCCGACTACGTGACGGTGCTGGACCTCGGATCCTGGGGCGCGGTCTACACCGCGGGCTGGAACCGCGACCGCCTCGTCGCCGCCGGGTCCGAGGCCAAGGCCACCAAGCGGGTCATCAACGGCTCGCGCATCGTCCCGCCCCTCGACCGGGACCGGACCGCGATCCTGGCCGCCGCGGCACCGGTGATCCAGGCGGCACCGGCGCACGCGCGCTGAAGCGTCCGCGCAGTCTCGCCAAGTCGAGGGAGCGGCGGGGCCGGGGCATCTAGATCTAAAGGCGCGCTCGACAAGCGCTGCCAAGTCCGGTTCCATCCGCCGGTTCACGGCCCGGGTGCGGCCGCTACCACCAAAGAACGAAGACGTCAGGAGGAGACCCCATGCGACTGCCCTTCAGCGTGCTCGCGGCTGCCCTGGTGGGCGCCACGGCGCTCACGGGTGCCGCCCTCGCCGCCGATCCGATCAAGATCGGCGTGTCGGGCCCCTATACCGGCGGCTCGTCGTCGATGGGCGTGTCGATGCGCGACGGCGTCCGGCTCGCCGCGGACGAGATCAACAAGAACGGCGGCGTCCTCGGCCGCAAGATCCAGCTCGTCGAGCGCGACGACGAGGCCAAGAACGAGGTCGGCGCCCAGGTCGCGCAGGAGCTCATCAACAAGGAGAAGGTCGTCGCGACGCTCGGCTTCATCAACACCGGCGTGGCGCTGGCCGCCCAGCGGTTCTACCAGGAAGCCGAGATCCCGGTCATCAACAACGTCGCGACCGGCACCGTCATCACCAACCAGTTCGCCCCGCCGGACTACGACACCAACTACGTCTTCCGCACCTCGGCCTACGACACGCTCCAGGCCGGCATGATGGCCGACGAGGCGATCGCCCGCGGCTTCAAGAAGATCGCGATCCTCGCCGACTCGACCAATTACGGCCAGCTCGGCCGCGAGGACCTGGAGAAGTACCTCAAGGCCAAGGGCGTGAAGCCGGTCGCGGTGGAGAAGTTCAACATCAAGGACGTCGACATGACGCCCCAGTTGTTGAAGTCGCAGGCCGCCGGCGCCGACGTGATCCTGGCCTACGGCATCGGGCCGGAGCTGGCTCAGGTCGCCAGCGGCATGTCGAAGCTCGGCTGGAAGGTGCCGATGATCACCTCGTGGCCGGCCTCGATGCAGAGCTTCATCGACATCGCCGGGACCAACGGCGACGGCGTGATCATGCCTCAGACCTTCATCGAGGATAAGACCCTGCCCAAGCGCAAGGCGTTCCTCGAGAACTACTATTCGACCTTCAAGGTCAGCAAGATCCCGACCCCGGTCGCCGGTGCGCAGGGCTACGACTCGCTGCTCCTGCTCGCCGCGGCGATCAAGCAGGCCGGCACCACCGACGGGCCGAAGGTCCGCGCCGCCCTCGAAGACCTCAAGGAGAAGGTCGAGGGCGTGGTGACGACCTACGACAAGCCGTTCACCGACAAGGACCACAACGCCATCACCCGCAACATGGTGGTGTTCGGCAAGGTCGAGAGCGGCAAGATCGTCTACGCCAAGGACGAGGACGCCAAGAACGCCGGCGTCGTCCGGGTCAAGGACAAGGCGTCGAACTGATCCGGCGCCCGGGGCCCGCGCGATGCGGCGCGGGCCCCTCCCACACGAAACGTCCCAGGGCCCGCCATGCAAATCTTCCTGCAACTCGTGGCGAGCGGCGTCGCGGTCGGCATGATCTATGCCGCGATCGCGTTCGGCTACCAGCTCACCTTCGCCACCTCGAAGACCCTCAATTTCGGCCAGGGCGAGGCGCTGATGCTCGGCGCCCTGTTCGGCCTGACCCTGGTGCCGTTCACCGGCTACTGGCTGATGCTGCCCCTCGTCCTGGTGTTCGGCTTCGCCCTCGGCGCGGTGGTCGAGCGCCTCGGCGTGCGCCCGGCGGTGAAGATCAAGTCCGAGTACGGGTGGATCATGGCCACCATCGCCCTCGGCATCATCTTCAAGAACGTCGCCGAGAACGTCTGGGGCCGCGACGACCTCAAGTTCCCCTCGCCGCTGCCCGAGGAGGCGCTGATCGTCGGCGGCGTCCGGGTGCTGCCGATGGAGCTGATGATCGTCGCCGGCGCGCTCCTGATGATGCTCGCGGTCGAGATCTTCAATCGCCGCTCGATCTGGGGCAAGGCGGTGGTCGCGACCTCCAACGACATCGACGCCGCCGGCCTGATGGGCATCAACACCCGCAAGGTCATCACCCTGTCCTACTCGATCAGCGCGATGACGGCGGCCTTCGCCGGCGTGCTGGTGGCGCCCGTGACGCTGACCGGCGCCACGATGGGCTCGGTGCTGGCGCTCAAGGCGTTCGCGGTGGCGATCATCGGCGGCCTCGAATCCGGCCTCGGCGTCATCGTCGGCGGGCTGATCCTCGGCGTCGCCGAGACCCTGACCGGCTTCTACATCTCGACCGGCTACAAGGACGTGCCCGGCCTGATCCTGCTGCTCGCCGTGCTGGCGGTGCGCCCGGTCGGCCTGTTCGGCAAGGCGGTCATCAAGAAGGTCTGACGAGGGGCCCCTTGCGCGGGGCCCGCCCTCGTCTCTCGTCTCCCTCTCCTCAAGGTTTCCTCCGCCATGGCGCAGTCCGCCTCCGCGCAGGCCGTCGCCCGCGAAGCCGCCCCGCCCGCCGCCCCGGCGGCGACGGGCCTCGGCCGCTCCGTGGGCGTCATCGGTGCCGCGCTCCTCGTCGTGTTCCTGCTGGCGTTCCCGCACGTCGTGACGAGCCAGTACTACATCCACCTCCTCGTCGTGATCGCGATCTACGCGATCCTGATCCTCGGCCTCGACATCGTGGTCGGCTATACCGGTCAGGTCAGCCTGGGACATGCCGGCCTGTTCGGCATCGGCGCCTACGCCGCCGCGGTGCTGTTCCTCAAGTTCAAGCTCGGACTGTGGTTCGGGCTGCTCGCCGGCATCGGCGTCACGGCGGCCTTCGGCCTGCTGCTGGCGATCCCGGCGCTCCGGGTCAGCGGTCCCTACCTCGCGATGGTGACCCTCGCCTTCGGCACCATCATCCAGATCTTCATCAACGAGATGACGGAGCTGACCAACGGCCCGCTCGGCATCACGCTGCCGCCGGCCCGGGTCCTCGACTTCTCGCTCATCGGCATGCAGGCGCCCTGGGGCGCGGCCGGCCGCAAGCTCGAATTCTACTATCTCGTCTGCGCCTGCCTTCTCGCCACCATCGTGGTGGTCAACCGCGTCGTGCGCTCGCCGTTCGGCCGCGCCTTCGAGGCGCTGCGCGACTCGCCGATCGCCTGCGACTGCATGGGCGTCAGCGTCTACCGCTACAAGGTCTACGCCTTCGTGATCTCGGCGGCGCTCGCCGGCCTCGCCGGCGCGCTGTTCGCGTGGTCGGAGCGCTACGTCGCGCCGAACTCCTACGGCTTCGAGCTGACGGTGCTGTTCCTGCTCGCCGTCACCATGGGCGGACGCAAGTCGCGCGCCGGGCCGCTGATCGGCGCCGCGATCATCGTGATGATGCCCAACATCCTCGCCGACATCGGCCTCGTGCGGATCATGGCCGGCATCATCGCCGCCGTCGCGCTGGTCGTGGTCGGCCTCGCCTTCCTGCGCCGGCAGGAGAACCGCCTGACGCTGCTGATCCCCGGTGCGCTCTGCCTCGCGTTCTTCCCCGCGACGCTCGCGATGCAGTCGGTGACCGACTTCCGGCTCACCGTGTTCGGCCTGATGATCCTGTTCGTGGTCTACTACCTGCCCGAGGGCATCGTCGGCTTCATCCGCGAGAAGCTGCCCTTCCTGCGCCCGGCCCATACCGGCGAGGGCAAGGCGCTGGAGGGCGGCGGCGAGGCGCTGATCCGCCAGGGCGGCCGCACCGGCAGCGATCCGCTGCTGAAGGTCGACTCGGCGGTGATGCAGTTCGGCGGCCTCAAGGCGCTGGCCGGCGTCGACCTCGACGTGCGTCCCGGCACGATCCACGGGCTGATCGGGCCGAACGGCTCGGGCAAGAGCACGATGATGAACGTGCTCACCGGCATCTACAAGCCGACCTCCGGCGCGGTGGTGCTCGCCGGCGACAAGCGGCTCGACGGGCGCACCCCGTCCGAGATCGCCCTGTCGGGCGTCGCCCGCACCTTCCAGAACGTCCAGCTCTTCCGCGAGATGACGGCGCTAGAGAACGTGCTGGTCGGCCTCCACCACAGCTTCCACGGCACGATCTTCGACGCCATCCTCGGCACGCCCCGGCGGCGGCGCGAGGAGCGCGAGGCCCGCGCCCGCGCGATGGCGATCCTCGACTTCGTCGGCCTCGGCCCCCTCGCCCAGGTCGAGGCGCGCAACCTGCCCTACGGCAAGCAGCGCCTGCTCGAGATCGGCCGCGCGCTGGCCCTCGACCCGGTGCTCCTCCTCCTCGACGAGCCGGCCGCGGGCCTGACCGCCCCGGACATCGCCGAACTGACCACGATCATCCGCAAGATCCGGGACGCCGGCATCACCGTCATCCTGATCGAGCACCACATGGACGTGGTGATGGGCCTGTGCGACCGCGTGAGCGTGCTCGATTTCGGCCACAAGATCGCCGAGGGCGGCGCCCGCGAGGTGCAGGCCGACCCGAAGGTCATCGAAGCCTATCTCGGCAGCCCGGTTGCCGACGCCGCGGAGTAGACCGATGCTCGACGTCACCGGATTGTCCGCCGGCTACGGCCAGATCGAGGTCCTGCACGGCCTCACCTTCACCGTCCCCAAGGGGCAGGTCGTGACCCTGATCGGCTCCAACGGGGCCGGCAAGACCACGACGATGCGGGCGCTCTCGGGCATGATCAAGCCGCAGGCCGGCTCGATCCGCCTCAACGGCCGCGAGATCGCCGGCCTCGACAGCCACGAGGTCGCCCGCACCGGCCTCGCCCACTCGCCCGAGGGGCGTCGCGTCTTCCCGACCCTCACGGTCGAGGACAACCTGACGCTCGGCGCCTTCCCGCGGCTCACCGGCTCGCGCCCGAAGGGCGACGTCGCCGCCGACCGGGAGCGCGCCTACACGCTGTTCCCGCGCCTGAAGGAGCGCCGGACGCAGCTCGCCGGCACGCTGTCGGGCGGCGAGCAGCAGATGCTGGCGATGGGCCGCGCCCTGATGCTGCGGCCCGAGATCCTGCTGCTGGACGAGCCCTCGATGGGTCTCGCGCCGAAGCTGGTCGAGGAAGTGTTCCGCATCATCCGCCGGCTCAAGGAGGAGCAGGTGACGATGCTGCTGGTCGAGCAGTTCGCGATGGCGGCGCTCGGCGTCGCCGACCACGCCTACGTGCTCGAGAACGGCCGCATCCGCTTCCAGGGCCCGGCGGCGCAGCTGCGCAACGATCCCCAGGTGCGCGCGGCCTATCTCGGCGGCGGGCACTGATACGATTTTCGGACGATCGGTTCCGACAATCGTATCACCAGCCCGCGCGGCGGAGCTTTGCTCCGCACGCATGAGCGAAGCCGGTTTCCGCACCGCGAAGCGATTGCGCAGCAATCGCCACGATCCCGCAGGGATCGCCGGGCGATCAATCGGAAACCGTATGAAGCGGGATCACTCCTCGCCGACGAGGCGACAGTCGATCGCGACCGGTCGGCGGGCCGCCTCCCGCAGGGTGTCCTCGAAGATCCCGCAATCGAGGATGTTGGCAGCCCTGCCCTCGCGGCCCGAGGCGACATCGATCAGCACCATCCGCTGTCCGGCCATCAGCGGGTCGATCGCCTCCGGCCGGTAGTTCCGGCCGGTGAGCCGGGCCCGGCCCGTCTCCGAACGGACCTCCACGCTCTCGCGCCCGAGGAAGACCTCGCCCTCCGGCAGGGTCCGGGCGATGCGGTGCGGCGGCTGGAAGCGGTAGCGGGCCCTCACCAGCACCGGGTCGCCGCTGCGGTTCAGGCGGTCGGCGGCCTTCGGCGACAGCGTCACGCTCACGAGGATCGGCTCGAACGGCTCGGCGATGGCGGTCGCGTGGGCCCGGCCGGTCGCGGCGGCGAGCAGGGCAGCCAGGAAGATCCGGCGCATGGGGGGCATCTCCGGCGCCGGAGGCGGCGCTGGACCTTTATACCGCCATACGTGCAAACGCGGACTTGCCGCATTGTCACCAGCCGAGTAGCTACTTGAGGGAAAGCCGTGCCGTACTCCGATCAGATAATGGCTGAATTATCCAGTGCGTGCGCCACTGACAGCCCAGCGCAATGCTTCGACAAAGGCATGAAAATTCCGGCATGTATTACGATCCAGATCCAGGTGCGGGCTGATTCTGCGAGCTGCTCCGATCTGACCCATATGGCCTACGATCCTATGAAACTCTGTTTTTGCTCCGTTTAGCGTACAAAGGTTGCGAAACTTCGCTTGCTTCGGAAAGCGGGCGGCTATCGCTGGCGTAATCAGGCTTGCGGCAAGCAATGCCTCTGGGTCGCCAAGGTACCAGGATTCAAGTTCCGGCACGATGATGCGAACCTTTGTCCGAATCACTGCATGCTCCGGTACCAATCCAAGCAAATGCGACCGCAGCGCCTGCCGATCTGCTAAATCAAGATCACGTGAAATTATGAAGCGTGCAGGCGTCTGGCTTCGCCAGCCATTGATCTTGCGCGGTATCGATTTCTCGAGATCAGATTTTCCCTCATGCTCCAAGACTTGGATTAGATCCGAGGCTTCGAGCTTCCGACCGATCTCATCAATAACGATACGGATCGATGGCTCCTCAACCAGAACAACAACAGGCGCGGTCAAGGATCGATTCCCGCAAAGACCCGCTGACGCCACAATGTCCCTGGACGATCGCCCTGAATTACCAAACTCTTTAGGTTTTCATCATCTGCGGCACGCCGTACGCTTGTGCATCCTGCCGCCTTGGATAGAAGGAAAATACTCTCTAAAGGTACCATATTGAGAAAATCCGGCGAGTGAGTCGAGACGAAAACTTGCCCTCCACGGTCCGCATATTCTTGAAATTCCTCACTCAATTCTGCCAAAAGAGAGGGATAAAGTTGATTTTCTGGTTCCTCTACGCAAAGAAGCGGATGCGGCTTCGGATCGTGCAGCAGCATCAAGTACGCGAACATCTTGATAGTTCCATCAGATACAACGCGCGCTGAGAAGGGGTCCTTGAAGGCACTGTCGCTGAAGCGGAGCACCACACGACCATCAAGAGTTTGCTCGGCCTCGACCTTCGTGATTCCTGGAACGCGCCTTGCCATCTTGCTCAGAACCTGAGCAAAAATGTCAGGATGTCGCTCGTACAAATATTGGGTGACCAGCGATAGATTTTCGCCCTGTGTAGAAAGATGCTCAGCGTAGCCAGCCTCTGGGCTGGCACTCGCCGCCTGGATGCGAAAATCAGAGACATGCCAGCTTTCAATCAAGCTACGAAAGGCACTCGCCGCCTCAAACCGCTGAAATTGACCGAGCCCCTTAATCGCCAGGATATCAGGTTCATCCAGTTTTTGGTGGTCGCGATGAACAGATGCCTCATCCTTCGTAACATCCGCCTCATTTATAATTGCGTCACCCTCGCCAAATCTGAAACGCAGGAAATCGTATGGCTTTCCGCCGCCGGATCGCGTGTAGCGAAGGCTTTCTTTAGCTACGACTGGACGACGATCCTGCTCACTAATTTCGAGAGCATAAGTGACGACTCGAGATCCAATTGCTAATGGCATGCGGATCTTGAGTTCGATACCGATCGTAGCGTCTGGTACATTGACCGCCCCGCGGAAAACGAGATCGCGGAACCCGCCACGTCGCGCAACAGCGGCACGAACATTGTCTTTCAAACAGTCGCGCAGGAACCCAAAAACATCGAAGAGAGAGGACTTCCCGACCCCGTTGGCACCAACAAAAACGGTGTAAGCGGCTAGATTCTTGATCTCCACGTCGCGGAAAGCTTTGAAATTTGTGAGCTTGATGCTCTCGATGCGCATCTAGGGGGTCCGGGTGACCACTTGCACAATGACTGGAACTGGGATTGCAGCCACTTTGGCAAGCGTTGGCGTGAAAGGGCTTGTCTCGACGCGCCAATTGCGGCGTGTCGGATGCCCCGACAGATACGCTATCCGAATCCGCCTGTGCGTGGAAGCGTCGATCCTAGCTACGGATTACAGCGCGGCGGGTGATGCAAACGCTTTCAATGTCTGACTTCGCACGGCACATCACTGCGGCCCTCCGCAAGTCCGGTGTCGTTAGGTCAATCCTCGCCGATCAGCTTGCAGGCGATCCCGATCGGCCTGGCGGCGGCCTCGGCCAGGGTTCCCTCGAAGATGCCGCAATCGAGGAGGTTGTCGCTCCTCCCGTCCGAGGTGTGGACGTTGATGAGGACCCGGCGCTCGCCGGGCATCCCGGGCCTGACCGCCTTCGCGTCGTAGCCGCGGCCGACGAGCCGGGCGGTGCCGTCCGCCGGGCCGACCGCCACGGTCTCCCGGCCGAGGACGATCTCGCCGTCCGGGAGCTTGCGGGCGAGCCGCTCGGGCGGACGGAAGCCGTACATCGCGGCCACCCGGACCTGCCGGCCGGTCCGCACCAGGGTGTCGCGGGCCTTCGGGGACAGCGTGACGGAGACGGAGAAGGGCCGGAACGGCTCGGGGGCGGCGCGGCACGGATCCGCCGCGGCCACGGCCAGCACCACGGCGAGGACGAGGGTGCGCATCGGGACTGTCTCCGGCACCGGAAGCGGCGCCGGGCGTCCCTAACGCATCCCCGGCTCCGATCGTACCGGGGATGCGGATGGACCCGGCGGTTACTTCGCCTTCAGGAACTCCGCCACCTCCAGCAGCACGAACTCGTTGTCGTCGACCTTGTGCGGGTCGCGACTGGCCGAGAACGGCAGGTTGTTGTCGTTGCCGACCACGATGTGACGGTCGTCGACCACGTCGACGTTCTCGATGGTGAAGAACGGGAAGGTCAGCACGCCGTCGGTGAGCGGCTTTCTCGCCTTCCTGGCCGGGTCGGCGATCCGCATCAAATCGATATAGCCGATCTTGCGCACCGGGCCGCCCTGGTTGGCGTCGGTCATCTCGACCTTGTAGACGCGCTTGAACTTCGCCGGCACCGAGAAGCAGTCGGGTCGCTTCTGGCCCTCGGGGCACGCCCTGCCGGCATCGCCCTCGCCGTCGTCGCGCTCGATGATCAGCCCGGTCGTGGCGTCGATGAGGTTGAAGTCGCCGATGGCGTGGCCGTTGGCCTCCAGCGGGTAGGTCCAGAACCGGCCGGTCCAGTCCTTCCTGGCGGTGTCGAATTCGAGGATGCGGAGATACTCGCGGCCGTCGCGCTTCTCCCAGTCCCTGGCCTCGGCGTTCCACAGCGGGCCTTCGAGCAGGGCGTAGAGGCGGCTGCCGTCCGGCGAGGCCGCCATGCCCTCGAAGCCCTTCGAGCGGCGGGCGTTGAAGCTGACGCTGCCCGTCGGCGTCGCCGGGGTCGTTACCCCAGCGTGGTCGGGCGAGCGCACCGGCTTGCCCTCGGCCCTGGTCTCGACCACCGCCTCGACCTTGCCGCTGCGGTCGGCGCGGATCAGGTAGGGGCCGAACTCCTCGCCGATCCAGAAGCCGTCGCCGACCGGCTGGATGCTCTCGGGGTCGAAGTCGCTGCCGGTCAGGTAGCGGCTCTCGGTGCCCTCGTTGGCGATGCGGAACGGCACCTTCCTGTCGGGATCGCGCAGGAACACGGTCTCCAGGCGCTCGACGCCGCCCTTGTCGAAGTCGATGCGGTAGCGGTTGAGGTACAGCATCGCGTCGGGCGAGTTGGCCTTCGAGCCGAAGCCGTTGTCGGTCAGCACCCAGTAGGTGCCGTCCGCGTTCCGCTTGATGCCGGAATGGCCCTGGAGCGGCTGGCCCTTGAGCGGCAGCTTCAGCGAGGTCGGGCGGCCCATCGACTGCGCCTCGACGGTGCCGACCGCCTCGACCCGGCGCCCGGTGGTGAACTTGCCGGGCGTCGCGAGATCGGCGGGGGCACCTTCCGGCGCGGGAACGAACGTCTCGGCCGGCAGGACCGCGTGGCCGGCAAGGGCCGCCGGGAAGCTCTGCGGCTCGGCGTGGGCGATGGACGCCGCCGAGATCAGGAGGGCGGCGAGCAGGGAGCGTCTGGGCATCGGAGCCTCGTCGGAAGGGCGGCGCCCTTCTGCGCGGGCTGCGTGTCAGGCCGGTGACACCGCCACCGCTCAGCGCCGGTTGGCCCCGATATCGGCGGTGGTGAGCGGCAGGGAGCGGATGCGGCCGTCGCGCTCGACCTGCAACTGGACCTGCTGGCCGAGGCCGGCGGCCTCGACCGCGCGGGTGAGGTCGGCGAGCCGGCTCACCGGCTGGCCGTTGACGCCGACGATGATGTCGCCGGGCTCGCCGGTCTGCGGGTCGACGCCCTGGAGCCCCGCCGCCGCCGCGGGCGAGCCGGGCACGACGCGCACCACCACAACCCCGTCGATGCCGAGCCGCGCCGTCGCCTCCTCCCGCGCCGCCACGATGCCGATGCCCGGGCTCGGGGTGCGGCCGGTGCGGATCAGTTCCGGCACCACCCGGTTGACCACGTCGACCGGCACCGCGAACCCGATGCCGGCGCTGGCGCCGGAGGGCGAGAAGATCGCGGTGTTGACCCCGATCAACCGGCCCGCGGAATCGAGCAGCGGCCCGCCGGAATTGCCCGGGTTGATCGCGGCGTCGGTCTGGATCACGCCCGAGAGTTCGCGCCCTTCCGCCGTCGGCAGCCGGCGCTGAAGGGCGCTGATGACGCCGGTGGTCAGGGTGTGGTCGAGGCCGAACGGATTGCCGATGGCGTAGGCGGATTGCCCGACCTTGAGGTCGGCGGAGGTGCCGACGGCGATCGGCGGCGGCGGCTTGGCGTTGCGCCCGAGCCGCAGCACCGCGAGGTCGTAGTTCGGCGCGGTGCCCACGAGGGTCGCCGGCACCACCTCGCCGTTCGACAGCCGCACCGCGATCTCGGTCCCGCCCTGGATGACGTGGTTGTTGGTCACGACGTGGCCGGCGGCATCCCAGACGAACCCGGTTCCGGTCTGCTCGCCCTGGCCCTGCGACTGCTCCTCGCCGCTATACGGGTCGAACCGGGCCGCCGCCCGGTTCCGGTTGCGGGCGAAGACGTGGACCACCGAGGGCGCGGCGCGCTCGAACAGGGCGACCGTCGAGGCCTCCGCCGGAGCGAGGTCGCCGCGCGGCGCCACCGTCCGCGGGCCCTCCGCCGAGTACAGGAAGGCGGTCAGGTAGGGCTGCGCCACGAACGCGGCGAGCAGGAAGAGGGCGGCGAACAGGGCGATCCGCACGAAGCGATCCGGCACCGGGCGAACTCCTTGGCAGTGGCCGCTTGGACAATGGCCGCTTGGACGGACGAACTCTGGAAAATGCCGCGAAATCAACGGCCTGTGGCGCCGACCGTTCCGCCGCCGGACCGGGCGGGGGTGCCGCTGCGGGGGTCCGCGCCCCGCGCGGCCAGGACCGCGCGGGGCCGGTGGATCAGCACGACGAGGGTGTAGGAGATGATCATCAGCAGGAACCAGGAGCCGAACTTCTGCGGCGAGACGCCGGCCCAGCCGGCCATCTGGTGCGGGTACAGCCACGCCCGCGAGGCGGTGCCGATGTTCTCGGCGAACCAGATGAAGGCGGTGACGAGGCACAGGCCGAGGAGCAGCGGCATGCGCCGATGGACCCGCCAGACCTTGAAATGGATGGTGGCCGGGCCGAACAGCAGGGCGGCGGCGAGGAACAGGGCCGGCCGGACGTCGAGCGTGTAGTGGTGGGTGAAGAAGTTGAGGTAGATCGCCGCCGACAGCACCACCAGAGCCGCGGGCGGCGGGTGACGCGTGAAGCGGAAGTCGAACAGGCGCCAGACCCGGACGAGGTAGGAGCCGACGCTGGCATACATGAAGCCGGTGAAGAGCGGCACGTCGGCGAGGCGCAGCAGGCTCGGCTCGGGATAGACCCACGAGCCGACCGCGGTCTTGAACACCTCCATCGCGGTGCCGACGAGATGGAAGACCAGGATGATTCCGGCCTCCTCCCGGGTCTCGAGGCGCAAGGCGAGCATCGCCGCCTGGATCGCGACCGCCGCGAGGGTGAGGAAATCGTAGCGGGCCAGCGGGGCGTCGGCGGGATAGACCAGCCGCGTCGCGATCATCAGGCCGCAGAGCAGGCCGCCGAACAGGCAGGCCCAGCCCTGCTTCACCCCGAAGCGCAGGAACTCGTACAGCCCGGCCGCCAGGGGGCCCCGCGCCTCGGCCCGGGCCCCGAGCCGCGCCTCGGCGGCGACGAAGCGGGAGAGCGGCGCCCAATGGCGGGCCGCGCTATGCGCCGGGCTCACGGGCGAGGTGGGTGGACGTCGGTTGTCGGGAGCCACGGGGTCGCCCATTCTGGCAGGAACCTTCTCCTGCCCAGGTCATCCATGCTTCGCAAGCCGCCGCGCCGCGTTCTCGCCGCCCTCCTCTCGCCCTGCCTTCTCGCCCTCCTGCCCACCCTTGCCGAGGCGTCGCCCCGGCAGCGTCGGGCCGAGGCGTGCCGGGAGGCGCGCAGCGACGCCGAGCGGCAGGAACGCGGCTGCTGGCGGCTGCGGCACGACACCGGCCCGGGGTTCGCGATCCACGGCGGGGCGCCGGTCGCCGGGTTCTACGCCGACGTCCCGGCCGAGCGGGAGAGCGCCGAGTCGCGGGCCGCCCAGCGCCGCCGCGACTGGACCCGGGCCAAGGCGATGACGCAAGCGCAGCCCTGACCCCCGCCGGGACCCGAGCCTCCGGACCGACGACGCCGACCGCGGGCGGGCCGGTCGAACCGTGATCCGGTGACCGACGCCATGGCCTCGCACCGCGCCGGCGCCTATACTGGGGCGAGCGCCATCAACGAGAGCTCCAGGCCATGACCCGCGACACGGAGACCCGCCGCCCGGCCAGCCGGATCCCGGACTTTGCCGGGGTCGCGTTCGCACCGGCGCCCTCCGGTGCGGCGGTTCCTGCCTCGGGCGAGCCGTGGATGACGCCCGAGGGCATCCCCGTGAAGGCGGCCTACGGCCCGGGCGACCGCGACGGCATCGACTTCCTCGACACCTATCCGGGCATCGCGCCGTTCCTGCGCGGCCCCTACCCGACCATGTACGCCACCCAGCCGTGGACGATCCGGCAATATGCCGGCTTCTCCACCGCCGAGGATTCCAACGCCTTCTACCGCCGCAACCTCGCGGCGGGGCAGAAGGGCCTCTCCGTCGCCTTCGACCTCGCCACCCACCGCGGCTACGATTCCGACCACCCGCGGGTCTCCGGCGACGTCGGCATGGCGGGCGTGGCGATCGACTCGATCTACGACATGCGCACGCTGTTCGCGGGCATCCCCCTCGACCAGATGACCGTGTCGATGACGATGAACGGCGCGGTGCTGCCGATCCTCGCGCTCTACATCGTCGCCGCCGAGGAGCAGGGCGTGCCGCCGGGCAAGCTCGCCGGCACGATCCAGAACGACATCCTCAAGGAGTTCATGGTCCGCAACACCTACATCTACCCGCCGGCCGGGTCGATGCGGATCATCTCGGACATCTTCTCCTACACCTCGGCCCACATGCCGAAGTTCAACTCGATCTCGATCTCCGGCTACCACATGCAGGAGGCCGGGGCCACGCAGGACCTCGAACTCGCCTACACGCTCGCCGACGGCGTCGAGTACATCCGCGCCGGGCTGGCGGCGGGGCTGACCATCGACCAGTTCGCCCCGCGCCTGTCGTTCTTCTGGGCGATCGGGATGAACTTCTTCATGGAGGTGGCCAAGATGCGGGCGGCGCGCCTGCTCTGGGCCAAGCTCGTCAAGGAGTTCGCGCCGAAATCCGACAAGTCGCTGGCCCTGCGCACCCACTCGCAGACGAGCGGCTGGTCGCTGACCGCCCAGGACGTGTTCAACAACGTGACGCGCACCTGCGTCGAGGCGATGGCGGCGACGCAAGGGGGAACCCAGTCGCTGCACACCAACGCCCTCGACGAGGCGCTGGCGCTGCCGACCGACTTCTCGGCCCGCATCGCCCGCAACACCCAGCTCTTCCTGCAGCAGGAGAGCGGCACGACCCGGATCATCGATCCGTGGGGCGGCTCGTACTACGTCGAGCGGCTGACCGCCGACCTCGCCGCCCGCGCCTGGGAGCACATCCGCGAGGTCGAGGCGCTCGGCGGCATGGCCAAGGCGATCGAGGCCGGCATCCCGAAGCTGCGCATCGAGGAGGCGGCAGCCCGCACCCAGGCGCGGATCGATTCCGGCCAGCAGACCATCGTCGGCGTCAACCGGTACAAGCCCGACGGCGACCGGGCGATCGACCTGCTGCGGGTCGACAACGGCAACGTCCGCACGCTCCAGATCGACAAGCTCCGGCGCCTGCGGGCCGAGCGCGACGAGGGTGCGGTCCGGGCCGGGCTCGACGCGCTGACTCGGGCAGCGAACGGGGGCGGCAACCTGCTGGCGCTCGCCGTCGAGGCGGCGCGGGCCAAGGCGACGGTCGGCGAGATCTCCGAGGCGCTGGAGCGGGCCTGGGGCCGCCACCGGGCCGAGATCCGCTCGATCTCGGGCGTCTACAAGCGGGAGATGGGCGGCATGTCGGGGGCGGTCGAGCGGGTGCGGGGACTGGTCGAGGCGTTCGAGGAGGCGGACGGACGCCGGCCGCGCATCCTCGTCGCCAAGATGGGCCAGGACGGGCACGACCGCGGCCAGAAGGTGATCGCGTCGGCCTTCGCCGATCTCGGCTTCGACGTCGACATCGGCCCGCTCTTCGCCACCCCCGAGGAGGCGGCGCGGCAGGCGGTGGAGAACGACGTCCACATCGTCGGCGTGTCGTCGCTGGCCGCCGGGCACCTGACCCTGGTGCCGGAGCTGAAGCAGGCGCTGAGCGAGGCGGGCCGGCCCGACGTGATGATCGTGGTCGGCGGCGTCATCCCGCCGGGCGACTTCGAGGCCCTGAAGGCGGCCGGCGCCTCGGCGATCTTCCCGCCCGGCACCGTCATCGCCGAGGCGGCGGTGACGCTGATCGCCGAACTCAACGGCCGGCTCGGCTACGGCCCGCGTCAGGCGGCGGAGTAGGCCCGCCGCGCCGCCGCCCGGCCGCAAAACCGTCACGGTTCTCGGGTGTCAGGCCGCGGTCACGCCGCAGGTCAGGGTTCGAGTTTGTTCGCCGAGGACGTTCCTTCCGCCGCTTCCGCGTTTCCCGCGGACCGTCCACCCCGGCAGGCGGTCAGCCTGCGCTGGCTCGCCGGCTCCCTGCTGACCGGCATCGCCGGAGCGGCCCTGCTGGGCACCGCCCTGGCCCTGGCGGTGTCGGGCGAGACCGTCGTGACCCAGCCCGAACGCGCCCTGCCCTCGCGCCAGGAGATGGCGGGCGACGACGGGCGCCACGGCGTCCACAAGGGCGACCGGCTGATGCGCGAGGCGATGACGGTCGCCGCCAAGCAGAGCTTCCGCGCTCCGGTCACCGAGCGGATCGGCGAGCGCGAGGTGATCCGCAACCACGCCTACGTCCAGGTCGCCACCGACCTGTCGGTGCGCCCCCCCGACGAGCTGGTGCCGCCCTTCGATCCGATGCGCACCGGCGCCGCGCCGGAGGCGCTGCTGCCCGACGACGGCATCGACCCGGCCGAGACCGCCGTGACCCTCACCCGCGGCCCCCTCGACGAGACGGAGGTGGCGCAGGACGCGCCCGCCCTGTCCGACGCGGAGGTGGATGCCCTCGTCGCCGAAATCCTTGAGGCCGAGGGCGGCGCGCTGGCGGCCCTGCCGGCGGAGCGGCTGCTGTCCCGGGCGCTCCGGGCCGCGCTGCCGGGCCCGGGGCTGCCGGAGCCCGAGACCGCCTTCGGGTCGATCGAGGTCCGCATCCTGCCCGAGAACCTGACCGAGGTGCCAGAAGGCTCCGCCGAGGCGACTCCGCTGGTGGAGGAGCGCGATCTGGTCCTCGGCAAGGGCGAGAACCTCGCGCACGCCCTGCGGGCCAACGGCGCCGGGATGGACCGGGTCGCCGCGATCCTGCCGGTGCTGAGCGCCCGCGCCCGCGGCGAGTTGGAGGAGGGGCAGCATCTGCGCCTGCTGATCGCGCCCGAGGGCGAGGCGCGCACGATCCAGCGGGTGACGCTCTACGGCGAGTCCGGGATCGAGGAGATCGTCGCGATGAACGATCGCGGCCGCTTCGTCCCGGTCGCGCCGCCGCAGGCCGACGCCGCCGCGGCCCCGGGACGACGACGAGGACGACGCGGGCGGCGCGACCCTGTACCAGAGCCTCTACGGCGCCGGCCTGCGCAACGGCGTGCCGCGCCCGATCATCGAAGAGCTGATCCTGGCGCTGGCCTACGGCACCGACCTGCAGCAGCGGGTCGCGGCCGGCGACCGGATCGAGATGCTGTTCACCGAGGACGAGGACAGCCGGCCCGAGCTGGTCTTCGTGTCCCTGCGCCTGCACGGCGACACCCAGGCCCTCTACCGCTATCGCGCTCCCGGCAGCGGCGAGGTCGACTACCTCGACGCCCACGGGCGTTCGAGCCGCAAGTTCCTCCTGCGCCGGCCGGTGGCGGAGGGGCGGATCAGCTCGCCGTTCGGCGCGCGCTACCACCCGATCCTCGGCTACCTGCGGCCGCATAACGGGGTCGACTGGGCCGCCACCCGCGGCACGCCGATCATGGCGACCGGCGACGGCACGATCCTGTCGGCGGGCGCGCGCTCGGGCTACGGCAACCGGGTCGAGATCCAGCACGCCAACGGCTACACCAGCGCCTACAACCACATGGCCCGCATCGCCCGCGGCATCGCCCCGGGCGCCCGGGTCCGCCTCGGTCAGGTGATCGGCGGCGTCGGCACCACCGGGCTCTCCACCGGTCCGCACGTCCATTACGAGGTCACCATCAACGGCCGGTTCGTCGACCCGATGAAGATCCGCCTGCCGAGCGCCCGCGAACTCGCCGGCCCGGCCCTCGCCGCGTTCCGGCAGGCCGAGGAGCAGGTCGACGCCCTGCGCCGCAGCCACGGCGCCAAGCCGGTGGCGGCGCGGATCTGAGCCGCCACCGGTGACGCCGCCGCGGCGACCGGGTAGTCTCGCCGCGAGGAGACGCGGCATGGCGCACGACCCGGGCTCGCACGAGCACCACAGTCACGATCATTCGCACGATCATTCGCACGACCACTCGCACGGCCACCCGGATCACGGCAGCGAGCTGTCGCCGATGGAGCTTCGGGTGCGGGCGCTCGAATCGATCCTGGTCGAGAAGGGCTACGTCGAACCCGCCGCGATGGACGCCCTGATCGAGACCTACGAGACCCGGATCGGCCCGCGCAACGGCGCCCGGGTCGTCGCCCGGGCCTGGGTCGACCCCGCCTACCGCGCCCGGCTCCTCGCCGACGGCACCGCGGCGATCCGCGAACTCGGCTTCGGCGGCCGCGGCGGCGAGCACATGGTGGTGGTCGAGAACACCCCCGAGGAGCACAACCTCGTCGTGTGCACCCTGTGCTCGTGCTACCCCTGGCCGGTGCTCGGCCTGCCGCCGGTCTGGTACAAGTCGCCGCCCTACCGGTCGCGGGCGGTGATCGACCCCCGCGCCGTGCTCGCGGAATTCGGCGTCGCCCTGCCGGCCACCACCCGGATCCGGGTCTGGGATTCGACCGCCGAACTGCGCTTCATGGTGCTGCCGATGCGGCCGGAGGGCACGGAGAGCCTCGACGAGGCGGCGCTGGCCGACCTCGTCACCCGCGACGCGATGATCGGGACCGGGCTGCCGGGCGCGGGAGGCCGGGCATGAACGGCGGCCAGGATCTCGGCGGCATGCAGGGCTTCGGGCCGGTGGCGCCGGAGGCCGGCGAGCCGTGGTTCCATGCCGAGTGGGAGCGGCGGGTCTTCGCCCTCGCCCTGGCGATGGGTTTCACCGGCGCCTGGAACCTCGACGCCAGCCGCGCCGCCCGGGAATCGCTGCATCCGGGCGAGTACATGCTGGCGAGCTACTACGAGATCTGGTTCAAGGCGCTGGAGAAGCAGGTCCTGGCGCGCGGCCTCGTCGAGGGCGCCGAGCTGTCGGCCGGCGCCGCCCTGGTGCCGCCGGCGCCGGTCGCCCGGGTGCTCCAGGCCGATCAGGTCGCGCCGCTCTTCGCCCGCGGCTTTCCGAGCGACCGCGAGCCGCCCGGCCCGGCGCGCTTCGCCGTCGGCGACGAGGTGAGCGCGAAGACGATCAACCCCACCGGCCACACCCGCCTGCCGCGCTACGTCCGCGGCCGCACCGGGCTCGTCGAGCGGGTGCACGGCGCCTTCGTGTTTCCCGACGCCAACGCCGACCTCGCCGGCGAGGCGCCGCAATGGCTCTACACCGTGCGCTTCTCCGGCCTCGAACTCTGGGGCGAGGAGTCCGATCCGGGGCTCACCGTCTCGGTCGGCGCCTTCGAGAGCTACCTCGAACCGGCCCGGCGAGCCGCCGCGTGAGCGCCCCGCCCGATCCGCCGGTCTTCGCCGCCCCCTGGGAGGCGCAGGTCTTCGCCATGGTGGTGTCGCTGCACGATGCCGGGCTGTTCACCTGGGGCGAGTGGGCCGAGGCGCTCGGCGCCGCGAGCCGCCGCAGCGGCGGCCCGGCCGACTACGCCCTGTGGCTGGAGACGGTCGAGGGCCTCCTCGTCGCCCGGGGTGTGACGGGGCCCGACGCCCTGGAGGCCCGCCGCGCCGCCTTCGCCCGCGCCGCCGCAGCGACTCCGCACGGCCAGCCGATCGTGCTGGGAAGGTAATACGACATCCGCACGACGACTTCCGGATTTCGCATCATCAGCCCGCGCGGCGGAGCCTCTGGCTCCACACGCCTTAGCGAAGCAAGGCTCCGCCGCGCGGGCTTGGATACGGTTTTCGGAACTCATCGTCCGAAAACCGCATCACCCCCGCCCGCTGCGCCGCTCCGCCACCCGTGCCAGGGCCGTGAGGTCCTTCTCCCCGTCGCCGTGCGCCATCGCGTCGAGGAGGTTGTCGCGCAGCACGCCGGCGAAGGGCATCGGCACGCGGGCGGCCTCGGCGGCCTCCAGCACCAGCCGCACGTCCTTGGCGCCGAGGCCGAGGCCGAAGCCGGGCGGCTCGTAGCGGGCGGCGGCGATCGCGCCGCCGTAGTTCCGGTAGACCGGGCTCGCGAAGATCGTCTCGGTCAGCATTCCGAGGAGGTCGGCGGCCGGAACGCCGTGGGCCCCGGCGAAGGACGCCGCCTCGCTCATCGCCTCGATGGCCGAGACCAGCATGAAGTTGCCGGCGAGCTTGACGGCGTTGGCGCCGGCCGGCTCGGAGCCGAAGGCCCAGGTCTTCGCGCCCATCGCGTCGAGGAGCGGGCGGGCGCGCTCCAGCGCCGCCTCGGGCCCCGCCGCCACGATGTTGAGCGCGCCCTTCCCGGCGACGTCCGGCCGCCCGAAGACCGGCGCCGAGACGTAGTCGATCCCGGCCTCGGCGTGGCGGGCGGTCAGCTCCCGGGCGAGCGCCACCGAGATCGTGCTCATGCCGAGATGCAGCCCGGGACGGGACGGCCCGTCGAGAACGCCGCTCTCCAGCACCACGGCGCGCAGGGCCGGGTCGTCGGCGAGCATCGTCACGGCGGCATCGCCGGCGAACGCATCGGCCGGGCTGGCGACCGGCTCGGCCCCCTCCCCGCGCAGCGCCTCGGCGGCCTCCGGCGAGCGGTTCCACACCCGCACCCGGTGGCCGGCCCGCACGAGGTTGAGCGCCATCGCCCGGCCCATCCGGCCGAGCCCGAGAAATCCGACATCCATCGCGATGATCCTCCGGGATAGACCGGGGATGTATGGCGGAGCCTCGACTCCGCTATCCCAGCAGCGCCGCCTTCTCCAGGCCGAGGGTCTCGGCAAGCTCGTCGAGCACCTTGTGCTCCAGCTCGTTGATGCCGCCGCCCTGGTCGGCGACGTCGGCGGCGATCAGGAAGATGTCCTGGCGCTGCTCCAGCGGCCGGTCGGCGACGGCGGCGACGTAGCGGATGTTCTCCATCCGCCCGGCACGGCTCTTCGCCCGGGCGATCGCCTCGTGCAGCTCCTGCTCCAGCTTCAGCACGCCGTAGGACTTGTGCAGGATCGGATTGTTGCCGAGGTCGGTGAGCGCGATCTCGATCTCGTCCTCGTCGATCTCGGCATCGGCCAGGATCACGTTCGCGGCGGCCGAGCAGGCGGCGTGCAGAAAAGCGGTGTCGCCGGCATAGGACATCACCACCCGGCCGAATCGGGTCAAAGCGTCCTGGAACAGCCCCATGATGCGGTCCTCGTCAGCCGGGCGTGAGCGAACGCGCGAAGCGATGCACGACCCGTCCCGGGCGGGCAAGTCCGCCCGCGCCACAGCCCTTGGGAAATCACGCCGCCGCGGCCGCCCTCTACATCGCGATGACCTGCCGGATCACCTTGCCCTGGTCGAGAAGATCCAGCCCCTCGTTGATCTGGTCGAGGGGGCTCACGCCCGACATCAGCTTGTTCACCGGCAGCCGGCCGCGACGGTAGAGCTCGATGTAGCGCGGGATGTCGCGGGCGGGCACGCAGCTCCCCATGTAGCTGCCGCGCACGATCCGCTCCTCGCCGACCAGCCCGACCGGCGGCAGGGTGAGGACGTGGTTGGGGTTGGCGAGGCCCGCCGTCGCCGTGGTGCCGCCGCGCCGGGTGATCCGGTAGGCGAGGTCGAACGCCTTGACCGAGCCGGCCATCTCGAGGGCGTGGTCGACGCCGCCGCCGGTCGCCGCGCGGATCTGCTCGGCCACCTCGGGATCGGAGGCGAGGAACGTGTCGGTGGCGCCGAGATCCTCGGCGATGCGCAGCTTGTCCGGCGACAGGTCGACCGCGACGATGCGGGCGGCCCCGCAGGCGACGGCGCCGAGCAGTGCCGACAGCCCGACCCCGCCGAGGCCGACCACCGCGACCGACTGGCCCGCCCGCACGTTGCAGGTGTTCACCACCGCGCCGACGCCGGTCATCACCGCGCAGCCGAACAGGGCCGCCTCGACCAGCGGGATGTCCTTGTCGATCTTTACCACCGAGCGGCGCGAGACCACCGCGTACTCGCCGAAGGCCGAGACGCCGCTATGGTGGTTCAGTTCCTCGCCGTCGCAGCGGATGCGCCGGGCGCCCGAGAGCAGCGTGCCGCGGCCGTTGGCGGCGTTGCCCGGCTCGCACAGGGCTCCGCGGCCCTCGCGGCAGGGCGAGCAGAAGCCGCAGGTCGGCACGAACGACATCACGACGTGGTCGCCGCGCTGGAGGTCGGTGACGCCGGGTCCGCATTCCTCGACCATCGCCGAGGCCTCGTGGCCGAGCGCCACCGGGACCGGGCGGACGCGGTCGCCATTGATGACCGACAGGTCGGAGTGGCACAGGCCGGCGCCGCCGATCTTCACCAGCACCTCGTCCGGCCCCGGCGGGTCGAGTTCCACGGTCTCGATGCTGAGGGGGCGCGACACCGCGTAGGGACGCTCGACGGGTGCGCGGCGGAGCACGGCGGCACGGATGCGCATGGCGGCCAAACTGATCCTCCCGGCGGGGCTGATGCACCCCGTTCGGCGCCAAGCTGTCAGGGCGCCGGGATCGGGTCAACTCGCGCGGCGCGCATGGCCTGTCCCGGAGCGCGGCGGCGCCGAGGCGCGCCAGAACGGCCGCCCGACCTCGTCGCGCGCTTCCGCCCGGGTCAGCCCGACGTCGGCCAGCATCGCGTCGGTCATCCCGGGCAGCTCGCGCGCCAGCTCACGCCGGCTCGACCAGCGCCGCCGCCACAGGGCGAACACTACCCGAAGGCTCTCGCTTGCGTGCGGATCGCTCACGCAGCCACGGCCAGCGAGGCACCGGATGCGCGACGACGGGAACGGCAGGACGACCGCGGCCATGACGAAAGTCTCCTCTTCTGTCGCCGTTCTGCTACCGTTCGGGAGCGCGGCCGTATATTGAGTTCTTCAGCTCCCTTCGTGCGGAAAGCTCACAGAGCCGATGGCCCGCTCCCTGCCGCCCCTCTCCACGCTGCGGGCCTTCGAGGCCGCGGCCCGGCTCGGCTCGGTCACCCGTGCGGCGGAGGAGCTCGGGCGCACCCACGGCGCGGTCTCGCGCCAGATCCGGGCGTTGCAGGACCATGCCGGGATCGCCCTGTTCGAGAAGGCCGGGACCGGCCTGCGCCTCAACGCCGAGGGCGAGACCTTTCTCGCCGTGGTGGCGGAGGCTCTCGACGACCTCGAACGCGGCTACCGCCGCCTGCGCGACGCGGCGTCCGGGCCCGGCGTCCACCTCGCCTGCGGCGCGACCTTCGCGATGCGCTGGCTGGTGCCGCGGCTCGCCGGCTTCTACCGCGAGCGGCCGACGGTGCAGGTGCGGCTCGCGATGGTCTCGGCCCGGGGCCGCGCCGACGACGGGGCCGACCTCTACCTGACCTGGGACCGCCTCGCGCATCCGATCCGCGAGCCGTCGCGGGCGATCAGCCTCGGCGACGTCGCCTTCGGGCCGGTCTGCGCGCCGGACTACGCCGCGGCGGCCCGCGGCGGGGTTCTGCGCGTCGGGACCCGGGTCGGGCACGACTACACGCCGCATTCGTGGCCGGCTTGGGAGGCGCAGGCCGGCTGGCGGGTCGAGGCCGCGCGCGACCTCGCCTTCCCGCATACCGGCCTGTGCGTCGAGGCGGCGCTGTCGGGCCTCGGCGTCGCCCTGGTCGAGCGCCTGCTGGTGCGCGACGACCTCGCCGCCGGCCGCCTCGTCGCGCCGTGCGGCTTCCACGTCTTCCCGGGCGGGTTCGCGGCGATCCCCGCCCGCGACCGGCGGCTGTCGCCCGCGGCCTCGGCCTTCGTCGACTGGCTGCGGCGGACGCTGGCGGAGGAGGCGGTGGGACGGGGGTGAGGGCGGTGCGCAAGATTGTCATCAACGCACCCCTTTCCCGGACCACTGCAACCAAGTGGAAGGAGATCCGGGAACCGGCATGACAAGCCGCGAAGCGTCCGTTCTGCCGGCAACGTTGCAGATACAGAGCCGCTTCGCGGCACCTCTTGTGCCGGATCCCGGGTCGCATTCCGCTGTCGCTGCATGCGCCCGGGAGAGGGCAGCATCCTCCGCCATGATCGTCGCCGGCCCGGCCGTTGGGTCGTCAGTCCACCGACTCCCCTGCGTCATACGATTTCCGGTCGATCGCTTCGCGATGCGGAAATCGTATGACCTGAGGGTCTGGCTCAGCATCTTCTGCGACACGCCCTCGATCCGCCGCTTCAGGCCGTTGAAGCGCATCGGCCCGTCTTTGGAGCGTCAGCGGGATCAGGGTGCTCCACGTGTCGGCGATGCGGTCGAGCAATCGGGCGGTCCGGCCCTGCCTCCGTGATCGGCAGGGCCCGACCGTCAGACGGTCCGGCCGCCGTCGATCGGCATCTCGACGCCGGTGACGAAGGCGGCCTCGTCGGAGGCGAGGAACAGCGCCACCGCCGCGATGTCGTCGGCGCGGGACATCCGGCCGAGCGGGATCGTGGCGACGAACTTCGCGCGGTTCTCCGGCGTGTCGGGCACGCCCATGAAGGCTTCGAGCAGGCCGGTCTCCCCCATCACCGGGCACAGGGCGTTGACCCGGATCTTCCACGGCGCCAGTTCGACCGCGAGCGACTTCGACATGAGGTTCACGGCGCCCTTGGAGGCGTTGTACCAGGTCAGGCCGGGCCGCGGCCGGATGCCGGCGGTCGAACCGACGTTGAGGATCACGCCGCCGCCGTTGTCGCGCATCGCCGGGGCGATGGCGCGCACGAAGTAGAAGATCGACTTGACGTTGACGCGAAAGACCCGGTCGAAGGTCGCCTCGTCGACGTCCATCAGCGGCTGGTTCTTGTGGGTGGTGCCGGCGTTGTTGACCAGGATGTGCGGCGTGCCGAAGGCTTCGGTGGTGCGCGCCACAGCGGCGTTCACGTCGGCCTCGGAGCCGACATCGGCCGCGATGGCGATGGCGTTCGCGCCGATCTCACCTGCGACCCGCTCGGCGGCGTCGCCGCGCAGGTCGAGCACCGCGACCTTGGCGCCTTCCTGAGCGTAGCGTTTGGCGATGCCCTCGCCGAAGCCGCCGCCGGCGCCGGTGACGATCGCGACCTTGCCTTGCAGTCTCATGGGGGTCTCCCGAGGTGGGTGTCGTGGTTGGGGCGGCGGGCCGCCCGCCCCTCCCCCTCTGCGGGGGAGGGTTGGCGTCGCGTCTGCCTTACCCGTGCTTGATCGCGATGGTCTTGAGGGCGGCGAAGCCGTACAGCGCCTCGAAGCCCTTCTCGCGGCCGTGGCCGGAGCGCTTCATGCCGCCGAACGGCAGCTCGACGCCGCCGCCGGCACCGTAATTGTTGATGAAGACCTGTCCGGTCCTGATGCCCTGGGCGAGCCGCAGCGCCTTGCCGATGTCGCTGGTCCAGATGCCGGCGACGAGCCCGTACTGGGTGCCGTTGGCGATGGCGAGGGCCTCGGCCTCGTCGCGCATGCGGATCGCGACCAGCACCGGCCCGAAGATCTCCTCCTGGGCGAGGCGGTGGTCGGGGTCGACGTCGCCGATCAGGGTCGGGCGGACGTAGAACCCGGCCTCCGGCACGTTGGTGCCGAACTCGCCCTGGGCGAGGATGCGCGGGCCGTTCTGCTGGCGGGCCAGTTCGAGGTAGCCCTCGATCCGCCGCTTCTGGTTGGCGTTGACCACCGGGCCGAGGTCGAGGTCCTGCTCGCCGGAGCCGACCTTCAGCGCCGCGAAGCGCCGGGCGAGGTCGGCGGTGAAGCTGTCGTAGATGCTGTCCTCGACCAGCACCCGCGAGCCGGCCGAGCAGGTCTGGCCGGCATTCTGGGTGATCGCCTTGACGATGGTCGCGGCGGCGTCGTCGAGGTCGGCGTCGGCGAACACCACCTGGGGCGACTTGCCGCCGAGTTCGAGGGTGACGGGGATCGTGTTCTTCGCCGCCGCCGCCTGGATCAGGGTGCCGACCTCGGGCGAGCCGGTGAAGCTGACGTGGTGGATGCCCGGATGCGAGGCGAGCGCCGCACCGGCCTCCTCGCCGAGCCCGGTGACCACGTTGAGGCTGCCGGCCGGGAAGCCGGCCTCCTCGGCGAGCTTGGCGAGGTGCAGAGCCGACAGCGAGGTGTCCTCGGCGGGCTTGAGCACCACCGCGTTGCCCATGGCGAGCGCCGGGGCGACCGAGCGCCCGGACATCTGCAGCGGATAGTTCCACGGCACTATCACGCCGACGACGCCGTGCGGCTCGTAGACGGTCATCACCGTGAAGCCGTTCTGGAACGGGATGGTGTCGCCGTGGACCTTGTCGGCGGCGCCGCCGTAATACTCGAAGTAGCGGGCGCAGACCGTGGCGTCGCTGCGCGCCAGCGTCAGCGGCTTGCCGACATCCTCGCTCTCCATCCTGGCCAGGATCTCGACGTCGCGGCGGATCAGCTCGGCGAGCTTCAGCATCAACCGCCCGCGGGTCGCCGCGTCGGTGCGGCCCCAGGCCCCCGCGAGGGCGGCCTCGCCGGCCGCCACCGCGGCGTCGATCTCGGCCGCGCCGCCGCGGGCGATGCGGGCCATCTCCTGACCGTCGGAGGGGTTGAGGACCGGGATGCTCTCCGGCGTGGGCGTCCACTTGCCGCCGATGAAGTTCTGATGTGCGGTCATGGTGCGTTGCCTTCTGGTTGAGGCGCCGAGGCGCAGGTCGTCAGGCCGGGGAAATCTCGCCGCGCTCGATCACGTAGGTCTGGTCGACCAGAGCGCGCAGCAGGTCGGGGCTGCTCTCGGTGATGAGGATCGCGACGTCGGGCAGCGCGGTGCGCAGCCGGGCGAGCGCCTCGGCGTAGCGCAGCGCCAGGGCCGGGGCGAGGCCCTGGAACGGCTCGTCGAGCAGCACCGCCCGGGTGCCGACCATCAGGGCGCGCCCGAGCGCCACCATCTTGCCCTGGCCGCCCGACAGGCCGGCGGCCTTGCGCGGGCCGAAGTCGCGCAACTCGGGCAGCAGGGTGTAGACCGCCTCCAGCCGGCGGGCGACCTCGTGGCTCTTCAGGCCGAGCACCTGGGCCGGCAGCAGCAGGTTGTCGCGCACCGTGAAGCTGCCGAACAGCTTGCGCTCCTCCGGCGCGTAGCCGATGCCGAGCCGGGCGCGGTGATGCGCCGGCACGCCCCCGGCCGCCTGCCCGTCGAGCGTCACGGTGCCGGCACGAAGCGGCAGCAGGCCCATCAGCGCGCGCAGGGTCGTGGTCTTGCCGGCGCCGTTGCGGCCGATCAGGGCCACGCGCCCGCCCGGCGGGACCGCCATGGTGACGCCGCGCAGCACCGGCGCCCCGGCGATCTCGACCGCCGCCCCGTCAAGCCGCAGCATGGACGCCTCCCGCCGGCACGGTGCCGATCACCGTGCGCTGCACCTCGGGGTCGTTCAACACCACCTCGGGCGTGCCGAGTGCGACGATCTTGCCCTGGCCCCACACCGCGACCCGGTCGGCGAAGCGGCCGACGACCTCCATGTCGTGCTCCACGAACACCGCCGTGACCTTGGCCTCGCGCAGCACCCGGGCCAGGGTCTCGACCACCGCCATCTTGCCGGCGGCGGCGACGCCGCTGGTCGGCTCGTCCATCAGCAGCAGGCGCGGGCGCAACGCCACCGCCATCGCGATGTCGGCGAGCTTGCGCGCCCCCTCGTTGAGGGCGTCGGCCCTGGTTTCTGCGATGGCCGAGAGGCCGAAGCGGGCGATGAGGTCGCGGGCCTCGTCGCGGTAGCGCGGGCGCAGCAGCGGCGCCAGCGGCGACCACACCCCCTCGCGGCTCGCCACCGCCAGCGCGACGTTCTGCTCGACGCTGTGCTCGGTGAAGAGCTGCGGCAACTGGAACGAACGCGCGATGCCGAGGCCGACGATCCGCCGCGGCGACAGGCCGAGGATCGGCTGGCCCGCGAAGGTGATCTCGCCGCCTTGAGGCTTGAGATAGCCGGTGGCCATGTTGATGAAGGTGGTCTTGCCGGCGCCGTTCGGGCCGATGATGGCGAGGAACTCGCCCTCCTCGACGTCGAGGTCGATGCCGTCGGCGGCCTTCAATCCGCCGAACGCGATCTTCAGGCCGCGGGCCGAGAGCAGCACGCTCATGCGGTCCTCCTGCTGGTCGCGCCGCGGATCAGGCCCCACAGGCCGCCGGGGGCGAACACGATGACGCCGAGGAGCACGAGGCCGAGCACGAGCTGCCAGGCGTTGGCGACCAGCGCCGCGGCGTAGACCCGGGTCAGCTCGTAGGCCGCCGCGCCGAGGAACGGCCCGACGACGCTGCCGGCCCCGCCGAGGATCGCGATGAACACGAGTTCGCCCGAGGTGGTCCAGTAGGCCAGCGCCGGGGTGACGTGGCGGGTGGTGAGCGCGATGATCGCGCCGCCGCAGCCGGCCATCACCGCCGAGGCGACGTAGGCCGAGAGCAGCACCCGCTTGGCCGACACGCCCATGAATTCGAGCCGGGTCTCGCGGGTCTTGATCCCGGCGAGCGCCTCCCCGAGGGGCGACGCGAGCGCCACCCGCACCAGCGCGCCGAAGACGAGCGCGAGCACCAGGGCGAGCGCCAGCACCGCCCATTGCGCGGCGTCGCCCTCCAGCGCCTGCCCGGCGAAGCGCACCGGCGGCAGCCGGATTCCGTCGGTGCCGTGGGTCAGCGAGTAGAACTTCTCCAGCACCGAGTAGAACACCATGCTGAGCGCGAGATTCAGCATCCCGAAGAAGATCTCGCGGTAGCGGACCACGAACAGCCCGACCGCGAGGCCGACGATCCCGGCGAGCAGGGCCGCCGCCGGCAGCAGCAGCAGCGCCTCCGGCACCAGCGCCGCCCCGAAGGCGACGAGGTAGGCGGCGAGCGCGAGATAGAGCGCGTGGCCGAAGCTGACCTGACCGGCGCGCAGCAGCAGCAGGATGCCGAGTACCGCCAGCCCCTTGGCGAGCGCGATGGTGAGCACGAAGCGCAGCCACGGCACCGCGTAGGCGAGGAGCACGATGAGTGCGGCCCCGGCGAGGGCAAGGATAAGCTCAAGGGTCCTGTTCATATCCTGCGGGTCTCCGCCACCCCGAACAGCCCCTGCGGGCGCACCAGCAGCACCGCGACCATGATCGCGTAGGGCACCACCACCTCGAATTCCGGCGCGACGTAGACCGCGAAGGAGCGGCCGAGGCCGATCAGCAGGGCCGCCACCGCGGCGCCCTCGATCTGCCCGAGGCCGGCGGTCGCCACGACCGCGAAGGACAAGACCACCGTCGAGGCGCCGACGCCGGGCACCAGCGACACGGTCGGCGCGGCGAGCGCGCCGCCGAGCGCCGCCAGGGCCGCGCCGGCGGTGAAGGTGAGCAGCGTCACCTTGGCGGCGTCGATGCCCATGGCCCGGGCCGCCTCGCGGTCGACCGTCACCGCCACCACCATCCGGCCGATGAGGGTGCGGCGCAGCACGAAGGCGAGGCCGGCGAGCGTCAGCACGGCGACGCCGGGCAGGACGTAGAGCTGGTAGGCGGTGAACGGGATCACGTCGCCGCCGAACGGCACGTCGACGGTGCCGAGCCACTTCAACGGTGCGTCGAAGACCAGCGGCTGCACGCCCCAGATCAGCTTCTGGAGATCCTCCAGGATCATGAACAGCGCGAAGGTGACGAGCAGTTGCAGCACCGGCTCGCTGTCCTGCATCCGGCGCAGCAGGAACCGCTCGATCAGCGGCCCGAGCACGATCCCGACCAGGATCGCGGCGGCGAGCAGGATCGGCAGGCCGAGCCACGGCGGCGCGCCGAGGGAGACGGCGAACAGCCCGAGCGACGCCGCGGCGTAGCCGCCGATGGCGTAGAGGCTGCCATGGGCGACGTTCAGGACGCGCAGCACGCCGAACACGAGGTTCAGCCCGACCGCGACCATGAACACCGCCCCGGCATAGGACAGGCCGTCGAGCAGCGCGAGGCCGACGAGGATCCCGTTCTCCGACAGCCAGGACATGACTGATTACGCCGGCTTGTACGCGACGGTCTGGGGCAGCTTGGCCACCATGTCCGGCGTGAGGGTCTTGAGCCAGTCGGCGCTCTTCTGCCCGACCGGCGTCGTCACGGTCTCCGCGGGGAAGACCAGCATGTCGGTCAGCACCGGGAACGGATAGGCGTCGGCGTGCAGGGTCGTGCCGATGATCTGGTTCTCGAGCCCCTGCCCGTCCTCGCGGATGCGCACGCTGGAGGTCGGCGAGGGGAATTCGAGGCCCTTGAACGCCGCCGCCAGCTCGGCGTCGGTCGGCCAGCCGCCCCCCTTGGCCGCCACCGCCTTCTCGATGCCGGCCTTCATCGCCGAGACCGCCTGGGCCATGTGGAAGCACGGATAGATCGGGTAGGAGCCGAAGCGGCTGCGGTAGCCGTCGCTGAATTTCTTGAGGCGCGCGGGGTCCTGCGGGGTCGGGTGCAGGAACCAGTGGTCGCCGCGCGCCCCGACGATGTGGCCGGCGGGCAGCGCCTTGCCGACCCGCTGGAGCGAGGATTCGGCGAGCGGCATCACGAAGGTCGCGCGCTCGAACAGCTTGCGGTCGGAGGCCTGCCGGATCAGCGCGTCGAGGTCGCCGCCCCACGAGGTCGTCAGCACCACGTCCGGCCGCAGCGCCAGCACGCGGGTGATCTCGGTCGAGAAGTCGGTGGCGCCGAAGCGCGGGAACAGCTCGGCCGAGACCTTCACGCCCGGCTTGAGGGCGTTCATGCCGGTGCGGAAGATGTCCCAGGAATCGCGACCCCAGGCGTAATCCTGGTTGATGACGGCGAGCGTCTTGAAGTCCGGCTTGACCTTGAGGAGGTAGAGCAGCGCGGACAGGATCTCCGGCGTCGCGTTGGCCTGGGTGCGGAACGCGAAGTCGTAGCGCTTGTCCTCGAAGATGCGCTGGGTGCCGCAATCCCACAGCAGCGTCGGGCGCTTCAGCTCGTCGGCGAGCGGGGCGCAGGCGATGCAGTCGGCCGACGAGATCGCCGCGAACACGATGTGGACGCCCTCGCTCTGGACGAGGCGGCGGTACTCGCCGACGACGTGGTCGACCCCCGGCCCCTCGTCGACGAAGATCGGCCGCACCTTGATCCCGGCGATGCCGCCGGCGGCGTTGATCTCGTCGAACAGCATCTCGGCCGCCTGCCGGCCGGGCACGCCGAACACGCTGGCGGGGCCCGACAGGTAGGTGGCGATGCCGACCTTGATCTCCTGAGGCTTGGCTCCTTGCGCCTGGGCGCTGCGCCCGGCGAGCAGCAGCCCGCCCATCGCGCCCGCACCGACCAGGGCCTCGCGGCGGCTCATGCCCGCCGACACCGCGCCCACGCCACGACCGGTCACTGCCATGCCAATCCTCCCGTTGATCGGCCGGCCCCTCTGAAAACGGCGTCGGGAGCCTGGCCGCGCCGGTCCCGCCCGGTGGCGGTTCTTCGGCGGGCAGGATCATGCTGTCGCGATCCCCCGGTGTCCAATATATACTGCGCTCATGTGCGAGACGTTGTGGATATGGAACTGAGGCATCTGCGCTACTTCCTGGCGGTCGCGGAGGAACTGCACTTCACCCGGGCGGCGGCCCGGCTCGGCATGGCCCAGCCGCCGCTGAGCCAGCAGATCCAGCACCTGGAGCGCGAGGTCGGGGCGCCGCTGTTCCACCGCTCCGGCCGCGGCGTCGCCCTGACCGAGGCCGGGCGCCAGCTCGCCGGCGACGCCCGCGAGATCCTGCGCCTGACCGAGGCGGCGCTCGCCGCCGCCCGCCGGGCGGCCCGCGGCGAGACCGGCACGATCCGCATCGGCTTCACCGCATCGGCCTCGTTCAACCCGTTCGTGATCGGGTCGATCCGCGACTACCGGACGGCGTTTCCCGACGTCGAGGTGGTGCTGACCGAGGAGAACACCGCGAACCTGCTGGCGCTGTTCCGCACCCGCCGCCTCGACGCGGCGTTCCTTCGCCCGGCCGACGGCGAGGCCGAGGACCTCGCCGGGCACGACCTGCCGGCCGAGCCGATGATGGTGGCGCTGCCGGCGGGTCATCCCCTGGCCTCGGGAGAAGCGGTGCCGCTCGCCGCGCTGGCCGACGAGACCTTCATCCTCTACCCGCGCCGCAACGGCCGCGGGCTGTTCGACGCCATCGTGGGGGCGTGCCGGGCGGCCGGGTTCAGCCCGCGGGTCGGCCAGGAGGCGCCGCAGATGGCCTCGACCGTCAACCTGATCGCCGCCGGCATCGGCATCTCGATCGTCCCGGCCTCGATGAGCCACATCCGCACCCTCGGCGTGACCTACCGGCCGATCGCCGGCGACGGGCCGGTCGCGGCGATGAGCCTGCTGAGCCAGGACGGCGACAGCCCGGCCACGGTGGCGGCGTTCGCGGCGCTGGTGACGCGGCGGGCGCGGGAGAACGGCGAGGGTTGATAGCCCCGCCGAGAGGGGAACCACGCCTCAGGATGGGTCGCGACCAAACTGACGGGCGCTCCATCCGGCACCGTCGCGGTCCCCTCTCGCGGGATTGTCGTCCCGGCCCGCCGGGCATCCGCCGGGCCCCTCCCCCCACAGCGGGCAGGGCCGTCCGGGGAAAGGCGCGGGCCTTCTCCTCTCCCCGCGGGCGGGGAGAGGGCTGCTGACCCCTCGTCGGGTCAGCAGCGAGCGCGATCCGTCGGGATCGCCGCGAGGGTGAGGGGGTGTTTCCGGATGAGGCTCCTGCGGCACCACCCCCTCACCCTCGCTCCGGCTGCGCCTGCCACTCGCACGACGACCTCTCCCCCGCGGGCGCACGACTGTCCGGGGGGAGAGGAGAGATCCCGCGCCGATCCCGTCAACGAACGCTTCCCCGGACAGCCCTGCACGGCGGGCGGGTCAGCCGCCTGTCGCTCCACTCATACGGTTTCCGAATGATCGCTCGGCGACTGCGTTGCAGTCGCTGTCGCGATGCGGAAACCGGCTTCGCTCATGCGCCGCGCGGGCTTCGATACGGTTTTGCGGAACTGATCGTCCGAAAACCGTATCACAGCGCGCCCTCCCGGATCGCCCCCGGATCGGCGAGCGCGTGCAGCAGCCCGGCGGCGACGTGGGCGAAGCGCAGGGTGACGGCCTTGCGCCGGGCCGGCGCCAGGGGATGGGCGTCGGGTTCGCGCAGGATCTCGGCCCCGAAGGCGTCGGCGACGATCAGGCCGGTATCCTCGGGCAGGATACCGGCCGGCATCTCCGGCGGCACCGCGAAGTAGAAACGGTCGCAATAGTCGCGGTAGTCGGGCCATTTCCGGTCGGCCCGGAAGTCGGCGACGCTCGACTTGATCTCCACGATGGTGAGCCGGCCGCAGCCGCCGAGCGCGATCACGTCCGCGCGGCGGCCGTTGGCGAGGGTGAATTCCGGGATCGTGGCATGGCCGAGTTCGGCGAGCAGGCGCCGGACGCCCCGCTGCACGCCGAGCGCGGTCGGCGACTGGCGGCGGTCGGGGGGAAGGACGAGGGCAGCGGTGGCGGACAAGGCGGAATGCGGGCGCGAGGGTGGACCGAATCGTGAACGCCATCGGAGCAGACCCGGACGGCCTTGTCATCTTGCCGACCTGTCGCAGGCCGTTACCGTCCTGTCGCAGGTCGGTGCCGACCTGTCGCAGGTCGGTGCCGCCTGTCACGGATGGACGACCCTTGCGCGAGGGGGTTGCCGCGGCTAGCAAGCACCGGAAAAAAAATCGCCATGCGATCAATCGACTAGGATCATTCCAGACTGGAGCGGCGGAGATGTTCGCCGACGGGGAGACTCGATGACAGCCGCCAGCATCCGGGCCTGGAGCTTCGTTCACAAGTGGACGAGCCTGATCTGCACGCTGTTCATGCTGCTGCTGTGCCTCACCGGGCTGCCTTTGATCTTCCACCACGAGATCGACGACTGGTTCGGCGCGATGGCGGAGGCATCGCCGGCCACCGGGGAGCGGGCGCCGGAGTCGCGCATCATCGCCCGGGCGCTGGCCGACCATCCCGGCAAGGTGGTGCAGTATGTCGGTTGGGACATGCACGTGCCCGACCACGTCTACGTCATCCTCAACGACGCCCCGGCCGCGGATCCCAACGCCGCGACCAGCAAGGTCTACGACATCCGCACCGCCGCCCCCCTCGGCGAGCCGGGCAGCGCCTTCATGCGGGTGATGCTGCGGCTGCACGTCGACATGTTCGCCGGCCTGCCCGGCACGCTGTTCCTCGGGGCGATGGGCCTGCTCCTCGTCGCGGCGATCGTCTCGGGCGTGGTGCTGTACTGGCCGTTCACCCGGCGCCTCGCCTTCGGGACGATCCGGCCGCGGCGGTCGCGGCGGGTGGCGTGGCTCGACCTGCACAACCTGCTCGGCATCGTCACGGTGGCGTGGCTCGTCGTGGTCGGGCTCACCGGGAGCATCAACACCCTGGCCCAGCCGCTGATCGGCTACTGGAAGCAGACCGAACTCGGCGCGATGATCGCCGCCCATGCCGGGCGGCCCACCCCGGCGCAGCTCGCCCCCTTCGACGCCATGCTGGCCCGCGCCAAGGCGCATGTGCCGGGCATGACGCCGTCCTTCGTCGCCTTCCCGGGAACGCCGTTCACCACCGGGCACCATTTCGGCGTCTTCCTGCGCGGCGACACGCCGCTGACCGCGCGGCTGCTGCGGCCGGTGCTCCTCGACGGCGAGACCGGCGCGGTCGCGGACGCCCGGACGCTGCCCTGGTACCTCACAGCCCTCCTGGTGTCGCAGCCGCTGCATTTCGGCGACTACGGCGGCATGCCGCTGAAGATCATCTGGGCGCTCCTCGACATCGTGAGCATCGTGGTGCTGGGCAGCGGCCTCTACCTGTGGTGGACCCGCCGGGCCCGCGGCGGCGCGCCCGCCGGGGCGGCCCTGCCCGAGGCCGCCCGGGCATGACCCGCCGCAGCCCCGGCGGCTGGCGCCGCGTGTTCGGCATCCCGCTCGTCGTCGGGATCGCCGGAATCGTCGGCCTCGTCAGCGCCCTGGTGTTCGAGGGACCCGGCTGGGTCGCCGCGTGGATCGGGGTCGGCCTGCCGCTCGCCCTCGTTGTCTGGTTCGTCGGCCGCGCCTATGGCGGCCGGGCCGCGTCCCGCTCCGACCCGTCTCCCCGCTGAAGTCCGGCTTTCGCCTCCACGTTAGCGGTTGATCTTGCGACCCCTCTCGCCGAATGTCGCCGCGAGTCCGTCGTGAGAGCGGCCGAGACGTCGCCACGCGCGACCGGGAGGGAGAACGACGGCATGGGCCAGCAGGGCGTCGCCGAGGAACGCAAGGGCAAGGACGGCCGCGGCCCGAGACTCGTCGGCGGCACCGCCGTGTCGGCCAGGCCCGCCGGAACCACCGCCGCCGTGCGGCTGGAGGGCGTGGCGATCGCCTTCACCCTCAAGGGCGGCCAGCGCTACACCGCGGTCGAGGCCATCGACCTCGCGATCGAGCCCGGCGAGTTCGTGGCGGTGGTCGGCCCGACCGGATCGGGCAAGTCGACGATCCTCAACGCCGCCGCCGGCCTGCTCAAGCCGGCCGCCGGCCGGGTCGCGGTGTTCGGCGCGCCGCTCTCAGGGCTCAACGGCCGCGCTGGCTACCTCTTCCAGGCCGACGCGCTGATGCCGTGGAAGACCGCCCTCGACAACGTCGCGGTGGCGCTGGAGCCGCAGGGCGTGCCCCGGGCCGAGGCGCGGGAGCGCGCGCGGGAGTGGCTCAAGCGCGTCGGCCTCGCGGCCTTCACCGACCGCTACCCCCACATGCTGTCGGGCGGCCAGCGCAAGCGCGTGGCGCTGGCCCAGATGCTGATCCGGGATCCCGAGATCCTGCTGATGGACGAGCCGTTCGGCCCCCTCGACGCCCAGACCCGGCAGATCATGGGCAACCTGCTGCTCGACCTGTGGGCCGCCAACCGCAAGGCGGTGATCTTCGTCACCCACGACCTCGAGGAGGCGATCGCGCTGTCCGACCGGGTGATCGTGCTCTCGGCCGGGCCCGCCGCCCGCATCGTCGGCGAGTACCGGGTGCCGCTGGCGCGCCCGCGCGACATCAGCGAGATCCGCCTCGAACCGTCGTTCCACGCCCTCTACAAGGACATCTGGTCGTGCCTGAAGGTCGAGGTCTCCCGCGCCTACGCCAGCGGCCCCGCCTGACCGCCGCCCCGGAGCCCCGCCCGTGAACCGCCTCGGCCTCCTCGCCCTCCAGATCCTCGTCGGCCTCGTCGGCCTCGCCCTCTGGCACGTCTTCACCGTCTATCCGATCTTCGGCGCGCCCAAGCAGGTGCAGTTCTTCTTCTCGACCCCCCTCGACGTGCTCGCCCGCACCTGGACCGAGATGACCAACCCCGAGATCTGGGGCCACCTGTGGATCACCCTGCAGGAGACGGTGCTGGCCTTCGTGTTCGGGGCGGCGGGCGGGATCGCGTTCGGGTTCGTGTTCGCCCGCAACGCCCTGCTGGCGGCGGTGTTCGATCCTTACATCAAGGCCGCCAACGCCCTGCCGCGGGTGGTGCTGGCGCCGATCTTCGCCCTGTGGTTCGGGCTCGGCATCTGGTCGAAGGTCGCGCTCGGCTTCACCCTCGTGTTCTTCATCGTGTTCTTCAACGTCTACCAGGGCGTGCGCGAGGTGAGCCCGGTGGTGCTCAACAACGCCCGCATGCTCGGCATGAACGAGCGCGGCCTGCTGCGCCACGTCTACTGGCCCTCGGCGCTGACCTGGATGTTCTCGTCGCTGCACACCGCGGTCGGCTTCGCCCTGGTCGGCGCGGTGGTCGGCGAATACCTCGGCTCCTCGGCCGGGCTCGGCTACAAGATCCACGAGGCCGAGAGCGTGTTCGACGTCACCGGCGTCTTCGCCGGGATGCTGATCCTGACGGTGTTCGTCATCGTCATCGACTCGGTCGTCACCCTGATCGAGAACCGGCTGCTGAACTGGCGCCCCGGCGCGGGCCACGGCTGAACCCTGATACGATTTCCGGACGATCCGTTCCGGAAATCGTAACATCAGCCCGCGCGGCGCATGAGCGGAGCCGATTTCCGCGTCGCGAAGCGATCACCTGGAAATCGTATGACATCACCGGAGGAGACTTCCATGGACCGCCGCAGCTTCCTCGCCGGCGCGGGCGCCGCGACCCTGGCGCTCGGCCACGCCGCCCCGGCCCGGGCCGACATTGTCAAGGTGCGCATCGGCGTCGGCGGCAAGCCGCTGCTGTACTACCTGCCGCTGACGATCGCCGAGCGGAAGGGCTTCTTCAAGGAGGAGGGCATCGACGCCGACATCAACGATTTCGGCGGTGGCGCCCGCTCGCTCCAGGCCCTGATCGGCGGCTCGGTCGACGTCGTGACCGGCGCCTACGAGCACACGATCCGGATGCAGGCCAAGGGCCAGGACGTGCGCGCGGTGTGCGAACTCGGCCGCCTGCCGGCCATCGTCATCGGGGGTGCGCAAGGATCTCGCCGGCACGATCAAGTCGCCGGCCGACTTCAAGGGCCGCAAGATCGGCGTCACCGCGCCGGGCTCCTCGACGGCGCTCGCGGCGCAGTACGCGATGCTGAAGGCCGGGCTGAAGGCGAGCGACGCCGCCCTCATCGGCATCGGCGGCGGCGCCGGCGCCATCGCGGCGATGAAGAAGGGCGAGATCGACGCGATCTCCCACCTCGATCCGGTGATCGCCAAGCTCGAGGCCGACGGCGACATCGCGGTGCTGATCGACACCCGCACCGATGCCGGCACCCGGGCGCTGTTCGGCGGCCCGAACCCGGCCGCGGTGGTCTACACCAAGGCAGACTGGATCAACCAGCACGCCATGGCGACCCAGAAGGTGGTCAACGCCTTCGCCAAGGCGCTGAAGTGGATCGCCGCGGCGAGCCCGGACGAGATCGCCGACACCGTGCCGGCGGCCTATCATTTCGGCGACCGGACGCTCTACGTGCAGGCGGTGAAGAACTCCCTGGAGAGCTACTCGCGCACCGGGATCCCGACCCCGGAGGGCATGGCGAGCATCCTCGACCTCGTGCGCACCCTCGACCCGGAGTTCCAGGGCGCCAAGGTCGACCTCGCGGCGACCTTCGAGGACCGCTTCGTCCGCAAGGCGATGAGCTGAGCGGGTGGCCCTGCTCCTCGGGAGCGGGGCCCTACTTGCCCGGCCAGAACTGCATCACGCCCGCCCCCGGCGCCAGCCAGACGAAGGCCCAGACGAAGGCCGAGCTGACGTTGGCGAGCTGGAAGTGCAGCCGCGACACCGCGAACACCCCGGCGATGAGCGGCACCACCGCCCGCGCCGGGCCGATGAACCGGCCGACGAAGATGCCCCAGGCGCCCCAGCGGCGGCAGAAATCCTCGCCCTTCTCCACCATCGCCGGATAGCGGCTCAGCGGCCAGATCCGCTTCGAGCCCTCCTTGTAGTAGCGGCCGAACTCGTACGAGACCCAGTCGCCGAGGATCGCCCCGATCGCCGCCGCGATCATCACCGGCAGGAACGGGATGTCGGTGGCCCCGAGCAGCGCCCCGATCCCGAGCAGGATCACGGTGGCCGGGACCAGGAACGACAGCACCGCGAGGGACTCGCAGAACGCGATGATCCCGGTGATGACCGGCGCCCAGGCGTGGTGCTCGCGCACGAAGTCCAGGGTGGCGGTGCGGATCGTCTCGAAATCCATGAGTCCTGCGGCCGTTGAGCGGGTGGGATGTGGTTCGCGGCGCGCCCACGGCAAGCCGCGCCGGGCCTCCATGTCGTGAGTCGGGGCCGAGAATCAGGGCCGTGACCCGGCGCCATGACCCGGCGCCATGACGCGGAGCGAATTGCTGCGCTCGGCGCCTTCCGCTACGCAGCCCGCACCGGTTTCCACCTCTTGCGAGACGCGGCCATGAACGTCCTGTCGATCCAGTCCCACGTCGCCTACGGCCATGTCGGCAACGCCTCGGCGGTGTTCCCGATGCAGCGGCTCGGGGTCGAGGTCTGGCCGATCCACACGGTGCAGTTCTCCAATCACACCGGCTACGGCGCGTGGCGCGGGCGGGTGTTCGACGGTCCGGCGATCGAGGAACTCGTCGACGGCATCGCCGAGCGCGGCGTGCTCGGCACCTGCGACGGGGTGCTGTCGGGCTACATGGGCTCGGCCGACATCGGCACCGCGATCGTGACCGCGGTCGGGCGGGTGCGCGCCGCCAACCCGGCGGCCCTGTATTGCTGCGACCCGGTGATCGGCGATGTCGGCCGCGGCGTGTTCGTGCGCCCGGGGGTACCGGAATTCATGCGCGATCAGGCGGTGCCCGCCGCCGACCTCATCACCCCCAACCAGTTCGAGCTGGATGTCCTCTCCGGCCGGGGCAGCGACACCCTGGCGGCGGCCAAGCAGGCGGTGACGGCGGTGCAGGCGACCGGGCCGCGGGTGGTGCTGGTCACCTCGCTGCACACCGCCGAGACGCCGGACGACGCCATCGACCTCCTCGCCGGCGAGGGCGGGCGGTTCTGGCGCCTGCGCACCCCGCGCCTGTCGCTCGCCGTCAACGGCGCCGGCGACGCCACCGCGGCCCTGTTCCTCGTCCACTACGCCCGCACCCGCTCGGCCGAGGCGGCGCTGGCCGCCGCCGGCGCCTCGGTGTTCGGCCTGCTGCGCCGCACCGAGGAAGCCGGCGCGCGGGAGATCCTGACGGTCGCGGCCCAGGACGAGTTCGTCAGCCCGAGCCGCACCTTTCCGGTCGAGGCGGTGTGAAATACCTGACGGCGGGTCTTTCAGACGAGGCTGACCGCGAGCGTCTTCCCGACGGCGGACGCCGCCTTCACCAGCGTGTCGAGCTGAATCCGGTCGTTGTCCGGATCGAACAGGCGGCCGACCTGCGTTGCGCTGGTTCGCATGCGGCGGGCGAGTTCCGACTTCGTGATGTTCTGCGACAGCATCTCCCGCTCGATCTGGAGCGCGAGCGTGCGCTTGATCGCCGTCGCCGTCACGTCCTCGTAGAGGCCTTCGAGACGAAGGAAGCTGTCGAAGCTCTCGCCGATCCTCGGATTGTCACTCATGGCGCAGCACGTCCTTCATTCGGGCTGTGGCGAGGTCGATTTCCTTCTCGGGCGTCTTCCGCGTTTTCTTGATGAAGCCGTGCAGGAGCACCATGCGCGGGCCGATCAGAACGAGGAAGACGCGAGCGATCCGACCCGATGAAATCGTCGAACGGACCTCGTACAACCCCTTCACGCCGGAGACGGGGGCGCATTTCGGCTTCCCGATCGGCCAGCAGAACTCGAGCGTGGCGATATCCTCGCCGATGGTCTTGCGATCGGCCTGAGGCAGTTCCAGGAGCCAGTCCCGGACTGGCCGTCGCCCGGATTCCAGGGCGTGGAAGGCCGCCTGAAGTGTCTTGGTCGGTCCACCCTTCGCTGCCTCACCCTATGAGGTCCACCCTGTGAGGTAAGGCCGTCAAGGGTCGGCGAGATCGATTGGGGCTTGCGCCCGCCCCCTCCCCCGTGTTGCGTCGCAGCGCAGAGTCGATCCGGAGAGATCCATGGCCGCGCGCCGCTTCGCCACCCTCGACGTCTTCACCGAGCACCCGCTCGCCGGCAACCCGCTCGCGGTGGTGCTCGATGCAGAGGGGCTCGACACCATGGCCATGCAGGCGATCGCGGCCGAGTTCAACCTGTCCGAGACGGTGTTCGTGCTGCCGCCTGACGAGCCGCGCCACCGGGCGCGGCTGCGCATCTTCACCCCGCGCCAGGAGCTTCCCTTCGCCGGCCATCCGACCGTCGGCACCGCCGTGCTGCTGGCGCTCCAGGACCGGCGCGCCGAGATCGCCGACGCGGTGGCGTTCGGCCTTGAGGAGACGGTCGGCACCGTGCCCTGCATCGTCGAGGCCGGCGAGGGGCGCGGCCGGGCCCGCTTCCGCCTGCCGCGGCTGCCGGAGATCTGGGGCGAGGCCGGCGGGCTCGGACCGGAGCCGGAGGTCGTCGCCCGGGCGCTGGGCCTCGACCCGGCCGAGATCGGCTTCGACCTGCACCGGCCGAGCCGCCACAGCGCCGGCACGCCGTTCGACTTCGTGCCGGTGCGCTCGCTGGCCGCCCTCGGCCGGGCCAGGGCGGGCGTCGAGTCGCTCCAGGCCGCCTTCGGGGCCGGCGCCAAGGTGTTCCTCTACACCAGCGAGACCGGCGACCCGGCGCAGTCGTTCCGGGCCCGGATGTTCGCCCCGGCGAGCGGCATCCCCGAGGACCCGGCCACCGGCGGCGCCTCGGCGGCCTTCGCCGGCGTGCTGATGCAATTCGAACCCCTCGGCGCCGGCACCCACGACGTGGTGATCGCCCAGGGCTACGAGATGGGCCGGCCGAGCGAGATCGCGCTCCAGCTCGTCATCGAGGAGGGGGCCCTGCGCTCGGCCGAGATCGGCGGCAGCGCCGTCGTCGTGTCCCGGGGCGAGCTGCTGCTGTGAGCCCCGCCCCGTCCCTCACCCGGGTGCGTGGGGTCAGCGCCCGCGTCGGGCCCCACGACTGGGCCTGGGCGCGGGACGCGCACGCCGCGATCGCCGCGAACTGGCAGCGCCGCGTCGCCGCGACGCCGGCGATGTTCAACGGCGCGGTGCTGCTCGCCCACGAGGCTGAGGTCGCGCCGGACGGCACGCTGCGGGTCGCGCTGTTCGAATCCGACTACGCCACCCTGACGGCGCTGATCGATCTCGGGTTTCCCGACCGGTCGGTCGCCAACATCTTCGCGGCCCTGGCGCCGCGCACCAAAGACGGCGCCTACCTGCTCGGGCGGATGGGCGGACACACCGCCCGGGCCGGGCAGGCCTACTTCGCCTGCGGCACGCCCGACCGGACGGACGTCGAGCCGGACGGCCGCGTCGACCTCGCCGCCAGCGCCCGGCGGGAGTTCACCGAGGAGACCGGCCTCGTGGTGGGTGGGGGATCGGAGGGCTTCGTCGTGGTGCGCGACGGCGGCCTGCTCGGCATCCTCGAACCGGTCACGCTGGCGCAGGACACCGCCGCGGTGCTCGCCGGCATCGACGCCCATCTCGCCCGCGAGGCGGAGCCCGAACTCGACGGCATGGTCCTGGTGCGCGGGCCGGGCGACATCGACCCGGCCACCATGCCCGCCTACGTGCGGGCCTTCCTGGCCGAGGCGCTGGCCGGCCCCGCGCCGTGACGGCCTGCGCATCGTTCGGCCGGCCGAATGATGCAGGAACACGCATCCCGGCAGGGTTGCCCTGTGCCGCTCCGCTCAGGGATAGCCGTAGCGCGCCTTGGCGGCGGCGAGCAGGCGCATCGCCTCGACGTCGCGGCCGCTCGCGCAGGCGTTCGACGCCGCCGCGAGGTCGGCCGAGAAGCGCTTGCCGACCGGGGCGTTGAGGTTGCCCGTGGCGACGTCGCTGTCGACCACCGCCTGGGTGCGGGCGATCGCCGGGCCGCAGCCGCCGCCGGGCACCAGGGCCGCGACCGGACCCGGCGCGGGGGGAACCGCCGCAGCGGGGGCCGGGGGCGCCTTGGAATTGCAGGCGCCGAGCGGGGCGGCCAGGGCAAGGGCGAGGGCAGCGAGCCCGTGGCGGAGTGTGGGTGACACGAGTGTTCTCCCGGTGAACCGCGGAGCGGCCGGGCTAGGCCGCATGGCTAAGCTTGTGGCCCGCCGGCCGGAGGCGGTCAATGCGACCGGCCGCGCCGCCGCCTCCGCGACTTGTCATCGCGCCGCGCGGCCGGTAAACCTCGGCTCCTCGCGAGGGGCGGCCACCGGATCGGCGCCCCGCATCAGGAGAATCGAGCCGTGGCTCATGCCGGCTCAGCGCTGACGACCGCTCGCCCCGCCCTCGCGGTGGCGCCGTCGCGCGCGCTTCTCCTCGCCGGCCTTCTCCTTATCGGCCCCTGAGGGCCGTCCGGGCACGCGCCTGGGCCTTCAGGGGACGCCGGAGAACCGAGACACCCCGCATCGATCGTCCCACGGCGAGTTGCCGCTGCCGCCTCCCCCGGGACCGAACTCCAGGATCCGTCATGTCCGACATCGCCCGTGCCGCCGCCCCCTCCCCCGAGCGCGTGCTGATCTTCGACACCACCCTGCGCGACGGCGAGCAGTGCCCCGGCGCCACAATGACCCTCGAGGAGAAGCTCGCGGTCGCCGAGATGCTCGACGGCATGGGCGTCGACATCATCGAGGCCGGCTTCCCGATCGCGTCCAACGGCGACTTCGAGGCCGTCGCCGAGATCGCCCGCCGGGCGAGGAACGCCGTCATCGCCGGCCTCGCCCGGGCGATCCCGGCCGACATCGCCCGCGCCGGCGAGGCGGTGCGCTTCGCCGGGCGCGGCCGCATCCACACCTTCGTCTCGACCTCGCCGATCCATCTCGCGCACCAGATGCGCAAGACCGAGGACGAGGTGCTGGAGATCATCCTCAGGACCGTGGCCCAGGCCCGCGACCTGATCGAGGACGTCGAGTGGTCGGCGATGGACGCCACCCGCACGCCGATCGACTATCTCTGCCGCTGCGTCGAGGCGGCGATCCGCGCCGGCGCCACGACCATCAACCTGCCCGACACGGTCGGCTATGCGACGCCCGACGAGTACCGGGCGATGTTCCGCGCCGTCCGCGAGCGGGTGCCGAACGCCGACAAGGCGGTGTTCTCGGTCCACTGCCACAACGACCTCGGCCTCGCCATCGCCAACTCGCTGGCCGGCGTCGAGGGCGGCGCCCGCCAGATCGAGTGCACCATCAACGGCATCGGCGAGCGCGCCGGCAACGCGGCCCTGGAAGAGGCCGTGATGGCGATCCGCACCCGCGCCGACGTGCTGCCCTACACCACCGGCATCGACACGACCCAGCTCGTGCGGGCCTCGCGGCTGGTGGCGGGCGCGACCCACTTCCCGGTCCAGTACAACAAGGCGATCGTCGGCCGGAACGCCTTCGCGCACGAGAGCGGCATCCACCAGGACGGGATGCTGAAGAACCAGTCGACCTACGAGATCATGACGCCGGAATCGGTCGGCGTGCAGAAGACCTCGCTGGTGATGGGCAAGCATTCCGGCCGCGCCGCCTTCCGCTCGAAGCTCGAGGAGATGGGCTACACGCTGTCCGACAACCAGTTCCAGGACGCGTTCGAGCGGTTCAAGGCGCTGGCCGACCGGAAGAAGCACGTCTACGACGAGGACATCGAGGCCCTGGTCGACGAGAACCTCGCGACCGCCCACGACCGCATCCGCCTCGTCTCGCTCACCGTCATCGCCGGGACCCGCGGGCCGCAGCGGGCGACGATGAAGCTCGACATCGACGGCCGCGTCGCCACCGAGGAGGCCGACGGCAACGGCCCGGTGGATGCGGTGTTCAACGCGATCAAGACCCTCGTGCCGCACGAGGCCAGCCTGGAACTCTACGACGTCCACGCCGTCACCGAGGGCACCGACGCCCAGGCCGAGGTCTCGGTGCGGCTGAAGCAGGACGACCGCATCGTCACCGCCCGCGGCGCCGACCCCGACACCCTGGTCGCCTCCGCCAAGGCCTATCTTGCGGCCCTCAACAAGCTGCTCGCCGGCGCCACCCGCCGCCTGCACGCCCAGCACGCCGCCGCCGAATAGGCGAAAAATCGACGGCCCGGCGGGAATCGGGGCTGGACTCCTCCCCGCCGAGCCTGTAGATCCCCGCCTCACAGACGGAGCGGCTGGTGACCGCTCCGGCCTCGCTCTTCGGAGTGATGGGCGCATAGCTCAGTTGGTAGAGCAGCTGACTCTTAATCAGCGGGTCCTAGGTTCGAGCCCTAGTGCGCCCACCATCACATGACCTTCTCGTCTTGCTCAGCGGTGGTCGCCACCGTGAAGCGTTTCGGATGGTTTCTGGAGCGACGGGCGCATAGCTCAGTTGGTAGAGCAGCTGACTCTTAATCAGCGGGTCCTAGGTTCGAGCCCTAGTGCGCCCACCATTCCCGTCATACGATTTTCGATTGATCGCTTCAGGCGATCCCTGCGGGATCGCTTCGCGAGGCGAAAATCGGCTTCGCTCAGGCGCCGCGCGGGCTTGGATACGGCTTTCGGAACGAATCGCCCGAAATCCGTATCAGAGGTTCTGGACGCCGTCCGGAGCCTTTCGCATGTCCGGCCGTCTCCAGCCCAGGTCCGGCGGCGAACCGGGGCTCGCCGCCGGGATAGGCACGCCGTCAGCTCTTGCCAACGAGCGGGCACCCGCCCTCGGTGATCGGCCGGAACGCCTTCTCGGCCGGGATCGTCGCCAGGGTCTTGTAGAGGTCCCACTCGCTCTTCGACTCGGAGGGCTTCTTGACCTCGAACAGGTACATGTCGTGCAGCTTGCGGCCGTCGGCCCGGATGGTGCCCTTGCCGAACAGCGGGTCGTCGGTCGGGTTCGCCTTCATCCAGGCGATGACCTTCGCCGCGTCGGTCGATTGCGTCGCCGCCACGCCCTTCATGTAGTGGACGAGGCTGGAATAGACCCCCGCCTGGATCATGTTGGGCATCCGGCCGCTCAGCCGCTCGCCGAACCGCTTCGAGAACGCCCGCGTCGCGTCGTTCAGGTCCCAGTAGAACCCTTCGGTGAGGATCAGGCCCTGGGCCGCCTTGGTGCCGAGCGCCCGGATCTCGCCGATGAAGATCAGCAGCGCGGCGAGGTTCTGGCCGCCCTCGACGATGCCGAACTCGCCCGCCTGCTTGATGGCGTTGGCGGTGTCGCCGGCGGCGTTGGCCAGCCCGATCACCTTCGCCTTCGAGGCCTGGGCCTGGAGCAGGAACGACGAGAAGTCCGTCGCCGGGAACGGCGTGCGCACCGCGCCGACGACCTTGCCGCCGTCCTTCAGCACGGTCTGGCGCGCGTCCCGCTCCATGGCGTGGCCGAAGGCGTAGTCGGCGGTGAGGAAGAACCAGGTGTCGCCGCCGCGGCGGGTCAGGGCGCCGGCCGTCCCGTTGGCCTGCGAGTAGGTGTCGTAGGTCCAGTGGATCGTGTAGGGAGCGCATTGCGACCCGGTCAGGTCGGCGGTCGCCGCGCCCGAGTTGATGAACGCCTTGTTCTTCTCCCGCGACACCTGGTTGACGGCGAGACCCACGGACGAGGTCGGGACGTCGAAGATGGCGTCGACCTTGTCGCGGTCGTACCACTGGCGGGCGATGGCGGCGCCGACATCCGCCTTGTTCTGGTGGTCGGCCGAAACCACCTCGACGGTGAGGCCGAGGCTCGCGGCGTAGTCCGCGACCGCCATCTCGGCGGCGACCACCGAGCCCTGGCCCGTCGCGTCGGCGTAGATCCCGGACCGGTCGTTCATCACGCCGATCTTCACCGTCGGGCCGGCCATCGCCGCGCCCGCCGATACCGACAGCAGCAGCGCTGCCAGCATGGTCCTGTACATCGGTCTCTCCCTAGATGATCGATTCTGATTGTTCGTGGCGTCCGTGGGAGACGTCTTGCAGGTATCGGTCCCGGCGGGCGCAGCCGGGACGCGCCATCACGCACGACGTCTCGCCGACTAGAGTAACGGCTATCGCAGCACCGGCAATCCTCGGGTGGCGGCTTTCCCGGGTCTCTGCGTGGTCCCGCCCCGACTTCCGCCATCGCCCCGGCCGGCTCCGGGCATTCGGGCAACCGGACCGCGGACCGGTGCGGGATCACGGATCCGGGCCGACCTCGGGGCCCTGCCTCCGGGCGATGGCCCTGGTCTTCCGCAGGAGGCTCCGGCGCCGGCGATCCCGCGCGACACGCTGGTGCTCCGCTCCGCGCCCGCCACGGAGTGCCGCCCTTCGGCTGGATCGCAGCCGGCCGCCGTGAGATGACAGCGGGCCGGACGCCCCCCGGGTGCGCGGCCGGCGGGCACCCGTTCGCGCACCAGCAGGTTCCGTCATGACCACGATTCCGAGGCCGGTCCGGATCCAGGCTCTTCTCACCAGCCGGGCGAAGCTGGAGCGGGACGCGCCCGCGCCGGTCCTCTGCTTCCTGCACGACCTCTCGGACGAAGGCGCCGGCCTCTCCTTCCCCGAGGGCGTGACGGTCCCTGACCGGTTCGAGCTGTTCCTGGAGCAGGGCGGCCAGCCCCACCCGGTCGAGACCCGGTGGAAGGACGGCGCCAGGGCCGGGGTCCGGTTCCTGTCCCCCCTCCCCGACGAGACGCTGCACCGGCTGCTGCCCCATCTCGGGCTCACCGCCCGGGACGGTTCCGGCCGGGACGCACCGCCGGGGTTCTGAACCGCAACGCCGGGGAGGGGTCATGCCGATGCCGCGCCGCTACCTCGACCAGCGTCTCAGGCTCTCGCAGTTGCGCCTCGTCGATGCCCTGGAGGTCCACCGCAGCCTGCTCAAGGCCGCGACGGTCCTCGGGGTGACGCAACCCGCCCTCACCAAGAGCCTTCAGGAGATCGAGGAGGCGGTCCAGGTCAGGCTGTTCGACCGCCATTCCCGCGGCGTGCGCCCGACCGGGGCCGGGATGGCGGTCGTGCGGACGGCCCGCCGGGTTCTGGCCGAGGTGCGGCGGCTCGACGAGGAACTCGACCGACTCGCCACGGCGAGCGGCGGCGCGGTGGCGGTCGGCGCGCTGCCGGTCGCGGCGGCCGGAGTGCTGCCGGGTGCCCTGGCGCGGCTGAAGGCGAGCCATCCGGACATCACGGTCTGGTTGCAGCAGGGGCGGACCGAGGACCTGCTGCCGCTCCTCGCCTCCGGCGAGATCGACCTCGTGGTCGGCCGGCTCTACACCCCCGCCCTCCCCGACCGCTTCTCCCGCGAGCCGCTCTGGACCGAACCGGTCTCGGTCCTCGCCCGGGCCGAGCACCCGATCTTCTCCGGCCCGGCCACGCCCGAGGCGCTGCGGCGCTACGACCTCGTCCTGCCGACCGTGAGCCAGCGCGTCGGCCAGGAGATCGAGCACGTGCTCGCGCTGCTCGGCCTGACACCGACCGCCTCCCTGCGCTCCAGCTCCTACGGCTTCATCCGCGAGATGCTGCACGCGACCGACCTCATCGCGGTGATGCCGCGCCTGATGATGGTGGGCGACCTGCTGCGCGGCACCCTGCGGGTGGCGCCGCTGCCGATCCCGGCGCCCGACCGTCCCGCCGGGCTGATCCTGCCCGGCGACCGTCCGCTGCCCCCCGCCGGACGGACCTTCGTCGCCTGCCTGCGCGCCTACGTGGCCGAGATCTCCGAGCGCGGCCTCGCCGATATCACCGGCGGTGATAGCAGCGGCGGAAAAAGCGATACGACGCGCGACCCCGGCGAGGGTTAAGACGCCGTCGACGGGCACCGGCCCGGCAGCAACGAACGCTTCCGACACGATCAGGGACGCCCCGCCCCGCGGCGGGGCCAGGCAGCGGACGTCGCGGCTCGCGGACGGCCCTGCCACGCGCCCCGCCGTGCCGCGACGAGGGCGAGGTCGCGACATGACAGGGGACATGACAGGCTTCGCGCTCATCGGCTTCGGCGAGGACGAGTGCCTGCTCTCCGCGCGCCACTACGGCGTCGAGGACGAGGTGCTGCGCTCGCTCGCCGACACGCTGCCGCACGAGGACTGGCCGGGCCTCGCCGGATACCTCATCGGCCGCTCGATGCAGCACGGGCCCCGCCGGGCCGAGGATATGCGGGAAGCCGCCCGCACCGTGCGCGACGCCGGGGTCGAGCCGCTTCTCGGCACGGCCATCGCCGAGCGCCGGGACCGGGCCGGCCGGCTCGACCGGCGCCCCCCAACCACGTCCAAGGGCCGCCCGGGCGAGAGGCGGCGATCCAGGGAGAACGACCCATGCCCCCCGAACCGATCCTCGACGTCGCCCATCTCGGGCATCTCGAACTGCTGACCCCGAAGCCCGAGGCGAGCCTGCGCTTCTTCGTCGACGTGCTCGGCATGACCGAGAGCGGCCGCAAGGGCGATTCGGTCTATCTGCGCGCCTGGGACGACTACGAGCGCTACTCGCTCCAGCTCACCGCCTCGCGCACCTCCGGCCTCGGCCACGCCGCCTTCCGGGCGCGCAGCCCGCAGGCGCTCCGGCGCCGGGTCGAGGCGATCGAGGCGACCGGTCTCGGAATCGGCTGGCACGAGAGCGAACTCGGCCACGGCCCGGCCTACCGCTTCCACGACCCGGACGGGCACGTGGTCGAGATCTACTACGAGACGGAGTGGTACGAGGCGCCGGAAGCCCTGCGCCCCTCGCTGAAGAACCAGGCCCAGCGGTTTCCCGCCCGCGGCGCCAACGTGCGCCGGCTCGACCACTTCAACTGCCTCGCCGTCGACGTGAAGGCCAACCGCGAGTTCTTCGAGAGCGCGCTCGGCTTCCGGCTCACCGAGCAGATCGTGCTCGATTCCGGCGAGGAGGCCGGGATGTGGCTGACCGCCACCAACAAGAGCTACGACTTCGCCTACACCAAGGAAGCGCACGGCGTGAAGGGCCGCTTCCACCACGTCACCTACGCGCTCGACAGCCGCGAGGAGATCCTGCGCGCCGCCGACATCTTCCTGGAGGCCGGCATCCCGATCGAGACCGGGCCGCACAAGCACGCCGTCCAGCAGACCTTCTTCCTCTACGTGTTCGAGCCCGGCGGCCACCGGGTCGAAGTGGCGAACGCCGGCGCGCGCCTCGTGCTGGCCCCGGACTGGAAGCCGATCCGCTGGACCGAGGAGGAGCGGAAGAAGGGCCAGGCCTGGGGCCTGAAGACCATCCCGACCTTCCACAGCCACGGCACCCCGCCGCTGCCCGGGCAGCACGGCCCCGACCACGACGGGCAGCCGGACCTGTCCGGGCACGGCATCGCGTCCTGACCATCGGGAGCCGGGCACCAGAACCCGGCCGCGCGCACCACCGACACCCGTGAGGGAGGATCCCTTTCCATGGACAGAACAGTCGAGATCAAGTCGTTCATCGACGAGAGGCCGGTATCGCGGTTCCAATGGTTCCTGGTCGCCTTGTGTTTCCTCGTCGTCGCCGCCGACGGCATGGACGTGGCGATCATGGGCTTCGTCACCCCGTCGATCCTCGCCGACTGGAACATCTCGCGGCCGGCCTTCGGGCTGGTGATGAGCGCGGCGCCGTTCGGCCTCGTGGTCGGGGCGCTCGTCGCCGGTCCGTCCTCGGACCGGTTCGGGCGCAAGCCGGTTCTGATCGTGTCGGTGCTGGTCTTCGGCCTGTTCACGGTCGTCGCCGCTTCCGCCTCGACGCCGACCGAGATGGCGATCCTGCGCTTCCTCGCCGGCACCGGCATGGGGGCGGCGATGCCCAACACCTCGACGCTGCTCGCCGAGTACGCGCCGCTGCGCCGGCGCTCGCTGATGATCACGCTGATGTTCACCGGGTTCAACCTCGGCTCGGCGGCGATCGGCTTCGCGGCGGCGTACCTGATCCCGGCCCACGGCTGGCGCTCGGTGCTGGTGCTCGGCGGCGCGGTGCCCCTCGCCCTGGTGCCGCTCCTGATCCTGTTCCTGCCGGAATCGGCCCGGCTGCTCACCCTGCGCGGCGCCTCCCCGCGGACGATCGCCGCGACCCTCGGCCGGGTGACCGGCCACCGCTTCACCGGCAACGAGACCTTCGTCTCGGACGAGCCGCCGCTGCAGACCCGCAAGCCGATCGGCGTGCTGTTCTCGGAGGGCTACGCCGTCACCACGATCGCCCTGTGGGTGACCTACTTCATGGGCCTGCTGGTGATCTACCTGCTCACCGGCTGGCTGCCGACCCTGATGCGCGATGCCGGGGTGTCGATCGAGACCGCCTCGACCGTCACCGCCCTGTTCCAGATCGGCGGCACGCTGGGCGCGGTGATCGTCGGCTGGGTGATGGACAAGGCGCGCCCGGCGCTCGTCATCAGCGCCGCCTATCTCGGCGGCGGCCTCTTCATCGTCGCCCTGTCGGCCGCCGGCGTGGTGTCGTCCTCGCTCGCGTTGCTGGTGTTCGCCGCCGGGTTCTGCATGAGCGGCGCCCAGACCGGGCTCAACGCCTTCGCGCCGGGCTGCTACCCGACCGTGGCCCGGGCCACCGGGGTGAGCTGGATGCTCGGCATCGGCCGCTTCGGCAGCATCCTCGGCTCGGCCTTCGGCGGCACCCTGCTCGGGCTCGGCGGGGACTTCGGCACGATCCTGCTGACCCTCGCGGTCCCTGCCCTCTGCGCCGCGGCGGCGATCGCCATGACCCAGTTCGGTGCGGTCGACTCCGCCACGCGGCGACAGGCTGCGGCCCACTGATCTCCTCCCGCCGCGCGGCCCCCCGGTCGCCGGCGTCCCCCCCTGCCTGCCGAGGAGCGAGACGACATGATCATCGACTGCCACGGCCACTACACCACGGCGCCGAAGGCCCTGGAGGAGTGGCGCAACCGTCAGGTCGCGGCCCTGCGCGACCCCTCCGCCCGCCCGCGCCGCGCCGACCTGAGGATCGGCGACGACGAGATCCGCGAGACGATCGAGACCAACCAGCTCCGGCTGATGCGCGAGCGCGGCAGCGACCTGACGATCTTCAGCCCGCGGGCGAGCTTCATGGCCCATCACGTCGGCGACTTCGCGGTGTCGGCGGAGTGGGCCGCGATCTGCAACGAGCTGTGCCACCGGGTCGCGACGCTGTTTCCCGACCACTTCATCGGCGCCGCGATGCTGCCGCAGAGCCCCGGCGTCGATCCGAGGACCTGCATCCCGGAGCTCGAGACCTGCATCCGCGACTACGGCTTCGTCGGCATCAACCTGAACCCCGACCCGACCGGCGGCTACTGGAAGAGCCCGCCGCTCACCGACCGGCACTGGTACCCGATCTACGAGAAGATGGTGGAATACGACATTCCCGCCATGATCCACGTCTCGACGAGCTGCAACGCCTGCTTCCACACCACCGGCGCGCACTACATCAACGCCGACACGACCGCGGTGATGCAGCTCATCGAGGGCGACCTGTTCGCCGACTTCCCGACCCTGCGCCTGGTGATCCCGCACGGCGGCGGCGCCGCACCCTACCACTGGGGCCGCTACCGCGGCCTCGCCCAGGCGCTGAAGAAGCCGGGGCTGCGCGAGCACCTCCTGAAGAACGTGTTCTTCGACACCTGCGTCTATCACCAGCCCGGCATCGACCTGCTGACCGGGGTGATCCCGGTCGAGAACATCCTGTTCGCCAGCGAGATGGTCGGCGCGGTGCGCGGCATCGATCCCGAGACCGGGCACAACTTCGACGACACGAAACGCTACATCGAGGCGGCCGGGCTGAGCCCGGAGGACCGCCACAGGATCTACGAGGGCAACGCACGCCGGGTCTATCCGCGCCTCGACGCCGCCCTGACTTCCCGCGGACGATAGGAGGACGCCATGTTCGAGCTTGGAGTGGTCAAGCGGGGCATCACCCGCGCCGATCGCGCCGCCGTCGAGCGGCTGGCGCAGTCCGGCAGCGCCACGGTGCACGAGGCGATGGGCCGGGTCGGGCTGATGAAGCCGATCCTGCGGCCGATCTACCCGGGCGCCGCGGTCGCCGGCACCGCCGTCACGGTGCTGCTGCATCCCGGCGACAACTGGATGATGCACGTCGCGGCCGAGCAGATCGAGCCGGGCGACGTCGTGGTGGCGGCGATCACCGCCGAGTGCACCGACGGCTATTTCGGCGACCTCCTGGCGACGAGCTTCATGGCGCGGGGTGCCCGCGCCCTCGTCATCGAGGCCGGCGTGCGCGACGTCAGGGCGCTGACCGGGATGGGCTTCCCGGTCTGGAGCAGGTGCGTCTCGGCCAAGGGCACGGTCAAGGCGACGCTGGGCTCGGTCAACGTGCCGGTGGTCTGCGCCGGCGCGCTGGTGCAGCCGGGCGACGCGATCGTGGCCGACGACGACGGCATCGTGGTGGTGCCGGCGGCCCGGGCCCGCGAGGCCGCCGACGCCGCGGCGGCCCGCGAGGCCAACGAGGGCGCCAAGCGCGAGAAACTCGCCGCCGGAACGCTCGGGCTCGACCTCTACGGCATGCGCGAGACGCTGGCCGAGGCCGGCCTGCGCTACCTCGACTGACCCGGGGGCTCGGCGATGTCCTGCCGGATCACCGGCCTGTCCTCGATGGCGACCCGTCGGGTGCTGGCCGACCTCGCGACGGCCCACGCGGCACGGGGCGGCCGCCCGGTCGCGATCACCTCGCTCGGCGGAGTCGAGGCGGCGCGGCGCATCCGCGCGGGCGAGGCGACGGACCTCGTCGTCCTCGCCTCAGGCGTGATGGCGCAACTGGAGGCCGAAGGCCACCTCGTCCCCGGCAGCCGGGCGGATTTCGCCCGCTCCGGCATCGCGGTGGCGGTGCCGGCCGGCGCGGCGCGGCCCGCCATCGACGACGCCGACGCCGTCCGGAGGGCGATCCTCGGCGCCGGGCGGATCGGCGTCTCGACCGGTCCCAGCGGCGACCACCTCGCGCGGCTCGCGGAGCGCTGGGGCATCGCCGCGGAGGTCGCGGGCCGCCTCGTTCGGGCACCGCCGGGCGTTCCGGTCGGATCGCTGCTGGCGCAGGGAACGATCGATCTCGGCTTCCAGCAGCGCAGCGAGCTGCTGGACCTGCCCGGCATCGAGGTCCTGGGTCCGCTTCCCGCCGGGATCCAGGCCGTGACGGTGTTCTCCGCCGGGGTGAGCCGCACCGCCCCGGACCCCGAGGGCGCGGGCGCGGTCGTCGCCTACCTGACCTCGGCCGACGCGGTCGCCGCCAAGGTCCGGAACGGCCTCGAGCCGGCGTGAGGCCGGGCCGGCCGATCCGCAGGGCTACTGCGCCGCCGTGGCTGCGGCCGCCCCCCCGAGGCCGTAGCGCGACGCGAAGGCCGCAGCCGCCATCGGCCGGCCGAACAGGAAGCCCTGTCCCTCGTGGCAGCCCTTCGCCCGCAGGCGGGCATGCTCCTGGGCCGTCTCGATCCCCTCGGCGATGACGTCGAGCTTGAAACCGTGCCCCAGTTGCAGGATCGCCCGCACGATGGTCTCGTCCTGGCGGGACGAGGTCATCCCGGTCACGAACGAGCGGTCGATCTTCAGCCGCGTGAGCGGGTAGCGCTTGAGCAGGCTCAGCGAGGCGTAGCCGGTGCCGTAATCGTCGAAGGCGATCCCGGTGCCGAGTTCGCGCAACGCGGCGAGCGGCGCCAAGGCGACGTCGTCGTGACGCAGGACCACCGTCTCGGTGATCTCCAGTTCGAGCGCGGCCGGCGGCAGATTCGTGCGCGCCAGGGTCGTCGCGACGGTCTCGGCGAGGTCGCCGCGCTGGAACTGCGCCGCCGACAGATTCACGCCGATGCGGAAGTCCGGCGCACCCAGCTCCCGCCAGCGAACCGCCTGCCGGCAGGCTTCGTCCAGCACCCAGTCTCCGACCTCCGCCGCGAAGGGGCTGCTCTCCAGGGCGGGCAGGAACGCCGCGGGAGCCAGGAGCCCGTTCCGGGGATGCTGCCACCGCAGCAGGGCCTCCGCACCGACCAGACTGCCGTCGGCGAGCGAGACCTGCGGCTGGTAGAACAGCACGAACTCGCTGCGCTCGACCGCGTCGTGCAACGCGTTGCGCAGCCGCCGCGCCGCCCTGGCCGCCTCCCGCAGGGCCGGCATGTAGAGCCGGTGGCAGCGCCGTCCCTCCGCCTTGGCCCAGTGGAGGGCCATGCCGGCGCAGGACAGGAGGTCGTCGCCGTCCCGCCCGTGGGCGGGCGAGAGGGCGACGCCCACGGTGATGCCGAGAGGCAGGACGTGGCCGTCGTGCACGAACGGCTCGGCGAAAGCGCGCACCAGGGCCTCGGCGGTCGCGGTCGCGCCGGCCTCGCCGACCTCCGGCAGAAGGATGGCGAACTCGTCGCCGCCGAACCGTGCCACCATGCCGGCGTCGGCAATGCCGTTGTCGGCAATGCCGGTGCCGGCGAGCAGGCGCGCCGCGGCGAGCCGGAGGACGGCGTCGCCGGCGGCGTGGCCGAGGGTGTCGTTGATCTCCTTGAAGCCGTCGAGGCCGAGCATCAGCACCGCCGTCGGCCGGCCCGCCGCGAGGAGGCCGGCGAGGCGCTCGCGCAGGGCGGCCCGGTCGGGCAGCGCGGTGAGCGGATCGAGATGCGCGAGCCGGCGGAGACGCTCCTCGGTGGCGCGCCGCTCGCGCGTGTCGCGCAGGATCGCTCCGAAGGCCGGCTGCCCCTCCTCCCGCCACGTCGAGAGCGACAGGCTGACCGGCACTTCCGCGCCGCTGCGGTGGCGCCCGGTCAGCTCGATGGCGGTGGCGGCCCCGCCCGCCGCCTCGTCCGGGCTGCATTCCGGGAGGCCGCGCGGCCACCCGGGAACGATCCGGTCGATGGATCGGCCGAGGACCTCCCCGGGAGCGAATCCGAACAGGGCCTCCGCCCCGGCATTCCAGTCGGTGATCCGGCCCTGCCGATCCACGCAGACGATGCCGTCCGGCGAGGCGTCGGCCAACCGGCGGAAGCGGGACCGGCCGGCTCCCAGGGCGGGTTCGCGCGGTTGCCGTTCCAGGTGGTCGAGGACGAGGCCGGACAACGCGTCGAGGTTGAGCCTGTCCGCGGGCGAGAAGGCGGTGCGCGGCCGGGTGTCGGCGATGCAGAGCGTGCCGAGGGCGTGCCCGGCGGGAGAGAGCAGCGTCGCTGCGGCGCAGAAGCGGATGGCCGGGTCGCCGAGCGCGACGGGACCGCCGCGGAACCGGGGGTCCGCCCACCCGTCGAGAACCACGTCGACGCCGCCGCGGAGGATGGCCGGCGCGTGCGAGGGATCCCGGTGGCCCGTCCCGGGCGGGGCGAGGCCGTGCCCGGCATGCAGGACCTGCCGGTCCTGATCGAGGAGCGACACGAACACGGTCGGAACATCGAACAGGCGCGCGGCGAGTTCGAGAAGGCGCGCCAGCGCCGGACCGGGCGCCGCCTCGACGGGGCAGCATTCGCATGATGCCTGCCGCCGGGCCTGCTCCGGGAGATCGTTATCGGCCTCGGCCACTGACTGCTCCCCGCATCACGCGCGAATCAACCTGAATCGAATCCCTTCTCGGGACGGCCCGAATGCCGCGGATGATCCTTCCGTATCCTTAAATCCGTACTAAGATCACTCCGGTCGGGAGTCATGACGGCCCGCGCCAGGTCCCGTCCTCAACGTAAGCTCCTCCGATCGGCGGGCCTCGTGGCGCGGTTGTCGGGCGATCCGCTCCGGACATCGCGTCGAGGCCCGACCGGCGCGGAGCGTCGCTCTGCGTGCGCCCGCGCGAAGCCCGTCCTCGGAACGCGACCACGACGGAACCGGGCTCCCGGTGCGCGGGAGTTTGAACGGGCCGGACCCTTTCCTCGGCCGGTGCGGCGTGCCAAGTCGCACGTCCTGATCGAATCCCCCTGACCGATTCTGACGCGCAACCGGCCCGAGCGGCGGTCACCCCGACAGAGCCGGCCGAAAGGAATCGTGCCGATGCGCACCATGATCGCGACCGTTGCAGCCCTGGTCGTCCTGCAAGGCGCCGCGGCGGCCCAGACGACCGACGACGAGCGCAACCGCATCTGCGGTGCCGACGTCATGCGGCTGTGCCTGAATGCCATACCGGACCGGGCGCGGATCATCGCCTGCATGCAGGTCCAGCGCGACAACCTCTCGCCCGCCTGCCGGACCCTGTTCGACCGCGAGCGCGCCGCCACGGCCCCGGGGCGGAGGGACTGAGCGAAGGACACGCCGCCATGCCGCCCCGGGGCGTGGCGCCGGACCGCCCGCGACGCGCCGGCCGGACCTCGGCGCACCTGGTTGATCACGGAATGCCGGGTTCGGGGCCGGCAGGAACCGCCGTTCTCCCGGGGGCCGAATGCAGGGGCCGTTAAGGATGCGAGCCGGGTTCCGGAACCGGTCCGTGGACCGGCGACCAGCCCGGCCTACTTGCTTCCGGCCTGATCGGCACAACGTGAGGGGCGACGGAATGCCTGAGACGACGATCGAGAACATCACCCGGTTGGCGATCGATTAAGCATTCGTCGTTACGGATCTGTCAGACCTTGCCCCGCTCCACAGTCGCACCGAGCCGCCATCCCATGTCCGCGCGATCCAGCACCATCGGAAGGCCGGATCCGGATGCGCCGGAATCAGGCCCGTCTCCCGGCCGCGACGCGGGCGGGGCCGCGATGGTCCTGCGCTATCTCGCCTCGGCGCGACAGGGGCTCGTCATCCTCGGCCGCGACGGCACCCTCACCAGTACGGCACCGGTCGGGCGCATCCTCGGTCGGGCGGCCCCAGGTTCGGTCCGGGGCTGGCTGCGCCTGCTGCGGGCCGGCTCCGGCCTGCGGCGGAGGGAACTCTTCCGTCGTCTGCGGCACGCGCGCACCCGCACCCAGGCGGTGACGTTCGAGGTGAGCTGCGACGAGCGCACGGTCGCTGTCGAATGCTGGCCGGTTCCGGACGAGGGCTGGGGGGCGGCCCTCGACGACGTGACCCACCTGCGGGCCGCCGAGACCGACGCGGCGGAGCGGGCGCGCCTGGACCCCCTGACCGGGCTGTCGAACCGCCTCCACCTGCGCGAGCGCCTCGACGACGCCCTCGACCGGCTGCGGCGGACGGGCGAGGGCTGCGCCGTCCTGTTCATTGATCTCGACCGCTTCAAGCCGGTGAACGACACCCTCGGCCACCCGACCGGCGACAGGCTGCTGGAGAAGGTGGCCGACCGGCTGCGCTCGACCATCCGGGAATGCGACACGGCGGCGCGGCTCGGCGGCGACGAGTTCGTCGTGCTGCAGACGGGCGTCCGGGACGCCGCTCAGGTCCGGGCCCTGGCGCGCCGGATCGTCGACCTCGTCGGCCGGACCTACATGGTCGAGGGCCAGCTCCTCACCATCGGCGCCAGCGTCGGCGTCGCGGTCGCGCCCGCGGACGGCGACGAGGCCGAGCGGCTGCTGAAGAACGCCGATCTCGCCCTCTACGGCGCCAAGCTCGACGGGCGCGGCACGTTCCGCTTCTTCGAGCCCGAGATGGACGAGCGGATGCAGGTGCGGCGCCGGCTCGAACTCGACATGCGTCAGGCGCTGGCCCGGCGCGAGTTCCAGCTCCACTACCAGCCGCAGCTCAACCTCGCGACCAACCGGCTGGTCGGCTGCGAGGCGCTGATCCGCTGGCAGCACCCGGTCCGCGGGATGGTGCCGCCGGGCGACTTCATTCCGCTCGCCGAGGAGATCGGCCTGATCGTGCCGGTCGGGGAATGGGTCATCCGCCAGGCCTGCCGCGACGCCGCGGGCTGGCCGGTCCCGATCTCGGTCGCGGTGAACGTCTCGCCGGCCCAGTTCAAGAGCGACCGGCTGGTCGAGACGGTCATCTCCGCCCTGTCCAACGCGGATCTTCCGGGCGACCGGCTCGAGGTCGAGATCACCGAGGGCGTGCTGCTGCAGGAGAACGCGCGCACCCTGCACACGCTGCACCGCCTGCGCGAACTCGGCGTGCGGGTGTCGATGGACGATTTCGGCACCGGCTATTCCAGCCTGAGCTACCTGCGCTCGTTCCCGTTCGACAAGATCAAGATCGACCGCTCCTTCGTGCAGGACATGACCCGGCGGCCGGACGGCGAGGCGATCGTCCGCGCCATCGCGGGGCTCGGGCGCAGCCTCGGCATGACCACCGTCGCCGAGGGCGTCGAGACAGAGGAGCAGATGCGGCGCATCCGCGCCGAGGGCTGCACCGACGTGCAGGGCTACGTCGTCAGCCGCCCCCTGCCCGCCGCGGAGTTCGCGACCCTGCTCACCGGCCGATGAATCCGGCCGGACCGTCACGCGCCGGCCGGGACCCGCTCCGGGCCCGGACCAGGGATCCCGACGGGGATCCCACCATGGAGACCGCCATGATCCTCGCCGCGAGCGACCTCTACCGCCTCGTCTACGCGAGCAAGAACCTGCTCACCCCGGACGACGACCCGGCCGGCGCGATCGAGGAGATTCTCCGGACCTCGCGGCGCAACAACGGGGCGGCGGGGATCACCGGGGCCCTCCTGTTCAACAGCGGCGCCTTCGCGCAGGTGCTGGAGGGACCGAGGCACGGGGTCGAGCAGACCTTCGAGCGCATCCAGCGCGACATGCGCCACGGCGACGTCACCGTGCTGCAATGCGGGCCGATCGAGAGCCGAGGCTTCCCGAACTGGTCGATGGCCCATGTCGGCCGGTCGCCGCAGGGGCAGCAGCTCTGGAGCGGTCTGGCGGCCGAGAGCGGGTTCGACCTGACCCGCCTCGACGGCGACGCGGTGTTCTCGATGCTGCACGCCCTGGTGCTGGAGGAGGAGGACGTTCCGGCTCCGGCCGGGCCGACCACGGCTCAGGCCGCCGAGGCGCTGGTCACGGGCTTCGATGAGACGCGCATCCGCGCCGAACTGATGCGCGGGGCCCTGCACGAAACGGCATCCACGCCGCCGGCGCCGCGCGAGGAGCCGGCCCGCCCCGCCGTGCCGGCGGCCCCCGCCCTCGGAATCCTCCGGGCGGCCCTGGCCGAGGAGCGCCGGCGCACCACCGCCCTGCGGGAGGAACTGGACGACCTGCGGATCGCGCTGGCGGCGGGCGAGGGGCAGCTCGCCGGCCTGCGGGAGGAGCGGGATCTCTGGGCCGAGCGGGCGCGGCTCCTCGCCGCGACCCTGTGCCAGGAGGCCGAAGCGGTCCGGCACGCCGCCCTGCGCCCGATCGCGGACGAGGGTTTCAGCGCGATCATCCCGGTGCTGCGCACGGCCTGAGCCCGGGTTCGGGGGACGTCGCCCGGGGCGTCATCGCGCGGGCCCGTCCCGGGGCGAACGACGCCGGACGACGCCTCACCCGAGCCACGCCACCAGTGCCGACACCGTCGCGATCGAGGCGAGGTGCGACAGCAGGATCGCGCCGGAGGTGACGCCGGCATCGAGGTCGTAGATCTTGGCCAGCGTGAACGGACCCGACCCGATCGGCAGCGCGCTGAGCAGCACCGCGGCCCGGGCCCAGAGCGGCGGCATGTCGAAGACGCCGTAGGCGAGCAGCGCCGTCACCGCCGGCTGCACCGCGAGCTTGAGGACGACGAGGGTGCCGATCGCCCGCAGGTCGGTGAGCACGAACCGCTCCTGGGCCAGAAAGAGCCCGATGCAGACCAGCGCCGCCGGCGAGGCGGCGTCGCCGAGAAGCCGCGCCGCCCGCTCCGCCGGGGCCGGCAGCGGCAGGCCGAGCAGCCCGACCGCGAGGCCGGCCACGGGAGCGATCAGCAGCGGGTTGGCGAGCAGCGCCCGCCCCACCTTGCGCGCCGTGCGGCCGCGGCCGGTGCCGCCCTGGAGGTCGCTCTCGATCAGCACGATGGCGAACAAGAACAGCACGCAGGCGGTGAACAGCGTGGCGATGACCGCGACCGGCAGGCTCGCCGGGCCGAAGACCAGCAGGCAGAGCGGGATGCCCATGAAGCCGACATTGCTGTAGCCGGCATCCAGCCCCTCGATGCTGGCCTGGGCGAGGCGCCCGCCGCGCAGGCGGCTGAGCACGAAGCCGCCCGCGAAGGCCGCCGCGATGCCGCCGAGGAACGCGAGCGCGAAGCCGAACTGCGCCACCTGGTCGGGGGTGATGCGCGCCATGGCGAGGAACATCAGCGCCGGCAGGGCGAGGTAGACCGCGAAGCGGTTGAGGTTGTCGGTCATCTGCGGGCCGAATTTCGGCGAGCGCCCGCACAGGAACCCGACGAGGATCAGCGCGAAGATCGGCAGCGCGGCGTTGAGGACGGCGTTCATCGGATCCGAAGGGGGAGGATGGCTGCGCCTCAACGCCGGATTCGGGACCCGCGAGTCAAGCCGGATCGCGGGCCGGACGCCCTACCCTCGCCCGCCGATCCGCTCGCGCAGCACGCGGTAGAGCACCTTGCCGGTGGCGTTGCGGGGCATCTCGTCGTCGTGCACGAACGAGAACGAGCGCGGGCGCCTGAAGCCGGCGATGCGCTCGCGGCACCATTCGGCGAGCGCCGCCTCGTCCGGCGCCGCGCCGGCATGGGGCACCACCACCGCGTGGACGCGCTCGCCCCAGGTCGCGTCCGGCAGGCCGACCACCGCCACGTCCTTGACCCCCGGATGCGCCCCGATCAGCGCCTCGACCTCGGACGGGTAGATGTTCTCGCCGCCGGAGATGATCATGTTGCTCTTGCGGTCGACGAGGTGGATGTAGCCGTCGGCGTCGCGCCTCGCCATGTCGCCGACGCTGCATGCCCCGTCCCGGAACGCCTCGCGGGTCTTCTCGGGCAGCCCCCAGTAGCCGTCGAAGGTGTAGGGCGTGCTGGAATAGAGTTCGCCCGGCATGCCGTCCGGCACCTCGTTCCCGGCCTCGTCGAGGAGCCGGATCGGGCCGGAGCCGACGCATTCGCGCCCGACCGAGCCGAGCTTGGTGAACTGGTCGCGCGGGTGCAGCATCGTCACCCAGCCGGTCTCGCTCGCGCCGTACAGTTCGTACAGGCCGGACTTGCGGAACATCTCCATCACCGCCCGCTTCGTCTCCTGGCGGGCCGGCGCCGAGGAGATCATCAGCCGGGTGACGCGGTCGAGGTCGAGGCCGTCGCGCACGGCCGCCGGCAGGCCGAGCATCATGATGTAGTGGGTCGGCACCAGGGAGCTGAAGGTGGCGCCGCTGGTCGCGAGCGTGCGGGCGCCGTGCTCGGGGTCGAAGCTGCGCCGCGAGTAGATCGTGACCGCCGCGCCGCAATACGTGAAGGCGCCGAAGAAGTAGAGCGAGTTGGCGTGGCACATCGGCATGACGAGCAGGGCGTCGTCGTGGCGGTGGATGCCGAGTTCGATCTCGGTGACGAGGGAGAGCAGGATGCCGCCGCGATGGCTGCGGATCACCCCCTTCGGCCGGCCGGTGGTGCCCGAGGTGTACATCAGCACCCACGGGTCGTCGGGCAGGACCGGGTCCGGCGGCTCGGCGGCGGCGCCCGCCGCGATCAGGTCCTCGTAGGCGCGGTAGCCGGCCGGGCACGGGCCGTCGCCGAACCAGATCAGGTTCCCGGCCGGCAGGGTCAGCGCGTCGCGGATCTCCTCGATCCCGTCGCACAGCGCGTCCTGCACTATCACCGCCGCGGCCCCGGAATCGTCGAGGATGGTGCGGATGTCCGGGCCGATCAGCCGGAAGTTGATCGGCACGGCGACGAGGCCGGCCTTGGCGGTGGCGGCGTAGATCTCGGCCCAGGCGAGGCAGTTGTAGGCCAGCACCGCGACCCGCTCGCCCTTGGCCAGCCCGAGGCCGCGGAGCGCGTTGCCGAGGCGGCAGGCGCGCTCGTTCCACTGCCGGAAGGTGAGCGAGCGTTCGAGGTCGCGGGCGCCGAGGTGGTCGCCGCGCAGCCGGGCGTGGACGGACAGCATCTGCCCGATGGTGAGCATCTCGCGCATCGGTCTCAGCTCCGGGTGGCCGCGCCGGCGCGCCAGTTGCGCTCGGCCTCGTCCCAGGCGGCGAGCGGCTGGAGGTCCGGCACCCAGGCCAGCCCCGTCTTGGCGTCGGACGAGACGGCCTCGGGCGTCACCACCACGTCGAGCAGCGCCGGCCGGTTGGCCATCGCCCGGGCGATGGCGGGGCCGAGATCCTCCTCGCGCTCGACCCGCTCGGCGTGCATGCCGAAGGCGCGCGCCATCGCGGCGTGGTCGGCGAATTGCAGCCGGGTGCCGACGACACGACCGTGGGTGACGGTCTGGTCGTGGACCTCGATCTGCCAGGCGCCGTTGTTGGCGACCACGATCAGCACCGGCGCCTTGTGGCGCACGGCGGTGTCGACCTCGATGGCGTTGAAGCCGAAGGCCCCGTCGCCGGTCGCCACCAGCACCGGCCGGTCGGGGCAGGCGAGGCTCGCGGCGATGCCGTAGGGCACGCCGATGCCGATGCAGCCGAACGGGCCGGGATCGAGCATCTGCCGGGCCGACAGGCCGACGCGGGCGAAACTCAGGAAGTCGCCGCCGTCGGTGACCACCACCGCGTCGTCGCCGACGGCGTCCTGGAGCGCGGCCAGCACCCGGTTCGGGTGCAGGCGCCCGTCGCCGCCGGCGGGGGCGGACGCCATGGTCCGGCGCAGCTTGGCCGCCCGCTCCTCGTGCCCGGCGCGCAGGGCGCCGGCCCAGGCGCGGTCGACGCCGGACGGACGGTTGCCCGCCGCCTCGACCAGCGCGCGCAGGGTGGCACCGGCATCGGCGAGGATCTCGACCTCGCCGCGGCGGTTGTCGCGCAGCTCCGCGGCGGTGTCGGCGATGCGCACGAACCGCGCCGCGCCGAACACCGCCGGCGAACCGAAGGCGAGCTGGAAGTCGAGCCGGCGTCCGACCGTCAGCACCACGTCGGCGTCGCCCATCACCGCGCCGCGCATCGCCGCGACGACCGCGGGGTGATCGTCGGGCACGAGGCCGCGGCTCTCGCCGGTGTCGAGGTAGACCGCCCCGAGCCGGTCGAGGAGCGCGACGAGGTCGGAGCCGGCGCCGCGGGCGCCGCGGCCCGACACCACCAGCACCCGCCGGGCCGACCACAGCACCTCGACGGCCTGCGCAACGTCGTCGGGGTCGGGGCGCGGCCCCGGCCGGCTTTTCGCCCGCTGGTGCTCGTCGAGCTGCACCGCCCGCGGCACCACCGCCCGCAGGGTGTCGACCGGAAAGTCGATGTAGCTCGGCCCCGGCTCGCCGCCCTCGCCGACGGCGCGGGAGATCGCCTCGTCGAGCTCGGCCGGCACCAGGGCCGGCTCGCGCACGGTGCGGGCGTAGCGGGTGATGCCGCGCACGAGCGCGGTCTGGTCGAGGTCCTGCAACCCGCCGCGGTTCTCCTGCGGCCGCGGGCTCGTTCCCGACAGGACCAGCACCGGCGCCCGCGAGACGTGGGCGTTGGCGATGCCGGTGATCGCGTTGGTGACGCCGGGCCCCGCGGTGACGAGGGCGACGCCGAGTTCGCCGGTCAGCTCGGCATGGGCCTGCGCCATGTGGACCGCCGCGCGCTCGTCGCGCACGTCGACGATGGCGATGCCCTCGGCGTCGAGGCACATCCACAGCGGCATGATGTGGCCGCCGCACAGGGCGAAGACCCGCGCCACGCCGCGCCGTTTCAGGCAGCGGGCGACGACGGCGGCGGCGCAATCGGGATCGAGCTTCATCATGGGGACTTCCACGGAAGGATGACGGACTGTCGCCGGAATCGGCCCGTCGATACCCGCCCCGTTTCCCGGACGACTGGAGCGTCGGCGGAAGGAGATCCGGGAACCACCACAACACGTCGCGAAGCGTCCGAATCCTTGCAACGTTGCAGGGTACGGAGCCGCTTCGCGGCACTCCTTGCGCTGGATCCCGGACCTCCTTCCACGTCGTTGCAGTCGTCCGGGAAAGGGGCGGAGCAAGTTCTTGGGTCGGACAGAGTGTCAGCCGACGTCGCCGGCGTAGCGCTGGAGCAGGCTCCACGCCTCGGGGCCGAACCGCTCGCGCCACTGCTTGTAGAAGCCGGCCTCCTTCAGCTTCGCCTGGAAGGGGGCGCCGTCGACCGGGTTGAAGACGAGGCCCTTGGCCTCGATCGTGCGCTGCAGGTCGAGGTTGGCCCTCGCGATGTCGTCGCGCTGCTTGCGCGCCGCCTCGTCGAGGTGGCGGGCCATCACCGCCTGGAGGTCGGGGGGAATCGTGCGCCACACCTTGCCGCCGGAGAGCAGCCAGAAGCCGTCCCAGGCGTGATTGGTGAGCGAGCAGAACTTCTGCACCTCGTAGAACTTCGCCGTGTCGATCAGCGCCAGGGGGTTCTCCTGGCCGTCGGCGATCCGGGTCTGGAGCGCCGAATAGGCTTCGCTCAGGGGAATGCTCGTGGGGGCGGCGCCGAGGGCCGAGAACATCGACACCCAGAGCGGCACCACCGGCACGCGGATCTTGAAGCCCCGGAGGTCGGCCGGCGTGCGGATCGGCTTGGTGCTGGTGGTGATCTGGCGGAAGCCGTTGTCCCACACCGCCGCGAAGGGCTGGAGGTTCGCCTTCTCGATCGCCCGGCGGATGTGGTCGCCGACCTCGCCGTCCATGGCGGCCCAGACCTTGGCGTAATCGGTGAAGGTGAAGCCGAGCCCGGTGAGCGAGGTCTGCGGGATCAGGGTCGACAGCACCGTGCCGGGCATCGTCGCCATCTCCAGCGCGCCGGAGCGGAGCTGGGACATCATGTCGGAATCGCTGCCGAGCTGGTTGCTCGGGAAGATCGTGATGACGAGCGCGTTGCCGGTCTCGGCGGCGATCGCCGCCACCGCCTCGCGCAGGCGGACGTTCACCGAGTGCGACGGCGGCAGGTTGTTGCCGAGCTTGATCGTGATCGGTCCGGTCTGGGCGAGGACCGCAGGGGTGCCGAGCCCCGGGACGAGGGCGGCCGCGGCGCCGAGGCCGGACGTGAGGATGCTGCGCCGGGTCACGGGCGTCATGGGGTTCCTCCTTGCCGAAGCTCGCCGGACGCGAGACGCGCGTCCCCAGGTCGTTGCCTGATTGAATTCGGTATTCGAACTCAGTACACGATTTTTGAATTTGCGCAAGATCGGGGATTCGACTAAGCAGACCCGATGGCGAGGCCGCCCCCAAAACCTGCGGCGGAACAAACCCACAAGTCGATACGGCGTCGGCCCTCGATCAGGCAGCGATGGTGAGAAGCGACGACCCACCCAATCCGGTCATCACGGTCCAGCCCCGGCTCGCCGAGCAGGTCTACGAGGCGATCCTGTCCGAGATCATCGAGGGGCGGCTCGCCCCCAACGCGCGGCTGATCCAGGACGAGCTGGCGGAAGCCTACGGGGTGTCGCGCCAGCCGGTGCAGCAGGCGCTGCTGCTGCTGCGCAATCACGGATTGGTGAAGGACGCGCCGCGGCGCGGGCTGATCGTGTCGTCACCCGACGCCGAGTACGTGCGCAACCTCTACGAGATCCGGGCGTCCCTCGAAGGGCTGGCCTGCCGGATGGCGGCGGAGCGCGGCGCCGCGCGGGCGGCCGAGGGGGCGGCGCTGATCGAGGCCGGGCGCGCGGCTGTCGCGAGCGGATCGCGCACGCAGCAGATCGCCGCCGACATGGCGTTCCATTGCTTCCTCTACGACCTGTCCGGCAACCCGCTGATCGCCGAGACGACGGCGCCGCACTGGCACTACCTGCGCCGGGTGATGGGCGAGGTGCTGCGCGGCGACGAGACCACCCCGGCCGCGCTGTGGGACGAGCACGCGGCGATCCTCGACGCGGTGGTCGCCCGCGACGCCGACGCCGCCGACCGGCTCGCCCGCTCGCACATCACCCGGGCGGCGAAGGTCTTCGTCACCCGGTTGCAGGCGCAGCAGCAGGCGGCGGAGGCCGATCTGCGCCGGCGGTCCCTGAGGCGCTGAGGGTCGGCGCCCGAAGCAACGGCCACCGCGCGACGCGGGCCGGGTCCGCCCTCGAGGCGGCAGGTGCGCCTCAGCGCGGTGGGGCGGCGAACTGGTCGCGCATCAGCGCCGCCGCGAGGCCGACCAGCAGGCCGAGGATCAGGCCGGCGGCGAGGATCACCGCCTTCGACGTCCCGGACCTGGTCAGCGGGGGCACCGCCGCCTTGATCAGCCGGGCGTTGCTGGTGTCGAGGCTGTTGCGCTCCTGAAGGTCGCGGGCGCGGTTGAGGAACGCCTCGTAGACGGAGCGGTTGGCGCTCGCCTCGCGCTCGAGTTCGCGCAACTGGACCTGGGCGGCGTTGGCCGAGGCGGCGTCGGACTTCAGGGAGGCGACGCGCCGGTCGAGGATCGCCTCGCTGGTCCGGGCGCGCTCGTAATCCGCCGCGGCGGCCTTGGCGATGCGGCCGAGCTCGTCGTCGAGCTGGCGCCGCGCCGCCTGCACCCTTTGCGCGACGCCGGTATTGGCGGGATGGCGGGGGCCGTAGATCAGGGCGGTCTCGCCCTGGACGCGCAACGCCTCCGCCAGGGTGGCGCGCAGATTCGCCAGGGTCGTCGACTGCACCGCCTCGGTGGTGCCCTCGGGCAGGTCGCCGCCGGCCCGCAGGCGCTGCACCTGGGCGACGCGCGCCCCCGTCTCCGCCGTCCGGGCGCGGGCGGTGGCGAGCTGGTTGGCGAGGTCGCCGAGCTGCTGCTCGCCGACGAGCTTGCCGCCCGCGCCGATCAGGTCGTGGCTGCGGCGGTAGCGCTCGACGGCGGCCTCGCTGCGCTGGAGCCGGTCGCGCAACTCGGCGAGCCGGCCGTCCAGCGCACCGGTGGTGCGGGTCGCCGACGCGGCCCGGCTGCGGGCGAGTTCGTCCAGGAAGGTGTTGGCAACGGCGTTGGCGATCCGCGCCGACTTGTCGGCATCGCTGGTGGCGACGCCGATCTCCACCACCAGGGTCTTGTCGGAGCGGCGCACCGCGAGGGCCCGGTCGAGGGCCCGGACCGCCTTCTCCTCCGGGGTCTCGCTCGGACCGTCGCCGGAAGCGGACCGCCCGGTCAGGCGGCGGGCCAGCAGCGACAGCAGCCCCGGATCGGGCGAACCGAAATCCGGATCGACGGCGAGGTTCTGCGCCCGCACCACCCGGGTGAGCACGTCGGTCGAGCGCGCGATCTGCGCCTGGCTCTCGGTGATCAGCAGCGAATCCTCGCTCGACCCGCTGCCGGGGTTGAGGTCGTTCTGGAGCACCTGGAGATTGCGCGGATCGAGCAGGACCCGGGCCGTGGCGTCGTATTGCGGCGGGATCAGCATCGCGACGGCGAAGGCGAGCGCCCCGACGAGGAGCACCGACGCCGCGATCAGGCGCCAGCGCATCCGGAACACGCCGACGATCCCGCGCAGGTCGATGATCGCGGCCGGAGGCGGCGGCGCGGCGAAGGGCGGCGTGCCGACCACGAACCTCTCCATCCGTCCCATCATCCCCGCTCCCCTCGCGTATCGCCCCAGGATGAACCGGAGACAATCCCGTTCCGTCCCGTCCTGGCACGGACCGGCCGGACGGCCATGCCTCTACCACCGCTTCCGCAAGCCCGGGACCAGGGACGGCGCCCGGGGCCGGGCACGGGCGCACCCGCGCCGGGAGCCTCAGGGCCGCGGCAGGATGTCGAGCCGCGTCAGCACCTCGCTGCGGCCGAGCCGGCCGGTGAACACGACGGCCTGGGCCGGCGCGAGGTGGCCGAACCCGGCCGAGTGGACCGGCCCGCCCGCCTCGCCGGCCAGGATGGACGTCCCGAAGCCGGGCGGCGCCACGAGGCGGCAGAGCGGGCCGGCGCCCGCGGCGACGACGCCGTCCCCGTCGCCCGCCAGCGAGAGTCCCGGCGGCAGCAGGAACCGGATCTCGACCGGCAGCGGCGTGCCGGCGCCCGGCAGGCTGTCGGCGACGAGATAGCCCTCGGGCCGCCGGGCGAGCCGGCGGCGATGAGGAGTACCGAACCGGCGCGCGTAGCCGCGATGCTCGCCGGTGACCGACCACAGCGGTCCCGTCTCCTCGGCCACCAGCGCCGCGTCGGCCCGGCTGGCCCAGCTGAAGCCGGCGCTCGCGACGCTCTGCGACGCGCCCGCGACGACGAGGGTGTTGTGGGCGGGACTCTCGCGCAGGGCCGTGCGCCGGCTCCGGCCCGAATGGTAGAGGTAGGTGCCGGCGTCGATCAGCACCGGTTCGCCGTCGATCGTCAGCCAGATCGCCAGGGCGTCGGCATGGCCGTGGGCCGCGAGAGTCAGGTAGCCGAGCGGGCCGTGGTCGAAGGCGAGCACCGCGCGCCTTCCGGCGACGGTCTCGCGCGCCGTGGTGTAGCCGCCGTCGCGGAAGACCGCGACACCCTCCGGCCGGTCCCCGGCCGGGGCGGCGGCCCCGAGGAGGGCGTCGCGCAGATGCGGGTCGCGGGCCGGCGGCGCGAGGTCGGGCCGCCCGGTGAGCCCGGCCACCGCCGCCGTCACCGAGGCGACGTAGCGCGGCTCGCGGTCCGGCGGCTGCGCCAGCACCCGCCCCTCGTCGTCGTCGCCGATCGCCGGAACCCGTCCGGTCCCGTCCATCAGCGCCCCGAGGAAGGCGGCGCCGCGGGCGAGGCGGTCCCCGACCGGGTCCGCCAGCGGCCGGCCGAGATCGCGGCCGAGCCGCACCGCGAGGGCCAGCATCTCCATGGTGAAAGCCTGATAGGTCGGCGACTGCTCGGCCCCGACCCCGTCGGGCAGGATCTGCCGCTCCGCCTCCCGTTCGAGGACCGTCCGGCCCGCGGCCTCGAAGGCGGCGCCCCGCGCGGCCAGCAGCAGCCCGGCGAGGAACAGGCCGAGGCCCTCCGCGACGCGGTGGTTGTTGGCCGAGGAATGCAGCGAGGGGAATTCGGCGAGGTGGTGGGCGCTGGCCTCGGCGAGGCGGCGCACCAGGGCGCGGTCGTCGGGAGGGAGCCCCTCCGGCCCCGCCGCGGCCACGAGCAGGAGCACGCTGACGAGGCGCATCGTCAGCTCGATCCCCGAGACCCAGTGCACGCCGCCGTAGGGCGGGTTGGCCGCCGCGAAGCTGCGCAGCATCGCCAGCGCCGTCTCCCCGGCCCCGCCGTCGCCGGCCGCCAGGGCGCAGGCGAGCGGGTGCAGCACCTGCAATCTCGCCGGCTCCCAGACGTACTTCACGTCGCCGAACCCGCCGTCGACCCCGGGCGTGTCGGTGGTCGAGCGCACGTCGACCCGGAACGACGACGTCCCGGGTCCCGGCCACGCGCCGCCCCCGACCGGGTCGTGGCGCCAGAACGCGGCCTCCGCCTCGCCGAACCGGGTGCCGGGCCAGTCGCGGCCGAGGAAGCGCAGCCGGCCCTCGCGCGCCCGCGCCACGCCGTCGCGCACGGCCGGCAGGCCGGCGGCGGCGGCGAGGCACCGGCGCAGGTCCGCGAAGGCCGGCAGCGGGTCCCGCGCCCCCTCCCCGTCCGGACCCCAGGCGGCGGCGGTGCCGCGCCAGCGCCGCCTGCGGCGCGCCTCGCCGACCCGGTGCAGGATCTCGGCCGCCGACATCGCCCTGAGCCGGCCGGCGTACCAGCGCAGGCGTGCCAGCGTCCCGACGAGGCGCAGGCGGCCACGCCTCGTCCCGGGGGCGATCCTGAAATGAAACATCGACGATCCCGCTATGAGAAACTTGGCCGGACGCAATGACGATCGACAGTCGCTTCGGTATCGGAAAACGACACTTCCGGGTGGTTTCGATCTGGATTCCCTCTTGCTCGACACGGTTCATCAGGGCGAAGAACGCCCGTCAGGGTTAACGAGCCGATGAGAATTCTTTCCGTGTTCGGCACGCGGCCTGAGGCGATCAAGATGGCGCCGGTCGTCGCCATGATGCGCGACACGCCCGGCGTGACGTCGCGGGTCTGCGTCACGGGTCAGCACCGGGAGATGCTCGACAGCGTGCTGGCGACCTTTGGGATCGTGCCGGACGACGACCTCGACGTCATGCGCCCCGACCAGGGATTGTCGGACCTGTTCGCCCGGGTGATGACCGGGGTCGACGGCATCCTGGCCGGGTGGCGGCCGGACCGCGTGCTGGTCCAGGGCGACACCGCGACCAGCACCGCCGCCGGCATGGCCGCGTTCTTCCGCAAGGTCGCGATCGGCCATGTCGAGGCGGGCCTGCGCACCGGGAACGTCGCCAGCCCCTGGCCCGAGGAGGCCAACCGCCGCCTCACCGCCGTGGTCGCCGGCCGGCACTACGCGCCGACCGTCCGCGCCCGCGCCGCGCTCCTCGCCGAGGGGATCGCCGAGGACAGCATCCTCGTCACCGGCAATACCGGCATCGACGCCCTGCTGCGCACCGCCGAGGCGGTGACGGCGCCCGGGCCGGCCCGCTCGGTGGTCGAGGCCCGCTTCGACTGGCTCGATCCGCGGGCGCGCGTCGTCCTGGTGACCGGGCACCGGCGGGAGAGCTTCGGCGCCGGCTTCGGCCGCATCTGCGATGCCCTCGCCGCCCTGGCGCGGCGTCCCGGCGTGCAGGTCGTCTACCCGGTCCACCTCAACCCGCAGGTCCGCGGCCCGGTCGTCGCGCGCCTCGGCGGCCTGCCCGGCGTGCGGCTGATCGAGCCGCTCGACTACCCCGACTTCGTCTACCTGATGACCCGCGCCACCCTGATCCTGACCGATTCCGGCGGGGTGCAGGAGGAGGCGCCGGTCCTGCGCAAGCCGGTCCTGGTGATGCGCGACACCAGCGAGCGTCCCGAGGCGATCGAGGCCGGAGTCGCCCGCCTCGTCGGCACCGACACCGCCGCGATCGTCGCCGCCGCCACCCGGCCGCTGGACGATCCCGCCGCCTACCGGGCGATGGCGATCGGCGCGAGCCCGTTCGGAGACGGGCAGGCCAGCGCCCGCATCGTCGCCGACCTGCTCGCGCAGGCCGAGCCGCGGCCGATGCGCCGCCCGATCAAGACCCGCGACTTCGTCCCGTCCGTGCTGCCCGGCGCGACGGCCTGCCTCTCGGCCTGAGCGCCCCCTCCACCGGGCAGAGCCGCCCCGGCGGCTCCGCTCGTCCCCCTGTTCTCGCATCGTTTCCGCCGCCGAAACGGCGGCCGTTCCGGCACCGGCCGCAGGCGGCCGGCGGAAGGATGCCCGGTTCCGGAGTTCCGCCATGACCCACGCCCGCAAGACCATTTCGGTGATCGGCCTCGGCTACGTCGGATTGCCGACCGCCGCGACCTTCGCCTCGCGGGGGATCGCGGTCGTCGGCGTCGACATCCGCGAGGAGACCGTCGCGCGGGTCAACTCCGGCGCGGCCCACTTCATCGAACCCGACCTCGACCTCGTCCTGCGCTCGGTCGTGGCCTCGGGGCACCTGCGCGCCACCACCGCGCCGGAGCCGGCCGACGCCTTCCTGATCGCGGTGCCGACGCCGATCCGCGACGACCGCACCGCCGACCTCTCGGCGGTGAACGCCGCCCTCGCGTCGATCGCGCCGGTGCTGAAGCGGGGGGACCTCGTCGTCATCGAATCGACCTGCCCGGTCGGCACCACCGCGAGGGCGGCCCGGCGCCTGCGCGCGCTGCGCCCGGATCTGAGCTTTCCCGACACGGCGCCCGGGGAATCCGACGTGCTCCTCGCCTACAGCCCGGAGCGGATCCTGCCCGGCCAGACCCTGCGGGAACTGATCGACAACCCGCGCACCTATGGCGGCCTCGACCACCGCAGCGCCGTCGCCACCCGCGATCTCTACGCCGTCTTCGCCACCGGGCCGAGCCGGCTCACCACCGCGCCGGCGGCGGAGCTGTCCAAGCTGGCCGAGAACGCCTACCGGGACGTGAACTGCGCCTTCGCCAACGAGCTGTCCCTGGTCTGCGACGCGTTCGGGCTCGACGTGTGGTCGGTGATCGGCCTCGCCAACCTGCATCCGCGGGTCGACATCCTGTCGCCGGGGGCGGGGGTCGGCGGCCACTGCATCCCGGTCGATCCGTGGTTCATCCACGAGGCGCTGCCGAACCACACGCCGCTGATCCGGACCGCCCGGGAGGTCAACGACAACAAGCCCCTCTACGTCGCCGAGCGGATCGCCGCGGCGTCGGCGCGGTTCCCTGCGCCGGTGATCGCGGTGCTCGGCCTCGCCTACAAGCCGAACGTCGACGACCTGCGCGAGAGCCCGGCCCTGCGGGTCGCCGGCGAACTCGCCGCGCGCGAGACCGGGCGGCTGATGATCGTCGAGCCGCATGTCGGCCACCTGCCGGCGGGGCTCGCCGGCCGCGCCGGGGTCACGCTGGCCGGCCTGGACGAGGCGCTGGCCCAGGCCGACGTCGTGGCGGTGCTGGTCGGCCACGACGCCTTCCGGACCATCGATCCCGCCTGCCTCGCCGGCAAGGCCGTGGTCGACGTGGTCGGGCTGACCGCCGTCCCCGCGGTCGAGGCGGCGTGAGGAGCCCCGAGATGCGCGTCGAACTCCTCGGCCTGCCGGTCGACATCCTCACCCGCCGCGAGACCCTCGGCCGGGCCCTGGCGGCGATGCGCGAGCGGACCCGGTGCCAGCACGTCGCCCTCAACGTCGCCAAGCTGGTCCAGGCCCGCCGCGACCCCGACCTCGACCGCGACGTGCGCGAGAGCGACATCGTCGGCATCGACGGCGCCGGGATCGCTCTGGCCCTGCGCCTCCTCGGAGAGGGCCGGGTCGAGCGGGTCGCGGGAATCGACCTGTTCCAGGACATCGTCGCGCTCTGCGCCGCGCAGGGCCTGCGGCCCTACCTGCTCGGCGCGAGGCCGGACGTGGTGGCGGACGCCGCCCGGGCGCTCGGCCGGCGCCATCCCGGCCTCGCCCTCGCCGGCTGGCATCACGGCTACTTCCGGCCCGAGGAGGAGGACGACCTCTGCCGGGCCATCGCCGGGAGCGGAGCCGACTGCCTGTTCATCGCCCTGCCGACGCCGGCCAAGGAGCGGTTCATGGCCCGCCACCGCGACCGGCTCGGCGTCCCGTTCGTGATGGGCGTCGGCGGCTCGTTCGACGTCGTCGCCGGGCGGGTGCAGCGGGCGCCGGCGCTCGTCCAGGCGGCCGGGCTCGAATGGGCCTTCCGCCTCGCCCAGGAGCCGCGCCGCCTCGCCGGCCGCTACCTGCGCACCAACGCGGTCTTCGCCGGCCTCCTCGCCGTGGCGCTCGCGCGGCGGCTGGCCCGGGGCCGCCCGCCGCTGCACCGCGCCGAAACCCGGGGCCGGGGGTGATGGAGCGGGCCGCCTACGCCCTCTACTTCCTCGCGAACCTCGCGCCGCGGGCGCTGATGTTCGTCCTGCTGCTGGTCCTCACCCGGCTGATGCCGATGGGCGAGTACGGGCTGTTCGTGCTCGTGGTCACCACCGGCGAGATCTGCGACATGGCGCTGGGCAACTGGGTACGGGTTTTCGCCCTGCGCAGCGAGGGCGCCGGCGGGCGTGTCCGGCCGCGCCGGCTCGGCCGCCTCGTGGCGCTGACCGCCGCGATGACGAGCGTCTCGCTCGTCGTCGCCGTCGGCAGCGGGCTCCTGCGCCACGAGCAGGGCCTCGGCTTCGCCCTCGCGGTCTCGGCCTATCTCCTCGCCTTCGCGCCGCTGCGGCTGTCGCTGATCCTGCTGCAGATCCGCCGGATGCACCGCAGCTACGCCGCCGTGGAGGCCCTGCGCGCCGGCGGCACCCTCGCGGCCGCCACCGCCGCGACCGCCATCGCCGGCCCGGGCTTCCTCGCCGCGACCCTGGGCCTCGCCGGAGCGACCCTGCTCGCCGGCCTCGTCGGACTGGTGCGGGCGATGCGCGGCGTCGCCCGGCCGCAGCGGGCGCGCACCGGCTACGGCGCCGCCCTGGCCTTCGGCCTGCCGGTGATGCTCGCGAGCATGCTCGCCCACGCGATCGGCCTCGTCGACCGCTACGCCGTCGACATGCTGATGGGACCGCACGCCGTCGCGGTGCTGGCCGCCGCCTATTCCCTCGCCCGCCAGCCGGCCGACCTGTTCCTCGGCCCGCTCAACGCCTACGCCTTCCCGCACCTCGTGCGCCTCTACGAGCAGGAGGGGGCGGCGGCGACCGGGCGGGCCCAGGCCGGCCTCCTCGCCACCCTGGCGATCGTCGGCGGCGCCATCGTGTCGGGGGTGAGCCTGCTCGCGGTGCCGCTCCTCGCGGTGGCGCTGCCGGAGGACTACCGGGCGGAGGGCGCGGTCCTGATTCCGTGGATCGCCGCCGGCTCGCTCGCCATCGCGGCGAAGTTCTTCATCTTCGACAACGCGTTCCACCTGTCGAAGCGGACCTGGCTGCAACCCCCGACGATGACGCCCCCGGCGCTGTTCGGGGTCGTGCTCTGCTTCGTGCTCGTCCCCCGCCTCGGGATCGTCGGCGCCGGCATCAGCTACGCCCTCGCCACCCTCGCGGCCTGCACGGTGACCGCCTTCGTCACCCGCCGGATCATCCCGATCCCGCTGCCCTGGCGGGTGCTCGCCCGGGTCGCGGTGGCCAATCTCGGCGCCGGCCTGACCCTCGTCGCGGCCCGCGGCGCCCTCGATCCCCTCGGCCCGGTTGCGGTCCTCGCCGGCAGCACCCTCGCCTTCGTGGCGGTCTACGCCGCCCTGCTTCACCTGTTCGGCATCGCGGTGCGGCGGGTCGTCGAGACGCCATGGGATCCGCTCGGTCCCGGCGGCCCGGCCGGGGCCTGTTTCAAGCCGGCCCTGCTCAAGGGTTGAGGCGGCCTTGGACCACCGCCTCGAACAGCGCGAGGTAGTCGCCGACGATCCGTCCGGTGGCGAACCGGGCGGCCCGCTCCCGGCGCGGAACGGGATCGCCCGGCCGGGCGAGGACCCGCGCCAGGGCGGCTGCGAGCGCGGCCTCGTCCCCGACCGGCACCAGGGCGCCGTGGCGGCCGTCAGCGAGAATCTCCCGCGGCCCGCCGCAATCGGTCGCCACCACCGGCAGGCCGGAGGCGAGGGCCTCGACCACCACGTTGCCGAATCCCTCGCTGCGCGAGGACAGGGCGAAGACCCGCGCGCCGGCATAGGCCGGCCAGGGCGAGGCGGCGTAGCCCGGCAGCATCACCCGGTCGCCGAGGCCGAGGGCGCCGGCGAGGGCTTCGAGGGAGGCCCGCTCCGGCCCCTCGCCGAGGATGACGAGGCGCGCCTCCCCCGGCAGCCGGGCGACGGCGCGGATCAGCGTCGGGAAATCCTTCTCCGGCGCGAGTCGGCCGACCGACAGGATCAGCGGCGGCCGGGCGGTCAGCGCGGCCTCGTCCGGGGCCGGCGTCGCCGCCTCGACCGGAACCGCGTTCGGGATGACGGTGACCCTTGCCGCCGCGCCGCGCCACTCCTCGACGAGGTGGCGCTCCAGGGCGTGCGAGACGCAGACCGAGCGCGCCGCGAGGCGGGTCAGCACGGGAGCGAACCGGAAGGCGAGGCCGCCGAGGAGGCCGCGGCCGACGTCGCTGCGGCCGTGATAGGACAGCACCACCGGCACCGACCGGCGGGCGAGGAGGTGGGCGAGAGTCAGCTTCACGCTCGCCGCCCCGCCCACGGCGAGCACGACGTCGAGCCCGACGGGACCGCCGGCCGCCCCCGCGCGCAGGTGGCCGGCGAGCCGCCGCACCGAGGCGCCGTGGCCGCGCCCGAGGGTGGTGACCGGCACCAGGGGGTCGAGGAAGCCGCGGTTCTCCGCGGCGTCGAAGTCGACGAACAGCCGCACCCCGCATCCGGCCGCCCGGAAGCCCGAGGCGAGCACCGCCGCGGCCCTTTCCGCCCCGCCCCCGGCGAGGGCCGGCACGTAGACGCCGACGCGGAGCGGGGTCATCGCCACGGGAAGCCTCCGGCTAGAGCCCGGCGATCCGGAGGATTGCACCGCGGCCGTGAAACGAAACGCAACGTCCGGGGCGCCATCCTGCCCCGGCCCGGGGACGGGCGTGCCGCCCGCGCCCTGCCTAACCCCGCGGCGGTTGCGGAGCGATGAAGATGCGGAGCCTCCCGTGAACGCCCTCGACGTCGCCCGCGGCGCCTATGCCCGCCTTCCCCTGGAGACCCGGCTCGGTCTCGGCCGGGTGCTGCGCCACCTGCCGGTGTCCCTCAAGTACGGCGGCACCTACCGGTCCTGGCGCCGGCGGATCGTCCGCGCGGCCGGCGACCCCGCCTTCGCGTGGCAGCAGCAGGAGGCGGCGCTTCTCGGCGTCGTCGCGCGCGCCCGCGACCTCAGCCAGGCCCATCGTCAACGGCTCGCCCCCGTCCTCGGCGACGGTCCCCTCGACGCCGCCTCCCTGCGCGCCGCCTGGGCACGGATCCCGATCCTCACCAGCCGCGAGGTGGTGGCCGGGAACCACCGGCTCTGCACCGTCGACCCGGCGACGCTCGACGAGTGCTTCACCGGCGGCTCCTCGGGCCGCCCGGTGCGCTTCCTCCTCGACCGGGGCCGCTCGCCGGTCGAGTACGCCTTCGTCCACGCGGCCTGGGCCCGGGCCGGGTTCCACCCCCGCGACGTCCGCGCGGTGTTCCGCGGGGTCGAGATCCGCGACCCGTCGCGGATGCACGACGAGCCGGCCCTGGGCGAGTTGCGCTGCTCGGTGTTCCACCTCTCGGACCCGGTGATGGCGGGCTACCTCGCCGAGATCCGCCGGCGCGGCATCGCCTTCCTGCACGGCTACCCGTCCGCGCTCAGCATCTTCGCCGCCTACATCCTGCGCGCCCACGGTCCCCTGGCGCAGATCCGCGGCGTGCTGCCCATCTCCGAGCGCATCCCGGCGCCGTTCCGGGCGACGCTGGCGCGCGCCTTTCCCGGAGCGGTGCTGGCGCCGTTCTACGGCCTCAGCGAGAAGGCCGCCTTCGCCACCGAGGTGCCGGGCGAACCCGACGCCTACGTGTTCGATCCGCTCTACGGCTACACCGAGATCGTCGACGCCGCGGGCGCTCCCCTCACCCGGCCGGGAGAGCGCGGCCGCCTCGTCTCGACCGGCCTGCTGTTCCCCGGCATGCCGCTGATCCGCTACGAGACCGGTGACGAGGCCGAGATCGTGGCGCCGCCGGGCCCGGAGAACGGCGGGCGCCTCACGGTGCGCGCCATCGTGCCGCGCCACGGCCACGAATATCTCGTCGGCCGGTCCGGCATCCTGGTGCCGCTCTCCGGCATGCTCCAGGTCGACGAGGAGATCTTCTCGGTCGGCGAGTTCCAGTTCGTCCAGGACGAGCCCGGCCGGGTGACCCTGCGCGTCGTCCCCCGGGGCGGCACGGTGCCGGACTTCACCGGCTACCTGCTGCGGGCCAACCGCAAGGCCGCGGGCGAACTCGACCTGCGGCTGGAGATCGTCGACGGCATCCCCACGACCGTGCGCGGCAAGCGCAAGTTCATCGACCAGCGCCTCACCGTCGCCCGGCAGGCGGCGGACCTCGCCGGGGAGCCGTCCGGTGCGTGAAACCCCGCGATCATACGATCGTCGATCGATCGCCCCGGGCGATCCCTGCGCGGTCGCGCCGCGAGGCGAGGATCGGCTTGGCGGAGGTGCGCGCGGGGCCGGGCTCCGCGCCGCGCCGGCCGACGGGACGGTCGTCGGACGTCGTCGTCCGAAGACCGCATCACTCCCGCGCCGCCGCTTCGTAGACCGCCCGCAGCCGCTCGGCCATGACGTCGAGGCCGAGACCGGCCTCGTAGATCCGGCGCGACGCCACCTGCATCGCGCCGAGCCGGTCGCGGTCGGCGATCAGGGAGCCGACCGCCTCCGCGAGCGCCGCCGGGTCGCGCCGGACCAACAGCCCGTTGACGCCGTGGACCAGGATCGAGCGGGTCTCGCCGACATCCGTCGCCACCAGGGCGGCCCCGGCGCAGGCGCCCTCGATCAGCGACAGCGGCATGTTCTCCGACAGCGACGGCAGCACCACGAGGTCGGCCTCCCGCATCAGCCGGTGCATCCGTTCGGGATTGATCCAGCCGGTGAAGCTTACACGTCCGCCGAGCCCGGCCCGCGCCGCGAGGCCGGCGCAGCGTTCGACCTCGCCGTTGCCGGCCACGGTGCAGGTCCAGCCGGGATCGTCCGCCAGCCGGGCGAGGGCCGCGATCAGCACCGGCACGCCCTTGTGGTCGCCGACGAGCCCGGCGAGCAGGATCCGCACCTCGTCTCCGCGCGGCTTCGGAAGCGGCAGGCCGGCGGCGAAGTCCGGGATGCCGTTCGGCACGATGCAGATCCGCTCCGGCGCCACCCCGGCGCGGGACGCGAACCGCGCCTGCGAGACCGGGCCGAGCGCGACGACCCGGCTGGCGAGGCGGCACAGCGCCAGGAACAGGCGCCCCGACAGGTCGGGGGCCGTCCCCTCCCGGAGCGGGAACTGCCCGTGGAAGTGGATCACCACCCGGGCGCCGAGGGCACGGGCGATGCGCGCCAGCACCCATTTGCGCACGAGGCTGCCGCCGGTGGCGAAGTTGACGTGAACCACCTCCGGGCGCCAGCGCGCCGCCAGGGCCGCGAAGCCGAGGACCCGTCCGGGAAAGCCGAGCATCCAGCCGGCGGTTCCCCGGGCCGGGCCGCGTCCGGCAACGAAGCGGATCTCGACGCCGTCCCGGGCCGAGAGCCGTCCCGCCTCGCGCAGGTAGCGGTAGAGGCGGTCGATGCCGCCCTGCCCCTCGGGTCCGGACGGTGTCACGCACAGCACCCGGACCGGCCGCGAGGCGTCTCCGCCGGGGCCGTCCGCGGGCGCGATCCCGGCATGTGCGTTCACGACCTGCTCCCGATCCGTCGGCCTCCGGCCAGTGTGGACCGCATTCCCCCAAGGATGTCTTGCCGGAGATCCCGCCGGGGACCCCTTGCCGAGGATGCCCCGGTGCGATCCCGGGTCCCACCCCGGCGTTCCCCCGCCCGGGCCGGCGGGGAGAGGCGCGGGGACGGCCCGTTAACCCCCTTCGCAGCGGGTCTGGGCCGGAACCCGCGCATCGCCTCCGCCCGGATTGCGTTCGCGATCCGCGCCCGGGCACAGTGGGCGGGACGGCGGCAGATCACCCGTCATGCCGCGGCGCGGGGGACATCAGGGTGAGCGGCACGCGATGACGGGACCCGGACAGGAGGTGTCGCGCGACGACGGGGCGGCGACGCCGCTCTACTCGGCGCTGTTCCTGACGCTGTCGGTCCTGATCCTGATGCGGATCGGGCTGAACGGGCGGGTCCTCGACCTCGTGATGAACTACACCGCCGAGGGCGGCACGATCATCGAGAAGATCCATCCGGCCTTCTGGGGGCTGCTCGGCACGGCCCTGGTCACGGTCACGACGGTCCGCGTCGTGCTCGACGCCTGGGAGCTGCGCGTGGTGCGGGCGCTGCTCGGCTTCTGCGCGGTCGCGAGCCTCCTCCTGGTCCTCGCCGGGGTCAGCGGCCGCAGCTCCTCGGTCGGCTACCTGCTCGACAGCTACGTCACCCTGATCGTGCTCGCGGCCCTGTTCGCCTTCCCGGCCGCGTGGCGCCGGGGCTTCGGCCACGTGCTCCTCGGCTACCTGATCCTGTCCGCGCTGCTCGGCATCGTCGAGTTCGCGCTGGGTTTCCGCCTCATGCCCTACAGCGAGAGCGAGGCGGTGTTCCGCCCCACGGCCCTCGCGTCGCATCCGCTCGAATTCGGGCTGTGGTGCACCGCGGGCCTCGGCTTCGTCGCGGCGTCGGACTGGCGGCCGCTCCTGCGCGCCGCCGCCGCCGCCGCCCTCGTCGCCGGCTGCGTCGTCTCGGGGGCGCGGCTGGCCACCCTGGTGTCCCTGGCCTGCGCCGCCGGCCTGCTCGTCCACGCCGCCGGCGCCGGCCTGCCGCCGGATCGGCGCCAGCGGCGCCGGCTCCTCGCCGGCCTCGGGATCCTGATCCTCGGCCCCCTGGCGCTCGGCGCGCTGGCCGCGGCGGGCGCGCTCGGCCGCTTCGGCGGCGGCATCGCCGACGAGAACGCCATGGCGCGGATCGACGTCTACGGCGTGTTCCGCTTCCTGTCGTGGAGCGAGATCCTGCTCGGCACCGACATCAACGCGGTCCTCAGGATCGTCAACGAGCGCTTCGGCCTGCCGTTCATCGAGAGCTCGTTCGTGGTGTTCGTGGTGCAGTTCGGGCTGTTCGGCGCCGCGCTGTTCCTCGGCATGCTGGCCCGGCTGGTGCGCGCGGTCGCCGCCGGGGCGCCGGGGAGCGTGGTGATGGCGCTGTGCGCCTTCTTCCTGGTGGCGCTCAGCAACAACACCCTCTCGACCAAGACGACGTCGGTGTTCCTCATCGTCTCCCTCGCGATCGCCTTCCGTTCGTCGTCCCCACCCCCACTCCTGCCCCCGCCCCCGCCCCCGCCCCTGCCCCGGGCCGGTGCGGCATGACTCTGCCCCCTCGCCCGGATCCCACCGCCATGCTGCCGACGAGCCTCGTGCGTCCCGCGGAAACGGAGCGCCCGGCCCGCCGGGTGGTGGTCCGGCTCGACCCTCGGCGGATCTGGCGCTGGCAGGTCTGGCTGCTGGAGTCCCTGAGCCGCGCCGGGACCGGCGAGGTCGCGGTGGCGTTCGGGCCCGGGCGCCCGCTGCCGGCGGCGCTGCGCCTCCTGCTCTCCCTCGAACGGCAGGTCTACCGCCTGCACGGCGAGCAGGCGGCAGACCTCCTCGACCCGCGGGACGTCCGGGCGGCGTGGGCGGACCCGTCCGCCGACCCGCCCGACCTCGTGATCGATCTCACCGGCGGCGAGGCGGACGGGTCCTGCATCCGGCCCCTCTACGGCGGCCTGGCGGGCGACGACGCCCTGATCGGCGCCCTCCTGGGCGACGCGCCGGTGCGGCTGCGCATCGCCGGCAGCGCGCGGCGATCGGGGGCGGATCTGCTCCCGGCGGTCGAATCCCGCACCGTCCTGACCCGCTGCCTCAACCGGGTGTTCAGCACCGTCCTCAGCCTGTGCCTCGCCGAGGCGCAGCGGCCGTCATGCGATTTTCGATCGATCGCTCCGGACGATCCCGGCGGGATCGCGGCGATCGCAGAGCCATCGCGCCGCGATGCGGAAATCGGCCTCGCCGGGGTGCGCGGAGCCTCCGGCTCCGCCGCGCGGGCCGACGATGCAGATTTCGGAACTCATCGTCCGAGACCCGTATCGGGCCCGCGGAGCGGGGACGTGGCGGCATCCCGGGCGGGCGGATCGGGACCGGTCGCGGTCGGCGCCTTCCTGGCGCGAGCGGTCGCCTCGAAACTCGCCGACCGCCTCACCCGCCTGTGCACGACGGCGCCGCGCTGGCGCGTCGGCTGGCGCCCGCTGAGCACCGAGGCCGACGACACCGGCCACACCGGGCGGATCCCGGCGGGCGGCTACGCCCTGCTCCCCGACGACGGCGGGCGCTACTACGCCGACCCGTTCATCCTGACCGGGGCGGGACGGCGCTTCCTGTTCGTCGAGGAATACGGCTACGCCAGCAGCAAGGGCCTGATCTCCGTCGCCGAGATCGACGGGGACGGCCGGATCGGCACGCCGCGGCCGGTGATCGAGGAGCCGCACCACCTCTCCTACCCGTTCGTCTTCACCCATGCCGGCGCCCACTACATGATTCCGGAGAGCGCGGCCTGCCGCCGGGTCGAGCTCTACCGGGCGGCGCGGCTGCCGGACCGCTGGGAGCGCGTCGCGATCCTCCTCGACGACATCGCGGCCGCCGACGTCACCCTGACGCGCACGGACGGAACGTGGTGGATGTTCGCCTGCACCCATCCCTGGCAATCCTCCGTCCGCGACACCCTGAGCCTGTTCAGCGCACCGGACCTGTTCGGACCGTGGACGCCGCACCCGCAGAACCCGGTCGTCGTCGACCTGCGCGCCGCCCGGCCCGGGGGCGCCCTGTTCCGCAAGGGCGGCCGGCTCTGGCGCCCGGCCCAGGACGGCAGCGACGGCTACGGCTCCGCCCTCTCGCTGTGCCGCGTCGACCGCCTCACCCCGACCGAGTACAGGCAGAGCCTGGAGACGATCCTGAGGCCCGGAGGACCGTGGGCGCGGGACGGCCTCCACACCCTCAACCGCGGCGGCGGGATCGAGGTGGTCGACGGCCTGTTCTGAGGCCGGGCCCGGCGCCCGCCGGCGCGGATCCGCCTCCGGGATGCGCCGGCGACGGACCGCCCGCGCTTTCTTGAAACCGCCGCACTCTCCCGCCATATGCCGCCGCATCAACCGACCTGCGACAGCCCGGGCCGAACCGCGTGGGCCCCGCTCCCGCCGCACTGGGGCTAACACATTGTAATGATTTCGGGCTTCGGGTACTTTGCGGGCCGGCTGCCGGGATGCTCCCTATCGAGGCGTTCCCTGCCCGACCCGGTCCCGGGTCGCCGCGCCGCGGGTCCCACACGTCGCCAGGAGCCACGGCCCCCATGGACTTTCTCAAACCACGGTACACGCCTATGAATCGCCGCCGTCGCATCTACGAGGGCAAGGCGAAGGTCCTCTACGAGGGTCCCGAGCCCGGCACGCTCATCCAGCACTTCAAGGATGACGCGACCGCCTTCAACGCCAAGAAGCACGAGGTGATCGACGGCAAGGGCGTGCTGAACAACCGGATCTCCGAGTTCGTGTTCCAGCACCTCAACGACATCGGCGTGCCGACGCACTTCATCCGTCGGCTGAACATGCGCGAGCAGCTCATCCGCGAGGTCGAGATCATCCCGCTCGAAGTGGTGGTGCGCAACGTCGCCGCCGGCTCGCTCGCGACCCGGCTCGGCCTGGAGGAGGGCACCCAGCTCCCGCGCTCGATCATCGAGTTCTACTACAAGAACGACCAGCTCAACGACCCGATGGTGTCGGAGGAGCACATCACCGCCTTCGGCTGGGCGACGCCGCAGGAGATCGACGACATCATGGCCCTGGCGATCCGGGTCAACGACTTCCTGTCCGGCCTCTTCCTCGGCGTCGGCATCCGCCTCGTCGACTTCAAGATCGAGACCGGCCGGCTCTGGGAAGGCGACATGATGCGCATCGTCGTCGCCGACGAGATCTCCCCGGATTCCTGCCGCCTGTGGGACATCAAGAGCCAGGACAAGCTCGACAAGGATCGCTTCCGCAAGGATCTCGGCGGCCTGATCGAAGCCTACACCGAGGTCGCCCGCCGTCTCGGGATCGTCGGCGAGAACGAGAAGATCCAGACCGGCGGCCCGCGTCTGGTGCAGTGAGCCGACGCACGGACCCGGACGACGAAGCGGGGCCCTCGGGGCCCCGTTCTCGTTTCAGGCCGAGCGCTCGTCAGGCGAAGCGCTTGGCACCCGCGACGCAGAGCACGACGAGGCCGGCCACCGCGACCATCGCCGGGGCGACCGGCTCGCCGAGCAGCAGGGCGGCCAGCGCCAGCCCGAAGAACGGCTGCAGCAGTTGCAACTGCCCGACGCCCGCGATGCCGCCGAGCGCCAGCCCGCGATACCAGAACACGAACCCGACCAGCATGCTGAACACCGAGACGTAGGCGAGGCCGAGCCAGGCCGGCGCCGCGATTCCACCCCAGCCGCCGGGCCACGTCGCCAGCGCCAGGGCCGCCATCACGGGCGCGGCCAGCAGCAGCGCCCAGGAGATCACCTGCCAGCCGCCGAGGCGGCGCGACAGGGCCGCCCCCTCGGCGTAGCCGAGGCCGCAGAGCAGGATCGCCGCCACCATCAGCACGTCGCCGGTGAGTGCCCCGGCCCCGCCCTGCGCCAGGGCGAATCCGGCGACGGTCAGGCTGCCGAGGCCGGAGAACAGCCAGAAGGCCGGCCGCGGGCGCTCGCCGCCGCGCAGCACTCCGAACAGCGCGGTGGCGAGCGGCAGGAGGCCGATGAAGACGATCGAATGCGCCGAGGTGACGTGCTGGAGCGCCATCGCGGTCAGGAGCGGGAAGCCCACCACCACGCCGAGCGCCACGATGGCGAGCGAGACGAGGTCGCCCCGCCCCGGGCGGCGCTGCCGCAAGGCCCACAGCAGCAGCGCGCCGAGGAGGGCGGCGATCACCGCCCGCGCCGAGGTCAGGAACAGCGGGGTGAAGCCGCCGACCGCCACCCGCGTCGCCGGCAGCGAGCCGCTGAAGATTACCACCCCGAGGAGGCCGCTGCCCCACCCGTCCGTCGTCCGTTGCATGCGATCCTCGCCCGGCATCCGACCGAGCGGTAGCGCGGCTCCGGCTGGCGGCGACAGGCACGGTCCGGTACGGTTTGGCCGAACCGTATGGGTGCACAGACCCGTACGCATGCCGCCTGCACTGCCGGAGCCGGCCGATGAGCGACGATCCGGGCACCCGCACCGGAATGGTGATGGAGACGATCCGCCGCCGCATGGCGAGCCGCGCGCTGGTCCCGGGCGAGAAGCTGCCCTCGATCCGCGGGCTGGCCGCCAGCCTGCACGTCTCGCCCTCGACGGTCGTCGAGGCCTATGACCGCCTCGCCGCCGAGGGACTGATCCGCTCGCGGCCGGGCTCGGGCTTCTACGCCTCCGGCCCGGTGCCGCCGCTCGCCCTGGCGGAGATCGGGCCGAGGCTCGACCGCGCCCTCGACCCGTTCTGGGTCTCGCGCCAGTCCCTCGACGCCGACGCGGCGATGCCGAAGCCGGGCTGCGGCTGGCTCCCGGCGGAGTGGATGCCGAACGCCGCGCTCCGCCGCGCCGCCCGCGGACTCGCCCGGGCCGACGACGCCGTGCTGGCCTATTACGGCTCCACCCGCGGGCCCCTCGCCCTGCGTCGCCTGCTGGCGCGCGGGTTCGCCGAAGAGGGGCTCGACGTCGGCCCCGACCAGATCCTCCTCACCGGCTCGGGCACGCAGGCGATCGACCTGATCTGCCGCTTCCTGCTGCGCCCCGGCGACACGGTGCTGATCGACGACCCCGGCTACTTCAACTTCCAGGCGCTGCTGCGCGCCCACCGGGTCGGGATCGTCGGCGTGCCCCACACCGCGTCCGGGCCCGATCCCGATCGCTTCGCCGAGGCCGTGGCGGCGCACCGCCCGCGGCTCTACCTCACCAATTCGGCGCTCCACAATCCGACCGGCGCGACGCTCTCGCCGGCGGTCGCCCACCGGGTGCTCAACGCCGCCGCGGCGCACGACGTGACGATCGTCGAGGACGACATCTTCGCCGAGTTCGAGCCCGACCCGTCGCCGCGCCTCGCGGCTCTCGACGGGCTCGCCCGGGTGATCCGCATCGGCAGCTTCTCGAAGACCCTCTCGGCCTCCGTGCGCTGCGGCTACGTCGCGGCGCGGCCGGACTGGATCGAGGCGCTGGTCGACCTTCAGGTCGCCACGAGCTTCGGCGGCGTCAGCCCGGTCGCCGCCGCCCTGGTCCTCGGCGTCCTCGGCGACGGCGGCTACCGCAAGCACCTCGACGCCCTGCGCCGGCGCCTCGCCGGGGCCCGGCGCGAGGTCGCGGCGCGGCTCGACCCCCTCGGCATCCGGCCGTGGCTGATGCCGCGCGGCGGCTTCTACCTCTGGTGCCGCCTGCCCGAGGGAGGCGACGCCGCCGCCCTGGCCCGCTCCGCCCTGCGCGAGGGGGTCGTGCTCGCGCCGGGCGACGTGTTCAGCGTGTCCCAGACCGCCTCCGGCCTCATGCGCTTCAACGTCGCCCAGATGGGCGATCCGCGGGTGTTCCCGGTGCTGGAGCGGGCGCTGGCCTCGGCCTGCGAGAGGACGGCGCCGGCTGCCTGAGTCGCGCTGCGGCCGTCTGGCCCTCCCGGCGGGCTCCGCTTATGCTGGGCCAAAAGGGAGGAGACACCACATGCGCAACGCCACGCGCGCGGCTTCGCTCGCGCTCGCAATCCTGGTCTGGGCCGGGCCGGCCTCCGCCGCCGACACGGCGACGCAGGAGGGTTTCTCGACCGAACGGCTGGCGCGCATCGCTCCGGTGATGAAGCAGGAGATCGAGCAGGGCACGGTCCCGGGGGCGGTGACGCTGATCGCCCGCAACGGCAGGATCGTGCATCTCGAGGCGCACGGCTTCCTCGACTCGGCGAAGACGAAGCCGATGACCCGCGACGCGGCGTTCCGCGGCTTCTCGATGACGAAGCCGATCGTCTCGGTCGCCGCCATCGCGCTGATGGAGCAGGGCAGGCTCGGCCTGCGCGACCCGCTCGCGCAGTACTTCCCCGAATTCAAGGACATGAAGGTCTACCAGGAGGTGCGCGACGAGCGCGGCCGCACCAGCCGCGTCGCGATGCCGGCCAAGCGCCCGATCCTGATCTGGGACCTGATCCGCCACACCGCCGGCTTCACCTACGCGGGCACCGCGCCGTTCCCGGAGATGAAGGAAGCCTACGAGAAGGCCGACGTCGAGAGCCTCGACGCCGACCTCTCCAACGAGGAGTTCGTCAAGCGCCTCGCCGCGATCCCGCTCGCCTACGAGCCGGGGACGCGCTGGGAATACTCCGTCGCCACCGACATGCTCGGCCTCGTGGTCGAGAAGGTGGCGGGCAAGCGCCTCGACCTCTACCTCGACGAGACGATCTTCAAGCCGCTGGGCATGACCGAGACCAGCTTCCAGCTCCGGCCCGAACAGGCCGCGCGCTTCGCCGACGCCTACGATTCCGACCCGCTCAAGGCCGGCCTGTGGAAGCTCGCCCGCAGCGAGCAGGATCCGGGCAGGCGCTACGTCCACGGCGGGGCGGGCGCGGTCATCACGGCGCCGGACTACTTCCGCTTCGCCCAGATGGTGGCGAATGGCGGCGTCCTCGACGGCGTGCGGATCCTGTCGCGGGAATCGGTCGAGTTCATGCTGTCGAACCACCTCCAGGGGGTCGAAGGCTCGCCGCTCCCGACCACCGGCCCGGGCTACGGCTTCGGCCTCGGCTGGGGCGTGCGCCTCGACGAGGGCGGGGCCTGGGTCCCGGGCTCGAAGGGCGACGCGATGTGGGCCGGTGCCGGCGGCACCAGCTTCACCGTCGACCGCAAGGAGGGGATCGTCGCCATCTTCCTGTCGGCCGGTCCGAGCACGCGGCAGAAGACCCGCTTCCTGTTCAAGAACCTCGTCTACGGGGCGCTGGTGGAGTAATACGGTTTCTGAACGATCCGTTCAGAAACCGTATCTTCGGCCCGCGCGGCGCCTGAGCGAAGCCGAAATCCGCATCGCGAAGCGATCAATCGGATTATCGTATAACACGCAGGTAACCGCCGTAGCGCCGGTCGAAGCCGGCGGGATACCACGGGTCGGCGGCCAGCGCCTCGCCCCAGCGCCGGCGCAGCCGCTCGACCTCTCCCGCATGCCGCTCCCGCGCCGCGGGAGTCCAGCGCCGGCTCGCCGCCTCGCGGTGGTGCAGCACGGCGCCCGGCACCATCAGGCTGCGGTAGCCGGCCCGGTCGAGGCGCAGGCACAGGTCGACGTCGTTGAAGTCGACCGCGAAGGCGTCGGCGTCGAAGCCGCCGACCTCCCGGAACTTCCTCGCCTCCACCACGAGGCAGGCCGCGGTGACCGCCGAGACCCGGTGGGTCGCCCGCAGGCGGTGCAGGTAGCCCGGTGCCTCGCCCGGACAATGCCGGTGGGCGTGGGTGACGAGGCCGCCGGCGCCGAGCACGATCCCGCCGTGCTGGATGCGGCCCTCGGCGTCGAGGAGCTTCGCCCCCACCGCCCCGACCTCCGGCCGCAGGGCCTCCCGCGCCATCCGGGCGAGCCAGTCGGGATGGATCGCCTCGACGTCGTTGTTGACGAAGGCGAGGAGCCCACCGCGGGCCTCCTCCGCCGCCCGGTTGTTCATCGCCGCGAAGTTGAACGGTCCGGGACAGGGCACGACCCGGGCGATTCCGCCTCGTTCCAGTTCGCGGAGATACGCGTGCGTCCCGGGCTCGCGGCTGTCGTTGTCGCAGACGATGATCTCGCGCTCGGGCCAGTCGGTGCGGGCGACCAGGCTGTCGAGGCAGGTGCGCAGCAGGTCGACCCGGTCGCGGGTCGGCACGATCAGGCTGACCGCCGGTATCGCGGCAGGGAGGGGACGCCGCAGGGCGAGCACGCCGCCGGGACCGGTCTCGGCCGGCGCTCCGGCGAGGCGCAGCCGGGCCGCCAGGACGGCGTCGGGCGGGACCGGGTCCGGGGCCTCCCAGGGACGCCAGAGCGAGAGGACGGCCGGCACGTGGCGCACGGCCCCCTCGCCCTCGGCCGCCGCGAGCCGCAGCAGCAGGCCGGCGGCCTCCAGCCCCGGCAGGTCGGCCGGCACCCCGCCGAGACGCTCGAGCGCGTCGCTCCGGAACGCCGCGACCGGGCCGATGGTGTCGATCGCCCGCAGGAAATCCGGGTCGAAGGCCGTCCGCAGCAGCGGCAGCGGGCGGCCGGTGCGGTCGATGGCGACGGCGTCGCCGTAGAGCGCCTGCACGGCCGGCTCTGCCGCGAAGGTCGCGGCCACCCGGGCGGGGGTCCCGGGAAGAAGGGTGTGGCCGGGGGCGGTGAGAAGGACGATTCCGGCCCGGCCGGACCCACCTTGACGCAGGGCATCCGGCGTCAGCACGGTGACGTCGGGATGCGGCTCGGGGGCGGCCGCGGCGGCCGGGGCGGGGCAGCGCCAGCGCGGTGCGGCGCCGAGGAGCGCCGTGGCGAGGTTGTGGGCGCGCACCCGCTTCCCCGTGGCCAGCGCGCGCAGGATCGCCGCCGCGTCGGCGGGGTGCCGCGCCAGGGTCGCGAGTGCCGTGGCTGTCCCCGGCATCGCGCTCTCGAAGCACAGGACGTCGAAGGACGGGTGGTCGGGGAAGATGAGGGTCATCCGCCGATGAAGGTCGCCACGGCCAGACTCTCCCCTTCCGGAGGCGGGGCTGCCCGGAGAAATTTCCCTGGAAAATCAGGCTCGGGATCCCCTCTCCCCAGTGGGAGAGGGGGAGGGGTGAGGGTGGCCCGGGTTCCGGGTGAAACACCAAGCGTCGAGCTGCACGGCTTGATCGTGAGTGCTTGATTCTGAGGCCGAGCCACCCTCACGCAGGATCTTCGATCCCCCAGCCCCTCTCCCACTCGGGAGAGGGGGGAGGCGGGTCTGCTTCTTCCCGGACAGCCGTGTCTCTGCGGAGGAGGGTGCCCAGCAGAGGCCGGGCGAGCCGGGACGAAGTCCCGCGAGAGGGGACGCCGCTTCCGGAAAGGTCGCGACATCGGTGAAGGGCACCACGTCTTGAAGCGTCGCGTTCCCCTCTCGGCGGGACTACGTTCCGCTGCGCTCACTCCACTCGCCGCCCTCCCCCGCAGAGGGGGGAGGGTCCGAGTGTACCGCTCCTCTGATCCCCGCACCGCTCAGCGCCGGGTCTGCCGGTCGAGGCCGGCACGCCGCAGCGCCTCGGCCATCGCGCCGTCGCCGCCCGCGGCCGGAGCTTCGCGCCGGGGAGCCTCGCGGCGCGGCGCCTCGCGCTCGCGGGGACCGGCCGGCCGCCGCTCCTCCCGCGGCGCCCGCGCTCCGGGTTCGTCGTCGAGACGCATCGACAGCGAGATCCGCTTGCGCTGCACGTCGACCTCCAGAACCTTCACCCGGACCACGTCGCCGGGCTTCACGACCGCGCGCGGGTCCTTCACGAAGGTGTTGGCGAGCGCCGAGATGTGGACGAGGCCGTCCTGGTGGACGCCGACATCGACGAAGGCGCCGAAGGCCGCGACGTTGGTGACGACGCCCTCCAGCACCATGCCGGGCCGGAGATCCGAGACCTTCTCCACGCCCTCCTGGAAGGTCGCGGTCCTGAAGCTCGGGCGCGGATCGCGCCCCGGCTTCTCCAGCTCGGCCAGGATGTCGGTGACGGTCGGCAAACCGAAGGTCTCGTCGGTGAACTGCTTCGGGTTCAGCCCCTTCAGCACCGCGCCGTTGCCGATCACCGCGCGGATGTCGCTCTTCGTCGCCGCGAGGATGCGGCGCACCACCGGGTAGGCTTCCGGGTGGACGCCCGACGCGTCGAGGGGATCGTCGCCGCCGGTGATGCGCAGGAAGCCCGCCGACAGCTCGAACGCCTTCGGCCCGAGGCCGGCGACCTTCTTCAGGCCCGCGCGGCTGCGGAACGGCCCGTTGGCGTCGCGGTGGGTCACGACGTTGTGAGCGACGCGCTCGGACAGGCCGGAGACCCGGGCCAGCAGCGGGGCCGAGGCGGTGTTGACGTCGACCCCGACGCCGTTGACGCAATCCTCCACCACCGCGTCGAGGGATCGCGACAGCTTTCCGCCGGCGAGGTCGTGCTGGTACTGGCCGACGCCGATCGAGCGCGGCTCGATCTTCACCAGTTCGGCGAGCGGGTCCTGGAGCCGGCGGGCGATCGAAGCCGCGCCGCGCAGGGACACGTCGAGGCCGGGCAGCTCCTGGCTGGCATAGGCCGAGGCCGAGTAGACCGAGGCGCCGGCCTCCGAGACCATCACCCTGGTGAGCCTCAGCTCCGGCTGCCCGGCGATCAGCTCGGCGGCGAGCCGGTCGGTCTCGCGCGAGGCGGTGCCGTTGCCGATCGCGACCAGCTCGACGCGGTGGGCCCGGCAGAGCCTGGCCAGCGTCACCAGCGCGCCGGTCCAGTCGCGGCGCGGCTCGTGCGGGTAGACCGTGTCGGTCGCCACGACCTTGCCGGTGGCATCCACCACCGCGACCTTGACGCCGGTGCGGTAGCCCGGATCGAGGCCCAGCGTCGGGCGGGCGCCGGCGGGGGCGGCGAGCAGCAGGTCGCGCAGGTTGCCGGCGAAGACCCGCACCGCCTCCTCCTCGGCGGCCTCCCACAGGCGGGCGCGCAGGTCGAGTTCGATCGACAGCCGCAGCTTGGTCTTCCAGGCCCAGCGCACGGTCTCGGCGAGCCAGCGGTCGCCGGGCCGGCCCGCGTCGCGGATGCCGTAGGTCAGGGCGATGCGGCCCTCGTACAGGCTCGGCGCCTTGGGGTCGGCGTTGGCCGGGGTGTCGTCGAGGCGCAGGTCGAGCACCTCCTCCTTCTCGCCGCGGAACAGCGCGAGCACCCGGTGCGAGGGCAGGCGGGTCAGCGGCTCGGCGAAGTCGAAGTAGTCGCTGAACTTCGCGCCCGCCTCGGCCTTGCCCTCGCGCACCGAAGACGTGGCGCGGCCGCCCTTCCAGAAGGTCTCGCGGAGCTGGCCGACCAGTTCGGCGTTCTCGGCGAAGCGCTCGACCAGGATCGCGCGGGCGCCCTCCAGGGCGGCCTCCGGCGTCGCGACGCCCTTCTCCTCGCTCACGAAGGCGCCGGCGGCGGTGCGGGGCTCGCGCTCGGGCCGGGCGAGCAGGTCCTCGGCGAGCGGCCCGAGCCCGGCCTCGCGGGCGATCTGCGCCTTGGTGCGGCGTTTGGGCTTGTAGGGCAGGTAGAGGTCCTCGAGCCGCGCCTTGGTCTCGGCGGCGAGGATCTGGCCCTTCAGCCCCGCGTCGAGCTTGCCCTGGGCCTCGATGCTGTCGAGCACCGCCTTGCGGCGCTCCTCCAGCTCGCGCAGGTAGCCGAGACGCTCTTCCAGGGTGCGCAACTGGGCGTCGTCGAGGGTGCCGGTCGCCTCCTTGCGGTAGCGGGCGATGAACGGCACCGTCGAGCCGCCGTCGAGCAGGTCCACCGCCGCCTTGACCTGCCATTCCTGCGCGCCGAGTTCGTTGGCGATGCGCTGGGTGATGGTCGGCATGGGCACTCCGCGGTTCCGGCGACGGGGGAGGCGAGACCCTTAGCGGCGGGGGGCGGATCTTGGAAGTGTGGCCCGCCTGCCGCGGCCCCGGGCTGAGCCCTTCGTCATCTGCCTCGCGGCGAGGTGGGCCGGAACGCGAGAAGGCCCGCCGGTGGCGGGCCTTCCACGTCGTCGCGGTGTCGTTCGCCTCAGCGAGTGGCCAGCGCGGCCGGCCGGCGGCTGAGCCGCTCGCGGTGGGCGGTGTAGAGGCCGCTCGCCGCGATCACGGTGACGCCGAGGCCGACATAGATGTCCGGCACGGTGCCGAAGACCACGAAGCCGAGAACCGCCGCCCAGACGATCTGGCTGTAGGAGAACGGCACCAGGGTCGAGGCCGGGGCGTGGCGGTAGGCGATGGTGATGATCCAGTGGCCGGCGGTCGAGATCACGCCGATCATCATGCCGATTCCGACCTGCTCCAGGCTCGGCGTCGTCCACACGAACGGGACGGCGCAGGACAGCAGCACGAAGCCGACCACGGCCGACCAGGTCATCGTGGTCTGCGGCGCGTCGTAGCCGTTGATCTTGCGGGTGGCGACCAGGGCGCCGGCCCAGAACAGGGCCGAGCCGATCGGCAGCAGGGCGGCGGCCTGGAACGCCCCGGTGCCCGGCCGCATGATGATGATCACGCCGCACAGGCCGACCAGGGCGGCGATCCAGCGCCGCAGCCCGACCTTCTCGCCGAGGAACACGATCGACAGGCCGGTGACGAAGACCGGCGCCACGAAGCCGAGCGCCGTCGCCTCGGCGATGGGCAGGACGCGCAGGCCGGTGAGGAACAGGGCCGCCGAGCCGACGATGCAGGTGCCGCGCAGGACCTGAAGGCCGGGGCGGCTGGTGCGCAGCGGCGGGTGCCCGCGGGTGCTGCGCAGCCCGGCCGCGACCAGCATCACGGCGAGGTAGCCGATGTAGCGCAGCCACGCGATCTCGAGACCGTGCAGGGAGCCGGCGAGAACCTTCGCGGTGGTGTCGGAGGTGGACAGGAAGACGGTGGAGAGCACCACGAGGCCGATGCCGAGGATCGGCGTCTCCGCCGGGGAGGCGGAGCGGGCGGCGCGGGGCAGGACGACGGCGGGAAGGGCGGGGGCGAGGGTGGCCACGGGGCTGCACTGCGTTGAGGCGGGTTGGTCTTCAACCTAACACCCCGATCCGCGGAACAGCCGTGATGATCCCGCGCAACCGCCATGCTTCCGGCTCAGCCCTGATTAAGGCCGGGTTTACCGAAATACGACAGCAGCGTGGCCGCTCAGGCGAGAAGACGTGCTGATATGACGAAGTCTTGATCGGTTCCGGATCGGGCCCGCCATTTTTCGTCCGCGCGGCATTCCCGCAACGGCAGGCCGGGGGCCGGCGGTCGGGCCCCGGCCGGGCCGCTCGAGGCGGCCCCGCCGGGTTTTCACGCGGGCTGCGACGCGGAGTCCGGGAGGCATCCGCGTCGGCAATCGCGAGGCGTCGTCCCCCGCGTCAGCAGCAGCGGAAGCCGCCGCGGCCGCCGACGCCGAACCGGGCGTTCTGGCGCTCGCGGAAGAACTCCGTCGGGGTCATCGGCTCGCGGTCGGGGTGGGTGCGGCGGATGTGGTCGGCGTAGGCGTCGTAATTGCCCTGGCCGACCATCAGCCGCGCCCCGTCGCAGACGCATCGGGCGAGCGTCTTCCAGCGCTCGCGCAGGGTCTCGGCGGAAGCCATCGCGCCCTCACTCCGCCGGAACCGGGACGGCGCGGGCATCGGCCTCCAGCGCGGTCCAGCGGTCGGCCCGGTACGCCTTGAGGCAGGCCATCACGCCGAACACCACGATCGCCACCACGACGGCGACGAACATCAGCGCCAGCACCGCGTCGATGCGGTCGTTGAACACGATCTGGCGCATCTGGTCGAGGTTCTTGGCCGGAGCCAGCACCCGGTTCTCGGCGAGAGCCGCGGCGTAGCGGTCGGCGTGCGCGAGGAACCCGACCCGCGGATCGGCCGAGAACACCTTCAGGAGGCCCGCCGTCATGGTGCAGGCGATGAGCCAGACGGTCGGCACGACCGTGATCCAGGCGTAGCGCTCGCGCTTCATCTTGAAGATCACGACGGTGCACAGCGTGAGCGCGATCGCCGCCAGCATCTGGTTGGAGATGCCGAACAGCGGCCACAGGGTGTTCACGCCGCCGAGCGGATCGGTGACGCCCTGGTAGAGGAAGAAGCCCCAGGCGGCGACGCAGATGCCGGTCGCGATGATGCTCGGCCCCCACGAGGCGGTGTCCTTGAACGCCGGCACCGCGACGCCGATGAGGTCCTGGAGCATGAAGCGCCCGGCCCGGGTCCCGGCATCGACCGCCGTGAGGATGAACAGCGCCTCGAACAGGATCGCGAAGTGGTACCAGAACGCCATCATGGTCTTGCCGCCGATGACGTTCGAGATGATGTGGGCCATGCCGACCGCGAGGGTCGGGGCGCCGCCGGCGCGCGAGATGATGCTGTGCTCGCCCACGTCCGCGGCGGTCTGGGCGATCGTGTCGGGCGTGATGGCGAAGCCCATCGCGGTCACCGCCGCGGCGGCGCTCTCCGGCGTGGTGCCGACGACGGCCGCGGGCGAGTTCATGGTGAAGTAGACGCCGGGATCGATGACGCTGGCGGCGACCAGCGCCATCACGGCGACGAAGGATTCCATCAGCATGCCGCCGTAGCCGATGAAGCGGGCGTTGACCTCGTTGTCGATCAGTTTCGGGGTGGTGCCCGACGAGATCAGGCTGTGGAAGCCCGAGACCGCGCCGCAGGCGATGGTGATGAACAGGAACGGGAACAGGCTGCCCGACCAGACCGGGCCGGTGCCGTCGACGAACTTCGTCACCGCCGGCATCTGGAGGTGGGGCGCCAGCACCAGGATGCCGAGCGCCAGCCCGACGATGGTGCCGATCTTGAGGAAGGTCGAGAGGTAGTCGCGCGGGGCGAGCAGCAGCCAGACCGGCAGGATCGAGGCGACGAAGCCGTAGCCGATCAGCATCCAGCACAATTGCGTGCCGGTGAAGGTGAACATCGCGGCCAGCGTCGGGTTCTCGGCGACGTTCTGGCCGAGGATGATCGCGAGCATCAGCAGGACGAAGCCGAGGATCGAGACCTCGCCGATCTTACCCGGGCGGATCCAGCGCGAGTACACGCCCATCAGCAGCGCGATCGGGATCGTCGCCATGACGGTGAAGGTGCCCCACGGGCTCTCGGCGAGCGCCTTGACGACGATCAGCGACAGCACCGCCAGGATGATGACCATGATCAGGAAGGCGCCGAACAGCGCGATGACGCCGGGAATCGTGCCGAGCTCGGCCCGGATCAGCTCGCCGAGCGAGCGGCCGTCGCGGCGCATCGAGACGAACAGGACCATGAAGTCCTGCACCGCGCCGGCGAGCACGACGCCGGCGAGGATCCACAGCAGGCCCGGCAGGTAGCCCATCTGCGCGGCGAGCACCGGGCCGACCAGCGGGCCGGCGCCCGCGATGGCGGCGAAGTGGTGGCCGAACAGGACGTACTTGTCGGTCGGGACGTAGTCGAGCCCGTCGTTGTGGCGTTGCGCCGGGGTGGCCCGGTCCGGGTCGAGCTTCATCACCCGCCCGGCGATGTAGAGCGAGTAGTAGCGGTAGGCGATCAGGTAGACCGAGACCGCCGCGACGACGATCCAGAGAGCGTTGACGCTCTCGCCGCGGTTGGTCGCCACCACCGCGAGGGCGGCGGCGCCGAGCGCCCCTACCAGGGCCCAGGGCCCGTGTCTGCTGATGGCCGTCATTGCGCGTCACTCCCCGCGGCAGATGCCGGCCCGCACGCCGGCAGGCCGGTCTTTCCGCCATCATGGACGCGTTTCAACTCATCATAAAGTCCGATTCCGTCGCGAAAGACGGCCGCCGCGACAGATCGTTGCGCGGGCCGGTGCCGGAGCGGTCAGCTGGCGGGAAGATCCGAGAGGATGCGATCGTAGTCGAGATTGGCGGTCTCGATGACGATCTGAGTCCGGCTGATGACGCCGAGCTTGCGCAGGATCTCCGAGACGTGCGCCTTGACGGTGGAATCGCCCACTCCGAGCTCGTGGGCGATCTGCTTGTTGAGCTTGCCCTGGCGGATCATCAGCAGGACGCGGACCTGCTGCGGCGTCAGTTCGGCGATGCGCTGGGCGATCGGCGGCTTGCTGCCGCGCGGGGCCGCCGCGCCCGGCTCGGCCAGGAGGGCGTCCGGCACGAAGATCGCGCCGCCGAGGACGTCGGTGATCGCCTGGGTCAGCACGGCCTTGGCGGCGGCCTTGGGCACGAAGCCGGCGGCGCCGTGATCGAGGGCCTCGCGCACGATGCGCGGGTCGTCGAGCCCGGAGACGACGAGGATCGGGATGCGTGGGAAGCGGGTGCGGATCGCGATCAGCCCGTCGAAGCCGTTGACGCCGCGCATGGTCAGGTCGAGCAGGGTGAGATCGACGGAACGGGCGCGGGACAACGCCTCGCAGGCGGTCTCGATGCCGTCGGCCTCCCCGATCTCCGCCTCCGGGAAGGCGAGGCGAACCGCGCTGATCAGGGCCTCGCGGAACAACGGGTGATCGTCGACGATCATCAGGTGCATGTCCGCTCCCTCCACGGCGGGGACCGGATCGTCGTCCGGAATCCTCCCGCGGGAAGCAGACACCTGCCCGGCCGGGCGGGTCAATCCCACCATCGTGCTCCGTCCTGCATCGTCATCATCGATCTTCCCTGGCGCACCGCATGACCACCGATCCCGGCAGCGTCCCAAAGTCGTTCCATGCAACAAGTCGTTCCATGTATCCGGCGGCCGCGACGGGGTAGCATGACAGCTACGCCCTCATCCACTGTGCTTTGGTACGGCCGGCGAAACTTGGAATGGATGTAAACCATACTGCCGACCCGACCCGGCCTGCACCTTGGTCCAATAGGCTGCCCGCCCCACGCAGTCCTATCGTCGCAGCCGTCGGCGGTCGGGGGAAGCGTCGCCGCGCAACGGACGGGACCGGGACCGGCATCACGGCGGGCGTGCATCACGCGGCGGGCCCGACGGATCGCGGGGGCGATCGCCGCCCCGTTCCCCAGCGCAGGCGCAGTCGCCGCACCGGCTGCGCCTGCGCGCCGGCGTGGGCCCGAGGGAGCCCCGATGCAGCCGGCGCACTCGCTCCGGGCGACGACCGGGGCGATGGCTTCGGCGACCGTTCAGGGGTCGCCCGGAGGGCGATGCTTTCGACCGGGCGCCGTTGCACCGGCTGCGACCACGCCTCATAATGCGCCCCACCCGCGCGGCGCGTCCCGCCGCAACAGCGGGATCGAGGGGAGGCACACCGTGGCGCAGAGCACGCGCACGTGCTCGCACCTGTGCGGCATCCAGACGGCCTGGACCGACGAATCCGGTGCGGATGCCGCCGTGGCAGCCCTCGCCGCCGCGCTCGACCGGGGGCGGATCGCCCATCTGCTGATCTTCTTCTCGCCGGCCTACGGCCCGGAGGCGCTCAACGCCGCGCTGGACCGGCATTTCCCGGGGATCCGCGTCGCCGGCTGCACCTCCTCGGGGGAGATCAGCCCGACCGCCGGGCTCGCCCGGGGCCTCGTCGCGGTGGCGTTCCCGCAGCGGGGATTCCGCGTCGCCACCACCGTCCTCGACCGGATCCGCGACCTCGACGCGGAGCGGGCCGCCATCTCGGTGCGCCGGCTGCGCTCCGACCTCGACGGGCTCGGCGGGCCGGGCGGCCGGCGCTTCGCGATCTCGCTCATCGACGGCCTCGCCAACGCCGAGGAGGCGGTGATCGCGGCGGTGACGCAGGGCCTCGACGGCGTGCCCCTCGTCGGCGGCTCGGCCGGGGACGAGATGACCTTCAGCGACACCGCCCTGATCCACGACGGGGCGGTGCATCGCCGGGCCGCGATCCTGCTGCTCGTCGAGAGCGACTTCCCGGTCGAGATCTTCAAGAACGACAATTTCGAGCCGACCGGCATCAAGTTCGTGGTGACCGAGACCGACGACGAGCAGCGCACGGTGCGCGAGCTGAACGCCGAGCCGGCGGCGGCCGAGTACGCCGCGGCGCTCGGCCTGTCGCCGGACCGGCTGACGCCGTCGAGCTTCGCCGCCAACCCGCTCGTGGTCCGGGCCGGCGGCGACTATTTCTGCCGCTCGATCCGGCATCACAACCCGGACGGCTCGCTGAGCTTCCACTGCGCCATCGACGAGGGGGTGGTGCTGACCCTGGCGCGCCAGAAGGACCTCGTCGCCGCGACCCGGGACGAGCTGGCGCGGCTCGATGCCAGCCTCGGCGGCCTCGACCTCGTGATCGGGTTCGAATGCGTGCTGCGCCGCCTCGACGGCGAGCTGCACCGGGTCCGCCACCGCATCGCCGACCTCTACCAGCGCTACAACGTGGTCGGGTTCGAGACCTACGGCGAGCAGTTCCGCTCGATGCACCTCAACCAGACCTTCACCGGCATCGCGATCGGCCGGCCGGCGCCGTCATGACGGACGCGCCCGAAGCGCCGCCGGGCGGGGATGCGGGAGACGGGACCGAAGCCCTGCGCAGGCGGGTCGCGAAGCTGGAGCGCATCAACGCGGCCCTGATGTCCCAGGTCGAGCGCTCGACCTCCCAGCCCGGCAGCGCCTACGCCCTGTTCCAGACCGCCGTCACCCTGGAGGGGCAGGTCCGGGCCAGGACCGAGGAGCTGACCGCGCTGATGCGCAGCCTCGAACGCTCGAACGGGGCGCTCACCGCCGCCAAGGAGGAGGCCGAGCGGGCCAACCGGTCGAAGACCCGCTTCCTCACCGCGGCGAGCCACGACCTGCTCCAGCCCCTCAACGCCGCCCGGCTGTCGCTCTCGGCGCTCGCCGACATGACGCTCGGGGGCGAGGTTCTCGGCATCGTCGGCCAGGTCGAGCGCGGGCTCCAGACCATCGAGGACCTGATCAAGACGCTGCTCGACATCTCCAAGCTCGATGCCGGGCTGGTCCAGCCGGCCAAGCGGGCGGTGAAGGTCGCCGACGTGCTGGCGGGCGTCGAGGCGAGCTTCGGCCCGCTCGCCGCCCGCAAGGGCCTGCGCCTGTCGGTGCGGGCCGGCGAGACCTGGGTGTCGAGCGACGTCGTGATGCTCCAGCGCATCGTCCAGAACCTGGTCTCGAACGCGATCCGCTACACCCGGACCGGCGGCGTGCTGGTCGCGGCGCGCCGGCGCGCCGGCGGGGTGCGGATCGACGTCGTCGATTCTGGATCCGGCATCCCGGAGGCCGACCGCGACCTGATCTTCGAGGAGTTCCACCGCGGCGGCCGCGAGAGCGTCGACGGCGAGATCGCGCTGGGCCTCGGCCTCTCCATCGTGCGCCGCTCCGCCTCGGCCCTGGACCATCGCCTGACGCTCGCCTCGCGGGTCGGGCACGGCTCGCGCTTCAGCCTGCACCTGCCGGCCTGCGAGCCGGAACCGCCGCGGCCGGCGGCCCCGCTCGCCCTGCCGAACACTCTCACCGGCGCCCGTATCGCGGTGATCGAGAACGACCGCGCCGCCCTCGAAGCCCTGGCCCGGCTGTTCCAGCGCTGGGACGCCTACGCCCTGGCGGCCCGCGACCACCTGAGCCTCGTGCGGCTGATGCCCGGCTCGACCTGGGGGCCGGACGCGATCATCGCCGACTACCACCTCGACGGCGGCGCCTGCGGCCTCGACACGGTGGCGTGGCTGCGCGCCGTCCACGGCCACGACATCCCGGCGATCATCGCCACCGCCGATCATTCCGCCGAAGTGGAGGCCGCGGTACGCGCCGCCGGCTGCGAGCTGGTCCACAAGCCGATCAAGCCCGGCCAGCTCCGCGCCCTCCTGGCGCATCTGCTGCGGAAAGCCTGACCGGAAAACGAGGATGCGAGACCGCCGGCCGTGCCGCGCGCCGGCGGGCGGCCCGGCCCCGGCCGGTCGAGACCGGATTGGTCGAGGAGGCCGGCAGCGCAGCCCGAACGATCAGGGAGCTTCACCGTGGACTTCATCCTACGTTAGTCTAGATCCAGGGAGTTTCCGGAAGCCCCGGACCGAGGGATGATGGAGCCGCCGCGCAATGGATGCCGAGAGTCTGGCCTTCGCGTCGCGGGAGTTCATGCTCCTGATCGAAACCTGCGGTCTCGCCGGCACCTGGGAGTGGGTCTTCGCGACCGGCGAGCAGATCTGGTCCCCCGGCCTCTACGCCCTCCTCGGCCTCGAACCCGGCGCCATCCGGCCCGATTACGGGCTGCTCCACGCCCTGATCCATCCGGAGGACCGGCCGGCCGTCGAGACGCCCGGGCAGATCCGGCAGGAGGGCCGGCTGGGCGATCACACGATCCGCGTCACGCGCCCGGACGGATCGCTGCGCATCCTGTCGACCCGCGGCACGGTGTACCACGCGCCGGACGGCCGGCCCCGCGGGGCGGCGGGGTTCCTGCTCGACGTGACCGACAGGAGCCGGCTCGCGGCGGCCCAGCGCGAGGAGGAGACGCGCCGGAGAACCCTGTTCGAGCAGGCCCACACCTGGACCCACACCTCCCGCTACACGACCTCCCACCGGGTCGCGTCCCGGGAGATGCTGGCGCTGACCGGCGTGAGCCAGGACGAGTATCTCGACGACTGGGCCTGCGTCCTGGTGCCCGAGCAGCGCTCGCGGCTGCGTCACCGCCTGAGGGCCCAGATCGAGGCCGGCCAACCGTTCTCCACCGAGACGAGGTTCCGTCTCGCCCAAGGGGGCTACGGCGATTTCCGGGGCGTGTTCGCGCCGATCCGCGATGCCGCGGGCCGGGTCGCGGCCTGGGCGACGATGACGCGCCGGGTCGACGGCTTCCGGCTTCAGGTCTCGGGCGACATGCGGCGCAGCCTGGAGCAGAGCGTCGACGGCAGCCACCTGCGGGCGGCCCGCGCCCTGCTCGACTGGTCGATGGCCGATCTGGCGCGGGCGAGCGGGCTGTCCCTCTCGACGATCCGCCGCCTGGAGGACGGCGGCGAGGGCCCGGCGGCGCGCAGCCGGCACGCCGCCATCGCGGCCCTGCGCGGTGCCGGCATCGGCTTCCTCCTGCTCGACGACGGCGCGACCATCGCGGTCGCCAAGACCGGGATGGCCAAGACCGGGATGGCCGCGACCGGGATGGCCACCGGGGCCGGGATGGCCGCGACCGGCTGAGGACCCGCCCCGCTCACCCTTCGGCGAGGGGCCGCATCACCGCGTGGAGGGCGTCCTTGGCCTCGAAGCCGATGCCCGGCACGTCGGGCATCGCCACCCGGCTGTCCCTCACCGGCACCGCGTCGGCGAAGCCGCCGAAGGGAGCGAACACGTCCGGATAGCTCTCGTTGCCGCCGAGCCCGAGGCCGACCGCGATGTTGAGGGCGAACTGGTGCCCGCCATGGGGCACGCAGCGGCGCGGCGACCAGCCGTGGGCGCGCAAGGTCTCCAGGGTGCGCAGGTACTCGACCAGCCCGTAGGACAGGGCGGGGTCGAATTGCAGGACGTCGCGGTCCGGCCGCAGGCCGCCGTGGCGGATCAGGTTGCGGGCGTCCTGGTGCGAGAACAGGTTCTCGCCGGTGGCGAGCGGCCCGGCATAGGTCGTGGCGAGGGCCGCGTGGGCGAGGTAGTCCAGGGGATCGACAGGCTCCTCGTACCAGCGCAGGCCGAGGGGGGCGACGGCCCGGCCGAAGCGGATCGCCTCCTCCAGGGTGAAGCGGCCGTTGACGTCGACGCAGAGCCGGCCGCCGTCGCCGCCGAGCACGCCCAGCACCGCCTCGATCCGGGCGAGATCCTCGTCGAGCGGCACCAGCCCGACCTTCATCTTCACGGTGGAATAGCCGCGGTCGAGGTAGGAGCGCATCTCGTCCCTGAGCGCGTCGAGGCCCTTGCCCGGGTAGTAGTAGCCGCCGGCGGCGTAGACCCAGGCGGTCGGGTCGGCCTCGCCGCCGCGGTAGCGGTCGGCGAGCAGGCGCCACAGCGGCACGCCGCGGGCCTTCGACGCCGCGTCCCACAGCGCCATGTCGAGCACGCCCACCGCCACCGAGCGCTCGCCGTGGCCGCCGGGCTTCTCGTTCCTCATCATCGCGGCCCAGGCCCGGTGCGGGTCGAGGATGCCGTCCTCGTCGAGGAGCGCGTCCGGCCCGGCCGCGAGCAGGCGCGGGATGAAGCGTTCGCGCAGCAGCCCCTGCGGCGCGTAGCGGCCGTTGGAGTTGAAGCCGAAGCCGACCACCGGCCGGCCGTCCACCACCCGGTCGGTCACCACCGCGACGACGCTCGCCGTCATGGTCGAGAAGTCGATCCAGGCATTGGCGATGTCGGACCTGATCGGCGCGACGACGTCGCGGATGGCGGTGATGCGCATGGGCTCTCCCCGGGCTCGCTGCGGAGCGAGCCATACTCCCCCGCATCACCCTCCGTCCACGCCCCGCCCGTCACGCGGGCGGCGCGAACCGCCACGCCGCGGCGATGCGGTTCCAGGCGCCGATCAGCGCCACCGCGACGGTGAGCCGGGCGAGGTCGGCCTCGCCGAGCACCGCCCGGGCCGCCTCGTGGAGCGGGTCCGGCACGCCGCGGCCGGCTTCGTTGACCGCCTCGGCGAAGGCGAGCGCCGCCCGCTCGGCCTCCGAGAAGCCCGGCATCTCGCGCCACACCGGCAACCCGTCGAGCTTGCCGGCCGGAACTCCGAGGCGGCGCGCCTCGGCGAGGTGGTAGGCGGCGCAGAAGCCGCAGCCGTTGACCTGCGACAGCCGCAGCTTCACCAGTTCGATCAGGCCGAGGTCGAGCCCGCTCCCGGCCACCGCCCGCGACAGCGCCTTCAGCGCCGCCTCGGCCTCGGGGACATGGGCGAAGAACGCGGCCCGTCCCAGGCGGGGCTCGGGCTGGCGGAGGGCGTCGGTCATGGTCGGGGCTCCGGGTTGCCGCCCGTCTCTACACCGACCCACGGCCCGACGAGAATCCTCCGCGCCGAGCACCCGTCGCGCGGACACCGGCCGGACCGCAGCAGGTCGGACGGAGGTGCGACCGGCACCCACGTTCCGGAACAGTTCATAATCCGCATGTCTCGACAAACATATCTTCGCCGCCTCGACTTCACGGCGGGGCCCGATCGTGCCGCAACCTCTTCGCTTCGCGGGCCGATCACTCGCCCGCCGGCGGCCGGATCCATCGACAAGACTGTTTCGCTGGGTTAGGAGCCTGCCCGCGCCGCCGGACCGGGACGGCGCCGATGCTGGGGACCCGACGATGTTCAACATGTTCAAGTCGCAGAACGCCCTCGACCTCACGCCGCGGAACTGTCTCGCGGTGTCGCTGATCTACTGCATCGGCGCCGACGGCGAACTCGATCCCGAGGAGATCACCCACCTGATGTCGGTGCTCGGGCGCAACGCCACGCGCCAGCAGTTCGAGGCCGCGGTGCGCTACACCCGCTCGACTCAGCCGGCGCAGTTCCTGGCCGAGGCCGCGCCGCGCCTGCGCCCGGAGCAGAAGCTCTGCATCGTCCTCAACATGATCGACAGCGCCATGGCGGACGGCGAGGCCGAGCCGGCCGAGCAGCAGCTCGTCATGCAGTTCGCCCAGGCCTTCGCCCTGAGCGAGGCAGACCTGACCCCGCATTTCCGGACCCTGGTCGCCAAGAACGACCGCGCCGTCCTGGATCGCTGAGCACGGGAGCCGGCCGCGGCCGGCGCCCGGCACGGGACCGGCGTGAGGTCGGACGCCGGAGGTGCTAACAGGTGCCCTCCCCTGGTCCAGCCCGGATGGCCCGATGCTCTCCCTCCTCGACCTCAGCCGCCGGATCGACGCCGGTCACCTGACGCCCGCCGCCGCCATCGACCTCACCCGCGAGGCGATGGCGGCGCGCGAGCCCGAGGTCGGCGCCTTCGTGCGGGTCGATCCCGCCCCCGCCGTGGCGGCGGGCGGCCCGCTCGCCGGCATCGCGGTCGGCCTCAAGGACATCATCGACACCGCCGACATGCCGACCGAGATGGGCTCGCCGATCCATGCCGGCTGGCGCCCGCGGGCGGATGCCCCGGTGGTGGCGCGGCTGCGGGCGCTCGGCGCGGTGCCGCTGGCCAAGACCACCACCACGCCGTTCGCCTTCATGGACCCGACCGCGACGCGCAACCCGCACAACCCGGGCCATACCCCGGGAGGGTCGTCGGCGGGCTCGGCCGCCGCGGTGGCCGCCGGCATGCTGCCGCTGGCGCTCGGCACCCAGACCGGCGGCTCGGTGATCCGGCCGGCCTCGTTCTGCGGCGTCGTCGGGGTCAAGCCGTCTTTCCGCCTGCTGCCGACGGTGGGCGTGAAGTGCTTCTCCTGGGCCCTCGACACCGTCGGGCTGTTCGCCGCCGGCGTCGCGGACGCGGCGCGCGCCCTGGCCCTCCTCGCCGACCGGCCCGGTCTCGACCTGCCGCCGACCGGGCCGGGCACGATCCGGATCGGGCTGGTGCGGCAGGATTTCTGCGAATCGCCCGCCCCCGAGGCGGCGGAGGCCCTCACCCGCGCCGCGATGGCGGCCGAGCGCGCCGGCGCGACGGTGCACGATCTCGCCCTGCCGGGCCTGTTCGGCGACGCCTTCGCGGTCCATCCCACGATCCAGGGCTTCGAGGCGCGCCAGTCGCTGGCCTGGGAATACGCCCACCACCGCGAGGCGCTGCCGCCGTTCCTGCGCGCGGCGCTCGACGAGGCGCAGGGCATCGAGACCCGGGACTACGACGGCGCGCGCCGGGTCGCCCACCACGCCCGCCGCAGCCTGAAGGACGTGTTCGGCGACGGCGGCGTCGACGTGCTGCTGACCTATTCCAGCCCCGGGCCGGCGCCGGAGGGCCTCGCCTCGACCGGGGATTCGCGCTTCAACCGCCTCTGGACCCTGATGGGCGTGCCCTGCGTGACCGTGCCGGCCGGGACGGCGAACGGCCTGCCGCTCGGGGTGCAGGTGATCGCCCGCTTCGGCGACGACGGGCGGGCGCTCGCCGCCGCGCGGCTGATCGAGCAGGCGCTGGCGTGACCCCTCCCCGCCTGCTGATCACCGGCTTCGGCCCGTTCCCGGGCATGCCCGCCAACCCGACCGGAGCGCTGGTGCGGCGGCTCGCCGCCCTGCCGCACCTCGCCCTGGCCCTCGGCGAGCGGCCGCGGGGGCTGGTGCTGCGCACCGCCTATGCGTGCCTCGGCGAGGCGCTCGACCCCGCCCTCGCCGAGGGCCCGCGGGCGGTGCTGATGCTCGGCGTCGCCGGGCGCAGCCGCGGCATCCGGGTCGAGTTCCGGGCGGCCAACCGGGCGAGCCGGCTCTACCCGGACGCCTCGGGCCGGGTCTCGTCGCGCCTCGCCCTCGATCCGGACGGGCCGGCGGCGCGCCGGGCCGGAACCGTGGCGCGGCAGGCCACGACCCTGCTGCGCCGCCGCGGACTTCCGGCGCGGCCGTCCCGGGATGCCGGGCGCTACCTGTGCAACGCCTCGTACTTCCGCGCCCTCGCCGAGCCGGTGCCGGTGCTGTTCCTGCACGTGCCGCGACCGCCCCGCCACGGTGCCCGCGCCTGGGAGGACGCCCTGGTCGCCGGCTTCGCCGAGGTGGCGCACCTCCTCGTGCGCCGGGCGGAAATCCCCGTCCCGGCTGCAACCTCCGGGCCCGGCGGCAGTTCTGGCCTCGGTTAGGGGCGACCTGCCCCAAGGCAACGCGGGGCCTCGTGACGACCGATCTCGACCGATCCGAGCAGCACCAGATCATCGCCAGCCTCACCGAGGGCGTGATCCTGATCGAGCCGGATCACCGCATCGCCTGGGCCAACCCGGCGGCGCTGGCCATGCACGGCGTCGGGCACCTGGAGGATCTCGGCGGCTCGGTCGACGGCTACCGCGACCGGTTCGTGATGCGCTACCGCAACCATCACCCCCACGGCCTCGACCGCTCCCCGATCGAGCGGGCGGCGGCCGGCGAGATCTTCGAGGACGTCTACGTCGAGGTCGCCCGGGCCGGCGACGCCTCGCCGACCGCGAGCTGGACCCACCGCATCCGCAGCCTCGTCACCACCGACCGGAACGGGACGCCCGAGACCCACGTCCTCATCATGCAGGACGTGACGGCGCAGTTCGAGGCCGAGACGCGGTTCGAGCGCACCTTCGCGGCCAACCCGGCGCCCGCGGTGATCTGCCGGCTCGCCGACCTGCGCTACGTCAGGCTCAACGAGGGCTTCTCCGACCTCACCGGCCTCACCGCCGCCGCCGTGATCGGCCGCAGCCTCTACGAGGTCGACGTGCTCGCGGGGGCCGAGCGGCGCGACCTCGCCATCGCGCGCCTCAACGAGGGGCGCACCATCCCGCAGATGGAAGCGTGCCTTCGCGGCGACGACGGCCGCGAGCGGGCGGTGATCGTCGCCGGACAGCCGATCGACATCGCCGACGATCCCTGCATGCTGTTCACCTTCGCGGACCTCGAGCCCCGGCGGAAGGCCGAGATCGCCCTGCGCGCCAGCGAGGAACGGTTCGAGACCGCGTTCCGCCTCGCGCCGGTGCCGATGCTGGTGGCGCGACGCGACGGCTTCGGGGTCCTCAGCCTGAACCAGTCCTTCACCGCGGTGTTCGGCCACGATGCGGACGCGATCGGCCGCTCGCCCGATGCCCTCGGCCTGTGGGTCGACGACCGGGCGCGCACCGCCTTCGAGCACGACCTGCTGCGCACCGGCCGGGTGAGCAACGCCGAGGTCTGCCTCAGGCCGAAGGAGGGGAGCGAGCGCGACTGCCTCGTCTCGGCGGAGGCCGTGGTGATCGCAGGGGAGGATTGCGTCCTGTGCGCGGTGCAGGACATCACCGGCCGCAAGCGCTCCGAGCGGGAGCTGATCGCGGCGATCGACGCCGTGATGGCCGACACCTCCTGGTTCAGCCGCGGCGTGATCGAGCGGCTCGCCAGCCTGCGCCAGCCCGGCCGCGGCGCTCCCGATGCCCGCCTCGATGCCCTCACGGCCCGGGAGCGGCAGGTGCTCGGGCTGATCTGCCAGGGCCTGAGCGACGCGGCGATCGGCAAGCGGCTGTCCCTGGCCCGCAACACCGTGCGCAACCACGTCGCGGCGCTCTACCGCAAGCTCGGCCTGCACCGCCGCAGCGAGGCGGTGATCTGGGGCCGGGAGCGCGGCTTTCCGAGCCAGGGACCGGACAACCCGCCGCCCCTGCCGCAAGGCAAGCCGCGCCCCGACGGAAAGAACCAGAAGTACCAGTCCTGATAGTGCGGACGACCTATTGCCCAGGCTCGATCCCGCTCCATCTCACCGCTCGCGGCATGACGGAGCGGTGCCTTCCCGAAACATCGTTCGCCGATGCGATCACCGCTCCGGCGGCGGCGATGACGAGACCACAGCAACCCCGGCAGGGCTGCCCCGCGCAACCCCACCCGGCCTCCGGCGGCCCCGGCGGTGCCGTATCGCACCGTCGAGCGTTGCCGGTTGGGAGGTCCGCTCCCGGCATCATGAGGAGACCGACATGGACACGGATCGCATCAAGGGCGCGGCCAGGGAGATCGGCGGCAAGATCGAGGGCGCCGTCGGCGATCTCGCAGGCGATCACCGGGCACAGATCGAGGGCCGGTTCCGCGAGGCCCAGGGCCGCGGCGAGACCCTGGTCGGCGAGGCCCGCGACGCCCTGCGCGGCGTCGCCGGCGAGGCGGCCGACTACGCCGAGGACGCCTATACCCGCGGCAACCGGGCCCTGCGCCACGGCGCCCGCACGGTCACGCATCAGGTCGAGGAGAGCCCGCTCGTCGCCCTGCTCATCGCGGGCGCCGTCGGGTACGGCCTCGCGCTGCTGATCCACGGGCGCCGCTGATCCGCACGGGGGCTGCCGCGCCGCGTCAGTCCTCTCGGGGCTCTGCTCGCCCCGACCGGGGTTCCGCCGGGCATCGACGCCCGGTGGAGCCCTGCGACGACGGAGATCCGGGTGGACTTGCGGGAAGCGCCTCCGCCCGATGGACACCGAACGACAGATCGGGGCGTGCCGATCCGGCGCCCCGAAACCCTTTCGTGCGCGTTGACGACCAGAACGGCACCAAGAACGAGATCATCCATGGCCACCGTGACCGACCCCCTTCGCCGGCAGGATGCCGTGCACTCCTACGCCGCCGACGACCTGCGGGTCTCGGCCCTGAACAGCGTCTCGTGGGGCGCGGTGCTCGCCGGCGCCGCGACCGCCCTGGTGGCGCAGGTCCTGATCAACCTGATCGGCCTCGGCATCGGCCTCTCCTCGGTGACCGCGACCGGCGGCGACAACCCGACCGCGCAGACGATGTCCACCGGCGCGGCCGTGTGGTGGATCGGCTCCGGCATCGTCGCCTCGGCGTTCGGCGGGTTCCTGGCCGGGCGCCTGTCGGGCCGGCCCGCCGGCACCGCCAGCTACCACGGGCTGGTCTCCTGGGTCGCCACGACCCTGGTGGTGATCTATCTCCTCACCACGACGGCCGGCAGCCTCGTCGGCGGCGCCTTGAGCGGCGTGACCTCGATCCTCGGCGGAGCCGGGCAGGCGGTCGGCAGCACCGTGAAGACCGCGGCCGAGACGGCAGCCCCGTCGCTGACGCAGGTCACCGACCCGTTCTCCGGCATCGAGCGCCAGGTGCGCGAGGCGACCGGCGGCCAGGACCCGCAGGCGCTGCGCGACACCGCCGTGCAGGCGGTGCGGGCGGCGCTCACCGGCGACGCCGCGCAGCAGCAGCAGGCCCGCGACCGCGCCGCCGAAGCCCTGGCCAAGGCGCAGAACATCCCGGTCGATCAGGCGCGCCAGCAGATCCAGAGCTACGAGCAGCAGTACCGGCAGGCGGCGCAGCAGGCACAGGAGCAGGCCCAGCAGGCGGCCGAGGCCACCCGCAAGGCGGTGGCGCAGGGCTCGCTCTACGCCGCCCTCGCCCTGGTCCTCGGCGCCCTGGCCGCCCTGTTCGCCGGTCGCGCCGGCGCGCCGCGGTTCTGACGCGGTTCCGACCAGACAGCAGCCGGCAACCGCGCGAGGGCGGTTGCCGGCACGCGCCGGCGATCCCGGTCGTCTGCGGCGAGGTTCGATCGGCGCGTCATGGAAGACGGATCCCGATTCCGGTCGTGTCATGAAATCACTCGAAGGGACTACTTCGTGCCGTGGACGGCAGGAAGAATTGCCAAACTCATTTCAAGCCGATAAATAATTCTCTCGAACAACCCTCGAACGCGAGATCGCCGTGACCCCGCTGCGAAGGGCGACGATCTGGATGCTCGCCAGTTGCGTCCCGGCATTTGCATCCCTCCATCCGGTGCAGGCAACCCAGCAGCGTTTCGGTCCCACGGATGCGGCGATCACGCTCCGCGACCGCAGAGGAAATCTGGAAATCCGACCAAGCCTCGAGGGTCGATGTCAGGACAGGGTCTGCCAATACGACTTCCTGTTCGATGACCATCTCGTCGCGACGTCCCGTTTCCTGAACGAATTCTCGATCCGCACCACCAAACGGAAACCCGGGCTGTTCCTCATCCGGGCCGAAGATCCGGATTTCAGCGGCACGATCGTGATCTCCGTCGGCAGCCCGCAGCAGCCGGGGAACTGCCGTCCCGAGGAGCACCAAGGAGAGTTGCTCACGAGAAAGGGTTTCGCCGTCGAGGCACGCCGTACGGAGCACGTCATCAAGGCACTTGGTTGCGTATCCGTCTCAACCAACATCCAAACGAGGTGATCCCATGCCTGTCACCATCGACTTCCATCAGTCCGTTCCGGCCGACGACAGGAACGGGATCTCCGCCGTCGTGAGCCTTGTTGACGCATCGAGCCTCTACTCATCGAAAAGATACAGGTGTCACCTGACATATCTCGAACCCTCCGGCCTTCCATTGCGGCTGAGGGACAACCCTGCGCTGTCCGGCTTCACGTCGGGCAACCGCAACATCTACCTGAACCCGACATTCGGCGGCGACAGGCCGATCGAGGACCGGTTCATCCATGAACTGATCCACGTCCTGCATCCCGGACTTACGAGGTCCAACCCGGTCGGAACCCATCCGATCGTGTTCTACGAGACCGAAAAGCGTCTGTACGAGGAAATCGGACGGCCCTTCGATATTCAGGACAGCGTCTACGAGACCGATTCTCAGGTCCATGACAGGCTCAAGGCCGAGCTTCGCCCCCACACGGTCACCTTCGCCTTGACGGCTGATGATCCGGCCTCATCCGCCTCCCCCAGGCGTCCGGCTCTGTGCGTGCATGCGTCCCCCGTTCCGGATCATGAGCAGCAGATCCGTACGCTGATCTGGATCGGCGTCATCGCGTTCGGGGCGGCGGCCGTCCTGTGGGTGAACACGCAGAAGACCGCGGTCGGGCCGGGCGAATGATCGCCGTGAACGGACGAGCCGTCGGCCCGCCGACGTTTCGTCCGCTCGGGTGCCCGTCTTGCCGCAGGTTTTCGTCGCGAGGCCGGCAACCACTTTCGCGAAACCTGCTCAGGCCGAACCTCTCTCCTCGCCGGCCTGCACCGACCGGGCAGTCGTATCGCCGGACGTCTTCCGGCCGCGATACCGGAACACCGCCTCCGCCGCCCCGAACAGGACGAGTCCGAGCAGGAGCGGCGCCAGGAAGTAGATCAGCCGGAAGGCGAGCAGCGGGCCGACGACGTCGGTCTTCGGCAGCAGGTAGACGACCACGCTCTCGATCACCCCGACGCCGCCGGGAACGTGGGTGACCAGCACCGCCGCGTTGGCGATGACGAAGACCGAGGCCACGCCGAGGAAGGCGACGTCCGACACCGCGAGCAGCACCTGGTGCAGGCAGGCCGAGACCAGGGCGAAGTTCACGGCCCCGACCGCCACCTGGGCCGCCGCGATCGGCAGGCTCGGCATCTCGATCGACCAGCGCCGGATCGTCAGCGGCGTCCGCAGGGTGGCGGCGAGGACGAGGTACAGCACCACCCCGGCGGCGCAGAAACCGGCGACGGCGTAGACGCCCGCTCGGCCGAGGCCGGTGATCTCCCCGGCGAGGCCGGGGGCGAGCACCAGGGCGCCGGCGCCGAGCGCCATCAGCCCGAGGGCGACGGTGAGGCCGCAGAACACGATGACCTTGGCGCTGTCGGCGAGCCCGAGCCCCCAGCGGGAGTAGAACCGGTAGCGCACCGCGCCGCTGCTGAGCCCGGCGAAGCCGATGCTGTGGCCGATGGCGAGGCTGATGAACGCGGCGAGCGCGACCCGCGGATAGGGCAGCGGGTGGCGCACCGCCCGCAGGGCGAGCCAGTCGCCGACCGTGAGGCAGAGGTAGCTCCCGGCCGCGAAGCCGCCCGCCGCGGCGAGCCGGCCGAGCGGAATCGCCCGCACCGCCTCGGCGAGCTGCGCCGCGCTGTAGCCGCTCAGGGTCCGGTACAGGAGGTAGAGCCCGAGGACGCAGCCCGCGACGGTGAGGGCGGTGGTCCAGCCGAGGCGGATCCTCCGGCGCGCCTCGCGGTCCCCCTCCCCGCTTCGCGGCATCGCCGCCGTCCCCGCCCGCCCGGTCATCGTGCCGCCTCCATCCAGGCGCCGCCGGGCGCCGCGGCGCCCGCGCCCCGTCCGAGCCGCAGGTCGGCGACGAGGGGCAGGTGATCGGAGGCGACCCGGGCGCCCGGCCCGCGGAAGGTCTCGGCCCGCACCACCTCGATGCCTCCGGTGACGAAGATGTGGTCGAGGCGCAGGAGCGGCAGCCGCGACGGGAAGGTGCCGCGGGTGCGGGACGGCGCGGCCCGGTGGGCGTCGGTGAGGCGCGCGGCGAGACGCCGGTACACCCGCGACCCCGGGACGGCGTTGAAGTCGCCCACGAGGGCGACCGGGCCGGCGCAGGCCGGGTCGCCGAGCCAGCGCGGCCCGAGCAGCGCTTCGGCCTGGGCGAGGCGCTCCCGCCGGCCGAGGCCGAGATGGGTGTTGACGACCTGGATCTCGGCGCCCGCGACCGCCACAGCGGCCCAGAGCGCGCCGCGGGGCTCCCGGCCGGGCGGTCCGGGCAGTCCCTCCGCCCGCACCAGCCGCGACGGCAACGCCGTCAGGATCGCGTCGCCGTACTCCTCCTCCAGCACCCGCAGGGCGGCGTGGAAATGCGCCGTCATGCCGAGATGCGCCGCGATGGCGTGGGCCTGATCGACGCCGCCGGTGCGCAGGCGCCCGACATCCAGCTCCTGGAGGGCCACCACGTCGGGGCGGCAGGCCGCGAGGATCTGGGCGATGCGGGCGGGGGAGAGCTGGCCGTCCGTGCCGAGGCAGCGGCGGACGTTGTAGGTGACGAGGCGAAGCAACGCTGACGGTTCCGGGTGTCCGGGGCGGACCTGCCTCTAACCGCCGGACTGCCGTCAAGGTTCACGCCCGCGGGGCGGGCGTTCGCTCTGGTTCACCCCCGCGGGGCGGGAGGGAGAGCCGGCTCAACCCCGGCCCCCGCCCGCCGTCCCGCGCTCGGCGCAGAACTCGGCGCGGTGGAGGCGCGACAGCAGAACGAGGAGGTGACCGGGGACCGCCATGTCCACGGCGGAGGCCTGAGGTACGGCGGAGGCCCGCCGGGCGGGACCGCGCGGGGGCGGCCTGGGAGCGGGCGGAGAGGGCAGGCTCTCGCGCGGGAAGGGTTCACGCACTCGGAAACTCATCGCGAACTCGGGTCCTTCGCAATCCGGCTTCTGGTGGCCGGCGCCGCTTTGAACGCGGCACCCTCGCCCCGGTTCCCCGAGGATCCGGGGACGGGCGCTGTCTCGCCCAGGGTCGTGACATGCCGGTGACATCGCGGGCCCAGGGCCATCGCTTCGGAGCGATGGCCCTTGTTCCTTGCTCGGCCTCAGTCGCCGGCGTTCGTGCGCGACACGTCGTGTCGCCGCTCACTCGGCTCCCGCTCCGCTCGGCGTTCGAGGGGACATCCGTCCCCCCGGAGGGGACATTCGTCCCCCCGAACCCGCTCCGCGGGGCGCTTTTCGGGCGCGGAGCGCACCGCGCCCGGTTGGGAGCGTCGCCCTCCGGGCGACCGCAGAACAATCGCTGAAGCGATGGCCCTGATCGCGGGCCCTGCGGCGGTGGCGGTGGCACCGCGACAATGCTAGAGCCGCCCGATGCTCGAAGGCCTGCCGCCCCACCGTCCGACCCACGTGCTGCGTCTCGACACCGACGAGCGCGCCGCCCGCGCCATGACCGACCTGATCGGCGAGGTGTTCGACCCGACCGAGACCGCCGTCGCGGCGTTCGAGGCCGAGGACGGGCGAACCTGGCGGCTCGAAGCCTACTTCTCCGAGGAGCCCGACGAGGACGCGGTGCGGGAGATGATCCGCCCGATCGTCGGGGACGCCGCCGACGCGGCGGTCTTCGCCGCCATCGACCAGCAGGACTGGGTGCGGTCCTCGCTGGAGGGCCTGAAGCCGGTGCGGGCCGGGCGCATCCTGGTTCACGGCTCGCACGATCGCCGGCAGGTGCGGCCGAACGACCGGCCGATCGAGATCGAGGCGGCGCTCGCCTTCGGCACCGGCCATCACGGCACGACCCTCGGCTGTCTCCTCGCCCTCACCGACGAGTTGAAGCGGCGCCGGCCGCGGCGGGTGCTCGACGTCGGCACCGGCACCGGCATCCTCGGCCTCGCGGCGGCGACGAGCCTGCACACCCGGGTGGTCGCCGGCGACCTCGACCCGGAGGCGGTCTTCACCGCCCGCGCCAACGCCCGCCTCAACGGGCTGCACGGGCTGATGGCGTTCTACGAGGCGCCCGGCGTCCGCCACCGCCTCGCCGACCGGGCGCGGACCTTCGACCTCGTCTTCGCCAACATCCTGGCCCGGCCGCTCACCCGGCTCGCCCCGTCTCTCGCCCGGGTCCTCACCCCGGACGGCACGCTGGTCCTGTCGGGCCTCATCCCCCGCGACGTGCCGGGCGTGCTCTCGGCCTACGCCGCGCAGGGCCTGCGCCTGCGCCGCCATCGCACCATCGAGGGCTGGGCGTCCCTGGTGCTCGGCCGCGGCGGCGGCGCGCCGCGGCCGCGCTGAACCCGGCTTTCGCCGGCGAAAGCCGTTCCTGTGGGGAAGCCGGCAGACAGGTGTGACCACGGCGGCACCCTCCGGCCGAAAAATCGCGCCGGATCAAGGGTCCGACCCCGGCGGCCGGACCGCGCGCCGCTTTCGTCGGGTTGACAAAAACGAACTTCTCCCGCATCCGCACGTTAGCCGCCGTACCGCGCTGCCTGCCGGCGTGCGGCTTCTCAGGAACCGACAACCCCATGCCCGACGACAGTAGTCGATCGACCGAGCCGCTCGCGGCCGTCCGCGTGGTGTGCGCCTGATCCGCTGATCGGGCTCGCCCGGGACCGGCCTGCGGCGGCCGGTCCGACAGAGGTGAGCCATGATTCTGCGTGACATCCTCGGCCGGCGCCGTTCCGCCGGCGTCTCCTCGCACGACAACAGCGTCGTCCTCGTCATCGCCCTGATGATGACGCTCGTCTTCGCGCCCGTGGTCGGACTGCATCTCGCGGCCGCCTTCGGGGTGACCGATGGCGGCCACGGCGAAGTCGCCTCCGTGGCGGCGCCCTCGAAGCGGCCTCCGGGCTGAATGCCGGTCCGGTCCGGCGGCGGAACCGCCTGAGCGAGGCCGGTCTCCGCCTGCGGTGGGCGGCCACGGCGCGGCCGCCCGGGATCGTCCCGGTCAGTCGTCGATGTCGGCCGGCGAGCCCGGCGGCATCGGGCCGTCATCCTCGATGTCGTCGCTGAAGATGTCGGGGGCGCCGTCGAAGCCCACGACCCCGTCGGGATTGTCCGGCGAGACGTTCGGATCGACGGGCGGCGGCCGGTTGCGGTCGAGACGCCGGTCCAGTTGCTCCATCCGCCTCAGGTCGCGGCCGATCGGCACATCCTCGGACCGCTGGGCCACCGCCCCGCCCGCGCCCAGCGCGAGCACCCCCAGCGCCGCCGTCATCAACAATGGTCTCATCGCACATCTCTCCGCCGCCCGGCGGCCATCGGTGCCCCGATGGTCCGGAACCGGCCGTGGCCCTGCTCGGCGGGCGGTTCCGCCGGCATACGCCGCCAGAGCTTAAGAAGGCGCTGCGGCCTCGATCGACTCCACCTTGCGCCGACGCCGCGTCGACTGGCGAGTCGTGCCGGGATCGGCGCCGGTTGCTGGCGGATCGCGGCTCCGATCTTCGGACGCGGCTCACCGGCCGGCGAGAACGGCCGGAGCGGCGTCCGCGATCCTCCCGCCGGGCGCATGTCCGCATTGACGGATAATCACCCCCTCCGCGGCGTTGACGGGGCCCGACACCGGAGCGAGCCCCATGGCCCTCATCATCCCGATCGCGATCCTCGCCGGCATCCTCAACACCGTCCAGGCCGGCGCGAACGCAACCCTCGGCAAGGCAACGGCGCAGCCGATCCTCGCAGCCCTCGTCGTCACCGGGGCCAACGCCCTCGTCTATCTCGCCGCCGCTCCGTTCCTCGGCCTCGGCTGGCCGGGCCCGGGGCGGCTGGCGCAGGTGCCGTGGTGGGGCTGGCTCGGCGGCGTCATGGGCGGGGCCTACGTGCTGGCGATGGTGCTGTTCGCCGAGCGCCTCGGTGCCGCGACCTTCACCGGCCTCACCGTCACAGCCGGGATCGTCACCTCGGTGGTGCTCGACCATTACGGCTGGGCCGGCTTCGCGCAGCACGCCGCCGGCCCGTGGCGGATCCTCGGCTGCGGGCTGATGATCGCCGGCGTGGCGCTGGTGACGAGGTTCTGACACGGATTTCGGACGATTCGTTCCGAAATCCGTATCCAAGCCCGCGCGGCGGAGCTTTGCTCCGCACACGTGAGCGAAGCCGGTTTCCGCATCGCGAAGCGATTGCGCAGGGATCGCCGAGCGATCAATCGAAAGTCGTATGAGGTCCGCCCTATCTGACGGCACCACCCTCCCCTCCGCCTGCGGTGCCGCGATGTCCTCGCTCCTGATTTCCTGGCCGTTCTGGGCCGTGCTCTCGGCGGTCTTCGCCGCCCTCACGGCGATCCTCGCCAAGGCGGGCGTCGAGGGCGTCGCCTCCGACGTCGCGACCTTCCTGCGCACCCTCGTGGTCGTCGCCGTCACCGGAGCCCTGCTCGCCGCCTCCGGCCAGTGGCGCCTGCTGACGGCGGTGCCGGGACGCAGCACCCTGTTCCTCGTCCTGTCCGGCCTCGCCACCGGCGCGTCGTGGCTGTGCTACTTCCGGGCGCTCGCCCTCGGCGACGCCGCCCGCGTCGCGCCGCTCGACAAGCTCAGCGTGGTGTTCGTCGCCCTGTTCGGGGTTCTGCTCCTCGGCGAGCGCCTGTCCGTCATCAACTGGCTCGGCATCGCCCTCATCGCGGCGGGCGCCGTTCTGGCGGCCATCAAGGGCTGATACGGTTTTCGGACGATCAGTTCCGGAGATCGCATCACCAGCCCGCGCGGCGGAGCTTTGCTCCGCACGCGTGAGCGAAGCCGATTTTCGCATCGCGAAGCGATTGCGCAGCAATCGCCACGATCCCGTAGGGATCGCCGAGCGATCAATCGAAAATCGTATGACCTCCGGTCTGCCGCGCCCGAGCCTTGAATCCGCCCGGCGGGCGTGACGAAGGGATTCAGCAAACAGTCACGCCCTAGTCTCAGGAACCGTGGTCCTGCTCGTTGCTGTGGCTAGGTATGCCCCAGGGAAGCGCGGCGGTCGCGGGTGACCGGTCGCCGCAAGGGAGTTGTCGGATGAGGACGAACGTGGTGAAGGGGACCTTCGCCGCCCTGGGGCTGGCGGTGCTCGTCGGCCCGGGGGGCGCGGCGCAGGCGGCACAGTGCGGCAACACCTCCGCCGGCTTCGAGGCCTGGAAGCGTGAATTCGCCGAGGAAGCCCGGGGTCGGGCGAGCGCCGCGAGCCTCGCCGCCCTGGCCAACACCTCGTACTCGACCGCGACCATCTCCGCCGATCGCGGCCAGAGGAGTTTCAAGCTCTCCCTCGACCAGTTCATGGCCAAGCGCGGCGCCCCCACCATCGTCTCCCGCGGGCGGGCGATGAAGCGGACCCACGCCGCCCTGTTCGATGCGATCGAGCGGCGCTACGGCGTGCCGCCGGGGCCGCTGCTGGCGATCTGGGGCATGGAGACGAGCTTCGGGGCGGTGCGCGGCAACGTCAACACCCTCTCGGCGGTGGCGACCCTGGCCTATGATTGCCGCCGCTCGGCGTTCTTCACCGACCAGCTCTACGCCGCCCTCACCCTGGTCGATCGCGGCGTGCTCACCGCCAGCACCCGCGGCGCGGCCCATGGCGAGGTCGGCCACACCCAGTTCCTGCCCAAGAGCATCCTGAACTACGGCACCGGCGGCAGCCTCGACGACTCGACCAACGCCCTCAACGCGACGGCGAACTTCCTCAAGGCCCACGGCTGGCGGGGCCGGCGCCGGCTACCAGCCGGGCGAGCCGAACTTCGTGGCGATCCAGGGCTGGAACGCCGCCTCGGTCTACCAGCGCGCGATCGCGATCATCGGGCAGCGCATCGACGGCGACTGAGCCGGGCTCGGGCACGGCGGCGGCCGGCGCGGCCGCTTCGTGCATCGCTCGACCCGCGGGATCCCGAACCGACGCGGCTCGGGACGAGGGCTGGTCGCCGACCCGGACGGCCCTCGCTCCATGCCGTCAGCCTCCGCGACCCGTCCGAGGGAGCGGGGGCACGCTTCGCCGGGAATGCCCCTCGGCCTTGCTCAACCGGCGGCAGAACCGGATCTCGATGACGTAGAAGCACGATCCGACCCAGACGATACGCGCGCCGCAGGCACAAAGGACATCGAAGTCGATACTGCTGATTTTAAGGATAGTTGAGCCGCGTCGTTCATCCAATCCCCGGGCAACCTCTCATCCGACAGAGGAATCCGCCGGTCTCGTCAAAGATTTTTTTACGCGTCGTGCCCTCTCATGCGGCTGGGAGCCAGACAGGCCAACGATGAGCGACGCCGCCCGGATCAATGCTGCACTCAAACGGCCTTGGACGAGCCAGATCCTCGAACCGGGCCTGGAAGACGGCTTTCATCGCTCCCGCGATGCGATCTGGCGGCGAACGGTCTGCGCCGTCCTCGCCTCGACCGTCGTGCTCAGCCTGATCGGGCTCGGTGTCGACGCGAAGGCCGGCATCCTCGATCGGGCCCTGGCGCTCAAGCTCGGCCTTCAGATCCCGCTGCTGCTGGCGGGAATCGCCGCGGCGCACTTCCTGTCCGTCCCTCGACCGTGGCGGCTGCTGATCCCGGCCGTGCCCATCGCCGCGACGATCGGAGTCACCACCCTCCTCGGTCTCTCGCTGCCGTCACCCTTCGCGGACCGCTACCTGACCGTCGCCGGGCTGCTCGCCTTCGCCTCCAACCTCGTCCTGCCCCTCGGACTGCGCAGCGCCGCCCTCCTCTGCGCCCTCAATCTCGCGGTGTATGGCGGCCTGACGCTGCTGGTGGCGGACGGCGCGCAATGGGCGGCGTTTTCCGACGTGGTCGGCTTCATGTCGGTCCTGGCGGTCGCCACCCTCGACGCCGTGCGACGTCGCGAGTGGACCGAGAAGGACGCGTTCCTCCTGAGGCAGCTCAACGAGATCCGGCTCGGCGAACTCACGCTGGTGGTCAACGAACTGACCCAGATCGTGCACCAGGACACCCTGACCGGCGTCGGGAACCGGCGCAGCTTCGACCTACGCTATGCCACCGCCTGGCAGGCGGCGATCTCGCGCGGTGGTTGGATCACCGTGATGATGATCGACGTCGACCACTTCAAGCTCTTCAACGACGCGGCCGGCCACGCGGCCGGCGATGGCTGCCTGCGCGCCGTCGCCACGGCCATCGCCCGCGGCGCCAAATGCCCTCTGGATGCGGTATCCCGGTACGGCGGCGAGGAGTTCGCTCTGATCTGGCCCGAAGCGACGCGTGAGGAGGGCGAAGCGATCTGTCGCTCCGTCGAGGCGCTGGCGCTGCGGCATCCGGGACTCGGCAACACCGATTGCGTCACGATCAGCCTCGGGATGGCCTCGACCGTACCGGCCGCCGGGTCGATGACCTCGGAGGAGCTTCTGAAGGCCGCGGACGACGCGCTCTATCAGGCCAAGCGCGCCGGACGCAATCGCGCCGTCATCAACGGCGGCGGCAACCTTCAGCGCGCGGCGTGACCGGAACCCCGGGGACCGTGAGGCTGCCGTTCGCGCGCGACCGAAGGGCCGGCGAACCGAGGAGCCCCCGCCCTCTCGCGGGTCGACGGCGCATCTCTCCCGAAGGCATCGATACGGGGGGAGACGAGGCCGGAGGAGCCGCTTCCGTCACGCCCTTTAGCCCGCCGGGGTTGGGACGGCGAGAACCTGTTCCGGTGGTCGAAAGGTCGTCCGGAAACCGGATCAGCCGGTATAGACCATGGCGGCGACCGGGGTCGCGCGGACCCGGGTCGTGTGCGACATCGACCAGATCGCCCAGGCGGCGAGGCCGGTGCAGGACAGCAGGAACAGGCCGCGGGCGTAGCGGCCGCGATGGATGTCGCGCACGGCGTAGACCGGGATCAGGGTCGCCTTGGCGACGTTGCGAAGGGCGAGAACCAGGACGATCGCCAGGAAGGCGGAGACGGCTCCGAGCATGGTGGTGGGCCCGTTCGTTTGATGCGCCAGCTTCACAGTAGGCCCGCATCGCGGCGAAACAAAGTCGTGATCGGCCGCGGAGCGATGATCCCCAGCCGCGAGAATGCGCCCGGAACGGTTAACGAAAACTGAGCCCGGAGTGATACGGTTTTCGGAAGATTCCCTCCGGACATCGTATCACCAGCCTGCGCGGCGCAGAGCGAAGCTCTGCGTGCGCCTGAGCGAAGCCGATTTTTGCATCGCGAAAGCGATGGCGCAGCCATCGCCACGATCCCGCAGGGATCGCCGAGCGATCAATCGGAAACCGTATGAGAGGACCGGGCCGGACCCGTTCGGACGAACCCTCAATATCCCCGTGCACGGTCGACGGCATCGGGGATCGGATGTCCCGACCGCAGGGCGTCGGCGGTCCGGGCCAGGGTCGCGGCGACCGCCGCGGCACTGGCGTCGCAGGCTTCGTGCGGGGTGACGGTGATCCGCCCGTGGCACCAGAACGGATGCCCGGGGTCCAGGGGCTCGCTCGCGAACACGTCGAGGGCGGCCCCGGCGAGGATGCCGTCCTCCAGGGCGGCGAGCAGGTCGGACTCGACCAGATGCGGCCCGCGGCCGACCTGGATCAGGAACGCCCCGGGCGGCAACCGGCGGAACAGGGCGGCGTCGAGGAGGCCGGCGGTGTCGGGCGTCAGCGGCAGCAGGTTCACCAGCACCCCCGTGCGCCCCAGCATCGCCGCGAGCCCGTCCGTCCCGTGGAAGCGGGCGATGCCGGGCTCCTCCTCGGCGGCGGGGCCGCGGCTCCAGGCGAGGACCGGAAAGCCGAGGGCGGCGAGGTCGCTCGCCACCTGCCGGCCGATGCGCCCGTAGCCGAGCAGGCCGACCGGCACCTCGGCGGCGGGACGCTGGCCGAGACGCTGCCACCGCCCGGCGCGCTGGTTCTCCGCGTAGGTGCGGAAGCGGCGCTGGTGGCCGATCAGGTGCCACAGCACGAAGTGCGACATCGCCCGCGCCTGATCGGGATCGACCACCCGCACCACCGCGACCTGCTCCGGCAGGCCCGGGCAGGCGAGGAGGTTGTCGGCCCCTGCCCCGATCGAGCAGATCGCCGCGAGGTTGGGGTAGCGGGCGAACGCCTCGGGCTGCGGGTTCCAGCCGAGCGCCAGCCGCACGTCCTCCGGGCTCCCGGCGGGGTGATCCACGATCTCGACCCGGTCGGCGGCGGCCAGGGCCTCGCCGAACAGGGCACGCAGGTCGAGGGTGCGGCTGAGGAGAACGCAACGCATGGGCGGGAGCTCGGGGTCGGGTTCAGGATCAGGCGCGGGCAGGAACCCTCCCCCGCAGACGGGGGAGGGTCTTGGCCACGCGTCACGCCGCTGCCCGGGTCCGCCCCGGCACCGCGTCGAGGAGCGAGCGGGTGTAGGGGTGCTCCGGGCTGGCGAACAAGGCGCCGGCCGGCTTCAGCTCGACGATCTCGCCCCGGCGCATCACCGCGATGCGGTCGCAGATCTGCGCGGCCACCCGCAGATCGTGGGTGATGAACAGCATCGAGAGGCCGAGGCGCTGCTTCAGGTCCTCGAGCAGGGCCAGGACCTGGGCCTGCACCGACACGTCGAGCGCCGAGACCGCCTCGTCGGCGACGAGGATCTTCGGCTCCAGCGCCAGCGCCCGGGCGATGCCGACGCGCTGGCGCTGGCCGCCGGAGAACTCGTGCGGGAAGCGGTCCATCGCGGACGGGTCGAGCCCGACGAGGCCGAGCAGCTCGCGCGCCCGCGCCTCGGCCTCGGCGCGCGGCACCCCGTGCGCGACCGGCCCGTCGGCGATGATCTGGCCGACCCGGCGGCGGGGGTTGAGCGAGGCGAACGGGTCCTGGAACACCATCTGGATCCGGCTGCGGGCGCGGCGCAGGGCCTCGCCGGAGAGCCGGGTCAGGTCGTCGTCGCCGAGCAGCACCGCGCCGCGGTCGGGCTCGATCAGCCGCATCACCAGCCGGGCGACCGAGGACTTGCCCGAGCCCGACTCGCCGACGAGGCCGACGGTCTCGCCCTGGTGGATCGCGAAGGCGACGTCGCGGGCGGCCTCGACCCGGCGCGGCTTGCGCCACAACCCGCCGCCGGTGGAGTAGGTCTTGCACAGGCCCGCCACCTCGACCGCCTTGGCGCCGGTGCGCGGCTCGCGCCGGGGCGGGTCCATGCTCGGCACCGCGGCGAGCAGGGTGCGGGTGTAGTCCTCCCGCGGGCGGCCGAGCACCGCCTCGGCCGGGCCCTCCTCGACCACCCGGCCGTGGCGCAGCACCAGCACCCGGTCGGCGATGTCGGCCACCACGCCGAAATCGTGGGTGATGAACAGCACCGCCATGTTGCGGCGGCGCTGCAATCCGCGGATCAGGTCGAGGATCTGGGCCTGGGTGGTCACGTCGAGGGCGGTGGTCGGCTCGTCGGCCACCAGCACGGCGGGTTCGAGGGCGAGCGCCATCGCGATCATCGCCCGCTGGCGCTGCCCGCCGGAGAGCTGGTGCGGGTAGGACCGCACGATCCGCTCCGGCTCGGGCAGCCCGACCTCGCCGGCGAGCGCCACGGCGCGGGCGCGGCGCTCCCGCGGCGTCAGCAGGCCGTGGGCCTCGAACATCTCGGCCATCTGGTCGCCGATCCGCATCAGCGGATTGAGCGCGGTCATCGGCTCCTGGAACACCATCGCGACGCGACGGCCGCGGGTGTCGCGCCAGCCGGCCTCGTCCTGGGCGAGCAGGTCGGCGCCGTCGAGGCGGATCTCGCCGCCGGACGGCGTCACCGCCTTCGGCAGCAGGCCCATCAGGGCGTGGGCGCACATCGACTTGCCGGAGCCCGACTCGCCGACGAGGCACAGGATCTCGCCGGCCACCAGATCGAACGACACGCCGTCGACCGCGTGCGCCCGGTCGCCGCCGGCCGGCAGGGCGAGGCGGAGGTCGCGGACCGAGACGACCGTCTGGCGCGGAGCACGGGCGTCCATCTCAGCGGTCTCCCCGGGACAGGCGCGGATTGAGGGCGTCGTTGAGGCCCTCGCCGATGAGGTTGAGGGCGAGCACGGTGAGCAGGATCACGACTCCCGGGAAGGTGCTGATCCACCACGCCTGCCGGATCGCCGTGCGCCCGGCCCCGACCATGAAGCCCCAGGACATCCGGTTGGGATCGCCGAGGCCGAGGAAGGACAGCGAGGATTCGAGCAGGATCGCGGTCGCGACCATCAGCGAGGCGAGCACGACGATCGGCGACAGGGTGTTGGGCAGGATCTCGCGGCGCAGGATCGTGAAGGTGGTCTGGCCGGTGACGACCGCCGCCTGCACGTATTCCCGCGAGCGCAGGGACAGCACCTCGCCGCGCACCAGCCGCGTCACCGGCGGCCAGCTCACGAGGGCGATGGCGAGGATCAGCGACGACAGCGACGGCTGCAGGATCGCCACCAGCACGATGGCGAGCGCGAAGCTCGGCACGGTCTGGAACAGCTCGGTGAAGCGCATCAGGGCGTCGTCGACCCGGCCGCCGAAATAGCCGGCGAGCGCGCCCAGCGGCACGCCGATGACGAGGGCGGCCAGCGTCGAGACGAGGCCGACGAGGAGCGAGACCCCGGCGCCGTGCATCAGCCCGGCGGCGATGTCGCGTCCCAGCGCGTCGGTGCCGAGGGGAAAGCGGTCGAGGGTGAAGGGCGGCATGAACGGCCGCTGCACCATCCGCCACGGCGAGGTCGGGTAGAGGATCGGCGCCAGGATCGCCGCCGCCACCACGGCGAGCAGGATCACGAGGCCGATCACCGCGCCGGGATGGCGCAGGAAGGCGGCGGCGGCGCCGCGGCGGCGCGGGGGGGGCGCTCATCGGGCGGCCTCGATGCGCGGGTCGACGACGCGGTAGAGCACGTCGGTGACGAGGTTGAACACCAGCACCATCGCGGAGGAGACCACGAAGACGCCGAGCAGGAGGTTGTAGTCGCGCTGGAGCAGCGCCTCGTACATCAGCCGCCCGATGCCGGGCCACGCGAACACCGTCTCGGTGAGGATCGCGCCGCCGACGAGGGTGCCGGCCTGGAGGCCGGCCAGCGTCACCACCGGCAGCAGCGCGTTGCGCAGGACGTGGCGGCGCTGGATCACCCGGTCGCCGAGCCCCTTGGCGCGGGCGGTCTTCACGAAGTCCTGGCCCGCCACCTCCAGCATCGAGGCGCGGGTCATCCGCACGTAGACCGCCATGAAGAACAGCCCGAGGGTCATCGCCGGCAGGATCAGGTGGTGGGCGATGTCGGCGGCCCGGGCGAGCCCGGCATGGCCGGCGCCGACGGTCTCGAAGCCGAAGCTCGGCAGCCATTCGAGCCGGACCGAGAACACGATGATCGCCATCAGGGAGACCCAGAACAGCGGCGTGGCGTAGAACAGCAGCGCGAGGCCGGTGATCGCGGTGTCGGCGGGCCGGCCGGCCCGCCGTGCCGCGAGCGCGCCGAGGGTCACGCCGAGGGCGAGCGAGATCAGGAAGGCCGAGCCGGTGAGCAGCAGCGTCGCCGGCAGCCGGTCGGCGATCAGGGTCGCGACCGGCATCTGCTGGCGCACCGAGTAGCCGAGGTCGAGGACCGCGATGTTGCGCACGTAGAGGGCGAGCTGGTTCGGCAGCGGCTGGTCGAGACCGAACTTCTCCCGGAGCTGCGCCACGAAGACCTCGTCGCCCGCCCCCGCCTCGCCCGCCATCACCAGGGCGGGGTCGCCGGGGGCGAGGCGGATGAGGAAGAAGTTGAGGACCACGATGGCGAGGAGCACCACGATCCCCTTGCCGACCCGTCCTGCGATGAAGCCGAGCATGGCGTCAGCGCTCGATCCAGGCGTCCCGGAAGCCGTCGTTCACGCCGATGGCGGTCGTGACGAGGTTCTTCACCTTGCAGCGGGTGATGGTCGGGAATTCCAGCTCCAGCAGCCACGCGATCGGCACGTCGTCGATCAGGGTCTTCTGCACCCGGTCGTAGATCTCCTGCCGCTTGGCGTCGCCGACCGCGACCGCGCCCTCGGCGAAGTCCTTGTCGACCGCCGGGTTCGCGTAGCCCTCGACGTTGTTGAACGGCGAGCCCTTGGCGATCTGCGACGAGACGTAGTTGCGGGCGACGCCGAGCGCCGGGTCGCCGTACTGGTACAGGTAGGTGAAGGCGATGTCGTAGTCCCACTCGGAGGTCTTCTGGTTCCAGCCGGGCACGTCGGTGGCGACCAGCTCGACCTTGATGCCGACATCCTCGAGGTTCTGCTTCACGGCCTCCGCCCAGCGCTGCCACGTCTCGCCGTAGGGCAGGGGCAGCAGGCGCACGGTCTCGCCCTTGTAGCCGGCCTCCTTCAGCAGCGCCTTGGCCTTGGCCGGATCGTGGGAATACTTCGCAAGCTTGGGGTTGTAGTACCGGGTCGAGGACGAGGACGGGCCGGCCGCGACCTTGCCGAGGCCGTTCCACACCACGTCCTTCGCGAAGTCGCGGTCGAGGGCGTACATCACCGCCTGCCGGAACGCCTTGTTGGCGGTCGGCCCCTGGCGGTTGTTGAGCCACAGCCAGGACAGCGGCCCGAAGAACTCCCAGCCCTTGGTGGTCATGCAGGCGCCCTTGGCCTTCGACAGGCGCGGCACGTCGAAGTTCTCGACCGAGCCGCCGGGCAGGATGTCGACCTTGCCGGTCTCGAAGGCGACCGCCCGGGCGGCGGCGTCCGGGATCACGTGCCAGTAGATCTCGTCGAGATGGGGCTTGCCGGCGACGTGGTAGTTCGGGTTCTTCACCAGCCGGATGAACGAGCCCTTCTTCCACTCCTTGAACATGAACGGCCCGGTGCCGATCGGCGTGTTGTTGGCCGGGTTGGTCTTGTAGTCGGTGCCCTCGTAGACGTGCTTGGGAACCATCGGCAGCGAGCCGACCTCGAAGATGCCCAGGAACGGCCCGAACGGCTCCGACAGGGTGAACACCACCGTCCGCGGGTCGGGCGCGGTGACGCTCGCGACCTTGGCGAGGTTGCCGCGGGCGCGGGCGTGCACCTGCTTCAAGAAATCGACCGAGAACAGCACGTCGGCGGCGGTGAACGGCTTGCCGTCGTGCCAGGACGCGTTCCCGACCAGCTTGAAGGTGTAGGTCTTGCCGTCCGGGCTCATCTCCCAGCTCTCGGCGAGGCCGGGCAGCGGCGAGAGCTTCTCGTCGTAGCGCAGCAGCCCCTCGTAGATGTTGCCGGCGACCATCTGGGTCGGGCCGTTCTGGATCATGCCCATCATCAGGCCCGGCGGCTCGGGCTGGATCACCGCGTTGGCGACTCCGCCCGGGGTCTGGGCCAGCACAGGCTGCACGAGAGCGGCCCCGATCAGGCCGAGGGAGAAAACCGATCCGATCAGGGTCCGCTTGAGCATGGCGCGTCTCTCGGGAGGGGTGGGGCGGGCGGGGGCTGGGGGCGATGCGTCCTGCCGGGCGCGCCAAGGTCTGGCGCGTCTCCCCTCTCCCGCTCGGGAGAGGGGAGACGCGCCTGATCGGGCGGGGTGAACGCTGCGTGTGGAGCCGCGCTTACTCGGCGAAATCCGGGTCGCTGCGCGCGAGCATGCGCTTGAACGCCTCCCACTCGGTGTCCGGCATCGCGCCGGTCTCCATCTTGTCGTAGAACGAGGCGTACTGGCCGGAGGTCTTGGCCACGACCGCGGCCGGGGGGCGCACCAGGGGGGCGCCGGCGGCCTGGATCGCGAGCTGCGCCCGGCACGAGCGCTCCAGGTTGTGCATCAGCTTGAACGCCTCGGCCACCGAGCGGCCGCAGGTCAGCATGCCGTGGTTGCGCAGGACCATCACCGGCCTGTCGCCGAGGTCGGCCACCAGCCGCTGGCGCTCGTCGAGGTCGAGCGCGATGCCCTCGTAGGCGTGGTAGGCGAGGCGGCCGGCGAACTGCATCGACCACTGGTTGAGCGGCAGCAGCCCCTCCTCCTGGCACGATACGGCGACGCCCGCGACCGTGTGGGTGTGGAGCACGCACATCGCGTCCTCGCGGGCGGCGTGGACGGCGCTGTGGATGGTGAAGCCGGCCGGGTTGATGCCGAGCCCGGCCGGATCGTCGACCACCCGCCCGTCGAGATCGACCGTGACGAGGTTGCCGGCCTTCACCTCCTCGAAGCGCAGACCGTAGGGGTTGATGAGGAAGCGGTGCTCCGGCCCCGGCAGCCGGGCCGAGATGTGGGTGTAGATGCTGTCGTCGAGGCCGAGCCGGTGGATCAGCCGGTAGGCGGCGGCAAGGTCGACGCGGATCCGGCGGATCGCCGCGTCGTCGTGGGCGGATGACGCCATGGCCTGCTCCTCCTCGGGTTCGCCCACCGGGCTCTGCCTCTGCGGTACCCGGAGACTGGCCCATGCCCAGAAAGTGATCAAGCTGAAAGTGTCGACAATCGACGCTTACGCATTGCACAATGGCGGCCGCAACGAGGGCGTCATGCGGACCATCTCCCCTCCGGTCGGCCTGCCGACCCTGACCGAGACAGACCTCGTGCGGCAGGTCGCCGGGATCCTCACCGAGGCGATCGTCGGCGGCCGGCTCGGGCCCGGCCAGAAGGTCGCGGAGGCGGCGGTGGCGCGCGAGCTCGGCATCAGCCGGGCGCCGGTGCGCGAGGCGGCCCGCCTGCTGGAGAGCCAGGGCCTGCTGCAGGCCAGCCCGCGCCGGGGCTTCTTCGTGCGGGCGCTGTCGCCGGAGGACGTGGACGAACTCTACGACCTGCGCCTGTGCATCGAGCGTCACGCCGCGGTCGAGGCCGCCCGCCGGCTGACGCCGGAGAGCCGGGCGGCCCTGCGGCGGCAGTACGAGAGCCTCGCCGAGGCCGCGTTCCGGGACGATCCGGCCCGCGTCGTCGAGGCCGACTACCAGTTCCACCGCCTCATCTGCGAGATCGCCGGCAACCGCCGGACCCTGCGCCTGTTCGACGGGCTCGCGGCGGAGATGCGGGTGGTGATCGGGCTGATCGGCCGGCTCTACGACGATCCGCACGAGATCGCCCGCACCCACGCGCCGGTGCTCGCCGCGATCGAGGCGGGGCACCCCGAGCGGATCGTCGCCCACGTCGACCACCACGTCGGCGTCGCCTGGCGCGAGGTCGGAAGGCTGGTCCGCGCCCTGTCCCCTCCCGGCAGGGCTGCGGAGGGCCACTCTGCCGAGGTCCTCGTCCTCGCATCCCTGTCGCCGTCGAAACGGTGACCGTGCCGGCACCGGCCGTGTCCGGCCGGCGCAACGAAGCTCGATCAGCCCGGGAGTTCCCATGAAAGCCGTCCACAGCGAGGATCACCGCAGCCACGACCCGAAATTCTTCCTGGTGCGGGGGCAGGTGCGCCCCGCCGCCGACCAGCCGGAGCGGGCCGACCGCCTGCTGGCCGGGCTGCGGGCCGGGCGTCACACCGTGGTCGAGCCGGTGCGCTTCGGCCACGGTCCGCGGGCCCGGGTGCACGGGCCGGACTACCTCGCCTTCATGGCCGAGGCCTGGGACGCCTGGGCGGCGCTCGGCGATTCCGGCCCGGAGATGATCGCCAACATCCATCCGTTCCGCGACGGCGCCACCTATCCGAGCCACATCGTCGGCCGCCTCGGCTGGCACACCGTCGACACCGCCTGCCCGATCGGCCCCGGCACCTACGCGGCGTCCTGCGCGGCGACCGACGTCGCGGCGAGCGCGGCGCAGCTCGTCCTCGACGGCGAGGACGCGGCCTACGCGCTCTGCCGCCCGCCCGGCCACCACGCCTACCGCGACCGGGCCGGCGGGCACTGCTACTTCAACAACAGCGCGGTGGCGGCCGCCCACCTGCGCCGGCACCACGAGCGGGTCGCGATCCTCGACGTCGACGTCCATCACGGCAACGGCACGCAGGGCATCTTCTACGCCGATCCGACCGTGCTGACGGTCTCGATCCACGCCGACCCGGCCCGGTTCTACCCGTTCGTCTGGGGCTACGCCCACGAGCGCGGCGAAGGGCCGGGGCTGGGGGCGAACCGCAACGTCCCGCTGCCGCTCGGCACCGGCGACGACGGCTACATGGCGGCCCTCGACGACGCGGCCGGGACCATCCGCGCCTTCGCGCCGACCGCCCTCGTCGTGGCGCTCGGCCTCGACGCCTCGGAGGAGGATCCGCTCGCCGGACTCGCCATCACCACCGACGGCTTCCGCCGCATCGGCGGCGCGCTCGCCCGCCTCGGCCTGCCGACGGTGCTGGTGCAGGAGGGCGGCTACCTGTCGGACATCCTCGGCCCCAACCTGACCGCCGTGCTCGCGGGTTTCGAGGCGGCGCGCTGAGTGAGAGAGGAGACGCCCCATGGCCTTTGCCTGCACCATCCCGGCGGTGCCCACCGTCCAATGCGACGACGAGGCGGTGCGGATCACCCGCTGGGACTTCGCGCCCGGCGCCGTCACCGGCTGGCACGAGCACGGCTGGCCCTACTTCGTCGTGATGATCACCGAGGGGACCCTGCGGATCCATGACGGCACGGCCGTGAGCGAGGTGCCGCTGGCGCTGGGTCAGTCCTATCGCCGTCCCGCGGGCATCCGCCACGACGTGATGAACGGCTCGGACCACCCGATCGCCTTCGTGGAGATCGAGGTGAAGCGCCCGGAGGCCCTCGGGCCGGCAGCGGGCGACGGCGCCTGAGGCGCGCGACGACCGAAGGCCGTCCGGTCGTGACCGGACGGCTTTACCGGAGGAGCTGGAGGATGCTCTGCTGAGCCTGGTTGGCGAGCGAGAGGGCCGAGATGCCGAGGGACTGGCGGGTCGAGAGCGCCTGCGAGTTCGCCGCCTCCTCGTTGAGGTCGGCGTTGGTCAGGTTCGCCGCGCCGGTGTCGAGCACGTTGATGAGCTGCTTGGAGAAGTCCTGGCGGTTCTGGACCACCGACAGGTTCGAGCCCAGCGTCGTCGCGTCGGCCCGCAACTGATCGGATGCCTTGGTCAGGTCCTTCAGCACGGTGTTGATGTCGGCGTTGAGCAGGAAGCTGCCGCGGCCGACGGTCGTGCCGCCGTCGCCCTGGTTGGTGATCGGGGTCAGGCCGAGGCCGGCCGCGGTCTCGTCGGTCGAGGCGGCGACGAGGTTCGAGCTGCCCCGGGTGTTGAAGTTGATCGTCAGGTCGTTGTTCTTGCCGTTGATCAGGTTGACGCCGTTGAAGCTGGCATCGGTCGCGAGCTGGGTGATCTGGTTGAGCAGGTTGTTGTACTGCGTCGCCAGGGTGGCGCGGGCGGACACGCCGGAGACGGTGAGGTCGCTGCTCTGGCCGACCGAGGTCGAGACGGTGCCGTAGGTGACGAGCGCGCTGCCGGCCGTCGAGCCGCTGGCGAAGCCGAGCTTCGTCTGGTCGGAGGCGCTGACGAACTCGATGTCGGCGCTCGCGTTCAGCACGATCTTCTTGCCGGTCGAATCGACCGAGAAGGCGTTGCCGATGCTGGCGCCGTTCGTCGCCTCGTTGAGCGCCTTCACCACCTCCAGGATGCTGGCCGAGGCCGCGATCGACGCCGAGGTCTGGCTGCCGTTGATGTAGAAGCTGATGCTCGCCGACGCGCTGCTGACCGAGAACTCGTTCGTCGCCTTGCCGGTGGTGGTGATCTGGGTCGAGAGCGCCTGGTTGGCGATCGACTTGGCCTGATCGACCACCTTCTGGATGCTGGTGATGCCCTGGTTCGCCGCCTGGATCGCCTGGATCCCGTTGGAGATGCCGTCGAGCAGGCCGCCGATCTCGGACGAGCGCGACGTCAGGTTGAGGGCGGTGAAGTAATTGAGCGGGTTGTCGAGGGCCGAGTTGACTCTCTTGCCGGTCGCCAGCCGGTTCTGGGTGATCCCGGTGAGCTGCGCCGTATCCTGAAGCGACAGCAGGTTCTGGCGCGTCGCGGCCGAGAGCGTGATGTTACTCGACATAGCGGGTGGTCCTCGACAATCTGGAGGCGAGTTCGCCCTGCCTGTTTCGCCGAGTGTTTGCGCGCTATGGTTGATAAGACGTTAAGAGAAAGAGCCGGTTAACCAGATTTTTCGGGACCGTTGCGACGACGATGGGCGCGAAACCGCGGACGAACGGAAACGGCCGGGCGAATGCCCGGCCGTCCCGTCGAGACCGCGGTGAGGATCGGGATCAGCGCAGGAGCTGGAGGATGCTCTGCTGGGCCTGGTTGGCGAGCGAGAGGGCCGAGATGCCGAGGGACTGGCGGGTCGAGAGCGCCTGCGAGTTCGCCGCCTCCTCGTTGAGGTCGGCGTTGGTCAGGTTCGCCGCGCCGGTGTCGAGCACGTTGATGAGCTGCTTGGAGAAGTCCTGGCGGTTCTGGACCACCGACAGGTTCGAGCCCAGCGTCGTCGCGTCGCTGCGAAGCTGATCGGTCGCCTTCGACAGGTCCTTGACCACGTCGTTGATGTCGTCGTTGAGCAGGAAGTCGCCGCGGCCGACCGTCGTGCTGTCGTCGCCCTTGTTGGTGATCGGATCGAGGCCGAGGCCGGCGGCGGTCTGATCGGTCGAGACCACCGTGAGGTTCGAGCTGCCCTTGCTGTTGAAGTTGATCGTCATGTCGTTGTTCTTGCCCGCGATCAGGTTGGTGCCGTTGTAGCTGGCATCGGTCGCGAGCTGGGTGATCTGGTTCAGCAGGTTGTTGTACTGCGTCGCCAGCGACTTGCGGGTCGAGACGCCCGCGACGGTGAGGTCGCCGCTCTGGCCGACCGAGGTCGAGACGGTGCCGTAGGTGACGAGCGCGCTGCTGGCCGTCGAGCCGCTGGCGAAGCCGAGCTTCGTCTGGTCGGAGGCGCTGACGAACTCGATGTCGGCGCTGGCGTTGACCACGATCTTCTTGCCGGTCGCGTCGAGCGAGAAGGCGTTGCCGATGTTGGCGGTGTTGGTGGACTCGTTGAGGGCCTTCACCATGTCGGAGACGCTGGCCGAGGCCGAGACCGAGGCCGAGGTCAGGCTGCCGTTGATGTAGAAGTTGACGGTCGTGGAGGAAGTGCTGGCCGAGAAGTCGCTCGTCGCCTTGCCGGTGGTGGTGATCTGGGTCGAGAGCGCCTGGTTGGCGATCGACTTGGCCTGTTCGACGATCTTCTGGATGCTGGAGATGCCCTGGTTCGCCGCCTGGATCGCCTGCACGCTGTTGGAGATGTTGTCGAGCAGGCCGCCGATCTCGCCGGAGCGGGCGTTCAGGCTCTGGGCGGTGAAGAAGTTCAGCGGGTTGTCGAGGGCCGAGTTGACCTTCTTGCCGGTCGCCAGCCGGTTCTGGGTCGTCGAGGTCAGGCCCGCGGTGTCCTGCAGGGTGAGCAGGTTCTGGCGGGTGGCGGCCGAGAGGGTGATGCCGGACATCGGGTGATCCTTTTGATCGTCGGTCGCCTTTTTTGGCGCCTGATCCGACCCTCGGCCTCCCCCCTTACCTCGGCTTTAAGCCGATCCGCGAAACCGCACCGGTCCGACGGCGATCCGCCGGTTCCCGCGATTATGCTTAAGCCGATGTTAACTCGGCCCGTGGAACGGTTGCGATGACGCGGATGCGGGTTTCACGCCATGCCCCTCAAGATCGTGCTGAAGCCGTTCGAGCGCCTCATCATCAACGGGGCGGCGATCCGCAACGGCGACCGCACGTCCAGCTTCCTGATCGAGAACACCTGCCGCTTCCTGCGCGAGAGCGAGATCATCAGCGAGAGCGAGGCCGACACCGCCTGCAAGCGCCTCTGCGTCACGCTCCAGCTCATCTACCTCGCCGACAAGCCGGCCGAGGCGGAGGACCTGCTGATCAGGCAGGCGACCGCCCTGCTCGCCGCGATGCCGACCTCCGCTCCCTACCTCCTGGCGATCCAGGACGAGATCGCCGCCGGACGCTATCACCGCGCCCTGAAATGCGGGCGCGACCTCGTCGCCTGGGAGCGATCCCTGTGCGACCGCCTCGCCTCCCCCGCCGCCTGACCCCCGCCGCCCGACCATGAATCCCATCGGCTCGAAGACCTTCCCGAGCGTCGCGATCGCGGTGCCCTCCGGCCTCAGCGTTCACGCCGACTTCGCCCTGTCGCTCGCGGCGATGTGCTACAATCTCAACGAGCTGCCGATGCTGCTCGTGAACGCCAAGTCGTCGATCGTCGCCGACGGGCGCAACATCGGCGTCCGGGCGGCGCAGGACGGCAACGCCGAGTACGTCCTGTTCCTCGACAGCGACATGACATTCCCCAAGGACACGCTGCTGCGGCTGCTGATGCGCGAGGTCGACGTGATCGGCGCGACCTATTCGCGCCGCACGCCGCCGCTGAAGCCGCTCGGTGAGATCCTGCCCCAGCAGCCCGCCGACGCCCCGGGCCGGCCTCGTCGAGATGTCCAGGATGCCGACCGGCTGCCTGATGGTCCGCACCAGCGTCTTCCGGCGCCTGAAGGAGCCGTACTTCCGCTACCGCATCGACGAGGATCACGGCCGCATCATCGGCGAGGACTACGATTTCTGCGACCGCATCCGCGATCTCGGCATCCGCATCTGGTGCGATCCGCTGCTGAGCAAGGAACTCGGCCACCTCGGCCAGCAGGTCTTCACCATCTGATGCCGACGGCCCAAGATGCTGACGCATCGGGCCGCCGGCCCATCTCGAATTTCGATGACAAGCCCAGAGCTTGAAGGGCTTGGGCTTGAGGAGAATTCGAGAACGGAGCCAGCGGTCATCGGAAACGACCTCTGGCATGATACGGTTTTTGAACGATCCGTTCAGAAGCCGTATCCTCAGCCCGCGCGGCAACTGAGCGAAGCCGAAATCCGCATCGCGAAGCGATCCCGCAGGGATCGCCTGAAGCGATCAATCGGATTTCGTATGAGATCCCTGCCGGCCGAACCACCGGGCGATCACGCGACAACTGAACGAAGACGGACCCGGAGCGACCATGCAGATCGCGATCGTCACGCCCTACCACAACGAGAACATCGCCCTCATCAGGCAGGCGCATGAGAGCGTCCTCGCCCAGGACTTCACCTGCCGGCACATCATGGTGGCGGACGGGAATCCACGCGGCGAGATCAATGACTGGAACTGCGAGCACATCGTGCTGCCGGCGCCGCATCGCGACTGGGGCGACTTCGCCCGCGGGATCGGGGCGATGCACGCGATCCACGACAACGTCGATTTCGTCGCCTTTCTCGACGCCGACAACTGGCTCGAGCCCAACCACATCTCCAGCCTCGCGGTCCAGGCCCTCAACAGCGGCACCGCCGTCACCATCTCCCGGCGCTCGCTGCGCCGCCTCGACGGCAGCCTGATGCGCCGGATCTGCCCCGAGAGCGAGGGCGACAAGTTCGCCGATACCGGCACGATCCTGTTCCACCGCAGCATCCTCGACGTGATCAGCCTGTGGGCGCGGATGCCCCGCGATCTCGGGTCCATCGGGGATCAGGTCATCTGGGGGGCGATCAAGACGCGGGGCTACCCCTGTGCCCATACGGGGCTCCCGACGCTGAACTATCGAACGAAGTTCGCGAGCCATTACCAGCTTCAGAACGAGGAGCCGCCTCCGGAGGCGATCGATCACGGCCACATCGCGGGCGGTTACGCGAGCTGGGAACGGATGAGCGATTTCCAGAGGCACTCGCTGCTCAAGGGGCACTGACCGGCACCGCCCCGCCGATCCGCCGGCACGGCCCCGGGCGCGTCGCTCGAGGCCCCCGCGCGCACCGCCGGCGCTGCCGCCGCGGGGACCGTTCCTGCGCGGGGCGGAGCCGGCGCACGCCCTCCCGGCGGCCGGGCAGGCCGTCGCGGGCCGGACGGTTCAGGGGGCGTTGCGGGCCATGAACGTCTCGGGCGACCCGTCCCCGGGGTTCACGAACACGATGTCGGCCGGCGGGCGCCGCGGCGTGTCGACCGAGAGGAACACCACCGGCTCGGCGAGGATCTCGGGCAGGGCGTGCACCGTGCCGCGCTCGAAGAACAGGAGCTGGCCGGGGCCGAACTCCGCCGCCGTCGCCGGGTCCTCCATCCAGAAGGTGCCGCGGCCGGACAGGACGTAGAGATACTCGTCGCAGGTCGCGTGGTAGTGCGGCGGCGTGCCCTTGTAGACCCGGAACACCCGGGCGCTCGCCGCTTCGCGGTCGGTGAGGTAGGTGTCGACGAGGAGCGTCGCGGCCGTCTCGGGCAGCGCCGCCGCGATGGCGGCGAGGTCGAAGCGGGCGGACCGGGCCGTGCTGGTCGGGCTCATCGGGTCAGCTCCGGATGAAGGCCAGCAGGTCGGGGTTGATGATCTCGGGATGGGTCGTGCACATCCCGTGCGGCAATCCCTCGTAGGTCCGGAGCGTGCCGTTCTGCAGGTGCGTGATCGCGAGCGCGGCCGAGTCGGCGTAGGGAACGATCTGGTCGTCGAGGCCGTGCATCACCAGCACCGGCACGTCGATCGCCTTCAGGTCGTCGGTGAAGTCGGTCTCGGAGAACGCCCTGATGCAGTCGTACTGCGCCTTGGCACCGCCCATCATGCCCTGCCGCCACCAGTTGTCGACGACGCCCCGCGAGACCTGCGCGCCCTCGCGGTTGTAGCCGTAGAACGGCCCCTCCGGCACGTCGCGGTAGAACTGCGACCGGTTCGCCGCGAGCTTCGCGCGGAAGCCGTCGAACACCTCGATCGGCAGGCCCCCGGGATTGCCCTGCGACCGGACCATCACCGGCGGCACCGCGCCGATCAGCACCGCCCGGGCGACCCGGCCCGGCTCGGCCCGGGCGACGTAGTGCGCCACCTCGCCGCCGCCGGTCGAGTGGCCGACATGCACCGCCTGCCGCAGGTCGAGCGCCGCCGCCAGGGCGGCGACGTCGGCGGCGTAGGTGTCCATCTCGTTACCGGTATCGGTCTGCGTCGAGCGGCCGTGGCCGCGCCGGTCGTGGGCGACGACGCGGAAGCCGTGCCCGAGGAAGAACAGCAACTGGTTGTCCCAGTCGTCGGCGCAGAGCGGCCAGCCGTGGTGGAACACGATCGGCGGCGCCTCGCGCGGTCCCCAGTCCTTGTAGAAGATCTCGGTGCCGTCGCTCACGGTGATCGTGCCCATCGGGTGATCCTTTCGTGTCGTGGTCCGGTGCCGCTCGCCGCGGCGCTCGGCTCCCGCATCGGCCGGTCTCCGGACCGGCCCGGAGCCCGGGCAATCATGACAGTTCCTTCGCAGGGGCGGCAAGGCGGACGAGCCGAGCCGTCCTCAGACCGGGTCCGCCGTCCCCGCCCGCCCGCGGCGCGATGACGCAGGAACTTTCCCTTGTCTCTCCGTGCCTTCGCGCGAAACTGAACTCGTGAGTTCAGTTTCGAAGCCCCGCGCGGCCCCTGCCCGCGCCCCCGATCCGGACCGGCGCCGCCGCATCCTGGCCGCCGGGATGCGGCTGTTCGCCGAGCTGCCCTATGCCGAAGTCCACATGGATGCGGTCGCGGCGGCGGCGGGCGTGGCCAAGCCGACACTCTACCGCTACGTGCCGACCAAGGAGGCCCTGTTCATCGACGGGCTGGCCTGGACGCTGGCGGAGCTGCGCGACGCCATCGGCGCGGCGCGCGAGGCGCCGGGCGACCATCCGGCGCGGCTGCGGGCGGCGGTGACGCTGGTGCTGGAGCGGGTCGGCGCGCTCTCGCCGGCGCTGCACGCGATCGAGAGCCAGGGCAGCGAGTTCGGCGAGCGCAGCCGGCGCGTCCTGCGCGAGGGCTTCGACGGCCTGCGCGGAGCCCTCGCCGCCCTGCTGCGCGACGGTGCCGCCGGCGGCTGCTTCACCGTCCCCGACATCGATCTCGCCGTGATGATGATCCTCGGCGGCATCCGCATGGCCGCCCACGGCACCGGCCGGCGCGCGCCCGCGCCGGAGGCGGTGGCCGCCTTCTTCCTCGACGGCCTTCGGGCCGGGTCCGCGGCGGTGCCGCGGGCCACTCCCCCGTTCAGAGTGCTCGCATGATCCGCGCCCTGCTCCTCGTCACCGCCTGCCTCGCCGGCGGCGCCGGCTGGATGCTCCTCCGCCACGGGGGCGACCCGCGGGGAGCCTGGGGCGAGACCCGGGCCGCCCTGCCGCCGAGCTTCGCCGCCTACCTGCCTCCCGCGGCGGTGCCTCCTGCGGCGGCGCCCGCCCCCGCGGTCCCCGCCCGGGTGAGCGTCGGGACGGTGGCGGCGGGCAGCGCCGACCTGCCCGTCACCCGCAGTGCCGTCGGCTGGATCGAGCCGATCGCCACCGTGCTGGTGCGGCCGCGGATCGACGGCGTCATCACCGAGCAGCTCGCCCGCGACGGCCAGTTCGTGAAGGCCGGCGACGTGCTCTACCGCCTCGACGACCGCGAGATCCGCGCCCAGCTCACCCGCGACGAGGCGGCGCTCGCCCGCGATCAGGCGACCCAGGTCCGGACCCAGAACGACGTGCGCCGCGTCGGCGAATTGTTGTCCCGCAACTCCGCCTCGCAGGCCCAGTTCGACGTCGCCACCGCTGAAGCCAAGGTCGCGGCGGCGAACGTCGCCGCCGCGCAGGCGGCGATCGAGGCCGACAAGGTCCGGCTCGACTACACCACGATCCGCTCGCCGATCGCCGGCCGCCTCGGCACCGTGCGGGTCACCGCCGGCAACCTCGTCAAGGGCAACGATTCCGCCGGGACCGGCCTCGTCACCATCACGCAGATGAAGCCGCTGCGCGCGACCTTCTCGCTGCCGGAGCGCGAACTCGACCTCCTGCGCACCGCCCTCGCCGGCAAGGCGCCGGCCGCGGTGCGGGTGCGCGCCAGCGGCAGCGACGCGCTGCTCGCCACCGGCACCCTGTCCTTCGTCGATTCGAGCGTCGACCAGGCCACCGGCACCGTCACCGCCTGGGCGCTGTTCCCCAACGACGACGACCGCCTGTGGCCGGGCCAGTACATCCGGGTCGAGGTCGACCTCGGCTCGCGGCCGGGCACCGTGACGGTGCCGCAGGTCGCGGTCCAGCCGGGCCAGGAGGGCAGCTACGTCTGGGTCGTGCGCCCGGGCGACGGCGTGGTCGAGCGGCGCGGGGGTCGAGGTGCTGTCGGCCCAGGACGGCATCGCGGCGATCGCCGCCGGCCTCAAGGCCGGCGAGCGGGTGGTGGTCGAGGGCCAGTTCCGCGCCCGGGCCGGCATTGCGGTCGCCGAGGTGCCGCAGGACAACGGACCCGAGGCCCGGGTCTCGACGCCCCAGACCCGCAAGACGCTGATCGAGTAGGGGACGCCCCGTGAACATCTCGGCCCCGTTCATCCGCCGCCCGGTCGCCACGATCCTGCTGTCGATCGCGCTGACGCTCTCGGGCCTGTTCGCCTACCGCTTCCTGCCGGTCGCGGCGCTGCCGACCGTCGACTTCCCGACCATCTCGGTCACCGCGCAGCTCCCCGGGGCCGCGCCGGAATCGATGGCCGCCTCGGTGGCGACGCCGCTGATCAAGGAATTCTCGACCATCCCCTCGGTCGCCACGATCTCGGCGACGAACTACCAGGGCTTCACCTCGATCACCCTCGAATTCGAGCTGACCCGCAACATCGACCAGGCCGCCGCCGACGTGCAGGCGGCGATCACCCGGACCCTGCGCCGGCTGCCGATCGAACTGACGATCCCGCCGAGCTTCCGCAAGCTCAACCCCGCCGACGCGCCGGTGATCCTGCTGTCGCTGTCGAGCGAGACCACGCCGCTGCCGACCCTCGACGCCTTCGCCCAGACGGTGGTGTCGCCCTCGCTCTCGACCATCACCGGGGTCGGGCAGGTGATGGTGTGGGGCAGCCAGAAATTCGCGGTCCGCATCCAGCTCGACCCCAACGTGCTCGCCGCCCGCGGCATCGGCGTCGACGAGGTCCAGGCGGCGATCGTCAACGCCAACACCTCGACCCCGGTCGGCGTGGTCGAGGGCCAGGGCCAGAACCTCACCATCCAGACCAACACCCAACTGATGAACGCGGACGCCTTCCGCGACATCATCGTGGCGGTGCGCAACGGCCGCCCGGTGCGCCTCGGCGAGGTCGCCCGGGTGATCGACTCGGTCGAGAACGCCCGCATCGCCTCGTGGATGGACGGCAAGCGCAACCTCGTGCTCGCCGTGCAGCGCCAGCCCGACGCCAACACCGTCGAGGTGGTCGACCGGGTCAAGGCGATGCTGCCGAAGTTCCAGGAGCAGCTCGGGGCGAGCGGCACCATCACGGTGATGAACGACCGCTCGCTGTCGATCCGCGAGGCGGTGCACGACGTGCAGTTCACCCTCGTGCTCACCATCGGGCTCGTGGTCGCGGTGATCTACCTGTTCCTCGGCCGCCTCGCCGCGACGCTGATCCCGTCGGTCGCGGTGCCGATCTCGATCGTCGCCACCTTCGGGGCGATGTACCTGTTCGGCTACTCGATCGACAACATCTCGCTGCTCGGCCTCACCCTCGCGGTCGGCCTCGTCGTCGACGACGCCATCGTGATGCTGGAGAACATCGTCCGCCACGTCGAGGAGGGGATGAAGCCGTTCGAGGCGGCGCTGAAGGGGGCCGGCGAGATCGGCTTCACCATCCTGTCGATCACGGTCTCGCTGATCGCGGTGTTCATCCCGGTGCTGCTGATGGGCGGGGTCGTCGGGCGGATCTTCAACGAGTTCGCGGTCGTGGTGACGATCGCGATCGTCGCCTCGGCGGTGATCTCGCTGACGCTCACCCCGATGCTCGCCGCGCGCCTGCCGGCGGAGGCCGCCGGCCACGGCACCCGCAAGAACATGTTCGAGCGCGGCTTCTCCCGCATGCAGGCGGCCTACGAGCGCGGCGTCGACCTCAGCCTGCGCCATCCCCTCGCGGTGCTGATGGTGTTCCTCGCCTCGGTCGCGGTCACCGCGTGGATGTTCGTGGCGATCCCGAAGGGCTTCTTCCCGTCCGAGGACATCGGCCAGCTCTCGGTCGCCACGGAAGCCGGACAGGACGTGTCGTTCGACGCGATGAGCGCGCTCCAGCACGAGGCCGAGGTCATCATCGCCCGCAACCCGGCGGTGGCGCACATCGTCAGCCGCGCCGGCTCCAACGGCTTCACCGGCACCCTCAACCAGGGCTCGTTCTTCGTCGAGCTGAAGGACCGCGCCCGGCGCCCGCCGCTGGCGAAGACCATCGCCGACCTGCGCCGCGACCTCGCGGCGCTGCCGGGGCTCCAGGTCTTCATCACCCCGGTGCAGAACCTGCGCCTCGGCGGGCGCCAGTCGAAGAGCCAGTACCAGTACGTGCTCCAGGGTCTCGACCGGCCGGAGCTGGAGCGCTGGACCGCCCGCCTGACCGAGGCGATGGCGGGGGACCGCGCGACCTTCGCGGGCGTCACCAACGACCTCCAGAACGCGGCGCTGCAAGCCTCGATCACGGTCGACACCGACAAGGCGCGGGCGCTCGGCATCACCTCCGACCAGATCCGCCAGACCCTCTACACCGGCTTCGGCACCCGGCAGATCTCGACCATCTACGGCACCGCCGACAGCTATCAGGTCATCACCGAGTTCGACCCGCGCCTGAACTGGACCGCCGACCGCCTCGACGACGTGCGCCTGCGCGCCGCCGGCGGCAGGCTGGTGCCGCTCTCGGCCATCGCCACCGTGACCCGCACGCCCGGCCCGCTCTCGATCAACCAGCTCGGCCTGCTGCCGGCGGTGACGATCTCGTTCGACGTCCCCCCGGGCGTCGCCCTGGGTCGGGCGGTCGAGCGCATCGCGACGATCAAGCGCGACCTCAAGCTGCCCGGCACCATCACCACGACCTTCGCGGGCACCGCCCAGGTGTTCCAGGACGCGCTCGCCAACCAGGGCCTGCTCCTCGCCGCCGCGGTGATCACGATCTACCTCGTGCTCGGCATCCTGTACGAGAGCTTCATCCACCCGCTGACGATCCTGACCGGCCTGCCGGCGGCGGCGATCGGGGCGCTCGGCGCGCTCCAGCTCTTCGGCATGGACCTGTCGGTGATCGCGATCATCGGCGTGCTGATGCTGATCGGCATCGTGAAGAAGAACGCGATCATGATGATCGACGTCGCCCTGGTGCTCCAGCGCGAGCAGGGCTGGACACCCGCCGCGGCGATCCGCGAGGCGTGCATCCTCCGGTTCCGCCCGATCATGATGACGACGGCCGCCGCGGTGATGGGCACCCTGCCGATCGCCATCGGCCACGGCGCCAGCGCCGAGCTGCGCCAGCCCCTCGGCATCGCGGTGGTGGGCGGCCTGCTGGTGTCGCAGCTCCTCACCCTGTTCATCACGCCGGTGCTGTACCTCTACATGGACCGGCTCGGCACCGGCACGACCCGGCTGATCCTCGGCCTGCGGCGCGGGCGGCGGCCCGCGACGCGGAGCATGCCGGCCGAGTAGGGGCGAGGAGGTTCGCCCGCGGCGTCGCGGTCGGCGTCGCGGTCCCTGGCCGGGGAATCACGGGCTTCTCCCCTCCCCGCGGGCGGATCGCCGCGAGGCGGGGCGGGACGTTCGGCCTCGCTGGAGCGGGCGGAGCAAGGCTCCGCCGCGCGGGCTTCGATACGGCCCTTCGAGGGGATCGTCCGAGAGCCGTATTCGAGGCCGTGAACGACCGCCGGGATGGCGTTCGACGCTCCGGGCAACCCCGACAGATTTCTCAACCGAAGATTGCATCAACACAGAGTTGCATATCTGTGCGTCATTAACTGCCCATTATTACGTCATCGGCATTATACCACCATGTATCGTAAATATAGGTTCACCTTCATGCAATTCGGGATCAGATCGCGTCTCTACGGTGGCTTCGCGGCTCTCGTCGTACTGGCCGGCTGTATGGGTGGACTGTCGTATCAGCAGCTCGACAGCCTGAACAGGACGCACCACGTTCAGGCGCAGATCGAACAGGCAACGCGGGAACTCTACACCGTCAACGGTCTGAGCGACCGTTTCATCGCCCAGACCGCCCAGTACCGCACGACGCTGAAGCCGGACGACGCCGCCGGCATGAGGTCGACCCTGACCTCGATCGAGGGTCTGACCCAGGGCCTCGCCGACCGCGCACTCAGTGCCGAACGACGCAACCTCTACCTCGAGCTTCGCGACCGCACGACCGGACTTGCGAAGGACATCCCGAAGCTGACCGAACTGGGAGACCAGATCCGCGAGAACAGGCAGGGTGTCTATACGGTCGGCGACGAGGTCACGAAGGCCGCGGGCGACCTCGTCGCCCAGCTCCGGTCCGGCGACAACCCCGCCCTGGTCGCCCTCGCGGCGGAGGTCGAGCGATGCGTGCTCCTCGTCCGCGTCGTCAACTGGCGCTTCCTGGCGACCAAGGATCCGAAGGGACGCGCCCTCTCGGCCGCCAACTTCGCCAACGCCGAAGCCGCGCTCGCCAAGCTGCGATCCGTCGACCTCACCGCGGAGCAGCAGGCCAGCCTGAAGAACGTCGAGGACGCCCTGCAGCGCCTCAGCATGCACTTCAGGGCCGCCTCCGGCGCGATGGTCGAGAGCGACGAGTTCGAGGACAAGACCCTCAAGGCCAAGGCGGAAGCGATCGGCACCGCCGGCGCGGCGATGCGCGCGAAGCTGGACCAGGTGCTTCAGGAGGTCATCGCACAGAGCACCGTCACCATGCAGAGGGCCCGGAGCATCCAGGTCGGGCTGCTGGGCCTGATCCTGGTGATCGGAGCCGCCATGGCGTTCCTGATCGCCCGCAGCATCATCCGGCCGATCTCCGGGATGACCGAGGCGATGAGCCGTCTGGCCGGCGGCGAGACCGCCGTGACGATCCCGTCCCAGGACGCCGCCGACGAGATGGGGAAGATGGCCGAGGCGGTGGAGGTGTTCCGGCAGAACGCGGTCGCCCGGACCGAGCTGGAGGCCGATCAGGCCGCGCAGCACGCCGCGCGGCAGCAGCGGGCGGACCGGGTCGACCAGCTCGTCCGGAACTTCCAGCAATCGGTCGCCGGCTCGCTCGAGATCGTCACCTCGGCCGCCACCGAACTCGACGCCACCGCCCGCTCGATGACCCAGGTCGCCGAGAACACCAACGGTCAGGCCGTCGCATCCAGCGCCGCCGCCGAGCAGGCCTCCGCCAACGTCCAGACCGTCGCCGCCGCGGCGGAGGAGATGGTGTCCTCGCTCCAGGAGATCGAGCGGCAGGTCGTTCACTCCAAGGAGGTCGCGTCCCACGCCGCCCAGGAGGCCGAGGCGACCGATGCCGCGATGGCGAGCCTCGGCGCGGCCGCGGGCCAGATCGGGGCGGCGGTGACGACGATCTCCGCCATCGCGAGCCAGACCAACCTTCTGGCGCTCAACGCGACGATCGAGGCCGCCCGCGCCGGCGAGGCGGGACGCGGCTTCGCCGTCGTCGCCGCCGAGGTCAAGGAGCTGGCGACCCAGACCGGACGGGCCACCGAGGAGATCGGCGGACAGATCGCGGCGATCCAGGCGGCCACCGAGAAGGCGACCGCGGCGATCCGTCAGATCGGCGGCACGATCGCGACGATGAACGAGATCAGCAGCATCATCGCGGCGACCGTCGTCGAGCAGACCGCGGCCACGGCGGAGATCTCCCGCAACGCCGGCGAGGCGGCGCGCGGCACCCAGGACGTGTCGGCCAACGTCGCCTCCGTCCTGTCGTCCGCGAACGAGACCGGCGGCGCGGCCTCCCAGGTGCTCGGAGCGGCGGCCGAGCTGGCGACCCAGTCGCTGTCGGTCAAGAAGGAGGTCGACGCCTTCCTGAACGACATCCGGGCAGCCTGAACATCCGGGCAGCCTGAACACCCGGCGGAAAACCGAACGGCTCGGTTCCGCCGCACCTCACGCCCCCGCATCAACGCCGCAGCCCGCGGCACGGGGACCAGAACCTCCGGCAGGGTTGCGTTGTGCGATCCTGCCGGACGACATTCGGCCCGACCCGGCATCACGGAACGACGCGGTGCCGGGAGGAGGATCGGACCGCCGGCATGCTGACGCTGCGCCAGATCGAAGTCGTCCGCGCCGTGATGATCACCGGGACGGTGGCGGGGGCGGCACGGCTGCTCAACGTGTCGGCGCCGGGCATCAGCCGGCTGATGAAGTACACCGAGGGCTCGCTGGGACTGCGCCTGTTCGACCGGCGCGGCGGCCGCCTCGTTCCCTCCGAGCAGGCCCGCGCCGTGTTCGAGCAGGTCAACGCGGTGTTCGAGAAGATCGAGGATCTTCGCTACGTCGTCGCCCGCACCCAGAGCGGCGCGGCGCAGGAACTCCGCATCGGCTCGGTGCCGTCGATCTCGCACGTCATGGTGCCGCGGGCGATCGAGCGGATCCGGGCGGCGTATCCGCAGCTCCTGATCGACATCAACATCCTGAAGATCGAGGAGGCGATCGACTACCTCCTGCTCGGCAAGGGCGAGGTCGTGGCGATGAGCTACCGCCTCGACCATCCGGGACTGACCTTCGCCCCCCTGGCCGCCGGCGACCTGCTCTGCATCGTCCCGGAGGCGCATCCCCTGGCCGGCCGCAGCCAGATCTCGGCCGCGGAGATCGTGCGCCACCCCCTGATCGGGATCGATCCGAACGACCCCTACGGCCGGATCATGTCCGACATCTTCCGCGAGCGTCAGCTCGCCTACGAGATCACGATCCGGGCCCGCTTCGGCTCGACGGTCTGCTCCCTCGTCAAGGCCGGGCTCGGCATCGCCGTCATCGACCAGTTCACGGTCGCGGACGGCGCCTTCCCGGGGATCCGCATGCTGCCGATCGTCGAGCGGCCGCGTTTCCAGACCTGGGTCGCCGCGAAGGCCGAAACGCCCCGGAGCCTGTTCGCCGACAGCTTCGTGCGGTTCCTGCGCCAGGAGATGACGCGCAAGGCGGATGGCGCGGGGGGCGGGTGAGCGGCGGGCCGTAACATGATGTTACGATTCACGGCCAAATTGGTATTACGCTCGCGCGCGGCCCGAGAGTAGTTTCCCGGTACAGGGCTCGATCGGCACCGGGCCTGACCCAGAGACGGAACCGGGGCGCGGGCCAGATGGTCGAGACACGACGGCAGAGGGTGCTGCTCGGGCTGATCGGTGCGCCGATCGCCCATTCGGCCTCGCCCCGCATGCACGAGGCCGCAGCCTCGGCGCTCGGGATGCGGGCGCATTACCAGCTCATCGAGGTCCCGGGTGCCGGGCCGGACCGGCTGCGCACGCTGCTCGACGGCGTGCGCCACCTCGGGTTCGCCGGCGTCAACGTCACCTATCCCTACAAGGAGGCGGTGATGCCGTTCCTCGACGCGCTGTCCGGGGACGCGCGGGCGGTCGGAGCGGTCAACACCGTCGTGGTCGATCACGGCCGCCTCGTCGGCCACAACACCGATGCCAGCGGCTTCGCCCGGGCGCTCACCCGCACCTTCGGGCCGGCGCCGCGCGGCCCGGTCGCCCTGGTCGGCGCCGGCGGCGTCGGCAAGGCCGCGGCGGTGGCGCTGGCGCAGCTCGGCGGCGTCGAGATCCGCCTGTTCGACACCGATCCCGCCAAGGCCCGCGGCCTCGCCGCCGGCCTCGACGGCACCGCCTCGGTCAGGGCCTGCGCCAGCCTCGCCGAGGCCCTCGACGGGGCCGGCGGCCTCGTCAACGGCACGCCGATCGGCATGCTGCCCAACCGCGACAGCCCGGTGCCGGACGCCCTGCTGCGGCCCGACCTGTGGGTCGCGGACGCGGTCTACTCGCCGCTCCACACTCCGCTGCTGCGGGCGGCCGGCCGCCTCGGCGCCCCGGTCATGACCGGCCGCGAGCTCGCGATCCATCAGGCGCTCGACGCCTTCCGGCTGTTCACCGGCCGCGAGCCGCCGGAGGCGGCGATGGCGGAGGGCTTCGACGCGGCGCTCGCGGCGCAGGCAGAGGAGCCGCACTGAACCGGGGCTCCCCGCCCCGCCACAAGAACCCGGCCCATCAGGGCCCCGGAGGGAGGACGCCAACGATGACGACGACACTCGACCACGAGCCCGGAGGGCGCCACCAGTCGAAGAAGGCCGCGGCGAGCGGCTGGATCGGCTCGGCGCTCGAATACTACGACTTCTTCATCTACGCGACGGCGGCGTCGCTGATCTTCCCGCAGATCTTCTTTCCCGCCGGCAACCCGACGGTGGCGATCGTCGCGTCGCTGGCGACCTACGGCGTCGGCTACGTCAGCCGGCCGATCGGCGCCTTCGTGCTCGGCCACTGGGGCGACACCCACGGCCGCAAGCAGGTGCTGGTGCTCTGCATGTTCCTGATGGGCTTCTCGACCATCGCGGTCGGGTTGCTGCCGACCTACAGCCAAGTCGGCATCCTGGCGCCGATCCTGCTCGTGATCCTGCGCCTGATCCAGGGCTTCGCGGTGGCCGGCGAGATCTCGGGCGCCTCCTCGATGATCATGGAGCACGCGCCGTTCGGGCGCCGGGGGTTCTTCGCCAGCTTCACCCTCCAGGGCGTGCAGGCCGGGCAGGTGCTGGCGGCGGCGGTGTTCCTGCCGCTCGCCCACTACATGCCGGCCGATGCGTTCAACTCCTGGGGCTGGCGCATCCCGTTCCTGCTCAGCTTCGTCGTGATCATCGTCGGCTTCATCATCCGCCGCGAGGTCGACGAGACCCCGGCCTTCGTCCACGAGGAGGCCCAGGGCGAGATCACCAAGTCGGCCTCCGTCGCCAAGTCGCCGGTGGTCGAGGCGATCCAGACGAGCTGGCCCGACATGCTGCGCGTCATCTGCATGGCGCTGATGAACGTGATCCCGGTCGTCGCCACCATCTTCGGCGCCGCCTACGCGGTCCAGGCCGCCTACGGCATCGGCTTCGAGAAGGACATCTACCTGTGGATCCCGGTCATCGGGAACATCGTCGCCGTCGCGGTGATCCCGTTCGTCGGCAACCTGTCGGACAAGATCGGCCGGCGTCCGCCGATCATCGTCGGGGCGCTCGGGTCGGGGCTGCTCGCCTTCGGCTACCTCTACGCCATCAGCATCCACAGCGTGCCGCTCGCCATCGCGATGTCGCTGCTGATGTGGGGCGTGGTCTACCAGGGCTACAACGCGGTCTATCCGAGCTACTATCCGGAGCTGTTCGCCACCCGCTACCGCGTCTCGGCGATGGCGATCTCGCAGAACGTCGGCACCGCGATCACCGCGATGCTGCCGGCCCCTGTTCGCCACCGTCGCGCCTCCCGGCTCGACCAACATCCCGCTGACCGTCGGCGCCATCGCGTTCGGCATCACCGTGGTGGCGGCGCTGGCGGCCTTCAGTGCCCGCGAGACCTACCGCATCCAGATGAACGACCTCGGCCGGCCCGACGCCGTGCCGGTGCCCAAGCAGGATTACGAGCAGTTGCGCGAGCGGGCGCTGAACGGGCTCGCCCGCGCCTGAGCCGCCCCGAAACGGAGAAGGGCGGGGCTGTGTTCGCAGCCCCGCCCTCTTTCATGACCTGCCGGATCCGGCCGGATCATACGATTTTCGATTGGTCGCTCGGCGATCCCTGCGGGATCGTGGCGATTGCTGCGCAGTCGCTTTCGCGATGCGAAAATCGTATCAGCCCCCGTAGAGGTCCTTGTGCGCGTCGCGCAGCAGGTTCTTCTGCACCTTGCCCATGGTGTTGCGGGGCAGCTCGTCGGCGAACAGGATGCGCTTGGGCTGCTTGAACTTCGCGAGCCGGCTCTCCAGCGCGGCCAGGATTCCGGCCTCGGTCGGCGCCTCGGCGCCGGGGCGCGGCACCACGACCGCGGTGACGCCCTCGCCGAAATCCCGATGCGCGAGGCCGATCACCGCCGATTCGAGCACTCCGGGCAGCGCGTCGATCTCGGTCTCGACCTCCTTGGGGTAGACGTTGTAGCCGCCGGTGATGATGAGGTCCTTGCCCCGCCCGACGATGTGGACGTAGCCGCGCCCGTCCACCTTGCCGAGATCGCCGGTGATGAAGAAGCCGTCGGCCTTGAACTCGGCCGCGGTCTTCTCCGGCATCCGCCAGTAGCCCTTGAACACGTTGGGACCGCGCACCTCGATCATCCCGACCTCGTCGGTGCCGAGCGCCCGGCCGCTCTCGGGATCGACCACCCGCAGGTCGACGCCCGGCAGCGGGAACCCGACCGTGCCGGCCACCCGGTCGCCCTCGTAGGGGTTCGAGGTGTTCATGTTGGTCTCGGTCATGCCGTAGCGTTCGAGGATCGCGTGGCCGGTGCGGGCCTGCCAGTCGCGATGGGTCTCGGCGAGCAGCGGCGCCGAGCCGGAGACGAACAGGCGCATCGCCCCCGTCGCCTCCGGGCTCAGGCCCGGCTCCTTCAGCAGGCGGGTGTAGAAGGTCGGCACGCCCATCATCGCGGTCGCCCGCGGCATCAGGGCGAGGATCGCCGCCGGGTCGAGCCTGGGCAGGAACAGCATCGCGGCGCCGGCCATCAGCACCGTGTTGGTGGCGACGAACAGGCCGTGGGTGTGGAACACCGGCAGGGCGTGGATCAGCACGTCGTCGGCGGTGAAGCGCCAGTGCTCGACCAGCGTCAGGGCGTTCGACGCCAGGTTGTCGTGGCTCAGCATCGCGCCCTTCGAGCGCCCGGTGGTGCCCGAGGTGTAGAGGATCGCCGCGAGGTCGTCGGGCCCGCGGGCGACGTCGAGGAACTCGCCGGTCTGGCCCGCGGCCTCCGCCGCCATCGTGCCCGCGCCGCCGGCGTCGAGGGTGCCGACCTGCGGCACGCCGGCCGCCTCGGCCACCGGCGCCAGGGCCTCGCGCCTGGCGGGATCGCACACGAACAGCGCCGGCTCGGCGTCGCCGAGGAAGTAGGCGACCTCCGCCGCCGTGTAGGCGGTGTTGAGCGGCAGGAACGCCGCCCCGGCGCGGACGCAGCCGAGATAGAGCGCGATCACCGCCGGGCTCTTCTCGACCTGGACCGCGACCCGGTCGCCGGGCGTCACCCCGAGCCCGACGAGCGCCGCGGCGTAGCGGGCGGATTCGGCGAGCAGGTCGGCGTAGCTCCACCGCAGCCCGCCCGGGACCTCGAGAAACAGCCGGGTCGAGGGATCGCCCGGCAGGCGGTCGCGGATGAGGTCGAAGAGATGGTTGGACATGGCGGTGTCGGACATGGAGGTTCAACCCGGGAAACGAGGCGTCGCGAGCGGGGCCGACGACACCGATGACAGGCGCGGGATCCCCTCTCCCGGGTGGGAGAGGGGATCCCGCGGTTCATTCGGCTCCCGAGAGATCCGACTCGACGGCCCGCCGAACGCTGGCGCTGTCGGCTCCCCCGGCGCCAAGGTCTCACGCCTCCGCCAGCACCACCGAGCGGGCGGGCGGCAGGTTCTGGCGCAGTTCGCGGTTGACCGCCATCGAGGCCGAGACCGTGCCGAGATTGGCGTAGGTCTCGTGGTTCTTCTCGATCGCGCCGAGGTCGTAGAGGTAGTTCACCATCAGGCCGTGGGCCTGGACGAGCCCCTTCGGCGAGACGTCGCCGAGGTGATTGAGCCGCTCCAGCCGGGCGCCGTTGCCGAGATGGAACCGGGCGACCGGGTCGACCGGCTTGCCGCGGGGGGTCTTGGCGCGCAGGAAGTAGTACGCGGCGGCCGGCAGCAGCGCCTTCTTCACCGCCTCGGCCTTGGCCTTGTCGGCGTGCCAGTCCGGCTCGTCGAGGAGGCGCAGGGTCTCGGCGTCCTCGCGGGTCAGCCCCTGCGGCGCGTCGGCCCGGCGCTCGCGGTCGAGCCAGGAGCGGAAGCCCGGCACCGGCGAGAGCGTCACGAAGGTCTTCAGCGCCGGCATCTCGCGGCACAGGTCCTCGACCACCTGCTTGATGAGGAAGTTGCCGAAGGTGACGCCGGCGAGCCCGCGCTGGCAGTTCGAGATCGAGTAGAAGATCGCCGTCGTCGCCTCGCGGGAGGCGAGCGGCCGGCGCTCGTCGGCGAGGATCGGGGCGATCGCCGACGCGATGGCGCCGGTCAGCGCCACCTCGACGAAGATCAGCGGCTCGTCGACCAGCGCCGGGTGGAAGAACGCGAAGCAGCGCCGGTCCGGCGGCTCGATCCGCCGGCGCAGGTCGTCCCAGCCGGAGATGGCGTGGACCGCCTCGTAGCGGATGATCTTCTCGAGGATGTGGGCCGGGGTGGTCCAGTCGATCCGGCGCAGGATCAGGAAGCCGCGGTTGAACCACGACGCGAACAGGTGCTCGAAGTCGCGGTCGAGGCTCTCGGCGGCGTCGAGGAGCGCCGGGTCGGCGTCCTCGCGGCGCTTGAGGGCGCCGCGCAGTGCGAAAAGGTCCTCGCGCATCCGCACCAGCGCCACGGTGCCATCGCGGGCGAGGTTGAGGCGGCGGATCAGCTCCTGCGAGCGCGGCTCGGCCGCCTCGTGGAGCTGGCCGAGGGCGGCCCGGGACGGCGCCTTGCGGTAGGCGGCGATCGCCTCGTCCACCGCGGCGTGGTCGGCGCCGAAATCGAGGGCGATGCGGGAGAGGAAGTCCTGGCGCTCCTCGGCCGGGTAGGTGGCGTAGCGGTCGAGGATCATCCGCGCCAGGGCGACGCCGGAGGCCTCGCCGCGGCGGGAGATCAGGTCCTCGCACAGCCGCACGAGGTCGGGCACGCCGACCCGGGACACGTCGCTGCGCCCGAACGTGATGAGCCCCCGGCCACGCTCCGTGATGCTCTGAAGGAGGTCGCCGAGGAACGAGATCGCCACCATGTCGCCCTGCTCTGGTCCGGCCCGCCCGCGCCACCAGGGCGGGGACGCGGCCCTGTCCGTGTCGGTCTTCTCCGCCCGCGGCGGGGAGCCTAGCATAGCCTGCCCCCCGCCCGATCGCACCGTCATGCCGCCCTCCCCTATTTGAGGGTCGGCAGCAGCAGGTCCGGCAGCCACAGGGCGATGCCGGGCACGAGGCAGAGGATCACCACCGCCACCGCCATCAGGATCACGAAGGGCAGCGTGCCCCAGATGATCTCGGACAGCGGGATGTCCGGCGCGATGTTCTTGATGACGAAGATGTTGAGGCCGACCGGCGGGTGGATCAGGCCCATCTCCATGGTGATCGTCATCACGACGCCGAACCACACGAGGTCGAAGCCTGCGGCCTTCAGCGGCGGCAGGATGATCGGCGCGGTCATCAGGATGATCGAGACCGGCGGCAGGAAGAAGCCGAGCGCGATCACCAGGGCCAGGATGGTGGCGAGCAGCAGCCACGGCGACAGGTTGAGCGCCACGATCGCGGCGGCGGCGGCCTGCGAGATGTGGAGGTAGCTCATCACGTAGGCGTAGAGCAGCGACATGCCGATGATGAGCATCAGCATCGTCGATTCGCGCAGCGTCGCCGCGAGGATCGGGTCGACGTCGCGCGGCCGCCACACGCCGTAGATCAGCGCGATCAGGGCGAGCGCCAGGATGCCGCCGAGCCCGGCCGTCTCGGACGGGGTGGCGTAGCCGCCGTAGAGCGCCACCATGACGCCGGTGAGCAGCACCACGAAGGGCAGCACCCGCGGCAGGGTCGAGAACCGCTCGCTCATGCTGTAGCGGTCCTCGGCCAGGATCGGCGAGCCGGGGCCGCCGGCGGCGAGCGCCGCCTTCGCGGTCGCGACTTCGTGCCGGAAGCGGAACACCGCCCAGGCGGCGAACAGCCCGACGAGCAGCAGGCCCGGGCCGATGCCGGCGAGGAAGAGCCGCCCGAGGGACTGCTCGGCCGCGACCGCGTAGAGGATCATGGTGATCGAGGGCGGCAGCAGGATGCCGAGCGTGCCGCCGGCCGCGATGATGCCGGCGGCGAAGCCCCCGGAATAGCCGCGCTTGCGCATCTCCGGGATGCCGGCCGAGCCGATCGCCGAGCAGGTCGCCGGGCTCGACCCGGCCATGGCGGCGAACAGCGCGCAGGCGAAGACGTTGGCGATGCCGAGGCCCCCGGGGATGCGGTGCATCCAGGCGTGCATCGCCGAGTAGAGGTCCTGGCCGGCCTTCGACCGCCCGATCGCCGCGCCCTTCAGGATGAACAGCGGGATCGACAGCAGGGTGATCGAGGCCATCTCCTCGTAGACGTTCTGCGCCACCGTATCGAGGGAGGCGGCGGGCATGAAGGCCAGCATGAAGGCGAGCGCCACCGCGCCGAGCGCGAAGGCGATCGGGATGCCCGACAGCATCGCCCCGAGGGTGGCGCCGGCGTAGAGGGTTCCGATCAACGCGACGCTCATCGGGCGCCCTTCCGGTTGAGGTCGGCGCCGAGCCCGACCTTGGGGGCGGCCCGGCCGGCGGCGAGCGGCCCGCGGGCGGCGGCCTCGACGAGTTGCAGGACGAACTGGAGCGACAGCAGGGTCATGCCGGCGGCCATCAGGCTGTAGGGGATCCACAGCGGCGGGCCCCAGGTCGATTGCGAGATCTGGCCGTCGACCCAGGCCTCGTGCAGCAGCGTCCAGCTCTTCCAGGCGAAGAAGGCGACGAAGAGCAGGCTGATCAGGTCGGCGAGGAAGAGCCGCACGGCGTTGACCCGGGCCGGCAGCAGGCCGGTCAGGGCCTCGATGGCGACGTGGCCGCGCCGCGCCTGGACGGCGGCCGCCGACAGGAAGGTGGCGCCGACGATGAGGAACACCGCCGTCTCGTCCTGCCACTCGGTCGGGACCTTGAAGAAGTAGCGGATCGCGACGCTGTAGGAGAGGACGAGGCAGGCGGCGACGAGGGCCATGCCGCCGGCGAGCAGGATCAGCCGGTTGAGCCCGGCCATGGCCGCCTCGACGGCGCCCAGCAGCCCCGGCGCCCGGGGCACGGCCCGCGTCTCGGGGCCGGCGGCGGCGGCCGAGGCCGCGTCGAAGGCGTGGCTCACGCGACCGCCTCCGCGAGCTTCAGCATCTCGGCGCAGCTCGCCGACTTGGCGGCGTAGTCCTTCCAGGCCGAGTCGCGGGCGATGTCGCGCCACTTGCCGAGCGTCGCCTCGTCGAGGGTCTCGACCTTGGCGCCGGCCCGGGAGAACACCTGCTCGACCCGCTCGTCGTCGGCCCGGGCGCCCTCCTGGCCGAAGGCTTCCAGCTCGGCCCCGACCGCCATGATCAGGTCCTGCTGGTCCTTCGGCAGCCCGTCGAAGATGCTCTTCGACATCATGATCGGTTCGAGCATGAACCAGTACGAGCGGCCGCGGCCGGAGGTGAGGGACTTCGCCAGCTCCTCCAGGCGGAACGAGATCAGGCTGGTCGAGGAGGTGATGACCGCGTCGCAGGCGCCGGTCTGCATCGCGGCGTAGGATTCGTTCGAGGGCAGGCTCAGGGTCGCGGCCCCGGCGGCCTTCATCATCAGGTCCATCTCGCGCGAGCCGCCGCGCACCTTCAGGCCCTTCGCGTCCTCGGGCCGGAGCAGCGGCCGCTCGCGGCTCGCGACCCCGCCGGCCTGCCACACCCACGACACCAGCACGATGCCCTTGGCCTGCAGGATCTCGGTGAGCTTGCGGCCGACCGGCGCGGTCTTCCAGGCCATCGCCTGCCCGTAGGAGGTCACCAGGGCAGGCATCAGGCCGATATTGGTCTCCGGCACCTCGCCGCCGGCATAGGGCAGCGGGTAGAGGCTCATGTCGAGCGCGCCCTTTCGCATCGCGCTGAACTGGGCGTTGGTCTTCATCAGCGACGAGCCGGGATAGACCTGCACCTCGAGGGCGCCCTTCGAGCGCTCCTTCACCGCGAGCGCGAACTTGCGGCACATCCGATCGCGGAAGTCGCCCTCGTCGATCGTGCCGCCGGGGAACTGGTGCGACAGCTTGAGGGTCGTGGCGGCCCGGGCCTGCCCGCGAAGACCGATCAGGGCCGGCGCGGCGAGGCCGGCGGCCACGAGGGAGCGGCGCGACAACAGCATGGCGATTTCCTCCTGGCCGGACCCGAAGGCGGCTCATTGTGCAGGCGCAGCATTTATTTGTGCGGATGCGCGCTCCTTGGATGCAATCAAGCCGTGTCTTGTATATTTTGTCAACCATGCCGCATACTCCCGTGCGGGAGGCGAGGCCGGCCATGAACCATGCCCAGCGGCTGCGGCTGACGATCGAGGACGAGATCGTGAACGGCGTCCTGCGCCCGGGCGCGCGGCTGGACGAGGCGCAGCTCGCCGAGCGGTTCGGCGTCTCGCGCACGCCGATCCGCGAGGCGCTGCTGCAACTGGCGATGACCGGGCTGATCGAGGTGAAGCCGCGCCGCGGCGCGGTGGTCAGCATGCCGGACCCCGCCCGGCTGCTGGAGATGTTCGAGACGATGGCGGAGCTGGAGGCGTCCTGCGGCCGGCTCGCGGCCCGTCGCCTGACGCCGGAGCACGGGGCGGAGCTGAGTGCGGCCCTGGAGGCGTGCCGGGCCGCGGCCGAGGGCGGCGACCTCGCGGAATACTACGCCGAGAACACCGTCTTCCACGCGGTGATCTACCGGGCGTCGCGCAACGGCTTCCTGTGCGAGCAGGCCCTGGCGCTGAGCCGCCGCCTCGCGCCGTTCCGGCGCCTCCAGTTGCGGGTCCGCAACCGGGTCGGCCAGTCCTTCGCCGAGCATGCCGGCATCGTCGAGGCGATCCTGGCCGGCGACGAGGCCGAGACCGCTGCGCGGCTGCGGGCGCACGTCCTGGTCCAGGGCGACCGCTTCTCCGACCTGATCCTCAGCCTGCGCCGCGACAGCGCCGCGGCGTAGGGCCGGCGCCGCCGGCCAGGATCACGCCGCCGGAGGCCGGCCGGCGCGGGCGGCTCAGGCCGCCCGGATACCGGCCAGGAAGCCGTCGAGTTCGCGACGCAGGTCGGCGGCCTCCTCCGACAGGTCGCGCGCCGAATGCGCCACCTCGCCGGCCACCCGCCCGGTCTCTCCGGCCTGTGCCTGGACCAGGGCGATGCTGCGGCTGACCTCGCCGGTGCCGGACGCCGCCTCGGAGACGTGGCGCACCACCTCCTGCATCGTCGCCTGCTGCTGCTCGATCGCCGCGCTCACCGCCACCGTCGTCGCGTTGACCCGGTCGAGGGAGGCGCCGATCCCGCCGATCGCCGCCGCCGAATCCTGGGCCGCCTGCCGGATCTGGCCGATCTGTGTCGTGATCTCGTCGGTGGCCTTCGCGGTCTGCTCGGCGAGCGCCTTGACCTCGGCGGCGACGACGGCGAAGCCGCGTCCCGCCTCGCCGGCCCGCGCCGCCTCGATGGTGGCGTTGAGCGCCAGCAGGTTGGTCTGCCCGGCGATGGCCGAGATCATCGCCACCACCTGACCGATCTTCTGCGTCCCGGCTTCCAGCGCCTGAACGGTGGAATCGGTCGCCCGGGCATCGGCGACGGCGGTGCCGACGAGATCGGCCGAGGAGGTGGTCTGGGCGCCGATCTCGCGGGCGGTCGCGATCATCTGCTCGGACGCGGCGGCGACGCTGCCGACGTTGCCGGAGGTGTGCTGGGCGGTGGCCGCGACGCTGACCGCGCGCTCGTTGGTGTCGCGGGCGGATTGCGCCATCGTGGCGGCCCGCCCCTCAAGCGATGCGGCGGCCTGCACGAGCGACGCGACGAAGCGGCCGATGCGGGCCTCGAAATCGTCGGCGAGGGCGCGCATGGCGGTGCGGCGCTGCGCCTCGATGCCGGCCCGGGCGAGGTCGGCCTCCTCCTGCAGGGTCCGGCTGCGGGCCAGGGAGTCCTTGAACACCGCGACCGCACCGGCCATCGCGCCGACCTCGTCGCGCCGCCCCTGGCCCGGCACGGCGACCGCGACGTCGCCCTCGGCCAGCCGGACCATCGCATCGGTCATCGCGGCGAGGGGTCGGGCGAGACGGACGACCACCAGGACCAGGGTGGCACCGGCGAGGGCCAGCGCCGCCAGGAGCAGGCCGGCATAGAGAAGCAGGCTGCGTCGGGCCTGCTCGGCCCTGGCGATCGCGGTGGCGTCGAGTTCGACCACCACCGCGAGCGGAACCTCGGCGATCGAGGCCAGGGCCGGGCTGGATTCCCGCCGCGACTCGGCGACGGTGGGGCGCGGACGGGACGGGTCGGTGAGGCCGGCGAACAGCACCCGGGTCCGCTCGGCGAAGGGACCGGCGAAGTAGCGCGCGTCGGCCCCCGTGATCGCCGACCGGAGCGCGGGCGGTGCCTCGCCGGCGAAGAGGTTGCGCGCCACGCCGAACGCGAACTCGGACTGGCGGCTGAAGGCGATGAAGTCCTGCTGCTCGGCCGGCGTGATCGCGCGGTTCTGGCCCAGGACGCCGTTGATGATGACGTGGGCGTTGCCGGCGAAGGTCCGGGACGCCCAGCTCATCGCGCGCGCCACGATCAGGCTGTTCAGAGTCGGGTCGGCGGCGAGGATCTCGGCCTCGACCACCGCCAGCGCGCGGTCGAAGGCGGCGATCAGGACTTCGCCCTGCGCGTTGATCGTCTCGGCCAGCGCCTTGTCGCGCGAGGCGGGCGGCTGCGTCATCGCGGCATCGAACCGTTCCCGTATCCGGCCCCAGCCGTCATAGGCCCGCTCCAGACCGATCCGGGCCTCGACGATGGCGGGACCCTGCTCCCGAGCGAGGCGGGCCGCGAACACGGCCCACGCCTTCTCCATCACAGCCCGGCGAGTGGCGATGTCCTTGAGGTTGAACGCGGCGGCCGTCGCATCGAGGGGGATGGCCGAGAGCATCGCACCGCGCTCGAAGCGCAGCTCCGCCAGCGTCTGAAGCATGGAGCGATCCGCGGACGCCAGGTCTGAAACCCGCTCCGCGGCGGTCGCCGCCGACTGCGCCAGGTAGAGGTTCCGTCCGCACATCGCGACGACGATGACGCTGAACGTCAGGATGGTCGCTGTCAGCCAGCGCTTGATCGACATACTGTGCCCCCCGCGGTCGACCGGTTCTACAGCCTGCTGACTCGCAGATGCTGGTCGGATCGATGCTTCCGGCAACCCTAGGGTGTCCTGCTTGACGGACGGTTACGGTCGCGGCGCTCTCTCCGTCAGACGATTTCCGGTCGATCGCTCGGCGATCCCTGCGGGATCGTGGCGATGGCTGCGCAATCGCTTCAGGCGACCGCAAGCGGTCGCTTTCGCGATGCGAAAATCGGCTTCGCTCAGGCGCCGCGCAGGCTGGTGATACGATTTCCGGAAGGAATCTTCCGAAAACCGTATCAGACGACCGAAGGCGTCTGCCAAGGCCGCGGCGGCCACGCTTCGTCAGCGAACGAAGCGGCGGCCGGGCCGGCGCGGGTCCTCTCCCGCACCCGTTTCCGAGGACGTCCGGATCGGGATCACCGATCCGACCGGCCAGGATCCGTCTCGGCGCTCCCGGACGAACCGTGGGCGCCTCCTACGCCGCCGGCCGCACCTTCTCCACGTCGATCGTGATTCCGGCCGGCGTCGGGCGCTCGCGCGCCACCAGCCGGTCGCCGGGCTCGAACACGCCGAGCGGCACGTCGCGGTCGGGCAGCACCACCGTGGCACTCCTGTTGACGAAGACCAGGACGTGCCGCTTCTGCGCCAGGGAGGCGGCGGCCCAGCGCTTGAGCTGGCCGTAGTACGGCTCGCGGCGCCACGCCTGGGCCTGGCCGGGATCGACCTGGACGTGCATGAACCTGGTCGCGGGATCGAGGCTCAGCACCATCTTGGCCTTGTCTGGCTTCCATTCCGGGCCGAGCCAGCCCTCGGTCATCCACAGGCAATGGAAGGCGCGGCAATGGTCGGGCCGGGTGGCGTGGATCGCGCAGCCCCGCCCCGCCTTGGTGTGGCGGCACCATTGGCCCGCGACGCTCTCCACCGCCGGCACGTCGTAGACCTTGCAGCACAGGGTGCAGGGGCCGCAGGAACGACCGGGTGCCGGCTGCGTCGCGAAGAGGGCGGGATCGGTCATGCGCTTGCATCGAGACAGGGTTGTGTGGGTGAGCCGTTTCGGGCACGCGGCTTGTAAGGGCGGTTCGCGCCGCTAGTGTGGCGGTGCGACCCGTCCCTTGTTCCGCGGGCGGAGCGCCGGCGCGGGCCGTGGGCCCGCACAGCCCGGCCTCCGGCCGCCTCCCGGAAGGCCGAGACATGCTGTCGAACCTCGCCACCCGCGACGTCGAGACCCTGATCCACCCCTACACCAACCTCGCGACGTTCCGCGAGGCCGGCCCGCTGGTGCTGGAGCGCGGCCACGGGGTCTGGGTCTACGACACCGACGGGCGGCCCTACCTCGAGGGCATGGCCGGGCTGTGGTGCACCGCGCTCGGCTACTCCAACGAGGAGTTGGTCGAGGCGGCCCGCGAGCAGATGGCGCGGCTGCCGTTCAGCCACGTCTTCTCGGGCCGCAGCCACGATCCGGCGATCGAACTCGCCGAGACGATCAAGGAGCTGGTGCCGGTTCCGGCCTCGAAGGTGTTCTTCACCTCCTCGGGCTCGGAGGCCAACGACACCCAGGTCAAGCTGGCGTGGTACTACAACAACGCGCTCGGCCGGCCGAAGAAGAAGAAGATCATCGGCCGGGTGAAGGGCTATCACGGCGTCACCGTGGCCTCGGCCTCGCTGACCGGGCTCGCCGCCAACCACGCCGACTGGGACCTGCCGCTGCCGGGCTTCCTGCACGCCGCCTGCCCGCACCATTACCGCGGCGCGGAAGCCGGCGAGAGCGAGGAGGAGTATTCCCGGCGGCTCGCCGCCGAGCTCGACGCGATGATCGAGCGCGAGGGCCCGGACACCGTCGCGGCCTTCATCGCCGAGCCGGTGATGGGCGCGGGCGGCGCCATCATCCCGCCGAAGGGCTATTTCGCGGCGATCCAGCCGGTGCTCGCCCGCCACGACGTGCGGCTGATCGCCGACGAGGTGATCTGCGGCTTCGGCCGGCTCGGCTCGTGGTTCGGCTCGGAGCCCCTCGGCATCCAGGCCCACAGCCTGTCCTTCGCCAAGGCGCTCACCTCCGCCTACATGCCGCTCGGCGGCGTCACGGTCGACGAACCGCTGTATCAGGCGATGCTCGACCAGAGCCGCAAGATCGGCACCTTCGGCCACGGCACCACCTACTCGGCGCACCCGGTGGCGAGCGCCGTCGCCCTCAAGACGATCGAGATCTACAAGCGCGACCGCATCATCGAGGGCGCGGCCGCGAAGGCGCCGCACTTCCTGCGCCGCCTGGAGGCGCTCTCCGACCACCCGATCGTCGGCGAGGCCCGCGGCCTCGGCCTGATCGGCGGCCTGGAGATCGTCGCCGACAAGGCGACGAAGCGCCAGTACGAGCCGAAGGCCGGGGTCGCCGCCCGCTGCGTCGCCTTCGCCCAGGAGGAAGGGCTGATCGTGCGCTTCCTCGCCGGCGACCGGGTCGCGGTCTGCCCGCCCCTGGTGATCCGCGAGGACGAGATCGACACCCTGTTCGACCGGCTTGGCACCGCTCTCGACCGCACCCATGCCTGGATCCGGGAGCAGGGCCTGCAAGCCGCCTGAACGACGCTTCATCAATCGGGCAGGCCGGCCGGGATTTCGCCTCCGGCCGGCCACGTCCGGGCCCAGGCCCGGTCATGGTGGGGCGGTTCTCTCGGGTGTCGCGGCCGAACCGGGCCGCGCCCGAGGAGACGACCCGCCCCATGAACGCCACGCCCGTGAATGTCTCGATCCCGCACGCCTCCCGGTCGGTCCCGCGGACGGAGAACGGCCGCGCACCGCATCGCGAGCCCATCGCCCGCCCGGTCGCGCTGCCGGCGCTCGCCGCGGCCCTGCGGGCCGTTCGCGGGCTCCGGACCGGGGAGACGCGCTACGTCCGCCATCCGCGCCGCTTGCACGAGGATTGCGTCGCCGACTGAGCCCGGAACGGCCCCTTCCGCTCCGTCCCGGTCGCGACGTCGCTTTCCGTGAGGCCGCCACGATCACCGGCCCGGGCCGGACCGATCAGTCCACCTGGTCGGGCGGGCTGGCGAGGGGTCGTCGCCCGACCTGCCTGGCGGCGTCCGTCATCGTCTCGCGGGAGCTTCCGGCAGGATTCACCGACCGTAGACGTCCTCGATGCGGATGATGTCGTCCTCGCCGGTGTAGCTGCCGACCTGGACCTCGATCAGTTCGAGCGGGATCCTGCCCGGGTTGGCGAGCCGGTGCACGCAGCCGATCGGCAGGTAGGCGGCCTCGTTCTCGTGCACCAGCTTCACCACCCCGTCCACCGTCACCTCGGCCGTGCCCCTGACCACCACCCAGTGCTCGGCCCGGTGATGGTGCTTCTGCAAGGACAGCTGCGCCCCGGGCGTCACCGTGATCCGCTTGACCTGGAACCGCGTGCCGAGGTCGATCCGCTCGTAGGACCCCCACGGCCGGTAGATCCGCCGGTGCGCGTCCGCCTCCGGCTCGCCGCGCGCGCGCAGGGTCGCCACCAGCTCCTTGACCCCGCCGGCCGCCGCCCGCGAGGTCACCAGCACCGCGTCCGGCGTCGTCACCACCACCACGCCGTCGAGCCCGACCACCGTGGTCAGGGTCTCGCCCTCGCTGTGCACGAGGCTGCCGCGCGTGTCGCGCACGGCCACCCGCCCGCGCAGGGCGTTGCCGTCGCGGTCGCGTTCGGACGCCTCCCACAGGGCCCCCCAGGTGCCGATGTCCGACCACGGGAACGCCACCGGCAGCACCCCGGCCCGGGCGGTGCGCTCCATCACCGCGTAGTCGATCGAGATCTGCGGCGCGCGCCCGAAGGCGGCGGGGTCGAGGCGCACGAAGTCGAGGTCGCGCGTCGCCCCGGCGACCGCCTCGGCGGCGGCGTCGAGCACGCCCGGCGCGTGCAGCCGCAGCTCCTCCAGCATCGCGTCGGCGCGGAACAGGAAGTAGCCGCTGTTCCACAGCGCGCCCTCGGCGATCAGGCCGGCGGCCCGCTCGGCGTCCGGCTTCTCGTGGAAGCGCGCCACCCGGCAGGCGCCGGCGCGGCCGGCCTCGCCGGGCAGCGGCTCGCCCGGCTGGATGTAGCCGTAGGCGGTCGCCGGCTCGCTCGGGCGCAGGCCGAGGGTCATGATCGCGCCGGCCCGGGCGCCCGCCGCGGCGTGGCGGACCGCCGCCAGGAAGGCGGGGGTGTCGCCGACGACGTGGTCGGCGGCGAGGATCAGCACCACTGCCTCGGGATCGCGGGCGGCGGCGTGCAGGGTCGCGACCGCGACCGCGGCGGCCGAGTCGCGGCGCTGCGGCTCGAGGATGATGTCGGCCTTGGCTCCGGTCTGGGCGACCTGCTCGGCGACGATGAAGCGGGCCTCCGCGCTGGTGACGATGGCGGGGCGGGCGAACAGGGAGGCGTCGTCGAGCCGGGCGACGGTGGCCTGGAACGAGGAGCGCTGCGGCTCGACCAGCGGGATGAACTGCTTGGGAAACGACTCGCGCGAGGCCGGCCACAGCCGGGTGCCGGAGCCGCCGCACAGGACGACCGGGTGGATCAGGCCGGGGGTGACGGGGTCTGGGTTCATGCGATCATTGCCTGTGACGCCCGGTCACGCCTGCACGGTCGGGGAAAGGGAGGAATGACGGGAAGGGATCGTTCCGGCCGCGGCCAGGAACCGCCGCCATCGACGACGCCATCTTGCCGCAACGGCGGGCGGAGTTCCAGCGCTGCTCCGGCCACAGGTCCGAACCATGCGTCTGCGGCGCGCGTGATTTTTCTGCCGCCCGGCGCAGTCTTGAGTAAGACCGCGTCATCCTGCCGATCACCGGGCGAATCACCGAGCGAAGGACCCCCGATGTTTCCCAAGCCGCACCCGTCGCTGACTCCCAACAGCTTCGCGTTCGAATCGCTGCCGCTCGTCGCCCCGAGCGGGTTCCGCGAGTACGACGCCCGCTGGCTGTTTCCCCAGGACATCAACCTGATGGGCGTGCAGGCGCTCGGGCTCGGGCTCGGCACCCTCATCCACGAGCGCGGGGTGCGGCCCGACATCGTCACCGGCCACGACTTCCGCGCCTACTCGGCCGCGATCAAGCTCGCGCTGATCGCCGGGATGCAGGCGGCCGGCCTGCGGGTGAGGGACATCGGCCTGTGCCTGTCGCCGATGGCGTATTTCGGCCAGTTCGCCCTCGACTGCCCGTGCGTCGCGATGGTGACGGCCTCGCACAACGACAACGGCTGGACCGGGGTGAAGATGGGCGCCGAGCGCCCGATGACCTTCGGCCCCGAGGAGATGACCCGGCTCAGGGAGATCGTGCTGTCGGGCGCGTTCCGGTACCGCGACGGCGGCGCCTACGAATTCGTGCCGGACTTCGCCAGGACCTACCTCGACGACCTCGTGTCGCGCACCGGGCCGGTCGGCCGCCGCCTGAAGGTCGTGGCCGCCTGCGGCAACGGCACCGCCGGGGCCTTCGCGCCCGCCCTGCTGGAACGGCTCGGCTGCGAGGTCGTGCCCCTGGACGTGGAGGCCGACGCCACCTTCCCGCGCTACAACCCCAACCCCGAGGACATGGCGATGCTGCACGCCATCGCCGACACGGTGCGCGAGACCGGGGCCGATGTCGGCTTCGGCTTCGACGGCGACGGCGACCGCTGCGGCGTGGTCGACGAGCAGGGCCACGAGATCTTCGCCGACAAGGTCGGGGTGATGCTCGCCCGCGACCTGTCGCGCCTGCACGCCAACGCCACCTTCGTGGTCGACGTGAAGTCGACCGGGCTGTTCGCCACTGATCCCGAACTCCGCGAGCGCGGAGTGACGACCGATTACTGGAAGACCGGGCATTCCTACATCAAGCGCCGGGTCAACGAGCTGGGAGCCCTGGCCGGGTTCGAGAAGTCGGGGCACTTCTTCTTCAACGCGCCGGTCGGGCGCGGCTACGACGACGGCCTGCTGACCGCGATCGCGGTGGTGGAGATGCTCGACCGCAATCCGGACCGGTCGCTGTCGGGGCTCTACGCGGCGCTGCCGAAGACCTGGGGCTCGCCGACGATGTCGCCGCACTGCGCCGACGACGAGAAGTACGGGGTGGTCGAGCGGGTGACCGAGCGGTTCCGGGCGATGCAGGCGGGCGGCGAGCCGGTCGGCGGCGCGGCGATCACCGGGATCGTGACGGTGAACGGGGTGCGGGTGACGACGCAGGACGGCACCTGGGGGCTGGTGCGGGCGTCGTCGAACAAGCCGGAACTCGTGGTGGTGGTCGAGAGCCCGGTCTCGGAGGCGCGGCTGCGCGAGATGTTCGCCGCCGTCGACGCCGTCCTGCGCGAGAACCCGCAGGTCGGCGCCTACAACCAGAGCCTCTGACCAGGAACCCCGGCCCGATGGGATCACCGATCAGGAATCGCACCGGGCGCAGGGCACCACGATGCCAGGCGAACCGTCGCCACGCGCTCGGCCCGAGACGAAATCCGCATCGCGGGAGCGGCCGCTCGCGGTCCCCTGAAGCGATCATTCAGATTTTGCATGCCGGGTCGGGGGTGACGCGCACCGTCGACGCAATCCCGGCAACGAACCATCTCTCCGTCCACCCCTCCAGGGATCGGCGTATTTGCTGATTGACAAATTTAAATACCTTATCTAAGGACAAATTATAACATTATCATGTAGGAATACATAAGAACATCAACAATATTATATACTTTGATCAACGATGCAAATCCAGCCCTTTGATTTTCGGCACACCTTTGGAAGCGCGAGGAAAAACATGAAGCCCATTCGTTATTTGAATGTGCCGACTATTGACGCTGGATTCAGCCCTCTGATTCAAGAGCAACAAGTAAAAAATGCCTCCGCCGTCAATTTCGTACTGGAAAATTACCCGACACGACGCGTGGCCCTGGATGTCGGCGCCTATGTCGGCGAGTGCTCACACGCCCTGGCACAACATTTTCTGGAAGTCGTCGCCTTCGAACCGCATCGGGAAGCCTATGACTGCCTGAGCCGCAACTTGGAGCAGCACCACAATGTTCGAACAACCCGGATTGCCATCTCGTCGGAGAAAGGCACGAAATACATAGGCCGTTCGTCGCAAGAGAAGTTCGGCGATTTTCAGTTGTACCAGAAACCGAAACCCGGCAGCGTCCGTATTCCGGTCTTCGCGATCGACGACCTCAGGCTGGAGAACGTCGATCTGGTGAGGATCGCATCATTCTTCGAATGGGAGAGGGTTCTCTCGGGTGCGCTGAAAACGATATCCCGCTTCAAGCCGGCACTCTGGCTGCCGGACACTCAGCACCTCATGAATACCGATCTGGCGATGGGCCTCGGAGCCTTGGGCTACCAGAGATTCGGGCAATCGAGCTTCTATACCTGTCCGCACGGGGAAGCCGGGGCGACAGACCAGGCGAATGCGATCATTCTGCAACGCGACAAGCAGAAATGGCTGAGTTTTCGCACTCCAAGAAAAACAGCCGTGCCGGAAAACTATTTCGGCACGATGATCGATCGTCTCTATACCCCCACGACGCGGCGCATCTGCCGCTCGAACAGGGGGATAGCGGACGTTCTCGCAGCGAGCGTCCCCGCGTCCTTCAAGGTCGACGTCAAGCACAAGGTGACCCTGCCATCCTCCGAGGCGGTTCACATCAACCCGATCGCCGTCGATGCGATCGACGTCAATTCACCAGACGACCTCATCGGAGTAGAGCTGATCCCAGGAGGTATATTTCTGAAGTTGCACTGGTCGGCTCCCGGCCGCTTCAGTCATATCCTGATCGATGCCGTGCCCGCCGGAAGTGCTCGCACCTCATTATGCAAGATTCCAATCCACTCGCTGGCGAACGTGGAGAGCGTCACGGTCGATCTGCCCGATCCGCTCCTGAGCCCGGCGGAGACGACACTGGGCGTGAAGTTGCGCGGCAACGGCATCGAGTCGCCGGAGATCATCAGAACACTCGACACGCCACGAAAGAAAATTTCCTCGCACACGGCGAGGTGCTACCTCAACCATGGCGGCGGAGGCAACGACGTCATCAAGGCGATGGCAGAGGGCCTGAAATGTCCGCTCAGCTACGCGGAAGACGGCCTGCGCAGCGGCGTGCCGATCGTCTGGGGCGTCTTGCGCGGCAGCAGGCAAGTGATCCTCGAGGCCGAGAAACTCGACCGGTTGTGGGCGTACATCGATCACGCCTATTTCGCGCGTGGACATATGGCCAACTACAGGATTTCCCTGAATCGATTCGAGGCCGGACCGGTTCGGGCCTGCCCGCGCGACCGTCTCGACCGCCTCGATCTTCACGTCGAACCGTGGCGGCGGGACGGGCGCGAAATCCTTGTCTGCCCGCCGACGCAACATTTCATGACGGCACACGGCGTCGATTCGTGGCTCGATGACACGCTGGCCGAACTGGCCCGACATACGGACAGGCCGGTCGCCGTCAGACGAAAACCACAACCCGGGGAGACGCCGATACCCTTGGCGGATGCGTTCAGGACTGCCTACGCGCTGGTGACCCATTCATCCAACATCGCCATCGAAGCGGCCGTTGCGGGTGTCCCGGTCTACGTCTCGCCGACGAGCGCCGCGGCCCCGGTCGGAAGCACCTCGTTGTCGACCATCGAACAGCGGTCGTATCCGGATCGCATGGCCTGGCTGAGTCACCTTGCCTATTCCCAGTTCACATTCGAAGAAATCAGAGCCGGCAGAGCCATGGACATTCTTCTGGAGCACGCAGAAATGCCGTTGCTCCCCGATTACTCGAACCAGGCTCGATGAAATCCGTCATGCCACGATCCTTCACTTTCGTAACGACGTGCTCCCATGCCGGGTGGGTCGAGTACGCAGAAACAATGGTGGAAAGCTTCGATCGAAACTTCCCGCCCGAAGTGAAGCTTGTCGTCTACATCGATTTCAAGGCGCCCCCCGACAGGGATCGGGTCGAGTTTCGTCAGTTGTCACAAACCGGGATGAAGCTGGAGAACTACCACTTCGATCTCAGCGACTTCGATTTCGCGCTCGGCAGCGTCGTACCCTACAGCGAGCACAATTTCTCCCATACGTACGACATCATCTGGAATGCCAGAAAGTTCTCGTTCAAGGTCTTCACGATCTGCCACGCAATCCGCCATTGCGATACCGACGTCGTCGTCTGGCTGGACGCGGATTCGAAGATCGTCGCCGAAACCGACTACGACGTCATCGCGCGCAGCATTCCTGAATACGCGATGGTTTCGTACCTCGGACGCTCATGGCGATACACCGAGTGCGGGTACATCGGCTACAACATGCGCCATCCCCTGACCGCCTGTTTCGCTGAAACCGTCGTTCAGATGTACACCTCGGGGGCCGTGTTCTCGCTCAAGGAATGGCACGACAGCTACGTCTTTGATGTCGTGCGGCTGTATTTCGAACGCCACCTCAATGTGATCAACTTCAATATCGCGGCGAATGTGGACGATCTCGACCATGTGTTCCTCAACACGGAGTTGGGTCTGTACATCGATCACATGAAGGGCCCGAGGAAATCGGAGGGGAAAAGTCGTTCGACCGACCGCGTCGCCACCTACGAGACCACGGGAGCAGGTCCCGAGCCGGTCCGGGCCGACGATGGAAACCGCGACGGAGCCGGTGATGCCCCGGAAAACAATCCGATTTCCGAGGATCGAAGCATCGATCTGCTCATAAATGGCAACGACGTTGCCGTGACGTTGCAGGATTCTACCCAGAACGCCGATCTACTGGTGACCCTGGACGGCAGGATCATCGGCGCCAGAACCGTGTCTCCTGCGACGAACACGAACGCGACGGTGTGTCTGAGTTCCTTGCCGGCTCGGGTCTACGACGACAGCGAGCATGAGATCTCCATCGCCGACAAGCAGACCAGGGAACTCCTGCGAACCGTCCAGTTCACCAAGCCGGCTTCGCTGGTCAGCGCCGGCAAGCGGCAGAAGAATATTCGCGAGCCATACATCTATCCCGAGACCGAGCTGAGGGCGGTCGCGGATCTGTTCAACTGTTCGGTTTTCCAGCACATGGCCGGCGACGAATTCATGGATCGCCCCGGCTCACTCGACCATCTCCAATACGCAAGTCGCATATCCCGGGATTGCGTCACCGTCGGCCTCCTGCTGTTTTGCAGTGCGATCACCGAATTGTGGCACTCGCCGGCCCTGAAGCAGTTCGCGCGCGCCGATGATCTGGATGTCGAGATCATCGTGGTCATGCAGAGTCGGGAGGCATGCCAGTTTGCGAAGGGACGGCTGAGGGGATCGGTCCTGGGTTGCAACGTCCAGATCGTCGCCGTCGAGCAGATCCAAACTCACCTGCGCGAACAGTGCCATCTCGACGCCATCGTCACGGTGCCGACGGGAACCGCTTTGGCGGACGAGGCGATCGACACGCTGGTAGCCGTCGCGCGCGGAACGCATCCCGGCTTCACCTCCACGGTTGCCGACATATACCGATTGAGCGAAGAAGAAGCGGATGTAGCGTACGGCAGGGCCACGCATGAATGGCTGACGGCGCAGGATGTCGTGTCGGCGTATCGTCCGAACGACTTCCTGGAAAGGACGAGGATCAGGCATGAGGTCGCCGAAGGCGTGCGCCGTGGCCTGCTCGAGGTGAGGACCGCCCCGGAACAGCCCCGGCTCGCCGTGCGCCTCGGGCGAAATCCGGGACTCGACGATCAAGTCCTGCCCGCGACCCACGAGGTCATCGTTCACGTCAACTCCGATGATGCCGCATCCACCCGGCGTTTCGAAGCCCTGCTGTCGACGACGCTCCGCAATTTCGTATCCCTGACCGTCGTCGGCCCGATCGCCGCGAACAGCAGGATCAGGCAGCTTTGCCTCGATCATCATGTCGACATCATTCCTGCGCGTCCGTTCGAGCGCCGGATCTCACCGTTCGAGATGATGGCCTTGTGCTCCTCGTCCCAGTCTCTGTTGGCGATCGAACTCGGAGACGATCCCGACATCTATGCGCCGCTGGAGACGTTGCTGCGTCGCTCCGAACCATCGATGGCCTCGACATCGACGATCTGGCGCAGCCGCGTTGCGTTCGACCAGCTCTCGGCAGGCGACGCAGGGGCGGTATCGCGCGCCTTGAAGCGGCCGGAATCCGGCGCGCTGATCGTTCACAGATCCGCTACCCGGTAGCAGCAAGGCTTTTGTCGTTCGAATGCCGGCATAGCTTATGAGCCAAATCATACAGGAAAGTCGTTGCGATGAAGCAGATCGGTGATTTTTTCTTTCCGGATCAGGAAAAGCATTTTCAGAAATTTGCCAGCAACATCCAAGAATATCAGAAAGAACAGCGCGAATATGCTTTCGGCTTCGTCGACGACTGGTCGTGCGCCATCGATGTCGGAGCCAATGTCGGCATTTTCTCGCGGGATTTCGCAACACGCTTCAAGAAGGTCGTCGCGATCGAACCGCTTCGCGACAACGTGGAGTGTCTCAGCAAGAACGTTCCCTCGAACGTCGAAGTCCTTTCGTTCGCCGCCGGCGATCGGGAGGGACGATGCGACATCGTCCTGACGAACAAGACGCTGGGCAACGCCCACATCGCCGACACGTCGGGAACCGGGCAAGGCCAGACGGATACGAAGAATCAAAATACGGAGAGCGTCGATATCAGGACGATCGACTCGTTGAATTTGGAATCGGTAGGGCTCATCAAAATCGATGTTCAGGGCGCGGAGTTGATGGTTCTACGAGGCGCCGTGGAAACCATCAAGAGATGCCGTCCGGTCCTGATGATCGAGGAGAAGGCGCAGGGAGACGCCATTCGCCTACTCGCGGAAGCCGGCAACATGCTCGAGTCGCTCGGCATGACGCCCATGAACAGGGTCGGCGCGGACCGCATCTTCATCTTCCTGAATGGCAGGGATATCGTTGTTCCCAAGCGTCCGAGGCACCTCGCCGAGTACGACGACCAGAAAGATCGGAACTACCCTGTCGCACCAACGGTTTTCGCGATCGGCAAGTTCGAGCCCCGATGGGTTGAGACCGACACCTTCTACACGCCCACGGGAGGAAAATCATACCCCAAGCATCACTGCAAGCTCACCTTCATGGCGTCGAAGCCCTTCATCAAGTCATATCACAACGCCATCGACGTCGGATGCCGTGACGGCGAGTACGCGCGCTATCTACAATCGTGCTTCGAGCATGTGTACGGATTCGATCCGCGCCGCCGCGACGCGTTCGCCTACAACGTCGATCTGCAGCGCGCGACGCACTTCAATTGTGCACTCGGCGATGTGCCGGGAACCATCACGATGTATGGCGGCACCCATGTCGCGCGCGATGTCGAAGCGACGGCCGTTCAATGCCTGACCCTCGATTCCTTCGGGTTCGAGCGGGTTTCGTACATCAAGGTCGATGTCGAGGGTTTCGAGGAGAAAGTCCTGAGAGGCGGCCAGGAAACCATCCGCCGGGACCGGCCGGTCATCGTCATCGAGCAGAACAACGCGACCTTGGCCGGTGCCGAGAAGTTCGGTGCCAAGCGATGGCTCGAACAGCATGGCTACGGGCACGTCGCGACCTGCCCGAGGGGTTGGGACTACGTCATGGCCCCCGTCTGATGCGATGTCCGGACGATCAGTTCCGGACATCGTATCACCAGCCCGCGCGGCGGAGCTTTGCTCCGCACGCTTGAGCGAAGCCGGCTTCCGCATCGCGAAGCGATGGCGCAGCAATCGCCACGATCCCGCAGGGATCGCCGAGCGATCAATCGGAAACCGTCAGACCGTCGTCGGGGTCGGGGCGGCGGCCATTCCTTTTCGTCCCTCGTTCTCACGGCCGAAGCATGCGACGTTTCGGGGAATGATGCCTGGAACCGCCACGATGCTGATCCTGCCGAGCCGCCGCCAGTTCGTCGCCGGCGCGGGCCGCGACCGTCGCCCTCGGCGTCTCCACCGCCGCCTACGCCTTCGGGATCGAGCCGGCGTGGCGGCTGGCGGTGACGCCCTACGCGCTCGATCTCCCGGGATGGCCGGCGGCCTTGCACCTGCGCATCGCGGTCCTGGCCGATTTCCACATCGGCGAGCCCTACATGCCGGTCGGGCGGGTCGAGGAGATCGTCGCGGTCACCAACGCGCTCAGGCCCGACCTCGTCCTGCTGCTGGGCGACTATCCCAGCGGCAGCGGCTTCGTCACCCGCGACGTGCCGCTGCCCGATTTCGCCCGCGCCGTCGCCCGCCTGAAGGCGCCGCTCGGCGTCCACGCGGTGCTGGGCAATCACGACTGGTGGGAGGATGAGGAGGCCCAGCGCACCCGCCGCGGCCCGGTCGCGGCCCGCCGCGCCCTGGAGGCCGTCGGCATCCCGGTGATGGAGAACGACGCCGTGCGCCTGACCAAGGACGGGCAGTCGATCTGGCTCGCCGGGCTCGCCGACCAGATGCCGTTCGCACCGTTCAGGATCTGGCGCGGCCTCGAGGACGTACCCGGCACCCTGGCGAAGGTCACCGATGGCGCCCCGGTCATCCTGATGGCGCACGAGCCGGACATCTTTCCGACGCTCCCGGCCCGGGTGGCCCTGACCCTGTCGGGCCACACCCATGGCGGGCAGGTGCGGCTGTTCAACTACTCGCCGATATCGAACTCGCGCTACGGTCAGCGCTACGTCTACGGCCACGTGGTCGAGAACGGGCGCCACCTCATCGTCTCGGGCGGCCTCGGCCTCAGCCGGATCCCGGTCCGCCTCGGCGTGCCGCCCGAGATCGTGCTGGTCGACCTCGGAGGGCGCGGCAAGGTCCGCCCGCAGGCCGGCGCCCAGAGCTGAGGCGCCGCGCCGGCTGGTGATCCGGTTGTCGCGACCGATCGTCCGAGAACCGGATCAGAGCGGGATGTTGTCGTGCTTCTTCCAGGGCTGCTCGCTCTCCTTGGTGCGCAGCATCGCGAGGGCCCGGGCGATGCGGCGGCGGGTCGAGTGCGGCATGATCACCTCGTCGATGTAGCCCCGCTCGGCGGCCACGAACGGCGACATGAAGCGCTCCTCGTACTCGCTGGTGCGCGCCGCGATCTTGTCCGGATCGCCGAGATCCTGCCGGAAGATGATCTCGACCGCGCCCTTGGCGCCCATCACGGCGATCTGCGCCGTCGGCCAGGCGTAGTTCACGTCGCCCCCGACGTGCTTGGACGCCATCACGTCGTAGGCGCCGCCGAACGCCTTGCGGGTGATGACCGTGACCAGCGGCACCGTCGCCTGGCTGTAGGCGAACAGCAGCTTGGCGCCGTGCTTGATCAGGCCGCCGTATTCCTGCGCGGTGCCCGGCAGGAAGCCCGGCACGTCGACGAAGGTGACGATCGGGATCGCGAAGGCGTCGCAGAAGCGCACGAAGCGGGCGGCCTTGCGCGAGGCGTCCGAGTCGAGCACCCCGGCCAGCACCATCGGCTGGTTGGCGACGAAGCCGACCGTGCGGCCCTCGACGCGGCCGAAGCCGGTGATGATGTTGCGGGCATACGCCGCCTGGATCTCGAAGAAGTCGCCCTCGTCCGCGACCCGCCGGATCAGCTCGCCCATGTCGTAGGGCTTGTTCGGGTTGTCGGGGATCAGGGTGTCGAGGCTGCGGTCGAGGCGCAGCGGGTCGTCGAAGCTGCCGATCTCCGGCACGCCCTCGAGGTTGTTGGCCGGCAGGAAATCCATCAGGCGCCGGACCTGCAGCAGCGCCTCGACGTCGTTCTCGTAGGAGCCGTCGGCGATCGACGAGCGGGTGGTGTGGACCTTGGCGCCGCCGAGTTCCTCGGCGGTGACCACCTCGTTGGTGACGGTCTTGACCACGTCCGGGCCGGTCACGAACATGTAGCTCGTGTCGCGGACCATGAAGATGAAGTCGGTCATCGCCGGCGAGTAGACGTCGCCGCCGGCGCACGGGCCCATGATCACCGAGATCTGCGGGATCACGCCCGAGGCGACGACGTTGCGCTTGAACACCTCGCCGTAGCCGCCGAGCGCCGCGACGCCCTCCTGGATGCGGGCGCCGCCGGCATCGAACAGGCCGATGATCGGGGCGCGCATCTTGAGCGCCATGTCCTGGACCTTGATGATCTTCTGGGCGTGCGCCTCGGAGAGCGAGCCGCCGAAGACCGTGAAGTCCTTGGAGAAGACGAACACGGTGCGGCCGTTGATGGTGCCCCAGCCGGTGATGACGCCGTCGCCGGGGATCTTCTGGGCCTCCATGCCGAAGTCGATCGAGCGGTGCTGCACGAACATGTCGAATTCCTCGAACGACCCGGTGTCGAGGAGGAGTTCGATGCGCTCGCGCGCGGTCAGCTTGCCGCGCTGGTGCTGGGCGGCGACGCGCTTCTCGCCGCCGCCGACGCGGGCCTGGGCGCGCCGCTGGTCCAGACGTTCGAGGATGTCCTTCATGCCGTCGCCCCTGCTCCCTCGGCCGCCGGGGCTTGCCTCCGCCGGCGCAACTTGACCGTTTCGCTCGGGCGCGGGCTTACCACGCGGGACGGCGCGCGGAAAACTGTTCCGTCGTCGGATGTCGGGGCGAGCGTCGGGTCATACGATTTCCGGTTGATCGCTTCAGGCGATCCCTGCGGGATCGTGGCGATGGCTGCGCAATCGCTTCGCGATGCGGAAACCGGCTTCGCTCAGGCGTGTGGAGCCTCCGGCTCCACCGCGCGGGCTGGTGATACGAAATCCGGAAGTCATCTTCCGGATTTCGTATCATTCGGCGCCCGGCTGGGGCAGCAGCGCGTCGTTGGCCAGTTCGAGGCAGGTCGCGAGGTCGACGTAGGAGGGGGTGCCGCCGATCTGCACCTCGGCGGCGCATTCCTGCCGGGACGCGGGCGAGTAGGCGGCCCAGCGGCGGCGCACCTGCTCGCGCGCCGCGGTCTCGTCGCGGACGCAGCCGGCGATGGCGTCGGCGTCGGCGCGGCCGGTGCCCGCCTCCTGAACCGCGGTGCAGGTGGCGCGCACGTCGAAGCGCGGCAGATCCTGGGCCCGCGACGGGGTTCCGACGACGAGAGCCAGGGCGATCCCGGCGGCGGCACAGGGCAGGATGGAACGCATCACGGCTCGATCACCTTCTGGAAACAGGTCGTGCGGGTGTCGCGGTAGCCGAGATGCTCATAGAATCCTTTCACCGCGGTGTTGTCCTCGCGCACGAGGAGCTGGAGCTTCCACACCCCGCGCCGCCGCAGCCAGTCCTCTGCCGCCGCCATGACGGCCGCGCCGAGGCCGCTCCCCTGGTGCGCCGGGTCGACCGCGACGTAGTAGGCCCAGCCGCGGTGGCCGTCCTCGCCGACCATCGCGGTGGCGGCGACGCGGCCGTCCCGCTCGGCGACCAGCACGGTCGAGTGCGGATCGCGCCGGGCGAGGGCGAGGTCGCGCAGCGGGTCGTTCCAGGGGCGCGACACCCCGGCGGCGTCCCACAGCGCGACGACCGCCTCCGTGTCGTCGTCCCGCATCGCCCGGATCGCGGTTCCGGTCATCAGGGCTCCTACAGCAGCGTGCCCCGGAGAATCACCAGCGCGACCGTGAAGTAGATCACTAGCCCCGAGACATCGACCAGGGTGGCGACGAAGGGCGCCGAGGCGGTGGCGGGGTCGAAGCCGACCCGCTGGAGCACGAACGGCAGCATCGAGCCGGCGAGCGAGCCGAACAGCACGATGCCGACGAGCGCGGTGCCGACCGTGAGGGCGACCAGCATCCAGTGCTCGCCGTAATCGTAGAGGCCGAGCTTCTGCCACAGGACGATGCGCGCGACGCCGATCGTGCCGAGGATCGCGCCGAGCGTCAGGCCGGCCGGGATCTCGCGCAGGGCGACCCGCCACCAGTCGCGCAGGCGGACCTGGTGCAGCGCCAGGGCCCGGATCAGCAGCGAGGTCGCCTGGGAGCCGGAATTGCCGCCCGAGCTCATGATCAGCGGGATGAACAGGGTCAGGACGAGCGCCTTCTCCAGTTCGCCCTCGAAGCCCTGCATCGCGCTGGCGGTGAGCATCTCGGACAGGAACAGCACGCAGAGCCAGCCGGCCCGCTTGCGGATCATCGTCCAGAACCCGATCGCCATGTAGGGCTCGTCGAGGGCCTCCATGCCGCCGAAGCGCTGCACGTCCTCGGTCTGCTTCTGGATCATCGCGTCGATGACGTCGTCCACGGTGACGATGCCCACGACGTGGTTGGCCTCGTCGACGACCGGGATCGCCAGGAGGTCGTATTTCGAGATCAGCCGCGCGGCCTCGGTGCGGCCGGCATCGGCCGAGACCACCACCGGGCGCCGGTTCGGGGCGACGGCGAGGATGTTGTCCTCCGGCCGGCCGGTGATGAGGCGGCGCAGCGGCACCGCCTTGGTCAGCGCCCCGGTGCGCGGGTCGAGCACGAAGATCGAGTAGACGGTCTCGCGGGTGCGCTCGACCTGCCGGATGTGGTCGAGGGTCTGCCCCACGGTCCAGGTCGCCGGCACCGAGACGAACTCGGTCGTCATGATCGAGCCGACGCTCTCCTCCGGGTAGGCGATGAGGGCGTCGACGGCGCCGCGGGTCTCGGCGTCGAGGCGCGTGCGCAGGTCCGACCGCCCGGGCTCCTCGATCTCCCGGAACACGTCGGTGACGCGGTCGGCGGACATCGCCGACAGGTAGGGGGCGACCCGGTCGCGGGGCATCATCTCGATGATGTCGGCGGCACAGTGCAGTTCGGGCTGGTCGAGCACCTCGACGCCGCGCTCGAACGGCAGGCTGGTGAGGATCGCGGCGGCGACCTCGGGCGCCTCCTCGTTCAGGGCCTCGACGATGTCGGGGGCACTCTCCTCGGCGAGGCGCGCGGCGAGGGCGGCCGGCTCCACGGGGGCTTCGGGACGCGGGTCGAGGATCGGGGCGTCGGTCATCGCGGGAACCCTCCTGTCGACCCGCCGCCTCCGGCCGGCCGCGGCGCCCCGCGGGGAGGCGCTCAGACCGAGGCGGCCGGGGACGGCACCTGAGATCGACTGCGACTGTCGCTCGGCATGGAACGAGGTTGTCCGATGATGCTGCGGCGCAGCGGGTGGGCCGCGGGCGCGCCGTCACTGCGCCGTCGCCCCGCGGCCGTCAAGGGTCCGTCCGCTCCGCCGCCCGCGGGATGTCGCTCCCGGCCGGGGGATCCAAATCCTGGCCCCCAAATCCTGGCCCTGGGGAAACCACGACCGGCGCCGGGCGTTGCGCAGAGCACTGTGCGAGCCACCCTCGGACTCGCCTGGAGATGCCCGATGCTCAACCGTCTCGCCCCGGCCGCCGCGATCCTGCTGCTCGGCACCGGCCTCGGCCTTGCTCAGACCACGGCGCCAACGGCCCCGACCGCGCCGTCCGGCGCCCCGGCGGCGACCCGGACGGACGGCGACAGGGCGGAGTACGAGGCCGCCAAGCTGGTCAAGTCCACCCTCGCCCAGGCGATCGCGACCGCCGAGAGCCAGGGTGAGAAGGGCCGCGCCATCGACGCCGACTTCGAGAAGCAGAAGGGCGATACCCCGACCCACTGGGCGATCAAGGTCGTGTACCCGGACGGCAAGCTGGTGGAATACGGCATCAACGCCGACACGGGCGCGCTGTTCAAGACCGAGAACCAGCCGATCGAGCGCTACTTCACCCGGCTCAAGGTCGGCGACTTCCAGAAGGCCAGCGTCTCGCTGAAGGATGCCATCGCCATCGCCGAGCAGCATGCCGGGGTCGGCGGCAAGGCCTACGAGGCCGAGGTCGAGCGCGAGGGCGATGCCGTCGAGTACGAGATCGACGTCGCCCTCCCGGACCGCTCGGTCGATGTCAAGGTCGGCCCCGACGGCAAGGTCAAGACCGACAAGTAGGGCCGAAACCGCGCCGGTGCCTCGTGGTGCCGGCGCCCGGGCTCGCGACTCCAGGCGGATTTCGCATGATTGCCGGTTCTGCGAAAGCTGCGACAGATCGGGGATCTCGGCGGACGAAGTGTCGGCCTGCCAGCGCAAGCCTGCTCAGAGGCGGTAGCGGATCTGGTCGGTCCAGAACCGCTCCAGCCGGGTGAGCGACTGGTTGAGCCTGCCGAAATCGTCCTCCGAGATGCCGCCGATCGGCTGGATGGTGCGCGAGTGCTTGTCGTAGAGCGTGCGGACGATCTCGTGCACCTCGCGGCCCTTCTCGGTCAGGCTGATGCGAACCGAGCGGCGGTCGGTCTTTGAGCGGGCGTGGTGCAGGTAGCCGGCCTCGACCAGCTTCTTGACGTTGTAGGACACGTTGGAGCCGAGGTAGTAACCGCGGGTCCGCAGCTCGCTGGCGGTCAGTTCGTTGTCGCCGATATTGTAGAGCAGCAGAGCCTGAACCGAGTTGACGTCCTCGCGGCCGCGGCGCTCGAATTCGTCCTTGATGACGTCGAGCAGACGGCGGTGCAGCCGCTCGACGAGGTGGAGAGCTTCGAGGTATTGCGGGCGAACGACGCTTTCGGCCTCGGGAGCGACCGCCTTGTCAGCCACCTTCTTCGCCTGGGTCTTCATGGCTACATCTCGCTGTTCACTCGGGAGCAGAGGGTCACTCCGCTTCGTCTATGGCTCCACGCTAGGGACAGCCTGTGAATGCGGGTTTAAGCGATAGGATGAATTGTCGATTTACCTGCGTAGGTAAATTGAAGATAAATTGCCTCAAATGCGGTCCGACGGGTCGTCGTGTCAGCGTATTTCGCGGCCCGCGAACCAAGACAACACGAAGTAGACCACGATGACGCTGAGGTCGAAGGCGAGGTTCGGAACGCTCATCGGAAGCAGAAGCGGCGCCAGCAGCGCGAGCACGAACGCCGAGGTGGCGGCGAGCAGCCAGACCACGCCGCCCCACGCCGAGGCGAGCCAGAGCCCGACCGCGGCGAGCAGATCGATGACGCCGAAATAGATGATCGCCGCCTGCCGGCCGATCGGCGCCGAGTCGAAGGGCGCGGCGTCCGGCCGGGCGCCGAGGATCTCCGCCCAGGCGCTCAGGCCCTTGAGCATCCAGATCACCGCGACGGCGCGCATGAACCAGACCAGGATCACGTCCCAGCGGGTCCGGGGCGCGCCCTGGCCGCCGGTGACGATGCGGTCCTCGCGCTCGTCCGCGACCGGGAGGCGCCGCCCCGCCCCGCCCCTGACCTTCGCCAGCCCCGCCATGGTCAGCCGAACTCCGGCTCGGGATCGGGCAGCGGCGCGAAATGCGCCTGCACGGCCTCCGGCGTCACCGCCTCCAGGCGGTCGGGCTGCCAGCGGGGGCGGTTATCCTTGTCGATCAGCACCGCCCGCACGCCCTCGAAGAAGTCGTGGCCCTGCATGATCCGGGTGACGATGCGGTACTCGGTCAGCATCGCCTCCGGGAAGGACAGGGCGGCGCCCCGGCGCATCTGCTCGTGCGAGACCGCGAGGCTGGTGGGCGAGCGGGTGCGGATCGTTGCCGCCGCCGCCGTGGCGAAGTCCGAGCCGGCGGCATCGAGGCGCTCCAGCACCCCCGCCACCGAGGCGGCGGAGAAGCACGCGGCGATCAGCTCGCGCTCGGCGAAGACCGGCCCGGGCGCCGGCGCCTCGGCGGGGGCGTGGCGGGCGAGCACCGCGTCGATGGAGTCGCCCGCGGCGAGGTCGGCGACGACCGCGTCGAACCGGTCGGCCGGGACGGCGTGCGTGGCGAGGCCGAAGGCGAGCCCGTCCCCGCGCCCGACCCGCTCGCCGGTGAGGGCGAGATAGCTGCCGAAGCTGCCGGGCAGCCGCGGCAAGGCGTAGGTGGCGCCGACGTCGGGGAAGAAGCCGATGCCGACCTCCGGCATCGCGAAGGCGTAGCGCTCGCCCGCGACCCGGTACGGTCCGTGCTGGGAGATGCCGACGCCGCCGCCCATCACGATGCCGTCGATGAGCGAGACGTAGGGTTTCGGGTAGCGGTGGATGAGGGCGTCGAGGGCGTATTCCTCGCGCCAGAACGCGTCGACGCCCTCCCAGCGGCCGGCGCGGCCGTCGTCGTGGATGCGCCGGATGTCGCCGCCGGCACAGAAGGCCCGTCCGCCGGCCCCGCGCACCGCCACCCGGGTCACCGCGGGATCGCCGGCCCAGGCGTCGAGGGCGGTCCGCATCCGCCGCACCATCCCGAGGGTCAGGGCGTTGAGCGCCTTGGGACGGTTCAGGGTGATCAGGCCGGCCTCGCCGCGCCGCTCGCACAGAACCTCGTCGTCGCCCGCGTCCATCATGCCCTCCCGTGCTGAACGGCGGTTAACCATCCGGCCGGGATGCGTCAACGCGCTCTCGGCCCCCGGCCAGGGCCATCGCTTCAGAGCGATTGCCCTTGTTCCTTGCTCGGCCTCAGGAGCCGGCGTTCGTGCGCGACACGTCGCGTCGCCGCTCACCCGGCTCCCGCTCCGCTCGGCGTTCGAGGGGACGTCCGTCCCCCCGGAGGGGACATTCGTCCCCTCGAACCCGCTCCGCGGGGCGCTCTTCGGGCGCAGAGCGCACCGCGCCCGGTCGGGAGCGTCGCCCTTCGGGCGACCGCAGAACAATCGCTGAAGCGATGGCCCTGCGCCCCCGGCACATGCCGGCCATCGTCCCGCGTGCGGGTTCTGGGTCGGCGCGGCCTGTGCTAGATCGAAGTCGGAACAGTGAAAGATCCGGTCCGCCGGCGGCGGGCCCGGGAGGTTCGATGTCGCAGATCCATGCCGTCCCGCGCCCGCTCGCCCGCGAGACCGCCCGCCAGGAGACCACCCGCCAGGAGACCGGGGCCGGTGCGGCCCTCGCCCTCCCCCAGCGGCCGCGGCGCAACCGCAAGGCCGAGTGGTCGCGCCGCCTCGTGCGCGAGACCACCCTGACGGTCGACGACCTGATCTGGCCGCTGTTCCTGATCGAGGGCGAGAACCGGCGCGAGCCGGTCGCGTCGATGCCGGGCGTGGAGCGCCTCAGCGTCGACGAGGCCGTGCGCGAGGCCGAGCGCGCCGCCGCCCTGCGCATCCCGGCGATCTCGTTCTTTCCCTACGTCGACCCGTCGCTGCGCGACGAGACCGGCTCCGAGGCGCTCAACCGCAACAACCTCGTCTGCCGGGCGGTGCGGGCGGTGAAGGCGGCGGTCCCGCAGATCGGCATCATCACCGACGTCGCCCTCGACCCCTACACCAGCCACGGCCATGACGGCCTCCTCGACGACGGGGCGATCGTCAACGACGCGACCGTTGCCCTCCTCGTCGAGCAGAGCCTGATCCAGGCCGAGGCCGGCACCGACGTCATCGCCCCCTCCGACATGATGGACGGACGGGTCGGGGCGATCCGGGCCGGGCTCGACCGAGCCGGCTTCCTCGACGTGCAGATCATGACCTACGCGGCGAAGTACGCCAGCGCCTTCTACGGCCCGTTCCGCGACGCGATCGGCACCAGCGCCACGCTGGTGGGCGACAAGCGCACCTACCAGATGGACCCGGGCAACACCGACGAGGCCCTGCGCGAGGTCGCCCTCGACCTCGACGAGGGCGCCGACTCGGTGATGGTGAAGCCCGGCATGCCCTATCTCGACGTGATCCGCCGGGTGAAGGACAATTTCTCCGTGCCGACCTTCGCCTACCAGGTGTCGGGCGAATACGCGATGATCGCCGCCGCGGCGCAGAACGGCTGGCTCGACGGCGAGCGCGCGATGGTCGAGAGCCTGACCGCGTTCAAGCGCGCCGGCGCCGACGGGGTGTTCACCTACTTCGCGCCGCGGGTCGCCGAGCGGCTGCGCAACGGGTGAGGCCGGCCGCCCTCCTCGCGGTCCTCGCCCTGCTCGGCGCCTGCGCGGGCTCGGTCGATGCCGAGCAGGCCCGCACCTGCCGCCGCGTCCTGCCGACCCTGGTGCCGCCGGACGCCTCGATCCGGGTGCTGCGCGTCGCCGCCGGCACGCAGCCGCGCAGCGTCCGCGTCGACTTCTCCCAGGCGCGCGAGGGGCGCTCCCCGACGACGCGCTGGGCGGTCTGCGCGTTCTCCGATCGCTCCCGCACCGACCTCGCCGGAGTGACGAGCGACCACGGCCCGGTCGGGGGTGCCTCGCTCTATCTGCTCAAGCATTACTACCTCGACACGCCCGACGCGGCGCTGGCCGAGCCCGGAGCGGGGTAGGACGGGGCCTTGCCGGCGGCGGCCGGCGCCGCGACGATGCGAAACGGCATCCGGAGGCCCCGTTGAGCGAACCCCACGCCATCACCCCCGACGACGTCGCCCGCGCCGCCGAGCGCATCCGCGGCCACGTCCTGCGCACGCCGCTGGTGCCGGCGCCGCGGCTGTCGGAACTCACCGGCGCCCGGGTGCTGGTCAAGCACGAGAACATGCAGGCGACCGGCGCCTTCAAGGAGCGCGGCGCGGTCAACCGCCTCAGCCTGCTCACCGCCGGCGAGCGCCGCCGCGGCGTGGTGGCGATGTCGGCGGGCAACCACGCCCAGGGCGTCGCCTACCACGCCGGGCGGATGGGCATTCCGGCGACCATCGTGATGCCGGCGACGACGCCGCTGGTGAAGGTCGAGAACACCCGCGCCCACGGCGCCACCGTGCTCCTCGAAGGCGACACCCTGGTCGAGGCGGCGGCGCTGGTCGCCGAGCTGGTGGAGCGGGACGGCCTCGTCCTCGTCCACCCCTACGACGACCCGGCGGTGATGGCCGGCCAGGGCACCATCGCGCTGGAGATGCTCGCCGACGCCCCCGACCTCGACGCCGTGGTGGTGCCGATCGGCGGCGGCGGGCTGATGGCCGGCATCGCCACCGCGGCCTCGCACCGGCCCGACCTCGCCCTCTACGGCGTCCAGGCGGCACTCTACCCGTCCTTCCCCAACGCCCTCGACGGCGGTGCCCGGCCGATCGGCGGGCCGACCCTGGCCGAGGGCATCGCGGTCAAGACCGTCGGGCGGCTGACCCTGCCGATCATCCGCGACCGGGTGAGGGAGATCATCCTGGTCGACGAGCCGGGGATCGAGCGCGCCGTGCACGACTACGCCACGCTCCAGCGCAGCCTCGCCGAAGGCGCGGGCGCCGCCGGCCTCGCCGCCCTCCTCGCCCGGCCGGACCTGTTCGCCGGGCGCGACGTCGGGCTGGTCCTGTGCGGCGGCAACATCGACGCCCGGCTCCTCGCCTCGGTGATGGTGCGCGAACTGGAGCGGGCCGACCGCATCGTCTCGTTCCGGATGACCGCGAGCGACCGGCCCGGGGTTCTCGGCCGCGTCGCCGGCCGGCTCGGCGAGCTCGGCGCCAACATCCTCGAAGTGTCGCACGGGCGGCTCCATCTCGACGTGCCGGCCAAGAGCGTCTCGATCGACGTCACCATCGAGACCCGCGGCCCCGGCCACACCGCCGAGATCCTCGGCACGCTGGCCGAGGAGGGGCTGCACCCGCGCCGGATCGGGCCGCACGGGGCGGGCGCGGCGCAGGGGTGACGGGGGCGGCCCTTGAGCCGCCGCGCTCGCACGCCCACCTTGTCCTTCGGGCGACACGCGGAACGACGAGCGAGCGATGGCCGAATCCTGGCAGAGCAATCCCAACTGGCAGAATCCCTCCTGGCAGGGGGCTCCGCCGCCGATGGCGGGCGGCTGGCCGCCGCCGGTGCTGGTGCGCCACGGCGGGCTGAGCCGGCGCTTCCTCGCCTACCTCCTCGACATCGTGTTCATCTTCGGCTTCTCGTGCCTGCTCTGGCTCGCGATCTCGTTCATCGGCGTCATCACCTTCGGCCTCGGCTGGGCGCTCTACGCGATCCTGCCGGCGAGCGGCATCCTGTACAGCGCCATCACCCTCGGCGGGGCACGCCAGAGCACCATCGGCATGCGGATGCTCGGGATGCGCGGCGTGCGGGCCGACACCGGCGGCCCGGTGGACTGGATCACCGCCGCGGTGCACGCCTTGCTGTTCTACGTCGCGGTCTCGACCTTCCTGCTCTGGCTCCTCGACATCGGCATCGGCGCCCTGCGGGCCGACCGCCGGATGGGCCACGACCTGCTGGTCGGCCTCGCCATCGTCCACGACGATTGAGCGGCCGTGGTCGAGAACTCGTCGCGCCGGCTCGCGCCCCCGTTGAGCCGGCAAGCGGGGGTGCTATCTTCTCCTCCTCGCGGTGCCTGAAGCCGCGTTTGCGAGCGATCCCGAACGTGACCAGCCACCCGCGCGACGCGCCCCAGTTCTATCTCACGGCGCCCTCCCCCTGCCCCTATCTGCCGGGCGAGCAGGAGCGGAAGGTCTTCACCCACCTCGTCGGGCGCCGGGCCCGCGACCTCAACGAGATCCTGACCCAGGGCGGCTTCCGCCGCTCGCAGACCATCGCCTACCGGCCGGCCTGCGAGACCTGCCGCGCCTGCATCTCGATCCGCGTGGTGATCGACGACTTCGTCCCCGGCTCGGGCCAGCGGCGGGTGGTGCGGCGCAACCGCGACCTCGTCGGGCAGGTGCAGCCCAACCGCCCCTCGGCCGAGCAGTACGCGCTGTTCCGCCGCTACCTCGACGCCCGCCACGGCGACGGCGGCATGGTCGACATGACGGTGCTCGACTACGCGATGATGATCGAGGACAGCCACGTCGAGACCCACCTCGTCACCTATCGCCGGCGCGGGCCCGACACCGCGATCAACGGCCGCGGCGTCGGCGCGCCGCTCGCGGTCTGCCTCACCGACGTGCTCTCCGACGGCCTGTCGATGGTCTACTCGTTCTACGAGCCGGCGGAGGCGGAGCGGTCGCTCGGCACCCACATGATCCTCGACCACATCGAGCGCGCCCGCTCCCTCGGCCTGCCCTACCTCTATCTCGGCTACTGGGTCGAGGGCTCGCGCAAGATGGACTACAAGGCGAAGTTCATGCCCCAGGAACGTCTGATGTCGCAGGGCTGGGTCCGGATCGAGGCGGCCTGACCCCCGAGGTCCGGCCGGGGACCCGGTGCGCTCAGCCGGCCCGCTTGGCGAGGGCGGCGAGCGAGGGCGCGAGGGCGACCCGGTCGCGGCCCTCGCGCTTCGCCCGATAGAGCGCCGCATCCGCCGCCGCCACCAGGAGGGCGGAACCGTCCTCGGAGCCGGGCGCCGCCGACGCGGCGCCGACGCTGATCGAGACCCGCCCCCCGGACGGCCCGTGGGCGTGCGGCCGGTCGAGCCGCATCACCGCCGCGCGCGCGTCCTCCGCCACGGTCCGGGCTTCCGCGGCGGTCACGCCCGGCAGGAGCACGGCGAACTCCTCGCCGCCGTAGCGGGCGGCGAGGTCGCCGGCCCGGCGCGCGACGCCGGCGAGGGCCCCGGCGACCGCGCTCAGGCACGCGTCGCCCTCGGGGTGGCCGTAGGCGTCGTTGAACGCCTTGAAATGGTCGATGTCGACGAGGAGGAGCGCGACCGACGATCCGGCCCGCGCGGCCCGCCGCCATTCCCGCTCCAGGGCGGCGTCGAAGCTGCGGCGGTTGGCGAGGCCGGTGAGGCCGTCGGTCGTCGCCATCGCCTGCAACTGCGCCTCCACCGCCTCCTGCCGCCGGATCAGGCGCACCAGCCAGGCCCCGAGGGCGCCGACGGCCAGCGAGACGAGGCCCGCCGCGCCGAGCCGCGTCAGGGTGGCCCGTCGCCACGGTGCCAGCGCCTCCTCCTGCGCCAGCGCCACGATGACGACCAGCGGGAAGCGCTCCGCCCGCGAGTACCCGCTGAGCCGCTCGACGTCGTCGATCGTCGAGACGTAGGTGTAGGTGCCGGTCGGCACCCGGGACAGGCGGCGGCGGAAGAAGGGGCGCTGGCCGAAATCGGTGCCGACCCGGCTGTCGTCGACGGGCAGCCGCGACAGCAGGGTGCCGTCCACCCCGAGCAGGGCGATCGATCCGTTCTCGCCGATCCGGAACGGGGCATAGGTCTCCGAGAAGTAGCTGACGGCGAGGGTCACCAGGGCCACGCCGGCGAAGCGGCCGTCCTGGTCGTCGATGCGGCGCGAGACCGGGATGACCCAGTGCCCGCGCGACCGGCTCCGCACCGGCTTGCCGACCATGACCGCGCGGCTCGGATCGGACCTGTGGTGCTGGAAATACGCGCGGTCGCCGTTGTTGGCGTTGGCCTCGACGCCGGGGGCGGAACTCGCCATCCAGCGCCCGTCGGCATCGAACAGGAACAGGCCGCCGAGGCGCGGCATGGTCGAGACCGCGGAGACCATCAGCCGGGTCAGCCGCCCGCGGTCGTCCATGCCGTCGGTCTCCACCCGCTCGACGAGGTCGTCGAGGACCACCCCGGCGATGCCGATCGTGTCGTCGGCGTGCTGGGCCAGCGAGCGGGCGAGGTTGAGCGCCACCGCCTCGGCACGCCGGATCTCGGCGCCGCGCTCGCTCCACGCCCGCCAGGCCTCGAGCCCGAAGAAGCTGCCGCAGAGCACGCACACGACGATGGCCACCCAGAGTGCGAGCGAACGCCGCAATGCCTCCCCCCACGCCTCGATCGGGCGGTCCGGTCGTCGGTCGACGGGGGCGCCCTGGAGGCCGGAGAGTCGCCGCAAGAGGTGAATTTCTCGCCAAGACGACCCCGCGAAGGCCGTCGATCGGGCGCGCCGGGCGCGCGGCACCTCGCGCGGTACCTCGCGCGACGGCGAGCCTCGCCGGATCCCGGGGGCGGATCGCGGAAGATGCCGAACCCCGGCGACCACCGGTTGTCGCCGCAGGGGGGCGTCGCTACCTAACCCCTCGGGCGAGAGGGTCCCGCCGGCCTGCGCGCGGCCGCGCCCGGGTGCCCGGTCGCACTTCGTTTTTCCTTCGCCGGGGCGTCCTGCGCACCGGCGGACAGACGCTGAGGGACACCGACGGTGAAGGATGCGGAGATGGAGCTTCTGAAGCTCGCTGCCCTCGATGCTGACGATCTCGCGGTCATCTCGGCCCACTTGCAGGACGCGCTCCTGCGGGCCGGCGATCTCGCCTACCTGCCGAAGGAGCGCCGCTTCGCCCTCGTCGCGCGGCGCTTCGACTGGTCGGTGCCCGATGGCGAGGCGCCGCGCCGCCGCCTGACCGGCCTGCATTTCGAGCGCGTGCTGGGGGTTCGTGCCCGGGGCATCCCGCGCGACCAGCCCGACGCGGTGCTGTCGCTGCTCGCGGTCACCTTCGAGCCCGGCGAGGCGCCCTCGGGCACCGCGACCCTCGTCTTCGCCGGCGGCGGCGCGATCCGGCTCGACCTCGAATGCATCGAGGCGGCGATGCGCGACCTCGGCCCGGTCTGGCAGGCCGAGAGCCGGCCGCACCACGCCGCCGAGGACGTCGTCCCCCTCGACGCCGCCTGAAATCTCTGCCAGTGGCGGCCCGACCGTTTGCCCGGACCGCGCCAGGACCCCGCCCGATGCTGCGTCTCGACTCCCGCGATCCCGATTTCGGGCAGAGCTTCGCCCGGCTGCTCGCGGTCAAGCGCGAGGTGTCCGAGGACGTCGACGAGACCGTGCGCGGGATCATCGCCGACGTGGTGGCGCGCGGCGACGACGCCCTCATCGAATACAGCCGCCGCTTCGACGGCCACGGCGAGGGCTTCGGCGCCGCATCGCTGCGGGTGGGCGAGGCCGAGATCGAGGCGGCGCTGCGTGCCGCCCCGGCCGAGGCCCTCGACGCCCTGCGGCTCGCCCGGGAGCGGATCGAGGCCTTCCACCGCGCCCAGGTGCCCGGCGACCGCCGCGAGACCGACCCGCTCGGCGTCACCCTCGGCTGGCGCTGGACCGCCCTCGAATCGGTCGGCCTCTACGTCCCCGGCGGCACCGCGAGCTATCCGTCCTCGGTGCTCATGAACGCGGTACCGGCCAAGGTCGCGGGCGTGCCGCGGGTCGCCATGGTGGTGCCGACGCCCGGCGGCGTGACCAACCCGCTGGTGCTCGCCGCCGCCCACCTCGCCGGGGTCGACGAGATCTTCCGCGTCGGCGGGGCCCAGGCGGTGGCGGCGCTGGCCTACGGCACCGCCACGATCGCCCCGGTCGCCAAGATCGTCGGGCCCGGCAACGCCTACGTGGCGGCGGCCAAGCGCCGGGTGTTCGGCCAGGTCGGCATCGACATGATCGCCGGCCCCTCCGAGGTGCTGATCCTCGCCGATGCGAGCGCCAACCCGGAGTGGGTCGCCGCCGACCTCCTGGCCCAGGCCGAGCACGACACCGCCGCCCAGGCGATCCTCGTCACCGACAGCGACGCCCTGGCGGACGCCGTGGCGCTGGCGGTCGAGGGCCAGCTCGCGACCCTGCCGCGCGCCGGGATCGCCCGGGCGAGCTGGCGCGACTACGGCGCGATCGTGCGGGTCGAGCGCCTCGCCGACGCGATCCCGCTGGTCGACCGGCTGGCGCCCGAGCACCTCGAGATCGAGGCCGCCGACGCCGAGGCCCTGGCGGAACGGGTGCGCAATGCCGGCGCGATCTTCCTCGGCGCCCACACGCCCGAGGCGATCGGCGACTACGTCGGCGGCCCCAACCACGTCCTGCCGACCGCCCGCTCGGCCCGGTTCTCCTCCGGCCTCGGCGTGCTCGACTTCATGAAGCGCACGACGCTCCTGTCCTGCACGCCCGAGGCGCTGCGGGCGCTCGGCCCGGCGGCGGTCGCCCTCGGGCGGGCGGAAGGGCTCGACGGGCACGCCCGCTCGGTGGCGATCCGGCTGAATCTCTGAACCTCACCCACCGTCCGGCTTGCGCCGCGGCCCGGTCTCGCTTCTGCTGGGACCGGGCGCCGGCGGGCGCCGGCGGGCCCAGCGGGAGACCCCATGTCATGACGAGCGAAGCGCCCGACCCGCGCCAGCGCCTCGCCGCGGTGACCCTCGACGAGGACTCGATCGGCCGCGGCAACCCGGACCAGGAGCACGAGCGCGCCATCGCGATCTACGACATCCTGGAATCCAACCGCTTCGCGGTCGCCAGCCACGACGGCGGCCCCTACGCGCTCCGGCTCGGCCTCGTCGAGAACAAGCTCGCCTTCTCGATCGCGACCGAGGCCGGCGCCCCGGTGATGACCCACCTGCTGTCGCTGACGCCGTTCCGGGGCGTGATCCGCGACTACGAGATGATCTGCGACAGCTACTTCAAGGCGATCCGCACCGCCTCGCCGACCCAGATCGAGGCGATCGACATGGGCCGGCGCGGCGTCCACAACGAGGCGTCGGACCTCCTGCGCCAGCGGCTCGAGGGCAAGGTCGAGATCGACCACGACACCGCCCGGCGCCTGTTCACGCTGATCTTCGCCCTGCACTGGAAAGGCTGAGTCCGGCCATGGCGGGGCCCGGCGGGGAGGCGGGGCGGCGCGTGCAATCGGTGCTGTTCGTCTGCAACTTCAACGCCGTGCGCTCGGCCGCGGCGGAGGCGCTGGCGCGGCACTATTTCGGCCGCTCGGTCTACGTGCAGTCGGCCGGGGTCCGCGGCGGCGAGCCCGCCGACCCGTTCATGATCGCCGCCCTCGACGAGATCGGCATCGACGGCAGCCGCCATCGCCCCCGCACCCTGGAGGAGCTGGAGGAGTGGGAGGGGCTGAACTTCGACCTGATCGTCTCCCTGTCGCCGGAGGCCCATCACGCCGCCCTGGAACTGACCCGCACGATGGCGGCGGAGGTCGAGTACTGGCCGACCCCGGACCCGACGATCGCGCAAGGGTCCCGCGAGCAGCGCCTCGACGCCTACCGCGACCTGCGCGACGGGCTGAGCCTCCGGATCCGCGAACGGCTGCGCTGACGGCGCGAACGGTTCGCCCTTCTGTGGCGGCCCTCCGCCGACAGGCACTCTGCTGGCCTTCGTGTTTCTGACGAAGGACCCTCAGGATCGTGCCGCCGTCTCACAATCCCAGCGCCCGCAGGCCCGCCACGGCGGCGAGCCCCGCCATGACCGCGGCGAGTTCGAACCTGGTCAGCGCCATCACGGCCGCCGCCGTCACCAGACCGGCGAGGCCGGGGATCCCGGCGGCGAGGCCGGTCGGCAGCGCGGTCGCGACCACGATCGAGCCGGGCAGCGCCCGCAGGCCGCGCTCGACCCGCGGGGTGAGTCGCACCCGGCTCATCAGCAGGACGCCCGAGGCCCGGCACAGATAGGTGACGAGGGCGAGCACAAGGATCGCCAGCGGCGTGCCGAGCGGGCCGGCAAGGAGCGCGTCGATCATCGCGCCGCCCCGTCGTCGACGAGAAGTCCGGTGATCAGCCCGGCCATCGCGCCCGCGGCGATGAAGCCGTAGCCCGGCACAAGCCGCTGCACGATCAGGGCGGTGATCCCGGCGACGAGCCAGGGCAGGGCCGGCCGGGCGCCGCGCCAGAGCGGCGCCAGCATCGCGGCGAAGAACACCGGCAGGATCATGTCGAGGCCGTAGGCCCGCGGCTGCGTCACCAGCGCCCCGGCGAGGTGGCCGGCGACCGTCGAGACGATCCAGAGCGGCCACAGGCCGAAGCCGGCTCCGAACAGCACCCCGAGGTCGCGCCCGCCTTCCGAGCGGTGGCGCACGCCGATGAGCCAGCTCGCATCGACCAGCACGAACAGGGTGAGCGCCGTGCGCCACAGCGGCGTGCCGCGCATCCAGGGCTGGATCGTCGCGCCCATCAGGATCATGCGGGCATTGATGAGCGCGGTCACCGTCATCGCCGAGAGCAGCAGGCTGAGGGTCCAGGGGCGGCCCCAGACCTCCAGCGTCACCATCTGGGCCGCACCGGCATAGACCAGCGCGCTCGTCGCCGCGGCCTCCGCGGTGCTCAGGCCGCGCTGGGCGGCGGCGGCCCCGAAGGCGGCGCCGAACACGGCGATGCTCGGCCACAGCGGCAGGCTGGCGCGCAGCCCGGTCATCATGCCGGCGCGCGTGAACGGCGCGGCGGCTGGCGGCTTTGTCTGGAACATGGCTCCGGAAGGGGCGTGACCGGACGGCGCCGCTCCTGTGCCCGGCGCGGGGATGAGCGTCAATCCGTCCGTGGGCAGGGCATCTTGCGCCCGGCGCAACTCAGGCCGGGGTCGGACCCGAGGAGGCGGTCGCACCATTGTCGATCGATCGCTGCGCGAGGTGGCGGTGGGCGCCGCGCAGGCTCGCGACGCGCGTCCCGGAAGTCGCCCTGCGGACGGAGCGTCACTCCAGCCGCCGGATCGAGGTGATCGCCCCATGGCTGTGCGCGCCGATCCGCGCCGCGGCCTCCGCCAGGGGTTCGACCGCCACGGCCATGTGATGGCCGTTGGCGTGGATCAGGCGGGTCGCGTCGAGCATCAGCCCGACATGGCCGCGCCAGAAGATCAGGTCGCCGCGGGCGAGGCCGGACAGATCGTCGTCCAGGGGCAGCGGCCTGCCGAGCCCCCGCTCCTGCATGTCGGCGTCGCGCGGCGCCGCCCGCCCGGCGGCGAGCAGCGCCGTCTGCACCAGCCCCGAGCAGTCCAGGCCGAGGCTGCTGCGCCCGCCCCAGAGGTAGGGCACGCCGACGAACCGCTCGGCGGTGCCGGCGACATCCGGGGCGACCTCGCCGAGGCCCGCGAGATGGCGGGCGAAGACGAAGCCGCCGTCGTCCAGGCGGGCGTAGTCGCCCTCCTGCCCGGCGACGCGGACCAGGGAACCGAAGCCGAGGTGGAACCGGGGCGGCCGCTTCAGGTCCGGCGCCGGATAGACGAAGCTGCGCAGGACGGCGACGCGATGGGTCGGCGCCGGGTCGGGTTCGCCCAGGGCTTCGGCCGGCAGGTAGCCGACGTAGCCGTCCTGCACCAATTGCGCGTAGGCCCAGCCGTCCCGGACCTCGTACACGGTGACCGCCTCGCCGTGCAGCGCCTCGGTGTCGAGGGCGGCGCCGGGGCCGGGCGCCCGGCGCAGCGGCGCCAGGGGCGCGCGGATCCGCCGGGGCGTGCCCGGCACGTAGCGGGCGGCTTCGACCACGCCGCGCAGGCGCTCGTCGGCGAGATCGGGACGGGCCGGCGTCAGGCGCGGGTCGCGGACAGGGGGGGCAACGGAGAGGTCGGTCACGGGCGCGACTCTTGCAGGCCCGGTCCCGGCCGCACAAGGGAGAGCGGAGAGCGAAGAACGCGCCCTCATCCTGCGGCAATTTGACACGAGGCGGCGGCGGCTCGCGCAGTGCCGTCGCACGCAGGCGAATTCGCCAGTCTTGTCCGAGGTGTAAGCGCAGGGGGACGCGGCCCCGATGCAACCATCCCCACGAAATGCGGGTTTGGCATCTGCGTGCTGCACTGCAACAATTGCTGCGAGTGCGATAAGGGGGGACGATGATGATGAACCGTTCCATGAAGAAGCCCGTCGACAAGCAGCGTGCGCTGCCGCCGATCCGGGTGCGCAAGGAGCCGCCGACCGTCGCCGAGGCGGTCGTCGCGGCCCAGGACCTCTCCGACGACCTGGAGCAGCAGGTGGAGATCGCCGCCGGGCTGATCGGCCTGCCGCCCGAGGAGGTGCGTCCCCACGTGCTCCAGGCCGCCAGGCCGAAATCCGCCCGCGCTCCGGAGCGGATCATCTCCTCCGGCAGCGGCCTGCGCGGTCCCCGCACCGTCGTGGTCGAGCGCAAGGTCGGCCGCCCGATCGTCGAGCGTCGCACCCGGCCGACCTTCACCTCGCGCTGAGGCGGGGCCCCGGCGCGGCGGCCGTGCCGCCGCCGCTCCGGTCAGCTCCGCCGGGCGATCACCGCGACCGGGCCGCCGCCATCCGGTCCCTGGTGCTCGGCGCCGCCGGAGACGAACAGGTCGGTGAGGCCGGTCAGCCCGCCGAGGGCGCCGGCGACGAAGCCCCGGGCGTGCCGGGTCGCGCTGATGTCGGAGTCGGTCAGCATGGTGTGGCGCCGCCCGCGGATCAGCCCGTCGGACGAGGCTTCCGCCTTGGCGAGCACAGCGGCGATCCGCTCTCGCCCCGCCGCCCCGGTCCGTCCGCCGGCGTCCGTGAGGCCGAGGCGCTCCAGGCACGCCGCCACCGGGCCGACATCGATCCCGTCGCCCATCACCGCGTGGTCGATCGCGAGCGGCCCGGTCCAGTCCGGCGACATCCCCATCACCACGATCTCGTGGTCGATCAGCTCGACTCCGGCCGAGGCGCCGCAGCGCCGGGAATAGAGCGAGAGGTCGCGCCCGGCCGGCGCATCCCCCAGTTCCGCCTCCGTGACCTCGCCGAGGGCGAGGGCGGCCCCGAGGGCGGAGGCGCCCCGCGACAGGCCCATCGACTTCAGGGTGTCGGCAGTCAGCGGCTCGGCGCCGCGGGCGCGGGCCTCGGCGATCCGCTCCGAGGTCAGGAGCGGGCACTTGATCTGAACGTAGTGCACATCCTGCGGGCACAATGCCGCGTCCGACAGCGCCGCCCGCACGCCGGCGGCGACGAGGTCGATCTGGGCCCGGCGCCCGAGATGTTCCGGCGGCAGGGCCGGCGTGCGGGCCTGACCGATCGCGAGGCCCGGCCCCCTGCCCTCCCCGGATGCGGCGCTGAACACCAGCCAGTGCGGCGACAGCCCGCCCTCGGTGCCGCCCGACATCACCATGGCGATGCGCTCGGCCCCGCCGGGCGGCAGGAGCGGCGCGAAGAAGGCCCGCAGCGCGTGGACGCCGAGCGCCCGGGTGAAGTCGTTGACGCAGCCGTTGCCCTCGGTCTTGGCGAACACCGCGACCACCGATCGGGGATCGAGCCGGCCCTCCGCCACGGCGGCGGCGAGCGCCGAGACGTCGTCGGGGGCGGACATCGGCAGGCGCAGCAGGTCGGCGCGGCGGGGCATGGGGAACTCCTGACGGAACACGCGGCGGCCCCGGTCAGCAACCGGCATGCCATCGGCGCGGTCCTTGCCTCCGGTCCACGATCCCGTGCACGAGCCCGAAGGCCCCGATGCCCATCTCCTCCGAACCGGCTGCCCTCGGCGGCTACGTCGACGCCGCAGCGCCGCTCCTCGGCCTGTCCCTCGCGCCCGAGTGGCGCGAGGGGGTGATCGCCCACCTCTCGGCGATCCTCGCCGCGGGGGGGCGCTTCGACGGCTTCCCGCTTCCCGACGAGGCCGAGGCGGCTCCGGTGTTCGAGGCCGCGCCGTGAGCGGGGCCGCAACCGCGGCGGAGACCGCGGCCGCCATCGCCGCCGGGCGCCTCACCGCCCGCGAGGCGGTCTCCGCCGCGCTCGCGCGCATCGCGGCCCATGACGGGCGGGTCAACGCCTTCACCGACGTGACCACCGAACGCGCCCTCGCCGCGGCCGACGCCCTCGACGGGCGCCTGGGCCGCGGCGAGCCGGCCGGCCCCCTCGCCGGGGTGCCGTTCGCGGTCAAGAACCTGTTCGACGTCGCCGGGCTGCCGACCCGGGCCGGCAGCCTGATCAACCGCGAGCGTCCGCCGGCCGGGCGCGACGCCGCCCTGGTGCGCCGCCTGGAGGCGGCCGGCGCGATCCTGGTCGGCGCCCTCAACATGGGCGAGTACGCCTACGACTTCACCGGCGAGAACGTGCATGACGGCCCGAGCCGCAACCCGCACGACCTCGCCCGCATGAGCGGCGGCTCCTCCGGCGGATCGGCGGCCGCGGTGGCGGCCGGCCTCGTGCCGCTGGCGCTCGGCTCGGACACCAACGGCTCGATCCGGGTGCCCGCTGCCTTCTGCGGCTGCTTCGGGCTGAAGCCGACCTACGGCCGCCTGAGCCGGGCCGGAAGCTTCCCGTTCGTCGGCAGCTTCGACCATCTCGGGCCGCTCGCCCGCAGCACCCGCGACCTCGCGCTGGCCTACGACGCGATGCAGGGCCACGACCCGGACGATCCGGTGGCGAGCCGCCGTCCGCCCGATCCGGTCCTGCCGCATCTCGACGCCGGGACCGGCGACCTCCGCATCGCGGTGGCGGGGGGCTACTTCGCCCGCGGCGGCGACCCGGAGGCGTTCGCGGTGGTACGGCAGGCGGCCGACGCCCTCGGCACCGCGGCGGTGGTCGAGATCCCCGAGGCGGCGCGGGCGCGGGCCGCGGCCTACGTGATCTCGGCGGCGGAAGGAGCGGCGCTCCACCTCGACCGCCTGCGGGAGCGGCCGGGGGATTTCGACCCGGCGGTGCGCGACCGGCTGCTCGCCGGGGCGATGATCCCGGCGCCGCTGGTCGAGCGGGCGCAGAAGTTCCGGCGCTGGTATGCCGGCGCGGTCGCCGCGCTGTTCGAGACCGTCGACGTGATCCTCGCCCCCGCGACCCCGTGCCGGGCGCCCCGCGGCGGCGAGACCACCCTGGTGCTCGACGGCGTGGCGATGCCGCTGCGGCCGAATATCGGCGTGTTCACCCAGCCGCTCTCGTTCATCGGCCTGCCGGTCGCGGCGGTGCCGGCGTGGCCCGATGCCGGGCTGCCGCTCGGCGTGCAGGTCGTCGCCGCGCCCTGGCGCGAGGATCGGGCCCTGCGGGTCGCCCGCGCCCTGGAGCAGGCCGGGCTGGCCCGGGCGCCGGTGGCGGCGGGACTGGATCGCTCTCCCCTGGAGGCCGCATGACGACGGACATCGACGACCGGGCGGTGAGGGCCGAGGTCGAGGCGGCCTTCGCCGTCTACGAGGCCGCCCTGGTCGGCAACGACGTCGCGACCCTCGAAGCCCTGTTCTGGGACGATCCCCGCACCATCCGGTACGGCGGCGGCGAGAACCTGTACGGGATGGACGCGATCCGGGCGTTCCGCCGGGCCCGCTCGCCGGCCGGGCTCGCCCGCACCCTGTCGCGCACCGTCATCACCACCCACGGGCGCGACTTCGCCACCGCCATGACGCTGTTCCACCGCGACGGCAGCCCCGCCGCCGTCGGCCGCCAGAGCCAGACTTGGCGCCGGTTCCCCGAGGGCTGGAAGGTCGTCGCCGCCCATGTCAGCATCATCCCGGACCCGGAGCGCGGGGCCGGATGAAGCACGGCGACGGGAGCGAAGGCCGCCCGTCGCCGCGCGCTACCTGGTGCGGCCGGAGGCTTCCTTCTTGCGCGACTTCCTGCGGCGCGCGCCCGCGGCCCGGATGAGGGCGGCGAGACCGGCCTCGGTGACCGCCTCGGCCGCCTCGGGCACGCTGAACCAGCGGCCCTCGCGCTCGTGCTGCTCGGGCCAGGACGCGAGCTGCTTGCGGACCTCGAGCTGATAGACCTGGACCTGACACAGGACCATGTCGCGGTTCTTCAGGCGCTTGTTGTAGAAGTAGCTTCCGATCGCCCGCTTGCCGACGCGGCCAATCAGGCCCGCCTCCTCGTAGGCCTCCTGGGCCGCCGCGTCGGGATTCTTCAGCCCCTTCATCGGCCAGCCCTTCGGAATCACCCAGCGCCGGGTCTCGCGCGAGGTGATGAGCATGACCTCCAGGTCGCCCTCGGGGCCCGGCCGCGTCGGCAGCACGCCCACCTGCAACCGGGCCGCCGTCTCGGTGCCGGTCCAGGTCGCCACGAGGCCGGTCAGGGTCCGCAGGCTCTTCATGCGGCGCCAACGCCGGTCGCGGGGCACGGTTCGGCACCCGTGATGCGGAAACGGTCAGTCACGTCGAGATCGCACACCCGGCTCGAACACATCCACGCTGCCATACGATCGTCGATCAATCGCGTTCGGCGATCCCTGCGGGATCGGGGCGACGGCTGTGCCATCGCTGCCGCCACGCGACAGCATCCTGCCTTAGGACGGTCCGGACGGACGCTTCAAGGCAAAATTTTTAACTGGCTAACTTTCGCGGATGATTGTGCGTCCCGCCGATCTCAGCTCTCGTTGCTGAGGGCACCGATCAGGTCGTCGAGGTGGCTGCGCAGCACGGCGATCTCGCTCTCCGACATCTTCAGTTGCCGCACCACCTCCCGCCGCACCCCGACAGCCTCCTGGCGCAGCGCGGCTCCGCCGGCGGTCAGGCTGATCTCGACCTCGCGCTCGTCCTCCTGGCGCCGGGTGCGCCGCACGAAGCCGGCCGCCTCGAGGCGCTTCAGCACCGGCGTCAGCGTGCCGGAATCGAGGCGCAGCCGGCGCCCGATCTCCGACACCGTGAGTCCGTCGGCCTCCCACAGCACGATCAGCACGAGGTATTGCGGGTAGGTCAGCCCGAGGCGCTCCAGCAGAGGCCGGTAGCATTTCGTCATCCGGTGGGAGGCGGCATAGAGCGCGTAGCACAGCTGATTGTCGAGACGGAGCGCATCGACGCCAGGAGAAACGGGCTCGAGAGAGTTCATGCAGACACCATCACCAATTACCGCTGGATTCGACCCAGCCCGACATGCCCCCGGTCACAACACCCACCGATATCATAAATTCTGCGTGATCAGAACCGCGTCCAGAGCATAATGCCGACCAGGGATGACTCTCCGCAAGGTGCGCGGCCCTGCCGGGCATCATACAGTTTCCGATCGATCGCCCGGCGATCCCTGCGGGATCGCGGCGATTGCAGAGCAGTCGCGGCGATGCGGAAACCGGCATCGCTCGGGCGCGTGGAGCCTTCGGCTCCACCGAGCGGGCTGGTGATACGGTTTTCGGAACTCATCGTCCGAGAATCGTGGCGTCTCCGCCGCTTCAGGGTGGTCGGCGCCGAAATGGCCCACTGCTGCGTCGGCGACGATGCGAGGACAGGAGCCTCGCAGACCGTCCCGTGCCGCTCCGCTCAGAGGGCGAGGCCGGGCCATTGGCGCAGGAAGCCGTCCTCGTCGTCGAGCGTGCGCAGGTCGAGCCGCAGGGCGGCATCGCCGACCCGGCCGATCACCGGAACAGGCAGGGCCCGCAGGGCCGCCGCCGCCCTCCCCGGCCAGCCGCCCTGGCGCGCGCCGGGGGGCCGCAGGACGAGGGCGGCGCTCGGCACGGTCTCGACCGGCAGGGCGCCGGAGCCGATCTGGCTGCGGCACTCCTCGACTGCGATCACCCCGCGGGCACCGAGACTCTCTGCCAGGGGTGGGCGCAACCGCTCGGCCTGGGCACGGATCTCATCGGCGGGCCGGGTCAGCAGCCGCAGGGTCGGCAGCCGGGCGGCGAGGTGCTCGGGCTGGAGGTAGAGGCGCAGGACCGCCTCCAGGGCCGCGAGGGTCATCTTGTCGACCCGCAGCGCCCGCTTCAGCGGATTGCGGCGCACCCGGGCGACGAGGTCGCGGCGACCGGCGACGACCCCGCACTGCACGCCGCCGAGGAGCTTGTCGCCGCTGAACAGCACGAGGTCGGCATGGCGGAGGGTCTCGGCGACGGTCGCCTCCCGCGGCAGGCCGTGGGCCGACAGATCGATCAGGCTGCCACTGCCGAGATCGACCACGAAGGGCAGGCCGCGCTCGCGGCACAGCGCTCCGAGGGCCGCGTCGTCGGCGGCCGCAGTGAAGCCGCGGATCTCGTAGTTGCTCGGATGGACCCGCATGACGAGGCCGGTGCGCGGGCCGATCGCCTCCTCGTAGTCGCGCAGGTGGGTGCGGTTGGTGGTTCCGACCTCGCGCAGGCGGCTTCCCGCCCGGGCCATCACGTCCGGCACCCGGAACGAGCCGCCGATCTCGACGAGCTCCCCCCGCGACACCGGCACCTCCCGGCGCAGGGCGAGGGCGTTGAGCACCAGGAGGACCGCCGCGGCGTTGTTGTTGACGATCGTCGCCGCCTCGGCCCCGGTGAGGCGGCAGATCAGCGCCTCGGCATGCGCGTCGCGCTCGCCCCGGCGCCCGGTGGCGAGGTCAAATTCGAGGTTGCTCGCCCGGGTCATCACCGCCGCGACCGCCTCGGCCGCCTCCGGCGGCAGCAGGGCGCGGCCGAGATTGGTGTGCAGCACCGTCCCGGTGAGGTTGAACACCGGCCGCAGCGACGGCGACAGCCAGCGCCCGACCTGCCGGGCGGCGGCGGCGGCCAGGGCCTCGGGCTCACCCCCCTCCCCTCGCGCCCGGGCCTCGGCGATCACCGCCCGCACCGCGTCGGCGACGAGACTGCGGCCGTGATCGCGGATCGGGACGACGAGATGAGGATGGCCGAGCAGGCGTTCGACCGAGGGAAGGCGGGGGACGGGGGCGGCGGGCATCGCCTGGGCTAGATCCTCCGGGGACAGATGACGATGCCTCTCCTGTACCAGACCGTCGGACCGCGATGCCGCCGTGCTGGCGGCTTGGCCTTTCTGGTGACTTGGGCTTCTGCCTGTGAACCGACAAGCCCTTGCCCGGTGTCGAGCTTTCCTGTCAACGTCGGGAGACGGGGTCGCACGACGACCGGCCCAGGCCGCAGGCGATGCACCTGAGAAGGGGCGAACCGGCTACCGAGCGTCGTTTCCCGAATCGACCTCCGGCGCCCAAGCCGCCGGATCCTATGCCGTTTCGTAAAAAATTAACCATTGCACAATACCAAAATCAGATAATGCCCTACTCAGGTTCGACCTGCCATGATCCCACAAAAGCTGCATTATGCCTGGTTCGGCGGTGGCACCAAATCTCCATTGGTGGAGAAATGCGTGTCATCGTTCAAGCAGCACTGCCCTGAATTCGAAATCGTGGAATGGAACGAGAGAAATTTCGATATATCACGACACCCCTTCGCCGTTCATGCCGCAAACCACAAGAAATGGGCGTTCGTATCCGATGTCTGCCGCGCCGTCGTCATGAAAGAGCAGGGCGGGTTTTTTCTTGACGCCGACAACGAACTCACCTCCAATATTCAGCAATTTCGCGGCTTCGACTTCGTGAGCGGCGCCGAGAGCTACAAGGGCATTATCTACCCCATCACTGCCTTCATGGGGTGCCATCCGGGAACAAAAATCGCCGATTATATATTCAACTATTATCAGCAACTGGCAGATTTCAGGTTCGAACCAAACACCGTCTTCATCAGCAAGCATCTGGTTCATGATTGCGGGTTCATCCCGGACAATTCCCTGCAATGCCTCGACCGTAATTTGATCGCCCCGAGCTGGTATTTCTGCACGCCGGTGAATACGAAGAGGAACTACTGCATCCATCACTTCAACGGCAGTTGGGTCCAGTCATGATCGGAGTTCCTATCTATACGGCCATGGAGAAACTGAATCTCTCCATGGCGCAAGACGGCAGGCCCTACCGTGCGCGCCTCGACGAGTTTTTCATCAAGGCGTTCGCAACCGCACGAACATCGGTCAACCAGATAGGAATCATCCGCACCCTGGCAACGGAAAATTTCTGCCTGGAAATACCCCCGATAGCCATGGATATACTCAAGGATTCCTTCGAGGTTCACGAACTGTCCAAGTTCCAGCGCCTCAACCATGGCAACCACAGCTTCGGAGACCCTTCTCGGATCATGTCGTATGGCTTGTCGCTGGTCTCATACGACGACATCATGAAGGGATATCTGTCGGATCTCTCGTTCTTTCAATACCTCGCCCCCGGCTCGATACTCGTTTGCATCCAATATGGGGCCTCCGGTCATGAACTGCCCCCGCATGGCCTCGAGGGAGCAGCTCAATACTTCGGCTCGCAATATGACTCACCGACGGCGAAGTTTCTACGCATCGAGCGAAAACTGAACCAATAGGCCGATACGTGAAAATATTTCAATTCATAGGCACTCGGCCGGAGCTGATCAAGCTCGCCCCGATCGAATGGGCAGCAAGAAATTTTCCAGAACTGACGTTGTCGTCGTATTTTACAGGCCAACACGTCGAATTGGTGGAACAACTGGCATCGGAACTTGATATAAATTTTCGCCTGTTCACCAATCCATCAGCATCCGACGCAAGTCTGTCCGACAAGGTATCCAGCATCCTCGCTGCCTCCGGCCGGCTCATCGCGGACGAACGCCCGGATCTGGTGATCGTGCAGGGCGACACAGCCTCCGCGCTCGCATGCGCCCTCGCGGCAAGTTGCAATCGGGTGCCGGTTGCCCATGTCGAAGCAGGGTTGAGATCGTTCGATCGCACAGCCCCATGGCCGGAGGAAAATCTGCGTCGACAATTGACGCAGATCGCCGATGTTCATTTTGCTCCGACAGATCTGGCGCGCGAGAATCTGATCGCGGAAGGTGTATCGGACTCGGCGATTCGGGTCGTCGGAAACACGGTCATCGATTCTGTTCGTGCGATATTGGCAAATTCGAGCGCGCAGGTCGATACGCGATGGACCACGGGACGTAAGATCGGCATCCTCACGATGCATCGGCGCGAGATGCTCATGGAAAAAGGTGCGCCCAACATCATAGAATGCGTCCGCGAACTATCTGAAAAGCTCGACATATCTTTTATTTTTCCAGTTCATCCATCGCCCGTGCTGAGACAACAACTGGAAAGTTCCGAGTTTGGATCTTACATCAAGCTGGTCGATCCAATTCAGTACCCTGATTTTATCCGCATGCTCCACACTGCCGATCTCGTGGTTACGGATTCCGGCGGCATCCAGGAAGAGGCGACCTTCCTGAAGATCCCGACCTTGTGCCTGCGCGGCGTGACCGAGCGTCCCGAAGCCGTCTCCTCCGGAGCAGTGTCCCTCGTCGGGTCTCATCCTCCTTCGCTGGTCCCCGCTGCTGTCGCTGCATTGGCGAGGGACCGTGAAACGATCAGGAACACGGTCTTCGGAACCGGCGACTCGGCGGAACGAATCCTCGATCACATCGTCCGGACATTCGGCGGGTGCAGATACTCGCGCGAGGACCGTCCGTCATAGAGTGGATCACCGGAAGGTTCCTGCTCACCCGAAACCCTCACCAGGCGATCACGCCATCCATTCCATCCCCGATCGCCCCTGACAAACAAGACCAGCATATCGAGACGTCGCCGCCGTTTTGGCCAGAAGGGCGATACTCAGAAATATTTTCTCGGCAGTCACGACTCACCTGGATTTGCCGCCGGATCACGGGTTGATGACCGCATCCGAAATGCCGACGACCGTGAACACGAAACCGCAGGCGAGAACGCTGATCATGACATAGGTGAGGGCTCTCAGGAACATCGTCTTTCCACTCCAATCCCGAGGTGCAAATCCTGGCTTCCCCGTCGGCAGACGCGAGGGCTGGAAGCCGCGTTCTGCCACGACGGGAAGTTTTCTTCTTACCAACGTCGATCGACGCATCCGGTTCACCGCACCGCACAAATCCCGTCGAGCCGCACCGTCACAGCGGCCGCCGCGCCACCAGCGCGATCCATCCGTCGCTGTCGAAACGGGCGCGCATCAGCCCGACGACGCTCTCCAGATTCGACACGGCGGCTTCGAGCAGCAGCGTGCGCGACAGGCCGATGTGCCCGGCGCCGATCTCGAGCGGGGCGTCACCACCGGTCGATGAGGACGCCGCGTCCCGGCCCTGGTCGAGACCGTCGAGGCTGTCGGCGATCGCCATCACCCGCGCGGCGAGGTCGGCGTGGCCGGCTCCGCTGTCGCTGCCGGCGGCGAGCACGCGGATCCAGAACATGCAGGCGAGGATCGCCGGCAGCTCGGCCGGGCGGCGGGCCCACCAGACCAGGGTGCTGCGGGCGCGCAGCGGTCGGATCGCCTGACGCAGATCGCGCAGCAGCCGGTCGGCCTGGCGCATCTCGGGGATCGGCGAGGCGGCGGCCTCGCCGCACAGGCGCCGGGCGCTGATCCGCAGCACCCGGGCGAGGCAGGCGACGAGGCTGGCTCCGGTCTGGCGGATATGGGCGTGGGTCGGGGCCGGCAGGAGGTAGAGGCCGACGAGGATCGCCGCCGCCGCGCCGATCGCGGTCTCCTCCAACCGCAGCAGCAGGATCGCCTCGGCCGACAGCCCGATCAGGCTGTAGATCAGCCCGAGCATGATCGTGACGCAGAAGATCGCCAGCGTCTGCGAGATCGCGAAGACGTAGGACAGGCCGAACACGCAGACGAGGAGGGCCGCGCCCTCGAGGACCGGATGACCGGTGAGGAGCACGCTCACCACGACGCCGGCGACCAGTCCCGCCACCGTGCCCCAGACCCGCTGGAAGCCCTTGTGGATCGCCTCGCCGCTCGACCGCGCCCCGAGGAAGACGAGGTAGGCGGTGAGCACCGCCCAGAACCAACGGTCGGGCGAGACGAGCTGGCCGCCCAGCATGCTGAGCAGCGCCGCCGCCGTCGCCCGGATCGCCGGCCGCCACGCGAGTCCCGGTCGCGGACCGGGCCGCGGGCGCCGCCCCGCCCGGGCCGCGGCGAGCGAGCCGGCGAGGTCGCGCAGGGTGGCGGCCGCCACGTCGACCTCGGCGACGGCCGCGAGCGCGGCGGTGTCCGGTCCCGTCTCGCGCGGGCGCAACTCGGCCCGGCGGCCGGTGGCGAGCCGGCGCGCCAGGAGCCGCACCTGGGCCCGCTCCGCGGCCGGCAGGGAGCCGGCGGCGAAGAGGGCGTCCGACAGGCCGACCAGCGCGAGTTCGAACCGCATCAGGGCGGCGCTGACGCGGTCCAGCGCGCCGCCGTCGGCAGCGGCGACCTGTTCCTCCACCAGCAGGACGGTCTCGTTGAAGGTGCCGAAATCCCGCCGCAGCCGGCGGCGGGCGGAGCCGCCCCGCGCCATGGCCGCCCCGAGGCTGGCATGGACCAGGGCGGCGCCCTGGCGCTCCACCGCCCGCACGGTGCGGCGCGCGGCCGGCAGGGGCCGCTCCGGGATCAGGCCGAATCCCACCGCCGCCACCACCGCCACCGCGACCGGCAGGCTGAGCAGCAGGGGCGCGACGTGGGCGAGATCGACGTGCAGGAACAGCACGAGGTAGGCGTGGACGACACCGGTGAGCCCGATCGCCACCGCCCGCGGGCCCCAGGACTGGAACGCCACCGCCGCGAACAGGATGGCCAGGAAACCGCCCTGCCCGAGTTGCGGCCAGGGCCGCAGACAGGCCGCCGCCACGATGGCGACCGCCGCGGTCGCCGCCATGCCGAGCGTCGTGCGCAGGCGCTCGCCCGGCACCGTGTCCCGGGGCAGAGCGGCGCACATCAGGGCGAGCACCACCGCCATGGCGGCGGCGTGAGCGGGCAGCCAGCCACGAGCGGCCAGGGGTGCGACGACCACGGCGGTGACGGCCACCGACAAGGTGGTGCGGCAGGCGGCGCGCAGGCGCAGCGAACCCGGATCCGAGACGAGGATCCCCGACCACAGCCGGCCCAGGGCCGCGCGGGCCTGCCGGCTCCGCCGCGCCCGACCCCGCCCGGTCCCGATGCTCCCTGCCGGTGCCTCGCCCGTCATCCGCCATCCCCGCCCTGGTCCCGTCTCCGCCGAGGAGCACGGCCGATGCCAGGAGCCGCCCCGCCGCCATGCTGGAACAGCAGGGACGATCGTCGAGGGCGCCGTGACGCCGCGGCAGAGGGCGGAGCCACCTCGCAGCCCCCGACGACGACGGGCCGGAGCGTCGCCGCTCCGGCCCGTCCTTCGGCGATGCGACGGTCCCCGGCGGATGCCGGGCGGCCGACGCGGCGTGGTTCAGCCCTGCGGCCACTCGCGGATGTCGACGAAGTGGCCGGCGATCGCGGCGGCCGCGGCCATCGCCGGCGAGACGAGGTGCGTGCGGCCCTTGTGACCCTGCCGGCCCTCGAAGTTGCGGTTCGAGGTCGAGGCGCAGCGCTCGTGCGGCTTGAGGCGGTCGGCGTTCATGCCGAGGCACATCGAGCAGCCCGGCTCGCGCCAGTCGAACCCGGCCTCGGTCAGGATCCGGGCGATGCCCTCCTGCTCGGCCTGCTGCTTCACGAGGCCCGAGCCCGGCACCACCATCGCCGAGACGTTCGGGTGCAGCTTGCGGCCCTCGACCATCCGGGCGACGGTGCGCAGGTCCTCGATCCGGCCGTTGGTGCAGGAGCCGATGAACACCTTGTCGAGGGCGATGTCGGTGATCCGCGTGCCCGGAACCAGGCCCATGTAGTCCAGCGCCTTCTCCTTCGAGCGGCGCAGGTTCTCGTCGGCGATCGCCGCGGGATCGGGCACCAGACCCTGCACCGAGACCACGTCCTCGGGGCTGGTGCCCCAGGTCACGATCGGCGGCAGGTTGGCGGCGTCGAGCCGGATCTCGCGGTCGAAATGCGCGCCCTCGTCCGAGGCCAGGGTCTCCCAGTAGCGCCGGGCGGCGTCCCAGGCGGCGCCCTTCGGCGCCTTGGGCCGGTCCTTGACGTAGGCGTAGGTGATCTCGTCGGGGGCGACCATGCCGGCGCGGGCGCCGCCCTCGATCGACATGTTGCAGATCGTCATCCGCCCCTCCATCGAGAGGGAGCGGATCGCCTCGCCGGCATATTCGAGCACGTGGCCGGTGCCGCCGGCGGTGCCGATCTCGCCGATGATCGCCAGGATGATGTCCTTGGCGCCGACGCCGTCGGGCAGGCGGCCGTCGACGACGGCGCGCATGTTCCTCGCCTTCTTCTGGATCAGCGTCTGGGTGGCGAGCACGTGCTCGACCTCCGAGGTGCCGATGCCGTGGGCGAGCGCCCCGAAGGCGCCGTGGGTCGAGGTGTGCGAGTCGCCGCACACGATCGTCATGCCCGGCAGGGTGAAGCCCTGCTCCGGCCCGATGATGTGGACGATGCCCTGCCGCTTGTCGAGCGCGTCGTAGTACTCGATGCCGAACTCGCGCACGTTCTCGGCCAGGGTGTCGATCTGGGTTCGGCTCTCGGGATCCTCGATGCCGAAGCTGCGGTCCGAGGTCTGAACGTTGTGGTCGACGACCGCGAGGGTCTTCTCCGGATGGCGCACCCGGCGCCCGGCAAGCCGTAGCCCCTCGAAGGCCTGGGGGGAGGTCACCTCGTGCACGAGGTGGCGGTCGATGTACAGCAGGCAGGTGCCGTCCGGCTGACGATCGACGACGTGGTCGTCCCAGATCTTGTCGTAGAGGGTGCGCGGGGAAGCCATGGCGTTGGGTTGCCTTGTCACGTCATTTTCTTGGAGCCGGCCCGGTGCTGGGGCCAGACCGGCGATCTAATGGTGCGCGGCCGGTTGCGGAAGGGCGCCCGGCGTGGCGTCGGGATTGCCGGCTCCGCATGCCGGAGCCTCATTGTAGCCGAGCCGGCAGCGAGAGGAAGCCGCGAAAGCGCACCCGGTGCGAGCGCCGGGGCGGACCGTCGAGGGCGTAGCCCGGAAACCGTGCCAGGAACCGACCGATGGCGATCCGTCCCTCCAGCCGTGCGACGGTCATGCCGACGCAGTGATGAATGCCGCTGGCGAAGGCGAGGTGGCGGTTCGGCTCGCGGGCGGGGTCGAACCGGTCGGGGTCGGGAAACACCGCCGGGTCGCGGTTGGCGGCGCCGATGCACAGGGTGATCTGGGTGCCGGCCGGGAACTCGCGGTCGTCGATCCGGAAGGGCCGGGCGGCGATGCGGTTGCCGAGCTGGTTGGGGCTCTCGACCCGCAGCATCTCCTCGACCGCCCGGCGGGTCAGGTCCGGCTCGGCGAGGAGGCGGGCGCGCGCCTCCGGGTCGGCGGCGAGCAGGTGCAGGCCGTTGCCGATGAGGTTGGTGGTGGTCTCGTGGCCGGCATTGAGGATGAAGATGCAGTTCTGGAGCAGCTCCGCCGGGCTGAGCCGCTCGCCCGCCACCTCGCCCTGGATCAGCCGGGTGAGGATGTCGCGCTCGGGATCGCCGGGCCGGCGCCGGCGCTCGGCGACGAGCCGGTCGAGATACCCCAGGAACTCCTCCACCGCCCGGTTGCCGGCGGCCTCGGTGGCGGCGTCGAGCACCGGCTCCAGGGCGCCGAGGATCGCCAGCGACCAGCCCCGCAGCGGCCCGCGCTCGTCGCGCGGCACGCCGAGCAGGTTGCCGATCACCTCGACCGGGATCGCGGCGGCGAAGTCCTCGATCAGGTCGATCCGGCCCCGCGCCGCCGCCGCGTCGAGGAGGCCGTCGACGAGGGTCGCGACGCCCTCCTCCATCGCGGCGATCGCCCGCGGGGTCAGCGCCCCGGCGATGATCCGCCGGACCCGGGTGTGACGCGGGGGATCGTTGAACACGAGGCTGGTGGTGTGGTGGTCGTAGAGCGGCGACGGCCCGTACTTGGCCCCGAACTCGACCGTCTTGTCCGAGCTGAAGGTCGCGGAATCCTTGTAGACCCGCTCCAGGTCGGCGTGGCGGGTGAGCAGGATCTGCCCCTCCCCGAGGTGGTGGACCGGGGCGTGGCGGCGCAACGCGGCGTAGACGGGATAGGGGTCGTCGCAGAACCCGTCCGGCGGGCGGCGCAGGTCGAAGCCGCGGGCGAGGCCGGCTCCGGACACCTCCGGCACCGGCGTCATCCCGGCTGCCCGGCGCAGGCCGGGTTCATCGGCAGGAACGCCTCGCCCTGCGGGATGGTGCGGATGGTCTCGTAGAGGTCCCACTCGCCCTTGCTCGCCGCCGGCGCCTTCACCTTGTAGAGGACCGGATCGTAGAGCAGCCGGCCGTCCGCCCGCAGGGTCGCGGGGTGGCCGAAGAACGCCACCGGCGTCGCCCGCATGGCGCGGTTCACCGCCACCGCCTCGTCGGTGCCGGCCTGCTCGGCCGCCTTCAGGTAGTGGGCGACCGCGGTGTAGATCAGCGCCTGGTTCTTGGTCGGCATCGCGCCGGTCTGCTTGCGGTAGCGCTCGGCGAAGCTGCGCGCCGCCTCGTTCTGGTCCCAGTAGAACGCCTCGGAGAAGGTCAGCCCCTGGGCCACCGGCAGGCCGAGGCCCTTGATGTCGGTGACGTAGACGAGGAAGCCGGTGAGGGTCTGGGCGCCCTGCATCAGGCCGAACTCGTTGGCCTGCTTGACCGCCCTGGTGAAGTCGTCGCCGACGCTGGCGAAGGCCACCACGTCGGCGCCCGAGCCCTGCGCCTGGAGCAGGAAGGACGAGTAGTCGGCGGTGTTGATCGGGTGGCGCGAGGTGCCGAGCACCTTGCCGCCCAGCGCCTCGACCACGGTGGTCGCCTGCTTCTGGAGGGCGTGGCCGAAGGCGTGGTCGACGGTGATGAAGTACCACGACCTGCCGCCGCGCTCGAACACCGCCCGGGCGGTGCCGGCGGTGAGCGCGTGGGTGTCGTCGGTCCAGTGCGAGCTGACCGGAGAGCAGGTCTTGGCGGTGAGGTCGGAGGTCGCCGCCGCGGTGATCATCACGGTGCGGTTCTTCTCCCTGGCCACCGCCTGGACCGCCAGCGCGATCGCCGTCACCGGCAGGTCGACGATCGCGTCGACGCGGTCGACGTCGTACCAGCGCCGGGCGATCGAGGAGGCGACGTCGGGCTTGTTCTGGTGGTCGGCGGAGACGATCTCGACCGGCTTGCCGCGCACCCGGCCGCCGGCATCCTTCGCCGCCATCTCCGCCGCGGCGATCGAGCCGCGGCCGCCGCTGTCGGCGTAGGGGCCCGACAGGTCGGTGAGCACGCCGATCCGGACCACGTCGTCGGACATCTGCGCGGCGGCGGGGCCGGCGAGAAGCGCGAGCGCGAGCCCGCACAGGCGGGCGACGGAGCGAACCATGACGTGACCTCCCGGAGGCCGGTCCGCTCTCCCGGCGGCACTCGGCGCCGGATCTTCGCCACACTTCGCGCGCCCGCGCAAGGCGGCACGGGCGCGCCGCCGGCTCAGCAGCTCAGCCGCCGGCCCTCGCGCTGGCCGTGGATGCGGTAATGCTTCAGCCCGGATTCCATCTGGCCGTTGACGACGGCGCGGCGGACGTCGGGATTGCAGCGCAGGTACTCGCCCTCGTCGAAGGCGTAGTCGCCGCGCTGCCCGCGGCGGCCGCCGCCCCGGCCGCGATCCTCGTAATCGTCGCGGCCGCGGGAGCCGTACTCGCGGCCGCGCGGGCCGTAGTCGCGGTCGCCGTAGCCGTAATCCGGACGGCGCTCCCGGTAGCCGTATTCGGGACGGCGCTCGCCGTAGCCGTAATCCGGGCCGCCCCATTGCGCCGAAGCCGAGCCGAGTGAGCCCCCGAGGGCCAAGCCGACGGCCGCGATTGCCCAAAACGCCTTCATCCTGTGTGCTCCCTCGTCAAGCTTGATGAACGCCCGGGAAGCCGGGTGGTTCAGGACACAAGGGTCCCGGCCGCCCGCTCCCGCCTCGTTTCGCCGGTCGTAGCAACCGCAACCTGAACGCCATGCCTCTCACGGGTGGCGATCCGGGCCAGAGGACGCGCTCGACGTCGAGACCGGCGAGGCCGGGGAACGAGGCCGGCACGCCCTCCGGAAGGGCGCGATGCCCGCAGCAGAAGCACCGGCCCGGATGGGCCGGATCGGTGAAGCCGGGTGCGATCAGGACCAGCGTGCCATGCGGCCTGCGATCGATCGCCCGGCGATCCCTGCGGGATCGTGGCGATTTGCCGGGCGACCGCGAGCGGTCGCTCTCGCGATGCGGAAACCGGCCCCGCTCACGCGCCTGGAGCCTCCGGGCGGCTGCGCCGGGATCCTCGTTGCCGCAACGCTTCCGTCGCCGGCACGGGACCGTTCCGGCGGATGCTCAGTTCATCCGCCAGATCGCCGCGTTGAGCACCGTCGCGTAGGCGACCCAGGCCGCGTAGGGCACCAGCAGCAGCCCGGCGACGCGGTCGAGCGACAGGAACAGGCGCGCCGTCCAGAGAATCGCCAGCAGCAGCGCGACGATCACCACGAGGCCGCCGAACGGATCGTGGCCGGCGAAGAACACCAGCGTCCAGGCGGCGTTGAGGACGAGCTGGACGAAGAAGGCCGCGACCGCGAGCGCCCAGGTCCGCTGCGCCGTCCCGGTCATCGGGCGCCGGCCGAGGATGCGCCAGAGCGCCAGCGCCATCATCGAGTACAGGATCGTCCAGGCGACCGGGAACACCCAGTTCGGCGGGGTGAAGGACGGCCGGGCGAGACCGGCGTACCACGTCGGGATGTTGGGCGTGGTGAAGAGGCTGCCGGTCAGGGAGGCGAGCAGCACCGGCGCGACCGCGACCAGCAGTCGCGGCACGGGCGACATCGCGGCACGGTGCGGCGGTGGGGCGTGATGAGGCAGGTCGAGGCTGTGCGGCATGGGACGGCGGGGGATGATCCACGGGGGCGATATAGGCCGGCGGGTCCCGGCGGATAGCCCGCGGCACAGGTTGCCGGCTCGGGTGGATGACCCCGGATCGACGACCCCGGCCCCCTGCCCGCGCGTCCGGGTCCCGTCGTGCGAAAATCGTTCGGCGCGCGGAAAATCGTTCGGCGCGCGGAAAATCGTTCGGCGCGCGGGATGACGGACCGGGCTTCGGCCGTTCACCGGGTATGAGACCTCGCAAGCGCCTCGACGTCGTCGATCTTCTGGTGCCCCTGCGCCGTTACGCCCGCTCGCTCACCCGCGATCCGGTCCAGGCCGACGACCTGGTCCACGACACGCTGGTGCGGGCGCTGGAGCGCGGCGGCAACCTGCGGCCGGGCACCAACCTGCGCACCTGGTTGATGACGGTGCTGCACAACGCCTTCATCGACGACCAGCGCCGCCGCAAGGTCGAGGCCCGCTACGCCGACGCCCTCGCGCATCTCTCCGGCGAGGCGGTGCCGGCGCCCCAGGAGGGACAGGTCCGCCTCGCCCAGATCCGGGAGGCGTTCGACCGCCTGCCCGACGAGCAGCGGGCGGCTCTGCACCTCGTGACCATCGAGGGCATGGCCTATCAGGAGGCCGCCGACGTGCTCGGCATCCCGATCGGGACGCTGATGTCGCGTCTCGGCCGCGGCCGGGCCGCCCTGCGCAACTTCGAGAGCGGGGCCGGCCGGTCCGCTCCGCCCGAGCAGACCGAGACGCCCCGCCCGCCCCGGCTGCGGGTGGTTCAGGGTGGAGCCGCGGCCGCGAGCCGTTCGTAATCCGCATGTGGAGAATGGAGCGATGATCGATCCGGTCACCGAGGCGGATCTGAACGCCTACATCGACGGCCAGCTCGACCTCGGACGACGGATCGATGTCGAGGGGCACCTCGCCGACAATCCCGAGATCGCGGCCCGGGTGATGGCCGACCTGCGCAGCCGCGACGCCCTGAGCGTCGCCTTCGCGTCGGCGCCGCGGCCCGTCCCGGCACCGGAGCGGGTCGGCGCGGCGGCGCGGCGGCTCGACCGCAGCCTCGCGTGGCGGCGGATCGGCGCGCGCTTCCAGCGCGCCGCGGTGATCGCGATGCTGGTTGGGACCGGCTGGCTCATGCACGCCGAGACCGGCAGCTTCGGGGTGCCGGGGCTGGAAGCCGCACCGCACTCGCCGGCCTTCGTCGAGGACGCCATCCAGGCGCGCCAGACCGCGCTGATGCGGTCGAGGATGACCTCGCAGCGCCCGACCACCGCCTACGACCGCAAGGAGGTCGAGACCGCGACCGGCATCACCCTGCCGGACCTGCCGCAGGACTGGCAGGTCCACGACCTCCAGGTGTTCCCGTCGCGCAGCGGCGCGGGAGTGGAGGTCGCGATCAACGCCGGGTCGCTCGGCGAGGTCGCGCTGTTCGCGACCCGCACCCGGGATTCCGGGGCCATCGCCCCCGAGACCACCCGGTCGGCCGATGCGGTGACGATCTACTGGAAGGACGGCCACGCCGCCTACGCGCTGAGCGGCGCCAACGAGCCGGCCCTCGGCCGTGCCGCGGCCCAGCTCGCCGCCCTGCGCCCCTGATCTCCGCCTGATCGGAGCCGCGAGCCGATCTCGCCAGATCCTCAGGTCCTCTCCTCGGATCCTCGAGAACGGGAACGAGGAGCGCGTCGGCCGGTGCGCATCGTCCTCGCACCGCTCGGCGGGGAGAGGCGAAGACCTGCGCCCGCCGCCGTCGCGACGGGCGGGCCGGAAGACCCGGCGGGTCCGCGCATGGGCCCGCCCCATGGGCCCGCCCCAAGACGAGCCGCCCGGCCAGGGCGCCCCCGACCCATCCTCGTTGCCGTTCGGGCCGGACCCGGATCCGCGAGCGCCGTCGCGCTCGTCCGCGCCCTCCACACCCGGAGACCCTGATGAACACGCCCTACACCTGGCAGGCGCAGACCGCCCCCGCCGGAGCCGCCTTCGACGAGGGCCTGCGCCAGCACATGCTGCGGGTCTACAACTACATGGGTCTCGGGCTGGCGCTGACCGGGCTCGTCGCCTTCTTCGTCGCCTCGACCCCGGCGCTGGCCCAGCCGATCTTCGGCACGCCGCTCAAGTACGTGGTGATGCTGGCGCCGCTCGGCTTCATCCTGTTCCTGTCGTTCCGGATCGAGCACGTCTCGGCCGCCACCGCCCAGACCCTGTTCTGGAGCTTCTGCGCCGTGATGGGCCTGTCGCTGGCCTCGGTCTTCCTGGTCTTCACCGGCGCCAGCATCGCCCGCACCTTCTTCATCACCGCGGCGATGTTCGGGGCGACGAGCCTGTACGGCTACACCACCAAGCGCGACCTCTCGCGCATGGGCTCGTTCCTGATGATGGGCCTGATCGGCCTGATCCTCGCCTCGCTGGTCAACCTGTTCCTCGGATCGAGCGCGCTGCAATTCGCGATCTCGGTCATCGGCGTGGTGATCTTCACCGGGCTCACCGCCTACGACACCCAGTCGATCAAGGAGCAGTATTCCGAGCATTGGAGCCAGGAGGCGACGAACAAGCTCGCGGTGTTCGGGGCGCTGTCGCTGTACCTCAACTTCATCAACATGTTCCAGCTCCTGCTCAACCTGACGGGCGAGCGCGAGTAGGGAACGGGGGCCTCGCCCCCGCAGGGAACCTCCTCCGGCGGCTCGCGAGAGCCGCCTTTTCTTGTCGGCGCTGCGCCGGTCCGCGACGGCCGCCGGGGCGGGGCTCGCACCGCCGGACGAGGCCCTATCCCGCTCGCCCCGCACTGGTTACGGTCGGCGCGATGCCGGTGGCGGGAGGGAGCGGCCCCGACGTTGCCCGCGGAAGCCGGCACGCGACGGAGACCCCGGATGGCCCCCTCCCCTCTCTTCGACCTGTCGGGCCGGCGGGCCCTCGTCACAGGGGCGAGCCGCGGCATCGGCCTCGCCCTGGCGCGGGCCCTGGCCGAGGCCGGCGCGACCCTGGTGCTCAACGCCCGCGACGCCACCGCCCTCGACCGGGCCGCGTCGGATCTCGGCGCGGCGGCCGCGGCCTTCGACGTCACCGACCCGGACGCGGTGGCCGCGGGCGTGGCGGCGATCGAGCGCGACCACGGCCCGGTGGACATCCTGGTCAACAATGCCGGGCTCCAGCGCCGCGCGCCCCTCGACGCCTTCTCGCACGAGGATTGGCGCCTCCTGATGCGCACCAACCTCGACGGCCCGTTCCTGGTGGCGCAGGCGGTGGCGCGGGGCATGATCGCCCGCGGATCCGGCAAGATCGTCAACATCTGCTCGGTGCAGAGCCAGCTTGCCCGTCCGGGCATCGCTCCCTACGCCGCCAGCAAGGGCGCGCTCGCGATGCTCACCCGCGGCATGTGCGCCGACTGGGCCCGGCACGGTCTCCAGATCAACGGCCTCGCCCCCGGCTACATCGAGACCGAGATGACCCGCCCGCTGGTCGAGGACCCGGCCTTCTCCGGCTGGATCCGCGGCCGCACCCCGGCCGGCCGCTGGGGCCGGGTCGAGGATCTCGCCGGCGCGGTGGTGTTCCTCGCCGCCCCGGCCTCGGACTTCGTCAACGGGCAGGTGCTCACCATCGACGGCGGGCTGACGAGCGTCGTGTAGCCTCGGAGCGCGAATCGTGGCCGGCCCGCCCGGCCGCGGCGCCGTTGCCCGGGCACTGCTCCGCCGGGGCTGGAAGCACTCAGCCGAGCATCTCGCTGAGGCGGGCCCTGGCGCGGTTGATGCGGCTCTTCACGGTGCCGACCCGACACGCCATCGCGAGGGCGATGTCCTCGTAGGAGAGGTCGTGCACCGCCGAGAGCAGCAGCGCCTCGCGCTGGTCCGGCCCGAGCTGGTCGAGGGCGGCCTGCATCGCCCGCAGGTCGAGATTGGCCTCCTGCGCCGGCAGGGCGATGAGCCGGGCGGCGAAGGTGCCGTCCGAATCCGCCACCTCGCGCACCCGCTTCTGATACTCGGAATAGAAGCTGTTGCGCAGGATCGTGTAGAGCCATGCGTCGAGGTTGGTGCCGGGCTCGAACCGGGCCCGGCTCTGCCACGCCTTCAGCAGGGTTTCCTGGACGAGATCGTCGGCGCGGCTCGGGTCGTGGGCGAGCGTCAGCGCCCGCCGACGCAGCCGCGGTGCCGCGCCGAGCAGGTCGCGTCCGAACGCGTCGGCCGCGTCCTCCGTGAGACCGGCGAGCGCCGCCGTCAGGCGCTCCAGCACGGCCCCGAGCCCCGGCGACAGCGGCACGGACTCGATCGTCCCGTAGGCGGCCCGGAGCTGCTCCGCGAGGTGCATCCGGATTCCGCCCGGGAGGCCCGGTCGCGGCGACGGGGCCGTGTCGCAAGCCGCGGGAGCGGCCGTGGAGGAACCGGAGAGGGGGCGAGGCATGGCGATGTCCGTCGGGGGGCGGGCTTTCGCACTTCGCACCCGAACCGGCAATCGGCTGAACGCACTAATCCGGCTGGTGCTTCTGCACCATGCCGCACTCTGACCCAGGGGCATCCTGGCCCGATGCTGCCGGATCTCCGGCGGCCGGATCTCCGCCGAGGGCCAGCGCCAGCGGGAACGCCAGCGCGCACAGCCCGGCCATGACCCAGAACGCGCCGGGGCCGAGGCTCGCGTAGAGCGGACCCGCCGCGAGGGTCAGCACGGCCGTGGCGAGTCCCAGGCCGAGGGTGCCGTAGAGCGTCTGCGCGGTGGCTCCGAGGGAGGATGGCACGATCTCGCCGATCCGCCGCATGCAGGCGAGGTGCAGGAGCGCGAAGGTGAAGCCGTGCAGGCCCTGGGCCGCCGCCACCGCGGGCAGGAAGACGGTCGAGGCCATGACGGACCAGCGCACGACCCCGGCAGCGGCCGAGAGCGCGAGAGCCCGTCCGGGCCCGAGCCGGGCGAGCAGGACCGGGCCGAGGGCGAGGAACACCACGACCTCGGCGGCGACCGCCTCGGCCCAGAGCAGGCCGGCCCAGGCGGTGCCCACTCCCGCCTCGCGCCAGCGGATCACCGCGAAGGCGTCGTGCGCCGCGTGGCTGCCGATCACCAGGGCGGCGACGAGGACGAGGTGCCGGAAGTCCCTGGAGCGCAGGAGCCGTCCGGCGCCCGGACGCTCCCGCTCCGGGCCGGCGGCGGGGACCGGGAGTCCGGCGGCGGCGACGGCGAGGGCGGCGAAGCCGAGGGCGCCGCAGAGGAGCACCGCGGCGGTGCCGGCCCGCTCCGCCATCAGCCCGGCCGCGAGGGTGGCGGCGATGAAGGCGGCCGACCCCGCGCCGCGCAGGCGGCCGTAGGCGAAGCGGCCCGCCGCCGCGGCCGGAAGCGCCAGGGCGTCGGCGAGGGGGGAGAGAGGCGCCGTCACCGCCGCGTAGGCGACGCCGACGCCGAACAGCACGGCGAAGCCGTGCCCGCCGAGGAAGGCCGCGGTCGCGGCGGCGGCCAGCACCCCGCCCGAGGCCAGGATGAAGCGGGCCGCGCCGAACCGGTCGGCGAGGCGCCCGGCGGCGGGGCCGGCGAGCAGCCGTATTCCGGTGCCGGCGGCGAGCACGAGGCCGATCCCTCCGGCATCGAGGCCGCGCTCGGCCAGGAAGACGGGCAGGAACGGCGACACCATGCCGTAGGCGCCGTAGAGCCCGGCATAGGCGAGCAGGAAGCGCGGCGGCATCGGGCGGGCTCCGGCCGGCGGGGATCGGGTCGGCGAACCGCGCCGGGTCGGCGAACCGCGCCTCGGCATCGGTCCGGCGGCAGGGGCGCCCCGCCGGCAGGCCGGCGGTTACAGCAGCCCGCCTCCCGGCGGGTGCTCCCGCACGGGCTCGGACGAGACGGCGGCGCCGAGGCCGAGGACCAGGGCGACGGAGGCGGCGAGGGCCAGGGAGAGAGTGACGATGAACATGGACGAACTCTCGCCACGGCGTGCTTAACGGGAGCTTGACGGCGGGATCGCGGGATGTGGTGAACGGGACGAAAACCCCGGCATCCACACCAGCCCGCGCAAGACCCGCGCGGCCCAGGAACCGCCGTCCTCGGAGAATCCCGGCGTGGCCGCCGCATGCCCGGCCGCCCGGGCCTGAAGGCCCTGCCACGATACGGTGGCGGCCAGCTCGAGCCGGCTCGAAAACGTGGCGTCCCCGGCAGGGCTCGAACCTGCGACCCCAGGTTTCATCCCACTTCGGCTTTCGCCGCCGCCCTGCGGGCGTTCGTGGTCTGGACTATCCCTTCACCCTAAGCCCGCGAGAGCCCTTAGGTGCCGCCCGTCTAGTCTCTACACCTTCCCGGCGGACCGGGCTTGGCTCGGGATCGGCAGGGGGCCGCGGAGCGGTCCCGGGAGCTTTCCCCGACTTTGAGCGGATCCGCCGCGCGGTTTCCCGGCGCGACGCCCAATTTGCGGTTCAGGAAACCTGTGCTCTGTCCAGCTGAGCTACGGAGACCCACGGCGGGGGTCTTACCATTTCGAACCGGGAACGCCAACCTCCCGGTGAGGCGGAGCGGCGGCGAATGGCTCGGGCGGGGCGGATGGCGGGGCGGGTCGCGCGGATCGTGGCGGCCGGCCTCGCGCTGGGCGGCGCGGCGGCCGCGCAATCCGCGCGCCCTCCCGCCGCGTGCCAGCAGCGGATCACCCGGCAGGACCGGCTGGTCGCGGTCGATGCCCACGGCGACCTCGTCCTCGAATCGGGGCGGCGCGGGCGGCTCGACGGCCTGCGCCGGCCGGAGGATCCGGCCCTGGCCGCCGCCGCGACGGCGTGGCTGCTCGACCTGCGCGGCCGTCCCCTGGCGACGCGGGAGGTCGCGGCGCCAGATCGGTGGGGGCGCGTCAGCCTCGATGCGGCGACCCGCGACGACGACGCGCCGGTCGACCTCGCCGGCGGCCTCGTCGCGGCGGGGCTGGCCCAGGTCGATGCCGGCGAGGCCGACACCCTGTGCCGGCCCGGGCTGCTCGCCGTCGAGGCGACGGCGCGGCGCGAGGGGAAGGGCGTCTGGGCTGCCGCGGCGGTGATTCCCGCCGACGACGCCGCCCGGCTGGTTGCGGCGGCGGGGCGATTCGTGCTGATCGAGGGGCGGGTGCGCAGCGTCGGGGAGCGCGAGCGCCGCACCTATCTCAACTTCGCCCCCTTCGGCGAGGACGGTCTCTCCGTCACGATGCAAAAGCGCACTTGGCGGATCCTGGTCGGACGTGGTTTGACTGCGGCCGCGCTGCGGGGACGGCGGGTGCGGGCACGCGGCACCGTCGAACTGTGGCGCGGGCCGACCCTCGACCTGGGCGCGGCCGAGATGATCGAGTTGCTGGACGAGGAGCAGGCGCAGCGGCGCTGACAATCGCGATGGACCGGCCCTTCCCGCGAATCCTGCCGATGGCGGCCCCGGCCAGGCTGGCGGCAACCCCGGCCAAGCTGGCGGCGGCCTCCGCGATGCTGGCGCTGCTGCTTGCCGGCTGCGCCGGCGATCAGGGGGCGACCCTGACGCCGGTCGCGGTCACGGTGCCGTCCGAGGCTCCGCGCACCACCGGCCGCGACCGCCCGGCGGCCGATGCCGACCACGCCAAGCTCGTGGCCTCGTTCGGCGGCGAGTACCGGGCCCCCGCGGCCCTGCGGCTGCTCACCGAGGTCACCGACCGCCTCGTGCGCGCCACCGAGCGCCCGGACGAGACCTACGCCGTGACGCTGCTCGACTCGCCGGTGCCGAACGCCTTCGCGCTGCCCAACGGCCATCTCTACGCCACCCGCGGCCTGCTGGCGCTCGCCTCGGACACTTCGGAACTCGCCGCGGTGCTGGCGCACGAGATCGCCCACGTCACGCTGCGCCACGCCAGCGCCCGCACCGAGATGGCCCTGCGCTCCGAGCTGGTGAGCAAGGTGGTGGCCGACGTGCTCAAGGACCCGTCCACCGGGGCGCAGTTGCAGGACCAGTCGCGCTTCGTCCTGGCGCGGTTCTCCCGCGCCCAGGAGTTCGAGGCCGATCAGGCCGGGGTGCGCACGCTGTCGCGGGCGGGCTACGATCCGTTCGGTGCCTCGCGCTTCCTCACCGGGCTCAACCGGGCCACGGCGCTGCGGGCCGGCGGGGCCGGCGGGGCGGAGCCGGACCTGCTCGCCACCCATCCGGGCACGCCCGAGCGGATCATCCAGGTGACGCAGGCGGCCCGGCGCATCGGGGCCCCCGGGCTCGGCGCCGACGACCGCGCGCGCTACCTCGCGGCGATCGACGGCATCGCCTACGGCGACAACCCGGCCGACGGCATGATCCGCGGCCACCGCTTCGTCCATCCGCGGCTCGGCATCGCCTTCGAGGCGCCGGAGGGTTTCTCGCTCGACAACACCGCCCGCGCCGTCCTGGGCTCGACTCAGGAGGGCAGCCGGCGGCTGCTGTTCGACGCCGTCGAGACCAATCCGGGCCAGGGGCTGGAGGAGGTGCTGAAGGCGACCTGGAACGACGCGATCGAGACCAACAGCTTCGAGAACCGGATGATCAACGGCTTCCCGGCCGTGACCGCGGTGTCGAAGGGCAAGGAGTGGTTCTTCCGCCTCGCGGCGATCCGGGTCGGCGCCAACACCTTCCGGATGATCATGGCGGCGAAGGGCACCGTCGATCCGGAGCCGGCCTTCGGGCGCTGGCTCGCCAGCCTCGCGACCGTGAGCCCGGAGGAGGCGCGCGCCCTCAAGCCGCTGCGGCTCCAGGTGGTCACCGCCGGGCCCGGCGACACCGCCGAGGAGCTCGCCCGCCGGATGGTGGTGCCGGACCGACCGCTGGAGCGGTTCCAGGCCCTCAACGGCATGGAGCGGGGCAGCCGGGTGCGGCCGGGGCAGATGTATAAGCTGGTCGTCGAGTAGGAGGCCTCACGGCTCGCCGCGGATCCCGAAGGCGCGGGCGAAGGCGGCCCGACCGGGCGGCGTCACCTCGACCGCCCGGGTGCCGTCGAGGCGGCGCAACCAGTCCCGGGCCATGAAGCCGTCGAGCAGGGCGGCGCCGAGCACCCCCGCGATGTGCGGCCGGCGCTCGCTCCAGTCGAGGCAGGGCCGGCAGAACACCCGTCGCCCGCGCGCCCGGTCGAGGTCGATGCCGAGACCGCGCAGGAACTCGGTGCCGGCCGGCGTCAGGACGCCTCCGTCCGGCGCGAGGTCGAGCTGGCCGCGGGCCACCATCGCGTCCGCCACCGCCACCGCGACATGGCCGGCGAGATGGTCGTAGCAGGTGCGGGCATGCCGCAGCCGCCGGTCGCGCGGGCCGGTCGCGAGGCGGCGAGGGCCGTCACGGCGATCGGCCGCCACCGCCATCACGCTCTCCATCATCCGGGCCACGGACGGCGCGGCGAGGCGGTGGTAGCGGTGCCGCCCCTGCCGCTCCACGGCGAGGAGCCCGGCCCCGGACAGCTTGGCGAGATGGCTGCTCGCGGTCTGCGGCGTGACGCCGGCGGCGCGGGCGAGTTCCGCCGCGGTGAGCGCGCGGCCGTCGAGCAGAGCTTCCAGCATCCCGGCGCGGGCCGGGTCGCCCATCAGGGCGGCGATCTCGGCGAAGGCGGCGGTGGTGGTCATGGGTGCGCTCCCCGGGCGGGCCGCACCCTTCTACCCGAGACGGGCCGACGACGCTTCGGCCGCGCCCGAACCGTCGCGGCGGCGGTTTCGGCGAGGCTCCCGTCCCGACCGGACGACCGAGGAGCCCCGCATGGCAAAGCCACCACCCGCGAACCGCGCTCCCGGCCCGCCCGCCGAGACGATCTGGCGGCGCTGGCTGCGCTGCCGGAGCGACCGCGCCCATCTGGAGAGCCTCGATGCCCGCCTGCTGCGGGATGTCGGGCTGACACGGGAGGACCTCCGAACCCTCGCGGCGGGGCGGTCGGGCGGTGGACGGGCGGGATAGGCGTGTGCCCTGTCGGCCGCAGGCTCCCGGCGCAGGAGCGGCGACCATGTTCGCGGAAGCTGCTCAGGCGGTCATGCCGATCCCCTCCACCGCACGGATGCGGGGCACGACGAAATCGGTGAAGGCGCGGACCGCCGGCCGCATGTGCCGCGCCGAGGGAAAGACCAGGAAAGCTTCCGTCGACTGGAGCACGTAGTCCGAGAGCACGCGCACGAGCCGGCCCGCAGAGAGATCCTCGGCGACCAGCAGGTGTTGCACCGGCCCGACGCCGCGTCCGTCGCAGAGGGCCCGGACCAGCACCTCGGCGTTGTTCGTGCGAAGAACCGGACGAATCGCCACCTCGACCGTTTCGCCGCCTCGCCGGAGCGCCAGCACGTTGCGGGCGGCGGCCGAGGCGATCGTGACGACCTCGCACGCGGCGAGCTTCTCGGGCGCATCGATCCCGCCCGCCCGCGCGAGGTAGGCCGGCGCCGCAACCAGGATGCGGCGCGACCAGCCGAGCCGGCGGATGATGAGGTCCCGCCCCTCCGGCCGGCCGTAGCGCAGGGCGAGATCGTAATCCTCGTGGACGAGGTCCACGACGCGTTCTTCCAGCACCAGGTCGACCGCGACCCGGGGATGCCGCGCCTGGAAGTCGGCCACGATCGGATGCAGGTGCCGGACGCCGATGCAGGAGGGCGCGTGCAGGCGCAGCCGGCCCTCGACCCGGGATCCCTCGGTGCGGACATCCTCCAGGGCCGCGTCGATCGCCGCGAGGGCCGGCTGGCTCGCCGCGTAGAGCCGCAGCCCTTGCGGGGTCGGCCGCACCAGGCGGGCGGAGCGCTCCAGGAGGCGGGCACCGACATGGGCCTCGAGGTTGCGCAGGTGCCTGCTCACCGCGGGCTGGGACACGGCGAGGTCGCGCGCCGCCGCGGTCATCGAGCCGCGATCGACGGTGCGCTGGAAGACGCGCAGGGCGAGGGCGAGGTCCATCGATGCGATCCGGTTATGGGTCGGATCACTCCATCACCGATGGACGGGGCGGAAGCATGGCCGTTTCCTACGGCCTCCCGGATCAACCGATGGCCTCAACGATGACCCCGACCCGCCGCAGCCTGATCCTCGGCACGCCCCTGCTCGTCGCCGGCTGCGTCACGCATCTGGCGCCGCCGCCCGTGGTGGACCAACGCCCGCCGGTGGACCCCGGCTACCTCGCGACCTACGCGGCGCTCGACGGCGAGCCGTTTCCGGTGCCGGCCGTCGACATCTCCGGGATCGACCCGCGCTTCCTGCGCCAGGAGGTCGCCTACGCGACGCCCGAGCCGCCCGGCACCATCGTGGTCGATCCGGCCGCGCGCTTCGCCTACCTCGTGCGCGAGGGCGGCCGGGCGCTTCGCTACGGGGTGGGCGTCGGCAAGGACGAGGCGTTCGACTTCCGGGGCGAGGCGGTCGTCGCGCGCAAGGCGGAATGGCCGCGCTGGACGCCGACGCCGGCGATGATCCGGCGCGAGCCGGAGCGCTACGGCCCCGTCTCCGGCGGCCTCGCGGGCGGGCCGGGCAATCCCCTCGGACCGCGGGCACTCTATCTCTACCGGGACGGGCGGGACACGCTGTACCGCCTGCACGGCACGACGGAGCCGGGGACGATCGGCACGATGGTGTCGTCGGGCTGCGTGCGGCTGCTGAACCAGGACATCATCGACCTGTACCGCCGCGTCCCGACGGGAACGCGCGCCGTCGTGCTACCCACGCGCCGGCTCGCCTGAGCGAGCCGATTTCCGCATTGCGAAGCGATCCCGCAGGGATCGCCGAGCGATCAATCGGAAACCGTATGACCCGGGGCGGGCGCCGCCGGCCGGAGGTCTCGTCCCAAGGGCCCCCGACCCGCGTCTCGCCGTGATCGGAGCCGTCGCGCGCTCTTCGGCGAACCGTGCCCCCGGCGCAGGGCGCCCCCGCTCGCGCGGCGAGGTGCACGCGCCGACCCGATGCGCTAGGCACCGCCCGCGGGACGCGGGAGAACGACCAGGATGACGAGCGGAGCCGAGGTGCGCCCGGAGGCGGCCGACGGGCTGCCGGTGGCGGAGCGGCTGTGGGCGATGCTGGCGATCGGCATCGCCATGACCATGGCGGTGCTCGACGGGGCGATCGTCAACGTCGCCCTGCCGGTGATCGCCCGGGATCTCCAGGTCTCGCCGGGCGCCGCGATCTTCGTCACCAACGGCTACCAGCTCGCCGTGACCGCGGCGCTGCTGCCGCTGGCCTCCCTCGGCGACATCCTCGGCTACAGGCGGGTCTACATCGGCGGGCTCGCCCTGTTCACCGTCGCGTCGCTCGCCTGCGCGCTCACCGGCTCGCTGGAGGTGCTGATCGCCGCCCGGATCGCGCAGGGGCTGGGAGCGGCCGGGATCATGAGCGTCAACATCGCCCTGGTGCGCTTCATCTACCCGGCGCGGATGATCGGGCAGGGCGTCGGCACCGTCGCCCTGATGGTGGCGGTCGCCTCCGCCGCCGGGCCGACCATCGCCTCGGCGATCCTCTCGGTGGCGACGTGGCCGTGGCTGTTCCTCGTCAACGGGCCGCTCGGCGTCCTGGCGCTCCTCGTGGCGGCCCGCACCCTGCCGGCGACGCCGCTGAGCGGCGCCCGCTTCGACGGCCTCAGCGCCGTGCTCAACGCGGTGTTCTTCTGCCTGCTGATCACCGGGGTCGACGGGCTCGGCAACCCCGACTCGCGCAGCCTCGCCCTCGCGGCGCTCGCCGGCGCGGTCGTGGTCGGGACAGCCTTCGTGTGGTTCCAGCTCCGCCTGCCGGCGCCGCTGCTGCCGGTCGACCTCCTGCGGATCCGGGTCTTCGCCCTGTCGATGGCGTCGTCGGTCTGCGCCTTCTCGGCCCAGATGATGGCCTACGTCGCGCTGCCGTTCTACTTCCAGGACGTGCTGCACCGCTCCAGCATCGAGACCGGCTTCCTGATGACGCCGTGGCCGATCGCCATCGCGGTCATCGCGCCGATTTCCGGCCGGCTCGCCGACCGCTACCCGCCTGGCCTTCTGGGCGGCATCGGGCTCACGGTGCTGGCCGCGGGGCTCGCCCTGATGGCGACCCTGCCGCCCGACCCCTCGACGCTCGCCATCGGCTGGCGCCTGACCGTGTGCGGCCTCGGCTTCGGCCTGTTCCAGGCCCCGAACAACAAGGTCATCATCACCAGCGCGCCGCGCGAGCGCAGCGGCGGTGCGAGCGGCATGCAATCGACCGCCCGCCTGCTCGGGCAATCGCTCGGGGCTGCGGTGGTGGCGGTGATCTTCGGCCTCGCCCACACTGCCGGGACGATGACGGCGCTGTGGCTCGCCGCGGTCCTGTCGGGGGTCGGGGCGCTGGCGAGCACGCTGCGGGTCGGAGGCCGGGCGCGCCCCTGAACGGGCGGGGCCGGCCGACCGGCCGCGCCCGCTCCTACTTGAGGTGCTGGGCGAGATACTTGTTCATCTCGAACATGGTCGCCTTGTCCTTGCCGAACACCTTCTTGAGGTTGTCGTCGGCGAGGATCTCGCGCTTGTTCTGAGGGTTCTGAAGCTCGTGCTTGCGGATGTAGTCCCAGACCTTGCTGACCACCTCGCCGCGCGGCAGCGGGTCGGAACCGACGATGGCGGCGAGTTCGGGGGTCGGCTGAAGCGGCTTCTGGAGGGCGTTCGGCTTGTCGCCGGACTTCGGCGCCGCGACCTTCTTGGCCTTCGCCTTGCCTTCGGTCTCGTCGGCCTTCGGCGCCTCTTTCTTGGTCGTCTTCGTCGCCATCGGGTTTCCTCCGACAATCGGTCTGCGGCCCCGGGAGCCGGGCGGCCATCGCACCAGAACGCGTAGCACCAACAACTAGGCGGTGCCCAGGGCGTTCCAAAGCGAAAAATCGATCACCCGTCTCCGCCATCCACATTCCCGTCGCCGGTCCGGGCGGTGCGTCCTGCGACGGGGCAGGCGCGGATCCCTGGCGCGGCGGCGAGGCTCCGGGCCCGTGACCGGCCCATCCTCCGGCTGCCGCCGCGACCGGCCGGGGCGACGGCCGCGCAAAAACAAGTTCAGGCTGGAGGATCCGGAGTGCTCGCGCCCAGGTTGTCCCGGTTGGATCCAGATGAGGGCCGTCGATGTACGCCGAGGGCGGGTGGAAGCCATCCCGGGAGCCGCCGGACCGCCGGCCCCGGATCACGAAGCGGCAGGAACTGGTGATCCTGTGGATCCTGATCCTGAACGTCGTGCTGCTGCTGATCGCGCCCATCGGCGGCGCGACCCTCATCCACGCCGCCCTCGCGGCCCTGCGCTGACCAGGCACAGGCGCACACTGCCCGGATGATCGATGGTGGATCATGCTCATTGCCGGGGCGGCGGCCATTTCGGCACCGGCCCGCGCGGCGCCTGCACGAAGCCGGTTTCCGCATCGGGATCGGCGCCACGATCCCCGGCGGGATCTCAGAGGTGCGCGTTGAAGCCCGTCGCGTAGAGGAGCAGGGCGATCACGATCACGATCAGGGCGACGCCCAGAAGGGCCGGGCGGACCCGGTTCGTGGTTCTCTCGGGCTTGTGGCTCGGTGGCGCCATCGTGCTCTCCCGTGACTGACGGAGAGCAACTCACATACCCACGGGGGGTTTCCGACCGCCGGTCCTCAGGGGGCGACGTTCTGCCGGATCGTGCCGGCGGCCCGCAGGTTGCCCGATCCGTCGACGCTGAACAGCCGGGTGGCGCCGCGCTGGTAGATCAGCTTCTGCGACGAAGCCTCGTAGAAGAAGCAGCGGTCGGAACCGTCGAAGCACACCCCCTGGCCCGCCTTGATGCGGATGGCGGTCGGCACGGCGACGCCGGCGCCGGACACCGTGGCGTTCTCCAGGTTGATGCCGGCATTGGAATAGGTGCCGTCGAGCTTCACCCCCGACACCGAGCTGGCCTGGAGGTGGATGTCGTAGGTCTTGCGGGCGAAGGACGCGGTGTGGAAGCCCGCGAAGGCGTTGGACCAATCCTCGAAGCACGTCTGTCCGGCGGCGAGCGCGTTGCCGCACCACAGGCCGAAGTACCACGCCGGCTTGCCGGCGGTGGAGTGCTGGCTGCCGATGTTGATCGCGGCGGCGCCGGTGTTGGTGGTGACGCCGCCGATCCACAGCGCCTGCGGCCCCGGCACCGCGGCGCCGGGCGTCCAGTCGAAGCCGCTGTCGTTGCCGACATCGAGTTCGATGCAGTAGAGCTGCGACTTGAAGCCCTTGCCGATGATGCAGTTCGGGTTGAGCAGCCAGTGGTTGCCGCCCTCGGCGGTGCTGACCGACGACAGCGACAGGCCGCTCTTGGCCGCGGTGGTGCCGTTGCCGGCATGGCTCCACACCACGCTTCCGTCGGTGACGCTGCCCGATTCGGGCCAGGACGGCGGCTTGGGGCCGGTCGTGCCGGCCCGGGCCGCCTTGTAGAGGTTGCCGCCGTCGATCTGGATGAACGCGCCGGCCGGGTAGGACGTCGAGGCCGACCAGGGTCCGGTGGCGCCGGTCTTGTTGTAGAAGTCGATGTTGACGCAGCTCTCGTAGACGGTCGGGTCGCTCGTCGAGGTGCAGCGCGCGAGCCACTGGCTGCTGACCGGCGTCGTGTTCCCCCAGTCGGCGCCGCTGTGATAGCGCTGGTGCCAGGTGCCGGACGACCAGATCCCGTTGGCCGGCGTGCCGCTCGGGATCGGCCTGGTCGGGGCCGGCCTGGACGGCGTATCGGTGCCCGTGCCGGACTGTTCGATCGTCCCGGCCCGCATGTTGCCCTGAACCGTGAGATCCTCGACGGTCGGCCTGCTCTGGTCAGGCGCCTGCGCTGCGGGCAGATCCCGGGCCTCGGCGAGGACCGGCGGAACGAGGACGAGGAACGCGGCGAGGAGGCGACGGGTCATGGCGGCTCGTGGCTGTGAGAGACGGAACGGGCGCGGCGGCGCCGATAGTCCCTCCGGGACGCACGACCGGGCGGGCATCGGCACCGGGTACGGAACGCGCATCGCAGCCCTGCGCGGAGGGGGCTCGAAACCCGGCGCCTCCTTCTTATATCGCATCGAGCCGCGTTTGCGCCGGCTTCTCTCGCAGCTTAAGGAAAGACGGCGCCTGCCGGCATCCCCGCGCCGTCGCGACACCCGCAGGGTCGCCCATGGGGGCGTGACCTGCCCCGACGAGGCCCCGTATGCTTTCTGAAGACACGCCGCCCGCTCTCCCGGATACGAAGGTCTCCGTGCGCCAGGTGTTCGGGATCGACTCGAACCTCGAGGTGCCGGCCTTCTCGAAGGCCGAGGAGCACGTCCCGGACCTCGACGCCGACTACATCTTCGACCGGGAGACGACGCTCGCGATCCTGGCCGGCTTCGCCCGCAACCGCCGGGTGATGATCACCGGCTATCACGGCACCGGCAAGTCGACCCACGTCGAGCAGGTCGCCGCGCGCCTGAACTGGCCCTGCGTGCGCATCAACCTCGACAGCCACGTCTCGCGCATCGACCTCGTCGGCAAGGACGCGATCGTCCTTCAGGACGGCAAGCAGGTCACCGCGTTCCAGGACGGCATCCTGCCCTGGGCGCTGCAGAACAACGTCGCGCTGGTCTTCGACGAGTACGATGCCGGCCGGCCCGACGTGATGTTCGTGATCCAGCGGGTGCTGGAGGTCTCGGGCCGCCTGACGCTGCTCGACCAGAAGCGGGTCATCCGCCCCCACCCCGCCTTCCGGCTGTTCGCCACCGCCAACACGGTCGGGCTCGGCGACACCTCCGGCCTCTATCACGGCACCCAGCAGATCAACCAGGGCCAGATGGACCGCTGGTCGATCGTCACCACCCTGAACTACCTGCCGCACGACCGCGAGGTCGACATCGTGCTGTCGAAGGCGACGCACTACCGCGGCGACGGCGGGCGCGACGTCGTCAACAAGATGGTCCGGGTCGCCGACCTGACCCGCAACGCGTTCATCAACGGCGACCTCTCGACCGTGATGAGCCCGCGCACCGTCATCACCTGGGCCGAGAACGCCGACATCTTCAACGACATCGGCTTCGCGTTCCGGGTCACGTTCCTCAACAAGTGCGACGAGCTGGAGCGCGCCCTGGTGGCGGAGTTCTATCAGCGCTCGTTCGGCAAGGAACTGCCCGAGAGCGCGGTCAACGTCGCCCTGAGCTGACCCACGGAGCGGCGCGATGGCGGACCCGGCCCTGAAGGAGAAGCCCGAGGCCCCGGAGACCGGGGCGTCGGTTCCCGCCGGCCGGACCGCCTACGAGCGCGACTACTACACCTGGGCGCTGGAGCAGGTCGCGCTGATCCGCGCGCGCCGCTTCGACGAGGTCGATGCGGAGCACGTCGCCGAGGAGCTGGAGAGCTTGGGCAGGAGCGAGTTCCACAAGCTCCGCAGCACCCTGCGGGTGCTGGTGATGCACATGCTCGAGTGGGACCAGCAGCCCGAGCACCGCACCGCGAGCTGGGTCTTCTCGATCCGCGAGCAACGCCGGCGCTACCGGGACATCCTAGCGGACAATCCAGGATTGAAGAGCCGGCGGGATGAAGCCTTGCGCCGGTGCTATCCGGATGCACGGGACTGGGCCAGCGACGAGACCCATCTGCCGGCCGACGAATTCCCCAAAACCTGCCCCTACACCTGGGACGACCTCCTCGACCGCCCCTTCGACTTCGATTCGGTGAAGAAGTAGCCCGATGGCCCTGTCCAACCGCAAGCCCGGCGAGAAGCGCGAACCCGTCGCGGAGCCGCTGAAGCGCTCGGTCGCCGGCACCCTGCGGGCGATCGCCCGCAAGGCCGAGATCGAGGTCAGTTTCGCCTCCGACCGCCCGGTCCTCACCGGCGACAAGGCCCGCCTGCCCGAGCCGCCGCGCAAGCTGTCGGCGCACGACGTCGCGATCCTGCGCGGCCATGCCGACTCGATGGCCCTGCGCCTCGCCTGCCACGACGGCGCGGTGCATCGCCGCCTCGCACCCGAGAACGCGGCGGCACGGGCGGTGTTCGACGCCGTCGAGCAGGCCCGGGTCGAGGCGATCGGCTCGCGCCGGATGGCCGGCGTCGCCGGCAACCTCACGGCGATGCTGGAGGACCGCTACCACCGCGGCGGCAAGTACGAGGAGATCACCGACCGCGCGGACGCCCCGATGGAGGACGCGGTCGCCCTGATGGTGCGCGAGCGCCTGACCGGACAGCAGCCGCCCGAGGCGGCGCGGCGCATCGTCGGCCTGTGGCGCGACTTCATCGAGGAGCGGGGCCGGCCCCAACCTCGACGGGCTGATCGGCAACCTCGAGAACCAGCGCGCCTTCGCCCGCTCGGTGCGCGACCTGCTGTCGTCCCTCGACATGGCCGACGAGGCCCCCCTCGACCCGGACGACGAGGAGAGCGAGGACGAGAACGAGTCGCAGGACGAGCAGCAGCAATCCGGCGAGGGCGAGGCCGAGGAGCAGAGCCAGGGCGACCGCGCCGAGGTCGAGGTCTCGGACGATTCCGCCGACGAGCTGGAGGAGGGCGCGACCGAGGCCGCCGACGCACCGTCGGGCGAGTTGCCGGACGAGGCCGACGAGGCAGATTCCGAGGACGCCTCCGAATCCTGGCGCCCGCCGAGCCCGCGCACCAACGAGCCGCGCGGCCCCGAGTACAAGGTGTTCACCGGCCGCTTCGACGAGGTGATCCACGCCGAGGACCTCTGCGACGCCGAGGAGCTGACCCGGCTGCGGACCTATCTCGACAAGCAGCTCGCCCATCTCCAGGGCGTCGTCGGCCGCCTCGCCAACCGGCTCCAGCGCCGCCTGCTGGCGCAGCAGAACCGCGCCTGGGACTTCGACCTCGAAGAGGGCCAGCTCGATCCGGCCCGGCTCGTCCGGGTGGTGATCGATCCGCACCAGCCGCTGTCGTTCAAGCAGGAGAAGGACACCAACTTCCGCGATACGGTGGTCACGCTGCTGCTCGACAATTCCGGCTCGATGCGCGGCCGGCCGATCACCGTGGCGGCGACCTGCGCCGACATCCTCGCCCGCACCCTGGAGCGCTGCGGCGTGAAGGTCGAGATCCTCGGCTTCACCACCCGGGCGTGGAAGGGCGGGCAGTCGCGGGAATCCTGGCTGCAATCCGGCAAGCCGCAGCTTCCGGGGCGGCTCAACGACCTACGCCACATCGTCTACAAGGCCGCCGACGCGCCGTGGCGGCGGGCGCGCAAGAACCTCGGCCTGATGATGCGCGAGGGGCTGCTGAAGGAGAACATCGACGGCGAGGCGCTGGACTGGGCGCATAAGCGCCTGCTCGCCCGCTCCGAGCAGCGCCGCATCCTGATGGTGATCTCGGACGGCGCCCCGGTCGACGACTCGACCCTGTCGGTGAACCCCGGCAACTACCTCGAGCGCCACCTGCGCTACGTCATCGACGAGATCGAGACCCGCTCGCCGGTCGAGCTGCTCGCCATCGGCATCGGCCACGACGTGACCCGCTACTACCGCCGCGCCGTCACCATCGTGGACGCGGAGGAACTCGGCGGGGTGATGACCGAGAAGCTCGCCGAATTGTTCGAGGAGAACGCCGCCCCGGCGCCGCGGCAGGCGATGCGGGCCGGCGGCCGGCGGTAGGCAGCGGGCGCCGGTCCGGCGCCCGCCTCCTCACGCGGCCCGCGTCTCGAAGTCGATGCGCGGGTCGATCCAACTGTAGGTCAGGTCGGAGACGAGGTTCACCACCAGCCCGACCAGCGAGAAGATGTAGAGGTTGGCGAACACCACCGGGTAATCGCGGTTGACGATCGACTCGAACGACAGGAGGCCGAGGCCGTCGAGGGAGAAGATCGTCTCGATCAGCAGCGAGCCGGAGAAGAACGCGGAGATGAAGGCGCCGGGAAAACCCGCGACCACGATCAGCATCGCGTTGCGGAAGACGTGGCCGTAGAGGACCTGACGCTCCGAGAGCCCCTTCATCCGGGCGGTGAGCACGTATTGCCGCCGGATCTCGTCGAGGAACGAGTTCTTGGTCAGCAGCGTCGCGGTCGCGAAGGCGCCGAGGGCCATCGCGGTGATCGGCAGGGCGATGTGCCAGAGGTAGTCGGTCACCTTGTGCCACGCCGAGAACTGCGACCAGCCCTCGCTGGTCAGGCCGCGCAGCGGGAAGACCTGGAAGAACGAGCCGCCGGCGAACAGCACGATCAGCAGGATCGCGAACAGGAAGCCGGGAATCGCGTAGCCGACGATGACGACCGCCGAGGTCCAGACGTCGAAGGCCGAGCCGTCGCGCACCGCCTTGCGGATCCCGAGCGGGATCGAGATCGCGTAGGACAGCAGCGTCATCCACAGGCCCAAGGTGATCGAGACCGGCAACTTCTCGCCGATCAGTTGCAGTACCGAGACATCGCGGAAGTAGCTCTTGCCGAAGTCGAAGCGGGCGTAGTCCCACAGCATCTTCAGGAAGCGCTCGTGGGCAGGCTTGTCGAAGCCGTATTGCTGCTCCAGGCGCTGGATGAAGGCCGGGTCGAGCCCCTGCGCGCCGCGGTAGCGGGAATTGCTCTCCCCTCCCCCGCCGCGGGAGGCGGCGGCGGACCCGCCGAGGTCGCCGCCCCCGCCGGTGACCCGGGACATCGCCCCGGTGTTCTGGCCCTGGAGCTGGGCCAGCACCCGCTCGACCGGGCCGCCGGGGGCGAACTGCACGATGACGAACGAGACCAGCATGATCCCGAGCAGGGTCGGGATCATCAGCAGGAGACGGCGCAGGATGTAGGCGGCCATGGGGTCTCGTCAGTTCCGTCCGATCGTCCGGGCGCGCTCGGCGTCGCGCCACCAGAGGGCGGGCACGCCGAGGCCGTAGCGCGGCAGCTCCTTCGGCCGTCCGTAGACGTCCCAGGCGGCCAGCCGGTGCGAGCCCGAATACCACATCGGCACCCAGTAGCGCCCGGCGCGCAGGAGACGGTCGAGGGCGCGGCAGGCCACGGTCAGCTCGGCCCGGCTCGCCGCGTTGGCGACCCGGTCGAGCATCGCGTCGGTCGCCGGATCGGCGACGCCGCAGAGGTTCTGCGAGCCCGGCGTGGCGGCGGCGCGGCCGCCGTAGACCTCGCGCAACCCAGCCCCGGGCGTCACCGAGCCGCCGAAGCGCGCCGACACCACGTCGAAGTCGAACTCCTTGAGCCGGGACTGGTACTGCGCGGCGTCGATGAGGCGCGAACTCGCCCGGATGCCGAGCAGGCCGAGGTTCTTGATGAAGGACTGGACGTGGGGCTGGAACGACGGCGTCGCGTCGAGGAACTCGAAGGCGAGCGGCTGGCCGCCGGGCAGCTTGAGCTGACCGCCCTCGCGGGTGCAGCCGGCCTCGCGCAGCAGCGCGTCGGCCCGGCGCAGCAGGGCGCGGTCCTGACCCGACCCGTCCGAGCGCGGCGGCGACCACGGCTCGCCGAACACCTCAGCCGGTACCTGCCCGCGCAGCGGCTCCAGCAGCGCCAGCTCCTCCGGCGAGGGCTGCCCCGTCGCCTTGAGGTCCGAGTTCTCGAAGAACGAGGCCGTGCGCGTGTAGGCGCCGTACATCAGGTTCTGGTTCGTCCACTCGAAGTCGAAGGCGAGCCCGATCGCCTCGCGGATGCGGGGATCGCGGAACACCGGCCGGCGGGTGTTGAACCACCAGCCCTGCGTGCCGGACGGGGTGGCGTCCGGCACCGTCTCGCGCTTGACCCGTCCCTCGCGGGCGGCCGGGAAGTCGTAGCCGGTCGCCCAGACCCGGGCGGTGAACTCCTCGCGCCACGTGAAGGCGCCGGCCTTGAACGCCTCGAACGCCACGTCGCGATCGCGGAAATACTCGTAGCGGATCTCGTCGAAGTTGTTCTGGCCGACATTCACCGGCAGCTCGGCGGCCCAGTAGTCGCGCACCCGCTCGAAGGCGATGAAGCGCCCGACCTCGAACCGCGACACCTGATAGGCGCCGGAGCCGAGCGGCGGCTCCAGGGTGGACGCCTCGAACTCGCGGGTGCGGTAATAGGCTTCGGAGAAGATCGGCAGCTCGGCGACGATCAGCGGCAGGTCGCGGCTGCGGCCTGGGGCGAAGCGCACGATCACCCGCTCGTCGCCGTCGGCCTCGGCGATGACGACGTCGCGCAGCACCTGCGACAGGCGCGGGTGCCCCTTCTCCTTCAGGACCTGGATCGAGAACGCGACGTCGCGGGCGGTGAGCCGGCTGCCGTCGTGGAAGCGTGCCTGCGGCCGCAGGGTGAAGGTGTAGGCGAGGCCGTCCGCGCTCGGGCCGACCGAGCGCGCGACGAGGCCGTAGAGCGAATCGGGCTCGTCGAGCGCCCGGACCATCAGGCTGTCGAAGGTCTGGTCCATGCCGGCGGCGCCGTCGCCGCGCAGCACGTAGATGTTGAGGGTGTTGAAGGTCTCGAACGCCTGATTGCCGGTGGTGGTGGCGATCTGGGTCGAGAACGCCCCCCCCTTCGGCGCCATCGGCTCGACGTAGTCGAACCGCGGGAAACCCGCCGGATACTTCAGTTCCCCGAAGCTGGAGAGGCCGTGGCGCTCCCCGGCCGGAACCTCGGCGCGGGCGGCGCGGGGCAGCGCCAGGGCGGCGGCCGCCCCGGCGAGCAGGGTGCGGCGGGTCGGGGCGCTCATCGGGCGATCCCGGTCTTGGCCGCCAGGGCCTCGTCGGTCCACCACGTCGTCGGGAAGCCGGAGCCGCCATAGGCCGGCAGGGTCGCGGGCCGGGCGAAGCGGTTCCAGCGCAGGGTGCGGGTGACGCCCGAGCCCCATTGAGGCACGACGTAGTTGTGGGCGAGCAGCACCCGGTCGAGGGCGCGGGTGGCGGCGACGAGACCGGGCCGGTCGGGCGCGTAGATCACCTTGTCGATCAGCGCGTCGATGCCCGCATCCTTGATGCCCGCGAGGTTGCGCGAGCCGGGCCGGTCGGCGGCGGCGGAACCCCAGAAGTCGCGCTGCTCGTTGCCGGGCGACAGCGACTCGGCCCAGGAGTTCAGCGCCAGGGCGTCGAAGTCGAAGCCGCGCACGAGGTTCTGGTACTGCGCCGGATCGACCACCCGCAGCGACACCCTGATGCCGATGCGCTCCAGCGCCGCCTTGTAGGGCAGCACCACCCGCTCGGCCGAGCCGTCGTAGCCGAGGAACTCGACCGAGAGTTGCTGGCCGCTCGCCTTCTCGACCATCTGGCCGCCGCGGATCTCGTAGCCCGCGGCCTGGAGCAGGCCGACCGCCTCGCGCAGGTTGGCGCGCACCGCCTCGGGGCCGCCGTTGACCGGGTTGCGGTAGGGCGCCGTGAACACGCTCGCCGGCACCTTGTCGCGGACGCTCTCCAGGATCTCCTTCTCCCGGCCCTCGGGCAGGCCGGACGAGGCCAGTTCGGTGCCGAAGAAGTACGAGTCGATGCGCTTGTAGAGCCCGTAGAACAGGGTGCGGTTCATCTCCTCGAAGTCGAAGGCGAGGTTGAAGGCGCGGCGCACCCGCTCGTCGGCGAATTTCGGGCGGCGCAGGTTGAAGGTGAACGACTGCATGATGCCGCTGCTGGTCTGCGGGAACTCCTCCTTGACGATCCGGCCCTCGCGGACCGCCGGGAAGCCGTCATAGGCGGTGGCCCAGTTGCGGGCGATGTTCTCCGAGCGCCAGTCGAACTGGTCGGCCTTGAACGCCTCGATCAGCACCGTGGCATCGCGAAAATACTCGGTGCGCAGGGTCGCGAAGTTGTAGCGGCCCTTGTTCACCGGGATGTCGCGGCCCCAGTAATCCGCGACCCGCTCGTAGGTGACGCTGCGGCCGGCATCGAAGCGGGCGAGGCGGTAGGGGCCGGAACCGAGGGGAATCTCGAGGCTGGTCTCGGTCGGGTTGCGCGGCCGCCCGTTCGCGTCCTTGCCGGTCCACCAGTGCTTCGGCAGGATCGGCAACTGGCCGACGATCTGCGGCAATTCGCGGTTGCCCGTCTCGCTGAAGCTGAACCGGACCTCGCGCGGCCCCACCGCCTGGGCCCTGGTCACGTTGTGGTAGTAGAAGGCGTATTGCGGGCTGTTGGCCTTCAGCACCTCGAACGAGAACACCACGTCCTCGGCGGTGACCGGCCGGCCGTCGTGCCACAGCGCCTCCGGCCGCAGCCGGTAGGCGACGCCGCCGATGTCCGGGGCCACCTGCACGCTCTCGGCGATCAGGCCGTAGGAGGTGAACGGCTCGTCCCCCGCCTCGGTCATCAGGGTATCGTAGATCAGCGGGATCTCGCCCTCGAGGTCGCCCTTCACCCCGGCGACCACGAGGTTGAAGTTGTCGAACGAGCCCTGTGCCCCGAGCCGGAGCAGCCCGCCCTTGGGCGCGTCCGGGTTGGCGTAGTCGTAGTGCCGGAAGTCGGCCGGGTATTTCGGGGTGCCGAGGAGCGACAGGCCGTGGCGCCAGCCGGTGTCCTGCGCGGAGGCCGGCAGGGCGGCGAGGCACAGGAGGGCGAGTGCGGCGAGAGGGCGTGCGATCACGCGGGGCGTTCTCCGGGAGGCCGACGACGAGGCCGGCGATGGCGGTCGCCCTGTTGTAGGTCGGGGGAGGCCCGGACAGAACCCCTCCCCCGGCATGATACGATTGTCGGACATTCGTTCCGACAATCGTATCGAAGCCCGCGCGGTGGAGCCGGAGGCTCCACACGGGTGAGCGAAGCCGGTTTCCGCATCGCGAAGCGATGGCGCAGCCATCGCCACGATCCCGCAGGGATCGCCGAGCGATCAATCGGAAACCGTATGAGACCGATCGGGCAGGGTCCGAAACAGAGAAGCCCGGCCTTTCGGCCGGGCTCCGCTGCCGGGTGATGAGGGATCCCGCGGGGGGAACCGGGTCCTACCAGGTGCCGAACTTGTAGTTCAGGCCGGCGCGGACGACCGCGAACTCGGTGTCGCGACGGTTCTGGGCCGCCTGGACCAGCGCCACGCCCGGGCTGTTGGTGTAGATCACCGTGCCGGCGTTGTTGACCGCGAACGCGCCGTTGAGGCCGTTGCCGCGATCCAGGTTCACGTACAGACCTTCGACCTTCACGGTCACGGCCGAGGACTTGAAGAAGTTCAGGAACGAGTCGGTGGGCAGGGCGTACTCGACACCGCCGCCGACGGTCCAGCCGGTCTTGAAGTCGTCGGTCGAGGTGTTGGGCAGGCCGAAGTCGCGACCGCCGCCCGAGCCGTAGGCGAAACCGCCGGTGGCGTAGACGAGGGTGCGGTCCCAGGCGTAGCCGAGGCGGCCGCGCACGGTGCCGAAGAAGTCCAGGCCCGAGATGCCGGCCGGGTTGAACACCTGCTGGGCCGCCAGCGGGGCGGTGGCGGCGAAGCGGTTGCGGTCACGGCCGAAGTCGACGTACTGGGCGTCCGCCTCGAGACCGACGACGATGCCGGAGCCCGGGGTGAACTGGTAGTTGTAGCCGATCTGGCCGCCGCCGACGAAGCCGTCCGACGAGCGCTGGCTCGGGAAGGCGATGACCGCCGAGGTGCCGGGGGCGACGAGGCCGGTGGCCGGGCCGACGCCGACGATGGTGGCGCGGTTGTTGTCCTCGGTGGCGAAGCCGTAGCCGGCGTTGAAACCGGCGTAGAAGCCGGTCCAGGTGAAGACCGGCACCGGCGTGAACACCGGCGGCGGCGCCGCGCGGCGCGGAAGGTCCGCAGCGAGGGCGGAGCCGGCAACAGCGATGCCCGCGAGGGCGGTGACGCTCTTGAGCAGCGACTTCATGGTACTGGTCCTCTCTCCGATGCCGTCGCACCCGCGTCCGTTTCAGGATCTGCGGTGAAGCGCGGCCCTGGCCTCGACATACCCCGGTAGCCGTTTGAAATCTGTGTCTTCGCGACAACGCTGGTCTGGGGACCGCGGCCTTGATGGCGCTTGATCGCGAACACTCCCTTGGCTCCTGCGGGGTGAACGCACGCGAACGGCCAAGGTTCACCGGACGCTGAAATTTTTTTGAGGATCGTCGCGCACGGGCCTTGAAAGGAGTCCGCGCGCGCTTCTCGGCGACAGCAGCGGGCAGTTGCCCTGGCGATGCTCCTCCCGGAGACCGCCTGCCGGCGGCGCCTCATACGGTTTCCGATTGATCGCTCGGCGATCCCTACGGGATCGTGGCGATGGCTGCGCCATCGCTTCGCGATGTGGAAACCGGCTTCGCTCACCCGTGTGGAGCCTCCGGCTCCACCGCGCGGGCTTCGATACGGTTTTCGAACGATGAGTTCGAAAACCGTATCAGACGCGCTGGGTGACGAAGCGGGCGAGAGCGAGCCCCACCAGGAGAAAGCTCATCGAGAACGTGAACGCGTAGAACAAGGACGCGTCGGCACCGTAGCCGGCGTAGAACGCGCTCCTGAAGCCCATGATCAGGTTGGTCAGGGGATTGTAGAGCATCGCGTCGTAGATGATCGGCGGCATGCCCTCCGGCGTGTAGAACACGCCGCTCATGCCGTACAGGAGGATCGTGAACAGGGCGAAGCCCATCGTGAAGGGCGGGAAGAACGTCGCGACGTTGGCGCACAGCACCCCGGTCGAGACGCCGAAGAACACGGACGACAGGAACGCGAGCACGGCCCGGAAGACGTCCTGGGGCACGTAGTCGATGCCCAGCGAGGCCATGATCACGAACACGAGTCCGGCGCTCATGCAGGCGGAAGCCAGCTCGACGCAGGTACGGGCCAGGATGATGTCGAGGTACTTGACCTGCGGGAACGACATCAGCGGCTTGGCGGAAGGCGTCGCCTCCATGATCTTGCGCGCGGCGTAGGTGAAGGTGACGAAGGGGACGGCACCCGTCGCGATGAACAGGATCAGGCTTTCCCCGAGGGGAGCCGGCATGTGCCGGATCGACATGATCACGAACAGGACGCAGACGTGGGCCGACGGCCATCCCACCGCGATGGCGTAGCCCCACATGGTGCGGCCGAAGCGCGTGCGGATGTCGCGCAGGATCAGCGCGGACAGGACGTGCAACTGGACGTCGAGGGCGGAGTGCGTCTGCGTCGTCATCGGTCTCGCTTCGATGCTCGGGAAGCCGGCGGCTTCGGGGCACGCTGCAACCTGCCGGGCCGTTCGCGACCCGGGAACCGGCTTATCCCTCAGCTTGTACGACGCCCCTAGAGGGTCATTGGGGCCGCGACAAGGCCGGCCGTGGCGCCCCCGCCGCGCGGCGCATCCGCCAGCGGATGCGGCCCCGCTCAGGCGCGCCGCAGTGCCAGTCCGGCAACCAGGGCGGCGGCGAGCAGCGTGACGGCGACCGGGGTCGCCGAGCCGTCGCTCCAGGCGGCCACGGCCAGGGTGAACAGGGCGCCGAGAGCCATCTGCAAGAAGCCGTACAGGCTCGATGCCGCGCCGGCGGCGAACGGATCGACATTCATCAGGCCGGCCACCGCGTTCGGGCCGAGCAGCCCGACCCCCACCGCGTAGAGGGCCAGGGGCGCGAGCAGGCTCGCCACCGAGAGGTGGCCGGTCCGATCGACGGCGAGCAGCGATGCGGCGCCGACGAGGCAGACGAGGTTGCCCCAGCGGGCGGCCCGGCGGATCGGGACGCGTCCGGCGAGGCGCCCGGCCAGCGCCGAGCCGACGACCATCCCGGCGACCACGATCAGGCAGTCGAGCCCGACCTCCTGCGGCGAGCGGCCGAGACGCTCGACGAGCAGGAACGGCGCCACCGCCAGGAACGCGTAGAGGCTGGTGCCCGCGCAGGCGCCGGCGAGGACGTAGGCCCGGTAGGTCGGCACCCGCAGGAGGCGCCAGTACGCCGCCGCGACCGCCCCGATGCCCGGAAGCGGGACCGGCCGCCGGTTGGTCTCGGGCAGCGTGAGCAGCACGAGGACACCGAGGCAGCCGACGACCGCCGCGAGGGCGACGAACACCGCCCGCCAGCCGAAGGCATCGCTGATCAGCCCGCCGACCGCCGGGGCAAGGGCCGGCGTCAGCGTCATCGCCATGGTGAGGGTCGCGATCTTGCGGGTGGCGTCGTGGCTGGTCGAGACGTCCCGCACCATGGCCCGCCCGAGCACCAGCGAGCCGCAGGCCCCCGAGCGATTGCAGCACCCGCGCGGCGACGAGCACACCGATGCTCTGCGCCGGGATCGCGAGCAGCAGGCCGGCGAGGTACAGGCTCAGGCCGGCGATCAGCACGGGACGGCGCCCGAAGCGGTCCGAGACCGGGCCGTAGACCAGTTGCCCGCAGGCGAGCCCGACGAGGTAGAGCGTGATGGTGAGCTGCGCCGCACCCGGCGAGGTCCCGAGTTCCGCGGCGGCGACCGGGAGAGCCGGCACGAAGATGTGCAGGGCCACGGTCCCGGTCATCGTGATCGCGACGAGAAGCGCGAGGGACGCGCGGCGCGGCACCGGGTCGGGAGGGCTGGTCGTCAAGGCCGGTTCCGGAACGGGAATGTCCGTCGACAAGGCCGGAACGCCCCGACGAGGCATGCCGGCCCGGCATGGCAGAGATCCGGCGCGGCCGGGAAACGGATGCGACCGGGTCGGTGGACTTCGGGATCGCCCGCCACCCGCCTCAGGTTTCCCGATCCTCGTCGCCCGGTCCCTCCTCGCCGGTCGGGATCGCGTAGCGCCCGCTCAGCCACCGCTGAAGGTCGACGTCGGCGCAGCGCCCGGAGCAGAACGGCCGGCAGGCCGGCACGGCCGGCTTGCCGCAGATCGGGCATGGCGGAGCGGCGGGTTCGTCTCGCTGCGTCTGGTCCGGCTGCGACATCGCTGGCGCTCACATCATGGTCCGAAGCGGTCGCCGCGTCGACGGCGCGGGGTGAAGCGGGGATCCGCGGCGGCGCGGGTGGGGAGCGGCCCGCCCGGCACCCTCTCGATCAGGCCGCGTCGCGCCAGGCGGCGCGCACCGGATATCCCTCGCCGTCGAGGAGGGCGATCGTCTCGTAGAGCGGAAGCCCGACCACGGCGCTGTAGGAGCCGACCAGCTTGACCACGAAGCTGCCGGCCAGCCCCTGGATGGCGTAACCCCCGGCCTTGCCGCGCCACTCGCCGCTGGCGACGTAGCCCTCGATCTCCTTGGCGGACAGACGCTTGAAGCGGACCCGGGTCTCGACGAGCCGTTCGCGGCGGCGCTCCTTCGGCCCGGCGATGCAGACCGCGGTGTAGACCCGATGGGTGCGCCCCGACAGCAGCCGCATGCAATCGGCCGCCTCGTCGGCGACCTCGGCCTTCGGCAGGATCCGGCGCCCCACCGCCACCACCGTGTCGGCCGCGACGAGGTAGGCGTTCGTCAGGTCGTCGCCGTGCCGCGTCGCCGCCAGGGCGGCATCGAGCTTGGCCCGCGACAGACGGCGGACAAGCTCGCGGGGCGCCTCGGACTTCAGCGGAGTCTCGTCGAGGTCGGCCGGGAGCAGGGCGTCCGGCTCCAGGCCGGCCTGCTGCAGCAGGGCGAGGCGCCGCGGCGAGCCGGAGGCCAGAACGAGCTTCGGGCGCGCATCCGCCGTGAGCGAAGGAGAATCAGTCATGGCGCGCCGCGGCTCATCAGGCAGTTCCGATCGGACGGCGAAGCCCGCCCGCCCCCTATCTCGCCGTCCGGCCCCGGCATGGCAACCATCATCGACGGCGGGCGGGGCGGATTATCCCCTCTCCCGTACGCGAACGCGGACGAGGCGGGCATGGACAAGCCGGCGCCTTCTGCTATGCTTCGCCTCAACCAAGCCGGGCCGTGTCGCGGCTTTGGTCGGTGCGGTCACCGCATCGCGCGGGCGTAGTTCAGTGGTAGAACGTCAGCTTCCCAAGCTGAATGTCGTCGGTTCGATCCCGATCGCCCGCTCCAACCAACCTGCCGACGCCCGACCCTTTCCGGCGCTCCGCCCTCGAGCTGGCGGCGATCGGTGGGCGAATCTCGGAGCCGCCGGGTTCCGTGATTCGCTGCCCCACCCCGTGAGCAGCGAACAGTCGTCCCGGCCTCCGAGTGCGCAGGCCGTGGCCCGGATCCCTGCTCCCGCCGACCGTGGAGAACAGGATCCGTTTCCTCGTCGCGGGCGTCCTTCCACGGCACCAGAGGTCGGTTGGCTTGCGCGCCGACGGCGGCGAGCGCGCGGCACGATCGGGTCGGCCGCCATCTGAAGTCCGGAACGGCCTCCGGTGCCCGACGGTGCGTCCGATCGTCGGAGACGCCCTACGGCAAGGCGGCGGGAAGATCGATCGTGACTCCTGTTCCGGTGTTTTCGTCGCTCTCAAGCTCGATCCGCCCACGCAGGGTCGATGTGACGAGATTGTAGACGATGTGCAGGCCGAGGCCGGTGCTGCCCTTGTCGCGCCGCGTCGTGAAGAACGGGTCGAAGATCCGTCCCAGGTTCTGCTTCGGGATCCCCCTGCCGTCGTCGCGAAACACCATCCTGATCCGCGAGTCGTCGAGCCGGACCACGTCGATCGCGAGCGTGCCGGTGCGACCCTCGGGGAAGGCGTGGACGACGGCGTTCAGTGCGAGGTTGCTGACGACTTGCGCGAGCGCGCCCGGATAGGAATCGAGGACGATCCCGGCCGCGCAGGCGAGACGGACCTGATGACCCTTGCGCCGCAGGAGGGGACCGAGGGTGCTCATCAGCTCGACGAGCCATTCGTGGACGTCGAAGGTGCGCCGCTCCTCTGCCGCCTGATCGACCGCGACCTGTTTGAAGTTGTGAACCAGATCGGCCGCGCGAGTCAGATTGGAGAAGATCAGCCTCGTTCCCTCGCCGAGCTGGTCGACGCATTGCGTCAGTTGCGAGCGGCTGATCCGCCCAGAGGCGACGCTGCGGCGGAGCTGCGCGAGATGGTGGTCGAACGCGGTCGAGGTCGTGAGGGCGAGGCCGATGGGCGTGTTGATCTCGTGCGCGACGCCCGCCACGAGCTGGCCGAGCGCCGCGAGCTTCTCGGCCTGGACCAGATGCGCCTGCGTCGCGCGCAGCTCGGAGAGCGTCGCCTCGGAGCGCTCCTTCTCGACCTTCAGATCCCGCGTGGTGCGAAACTGGCGTCTTGCGCGGAACTCCCGGGCGCCGACTCCGTAGAGCGACAGCGCGTAGGCCGCCCCGATCTCGGCATTGTTCACGAGAGCCAGCCCGGGATTGTCGTGCGTCGCGATCGTCTCGAAGAGGGCGAAGCACGTCCAGGTCAGGACGCCGAACACGGCGAACGAGGGCACCCGCAAGGGCAGCAGCGTCGACACGAACAGGATCACCACGATCATGCCCGCGGCACCGTGGTCGAAGCTCGGCCGCAGGAAAACGTAGATCGCGCTGAGCATGCAGCCCGGCACGACGCAGTAGACGAGGTAGATCTGTTCCGCCCAGGGGCGGGCGCCCGGCCGGGTGAGCAGGACGGTCGCCGGCAGCAGGACCAGGAGGGCGACCCCGAGCCGGATGGAGGTGGCTACGGCCCAGGCGTCCGGGCTGAGGATCCAGTCCATGGCCGAGAAGGAGCAGTAGACGACCGCGCCGAGCACCATCGCGGCCTGGGTACGGCCCAGATCGTCGAGCGTGAAGTGCTGGACGAACCGCTTCTCTTCGTGAGGATCGCGGAAGCGGAGGCCGAGCTTGAGCAGAAGCTTGTGCATGCCCTCACCACTACACGCTGATGTTTTGTGCGCCCATGCCCGAAGACGCCGCCGTGATCGCGCGTGCTGGAGGCCGGCTGCCCGCCCATGCCGCCCGGTGCCGGCGAAAACGGGAGAAGCCTCGCCCACCGTGGTCGCGGCGTGATACGGATTTCGGACGATTCGTTCCGAAATCCGTATCATCAGCCCGCGCGGCGGAGCTTTGCTCCGCACGCTTGAGCGAAGCCGATTTCCGCATCGCGAAGCGATCAATCGGAAATCGTATGACACAGTGGATTCCGACCGGCGGCGCAATCACGGAACCTGCCCGCCCTCTCGTATGAAAATTTCCGATCGATTCGATCACAGATCTTATTTCGAAAAATCAGCCCCCATATATTGACGAACGTGGCATTTCGCCCCAACATCACGTCGTATCGAAACTAGGAATGCATTAATGACCGAAGATATCATGACAGAGCATTCGTTGATCGATCTCACGAGCGACATTGTCTCAGCCTATGTGTCGAAGAACAACGTCCCGACGGCCGAGCTGTCCAACCTGATCGCGTCCGTACATGCCTCCCTGAGCGCCCTCGGCCAGCCGGTGGCGCAGCCTGTCGCGGACCATAAGGTCACCTCGGCCCAGATCCGCAAGTCGATCACTCCGGACCATCTCGTCAGCTTCATCGACGGCAAGTCGTACAAGAGCCTGAAGCGCCATCTGACGCGACACGGCCTCAACCCCGCCGAGTACCGCCAGAAGTTCGGCCTCGGTCAGGACTATCCGATGGTGAGTGCGAGCTACGCTGCCCAGCGGTCCGAGTTGGCGAAGAGCATCGGCCTGGGGCAGGCCCGGCGGCGGAGCGTGGACGGCGGTGCCGACGGTCGAAGTGCCCAACCCGCGCGCCGTGGTCGCCTCGGAAAGGCAGAGGCCGTGGCCGCGGCCGAATGAACGCGGCGTCCGCCGGCCGGGCCTGCCGTCTCGGTGGGCCCTCGGCCGCGGCCGCGTCCTCACGGACGCGACTTCGGTCGGCGTCCCGAGCCGGGGCCCTGGTTGGCCACGAGGGTCGCGAATCGCTGCCGGGCGCCCCCGTCGGGATCGTGGCCGTGGAACAGGCACCAGGCGATGAAGTCGTGGACCTCGATCGGAACGCGGACCGTGCGCCGCCCGGCCCGGGCCATGGACGCCTCGAAGTCCTGCGTTTCATTCACCCACGCATCGTATTTCCTCGGGAGAGCCCGGGCATCCGCCATGAACCGGAGTGCGAGCCTGTAGTTGTCGGAGTCGAACCAGGGTATGCCTGCGGCCTGTTCCTGGCGAACTGTCATCAAGCACGTCTTTCCGCTTCGGCAGCGGACATCAACTATAAGGAGTCAGCCTCGTTCCACGATTACAATCGTTCTAATGATTGACCGCTCCGGATCGACCGTTGTTCAGGACCGGGCACTACCGCTGCAAACGGGTTCTTCTCGCGGGTTCGGGTCCGGGGCGCGGACTCGCGATGGCGGCTTCTGCCGCCAGCGCGAGGTTTCGATCTCACCCGAAGGTGAAGTTGGCGGCCGAGAGGGCGCTGGCCTGGAGGTTCTGCAGCGTGACGCTGTCGCCCGCGCCGTAGGCGATCACCACATCCGCCCCCTCCTGCCGGGTCGCCGCCTGCACCGCCGCGAAGTCCGCGAACGCCCCGCCGTTGAACGCGATCACGTCGGCCTCCGCCCCGCCGGTCACGAAGTCGCGGATCACGTCCCGGCCGTCGCCGCGCCCGAGCCCGAAGATGTCCGGCCCCGCCCCGCCAGTCAGCACGTCGTCCCCGGCATTGCCGAACAGCAGGTCGAAGCCCGCCCCGCCCTCGATCGTGTCGTTGCCTGCCCCGCCCGAGAGGTCGTCGCCGTCCTCGCCGCCGAACAGGCGGTCGTCGCCGTCCTCGCCGCGCACGTAGTCGGTGCCGGCGTCGCCGGTGAGATGGTCGTTGCCGGTGCCGCCGTAGACGCGGTCGTCGCCGTCCTCGCCGTAGACGCCGTCGTCGCCGTCGTCGCCGAACAGCAGGTCGTTGCCGCCCTCGCCGTGCACCTCGTCGTTGCCGGCGCCGCCCGAGCCGAAATCGTTGCCTGAACCCGTGCCGACGAAGTCGTCGTCGTCCTGGCCCGACACGAGGTCGTCGCCGGTACCACCGAACAGCGTGTCGCGACCGCCCGCGCCGTAGACCGTGTCATTGCCTGCGGCGGCGGTCACGGAGTTGGCGCCGTCGTCGCCGTAGCTGGCGTCGTCGCCCTCGCTGCCGGCGGAAGGGTCCTGCACCAGCCAGCCCGAGCCGCTGGCGCTGGTGAAGTCGAGCTGCACCACGAGGTCGTTGTAGTCCCGGTCGCCGCCGCCATAGGTGCCCTCCCAGCCCCAGGTGTTGAGGCCGTAGTTCCACAGATGCGTCACCGGCACCCCGTCGGCGGTCTCGTTGGCGGCCGAGAAGCCGTAGAAGGTGTGGGTGAGGCTGCTCGCGGTCTTGTCGTAGAAGCCGCTGGTGACCGTCATGGCGATGAGGTCGCCGTTGTCGACGCCCGACAGCATGGCCTGGGTGTAGAGGCCGAAGCCGGGCCCGGCCACCGCGGTCTGGCCGCCGGCCGTGGCGTAGAGCCGGCCGGTGACCGCGGCCTCGTAGCCGCTCTGACCCGGCGCGAGGCCGCCGATGGTGCCGTCGAGGTCGTCGACGCGGTAGAACGCGATGCTCATCTCGTCGGTGGTGTTCTGGCGCAGGCGCACCACCGCCTGCTGGTCGTCGGCGCCGCCGGCGGTCTGGGCGATGGCGACGGGGCGGGCGAGACGCACGCCGTTGCCGGCGGTGTCGGTGTAGTCGACGAAGCCGAACGGGCTGGTCATGGCGGCGCGGGACGCCGCGGCGGTGCCGCCGCCGAGGGTGACGGCGAGGCTGTCGCCGTCGGCGAGGCCGAGGTCGCGGACGGTGCCCTGGGCGGCGCTGTCGAACAGGCGCACGAGAGCGGGGTCGAAGTCGGCCTGCATGGCTTTCTGGGCGAAGGCGCCGGTCCAGGCGAGGCTGCTGGTGGCGGAGCCGGTGTAGGTGGTGGGTGTGCCGGCGACGGCGAGGGTGAAGTCCTGATCGTGCTGCAGGGTGGCCTGGAGGAGGAGGTGCTGGGCGGCGTTGCTGGCGGCGGCCCGATCGAGGAGTGCGGGCGCGTCGGACGACATCTGGGCGTGGGCGATGGCGGTGAGCGCCCGGGCGAGGAGCAGGCCGTTGGGGGTGCCGAGGCCGGTGACGAGGTCGTAGTCGGGCCCGGCCTGATAGCCGTAGCCGGTCGGCGTGATGGCCGAGGGCGGTCCTTCCGAGTTGGCCGACTCGATGGTTCCTCCGGCCACGTAGGTCGAGACGTTGTTGCCGATGGTGATGTCGTTGAACGAGCCCGGGGCGATCGCGGCGGCGATGTAGAGGAGGTCGTTGTAGTAGCCGAGACCGGGCAGGCCCTGGTCGGTGAAGACGGTCGAGATCTGCGCGGTCAGCGCGGCCCAGAGCGGAGTCGCCGCGCTCGTACCGAGGTCGTACTGCAAGCCTTCGAGGTTCGGGGGTGGCACCGTGTAGAGGAGGTTGCCGCCGGCAAGCGCGGACACATCAGGTATGCCACGGCCGGTATCGGCGTACGGACCGGCGCCCGTGAGGCTCAGACCGTAGTCGGTCTGATACGTGGGCGCCGCCTCGCGCGGATCCACGCCGCCGGAACCGGCGCGCTTCTCGGTGTATCCCGGGTTGAGCGATTGCTGGGTGAGGACATACTCGTTCCACACGGTTTCGACGAACAGCGATCCACTGGCCGCGTTCGACGGCAGGACTTTCAGACCACCGCCGACCAACTGCTTCAGCGTCGCAGGGTCCGATGCCAGTGCCTGCGCGTTGATCTCGCCGAGCGTGCCGTCGTTGGCAGCCTGGCTCGAGAGAGTGATGGATGTGCCGCCCACCGTGACGATGTAGGGGCTCGACTGCCCGAACTGGATGCCTGGAACGCCGCTGGCGCCCGTCCCGCTCGATCCGGAATCGCCGGCCGCCGTGAAGTAGCTGATGTTGCGCAGCGCCGCATCCGTATAGAGTTCGGCGTACATCTTCTGGAATGGCGAACCCGGAGCGGCCTGGAGGACCTCCGACCACGACGACGACAGGACGTCCGGATCGTTCGCGGTGTCCCAGATCCCGGACTGGAAGGTGGCGAACGCGTGATGTGCGTTCATCGGGCCGCCATAGATGCCGATCGTGCTGTTGGGAGACGCGGATGTCACGACGCCCACGTCGAGCGACCGCTCGCCGGCCGTCCCGTGGGAGAACGACTGGCTCTCCGGAACGACGGCATAGATATCGGCCGGCGTCGTGATCCCGTTGCCCTGCCGGTATGTATCGACGAGCTGGGTGAACTTCTCCAGCAACTGGTCGTTCGGGGTCGAAGTCGTATCCAGTTGGATGCCCACATAGGGCTCCAGAAGACCTACGGTCGCAGTCTTCACGTTTTCATGCGTCAATGGAAAATTGTACAGGTCTGCGATCTGGCTGGGATACAAATCGGATGGCCTGCCGGTCAGACGAAGGCTGTTCCCGGGGCTTTGCGGGCCTTGGGGGAGGTCCGTCCCCGGCATCGCTATGTTCGATGGGGCGATGAAGCCCGAATCGACCCACACCGCGGCGATGTCGCCGGCCCAAGGATCGTCGATCGATAAGCTGCCATCCCAGTAGATGAGGTTGGGCCGGGCGTGGTTCTGGCCCACCGCCATGAGCTTCTGACCGAACAGCGTTTCGAATTGCTGTGCGTCGAGTTCCAACCAGATGGTTCTGGATTCGGCGGATGTCGTCCAACCCGCGACTCCATCGAGTATCGGCAGGGACTGGTTCTGGAGGGATTGATAGATCGCCGCGTAGGTGGCTTGATCGGCGCCGTACTTGGTCCAGAGCGTGCCGTCCGCCTCCATCTGGGAGAGCGCCGTCTGGCGGCTCGCCCAGTTGCCCTGGAGGAGCTGAGTGGGATCCTGAGCCCGGTTGAGCATCAAACCGACCACGATGCTCTGGCCCGATGGCAGCTCATAGGCGTTCGAAGCGGAGAAACTGTACGCCTCGGCGACGGTTGTTGCCGTTGTCTGCCGCCAGGCAGTAAGATCCAGAAAGGTCGAATTTGCAAGCTCAGTCATGACTCGTACCCACCCGATGGCGGCAACTATAACGAGTTGCGTAATATATCTTCGACTTTGACGCCATGACGCCGTGAGGCGTTCCTGCCCGCGCCGGAAATCACACGCAAGATGTGACTTTGCAGACACATGAGAAAACGACTGACGAATAGTTACCGTGCTGGATATTGCGATGCACAAACAGCTTCCGAGTTCCAGCACGACGATCGCCACGCCGCTGGTGCTCGTGGCCCTGGCCACGCTGGCGGCGATGGGCGAGGGCATCGCCGTCGCGACCTCCCGCACCGTGCGGCAACGGATCGTCGCTGCGGCCTGGCTGGCCGCCGTGCCGGCGACCGCGCTCCGGCAGCTTCCGGCCTGAGCCGCGGGGGCCGGAGGTCCGTCGTCAGCGGGCCGGTCCCTCCCGCGCGACGAGGCTGCCGCGATGGGCGGCGAGGCTCGCCGCGGCGGCCGCGAGGACGATGGCAAGGCTGACGGCACCGGCGGTCCAATCCTCCTGCCGTCCCACCGTCAGCGCGAGGCAGGCGGCGTCGGCGAGGCAGGCGAGGGCCAGGGCCGGCCGCCAGATCCGCACCGCGCGCGGCTCGAACGCCGCGAGGGCGTTCGCCCACCACACCAGCGGCAGCATCAGCAGCCAGTAGAGCGGGTTGGCCCGCGCCTCGGAGTGGCTGCCCGGAACCGATGCCGCGATCACCGTCAGGGTCGCGACCAGCCCCGCCACGACGGCGAACCCGGCCGCCACGTTCGACCGCCGATCCTTGCGCAGGCGCTGCCAGTAGGCCGGGTCGCGTCGGCTCACCCGCGCACCTCCCGCGGGCCGGGGCGCGTCCCGAGGGGCATCACCGCCGCCACCCGGCGAGGCGCGTCCGCACGTAGTCCGGGACGCGGTCGGCCGCGGCGACGCTCTCCTGCCGCAGGGAGAAGTCGAAGGTCAGGCCGTCGCGGTGGATCGTGTAGCTGCAATCGTAGGTCTCGCGCCCCTCCCTGTCGCCGCGGGCGAGGCAGTAGGGCGGCGTCCGGTCCGCCCGCCTCGCCGTCTCCCGCGTCGGCGACAGGTAGAAGCTCCCGCGGCCGTCCGCGCCCACGGAGAACACCAGCCGCTCGCCGCCGGCAGGATCGGGGTGCCACGTCGCGCCCTCGGCCAGCCGCGCGTCGAAATGGCCCCATTGCCGGTCGTGGAGGCGGGCGAAGTGGCGCCGGTCCCGGTCGCCGACGACCTCGACGACGAGGTCGGCCTCGATCGGGCCGACATAGCCGCGGCCGAACCGGCTGTAGCCCGGCAGTCCCTCCGCGACTTCCGCGGCCGGCAGGAGCAGCGCGAGCGACTCCTCCGGCTCACGCCCGAGGCCCGGGATGGCGTCGAGCCAGGGCAGGCGGAAATTGCGGGAGAACTCGTAGCGGTGCGGCACGGCGTAGTCGGTGCCGGCGAGGCGGTAGGACGTGCGGCCGAACCGGCTCTCCGCCGCGACCGCGCCGAGCGTCGCGAGGACCAGGAGGGCGGCGACGTGGAGGGCGCGCATCCGGCTCAGGTCTCCGACGCGGCGGGACCGGCCCGGAGCGCGCCGGCTTCCAGCGCGAGGTTCGCGCGGGCGGCCGCCTCCAGCCGGTCGTGGAAATGGTCGGTCTGGTACAGGCGCGGGCGGGCGAGGAAGCGGTCGAGCACGCCTGCCCGTCCAGGCCGCCACGCCGCCTCGGGGACGGAGGCGTATTCCAGCCGGATCGCCGCCGCGTAGGCTGCGTAGACCGGCGGCGGGGCGCCCAGGACCGCGAGGTCGAGGTCGAGCATCAGGCGCGTGGCCGGGTCCGCGCCCGGCCCGTGCGCGGCGGTCGCCCGGATCATCGCCGCCGCCGCCCGCAGCCGCTCCGTGCCGGCGGCCGGCCCGGCCCGGGCCGCGAGCAGCGCGGCGCTCCGCGCCTCGTTGTCCATGCGAGCGGTGTCGTAGACGGCGTCGTGGAACAGGATCGCGAGATCGATCGCGTCGTGGTCCAGCCCGGCGAAGGCCGGCAGCGCCCGCACCGCGTCGTGCCCGGCCAGCAGGTCGGCGACGTGGTCCCAGCCGTGATAGTGGCGCCCGTCCGCGCCGTAGCCGGCCGCGAGCGCCCGCCACGCGGCCTGCGCGCCGGCCGCCCCGACCGTCCGGGTCCAGAGCCCGGTGAAACGCTCCCGCAGGCGATCGTCCACGGGGCGCCTTCAGTTCACGCGGTGGCAGGTCGAGGTCGTCTCGGGCGTGCCGCGCATCCCGCCGGCCGGCCGGACCTCGCACACCACGTACTTGCCCTGCCGCTCCAGGGTGAAGCTCGGGCCGGTGGCCGAAACGATGCGGTAGCCGCCGTTCAGCAGCGCGCTCATCGGCTGGTCGACGGCCTCCCAGGTGGTCGGCGGGCGCGGCGGCGAGGCGGGCGGCGACGCCGTGCCCTGGGCCAGGGCGGAACCGCCGGCGAGAACCGGCAGGACGAGGGCGAGGAGGAGAGGGCGTGTCATCGCAATCCTGTTCAGCGGCGAAGCCGTTCAGCGGCAAAGCCGTTCGGTGGCGAAACCGTTCAGCGGCGAAGCCGTTCAGAGCCCGGCGACCGCGAGGTCGCCCGCGGGCAGCCAGCCCGCGACCGGGGTCCGGCCGCCCCTGTAGAGCACCCGCACCCAGCCGTCCCGGCGCTCCAGCACCGCGACCGGATCGTTCTCGACGAGGTAGGGGCCGCGCCCGGGCGCCGGGCCGGGTCCGGGCCGCAGGCGGGCGCGCCGGGCGGTCACCAGCGCCGCGTCCCGCCATGTCTCGCCCTCCTCCCCGGCTTGCGGCGCCTCCCGGAGCAGGGCGTGGGGCTGTCCGACCATGCTGCCGGTGGTCATCGGGCAGCCGCCATGGTCCTCGGCCAGCGTCAGGGCGGCGCCGTCGGTCGTGAAGGCGAGGGTGCCGGAGATCCGCTCCGCCTCGCCCGGATACCAGGTCTCGACCGTCGCGCGCCCGCCCGAGAGCGTGCCGCGCAGGAGGAAGATGCAACCGAACGTCGGCGCGCCGCCCGGCCCGGCCTCGCCGCGCCCCTCGGCGAAGACGCCGGAGACGCTCCCGTCCCTCACCGCCAGGGTCAGGCTGCCGTAATGCCCCGGGCGCGGTGCCGGCTCCGCCGCCGCCCCGCCGCACAGGGCGAGCGCGAGGGCGAGGCCGGCCGCCGGGGCGGCTCGGCTCCTGCGGGACGATCGCAGGACCCGATCGTCCGGCTCCCGCATCATACGATTGTCGATTGATCGCTTCAGGCGACCGCGAGCGGTCGCTTTCGCGATGCGAAAATCGGCTTCGCTCAGGCGCCGCGCAGGCTGGTGACACGGTTTTCGGAACTGATCGTCCGAAAACCGCATCACAGGTTCTTCTCCAGAACCCCGACCACCGCCTCGACGCGATCCTTGAAGTCGGCCACGTTCGAGAACGGGCGCCAGTTGACGTCGAGGACGCCGCCGTCGAACTTCAGGCCGTTGGGATAGTTCGAGGCCGGGGCCGTCTTCTCGTCGAAGCGCACGCGGATCGACTTGAGCTTCTGGCGCAGGGCGTCGCGGCCCATCTGGTCCTTTCCGACCTCCTTCAGGCCGGCGGCGAGCGGCTCGAAGATCGTCTTCCCGAAATAGCCGTCGTCGGAATAGTGCTTCGCGTCGCCCGGGATCGTGAGCTGGTCCCACGCGACCTCGACCGGCACCGGGAAGCCCGCCGCATCCTGGATCGCCTTCTCGAGGGCCGGATAGCGGTCCTGGCGGTAGGCGGTGATCGCCCGGCGCTCGGCGAGACCGACCGTCGGCTCGGCCCGGGCGGCGGGCAGGCCGAGCAGAAGCGCGGCGGCGGCGAGGGCGTGTCGGCGTGAGAGCATGCGGGGTCTGTCCTCTGGCATGGCGGCCCATCGGGCCTCGGGGTGAAGGGAGCGACGGCGGAATGCCGTCATGGCGTCGGCAGGCAATGGACCGGGCCGGACGCCTCGACGGCGAGGCTGCCGGTCCAGGCGAGGCGCACCGGGAACGACACTGATGCTCCCGGTGTCCCTCGGCGCCGGCAGGGCCGCGATCGGGGCCGGCAGCTTCTCATCGCGGATGATCCTTGCCCAGCAGGCGGCGCCCGGCTGCGGGATCGAGCAGGCGCCCTGCACCCCGCGGCGGAAACCTCTGCTATCTCCGCCGGCACGGGCGCACCGCCCGATGCCGCGGAGGACGGAATGACCGGACGAACCACCCCGATCGCAGTCCTGACCGCCCTCGTCCTCGCCGGCCCGCTCGCCGCCGAGCCGGCGACGCCGCCCTGGACCGGGGCGAAACTCCCCGCCGACGTCGGGGCCGTCGCGACGCGGCTGAGGGGTTGCGGCCACTGGACCGGGGAGGACTCCTACGACGCGGCCCGCGGCCGGGCGATCGCCGCCGCCGTGAAGAGGCTGCGCTGCGACGCCCTCGACGAGGACGAGGCGCGCCTGCGCCGCCGCTACCGGCGCGATCCGGCCGCCCTGAAGGCCCTCGACGCGGCGCGCGACGCCGGTGGCTGAGGCGGACGGCCCGGTCCGGCGCCGGGTGCGGCGGCTGCTGCACGCCCCGCCCCTGGCGCTGCTGCTCGGCCTCGGCCTCGCTCCGCTCTTCATCCTGTCTCCCCGCCTGCCCGGCGGGAGCGGACACGACCCGACGCTGGCGCCGGTCGCGCTCTGGCTCGGCACGGCGCTCCTCGGCGGGCTCGCCGGCACCGTCGAGGGCGCGGCCCGGCCGCTGTACCGCGCCGGCGCGCTGATCCTCGCCGCCTCGCTGCTCTCGATCCCGGCGATGCGCCTCGTCCTGCGCGCCAGCCTCCCGTTCCCGCACGGCCTCGCGACCTGGCTCGGCCTCGACGGCGAGTTCGCGATGGAGGCCGACCTGTACGAGATCTGGCTGCTGGCGTGGCTCGCCTGCCTCGGCCTCGTCGCCCTGGCCTGGAAGGGTGTGGCCCGGCTGCGCGCTACCACTGGGCCGACATCTCGTCGGAGGGAACCAGCCCGGTGAGGGCGCGCAGGCGCCACAGCCGGTCGGCGAACCAGCGCGAGACCGGCCCGGCGGCGGGCGCGAGCGGCATCTCCGCGAGGCCCGGGAGCACGACCCGCCCCGGCTCCCAGGCCGGGTCGTCCCGGACGTCGTCGAGGAGCTGCATCATGTCGAGATGGACGACCCCGCGGATCGCCGCCTCGGAATCGCGCAGCACGATCCAGCCCGGCGCGTCGCTGCCGCCGCCGGGCATCGCGAACGGCATCGGGCGCCGGCACACCCGCAGCGTCCAGGCGCGGTCGGGGCTCGCCGCGTCGAGCCAGGATTCGCCGCAGGCCAGACGCCCCTCGGGGGCCAGGGCGAGGGCCAGCACGGCGGCGACCGGGAGGCCGGCCGCGACGCGGGCGAGGCGGCCGGCACGGCGCATCCCCCGTCACCCGGCGGCGCGGCGGTTGCGGATCAGCGACAGCACCGCTCCGTAGATGCAGGCCGCGAGGGCGCCCGCCAGCACCACGAGAGTGATCGTGCGGTTCCACAGCCGGTCGAGCCCGAGATCGGTGGTGACGAGGTCGGGACGGGCCGGGTCGGCCATCACCCCGACGCTGTAGTCGCCGGCGTGGAAGCCGGAGAACACGTAGTTCACCCGGCGCTGCACGGTGCCGTTGGGCGTGCGCAGGCTCAGCGTCACGTCGCAGATGTGGATGACGAGCTTGGCGCTGCACTTGCCCTCGCTCACCCGCGCGGCCGGGACGGGCTGCGCCGACGCGCGGACCTGCCAGTCCGAGATCACCGCCGGCGCCGTGAACCAGGCGCAGGCGGCGAGGATGGCGCCGAGCGCCACGACGCCGAACAGGACCCAGAAGGTGGCGGCCCAGCCCGCGCGCTGGGGCGGCAGGCGCAGGGCCTCGGTGCGGGCGGGAGAGGCAGTCTCTGGTGATCCGGTCATGGCGGCCTCAGGCTGGCTCGGGTTCGGAGGGGGACGGGCCGGCGGCGCCGGCCTCGGCGAGGATCCGCCGGGCCTGCGCCGCGGCCTGATACGAGGCGATCAGGTCGGCGAAGCCCTGCGGCTTCATCCCGCGCGGCAGGCCGACGGGGAAGGTGACGATGCGGCGCCTGGCGTCGAGCTTCACGCCGTGCCGGCCCGGCAGCCTTCCGGGCCAGGACGCCTCCGGCGGCAGCAGCAGGCGGGTGACGATGCCGCCGTGGCTGAGCGTCATGTCGAGGTCGGCGACGTCGTCCCAGGCGATCGTCCGGTCGAGGCCGGGCACCAGCAGCCCCCCGGGGGACAGGGTCAGGGTGACGGGCTCGCCCCGCGACAGCACGAAGGCCCCGGCCGCGCCCATGAGGGCGGCGAGCGCGAGCGCCGCGACGAGGATGACGTCGACCTCGAGGGACCGGATCCCGGGCACGCCGAACACGGCGACCGCCAGCCCGACGGCGGCGAAGAGGCCGCCGGCCACCACCAGCACGAGGCCGCGGGAGCGGTGACTCGCGCGCAGCACCCGGTCGCCGGCGCCGACCTCCGCGGCGGTGGCCTCCAGATGGGCCCGGAAGGCCGCCTCGCGCGCCCGCACCGCATCGAGGAAGTCCGCGGTCGCCGCCCGGCACAGCCCGGCCGGGTCGGCGAAGTAGGCGGCGAGCTGGCCGAGGGCGTGCGGCGGCGGCGTGACGCCGGCCGCGGCCAGGAGGTCCGCGTCGATGGTCCGCCCGAGGGCGGCGACGCGCTCGCGGGCCGGCGGATGGGTGTCGGTCGGGTGCGCCTGCCCGGCCTCCAGATGGGCCGCCGGGTCGTCGAGGCCGCGGGCGGCGGCGTGATCGAGCACCGCCGCCACGAGGTCGGGCGGCGCCGCGTCCGGCGCCCCGGCCGCCGCGTCGAGGGTCTCGGCGATGCGCGGAGCCACCGCGCCGCTGCGCAGGAGCGCCCGCGCCGCCGCGTCGGCCGAGGTCACCCCGGCCCCCGCCGCGTCGGCCGCGAATTCGCGCACCCGGCTCCAGTGGCGCACGGAGAGGTGGAAGCGCTCCATCACGAACACGCCGAGGCGCAGGGAGGGCCCGAGCAGGCCGAGCGAACCCTGGTGCCGCTCGGCCACCGCGTCGAGGGAGCGCCCGACCCCGGCATAGATCGGCAGGAAGCGCTGGCTGTAGGCGGTGTCGCCGCCGGCGTAGTGGGCGAGCTCGTGAGCGATGATCGCCGCGATCTCGTCGCCGCGCATCAGGACGAGGTGGGGCAGCGGCAGGTAGAGGATCCGGCCCGAGAGCCGCGCGCCGCCGGGCCCCAGCACCGCCGGGCCGGCGGTGACGAAGAAGCCCTCGGTCAGGCCCACGACCACGGCCTCGGGCTTGAGCGCGCCGATCCGCTCGGCGAGGCCCTCGGTCAGCCGCCACAGGCCCGGCGCCTCGGCCGGCGTGATCTGCCGGCCGAGGATCGGCAGCGGGTCGGGCTCGAAGGCGTCGAGCGCCCGGCGCAGGCCGCGCAGGGCGCCGGCGGCCGCGAGGGTGGTGCCCCCGACCGCGACGGCGGCGATGCCGAGGAGCTTCATCCCGTCGCCGGTGAAGCCGCCCTGGACGAACATCCCCGCCTCGAAGATCACCACGGCGACGAAGCCCGCGGTCGCCGCCAGGATCTGGACGGCGAGCGCCGCCGGCAGCACCCGGCGCACCAGCGAGAAGCCGCCCACCAGCGCGTCGCGCGAGCCGCGCCCGAGCCGGCCGAGCAGCGCGCCGGCCAGCAGCACGAGGAGGGAGAGCCCGGCCGCGATCCCGCCCCCGGCGATCGCCGCCGGCGGCAGCACGCGGCGCCAGTCCATCAGCGCGGCGAGCGTCGCGGCGTCGTCCCGGGCCTCGCGCGCCTTGGACAGGGCGAGCGGCCCGGCATAGGTCTGGCCGCCGCGGCGGAACTTCATGGTGTAGTCGATGCGCCCGTCCCTCGGCTCGCGGGCCTCCAGTTCGGACACGACCGCGCTCAGGCGCTGGGATTCGGCGGCGAACAGGGCCCGGTCGTCGTCGCCGCGCTGCCGCTCCCAGAGGCCGACCAGCAGGATCGCGAGCGGCAGCAGCACGGTGGCCGCAACGAGGCCCGCGAGGGCCCGCGGGCGCGACGGCGCAGGCGGGATCGTTGCCTCCGGAATGGTTTCCTCCTGAAGCGCGGGAGATCAGACGCCGACGTGGATCATGGATCGCCGACACGCAGGAAGACGACCGGTCATCGGCGGAGACGAGAGGCCAGCGGGCGAAGCCGGCCTGTGCTCGGATAGATCGGACACGACGCAACTGATGTCTCGATCGGTGGCGGGATTTCTACCCTGATGAGCGCGTGGGTCAACCGGATCTTGCCCTGACTCCTCTCCGGCGCCGCGACACGACCTTGGCGGCAGTCGCGGGCTCGGGGAGGCGATCCCGCGCGCCAACGCCGAGCGGCACGGCTCGGCCCCGCTGCGCCCGCTCGTCATCTCCAAGTGCTCCCTCGACCCGGACGCCGGCGACCACCCCGACATCCTGACCGCGGTCGGCGTCGAGGAGCTGCGCGTCGTCCGTGTCGAGGACCGGCGCTGAAGACGGCGTCGGGGTCTCATACGATTTCCGTTTGATCGCTCGGCGATCCCTGCGGGATCGTGGCGATTGCTGCGCAATCGCTTCAGGCGACCGCGAGCGGTCGCTTTCGCGATGCGGAAATCGGCTTCGCTCATGCGTGCGGAGCAAAGCTCCGCCGCGCGGGCTGGCGATGCGATTGTCGGAATTGATCGTCCGAAAATCGTATCAGCCCGCCTCCCCCTCGACCGGTCCGGCATCCTCCAGCATCGCGCCGACCCATAGGGCGGCGCGGGCGAAGGCGGCGGCGTCCCCCGGCGTCGCGAGAAACGCCGACAGCCGCGCCGCGGTGGCGACGTGGCCGCTGCCCTGGAGGCGGGCGACGAGGTGCGGGGCGCTCGCGCCCGAGGCCGCCGCGAAGGCGCGCCGTCCGGCATGGAGCGCCCCGGCGAGCAACGCCGCCGCCGCCTCGACGACCGGGCGGTCACCCGCGGCCGGAGCCGGCGCGACGGCGGTTCCGGCCTCGTCGGGCCCGGCGAGATCCGGCACCACGAGCCGGTCGGCCCCGACCGACCACGGATCGCAGACCAGGGCACCGCCCTCGATCCGCACCGGACCGGCGACCTGCCGCACCCGGCCCCAGCGCCCCGCGAAGGCGGCGGCGAGGGCGTCGAGCGCGCCCGGCGCGGCGGCATCGTAGGCGCGGGCGAAGGAGAGAGTGCCGCCCTCGTCGGGAAGCTCCGCCACCGCCTGCCAGAGCTGCGCCCCCGGCGCCCACGCCTGCCCCAGCACCTCGCCGAGGTCGAAGACGTGGAAGGCGTCGAGCCGGTCGCGCGGGCGCAGGAAGCCGGGGGCGCGCGCCGCGAGCCGGCGCAGCACCGCCGCGGCATCGGGGGCGGCGAGCGGCGCCGGCAGCCGCAGCATCGGGTCGCGCGGCAGCAGCGCGGTGCGCCCGCGGGCGCCCTGGCCGAGCGCCAGAAGGCCGTCGGCCCGGCGCCGGGCGACGCTGGTGAGGATCTGGCCCCGCCCGGTGCCGGCGAGGGTCAGCCCCGGCGCGAGGGTGCGCCCGGGCAGTCCGGCGAGGAAGCCGGGCTCGTCCTCCGCGGGCGCGTAGTCGCGCTCCAGCGCCAGGGTCGCGCCGGTATCGGTGTCGGCGAGGGCCACGCGCGCCACCGCCCCGCGCCCGCGGGCGGTGAGCCGCGCCCCGAGGGAGACGAGGCGGGTCTTGGCCATCGCGGTCTCGTAGGGCTGGCCGAGGCCGAGGGCGCCGGCGTCCCCGACCCGCGTGCGGGCGAGAAGCTCGGTGGCGAGCGCCAGCAGCAGCCCCTCGTCGTAGGCGGCGGAACGCCCGGCATAGGCCGCGAGCTGCCCGGCGAGGTCGGCCTGCGCCAGCAGGACCTGCGTCGCCCCGTGCGCCTGCGCGGCGCGCGCCAGCCGGTCGAGGGCGGCGGCATGGGCCTCGGGGCCGGCCATCGCCCCGGCATCGAGGAGCCCGGCGACGAGCCGCTCCACCGCCCCGGCGAGATCGTCGGCCGCGGGCACGGCGGCGGAGGCTCCGAGCCGCACCTCCGCCGCGCCCGCGGCGGCGCGGAAGGCCCGGATCGCCACCGCGACGTGGGCGCAGCCGCCTCCCGCCGCGCAATCGCAGCGCGCGTAGGCGGTCTCGCCGGGCACGAGGAAGCGCACGCTCGCGGTCGGCAGGCGCGCCGCCGGCACCGCGCCGTGCTCCAACCCGACCGTGAGCCCCGCCGCGAGCAGGCGCTTCAGCTCGGCCGCCGCGGCGGTCCCGAGGCCGGCCTCGAAGGCCGTGGAATCGAGGCCGCCGGGATCCCAGGCCGCCGCGTTCTCCGGCTGCGCGTCCGGTTGCCCCGCCGGGACCGCCTCGGCCCGGTAGGCGACCACCAGCGCGACGCGGTGGCGGCACATGCCGCCCGCCGGGCAGGTGCAGGTCGCCTCGCCCGGCGGCCGGCCGGGGGGCAGGCGGGTCAGCGTCCCGTCGGGAAAGCGGGCCGCGACGGTGCCGTCCGCCTCCTCGGCGAGCGCCGGCCCCTGCCCGGCTGCGACCTCGCGCAGGGCGCGCTTGACGAGGCCGGCATTGGCGAGCTGGATCAGCCCGTCGTCGGTGAGGGCGAGGAGGTCGGCGCGCGGCATCTCAGCTCCGGATGACCTGCGCCAGCCATCCGGCGAGTTCGCCCGGGGTCATCGCGGCGATCTCGGCCCCGGCGGCGACCAGCCGCTGCGCCATCGCCCGGTCGTAGTCCGGCCGCGCCTGCGAATCGAGGGCGGCGAGGCCCAGGACCCGCGTGCGCTGGCCGGTCAGCGCCCGCACCCGCGCGACCAGCACCGCCTCGCTCGCTCCCTCGTAGAAGTCGGAGACCACCACGACGATCGCCCGCTCCGGCGCCGTGACGAGCCCGGACGCGTAGGCGACCGCCGCGCCGATGTCGGTGCCGCCGCCGAGCTGGACCTTCATCAGCATCTCGCAGGCGTCGTCGCAGTCGCGGGTCAGGTCGACGACCGCGGTGTCGAAGGCGACGAGATGGGTCTCGATGCCCGGCAGCCGCCACAGGCAGGCGGCCATCACCGAGGCGTGGATGACCGAATCGAGCATCGACCCGCTCTGGTCGACGAGCAGGATCACCTGCCAGGGCCGCATCCGGCGCCGGTTGCGGGCGAAGAAGTGCAGCCGCTCGACGGTGATGCGCCGCCGCTCGGGGTCGTAGTGGCGCAGGTTGTCGCGGATGGTGCGGTGCAGGTCGAGGTCGCGGGCGCCCGGCAGCCGGGTGTGGCGGCGGCGGTCGAGCACCCCGGCAAAGGCCACCGCGAGGTCGCGGGCGAGTTTTTCGAGCAGCCGGCGCACCACCTCCTGCACCAGCCGGCGCGCCATCACCAGGACGTCCGGGGCCATCAGGTGCTTGGTGCGCAGCACCGCCTTGAGCAGGGTCTCGTTGGGCTCGACCCGGGCGAGCACGTCCGGGTTCGTCACCACGTCGTCGATGGCGTAGAGTTCGATCGCGTCGCGCTCCAGCCGCTCGATCGTCTCGCGCGGGAACAGGGTGTGGACCTCGTTGATCCAGCCCGGCACGGTCAGCGCCGAGCCCTCGCGCCCGCCCTGCCGGCGCACCCCGCGCTCGTCGCCGCTCGCGTCGCGGCCGTAGAGCCAGTCGAGCGCCCGGTCCATCGCCGCTGCGCGGCCGTCGAGGCGGCAGCCCGCCCCGGTGCAGGCCGACTCCGCCGCCTCGCCGAGGATCAGCCGCCAGCGCGTCGCCGTGTCGAGGCTCACCGCAGCCGCGTCCCGGCGAGCAGGCTCGGGCCGCGCAGGAGTTCGCTCGCGGTGACCGGGTCGATGTCGCCGAAGGTCCGACGGCCGGTCTCTCGGCTCCAGGGCCGCTCCAGGGCCAGCTCGCCGAGGGTCTGCTCGGTGTCCTCGAACTCGGGGGCGCCGGTGAACAGGCCGTTCTCGAATTGCAGGAAGGCGGTGCCGGCCGTCCCGTCGGGATAGGCGAAGCCGCGGTCGATCCAGTGGATGTCGCCGTGGTCCTGCTTCTCGCCCAGCGGCCAGCCCAGCGCCGCCATGCCGCGCAGGCGCTTGGACTCGACGACGACGCCCGCGAACCGCTTCGAGGTCGTCTCCGTCCGCTCGGCCTCGGTGAAGGCGTGGGTCTCGCGGGCGAGCTGCGGGAACGGCTGGGCGATCTCGTAATCGCCGAACAGCGCCCCCCAGGCGGCGAGCGCGTCGGCGTCGAGATGCAGCGGGTGGACGAGGCCGATCAGGCCGGCGGCCTCCTCCGAGAGGTCGATCTCCACCGGCTCGTCGCCGGCATCGGTGAAGCCGAGATCCTCGGCGACCCGGAAGGTCAGGGTCGGGGCGGAGCGGGGATCGGCGTCCGGGTAGGTCGCCCAGACGAGGCGCTGGGTCAGGTGGCGCACCAGCGGGTGGGCGGCGAAGAACGGCCCGAACACGGCGGGCCGCACCCGCCGCGAGGTCGCCAGCATCGCCTCCAGCCGCGCGACCTGGAGGCTCGCCACCGCGCGGGCATCCTTCTTCAGCGCCCCCCAGCGGGCGACCGCCTCGGCGGCCTTGCCGGCATCGTCGGCCCTGGTGGGCTTGGGCAGGTCCTTCAGCCGCTGGCCGGCCGCGTCCTTCACCCAGGGCTTCAGCGCCTCGTCGAAGCCGGCGCGGAAGCGGCGCTCGCCGAAATCGAGGTCGAGGCCGCCGCGCTCGTCGAGGTCGAGGTCCGGGGCGAGCCGGTCCGACAGCTCCTCGGGCGACAGGCCGCGGGCCTCGGCGAGCTGCGCGATCTTGGCCCGCGCCTTGTCCTGCAGGCCCTTGAACTTCAGCTTCTCGGCGATGCCGTTGAGGTTCATCAGCGCCACGTCCGAGCCGATGTCGACCAGCACGTCGAGGCCGGTGACCGCCCGGGCATGGGCCGCCTCCCCGGGCCAGCGGCGGATCAGGCGGGTGAGGTCGCGCGCCGCGCCGTCGTCGCCGAACCAGCCGAGCGCCCGCAGCGCCCAGCCGTCCTTCGACGGCGTGCCGGCGGCGGTCCAGGCCGAGAACAGATCCCAGGCGAAGGCTGCGAGGCTGTCGCGAGTGCAGGCCTCCCGCACCATCGGCACGCCGGCATAGACCGCGTCGGAATTGGTGAAGGCGACCATCTCGCACAGCGCCAGCACTGCCTCGTCCGGCAGGGCGCCGCCCCCCTTCAGGCGGGGGCGGGCGAGTGCGGCGGGCACGATCCAGGCCGGTGGCCGGCCGACCTTGGCCGGCACCCGGGCGAGCGGGTCGCGGTCGAGTACCTGCGCCGCCGCCTCGACGACCCGCGGCTCGCGGCTCACGTAGGCCGTCACCACGTCCTCGATCTCGGCGCGTCCGTCCGCCCGGTCGGCGGCCACGACCCGCAGGGCGTGCTCGGCGGCGTCGCGAATCGGGCCGGGCTTGCCGACCGCGTCGGGCAGGAGGCGGACGATCGCGGTGCGGCGGTGGCGGCGCAGCCACGCCAGCGCCGGCTCGCGGGCCTTCTTGAGCTGGGTCAGCGCGCGGGCGGCAGGGGGCGTCAGCGACGCGGCGTCGACCGCGAGGACCGCGGGCAGCAGCCGGACCGGATCGGTCTCGACCAGGGCGACGAGCCCCGGCACGGCCCGCTCGCCGAAGCGGCCGAGCATCGCCGCGACGATCGCCGGCCATTCCGAGACGTGGCCATGGCCGGCGACCGCGCCGGTGAGCGACCACAGCCTCAGGGCCAGCGGCTCCGGCTGCTTCTCCAGCCCGCCGACGAGCCCGTAATAGGGCGAGGGCACCCAGTAGGGGCAGGTCCGGTGGATCTGCGCGATCCGCTCGCCGAGCCAGGCCAGCAGCGCGTCGGGGTTGCCGCGCGGCGGCGCGGAATCGGGAGACGGGATCTTGACCCAGCCCTGGTCGGGCCGGTGCGCCTCGGCCTCGTCCACGAAGGCCGGCAGGTCGCCGATGTCGCCGAGGACGCGGGCGCGGTAGCCCCGCCAGTACCCTCCCTCCACCTGCGGCGCCTCGAACCCGAACGGCGTCGGCAGGGGCGCGAGGTCGAGCACGATGTCGTCGGCGCGCCGGATCCTCGACCGCCAGGGCGGGTCGCGCAGCACCCGGGGCCAGTCCTCCCGCGCGGCGAACGGCACGGCGCGGGCCTCGGCGAGCCGGTCGAGGAAGGCCGTGGAGCGGCCGCCGCCCTCCCCGAGCCAGCCGCGCACGGTGTCGAGGCCGTGGGCGTCGACGGCGCGCACCACCCGGGCACGCAGGGCTGGCTCGGCCCGGCCCTCCGGCGAGCGCGGCGAGGCAGCGCGGCAGGACCGCCGCCGGGTCGGCCGCCAGCGCCGCGTCGAGGGCGGCGGCGACCGGCTTCTCGTGCAGGTGCGGCAGCAGGGTGGCGATCGCGCCGGCCTCGCCGGTGGACAGGATCGCCCGCGCCATCGTCGTGCGCTGGTCGTCCAGCGCGTGGTGCAGCAGCCAGTCGAGACCCGGCAGGGCCGGCTGCCCGGCGGCGTCCGCCACCGCGATCAGCGTCGCGGCCGCCTCCGACATGTCGAGGGCGCAGTAGACGAAGTAGATGTGGTGGCTGCGCTTCGTCCGCCAGCGCGACGCCGCCTCGGGCGGCACGTCGGCGATGAGCGGCAGGAAGTCGGTGTCCGCCGCCACGTCCACCCCGGCGGCCTCCGCCGCCTCCAGCACGGCGAGCGGCTGCAGCGGATGCGGCGCCGGCCGGTCGTCGGCGAGGATGAACGCGAAGGTGGCGGCGCTCGGCCAGTCGTGCGATTCGGCGATCCGCTCGTTGAGGAAGGCGACCGCCGCGTCGTACTCCGCCTCCGGCGCGTGGACGAGCGCGGCCCGCAGGCCGAGGAGGAGCGGCTGGGCCCAGGCGAGACCCTGATAATGCCCCTTCGTGCTGCCGGCGCGCATCCGGTCGACGAACCGGACCGCCGCCAGGGTCTCGCCGCTCTCGACGAGGGCGCGCGCCGCCGCTTCCATCAGCCGGCGCAGGGCAACCGGCTGGGCCCTGTCGTAGCGAAGGCCGCTCTGCCGGCGGATGACGGCGTCCGAGACCGCGCCGACCCACTCGGCGAGGCCGCCGGGCGGCGGCATCGTCCCGGCGAGCCGCGCGCCGTCCTCCTCGCCCAGGACGGCGTCGAGCGGCTCCCGGATCGCCTGCCGTGCCGCCTCGGCAGCGAGGTGGCGGCCGGGCCGCAGGCGGGTCGGCAGCGGCGTTCCGTCGAACACCGTGCAGGAGTGTGCGGGGGCCTCGGGTTCGGCGGGCTCGGGCGCCGCGGCGGGGGCGGGCTCGGCGGGTTGCACGGGCGGCGGCGCGGGGTCCGGCGCCGTCGCGGGTTCGGGAGCGGTCCCGTCTCCGGCCCGGGCATAGCCCTTGGCGGTCTTCTCGCGGACGAGCTTGTCCTTCTCCCTCACGGCCGCGGCCGCGTCGGGAAACGTCTTGTCCTTGCTCTGGCCCTGGGTGCCGATGCGCCCGAAGCGCACGGTCAGCGTGGTGCCGGCGACGCCGGCCTCCCAGAACTTGGCGGCGGTGCCCTCGACCAGCTCGTAGCGCTCCATGCCGTCTCCTCTCCTCATTCCACGCCGGCCGCCGCGAGCAGGCTCGGCGCGCGCAGGACCTCGCTCGCGGTGACCGGATCGAGGTCGCCGAAGCGCGCCCCGGATGCCTGCCAGCCGTCCCGGGTGAGGCTCAGCGCCCGCAGCGTCTGGACGCCGTCGCCGTCCGGGCCGGGGCTGTGCCAGAACCCGTCCTCGAAGGTCAGCACGGCGACGAGGCCGGTGCCGCCGGGGAGCGTCACCGGGCGACGCACGTCGTGGACGTGCTCGCTCGCCGCGTCGGTGGTCCAGCCCTGGCTGCGCAGGCCGCGCAGGCGGCGCCCGGGGGCGCGGGCGCCGTCGAAGCGGCGGATCTCGGCCCCGCCCGCCTCGGCCTCGGTGAAGGCGTAGGTCTCGCGGGCGAGCTGCGGGAACGGCTGGGCGATCTCGTAGTCGGACAACAACCCGCTCCAGGCGGCGAGCGCGTCGGCGTCGAGGTGGAGCGGGTGGACGAGGCCGACCACGCCCTCGGCGGCGGCGAGGTCGAGGTCGAGCCCCGCATCGCCGGCATCGGTGGCGGAAAGGTCCTCCGCCAGCCGGAAGGCGAGCCGCGGCCGCGTCGCCGGCGCGCCGTCGGCGTAGAGCCCCCAGACGAGGCGGCCGGCGAGGTGGCGCACGAGGGGGTGGGCGGCGAAGAACGGCCAGAACACGGGCGGGGCCACGCGCCGCTGGCTCGCCAGCATCGTCTCGAGCCGGGTGACCTGGAGCCGGGCGACCGCCTCGGCGTCCTTCTTCAGGCCGGCCCACACCCTGCCCGCCGCCTTGGCGGCCTCGGGATCGTCCGCCCTGGTCGCCCGCGGCAGGGCCGGGAGCCGGCGGCCGTCGGCGTCGCGCAGGAACGGCTTCAGCGTCTCGTCGAAGCCGACGCGGAAGCGGCGCTCGCCGAACGAGAGGTCGAGCCCGCCGCGCCCGTCGAGGCCGAGATCGGGCGAGAGCCGGTCGGCGAGGTCGACCTCGGCGAGGCCCCGCGCCTCCGCGGCCTCGGCGATGGCGGCGCCCGCCGCCTCGCGCAGTTGCAGCGCCGGGTTCTTCTCGGCGATGGCGCCGAGGTTCATCAGCGCGAGATCGCTTCCGATCCCAGCCAGCACCGCGATGCCGGCCTTGGCCCGCGGCTTGAGGCCGGCCTGCCCCCAGGCGCGGATCTGGCGGGTCAGGGTGCGGGCGCAGGCATCGCCGCCGAGGAGCGCCAGAGCCCGCATCGCCCACTCGCCCGCCGCGTTGGCGCCGGCGGCGAGCCACGCCTCGAACAGGGCGGCCGCGAAGGCGTCGAGGCTGTCCTCGGTGCAGGCCGCCCGCACCGGGGCGATGCCCGCGTAGGGCACGAGCGGGTCCGAGAAGGCGAGCATCTCGCAGAAAACGGCCACCGCCTCGTCCGGCAGCGCGCCGGCCTCGCGCAGGATTGGGCGCGGCAGGGCGGCGGGCACGATCCAGGCCGGCAGCTTCGGCGGCTTCGCCGGCACCTGCTCCAGCGGGTCGCCGTCGACGCCGCTCGCCGCTGCCTCCGGCACCCGCGGGTCGCGCTCGGCATAGGCCGCCAGAGCTGCGTCGAGGGCCGCGCGCCCCGCCGGTTCGGCGGCCAGGACGCGCAGGGCCGCGTCGGCGGCGTCGCGCTCCGGGCCGGCGGGGCCGAGGGCGTCGGGCAGGAGCCGCATCGCCGCGGTGCCGGGATGGGCGCGCAGCCACGCCAGCGCCGCCGGCCGCGCCTTCTTGATCCGCAGGAAGGACCGCGCGACCACCGGGGCGAGGCCGGCCGCGTCCACCCCCGCCACGAGGGGCAGCAGCTCGGCGGGCTGGGCGGCGACCGCCGCCGCGAGGCCCGGCACCGCCTTCCCGCCGAAGCGGGCCACCATCCCCGGGATCGCCTCGAACCAGTAGGCGTTGGCGGCGCGCAGCAGGTCGGTCCTCGCCCACAGCAGCAGCGCCAGCGGCTCCGGCTGCCAGCACACGGCTTTGATCCACGGGCCGTAGTGGAAGTAGAAGTACGAGAACGCCGGGAGGCCCGCATGCAGCCGGCGGTCGAGCCAGGCGAGGGCCGCGTCCGGCGCGGTGCCGGCCTCCGGCACCGGCTCGGCGGGCACCGGCAGCAACTGGTCGTAATGCGCCGTCTCCTCGGTCGCGCGGATCGCCGCCGCGAGGTCGTCCATCCCCGCGACGACGTGGCCGGCGCGGTAGCCGTAGCGCCCGGTGTCGAGCGCCGTCGTCGGATCGAAGCCGTGGGCGAACGGCGTCGGGATCGGCGCGAGGGCGAGTTCGATCCGCTCGCGCCTCTCGCGCCTGCGCCGCCAGGGCGGGTCGCGCAGCAGCGGCGGCCACGCCTCGCGCGGGGCCTGGGGCCGGTCGTCCTCGGCGAGCAGCCGGTCGAGCCGCCCGGCGAGCCTCGCCTCGCCCGCGGCCGCCCACGCGCGCACCGTCCCGGCCCCGTGGCGCCCGGCCAGGACGACGACCCGCGGGCCGTAGGCGGCCTCCCCCCTGCCCTCCAGGGCCGCGAGGTAGGCCCGCAGCATCCAGTCGGGAAAGGCGGCATCGCCCGCGTCGAGGGCGTCGCGCACGAGCTTCGCGCCGGTGAACGGCAGCAGCGCCGCGAGGGCGTCGTCGGCGCGGGTGTCGAGCAGGATCTTGGCGATCGCGGTGCGGTCGGGGCCGACCGCGTCGCGCAGCAGCCAGACGAGGGAGGCGGTCGCCGGCTCGCCGGCGGCCCGGGCCACCGCCACCGCGGTCGCGGCGGCCTCGGCGGGGGTGACGTCGCAGGTCGCGAGGCTCGCCCTGTGGTGGGCCGCCTCCCGCCACGGCGCCGCCCGGGACGGCGGCAGGTCGAGGATCAGCGGCACGGCGGCGTGGCTGTGGGGGTAGTAGGGGTGCGGCCCGCCGTGGCGTTCGAGCATGATCGCCGGGTGCAGGTCGTGAACGGCCTCCCCCCGGCCCCCGGCCGGCCGGTCGTCGGCGAGGACGTGCGCGAGCCAGAGGCCGAGGTCCGGACCCGGCTCGGCGGCGTAGAGCCGGCGGCCGTCGGCGAGCGCGGCCTCGTACCCCGCCTCCGGCGCCGCCGCGAGGGCGGCCCGCACCCCCGGGGTGGTCGGGACGTCCCAGATCGAGGCCGGCAGGGTGTCGTAGGCGCCCATCGGGCGCGGGCGCAGCCGGTCGAACAGGGCAGCCAGGGTCTCCGCGCCGGAGCGCGCCACGAGCCAGCGGGCGAAATGCCCGAAGGCGGCCCGGGCCGCCGGGCCGTGGGGGCCGGGCCTCTCGCCCCAGTCGCGCTGGTCCATCGCCGGGCAGGCCGCCTGGAGGCGCTCCAGCCAGTCCCGGGCCCCGGCGGCGTCGGGCGCGGGCGGTTCGGCGCCGAGGCGGGCCGCGAGGGCGTCGGCCTGCGCGCGGGCGGCGGCGGGGGCCGCGTCCAGGAGCGGACGGACCAGCGCCGCGAAGGCGGCCCAGTCGGCCGCCGGATCGAGCGGGGCGCCCGGCCGGGTCCGGGTCGGCAGCGGCGCGGCGGAGACGAGGGCGGGCCCGCCGGCCGCCGCCCGCGCCTCGCCGGCCGCGGCGGGCCCGCTCCGGCCGGTTCCGGCGGCGTCGGGTTCGGCGGCCTCTTCCCGGGTGGCGCGGGGCGGCGCGGGCGGGGCGGCCTCCCCGGCGCCGTCCGCCGGGCGGTAGCCCTTGCCGGTCTTCTCGCGCACCAGGCGGTCGAGTTCGGCCCGTGCCGCCGCAGCGCTGGCGAAGTCCTTGGTCTTCGACTGTCCTTGCGTTCCGATCCGGCCGAACCGGATCGTCAGGACATTCTCCTCGGTTCCGGCTTCCCAGAACTTGGACGACGACCCCGCCGTCAGCTCGTAACGCTGCATGCAGTCTCCTCCGGGGCAGGAGATAGACCCCGGTGAGCCGGCTCAGGTCAACCCGTACCGGGCGAGCCGGGCGGCGACCCGGGCCTCGCGGGCGAGGGCGGCCGCCTGATCGAGGGGCGCGGCGCGCTGGCGCATCCAGGCCAGGACCTCGGCCTCGGCGCGGGCCTCGCCGGCGCCGCCGCGGCGCAGGATCGCCACGGCGATGCGCTCGCGCTCCCGCGGCGGGAACCACCCGAAGGCCATGCGCAGGGAGGGCAGCGCGCGCAGGAAGTCCTCGTCGCCCCAGGCGGCGACCAGATCCTCGACGGCGGCGAGGGTCGCGTCCCCCGCCACCTCCTCGCGGGCGAGGGCGAACAGGCCGGCGAGGAAATCGCCGAGGCTGTCGGGCAGGCCGAAGCGGCGCAGGCGGCGCGCGGCCTCGACGGACCCGTTTCCCTCCTCCTTGTCCTTGCCCGTCCCCGCCTCGCCGCAGGCGACGAGGAGACCGAGCGCCGCTCCGGCCAGCGCCGGCGGCGCGCCCGGATCGGCCAGCCGCCGCCGGAGCATGGCGACGAAGGGCGCACGCAGGGGCGCGAGCCCCGGCAGGTCGGCGCAATCGCGGAACAGGTCGCGGCAGGCGATGAGCAGGTCGATGGCGCCGAGGCCGGCGCGGGGCTCGGCGATGGCCTCGACGAGCCCCAGGGCGCGCTCGGCGAGCCCGAGGCAGAGCCGGGCGAGGGCCGGGCGCGCCGCCTCGCCGAAGGCCGCGCCGAAGCGGTGCAGCCGCACGATCCGGCGCCCGGCCCCGCCGAGGAGCGCGGCGTCGTGCGCGCCGGCGAGGCCGTCGTTCAGCCGGGCGAAGAACTCGCCCTCGATGGCGAGCCCGGCGAACAGCGCGTCGGAGAGGGCGCGGGCGAGCCCGTCGAGGGAGCCGGGGGCCGCCTCGATCCGGGCGGCGAGCCGGCCGGTGGCGGCCATGGCGAGGGTCCCGCCCCACAGCGAGGCCTCGATCAGCGCGCCGGGCCAGTGCGGGTGGCGCACGACCTCGAAGCTCTCCCGCGGCAGGCCGGGCTCGGCGAGGTCCGGCCCCTCGCCGCGACCGATTCCCGGAAGCCCGAGGATGACGAGCCGATGCAGCAGGTGCGCCCGCTCCCGGTCCTCCGGCACGGCCCAGTCGACCGCGACGCGGCGGCGCACCGGGCCGGGCTCCAGCCCGGCGGCGCGCAGGCGCTCCTCGACGTCGGCGACGAGGGGCGGCTGCCGGGTGCCGGGGGCGAGCCGCCCCTCCCGGGTGCCGGCGAGCGCCCGCAGCATCGCGGCGAGCGCCGGGTGACCCGGCACGGCGGCGCCCGCGGCCCAGGCCGGACGGCTGTCGAGGGCGTCCTTGACGAGGCTCGCCAGGGCGGCGTCGACGAGGTCGGCGCGCAGCACCGCCGGATGGGCGCGCAGCCGCGCCAGCCCCTCGGCATGGACGGCCCAGGCGATGCGGTCGGCGGTCGAGACCACCTGCCCGGCGGCGCGCAGGGCGGCGGCGATGGCGTTCGCCGCCCAGTCCGCCGCCGGCCCCAGCCCCTCGGCGGCGACGCGCTCGTAGTAGCCCGGCGACGGCATCCCGGCGCTGTAGCCCGAGAACCGGTCGAGCCGCCCGTAGGAGTACGGCACGACGTAGCTGCCGGTGCGCACCCCCTCCTCCGGCGCCGCCGGCTCGGGCGGCCGGCCGTCGGCCTCCGCCGCGTAGCGCCGGATCGCCTCCGCGTGCCAGCCGCCGCAGACCAGCACCACCGGCCGGCCGCCGGCCTCGCGCAGCGCCCAGGCGGCGTGGGCCGCCATGAAGCGCTCGCGCGCCTCCTCGGCCGGGTCGTCGGTGCCGGGCGGGCGCAGCAGGGCGAAGTAGCGGTCGAGACGCGCCGGCAGCGCCTCCTCCGGCGCGGCCTCGGCCAGGGCGTCCCACAGGGCGTCCTGATCCTCGGCGCCGAGGGCCGCGGCGAGCGCCCGCTCGGCCGCCGCGGCCCGCGCGCCGTGCGGGTCGGCGTAGCGGTTGCGCCGGTCGCCGAAGGCCGGATCCCACGACGGCAGGTCGCAGAACAGGGTCCGGGCCCCGGCCGCGCGGCCGGCGGCCAGCGCCTCCCATTCCGGCGAGAAGGCGCAGAACGGGCTGTAGGAGGCCGCGCTGCCGCGCGCGTCGGCCCGGAACGAGAAGATCGCCACCGGCAGCGCGTGGTCGAGGGCGAGGTCGGCGAGGTGCGGGTTGAAGTCCGCCGGCCCCTCGACCAGCACGAAGGCGGGTCGCAGCCGCGCGATGGTGCCGCGCACGAGCCGGGCGCAGGCCGGCGAGTGGTGGCGCACGCCGACGACCGCGAGGGCGCCGGTTCCGGGCCCGCTCATTGCGGGGTGAGCAGGTGGCGCGCGGCGTGGAGTTCGCGCCACGCCTCGCCCTCGCGGCGGCCGACGCGCTGGTCGAGGTAGCGGCGCAGGCGCGCGAGGTCCTCGGCGTCGTCCTTGGCGGCGGTGCCGGCGAGGCAGGCGACGATGTCCTCCGGCCGCCCGGCATCGCCGCGCAGGAAGTGCGCCTTGACGCCGATGGCGTGGGCGACGCTGACCGCCTCCGCCGTGCTCATCACCGAGGACAGCTTCTCGAGGCCGGTCCCCTCCTCGTCCACCGCCTCGCGCAGCTCGCGAAAGCAGGTGACCAGGAGGTCGAGCACGTCGGGATCGGGGGCGCGCGGCACCCCGGAGCGGGCGAGCAGCGCCGTCGCCTCCCGGCGCACCAGCTCCAGTTCGGCCGCCGGGTCGGCGATCGGAAACACGGTCTCGAAGCCGAAGCGGCGCTTGAGCGCCGCCGACATCTCGTTGACGCCGCGGTCGCGGGTGTTGGCGGTGGCGATGAGGTTGAAGCCCTCGCGGGCATAGACCATGCCGGCCTCGCCGGTCAGTTCCGGCACCGCCAGCACCCGGTCGGAGAGGACCGAGAGCAGGCTGTCCTGCACCTCCAGCGGGCAGCGGGTGATCTCCTCGAAGCGCACGATGCGGCCCTCGCGCAGGCCGCGGTGGAGGGCGCCGGGCACCAGGGCGCGCTCGCTCGGGCCCTCGGCGACGAGGAGCGCGTAGTTCCAGCCGTAGCGGATCTGGTCCTCGGTGAGCGAGGCGCCGCCCTGGATCGTCAGGGTCGAGCCGCCGCTGATCGCGGCGGCGAGCAGTTCCGACAGCAGGCTCTTGGCCGTGCCCGGCTCGCCGATCAGCAGGAGGGCGCGGGAGGTGGCGAGGGTCACCATCGCGCGCTCGACCAGCGCCGGGGAGCAGACCACCTTCGCGGTGCCCGGGGCGTCGCCGCAGATGAAGCGCTTCACCCCCTGGAGCGAGAGCCCCCAGCCGGGCGGGCGCGGCGCCGTGTCCTCGGCCCGCAGGCGCGCCAGCTCCTCGGCGTGGACGATCTCCGCCGGCGGACGCTGCCGCGTCTCGCCCGCTGCCCCGACCCGGTCGCGTCTCGCCATGGATCCCCCTGCCGGTGCGACACCCGCCCCGTGGCCCGACAATGCCCCGGGGCGGCGGCCCGCCTCAAGCGCCGGTGCGAGCCCCGTTCAGGCCCCGGCCCACGCCGCGCGGACGGGGGCCGGCGGCGGCGTCCGGCTTGGCGTCGCCGATGAAGACCACGACCGGCCCGTGCTCCTCGCGGCGGGGGTCGTAGAAGTCGAGCAGGTCCGGATGGAGCCGCTGAAGGAAGCCCGGCCCGACGCCGGTGCGGCGGAGCAGGTGGTCGATGACGACCTGATCGCCGTGGACGGCGTTGGGGACGGGGCCGCAGGATCCGGCGGTCATCCAGCGCTCCGGCTCGGCGGCGAACGCCGCGTACACGAAGGCGAGCTGGTCGCCGCTCCAGCGCAGCAGCGCGCTCGAGACCCGGCCCTCGTGGAAGTAGTCCTCCATCGCGGCGAGGCCGGGCTCGGCCAGGGCGTCGGCCGGCCCGGTGAACACGGTGTCGAGGTCGCACAGGAGAGTCGTGCCCGCGGTCAGGCCGGGGCGGAACGCCTCCATCTTCGCCCACCAGGCCGGCCAGCCGTGCCGGAGGGGCACCCGCTCGACGCCCGCGACGGCGAGCGGGAGGTCGGTGAGGCAGAGGATCCGGTCGAAGGCCGGGGCGTGGCGGCGCACCCCGCGGGCGAGGCGCTCGACCCAGGTCGCGTCGTAGCGGCCGCCGCTCCGAAGCACGGTCATCAGCGTGGGCATGGAGGCGGGATCATCCTTGAGACGGCGGAGGGTGCAGGCGGATCCGCCCCGCCGCCGCGGCGTCGGCGAACCAGGCGCGCTCGGCCGCCCAGGGGTGGCCGGACCAGCCGGCGAAGCCGAAGCCGTGGGCGGCGACCGGACCGGACCGCGCGGAGCGCGCGAGCAGGAGCGCCAGCGTCACGAGGAAGCCGGTGCTCGGGTTCGGCCGGCCGGCGGTGCGGGGGCCGAGCAGGCGCCGCGCCTCGGCATGGAGGGCCTCGGGCAGGATGTGGACCGGCTTGCCGAGCGGGCGCAGCAGTGCCAGCGCCTCGCGCGTCCAGCACACGGGCTCGGGGCGGTTGTGCTCCTCCGGCAGCATCGGGAACGGCAGGATGAAGGCCCGCGCCCGCCGGACGACCGGGCGGTCGAGGAAGCGCGGGTCGTCGAGCCATTCGCGCATCTGCCCGCCGCGGTTGACCAGGGCGAGGTGCGTGACGCGGGCGCCGGTGCCGTCTTCGAAGCCCGGCGCGTTGTTGAAGCGCACGATGCAGGCGGCGGCGTCGATCGCGGCGGCCCCGCCGGTTCCGGGGGCGTTGCCGACGATGGCGAGGGAGGCGTCCGAGGGAGCGAGCGGGCCGCCGGAGGGGAAGGAGGAGTCGACGGAGGCGTCCACGTGCGGCAAGGGGAGGCAGGAACCGCTCAGGTATGGCGCCGGCCCACCCGCGACCAGACCCCGCGGCGCTCCTCGCAATCCCGGGAGTGACGACCATGCGCCGGTGCTTCGTCTGCGCGGCCGACATGCTCGCGCCGACCACCCGGCGCCTCGCCGCGCCGGACGGGAGCCTGCGCGCGTTTCCGCTCGCCTGCGGCTCCTGCGGCGTCCTGACCGAGCGCGACGCCGACCCGGACCCGTGCTGGCGGGACCTCGCCGGGCGTCTCGCCGGAGCGGCCTTCGTGCCCGACCCGGACGCGCCCTACGGCCTCGACCTCTACACCCTGCGCAGCGCCGCGACCCGGCTCGGGCGGGGCGTTCGTCCGCTGGGACCGGAGGATCGCGACGCCCTGCGCCACCCGCACAGCGAGCGCACCCCGCGGGCCGGACTGTTCGCGCTCGACGGCGCGGCGCGATGCCCGGTCTCCCTCGGCCTGATCTGCCGCCCGGCCGAGCGGGATTCCGTGCTGGCCACCCTGCCGGGCCATGCCGCCTGGACCGACGACGTCGCGATCCTGCTCGACGGCCCGGGAGCGGCGGCCCGCGCAGTGCCGGTCGTGGGGTTTCCCGCGGACGGCGTGCGCGTCGCCGCCCGGCCGCTGGCGGGTGATTTCGCCGCCCAGCGCAACGCCCTCCAGGCCCTCGCCCGTCATCCCTGGATGCTTCAGCTCGACGCCGACGAGGGGATCGACCCCGCCACCGCCCGGCTGCTGCCGGCCCTCGCGGCGCTCGCCGGGGCCGGCGACGTCCTGTCGGTCGGGCTCGCCCGGCGCAACCGCGTCGGCGGACTCCTCTCGGACGTCTACCCCGACGTGCAGTACCGGCTGAACCGCGCCGACCTGCGCTATGCCGGCCGGGTGCACGAGCGGCCTGTGCTCGACGGCGGCTGGCCGCGCAGCCTCATCGCCCTGCACGGGGCGATCGAGCACCGCCTGAGCCTCGCCCATGTCCGGGCGCGCTCGCGGCGCTACGAGGCGCTCGATCCCGGGCGCGGGCGGCCGGAGGAGGAGGAGGCGCTGCTGCGCCCCTACCGCGGCTGAGGATCGGGGCTTGCGAGGGGCCTCATACGATTTCCGATTGATCGCTTCAGGCGATCCCTGCGGGATCGCGGCGATTGCGGAGCAATCGCGACGCGAGGCGGACATCGGCTTCGCTCATGCGTGCGGAGCAAAGCTCCGCCGCGCGGGCTGATACGATTGTCGGAACTGATCGTCCGAAAATCGGATCACGCCGTTCGGGCCCGCCGGATCGCCTCCTCGTAGAGCGCCAGGGTCTCGCGGCCGAGGCTCGCCCGGCCGAAGCGGCCGGCCGCCGCCAGGGCGCGGGCGCGGTAGGCGCGGCGCAGGGCGGGATCGCGCAGGAGCGGGCGCAGCGCCTCGGCCAGGGCCGGACCGGACGCCTCGCGGGCGAGCGGGCCGGCGCCGGGATCGCCGACGAAGGCGCGGGCGCTCGCATCCTCGGCGCAGGCCACCACCGGCCGGCCGTAGGCCAGCGCCTCCTGGTAGACGAGGCCGAAGCTCTCGTAGCGGGACGGGGCGAGCACCGCGTGGGCGTCGCCGTAGGCCCGCGCCAGGGCCGCGGCGTCGACCCGGCCGCGGGCGTGGATGCGGGCGCGCGCCGCCTCGGGCAGGTCCGCCGGCAGGTCGCCCGGTGGGACCCCGACGAGGTCGAGCCGGAATGGCGGGAGCGCCCCGCGCGCCTGTTCCCCGCCGAGGATCGCGACCGCGCCGAGGAGCGCGTCGAAGCCCTTGCGCGCCTCCGCCCGCCCGACGAACAGCAGCCGCACGGGCGCGTCGGCCTCCGGATAGGCGGCGCCGGCGGCGCCCGCCGCGACCTCCGGCGGCAGGCTGAGGCCGATCACCGCGGCGGGCTGCCGGCCGGAGAGCCCGTAGACCCGCGCGATCACCGCGCCGTGCCCGGCGGTGTTGGCGATGAGGCCGGCGCTGCCGCGCGCCTGCCGCCGCTCCAGGGCGTCGGCGCTCCAGCCGTCGAGGCGGTCGCGCAGGGACGCGGGAGTGCCCCGGGTGAACGCCGCCGGGGTCGAGCTGCGCGTCACCAGCGGCGGGTCCCGGCGTCCGGCGAGCAGGGCGGCCGGGGCGTACCAGTTCGTCGCCTCGACCACGTCGAAGGGCCGTCGGGCATGGGCGGCGAGGACGGCGCGGCGGAAGGCGAGCGGCGCGGCGAGGTGCCCGGCGGAACCCCACAGCCGCAGGCGCGCGAGGCCGCCGCCCGCCGGCAGGGCGAGGCCGGCGACCGTGACGCCACCGACCCGCTCGTCGCCGGCCCGGTCGAGGGTGAACACCGTCACGTCGGCGCCGGCCGCGGCGAGGCTCTCGGCGATCTCCCGGGCCGCGGTCGAGAGGCCGCTCGGAGCGGGCGGGTAGTCCCAGGCCAGAAGGGCGGTGCGCATCATGCGATGTCCGATGGATCGCGACGGCGACGGCTTCGCCCGAGGGCGCGCAGAGCAAGGCTCTGCGCCGCGCGGGCTGACGGAACCGTGTCCGGACGGGTGGGTCCGATCATGGTTTCAGGCGGCCAGGAGCCGCCGGTAGAGGGCGAGGTAGTCGCGCGCCATGCGCTCGGCGGTGAACCGCTCCTCGAAGCGGCGGCGAACCCCGGCGCGGTCGATTCCCCCGATCCGCCCCAGCGCCGCGACCGCCTCCTCCTCGGAGGAGACGACGAAGCCCGTCACCCCGTCCTCGACGATCTCCGGGACCGAGCCGCGGTTCCAGGCGACGACCGGGGTGCCGCAGGCCATGGCCTCGATCATCACGAGGCCGAACGGCTCCGGCCAGTCGATCGGGAACAGCAGCGCCCGGGCGCTGCCGAGGAGCGCGCCCTTCCGGGCGTCGTCCACCGGCCCGAGATAGGTCGCGTCGGGCCCGAGCAGCGGGCTCACCCGGCGCTCGAAATAGTCCGGATTGCCGACGTCGACCGTGCCGCCGAGCCGGATCGGCAGGCCCGCCGCCCGGGCGACGCTTATCGCGGTGTCGGGCCGCTTCTGGTCGGTCATGCGGCCGACGAAGGCGACGTGCCCGTCCGGCTCGGCCCGGAAGGCGTAGCGGTCGCGGGCGATGCCGTGGTGGACGATGCCGGCGCGGTTCGCCTCCGGGATGCCCGCCTGCTGCGCCGCCGAGATCGCGGCGACCGGCAGGTCGGGGAAGCCGGCGAAGAACAACCGGCGGTCGAGTTCGTCCACGCGCCAGTGCACCGTCGTCAGGCTGCGGCGGCGCCGCGCGCCGAGGAGCACCGCGTGGGCGAACTCGCCGTGGCAATGCACGATGTCGAAGGCGTCGAGCCGCAGGCGCAGCGCCTCCAGTTGCAGCGCGTCGAGCGCCGCCGGCACCCCGGGCGCGACGCGCCCGTGCGCGCGCTCCAGCGCGGCGAGGCTCGGATGGGCGCCGACGCGAGGCAAGTCTGTCGCACTGTCGGACGGCGCGAACAGCGTTACCTCCACGCCCAAGCTTCGCAGCGTCGTACTGAGGTCGTAAATGATGCGCTCGGTCCCGCCGTGATGCTCTGGGGGTATGGGGAAAATGTTCGGAGCCACCTGGGCGACACGGATCACTGAGGATACCTCGTTCGATTCGTATTGTTCTATACACACGGCGATTGCCTGATGTTCGTCCTGCATGTCGCCTTGCAGGGCTGCCTGCGCGGCAGCGACGTCGTCTACGGCCTGACTGCCGACACCGGCGGCCACATCCGCTACCTGCTCGACCTCGTCGCCGCCTCGGCGCAGGATCGCGGCGTCGCGCGGATCGTCGTGGCGACGCGCCTGTTCCAGGGCCCGCCCGGCCCGGACTACGCCGTGCCCGAAGAGCGCATCGGCGACAAGGTCACGCTCGTCCGGCTCGCGAGCGCGTCGCCGGGCTATCGCACGAAGGAGGACATGCACGCGGAGGTCGAGAGCTACGCGGCCAGCCTCGTCGCCTGGATCGCCGCGCAGGAGCGCGCACCCGACCTCATCCACGCCCATTACGCCGACGCCGCCGCCGTCGCGGCGATCGTCGAGGACCGGCTCGGCATCCCGTTCGTGTTCACCGCCCACTCCCTCGGCCGGGTCAAGGCGGCGATGCTCGGCGGGGCGGAGGGCCAAGAGGTCGCGGGCCAAGCGGCCGTGGGCCGCCAGGGTCTCGCCCGCCGGATCGCGACCGAGGAGGCGGCGCTGGCGCGGGCCCGCCTCGTCATCGCCTCGTCGCGCGACGAGGCGGAGGTCCAGTACGCCGGCTACGGCTCCTACGATCCCGGCCGCGCCCGCGTCCTGCCGCCGGGCAGCGACCTCGCCCGCTTCGCCGCCGCCCGGCCCGAGCCGCGGGTCGACGCGACGATCGACCGGTTCCTGCACGATCCCCGCCGGCCGCCGCTGCTGGCGCTGGCCCGGCCGGTGGCGCGCAAGAACCTCGCCGCGCTGGTGCGGGCCTACGGCGAGAGCCCGGCGCTCCAGGCGCGGGCCAACCTCGTGATCGTCGCCGGCACGCGCGAGGACATCGACGCCCTCGACGGCGACATGGCCGCGACGATGCGCGACCTCCTGGTGCTGATCGACCGCTACGACCTCTACGGGCGGGTCGCCTACCCCAAGACCCACCGGCCGGAGGACGTGCCGGCGATCTACGCCCACGCCCGCGAGCGCGGCGGCCTGTTCGTCAACCCGGCCCTCAACGAGCCCTTCGGCCTGACCCTGCTGGAGGCCTCCGCCGCCGGCCTGCCGCTCGTCGCCACCGACAGCGGCGGTCCCAACGACATCGTCGAGACCTGCGGCAACGGACTGCTGGTCGACCCGCGCGCCCCCGAGGCGATCGCCGCGGCGTGCCTGCGCATCCTCGGCGATCCCGCCCTCTACGCCCGCTGCGTCGCCGGCGGGGCGCGGGCGGCGGCGGCCTACGACTGGGACCGGCACGCCGCGCGCTACCACGCCCTGCTGCGCGCGCTCCTCGCGCCCGAGCCGCCCCTGCGGCGGCCGCGACAGCTCCTGATCAGCGACATCGACAACACCCTGGTCGGGTGCGAGGCGGCGCTCGGCACCTTCCGGCGCTGGCACAGCCGGCAATCGGGCCTCGCCTTCGGCGTCGCCACCGGCCGGTCGTTCCACAGCGCGATGGCGGTGCTGGAGCAGCAGGCGAGCCCGCGCCCGCAGGTGATGATCACCTCGGTCGGCTCGGAGATCCACCACCTCGATGCCAACGGCGTGACCTACTCGGCCGACGCCGCGTGGCGGCGGGCGGTCTCCGCCGGCTGGGAGCGGGGGGCGGTGCGCGCCGCGCTGGCAGACCTCGACGGGCTCCGGCCCCAGGGACCCCTGGAGCAGCGCCCGCACAAGCTCAGCTACTTCGCCGACGCGGCGGCGGCCCGGCGGGTCCGCGCCCGTCTCGCGCAGGCGGGGCTCGCGGCGGGCGTGATCCACAGCCACGGCCGCTACCTCGACGTGCTGCCGCAGGCGGCCTCGAAGGGTACCGCCGTCGACCACGTGCGCGCCCTCTACGGCCTGCCGGAGCGGGCGGTGTTCGTGGCGGGCGATTCCGGCAACGACCTCGAGATGCTGCGCGCCCGGGTCCAGGCGATCATCGTGGCGAACTACTCCGACGACCTCGCGAGCCACGCCGCCCTGCGCCACTCCTACGTCGCCCGCACCTCGCACGCCCGCGGCATCATCGAGGGCGTCGCGCATTTCCGCCGGATGCTGGCGCATGCCTCCTGAGGTCACGCATCCCGAAGTCACGGCCGGCTCGCCGCCGAGCGTGCTCACCCTGGTGCGCGGCCGGGACGACCGGCTGCGCAACCTGATGCGGGGGCTGGCCCGGCAGAGCGTCGCCCCGCGCGAACTGGTGATCGCCTGGATGCAGCCGGAGCCGGCCCCCGGCCTGCCCGATCCCGGCTGCCCCGTGCGCCACCTGCACGTGCCCGGCGAGCCGATGCCGCTCGCCGGGGCGCGCAACCGGGCCGCGGAGGCGGCGGCCGGGGACCTGCTGATCTTCCTCGACGTCGACTGCATCCCCGGGACCGGCCTCGTCGGGGCCTACGCGCAGGCGGCGTCCCGTGCCGGGGGCCTGCTGCTCGGCGAGGTGCTCTACCTGCCGCCCGGGGCGGGCGACGCCGACGACGACGCGGCCCTCGACCGGCTCGGCCGCGCCCACCCGGCCCGGCCCCCGGTGCCGGAGGCCGGCGTGAGGCGCGAGCCCGATGCCGGACAGCTCTGGGGGCTGTCCTTCGGGCTGCCGGCGCGGGCGTGGCGCGCGGTCGGCGGCATGGACGAGGGCTATGCCGGCTACGGCGGCGAGGAGACGGATCTCGCCGCCCGCCTCGCGGCGACCGGGCTGGCGACCTACTGGGTGGCGGGGGCGCGGGCCTACCACCAGCACCACCCGGTCCACGTGCCGCCGTTGCAGCACTTCGCGCCGATCCTCGCCAACGCCGCGCGGTTCCGGGCCCGGCACGGCCGCTGGTGCATGACCTACTGGCTCGGCCAGTTCCGCGCCGCCGGGCTGATCGAGTGGGACGCCGACGCGCCGGAGATCCGCCTCCTGCGCTCCCCGACCGCCCCCGAGATCGCCGCCGCCCTGCGGCCCGACGCCCTGTTCTCCTGACCCGAGCCTTGCGAAGTCACCCACAGCCATGAAGAAGCCGATCGCGTTCTTCGTCCACCACCAGGGCCGCGGCCACGCCAACCGCACGATGGCGGTGGCCGCCGAGTTCGCCCGCGACCGCCCGGTCTCGGTGCTGACCGCCGGCCCGCACCTGTTCGACGGCTTCCCGCGCGACATCGAGATCGTCGCCCTGCCGAACATGATCGGCGCCGCGGTGCCGACGCCGCGCCTCTACGCCGAGCCGACCCCGCAGGTGATGCACTGCGTCCCCCTCGGCCTCGCCGAGATGCGCGGGACGATGCGCCGGATCATCGACCACCTCGACGAGCGCGAGGTCGGGCTGTTCGTGGTCGACGTCTCGGCCGAGATCGCGCTGCTCGCCCGCATCGCCAGCGTGCCGGCGGTGCAGATCCGCATGCACGGCGACCGCGCCGACATCGGCCATGTCGGCGCCTACGAGGCCTGCGTCGGCATGCTGGCGCCCTTCGACGAGCGGCTGGAGCAGGACGACTACCCCGCAACGCTGCGCGCCCGGACCTTCTACAGCGGCGGCCTGTGCACCAGTGTCGACCGGGTGCCCGACCGGGCCGAGGCGCGGGCCCGGCTCGGCCTCGACCCGGAGCGGGAGATCGTCGTCGCGGTCACCGGGGGCGGGGGCAGCGGCACGCCCTACGCGCCGCTGACGGTGGCCGCCCGCGCGGCCCCCGACGCCCTGTGGCTGACCCTCGGCCCGACCCATCGCGAGGGCCACGAGACCGATTTCTCCAACCTGCGCGAGCTGGGCTGGGTGCCCTCGGTCACCGACTACCTCGCGGCGGCCGACATCGTGGTCGCGTCGGCCGGCGACAACACCGTCCACGAGGTCGCCCGGGTCGGCGGCCGGCTGATCGTGATGCCGGAATGGCGCTACTTCGGCGAGCAGACCCGCAAGGCGGAGGCCCTGGTGCGCCTCGGCGCCGCCGTCCGGGCCCCGGTCTGGCCCGGCGACCTCCAGGGCTGGCGCGACCTCCTCGCCCGCGCCCGCGCCCTCGACGGAGCGAGCCTGCGCAGCCTCTACGCGCCGGACGCCGCCGCCCGCGCCGCCGGCTGGCTCGAAGGGCTGACCGACGACCTCTGGCGCGGCGCGGCCGAGCCCGCGCCGCTCCGGGTCGTCGCCGGCTGAGCGCAACCCCTCCCGATCGCCCCCCCGGAGCCCGAGCAAAGCCATGTCCACCGTATCCGTCGTGACCCTGGCCAGGGGACGGCCGGCGCACCTGCGCAACGTGCTGGTCGGCCTGGAGCGCCAGACGCGGCCGCCCGCCGAGTTCATCGTCGCGGTGATGCAGGACGCGCCCTACGACCTGCCCGAGGCGTCGTTCCCGGTCCGCCAGATCCTCGTACCGGGCGCCGAACTGCCGCTCGCCGCCGCGCGCAACCGCGGCGTCGCGGAAGCGGCCGGCGACGCCGTCGTGTTCCTCGACGTCGACTGCATTCCCGCGCCCGACCTCGTCGCCGACTACGCGCAGGGCCTCGCCGCCCTCGACGGCCTGCTGATGGGCGAGGTGCTGCACCTGCCCGAGCACGCCACGGCCGGGGACTGGCGCTACGCCGACCTCGCGGCGGTGGCGGAGAAGCACTCCGACCGCCGCGGGCCCCCGGCCTCCGGGATCGAGTTGTGCCACGACTACCGCTGCTTCTGGTCGCTGAACTTCGCGATCCGGCGCGCCACCTTCCTCGAGGCCGGCGGGTTCGACGAGCGCTACCGGGGCTACGGGGGCGAGGACACCGACTTCGGCAAGATCCTCGACCAGCGCGGCGTGCCGATCGCCTGGATGAAGGGCGGGCTCGCCTACCACCAGTACCACCCGCACCACATGCCGCCGGTCCACCACCTCGACAGCGTGGTGCGCAACGCCGAGCTGTTCGAGGCCAAGTGGGGCTACCGCACCATGGGCCACTGGCTCCACGCGTTCCGCGTCATGGGCCTGATCGACGACACGCCCGACCGGCCGATCCGCATCCTGCGCCGCCCCGGCGCCGACGATCTCGCCCTCACCGGGCAGCAGAGCCACCAGCCCTACACCAACTCGGCCTCGGTCATCCGCGCCCTCACGGCCGCGGAGCAGGAGCCGGCGTGAGGATCGCCCTCCTCGCCCATCTGCGCCATCCGATCGCGCCGCCCTTCGCCGGCGGCATGGAGAGCGTCTGCTGGCACCTCGCCGACGGGCTCGCGGCGCGCGGCCACGAGGTCGTGCTGTTCGCCTCCGGCGACAGCGACCGGCGCTTCACCCTCGACCCGGTGATCCCGATCCATCACGAGGCCGCGTTTCCGGGGATGGAGCACCGGGGCGACGCCGGCCTCAGGGCCCACGTCGACGCCGGCTACGCCGCCGCCTGCGACCGGATCGCGGCGGGCGGCTTCGACGTGCTGCACAACAACAGCCTGAGCCGCCTCCCCCTGGAGCGCCGCCGCCTCGCCGGTCTGCCGGCCGTCACCTCGCTGCACGTGCCGCCCTACGACGCCCTGCGCTGGTTCGTGCACGACAGCCCCGCGCCGGCGCACCGGATCACCGCGACCTCGCTGGCGCATCTGCGGGCGTGGTGGCCGGACGGGGCGCCGCCGGAAGTCTCGGTGCTGCACAACGGCATCGATCCCGCGTCCTGGCCCTACCGGGACCGGGGCGACGGCAGCGCCGCGTGGTGCGGGCGCATCGCGGCGGTGAAGGGGACGCATCTCGCGGTCGCGGCGGCGCGACGGGCGGGCCTTCCCCTCACCCTGTACGGCCCGGTCGAGGAGCCGGATTACTGGGAGGCTCGGGTCGCGCCGCTGATCGGCGGGCCGGTCCGCTACGGCGGCCACCTCGGCGGCGCGGCGCTCGCGGCCGAGCTCGGCCGCGCCTCGGTCTTCCTGTCCACCCCGTGCTGGGACGAGCCGTTCGGGCTCGCGGCGGTGGAGGCGATGGCGTGCGGCCTCCCGGTCGCCGGCTTCGCCGCCGGCGCGGTGCCCGAGATCGTCGGCGAGGCCGGGCACCTCGTCGCCCCCGGCGACGAGGCTGGCCTCGCGCGGGCGATCGGCGCGGCGCTCGCCGTGCCGCGCCCGGTCCCCCGCGACCGCGTCCTGCGCCTGTTCACCCGCGACCGCTGGCTCGACCGTTGCGAGGCGCTCTACGCGCAGGCCCGGGCCGGCCTACCCCATGGACTTCGAACCGAGACATGACCCGCACCGACATCATCGCCGCGCTGTGGCACGGCCGCGACCCCTTCGCCGATCCGCCGAAGGACCTGCGTCCCCTCGACCTCCAGGGCTGGCGCAGCGTCCACCCCTATCTCGACGAGGCGGTGACGGAGTTCCGCCCCGGCGTGGTGGTCGAGGTCGGAACCTGGAAGGGGGCGAGCGCCCTCCACCTCGCCAGGACGATGGCGGAGCACGGCGTCGCCGGCACGGTGATCGCGGTCGACACCTGGCTCGGCGCCGTCGACCACTGGGCGGACGCGGAGCTGTTCGCCGAACTGGCCACCGAGAACGGTTACCCGAGCCTGTACCGCACCTTCCTGGCCAACGTCCTGCGCGAGGGCATGGCCGACCGCGTGGTGCCGCTGCCGCTCGATTCGGTGAACGCCGCGGAGCTGATGGTGCTGCGCGGCGTCACCGCCGACGTGATCCATCTCGATGCCGGCCACGAGGAGGCGTCGGTGGCCGCCGACCTGCGGGCGTGGTGGCCGGTCCTGCGCCCCGGCGGCCTGTTCGTCGCCGACGACTACGACAGCCAGGGCGGGCGGTTTCCCGGCGTCACCCGCGCCGTCGACGCGTTCTGCGCCGAGGTCGGGGTGGAAGGGCCGTGGTCCTGCCGGGGCAAGTGCAAGTTCGTGAAGCCGGCGTGAACCGGCGGCGCCCGACCGGCCGCCGGGACGGCATCACCGGGACAGTGCGGACGACGCGAACACTTCGCGGCGCGGTCCGCGCGTGCCTCGATCGCTTGTATCCGCATGGGTCTGGATATATACGAAACAGAATAATGCATCGAAGTCACCAACATTCCGCCTCAATATCAAATACAAGGCCGGGAGACCGAATTGATGACAAATACCGACGATAATTATAGCAGCAAATCATTTGAATTTTTGTTCGACAAATCATGGTACGCTCAACAGGTCGGCATCCATTTCACGGACCTGGAGAGCGCGGTCGCGCATTTCCATCGTCACGGCGACGCGGCGAACATTTCACCGACTCCCTACCTCGATCCGGTTTTCTACCTGACGGTGAACACGGACGTGGCTGAGAGCGGCATGTCCGCGTTCGCCCATTTCTGCATCGCCGGCGAGCAGGAAGGCCGGTCGCCGCACCCGTTGATCGATCTGATGTGGTACCGCAGGCGATACGGCGTCGCCGCGGAGCACCCGCTGCAGCACTATCTCTCAACCGGGTGGCGGCAGGGATGTCAGACCCACCCGACCTTCTGGGCCAAATGGTACGCCGACACCTACGGTGTCACGTCGGAACCGCTGCTCGACTACCTGACGCAGCAGGAAAGCTTCCTGCGCAACCCGAACCCGATCTTCGATGCCGCGCTCTATGCGGACAACGCCGGCATTCCGGCCGACGTCAACCCGCTGGAATACTACCTGAAGTTCGGGCATTCCGGCAACCATGCGTTCTGTCACGTCTTCGACTTCGGTTACTTCGCCGAACAGTGCCGCGACGCCGGTTACGAGCCTCCCCATTCCGACGCGCTGACGAATTTTCTGGTCTCACCGATCGACGTCGATCCCCATCCCCTGTTCGACCGGGCCTTCTACAGACGTCAGATCGGCGATGCCTACGACGGCAACGAGCTGTGCCATTTCCTCGACGCCGACGACCCCAACCTCGATCCGCACAGCCTGTTCTGCACCAGATTCTACTACGAGGCGCGGCACGATGTCAGGAGCGCCGGGTACAACGCGCTGGTGCACTTCCTGCGCTTCGGCTGGAGGGAGCAGGTCGACACCCACCCCCTGTTCAGCGTGAAGGACTATCTCAGGCTCAACCCGGACGTCCTGTCGGAGGGCGGCAATCCGCTGATCCACTATCTCGTCAGCGGTTCCAGGGACGGGCGTCCGTTCCATCAGGAGCGCGAGATCCTGCGCCACGCGAAGCGGGCGCGAGCCGTTCATTCGCGATCGGTGCCAGCGAGGATTCCCGCGTCACCGAGTTCGGCGCTGACGAAGGGCATCTTCGTTCATGCCTTCTACCCCGACATATTCGAAGAGTTCATCCCGCTGATCAACGGCATTCCGAAGCCGTGCCACGTCTTCATCACGACCGACACGCCGAGAAAATTCTACCACATCGACAAGCTGTGCGCCGAGACGCTCACCTGCCCGTACACGATCCGGATCTGCAACAATCGCGGTCGCGACATCGCCCCGATGCTGGTCGGCTACCGTGACCAGATCGAGCAGGTGGATCTGGCCCTGCATATCCACACCAAGCGGTCGACCCACTACACCGGGGGCTTCGATCAGTGGCGGCGCTATCTCGTCGGCGCGAATCTGCATCCCGGGAAGATGAACGCCATCCTGTCGTTGTTCGACGACGAAACCGTCGGAGCCGTCGCACCCGACGACTTTCCGCCCGTCTCGGCGCTGGTGCAATGGGGCGGCAACCTGAGGTCGGTCAAGGGCCTCGTGTCTCTGATGACGAAGTTCACCATGGACCTGTCACCCGAGACGCTGCTGGAACTGCCGACCGGGTCGATGTTCTGGTTCAGAACCCGGGCCATCAAGCCGTTGCTGGACCTGCGCCTCGAGGAACACGTCTTCGAACCCGAAGCCGGTCAGATCGACGGCACGCTCGCCCATGCGATCGAGCGGTCGTTCTTCTACATCGTCGAACTGAGCGGTCATCGCTGGCTGCGCTTCGACGCCGGCAGAACCGACGACTCCCTCGGTGTCACGGAATACCAGAGGCTGCTTCCGATCGAGACGCGGTCCGATCCGATCAGCCACGCGATGCCGGAACTTCTCCCGTTCTCGGCCATCCCGAGCCCGCACGCGCGGGCCGCGCCTGAATCTGCTGATTCCGACCGCGGAGAGAATGCTCGGCTACGCCGGCATCTCGGAGGCGCTGCGGATCTTCTTCGGCCTGAAGCAGGCGCTTGGCGAGCAGTTCGACTTTCGCATCATCGCGACCGACATCGAGTTTTCCGATCAGTTGGTGCCGGAATCCGGTGCGATGATCGCCGATCTGCACGACGACGGCCAGTCCTCATTCGTCTACAGCGACGGCACGCAGCGGCGTTTCCAGAATCTGGCGTTGCGGCAATCCGACATCTTCATCGCGACGGCGTGGTGGACGGCCGCGCATGCGAAGCGGCTGGCACGGCAGCAGAGTACGTTCTTCGGTCAGCCGAAGAAGAAATTCATCTACCTGATCCAGGATTACGAGTGCGGTTTCTACGCCTGGTCGAGCCGGTCCGCCCTGGCGGAGAGCACGTACAGACAGGCGGACGACTTCTTCGCCATCTTCAACACGCCCATCCTGCAGGAATATTTCGCGAAGAACGACTACGACATCGCCGGTGCCGTCTACAAGCCGCCGATGAACGAGGAGATCGTCAGGCACATCGACCGCTCCGTCGCGAAGCAGAAGATCGTGCTCATCTACATGCGGCCGTCGGCGCACCGGAACTGCCTGGAGTTTGCCAACGCCGTCGTCCATACCGCCAAGAGATCCGATCCCCTGTTCTGGCGCGAGTGGACGTTCGTCGCCATCGGCGAGAAGATCGACGGCTCCGACCTGCCGAACGACAGCCTCATGGAGAACAGGGGCCGGCTGAGCCTGCGGGAATACGGCGACCTTCTCTCGCGCGCGATGATCGGATTGTCGTTCATGGTCTCCCCCCATCCGAGCTATCCGCCTCTGGAGATGGCCGCAGCCGGGATGCGGGTCCTGACCAACACCTACGCCAACAAGAACCTGTCGCGGCTGCACGGCAACATCCACAGCTTCGACGTCTTCGATACCGAGCAGGTCGCCCGCCAGCTTCGCGGCATCGCGGAGGACGCCGTCACGAGCGGCCCGGTCTGGGATGCCAGCAGGATCGACTGGTTCTTCGACGGCAAGACCAACCTCGGTCCGGTCATCGAGCAGACCTGCGCCGAGATCATGCGGCAGATCTGATACGATGTCCGGACGATCAGTTCCGGACATCGTATCACCAGCCCGCGCGGCGGAGCTTTGCTCCGCACGCATGAGCGAAGCCGGTTTCCGCATCGCGAAGCGATCAATCGGAAACCGTATGAGACGCCGCCGGCGTCGCAACTCCGACGTCGGCGATCGGAATTCGCATGACGGTCGGTCCCGGACCGGATGGTCCGGGACCGACCGTCAGGTCGCGATTCGTCGAGGATCCGACGTCGTCACGCGGCCGTGCTGCTGACCGAGTTCAGGTACCGGTCGCGCGCCGCGATCCAGAGGTCCGCGTAATCCACGTCCTGGCAGTTCGGGAACCAGGGACCGCCATTCGTGTAGTGGATCGCGTGGGGGAGTTCGGCCGGCGGGTCGTACTCGCCCTCGAGGAAGTTCCAGGCGAGCGGCAGGTTGCCGATCGCGTCGTCGTCGGCCCACGACAGCCGGTGGAGATAGGCCGGGCTCTCCGTGTTGACGACCCGCGGCGTCAGGGTCCTGACCGCAGGGTGGGCGCCGTTGAACAGAATGAACGACGACCAGTTCTTGCGCGGATAAGTCGTCTGGACCTGCCCATCCATCTTCTGGCTGGTCCGGGGAACGTAGTCGTGCTGCACGCAATAGACCGCCTTGCCCGGATCGAGATCGGCGGTCAGGCGGGCGATGTCGGTGGTGAACAGGAAGTCGCAATCGACGAACAGCACCCACCCGTCGCTGTCGGCGAGGTGGGGCGTCAGGAAGCGGGTGAGCGAGAACTCGGTCGCCGCTCCCTTGTCCATCGGGCGGGTGTACAGCCCGAGTTCCCGCAGGCTGTCCTGCTTCAGCGGGTAGATCTCCGGCGCCTCGGCCGCGTGCTGCAGAATCGAGCTTCTGCAGACCTGCCAGGCGATGTCCTCGCGCTTGTCGTAACCGACATAGATCTTCAGCTTGTCAGTCATGTCCTGAACAACCTCTCGCTGGTCGTCTCGTCATACGATTTCCGATCGACGGCTCCGGGCGGTCCCTGCGGGATCGCCTCGCGAGGCGGAGATCGGCTTCACTCGGGTGCGCGCAGGGTGAGGCCCCGCGCCGCGCGGTCCCGCGACGCGGTCGGCGCGGCGGGCCGGCCCACGCCCCGGCCCGGAGCGCCTGCCCGGCACCGGGTGCCGGTGGCGGCAGCCTCCGGTCACGCCGGGATCGGCCCTTGCCCCGCGGGGGCCAAGGCTCCGGCAGCCCTCACGCCACGCCCGCGCTGAGAAGATCGTGGATGTGCAGGATGCCGATCGGATGCTGCTCGTCGACGACGAACATCGCGGTGACGCGCCGCCGGTTCATCACCTCCAGGGCCGCGCTCGCGAACGTCGCCGGGGCCACCGTGATCGGCGCCGTGGTCATGATCGCGTCGACCGGCTGGTTCAGCAGGTCCTCCCCCATGTGCCGCCGCAGGTCGCCGTTGGTGATCATCCCGATCAGGCGGCCGTCCGCGTCCACCACGCCGGCGCAGCCGAAGCGCTTGCCCATGATGGCCAGCAGCGCCTCCGACATCGGGATCCCGCAATCGACCAGCGGCATCTCGCCGCCGGTGTGCATGAGCTGGTCCACGGTCTTGAGCCGGGCCGCGAGCTTGCCGCCGGGATGGAACGTCTTGAAGTCGCTGGCCGAGAAGCCGCGGCGCTCCAGCAGCGCGATGGCGAGGGCGTCGCCGAGCGCGAGCTGCATCACGCTCGACGAGGTCGGGGCGAGGTTGTGCGGGCACGCCTCCTTGACCAGGGGCAGTTGCAGCAGGACGTCGGCGGCGCGGCCCAGGGTGCTGGCGGCGCTGGAGGTGATGCCGATCAGGGGGACGGCGAAGCGCTTGGCGAAACTGACGATGTCGCCGAGTTCCTGCGTCTCGCCCGACCACGACAGGGCGATGACCACGTCGCGCGGCGTGATCATGCCGAGGTCGCCGTGGCTGGCCTCGGTGGGATGGATGAAGCTGGCCGGCGTCCCGGTCGAGGCGAGGGTCGCGGCGATCTTGCGGCCGATGTGACCGCTCTTGCCGATGCCGGAGACGATCACCCGGCCCTGGCTGGCGTGGATGGCGGCGACGGCGGCGGCGAAACCCGGCTTCATCTCGCCGTCGAGGGCGCGCGAGAGGCGCAGCAGCGCCTCGGCCTCGGTCCGCACGGTCCGGATCGCAGAGAAGTGAGCTGCCTCAACAACCGTCCCACCAGCGGCCGATTCCGCGATCGCATTGGTGCCGGTCATGAATGGTGCCTCCAGTGATTCGCGGATCGGGACGTCGGGATGATCGCGCGGCTGTTGTGCAAGGTCACTGCCATTCCAGGCGACACTGGGGCCGGTCTGGCGAACGACGCTGGTTTTTACGGGAGTGCTGCGAATTTGCTACGCATGGAGATCACGCTCCGGATGCGCTCTGGGACCTCCGCACCCACTCGACGAGACGGCCGAGGCCGTCCGCGAGGGACGTGCGCGGTGCCCAGCCGAGGACCGAGGCGGCGGCCCGGATGTCGGCCACGGCGTGGCGGACGTCGCCGGCCCTGAACCGGCCCGACACCTCCACCCCGGTTCCGTCCGCTCCGAGCAGCCGCGCCAGTTCCCGGGCGGCGTCGAGGATCGTCGTCGCCTCGCCGCTGCCGATGTTGATCGCGCCATCGGGCCGGCCCGGCGCGGTCAGCGCCAGCATCACCGCGTCCGCGACGTCTTCGACATACACGAAGTCGCGTGTGATCCTGCCGTCCTCGTAGATGTTCAGCGATTGCCCGTCGAGGATCTGGCTCGAGAAGATCGACAGGACCCCCGTATACGGGTTCCTGAGGCTCTGGCCGGGCCCGTAGACGTTCTGGAAGCGGAGGATGACCGGCTCGACCTCGGTGCCGAGCAGGGCCTGGGTCACGACGAATTCCTGCATGAGCTTCGTCGAGGCGTAGATCGAGGCCGGCGCCGTCGGCACGGTCTCGGGCGTCGGCACGGCCCGCAGCGCGACGCCGTCGACCAGGGGATCGAACCGCCCGCGCCGCATGTCCTCCGGCTGCCGGGCCGGCGGCACGGTCAGGCCCCCTGCCTCGTCCCGGTAGGCCCCCTCGCCGTAGACCGCCCGCGAGGAGGCGAGGACGAGGCGGCGCGGACGCAGGCGCGGCGGCGCCAGCCCCCGGATCGCCTCGACCAGCGCGGCGGTTCCGCCGACATTGACGTCGCAGTAGCGGTGCACCTCGTCCCACGACTGGCCGGTGCCGGTCTCGGCGGCGAGGTGGATGACGTGGTCGGGCTCGGTCTCCCGGACGATCCGCGCCACCTCCGCCCCGTCACGGATGTCGGCCCTCACGAAGGTCGCGCCGTGGGGAAGCGCCGGGACGGCGGGGTCGGCGCCATGGATCTGGGGATGAAGGCTGTCGAGGACGACCAGTCTGTGGCCGGCCCTGCGCCAGACGCGGCGTCAGATGCGACCCGATGAAGCCAGCTCCACCCGTGACGAGCACGCATTCACTCATCGATTCGCTCCTGGGTTGTCTCGACGAGCAGAATCACGCGGCGGACCGCACTGCAACATCGTAGAGTTCCCGGTATCGCTCCGGGATGTCGGGGGGGATGCCCAGCCCGGCCACGTAGCGCCGCTGCCTGTCGAGGAACGGCGCCGGATCCCGGGTCGCCGCCTCGGCGAAGGCGACCCAGTCGGACACGCTCGAGACCACGGCGAGGCCCTCGTAGACGCCGATGTCGAGGTCGCCGCCGCCGTTCGTCCACACGGCGGTCGGGATGCCCGCCCACACCATGTCGAGCAGAACGCTGGACGGCGCGGAGATCCCGAAGGTGAACTTCTCGAGCGACTGCTTGTAGAGCGGGGCCCGGTTGAGGCGGACGTTGGGCGGAAGCGCGATCTTGTTCTTCTCCGCGTAGCGGCCGCCCGGATGGGCGCGCAGCTCTGCGGTCCCGCCGGCGGTGCCGATCTCCTGCGCGAAGGCCACCAGGGCATCGACGAATTGCAGCCGCGCCCGCTGGCCGAACCGCACCGAGTGCAGGTTCTCGCAGATCAGCCCGTGCATCTCGGCGGTGCCCGACTGCCAGGGCCAGGGCCGCCGGAAGACCGGGGCGTGCGCGAGGCCGAAGGACGGGCCGACCATCACGACCTTGGCTCTCTGGTCGGGCCGCAGCGAGTGCAGCTTCTCGACCGGGAACCAGCTCGCCGCGATGTCGCACGCCATGCCGACGCGGGAGCCGAAGGCGCGGTTGTGCGCCTCGTTGTGGTTGAAGCCCAGGCATTCGAGCCCGTGCTGGAGGGTGACCCGGGTGAAGCTCGCCGGCGCGGCGAGGAAGACCCTGTGGTTGAAGGCGTGGGCATCGAGGTCGGACTCGCTCGCCGAGACCAGGATCCCGGACCGGCCGGCGAGGGCCCTGACGACGTCGAGGACGGTGTCGACCTCGACCAGGGTCGCGCCGAGCTGCCGGGCGGTCTCCCCGACCTCCGCGAACCACAGGCCGGTGGCGTCGCGCTTGCGGAAGCGCGACGTGACGAGGAAGATCAGGTCGGTCTCGCCGAGGCCGCGGAAGAAGGTCGCGACCGGCCGGCAGACGGCGACGTCCTGGTTGAGTTCGATCAGGAAGGCGGCGCTCATCGGTCAGTACGCTCCCTCTTGCGCGCGGGCGGAGCCCTGATAGGCCGAGAGGCCGGCGACGCGGAAGCCGAGGGACGGGAAGGCCCGCCGGCAGACCCGCACGAGGTCCGCCAGGGCGCTGCGATAAGCGGCGGTCTCGTACACGATGTCGCGCCCCTCCGAGGGCGGCACGGCGAGCGGCCGGTCGAGCCGGAGTTCGGCGCAGTCGTCGAGCTTGACCATGCGGAGCTTGCCGACCTGCCGGGGCTCGGAGACCTTCGCCCTCAGGGGCTCGGCCAGGTACCGGCTCATCTCCGGCCTCATCCACAGATCGAGCTGGTGGTCGTTGCGAAGGTCGAGGCGGACGTCGTAGCCGCGCTCGACGCGGGCGAAGGGCGACTTGATCTGGATGACGCTCGCCGCCGCGCCGGCATGGATCATCTGCCGCTCCTGCTCGACGCCGAACAGCAGGGCGTCGGTCGCGCCCGGATGTCCCTCGGCCGCCCCAGGGTCGGCCCGCCTGCCGGCCCGGGAGCGCCGCGTCAGGAACAGGAACAGGTCGACCAGGATGGCGTCGAGATCCGAGACGCCCGCGACCGCGCGCTGGACCTCGCCGATCCGGTTCGGGTGGATCCGGCATTCTCCCCGCTCGATATCCGCGAGAAGATCCGCGGCGCCGGCGTAGATCAGGCTGTCGAGGTCGCGGTACAGCGGGAAGCCGGGCGAGAGGACCTGCGCGCCGGCGGAGATGGCCGTCAGGGCGCGGTTGGGCGACTTGGCGCGGCTGAACGACTGGCCGTTGACCGGAATGAAGGCGACGAGCGCCCGATCGAGGGCCTCCCGCTCGCGCTCGACGCTCCACGTTTCCGTCGTGTGGGGCACCGGCAGGTTCTTCAGGCGCATCAGGTTGGCAGGGGTCAGGGACGCGTCGTCGGTCAGCACCTTGAGCGCGACCTCGTAGCGGCCGGCGGCGAGTTCGGCGAGCGACCAGGAATAGGCCGCCAGATCCTGCAGCCCGACGGGGAAGAACGGGTTGGAGCCGATCCCGAACCAGAGGACGTCGATGACGCCGGTGCTGCGGCACCGTTCGAGCGAGCGCGGGACCGCCGCCGCGACCGTCGCCGCATCGACCGCCGCGTAGGGGTCCGGAACGATGTGGACCGGGAGTTCGGGGGCGAGATCCGCGATCACCCGACGCATCGTCGGAGTGGAGCACAGCGCGAACTGGAACACCGGCCCGAACCGCCTCAGCCACGACCGGAAGATCGTCAGCCGCGGATCGTCCCCCTGGCTGAAGTAGTCGTCGAACAGGTCGACGCCGACGACGACGCCCTGCCTGCGAAGCGTCTGGGCGAGCGAGATCGCACCGACCGAGTACGTCTTCGAGAAGACGCAGACCTCGCAGGCATCCAGGTCGGCCTTCGACACCTCGTCCATCGACTGAACGACGACATCGAAATACGCCGATTCGGCCTTGATGCGATCGTAGCGGATGCGGCTGCCGGCGGTGGACTTGTGCTGCTTGGTCGGAACGAGGAACAGGATGCGCATGGTGCGATGAGGCTCTGCTTGGGAGCGTCGGGATGGCGGCGGGCGCGGCGTCCGGTGTCACCGCGCTCGCTGGTTCATGACCGCCTTCGGCAGGACCGCCCCGGGAGGAGCATGTCCCGGTGCCTCGGCGGAATCATCCGCGACCGGTCAGAAGGATCTCAGCACCGTGCTGGCCCTGATGGCCGGCAGCAGCCGCCACGGGCCGGCCTGCGTCGAGGTGTAGACGTCCAGGCTGCGGCCCGGCGTCCCGGCATCGCCGACGTAGACGGAGAGCCGGGTGGTGCACAGGCTGGTGCGCCCCGCCTCGGCCAGCCTCGCGGCGAGATCCGCCAGGGCCTGCGGGCGCGGCAGGTATCGCGTGCTCAGACCTCCGGCCTCGCGCCAGACCGCCGTGGAGACGGCGACGCACTGGGAGGCGTTGGCGGCCACCGGGTAGACGGCCCGGGGAAGGATCGCGTCGCACGACGCTTCCTGAAGGCTGACACCCGGCATCGCGCTGAAATCGCACCGCCCCGGGAAGAAGCCGGCCGACTTGAAGGCGAGCGGCTTCTCGCCGGGCTTCCTGGCCTTCACCCCCATGCAGCCGATGGTGCCGGCCCCCGCCGTGCCGGCGAGCCGCGCCAGGGTGTCCAGCGTGCGGTGGTCGTGGAGGATCACGTTCGGTTCGAGCACGACGAGCACGTCCCCGGCCGCCCTCGCCGCGGCCTGGTTCAGCGCCTCGCTCTGGTTGACGCCGTTCAGGCCGGCGACGAGCTGGGAGCGCTCGGGCAGGATCTCGGACAGCAGGTGGCGATAGGAGATCGCGTGCCACTCCGGCACCGTGACGCCGACGATCACCTCGACGGCGCCGGTCGTCACCTGTCCGGCGATCGAGGTGAGGAGGCTCCTCAGGTCCGGCTCTCCGCCGTCGACCATCACGACGACGGACACGGCCGGCGCGCCCGCCGCCGGCAGGTCGGGCAGGATCTCGGCCCGGTCCGTCGGCACCGGGAAGGTGAGTTCGGTGTCCGCCTGCGGCGCCAGATCCCGGAACACGATGGCGAGCGGCAGCAGGCGGTCGCCCGGCGGCGCGGTGTCCTCGCCCTGCGACACGGTCGGGAAGCTGCGGCGGGCGATGGCGGACAGGCCGGGCTCCCGCATCAGCGGCCCGCCTTCCGGGATCGCGACGAACCAGCGGTGCGACGGGTTGACCGGATCGAGCACGAGGTGAGGGGCGACCGAGGTTCCCGCCGCGAGCGACGCCCGCCGCGCGACGAGGGCGGCGACCGTGGGAGCCGCCGCGCTCGGGAGCGACAGGCGCGCCCCTCCCTCGCGCGGCGGGACGGGACGGATCTCCGCCAGGCCCGCCGCGGCGTGATCCGCGAAGGTCCGGTCGCCGAGGTCGCGCGCGACGCGGTCTTCCACCCCGGTCGCCTGGACCGGCACGCCCAGCATCGTGGCGAGCCAGTCGCGCAGGGTCGGGTCGAAGAGCGGTTCCGTCCCGATCGCCTCGGCGAGGTCGACCTCGACCGCCGAGAGGCTGAAGGATGGCGGATGATCGTCCGCCCCGAGGAACTCGGCGGCGTAGTTGTCGCTCAGGCGGCGGAAGCCGTCGAGATCGCTGCCCTCCTCGCTCAGGGCTCCGACCTCGGCCTCGTGAAGCCCGCCCCGCAGGAGGGAGGGGAACGGCACGAGATCCGTGAAGCAGATCTCCCCGCCGTCGCTGCAGCCGACGAGCAGGAGCGGCATGTAGGGCGTCCGGACGCCGACCGGATAAATGTCGCCCTTGGCGGAGAGCGGCAGTTCGTCGACGAGGATCAGGCCCATCCCGCCGGCGGCCTGTCTCAGCGGCTGGTAGGCGCGCAGGAGCGTCGGCTGCGGTGCCGGCGGGGTCTTCTCCCCGGGCGTCAGCGTCCGGATCTTGAGCAGCCGGCTGCTCGCCCACCACAGGTCGGCGACACGCAGGCCGTGGACGCCCTCCACCGACCGCAAGGTCCGGAACGCCGCCTGATTGTTCAGATGCGGGCTGAAATCGTGCAGCGAGAACACCTCGTCGCAGAACCGCATGCGCGGATGGAGGCCCTCGGGCCGGTTCAGCAGCCGGAAGAGCACGCCCAGGCAGCCGACCGGCATCATGAAGCCCTTGGGCCGCCCCCAGTTCTCGACATGGGCGTCGACGTCCGGTCGCGGCACGCGACGCTCGCACCATCCGAGCCGGGTGTCGCCGCACCAGACCTCGAGCGGCACGGCGTCGGCGGAGCGCGCCTCCGTCTCCCACGCCCATCCCTTCACGTCGGCCCCGAAGACCTCTTCGAGGTTGGCCCGAACGGGCGACGGCTCGTTCTCTCTCGCCACGTTCTGCGCCCCCAGCGCGTGTGCCTGTGCGAAAACCGATGCGATCTGCCGGAGCAGCCGCTCCGGGCTGTAGTCCCGCCGCAGCTTGTCCTGCGCCCGCTCGACCTGCGCGCGATGCGCCGCCTTGTCGTCGAGGAGGGTTTCGAAGGCGCCGAACCACTCGTCCGCGCTCTCGACGAGCAGCCCGCCGCCGTCCGCGCAGCAGCGGTCGTAGACCGTCCCGCGCGACGCGATCACCGCGAAGCCCGAGGCGGTGTACTCGACCCACTTCGTGTCGGCCTTGACCTCGTTGAACGCGGTCCTGGCGAGCGGGCAGATGCCGATCGTCCAGCCGAGGGAGGCCAGCGTCCGGGCGAACGCGTCGTAGTCGCGCACCGGTTCAATGGTCCTGATCCGCTCGCCGAACCGCCCGAGCTCCTCCGGGACGGGGATCGATCCGAACATCTCGAACGTCAGGTCGGGACGCGCGTCGAGCAGACGGATCAGCGCGGGCAGGACGATCTGGAAGTCGTGCGCGTGATCGAAGCCCATGTAGCCGATGGTCGGAGGCCGATCCGTGGTCGGGGGCGCCATGACCTCGTGGACGCAGTACACGTCGCCCGACACCACCCGGGCCGGCGGCCGGTCGCCGAAGAAGCGCCGGCCGAGAGCCTGCGTCGAGCAGTAGGTGACCGTGGTCTGATCGAGCAGAAGACGCACCGCTTCGAGACGCTCCGGCCGGTTGTGAGCGATGAATTTCTTTTCACCGATCTCGATCGGTATGTTCAGAAGATCGTCGTCGACGTGGAAGACCGTTGGAATCCTGTTCTTCCTCGCCCACGCGAGGATCTTCGCCGTATGCGGGCCGCTGTAGCGGCAGAAGACGATCAGGGTCGGGCCGAAATCGGTCAGCCGCCTGAGCGTCCATTCGAGCGCGATCTCGTCCCTGAACTGGAGACCGAAATGCTCGGAGATCTCGACTTCGGTCAGATACCCGACCGAGAGGCGCCCCTGCCGGACGAGCGGCTGCAACGGGGTCACGAAACTGAGTTGCAGACTCGGGATCATCGAGTTCGCAACGAACATGATCCTCTCGGCAGGAGCGATGCGCGGCGATGCTCGGTCGTCCCGGCCGACGGGATCCCCGCTCCCGGCATCCGTCGCAGCGCCGCCGGGGGAGGCCACGAGCCTTCGCGCGGTCTCGAACACCGACCACATCTGGTCGCGAAGCTGGGCCGGCGTGTAGTCCGCTTCGATCCTGCCTTGCGCGGCCGCGACCGTCCTGCGGTGGAGATCCCGGTCGTCGACGAGCCGGCGCAGGGCCGCGAACCACTCGTCGTCGGTCCCGGCCAGGAGCCCGCACCCATCCGCGCAGCACCGGTCGTACACCGTGCCGTGCGAGGCCACCACGGCGAAGCCGGCGGCCGTGTACTCGACCCACTTCGTGTCGGCCTTCATCGCGTTGAAGGGCGTCGCCAGGAGGGGGCACAGACCGACCGTCCAGGACAGCGACGCCAGCCTCTCCATGAACTCGGCGTAACTGGCGACCTGCGGAACGTGGCGGATCCGGTCTCCGAACCGGTCGAGCTCCTCGGGCGTCTCGATCGACCCGAAGATCTCGAACGAGATGGCCGGATCGGCGTCGAGAAGGCGCGCGAGCGCGGGAACCGCCAGGGCGAGGTCGCCGGCATGGGTGCGCGTGCCCATGTACCCGACGACCGGCGCTCCACCGCTCCTGGGAGCCGACAGGATCGGGTGCGCACAGTATATCCGGCCCGCCAGAGCCCGCCCGGGCGGCGCATCCCCGAAGAATCTTCTCAGCAACGCCGCGGTGGAGCAGTACACGAGCGTCGCATGGTCGAGCAGATAGCGGATCGTGCCCGTCTTCTTCGGATCGCTGTGGAGGGAGTGGGTCGTCGACCCGGTCGCCGTCGGAACATCGAGGAGGTCGTCGTCGATGTGGAAGATCGTCGGGACACCGTTCCTGGCCGCCCACTCGACCATGGCCTGCGCATGCGGCTCGCTGTAGCGGCAGAAGACGATCAGGGTCGGCCTGAAACCCTCGATCCTCGCCAGAACGGACGCTTCCTTGCGCTGATCCGATCTGGGCGCGCCGAGTTCCTTCCAGATGAGATAGTCCACCGCGACGCGCCCGGCCTCGACGTCGGACCTCAGCGGCTCGATGAAACTCAACTGAAGGCTGGCGACGCGGACATTCGCGACAAGCAGTATGCGCTCACCCCGGGCTTCCCGTCGCTTCCGGTCCGGATCAGATGCTGAAATTTTGCCAGCCAGAAAAATATCTTCGATCTGCTTGGTCGGCATCATTACCATCAGTTCTATAAAGCGACGATAAGGACGGCCACCTTCTCATCTCTGCTACAAGTCGAACGCCGCCGATTCATCTCCGGAACACCGATACCGCGTGCGTCCCCCCTTTGGAAGGGGCGCGAGGCCGGGACTGCCGCGCGCGGCCGGGACCGGACGGGGCGATCGCGCGGTGTTGCGGCGACTGTGGCGGACGCACCGCAACGTCCGGACGCGGGCCGGCGCCTCCCGGCCACCGCCCGGGCCTCTCCGACCCGGGCGATGCCCCACCCGTCTACCGGTAGAAGAACACGGTCCGGTAGCCCTTGACCGTCACCACCTCGACGTCGATCCCGTAGACCTCGTGCAGGATCTCGGAGGTCACGATCTCCTCCGGCGGCCCGATGGCGACGACCCTGCCGTCGCGCATCGCCACGATCTGGTCCGAGTAGCAGGACGCGAAATTGATGTCGTGCAGCACGGCCACGATCGTGCGGCCGCGCTCGTCCACCGCGCGGCGCAGCAGCCCCATCATGCCGGCGGCGTGGCGCATGTCGAGATTGTTCAGCGGCTCGTCGAGCAGGATGCAGTCGGTGTCCTGGGCGAGCACCATGGCGACGTAGGCGCGCTGGCGCTGCCCGCCCGAGACCTCGTCGAGGAAGCGGTCGGCGAGCGGCTCGAGTTCGAGGAACGCGAGGGCATCCGCGACGTGGGCATGGTCGGCCGCGGTGAGCCGGCCCCTGGAATGCGGGTAGCGCCCGAAGGCGACGAGGTCGCGGATCGTCACGCGGGCGGTGACGGCGTTCTCCTGCCGCAGGATGCCGAGGCGCCGGGCGAGGACGTCCCCGGGGGTCGACGCCACGTCGAGGCCGTCGACGAAGGCCCGGCCGGCGCTCATCGGCAGGAGCCGGCTCACCATCGACAGGAAGCTCGACTTGCCGGCGCCGTTGGCGCCGATCACCGAGACGAAGGCGCGTTCCGGCAGGCGCAGCGAGACATCGTCCACGACCACGGAATCACCGTAGCGGCGGGTGAGGTTCCGCACCTCGATCATCGGTCGGGTCTCGGACATCAGCGGGCGCGCCTCGCGAGGAGGATCAGGAGGGTGATGCCGCCGAGGAACTCGATGACGATCGACAGGGCGGCGTTGAGCGCGAAGACGCGCTCCAGCACGAGCTGGCCGCCGACCAGCGTGACGGCGGTGATCAGCGCCGCCGCGGGCAGCACCCAGGCGTGCCGGTAGGTCGGCATCAGCCGGTAGGCGAGGTTGGCGACGAGCAGGCCGAGGAAGGTCACCGGCCCCGACGAGCGCCGTCGAGATCGAGACCAGCACCGCGACGAGAACCAGCACGCGGGTGAGCGTGCGCCGGTGGTCGACTCCGAGGGCGATCGCGACGTCGCGGCCGAGGAGCAGGACGTCGAGCTGGGGCAGCAGCCGCCAGACCCCGATGCAGGCGGCCAGCACCCCGAGGGCGGCGAGGGCGAGGAGTTCGGGATGGACGCTGTTGAAGTTGGCGAAGAAGCCGCTCTGGAGCGCGACGAACTGGTTCGGGTCGATCATCCGCTGCAGGAACTGCGACAGGCTGCGGAAGAACACCCCGAACACGACGCCGACGAGGAGCAGGAGGTGCAGGCTGCGCCCGTCCCGGCCCAGGAGCCAGCGGTAGAGCAGGAGCGCGAACACCACCATCGCGCCGGTCTGGGCGAGGAACAGCAGCCGCGGGTCGCCGAGGCCGAGGCCGCGGGCGCCGAGGGCGAAGACCAGCCCGGTCTGGATCAGGCGGTAGAGTTCGTCGAAGCCCATGATGGCGGGCGTCAGGATGCGGTTGTTCGACACCGTCTGGAACAGCACGGTCGCGGTCGCGACGGCGCAGCCGACGAGCAGCATCGAGGCGAGCTTGGTGCCGCGGAACGGCAGCACGAAGCTCCAGCGGCCGTTGGCCCCGACCGTCATGAAGGCGAGCAGCACCGCCGCGGCGGCGACGGCGAGGAGGGCCAGCACCGGGCCGGGCCGCGTGCGCAGGGAGGCGAGCAGCTCAGGCACGGCGGGCGTCCCGGCGCAGCAGGAGGTAGAGGAACAGGCCGCTGCCGACGACGCCCATCATGGTGCCGACCGGAATCTCGTAGGGGTAGCGGATCAGGCGGCCGAGCACGTCGCAGGCGAGGAGGAGCCCGGCCCCCGCCGCCGCCACCAGGGGCAGGGACCGGCGCAGGTTGTCGCCGACGATCAGGGTGACGACGTTCGGCACCACGAGCCCGAGGAACGGGATCGTGCCGACCGTCGAGATCGTCACGGCGGTGATCATCGAGACGATGGCGAGCGCCAGGGCGACGACGCGGCGGTAGTCGAGCCCGAGATTGACCGAGGCGTCGCGGCCGAGGCCCGCGATGGTGAAGCGCCCGGCCATCAGGTAGGCGAGCCCCGTCAGGACCGCGGACAGCCACAGCAGTTCGTAGCGCCCGCGCAGCACCGTCGAGAAGTCCCCGGCCCGCCACGTGCCGAGGAATTGCAGCATGTCGGTGCGGTAGGCGACGAAGGTCGAGGCCGCCTCGACCACGCCGCCCAGCATGATCCCGACGAGCGGGACCGTCAGCCGGGCGCGCAACGGCATGGTCTGCAGCACGCGCAGGAACAGGGCGGTCCCGGCCAGGGCGGCCGCGGTCGCCGCGAGCATCTTCACGGCGACCGGCGCCCCGGGCGCCAGGATCGTCACGAGCAGCATGCCGAACGTCGCCGATTCCACCGTGCCCGCCGTCGAGGGCTCGACGAAGCGGTTCTGCGCGATGAGCTGCATGATGACCCCCGCCACCGCCATGCCGGCGCCGGCCAGGATGAGGGCGAGGGTGCGCGGGATCCGGCTCGCCGCCAGGATCCCGGCATCGCCGGTCAGGTCGCCGACGCCGACGACGAGGCTGGCCGCGGCGAGGGCGGCGAGGGCGGCACCCGGGAGGACGAGGCCGGCCAGACGGCGCCGGCCGGCGTCAGCGCCCATCGGCGAGGATTCCAGCCATCTCAACGCGCGCCGTCGAGGGCCGCCGCGATCTGATCGACGCTCGTCTGCAGCGCCGTGAGGCCGCCGCTGGTGAGGTACCAGCCCCCGGCATCGACGTACACGATCTGTCCCTTGCGCCACGCCGTGGTCTGCCGGACGAGGTCGTTGTCGAGGAGCTGGCGCGCCGGCTGGCCCTGACCGCTGATCGCGGCGTCCCGGTCGAGCACGAAGAGCCAGTCGGGGTTCGTCTTGATGATGAACTCGAACGAGATCGGCTGGCCGTGGATGCCGGCGTTGAGGTCGGGCGCCGCCGGCGTGAAGCCGAGGGCGCCGTAGAGCAGGCCGAAGCGGGAGCCCGGGCCGAAGGTGCTCAGGCGGCCGCCGGTGGTGAGGACGAACAGGGCCTTGCCGGCGGTGCCGGCCTTCGCGTGGACCGCCGCGATGCCGGCTTGGAGCCGGGCGATCCGCGCCTCGGCCTCGGCCTCCTTGCCGAAGAGGCGGGCGAGCGCCCGGATGCTGCGCAGGTCGCTGCCGAGCATGTCGGCGGCGTCGGCCGAGACGTCGATGGTGGGCACCATCCTGGACAGGGCGTCGTATCTCGGCCCCGAGCGGCCGCCGACGATGACGAGGTCCGGGTTGGCCGCGTTGACCGCCTCGTAGTCGGGCTCCCACAGCGTGCCCATCTTGCGGTATCCGGGGCCGTCGTACCGGGCGAGGTAGGGGGGCTTCACGCCGCCCGGAACCCCGACGACCGGCACGCCGAGGGTGTCGAGGGTGTCGAGCGCGGCGAGATCGAAGACGACGACGCTCCTGGGGACGGCCGGCAGGGTGGTCCGGCCCCGGCTGTGCTCCACCACGATCCCGGATGCGGATGCGGGCCCGGCGAGCAGTCCGGCCGCGAGGAGAACCGCGGCCGCGCCGCGCAGGATCGGACGTCCCGCGGCGCGGACACCGGCAGCGGCGCGGCTGGACGACCAGGCGGTGAACGGCATGAACATCCCTTAAGTAAAATCGGTGGCGACATCTAAATGCAACCTCCCGCGTTGACAACGCGGGACAGTTTCACTTTGGAACGGTTCGAGATGTGCTTGGTCGGAGCCGGGCCTCCTCGGCGAGCCGGGCGGAGGCGCGGCCCGGCCCCCGCCGTCCGGCATCGCCCGGAGCGGGAGGCTCAACCCGCGCTCGGGGGCCGCAGGCGCGCCATGCAGTGGACGTCGGCGAACGCGCCGTTGCGGAAACTCGCGGACCTGTGGGTGCCTTCGATCTCGAAGCCGAACTTCCGGTACAGGGCGATCGCGCCGGCGTTGTCGACGAAGACGGTCATCTCGATCCGGACGATGTTCAGCCAGTTGTCCGCCGTGTCGATCACCGCCGCGAGAAGCCGGGAGCCGATCCCGCTTCCCACGAAATCCTCGTGCACGCCGATCCAGAATTCGGCCGCGTGGGCGCGCCGGCCGTAGAACGGCCGCAGGGCCGCGGCGCCGATCACGCGGCCGTTCGACTCCGCCACGAGATGCAGGTCCCGCGGCGACCGCGGCGCGGACCACGCCTTGACCGCCTCGAACGATTCGTAGGGAAGCGCGAGCGTCCCGAACCGGAAGGCGGGCTGGTTGTACATCTCGAAGATGCCCGAGGCGTCGGCCTCGCACATGGCCCGTATGGTCACTTCCATGCCAGTCTCCGCCTGCTTCCCCACGGCCGGGCCGTTCGATCGGCCGGCGTCGCTCACGTCCACTCGAAGCGCAGCGTTTCCCGGAACGCGAAGCGCTCGATGTGGCGCACCACGACGTCGCGGAAGTCGGGCAGTGCGGCCGGATCCTCGGCGGCGAGGTCGATCGTCAGGGTCTCGGCATCGGCGGCGAGCCGGGCTTCGCCCAGCGGCAGCACGATCCGGCCGGCCGTGGCGTCGAACTCGGTCTCGAACTTGTGCGCCCAGTGCTTGCAGAGCTGCTGGAGGTACCGGCTCCCGTGGGGCGTGCCGACGACGGCGCGGGTGTGGGGCATGGGACTGGTCCTGTTCTCGAACGGAGGGTGGTGGGGTGGACCGCCGGCAGGGATGACGGCGGGCGCAGGGGGTGCTCCCGTCATGCGGGAAGCACGTCGCGCGCCGCCGCATCGAGGCCCGGGCGCTCCCGCCGCCACGCCCCGTAGGCCGCGGCGAGCTGGCGCTTGAGCGAGAACTCCACCGCGTCGAGCTCGTCGAGCCTGTCCAGGACCGGGGCGACGAGGGCCGGGTCCCCGGCCCGGGCGAGCTTCAGGACGGCGTAGTGCAGGGCGGTCAGGCCGTTCACCAGCACCTCGATCTCGTCGCAGACGCGCTGGAACCCGCCGTCCGGCCAGCCCAGGGCGCGCCAGAAGAACGCGAAGCCGTGCTCGTACGACCATTTGCGGATCGTGATCACCGGCAACTCGCGCAATGCCTCGCCGACATCGGCGAGCCTGAGACCGCCGCGCCCCTCGGCATGGGCCGCGACGACGGCGCGGGCCGCGTCGATCAGCGGGTTGGCGTCGGGATGGAAGCAGGATTCGAAGAAGGCCGCGAGATCCGCGTCCGCCGGCGGATGCGCGCGGGAGGGATCGAAGCGGTAGCCGCCCGCGACGCTCGGCTGGCGGATGGCGTTGAGCAGCGTGTCGCGCTCGATCGTGCCGTCCCAGCGGAAGTCCGGGTCGCGCACCTTCCAGAGAGCGGGGTCCTCGGCCAGCTCCAGCATGAGGTAGTGCGGAAACGGGTTCTGGTTGAACTTGTTCTCGCGCTCGGGCAGGTGGAACATGTCCAGCATCACCATCACGCATTCGTCCGGCGCGCGGCGCTCCAGCAGGTCGAGCAGGACGGCGACGTTCTCGTCCTTGGACCGGGAATGGTCGTACCAGCCGAGGACCGGCACGCCGTAGAGCCGCTCGAACCAGTAGCGGAACGACTCGTGGTCCATCGCGTCCGAGTGATAGGCGAGCCGGAAGCCGTCGGTGATCGCGAACTCGGCGTCCCAGATCAGGAAGTAGAACGGGCGGTGGTCGATGCCGCGCGGCTTCAGCCCGTCGCAGACGCAGCTGACGAAGCAGTGGATCTTCAGGTCGTAGGGCATCTCGCCGTGGACGCCCTCCGGGGGCGCCTCCGGGGGCGTCTTCGGCGCGGCGGGCGCGGGCGGCTCGCGGGCGAGGAGACCGGCGAGGTCGGCGACGGTGGAGACGTCCTGCCGGCTGACCGTCTCCTCGGAGATCGACAGGCCGTGCGTCATCTCCAGGGCCAGGATGACCTGAAGGATCTGCACCGAATCGAGGTAGAGATCCTCGTTCAGCCGCGCCTGCGGACCGAACAGGTCGAGGTGGGGATGGTGCATCTCCTCGCGCAGGACGGTGCCGATGGCCTCGACGACGGCGTCGCGGTTCATGCCGTGACCTCCGCCAGGGCGCCGCTCCGGTAGCGCTCGGCCACCTCGCGGCGGGAGATCTTGCCGTTGGCCTGCCGCGGGATCGCGCCGACCTGCACCGCCTCGACCGGCACCTGATGGCCGGCGAGCCAGCGGCGGCACCAGTCCTGCAGGTCGCGGGGCGGCACCGGCGCCTCGGCGCTGAACAGCAGCGTCACCCGCTCGCCCGCGAAGGCGTCGGGCTTCGCGAAGGCCACGGCGTCGGTGACGCCGGGCATGGCCATCACCACGTCCTCGACCTCGCCGGGATAGACGTTCAGGCCCGACACGTTGATCGTGTCGTCCTTGCGCGCGACGAAGACCAGCATCCCGTCGGGTTGCAGGTAGCCGAGATCGGCGGTGCGGACCGTGCCGCCCTCGCCCTCGACCACGATCTCCGCCGGCTCGTCGGCGCCCGCGCCCGCCCGGACGCGGTGATGGGGCAAGGGGCGGCCGATCGCGTCGGCCCGGCGCAGGTCCGGGTTCACCGCGATGCAACCGGTTTCGGAGCAGCCGTATTGCTGGAAGAAGTGGACCACCCGGCTGCGGATCGCGGCGAACCAGGGTGCGGGCAGGATCGTGCCGGAGGTCATCGCCGCGTGGATGCGCTCGCCCTCCGGCAGCAGCCTGGCGAGCGTGTGCAGCATCGCCGGCGAGGTGTAGAGCAGCGGGCGGTCGATCTCGCGCAGGCGGCGCAGGAGGTGTTTCGGGTTCGCGGTGTCGAGAACCACCGGCACGCCGCCGCGGCGCAGCCCGACGAGGAGCCCGCAGATGAGGCCGTAGGAATGGGTGATCGGGCAGGCGACGACCGGCGTCATCCCGTCCGGCTCGGTGAACGCCGCGACGTAGCTCTCGATCTCGCGCTCCACCGCGCTCCAGGGGCGGGCGATGCATTTCGGCTCGCCGGTCGTGCCGGAACTCATCTGGAGCAACCGTCCCTCGCCCGGGCCCGGGGGCGCGGCTCCCTTCAGGCTCTCGCCGTCGAGGGTGTCGAGGAACACGCGGTGGCAGCCGGCGCGCTCCGCGAGCCGCCGCGCCCCGTCGTCCGGCAGGGCCGGATGGATCGGCAGCAGCGTCGCGCCGGCCCGGCGGGCGGCGAGGATGAAGGCGAGGCTCCCGGCGGCGTCGCGGAAGCGGGCGGCGACGCGCTCGCCGCCGCCGCCCAGGCGGGCCTGCGTCTCGACGCGCCGCAGGGCGGCCTCCATCTCGTCCGCACCGATCATGCGTCCGTCGATCTCGATCATGAGGTCTCCCGCAGGATGTCAGGGGGCAGAGTGCCGGGGGGCAGAGTGCAGGGGGTATGGAACAGGGCGTTGGGCACGAGGCGGCTGCACCGCGCCTCGTCCAGGCCGAGCTTGCGCGCGAGGAGCGCCTCGACCCGCAGCCGCGGCGCGCCGACCTCCAGGCGCGCCAGCCGGTCCTCCAGCCCGTGCTCCGCCGCGTGGCGCCTCAGGCGCCGGCCGAGGCTCCGCCAGAAGCCGGTCTCGTCGAGGCCGTGCCGGAGCCGCAGGAGGTGTGAGACCTCGCTCAGGCTGAAGACGAACAGGCTGTCCGTCACCAGCTCGGCGAGGGTCGCGGGCGAGCGCATGGCGTGGAATCGATCGTCCGGCGGTCCGGCATGGGTGGGGTCGATGGCGCCGAAATCCGGCACCCGCCCGGGATCGGGCACGAAATCCGGCACGTATTCCGCGCTCTCGTGGAAATCGCGCAGGATCACCCGCTCCGGCCAGCCGTCGCGATGCACCAGGATCGTGTTCTGGCCGTGCGCCTCCAGGGCGACGCCGTGCGCCGCCAGAAGGTGCCAGACCGGCAGCACCGCGACCTCCACCAGCCGGTCGAGCCAGGATTCCGTTCCGTAGCGGGCGAGCCAGGGGGCGACGAAGGCGGTGCCGTCCGGCTCGCACAGCCCGAGGACGTTGAAGGGCAGCGCCGCCTCGCCCGGCGACAGGTCCGGGCTCTCGCGCCAGATCGCGGCGAGGTGCCCGGCGAGCGGACCGTCCCGGTCGGCGAGCACGGCGGCGTATTCCGACAGGACGTCGATCCGGTAGCGCCCGCGCAGCAGCGGGTCGCCGGCGACGATCCCCGCCAGCCAGCGCGACAGCGCCGGTGCCGTCAGGACGAAGCGCGGATCGAGGAGGCGCAGGCTCGACGTCGCGACGACGCCCATCGCGAGCTTCACGCTCGCGGCGCGGGGGTCGTCGCCGTTGTGCAGCGTGCGCAGGGACTGGCTGGCGAAGTAGTGCGGACCGGCCGGACCGAGGGCGACGGCGCGGCCCTCCGCGAGCCAGGGCCGCAGCGATCCCTCCTCCAGCCGGCGCATCTGCCAGGGATGGACGGGCACGAGGGCGTGGGTCTCGAACGCGTGGCCGGCCCTCGCCGAGACGACGTGCCAGGACGTCCGCTTCCGGGCCGAGTTCGGCGCGCCAGAACCCGGCCTCCGACCCCGGCAGCGAGGCGGCGACGGCGTCGCGGCGGACGGCGAGCCAGTGCAGGCGGAACCGCTCGCCGCATTCGGGCCCGTAGCGGGCGTGGTCGTCCAGGGAGAAGCCGGTGCGCGCCTTGAAGCAGGGATGGTAGGAATGGCCCTCCCGGACCGCGGCGTCGAGCGCGGCGAAGGGAAGGCCGCGGCGGTCCGGCGGGCGGAGGTTGTCCGCGTTCCAGCGGCAGAGTTCGACCGTCTGCCGGAGCTCCGCCAGCACCTGCTCCCGGCGTTCCGGGGTGGCCGGCAGGGCGTCGACCAGCGTCGGGAGGTCGGCGGCGCGCCAGGATCCCGCCCCCGCCACCTCGACCGTCGCGGGTTCGAGGCGCGGGCGGCCGAAGGGACCGAGCGTGCCGAGGGCGCGGAAGCGGCGGGCGCCGAGGCGCCATTCCAGCCGCCCGGCGTCCCCGGGCTCGGGGCCGCCGTCGGCGATGCCCTCGAACAGCACCGCCTCCGCCAGTTGCCGCAGGACGCGCTCCTCCGGCCGGTCCGCAGGGTCAGGAGGCGAGAACACGGCCGGTCCTCCGGGCCGCGGCGCGGGATCCGAGCGGGTTCGGCATGTCGATGTAGTTGCCGGCCCCGTCGCCCGAGGCCAGCTCGTCGCGGTCCGACAGGCGCACGAGCAGGTTGGCCTTTGTGCACAGCGTCGGCTCGTCGAGGACCGACCGGGCGAAGGCCCGCCCGGCACCGGTCATGCGGCGCGCCATCGCCTCGAGCCTGCGGGCGAGATCGTCGAGGAGGATCTCCTCGCGGATCGCCCCGTCGTGCCCCATGCGCGCCACGACGGAGAAGATCTGGTTGACCACGAGATAGTAGGCGAGGCGCCGGCGGATCTCGCCGTCGTCGAAGTAGAGCGACGCGATCTCACCGGTCTCGGGCGCCTGACGCAGCAGCCGGGGCCGTGCGGCCTCGGACAGGTAGAAGCCCTGGTTGTCGCGGTAGAACCCCCGGCGCGGCCAGCCGGTGGAGACGTCGAGCAGCGCGTTCTGCTGATGCGCCTCGAGGGCGATGCCGTGCTCGTCGTAGAGGGCGACGACGGGGTCCAGCATGCAGTCGAGGTAGAGGCCGAACCAGGTCCGCGCGGCATGCGCGAGGTCGGCCGCTCCGCCGGAGCGGACGCGTTGCAGCAGGGATGCGAGCCGCGAGGGACGGCCGGGCACGGGTTCGGCGGTCAGCGCCGCGAGGGTGGCGATGCCCTGTTCCGCGCCGTCCCGGAACGGGTTCTCGCGCAGCACCGTCTCGAAGCCGCTCTCCTCGCGGTCGGGGCAGCGCAGCGTGAGATAGGCCGGGTCGGCGAGGATGCGGAAGCCGGGATGGCGCTCCCCGAACCCGCTGCGGGCGAGCAGCCGCGCCATGGCGACGCCCGCCTCGAGTTCGGCGAGCCGGTTGACGCGCAGCGAGTTGGTGAGGGTGACCGGAAGCGAGAACTTCGCCATCCAGGCGCTGTCCGGCGCGTAGACCGTGCGCAGCGACGAGGTCGCGGTGTAGCGCGGGCCGAAGGTCCCGAGGCGCCGGACGGTTCCGGCCTCGACCAGCCCGGCGACGTGAGGCTCCAGCAGCAGCGCCTCGGCCTGGAGCGGGTGCATCGGCAGGGCGACCTCGCCCGGCCGCAGCGGCAGCCGCCCGGCATCGGATCCCAGCAGTTCCAGGGCGATGCCGGGCGCGGACCGGGGTGCCGCCGAGTCGTGGTGGACCCGGGCCTCGTCGGCGGCGAACACCACGAGCTGGAAATCGCCGCCGTCCTCGGGCGCGTAGGCGCGGGCCTGCCACGACGCGAGGCCCTGCCGGCTCTTCGGCGTCGGATGCAGCCAGTGGCCGAAGACGAGGGCGCGCTCCGCGCCGATGAAGCTCGTATCCTCGTCCGCCTCCGGCTCCGCGCGGTCGAGCTGGCGGGCGGTCTCGCGATAGCTGTCGAGCACCCGCCCCAGGAGTTCCAGCTCGCGCTCCCGCACGGTCCCGCTCCCGCCCCCGTCCACGCGCGCATACGCCTCGCCGAGCAGGTCCTGGATCGCCCGCATCGGCGCGACGAGGCGCCAGCGCGGCTCGTGGAGGTGGCGGGTCCACAGTCGGCCGAACCCCTGCGCACCGCAGAGCGACGGGGACAGGATCTCGGCGCGGATCGCGACGCGCTGGCTGCGCAGGTTCCACTCCACGCACGCCGCCGGCGGCCCGTCCGGCAGGGCGTGGCTCACCCGGATGCCGGGATCGATCTCGCGCAGGTAGCCGTTGGCGAAGCTGCGGAAGGCTGCCGCCTCGGCGACCTGCTGGGACGATGGTGGCATGGCGATCAAACCTTGTTCGAGCCTCCGGTTGCGGCCGCGGCGGCGCAGCGGCGGGCAATGCCGGGGCCCGCGGCGGGGAACGGGCGTCGGCGCCGCGTCCCCTCCCGGTCGACCGGCCGACGTCGGCGTCGTCACGGGATCCTTCGCCCTGACGGCAACGGCCCTCCTCTCGCCGGAACGCAGTTCCGGCTTCGTACCGAGGCGCGTCTATCACTCATGCGGCGCACCGGAGTCAAGTGATAGCCAGAAAACACCGCCCGATCTGCAGCATATTAGAATTTTTCTGAAAACAGAAAATCTCCTTATCTCGTTTCGACGACTACGATCATCGGACGAGGAAGGCTCGCACCGGATGAGATATCCCTCGCAGGTGCTTGAAGCGGGGCCGTGGCGGCGGCGAACGATTGTCCCCGCCGCCGGCCCCGGCACTCCGTGCCGACCGGCTTCTCGGGCCGGCCCTCGCGTGCCGGTCCCCGGCGGGAAGGACCGGCCGACAGGTTCAGAAATCGACCGTGGCCGAGACGATGAACGTGCGCGGCGCACCGACCGCGAGGAAGCCGCGGGCGGCCGACGCCCAGTACGAGTTGTCGAACACGTTCTCGACGATCGCCCGGACCACCACCGGCCTCCCCGAGGCGCCCTCGAAGGTGTAGCGCAGGCCGGCGTCGAAGCGGGTCCAGTCGGGGACCGACTGCGTGTTGGCCTGATTGTAGAACTGCCCGCTGGTGTAGATCGCCCGGCCGGTCAGCGTCAGGCCCGGTGCCAGCCACGGCGGCATGTCGTACTCGCCGTAGAGGTTGAAGGCCACGTCCGGAACGCCGGGGGCGACGTTGCCGTCGAACTGACGGTTCACGGTCCTGACCAGCCGCCCGTCGATGAAGGTGACGCCGCCGAGCAGCCGCATTCCCGCGACCGGCTCGCCGAACACCGAGAGTTCGAGGCCCCGGTTGCGCTGGAGGCCGCTGACGGAGAAGAACCGGGTGTTCGGATCGGTGAAGGCGTTGGGCTGCTCGATCTCGAACATCGACGCCGTGACCGCGACGGTGCCGAAATCGTACTTGGCGCCGAATTCCTTCTGGCGGTTCACGACCGGGGCGAACACCTGGTCGGCGTTGACAGCGGTGGCCGGCGGGGCCGGACCCGCGTCGAGGGCCTCGATGTAGTTGGCGTAGAACGAGAGGTTGTCGACCGGGCGGAACACCATCGCGATGGCGGGGCTGAACCGGCCGCGCACGTAGTTCGCCGCGAGGTTGCCCTGGGTCGGCCCGGGACGGGTGAAGTAGCTCTGCTGGTCGATCTCCTGGAAGCGCCCGCCGAGCGTCAGCAGGAAGCGGTCGTCGCCGAGCGACAGGGTGTCGGCGATGCCGACGCCGCGCACGCTGAGTTCCGCGAACAGGGGCTGGCGGTCGGAGCGCGGCAGCAGGAGGGTGTTGACGGAATTGCGCGGCAGGTGGACCGGATCGTAGATGTTGGTCTGGAAGCTCGGCAGCACCGGCGGGACGAAGCCGCTCCTGAAGTTCTTGTTGTTGGCCTCGACGGCCGAGACGTTGAGCTGGTGGCCGATGAAGCCGGTGCGGAACTGCGTGCGCAGGCCGACCTCGCCGGTCATGCCCTGGATCTCCTGCGGCTGGATGGCGAGCGTGTTGGTCGCCCGCCCCGTCGGGCTGGTGATCTGGTACGACGAGGTCAGGAAGTCCTCGTTGTAGCGGCTGATGCCGCCGGCGGCGTAGATCGTGGTGTCGGGGAACAGGTCGTACTCGACCCGGCCCGCGGCCATGTCGTAGCGGCTGTCGATGTATTCGAGCGAGCTCGCCGTGTTGAGGTGGTTGTTCGGCGCCCGCGGCACCGGGACGGTCGACAGGACCGAATTGAACAGCGAGGTCGGCGCGGTGATGTTCTGCCGGGTCCGGGCGAGGTCGAGCGAGGCGCGCAGCCGCTCGCCGCGGTAGTCGAGGCCGAGGGTCGCGACGCCGACCTCGATGGCGTTCTTGTCGAGCGGCGTGTCGCCGTTGCGGTAGGATCCGTTGAAGCGCACGCCCCATTCCTTGAAGTCGCCGAAGCGGCGGCCCAGGTCGGCATGGGTCCAGATCTGCGAGTTGCTGAGATAGGTCGTGGTGAGCCGGGCCAGCGGCTCGTCGTAGGCGCGCTTGGGGATGAGGTTGATGGTGCCGCCGACGCGGCCGATGCCGCCGCTGAGGAGCGCGGAGGGGCCCTTCAGGATCTCGACCCGCTCGATGCCCTCGATGAAGACGCGGCGCGGGTTGGCGATGTAGAACAGCCCGTCGAAGGCGGTGTCGAGATTGGTGACCGAGAAGCCGCGGATGAAGAACGAGTCGCGCTCGCTGAACGGCGGCGCGTCGTTGCGCACCGAGGGATCGTTCAGCACGACGTCGGCGAGGGACCGCGCCTGCTGGTCGGCGATCAGCTTCTCGGTGTAGCCGGTCACGTTGAACGGCGTCGTCAGGATCGAGCGGTTGCCCAGGAAGCCGACGCGGGTCCCCGACCCGACCTGGCCGCCCGCGTAGGGAACCGGGGGCTGCCCCACCGTTCCGGTCGGCGGGGGCAGGCCGGCGACCGCGGCCCGGGCCGGCTGCCGCCCCTGGACGACGACCTCGTCGAGGGCCACGGTGTCGGCCGGGCCGTTGCCGAGCTGGACGTAGCGCGGGTTCACCAGGGTGATGGTGGACGGGTTCACAGCGCGGTAGGTCAGCCCGGTGCCGTCGAGGAGCCTGCCGAGGGCCTCGAGGGGCCGGAACTCGCCCTCGACGCCGGTGGTCGTCAGGGCGGTCGTCAGTTCGGTCGCGTAGACCAGCTTGACCCTGGCCTGCTCGGTGAAGCGGACCAGCGCCGGTTCGAGCAGTCCCTTCGGGATCGACAGGGAGACGTTGTCGTCGGTCTCGGGCGCGACGGCGATGCCCGCCGCCCGATCACCGTCCGGCCGCGCGCCCCCCGCCTCCCCGCCCTGGGCAGCGGCCGGGACCATCGCCAGCAGCGACACGCCGGCCAGGGCCATGCCCGCCAGCCGCCCACACGCAAATCCACGCTTCCGCGCCGCCATCCGACACCCCGTTCCTCTGCTCGGAGGGACGGCCTGCTTGGCGCTCCCGCGTCCCCTCACCCCCTGAGATCAACGAGGCAGCGATCTCCTGACGTCGGGTCGCGGGTTTTTTCCCGGATTTCCTACACGGGCGATCCGACCAGGACGAGGAGAGGGGTCAGCCGGGTGATGCGCACCGCGAGGGTGGCGGCGATCGCATCGAGGGCGTCGTCCGTGTTGTGCGGATCGAACGCCCCCGTGACGCGCCGCCCGCCGATCCGGGGATCGAGCAGGACGATGCGCCCGCGCCGGTACCGCCCCAGTTCCGCGAGCACCTCGGACAGCCGCTCGCCCGAGAAGATCAGGCGTCCGTCGCGCCAGGACACGGCCCGGGTCACGTCGGCCGCGACGACGGCGGGAGCGGTCCCGTCCCGGCGGCGGACCGCCTCGCCGGCCGCGACCTGCATCTCCCGGCCGGAGGCCGCGACCTCGACGCGTCCTTCGGCGACTCCCACGGGCCCGTCGCCGCCATCGGCGCGGACGAAGAACAGCGTTCCGACCGCCCGGACGCTCACCCCCCCTCCGCGCACGACGAAGGGCCGCGCCGGATCGGGGGCGACGTCGAACAGCGCCTCGCCGCGCAGGAGGTCGACCCCGCGTTCGGTCGCGGTGAAGCGCAGGGCGAGCGCGGTGCCGGTGTTGAGGTCGACCCGCGTGCCATCGGCCAGGACCGCGTGCCCGATGTCGCCGATTCCGGTCCAGAGGTCGGCGCGAAGCCGGTCGATGACACCGGACTGCCAGGCCAGCGCGGCCCCCAGCACGGCCACGACGGCGATGCCGGCCGGCCCCCTCCCGGCCCGGCGCCGGGGATCGGGAACATGGCCGAGCCTGCGCCACAGCGCGTCCAGTTCGGCATGGGCCTCGGCATGGGCCGGATCGGCGGCGCGCCAGACCTCGAAGGCGGCACGATCGCCCTCGGTCGCATCGGCTGACGACAGGCGCGCGACCCAGCCCGCGGCGGCCTCGTAGACCGGATCCTCGCTGTCCCGGTCCTGCATCCCGATCCCGTCGCTGCTGACCACCGTCCGGCTCCCGGATTTCGGCCTTGCTCGAGCGTGCGGAGCAAGGCTCCGCCGTGCGGGCCCATGATACGGCATCCGGACGTCATCCTCCGGATGCCGTATCACCCGGGCCCGGATGGTCCGAGGGTGGGTCCCTGTGAGCTAGGATCAACGAGCCGTCGAATTCCTGACGTCGGCCCTCAGAAAAGATCGCCGCACCGGCGGCGGCAATGCAAGAGCGCCCTGATGAGGTGCTTCTCGACCATGTTCCGGCTGATGTTCAGGCGCGCCGCGACCTCGCCGTTCGAGAGGCCGTCGATGCGGGCGAGCAGGAACGCCTCGCGACACCGTGGCGGCAGTTCGTCGACGGCCGTCGCGAGACGGCGGATCTCCTGCCGGGCCATCGCCTGCCGTTCCGGCAGGGCGTAGCCGTCGACGATGCCGGCCCAGTCCGCGTCGCTCGCGGGCTGGAACAGCCGCCCTTCCAGCCGCTGCCGGTTGCGCATCCGCAGGGCGACGTTGTTGGCGATCTGGAACAGGAAGGCGGAGGGCTGCTCGACATTCGTGCGCGACAGCGCCGCGAGCATCCGCAGGTAGGTCTCCTGGTGGGCGTCGGCGGCGTCGGCAGGGTTGCCGAGCAGGCGCAGCAGGAAGCGCCGCAGCCTCACACCTTCGTTACGATGCAGCGCATCGATCGAGACCGGCTGCATAACCCAACTCCGAGCACCCCGCGGCGAGCTTGAGAACCATCAAACATCTCGCGGTCGAACGGACAAGCGGCTCGTCTATTCTATGGCAGCGGGGCTTTTTTGTATTATTCTAAATCAGATGCGCAAAATGTGCTACAAACCCTTGTGTTGCTGTCGGAAATAAACGACCGGCGGTTGCGCTGCACCGGACGGCAGCGGTTCGGCCGGTTCACGGAGCCCTGCCGGTGTTGCAATCGCAAGACACCTGTCAGCGCACGACCGGGCGGGTTCATGCTCACCGGTACGACCTCGCCGCGCCGGCGCTGACGCCGGACTCCGCCCGATCCGTCGCGCCTTCGCGTCGGCGCGCGGAGCCTCTGGGAAACGACGGGTCCCTCCCGCGACACTTGCGGCCGCGCTCGCACCGGCGCGCTCCGGATGCGTTGCCCCGTCAGGCAACGGCAAAGGAGGCCATGATGACCGTCAACGATCCCCGGCACGACGAATCCCGCTCGGACGGACACTCGGTCGAATCCGTCGATCAGGTGAGCAGCATCGTCATCCTGGGCTTCGCGGTGGTGGGCGCCGCCGTGGCGGCGGCCCTCGGCACCGTCCTGGTGTGAGGCGGGGCGCGCGTCCCGGGATGCACGCTGCACCCGGGGCGGCGTCCGGTCCCCTTCCGGCCGCGCGGCCGGATCAGCGGCCCGCTTCCGCCAGCAGCACCGCGTAGATCTCCAGCAGGTCGCGCGCCTGGTCGCTCGCCGTCCGCAGGGCCGGACGATGGACCGGCGGCAGGGTGTAGCGGCCCGGATCGGCATCGATCTCCCGGAGCGCCGCCACCAGACCGTCCGGGCTCGACACGTCGATCAGGAACCCGTTCTCGCCCGGGCGGACCACGTCGCCCATCGCCCCGAGCCGGCTCGCCACGACCCAGCATCCGCTCGCCGCCGCCTCGCGGGAGACGAGGCCGAAGCTCTCGGGCCAGGTCGAGGGGGCGATCAGGACGTCGCCGCGGGCATACAGGGCGGCGATCCGGTCGGACGCGACCTTGCCGAGGATCCTCACCGGCGTGGTGCCCCAGACCGTCTCGGTCTCGTCGCCGGAATCCCGGAACAGGTTGATGATGGTCAGTTCGAGGTGATCGAACGCGTTGGCCCGCAGGGCGGCCTCGAGGAGATAGGCGCCCTTGTGATGCTGGGTGCCGCCGAGGTGGAGCAGCCGGACGCGTCCCGCCGACGGAACGCGCTCGACCGCGTCGAGGCGCGAGGCGCCGTTGGCGACCACCCGGGCCTCGAAGCCGCAGGCGCGGAACAGCTCGGCGAAGGGCTCCGACACCGACAGCAGGGTCCTGGCCTTCGACAGGGCGGTGCGCAGGCGCTCGCCGCGGGCGAGGCTCTCCGACAGGCCGATCCGGCGCGAGAAGCCCTGGTCGAGCAGGTTCCGGCTCGGGGGACAGAGCCGGCCGTCCTCGTCGGTGAGGAAGCTGTAGTCCGACAGCCACCACGCGTCGTGCAGGGTGACCACGTAGGGCACGCCCGCCGCCTCGCACGCCTCCGCCACCGCGACCGACAGGCGCTGGAGGCAGTGGATGTGGACGAGATCGGGCTTGAACAGCCGGATCACCTCGGCGGCGTACTGCCCCACCCGCGGGTTGTGCGGCCGCCAGTCCATGTCGATTTCCTGCGGCGTCGCGATGCGGAACACCGGAACGCCACGATAGGCGTCGATCCGCGCCGCGCCGCTGCTGCCGTTCTCGTCGTCGCTGGTCAGGACCGCGAAGTCGTAGGCATCGCCGGCCTGATCCAGGAAGTCGTCGACGTTGTCCTTCAGGACCCGGGTCGCCCCGCCGATCGTCTGGGGCGGGAAGAACACGTTGGCGAACAGGATGCGGGGCCGCGCCCCGGACGCGCGGGGCGCCGGCTCGGCCGGCGCCGGCAGGGACGAACCGGCCTGCGGAGGGAAGCGGGCCTCGAACGCCGCGCGGGCGCGGCGCCCGATCTCACGCCGCCGCTCCGGCTCGTCGATCCATTGCAGCAGCACGCCGGCCGCCTGACGCCAGTTCGCGGCCGGCTGGCCGAACGGGTCGGCGGCCTGGACGCTCCGGCCGACGCGCAGGCACGGCAGGCCGAGCGCCGCGGCCTCGGCGCTCCCGGCCGCAGGCCCGGTCTCGGCGAGGTCGACGAGGCAGGCGGCCTGCCGCAGCATCTCGAAGTCGCGTCCATCACGGCCGGAGAGCGGGACGACGTGGACGCGGTGGGCGAAGGCGAGCAGGTCGCGCGGCAGCGTGCGCTCGCCGCCGACCAGGATGGTCACGCCCCGACGCTCGTTGAGCAGCGTCCAGAGCAGCGTCCACATCTCGCCCGGAACCTCGCCCTCCGGAAGCCGGGCGACCACGGTCGCGGTGCCCGCGCTTCCCAGCGGCGGCGTCGCCGCCCGGGCGAGCGCCCCGACGCAGATCGCGGCGCGGTTGCGGGTGAGCGTCTCCAGGGCGTGCAGGGCCTCCGGCAGGGGAGCGGCCCCGCTGTCGCACAGCGACATCGCGAACCGCGCCCGCTCGCAGGACAGGAGCGACCGGAGCGCCGGGCCGGTGTCGCCGCGGAAGGGCGGCGTGCTGCGCCCGTCGAACCCGCCGATCCAGTACACGACCGGGATCGACAGGGCGCGGGCGTACTCGACGATGCGGATCACCGGCAGGTCGGCGCGCGTCTCGTGCAGCACCACGCACGACGCCCAGGGCAGGAGGCCGACGACCTCCGCCCGCCGCTCGGCGCGGAAAAGCCGGCAGCCGGGTCCGAACCGCTCCCGCAGGGCCGCCTCGCCCGGGCGCTCGTCCCCTCCCCCGCCATCGAACAGCGACCCGTCGCTCAGCACGACGACGTCGCGACCGGCGAAGCTCCGCGGGCCGAAGGCGGGAACGTCCGCCGCGACCGCCCGGCGGAACTCCTCGAGGAACGCCGCGGCCCCGGGTCGGGCGACGGCGTGGTCGAACCAGTTCTGAAGAACGTGGTCTCGGGTGCGCCGCCAGGGTTCCTTGTCGGCCCAGGCCGTCTTGCCGGCCGACAGGAACGCCAGGGCGCGGGCGAAGTCGCCCTTGCGGGCCGCGGTGCCGGCGCCCTCGATGAACGACCAGCGGTCGGTCTGCGGCGCGTCGAGCGCCCTCTGGAATCCCGCGAGCGCGGCGTCGTCCCGGCCCTGCACCCGGTCGATGTCGGCGATCTGGTGCCAGAGCCGCCCCGGGGGGCCGCCGGCCTGGAGCGCGTTCTCGTAGCCCTGGCGGGCGGCGTCCCCGAGGCCGCGCCCGCGGGCGCGCCGGGCGTAGACCTCCCACAGGCGCGCCGCGCCGGGTCCTTCGGCCAGATCGGCGAAGGCGGTGTAGTCGCCGTCCATGAACCGGGCCAGCAGGTCGAGATCGTCGGGGGGCGTCCCCTCCCCGGCCTCGTCCGCACCGGGTGCCGCGTGCCGGCTGCGGAACAGCTCGACCCGGAAGGCGGCAGGGAAGTCCTGCTGCTCGACGAGCTGCATCAGCCGGGCTTCCGCCGAGGCGGCCTCGCCGGCGTCGGCGCCCTGCCCGAGCCAGTGGCGGTAGAGCGCCTCGTCGTCGAGGCCGCTCAGGTCGGGATGGCGCCCGCGATAGAACACGGGATCGAACCGGCTGCCGAGGCTCAGGGGCGCGAGGCGGCCGATTCCCTCGCGCAGGAACGCCTCGATCGCGTGCGCCCGCGAGACGAGCGGCCCGGTCCAGCCGCCGTTCAGGGCCTGGAACTCGGCGAATTGCAGGTGGTGCAGCCAGCCTCCGCGCCGCAGGGCCGGCGCGCCGGAACAGGATCCGGGCCACCGGCGTCCCGGCCTCCCGTTCGGCCTGCTCGGCGGGCGTGAGGCGGACGAGGCCGCGGTTGACGAGTTCGGCGAACTCGTCGTCCTGCAGCCCGAAGTCGAGCCGGTAGGCGCGTCCCTCCGGCCGGCCGAAGACGAGGTAATGCTCCCGGGCGCGCCAGGGCTCGGTGAAGCCGAGGTCGCCATGGAGGGCCTGGTACTCCTCGGGTTCGAAGTCGCGCGGCAGGGCGCCGCGGCTGCGTTCGAGCCGTTCGATCAGGTCGTCCGGCGTGCCGGGGCGGCCCTCGCGGATGCCGAAATCGAGGAAGTGGCGCAGGAGCGCCTCGTCGTCCATCAGGCGCAGGTCGGGATGATAGACGCGGTAGAAATCCGGGTCGAAGGGCCTCGCCCCCGATTTCACCCGGCGCAGCAGGATCTGGCGCGAGACGAAGGACTTGACCCGGCGGTCGCCGAGGACGCGCTTGAACACCGAGCCGCGGGAGCGGGCGGGCACCGGAGCCGCCGCGGGCGGCGCGGCCGGCGGTTCCTCGATGTCGGGGGTGCTTCGCGCGCTCGCGAGGAGCGAGCCCGGAATCCAGTAATCGTGCTGCTTGGCATACAGGTAGATCTCGTCCGCCGACTTGTCGCGCAGCGTCGCCGCGACGGAGCGGCGCCGGCCGCTGACCGCATCGGCCTCGTAGATCTCTCCCTGCATCTGCCGCAGGGTGTTGAGGTCGGGGACGGAGAAGCGCGCGATCAGCGGCCCGGTGAAGAAGTCCCAGTGCTCGGTCAGCGCCATCCAGAGCAGGATGACGTCCTCGGGCGCGCCGCCGCTCGCGGTCAGGACGGTCCGGCTCGGGTAGTCGAAATCCGGTTCGGGGCCGGTCTCGAAGGTCGGCTCGACGCGGTCGCCGTGCTGCTCGTAGGCGAGGAGCGGCCCGTAGGTCGGATGCTTGAAGAAGAATTCCAGCCAGGCGTAGCTGTCGATCAGCGACGCGGGCATCGTCTCGCTCTCGAGCAGCGCGCGCGCACCGAAATGGACGTAGGGCTGCGCCAGGATGGAGTTCTGCTCGTAATTGCCGTTGGTGGCGATGAGGGCGAGGTCGATGGTGGGCGGCTGCGGCGCCGCCTTGCGCAGGCTCTCCTGGAGGAAGAAGCTGTTGAGGTCGCGGGCGACGGTTCCGGAATAGCCGACGTCGCACAGCGTCACCCGGCGATGGGCGAAGAAGCCGAGTTGCTCGAGGTAGCGCTCGGCGAGGCCGCGCTTGCCCAGCAGGGACGCCTTGATGGCCTCGACGAGCTTCGCCCGGCGGTAGGCCTGGACGACGAGATCCGACTGGGTCGCCGAATCGTAGACGCCGCTCCCCAGGGCCTCCGGCACCTCCCGGATGCCGAGCAGGTCCGAGATCTGCCGGGCGGTGGCCCGGCCGTGGCAGAGCCAGAACGCCAGACCGATCGCCTGGGGCATCCAGTCGGCGTTGAAGTTCAGGGCGAGCCAGCACGACGTCGCCCGGCTGAGATAGAGGTCGGAGGCTTCGATGCCGCGGAGGTAATCGTTCAGCAGCGGCCAGTTCCAGCCCTGCCAGACCTGGTTCAGCAGCAGCCCGTCCCGGCTGAGGAAGTACAGGTGCTCCGAGCGGTTGTTGAGGGCGTGGAACCGCGCGTGCAGCAGGAAGAGCTTGATGAGGTCCGAGATCTCGGTGTGAATGTCCGGCCGGCGGCCGTAGGCCGGGCGTTCGAGGTGCAGGTGGGCGTGCTGATCGACGTGGGTCACGCTCAGGCCGGCGCGCCGGCCCATGCTGATGTCGGAATGCGGGTTGTCGCCGATATGCATCACCTCCGATGCGGTGATGCCGAGCCGGTCGAGGACGACCCGGAACAGGTTCCCGGTCTGCTTCGTGGCGCCCTCGTCGCAGGAGACGAAGACGTGGTCGAAGTAGCCCCGCAGCCCGAGCTTCGTCAGGATCTCCTCGATCCACGCGCCCGGGAAATACATGTCGGACACCGCGATCAGCGTCTTGCCCTGGGCCTTCAGCCGCGACAGCAGCTGCGCGGCGCCGTCCACCGGGGCGAGGTTCTGCAACTCGATGTCGAACTCGAACCGCACCACGTCGCGAACCAGCGTCTCGTCGGGGGGCGACGCGCCGGGGAAGCTGTTGAGAACCTGCGTCCAGATGGATTCGAGATCGGGCTCCTCCCTGTCCTGATGCGGCGAGGTCTTGAGGAAGTTGCCCGTGTTGTAGCGCGCCAGGGTCAGCCGCCCCGGCCGGATGGCCCCGAAGCGGCCGAGGCGGGCGAGCAGGTAGGCGCTGACCGTGTCGTGAACCTCGTTCACGGCCAGGAAGCGGCGCCGCACGAGGGTGTCGAAGATGTCGAAGGAGACGACCGGCTCCTTGATCGCGAGCCGGCTGATCTCGCTCAGGGCCTGCACGGACTGGTTCGGCTTCGACGACATCACGGCTTCCTGCGAATTGCTCGGGGTGCCCTGCCGCGGGGGCGGCTGCGGGCCTGCATCAGGCGAACCGGCGGGCGGTGTCCGGCCGCCGGACGGAAGGGGCTGCGTCGCGGCCCGGATCCCCACGGCCCGGATCCCCACGGCCAGGGACCGGCGCCGGGACGGTCCGGCTCCGGGGAGGCTCGGCTCCGGAGCGGCGCCGCACCGGACCGGCCTCGGGGTGGCCGCCCCGTCCGCTCCGGCGGCCGGTCCGGGAATGGTCGAGGGCGCCGGCCGGTGATCGAGGCCCGGTCGCCGTCGGACGACGGACCTGAGGCGAGCCGGCCGCGAGGCCAGCGACAGATCCCCGGCTGCACCGCGCACCTGCGCGAGCAATTTGCAAACGAACTCGACATGAAGATATCATGCCCGGAACGTTGCGCAAGATCATCGAATTCATGGTCGAATAAAGACCGATCCCTGCCGCCGGGGCAGAATGAGCTTCATCATACCAATCGTCATCATGACCCGATTCCCGCCTCGATGGCGCGAACGCCACGCACTACAAGGTAAGATGGCCACCGCCTTAACTTGTATCGATTGTACGACCCCGTGCCCGCACCGGGCGACGCGCCCTTGATCTCGGCTCTACCGCCACGATCGGCGCCGGACGCGCCGCTGTTTCGCAGGCGCAGCAGATGAAAGCAATCCGGATGCGCTGGAATCGGCCCGCGGCCGCGGTCAGGGAGTGATCGGATGTGCTCGCGCGGCGCATCGGCCGCGTCCGGCGCAGACCAGAGCGTCGCGGCACCCCCTCGTGTTTCCCGGCCCGTTCCGCTAACGCGGCCCGCTCGAATCGCTCCGGGGTCCCCTGATGCCTGCCTACCGCTCCCGTACCACCACCCACGGCCGCAACATGGCCGGCGCCCGCGGCCTCTGGCGGGCCACGGGCATGAAGGACGCGGATTTCGGCAAGCCGATCATCGCGGTGGTGAATTCCTTCACCCAGTTCGTGCCCGGCCACGTCCACCTGAAGGACCTCGGGCAGCTCGTCGCCCGGGAGATCGAGCAGGCCGGGGGCGTGGCGAAGGAGTTCAACACCATCGCGGTCGACGACGGCATCGCGATGGGCCACGACGGGATGCTCTACTCCCTGCCGTCGCGAGAGCTGATCGCCGATTCGGTCGAGTACATGGTCAACGCGCATTGTGCCGACGCGATGGTCTGCATCTCGAACTGCGACAAGATCACCCCCGGCATGCTGATGGCGGCCCTGCGCCTCGACATCCCGGCGGTGTTCGTCTCCGGCGGCCCGATGGAGGCCGGCAAGGTCGTGATGGACGGCATCACGCGCAAGTTCGACCTCGTCGACGCGATGGTGGCGGCAGCCGACGACCGGGTGTCGGACGAAGAGGTCCAGGTCATCGAGCGCTCGGCCTGCCCGACCTGCGGCTCGTGCTCGGGCATGTTCACCGCCAACTCGATGAACTGCCTCACCGAGGCCCTCGGCCTCGCGCTGCCCGGCAACGGCTCGGTGCTCGCCACCCACGCCGACCGCCGGCGCCTGTTCGTCGAGGCCGGCCACCTCGTCGTCGACCTCGCCCGGCGCTACTACGAGCAGGACGACGCGCGCGTGCTGCCGCGCTCCGTCGCCAGCCTCGCGGCGTTCGAGAACGCCATGACCCTCGACATCGCCATGGGCGGCTCGACCAACACCGTGCTGCACCTGCTCGCCGCCGCCCACGAGGGCGGCGTCCCGTTCACGATGGCCGACATCGACCGGCTGTCTCGCCGCGTCCCGGTCCTGTGCAAGGTCGCCCCGGCGGTCGCCAACGTGCACATGGAGGACGTGCACCGGGCCGGCGGCATCATGGGCATTCTCGGCGAACTCGACCGGGCCGGTCTGATCGACGCGAACGTCGGCAACGTCGGGTCCGGCACCCTCGGCGAGGCGCTGGAGCGCTGGGACGTGCGCCGCAGCGGGAGCGCCGCGACGCGCGATTTCTACCGCGCCGCCCCGGGCGGCGTGCCGACCCAGGTCGCGTTCAGCCAAGAGGCGCGCTGGGACGAGCTCGACCTCGACCGGGAGACCGGCGTGATCCGCGACGTCGCCCACGCCCATTCGCAGGATGGCGGCCTCGCGGTGCTGTACGGCAACCTCGCGGAGGACGGCTGCATCGTGAAGACCGCCGGGGTCGACGCCTCGATCCTGGCCTTCTCCGGCCCGGCCCACGTGTTCGAGAGCCAGGACGCGGCGGTGGACGGCATCCTCAACGGCCGCGTCGCGGCCGGCGAGGTGGTGCTGATCCGCTACGAGGGGCCCCGCGGCGGGCCGGGCATGCAGGAGATGCTCTACCCGACGAGCTACCTGAAATCGAAGGGGCTCGGCAAAGCCTGCGCCCTCGTCACCGACGGCCGCTTCTCCGGCGGCTCGTCCGGGCTGTCGATCGGCCACGTCTCGCCCGAGGCGGCCGAGGGTGGGCTGATCGGCCTCGTCGAGCAGGGCGACCGGATCGAGATCGACATTCCCGCCCGGCGCATCCATCTCGCCGTGCCCGAGGACGAACTCGCCCGCCGCCGTGCCGTCCGCGACGCCGCCGGCTGGGCGCCCGCCACGCCGCGCAGGCGGCAGGTCAGCACGGCCCTGCGCGCCTACGCCCTGCTGACGACGAGCGCCGCGCACGGGGCAGTGCGCCGGGTCGGCCGCGGCTGACGGACGCCGCCTCGGGCGACGCGGCCGACGCCGGCCGCGTGCCTCCCGTCGAAACGGCTCGGGGGTTCGGGCACGCCAGGCCCCCTCCCCGCCTCCTCTTGCAGGGGCGAGGCATCGGTGACCATCCACCTGGAGACCGCGCACCGCCGAGCCGGGATTTTTCGCGTCGAACGGCGAAGATCGGCGTTGACGCTGCCTCCGGCGCCGACTAAACGATCCCCACCGCGGCGCCGCAAGGCGCTTCGGGCCCAGGTGGCGGAATTGGTAGACGCGCTGGTTTCAGGTACCAGTGGTGCAAGCCGTGGAGGTTCGAGTCCTCTCCTGGGCACCAACACCGATGCAAGGTGTTGATGCTCCTGAATTATCCAGATCTGAATGGGTTAGCTGGCATCTGGCTGTTTAGATGCCGCACCCGATGAAGCGTCCAGGCTCCTCCTTCCATCAGCTCGTTCAGCGCATCCTGGCAGACGTTGCCGCGAAGGTTCGTGGCTTGAAGCTGGCCATCCCGGGTGGGGATGACGTGGCCAACGTCGTCATCTCGGAGAGGGCCAAGGACGTTCGCACCTCGCTGCGCATGCGAGACCCCGTAGCGTGGATCGGCGTCCAAAGAGGACCCGCCGGTCACGCGGGCCTGAGCACCTGAAATACTTCACCTTTGGCCTAAGATGGGTACCGCTTCGGCGCCGGTCGGCGTCCAAAAGGTGTCCTCGGAGGCGGCTGACCCTTTTCGGTCAGTCCCCTGAGCAGCATGCGGGGGTGGGACCACTTTGGACACCGATCCACAGCGAGGCGCTCTAGCGTGGCTGCACGGCACTGCGATGAAACCAGGGGCCGACGCCCCGGCCGCGTGTCCACGCTCTGCCGGATGCCTCCTTCGTCCGCAGGCCGGGCGCAGCGCGGCCCCGGTCAGGCCGATTCCCGCTCCACCGCCGCCCGCGCCTCGCTCAGCCGCGCAGCGTAGCGGGCGATGAGATCGACTTCGAGGTTGAGCCGGTCGCCGGCCCGGCGCTCGCCCCAGGTGGTCACCGCGAGGGTGTGGGGGATCAGCAGAACGGTGAACAGGTCGCCCTCGACCCCGTTCACCGTGAGCGAGGTGCCGTCGAGGCAGACCGAGCCCTTCTCGGCGACGAACCGCGACAGGTCGGCCGGCGCGCGCAGGACGAAGCGCTCGCTCGGTCCCCAAGCGTCGTCGGACCGCGTCGTCACCGGCTCGCGGGCGACGATCTCGGCGAGGCCGTCGACGTGGCCGGTGACGAGGTGGCCGCCGAGTTCGTCGCCGATCCTCAGCGAGCGTTCGAGGTTGATCCGGGTTCCGGCGACCCAGGTGCCGGCGGTGGTGCGGGCGAGGGTCTCGGCCGCGACGTCGACCTGGAACCGGCAGCCGCCGTCCCGCGGCTCCACCGCCACCGCGGTGAGGCAGGGGCCCGAGCAGGCGATCGAGGCGCCCAGCGCGATGGTCGCCGAGTCGTAGGCGGCGTCGATGGTCAGCCGGCGCAGGCGTTCGCCGCCCTCGACGGCGACGACGCGTCCGACATCGGAGACGAGGCCGGTGAACATGGGGTACTCCGCTCGTAATGGGTGAACAGGTCGGGGCCGGCCCGAATCTCCTCGACGAGGTCGAGGCCGTCGGCGAGGCGCGCGGCGAGCGCCGGCCCGACAGCCGGCAGCCCCGGTCTGCCGAGGGAGACGGCGCCGGTGACGAGGCAGCAGGCGTCGATCAGATCGTCCCGCGCGAGGGCGTCGGCGAGGTGAGGACCGCCCTCGGAGCAGATCCGGGTGAAGCCCCGGGCGCCGAGCGCGGCGAGCGCCGCCGCGAGGTCGATGCGGCCCGAGGCGTCGCCGGCCACCGGCAGAACCTCGATGCCGGCCGCCTCCAGCGCCCGGGCCGCCGCGCCGGGCGCCTTCGGTCCGGCGACGACCAGCGTCGGCACGCTGCCGCCGGTGCGGACGAGCTTCGCCCCGGCGGGCAGGCGCAGGTGCGAATCGAGCACCACCCGCACCGGCGACCGGTCGGCGAGGCCCGGCAGCCGCACGGTGAGCTCCGGATCGTCGGCCAGCGCGGTGCCGATCCCGACCATGATCGCGTCGCAATGCGCCCGCAGCAGGTGGACGCGGGCATTGGCGCGGGGACCGGTGATCATCAGCCTCCCCTCCCCGCCCGCGACGGCTACGCCGCGGGTGCCCGCGGCGTAGCCGTCGCGGGTGCGGGCGAGCTTCAGCATCACCGCCGGCCGGCCGAGCAGCACCCGGGTGACGTGGCCGCGATGGTCGCTCGCCGCCTCCTCGGCCCGCACCCCGACCGTGACGGCGAGGCCGGCGGCGCGCAGACGAGCATGGCCGCGGCCGGCGACCCGGGCGTCGGGATCCTCGACCGCGCTGACGACGCGGGCGACGCCCGCCGCGATCACGGCGTCGGCGCAGGGCGAGGTGCGGCCGTGATGCGAGCACGGCTCCAGGGTGACGTAGAGGGTGGCGCCGCGCGCCGCCGCGCCGGCTTCCTCCAGCGCGACGCGCTCGGCATGTGGCCGCCCGCCCGGCTGGGTGATGCCCTGGGCGAGGATGCGCCGGGCGCCGGGCGGGCCGGCGACCAGCACCGCGCCGACCGAGGGGTTGGGCCAGGTCCGGCCGAGGTTGCGACGGCCCAGCGCCAGGGCGAGGCCCATGAAGCGGCGATCCTCCGCCGCCTGGGCGGGCTCGATCCTCACGCCCGGCCCCGGGCCCGGCGCGGCGCCGGCTCGTCAGCCGCTGGCCCCGGGGCGCCCGGGGGCTCCGGCGTCGCGGCGCCGGGCCGGGCCGAGGCCAGCCGGCCGACCCACTCCTCGAAATCCCGGGCCTCGCGGAAATTCTTGTAGACCGAGGCGAAGCGCACGTAGGCGACGTCGTCGAGGCCCTTCAGCGCCTCCATCACCGCCTCGCCGATCGCCTCGCTCGTCACCTCGCCCTCGCCGCCGCTCTCGAGCTGGCGGGTGATGCCGCTGACCAGACGCTCGACACGCTCGGGCTCGACCGGGCGCTTGCGCAGGGCGATGTCGACCGAGCGCTGCAGCTTGTCGCGGTCGAACGGCACCTTGCGGCCGGAGCGCTTGACCACCGTCAGTTCGCGCAACTGCACCCGCTCGAAGGTGGTGAAGCGGCCGCCGCAATCCTCGCAGACCCGGCGCCGGCGGATCGCCGAGCTGTCGTCGCTCGGCCGCGAATCCTTCACCTGGGTGGCGAGGCCGCCGCAATAGGGGCACCGCATCGGCCGGTCTTCCTCCTCAGCAATCTCCCGCCTCCTCGCGGCGCACTCCGAGGTCGGGATGCGCCGCGAACGGGAAGGGCCCGGCCCCGGGAAACCGGGACCGGGCCCTGATGCCCTCGATGTAGGCGATCAGCCGTAGATCGGGAAGCGATCGGTGAGGGCGTGGACCGCCTGCTTGGCCTTCGCCTCGGCCGCCGCGTCGCCGGCCTCGCCGTCGCGGCCCAGGCCGTCGAGCACCTGGACGATCAGCTCGCCGACCGTCTTGAACTCGGCGACGCCGAAGCCGCGCGAGGTCGCCGCCGGGGTGCCGAGGCGGATGCCCGAGGTGATGGTCGGCTTCTGCGGGTCGAACGGCACGCCGTTCTTGTTGCAGGTGATCCCGGCGCGGCTGAGCGCCGCCTCCGCCGCCTTGCCGGTGAGCGACTTCGCCCGCAGGTCGACCAGCATCAGGTGGTTGTCGGTGCCGCCCGACGTGATGTCGTAGCCACCCGAGATGATCGTGTCGGCCAGCGCGCGGGCGTTCTCGACCACCTGCCGGGCGTAGAGCTTGAACTCGGGCTTGAGCGCCTCGCCGAACGCCACCGCCTTGCCGGCGATGACGTGCATCAGCGGACCGCCCTGGAGGCCGGGGAAGATCGCCGAGTTCAGCTTCTTGGCCAGCGCCTCGTCGTTGGTCAGGATCATGCCGCCGCGCGGGCCGCGCAGGGTCTTGTGGGTGGTCGTGGTGACGACGTGGGCGTGCGGGAACGGCGAGGGATGCACGCCGCCGGCCACCAGCCCGGCGAAATGGGCCATGTCGACGAAGAACACCGCCCCGACGCTGTCGGCGATCTCGCGGAACGTCGCGAAGTCCCAGTGGCGCGGGTAGCCCGAGCCGCCCGCGATGATGACCTTCGGCTTGTGCTCGGCGGCGAGCGCCGCGACCTGCTCCATGTCGATGCGCTGGTCGTCGCGGCGCACGGTGTAGGAGACCGGCTTGAACCACTTGCCCGAGACGTTGGGCGGGGCGCCGTGAGTGAGGTGGCCGCCCGCCGCGAGGTCGAGGCCGAGGAAGGTGTCGCCCGGCTGCATCGTGGCCATGAACACGGCCTGGTTGGCCTGGGAGCCGGAATTCGGCTGCACGTTGGCGAAGCCGCAATCGAACAGGCGCTTGGCGCGCTCGATCGCGAGGTCCTCGGCGATGTCGACGAACTCGCAGCCGCCGTAGTAGCGCCGGCCGGGATAGCCCTCGGCGTACTTGTTGGTCAGCACCGAGCCCTGCGCCTCCAGCACGGCGCGCGAGACGATGTTCTCGGAGGCGATCAGCTCGATCTCGTGCTGCTGGCGGCCGAGTTCCTTCTGCACCGCCCCGGCGATCTCGGGATCGACGTCGGCGAGCGAGGCGGCGAAGAACGAGTTCGACAGGGACGGGTTGGCGGTGCCCACGCTCATGATGCCCTCGAGAGTTGCGGTCGGTCGCCCGGACGGGACGGACCGTCGGCGCGGATCGGATCGCTCGGAATCGGCCGGCTTCTACACGCGGTTGCCCGAGAGGCCAATGCCGCTGCCGCAGACCTCGGCATCATTCGCTGGAACGGTCTCCGTTTCGGCGGCGAAAATGATGCAGGAACAAGGAACTCAGCGGAGCTGCCCATGCAACGCCGCCAGGAGCGCCCCCTTGCTCCGGCACCCGACCGCAGTGCCGGGTCCGTGGATGCAGCAAGTGGACCGGATCGGGATCCGGAAGCAGGATCGCATCACACTTGCGTCAAGCGATTGCCGATTCACGAAAATGAAGTCTGGGCCGGAAAATCCCGTGCTCCCGCCTCAGTAGTGCGGCGGCGGCGGCTCGTCGCCGGCCCCCGGCGGGACGCTCGGCCATCTCGCGCACGCGCTCGCGCAGGGCGGCGACGTGACGCGTCAGTCCGTCGATGGCGCTCCACTGCCGGGTGACGATGCGGTTCAGGTCCTCGATCACCGCATCCTGGTGGGCGATCCGGGCTTCCAGGGCATCGAGGCGGTCGTCCGGCTCGGGCATCGTCGCTGTCTCCATCACGGTTCCTCCGCCACGGCCCGGTCCCGCGACCCGGCCGCCGCACGGCGTGCCGGAGTGCGTCCGAACCAGCCGGCGAGGGTGAGCGTCGAGCGCTCGTTCGGCGGGTGGCGCAGGAATTCGGCGATTTCGGCGCGCCAGACCCGGAAGCTGTAGCGGAAGCACCAGCGCAGATGCGCGCGAAGCTCGGGGTCCGGGTGGCGCAGGACGCGCAGCAGCGCCGCCGGGCGGGCATGGACCGCCAGCTCCATCAGCTTCACCAGCCAGAAGATCGCCCGCGCCGACAGGTGCCGGGAGGCGAGGAGCTGGTTGCGGTAATCCCACTTGGCGCGGTCGGTCTGGATGACGGTGCGGGCGCCGTTCGCAGCCGTCCAGTCCGACCAGCGATGCGGCGTCACGTACATGGCGTTGAGCAGGTCGGGATCGTAGCGCGACACCTGGCGCAGGGCGCGCAGGTAGTCGGCGAGGCGCTCCTCCTCGAAGCCGACGATGTGGCCGAGCATCGACAGGATGCCGTTCCGGCGCAGAAGGGCGACGGCCTGCTGGTCGTCCCGGGTCGTCGAGCCCTTGCGGATCGCCGCGAGGGTTTCGGGGTCGGTGGTCTCGATCCCCATCAGCACGCAGATCATTCCCGCGCGTTTCATCAGCGGCAGCAGGTCGGCGTCGCGCACGATGTCGGTCGCCCGGATGGTTGCGAAGAGCCGGACCGGGACCGCCTCGGCGGCCATGGCGTCGAGGAAGTCGCGCCACAGCCGCTTCGAGGAGGTCGGGTTCTCGTCGGCGAGGTCGACGAAGCGGATGCCGTGCGTGCGGTGGAGCCACGCGATCTCGGCGGCGACCGCCCTGGGGTCGCGGTGACGCCATTTCGTCCAGAACTGGTACTGACCGCAATAGCTGCACCGGTGCGGGCAGCCGCGCGAGAACTGCACGATGGCGGCGCGGCCGAGGCCGAAGCACTGGTACAGGTCCCAGTCCTCGATCAGCTCCCAGGCGACGCGCCAGCCGTCGAGGCGGGCGATGACCGGAGCCGGCGGGGTCTCGCGCACCCCACCGCCCTCCTCCCGGTAGGTGATGCCCCTGACACCGGCGGGCGATCCCTCGTCGGCGAGGCGGGTCACGAGGTCGAGGGCCACCGCCTCGCCCTCGCCGCGCACGACGATGTCGACGGCCTCGCTCTCGGCGAGGACATCCGCCGCGTGGTAGCTCGGATAGACGCCGCCGTAGACGGTCACGACCGCGGGGCAGGCCCGCTTGGCCGCGCGCAGGGCGGCGAGGCAGGCGGGATGGGCCGGGGTCGATCCGGCATGGCCGGTCATCACGAGATCGGGGCGGAACCCCGCGACGCGGCTCCCGATCTCCGCCGGATTCAGGTGATGGCGCTCCGCATCGAGCAGGCGGACCTCGTGCCCGGCATCGATCAGCGGCCCGCCGACGCAGAGGAGCCCGTAGGGGATCTGGTGGCCGACGCCGCGCGAGGTGAGCGAGACGTAGGGCGGGTTGATGAGGAGGATGCGGATCGGTCGATCTCCGGTCCGATGCGGCGCCGAGCCCGATCGCAGGGGCCCGACATGATAACGGGCCCGGCATACGGCCGGGCCCGATCATCGAGACCGTCGCGGGCCGTCGGCCCGGTGCCCTGACACGATCAGTTGGTCTGGTCGTCGTCCGCGTCGGGGTTGAAGTTGCGCGGGCCGGCCGCGGCGGCGGTCATCGCGGCGGTCGGGGCGCCGACGCCGTCGCGCTTGTAGATGTCGTCGCGGAACTGCACGAGGCCGTCCGGGGTCGACCACGCGGTGATGTAGGTCCAGTAGACCGGGATCGGCGCCACCGGGCGGGCGTCGACGCGCTGGCCGCCCTGGATGATCGCCTCGATCGTCTCCGGGTTGCTCTGCGGCGTGCCCTGGAGGATCCACGACACGTAGTCGCGCACGTTCTGCACGCGCACGCAGCCCGACGAGACGAAGCGGAAGTCGTCGCCGAAGATGCCCTTGGCCGGCGTGTCGTGCATGTACACGCCGTGCGGGTTCGGGATGTTGATCCGCACGAAGCCCATCGAGTTCAGGTCGACGCCCGGATCCTGGCGGAAGCGGTAGCGGGTCGCCTCGTCGGAGTTCCAGTTGACCTGGTTCGGCGGGATCTCGCGGTCGCCGCTGAAGATGCGGATCTTGTTGTCCGTCAGGTAGGACGGATCCTTCTGCATCTTCGGGATCAGGTCCTTCTTGATGATCGAGGCCGGCACCGTCCAGTAGGGGTTGAAGTTCACCTCCTGGATCTTGGCGTTCATGATCGGCGACTGGCGGTCGATCTTGCCGACGCCGGCGGCGTGGCGGGTCGCGACGTGGTCGCCCTCGACCGTCTCGACCAGGGCGGCCGGGATGTTGACGATGACGTAGCGCTCGCCGAGGTTGCCCGAGTAGGAGCGCAGCCGCACCGCGTTGAGTTCGAGCTGGCGCAGGCGCACGTCGGCCGGCACGTTCATCGCCTGCACGGTGGTGATGTTCATCGACCCGGTCTGGTTGAGACCGTGTCGGGCCTGGAAGCGGCGCACGCCCGCATCGACGTAGGAATCGTAGACCGGCGACGAGCCGGCCGCCGGGTCGAGGTCGCCGGAGACGATCAGGCGCTGGCGCAGGGCGGCGACGGCCGGGCTCTTGGAGCCGACGCGCAGGCGGTCGGCGCCGTTCACCGGCTGCCAGCCGCCGCGGGCGACGATGTCGCGGTAGCGCTCGATCATCTGCTCGGTCGCCGCGAGGGTCTGGGGCGAGAGGATCGGGGTGTTGGAGCGCTGGACCCGCATCGTCGAGGCGGAGTCGTAGTTCTGCGCCCACTCGGCCTGCGCGAGGCTGCCGCCGCGATCCTGAGCCAGGGCCGGCAGGGCGAGAGAGGCCAGCAACGCCAGGCCGAGCGAACCGGAGAGGGGAGCGCGAGACAGCATGGTTTGGAGCTCTTGCACCGTGACGAGAGAGGGAGAAGGGGCCGGAGAACGGGTCACCCGAGTGCCGGAACCCTGTCGAAGTGCGGTTAAGACTCCATGAGGAGCGGGCTAGATTGTGGCGGCGGGCAGGCTCGGCCGTGGCGGGGCGACGGGGCGGATTGATCGTGGCCGATCCGCCACAGCCGCCGCGCCGCATCCCGAACCCGTTCCGGCGCCGCGCCCCGCTCCTCAGGCCGAAACGTCAGGAATCTCAAGGTCGAGCAGCGCCGAGCCGAGGCTCTTGCCGTGGGGGTCGAGGGCGAGCGAGCGGGTGACGCCGCCGCCGAGCGCCCTCTTGAGCACGAAGTTGAGGGCGCCGATCGACGGGATCTCGTAGCGGGTCACGTCGCCGTGAACGATGCCGGCGAAGTGCGCCTTCACACGTTCCGCGGTGACGTGGGCGACGAGGCGGGAATAATCCGCCGGGTCGTGGGCGATCAGCGAGATGTTCGAGGTGTTGCCCTTGTCGCCGGTGCGGGAATGGGCGATCGCGCGCAGCTTCATCGGGGTCACGCCTCCAGGATGGCGACGGCGGGCCGGGCGAGGTCGGCCGGCACCAGCACCGAGACGACGCCGACGATCTCGCGCGCCGCCTTCCAGGCGCCGCCGCCGCCCGCCGGGCCGTTGGTGTACAGGGTCTCGACCTCGTTGCCGATCCGCACCGCCTCGGCGAGGCTGTCGGTGCGCCCGGCGACCCGCACCCGCACCTCGTAGGGCTCGCCCGCGCCCGCGAGGCCGGGCCCGTGCAGGGCGTCGATGCCGACGAGATCGCAGCGCAGCTCGGTCACCGCGACGCCGGTGAGCGCGAGGCGCTCGCGCACGATGTCGAGGGCGAGCCGGCCCCGCGCCGCGGCGCCGGACCCGGCATAGGAGATCTGCCCCTCGCCGACGTAGGAGTCGATCGTGCCGACCGAGACCTTGAGCAGGCCGGTCGCCGGCCGGCCGCGGGCGCCGGTGACCCGGACCCGGTCGGGCCCGGCCGCCTCGACGGTGACGGCGGAGAAATCCGCGACCACGTCGGGCTGGATGTAGGCGGCCGGGTCGTGGACCTCGTAGAGCAGTTGCTCCTTGCAGGTGGCGGGCGTGACCGCGCCGCCCGAGCCCGGCACCTTGGTGATCGTGATCCCGCCGGCCTCGTCGACGACCCCGATCGGGAAGCCGAGGCGGGCGAGGCCGGCGACGTCCTTGCACCCGGGATCGGCGAAGTAGCCGCCGGTGATCTGTCCGGCGCATTCGAGCAGGTGCCCGGCCAGCGTGCCGCGGGCGAGCGCGTCCCAGTCGTCCATCGCCCAGCCGAATTCGTGGATCAGCGGCGCGAGGAACAGGGCCGGATCGCCGACCCGGCCGGTGACGACCACGTCGGCCCCGTCGCGCAGCGCGGCGACGATCGGCGCCGCGCCGAGATAGGCGTTGGCCGAGACGACCCGGTTGCCGAGGTCGAGCAAGCTCCCGCCGGTCTCCTCGATGCGGGCGTCGCTCTCGCGCAGGGCCTCGCGCAGGTCGTCGCCGGTCACCGCCGCGACCCTGAGGCCGGACAGGCCGAGGTCGCGGGCGACCGCCCGGGTCCGCTCGGCCGCCGCGAGGGGGTTGGCGGCGCCCATGTTGGTGACGATGCGGATGCCCCGGCGCCGGCACGGCTCCAGCACCGCCCGCATCCGCGCGTCGAGCAGCGGGTCGTAGCCGCCGGCCGGGTCGCGCAGCCGCGCCTGCTGGGCGAGCGCGATGGTGCGCTCGGCGAGGCACTCGAACACGAGGTAGTCGATCTCGCCGCGCTCGGCGAGTTCGACGGCGGGCTCGATGCGGTCGCCGGCATAGCCGGCCCCGGCGCCCAGGCGGATGCTCCTCACGGTGCCCTCCGGACTTGCCCGACTGCACGGCGGCAGCGTCTGATACGATTGTCGGACGATCAGTTCCGACAATCGTATCACAGCCGGCGCAGCGCCACGCTCTCGATACGGTGGCTCGCGCCCTTGGCGAGGATCAGGCTGGCGCGCTGGCGGGTCGGCAGCACGTTGTCGCGCAGGTTGACGAGGTTGATCCGCCCCCACAACCCGTCCGCGATGCCGAGCGCCTCCTCCTCGGTGATCTCCGCGTACTTGCGGAAGTACGACAGCGGGTCGCGGAAGGCGGTGTGGCGCAGGCGCAGGAAGCGGTTGACGTACCAGCGGTGCAGGTCCTCCTCGTGGGCGTCGAGGTAGACCGAGAAGTCGAAATAGTCCGACACGAACGGGATCGCGGTGCCGTCCCGCGGCAGCCGGGCGGGCTGGAGCACGTTCAGCCCCTCGACGATGAGGATGTCGGGGCGGTCGACCACCGTCTCCTCGCCCGGCACCACGTCGTAGACGAGGTGGGAGTAGAGCGGGGCCGCGACCCGGCGCCGGCCGGCCTTGATGTCGGCAAGGAAGCGCAGCAGCCGCGGGGTGTCGTAGCTCTCGGGAAAGCCCTTGCGCTCCATCAGCCCGAGGCGGGCCAGTTCGGCGTTGGGCAGCAGGAAGCCGTCGGTGGTGACGAGATCGACCTTCGGGGTGTTGGGCCAGCGGGCGAGCAGCGCCTTGAGGACCCGGGCGGTGGTCGACTTGCCGACCGCGACCGAGCCGGCGACCCCGATGATGTAGGGCACCTTGGTCTCGCGCTCGGCGAGCAGGAAGCGCTGGGTCGCCTTGAACAGCCCCTGCGTCGCCGCGACGTAGAGCGAGAGCAGCCGCGACAGCGGCAGGTAGATCGCGATGACCTCTTCCAGCGAGATCGGGTCGTTGAGCGATTGCAGCCGCAGCACGTCCTCGGCGGTGAGGGTCAGCGGCGTGTCGGCGCGCAACTGGGCCCATTCCTCGCGGCTGAAGACGCGATAGGGCGAGAGGTGCTCGGACGCCTCGTCGAGGCTCGCGGCGAGCTCCGCCTCGGCCCCCGGCTGCGGGGCTCCCCCCGCCGGGGGCGCGTGCGGGGACGAGGGGGCCGGATCGCCGCTCACTCGGGCCTCCGGGACGCCTTCTCGGCCAGCCCGCTCTGGGCCGTCCGCCGCTCCAGTTCCGCCATCACGTCCTCCAGCGGCACGCCGCCCGCAACCAGCACGACGAGCAGATGATAGAGCACGTCGGCGGCCTCCGAGACCAGCCCGGCGCGGTCGCCCTGCACCGCCGCGAGGGCGGCTTCCACCGCCTCCTCGCCGAGCTTCTTGGCCGGCTTGGCCGGCCCGCCGGCGACCAGCCGGGCGGTGTAGGATTGATCGGGCGGCGCCGCGGCGCGGTGGCGCACGATCGCGTCGAGGTCGGCGAGGGTGAAGCGGGTCATCGGGCTCACGCGTCGAGTCGCATGGCGAGGCCGGCGGCCGCCATGTGGGCCTTGGCCTCGGCCACGGTGTGCTGGCCGAAATGGAAGATCGAGGCCGCCAGCACGGCGCTCGCCCCGCCCTCGCGCACCCCGGCGACGAGGTCGTCGAGGCCGCCGACGCCGCCCGACGCGATCACCGGCACCGACACCGCGTCGGCGATCGCCCGGGTCAGGCCGAGGTCGTAGCCCGAGCGCATCCCGTCCCGGTCCATCGAGGTGACCAGCAGTTCCCCGGCGCCGCGGGCGGTGACGGTGCGGGCGAAGTCGACCGCGTCGATCCCGGTCGGCCGGCGGCCGCCATGGGTGAAGATCTCCCAGCGCGGCGCCTCGCCCCCGGCCGAGACCCGCTTGGCGTCGATCGCCACGACGATGCACTGGGCACCGAACTTCTCCGCCGCCGCCGCGACGAGGTCGGGGTCGTTCACCGCCGCGGTGTTGATCGAGACCTTGTCGGCCCCGGCGAGCAGAAGCGTGCGGATGTCCTCGATCCGCCGCACGCCGCCGCCGACGGTGAGCGGCATGAAGCAGGCCTCCGCCGTGCGGCTCACCGCGTCGAGCAGGGTGCCGCGGGCCTCGTGGCTCGCCGTGATGTCGAGGAAGCACAGCTCGTCGGCCCCGGCCCGGTCGTAGGCCTTGGCGGCCTCGACCGGGTCGCCGGCGTCGCGCAGTTCCTCGAACTGCACGCCCTTGACGACGCGGCCGTCCTTGACGTCGAGGCAGGGGATGATGCGGGTCTTGAGCACGGATCTGGCTCTACTCGTAGCGGAACGGGCGCGTCATCGCGGCGTCGCGCGTGAAGGGGCAGGTGGCGGGGAAGGTCGCGTCGGCGAGGCCGGTCTCGCGGATCGCCTCGAGGCGGGCGCCGCGATACGCCTTCTCGAACGCCTCGTCGCAGCGCCGCTTCAGCCCCGGATTCTCCGAGACGACGTCGAGGGCATGCTGGCGATGGGTCGCGATCGAGATCGCCCAACTGGCGCTTCGGTGGTTCGGCTGGTGGTCCCACTCGAGGATGTGGAGCTGGATCAGCGCGTAGAAGCTCACCAGCCGGTCGAACTCGCTGGCTCCTAAGCTCTCGATCTCCTCGGCGAGATTCTCGCGGTCGAGGGCCGAGAGGTCGCCGGCCCGCAGCAGGGCGGCCTGCTCCATCGCCCAGGTGTAGAGGTCGTCGGCATGGGCGGTCGCGCCCGGTTCGAGAGACGGGACGCGGGTCGGGACGCGGCTCACGGCGCGCCCCCGATGTCGTCGGGATCGACCGGGAAGGCGCGGGTCGCCATCTCGTCGCGGCCGTAGGGGCAGCGTTCGGGGAACCGCGCCAGCGGCAGCCCTGTCTCCTGCGCCGCCAGGGTCCTGGCGCCGCGATAGGCCCGCTCCAGCGCCTCGTCCAGCCGGCCCTTGAGGCCGGGATTGTCCGTCAGGACGTCGGCCGCCGCGTCGCGCTGCGCGCGGATCGACAGCGCCCAGGACCGGCTGCGGCGGTCCGGCTGGTGGTCCCACTTGAGCATGTGCAGCAGCAGCACCCGCCACGCGCCCACGAGGCCGTTGAACTCGCTGCGGCCCAAGCTCTCGATCTCCTCGGCGAGGTTCTCGCGGTCGAGCGCCGAGAAGTCGCCGGCCCGCAGCAGGGCCGCCTGCTCCATCGCCCAGGTGTAGAGGTCGTCGGAATAGGCGGTGCGGGGGGTGGGTCTGGCGAGCGGAGCCGTCATGCGAGCCTCCTGACGGCCGTCATCCTATCACGGCCGGGCGGAAGCCTGGGAGGCGCGGGCGATGGCGGCGAGCGCCTCCTTCGGATCGATGCGCCCGTCGTAGAGCGCCCGGCCGGTGATCGCGCCGGCGAGCAGCGCGCAGTCGGGCTCCAGGATGCGGTGCACGTCCTCGATCGAGGCGAGCCCGCCGGAGGCGATGACCGGGATGCTCACCGCCTTGGCGAGCGCCAGGGTCATCGGGATGTTGAGGCCCTTGAGGATGCCGTCGCGGGCGATGTCGGTGTAGATGATCGCCGCGACGCCGGCATCCTCGAAGCGGCGGCCGAGCTCCTCGGCGGTGGCGGTCGAGGTCTTGGCCCAGCCCTCGACGGCGACGCGTCCGTCCTTGGCGTCGATGCCGACCGCGATCTGGCCGGGGAAGCGCCGCGCCGCCTCGCGCACGAAGGCCGGGTCGCGCACCGCCGCCGTCCCGATGATGACCCGCGACACGCCCTTGGCGAGCCAGCCCTCGACGGTGCGCATCTCGCGGATGCCGCCGCCGAGCTGGACCGGGATCGTGACGGCACCCAGGATCGTGTCCACCGCCGCGGCGTTCATCGGCGCGCCCGCGAAGGCACCGTCGAGGTCGACGACGTGGAGCCAGGAGAAGCCCTGCTCTTCGAAGGTCCGCGCCTGCGCGGCGGGGTCGTCCGAGAAGACGATCGCCTGCGCCATGTCGCCCTGGACGAGACGGACGCAGCGCCCCTCTTTGAGATCGATGGCCGGAAACAGGATCACGCGCGTCACCGCTGTGCGAGGATGGGATCGGGAGGGTTCAGGGCCGCCAGCGCAGGAAGTTGGCGATCAGCGCGAGGCCGAGCCGCTGGCTCTTCTCCGGGTGGAACTGGGTGCCGGCGACGGTGCCGCGGGCCACCATCGCGGTGACCGGACCGCCGTAATCGCTGACGGCCACGACGTCGCCGGGCTCCTCCGGCTTCAGGGCGTAGCTGTGCACGAAGTAGGCGTGCAGCCCGCCCTCCCCGGTCGGGATGCCGTCGAGGAGCGGCGTCTCGCGGCGCGCCCGGAGGGTGTTCCAGCCCATGTGGGGCACCTTGAGGCCGGGATCGGCCGGCTCGATCGGCGCCACGTCGCCGGGGATCCAGCCGAGGCCCGGCGTCACCCCGTGTTCGAGGCCGCGGCTCGCCAGGAGCTGCATGCCGACGCAGATGCCGAGGAACGGCCGGCCGCGGCCGTGCGCCGCCTCGGTCATCGCCTCGACCATGCCGGGGACCGCGTCGAGGCCGCGGCGGCAATCGGCGTAGGCGCCGACGCCCGGGAGCACCACCCGGTCGGCGGACGCGACCACCTCCGGCTCGCTGGTGAGGGCGATGCGGGCCGCGTCGAGGCCGGCGTCCCGGGCGGCGCGCTCGAACGCCTTGGCGGCGGAGTGCAGGTTGCCCGAGCCGTAATCGATGATCGCGACGGTGGCGCTCATCGCCGCGTCTCCGCCTCCGGGAACAGCCCGACCACGGGCGGCACGGCGCGGGGCGCGGCGGCGGCCGGCGCCGCCACCGGGACGAGGGGAAATTCGGGGCCGCGGCCGGCGGCCCAGCGGGCGACGAGCTTGACCTCGGCCGCGGCGGCGTCGGCCGCCGTCACCACGTCGCGCACCGGCCGGCCGCTGCGCTCGTAGGTCCAGCGGCGCAGGGACGACGCCTCGAACCCGATCAGCAGCGACAGCAGCACCGCGATGGCGAAGCCGGCGGCGGGCGAGAGGCCGAGGGCGAACCCGATTCCCCACACCGCCGCCTCGGCGACGAGCACCAGGAGCCCGGCGAGCCAGAGCCGGTGCCAGAAGAACCACAGGGCCGAGAACCAGAAGGCCGGCCAGACGAAGCGGTCGGCCACGAGCTTGGCGCGGTCGAGGGCCTCCGGCGCGGCCGGATCGTCGTCCTCGGGTACGTGCAGCGTGTAGGTCGGCATCGAGGCCCCTCCCCCGGCATCATTCGTTGAACTGGTCACCGCTCCGGCGGAGGAGAGGATGCGGGATCCCGAGCCTGAGCGGGATCGCCCGGTGGGACCCCGCTCCGGCCATCCTTCGTGCGGGCCCGGGGTCAGGATCGCGGCATCCCGCCTCCGACGGCGGATCGGCGCTCAGAGCGAGCCCTTCGTCGACGGCACCCGGCCCTCCTCGCGGGGATCGACCGCCACGGCCGTCCGCAAGGCCCGTGCCAGCCCCTTGAAGCAGCTCTCGGCGATGTGGTGCTGGTTGTCGCCGTAGAGCGTCTCGACGTGCAGCGTGATCCCGGCATTCATCGCGAACGCCTGGAACCACTCGCGCACCAGCTCGGTGTCGAACGCGCCGATCTTCTCGCGGGCGAACGCGGTGCGGAACACCAGGAACGGCCGGCCCGAGATGTCGACGGCGACGCGGGTCAGCGCCTCGTCCATGGGCAGGTGCAGGTCGGCGTAGCGGCGGATGCCGCGCTTGTCGCCGAGTGCCTGGGCGAAGGCCTGGCCGAGCGCGATGCCGCAATCCTCGGTCGTGTGGTGCTGGTCGACGTGGAGGTCGCCGGTCACCGCGACGTCGAGGTCGAACAGGCCGTGCCGGGCGAACAGCTCGAGCATGTGGTCGAGGAAGCCGACGCCGGTGGCGACGGAGGCGCGGCCGGTGCCGTCGAGGGCGATCGCCACGCTGACGTCTGTCTCGGCCGTGCGCCGGCTGACGCGGCCGGCGCGGGTGGGGGTTTCGCTCATCGGTCCAGATCGGAGAACGCGGTTGGGCTGCCTTGTTAGAAGGCAGCCCGCGGAATTACCAGGGCGATTCGCCTCCCGCGCGGGGCAATCGCTCCGGGCGATCGCCCCGGTCTTCCGTGCGCCGCGGGCCTCAGCCGCAGAACGCCTTCGCCCCCGGCGTCCAGTTGCCGAACCCCGTCGCCACCATGTTGGCGATGACGCGGCAGACGTACTGCTTCTGAGCCGGGTTGTTGTTCGGCCCGGCGTGGTAGCGCGCCACCGCGAGCGTCCAGCTTCCCTCGCGCGCCTTGAGTTCCTTGAGGAATCGGGTCGCGTACTCGACGTTGTCGTGCGGGTCGAGCATGCTGTCGAGGGAGGTGAACCGCTCGCGGTGGAAGTGGTGGTTGATCTGCATGCAGCCGAGATCGATCAGCCTCACGCCGTCGCGGCGCGCCTGCTCGAATCGCTGCTTCACGTCGGCGAGGCTCGACCCGAAATAGGCTTGGCCGCCGATGTTCATGGCGAAGGGCTGGAGCGAGCCGCGCTTGCCGCTCTCGGTCAGGCCGACGGCGTAGAGCATGCCGAGGGGAACGCCGTGGCGGTTCGCCGCCTGCGCCATCTCGCGCTCGCACACGTTGGCACGGGCGGCTCCGCTACAGGTAAACGCCGCCAGGGCTGCCAGAAGTGCCGGTCGCGGGCGCAGTCTCATCGGGCTTGTTCCGTGCTGAATGGGGCTCGCCCTCCGGCCGCGAGCCCGGCTGGCGGCGTGTCTCCTGGTCGGGGGCTGCACCGCCGCGCTGCCCGCCGCCCTCGGGCTGCTGGAAGAGGGACCCCGGTGCGCCCCGCGTCTCCTGGGCGGCCGGCTGCGCCGGGATGCCGGCCTGCGCCGGAGTGCCGCCGGCGGCCTGCACCGTGATGGCGTCGGGCTCGTAGCCGGCCTCCCGCAGCAGGCCGGACAGCAGGGTCGCGTCCTTGCGCAGCAGGTCGGCCGTCTCGGCGCGGCTCGGATGCAGGGCCAGTTCCAGCCGGCCCTCCTTCAGCCGCATCCGCACGGTGACGGTGCCGAGGTCGTCGGGCGTCAGCCGCAGGGTGAGGATCCGGAGCGGCCCGGTTCCGGCGGTCCCGGCCGCGGCCGGCGCCGGCACGGCGGCGGCGATCGCCCCGGTGATCCGGCTCAGCGTGCCGGACGGCAGCGCCGGGGATGCTCCGGCAACGGGCGGTGCGGCCGGACCGGGCTCGGCCCGAGGTGCCGGTTCGGCCTGCGGCGCGGGCTCGGCGCCGCCCCGGGCGCGGGCCGGCTCGTCGCTCCGCGCTGCGCCGTTCTCCCCGGCGGGCGTCGACCGGGCGGCGGAGGCCGGCGCCCGCGCCGGCATCACGGCCGCATCGGAATCCTGCGAGGCAGCCGATGGTGCGGACGCCCCGGCTCCGGCCGGCGCCCCGCGCGGCCGGTCCGGTGCACGGTGCGCGTCGGCGCCGTCCGGCGCGGCCTGCGGAACGCCGCCGCCCGGCGCAGCGTCCGGTTCCCCGGCCACGGCCGGTGTCGCGGGGAGGTTCTCCGCGGGTGCGGCCGGTGCCTGCGGTGCCGGGCGCGCGGGGCTGGCACGGGCGCCGTCGAGGGGGAACGGAGCAGGAGCGGGCGGCGGTTCGGATCCGGCTCGCGGCCCAGCCCGCGGGGCGTCCCGGGTCGCCGCCGCGGCTGTCGTCTCGGCTGCGGCCTCGCCGGTGCCCGCCTCCGCACGGCGGCCGGGCTTCCCGTCGGCGCGCGGCTCGTCGACCGGCCGCACCGGGATGGCGGCGCCCGACGCCGGCACCGTGCGGGGATCGGCCTGCGGCGCGGCCGGCACGGGATCCGGCCGTGGTTCCGACGTGGTGGGGACGGTCGCCGGAGCCTCGCCGGTCGACGCGGCGCGGTGGCCGGCGGCCGGAGCGGGCTCGGCGGGCTGTCTCAGCGAGGGAACCTCGCGGACCGCCGCGCCCGGCGGTCCGGCATCCGGGGCCGCCGCCTCCGCGAGGTCGGACCCGTGCGTCCGCGGCAGCGCCGATGCGGCCACGGCGTCCGGTGCCGGCTGAGGCTCCGCACCGGCCGCGGGCGCCGGGACGGGCACCGCCTCGGCCCCCGGCGCCGGCGGGGCGGGCCGCACGGCGATGCCATCGTGGATGCCATCGCGTCTCGTCGGGGCCACGGCGGGGCGCTGCGGCGCCTCGGCCTCCGCCGGCCGGCGGACCGCGTCGGGCAGGCTCCTGCCGCCCACCGGCACGGTTCCCGCCGCGGTGGACGCGGTGGCGGGTGGAACGGGACGGGGCTGAATCGCCCCCGGCTGCGCCGAGGCCGCCTCGGCACCGGCCACGGGCGCCGCCAGGACGGGCGGCTCGGTTCCGGCCGCCGCCGTCGCCGCGGATGCCGGAACCGCCCCGACGGACGGTGGCGTCGATGCGGCGGCAGGCAACAGCCGGCTCCACGACGTTCCGGCGCCTCCAGGACCGGGGGCGACGGCCTGCGCCGGCCGTCCCGTGTCCGACCGCCCGTACTGGACCGGCGCGAAATGCGTCTCCCGCGCCAGCACGGTGATCCGCAGCGGCTCGCTCGTCGCCGGCGAGCCCGTCTGCGCCGCCGTCGGAAGCCGCGGCCGGCTGCCGCCCTCGGGCTCCGGGGCCGGAGCGGCGGCCGGCGGGGCCGTCACCACGGCCGGCGCGGTCAGGGCCAGGAGCAGCGCCGGCAGGGTTGCGGCGTCGGCGGGGCCGGCACCGGATGCCGGCTCGCGCTCGGGACGGGAGCCCGACGACGCCCGCTCCATCAGCGCCTCCAGGTCGTCGTATCCGGGCGGTGCCGCCTCCGGGGACGCGGCGGTCGCGCCGTCCTCGCGCGGCGCCGCCCCGGGATCCGGCACGGTCGCGTCGGGGATCTGCGCGCCCTCCGGCCAGGACTGACGGCCCGGAACCCGGCCCTGGTCCGTGCGCCGTTCGGAGGGCGGGGCCGGGTCGGCGGCATCGGACGGAGCGGCGTCGCCGCGCTCCAGCGCGCCGAGCAGCGACCCGAAGGCACCCGCGTCGCCCGTGCTCTCGCCGGCCGCGCGGCCGGAGGAACGGTCCAGCAGCCGGATCAGGTCGGTCAGCTTGGCGTCGACGGGGGTCACGGGCGGTTCCTCTGCATCAGGTCGTCGATGTCCTGGATCGCGCTCTGGGCGCGGGCGATCGCGGCGGCCTGCGGCAACTCCCGCCGGTCGGCCGCGGGCGCGGGCGCAGGTGGCGCGGGCGGCGCCGGGGGCGGGACGTCGCGGATGTCCCGCGCCGTCGCCAGGGCGGCGTCGAGCAGGGCCGCGTCGGCGTCCGGCAGCGCGTCGCGGGGGACGCCCCGCAGGCCGGACAGGGATTCGTCGAAGCGGCCGGGCAGGACGATGCCGGCGGCCGCCCGGTACAGCCGCGCCCGGGCCGCCGCGGCACGGTCGGCACCGGCCAGGGTGGCGGCGCGCTCGGCGGCGGAGATCGCCACCCCGGTCCTGCCCTGGTCGATCGCCGCCCGAGCGACCAGCAGGTAGAGGTCGCGCCGTCCCTCCGGATCGAGTTCGTTCAGCATCGCCTCCAGGCGGGCGAAGCGGCCGCGGTCGGTGGCGAAGTCGAGCCGGGTCAGGGCCGCGGCGAAGCGCTGGCGGAAGTTGCCGGCATAGACCGAGTGGCGGAACCGGCGCAGGTACTGGATCGACAGCGCCTCGAAGGCCCGGACGTCGCCGGTCTGGGCCAGCACGAAGACCTGACGGCGCAGGGCCCCTTCCTCCACCAGCGTGCCCGGCGCGAGGAGCCGCGCGAGGTCGAGGAAGCGCAGCGATCCGGCCGGGTCGTCGCGCACCACCAGGGCCGACTGAACCAGGGCGAGCTGCCCGGCGAGGCTCGGCGGCAGGCTCCTCGCGTCGATCGGGACGAGCAGCCGCCGCGCCTCCTTCTCGCGGCCCTCGAGATACGCGAGCGCCCCCTGGACCAGCGGCACCTCGGCCTCGGGCACCTGCCCTCCGGCGAGGATCTGGCGCAGGATCATCGGCCCGCCGCCGCCGAGCACGAAGGCGACCGCGGCGCGCAGGTTGGCCGGCTCGGCCCAGACCGCCGGCTCCTGGGCCAGGAACCGGCCCTCGATGTGGGCGATCAGCGTGCGCTGGCCGAGATGGGCCTGGGTCGAGCCGCGGGCGATCTGGTCCTGGAGGTGCTGGAGCGTGCGCACCAGCTCCACCGGCAGGCTGCGGGGCGCGACCGGCAGCGGCTCGATCGGGGCGGCGGGCGCCTTGCCGCCCCCGCCGTGGTCGCCGCCATGACCGCCCCCATGGCCGCCACCATGCCCGGGATCCGCCGCGAGGGCGGGCGCGCCGAGCCACAGGCAGAGCACGGCCGCCGCGATGACAGGCGGTCTCACTCCGGCCGCCCCCGCAGGAGGATCTCGATGCGGCGGTTCTCCGCCGCCTTCGAGTCGGCCGGGTTGTGCGGCCGGCGGTCGGCGTAGCCCTCGATGCGCTCGACGCGGGACTCGTCGAGCCCGCCGCGCACGAGCATGTAGGTCGCCATCTGCGCCCGGGCCGAGGACAGGCGCCAGTTGTCGTAGGTCTCCGAGCGGAACGGGCGCGAATCGGTGTGGCCGCGCACCACGATCCGGCCGGGCTTGGCGTTGAGGATGCGGGCGATGCGCTCCAGCGCCCGCACCACCTTCGGCTGCGGCTCGGCGGAGCCGAGGCCGAACATCATGAAGTTGAACTCGTCGGTGAGGCTGATGAGGACGCCCTCGCCGGTGCGCCGCACGTCGATGCGGGGCGCCGGCGCCGCGGTCGGCAGCGGCTCCACCGCCTTGAGGATCTCGGCCTTCAGCGCCGCCGCCGCGGCGGTCTCGGCCGCCTCGGCGGCGTCCTTGGAGGTGTCCTTGGCGCCGGGAGCGGCGGCGGGAGCGGCGGCCTTGACGTCGGGGGCCTTGGTGTCGAGGGCCGCGAGCTTCGGGGCGCCCTTCCCGGCCTCCGCGGCCGGATCCTTCTTCGCCGGCTCCTTCGGCATCTCCTTCGCGCCCTCCCTGGCGGCGCCGGCCTCGCCGGCCGCCTCCCGGGGCGGGTCCTTCGGGGTGATCGGCATCGGCTCGGCCGACGCGAGCTTGAGCACGGGCACGTCCTTCCGCGGCCCGGGAACCGGGCGCTGGCCCGGCGCCGCGGCCCGGGCGTCGGGGCGGCCGTCCTGCGGCGGCGCCACCGTGTCGACCCGGCCGGGGCGCTCGCTCCGGGCGGCCGGCAGCGGGGCGACCTGCCAGTAGAGCGGGTCGAACGGGTCGCGGGCGGCCTCGCCGCCGCTGAGGCCCGGCAATCCCTCCTCGGTCGCCACCGCGTCGGGGCTCGACACCTCGACCGGGCGATCGGGCTCGACCTCGGCGGCGAGGCGGGCCAGCACCGCGTAGGGGTCCTGGAACAGGGCCGCCTCGCGGGCCCGGCTGCCGGCGGCGGCCTCGTCGGCGCGGCCCTTGCCGCCGGCGCCCTTGCCGCCATCCTTGCCGCCGCCCTCCTTGTTCGCGTCCTTGCCCGCTCCCTCCTGGCCGTCGGCGCCCTTGCCCTCGGCCGGCCCCTCGGCGCTCACCGGATCGCGCAGGCCCTTCCGGTCGGGGACCATCTCGGCGAGCTTGACCGGGTTGAAGTAGGTGGCGACGGCGGTCTTGGTCTCCTTGCTGGTCGAGTTGATCAGCCACATCACCAGGAACAGCGCCATCATGGCGGTCATGAAGTCGGCGAGCGCGATCTTCCAGGCGCCGCCGTGGTGCCCGTCGTCGTGGTCGCCGTGGCGGCGGACGATGATGATCTCGTTGTGGCCCTCGGCCATGTCAGGCCTCCTCGACCGCCGCCGCGAGCCGGCGGCCCCAGGCCGCGAGCTGGGTCTCGATCACGGTCCGGTCGGCCGTGACCCGCACCTCGACGCCGTCCCCGGGCACGAAGGTCACCGCCCCGGCCTCGGGGCCGAGCCGGGCGGCGAGGGCCGTCAGCAGGTCCTCCGGGCCGGCGACGCGGATCGCCGGATGGTCGGGATCGGCCATGAGGCGCGCCAGCACCGCGCGCAGCTCGTCGGCGGCCTGGCGGCGCAGCACCGCGTCGAGCACCGGCACCAGGGCCTCGGCGACCCGGTCGGCGAGGCGGGTCTCGATGTCCCCGAGCGCCGCGGACAGGCCGGCGGCCAGGGGGTCGGCCTGGGCCTCGCCCCAGCTCCGGCGCTCGGCCTCCAGGCGCTCGGCGAAGGCCGCGCGCTCGGCGGCGAGGCGGGCCTCGGCGGCCTCGCCCGCGGCGGCCAGCGCCGCCTGCGCCTCCGCCAGGGCGGCGCGGCGGCCCCGCTCCTCGCCCTCGCGCAGCAGCGCCTCGCGCTCCTCGGCGGTGAGGATCGCCGCGCGGGCGGGGGCGGGGGCGACGGCGACGGCAGCGGAGGCCGCCTCCGCCGGGGGCGCGGCCCGCCGGGCGGGGCGCAGCAGCAGGCCGAGGGGCTCGGGGCCGGCCATCAGGGCGGGCAGGTCGCCGGAGAAGTCCGGCAGGCAGCGGGCGAGGGCGTGGGCCATCACGCCGGCTCCTCACGCAGCAGCCAGCGCTTGAGGATCGTGGCGGCCTGCTCCTCGTCGAGGTCGATCATCTGCTCCAGCTTCTTCTGCGGCGTGCGGCTCGCCTTGTTGGCCCAGTCGTCGAGGAGCGAGGCGATCGGGGAGACCGGCGCCGGGGCCGCGCCGGGGCCGGCGAGGGCCGGCACCTCGGGCACGACCGAGGTGGTGCCCGGCGCCCCGAGCGCCGCCGCGGCCTCGCCCGGCGCCCCCGCGGCCCCACCCGCGATCGCGGCTCCGGCGGGACCGGCGAGCGCCAGGGCCTCCTCCTGCGCCGTCGGCTCGGCGAGGATCGCCCTGAGCGCCGGGCGCAGGCCGAACCAGATCAGCAGCGCGGCGACGACCAGGATGGTGGCGGCGTTGATGAGCGTCGCCGACTGGCGCATCAGCACGTCGCTGAGGCTGAGCGGTGCCACCGGCTCCAGCGGCGCGCCGTCGTTGACGAAGCCGACCGCGGCGACCTTCACCACGTCGCCGCGCTCCTTGCTGAAGCCGGCGGCGGAGGCGACGAGCTGCTCGATCTCGGCGATCTGGGCGTCGACGCCGGCCTTGCCGCCGTCCGGCCCGGCGAGCGAGGCCAGCCGCGAGCGGTTGACCAGCACCGCGACCGAGATCCGGCGGATGTCGTAGCCGTCGCTGATCGTCTGGATCGTCTTCGACGAGATGTCGTAGTTGGTCAGGTCCTCGCGCTTCTGGCTCTCGTTGCTCGACGTGTCGTTTCCGTCCGAGCGCACCCGCTGGTCGGGCAGGTTCTGCTGGGCTGTGGTCGGCCGCTGCGAGTTGCGGTTCTGCGAGTTCTCGGTCTCGCGCACCGCCCGCACCGAGCGCTCGACCCGGCCGTCGGGGTTGAAGATCGTCTCGTTGGTGCTGGTCTTGTCGGTGTTGAGCCGGGCCGCGACGCTGACCTCGAAGTTGCCGATGCCGAGATAGGGGGTGAGCGTCCGGCGCAGGTTGTCCTGGATCTCGCGGTTGACGGTCTTCTCCAGGCTCGCCATGCGGCCGGTGGGCTGGCCGTTCTCGTCGTCGCCCGACAGCAGCAGGGCGCCGTCGCTGCCGATCACCGTCACGCGGTCGGGCTTCATGCCCGGCACCGCCGAGGCGACGAGGTGGCGGATCGCCTGGGCGCCGCTGACGTCGTCGGCGGGCTCGGTGCGCAGCACCACCGAGGCGGAGGGCGGCTGCTGGTCGCGGCGGAACGAGCCGCGGTCGGGCAGGACGATGTGGACGCGGGCGGCGCGCACGCCCTTCATCGACTGGATGGTGCGGGCAAGCTCGCCCTCCAGCGCGCGGACCCGGGTGACCTCCTGCATGAACGAGGTCAGGCCGAGCGAGCCGAGGTCGTTGAACAGCTCGTAGCCCGACTTCGCGCTCTGCGGCAGGCCCTTGCCGGCGAGCAGCATCCGGGCCTGGGCGGTGTGGCCGTAGGCGACGAGCACCGCGGTGCCGTCGGCGCTGACGTCGAAGGGGATGCCGGCATCCTTGAGGGTCGCGCCGATGCGGCCGACATCCTCGCGGTTGAGGCCGGTATAGAGCGTCTCCTGCGCCGGGCGGCTGAGGTAGTAGGCGCCGAGCCCCACCGCGAGGAAGACGACGAGGCCGATGACCCCGAGGGCCGCGATCCGCCGCGGTCCCAGCTCGATGATGTTGCTCCAAAGCCTCTCGGCGTGTTCGCGACCGGACATCAAGGGGCTGCTCTGCGACTCGGGGGACCCTACGGGAGCCATCTTGCCGCCGAGCCTTGCGCGGAGGTTGCGCGGGAATGCTCCCGCGCGACCTCCGCGCCGCTTACGTGTCGCCCGGGCCAGGGGCGGCCCCCCGGCCCTTGCCGCGCCGCCACGGCGCGTCCGCCTCCCAGTCGCCGGCCATGATCGAGCCGTAGGGCTCGACCGTGTCGACCACCTCGGCGAGATCGTACTTGGCGATCTGCGCCCGGACCGCGGCGGCGTCCTTGTAGGCGCCGGGCAGCTCCGACAGGTCCGGCCGGCCGCAGAAGAACCGCACGTCGATGCCCGCGGGCAGGGACGGCGTGGACTCGCGCAGGTAGGCCGAGCGGCTCATGTTGCGGCCCGCCCCGTGCGGGGCGAAGCCCAGCGACGCGGCGTGGTCGCGGTGGCGGGCGATCAGGATCGGCTCGGCCATGTTGAGCGGGATCAGCGTGCGCCCGTCGTCGTCGGCCGAGAAGCCGCGCCACGACGGGGTCGCCCCCTTGCCGTGGTAGTACAGCCCGTCGTCGCGCCGGAACACGAAGTTGTGCTCGTTCCAGAACCGGTCCTCGACCGCGTTGCCGATCCGCCGCGCCACGAGGTCGTGGAGCGCGAAGTGGCTCGCCTTCGTCCACTCGCGCACGACCTGGAGCGCGTCCCAGTAGGCGCGGCCGTCGTCGGACTCCGCCCGGATCCAGGCGTTGTGGGCCGGGACCCGGGGGGCGACGATCGCGGTGTGCCGGCGCGCCACCGCCATGCCCTTCCTGTAGAGCTGCGCGCCGAGGCCGCGCGAGCCGTGATGGGTCACGAGCGCCACCTGCCCGGTCGAGGCGAGGCGGCCGACATAGGCGAAGTGGTTGCCGTCGCCCTGGCTCGCGAAGTGGCCGAGCGCCATGTTGCCGAGATCGGCGAGGAAGCGGTTGCCGGAGACCCGCGCCATGACCTCGGCCGGCGGCGCGACGATGCCCTTGCGCCCGCCGGGTCCGAAATGCGTCACCGCCTCGACGGCGTCGAGGACGCGCTTCGGGTCGTCGGCGCGGCGGAACAGCGTCAGCGCCACCGAGCAGCAGATGTCGGCCGAGTGGAAGCCCGGATGGATCGCGTCCGCGCACGCGACCGCGCCCCCGACCGGGATCGTGCCGGCGGCGTGGCCGGACGGGCAGGCATCCGGCATCACCGCGCCCTTGACGATGGTCGGCACCCGCATCAGCGCGTCCATGTGCCGGAACACCGCCTCGGCGTTGGCGCGCTCGGCCTCCGTCGCGGTGTCGAGGAACACGCCGTAGGCGAGCCCGCCGGCGCGCATCGCGATCTCGGCCGGCACCAGGGTCTGGAGATGGGCGAAGATCGCGTCGTCGTCGGCGCCCTCGGCCCGCAGGGCGTTGGCGGCGGCGATGCCGTCCTTGAACCAGCGCCCGGGCGCGAAGCCCCAGGCGAGGAGGTGCTGTCCGGTGATGGCGGTCATGATCTCGGTTCCGTTCCTCGTCCTGCCAGGGGCGGGCGGCCCTGCCGGACCGTCCGCCCCTGTCGTCATCCGCGGAGGAAGTCGGCGATCACCGCCGGCGCCGCCGCGTCGAAGCCGACCACGTCGAGCATGCCGGGATCGGCCGGGTCGGCGATGCTGAAGCCGTTGGAGACCAGCCCCACGACCACGAGCTTGGCCGGGATGCCGGTCTTCTCCCGGTACTCCCGCAGCGCCTGGACCGGGTGGACCGGGCCGGCCCAGGTCTCCGAATCCGTGTAGACCACGAACCCGTCGGCCCGGACGCCGCGCTCCAGCGCCCAGCGCATCGGCAGCGAGCAGTCGGTGGCGCCGAACGGCAGGTCTGCCGTCGCAGCCACCGCCTGATCGAGCCGCATCGACGGCGCGACCGGCAGCGCGGTCAGGGCCGCGCCCTGGTTCCACGGCCGGCCGTCCTCGGCGGTGAAGCCGAGGATCTGCCAGTGCTCCTCCGTCGCCGCGGTGACGAGCGCCATCGCGGCCGCCGCCTCGCGCGCGGTCAGCGTCGAGCCGGCGATGGTGGAGCCCGCCATCGACCCCGACACGTCGAGGGCGAGGACGAGGCGCCTGCCGGTCGGCTCGACCGCCCGGAAGGCGGTGTAGAACGCCGCGTTCAGCGCCTCGACCACCGCCGCCACCGGCTCCCAGGCGAGCCCGCCGCGCCGACCGCGCCCGGAGGCGTAGGTCTGGAGCGCGAGGAGCAGCGCCATCGGGTGCAGCCGCGCCCTCAGCAGGCGCTCGCGGTCCGACAGCACCGCCCGGACGCGCTCGGTGCCCTCCGAGAACGGCGCGAGCGCACCCGCCGCGGTGAGGCGGCCGAGCTGGCGCACCAGGGCGCCGACCGGCATCCGCTCGACCAGGGCCTCGTTCACCGCGCGGCTCGTCATCAGCCCGGTCGGCAGCGCCTCCCACGGCAGGTCGTGCGCGCGCACCAGGGCCGCCGCCGCGGCTGCCTCGACGCCCGGCGCCTGCACCGCCGCGAAGGCCCGGACGATCTCCGGCAGCCCCTCGGCGAGGGTGCCGCGGCAGATCCAGTCGAACAGCGCCCGGCGCGCCGGCTCGTCCGTCTCCGGATGGGCGAGGCGCAGCAGGTCGCGGTGCGACCAGCCCTGGCGCGAGCGGTACTTGACCGCCTGATAGGCGAGGGCGTCGAGGGGACGGGTGACGTACCAGTCGCCGACCGCGCGGCGCAGGCCGCGGCCCCAGCCGCGCATCGCCTCGACGGCGGTGGCGAACTGGAACAGGTGGGTGCCGGTGCGGCAGACCCGCGGCAGGGCGGCGAGCGCCGCGCGCCGGGTCGCGAGATCCGGGGACGCCGCCGCGAGGGCGAGGGCGAAGATCGCCGGATCCTGCTTCGGCGCCCGGCCGCCCTCGCTCACCGCGACGATCGCGGCGACCGCCCGCAGGCCGTCCTCGGCGAGGCAGCGCTGGACCGCGGCCGCGTTGTCGCGGGTGAGCGCGCGCGGCACCGCGTAGTAAGAGCCGCCCTCCGAGCCGAGCACCAGGAACCGGTCGAGCCGCGTCCAGTCGCTCACCGCGAAGGCGTGGCCGCCCGCCGCGTTCGGCACCGTTCCGGGAATCGGCTCCGACTGCGGGGTGCGCCGGAGCGAAAAGATCTTCGCGTACTTCATCATCGCCCTGTCCTCCTGCTCTCCTTTCCCCATCGCGGCGTCGCGCGCCGGTGGTCCGTCACGGCGCGCGCGAGCGGGCGCGGAGACGCGGGACGGGCCCGAGCGTTCTCCGGCGCGACCGGCGCAGCCGAATTCCTGTCGTCGTCTCTTCGGCCGAAGGACCGGCCGTGCAGGCATGTGTTGCGGAACAGGATCCTTGACTTCCCGCGACGCGGGCATGACTTGCCCGCCCCTCGGATAAGCGTGCCCGTTCACCACCCGGGCATCAGGTCTCGCGACCTGCGGGATTCGAACCCGGGCCTTGCGGCCGACCGATCACCTGTTCCTGCCGGCCCGCACGGCCGGTTCTCCGTTCGTCGTTCAACACCCGTCCGGGCAGGCCGCGCGGTCGTGGGTGTGAGGGAAGGAAGGCGCTCTGCCATTGAGCTACGGCCCGGGTCGCCCCGGTCCGGCGGGATTCGAACCCGCACCCTCCCCGATCGGAAGCGGTAACCTTCCCTCGTCCGGCCCGCGCGGCCGGCTCCGTCAGGCGCGCTCCGGGCGGCTGCGGGCATGGGTGTCGGAAACGGAAGTGACTGAGCTACGGACAGCCTCGCGGCGCCGGCGGAACTCGAATCCGCGACCTCCGCGGACGAATCCGCGGCGCTCTCCCGATGACCGTTCCCGTTCGGCCCGCATGGCCGCCCGGAGGCGTGTGCGCTGGATGGGTTGGGGGTGTCGCGGCTGACCGCGCGGGCGTGGCGGCACGGACGGGGCCGGCCCTGGCGGGCCCCGGCGCCCCCGCGAGCGGGAGCAGACCGTCACCTGAAGAGAACCGTCCGTTATCGGCCCGCGGGAGACCCGAAGGGGTCAGCCTTCGCGACTGGCCCTCGGTGCGCGACCCGGCCCGGATAGGACCACGGGACGCATCAGCCCGGGACGGGCGAACGCCGCGACGCTGACGTCGTGCTGTTTCATGCCATGCTCCGTCCGAACGGGGCCGAGGGGGTGACGCGGGCGTGTGAAGGGCGACTCGGGTTCAGCGTGGACAAACGACAACCGAGCGCCACCGGCCCGCGCCGGTGGGAATGTCCTGCCTGCCGGTCGTGCGATCGAACGAGCCTGGTTGCTTTCCCAAAGGAAGGGTGGGTAAGCGGTGATGCTCGTTCTCCGGCCCGGCAGGCCGATGGGCAGGGTTCTAGCGGTGCCGTGATCGCAGCGTCAACCCGAAACTTGAAAAATCTTTCAGCTTCGACCATCTCGGAGCCACGATGCCGTCGAGCCCCACCCCTGCCCAGATCCGCGCCGGCCGCGGCCTGCTCAAATGGACCCAGTCCGTCCTGGCGAGCCGCGCCGCGATCTCGGTCGTCACCCTCAACATGATCGAGAGCGATCAGGTCCAGCCCCGCCACCGGACGCTCGACGCGATCCGCACCGTGCTGGAGGGCGAGGGCATCCGGTTCATCGGCGACGAGGCGGACGGGTACGGGGTGCTGATGCGGCCGCGGGCGGAGGGCGGGCGGGAAGCATCCGCGTAGGGGCCGATCGTATCACAGCCCGCGCGGCGGAGCCGGAGGCTCCACGCGCCTGAGCGGAGCCGACTTTCGCATCGCGACGCGATTGCAGAGCAATCGCAAACTCGCGTGAGACCGACGCGTCGCGGGCCGGCGCCTCTCCTGCGCGAACCGCCGAATCCCGCCGCGCCTCGTCCGATCGCACGACGCGCCCGCAACGCCTGTTCCGGCATCTGGAGCGGTATCGCCCGCCGGTCCGTCCGATGCCCGATCCTCTCCCCGCCTTCCTGGCCCCCCTCGTCGCCTCCTACGCCCTCGTGCTGGCGGTGCCCGGCCCGAACCTGATGGTGGTCCTGCACAGCGGCCTGTCGGCATCGGCCGGCCGGGCGGTGTGCACCGCCCTCGGCATCGCCTGCGGGGGCCGCCCTGGCGACGGGGCTCGCCGCGGCCTGCGCCGCCCTGCTGCCGGGCGGGCGCGTGATGCAGGTCGCCGGATCGGTCCTGTTCGCCGGCCTGATGATCAGGATGGCGCTCCGGCTGCTCGGCGAGCCGGCCGCCGCGGCCCACGGCGGGACGGCCGCCGGGGGCGGCAGCTTCCTGCTCGGCCTCGTGGCGGCGGCCTCGAACCCGGTCACGGTGTCGTTCTTCGCCGGATACTTCCTCGGCCATCCCGGGTCCGGGCTCGGAGCCGGGCCGGCCCTGGCCTGCGCCACCGTGTTCGTGATGGCGGCGGCGTGGTTCAGCCTCGTCGGCATCGCCTGCGCCCGGCTGTCCCGCCGGGCCGCCGCGGTCCGGATCGGCCGCCGGGTGCGACTGGCCCTGGCGGGGGCCCTGGTCGGAACGGCGGCGCTCACCCTGTGGCGGGCGGCCGCGACCTGAACGCGGCGTCCTGGAGCGGCCGCGCGGGGCGACGAGCCTGCGGCGGATCGGGCCGCCGGCCGGCGGGCACGTTGGCGCGCCGGTGCAAGTCTGGTTAGAGGGGGCCGGCCCCGCCGTGTTCCCGTGGGTCCGCATCCGCTTCGCCGCCACCGGTGTGCAGGGTCCCGCGCATGAACCTCTTCGTCTTCGGCCTCGGCTTCACGGCACGGCACTTCGTCGTGCGCGAGCGCGCCCGCTTCGGCCGGGTCGCCGCCACGACCCGCAGCGCGGAGCGGATGCGGGAGGCGCCCGACGGCGCGGCGATGCGGCTGTTCTCCGGCGACGGAGCCGATCCCCGCATCGCCGACGACCTCGCGGCGAGCGAGGCGGTGCTGGTCTCGATCCCGCCGGACGGGGGCGGAGACCCGGCGCTGACCCGCTATGCCGACGCCCTCGCCGCGGGCCCGGCGCGGTGGATCGGCTATCTCTCGACCATCGGCGTCTACGGCGACCAGGGCGGCGCCTGGATCGACGAGGCGACGCCGCCGGCCCCGACGCACCAGCGCACCCGCGACCGCGTCGCGGTGGAGGAGGCGTGGCTCGCCTTCGGCCGCCGCACCGGCAAGGCGGTGCAGGTCTTCCGCCTGTCCGGCATCTACGGGCCGGGCCGCAACGCCTTCGTCAAGCTGCGGGAGGGACGCTCGCAGCGGATCGTCAAGGCCGGGCAGGTGTTCAACCGCATCCACGTCGCCGACATCGCCGCGACGCTCGCCGCCTCCCTCGACCGGCCGAATCCGGGAGCGGTCTACAACGTCACCGACGACGAGCCGGCGCCGCCCCAGGACGTCACCGCCTTCGCGGCGGAGATCGCCGGACTGCCGCTGCCGCCGGAGGTCGATTTCGACACGGCGGCGCTCAGCCCGATGGCGCGCAGCTTCTACGGCGAGAACAAGCGCGTCCGCAACGCCCGCATCGCCTCGGAACTCGGCGTCGCCCTCGCCTACCCGACCTACCGCGAGGGGCTGGAGGCCCTGAAGGGCGAGGCCGGCCTCACGCCTGCCGCACGACCCGGGGGGTGAGCGGCAGCGCGATCCGGCAGGCGAGCCCCCGAGGCGTGAAGGCGACGGCCGTGCGGGCGTCGAGGTCGTGCGGCAGCCGCTGCTCCAGCACGCCCAGGCCGAAGCCGCGCCGCGGGGGATACCCCTGGGGCAGCGCGACGCCGCTCTCCACCCAGTCGAGCACGAGGATCGGGACCGGCTCCGCCGGTTCGACCTTCCACGTCACCGCGATGCGCCCCGCCGGGTCGGACAGGGCGCCGAACTTGACCGCGTTGGTCGCCAGTTCGTGCAGCGCCAGCCCGACGACCTCGGCCGCACGGGCGTGGAGCAGCACCGGCGGACCGGCGATGCGGGCCTGCTCGCCCTCGTGCGCCCCGCAGGCGAGGAGTTCGTCGGCCACCAGCATCGCGAGGCTGAGGCCGCCCGCCGGGTTGCGGATCACCGCGCTCTGCACCCGCGAGACCGCGCCGAGGCGCCCGTCGAGGTGCATGACGTACTCCTCGATGCTTCCGCTCGTCTCCGCCGAGTGCCGGACGATCGCGCGCACCGCCGAGAGGGTGTTGCGGACCCGGTGCTGCAATTCGGCGAGGAGTTCGGCCTGCCGCTGCTGCGACATCTTGAGGTCGTGGATGTCGGTCGCGGTGCCGAACCATTCGAGGATCCGGCCCGCGGCGTCGCGCCGGGGAGCCGCCCTGGTCTCGAACCAGCGGTAGGCGCCGTCGCCGCCATGGCGCAGGCGGTGCTCGACCTTGAGTTCCCCGCGATCCTCCGCGACGCGCCACGCCTCGCGGGTGCGCTCGCGGTCGTCGGGATGCACGACGGCGAGCCAGCCCCGGCCGCGCGCCACCGCGTCGACCTGCCCGGTGAACGCCGTCCACTGCCGGCTCGCCCAGGTCCACTCGCCGAGGGGGTTGGAGCGCCACAGCAGTTGCGGGATGGTCTCGACGAGCCACGGCATCGCGTGGGGGTCGGCCAGGAGCGCGACCGGGGCCGTGGGGCCGTCCTCCGCCTCGTCCTGATCGCGCCGGTCCGTCATCGAGGTCGGGCTCCTGCCGGGATGACAGCCGGACCCGGTGTCCGGCGGCGCCGGATCGGGGCGCCGGCTGGGTTCATGGCCCGTCCCGCGATCCAGGAAAACTCATTTTGAGAAATCCAGCCCTCCCTCCGCCGGAAAAGACTCGTCCTGGTGGAAAAGAATCGTCCTGGCGCGGGCCGGAGCGGCGCCGGTCATACGATTTTCGATTGATCGCCCGGCGATCCCTGCGGGATCGTGGCGATTGCTGGGCAATCGCTTCGCGATGCGGAAACCGGCTTCGCTCACGCGCGCGGAGCGAAGCTCCGCCGCGCGGGCTTGGATACGGCTTTCGGAACTCATCGTCCGAAATCCGTATCACGTCTCCGACAGGTCGTTGGCGTCGAGGTGGCGGCCGACATGGTCGAGATGGAGGTAGTTGGGACTGAACAGCGAGGCGGCCTGGAGCGCCGCGAGGTTGGGGATGGTCAGTTGGCGGCCCTTGAGCACGATCAGGCCGGTGCCGCGCAGTTCCTGGAGCGTGCGGTTGATGTGCACGTTCGACAGCCCCATCGCGTCGCCGAGGTCGGCCTGGGTCACCGGCAGGACGCAACTGTTGCCGTCGGTGAGCCCGACCCCGCGCAGGCGGATGAACAGCTCGCACAGGAGATGGCCGAGGCGCTCGGCGGCCGAACGCTGGCCGAGGTTGACCGTCCATTCCCGCTGGATCGCCGCCGTGACCAGGGTGTCCCACCACAGCGCCTGGGTGATGCGGGAGTGCTCGGCGGTCACGCGGGTCAGGGTCTCGCGCGAGATCTCCGCGAAGGTCACCGGCGTCAGGGCCCCGATGGAGTGGTCCATCTCCCGCAGCACGTAGATGTGGGTGTCGCACAGGTCCCCGGGCAGGAAGAACGAGATGATCTGCCGGCGGCCATCCTCGAGCTGCTTGTAGCGGCAGGCCCAGCCTTCGAGGATCAGGTTGACGTAGGCCGGGTCGTCGCCCTCGCGGATGATGTCCTCGCGCGGACCGATGCGCCGGCGCTTCTCGCCCGCGACAGTCTCCAGCGCCTGCTTGTCGGCGACCGACAGGCGGGTGAACTGTTCGAGCTTGCTGATGAGATGCCGTGGCATTGTCTCCCTCGCGGCGTCTCGGGCCACGCTGAGCACCATTCCGCGGGCCGGCGCCGACGTGCTCGCCGGTTCGGCGGCGAAGATGATGCGATCGCAGGAATTCCAGCAGAACTGCCGTGTGCGACTCTGCTTAGGTCTGCCTCCCCCTTGCGGAATTTACATGTGTTAGGAACGCGGACCGATTCCCTCTAGGACACAACTGCGATGTGCCCGCGGGTGGTTCCGTCGGCCGCGGGCGGCGGTGCCCGCCTCCGCCGCCGAACCCGGATGGAAGCGCCGCCGCCCCTGGTGTAGAGCCTCGGCACAAGATCAAGCACCGGGCCGGCGGCCCGGGAACCGGGAGGAGACGACCATGACCGGCAAGGTGGCCCTGGTGACGGGGGCGGGATCGGGAGTCGGCCGTGCGGTGTCGCTCGGCCTCGCCGGCGCGGGCTACGACGTGGTCCTGTCGGGCCGGCGGCCCGAGCCGCTCGACGGCGTGCGCGGCGAGATCGAGGCGCTGGGCCGGCGCGCGCTCGCGGTCCCGACCGACATCGGCGACGAGACCTCCGTCGCCGCGCTGTTCGGCCGGATCGCGGAGACCTTCGGCCGGCTCGACGTGCTGTTCAACAACGCCGGCATCGGCGCCCCGCCGGTCCCCCTCGACGAGCTGCCGGTCGCGACCTGGAAGGCGGTGGTCGACACCAACCTGACCGGCGCCTTCCTGTGCACGCAGGGCGCGTTCCGGCTGATGAAGGCGCAGTCGCCCCGGGGCGGCCGCATCATCAACAACGGCTCGATCTCGGCCCACGTGCCGCGGCCCCATTCCGCCCCCTACACCGCGACCAAGCACGCGATCACCGGACTGACCCGCTCGACTTCGCTCGACGGGCGCGAGCACGACATCGCCTGCGGACAGGTCGACATCGGCAACGCCGCCACCGACATGACCGTGCGGATGCAGGCCGGCGTGCTCCAGCCCGACGGCTCGACCCGGGCCGAGCCAGTGATGGACGCCAGGCACGTCGCCGACGCGGTGGTCTACATGGCGAGCCTGCCGCTCGACGCCAACGTGCAGTTCATCACCGTGATGGCGACCAAGATGCCGTTCATCGGCCGCGGCTGACCGGCAGCGCCCCGCTGCCCCGGAGGGAGTGTCGTGCGCGGGCGGGATGGTCTAGAAGGGCGCAACCCCCTCGATCCCGCACGCCGCCGCCCGGGACCGGCCGGCGAGAGAGCCGTTTCCTCCCATGCTGATGCAGACCGACGCCAAGCTCGCGGCGAGCCGCCCGGACGACCCCGTCGCCCGGCGCCGGACCTTCGCGATCATCTCCCACCCCGACGCGGGCAAGACCACGCTCACCGAGAAGCTGCTGCTGTTCGGCGGCGCGATCCAGCTCGCCGGCGAGGTCAAGGCCAAGCGCAACCGGGTCTCGACCCGCTCGGACTGGATGGGCATCGAGAAGGAGCGCGGCATCTCGGTCGTCACCTCGGTGATGACCTTCGAGTACGGCGACTGCGTCTTCAACCTGCTCGACACGCCGGGCCACGAGGACTTCTCGGAGGACACCTACCGGACGCTGACCGCGGTCGATTCCGCCGTGATGGTGATCGACGCCGCCAAGGGCATCGAGGCGCGCACCCGCAAGCTGTTCGAGGTCTGCCGCCTGCGCGACATCCCGATCGTCACCTTCGTCAACAAGCTCGACCGCGAATCGCGCGACCCGTTCGACCTCCTCGACGAGATCGAGAAGACCCTCGCCCTCGACGTCGCGCCGGTGACCTGGCCGATCGGCCGCGGGCGCAGCTTCGCCGGCACCTACGACCTCGCCCAGAAGCGGGTCCGCCGCCTCGACGCGGCGGACGATGCCGGCACCGAGGCGGTGTCGGGACTCGGCGACCCGCTGTTCGACCGGCTGCTGCCGGAACCCGGCGAGGCCGCGACGTGGCGCGAGGAGGCGGAACTCGCCGAGGCCGGCTGCAAGCCGTTCGACCTCGCGGCGTTCCGCGAGGGGCACCTGACGCCGGTGTTCTTCGGCTCGGCCCTGCGCAACTTCGGCGTGCGCGACCTCATCGACGGCCTCGCCGGCGTGGCGCCGCCGCCCCGCGGCCAGGATGCCGACAAGCGCGCGGTCTCGCCGACCGAGCCGAAGATGACGGGGTTCGTGTTCAAGATCCAGGCCAACATGGATCCCAACCACCGCGACCGGATCGCCTTCATGCGCGTCTGCTCGGGCAGGCTCAGCCGGGGGATGAAGGCGCGGCTGGTGCGCACCGGCAAGCCGATCTCGCTCTCGGCGCCGCAGTTCTTCTTCGCCCAGGACCGCGCCATCGCCGACGAGGCCTATGCCGGCGACGTGGTCGGCATCCCCAACCACGGCACGCTGCGCATCGGCGACACCCTCACCGAGGGCGAGGATCTGGTCTTCCGCGGCGTGCCGAGCTTCGCGCCGGAACTGCTGCGCCGGATCAAGCTCACCGACGCGATGAAGGCCAAGAAGCTGCGCGAGGCGCTCCAGCAGATGGGCGAGGAGGGCGTGGTGCAGGTCTTCGTGCCCCATGACGGCGCCCAGGCGATCGTCGGGGTCGTCGGCGCGCTCCAGCTCGACGTGCTCAAGGAGCGGCTCCAGGCGGAGTACGGCCTGCCGATCGACTACGAGCCGACCCGGTTCACGATCTGCCGCTGGATCACCGCCGACAGGGAGGCCGAGCTCGACAAGTTCGTCGGCGCCCACGGCTCCTCGATGGCGAGCGACCTCGACGGCGCGCCGGTCTTCATGGCGACGACGGCGTTCTCGCTGAAGTACGAGCAGGACCGCTGGACCGAGATCCGCTTCACCGACGTGAAGGACTACCAGAAGCGGGCGGCCTGAGCCGCCTCACGGCCTGGCCCCGACCGCGGCCCCGGCTTGGCTCGTGAAGGTGGCCTCGAAGCGCCCGCGCTGCGTGTCGGCGGCGCAGGCGACCGTCGAGGTTCCCGGGGCGGCGGCGGGGAAGCGGCACGACCCGACCGCCACCAGGGTCTCGCGCAGGACGTCGCCGCCGGGCGACCTGCTCGCCACCACCACCACGCTGACCGGCTGGAGGGCGTCGACCCCGAACTCCTCCTGCTTCTCCTGCTGCGCGCCGGTGCCGCCGAAGCTCACGCCGGTGCCGTCGCCGGCGGTGAAGTCGAAGGCGGTGCGCCGCCCCTGCACGGTGTTGACGAGTTCGTCCCGGCAGCCGGCCGTGGCGTCGCGCCCGCCGACGAGGAGCTTCTCGCAGGTGCCCTTGAGCACGACGCGGCCCGGGGATTGGGCCTGGACCGGGACGGCCAGGACCGGCAGAACGAGGGCGGCGGCGAGGAGACGGGACGGCATGCCGGCGATGTAGGCCGGCCCGGACCGCCGTCGAGGGCGCGCCGCGCCGGACTTTCGCACAGGTTGCAGGCTCGCACGGCCCGCCGGCGTCTCGGAGGACAGATCCATGGATTCCACCCCCGCCCTGCCGTTCTCCCGCGAGGCGTGGGAGCGGACCGCGGTGCTCTACGAGACGATCCGCACGATGCCGTTCAACCGCGAGCTGGCGGACGGCACGCTCGCGCCGGCCCGGTTCCGGCACTACATCCTCCAGGACGCGCATTACCTCATCGGCTTCGGCCGCGCCCTCGCGCTCGCCGCCGCCAAGGCGCCCGATCCCGACCGGATCGTGCAGTTCGCCCGGGCGGCGGAGGTGGCGATCGTGGTCGAGCGGGCGCTCCACGGCGGCTTCTTCGCCCAGTTCGGCATCACGCCCGAGACCTTCGCGGCGACGCCGCTGTCGCCGGCCCTGCCACCACTACGTCGCCTCGCTCCAGGCGGTGGCGTGGGGCGAGCCCTACGAGGTGGCGCTCGGCGCCCTGCTGCCCTGCTTCTGGATCTACGCCGAGGTCGGGCGCGACATCCACGCCCGGGCTCCGATCGACAACCCGTACCGGGCCTGGATCGACACCTACGCGGGCGAGGAGTTCCACCACGCCGTCGCCGCGATGATCGCCGCCGCCGACGAGGCCGCGCTCACCGCCTCGCCGTCCCTGCGCGCGCGCATGCTCGCGGCCTATGTCCGGGCGGCGCAGCTCGAATGGCTGTTCTGGGATTCGGCGTACCGCCAGGAAGGCTGGCCGGTGTGAGACGGCTTTCGGACGATCAGTTCCGAAAACCGTATCCAAGCCCGCGCGGCGGAGCTTTGCTCCGCACGCGTGAGCGAAGCCGATTTCCGCATCGCGAAGCGATTGCCCAGCAATCGCCACGATCCCGCAGGGATCGCCGAGCGATCGATCGAAGATCGTGTGAACCCAGGACCAGCCGCGAATTCCCGCTGGACACCCTCGCGCGATCATGAGTACCATCGGCCCCGCTTCAGAGGAGATACTCTGATTGACCCCGCCGAGCCCCCGCCGGTGGGTTTTTTTGTTGGCCGCGGGGCATCGATCCGTCTTCGCGCCGCGAGCCTGCACAAGTCGTCGCCGCCGGGCACAGGTTCGGCGGCCCCGCGATCTCCACCCCGGCGAAGTCTCGCGGCCACCATTCGTTTACTCTTTGATACACGCAATGGTTGTTAGGCGGATCCCGGCCTCGCCGGACGGCGGCAAGACTATCCGGTCCGGACCGTCCCTCCGCTCGGACCTGCCTTTATCCTTGAGCAACATGAAGCATGAGCCTTCGTCCTCGTTTGGTATTTCGAAGAGTTTTCCATGAGACCCGCCATCGAGTCGCCCGAGAAACATCTTCGAACAAAATAATCCGTCCGTCCTATCACTGGGATTTACATTTTGATAATATTCTGGATGCCATGATCGACCGGCGAGAAGAGGTCGAATGAGCGTGGGATGGCCCTCAGGCTGAAGGAACTGCCGCGGTTCGTGGTCGAGCGCCGAAGCTCCGTGTTGCTCGGCCTCTTCGTCGTGGCGCTCGCTTGGATCGGAGTCGGTTTCAAGCACTGGAGCGACCAGCGCACGGCCCGCCTCGACTCCGACCGGACCAACCACAACTTCGCGATGGTGTTCGAGGAGAACGTGCTGCGGTCGATCGGCGAGATCGACAAGTCGCTGCTCTACATGCGGCGCAGCATCGAGATGCGCAGCGGCCTGGAGGACTACAGCACCATCGCCAACACCACGGACCTGCTGAGCGAGATCATCGTCCAGGTCGCGATCATCGACGCCAACGGCATCATGCGGGCGACCAACGTCGGCCCGCAGCCGCCGCCGCCGACCGATCTGAGCGACCGCGCCCATTTCCGCATCCACATCGACAGCGGCGAGGACCGGCTCTACATCAGCGAGCCGGTGGTCGGGCGGGCCAGCGGGCGGGTCTCGGTGCAGTTCAGCCGCCGCTTCGTCGATCGCGAGGGCCGCTTCGCCGGGGTGGTGGTGGCCTCCCTCGATCCGGGGCACCTGACCAAGTTCTACGACAAGATCGATTTCGGCTCGCCGGCCTCGATCTCGCTGATCGGCAGCGACGGGACCGTGCGCTCCAGCGGCGGGGCCGGCGGCGGCTTCACGGTCGGCGCCGACCTGAGCCAGTTGCCGGTCTACGGGCCGATCCGCGCCGGCCGCTCGGGCACCTTCCAGATGCAGTCCGCCAGCAGCGGGACCGACCGGGTCGTGACGATCCGCAAGGTCCGGGACCAGCCGCTCTGGGTCAGCGTCGGCGTGCCCGCGAAGGAGATCTATCGCGACGCCGCGGCGGCCCTGCGCCAGGACAGCCTGATCGCGGCCTTCGTGACGCTGCTCGTCGGCCTCGCGGTCGAGCGCCTGCTCCGGATCGAGGAGAAGCGCTCGGAGGCGGAGGCCCACGTCGCCCGCCTCGCTGCGCAGGACCCGCTGACCGAGCTGCCGAACCGCCGGGTCTTCCGCGCCGCCCTCGGGGCCGTCGCCGAGCGCGCCCGCGCCGAGCCGGCATCCGGCGCCCGTCAGTTCGCCGTCCTGTTCCTCGATCTCGACCGGTTCAAGCTCGTCAACGACACCCTCGGCCACAAGATCGGCGACAGCCTGCTTCAGGAGGTCGGGCGGCGCCTGTCGGGACTCCTCGGCGAGGGCGAGATCCTGTCCCGGCTCGGCGGCGACGAATTCGCGGTGCTGATGCCGCAGATCGCCGGCCGGCACGACGTCGAGGCGCTGACCCGCCGCATCGCCAGGTCCGTCGCGGAACCGGTCCAGATCGAGAACCACCAGATCCGCACCAGCGTCAGCGTCGGCATCGCGATCGGCCTCGACGACGGCACCGACGCCGACGAGCTGCTGATCGCCGCCGATCTCGCGCTCTACGCCGTCAAATCGGCGCGGCGCGGCACCTTCCGGTTCTTCGACCGCTCGATGAGCGAGGGCCTCGAGGAGCGGCGCGAGATCGAGGCCGAGCTGCGCCGGGCGCTGGAGCGCGACGAACTCGAACTCTACTGCCAGCCCTCGGTCGCCCTCGGCAGCGGCGAGATCGCCGGCTTCGAGGCGCTGACGCGCTGGAACCACCCGGTGCGCGGGCCGATCCCGCCATCCCTGTTCATCCCCATCGCCGAGGATTGCGGCCTGATCCACGCCCTCGGGCAGTGGTCGCTGGAGGAGGCGTGCCGGCACGCCGCGACCTGGCCCGGGGCGCCGCGGATCGCCGTCAACCTGTCGCCGGTCCAGTTCGCCGGCCAGGACCTCGTCGCGATGGTGCAGCAGATCCTGCTCCGGACCGGCCTCCCGGCCTCCCGCCTGGAACTGGAGATCACCGAGCAGATGCTGCTCGACAACGACGAGCAGACCCAGCGCGTCCTGCGCGACCTCAAGGCGCTCGGCCTGCGCATCGCGATGGACGATTTCGGCACCGGCTACTCGTCGCTGAACTACCTGCGCTCGTTCCCGTTCGACAAGATCAAGGTCGACCGCTCCTTCGTGGCCGGCCTGGGCGAGACCGCCCAGGCCGGCGCCAAGGGCGCCCAGGCGGGGGGCCAGACCGGCGCCCAGAACGCCGCCATCGTCCGGGCGGTGATCGAGATCGCCCGAAGCCTCGGCATGCACACCACCGCCGAGGGCGTCGAGACGGCCGAGCAGAACCGGGCGCTCGCGATCCTCGGCTGCGACGAGGCCCAGGGCTACCTGTACAGCCGTCCGGTTCCCGTCGCGGCGGTGCCCGGCCTCATCGCCCAGTGGAAGCCGAAGGCGTCGCTCGCCGCCTGAGCCGGCGCTCGTCCCGGCCATCGGGTGCGGGGTGAGCGGATCGCCCCGTCCGGAGCCGGGTCGATGCCGGCCCGGACGGGGCCCGCATCCCGCCAAGTCGTCACAAGTTTAGCGATCACCGCAACCCCCGCTTCACTTCGATCATCATCGGCGATCCGACGTTAAGAATCCGGAAGGAGGACGGAAGCGACGGTCGAAACCGTCAATCGCGTTCAATGGGCACGTTCCATGATCGAGATCCGCAGTCTGACCGCAGCGGTCTCTCCCACCCTGATCGAGCCGGACGGGCAAGGCGCGCCCTCGGCCGGACACCGCGAGCGGCAGGACAGCACGCCGCTCGAACCGGCCGTGACCCTGGACCTCAGCCCGGAGGCGCAGCGCGCCGCCGGGGCTCCAGCGCAGGCCGCGGCGACGCCGGCCGACGCCCCGGCCGCGCAGGGCCGCTACCGCCGCGACACCGAGTCCCGCGAGATGGTGTTCCAGGTCATCGACCCGTCGGGCACCGTCGTCGACCAGTTGCCCTCCGAGGCGAGCCTGCGGGCGCGCACCTACGCCCGCGAGTCGCAGGCGCAGCAAGCGACCGAGATCGGGACGACGCTGGCCCGGACCGCCTGATACGGAATCCGGAAGCAATCTTCCGGATTCCGTATCACCAGCCCGCGCGGCGGAGCTTTGCTCCGCACGCATGAGCGAAGCCGATGTCCGCATCGCGTAAGCGACCGCGCAGCGGTCGCCCGAAGCGATCAATCGGAAACCGTATGATACAGTCGCCGGATCTCCGCCGTCCCGTCGGATCGGACCGCCCGCCCGAGCGGAGCCGGGTCCGGCAGGCGGTGCCCCTGCCCTACCCGACCGGCCGCTCGTCGGCGATGACCTTGCCGTCGTTCGGCAGGGTGCCGGGGGAGACCAGCTCGACCCCGCCGCGCAGCTTCGTCACCGCCCGCAGGGTCTCGCCGACCGCCTCCGCCAGGGCGTCGCCGCCCGCCGCCGTCTCGGCCCGCAGGGTCATGGCGTCGGTCTCGTCGGCGCGGGTGACGACGAGGCGCAGGCGCGTCAGCTCGGGATGGCGGCGGGCGATCTCGGCGACCTGCTCGGGCCGCACGAACATGCCCTTCACCTTCGCGGCCTGATCGGCCCGGCCCATCCAGCCGCGGATGCGCGGCGCGGTGCGCCCGCACGGGCTCGGCCCGGCCAGGGCCGCCGTGAGGTCGCCGAGGGCGTAGCGGATCAGCGGCCGGTCGGGATCGGGCACCGTGACGACGATCTCGCCGACCTCGCCCTCCGGCACCGGGTCGCCGGTGCCGGGCCGGACGATCTCCAGGAGGATGTCCTCGTTGACGACCAGCCCCTCGCGGGCGGACGTCTCGTAGGCGATGAAGCCGATTTCGGCGGTGGCGTAGGCCTGATAGGCGTCGATGCCGTGGCCGGCGATCTCCGCTTGCAGCGAGGGCGGGAAGGCGGCGCCGGAGACCAGCGCCTTGCGCAGGGACGACGCGTCGCGCCCGGCCTTGGCCGCCGCCTCGATCAGGATCCGCAGGAAGTCCGGCGTGCCGCAATAGCCTGCCGGCCGGTAGGCTTCGATGAGGTCGAGCTGCTGGTCGACGTTGCCCGGCCCGGCCGGGATCACTGCGCAGCCCAGCGCCCGGGCGGCGGTGTCGAAGATGAAGCCGCCGGGGGTGAGGTGGTACCCGAAGGTGTTGAGCACCACCTCGCCCGGCCGGAACCCGGCGGCGGCGAGGCAGCGGGTGCCGCCCCACGGATCGTCGCCGCCGCGCTGCGGCTCGAAGATCGGTCCCGGCGAGGTGAACAGGCGCGGGAAGCCTCCCGGCTCGCCCGGCACGAAGCCGCCGAACGGCGGCGCGGCGCGCTGGAGCGCCGGCATCTCGCCCTTGCGCAGGACCGGCAGCCGGGCGAGGGCCGCGCGGTCGGCGACCGCGTCCGGGTCGATGCCGGCGAGATGGGCGGCGTAGGCCGGCGCCCGCAGGGCGGCGGCGAGCGCCGCGGGCAGGCGGGCGAACAGGCCGGCCTCGCGCGCGGCCGGGTCCTGGGTCACGCGGGCGTCGTGGTGCTGGGGCATCGGGTCCTCCCTGGATCTTGTCGTTGAGGTCTCTCCGGCCGGAACCGCCCGGAGCGTCGCGGCAGCGGCGGGGCCGGGGCGGGCTCCTACGTCCGGCCGGGGTTCCGGCCACGATAGTGCCTCGCCCTCCGCCTCAACAAGATGCCGGACCGGGTGGACGCATCCTGGTCCGGCCGATCGTGCCGGTCCGGTAACGCAGCGGCAACCAGGGTCCTCGACAAGGGCTCGACAGCCATGCTTGGTGCCCGGCCGCGGGTGCGCCGGCATCGCGGCCGGGGGCCCGACGGAGAGACGACGTGTGACGACCCTGAGCGCCCCGCGCCTTCGCGCGCTCATCACCGCCATCGCCGAGCTGACTTGGTTCACCCCGCCGGACGGGCGGGTCACCGACATGCCCGAGTGGCGCGCCTTCACCGGCCAGAGCCTGGAGGAGGTCCAGGGCTGGGGCTGGCTCGACGCCGTCCATCCCGAGGACCGCGCCGCCACCGTGACGGCCTGGAACGGGGCGGTCGGCAGCCGCTCGCGCTACGCGATCGAGCACCGCGTCCGGCGGCGGGACGGAATCTACCGCTGGTTCGATGCCCGGGCCGCCCCGGTCCTGGGGCCGGACGGCGCGATGGTCGAATGGGCCGGGATCCACATCGACGTCGACGACCGCAAGCAGGCCGAGGCCGCCACGCGGGAGGCCAACGACGAGGTGCAGCGCTACGCCTACATCGTCGGCCACGACCTGCGGGCGCCGCTCGTCAACATCATGGGCTTCAGCGAGGAGCTGGCGACGGTGCGCCGGGAGGTCGCGGCCGCCATGGTCTCCCACCCCGAGGCGGCGCGGCTCGACGGCGACTTCGCCGAGGCGCTCGGCTTCATCAGGGCAGCCGTCACCAAGATGGACGCGCTGATCGCCGCGATCCTCAAGCTGTCGCGCGACGGCAGGCGGCACTATCACCCCGAGCCGCTGGCGATGGCCGCCCTGGTGCAGGGGCTCGCCGACGCCCAGCGCCATCAGGCGGACGCGGCCGGGGCCGTGGTGACGGTCGGGGCGATGCCCGACATCCGGGCCGACCGGCTGGCGGTGCAGCAGATCTTCGGCAACCTGATCGACAACGCGATCAAGTACCTCGATCCGGCCCGGGCCGGCCGGATCACCGTGAGCGGGCAGCGCAGGGGCCCGTGGGCGGTGTACGAGGTGGCGGATAACGGGCGCGGCATCGCCGAGGCCGACCATGCCCGCGTGTTCGAGCTGTTCCGGCGTGCCGGCCGCCAGGACCGGCCCGGCGACGGGATCGGGCTCGCGCATGTCCGCACCCTGGTCCGCGCTCTCGACGGGCAGATCACGCTCCGCTCCGAACCCGGTGCCGGCACCTGCTTCGAGGTCCGGCTCCCGGCGTGAGGGCTGATACGGTTTTCGGACGATCAGTTCCGCAAAACCGTATCGAAGCCCGCGCGGCGCTCGAGCGAAGCCGGTTTCCGCATCGAGAAAGCGACCGCTCGCGGTCGCCTGAAGCGATCATTCGGAAACCGTATCCTCAGCCCGCGCGGCGCCTGAGCGAAGCCGAAATCCGCATCGCGAAGCGGTCAATCGGATTTCGTATGGTACGGTCTTCGAACGATCGTATCACATCACCGTGGGGCCGCCGGGCGAACCGGGCACCACGTCCGGTGCCGGCGGCGGGTCGATGCCGGGATCGCGCTCCGGGTCGGGCACCGGCGGCACGTCGCCGGGCGGCTTTTCGGGAAGGCCCGGCGGCAGGCCGCCGGGCGGGGGAGCATCGGGATCGCCGGGGAGGGGCAGGCCGGGATTCGCCATCAGTCGATCACCTCCACGATGCGGCGGGTGCCGGGCTCGACGAGCACCGGATGGTCGTTGACGATGGTGTAGTTGTAGCCCCTGAGGGCGAATTCCGGCGGCACGTCGTAGTACACGACCCCGCCCTCCGGCAGGACGGTGCCGACGCGCACCGGTCCGGCCAGCGCGAAGGACGGCCGGCGCTCGCCCATGGCGTAGATGCGGAACCGCTCGCGCCGGTCGATGCCGAGGATGCTGTTGGCGGTGCCGACCGCCGCCCCGACCGCGCCGCCGACCGCGGCTCCGAGGGGGCCGGCGATTGCCTCGCCGCGGGCGGCTCCCTCCTGCGCCCCGCGGGCGGCGCCCTGGGCGCTCGCGGCGGTGCCGAGCGCGAGGCAGAGGACGGCGGCCAGGGCGGTTTCAGGGCGCAGCATGTCGGATCTCCCGGCTTCCGGTCACAGTCGGGGCGAGCGTCCGCGCAGCATCCCGGCCACGGCCGAGACCGCGAACAGCACGAGGGCGACGAAGAACACCAGCTTGGCGGCCTCGACCGCGGTGCCGGCGACGCCGCCGAAGCCGAGGAAGGCGGCGAGCAGCGCGACGATCAGGAAGGTGACGGCCCACGACATCATCGGACGAACTCCTGGACAGGGAGGGACGGCTCAGCGGCTGGCGTAGGGGGAGGCCAGAACCACCCGGACCTTGCGCGGCGCCGCGGCCTCCGGCGAGGCCGGTGCGGTCTGCACGGTGGTCGGCGGCGTCTCCGGCGCGGTCAGGGCGCTCACCGGCAGTCGAACGCCCGTCGACCCGGCATAGACGGCGGCACCCGGCTGGGCCGCAGCAGCAGTGATCCCCGCGCATCCGAGACCCACCGCGAGCGCGGCGGAGAGAAGCCCGATCTTCATCAGTCGATCCAAAGCGTGACAGTGATTCGACTGGAGAACGGCTGCGCCGGAGGCTGAGTTCCACGGATTTTGTGGCGGCCACGCAGGGAACTTCTGTGTTCCCGGCTTCCCTCCGCGGAGAGCGGATCGCGGGGGCAGCCCTCGACGGGCGAAGGGCCGTCGCCCTGCGGCGACGGCCCTTCGGGACGGGAGCCGCAACTCGTGGGGCCGCGACTCGTGGGGCCGCGTCGGCGCGGCCCCGGCCCGCCTCAGCGCGAGCCGACCCGCGCCGGCTCGGCCCCGCGGCCGCCGGCCGCGCGCGAGCGGGCCAGCATCAGCCCCATGGCGACCAGGGCGAGCAGCACGATCACGCCCTGGACGGCGAGCGCCTCCCAGGAGCCGTTGAAGCCGAGCTCGGTGACGATGTCCGGCACGCCGTCGTTGCTGACCGGCACGATCACCTGCTCCTGGAACTCCTGGATCGCCTCGCCGACGAGCTTGAGGCCCATGACGAACAGGAAGGCCGAGGTGACGAGGAACATCGGCCGCAGCGGCAGGCGCAGGGCGAGCCACTGCATCGCCACGAACATCGCCGCCAGCGCCAGGGTGGCGACGCCGAGTCCGGCGAACAGCGCCCCGTCGAAACCGTTGGCCGACTTGGCCAGGGCGTGAAGGAACAGCACGGTCTCGGCGCCCTCGCGGAACACCGCCAGGAAGGCGATGCCGGCGAGCGACAGCGTCGTGCCGGCGCCGAGCGCCCGCTCGGCCAGCCGGTTGAGGTCGGCCCTGCCACGCCTTCGGGTCCTGCCGCACGAACAGCCAGCCGCTCATGTAGAACATCAGCGCGGCGGCGAGCAGCATGACGCCCGCCTCGATCAGGTCGTTGTGGTTGCCGTCGAAATAGACCTGGAACACCCACGCCATGCCGAGGCTGGCCAGCGCCGCGGCGCCGGCGCCGGCATAGAGCGGCGTGATGCGCTCGGCAGCGCCGGCCCGGCGCAGGAAGGCGGCGAGCGCCGAGATCACCAGGAGGGCTTCCAGGCCCTCCCGGAAGAGGATCGTGAACGCCTGGGCGAACGTCGAGCCGTCGGTCATGGTGCGGTTTCCGATGGTTGGGGGAGGCCCGGGGCACGACTCGCGGATGCGCGAGGGTCCGCGCCGGACCAGTTTAGAACAATGATAAAATATTGATCCCAAACGCCTTTCGACTGTCCTTATGGCGCGGTGCCGGGTCCCGCAAGTGCACCCGGCGCGGGGCAGGGCCGAGATGCCCCCGCGGTCTCCCGCCCCGCCCGGATGCCGGGCGCGGGGGCGTCCGCGCCGGCCAACAATTGATAAGGCTGCCGCGCGGCGCCGCGCGCACAAGGGTGGGTCCGGGGCGGATCCTCCTTCCGGCGGCGTCCCGCGTTCCATGAAAGAGGGCGGCCATGACCCATCGCGACATCATCGTGATCGGCGGATCGTCCGGCGCGACGGCACCGCTCCAGACCATCCTCCACGCCCTCCCGGCCGACCTCGCCGCCGCGGTGTTCATCGTGCTGCACATCCCGGCGCGCAGCCTCGGCGTGCTCGCCACGGTCACCGCCGCGGCGGCCGGCCGGCCGGTCCAGGCGGCCCGGGACGGCCTCGCGATCGAGCCGGGCCAGATCTACCTCGGGGTCCCCGACCACCACCTCCTGATCACCGAGGGCCGGATCCGTCTCGGGCGCGGCCCGCGCGAGAACATGGCCCGGCCCTCGATCGACCCCCTGTTCCGCTCCGCCGCCGTCGCCTACGGCCCGCGGGTGATCGGCGTCCTTTTGAGCGGGTTCCTCAACGACGGCACCTCCGGCCTCGAGGCGATCCAGCGCTGCGGCGGGATCACCATCGTGCAGGATCCCGCCGAGGCCGTCGCCGACGAGATGCCGCTCAGCGCCCTCGCGGCGCTGAACGTCGACCTGACCGCGTCGGGCGCGCGGATCGGCGACGTCCTCAGCGACCTCGTGCGCGAGCCGCCCGGCCCCCGCCGGCCGGTGCCGCCGGAGATCCGCCTGGAGGTGGACATCGCCGCCGGCGAGCGGATCGACAGCAGCATCCTCAGCCGCCTCGGCGACCCGGCGCCGCTCACCTGCCCGCATTGCAGCGGCGTCCTCTCGACCATGCGCGACGCCAAGCCGCTGCGCTTCCGCTGCCAGGTCGGCCACGCCCTGACGGCGGAAGCGGTGGCCCACGAGCAGGAGAGCGCCGTCGACGAGGCCCTCCGGGTCGCCCTGCGCATCATCGAGGAACGGGCCGAGCTGGTGGCGCGCATGGCCCGGGAGGGGAGCCGGGCCGGCCGCTCCGTGGTGGCCGAGATGTACGACGAGCGGGCGAGGGAGTACCGCCTCTACGCCGACACGGTGCGCCGGGCGCTCCTCGCCCCGCGCGCGGCCGGACCGGATTCCGACGATGCGCCGGACGCCTGAGCCCCGCAGCGGAACCGGGGCCGATGCGGCACCGGAGTGCTCGCGGTGCCATGGCCGCGGCCTGCGTCCAAGCTTAAGACGGAGCCCTGCGCCGCGAGGTCCGATGCGGGCAGAACGACACATGGGAATCGATCGTGGCCAAGATGTCCGAGCCTGAGGCTCCCGCGAACCGGACCTCCGTGGTCGTCGCCGTCAGCGCGTCGGGAGCCGACACGCGCTCGCTCAGCCATCTCCTCACCCGGCTGCCGCTGCCGGAGCACACCGCGATCGTGGTGGTGCTCCAGCACCGCGAGGCCCTCGACGAGACGCAGCTCGAACAGGCCCTGAGCGAGGCCGGACGGAGGTCGAGCCGGATCGAGGACGGCGTGGCGATGGAGGGCGGGCGCATCTACCTGCCGGAGGCCAACGTCATCCTGGGCCTCGACGGGGGCCGTTTCCGGGTCCGGCCGGCGGAGCAGCGGGTCGGCGAGCGCGGCACGATCGACAGCTTCCTGGTCTCCCTCGCCCGGGACGAGGACAGGCACTGCCTCGCGGTCGCCCTCGCGGGGACGGGTGGCGAGGGCACCCTCGGCTTCAAGGCGGTCAAGGAGGCCGGCGGGCTGACCCTGGCCGAGGAGAACGAGGAGGCCCGCACCGGCGACCTCGCGACCAGCAACAGCGCGGCGGCCCTGGCCGACGCCATCCTGCCCATCGACGAGCTGGTCGAGCGGGCCAGCGCCTGCATCGTCCAGGTCGCCGAGCAGGCCCTGGCCTCCACCCGCCTCGGCGCGGCCGAGATCGCCGCGGCGCTCTCCACCATCGCCACCATCCTGCGCAACAAGACCGGCCACGACTTCCACGGCTACAAGCCCGGCACCTTCCTGCGCAGGGTCCAGCGCCGGATGCAGGTGGTGCAGGCCGGCACCGCGCAGCACTACGAGGACATCCTGCGCGCCCGCAACGAGGAGGCGCTGCAGCTCTTCAACGACCTCCTGATCGGCGTGACCCAGTTCTTCCGCGACCCGCGGGAGTTCGAGCTGCTCGAACGCGAGGTGATCCCGGCCCTGTTCCAGGGCAAGACCCGCAGCGACCAGCTCCGGGTGTGGGTGATCGGCTGCTCGACCGGCGAGGAGGCCTACTCGATCGCGATCCTGCTGCGCGAGCACATGGCGCTGCTCGACGAGGTGCCGCAGGTGCAGATCTTCGCCACCGACCTCGACGGCCGCGCCCTCGCGGCGGCCCGGGCGGCCCGCTACGCCGCGAGCATCGCCGCCGACCTCTCGCCCGAGCGGCTGGCGCGCTGGTTCGTCAAGGAGGGCAACACCTACTGCATCGTCAAGGAACTGCGGGAGATGTGCATCTTCTCCCAGCACAGCATCGTCAAGGACGCGCCGTTCTCGCGCCTCGACCTCGTCTCCTGCCGCAACCTGCTCATCTACCTCGACGCCGAGCTGCAGGACCGGGTGGTGCCGCTGTTCCACTTCGCCCTGCGGCCGGACGGGTTCCTGTTCCTGGGCAATTCCGAGAACACCTCGCGCCACACCAAGCTGTTCGCCCCGATCGAGAGCCGCTCGCGCATCTTCCGGCGGATCGAGACCGGCAGCCGGATCCTGCCGGACTTCCCCTTCACGGCGGTGGAACGCCGCCTCGTCAGCACCGGCGTCCAGGCGGAGCGCCCGCGCATCGTGGAGACGCCCCTGGTCCGGCGGGCCGAGCGCTTCGCCGAGCGCTACGCCCCGGCCTACGTGATCGCCGACGAGGCCTACAACGTGCTGCATTTCTCGGGGCGCACCGGGCGCTACATCGACCCGGCCGGCGGCGCCGCGAGCCTGAACCTGCTCCAGCTCATCCATCCGGACCTGCGCCTCGACCTGCGCACCCTGCTGACCCGGGCCGCCGAGACCGGCGAGACGGTGGAGGCGGAAGGCCTGCGGGTCGGCCAGAACGGCCACACCCTGACGATCGACATCGTGATCGAACCGGTGCGGGAGGGCCCGAACGCCACGTCGAGCTTCTTCGTGCTGTTCAAGGACGGAAGCACCGGCGCCGGCACCGGCGGATTCCCGCTGCCGGACCGCAGCGAGCACACCGAGCGGCTCGAAGCCGAGCTGCGCACGATGAAGGACCGGCTCCAGGCGACGATCGAGGAGCTGGAGAGCACCAACGAGGAGCTGAAATCCTCCAACGAGGAGTACCAGTCGCTCAACGAGGAGCTGCAATCCGCCAACGAGGAGCTGGAGACCTCGAAGGAGGAGCTGCAATCGGTCAACGAGGAGCTGACCACGGTCAACGGCGAGCTCGGGCACCGGGTCCAGGAACTCGGCCGGGCCAACAGCGACCTGAAGAACTTCCTGGAGAGCACGCAGATCGCGACCGTGTTCCTCGACAACGAACTGCGGGTCACGAACTACACCCCGACCGTGGCCGAGATCTTCCATCTCGTCGAATCCGACGCCGGCCGGCCGATCGGCCACATCAAGTCGCGCATCGCCTACGAGGAGCTGCAGGACGACGCCCGCCGGGTGCTGCGGACCCTCAGCGTCGTCGAGCGCGAGATCACCAGCTCGACCACCGGCGCGCAGTACATCGTGCGGGTGCTGCCCTATCGCAGCGTCGACAACTTCATCGCCGGGGTGGTGGTCACCTTCGTCGACATCACCGCCCGCAAGCGGGCCGAGGAGCGCCAGCTCGCCAGCGAGCGCCGCCTGCGCGCCCTGGTCGAGGGAATCCCGCAACTGGTCTGGCGGGCGAGCGGCGAGGGCCGGCTGACCTGGACCAGCCCGCAATGGACCACCTACACCGGCCTGTCCGAGGCGGAGAGCCTGGATCTCGGCTGGTTCAGGGCGCTGCACCCGGAGGACCGCGAGCAGGTCGCGGCGGCGTGGCAGGCGGCCGGCCGGACCGGGCTGTTCGAGATGGAGGGGCGCATCGCCCCGGTGGGCGAGAACCGCTACCGCTGGTTCAAGATGCGGGCGAGCCCGGTCCACGACGCCCAGGGCGAGGTCGTCGAGTGGCTCGGAACCTCGACCGACGTCGACGACCTGCGCCAGATGCAGGAGCAGCAGAACGTCCTGGTGGCGGAACTGCAGCACCGCACCCGCAACCTGATCGCGGTGGTGCGCTCCATCGCCCAGCAGACCATGACGGCGAGCGAGACCCTCGACGCCTTCCGCGACCAGTTCAACGACCGGCTCACCGCCCTGTCGCGGGTGCAGGGCCTGCTCTCGCGCTCGGGCGATCAGCCGATCACCCTGCGCAGCCTGATCCGCACGGAACTCGACGCCCTCGGCGCCGCCGAGCTGGAGGACCGGGTCGTCCTCGAAGGCCCCGAGGTCCCCCTGCGCAAGGCCAGCGTGCAGACCTTCACCCTGGCCCTGCACGAACTGGCGACCAATGCCCGGAAGTACGGGGCGCTGGCGAGCGCCGAGGGGCGGCTGACCGTCACCTGGCAGATCTACTCGACGGTCCAGGATGGCCGGCGGCTGGCCCTCGAATGGGTCGAGGAGGGCATCTCCCGCGACGGGGCTCCGCAACGCCACGGATACGGCCGGGAGCTGATCGAGCGCGCCCTGCCCTACGCCCTCGACGCCCGCACCCGCTACACCCTCGGCGAGGATACGGTGCACTGCTCCATCGACCTGCCGCTCTCGGAGCGCGGCCGGCGCAAGGACCAGGGGCGCTGACGGCCCCGCTCCGCGCCGGCCGGCGCGGGAGCATCGGGCGGCCCGGACGCTCAGCCCGCCAGGGCCCGCTCCGCCGCCCGGCCGAGCACGCGGATGCCCTCCACCAGATCCTCCTCGCGGGTGTCCTCGGCCCAGTGGTGGCTGACGCCGCCGATCGAGGGCACGAACAGCATCGCGGCCGGCATGATGCGGGCGACGTTCTGGGCGTCGTGGCCGGCGCCCGAGGGCATCGTCTGCCAGCCGCCGGGGCAGATCTCCTCGGCGGCCTCGGACAGGGCCCGCATCAGCCCCGGGTCGCACAGGGCCGGCGTCGCCCGCGACACCGCGTCCAGCCGGGCGGTGCAGCGCTCGCGCCGGTTGCTCTCCTGCACCAGCGCCCGCAGTCCGGCCTCCATCCGCTCCAGCACCGGCACCGCGACGTCGCGGAACTGGAACAGGATCTCGGCCCGGCCCGGAATGATGCTGGGCGCCCCGGGTTCGAGGGTGATGCGCCCCGTGGTCCAGGTGCTGCGCTCGCCGCACAGGCGCGGGAACTCCCGGTCGATCGCTGCGAGCAGCCGCACCGCGGCGAGGCCGGCGTCGCGCCGCTCTGCCATGGTGGTGCCGCCGGCATGGTCCTGCTGGCCCTCGATCACGATGCGCCACTGCCAGATCGCCACGATGCCGGTGACGACGCCGACCGACTGGCCGGCGGCCTCCAGCCGGGTTCCCTGCTCGATGTGCATCTCGAGGAAGCCGCGGTAGCGGCCGGGGTCGAGGCGCAGGCGCGGCAAGCCGGCGAGCCCGGCCGCCGCCAGGGCGTCGCGCAGGGGCGTGCCGTCGTGGCTGTTGCGGCCGGCATCGATCTCGGCCTCGCCGAGGTCGCCGATCGCCGAGCGGCTGCCGAGGAAGCCGACGTCGAAATGCCCCTCCTCGTCGGCGAAGGCGACGACGTCGACCGGCAGCCCGGCCCGGGCGAGGGCGAGGCCGGCGACGACGCCGAGCGCGCCGTCGAGCCAGCCGGCCTCGTTCTGGGTCTCGATGTGGCTGCCGACCAGCAGGTGCGGCCCGGGACCGGGATGGCGCCCGAGCACGGTGCCGACCCCGTCGATGGAGGGTTCGAGGCCGCAGTCGGCCATCCGGTCCATCAGCCAGCGCCGCGAGTCCATATCCTGCGGCGAGTAGGTCGGCCGGTGGACGCCGGTGCGGAAGCGTCCGATCTCGCGCAGGGCGTGCAGGTCGGCGAGGAAGGCGGCGGTGTCGATGGCGGGCATGGGACCTCGGAGCCGGATTGTCCGGCGCCGGGCGTGGCAAGTTCGGTGCCTGAATGCAACCGGAGCGCGCAGCGTCCCACCGGAGGGGATTCAGGCCGCCAGTTCCTCCGCCAGGGCCCGCACCCGGCGCAGGTCGTCGACGAAGGCGGCATAGGCTTCGTCCCTGGCCTCGTCGGGCAGGCGCAGCAGGTAGGAGGGGTGGACGGTGACGAAGCCGCGGAACGGCCTGCCCTCGAACGTCGCCGGCCCGCGGGCGCGGGTGATCGGGACCTGGCGGCCTGTCAGCGCCAGCACGGCGGTCGCGCCGAGCGCCACCACGAGCTTCGGCGCCACGAAGCCGAGTTCGCGGTCGAGCCACCAGCGGTAGTGGCTGACCTCGCCGGCGGTCGGCTTCTGGTGGATGCGGCGCTTGCCGCGCTCCTCGAACTTGAAGTGCTTGACCGCATTGGTGAGGTAGGCACCGTCGCGGGCGAGGCCGGCCTCCGCCATCGCCCGGGTCAGCAGGCGCCCGGCCGGACCGACGAAGGGCCGGCCGTGGAGGTCCTCCTGGTCGCCCGGCTGCTCGCCGACGAAGGCGACCACCGCCCCGACCGGCCCCTCCCCCAGCACCGCCTGCGTCGCCCCCGGCACCAGCGGCTCGGAGCGGCGGATCACCGCGTTGAGGGCGTCGAGCGATTCCGGCTCCTGCTCCGCCATGGCGGCGAGCGCCAGGGTCGGGGTGCGCTTGGCCGGGGCCGCCGGCTCCCGCTCGATCATGGCGCAGACCCGCGCCTGCGCCCCGCGCACCAGCGCCGGGATCGCCGCCGCCTCGGGCAGGTTGCGCCAGTACTTCTTCGGCATCTCGGCGCGCATCGCCGCCGGGTTGGTGCGGGCCGGGTTGAAGGTGGTGGCGTAGTAGTGGCACCAGCCGTCCTCGAACGGGTCGTCGGCCGGCACGTCCTCGCGCCGCCCCGGCGCGCCCAGGCGGAGCGCCGCGCCGTCCCAGTGCGCCGAGCCGTCGGGGGTGAGGATCGCCCAGTCGAAGGCGGGGAAGCGCGCGACGAAGAACGGCGCCGCGGCCTCCAGGATGTGGTGGTCGGGCTCGAACCATGCGGCGAACCTCTCCCGCGCGCCCTCCCCGGCGACGCGGCGGAAGCGCAGGAAGGCGTGCATCTTGTGCAGGTCGCGGCCGACCGCCTTGCGCATCCGCAGCAGGCGGTGGACCAGCGGGTCGCTCGCGACCTCCAGGAGGTGCCGCTCGCCCGCGCCCACCCGCCAGATCAGCCGGTAGAGCAGCGCGTACCGCTCCGGGTCGCGGTGGGGCAGCACCGCCGGGATCAGCTCGGCGACGGCCCGCGGCAGGCACAGGGGCGGGCCGCCCTCGTCCCCGGCCGCGCCGAACAGGCCGGGCGCGTCGGAAGCGGCCCAGCCCACCGCCTCGGGCGGCACGCCGGCCGCCATCAGGCCCCGGCAGGCGGCCCGGAACCCGGCGAGGTCGGCCCCCGGCCCGAGACGGACGCTGCGCAAGGTCGTCATCCGAACAGGCTCAGTTGCTGCGGCGGCTCGGCGAGGCGGGTGCGCAGGTCGAGCCGGTCGCCGAGGCGGCCCGGGGTGTAGTCGGCGGCGACCAGGAACGGCCGGGCGCGCTTGAGGCCCGAGGTCAACCGGGCGACGTCGTCGAGGCGCAGCCGCGCGTGGCGCCGTGCCGCCACGATCCGGTCGACCGCCCGCACCCCGAGGCCCGGCACCCGCAGCAGCAATTCCCGGTCGGCCTCGTTGACGTCGACGGGAAACCGCTCGCGGTGCTTGAGCGCGAAGGCGAGCTTCGGGTCGATGTCGAGGGCGAGCATGCCGCCCTCGGCCGCCTGCGCCACGTCGTCGGCGGTGAACTCGTAGTACCGCAGCAGCCAGTCGGCCTGATACAGCCGGTGCTCGCGCTGGAGCGGCGGCGCCTTCAGCGGCAGGATCGCGGTTCCGTCCGGGATCGGGCTGAAGGCCGAGTAGTAGATCCGCTTGAGGTCGTGCTGGCCGTAGAGCGCCGCGCTCTTGCGGATCAGCGCCTCGTCGGTGGTGGCGTCGGCGCCGACGATGACCTGGGTCGACTGGCCGGCCGGGGAGAAGCGGCGGCGCTCCTCCTTCGCCTCGGCGATGCGCTCGCGCATCTGGCCCATCGCGGTCTCGATCGCGGCGCCGTCCTTCTCCGGGGCGAGGCGCTCCAGGCTCGCCTCGGTCGGCAGTTCGAGGTTGATCGACAGCCGGTCGGCGAACAGCCCGGCCTGCTCGATCAGCCACGGGCTCGCCTCGGGGATGGTCTTGAGGTGGATGTAGCCGCGGAAGCCGTGGCGCTGGCGCAGGGTCTTCGCCACCCGGATCATCCGCTCCATGGTGTGGTCGGGCGAGCGGACGATGCCGGAGGAGAGAAACAGCCCCTCGATGGTGTTGCGCTTGTAGAACTCGACCGTGAGGGTCACGACCTCCTCGACGGTGAAGGCCGCCCGCCGCACGTTGGACGAGCGCCGGTTGACGCAATAGGCGCAGTCGAACAGGCAGTAGTTGGTCAGCAGGATCTTGAGCAGCGAGACGCAGCGCCCGTCCGGCGTGTAGGCGTGGCAGATCCCCGCCCCCGTGGTCGAGCCGAGCCCGTCCTTCGCCGCCCGGCGCTTCGGGGCGCCCGAGGAGGCGCAGGAGGCGTCGTACTTGGCGGCGTCGGCCAGGATGCCGAGTTTTGTCTTGAGCGCGTCGTCCATCGCATCGAGATGCCGCACGTTCCTTGTTTGTTCAAGGCGGCGCAGCGCCGCGCGAGACGGCTGTGGACGGCCGGGAACCGCTCCGCGCCGCCGCCCGTTATCCGCCCGATTGGAAATCTTCTAATTCGCAAGTCGCCCCTCGCGGCGGCGGGAGAGACAGGGGACGCCATCATGGCCGACATGACCCAGAACGCGATGTGCAAGAGCTGCCGCTACTACGACGACCACAAGAGCAATGGTGGCGCCGCGCGGGGCGACGAGGGCCTGTGCCGCTTCAACCCGCCGGTGAGCCAGCCCGGTCCGCAGGATCACGGCCTGTGGCCGGTGGTCTCGGCCGGCGACTGGTGCGGCCACTTCTCGCCGGAGATGATGGCGGGCGAGTAACCGTCAGCTTGCGGCGATCCGCGAGGGCCGGCCCGGCGCCGGCCCTTCGCGTGTTCGGAGCCCGGAACCGCGCCACCCCCGATACGTTCGCCCGGCACGATTCCTCATCCGGGCGAGGCTCATGCCGGACGACCTCACGACTCTCTCGCGCCGCTCCCTGATGCTCGTCGGCGGCGCCACTCTCGCCGGACTCGGCTCCGCCGCGGCGCAGACGCCCGGCCCGCAGGTGCCGGTCGATACCGGCAAGGTCGAGAACGGCCGCGTGACGTTTCCGAACTGGCGCGGCCCCTCCGACCGTCCGGCGCCCCCGCCGCCGGCGCCGCTGCCGCCGGGGGAGCGGGTCGGGTTCGCGATCGTCGGGCTCGGCCGGCTCAGCCTCGAAGAGATCCTCCCGGCCTTCGGCGAGAGCCGCAAGGCGCGCCCCGTGGCGCTGATGTCGGGTTCGCCCGAGAAGGCGAAGGCGGTGGCGGCGCAGTACGGGATCGCCCCCGAGGCGGTGCACGGCTACGACGGCTGGGACGCGCTGGCGAGGAACCCGGCGGTCAAGGCGGTCTACATCGTCACGCCGAACGCGCTCCACCGCGACCACGTGCTCGCCGCCGCCAAGGCCGGCAAGCACGTGCTGTGCGAGAAGCCGATGGCGGCGTCCTCGGCCGAGGCGCGGGCGATGATCGACGCCTGCGCGCAGGCGGACGTGAAGCTGATGATCGCCTATCGCTGCCAGTACGAGCCGCACAACCGCGAGGTCGTGCGCCTCTACCGCTCGGGCAAGCTCGGCCGCCCGAAGCTGATCCAGGCGGTCAACGCCCAGACCATGAGCCTGCCGGAGCAGTGGCGGCTGAAGGCGGCGCTCGCCGGCGGCGGCGCCCTGCCGGATATCGGGCTCTACTGCCTCAACGGCGTGCGGGCGCTCACCGGCGAGGAGCCGGTCTCGGTCCAGGCGCAGATCCACTCCCCCGACGACCCGCTCTACCGCGAGGTCGAGGAGAGCGTCGCCTTCACGCTGCGCTTCCCGTCCGGCGTCATCGCCCAGTGCAGCACCAGCTACGGCGCCCACGAGACCCGCTCGCTGACTGTCCAGGGCGAGGGCGCGTCGGTGACGCTCCAGAACGCCTTCGCGTACGAGGGCCAGCGGCTGATGCTCAGCCACCGCGAGGGCCGCTCGGAGGCGCGCGAGGAGCGGTCGCTCGCCGCGCGCAACCAGTTCGCCCTCGAACTGGACCACATGGCGACCTGCATCCTGGAGAACCGCCAGCCGCGCACGCCCGGCGAGGAGGGGCTCCAGGACCAGATCCTGATGGAGGCGATCTACGAGGCCGCCCGCACCGGCGCGACCGTGGCGCTGAAGCCGCCGGAGCGCCCCGCCCGCAAGGAGGGCGGCAAGGGCAAGGACGCCCTCGACGTCACCCGCGGCCCGGAGCCGGAGGAGGCGGGCTGACCGCCGCCGGATCGGCCTTGGCGGTGCCGGCCCGCAGGGTGAAGGGCTGCTCGACCCGCGTCGAGCGGCCGGTCGCGGCGTCGTGCAGGATGTAGGCGAGGACGTAGTCGCCGGGAGGCGCGCCGTCGAGGTTCATCGACAGGTTGATGAAGAACTCGCGGTTCTTCGCGTGCGAGACGAGACGGGAGTTCAGCAGCGCCTTCTGGCCCGCCAGCACCTTGCCGGCGCGGTCGAGGATCTCGAAATCGGCCGTGATGCCGAACTCGACGGTATCGGGACCGACCGGCTTCCAGCCGTACCCGACCGGCTCGATGTAGCTCAGCAGTGTCTCGCCGTGCGTGAAGACCGAGGTGGGGCGCGGGTCGTAACCGCCGAAGACGTCCGCCTTCTCGCGCACGAACATCGCCCGGCGGGCGGCGAAGGGCAGGCGGGTCCAGACATCGACCACCACCTGCTCGGCAGCGGCGAGGTCGGCGAGGGTCGGCGCCCGGACCGGCGCGGCCGCGGCCACGGCCGGTTCGGACTTGGCGGCAGGCGCCGGTTCGGACTTGGCGGCAGGCGCCGGTTCGGACTTGGCGGCAGGCGCCTTGCGGGTCCCCAGCCAGAAGTCGTCGGCGGCACGGGCCGGGCCCCCGCCGGCTGCTCCGCAGATCAGGGCGGCTGCCAGCCCGGCGAGGCGCGTCGTCGTCGTCATCGATCGGTTCTCCCTGGCCGCATCGCGCTCAGTTGATCGGCTTGACGCTGGCCATGATCGCGGCGATCGCGGCCTTGTTGTCGGCCCGCTCCTCCTCGGAGCCCCACAGCGTCAGCATGATGACCTGATCCTTGCCGCCATCCAGGAACACGAAGTCGACCAGGGTCTTGCCGTTGGCGTCGGTGGTGTCGAACCGCACCACCTCCCCCTTGGTGCCGCCGAAATCCATCTCCCGTTCCTGCGCCTTGACGCTGGCGTCGATCTTGTTCTCCTTCATCCACTTCTTGTTGGCGGCCATCATGCTGTCGAGCTTCTTCTTGCCGGCATACTCGACCGAGAAGAAGATGCCGCCATCGGGCGACTTCGCCGAGTAGCCGTACTCGATCTCGTCGATGTCCCACTTGTCGGGCACCGTGAGCGTCACCGCCGGGTTCTTGTCCGGCACCGCGAAATTGCGCGCCTCGGCCGGCGCGGCCAGCGCCGCCAGCATCATCGCGCCGAGCAGATACCCCTTCATCGTACGCCCCTTTCGGTCTCCGGACGCGGATCGGCGATCGATCATGCCGTCATGATCGCGATCGTCGCGCGGGAACCCTGTCGTTGCCATGGAACGAGACGACGGCATCGGCGCTCGTCTCGGGCTCCTTTGTGCACGACCGAGAATTGACAGAAGGTCAAGGCCGTAGAAGCCGAGCGATCAATTCGACGCCGGCCGACGTCGTCTTGGGACAATCCGACGGCGATGGTTAACCCGGCGCACCATGAGATCGATCGGATTGCACGGACCGGCCGTCCGGCCGGCTCACGCCAGCCCCGGGTCGATCACCCGCGGCCCGTCGAGCCAGGATGGGACCGGCAGGCCGCGCTCGCGCAGGAAGCCGGGGTCGAACAGCTTCGAGGCGTAGCGGGTGCCGCCGTCGCACAGGACGGTCACGACCGTGTGGCCCGGCCCGAGCCGGCGGGCGAGGCGGATCGCCCCGGCCACGTTGATCCCCGACGAGCCGCCGAGGCACAGGCCCTCCTCGGCGAGCAGGCCGAAGACCAGCGGCAGCGCCTCGGAATCCGGGATCTCGTCGCTGACGTCCGGCCGGAAGCCGTCGAGGTTGCCGGTAATCCGGCCCTGGCCGATGCCCTCGGTGATCGAATTGCCCTCGGCCTTCAGGGTGCCGCCGGCGTAGTAGTGGTGCAGCGCCGAGCCCTGCGGGTCGGCGAGCCCGATCGTCACCGCCGGGTTGCGCGCCCGCAGCGCCTCGGCGACGCCCGCCAGCGTGCCTCCGGTGCCGGCGGCGCAGACGAAGCCGTCGACCCGGCCGCCGGTCGCATCCCAGATCTCCGGCCCGGTCGTGGCGACGTGGGCGGCGCGGTTGGCCGTGTTGTCGAACTGGTCGGCGAAGAACGCGCCGCCCGGCTCGCTGGCGTCGAGACGCCCGGCGAGGCGGCGGGCGACCTTGACGTAGTTGTTCGGGTTGGCGAACGGCACCGCCGGCACCTCGACGAGGCTCGCCCCGGCGAGGCGCAGCGCCAGCTTCTTCTCGGCCGACTGGGTCTCGGGGATCACGATCGCCGTGCGGTACCCGCGGGCGGCCGCCACCATCGCGAGGCCGATGCCGGTATTGCCCGCCGTGCCCTCGACGATGGTGCCGCCGGGCCGGATCCGCCCGTCCCGCTCCGCCGCCTCGACCATCGCCAGGGCGGCGCGGTCCTTCACCGATCCGCCCGGGTTCATGAACTCGGCCTTGCCGAGGATCGTGCAGCCGGTCTCGTCGGAGGCCCGGCGCAGCCGGATCAGCGGCGTGCCGCCGATGGCCGCGAGAACGTCGGGAGTCACGGTCATGGCGTCGCCCCGGGTCGCGCAAGGGACGCGGTGATGCCGCGAAAGCCCGGGGACGGCAAGCGACGCCTCAGCGCGTCGCCCGCTCGGTGCCGAGATGCTTGTCGAGGAACGCCGCGATCTCGGTGAAGACCTCGCGGGTCTCCGGCGCGTCGGGATTGAACAGGTACTGGGCGTGGCTCATGCCCTCGAACACCTGGAGCGACGCCTCGACGCCGGCCTGACGCAGCTTGCGGTGGGTGCGCACGGTGTTCGACAGGAACAGGTCGCGGGTGCCGGTGGTCAGGATCGTCGGCGGCAGGCCGCGCAGGTCGCCGTAGATCGGCGAGAGCTGCGGATCCATCAGGTCGTGGCCGGCGGCGTAGAGCCTGGCCGCCCGGTTGAGGTAGCCGTCGTAGGAGACGAGCACGTTGTCGAGCCACTCGTTGGCCTTGTAGCTGTCGCCGGTCTCGGTGAGGTCCGACCACGGCGTGCCGGGCGCGATGGCGGCGGGCAGCCGCACGCCCTCCTGGCGCGCCCGCAGCATCAGCGCCAGCGTCATGCCGCCGCCGGTCGAGGTGCCGAACACCGCCATGTTCTCCGGCCGCTGGAGCGTCAGCGCCGCCTTCCACACCGCCATGGCGTCGTCCATCGCCGCCGGGTAGGGCGCGTCGGGCGGCATGCGGTAGTCGAACGAGATCACCGTGAACCCGCCGAAGGCCGCCATCAGCACCGCCTCCAGGGTGCCGGCCTCGCCCGGGTTGTAGACGTAGCCGCCGCCGTGGATGTGGACGAGCAGGCGGTTGCGGTTGCGCTCCGGCACCTCCCTGGGCGCGATGATCCAGGCGCGCACGCCGCCGATCACCTCGGGCGTCGCGACCACGCCGAGGCGCTCGCGCAGGGCCGGCAGGGTCGCGGCGGTCTGGGCCGCGAGCTTGGCCACCAGCGCCTTCCACTCGGCCGGGCCGGCCGGGTCGGCGTTCCAGGCCGGGCTGCGGTAGGGGGCGGCGATCACCGCCTGGAGTTCCGAACTCACGGTGCCGGGCACCGGGATCTTGCGGCCGGGCACGGTGCGGGGGCCGGGCTTGTCGTTGGCGGCGTTCTGGGCCGCTTCGAGCCGGGCGAAATCCGGGGCGCTCGCGGCGGGCGCCGGAGGCTGTGCCGGCAGTACCGGACCCGGGGATGGCGACTGGGCGTGGGCGGAGCCCGCGGCGAACAGGAGCGCGAGGGCCAGTCGGCGCGAAGGGGTCACGGGCGGCGTCCTGCTCCTCCGGGCGCGGCGGCCGCGGATGTTTCTGTGAACGAAGGCATGCCTTCGCGCGGGCCGAAGGGCAAGCCCGAAGGCGTCATACGAGTTTCCGGTTGATCGCTCGGCGATCCCTGCGAGATCGTGGCGATTGCTGCGCAATCGCTTCAGGCGACCGCGAGCGGTCGCTTACGCGATGCGGAAATCGGCTTCGCTCATGCGTGCGGAGCCAAGCTCCGCCGCGCGGGCTGGTGATACGATGTCCGGAACTGATCGTCCGGAAATCGTATCACTCGTCCGGCTCGTAGGCGACCGCCCTCCCCCGCCGGCCGATCCGTCCGCCGCCGGCGCTGGCGACGCCGGCCACGAGGTCGGCGATGTGGCGCAGCGATTCCGCCGGCAGTCCGCCGCGCTCCCCGGCCTCGCCGCGTCCCTGGGGCATCAGCGCCCGGGCGAAGCCGAGCTTCTGCGCCTCCTTCAGCCGCGCCGGGGCCTGCGCCACCGGACGGATGGCGCCCGACAGGCCGACCTCGCCGAAATACACCGATTCGGACGGCAGCGGCGTGCCCGACAGCGACGAGACCAGGGCCGCCGCCACCGCGAGGTCGGCCGCCGGCTCGGTGATGCGAAGCCCGCCCGCGACGTTGAGGTAGACGTCGTGGGCGCCGAGCCTCAGCCCGGCATGGGCCTCCAGCACCGCGAGCACCATCGAGAGCCGGTTGGGGTCCCAGCCGACCACGGCGCGGCGCGGCATGCCCAGCGCCGAGGGCGCGACGAGGGCCTGGATCTCGACCAGCAGCGGCCGGGTGCCCTCCATGCCGGCGAAGACCGCGGTGCCCGGTGCGGCGAGGTCGCGCCCGGCGATGAACAGCGCCGAGGGGTTCGGCACCTCGGCCAGCCCCCCGTCGGTCATCTCGAACACCCCGATCTCGTCGGTGGGGCCGAAGCGGTTCTTCACCGCCCGCAGGATGCGGAAATGGTGGCCCTGGTCGCCCTCGAAGGACGCCACCGCGTCGACCATGTGCTCGACGACCCGCGGCCCGGCGATCTGGCCGTCCTTGGTGACGTGGCCGACCAGGATGACGGCGGTGCCGGTGGTCTTGGCGAAGCGGATCAGCGCCTGGGCCGAGCCGCGCACCTGCGTCACCGTGCCGGGAGCGGAATCCACCGTCTCGGTCCACATCGTCTGGATCGAGTCGATGATCGCCAGCGCCGGCGGGCGGCCCTGGCCCAGCGTCGTGACGATGTCCTCGACGTTGGTCTCGGCGGCGAGTTCCACCGGCGCCCCGGCCAGCCCGAGGCGCTCGGCCCGCAGCCGCACCTGCCCCACCGCCTCCTCGCCCGAGATGTAGGCGACGCGCTCGCCCCGGTTGGCCAACGCGGCCGAGGCCTGCATCAGCAGGGTCGACTTGCCGATGCCGGGATCGCCCCCGAGCAGGATCACCGAGCCGCGCACGAAGCCGCCGCCGGTCACCCGGTCGAGTTCGTCGATGCCCGAGGCGGTGCGCGGCGCCTCCTTGGCCTCGCCGGACAGGCCCTCGAGCGGAAACACCCGCCCCCGCGCCCGGCTCGGCCGGGTCGCCGCCGGCCCGGTGGCGGGGCCTGCGGCCGCCGTTTCCTCGACGATCGTGTTCCAGCCGTTGCAGGCCTCGCAGCGCCCGCGCCAGCGGTTGTAGACCGCGCCGCAGGATTGGCAGACGAAGGTCTGGTGGTTCTTGGCCATGGATGCCCGGAGGAAGGTTGGACGACCGAGGAGAGGCCGCCCGGACTGTTCCCGATATGTCCCGCCGAAGGGCCGCTTGCAACCGGCGCGGATCACGGCCTTTCGCGGGTCACGGCCCTGGCCGGATGGCCCGCAGGATCCGCTACGATCGTCCGGACGCGCGAGCCGGCGTCACTCGATATAGCGACGCTCGTACCGCGCCCCGAGCCCGGTCAGGATCTCGTAGCCGATCGTGCCGGCGTTGCGGCCGACGGTGTCGAGGTCTAGGGCGTCGCCCATCAGCACCGCCGGGGCGCCGCGGTGCAGGGCGGCCTCCGGCACCTCGGTGACGTCGAGGATGATGAGGTCCATCGAGACGTTGCCGACGAACGGGCAGAGCACCCCGCCGACCACCGCCTCGCCGCGGTTCGAGGCGGCGCGGGGCAGGCCGTCGGCGTAGCCGAGCGACAGGGTGGCGAGGCGCCGCGGGCCGGGGGCGGTCCAGCGGGCGTTGTAGCCGGCGGTCTCACCGGGCCCGACCTCCCGCACTTGGGCGATCTCGGCCTCCAGGCGCACCACCGGCCGCATCGGGTTGGGCGAGCCGGGCACCGGGTTGCCGCCGTAGAGGGCGTAGCCCGGCCGGGCGAGGTCGTAGCGCACGCTCGCGCCCAGGAAGATCCCGGAGGAATTGGCCAGCGAGGCCGGAACGCCCGGGAAGGCGGCGCGGAGGCGGGCGAAGCTCTCGGCCTGCCGGGCGGTGATCGGGTCGCCGGGCACCTCGGCGCTCACGAGGTGGCTCATCAGCAGCGACGGCACGAAGCGGCGCAGCACCGGATCGTCGGCGAGCGCCGGCGCCTCGTCCGGCGCGAGGCCGAGGCGGTTCATGCCGGTATCGACGTGGATCGCCGCCGCGGCCCCCTCCCCTTGCGCCGCCCACTCGGCGATCTCCTCGCGCGAGCCGAGGACCGGGCGCAGGTCCAGTCCGCGGTAGTCGCGGGCGCTCCCGGGCGGGAAGCCGTTGAGGACGTAGATCACCGCCTCGGCCGGCAGGGCAGCGCGGGCGCTGGCCGCCTCCGACAGGTGGGCGACGAAGAAGGTGCGGCAGCCCGCCGCCCACAGCGCCGGCGCGGCGCGGGGGATGCCGCAGCCATAGGCGTCGGCCTTGATGACCGCCGCCGTCTCCGAGCCGGCCTCGTCGGCGAGGCGGCGCCAGTTCTGCCCGAGGGCGGCGAGATCGATGGTGAGGCGGGCGCCGTGGGCACACCGGGGGGAAGCCGTCAGTGAGGAAACCGTCATGGCCGGACCTCATGCATCTCCGCTGCCAGGAGGCCAAGGGATCTCGCGCGTCATGATCTCGGCGGTCGTGTAGGGGCACGTCGTCGGGAAGACGTCGTCGTCGAGGCCGGTCTCACCCGCGGCCTCGATCACCGCCAAGCGGTACGCCTCGCCCACCGCCTCGGCGAGCCGATTCCCGAGACTTCTGTGCCTGTCGAGAAGCCGCGCCGCGATGATCCGCTGCGTGCGGATCGACACCGTCCAGCTTCGTGTCCGCCTGCCCGGCTGACGATCCCATTTCAGCAGGTGGAGGAGGATGATCCGAAGCGCGCTCTCCAACCTGTTGTAGAGTTCACGCCCCATCTCCTCGATCTCGTCCGCCAGGCTGTCCGGATCGAGCCGCGCCCAATCGCGGCGACGCAGATGCTCGGCCTGGCGCAGGGCCCAGGCATAGGCGTCGTCATCGTGGGCGGGCTCCGGGGCCCGATCGCTTCCAGCCTCGGTCCGGGGGTGCAGGATCTCGTCGAGCATGGATTTCGTCGCCTGCGGGCCGGCGCGTCCATCCGCGCCGACGCCCAATGTGGCACCGGCGCTCCCACCTGTCACCGCGCGCTACATCTGGTCGGGCAGCCGGTCGCCGTGGGCGAGATCGGAGAACCGGGTGGTCTCGGCCTCGAACTGCAATTCCACCGTGCCGGTCGGGCCATGGCGCTGCTTGCCGAGGATCACCTCGGCCTTGCCGTAGACGCGGTTCATCTCGGCCTCCCAGGCGAAGAACTCCTCCGTCCCCTCGCGCGGCTTCTTGTTCTTGACGTAGTATTCCTCGCGGAAGACGAACATCACCACGTCGGCGTCCTGCTCGATCGAGCCCGATTCGCGCAGGTCCGAGAGCTGGGGCCGCTTGTCGTCGCGGTTCTCGACCTGACGCGAGAGCTGCGACAGGGCGATGATCGGCACCGCCAGCTCCTTGGCCAGCGCCTTCATGCCGGTGGTGATCTCGGTCATCTCCTGCACCCGGTTGTCGCCCTTCTTGGACGAGCCGGAGAGGAGCTGGAGGTAGTCGACGATCAGGAGGTCGAGGCCGCGCTGGCGCTTGAGCCGGCGCGCCCGCGCGGCGAGCTGGGCGATCGAGATGCCGCCGGACTGGTCGATGTAGAACGGGATCGACTGCATCTCCCGGGCGGCGTCGGTGATCTTGTAGAACTCCTCCGGCCGGATGTCGCCGCGGCGGATCTTGTAGGAGGCGACGCCGGACTGCTCGGCGATGATGCGGGTGGCGAGCTGCTCGGCCGACATCTCGAGCGAGAAGAACCCGACGATGCCGCCGTTCTTGGTCTCGATGGTGCCGTCGGCCTGCTTCTCGCCGACATAGGCCTTGGCGATGTTGAAGCCGATATTGGTGGCGAGCGAGGTCTTGCCCATGCCCGGGCGCCCGGCGAGGATGATGAGGTCGGAGGCCTGCAGCCCGCCCATCTTGGCGTCGAGGTCGGACAGGCCGGTGGCGATGCCCGACAGCCGGCCCTCGCGCTGGAACGCCTTGGCCGCCATGTCGATCGCGGCGGTGAGCGCCTCGGAGAACTTCTGGAAGCCGCCGTCGTACTTGCCGGTCTCGGCGAGTTCGTAGAGCCGGCGCTCGGTCGCCTCGATCTGCTCGCGCGGCGAGGACTCGACCGGGGCCTCGTAGGCGCCGTTGACGAGGTCCTCGCCGATGGTGATGAGCCGGCGGCGCAGGGCGAGGTCGTAGATCGTGCGGCCGTAATGCTCGGCGTTGATGACCGTGGTCGCCTCGGCGGCCAGCCGCGCGAGGTACTGGCTGACCGTGAGGCCGCCGAGGTCGGCGTCGCCGAGATAGGTCTTGAGGGTGATCGGGCTCGCGAGCTTGCCGGCCTTGATCAGCGTCACCGCGACCTCGAAGATCTTGCGGTGCACCTCCTCCATGAAGTGCTCGGGCAGCAGGAAGTCCGAGACCCGGTAATAGGCGTCGTTGTTGACCAGCATCGCGCCCAGCAGCGCCTGTTCGGCGTCGATGTTGTGCGGGGCGACGCGGTATTCCTGCGCCACCGGCTCCAGGTTCGCCGTCAGGGTGCTGGGAATGGCCATCCGGCGAACTCCGATTCGGTGGCGTCGAGAGGGACGCGATCCTAGCCGCTGCGGCGGGCGCCGCACCGGCCGGCTGGGATAGTCCGGCGACCGGATGAAAGCTGTGGCAGGGCGGCCACGCCTTCCCCTCCGAACGCGAGAGGGCCCGCCGCATCGCTGCGGCGAGCCCTCTCATGCTGGAACATAATGGGAACAAGTCAACCCCGGAGGATCGGCCGTCCCCGCTCTCCCCGCTTCTCCACCGCGCCGCCGGACGGCGGCGCGCCGTCCTCAGCGGTCGTCGCCGTCGGGGCCGGCCTCGGCCAGGGCGGCACCGACCTCGAGGCCGAGATCGTCGAGGTTGAACTCCTCGCGGGTCGTGGTCGACTCGCCGCGGGCCTGGCGCTCGGCCTCCTCGGGGCTGCGGGCGACGTTGACGGTGACGCTGACCTCGACCTCGGGGTGCAGCACCACCGGCACGGTGTGCAGGCCGAGGGTCTTGATCGGCTGGTTGAGGCTGAACTGCTCGCGGGCGACGGTGAAGCCCTCCTGGGTCACCACCTCGGCGAGGTCGCGCGGGGAGACCGAGCCGTACAGCACGCCGGTCTCGCCGGCCTGCCGGATCAGCACGAAGCTCTTGCCGTTCAGGGTCTCGCCGACCTTCTCGGCCTCGCTGCGGCGCTCGAGGTTGCGGGCCTCGAGCTGGGCGCGCTGGTCCTCGAAGCGCTTCTTGTTGGACTCGGTGGCGCGCAGGGCCTTGCCGCGAGCCAGGAGGAAGTTGCGGGCGAAGCCCGGGCGGACCTTCACGGTCTCGCCCATCTGGCCGAGCTTGGCGACGCGTTCGAGCAGGATGACTTCCATGATGTGAACTCCTTCCGAGGGTTTGGTCCGGGACGGGTTTCGGGCGGCCGGAGCCGTCCGGGTCAGGGCTTCGGCGATCCCGCGGGCCTGCGGCGCAGGCCGAACAGGGAATCGGCGAGGCCGAACAGGGTGAGGGCCGCGAGCGCGATCCCCTGGGTGAGGAACACCACGACGTAGAGCCCGGCCAGCAGCGCCGTGCGGCCGGGCCGGCCGCGGGTGCGGTCGTGGATGGCGGCGAGCCCCTGGAGCGCCAGGGCGGCACCGATCGCCCCCGCGAGCGCGACCCCGAAGGTGCCGGCATAGGCCGGACCGAACAGGCCGAGCAGGATGCCGGCGGTCAGCCCCCACAGGATGCGCCGGGGCATGACCGCGCCCGGCACGTCGGGCCACGGCCGCGGCAGCCGGCCGGAGACCTGCACGATCCGCGCCGCCGCCCACAGGTAGAAGGTCAGCAGCAGGGTGAAGGTCATCGCCATGATGCCGGGGGCGAAGCCGGCGACCCGGTCGGCGATCCGGGCGAGGTCGGCGTCGCTGACGCCGCCGTCGCCGGCCTGGACCTGCACGCCCTGGATCTGGAGGATCGCCCGGGCGAGCTCGCGGGTGCGCTCCTGGTAGGCCGCGTGGTCGCCCGACGACAGCATGACGACGACGATCAGCGCCACCGAGGCGGTCACGGCGACCCAGGCGAGCAGGCGGCCGACCGGATACCACTCCATCGCGCCGGGCGCTCCCCCGTCGGCCGGACGGCCGAGCAGGGCGAGGTAGCCGAGCCACCACGCCGGCACCGCCGTCGAGACCAGGAAGGCGAGGCCGCGCAGCGGCGAGGACATCACCGCCAGCGCGAGCGTGCCGGTCGCCGCCGCCACGAGGCCGGCGCGATGGCTCCAGCCGAGGGCGACGATCAGGATCGGCAGCGGTGCGAGAAGGTAGAGGACGAGCGCGAGCGGCGTCGCCTTGACGATCACGCCGATCAGGAGAGCGGAGACGAGTCCCGCGACGACGCCGATACCGAGGGTGGACACTGCGATTCCGCTCCGCTGTCCCGCTGCCGTCCCGGCAGGGTTAGAGGCGCCGCGCGACGCCCCAGCGACCCCGGCGGCGGAGGCTGCCGCCGGGTTGATGGATCAGGGGAGTTCGGCTCAGCGGATCACGTAGGGCAGGAAGCCGAGGAAGCGGGCGCGCTTGATCGCCTGGGCGAGTTCGCGCTGCTTCTTGGCCGACACCGCGGTGATGCGCGAGGGAACGATCTTGCCGCGCTCCGACACGTAGCGGGAGAGCAGCTTCACGTCCTTGTAGTCGATCTTCGGGGCATTGGCGCCCGAGAACGGGCAGGTCTTGCGCCGACGGAAGAACGGACGACGGCCACCGCCGCCACCAGCACCGAACGCCATGACTTAGTTCTCCTCGCTCGGGTTGCTGCGCTCGGCCCGGTCGCCGCGGTCCCCGCGGTCGCCGCCGCCGAAGCCCTCGTCGTCGCGACGGCGGCCGCGCTCGCGGTCCTTGCGCTCGTCGCGGTCGCGCTTCTGCATCATCGCGGACGGCTCGGCCTCGAGGGCCTCGACCCGGATGGTGATGAAGCGCAGCACGTCCTCCGAGATCCGCATCTGGCGCTCCATCTCGGCGAGGGCCGCCGGGGGAGCGTCGATGTTGAGCAGGGTGAAGTGGGCCTTGCGGTTCTTGCGGATGCGGTAGGCGAGGGACTTCACGCCCCACATCTCGGTCTTCTCGACCTTGCCGCCGTTCTCCTCGATGACGCCCTTGTAGGTCTCGATCATCGATTCGACCTGCTGCGAGGTCACGTCCTGGCGGGCCAGGAACACATGCTCGTACAGAGCCATGATGGGCCTTTCGTCCGGTGTAGGCCCGCGGGCGGGCGCGCCGTGAGGCTGACGTCCGCGTCGGGCCGGTTCGCTCGCGTCGCTCGGCGCCAAGCCCTTCGAGCCTGAAGGCCCGAGCGGTTGTCGAAGGCGGAGACACCGGACGACGGAGCGGATGAGGCCCCTGTGCCGCAGCAAGGCGGCACCGTCCGTTCAGCCCCCGGCCGGAGCGAACGCGAGGCGCGGCCTATAGCAGGTTCGCACAGAGATGCAAGGGCGCGCGGCCAATCCGTCGTCCCCGCCCCGCCCGACGATGTCCACGCCCCAGGTTGCGCTCCGGGCATTTATTGTTAAGCTCCCGTTCATCGAACCGCCTCGCCGGCCCCACCGGGCCCGGGGCCAGCCTCGCCACGGGCGGCTGCCCTTGCGGATCGATTGTCGCACCGCCCCGTCGCGCGGTGCCCGCGTCCTCGCCCCTCGGCTCGTCGTCGGGCGGGACGGCTCCCTCACTCGGGTGTGTCGCCGACGGGCTCGCGGGCCCGCCGGGCCGCCCCCTTGCGCCGTGCCGCGCCCGCCGCGGCCGGCCTCCAAGCGAGAGGACTCGCAATGATCGACCACGAGCAACGCCTGCTGTCCAAAGCCGCCGCCGACGTCGAGGGGCGGATCTCGGTCAAGCGCGACCCCGACCGGTCCTGGCCCGGCGACCACAGCCGGCTCTGCGCCCTGGAGAACGACGGCCACCTGCTGTGGGTCGGCGAGCAGGCCGGCCCGCATCTCGGCGGCACCTTCGCCATCTGGCAGATCACCGAGCGGGGCCTCGGCACCCTGCATCGGAAGCCCCGCGCCGTCGCCCCCGCCGCGTGAGCGGACATCCCGTGCCGGATCTCCGGCACGGAAACCGGCGCGCCAGGGCCAGGACGCCCCCGGGCCAGGGGATTTCGGGCCAGGGGATTTCGGGTCAGGACGCTTCGGGCCAGGAGAAGAACGCCTCTCCCTCGGCCTGGAGCTCGCGGTTGATGATCATGCGGTGGACCTCGTCGGCACCGTCGACGAGGCGGGCCTGCCGGGCGTAGCGGTAGATCCACTCCAGCACCGTATCCTTGGAATAGCCGCGCGCGCCGTTGATCTGGATGCCGAGGTCGGCCGCCTTGTGCAGGGCGTTGGCGACGTGGATCTTCGCCATCGACACCTCCTTGCGGGCGTAGCGGCCCTGATCGAGTTCCCAGGCCGCCCGCATCACCAGCAGCCGGCCGATCTCGATGTCCATCGCGAGGCCGCCGAGCATGAGCTGCACGCTCTCCCGGTCGGCGAGCCGGATGCCGAACCCCTCGCGGACCGCCGCGTAGTCCTGCGCGATCTCGAGGCTGCGCCGGGCGAGGCCGAGCCAGCGCATGCAGTGGGTGAGCCGCGCCGGGGCGAGGCGGACCTGCGCCACCTTCATGCCCCGTCCCTCGCCGACCAGCACGTCCTCGGGGCCGATCTCCAGCCCCTCGAAGGCGATCTCGCAATGGCCGCCATGCTCCTCCGGCCCCATGATCGGGATGCGCCGGACGATGTGCCAGCCCGGCTGGTCGCGGTGGAACAGGAAGCAGGTGAGCCCGGTGCGCGGATCGTCGGAGGTCCGCGCCATCAGGAGGAAGTGCGCCGCCTCGCCGGCCCCGGTGATGTACCACTTGCGGCCCTCGATGCGGTAGCGGCCGTTCGGCAGCCGCTCGGCCCGGGTGCGGATCATCGCCACGTCGGAGCCGCCGCCGGGATGCGGCTCCGTCATCGCGAAGGCCGAGCGCACCTCGCCCGCGGCGATCGGGGCGAGCCAGCGGCGCTTCTGCTCGGGGGTCGCCAGCGCCTCCAGCACCATCATGTTGCCGTCGTCGGGCGCCGCGGCGTTGAACACCACCGGGCCGAAGATCGAGCGGTTCATCTCGGTGTAGCACGCGGCCATGCCGACCTTGCCGAGGCCCTGCCCGCCGGCCTCCTCGGAGAGCTGCAGGCACCACAGCCCGGCGGCCTTCGCCTTCGCCCGCAGGGCCGCGAGGGGCTCGTGGCGGATGTTCTCGTGCTCGTCCCAGTTCGCGCGGTCGGCCTCCACCGGCATGATCTCACGGGCGACGAACTCCGCGATCCGTGTCCGGTAATCCTCGATCCGGGGGGAGAGCGTGAAATCCATGGCGTGCCTCGTCGGGCTGGATGGGACGGCGTCGCCTCCATCCACCCTGCCCGGGCACACCGGTCAAGCGGGATCCCGGCCTGCCGGTCGGGATGAGCGCCGCCATCGGGAACCGGGCGGGCCCTCCGCCGGCCTCGCCGTCCCTCATGGGTGGAACGGACGCGCGTCGCCGACGTGCGGTAGGGCCCCTCCCCCGCTCCACTCGCCGAACGAGGAGCGCGCAGCGGCCACGGTGCGCGCTCGGCGGTCCGTGGTCCCTGGTTCCGATCCGGCGATCAGCGCTTGTCGAGCGGCCGACCGAGCAGGCGGGCGAACTCGGCCTCGATCTCCTCGACGGAGAACGGGTTCGCGGCAGTCGCCGGCGGCTTGGCCGGAGCCGGCTCGGGCGCCGGCGGCGGCGGCGGCACGGGTTCCGGCTCCGGCCGCGGCGGCTCGGCAGGAGGCGCGGGCTCCGGCGGCGGAGGCGGCTCGGGCACGGGCACGGGCTCCGGCTGCACCGGCTCGAACTGAACGGCCTCCGGTGCGGGCTCGGGCGCGGGCGGCTCCGGCGGCGGAGCAGGCTCCGGCTCCGGCGGGACGGGCGGGAGCGGCAGTTCCGGTTCGGGCTCCGGTTCGGGCGGCCGCCCGGTCGCCGGCTCCGGCGCGGACACGGGCTCCGGCGCGGGCGGCGGCGGAGGCACTGGCCCCGGGGCCGGTGGCCGGGCCGGGGCGACGGCGGAGGACGGACGCCGCAGGGCTTCCTCGAGCTGGCGCGCCATGTCGTTGAGGATCGCCGCGTCGACGAGGCGCGGCTCGCCGGTGCGGGTGCCGGCAGGCGCAGGTGCGGGCGGCGGCGCGGGCTCGGCCTCCGGGGACGCCGCATCGGCGAGGCCCGCGGCCGGCGTCTCCGGCAGGGGCGTCTCCGGCAGGTCGAGCGGCGGCGGGGTCTGGCGCCCGCGCAGGCTCGGCGGCGTGATCCGCCGCATCGCGTTGAAGCGGCTCCCCGTCCGCGCCGGCTCGGGTGCCGGGGCCGGGGGCTGCGGCGCCGGGGCGGGCACGGGTTCCGGCTCCGGGATGGCGTGGGGGATGGGCTGGGGAAAGGGCTCCGGCCGGGGCTCGGACCTCGGCTCCGGCCTGGGTTCCGGCTTGGATTCCAGCTTGGGCGGCGCGGCGGGGCGCTGTCCCTCCCGGGGCGAGAACATCGCCTCGAAATCCGGCGGGGGCGGCAGCGGGGCGGCGGGACGCTCGGGGAAGGGCGGCGGCAGCGGCGCCGGCTCGCCGGCCGGCGGCAGGTGCAGCGGCACCTCCTCCTCGGGAGCCCCGAGCTCCGCCGCCACCCGGGCGGTGCCCGTGCGCACGATGTTGCGCTCGACCACCACGTCGTTCGGCCCGCCGACGAGCAGCAGGTGCTCGGTGTTGTCGCGCCGCAGGAGGATCAGCTGGCGCTGGCGGTCGAGCTCGTAGATGTCGACGATGCCCAGGCGCGGCTGTCGGCTGCGGGTGCCCGCACCGTTGCCGAGGCTCAGGCGTCCGCGGGCGAACCGCTTCGCCGCCACGGCGAACAGGCTCAGCAGCACCACCATGATCAGGAAGACGATCAGGTAGGAGACCAGGGGAGATCCTTCCGTCCCTAAAATCGTGGAGAGCAATGCACAGTCTCTCAGGGTGATGGCGCCGCGCGCCGACGTTCGGTGTGGATATCTAGCATGCCTCAACGCCGCGTGAGCAGAGAGAGTTAAGACGTCGTTAACAGCTTTGATCGGGCCGCTGTCCAGCCAAATCGGCGGCGCCGCCGCGACACCGTGCGGCAGCGGCCAGGGCATTAACGCCTCCTTAACCATGAACCCGGCAGATTTTGCCGGTCACTGCGAGGCACCCCCGTGTCGGTCACCGATCTCCCCGTCGTCGCGATGCTGCGCAACCGGATGCAGTGGAGCCAGACCCGTCAGAAGGTCCTGGCCGAGAACGTCGCGAATGCCGACACGCCGGGCTTCAGGGCGCGCGACCTCAAGGCGCCGCGCTTCACCCCGACCGGGGCCCTCGCCGCCTCGGGCCTGCCGGGCATCGGCGTGGCGCGCACCAGTTCGCTCCACCTCGTCGGCGCCGCGCCCCGCGGCGCCGACGAGGAGCGCGAGAAGACCCGGTTCGAGGTGATGCCGAGCGGCAACGCGGTGAACCTCGAGGAGGAGATGCTGAAGGTCGGCGACAACCAGGCCGACTACCAGCTCGCCGCCTCGCTCTACCAGAAGAGCCTGCAGATGCTGCGCACCGCGGTCGGCAAGTAGCGCGCGGCCGGACGCGGCGCGCCGCGTCCGGCGCGGATCCCCCGCAGGCCCGTCGGCCGGCTTCCCCGGCCCGCGGCGTCAACGTCCCACCCGCATCGAGAGCCGGGCCGGCCAACGGGAATCCCCGCGGGCCGGCGAGGCTCGGGCCGGAGAGGTGTCATGGACTTCACGAAGGCGATCGGCATCGCGGCCTCGGGGCTGAAGGCCCAGTCGGGGCGGATGCGGGTGATCTCGGAGAACATCGCCAACGCGGATTCGGCGCCGGCCCGCGCCGGGGCCGAGCCCTACCGGCGCAAGGTCCCGACCTTCGCCAACCACGTCGACCGCGAACTCGACGCCACGGTGGTCGATCTCGGCCGGGTCCGCCGCGACCCGTCCGAGTTCCGCACCAAGCACGATCCCGGCCATCCCGCCGCCGACGCCAAGGGCGAGGTGGCGATGCCCAACGTCAACGTGCTGATCGAGACCGTCGACCTGCGCGAGGCCCAGCGCAGCTACGAGGCCAACCTCACCATGGTCACGGCGGCCCGCCGGATGATCTCGCGCACTCTCGACATCCTGAAGGTCTAGCATGACCAGCAACGCCTTCGCGGCCGGCGCCTACGCGGCGGTCCAGAGCCTCGGCCGGCCCGGCGCGGTGCGGCCGGTCGAGGCCGCCTCCCCCGCCCCCGGCTTCGGCCAGATGCTCGCCTCCACCCTCGACGGCGTCGCCGAGGCGGGCAAGCGCAGCGAGGCCCAGGCGATGGCGGTGGCCGGCGGCAAGGCCAACGTGGTCGACGTGGTGACGGCGGTCGCCGAGAGCGAGACCGCCCTCCAGACCCTCGTCGCCGTGCGCGACCGGGTGATCTCCGCCTACGAGGAGATCATGCGCATGCAGATCTGACCGTTTCCGCGCCCCTCCGTCCGCGACATCCTGGCGAAAGCTTCCCCGTCCATGATCGCCCCATGACCGGTCTCGCCATCCTCGACGTCGCCCGCGACGGCATCGTCACCTTCCTGAAGGTCGCCGGACCGCTGATGGTCGTGGCCCTGGTGATCGGCCTCGTGGTCTCCCTGCTCCAGGCCCTGACCCAGATCCAGGAACAGACCCTCATCTACGTGCCGAAGATCGTCGCGGTCTTCGCCGCGATGCTGCTGATGCTGCCCTTCATGGGCGACGCGCTGGCGGGCTACATGACCCGGATCGCCGCCCGCATCGTCGCGGGGAACTGATCGGGCTCCCCCGTGAACCTCCTCCTGCCCGGCCTCGCCGCCGCCTACCTGCTCACCTTCGCCCGGGTCGGGACGCTGGTGATGCTGATGCCGGGCCTGGGCGAGCAGATGGTCTCGCCGCGCCTGCGCCTCGCCTTCGCGCTCCTCCTCGCCCTGGTGCTGTTTCCCCTCACCCGGACCCTGCTGCCCGCGACCGACGGCGCCGGGCCGGGGCTGATCGGCCTGCTGATCGGCGAGATCGCGGTCGGGCTGGTGCTCGGGCTCACCGTGCGGGCGGTGCTCGCGGCGCTCCAGACCGCCGGGATGATCGCCGCCCAGCAGCTCGGCCTCGCCTACGCGATGACCATCGACCCGACGATGGGCGGCCAGCAGGCGGCGGTGGGCAACTTCCTCACCCTGCTCGGCATCACCCTGATCCTCGCCCTCGACCTGCACCACCTCGCGCTCGGCGCCATCCGCGACAGCTACGCCCTGCTGCCGCCGGTCGGGATGCCGGCGACCGGCGACGCGGCGAGCCTCGCGATCCGCTCGGTGGCCCGCGGCTTCTCGCTCGCGGTGCAGATCTCGGCGCCGTTCATCGTGTTCGGCATCCTGTTCAACCTCGGGCTCGGCGTGCTGTCGCGGCTGATGCCGCAGATGCAGGTCTTCACCGTCGCGCTGCCGGCCTCGATCCTGATCGGGATGGCGGTGATGATGGCGACCCTCGGGGTGGTGATGGGCGTGTTCGTCGACGACCTCGGCCGCTTCCTCGCCGAGATGGGGAGGCCCTGAGCCATGGCCGAGGGCAGCGACCAGGAGGACCGGACCGAGGATCCGACGCCCAAGCGCATCGACGATGCGATCAGGCGCGGCAACGTCGCCAACAGCCAGGAGATCAACACCCTCTTCATCCTCGGCGCCTTCACCCTGGTGCTGATGATCGCCTCGGGCCCGATCGCCCGGAGCCTCCTCGCCGACATGCGCGGGCTGCTCGGCCGGCTGCACGACATCCCCTCGGATCCCGTCGCCTACATCGCCTTCGGGCGCCGGGCGCTCGTGGCGGCGCTCGTGGCGCTGGCGGTCCCGCTGGTCGCGGTGGTGGCGGCCTCCCTCGCCGGCGGGCGGGCGCAGCACCCGTTCGTGTGGACCACCGAGCCCCTCGGGCCGCAATGGAGCCGGGTCTCGCCGATGGCCGGGTTCAAGCGGCTGTTCGGCCTCGAGGCGGTGCTCAACCTGATCAAGGGGCTGGTCAAGGTGCTGCTCGTCGGCATCGTCGCCGGGGCGATCCTGTGGCTCGACCGCGACCGGCTCGAAGCCTCGGCCCGGATCGAGCCCGAGGCGCTGCTGCCGGTCACCCTCGGCCTGTCGCTGCGCCTGCTGGCCGGCGTGCTCGCCGCCTACGCGGTGATCGCGCTCGCCGACGGGCTCTACCAGCGCTTCCAGTGGCGCCGGCAGCTGCGCATGACCAAGCAGGAGATCAAGGAGGAGGCCAAGGAGAGCGACGGCAACCCCGAGATCAAGGGCCGGATCCGCCAGTTGCGGCTCGCCCGGGTCAGGAAGCGGATGATGGCCGCGGTGCCGACCGCCACCGTCATCGTCACCAACCCGACCCATTTCGCCGTGGCTCTGCGCTACGAATCCGGCATGGGCGCGCCGGTCTGCGTCGCCAAGGGCGTCGACGCGCTGGCGCTGCGCATCCGCGAGGTCGCGGGGGAGCACGACGTGCCGATCGTCGAGAACCCGCCGCTCGCCCGGGCGCTGCACGCCACGGTCGAGATCGACGAGACGATCCCCGAGGAGCACTACCGGGCCGTCGCCGAGGTGATCGGCTTCGTCCTGCGGACCCGGCGCCCGTGACGACGCGCGATCGCGGCTCCCCTTGCCGCCCCGGCGGGGTCGGGCATAACCGCGCGGGGGTCCGGCACCGTGTCCGGCACCACGCCGGGCAGGGCCGCCCGCCGCGGCGCTGCCCGGGCCCCTGGTTCCGCATCAGGTTCGTCGCCCGAACGGTGACCGGTCCGGCGAATGGTGCTTAAGGTCTGCCCGGCGCGAGCCGCGGCGAGCGACAGGATGGTTCGAGGCGTCATGCCGGAGTTGAGCGCACCCCCGACGAGCGAGCCCGCGGCGATCGACCGGTCCGAGCGGCCGGGCCGGGTCAGCCTGCTGCTGCTGCTCGCCGGCCTCCTGGTCGGCGCCGCCGTCGGGCTCAGCTTCGTCGCCAACGAGCAGGCGCAGCCGCTGATCCTCGGCCTGCTCGCGCTCCTGGCGATGGCGGGCGTGTTCTCGCTGTTCGCCTTCGCCATCGGGGCGATCCAGCTCACCGGCCAGGGCGCGCGCAACGACGTCACCAAGGCGATCGTCGACGCCGCCCCCGACAGCGTCATCGCGGTCGAGGACGGCACCCGCCCGATCTACGCCAACGCCGCCTATCTCCGCCTCGCCGGCAGCGACAGCTTCAGCAACCTGCGGCTGGTCGAGCGGGTCTTCGTCGGCACCCCGGAGGTGTCCGAGGCGGTCTACCGCCTCGCCCAGGCGGCGCGGGAGGGGCGCAGCCGGTCCGAGGAGATCCGCATGGCGCCGCCGCCGGCCGGGGCCGCCGACCGCGACTTCGCCTGGTACCGCATCGCCGTGCGGCCCCTCGCCCTCGCCCGGCCGCTCGCCCTGTGGAGCGTCACCGACGTCACCCACGAGCGCGAGCGGCAGGAGAACGTCTTCCAGGAACTCCAGCACGCGATCGACTACCTCGACCACGCCCCGGCCGGCTTCCTGTCGGTCGATCCCCGCGGCGCCATCGTCTACATGAACGCGACCCTCGCCTCCTGGCTCGGCCACGACCTCGCCCAGGTCGGCTCCGGCGGGCTGCGGCTGTCGGAGATCCTCACCGCCGAGGTCGGCGACGTGCTGGTGGCCGGCAACGGCGTCGCCGGCGAGGTGCGCACCGACGTGTTCGACCTCGACCTGCGCCGCCGCAACGGCCACCCCCTGCCGGCGCGGATCTACCATCGCGTCGCCTACGGCCAGGACGGCCGCCCGGGGGCCTCGCGCACGCTCGTGCTCAACCATCTCGGAGGCGAGGGCACCGACGAGCCCCCGGCCGAGGCCGAGTCGCGCTTCGCCCGCTTCTTCAACACCAGCCCGGTCGCCGTCGCGACCCTCGGGATCGACGGCCGCATGGTGCGGGCGAACGCCTCGTTCGCGCGGCTGTTCGGCACCCTGCCGCGCACCGGCGACGGCAGCGAGGTCGGTCCGGCGGTGCGCGACTTCGTCGCCGAGCGCGACCGGGCCAACCTCGACGCGGCCCTGCGCCTCGCCGGGGAGGGCCGCGGCGACGTGGCGCCGGTCGAGATCGGCGTCGCGGCGCCGGGCAACCGCAGCGCCCGCATCTGGCTCAGCCCCGAGATCCGCGCCGGCGGCGACGGGCCGAGCCCGCACGAGACGGTGATCCTCTACGCCCTCGACACCACGGCCCAGCATCAGCTCCAGCAGCAGATCAACCAGGCCCAGAAGATGGAGATGGTGGGCCAGCTCGCCGGCGGCATCGCCCACGACTTCAACAACGTGCTCCAGGCGATCATCGGCTACTCGGACCTGCTGCTGGCGAGCCACCGCCCGGCCGATCCGGCGTTCCAGGACATCATGCAGATCAAGCAGAACGCCAACCGGGCCGCGAGCCTGGTGCGGCAACTGCTGGCCTTCTCCCGCCGCCAGACCCTGCGGCCGGAGGTGATCCACCTCGGCGAGGCGCTCTCCGACCTGACCCTGCTGCTCAAGCGCCTGCTCGGCGAGCGGGTCGAGCTCGACCTCAAGCACGGCCGCGACCTCTGGACCGTGAAGGCCGACGTCAACCAGTTCGAGCAGGTGATCGTGAACCTCGCGGTCAACGCCCGCGACGCGATGCCGGGCGGCGGGCGCCTGCTGATCCGCACCTCCAACGTCACCGCCGAGGCCGCCGCCCGGCTCGCCCTCACCGGCATGGTGCCGCTCGACTACGTGCTGGTCGAGGTCACCGACACCGGCGAGGGCATGCCGCCGGACGTGATGGAGAAGATCTTCGAGCCGTTCTTCACCACCAAGGAAGTCAACAAGGGCACCGGCCTCGGCCTCTCGACGGTGTTCGGCATCGTCAAGCAGTCCGGCGGCTACATCGAGGTCAAGTCGGCGGTCGGCGAGGGCACGGTGTTCGGCATCTACCTGCCACGCCACGAGCCGACCCCCGAGGAGATCGCTCCCGCGGCCGAGGCCCTGCCCGCGCCGGCCGCCGCGTCACCGCCGGCGCAGGCCGCCGCGGCGGGCGCGCCGGCGGCAGGCGCAGCGGCGGCGAGTACGGCCGCGCCCCCGCGCAAGCCGCCGGCGCCGGACCTCACCGGCCGCGGCACGATCCTGCTGGTCGAGGACGAGGATCCGGTGCGGGCGGTCAACGGCCGGGCGCTCACCGCCCGCGGCTACACCGTGCTGGAGGCCGCCTCGGGCCTGGAGGCGCTCCAGATCATCGCCGAGCGCGAGGAGCCGGTGGACCTCGTCGTCTCCGACGTGGTGATGCCGGAGATGGACGGCCCGACCCTGCTGCGCGAGCTGCGCAAGCGCCACCCGGACCTCAAGGTGATCTTCGTCTCGGGCTACGCCGAGGACGCGTTCCGCAAGAACCTGCCCGAGGGCGAGGAGTTCAACTTCCTGCCCAAGCCGTTCAGCCTCAAGCAACTGGTCGAGACGGTGAAGACGACGATCTCGGGGTGAGGGGCCGGCGCTTGCCTGCCAGCGCCATCCTTGCGAGAGCCACGTGCCGAGCTTACATACATGTGTGTAATGAGGAGACGGTCATGACGAGCGCGATCAGTATGCGCGAGTTGCAGAAGATGTCGGCCGGCGCGATCCAAGCCCTGCCGCATGCGGTACCGATCAAGAACGGTACCGCGACCGTCGGCATCCTTCTGCCGATCCACCGCGTGTCGCAGGACTACATGCGCAAGGTGCTGGCCGACATTCAGGCGGACGCGGAAAAATACACCCCGGAGGAGAACGCTGCCATCGATCGCTTGCTCGCTGAACGCGGCGCCGAGTGACCGAGAAGCCGGTCGCTGAAAGTCTTCTTCCGCGACGCCCCTCCAACGTTCTCGTTGTCGACACGAACATCATCTTGAGCGCCGCCCTGGGACGGCGATCCGTATCTGTCTTCGATGTGATTTCCGGGCGAAGATCCATCGCGACGTCCGCGCGGGTTGCGGAAGAAGTCCGGCGCGTTCTGGGTGGTGTTCCGGATCTTCCGGTTGTGGCGCTCGCGAGAGCGGAAGCAATCCTTGCCGGAATCGATGTGATCGAGGCTGTGAACTATCTCCCACGCATCGAAAGTGCGGCTCGCGCCCTGTCCGACGCCGTCGCGTCCCGCAACGGCTCGACCGCAGACGCGCATGTCCTGGCCTGCGCCTGGCTCCTCGACGCCGACATCTGGAGCCACGACCGCGATTTCGCCGGCACCGGCTGGCCGTCCTGGTCCAACGCCAACCTGCGCCGCAGCCTGGACGCCCCGTGAACAACGGGTCTCCGCGGCACCCGCCACCCTTGCCAAGTGAGAACAAAACAAGTACACGAATGGGGCCGGCGCACGTTGAGAATTCCGTCCCCCCCGTGCCATAAGGACCCGCCACCGATGGCCCAGCCCCAGATGCGACTTGTGGAAAACGCGACCATGGACAAGGACAAGTCGAAGGCGATCGACGCTGCGCTCGCCCAGATCGAGCGGGCCTTCGGCAAGGGCTCGATCATGCGCCTGGGCAAGGGCGACAAGGTGCAGGAGGTCGAGACCGTCTCGACCGGCTCGCTCGGCCTCGACATCGCGCTCGGCGTCGGCGGCCTGCCGCGCGGCCGGGTGATCGAGATCTACGGCCCGGAATCCTCGGGCAAGACCACGCTGGCCCTCCACACCATCGCGGAGGCCCAGAAGAAGGGCGGCGTCTGCGCCTTCGTCGATGCCGAGCACGCCCTCGACCCGGTCTACGCCCGCAAGCTCGGCGTCAACCTCGACGACCTGCTGATCTCGCAGCCCGATACCGGCGAGCAGGCGCTCGAGATCACCGACACCCTGGTGCGCTCCGGCGCCATCGACGTGCTGGTGGTCGATTCGGTGGCGGCGCTGACGCCGCGGGGCCGAGATCGAGGGCGAGATGGGCGACCAGCAGCCGGGCCTCCAGGCCCGCCTGATGAGCCAGGCCCTGCGCAAGCTCACCGGCTCGATCTCGCGCTCGAACTGCATGGTGATCTTCATCAACCAGATCCGGATGAAGATCGGCGTGATGTACGGCAGCCCCGAGACCACCACCGGCGGCAACGCGCTGAAGTTCTACGCCTCGGTCCGCCTCGACATCCGCCGGATCTCGACCCTGAAGGACCGCGACGAGCCGATCGGCAACAGCGTCCGCGTCAAGGTGGTCAAGAACAAGGTGGCGCCGCCGTTCAAGCAGGTCGAGTTCGACATCATGTTCGGCGAGGGCGTGTCGAAGGTCGGCGAGCTGATCGACCTCGGCGTCAAGGCCGGAATCGTCGAGAAGGCGGGCGCGTGGTTCTCCTACGACAGCCAGCGTCTCGGCCAGGGCCGCGAGAACGCCAAGGGCTTCCTGCGCGACAACCCCGACATCGCCACCCGCATCGAGGGAGCGATCCGTCAGAACATGGGCCTCGTCGCCGACAAGATCCTGGAGAACGCCACCCCCCACCGCCGACGACCTCGACGAGGGCACGGCGTAACCGCCCCCCCCCTCTGCGCAGGACCGGCGGAAAAGGCCGTCCCGGCCCGACCGGGGCGGCCTTTCTCGCGTGACCGCGACACGACGTCCGGTGCGGGTGTTGCCGCGAAGACAGCGGGCGGGCGTCCCGGAGCGGGACAGGCCCACGCCGGCTTGCGGGGGGCGCCCGCGCCGATCAAGGGTGGCGCCACCATGGTGCCGCCGAATCGCCGATCCCTCCGCCGGGCCCTCATCGCCGGCGCGCTCCTCGCGCTGCTGCCGTCGGCGGCCCTCGCCCAGAGCCTGACCCTCGATCTCGGGCCGGGCGGGGGCGTCACCGAGCGGGCATTGCAGCTCGTCGCCCTCATCACCGTCCTGGCGCTCGCGCCCTCGGTGCTGGTGATGGCGACCTCGTTCGTGCGCATCGTCGTGGTGCTGTCGATCCTGCGCTCGGCGCTGGGCACCCAGAGCGCCCCCCCCAACGCGGTGATCGTCAGCCTGTCGCTGTTCCTCACCGCCTTCGTGATGGCCCCGACCGCCCGCGAGGCCTACCGCGCCGGCATCGAGCCGCTGCTCGCCGGGCAGATCCAGCAATCGCAGGCGTTCGAGCGCGCCGCCGGCCCGTTCAAGGCGTTCATGCTGCGCACGGTGCGCGAGAAGGACCTGAGGCTGTTCCTCGACCTCGCCCGCGTGCCGGCTCCGGCGACGCCGGAGGCGGTGGGGCTGGAGGTGCTGACCCCGGCCTTCATGATCTCGGAACTGCGGCGCGCCTTCGAGATCGGCTTCCTGCTGTTCATCCCGTTCCTGATCATCGACCTCGTGGTCGCGTCGATCCTGATGGCGGTCGGCATGATGATGCTGCCGCCGGCCACGGTCGCGCTGCCGTTCAAGCTGATCTTCTTCGTGCTGGTCGACGGCTGGACCCTCGTCGCCGGATCGCTGGTGCAGAGCTACGGCGGCGGATAGGCCGCCGCGCGCCACCTCATAGATTTCCGGTTGATCGCTTCGCAATGCGGAAATCGGCTTCGCTCAGGTGCGCGCAGAGCTTTGCTCTGCGCCGCGCGGGCTGGTGATACGGTTTCCGGAAGGAATCCTCCGGAAACCGTATCACTTCGCCGGCCAGCCGTGGCCGCCCTCCAGCACCGCCTCCGGCCGGCGCCAGGTCGAGGGCTGGTCGGCCGAGCCGGTGCCGAGCGGGCACTGCACCATCACGCTGTCGGCCCAGCGGCCGTACTTGTAGGCCACCGCCGGCAGATGCCCGACGCGCACGAACCCGCAGGCCTCGTGCAGGCGCAACGACGCCTCGTTCTCGGCGTCGATGTAGCCGATCATCTGGCGGTAGCCCCCGGCCGCGCAGGCCTCGATCAGGGCCGGCAGCAGGCGCCGGCCGATCCCCGCGTGGAGATGGCCGGGATGGACGTAGATCGAGTGCTTGAGGGTGTAGCGGTAGGCCGGGCGCTTGCGGAACGGCACCGCGTAGGCGTAGCCGGCCACCACCCCGTCGCGCTCGGCGACGAGGTGCGGCAGGCGCTTGCTGCGCATGTTCTTGCGCCGGCGCTTGAGGTCGTCGGGCACCAGCCGGTCCTCCTCGAACTCGCCGGTATCGCCGACGCCGCGGCGGATGTGGTGCTCGTAGATCGCGATCATCGCCGGCACGTCCAGGTCGGAGGACGGCCGGATCACCACGCCCGGGTTGCTGGCGGGCCCGTCCATCAGCGGCCCTCGCGGACCACGTAGGTGTAGAACCGGATCCGCCCGTCCGGCTCGACCTGCCGGTAGACGCCCTGGATCTCGGCCTCGAAGCCCGGAAAAAGGTTCGCGGCGGCCTCGAACATCTTGAAGTAGTCGAGCATGGGCTTCGCCCGCTCGTCCAGCCGCTCGCCGGGCAGCACGGTGCCGATGCCGGGGGGATAGACCAGCATCAGGGTCGAGGCGACGCGCCCCTCGGCCTCGGCGATCGGCACGAAGTCGACGTGGTTGCGGGTCAGCATCTGGGCGGCGGCCTTCGGCGCCATCACCATCTCGGGCAGGTGCTCGGGGGCGAATTGCTGGCGCTGCAACCGCGAGGTGCCGGCCTCGCGGTGGAAGGCGTGGTAGTCGGCGCAGAGGTCGCGCAGGCGCACCCCGCCGTAGCGCTGCGGCCGGCGGCGGACGAATTCCGGCATCGCCTCCTCCAGCGGCACGTTGTCGTCGTGCAGGCGCTTGAACGCCACGAGGCCCGAGATGAGGGTGCCGGCCTTCGACGATTCGACCCCCGGCGTCAGCAGGAAGAGCAGCGAGTTGAGGTCGTTCTTCTCCGGCACGATGCGGTTCTCGCGCAGGTACTGCGCGACGATCGGCGCCGGCACGCCGTGCTCGGCATAGGCGCCGGTCTCGCGGTCGAAGCCCGGGGTGAGCACGGTGAGCTTGTTGGGGTCGGTGATGGCGTAGCCCGGCGCGACATGGGTGAAGCCGTGCCAGCGCGCGCCGGGCGCCAGCTCCCAGTGGCGCGGATTGCCCGCCAGCTCGTCGGTCGGCAGGCTCTCCCAGGGCACCTCGGCCCCATCGGCGTTCCTGACCACGTCGGGCACGAACGGCTCGAAGAACCAGCGCCGCTTCGGGTCCTTCTCGCGCTCCTCGAACTCGCGGCGGATCGCCCGCACCTTCTTGCGCCACTCGATCCCGAGCCGGATCGTGTCGTCCCACAGGATCATGCCCGAGCGCCCCTTCATCATCTGGGCGCCGACGTCGAGGGAGGCGAACAGGGGGTAGAACGGCGAGGTCGAGGCGTGGACGAGGAAGCTCTCGTTGAGGCGGCGGTGCTCGACCCGGCGGGTCTGGCCGCGGATGTGGCCGTCCTTGGTGTGGATCTGCGACGCCTGGGAGAAGCTCGCGAGCTGCTTGTGGGTTGATTGCGTCGCGATGATGCCGGGCGAGGTCTCGTCGAGCCCCTTCAGCCCCATGGCGTAGCGGCCGGAAAACAGCGGGTGGAACTTCATGAAGCCGGCCCAGGCCTCGTCGAACAGGATGTAGTCGCACAGGTGCCCGATCCGCGCGACGATCTCCTGCGCGTCGTAGATCGTGCCGTCATAGGTGCATTGCTCGATCACCGCGACGCGGAACGGGCGCTCCTTGCGCCACGCCTCGCGGTCCTTGACCAGCGGGTTGGCGCGGATCCTCTCGCGGATGCGGGTCTCGTCGAGGGCCTCGTGGAAGATCGGGCCGATCAGCCCGTAGGCGTTGCGGTCGGTCTCGAGGAAGATCGGGATGCCGCCGCCGAGGAACAGCGCACCGTGATGGGCCGCCTTGTGGTTGTTGCGGTCGAACAGCACGAGGTCGTCCTCGGCGACCAGCGACGACAGCACGATCTTGTTCGAGGCCGAGGTGCCGTTGAGGACGAAGTAGGTCTTCTCCGCCCCGAAGATCTGCGCCGCCTCCTTCTGCGCCTTCAGCGCCGGGCCCTCGTGGGTGAGCAGGTCGCCGAGGTCGAGCACCGAGTTGTCGAGGTCGTCGCGAAAGATCGCCTCGCCGAGATGCTCGACGAAGATGCGGCCGATCGGCGAGCGGTTGTAGAAGATGCCGCCGTTGTGGCCCGGGCAGGTCCAGAGCTGGTTGCCCTTCTCGGCGTAGTCGACCAGCGCGCCGAAGAACGGGGTCTTGAGGGTCTCGGCGTACTGGGTCACCCGGGAGACGAGGCCGCGGGCGATGAATTCCGGGGTCTCCTCGGCGAGGAAGATGTAGCCGTCGATGAAGTCGAGCAGCTCGACCGGGATGTCCTCGAGCCGCTTGCGCCGGACCATGATGACGATCGGCATCTCCAGGCCGCGCTTGCGCATCATGTCGATCATCGCCGCGGCCTTGCCGTCGAGGCCGCGCTTGCCCCAGTCGACCACGAGGCAGCCGACCGCCGCGTCGGTCTGGACCGCGATCGCCGCATCCTCGACGCGACGCGCCCGCACCACCTCGAAGCCCCGCTCCTCGACCGCCGCCACGATCTGGTTGACCCGCGCCCCTTCGAGATCGTCGGGGTCGAAGGCCGGCGTGCACATCAGAACGGTGAAGCGGCGGTGGAAATCCATGGATCCAGCATCCTGTCGCGGCGTGACCGAAGCGTTTCGGCCGGCAACATGACGCTCGCATGACGAGGGGACAGGGGCGGACCGGCGGTTTTCTCGCCTTTCCGTCCGGCCGCGGCCGACCTCCTGCCGCCGGGCGGCGGGCCGGGTCCTCCCCAGGGACCCGCATCCGGCGGCAATCCGCGCGGCGGCCGAGCCCGCCCGTTTCCGGACGCGGCGGCATCCCGGTCGGTGCCGGTTCGTCGCCGTGCCGACCTGCGACAGCGCGTCCATACTGCTCCGATCCCGGGGAACCCGCCGCGCGACCAATCGAACCGAACCACCTCGGCCGGCACCTCAGGATCGAACCGAGCACCCGCCGCGATTCGCTCGCGACGGCCTTCGTGGAGCCGGCGATCCCACCTCGCGATTTCTCGCGATGATTCTCAGGAATTCTTCAACCGGATATGCAAGACGTCGATCTTCTGGGGGGAGAGCCGGCGTGGCCGAGACGGGGATCGAGCAGTTCTTCGATATCGGGCCGAGGCCGCCGCTCGACGCATGGCTGCGCTTCGCTCCCCCGATCGGGGCTCATCACGACCGGGAGCAGGCGCGGGCGAGGATCTCCGACCTGCGATCCGCGATCCTCCTCGGGCTGGTGCTCTACAACATCTACAATCTCACCAGCGCCATTCTGCTGACCGACGTGCTCTGGCTCTCGGTCGCCCTGCGGGTCGGCATCGTGACGCCGGCCTCGCTGGCGCTGATCTGGGCGATCGGCAGAACCTCGCCGCCCTGGACCGAGCGCCTGATCCTCGCCGGCATCCTGAACGCCTACGTCGTCCCCGTTCTCCTGTTCTGGCTGACCGCGGACCCGCTCGGAGCCTTCACGTTCGGCGAGTTCTCGCTGACGATCGTCTACGCCAACATGCTGCTGGCGCTGCGCTTCCGGCACGCCGCCGTCTTCACCGCGGCGGCCCTCGCGATGACGGCGCTCGCCGTGGCCACGAAGAACGACCTCGACCCGGCCCTGCGCCCGGCCTTCCTCCTGCAGATCGCCACGGCCTGCCTGTTCAGCCTGTACGCGAATCACCGCACCGAGCGGCGGCGCTGCGAATCCTATCTCGCGGCCCTGAACGCGCGGTTGCAGGCCGCGGCGGCCGAGACGGCCCGCCGGCAGTTCCACGACCTCTCCCGAACCGACGCGCTGACCGAACTCCCCAACCGCCGCCACCTGTCGGAGATCCTGGACGACTGGCTCGCCGGCCCGCGACCGGTCGCCCTGCTGTTGGTCGATATCGACTACTTCAAGCCCTACAACGACGCGCTCGGCCACCCGGCGGGCGACGACTGCCTGCGCCGGGTGGCACGGGTGTTCTCGGCCGCGGGCGGGACGGAGGACCTGTTCTGCGCCCGGTTCGGCGGCGAGGAATTCGCCTTCGTGGTGCGCGGAGCCACGCGGCTGGAGGCGGTTCGCTTCGCCAGACGGCTGCTCCGGGCGATCGATCTCGCGGCGATCCCGCATCCGGCCCGTCCGGACGGTCTCGGCATCGTCACGATCAGCCTCGGCCTGACGCTGAAACCGGCGGATGCGGCGGTGTCGCCCGCCGAGGCGCTGGCGGCGGCCGACCGCGCCCTCTACCGCGCCAAGTCCCGCGGGCGGAACCGGCTCGTGATCGAGGACGAGGCCCCCGACGCGATGGCGCGGATCGCCTGAACCGGACCGGCTCGTATGCGGGCCCGGCCTCCCGCGTCCCTGAGGCGACGCCGGCCCGGTGCGGATGCCCGCCTCACTCGGCGATGAGGAACGCGGCCTCGGCCTCCCGCACCCTCTCCGCGCGCCCGGGCGTCGCGTCCGGAAGGGCGACCGCCTCGCGGTAGGCGGCGACCCGGGACGGCGCCGGCGGCGCGAGGCGCGGGGCGATGCGGCCGTGCCAGCCGCCCTGCGGGAGGAGATAGGCCCCAGGCGCCAGTTCCGCGTGGTCGACGAAGGCTTGCATCACCCGGTGCATGCTCCGGTGCAGCGCCAGAAGCCGCTCCTCGATCCCGGGTGGCAGAGCGTCGTCCGCCACCGGATCGGTGATCAGCGGAATCCCGAGCCGCTCCGCCATGTCGAAGGTGAAGTCGCAGGATCGCCCGTAGGGACGCTTGTCGTCCACCACGACCGCGCGCCAGTGGGCGATCTGGAGGAGACGGAGGTGCTCGGGCGTCACGTCCACCGTCTCCGCTGTGCCGGGGGCGGTCGCGATGCGGTGCTCCGCCGGTGCGAAGCGGGCGTAGAGGAAGAAGGCGCAGGTCACGCGCTCCGCGCGGGCGACGGCCGGCGCGTCCGGCTCCTCGAAGGCGGCTTCCAGGATCTCGTCGAGGGTGAAACCGTCCGGCACCAGCGCCCAGGTCTCGCCCTCGCCGCCTTCGAACGCCTCGCAGCGGAAGCGCCGGAACCACGCGATGTCGTCCGCCGTGATCGCGACCGGTTCGCGGAAGGTCGGAGATGCGGTCATCGCTTCCTCGCTCCGGATCCGGCGGCCGTGCGTCCGCAGCGGGACGCGGCACGTCCGGCCATCTCTGGGCTGTGCAGATCAAGTCAGGATCGCACCAGCCTGCCGCCACGGCAAGCTGCGGACCGGGCGGCGACAGGGCCATCGCTTCGGAGCGATTGCCCTTGTTCCTTGCTCGGCCTCAGTCGCCGGCGTTCGCGTCCGCTCACTCGGCTCTCGCTCCGCTCTGCGTTCGAGGGGACATCCGTCCCCCGAACCCGCTTCGCGGGGCGCTCTTCGCGCCCGGTACGGAGCGTCGCCCTTCGGGCGACCGCAGAACAATCGCTGAAGCGATTGCCCTGCGGACATCGACCACACACCCCTCGCCGGGACGGAGCCGGGACACGGCCGCGGAGCGGTGTCCCGCCGCCCGGCGTCACCGCGCCAGCCGCCCCTCCCGCGCCGCGGCGCTCATCTCCTCGGCATCGGCCGGCAGCAGCGTGCGCTCGGCGACCATCCGCTCCGCCGCCGTCCGCACCGCCGCGGCGTAGGAGTCCGGCGTCGGGTAGCGCTCCTCCAGGGACGGACGCGGATCGTTCGCCGCCCGCGCCGCCGCGCGGGTCGCCGGAAAGGCCAGGACCCCGCCCTTCTGGTTGCACAGGGTCCCGGCGGCGACGCCGCGGGTCGGGTTCCAGGCGGTGTAGGTCGCCCGCGGCGCCTCGATCAGCGGCAGGCGGATGCCCGCCACGGTGTTGCCGTCCGGGTCGACCTTCGGCAGCCACAGCGGATAGGTGCCGCGCACCACCGGCGGGTCGCCGGGCTCGACCCACTGCGCCGGGTTGTACTGTCCCTGATAGGGCAGGCCGGGAATCGGCGGGTAGAGATGCGCCGCCGCCCCGAGGGTGCCGTCGGCCCGCGACGGGTAGCGGCTCGCCGGCGGGGCGACCCCGTCGCTCACCCAGGCGTCCAGGGCGGCGAGCAGCGCCCGCGCCGGTGCCCCGGCATGGAGCGGGCTCACCGGCAGGGCGCAGCCGGGATCCTCGGTGACGCGGGCGTCGGCGGGGGAGAAGTGCGGCGCGCCGGTGACCATGTAGACCCGCACCTCCGGCGGCTGGTCGAGCTGGGCACCGCTCGTGTCGGTGGTCACCAGGGCGCCGCGGGAGCCCCACAGCTCGTACTCGCTGTCGACGTGCATCAGCCGCGGGCAGGTGTTGCTGAGCCGGCAGCGCAGGAAGAGGCCGTCGCGCCGGCCCGTCAGGGCGTCGGTCGTCGTCGCGTAGGCGAACGGGAACTGGTCGGCGGGGTAGTAGCGGTCGAGATGCGGCGCCGGGTTGCGGCCGGGCTGGGCGAAGCGGGCATTGGTGAAGCTGCGCCGGCTGCCGGCGATGTGCGGCATCATCCCGTCGAAGACCATCCGGCCCTGTTCGTCTTGGTTGAGGCCGAGATACAGCAGGTCGCGCAGCACCCGGCCCGATTGCGAGATGCCGAACCCGATCGCGCGGTCGATGCCGCTGCGCCCGCCGCTCGCGAGGGGATTCTGCGGACCGGTCTCGTGGCGCAGGAAGCTCGCGACGTCGCGGATCGCCGCGAGACCGAGGCCCATCACCGCCGGGTCGCGGGCGGTGTAGCTCAACTCGTAGAGGGCGCTGCCGTCGAACCCGTCCGGGCGGGTGATCGCGATCCTGCGGGCGTCGACGTAGCGGAACGACAGGCCGGGCGGCGTCGCGCGCGGATCCTCGGGCCTGGCCCGCACGGTGAGCCGCGCCCTGGCCGGATCGAGGTCGGCGGCGGGCCAGGTCAGCACAGCCTCGACCGGGCTTCGGGTGTGATCGAACACCCATTCCTCGCGCGAGGGCCCGGTGACGCCGGCGAGCACCGGCAGGCGGATGCCCATGGCGGCGCCCGGGGCGAGGTCGCCCTGCCAGCCGATCCAGGCCAGGGTGTAGCCCTGCGACAGCAGGAAGCCGCGGCCGGCATCGCCGGCCTGGTCGAGCCGGTTCGACGCCTCGGTCGCGGTGCCCTCGACGAGCGGGCCGATCAGCTTGCGGCCGCGATTGGGGATCTCGACCAGCAGCAGGCCGTTCGGCCGTTCCGGTCGCAGCACCACCACGTCGGCCACCGCCTCGACCCGCCCCTCGGCGTTGCGCGGGCTGAGCGCGATGTCGGCGATGACTGCGTTGTGCGGATCGGCCGGGTCGAGGGCGATCGTCGCCCGGCCGGTGATCTTCTCGGCCGTGCCGCGCGCACCGAAGCTGCGGCCCTGGAGCGCCGGGCGCTCCGCCGCCACGGTCTCGAACCGCGTCACCTCGGCCGCGGCCGGCCCGGCGAGCAGCGCCCCGCCCAGGAGCGCCCCGCCCAGGAGCGCCACCGCCGCGCCCGTCCTGCCCCTCGTCATGGTCGTGTCCCTCACCCGGCCGGCGCCTCTACCGGGCACCTCGGCGGACCTTAGCCGGTGGAGGAGACGGCGTGAACCGGAATGCGCCGGGTCCCCCCTTGCCGCGGAGGACGCGGCGGCCGATAGGGTCCGCCATGCAAGACGCAACGACAGCCGACATCGTGGTGATCGGCGGCGGAATGGTCGGCCTCGCCTCGGCCATCGCCCTGAGGGATCGCGGGCTCGACGTGGTGCTGTGCGATCCCGGCGAGGCGCGGGCGCGGACCTCCTACGGCAATGCCGGGGTGGTGAGCCGCGGCTCGATCCTGGCGATGGCGAGCCCGGCCCTGTGGGGCAAGCTGCCGGCCTACCTGCGCAACGCCGATCCCGGCCTGCGCCTGCGCCATCGGCACCTGCCGCGGGTGCTGCCCTGGGCGGCGCATTTCCTCGCCGCCGCCCGCGCCTCGGCGTGGCGGCGGACGGCGGCGGCGCTGGCCCCGCTGACGGCGGCGGCCTACGGCGAGCACCAGCGGCTCGCCGAGCGGGCCGGCACGACCCACCTGCTGCGCCATCCCGGCTGGCTGAAGCTCTACCGCACAGAGGCCGCGTTCGCGGGCTCCGCCCTGGAGCGCGACATCCTCGCCGAGAACGGGGTGCCGTTCGAGATCGTGGCGGGCTCGGCCCTGCGCGACCTCGAACCGGCGCTGATCCGGCCGTTCCACTCCGCGATGCTGCTGCCCGAGACCGGGACGATCAGCGATCCCGGCGGCCTCGTCGAGGCGTGCGAGGGGCTGTTCGCCGGCCTCGGCGGCCGGACGCTGCGCGGCGAGGTCACCCGGCTGGTGCCGCGGGACGGGGGCTGGTCGGTCGAGGCCGGCGGCGCCCGGGTGCGGGCGCGACAGGTCGTGCTGGCGGCCGGCGCCGCCTCGGCGGAGATCGCGCGGCCGCTGGGCTACCGCTTCGCCTTCGCGGCCGAGCGCGGCTATCATCGCCACTACGCGCTCCAGTCCGGCAGCCCGGCCCTGAACCGGCCGGTCTACGACACCGGCGCCGGCTCGATCCTGTCGCCGATGGGCGAGGGCCGGGTCCGGGTCCTGTCGGGGGTCGAGGTCAACGCCCGCGACGCCCCGCCGAACGTCTCCCAGATCGAGGCGGCGTCCCGCGAGGCGGCCGGCACCGTGCGGCTCGGCCAGCCGCTCGACAACCGGCCCTGGCTCGGCTCGCGGCCCTCGACCCCGGACGGCCTGCCGGTGATCGGCCCGGCCCCCCGCCACCGCGGCCTGATCTTCGCCTTCGGCCACGGCCATATCGGGCTGTCCACCGGCCCGATCACCGGCCGCCTCGTCGCCGACCTCGCGACCGGACGGGAGCCGGCGGTGCCGGTGGCGCCGTTCGCACCGGGACGGCTGCTCGGCCTGATCCCGCGGCTGTAGCGCCGCGGCCGGCGCCTGCTGCGCACAGCAGGCACATGTTCAGGCCGGTCCGCTGCGCGGGTCCCGGAGCCGGACGGCCCGGGGACCCGCGCCCTCTCACACGAAGGTGAAGTTGGCGGCGGACAGCGTGCCGAGCTGCACGCCCTGGAGCGTGATGCCGTCGCCCGCGCCGTAGGCGATCAGCACGTCGGCCCCGTCCTGCCGGCTCGCCGCCTGCACCGCCGCGAAGTCGGCGAAGGCGCCGCCGTTGAACGCGATCACGTCGGCCTCCGATCCGCCGAGCACGAAGTCGAGGATCCGGTCGAGCCCGTCGCCGGCGCCGAAGGCGAAGATGTCGGAGCCGGCGCCACCGGTGAGCAGATCGTTGCCGGCATTGCCGAACAGCAGGTCCGAGCCCGCGCCGCCATCCAGCCCGTCGTCGCCGGAGCCGCCCGACAGGTAGTCGTCGTCGTCGCCGCCGAACTGGCGGTCGTCGCCGTCCTCGCCGAACACCCCATCCTTGCCGGCATCGCCGGTGAGGTAGTCGCTGCCGGTGCCGCCCCGGACCGTGTCGTCGCCGGCCTCGCCGTAGACGCCGTCGTTGCCGTCGTCGCCGAACAGCAGGTCGTCGCCCTCCTCGCCGTGCACCTCGTCGTTGCCGTCGCCGCCCGAGCCGACATCGTTGCCCGACCCGGTGCCGATGAAGTCGTTGCCCTGCTCGCCATACACCCTGTCGTTGCCGGCGCTGCCGAACACCGTGTCGGTGCCGGTGCCGCCATAGACGAGGTCGTCGCCGTCGTTGCCATCGACGAGATCGTCGTCGTCGTCGCCGAACAGCAGGTCGCCGCCGGCCTCGCCGAGCACGGTGTCGTTGCCCCAGCCGCCGGAGACGAAGTCGTCGTTGTCCCCGCCTTGGACGAGGTCCCGTCCGTCCTCGCCGAAGACCTGATCGTTGCCGCTGCCGCCGATGCCCCTGTCGTTGCCGGCGCCCGCATTGATGAGGTCGTCGTCGCCGTCGCCGAACATCAGGTCCGCGCCGTCGCCGCCGGCGAGGCTGTCGCCGCCGCTGCCACCGAACAACGTGTCGTTTCCGCCGTCGCCCTGCAGAAGGTCCTGGCCCTCGTGACCGCTCAGCACATCCCCGCCGTCGCCTCCGGCGAGGCGGTTGCCGGCGACGTTGCCGTAGATCGTGTCGCTGCCCGAGCCGCCGACCGCGTTCTCGATCAGGGAGCGGGTATCGCCCTGATACAGCAGGGCGTTCGCCACGTTCCCGTGCGAGTAGGACACGCTGCTGTCCCGGGAGGTCTCGCGTGCGAGCTGGTCGCCGTCGAAGGTCGAGAAGTGTCCCGGCTGCAGGTCGACGCGCAGGTTGCTCGTGTAGTTCGACAGGTCGTAGGTGTCGTTGCCGTTGCCGTCCCAGACCGTCATCCGGATGCGGTTGACGACCGGCGCTCCCTGTCCGACGCCGTCGATCGACATCTCGCCGGTGGTCTGGCTCCAGCGATAGACCGTGTCACCGCCATGGCTGGTGAAGTTGGCGCCATAGAGGTACTGCAGAGCCGCAATGTCGTTCTGCATGTAGGTCTGCGGCTCGCTGAGGTGGTCCGACAAGCCCGCTTCGGTCGGGATGCCGGGCGCCCTCCGGTAGGTCATCAGCGACCAGTCCTGCCCGTCGTGCTCGCCCGGCAGCGCCGCCGACCCGTAGCGCGGACCGCCGTCGCTCGAAGGACCGAGGAACGACTGCAGATCTTCGGTGGTGTAGTCGTCCTGGCCGTGCTTGAGACCGAGCGCGTGGCCGATCTCGTGCATCATCGTGGCGTTGCCCCAGTTTCCGCTGGCCGGCGTGTCGTAATAGGGCTGCCCCGTCGTGCCGAACCAGATGTCGCCGGCATTCGGCGCCACGTCGGAGGGAAACTGACCGGTCGCGGTCGGGGTCAGAGCCGAGCCGGTCTGGCTGAGCCGCAGGTCGGCGTGGTCCTGATCGGTCTCCGTGATCTCCGAGAAGGCGAGCGTGGTGTAGGAGGCGACGAGGCTCAGGGCGGTCCGGGCGGCCGCCTGCTGCTGGGCGTTGAACGGCGTCTGGAAGTCCGGCTGAGTCCCGGCCGCGTAGCCCGAACCGGCATAGACGTCGCCGCTGGTCGGGAAGCTGTAGGTGAGCGTCGGAAGCGTCCACTTGGAGCCGATCAGGATCGCGTCGATGTCCTGATTGCCGGAGAACTCGTAGCGTCCGTTCCTGAACACCTGATCGATGAGGGCGGAGTCCTGGAGGGGATCGCTCGAACCTGGACCGGCCGCGTTCGATGGTCCGGACGCATCGGCGTATGGCGAAGTCATGGTTCTCGATCCCCTGCGAATGTCCACGATGGTCATGCGGCAAGATCCGGGATGCACACCCGTTGGATCGAGCGATCACGATCCCGCCGGCCACGGCTTCAATGCAACAGAATCATTGAACGAAAAATTACTCGATCCGGGATGTTCAGCGGTCGTGTCGGGGCATTCGATCGTCGGCCGATCGACTTTCAAACATCGGCGAACTCATCCGAATGATCCTGCGAGCAGTATGGAGAACTTGCGTCGTCCCAATCGGCAGACGTAGTGTCTCAGCCATGCGCCTCGTCTCGTGATCGCAGGTTGATCGCGAGGCGGCGATCTCCGGGAGCGCGGGGGTAGGCAGGCGGCCTGCGGCTACTCGATCCGCACCACGACGCTGTCGCTGGCGCCGGCCGCGTCCACGACCGAGATCCGCACGAAGCCGGCGCCGTCCGGCTGCCACTCGGCCTGCCGCCGGCCGGTCTCGGTCACCGGCAGGCTGTTGACCATCCAGGTCAGCGGCAGGGTGCCGCCGAGCGCCTTGAGGGCGAGGCCGGCGGGACCCGGCCCCTCGGACAGGCCGAGATCGACCCGCGACCCGTCCGGCGGGTAGGCGATGCGCAGGGGCGGCGTGCCGGGCAGGCCGGCGATCCGCGGCGCGTCGCGGCGCAGGTGGCGCAGGGGCGGCGGCAGGCCGGCGGTGGTGGCGACGAGGGCCTCGCGCGCCGCCGGCATCGGCTCGGGCTCGTGGCCGAGGCGCGCGAAGGCATCGAACAGCACCGGCGCCGCGGCGAGGCGCCCGACGAGGCCCGGCACCCCGGCGCCGTCCGGCCGGCCGAGCCAGACCGCGACGGTGAACCGGCGGTCGAAGCCGACCGCCCAGGCGTCGCGGTAGCCGTAGGAGGTGCCGGTCTTGTAGGCGAGGCGCCCGGCGACCGCGTTCTCCGGCGGCGGCGTCCCGCGCAGGCTGTCGGCGACGTACCACGCGGCCACCGGCTCGGTGATCCGCCCCTCCTCCCGGGCCGGTGCCGGCAGGTCGAGGCGCCGCACCAGCGCCGGGACCTCGCCGCCGCGGGCGAGGCCGGCATAGAGCCGGGCGAGGTCGGAGAGCGTGATGCCGAGGCCGCCGAGCGCCACCGGCAGCCCGGGGGCGGCGTCGCGCGGCAGGACGATCCCGGCCCCGGCGGCGCGCAGCCGGGCGATGAAGCGGGCCGGGCCGACCGCCTCCATCAGCTCGACCGCCGGCACGTTGAGCGAGAGCTGGAGCGCGCGCCGCGCCGTGACCGTGCCCTGGAAGGTGAGATCGAAGTTCTCCGGCGCGTAGGAGGCGCCGAACCGGGCCGGCCGGTCCTCCAGCAGGGTCTCGGGGTGGGCGAGCCCGGCCTCGAACGCCATCGCGTAGACGAACGGCTTCAGCGCCGAGCCCGGCGAGCGCAGGGCCGAGGCCATGTCGATCGCGCCGGAGCGGGCGGCGTCGAGGTAGCCGGCGCTGCCGACATGGGCCCGCACCGCGCCGCCGGCATTGTCGATCATCAGGATCGCCGCCGAGACGCCGGGGGCGAAGGCGGTCGCCCGCTCCGCCGCCAGGGCTTCGAGGCTGGCCTGGAGCCGCGCGTCGAGGGTCAGGCGGTGCTCGGGGCGGCCCGGCGCCTCGGCGAGCGCCGCCTCGGCGGCGTGGGCGGCCAGCATCGGAAAGGCTCTTCGCCCGCGCGGCACCGGCTCGGCCTTGGCAGCGGCGACCTCGTCCGGCCTCACCACCCCGCGGGCGGCGGCGAGGTCGAGCACCCGGTCGCGGGCCCGGCGCGCCGCCTCGGGGAAGCGGTCGGGCCGCCGGCTCTCCGGCGCCTGCGGCAGGGCGACGAGCAGCGCCGCCTCCGCCAGGGTCAGCCGGGCCGGCTCGTGGCCGAAATACGCGAGGCTCGCCGCCCGCACGCCCTCGACCGGACCGCCATAGGGCGCGAGCGCGAGGTAGAGCCGCAGCACTCCGTCCTTGCCGAGGCGCCGTTCCAGCTCGACCGCCCGGGCCATCTGGCGCAGCTTGGCCCCGATCGAGCGCCCGGCCCGCGGCTCGACGAGGCGGGCCACCTGCATCGACAGCGTCGAGCCGCCCGAGACGATGCGCCCGGCCATGAGCCACTGCCCGGCGGCGCGCAGCATCGCGGCCGGGTCGACGCCGGGATGATCGCGGAAGCGCCGGTCCTCGTAGGCTTCGAGCAGCGCGAGGTAGCGCGGATCGACCCCGGCCGGGGCGAGCGGCAGCCGCCAGCGCCCGTCCGGCAGGGCGAAGGGCCGCAGCAGCGTGCCGGCGCGATCGAGGACGACCGTCGAGCGGGTCTCCGCGGCGGCGAGGTCGAGGGGCGGCGGGCGGGGGATGGCGGCGGCGAGCGCGCCGGCGAGGGTGACGAAGGCGAAGAGCGCAACGACGAGGCGCCACCGCCCCGACCCTCCCCCCTCTGCGGGGGAGGGTGGTCTGCGGAGCAGGCCGGGAGAGGGGAACGCGACGGTGCCGGAGGTGGCGCTTGTCCCCGCGGTCGCGACCTCTCCGGAAACGTGGTTCCCCTCTCGGCGGGACTTCGTCCCGCTGCGCTCGCTCCGCTCGCCACCCTCCCCCGCAGCGGGGGGAGGGTTGGAACGCGCGCTCACCGCGCCGCCCCGACCTCGATCGACCCGAACGCGGTGCGGCCGTAGCGCTCGGGGCGGTACATGTCCTCGACCGTGGCGGCGGGGTGGACGTAGCGGCCCGGCGTCACCGCTCGCACCGTGTAGGCCACCGTGAAGAACGCCGACTGGCCCGGGTCGCGGTCGTAGGCGGCGACGAAGCGGTCGTCGCGGAACTCGGTCGAGACCGGCGTCACGTCGGACTTGACCCAGGCGAGACCGGACAGCGCGTCGGCGTCGAGGAGCTTCGGGTTGTCGATCTCCAGCCCCGCCGGCAGGCGGTCGACGAGGAGCAGGCGGGCGGCGCGGGCCTGGGCCTCGGTGACCTTCAGCACCACGACGAGGCGGTCGTTCTGGCGCAGCCCCGCGAGATCGGCCGGGCTGCCGTCGAGGCGGTGGTAGCTGCGCTCGACGGTGTAGCCCTTCGCCTCCGCCGGCTCCGGCTCGGCCGGGCTGCCGGAGACGCCCAGCGCCACCTCGACCGCGGCGGTGCCGCGGTTGGTCACCGTCACCGGCCGCGCCTCCACGGCCTCGCCCCGGAAGCTGCGGTAGAGCGGACCCGGCCGCGCCTCTCCGTCGACCGCGAGGGACAGGCCAGCGGTCTCCCTGGCGAGGCTCTGGGCGGCGAGCACCATCCAGGCATTCTCCTGGGTGCTGGTGTACCGCGCGGTGCCGCGCTCCTCGGACACGATCGCGCCGAGGGGCTGGATCGCGTCGCGGGCGACGCCGGTCTCGGCGGCGAGCGCGATCAGCCCGGCGCCGTCGCGCAGGCGCGAGCCGTAATCGGCCCGGTACGCGGCCTTGTCGCGCTCGGCGCGCAGGGCCGCGACGGCGGCGTCGAAGGCGGATTTCGCCCGGCCGCGGTCGCCGAGCAGCGCCAGCGCCGCGGCGATCTGGCCGCGGGCGAGAGGGGTCGAGAACGCCGCGAGCTTGGTGTCGGCGAGGTAGCGCAGGTCGCCCATCACCGGCCGGCCGTTGCGGGCGAGCACGTAGGCGGCGTAGGCGAGGTCCATGCCGCCATCGGTGACCTCGCCGGTATTGGCGACCGCGTTGCGCAGGCGGTCGAGGGCGAGGGTGAAGGCGGTCTGCGGCACGGCGAATCCGCGCTCCCGCGCCCGCGTCAGGAAGTCGGCCACGTAGGCGTTGAGCCACAGGTCCTCGGCTCCGCCCGCCGACCACAGGCCGAAGCTGCCGCTGGAATCCTGGCGCGACAGCACCCGCTCGATCGCGCCGCGGACGCGCTCGTCCACCGTGCGGTCGATCTCCAGCCGGTCGAGGGCGGCGAGCCCGTTGACGTAGAGCAGCGGCATCGCCCGGCTCACCGTCTGCTCGGTGCAGCCGTAGGGGTAGCGGTCGAGGGCCTGGAGCAGGGCCGGCACGTCGATGCCGCCGAGCGCCGAGACCGCGACCGAGAGCGAGCCGGTGCCCGGGATCATCTCGGCGAGGAGGTCGCCCGACAGGGTCATGCTGGCGCCCGCCGCGAGCGGGCGCACCGAGCGGCGCAGCAGGGCGCCGGTGCCGGGCTGGACCGCCAGCGCGAAGGTCTGGGCCGCGGGCGCGTCGAGGCCGGGGCCGGTCAGCCGCGCCTCCAGCCGCGCGACGCCCGGCCCGGCGGCGGTGAGCGGGATCTCGACCGCACCCTTGGCGCCGGGCTCCAGCCGCAGGGTGCGGTGGAGCGCGTCGGCGCCGGCGACGACCGGGCCGGCGAGGTCGAGGTCGAGGGTGTAGTCGCCCGCCGCCCCCTCGACGTTGTCGAGGGCGAGGTGGAGGCGCGAGCGGTCGCCGACGTTGAGGAAGCGCGGCAGGGTGCCCGAGACCACGACGGGATCGCGGATCACCACGTCGGCGGCGGCGGCGCCGACCTTGCCGGCGCTCCAGGCGGTGACCATCACCCGGGCGGTGCCGTTGAAGGCGGGCAGCGGGAAGCTCACCTCGGCGCGGCCGTCCGGCCCGACCGTGACGACGCCGGAATAGCGCGCCAGCGGCTCCTGGGTCGGCGGCGAATCGGCGAGTTCGGCCGCGCCGCCGTCGCCGCCGGAGCGGATCGCGCCGAGCGTGCCCTGCATCCCGTCGATGAGGTAGCCGTAGAGGTCGCGGACCTCGGTCGAGAGCGCCTTCTGGCTGAAGAAGAACCCGAACGGGTCGGGGTTGGCGTAGCGGGTGAGGTTCAGGATGCCGACATCGACCGCCGCCACGGTCACCCGCGCCTCCTCGCCGGGCTTGAGGTTGGCGAGCCGGATCGGCAGGCGCAGCTCGCCCCGCGGCCGGACCTTGGCCGGCGCGTCGAGGGCGACGTCGAGGCTGCGCGCCGTGCGGTCGACGGCGAACCACGCGAGGCCGAGCGCCCGGCCGGGCAGGCGCTTGGCCGCCTGATCGAGCGGCCGGTAGGCGGTGGCGACGAGGTAGGCGCCGGCGCCCCACTCGGCCCTGACCGGGATCTCGACGGTGGTGCCGGAGGCCGGCAGGTCGAGGGTGCGGACCTCGTGCACCCGGTCGCTCACCACCGCGACGGTGGCGGTGCCGGCGAAGCGCGGCCGGATCTGCGCCCGCAGGGTGTCGCCGGCGGCGAACGCCGCCTTGTCGAGGGTGAGGTCGAGGAGGTCGGGCGCGTCGGCGCTCTCCGAGCCGCCCCAGCCGACGCTGAAGCCGACGCTGGCGGCCTCGGCGCCGGGCGCCTGCACCTCCAGCCGGTAGCCCCCGAGACCGACCGGCACCGTGATCCGCGCGGGAGCGCCGGGGCTCAGGTCGAGGCGGCCGTCCGCGATCTTGCGGGTGGTCTTCACCGGCTCGAACGACCAGCGGCCGTCGGCCCGGTACCATTGGTAGTTCCGCTCGATCCGCACCACGGTCCAGGTGGCGCCGGGCCGGTCGAGGCGGGTGCCGTCGGGCTGGGCCGCCACCACCTCGAACCCGGCGCTCGCCCCCTCGCGCAGGTCGGCGAAGGTTTTTCTGATCGCCACGACCGGGCCGGGCGGCAGGATCGGCAGGGTGACGCTGCGCTGCACCGCCCGGCCGCCGGGCTCGCCGACCTGGAGCGAGATCTTCGCCTCCAGCGGCCGCGGCCCGGGCTCGGCCCGCACCGGCACGGTGAGGCGGGCGCGCCCTTGCGCGTCGGTGGTCGCGGGCGCGTCGATCTCGGCGGTGGTCGCCTCGACCCGCTCGTCGTCGAGGCCGACCGAGTACCCGTCGAGGCCGCGGATGCCGCTGGCAGCGGCGGCCTGGACCGCGACGCTGCCGGAGACCGACAGGCCGGCGCCGGGGGCGCCGTAGAGGTAGCGCGCCGCCACGTCGACGGTCGCCGGCTCGCCGGCCTTGAGCGCGGCGGCGGCTGGGGTCAGGGTGACGTCGAGCCGCTCGGGGACGTAGTCCTCGACGAGAAAGCTCGTCTCGCCGACCGGCGCCGCCTTCGGGTCGGTGTAGGCGGCGACCCGCCACGTGCCGTGCTGGGCACCCGGCAGGAGCGGCAGCGAGAAGGCGCGCCCGCCGAGGCCGGCATCCGGCACCGAGGCGCGGCGGTACTCGACCCCGTCCGGGCGCTTGGCGACCAGCGTCAGGGGCAGGCCGGGAATCGCCGCCCCCTTGGCGTCGCGCAGGAGTGCGGTGAGTTGCACCGTCTCGCCGGAGCGGTAGACCCCGCGCTCGGGGAACAGGTAGGCCTCGGCGGCGCCGGGGGCCGGGCGGCCCTTCACGCCGCGGTCGGTGAGGTCGAAGGCGCCCAGCGACAGGTCGAGGAAGCCGTAATCGTCGCCGAGCTTCGCGACGACGAGGCTCGGCGCCTGCCCGCCCTCGCCGCGGGCGAGCCCCGGATCGAAGGCGGCGTGGCCCTGCGCGTCGGTGGCGCGCTCGGCCAGCACCTCGTTGTTGCGGGCGACAAGCCGGATCTCGGCGCCCTTCACCACCGCGGCCGAGGCGAGCGAGCGGGCGAAGACGTGGACGCCGTCGCGGCCCTTGAACGCGGTCAGCCCGAGGTCCGAGACCACGAACCATTGCGTCGCCTGGGTGTCGTAGCCGCCGGATTCGTCGTCGGCGACGGAGGCGGCGCCGCTCGGCTGGGCCAGCATGACGTAGAGGCCGGGTTCGACCTTGCCGACCGCCTGGAGCACCGGGAAGGCGGTGACCGCCTCCCTGTTGGTCTCGGCCTTGGCGGTGTCGAGGGTGCCCTTCCACACCCGCACGCCCTTCTCCTGCGCGATGGTGCGGGCGGTGGAGCCGGAGAGCTGCGACAGGAAGTCCTCGGAGCGCAGGGCCGGCAGCAGGCCGCGGTCGCCGATGCGCAGCACCTCGACGTCGAGCTTCGGCGCGTTGACCGAGACCAGCGGCACGCCGGCCTGCCCGGTGCGCGGCAGCACGTAGTTGCGGCCGGTGAAGCGCACCTGGGGCGAGCGGTCGCGGACGTAGATCTCGTAGTCGGCGGATTTCAGCAGCACCTCGCCGGAGGCGGCAGGCAGGCCCTGGCGCAGCACCATCGCGTAGCGCTCGCCGTGGCGCAGGCCGTCGACGCAGACCTGCTGGCCCTCGCCGGTGACCGCCGCTCCGCCGGCCCCGGTGACCGCGACGTAGGGGGCGAAATCGGTCTTGCCCGCCAGCGCCTCCGAGAAGCTGAAGCAGGCCCGCGGCGCGGCGGCGTCGGAATCGACCGTGTAGGTCAGGATGCGGAAGCCGTGGGCGGCCCGCAGCGCCTCGAAGGTCTTCTGGGTCTCGGCGTCGGCGGCGAGCGCGAGGCTCGCCCGGTAGGCGTCGAGCGCCGGGCGCCAGCTCTCCTGCCTGGCCAGCACCGCGCCGAGGAGCGCCAGGGCCCTCGCCTCGTCGGGCCGGGTGAGCGCGCGCTGGTAGGCGAGGTAGGCCGCCGCCCGGGCGCGGGCCTGGAGCTTCTGGCGGGCGTCGTAATCGTCGCTCTCGGCGCCGCTCGCCGCCTCGGCCAGGGCCGACCAGTTGCGCCAGTCGGCCGGGTCGGCCGCCGCCGCGCCGGCCCGGGCGGCGAGGAGCGCGTCCCCGTCGCCCCCGGCCCGGTCGGCCTCGCGCCGCCACTGCGCCGCCGGCTTGGCCGACGCGTTCGGCGTCTCGGCCCTGACCTGCGCCTCCAGCCGCACCGCCTCGCTGGCGAGGCCGTCGCGCTGGAACGTCTTCTGGGACGGCACGAGGGCGGCCCGGGCCTGCGGACGGGGCGACGGAGCCTGCGCGAGGGCGGTGCCGCCCAGTCCGAACGCCAGCGCGAGGGCGCCGGCGAGCCGCCCGATCCGGTGTGCTGTCGACATGATCCGGACCCCGGAACCGTTGCGATTCGCTGCGGAACCTATCACCGCCGATCGAGGCCGCAACGGGTGTGACCGCTTTGCAGTTCGGGGCTGCCCCTTTCTTTCCATCCGATCCGCCTCTCGTCGCGGAAGCCGGATGATCGGCCGCAGCGACGCAGAGACCGGCGCCATCGCCCCGGACGAGGTTCGGGGTTGCTTTCCGCGGCCAGCCACGCTCCGTTGCGGTCGCTGAGCCACGCCGCCTTCAGGAGGCCCCTTCGATGACCCGCCTCCCCTCCGCCGTCCTGCTGTTCGCCGCCCTTGCCGGTCCCGCCCTCGCGCAGGCGCCGCGTCCGGCGCCCCCGGCGGCGAGGCCCGTCACCGCCCCCGACCCGACCTTCGAGGCCGCGAAGGCGGCGTTCGAGGCGCTGCCCGAGGACGAGCGGCGGCGGATGCAGGACGCCCTGTCCTGGGTCGGGGACTACAACAGCGTCGTCAGCGGCGCCTTCGGCCGGCGCACCTTCGAGGCGCTCCAGGCGTGGCAGGGGCGGTTCGGCGGGCCGGGCACCGGCATCCTCGACGATCGCGCCCGCGCCGCCCTCATCGCCAGCGGGGACGCGGCCCGGAAGGCCGTGGGCTTCGCCGTGAAGGACGATCCGGCGACCGGCATCCGCCTCGGAGTGCCGGAGCGGCTGCTGCCGAAGCACGGCCGCGCGCCCGGCGGCAGCCGCTGGCAGAGCGCCGACGGGCGCGTGACCCTCGACAGCAAGGACTTTCCTCCCGGCGAGACCGACCTCGACGCGCTGTTCGAGCGCGCGACGCTGGCCACGCCCGAGCGCAAGGTGACCTACAAGCTGCGCCGGCCGGACTTCATCGTCGCCACCGGCGAGACGCCGACGGGCAAGTTCTACATCCGCTACGCCGCCGGGACCGAGGGCGTGCGCGGCTTCACCCTGGCCTACGACAAGGCCCTCGCCCGCGACCTCGACCGCCTCGTGATCGCGGTCGCCAACAGCTTCGTGCCGTTTCCCGCCCAGACGGCCCCGATGGCGGCATCAGGCGCGGCCCCGGTCGCGGCCGCGCCGCCCGCCGCGGTCATCCCCGCCGGCCCGGGGCCGGGCACCTCGTCGACCGGGCTCGTCGTGGCTCCCGGCCGCGTCCTCACCACGGCCGCCGGCGCCTGCGCCGCCCCCGTCGTCGCCGGAGCGCCGGGGCGCGTCCTGCGCCAGGAAGGCGGCCTCGCGCTGATCGAGGTCGCGGGCGCGTCGCCCCGGGGGGCCATGCCGGCGCTCGCGCCGTCGGCGCCGGAGGCGGACGAGGCGGTGGTCGTGGTGGCGGCCGGATCGACCGGTGGCCTGGAAGTCGCGCCGGGGGCCACCGGCGCCGGGGGCGCCCTCGTCGCGCCGCTCCAGCCGGGGGCGGCGGGGGCGCCGGTCCTCGACCGGTCCGGGCGTCTCGTCGGCCTCGTCGCCCGCCTGCCGGCCTCGCCGCGCCTCGTGGCCGGGGTGATGCCGGCGATGCCGCACCCGATGGTGGAGGCCGCGACCCTGCGCCGGTTCCTGGGCGCCGACGCGCCCGCCGCGCAGGCGGCCGGCGCCGAGCCCCGCAGCGCCGGATCCCTCGCCGCCGCCCTCGCCGGGCGGGTGGTGGCGGTGCGGTGCCGCCCGTGACCGGCGCGGGGCGGCCGAAGCCGGTCGGAGGCCGACCCGGTCTGACCCACCCCTCAGGGTTCCGTTTTCACCTCGAAGGGGAGAGGCCGGATTCGACCCGAAGTTCCGTTCGCCCAGAGCCTAAGTTCCATTCTCCCTACGCCATGATGCGGCAGCGAGGCGCCGGGGGCCCACCTTTGTGGCTTGCCTGGGATGGTGGAAGCCTGACGCCGGCGGCTTGCTGGAGCCGTCGTCCGAGGGACGCCGAATGCGCTACGACCACGCGAACCGCCAGAACCGCATGCGGGCCGGCTCGTTGCTGCACGCGCTGAAGGACAAGCTCGTCGATGCGAGTGGGGCGTCCGAGAAGCACATGACGATGCAGGCGGCGACCTCGTCGCCGCACTGGCGCATCTCGAACGTGGCCGGGGTGCACGTCTACCAGGTCGAAGGCGGCTGGCACGCCGACCTCGCGTTCAAGGACCTGCCGTCGGGCGTCCCTGCGATCATTGGCACCGCCGTGCCGGTCGCCACCCGGCGCGAGGCGCTGGAGAGCGCCGTCAACCAACTGTCGCTTTGCGTCGAGCGCGAGAAGACGTTCATAGACGAGGTCGGGAAGGAGCGCCTGCGCTACTTCGTGTTCGACGAGGTCGAGGTGCCGGTCGATCCGGACTACCTGCCCGACGTGCGGGCCCGCCTCGCCCGAGAGGGATACACCGCGGAGGAAGCCACGGGACGACTGGCGTATCTGCGCCACGTCATCTCGGGGGATGAGCCGGTCACGTCGGAAGCATGCGAGGCCACCGACCACGAGACCCGCACCAGTCTGGTGATCGCGTGCGAGATCGCGATGGCCCTCGGCCGGACGCAGTTCACCCCGGAGGACGGGACCTGGGCCGACTACATGCCGACGGTGCCCGGCATGATGTAGCGGGCCCCGTCAGGACGGTCAGACCATGTCGGGCCAGGGGTGGGCTAGGACGTCGGCCCGTTCGTAGATCCAGGCGTTGGCGGTCGAAACGTCGAACGCGGCCTTCACCCCCGCCTCCCGAAGCAGGCGCAAGGCCATGCGGGCCGGGATGCCCTTCAGCTTGCCAACCTCGGCGACGGTCACGTAACGGGCCATGAACGCCTCGACGCTTTCCCGGGTCACGACGGGGATGCGCCTCCGGTTCACCGGACAGAACTCCTCGACGACGTCGAGGTGTCCGTGGGCGACGAGGGCCAGCACGACCTCGTGGCGCAGGGCCGGGCGCGACGCCCTCGACCTCCTTCTTCGACAGGCCGCGCTTCGGCGGCTCGTCACGCAGCAGCTCCCGGACCTCGTCGGCATCGACCAGCAGGTTCTCGAAGCGGCGACCGCCACGCAGCGAGCCCTTCCACGAGAGACGCCCGTCCACCAGCAGGGCGAGGACGTCGCCGATGGCCGCCGAGGCCGCGTTCCTGGCCGCCCCGACCTTGACCTGCCGCGGGGACGGGCACTCGACTGTCTCGGCGCCCTCGAACAGCCTGGCACTAAACGCCTCGATGTCGGCCTTGCGGAACCGGAGCTTGGCACGCTCACCCCTGGCCGAACCGTCCGCCGTCGGCAGAAGGCCGCGGGAGACGAATTCCGCCAAGTGCTTGCGGGTGATGCCGGTCGCCTCGCAGACCTCGGTGCTGCCGACCGTGTCCGCGCGTCCCGCGATTACCGCCTCGATGTCCGGCGACGCCGAGACTGCCGTGCGCGTGAGGGTCCGCTCGTCGCCGTCCGCCGACGGAAGGTCCATGCCGGAGCGAGCTAGCATCCTCCGCATCGTTGGGGACGTCGTCCCGGCAGCGAGGGCGGCGGAATGGATGCTGTGCACCCGCTTACGGTCGAGGACCTGGCCGAGCACCGAGGTCCCGGGCTCCAGAGGCACGTTGGAGAAGATGTGCTCCCTGACGACGTCGAGGACCGGGGCAAACGCGGTATCGTCGACGCTGCGGTTCAGCGAGCGGAGAAGGTACCCATAGGTCTCCCTCATTCCGACGACGCCCCGTGCGGCCGCCCGTTCAACGAGCGTGTCGAGGAACCGGTCGATCCCGGCGCGACCCTCGGATGCGATCCCGTGACCTTCGAGTGAGGCGGCGGCCCAGTCCTGCATCGTGAGTTCGCGCACCCTGACGTTGGCCAGGTGCAAGGCAGACACCCCGATGGCCTCGCAAGCCGACACGGCAGCGTGCAGCGGCATCCCGTCGAGCCACGAGCCCGGGTCCCGCGTGCCGGTCAGCCTGCGGACGATCCAGTCCTCGAACGGGTTCGGTGCTGCGGGCCGCGTTGCTGCGCGGAAGTCGTCCAGCCTCGGAAAGATGTCGGCGGCCATCGTCAGGGAGAAGTCGAGGAACTGGCCGCGACCGACCCGGCCACTCTCCAAGAGGAGGACGCCATGAGCTTGGCATGACCGGACCTGGTCGATCAGCCATTCGGTGCGCAGCCAGGGCCGCGCGGCCATGGGGACGTCGCGCTCGCTCTCGGCGAGATCCTGCGCGACGCAATGGGGACAGTACCGGAAGAAGGTGGTGTGGATGCCTCCCCAGACCATCCTCTCGTCGGCGAGGTCGGCCTTCAGATGCCCGCGCAGCCGTGGGGTGGCGTGCGACAGCGCCTCCGCCTGCGCGGTGTCCAGTCCCCCGAGCCGGGAGACAGCGCTCACGGCATCCTCGCGCCCGCCGAGGATCTCGCGCAACGGGATGCCGGTGGCGGAGGCCAGGGCCGGCAGATCGATTCCGTTCAGGGCGGCGAGGCGGGAGGCGTAGCCCGTCGCGGGCTCGCCATGATGGGGCGGACGCTTCCAGGCCAGCGGCTCGACGTCGTAGGTCATTCCTCCGGCTCCCCGACGGATTCGAAATCGAGGAACGCACCGGACGGCAGCGCCGCCCAATCGTCGACGAGGAAGGGGTTCATGAGGTTGTTGTCCCGGGCCCGGGAACGGTTGGCGTAAGCCAACGCGAAGTGACCCCGGAGGAGCTCCGTCGGTTCCTTCTCGTCGCGCAGCGCCTGATGGATGGCGGCGGAGACGAGCTGGCAGACGCGCCCAAAGCGGTACTGGGCGGCATGGGCGACGCGCTCCGGCAGGTCACCCTCGGACAGGGTTCCGAGCCCGAGCCCGCCGGCTTCGGACAGCTTCGTCAGGACGCGCACGACCAGCGGGCGGTGCTTGTCCATGTCGATGTCCTGAAAATGGATCCAGCGGCTCCTGCGCCTGAACTGCTCGTCCTTGACCGCCAGCTTCGTCACCTGTGACCTTGCCCCCTGTTTGCCCCCGTTCATAACCAGAGTCCGTTCTGGTTCTGGTCCTGTTTGGACCGGGTTGCAAACGCGTTCGGGGTGAGCCCGCCGAGGCTCGTGTGAGGGCGGCAGGTGTTGTCGTCGACCCGCCACGCCTCGATGATGGTCCGGGCCGCCGGCAGGCTCCGGAACAGATGCTCGTTCAGGCACTCGTCGCGCAAGCGTCCGTTCAAGCTTTCAACGAAGCCGTTCTGCTGCGGCTTGCCGGGCGCAATGTAATGCCACGCGACCGCACGCTCTTCCTGCCAGCGCAGGATGGCGTGCGAGGTCAACTCGGTGCCGTTGTCCGAGACGATCATCAGCGGCTTGCCCCGGCCCGCGATGATCCGGTCGAGTTCGCGCGTGACCCGCCGCCCGGACAGCGACGTGTCGACCACCAGCGCCAGGCACTCCCGCGTGCAGTCATCGACCACGACGAGGATGCGGAAGCGCCGCCCGTCGTCGAGCGTGTCGGAGACGAAGTCCAGGCTCCAGCGCTGGTTCGGCTCCTGGGGCACGGCGGCCGGCGCTCGCGTGCCAAGGGCTCGCTTGCGCCCACCCCGCCTGCGCACCGACAGCCGCTCCTCCCGATAGAGGCGGAACAGCTTCTTGTGGTTCAGCGTGAGGCCCTCCCGCCGCAGCAGAATGAGCAGGCGCCGGTAGCCGAACCGGCGGCGCTCGCCGGCCAGGCTGCGCAGGCGTACCCGCACGGCCGCATCGTCACCCCGCGTCGAGGCGTAGCGGTACGTCTTCGGCTCCAGGCCGATCAGCCCGCAGGCGCGACGCTGCGAGTAGCCCTTCTCCTCGATGGCCCAGCTCACGGCCGTTCTCCGTGCGCCGGGCGTCAGAAGTTTTTTCCCAGCGCCTCACGCAGCGTCGCCACGTCGAGCATCGCCTCGGCCAGGAGCTTCTTGAGCTTGCGGTTCTCCTCGTCGAGCGCCTTCAGGCGGCGCGCGTCCGAGACCTCCATGCCGCCGAAGCGCGAGCGCCACGTGTAAAACGTCGCGTCGCTGATGCCGTGGCGGCGACAGATCTCAGCCACCGGCAGCCCAGCCTGCTGCTCCTTCAGGATGCCGATGATCTGCTCTTCGCTGAACCGGCTCTTCTTCATCGTCCGTCTGGCCTGCTGCTGGTTTCACGGACACCTGGTTTAGGTGTGAATGTGAAGCCGGAGGTGCTCCATGCAGCGACGCAAGTTCGGGCGTGAGTTCAAGATCGAGGCAGTTCGCTTGGTTCGGGAGCGCGGGGTCAGTGTCGCGCAGGCGGCACGCGACCTCGACGTTCATGAGACGATGCTGCACCGGTGGGTGAAACAGGCGGCGGCTGATCCGCACCACGCTTTCCCCGGGCAGGGCCAGATAAAGCCTGAGCAGATTGAGATCGACCGGTTGCGCAGGGAGGTCGCTCGTCTGAAGGCGGAGCGTGATATCCTAAAAAAGGCCGCCGCCTACTTTGCGAGGGAAGCGATATGAAGTTCGCTTTCATTGCAAAGCATCGTCCCGTCTGGCCGATTGCCTGGATGTGCGCGGCGCTGGGTGTCTCGCGCTCCGGCTTCCACGCTTGGCTCACCCGGCAGCCCAGCCAACGCACACGGGACGACGAAGCCATCCTGAGCAAGGCCCGCGCGAGCTTTGTGGCCAGCGACCGCACCTACGGTGCAAGGCGCGTCTGGCGCGACGTGCTGGCCGAGGGCGTCTCGTGCGGGCTGCATCGCATCGAGCGGATCATGCGCGAGAATGCCTTGCGAGCGCGACCGCGCCGACGAGGGCTACCAAGGGACGAGGGTGAGCGGGCGGCCGCCTCGCCCAATCTCCTAGAGCGGCGGTTTGCGGCTGATGCTCCGAACCGGAAGTGGATCGCCGACTTCACGTATATCTGGACGGCTGAGGGCTGGCTCTACGTCGCCGCCGTCATCGACCTGTTCTCGCGCCGTGTCGTGGGCTGGTCGATGCAGGCCAGCATGACGGCTCAACTCGTGACAGATGCGCTCATCATGGCAATCTGGCGCAGAGGCAAGCCGGATGCTTTGCTGCATCACTCGGATCAGGGCTCGCAATACACGAGTGAAGCCTTCCAGCGGTTGATGGCCGAGCATGGCGTGACCTGCTCGATGAGTCGGTCGGGCAACGTGTGGGACAACGCAGCGATGGAGAGCTTCTTCTCGTCGCTGAAGACCGAGCGCACGGCACGACGGACTTATCGCACGCGGGACGAGGCCCGTGCCGACGTGTTCGACTACATCGAGCGCTTCTACAACCCGGCGCGGCGGCACTCGACCCTGGGCTATCTCAGCCCTGTCGAGTTCGAGAACCGAGCCCAGTTAGCTTAGGATGGTGTCCACCAAACCGGCAGCAGGCCAGTCTCCTCATCGACGGACCCTAGCTTCAGAACGAGGGCAGGCCAGGGGGCAAGGTCACCGCCAACATGGCGACGGCGCAAGCGTTTTTAGATCAAGCCATCGTCTGACAGCCTGATGTGCATGGCTATCTTCGAAGCCTGCTCGGGCACCCTGACGCAGACGCGGCACCTGTCCGGTGATGGGCCGGACTAGGTGCCGGTGCCAGGGGTCCCATCGGTCTTGCGTCGTCCGCGGCGGCTCGTTGGCCGGGGCGCGGCGACCTTGGTGGTCGTCCTGCCCTTCTTGGGAGCCTTGGCTTTCGCGGCTGGCTTGCCGGCTCGCTTAGTCGCCGTCTTCGCCTTGGAGATCCCACGGATGGCCTCCGCCGTAGCCGTGCTCGGATCGACCCTACGTGCCGGCACCTTCACGACCAGAACTCCCCGTGTGGTGCCGTCCCGCAGAAGGTCGCCGACTTCCGTCCGGTAGAGCGTCCTGAAGTGCCCCGACAGGCCGTCCTGGGTGGTCAGGTCCAGGACCAGTAGTATCCCGATGGGGATGTTGGTGTTCTGGTACAAGGTGGTCTGGGCCCCGTAAGAGGCGATCAGGTTCTCGAACGATGCATCCTCCTCCTCCCGCTTGATCTCGGTGATGAACCGTATGCCCTCGAATTGGTGCATGACGTCGGCCCGTCCCGCCGCGATGCCTCGAACCTCATCCACCGAGCCGAGCATCGAGGTCTGCAGGAAACGCATGAAGTCCTGCTGGAGGAACTTCTCCAGGGGGTTTGGCTCCCCCTCTCGAATGAAGAGATAGCTGACGGTCGGGTCGACGCCAGGACTCGGGTCCATGCGGCTCTTAAGGAACAGCAGCGTCTTGACCACGACCGCTCGCACGAAAACCCTGACGTTTGGGTTGTCGAAGTACGGCAGCCCCTCGAAGGCGTGCAGGACGGCCTGAACCGCCTCCATGACGGGCGGTGTTATTTGCTTGAACTCGACGTAGTTCACGTCGGCTATGACATCCCGGAGGAATTTCTCCCGGAGCTCGTACGGCTCCTTGCCCTGCTCAAGGACGGCGGCGACCGTTGGGCTCCCGGTCGCCGCCCCGCGAGGGTCCGGGTCGTCCCACCTGCCCAGGGCCGCATCGGTCCTGGCGATTAGCTCCGCCGCGGCCGTGCCGAGTTCCGAGACGCCCCGAGCCTTGAGCCAGCCCCTCAGGGCGTAGAGCTGGCCCCGATGCCGGGCGTAGTAGCCCTCGATCCGAGGACGGACCAGCCATTCGAGGCCACCGTCATCCGACCGTCGGAAGAGGGTTCGGTTCGCCGAGTAGACGGCGAGCAACTCGTTCTCGATGATGTGCGTCGCGTTCCACCATGCCGGCTCGTCGAGGCTGGGGGCAAGCGAGCCGAGCCTGACTGCCAGCGAGGCCCAGGCCGAGACCTCCGCCTCCTTGGCTCCGTTCAGGAAGTCTTCTGCCTGGACCGAATAGGCCGAGTAGGCGAACGCCTCCCGCCGGAGCTCCTCCAGGCGTTCCGTCCACCCGCCGACGCGTTCCTCGAAGAAGTCGTCGAGCAACCCGATCGCCAGCGAGAGCACGCGGGCGTCGGCCCGCGCCTCCCGGCCTGCGGTGGAAGCGTCGAACCTCGCCCGCGCCTCGCGCAGCCGTGCCAGGACATCGCGTCCGGAAGCCGCGTGGAGGGCGCGTCCGACCCGTTCCATGCCGAGTTCGAACGATGCCTCGTCCGCGGCGTCGGCGACGTCGAGCAGGTCCCTGAGGAACTCGACGAGCGCCTCGTTCGGGCTCTCGGCATGCAGTAGCCCCGCGATCCGCGCGGCATGGGCCAGGAACGCGGGTTCGTCGTCGACGACGCAATCGGCGATGAACGCTGCCAGGCGGAGGGAACGTCGGGCGCTCTGCCGCTTGGTGAGGAGGGCGCCCCGCAAGGCGGCCGTCCGCGCGCTCGTGGCGGCTTGGCGATCCCGGGCCAGTTCGAGCCAGCGCCCGAACCAGGTGGCCTCGACCGCCTCGGGCAAAGGCGGCCGCTCGGCCACCAAGTCGACGAGTGAGTTGATGCCGATGTCGCTGTCGAGACGCTCGACGACGTCGCGCGAGAAGGCCTGGACGCCGGGGTCGCCGAGGTCGGCCCTCGTCGAGGACCAGCGCCATGTACTCGGGAGCGAAGTGCGAACGCGCGACGCCGTCCGCCGAGGCAAGGATCGCGGCTAGACCGCCGAACTCCGCGGCCACGGGCGTCCGGCCGTCGCAGAGCGCCGCTTCCATCGTGGCGTCGAGTGCCTGCACGGTCTCACCAAAGGTACTTGTCCCCCTCAGCGTACAGCAGGCGCTCGCGAGGCACATGCCCCAGGATGGTCTCGCTGGCGGCGGCGGTCACGAAAACCTGCAGGTGAGGGATCTCCCGGGCGACCTCCGCCAGACCCGCGATCAGGTTGGAATAGTCGCGGTCGACCATCTCGTTCGAGCCAGGGGAATCGATCAGCAGCACCCCGGGGTGGCGTCCGAGGCCTCGGCGCTCCGCCACCTTGATGATGGCGATAGTGGCGGCGATCTTCAGGCGCGCCTTTTCCCCGGGGGTCTGCGTGCCGAACCAAGCAATCCCACCGTTCTTCCGCATCTTGAGGTTCGTGTTGCCGAGGAGCTTCGCCTCTTCGAGGCTCACCACGCCAAACCGGACCGCGTACTCCTTGATCAAGCCGGACACCTCCCCAAGCAACTCATCCTGCAACGGCTTGAAGGCTGCCTGGGTTACCCTCTCCGCGATCTTGAAGACGTGCTGGTCGTCGCCATTTTCCGAAGGGTTGGCATCATCGACGCCGAGCTCCTCTTTGCGTGCCTCCAGCCTCGCCAGTTCCAGTTCCAAAGGGTAGGCCGAGGACGGCTCGGCGAGGGCGGCTTCGAGATCCCGTGCCGTCGCCTCCGCCTCGCGCATCTCGGCCCGGGCCCCATCCATGGCTGTCGCGAGCGCCGCCTTCCGGCGGTCCTGCGACGTCAGCCTTGCCTCCGCGTCCGCCACGGCGTCCTTCAGGCCCGCCTCCTGCTGGGCCGGGTTGCCCTCGGGCTGCTCAAGCGTGCCGCAGACCACGCAGGTATGGTCCTGATGGTTGGTCTGCTTGCGTTCCTCGTCGAACACCTCGTCGCAGCGAGGGCAGCAGACAGGGTCCAACGAGCGGAAGACCGTCTTAGCCGCCCGACCTTCCTTGAACTCGCGCAAGTCCCTTCGGGCGGCGTCGTATGCGAGCTTCGTGGCTTCCCGGTCCTCGGACGCCACGGCCATGGAGCGTACCGCCGAACGCAATCGGCCCTGCGCCTCCGCGAACCGGCGGTTCGCCTCCCCCAGGTCCGCCCGTTGACCGCCGGCGCTCGGCAGGCCCCTCAGCTTGCGGCGCAGACCGGCGATGTCGGCGTCGATTTCCTCGATCCTGCTCTTACGTCGCTCTCGCGTCCGCTCAAGCTCCGAGACGACTTGGCGCGCCTCGATATCGATCCGGGTCTTCGCAGCCTGGACGTCGTTGACGGCGTTCGTCCAGGGCACGCCGAGGTACATCTGCATCATGCGCGAGCCGAGCGCCTGGTAACTCCCGAAGAGGTTGTCAGGGTCCGGTTCTATCTCCAGCGCGCCGGACAGCCAGACCCAATCGTGCGGCTGGTCGACGCCCTTGTCCCCGAGGTCGGCGTGCGTGACGAGCATCTGGAGCCCCAGTTGGCCCATGAAGAAGCCCGACATTACGGCCTCGAAGCCCTCGGCGGACGAGAAGGTGTCCAGCGCGAGGCGGCTGCCGCCATCGACGCGCCAAAGCGTGCCGACCGAGTTGATGGCATCGATGACCTCGACTTCGTAGACTTGGCCGTCGAGAGCGAAGGCCATCGTCAGCGTATGAAATGTCTCCGCGAACTCGGTAGGGATGCGCTTCCCGCGTCGTCCCGTGAGACCCCACCGCATAAGACCCAGCAAGGTGGTCTTTCCCCGGAAATTCCGGTCGCTGATGATCGCCCTCAGCCCTGGGGAGAGATCGCCCCATGTGAAGTTCACAGGTCCGGGAGCAGTCTCGCCCTTCTTCTCGCCGGTGAAGGCCAGGGACGTGATGCAGAGGTGCTTGGGCACGGCGATGGCTGGCTTGTAGGAGACCCCGTGCCTCGCGAGGATGGAACGGACGTCCTCGACGCTCCGACCCGCCTTCTCGGCGATCTTCGTCAGCAAGGTGGTCGCGTCGGTCGGCTTGCCGTCGTCGGCCATCAAGCATCCCCTCTCAGTCGCTCAAGCCGCTTCCTGACCCGCTCGGCCGTGGTCGGGATCAGGTCGCCAGCCGCCGCGTCGTGGTATTCCTTCTGCCGGTGCTGGCACGCCTTGAGGGCGTAGCCCCCGCGGCCCCCGGCGACGCCCAGCACGAGGTCGACGCGGCGATCGTACCACCCGAGCTCCGGAAGGGCGGCCACCGCCTCCTCCAGCAACGCGGGCGCCCGTTCGCCGACGAGGAAGTCGTGCTCGTCGTTGCCCGTCTCCATCTGACGGGAGCGGGGTAGGACGAGACCGCGAAGCTTGAGGATGCCGAGCACCGTGTCGAGCGGCTCGTAGGCGCCGAAATACCGACGCAGCATCGGCACGCGGCGCAGGTCGGGCTCCTCGTCGGCGAAGATCCGCCCCGCCTCGTCCAGGTGCGCCCGATCCCGCGTCGCCTCGTAGAGGGTCAGCAGTTCGTCTGCCAGGTAGCCGGGATAGCGCATCCAGAAATCGAGCGCCTGCACCTTGGTCTCGCCCCGGAAAACCCGGTCGTAACCCTCGACGGGCTCGCCCGTGTAGGGCCGGCTGCCCCTCACCAGAATGAAGAGAATGCGCAGGGCATTCCGATGATAGTCGACCTTCGCCATTCCACGGGGGCCGTTCAGTCTGTTCGAGCGAGGGGGTGCCGAATCGGCAAGCCAAGCTTACACCGTTCGGCGCGTGCCGGTGGCCGTCCCGTGGTCATGCGAGCTTCGTGGCCGGCGCTTCGCCCGGTGCCTGTGCCCCCGGATAGCCGCCCCTGAACTCGCGATGGCCAGCGAGCGCCTGCGGCCTGTATGGCCCCCTACCGGCGCACTGGGTCACCTCGGCCAGCCCGAACCGCTGCCGAACGCTCGGATGGACAAGGGCGTCCTCCTGGATCTCGCGAACTTTCACCGGCCAGCCAAGCCATCCCAGACGACGGGACAGCCAAGCCGGGAACAGCCCGGCGATGATGTCGTGCATCCCGGCGACCTCGCAGTGCTGCATGCCGTCGAAGGCCGGGTGCAGGTGCAGTCGCCCCGTGCCGGGCTTCCCGGGCTCCATCCCGTCGACGATCAGCGGATCGGGGATCTTGGTCGCCTGGCCGACCATCCAGTCCAGGGCGATGTCCGAGAGCCGGCTTTCGGCCTCGGGGTAGCTCCCCCCGATGTCGGAGTGGTTGCCCGCGAACCACATCTGGATGAGCGGATCGGGTTCGCCCACGACCTTCTTCCGTACGCCGTCCCGGCTGCCCCACTTGACCCTAGGAAAGTCGGCGCGGGTCTCGTCGATGGCGAGGGCGTGCCGGGCATACCCGACGTGACCGCTGAGGAGTTGGTCGTAGTTCCCGGAGCGCCACTGGGCGATGTGCCGGCGCGTCTTCCCGTTCACCGGGGAATTGGTGATGGTCTTGACCGCGGTCGGAAGCCAACGCCACAGGACGATGGCCCCGATCAGCGCCAGGCTGACGCCGAAGGGGCGCCAATAGCCGATCCCGAACGCCAGGTCGGAGAGCACGGCGGGCACCGCGGCAACCAGCGCGGCCAGGATCGTCAGGCCGGCGGCGATGCCCCACCACTTTGGTCCGATGGCGCCGAGCGAGGCTACGGTGTCGAACACGCCGATGAAGTGGGGCGCCACGTTCGACGAGAGGTCGTCGCCCGATCCGTAGTTCCGCCGGAACCGCCTCGCGAGCTCGAACCGGTCCTTCTCGTAGTCGCCGCCCCGTGGCGAGCCCGCCCCGTACTCGTAGACCTTCATCACCGCCTCGTCGGCGATGTCCCGGGTCGCCTTGCGGAAGCGCGGCAGGAAACCCTTCGGCGTGGTCGTCGGCACCCCGCATAGGAACAGGACGTTGGCGACGCAGCGGGCCGTATAGGCGCCCCGGCTGAAGCCAACGAGGAAGATGCGGTCGCCCGGCTCGTAGTGGTTGATGATGAACTCGTAGCAATCGGCGATATTCCTGGTGATGCCCAGGCCCGTCACCGCGGACAGCAGCTTCAGCAGCCGGCGGTACGCGCCGGTGAACCCCCTCGCGCCCGCGTCCGTCCCGAGACCCGCGTCGTAGAAGGCGACCTGATCGCGCGGGTCGATGCCGCTATCGGGCCCGACGCGGCAGACGCGGTAGAGCTTGTACACGTTGCTCAGCCGCTGCTCCTCGCGAAGCCCGCCTTCCTGCCCCGTGCCGTCCGAGAAGACGACGATGTTCTTCGGCATGCCCCACCCGGCCGTCGCGGCCGACCCCCGATCCGTTCCTACCCGGCCGCACGGCTCCGCGACGGCCGCTTACCCTTGGTCGCACTCGTGCCGTGGCTCGTCTTCGTTGTGGCCTTCCGGCCGCCCTTGACCGGGGCAGGCCGCTTCTTAGGCCCGGGCGCCGCGGCGGATCGCGCCGGCTTAGCGGGCCGGGCCGGAACCGCCTCGGGAAGCGTGGAACGCACGGCCTTGACGGCGCCCTTGATGCCTTCGGCCACGTTCGCGAAGGCATGGTCCATCGACCGCCAGTCGCTCACGGTCCTCCCGTCGTGAGGGAGAACCTTGAGATTGGATGCTCCCGTATCCTTCCAGGCGCACGGCCGAACGACGACGACCACGACCCGCATGGAGCCCCTGGCCCGCCGGCCCATCGCCCGCCTGTACTCCATCTGGCACCAGCGGCTGGCGATGTACTCGGGGCTCATCAGCGCGACGAAGATGTCCGCCGCGCGCAGCTCGCGCGAGATCTCGGTGTTCAGCTTGTCCCCGGCTTCCATCTCGCCGTCGAACCAGGTCTCAACTTCGTCACGCTTCAACTGAGCGAGGTGGATCTGAAGCTTCGCCTGCTGGACCGCGTTCGCGTGGCAGTACGAGACGAAAATCCGCACCTTCGCCTTCTTGGGCTTCGGCGGCACGGCTTTCGGGGGGGCGGAGGCACGCGTCCCCGGCGTTGCCCTGCGCGCGGGCGGCTTCGCCTCGCTGGTCCCGGTCCCTGATTTCACGGTCACGGCAGCCCCCTCGAACGCGGCGGCCAAGTTCGGGACTCAAGTCTTATGGCCCCGTTTTGTTCCGCACCGCCCAGGTCTTCGGCTCCGACGGCCCAAGCCGCCAGGGCGAAGCGTCCAGGCCGCTGCTAAAAAGCCGCTCGCGTGCGAGGTATCGGGTACGGCCACGAGCGAAGTCGGCGCCGGCCTTTATTGCGTGGGGCGCCCGGCAACCCATCTAGGAGCTGGGGGCCGGGGCGTATGGCTGCGCTCCGTGGGATGTGGGAGGACATAGTCCGATCAACCACTACCGCGAACATCTGGGAAACCAGGCGGCCCCCTCCATTCGGCGCGTCTCACCCAGAGCTTACTCCTTACTCGGCGATACTGCCTCCTAAGATGCTCTAGCCACCCGGCAGCCCCCAGTCCCGTTCGGCGTCGTTGCGGCGGTTCGAGGCCTCCGGCGCCTCCCGGCCCGACGACCGCCGCACGCCGTCTGAACCCACCCAGTGAAAGCTGACGCTGTAGCCGACGTTTTTCCCGCTATTGGTAGAGTAGCCAACGACGGTTTTCGTGACCGGGATACCGGCCAGGACCAGCGTGCCGCTTCCCTTGCCGTTGGCCTCGAAGAATACCGTGTCCAGGAAGTGGTCGTCCTGGAAGTCGGTCTCCTTGACGAGGGACAAGTCCTTGGGTGCCCGTCGTCGACGGTCCCTTTCGACCAGCGTCGCCAGCAGCGTCTCGCGACGTGCCAGGTAGGCTTCGGCCTCCGGCGCCTCGACCGGGACGGCTCGTGGCTGCATCGGAAGCCGACCGGCTCGATAGGCCGAGAGGATCGCGGCCGCAGCGTCTGGCCCTACTTCCAAGGTCACGTCCCAGAAGCTTTCCCCGTAGCGGATATCGGCCCGCTCGGATTTCGACAGCACCTCGCCATCTAGGATGAGGGCGCGTGCCTTACGGGGCCTGACGCCGGGCAGGGTCGCGATGAAGTCAGTCAGGGATTTCATCGCACCAACCTTAAGCCACCAACGCGACGAGGCACAGGTGTGCCGACCGCGCGATGGGTCCACAAGGTCGAATTACCAGGCGTGGCAGGCCCGGCTCCGACGGCCACGGTCGAATGCATCCGTACTGGCCAGCTCCCGCCCGCCGAGGTCCCGGACTACGGAACGGCCGTGATGGCGGCGGCGGGCGCTTCGGCGTTCTCCTCGGGCACCCAGTGGTTCGCCCGCTCGATGGTCCCGAAAGTCACGTCTTCCGCCACCTCCCGCATCATCGCCTCGGTGAAAGGTGCGAACGCGCTAGCCGCGCCGGCTAACGCCAGTACCGGCATGGTCAGCTTCCCATCCCGCTTCAGGTCGGCACGGTTGCGATCGGCGTCGAGGGGTGTGCCCGAAGTGGTGGTCGCTCGACCAAAGGATTCTGTGGGGTATGGGAGCCTCGCGGGATGCGGAGGCTCGGCACGCGGCGGCACTCCGGCGATCAGTCGGTTGGGTGCTGGCCCGCATGTTTCATGGCGGTGTCTCCTGAGAGACGTTGACCGTGTCGCGGCCTGGATGGGGGTGCAAGCCCGGGGCGCGGGGATCCACAGGGGCGCGCCCTTGGAACGGTGCCGGGGGCCGTTCCGATTCCCCGGACCGGGTCCCGAAAACGCGACTCGGAGGCGGGGTATCGGGTAGCGCTACCTGATACCCCACGCGCGAAAGAAAGCCCTCTTTCGGGGACACGAACCGAGATGAGCTTCAGTCGAAAAGCGTCGCTGTTACAGGCTTGTCCGAAAGGTAATTCAGCTTGATGAGGCGCACCTTCGCCGCCTCCCTGGAAACTGCGAATGCGTCGCTAACTGCAGCAATCAATTGATCGGAAAGTCCGGTTCCGATGCGAAATGGGGTGAGCTTGCCGCTTGCTACGACGAGGGGCCGAAGCAGTTCAGTGAGCGCCTCCCGAGGCATCAAGAAGGCACCGCTCGCGTAGGACGCCTGCCACTCCATCCAATCGACCTGAGGGGCATCCAGCATCGTTTCACGCTTGCAGACGACGCGTGCCCCACCTCGTTCGACGAACAGGTCTCCGGCCGCAAACCTCAACTGGAAAACTTCGTCATGGAAGACGGCATGTCCCAGTTCATGTGCGAGTGTTGTTCTATAACGGTTCTCTCTCGTGTCGCTCGCGGAAAGTGTCTGAGAGACCTTGATCTCTGGTCGAACTCCAACGGAAAAGTTGGTGACGCCCTCAACGTCGAAACCGTCATCGGTGAGGTCGGCGTAAACGTCGAGATCTGAGACATGCTGCTCGACGAGGACACAGAGCTCGTCGGTGGTCAAAGGAAAGCGGACGCGTCCTACTTTGTCCTGGAGGAGACGACGAACGATGACCTCGCATGCACGGTCGAGGTCTTTCTCTCGGTAGTAGGGGCGCTTCCCAAAGCGACCTGTCCTATCGACGACCCAGGAGACCATCTTCAGAGCCTATTTGGCAGTTCGACGGAAGGCGCTAAACATTTGCACGACGTCCTCGCGCGGCATATTCGCATTCCTAACATCTGAAGGTAATATACCAGAAAGATAAAATAAATAATCTGCTTCAATTTTTAGTGCCTCTGAAAATTGGCTAATTATATGGTCAGATGTTGGCTGCCTTCTGTCTCTTTCAATATCATTTAGGTATTGAGGCGTGATTGGCCTCTCATCATCCTCCTTCATGATCATGCTCGCCAGCTCCTTCTGGCTGATGCCGAGCTGCTTCCTCCGTGCCGCGATGTATGAGCCAAAAGTCGAGGACATGTGCGATCTGCCATTGTCAGCCAATTCGCGGATCAGCGTACCACCGACCGATTCGTCCGGGTAGCCATCGGAAAGGGTATGGTGAACGGGACCGTCCGCTCAACGTCGTTCGGGCCTGCAGCGTCATCCTAACGGCATCGGCCTCGGGCGCTCACCGGAGCGGGCAGACCTGCATCGTGCCGCAGCAGGTCATGCCGGACAGCTTCGCGGCAGCGACGAACTGCGCCAGCTTCTCCTTACGAAGTCGCTCCTCGCGCAATACGCCCACCACGTCCTCGCGATGCGGACAGTTCCGTCTCAGGACAGCATGGCCATCCCGTCGCCTGCGGCCACATGGACACGGACAACGGCCGTTCCGAAGTCGGTCCCCCGTCCTCCGCAGGAGCGGATCAAGCGAGGCGAGCAGAGAGGGGTCGCCCTGCATGAAGGCTTCGTAAGCGTCGGCGAGCCCCGCCTTTCCGGCATGATCGAGGGCACGCTGGTGATGGAGGGCCGGCCGCGCCATGCGACAAAGCGTGCTGCTCGGGCCAGAGACCTGTCCGGGCTGCGGTGCGCTGCATGCGCAGGTAATCCTCAAGCCGGTTCCACCATCCCGCCGCCGACTGGCGGTCGAAAACTGCGGCCTGCTCCGGCAGGCCGAGGCAGAACCAGCCATTCCCCTCGATGTGCCGCTCGAAGCAGCGAACCGGGAATACCGTGCCTGGGACGTGTTCACGTGCCCGCACCGCCCCGTCGAGCTCAGCTACCTCAAGCTCGACGACAAACGACGCCACCGCGGCATTCAGTGTCACCGCGGCCAGACCGGTTGCGCGGTTCGGGAACGAGGCGCCGACCTGGAACCAGGCCGGCGCCTCGGCGAGAGCTAATTCTAACAGGTCATCAGCCGTTGGCATGGAAGCGATGCTCCGGCTCGGGCCGCCGGATGGCAGGAGCAACTGCCACGGTCCTCGCCACGGCCGGGGCTGTCGGCGTGCCCAGCAGAGCCTCGACCGCCTCGTAGTCGAGGTTGTTGGCCTTGCCGAAACGGAAGATCTGCTTCACCCGAGAGTGAGCGGCTTCCCGGGCGGTCGGCCCCAGGCTCGTCTCCGTTCCGGAGCAATCCTGCTGAAGCCCCTCCGAGCCTGAGACCGCTCGGCTCGACGCGCATCGAACGCTCCGGTCGCCCCGAATTCCGAGCCGCGTCACGGGCGTCTGGCCGAGTTCCATGCCGATGGCGATCCCGAGGTCGTCGATGTCGTGGAGCATCGCCTGGCACAGGTTGAACGACGAGCGGATGCCGCCGGCCATCCTGACCGCCGTCTCGACGGAGGCGGCCCTATCGGTCTCGACACGCGACCCCTCTGCGACGATGCCGTGCACGCAATCGCCGATGAAGCGGACCTTCCTGCCGTTGAAGTCTTGGTTCACGACCGCGGCCAGTTCGCCCCTGATGACATGGATGTTCGCCACCATCGGCGCGATCTGGTTCGTGGCGATGCAGCGGTCGACGTAGGCCGTGAAGCCGTCGAGGTCGGCAAAGACCGACATCAGCGGCATGCGTACCGAGTTGCTCGGCTTGAGGACGCCGAAATCAATGCTGCTGAGCGGAGGCTCATGGTGGTGGAAGTGGAAGACCGCCTCGCTCGCGAGGCTCTCCATCAGCACGGTGTCAGTCTGCAAAGACCGGATGGCGGCATCGACCTGGTTGCGGATCGGCTGGGCATCCTGCGTCCAAACGGGGCGCCCGAGGCTCTCGTTGATATACTTGAGGCGCTCGGTGTCTGAGAGCGCCATGGCGCGCTCCATGAGCAGCGACCCGGTGCGGAGTTGCCCGATCACGGCGCGGGCGTTGTCGCTGAGGAAGATCCCCGGCGTGTCCCCGGCCGCGATCTTCGCCGCGTAGTTCGCCGGCCGGCCAAGGAACAGCGGCTCCGGCTCATGCTTCCTGCCGCTGCTGATAGCGACCGCCTTGCCGGTGTCGATGCCGATGCGCACGCGGGTGTTGAGCTTGGTCTTGCCCAAGCGCGGGGCGGCCGCCTCGATGGTGCCCTTCAGCGCGTTTGCCATGGCGATGGCGCGAAGGACGCGCTGCCGCTCGTTGCCGCTGCCGGGGGGCGTCACGACGACCGCGTGCAGCCGGGGTCCGTGGAAGTCGACCCGCTGCGCCTCATAATCGGCGACGATCCGGTCGGCTGCCGAGTAGTGCAGGTGCAGGAACTGCATGAGACGTCGGCTTGCGGCCTCGGTCTCGCGCCCCTCCTCAAGCATGACATCGTGGTAGTCGATGAGGTTCACGTAGACGTGGACGCCGTCGACCAGGACTGCCCGGCGGTCGGAGACGCTGAAGATCGGCGCCTCGTCTTGGCCGAGCCGTCGGCCACGGGCCCGCAGGTCGATGCGGCGCCTGTCCAGATACCCCTGGTCGAAGTTTTCGACGAGCACCGCCGCTCTCGGCACGGTATTCATCAGGTTGGCAATACGCGCGCGGCTGCGCGAGACGTCCCAGGCCATGGTCGTCCTTCCTCAGTCGATGGAGAAATGGGCGGGATAGGTACGGCCATGCTTGGCCGGCATCGGGAACGGCTCGGGGCTGAACCGGGTCCGGCCCTCCGCGTCGAGGCGGCCGAAGACATGGTCGCTGATGCGCACAGCTCCGTCCGGTTGGCCGTCCTTGGGCTTGTACTGCTCGAAGCGGCTAGCCGTGTTCACGGTCTCGCCGATGATGGTGTAGGCGCTCCGACCCGCGGCTCCGAAGTCGCCGACGATGGTATCGCCAAGATGCAAGCCGATCCGCAGGCCCATCGGCAGCTTGTTGTCCGCCGCGATCAGCCCGACGTCCTGCACGGCGGCCAGGGCCGCCCTCGCCGCCGCATTCGCCGCCTTCGCCAAGCGGACCTCGTCCGGGCAGGGCCAGAACGCCATCAGGCCGTCGCCGAGGAACTTGTCGACCTGCCCCCCGGCGGCGTTGATCGCCCGGACCTGCGGCTCGACCATCAGTTCGAGCGCCGCCGCGACGGCCGCGGGCTCCAGCCCTTCCGCAAAGGCCGAGAACCCGGAGATGTCGCTGAACCAGACGACCATGCCCTTGTTGATCGGCTTGATCTTGTTCGCGGCCATCCGCACCGCGCCGAGGGCCGCCTGAACCCCGTCGGCGCAGACGAAGCGTGCAATCACGCCCTCGATATCGACGACTTCGCCGGTCAGGGCCGCCCTGTGCACGACAGCCTCGTCGAGCTTGACGACAAGCGCGCTGCAGATCGCCTCCAGCCACATTGCCTTGCACACGGGGTCCAGGGTCTCCAGGACCGCCCGGTCGATCTTCCAGGCCGAGGACCGCCTGGACGCGATGACGTCGTTCCCGCGGCGGGGCGGACCGCCGTCCTGCCGCGGCCTGAAGAAGGCGGCCTCGCCGATGATGTCCCCCGGTCCGCGGCTGGCGAGCTTGTGGGTCGAGTGGATGCAGAATTCGCCGGTTTCGACGATCCAGACACAGTCGGCTTCGTCGCCGGCACGGCACAGGACCTGGCCCTCACCGCATGAAACCAGATCGAACTCGGCCACCAGCGCGGCGGCGAGCCGCTCCGGGTCGGGCAGATAGCGGCGCAAGAAGCGGTGCACGCCGGTCTCTTTCGGGGGGTCAACAGCCATGCCGAATCCTCAAAATACGCGTTTTAGCTTATCGCGCGATTAGCTGAAGTCAATAGCGGAACGGGCGGACCTGGGCCGGCGTGCGTCTTTCGCTCGATAGGTATCGGGTGCCGCTACCCGATACCCGGTCGCGGAGTCGCGAATCCGCGCCCCCGCGGGGCCTGCCTCAGCGCCCGCTTAACCTCGTCCAGGCATGCTCCCCGGCACCTAAGGGGAGCGCCCATGCCGTCCGAAGTCACCGTCTTCCTCGTCGCCGACGCCCTACTCGCCAAGGGCGAGCGGCCCAGCCTACGCCAGGTGCGGGAGGCCCTGCCGAACGGCGGCTCGCCCCGGGAGGTCTGCAAGCACCTGCGAACCTGGCGGAAAAAGCGGGGCTACGACCCCAAGCTCGAACCCACCGACATGTCGAAGGCAATGAAGGCCGCCGGCCAGGCGCTCGCCATGGACCTGTGGAAGCAGGCCAAGCGCGAGGCCGCCCAAGCGCTCGTCCGAGAGCGCGAGGCCGCGGCCTGCGTGGCGGCCGACGACAAGCAAGACCGCGAGCACCTGCTCGGGATGGTTGAGACGCTCCAGGCCGAGAACGCCGCGCTGGCTGCCCGCGCTAAGGCTGCTGAGGACGAGGCCGCCCGCGTCGTCGGCCGCCTCCAGAAGGTTGAAAATCAACTCGACCGCTTCCGGGCCGAAGAGTTCTGGGACCGCGTCATGCAGGAGATAGCCGAGCTCATTGCCGAGCGCGGCCCCCTCACGCCCGAGGAGATCCTGCCTGGGCTGCGCACCTGGACACTCCGCGGCGCCGCGCTCCACAAGGAGCCGCTAACCCCAGGGACGATCCGCAAGAAAATGGACGTCCGGGTGACCCACCGACGCTACTTCGAGGCCCCCGTCGAAGGACGCTACGCCCGGCGCAACGCTTGAGGACGCAGGTCAGGCAGTCTTAAGCGGCGCGGTCCAGGATGCCCTCCCGCATACCGGAGGCTACCATGTCGGACTGGCACCAGATCGTCTTCAACCTCGCGCACATGAGCTACGCCCAGGGCAGCAAAGGCTCGTGGGAATGGCTACGGGCGCGGGAGAAGGCCGACGTGCTCTGGGCCTGGTGGAAGGACGCCGATGGCACGACCCACGCCCGGGTGGTCCGCGGTCGCAACCTAGACCAGACCGACCTCCTGCACTCCGCCGAGATCGTCGAGGACGAGGATCAGGCCTTCTACCTCGCCCAGAGCTCCGGCGACGAACTCCAACTGGACGAGGACGGCAAGACGCAACTGCTCCCGGAGCCTGCCGCGCCGGAGCACCACGTCGCCATGCTCCTGTCCGGTCGGCTCAAGGCCACCAACGGCCTTCGGCCGGTCGAGGGCGGGTCGCAGTGGGTCTAGAAACCGGCCGCCGTCCCGGTCGTGATGCCGTGGCGGCGCCGTTCGGGCCATGAGGCGGCGAGCGTCGCCGGCGCCCAGCCCCCGGGAACAGGCCACGACCTAGCCCCGGGGAGTTGAGTGAAGGGCCTTCGTCGTTGATCGCCACGAAGGCTTTATGCAACTAAAAGGGAGGCCGGCACCTCTCGATGACGACCTCCCTCAACCTAGGCTAGATTTTGAGCGGAACTTAGGGCCCAAAGCAGAACATTGGGCCCTAGTTCACGGTCGCGACCGGACCGGCCGGGGATCGGCTCAGTAGCTGCCGAACTTGTAGTTGAGGCCGGCGCGGACGATGTTGCCCTCGGTGCTGAAGCGCGAGGTGTAGGAGCCGTTCACCGGGGCGTTGCCGGTGAAGTTCACCAGCACGTTGCGGCTGCCGAGGTCGTAGCGCAGGTACTCGACCTTCACCGTCACCGCCGACGACTTGAAGAAGTTCAGGAACGAGTCGGTCGGCATGGCGTACTCGATGCCGCCGCCATAGGCGTAGCCGGTCTCGATCTCGCTGTAGCGGCCGGCATAGGCCAGCGGCCGGGCGGGGGCGTTGCCGAAGAACTGGGCGTCGTAGGTGACGCTGCCGTAGGCGAAGCCGCCGGTGCCGTAGACGAGGAACCGGTCGAAGGCGTAGCCGAGGCGGCCGCGCACCGTGCCGAGGAAGTCGAGGCTCTGGCGGAAGGTCGAGGGGTCGTTGAGCGTGCTGAGGAAGCCGCGGCTGCGGTCGAGGTCGGTGTACTGGGCGTCGGCCTCGAGGCCGATCACGATGCCGCTGCCGGGCGTGAACTGATAGTTGTAGCCGATCTGGCCGCCGCCGGTGAAACCGTCCTGCTGCACGCCGAAGACGCCGGGGCGGCGGTTGGTCAGCACGTTGCCGACGGTGTTGGTGTCGCCCGGGGCCAGCGGCAGGGCGCCCGGACCGTTGTTGCCGATGGTGCGGATCGCCCGGTTGTCGCTGAAGGCGTAGCCGGCGTTGAAACCGGCGTAGAAGCCGGTCCAGGTGAAGACCGGCACCGGCGTGAACACCGGCGGCGGCGCCGCGCGGCGCGGAAGGTCGGCGGCGACGGCGCTGCCGCAGACCGCCAGTGCGGCGCCGGCGGCGAGGAGTGATTTGCAGAGCACGAACGGATTCTCCCTTGAGGAATCCCACCGTAGCAAGTCTCCGCAGACTCGCGCTGTATCGAATTGATCACACTTGATCTGCAATATTTTGGCTGCCGCCATGGATCAGGCGACTTCCCGGATCATGCCTCACGGCTCTAACTGCTTGGACGCACTGGAACACCTGCGTGCCTCAAGGCACTGCTTGACTGGTTTCCAGATGTATTTGAGCCCCTCCAATTGACGACTGAAGCGACGACAGAAGGAAATCGGCGAGCCGGCATCACAAGAGTGAAGCGCCTGCATGCAGCAGCGGCACCGGCGGACTCAGCCGCTTCGCGGCACATCTTGCGCCGGTCCTCGGATCCTCCTGCGCTGGAGCTTCGGCCGTCCGGGACACGGGAGACCGGTGCGAACGATGCCGCCGGCAGCCTGCGAAGGTCCCGAAACCGGGACCGGGAGATCAGGCGTCCACACGGTCGCCATCACTCCCGGGCGAGGCGAACGGCCGCTTCGGTCAGCGCCCCGTCCGGGCGGATCATCCCATCGAGGATCGAGAAATGCTCGTCGCCGTCGAGGGGCAGCAGGTCGCCGGGCAGGCCGGCCCCGGTCCAGGCGGCGTGGTACTCGGCCGATTGCCGGCGCAGTTCCGGCAGTTCCCGGGTCCCGAAGGCGACGGTGAGCGGGCCGGCGGCAGCCGGGAGGCGGCGGATCGGCGACAGGGCGTCGATTTCCGGGCCGGTGAGGCGCAGGGCATCGTCGAGGGCGGTGCCGCGGATCGGTTCGAGGTCGAAGATCCCGCTCACCGCGAGACCGGCATCGACCTCCGGCCACGCCATCGCCAGGGCGGCGAGGTGGCCGCCGGCCGACCAGCCGGAGACGACGAGCCGCCGCGAGCGGCCGGCCTCGGCATCGTGGGCGCGCAGCCGGGCGAGCGCCGCCTTCACCTCGGCGGCGATCCCGGTCAGGGCGACCTCCGGGCACAGGGTGTAGCCGACCAGCGCGACGTCGAGCCCGCGGGCGAGCGGACCCTCGGCGAGGATCGAGAAGCCCTCCTTGGCGTTGCGCTGCCAGTAGCCGCCATGGATGAAGACGAGGAGCGGCGCGTCGGAAAGGCCGCAGCCGAACAGGTCGATGCGCTCGCGCTCGCGCTCGCCGTAGCGGAGTTCGCGGCAATCCGGGTGGCCGGCCCGGAAGGCGGCGCTGCGGGCGCGCAGGGCCGCCATGGTCTCGGCGCTGCCCGGCACCGCGCCGGAATTGTCGTAGGCCGCGCTCAGCGCGGCGCGGTCGAGGGTCCGCCAGTCGGGGTCAGGCATCGTCACCGGTTCCGAGATACCAGTCGAGGATATCCCGCCCCTGCCAGAACAGCACGTCGGATCGCGCCAGCAGCGCGTCGAGCAACCGCTCGACCACTCCGATCCGGTGGGGAACGCCGGTGAGGTAGGGGTGGATGGCGAAGCTCATCACCTTGGCGCCGCCGAGCGGCCCGTCGCCCGCCGCCTCCGCCGCGAGCCGGTCGACCTGGGCGAGCGCCCGGGCGAGGAATTCCTCCGCCGGCTGCTGCTGCACCGCGATGAGCGGCACGTCGTTGATCTCGACCGAGTAGGGCAGCGTCACCAGCGGCCCGTGGCGGGTGGCGATCCGGCACGGCCGGTCGTCCATCGGCCAGTCGCCGACATAGGCGATGCCCGCCGCCCTGAGGAGGTCGGGGGTGTCGAGGGTCTCGGTCAGGCCCGGGCCGAGCCAGCCGGGCGGCGGCGCCCCGGTGCAGGCCGCGATCGCCTCGACCGTGCGGGCGATCATCCCGGCCTCGTCGGCGACGCGGTGGGTCGGCACCTGCACGAAGCCGTGGCCCATGAACTCCCAGCCGGCATCCCGCGCCGCCGCGGCGATGCGCGGGTAGGTGCGGCAGACCGAGCCGTTGATCGACAGGGTCGGGCGGATGCCGCGGCGGGCGAAGGCGTCGAGGAAGCGCCAGAACCCGACCCGCATCCCGTATTCGTGCCACGCCCAGTTCGGCACGTCCGGCAGCAGCGGCATCCCGGTCGGCGCCACCAGCGCCTGCCGCGGCATCGGGTCGTCGATGAGCCAGTGCTCGACGTTGACCACCGGCCAGATCGCGAGGTGCCTGCCCCCGGGCAGGGTCAGGCGCGGGCGGTCGATCGCGGCGCGGTAGGTCAGGCGGTGCTCGGGACGGCGGGGATCGTCGCTCATCGCCGGGGTCATGCGGCCTTGCGGGAATGGTGGCTGTGGAGCTGGCCGGCGAGCATCCGGCGCAGGTCGTTGAAGGCCGGGCTCGCGACGTCGCGCCGGCGCGGCAGATCGATGTCGTGCACCGTCTCGATCCGGCCGGGGCCGGGCGACATCATCACGATGCGGTCGGCGAGGAAGATCGCCTCCTCGATCGCGTGGGTGACGAACAGCACGGTCAGCCCGGTGCGGCTCCACAGGTCGAGCAACTCGTCCTGCAGCCGCTCGCGGGTCATCGCGTCGAGGGCGCCGAACGGCTCGTCCATCAGCACCACCTCGGCGTCGTTGGCGAGCACCCGGGCGATGGCGACCCGCTGCTTCATGCCGCCGGAGAGCTGGTGCGGGTGGGCGTCGGCGAAGCGCTGGAGGCCGACGAGCTCGATGTAGCGCTCGGCGGTCTCGCGCACCTCGGCGGCGGGCCGGCGGCGGGATCTCGGGCCGAAGCCGATGTTGTCGCGCACGGTGAGCCAGGGGAACAGGCCGTAATCCTGGAACACCATGCCGCGGCCCGGATCCGGGCCGGCAACCGGCTTGCCCCACATCAGCGCCTCGCCCTCGGTCACGGTCTCGAAGCCGGCGATGAGGCGCAGCAGCGTGGACTTGCCGCAGCCCGAGGCGCCGAGCAGGCAGACGAACTCGCCCCGCCTCACCGTCAGGTTGGCGCCCTTGAGCGCGTCGATCCGCCTGCCCTGGACGGTGAACGACTTCGAGACGTTGCGGATGTCGAGGATCGGGACCGTCGGCTCAGGCATGGGACGGGCTCCAGGACAGCAGGCGGCGGCCGATCAGGCTGACGATCCGGTCGGAGACGAAGCCGAGCGCCCCGATCGCCACCATGCCGCAGATCACGATCTCGGTGCGGGAGAGCTGGCGCGCCTCCATGATCATCGCGCCGAGGCCGGTCGGCACGCCGGTCATCTCGCCGACGACGATCACCACCCAGGCGAAGCCGAGGCCGAGGCGCAGCCCGGTGAAGATCGACGGCAGCGCCGCGGGCAGCACGACGCGCCCGAACTGCGCCGAGCCGCGGCAGCCGAGCATCGCGGCGGCCTCGAACAGCCGCGGCTCGACCGAGCGCACCCCGAACACCGTGTTGACGAGGATCGGGTAGAACGCCCCGAGGAAGACGAGGAAGTAGGCCGAGCGCGGGCCGAGCCCGAACAGGATCATGGCGAGCGGCAGCCACGCCGTGACCGGCACCGGCCGCAGCACCTGGAAGGTCGGGTCGAGGAGCTGACGGACCAGCGGCACCCGGCCGATGAGGAGCCCGAGCGGCAGGCCGAACAGCACCGCGAGGGCGAAGCCGCCGAACACCCGCGCGAGCGAGGCGAGGGCGTGGGTCGCGAGCGTCGCGCTGAAGGCGTCGTCGTTGACGCCGCCGACCGCGAGGTCGCGCATCGCGGTCCAGACCTCGCCCGGCGGCGGGATCAGGCTGTAGGGCCGCCCGACCGTGGCGAGGTGCCAGACGAGGCCGAGGGCGGCCGGGACCGCGAGCGCCAGCAGGCCGGCCCGGACGGGCCCCCACAGGCGCCGGAAGGGGAGGCCGGCCGGCCGGGGCATCGCGCCCGAGGCGGCCGGCGGCTGCGCCACCGCGGCGCCGCTCCCGGCGCTCACGCCGCCCTCATCGCGTCGACGAAGCGGGTGTCGATGAAGCCCGCCTCCGGCAGGCGCTTGATCTGCTTGAGCGCCAGCATGTGCTCGGCATAGGCCCGGGCCTGCTTCACCTCGGTCTCGCCGAGCTGCCAGGTCAGCTCGACGTTCGGCGCCGACAATTCGATCGCCTCGCGCTTCTGCCCGAGCTTGGCCACCGCCATCGCCACCATGGCGTCGCGGTTCTTCGCCGCGAACTCGGTCGCCTTGCGGTGGATGTCGAGCATCTGGCGCACCAGGGCCGGCTTCTCCGCCGCGGTGTCGCGGTGGGTGCCGAACACCATGTTGAGGGCGCCCATCTCGGTGCCGTAGGGGTACTCGACGAGCTGGCCGACGCCGCTGGCGAGGCTCACCCCGGGACCGGGCTCGGCGCCGACATAGGCGTCGACGTCGCCCCGCGCGAGCGCGATGTGCATCTCGCTGAACGACACCCGGACCGGCGTGATGTCCTTCACGCTCATGCCCTCCTGGCGCATCCGCTCGAGCACGAACACCTCCTGGGTCGAGCCGGGCCAGATCGCGACCCGCTTGCCCCTGAGGTCCTTCAGGCCGGTGATTCCGCCGTCCTTCCGGGCGATGATCGCCATGCCGCGGTTGCAGGTCGAGGCGATCACCAGCAGGGGCTCGCCGGCGGCGGCGCCGAGGGTCGCGGCGGCGATGCCGAAGGTGCCGAAATCCACCGACTTGGTGACGACGGCGTTCTTGCACTCGGTCGGGCTCTCGAACGGCACCACCTCGACCTTCACCCCGGCCGGGGTGAACTGCTCGTAGAAATGCGGCGCGATCGAGTGGATCAGCTTCAGCGATCCCATGCGGATCACGGTCGGGTTCTGCGCCGTGGCCTGCGCCGTGGTCTGCGCCCTGGCGGCCAGGGGGGCGAGGGTGAGGCCGGCGGCGAGGCCGGTCAGCAGGTCACGGCGGCGCATCAGCGGGGCTCTCCGGCATCGAACACCCGGGAGGCTAGTTTCTGCGCCTGTTGCAATCGAGTGCTGGTTTTCGATTGATCCGTTCGCGAAAACGCAACGGACGACCGAGGCCAGGAACCCCGATGAAGCACCTGCGCACGCTCAGCTACATCGCCGAGGTCGCCCGCAGCGGCTCGATCCGGCGCGCCGCCGAGACCCTGAACATCACGCCCTCGGCCCTGACCCGGCAGATCCAGGACCTCGAATACGACCTCGGCACGCCGATCTTCGAACGGGTCGCCAAGGGGATGCGGCTGAACGCGGCCGGCGAATTGCTGGTGCGCCACATCCGCGACCAGATCGCCGACCTGGAGCGGGTGCGCTCGCAGATCGCCGACCTGTCGGGGGTGCGCCGCGGCCACGTCGCGCTGGCGTGCAGCCAGGCCTTCGTCAACCACGTCGTGCCGGAGGAGGTGGAGACCTACCGCGCCCGCTTCCCGCAGGTGTCGTTCACCGTGCAGGTGCGCGACCACGCCCAGGCGGTGGCGGCGCTGACCGCCTTCGAGGCCGACCTCGCCCTGGTGCTGCAACCGCCGCCCTCGGCCGACCTGCACGTGCTGTTCGCCTGCCGCCAGCCGGTCTGCGCCCTGATGCGGCGCACCCATCCCCTCGCCCGCGAGCCCGGGCCGGTGCGGATGCGCGACTGCCTCGCCCACGCCCTGGCGCTGCCCGACCGCTCGCTCGCCCTGCGCCACCACATCGACCGCGCGGTGGCGCGCAAGGGCGCGTCGATGCCGCCGACGGTCGAATCCGGCTCGCTCGAATTCCTGCGCAACCTCGTGCTGCGCGAGGACGTGGTGAGCTTCCAGGTGCCGAGCGGCATCCCGGACGACCCGCGCTTCCGCGCCCGCCCGATCGATGCGCGCGACCTCGACACGATGGCGATGATCCTCGGCCAGCTCCGCGGCCGGATGCTGCCGGTCGCGGCGGCGAAGTTCGCCGACGGCCTCGCGGCGGGCCTGCACCGGCGCTACGGCGCGGAAGCCGGCGGTGGCACCTGAAGCTGCGTCATACGATTTCCGGTTGATCGCTCGGCGATCCCTGCGGGATCGTGGCGATGGCTGCGCCATCGCCTTCGCGATGCGGAAACCGGCGTCGCTCATGCGTGCGGAGCAAAGCTCCGCCGCGCGGGCCGGTGATACGATTGTCGGAACTGATCGTCCGAACATCGCATCAGGCGCCGGGCGCGATCCGCGCCAGGATCGCCTCGCGGGCGGCCCGCGACGCGGCGAGCCGCTCCGTGGCGCGGGCGAGGGTCTCCGGCGAGGCCGTCTCGGGCGTGCCCGCCTCGAAGGGCGGGGCGGGGGCATATTCCAGGGTGAGCTGCACCGTCTCGGCCTCGTCCCGGCCGACCAGGGCCGCGACGACGGCGAGGCCGAAATCGATGCCCGCGGTGACGCCGCCGGCGGTGATGAGGCGGCCGTCGCGCACGATGCGGTCCGCGACCGGCACGGCGCCGAAGCGGGCGAGGAAGTCGTGGGCGTTCCAGTGCGTCGTCGCGCGCACGCCCCGCAGCAGCCCGGCGGCCCCGAGCACCAGGGCGCCGGTGCAGACTGAGGTGACGAAGCGCGCGCCCTCCGCCTGCCGGCGCACGAAGTCGAGGGTCTCGGGATCCTCCAGCAGCGCGTTGACGCCGCCGCCGCCCGGCACGCACAGCACGTCGAGGGGCGGGCAGCCGGCGAAGTCGAGCGTCGGCGCCAGGGCAAGGCCGGTCGAGGCCGGCACCGCCGCGAGGGTCTTGCCGACGAGGTCGACCTGCACGCCCGCGGCCGAGGCGAACACCTCGTAGGGGCCGGTGAGGTCGAGTTGCTGCACCTGCGGAAAGACGAGGATTCCGACCCGTGCGGTCATGACGCTTCTCCCGATTGACGCCGGCAGCATACCGGCGCAGCGTCTGGCGCGATCGCCAAAGGTCCCTCGCTTCCCGCCAGCTCGCATGCCGACCCGGTCCATCGAGATCCTGTGCTTTCCCGGCGTGCAGCTCCTCGACGTCGCCGGCCCGCTCCAGGTGTTCGCCAGCGCCAACGACCTCGCGCCCCGCGCCGGCCCAGCGCCCTACGCCATGGCGGTGGTGGCCGGGGCGGACGAGGTCGTGGCGACGGCGGGATTGCCGTTCCGGACCGCGCCGCTGCCGCCGCCCGACGCGCCGCTGCACACCCTCGTGGTCGCGGGCGGGCAAGGGGTCGACGTCGCCTGCGCCGACCCGGCCCTCGTCGACTGGGTCCGCCGGCGGTCCGGCGCGGCGCGGCGCACCGCCTCGGTGTGCAGCGGCGCCTTCCTGCTCGCGGCGGCCGGCCTGCTCGACGGCCGCCGCGCCGTGACGCACTGGAACCGCTGCGCGCAGTTCGCCCGCCGGTTTCCGGCCGTGACCCTCGATCCCGACCCGATCTTCGTCCGCGACGGCACGATCTGGACCTCCGCCGGGGTGACGGCGGGCATCGACCTCGCGCTGGCCCTGGTCGAGGCCGACCTCGGCCACGCCGCCGCCCTCGCGGTCGCCCGGCAGCTCGTCGTGTTCCTCAAGCGCCCGGGCGGTCAGGCGCAGTTCAGCGCCGTCCTGTCGCTGCAGAGCCGGGACGGGCGCTTCGACCGCCTCCACGCCTGGATCGGCGAGAACCTGTCCGGCGACCTGTCGCTCGGGACCCTGGCGGCGCAGGCGGGGATGAGCGAGCGCAGCTTCTGCCGGCACTACCGTCAGGCGACCGGCCGGACGCCGGCCCGGGCGGTCGAGGGCCTGCGCGTCGAGGCCGCCTGCCGGATGCTGGAGGCCGGCCTGCCGGTCGGACGGGTCGCGGCCCGCTGCGGGTTCGGCTCCGAGGAGACCCTGCGCCGGGGCTTCCTGCGCGTCCTCGGCGTGGCGCCGCAGATCTACCGGGCGCGGTTCGCGGCCGCCCCGGAGGGATGAGGCTTTGCCGGGACCTGCCCCGGGCGCCTGTGATACGGTTTCCGGACGATCAGTTCCGGACATCGTATCACCAGCCCGCGCGGCGGAGCTTTGCTCCGCATGCGTGAGCGAAGCCGGTTTCCGCATCGCGAAGCGATCCATCGGAAACCGTATGAACCCGGGCGCTTCCCCCTCCCCTTCACGCAGGCGCGACCCGATGACCACCCTCCTCGCCTATGCCGGCGCGGCCCTGGCCGAGATCGCCGGCTGCTTCGCCTTCTGGGCCTGGCTCCGCCTCGGCCGCTCGCCGCTCTGGCTCGGGCCGGGCCTCGTGTCGCTGGTACTGTTCGCCTGGCTCCTCACCCGGGTCGAGAGCGAGGCGGCGGGCCGCGCCTACGCGGCCTATGGCGGGGTCTACATCGCGGCGTCGCTGCTGTGGCTGTGGGCCGCGGAGGGACAAAGGCCCGACCGCTGGGACGTCGCCGGCGCGAGCGTGTGCCTCCTCGGAGCGGGGCTGATCCTCCTCGGCCCCCGCTCGGCCTGATCCGCCCGCCGTCCGTGCCGCGGCACCGGTCAGAACGCGGTGCTGGCGGAGGCCATCGCGGAGACCATCGCCTCCGGGTCCCCCGAGTGCCGGATGCCGGCCACCAGGGCGAGCAGGAGCACGATGCTGACGATGACGACGGCGAGGAGGGCGGTGAGGGTGTCGGCCCGGTCGCGGGCCCAGTGGATGACCATGCACCCCGCGGTGAAGCCGGCGGCCTCGGCCACCGGCACCAGTTCGATCACGCTCATCGGTCGTCGCAGCCCCTCGTCACACCCCGTCATGCTGCACTGCAAAATCCGAGCCGGCCACGGCTCCGGGCGCAGGGCGGCGTTGTCCCGGCCGCTCATCTCGCAAGTGCGAAGGAACGAACCGCCGCACGCTCCGCCTCGTCGAAGGTCGACCGGGGTCCGGCCTCCGCCGGGGCCTCGACGGACAGGAGTTTCGTAACCTTAACCAGTCACGGTGCGCCCGCATCCTTGTTCAGGAGGCCGGCGATGGTCCTGCGTCAGCGTGTTTCTTCCCTTCGGCCGGGCCGGTCCGGCATCGCCGCCCTCGCATGGCTCGCCGGCTGCGGGGCGGTCCTCGCCCAGGCGCCCGCGCCGGTTCCGCCCGCGGCGATCCCGGCGGACTCATCCAGGCCGCCCGAGTCGGCGCCGCTCCCGGTCGGTCCGGTCCGGCCGAGCGCCGCGGAGGCGGAGAAGCCTCCGGTGACCGCCGCCCCCTCCGAACCGGCCAGGGCCGTCGATGCGGCGAAGCCCGCGGATGCGGTCAAGGCGGCCGAACCGGCGAAGAAGCCGTCGCGCGAGCTGCCGCCGGTGGTGCTGGCGCGGATCTCCCAGGACCCGAGCCCGGTGCTGACGCCGGCGACCTTCCTCGACACGCTGAGGATGGCCGACCGCTACCAGGCGATCGCCGAGGCGGGCGGCTGGCCGGAACTGCCAGCCGACCTCGCGATCAGGCCCGGCGAGCGCAACCCGGCGGTCCCGGCGCTGCGGCGCCACCTCGTCCTCACCGGCGACCTCGCCGCCGAGGCGCCGGCCTCCGACGTGCTCGACCCGGCCCTGGTCGCGGCGGTGAGGCGGTTCCAGGTCCGGCACGGCCTGCCGGATTCCGGCCTCGTCGCCCGGCTGACCGTGAAGGCGCTCAACGTGCCGGCCGCGACGCGCCAGCGCCAGCTCGCCGCCTCGGCGGCGCGGCTGATGGGATCGAGCTTCCCGTTCGGCGACCGCTACGTCGTGGTCAACATCCCCTCGGCCACCGTCGAGGCGGTGGAGCACGGGACGCTCGCCCGCCGCTACGTCGCGGTGGTCGGCAAGCCCGACCGGGCATCGCCGCTGGTCGAGACGAGGATCACCAACGTCAACTTCAACCCGACCTGGACCGTGCCGGTGTCCCTCATCAAGAAGGACATCATCCCGCACATGCGCAAGGATCCGGGCTACCTCGCCAGGATGCACATCCGGATGCTCGACGGGCAGGGCAACGAGGTGCAGCCGACCGCCGTCGACTGGTCGACCGCGAAGGCGGTGAACTACACCCTTCGCCAGGATCCGGGCTTCGACAATTCGCTGGGTCAGGTGCGGATCGACATGCCGAACCGGCACGCGGTGTACATGCACGACACGCCGTCGAAGTCGCTGTTCAGCCGCGACGGGCGCTTCCACTCCTCGGGCTGCGTGCGGGTGGCGGAGGTGAAGGAGCTGGTCGGCTGGCTGCTCGACGGCACGCCCGGCCCGGGCGGCCCCGGCACCGCGTGGGGCCCGATGGAGATCGAGACCGGCATCGCCACCGGCGAGCGCCGGGACCTCAAGCTCGCAAGGCCCGTCCCGGTGACCTTCGTGTACATGACCGGCTACGCCACGCCGGACGGCCGCGCGCATTTCCGCGACGACGTCTACGGCCTCGACAGCGGCCCGCCCGCGGCGGCCCCAGCCCCGCCTGTCGCGGCGCCCGCCGCCCGGCCGGCGGCGGACCCGGCCACCACCGCGACCATCACCAAGCGCCCGGCGCCGGCCGCCGACGCCACGCGTCCGGCGGTCCGGCCGCAGCCCGCGGCCCGTCCCCCGGCCTGAGCCGGCCGTTCGGCGCGGCACCGTGCGTCAGCGCGGCGCCACGATGATCGGCGGCGGGGGCGCGGCCGGCAGGCTCTGGCTGCGCATCATCTCGCCGCGGATCTGGTTGTTGTTGAACTGGTTCTGCTGCTGGATGCCGCGGATCTGGCCCTGGGTCTCCATCGAGCGGTTGATGCCCTCGACGGTGCGCTCGGCGCGGGAGACGGTCGGCTGGTTCTGGGCCAGGGCCGGAGCCGCGGCGACGGTGAGGCTCAGGACGAGCAGGGCACGGAGGCGCATGGCGATCCTCTTCTGGAGTTGTGCGTCGAGTGCATGAACGGACGACGCCGGACGAGGCCCGGGGTTCCGGCCGGCGGCGTCGCACCCTCGACGCCGTTCGCGTTTTGGTCCAGTGAGGGCGCATGACTCGCGAACCCGCAGGGGCCGAGGCGCCCTCCCCCGCCACCTCGATCGCCGCCCGTGCCCGCGCCGCCGTGGCGCCGCAGGGGGCCCACTACCTCGACGGGCTCAACCCCGAGCAGCGCCGGGCCGTCGAGGTCACGGAGGGACCGGTGCTGGTGCTGGCCGGGGCGGGCACCGGCAAGACCCGGGTGCTGACCACCCGCATCGCCCACCTCATCGCCACCGGCCGCGCCCGCCCGTTCGACATCCTGTCGGTGACCTTCACCAACAAGGCCGCCCGCGAGATGAAGGAGCGCATCGGCGCCCTGATCGGGCCGGCCGGCGAGGGGATGCCGTGGCTCGGCACCTTCCACGCCATCGGCACCAAGATCCTGCGCCGCCACGCCGAACTCGTCGGCCTGCGGCCCGACTTCACCATCCTCGGCACCGACGACCAGCTCCGCCTGCTCAAGCAGGTCATCGCCGCCGCCGACATCGACGAGAAGCGCTGGCCGGCCCGCAGCCTCGCCCACGCCATCGACGGCTGGAAGAACCGCGGCCTCGGCCCCGAGCAGGTGCCCGCCGGCGAGGCCGGGGCCTTCGCCCACGGCAAGGGCGGCGCGCTCTACGCCACCTACCAGGAGCGGCTGAAGACCCTCAACGCGGTCGATTTCGGCGACCTGCTGCTGCTGTGCCTGCGGCTGTGGCGCGAGAACCCGGACGTGCTCGCGGGCTACCAGAACCGGTTCCGCTACATCCTGGTCGACGAGTACCAGGACACCAACGTCGCCCAGTACCTGTGGCTGCGCCTGCTCGCGCAGGGGCACCGCAACGTCGCCTGCGTCGGCGACGACGACCAGTCGATCTACGGCTGGCGCGGCGCCGAGGTCGACAACATCCTGCGCTTCGAGCACGACTTTCCCGGCGCCGTCGTGGTGCGGCTGGAGCGCAACTACCGCTCGACCGGGCACATCCTCGCCGCCGCCTCGACCCTGATCGCCCGCAACGAGGGCCGGCTCGGCAAGACCCTGCGCACCGAGGCCGTCGACGGCGAGAAGGTCACGGTGTCGGGTGCCTGGGATTCGGAGGAGGAGGCGCGGCTCCTCTGCGAGGCGATCGAGGGCTTCCAGGCCAAGGGCCACCCGCTGTCGCAGATCGCCGTGCTGGTGCGGATCTCGGCCCAGATGCGCGAGATCGAGGACCGCTTCGTCCAGCTCGGCCTGCCCTACCGGGTGATCGGCGGCCCGCGCTTCTACGAGCGGGCGGAGGTGCGCGACGCCCTCGCGTACCTGCGCCTCACCGTGAACCCGGCCGACGACCTCGCCTTCGAGCGGATCATCAACACCCCCAAGCGCGGCCTCGGCGACGCCACGCTCCAGGCCCTGCACGGTCTGTCGCGCCGGGCGCAGGTGCCGCTGCTCCAGGCCGCCCGGATGGTGATCGAGACCGAGGAGCTGAAGCCCAAGCCGCGCTCGTCCCTGCGCGCCCTCGTCGCCGGCTTCGGGCGCTGGGCGAGGCTCCTGGAGAGCCAGCCGCATTCCGAGGTCGCCCAGACCGTGCTGGAGGAATCCGGCTACACCGAGATGTGGCAGAAGGAGCGTTCCGCCGACGCCGCCGGCCGGCTCGAGAACCTGAAGGAGCTGGTGCGCTCGATGGAGGAGTTCCCCGACCTGCCGGGCTTCCTCGAGCACATCGCCCTGGTGATGGACGCCAACGAGGGCGAGGGCGGCGAGCGGGCGAGCCTGATGACGCTCCACGCCGCCAAGGGGCTGGAATTCGACACCGTGTTCCTGCCGGGCTGGGAGGACGGGCTGTTCCCCAACCAGCGCGCGCTCGACGAGAGCGGCCGGGCCGGGCTGGAGGAGGAGCGGCGGCTCGCCCATGTCGGGCTCACCCGGGCGCGCAAGCGGGCCCGGATCTCGTTCGCGGTCAACCGCCGCGTCCACGGCCTGTGGTCCTCGACCATCCCGAGCCGGTTCATCGACGAGTTGCCGGAAGCGAGCGTCGAGGTGATCGAGGCACCGGCGCATTATTCCGCCGGCGCCTCGCGCTTCGACCGGCAGGCGGTGCCGTTCGGCTCGTCCTACGGCACGCCGGGCTGGCAGCGGGCGCAGGCCAACACCGCCGGACGCGAGCCGTTCGGGGGGGGCCGCGGCGGGCGCGGACCGCAGCAGATCGAGGGGACGCTGGTGGCCAAGTCCACCGGCGCGCGCTCCGACTACGCGGCCGGGATGCGGATCTTCCACACCAAGTTCGGACCCGGCTCGGTCGAGGCGGTGGACGGCAACAAGCTCACGGTCGCCTTCGACAAGGCCGGCCGCAAGATGGTCCTCGACAGCTTCGTCGAGCCGGCCTGAGCGGCGGCGCCGCTCAGCGCCGGCCGACGAGCCGCCGCATGCGGCTGAGCCGGCGCTGCTGGTTCTCGCGGTGGATGACGATGACCGCCCACAGCACGCCCGGCGGCCACCCGACCACGGTGAGTTGCAGCAGCAGGCACAGAACGGCTTGCACCGGCCGGTCCCGCTGCATCAGAACCAGCCACGGGAACACGACAGCCACCGTGCTCATCGGAACTCTCAATCGCCACGTTCCGGCGAGAGTGCGGCAACATCGTCGTAGCGGTCAACCGAAGATGCTGACTTTGGGTTAAGGCAATCCCTCTGCCGGCTAAAAACGAGTCCTTCACCCTGACGGGCACGGTCGACGTTGTGGACTTCGTGTCACAGCCATGCCCTGCGTCACAAAAGCCGCGGGATCGTTTCGGCTCTGGTGCAATGCGGTAATTGTCCGTTGTGCGTCGGCGACCTACGCTGGACTCAGGTCGCGGTGGACTTGTCCACCATCGTGTCCTCCGGTCCTGGAACCGGCACAGGGTCACGCGGTTTGAGTCGTCAGGAGAACAGAAGGAGTCCCGGGACACGAGAGGGCACACGAAAATCGGCACCACAAGTCCAGTGGGAGTGTTGATCCATGAAGAGACGACGCGCACGACTTGAGTTGGTCGAAGACCGGTCGATCCGGGTGCACCGCACGCGGTTCGAGGAGGAGCGCAATCCGCCGCCGATCCAGCCGATCACGGCCAAGCAGGCCGAGTACCTCGAAGCCCTCGGGTCCCACAGCCAGGTCATCGTCCTCGGCCCGGCCGGCACCGGCAAGACCTACATCGCCGGAACCCGCGCCGCCGATCAGCTGCGACAGCGCCGCATCGCCAAGGTCGTCATCACCCGCCCGAACGTGCCCTCGGGCCGCTCGCTCGGATACTTCCCGGGCAGCCTGGAAGAGAAGATCGCGCCCTGGGTCGCCCCGCTGACCGAGACCATGAAGGAGCGCATGGGCGCCGGCGCCTTCGAGATCGCGGTCAAGGCCGGCGACATCGAGGTGGTGCCGTTCGAAGTCATGCGCGGCCGCACCTTCAAGAACTGCCTCGTGATCCTCGACGAGGCGCAGAACACCACTCCGGCCGAGATCAAGATGTTCCTGACCCGGATCGGCGACGACACCCAGGTCATCATCAACGGCGACGTGTCGCAGACCGACCTGCGGGAAACCTCCGGCCTGCGGACGGTGATCCACCTCGTGAAGAGCCGGATGATGCCGATCCCGATCGTGGAGTTCGGCCTCGACGACATCGTGCGCTCGGGCATCTGCGCCGAGTGGGTGCGGGCCTTCGAGGAGGCCCGCCTCTGATACGGTTTTTGAACGATCCGTTCAGAAACCGTATCCTCAGCCCGCGCGGTGGAGCCGAAGGCTCCACGCACCTGAGCGAAGCCGAGATCCGCATCGCGAAAGCGACCGCTCGCGGTCGCCACGATCCCGTAGGGATCGCCGAGCGATCAATCGGAAACCGTATGAGGCTCCGGTCCGGGGCATGACGCCGACGCCGAAGCGCCGCCCCGGTTCGTCCGCGGGCGGCGTTCCGTTGCGGGTGAGAGCCTCACCCCTCCTGGGCGGCCTTCCGGCTGCGGCGGGCCGGTCGCGCCGGTGCCTCGTCGCGGGCTGCGGGATCCTGGTGTGCCTCGTCATGCACCGCCTCGATGGGAGCCGGCTCGGGCTCGGGCTCGGGCTCGGGTGCGGCGACCACCGGCTCGTCCGCCGGGCGCAGGGATCGGCGGCGCTGCTGGCCGAGGCCGAGGGTCTGCGCCAGCTCGGAGCGCTGCTTCGAGTAGCTCGCCGAGGTCATCGGATAATCGACCGGCAGGCCCCATTTCTGACGGTAGGCTTCGGGGGTCAGGCCCCGCAGGGTCAGGTGCCGGCGCAGGGTCTTGTAGGGCTTGCCGTCCTCGAAGCTGATCAGGACGTCGTGGGTGATCGACCGGCGTATCTCGGACGGCGTGGCCCGCGCCGGGACCGCCGCCGCCGCCGCGGGCTTCGGGCCGGTCGCCGCCTTCAACGCCGCAAAGACATCGGCGATGAGCTTGGGCAGTTCGGCCGCCTGGACGCTGTTGTGGCTGACATAGGCCGAAATGATATCGGCGGTGAGCGTAGCGAACTGGTCCGGGCTTGTGCTGTTCTCGTCCATAAGTGGCGGCCCTCGGGAACATGATGGCGGTGAGCCGCGCTGGTGTATGTATGGAAAGATCGAAAGACAAGACAAACCACAAGTAGTGAGAGGCATTCTGCACCCTTTTCCCAGGGAGCTGCGATCCCTGCCCCATTTCCCGCCTCGCGACGGCCCGCGCTAGGGCATGTTGCGCGGCGAGACTTGTTTGCGCTGCTCCGGCTGCCTCCGGACCAGCGACTTGCCTCGATCACGCCCGACCGATCAGCGGAAAAATTTTTCCCGGATACGGGATCCGGACGACTCTCCGTCCGGCTCGAAATCAGGGTCGCGCAGGACTGTCCCGCCCGGCTCGGGTCCTCGCATCATCGTCGCCACCGGAGCGGCGACCACTTCGGCGCCGGCCGCGTGCGGCGGAACGATGCTTCATACCAACGGCTCGGGATGCCGACGCATCGGGCCGTTGAACCAACTGGAATCCTCGGCATCAAGCCAAAGGCTTGGCGACAATTCGAGAACGGAACCAGAGGTCATTTCCAACGACCGTTGGTGTCAGACCTGCTTCGATCCGGGGCCGTCAGGCGCGGAGCGCGTCGCCGATCCGGTCGTCGAGGACGATCCGCAGGCCGGCGGCGCGGGCGACCCATTCCCGCACGATCCGCTCCCTCGGGGTCACGGTGCAGAAGGCGCCGTCCTGGTTTAGGCCGGTGAGGCGCATCGCGAGCGGTTCGGGCTCGGCGGCGGCGAGGTCGGCCACCGTGGCGATGCCGGCCGCTTCGAGCAGCGCCGCCATCGGCCGGCCGATGCCGTGCACGCGGAACAGGTCGCAGCGCCGCGCCCAGTGCAGGACCAGCCCCTCGTCGATCCCGGTCTGCGCCGCGAGGATGCCGCGGGAGGCGGCGTCGCCGGCCCGGTTGAGGAACTCGTCGGTGGTGGCGACTCCGGCATCGCGCAACCGGTCGGCGAGGACCGGCCCGAGTCCGCCGACGGATTCGATCGGGTAGGCCATAGATGCTCCCCATCGCACAGCAACCCCTCGGGCATGCAGGCTAGACCGTGGCGGCAGGCCGGTCCAGAGGAGACCGTGCCACCGCCGGATTGCCGGATGCCGCCACGGCCGGCATGGTGTCGACGGCCCTGCCCCGGCATCAGGAGATCGTCGTCCGGTGAGTTCGTCCCCCGCGCCCGAGGCGCCCGTCTTCCTCCGCGAGGCGCCCGAGAGCGGTCGCCTCGACGCCGTCTCTCCCCTGGTGCGGCGGCTGGTCTGCCCCAATGGTGGCCCGTTCACCCAGAGCGGCACCTGCACCTACGTCGTCGGCCACGGCCGGGTCGCGGTGATCGATCCCGGGCCGGACCACCCGCAGCACGGGGAGACCCTGCTCGCGGCGCTGGCGGGCGAGACCGTGGAGGCGATCCTCGTCACCCACACCCACCGCGACCATTCCCCGGGCGCGCGCGCGCTCAAGGCCGCCACGGGCGCACCGATCCTCGGTTGCGGGCCGCACCGGGCCGCTCGGGCGCTGCGGGGGCAGGAGCGCAACCTCCTCGACGCCGCCGCCGACGCCGAGCACCGGCCGGACCGGGAACTGCGCGAGGGAGAATCCTTGGCGGGGCCGGGCTGGACCCTGACCGCCCTCGACACCCCCGGCCACACCATGAACCACCTCGCCTTCGCCTTCGCCGAGGAGGAGGCGCTGTTCTCGGGCGACCACGTCATGGCGTGGTCGACCAGCATCGTGGCGCCGCCGGACGGGGCGATGGGCGCCTACATGGCCTCCCTCGACCGGCTGCGGGGCCGCGGCGAGCGGATCTACTGGCCGGGTCATGGCGGGCCGGTGCGGGACCCGCAGCGCTTCGTGCGGGCGCTGAGCCACCACCGCCGCGCCCGGGAGGCCGCGATCCTCGACCGGGTCCGGGCCGGCGACCGCACGATCGCGGCTCTGGTCGCGGCGATCTACCAGGGGCTCGATCCGGCCCTGCACGGCGCTGCCGCGCTCTCGGTCTTCGCCCACCTGGAGGATCTCGCCGCCCGCGGCCGGGTGCGGACCGAGGGTGAGCCGACCCTGGAGGCGGAGTATCGTCCGGCCGCGTGATACGGTTTTCGGAAGATTCCTTCCGGACATCGTATCACCAGCCTGCGCGGCGCATGAACGAAGCCGGTTTCCGCATCGCGAAAGCGATCCCGCAGCAATCGCCACGATCCCGCAGGGATCGCCGAGCGATCAACCGGAAACCGTATGAGACGCCCGGCCGGCCCCCGGCCTCACTTCACCGCCAGCGCCAGGTTGGCGATCTCGTCGAGATAGGCGCGGATCTGGTCGGCGTTGCGGCCGAAGTCGCGGTCGCCGAGGCGGGTGGCGGCGCGCACGTCGATGCGGGTCCCGTCCGCCCGCGGGTGCAGCCGCACCGTCAGGTCGGAGGGCAGGCCGAGGATGCGCGAGCGCGCCACCGCCTCGATGCGGCCGTTCCCGACCCGGCCGCCGGGGCGGTAGGATTCCACCACCTGCCACTTGCGGTTGGAAGCGGCCTTGAGGGCGAGCTGGAACACCTCGTCCGGGCCGAGGTCGAGGGTGAGCGGCGCGATCCGCGGATAGGCTTCGCGCTGCCCGGCCCGGGCGGCGGGCGGCGGGTCCGGCGGCAGGCGCCCGTCGCGGGCGGCGTAGGCCGCGGCCGAGCGCGAGAAGGCGGGCGGGTTGTCGGCGTCGGTCGAGAGGTCGGCGAGCGCCGGCAGCATCGCCCCGCGCAGGGCGACATAGCCGGGATAGGCGAGGACCAGCGCGCCGACGATCAGCCCGCCGACCGCCGTGCGCAGGCCGCGGGCGCCCTCGCGCCACACCCGCACGAAGGCCCCGAAGGCGAGCAGCACCGCGACGAGGGCCAGGACGACCCCGGAGCCGAGGGCCGCCAGGGCCGGCCCGGTCTCGGCCCTGGGGTTGCGGACCAGGACCAGGGCGATTCCCGAGACCGCGACGGCGAACCAGGCGAAGCGCAGCGACCACGGCGCCGCGCGGGTGACGGGCTCCTCGACGATCAGGCGGCGCATGGGGGGACGGGGGTGACCGCGACGGGCATGGCCGGAGCTTTACCCGCCCGGGCCGGGTCGCGCCAGCCGGCCCGGATCAGGCTTCGGCCTCAGCCGCCGACGGCGCCCGGCGCGGCGAGCGCCGCGAGGATCCGGGCCCAGCTCCGCGTGCCCTTGTGGAAGCTCGTCAGGTCGTACTTCTCGTTGGGCGAGTGCACCCGGTCGTCGTCGAGGCCGAAGCCGACCAGCAGGCTGTCGAGGCCGAGGCTGCGCTTGAAGTCGCCGACGATCGGGATCGACCCCCCTGAGCCGATCGTCACCGGGGGCACGCCCCATTCGTCGGCGAGCGCGCCCTTGGCCGCCGCCAGTGCCGGCATGTCGAACGGCAGCGCGATCGCCCGCGAGCCCTTGTGGGTGACGATCTCGACCGAGCAGTCGGCCGGGATGCGGGCGCGCACGAAGCTCTCGAAGCTCGCCGCGATCGCCTCCGGGTCCTGGTCGTCGACGAGGCGGAACGAGATCTTGGCGCTCGCCTGCCCGGCGATGACGGTCTTGGTGCCCTCTCCCGTGTAGCCGCCGACGATGCCGTTGACGTCGCAGGTCGGGCGCGACTGGATCTGCTCGATCAGCATCCGCCCGCGCTCGCCCGCCGGAAGCCCGAGCCCGACCGGGCCGAGGAAGCTCTCGGGCGTCAGGTCGAGGCCGCGCCACTGCTCCAGCACCTCGGCCGGGGTCTCGCGCACGCCGTCGTAGAAGCCCGGCAGGGCGATGCGGCCGTCGTCGTCGTGCAGGTCGGCGATGAGGCGGGACAGCACCCGGATCGGGTTGGCGGCGGCGCCACCGAACAGGCCCGAATGCAGGTCGCGGTCGGCGCAGCGCACGAAGACCTCGAAGTAGCTCAGGCCCCGCAGGGACGAGGTGATCGCCGGGGTGGCGCGATCCCACATCCCGGTGTCGCAGACCAGCACGAGGTCGGCCTTCAGCTCGTCGCGGTTGGCCTCGACCCATTCCGGCAGGTCCTTGGAGCCGTTCTCCTCGGCGCCCTCGATCAGCAGCGTGACGCCGACCGGCAACTCGCCGTGGATCGCCTTCCAGGCCCGGCACGCCTCGACGAAGGTCATCACCTGACCCTTGTCGTCGGCCGCACCCCGGGCGCTGATCGCCCGGCGCCCGTCCGGCAGCGACACCAGCCGCGGCTCGAACGGCTCTCTCGTCTCCCACAGCTCCAGCGGGTCGACCGGCTGCACGTCGTAGTGGCCGTAGAACAGGACGTGCGGCGCCCCGGGCTTGGGCGCGTGGGCGAGCACGACCGGGTGGCCGCCGGTCTCGCGCAGCGAGGCGTCGAAGCCGAGCGCGGCGAGGTCGCCCTTCAGCCATTCCGCAGCCTCGCGGCACTCGGCGGCGTAGGCCGGGTCGGTCGAGATCGAGGCGATGCGCAGCCAGGCGAACAGCCGCTCCAGGGAATTGTCGAGGTCGCGGTCGATGTCGGAGAGGACGGCGTCCAGGGCGGCCATGGCGGGCTCCTGCGGCAGGGGAGCGGAAGCGTTAGCCGAACCCTCCCGGCGCTTGAAGCCCCGGCATCGCAGGCCCGGCCCGTGCCCACCGCCGACGTGCCGCAGGGATTCCACCGGAACAGGAGCAGTTTGGAACGGTTATCGGCACGCAATCCCCGGGAGCGGCGTGCCCCGACACGCGCCCGGGAATCCGGAGCGGTGAAGCGTCCCGGCACCGATTCTCGTTACGCGGAAGGCCCATGCCCAGCGACAGCGCGCCCGCAGCCATCGACACGGTGGCGAGAGCCATCGACACGGTGGCGATCACCCTCACGGTCAACGGGCAGGAGCGTCGGCTGGACGTCGCGCCGTGGACCAGCCTGCTCGACCTCCTGCGCGAGGAACTCGACCTCACCGGCACCAAGAAGGGCTGCGACCACGGCCAGTGCGGCGCCTGCACCGTCCTCGTCGACGGCCAGCGGGTCAATTCCTGCCTCGCCCTCGCGGTGGTCAAGGACGGCGCGCACGTCACCACCGTCGAGGGCCTGTCGAACGGCGCCCTGCACCCGGTCCAGGCCGCCTTCGTCGAGCACGACGCCTTCCAGTGCGGCTACTGCACGCCGGGCCAGATCATGTCGGCCGTCGCCCTGATCGAGGAGGGCCGCGCCCGCAGCCGCGAGGAGATCCGCGAGTACATGAGCGGCAACATCTGCCGCTGCGGCGCCTACACCAACATCGTCGACGCCATCGAGGACGTGCTGAGGCAGCAGGCCGGCACGCCCTCGCACCGGGAGGCCGCGGAATGAACCGCTTCGCCTATACCCGTGCCGGCACCGTCGCCGAGGCCGTGCAGGCGCTCGCCGCCGACCCCGCCGCCCGCCTCATCGCCGGCGGCACCAACCTCGTCGACCTGATGAAGTACAACGTCGAGCGGCCCGACCGGCTGATCGACATCACCCGGCTGCCCCTCGACGCGATCAGCGAGCATGAGGGCGGGCTTCGCCTCGGCGCCCTGGTGCCGAACAGCAAGGCCGCCTACGACGAGCGCGTCGCGGCCCGCTACCCGCTGCTCGCCAGCGCGATCCTGGCCGGCGCCTCGCCGCAGTTGCGCAACGCCGCCACCACCGGCGGCAACCTGCTCCAGCGCACCCGCTGCTACTACTTCTACGACGAGGGCACGCCCTGCAACAAACGGGTGCCCGGCAGCGGCTGCCCGGCGATCACCGGGGTCAACCGCATCCACGCGATCCTCGGCACCTCCGACACGTGCATCGCCACCCACCCGTCCGACATGTGCGTCGCGCTCGCCGCCCTGGAGGCGGTGGTGCAGGTCGAGGGGCCGGACGGTGCCCGGTCGATCCCGTTCGCCGAGTTCCACCGCCTGCCCGGCGGCGAGCCGCAGCGCGACACCACCCTGCGCCACGGCGAGATCGTCACCGCGGTCGACCTGCCGGCCGAGGATTTCTCCGGACACTACACCTACCTGAAGCTGCGCGACCGGCTGTCCTACGCCTTCGCGCTGGTCTCGGTCGCCGCCGCCCTGGAGATGGACGGCGACACGATCCGCACCGCCCGCCTCGCGCTCGGCGGCGTCGCCCACAAGCCGTGGCGCAACGCCGAGGCCGAGGCCCGGCTCCAGGGCCGGCCGGCGACCCCCGAGAGCTTCCGCGAGGCCGCCGACGTGATCCTTGCCGAGGCCCGGCCCTACGCCCACAACGCGTTCAAGATCGAGCTGGCGCGGCGCGCCATCGTGCGCGGCCTGTCCCAGGCCGCCGCCGGGACGCCGCAATCCCAGACCGACAAGCGCATCCAGTAAGGTCGACCCGATGGCCACCACCAACCTCCATGTCGGCACCGCCCGCAGCCGGGTCGACGGCCCCGCCAAGGTGACGGGCGCCGCGAAATACGCCGGCGAGTTCACCGCCCCCGACCTCGCTCACGGCGTCGTGGTGTCGAGCGCGATCACCAAGGGCCGCATCACAGCGATCGACGCCTCGGCGGCGCTCGCGGTGCCGGGCGTCATCAAGGTGTTCACCCACGACAACCGCCCGCGCACGGCGTGGCTCGACTACAATTACCGCGATCAGGTCGCCCCGCCCGGCTCGCCGTTCCGGCCGCTGCACAGCGACGCGGTGGTCTATGGCGGCCAGCCGATCGCGCTGGTGGTCGCCGAGAGCTTCGACCTCGCCCGCCACGGCGCCTCGCTGGTCAAGGTCACCTACGCCGAGGAGGCGCCGAACACCGACCTGGAGCGCAACCGCGACGCCGCCTACGTGCCGCCGAAGAAGCGCTCCGGCATCAAGCCGCCGCCGGACCCGCGCGGCGACGCCGAGGGCGCCCTCGGCGCCGCGCCGGTGAGGCTCGAACACGAGTACAAGCAGGCGATCGAGCACCACAACCCGATGGAGCCGCACGCCTCGACGGTGGTCTGGGAGGGCGACGGCAAGCTCACCATCCACGACAAGATCCAGGGCGTGAACAACACCCAGGGCTACGTGTGCAGCGTGTTCGGCCTCAAGCCCGACGACGTGCGCGTCATCACGCCCTATGTCGGCGGCGCCTTCGGGTCGGGCCTGCGGCCGCAATACCAGCTCTTCCTCGCGGTGGCCGCGGCGCTCGACCTCAAGCGGTCGGTGCGGGTGGTCCTGACCCGCGACCAGATGTTCACCTTCGGCTACCGGCCCGAGACAATCCAGACCGTCTCGATCGGCGCCGATTCCGACGGCCGGCTGCAGGCGCTGATGCACGACGCCATCGCCGGCACCTCGACCTTCGAGGACTACCAGGAGGCGGTGGTCAACTGGTCCGGCCTCCTCTATCACTGCCCCAACGTCAAGCTCGGCTACAAGCTCGCCAAGATCGACACCTACACGCCCTCCGACATGCGGGCGCCGGGCGCCGTCACCGGCATCTTCGCCCTCGAAGTGGCGATGGACGAACTCGCCGCCGCGACCGGCGTCGACCCGCTCGAACTGCGCCTGCGCAACTACGCCGAGCGCGACGAGGGCGAGAACAAGGACTTCACCTCGAAGGCCCTGCGCGCCTGCTACGAGGAGGGCGCGGCCCGCTTCGGCTGGTCGCAGCGCAACGCCGAACCGCGCTCGATGCGCGAGGGCCGCGAACTGGTCGGCTACGGCATGGCGACCGGCGTCTGGGAAGCCATGATGATGAAGTCGAGCGCCAGCGCCCGGCTCACCCCGGACGGGCGGGTCGAGATCGCCTGCTCGACCGCCGACCTCGGCACCGGCACCTACACGATCCTGACCCAGATCGCCGCCGACGCGCTGGGCGTGCCGATGGAGGGGGTGACGACCCGGCTCAGCGACACCGCGCTGCCCGAGGCGCCGCTCGCCGGCGGCTCCTGGACCGCGGCCTCGTCCGGGGCGGCGGTCGAGCTGGCCTGCCGCAGCGTCGCCGAGCAGGTCTTCCGCCTCGCCCGGCAGATGGACGGCTCGCCGCTGGCCAATGCCGACTTCGCCCACGTCACCTTCGCGGACGGCGAGATCCGCCTCGCCAACGACCCGTCGCGCAAGGTCGCCCTCGCCGACGCGATGCGGGCCGGCGGCGCCGAGGCGCTGGAGGCGACCGAGACCGCCAAGCCCAGCATGCTCACCACCATGCGCTACGCCGCCTACACCCACTCGGCGGTGTTCGCCGAGGTCCGGGTGGACGAGGATCTCGGCGTCGTGCGGGTGGCGCGGGTCGTCAGCGCGGTCGCGGCCGGCAAGATCCTCAACCTGAAGACCGCCCGCAGCCAGATCCTCGGCGGCGTGGTGATGGGGATCGGCGCCGCCCTCGAGGAGGAGTCGATGCTCGACCACAACCTCGGCCGGATCATGAACCACAACCTCGGCGAGTACCATGTGCCGGTGAACGCCGACATCCACGACATCGAGGTGATCTTCGTCGACGAGCACGACGACAAGGCGAGCCCGATCGGCGTCAAGGGGCTCGGCGAGATCGGCATCGTCGGCGCCGCGGCGGCGGTGGCCAACGCGGTCTACCACGCCACCGGCAAGCGGCTGCGCGAACTCCCGATCACCATCGACAAGATCCTCGCCTGATCCATCTTCAGGCGGGCAAGGCTGCGGGGGGCGGGGCCGGGCGACCGGGCCCGCCCTTCGTGTGCTGGGGGCGTGCCGGATGGCTCGATGCTGCTGGCCGCGCATCCCGGTCGGTGCGCGTTCTCCTCGCCCCGCTTGCGGGGAGAGGAGAAGGGCCGCGCTCGAACGCCGCCCCGGTGCCCGCCGGAGAACGCGGACCGGGGCCGGCCGGGCACCCGGAACCACACCAACAAGGGGATCAGATGGACACCAACAGCGTCACCGCCGGCGAGGTCGAGATCACCTACGAGGCCGGCGGACCCGACGAGGGCCAGCCGATCCTGCTGCTGCACGGATGGCCGGACGATCCCCGCACCTGGGACGGCGTCGCGCCCCGGCTCCAGGCGGCGGGCTGGCGCACCATCGTGCCCTATCTGCGCGGCTTCGGCCCGACGAGGTTCGTCGATCCGCAGGCCAACCCGTCGGGGCAGGTCGCGGCGCTCGCGAGCGACATCCTGGCCCTCATGGATACGCTGGGCTTCCAGAAGCTGCCGATCGTCGGCCACGACTGGGGCGCGCGGATCGCCTACGCCATCGCGGCGGCCCGGCCGCAGCGCGCCGCCTCGATCGCCGCGCTGTCGGTGCCGTGGGCACCCGGCGCTCTCGCGGTGCCCTCGCTGCCGCAGGTGCGGGCGTTCTGGTACCAGTGGTTCATGAATACCGGGCCGGGCGCCGACTTCGTGCGCCGGAACGGCGTCGCATTCGCCCGCGAGCAGTGGGCGGTGTGGAGCCCGCCCGGGCCGTGGTTCACCGACGAGACCTTCGCGAAGACCGCCCAATCCTTCGCGAATCCGGACTGGGCCGCCGTGACCCTGCACGCCTACCGGGTGCGCTGGGGCGGCGCCGAGCCGGACCCGCGCTACGCGGCCTTCGAGACCGAGATCCACGCGGCGACCGGGATCGCGGTGCCGACGCTGGTGATCTACGGCGAGGCCGACGCCTGCATCCTGCCCGGCTCGTTCGAGGGCCAGGAGCAGCACTTCTCGGGCCCCTACCGCGAGGTGCCGCTGGAGGGAATCGGCCACTTCCCGTCCCGCGAGGCGCCGGAAGCCGTGGCCGAGGCGGTGCTGAAGCACATCGGCGACAACCCGGCCCACTGAGCGGGAGCGTAGGGTGAGCCTCCCCCACAACAGCCTCGCCGACATCCCGGGCCTCGCCGTCGGCCATGCCGACGACGCGCGGCTGGCGAGCGGCGTCACCGCGATCCTGTTCGACGCGCCCACCACCGCGTCGGTCGACGTGCGCGGCGGCGGGCCGGGCACGCGGGAGACCGATCTCCTCGACCCGGAACGGACCGTGACGGGAATCGACGCCCTGGTGCTCTCCGGCGGCTCGGCCTTCGGCCTCGACGCCGCCGGCGGCGTGACGGCGTGGCTCGCCGAGAACGGCCGCGGCTTCCCGGTCGGCGACGCCCGGGTGCCGATCGTGCCCGCGGCGATCCTGTTCGACCTCCTCAACGGCGGCGACAAGGCGTGGGGCCGCTTCTCGCCCTACCGCGACCTCGGCTACGCGGCGGCGGCGCGGGCGAAGGCCGGCCCGTTCGCCCTCGGCTCGGTCGGGGCCGGGCTCGGCGCCCGCACCGCCAACCTCAAGGGCGGCCTCGGCAGCGCCTCGGCCGCTGTGGCGGGGACGGGGGCGCGGGTCGCCGCGCTCGTCGTCGTCAACGCGCTGGGCCGGGCGACGGTCGGCGACGGACCGCACTTCTGGGCCGGCCCGTTCGAGGAGGCGGCGGAGTTCGGCGGCCTCGGCCCGGCGCCGTCGATGCCGCCGGACGCCTTCGACTGGCCGGTCAAGCCGATGGCCGGGGCCAACACGACGCTGGCCGTGGTGGCGACGGACGCGCGGCTGACCAAGGCCGAGGCGCGGCGCCTCGCCGTGATGGCGCAGGACGGGCTCGCCCGGGCGCTGCTGCCGGTCCACACCCCCCTCGACGGCGACCTCGTCTTCGCCGCCGCCACCGGCCGGGTCGCGCTCGCCGACCCGGTCCACGACCTCGCCCGCCTCGGCGAGGCCGCCGCCCGGGTGCTGGCGCGGTCGGTCGCGGTCGGGGTCTACCAGGCGCGCACCCTCCCCTTCGCCGGCGCGCTGCCGGCCTGGGGCGACCTGCACGGACGGACGGCCCCGTGAGCTACCTCGTCGTCTTCCTCGGCGCCGGCCTTGGCGGGGCGCTGCGCCACGGCGCCAACCTGCTGGCGGCCCGCGCCGGGAGTTCGTTCCCGTTCGGCACGATGGCGATCAACATCCTCGGATCGCTGGTGATGGGAATCCTCACCGGGCTGTTCGTGGTCCGGGCCGGGGTGCCGCAGGGCTGGCGCCTTTTTCTCACCACCGGCATCCTCGGCGGCTTCACCACCTTCTCGACCTTCTCGCTGGAGGCGTTCCTGCTGATCGAGCGCGGGGCGGTCGCGGCGGCGCTGGTCTACGTCCTCGGCTCGGTGGTCGCCGGCATCGCCGGGGTCGGCGTCAGCCTCGCGGTGATTCGCCACTTCGGCTGACGACGCTGCGGCAGGGCCGCGCCGGACCGTCGGGGCATACCGCGAACACGCTGCGATCCCGTCGCCCCGGCTGTTGACAAGCGTCGGGGAACCGGACGGAGTCGCGCGATGACCGACGCCGGACCTGGACGCTCCGAGAAGCCCCGCATCGCCATCGCCTACTGCACCCAGTGCGGCTGGCTCCTGCGCGCCGCCTGGATGGCGCAGGAACTGCTCTCGACCTTCAAGGACGACGTCGGCGAGGTCGCGCTGGTCCCGGCGACCGGCGGCACCTTCGCGATCACCCTCGGCGAGGACCTCGTCTGGGAACGCAAGCGCGACGGCGGCTTTCCCGACGTGAAGGCGCTGAAGCAGCGGGTGCGCGACCGGATCGAGCCGGGACGCGACCTCGGCCACGTCGACCGGGCCTGACCGCGATGGCACGTCCCGGCGCGGCGGCGCGGCCATGATCCGCGACCGCCTCCGACGCCTGCGCCAGCGCGGGCTCTCGACGCAGGTCTACCTCGTCGCCCTGGCGGTGGCGCTGATCGGGCCGGGGCTGATCTTCACCGGCATCCTGCTCGCGCGCTACGCCGCCCTGGAACGCATCCGCTTCGAGCAGGACGCCCGCGAGAACGTCCGCGGCATCGCCCTCACCGTCGACCGCGACCTCGCCGGCCTGGTCTCGGTGCTCCAGACCCTCGCGACCTCGCCGCACCTGCGCGACGACCGGCTCGACGCCTTCGAGCAGCAGGCCCGGGCGGTGAAGGACGAGCTCGGCCTCACCCTGTCCCTGCGGCGGCCGGACGGCACGCAGCTCGTCAACACCGCGCTGCCGCCGGGGGCGCCGCTGCCGCAGGCGCCGGAGCCCTACGATCCGGTCCTCCTCGCCGGGCGCCGCCCGGTGGTGACCGGCGCGCGGCGCGGCGCCGCGGGCAGTCCCCCGACCTTCGCCGTCGCGGTGCCGGTCCGGACCAACGGCACGACGGCCTACCTCCTGAACTTCACGATCCCGGTGGCGCGGCTGCACCAGATCCTGACCCACGATGCCGGCCGCGACTGGATCACCGGGATCGTCGACGCCGACGGCACCATCCTGGCCCGCTCGGTCGAGCACGACGCCCTGGCGGGCCAGCCGACCTTCGCCGGCCTGCGCGGCCGGGCGACCGGCACCGACGGCGTGTGGGAGGGCGTCGACCGCCAGCGCCGCCCGGTGCTGCTCGTGGAGACGAAGGCCCACCTCGCGCGCTGGACCGTCGCGGCGAGCATCCCGAAGGCGACGGTCGAGGCGCCCCTGCGGCGCTGGATCTGGGCCTATCTCGGCTTCGGCCTGCTGGCGCTGGCGGTGTCGTCGGTCCTGGCGGTGCGGCTGTGGGCCCTGGTGGCGCTGCCCTTGCGCCAGCTCGCAGGGGCCGGCGGCGCCCTGGCGGCCGGGCGGCCGGTGCCGCGGGTCTCGACGCCGATCCGCGAGATCCGCCGGCTCGCCGACGCCCTCGCGGACGCCTCGGACGCCCTGCGCGCCCGCATCACCGAGCGCGACCGGGCGCTGGAGGAGCAGAGCCGCAGCCTGTCGGCCCTGCGCGAGAGCGAGGCCCGGTTCCGCCACATGGCGGATTCGGCCCCGGCGCTGATCTGGATGACCGACGCCGCGGGCGAGGTCACCTTCGTCAACAGGCACTACGAGTTCCTGTTCGGGTGCCCGTCGGCGGCCTACGTCGCCGGGCGCTGGCGCGAGTTCATGCATCCCGACGACGGGCCGGTCTTCGACGCCGCGTTCAGGGCCGCGTTCGATGCCCGCCGGCCGTTCCGGGCCGAGACCCGGGTGCTCGACCGGCACGGTGCCGTGCGCTGGCTGCTGTGCGAGGGCGTGGCCCGCCTCGACGACCACGGCCGCTTCCTCGGCTATACCGGCTGCAACGTCGACGTGACCGAGGCCAAGGAGGCCGAGGCGGCGTTGCGCGAGGGCGAGGAGCGCCTTCGCCTCGCCCTCGCCGCCGGCCGCCTCGGCACCTGGGAGATCGACCTCGCCTCGGGGCAGCACCGGCTCTCCGCCCGCTCGGCCGAGATCTTCGGCGCCGCGCCGTTCTCCCGCGAGACCTGGACCCGGACCGTCCACCCGGCGGACCGCGAGCGGATCGAGGCCGCGACCGCGCTCCTGCGCCACGGCGGGGGCGAGTTCCGGACCGAGTTCCGGGTGCAGCCGGAGGGCGAGGCCACGCGCTGGGTGAGCGCCCAGGCGGTGGTGCAGCGCGACGCCGCCGGGCACCCCCGGCGGGTGATCGGCATCCACCAGGAGGTGACGGAGACGAAGCGGGCCGAGGAGCACCTGCGGCTGCTGATCCACGAGCTGAACCACCGTGTGAAGAACACCCTCGCCACCGTGCAGTCGATCGCCGTGCAGAGCCTGAGCCGGCTCAGCGGCCGCGAGGCGACGGCCGCCCGGGTGGCGTTCGAGGCGCGCCTCATCGCGCTCGCCCGCGCCCACGACGTGCTCACCCGCGAGAGCTGGGAGGGCGCCGACCTCGGCGAGGTGGTGGCGGGCGCGATCGCCCCCCTCGACGGCCCCGGCGAGGGGCGGCCGCGCTTCGCTGTCTCGGGCCCGCCGCTGCGGCTGGTGCCGCGCATGGCGCTGTCGATCGCCATGGCCCTGCACGAGCTCGCCACCAACGCGGTGAAGTACGGTGCCCTGTCGCGGGCCGGCGGCCAGGTCGCGATCGCGTGGTCGGTGGCGGAGGGCGACCTCGTCCTGACCTGGCGCGAGAGCGGCGGCCCGCCGGTGGTGGTTCCGACCCGCACCGGCTTCGGCTCGCGCCTGATCGGCCGCAGCCTCGCGCGCGAGCTCGACGGCAGCGTCGAGTTCCGGTTCCCGCCGGAGGGCGTGACCTGCACGATCCGGGCGCCGCTGCCCGGCGGCGAGGCCGCGGATTCAGGCGGGCGGCGTCACGAGGAGCGGGTCGAGGACCGCGCGCAGGGCGTCGGGTAGCGGCACCGGGCGCTGCGTCGCCCGGTCGACGTAGACGTGGACGAAGTGCCCCTGCGCCGCGGCGGTGTCGTCGTCGCCGCGAAACAGCCCGACCTCGTAGCGCACGCTCGACCGGCCGCGATGCGCCACCCGGATCCCGGCGGTGATCCGGTCGGGGAAGGCGACGGAGCGGAAGTAGCGGCAGCCGGTCTCGACCACGAGGCCGATCACCGGGCTCGCCGCGATGTCGAGGGCGCCGTCCTCGATCAGCACCTGGTTCACCGCGGTGTCGAAGAAGGCGTAGTACACCACGTTGTTGACGTGGCCGTAGACGTCGTTGTCGCCCCAGCGGGTGCCGAGGGCGACGAAGCGCCGGTAGGCGGCGCGGGCGTCGGGCGGGGTGCGGTCGGTCAATGATGCCTCGGTGACGGTCGGCGCACGGCGTAACGGTAGGCACGGCCCTCGGCATCGAGCAAGTCGTCGCCCGGCCCCGAGCACCAGACGACGTCGTCGCCAAGGCGCGGAAACGAGGTGAGGACGAGGCCGCGCACGATCCGGACCTCCCCGGGATCGAACGACGCGCAGCCGCTCGACGCCTCGTCCTCGATCACCCGGTCGATGTCGTGGCCGTCCGGGACGCAACCGAACAGAACCTCCGCGAAGGCGAGCGTGCAGGTCCGTATGAGCGTGGCTCCTGGCGAAGGGGGCATCACCCGAACGTCTCGGGATCGGGCCCGATCCGCCCGTCGGGCCGATCGAGGGCGGTGAGCGCGGCGAGGTCCTGGCGGTCGAGGGCGAAGCCGAACACGTCGGCATTCTCGCGGATCCGCACCGGGTTGGCGGATTTCGGGATCGCCACGTTGCCGATGTCGAGGTGCCAGCGCAGCACCACCTGGGCCGGGGTGCGGCCGTGCTTCCTCGCGATCGCGGCGATCGCCGGATCGTCCAGCAGGGCGCCGCGGCCGAGCGGGCTCCACGCCTCGGTGGCGATCCCGGCCTCGGCGTGGAACCGGCGCAGCGCCGGCTGCTGGAAGCGCGGATGCAGCTCGATCTGGTTGACCGCCGGGGTGATCCCGGTCTCGGCGATGATCCGCGTCAGGTGCGCGACCGTGAAATTGGAGACGCCGATCGAGCGGGCGCGGCCCTCGTCGCGCAGGCGGATCAGCGCCCGCCACGTCTCGACGTAGGCGTTCCGCCCCGGCACCGGCCAGTGGACGAGGTAGAGGTCGACGTGGTCGAGGCCGAGGCGGGCGAGGGACTCGTCGAAGGCCCGCAGGGCCGCGTCGGTGCCGTGGCGGTCGTTCCACAGCTTGGTGGTGACGAAGACCTCGTCGCGGGACAGACCCGATTCCCGGATCGCCCGGCCGACGCCGGCCTCGTTGCCGTAGGCCGCGGCGGTGTCGACCGAGCGGTAGCCGGCCGCGAGCGCCGTGCCGACGATCTCCGGGGCCTGCGCGTCCTCGACCCGCCAGACGCCGAAGCCGAGGCGGGGGATCGAGGCGCCGTCGTTGAGGGTCAGGGTCGTCTGGCTCATGGCGCGGCTCCGGGTCGGCGGGAGCCGCCTCATCTGGGGCGGCGGCCCCTCTCCGTCGAGCGGGACCGCCGGATGCGCCTACTTCACCAGCGGGCAGCCGCCCTCGGCCAGCGGCCGGAACGCCTGATCGCCGGGCACGGTGGCGAGCGGCTTGTAGTAGTCGTAGGCGCCCTTGCTCTCCCCGGGCGTCTTGACCTCGTACAGGAACACGTCGTGCACGGCGCGGCCGTCCTGGCGGATCGTCACGGTGCCGAACAGCGCGTCGTTGATCGGCTTCTCGCGCATCGCCGCGACCACCTTCTCGCCCTCGATCGTGCCGGCATCGCGCGCCGCGCGCAGGAAGGCCAGGGTCGAGGAATAGACGCCGGCGTGGTTCTCCGTCGGCATGCGGCCGTTCATGCGCTCGCCGAAGCGCTTGCCGAAGGCCCGGGTGCCGTCGGTGCGGTCCCAGTAGAAGCTGCTGGCGAGCTGGAGGCCCTGGGCGGCCTTGAGGCCGAGGGCGTGGATGTCCGAGAGCTGGACGAACAGGGCGGCGATCCGCATCTCCGGCATCAGCCCGAACTCGGCCGCCTGCTTGACCGCGTTGATCATGTCGGCGCCGGTATCGGCGAGCGCCAGCACCTGGGCGCCCGACCCCTGGGCGGCAAGCAGCGGCGAGGCGAAGTCGCCGGCATTGAGCGGGTGCTTGGTCGAACCCTTCACGGTGCCGCCCGCCGCCTTGAGGGCGACGGTGGCGTCGCGCTCCAGCGCCTGACCGAGGGCGTAGTCGACGGTGAGGAAGTACCACGACTTGAGGCCGCGGCCGGCGACCGCGCGGGCGGTGGCCGAGCCCTGGGCCCAGGTGTCGGAGACCCACTGCACGGTGGTCGGCGCGCAGGCCTTGCCGGTGAGGTCCGAGGTCAGCGAACTCGAGGCGAGCGCGACCCGGTGGCGCTCCTTCATCAGGTTGGCGACCGCCAGCGCCACCGCCGAGTTCGGCAGGTCGACGATGGTCGCCACCCCCTCCTGGTCGAGCCAGCGGCGGGCGGTGGCGAGCCCGATATCGGGCTTGTTCTGGTGGTCGGCCGAGACGATCTCGACCTTCAGCTCGCCGGCCTCCTTCGCGAAATCCTCGGCGGCGAGCTGGGCGGCGACGACCGAGCCGGTGCCGGCCTGATCGGCGAAGGGGCCGCTCATGTCGCTGAGCACGCCGACCCTGATCGGGCCGTTGACGCCCTGCGCCAGGGCCGAGGTGCCGACGAGCAGGGACAGGGCGAGGCCGGCGGCACCGGCGACGCGCACGCGAAACGACATTCGACAACTCCAGACAGGACGACGCGGCGGGCAGATATCTCATCCCACCGCGCCGCCGTCATGTCCAACCATGAGTTATGTTGCAAGCCGCCGGCGGCTCAGTCCCGCGGCTCGAAATCCAGCGAGACCCCGTTCATGCAGTAGCGCAGGCCGGTCGGCGCCGGGCCGTCGTCGAAGACGTGGCCGAGATGACCCTTGCAGCGGGCGCAGTGCACCTCGGTGCGGGTCATGAAGTGCGAGCGGTCGACCTTCGTCTCCACCGCGCCGTCGAGCGGCGCGAAGAAGCTCGGCCAGCCGGAGCCGGACTCGTACTTGGTGCCGGACTCGAACAGCGGCTGGCCGCAGCCGGCGCAGACGAAGGTGCCGGTCCGCTTCTCGTGGTTGAGCGGGCTGGTGCCGGGCCGCTCGGTGCCGTGCTCGCGCAGCACCCGGTACTGGTCCGGGGAGAGCTGGGCGCGCCACTCCTCCTCGGTCTGCGCCGCCTCGCCGGCCGTGGCCGCTTCCCTGGACATCGTTCCCATTCCATCGCCTCCGGTGCCATCGCGTCGTCTGCCGATCCAGATAGGGTCTGTCCGGCTCTCCCGCGAGGCGGCGCGAGCTCTCCCGCGAGGCGGCGTAAGACCGCGCTCCCGACGATCGCGGCTTCGCGATACCCAACTCCGCGGAAAGTGGTTTAAGCTCAAGCCGCTGCCCCGGCCCTGCCGGGCGGGGCGAACGGACACGAGCGCGACGACGCGCCGCCACAGGGAAGGAAACCGCGCCATGCTCGGACTGATGCAGGACTGGCCGCTGCTGATCCACCGCATCATCGACCACGCCGCCGCCCAGCACGGCACGCGCGAGGTCATCTCGCGCTCGGTCGAGGGACCGATGCACCGCACCACCTACGGCGAGATCCGCGCCCGCGCGCTGCAGGTCGCCAAGCGGCTGGAGCGGGACGGGATCGGCCTCGGCGACCGGGTCGCGACCCTGGCCTGGAACACCTGGCGCCACCTGGAGGCGTGGTACGGCATCACCGGCATCGGCGCGGTCTACCACACGGTCAATCCGCGGCTGTTCGAGGACCAGATCGTCTACATCATCAACCACGCCGAGGACCGCCTCCTGCTCCTCGACCTGAGCTTCGTGCCCCTGGTCGAGCGGCTGGCGCCGCGGCTCACCACCATCGAGCGCTACATCGTCCTCACCGACGGCGCCCACATGCCGGAGACGAGCCTGCGCAACGCGGTCGCCTACGACGACTGGCTCGCCGAGGCCGACGCCGACTTCCGCTGGGCGGCGTTCGACGAGCGCACCGCCGCGGGCCTGTGCTACACCTCCGGCACCACCGGCGACCCCAAGGGCGTGCTGTACTCGCACCGCTCGAACCTGCTGCACGCCCTCGCCAACAACGCCGCCGACGGCCTCGCCCTCAAGGCCGCCGACGTGGCGATGCCGGTGGTGCCGCTGTTCCACGCCAACGGCTGGTCGTTCGCCTTCGCCGCCCCGATGGCCGGCTCGACCCTGGTCCTGCCCGGTCCGAAGCTCGACGGTGCCTCGGTCCACGACATCATCGAGAGCAACGGCGTCACCGTCACGGCGGCGGTCCCGACCGTCTGGCTCGCCCTGCTCCAGCACCTGACCTCCACCGGCGCGACCCTCTCGACCCTCAAGCGGGTGATGATCGGCGGCTCGGCCTGCCCACGGGCGATGACCGAGCGGTTCGAGCGCGATTACGGCGTCACGGTGATGCACGCCTGGGGCATGACCGAGATGAGCCCGGTCGGCTCGTTCTGCGGCCTCAAGCCCGAGGTGGCCGGCCTCACCGGCGACGCGCTCTACGACCAGAAGATGAAGCAGGGCTACGCCCCGTTCGGGGTCAGCTTCCGCCTCACCGACGACGACGACCGCGACCTGCCCTGGGACGGCGAGACCTTCGGCCGGCTCAAGGTCTCGGGCTTCGCCGTCGCCAAGGCGTACTTCCGCAGCGACGAGCCGATCCTCGACGAGCACGGCTTCTTCGACACCGGCGACGTCGCCACCATCGATCCCCACGGCTACATGGCGATCACCGACCGCTCGAAGGACGTGATCAAGTCCGGCGGTGAGTGGATCTCGTCGATCGACCTCGAGAACCTCGCGGTCGGCCATCCCGACGTCGCCGAGGCGGCGGTGATCGGCGTCGCCCACCCGAAATGGGACGAGCGGCCGCTGCTGATCGTGGTGCCGAAGGCCGGCCGCGTGCCGGACAAGGCCGACATCCTCGCCTTCATGGCGCCGCGCATCGCCAAGTGGTGGCTCCCCGACGACGTGGTGCTGGTGCCGGAGATCCCGCACACCGCCACCGGCAAGATCCAGAAGACGGCGCTCCGCGACCAGTTCCGCGGCTACGCCCTGCCGGGGGCGGCGTAGGGCGGGTGCGGGAACGTTCCTCCTCCTGCTGCGTAAGCTTGAGGGGACGATTGAGGCGCGGGCGGCGGGCGTCCGCGCCGGACGTGGATCAGGAACCTGACATGAAGCACATCGTCACTCTCGTCGCGGGCGCGCTGGCCCTGGGTGCGGGATGCCTCGCCAGCAGCGCCCCCGCGAGCGCCGACGAACAGATCGGGTATGGCCGCAGGGTCTACCGGGAGCCGGTGGTGCGCTACCGCGCCGCCTCGCGCCCACGCCGCATCGTGCGCGAGGTGATCGTCGAGCGGCCGGTCTACCGGACCCGCGTGGTCCGCGAGGTCGTGGTCGAGCGGCCGGTGATCTATCGGCCGCGCCGGATCGTGCGCGAGGTGTTCGTCGAGCCCTACGGCTACGGGCCGCCGCCCTTCGTCTACGGCCCGCCGCGGCCCCGCTTCGCCTACGGCCCCGGCTTCCTCCCGCCCCCGCCGATCCGCCCGGTGGGCTTCGGGTTCGGCTTCGGCCCGGGTTTCGGCTACGGTCCGTTCTTCTAGAGCATCCTCCGACGGAGCAGACACCGCTTCGTCGCCAAAAACGCAGAGAAATCTATGACCTGAAGCAGGGCCCGATTGCAACGTGATCGGACCCTGCGCCAAGGGCCGGAAGGTCGAGCGCAGGACCGCGACCTCGCCGCCGCTCTCGGAACCGCCTCCGGGGTCGGAACCCTGCGGCTCGATGGCGGCGCCGGCCTGGGCGTGGGGAGCGTGTTCCAGCGGATGCGCTCATGACTTCGGGCCGCCCGGCGCCACGCCTCTAGGCGGCACGAGCCTGTCATGGTTGTTGGTCGGCGCCGGCAGCCCGACTGGCACCCCTCACGAAAACCATCCGATGGCGGCTCCCGACCCTCCATACGATGGCATTTTTTGCGGGAAACCCCGTCGGAGGGAAGGCCGATGTAGCGCGACGGCGTCCTGACCTCGGCTGGCTGATAGCCTTCTCCGGGACCCGCATCGATCCCCGGTGATACGAAATCCGGACGATCAGTTCCGGACATCGTATCACCAGCCCGCGCGGCGGAGCTTTGCTCCGCACGCATGAGCGAAGCCGATTTCCGCATTGCGAAGCAATCGACCGGAAATCGTATGACACCTTGAGATTCGGAGACATGCGACCGGATGGGAGCCTGAACACGGCACCTATCCATTGAACGGCCGGAGCGCATCCACACGTCCGGGGAAATCCGCTATGCTGGCGGTGATCGGGTACCGCCCAGGACCCAGTTCTCGAACGAGGAGGCAGGGCATGGACGATCACACGCTCGAAAACGCCGCGATCGGAATGGCCGAGGCGCTTGGCTCGGCCAGGAGATCCGAGGAAACGAACGGGACCGAGGATCGTACAGCCGCCGACCTCCTGCGGAGGAAGGGGTTCAGCCCCGAGCGCATCCGAAAGTGGTTCGGCTACATCCCTCAGTCGATGGACCAGGACACGCATCGCGAAGAGGTGCAGGAGGATTACGACGCGGCAGCACTCGTGAGCTTGCGCAGGTAGGCCAGGAGGCGCTTCTCGGCGATCCTGTCGACCTTGAACGGAAGTTCGCCCTCCCAGGTCGCACCGCTCTCGACGAGCAACGCCCATCCGAGCTTGATCCGTTCGCCGGGCTCCAGGCGCGAGCCGACCGTTCCGTGAAGCCCGGCGATCGCCCAAATGGCCCGGGGGTCGTCGCCCTGGACGACCTCGTAGATGTCGGCCTTGCGCTGCCAATCGATATCCGCGTCCGGTAGCTGCTCGATGTACCCGAGCACCGCATCCCGCAGGCGCCCGGTCCCGGTGGCCTGCCACGCCTTCAGGGTGGGATAGAAGCCGGCCTGGGCCCAGACATACGAACCGTAGTCGATGGCGGTCAGGGCCAGTTTCTCGAATCGGAGCGCCAGCGCGAGGCTGTAGGCATTCCGAAGCATGAGGCGACCGTAGAGCTTGTTCCGATGCGCCCGGGCGATCTCCAGCTTGTTCAGATGCACTTGCTTGAGGTCGAATTCGAGCGAACGCCCGGCCTTGACGACGCGACGGCCTTCGCCGTCGAACCCTTCCATCTCGATCCGGATATGACCCGGGCCCGGATCGATGAGCGTCACGTCGAAAGTGGTCCGGAAGGGCAATCCCCGGACCAGCCACTCGCCGAGTTCCCTCGGATAGAGGTTGTAACGGCCAAGGTTGCGCTCCCACCAGACGATGGTCTCGGCGCTCGGGCCGCACGAGAAGCGGAGGTCTTCCGCTGCCTCGAAGCGCTTTCGCAGCGCCTCGTCGACGGGATCCGGAATGCCGCTTGCCGACGGGCTCACCTCCGAAGCCTTCCGGTCGCTCCCAAGGTCGAAGAGGATGCGGCAAGAGCGAGGGACAAGGTCTGCCAGGGGCGACGAGAGGAACGGGCGGATCGGGCCCGCCAGCCTGTCTTATCGCCAGATCTTACGCTGGGGCAACGTTCAACCCGCCGAGATGACGAACGAGGTCGCCCCTCCGGAACGAACACGGCCGCCATCGGGTGATGGCGGCCACGCCCGAGCACCGTCCGCCGAACTGCCCCCCGTCCGGGGGTCGGACTTATTCGGAGCCAAGGAACAAGCAGGGTCGCTCCGAGCGGACTCTGCTTGTTGGGGTCCGGTCGACGCGAACCTCTGATTCCGCGGGTTGCATCACCGGACCGGCCGTCCGGCTACTGGTGCGCCAGGATCGCCAGCAGCAGCAGCGCGATGATGTTGGTGATCTTGATCGCCGGGTTCACCGCCGGACCGGCGGTGTCCTTGTAGGGATCGCCGACCGTGTCGCCGGTCACCGCCGCCTTGTGGGCGTCGGAGCCCTTGCCGCCGTAATGGCCGTCCTCGATGAACTTCTTGGCGTTGTCCCAGGCGCCGCCGCCGGAGGTCATCGAGACCGCGACGTAGAGGCCGGTCAGGATCACCCCGAGCAGCATCGCGCCGACCGAGGCGAAGGCCTGGGCCTTGCCGGCGATCACCCGGATGACGAAGAACAGCACCACCGGCGACAGCACCGGCAAGAGCGAGGGCACCACCATCTCGCGGATCGCCGCCTTGGTCAGCATGTCGACCGCGCGGCCGTAATCCGGCCGGTCGGTGCCCTGCATGATCCCGGGCTTCTCGCGGAACTGCCGGCGCACCTCCTCGACCACCGCGGCGGCGGCGCGGCCGACCGCCGTCATGGCGATGCCGCCGAACAGGTAGGGGATCAGGCCGCCGAGCAGCAGGCCGACGACCACGTAGGGGTTCGACAGCGAGAAGTCGACGGTGAGCCCCTGGAAGTAGCGGTACTGCGTCGGCGAGGCGTTCTGGATGAAGTAGTTCAGGTCCGAGGTGTAGGCGGCGAACAGCACCAGCGCGCCGAGGCCGGCCGAGCCGATGGCGTAGCCCTTGGTCACCGCCTTGGTGGTGTTGCCGACGGCGTCGAGGGCGTCGGTGGAGCGGCGCACCTCCTTGGGCAGGCCCGCCATCTCGGCGATGCCGCCGGCATTGTCGGTGACCGGCCCGAAGGCGTCGAGGGCGACGACGACGCCGGCGAGCGCCAGCATCGCCGTGACCGCGACCGCGATGCCGAACAGCCCGGCGAGCGCGTAGGTGGCGATGATGCCGGCGACGATGACGATCGCCGGGGCGGCGGTCGATTCGAGCGAGATCGCCAGCCCCTGGATCACGTTGGTGCCGTGGCCGGTGACCGAGGAATGGGCGATCGACTTCACCGGCCGGAAGTTGGTGCCGGTGTAGTACTCGGTGATGACGACGATCAGCGCCGTGATGACGAGGCCGATCACCGCGCAGCCGAACAGGCCGAGCGAGGTGAAGCTCGCGCCGGTCGTGGTGGTGAAGGTGGTGGAGAAGCTGCCGAACAGCGCGAGGTTGACCGCCGCGATGGCGGCGATCGACAGCACGCCGGCCCCGATCAGCCCCTTGTAGAGGGCCCCCATGATCGACTGGTTGGTGCCGAGCTTGACGAAGAACGTGCCGATGATCGAGGTCACGATGCAGGCCGCGCCGATGGCGAGCGGGTAGATCAGCATCGCCTCGAGCACGTTGCGGCCGCCGACGTCGGTCTGGCCGGAAAAGAAGATCGCCGCCAGCACCATCGTGGCGACGATCGTCACCGCGTAGGTCTCGAACAGGTCCGCCGCCATGCCGGCGCAGTCGCCGACGTTGTCGCCGACATTGTCCGCGATGGTGGCGGGGTTGCGCGGATCGTCCTCCGGAATGCCGGCCTCGACCTTGCCGACGAGGTCGCCGCCGACATCGGCGCCCTTGGTGAAGATGCCGCCGCCGAGCCGGGCGAAGATCGAGATCAGCGAGGCGCCGAAGCCGAGGGCGACCAGGGCGTCGATGACCTCGCGGCTCGAGGCCGGCAGGCCGGCGATGCGGGTGAGATAGCCGAAGTACAGCGCGACGCCGAGCAGCGCGAGGCCGGCGACCAGCATGCCGGTGACGGCGCCGGACTTGAACGCGACGTCGAGCCCACTGCCGAGGGAGTAGGTGGCGGCCTGGGCCGTGCGCACGTTGGCCCGCACCGAGACGTTCATGCCGATGAAGCCCGCCATCCCCGACAGCACCGCGCCGATGAGGAAGCCGACCGCGACCTTCAGGCCGAGGAAGTAGGCCAGCAGCGCGAACAGCACGACGCCGACCACCGCGATGGTGGCGTACTGGCGCCGGAGATAGGCCTGCGCCCCCTCGGCGATCGCCCCGGCGATCTCCTGCATGCGGTGGGTGCCGGCGTCCCGCCGCATGACGTCGTTGATGGTGTAGATGCCGTAGGCGACGGCGCAGAGGCCGCCCACGATGATGAGCAGGAGTGCGGTCATTCTACCGTCCTTGTGCCGGGCTCTCCGCGACATCGAGACGGCCGCGATGGCGTGCGGCCGTCGCGCGGGTTCCCTCCCCAGTGGCGCAGCCCCGCCGCACATGCGCCGGACCTGCCCGCCTTGAGTGCCAAACTTCCGCCACCAGCGCAAACGCCCGGTTGGCGTTGTCCCGCAGGAGGATAGCGCGGGCCGGGGGGCGGGCTCAGAAGTGGCTGAACGAGGGGCGGGCGAAGGACCGGTTGCGGCCGTCGGGATCGCGGAAGACCGGGGCGGCGTCGCCCTCCGCGACGGTGCCGATCACCGTGAGCGGAATGCCGGCCGCCCTCGCCCCGGCGGTCAGGGCCGGCACGGCGTCAGCGGCGGCGGTGCACAGGATCTCGTAGTCGTCCCCCCCGGTGAGGGCGGTGTCGAGCAGGCGGGGATCGAGGGCGAGCGCCTCCCGCGCCGCGGCCGAGAGCGGCACCGCCGCGACCTCGACCTCGGCGCGGGTGCCGGAGGCGCGCATCATCTTGGCGAGGTCGCCGGCGAGGCCGTCCGAGACGTCCATCGCGGCGCGGGCGTGGGCCCGCACGGCCGGGACGAGGCCGAGCCGCGGCTGCGGATGCAGGTAGCGGTCGATGAGGTGGGCCCGGGCGGCGTAGCCGAGGCCGTGCGACCACGGCGCCGGCGGCCGGCGGCGCAGGCCGAGGCCGAGCGCCGCGTCCCCGATCGTCCCCGAGACCAGGATGCGGTCCCCCGCCGCGGCGCTCGTGCGCCGGACCATCCGGCCGGCGGGCACCGCCCCGAAGGCGGTGATGCCGATCACCGTCTCGCCGCCGGTGCGCACGGTGTCGCCGCCGAGGAGCGGGCAGCCGTGCTGGGCCGCCGCCTCGCTGAGGCCGGTGGTGAACTGCGCGATCCAGTCCTCGGTCCAGCCGCCGCCGAGCGCCAGGGTCAGCAGGAAGCCGAGGGGCTCGGCGCCCTTGGCGGCGAGATCCGACAGGTTCACCCCCAGGGCCTTGCAGGCGATCGAGAGCGGCGGATCGTCGTGGAAGTAGTGGACGCCCGCCACCACCGCGTCGGTGGTGAGCACGAGGTCATGCCCCGGGGGGGGCGTGAGCAGGGCCGCGTCGTCCCGCAATCCGAGTCCGCCGGCACCGGCCAGCGGGGCGAGGTAGCGGGCAATGATCTCGTCTTCGGTCGGAGGCGGAAGGTCGGGGCGTGCCATCGCGGATCAAGTTACGCCGGCAGGTTGCGGGCCGGCAGAACTCTACAGGTCTTTCGTGCGCTGCGGCTGCATGATTCGCCGCTTTCCGGGCTTCGTCCCAGGCAGCAGTTGCCCAGGGGCGGGACGGGCTCAGCCGCTGCGGGCCGCGCCGTCGAGTTCGCCGGCCCGGGCGGTCCGCGCCACCTTGTCGAGCACGGCGTTGACGAGGCCGGGCTCGTCGCCCGCGTAGAAGCTGTGGGCGACGTCGACGTATTCCGAGATCGCCACCCGCACCGGCACGTCGCGGCGGAACATCAGTTCGTAGGCACCGGCCCGCAGGATCGCCCGCAGCACCGACTCGATCCGCTTCAGCGGCCAGCCCGAGGACAGGGCGCCGTCGAGCTGCGGGTCGATCGCCCGCTGCTCCTCGACCACGCCCCGCAGGAGGTCGCGGAAGAACGCGGTCTCGGCCGGGGGATGCTTGATCTCGTCGACCTCGGCCCCGATCCAGAACGTCTCGAACTCCGCCAGGGCGTCGGTCACGCCCTTGCCGGAGATCTCCATGTCGTACAGGGCCTGGACCACGGCCAGGCGGGCGCCGCTTCGCTCGGCAGGTTTCATGTCAGGTGTTCTCCGGGGCTCGGCGCGGCGCGAATCCGATGGTGCGGTCCTCGGCCTGCTGCTCCTGGGCGCGCCTGAGCGCCAGCACCGCGAGGGCCGCCTCGGCGGCGCCGCCGCCCTTGTTCATCTCGGATACCCGGGCGCGGGCCTGCGCCTGGGCTTCGGTCTCGACGGTGAGGATGCCGTTGCCGAGCGGCAGGCGCAGGCCCACCGAGAGGTCCATCAGCGCCCGGGCGCTCTCGCCCGCGACGACGTCGTAATGCCCGGTCTCGCCGCGGATGACGCAGCCGAGCGCCACCACCGCGTCGTAGGGCCTGCGCGCCCGCGCCGCCGCCTCGACCAGGATCGCGACGGCCTGGGGAATCTCCAGCGCGCCCGGCACCGTGGCGACGACCGCCTCGGCTTGCACGGCGTCGATGGCGGCCCTGGCGCCGGCGAGGAGTTCGTCGGCGAGGTCCTCGTAGTAGCGGGCCTCGACGACGAGGACCCGGGCCCCCTTCAGGGACGGGCAGACGCTGCCGCCGTCTCGACGTGGCGTGACCATGGCGATCCCGATCGGTTCAGATGGCGCACGCTCCGCTGTCGCGAGGACGGTGTCGCGTCGTCGCGGGCGGGTGGCGTGCGGGCGGTGAGCCGGGACCACTAGACCGATCCGCGCGCCGCGACAAGGGACCGATTCGCCACGGCCCGGGCCGCGGCGCCCGCGCCGTCCGGGGGCGGCGGGCCGGAGGCCGACCCCGTGCTTGCCAACGGGCACGGTTCGGGTCATCCCCGCCGGATGAGCCGGGCCCCGAGACCCGGAGCGGGAGGCTGCACCACGATGAGCGACATCGAGTCCCGAACGATCCGGCGGGTGAGCCGGCGCCTGATCCCCTTCCTGATCGTCTGCTACTTCATCGCCTATCTCGACCGGGTGAATGTCGGGTTCGCCTCGCTGACGATGAACCGCGACCTCGGGATCTCGGCCACCGCCTACGGCCTCGGCGCCGGGCTGTTCTTCCTCACCTACTTCATCTTCGAGCTGCCCTCGAACCTCGCGCTGGAGAAGTTCGGCGCACGGCGCTGGATCGCCCGCATCATGATGAGCTGGGGCCTGCTCTCGGGCGGCATGGCGTTCATCGGCGGCGAGACGAGCTTCTACATCATGCGCCTGCTGCTCGGCGCCGCCGAGGCCGGCTTCTTCCCCGGCATCATCTTCTATCTCACCCTGTGGTACCCGGCCGCCTACCGGGCGCGGATCGTGTCGCTGTTCATGGTGGCGATCCCGCTCTCGAGCCTCATCGGCGCGCCGATCTCCGGCGCCCTGCTCGAACTCGACGGCCTGCTCGGCCTGCGCGGCTGGCAGTGGCTCTACATCATCGAGGCGGTGCCGGCGCTGATCCTGTCGGTCGTCACCTTCTACTACCTCACCGACCGGCCCTCGAACGCGACCTGGCTGGCGCCGGACGAGCGCGCCTGGCTCGAGGAGCGGCTCGCCGCCGAGAAGGCGGAGCGCGACGCGGCCTCCGCCGGCAAGACCGCGGGGGGACACCTCAGCCGCGAGATCTTCAACCCGCGGGTGCTGTCGATCGCGATGATCTATTTCGGGGCGGTGGCGCTGCTCTACGGCTTCAGCTTCTTCCTGCCGCAGATCATCAAGGCCTTCGGCCTCACCAACCTGCAGACCGGCTTCGTCACCCTGATCCCCTACGCCGTCGGCACGGTCGGGATGCTGTGGTGGGGCAAGCGCTCGGACGCCACCGGCGAGCGCCGCCGCCACCTCGCGATCGCCCTGGCGCTGGCCTCCCTCGGCACGATCGGGGCGGCGTTCATGGCCGACCCGGTGCTCAAGATGGCGCTGTTCTCCTGCGCCGCCTTCGGGATCTTCGCCGCCCTGCCGATCGTCTGGACGCTGCCGACCGAGACCCTCAGCGGCGCGGCGGCGGCGGGCGCGATCGCGGTCGTCAACTCGGTCGGCAACCTGTCGGGCTTCGTCGCCCCGTTCGTGGTCGGCGCGATCAAGGACCGTACCGGGGACTTCACCGGCGGGCTGGTGGCGATCTCGGCCGCGGGACTCGTCGGCATCGTGCTCGTCCTGCGGTTGAGGACCCGGAGCGAGGGCGGGCCGGGATCCGCGCGCCTGCGCGCCGCCGAGTAGCCCCCGTCCCGGTGCCGCCCCGGCCTCCGGGAGCGGCACCGGCGCGACTCCGCCGGCGCGGCGGGCCCCGGGGCGGAGCCGCACGGGGCACCTCTGCGCAGTTCGTTGTCGAGGCAGCGTTTCCACCGCCGGAACGGTGACCCTTCCGGCGGTGACAACGATGCGCGGGCCATTCGGCCACGGTCGCGCCGCGACCGGACCACACTCGAAAAAAATTGGAATACTTCCGGACAAGTCCGGTGCCGCACCCTGGATTCCCGGGCTTGACCATGCCAGACACCCCGGGCGCAGGCGACGCCCGGTCGCATTGCACCGATCTTCGGGGTGATGCTTCGGTCCGGCAGGTTCCCGGGACCCAGATCCCGGGGCACACGCCATTCGCGCGGCTCGCCGGCAGTCCCACGGGCGCGGCAGGCCCTTGCCGTTCACGCCACTCTTCGGGAGAGCCGGACCTTGGCCACCACCGTCGCCCCCTCCGACGCCGCGCATCCGCACGGGACGACGCGCCGGGACTTCTTGTTCCTCGCCACCGGCGCGGGCGCCGTCGTCGGCGCCGCCGCCCTGGCCTGGCCGTTCGTCGCCTCGATGGCCCCCGACGCCGAGACCATCGCGGCCGGGGCGCCGATCGACGTCGACCTCTCGCCGATCTCCGAGGGCCAGATCATCAACGTGTTCTGGCGCGGCAAGCTGATCTTCGTGCGCCACCTCACCGCCAAGGAGGTGACGGACATGAAGGCGACCCAGATGTCGCAACTGATCGATCCGGCGCCGTTCGTCGCCCGGGTCAAGGAGGGCCACGAGAAGTGGCTCGTCGCCTACGGCAACTGCACCCATCTCGGCTGCGTGCCGATCGCCAACCAGGGTCTCGACGGCTGGGCCTGCCCCTGCCACGGCTCGCAGTTCGACGCCGTCGGCCGCGTGGTGCGCGGCCCGGCGCCGATCAACCTGCCGCTTCCGCCCTACGCCTTCCAGGGCGACGCCAAGGTCCGCATCGGCGAAGGCGCCGCCGCCTGATCCGATTTCCCGAACAACAAGAGGAACGCCAGAGAGCGGGCAGCCCATGAGCGCACACGCTACGACCTACGTCCCCAAGAGCGCCCTCGCGAAGTGGTTCGAGGCCCGGCTGCCGATCGTCGGCCTGGTGCACTCGTCCTTCATCGCCTTCCCGGTGCCGCGCAACCTGAACTACTTCTGGACGTTCGGCGCGATCCTGATCGTGATGCTGGCGTCGCAGATCGTCACCGGCGTCTGGCTGGCGATGCACTACCAGCCCTCGGCCACCGAGGCGTTCAACTCCGTCGAGCACATCATGCGCGACGTGAACTACGGCTGGCTGCTGCGCTACATGCACGCCAACGGGGCCTCGATGTTCTTCATCGCGGTCTACGTGCACATGTTCCGCAACCTCTACTACGGGTCCTACAAGGCCCCGCGCGAGGTGCTCTACATCCTCGGCGTCATCATCTACCTGCTGATGATGGCCACCGCCTTCCTCGGCTACACCTTGCCGTGGGGCCAGATGTCGTTCTGGGGCGCCACCGTCATCACCAACATCCTGGCGGCGATCCCGGTCGTCGGCGACACGATCCAGAGCCTGCTCTGGGGCGGCTACTCGGTCGGCAACCCGACCATCAACCGCTTCTTCTCGCTGCACTACCTGCTGCCGTTCATGATCGCCGGCGTCGTCGTCCTGCACGTCTGGGCGCTGCACGTCACCGGCCAGAACAACCCGGCCGGCATCCCGATCAAGTCGGGCAAGGACGCGGTGCCCTTCACCCCCTACGCGACCATCAAGGACGTGTTCGCGGTGGTGGTGTTCTTCGCCTTCTTCGCCTACTGGATCTTCCTGCAGCCGAACTACCTCGGCCACGCCGACAACTACATCCCGGCCAACCCGGGCGTGACGCCCGCGCACATCGTGCCGGAATGGTACTTCCTGCCGTTCTACGCCATCCTGCGCGCGGTGCCGGACAAGCTCGGCGGCGTGGTGCTGATGTTCGGCGCGGTCATCATCCTGGCGCTGGCCCCCTGGCTCGACACCTCGCGGGTCCGCTCGGCGAACTACCGGCCGATCTACCGGCAGTTCTTCTGGGTGTTCATCTTCTGCTGCTTCCTGCTCGGCTGGCTCGGCTCGAAGCCGCCGGAGGGCGGCTACGTGCTCGCGTCGCGCATCGCCACCTTCTACTACTTCGCCCACTTCCTGATCGTGATGCCGGTGGTCGGGCTGTTCGAGACCCCCAAGCCCCTGCCGGGCTCGATCCTCGAGAGCGTCACCGGCCCGGGCAAGCAGGTGAGCGGGTCCGGCATCCCGGCCGGCGCCGCCGCCGCGCCCCAGACCAAGGGCTGACGATCCCCCGGCGGGCGGCCGCGGCCGCCCGCCTCGACCACATCAGCATAACGACGCCACAAGGGGCCCCAAGGGAATGATCAGAGCACGCGCTGTCGTGGCGGCCATCGCCGCGGCGATCCTGTCCGGCACCGCCGCCCTGTCGGCGGAGGGGGGCACGCTGCCTCACCGCGAGAAGTGGAGCTTCTCGGGGGTGTTCGGCACCTTCGATCAGGCCCAGTTGCAGCGCGGCTTCCAGGTCTACCGCGAGGTCTGCTCCAGCTGCCACGGCATGAACCTCGTCCGCTTCCGCAACCTCGCGGAGCCGGGCGGCCCGGGCTTCTCGGTCGGGCAGGTCAAGGCGCTCGCCGCCGAGTACAAGGTCAAGGACGGCCCGAACGACGCCGGCGACATGTTCGAGCGGCCCGGCCGCCCGGCCGACAAGATCCCGTCGCCGTTCCCGAACGATCAGGCGGCGGCGGCCGCCAACGGCGGCAAGGCGCCGCCGGACCTGTCGCTGATGGCCAAGGCCCGCACCTTCGCCCGCGGCGGCCTGTGGTTCATCACCGATTGGCTGCCCTTCGTCGGCTACACCGAGCAGGGGCCGGACTACATCCACGCGCTGCTCAACGGCTACGAGGACCCGCCGAAGGACTTCACGGTCCCGCCGGGCGGCCATTACAACGTCTACTATCCCGGCCACATCATCGCGATGCCCAAGCCGATCAGCGACGGGCAGGTGACCTACGCCAAGGGCCCCGACGGCAAGCCGGTGGTGCCCGAGACGGTCGACCAGTATTCCCGCGACATCACCGCCTTCCTGATGTGGACGGCCGAGCCGCACATGCTGGCGCGCAAGGAGCTGGGCCTGCGGGCGATCATCTTCCTGCTCGTGCTCGCCGGCCTGCTGTACTACGTGAAGAAGAAGATCTGGTCGGACGTCGGCGGCGAGACGCACGGGCTCCAGCCCGAGCTTCACAAGACGAGCTGACCCCACACGAGAGGCCCCCGAGCGGGGCCTCTTCCTTTTCGGGCCCGGCTCTTGCTCGGGTTCCGCGCCGCAGGGGTGTTGCCCCGGAACCTTGGCAAACGGAGACGGCGGAATGGCGAAGGCGGTGCTCGGGGTGATCGGGGGTTCGGGCGTCTACGACCTGCCGGGCCTGGAAGACGTCCGCGAGGAGCGCGTCGCCTCCCCCTGGGGCGAGCCGTCCGACGCGCTGCGCATCGGCCGCGTCGGGGAGACCGAGGTCGTGTTCCTGGCCCGCCACGGCCGCGGCCACCGCCTGTCGCCGTCGGGCATCGACTACCGCGCCAACATCGACGCCCTGAAGCGGGCCGGCGTCACCGACCTCGTCTCGGTCTCGGCCTGCGGCTCGTTCCGGCAGGAGCTGTATCCGGGCCTGTTCGTCCTCGTCGACCAGTTCGTCGACCGCACGGTCGGCCGCGCGTCGTCGTTCTTCGGCAACGGCTGCGTCGCCCACGTCTCGATGGCCCATCCGGTCGGGCCGGCGCTCCAGGCCCGCATCGCCGCCGCGGCGGAGGCGGAGGAGATCGCGTTCCGCAGGGGCGGCACCTACGTCTGCATGGAGGGGCCGCACTTCTCCAGCTACGCCGAGTCGAAGAGCTACAAGGCGCAGAACTACGACGTGATCGGCATGACCAACATGCCGGAGGCCAAGCTCGCCCGCGAGGCCGAGATCACCTACGCCACGGTCGCGATGGTGACCGACTTCGATTGCTGGCACCCGGAGCACGACGCCGTCGACGTCGCGGCGGTGGTGGCGGTCGCCCGCGCCAACGCCGCCAAGGTCGCCCGCCTCGTCGCCCGCCTCGCCCGCGACTTCCCGGCCGAGCACGAGCCGTGCCCGGCCCGCTCCGACCGCGCCCTCGACGGCGCGGTAATGACCCCGCCGGAGCACCGCGACCCGGCGCTGATGGCGAAGCTCGACGCGGTGGCGCGCCGGATCCTCTGATCCGATTTTCGGACGATCAGTTCCGACAATCGTGTCACCAGCCCGCGCGGCGGAGCTTTGCTCCGCGCGCATGAGCGAAGCCGGTTTCCGCATCGCGAAAGCGATCGCGCAGCCATCGCCACGATCCCGTAGGGATCGCCGAGCGATCAACCGGAAATCGTATGATAGGTTTTCGGAACGGATCGTCCGAAAATCGCATCACTGCTCCGGAGGATCGGCACGCACCGCGGCGGACTCCCGGCGCTGCAGCCGCCGGAGCTTCGTCCGGGCGCCGGAGGGAAGGTTCCGGTGCTGGCAGGCGCGCAGATGCGCTCTCGCCTTGCCGAGATCCGGCCGGCGCGGCACCGCCGAGGAGGCCGGGGCGAAACGCTGCATCCAGCCGAGGGCCGCGGTGTAGCGCAGGAAGGCGCCGGTCGTGTCCTCCGGGTCGGCGCCCTCCCGGGTGATCGCCCCGCAGGCGTCGAGGAGCGCGTTCCACCGCTCCCTGGCCAGCAGCGGCTGGCGCAGGTAGATCGCCCGCATCAGCCCGGGATCGTCCCAGACCGTGACCGCGGCGATCTCCTCGGCCCGGGTGGGGTGGAGGACGCGCAGCGCCGAGGGCGGCGTCGCGAGGGGGCGCCCGGGCAGGCCGCCGAACCGGGCCGAGAGGACGTAGCGGCCCGGGGCGTCGAAGAGCGGGCCGTCGGCGTCGAAGCTCGCGAAGATGCCGTCGAAGCTCGCCCTTGCGCCCGGCTTCAGCCGGGCCTCGGGGTGGCGCTGGCACAGGCTCATCGCCGGGCGGAGCGTGCGGCTGTGTCCGTCCGGCCGCGTCACCGTGACGGTGAGCAGCCCGTCGCTCGGATCGAACGACCTCGGATACAGGAACGGCCGCGGGCCGGTATTGGCGAGGGTGAACCGGAGGAAGACCGGCTCGCCGAACCGGTACAGCGGCCGCGCCTTCAGCGGCACGAGCGCCGCCGCCGCCCGGACCCGCTCGTCGGCGGCCGACAGCGCGACGGGGTCGTCGGGATCGGCCCCCCCGCCGGTGATGAGCAGGCTCGTGCGCGCGGCGTAGTTGCTCGCCCCCGGCGCGATGTCGACGTGCGGGGCGTGGCAGAGGAAGTCGAGCTCGGTCGGGTCGTAGCAGTTCCGGAAGCCGTCCCAGAACGCGGCCTCGCCCGCCGCGAAGCGGTGCGGGTAGTTCATCCAGGTGAGCGCGTCGGCGGCGCCGCGCTCGAAGCAGTGCGGCAGGTTCAGCGCGTGCCCGATCTCGTGGGCGAGGGTGAACAGCACCTGCCGCCGCCAGTCCTCGGCACTCGTCGCCTTGAGATCGACGAGCGGCTCGCTGTCGAGGAACACCGCCAGCCCCTGCCGCGGCGGATCGGCGGCGGTGCCGCGGGTGTCGTACATGAGCCCGAGGGCCTTCCGGTCGCCTTCGAGACGGCCGGCGAACACGACGTGGAGCCGCCAGTCCGACAGGCCCGGAGAGGCCGGCGGGTCGCCCCACGCCTCGAGCATCTCGTGCAGCTCGGCCGGGTTGACGGATTGCCTCGGGTCGAGCGCGCGACCGTCGAGGTTCCGGCGGACCCGGATCTCCGCCCCCTCCGCGACCGCGATCGAGGCCCCGGCCATCACCGCCCGCAGGTTCTCCGCCGCGGGCGGACCGTCCAGGATGCTCTGGTCCGGCAGATCGAGTCCCTCGACCGCGTCGAGGGTGAGGGCCAGCCGGCGGAAGGCCGGGCCCTGGCGGACGAGCACGAGCCGCACCTCGCCCCGGCCCGGATCGAGCCGGGCGGCGATCGCCGGCGTCCCGCCGACCGCCGGGGCCGGGCTCAACCGCACCAGCGCCGTGCGCGGGCCCCCGGGCGACGACGAGAACAGGTTCGCCCGGCCGGCGATCCCGTCCGCGCTCTCGCTGATCGCGCCCTGATCGAGCACGAAAGACACGATGCGCTCATCCGAACGGACGATGTCCCCGCTGATCCCGGCGAGCCATCCTTCCCCGGCCCGTCGAACCCGGATCTGCGCCTGCGGACCGGCCGTGGTGGCGTAGAGTCCTGCCGCGATACCCGACATGCTGTCATGCTCCCGAGGTAATCGGTTTGCAGGAGGCGCTTCGAGGCAATCGTCAATAATACGAGCGAGATATTGCTCTCTTTGTAAGTCTATGATCAGTTCATCAAAGGTCAAGCCTGACTCTGGAGGAGTGGGATGGCTGCGGCGGCGAACTTCTACCGTGCAGGACGGTGCGTCGGCGCGGCCGGCCTCGTCGCGCTGCCGCTCTGGCTCGGCCTCGCGGATCCCGCCGCGGCCGAGGGCGGGCGCCTCGTCCAGGCCGACCTCGTCGCGCTCGACCAGCTTCTCGTCTACAACCGCTTCGGCTCGTTCAATCCCTACGGGATGATCTTCGCCCTCGGGCGCGACGTGTCGTCGTCCGACGAGCCGGCGCGGCGGCCGGATGCGGATGCCTGCGGCGCCCTGACCGGGGCCGAACCGGGCCGGGGCGCGCTGGCGCCGGGGCGGGTCCGGCTCAAGGATTGCAAGCGCCCGCGGCCGCTCGTGCTCCGGGCCAATGCCGGCGATACCGTCGAGATCCGGCTGACGAACCTCCTGCGCAGAGACCAGCCCGGCATCAGCGGCTCCTTCGCGGACCCGCCGGCCCGGGCCGATCCGGGATTCTGCGAGGAGCAGCCGGCGGCCGCGGCACTCGCCCCGGTGCGGCCCGACCTGCGCGCCGCCTTCGATCCCGGGCAGGGCGGCCAGTGCCGGAAGGACGGGACCCGGCAGACAGCCGGGGGCAAGGCCGGCGCGTCGCCCGAACCGTCGCCCGGGGCCGACTGGCCGCGGACCCGCGCCCTGTCGCTGGTGATGCCGGGGCTCGAAGCCGTCCCGGTCGCCGGCGAGATCGACGGGGCCTGCCTCGGCCTGTCGGCGGTCGAACCCGGCGCCACGATCGTCTGCCGCTGGCGGACCGAGCGCGAGGGCACCCACCTGTTCTCGAGCCTCGCGGCGCCGGCCGGCGGCGAGGGCGATGCCGGCTCCCTCGGGCACGGCCTGTTCGGGGCGCTGATCGTGGAGCCGGCGGGCAGCCGCGTCTTCCGCAGCCAGGTGACGAGCGCCGCCTTCGACGCGGTCTGGGCCCGCAACACCGGGGCCGGGGCGCTGCCCCACGCCCGCCGGGGCGAGGTCGATTTCGGGGTCGCGATGGCCGAACCGCCCGGATCGCGCGAGGAGACCGGCTGCGGAGCCGGGCCGGTGCCGATCCTCGAACTGCACCGGCCCTGCGCCCCGGCGGACGGGCGCGAGCGGGTCGAGATCGTCCACGGCGACCTCAACGCGATCGTCGTCCCGCCCGGGGCGATGCCCCAGGTGCCTGGGGCTGCACCCCAGGTGCCCGAGGCATCGACCCGGGAGTCCGGGAGCGGCGGCGCGTCGCCGGACGGCCTGCGCGACGGCAGGCTGGCGCGCGAGGCGCAGGCTCCGTTCCGCGAATACACCGTGATCTTCCACGACGAGCTGAAGACCTACTACGCCGACGCGTTCAAGCAGCTCGGCCAGTTCGCGCAGCTCTCGGGGGTGCGGGACGGCTTCGCGATCAATTACGGCGCCAGCGGCGTCGGCGCGGCGCTGCTGGCCAACCGGCTCGGGATCGGCCCGGCGGCGAACTGCCCGGAATGCCTCTACGAGGAGTTCTTCCTGGAGAGCTGGGCCAACGGCGACCCGGCGCTGCTCGAAGCCTTCCCGGACGATCCCTCGAACGTCCACCACTCCTACCTCAACGACAAGGTCGTCTTCCGCAACTTCCACGCCGGCAAGGAGACCCACGTCTTCCACCTGCACAGCCACCAGTGGTTTGCCGGCAACGATGCCGGGCGGGGCGCCTATCTCGACAGCCAGACGATCGGGCCGCAGCAGGGCTTCACCTACCGGATCTACCATGGCGGCCAGGAGCGCTACCTGCCGCGCTACCTGCCGCGGGACCCGCCCGGCGCCGCGGCCGGCGCGCCCGCGCCGAGGGGCTGGTTCTCCTCCCTCGGCTCCGGCAACCGCAACCGCACGCCCGGCGACGCGATCTTCCACTGCCACCTGTACCCGCACTTCGCCCAGGGGATGTGGGCGCTCTGGCGCGTCCACGACGTGATCGAGGACGGCACCCGCCTGCTGCCCGACGGGCAGCGGGTTCCCGGCCTGTCGGTGGCGCGCAACCCGGACCCCGCGCAGTCGCGCCGGGGCAGCGTCGGCCCGTCCGGCGAGCGGATCGTGCCGGTGACGACGCGGGCGCGTCTCGGCACCCCGATCCCCGGCCTCGTTCCGCTGCCGGGCTACGGCCTGCCGCCGCTGCCGAGCTACACCCGGCCGCAGGCGCCGGCCGCCGGGGCGGTGGTCGAGACCGACGCGATGCCGGGCTACCCGTTCTACATTCCGGGCCGGCCGGGCCACCGGTCGCCGCAGCCGCCGCTCGACATGGCCCGGGCCGAGGCGGACCCGCAGGCCGGCATCACCGCGGCCCACGTCGCGGCCTTGGGCGGCCGGACCCACCTCGACGGCGGCCTCCCCCGCCACGTCGTCACCGGCGGGCTCGCGGTTCCGAACGCGGTCGGCGACCTCCCGCCCGAGCGGCGGGCGCGGATCGCGGCGGGCGACGGCCTCCTCGCCACGATGCTCGCCCGCGGCGACATGACCTCGCATTTCGCCCGTCTCGACCTCGAACTCCTGCCGCAGGGCGGGACCGGCCTCGAACGCAACGCGATGCGGTTCCACGGCGGCGGCGCCGGGGTGGCGGTGGTGCCGGCGAGCCCCGGCACCGCCCCGCTGGAGGAGAAGCCCGTCGCGGCGCCCGGCGAGACCGGCCTGACCGCGACCGCCCTCGACCCGGCGACCGGCGCCTATCCGGCGAAGGTGATCCCCGTCGAGGCGATCCGCGGCGGGACCGGGCACCCGACCGGGGTCGGGCACCCGACCAGGGTCGGGCAGCCGGCGCGTGCCGGCCTCGCCGAGGACGGCGCCTTCGCGGTCAACGGCTCGCCCGGCGCGCCCGGCGCGCCCTACGCCGATCCCTGCGCGGCGCCCCTCGTCCTCGGCCTGCCGAACGGGCCGCGGCACCGCCGCTTCGACACCCACGCCGAGCGATGGGTCGAGGACGAGCCGTTCCAGGTCGCCCGCGATCCGTTCGGGGCGGGGACGCCCCTCGCCCTCGATCCCGGGCTCACCGGCTTCCGCCGCTTCCACGTCTCGGCGGTCGAACTCGGGCTCGTGGTCAACCGCGCCGGCTGGCACGATCCGCAGGCGCGCATCAACGTGCTGTCGGCGGAGGCGGCCCGATACAAGAACCGCACCCGCTCCGACGCCGAGCCGCTCTTCTTCCGCGGCTTCTCCGGCGAGTGCATCGAGTTCCACCACACCAACGAGACGCCCAAGGACCTCGCCCTCGACGACTTCCAGCTCAAGGTGCCGACCGACACGATCGGCCAGCACATCCACCTCGTGAAGTTCGACGTCACCTCGTCGGACGGCAGCGGCAACGGCTTCAATTACGAGGACGGCACCTTCGCGCCCGACGAGGTGCTGACGCGGATCTGCGCCGCGCGCGGGCGGGCCCGCAAGCGCGCCGGCGAGGATCCGGAGGGAATCGCCGACCTCGCCCACCGCAGCGACGAGGAATGCGGCGAGGACTTCATCAAGGGCGTGTCGCGGCGCGTGCGCCTCGACGGCGACAACATCAGGTACTTCCAGACCACGGTCCAGCGCTGGTTCGCCGATCCGATCCTGTCCGATACCGGGCCGGCCGACTCCGATGCCGTGGCCGACCGCACCCTGCGCACCGTGTTCACGCACGACCATTTCGGGCCGTCCAACATCCAGCAGCACGGCTTCTACTCGGCGCTGCTGATCGAGCCGTCGCCGCACGCGGTCTGCCCGCTGGCCGAGCCGGGCTCCGACGCCGCCTGGGACAAGGGCTGCGTCGCGGGGCCCGCGGCGCGGGCGACGGTGACGGCCGCCGCGCGGGCCGAACTCGCGACCCACCCGGCCCGCGACCTCGTCGGCGCCCGCGCCAGCGTCTTCCGCTGGGCGGCGCTCGACGGCGCGGGCCGCGGCGACCCGATCCACCCGGATGCCCGCGAATACGCCATCGCGGTCGCCGACTTCGCGCTGCTCTACGACGGCCGCCGGCTCGCCACGGTGCCGCCGGCCTCCGCCACCCCGAACGGCCTCGACGCCCTCGTGCACGAGGCGACGTTCCCCGGGGACGCGCGGCACCCGGAGGACGAGCCGGAGGAGAGCGCCCCCAGCCGGGTCCTGGCGGAGGGCGGCATCGCCCTGGAGAAACCGGAGCAGGACAAGCTCGCCCAGCACCGCGACGCGATCCGGCGGGCGCATGGCAGCCCGATCGCGCCGCCGCCGCGCCCGGAGGCGATCTCGCAGAAGCACCACGATCCCTATCTGGTGAACTACCGCAACGAGCCGGTCCCGCTGCGGATCGGCGGCGCCGGCGGGGGGAAGCCGGCCTTCCTGCGCAACCCCTGCCGCGAGCCCGGAGCGGACGGCCCCGGCCGCGAGCCCTACCGCAGCGTCGACCGGCAGCGCACGACCGCGTCCGGCAACCTCGCCGAGGTCTTTCGCTCGGCGGTGCACGGCGACCCGTGCACGCCGATCCTCGAAGGGCTGTCCGAGGACCGGATCGTCGTGCGGATGATCCAGGGCGCGCAGGAGGTGCAGCACACCTTCATGGTCGAGGGCCGGCCGAGCCGGCGCAACGTCGACCAGCCGTTCCCGAGCGAGCGCCCGGCGGGGCCGGAGGGCGCGCCGGGTTCGTCGCGGGCGGCGGCCTGCGCGTCGCACCCGGTCGCCAAGGGCGGCGACCCGCGGCAGTACCTGACGTGGGCGACCGAGGGCGCGCCCGCGGATTCCGACCTGCTCCACTACGATGCCCTGGTGGCGGGCTGCGACAACCCGCTCGGCTATGTCGGGGCGCAGGAGATCGGCATCTCCGAGCATTTCGAGGTCGGCAGCCTGTTCTCGGCGCAAGGGAACGTCGCGTCCCCCGCCCTGCGGGTGGCGTCTCCCGCCGGTCCGGTTCCTGGAGCGACGGCCCCGGAGGACCGCGCATCGCCGCCCCGGATCGACGACAATCCCGATTACCAGCCCGCCCTCGACCACCTGTTCCACTTCGGCTCGACCGACGCCGTGTGGAACGGCGCCTGGGGCCTCGTGCGCAGCTACGAATCGGTCCGGTCGCCCGACATCTCGGCCTGCCTCGGCCGGGTGCCGGCGGACGAGGCCGGGTTCAGGGCCTGCCTGCAACCGGGCGGTCCGCCGATCGGCGGGCGGCTCGTGCCGTTCGCCGCCCTGCGGCGACAGCTCGGCGGCGGCGCGGCCGGGGGCGGCACGCTGCTCAGCGCGGGACCGGGACCGGGCCCGACCGCCGCGGAGGCGGAGACGGTCGATCCCGCGCCGGACACCGGCGACCTCACCTGCCCGTCCGCGGCGCCGCGGGTCCACGCCACGGTCGCGGCGGCGCGCGCGGCCGACATCGGCGCCGCGGCGGAGTACGGCCACGCCCAGTGGGATCCCGACGCGCTCCTCCTCGTCCCGCTCGAGGACGGGCCGACCTCGACGCGCCGGTCGGAGATCCTGCGGACGATCCGGACCCGGCTCGCCGGCAAGGCATCGCCGTTCGTGCTGCGGGTCCAGGCCGGCGACTGCCTGCGCCTCACCGTGCTGAACCTGCTGCCCGAGCCCGCGGCGGACGGCGGGACCTGCGAGGGCGGCCGCAACGGCGACGCCCCGGGGGACGCGCCGATGCCGCGGATCACCCCGCTCAACGTCGATTGCGACCCGCGGCAGTTCGAGGGGTCGTCCAGGCCGTTCCCGGGCGAGGCCAGCGGGTCGCCGCGCCCGGACCTGCGGCCGTCCGGGCACCTCGCGCTGTCGGTGCCGCTCCCGGCCGCGGGCGCGAAGCCGGCCGGCACCCTGCCGGTCGGGGCCAACGCGGCCCGGCCGCTGCCGCCGTCGGCCGAGGACCGGCCGGTGCCGCAGCGGACGACGACGTACTTTGCCGGCTTCCTGTGGCCGCGCGCCGCGGACGTCGCCAACGAGGCTTCGGCCATCTTCAAGGCCCTGCCGGCGGTGCAGGGGGACGCGGACCGGGACTGGCGCCTGCGCCCGCTCGCGGCCGGCGCCTGCGCCCCCGGGTTCCAGCTCCGGGCGCTCGGGATCCCGCTCTGCATGGAGGCCGGGTCGCCCGTCCCCGGCGCTGCGGCGCCGATGACGGCGGCAGGGGCGCAGCGCGCCGTCGCCGACGCCTTCGCGTCGGACGGGGCACGCCATGCCCGGGCGGTCCGGGCGATCCCCTACGCCTTCGGCGCCCTGCCGGTGCGCTCGCTCGGCGACGTCGTCTCGCACGGCGCCCACGGGCTCCTCGGCATGCTGATCGTCGAGGCGGCGAACCCGTCCGACCGGCCCGATCGCGGCGATGTCGGCTACCGCCACGACCTCGCCCGCACGATCGCGGCCCCGGCCGTGGCGCTGGGAACGCATCCGCCGATCGCCGCCGCCCCGATCCACGAGCACGCCCTGCTGTGGCAGGACGGCCTGAACCTGCGCCGCCGCGCCGCGACGGCGCCGGATCGCGGGCTCGCCGGCCGGCCGGTGCCGGATTGCCCGGTCTGCGACGATTCCTACGACCTCGGCGAGAAGGGCGTCGGCCTCGCCGCCGAGCGCTTCGCCTTCCGGCTGGCCGACCGCCATCCGGGCGCCCCGGGCGTGCGGCCGACCCTCGGCCTCGGCGCCTATCCGCGCGACGGGGACGACCTGAACCGCGTCCGCTTCCCGCCGGACTTCTTCGCCGGGCCGGTGCGGACGCCGACGATCGTCGTGCCCCCGGGAGGCCAGATGGCGCTGCGCATCGTCCATCCGGCCGGCCGCGCCCGGCAGCGCGCCTTCGTGCCGCTCTTCCCCGGCTACGACGACCTGTTTCCCGGCTTCGGCTCGGGCCACGCGACGCTGATCGGGCCGGGCAAGGGGCTGACCGCGTGGTCCACGGCCCCGGGCACGCCCGGGACCTACCTCTGGCGCGACGGCCCCCAGGCGATCTTCGCGGCGGGCGCCTGGGGGCACCTGGTGGTGCCGGGAGCCGCGCCGGCGCCGCCGGCCGCGGCCTCCGCCCGCTAGGCCCGGCCCGTGCGCGCCGGGCTCGTCCTCCTCCCGCTCTGCCTCGTCGCCGGGCCTGCCGGGGCCGGGCCGGAGACGACCCGGCTGGCGATCGGCGGGCCGCGGTACGCGGTGGCGATCGGCGTCGCGCCGCAGCCGGGCGACGCGCTCGAAGCCGGCCGCGACCTGCGGGTGACCCTCGCCTACCGCGAGGCCGGCACGGACCGGCCGGTCCCCGGCCTGCGGCCCCGGGCCTGGATCCGCCGGCTCGGAACCGGGCCGGGCTGCACCGACGCCGCCTGGATGGCGCGGGCGAGCGGCGCGATCGCGCCGGGGGATCTGGCGCTGGAGCGCACGTTCCTGCTGTCGCTGGCCGCCTCCGGCGACGGCGCCGAGGACCGCCTCGCGGTCATCGACCAGGGGCACCGGTTCAGGGCGGCCGATCACCTCTCGGTCACGGCGCTCGGCGGGCGCAGCGGCGGCTTCGCCCTGCACCCGTCGCGCCAGCGCCTGCTCCTGTCGCGTCCCGACCGGGGCGACGTGGTCGCGGTGGCGCTGCCGTGGGGCGGGCTGACGGTGCTCGCCTCGGGCCTGCGCCGGCCGGGCGCGGTCGCAGCCCTCGGGGCCGACCTGGCGGTGGTCGAGGAGGCCGAGGAGGGCGGGCTCGTCGTGCTCGATCCGGCGGGCGGGCGCGTCGCCGAGGCGCGGCTCGGCCCGCCGCCGCGGCGCCTCCTCGCCCCGGACCCGGCCGCCCTCGCGGTGGCGGCTGCGGACGGGTCGGCGGTGATCCTGCGCCGGGACGGCGGCCGCACCGCCCTTCCGGCGGGCGCGATCGGCGCGACGGCGGCGGCCGGGCGGGACGTCCTGGTCTCGGCCGGCGCGGAGCCGCGGCTGGAGATGCGCTGGCTGGACGACCCCGGCCGCGCGGTGCCGCTCGCCCTCCCCTTCGTGCCCGGCGGCCTCGCGGTGCACGAGGACGGCCGCTTCGCCCTCGCCTGGAGCCGCGACGGGGCCCGGGCGGTGCCGGTCGACCTCGCGGCCGGCCGCGCCCTGGAGCCGTTCGCCCTGCCCGGCGCGGTCGCGGCCTCCGCCACCGCCGCCTCGGCCCTCGTCCTCGCCCACCTCCCCGATCCCCGCGACCCGGAAACCCACCGCCGGGAGCCGGTGGCGACGGTGGTCGATTTCGCCCCGCTGCTGCGCGAGGCCGCCGGCGCGTCGGAGAAGCCGGCCCTGCGCCGGGTCGATCTGCCGCCGGCGGTCTCGCGCAGCAGCGGGGCGGGCGATGCCGGGCCCCGGCTCGTCGGCGGCGCCGACCGGCCGAGCGCCGCGCTGCTCGTCCCGGGCTCCGCCACGATCGCCCTCATCGCCGCCACGGGCAGGCCCGGCGACCGGTCGGCCCCGGCCGTGACGATCCGCGGCGACCGCCCGCGCGCCCTCGCGTGGTTCGACCAGCGGCTCGCCGAGGAGCGGCCCGGCGCCTTCGCGGCGACGGTCCGGCTCGCCGCGGGCGGGCGCTACGAGGTCGTCTCGACCACCGGGCCGGGCGGCACCACCGCCTGCGCCGGCTTCACCGTCGCCGGGCCGCCGGCGCCGGAGGAGGTCGCGGCCGGGCTGACCCTGGTCTCCGATCCACCCCGGGCCGGGGAGCCGGGCCTGCTGCGGCTGCGGATCGAGAACCGGCCGGGCTGGCTGCGCGGCGGCGCGGTCGGGCTGAGGATCCAGGATCTCGCCTTCGGGGCCGCGTCCCGGGTCGGCGCGCAGCTCGGCGAGGACGCCGTCCTCACCGCCGCCGTCACCTTCCCCGAGCCCGGCACCTACGCGGTGTCGGTCGAGGCCGGCGCGGGCGAGATCGCTCCGGCGGTGATCGGGGTCGCGCCGTGACCCGCCTCGCAGCCCTCGCCCTTCTCGGAGTGCTGCTCCCGGCCGCGGCGCCGGCGGCGGACACGCCGCTGCTGCCGCGGAGCGCGCGGCTCCTCGACCGGCCGCTCGTCGACGCGCAGGGCCGGCGTCACCGCTTTCTCTCGGATCTGGTCGCGGGCGGGCCCCTGCTCCTGTCCTTCACCTTCACCGGGTGCCGCGCCCTGTGCCCGCCGATGGACGTGATCGTCGATCGGGTGACCCGGCGGCTGCGCGAGGGCGGCTCGCCGATCCGGGTCGCCACGCTGACGCTCGACCCGCTGACCGATACGCCGGCGCAACTGCGCCGCGAGCGGGCCGAGCCGTTCGATCCCGGCCGGCTGTTCCTCACCGGCGCCCCCGACGACGTGTTCGCGGTGCTCGACGGACTCGGGATCGAGGGCGGCACCGACCAGGACCACGACAGCATCGTGCTGCTCATCGAGGCCGGCGGCCGGCGCGTCCTCGCCTCCCCGCCCCTGCCGGACCCCGACGACCTCGCCGCGGCGCTCGCGCGGCGGCGATGATCCGGCCCTGGCTCGCCGCGGCCCTCCTGCTCCTGCCGGGCCGGCCGGCGGCCGGGGAGGAGGGGATGCGGCTCTATTTCGGCACGGGCCTCGTCGGCCGGATCGCCGGCGTCCCCCGCCCCGGCCTGACCTGCGCCGGCTGCCACGGGCGGACCGGGGCCGGGCCGCCGGAGGGGCGGGGCCGCGTCCCGCCGATCGGCGGGACGGCGCTGACGCATCCCCCGGACGGCGCGACGCCCTACGACGATGCCGCCTTCGCGCGGGCGCTCGCCGAGGGCGTCACCCCGGGCGGGAGATCCCTGTCCGCCGGAATGCCGCGGTTCGCGCTCCCGGCGGAGCAGGCGCGCCGGCTCCGGGCGGCGCTGGCCGCGCTGGCGGAGGAGGACCGGGCGGGCGTCGCGCCGGACCGCGTCACGGTCGTGATCCCCACCCTCCCGGCGCGCCGGCCCGGGGCCGAGCTGTTCCGCGACCGGCTGCGGCGGGCGCTCGATGCGCGCGGATCCTCGGTCTATGGACGGACGATCGCGGTCGCGATCGAGGAGATCGACGGAGCGCCGGGCGGCGCCCGGGCGCTGGCGGCCGTGGGGCCGGAACTCGATGCCGAGGGGCGGATCGCCGGTCTGCTGTGGGAGCGCGGCCTGCCGATCCTGATGCCGCGGGGCTCCCCGCCCGGCCCGGGGAGCGGAGACCTCGTCGACGGGCGGCCCGACGAGCGCGACGTGGAGCGGGCGTTGCGCACCCTGCGGGACGCGGCCCCGATCCCCGGCCGCGACCGGGATCCTGCGATCCTCGACGGCGACGACCTCGCCGCATTCCGGGCCGCGCCGCCGCAGGGCCGCACCGTGTTCCTCTCCCGGGCCCTCGTCAGCGAACGGCCGGCGGAGGTCGAGGCCCTGATCGCGACCGGCGTCGCCGTGGTGGCCCTGCGGCCGGCGGCGTGGGACGACGGCCGCATCGCCGAGGAGGCCGCGCGGGTCCTCCTCGGCGCCCTGACGCTGGCCGGCCGGGACGTGACCCGGACCGCGCTCCTCGCGGCCCTGACCCGCCTGCGCGGGCGCGAGATGCCGGCCGGGCGGGAGCGGGTCGAGGCGGTCCGCCTGCCGGCGCCCCCACCGGGCTGCCCGCCTGCCTTCGATCCCCCCACCCTGCGAGACCCGGAATGCCGGCTCTCGTCACGCCCTCCACCCTGAACGACGTCACCCCGCGCATGGGGCCGAACGAACCGCCGCTGAGCCCCCTTGCAGCGACGCCCTAAGCTTGGCTCGCCGACGCCGAGGTCCTCCGCCGCTCGCGCGGTGGGAGGGACCCGCGATGCTGGCGGTATGTCCGGGTGAAATGGGAGGTGTCGCAGAAGCCGGTCGCCACCGCGATCGCCGCAAGCGTCTGGTCGGTGTTCTCGAGGAGCATCTCGGCCTGATCCAAACGCATGGCGACGTAGCATTCGTTCGGGGAGCGGCCGACGAACCGCTCGAACCGGCGTTCCAGGTTGCGCCGTGCGACCCCGACACGCCGCGCGATCTCGGCGATCGTGAGCGGTATCTCGATATTCAGGCGCATATGGTGCAGCGACCGCTTGATGACGTCGTCGGTCGAGACGAGGTCGAGAGGGATGCCCGGCTGCGCTTTGTCGGCCCGGGCACCCTCATCGATGATCATGATCTGCAGGCTCTTGCGCGCCGGGCCGACACCGACGTGCTTCTCGACGAGGTGGGCCGCGAGATGGGCCGAGCTGGCCCCGCCGGAGCAACTCAGGCGGTCGCGGTCGATGACGAAGATCCGGTCGGAGACCGGCATCAGCCCGTCGAACTGCTCCAGGAAGTCGGCGTGGTGGAACCAGCTCACGCAGCAGCGATACCCGTCCATCAGCCCGGCGCGGTGCAGGATGAATGCGCCGGTGCAGACGCCGACGAGCGGGATGCGGTCGGCCGCGGCCGCCTGGAGGAAGCGGACGAGGCCGAGCCCGAGATTCTGGATCTCGTCGATCAGCCCGCCGACGACGACGACGTAGTCGAAGCGGGGTGAGCGGTCGAGGCGCGTGTCGGGCTGGACGACGACGCCGCAGCTCGACGTCACCGGCTCCATGCTGTCGGACAGGATCGCCCACTCGCACAGGATCGGCCGGCTGCGGTCGCCCTCGTCGGCCGCGAGCCGCAGCACGTCCACGAAATTCGCGAAGGCGCACAGGGTGAAGCGCCGCGCCAGGATGAAGCCGACGCGCAGGCGCACGCGCGGCGGCGCGCTGGCGGCGGGTCGCCGGTCGGGCTGCATGGCGGAGACCTCCTCACCGGGCCCCGGAGATGACGGGCCTGCCCGCCTCGCGATCGCGGCGCGTGCCGGTGTCGCGAACATCAGTCTAACGTGACGCAATCGTTCTGTCTCGCGGGGCGGCCGGGGACTAGGAATCGCACATCCGGCCAAGGACCCCGTCATGAGCCACTTCTCGTTCCCCACCCTGCTCGCGAAGGCCCTGACCGGCAACAAGAGCTGGCAGCCGCAATGGCCGGATGCCGAGCCGAAGGCCGAGTACGACGTCGTCGTGGTGGGCGCGGGCGGCCATGGCCTCGGCGCCGCCTACTACCTCGCCAAGGAGCACGGGATCACCAACGTCGCCGTGATCGACAAGGGCTGGCTCGGCGGCGGCAACACGGGCCGCAACACCACCATCATCCGCTCGAACTACCTCTACGACGAGAGCGCGCGGCTCTACGAGCACGCGATGAAGCTCTGGGAGGGCCTCAGCCAGGAGCTCAACTACAACGTCATGTTCTCGCAGCGCGGCGTGATGATGCTCGCGCACACGGTCCACGACGAGCAGAGCTTCCGGCGCCACATCCACTCGAACCGCCTCAACGGCATCGACAACGAGTGGCTGAGCGCGCAGCAGGCGAAGGATTTCTGCCCCGCCCTCAACATCGCGCCGGACGCGCGCTACCCCGTGGTCGGCGCGGCGCTGCAGCGGCGCGGCGGCGTCGCCCGGCACGACGCGGTGGCCTGGGGCTACGCCCGCGGCGCGGCGGCGCGCGGCGTCGATATCATCCAGAACTGCCCGGTGATCGGCATCCGCCGCGACGCCTCGGGCCGCGTCAGCGGGGTCGAGACGGCGCGCGGCTTCATCAAGGCGAAGAAGGTCGCGGTCTCGGCGGCCGGCAGCACCTCGGTGGTGATGGGCACCGCCGACGTGCGGCTGCCGCTGGAGAGCTACCCGCTCCAGGCGCTGGTCTCGGAGCCGGTCAAGCCGGCCTTCCCCTGCGTGGTCATGTCCAACACCGTCCACGCCTATATGAGCCAGTCCGACAAGGGCGAGCTCGTCATCGGCTCGGGCACGGATCAGTACGTCTCCTACAGCCAGCGCGGCGGCCTGCCGCTGATCGAGCACACGCTCGCGGCGATCTGCGAGGTGTTCCCGATCTTCACGCGCATGCGGATGCTGCGCAAATGGGGCGGCATCGTCGACGTGACGCCGGACCGCTCGCCGATCGTGGCCAAGACCCCCGTGCCGGGCCTCTACGTCAATTGCGGCTGGGGCACCGGCGGCTTCAAGGCGACGCCGGGCGCCGCCAACGTCTTCGCCCACACGGTGGCGCGCGACGAGCCGCACCCGATCAACGCTCCCTTCACCATCGAGCGCTTCACCACCGGCCGCCTCATCGACGAGGCGGCCGCCGCGGCCGTGGCGCACTAGGAGTCCCGCCCGATGCTCCTCATCACCTGCCCCTACTGCGCCGCCGCGCGCCCCGAGGTCGAGTTCGCCTACGCGGGCGAGGCCCATATCGCCCGGCCTGCCGACCCCGCCGCGATCAGTGACGAGGCGTGGCGCGACCACCTCTACATCCGCAGCAACACCCGCGGCCTGCACCACGAGCGCTGGCGCCACGTCAACGGCTGCGGGCGCTTCTTCAACGCCGCCCGCGACACCGTCACGGACAAGTTCGCCGCGACCTACAAGGCCGGCGAAGCGCGCCCCTCCGCCATCGCGACCGAAGGTGCCCAGCGATGACCAGCTCCCGCGTGATCGACACCGCGAACGCCGCCGCGCGTCCCGCCGCCGCCCCGGCGGCCGGGAAGAGCCTGCGCGTGCCCGGCCGGGGCCGCAACGCCGCCGCCGCGCCGGTGCGCTTCAGCTTCGACGGGCGCAGCCTGACGGGACGCGCCGGCGACACCCTCGCCGCGGCGCTGCTCGCCAACGGCGTCCACCTCGTCGGCCGCTCCTTCAAGTACCACCGGCCGCGCGGCATCCTCTCGGCCGGCTGCGAGGAGCCGAACGCCCTCGTCGGCACGGACCGCGGCCGCGGGCGCTACGAGCCCAACACCCGGGCCACCACCGCGGAGATCTTCGAGGGCTTCCGCAGCACGAGCCAGAACCGCTGGCCGTCGCTCCGGACCGATGTCGGCGCGGTCAACGACCGGCTCTCCATGCTGTTCTCGGCGGGCTTCTACTACAAGACCTTCATGTGGCCGAAGTCCTTCTGGAACAAGGTCTACGAGCCGATCATCCGCGGCGCGGCCGGCCTCGGCAAGCCGCCGACCGAGCGCGACCCCGACACCTACGCGGCGCGATACGCCCATTGCGACCTCCTCGTCGTCGGCGCCGGCGCCGCGGGGCTCGCCGCGGCGCTCGCGGGGGCCCGCGGCGGCGCCAAGGTCGTCCTCGTCGACGAGCAGGCGGAGGCCGGCGGCTGGCTCCTGTCGGAGCCGGACGTGACCATCGACGGCCGGCCCGCCTGGGCCTGGCTCTCGGAGACGCTGCGGACCCTCGCCGCGATGCCGAACGTCACGGTGCTCACCCGCACCACCGCGATCGGCTACTACCACCAGAACTTCCTCGGGCTGTGCCAGCGCCTGACCGACCATCTGGCCGACGTGCCGGAGGGCGCGCCGCGGGAGCGGCTCTGGAAGGTGCGGGCCAAGCAGGTGGTGCTGGCGCAGGGCGCGATCGAGAAGCCGCTGGTCTTCGCGGGCAACGACCGGCCGGGCGTGATGCTGGCAGGCGCCGCGCGCAGCTTCCTCAACCGCTACGGCGTCCGCGTCGGCGAGCGCGCCGTGGTCGTGACCTCGCACGACTCGGCCTGGGCCGCCGCCTTCGACCTCGCCCGCGCCGGCAGCACCGTGCCGCTGATCGTCGACCTGCGGCGCGACGTGTCCCCGGAGCTGCTGGCCGAGGCGCGGGCCCTGGCGATCGAGACCCTGTGCGGCGGCACCGTGACCGACACGAAGGGCAGGCTGCGGGTCTCGGCCGTCCGGGTCAACCCGGTCGCCGCGTCGGGCAAGGTCGGGAGCGGGCGCTGGGTCGCCTGCGACGCGCTGCTGATGTCCGGCGGCTGGACGCCGAGCCTGCACCTGTTCTCGCATACCGGCGGCAAGCTGACCTGGGACGAGGAGAACCAGATCTTCCTGCCCGGACAGGCCACCGAGGCCTGCCGCTGCGCGGGCGCCGGCACCGGCCGCTTCGGCCTCGACGCGGCGCTCGCCGACGGCGCCGCGGCCGGCGCGGCGGCGGCGAGCGATGCGGGCTTCTCCGCCGAGGCCGGGCGCTACGCGGTCGCGGGCGAGGCGGCGATGACCGGCGTCGCCTGCCGCGACCTGCCGACCGACCGCGACGCCGGCTTCGCCAAGGCGTTCGTCGACTTCCAGAACGACGTGCTGGCCAAGGACATCCGGCTCGCCGTCCGCGAGGGCTTCCGCTCGGTGGAGCACATCAAGCGCTACACCACCAACGGCATGGCGACCGACCAGGGCAAGACCTCGAACATCAACGGCCTGCAGATCGCCGCCGACGCCCTGGAACGCGCCGCGCCGAGCGTCGGCCTGACCACCTTCCGGCCGCCCTACACGCCGACCACCTTCGGGGCCTTCGCGGGCTACAACCGCGGCAGCCTGTTCGAGGTCACCCGGCGCACGCCGATCGACGCCTGGGCCGAGGCCAACGGCGCCGTCTGGGAGCCGGTGTCGCTGTGGCGGCGCGCCCGCTACTTCCCGAAACCCGGGGAGGACATGCACGCGGCCGTCGCCCGCGAGTGCCGTGGGACGCGGGCCAGCGTCGGGATGTTCGACGCCTCGACGCTCGGCAAGATCGAGGTCGTCGGGCCGGACGCGGCGACCTTCATGAACCGGATGTACACCAACGCCTGGACCAAGCTGGAGCCGGGGCGCTGCCGCTACGGCCTGCTGCTCGGCGAGGACGGCTTCATCCGCGACGACGGCGTGATCGGGCGCATGGCCCCCGACCGCTTCCACGTCACCACCTCGACGGGCGGCGCGGCGCGCGTCCTCAACATGATGGAAGACTACCTCCAGACCGAGTGGCCGGACCTGAACGTCTGGCTGACCTCGACCACCGAGCAGTGGGCGGTGATCGCGGTGCAGGGGCCGAACGCCCGGAAGGTGATCGCGCCGCTCGTCGAGGGCATCGACCTCGACCCCGAACGATTCCCCCACATGGCGGTGGCGGAGGGGCGCATCTGCGGGGTGCCGACGCGCCTGTTCCGGGTCAGCTTCACGGGCGAGTTGGGCTTCGAGATCAACGTCCCGGCCCGCTACGGCCGGGCGGTCTGGGAGGCGGTCCACGCGGCGGGGCAGGCCCACGGCATCGTGCCCTACGGCACCGAGACGATGCACGTCCTGCGCGCCGAGAAGGGCTACATCGTCGTCGGCCAGGACACCGACGGCACCCTGACGCCGGACGATGCCGGCATCGGCTGGGCGGTCGGCAAGGCCAAGCCCGACTTCGTCGGCAAGCGCTCGCTGACCCGGCCCGACATGCTGAAGCCCGACCGCAAGCACCTCGTCGGCCTGCTGACGCAGGACCCGAAGGTGGTGCTCGAGGAGGGCGCGCAGATCGTGGCCGAGCGCGACGGGCCGATCCCGCGCCGGATGATCGGCCACGTCACCTCCGCCTACTGGAGCGAGGCGCTCGGCCGCTCGATCGCCATGGCGGTGATCGAGGGCGGCAAGTCCCTCCAGGGGCGGACGATCTACGTGCCGATGCCCGACGCCGTCCACGCGGCGACGATCGGCGGCACGGTGTTCCTCGACCCCGAAGGCAAGCGGCTGGCGGCATAGGTGCGGACATGATCCAGGAATGGAAGACCCTGCGGGGCACGACGATTCCCGGCACGCCCGGCCGCCTCGCGGTGGCGCTGGCGCCGGACGGCGCGCGGCTCGTCCTGCGGCTGCGGCCCGAGGATCGCGCGGCGGCGGGGGCCGCCCTCGGCCTCCGGCTCCCTGAGCGGATCGGCGGGGTGGAGGCGGCCGGCGGCGGCCTCGCGCTCTGCCTCGGCCCGGACGAGTGGTACCTCCTGCTGCCGGACGGCGAGGCCGGGGCCGCGGGCGGGCGCCTGACGGCCGCGATGGCCGCCCCGTTCAGCCTCGTCGACGTCAGCCACCGGGAGGTGGGCATCACGGTCGAGGGTCCGGCGGCGACGCTCGCCCTGTCCTCCCTCTGCGCCCTCGACCTCGACGCGATGCCGGCGGGCTCGGCGACGCGCACGATCCTCGACAGGGCGCAGGCCGTGCTGATCAAGCACGACGCGGAGCGCTACCGGATCGAGGTCTGGCAGTCCTTCGCCGACCACGTCTGGACCCTGCTCGCGGCGGTCTCGCGCGAGATCGCCCTCGACGTCTGATACGGTTTCCGAATGATCGCTTCGCGATGCGGAAACCGTATGAGCCGGCACTCAGCCTCGGGTTCGGGCATTCACGAGAAGGCCGCGCCGGGCTCCGGCCCTGGTCGGGCCACGTCGCGACGGCGGACGGTGTGCGATGTTCCTCAGCGTGTTCGATGTCTTCAAGGCGGGGATCGGCCCGTCCTCGTCCCACACGATGGGGCCGATGACGGCGGCGGCCGATTTCCTCGATCTCCTGCGCGCCGGCGAGGCCGGCCGCCGCGCGGCCGCGATCCGGGTGAGCCTGCACGGCTCGCTCGCCTTCACCGGCCGCGGGCACGCCACGGACCGGGCCGTGGTGCTCGGCCTCCTCGGCTTCCGGCCGGCCGAGATCGAGATGGAGGAGGCGGAGCGCCGGCTCGCGGAGCTGGCGGAGAGCAAGCGCCTCCGGCCGGCGGAGCTGCCGGAGATCGCCTTCGACCCCGCTCGCGACATCGTGTTCGATTACGGACCGCCGCTGCCCGGCCACGCCAACGGGATGATCGTCACGGCCTCGGACGCGGACGGCGAGCCGGTTCTCTCCGAGACCTACTACTCGATCGGCGGCGGCTTCGTGGTCACGGCGGCGCAGCGCGCGGCCGACGAGCCGCCCCCCAGCGAGGCGGCCGCCCCGATCCTCTGGCCCTACCCCTTCGAGACCTCCGCGGCCATGCTGCGGATGGCCCGCGAGAGCGGCCTGTCGATCGCCGCGATGAAGCGCGCCAACGAGGCGGCCGGCCGGCCCGAGGCCGAGGTCGACGCCGGCATCGCGCGCATCTGGCAGACCATGAATGCCTGCGTCGAGCGGGGCCTCTCGCTGGACGGGGAGCTGCCCGGGGGCCTGCGCGTCCGGCGGCGGGCGAAGCGCATCCGCGAGCAGCTCGAGCGCGAGCGCGGCTCGAACGCGGCGCAGCCGCACGTGGTGTCGGACTGGCTCAGCGTCTACGCCATGGCGGTGAACGAGGAGAACGCGGCCGGAGGCAGGGTCGTCACCGCGCCGACCAACGGCGCCGCGGGCGTGGTGCCGGCGGTCGCCCGCTACTACCTCGACCACTGCATCGGCGCCGACGCCGCCCGCATCCCCGAGTTCCTGCTGACCGCCGCCGCGATCGGCGGGCTGATCAAGCACAACGCCTCCATCTCGGGGGCGGAGGCCGGCTGCCAGGGCGAGGTCGGCTCGGCGAGCGCGATGGCGGCGGCGGGCCTGTGCGCCGTGCTCGGCGGGACGCCGGCCCAGGTGGAGAACGCCGCCGAGATCGCCCTGGAGCACCATCTCGGCATGACCTGCGACCCCGTCGCCGGCCTCGTGCAGGTGCCGTGCATCGAGCGCAACGGCATCGGCGCCACCAAGGCGGTGGCCGCCGCCTCGCTGGCGCTGCGCGGGGACGGCACGCACTTCATGCCGCTCGACAACTGCATCGCCGCGATGCGCCAGACCGGCGAGGAGATGAGCCACAAGTACAAGGAGACCAGCCTGGGCGGGCTGGCCGTGAACCTCCCGGAGTGCTGAGGCCCGGCGCGGGACCGGGCCGCGGCGCCCTCCCCGCCCGGAGGCACCGGAGCGTCGGAAGCGGGGCCTCGTCCGGGGCCATGGCGTGCAGGATGCCCGGCGGGTTGTGGAGCGTCCCGCCCGCTCCGGGCCCGAACCGGCGATGCGCCGACGTGTTCATCGATACGTCCGCCGTCGTCGCCATCCTGGCCGACGAGCCCGACGCGGCGGCCTTCCTCGCCCGCATCGAGGCCGCCGGGCGCCGCGAAACCGGGCCGCATGTCCGCTTGGAAGCGACGATCAGTCTGGCGCGCATCCTCGGCCTTCCGATCTCCGTCGCGCAGGAGATGTACGATGCGTTCCTCGCAGCGGCCGGGATCAGCGTCGTTTCGATCGGCGACGCCATCGCCCGCCGGGCCGTCGATGGCTTCGATGCCTACGGCAAGGGCCGGGGCCATCCGGCCCGACTCAACTCCGCCGACCGCCTGTCCTACGCCTGCGCCGCCTGCCATCGCGCTCCGATCCTCTTCAAAGGCCGGGATTTCACGCATGCGGACCTGAAGACTGCATTGTGATCCGGATTTCGGACGATTCGTTCCGAAATCCGTATCGTCAGCCCGCGCGGTGGAGCCGGAGGCTCCACACGCTTTAGCGAAGCCGGTTTCCGCATCGCGAAAGCGACTGCAACGCAGTCGCCGAGCGATCAATCGGAAACCGTATGAGGGCATTGCAAAGGCGGACATCACGAAGGTCCGTCCGGAGTCGCGAACACCCCTCGCATGATCAAGCCGACCGGGCGTCGACCCTAGGCCGGCGGTCGCGCCTCGGGCGCGGATCCCCCCGCAGGGGAGAGCGAAGCCTGCGCCTCGATCACCCGGCGGAAGATCCGGTCGGGGGCGAAGGGCGTCGCGCGCAGGCGGGCGCCGGTGGCGTCGTGGATGGCGTTGGCGAGCGCCGCCGCGACCGGGTTGAACGGGCTCTCGCTCATCGACTTGGCTCCGAGCGGGCCGACGCTGTCGTGGGTGTCGGCGAAGAACACCTCGGTCGCCGGCACGTCGGCGCAGGCCGGGATGTGGTAGTGCCGGAAGGTCGGGTTGACGACCCGGCCCTCGCCGTCGAGCCGCAGGTCCTCGTAGAGGGCGGCGCCGATCGCCTGGGCGACCCCGCCCTCGACCTGGCCGCGGCACTGCATCGGGTTGACCACCCGGCCGGCATCGGCGGCGTGGACGCTGCGCAGGATCCGGACCTCGCCGCTGCGGCGGTGGACGGCGACCCGGAAGCCCTGGACGTTGAAGGCGATCGAGCGCGGGCTGCCCTCGGCCCGGCCGGCCGCCTCGACCGGCCCGGCCGCCGCGAGGGCGGAGAGCGCGAGGCTGCAGCCCGGTCCCTCGACGCGGTCGCCGGCGAGGCGGCACAGGGAGGGGTCGATGCCGGCCTGCATCGCCGCGGCCTGCCGCAGCGCCGCCGCCAGCGCCTCGGCGGCGCGCAGGGTGGCGAGGCCGCCCACCACCGTCCCGGTGCTGCCGTAGGCGCCGGTGTCGTGGCCGACGAGGTCGGTGTCGCTCTGGCGGATCGTGATCCGGTCCGGCGCGGTGCCGAGCGCCGAGGCGGCGATCTGGGCGTGGACCGTGCTGGTGCCGTTGCCGAACTCGGCGGTGCCGACCCGCAAGGCGTAGCGGCCGTCCTCGTCGAGGGCGATCCGCGCCTCGGCGACGTGGCCGCGGGGCGGGATCGTGTCGATCATCGCCATCGCCATGCCCCGCCCCGTGAGCCAGTCCGGAGAGGGGGCCGGCGGCCCGGGCTCGCGCAGGGCCGCCTCGACGTGGTCGAGGCACTGGTCGAGGCCGTAGGAGCCGTACCGGACGTCGTGCGGCTCCAGGCTGGTCGACACCATCGGGTCGCCGGGCCGCACGACGTTGCGCCGGCGCAGCGCGAACGGGTCGAGGCCGAGGCCGCGGGCGAGCTCGTCCATCGCCGATTCGACCGCGAAGATCGTCTGGCTCAGGCCGTAGCCGCGGAAGGCGCCGCTCGGCAGGGTGTGGGTGTAGACGGCGCGGCCCGCGACCCGCTTGTTGGGGCAGCGATAGACCGCGATCACCTCGTTGCAGCCGTGGTGGAGCACGCCGCCGGCATGGTTGCCGTAGGCGCCGGTGTCGGACAGGACGTCGAGGTCGATCGCCGTCAGGGTGCCGTCGCGCCGCGCGCCGAGCCGCACCCGCACCCGCATCGGGTGGCGGGTCGTGGTGGCGCAGAACTGCTCCTGGCGCGTCAGCTCCCACCGCACCGGCCGGCCGGTGCGCAGGACCGCGAGCGCCACGAGGTCCTCGGTCAGCATCTCCTGCTTGCCGCCGAAGCCGCCGCCGACCCGGCCGCACAGGACCCGCACCCGGTCGGCGGGCAGGTCGAGCAGGCTGCACAGGGCGTCGCGGGTGAGGAACGGCACCTGGGTGCTGGAGCGGATGACGAGGCGGCCGTCCGGGTCGAGCCAGCCGACGGCGCCGTGGGTTTCGAGATGCGCGTGCTGCACCCGCTGCGAGAGGTAGGTCGCCTCGTGGACGAGGTCGGCCTCGGCGAGGCCCGCCGCGACGTCGCCGATCGCGCCGCGGACCTCGCCGGCGAGGTTCGGATGCGGGCCCAGCGGCGGCGCGTCGTCGCCGGTGCGGTCGGTCCCGCCATGGACCAGCGGCGCGTCCGGGTGCAGGGCCTGCTCCGGGTCGAGCAGGGCCGGCAGCGGCTCGTACAGGACGATGAGAGCGCGCAGGCCCGCCTCCGCCGCCGCCTCGCTCTCGGCCACCACCGCCGCGACCCGCTGGCCGACGAACCGGACCCGCGAATCGAGCACCCGGGTGTCGGCGGCGTCGTCGGCCGGGTTGTGGTGGCGGGCGGTGGAGAACAGCCGGGCGGGCGCGTCGGCGTGGGTCAGCACCGCCACGACGCCCGGCACCGCGCGGGCGGCCGCCGTCTCGATGCGCAGGATGAGGGCATGGGCGTGGGGCGAGCGCAGCACCCGCAGGTGCAGGGCGCCGGCCGTCTCGACGTCGAAGGTGAAGGGGGCGGTGCCGGTGACCACCGCCGGCCCGGCCGGGGCCGGCACGCTGCGCCCGAACGGTGCGCCGCCGCCGTCCTCGACCCGGGCCACCCCGGCGATGGCGTCGCGGATCGCGCCGTAGCCGGTGCAGCGGCAGAGATTGCCCTTGAGCGAGGCGGCGAGGTCCCGGCGCTGGCCCTGGTCGAGGGCGGCGGCGGTCATCACCATGCCGGGGGTGCAGAACCCGCACTGGAAGCCCCCGGCGCCGAGGAAGGCTTCCTGCACCGGGTGCAGCGCTCCGGTCTCCCCGGGCGCGCACGGACCGCCGAGGCCCTCGACCGTCGTCACCGCCCGGCCGGCGGCCCGGAAGGCGGGGACGAGGCAACTGTGCACCGGCTCGCCGTCGAGGTGGATCGTGCAGGCACCGCAATCGCCGGCGTCGCAGCCGCGCTTGACCCCGAACCAGCCCAGCTCCCGCAGCAGGGTGCGCAGGCACTGGCCCGGGCGCGGCGTCGCCTCCTGCGGGGTGCCGTTGACGGTGACGATCATGCCCGCGCCTCCCCGCTCAACTCCTGCCGGATCTCCTCGGCGAGGCCGAAGGTCATGTGGCGGCGCCAGTCCGGCGCCCCGTGGACGTCGTCGTAGACCAGCGCCTCCGGGATCTCCCGGGCGATGCGGTCGGCGAGGCCGCCGGGATCGGGCAGGGCCGCGAAGCGCAGGACGACCGGGCGCCGCGTCGCGGCCGTGACGGTGAGCGCGAAGGCGCCGCCCGGATCGAGGGTGCCGATCGCCAGTGCGCCGGAGCGGCCGTTGGGACTCAGCGACACGCGCCGGAACGCGGTGCGCCGGCGCAGGGCCGCCGCCGGCAGGTCGATGCGGCGCAGGACCTCGCCTCGCGCCAGCGCCGTCTCCTGCGGGCCGCGCACGAAGTCGGTCACCGGCACGGCCCGCTCGCCGCCCTCCGGCGTCCAGATCGTGCAGCGCCCGTCGAGGGCGGCGGCGAGCGCGATCATCGGCCCGGCCGGCAGCGCCATGCACAGGTTGCCGCCGACCGTCGCGACGTTCCAGATCTTGAACGAGCCGAGCAGCGCCCGGCAGCACTGGCCGACCAGCGGCGCCGCGATCCACGGCACCGGCAGCGCGATCCGGTCGAGGGTCGCGATGGTGCAGGTCGCCGCCAGCGACAGGCCGGCTTCCGTGACGGTCCAGGGCTCCCAGCCGAGCCCGGCGAGGTCGATCAGGCGGCCGAGGTCCGGCTGCGGCTCGGAGAACAGCCACGTCCCCCCGGCGAGCCAGGCGTCGCCGGGACGCCAGCCGTCGAGGTCCGCCCGGCTGCGGGGCTGGACGACGCCCGCGATCGTGTTGAGGTCCATGCCGGCTCCCGCCTGTTCCCGTACAGGCAAGAGGAGGTCGTGCCGTTCCGTCAAGGTCCGGGCGCGCCGGAGCGGCGCAGCTCCCCCGCCTCCGGTCGCCCGCGAGCGGCGGGAAACGCCACCCCTGCGTGCGCCCCGCCGATTCTGTTGCCGGCAATGTTTTGATTCACTAAAAAATTAACCATTTTTTTACCTACAAGTTGACATTAACAAATCGTTAACCCAACTAAAAAGCCATCGCAACGGAACCTCCAAGGCTTCGTCATGGCCCATTCACCAAGCGTTGATGCCCGCAATACAGCAGTTTCCACGCCGCATTCCGGAGTTGATCGTCGCAACACGGTGGCAGCTAAGGCGGCTTCGGGCAAGTCTTCGTCTGCAAAACATGCCGACGCAGGGCGTGGTCTTCGATCGACGAAGGCGCCTAAATACAATTTAAAGTTGATTTTGGCGGCCTTCAACACGTGGGCGTTCAAACGGGAGCAGCCCGACACCCCCGACCGCCTCGCGGCCGTCGCGGAGGCCGCCGCCCAGGCCGGCCGGCCGCTGGAATTCGTGCTGTACTGGGGCAAGGGCCCGCGCAACCACATCGAGGCTCCCGACCTCGCCTGCCTCGACTATCTCGCGTCGATGGCCGGACGGATCGGGCAGGCCCACGAGCCCGGCGCCCTGGTCCGCCTGATCTTCACCGATACCCATGCGGCGCTGAACGGCCATCCCCCCGAGGCGGCCGACGCCTACTTCGCCGCCATCGAGGCGGCGGGGCGCGAGCGCGGCTTCGCGAGCGCCCGGCTCGGCGCCCTGGTCGCGGCGGCGCAGGCCGCCGGTGCCGGGACCCCCGAGGAGGCCCCCTCCGCCGAGGTCCTGCGCAGCCTGACCGCCTGCGCCGCCAAGTGGTACCGCGGCGAGGGCTCCACGGAGCAGGGCGCCCGCGATTACTACCGGATGAACATGGTGGAGAAGCGGGCGGTCGCCCGCGCCTTCCCGGACGCGGTCTTCGTCACCTTCAACGGCAGCGAGTTCCGGGGATTGTTCCCGGCCGAGATGCCGATCTTCTACATGTATTCCCTGCGCCGCGGCGTCGGGGTCAAGCCCTGGTTCATCGGCGGTGAGTCGCCCGCGGCTTCACCCGACACGCCGATCTCGTCCGAGGCAGCGGCCTCTCACGAGGCGGCAGCCTCGCACGGGGCCACCGCCCCGCGGCTCGCCTGATCCGGCTCTCACAGGATGGAGGCCCGCGATGGCGAGCACGGCTGCAATCGATGAAGCGGAGGGCCGGACCCGGCCCGCCACCCGCGCCGGGGACGACGTGCCCCGCGGCATCCTGCTGATGGTCGGCGCCACGGTGATGCTGACCCTGGCGAACGTCTTCTCCAAGATCCTCGTCGCCCGCTACCCGGTGGGCGAGGTGATGTTCGGCCGCTCGGCGGTGGCCTTCGCGCTGTCCTGCGCCCTGGTGCTGCCGACGATGGGGCTCGGGGCCTTCGCGACCCGGCGCCCGGCGGCGCACGTCGCCCGCGGCCTGTCGCAGGCGGTGTCCCAGACGCTCACCGTCCTGGCGCTGGGGCTGATGCCCCTCGCCGGCGTCACCGCGATCGGGTTCTCGGCCCCGCTCTTCGCCGCCCTGGTGGCGATCCTGTGGTGCCGCGAGCCCGCCGACCCGATGCGCTGGGCGATGCTGCTGACCGGCTTCGTCGGCGTCCTCGTCGTCACCAATCCGGGGGCCGAGACGCTGCAGCTCGGCGCGCTGTTCGCGGTCGGCAACGCGGTGATGTACGGCACCGTGACGGTCGCGGTCCGCTCGATGACCAAGACCGAATCCGCCGCCACCCTGCTGCTGTGGCAGATGGCCGTGATGACGGTGGCGCACGCGGCGCTGCTGGTGTTCGGCTTCACCTGGCCGAGCGCGGCCGATGCCGGCCTGTTCCTGCTGCTGGGCGCCTCGACGGTCGGCGCCCAGTTCCTGTGGACCCGCGCCCTCGCGGCGGCCCCCGCCACGGCGGTGTCGCCGTTCTACTACCTGATGCTGGTCTGGGGCATGGGGATCGGCGCGGTCGCCTTCGGCGAGATCCCGGACGCCCACCTCCTCGTCGGCGCCGCGATCGTGATCGTGTCGGGCCTGCTGCTGCTGTGGCACGAGACGGCGGTGAAGCGGGGCGGGGCTCCGCCCTGGGCCGGCCTCGTCGGACGCTTCGTGCGGGCTCCCGATCGGGTCTCGGAGAGACCGGCCCCGCTCAAGCGCCAGGCGGGCTGACGGACCGCCGATCCCGGGCGCCCGATCGTCCGGACGCGCCGCAAGGCGCGTCCGGTCCACAGGCAGAGCCCGACCGTTCCGGCAAATCGTATCACGGCCTCCGAGGTTCCCGCCTCGGGGGCCGCTGGCTTTTCGGGGTCTGGATGGAAGATCGCCATCCCGGGCGGCGAACGGCCGCGCATGGCGCGAAAGGGCGTCATCCGCAAGGGACGGCCAAGGCGGTGAGCAACTCACCGTGGACCGGCGGCCCCGACTTCACCGGGCAACCGAACCGTTGGTCCAGGAAGCGGCTCAGCCCGCCCGCGCGAGCTTCGCCAGTTCCACCTGCGCCCTCAGCTCGATCTCGCCGATCAGGCCGTCGAGGCGAGGGTCGCCGGTGGCGCCGGCCCGCTCGGCGAGGCGGGCCGCGATCGCCTTCAGGTCGGCGGTGCCGACCCGCCCGCCGAGCAGAGCCGCCTTCAGCCGGTCGAGGCCGTCGAGCAGGTCGTGGCCGCGGCGCGCGGCGCGGCGTCGGCGCTCGGCCGGGTCGTCCTGCGCCTGGAGGGTCAGGATGGCGTCGAGGCCGGCGAGCGGCGCGGCGCTGCCGGCGCTGGTCGTGGCCGGGGCGGAGGCCGCCTCGCCGGGGAGCGCGAAGGCGCCGCCGGCCGCGCGCTTCGGGCTCGCCGCTTGGGTCGGGGCGGTGGCGAAGCGGGGATCGACGCGCATGAGGGTCTTTCGGGGGACTTCTTCGGGGGTATCCGACCCTCGCGCCAGCATGGTGAACAAACCGTAAAGACCCCGGCAGGACTTGCCGGGCCGGCGGAAATCGCCGGGCCGTCCGGGGCGGCAATTCCCGGCAGGCCGGCCCGCGACTCCAGCGGAATCAGTCACTTGGGCGGGGTCCCGCGCCTGGCACGATCCTGGCTGCGGGACGGGCGGCCCTCCAGGACCCCGTACCGATGCGTCGCTTGCCCCTCCTCGTGCTCCTCGCCCTCGCGCTCCTCTCCGCGGGCCCGGCCCTCGCCCTGTCGCGGGTGAAGGACCTCGCCGGGATCGAGGGCGTGCGGCCGAACCAGCTCGTCGGCTACGGCATCGTGGTCGGCCTCAACGGCACCGGCGACACGCTCAACAACGCGCCGTTCACCAAGCAGTCGGTGCAGGCGATGCTGGAGCGGCTCGGGATCAACACCCGCGGCGCGACCATGCGCACGACGAACAACGCCGCCGTGGTGGTGACGGCGAACCTGCCGCCCTTCTCGGCCCAGGGCACCCGCATCGACGTCACCGTGTCGTCGCTCGGCGACGCCAAGTCGCTCCAGGGCGGCACGCTGCTGGTCACCTCGCTGCTCGGCGCCGACGGCGAGGTCTACGCGCTGGCGCAGGGCTCGATCGCCATCGCGGGGTTCCAGGGCCGAGGGCGACGCGGCGAAGATCACCCGCGGCGTGCCGACCAACGGCCGCATCGCCAACGGCGCGATGATCGAGCGCGAGATCGACTTCAAGCTCGGCCAGCAGCGCGCCCTGCGCCTGTCGCTGCGCAACCCCGACCTCACCACCGCCAAGCGGATCGCCACGGCGATCAACGACTTCATGGGCGCCGACACCGCCGAGCCGACCGACCCCTCGACGGTGTCGCTCCAGGTCCCGGCCCGCTACCAGGGCAACATGATCCGCCTGCTCACCGACGTCGAGCAGCTCAAGGTCGAGCCCGACCAGACCGCCCGGGTCGTCATCGACGAGCGCTCCGGCATCATCGTGATGGGCCGCGACGTGCGGGTCTCCACCGTCGCGGTGGCGCAGGGCAACCTCACGGTGACGATCAGCGAGCAGCCACAGGTGAGCCAGCCGCTGCCGTTCTCCGAGGGCCAGACCGTGGTGGTGCCGCGCACCTCCCTCAAGGTCGATACCGGCGACCGCAACAAGCTCGCCCTGGTGCGCGAGGGCGTGACCCTGCGCGAGCTGGTCGACGGCCTCAACGCGCTCGGCATCGGTCCGCGCGACATGATCTCGATCCTGCAGGCGATCAAGGCCGCCGGCGCCCTCCAGGCCGACATCGAGGTGATGTGAGGCCCCCTCCCCTTCCGCCCGCCACCCCTCGTTCCGCCACCAAGGAGTGACCACAGATGTTCGCCCTCGCTCCCCTCGCCGCCTCGACGGCGCTGGCCGCCGGCCAGGCCCTCGCCGGCGCCGCCGGTTCCAACCTCTCCGGCACCATCGCGAAGTCGCAGGCGGCCCAGGGGCAGGTCAGGAAGACCGCCGACGAGTTCGAGACGATGTTCCTGAGCCAGACCCTCGACCAGCTCGCCTCGTCGCAGGGCACCGAGGGACCACTCGGCGAGAACGGCACCGGCGGCGGGGTCTACCGTTCGATGCTCAACCAGGAATACGCGCAGTCGATCGTGAAGAGCGGCGGCGTCGGCATCGGCGACCAGGTGATGCGCGAGATGCTGCGGATGCAGGAGGTCGGCGGTGGCGCCGGGCGCTGAGCCGGTCCGGGTCGGCGACCGCGCCGGCGCCGAGGGCCTCGTCGCCGGGATCCTCGCGGTGATGGACGAGCTGGAGGCCGTTCTGGCGGCCGAGAGCGGCCACGTCCGCCACGGCCGCCTCAGGGAGGGGCTGGCGCAGGATGCGCGCAAGACCGCCCTGTCGGGCGCCTACCTGCGCGGCCTCGAGGTGGTGAAGGCGAACGCCGTGGCGCTGGCCCGCTTCGCCCCCGACCGGGTCGCGGCCCTGCGCGACGCGCATCGCCGCTTCGCCGCCGCGGTCGAGACCAACCAGACGGTGCTCGCCACCGCCCGCACGGTCTCCGAGAGCCTGCTCAAGACCCTCTCGACCGAGCTGAGCCGCGGCTCCCAGGCCCAGGGCTACGGCGGCCACCGCCCGGCCGCCTCGCCCTACGGCACGGTCGGGCGCGCGCCGCTGGTGCTGTCGCGGCACCTGTGATGCGATTTCCGCACGATCAGCTCCGGACATCGCATCACCAGCCCGCGCGGCGGAGCTTTGCTCCGCACGCCTGAGACACCCTGTGTCCACCTGTTGTTGGTCATGGGGCGATTTTTGCGGCGGCTCGGTGCTTGTGGGGATCGTAGGGGGTGCGTTGGGTCCAGGCTCTCCAGAGCACCCTGATCCAGGCGCGGGCGAGGATCCGGACGGCGTGGGCGTGCCGGCAGCCGCGGTGTCGGGCTCTGTCGTAGACGTCCCTGGCCCAGGCCGAGGCGTGGCGGGAGTTGTCGGCCAAGCAGGTGACGGCCCCTCTGAGATGCGTGTTGCAGGCCCACCGGACGACGCCGCCGCGGCTTGTGCCGGAGGCGTGGGTGACGGGGCAGACTGACCATGCCGGCCAGCCCGGCCGCATCGTGAGGCACGTCGAGCCGGGCGACGACCCGGCCGGTGGCATCGAGGATGCACAGGGCATGGCTCGCGCCGCCCCAGTCCAGATCTCCATGAAACGACATGTCGCGATCTCCTCGGGGTGGAGCAGGCTCGCCCGAGCCGGGAGATCGTGCGGATCGCTCACTGACAGGCGCTCCGGCTGGCTGGCACTGGCGCATCACCCTGTGGTCCGTCGCGGTCTCCCGGCCCCTGCCGTGCGGCGGGTCTCAGGCGGGCCGTCGCGCGGCAAGCGAAGCAGGCCGTCACGCCAGAGGCTCGGGCTGTCGGACATGAGGCCGCCTCGCAGCGAGCCCCGCATCCAACAGCCGCAAGGTACACCAGTGAGCGAAGCCGGTTTCCGCATCGCGAAGCGATTGCGCAGCCATCGCCACGATCCCGTAGGGATCGCCGAGCGATCATACGGATTTCGTATGACGGCGAGCCGCGTCGCCGTCCTCGGCTCAGGCTCCTGGCGAGAGGCGTGCGAGCGCCTCGGGAGTATCGACGTCGATCAGCACGCCCTCGGCGCGCACCGGCCATTCCAGCACGTCGGCGCGTCCGGCGAGGAGCGGACCGAAGCCGCGATCTCCGGACAGGGCCTCGATCTCGGCCGAGAGGCGGTGCCGGTTGAGCAGGACCGGGTTGCCGCGCCGTCCGTCCCGCACCGGCACCACCGCCGCCGGCTTCCGTTCCGCCGCCTCGAACGCCGCCGCGAGATCCCGCAGCAGGTCCGGCGCGACCCGCGGCATGTCCCCGAGGAGCACGATCGCCGCCGCGACCTCCCCCGGCAGGGCCGAGAGGCCGGCCCGGACCGAGGTCGACAGCCCCTCGCCGAAGCGGGGATTGACGACGGGGCACAGCGCCAGGTCGTCCAGCACCGCCGACACCCTCGCCGCCTCGTGGCCGAGCACCGCCACGACCGGGCCGAGATCCGCCGCCAGGGCGGCCTCGGCAGCGTGGCGGACGAGGGGGCGTCCGTCGAGGGAGGCAAGGAGCTTCGGCGCGGGGCCGAATCGGCTGCCGAGCCCCGCCGCCAGGACGACGATCCCCACGGCCCCGCGGCCGCTCACGCCTCGTCCTCGCTGTCCTCGCCACCGCGGGGCTGCGGCCGCGACACGATCTCCATCAGCAAACCGCCGACGCCGAGGCCGATGACGTCCGCCCGCGTCACCGGCAGCCCGGCGAGCAACCGGTGCAGCACCCAGTCGAAGCCGTTCTCCTTCGGCGAGCGGGCGCAGCCCGGCGCGCCGATCACCGGCATCGCCCCGAGGCGCCCGAGCAGCAGCAGGTTGCCGGGATCGACCGGCATCCCGAGATGCTCGACCGTGCCGCCAGCCGCCTCGATCCCGGCCGGGATCACGTCGCGCCGGTCGGCGATGGCCGAGGCCCCGAACACGATCGCCAGTTCGGCGCCCCCCTCGACGGCCTGTCCCAGGGCCTCGGCCACCGCGCCGGCCGCGTGCGGGATCCGGCTGTCGGCGACGACCCCCGCCCCGGCCGGCGCCAGCCGCTCGCCCAGCACCCGCAGCGTCTTGTCGACCACGCTCGCCTTCAGCCCCGGCAACAGCGTCGAGATCGCCGCCACCCGGCTCAGGCGGTACGGCGCCACGGCGAGCGGGGGCTGCGGGATCGCGGCCAGCGCCCGGTCGAGGACCGCCCCCGGCACCGCGTAGGGAATGATCTTCACGGTCGCGACCATCTCGCCCGCCACCACCGGCTTGAACGGCGCCAGGGTGGCGAGGGTGACGGCCTCGTCGACGGCGTTGACGGCGTCGATCGTTCCCCGGGCGATGGAGAGCACGCCGGCCCGCGTGGCGTGAAGGTTGGCCCGGCCGGTGAAGGGCGGCGCGACCTCCAGGCCCGGCCCGGCGCTGGCCGCGGCGAGCCGGCCGGCGGCCTCATCCTCGGACACGTCCCCGGGCTCCAGCGCCACGGCCACGATCTCGTCGAGGCCGGACGCCGCCAGGGCACGGGCCTCCCCGTCCCCGATCGGGCGCCCCTTGCGCACCACCACGTCGCCGGCGCGGACGGAATGCGCCGCGATCAGCCCCACGGCCTGCGCGACCGGAACCGGCCCGAACCTCACGCCGGAGCCCGGCGTGGCCCCTGGCGCAGGGCGGCGACGATTTCGGCCAGGACAGAGACCGCGATCTCGGCCGGGCTGACCGCGCCGATGTCGAGGCCGATCGGCGCCCGGATGCGCCCGATCGCGTCCGCGGGCAGTCCGGCCTCGGCGAGTCGCTCGACGCGCCGGGCGTGGGTCTTCCGCGAGCCGAGGGCGCCGACGTAGAAGCACTCGGCCCTCAGCGCCGCGACCAGTGCGGGATCGTCGATCTTCGGGTCGTGGGTCAGGGCGGCGACGGCGGTGTAGCGGTCGAGCGGCGCGATCCCGGCCAGGGCCTCGTCCGGCCACTGGGCGATCAGCGGCACGGCGGGGAACCGCTCGGGCGTCGCGAAGGCGGTGCGCGGATCGATCACCGTGACGTCGAGACCGACCGCCGCCGCCATCGGCGCGAGGCCCTGGCTGATATGCACGGCGCCGATCAGGATCAGGCGCGGCGGCGGCACCTGCACGGTGAGGAAGTGCGGCCCGGCCGCGGTCTCGACGAGGCCGCTGCGGCCGGAGCGCAGCCGCGCCAGCAGCTCGTCCGAGAGCGGGTCTCCGGCGGCCTCCTCCTCGCGCACCAGCCGCTGCTCGTCGCCCCCGACGGCGGTGACGAGGATCGCCGCCCGGCGGGCGGCCCGTTCGAGGTTGAGACGGCGCAGGAGATCGAGCTTCATGGCCGGCGCCTCACTCGACCCGTTCGACCAGGACGCGGATGCGGCCGCCGCAGGACAGGCCGACCCGCCACGCGGTCTCGTCGGCGACGCCGAATTCGAGCACCCGGGGCCGGCCGTCCTCGATCACCTCGGCCGCCTCGGTGATGACCGCGCCCTCGACGCAGCCGCCCGAGACGGAGCCGAGGAAGTTGCCCTCCTCGTCGACGACGAGATGGCTTCCGACCGGGCGCGGTGCCGAGCCCCAGGTCTCGATGACCGTGGCCAGCGCGACGCCGCGCCCGGCGCCGCGCCACGACTCGGCGGCGGAGAGGATGTCGGTCTCGCTGGTGATCATGGGTGGCGAACTCACGGGCCTCCCTCTTATGTTCGTGGCCGCCGGCGGCACGTCAAGCGGGTGCGGCGCGCGCGGCAGGGTTGCGGCGTCAGCCGTGGTGCGGCTCGCCGGGCACGGGCCGCGCCGCACCGCCCCGATCCAGGGCGGCGCGGATCCGGTCGGCCAGCTCGGCCTTGCGGTAGGGCTTGCCGAGGACGTCCATGGTCGGCGCCAGCGGGCCCTCCGCCACCAACTCCTCGTTGTAGCCCGTCGTCAGCAGGACCGGCAGTCCGGGCCGGAGCCGGCGCGCCTCCTCGGCCAGCCGCAACCCGTTGAGGCTGCCCGGCATGACGATGTCGGAGAACAACAGGTCGAAGGCGGTGCCGGCCTCGACCACCCGCAGCGCCTCGTCGCCGTCCCGGGCGAGGAGGACGCGGTAGCCGAGGCTCTCCAGGTAGTCCCGCGCCAGGGTCCGGACGTCGTCGCTGTCCTCCGCCACCAGGATGGTCTCGTTGCCGATCCGCGGATCGGCGCCGCCGTCCGAGGCGGACTCTCCGGCCTCGCCGGAGACCGAGGCCGGGAACAGCATCGCCACCGTGGTGCCGCCGCCCGGCCTGCTGTCGATCGTCAGCCGCCCGAGGGATTGCTGCACGAAGCCGTGCACCATCGCGAGGCCGAGCCCGGTGCCCTTGCCCGGCCCCTTGGTCGAGAAGAACGGCTCGGTGGCGCGCTCGGCGACGTGGGCGGGCATCCCCTCCCCCTCGTCGCGGACCCGCAGCCGCACGTAGGCGCCGGGCTTCAGCCCCTGGTCCCCGGAGCCGATCTCCACCGCCTCGGTGATGATGGTGACGGGTCCTCCCTCCGGCATCGCGTCGCGGGCGTTGATGAGGACGTTGAGCAGCGCCATCTCGAGATGGGTGCGGTCGAGCATCGTCGGCGGCAGCCCGGGCGTCAGTTCGAGCCGCAGGACGATGCCGGCGCCGAGGGTGTTCTCGATCACCTCCGCGAAGGCGAGCACCAGGGCGTTGAGGCCGAGCGCCCGGGGCTCCAGCCGCGTCTTGCGGGCGAAGGCGAGGAGTTGCTTCGTCAGCTTGGCGCCCCGCTCCGCCGCCCGGGCGGCGTTGGCGATCTGCCGCAGCGGCCGGTCGGCGCTGACGTGGCCGCGCGCCATCTCGAGGTTGCCGGAAATCACCTGGAGCAGGTTGTTGAAGTCGTGGGCGAGGCCGGCGGTGAGCTGGCCGATCGCCTCCATCTTCTGCGCCTGACGGAACGCCTGCTCGGAGTTGCGCCGGCGGGTGATGTCGAGCTGCGAGGCGAAATAGTACAGCAGGTCGCCGGCCTCGTCGCAGACCGGACCGATGAAGATGCCGTTCCAGAACGGCGTGCCGTCGCGCTTGTAGTTCAGGATCTCGGTCGAGACCGAGGCCTGCGCCGCGACCGCCTCGCGCAGTTCGCGCACCGTCTCCCGGTTGGTCTGCGCCCCCTGGAGGAAGCGGCAGTTGCGGCCGACGATCTCGGCCTCCTCGTAGCCGGTGAGATCCTGGAACGCCCGGTTGGCGAAGATGATCGGGTTGTCGGCCTGCCGCGGGTCGGTGATGATCATCGGCATCCGCGTCATCTCGACGGCGGCGAAGAACACGCTGCCGCGTTCGTCGAGGCCGGGACGCGTCACGGTGGCCGAGTGCCGATGGTGCACCACCCGCTCGGTTCCGGTCCGGTGCGGCCCGCCGTCATGCCCGTCGTTGTCGCTCACACCTGATCCGTTCATCGCACCATCCGCTGCCTCAGATGGAGGACGCGGCGCGGACGACAATGTTGTGACCGGCCGGACCGCGCAAGCGTCCTGGTGGAGCGTCCACGGCCCCGTCGGCACCCGGAAAAAAACTCGGCAGTTTTCCGGCCCGACCCGCTTGCGGCCCGGAGGAGGCATCGCTATAAGCCCCTTCGTCGGCGGCAGCCGGCGCGGTTCGGAGTGTAGCGCAGTCTGGTAGCGCACCACGTTCGGGACGTGGGGGTCGCAGGTTCAAATCCTGCCACTCCGACCAGAATTTCCCGGTTCATACAGTGATCGTCACGGCGCTCGGAGGAAAAGCCTCGCGGAGCGCCTTTCGGCGTTCGAACGGCCTCAATGGAGCCGATCCGCGTGAGCGGAGTTGGTCTGCAGCTTGCAGGTTCCGGATCGGAACCACCCGTGACGGGAGGCGCAGATGACCACCCCTCCGCATCATCACCCTCTTCTCGCCCTCACCCTCCCGGTCGCCCTTCTCGGCAGCGCCGTCCTGCTCTGTGCCTGGGGGCTGACCCACGAGACCGTCGCGGGCGAGGAACCCGTGGCCGAGGTCCAGGCGCCCTGAACCCCGGCCGCGTCACCGGCGTCAGCGCCAGAACGGCCTGACGTCGACCAGCGCCTCGTGCGCGGCGGCAGCGTGCTTCAGCAGCTTCGCGGTCCGCGTCTCGTTGTCGGCCGTCGTCAGGCCGGCCGCGAACAGGGCGGAGGCCGGTGCTCCGGCCTGGGGCGGCAGATCGGCCGCCAGGGTGTGCGCCGTGGCGATGTCGTTGAGGTCGCCGAGGTGGTCCTGAAGGTCTGACAGGGCGGAAACGAACGCCTTGTGGCGCTTGGCCGCCTTCCTGCCGGTGTAGAGGCTGCCGAAGAACTCGGAGCCGTAGCGCAGCTTCTTCGCCGCGATGCGCACGCGGTGGCGCGCCTCGGGGTCGAGCTCGTCGAGGTGGCGGCCGCGCTTCTTCACCTGCCGGCGGCGCTTCTCCAGCACCTCGGTGGCGAAGGCGCGCGCCGGCGTGCCCGTGGCGCGGGACTGCGACAGCCAGTCGCCGGTCTCGACCCAGGTCATCAGGTCGAGGACGAAGCCGCGCCACTCCGCCGAATTCAGCACCGCGACCACGCCGTCATAGGCCTTCAGCCGCTCGGCCTGGAGGTGCTTCTCCAGGGCGAGCAGGCCGGCCTCGTCGGGACGCCGCTCCCGCTCGGCCGGCAGCGTCTTGGCCAGGAACACGTCGAGGTTGCGGGTATCGCCGAACGGCTCGCTGAGCCGCTTGAGCGTCGCGACGAGGTCGGGCGTGCGCGCATCCTCGACCAGGTCGCCGAACAGCGACACCGCCGAGCGCAGGCGCCGCAGGGAGACGCGGAGCTGGTGCAGCGCCTCCGGCTCGCGATGGGCCAGCAGGGCATCCTCGTTGATCCGCATGTGGCGCAGGCAGGCATGCGCGATCGCCTGGAACGCCTCGGCGGCACTGGCCCCGGGATCGAGATGCAGCGTCTCCGCCTTGCTGAACCGTCCGAGGCGCTCGCGCCGCAGGGCATCGCCGCGCTCCGCCTTGGTGAGTACCCCGAGGCGCAGCGGCACCGTCGCGGCGATGGCGCGGGCGAGGCCGAACAGGTCGGCGGACGAGCCGTCCTTCAGTTCGAGTTCGACCTCGCTGATGGCCGCGTAGTCGCCGGCCCGGTCGACCCCGGCGGCACGCCCCCGGTCGAGCGCGATCTCGATCTGCGATCCGCCATGGGTGACCACCCGGGTCGCGCGCTCGACCTCGACGGAGAAGAGCGGCGCCACGGACGCCTTGCGGACCAGTTCACCCGCCGGCGTGCCGGAGAGCCGGTCCAGCTCGGGCTCGGGACCCAGCACCGCCCATTCCCATTCCGGCCGGTCGAACAGGCCGGCGACGGAGGCGCCCGGCCCCTTCAGCGTCTGGACGTAGCCGTCGCCGTCCTGGCGCACCCTCAGTGCGTATCCCGCCCCGCGCAGATCGTCGTCCTTCGTATCGAAGTAGACCGAGCGCAGGGACCGCGCGGCCCAATCCCCGCCGCCCAGAGCCGGATGGGTCTTCAGGGCCGCGACGTCGGAGCCCTCGATCTCCAGCTTCAATTCGGTCTCACGCGGCTCGCTCATCCTGTCCTTCCGATTTCCACGATGCGGCACCTCAGGTGCCCGATGCACTCGCAGCAACGCCCCAAAGGGCCCCAGGATCATGAGCGGAATCAGTTATTTGGCAAGTCAGCCACCCTGTGCGGTCGATTTTGCCGACCAACCATCCCGGCGCGGATGATTTCCTCCGCTGGTGGCCCGCCTTGCGGCGATGGCGCCGCGATCCCGGCAGCGGCTCCTCTGCGGCAGGTCGGCGACGACCCTGGCGACCGCGCCGTCCAGCGGGCGGGCGCCCCGGCGGACGGAGCCCCGGCATGCCGATCCTCCATGCGCCGAGCGCCCGCCGTCACCCGCGGGCGCGGGCGCGCAGGTGATCGACGAGCACCGCCGCCCCGACCTCCGGCGCACCGTCGTTGACCACGGTGACGTCGGCGCGGATCCGCACCGTGCGCGCGAGGCGGGCCGCGAGGTCGCCGTCCTCGGCCCGGCCGCGGGCGGCGAGGCGCCGGGCCAGCACCTCGGGGGGCGCCGTGACTTCGACCACCGTCACCGCCGGCAGGCACGCCCGCGCCTCGGCGACCACCCGCCGCGAGACGTTGCAGACGACCACCGCGCCGGCCTCCGCCAGACCGACGAGCGAAGCCGGCAAAGCATAGCCGAGGCCGTGGGCGCGCCACGACAGGGCGAAGGCCCCCTCGGCCTCGCCGCGGGCGAAGGCGGCCTCGTCGATGGCCTCGTTGTCCTCGTGCTCGGAGGCCGGGCGGGTCACCAGGCGCCGCGGGAAGGCGTAGCCGGGCGCGTCCCGCAGGGCGTCGCGGGCGAGCCCGATGAGGGTGTCCTTGCCGGCGCCGCTCGGCCCGACGACGAGGACGAAGCCGCCGGCCATCACGCCACCTGCGCGCCGCCGCGCCAGACCCGGCGCACCACCGGGATGCCGGCGGCGACCTGCACCCGCACGAGGTCGGCCCGCAGGCCCGGCGCCAGGGCGCCGCGGTCGTCGAGCCCGGTCGCCCGGGCCGGGTTGGCGGTCACGGTGGCGATCGCCTGCGGCAGCGGGATGCCGCCCTGTTCCGGCAGGGCGAAGGCCGCCATCAGCAGGCTCGCCGGCACGTAGTCGGAGGACAGGATGTCGAGGAGCCCGGCCCTGGCCAGGGTCGCGGCGGCGACGTTGCCGGAATGCGAGCCGCCGCGGATGAGGTTGGGCGCCCCCATCATCACGGTGATGCCAGCGGCATGACACGCCTCGGCGGCCTCGATCGTGGTCGGGAACTCGGCCACCGCCACGCCCTCGTCGCGCGACTGCGCCACGTCGTCGAGGGTCGTGTCGTCGTGGCTCGCCAGCGCGATGCCGGCAGCCCGCGCCATCGCGACGATCGCCGGGCGGTTCGCCGCGTTGAGGGCGCGCCCGTCGCGGATCTTGGCCGCGGTCGCGTCCCGGATCTCGTCCAGGGTCCGGCCGCTGCGGCGGGCGTAGATGTAGTACTTCTCGATGTCGCGGAACTGGCGCTGGCCCGGGGTGTGGTCCATCAGCGAGATCAGCCCGACCGGCAGGCGCGCCGCGAAGGCCGTCACCGACTCGACCACGTCCGGGCACGGCAGCTCGCAGCGCAGATGCGCCCGGTGATCGACCCGCAGCAACCCGGCCTCGCGCCCGGCCTCGATCGCCTCGGCGAGCCGCATCAGGTCGCGGCCGAGCCCGCTGTCGTCGGGCTCGCTGCCGGCGCGCAGGGAATCGAACACCGTGGTGATGCCGGAGGCGGCGATCTGGGCGTCGTAGGCGATCACCGCGGCGAGGGGGTGCCAGCGCACCTTCGGCCGCGGCACGTAGTGGCTCTCGAGGTGGTCGGTGTGGAGTTCGACGAGGCCCGGGATCAGGGTGTCGCCGCCGAGGTCGAGGCCGCGCTCCGGCGCCCTTCCCTCGCCGATCTCGGCGATGCGGCCGTCCGTCACCGCGAGCCAGCCGTGCTGCACCCGGTCGGGCAGCACCAGGGTCGCGTTCTCGATCAGCATGTCGGTCATGAGCGGCCTCGCGCGTCAGGCGGCCTGACGGGGGTGGAAGCGGGTGACGTCGACGATCCGGGTCGCGACCGCGTCCCGCACGTCGGCGTCGTGGAAGATGCCGAGCACCCCGGCCCCCGCCGCCTGCCGGGCGCGGATCAGGTCGATCACCACGGCGCGGTTGACGGCGTCGAGCGAGGCGGTCGGCTCGTCGAGGAGCAGGAGCGGGTGGTCGCCGACCAGCCCGCGGGCGATGTTCACCCGCTGCTGCTCGCCGCCCGAGAAGGTGGCCGGCGGCAGGTCCCACAGCCGCTCGGGCAGGTTGAGGCGGGCGAGCAGGTCGGCGGCGCGGGTGGATGCTTCCTGCGGCGCCAGCCCGGCCTCGCGCCCGGCCGCCGCCACGACCTCGCGGGCGCCGACCCGCGGGATCACCCGCAGGAACTGCGTCACCGAGGCGACGACGGTCCGGCGCAGGGCGATGATCCGGCGCGGCGCGGCGGCGACGATGTCGACCGTCGCGTCGCCGTCGCGCACGAGCACGCGTCCGTGGTCGCAGCGGTAGTTGCCGCAGGCGATCTTCAGGAGCGAGGACTTTCCGGCCCCCGACGGGCCGCCGAGGACGACGCACTCGCCGGGATGCACCGAGAAGCTCGCGCCCTCGACCACCGGCAGCCGCAGCCCGCCGCGCAGGTGCAGGGTGAACGCCTTGTGGACGTTCTCGAAGCTGAGGAGCGCGGTCATGCGGCGAGCACCGAGGCGACGAGGAGCTGGGTATAGGGCTCGGACGGGTCGTCGAGCACCCGGTCGGTCAAGCCGGTCTCGATGACGCCCCCGCCGCGCATCACCATCACCCGGTGCGACAGCAGGCGGGCGACCGCGAGGTCGTGGGTGACGATGACCACCGCGACGCCGAGTTCGGCGACGAGCCCCCGGATCAGGTCGAGCAGGCGCGCCTGGACCGAGACGTCGAGGCCCGAGGTCGGCTCGTCCATCAGCAGCAGCCGCGGGCCGGTGACGAGGTTGCGGGCGATCTGGAGCCGCTGGCGCATGCCGCCGGAGAAGCTGCCGGGATGGTCGTCGATGCGGTCTGCCCCGATCTCGACCCTGCGCAGCCAGTCGAGCGCGCTGCTTCGGATCTCGCCGTAATGGCGCCAGCCGACCCCCATCAGCCGCTCGCCGACATTGCCGCCGGCCGAGACGCCCATCCGCAGGCCCCTTGTCGCGTCCTGGCGCACGAAGCCCCAGTCGGTGCGCATCAGGGCCCGCCGCTCGGCCTCGCTCAAGCCGGCGAGGTCGGCGAGCCGCCCGTCGCGCAGGCGGAAGCGCACCCGCCCGGCATCGGCGGCCGCCTCGCCGGCGATCAGCGACAGCAGGGTCGACTTGCCCGCGCCCGATTCGCCCACCACCGCCAGCACCTCGCCGGGATGGAGGTCGAACGAGACGTCGGCACAGCCGAGCCGGTGGCCGTAATGCTTGGTCAGCCCCTCGACGCGGAGCAGGGGCGCGTCGTCCTCTGTGGTCATCACGCGCCCTCCCCCCGGTGGCCGGCCTCGCGGCGGGCCTCGCAATGGTCGGTGTCGGAGCAGACGAACATCCGCCCGCCGGCATCGTCGGTCAGCACCTCGTCGAGATAGACGTCGCGGGCGCCGCACAGGGCGCAAGGGTGCTCGAAATGCTGGACCCGGAACGGATGGTCCTCGAAGTCGAGGCTGCGCACCCTTGTGTAGGGCGGCACCGCGTAGATCCGCTTCTCGCGCCCGGCGCCGAACAGTTGCAGCGCCGGGCAATCGTCCATCTTCGGGTTGTCGAATTTCGGCGTCGGCGACGGGTCCATCACGTAGCGGCCGGCGACCTCGACCGGGTAGGCGTAGGTGGTGGCGATGTGGCCGTGCCGGGCGATGTCCTCGTAGAGCTTGACGTGCATCGGCCCGTACTCGGCGAGCGCGTGGAGCTGGCGCGTCTCGGTCTCGCGCGGTTCGAGGAAGCGCAGCGGCTCGGGGATCGGCACCTGGTAGACCAGCACCTGCCCCTCGGCGAGCGGCGCCTCCGGGATGCGGTGGCGGGTCTGGATCACCGTGGCGTCGCGGGTGCGGGTCGTCACCGCGACCCCGGCGGTGCGGGCGAAGAACGCCCGGATCGAGACCGCGTTGGTGGTGTCGTCGGAGCCCTGGTCGATGACCTTGAGCACGTCGTTCCGGCCGAGGATCGCCGCCGTGACCTGCACGCCGCCGGTGCCCCAGCCGTAGGGCATCGGCATCTCGCGGGCGGCGAACGGCACCTGATAGCCGGGGATCGCCACCGCCTTGAGGATGGCGCGGCGGATCATCCGCTTGGTCGCCTCGTCGAGATAGGCGAAGTTGTAGCCGGTTTCGGCGGCCCGGACCTGGGGGGTCATTCCGCAGCCTCCTGCGTGGCCGCCGCGTGCTCGGCGCGCATCCGGCGCACCAGTTCCAGCTCGGCCTGGAAGTCGACGTAGTGCGGCAGCTTCAGGTGCTCGACGAAGCCGGTCGCCTGGAGCGCGTCGCAATGGGCGAGCACGAATTCCTGGTCCTGGGCCGGGGCCCCGCTCGCCTCGCCGAGCTCGTCGGCCCGGAGCGCGCGATCGACCAGGGCCATCGCCATCGCCTTGCGCTCGCTGTGGCCGAAGGCGAGGCCGTAGCCGCGGGTGAAGCGCGGCGCCTCGGCGGCGCTGCCGTGGAACTGGTTCACCGTCTGGCACTCCGTGACCGTCAGGCGCCCGAGCGGCACCGGAAAGCCGAGCTCCTCGGGCACGAACTCGACCTCGACCTCGCCGACCCGGATCTCGCCGACGAACGGGTGGGTGCGGCCGTAGCCGCGCTGGGTCGAGTAGGCCAGCGCCAGCACGAAGCCCTCGTCGCCGCGGGCGAGCGCCTGGAGGCGCAGGTCGCGGTCGGCCGGGAAGTCGAGCGGCTCGCGGGTGAGGTCGCCGACCGGCGCGCCCTCGTCGGGAGGCGACGCCTCGATCAGCCCGTCCTGCCCGAGCAGGTCGGCGACCCGCGGCGCGTGGGCCGCGTCGGGGGCCGGGTCGGCCTGCGCCGCCGGCTCGGGCGCCCCTTCCGCCGCGAGCGCGAAGTCGATCAGCCGGTGGGTGTAGTCGAAGGTCGGGCCGAGCACCTGCCCGCCGGGCAGGTCCTTGTAGGTCGCCGAGACCCGCCGGGCGAGGCGCATCGCGCCGGTGTCGAGGGGCTCGGAGGCGCCGAAGCGCGGCAGGGTCGTGCGGTAGGCCCGGACGAGGAACACCGCCTCGATCAGGTCGCCGCGGGCCTGCTTGAGGGCAAGCGCCGCGAGGTCGCGGTCGTGGAGCGAGCCCTCGGTCATCACCCGGTCGACCAGCAGCGCGAGCTGCCCGGCGATCTGATCGACGCCGATCTCCGGCACGGCGGGGTCGCCGCGGCGGGCCTCGGCGAGGAGGCGGTGGGCGTTGGCGATGGCGGCCTCGCCGCCCTTGACGGCCACGTACATCGGATCACCCCTCCAGCACGCGCGCCGTGCGCGGCAGCCCGGCGACCCGGCCGGGGGCGGTCAGCAGCAGGTCGATCCCGCGGGGGAACAGGGCATGGTTGGCCGACCACCGCGCCGCGAACGCCGCCGGGAGCGGATCGGCGTCGAGCCGGACCCGGCCGCGGATGCCGGGCCCGTCGAAGGCGAAGCCCTGCCCCTCGGCGAGGTGCCGGACGGCGAGGACGAGCGTCGTCGAGCGGTCGGGATAGGCCGGATTCCCCTGCGCGAAGACCGAGAAGTCCGGGCAGGCGGCGGAGTCGGCGACGAGCGCGAAGGCCGCCTCGGCGGGGTCGGCGACGAGGCGGGCGCCGGTGTGGAAGCGCAGGAACTCCGCCACCTCTGGCGCGCCCGCCAGAGGGCCGTCGAGCCAGAGCGGCGCGTCGGCATCGGCCAGCGCCAGCGCGATCGCCGCGAGTTCCGGCGTCAGCGGCGTCGGCGGGGCGAGGGCGGCGGGCAGCGCCCGCACCAGCCCCGGCCGGGCGAGGGCGTCGAGCACGGCGCGGAAGGCGCCCTGCGCATCGTGGACGGGATCGGCGAAGCCGCGGGCGAGCGCCATCAATCCTCTCCCCGCGCCAGGGTGAAGAAGTCGACCCGCGTCGCCGCGGTGCGGCGCTCCTGCGCCTGCCGCGCCGCCGCCTCGCGGGCCGCGACTGGTGCGAGGGCGCGCTCGACGGCGTGGCGGCGGTCGGGCTGCTGCCACACCGCGTCGAGGATCGCGGCGAGGCGCGCCTTCTCGCGGTCGCGGCCGAGATGGTAGGCGAAGCCGGTCTCGCCCTCTTCCAGCCGCACCGCCGCCCTGGTCACCGTGACCTCGCCTAGATTGAAGCGCCGCCCGTCGCCGCCGATGCGGCCCCGGGCCATCACCAGCCCGGTTTCGGGCGGACGCAGGTCCTCGGCATCGGTCGGAGCTTCCGCCGCGACGAGGGCGGCCCGCAACTCGGCCGGGCTGGCAAGGGCGCACAGCGCCATCACGGCGCGCCGGGCGCCGGGCGCCTCGTTCCGCGTGCTGTCGGGTTCGGGCATCATCGCGTCGATGACCTCCTGATTCGTCTAATAGTATAGACAACCACCATCACGGATGCAAACGAAGTTTGGATGACGATATGGATCGATCCGGCGACGATCGGGTGACGGCCCTGCGCCGCGGCGAGGGCTTGGCGGCCTGGCGGCAGATCGCCGACGAGCTGGCCGCCGACATCGAGGCCGGCCGCCTCGCCGCCGGCGCCCAACTGGCGACCGAGACGGCTCTGGCGGCGCGGTTCGGGGTGAACCGTCACACGGTGCGGCGGGCCCTCGCCGTGCTGGCGGAACGCGGGCTGGTGCGGGCGGCGCAGGGGCGCGGCACCTTCGTCGAGGCGCCCCGCCTCGCCTACCCGATCGGCCGCAAGACGCGCTTCTCCGAGATCGTGTCGCAGGCCGGGCGCGAGGCGTGGGGCGATCTGCTGGCCGCCGCCGCGGTCCCGGCGGATGCGGCGACCGCGGACGCCCTGGGGGTCGCGCCGGGCGAACCGATCCTCGAACTGCTCACCATCCACCGTGCCGACGGCGTACCGCTCTCGACCGCCCGGACCTGCCTGCCGCTGCCGCGCTTCGCCGGCTTCGACCGCCGCTACGCCGAACTCGGCTCGATCACCCGGGCCTACGCGGCGCACGGCCTCCCGGATTACAGCCGGCTCTCGACCCGGATCGGCGCGCGCCCGGCGACCGCCGAGGAGGCCGCCCGCCTCGACGTCGCCCCCGGCCGGGTGCTGCTGGCGGTGTCGAGCGTCAACGTCGATCCGCAGGGCGCCCGCATCCAGGTCACCCGCAGCCTGTTCGTGGCCGACCGGGTGGAGCTGGTGATCGAGCCGTGACCAGGGCGGCTCGCCCAGGCCCTGCTCTCTCATACGATTTTCGATTGATCGCTCGGCGATGCGGACATCGGCTTCGCTCATGCGTGCGGAGCGAAGCTCCGCCGCGCGGGCTGGTGATACGGAATCCGGAAGCGATCTTCCGGATTCCGTATCAGTCGGGCAGGTTCCGCCATCCGAGGCGGTCGGGCGGTTCGTGACCGCCTATCCCTGGCAGGCGCCGGAGCCGCGGGGAGCGAGCCACGACCGCCCGGATCGGCAAGGGTGCGATGCCGAGCACGCCGACGAAAAAGCCGGCGCCCCCTCGCGGAGACGCCGGCCCTGACACTGGTCGCGGAGCCCGCCCGAGGGCGGGGTCCCACTTGCCTCACTCGGCGGCGGGCAACTGCTCGACGCCGCTCTCGGCGGTCTTCTGCGCCATGATGAGTTCGTCGCGACGGCGCGCCACCGACTTGATGTCGGAGATGATCGCACCCGTCCCCGCCGGGATCAGCGACCCGACGATGACGTTCTCCTTCAGGCCCTCCAGCGTGTCGACCTTGCCGTTGACCGCCGCCTCGGTGAGGACGCGGGTGGTCTCCTGGAACGAGGCCGCGGAGATGAACGACTTCGTCTGCAGCGACGCCTTGGTGATGCCGAGCAGGACCGGAACGCCCTGGATCGGCTTCTTGCCCTCGGCGAGGAGCTTCTCGTTCAGGTCCGCCAGTTCGGTCCGGTCGATCTGGTCGCCGCTGAGGATGTCGGAATCGCCGCCGTCGGTGATCTCGACCTTCTGCAGCATCTGCCGGACGATGACCTCGATGTGCTTGTCGTTGATCGACACGCCCTGGAGCCGATAGACCTCCTGGATCTCGTTGACGAGGTAGGCGGCCAGCTCCTCGACGCCCTTGATCGCCAGGATGTCGTGCGGCGCCGGGTTGCCGTCGACGATGAAGTCGCCGAGTTCGACCACGTCCCCGTCCTGCAAGTGGATGTGCTTGCCCTTGGGGATCAGGTACTCGACCGGCTCCGACCCGTCGTGCGGCGTCAGCGTCAGGCGGCGCTTGTTCTTGTAGTCGCGCCCGAACGAGATCGTGCCCGACTTCTCGGCGATGATCGCCGCGTCCTTCGGACGGCGCGCCTCGAACAGCTCCGCCACCCGCGGCAGACCGCCGGTGATGTCGCGGGTCTTGGCGCTCTCCGACGAGACGCGGGCGAGGATGTCGCCGGCCTTGACCCGGGTGCCCGGATCGACGCCGATGATCGCCTCCACCGGCAGCAGGGCGCGGGCGTCGGCGCCGCGGGGCAGCTTCAGCACCTTGCCGTTCTGGTCGTGGATCACGATCGCCGGACGCAGGTCGGCGGTCCGCGCCGAGCCGCGCCAGTCGATGACGACGCGCTTGGCGATGCCGGTCGACTCGTCGGTGGTCTCGGTGATCGACTGGCCGTCGATCAGGTCCTCGTAGGCGACGACGCCGTCGACCTCGGTCAGGATCGGCCGGGTGTAGGGGTCCCACTCGGCGATGCGCTGGCCGCGCTTGATCGTGTCGCCCTCGTCGACCCGCACGCGGGCACCGTATTGCAGGCGGTGGACCGCCCGCTCGGTGCCGTCCGGCCCGACGATCACCACCGCCACGTTGCGGCCGGTGGCGACGAGGTCGCCGTCCGAGTTCCGGGCGAGGCCGCGGTTGCGGATCCGCACGGTGCCCTCGAAGCTCGACTCGATGAACGACGAGTCGGCGATCTGGGCCGCGCCGCCGATGTGGAAGGTGCGCATCGTGAGCTGGGTGCCCGGCTCGCCGATCGACTGCGCCGCGATGACGCCGACGGCCTCGCCCATGTTGACGGGCGTGCCGCGGGCGAGGTCGCGCCCGTAGCAGGTGGCGCAGACGCCGTTCTTGGTCGCGCAGACCAGGACCGAGCGGATCTTCACCTCCTGGATGCCGGCCCTGGTGATCGGCTCCAGGTGTTTCTCCTCGATCGTCACGCCCTTCGGCACGATGATCGAGCCGTCCTGCGCGTGGAGGTCCTCGGCGGTGGCGCGGCCGAGGATGCGGGTGCCGAGCGAGGCGACGACCTGACCCGCGTCGATGATCGCGCGCATCCGGATGCCGTTGTCGGTGCCGCAATCGACCTCGCGGATGACCGCGTCCTGCGCCACGTCGACGAGACGACGGGTGAGGTAGCCCGAGTTCGCGGTCTTCAGGGCGGTGTCGGCGAGGCCCTTGCGGGCGCCGTGCGTCGAGTTGAAGTACTCGAGCACGTCCAGGCCTTCCTTGAAGTTCGAGATGATCGGGGTCTCGATGATCTCGCCCGAGGGCTTGGCCATCAGACCGCGCATCGCCGCGAGCTGCTTCATCTGCGCCGGCGAGCCACGGGCGCCCGAGTGGCTCATCATGTAGATCGAGTTGACCTGCTTGTCGGCGCCGTGCTCGTCCTTCTGCACCGACGAGATGCGGTTCATCATCTCGCCCGCCAGACGGTCCGAGCACTTCGCCCAGGCGTCCACGACCTTGTTGTACTTCTCGCCCTGGGTGATCAGGCCGTCCTGGTACTGCTGCTCGTAATCCTTCACGAGCGCGCGGTTCTCATCGACGATCGCCCACTTGTTGTCGGGCACCACCATGTCGTCCTTGCCGAACGAGATGCCGGCCTTGAACGCGTGCGAGAAGCCGAGACCCATGATGCGGTCGCAGAAGATCACCGACTCCTTCTGACCGCAGTGGCGGTAGACGGTGTCGATCATCGCCGAGATCTCCTTCTTGGTCATCAGCTTGTTGACGACGTCGAAGGGCACCTTGCGGTGCCTGGGCAGCACGCTGGACAGGATCACCCGGCCCGGCGTGGTGTCATAGAGGCGCGAGACCGGCTCGCCCTCGGCGTCCAGCCCCCTCCAGCGCCACTTGATCTTGGTGTGCAGGGTGATCGCCTTGGCGGCCAGCGCGTGCTCCAGTTCGCCGATGTTGCCGTAGACGCCCTGCATCGGGTTCTTCGGGTTGTTCGGCTTGAACTCGCCCGGCATCCCCTCGGCGACGATCGAGAGGTAGTACAGGCCGAGCACGATGTCCTGCGACGGCACGATGATCGGCGCGCCGTTGGCCGGGTGCAGGATGTTGTTGGTCGACATCATCAGCACGCGCGCTTCGAGCTGCGCCTCGAGCGACAGCGGAACGTGCACGGCCATCTGGTCGCCGTCGAAGTCGGCGTTGAACGCGGCGCAGACCAGCGGGTGGAGCTGGATCGCCTTGCCCTCGATCAGCTTCGGCTCGAACGCCTGGATGCCGAGGCGGTGCAGGGTCGGCGCCCGGTTGAGCATCACCGGATGCTCGCGGATCACCTCGTCCAGGATGTCCCAGACCTCCGGCTTCTCCTTCTCGACGAGCTTCTTGGCCTGCTTCACCGTGGCCGAGAAGCCCTTGGCGTCGAGGCGCGCGTAGATGAACGGCTTGAACAGTTCGAGCGCCATCTTCTTCGGCAGCCCGCACTGGTGCAGCTTCAGCTCCGGGCCGACCACGATGACCGAGCGGCCGGAATAGTCGACGCGCTTGCCGAGCAGGTTCTGGCGGAACCGGCCCTGCTTGCCCTTCAGCATGTCGGCGAGCGACTTCAGCGGGCGCTTGTTGGCGCCGGTGATGACGCGGCCGCGCCGGCCGTTGTCGAACAGCGCATCGACCGCCTCCTGAAGCATGCGCTTCTCGTTGCGGATGATGATGTCCGGCGCGCGCAGCTCGATCAGCCGCTTGAGGCGGTTGTTGCGGTTGATGACGCGGCGGTAGAGGTCGTTGAGATCGGACGTCGCGAAGCGGCCGCCGTCCAGGGGGACGAGCGGGCGCAGGTCCGGCGGGATCACCGGCACGACGGTCAGGATCATCCACTCGGGACGGTTGCCCGACATCTGGAACGCCTCGATGATCTTGAGGCGCTTGAGCAGCTTCTTCGGCTTCAGCTCCGAGGTGGTGGTGGCGATCTCCTCGCGCAGGTCGGCCGCGATCCTGTCGAGGTCGAGTTCCTGCAGGATGCGCCGGATCGCCTCCGCGCCGATCATCGCGGTGAACGAATCCTCGCCGTACTCCTCCTGCGCGCGCAGGTACTCCTCCTCCGAGAGGAGCTGACGCTCCTTCAGGGGGGTGAGGCCCGGCTCGATGACGCAGTACGACTCGAAGTACAGGATGCGCTCGAGGTCCTTGAGCGCCATGTCGAGCAAGAGGCCGATGCGGCTCGGCAGCGACTTCAGGAACCAGATGTGGGCGACGGGCGCCGCGAGCTCGATGTGGCCCATGCGGTCGCGCCGGACGCGCGCCAGCGTCACCTCGACGCCGCACTTCTCGCAGATGACGCCCTTGTACTTCATGCGCTTGTACTTGCCGCACAAGCACTCGTAGTCCTTGATCGGCCCGAAGATCCGGGCGCAGAACAGCCCGTCACGCTCCGGCTTGAACGTGCGGTAGTTGATCGTCTCGGGCTTCTTGATTTCGCCGTAGGACCAGGACAGGATCTTCTCAGGCGACGAGATCGAGATCTTGATCTGGTCGAAGCTCTGAGGCTGAGCCTGCTGGTTGAAAAGATTCATGACCTCTTGGTTCATGATCGGCTCCTTGTGACGGGGAAGCCCCTGGGCCGGGGGCCGCCGCCGTGCGGCTCGCGCCGCAATGAAATCCGGAGACGGCCGGTGCCGCGAGGGGGCACCGGCCGCGCGTCCTGGTCAGGACGTCGGGGAGGGGCCGGCGGCTGGACGCCGGCCCGCTTTTGATCCGCGCTTACTCGGCCGCCTCGGGCGGGGCCTCGAGCTGGTCGTTGTCGGCCTTCTTCGAGTTGGTCAGCTCGACGTTGAGGCCGAGCGAGCGCATCTCCTTGACGAGCACGTTGAAGCTCTCGGGGATGCCCGCCTCGAAGGTGTCGTCGCCGCGCACGATGGCCTCGTAGACCTTGGTGCGGCCGGCGACGTCGTCCGACTTCACCGTCAGCATCTCCTGCAGCGTGTAGGCGGCGCCGTAGGCTTCGAGCGCCCACACCTCCATCTCGCCGAAGCGCTGGCCGCCGAACTGCGCCTTGCCGCCGAGCGGCTGCTGGGTGACCAGCGAGTACGGGCCGATCGAGCGGGCGTGGATCTTGTCGTCGACGAGGTGGTGCAGCTTCAGCATGTAGATGTAGCCGACCGTGACCTTGCGGTCGAAGGGCTCGCCGGTGCGCCCGTCGTAGAGCGTCGACTGGCCCGACCGGTCGAGGCCGGCCATCTCCAGCATCGCCTCGATGTCGGCTTCCTTGGCGCCGTTGAACACCGGCGTCGCCATCGGCACGCCGCGGCGCAGGTTGTTGCCGACCTCGGCCAGCTCGTGATCGGACAGACCTTCCAGCTCCGAGGGGCTGTAGATCGAGGCCATCCGGTCGCGCAGCGGCGACGCGTCCTGGGTGCGCAGGTAGGCGTCCACCGCCTGCGCGACCTGGCGGCCGAGGCCGGCCGCCGCCCAGCCGAGATGGGTCTCGAGGATCTGCCCGACGTTCATCCGGCTCGGCACGCCGAGCGGGTTGAGCACGATGTCGGCATGCGTGCCGTCCTCGAGGAACGGCATGTCCTCGATCGGCACGATCCGCGACACGACACCCTTGTTGCCGTGGCGGCCCGCCATCTTGTCGCCGGGCTGGATCTTGCGCTTCACCGCCACGAAGACCTTGACCATCTTCATGACGCCGGCGGGCAGTTCGTCGCCGCGCTGCAGCTTCTCGACCTTGTCGAGGAAGCGCTGCTCGAGGCGCTTCTTCGACTCGTCGTACTGCTTCTGCATCGCTTCCATCTCGGTCATGAGACGGTCGTCGAGCACGGCGAACTGCCACCACTGCGAGCGCGGGTAGTCGGCCAGCAGCTCACGGGTGAGCGTGGTCTCCTTCCTGAAGCCCTTCGGCCCGGCCACCGGCGCCTGCCCGACGAGCACGTCGGCGAGGCGGGCGTAGGTGTTGCGGTCGAGGATCGCCTGCTCGTCGTCGCGGTCCTTGGCGAGACGCTCGATCTCCTCGCGCTCGATCGCCTGGGCGCGCTCGTCCTTGTCGACGCCGTGGCGGTTGAACACCCGGACCTCGACGATCGTGCCGGTGACCCCGGGCGGGACCCGGAGCGAGGTGTCGCGCACGTCGGACGCCTTCTCGCCGAAGATGGCGCGGAGCAGCTTCTCCTCCGGCGTCATCGGGCTCTCGCCCTTCGGCGTGATCTTGCCGACGAGGATGTCGCCGGCATGGACCTCGGCGCCGATGTAGACGATGCCGGCCTCGTCGAGGTTCTTGAGCGCCTCCTCCGAGACGTTCGGGATGTCGCGGGTGATCTCCTCCGGCCCGAGCTTGGTGTCGCGGGCCGAGACCTCGAACTCCTCGATGTGGATCGAGGTGAACACGTCGTCCTTCACGATCCGCTCGGAGAGCAGGATCGAGTCCTCGAAGTTGTAGCCGTTCCACGGCATGAACGCGACGAGGACGTTGCGGCCGAGCGCCAGCTCGCCGAACTCGGTCGAGGGACCGTCGGCGATGATGTCGCCCTTCTTCACCACCTCGCCGACGCGGACCAGCGGCTTCTGCGTGATGCAGGTCGACTGGTTCGAGCGCTGGAACTTGTGCAGCCGGTAGATGTCGACGCCGGGCTTGGACGGGTCGGCCTCGTCGGTGGCGCGGATGACGATACGGGTGGCATCGACCTGGTCGATGATGCCCGCCCGCCGGGCGCCGATCGCCGCGCCGGAATCGCGGGCGACCACCGCCTCCATGCCGGTGCCGACGAAGGGCGCGTCGGCGCGAACCAGCGGCACCGCCTGGCGCTGCATGTTCGAACCCATCAGCGCGCGGTTGGCGTCGTCGTTCTCGAGGAACGGGATCAGCGCCGCGGCGACCGAGACGAGCTGCTTGGGGCTGACGTCCATGAGGTCGACGCGCTCGGGCCCGACCACGATGACCTCGCCGGCGCGACGGCAGACCACGAGGTCCTCCGTCAGCTTGCGGTTCTCGTCCATCGCGGCGTTGGCCTGGGCGACGTGGTACTTCGCCTCCTCCATCGCCGAGAGGTACGCGACCTCGTCGGTGACGACGCCGTTGCGGACGCGCCGGAACGGGGTCTCGATGAAGCCGTACTTGTTCACGCGGGCGAAGGTCGCCAGCGAGTTGATGAGGCCGATGTTCGGGCCTTCCGGCGTCTCGATCGGGCAGATGCGGCCGTAATGGGTCGGGTGCACGTCGCGCACCTCGAAGCCGGCGCGCTCGCGGGTCAGACCGCCCGGGCCGAGCGCCGACAGGCGGCGCTTGTGCGTCACCTCGGAGAGCGGGTTGGTCTGGTCCATGAACTGCGACAGCTGCGACGAGCCGAAGAACTCGCGCACCGCCGCCGCGGCCGGCTTGGCGTTGATGAGGTCCTGCGGCATCACGGTGTCGATGTCGACCGACGACATCCGCTCCTTGATGGCGCGCTCCATGCGCAGGAGGCCCAGACGGTACTGGTTCTCCATCAGCTCGCCGACCGAGCGCACCCGGCGGTTGCCGAGGTGGTCGATGTCGTCGATCTCGCCCTTGCCGTCGCGCAGGTCGACCAGCGCCTTGACCACCGCCAGCATGTCCTCGCGCCGCAGCGTCCGCACGGTGTCGGCGGCGTCGAGGTCGAGGCGCATGTTCATCTTCACGCGGCCGACGGCCGAGAGGTCGTAGCGCTCCGCGTCGAAGAACAGCGAGTGGAACATCGCCTCCGCGGTCTCGAGCGTCGGCGGCTCGCCCGGACGCATCACCCGGTAGATGTCGAACAGCGCGCCCTCGCGGGCCGAGTTCTTGTCGACGGCGAGCGTGTTGCGGATGTAGGGACCGACGTTGACGTGGTCGATGTCGAGCACCGGAAGCTCGGCGACGCCGACATCCTCCAGCGCCTTCAGCATCTTCTCGGAGATCTCGTCGCCGGCCTCGGCCCAGATCTCGCCGGTCTTGTAGTTGACGAGGTCCTCGGCGACGTACTGGCCGACGAGATCCTCGTCGGTCGCGCGCAGCGCCTTGACGCCCTTCTCGGAGATCTGGCGCGCGGCGCGGGCGGTCAGCTTCTTGCCGGCCTCCAGCACCACCTCGCCGGAATCGGCGTCGATGAGGTCGCTCGAGGCCTTCAGGCCCTTCATCCGCTCGGCGTCGAACGGCACGCGCCAGTCGGCCCCGTCACGGGTGTAGGCGACGTGGTTGTAGAAGGTCGAGAGGATCTCCTCGCCGTCCAGCCCGAGGGCGAACAGCAGCGAGGTGACCGGGATCTTGCGCTTGCGGTCGATGCGCGCGTGGACGATGTCCTTGGCGTCGAACTCGACGTCGAGCCACGAGCCGCGATACGGGATGATGCGGGCCGCGAACAGCAGCTTGCCCGAGGAGTGGGTCTTGCCCTTGTCGTGGTCGAAGAACACGCCCGGCGAGCGGTGCATCTGCGAGACGATGACGCGCTCGGTCCCGTTGACGATGAAGGTGCCGTTCTCCGTCATCAGGGGCATGTCGCCCATGTAGACGTCCTGCTCCTTGATGTCCTTGACCGACTTCGCGCCGGTATCGGGATCGACGTCGAACACGATCAGCCGCAGGGTCACCTTCAGCGGGGCGGCGAAGGTGATGCCGCGCTGGCGGCACTCGTCGACGTCGTACTTCGGCGCCTCGAAGGTGTAGCGCACGAATTCGAGCAGCGCCGTCGAGGCGAAGTCGGAGATCGGGAAGACGGACTTGAAGACGGATTGCAGGCCCTCGTCGGGACGCCCGCCCTCAGGCTCGTCCACCATCAGGAACTGGTCGTAGGACGCCTTCTGGACCTCGATGAGGTTCGGCATCTCGGCGACTTCCCGGATCTTGCCGAAGAACTTGCGAATGCGCTTGCGACCGACCAGCGTGTTGGCCATAGGTGACCTCGCTCCTCATCCACCGCGTCTCGGGGTCCGGAGGGACGCAGGCCTTCCCGCATCATGACCTCGCCAGGACCGGACCGCCGCAGGCCGGCGGTCCCCACCCGATTTCGAATATATGGGGATCGCTGACCCGGATCCCGAGGGGGTCGCCGAAGCGACCTTAGCCCGCGGGCAGGAACCCGCGGGCCGTCGGCCCCGCCCCTCGCCTGCGGCCCTCGCGGGCCCGGCCGGCGGGAAGTGGCGGGCCTGCCGGCCCGCCATCGTCTTACTTGAGTTCGACCTTGGCGCCGGCCTTCTCGAGCTGGCCCTTGATCTTCTCGGCCTCGTCCTTGGCGATGCCTTCCTTGACCGGCTTCGGAGCGCCCTCGACGAGGTCCTTGGCCTCCTTGAGGCCGAGGCCGGTGATCGCGCGGACCTCCTTGATGACCTCGATCTTCTTGTCGCCGGCCGCGGCCAGGACGACGGTGAACTCGGTCTGCTCCTCGACCGGGGCGGCGGCGGCGCCACCGGCCGGGCCGGCGGCGACGGCGACGGCGGCAGCCGCCGAGACGCCCCACTTCTCCTCGAGCATCTTCGCGAGCTCGGCGGCCTCGAGGACGGTCAGGGAGGAGAGGTCGTCGACGAGCTTGGCAAGATCAGCCATTTTTCACTTCCTGCGGAAATTGTCGGTTTGAACGATGGATGGTGAAACAGCCCTCAGGCCGCTTCGTCCTTCTTGGCATAGGCCCCGAACACGCGGGCGAGCTTCGCCGCCGGCGCGTTGACGACCTGGGCGACCTTGGTCGCGGGAGCCTGGACGAGGCCCACGATCTTGGCGCGCAGTTCGTCGAGGGACGGCAGCGAGGCGAGCGCCTTCACTCCGTCCGGGTTCAGGGCGGTCGTGCCCATGGCGCCGCCGAGGATCACGAGCTTGTCGTTCACCTTGGCGAAGTCCACCGCCACCTTCGCGGCCGCGACCGGATCGCTCGAATAGGCGAGCAGGGTCGGGCCCTTCAGGAGGGGCTTGATGGAGGCGACGTCCGTGCCATCGAGAGCGATGCTGGCGAGGCGGTTCTTCGCGACCTTCACGGTGGCGCCGGCCTGCTTCATCTGCGCGCGCAGCTTCTGCATGTCGGCAACCGTGAGGCCCTTGTAGTGGGCCACGACGACCACGGCGGTGTCGGAGAACACCCCGTTGAGCGTCGCGACGAGATCAGCTTTTGCTGCTCTGTCCACTTCGGCTCTCTCCGGTTGGCGGAACGGGGTTCCGCCGGTTGCACCTGCCGCTCAAGCTGAGCCGGGCCTTCTGAAGACCGCGACGTCCTGAGCGACGCTTCACGGCCCTGTCCCCGGAGCGCCGGCCGCGAGGCCCGCATCCCAGGTGAGATTGGTTCAAACCGACGCCCTCCCCTCCCGGCGAGCCGGGCATCGAGGGCGGACAAACTCGGTCTTCCCCGTCTGTGCAGGCCCTCGCGGATTAAGCCGGATCGCCGGCGCCTGCAGTCTCGGACAGGACATGGCCGGACGGGGCTCGAAGAGGGTTGCTCCCCGGGCCCGCCGGCCAATCGTCACCCGGTCGCCCGGGGACGTCTCTTCGGAACACGACCGATCGGTCGCTCCCTTCCGATTGAGTGAAAACGTTGAGCGCGGTCTATAACGGCGTGCAAACGCCTTGCCAAGTCCCCCGGCGAACCTCCGGTGCGGGATATTCGGTCGCAGGGGCCGGGCCCGGCGCCCGCGACAGGCCCCGGCGCCCGCGACCAGTCCCGGCGACCGGCCCGGACGCATCATACGGTTTCCGACTGATCGCTTCAGGCGATCCCTGCGGGATCGCTTTCGCGATGCGGAAACCGGCTTCGCTCAGGCGCCGCGCGGGCTTCGATACGGTTTTGCGGGACTGATCGTCCGAAAACCGTATCAGGCCGCCTTCCGCTCCGGCACCAGCCGCCGGCGCGCGTTCTCCCACCACGACCGGCTGCCGGCGGCCTCCTTCTCCGCCGCCTTGGCGGCGTAGAACGAGGCGTTGTGCTCGCCGCGCAGGGCCTCGCGGGTGAAGCGGATGAGGTGATGGGCGACGAAGCCCATGTTGAACACCGCCTCGATCTGCCCGCGCCGGAGGGCGTGGCCGGCGGCGCGCCAGAACGGTCCGCGGTAATCCGAGAACAGCCCGACCCGGGTGACGATGTTGAACCCGAGGATCAGCCCCCGGCGCAGGTTGGTGAGCGTGAGCTTGCCGGCGGTCGGCGTGACGATGCGGTGCGGATAGGTGACGTCGCACTGGTGCTTGAACCGCTCGAAGAGCTGCTCGGGCGAGTAGGCGTGGGCGATCGCCCGGCGCCAGCTCCCGACCACGGTGTCGTGCGGGCGCTTGAACAGCACGTTCGATTCCAGGCTGGCGTCGTGGACGAGCCGTCCCTCGCGCTCCAGCCGGTCCCAGAGCGGGGTCTTGGGCAGCGCCTGGAGCAGGTTGATCGTCAGCACCGGGATCGCCGAGCGGTCGATGAAGTCGATGAGGTTCTGCTCGGACTTGTCGGTGTCCGAGTCGAGGCCGAGGATGATGCCCGAGGTCACCTCGAGGCCGTAGGAGTTGAGCGTCGCGATCGCCTCGTACATCGGCACGGCGGCGTTGTGGGTCTTGTCGATGCCCTTGAGCGCGTCGGCTTCCGGGGTCTCGATGCCGACGAACACGGTCATGAAGTTGGCCTGCCGCATCAGCTCGAGGATCTCGGGCTGCTTGGCCATGTTCAGCGTCGCCTCGCAGGCGAACTGGAGCGGGTAGTCGTTCCGCTTCTGCCACGCGACGAGGTGCGGCAGCATGTCCCGCGTGGCCTTGCGGTTGCCGATGAAGTTGTCGTCGACGAAGTACACCACCGCCGGATGCCCCGGCTGGCTGACGATGGCGTCGAGTTCGGCGCACATCTGCTCCGGGCTCTTCAGCCGCGGCTGGCGGCCGTAGAGCTGCGGGATGTCGCAGAACTCGCAGCGATACGGGCAGCCCGACGAGAATTGCAGCGAGCCGATGAGGTAGCGCTTGAGCGCGACCGCGCCGTAGGCGGGGGCCGGGAAGTCGGAGAGAGCCAGGCGGTCCTTCGTGTCGAACACCACCTGCCCGCCCGGCCGGGCGACGTCGCGGTCGAGGAGCGCGATCAGGCGGTCGGTGGCGTCGCCCAGTTCGCCGACGTGGAGGTAGTCGAAGTCGGGGTACTTCTCCGGCGCGCCCGACACCGAGGGGCCGCCCAGCACCGCGACCTTGCCGGCGGCGTGGGCGCGCCGGCCGATGTCGTGGATCTGCCCTTCCTGGATGTGCATGCCGGACACGAACACCGCGTCGGCCCAGGCGAAGTCGGCCTTCGAGGCCGGCCGGATGTTCTCGTCGACGAAGCGGCACTCCCAGGTCTCGGGCATGTAGGCCGCGATGACGAGGAGGCCCTGGGGCGGCATGAACGCCTTGACCCCGCCCATCAGCGGGTAGGCGTGGGAGAAGGTGCCGAAGGACGGCGTGTAGGCGGGAAAGACGCACAGGATGCGTCGCCGGGACGAGACGGGAACGGAGCAGCGCATGGGGGCCTATCTAGCACAGCGGCGCCGGAAGGCTGCCCCCGCCGGGCGCGGTTTCGCACAATCCCGCCCCGGGCCTTCCGCCCTCGTGATACGGTTTTTGAACGATAAGTTCAAAAACCGTATCGAAGCCCGCGCGGCGGAGCTTCGCTCCGCATGCGTGAGCGAAGCCGGTTTCCGCATCGCGAAGCGATCCATCGGAAACCGTATGAGAGGCCGGCTCCGGAAAGCCGCGCTGTCCGAGTTGCGCGGGAGACCGCCTCCGTGCGACGCTTCGCCCTCGAATCCCCGGCGAGGCGGACGGAGCCCGGAGCCGCACCATCCCTTCGCCTTGCACCCGTCTCGCAGCCGTCAGAGCCCATGCGTCGTTCGCGTTGCGTCCCCGGTTCCGGCAGGCCGGGTCCGGGCAAACCCGGTCCGGGCAGGCTGAGACGGCGTGCCGTTGTCGCGGCCGTCCTCTGCGCCGTCCTCGCCTCTCCCGCCGCCGCCGACCCGGTCGCGGTCCGCATCGCCACCGAGGGCGGGCATCCCCCGTTCAACTACGTCGAGGACGGACAGCCGGCGGGGTTCGAGGTCGATCTCGCCCGGGCAGCGTGCGAGGCGGCCGGCCTGTCCTGCACCATCGTGCTGCATCAGTGGGACGGGATCATCCGCGGGCTGGAGGCGGGCGAGTACGACGCCATCATGGCGTCGATGGCGATCACGCCCAAGCGCGAGGCCCGCATCGCCTTCACGCGGCCCTACTACCGCATCCCGGTCGCGGCCCTGGTCCGGCGCGAGGCTCCGCCCATCGGCCTCGGGCCCGCCGACCTCGCCGGCCGCACCGTGGGGGTGGCGGCCTACACGCCGACGGCGACCTACCTGGAGCAGCGGGCACCGAAGGCGGAGGTCCGCTCCTTCGATACCCTCGCGGACGCGATCCTCGACCTGCGCACCAGCCGGGTCGACCTCGTCCTCGGCGACAAGCTCGAACTGTCCCGCTTCGTCGCCCAGCCCGAGGGCGACGCCTGCTGCCGCCTCGCCGGCGACATCCCGCCCGGCGACCCGCTCCTCGGGATCGGAGCCGGGATCGGCGTGCGCAAGGGCGACCAGGGCCTGCGCGAGACCCTCGACCGGGCCCTCGCCACGGTCATGACGGATGGCAGCTACGACCGGATCCGGGCGAAGTACATCCCGTTCGACACCCGGCCCGCCGAGCGGGTGCCCTGATACGACATCCGGACGATGACTTCCGGATTTCGTATCACGAGCCCGCGCGGCGGAGCCTCTGGCTCCACGCGCCTGAGACACCCTGTGTCCACCTGTTGTTGGTCATGGGGCGATTTTTGCGGCGGTTCGGTGCTTGTGGGGATCGTAGGGGGTGCGTTGGGTCCAGGCTCTCCAGAGCCCCCTGATCCAGGCGCGGGCGAGGATCCGGACGGCGTGGGCGTGCCGGCAGCCGCGGTGTCGGGCTCTGTCGTAGACGTCCCTGGCCCAGGCCGAGGCGTGGCGGGAGTTGTCGGCCAAGCAGGTGACGGCCCCTCTGAGATGCGTGTTGCAGGCCCACCGGAAGACGAACGCCGCGGCTTGTGCCGGAGGCGTGGGTGACGGGGCAGACTGACCATGCCGGCCAGCCCGGCCGCATCGTGAGGCACGTCGAGCCGGGCGACGACCCGGCCGGTGGCGTCGAGGATGCACAGGGCATGGCTCGCGCCGCCCCAGTCCAGATCTCCATGAAACGACATGTCGCGATCTCCTCGGGGTGGAGCAGGCTCGCCCGAGCCGGGAGATCGTGCGGATCGCTCACTGACAGGCGCTCCGGCTGGCTGGCACTGGCGCATCACCCTGTGGTCCGTCGCGGTCTCCCGGCCCCTGCCGTGCGGCAGGTCTCAGGCGGGCCGTCGCGCGGCAAGCGAAGCAGGCCGTCACGCCAGAGGCTCGGGCTGTCGGACACGAGGCCGCCTCGCAGCGAGCCCCGCATCCAACAGCCGCAAGGTACACCAGTGAGCGAAGCCGATTTCCGCATCGCGAATGCGATCAACCGGCAATCGTACGACGGGCCTCGACCTCAGAACCGCGCGGTGAGGAACAGCCGGACGTTGCGGCCCGGCAGCACCACCTCGTCCTTCGTGAACGAGGCGGCGTTGCGGATCACGTCGTCGAGCAGGTTCGTCCCGCGCAGGCCGAGGGTGACCTCGGCGAGCCCGTGCACCGCCGGATCGAGGGCGGCGCTGTAGGAGACCTCCGCCTTCAGGTCGTTGTAGCCGGGCGTCGGCGTCTCCAGCGCCCCGGTCTCGGTCTGCGCGAAGGCGTGGAGCAGGCTGAGCTGGGCGTACCAGCCGTCCGCCCGCACGAACACGCCGCCGCCGACCCGGTGCGGCGGGATGCGCGGGACGTAGGCGCCGTCGTCGAACCGCGCCCGCACGAAGTCGTACTGGGCGGTGATCCCGGCGAAGCCGTCGCCGACCGGCACCAAGTCGAGCTGGCTCGCGATCTCGGCGCCGTAGAACGCGGCGTTCGCCCCGGAATACACCACCTGCCGCAGGTCGCCGCCGTCGGGGCCGCAGGTGCCGAAGGTGTCGCCGCAGGTCAGGCCGGTCAGGCGCTTGAAGATGAACCCGGTGTAGCGGGTGACGTAGCCGGTGGCGTCGAGGCGCAGCGGCCCCTCGGCCCGGCGCAGGCCCACCTCCACCGTGCGGGCCCGCTCCAGCTTGAGGTCGGGATCGCCGATCTCGAAGGTGGCGGGCGCCGCGTGCGGCCCGCGCGAGTACAGTTCGGGCGAGGCCGGCGCGCGCTCGACGTAGGAGCCGGTGAGGCTGGCGACGAAGCCGTAGGGCAGGTCCTGGAGGGCGCCGAGGCTCGCGCTCTTCGGGGCGAAGCGGCGGATGCGGGCGATCTCCGCGGGCTCGTCCTCCGGGCCCCTGGGCACGAGGTCGGCCGGGAACAGCGCCTCGGTGCCGGCGACGCGGGCGCCCTCGATGCGGCCCGCCGCCTGGAGCCGCAGGCCGCCGCCGAGCGCCAGCTCCTCGAACAGGTAGGCGGCGCCGGTCCGGGTGTCGGTCGGCCGCAGCAGGCCGCCCTCGGCGCCCGAGATGGCGAGGTCGCGCCGCTCCGATTGCAGGCCGAGCGTTCCGGTCAGGACCCCGAAGGCGGTCTCGACCGGGACGTGCTGGAACTCGATCCGCCCCTCGGCGGCGCGGTTCTTGAACACCGCCTGGATGCCGTCGACCCCGTCCGGGCCGAGGCCGGATTCGTTGTGCCGGTAGACCGAGCCGCCGAGCCAGAACCGGATCGCCGAGAACGGCCCCTCGGTCGGCCGGTACTCCCCGCGGGCCTGGAGCTTGTCCTGGGTCGGGTCGAGGCGGGTGCGCTGCCGCGCCGCGACGGTGCCGGGGATGCCGTAGAGCGCGTCGAAGTGGCTGAACGACAGCCCGACGAAGCCGCGCTCGCCGACGACCGAGGCGCCGACCGCCCCGCCCTGCGACAGGACGGCGGAGTTGCGCTGGATGCCGAGCGGCGTGGCGTAGTCGTCCGCATCGCTGCGGAACCCGTCGGCGTGGACGACGACGTTGCCGCTGCCGGCCTCGACCGAGGCGGCGGCGTTGCGGCCGTTGTCGACGGCGGAGTAGCCGGTGGTCACCCGGCCGGCGAGGCCGCCGGGCGGCATCGCGGTCGGGATGCGGCCGTTCTCGACCGCGACCACGCCGCCGATCGCCTGGGAGGCGTAGCGCAGGCCGGCCGGCCCGCGGATCACCTCGATGCGGTCGCTGATGAGCGGGTTGATCGGCACGGCGTGGTCCTCGCCGAGGTCCGACATGTCCTGCACGCCGGTGCCGTTCTCGAGGATGCGCACGCGGTTGTTGTCGAGGCCGCGGATGATCGGGCGCGAGGCCGAGCCCGGCGCGAAGGACGAGGCGGACAGCCCCGGCTTGTCGAACAGCGCCTCGCCGAGCGAGGTCGGCTGCGAGCGGGCCAGTTCGGCGCCCGGCACCACCGTGACCGCCGAGAAGCTGTCGGCGACCACCGGCAGCACGCCGGCCGGAAAGCGGGGGCCGGCCGCCGCGCCCCCGCCGCCGGTGCGGGCGACCGGCGCCACCGAGATCTCGTCCAGCGCGATGTCCTCGGCCCGGGCGGCGACGGCGCCGAGGCCGACGAGCCCGATCCAGGCTCCGCGACGCGCGATGGAGGAAATGCTCGACATCAAAGCCCCTGACCCAATTTATAGCTTGTGCTATAAATTGGGCGATAGGCTATCCCGCTGTCAAGCCGTGCGACGCGGTTGCGGCGGGGGCCGGGCCGTCACCGTCGTGAGGGTCACGCTCACGGGCGCGGCCGACACCGACCTGTGGCGGGTCGTCCTCGATCCGGCCTGATCGATCGAAAACTTGCTAAATTGGAGCACGTCCCCCCTCTCCCGAGTGGGAGAGGGGATCCCGCGCTTGATTTTACAAGGGAATTTCCCCGGACAGCCCTGCCGCCGCGGGGCGGGGAGAACGCGCACGAACCGCCGCGGTCGTCCTCCTACCCGGGTCCGAACCTCTCCAGGATCAGGCTGCGGATACGGACGAAGAGAACCAGCTTCCCATTCAGTCGCCGGCGTGCAGGCGCAGGAACCCGCGGGCCGGGCCGTAGGCGGTCGGTACCCGTGCGTCGACGCTGAGACGGCCCGAGGCGCCGAAGGGCGAGCGGGCGGCATCGGGCCCGGCGACGGCCCGGGGAGTGCCGACCTCGGCCCGCACCCGGCCACTGACCCTGACGCAGGTGCCGGAGGAGCCGACGGCCGCGAAGCCCGGCCCGTGGGCGAGGCAGGACGATGCTGCGACCGATGGCGCCGCAACCGACGGTGCCAGGACCGGCGGTACGGAAACCGGCGGCGCGACGGACGGGCGCGCGAAAACCGATGGCGCGAAGACCGATGGCGAGAAGACCTGGGGCGTCAGGACCGGAAGCTCCAGGGGCCCCGCCTCCCCGGCCCGGGCATGCGGCCCGGCGAGGGCGAGGGCGGCCGGCACCACCAAGCAGACCCACCGCATCCTCATCTCTCCGCCGCGCGCCCGATTCGCCCCGGATGCCGGGATCATAGCCCGTCCGCCGGCCCGGGGTCATGCCGGCACGCCCGTCCGCTCGTCCGGGCCGCGAGCCCCGCCGGCCCGCGACGCCTTGCAGTTCGCCTCCGGTGCGACACTTCAAGGACGCCCTCACGATTCCGGGGGCGCAGGGACCTCCCCATGACCGCCGTGCTTCGTCCCATCGCCTGCCTCGCCGTCCTCCTGCCGGCCCTCGCCGGCGAGGCTTCGGCGGCCTGCACCCGGCGGATCGTCAACCATTCGGCGCTGACGCTGGTGGCGAGCCAGGATGGCGGCCCGGCCTTCGTCGTGCCGCCGGGCCGGGCCCGCACCGTGCGCCTCGCCGCACCGGGCCGGTTCGACCTCGCCGCGACCTGCCCGATGGCGGGCTTCACCCCCGGGGAGACCGTGGCCCAGGCGAGCTTCTCCTACGACGCGGTCCTCGACCGCTGCTACATCCGGTTCGGCACCGACGCCCTCAACGCCGAGTTCGGCCGCGGGACGCTGGGCTTGGCCGGCACCGCTCCGTTCACGCTCAACAACCCGCGCCAGGGCGACATCGTCCTCGGCCCGGTGGCGGAAGCCTGCCTGCCGCGGTGACGCCTCGGGGATGGGCGCCGCAGCCCTGGCGCTCACGACTCCGGCGGCCTGCCCAATCGAACGGCGCGGGCCGCTCGACTTTTCTGCACGCCCTCCTCTTGCGTCCTCGCTGCGGACCGGTATCGTTCGTCTACGAACAATTCCAAGGTGCCGGGCAAGCATAACGCCCGAGCCACCAGGATCAGGCCGCTTCGCATCAAGTCGAGGCGCGTCGATCCGTGCCGGTCGCAGGGGGAGTTCTCGCGCATGCCGATCCGTCGTCCCACCCGCCGTGCCGTCGTCGGCGGGCTCGCCGCGGCTCCCCTCGCCCTGGCGGGCCGGGGCGCTCGCGCCCAGGGCGGCGGGCCGATCCGCATCGGCGAACTCAATTCCTACAGCCGGATGGCAGCCTTCGCGGTCCCCTACCGCAACGCGATGCAGCTCGCCCAGGACGAGATCAACAAGGCCGGCGGCATCAAGGCGCTCGGCGACCGGCCACTCGAATTCGTGTTCCGCGACGACGGCTCGACGCCCGGCGACGCGGTGCGGGTGGCCGAGGAGCTGCTGACGCGCGAGAACGTCGCCTTCCTGGCCGGCACCTTCCTGTCCAACGTCGGCCTCGCGGTCGGCGATTTCGCCAACCAGCGCAAGGCGCTGTTCCTCGCCACCGAGCCGCTGACCGACGCCCTGACGATGAGTGCGGGCAACCCCTACACCTTCCGGGTCCGCCCCAACACCTACATGCAGACCCGCATGCTGGTCGAGGCGGTGAAGGCCCGCGGCGTCAAGCGCTGGGCGATCGTGGCGCCGAACTACGAGTACGGCCAGTCGGCGGCGGCGAACTTCAAGCGCCTGATGGCGCAGGCGGTGCCGGGCTTCGAGGTCGTCACCGAGCAGTTCCCGGCGCTCGGCCGGATCGACGCCGGCGCCACCGTCGGCGCCCTGGCGCAAGCCAGGCCCGACGGCCTGTTCAACGTCCTGTTCGGCGCCGACCTCACCGCCTTCGTGCGCGAGGGCAACACCCGCGGCCTGTTCGAGAAGCGCACCGTCGCGAGCCTGCTCACCGGCGAGCCCGAATACATGATCCCGCTCGGCGACGAGACGCCCGAGGGCTGGGTCGTCACCGGCTACCCCTGGGACAAGGTCGACACCCCGGTCCACAAGGCGTTCGTGCAGGCCTACCGCGCCCGGTTCAACGACACGCCGCGGCTCGGCTCGCTGCTCGGCTACGTCGTCGTCCAGATGATCCAGGCGATGCTGGAGAAGGCCGGCTCGACCGACACCGAGGCGATGATCAGGGCGCTCGCCGACCTCAGGACCGAGACCATCGCCGGCCCGGTGACGATGCGCGGCCTCGACCACCAGTCGACGCTCGGCGTCTGGGTCGGCGAGACGGCGCTCAACGGCCGCCAGGGCACGATGACGAAGTTCCAGTACGAGGACGGCGCCAAGTTCATGTTCCCGGAGGCCGAGGTGAAGGCGGCGCGGAAGGGGTAGGGGCCGCGAGTTCTTCAATCGAGGCGCGGGATCCCCTCTCCCACCCGGGAGAGGGGAAGCGCTTCGTCCGCAGACCTCGGCGCAGTTCTGACGCAGGCCCCGGGCGCGAGCCCCGGCAGGAGACGGCGACCCCGATGGACCCTTCCTTCCTCGTCCTGCAATCGCTCTCCGGGCTCGCCAGCGCCTCGTCGCTGTTCGTGATCGCGTCGGGCCTGACCCTGGTCTTCGGCGTCACCCGCATCGTCAACTTCGCCCACGGCTCGTTCTACATGCTGGGGGCCTATCTCGCGGTCACGCTGGTGCCGCGGCTGCTCGACCTGTCGTACTCGCCCTGGACGTTCTTCCTCGGGGTGATCCTGTCGGCGATCCTCGTCGGCCTCGTCGGCGTCGCGATCGAGGTGCTGCTGCTGCGCCGGATCTACCGGGTGCCGGAGCTGTTCCAGTTGCTCGCCACCTTCGGCATCGTGCTGATCGTGCAGGACGTGGTGCTGAAGGTGTGGGGGCCGGTCGACATCCCGGGGCCACGCGCGCCGGGCCTGCGCCACGGCGTCGAGATCCTCGGGCAGCGGTTTCCCTCCTACGAGTTGCTGCTGATCGGCGTCGGGCCGCTGGTGCTCGGGCTGCTCTGGCTCGTCATGCACCGCACCCGCTTCGGCGTGCTGGTGCGGGCCGCGACCCAGGACCGCGAGATGGTCGGGGCGCTCGGCGTCAACCAGGCCCGGCTGTTCACCACCACGCTGTTCCTCGGCGCCTTCCTCGCCGGCCTCGGCGGCGCGCTCCAGATCCCGCGCCTGCCGGCCAACAGCCACATGGACCTGTCGATCATCACCGACGCCTTCGTGGTCACGGTGATCGGCGGCATGGGCTCGGTCACCGGCGCCTTCCTGGCCGCCCTGGTCATCGGCCAGCTCCAGGCCTTCGGCATCCTGATCTTCCCGAAGGTCACGCTGGTGCTGGTGTTCCTGCTGATGGCCGTCGTGCTGGTGGTCAAGCCGTGGGGCCTGCTCGGCAAGCCGGACGCCGCCGCCGGGCGCACGGTGGCGCCGGAGGGCATCCTCGGATTGCGCCGGTTCCGCCCGCCCGAGCGGATCCTCGCCGGGCTCGCGGTGCTGCTGGTGCTCGCGGTGCCGCTGATCGCCGACGCCTACAAGGTGAAGGTCGCGACCGAGATCCTGGTCTTCGCTCTGGCCGCCTTCTCGCTGCAATTCCTGGTCGGGGTCGGCGGCCTCGTCTCGTTCGGGCACGCGGCGTATTTCGGCATCGGCGCCTACGCCGCCGGTCTCCTCGTCACCGGGCCGTTCAAGGCGCCGATGGAGCTGGCGCTGGCGCTCGCGCCCCTGGCGGGCGCCGCGGGCGCGGCCCTGTTCGGCTTCTTCATCGTGCGGCTGTCGGGCATCTACCTCGCGATGCTGACGCTCGCCTTCGCGCAGATCGTCTACGCGGTCTGCTTCCAGTGGGTCGAGGTGACGGGCGGCGACAACGGCGTCGTCGGGGTCTGGCCCGCCGCCTGGGCGGCCTCGCGCAGCACGTACTACTACGTCGTCGCGGCCGTGGTGCTCGTCGCGATCGTCGCCCTGCGCCGGGTGATCCACGCGCCGTTCGGCTACACCCTGCGGGCGGCGCGCGATTCCGCCACCCGGGCCGACGCGATCGGCATCGACGTGCGCACCCACCGCTGGCTCGGCTTCACGCTGGCCGGCGCCGCGGCGGGCCTCGCCGGCGGGCTCTACGCCTTCTCGAAGGGCTCGATCGACCCGACGATGATCTCGATCCCGCAATCGGTCGACTTCCTGGCGATGATCCTCGTCGGCGGCATCCAGACCGTGATGGGTCCCCTCGTCGGCGCCGGGGTGTTCCACGCCCTCAAGGACGTGTTCATGCCGCTGACCGAGTTCTGGCGGCTGGCGCTCGGCGTCACCATCATCGCGATGGTGCTGCTGTTCCCCCGCGGCATCGCCGGGGCGAGCCTGTCGCTGCGGCCGCGCCGGCCCGCCCCGGCCTCGGTGGAGGCCTCGGCATGAGCCTCCCCGACAAGACCCTTCTCGTCGTCGACCGCCTCAACAAGCGCTACGGCGGCGTCTCAGCCGCGAAGGAGGTGTCGTTCACCGTCGCGGCCGGCGAGATGGTCGCGGTCATCGGCCCCAACGGCGCCGGCAAGTCGACCACCTTCGGCATGGTCGGCGGGCAGGTGAGGCCGGATTCCGGCTCGGTGACGCTCGACGGCGAGGCGATCACCGGCCTGCCGTCGCGGGCGATCTGGCGCAAGGGCGTCGGGCGCACCTTCCAGATCGCCCAGACCTTCGTCACCATGACGGTGGCCGAGAACGTCCAGATGGCGCTGGTCTCGCACCGGGGCCGCACCCGCCACCTGTTCGCCGACGCGACCCGCCTCTACCGCGACGAGGCGCTGGCGCTCCTCGACGGGGTCGGGATGCGCGCCGACGCCGACCGTCCGGTCTCGGAACTCGCCTACGGCGACGTCAAGCGGGTGGAACTCGCGGTGGCGCTCGCCTCGGGGCCGAAGCTGCTCCTGATGGACGAGCCGACCGCCGGCATGGCGCCCAAGGAGCGCGTCGGGCTGATGCGGCTCACCGCCCGCGTCGCCCGCGAGCGCCGCATCGGCGTGCTGTTCACCGAGCACGACATCGACGCGGTGTTCTCCCACGCCGACCGTCTGCTGGTGCTGGTACGCGGCGAGATCATCGCCGCCGGCACGCCGGAGGCGGTGCGCGCCCACCCGCGGGTGAAGCAGGTCTATCTCGGCGAGGCCGGGGCGAAGGCGGCCGAGCGGGCGAAGCGCCTCGTGGAGGTGCCGGCATGACCCTCCCGATCCTCACCGTCGAAGCCTTGCGCGCCTCCTACGGCCTCGCCGAGGTGCTGTTCGGCGTCGGCCTGACCCTGAACCGCGGCGAGGTCGTCGCCCTGATGGGCCGCAACGGCGCCGGCAAGTCCACCACGCTGAAGGCGATCATGGGCCTCGTGCCGGCGAGCGCCGGCGTCGTCACCTTCGCCGACACGCCTGTCACCGGCTGGGAGCCGTTCCGCATCGCCCGGCTCGGCCTCGGCTACGTGCCGGAGGAGCGACGGATCTTCACCGATCTCACGGTCTACGAGAACCTCGAGGTCGGCCGCCGGCAGGCCCGGGGCGAGCGCCCGGCCTGGACGCCGGACAAGCTGTTCTCGATCTTCCCCAACCTCGCCGAGATGCGCGGGCGGCGGGCCTCGGCGATGTCGGGCGGCGAGCAGCAGATGCTCACCATCGCCCGCACCCTGATGGGCAACCCCGCCGCGGTGCTCCTCGACGAGCCGTCCGAGGGGCTCGCCCCGGTCATCGTCGAGCAGATGGCCGAGGCGGTGCTGCGGATGAAGCGGGAGGGCATCGCGGTGCTGCTGTCCGAGCAGAACCTGTACTTCGCCTCGACGGTCTCGGACCGCGCCTACGTCATCGAGAAGGGCGCGATCCGCTACGAGGGCACGACGGCGGAACTGGAAGAGAACGACGAGATCCGGGAAGCCTACCTGACGGTGTGAGGTGATCCTCCTCATGGGCGGGCACGTCGGAAAAATCGTTCGTAGGCGAATGAGGGGAGGCTGGCGTTGAGACGGGTGGCTGGCATCGACGTGGGCGGCACCTTCACCGACCTGCTCCTGACCGAGGCGGGGCCGGACGGCCTCGCGGTGCGCCTCGCCAAGGTGCCGACGACGGCGCGCAACCAGGCCGAGGGGGTGATCGCGGCGATCGCGGCGGCCGAGCGCCGCCCGGCCGACCTCGACCTCGTCATCCACGGCACCACCGCGACCACCAACGCGGTGCTGGAGCGCAAGACCGCGAAGGTCGGGCTCGTCACCACGGCGGGGTTCCGCGACGTGCTCGAACTCGGCCGCCGCACCCGGCCGAAGCCCTACGGCCTGTTCGGCACCTTCGCGCCGCTGATCCCGCGCGAATTGCGCCGCGAGGTGCCCGAGCGGGTGATGGCCGACGGCACCGTGCGCACGCCCCTCGACGAGGACGCCGTGCGCGAGGCGGTGCGGGCGCTGGTCGCCGAGGGCTGCGAGGCCCTGGTGATCCACTTCCTGCACGCCTACGCCAACCCGGCCCACGAGCTGCGCGCCGGCGCGATCGCCCGCGAATCGTGGCCCAACGCCTACGTCACCCTCGGCCACGCCCTGCTGTCGGAGTTCCGCGAGTACGAGCGCGGCACCACCGCCTCGGTCAACGCCGCGGTGCAGCCGATCCTCGACCGCTACGTCGCCCGGCTCCAGCGCGAATTGCGCGAGGGCGGCTTCTCCCGCGACCTCTTGGTGATGAACGGCAACGGCGGCACCGTGCCGGCGAGCCACGTCGTCCACGAGGCGGCCAAGACCGTGATGTCGGGCCCGGCCTCCGGCGTGATGGCGGCGGCGGCGACGCTCGCCCAGACCGGGCTCGCCAACGCGATCACGTACGACATGGGGGGGACGTCGACCGACGTGGCGCTGATCGCCGGCGGCGTGCCGGAGGTGTCGGCGGAACTCACCATCGATTACGGGCTGCCGATCCATCTGCCGATGGTCGACGTGCACACGGTCGGCGCCGGCGGCGGCTCGATCGCCTCGGTCAACCGCGCCGGGATGCTCCAGGTCGGCCCCGAGAGCGCCGGCTCGGAGCCCGGCCCGATCGGCTACGGCCGCGGCGGCACCCGCCCGACCATCACCGACGCCAACCTCGTGCTCGGCCGCCTCGACCCGGCCCGGCTGACCGCGGTGCGCGCGGGCGTCTCCCTCGACGCGATCCGGGACGCCTTCGCCCGCGACCTCGCCGGGCCGCTCGGGATGAGCGTCGAGGAGGCCGCCGCGGCGGTGATCCGCCTCGGCAACGTCCACATGACCGGGGCGATCCGGATGGTGTCGCTGTCGCGCGGCTACGACCCGCGCGACTTCGTGCTGTTCGCCTTCGGCGGCGCCGGGCCGCTGCACGCGGTGGCGCTGGCGCGCGAACTCGGCATTCCCGAGGTGCTGGTGCCGGCCCGGCCCGGCCTCACCAACGCCCTCGGCTGCCTCGTCGCCGACCTGCGCCAGGACCGGGTCAACACTCTCAACCGACCCCTCGACGGGCTCGACATGGCGGATCTGCGCGCGACCCTGGAGGCCCAGGCCGCCGACGCCCTGGCGGTGGTGGCGGAGGAAGCCGACGAGATCGACGAGACGACGGTCCGCTACGGCGCCGACATGCAGTTCCGCGGCCAGACCCACCTGATCCGCGTCGCCCTGCCGGGTCCGGACATCACCCGCGAGGCGATGCAGGCTTTGTTCGAGGACGCCTACCACAAGCGGTTCCAGGTCCGGCTGCCGGAGATCCGGGCGGTGGTGGTCAACCTCGTCACCTCGGTGATCGGCCGGCGCCGCGCCTTCCCGCTGTCGAGCCTGCTCGACCCGGCGGCGCGGGCCGGCACGGTCGAGGATTCCCGCCTCGGCGCCCGCCCGCTCTACGCCGACGGCCGCTGGCAGGAGGCCGCGGTCTACGCCCGCGAGGCCCTGCCGTTCGGCGCGCGCATCGAGGGCCCGGCGGTGGTGCAGCAGGTCGACGCCACGACGGTGATCGAGCCGGGCGCGGTCGCGACCGTGGATGACATCGGCAATCTGAGGATCCGGGCATGAGCGCCATCGACGCCCTCACCCTCGCGGTGGTCCAGGCCGGGTTGCAGCAGGTCTGCAACGAGATGGACATCGCGTTCTCGCGCTCGGCGTTCTCGCCGGTGATCGCCGAGGCCGACGACCGCTCGGACGGGATCTACGACCGCGACACCGGCGCCCTCGTCGCCCAGGGCGAGTACGGCCTGCCGGTCTTCGTCGGGACGATGCAGTACTCGACCGGGGAGCTGATCCGGCTGATCCGCGAGGGCCGGGTCGGCGCCCCGGAGCCCGGCGACATCTACATCGTCAACGACCCCTATCTCGGCGGCACGCACCTGATGGACGTGCGGTTCGTGAAGCCGGTCTTCGTCGACGGCAGCCTGTTCTGCTGGCTCCAGAATACCGGCCACTGGCCCGATATCGGCGGCATGGTGCCGGGCGGGTTCTCGGCCCACGCCACGGAAGTCGAGCAGGAGGGCCTGCGCCTGCCGCCGGTGAAGCTGTTCAAGCGCGGCGCCATGGACCCAGAGATCTTTTCGATCATCTCCTCCAACATCCGGGTCGCCGACCAGCGCATCGGCGACATCAAGGCGCAGGGCGCGGCGCTCGCGGTCGGCGAGACCCGGCTGCTGGACCTGATCGCCAAGTACGGCCGCGACAACCTGGATCAGGCGATCCGCGAGATCCGCGCCCGCTCCGCCGAGCGGATGCGGGCCGAGATCCGCGGGATCCCGGACGGGGTCTATCGCAGCGAGGCGTTCGTCGATTCCGACGGCGTGGTGAACGAGCCGCTGCGGATCGCGCTGACGATGACCAAGGCGGGCGACGGGCTGACCTTCGACTTCGCCGGCTCGTCGCCGCCCTGCCGCGGGCCGATGAACTCGGTGATCGCCACGACCCTGTCGTCGGTCTACCTCGCGGTGAAGCACGTCTTCCCGGACGTGCCGATCAACGCCGGCACCTTCGAGCCGCTGACGGTCCTGCGCCCGGAGGGCACCTTCCTCGACGCGCGCTACCCGCGCCCGGTCTCGGGCTGCGCCGCCGAGGTGAGCCAGCGCATCGCGGAAGCCGTCTTCCTCGCCCTCGTCCAGGCGATCCCCGACCGGGTCACGGCGGCGCCGGCCGGGACCTCGGGCAACTTCGCGCTCGGCGGCTTCGACCCGGCCAAGGACGCTCCTTACGTGATGTACCAGATCACCGGCGGCGGCTACGGCGGCAACGCCGACCATGACGGGCTCACCAACGGCTGCTCGACCATCGGCATCTCGAAGACCGCGCCGGTCGAGGTGATGGAGCAGTATTATCCCGTTCTCTTTCGCCGCTTCGCCCTGCACGAGGGCTCCGGCGGGGCCGGCGCCCATCGCGGCGGGTTCGGGGTGCATTACGAGGTGGAACTGCTGCGCGGCGAGGCTCGGGCCTCGTTCGTGATGGATCACGGCCGCTTCGGCCCGCCCGGCGTCCAGGGCGGCCGCGACGGCGCGCCGAACGTCGTGCGCATCCACCGCGACGGCGGGGTCTTCACCCCGCCCCACCTGTCGAAGGACCAGAACATCGCCATCCGGGCCGGCGACCGCGTCGAGGTCATGACCCCGGGCGGCGGCGGCTACGGCGACCCGCGCGAGCGCGACCCGGCGCTGATCGCCCGCGACGTGGCGCGGGGATATTACACGCCTGAGCAGGCCGTGGCGCTGTGGGGGCGGCGGTGATGAGGGTTTCGCCGCAGGCCGGCCGGAGAGGCGCAACCCTTGCTCTCCCCCCTCTGCGGCAGGGCTGTCCGGGGAGAATTCCTTCGAGAATCAAGCGCGGGATCCCCTCTCCCACTCGGGAGAGGGGAGACGCGCCCCTTCTTTTCCCCGGACAGCCCTGCCACTGCGGGGGAGGGTCTGGTCCGCGCTCCAAAAATCCCCCACCCGGAGGCTGCCATGAGCCCTGACGCCCTCTCGGTCGCGGCGCGCTCGAAGAAGTTCGGCGCGGCGGAAGCCGACGGCATCGTGCGCTGCGACGCCTGCCCGGTCCTGTGCCGCATCCGGCCCGGCCGCTCCGGCGCCTGCTCGCGCTACGCCAACGAGGACGGCCAGCTCGTGCGCACCGATCCGGTCGTGCTGCTGGAGAAGGCCGCCGGGGAGGGCGGGCGCCTCGTGCCGTTCGGGGAGGCGGAGTGGGACGGGCGCGTGCTCGACCCCGGCCGCACCTTCGTCACCGGCATCGGCGCCGGCACGACCTATCCGGACTACAAGCCGGCGCCGTTCATCGTGGCGAGCGAGCACGACGGCGTCGAGACCGTGACGGTCGTGACCGAGGGCATCTTCAGCTATTGCGGCCTGAAGGTGAAGATCGACACCGACCGCCACCTCGGGCCCGAGCGCGCCGCGGTGCGGGTCGGGGCCGAGGAGGTCGGCCACGTCACCACCGCCGAGTACGGCTCGCAGATGCTCTCGATCGGCGGGGTGCGCCACCTCACCGGCGGCTCGAAGAAGGAGGGCACCGTCACCTGCGACGCGATGCTGAAGCTGTGCGCCGGCGAGGCGGTGACGCTCGCCATCGACGGCGGCCACGAGGTCGTGGTGCAGGCCGGCCGCGCGCCGATCGTCGACGGCAAGCCGGAGAGCCGGATGCGGGTCGGCTGCGGCTCGGCCACGGTCGGCATCTTCGCGCGCCAGTGGCTCGGCCACGCCGACGAGGTGATCGTCGTCGACGACCACATCACCGGCGTGCTGACCGAGCATCAGGCCGGCCGCGTCCTCGACATGCGGCCCTCCGGCATCCGGGTCCGCGGCCGGCGCTCGACGCCCGGGCGCTACTTCCAGGTCGCCGAGCCCGGCATCGGCTGGGGCGGCACCGACATCGAGGACCCGCTCACGATCATCCAGAAGATCGACCCGGCGATCGCGTGGCCGGGCCTGCGGCTGCTGCTGACCTCGACCACCGGCGAGCACGCCCTGTGGCTGGTGCTGGACGAGAACCTGACCCCCGTCCCGGCCGAGATGCCCGAGCCGGTGCGCCGGGTGGTCGAGCGGATCGGCGAGAATTGCGAGCCCTCGGTCTGCACCGTGCTGTTCATGGCCGGCGCCGGCGGCAGCCTGCGCGCCGGCGTGACCGAGAATCCGGTCCTGCTCACCCGCTCGGTCGCCTCGGGCGAGACCCGGGTGACGATGGGCGGCGCGCCGGTGACGGTGTGGCCCGGCGGCGGCATCACCGTGATGGCCGACGTGCAGCGCCTGCCGAGGAACGCCTTCGGGTCGGTGCCGACCCCGGCGCTCGTCGCCCCGATCGAGTTCACCCTGCCGAGGGATCTCTACGCTCGCCTCGGCGGCCACATGGACGACGTGGTGGGAATCGACGCGATCCTGCGCGACGTCGCCCCCGCCGCCCGGATCGACCCGTTCCCGGCGGTGAATCCGTGGCCGCTGCGGGGCGACCCATGAAGCCGCGCCGGGCCCCGCCCCCGGAGGAATCCCCGAAGGATCGGTCCCCGAGGGATCGGTCCCCAGGAGAGTCCTGGCACGGCTACCGCGTCGAGGAGCAGATCGGCTACCTGATCCGCCGGGCGCACCAGCGCGCCTCGTCGATCTTCGACGCGGTGATGCAGGAATTCGGGGTGACGCCGGTGCAGTTCGCGGCGCTCGCCAAGCTGCACGACCTCGGGCCGACCTCGCAGAACCAGCTCGGCCGCCTCGTCGGCATCGACCCGGCGACGATGTACGGCGTCGCCGGACGGCTGACCCGGCGCGGCCTCGTCAGCACCATGCCGGATTCCGGCGATGCCCGGCTGGTGCTGCTCGACCTGACCGAGGCCGGACGCGGGATCGTCGAGGCGATGAAGAGCCGCGGCGCCGAGGTCACGGCCCGCACCCTCGCGCCCCTCAGCACCGAGGAGGCCCGGATCCTCAACCGCCTCCTCGCCCGGCTCGGCTGACCGCGATGGACGGCCCCGCGATCCAGCGCCTCGCCGGCGACCGGCTGCACCTCCAGCACGGGCCGATCGACGTCGTGCTGCGGGCGTGGGGCGCCGAGGCGGCGCAGGCGCAGGCGTACCGGGCCGCGGCCGGGCGCTTCGGCACGGTGCTGGGCGAGCTGGTGGCCGAGCTGTCCGAGCTGCGCCGCCCGGTCGTGGACCGGCCGCGGGTGAGCGGCGCGGTCGCCCGCCGGATGGTCGCCGCCTGCCGCCCGCACCGGGAGTTCGTCACCCCGATGGCCGCGGTGGCCGGCGCGGTGGCCGACGAGATTCTCCTCGCGATGACCGAGGCCGCACCCCTCGACCGCGCCTTCGTCAACGACGGCGGCGATATCGCGGTCCACCTCACCGAGGGCGAGAGCCTCGCCATCGCGCTCGCCGCCGACTTTTCCGGCGGCCCGGTGCCGGCGGTGAACGGACGGCTGCGGCTGCGCCACGGCGACGGGATCGGCGGCGTCGCGACCTCGGGCTGCCAGGGCCGCTCGTTCTCCCTCGGCATCGCCGATTCCGTCACGGTGCTGGCCCGCGACGCGGCGGGTGCGGATGCCGCCGCGACGCTGATCGCCAACGCCGTCGACCTGCCGGGGCACCCGGCGGTCGCGCGCCGGCCGGCCCGCGACCTCGATCCCGATTCCGACCTCGGCGACCGGCCGGTCACCGTCGCGGTCGGCCCGCTCGCGCCCGACGCGGTCGCGTCGGCGCTGGCCGCCGGCCGCGCCCGCGCCGCCGCGATGCAGGCCGCCGGCCTGATCCGGGCCGCCGCCCTCACGCTCCGGGGCGAGACCCTCGTCCTCGGCACCGTCCCGCTGATCCAGGAGACTTCGCCATGACCGAGATCACCGTCCGCAAGATCGTCGTCACCGTCGAGGAGGTGCGCCACGACGGCGGTCCGCGCCTCGCCGCGCCGATCCTCAAGGGCTCCGTCGCCTGCGTGCTGAAGAACCCCTTCGCCGGGCGCTACGAGGCCGAGATCACCGGGATGATGGACGCCCTCAAGCCGCTCGGCCTCGAATGCTCGACCAAGCTGCTCCAGGCGATGGGCGGCGACCCCGCCCGGATCGAGGCCTACGGCAAGGGCTCGCTGGTCGGAGCCGCGGGCGAACTGGAGCACGGCGCGCTCTGGCACGTGCCGGGCGGCTACGCGATGCGCGAGCTGCTCGGGCAGGCGCTGGCGATCGTGCCGTCGATGACCAAGCTCGGCGCGATGGGCGCCAGCCTCGACGTGCCGATCCACCACAAGAACGCCGCCTACGTCCGGTCGCATTTCGACGGCGTCACGGTCGCGGTCGCCGACGCCCCCCGCGCCGACGAAATCCTGTTCGCCCTCGCGATGACCACCGGCGGGCGCCCGCATGCCCGGGTCGGCGGGCTGCAGCAGGACGAGATCGCGAAGTGGGACGGGCTGCGCTGAGCGGAGCCCGGATCCGGCGCGCTCCATGGGCGGCACCGGATCATGGACAACTCACGCGAGGGAAGGCACCGGACGCAACCTGCCTCTGGACTCCCCCACGTCACTCCGGCTTCTATGGTGGCCGGCCTCCGGGCGACGAGCGGTTGGCCCGGACCGTGGATAAGCGCGGCGGCAACGAACGGGGAGAGAGCGGATGCGCGCAGGTCTGACGAGACGGTTCGCAGTGGGTCTGGGCGCGTTCGCGGTGGCAGCGGCCGGGATCGGCCCGGTCCTGGCCCAGGACAAGAAGGTCCTGAAGGTCGTGATGCATTCGGGCCTGCGCATCACCGATCCGATCATCACGACCGCCTACATCGCCCGCAACCACGGCTACATGATCTACGACACGCTGTTCGCGACCGACGAGCGGTTCGAGATCAAGCCGCAGATGCTGAAGGACTATTCGGTCAGCGACGACAAGCTGACCTACACCTTCACCCTGCGCGACGGGCTCAAGTTCCACGACGGCGCGCCGGTCACCTCGGAGGACTGCATCGCCTCGATCCAGCGCTGGGGCAAGCGCGACGGCATGGGTCAGAAGCTGATGGAGTACACCGCCGCCCTGAAGGCGGTGGACGACAAGACCTTCACGCTGACCCTCAAGCAGCCCTACGGCCTCGTGCTGGCCTCCCTCGGCAAGCCCTCGGCCAACGTGCCGTTCGTGATGCCCAAGCGCCTCGCCGAGACGCCCGCCGACAAGAACGTGCCGGAGGAGATCGGCTCGGGCCCGTTCCGCTTCGTCAAGGCCGAGTTCCAGCCCGGCCTGAAGGCGGTCTACGAGAAGAACCCGGACTACGTGCCGCGCCCGGAGGCCCCGTCCTGGCTCGCCGGCGGCAAGGTGGTGAAGCTCGACCGCGTCGAGTGGATCAACATCCCCGATTACCAGACCGCCGTGAACGCCCTCGTGGCCGGCGAGATCGACTACATCGAGCAGCCGCCGCACGACTTCCTCGCCATCCTCAAGAAGTCGCCCGGCATCGTCATCAACAACTACAACAAGCTCGGCTTCTCCGGCATGGTCCGGATGAACTGGCTCAACCCGCCCTTCGACAACGCCAAGATCCGTCAGGCGGTGCTGCTGGCGGTCAACCAGCAGGACTACCTCGACGCGCAGATCGGCGACCCGGACTACATGACGCCGTGCATGGCGCTGTTCATCTGCGACACGCCGAACGCGACCGATGCCGGCGCGCCGATGAAGCCCGACCTCGCCAAGGCCAGGCAGCTCCTCAAGGAGGGCGGCTACGACGGGCGCGCCGTCGTCGTCATGCAGCCGACCGACCTCGCCATCGTGGCGCCGCTCGCCCCTGTCACCGCCCAGGCCCTGCGCGGCATCGGGATGAAGGTCGACCTGCAATCGATGGACTGGCAGACCCTGGTCGGGCGCCGGGCCAAGCAGGACCCGGTCGACCAGGGCGGCTGGAACATCTTCCACACGACCTGGGCCAACGCCGACCTGCTCAACCCGATCGGGAATGTCGGGGTCAACGGCAAGGGCAAGGTCGGCGGCTGGTTCGGCTGGGCCGAGGATGCCGAGATCGAGACGCTGCGCGACGCCTACGCCCGCGAGACCGACCCGGCCAAGCAGAAGGAGATCGCCGCCGCGGTCCAGAAGCGCGCCTACGACATGGGCTTCTACTACCCGACCGGGCAGTACGCGGCGCCGCTCGCGGTGCGGACCAGCCTCTCCGGCATCCTGCCGGGCCCGGCGCCGGTGTTCTGGAACATCGAGAAGAAGTGAGCCGATGATGGGCCGCTTCGTCGCCGGGCGGCTCGCCGCCACCCTGCCGGTGATGGGCGTGGTGGCGGTGATCGTCTTCGCGCTCCTGCGCCTCGCCCCCGGCGACCCCGCCGCGATCCTCGCCGGGGACGCCGCCTCGCCGGAACAGATCGCGGAGATCCGCGCCCGGCTCGGGCTCGACGAGCCGATGATCCGGCAGTTCGCCGGCTGGATCTGGCGGCTCCTGCACGGGGATCTCGGCACCTCGATCATCTCGAACCAGCCGGTCGCCCGGCTGATCGGCGACCGGATCGAGCCGACCCTGGCGCTGGCCTCGACCACGATCCTGTTCGCGGTCGCGGTGGCGGTGCCGCTCGGCGTGATCGCGGCGTGGCGCCACGGCACCTGGGTCGACCGGGGCGTGATGGCGTTCTCGGTGATCGGGTTCTCGGTGCCGGTCTTCGTGCTCGGCTACCTGTGGATCTTCGGCGCCGCGATGCAGCTCCGCATCCTGCCGGTGCAGGGCTACGTCAGCATCACCCAGGGGTTCGGCCCGTTCATCGAGCGGCTGGTGCTGCCGACCCTGACCCTGTCGGTGATCTACATCGCGCTCATCGCCCGCACCACGCGGGCGAGCGTGCTCGAAGTGCTCGGCGAGGACTACATCCGCACCGCCCGGGCCAAGGGGCTGGCCGAGCCGCGGGTGCTGACCCGCCACGCCCTGCGCAACGCCGCGGTGCCGGTGATCTCGGTCATCGGGCTCGGCATCACGCTCCTCATCAGCGGGGTCGTCGTCACCGAGAGCGTGTTCAACCTGCCGGGGCCTCGGCCGCCTCACCGTCGACGCGGTGCTGGCCCGGGACTACCCGGTGATCCAGGGCGTCATCCTGCTGTTCTCGGGGCTCTACGTGCTCATCAACCTCGGCATCGACCTCGCCTACCTGATCTTCGATCCGAGGATCCGCTATTGAGCGCCCGGGCCCAGGCCGCCCCGGCCCCCGCCCGCCGCGCCCGCGCGCTGCCGCCGGCGCTGACCCATCCCGGCGTGCTGTTCGGCCTCGCGGTGCTCGTCGTCGTGCTGTGCGCGGCGCTCGCCGCGCCCTGGCTCGGCACGCTCGACCCGATCCAGCTCCGGCCGCGCCTGCGCCTGCGCCCGCCCTCGGAAGCCGCGTGGTTCGGCACCGACGCCTTCGGGCGCGACGTCTACAGCCGGGTCGTCTACGGCGCCCGGGTCTCGCTGATGATCGGCTTCTGCGTCGCCGCGGTGTCGGTGGCGCTCGGCCTCGTCATCGGCCTCGTCGCCGGCTACATCCGCTGGCTCGACGCGGTGGTGATGCGAGTCATGGACGGGGTGATGGCGATCCCCTCGATCCTGCTCGCCATCGCCCTCGTCACCCTGTCGGGCGCGGGCATCGGCACCGTCATCGTGGCGATCACGATCCCCGAGATCCCCCGCGTCGCGCGCCTCGTGCGCGGCGTCGTGCTCACCGTGCGCGAGGAGCCCTACGTCGAGGCGGCGATCGGCGCCGGCACGCGGCTGCCGCTGCTGCTGATCCGCCACGTCCTGCCCAACACCATCGCCCCCCTGATCGTCCAGGGCACCTACGTCTGCGCCTCGGCGATCCTCACCGAGGCGATCCTGAGCTTCCTCGGCGCCGGCATCCCGACCGAGGTGCCGAGCTGGGGCAACATCATGGCCGAGGGCCGGCAGGCGTTCCAGCTCGCCCCGTGGGTGATCCTGTTTCCGGGCCTGTGCGTCGCCGCCACCGTGCTGGCGGTCAACATCCTCGGCGACGGCCTGCGCGACTCCCTCGATCCCCGCCTCGCCCGCCGCCTCGGGAGCCTGCGATGAGCCCGGTCCTCGAGATCCGCGGCCTGTCGGTGCCGCTGCCCGGCTCCGGCGACCGCGCCCACGCGGTCGAGGGACTGAGCCTCACGGTCGGCCCCGGCGAGATCGTCTGCGTCGTCGGCGAATCCGGCTCGGGCAAGTCGGTCACCGCCCACGCGGTGATGGGCCTGCTGCCCCCCGTCCTGAAGCCCTCGGCCGGCGAGATCCGGCTCCAGGGCGAGGACGTGCTGGCGGCGAGCCCGTCGCGCCTGCGCGCCTTGCGCGGCGGCCGGATGGCGATGGTGTTCCAGGAGCCGATGACGGCCCTGAACCCGGTGCTGACCGTCGGCGCCCAGCTCGCCGAGGTGCTGGAGGTCCACGCCGAGGGGCCGTCCGGCCGCGCCCGGCACGAGCGGGTGCTGGCGCTGATGCGCGACGTGCACCTGCCCGACCCGGAGCGGATGGTGCGGGCCTACCCCCACCAGCTCTCCGGCGGCCAGCGCCAGCGGGTGATGATCGCGATGGCGCTCGCCAACGACCCCGCGCTCATCATCGCCGACGAGCCGACGACGGCGCTGGACGTCACCACCCAGGCGCAGATCCTGAAGCTGATGCGCGAGTTGCAGGAGCGTCGCGACGCCGGCATCCTGTTCATCACCCACGATTTCGGCGTGGTGGCGGAGATCGCAGACCGGGTGGCGGTGATGCGCCGGGGCCGCCTCGTCGAGGAGGGACCGGCCGACGCGGTGCTGTCGCGGCCGCAGGACCCCTATACGAGGATGCTGATCGACGCCGTGCCCTCGGCGACGCCGCCGGCGCCCCGTCCCCGTCCGGCGGCCAGGCCGCCGGTTCTCGAGGTCCGCGACCTCGCCAAGACCTATGGCGGCGGCGTCGCGTCGGGGCTCGGCGGGCTGTTCGGCAAGCCCGGCCGGGTGGTGCACGCCCTCGACCGGGTCAGCGTGACGCTCCGGCCCGGGGAAACCCTCGGGGTGGTCGGGGAATCGGGCTCGGGCAAGTCGACGCTGGCGCGCTGCATCGCCCGCTTCGTCGACCCGAGTGCCGGCGAGATCCGCCTCGACGGCGCCGACATCGCCGGGCTCAACAGACGCGCGCTCCACCCCTATCGCCGCCGCGTCCAGGTGATCTTCCAGGACCCCTACCGCTCGCTCAACCCGCGCCGGAAGGTCGGACCCTCGATCATCGAGGGGCCGCAGAACTACGGCACGCCGGCCGCGGTCGCCTGGGACCGTGCCCGCTCGCTCATGGACCTCGTCGGGCTCGACCCCTCGGCGCTGGACCGCTACCCGCACGAGTTCTCCGGCGGCCAGCGCCAGCGCATCGCCATCGCGCGGGCGCTCGCCATGGAACCCGACCTGCTCATCGCCGACGAGGCGGTCTCGGCCCTCGACGTCTCGGTCCAGGCCCAGGTGCTCGACCTGCTGGAGAGCGTGCGCGAGCGGCTCGACCTCGCGATCCTGTTCATCACCCACGACCTGCGGGTGGCGGCGCGGCTGTGCGACCGGCTGATCGTGATGCTGAACGGCCGGGTGGTCGAGGAGGGCGAGACCGCCTCGGTCTTCGCCGACCCGCAGCACGAGTACACGAGGGCGCTGTTCGCCGCCGCGCCGGGGGCGCACCGGCGGCAGGCGGCGGAGTGATCCCGTCCGGCTCGCGGCGTGTTGGCGCGATTTTGCGGGAAGCGCGGAAGACCGGCTTCATCTCCCTGCCGTATGGCCGGCGAACGATGACGGCGTGCGGACCGGAACCCTGATCCGGCGACGTCACGCCGCTCGCGATCGAAGGTACCGTCCCATGCGCGCTTCGCTGTTCCTCGCCGCCCTCCTGGCCGCGCCGTTCCCCGTCCACGCGGCCGGCGGGGCGGGCACCATCACGGTCCGGACCGAGAACTTCCCCCGGCCGCCCTATTCGGGGGCGACCTACTACATCTACGAGCGGGGCGGGCAGACGATCTGCACCAAGCTCGAAACCTGCAACAAGTTCAACCAGTGCGACACCCAGTACAAGCAGGGCACCTACAAGGACCCGGAGGACGTCGAGACCGGGCAGCCCTTCGGGACGACGCCGGCGGTGGCGATCGCGCCGGCCTCGCTCGCCAAGCACGTCTGCCTGACGCGGTTCGGCCTGACCGGCGGGCGGTGACCGCTGCCCGCCTCAGGCGTCGGGGAGCAGGGCGCGCCACGCCCCGGCCTGCTCCGGCAGGCGGCGGATCAGGGCGCTGCCGCCGCGCTGCTCGACGACGAGGTCCGGACCGGCGGCCGGCGCCGCCTCGGCCCGGCAGACCTCCAGAGACCAACTGCCGGGGCCGGGCATGCCGAGGTCGCACCAGCGCCGGTAGGCGGCGGCGAGGCGCCGGGCGGCATCGAGGGTGCCGTAGGCGAAGAGGCGTCCGTCCCGGCACAGGGCGAGCGACGACGACGCCTCGTCGACGATCCCGAACGGGGTCGCGGCGCGGTCGTCGCCCTCCCCGGCCGCGAAGACGGCGTAGCCGGGCTCGGTCAGGGCGAGGTAGTGCCGGAACGGCCACGAGGCCGGTCCCGGCCGGCGGCCGTCGCCGCCGAGCCGGAACGGGGCCGACCAGCTCGGATCGGGGCCGGTCGTCCCCAGGAAACCCAGGTCGGAGAGCGACAGACGCCGGACTCCGGCGGCCTGCCCGGCGCCGACCAGGGGCACGAAGAAGCCGGGAAAGCTCGCCTGCGCGGCGAAGCCGGCGCCGCTGCGGCGCAGGAGCGTCACCTCGCAGCCCTCGTCGCCGGGCAGCCGGAGCGGCACCAGCAGGAAGCCGCCCTCCGCCACGAGGTCGAACAGGCGGGCGGGCGGATCCCAGGTCGCCGCGGTGATCATCACCCGGTCGAAGGGCCCGCCGGGGATCGGGTCGCGGGTGGCGTCGCCGGCGATGACGGCCGCGCGGTCGCCGATGGCGGCGGCGAGGTCGGCGCGGCTCTGCGCCGCGAGGTCGGGCAGGATCTCGATGCCGGTGGCGTGCCCGCCGGCCCCGGCGAGGGCCGCCATCACGGCGAGGAGCCAGCCGGAGCCCGAGCCGATCTCCAGCACCCGGCTGCCGTCCCGGACATCAAGGAGCGCGACCAGCCACAGCACGTAGGCGGCCTGGGAGTTGGTCGAGGGCAGGGCCGCGCCCGCGGCGTCGACATGGGTGAGCGGCTCGCCGCGATAGACCAGCGGCAGCAGGCCGAGCGGGTCGGCGTCGAAATCGAGCAGCGGCCCGGCCCGGCCGTCGCGGAACCGGTGGACGAAGCGGTGGCGCGGGGTCGCCCTCACCGCGTCGCGCAGGCGCGGCGGCATCCCCCCGGCGGCGCCGAACTGCCGGAACTCGCGGTCGAGCCGCGTCAGGAAGGCCTCGACCAGCGGCGCGGCCGCCGCCTCGACCGCATCCATCGCCACCTCAGGGAGCCGACACCGTTTCCACCCTCACCCTCTCCTCGGCGTCGAGGCGCGGCTCGGCATGGGCGACGGCAGTGGGCTCGATGAGCGGCTTCAGGCGTACGGCGAGATCGTTGCCGAGGTTGCGGGCATAGGCGCCGGTGAAGTAGCGCCCGCCCGTGCCGCGGCCGTGGATCGCGTCGTAGGCCTGCGCCATGGCGTCGACCTCCGGGCGGCAGAGGAAGCCGATGATCCCGGCCGCCTCGTACCAGCGCGCGGCCCGGGCATGGGCCAGGGCGGCCGGGTTGTTGCCGATGGTCTCCGCGAAGCAGGCGGTCGCCGCCTCCTCCCGCGCCGCCAGGGCCGCCCGGCGCTCGGTCCGGGCCGGCTCGCGGGCGAGGGCCGCCGAGGCGCCGATGCCCGTGGCGAGAACGCTCGTGGCAAGAACGCTCGTGGCGAGAACGCAGAGGAGGCCGTGGACCGCTGGCTTCATCATCCGGGCTCCGTCGAATCACGGGGAGATCGAGGGAAGATGAACCCGGGCTGAGGGCCGTTCTGCGGCGAAAACGGGCGTTTTCGCGGATTTGCTGCCGGTGTTGCGGAAAATCCTGGAACCTTTTCGGAACCGGCGGAACGGCGTCTCATACGGTTTCCGATTGATCGCTCGGCGATCCCTGCGGGATCGTGGCGATTGCTGCGCAATCGCTTACGCGATGAAGAAACCGGCTTCGCTCACGCATGCGGAGCAAAGCTCCGCCGCGCGGGCTTCGATACGGTTTCGCGGAACTGATCGTCCGAAAACCGTATCAGCCGCGGCGCTCGGCGTTCCAGCGTCCGCTGCAGGTGGCCGAGCCGTCGGTGGTCCAGGTGCCGTTGCCGGACCCCTCGGCCAGACGACCGACGACGCGGGCGCTGGAATTGCCGCGGCTGATCACCGCCCGCACCGTCCCGCTGCCCTGGACGCGGCCGGTGACGGTGAAGTCGTTGCCGCCGGCGTAGCGCGCCTGACCGTTTTCGATGACGATGCCGTAGCGGTAGGCGCGGTCGCACACGCCCTTCTCGGTGATGACCTCGACGCTCCAGTTGCCGTCGAACCGCTTCGGGGTCGTGGCGGTGCCCTTGGCGGCGAGGGCCGGCCCGGCCGCCGCGAGGAGGGCGGCGGCGGCGCAGGCCGCGGAGGTGATCGTGACGCGCTTCATGAACCTCGTGTCCCGGATGGATCGTCCGACAGAACGTCCATGACGCGGCCGAGTTTCCACCGCCGGGTCGCGGCGTGACGATGCGGGTCAGGCGAGGCCGTGCGCCTCCTCCAGGAGTTGCAGCAGGTCGCAGCCCGCGTAGAGGTCGCGGCTCACCCCGGCCTCCCGCAGGGCCGCCTCCAGGGCGCCCGGCCGGCCGGCGAGGTAGAGGGTGCGGGCGCCGGCCTGCCGCAGGGCCTCGGCGGCAGCCGCCGCCTGCTCGGCGTAGATCTCGTCCGACGAGCACAGGCAGGCCAGCGGCGTGCCGGCGGCCGTGAACGCCCGCACCATCGCGGCGAGATCGGGAAAGCCGTCGTTGGTCACCGCCTCGATGCCGCCGGCCTCGAAGGCGTTGCGGGCGAAGGTGGCGCGGGTGTTGAAGGCGGCGATCGGCCCGAGATTGGCGAGGAAGACCTTCGGGCGCGATCCGGTCCGCTCCATCCGGGCATCCGAGGCGTCGCGCAGGCGCTCGAACGGCTCGGCGAGGCGCCGGGACGGCAGCGCGCCGTCCGGCGGCGCGGACGGCTCCGGCGCCGGCAGCAGCACCGCGACCGGGCTCTCGCGCAGGTCGGGGAACTCGCTCGTTCCGGTGATCGGCTGGCGCCTCGTGGCGAGGTCGCGGTCGCGCGGCGCGCGGGCGGCGGCGAGCCGGGCCTGGAGCGCGCCGGATTCGAGGCTCGCCACGAGGCCGCCCTCGCGCTCGATCTCCTGGAACTGCGCCCAGCCCTGGGCGCAGAGCGCGTCGGTGAGGGCCTCGAACCCGCCGGCCCCGGCGGCCGGGTCGGCGACGCGCCAGAGGTTGGCCTCCTCCAGGAGGACGTGCTGCATGTTGCGGGCGCAGCGGCGGGCGAAGGCGTCGGGCAGGCCGATCGCCGCCGTGAAGGGCAGGACCGCGACCGCGTCGGCGCCGCCGAGGCCGGCCGAGAAGGCGGCGGAGGTCGCCCGCAGCATGTTCACCCACGGGTCGCGGCGGGTGGTGGTGCGCCACGCCGTCTCGGCATGGACCCGCAGCGGCTTCGGGTCGAGGCCGCAGGCGGTCTCGACCCGGGCCCAGAGGCGGCGCAGGGCGCGGAACTTCGCGACCGTCATGAACTCGTCGGCGTCGGCGACCAGCAGGATTCCGATCGCGTCGCGCGCCCGCTCCAGGGAATGGCCGCCGGCCTCCAGCGCGCGCAGATGGGCGACCGCGCTCGCCAGCACCGCGGCGAGTTCCCCGGCCTCGGAGGCGCCGGCCTCGTGGTAGGGGCGGGCATCGGCCAGGACGAGCCGGCCGGAGAAACCCTGCCGGTCGAGGTCCGCGAGGGCGCGGGCGAGATGGGCGCCGGCCTCGGGCCAGGGCGCCGGCGGGGTGCCGGTCGCGGCGAGCCCCGCGATGCCATCGAGGCCGAGATCGAGGTCGAGGCCGGGCAGGGCGTCGCCGCGCCGGGCCGCGAGGGCGGCCAGCGCCTCCGCCGCCGCGACGCCGCCGGGTCCCGCGTCGAGCCGCAGGCCGATCAGCGGCAGCATCACGCCGGCGAGGGCGGCCTCCAGGGCCTCCGGCCCCGGCAGGCCGAAGCCGCGGGCGGCGGGCGCCCCTGCCATGACGAGGACGAGGGCGTCGGCGCCGCCGTCGAGGTCGGCCAGCGCCAGGGCGTTGGCCTCGGCCGGATCGGGGTGGTCGACCCGCTGGGCGACGCGCCAGGGCCCGGCGCGCTCGCGCTGCGGCTGCGCGGCCGGTTCGGGCGCGGGATAGAGAGGCTCGACCCGGATGCCGTCGCGGCTGCGGTGGACGAGGCGCCTGTCGAAGTCGGCGCCCTTCAGCACGCCCTCGACGAGGCCGCGCCACTGCTCCTGGGTGGCGGCGGGAAACGCGGCGGCGAGCGGGAGGTCGTCCATGGCGGATCCTTCGGCGGGGTCCTGGCGTCGGAGTCGTCGGCAGGCGGCTGGTCCCGCAGCGACAGCCATAGCCGCTCGACCCGCCGATGGTCGAGCCTCGCGCGCGCCGTGGGGGGCGCGATCGGAGACGGTTTCGAGGCCGCGAGGGAAGCCCCCTACAACTCCCCCCGCCGGGCCATCGCCTTGATGCGGTCCGCCGTGCGGCAGGCGACGGCCTGGATCGTCAGCGACGGGTTGACCCCGCCGACCGTCGGGAAGACCGAGCCGTCGCAGACCCACAGGTTGGGGACGTCCCAGGAGCGGCAATCGGCGTTCACCACCGAGGTCGCCGGGTCGGCGCCCATCCGGGCCGTCCCGTTGAGGTGGCAGGTGTCGTTGTCCTGGTCCCAGATCTCGCGCCCGCCGGCGGCCTCGAGGGCCCGACGCATGAAGCGCAGGCCGTGGCGGTTCATCGCCCTGTCGTTGTCGCACCAGGAATAGGTGACGCGGGCGACCGGCAGGCCGTACCGGTCGGTCACGTCCGAGAGCGTGACCCGGTTGCGCTCCTGCGGCATGTACTCGGAGACGACCTTCAGCCCGGCGACGTGGTTGTAGCGCTGCATCTCGGCGACCAGCGCCTCGCCCCACAGCCCGCGGGCGGTGGCCTGGGTGTTGCCCCACAGCGTCGGCAGCGGGCCCTGGCTCATGTAGCAGTAGCCGCCGAAGAAGTCCTTGCCCCGGTCCTCGTAGTTCCAGTGCTCGGTCAGCGCGAGCGAGGGCGGTCCCTTGTAGGAGCGGATCTCCTCCTCCATCACGCCCCACACCGCCTGGTTGCCCTGCACCGTGAGGTAGCGGCCGACCAGCCCGGAGGAGTTGGCGAGCCCGTCCGGGAACTCGGCACTGGCCGACATCAGCAGCAGCCGCGGCGTCTCGATGGCGTAGCCGGCCACCACCACGTTCCTCGCCCGCTGGAAGCGCCAGCGGCCCTCGCGGTGGTAGTGCACGCCGGTGGCGCGGCCGTCGCGCGTCTCGATCCGCCCGACCATCGCGAGGTCGCGGATCTCGGCGCCGGCCCTGAGGGCACGGGGCAGCCACGTCACCAGCACGCTCTGCTTGGCGTTGGTCGAGCAGCCGAGGGTGCAGAAGCCGCGATAGACGCAGGGCGGCGAGTCGCCCCGCGGGGCCGAAACGGTCGCGAGGGGCGTCGGCGTCCAGTCGATGCCGAGCGCCTCGCAGCCGCGGGCCAGCACCTTGCCGGCGGCGTTCACCTCGTGCGCCCGGTAGGGATAGCGCGGGCGCTTCGGCCCCCACGGGTAGGTCACCGGTCCGGAGATGCCGATCGCCCGCTCGACCTCGGCGTAGTAGTCCCACATCTCGCGCCAGTCGAGCGGCCAGTCGGCGCCGTAGCCGAGGGTGGTGCGGGCCTTGAACCACTCCGGCCGGAAGCGCAGCGACACCATGGCGAAGTGCACGGTCGAACCGCCGACCGCCTTGCCGGAATTGTTCGAGCCCATCTGCAGCGGGTTGTCGCCGTCGACGATGCGCTCGTCGGTCCAGTACAGCTTCGACTGGTGGTTCTCGTCGGAGGCGAAGTCCTCCAGCGGGCGCCAGTACGGCCCGGCATCGAGGGCGGCGACCGAGAAGCCGTACTCGGCGAGCTTGGCCGCGAGCGTGCCGCCGCCGGCGCCGGTGCCGATGATGACGAAGTCGATCTCGTCCTCGTCGCGGTACTGGCGCATCGGCACCCACGCGCCGATCCGCATCACGTCGGGCGCGCGCCCGTCCGCGGCCCGGGGCCGGTGCTGGGGGTCGTCCTGCGGCGTGCCGGCCGCGGGGCTGGCGGCGGCGTTGCCGGTTCCGGAGAGACGCATGGCGGTCAGCAATCCTCAGCGACGGCCGATGCGCCGGTTCGCGGCGCGGGCCTCGTCCTCGTGGCCGGGGCGGCTTTCGGCCGCCTCCCAGGGGTCGCGGCGGTCGAAATCCATCCGCACGTAGCCGCGCGGGCTCGCCGGGCCGCCCCAGCCGATCTCGCTCCAGGCGGTCGGGTGGGCGTAGTACGCCTTCACCGCGTCCGGCAGGGCGCGCTGCTCGAAGAACAGGTTGGCGGGCATGTCGCCCCAGGCGGGATGGCTCAGGGTGCCGGCCTCGGCCGCCGTCAGGATCCCGTCCTGCGCCCAGGGGCCGATCGCCGCGAACCCGGCCCCGAACTGCCGCCGCGCCTCGGCGTCGAGCGCCGCCAGGCCCCGCCGCCACGCCTCGCCCTGCTCGGGCAGGGCAGCGTTGCGGTAGCCGTCGTGCTCGCCGGTGTGCAACTTGTGGTCGATCAGCGCCGGCACCGGGATCCGCTCCACCCGGTCGGCGGGCTGCGGCACGATGCGCTCGCACAGGGCCGCGAGGATCGCCCACTCGGCCTCGTCGAAGAACCGTCGCGTGTCGGGGCCGAGGCCGAGCCGCTCCTCGACCACCTCCCGGGTCTTGGGGTTCCAGGACGGGCTGCCGCGCTTCGCCAGCACGTCGTAGCCGGGATAGAGGTCGCGTCGCGGATGCACGGGAATCGTCCTCGCGGAAGGTGTCAGGGGCGGAAGCGGCGGTGTTCGAGCAGTTCGAGGGCGGCGAGCCCGCCGAGCGCGACGCCGGAGAACGAGGGCGGGGCCGGCAGCGGCGGCCCGTCGAGGAGGTTCTGGCGCCAGTTGCCCCAGCCGCCCATCATCCGGGCGACGCCGTAGGCGTGGAAGCCGATCCCGGCGACGCCCATCGCCGAGACCGCCCACATCGTCGCCTTGGCGGCCTCGCGCGACTCGCCGGCCCCGCGCCGGGACGAGGCGGCGAGCACGGCGGCGGCCAGCGGCGGCAGGGTCACGGGCACGAGCATCGCCGGGTTCTGGAACGCGCCGCGGAAGTGCAGCAGCCCGGCCTCGGCGGTGGTGCCGAGCAGCATCCCGGCGGTGGCGAGCGCCAGCGACCGGCCGGCCGGCACCCCGGCGATCTCCGGCCGGTCGGGGTCGGCGTCGCGCACCCGCTCGGCGGTGACCCCGAGGAGGCCGGCGAGCGTCAGCGCCATCGGCGCGCCGATCGGCGCGGCGTAGAACAGGTTCTGCCAGGAATAGCCGCCCTCGCGCTTGCCGACGTTCCAGAGGTGGAACCCGAAGCCGAGGATCCCGGTGAGGCCGGCGAGCGCCTGGACGGCGTGGCGGACGTGCGAGCGGCCCGGATCGGTGTCGCCGGCCCCGTGCAGCGACGAGGCCAGGGTCATGCTCGACACGACGATCGGGGTGACCATCGCCCGGTTGAAGAACTGGCCGCGGTAATGCTCCAGCCCGGAATCGAACAGCACCGAGGCGGCGAGCATCGAGGAGGCGTGGTTGAGCCGCTGCGCCGCGCTCGCCGTGACCTCGCGGCCGCGCGGGCTGTAGCGGCGCTCGTCGCGGGGCGCGACCTGCCGCCCGCCATGGGGCGCCGGGCCGCGCCGCTTCGAGCGGCCCGAGGCGAACCACGCCAGCAGGCCGGCACCGGCCGCGGCCGCCGCCAGCGCGGCGACCGGGTGGATGCGGGCCTCGGCGCCGAGCGTGCCCGCCCGACGCCCGACGGCGTTGCGGCTGCGCGGGGCGGATCCGGCGTCAGACAGCATAGGCTTGCGCGTCCCGGTGCTTGAGGGCGAGGCCGTGGCCCGGCCGCGAGAGATCCGGCGCGATGAACCCGTCGCGGGCGACCGGCGCGCCGTCGAACAGCATCCGCTCGATGCGGACGTGGTCGTGGAACCATTCGAGGTGGCGGAAGCGCGGGGCGGCCACCGCGACGGGCAGGTGCAGGGCCGGGGCGCAGTGACCCGACAGGTCGCGATGCGCCGCCTCGCACAGGCCGGCGAGGGCGAGGAAGCCGCTGTATCCGCCGCAGCGGGTGACGTCCGCCTGCGCGCAATCGACCGCCCCGGCCTCCAGCAGCCGGCGCATGTCGTCGAGGCCGTAGACGTACTCGCCGGCCGCGACCTCGATGCCGGCGGGCGCCCGCGCCCGCACCGCGGCGAGGCCGGCGGGGTCGTCGCTCGTCACCGGCTCCTCGAACCACGCGACGCCGCACTCCTGCGCCCGCCCGGCGAAGGCGATCGCGGCCTTCGGCGTGAAGGCGCCGTTGGCGTCGATGAACAGGCTCGCGTCGCCGATCGCGCCGCGGGCGGCGGCCATGCGGGCGGGATCGCGCTCCGGCTCGGCCCCGATCTTCATCTTCACCGCCCGGCAGCCGTCGCGCTCGACCCAGCCGGAGAGCTGGTCGCGCAGGCGCCGGTCGTCGTAGGAGGTGAAGCCGCCGCTGCCGTAGACCTCGGCCCGGTCCCGGGCCCGCCCGAGCAGCCGGGCGAGCGGCAGGCCGAGGAGCCGGGCCTTGAGGTCCCACAGGGCGGTGTCGAGGGCCGAGATCGCGGTGGCGGCGAGCCCGCCGCGGCCGAGGTTGCGCACCGCCCGCCACAGGACGGCGTTGGCGCGCGGGATGTCGAAGGGGTCGAGCCCCTCGATCCGCGGCCCGAGAGTGCGGGCGATCAGGCCGGCGACGCTCGCGTCGGTGTAGCTGTAGCCGAGGCCGGCGGCGGGGCCGGCCTCGACATGAACGACGACGATCGTCGTCCTGTCCCAGGCGAAGGTTCCGTCCGCCTCGGGCGCGTCGGTGGGAACGGTGAAGGCTTGCGCCCGCACCGCCGTGATGGTGTCCGGCATCCTCGGGCCTCCGGGGTGCGGTGGGGCCGGTTCCTACTTCTTGCCGCCGGGCAGAACGCTGCTCAGCACCTGCCGGGCGGTGTCGACGAGGATGCTGCCCTCGCGGGAATCGCCCTTCAGCAGCGTGCCCATGAACGCCTGGGCCTGCTCGAAGGTGATGTGCGGCGGCAGCGGCGGCACCTCGGGGTCGGTCTTGACCTCCAGCACCACCGGCACGTCGCTCGCCAGGGCCTCGTCCCAGGCCGCGCCCATCCGCTCGGGGTCGTCGACGTAGATCCCCTTCAGGCCGATCAGCTCGGCGAACTTGTGGTAGGGCACGTTCGGCAGTTGCTGCGTCGCGTCGAACTTGGGATTGCCGTTGTTGACCCGCTGCTCCCAGGTCACCTGATTCAGGTCCTCGTTGTTGAACACGCAGCAGACCCAGGTCTTGTTCGACCAGCGATGCATGTACTTCGCGACCGTGATCAGCTCGGCCATGTTGTTCATCTGCATCGCGCCGTCACCGACCAGGGTGACGACCGGCCGATCGGGATGCGCGACCTTGGCGGCGATGGCGTAGGGCACCGCCGCGCCCATCGAGGCGAGGCCGCCCGAGAGCGAGCACATCATGCCGCGGCGGATCTTCAGGTCGCGGCCGAACCAGTTGGCGCAGGAGCCGGAATCGGAGGTGATGATCGCCCGCTCCGGCAGGCGCGGCGACAATTCCCAGGCGACGCGCTGCGGGTTGACCGGGCTGGCCTTCGCCTTGGCCCGCTTCTCGAGGTCGACCCACCACGCGGCGACGCCCTTCTCGATCCCCTTGCGCCAGGAGCCGCCCTCGGGCTTCTGGTCGAGGAGCGGCAGCAGCGCCCGCAGGGTCTCGGCGGAGTCGCCGACCATCGGCACCTCCATCGGATAGCGCAGGGACAGCATGTCGGCCTTGAGGTCGATCTGCACCCCGCGGGCCTGCCCCTCGGGCGGCAGGAACTCGGCGTAGGGGAAGCCGGAGCCGACCATCAGCAGCGTGTCGCATTCCTGCATCATGTCCCAGCTCGGCTTGGTGCCGAGGAGCCCGATGCCGCCGGTGACGAAGGGCAGGTCGTCCGGTACCGCCGCCTTGCCGAGCAGCGCCTTGGCGATGCCGGCCTGGAGCTTGCCGGCGACCGCGATGACCTCGTCGGTGGCGTGCAGCGCCCCGGCGCCGACGAGGATCGCGACCTTCCCGCCGGCGTTGAGCACCGCGGCGGCGCGCTTCAGGTCGTGGTCGTAGGGCACCACCTTCGGCTTCGCGTAGCCGGGGCCCGAGAAGGTGTAGCCGTGCTTGCGCTGCGGCTCCTCGTAGGGCAGGTCCTGGAGGTCGTTCGGGAGCACCAGGGCGACGGGCTTGCGCTCGTGGGAGGCCGAGCGCATCGCGCGGTCGATGAGGTGGCGCACCTGCGGCGCGGTCGCGGCCTGCTGCACGAAGGTGCCGGCCACGTCCTTGTACATGCTGACGAGGTCGACCTCCTGCTGGTAGTGCGCGCCGATGACGTGGCGCGACTGCTGCCCGGCGATGGCGAGCACCGGCATGTGGTCGAGCCGGGCGTCGTAGAGGCCGGTGATGAGGTGGCTGGCGCCCGGACCGGAGGTGGCGAGGCAGACCCCAACCTCGCCGGTGAACTTGGCGTAGGCGGTCGCCATGAAGGCCGCCATCTCCTCGTGGCGGACCTGGATGAACTCGAACGGCAGGTCGAGCCGCTGCATCGAGCCGAGCAGGCCGTTGATGCCGTCGCCGGGGTAGCCGAAGATCGTCCGGACACCCCATTCGGCGAGACGCTTCCAGAAGAAATCGCCGACGGTCTCAGACATGGGTGCTCCTTCGCCCGGCAGGGCGTCCATGGGCGGGCGGGCGCGACCGGGCCGCGGCTCGTCTCGGGGGGTGGGGCGCGCATCGGGCGCGGCGTCATCCACCCGGGGAGAACACCAGACCGAATCGCGGGTTCCGGCCCGCGGCGGCGGCCGGCTGACTTTCTCGTGATCGGACGCCCCGGCGCGCGGGTCCGCCGGGATGAAAATCCCGCGTCATCCGTGCGAGGCGGGCCGGACGCGGTTAACGCCTCGCTTACCGGATTGGTCGAGGCTGCGGGCCGGCTCCTCAAGGAACAGGCAACCATGACCGACGACACCGTGGGCATCGCAGGCGACCGCATCCGCACCATCGTGGAGCGGGTCGAGAAGGTCGAGGAGGAGATCAAGGACCTGATGGAGGCCAAGAAGGAGATCTTCCTCGAGGCCAAGGGCGAGGGTCTCGACGTCAAGATCCTCAAGGAGATCATCAAGCTGCGCAAGCAGGACAAGGACGAGCGCGACGAGCACGAGACCCTGCTCGACGTCTACATGCGGGCGATGGACGCGCCCCGGCCGGCGCCGATCGCCGAGGCGGCCTGACCCGCGCGCCGGACGGGGCCCTGCGCCCGTCCGGTGCGGGCCGTCCGGGCCCGCCGCGATCCGCGCGGCGAGCCGGCGGCGATGCCTCCGGCCGGAGCGCCACCCTGCCGCGGGGAGCGCCGCGGCCGCGTCGTCTTGCGCTGCTCCGTCGCCCGTGATTGCTGGCGCCATGACCGCGCGCCCCCTCCTCCTCGGCCTGCTCGCCCTCGGCCCCGCCGCCACCGGAGCCCTCGCCGACTTCCGCCGCACCGTGCGGGTCGAGCCGACCGCCCTCGGCACCTGCATCCTCGCCACGCTGAACCAGCGCGACCCGGCCCGGGTGCGCTACGGCGAGGCGGCCGGCCCGGGCGTCGTCCGCCTCGCCGCCGAGGAGCGCTCGTCCGGATTGTTCGGCCTTGGCGGCACCCGCCCGGCTTTCCTGATGGAGATCCGCCGGGCCGGCCGCGGCGCCGAGGTCACGATCGCAACGGACCCGGTCAGCGCCGACCCGGACGCCCATGCGGCACGGACCTGGAGGGAGATCGACCCCTGCCTGCCGGCGGGGCCGTGAGCCGCCGGCGGTCCCGTCCGTCCGCGGCAGCATCGCCCCCCGGCCGGGAGCAGAACGTCGTCGAGCGGAACGCGGAACACAGTCCCGCGCGACGTCCCGGCCGCGCCGGATGATCGAGCCGCCGCACCGGATCACTATAATCCGCGGCCGTTCCTTCAGCGGGGGGCAACGAACGTCCGCATCGACGGACGAACTCGCCGCGAGAGTGCACGGAGTGCCGCAGGGCCTGCCCGGGCATTTAAGATTTGAGCATCATTTGAGCCTTAGAGGTGATCCCCGGAGCGGCGGAACAGGGTGCGGCAAGCACCTTGAACGATGCGGGGGGGTTGACGTGGTTGACATCAGTGCCGTCGAGCCGACGGGCAAGCGCGACATCGATGGAATCCTGTGGGGATGGAAGTGGGACACCACCGCCCTGACCTACTCGTTCCCGACGAGCACGGCGGAGTACGCCTCCTACGCGGCCATCGACGGCTTCACCGCCTTCAACCCGGTGCAGCAGAATGCGGTCCGGCGGCTGCTGGCGAACGTGGAGAGCGTCGCCAACCTCACCTTCACCGAAACCACGGCGGCCGGCGCCGACCTGCGCTACGCCAACGCCCGCCGGATCAACTACTCGAACGACCCGGACGTCACCGGGGATCCCGGCCTGCACTATCCCGGCGGCGACGGCCAGACGGCGGAAGCCAACCCGCCGGAACTGGGCTACGACGGCAATCCGCCGGAGAGCGCGCCCTACGCGCAGGGCGACAGCTGGTACTACGAGGACGGCTACACCGACCCGGTGTCGGGCAGCTTCCAGGACGCCGCCGGCGTCATGCACGAGACCGGCCACAACCTCGGGCTCAAGCACGGCCACGTGACGCAGGACGGTCACGGCGTGACGTTCCCGAAGTTGTCCTACGACCACAACTCGCTCGAATACTCCGTGATGACCTACAGCGCCTATCCCGGCGCCAGCACCGACTACATTCCGGCCAACCAGTTGCCGACGACCTACATGCAGGATGACGTCGCGGCGCTGCAATACCTGTACGGCGCCAACTACTCCTACCACAGCGGCAACGACACGTATTCCTGGAACCCCACGACCGGGGAGATGACGACCAACGGGCAGGGCGGCGGCGCCCCGTATCAGAACTTCATCCTGATGACGCTGTGGGACGGCGGCGGCAGCGACACCTACGACCTGTCGAACTACTCCACCAACCTGACGATCGACCTCAATCCGGGGCAATGGTCGATCTTCGCGTCGAGCCAGCTCGCGAATCTCGGCAACAACAGCGGGCGCGACAGCGACTACTACGCCCGCGGCAACGTCGCGAACGCGAAGCTCTACCAGGACGACCTGTCGTCGCTGATCGAGAACGCCACCGGCGGCAGCGGCAACGACGCGCTGACCGGCAACCTCGCGGACAACATCCTGCTCGGCCGCGACGGCGACGACTCGGTGGCCGGCGGCGCGGGCAACGATTTCGGCTCCGGCGGCTGGGGCAGGGACACGGTGCGGGGCGAGGGCGGCAACGACCTGCTGTTCGGCGACGACGACGACGACCTCGTCGAGGGCGGCGCGGGCGACGACCTCGTCTATGGCGGCACCGGCCACGACACCCTCGACGGCGGCACCGGCGGCGACAGGCTCTGGGGCGAGACCGGCGACGACACCGTGTCCGGCGGCGACGGCGACGACTTCGCCGATGGCGGCGAGGGGGACGACCTCGTGTCCGGCGGCGACGGCAACGACACCGTGTTCGGCAGCATCGGCAACGACACCGTCCACGGCAATGCCGGAAACGACTTCATCGGGGCCGGCGACGGCAACGACTCGGCCTATGGCGGGGGCGGCGACGACGAGGTTCACGGCGAGAGCGGCAACGACCGGCTGTTCGGCGGCGATGGCCAGGACGGCCTCTACGGCGAGGACGGCGACGACACCCTCGACGGCGGCACGGGCCGCGACACGCTGTTCGGCGGCGCCGGGCGCGACCAGATCCACGGCGGCGACGACGGCGACACCCTGTTCGGCGGCGACGACGACGACATCCTCCGGGGCGGCGCGGGCGACGACTTCGTCTCCGGCGGCTTCGGCCGGGACGAGCTGCACGGCGAGGCCGGCGACGACATCCTGTTCAGCGACGACGACGACGACACCGTCCATGGCGGCGCGGGCGACGACCGCGTGCACGGCGGCACCGGCGGCGACGTGCTGCACGGCGAGGCGGGCAGCGACCAGCTCTACGGCGAGGACGGCGGCGACCGGCTGCTCGGCGGCGAGGGCGGGGACTACCTGTCGGGCGGCTCCGGCGACGACGGGCTGGAGGGCGGCGACGGGGCCGACCTGCTGTTCGGCAATGCCGGCAACGACCTGCTCACCGGTGGCGCCGGCTCCGACATCTTCGCCTTCGGCGCCGGCGACGGGCTCGACCGGATCCTCGACTTCGTGCTCGGCGGGTCGGAGGCCGACGTGATCGCGTTCAACGGCGGCGCCTTCGCCGACTTCGCGGCGGTGCAGGCGGCGAGCCGGCAGGACGGGGCCGACGTGCTGATCGCCTACGGCGCGGGCGACGGCATCACGCTCCAGGGCGTGCAGCTCGGCACGCTGTCCGCCGCCAACTTCACCTTCGCCTGACGCCCGCCGGGCGCCCGCTCCCCTCGCCGCGGCGGTTCCCCGCCTCGGCGCACGGACGGGCGGCCGGGTCCCGCGGGGCCCGGCCGCCCGCGCTCCTACTGCCCCGGCATGGTGAGGATCAGCGGTCCGTTGCGCGTGGCGACGACGGTGTGCTCGTACTGGACCGTGTGGGCCCTCGGCTGGCTGTAGAGCGTCCAGGGATCGTCGCCGTCCCCGGCGAACTCGGCGCCGAGGGACAGGAAGGGTTCGACGGTCAGCACCAGCCCGTCCGCCATGATCCGGCGCTCGGAAGCGTCGGGCCAGGTCGCGATCTCGGTCGGCTCCTCGTGCAGCGACAGGCCCACGCCGTGGCTGGCGAGGTTGCGCACCAGCGTGTAGCCGTTCTTCCGCGCGAAGGCGCCCACGGCCCGGCCGATCCCCGCCAGCGGCTTGCCGGCCCCGACCTGACGCAGTCCCGTCCACATCGCCCGGCGCCCGTCCCGGCACAGCCGCTCGACCGCCCGGGTCACCGGCGGCACCGCGAACGACGCCCCGGTGTCGGCGAAGTAGCCGCCCTTCTCCGCGGAGACGTCGATGTTGACCAGATCCCCCGGCCCGATCCTGCGGCCGCCCGGGATGCCGTGCGCGATCTCCTCGTTGACGCTGATGCAGGTCGCCCCGGGAAAGGCGTAGACCATCTCGGGGGCCGGACGCGCCCCGGCCGCCGCCATGAACTCCCGCCCGACCCGATCGAGTTCGAGCGTGGTCATGCCGGGCTCGATGGTTCTGCCCATCAGCTCCAGCGTGTCGGCGACGATGCGCCCGATCCGTTTCAGCCCCGTCAGGTCGTCGTCGTTCGACACCGTCATGCCGTCTGCCTCCGCAAAGCCCGAGAGCGGGCTCTACAGCCGGAGCGGGCTCTCCGGCCATCGGAACCGCGATGCCCCGGGACGGCGGCCGGGCCTTCCATGCGACGGAGACCGGGCGTTCCTACGGACGCGGCCCCTTCGGACGGCCGCCCATCCGCACCATCCCGAGCATCCACAGCCCCGCCGCGGCTCCGGCCAGGGGACGCCGCCGCCGGGCCGGACCGGCCGGCGCGCGGCCGGCGCAGCGTTGCAGCGCCCGGGTGCCGAGGGCGCGGAAGGCCGGGTCGCCGTGGCGGAGGAGGGCCGGGCCGATCATCCGCAGGCAGTTGGGCCCGCCGCCGGCGACGGCTCGCCCGAGCCAGACGAGGGCCTCGTCGCGGCGGCCCGCCTCGGCGAGCAGGCGCCCCAGGTTGAACCGCGCCCAGTCGTCGCCGCCCTCGGCGGCGCGCCGGTACCAGCGGGCCGCCGCCCCGGCATCCACCGGTCCGGCCCAGCCCTCCTCGCAGAAGCGGCCGAGCATCCCCATCGCCTTGGCGTGATCCCGGGCCGCGGCGCGGCCGAACCACGCCCGGGCGGCGGCATGGTCGCGCGGCACGCCGTCGCCGTAGAGCAGCAGCGTGCCGAGATTGTACTGGCCCCAGGCGTGGCCGGCCTCCGCCGCCCGGCGGTAATGCCGCATCGCCTCGGCGTGATCGGGCGGCACGCCCCAGCCGAGTTCGTGGCAGCGGCCGACCATGTTGACGGCCTCGACGCTGCCGAGATGGGCGGCGCGGCTGAACCACCCGAAGGCGGCGTCCGGATCCCGCCTCACGAGCGCGCCGTCGAGGCAGATCTGCCCGAGCACGACCTGCGCCGAGCGGAAGCCGTGCCCGGCGGCGAGACGGATCCACGCCAGGGCCTCCTCGCCGCCATCCGCCAGGAGCGCGGTCCAGTCCGCCGGCGTCATGCGGCGCAGGCGCTCCAGGGAGGGGCCCGCACCGTCGTCCGTGCCGCCCCGCGCGATCCGCCCGCCGGTCATTCCCCGCTCCCGTCGCTCGCCCGGGCGACCTCAGGTCCCGACCGGGCGTTCAGGGCATTCCCCTAGCATCACGGGCCATCGACACGCCAGCGGCAGCCATGCCCCAGCGAAATAGAAAGATACTTCTCCTTAGAACGAGTACAATAAAAGACATTCCGACCTGGAATCATTACAGATCATCGAATCGATGAAGATTTTACGGATTCGATGATTGCAAGGACATGACGAACGTTGCTAAACGGCCGGAAACAAATGGCAAAGATTTGGGGTCGGCGATGAGCACGCACGCAACGGTGTTTGGAGCAGGAACGCATTCGGCCCTCGGCGTGAGCCTCGCGGCGACGCTGGGCACGATCGCGACCGGTGCGACCGCTCAGGACGCCGACACCTTCGCGCTCTCCGCCATCGACGTCGCCGGCTGGGGCACGAGCCAGCCCAACACCCTGGAGCAGGGCACCGGCCTGTCGCGCCGACCCGGCCGGGTCCAGGACACCCCGCAGGCGATCTCGGTGGTGCCGGGCGAGGTGATCCGCCAGCAGCAGGCGACCACCCTGGAACAGGCCCTGCGCAACGTGCCGGGCATCACCGTCTCGGCCGGCGAGGGCAATGGCGGCCTCAACGGCGACCAGTTCCGCATCCGCGGCTTCCAGGCCAAGAACGACATCTACCTCGACGGCCTGCGCGACTTCGGCGTCTACGCCCGCGACAGCTTCAACATCGAGGACGTTCAGGTCATCAAGGGCCCGTCGTCGGAGACGTTCGGCCTCGGCACCGCCGGCGGCGCGATCAACATCCTCACCAGAAAGGCCGGGCTCACCGACTTCACCGTCGTCGACGGCCTCGGCGGCAGCGGGCCGACGGCGCGCGGCACCTTCGACATCAACCGGCGCATCGACGAGACCACGGCGATCCGCCTCAACGGCATGGTCCACCGCCAGGACGTGCAGGACCGCGACCAGGTCAAGTCGGACCGGGCGGGCTTCGCCGCCTCGCTCGGCTTCGGGCTCGGCACCGACACGACCTGGTACCTGAACTACCTCTACCAGCACAGCGAGCGCACGCCCGATTACGGCGTACCAACCGTGCGCCGCCCCGGCGACCGCTACGCGCGGCCGCTGACCGAGTTCGGCGTCGACCGCTCGACCTCCTACGTGCGCGCCACCGACCGCGACGTCGCCGACGTCCACATGCTCACCTCGCTGATGAAATGGCAGGTGGCGCCGTGGCTGACGGTGACCAACGATTCGCGGCTGTCGTTCTACGACCGCGCCTTCTCGACGACGGCGGCGATCTGCGTCAACGCGCCGACCGGCACGCCCCCGACCACCTGCGTCAACGACTTCTTCGCCGGCCGCAACCCGCTCGTCACCTACAGCGCCGGCGGCGGCCAGACCTTCGACCAGGACGCCTGGGGCGCCCAGAACGTCACCACGGCGGTCGCCCGCTTCAACACCGGCTTCCTGCGCCACGAGGTCGTGACCGGGCTCGACCTGTTCTACCAGAACGACGACCGCATCAACTCCACGGTGCAGGGCACCCGGGCCCGCCAGCGCCTGCTGACCCCCGACCACTCGGCGACCGGCTACGCGCTGGTGCGCGATCCGCGCAACCGCCGGATCGGCGACGGCGCCAACCTCGGCTACTTCCTCAGCGACCGGGTGTGGTTCGCCGACCAGTTCTCGATCCTCGGCGGCTTCCGCTACGACCGCTTCATCAGCAGCTACGCCGCCACCACGACCGGCGTGTTCGGCCCTCGGATCCATGCCGACGCGAACGCGGTGAGCCCGAAGGTCGCGGCGATCTGGGAGCCGTCGAAGAACCAGACCTTCTACGTCTCGTACGCGAAGGGCTTCACGCCCCAGGGCGCCTACGTCGCCAACAGCACCGGCATCGAGGTGCCGACCGTCAACGCCCTCAGGCCGGAGGAGAGCGACCTCTACGAGGCCGGCGCCAAGGTCTCGGTCTTCGACGGCCGCCTCGGCCTCGCCGGCGCGCTGTTCAAGGTCGACAAGAGCAACAGCTTCGACGTCGACCCGGTCACCGGCGGCCTGATCCTCGGCGCCCTCGATGCCGGCGAGAGGCGCCGCGTCCAGGGCCTCGAATTCACCGCCACCGGCAAGCTGACCGAGAACTGGAGCCTGCTCGCCGGCTACACCTACCTCCAGGGCAAGGTGCTGTCGGGCGCCAATCGCGGCAACGTGGCGCCGTTCGTTCCCGAGAACGCCTTCAGCCTGTGGACGACCTACGACCTGTCGGCGTGGACGAGGTCGGCCTGGAACCTGCCCGGCAAGCTCACGGTCGGCGGCGGCGTCACCTTCGACGACGGCTACTTCCCGGCGAGCGACAACATCACCCGCATCCCGGGCAGCTTCTCCCTCGACGGCCTGGTGTCCTACGAGCAGGACGGCTACCGGCTCGCGGTCAACGTCTACAACCTCACCGACGAGCTGAACTACGGCTCGACCTTCTCGACCCGCGCCGTGCCGCTGTCCGGCCGCACCGTGCTGGTCAGCCTCGGCACCCGGTTCTGACGGCGATGCTCGTCCACGTCCCGAACGTCCTCACCCCCGACGAGGTCGCGCTCTGCCGCGCGCGGCTGGAGGCCGGGGACTGGATCGACGGCCGCGCCACCGCCGGGCAGCAGGCGGCGCGGGCCAAGCACAACCTGCAGATCCCCGAGGATTCGGCCGCGGCGCGCGAGCTCGGCGACCTGATCCTGCGGGCGCTCGGCCGCAGCCCGCTGTTCAACGCCGCCGCCCTGCCGCTGCGGGTGCTGCCGCCGCTGTTCAACCGCTACGACGTGGGGATGGGCTTTCGCAACCACGTCGACGGTGCGGTGCGGGCGATCCCCGGGCTCAACATGCGGATGCGGGCCGACGTCTCGACGACCCTGTTCCTCACCCCGCCCGAGGCGTACGACGGCGGCGAGCTGGTGATCGAGGACACGTTCGGCAGCCACGCGGTGAAGCTGCCGGCGGGCGACATGATCGTCTACCCGGCGACCTCCCTGCACCGGGTCGAGCCGGTCACCCGCGGCTCGCGCTGGTCGGCGTTCTTCTGGTCGCAGTCGATGGTCAAGGACGACGGGCAGCGGGCGCTGCTGTTCGACCTCGACCAGGGCATCACCGGCGTGCGCCACAAGCTCACCGACGACGACCCGGCGGCGGTGGCGCTGACGAGCTGCTACCACAACCTCCTGCGCCGCTGGGCCGAGATGTGACCGCCGGCACGGCCGAGACCCGCCGCGACGCGGCCGGCCCGGAGCGCGTTCTGGCTGAAGCCGCTCTACGCCCGGCACCGGATCGGTGGGTGACGGTGGACGCGGCGATCTCGAACGACCTGTTCGACTCCGAGCACTTTCCGATGCGCCTCGACGGCGCCCCGGCCGCGACTGCCGCGATCGAGGTGGTGCCGGGCGGCAACCGCTACCGCGGCAAGCTCGACGACGTCAGGGTCGCGACCGGCCCGGACGGCGGCTTCGCGGCGACGTGGCCGACGCCCGGCATGGACCGGATCAGCGCCGCGGTGCAGGATTCCCGCGCGACGATCCCGAACGCCCGGCGGCGGGCGGCCTGCGACGCGACGCCGGAGGTGCTGCCTCCGTAGGAACGGCGGCCGGATGCGCCGCGTCCTGATTCCGCCGGCCCTGCCGCCCCTCGGCCCCGCCGCTCCCCGCGGCCGGATCGTCGGCCTCGCCGGCACCGCGACGGGCACCTCGTGGTCGGTGCGGGTGGTGGTGCCGGACGACCGGGACGGCGACGGCCTGCGGCCCGGGATCGCGGCCCTCCTCGACGGGATCGAGGACGAGATGAATCGCTGGCGTCCCGGAGCGGACCTGTGCCGCTATCCGCGGGGCGATGAGCACCGCGATGCGGGCGATGCTGGACCGGGCCCGCGACCGCCGATCCGGATGACGGCAGCACACGGGATTTTTTTCGGAAATTCGGCATTTTTGCCGTCGATCATCCGGCAAATCACCGATCATAGCCGCTTCATGCGCGCCTCATCGGGGATTACACTGCATGAAGCCCGGGCCAGGAATGCCGCGGGCCGTCCGGAGCCCGCGCCGTCATGAACCGCCCCGTCCCCGCCCGGGAGATCGCCGCCCGCCCGCCGCTCGCCGACCTGCCCGATCGCCCGGCCCTGCGCGCCGCGATCACCGCGGCGACCCGGCGGCCGGAGCCCGACTGCGTCGCCGCCCTCCTCGACCTCGCGACGCCGGAGCCGGCGGCGTCGGAGCGGGCGCGGATCCAGGCCCGCGCCCTGGTCCAGGCCCTGCGCGACAAGGCGAAGGCCCGGGCCCGCCGCGGCGGCGTCGAGGGGCTGATCCAGGAATACTCGCTGTCGAGCCAGGAGGGCGTGGCGCTGATGTGCCTCGCCGAGGCGCTGCTGCGCATCCCCGACGCGGCGACCCGCGACGCGCTGATCCGCGACAAGATCGCGACCGGCGACTGGCGCGCCCATCTCGGCCACAGCCCGTCGCCCTTCGTCAACGCGGCGACCTGGGGGCTCCTCGTCACCGGGCGCCTCGTCGCGACGTCGAGCGAGGCCGGGCTCACCCACGCCCTGACCCGCCTGATCGCCCGGGGCGGCGAGCCGCTGATCCGCCGCGGCGTCGACCTCGCGATGCGGCTGATGGGCGAGCAGTTCGTCACCGGCCAGACCATCGAGGAGGCGCTGGCGCGCAGCCGCCGGATGGAGGCCAAGGGCTTCTCCTACTCCTACGACATGCTCGGCGAGGCGGCGACCACCGCCGAGGACGCGGCGCGCTACCTCGCCGACTACGAGGGCGCGATCCTGGCGATCGGCCGCGCCGCCGGCGGCCGCGGCCTGCACGACGGGCCCGGCATCTCGATCAAGCTCTCGGCCCTGCATCCGCGCTACGCCCGCGCCAAGGCGGAGCGGGTGATGGGCGAGCTGCTGCCGCGGGTCGCCCATCTGTGCCGCCTCGCCCGCGGCTGCGGCATCGGCCTCAACATCGACGCCGAGGAGGCCGACCGGCTCGAACTCTCCCTCGACATCCTGGAGGCCCTGAGCCTCGACCCCGCCCTCGCCGACTGGGACGGCCTCGGCTTCGTGATCCAGGCCTACGGCCGGCGCTGCCCGTTCGTGATCGACTGGCTGATCGACCTCGCCCGCCGCTCCGGCCGCCGGCTGATGGTGCGCCTCGTCAAGGGCGCGTACTGGGACAGCGAGATCAAGCGCGCCCAGGTCGACGGGATGGACGACTTCCCGGTGTTCACGCGCAAGGTCCACACCGACGTCTCGTACCTCGCCTGCGCCCGCAGGCTGCTGGCGGCGCCGGACGCGGTTTTTCCGCAATTCGCCACCCACAACGCCCAGACGCTGTCGGCGATCATGGCGATGGCCGGGCCGGACTTCCGCCCCGGCGACTACGAGTTCCAGTGCCTGCACGGCATGGGCGAGCCGCTCTACGAGGAGGTGGTGGGCGCGGACAAGCTCGGACGGCCGTGCCGGATCTACGCCCCGGTCGGCACCCACGAGACCCTGCTCGCCTACCTCGTCCGGCGCCTGCTGGAGAACGGCGCCAACTCGTCCTTCGTCAACCGCATCGCCGACGAGGCGGTGCCGGTGGACGACCTCGTCGCCGACCCGGTCGCGGTCGTGCGGGCGGGGCAGCCCCCCGGCGCGCCGCACCCGAGGATCGCAGCGCCGCGGGACCTCCTCGGTCCGAGCCGCCCGAATTCCCGCGGCCTCGACCTCGCGAGCGAGGCCGATCTCGCCCGCCTCGCCGACGGCGTCGCCCGCGCCGCCGCCCGGCGCTGGGAGGCCGCGCCGCCCGGGGGCGGGGCCGCGCCGGAGCCGGTGCTGAACCCGGCCGACCGCCGCGACGTCGTCGGCACCGTCCGCATCGCCGACGCGGCGGCGGTGACCGCGGCGGTCGGCCGCGCGGTCGCGGCGGCGCCGGACTGGGCCGCGACGGCGCCGGGAACGCGCGCCGCCGCCCTCGCCCGCGCCGCCGACGCGATGGAGGCGGCGATGCCCGACCTGATCGGCCTGATCTCGCGCGAGGCCGGCAAGTCGGCCGCCAACGCCGTCGCCGAGGTGCGCGAGGCGGTCGACTTCCTGCGCTACTACGGCGCCGAGGCGGTGCGCACGCTCGCGGGCGACGCCCCCTCCCCGCTCGGGCCGGTTGTCTGCATCAGCCCGTGGAACTTCCCGCTGGCGATCTTCACCGGGCAAGTCGCGGCGGCGCTCGCCGCCGGCAACCCGGTGCTCGCCAAGCCGGCGGAGGAGACGCCGCTCGTCGCCGCCGAGGCGGTGCGCCTGCTCCACGCCGCCGGGGTGCCGGCGGACGCGCTGCAACTCCTGCCCGGGGCCGGCGAGACCGGGGCGGCCCTCGTCGCCGATCCGCGCATCGAGGGGGTGATGTTCACCGGCTCGACCGCGGTGGCGCGGCTGATCCAGCGCCGGCTCGCCGGACGCCTCGGCCGGACCGGCCAGCCGGTGCCGCTGGTGGCCGAGACCGGCGGCCAGAACGCGATGGTGGTCGATTCCTCGGCGCTCGCCGAGCAGGTCGTCGGCGACGTGATCGCCTCGGCGTTCGATTCCGCCGGCCAGCGCTGCTCGGCCCTGCGCATCCTCTGCCTCCAGGACGACGTCGCCGAGCGCACGCTGGCGATGCTGCGCGGGGCGATGCGGGAACTGGAGATCGGCGACCCGGGCCGTCTCAGCACCGATGTCGGCCCGGTCATCGGGGCGGAGGCCCGCGACGGCATCCTCGCCCACGTCGCGGCGATGCGCGCCCGCGGCCACGCCGTCGAGGAACTGCCGCTGCCGGAGGGCACCCGCCACGGCACCTTCGTGGCCCCGACCCTGATCGAGGTCAGCCGCATCGCCGACGTCGAGCGCGAGGTGTTCGGGCCGGTCCTGCACGTCCTGCGCTACCGGCGCGAGGATCTCGACCGGCTCGTCGCCGACATCAACGCGACCGGCTACGGCCTGACCTTCGGCCTGCACACCCGCATCGACGAGACCATCGCGCGGGTCACCGGGCAGATCGGCGCCGGCAACGTCTACGTCAACCGCAACGTCATCGGGGCGGTGGTGGGGGTGCAGCCCTTCGGCGGCGCCGGGCTCTCCGGCACCGGCCCGAAGGCCGGCGGGCCGCTCGCCCTCGGGCGGCTGCTCGCCCGCACCCCGGCACGCGCCCTCGACGGGGGCGAGGGCGCCGCGGCCCCGGCCGAGGCCCGCGCCTATCACGGCTGGCTCGGCCGCGCGGCTCCGGGGGAGGCCGACGCCTATGCGGCCCTGCTCGCCGCGACGCCGCTCGGCGACCGCCGGGTGCTGCCCGGACCGGTCGGCGAGACCAACCTCTACGCCCTGCATCCCCGCGGCCGCATCGCGGCGCTCGCCGGCAGCGAGGCCGGCCTGCGGGCGCAGCTCGGCGCGATCCTCGCCACCGGCAACACCGCCCTGGTCGAGGCCGGCCGCGTCCCCGCCGGCCTGCCGCCGGAGGTCGCCGCCCGGGTCGCCACGGCCGCCGACTGGGCCTCGGCGCCCGACCTCGCCGGGGTGATGGCCGAGGGAGAGGCGGGGATCCTGGCGGCCCTGGCCCGGGTCGCCGAGCGCGACGGCGCGGTGATCCCGGTTCTCGCCGCCGACGCGGCCGGGCGCCACGACCTCGCCCGGCTGGTCGAGGAGCAGGTGATCTCGACCAACACCGCGGCGGCCGGCGGCAACGCGAGCCTGATGACGATCGGGTAGATCACCCGAGACCCGGGGCTCGCGTCACGCCGTCATACGAAATCCGCATCGCTCAGTCGCCGCGCGGGCTGGTGATACGGTTTTGCGGAACTGATGGTCCGAAAACCGTATCAGATCCTGGCGACCGCGATGGTGCCGTCGTCGAGGGCGATGAAGCGGATGCCGGCCCGGCGCAGCGCCTCGACCGCCTTGTGGCGCGACCGCGCCCCCTGGATCTCGGCGTTCTCCTCGAGACGCCGGACGGTCGACATCGACAGGCCGCTCGCCCGCGCCAGGGTCGTCATCGGCCAGTCGAGCAGCCCGCGGGCGGCGCGCAGGTGGTCGCTCCGCACCGCCTGCTCCAGGGCCCGGCGCAGCCGGTTGTCGGCGGCGGTGCCCGGCAGGGGGTTGTGGACGGGGTGCTTCAGGCCGGTGCGGCCGAGATAGGTCCCGTTCTCGTCCCAGACCGGAACGCCCACGATCCTGAACTGCCAGACCTCGCCGTTCGCGAGGCGCTCGCGCGCCGTCCCCTGGAAGTTGAGGCCGCGGTCGCTCACCTCCCAGGCCCGGGCGCGGAACCCGTCGCGCTCCTCGGGGACGACCATCACGAACGGGTCGACGTTGATCTCCTGCAGCGAAGGGCCGTGGACCTGCGACACCTCCGGCGGGAAGGCGTGGATCCGGTCGGTTCCCAGGGAGAAGGTCGTGGTGTGGGTCGTCAGGTAGAGCGCCTGCCGGCGCTTCTGCTCCTCACGGCACAGGTGGGCCAGTTCCTCCCCGTCCGTCACGTCGAGAGCGACGAAGGACATCGCCAGGGGGCGCCCGTCTGGAGCGAGGCGCAGATCCGCGGCGATCGAGAGGAGGCGGGTCGTGCCGTCCGGGCGAAGCACGCGAACGGTACTCAGGGGCGGGACGTGGCCCCGCCGGATGTCGCCGGCCGCCGGCCACCGGATCCCGTCCTCCGGATCGACGAGGCGCAGGAAGAGGTCGTAGCCGGGCCGCACCCGGTCGGGCTCCAGGCCGAGGAGCCGGAAGAAGCTCCCGGACCAGGCATGTTCGTCCGTGGCGAACACCCAGTGCCAGGTTCCGATCCGGCCGTCACCCTCGACGAGGCGCAGGAAGCCGGTGGAGGCGGCGTCTAGGTCGCCTGCATTCATGGACGGCACAATGGAGCGGCCCATGACTCCGGGTGTCCCGACAGATCGAAGCAACAGGCTTCTCCGATTCCCTGGCAACGATCAACGATGTCTGAATCAGACTGACGTTTCAACCCCGCCGCCTGGGGTACGCACCACGGATGACTGTTAACAAGCCAGCCCTGGAACGGACTGCGATGCGTCGTCTTCCCCGATATTTGCAGGAAATGTTGGCAATCCGAGCTTGAGCATTGCCACGCTGCGGCAGCGGGTCGTAGCCTGCGGGCAGATCCCACCCTCCGGACCCGGCCGGCCCCATCATGATCAGTGCGCCGGCCCTCCTCGACCGCGGCCTCGACCGGCTGGAGCGGGTCGTGCCGCCGGTGCCGGCCCTGCTCTACGCCTTCCGGATCTGGGCCGCGATCGTGCTGGCCCTCTACGCGGCGTTCTGGCTCCAGCTCGGCAGCGCGGCCTCGGCGGCGATCTGCGTCGCGATCCTCGCCCAGCCGCAGGCCGGCCAGGCCCTGTCGAAGGCGCTGTTCCGCCTCCTCGGCACCCTGCTGGGCGGAGCGGTGGCGGTGGCGCTGGTCGCCCTGTTCGGCCAGGACCGGGTCCTGATGCTGGTCTCGTTCACGCTCTGGCTCGGCCTGTGCGTGTTCGCGGCGCAGTACCTGCGCGACGGCCGGGCCTACGGCGCGCTGCTGGCCGGCTACACCGTCGCGATCATCGCGCTCGCCGGGATCGACGCGCCGCAGCAGGCGTTCGAGACGGCGGTCGACCGGGTCGCCGCCATCGTGCTCGGCATCGCGGTCATCACCTTCGTCAACGATGCCCTCGGGGCGCCGACCGTGCGGGCGGGCCTCGAGCGCGCCCTCGGCGAGGCGGCGGCGGGCGCGAACCGCCTCTGCGCCGACCTCCTCGCCTCGGACCGGCCGGATTTCGACCGCCTCGCGGCGATGCTCGCCCGCATCGGCGCCCTGCGTTCCGATGCGGCCGCGGTGGCGGCCGAGCGGGACGGACGCAACCGGGCGGCCGGCGCCCGCAGCGCCATCGCGGCGCTCCACGCCCAGCTCTCCTCCTGCCTCGCCTTCGCGGAGGCCGCCCGCTCCGACGCCGGCGCGGCCGTCGACGAGGCGCGCCACCTCTGCGCCGAGGTGGCGGCGGGCCCGGACCCCGGGCGGCTGGCCGCGGTCGCCGGCCGGCTGCGCCGGCTCGTGGACGAGGCGATGCGCGACGGCGCCCCGGTCGCCGGGATTGCGGCGCTCCAGCGCGCCCTCGATCTCGCCAACGCCGCGGTGTTCGTGGCGGACGGCCGGCGGGCGCTCGCCACCGGCGGCCGCCCGCTGCGCGACGCGCGCCTGCCGGTTCACAGCGACTTCCCCGAGGCGCTCCGCGCCGCGGCGCGGGTCGCCCTCGCCTTCGCCGCCACGGCGGCCTTCCTCGTCGCCGCCGGCCTGCCGCAGGCCGCAGGCGCCCTGACCCAGGTCTCGGCGATGTGCGCCCTGTCCTCGATGGCGCCCGATCCGCACCGCTTCGTCCGCAGCGTCCTCACCGCCCTGCCGGTCGCCGCGCTGCTCGCCGGCCTCACCCTGTTCGCGATCCCGCTGGAGGCCGAAGGCTTCCCGGTCCTCGCCCTGCTGCTGGCGCCGACCGTGGCCGTGTGCTGCCTCATGACGCTGAGCCCGTCGGTCGGCCCCGCCGGCTCCATCGCGCTGATCCTGACGCTGATGTTCATGCTCCCGCAGAACCCGCAGCGTTTCGACGCCGACGCCCTGTTCATGACCGTCCTCATCACCACCGCCTGCTGCCTGATCCTCGCCCTGACGATCCGCCTCGTCCTGCCGCTCTCCGCCGGCCGGCGCCGCGCCTTCGCCCTGGGGGAGGCCCGCCGCGACCTCGCCGGGGCGCTCGCCGGGACAGGCGGCGACGCCACCACGCGGCTGAGCCTGAACGCCGACCGCCTCGTGCAGTTCGCCCGCTGGACGACCGGCAGCGCCGTCGCCCGGCGTGCGAGCCTTCGGCACGCCGTGGCCCTGTCGTGCCTCGAATCCTCGGCGGCGCGGGCCCACGAGCAACTGCGCCTGCTCGCGGCGGCGCCCGCCCTGCGCGACCCGGCCCGGGATGCCCGCGCGGCCCTCGCCCGCCACGACGCCCGGGCCCTGGAGGCTGCGGCCGGCGACCTCGTCCGGCGCGGGCGCGACGCCGAACCGGCCCTGCGCGGCGCCCTGGCGCGGGCGGCGACCGACCTCGTCACCGCCGCCCGGGTGATCGGGCGCCACGGCCGCCTCCTGCGGCACCTGCGCGGCGCGGGAGGATGAGAACGGCGATGCTCGGTCACCAGGACATCGCGATCGGCGGGCTGCTGGTCTCCTCCTTCGCCGGCTTCGTCCTCGCGACGGCCGTGCTGCTGCTCGCCCTGCGCCCGGTGCTGCGCCGGGCCCGGCTCGACCGCTGGACCGCCAACGGTCCCCTGGCGGAGGCCGGTCTCGCCCTCTGCCTCCTCGCCCTCCTGATCGTGCTGCTGTGATGACCCACGACGACCCCCTGGCGGCCCGCCCGCAACCGACCGGTCCGCAAGGTCCCTCCCCGCGCCGGCCGTGGCGGGGACGCGCGCTCCGCCTCGCCGGCTCCGCGGCGATCCTGGCGCTGGCCCTCTTCGCCGGGGCGGTGGTGTGGCAGTTCTACGTGCTGTCGCCGTGGACCCGGGACGGGCAGGTGCGGGCCCAGGTCGCCAACGTCGCGCCCCAGGTCGCCGGCCCGATCACGACTCTCGCCGTCGCCGACAACCAGTTCGTGACCCGCGGCGAGCTTCTGTTCGCCATCGACCCGTTCGACTACCGCACCGCCCTCGACGCCGCGACCGCCGAGGTCGCGAGCCGGGCCGCCGACCTGAAGGTCCGGCAGGAGGAGGCGGCGAGCCGCGAGGCGCTCGGCCCCGACGCGATCTCCGACGAGGACAAGCTGCGCTACGTCGGGGCCGCCAGGGTGGCGGAGGCCGCCCACGCCGCGGCGCTCGCCCGCCAGGCCCAGGCCCGGATCAACCTGGAGCGCACCGAGGTGAGGAGCCCGGTCAACGGCTACGTCACCAACCTGCTGCTCAGCGTCGGCACCTACGCCGAGACCGGCCGGCCGGCCCTGTCCCTCGTCAACGCCGACACGTTCTGGGTCGACGGCTACTTCGAGGAGACGAAGCTCGCCCGCATCCGCCCCGGCGCCGAGGCCGAGATCCGGCTGATGGGCTCCTCCGAGCCCCTGCGCGGCCGGGTCGAGAGCATCACCCGCGGCATCGCGGCGCCGAACGCCGCCGCCGGCCCGCAGGGCCTGCCGGCCGTCAACCCGGTCTATACCTGGGTGCGCCTCGCCCAGCGGGTGCCGGTGCGCATCCGCATCGAGGAGGCGCCGCGGGGCGTGCCGCTCGTCGCCGGCCTGACCGCGACCGTCGCCCTCTCCGACCCGGCCGGCGGGAGCCTCGCCGCCACCGCCTGGGCCAATCTCCGCGCCGCGACGGCGTCGCTGCTGGGCCGGGCGCCGGCACCCGCGGCCACCGAGGTCGCCCGGGCCGAGCCGGCGCGCTGACCCGAAGCCGCCGGAATCCCGGCTGCACGGCCTCCGGCCGACGCAACCCTGGCCGTGAATTCCGGTTGAGATCATGGCGGCGGGATGCGCCCGCGGCCGGTCACGCGAAGGCAGCACCTCTCCGCCATGGCGAGCAGCCCGGCCGTCCTCGACCGCACCCTCGACCGGCTCGACCAGTTCGTGCCGCCGACCGGGGAATGGTTGTACGCGCTCCGGATCTGGATCGCGATGATGCTGGCGCTCGCCATCGCGTTCTGGCTCCAGCTCTCCAGCGCGTCCTCGGCGATGATCTGCGTGGCGATCCTGGCCCAGCCCAAGCGCGGCCAGGCGATGTCGAAGGCGGTCTACCGCCTGCTCGGCACCCTGGTCGGCGGCGTGGTGGCGGTGGCCCTGGTCGCGGCGTTCGGGCAGGACCGGACGCTGCTGCTGGTCTCCTACGCGGTCTGGCTCGCCGGCTGCGTCTTCGTCGCGCAGTCCCTGCGCGACACGCGGGCCTACGGCGCGGTCCTGTCCGGCTACACCGTCGCGATCATCGCCGTCGCCCAGATCGACGCGCCCCAGGAGGTGTTCGGCGAGGCGGTCGAGCGGGTCGCGGCGATCGTCCTCGGCATCCTCGTCATCACCTTCATCAACGACGCCCTCGGGGCGCCGACGGCGTGGCCGGGCGTGCGCGACGGGCTCGCCCGGGCCGCCGCCGGGGCCGACGCCTACTGCGCCGAGGTGCTCGACGGCGCCGCCCCGGCGCCCGAGCGGGCGGCGGCGCTGATCCGGCAGGTCACGGCGGTGCGGGCCGACGCCCACGCCGTCGCGAGCGAGCGCCGCGGCCGCCACCGGGCGGCGGCGGCCCGCAGCGCCATCGCCGCCCTCTACGCCCAGATCGCCGCCTGCCACGCCCTGGTCGAGGCGCGGGAGCGGATCGCCGGCCCCGCCCCCGCGGTGGACGAGGCCGCGGCCCTGTGCCGCGAGGCGGTGGGCGCCGGGCCGGGGCCGGAGCGGCTGGAGGCGATCGGCACCCGGCTGCGGGCGCTCGTCGAGGCGGCGGTGGGCGCGGGGCGTCCCGTCGCGGAGGTCGCGGCCCTGCAGCGCGCCCTCGATCTCGCCAACGCGGCGACGTTCGTGGAGGACGGCGCCCGCTGCCTCGCGACCGGCGGGCGCCCGCTGCGCGACACGCTTCTGCCGACCCACCGCGACGTGCAGGAGGCGCTGCGCGCCGCCCTCCGCATCGCGCTGTCCTTCGGGCTCACCGCCGCTTTCTTCATCGCCCTCGGGCTGCCGCAGACCACCTTCGCCCTGGTCCAGGCCTCGGCGACCTGCGCCCTGTCCTCGGTGACGCCGGACCCGCGCAGGTTCGCCCTGTCCGTCGCCATCGCGATGCCGGTCGCCGTGGTCCTCGCCGGGCTGGCGCGGTTCGGCCTCCTCATCCACGGCCAGGGCTTCCCGGTCTTCGCCATCACCCTGGCGCCGATCGTCTTCCTGGCCTGCTTCCTGTCGCTCAGGCCGGCCACCGCGGGCGTCGGCTTCATCCTGCTGGTGTTCACGCCGGTGCTGATCTCGCCCGCGAACCCGCAGAGCTACGATGCAGGAACCTTCTTCATGAACGCCCTGCTGATCGTGGCCGCGGGCTTCATCCTGTTCCTGACGATCCGCCTCGTCCTGCCGGTCAGCGCCGGGCAGCACCGGGCCTTCGCCCTCGACACGGTGCGGCGCGACCTCGCCGACGCCCTGGCGGGCGAGGGCGGCGACGCCACCACCCGCACCAGCCTGAACGCCGACCGGCTGGTGCAGTTCTCGCGCTGGACCTCCGGCAGCAGCACCGCCCGGCGGGCGAGCCTGCGCCACGCCGTGGCCCTGCTGCGGCTCGAGGCCGCCGCCGCCCGGGCCCACGCCCAGCTCCGCCGGCTCGCCGAGGTGCCCGGCCCTGCCGAGGCGGTGGCGCCGGCGCGATCGGCGCTCGCCGCCGGCAGCGCCGCCGGGCTGGCGCGCTCCGCCGGCGCCCTCGTCGCGGCCGGGCGGGGGGCGGCGCCGTCCACCCGCCTGACGATCGCCCGCGCCGCCGCCGACCTCGCCGCCGCCTCCTGGCTGATCGCCCGCCACGGCCGCCTGCTGCGGCGGCTGCGCCTCGTGGAGGCGTGAGCATGGTCTCGCTCGCCCATCACGACCTCACGCTCGGCGGGCTGCTGATCTCGTCGTTCGTGCCCTGCGCGCTGGCGGCCTTCGTGCTGCTGCTGGTGCTGCGGCGCCTGCTGAGGCCGTTGCGTCTCGGCCGCTACGTCGCCAACCTCCCCCTGGTCGAGGCCAGCGTCTACGTCTGCCTCCTCGCCCTCGTGATCGGGCTCCTGTGATGGCCGACGAAGACGATCCCCGCTCCGACGCACCGCGCCCCGACGGCGACGCCGCCGCGCCGCCGGCCTCCGGAACCCCGGCTCCACCGCCGCGGCGCCGGCGCGGCCGCAAGCTCCTGCGCCTCGCCGCGACCACCGCGATCCTCGCCGTCGCGGTCATCGCCGCCGTCTTCGTGTGGCAGTTCTACGTCCTGGTGCCGTGGACCCGCGACGGGCGCGTCCGGGTGCAGGTCGCCAGCGTGGCGCCCCAGGTCTCGGGCCAGATCACCGAATTGCGGGTGGTCGACAACCAGTTCGTCAAGAAGGGCGACGTGCTCTACGTCATCGACCCGTTCGACTATCAGGTCTCCCTCGACAGCGCGAAGGCGGAGGTCGAGAACCGCGCCGCCGACCTCCAGGTCAAGCGCGCCCAGGCCGCCCGGCGCGAGGCGCTGACCACCGTCTCGACCTCGGTCGAGGAGAAGCAGCAATATGCCGGCACCGCCAAGGTCGCCGAGGCCGCCTACGCCGCGGCCCAGGCCCAGCTCTCCCAGGCCAAGGTCAACCTGGAGCGCACCGAGGTGAAGAGCCCGGTCAACGGCTACGTCACCAACCTGCTGCTGCGGGTCGGCAACTACGCCACCGCCGGCACCGCCACCATCTCGGTGGTGGATGCCGATTCGTACTGGATCGACGGCTATTTCGAGGAGACCAAGATGGCCCGCATCCGCCTCGGCGCCGAGGCCGAGGTGTCGCTGATGGGCTATTCGGAGCCGATTCGCGGCCGGGTCGAGAGCATCACCCGCGGCATCGCCACCGCCAACGCCTCGGCGAGCACGCAGGGGCTGCCGAGCGTCGACCCGGTCTACACCTGGGTGCGGCTGGCCCAGCGGGTGCCGGTGCGGATCCGCATCGAGAGCGTGCCGCAGGGCGTGCCCCTCGTCGCCGGGATGACCGCGACGGTCTCGGTCGCCGACCCGACCACGGACCGCGGCGACCGCTTCGGCGCGGCGCTCGCCGATGTCGGCACCGTCTTCCGCTTCCTCACCGGCCGCGAGCGCCAGCCGCCGGCCTCCGCCGAGACGACCCGCGTGGAGCGGACGCACGACGTCTCGACCATCCCGGCGCCGGAGGTGGGCCCGCCCCCCTCGGCCGACAAGGTCGTGCCGAAGCTTCCGATCAACCCCGACCGGCCGGACATCACCGCGCCGTCGGGCAGGCGGTAGGGGGCGTGGCTCGTCACGCGGCCCGCATCTTGCGGGCGGCGTCGGCCAGAACCTCGTTGATCCGGGTTTGCCAGCCCGGTCCGGTCGCCTTGAACGCCTCGACCACATCGGGATCGAGGCGCAGGCTCAGCAGCACCTTGGCTCCTCGGATTTCGGGCGGCCGCCGCGGCTCGGCAAGGCCGCGAAGACCTCGGAAGGCAGCACTTCCCGGGCCGGGCGCAGTTGCGCCGGTTCATCCGGCGTCAGGAGCGGAAGCTCGCCGTCCTCGTCGCAGTCGTCCTCGGACGTGGTCATACGATTTCCGATCGATTGCTTCGCGATGCGGAAACCGGCTTCGCTCAGGTGCGCGCAGAGCTTTGCTCTGCGCCGCGCGGGCTGGTGATACGATGTCCGGAAGGAATCTTCCGGACATCGTATGAAGAGGCAACCTCCGCGATCACGCCCCCCGCCGCCCGCGCCACCGCCTCGACGCAGGCCTGCATCGCGGCCAGCACCGCGTCGCGGTCGGCCGCCTCGAAGCGGTAGGTCGGCATGCTGACGCTGATGCAGCCGAGCACCCGGCCCCGCGGCCCGACCAGTGCCTTGCCGTAGCAGCAGATCTCCAGTTCGTTCTCCTGGAGGTCGAGGGAGTGGCCGCGCGCCCGCGTCCGCGCGATCTCGGCGCGAAGCTCCTCCGGATCGGTGATGCTGTGGGGCGTGCGGGGCACCAGGGCGGCGCGGGCCAGCAGCGGCGCGAGGTCGGCCTCGTCCAGGGTCGCGAGCCACGCCTTGCCGACCGAGGTCGCGTGCAACGCCACCCGCGTGCCGACGCGCGAGGCCATGCGGACGGCGCGGCGGCTCTCCAGCTTGTCGACGTAGACCATCTCGCCGCGATCGGGCACGGCGAGGTGCACCGTCTCGTCGAGGCTGTCGCGCAGGCGCAGGAGCGGGTCGCGCGCCACCCCGCGCAGGAGCGAGCCGTCCCAGGACCGGAAGGCGAGGCTGATCAGCCGCGGCCCGAGATGCAGGCGCCCGTGCGGGTCCTCGGCCAGCATCCCCTCCGCCACCAGGGCGGCGGCGATGCGGTGCACGGTCGGCCGGGGCAGGCCGGTGCTGCGGCCGAGCCTCGCGACCGTCGCCTCCTCCGGCCCGTCCGCCACCGCCTGGAGCACCCGCATGAACTTGCCGAACGCCGCGGTGCCGGGAACCTCGGGCCGCGTGGTGCTGTCGTCGGAGGAGTCGGACGGCATCGTCGCCTTTCGGGCCGCGGCTCAGGCGACCAGATACCCGCCGTCGACCGGCAGGATCACCCCGGTCATGAAGCTCGCCGCCGGGCTGACGAGGAAGCTCACCGCCCCGGCCACGTCGCCAGGCGTGCCCCAGCGGCCGAGCGGCGTGCGGGCGAGGATCGGCTGCGACCGGGCCGGGTCGTCCTGGAGCGCCCGGGTCAGGGGCGTGGCGATCCAGCCGGGCGCGACCGCGTTCACCCGGATCCCGTCCGGGGCGTAGGCGAGGGCGAGCGACTTGGTGAGCTGGGCCACGCCGCCCTTGCTGGCGCTGTAGCCGGGCACGAGGCTTCCGCCGAAGAACGACAGCATCGAGGCGGTGTTGACGATGCAGCCGCCGCTCGCCGCGAGCCTGGCCCGCGCCGCGGTGCAGACCCGCATCGTGCCGGTGAGGTTGACCGCCAGCACGCGCTCGAACACGTCGAGCTCGTGCTCCTCGACCCGCCGGATGATGCCGGCGCAGTTCACCACGATGTCGATCCGCTCGCAGGCTCCGACCAGCGCCGCGACGCCGGCCTCGTCGGTGACGTCGAGTTCGCGGGCGGCGATGTCGGCCCCGGCCGGGGGCCGATAGGCTTCGGCCCCGATCCCGGCGGCGACGACCCGGGCGCCGAGGCCGGCGAGCGCCTCGGCGATGCCGGCGCCGATCCCGGTGGTGCCGCCGGTGACGATCGCGGTCCGGCCGGCGAGGAGGTCGGGCCGGAACGTCATCGGATGAACCGGTCGACGTAGCCGGCGCCGAGGCCGACCGAGTCGTAGTGCTTGCGGCACATCTCGACCTTGGTGAACACGTCCTCGTAGCCGGTGTGACGGCCCCACGGGTCGACGTAGTACATGCAGCCGTTGACCTGGAAGTAGGTGATCATCTCCTCCACGCCCTCGTCGACCACGAGGGTGTGGGTCTCGCCCGGCGGCTCGAAGGCGTAGGAGCCCTCGGTGGCGACCCAGTCGTGTTCGAGGTAGCGCCAGCTCCCCTTCAGCACGAAGGCGTGGACCGGGCCGGGATGGCGGTGACGGCTGAGGATGCCGGACTTGCGCACCTTCAGCAGGTTCATCCAGTAGCCGGCCGAGATGTTGAGGCACAGCGGCCGGAACCAGACGTTCTCGGCCTGCGGCACCCAGACCCGGTCGTCCTGCGGGATCGCCGGCGCGACCACGAGGTCGGGCAGGATCTCCGTCGGCTGCGCGAACTGGTAGGGCATCCGCTTCAGCGTCGCCGGGTCCAGGCCGGCGGCCGGATCCGCGGGCGGGGCCGTGTCGCTCATCGGGCTCGCTCCCTGTTTGTCCACGGTATGGACGTTATGTCTGTATCGTGGATGATGTCGGCGGCCGGGAGCGTTGTCAAACCGCGGCCGCCGGTTCAGGCGGCATCCGCCTGGATCAGGTCGGCGGCCTTCTCGGCGATCATGAACACCGCCGCCTGGGTGTTGCCCGAGACGATGTCCGGCATCACCGAGGCGTCGGCGACGCGCAGGCCGCGCAGGCCGCGCACCCGCAGGGCCGGGTCGGTGACGGCGAGCGGGTCGGTCCCCATCCGGGTGGTGCCGCAGATGTGGTAGATCGTCTGGCCGTCGCGGCGGGCGAAGTCGAGCCAGTCGGCGTCGGTCCGGCAGTCGGGGCCCGGCGCGAGTTCGTGCGACCGGAAGCGGTCCATCGGCGCGCCCTCGACGATGGACCGGGCGATCTTCATGCCCTCCACCATCGCCCGCTGGTCCTCCCGGGTGGCGAGGAAGTTCGGGCGGATCACCGGCTGGGCGAACGGGTCCGGCGAGGCGGCGTGGATCGTGCCGCGGGATTCCGGCCGCAACTGCGTCACGCCGACCGTCATGCCGGGCTCGCGGTCGAGCCTGCGCTCGGCGGCGTTGGCGTAGCTCGCATGCATGAAGAAGTACTGCACGTCCGGCCCGGCGAGGCCCGGGCGGGTGCGCACGAAGCCGTGGGCGAGGCCGGTGCCGAGCGTCAGGATGCCCCGGCGCAGGGCCGCGTACTGCGCCACCGCGAGGGCGAGGCGGTGGCCGCGGGTCGCCTCGTTGAGGGTCACCGGCAGCTTCACCCGCCAGTTCATCCGGGTGCAGTAATGGTCGATGTAGTTGGCGCCGACCCCCGGTGACGCGTGCCGGACCGGCACGCCGATCCGCGCCAGCACGTCCGGGTCGCCGATGCCGGAGAGTTCGAGGATCTGCGGCGTCTGGGCGGCGCCGGCCGCCAGGATCACCTCGCCGCGGGCGGAAAACACCCGCTCCTCGCCGCCGATCCGCACCGCGACGCCGGTGGCGCGCCCGTCCTCGACGGTCAGGCGCAGGACGTGGGCGTCGGTGCGCACCGACAGGTTCGGCCGCCGCCTCGCCGGGGCGAGGTAGGCGTCGGCGGCGCTGACCCGGCGCCCGCCGCGCTGGTTGACCTGATACCAGCCGAAGCCGTCCTGGCTCGCGGCGTTGTAGTCGGGGTTCTCCGGGTAGCCGGCGGCGACGCCCGCGGCGATGAACGCCTCGGCGATCGCCGGACGCTCGGCGACGGTGACGAGGGGCAGCGGCCCGCCGCGGGCACGCAGCGGGTCGGGCGGCCCGGAAAAGTCCTCGAGCTTCCGGAAGTACGGCAGGACGTCCTCGAACCCCCAGCCGGTGCAGCCGCGCTGCGCCCAGGCATCGTAGTCCTGCTTCTGGCCGCGGACGTAGATCATGCCGTTGATGAGCGTCGAGCCGCCCAGGCCCTTGCCGCGCGGCACCGCGATCACCCGCCCGCCGGTCGCCTCTTCGGGCTCGGTCTGGAAGCGCCAGTTGTAGGCCGGGTTGGTCAGCAGCTTGCTGAACCCGGCGGGAATCGTCACCCACGGGTGGCGGGCCTGCCGCCCGGCCTCCAGCAGCAGCACGGTGCAGGCGCCCGAGGCGGTGAGGCGGTTCGCCAGCACGCAGCCCGCGGTGCCGCCGCCGACGATGATGAAGTCGAAGCTTTCGGGGGAGGGGTTCGGCATCGCCTCAGAGGGCTCCCATGTGGCGGGCCATCAGGACGATCTGGCTCTCCAGCATCGGCCGGCCGCGCTGGATGCGGCAGCCGGCGGCCTCGGCGGCGGCGAGGAGCGGCGTCCTGTCGGGGTCCATGATCGCCTCGGCGACGAAGGGGCGCGCGTCGAGGAGCGCAGGATCGAACGGCAGCGGGTCCTCCGGCCTCATGCCGAGCGAGGTGCCGTTGATCAGGATGTCGTGGCCGGCCGCCGGATCGGTGCCGAGCGACAGGCCGGGATGGGCGGCGCGCAGGCGGTCGAGCAGGGCCTGGGTGCGCGCGGCGGTGCGGTTGACGATCGTGAGGTGGGACACTCCGGCCCCGGCGAGCGCGAAGGCGACGGCGCTCGCCGCGCCGCCGGCCCCGGCCAGGGCGACCCGCTTGCCGCGCGGTTCCTCGCCCGAGGCCCGCAGCGCCTCGACGAGGCCGATCCCGTCGAGGATCGTGCCGATCATCCGGCCGTCGGGATCGCGGCGCACGCAGTTCACCGCCCCGACCCCGTGGGCGTCCGGCGTGGCCTCGTCGCACAGGGCGAGCATCGGGATCTTGTGCGGCACGGTGGCGATGAAGCCGCCGAAGTTCTCGACCCGCCGCAGGCCCTCGACCGCCGCCGCGAGCCCGTCCGGGGCGACGTGGAACGGCACCAGCACGCCGTCGATTCCGGCCTCGGCGAACAGGGCGTTCATCACCTGGGGCGTCTTCACGTGGTAGATCGGGTCGGCGAGGATGCCGTAGAGGCGGGTGGTGCCGGTGATCGCGCGCATGCGGGCCGATTCTCACGTCATGTACAAACCGCCGGCCACGTCCACCGTCTGGCCGGTGACGAAGCTCGCCTCGGCGGAGGTGAGATAGAGGGCGAGGTCGGCGACCTCCTCGGGGGCGCCGAGGCGGCCCATCGGGGTGAGGCGGGCCTGCTCCGCGTTGACCGCCTCGCCGACCGCCCGCACCATCGGGGTCTCGATCCGCCCCGGCGCGATGGCGTTGACCCGGATGCCGGACGGCCCGAGTTCCGCCGCGAGGTGCTTGGTGAACCCGATCAGGGCCGCCTTCGACGCCGCGTAGTGGCAGCCGACGATCGGCGAGTGGGTCTTGCCGGCGACCGAGGACAGGTTGACGATCCAGCCGCAGCCGGCCTCCCGCATCGACGGGGCGAGCGCCCGCACGGTGTTGAAGGCGCCCGACAGGTTGACGGCGATCACCCGGTTCCACTCGGCCGGATCCATCTCCCAGACCTTGTGGGCGGCGCCGTCGTGCTTGGGCGAGATGCCGGCATTGTTGACGACCGTGTCGAACGGCCCGCCGGCGACGAGCGCCGCCTCGGCGAGGCGGGTCTCGACCTCGGCGTAGTCGGCGACGTCGAGGAGGAGCGCGAGGGCGCTGCCCCCGGCCGCCTCGATCGCCGCCACCACCGCCTCGACGTCGTCGCGGTTGACGTCGGCGACGCCGACGAAGGCCCCGCGGGCGCCGAACCCCTCGGCGATCGCCCGGCCGATGCCGCGGCCGGCGCCGGTCACCAGCACGCGCCGCCCGGCATGGCTCGGCCGGCGGGCGATGTCGGCCGGATTGGTCTCTCTTGCCATCTCAGATCCCCAGATAGGCCCGCCGGACGTGATCGTTGGCGAGCAGCGCCTTGGCGGCGTCGCGCAGCACGATCTCGCCGTTCTCCAGCACGTAGCCGCGGTCGGCGACCTGGAGCGTGTGGAAGACGTTCTGCTCGACGATCAGCACCGTGACCCCGGTGCGCACGATGCGGTCGACCACCGCGAAGACCTGCGAGACGACGATCGGCGCGAGGCCGAGCGACGGCTCGTCGAACATCAGCAGCTTGGGCCGGGCCATCATGCCCCGGGCGATGGCGACCATCTGCTGCTCGCCGCCCGACAGCGAGCCGGCATTCTGGTCGAGCCGCTCGCGCACCCGGGGAAACAGGTCGAGCACCTCGTCGAGGGTCTCGGCCTGCCGGGCGCGGGCGGCCCGGCGGTAGGCCCCCATCAGGAGGTTCTCGCGCACCGTCATCTCGGGGAAGAGCTGGCGCCCCTCCGGGATCAGGGTGACGCCGCGGTCGACCATCTCGTGACCCGACAGCTTCGTGACGTCCTCGCCCTCGAAGGTGATGCGGCCGGCGGTCGGCGTCAGCAGGCCCGCGACCGTGCGCAGCGTCGTGGTCTTGCCGGCGCCGTTGGCGCCGACGATCGTCACCACCTCGCCGGCCGCCACCTCCATCGAGACGTCGTGCAGGATCGTGGTGGCGCCGTAGCCGGCGTGGACGCCCTCAAGCGTGAGCATGGGCGAACTCCTTGCCGAGATAGGCCTCGATGACGGTCGGGTCGCGCACCACGTCCCCCGGCCGCCCCTGCGCGATGATCCGCCCGGAATTGAGCACGATCACCCGGTCGGACAGGCTCATCACCGCCTGCATGACGTGCTCGATCGCGACGATGCTGACGCCGCCGTCGCGGATCGACAGCATGAGGTCGATCGCCCGGCGCACGTCGGTCTGGTTGATGCCGGCCATCACCTCGTCGAGGAGCAGCACCCGCGGCCGCATCGCCATCACGCGGGCGACCTCCAGCCGCTTGAACCCGCCGATGGTCAGGCCGCGCGCCTCGGCGTCGAGCCAGGGGCCGAGCCCCATGCGGATGCCGGTCTCGCGCGCCACCTCGCGGGCCTCGCGCGGGTCGGCGTGGCGGTGGAAGGCGCCGACCATGATGTTCTCCTCGACCGTCATCGCCGCGAAGGGCTGGACGATCTGGAAGGTGCGGCCGACGCCGAGCCCGGCGAAGTCCGCCGGGGAGACCGGCTGGCGCCAGCTCCCGTCCGGGCCGCGCACGCTCACCGTGCCGGAATCGGGCTTGAGGAAGCCCGAGACCATGTTGAACACCGTGGTCTTGCCGGCGCCGTTGGGGCCGATCAGGCCGAGGATCTCGCCCTCGCGCAGGGTGAAGCCGACGTCGTTGGTGACGTGCAGGCCGCCGAAATGCTTCTGGAGCCCTTCGACCCGCATGATCTCGTCGCCGATCGGCGGCCGTGCGGCGGCGGCGGGCGCCGCCGGCACCGCGGCGGCCACGGCGCCGCGGCCGTTCTTGGTGCGCACGAAGCGCGAGACCAGCCCCATCAGGCCGTTGGGCATGAACAGCACGACGAGCATCAGCACGAGGCCGTAGACGAGGCCGTGCAGGCCGAGCGCCTTGGCGCCGAGCCAGCCGCGGGCGAGTTCGGTCACCGGCACCAGCAGCACGGCGCCGAGCAGCGGGCCGAACACCGTGCCGATGCCGCCGATGAGCGCGAACATCGCGATCTGGATCGACAGGGTCAGCGAGAACATCGCCGCCGGCTCGATGAAGGTGAGGTACATGGCGTGGAAGGTGCCGACCATCGCGGTCAGCGCCCCCGACAGGGCGACGGCGATCAGCCGGACCCGCACGGTGTCGACGCCGGCCGCCTGCGCCGCGGAGGCGCGCTCGCGGGTCGCCACGAGGTAGTAGCCGAGCCGGCGCCAGCGCACCGCCCAGGCGACCGCGAGCGTGCACAGCAGCATCCCGAACGCGATCGCCAGCGGCGGCAGCTTCTCGCGGAAGACCATCCATTCGAGGCCGATCTTGAGCGGGATCATCAGCCCGGTGGCGCCGCCGGTGAGGTCGCGGAAGTGCAGCGCCAGGACGCGGAAGACTTCCAGGAACGCGATGGTGGCGAGGGAGAAGAACGGGCCGCGCAGGCGGAAGCACGGGTAGCTGATCGCCACCGCGACGAGCACCGCGACCCCGGCGCCGACGAACATCCCGAGCCACGGCGTGATCCCGAGCGAGGCCAGGATGACGCCGGCATAGGCGCCGATGCCGTAGAAGATGCCGTGGCCGAGCGAGAGCTGGCCGGTGAAGCCGCCGACGATGTTCCAGGCGGTCGACAGCGCGGCGAAGACGCAGATCGTGACGAAGACGTGGTAGATGAAGGCGTTGTCGAGCAGCACCGGCACCGCCAGCAGGGCGGCAAGCAGCAGCGCCAGCGCGACGGCCTCGCGCCGGGGCAGGGCCGGCGCCCTGGCGGGCGCGAGGGTGGTCATCTTCGTGGCGGTCGTCATGACGGTCCTCACGGCGAGACGTGGGCGAGCTGGAGCCGCGCCCCGAACAGGCCCGAGGGCCGCAGGATCAGGATCAGCAGGAAGACGCCGAACACCGCGACCTCGCGCATGTCGGAGCCGATGTAGAACCCCGCGACGCTGTCGATGAGGCCGATGAGCAGGGCGCCCGCGAAGGCGCCGCCGATCGAGCCGAGGCCGCCGAGCACCACCACCACGAAGGCCGTGAGGACGAAGTAGGTGCCGCTGTTCGGCGAAGTCGGGTAGAGCGGCGCGATCAGCACCGAGGCGACGCCGACGCAGGCGGCGCCGATGCCGAAGGTCAGGGCGTAGATCTGCCGGACGTTGATGCCCATCAGCTCGGCCGCGGCGCGGTTCTGCGCCACCGCCCGGATCGCCCGCCCGGTCTGGGTCCGGCTCAGGAACAGGTGCAGCCCGACCACCAGCACCACCGCGGCGGCGAGGATCACCACCTGCCCGAGGAGCACCCGCACCGGCCCGATCTCGATCGGCATCCGCAGCCCGTTCGGCGGCGTGTTGGCGATGTCGGCGCCGAAGACGAGCAGCGCGAGGTTGATCAGCGCCGTCGACAGCCCGACCGTGGCGAAGATCTGGATGTGGTCGTCGCCGCTCGCCATCAGCGGCTGGATCAGCAGGCGCTGGGTGAGCGCCCCGAGGATGAACAGCACCGGCACCACGGCGATCACCGCCACGAACGGGTGCAGCCCGAGCGCCTTGGTGACGAGGTAGGTCCCGTACATCCCGATCATCAGGAACTCGCCATGGGCGAAGTTCACGACCTTGACGATGCCGAAGATCAGCGTGAGGCCGACGCTGACGATGGCGAAGAGACCGCCGAGCATCAGCCCGTTGGCCAGCACCTGAAGGAGGATGTCCATGCGCGCCTCGTGGGTGCGGGGGGGGCTTGGCTGCGGAGGCCGGCGGTGCTGTGGGGGTCAGGTCATGGGGCGTGGCTTCCTCCGACCGAACGTCCCCAGGACAGGCGCGGGATCCCCTCTCCCGAGTGGGAGAGGGGTAGGGGCGACCGAAGATCGCGCAGGGTGGAGACGGTTCCGCAATGACCCTGAACCTTCGAGCTGCACAGCTCGACCCTGGGCGCTCTGTTCGGAACCCGAGCCACCCTCACCCCTAACCCCTCTCCCACACGGGAGAGGGGAAATGCGCTTCATCTTGAGTCGTTTGCGCCCGCTACTTCCCGATCTGCATCGGGGCGACCGCCGCCGCGTCGGGATAGACCGTGACGAGCTTGCCGTTCTGCCACTGCATGCCCATCATCGCGGCGCGCTCGTTCTGGTTGTTGGTGCCGAACTTGAAGCCGTAGCCGACCGCGGTCGTGCCGGGCGTCACGTCGATCGCCTTCATCGCCTTGGTGATCGTGTCGGGCGAGAAGCCCTTCGCCTTGTTCAGCTCCTGCAGGATGATCTTCGCCCCGACATAGTTGTTGAGCGAATGGCCGGAGCGCGGGCCGCTGTTGTACTTCTTCTTGTAGGTCTCGACGAAGCCGTCGATGCCGGGCGTGTACCGGGTGTTGACGAGGAACTGGGTGAAGTCGGTGTCGAGCACGCCCTCGATGACCTTGTGGCCGACGGCGTCGGCGGTCGGCTGCATCGAGTATCCGCCGCCGCCGCCGATGATCGCGCCCGGCTTGAACCCGGCCCTCGTTGGCCTGCTGGAGGAACAGCACCGAGTCGTTCTGGTACGAGGTCTGGAGCACGATATCGACGCCGCGCCGCTTCAGGTCGAGGACGAGGGACGACATGTCCACCGTCGCGGCCGGGTAGCCCTGCATCGTGACGACGTTGAGCTTCGCCGCCGCGCCGAACTTCTTCTGGTGGTTGGCGACCGAGGTGCCGTAGCTCGAATCCTCGTAGATGATCCCGAGCTTGAGGTCCTCCGGCTTCTTGCCGAGGCCGGGCGCGACCTTGCTGACGATCATCTCGACCGCGAGCTTGGCCATGTCCTCGGCGGTCGGGTTGGTGCGGTAGAGGAACTTGAGGCCGCGGCCGGTCACCTCGTCGGCGACGGCGCCGAGTTCGAAGTAGGGGATGCCCGACAGTTCCGCGACCTGGCTCGCCGCGATCGAGCGGGCCGAGGAGTAGGTGCCGAAGATCGCCGACACCCGCTCCAGGGCGATGAGCCGGCGGGCCTCGCCGATCGCCTGGTTGTTGTCGACCGCGTCGCCGCGCACCAGCACGACCTTCTCGCCCTGGACGCCCCCGGCGGCGTTGATCTCCTCGACCGCGATCTCGAGGCCGCGGGCGCTCTCCTCGCCGAGCAGCGCGAGCTGGCCGCTGAACGGGTAGAGGGCGCCGAACTTGACGTCGGCCCGCGCCGCGGTGGCGGCGAGACCGAGCAGGATGGCGAGCGTGGACGTGACGGCGACGGCTGGCTTCATGGATTCCTCCCTCGTTGGCTGGCACGGGCTGTGACCGCCCGGTTCGATGACGTGACCGCTGGCACCTCCAACCCTCCCCCCTCTGCGGGGGAGGGTCGGGCGTGGCGCCCGTCAGTAATCCAGCGCGTCCTTGCCCTGGAAACTGGTGATCGGCGGGTAGGCGCGCTGGTCGGTGACGACGTCGATGACCGTCACGCCATCCGCCGCCAGCGCCGCGCGCAGGGCCGGGCCGAGGTCGTCCGGGCGCTCGATGCGCAGGCCGGCGCAGCCGCAGGCGCGGGCGATCGCCGCGTGGTCGACGGCCTCGAAGTGGCAGACGTCGGTGAAGTTGCCGAACAGCGAGAGTTCGGCATGCTTCTGGTAGCCGAGGATCTGGTTGTTGAGCACCACCAGCACCACCGGCAGCTTCATCCGCCGGGCGGTCTCCAGTTCGGCCCAGACGTGGCCGAAGCCGCCGTCGCCGGTGACGCAGATCACCGGGGCGTCGGGCCGCGCCACCTTGGCGCCGAGGGCGAAGGGCAGGCCCCAGCCGAGGCCGGCGATGCCCCGCGGCGTCAGGAAGCGCTGCCCGGCCCGGCGGGCGGTGAGGAAGTTGGCGATCCAGATCGAGGCGTAGCTCGCATCCGCCACCGCGATCGTCTCGGGCGTCAGCACCGCGTCGATCTCGGCCATGATCCGCTCGGGCCGCAGCGGCGCCGCGTCCATGTCGACGAGGCTCTTCATGTCCTCCTGGTGGCGGGTGCGCGCCGCGGCGATGCCCGATTCCAGGGCCGGACGGCCGCCCTGCGAACTCGGCAGGCCGGTGCGCCGGAGTTCCTCGGCGAGCGCCGCCAGGGTCAGCTTGGCGTCGCCGGCGAGGCGCAGGGCCTCGTAGTTGCGGCCGATCTCGCCGCCGTCGACGTCGAGATGGATGTAGCGCGCCTCGCGCGGGTAGAGCGACCAGCTATCGGTGCCGTTCTGGTTCGTCCGGTTGCCGACCAGCAGCACCACGTCGGCGCCGGTGACGACCTCGCGCAGGTGGGACGAGCGGCCGCGCGGGGCCATGAAGTAGCCGACGACCCCGAGCGACAGCGGGTGGGTCTCGTCGACCGCGCCCTTGCCCATCACGGTGGTGCCGACCGGCAGGCCGAGCGCCTGGAGCGCGGTGAGTTCGGCGCAGGCGCCCGACGAGTGGACGCCGCCGCCGGCGATCACCACCGGGCGCTCGGCGCCGGCGAGCAGGGCGGCGGCTTCCGCGATGCGGGCGGGATCCGCCACCGTGCGGTCGAGGGGATAGGTGCCGAGATGGGCGGCGCGACGCGGCGCCACGGCGTCGATCTCGGTGCGCTCGTCGAGGATGTCGAGGGGCACGAGCAGCACCGCCGGGCCGGGCCGGCCGGTGCTCGCCGCCGCGAAGGCCATGTCGACGTAGTCGTCGATGCGGCTCGGATCGCCGATGCGCCGCACCCACTTGGCGACGCCGGAGAACAGGGCTGCGTGGTCGAGTTCCTGGAAGGCGTTCTTGTCGGTGAAGCGGCGGTTGACGTCCTGCACGATGGCGACGACGGGAATCGAGGCCTTCAGCGCCTCGGCGAGGCCGGGCACCAGCAGGGTCGCGGCCGGGCCGTTCTGGGCCGCCACCACCCCGACCTTGCCGGAGACGCGGGCGAAGGCGTCGGCCATCGCGGCGCCGGCATTCTCGGTGCGGTAGCCGATCTGGCGGATGCCGTAGGACGGGGCGGCGAGGAACAGGGCCGAGGGGATGCTCTGCCCGAAGACCTCGCGCACGCCGTGGCGCTGGAGCGCCGCGGCGAGGGCGTCGGCGCCGGTCATGTTGCCGCCCGCGGCCGGGGCGGGTGTGCGCACCGCGATGGTCATGGTCGTGTCTCCCGTCGATGTGTCCCGCCGTCCTCCCCCTGCGGCAGCAGCATCACCTTGACGGCGGCCCGGCTGCGCGCGAGGTCGAACGCCTCGACCGCCGCAGCGAGGGGGCGCCGGTGGGTGATGAGTTCCGCGAGGGTGCCGGCATGGGCGGCCAGCAGCCGGATCGCCTCGTCGAGGGCGCGCGGCGTGGTGTCGTGGGCGGCGCGCAACTGCTTCTTGCTGCGCACGAAACCGGTCAGGTCGAGGGTCAGGGGGGCGGAATGGATGCCGGCCGCCACCAGCACGCCGCCGGCGCGCAGGACCGCGAGCCCGTCGGTGATCGAGCGCGGGACGCCGGTGGCCTCGATCACCCGGTCGGCCGCTCCGCCGAAGACCCGCTGCACCGCCGCCTCCAGGCTCTCCCCGCGCAGGTCGACGCAGTCGGGCAGGCCGAGGCGCCGCGCCGTGGCGAGGCGCTGCGGGTCGTCGAGGCCGGCGAGCAGCACCCGGGCGCCGCGCCCCTGGGCGACCCAGGCGATGCCGAGGCCGATCGGGCCGGGGCCGAGCACGACGACGCGGTCGCCGGCCCCCACCTCCGCCACGTCGACGGCGTTGACCCCGATCGACAGCGGCTCGGCCAGGGCCGCGACGTCGAGGGGCAGTCCGGCCGGAAGCCGGCGGAGGTTGCGGGCCGGCACCGTCACCTCGGCGGCGAAGCCGCCGTCCCGGTGCAGGCCGACGATCGAGCGGTCGCGGCATTCCTGCGGCCGGCCGGCGGTGCAGGCCGGGCAGGTGCCGCAGGCCACGGTCGGCCAGCAGGTCACGGCGTCGCCGGGCTCGAAGGCGGTCACGCCCTCCCCGACCGCCCGCACGGTGCCGGCGAATTCGTGGCCCATGGTCACCGGCATCGCCGCCGCCATGAACTCGTAGCCGGGCGTCCACTCGTAGGCGTGGAGATCGGTGCCGCAGATGCCCGCCGCCGCCACCGCGACGGTCGCGTGGCCGGGGGCGGGCGGGGCCGGGTCCGCGACCTCGACGAGATCGAGGCCGAACGCGGCGGCGGTCTTTCGCAGCGCGAGCATGATCCTCCCGGGGGTGACGACGGTGGCGGGCCGCCGCTCCGTGCCTTGCTTTGAGGCACGGCCTGTAATTTGTTATAACAGTTTTCGACCGAGACGGGACCGCATGTCAAGCCACTCCGCGCCGGCCACGCCACGCGACGCAAACAAGCTGCGCGACGCAAACACGCCGCGCGACGCAAACACGCCGGGGGAGGCCGAACCGGCCGACTGGGTGCGCCCGCTGGTGCGCGAGAATCTCGGCGAGCGCGCCTATGCCGACCTGCGGGCGGCGCTGATGCGCGGCCAGCTCCGCCCGAACGAGCGCCTGCGGCTGCGGCCGATGTCGGTCCGCTTCGGGATCAGCGCGACGCCGATGCGCGAGGCGCTGCTGCGGCTCGTCTCCGAGAAGGCGCTGGCCCTCGACGCCCGCGGCAGCGTCGTGGTGCCGATGCTGACCCTCGCCGAACTGCTGGAGATCCGGGCGATCCGCATCGACCTCGAGGGCCGGGCCGCCGCGACGGCGGCGGTGGTCGCCTCGGCCGGGGAGATCGACGGCCTCGCGGCGATCCACGAGGCGATCTCCGAGTGCCACCGCACCAGCGACTTCGAGCGGGCGGTGAACCTCAACACCGAGTTCCATCTCGGCCTGTGCCGCCTCGCGCGGCTGCCGGTGCTGTGCGACATCGTCGAGACGCTGTGGGTGCGCTGCGGCCCGATCCTGTCCCACCTCTACGACGGCGGCCTGCCCGACTGGGAGCCGCACCCGCACCGCCGGGTGATCGACGCCCTGCGCCGCCGCGACCCCGAGGAGGCCCGGGACGCGGCGCGCGAGGACATCGAGCGTGGCGGGCAAGGGTTGCTGGTCCACGTCCAGGCCGCGGCGGGCCCATCAGCCGGCCCGTGAACAAGCCCGTGAACCTGCGGCTTCTAGCGGAGCAGGTTGCTCCGGGCGATCTCGACGATCTCGTCGCCGCGTCCGTTGATGACCGCGCGCAGGACGTAGAGGCTGAAGCCCTTCATCTGCGCCGCCTCGATCTTCGGCGGCATGGCGAGTTCCTGGCGGTTGGTCACCACGTCGAGCAGCGCCGGGCCGGGATGGGCGAGCACGTCGCGGATCGCCCCCTCCAGCTCGCCCGGATCCTCGACCCGGATCGCGTGGAGGCCGGCGGCCCGGGCCATGGCGGCGAAGTCGGGATTCCTGAGCGCCACGCCGGTGTCGAGGTAGCCGGCGGCCTTCATCTCCATCTCGACGAAGCCCAGCGTGCCGTTGTTGTAGACCACCACCTTCACCGGCAGCGCCTGCTGCACCAGGGTGAGGAGGTCGCCCATCAGCATCGTGAAGCCGCCGTCGCCCGACAGCGAGATCACCTGCCGGCCGGGCTGCGCCGCCTGGATGCCGATCGCCTGCGGCAGGGCGTTGGCCATCGAGCCGTGCGCCCACGACCCGATCAGGCGCCGCCCCTGCGTCATCGCGAGGTAGCGGGCGGCCCAGATCGTCGGCGTGCCGACGTCGGCGGTGAAGGCGGCGTCCGGCCCCGCCGCCTCGCTCAGGAGCCGGGTCAGGTATTGCGGGTGGATCGGCTTGCGCCCGGGCGTGCCGGTGGCGAGATCGTCCAGGCCCTCGCGCGCCTTGGCGTAGTGCTTCAGGCACGCCTTGAGGTGGGCGTCGTCGGATTTCGGGGTCAGCGTCGGCAGCAGGGCGTCGAGGGTCGCCCCGACATCGCCGACGAGGCCGAGGTCGAGCCGGCAGCGCCGCCCGAGATTCTCGGGCCGGATGTCGACCTGCGCGATCCTCGCCTGCTCCGGATAGAACTGGCGGTAGGGAAAGTCGGTGCCGAGCAGCAGCAGGGTGTCGCACGCCTCCATCGCGGCGTAGCCCGACGAGAAGCCGATCAGCCCGGTCATGCCGACGTCGTAGGGGTTGTCGTGCTCGATGTGCTCCTTGCCGCCGAGCGCGTGGACGACCGGCGCCTTCAGGGTCTCGGCGAGGCGCATCACCTGCGCGTGCGCCCCGGCGCAGCCGCGGCCGCAGAACAGCGTGACCTTCGAGCCGGCGTCGAGGAATCCGGCGAGGGCGTCGAGGTCGGGGCCGGCCGGCACCGTCACGGGCGGGCGCGGCACCAGCCCGGCATTGGGCGCGATGCCGCGCCTGGGCGCGTCGCGCAGCGCCACGTCGCCCGGGATGACGATGACCGCGACGCCGCTTTGGCCGATCGCCGCCCGCAGGGCGATCTCGATGACGTAGGGCAGTTGCTCGGGGCTGGAGATCTCCTCGCAGAAGCACGAGCAGTCGCGGAACAGTTCGGTCGGGCGGGTGGCCTGGAAGTAGTTGGTGCCGATCTCCGGCGAGGGGATGTGGGCCGCGATGGCGAGCACCGGCACCCGGGTCCGGTGGGCGTCGTAGAGGCCGTTGATGAGGTGGAGGTTGCCCGGGCCGCAGGATCCGGCGCAGACGGCGATCTCGCCGGTCGCCTGCGCCTCGCCGGAGGCGGCGAAGGCCGCCACCTCCTCGTGCCGGACGTGGACCCAGTCGATCACGCCGCGGGAGCGGATCGCCTCGGTGATGCCGTTGAGGCTGTCGCCCACGACACCGTAGATCCGCCGCACCCCGACCTGCTGCAGGGTCTCGGTCAGCAGATCCGCCACGTTCCGAATCGCCATGTCACGCCACCGGGTTCCGTTAGACTTCGGGCGTAACTCGCGAGATCGGATTCGGACCCAACATCGCCTCGATTTTCGCGGCTCTGCCTCCGGACGATGAACTATCGCGCAGACTTGCGCCGTCTGGCCCCTCCCCTTGCGTCATAGTTCCGTAGCGCCGTCCCCCCGCCCTACAACCCGCGGAACAGGGCGTAGCCGAAGGGCGTGAACTTCAGCGGCAGGTGGACGTGCTCGGCCGCGTCCGCGACCCGGAACCGGAACGGCACCGTGTCGAGGAAGCCGGCATCGTGCCCGAGCCCGGCATAGTAGGCGCCGACCGCGAAGGTGACCTCGTGCAGGCCGGCCACCGCCCCCTCCCCTCTCGCGAGCGGATGGTCGAGGGTGCCGTCGGGGCCGATCACCCCCTCCGCGACCCGGCGGCGCCGCGGTTCGAGGGCGTCGATGGCGACGACGAGGCCGAGGGCCGGGCGCCCGCCCGCGACGTCCACCGCGTGGACCGAGATGCCGCCCGTCGTCATGTCGCGTCTCCGTTCAGGGCGGGCCAGCGGTCGGCCCAGGGTTGCACCCGCTCGAACGCCTCCGCCACGTCGAGCAGCAGGCGGTCGCGGCCGTAGCCGGCGACGAGGTGGAGGCCGACCGGCATCCCGTCCGGGGCGGGATCGACCGGCACGCTGAGCCCCGGCAGGCCGGCGGCGTTGACCCAGCCGGAATAGACCGCGTGGCCGCGCGGCCCGACCGCCTGCCCGTCGATGACCGGCGGATACTCCTCGGCCGCCGGCCAGGGCTGGGCGGCGCAGATCGGCGTGACGACGAGGTCGATCTCCGCGAAGGCCCGGCTCGCCGCGTCGCGCAGGGTGCGGACCCAGTCGAGGATCTGCCACAGCCGCGTCGCCGGGATCGCCCGCCCCTGAGCCGCCATCGCCCGGTAGGGCTCGCTCGCCGCCGCCTCCACGGCGGGGTCGGCGGCGAACAGGTGGGCGAGGCCGATCCGGCCGATCTCCGGCCAGGCGGCGTTGAGTGCGCCGACCTCGACCGGCAGCGGCCCCTCCTCGATCGCGAGCCCGCATTGCGCGAGGGCGTCGAGGGCGCGCCGGCAGGCGGCGGCGATCGCCGGGTCGAGGGGATGGTCGCCGAGGCGCTCGACGTAGCGCGCCCGCAGCGGCCGGTCCGGCCGTCCCGCGCCGCGGGGAAAGCCCGACCACAGCACCCGCGGGTCCGGCCCGGCGAGGAGGTCGAGCACCGCCCGGCTGTCGGCGACGGTGCGGGTGACCGCACCGGCCACCTCGAAGTCGAGCAGCGGCGAGGGCAGGCCGCCGTGACGCGGCACCAGCCCGAGGGAGCCTTTCAGGCCGACCAGACCCGCATGGGCGGCGGGGCGGCGGATCGAGCCGCCGCCATCGGTGCCGAGCCCGACCGGCGCGTAGCCGGCGGCCGTCGCCGCGACCCCCGCCGCCGGTCGAGCCGCCGGGGGTGAGGGCGGGGTTCCACGGGTTGCCGGTGGTGCCGAACCGCGTGCTCGCGGTGTAACCCTGGACCGCGAATTCCGGCATCGTGGTCTTGGCGAGGGTCACGAGGCCGGCGCCGCGCAGGCGCGCCACCGGCAGTTCGTCGGCGGGGCGCGGGGTCTCGTCGCCGCCCGGCGTGGCGTAGCCCGCCGGCATCCCCTCGGCGACGAGGAATTCCTTGATCGTCATCGGCACGCCGTCGAGGGGCGAGAGCGGCGCGCCCGCCCGCCAGCGCGCCGCGCTCGCCTCGGCCTCGGCCCTCGCCCGCGGGTTGCGCCGCGACAGCGCGTTGAGCCGCGGCTCCCAGGCCGCGACCCGCGCCAGCGCGCTCTCGAGGGCGTCGACCGGCGTGGCCTCGCCGCGGGCGAAAGCCTCCCCGAGGCGGGTGGCGCTCAGCCGCCACAGCTCCGTCGTCATGCCGCCTGCCTCCTCGGTTCGCAGCTCTGCCCGTTGCGTGGGCGGCGGAACGCCGCCGCCGGCACGCTCCGCCCTCCGCTGCTCCTCCGGCTGCTCAACCTCAACGCGATCATCGCTTTTTCCCGGAATGGCATACGATTTGCGAACCGTCCGCAGCAAGATCGATGCCGAAGAGGACGGAACCGGTGAGCAGCACGGGAGCGCGGACGAAGACGGCGGCGGAGGGCCGCTCGGTCGTCCTCGACGGCATCACTCACCGCTACGGCGGCGCCGTCGCGGTGGAGAACGTGAACCTCGACATCAGGGCCGGCGAGCTGGTGTCGCTGCTCGGGCCCTCGGGCTGCGGCAAGACCACCCTGCTGCGCATCGTCGCCGGCTTCCTGCGCCAGACCGAGGGGCGGGTGATCGTCGGCGATGCGGTCATCGACGCCCTGCCGCCGAGCCGGCGCGCGGTCGGCATCGTGTTCCAGAACTACGCCCTGTTCCCGCACCTGAGCGTCGCCGAGAACGTCGCCTACGGGCTCGCCGCCCGCGGCGCCTCCCGGGCCGAGCAGGCGGGCGAGGCGCGCCGCCTCCTCGACCTCGTCAGGCTCGGCCACGTCGCGTCCCGCCTGCCGCGCCAGCTCTCCGGCGGCCAGCAGCAGCGGGTGGCGCTCGCCCGGGCGCTGGCGATCAAACCGGCGGTGCTGCTCCTCGACGAGCCCTTCGCCGCCCTCGACAAGAACCTCCGCCTCGACATGCAGATCGAGGTCAAGCGGCTGCAACGGGTCGCGGGCGTCACAACCCTGCTGGTCACCCACGACCAGGAGGAGGCCCTGTCGCTGTCCGATCGCGTGGCGGTGCTGTCGCAAGGGCGCCTGGAGCAGTTCGCCCCGCCGACCACGGTCTACGACGCGCCCGGCAGCCTGTTCGTCAACACCTTCGTGGGGGCGGCCAACACCATGCCGGGGGTGCTGCTCGGCGCCGACGCCGCCGGCGCGCGGATCGCCCTCGATGCCGGGGGCGAGATCGTCACCCGGCCCCTCGCCCAGGCGGTCGCGGCGGGCGGGCGCGTCGTCGCCTGCCTGCGCCCGGAGCACCTGCGGCTGTCGGATTCGGGCGAGGAGGGCATCGCCGGCGTGGTCGAGATGGCGCTGCCGCTCGGCCCCACCATCGTCCACGAGGTCCGGGTCGCGGCCGGCAGCCCGATCAAGATCGCCGAGCCGCGCCTCGGCGGCGGCGCCCCGCGCCCGCCCGGCACCGCCGTGCGGGTCCTCGCCGCCCCCGGCCTCGCCTGCGCCTTCCCGGCCGCCGCCTGATCTCCCGTTCGCTCCCGAGGATCCCATCATGCTCAACCGCCGCCATCTCCTCACCACCGCCCTGTCGCTCGGCGCGATGGAGCTGTTTCCGGGTATTTCCCTCGCCCAGGCCCGGCCGCTGGTCTTCGCCACCTTCACCGGAAGCTGGGAGGAGGCGCACAAGGCGGTGCTGGTGCCGGCCTACCGCAAGGAGACCGGCAACGCGCCGATCGTCCTCGACCCGATGCTGTCGGTGGACCAGATCGCCAAGGTCTCGGCCGCGCGGGCCAACCCGCCGATCGACGTGATGCTGCACGATCCGGGCCCGGCCCTGGTGGCGCTAGCCCAGGATCTCGTCGAGCCCTACCCGGTCGAGCGCAGCACCTCGTTCAAGGACCTGATCCCGACCGCCCAGGAGGCGACCGGCCCGGCGGCGTTCTTCCAGGTCGTCGGCCTGACCTACAACCCCGAGACGGTGAAGACCCCGCCGACCTCGTGGGCCGACCTGTGGCGGCCCGAGTTCAAGGGCCGGGTCGGCATCACCAACATGAACTCGACGCTCGGCACCGGCTTCATGGTCGAGGTCGCCAAGATGCACGGCGGCTCGGAGAGCAACATCGACCCGGCCTTCAAGGCGATGGAGGGCCTGAAGCCGAACCTGTCGGCGGTCGCGGCCAACCCCGGCGCTCTCGCCACCCTGTTCCAGCAGGGTCAGGTCGACATCTCGCCCGGCAACTTCAACGCGATCCAGATCCTCAAGGCCAAGGGCGTGCCGGTGGAGTTCGTGGCGCCGAAGGAGGGCGCCATCGCGTTCAAGACCGCGATCCAGATCGTGAAGAACTCGCCCAACCGCGAACTGGCCTTCCGGCTGATCGAGGCGGCGCTCTCCGAACCGGTCCAGACCCGGCTGATGCAGTCGCCCTACCTGATCGTGCCGACCAACGCCAAGGTGAAGATGACCGGCGAGATCGCCAAGGTGCTGGCGAAGGACACCGACGAGTTGCAGAAGAAGTTCGTGTTCCAGGACTGGAAGACGATCAATGCCGGACGCCCGGCCTGGATCGAGCGCTTCAACCGCGAGATCAAGCTGTGACCGGGGGGTGATCCGTCCCTGACCCTCCCCCCGCTGCGGGGGAGGGTTCGGGCGTGGCGCTCCGACCCCACCAAGCCTTCCCACCCCCCAGGCCCCGCCATGTCCCCCCTGCCCGACGTCACCCGCTACGACCTGCGGCTCGCCAGCCCGCTCGCGCTGTTCTTCGCGGCGTTCTTCGTCGCGCCGCTCGCCGCCCTCGTCGCCCTGTCGCTCCAGGGACCGGACGGGGGATTCGGGCTGGCGCAGTACGTCGCCTTCCTCGGCGACCGCTTCAGCCTCGGCGTGCTCGGCTCGACCCTGTGGCTCGGCCTCAAGGTCACCGCCGTCTGCCTCGTCCTCGGCTTCCCGCTGGCGCTGGTGGCGACGCGGGCCGGGGGCTGGGTGCGCGGCGTCATCATCCTGGCGGTGCTGATGCCGCTCCTCACCAGCGTCGTCATCCGCACCTTCGCGTGGATCGTGATCCTCGGCCGGCAGGGGGTGGTGAACTCCGCCCTCTCCGGCCTCGGCCTCGTCGATGCGCCGTTGCGGATGCTCTACGCCGAGGGCGGCCTCGTCGCGGCGCTCGCCCAGGTGCAGATGCCCCTGATGGTGCTGCCGCTGATGACCGCCCTGTCACGGATCGAGCCGAGCCTGTGGGACGCCTCCGAGGCCCTCGGCGCCGGGCGCTGGCGCACCTTCCGGCGGGTGACCCTGCCGCTGTCGCTGCCGGGGCTGATCGCCGGATCGGTGCTGACCTTCGCGGCGGCGATCTCGGGCTTCATCACCCAGTCGCTGATCGGCGGCGGGCAGATGCTGTTCATGCCGGGCTACATCTACCAGCAGGCGATCGCGCTCCAGAACTGGCCGTTCGCGGCGGCGATGTCGGTGGTGTTCCTCGTCGCCGTGCTCGCCGTCATCCTCGCCTTCAACGCGCTGGGCCGCCTCGCCCGCGGCTACGCCCAGACCTGAGGCCGCCGATGTCCCGCTTCGCCTTCCTCCTCGACCGCCTGACCTTCGCGGCGGTGATCGCGCTCCTCGCCGTCGCGGCGCTGGTGCTGCTGCTCGCCCCGACCGTGATCGTGCTGGTGGTGTCGTTCACCGACGGCCTGTCGCTGCGCTTTCCCCCGCCGGGCTTCTCCCTGCGCTGGTACGGCGAATTGTGGGAGGCCTGGCAACTGCACTTCGCGCTGGCCAACAGCCTGAAGGTGGCGGCGCTCTCGACGCTGCTCTCGGTGGTCCTCGGCGTGCTCGGGGCGTTGGCGGTCGCCCGCTCGGCGACGCTGTCGGCCCGGCTCCTCGACAGCCTGTTCCTGTCGCCGCTGATCCTGCCCGGCCTCGCCTTCGGGCTGTCGAGCCTGATGTTCTTCTCGCTCCTCGGCTGGCCGGTCTCGGTGACGACGCTGGTGCTCGGGCACACCGTGGTCTGCGTGCCGTTCGTGGTGCGCAACACCGTGGCGGCCCTGACGCAGTTGCAGCCGGCCCTGCTCGAAGGGTCGGCGAGCCTCGGCGCCTCGCGGCTCTACACCCTGCGCCGGATCACCCTGCCGCTGATCCGGCCCGGCATCCTGTCGGGGGGCTTCCTCGCCTTCATGGCGTCGTTCGACAACATCCCGGTCTCGCTGTTCCTGCGCGACGCCGCCACCGACATGCTGCCGATCCGGATGTGGCAGGACCTGGAGGGGCGCCTCGACGTCACCATCGCGGCCCTGTCGGGCGTTCTGATCGTCGCGACGGTCGCGATCATCGCCGCGATGGAGCGCCTGACCGGCCTGTCGAAGCGGCTGGTGTGACGATGGAGGAGACCGCCACCACCGAGCGGCCGGCCCGCCCCGCCCCCTCGCTCACCGACCGGGCGACCACCGCCTTGCGCCGGATGATCCTCCTCAACCAGATCAAGCCCGGCGAGGCGCTCAACGAGGCGGAGCTGGTGGCGCGGCTCGGCGTCTCGCGCACCCCGATCCGCGAGGCGCTGAAGCTGCTGGCCGGCGAGGGGCTGGTGATGCTGCGGCGCAACCGCTCCGCCCTGGTGACGCGCCTCGACCGCGACGGGCTGGTGCCGCTGTTCGAACTGGAAGTGGCGCTGGAGAGCCACGCCGCCGGCCTCGCCGCCGCCCGGATGAGCCCGGCCGAGATCGCCCGGCTGGAGCGGCTGCAGGAGGCGATGGAGGCGGCGCGCGCCGAGCGCGACCGCTACACCCGGCTCAACCGGCAGGCCCACCGGCTCGTCGTCGCGGGCGCCCGCAGCCCCGCCATCGCCGAGGCGCACGGGCGCCTGTTCGAGCGCCTGGAGCGGGCGCGCAACTTCGCCCTCGATGCCGGCGGGCGCCTCGACGAATCCCTCGCCGAGCACCGCCGCATCCTCGACGCCCTGCGGGCCGGCGACAGCGAGGCGGCGCGGGCCGGGATGGCCCGCCACGTCGCCCGCACCCAGACCCTCGTGGTCGACCGGCTCGCCGAGGAGACCGGCCGTGACGGCTGACCCCGCATTCCCGCCGCGGGCCGCCGGGGTGATCCTGCCCTCCTCCAACCGGGTGGTCGAGCGCGCCACCGAGGCGCGCCTCGCCGGGCATCCGGACGTCGCCGCCTGCTACGCCCGGGTGCCCTACGGCCGGATGGTGGCGGGCGCGGGCTACGACGCGACGGTGTTCGCCGCCGCCGCCGACCTCCTGGCCGAGGCCGGGGTCGCCGCGATGGTGTGGAACGCGACCCGCGGCGCCGCCCTCGGCTTCGCGCCCGACGAGACCCTGTGCGCCGCGCTCGCCCGGCGCACCGGCATCCCGGTCGCCACCACGGCGCTCGCGGCGCGCGACCGGCTGCGCCGCGACGGGCTCGCCCGGATCGGCCTGATCGTCCAGGGCGACGAGGCGGAGGCGCGGCTGGTCGCCGGCCGCTTCGCCGCCGAAGGCATCCGCACCACCGCCGCGGTGTCGCTCGGCATCGGCGAGAACCGCCTCGCCGCCTTCGTGCCCCGCACCCGCCTGCTCGCGGCGGCCCGGGACTGCACCGCCGATGGCGGGGTGGACGCGGTGCTGGTGTGGAGCACCAACCTGCCGGGCTGGACCCTGCCCGCCGCCCTCGACGGCGTGCCGGTCCTCGACGCGGCGAGCCTCGGGACCGAGGCGGTACTGGATCTGGTCAGGGAATCCGGGGGATCGCCGGGGCCGGAGCGGTGACCCGCTCCGGCCGAAGGACGGTCAGGACTTGAGCACGCCGTCGACCCGGCGGACGAGGCCGAGGGGGTTGGCGGCCTTGAGGGCGTCGGGCAGCAGCGCGTCGGGCAGGTCCTGGTAGCTCACCGGGCGCAGGAACCGGGCGATGGCGAGCGAGCCGACCGAGGTCGAGCGTCCGTCCGAGGTCGCCGGGAACGGCCCGCCATGCACCATCGCGTGCCCGACCTCGACGCCGGTGCCGAAGCCGTTGACCAGGATGCGCCCGACCTTGGCCTCCAGCACCGGCAGCAGCGCCCGCGCCGCGGCGTGGTCGGCCTCCTCGATGTGCAGGGCGGCCGTGAGCTGCCCTTCGAGCCGTGCCATCACCGCCGCGATCTCGGCCGCGTCCCGGCAGCGCACGATCAGCGAGGCGGCCCCGAACACCTCGTCGCCCAGCTCATGATGGGCCAGGAACGACGCGGCGCTGGTCGCGAACAGCGCGGCCCGGCCCTGGTTGCCCTCGCCGGCCCGCCCCTGCCCGAGCGCCTCGACCTGCGCGTGCCCGGCGAGCGCGGCGACGCCGGCGCAGTAGGCCCTGTGGATGCCCGGCGTCAGCATGGTCGCGGCCGGCGCCTCGGCCAGGGCGGCCTGCGCGCCCGCGACGAAGCGGTCGAGGCCCGGCCCGTCGACGGCGAGGATCAGGCCGGGATTGGTGCAGAACTGGCCGGCGCCGAGGGTCAGCGCCGCCACGAAGGCCCGCCCGATCGCCTCGCCGCGGGCGTCGAGCGCGGCCGGGAACAGGATCACCGGGTTGATGCTGCTCATCTCGGCGTAGACCGGGATCGGCACCGGCCGGGCGGCGGCGATCTTCATCAGCGCCGTGCCGCCAGCCCGCGAGCCGGTGAAGCCGACCGCCGCGATGCGCGGGTCGGCCACCAGTCCCTGGCCGATGTCGCGGCCGGAATCGAACAGCAGCGAGAAGGTGCCCTCGGGCAGGCCGCACTCCGCCACCGCCTTCTGCACCGCGCGCCCGACGAGTTCGGAGGTGCCGGGATGGGCCGAGTGCGCCTTGGCGACCACCGGGCAGCCGGCGGCGAGCGCCGAGGCGGTGTCGCCGCCGGCCACCGAGAAGGCGAGGGGGAAGTTCGAGGCGCCGAACACCGCGACCGGGCCGAGGCCGACCATGCGCAGGCGCAGGTCCGGCCGCGGCAGCGGCGTGCGCTCGGGCAGGGCCGGGTCGATGCGGGCCTCGACGTGGCTGCCGTCGCGCACGACGCCGGCGAACAGGCGCAGTTGCCCGACGGTGCGGGCGCGCTCGCCTTCGAGGCGTGCGCGCGGCAGGCCGGTCTCGGCCATGCAGCGCACGATCAGGTCGTCGCCGAGGTCGAGGATGTTGGCGGCGATGGCCTCCAGGAAGGCCGCGCGGGCTTCCGGCGCAGTCTCGCGGTAGAGCGGGAACGCCTCGGCCGCCAGCGCGCAGGCGCGCTCCAGGTCGGCCTTGGTCGCACCGGGGAAGCCGGGCTCCAGGCGGGCGCCGGAGGCCGCGTCGAGGCCGTGGAGCGGGGCCGCGCCGCCGCAGACCGAGGTGGCGCCGATGAGGTTCTCGCCGCGAATGTCCATGGGGGAGTGTCCTTGTGTGTTGGAGTCCGTCTCGATGACGACGAAGCCCGCCCGAACCCTCCCCCGCGGAGGGCAGGGCTGTCCGGGAAGTCCCCAGCGACGGAAATGGCGCGGGATCCCTCCTCTCCCCGCGGGCGGGGAGAGGACTTCATCGACCTCGTCGTCGATGAAGTGAGCGAAGGCGCAGCCGGAGCGAGGGTGAGGGGGTGGTTCCGGAGGAGTCTCATCCGGCATCACCCCCTCACCCTCGCCCTGTGGGCTCCCCGATCACCCGGCAAGGGGTGATCGGGCCTCTCCCCGCCCGCGGGAGAGGAGATCATCAGCGCCCCTCATGTCCCCCGGACAGCCATGCCGCAGAGGGGGGAGGGTCGGGGCGTGGCCCCACCGCTCACCGCACCAGCGCCGGCCGCTTGTTGTCGAAGGTCCAGCCCGGGATGAGGCACTGCATCGCCGCCGCGTCGTCGCGGGCGCCGAGGCCGTGCTGGCGGTAGAGGGCGTGCGCCGCCTCGACCTCGGCCCAGTCGATCTCGATGCCGAGGCCCGGCCGCTCCGGCACCCGCACGAGGCCGCCGCGGATCTGCAGCGGCTCGCGGGTCAGGCGCTGGCCGTCCTGCCAGATCCAGTGGGTGTCGATCGCGGTGACGCGGCCCGGCGCCGCCGCGGCGGCGTGGGTGAACATCGCCAGCGACACGTCGAAGTGGTTGTTCGAGTGCGAGCCCCAGGTGAGGTCGTGGTCGCGGCAGAGCTGCGCCACCCGCACCGCCCCCGACAGCGTCCAGAAATGCGGGTCGGCGAGGGGGATGTCGACCGAGCCGAGCTGGATCGCGTGGCGCATCTGGCGCCAGTCGGTGGCGATCATGTTGGTGGCGGTGGGCAGGCCGGTGGCACGGCGGAACTCGGCCATGATCTCGCGGCCGGAGAAGCCGCCCTCGGCGCCGCACGGGTCCTCGGCGTAGGCGAGCACGTCGCCCTTGCCCTTGCACAGGCGGATCGCCTCGGCGAGCGACCAGGCGCCGTTGGGATCGAGGGTGACGCGCGCCTGCGGGAAGCGCCTCGCGATCGCCGTGACCGCCGCGATCTCGTCCTCGCCGGCCAGCACGCCGCCCTTCAGCTTGAAGTCCTCGAAGCCGTAGGTCTCGTGCGCCGCCTCGGCGAGGCGCACCACCGCGTCGGGCGTCAGCGCCTCCTCGTCGCGCAGGCGGAACCAGCCGTCGCGCGCCTCCGGCTCGCGGTAGGGCATGTCGGTGCGGCGGCGGTCGCCGACGTAGAACAGGTAGCCGAGCATCGCCACGGCGTCGCGCTGCTGCCCCTCGCCGAGCAGTGCCGCCACCGGCACGTTCAGGAACTGGCCGAGCAGGTCGAGGAAGGCGGATTCGACCGCCGTGACCGCGTGGATGGTGATGCGCAGGTCGAAGGTCTGGAGGCCGCGCCCGCCGGAATCGCGGTCGGCGAAGCGGGTGCGCATCGCGTTCAGCACCGCGTTCCAGGCCCCCGAGCGTCTGGCCGACGATCAGCGGGCGGGCGTCCTCGAGCGTCTGGCGGATGCGCTCGCCGCCCGGCACCTCGCCGAGCCCGGTGGCGCCGGTCGAGTCGGTGAGGATCACGAGGTTGCGGGTGAAGAACGGGGCGTGGGCGCCGCTGAGGTTCAGCAGCATGCTGTCCTGGCCGGCGACCGGCACGACCTTCATGTCGGTGACGACGGGTGCACGCGACGGACCGGGGGCGGTGGAGGGGGTCTCGATCGGCATGTCGGAAATCCTCGGGAAGCGGGCGGGGGCGGGCCGCGTGTCGACTCGCCCGGCGGGGCTCAGGGCTTCAGCTCGACGCGGCGGATCTGTCCGACGACCACGAGGTAGCAGAGCACCGCCACCAGGGCGTTGAGCCCGACGAAGACCAGGGCGCCGTTGAACGATCCGGTCTGCTGCACGATGTAGCCGATCACGATCGGCGTCGTGATGCCGGCGGTGTTGCCGAAGGTGTTGAACAGGCCGCCCGACAGGCCGCCGCTCTCCCGCGGCGAGGTGTCGGACACCACCGCCCAGCCGAGCGCCCCGATGCCCTTGCCGAAGAAGGCGAGCGCCATCAGGCCGACCACCACCGCGTCCGCCTGGACGTAGTTGCAGCCGATGATGCTCATCGACAGCAGCATGCCGCCGACGATCGGGATCTTGCGCGCCGCGGTCAGCGAGTAGCCGCGCTTGAGCAGCCAGTCCGAGATCACGCCGCCGAGCACGCCGCCGATGAAGCCGCAGAGCGCCGGCAGCACCGCCGCGAAGCCGGCCTGGAGGATCGACAGCCCGCGCTCCTTGACGAGGTAGACCGGGAACCAGGTCAGGAAGAAGTAGGTCAGCGTGGTGATGCAGTACTGGCCGATGTAGATGCCGAGCAGCATCCGGTTGCCGAGGAGCTGGCGCAGGACGCGGCCGGCATTGGCCGGGGCGGCGCCGCCGCGGCCGTCCATGTCGAGCAGCGCGCCGCCGGCCTCGATGTAGTCGCGCTCGGCCTGGTTGATCGAGGGATGCTCCTTCGGCCCGTGCATGACCTGGGTCCACAGAAGCGCGAAGGCGATGCCGAGCGCGCCCATGGTGGTGAAGACGTGGTGCCAGCCGAAGTGGTGGACGATCCACGCCATCAGCGGGGTGAACAGCACGGTGGCGAAGTACTGGGCCGAGTTGAAGAACGCCGAGGCGGTGCCGCGCTCGTGCGTCGGGAACCACGCCGCGGTGATGCGGGCGTTGGCCGGGAAGACCGGCGCCTCGGTGAGCCCGACGGCGAGCCGCAGGGTGAACAGCAGCGCCACCGCGGTGAAGCCGGTGAAGAAGCCGACCGCGCCCTGCACCAGCGTGAAGGCCGACCACAGGAAGATCGCGGCGGCGTAGACCCACTTCACGCCGTAGCGGTCGAGCAGCCAGCCGCCCGGAATCTGCGCCAGCACGTAGGACCACGCGAAGGCCGAGAAGATGTAGCCCATCGCGACCGCGTCGAGCCCGAGTTCCTTCGAGATGGCAGGACCGGCGATCGATATGGTCGCACGGTCGGCGTAGTTGATCGTCGTCGCGATGAACAGCATGCCGACGATGAGAAGCCGGACGCGGCTTCGTCCCGCCGTAGCGAGACTGAGGGTGGCACCCACGGACGTTCTCCCTGATCTGACGTCGCCGGATCCTTATGGCCGGCGAGCTTCGGTCGCCTGGATGGATCGATCCGCTGGATTGACCCATGTTCGCGAATGGCAATCAGATTAGGTGCGGGCCGGAGACGGGGTCCAACTCAAAGGGTGAATTGATCGATGCGGCCGGCGCATCGGTTGCAGCGCACCATCGGTGGAATCGGTATAAAAGGCCGGAACGCCGGAGGGGAAGCGGGAGCGATGTTCGAGCTGAACCAGTTGCGCTGCTTCGTGGCGGTGGCCGAGGAACTGCATTTCGGCCGCGCCGCCGAGCGGCTGCACCTGACCCAGCCGCCGCTGAGCCGGCAGATCCAGATCCTGGAGCGGGTGCTCGACGTCGAGCTTCTGAACCGGACCAGCCGCTCGGTTCGGCTCACCCCGGCGGGGCGGCGGTTCCTGATCGAGGCGCAGCGCATCCTGCGCCTGTCGGAGGAGGCCACGGCCACCGCCCGGCGCATCGCCGCCGGGCAGGCGGGCAGCCTCACGGTCGGCTTCACCGCGGCCTCCGCCTACCGCACCCTGCCGGACCTCGTCCAGGCGATCCGCGGGCGCCTGCCGGAAGCCGACCTGCTGCTGAAGGAGATGGTCAGCGCCGCCCAGACCGAAGCCCTCGCCTCGGGGCGGATCGACGTCGGGCTGCTGCGCCCTCCCCTGCCCGAGGCCGCCGACGGCTCGCTGCGGGTCGCCCGCGAGACCCTGATGGTCGCCCTGCCCGAGGACCACCCGCTCGCGGCCGGCGAGGCGGTGCCGGTCGCGGCGCTCGCCGCCTCGCCGATGATCACCTATGCGCCCGACGAGGCGCGCTACTTCCACGACCTCGTCGCGGAGACCTTCGCCCAGGCGAGCCTCGCGCCGCGCTTCGTGCAGCACCTCGCCCAGATCCACACCATCCTGTCCCTGGTGCGCTCCGGGCTCGGCCTCGCCCTGGTGCCGGATTCCGCCGCGACCCTGAGGGTCCTCGGCCTCGTGCTGCGCCCGCTGGCGAGCCCGCCGCCGCGGCCGGTCGAGCTGTTCCTGGTCTGGCGGCGGGGCAACGACAACCCGGTGCTGCCGGTGGTGGTGGATCTCGCCGGCGGTCTGCTGCCGGCCGAACAATCCCAAAATTGAATTGAACGATGCCGTCTCTGAGTTGGAGCCGCATCGAAGCGGGTTCTAAACCAAGAGGAACGGAGCGCACCCCCATCGTCACAAGCTGCTCCAGAGGATTCGCCCCGATGTCGCTGTCGCTCTCGCCCCAGGACATGGCCCGCCGCCTCGGTTCCGGCCTGCTGTCGTTCCCGGTCACGCCGTTCACCGCCGACTTCGCGATCGACGAGGCGCAGTACCGCAGCAACATGGACTGGCTGTGCGGCTACGACGTCGCGGGCCTGTTCGCCGCCGGCGGCACCGGCGAGCTGTTCTCCCTCACCCCGGCCGAGGCCGCCCGCGTGGTCGCCGTCGCGGTGGCCGAGACCAACGGCCGGGTGCCGGTGCTCGCCGGGATCGGCTACGGCACCGCGATCGCCTGCGAGATGGCGGTGGCCGCCGAGAAGGCCGGCGCCGACGGCCTGCTGCTGCTGCCGCCCTACCTCGTCGGCTCCGAGCAGGAGGGCCTGTCGGCCCATGTCGAGGCGGTCTGCCGCTCCACCTCGCTCGGCGTGATCGTCTACAACCGCGACAACGCGGTGATCGGCCCCGATGCCCTCGCCCGCCTGTGCGAGCGCTGCCCGAACCTCGTCGGCTACAAGGACGGCATCGGCGACATCGAGCTGATGACCCGGATCTACTCGCGGATGGGCGACCGCCTGACCTATATCGGCGGCCTGCCGACCGCCGAGACCTTCGCCCTCCCCTATCTCGAGATGGGCGTCACCACCTACTCGTCGGCGGTGTTCAACTTCGTGCCGGACTTCGCCCTGTCGTTCTACGCCGCGGTGCGCCGGCGCGACCGCGACGCCGTCGCCAAGGGGCTGAAGGAGTTCATCCTGCCGCTGATCGAGATCCGCAACCGCCGCAAGGGCTACGCGGTGTCGATCATCAAGGCCGGCATGCGGGTGGTCGGGCGCGATTCCGGCCCGGTGCGCAACCCGCTCACCGACCTGACCGCGGCCGAGCAGGCGGAACTCGCCGCCCTGGTCGAGCGCATCGGCACCGGGTCCGGCCAGCGCCTCGCCGCGGCGGAGTGAGGCGGGAGCCGGCTCGTCCGGCTTCGATGCCTGGCTCTGACCCTGTCCCGGGCGCATGAAGCGACAGCGGAATGCGACCCGGGATCCAGCACAACAAGTCGCGAAGCGTCCTTATGCAGCGGCGGTGCCGGCATGACTGAGCCGCTTCGCGGCACATCTGACGTTCTGGACTCCCGGATCTCCTTTCGCTGACGCTCCAGTCGTCCGGGAAAGGGGCGAGACACCGACATCACTCAGCGCCCGGCAGAGGCGCAGGTACCACGACGCCAACCCGCGGTCCCCAACCGGCCGCGCCGTAACAGGGAGCGAAGCCGATGCTGGCCGAAGCGCAGACCGCACCCGCCGTGCGCGGCGGGGACGAGCCCCGCACCATCCGCCTGCACGACAGCGACAACGTCGCGATCGTCGTCAACGCCTTCGGGCTGCCGGCCGGCACGGTGTTTCCCGACGGGCTGGTCCTGCGGGACTTCGTGCCCCAGGGGCACAAGGTGGCGCTCGCCGACATTGCCGCGGGCAGCGAGATCCGCCGCTACGGCGAGGTGATCGGCTACGCCCTCGACGACATCGCCCGCGGCGGCTGGGTCGAGGAATCGCGCGTCCGCACCCCGACCGCGCCGCGGCTCGATTCTCTCGACCTCGCCACCCGCGTGCCCGATCCGCTGCCGCCCCTCGACGGCTACACCTTCGAGGGCTACCGCAACCCGGACGGCTCGGTCGGCACCAAGAACATCCTGGCGATCTCGACCAGCGTGCAATGCGTCGCCGGCACCCTCAACGTCGCGATCCAGCGCATCCGGCGCGAATTGCTGCCGCGCTACCCCAACGTCGACGACGTGGTCGGTCTCACCCACGCCTACGGTTGCGGCGTCGCCATCAACGCCCCCCAGGCGGTGATCCCGATCCGCACCCTGCAGAGCCTCGCGAAGAATCCGAATTTCGGCGGCGAGGTGATGGTGGTCGGCCTCGGCTGCGAGAAGCTCGTCTCCGAACGGCTGCTGCCGGACGGGCAGACCGACGGCGTGGTCCGGCTCCAGGACGAGAGCCACCAGGGCTTCGGGATGATGCTCGACAGCATCATGCGGATGGCCGAGGCGCGCCTCGAGGTGCTGAACCGGCGCCGGCGCGAGACCTGCCCGGGCCGCCGACCTCGTGGTCGGGCTGCAATGCGGCGGCAGCGACGCCTTCTCGGGCGTCACCGCCAACCCGTCGCTCGGCTTCGCCGCCGACTTGCTGGTGCGGGCCGGCGCCACCGTGCTGTTCTCGGAGGTCACCGAGGTCCGCGACGCGATCCACCTGCTCACCCCGCGGGCCGAGAGCGAGGCGGTGGCCCGCGACCTCATCCGCGAGATGGCGTGGTACGACGACTACCTCGCGCAAGGCGGCGCCGACCGCAGCGCCAACCCCTCGCCCGGCAACAAGAAGGGCGGGCTCAACAACATCGTCGAGAAGGCGCTCGGCTCGGTGGCGAAGTCCGGCACCAGCGCGATCCGGGGCGTGCTCGCGCCGGGCGAGCGGGTGCGCGAGAAGGGCCTGATCTTCGCCGCGACCCCGGCGAGCGACTTCGTCTGCGGCACGCTGCAACTGGCTTCCGGCATCACCGTGCAGGTGTTCTCCACCGGCCGCGGCACCCCCTACGGCCTCGCCGAGGCGCCGGTGATCAAGGTCGCGACCCGCACCGAACTCTCCGAGCGCTGGTCCGACCTCATCGACCTCGATGCCGGTCGCGTCGCCACCGGCGAGGCGACGATCGAGGAGATGGGCTGGGAGCTTTTTCGCCTCATCCTCGACGTCGCGAGCGGGCGCACGAGGCCGTGGTCCGACCGCTGGGGCCTCTACAACGACCTGACGCTGTTCAACCCGGCGCCGATCACCTGAGGGACCCGCCGGCAACGAGACACCATCCAGGGAGGACGCGATGACCACGGCCGAGACCGTCACCGGGATCCGTCTGCGCTCGGTGATGCTGCCGCTGAAGACCCCGATCAGCGACGCCAAGGTGCTCACCGGCCGCCAGAAGCCGATGACCGAGATCGCGATCCTGTTCTGCGAGGTCGCGACGAGCGAGGGCCATCGCGGGCTCGGCTTCAGCTATTCGAAGCGCGCCGGCGGCCCCGGGCAGTTCGCCCACGCCTGCGAGATCGCCCCCGCCCTCCTCGGCGAGGACCCGAGCGACATCGCCCGGGCCTGGGACAAGCTCGCCTGGGCCGGCGCCTCGGTCGGCCGCAGCGGGCTCGCCGTCCAGGCGATCGGCGCCTTCGACGTCGCCCTGTGGGACATCAAGGCGAAGCGGGCCGGCCTGTCGCTCGCCAAGCTGCTCGGCGCCCAGCGCGAGTCGGTGCGCTGCTACAACACCTCCGGCGGCTTCCTGCACACGCCGCTGGAGGAGCTGCTCGTCAACGCCGACCGCTCCCGCGAGCGCGGCATCGGCGGGATCAAGCTGAAGGTCGGGCAACCGGACTGGGCCCTCGACGTCCGGCGCGTGACCGCGGTGCGCGAGCATCTCGGCGACGACTTCCCGCTGATGGTCGACGCCAACCAGCAATGGGACCGGCCGACCGCGATGCGGATGGGCCGCCTGTTCGAGCGCTTCGACCTGATCTGGATCGAGGAGCCGCTCGACTGCACCGACGCCGCCGGCCACGCCGCCCTCGCCGCCGCGCTCGACACCCCGGTCGCCACCGGCGAGATGCTGACCAGCGTGTCCGAGCACTGGGACTTCATCCGCCAGAACGGCGCCGACTACCTCATGCCCGACGCCCCCCGGGTCGGCGGCATCACCCCGTTCCTCAAGGTCGCGACGCTCGCCGAGTTCGCCGGCCTGACCATCGCGCCGCATTTCTCGATGGAGCTGCACATCCACCTCGCCGCCGCGATGCAGCGCGAGCCGTGGGTCGAGCATTTCGAATGGCTCGAACCGCTGTTCAACGAGCGCCTCGAGGTCCGCGACGGCCGCATGGTCGTGCCGGCCCGGCCCGGTCTCGGCGTCAGCCTGAGCGAGCAGGCCCTGGCCTGGACCCGCGAGAGCGCGACGTTCGGGCAGGGGCTCTGACCCGCGCGCACCGCGCCCCCGAGGCGCCTGCATGCTCCCTCCCGCCCCCGCCCGCGTTGTCGACGGAGGGCACGCCTCGGAACCAGGGCGTGCCCGGCCGGCCTGTTGCCGGCCGGCAACCGCATGATGCGAGGGTGAGATGGAGTATCGGCAGTTCGGACGCTCCGGCCTCAAGGTGCCGGTTCTGAGCTTCGGCACCGCCACGTTCGGCGGCACCAACGAGTTCTTCCAGCGCTGGGGCAGGACCGACGTCGCCGAGGCGTCGCGCCTCGTCGACCTGTGCCTCGATTCCGGGGTCAACTTCTTCGACACCGCCGACATCTACTCGCAGGGCGCCTCGGAGGAGGTCCTGGGCCAGGCGCTGAAGGGCAAGCGCGACCGGGCGCTGATCTCGACCAAGGCGACGTTCCGGTCCGGCGACGGCCCCAACGAGGTCGGCTCGTCGCGCCACCACCTGATGCGGGCCTGCGAGGCGAGCCTGAAGCGGCTCGGCACCGACCACATCGACGTCTACTTCATGCACGGCTTCGATGCGCTCACCCCGGTCGACGAGACCCTGCGGGCCCTCGACGACCTCATCGCGGCGGGCAAGATCGGCTATGTCGGCGCCTCGAACTTCTCCGGCTGGCAGCTCATGAAGGCGCTCGCCACCTCGGAGCGCCACGGGCTCGCCCGCTACGTCGCCTACCAGGGCTACTACTCGCTGATCGGCCGGCACTACGAGTGGGAGCTGATGCCGCTCGGCCTCGACCAGGGCGTCGCCCTGATGGTGTGGAGCCCGCTCGGCTGGGGCCGCCTCACCGGCAAGATCCGCCGCGGGCAGCCGAACGCGAGCGGGCGCATCGCCTCGGGCGGCGCCGAGGGCGGGCCGCCGGTCTCGGACGAGGTCCTGTACGGCGTGGTCGACGCCCTCGACGCGGTGGCGGCCGAGACCGGCAAGACCGTGACGCAGGTGGCGCTCAACTGGCTGCTGAGCCGGCCGACGGTGGTCAACATCGTCGTCGGCGCCCGCAACGAGGAGCAGTTGAAGCAGAATCTCGGCGCGGTCGGCTGGTCGCTGAGCCCCGACCAGATCGCGCGCCTCGACGCGGCGAGCCAGGAGACGCCCACCTACCCGTACTGGCACCAGAAGGGGTTCGACGAACGCAACCCCAAGCCGACGCGGTGGTGATCGGCCGACCTCCGCGCCCGTGCCCGATCGGGCCGGGCGCCCCCGCTACTCCTCGGCGACCATCCGGATCTTGCGCGCCAGGGCATCGACCGCGAACGGCTTGGTGATCATGTGCATGCCCGGCTTCAGGAAGCCGGTGGCGACCGCGGCGGCCTCGGCGTAGCCGGTGATGAACAGCACCTTGAGGCCCGGCCGGTGCTCGCGGGCCCGGTCGGCGAGCTGGCGGCCGTTGATCCCGGGCAGGCCGACATCGGTGACCAGGAGGTCGATGCGGGCGTCCGAAGCCAGGACGCGCAGGCCCGCCGATCCGTCGGGAGCCTCCAGGGTGCGGTAGCCGAGCTCGTCGAGCACGTCCAGGATGACGCCGCGCACCACCGGCTCGTCCTCGACCACCAGCACCGTCTCGCCCCGGCCGGAGGGGGTCGGCGCGGCGGCGGCGGGTCCGGCCTCGACCGCCGCCTCGCCGCGGAAGCGCGGCAGGTAGAGCCGCACCGTGGTGCCGCGGCCGGGGGCGGAGTCGATCTCGGCCTGCCCTTCGGACTGCCGGGCGAAGCCGTAGATCATCGACAGGCCGAGCCCGGTGCCCTGGCCGATCGGTTTGGTGGTGAAGAACGGGTCGAAGGCCCGCGTCGCCACCTCCGGGCTCATGCCGGTGCCGGTGTCGCTCACGCCGAGGCAGACGTAGTCTCCGGGCGCGACCCCGCGCCCCTCGGCCGCGGCGGCGTCGATCGCCGCGTTGCAGGTCTCGATCGTCAGCCGGCCGCCCTCCGGCATCGCGTCGCGGGCGTTGATGACGAGGTTGAGCAGCGCGCTCTCGAGCTGGTTGGGGTCGCACAACGTCGGCCACAGGTCGTCGGCCAGCACGGTGTCGAGCCGGATGGCCTCGCCGATGGTGCGGTGGACGAGATCCTCCAGCGAGCCGACCAGGGCGTTGGCCCGGACCGGGCGCGGGTCGAGGGGCTGGCGCCGGGCGAAGGCGAGCAGGCGGTGGGTCAGGGCCGCGGCGCGGTTGGCCGAGGCCAGGGCGGCGCCGATGTAGCGCTCGGCGACGTCGGTGCGGCCCTGGCGCAGGCGGGTGCCGAGCAGGTCGAGGGAGCCGACGATGCCGGTGAGCAGGTTGTTGAAGTCGTGGGCGATGCCGCCGGTGAGCTGCCCCACCGCCTCCATCTTCTGAGACTGGCGGAAGGCATCCTCCAGCTCCCGCTGATCGGTGACGTCGCGCCCGACCGCGTAGAAGTGCCCGTCCCCCGGCGCCACCGTCCACGACAGGGTCCGGTCGCCGCCGTCCCGGTGGCGGTAGCGGTTCTCGAACCGCAGGGTGGTGAACCCCTGGGCGAGGCGGCCGATCTCGGCCGCGGAGGCCGCGCGGTCGTCCGGATGCACGAGGTCGAGGACGGGCCGCCCGACGACCTCGTCGGCCGGCCAGCCGAGCACCTCGGTCCAGGCCGGGTTCACCGCCGCGAGGGTGCCGTCGAAATCGACGACGACCATGATGTCCTTCGACAGGCGCCACATCCGGTCGCGCTCGCGGGTGCGCTCGGCGACCTGAACCTCCAGATCCTCGTTGACCCGGCGCAGGACCTCGGCGGTCTCGCGGCGGACCCGGGCGAGGGTGAGATTGGTCTCGACCCGGGCGAGCAGTTCGCGGGCCGAGAACGGCTTCGTCAGGTAGTCGTCCGCGCCCGCGCCGACGCCCTCGACCCGCGCCTCCTCGCCCGCCCGGGCCGAGAGCAGGATCACCGGGACGTCGCGGAGCTGCGGGTCCCGGCGCAGGGCGGCGAGGAGGCCGAAGCCGTCGAGCCCGGGCATCATCACGTCGGACAGCACGAGGTCCGGCCGCGCGACACCGGCCTCGGCCAGCGCCGCCCGCCCGTCGGCCACCGCCGTCACCGCGTAGCCGCGGCCGGCGAGCAGCCGGTGGACGTAGTCGCGCATGTCGGCGTTGTCGTCGGCGAGCAGCACGCGGCCGGAGGCGGGCGGGGCGCCGCCGGCCCCCTCCCCCGCCGGCAGCAGGTCGCCGGCGAGGCCGGCATCGGCCGAGAGCCAGCGGGCCGCCTCCTCGACGAAGGCCTGGGCGCGCGTCGCCGTCGAGACGAGGGTCCGCTCCGCCCGGATGCGGTCGGCGGGCAGGTGGTCGCTGCCGAGCGGCAGCGTCACCGTGAAGGTGCTGCCGTGGCCGGGCGCGCTCTCCACCGCGACGCTGCCGCCGTGGATCCGCACCAGTTCCTGCACCAGGGCGAGGCCGATCCCCGACCCCTCGAAGCTGCGGCCCTGCGCGCCCTCGACCCGGTGGAAGCGCTCGAACAGCCGGGGCAGCTCGCGGGCCGGGATGCCGACGCCGCTGTCCGAGACGCTGAGCCGGGCGCTGGCGCCGTCCTGCTCCAGCGCGACCCCGATCCGCCCCTGGAGCGTGAACTTGAACGCGTTCGAGATCAGGTTGAGGACGATCTTCTCCCACATCTCCCGGTCGACATGAACCGGCTCGGGCAGGGGCGGGCACGCGACGACGAGGTCGAGGCCGGCCCGCTCCGTCGCCGAGCGGAAGCTGGAGGCGAGGTCCGCCGTGAGGGCGGCGAGGTCGGTCGGCTCGTAGGCCGCCTGGGTCCGGCCGGCCTCGATCCGGGAGAAGTCGAGCAGGGCGTTGACGAGCTTGAGCAGCCGCAGGCCGTTGCGGTGCGCGACCTCGACCAGCCGGCGGCCGTCCGCGGCGCCCGCCCCCGCCGGCGCCGCGAGGATCTCCTCCAGCGGGCCGAGCATCAGGGTCAGCGGGGTGCGGAACTCGTGGCTGACGTTGGAGAAGAACACCGTCTTCTGGCGGTCGATCTCCGCCAGGGCCTCGGCGCGGCGGCGCTCCTGCTCGTTGGCGTTGGCGTTGGCGAGGCCGGTCGCGATCTGGCCGACGAAGAGGTCGATGAAGCCGTGATAGACCTCGTCGAGGGGGCGGTAGGGGTTGAGCCCGGCCACGAACAGCCCGGCGGGCCGGTCCTGCCCCTGGCCGGCGACCGGCACCAGCAGGGCGTGGCTCGGCGGGCGGTCCCACGGGCCGCGCGGCACCGCCGGCAGGATCGCGCCCAGGCTCTCCACCGGCACCGGCTCGCCGCCGGAGGCGTCGAGGGCCCGCATCAGCATCGCCGCATCCCCGGGCGCCCGCAGGCGGTCGACTGCCGTGCCGGCCTGCAGCAGCAGGTCGGGGTCCGCCTGCGCGTCCCCGGCGAGGTAGGCCAGGACGAAGGGCAGGTCCGGGATCCCCTCTCCGAGGCAGGACTGGGCCACCGCGCCCACCTCCGCCACGGTGCGCGCCGCCGCCATGCCGGCGCCGAGGTCGCGCAGAACCTCCAGGCGCCGCTCGCCGATCACCCGCTCGGTGTCCTCCGAGACGACGCAGAGCATGCCGACGATGCGGCCGGCATCGTCGGCGAGCGGGCTGTAGGAGAAGGTGTGGTAGGTCTCCTCGGAGAAGCCGCGCCGCTCCAGGAACAGCAGCAGGCCCTGGTCCCAGGTCGCCTCGCCGGTGGCGAGCACCCGGGCGATGCGCGGCCCGATATCGGGCCAGATCTCGGCCCAGACCGCGTCGGAGCGCGAGCCCAGCGCCCAGGCGTCCTTCACCCCGAGGGTCGGCCGGTAGGCGTCGTTGCAGAAGAACGTGAGGTCGCCGCCCCAGGCCATCCACATGGCGAAACGGGACGACAGCATGATCCGCACCGCCGTGCACAGCGATTGCGGCCAGCCCTCGACCGGCCCGAGCGGGGTCGTCCCCCAGTCGTAGGCGCGCAGCCGCGCACCCATCTCCCCGCCGCCGGGAAACATCGCGTGGGCGGCCGGGGTGGGGTTATCCGGCATGGCAGTCGAGGAACCGGGGACCCGGCGGACCCGCGCGATGATGGTCGGTCGTCATCGTTCCCGCTTCAGCGCCAAGGTCCGGCCGAGCCCGCGATGACACAGTGCCTCCACCCTGTCAAAAGTTAGTTCAGAACGATGATAAACGAGAACCCGCGGCGTTGTTCCGTAGAGGGATGGGGCCCCGCGGCCGGCAGTTCAGCGCGGGCCCGGCTGCGGAATGCCGCGCGGCTTGAGCGACATCATGCGCAGGCCCCACACCGTCAGGCCGATGGCGGCGAGGGCGAAGGGCGCGGCGCCGAGGATGCTCGCGAGGATCTCCGAACCGAGGAGCCAGGCCAGGAACTTCACCGCCGCGACGAGGAGCAGGAAGCCGCTGACGCAGGCGAGGATCACCACCGCCCCGGCACAGCCGCCGACGAGCGACGCGATCCGGGCGATCCGCCCGGCCTCGATCCTGAACAGGGCGATCTGCATCGTCGCCAGACGCGACGCCTCGCGGATGGCCCGGAGGATGAGGCGGGGCGTGCTCTCGTGCGGCGTGTCGCTCATGGTTCGGACTCTGGACGTTTCGCGCGTTCGGACCTGCCGGTCCGTTGCGGCAACGCTGCGGCCCGCGTCGGGTTCACCGGAAACGACGCGGCGGAGACCGGCCGGCCGCGCGGAACACCCCGCCCGGGACGTGGTTGATCCGCCACGATTGGGCAAACACCAAGGGAGTCCGGTATGCGGATCGTCGCGAAAGCCTCCGCCGTCGCCGTCGTCACGCTCCTGAGCGTCGGGGCCGCGGAGGCCAAGGGCTGCATCAAGGGAGCGATCATCGGCGGGGTCGCCGGGCACTACCTCGCGGACCGGGGCGTCATCGGGGCGGTCGCCGGCTGCCTCGGCGGACGCTACATCGCCAACCGCCGGGCGAAGCGGGACCTCGATTACGGGGCGCGGGTGCGGTCTCGCGATGCCGGCTACGGGGCGCCGCGCGGCTACGGGCGCCGCGAATACGGCTACTGAGCCGGGCGATCCGGCGAATCGGGGACCACGGACCCGGTCGACTCGTGCCGGCTTCCGCCATGGATCCAGCGCGCTCCGGTCGGGGCGCGGCCCCGCCGCCGTCCCCGGCCCGGACGGCGGCGGGTTCCGAGCAGAGCCGCACGGCGCAGCCCTGCCCGGATCCCCGGGCTTGTCATCATGTTCGTCGCCCAAGCGGCGACCCTTTCGCACCGGCCGTCCACCGCCGGCGGAACGACGCTCAGAGCGGCAGGTTCTTCAGCCGCGACACCGCGGTCATCACCCCGCGCAGCTCCGCGAGCCCGCGCATGCGCCCGATCAGCGGGTAGCCCGGGAAGGTCGGCTTGCCGACGTCGTCGGCCAGTTCGTGCCCGTGGTCGGGGCGGAACGGGATGCGCCAGTCGGCCCGCCCGGCCTGCCTGCGGCGGCCCTGCTCGGTCAGCAGCGCCTCGATCACCGCCACCATGTCGGTGTCGCCGCCGAGATGCTCGGCCTCCATGAACGAGCCGTCCGGCTCCCTGGCGACGTTGCGCAGGTGGGCGAAGTGGATCCGGTCGGCGAAGCGGGCGGCGATCCGCGGCAGGTCGTTGTCGGGATGCGCCCCGAGGGAACCGGTGCAGAGCGTCAGCCCGTTGGCCGGGCTGTCGGCCATCGCGAACAGGTCGGCGATGTCCTCTTCGGTCGAGACGATCCGCGGCAGGCCGAACAGCGGCCGCGGCGGGTCGTCGGGGTGCATCGCCATGCGGATCCCGACCTCCTCGGCGGTCGGGATCACCGCGTCGAGGAAGCGCGTCAGGTTGCGCTTCAGGTCGGCCGCCGTCATCGCGCCGTACTCGGCCAGGACCGCGCGCAGGCCGGGCACGTCGTAGCGGTCGAAGGCGCCCGGCAGGCCGGCCATGATGGTGGCCAGCAGCGCGTCCTTCTCGGCCTCGCTCGCGCCGTCGACCCAGGCTTTCGCCCGGGCGAGCAGCTCGGGCGGCACGCCCTCCTCGGCGCCGGGCCGCTCCAGGATGTAGGCGTCGAAGCCGACATACTGGTGCGCGTTGAAGCGCAGCGCCGTGCCGCCGCCGGGCAGCGGATGGCGCAGCTCGGTGCGGGTCCAGTCCAGCACCGGCATGAAGTTGTAGCAGATCGTCGTCACGCCGCAGGCGGCGAGGTTGCGCATCGAGGCGCGGTAGGCGTCGAACAGCGGCTCGCAGCCGGCATCGCCCCGGCGGATCCTCTCGTGGACCGGCAGGCTCTCGACCACCCGCCACGACAGGCCGAGCGACGGATCGGCGGCGATGACCGCCCGACGCTCCTCGATCGCCGCGACGCTCCAGACCTCGCCGTAGGGGACCTCGTGCAGGGCGGTGACGATGCCCCGCGCTCCGGTCTGCCGGATGTGCGGCAGCCGGACCGCGTCGTCGGGTCCGAACCAGCGCCAGGTTTCTTCCATGGGGGCGTCTCCTTCCGGGGTTTGTCGTCTTCCGGGACTTGTCGTCAGCCGCGCGCGGCGGCGCGGGCGCCGTCCCGCGTCAGCCGCGCGTAAGCGTCGGTCACCGCGGCGGCGAAGGTCGGGTCGGCGGGCAGGTCGGCGCCGAACACCGCCTCGACGCCGAGGAGCGCGCGGATGCGCGCGGCCGGGTCGGCCCCGGCCCCGTCGAGGCGCCCGCGCAGGAAGCCGGCGAGGGGGTCGCGCACGTCGATGGGGCGCCCGTGCTCGTCGGTGCCGCCGACGTAGCGCGCCCAGGCGGCCACCGCGAGCGCCAGGGCGGGGACCGGCAGGCCGCGGGCGCGCCGCTCGCGGATGCTCGACAGCAGGCGCTGCGGCAGCTTCTGCGATCCGTCCATGGCGATCTGCCAGGTGCGATGGCGGATCGCCGGGTTGGCGAAGCGCTCGGCGAGCGACCGGGTGTAGCCGGCGAGGTCCTGGCCCGGCGGGGGCGGCACGACCGGGCGGACCTCGTCCCAGAGCCGGCCGAGATATGCCGACAGGACGGGATCGCCGGCCGCCTCGGCGACCGTCTCGTGGCCGGCGAGGTAGCCGAGATAGGCGAGCGCCGAGTGCGCGCCGTTGAGGAGGCGCAGCTTCATGTGCTCGAACGGCGCGACGTCGGCGACGAACTGCGCCCCGGCGCAGGCCCAGTCCGGCCGGCCCCCGTCGACGAAGCGGTCCTCGATCACCCATTGCCGGAACGGCTCGTGGCGCACCGGGGCGTGATCGTCGAGGCCGGTGAGGCGCCGGGCGGCGGCGAGGTCGGCCTCGGCGAGCGCCGGCACGATGCGGTCGACCATGGTCGAGGGGAACGGCACCGCGGCCTCGATCCAGCCGGCGAGGGCGCCGTCACCCAGGGCCGCGAAGTCCCGCACCAGCCCGGCGACGAGGGCGCCGTTGCCCGGCAGGTTGTCGCAGCACAGCACCGTGAACGGCGCCAGACCGCGGTCCCGGCGCAGCCGCAGCCCGGCGGCGAGGAACCCGACCGCGCTGCGGGGCGCGTCGGGATGGGCGAGGTCGTGGCGGATGTCCGGGTGGTCGGCGTGCAGCCGCCCGGTCGCCGGGTCGTGACAGTAGCCCTTCTCGGTCACCGTCAGGCTGACGATGCGGGTGACCGGGTCGGCGAGCCGGCCGAGCACCGCGGCCGGGTCCTCCGGCGCCACGAGCACGCCGAGGAGGTTGCCGACGATGCGGGCGCACTCGCCGCCGGACGCGCTCTCCAGGGCGGTGTAGAGCCCGCCCTGAGGGACGAGCCGGTCGCGCTGGTCGGGGCGCTGGAGCGAGACGCCGAGGATGCCCCAGCCGCCGCCGCGGGCGTTCAGCACGTCCTCGGTGTAGAGCGCACCGTGGGCGCGGAAGAAGGCGCCGAGGCCGAGATGCAGGATCGCGGGCTGCAGGCCGGCGCGATCGTAGCCGGGGCGGGCGACGTCCCGGTCCGCGGCGAGACCCGCGAGGCCGGTCCGGGAGAGACGCGCGGTCATCGTGCGGATCCGCCTGTACCAAGTTGGTGTACTACCATACCAAAAACTCCGGAATTCGACCAGGGTCGACGACGCACGACGGCAAGCAGCGGTTGATCACCGCGACCGAAACTCTCCGCCGCGATTGCCGCGAGGCGGGGGTGCACCGCATAGTCCCGCGCCATCGAACGCGAGGTTGCCCCGAAACGATGTCTTCGCTGCAGGTTCTGGACGCCTTCCGCCGGTCGGAGCCGAACGGTCCGGTCGGCCTCGCCATCGCGGACTTCCTGCGTAACGCCATCGTGCGCAACCAGCTCGCGCCGGGGCAGACGCTGCCGGAGGCCGAACTGGCCCAGATCATGGGCGTCAGCCGGCAGCCGGTGCGCGAGGCGCTGATCCGCCTGTCCGAGGCCGGCCTTCTGCGCATCCTGCCCCAGCGCGGGACGCGGGTGACCGGCATCTCCCTCGCCGGCGTCGAGGGCGGCCGCTTCATCCGGCAGGCGGTGGAGCGGGCGGTGATCGTCCAGGCGGCCCAGCGGGCGGGCGAGGCCGAGATCCGCCGCATGGAGCGGATCGTCGACGCCCAGGTGGAGGCGATCCGCGAGGACGATCACGCCGGTTTCCTCCGTCTCGACGATGCGTTGCACCAGGCCTTCGCGCAGGCGGCCGGGATCGAGAGCGCCTGGAGCGGACTGGCGGCGGTCAAGCTCCAGATGGACCGGGTGCGCTACCTCAGCCTGCCCGAGGCCACTCCCGTCGCGACGCTGATCGCTCAGCACCGCGCCATCGCGGCGGCCGTGGCGGCGCACGATGCCGCCGCCGCCGAGGCCGCCATGGCGGAGCACCTCTCCGAGGTCCTCTCGGCACTGCCGCGGCTAGTCGCCCGCTTCCCCGGGCATTTCGACCGCGGCCCGGAGGGATGATGCCCCGGTCTCCGGACGGGTCGCCCGGAGACCTCGCTCAGAAGGTGATGACCACCTTCAGGTTGCGCGTCCGGTCGCGCGCCGCCGCGAAGGCGTCGCCGGCGGAATCCATGGCGAAGCGGCCGGTGAGGAGCGGGCGGACGTCGACCAGCCGCTTCTCCAGGCAGGTCACGGCATCGCCGAACACGTCGCCGAACCGGAACGCCCCGCGCAGGTCGATCTCCCGCGCCATGATCCGGTTGGCGAGCACCGGCGTCTCGCCGCCGGGCAGCGAGCCGACCTGCACCACGATGCCGCCCGCCCGCACCGCCAGGATCGCGGCGTTGAGGGCCGGGGACGCGCCGGACGCCTCGAAGGCGACGTCGTAGCCGCCCTGCTCGGCGACGGCGCGCGACAGCGCCTCGCTGCCGGCCGCGACGTTGAAGGTCTCGTCGGCGCCCATCCGGCGGGCCGCCGCCAGGGGCTCATCGATCAGGTCGGTGACCGCGACGTGGGCCGCGCCGCCCCGGCGGGCGGCCAGCATCACCAGGAGGCCGATCGGGCCGGCGCCGGTCACGAGCACGCGCCGCCCCATGAGGTTGCCGCCGCGCACGGCCGCGTGGAGCGCCACCGACAGCGGCTCGGCGAGGGCCATCTCCTCGAAAGACAGGTCGGACGAGACCGGGAAGCACTGGTTCTCGGCCACCGTGGTGAACTCGGCGAAGCCGCCGTGCATGTGCGGGAACTTGCTGGCGCTGCCCATGAAGAAGACGTTCTCGCACAGGTTGGGCCGGCCCTCGCGGCAGCGCGCGCAGTGCCCGCAGGCGCGGGAGGGATTGATGCACACCCGCTGCCCCACCCGCACCCGGCCGACCTCGGCCCCGGTCTCCGCCACCTCGCCGGAGAATTCGTGCCCGGGCACCAGCGGCTCGCGGATGACGAAATCGCCGACGCGGCCGTGGAAGAAGTAGTGCAGGTCCGAGCCGCAGATGCCCCCGGCCCTGACCCGGACCCGGACCTCGCGCGGGCCGAGCGGCGTCTCGGGCCGGTCCTCGATCCGCAGATCCTCTGCGGAATGCAGCACGCAGGCGCGCATCGGTGTCCTCCCATTGCTTGAGCTATTGACATTCTACCATGGTAGAATGCAGGTTCCTCGTCAACAACGCAACTCGCCCGCGGCCGATTCCGGCGGCGGAATGCGACGGCTGCCGGCGCCAAGCCCCACCGGCACGACCCAGGGAGAGACACGCCCATGTTCCGGAAACGCCGTCACCTCGTCATACTCCTGCTGTTCCTGGCGGGCATCATCAACTACATGGACCGGGCGGCGCTCTCAATCGCCGCCCCGGCCGTCACCGCCGACCTGCAACTGACCCCCGCCGAGCTGGGCCTGGTCTTCAGCAGCTTCTTCTTCGGCTACGCCATCTTCAACTTCATCGGCGGCTACCTCGCGGACCGGGCGGGCCCGTTCCGGATCTTCTCGCTCTCGATGGGCGTGTGGTCGGCGTTCTGCGCCCTCACCGGGCTCGCCACCGGCTTCGTGTCGATGCTGCTGATCCGGATCGGCTTCGGCATCGGCGAGGGACCGTTCTCGGCGACCGCCAACAAGGTGGTCAGCAACTGGTTTCCCCGGCGCGAGGTCGGCGGCGCCATCGGCATCGCCAACGGCGGCACGCCGCTCGGCGGCGCCATCGCCGGACCGCTGGTCGGCCTGTGCGTGGCGCAGTTCGGCTGGCGCGTCGCGTTCTTCGTCGTGGCGGCGATCGGGCTGGTGTGGCTGGTGTTCTGGCTCAAGCTGGCGGGCAACGCCCCCGAGACCGATGCGCGGGTGAGCGCGGAGGAGCGCCGGGAGATCGCCGCCGACCGCCCGCCCGCCCTCGCGGCGGAGGGAGGCTCCGGCGGCCTCGGCAGCTACCTGCGCGACCCGATCGTGCTGGCGACCGCCTTCGCGTTCTTCGGCTACAACTACATCCTGTTCTTCTTCCTGACCTGGTTCCCGAGCTACCTGACCATGGCCCGCGGCCTGTCGCTGAAGGAGATGAGCATCGTCACGGTGATCCCGTGGATCCTCGGCTGCCTCGGCCTGATCGGCGGCGGCCTCCTGTCGGACGCGCTCTACCGGCGCACCGGCGACGCGCTGTTCTCGCGCAAGGCCATCCTGGCGAGCTGCCTCGGGGTCGCGGCGGTGTCGATCATCGTGGCCGGGTTCATGACCACGGCGTTCAGCGCCGTCGCCCTCGTCGCCCTCGCGGTCTTCGCCCTGTACCTCACCGGCAGCATCTACTGGGCGATCATCCAGGACACGGTGCCGGCGGCCCATGTCGGCGGCGTCGGCGGCTTCGTCCACGGGCTCGCGAACACGGCGGGAATCATCGGCCCGGCGGTGACCGGCTACATGGTGCAGGCGAGCGGCTCCTTCACCAGCGCCTTCGCGCTCGCCGGATCGATCGCCGTGCTCGGCGTCGTGACGGTGCTGATCTTCGTGCGCCCGCCGCGGGACGCCCTCGCCGTCAGCCGCGGCTGAAGGCAGCGCCGCCGGAGCCCGGAACCGGGCTCCGGCGGCGCACCGGCGTCAGGTGATGCGCCGGATGCTCTCGGCGATCTCGGCCTCGTCGAGGCAGCCGAGCCAGTCGTCGCGCATCAGCCGCGGCTTGCCGAACCGGATCGCCTTGTTGCACGCGTCCGAGAACACGCCGGGCACCTCCCGGAAGGTGACCGCCGCCAGGATGTTGAGGTGGCCGAGCAGGAAGTCGCGGGCGCAGTCCGCCGGCACGCCGCGGCGCACGGTCTCGTCCATCGCCTCGCGCATCACGTCGAGGAGGGTGGCGCACACCGTCTCCGACAGGCCCGGCTCCAGCAGCGCCATCTGCTCGACGGTGAGGCGGTGCGAGCGCAGGATCGGCGCCCAGATCGCCCGGGCCACCCGCTCGCCGAGGTCGAACGCCTCCTCGGGGCCCTGCATCAGCGCGCTGGTGATCGACTGCCGGGCCGCGATGCCGCCGAAATGGTCGCGCCGTCCCTCCGGGGTGATCTCGTCGTTGAAGATCGGCGGATGGCACGGATGGGTGACGAAGTAGGTCAGGTCGGGCCGGTCCGGCAGGTGGCCGGCGAAGGGCGCCGCGGCATCGAGGATCACCACCATGGTGCCGGCCTTCAGCTTCGGCGACAGGTCGTGCGCAACCCTGCCGATGACGGTGTCGGGCACCGCCAGGATCACCACCTCGGCCCCGTCGAGGGCGGCGTCGGGGTCGACGCAGTCGAGGCCGAGTTCCTCCTCGAGCCGCCGGCGCCCGGCCTCGCCGACCTCGACATGGGCGACCCGGAAATCCGAACTCACGAGGTTGCGGGCGAGCCGCACCCCCATCTTCCCCCCGGCCCCGAACAGGGCGATCCTCTCGTTCATGGCGCGTCTCCTCCCTGGTCGATGTCGTGCCGGTCGCCCGATCCCGGCGGGGCACCGCCGGCTGACCGGACCCGGGCAGGGTCGCAGGGGGGCACCCCTGCGCCGATCCTGGCTGCCGCACTCGTCGGCACCGAAGCGATGACCGTTCCGGCGCCGGCCGCGCGCGGCCGGCGGACGGAGGCCCGGCGCGTCCGGGTTGCGGCACCGGCCGGTCCGGGACGTCCGCCGCGCGACGGATCGCCGTGACTGTGATCGCAGGCGTCCGGCCCGGCAACCGGTTTGTCGTCCGCGATCCGGGCGTGCGCCCTCGTCCGCGGCGAGAACTCCGGCATCTTGGCTTGGACGAAATCGTCTGGCGCACGATATGGATGCAGTCCTGCGCCTGCGCGGATCACCGTCTCGTCCGCTGGCATCATCACGGGCTCGACGACCGGGCGCGACCATCATGCGTTGATCTGTCTGCGGCCTCATACGAAATCCGTACGATCGCTTCAGGCGACCGCAAGCGGCCGCTTTCGCGATGCGGATTTCGACTTCGCCCAGGCGCCGCGCGGGCTCGTGATACGAAATCCGGATTTCGTATCATTCGCAATCTTCAGCCGCGCACACGGCTTCATGCGATTACTTCCAGTCCATCCGGCAACGATCGACTGCACAATCCTGCAGAATGCCGCGCACTGACGCAACGCACGGCCCGCGACCTTTTGGCATTGCCTGTCGGTTCTGGCCGCCGCGGCGAACCAGCCTAGGTTGACCTGCATCCCGGCAGGCTTGAGGCGTGCGCGGCTCGGCGAGGAAGAGGAAACGCCAGGATGCCGTCATCGCCCGAGAAGCCGCCCAGCACCGGACCGCACACCCCGGTCACCGGCAGCGGGCCGTCGGGCGTGCAGGACACGCGGCACGACATCTTCTTCGCTGCCGTCGAGACGACGCGGATGCCGATGATCGTCACCGATCCGCACCAGCCCGACAACCCGATCATCTTCGCCAACCGGGCCTTCGTCCGCATGACCGGTTACGCGGTCGACGAGCTGATCGGCCGCAACTGCCGCTTCCTCCAGGGCCCCGAGACCGACCGCGATTCGGTGGCGGAGATCCGCGCCGCCGTCGCGGAGCAGCGCGAGGCCGCGACCGAGATCCTGAACTACCGCAAGGACGGCTCGTCGTTCTGGAACGCGCTGTTCGTCAGCCCGGTCTTCAACCGCTCCGGCGACCTCGTGTACTTCTTCGGCTCGCAGCTCGACGTGTCGCGCCGCCGCGACGCCGAGGAATCGCTGCACCAGGCCCAGAAGATGGAGAGCCTGGGCCAGCTCACCGGCGGCATCGCCCACGACTTCAACAACCTGCTCCAGGTCATCTCCGGCCACAACGAGGTCGTGCTGGCGCTGCTCGACCATCCGACCATCGACGTCGCGCGGCTGCGCCGGGCCGGCGAGGCGGTGCGCGACGCCTCCGACCGCGCGGCGAAGCTGACGCACCAGCTCCTCGCCTTCTCGCGCAAGCAGCGCCTCGAAGGGCGGCTGCTCAACCTCAACGGCCTCGTCGAGAGCATGGGCGAGATGGCCGGCCGGACGCTCGGCGACGACGTCGTCCTGCGCACCGAGCCGGCGCCGGACCTGTGGACCACCCGCATCGACCCGACCCAGGCCGAGGTCGCGCTGCTCAACGTGCTGCTCAACGCCCGCGACGCGATGCCGGAGGGCGGCACGGTCACGGTCCGGACCGGGAACCTGCTGATCGAGGACGAGGACACCGCGCTCTACAAGACGGTGCCGCCGGGCGCCTACGTGGTGGTCTCGGTGACCGACACCGGCTCGGGCATGCCGCCCGAGATCCTGGCGCGGGTGATGGAGCCGTTCTTCACCACCAAGGGCGAGGGCAAGGGCACCGGGCTCGGCCTCGCGATGGTGTACGGCTTCGCCAAGCAGTCGGGCGGGTCGGTCAAGATCTACTCGGAGGTCGGCCACGGCACGACGGTGCGCCTGCTGTTCCCGGCCTCCGACCAGAAGATCGAGGACGAGGTCAGGCCGTCGCCGCGGGCGGCCGACCGGCACGGGACCGAGACGGTGCTGGTGGTCGACGACCGGCCGGACGTGGCGGCCACCGCCGGCACGATCCTGGAGGATTTCGGCTACAAGGTCCTCGTCGTCGACGGCCCGCGGGCGGCCCTGGAGGTGCTCGACGGGGAGACCCGGATCGACCTCCTGTTCACCGACCTGATCATGCCGGGCGGCATGAACGGGGTGATGCTGGCGCGCGCCGCCCGCGAGCGCCAGCCGAGGATCAAGGTGCTGCTCACCACCGGCTACGCCGAAGCCTCGATGGAGCGCACCGATGCCGGAGGCTCCGAGTTCGAGATCATCAACAAGCCCTACAAGCGGCTGGAGCTGGCGCGCCGGGTCCGGCGGGTCATCGACGGGCCGACCGGGGTCGGCTGACCGGCGGCGCCCTCAGCGCACGTAGCACAGGGGCTCACCGGTCTCGGGGTGGGGCATCACGCCCATCGGCACGCCGTAGATCGCCTCCAGGCCGGCCGGGGTCATGATCACCTCCGGGCTGCCGCGGGCGATCAGCCGCCCGCCGCGCAGCGCCAGGATCTCGTCGCAGAACCGCGCCGCCATGTTGACGTCGTGCAGCACCACGACCACCCCGAGGCCGCGGTCGCGGGCGAGGCGCCGGACCAGGGCCAGAACCTCGACCTGATGCGCCACGTCGAGGGCCGAGATCGGCTCGTCGAGCAGCAGGCAGCCGGCATCCTGCGCCACCAGCATCGCCAGCCACGCCCGCTGCCGCTCGCCGCCCGACAGCGTGTCGACGAGGCGTCCGGCGAGGGATTCGGTGCCGGTCAGGGCCAGCGCCTGCGCGACCTGACGCCGATCCTCCGCCCCGAACCGCCCGAGCGCCCCGTGCCAGGGATAGCGCCCGAGCGCGACCAGCTCCCGCACCAGCAGGCCCGCCGCCGCGGGGGGCTGCTGCGGCAGGTAGGCGACCCAGCGGGCGAAGGCGCGGTCGCCCCACGCCGCCAGCGGCCGGCCGGCGAACCGGATCGTGCCCGAACCGGCGGGGAGCTGGCGGGCGAGCAGCCTGACCAGGGTCGACTTGCCCGAACCGTTATGGCCGATCAGCCCGATCACCCGCCGTGCCGGCAGGGTCGCGGTGAGGGGAGCGAGCAGCGTGCGGCCGGGGACGCGGAACGCCGCGCCGGACATCTCGAACAGCGGCGGCCCGGTCTCCTCCGGGGGCGACGGCGCGTCCGCCCTCATCCCGTCCTCCCGCCCCGGCGGCCCGGCGGCCGCAGCAGCCACAGGAGCAGCGGCCCCGCCGCCAGCATGCCGACGAGGCCGGCCGGCACCTGGAACGGCGGATACGCGACGCGTCCGAGCCAGTCGGCGGCGAGCATCAGCAGGGCTCCGAGCAGGATCGCGGCGGCGAGCTGGTCGCGGGCCCGGACGAAGCCGAGGCGCCGGGCGAGATGGGGGGCGATCAGGCCGACGAAGCTCAGCGGGCCGACCGCCAGGGTGGCGGCGGCGGTCATCAGCGCGGCGAGCACCAGGATCGTGGCGCCGGCGGTGAGCGGCCCGGCCCCGAGGGCCTGCATCGCGGCCGGGCCGAGGGGGGCGAGATCGAGCCAGCGGGTCACCGCGGCGCAGGCCGCCGCCAGTCCGGCGGCGCTCGCCGCGACCGCCACCGCCAGGGTGGGGGTGACGCCGTAGGTCGAGCCCGCGAGCCAGTTGGCGACCAGCAGCATCCGCGGGTCGCCGGACGCCATCAGGACCGCCAGGACGGCGCCGAGCATCGCCCCGAGGGCGAGGCCGGCGACCAGCACCTGCTCGGGCGCCGTCGTGAGGCGCCGGGCGAGGGACAGCAGGGCCGCGACCGCGGCGAGGCCGCCGAGCGAGGCGGCGGCGAGCTGCGTTCCGTAGGACGGCGCCGGCACCAGCAGCAGGGCGAGGACGAGGCCGAGGGCGGCTCCGGAGCTGACGCCGAGAACCTCGGGACTCGCGATGGCGTTGCGGCTCAGCCGCTGCAGCAGGACGCCGGCGCCGGCCAGCGCCGCGCCGGCCCCCGGCCGCCGCGAGGGTGCGCGGCCAGCGCCAGGGCAGCAGGTCGGCGAAGGCGCCCCCCTGCGCCAGGGCGAGGCCGCCGCCGGGCGCCGGCCCGAGCGCGAGCGCCGCGAGGCCGACCGCCGGCACGGCGAGGGCGAGGCCGGCGATCGCCGGACCGGGCCGTGCGATCCGCCGGACCGTCCCCTCGGCGGGGGCGGCGGGAGCGCCGGGCGGGGCCCGGCGCACGAGCCACAGCAGCACCGGCGCGCCGAGCAGGGCGGTCGCCGCCCCGGTCGGAACCGCGACCCCGGTCCGGATCTCGACCGCCTGGAGCGCCGCATCGGTCGCCCACAGGATCAGGGCGCCGAGGACCGCGCTCCAGAGCAGGCGCGGCGCGAGCCGGCGCAGCCCGAGGCCGCGGGCGAGGGCCGGGGCGGCGAGCCCGACGAAGCCGATCACCCCCACGGCGCCGACGACGACGGCCGTCAGGGCGACGGCGAGCCCGAGGCCGGCGAGCCGCACCCGCGCCACCGGCAGGCCGAGGCTGCGGGCCGAGTCGTCGAGGTCGAGGAGCCGCAACGGGCGGATCATCAGGGCGGCGAGGCCGGCGAGACCGAGGAGGCGCGGCGCCAGCGGCCCGGCCACCGACCAGTCGCCCTGGTTGAGCGCCCCGCTGCCCCACACGAACAGCCCGCGCAGCAGCGTCTCCTCGAACAGGGTGAGGGTGGCGGTGAGAGCGCCGCACAGCATCGCCACCACCATCCCGGCGAGCAGCACGGTGAGCGGCGCGAGGCGGTCCGGCCACGACAGCAGCAGCACGAGCGCGGTCGACAGGCCGCCGCCGAGGAGCGCCACCGCCTCGCGCCCTTGCGCGAGGGCGGAGGGGACGACCAGCGTCGCGAGGGCGAGGGCGAGGTGGGCCCCGGCCGAGACCCCGAGGGTCGCGGGCGAGGCGAGCGGGTTGCGCAGCACGGCCTGGAACAGGGCCCCGGCGAGGCCGAGCCCGCCGCCGGCGAGGAGCGCCACCGTCGCCCGCGGCAGCAGGCTGTGGTGGACGAGGAGCTGGGGCAGGCTCGCCGGATCGGGCGCCCACAGCGCCCTCCCCCATTGCGCAGGCGGCAGGCGGCAGGCGGCAGGCCAGCGCCGCGGCGGTGGCCGCGAGGCCGAGGACCGCCAGGGCGGCGACGAGGCCGGGCGCGGCCCGCGACCGCTCAGGCATCGCCGGCCGCCTCCGCGAGCAGGCGGGCGAACCGGGTGACGGAGGGCAGCGTGCCGAAGGCCAGGACCGCCGGCAGGCGCAGGAGGCGGCCCGCCCCGGAGAAGCCGAGGGCCCGCCAGATCGGGCCGCCGGCGAGGAGCCGAAGGGCATCGGCCGGCATCGGGTCGAGGCAGACCAGCCGCGCCTCCGGGGCGGCGGCGAGGGCCTCGACCCCGACGCTGGCGAAGCCCCAGGCGTTGGTGCGCCCGCTCCAGCCGTTGACGAGGCCGAGGCGGCGGAGGGCGTCGTCGTAGAGGCTGTCGGCGCCGTAGACCCAGACGTTGCGGGCGTCCTGGAACGCGACCACCAGCACCGGCCGGTCGCGCAGCCGGGCGACGCGCGGGGCGCAGGCGCGCAGGCCCTCCTCGGTCGCGGCGACCAGCGCCTCGGCCCCGGCGTCCGCGCCGAGGCGCGCTCCGAGCGCCCGGGTCACCGCGACGGCCCGGGACCAGGGCGCCGAGCCCGCGGCCTGGATCGGGTGGCTCTCGACCGGGGCGATGCGCGCGAGCAGCGGCCGCAGCCGCTCGACGAACGGCGTCGCGACGATGAGGTCGGGCCGGAGCTGGTGCAGGATCTCGAGGTTGACCTCCCGCGAGGTGCCGAGATTGGCGACGCCCGGCGGCAGCGGCGGCTCCACGACCCAGCGCGGCCACTGGTCTGCCGCCGCGATGGCGACCGGCGGATGCCCGATCGCGATCAGGGTCTGGGCGAGGCCGTAATCGAGGCAGGCCACCCGGAGGGGAGCCCCTGCCGGGGCCGGCCCCGGCCGCAGCAGGCCCGCGGCGGGCAGCGCCAGAACGGCGCGGCGGCTCGGGCGGTTCTGCTCGGGTCCATGGTCTCGCATCGGTGCCGCCGCCGGAACGATGCTTAGCGAGAAAGGTCGGGCCGCTCAAGCGAGGGCCCGGGCGGCGGGTCGAGCGTCAGCTCTGCGCGGCGGGCGGGGCGGTCACCGCGGCGGGTCCGGCCCGGTGATGCAGGGCGCGCTCGAAGCCGTTCTCGAACCCGTGCAGGAAACCGAACACGAAGGCCACCGCGAACGAGGCCGCGAAGGACCCGAGGACGACGCCGGCGACCTGCCTGCCCGTCAGCCTGAGCGCCAGGGCGGCGCCGACCGTCACCGCGAGGGAGATCAGCGAGGAGACGACGAGGCCGGCGCCGAGCAGTTGCGCCGTGACCAGGGCGACGAAGCCGGCAGCGACGGCGACGATGCCGGATCCGATCGGGCTGCGCGTGAGCCGCGCGCCGAGGGCGCCGCCGGAGACCGACACGGCGGCATGGGCGAAGGTCATGGCGGTCATCATGGGGCGGAGTCTTTCTGAAGAGGCGCCGATCCCGCTCGCGAGCCGGTGCCCGGCGAGACCAGTGTCTCGCATCGATGCCCCGGTTCAGGAGGCGGACCGTCCCGGCAAGTGTTGGCGCCTCTTGAATGCACTTGCCCGCCACGGACCGCAACGCGCGGCGGACGGTGTCGTTACTGAAAGAAAAACGACGAATACGGTGATCGCCGGCTTACCGTGCCGCGATCTGCGCCCGGTTCTGGTGCCTCCCCGATCGAAGCACGGGCCGGCTCATACGGTTTCCGATTGATCGCTTCAGGCGACCGCGAGCGGTCGCTTACGCGATGCGGAAACCGGCTTCGCTCATGCGCGCGCAGAGCTTCGCTCTGCGCCGCGCGGGCTGGTGATACGATGTCCGGAACCGATCGTCCGGACATCGTATCACGCCGGCCTCGGCCGCATCGACCGGGTCGCGATCACCCGGAGCGCCCGGGCGACCTGCGCGGCGGAGTAGGGTTTGCGCACCAGCTCGAACCCGTGCGCGTCGTCGCGCGCCAGCACGTCGCTGTAGCCGGAGGTGAGGATCACCGGCAGGTCCGGGTGCTGGCGCCGCAGCCGGCGTGCCAGCTCGATGCCGCCGATGCCAGGCATCACCACGTCCGAGAACACCGCGTCGAAGCGGAAGGGAACCCGCTCCATCTCCGCCAGCGCCGCCTCCGCGTTGTGGGCCCAGACGCAGGCATGGCCGAGATCCTCCAGGATCTGGGTGCAGAAGCGGCCGACATCGAGGTTGTCCTCGACCACGAGCACGCACAGGCTGCGCTCGTCGGCGGGGGCGTCGTCCGCGACGCCGGGCGCGGCGCCGGGACGCGGCGGCTTCACCTCGGGCAGGTAGAGGATGAAGGTGGTGCCCTCGCCGAGGCGGCTCACCACGTCGACGTCGCCGCCGGACTGCTTGGCGAAGCCGATGACCTGCGACAGGCCCAATCCCGTGCCCTTGCCGACCTCCTTGGTGGTGAAGAACGGCTCGAAGATCCGGTCGAGGTTCTCCGGCGCGATGCCCGCCCCCTCGTCGGCCACCGACAGGACCACGAACGGCCCGGGCCCGCCGGCATGGCCGCGGATGGCGGGGAGCGGCTGCCCGCGGGCGAGGCGCAGGGTCAGGGTGCCCTGCCCCTCCATCGCGTCGCGGGCGTTGACCGCCATGTTGATCAGCGCGGTCTCGAACTGGCTGACGTCGGCGCGCACGTGGCAGGCTTGGTCCGGCAGATCCGTCACCACCCGGATGCGGGCCCCGGTGACCGGATCGAGCATCTCGGCGACGCTGCGCAGGCGTGCGCCGATGTCGAACACCTCGGGCTTGAGCGCCTGCCTGCGGGCGAAGGCGAGGAGCTGCCCGGTGAGCTTGGCGGCGCGGTCGACGGTGTCGGAGACCGCGTCGAGGTAGCGGCGCCTGCGCTCCTCGGCGAGGTCGGGCCGGCGCAGGAAGTCGACCGACGAGCGGATGATGGTGAGCAGGTTGTTGAAGTCGTGCGCGACCCCGCCGGTGAGCTGGCCCACCGCCTCCATCTTCTGCGCCTGGCGCAGCGCCTCCTCGGCCTTGGCCAGTTGCGTCTGGTCGCGCAGCCGCTCGGTGACGTCGGTGGCGTAGTGGAAGGCGCCGATCCGGCGCCCGTGGCCGTCGCGCAGGGTCGTGAAGGTGATCTCGTAGAACGAGCGCCGGTGCCCGGGATCGCCGAACTCCTCGACGAGGGTGAATTCCTCGCCCGCCAGGGCGCGGCCCCACAGGGCCCGCACCGCCTCCCGCTCCCTCGGGCAGGCGTCGAGCAGGGCGAGGAGGTCGTCGCCGGCCTGGGGCCGCACGCCGTACAGGCTCTCGAACTCGTCGGCGTAGGCCCGGTTCGCCGCGAGCACCCGGTAGTCGGGACCGAGGGCGGCGACGAGGGCGCTCGTGGTCTCGAACACGTCGGCCCAGAGCTTGCGCTGGGCCAGCGCCTCGGCGATCCGCTGCTCCAGCGTCACGTTCATCGCCCGCAGGGCGTCCTCGGCCAGCTTGCGGTCGTGGATGTCCTCGACGATTCCGTACCAGCGCAGGATCGCGCCGGCCCCGTCGCGGCGCGGCCGGGCATGGGCGCGCATCCAGCGGTACTCGCCGGTGGCGGCGACGCGGATGCGGTACTCGACGTCGACGGGGTCGCCCGAGGCGAGGCGGGCGGAGAAGACGGCCGTCGTCGTCGGCACGTCGTCGGGGTGGAGCGCCTTCACCCAGCCGTCGCCGAGGGGCTCGCCCGGCGCCTGCCCGGTCACGGCGAGCCAGCGGCTCGCGTAGGAGATGATGTTGCCCTGCGGATCGCAGGTCCAGGACACCTGCGGGTTCAGCTCGACCGTGTGCCGGAAATGGTCCTCGCTCTCGCGCAGCGCCGCCTCGCCGAGGACGCGGGCCGTGGTCTCCGCGGTGACGCAGAACAGCCCGTTGATCGCCCCGCCGTCGTCGCGGACGGGCGAGTAGGTGAACGACCACCAGCTCCGCTCCGGCCGCCCGTCGCGCGAGAGGTCGAGCATCAGGTCGGTCAGGGTCTGGCTCTCGCCGGCCAGGGTGGCGGTCACCAGCGATGCGATGTCGTCCCAGATGCTGGCCCAGACCTCGCGGAACGGGCGGCCGAGCGCCGTCTCCAGGCGGTAGCCGAGGATCGGCCGGTAGGCGTCGTTGTAGAAGCACGCCAGCTCGGGGGCCCCAGGCGAGGAACATCGCCGTGGGGCAGGACAGCATCAGCGACAGGGTGTTGCGCAGGGCGGGCGGCCAGCCCTCCGGCGGGCCGAGGGGGGTGGCCGACCAGTCGCGGGCGCGGATCTCCGCCCCGGTCACGCCGCCGGGAGGCAGGAACGAGAAGACGTCGCTCACGCCGTCATCGTCCTCCGGCCGGCGGGGAATGGCGATCTCCCGCCCGGGGCGTGGGGTGGGGTCTCGGCGGTGCGGGGCGGGCGACGGGCATGGCCCGGATCCTATGTCACGAACCCCAGCGCCACATCCCTCGAAACCGCATCGGCCCAGGCGATGATGCCGCGGTGTGATCGGCGGGCGCCACCGGGCGGGATGGTCAGGGCTGCACCCGCAGCCGCTCCAGCAGGCCGGCATCGGCGTAGCCGTCCGGCACCAGCCCGGCGCCCTCCTGGAAGGCGCGGATCGCGGCGCGGGTGCGGGGGCCGACCTTGCCGTCCACGGCGCCGACGGCGTGACCGCGCGCCGCGAGGGCGGCCTGCACCTCCCGCCGCTCGTCGCCGCCCAGCATGCGGTCGCCGCGCGGCCAGGGCTGCGCGAAGTCCGTCCCGCCGCGCAGGCGGTCGGACAGGTGCGCGACCGCGAGCCCGTAGGGCAGAGCCGCGTTGTAGCGCAGGATGACGGAGAAGTTCGGCCGCAGCAGGAAGGCCGGCCCGCGGGCGCCCGCCGGCAGGACCAGCCGCGCCGTCGCCCCCGGATCGGGAACCGGGGCGCCGGCCGGCCGCAGGCCGAGTTCGCCCCAGGCGGCGACGCTGCGCTCGGTCGTCTCGTCGGCGAGGCGGTAGTCGAACCCCTCGGGCAGCCGCACCTCGGTGCCCCAGTCCTCGCCGGGCCGCCAGCCGAGGCTGCGGAGGTAGTTCGCCGTCGAGGCCAGGGCGTCGGGCACCGAGCGCCAGATGTCGCGGCGGCCGTCGCCGTCGCGGTCGACGGCGTGGCGCAGCACGGTCGTCGGCATGAACTGGGTGTGTCCCATCGCCCCGGCCCACGATCCGGTCATCCGGTCGGCCGGGACGTCGCCGCGTTCGACGATCCGCAGCGCCGCCACCAGTTCGTCGCGCCACAGCGCGGCGCGGCCGTCGTCGCCGCAGGCCAGGGTGGCGAGGGAGCGCACCACCGGCCGGACCCGGGCGGAATCGTCGAGGACGCTGCCGTAGCCCGATTCGATGCCCCAGATCGCCACCAGGACGTGACGGTCGACCCCGTACCCGGCCTCGATCGCGGCGAGGTCCGAGGCCCACTCGGCGAGCTTCCCCCGTCCGGTCTCGACCCGGGACGGCCGCGTCGCCGCGTCGACCGAGGCCCAGACCGGCTTCTCGAACTCGGCCTGGGCGCGCGAGGCGGCCAGCACGTCCGGGTCGGGGGACAGCCCATCGAGCGCGGCCGCGACGGCGCCGGGCGCGATGCCGCGCTCCCGCGCCAGCGCCGCGAGGTCCCGCGCGCAGGCGTCGAACGGCGGGCGGTCGCCGGAGGCCGGCGCGGTGGTCGATGGGGGAGCCGCCGTCTCGGCCAGGACCGGCTGAACCGTCAGGACGCCGAGGCCGAGGAGCAGGCGCCGCACCGTGAAACCCATCTGCCGCACCGGTCCCCTCCCCTCCTGAAGCTTCATGCGGTTTCTGATCGATCGCTCGGCGACTGCGTTGCAGTCGCGTTCGCGATGCGGAAACCGGCTTCGCTCACGCATGCGGAGCAAAGCTCCGCCGCGCGGGCTTCGATACGGCTTTCGAACTCATCGTCCGAAAACCGTATCAGAACCCGAGGCGGCCGAAGGCCGGCAGCTTGATGCCGGGCCGGCGGATGTCGAGGCCGACGACCGCGCCGAGGATGTTGACCTCGATGCCCTCGACCCAGCCGAGGGTGAGGCCGAGATAGCCGCCGAGATTGAGCCGGATCCCGGTGCCCGACGGCGTGAGGCCGAACCGGCGGCCGTCGAACGGATAATCCTTGCCGACCGCCGTGGCGGGAAGGCTCGCGCGCATCTCCGGCACGGCGCTCATCACCGCGGCCACGAAGGTGTTGGAGTTCGGACCCGGCCAGGCCCGGTAGTCGCCCGGGGCGGCGTAGCGGTAGGTGCGGATGGTGTCGCGGATGCGCGGGATCATCCGCTCCGCCGCCGGCCCGTCCGCCGCGAACACCACCGCCGGCGCACTGCCGAACCAGTGCCCGTCGGGGACGAAGCGGTCGATCCAGATCGGCGTGCCCCAGGCGGTGTAGTCGAAGCGCTGATAGGCCCGCGCACCGGCCTCCTTGATCACGACCCAGCTATGGGTCGCGACGATGCCGCGCCAGCTCACCACCCGCGCCGAGAAGACCCGCACCACCGCGCCCGGCGTGCGGTCGGCGGGCGGCAGCAGCCCGGCGCTCGACCGGTCGGCGAGCCGCCAGTCGCCGCGGCGGCGAAGGAGGTAGAGCGCAGCGGAGATGATGATCGGGGCGAGGTAGACGAGCCCGAACGCGAGGAGGACGATGACGATCACGAGAGGTCCGGCAATCGGGGGAGGTTTCGCGGGTTCCACGAGGACGCCCACCCGATATGGCGGCCGGCGAGGCCGTGCGGAAGGGATGCCCCGTCGCCCAACCGGCCCCGGCACGCGATCGCATCCCGTGCCGGGAGCCGGGATCCCGGGCGCGACGACGGGGGGAGGCCCCCGGCCCCCCGCGCTCGACCGGAAAGTCCCGGCCGGCCCGCGGGCGCCCTGCCGGGTGCGCTGCCGGGCGCCCTGTCGGGCGCCGGGCTCAGGGCGTGGTCCCGGCCGACGCCAGGGCGCCGTCCCGGCCGCGGGAGAGGACGTAGCCCAGCGCCACCACCAGCGCGGCGCCGGCCGCGGCGGCCGCGGCGGCCGCGTAGTGGGCCACGGCGCCGAGGCCCGCGACGTGACCGGCGACCAGGGGATCGGTGACGATCATCTCGCCGGCGATCCAGCCCAGCAGCGCCGCACCGGCCCAGACCACCGCCGGGAAGCGCTGGATCAGCGAGGTGATGAGCGAGGCGCCGGCGACGATCAGCGGAATCGAGAGCAGCAGCCCGAGCACGAACAGCTCGGGATGGCCCTTCGAGGCCGCCGCGATGGCCACGACGTTGTCGAGGCTCATCACCGCATCCGCGATCGCGATGGTGCGCACCGCCTTCCACAGGGTCCGGCTCTCGTCGAGGGCGTGGGCCTCGTCATCCTCGCCGGTGACGAGCTTGACCGCGATCCACAGCAGCAGGACGCCGCCGAGGATGCGCAGGAACGGCACGCCGAGGAGGGTGGACACCACCAGCGCGAAGACGATGCGCAGAGCCACCGCGGTGCCGGCCCCGAGCAGGATGCCGAGGCGGCGCTGATGCTCGGGCAGCGACCGGCAGGCCATCGCGATCACCACCGCGTTGTCGCCGGAGAGAAGGATGTCGATCCAGATGATCTGCAGAACCGCAGCCCAGAATGGGACGCTCGCGTAGTCCATGTCCGCCCTTCGTCTCCTGAGATCCGGGTCGCGCCGGCATCGTCGCCCGCCGCTGCGACGGACGCCGACGCAGCCGCACAGGGGCATTCCGCCAAGGCTGTTGGGTTTTCGCCGCCGCCGCCGGAATGGCGGCCGTCCCGGCGCACGCCGTTCCCGGCGCGCGATGCTGAGCCCGACGATCGTGTCCTGAACGAGGCTGCGGCTTCGACGGCCGGGGGCGGATCACACCTCCGCCACGATGGCGGCGGCGGCTCCGACGACGGCGGGCAGCAGGTTGAGCTCCAGTTGCGGCTTCTCGTCGGCCCCGCGGCAGGGCGTGCCTGTAGTGGTAGCGCCGGGTCTTGAACCGCCCGCGCCCGAGTTCTTCCTGCCGGTAGTTCAGGAGCCCGCCCGCCCGGATCATGTCCTCGAACGCCTGCCGGCAATCCTTGCGGAACTGCGAGCGCTGCGCGTTGGTCTCGGTCTCGCCGAACAGCGGGTGGGAGACCAGGGTCGCCAGCATCGTCTCGTCGACGTAGACGTGGGTCGGATTGGAATCGATGAACGGCCAGAAGCTCTTGGCGTAGTCGCTCTTGAGCGCGAACTGCACCTCGGCGTTGAGGGAGACGAGCTGGCGGTTGCGGAACGCGGTCATCACCGCCTTGCCCCAGCGCACCGTGACCTTGCTGTCGAGGTTGGCGCCGTCCCACTCCACGAGGTCGATGACGCCGGTGATCCGCCCGGCGCCGCGGGGCAGCCGGCCGCTCTGCAACTGCTTCATCACCTCGTCGGGATCGCCCTCGTAGATCGTCAGCATGATCTGGCGAAGATCCTCCATGACGTTCTTGGCGGTGAGCAGATTGTTGACGTGCTCGGTCTTGCCCATGGTGCGCAGCAGATCGCGCCACGACACGATGCTCTCGACGACGTCGATATGCGAGGGAACGCCGTCGGTCGTGCCGTTCGACGGCGCGTCCGGATTGCGCGTGCGATAGGACGTGATCTTGTTCTTCATCCGGAACAGCGCGTAGATCATGTCGCGGTGCTGGGAGCCGAGTTCGCCCCCCTTCACCACCACCACCGAATGCCCCGGAACGTGAAAGATCCGCTCGATCGCGCGGTCCACGAGACCGAAGCGGCGGGGCGAGAAGGCCGAGGTCCGGGTCAGCCGCGCGGGAACGGCGGACGGATTGGTGCGGCCGCGCCGGTTGCGCCGCGTCCGCTCGTCGCGTGCGAGCCGCTTCTTCTCGGCCTCCGTCAGATCACGCTTCTCGGCCATGGGACCTCCGCCGCTCGCTCACGCCACCGTGCCCTGTCGCGGCGGATCGTCAAGCGATCGGGAATCGCAGCCCCACGAAATGTGGCGGCATCCCCGTGATCCACGATTCCCAGCTTGTCCCCACTCTGTGGATCACCCCGCCTTCGGGGGGAATCACAGCCCCATCAACAGGAGGCGCGGCCCCACGAACCGGAATCACAGCCCCATGAGCAGGAATCACAGCCCCACGAACGATGGCCAAGTCATTGATCGGATTGAGAGCACGACCCAGACTCTTAAATCGATAGTAGAATCGATTCTGAATCGACCCCGTTTTCCACACCCCCTCCCGGGTGTCCGTCGAGGGTAGCGGGAACAGGACGGATCGGCATTCGGAACTGAGGGTCTCAGAGGGATCCCTAAGAGCCTGAAACAACAGGATGATCACCGGGAATTGCAGCCCCACGAATCGACCATGGGCATCAGGGTGAGCAGGGAACGGCGAGGCGAGGCCATCGGCGATTCGCGAACGACTCCATCGACTAATCCGGGAACCGCAGCCCCACGAAGCGGCAACCGGCAATGTGGGGAAAGAGTGCGGAGTCACAGGGCGGGAAATCGCCTTCGAACCAGATTATGAAGCTCTGTCAGAGCTTTATCTGGCGAATGCAGCGACTCTCCCTCGAATCCACCGATGCCGGAGCGGGATTCGGGGTGGGAATCACAGCCCCACGAAGCGGCATCGGGCGCCCGAGCACCGGACAGCGACAACAGGAAGAGCGAGAGTCGAACTCGCTGTGGATGCGGACCCAGAGCCGGAACTCGATGAGAAGATTCAGCTTCTGGACTCGCCGGCAGAATCGAGCGATGGCGACGACGATGAAAAACACCCGATCGACCATGCGTACCCCGGCGGATCATCTCGGCGCCCGATGGCGGAATCGGGCCGCAAAACCGGGTCGGGCCCTCACGAGGGATCATGGGAGCCAACATCATCAATGACTTGAGCAGGAATTGCAGCCCCACCAGACGGACCGGAGGCGTCAGTCATCCACACCGTCCACCGAATGGTCCAACAGCCTTCCAGGCCCGGGAATGGCAGCCCCACGAAATCCGCCGATGTGGTGAATCCCTTCCGGGTCTGGGGAAAAATACAGCGATACCAATCAGATAGATGGGAATGGCAGCCCCACGAACTGCCCGGACAGCGCGGAGTCGGACTGCCGGCGAAGCGGCGATGAGCTTGACGATCCCGGATATCGGGCCACCGGCCCCGGCAATCGCCCGGGAGGCGGGAACGGCGGCCCCACGAATGAGGAAACCGCGATCGGCCCTCGGCAGGTGGGGCGCTGCGGAACCGAAGCCCCACGAAACCCGACTGCCGGTTCAGGAAATCTAGCAGCTACAATAACTTGCGACGGAACCGCAGCCCCACGAACCGGCCAGGACCGGCTCCCGCCCAGCCTCGCCCGCCCGTCCGGCACGCCCCTCGCCTCGCCGATGGATGGAAGGCCGGACATCGTGGGCAACGGGAAACCGCGAGTCCGATCAGGCAGTTGGGTCGGAAGCGCAGCCCCACGGATCCGGACGCCGCGACGCATCCGCCGCTACGGCATCGATGGATTGACGGGGCGGGGCTTCGTCGTCTCGAAACCGGAACGGCAGCCCCACGAATCCGCAACCCGAGCGGCCGTGGCGAGCGGCACCGGTCGGATATCGGCCGCGCCGGGGTACGGTGGGAATGATGACGTCTGGCCGCGTGGAGCAGGCCGGGCTTCCTTCAGCCGCGGCTGGACCAAGCTCGCACCGCTCGGAGGCGCGGAGGATCGCTCCGCCGTGCCGGCATCACGCGATGGGAGCTGGAATCGGAAATCCGCAAACCGGATCACTCGGAGGCGTCGTCGGTCTCTCCGGGCGCATCCGCGGCGGGATCCTGGTCGGCCGGGCCGGATTCCTGGCTCCTGACGAAGACATAGAAATCGTCGGCCCGCCGCAACTCGCCGGCGACGGTCATCGCGCTGAGATAGGCGTTCACCGTCGCGGGCGAAGCGTCGGGCAGCGACCGCATGATCTGCGCGTGCGACAATCCCTGCGGGCCGGCGTCCTGCAGCAGGACCCGCAGCCGCCCCTTGGCGGAGTTCGCCCGCGGTCCGCGGCTGCCCCGTCCCGAGCCGCGACCCGAGCCGCGCGACCCGTCCTCGGAGCCGAGCCCCCCCATGGTCGCAAGGTCGACCCGCCCCAGAGGCGTGTTCTCGACGATGGCCCGCAGGGCGGCTTCGGCCTGGCGCAGCTTCGCCAGCTCCATGCTGACGCGCTCGTACTCGGCTTCGAGGGCCGTTCGCTGCTCGCTCACGTCGGCAAGCGCCTGCGCGAGCGTATCGTCACCAGCCATTGTGCATTCCCACTGAACTCTTGGAGCGGACTTGTTCCATAGGCCGCAACATCGGCGGCGCCTAGAGCAAGTCCAACCGGGAGCATGATTTTCGCCCGATGATCCCGCTGTCCACCGAGCCGGATTGCATCGAGGACGCGACCGGGCGCGCCTGTCTCCCGAACCCGCCGCGCCGGAAGCCGGTCAGGACGAATCGGAATGCCGGCGGCAGCCGGAGCCGGCTGAGCAGGTTTCGCAAGAGTGATACGATTTTCGGACGATCAGTTCCGAAAGTCGTATCACCAGCCCGCGCGGCGGAGCTTTGCTCCGCACGCATGAGCGAAGCCGGTTTCCGCATCGCGAAAGCGACCGCTCGCGGTCGCCTGAAGCGATTGCGCAGCGATCGCCACGATCCCGCAGGGATCGCCTGAAGCGATCAACCGGAAATCGCATGATCACCGGTTTTGCGACGAAAACCTGCGGCACACCGGAAACCTCAGCGGACGAGGCGTTGGCTTGCCAGCGCAAGTCTGCTTGGAACTCGCTCGCCGCACGGGCCGGCACGAGCCCCCTCCCCTGCCCCGCGCGCGGGGACGTGGCCGGACGCATCGTGGTTAAGTCACGATGAAGAATAAGGTTTCTGGCTTCGCCCAGGGCCCCGCGACGGTGCCGGGACGTGCGGCCGCTTCGCGGCTCGTGCCCGGCCCCGGGCACAGGCCGCGTGCACCCGGGCGGGAGGCAAGGGACGGCGGAGGGGCGGCCTCGCCTCAGGCGTCCGCGTCGGTCGGGTCCTGCCGGGTCGGGCCGCCCCGTGCCCAATCCGCATGCAGTCGCGGCAGGTGCTCGGCGAGGAAATCGGCGAAGCCGGCATCGTCGATCTGGAGGCGGGAACCGCGGGCGGTGCGCTCCAGCCGACCGATCGGTCGGCCATGGCCGCCGAGAAGGGCGTGGGCGCTGCGCGTCGCGTCGGCCCTGCGCGGAGCCTGGACCGCCCGCAGCACGCGATCGAACCGTGCGTCGGTGTCGGCCGCCGCGAAGGCCGTACCGCTGGCAGCCGCCCGGGCCGCGGCCTGGGCCGCCTCCCCTTCCAGCTTCGCCGCGAGATCGATCCAGCGGTCGCGGCCGACCTTCGGCGCCGGCCCGATCGCCGCGATCAGGTCGCGCGGCACCTTGACGGCGGCCGAGATCAGCCGCGACGCCCCGGTCTTGTCGACCGCGAGCGCCGCCATGATGGTGTCGCGGTCGAAGCCCGCCTCCTCCAGCCGCGCGGCGTAGAGCGCGCGCTCGATGAAGCTGAGGTCGCGGCGGGCGTTGTTCTCCTGGCCCTGCGCCACCACCAGTTCGGCATCGGTGAGCGGGCGGATCACCGCCCGGACCGGACGGCCGAGGATGGTCGCGGCCCGCACCCGGCGGTGGCCGTAGGCGGTCTGGAAGCGGCCGGGCTCGGCCGGGTGCGGCCGGACCAGCACCGGCACCTGCTGGCCCGACAGCCGCATCGACTCGACGAGGTCGTCGTGGCCGCCGCCCTCGTGCGGGATGCGGTCGGCGACCGGCGAGGAATCGATCAGGCCGGGATCGAGTTCGACCACGGTCTGTCCGTTGGCGAGCCGGGCCCGCATCTGCTCGGCGTCGGAGGCCGCGCTCTTCAGCCCTTCGATCGAGCGGCTGACGGCGCCGATCGCGCCGCCGCGGGTCATGCCGCCGAAGCGCGCGACCCGCTCCGGCACCGGGGCCGGCGCGGGTTCCGGCCGGTCCGGCTCGTCCGGGTTGCCGGCCGGCAACTTCGGCGCGACGAGGCCGGCGAGGAGGTTCTTGCGCGCCATCAGCCGCGTCCCCAGGCCCGGGCGATCAGCGCCTCGATCTCGCCGTTGACGTTGTTCAGCGCCTCCAGCGCGCGGTCGTAGGTCGAGCGGGTGAAGGCGTCGCGGGTGACCTCGTACAGGGTCTGCTTGGTGATGCCGGCATCCGCCACCGCGGTGCTCTTCACCATCGGGTAGTTCAGGACGTGCTCGCCGAACATCGAGCGCATGAAGCTCACCATCTGGTTCTGCGGCCCGTCGCCCGGCTCGTAGCGGGTGATGAGGTAGCGCATCCAGTCGTAGCTCATGTTGCCGCCGGCCTCGGCGACGACGCCGAGCAGGTCGGAGGTCATCAGCAGGAACTGGCACATCGACATCACGTCGAGCATCTGGGGGTGCACCGTCACCAGCACCGCGGTCGCGGCGCAGAGCGCCGACATGGTGAGGAAGCCGAGCTGCGGCGGGCAGTCGATCACCACCACGTCGTAATGCGCCTCGACCTCGGCCAGCGCCCCGTCGAGGCGGGTGAAGAACAGGTCGCCGCCTGTGCCGGCGCCGAGGGCCTTCGGCGTCTCGTGCTCGTACTCCATCAGCTCGATGTTGGCCGGCACGAGGTCGAGGCCCGGGAAGTAGGTCGGGCGGATCACCTCGGAGAGCGGCCGGCGCTGGTCGTCGTAGCGCAGGGCGGCGTACAGGGTCTCGTTCTCGCCGACGTCGAATTCCGGCTGGTAGCCGTGCAGGGCCGAGAGCGACGCCTGCGGGTCGAGGTCGACCGCCAGCGTGCGGTAGCCGCGCAGCGCGAGGTGCTGGGCGAGATGGGCCGCCGTCGTGGTCTTGCCCGAGCCGCCCTTGAAGTTGACGACGCAGATCACCTGGAGGTGGTCGCCCTCGCGGCGGTGCGGCAGGTAGCGCCGCTCGGCCTTGCCGCTCTCGTCGAGGTAGGCGCGCAGCGCCTGGATGTCCTCGATCGAGTACGAGCGCCGGCCGGACGGCCCGACCTCCGGCTGCGGGCCGCGCCCCTCCAGGCTGAGCCGGCGCAGGTAGCCGGGGTCGACCCCGATCAGGCCCGCCACCTCGCCGGAGGTGAAGCGGCGCAGGGTCTTCGTCGCCGTCGGCGGGAAGAGCTGAAGCCGGTGCTCCTGCAGCTTCGCCGACAGGTCGCGGGCGTGCTCGCCGACGAGGGTGTGGATGGCCCGCGCCAGCGCGGGCGCGTCGGGCGCGGTCTTGATGAGTGCGGCAGGGCTCACGTCGGGCTCTCGTGCATACGCTTGATCGCGCTCCGGGCGCTTCGAAGCGTGACAGCTTCACCCCAACGCGACCGACCTGGCAAGGACGAAAACCGAACCGCACGGCACGGAGGCGCCCCGTGTCCGGGACGCCTCCGGGTCCAGCCGCTTACGCGAGCGGGCGATGGCAGGGAACCGGGGCGGTTGCCGGCCGGCAACCGGCGTCGCGGCACCGGGTTGCGCCGAGACGTCCGGATCGCGCGCGAATCACCGGGCGGCTTCTCAGCGCAGGGGCTTGCCGGCGGTCTCCGGAGCGCAGGCGGTCGCCAGCAGCGTGATGAGGGCCGCGGCGATCAGGTAGAGCGAGATCGGCCAGGTGGCGCCGCCGCTCCAGGCGAGCAGCGAGGCGGCGGCGAACGGCGTCAGCCCGCCGGAGATCGCCGCGCCGATCTGGAAGCCGAGCGAGGCGCCGCTGTAGCGCAGGCGGGCGGCGAACAGCTCGGAGTAGAACGGCGCCCCGACCCCGAACCCGATCATCTGGCCGAACGAGATCGCCACCACGATGGTGACGGCGATGATCGTCGGGTCGCGGGTGTCGAGGAGCCAGAAGAACGGGAACGCGAAGGCGATGCAGAACACGCAGCTCGCGTAGAACATCGTTCGGCGTCCGACGAGGTCGGAGAGCCAGCCGAACAGCGGGATCGATACCAGGGCGACCGTCGAGGCGGCGAAGATGCCGTTGAGCACGACGCCCCGCGGCAGGCCCAACGACCCGGTGACGTAGCTGATGACGAACACGCTGGCGACGCTCGCCCAGGCGATCTCCGACAGCTTCAACCCGATCGCGGTGAGGAACGGCCGCGGGTGCTGAAGGATCACCTCGACCACGGGCAGCCGGGCGACCTCCCGACCGGCTTCGACCGCGCGGAAGGCCGGGGTCTCCTCCAGGCGCATGCGGATGAACAGGCCGACGCCGACGAGCAGGATGCTGAGGAGGAACGGCACCCGCCATGCCCACCGCAGGAACTCGCTCTCCGGCAGCGAGGCCATCAGGGCGAAGATGCCGGTCGCCGCGAGGTTGCCGATCGGGTTGCCGATCTGCACCAGGCTGCCGAACAGGCCGCGGCGCTTGTCGGGGGCGTTCTCGACCACCATCAGCACCGCGCCGCCCCATTCGCCGCCGAGCCCGATGCCCTGGAGCAGGCGCAGGACCACGAGCAGGACCGGCGCCCAGACGCCGATCTGGTCGTAGGTCGGCAGGCAGCCGATCAGGAAGGTGCCGACCCCCATGATGATGATGGTGGCGGCGAGCATCCTCTTGCGCCCGACCCGGTCGCCGAAATGGCCGAAGATCGCGGCGCCGAGCGGCCGGGCCAGGAAGCCGACCGCGTAGGTGGCGAAGGCCGCGATCGTGCCCACCGCCGGGTCGGAGGAGGGGAAGAACAGCTTGTTGAAGACCAGCGCACTCGCCGTGCCGTAGATCAGGAAGTCGTACCATTCGACCGCCGTGCCGACGACGCTCGAGGTGACGACGCGGCGCATCGGCGGCGCACCGGTCTCGGGCGCGGCCGGAAGGGCCGCGGATGATGCCATGGACATGCGTGGGCTCCTTGCTGAGTTGGCCCGCCGGTCGTCCTCGCCCGTCAACCCGGCCGTTGTCCGGCCCTCTCGATGTCGATCCTCGCCCGTCTCATACGGTTTCCGACTGATCGCTTCGCGATGCGGAAACCGGCTTCGCTCAGGGGCGTGGAGCCTCGGGCTCCACCGCGCGCCCTGCGTCTCCCAGGTCGAGGTGCAGGGTCCCGACCGCGCGGGAGACGCAGGGCGCGAAGCGCTCGCGCCGGGCCCGCGGCGACAGCACCACGTCCCGATGGATCGGGGTGCCGCCGCGATAGCCGCACAGGCAGGAGCCGCAGACGCCGATCTCGCAGGAGGCGGGCGGCGCGACGCCGGCCTCGCGCAGGACGTCGAGGGCCGAGCGGTCCGCCGGCACCGCGAGCCGGCGCCCGGAGGCGAGCACGATCTCGAACGGCTCCGGCACGAAGCTCTCGCCGGCGAGGGGCTGGAACGCCTCGAACAGCAGCGCCTCCTCGGGCCAGTGCGCGGCGGCGTCGCGCACCGCCGCCATGAACCCGGCCGGGCCGCAGCAGGCGAGCACCGCCCCCGGCTCCGGCGCGGCGAGGAGGGCCGGCAGCGCGACCCGCGTGTCCGGCTCGTCGTCGAGATGCGCGCCGACGCGGCCGGGGCCGAGCAGCCGTTGCGCTTCCTCGAGCAGCGGCGCGGTGGCGCGGCGGCGCGCGAAGACGTGGAGGCGGAAGGACCGCCCGCTCGCCGCCAGGGCCTGCGCCATGGCGAGCAGGGGGGTGATGCCGATTCCGCCGGCGAGGAGCCGCACCGGCCCGTTCGTCTCCGGCAGCTCGAAGTGGTTGCGCGGCGCCGACACCATCAGGGAGGCGCCGGGCACGAGCATCTCGTGCAGCCGGCGCGAGCCGCCCCGGCCCTCGGCCTCGCGCTTCACCGCGATCCGGTAGGCGCCGCGGTCGGCGGGATCGCCCCACAGCGAGTAGTGCCGCACCCGTCCGTCGCCGAGATGGACGTCGACATGGGCGCCCGCGGTCGCGGCCGGGAGGAGGGGGCGGCGCGGATGGGTCAGCGTCGCCAGGATCACGTCGCCGGGCACGCGCCGCACCTCGGCGACGTCGAGCTTCATGATGAGGCGCGGCGACATTGCGGCGCCCCGTCAGTCGGCGAGCGGCAGGATCGGATCGCCGCGGCGGATCACCCCGCCGGCCTCGATCGCGCAGTTGAGGCCGGAGCGGTTGAGCAGCCCCTCGTAGAGCCCCGGCACGCCGAGCAGTTCCTCGAGGTATTGGCACGGGAAGTTCATCCGGCCACCCCGCAGCACCACGTCACCGACCCGGAAGCGGCGGCCGACGAGATGGCCGAGGGGCACGCCGCGGGTCGTCAGGTTGCGGCGATGGTCGGCCGGGTCGAGTACGGCCTTCAGACCGGGGATCCTCGGCTCGCCCTGCGCCAGCGCCTCCAGCACCTCCATCTCGATCAGGGTGACCTCGCGGATGTCGGGCTTTCGAGAATAGGTCCCGGTGCCGAGGAGGTAGCGGTCGCCCTCGATGCCGCGGCCGGGGATCAGTCGCGCTTCGGCGAGCTCCTCCATCTCGACCGAGGCCGACGGCGCGACGTGGATGTGCAGCAGGGTGCCGGCCCAGGTCATCGTCCCATCCTCACGCTCTGCACGGGGTCACCAGGCCGACGGTTGCACCGGTGGTGCCTCTCGACTGAGGGAAGACTATTACCTTGTAGTTCCGACGCAAGCATCACATGTAGGCAACGAGTTGCCTGCTTCGTGGACAGCCTGACGGGCGTGCCGGGTGCGTCCGGTGTGTCCGATCCGGCCCTGTTGACGCCCCGTCGCCGCGGCCTCAACCATGGCGGCTCGCGAGGCCCGACGGACCCTGAATGCTCGACGACGTGCCGGGATGGCTGGATGGGGAGGCGCGCCTGCGCCTCGCCGGAGAGGTGCGGGCCGCCCGCCGGGCCCGGGGCTGGACCCTCGGGGAGCTCTCGGCGGCGGTGAAGCTCGACAAGGGCTACCTGTCCAAGGTCGAGCGCGGGCTGAGGGTGCCCTCGGTCTCGACGGTGCTCAACCTCGCCCGGGTCCTCGGCGTCCCGCCCGCCCAATTGTTCGGTCAGACCCTCGACGCTTCGGCGATCCACGTCTCGCGGGCACAGGACCGGATGGGGCCGGCGGATCCGGGGGAGGGGAGCGGCTATCGCCTCGAAGCGCTGACCGCGGGGGGCGGGCGGCCGGGCCCTCGACGGCTTCCTCGTCTACCCCCAGCCGGACTTCGCCGACGACTTCCGGGCCGAGCACGACGGCGTGGAATTGCTGTTCGTCGTGGACGGCGCGGTCGAGGTACGGTTCGCCGACCGGGTGGTCGGCCTGCACCGGGGCGACGCGCTCCAGTTTCCCGGCCGGTTGCCGCATCAGGTCCGCCGCACGACGCCGGCGGCCTGCGTGCTGATCGCGGTGACCCGCGACTGAGGCGGCCCGCCCCGAGCGCCGACGCGCCGCTCCCGCCGGGCCGCGGCGGCGGTGGCCATCCCCGGATCGGGCCGGGATTTTCCCCCTCGCGCCGGGTCGCCTCGGCCGGGCGCTGCCTGTATGGTCCGCCGCGCGCAAGAGGGCAGCGATGAAGGAGTCCCGGTTTTGAACTCGGCCGCACGGCCGCTCGACGCGGCCCAGTTGACCGCCTGCGACAGGGAGCCGATCCACCTTCTCGGAACGCTCCAGCCGCACGGCTTCCTCCTCGCCGTCCAGGAGCCGGACCTGCGCATCGTGCAGGCGAGCGCGAACGTGCCGGACCGGCCGGGGCAGCCGGGCGGCGAGGTGGTCGGCCGGTTGCTGTCGGCGGCGTTTCCCGAACTCGCCGAGGCGGTCGCCGGCGGGACCGGACCGGACCGCGGCGCCGAGGGCGCCCGCTACCTGCGCACCGTCGGCCTGGAGACCGCGTCGGGGTCGCGGCTCTACGACCTCGCGGTGCACCGCTCGGGGCCGCTCACGGTGGTCGAGCTGGAGGAGGCCACGGCCGAGGCGGGCGGCGAACTGAGCCTCGATGCGCTCTCGCCGCGGCTCAACGCCTTCGTCGAGGGCCTGCACCGGGCCGCCACGGTGGCCGACCTGTGCGGGCAGCTCGCGGCCGAGGTGCGCCGCCTCACCGGCTTCGACCGCGCCCTGGTCTACCGCTTCGACCGCGACTGGCACGGCACCGTCGTGGCCGAGGACGGCAACGGCGTGCTGCCGTCCTACCTCGACCTGCGCTTCCCCGCCTCCGACATCCCGGCCCAGGCCCGGGAACTCTACCGCCGCAACCGCCTGCGCATCATCCCGGATGCCGGGTACGTGCCGGTGCCGATCGTGCCGGCGGTGCCGCCCTCGACCGGCGCGCCCCTCGACCTCAGCCAGTCGATCCTGCGCAGCGTCTCGCCGGTCCACGTCGAGTACATGCGCAACATGGGCACCATGGCCTCGATGTCGGTGTCGATCCTCGTCGACGGCGGGCTGTGGGGATTGATCTCGTGCCACAACAAGGCGCCCCGGCGGGTGCCGCTCCAGGCCCGCAACGCCTGCGACCTGCTCACCCGGGTCTTCGCCCTCCAGCTCGCCTCCAAGGAGCGCAGCGCCGAGGCCGAGGAACGGCTGCGCCTCGGCGCCGTCGGCGGCCGCCTGCTCGGCTACATGACCGAGGCCGACAGCTTCTCCGCCGGCCTGTTCGGGCATTCCGAGGATCTCCTGGCCCTCGCGGGGGCCGACGGCGCCGCCGTCGTGGTCGGCGATCAGTACCGTCTCATCGGCCTGACGCCGGGCAAGGGCGAGATCCAGCGCCTGCGCGACTGGCTCGCGGGCCGCGGCGGCGACGAGGACGTCTTCGCGACCGATTCCCTCGGCGAGATCTATCCCCCGGCCGGCGACTTCGCCGACGTGGCGAGCGGGCTCCTGGCGATCTCGGTGTCCCAGACCTCGCCGAACTCCGTCCTGTGGTTCCGCCCCGAGGTCGTTCAGACCGTGAAATGGGGCGGCGACCCGACCAAGGCGGCGACGCAGGACCCGGCCGGCGGGCCGGCGCGCCTGCACCCGCGCAAGTCGTTCGAGACCTGGAAGGAGACGCTGCGAGGCCGCGCGCTGCCCTGGACGGTGCCGCAGATCGACGCCGCCAAGGACCTGCGCGCGGCGATCCTCGGCATCGTGCTGCGCCGGGCCGAGGAACTGGCGGCGCTCAGCGAGGAGCTGCAGCGCTCGAACAAGGAGCTCGAGGCGTTCTCCTACTCGGTGAGCCACGACCTGCGGGCGCCGTTCCGCCACATCGTCGGCTATTCCGAGCTGCTGCGCTCCCGCGAGGGCGACCGGCTCTCGGACAAGGGCCGGCACTACGTCGACACCATCATCGAGGCCGCGTTCTCCGCCGGGACCCTCGTCGACAACCTGCTCACCTTCTCGCAGATGGGGCGCAACGCCCTCAAGCGCGTCTTCGGCGACATGAACCTCCTGGTGGAGGAGGTGCGCCGCAAGGTGATGCGCGACGTGCCGGCCGGGCGGCCGATCCGCTGGCAGGTCGGCTCGCTCGGCCGGGTCTATGCCGACCCGGTGATGCTGCGGCTCGTCGTCGAGAACCTGCTGTCCAACGCCGTGAAGTACACCCGCGGCCAGCCCGACACGGTGATCGAGGTCGGCCGCGCGCCCGACCACAAGGGGGAGGCGGTTTTCTACGTGCGCGACAACGGAATCGGCTTCGACATGGCTTACGTGGGCAAGCTGTTCGGCGTATTCCAGAGGCTGCACCGGGTCGAGGAGTTCGAGGGGACCGGGATCGGGCTGGCGAACGTGCGGCGCATCGTCGAACGTCACGGCGGCCGGGTCTGGGCCGAGGGCGTCCTCGGGCAGGGTGCGACGTTCCACTTCACTCTTCCCGAACGGATGGAGGCGCGCTGATGGCCGACCTGAAGCCGATCCTCCTCGTCGAGGACAACCCGAACGACATCGAGCTGACGCTCGCCGCGCTGGAGAAGAGCCAGCTCGCCAACGAGATCGCGATCTGCCGCGACGGCGCCGAGGCGCTGGACTACCTCTATCGCCGCGGCGACCACGCCGGGCGCGACGCCCGCGAGCCGGCGGTGGTTCTGCTCGACCTCAAGCTGCCGAAGGTGGACGGGCTCGAGGTGCTGGCGGCGGTCAAGGGCGATCCGGGGATGCGGTCGGTCCCGATCGTGATGCTGACCTCCTCGCGCGAGGAATCCGACCTCGTGCGCTCCTACCAGCTCGGCGTGAACGCCTTCGTGGTCAAGCCGGTCGGCTTCAAGGAGTTCTTCGAGGCGATCCAGGACCTCGGGGTGTTCTGGGCGGTGCTGAACGAGCCGCCGCCGCACAGGGGAGGGTGGCCATCGAACGCGTGAGCGCCGATCCCCTGCACATCCTCCTTCTCGAAGACAGCGACCTCGACGCCGAGCTGCTCGGCGCGGTCATGGACGATGCCGGCCTCGTCCGGCGGACCGACCGGGTCATGACCCGCGAGGCCTTCGTGGCCGCGGCGGGAACCCGCGCCCACGACATCATCCTCGCCGACTACGTCCTGCCGACCTTCGACGGCCTCGCCGCCCTCTCGCTCGCCCGCGATCTGTGCCCCGACACGCCGTTCGTGTTCGTCTCCGGCACGCTCGGCGAGGAGGTCGCGGTCGAATCGCTCAAGTTCGGCGCCATCGACTACGTCACCAAGCAGCGGCTCGACCGGCTGCCCCGGGTCATCGCCCGCGCCCTGGCCGAGGCGCGCGCCCATGCCGAGCGCCGGGCCGCCGAGCGGGCGGTGCGCGACCTCAACGAGACCCTCGAGGCGCGGGTGGCCGAGCGCACCCGGGCGCTGGCCGAGGCCAATGCCGAGCTGAAGCGCCAGATCGAGGAGCGCGAGCGGGTCGAGGAGGCCCTGCGGCAGGCGCAGCGGCTGGAGGCGGTGGGACAGCTCACCAGCGGCGTCGCGCACGACTTCAACAACCTGCTGACGGTGATCGCCGGCAACATCGAGTTCCTGGAGCGCGTCGTCCCCGACGACCGCTCGCGGCGCCGGCTCGACATGATGCGCGGCGCCGCCGAGCGCGGCGCCCGGCTGACGGCCCAGCTCCTCGCCTTCTCGCGCCGCCAGCGCCTCGAACCGAAGCCGGTCCAGCTCAACCAGACCGTCGCCTCGATGCGCGACCTGCTGCAGAGTTCGATCGGCGGCGCGGTCCGTATCGAGATGACCCTCCAGTCCGAGTTGTGGTCGGCCTTGGTCGACGCGACGCAGATCGAGCTGATCATCCTCAACCTCGCGATCAACGCCCGCGACGCGATGGCGGTCGGCGGCTGCCTCACGATCGAGACGGCGAATGTCCGCCTGACCGAGAGGCCGTCCCGGCCCGAGGAGCCGGCCGCCGGCGATTACGTCATGGTGGCGGTGAGCGACACCGGCACCGGCATCCCGCCGGACGTGCTCCAGCGGGTGTTCGAGCCGTTCTTCACCACCAAGGAAGTCGGCAAAGGATCGGGTCTCGGGCTCGCTCAGGTCTACGGCTTCGCCAAGCAGTCCGGCGGCGGGGTGCGCATCGATACGGCGATCGGGGAGGGGACCTCGGTGAGGGTCTACCTGCCCCGGGTCGCGGCAGGTCCGAAGGCTGCCCAGGTACCCGTGGCGGAGATCGACTGCGCCACGGTGCGCAAGCCCGGAGACCGGCCGGTCCTCCTCGTCGTCGACGACGACAGTGCGGTGCGGGAAATCACGGTCACGAAGCTGTCGGAAGCCGGCTACGAGATTCGTGAAGCCGGCTCGGGACTCGCGGCGCTGCAGGCGCTCGAACTCGACCCCTGCTTCGATCTCGTGGTGCTCGACTTCGCCATGCCGGGCATGAACGGGGCCGAGGTCGCCGGCGAGATCCGCCGCCGCTGGCCCGCGACGCCGTTCCTGTTCGTCACCGGCTACGCCGACCACTCGGCCCTGACGATGGACGGCGCGGTCGGCGAGGACCGCATCGTCCAGAAGCCGTTTCGCGACGGCGAACTCGAGGGCAAGGTCGCGAGCCTCCTCAGCACCCGGCCGGGACCGTCGCTGCGGCTGGTGGCGGGCCGCTCCGAGCGCTGAGGGGCCCGCCCTTCGTTCAGGCCACCAGCCTCGCGCCGACGCCCTCCTGACGCCGGGCGTCGGCCTCCGGGTTGGTCCACTCGGTGCGGTGGCGGGGCAGGGCGCCCGGATGCTCCTTCTGGAGGAAGGCGATCATCCTCTCGCGCACCTCGCAGCGCAGGTCCCACGCCTGCGGCGCGTTGCGGGCACTCACCAGCATCCGCACCTCGATGACGGTCTCGCGGGCATCCGAGACCTGGAGGTTGACGACGTTGCCGTCCCACAGCCGCGACGCGGCGGCGATCTCGCCGAGCTTCCGGCGCATCGTCTCGATCGGCGCGGTGTGATCGACGTAGAGCATCACGCTGCCGATCAGCGACGCGCCGTCCCGGGTCCAGTTCTGGAACGGCTTCTGGATGAAGTAGGTCAGCGGCAGGACCAGCCGGCGCCAGTCCCACAGCCGGACCACCACGTAGGTCGAGGTGATCTCCTCGACCCAGCCCCACTCGTTCTCGACGATGACGGCGTCCTCGATCCGGATCGGCTGGGTGATGGCGATCTGGATTCCGGCGACGAGGTTCGACAGCACCGGCTGCATCGCCAGACCCAGGATCAGGCCGGCGGCCCCGGCGGAGGCGAGCAGGCTGACGCCGTACTGCCGCACCGGCTCGAAGGTCATCAGGGCGACCGCGATGGTGACGAGCACCACGAGGGTGATGGCGGCCCGCTTCAGGATCCGCACCTGCGTGACGTGCTTGCGGGCGAGGAGGTTGTCCTCGGCGTCGAGCTTGTAGCCGCGCAGGTAGACCACCGACCAGATGTGGATGGCGATGGCGCAGCACCATCCGGACAGGGTCACGAACGCCACCAGCAGGACCTGGTTCACGACGAGCCGCACCTCCCAGGTCAGCGGCGCGGTCGCGGCGGCGGCGCTGATCGCGACGATCGTCAGCGCCAGCCGGCTCGGGCCGTGGGTGCGCGCCACCAGCGAGCGCCAGAACAGGCTCCTGCTGGCGGCGGCACGCTGCATCGCACGGAACGTGACGCCGTGCAGCGGAAGAACGACGGCGCAGCATCCGGCGATCAGGACGAGGCTCTCGGCCCACCAGGGGAGCCAGACGAACCAGCCGACCAGCCCGGCCAGCAAAGGGTCGATGGAACGCATCGGGCATCACCTCCTGCAGCAGGGGCAATGACCGGCGGCGGGGGCGGTTCCGCACTGCACAATTTTTGCTCTGCCGCGACGGAATGGGCAGCGGCCCCGGAACGGCGTTGCACAACGGCGCGAGGCGGCGTTCGTGCGCGGCACCGCAACACGTCGCGTCGCCGCTCGCCCGGCTCTCGCTCCGCTCCGCGTCCGGGAGGACGTTCGTCCCCCGAACCCGCTCCCAGGGGCGCTCCTCGGGCGCAGAGCGCACCGCGACCGGTCGGGAGCGTCGCCCCCTGGCCGGAACCGCGGAACAATCGCCGAGGCGATGGCTCTGCGATTCCGGCTTGGGGGCCGGTCCCGTCGCGGTCAGGGCCCGTCGTCGCGCGCCGCGAGGGAGGGGACGCAGTCCGGCGTCGGGCTCGCGGCCTCCGCGCGGCGCGCCTGCGCCGGGTCCGGCCGGCACTGCGCGTCGAGTTCGAGCCGGATCGTGCACAGGGTCTCGCCGCCCTCGCCGCGCACATGCGCGACGAACAGCCGGCGGCCGTCGTCGGGAGGCGGCTCCCGGCCGACATCCGGCAGGGCGCCGATCGCGGCGTCCCGGGCGGCCTGAAGATCGGCGAAGTCCTGTCCGTCGTCGTCGTTCAGGCGCGTGTGTCCGTCCTCGAAATCGATGAAGTAGCGTGGCATTGGCGTCAATGCGTCCGGGCAGCCTCAAGGTATCCGGGTTCAACAAAGCCCTGCCGCCTGAATGGTTGCAGGTTCCGTTCGTGAACCACTGTCAGTCTCGCGCCCTGCCGGGTAAGCTTGACCTTAACCTAAGGACATGCGGGGCGGCGATTTTTTCGCCGAACGTCTAATTGTAGACAGACACTGGTGCGAGCTGTGCGCTAGGAGGGCGCTCCCATACGCGAATCACCGATTGCCACCGCCCTCATGCCTCCTGCGCTCCCTCCGCATGGCAATCTCCTCCTCGACGCGCTCCGGCCGGAGGATCGCGCCCTCCTGGTTCCGCACCTGGAGCCGAAGGAGGGCCGCCGCGGCGAGGTGTTGTTCGAGGTCGGCGAGGACGTCGACCTGATCTCGTTTCCCTGCGGGCCGACCGTCACGACGCTGGTGGTGACGATGCGCGACGGCCGCAGCGCCGAGACCGCGACCATCGGCCGGGAGGGGGCGATCGGGGGCGTCGTCAGCCAGGGCTACCTGCCGGCCTTCAGCCGGGCCGTGGTGCAGATCGGCGGCCCGGTGCTGCGGCTCGAGGCGGCCCGCCTCCAGGCGGTCAAGCGGACCTCGCCGCTGATGCGCAATCTCTTCACCCGCTACTCGGACTGCCTGCTCGCCCAGGTGCTGCAATCGGTGGCCTGCAACGCCCTGCATCCGATCGAGCAGCGCTGCGCCCGCTGGCTGCTCACCCTGCAGGACCGGCTCGACACCGACACGCTGCCGATCACCCAGGAGATGCTCGCCGAGCGCCTCGGGGTGCAGCGCACCTACCTGACCCGGGTGCTGAAGACGCTGCAGCAGCAGGGCCTGATCACGGTCGGCCGCGGCCGGATCACCATCCGGGACCGCGCGGACATGGAGAAGGCGTCCTGCGAGTGTCATGCGGTGGTCAGGCGTCACTTCGAGGAGGTTCTCGGCGTGATCTACAGCCCCAGCGGGGCCCTCGTGGCGGTGTCGCCCATCTGCGACGATCCGGTCGTCAAACATGCGGTCTGAGGCTGCGTGAGCCGGCCATGCCCAGCAGCCAGCGTCGCCTCGCGCCCCGGAACGGCCATCCCATCTCGCCGCGATCGCATCGATGAGTCACTCCACTCCCCGGCCCGACGGCGACGCACGGCCGACCGCGGGCGATCCCTGCGACGGGGCCGACGCCGTCCTCGACCAGTGCCTCGGCGACGTCGCGGTGCTCGCCCGCGACCTGTGCGGCACCGAGGCGGCGGCCCTGTGGCTGATCGCCGGTGATGCGTTGCACCTCGGGGCCGAGGTCGGGCCCGGCCGGCGCGGAATGCCGGTCGTGCCGCTCCGGGGCGGGATGCTGCGCCGCCCGGTGCTCCTCGCCGCCGACGTGGAGGCCGAACCGGGCCTCGCCGCACCCCTGCTGGCCGGTGCTCCGGCCGGTCTGCGCCTCTGCGCAGGCGCCCGGATCGACGCCGCGGACGGGGATGCGCTCGGCCTGCTCTGCGTGCTCGACCCCCGGCCGCGGGACCTGAGCGAGCGGCAGGTCGACGGCCTGATGCGGCTCGCCCGGCAGGCGGGCGCGCAGATCGAAGCCCGGCGGGCCCTGCGGATGCAGGGGGAGGAGCAGCGCTGGCAGGAGCGCATCCTCGAGAGCGCGGTCGATCATGCCATCATGGCGATGGACCGGAACGGCCGCGTCACCCGCTGGAACGAGGGGGCGCGCCGCATCCTCGGCTGGAGCGAGGAGGAGATGCGCGGCCGGCGCATCGACGCCATCTTCACGCCCGAGGACTGCGCCGCCGGCCGGCCCGAGGTCGAGATGCGGCAGGCCCTGGAGGAGGGCTCGGCGCCGGACGAGCGCTGGCACCTGCGCCGGTCGGGCGAGCGGTTCTGGGCCCTGGGCGAGATGATGCCGCTGCGGGCCGAGGACGGCACCCCGACGGGCTTCCTCAAGATCCTGCGCGACCGCACGGAGCAGCGCCGGAGCGAGACCGCTCTGCGGGACAGCGAGCGCCGCTTCGAGGCGCTGAGCGAGCTGGCGCCCGCCATCATCTGGCAGGGCCGGCCCGACGGCGGCCTCAGCGCCGTGAACGACCGCTGGCCGGCCTATTCCGGGCAGTCCGCCGAGGAGGCGGTTCCCTTCGGCTGGACCGCGGCGGTCCATCCCCACGATCTTCCCGCGCTGCTCGCCCTCTGGCAGGACGCCCGCTCCGACGGGACGCTCTACGAGGCCGAGGCGCGCCTGCGCCGCCACGACGGGACCTACCGCTGGTTCCTGATCCGCGCCGAGCCGCAGCGCGACGCGAACGGGACGGTCGTCGGCTGGCTCGGCAGCAACAACGACATCCACGACCGCCGGCGGGCCGAGGAGGCGCTGCACAAGGCCGAGGACCAGTTGCGCCTCGCCGTCGAGGCCACCGGCATCGGCATCTTCGACTACGATCTGGTCGCGAACGACCTCGTCTGGGACGACCGGGTCCGCGCCCTGTTCGGGCTGCCGCCCGGGGCGCCTGTCGGCTACGACACCTTCCTGGACGGGGTCCATGCCGAGGACCGCGCCCGGGTGCACGAGGCCGTCGAGCGGGCCGTCGACCCGGCGGGCCCGGGGCTGTTCGACGTCGAGTACCGCACCGTCGGCCTCGTCGACGGCATCGAGCGCTGGGTCGCGGCCCTCGGGCAGGCGATCGTCGAACGCGGGCGCAGCGTGCGCTTCGTCGGCACGGTCCGCGACGTGACCGCCCGGCGCCGGGCCGAGGACGAGCTGCGCGCCACCGAGGAGCGCTACCGGCTCGCGTCCCGCGCCACCAACGACGCGATCTGGGACTGGGACTTCGCCAGCAACCACGTGCTGTGGAACGAGGCGCTCCAGGCCGCCTACGGCTACCGCCCGGAGCAGATCGAGCCGACCGGCGACTGGTGGATCGGGCACATCCACCCGTGCGACCGGGACCGCATCGACGCCTCGATCCACGCGGTGATCGACGGCCGCGGCGAGCACTGGAACGACGAGTACCGCTTCCTGCGGGCCGATGGCAGCTACGCCGACATCCTCGACCGCGGCTACGTCATCCGCGACGCCCGCGGGCGCGCCGTGCGGATGATCGGCGCGATGTTCGACATCAGCCCGCGCAAGCGGGCGGAGGAGCGGCAGCAGCTCCTCACCAGCGAGTTGCAGCACCGGGTCAAGAACACCCTCGCGCTGGTCCAGGCGATCGCCAGCCAGACCTTCCGCAACGCCACCGACCTCGACAGCACGCGCGAAGCCTTCGCCGCCCGCCTGATCTCCCTCGGGCGCGCCCACGACATCCTCACCCAGGCGAGCTGGACCGCCGCCCCCGTCGCCGACGTGGTCGCCGGGGCGCTCGGCGTCCACCGCGACGCCGGGTCGCCGCGCATCCGCGTCGGCGGCCCCGACGTGCCGCTCGCCGCCAAGTCCTCCCTGTCCCTCGCCCTGGTCCTGCACGAGCTGGCGACCAACGCCGCCAAGTACGGGGCGCTGTCCAACGAGGCCGGCCACGTCGAGGTGCACTGGCACGTGATCGACGAGACGCCTCAGCCGCGGTTCTGCCTGATCTGGTCCGAGCATGACGGGCCTCCCGTCGTGCCGCCGAAGCGCAAGGGCTTCGGCTCGCGGCTGATCGAGCGCAGCTTCGCCGCCGAGACCGGCGGCAGCGTGAGGCTGACCTACGAGCCGTCCGGCGTCCGCTGCCGGCTCGAAGCGCCCCTCGGCCTGATGCAGGACCAGCCGGACGCGCTCTGATCTGGATGCACGTTATGCGTGTATTTGCTCATGGCTACGTTGAAACGCCGGCGGCCCGTGCGGGTTGATGTGGTTCCATGACCGAGACCGTACCTCCGACCATCGCCGTCGCCCTCGTCGCCGAGGATGAAGCCCTCCTGCGCATGGAGGCGGCGGATACCCTGGCCGATGCCGGTTTCACCGTCCTGGAGATGGCGACGGCCGACGCGGCCCTGCGCTACCTCGAGGAGCGGGACGGCGTCGACCTACTGTTCACCGACGTGCACATGCCGGGCCGGCTCGACGGCCTCGCGCTCGCCCGCGAGGTCGCCCGACGCTGGCCGCGGATCGCGATCGTGGTCTGCTCCGGTGTGACGAGGCCGGGACCGGGCGACCTGCCGCCCGGGGCGCGCTTCATCGACAAGCCCTACAGCCCCGAACTGGTCCGCAGGGTGCTGGACGGGCTGCGCATCGCCTGAGGCGGGGCCGATCCATCCTGTGATACGATTTCCGGACGACGACGGCCGGGTTTCGTATCGTCAGCCCGCGCTGCGGAGCAAAGCTCCGCACGCTTGAGCGAAGCCGGTCGCCGCATCGCGACGCGATTGCGCTGCAATCGCCGCGATCCCGCAGGGATCGCCCGAAGCGATCCATCGAAAATCGTACGAGGAGGCGCGTCCGCACGGGCTCTGCCCCGGGGAAGCCCGCCTCACGCCCCGGCGTCGGCGTCGGGGTCGCGCCCCCGGGTCTCCGGCATCAGGACGGCCGCGACCGTGCCGACGACGCTGAACGCCGCGAGGTAGTAGGCCGGCGCCAGCCGGTCGCCGGTCGCGGCGATCAGCCAGTTGACGACGTAGTTGGTGCTGCCGCCGAACACCGAGACCGAGACCGCGTAGACGATCGACAGCCCGGCGCTGCGCACCGCCCGCGGCAGCGATTCCGGGATCGCCACGATGATCGCCGCCGCGTTGACCGAGGACAGGGCCGACAGCCCGAAGGTCACCGCGTAGACGCTCCAGGCCGAGGCCGTCCCCGCCATCCAGGCGAAGACGGGCACCACCAGGACGAGGATCGCCACCCGCGGCCAGATCAGCACCGGGCGCCGTCCGACCCGGTCGGCGAGCCAGCCGCCGAGGAGCGGGAACGCGATCGAGGCGAGGCCGAGCGCGATCGGCACCGCGCTCGACACCGTCTCGGTCAGGCCGAGCGTCGCGCCGGCATAGACCGGCATGTTGGTGCCGACCGCGTTCGACACCGTCGAGGCGGCGATGACCAGGAAGGTGAGGGCGAGCAGGCGGCCGTGCCCGCGCAGCAGCCGGGCCACCACCCCGAGCGTGCTCGGGGCCGCCGCCGGGTCGTGCCCGGCGCCGGCGGTCTCGGGCAGGTGGCGGCGGATGGCGAGGCCGACCGGCACGACGAGGAGGCCGAGGGCGAACGGCACCCGCCAGCCCCAATCCGCCATCGCCGCCTCGCCGACGACGAGGGTGAGGGCCGAGGCGAACAGGCCGGCGAACAGGGCGGCGCAGCCCTGGCTGGCGATCTGCCAGCTCGCGACGAAGCCGCGGCGGGCGGGCGGCGCGGCCTCGATCAGGTAGGCGGTCGAGGGGCCGACCTCGCCGCCGAGCGCCAGCCCCTGGATCAGCCGCCCGGCGATGACGACGACCTGCGCCCAGGCGCCGATGCGGTCGTAGCCTGGGCAGGCGGCCAGCATCAGCATGCCGAGCGCCATCAGCGCGATGGTGACGAGCATCGCCGGCTTGCGCCCGGCGCGGTCGGCGAAGGCGCCGATCACCGCGCCGCCCACCGGCCGCATGACGTAGCCGATGCCGAACAGCGCGAGCGAGGCGAGCAGGCTGTGGGTTGCGTCCTGCGCCGGGAAGAACGCCGCCCCGATCGGCCTGGCGAAGAAGGCGTAGAGGGTGAAGTCGTAGAATTCGAGGGCGTTGCCGAGCACCACGGCCGCCACGGCCCTGCGCTCGAGCCTCGGGTGGGGCACCGGCCCCGCCGCGGTCGCAGCCATCCTGATCCTTCTTTGCTGTTCGACTGCGTTGTAGGGCGCGCCTCGGGTTCGGGCCGTGCGGGATGCGCAGGGCACGCCTGCGCCGGCGGTTCGGCGACGGCGACGCGGGATGCTGCTCCAGGTCGTTGATCTTGCCGCATTTTCTACGACGAAGCGGTATCCGCTTCGTCGGAAAATGCTCTAAGCCTCTGTCCACCATGACCGGAGCGCCATGACCCCGACCCTGAAGCAGATCCGCTTCTTCGTGGCGGCGGTGGACTGGGGCAGCCTGTCCCGGGCGGCCTCGCACCTCAACGTCGCCCAGCCGGCCCTGAGCCAGCAGATCGCCCAACTGGAGGCGGTGCTGAAGACCGAACTGCTCGGCCGCACCCCGCGGGGCGTCCACCCGACCGAGGCCGGGGAGCGGTTCTACCGCCACGCCCGCACCATCCTGCGGCAGGTCGAGGGGGCGGTGGCCGACCTGTCCGGGCCGGCCGCCGTCTCGGGGCGGGTCGCGGTCGGTCTGCCGACCAGCGCCGCCACCATCCTGGCCCACCCGCTCCTCGCCGCCCTGCTCGGGCGCTATCCCGGCATCCGCCCCGAATTGTTCGAGAGCCTGTCGGGCTACCTGCACGAACTCGTCGTGCGCCACCGCCTCGACCTCGCGATCCTCTACCGCGACCGCGCCGGTCCCGGCCTCGCCGTGCGCCCGGTCCTGCGCGAGGACCTGTTTCTCGTCGCCCGGGCCAGGCCGGGCGTCGAGGCCACCGTCACGATGCGGGAGGTCGCCGGCCTGCCGCTGGTGATGCCGAGCCCGACCCATTCCCTGCGCACCACCGTCGAGGCGGCCTTCGCGCAGCAGGGGCTCGACCTGCGGGTGATCGCCGACGTCGACAGCCTGCCGACGATGCGCAAGGCCGCCGCCTCGGGCCTCGCCGCCACGATCCTGCCGATGTCGGGCCTGTCCGGCCTCGCGAAGGCCGACGGCCCCGCGATCCGCCGCATCGTCGAGCCCTGCATCACCCGGCCCCTCGGCCTGTGCCATGCCAGCGACCAGCCCCTGGTCGGCGCCGCCGCGCTCGTCGCCGACCTCGTCGTCGCCGAGATGCGCCGCCTCGTCGAGACCGGGATCTGGACCGGGGCGGTGCTGGTCGAGCCATAAGGTTTCACGATACCGGCCTCGGATAATCCTTCTCGATCCGCGCAACCGGCGGGTTCAGACTGATCGGCAGACAACAGAAACGCCAGGGAGGCAGCATGTCGGATCCAGCGCAGGGCCGGGCGCCGGCAGGGGAGGGCGCTCCCGACGCCGAGGGGCCTCTCGCCGGGGTGCGGGTGCTCGACCTGTCGCGCCTCGTCGCCGGCAACATGCTGAGCCTGCAACTGGCGGATTTCGGCGCCGACGTCATCAAGCTGGAGCCGGGCAAGGGCGACCCCCTGCGGCACTGGCAGGAGAACGGCATCCCGGCCTGGTGGAAGGTCTACAGCCGCAACAAGCGCTCGATCCGCCTCGACCTGAAGACCCCGGAGGGCAAGGCGACCCTGCGCGCCCTGGTGCCGACCGCGCAGGTGCTGGTCGAGGGCTTCCGGCCCGGCGTGATGGAGGCGGCGGGCTTCGGTCCGGACGTGCTGCACGGCCTCAACCCGAAGCTCGTCGTGGTGCGCATCAGCGGCTTCGGCCAGACCGGCCCCTACGCCCAGCGGCCGGGCTTCGGCTCGCTGATCGAGGCGATGAGCGGCTTCGCCGCCAAGAACGGCTTCGCCGACAAGCCGCCGGCCCCTGCCGAACCTCGCGCTCGCCGACATGGTGGCGGGCCTGTCGGGCGCCTTCGCGACGCTGGCGGCCCTGCGCGTCGCCGAGCGCCCCGGCGGGCTCGGGCAGGTCGTCGACCTGTCGCTGCTGGAGCCGCTGCACGCGACGCTCGGGCCGGACGCGGCGATCCACCGGCTCACCGGCCGCTCGCCGTCGCGGCTCGGCAACCGGGTCAGCATCACGGCGCCGCGCAACGTCTACCCGACCCGGGACGGCGAGTGGATCGCCCTGTCGGCCTCGACGCAGGACATGGCGGCCCGGCTGTTCTCCGCCATCGGCCGGCCCGAGATGATCGCCGACCCGCGCTTCTCCACCAACTCGGCCCGGCTCGACAACGTCGAGGAGGTCGACGCGATCGTCGGCGGCTTCATCGCCGCCCGCGACCTCGCCGAGAACCTCGCCTATTTCGAGAAGGCCGAGGTGACGGTCGGGCCGGTCTACGACCCGGCCGGCTTCGCCGAGGACCCGCATGTCCGCGGCCGCGGCGTGCTGGTCGAGGTCGACGACCCCGAGGTCGGCCCGGTGCCGATGCACGCGCCGTTCCCGCGGCTGTCGCGCACCCCCGCCCGGATCCGCCGCCTCGCCCCCGCCCTCGGCCAGGACGAGGACGCCGTGCGGGCCGAACTCGACGGCGCGAAGCCGGCCTGACGCCCCGGCGCCACCACCAGGACGGGCAGGGCTCCGACGGCCCGCCCCGGGAGGAACCCGACCGATGACGCGCTTTCCCCGCAGCAGCCGCGCCGCCGTCGTGCGCGCGTTCAAGGCCCCGGTCTGCATCGAGGAGGTGCCGGTCCCGCAGGAGCTGGAGCCCGGCACGATCCTGACGAAGATCGAGACCTGCTCGATCTGCGGCACCGACGTCCACCTCTGGCAGGGCTCGCTCGCCCTGAAGGTCGACCTGCCGGTCATCATCGGCCACGAGATGGTCGGCCGGATCGTCGCCATGGGGTCGGGGACCGACCGCGACTCGGTCGGCCAGCCTTTGCGGGTCGGCGACCGCATCACCTGGACCCACACGGCGTGCGGGCGCTGCTACTTCTGCACCGTCGCCCGCGAGCCGACCCTGTGCCAGTACAGCCGCAAGTACATGTACGAGCGGATGGACGTCGCGCCCTACCTGCTCGGCGGCTTCTCCGAATACGGCTACGTGCTGCCGGATTCCGGCCGGGTGAGGGTGCCCGACAACGTGCCGAACGAACTCGCCAGCATGGCGAGCTGCGCCTTCCGCTCGGTGATGAACGCCTTCGACGGGCTCGGCCGCATCGATCCGACCGACACCGTGGTGATCCAGGGCGCCGGCCCGCTCGGCCTGCTCGCCACCGCGGTCGCCAAGATCTCCGGCGCGCGCCGGGTGGTGACCCTCGGAGCGCCGGACGCCCGGCTCGACCTCGCACGGGACTTCGGCGCCGACGAGGTGCTGTCGGTCGAGCGCACGAGCCATGCCGAGCGGCTCGACCGGGTCCGGGCGATCACCGACGGGCGCGGCGCCGACGTGGTGATGGAGTTCACCGGCCACCCGGACGCCTTCGGCGAGGGGCTCGACCTCGCCCGGCGCGGCGCGAGCTACCTCGTGGTCGGCCAGCTCGGCCAGGGCAAGACGACGATCATGCCGTCGACCATCGTCAGCAAGAACCTGCGGGTGATCGGGTCGTTCTCCGGACAGGCGAAGGCGTACTGGAAGGCGCTCGACTTCGTCTCGAAGCATCGGCACGAGGTGCCGTTCGAGCGCATGGTCAGCAACCGCTACAAGCTCGACGACGTGAACCTGGCGCTCACCCGGATGAAGAACTTCGAGGAGATCAAGCCGGTGATCGAGTTCTGAGGCTATTTGCGGGGGGCGGGACGACCACCGGCGGCGAACGCCACGCCGATACGACAACAAACCAGAAAACCCAGGAGGACACCATGTCGCGCAGCACCCTGACCCGGCGCGGGCTCGTCGGCGCCACGCTCGGCGCCGGCCTGATCGGCGCCGCGGTCCCGATCCGGCGCGCCCGGGCGGCCGAGTACGTGTTCAAGCTCGGGACCGACGTGCCCGACACCCACCCGATCAACGTCCACGCCCGCAAGGCCGCCGAGGTGATCCGCGAGCGCACCGGCGGGCGCGTCGAGCTGCAACTGTTTCCCAACAACCAGCTCGGCGGCCAGAGCGACATGCTCTCGCAACTGCGCTCCGGGGCGCTCGAATGCTTCGCGCTCTCGGGCGTGAACGTGCTCTCGACCCTGATCCCGACCTCGTCGATCTACGGCCTCGGCTTCGCCTTCCCGAATTACGACGCGGTGTGGCGGGCGATGGACGGGCAGCTCGGCCAGACCCTGCGCGGGCAGATCGAGAAGTCCGGCTTCGTGGTGATGGACCGGATCTGGGACAACGGCTTCCGCCAGATCACCAACAGCGTGCGGCCGATCCGCGAGCCGAAGGACCTCCAGGGCCTCAAGATCCGGGTGCCGGTGAGCGCCCTGTGGACCTCGCTGTTCAAGTCCCTCGGCGCCGCGCCGGCCGGGCTCAACTTCTCCGAGGTCTATTCCGCCCTCCAGACCCGGGTCGTGGACGGGCAGGAGAACCCGCCGGTCATCATCGACACCGCCAAGCTCTACGAGGTGCAGAAATACTGCTCGGTGACCAACCACATGTGGGACGGCTGGTGGTTCCTCATCAACCGCCGCGCCTGGGGCCAGTTGCCGGCCGACCTCAAGGAGACCTTCGCCGGGGCCGTCAACGCCGCCTGCCTCGACGAGCGCAGGGACGTGGCGCGGCTCAACGCCTCGTTGCGCGAGCAGCTCGCCGCCAAGGGGCTGGCGTTCAACGACGTCGACCCGGAGCCGTTCAAGGAGGAGCTGCGCAAGAGCGGCTTCTACACCGAGTGGCGCAAGCGCTTCGGCGACGACCTGATGGGCCAGCTCGAAGCGGCCGCCGGCAAGCTCGGGTGAGGGGCGCCACGCCCTCCCCCTCTGCGTAGGGCTGTCTGGGGAAAGGGAATGCGCCGGCCTTCCCCTCTCCCCGCGGGCGGGGAGAGGGGAAAACCCGCGCCGATGCCGTCAACGAGCACTTTCCCCGGACAGCTTTGCCGCCGAGGGGGGCGTGGGCGGCACCTCGTCCCGGACGAGGCCAAACGGCCGCCCTCACGCCTTCAGGCGATACCCGGTGCGGAACATCCACGTCACCGCGCCGAGGCACAGGGCGAGGAAGACCACCGCCATCGCGAGGCTGACGCCCAGCGACACGTCGGCCCGGCCGTAGAAGCTCCAGCGGAAGCCGCTGACGAGGTAGACGACCGGGTTGAACAGGCTCAGCGTCCGCCACACCGGCGGCAGCATGTCGATGGCGTAGAAGCTGCCGCCGAGGAAGGTCAGCGGCGTGACGATGAGCAGCGGCACCAGTTGCAGCTTCTCGAAACCGTCCGCCCACAGCCCGATGACGAAGCCGAACAGGCTGAACGTGATTGCGGTCAGCAGCAGGAACAGCACCATCACCAGCGGGTGCTCGATGCGCAGCGGCACGAACAGCGAGGCGGTGGCGAGGATGATGAGCCCGAGCAGGATCGACTTCGAGGCCGCCGCCCCGACATAGCCGATGACGATCTCGATCGGCGAGATCGGCGCCGACAGGATCTCGTAGATCGTGCCGGAAAAGCGCGGGAAGTAGATGCCGAACGAGGCGTTGGCGATGCTCTGGGTGAGCAGCGTCAGCATGATCAGCCCGGGCACGATGAAGGCGCCGTAGGGCACGCCCTCGATGGTCTCGATGCGGTGCCCGACCGCGGCGCCGAACACCACGAAGTAGAGCGAGGTCGAGATCACCGGCGCGACGATGCTCTGCAGCAGCGTGCGCCAGGCGCGGGCCATCTCGAAGGCGTAGATGGCGCGGATCGCGGGCCAGTTCATCGGGCGTCCTTCACCAGGTCGACGAAGATGTCCTCCAGGGAGCTCTGCGAGGTCTGGAGGTCGCGGAAACGGAGGCCGGCGGCGGCGAGGTCGGTCAGCAGCGCGGTGATGCCGGTGCGCTCGCCCTGGCTGTCGTAGGTGTAGGTGAGCTCGCTCCCGTCCACCGACGGGACGAGGCCGTAGCGGGCGAGCGAATCCGGCACGGCCGCGACCGGCGCCTGGAGCTGGAGCGTGAGCTGCTTGCGGCCGAGCTTGCGCATCAGCGCCGCCTTGTCCTCGACCAGGATGATCTCGCCGCGGCGGATCACCCCGACGCGGTCGGCCATCTCCTCCGCCTCCTCGATGTAGTGGGTGGTGAGGATGATGGTGACGCCCTGCTCGCGCAGGCGCCGCACCAGCCGCCACATGTCCTGGCGCAGTTCCACGTCGACGCCGGCGGTCGGCTCGTCGAGGAACAGCACCCGCGGCTCGTGGGCGAGCGCCTTGGCGATCAGCACCCGGCGCTTCATGCCGCCCGACAGGGTCATGATCCTGCTGTCGCGCTTCTCCCACAGCGAGAGGTCGCGCAGCACCCGCTCGATGTGAGCCGGGTCAGGCTTCAGGCCGAACAGGCCGCGGCTGAAGCTCACCGTCGCCCACACGGTCTCGAAGGCGTCGGTGGTGAGTTCCTGCGGCACGAGGCCGATCAGCCGGCGCGCGGCGCGGTAATCGACCAGGATGTCGTGGCCGCCGACCCGCACCGAGCCGCCGCTCGGCCGCACCAGCCCGCACACGATGCCGATGAGGGTGGTCTTGCCGGCGCCGTTCGGCCCGAGCAGGGCGAAGATCTCGCCCTGGCGGATCTCGAGGCTGACGGAGCCGAGGGCCTGCAACCCGGACTCGTAGACCTTCGTCAGGCCGGAGATGGAGATGATCGAGGACATCGCGCTCCGCGAGGTGGACCCGGCCGCGGCCGGTCGGCGCGTCGTGTAGCACGTTCCGCGGATGATCCGGCGAGCGCCCGCAGGCCGCTGTTAGACCTTGATGACCCGGTCGGCGCGGGCGGCCGCCCCGGCAGGCGCCGCTCCCGACCGGGCGCGAAGAGCGCCCCGCGGAGCGGGTTCGGGGGGGACGGATGTCCCCTCGAACGCAGAGCGGAGCGAGAGCCAAGGGAGCGGCGACACGACGTGTCGCGCACGAACGCCGGCGACTGAGGCCGAGCAAGGAACGAGGGCAATCGCTCTGAAGCGATGGCCCTGCCGGGGGCCGTTCCCCGCCTTGACCCGCCGGCAGCGCCGCCTACAACCGGGGCCGTCCGCCCGATCGTCCGGGAGCGGTGGGCGGGAAGGCAGGCGGTCCTCGACATGGCATTGGTGAAGAAGGCGACCCTCGCCGTGCCGGCCCGGACCGCCGAGGCCGGGCAGGCCGCGTCCCGCGCCCCCGGCCTCGCCCGGGCGCGGGAGCGCTCGCGGGCCCGCCAGCAGAAGGCCGCCGAGCGCCTCGGCGCCGCGACCGAGGAGCTGGCGGCCGGGATCACCCAGGCCTCCTCCGCCGCGCAGGAACTGGAGCGGGCGATGGACGAGATCGGCCGCGGCGCGGAGGCGGCGGCCGGAGCGGCGCAGGAATCGCTCGCCGCGGTCACCACCATCGTCGGGCGGCTCACCGAGGCGCGGGAGCGCGCCGACCTGTCGCGCCAGCGCACCGCCGCCTTCCAGGCCCTGGTGATCGAGGCCGGCGCCCGGATCACCGCCGCGGTCGCCGCGGTCCAGACCAATGCCGGGCGCCAGACCGCCTCGATGGCGCTGATCGAGGAACTCGACCGCGGTGCCGCGAGCGTCGGCGAGATCATCGGCACCGTCGGCTACGTCGCCGACCAGACCAACCTCCTCGCCCTCAACGCCGCGATCGAGGCGGCGCGGGCCGGCGACGACGGGCGCGGCTTCGCCGTGGTCGCCGACGAGGTGCGGTCGCTGGCCGAGACGTCGGAGGCGGGCGCCGGCGAGATCCGCGCCCTCGCCGAGGCGATCGGCGCCGAGGTCCGGGCGGTCAGCGCGACCATCCGGGCGGCGGCCGGGACCGGGGAGCGCCAGGCCGCGGCCGGGGCCGGCGTCAGCGCCCGGCTCGAGACCGCCCGGGCCGCCCTGGGGGCGCTGGCGGAGGGCAGCCAGGCGATCCTCGCCGCCAGCGGCGAGGCCGAGGCACTGGTGCGCGAGGCGCAGCGCGGGGCCGAGCAGATCGCCGCGGCGGCCGAGGAGCAGGCCGCGGCCGCGACCCAGGCGCAGCGCGCGGTGGCGCAGCAGAGCACCGCCCTCGACGGCAGCCTCGGCACCGCGCAGGACCTCGCGACCCTGGCCGACGCCCTGCTCGGCGACGCCTCCCTCGGCGGCCGCGCGGACGAGATCGCCGCCGGCGCCGATCAGTTGTCGAGCGCGGTGCAGGAACTGTCCGGCGCCGCCGGCGAGATCCTGACCGCGATCGACCAGATCAGCCGCGGCACCGCGATCCAGAGCGCGGCGGCGCAGCAATCGAGCGCCGCGATGGCGGAGGTCGAGCGCAGCGCCGGCCGCGTCCGGGCGAGCGCGGAGGCCGCACGGGCGGACGTGGCCGCCATCGCCGGGGCGCTGCGGGCGGCGCACGAGGCCGTCCACGGCCTCGCCGAGGGCGTCGCCGCCTCGCTCGCCGAGAGCCGCGCCTGCCTGCGCCGGATCGGCGAGCTGGAAGGGCGCAACCGCCGCATCGAGAAGCTCGTCGGCGCGATCGCCCTGGTGCTGGTGCAGATCAGCATGCTGGCGGTCACCGGCTCGGTCGAGGCCGCCCGCACCGGCGAGGCCGGCCAGGGCTTCGCCCAGGTCTCGCGCGACATCGCGAGCCTGTCGCGCGACGCGGCCGGCAGCGTCGACCGCATCCACGATCACGTCCGCGGGCTCCAGGACGGGGTCGAGGCGGTGCGCCGCGCCCTCGACGGGGTCGCGGTGCTGGCCGAGGCCGAGGTGGAGAAGAACCGCGCCCTCCTGGCGAGCCTCGTCGCCGTCGAGGACGACATCGCCCGGCTGGAGGCCGCCAACGCCGAGACCGCCGAAGGAGCCGCGGCGATCCTGCTCGCCGCCCGCGAGGTGGTGCAGGGCGCCCGGCAGATCGCCGCCGCCGCCCTCCAGGCCGACCGCGCCTCCGGCGAGGCGGCGACCGCCGCCCGCGAGCAGGCCCGCGGCGCCGAGGACCTCGCCGCCGCGGTCGAGGAGATCGCCCTGCTCGCCGACGAGCTGCAGGGCGCGGATGCCTGAGGCGGGCGGCGCCGGGCGCATCCTCCTGTTCGGGCTCGGACCCGACCGCTTCGCGCTGCCCGCCGGCTGCGTGCGCGAGGTGCTGCGCCCGCCGGTCCTGACCCGCCTGCCCGGCGCGCCGCCTGCCCTCGCCGGCCTCGCCAACCTGCGCGGCGAGCCGCTGCCGGTCCTCGACCTGCGGCACCTGCTGCGCCCGGACCACGGCTCCGTCCCCGCCCGCGGGCGGGTGATCGTCGTCGAGGCCGGCGATCCGGTCGGGTTCGCGGTCGACCGGGTCCTGGGCCTCGCCGACGCCGCCGGCCTCGACCCGGCCGGCGAGGAGGACGGCCCGGCGGCGGCCGGGCGCCTGCCCGGCAGCGGGACGCCCCTGCTCGATCCCGGCCGGGTCGTCGCCGCGGCCGTGCGGCGGACGCGGCCGTCCCGCACGCCGGTGGCGGCGCCGGCCGGGCCCGGCCTGCCCCGCCCGCCGGCGGAGGAGGCGCCGGCCCTGGTGACGGTCCGGGCCGCGGGCCGGCTCTGCGCGCTGCCGCTGGCGGACGTCGCCGCGATCCTCGCCCGGCCCGGATCCCTGCCGCTGCCGGCGGGCGGCGCGGCGCTCGGCGCGACGGAGTGGCGCGGCCGCGTGCTGCCGCTCCTGTCGCTCTCGGCCCTGCTCGGCTTCGGCGCGGGGGCGCCGGACCCGGCGGCCCGCGTCGTCGTGACCGCCGGCGGCGGCGCCGGGCTCGTGGTCGACGGCCTCGGGCCGGTGCTGCGGCCGGAGCCGGCGGCGATCGATCCGGTGCCGCGCAACCTGGGACCGGGCGCGGCCGCCTTCGCGGCGATCCTCCGGCGCCCGGGGGGCGAGCCCCTGGTGCCGGTCCTGTCGCTGGAGCGGCTGCTCGGACCCGGATTCGGGGAGGCGCGGGCGGAGACCGCGGCTCCGGCCCGCCCGGTGGCGGGGGAGCCGGTCCTCGCCGTCGACCTCGCCGGCACCGCCTACGGCCTGCCGGTCGCGGCGATCCGCGAGGTGCTGCGCGTGCCCGAGGCGGTGACCCGGCTGCCGCGGACGCCCGATGGCGTCGCCGGCCTCATCGACCACGGCGGCGGGACGCTGCCGCTGATCGACCAGCGCCGCCGCCTCGGCCATCCCGCGAGCCGGCCCGGTCCGCGCCGCCGCCTCGTCGTGCTCGACCGCGGCGGGAGCCGGGCGGGGCTGATCGTCGACGGGGTCGCGGGCCTGCGCGTGCTCGACCCGGCGCGGATCCGGCCGGCCCCGGATCCCGGCGGGACGCCGGCCGCGGCGGTCGACCGGGTGGGCGGCCTCGACGACGGGCGGCTCCTCCTCCTCGTCGACCTGGCCGCCCTCCTCGACGGGATCGGGCGCGACCTCCTCGCCGGCCCGGCCGGCGCCGCCGCGGCGGGGTGCGCCGCGGCATGATCCGTCTCCTCGTGGTCGACGACTCGGCGCTGATGCGCAAGCTCCTCGGCGGGATCTTCGCCGCCGAGCCCGACGTCGAGGTCGCCTTCGCCCGCAACGGCCGCGAGGCGCTGGAGGAGCACGCCCGCTTCGCCCCGGACGTCATCACCCTCGACGTCACCATGCCGGAACTCGACGGGCTCGCCTGCCTCGACGCGATCATGCGCGCCCGGCCCTGCCCGGTGGTGATGCTGTCCAGCCTCACCGCCGAGGGGGCCGAGGTGAGCCTCGACGCCCTGGCCCGCGGCGCCGTCGACGTGATCGCCAAGCCGGCCGGGGCCGTCTCCCTCGACATCGACCGGCTCGCGCCGCTGATCGTGCAGAAGGTCCGCGCCGCCGCCCGGGCGCGCCCGCGCCTGCTCCGCCGCCGCATCGCCGCCGAGGCCCGTCCCTCTCCGCCCGCCCCGGCGCCCGCCGCGCCCGCCGGGGCGCCGCCCGGCCTTGTCCTCGTCGGCACCTCGACGGGCGGGCCGCCGGCCCTCGAAGCCCTGCTCGGCGGGCTCCCCGCCGGCTTTCCCTGGCCGGTCGTGGTCGCCCAGCACATGCCGGCCCGCTTCACCGCCTCGCTGGCGCGGCGCCTCGACGGGCTGTGCGCCCTGACCGTGCAGGAGGTGGCGCGCCCGACGCCGCTGCTGGCGGGGCAGGTCTATGTCGGGCAGGGCGACGCCGACGTGATCGTCGCCCGCCGCCCGGCCGGGCTCGTCGCCGCCCCGGCCCCGGCGCATCCCGACCATCCCTGGCATCCGAGCGTCGACCGCCTCGTCGCCTCCGCCCTCGACCACCTGCCGCCGGCGCGCCTCCTCGGCGTGCTGATGACCGGGATGGGCCGGGACGGGGCCGCCGCCATGGCGGCGCTGCGGCAGCGGGGCGGGCGCACCATCGCGGAGTCCGAGGACACCGCCGTGGTCTGGGGCATGCCCGGGGAGCTGGTGCGGCTCGGCGGCGCCGACCGGATCCTGCCCCTCGACGCCATCGCGGCCGAACTCGTGGACATGGTGCCCTGATGCCGCTCATCCGCCGCGACCCGCCCGCCGCGGCCTCCGATGCCGGAGCGCCCCCCGCCGACCCGTCGATCGCCGACCTGTCGGCCGCGGAGGCCGGCCGGCGGGCCGCGGCCGCGGCGGCGCTGTCCGGCCGCGCCGCGGCGATCCCCGCCCTCGCCGACGCCCTCGCGGCGGAGCCCGACCTGCGGGTGCGCGAGGCGCTGCTCGCCGCCCTCGTCGCCACCGCCGCGCCGGAGGCGGCGCGGCGCCTCGCCCGGCTGCTGCGGGCGGAGGAGACCGGCCTGCGCAACGGCGCCATCGCGGCGCTGCAGGACATGCCGGAGGCGGCCGGGCCGCTGCTGCCCGGCCTGCTCGGCGACCCCGACCCGGACGTGCGCCTCCTCGCCACCGAGATCGCCCGGTCGCAGCCGCCCGAGGCGGCGACCGCCCTCCTGGCCGGCCTGCTGGAGCGGGATCCCCACCCCAACGTCTGCGGCGCGGCGCTGGAGGTGCTGGCCGAACTCGGGACGCCCGCCGCCGCGCCGGCACTCCGGGCCGCCCGCGCCCGCTTCGCGAACGAGCCGTTCCTGCCGGGGGCGATCGACCTCGTGCTCGCCCGCCTCGGATCCGGCCGCTGAGCCCCGCCGTGCCGGACGACTCCGACGAGATCCGACCGACCGGCGCGCGATGCGGATTGCCGCTCCGCTCCGACGCCGCGCGGGCCCGCGGCACCGCATCCGGACAGCCCGTTCCGGAAGCGGTGTCGCCCGTCACCGACGCCGAGTTCGCGCGCTTCTGCGAGTTCCTCTACCGCCGCACCGGCATCCACCTCACCCCGGCGCGGCGCGCCTACGCCGACCGCCGCCTCGCCGAGCGGATGGCGGCGACGCGGTCGCGCTCCTTCGCGGTCTACTTCGCCCGCCTGCGGGCCGGGCTCGGCGGCGAGGCCGAGCAGCTCGTCAACGCCTTCACGGTCAACGAGACCTACTTCTTCCGCGAGGAGTACCAGTTGCGCTGCCTGTCGGCGGCGCTGATGGACCGCGTCGCCGCCGGCAGGCCGCCGGGCGCCCCGCTGCGGATCTGGTCGCATCCCTGCTCCACCGGCGAGGAGGCGTACTCGATCGCGATCTGGCTCCTGGAGCACTGGGGCGCGGTCGACCGCTACGACATCGAGATCGTCGGGTCGGACATCGACACCCGGGCGCTCGCGGCGGCGCGGGCGGGGCTCTACGGTGCGCGGGCGCTGATGCGGTTGTCTCCCGACCTCGTCGCCCGCTACTTCGTGCGGGAGGCGACGCCGCTGGGCGAGGGCTGGCGCATCATCGCCGCCCTGCGCGACTCGGTGCGGTTCTCGCCCTGCAACCTGATGGAGGCCGCGGCGATGCGCAGCGAGGGCGCCTTCGACGTCATCTTCTGCCGCAACGTGCTGATCTACTTCGACGACGCCTCCCGGCGGGTCGCCGCGGGCCACCTCCACGAGAGCCTGAACCCGGGCGGCTTCATCTGCCTCGGCCACACCGAGTCGATGAGCCGGATCTCGCCGCTGTTCCGCGTCTGCCGCTTCGCCGACGCCTTCGTGTACCAGAGGCCGCCGGAGGGCGAGCATGTCTGAGCCGGCCCCCTCCGTGCCTCCGCGGGTCCTCGTCGTCGATGACGCGGGCCTCGTGCGGATCTACTATCGCGGCGTCCTGGAGCGGGCCGGCTTCGCGGTGGACGAGGCCCTCAACGGGATCGAGGCGCTCGAGCGGGTGCTCGCCGGCCCCTACGACCTCCTGGTCGTGGACGTGAACATGCCCCGGATGGACGGCCTCAGCTTCCTGCGCGCCCTGCGCCGGCGCGAGGCGCCCTGGCGGGCGCTGCCGGTGCTGATGACCAGCACCGAGGCCGGCGCGGGCGACCGCGAGGCCGCCCGCGCCGCCGGGGCGAGCTTCTACCTCGTCAAGCCGGTGGCGGAGGGCGATCTCGTCGCCCATGCCCGGGCACTCGCCGGGTGGCGCCCGTGAACGACCTCATCGAGCCCTTCGTCGCCGAGGCGCGCGAGCTGATCCAGTCCGCCACCGAGGACCTGCTCGCGCTGGAGGCCGCCCCGGGCGACGGCGAGGCGGTGAACCGGGTGTTTCGCGCCTTCCACACCCTCAAGGGATCGGTCGGCCTGTTCGACTGGCCGCCGCTGCTCGCGCTGCTGCACGCGGCCGAGGAGAGCCTGTCGGCGGCGCGGGCGGGGACGCGCCCCGTCGATTCCGGCTTCGTCGACCTCGGGCTCGAAACCCTCGACGCGGTCGCGCGCTGCACCGACGCCGTCGCGGAGGACGGCCGGCTGCCGCCGGGCTTCGCGGACGAGGCGGCGCGCCTCGTCGCCCGGCACGGCGGGCCGCCCGCGCCCATCGTGCCCGAGCCTGCGCCGGCCGTATCCGATGCCGCGGCGGCCGCCGCGCCGGTGCCGGGCTGGGCCGCGGCCCTCGTCGCGGCGGCCGGGCCGGCCGGGCCCGGCACGGTCCGGGTGGCCTTGCGCTACCAGCCGCGGGGCGACTGCTTCTTTGCCGGCGACGACCCCCTCGGGCTGGTGCGCCGCCTTCCGTCCCTGGAGGCGCTCGACCTCGCCCCGGCCGAGCCCTGGCCGGCGGGCGACCTCGCCGACGTGTTCGCCTGCAACCTCGTCATCACCGTCCTGACCGCCGCCCCGCGCGAGGAGGTCGACGGGGTGTTCCGCCTCGTGCGCGATCAGGTGACGATCCTGACCCTGCCCGCCGCCCCGGCGCCCGCGCGGCCGCAGGCGCCGCTCGATCCGGTCGTCGCCGCGATCCTCGCCGAGCAGATCCGCGGTCTCGCCCTGTCCCTCCCGGCGGAGGCCGAGGCCGGCCACCGCGAGGCGGCGGCCCGCGCCGCCGCCAACGCCCTGCGCTCGGCCGGCCGCCACGGCGAGGCGGCGGCCTGCGCCCGCACGGCGCGGGGCGGGAGCGAAGCCCTCTCGGCCCTCCTCGCGGACATCCTTGCGGGCGCCGGCCCGGGCGGGACCGGCACCGGCCCAGGTGTGGCCGGCACCGGCCCAGGTGGGGCCGGCCGCGGGCCGGCACCGCCCGACCCTGTGCCGGCCGAGCGCGGAGCGTCGGCGGCGCCGCGGTCCCTGCGGGTCGAGGCCGGCCGGATCGACGGCATCGCGGCCCTCGTCGGCGAACTCGTCGTCGCCCGCAACGGCCTCGCCCACCTCGCGGCGCGCGCCGGCGAGGCCGGGGTCGAGGCCTCGTTCGTCCGCAGCCTGCGCGAGACCGACGCCCGCCTCGCCCGCCTCGCCGCCGGCCTGCACCGCGAGGTCGGCGCCCTGCGGCTGCTGCCGCTGGAACGGGTGTTCCGCCGCTTCGCCCGCCCGGTGCGCGAGATCGCCCGGGGCCTCGGCAAGGCGGTCGCCTTCGAGACCGGCGGCGGCGGGATCGGCGCCGACAGGACCGTGGTCGAGAACCTGTTCGAGCCGCTGCTGCACGTGATCCGCAACGCCATCGACCACGGCCTCGAGACGGCCGGGGAGCGCCGCCGCGCCGGCAAGCCCGAGGCCGGCCGGATCCTGGTGCGGGCCGACCGGCAGGGCGGGCAGATCGTGGTCTCGGTCTCCGACGACGGGCGCGGCATCGATCCCGGCCGGATCCGCCGGCGGGCGCTGGAGCGCGGCCTGATGCCGGCGGAGGCCCTGGCGGCGATGGACGAGGCCGCGCTCCTCGACCTGATCTTCGCGCCCGGCTTCTCGACCGCCGAGCAGGTGAGCGACCTGTCCGGGCGCGGGGTCGGGCTGGACGCGGTGCGGGCGGCGGCCGGGCGCCTCGGCGGGCGGGTCGCGGTCGAGACCCGGACCGGTGCCGGCACCACGATCCGTCTCGTCCTGCCGCAGGCGGTGGCGCTGACCCGCCTGCTGCTGGTCGGCGCCGGGGCCGAGACCTACGGGCTGCCGATCGAGGCGGTGGCGGAGGTCGTGCGCGTCGGGCGCGACCGGATCGGCGCGCTGGGCCGCGGAGAGGCCACGATCCTGCGCGGGCGCACGGTGCCGGTCGTCCGGCTCGCCGAGCGCCTGTCCGTCGAGGACGGTCCGGGACCCGCCGGCGAGGCGACCCTCGCCGTCGTGACCTGCGGTCCCGACCGCGTCGCGGTCGAGATCGGGCGCGTCCACGGCCATCTCGACGCCGTGGTCCGGCCGCTCACCGGCCTCGTCGCCGCGCTGCCGGACATCGCCGGCACGACGCTCCTCGGCGACGGCCGGGTGCTGCTGGTGCTCGATCCCGCGGCGCTCGTCGCCGGGGCGGCGGAAGGGGAGGGGGAGCGATGAGCGTGCGCCGCGGACCCGACGGCTGCCTCGTCCTCGAAGGCGCCTGCCCGGTCGAGGATGCCGAGACCCTGGCCGCCTTCCTCCTCGCGGAGCCGGGCCTGTGCGTCGACTGGAGCGCCGGCACCCGCCTGCACACCGCGGTGATCCAGGTGCTGCTGCGGCTCGCGCCGCCGCTGCGGGGGCCTTGCGGCGACCCGTTCGTCGCCCGCTGGCTCGGCCGTCTTCAGAGGGGAGGAACCGGCGCCGCCGCCGCCGATTAGATCTTCACGCAGCGTAGCCGCGGCCGCATAACGCCGGGAGAGGCGCCCGCCCGGCCTTCCCACCCCGAGACCCGATCCACCCCCATGCCCGTCACCGTCCTCATCGTCGACGACAGCAAGCTCGCCCGCATCGTCGCCGGCAAGCTCCTGCGCCAGCTCAAGCCGGACTGGGAGGTCGTCGAGGCGGCGAACGCGGAGGCCGCCCTCGCGGTGGTCGCCGAGCGCCCGGTCGACGTCGCGCTCCTCGACTTCAACATGCCGGGCCGCGACGGGCTCGACCTCGCCGCCGACCTGCGGACGGCGCGGCCCGAGATGCCGATCGCGGTGATCTCGGCCAACATCCAGGACGAGGTCGTGGCCCGCGCCCGCAGCGTCGACGCGACCTTCCTGCCCAAGCCCCTCACCGAGGAGACGCTCGCCGGCTTCGTGTCGGGGGCGGCCCTGCGGCTGCGCCGGAACGCCCGATGACCTCCGGAACGGTCGACCTGTCCGAGCTGCAGCAGGACGCCTTCACCGAGCTGGTGAACATCGGCGTCAGCCGGGCGGCGGCGAGCCTGCGCAAGATGATCGGCGTGCAGGTGCTGCTCTCGGTGCCCTCGATCGAGATCGTCTCCCGCTCCGCCGCCGCCCGGCTGATCGGCGAGCGCGAGGCGTCCGACCTCGTGGTGGTCCAGCAGGGCTTCGACGGCGCCTTCGCGGGTCAGGCGCTGCTGATCTTCCCCGTCGAGACCAGCCGCGAACTGGTGCGCGCCGTCACCGGCGGCGACCTCTCGCCCGCCGAGATCGAGGAGCTGGAGGACGAGGCCCTCACCGAGACCGGCAACATCATCCTGAACGCCTGCCTCGCCACCATCGCCAACATGCTCCAGCGCCACCTGACCGTGTCGCTGCCCGAGGTGATCCGCGGCGACGGCGCGCGGATCTTCAGGCCCGGCGAGGGCGACGACGCGCTGGTGCTGTTCCTCTACATCAACTTCTCGGTGCGCGAGCGCGACATCCGCGGCTACATCGCGATGCTGATGGATCTGCCCGCCCTGGAGACCCTGAAGGTCCTGATCGACGAGTTCGTCGCCCGGTCGATCGGCGACCTCGGTGAATGAGGGCGGGTCAGGCGCCCGCCCGGAACGGGCGCACGCGGGCATGATCGGGGCCGAGGTCCTGGCGACCGCGGTCGCCGCCCTGCGCCGGCATTCCGGCCCGTTCGGCACGGTGCTGGAGCGCACGCGCCAGGCGATGGTCGTCACCGACCCGGGGCTGCCCGACAACCCGATCGTCCTCGCCAACCCGGCCTTCCTCGCCCTCACCGGCTACGCGGCCGAGGAGGTGGTCGGCCGCAACTGCCGCCTGCTCCAGGGGCCCGGGACCGATCCCGCCGTCGTCGCCGGGATCCGCGCCGCCGTGGCGCAGGGGCGGGAGGTCCGGGCCACGCTGCTGAACTACCGCCGGGACGGCACCCCGTTCTGGAACGACCTCTTCCTCTGCCCGGTCCACGACGACCGGGGCCGGCTGATCAACTTCTTCGGCTCCCTGCTCGACGTGTCGCGGGCGCGCGACGCCGACCTCGCCGAGGCCCGCCTCGACGAGATCGAGCGCCGCCTCGGCGACGCCCAGCGCCAGCTCTCGCTGACGCTCTCGGCCGCGGGCGTGGCCGGCACCTGGGACTGGGACATCGGCGGGTCGCGGCTCCACGTCGACGAGCGCTTCGCGATCCTGAACGGCCTCGCCCGGCCGGTTCCCGCGGAGGGGGTCTCCCCGGGGGCCTTCTTCGCCGGGATCCATCCCCTCGACCGCACCCGCATCCGGCTGGCGGTCAGCGGCATCCTCAACGGGGCCGAGGTCTTCGACAAGGAGTACCGCATCCAGGTCGCCGACGGCACGGTGCGCTGGGTCCACGCCCGCGGCCGCTGCCTCTACGGTCCCGACGAGAAGCCGGTGCGCTTCACCGGCGTCCTCGTCGACATCACCGAGCAGAAGCGGATCGAGGAGCGGCTGCGCATCGCCCAGACCGCCGGCCGCGTCGGCAGCTTCGAGTACGTGCCGGGCTTCGCGACCGTCTCGGTCTCCCCGTACTACTGCAGCCTGCTCGGCATCGTGCCGACCGGGACCCTGGCGGTCAGCGCCGTCAACGCCCTGGTGGCCGAGGGCGACCCGCCGCTGCTCGATCCGTCCCTGCGCGAGGCCGGGGAGCTGCCCTATGCCGAGATGCGGGTGCATCTGGCCGACAGCGGCGAGGTGCGCTGGCTCGCCCGCCGGGGCGAGGCGATCCGCGACAACGACACCGCCGGCCTGAGGCATGTCGGGGTGATCTACGACGTGACCGCGACCAAGCGCTCCGAGGTCGCCCTGCGCGAGCTCAACGAGACCCTGGAGCAGCGGGTGCGCGAGGCGATCGCCGAGCGCGAGGAGGCCAAGGAGCAGTTGCGCCAGTCTCAGAAGATGGAGGCGGTGGGGCAGCTCACCGGCGGCATCGCCCACGACTTCAACAACCTGCTCACCGGCATCGTCGGCTCCCTCGACCTGATGCAGACCCGCATCGACGAGGGCCGGATCGAGAATCTGAGCCGCTATGCCGGCCTCGCGATGTCCTCGGCCCAGCGCGCCGCGGCGCTCACCCACCGCCTGCTCGCCTTCTCGCGCCGGCAGCCGCTCCAGGCCCGGCCCGTCGACGTGAACCGCCTCGTCAGCTCGATGGACGACCTGCTGCGCCGCACCCTCGGCGAGCGCGTCCGCCTGGAGGTGGTGGTGGCCGGCGGCCTGTGGCTGACCCTGTGCGATCCCAACCAGCTCGAGAACGCGGTCCTCAACCTCGCGATCAACGCCCGCGACGCGATGCCCGAGGGCGGCCGGCTGACCATCGAGACCGCCAACGCCCATCTCGACGACGCCTACGTCGCCCGCGAGATCGGGCTGCGCGCCGGCCAGTACGTCTGCCTCGGCGTGAGCGACACCGGCACCGGCATGCCGCCGGAGGTGATCGCCCGGGCCTTCGACCCGTTCTTCACCACCAAGCCGCTCGGTCAGGGCACCGGGCTCGGCCTGTCGATGATCTACGGCTTCGCCAAGCAGTCCGAGGGCAACGTCAAGATCTACTCCGAGGCCGGCCACGGCACGACGGTGAAGCTCTACCTGCCGCGCTACCGCGGCGAGGTCGAGGAGCCGGTCGAGGTCCGGGGCATGGCACCGCGGGCCGAGCGCGGCGAGACCGTGCTGGTGGTCGAGGACGATTCCACCGTGCGCGCCCTCGTGGTCGAGGTCCTGCACGAGCTCGGCTACCAGACCCTGGAGGCGGCGGACGGGCCCTCCGGGCTGCACTGCCTGCAATCGGAGGCCCATATCGACCTCCTGGTCACCGATGTCGGCCTGCCCGGGCTCAACGGCCGCCAGCTCGCCGAGACCGGCATCGCCCTGCGCCCCGACCTCAAGGTGCTGTTCATGACCGGCTACGCCGAGAACGCCGCCTTCGGCAACGGCCATCTCGGGACCGGCATGCAGATGATCACCAAGCCGTTCTCGGTCGACGGGCTGGCGACCAAGATCCGGGCGATCATCGAGGGATGATGCGGTGGCCGGACGACGCGGTCCGGACATCGTATTGCCCGCCCGCCCGGGGGCGTCGCGCGTGGCCGACACGGATCCTCGCAATCGAGCGACGGGTCGACGGACGCCGCAGCAGGGCGTCATCCATGGGACAACGCCGCGCCGGGGTCCGGTCGTGGCGGCACCAGGATCATGGCCTCGCCTGCCCCAGAGGGAGGCCGGGGGATCGTCATGCTCGTGATCGGGTCGTGTCCAATTCCATGGAGGCCATCATGAGTTCCCGCGGGCGGTGGTCATTGCATGATCCACCGGTGATGCGCGCTCGATCGAAACAATTCAGTGCAGAAACACATCCTGACCGGCGAAGGTCTCCGCAAGCGAGAACAAGTCTCAGTGGCGGATTTGCCACGCAGAGGGACAGTGTCGCTCGCCCGTGCGGCCGCCCCTGGTGCCGCGCCATCGGCGTGGTAAGAAAAGACGTGTGAGAACAACAGTTTAGTTTAGTTCTAAAAAAGCGCCACCGCCCCGGACCGGCAGATCTGCCGCGGCCGCGGAGACGTCTTGGCCGAGGGTCGAAGTATGCGTGCACGTCATCGCACCACGGATCTGCACCGGGGCCTGCGCTCCGTTCTGGCCGGCGGGATCTCGTTGGCGGGCTTGAGCCTGCCGGCGCTCGCCCAGGAGGCGACGCCGCCGAGCGTCGGCGCCGCGAACTCGCCGGCGCGGGCCGGCGGCACGATCCAGCTCGAGGAGATCGACGTCGCCGGGCAGGGTCGGGCGGTGGTCGGCGTCGTCGGCCGTCGCGAGGACCCGCGCGGCCCGGTCGACGGCTACGTCGCCAAGCGCACCCTGACCTCGACCAAGACCGACACCCCGCTGATCGAGACGCCCCAGTCGGTCACCGTGATCAGCCGCGAGCAGATCGACACGATCAAGCCGCAGCAGGTCGGCGATATCCTGAACTACTCGGCCGGCGCCTTCGGCAACACCTTCGGGCCCGACCCGCGGGTCGACTTCTTCCTGATCCGCGGCTTCACCACCAACGACACCGGCCTGTACCGGGACGGTCTGCAACTGTTCAACTACGGCTTCGCCACCTACAAGGTCGATCCGTTCGGTCTGGAGCGCATCGACGTGCTGCGCGGCCCCGCCGCGGTGCTGTTCGGCCAGGGCGGCCCCGGCGGCATCGTCAACCTCATCAGCAAGAAGCCGACGCTCGAACCGTTCAACTACATCGAGGCCGGCGGCGGCTCGTTCGGCCAGAAGTACCTCGCCTTCGACCTCGGCGGCCCGGCCGACAAGGAGGGACACTGGTTCTACCGCCTCACCGGCATCGGCCGTCAGGGCGGCACCCAGGTCGACGGTCTCGACGAGAATCGCGGCTACATCGCCCCGACCTTCACCTACAAGCCGGACGGCGCGACCACCTTCACGTTCCTGTCGAGCCTCCAGTACGACGACACCGGGCGCCTGAACGCGTTCCTGCCCTATTACGGCACGGTGCGGCCGACGGTGCTCGGCCTGCGCATCCCGCGCCGGGACAACGTCGCCGACCCGGGCAACAACACCTACCGGCGCACGCAGTACAACGTCGGCTACGAGTTCGAGCACGTCTTCGACGACACCTGGACCTTCCGGCAGAACCTTCGCTACGCCTACACCGAGTCGCTCGACGACGCGTTCCTCGGCGGCCTGCCCGGCGTGTCCGGGTTCGGCTACGCCGACGCCGCGCAGACCCAGATCTCGCGCTACCGCTTCCGCGCCACCTCGCGCGCCGGCCTGTTCAACGTCGACAACCAGGCGGTCGCCCGGTTCAGCGACGGCCTGTTCGGGCACACCGTGCTGATGGGCCTCGACTACAAGAACTTCCAGCTCAACGACAACAACGCCACCGGCGGCTTCGTCGGCCCCACCGTCGCGCCGTTCAACATCCTGGCGCCGAACTACAACTCGCCGAGCGTTCCGGTCGCACCCTACCTCGTCAACTACGACGTGTTCCAGCAGCTCGGCGTCTACCTCCAGGACCAGATCAAGATCACGCCCGAGCTGACCCTGGTCCTGTCGGGCCGCGGCGACTTCACCTCGAACGAGGTCAACAGGCGACTCGAGAACACCACGACCCGGCAGACCGCCAACGCCTTCACCAGCCGCGTCGGCCTGATCTACAACTTCGACTTCGGGCTGGCGCCCTATGTCAGCTACGCGAGCTTCTTCAACCCGCAGGTCGGCACCGACTTCTTCAGCCAGCCGTTCAAGCCGACGACCGGCGACCAGTACGAGGTCGGCGTCAAGTACGAGATCCCGGGCGCCAACGCCGTCCTGACGCTGGCCGCCTTCGACCTCGTCCTCGCCAACACCCTGACCGCCGACCCGACCAACCTCCTCAACCAGCTCCAGCTCGGCGAGACCCGCTCGCGCGGCTTCGAGGCGCAGCTCGTCGCCAGCATCACCCCGGACCTCAACGTCATCGGCTCGTTCACGACCTACAACCTGGAGATCACCCGCGGCGACGTCGGCACGGTGGGCCGGACGCCGACCAACGTGCCCGAGACTCTCGCCGCGGTCTTCGCCGACTACACCATCCCGACCGGGGACTGGGCCGGCTTCGGCTTCGGCGGCGGCGCGCGCTACGTCGGGCGCTCCTTCGCCGACGTGTCCAACACCCTGACGGTGCCGGAGCGGGTGCTGTTCGACGCGGTGGTGCATTACAGCCGCGACAACTGGCGCTTCGCGATCAACGCCGCCAACCTGCTCGACAAGCGCTTCGTCTCGGCCTGCCAGTCGGTCACCGCCTGCTTCTACGGCGAGGAGCGCCGCGTCACCGCGAGCCTGAGCTACAAGTGGTAGGTCGCTCCCTCCCGGCCCGGGCGGCTCTCGCCCGGTTCGGGCCGATGGTTCCGTTCTTCTGCCTCTCCATCACCTTCGGAACCACCCTCGGCTTCCTCGCCTCGGGCGCGCCGCTGATCCTGCGGGTCCGCGGCGTCGAGCTGGCGCAGGTCGGGCTGCTCCAGCTCATCAACCTGCCGGTCGGGCTCACCTTCCTGTGGGCGACCGTCGTCGACCGCGTCCGCCTGCCCGGCCTGCCGCACCGCATCGGCTGGATCGCCGTCATGCAGGCGGTGGGCATCGGCCTGCTGGTGCTGCTGAGCGCCGGCGAGCACTGGCCGCTCGCCGCCCTGTTCGGGCTCGCGGTGGCGACGAGCCTGTGCATCGCGACCATGGACGTCGCCCTCGAGGCCCTGGTGGTCGAGACCGTCCCGGCGCAGAGCCGGACCGACGTCGCGGCGGCGAAGTTCTGCGGCGCCTCCCTCGGCGGCATCCTCGGCGCCGGCGTGCTGGTGGCGCGCTACGACGTCCTCGGCTGGCACGCCGCCCTGCTCGTCGTCGCCGGCCTCAACCTCGCCTGCCTGCTGCCGGTCCTGCGCTACCCCGAGGCGCGGCTGCGCCGGACGTGGCCGGCCGATTCCACTGCTTCGGGACCCGCGCGCTTCGAACGCCTGCGCGCCCTCGCCGCGCGGATCGTCGTCCTGGGCGCCTACTTCGCCGCGCTGTCGCTGCTGACGGGCTTCAACAACCTCGCCCTGCTCGATCTCGGCCTCCCGCTGGCGCAGGTCGGCCTCGTCACCGGCACCGCCTCGCCGCTCGTCAATCTCGTCATGGCGGCGCTGTCGGCCGGCCTCGTGCGGCGCTTCGGCACCGTGCCGCTGATCTCGGTCTCGGCCGCCGGCATGGTCGCGGCCGGCGTCGCGATGGCGGCGGCGAGCCTCGCCGGATCGGTGCCGCTCGCGGTGGCCGCGACGCTGTTCGGCCTCGTCTGCGGCGGCGGTCTCGGTGTACCGGTGTTCAGCATGATCTATCGCTGGGCGCAGGGTCCGTCTCCCGCCACCGATTACGCGCTGCTGTTCGGGGCGGCGTTCTTCGCCGCGATGCCGGTGCGCGTCGCGGCGCCGGCGCTCGCGGGCGCGCTCGGCTGGGCGGCCTATTTCGCCCTCGCGGTCGTCGCCTACGCCGCCGCCTTCGTGGTGCTGCGCCGGGTCGTCGCCCGCACCCTCGCGGCCGACCGGGACGCGGGCGCCGCGTGACCGGCGCGCCGACGATCGCCGCGGCGCTGGCGGCGCGCCTGCCGCCCTCGCTCGCGACCTACGGCACCCGGGTCGCGGTCGGACCCTGCGGCGAGGGCGCCTGCCCGGCCGCGTCCCTGCGCGACCCCGCGACCCTCGACGGCATCCTGGCGCGCTTCGGTGCCGCCTACGCGGCGAAGGGCGCGCCGCCCGACCGCCGCTCGCTGGTGTCGCTGTGGTCGCAGAGCTACCTCGCCGCCCTCATCATCCCGTCCGCCACCGCGCTCCTGTGCCTCGGCCGGGCGCTGCCGGTCGCCTTCGAGGCGGTCGCGTTCGAACTCGACGGCGCCCACACCCTCGCGCGGTTCCTGATCCCGGCGGAGGCGCCGGCCGGGGAGGGCGGCTTCTCCACCCTGGTTTCCGGGCATCTCGACCCGTTCATCGGCCTGTGCGCCGCCCGGACCGGGGTGTCGCCGCGCGCCCTGTGGGGCAATGCCGGGGTGATGCTGGACTTCACCCTGCGCGAACTCGCCGCCGCCGGCCCGCTCCTGCCCGGCCCGGCGGCGGAGGCCGCCGCCCTCCTCGGCCGGCCTCCCTGCGCCGCGCATGCCTGCCCGCTGGCGCGCACCTTCCGCATTCCGGGGGCCGGAGCCGGATGCCCGCGGCGGGTCTGCTGCCTGCGCTACCGCCTGCCGGGCGTGCCCTCCTGCGGCGCCCTGTGCCCCACCCACCACAAGACCGACAAGCCATGCTGAAGGCCTTCCTCGCCTATTACCGGCCGCACCGGACCCTGTTCCTGGTCGATTTCGGCTGCGCCGTGCTCGCCGGCCTGCTCGAACTCGGCTTCCCGATGGCCGTGAAGGCGTTCGTCGACGTGCTGCTGCCGCAGCAGAACTGGAGCCTGATCCTCCTCGCCGCCGCGGGGCTCGCCGCCGCCTACGCGCTCAGCGCCGGGCTGATGGTGGTGGTGACCTACTGGGGCCACGTCCTCGGGATCAACATCGAGACCGAGATGCGCCGGCGCGCCTTCGACCACCTCCAGAAGCTGTCGTTCCGCTTCTACGACGGCCAGAAGACCGGCCACCTCGTCGCCCGGGTCACCCGCGACCTGGAGGAGATCGGCGAGGTCGCGCATCACGGCCCCGAGGACCTGTTCATCGCCGTGATGACGCTGATCGGCGCCTTCGCGCTGATGTTCTGGGTCCACCCGCCGCTCGCCCTGATGACCGCCGCGATCGTGCCGGTGATCGCGGTCGTGACCCTGCGCTACGGCGGCCGCATGACCCGCAACTGGCAGGCGCAGTACGGCCGGGTCGGCGACTTCAACGCCCGGATCGAGGAGAATGTCGGCGGCATCCGGGTGGTGAAGGCGTTCGCCAACGAGGCCCACGAGCGGCGGCTGTTCGCCCGCGACAACGCGCGCTACCGCGAGACCAAGCTCGACGCCTACCGGATCATGGCGGCGAGCCAGACCCTGAGCTACCTCGGCATGCGGCTGGTGCAGATCGTCGTGCTCGTCGGCGGCGCCGCCTTCGTGGTGCGCGGCGACCTCTCGCCCGGCGGCTTCGTCGGCTTCCTGCTGCTCGTCGGCGTGTTCTACCGCCCGCTGGAGAAGATCGGCGCGGTCATCGAGACCTACCCGCGCGGCGTGGCGGGCTTCCGCCGCTTCCAGGCGCTGCTCGCGATCGAGCCCGACATCGTCGACCGCCCGGGCGCCGTCGCGGCGCCGCCCCTGCGCGGCGAGATCCGCTTCGAGGGCGTCGGCTTCGGCTACGAGCCCGGCCGGCCGGTCCTGTCGGGGATCGACCTCGCGGTGCGGGCCGGCGAGACCGTCGCCTTCGTCGGGCCGTCGGGCGCCGGCAAGACCACCCTGTGCTCCCTGGTGCCGCGCTTCTACGACGTCGATCGCGGCCGCATCGCCGTCGACGGGCTCGACATCCGCGACGTCACCCTCGCCTCCCTGCGCGGCCAGATCGGCATCGTGCAGCAGGACGTGTTCCTGTTCGCCGGCACGATCCGCGAGAACATCGCGTATGGCCGCCTCGACGCGGGCGAGGACGAGATCCGCGAGGCCGCCCGCCGCGCCCGGCTCGGCGCCCTCGTCGACGCCCTGCCGGAGGGGCTCGACACGGTCATCGGCGAGCGCGGCGTCAGGCTGTCGGGCGGGCAGAAGCAGCGCCTCGCCATCGCCAGGATCTTCCTCAAGAACCCGCCGATCCTGATCCTCGACGAGGCGACCTCCGCCCTCGACGCCGAGACCGAGCGCGAGATCCACCAGGCGCTGACCGAGCTGGCCGAGGGCCGCACCACCCTCGTCATCGCCCACCGCCTCGCCACGATCCGGCACGCCGACCGCATCGTCGTGGTGGCCGAGGGCGGCATCCTGGAGGAGGGCCGGCACGAGGACCTGCTCGCCGCGGGCGGCGCCTACCGGCGCCTCCACCTCGCCCAGTCCCTCGACATCCGGCCCGAGCCCGGGATCGTCGCGGCCGAGTGAACGCCGCGGGGCGCGCCCCGTCCGGCAAGCCAGCCAGGCAGGCCAGCCGGCAAGCCGCCGGAGGCGCGCACCCGCCTCGCGGACTGATACGATTTCCGGTTGATGGCTTCAGGCGATCCCTGCGGGATCGTGGCGATTGCTGCGCAATCGCTTCGCGATGCGAAAACCGGCTTCGCTCACGTGTGCGGAGCAAAGCTCCGCCGCGTGGGCTTGGATACGGTTTTCGGAACTCATCGTCCGAAATCCGTATCACAGGCGATTCCGGAGACCCGCCCGATCCCGCCCTCCGGTGCGTGCAGCCGCGGCCGCGCGCCCGTCGCCTTCGGCCCGGAGCGCCGGCACCGCGACCGGGCCCGCGAGCCGCTTGCGGCGTCGCTTGACTCTCAGTTTCAAATCATTCTAATTCGCGTCTGACGCCGGCGGCGATGCCGGCCAGCACAGGAGGGCCCGATGGCCAACACGACCAGCGCACAGTGCAAGAGCTGCCGCTTCTACGACGACCACAAGCTGAACGGCGCCGCCGCGCAGGGCGACGAGGGCCTGTGCCGCTTCAACCCGCCGGTGAGCCAGCCCGGCCCGCAGGATCACGGCCTGTGGCCGGTGGTCTCGGCCGGCGACTGGTGCGGCCACTTCTCGCCCGAGATGAGCGCCGCCGAGTAGGCGCGACCGCCACCCTACGATGACCGAGGCCAGCCGCGAGGCTGGCCTTCGTCGTTTCGGACGGCCGGGGAGGGCCCGCCCGCGGCCCCGCGAGGACGGACCCGTTCGAGCCGGCCCGGCAGATCCCGCCGGAGTTCGCTGAGACAGCCCGGGGAACGGCCGTGTCCGTGCCGGCCACCCTGCCGTCACCCGGTCCGGCGTCGATCTCGGCTCGCGCCGCGGCCACATCCTCGAACTCCGCGCGAGCCTTCGCGAGGGCTACGCCGAGGCCGAGGCCGAGGCCCGCCTGTTCGCCGCGCGCGCCCTGGTGATCATCGATTCTCCGGAGGTCCGGGAGATGCGGTCGCTGTGCGACCGGCTGCTCGGCGAGATCGTCGCCGCGCGCGCCGGCCTGGAGGCGGCCCTGGGCGGCCTGGACGAGGGGAAGCCCTTCCCTCAGCCCAGCGACTTGTAGAACACCGTGGTGGCCGCGAGGCGACCGTCCGGGCGGTAGGCGTGGTCGGGCACGATCCCGACCGGAAGCCAGCCGCAGGCGCGGTAGAGCAGGTCCCCGGCGCTGCCGGTCTCGGTGTCGAGCATCAGCAGGGTGCGGCCGCCCGCCCGCGCCTCATCCTCCGCCGCGGCGAGCAGGCGGCGGCCGAGGCCGCGCCGGCGCTGCGACGAGTGGACCAGCATCTTGCCGATCTCGGCCCGGTGCGGCGCGTTGGGCTGCGGCGCGAAGCTGAGGATGACCGTGCCGACGAGGCGCTCCTCGTCGGTGCCGACGAGGCGCTCCTCGTCGAAGGCGGCGAGGAGACGCCGCTCGCCGGCCGCGAGGCCCGGGATCTGCCCGCGCCAGAACGCTTCCGCCTCCGCCCGGGCGAAGCCGGCCAGGAAGTTGACCGAGGCGCCGTGCGCGACCGCATCGACCAGGATCCCGGCGAGTTCGCCGATCCTCGCCTCGGCTTCCGGCGCCGGGACCGGCCGGATCACCGGTCCCTCGGGCATGGCGGTCATGGTCGGGACTCCCCGTGATGGATGACGACGGCGTAGCGGACCGGGTGAGTGGTCGGGTTGCGGAAGACGACCGGACGGTCGAAGCGCATCAGCAGGCAGTCGCCGGCGTCCAGGCGGACCGGCTCGCCGCCGAGATCGACCTCCAGGGTGCCGTCGAGCACCCAGACGTGCTGGTCGCCGCCGGGGAGGCGCTGGTTGTCGAAGGCGACGGCGTTGCCGGCCGGAAACTCGATCTCGGTGATGTCGACCGGCGAGCCTGTGCCGGACGGCGACACCGCCCTGCGCAGATAGCCGGATTCGGGATCGCGCCAGAGCGGCTGCTCGCTCCGCCGCGAGAGCGGGCTCGCCGCGGTTTCGGCCTCGGCGAACAGCCGCGACAGCGCGATGCCGAGGCCGCCGCAGATCCTGCCGAGGAGCTGCGCGGTCGGACTCGATTCGCCGCGCTCGATCCGCGACAGCATCGCCCGGCTCACCTCGGCCCTCCGAGCCAGACCGTCGAGGGAGAGGTTGCGGTCGAGGCGCAGCGTCCGGATGCGCGCGCCGAGCCGTCCGTCGATGCCGAAATCGTTCATATCTGCATCATATCCTCCATGATAGTGGAATCAAGCGTGTTCCGGAGGAGGACCTGTCCGGAGACCGGGTGCCGCGATTGCCATGGGGTGCAACCCTCTTGCGTACGACCGGCCTGCCGGAGCAGCCTGCGGCTCCCCGACCTGCGATGCCGCCATGCCCGACCTGTTCAGCCCGTTCACCCTGAAGGACGTCACGCTCCGCAACCGGATCGCGATGTCGCCGATGACCATGCACCGCTCCACCGACGGGCGGATGGGCGACTACCACGTCATGCTGTACGGCTCGCGCGCCGCCGGCGGCTTCGGCCTCGTCTTCCCGGAGCAGATCGCGATCACGCCCGAGGGCCGCACCACGATCAGTTGCGCCGGCATCTGGGACGATGCCCAGATCGAGGGGTTGTCCCGCGTCACCCGCATCATCCGGGAGATGGGCGGCGTGCCGGCGATCCAGCTCGGCCATACCGGCCGCAAGGGCAGCGAGCAGAAGCCGTGGGAGGGCAAGCGGCAATTGCCGCCCGACCACCCGGAGGGCTGGCAGCTCAAGGCGCCCTCGGCGCTGTCCTACGGCGGCCGCTACACCTACCCGGTCGAGGCCATGACCGTCGCGGAGATCCACGCCGTCCACCGGGCCTACGCCGCGGCGGCGCGCCGGGCGGCGGCGGCCGGCTTCGAGTGGCTGGAGATGCACTTCGCCCACGGCTATCTCGGCGCCAGCTTCTTCTCGCCACTGGCCAACCGGCGCACCGACCCCTACGGCGGCAGCCTGGAGAACCGGATGCGCTTCCACCTGGAGGCGCTCGACGCCGTGAGGGCGGTCTGGCCCGAGCGCCTGCCGCTGACCATGCGGCTCGGCTCCGACGACCTGCATCCGGAGGGCGTGCAGTTCGACGAGGCGGTGGTGGCGGTCGCCCGCATGAAGGCGCACGGCCTCGACCTCGCCGACCTGTCGATCGGCTTCAACACCGACGAGATGACCGACCCGCCCTTCGCCCGGATGTCGTTCATGGTCGAGCGCGGCGCCCGGGTGCGGCGCGAGGTCGGCATCCCGGTCGGGGTGAGCTGGAACCTCGGCCTGCCGGCGGTGGCCGACCGGGTGATCCGCGACGAGCTGATCGACCTCGTGTTCCTCGGCCGTCCCGCCCTGTCGAACCCGCACTGGCCGGTCTGGGCGGCGCGGGAGCTCGCCCACCCCGACCCGTTCGGGCTGGTGCCGGAGGATTGGGGCTGGTGGCTGCGCAACTTCCGCGCCCACGACGCCTGCATCGGCTGGCCCGAGCCCGGGGGACCCGGTGCCGGGCGGCCCGGTGCCGGGGCGTCCGAGGATGCGGGCCGCTTCGCCTGAACCGGGCGGCCGTCAGGTGGGGTGACCGCCCGGGGCCGGCGGCGCGCCGAGGGCGGCGGCGATCTCGGCGACGATCTCCCGCGGCGTCCCGCCGACGGAGACCACCAGCGGGTTCTCGTCGGCCGCGGGCTCCTCCAGGGTGCCGAACTGACTGTCGAGCAGGCTCATCGGCATGAAGTGGCCGTGGCGGGCGGTCAGGCGCCGGCCGATCACCTCGCGCTCGCCCTTGAGGTAGACGAGGCGGACGTCGGACCGCTCGCCGATCAGGATGTCGCGGTACGGCCGCCGGAGCGACGAGCAGGCCACCACTCCGCGCTGGCCCTGCGCCCGCATCCGGTCGATCCAGGCGGCGATCGCCCCGAGCCAGGGCCAACGGTCCTCGTCGGTGAGGGGAAGGCCGGCCTGCATCTTCGCGACGTTCGCCGGCGGATGGAAGTCGTCGCCGTCCGCGAACTCCCAGTCCAGGCGGCCGGCGAGCAGGCTCGCCACCGTGGTCTTGCCCGAACCCGACACGCCCATCACCACGATGACGTTCGGGGGCGGCGCGTCCCGCCGGGGCTCGTCCGTGTCGGTGCCGTCCATCGCCGTCGGTCCTCCCTGATCGGACCGGTCTCGCCGACCGGGCCGGGCCGGACGCTAGCGCAGGGGGGCGGCCGAGGGTAGCCGGGGCGCGGGCACGCGTCAGCGGGCGAGGATCTGGGCGGCGCGGCGGGTTCCGGCGACGGCGTCCGAGACCTGCCCGACCGCCCCCGAGATGGTGACGAGGTTCTCGGAGATCGCGCCCACCGCGTGGGCGGCCTCCTGCATGGTCTCCGACATGCTGCGGGTGACCGCGCTCTGCTCCTCGACCGCCGCCGCGGTGGCGACGACGTGGTCGCGCAGGGTCTCGACCGAGCCCCGGATCGAGCCCAGCGCCTCGACGACCTCCGCCGAGATCGCCTGGATGCCGCCGATCTCGGCGTCGATCTGCTCGGTCGCCCCCGCGGCCTGCCGGGCCAGGGTCTTCACCTCCTGCGCCACCACCGCGAATCCCCGGCCGGCCTCGCCGGCCCGCGCCGCCTCGATCGTCGCGTTCAGCGCCAGAAGGTTGATCTGCGCCGCGACGGTGCTGATGAGGCCGACGATCCCGCCCATTCCGCCGGCGGCCGCGGCGAGGCGCCGGGTGCGGGCGTCGGCGTCGTGGACCCGGTCGGCCGCGCTGTCGGTGGCGGCGCGGGACTGGGCCATGCTGGCCGAGATCTCGGCCACCGACACCGCCAGCTCCTCGGACGCCGCCGCCATCGTCTGGACGTTGGTGGCGGTGGTGCGCGCCGCGCGGCCGGCCGAGGCCGATTCCGCCGCGGTCGAGGCGACCGCCCCGTCGATCTCCCGGAAGTTGCGGTCGATCAGCGTCCTCAGGTCGGCGAGCAGCCGCACCTGGTCGCCCACGTCGGTGGCGAACTTGACCACCTTGGTCGGCCGGCCGACGGCGTCGAGGATCGGCGTGTAGGACGCCTGGATCCAGACCGGGCGGCCGCCCTTGCCGACGCGGCGGAACTGCCCGGCCCGGTGCCGGCCCCCGCGCAGGGCGTCCCAGAACGCCGCGTATTCGGCGCTCCCCGCATGGTCGGCCTCGACGAACAGGCTGTGGTGGCGCCCCGCCACCTCGTCGAGGCGGTAGCCGACGAGGTCGAGGAAGACGTCGTTGGCCTCGAGGATCGTCCCGTCGAGGCGAAACGCGATCACCCCTTGCGTCCGGCGGATCGCCGCGACCTGTCCGGCTCTGTCCGCTTCCTCGACCTTGCGGGCGGTGATGTCGGTGGCGAACTTGACCACCCTGACCGCACGGCCGCGGCGGTCGAGGACCGGGTTGTAGGACGCCTCGATCCAGACTTCGCGCCCGTCCTTGGCGAGGCGCCGGTACTGCGCCGCCTCGAACCCGCCGGCGCGCAGGCGCTGCCAGAACGCCTCGTAGTCCGGCGTCTCCCGCTCGGGCCGGGTCGACGAACATCCGGTGATGCCGGCCGACGATCTCCGGCAGGGTGTAGCCGAGGCTGCGCAGGAAGGTCTCGTTGGCGGTCAGGATCCGGCCCGACAGGTCGAACTCAATCACAGCTTGCACGCGGTCGAGCGCGGCGAGTTTGGCCTTGACGTCGGAGGATCTCCGGAAGGCGAACATCTTTCCTCCGCTTCCTGATGATCCACCCCGATCCCCGGGGCGACGGACGCCGTGCGTCGGGCTGAGCCTCGCGATGAGGAACGATTTATACAACCTGAGGTTAAGGATGCATGATCGGCCCGTCCGATGCGGCCGCCTCCGCCGTCCTCCCGCTCCGGGACATCAGCCGCGGGCCCGCGTCTCCGTACAGATCCTCCCCGCGCTCAGGGTTGCGGAACCGGCGATCTGCCCGGGACCTGTCCTCGACAACGAAGCGGCCCCTCCCCCGCAAGGGACGACGATCCTCGTCGGAGTTCCGCGATCCCGGGGGGCGCCGGGGACGTCCTGCCCGGAGAGCCGCGTGGATGCCGGGCGGCCCGGGATTCACGCGGCGGCAGCGAGCCGCCCGAGGCGATTTGGCATCCGATGACCCAAACGGCGGGATTTCATCTGCCGGAGGGGCTTTTTGGGAGCCGGCGTCGGCCTCGCGCGGCACCCGGAGGGAGGCGCGGGCATCGATCATCGGTGGATGCCGTCGCTTGACGCTCCCCCGCCCGCCCGATACCCCTTCGGCAGGTTACTCGTCAGTAGCAACCCTGCCGGAGAGACGAAGGCGAACGCCTCCCTCCGGACGAACCAGCGGGAGGAACGGCATGAAGGTCGGCGGCATGGCGGCGGTCGTCACCGGTGGCGGCTCGGGCCTGGGGGCTGCGACGGCGCGGGCGCTGGCGGCGGCGGGCGCGAAGGTCGCGGTGGTCGACCTCAACGAGGACGCGGCCCGCTCTGTCGCCGAGGAGACCGGCGGCATCGCGGTCGGCTGCGACGTGTCGGACGCGGCCAGCGGCGAGGCGGCGGTCGCCCGCGCCGAGGCGGCGCACGGGCCGGCCCGCATCCTCGTCAACTGCGCAGGCGTCGCCACCGCCGGGCGCATCGTCGGGCGCAACGGCCCGCTCGACCTCGCGGCCTACGCCCGGGTGATCCAGATCAACCTGATCGGCAGCTTCAACATGCTGCGCCTCGTCGCGGCCCGGGCCCAGGGGCTCGATCCGCTGGAGGACGGCGAGCGGGCGGTGGTGATCTCGACCGCCTCGATCGCCGCCTACGAGGGACAGGTCGGCCAGGCCGCCTACGCCTCGTCCAAGGCCGGCGTGGTCGGGCTGACCCTGCCGGCGGCGCGGGAATTCGCGCCGGTCGGCATCCGGGTCTGCGCCATCGCGCCGGGCCTGTTCGAGACCCCGATGATGCGCGGCCTGCCGCCGGAGGTGCAGGACAGCCTCGGCCGCTCGGTGCCGTTCCCCTCGCGCCTCGGCCGGCCTGAGGAATACGCCCGGCTGGTGCTGGCGATCATCGACAACCCGATGCTCAACGGCGAGGTCATCCGCCTAGACGGCGCCCTGCGCATGCAGCCGAAATAGGGGCCGACGATGCTCACCGACGACCAGACCCTCATCCGCGACACCGCCCGCGCCTTCGCCGGCGAGCGGCTCAAGCCGTTCTCGGCCCAGTGGGATCGGGAATCGCGCTTCCCCCGCGAGGCCCTGGCCGAGATGGGCGCGCTCGGCTTCATGGGCATGCTGGTGCCGGAGGAGCATGGCGGCGCGGCGGTGGACCACGTCGCCTACGCGCTGGCGATCGAGGAGGTGGCGGCCGGCGACGGCGCCGTCTCGACGATCATGAGCGTGCACAACTCGGTCGGCTGCATGCCGATCCTGAAGTTCGGCAGCGAGGAGCAGAAGCGGCGCTTCCTCGGGCCGCTCGCCCGCGGCGAGCAGCTCGCCGCCTTCTGCCTCACCGAGCCGGGTGCCGGCTCGGACGCCGCCGCGGTCAAGACCCGGGCGCGGCGCGACGGCAACAAGTGGGTGCTCTCGGGCACCAAGCAGTTCATCACCTCGGGCTCGACCGCCGACCTCGCGATCGTGTTCGCGGTCACCGACCCGGCGGCGGGCAAGCGCGGCATCTCGGCCTTCCTGGTGCCGACCGCGACCCCCGGCTACACGGTTGCCCGCGTCGAGCACAAGCTCGGCCAGCGCGCCTCCGACACCGCCCAGATCGTGTTCGAGGACCTCGAACTCACCCCCGACCTGATGCTCGGCCAGGAGGGCGAGGGGCTGAGGATCGCCCTCGCCAACCTCGAGGGCGGGCGCATCGGCATCGCCGCCCAGGCGGTCGGGATGGCCCGGGCCGCCTTCGAGGCGGCCTTGGCCTATGCCGGCGAGCGCGAGACCTTCGGCACCAAGCTCACCGGCCATCAGGCGGTGGCGTTCCGCCTCGCCGACATGGCGACCCGGATCGAGGCGGCGCGCCTCATGGTGCTCAACGCCGCCCGCCTGCGCGACGCCGGCCTGCCCTGCCTGAAGGAGGCGGCGATGGCCAAGCTCTTCGCCTCCGAGATCGCCGAGCAGGTCTGCTCCGACGCGATCCAGATCCACGGCGGCTACGGCTACCTCGCCGACTATCCGGTCGAGCAGATCTATCGCGATGTCCGCGTCTGCCAGATCTACGAGGGCACCAGCGACGTGCAGCGGCTGGTCATCAGCCGGGCGCTGACGGCGGCCTGAGCCGGCCGATGAGCACCGGACCCCTCGCCGGCCTGCGCATCGCCGAGTTCGCCGGCATCGGCCCCGGCCCCTTCGCCGGGATGCTGCTCGCCGACATGGGCGCCGAGGTGGTGCGGATCCAGCGCCCCGGCGGTGCTGACCCCTACGCGCCGGGCCTCGCCACCCGCGGGCGGACCGTGGTCGAGGCCGACCTCAAGGACGCGGGCGCCCGCACGCAGGTCCTCGCCCTGCTGGATGGTGCCGACGCCCTCATCGAGGGGTTCCGCCCCGGCGTGATGGAGCGCCTCGGCCTCGGGCCCGCCGTCGTCCTCGCCCGCAACCCGCGCCTCGTCTACGGCCGCATGACCGGCTGGGGCCAGGACGGGCCGCTCGCCGCCACCGCCGGGCACGACATCTCCTACATCGCGGTGACCGGGGCGCTGGCGGCGATCGGCGAGCCGGCCCGGCCGGTGCCGCCGCTCAACCTCGTCGGCGATTACGGCGGCGGCTCGCTCTACCTCGTCGCCGGGCTGCTCGCCGGGATCCTCTCCGCGCGGGCCACCGGGCGCGGGCAGGTGGTCGACGCGGCGATCTGCGACGGCACCGCCTCGCTGATGGCGATGTTCTGCGACATGGCCTCGCGCGGGACGTGGCGGGACGGCCGCGGCGGCAACCTCCTCGACGGCGGCAGGCCCTATTACCGCACCTATGCCTGCCGGGACGGCGAGCACGTCGCCATCGGGCCGCTGGAGCCGCAATTCCACGCCGAGTTCCTGCGCCTCACCGGGCTCGCCGACGACCCCGACTTCGCCCGCCGCGACGACCCGGAGATCCAGCCGCGCCTGCACGCCCGGCTGGAGGCGCTGTTCCTGACCCGCAGCCGCGACGAGTGGGACCGGCTGTTCGAGGGCAGCGACGTGTGCTTCGCGCCGGTGCTGTCGCTCTCCGAGGCACCGCACCACCCGCACCTCAGGGCACGCGGGACCTACGTCGCGGCAGGGGAGGGCGGCTGGCAGCCCGCCCCGGCGCCGCGCTTCTCGGCGACGCCCGGTGCCGTCCGGGCGCCCCGCGCGGCGACGATCGAGGCGGTCGCGGCGGCGTGGCTCTCAGCCTGAGCCGGCCAGGGCCGCCACCATCGCGCTGTCCGGGTTCTCCAACTCGTCGATGACGTCGAAATGGTGCCGGCCCGGCACCGCGACCGCGCGGGTCGTCACGCCGAGCCCGTGCCAGACATTGGCCATCAGCGCGGTCTGGCGGCGGAACTCCGGCAGCTCGTCGCCGCCCGCGACGGCGATCAGCGTCGCTCCGGGGCGCGGTTCGAGCAGCGCCGGGCTCTCGCGGCGCGCCTCGTCGGGGTCGAGGCGCAGGACCGCGTTCATCGCCGTGCCGAGGAGCGGGCGCAGGTCGTGGACGCCGCTGATCGACACCGCCCGGTCGATGCGGGCGGCGGTGGCGGGGGCGAGCGGGGCGTCGGTGCACAGCATCCGGGTCACGAGATGCCCGCCGGCCGAGTGGCCCGACAGCCGGATCGGCCCCGCCACCTCACCGGCGACGTGATCGAGGAAGGCCCCGATCTCGGCCGTGATGTCGGCGATGCGGGCCTGCGGGCACAGGGTGTAGCGCGGCAGCGCCACGCAGAACCTCCGCGCCAGTGCGCCCGCGGCGAGGTGCGACCACACTGACTGGTCGAACGCCTTCCAGTAGCCGCCATGCACGAACACCGCGAGCCCGGCGGGGGCGCCGTTCGGCCGAAAGAGGTCGTAGACCTGTCGCTCGCCGTCGCCGTAGCGCCGGTCGAGGTCGGCCCGGCCGGCGGCGGCCAGCTCGCGCCGGAACGCCGCCGCCCGGGCGGTCCAGCGCGGCGGATACTCCCGGGCGCCGGGAATCGCGCCGGCATTGTCGTAGGCCGGGTCGAGGGGGCCGAGGGTGGCCTCGTCGGGGTGCCAGAGGTCGAGGGTCATCGCGGGGGCTCGGTTGTGCTCAGGTCGGGACGCTCGGCGTCTTCTCGACCGGAGGCCGGATCGCCGCGGGCAGGACCGGACGATCCCATGTCGGGACCAGCTTCGCCCACCTCGCGTGGAACGTGGACGCGCAGGCCGGGCACGCTCTCGCCGCGCGCGTGCACCGCGGCCTGCTCCAGGCTTCGTGTCAGGTCGGCGAACAGGGCGTCATCCATGGGGCGGGCACACGCTTGGCGCTACGATCAGGTCAGTACGATCCTGCCGGACCCTCGCGGATCGGCGAGAGGATCGTTGAAACTGTCTTGTTCTGGCATCGCATCTCCCCTTTCCGGGCCCGGAACGGGCCTACGCGACTGAAACGAAGTGGAAGGAGACCTGGGATCCAGCACAAGGAGTCGCGAAGCGTCCGAATGCAGCGACAATGCCGACACGCTGAGCCGCTTCGCGGCAGTTCCTATGCTGGATCCCGGGTCGCATTCCGCCATCGCTGCATGCGCCCGGGAAAAGGAAGGGCGTCAAACGCGGCCCGTCCTCGCTTCGGTGGCCGGCGCAGACGCCCGGCTCTCACTCCGGCACCACCGCCGTCGCCTCGATCTCCACCAGCGCCTCCGGCTCGACGAGGCCGGCGACCTGCACGAGCGCCATCGCCGGGTAGTGCCGGCCCATCACCCGGCGGTAGACCGGGGCGAGGTCGGCGAGCGCGGCGCGGTAGGTGTCGATGCTGCGCACGTACCAGGTCAGCCGCGCGACGTGCTCCGGCCCGCCACCGGCCTCGGCCACCACCGCCAGGATGTTGCGGAGCGTCCGCTCGACCTGGGCGACGAAGCCCTCGGCAAAAACCTCGTTCTCGTCCCAGCCGACGAGGCCGCCGGTGAGCACCAGGGCGCCGCGCGCCTTGACGCCGTTGGAATAGCCCCGCGGCTTGCGCCAGCCGGCGGGCTGGAGCATTTCCAGGGTCTCGGCGTCCTCGTCCCGCGGGCGGGTCTGGGTGGCGGTCACGGCGTGGCTCCCTGGTTCGCGGCTTCGCGCTCCGCCTGCTGGCGCAGGGCGAAGCGTTGCAGCTTTCCGGATTCGGTCTTCTGGAGCGCCGGCACGAAGGCGACGGCGCGGGGATACTTGTAGGGCGCGAGGTCGCGCTTGACGTGCTCCTGCAGCGCCTCGACCAGGGCGGCGTCGCCGGTGCAGCCGTCGGCGAGCACCACGTAGGCCTTGACGATGCGGCCGCGCTCGCCGTCGGGCGCCGCCACCACGCCGCACTCGGCCACCGCCGGGTGGGCGAGCAGGCTCGCCTCCACCTCCGGCCCGGCGATGTTGTAGCCGGCCGAAACGATCATGTCGTCGCTGCGGGCCTGGAACCAGAAATAGCCGTCCTCGTCCTGGCAATAGGTGTCGCCGGTGACGTTCCAGCCGTCGATGACGTAGTGGGTCTGGCGCTCGTCCGCGAGGTAGCGGCAGCCGATCGGGCCGCGCACCGCGAGGCGGCCGGGCACGCCCGGCGGGCAGGGCCGGCCCGCGTCGTCGATCACCCGGGCCTCGTAGCCCGGCACCGGCTTGCCGGTGGCACCGGGGCGGATCTCGTCCTCGCGGGCGGCGATGAAGATGTGCAGCATCTCGGTGGCGCCGATGCCGTCCATCAGCGTCAGCCCGGTCGCCCGCCGCCACGCCTCGAAGGTCGGCACCGGCAGGGTCTCGCCGGCCGAGACGCACTTGCGCAGGGACGACAGGTCGAACTCGCGGACGCGCCCGAGCATCGCCCGGTAGGCGGTCGGCGCCGTGAACAGGACCGTCGCCCGGTGGCGCTCCACCGCCGCCGCGAGGTCGAACGGGCCGGCCTTCTCCAGGAGCACCGCCGAGGCGCCGATGCGGAACGGAAACAGCACCAGCCCGCCGAGGCCGAAGGTGAAGGCGAGCGGCGGCGAGCCGATGAACACGTCGTCGGGCCCGGCCCGCAGCACCTCGCGGGCGTAGGAATCGCAGATCACCAGCAGGTCGCGGTGGTAGTGGATCGTCGCCTTCGGCACGCCGGTGGTGCCGGAGGTGAAGCCGAGCAGGCAGGGATCGTCGCCCCGGGTCGGCGGCGGCGTGAAGCTCTCGGGCGCGTCGGCCAGGAGCGCGCCGAGTTCGCCGCCGGCGGTGCCGGCCCAGGTGACGATCCGGGGCGTCAGTGCCGCCTCGCCCGCGGCCTCGACCAGCGCCTCGGCGAGTTTTTGGTCGCACAGGCACAGGGCGATGCGGGCCTTGTCGAGGATCGGCACCAGCTCGCGGGCGCGCAGCAGCGGCATCGTCGCCACCACGATGCCGCCGGCCTTGATGACCGCGAGGTAGAGCGCGACCTTGGTCGGGTTGTTGGCCGAGCGCAGCAGCACCCGCCCGCCGGGCACGAGGCCGAGGTGGGTGGTGAGCAGGGCCGCCATCCGGTCGATCATCCGGGCGAGGTCGGCGTAGGTCCAGGTCGCGTCCTCACCGATCAGCGCCGTGCGGCCGCCGCGCCCCTCGGCGACGTGGCGGTCGACCAGCTCGACGGTGGCGTTGAGGTGCTCGGGATAGCCGAAGCGGTCGAGGTTGACGAAGTCCGGCATCCGCCCGGGCGGCGGCAGGTTGTCGAGAACGTAGGTGTCGACGTGGCAGCTCTTCGACATGACGGACGCCTCCCGCTTCACGCGATGATCTGACGGGCGATGACGAGTTTCTGGACCTCGGTGGCGCCCTCGTAGATCCGCAGTGCCCGGATCTCGCGGTAGAGCGTCTCGGGGATCGAGCCGGCGCGCACGCCCTCGCCGCCGTGCAGTTGCACCGCCCGGTCGATGACCTCCTGGGCGGCCTCGGTCGCCACCATCTTGGCCATCGCCGCCTCGCGGGTGATGCGGGGCGCGCCGGAATCGCGGGTCCAGGCGGCGCGGTAGACGTGGAGCGCCGCGGTATCGACCGCGGTCGCCATCTCGGCGAGGCTCGTCTGGGTCAGTTGCATCGCGGCGAGCGGCGCGCCGAACAGGTGGCGGGTGCGCGCCCGCTCCAGGCTCGCGTCGAGGGCCCGGCGGGCGAAGCCGAGGGCGGCGGCGCCGACGCTGGCGCGGAACACGTCGAGCACCGCCATCGCGACCTTGAACCCGGCCCCGGCCTCGCCGATGCGGTTCTCCGCCGGCACCCGGCAATTCTCGAAGCGCAGCCGCGCGAGCGGATGGGGCGCGATGGTGTCGAGGCGCTCGGCGACCGTCAGGCCCGGCGCGTCGGCCGGGACGTAGTAGGCCGACAGGCCCTTGGCCCCCGGCGCCTCGCCGGTGCGGGCGAAGACGACGTAGTGCGCGGCGATGCCGCCGTTCGAGATCCAGGTCTTCTCGCCGTCGAGCCGCACCCCGTCGCCGTCCGGCCGGGCGGTGAGCGCGAGCTGCGCCACGTCGGAGCCGGCCTCGGGCTCGGTCAGCGCGAAGGCGGCGAGCGTCTGCCCGGAGCGCACGCCGGGCAGCACCCGCTCCTTGAGGGCGGGGCTGCCGAACAGGGTCAGCGCCCCGGTGCCGAGGCCCTGCATCGCAAAGGCGAAGTCGGCGAGCCCGTGGTGGCGGGCGAAGGTCTCGCGCAGCAGGCACAGGGCCCGCAGGTCGAAGCGCCCATCCGGCGGCGCCGCGTGGGCGAGGAACCCGGCCTCGCCCATCCCTGCTGCGAGGCGGCGGCAGGTGCCGTCGACGTCGTGGTGGTCGGCGAGCGCCGGGACGTGGGCGGCGGCCCAGGCTTCGGCCTCCTCGGCGAGGCGGCGGTGGCGCGGTTCGAGGAACGGCCAGTCGAGAAAGCTTCTGTCAGGCATCAGTCGCCCCCGAAGACCGGCTTGCGCTTCTCGGCGAAGGCTTCGAAGGCCCGGCGGAAATCCTGGGTCTTCATGCACAGGGCCTGTGCCATCGCCTCGGCGTCGATCGCCTCGTCGATGCCCATCGCCCACTCCATCTGGAGCATGCGCTTGGTGACGCCGTTGGCGTAGGTCGGCCCGGCGGCGAGGTTGCCGGCCATCTCGCGGGCGGCGTCGAGCGCCCCGCCGGCGGCGGTGAGCCGGTTGAAGAAGCCCCAGCGCTCGCCCTCCTCGGCACTCATGAACCGGCCGGTATAGAGCAGCTCCGAGGCCCGGCCCTGGCCGATGATCCGGGGCAGGATCGCGCAGGCCCCCATGTCGCAGCCGGCGAGGCCGACGCGGTTGAACAGGAACGCCACCCTGGCGCCGGCCCCCGGCCATCCGCAGGTCGGAGGCCATCGCCATGATCGCGCCGGCCCCGGCGCAGATGCCCTCGACCGCGGCGATCACCGGCTGCGGGCAGGCGCGCATCTCCTTCACGAGGTCGCCGGTCATGGTGGTGAAGGCGTGCAGCTCGTGCGCGCCCATCCGGGTCAGCGGCTCGATGATCTCGAACACGTCGCCGCCGCTGGAAAAGTTGCCGCCGGCCCCGGTGACGATGACCGCCTTCACGGAGTCGTCGAAGCGCAGCGCCCGGAAGGTGTCGCGCAGCTCGGCGTAGCTCTCGAAGGTCAGCGGGTTCTTGCGCTCGGGCCGGTTGAGGGTGACCGTCGCGATCCCGTCCTCGATCGCGAGCAGGAAGTGCTCGGGTGCGAAGCCGGCGAGCGGTGCCGCGATGGCGTTCTGGCGTTTCATGGTTCCTCCCTCTGTGGGGGTTTCTGCCGGTCTGGGGGTTTCGTCCGGTCCGTCGCCGTTGGGCGGCGCGGTGTCTGCTTTCGGGGCGGCGCCGGTGCGCACCGACGCCTTGAGCGCCCCGAGCCGGTCGGACAGCGCCTCGCGCTCGCCGGCATCGAGGGCACCGACGAGTTCGGCGATCCACTCGGCATGGGCCGCCGCCATGGCGGAAAAGTCCTGCCGGCCGCGGCGGGTGAGGCGCACCCGCACCGCCCGCCGGTCGGTCTCCGAGACCTGCCGCTCGATCAGCCCCTCCTGGGCCAGGCGCTCGACGAGGCCGGTGACGTTGCCGTTCGACACCATCATCCGCCGCGACAGCTCGCCGAGCAGGATCCCGTCCGGCGAGCGGTCGAGCTGGGCCAGCATGTCGAAGCGCGGCAGGGTGGTGGCGAAGCGGTCGCGCAGGCGCCGGCGGATCTCCGCCTCGATGGTGTTGGCGCAGGTGAGCAGCCGCAGCCACAGCCGCAGCTCGTCGCGGTGGCGCCCGCCGGCCGGGAGGGTGTCGGCGTCGTCCGGGAGGGCGGTCATACCTCGCCCCCCGCCACCGCGATCGCCTGCCCGGTGACGCTCGCCGCGCCCGGCCCGGCGAGCCACAGCACCGCATCCGCCACCTCCTCGGGCCGGATCAGCCGGCCGAGGGGGTTGTGCCTCGTGAACTCGGCCATCAGCGCCGCGCGGTCGCGGCCGGTGCGGGCCTCCAGCGCGTCGACGGCGCCGGTGACGAGGTCGGTGTCGGTGTAGCCGGGGCAGACCGCGTTGACGGTGATGCCCGACCCGGCGAGTTCGAGGGCGAGCGCCCGGGTCAGCCCGACGACGGCGTGCTTGGCGGCGCAATAGGCGCCGACATAGGGGTAGCCCTTGAGCCCGGCGGTCGAGGCGACGGTGACGATCCGCCCGCCGCTGGCCGCCCGCATCGCCGGGGCGACCGCCTGCGCCGCCACCAGCACCGGCTCGACGTTGAGCGCCATCATCCGGCGCAGCTGCGCCACGTCGAGACGTGGCAGCGGGGCGGTCTCGGCGCCGCCGGCATTGCTCACCAGCACGGAAACCGGGCCGGAAGCCTCGGCCGCCGCGGCGAGCGCGGCCGCGAGCGCCGCCGCATCGCTGACGTCGGCCGCGACCGCGTGGGCGGCGCCGAGGCCGTCGCGGGCCGCCGCCGCGCTCTCGGGCGTGCGGCCGAGCACCGTCACCCGGTCGCCCGCCGCCACGAAGGCCGCTGCGATCGCCCGGCCGATGCCGCGGGCGGCGCCGGTGACGAGGACGTGACGGGATGAGGTGTCGCTGCTCACGGCGCGTCCCTGCTCGAACAGATATTTCAACCTTAAAGCATCCCGGCACGGAGCCGCGCCGCGATCGTGATCGTCCACCCCCGCGCACGGGGGCGGTCCCGTCAGCCGCCGACCGCCCGCAGCACCCGCGGGGCGAAGCCCGCGGTGCCGGCATAGCCGCCGACGATCGCCTGCCGCTCGGCGAGGCTCAGCACGTCCTCGATCCGGGAGAATCCCCCCGGTGCCCGCTTCTCCGCCTCGTCGATCACCCGTTCGGGGCCGCCGACGCGGTTGAGCCGCACCACCTCGGCGGTCTTCGGCAGGCGCTCGCGCTCGTACTCCCACAGCCCTTGCGCCGGATGCTCGGCCCGCTTGAGCGCGTCGGCGAGCGCGCGGGCGTCGAGGATCGCCTGCGAGGCGCCATTGGAACCGACCGGGTACATCGGATGGGCGGCGTCGCCGAGCAGGGTGACGCGGCCGAAGGTCCAGCGCGGCAGCGGATCGCGGTCGCACATCGGGTATTCGAAGATCTGGGTCGTCGCCTCGACCAGACCCATGATGTCGAAGCCCGGCACGGCGAAGCGCCGGGCATGGGGCAGCACCAGGGCGCGCTGGGCCGGGCGCGACCAGCTCTCCTTCGGCGGCGGCGAGACCCGGGCGTCGGCGGTCTTGATGTTGACGACCCAGTTCACGAGCTGGTGGCGCTCGTCGATCGGGGCGATCGGGTAGAGCACGAACTTCGCACCCATGCCGCCGCCGATCGCCATCGTGCGCCCGTCGCCCCAGGCCGGCCACGGGGCGGCGCCGCGCCACATCAGCACGCCGTTCCAGCACGGCGGTCCCTCGTCCGGGTAGAACCGGCGCCGGGCGGTGGAGTGGATGCCGTCGGCGCAGACCAGCACGTCGCCGCGCAGGGTCAGGCCGGCATCGCCCTTCACCGCATTGGTGAAGTGGGCGGTGACGCCGCCCTCGTCCTGCATGAAGCCGGCGAGCGCCAGCCCGGTGCGCACGGCGTCGGGCCCGAGCCGCGCGATCACCGCGTCGTGGATCACCTTCTGGAGCCGGCCGCGATGGATCGAGAATTGCGGCACGGCGTGGCCGGCGTCGGTTCCGCGCAGCTCGCGCCACACCTCCTGGCCCTGGCGGTTGTAGTAGACCAGCTCGCGGGTGCGGATGCCGACCGCGTCGAGCGCCGGCAGCAGGCCGAGATCGGCGAGTTCCCGGATCGCGTGCGGCAGGGTGTTGATGCCGACGCCGACCTCGCGCACCTCGGGCGACTGCTCGACCACCACCGCCCTGATCCCGCGGGCGTGCAGCATCAGCGCGGTGGTGAGCCCGCCGATCCCGGCCCCGACGATGATCGCCTTCATCGGACCCTCCTCAGGCGGCGTCGGGCGGGGGCAGGAAGTCGACCTCGTGCCGGGCCGAGACCGCCACCACCTCGGCCGGGTCAGCGTTCGGCCCGAGGTTGTGCAGGGCCCAGAACAGGTCGTAGAGGCGCCGGGCCGGGGCGACCCAGAACAGGCAGGTCACGTCGGAATCGCCGCGGTTGAAGAGCCCGTGCGGGATGCCGCGCGGCAGCCGGATCAGGTCGCCCGGCTCGGCCGCGCTCTCGGCGCCGTCGAGCACCAGGGTCATGCGGCCCTGGAGCATGTAGACGAACTCGTCCTGGGTCGGGTGGATGTGCGGCGGCACGAAGGTGCCGGGCGGCAGCGTCGCGTGCCAGGACAGCGAATCCTCGCTGTGCTGCTTGGGCACGTAGGTTTGGCCGAGGATGCCCCAGCGGATGCCCTCGATGCCCTCGCCGGCCCGGGTGACGCCGGGCGTCATGATCGTCATGGGGTGTTCCTCCGCAGCATTGTCGTTCGTTCGCCAGCGGGAGCGGCGGCGCGCACCGGCTCGTGCGCATTCTCCTCGCCCCGCCTGCGGGGAGAGGGCGTCTGGGGATCGAAGATCCCACACCTTGTCGTCGCCGATGCGAGGCGGCAGCCGAAGGTGAGGGGGCGGTGCCGGAGGAGGCTCCCCCGTAAACACCCCCTCACCCTCGCCCTGCGGGCTTCCTTCGCCCCGGCAAGGGGGGTGGGATCGTTCCGATCCCCAAGGCCTCTCCCCGCCCGCGGGGAGAGGAGAATCTGCGCCTCATCCGGAGAAGTGAGAATACAGCAGCCCGAAGAGGGGGGAGGGTCAGGGTGGTGCGCGTCACACATGAAGGAACCGCTCCTTCACCTCGGGGGCGGTGCGCAGGGCCTCGGTGGTGCCGCTCCACACCACCCGGCCCTTCTCGATCACGACGTGGCGGTCGGCGAAGCGGGCCAGCGCATCCACGTTCTTGTCGATGACGAGGATCGCCTCGCCCTCGTCCTTGATCGCCCGCAGGCAGGCCCAGATCTCGTCCCGGATCAGCGGCGCCAGCCCCTCGGTCGCCTCGTCGAGGACGACGAGGCGCGGGTTGGTCATCAGGGCGCGGCCGATCGCCAGCATCTGCTGCTCGCCGCCCGAGAGCTGGTTGCCGCCGTTGCGCCGACGCTCCTCGAGGCGCGGAAACAGCCGGTAGACCGCCTCCAGCGTCCATTTCGCCGCCCGGCCGCCGCGATGCGTCGCGACGAGGTTCTCCTCGACGGAGAGGTTCGGGAAGATCTGGCGGCCCTCCGGCACCAGCCCGAGGCCGCGCCGGGCGACGACGTGGGGCGGGCGGCCGGTTACGTCCTCGCCGTCGATCGTCACCCGGCCGCCGCGGGGCTTGAGCAGCCCGAACACCGAGCGGATCGTCGTGGTCTTGCCCATGCCGTTGCGGCCGAGCAGGGTCACGACCTCGCCGCGCCCGACGGACAGATCGATGCCGAACAGCACGCGGGAATCGCCGTAGGCGCTCTGGAGGTTCTCGACCCGCAGCATCAGGCGGCCTCCTCGCCGAGATAGGCGGCGCGCACCGCCGGGTCGGCCCGCACGGTGTCCGGCGGGCCCGACGCGATCACCCGTCCGTAGACCAGCACGCTCATCCGGTCGGCCAGCGCGAACACCGCCGCCATGTCGTGCTCGATCAGCACGAGGGTGTGGGTCGCCTTGAGGTCGCGCAGCAGCCCGACGAGAAGCGCCGATTCCTCCGGGCCGGTGCCGGCGAGCGGCTCGTCGAGCAGCAGCAGCCGGGCGCCGGTCGCCAGCGCCACCGCGAGTTCGAGCTGGCGCTTCTCGCCGTGCGACAGGCTGCCGGCCCGCCGCCCGGCCCGGTCGGCGAGGCCGACGCGATCGAGCGCCGCCATCGCCTCGCCGTTGAGGCGCCGGTCGCCGGCCACCGGGCGCAGGAAGCGGAAGCTCGACCCCGACCGCGCCTGGACGGCGAGCGCGACGTTGTCGAGGACCGAGAACCCGTCGAGGAGCGAGGTGATCTGGAACGAGCGCGCGAGGCCGCGGCGCACCCGCGCCACCATCCCGAGCCGGGTGATGTCCTCGCCGGCGAGCCGGATCTCGCCGCCGTCGCTGCGGGCGGCGCCGGAGAGCTGGTGGATCAGCGTGGTCTTGCCGGCGCCGTTGGGGCCGATCACCGCGTGCAGCTCGCCCGGTGCCACGTCGAGGGACACGTCGTCGGTGACGGCGAGCGCGCCGTAGCTCTTGCGCAGGTGGCGGACGGAGAGGAGCGGGGTCACGGCGCGCGCCCTCCGCGCAGGCGGGCGGTCAGCCCGGCGATGCCGCCGCGGGCGAGGAGCACCAGCAGCACCAGCATCAGCCCGAGGCCGAGGCGCCAATGCTCGGAAAAGTGGGCCAGCCCCTCCTCGACCGCGATCAGCGCCGCGGCGCCGGCGACCGCGCCGACGAGCGTGCCCATGCCGCCGAGCACCACCATCACGATCAGCTCGCCCGAGCGCTGCCAGCTCATGTAGGCCGGCGAGACGAACTCGGCCTGGTTGGCGAGCAGCACCCCGGCGAGGCCCGCGATGGCGCCGGCGACGGCGTAGGCGGTGAGCTGGTAGGGGAAGGCCGGGAAGCCGATCGCCTCCATGCGCACCGCGTTCTCGCGGATGCCGCGCAGCACCCGCCCGAAGCGCGAGGCGACGAGGAGGCGCAGGGCCACGAACACCACCGCCAGCACGCCGAGCGCGAGGTAGAACAGCGCGACGTCGCCGTCGATCAGCCGCGCGCCGAGCACCCGCGAGCGGTGGTCGAGGCTCACCCCGTCGTCGCCGCCATAGGCCGAGAGCGACACCATGAAGAAGAACGCCATCTGGCCGAAGGCGAGGGTGATCATGATGAAGTAGACGCCACGGGTGCGCAGCGAGATCGCCCCGGTGACGAGGGCGAACAGCGCGCAAGCCGCAACCGCCGCCGCCGACTGGACCAGCAGGTCGTGGATGCCGTGGGCCGACAGGATCGCCACCGCGTAGGCGCCGAGCCCGACATAGGCGGCGTGCCCGAACGACACCATCGCGCCGTAGCCGAGCACGAGGTCGAGGGACAGGGCCGCGATGGCGAAGATCAGGATCCGGGTCGCGGTGACGACCAGGAACGGCGCCCCGATCGCCGAGGCGAGGACCGGCACCAGCGCCAGGGCGACGAGGGCGAGGAGGAGGCCGGCGAGCGCCCCGAGCCGGCGCGGCGGCGCGGCCTCGATCCGGGCCACGGGGAGCGAAGCGCCGGCGCTCATCGCGACCCCCGCGCCGGAAACAGGCCGGCGGGGCGGAAGAACAGCACCGCGGCCATCAGGATGTAGATCAGCATCGGGGCGAGGGTCCGGCCGGTCTGCGAGGCGGCGGCCGGCTCCATCAGGCTGCGCAGCAGGATCGGGCCGAAGCTGCGCCCGAGCGTGTCGGCGAGGCCGACCAGCAGGGCGGCCACGAAGGCGCCGCGCACCGAGCCGACGCCGCCGATGACGATGACCACGAAGGTGAGGATCAGCACCGAGTCGCCCATGCCGGGATCGACCGAGAGGATCGGCGCCACCATCGCGCCGGCGAAGCCCGCCAGCATCGCGCCGAGGCCGAACACCGCGAGGAACAGGCGGCGGATGTCGACGCCGAGCGCCGAGACCATCGGGCCGTTGCTGGCCCCGGCCCGCAGCAGCATGCCGAGGCGGGTGTGGTTGACGAGGAGGTGCAGGCCGAGCGCGGTGGCGAGCCCCGCCGCGATGATCGCGAGGCGGTAGGCCGGGTACAGCAGCGTGCCGACGAGCGGCACCGAGCCCGACAGGAACTCCGGCACCGGCACGCTCATCGGCGCCGAACCCCAGACGATGCGCACGCCCTCGTTGAGGATCAGGATCAGCCCGAAGGTCGCCAGCACCTGTTCGAGGTGGTCGCGGCCGTAGAGGTGGCGGAAGACCAGGAGTTCGAGCACCAGCCCGACCGCCAGGGTGGCCGGCAGCGCGAGGGCGAGGCCGAGGAGGAAGCTGTCGGTGAGCGCCGTGAAGGTCGCGGCGAGGTAGGCGCCGACCATGTAGAGCGCGCCGTGGGCGAGGTTGATGAGGTCCATCACCCCGAAGATCAGCGTCAGGCCGGCCGCCACCAGGAACAGCAGGATGCCGAGCTGGAGGCCGTTCAGCGCCTGGAGGAGGAAGAGGTTGAGCATCGCGACCTTGGGGGCTCGGCTGGGAAACTCGCCCTTTTCCCGGGCGCATGCAGCGTCGGCGGAATGCGACCCGGGATCCAGCACAAGGAGTGCCGCGTAGCGGCTCGGTGTGTCGGCACCGTCGCTGAAGGCGGACGCTTCGCGACTTATTGGGCTGGATCCCGGATCTCCTTCCGCTTCGCTTCAGTCGTCCGGGAAATGGGTGGGTGGAACCAATGGCGGCGCCACCCGGCCCCCTCACGGCATCTTGCAGTCCTTGGCGTAGTTGTCCTGGTAGTTCGCAAACACCTTCTCGACGACCTGGGTCTCGTACTTGCCGTCCGGGCGCTTGGCGGCCTTGACGAGGTAGAAGTCCTGGATCGGGTAGTGGTTGGGGCCGATCCTGAAGCCCCCGCGCAGGGACTTGAAGTCGGCGGCGCGCAGGCCGGCGCGGATCGCGTCCTTGTCGGCGAGGTTGCCCTTGGCGGCGCGCACGGCGGCGTCGATCATCAGGGCGGCGTCGTAGGCCTGCATCGCGTAGGTGCCGGGCACGCTGTTGAAGCGCTTCTCGTAGGCCGCCACGAACGCCTTCGATTGCGGGTTGTCGAGGTTGGGCGCCCAGTTGGCGCCGCCGAAATAGCCGACCGCGGCGTCCTTCTGCGCCGGCAGGGTCGATTCGTCGACCGTGAAGGCGGACAGGAACGGGGTGGAGCTGAGGCCGGCCTGCCGGTACTGGCGCACGAGGTTGACGCCCATGCCGCCGGGCATGAAGGCGAACACCGCGTCGGGCGAGGCGGCGGCGATCTGCGCCAGTTCGGCCGAGAAGTCGAGCTGGCCGAGCGGGGTGTAGATCTCGTTGACGACCTCGCCCTTGTAGGAGTGCTTGAACCCGGCGAGCGAATCCTTGCCGGCCTGGTAGTTCGGCGCGAGCAGCACGACCCGCTTGTAGCCCTTGTCCTGCGCCACCTTGCCGAGCACCTCGTGGACCTGATCGTTCTGGTAGGAACTGACGAACAGGTTCGGGTTGCACTCGGCCCCGGCGTAGTTCGAGGTGCCGGCGTTCGGGCTGATGAGGAAGCTGCCGGAATCGGTCGCCGGCCGCGCGATGGCGCGCAGGATGTTGGAGAAGATCGGCCCGACCACGAAGTCGACCTTGTCGCGCCGGACCAGCTCGCGGACCTTGTTGGCGGCGACGTCGGGCTTCTGCTCGTCGTCGACGACGACGATCTCGGTGTCGAGCCCGCCGAGCTTGCGGCCCATGGCGTCGGCGGCGAGCAGGAAGCCGTCGCGGGCCTGCTCGCCCAGCACCGCCGCCGAGCCGCTCAGCGTCAGGATGACGCCGATCCGCAGCTTGCCGCCCCCGGCCGGCTGCTGCGCCAGGGCGCCGCCGGCCGGGACGAGGGCCGCCAGCAGCGTTGCGGCGAGAAGCCCGGAGGCGGTTTTGCGCGGCGACGTCATGAGGTGCGATCTCCCGTGAAGTGGCCGGTGATCCGATGTCGGCAGGCGCGGCGCAAGATGAATCGGCGCTGGAAGCCACGGCTCCCGGCCGCGGCGTCGGTGATTAGTTTACGTATGAAATATCTCTTGGCAACCGCCCTCGTCCTCATTTTCGCCGTGCCGCGTTCTTGTGCAGTGCGGGATGAAAATCTCGTCTTTGGCGGGGATTAGCGATGCGATAGCCTGCGCCGCACCGCGGGGGAGGCCGGACCGCGAGATCACGCGATGCCCCGACGGCGGGGATCGTTCGTGCCGTCTTGCGGGAAATCATTTCAAGCCTAAACTATCGCGGCGGCCAGGGCGCCGCCGCGGGAGGCAGTCCATGCGCATCACGGTGATCGGCGGCGGGCCCGGCGGGCTGTACTTCGCCCTGCTGACCAGGAAGCGGCGGCCGGACTGGACCGTCGAGGTCCGCGAGCAGAACCGCGACGGCGACACGTTCGGCTTCGGCGTGGTGTTCTCCGACGAGACCCTGCACGAGTTCCTGTCGCGCGACCGGCCGTCCTTCGAGCGGATCAAGGGCGAGTTCGCGTACTGGGACGACGTCGCGATCCACAAGCAGGGCGTCGAGATGCGCTGCGGCGGCAACGGCTTCGCCGGCATGTCGCGGGTGCGGCTGCTCGCCATCCTCCAGGAGCGCTGCCGCGAGGAAGGTGTCGTGCTGCATTTCGGCGAGGCGGTGCCGCCGGGCGAGATCGCGGCGCGGTTTCCCGATTCCGACATCGTGGTCGCGGCCGACGGGGTCAACTCGCGCATCCGCGAGCACTACGCCGAGGCGTTCGGGCCCGAGATCCGGATGGCCTCCAACCGCTTCTGCTGGATGGGCTCGACCCGTCCGATGGACGAGTTCAACTACTTCTTCCGCGAGACCCCGCACGGCGTGATCTGCGCCCACACCTACCAGTACGAGCCCGGCCGCTCGACCTGGATCTTCGAGATGGACGAGGCGTGCTGGCAGGGCCACGGCTTCACGGAGTTCGACGAGGAGGGCTCGCGGCGGGTGCTGGAGGCGCTCTACGCCGAGGAGTTGCAGGGCCACCCGCTGCTGCTCAACCGCTCGCACTGGCGCCGCTTCCCGCGCATCGCGTGCCGGAACTGGTCGCACGGCAACATCGTGCTGCTCGGCGACGCCAAGGCGTCGGCGCATTTCTCGATCGGCTCGGGCACCAAGCTCGCGATGGAATGCGCCATCGCGCTGTCCGACGCGGTCGTGGCCCACGGCGAGACGAGCGTGGACGACGCTTTCGCCGCCTACGACGAGGCCCGGCGCGGCCCGTGCGAGATCACCCAGCACAATGCCGACGTGTCGCTGGCGTGGTTCGAGCACATGAACCGGTCGTGGGACATGGAGCCGGAGCAGTTCGCGATGGTGGTGATGTGCCGGGCCAAGGCGATCACCTACGACAACCTCGTGGTGCGCGATCCCGCCTTCGTGGCGAGGGTGGACGACGCCTTCTACGCCCGGGTGCGGCGCGAGACCGGGCAGGATCACAGCCGCACCCGCCCGACCCCGATGTTCACGCCGTTCACCTTGCGCGGCATGGAGGTGCAAAACCGCGTCGCGATGGCGCCGATGGCGCAGTACTCGGCCGGGCCGGACGGCGTGCCGACCGACTGGCACTTCGTGCACTACACCTCGCACGCGCTCGGCGGCGCCGGCCTCGTCTTCACCGAGATGACCTGCCCGTCGCCGGATGCCCGCATCACCCCGGCCTGCACCGGGCTGTGGAGCGACGCGCAGGAGGCGGCGTGGACCCGCATCGTCGACTTCGTCCACGCCCACAGCGCGAGCCGGATCGCGATGCAGCTCGGCCATGCCGGGCGCAAGGGCTCGACCCAGCTCGGCTGGGAGCGGATGGACCACCCGTTGCCGGACGGCAACTGGCCGCTGGTCTCGGCCTCGGATATCCCCTACCTCGACGGCGTCAGTCAGGTGCCCGCCGCCCTCGACCGCGCCGGCATGGACCGCATCCGCGACGAGTTCGTGAGCGCGGCACGCCGCGCGGCCCGGGCCGGCTTCGACATGCTGGAGCTGCACTGCGCCCACGGCTACCTGTTCGCCTCGTTCCTGTCGCCGCTGACCAACCGGCGGACCGACGCGTATGGCGGGTCGATCGAGAACCGCCTGCGCTACCCGCTCGAAGTCTTCTCCGCGATGCGCGAGGTCTGGCCCGGGGAGCGGCCGATGTCGGTCCGCATCTCGGCGACCGACTGGAGCGAGGGCGGGATCAGCGAGGCCGACACGGTGGCGATCGCCGAGGGCTTCGCGCAGGCCGGCTGCGACCTGATCGACGTCTCGGCCGGGCAGACGGTGGCCGACCAGCAGCCGGTCTACGGCCGGATGTTCCAGGTCCAGTTCGCCGAGGTGATCCGCAACGTGCCGCGCCTCGCCACCATGGCGGTCGGCGCCATCACCGAGGCGGCGCAGGTCAACACGATCCTGCACACCCGCCGCGCCGACCTCGTGGCGCTCGGCCGGCCGCACCTGTGGAACCCCGCCTTCACCCGCGAGGCCGCCGGCTGGTACGACGCCCGCAACCAGCACTGGCCCAGGCCCTACCTGCCGGGCCGCGATCAGGCCCACCGCGAGCTGCCGAAGCGGCGGGAGCAGGAGACGGCCCTGCGCCGCAAGGCCCGGCCGCGGCCGCAGGGTTAGGGTCGGGGCCGGAGCGCGGCCGGGTTGCAGGACTCACCCCGGCTTTCGGCCGGCGACGACGTAGAACAAGGTTCCGCCCGCCGTGTGCCACGTGCCGCGCTCGGCCGCCGCCGCGATCCGGTCGTCGAGCCGGAGGTGATCCGCCCACGCGCGATCGAAGAAGTCCGGATCGGCGCCTCCCGCGAGAACGCTCCGGCGCATCTCCTCCCGGTCGAACGGCCCCTTGCCCTCCTTCCGCCAGCGCGAGGACGCGCCGAAGGCCGCCACCTGCTCGTCGGTGTCGTAGGGTGGAAACACCGCCGCCGCCTTGTCGCAGAGCCAGACCTGGATCCCCGTGAGGCCGGCGGCGGCGAACAGGCCGGGCAGGCGTTCGCCGATGCATTCGTCGCCCAGGCCCCTCCGGGCCCGGCCGACGGCATGGCGGAACGCGAACTCGGCGAGGCGGACGACCGCCTCGTCCTCCATCTCGCCCATCAGGCAGGTGACCGGCAGCCGCGCGACGAGGTTGTTCGGCTCCGCGCACAGGACGAGTCCGCCCGGACGCGTCACCCGCACCATCTCGCCCAGCGCCCTGGACGGCTCCTGCAGATGGAGCAGCAGCGTCTGGCAGGTCACGAGATCGAAGGCGTCGGCGGGTGCGGGAAGCCCGTACGCGCTGGCCCGGACGCCCGTCACGGCGAGGCCCCGCGCGGCCAGGGCGGCCATCGCCGTCTCCCGGAAGGTCTCGACGTGAGCCGCCTCGAAGTCGACGCCCGTCACGGACGCGCCATCGGGAAGGCGCTGCGCGATCAGGCGCGTCCAATGACCGACGCCGCAGCCCACGTCGAGGACCGACCGCACGCCCGCGAAACCCAGCCGGGCGGCCAGAAGGTCGAGGTAATCGTCGTTCCAGAAATAATCCCGGTCCGATCCGAAATATTCCAGCGAGTGCGGCTGCGTGGTCATGGCGTGATCCATCGCTGATCTGGACGTGGGACAACGTATCATGTCGTCCTGTCCCTGGGGTGCCGCAGCCGATTCCAGCCGGGTTGGCGACTGCGCGGCTGGGTTGTGGTCGCCCGGGCTCACCTCGCCGAAAACGCGAGTTCCCCGCCCCGGAGCCGGGATTAAGGTTGGCCTCCGCGGCGGCGCGAACCTATCAGGACGGATCGGCAACGGGTTGCCCCATCGCCGGGGCGGACTATGCGTATGACCCTGAAGCGCCAGGAAGGCCGGCCGCGGATGCGGCAGATCCGGGACCTCGGCCTCGCCCTGCTCCTCCTCCTTCCGGTGCCGCAAGCCGCGGCCCAGGGTGGCGGGAGGGACGACGACCGCAAGGAGGACAAGGTCGACACCGAGAATCTGTTCGGCTTCACCGAGGGCGCCGACGTCGGCAAGAAGGGCGAGCAGGAGGTGATCTTCGACACGATCGGCAGGTTCAGCAAGCGCCGGGCCGGTCCCGGATCCTCGGGTTACGCCGCGGCGCAGCCGCTGCTGAGCTATCAGGTCGATGTCTCCGACCAGTTCAGCATCGAGCCGGGCCTGTGGCTCGATACCCGCAGCCAGCGCAACATCGCCGACCTCGCCGACAAGTCGGCCGGGACGTTCAACGGCGGCTCGCTGGAGCTGAAATACCAGTTCCACAAGCGCACCGACGACAGCCCGTTCGGCCTCGCGCTCCAGGCCGAGCCGCAATGGGCCCGGGTCGACCCGGTCGAGGGCACCGGCGGCGACGTGCTCAGCATGGACGCGCGGCTCATCGCCGATGCCCGCCTGATCCCCGACAGGCTGTGGGCCGGACTCAACCTGACCTACGATCCCCAGGTCGCGCGCCGGCGGGGCTCGGGCGAGGTCGAGCGCAGCTCGACGCTCGCCCTGTCGGGCAGCCTGATGGCGCGGCTCGGCGAGCACGTCTTCCTCGGGCCGGAGGTCCGCTACGCCCGGGCCTATGACGGCGCGGCCCTCGACCGCTTCGACGGCGATGCGGCCTTCGTCGGCCCGGTGCTGCACTTCCAGGTCCAGGACAAGTTCTTCCTCACGGTGGCGGCCGCGACCCAGGTCTACGGCCACGACCGCGACCCGGGCTACGGCCGGCAGACCTTCAACCTGAGCCAGTTCCCGCGGCACGCCCTGCGGGTGCGGTTCGGCGCCGAGTTCTGAGCCGCGGACGGATTCGGGCACGGCCGCAGCCGTGCCTTGCGCCGGTCGGCGGGACCTGGCGCCGGTCGGCGGGACTTGGCGCTGTTCAGCGGGACTTGGCGCCGGTCGGCGGGACTCGGCGCCGGTCAGCGGAACAGGATCAGCGCCTTCGTCAGCGTGACCCAGATGCCCCACAGGATCGGCAGCCCGACGACCGCCCAGGCGAGGATGGCGGCCGGGGTGAGGCCGCCGCGGCCGATGCCCCGGGCTCCCGCGGCCGCCCCCGTCCCGGCGGAGGCCGGCGCCGCCTCGGCCATGAACCAGTGCCGGGCCAGGGGCCGGACCGCGAGGTTGCAGGCGAAACCGGCTCCCAGCAGGGCGGCGAGCACGAGCATCGTGCGGGCATAGAGCGGGGCGCCCTCCAGCCCGGCATCGGCCTGATGCTGGCGGATCGCCGTCACGATGAGCGGGCCGACCACGCCGGCGGTCGACCACGCGGTGAGCAGGCGGCCGTGGATCGCGCCGACGAACTGCGTGCCGAACACGTCGGCGAGATAGGCCGGGATGGTGGCGAAGCCGCCGCCATACATCGACAGGATCACGCACAGGAACGCCACGAACAGCGCCGTCGCGCCGAGGCCGGCGGCCCACGGCGCCGCGGCGTAGAGCGCGAGCCCGAGGCCGAAGAAGATCGCGTAGGTGGCCTTGCGCCCGATCCGGTCGGACAGCGAGGCCCAGAAGAAGCGGCCGAGGATGTTGAACAGCGACAAAAGGCCGACGAAGCCGGCCGCGATCGCGGCGACCTGCGAGCGCTGCCCGGGATCGAGCTGGCCGAGCCCGACGCCCGGCACGCCGATCAGCCGCCCGCCGAAGATCTCCTGGAGCATCGGCGAGGCCAGCGCCAGCACCCCGATCCCGGCCGAGACGTTGAGGCAGAGCACCAGCCACAGCAGCCAGAATTGCGGGGTCCGGTGGGCGTCGCGCAGGTGAACGTGGCCGGCGGCGACCATCGCGCCCCGCGCCGCCGGCGGCGTCCAGCCCTCGGGCTGCCAGCCGGCGGGCGGCACCCGGTAGCCGAAGGCCCCGCCGAGCATGAACACGAGATAGCCGGCGCCCATCACCGCCAGGGTCTGCCAGACGCCGGCCTCGTCGGCGCCGCGGAAGCTCCGGATGAGGCCGTCGGCGAGCGGCGAGCCGATCATCGCGCCGCCGCCGAAGCCCATGATCGCCATGCCGGTGGCCATGCCGCGCCGGTCCGGGAACCACTTGATGAGGGTCGAGACCGGCGAGATGTAGCCGAGGCCGAGGCCGATGCCGCCGATCAGGCCGATCCCGAGCCAGACCAGCCAGAGCTGGTGAAGCCGGACGCCGAGCGCCCCGACCAGGAAGCCGCCGCCCCAGCACAGGGCGGCGACGAGGCCGGCCTTGCGCGGGCCGGCCCGTTCGAGCCAGCCGCCGAACAGGGCGGCCGAGATGCCGAGCACGACGATGCCGATCGAGAACACCATCACGAGGTCGCTGATGCGCCAGTCGCAGGTCGTGGTGACGAGGGCGGTGAGGAGGCTCATGTCCGGGCAGGCCGCCGGCGCCGGCCGGCCGACGCTCAGCGCCCGCGACAGCGGCAGCCAGAACACCGACAGCCCGTAGGACATGCCGATGCAGAGATGGATCGCCAGCGCCGCCGGCGGCACCAGCCAGCGGTTGAAGCCGGGCCCGGCCACGATGGCCTCGCGCGACAGCCATCCGGGCGCCCGCTGGTTCGTCGTCGGCGCGTCCGCCGTGGTGGATGTCATCGCTGCCCGGGCCTCCCGCGGCCGGGAAGCCGGCCGTCCTGTGCGGGCCGCTAGCAGAGTGCCGCCGCGCCCGCCACCCGCCCATGGGCAGGAGGCCCTGCGGGAGGGCGCTCCCCGTTCGCCGGCAGCCTGCCTCTTGCCCGCCGCTGCCCGATCCCGCACATCTTAACCCCCGCTGGGCGAGTTCGGTGCATTCGAGGGTTAAGGCCATGCACTTCAGGGACTTGCGCCACGACCAGATCCGCCAGGGCATCGACGCCGAGCAGGTTCTCGCGGGCTACCAGTCGGTTCGCCGGGAACTCGACGCCCGGTTCGCCGGGTCGATGCCTCGTTCGCTCCCTTGGGGCAGCGGAGCTATCGTGCCGTCAACCGTGACGGTTTCATGGTCGATCTCATCACGCCGATGCCGCGGGACCGGTTCCCGTCGTCCGGGCGCACGAGCCTCGGAGGCGGGAACGACCTGCACGCCGTCGAGATCGAGGGCCTCGCCTGGCTCGTGAACGCGCCGACGTGCCGGGCCGTGGTCATCGACGAGCGCGGCTATCCCGTCGAGATGGTCGCTCCCGATCCGCGCGCCTTCGCCCTCCACAAGGCCTGGCTGGCGGGGCGAGCGGATCGCGAGCCGGCCAAGCGCCGGCGCGACCTCGGACAGGCGAGGCTCGTGGCGGCCCTGGTCACGGAGCGGTTGCCGAACCTGAGCTTCGACGGAAGCGACCTCTCGGCGCTGCCGGCCGGCCTGCGGCGCCTCGCGCCGGATCTCCTGGCGACCTCACGACGGCGCGACGACGGCGACCCGGAGCCGGGCTGGTAGGGCCCGGCCCGGTTCAGAACCGGGCGGTCAGGAACAGCCGCACGTTGCGCCCCGGCAGCACGATCTCGTCCTTCTTGAACGAGGCCGAGTTGCGGATGACGTCGTCGAGCAGGTTGTTGCCCTGGAGGCCGAGCGTCACCTCGCTGGCGCCGTAGACCGAGGGGTCGAGGGGCTTCGTGTAGCTCACCTCGGCGCGCAGGTTGTTGTAGCCGGGAGTGAAGGTCTCGAACGGTGCCGTCTGGGTATGCGAGAAGGCGTGCAGCAGGTTCAGGCGGGCGAACCAGCCGTCCGCGCGCACGAAGACGCCGCCGCCGACCCGGTAGGGCGGGATGCGCGGCACGTTGGTGCCGTCGTCGAAGGTCGCCCGCACGGAGTCGAACTGCCCCTCGATGCCGGCGAAGCCGTTGCCGACCGGCACGACGTCGAGCTGGGCGGCGATCTCGGCACCGTAGAAGGTCGCGTTCTGCTGCGAGTAGACGATCTGGTCGAGTTCGTCGCCGCTGCCGCAGCTCGAGAAATCGTCGTCGCAGCGGTTGCCGGTCAGGCGCTTGTAGATGAAGCCGGTGTAGCGGGTGTAGTAGCCGGTGGCGTCGAACCGGAACGGGCCGACCGCCCGGCGGAGGCTCGCCTCGATCGTGCGGGCGCGCTCGCGCCGCAGGTTGGGGTCGCCGATCTCGAAGGTCCCGGTCGCGTCGTGCGGCCCGCGGGAATACAGCTCGAAGGCCGAGGGCGCGCGCTCGACGTACTGGCCGGTGAGGCTCGCCACGAAGTCGTTCGGCAGGTCCTGGAGGATGCCGAAGCTCGCGCTCTTCGGCGCGAAGTGCCGGCGGCGGCCGACCTCCGGCGGTTCCACGCCCTCGACCGGCAGGTAGTCGGCCGGGAACCGGGTCGCGAGCCCGGTGGAGCGGGCGCCCTCGATGCGGCCGGCGGCCTGGAGCCGGGTGCCGGTCGGCAGCGCCAGCTCCTCGAACAGGTAGCCGGCGGTGCTGCGCGAATCGGTCGGCGGCAGGAAGCCCTCGCCCTGGGTGGCGATCACCCGCCGGTCGCTCTGGAAGCCGAGCGCGCCGGTCAGCGTGCCGAAGGGCAGCACCACCGGGACGTGCTGGAGTTCGATCCGCCCTTCCGCCTGCCGGTTCTTGAACGTCGCCTGGATGCCGTCGATCCCGTCCTCGCCGATGCCGATCTCGTTGTGCCGGTAGGTCGCGCCGCCGAGCCAGAACCGGATCGCCGCGAACGGCCCGTCGAGGGGGCGGTACTCGCCCCTGGCCTGGAGCTTGTCCTGGGTCGGGTCGAGGCGGGTGCGGTTCTCGGCGGCCTCGCCGCCGGGGATCTGGTAGAGCGCGTCGTAGTGGCTGAACGACAGGCCGACGAAGCCGCGGTCGAACACGTAGGACATCCCGACCGCGCCGCCCTGGGATTCGTTGGCGGAGTTGCGCTGCACGCCGAGCGGCGTGCTGTAGCTGTCGGCTGCGGTGCGGAACCCGTCGAGGTGCATCACGACGTTCTCGCCGCCGGCCTCCAGGGTCGCGGCGCCGTTGCGGCCGTTGTCGACCGCCGAGTAGCCGCCGAGCACCTGCGCGGCGACGCCGTTCGGCGAGATGACGGTCGGGATGCGGTCGTTCTCGGCCGAGACGACGCCGCCGATCGCCTGGGAACCGTAGCGCAGGGCCGCCGGGCCGCGGATCACCTCGATGCGCCGGTTGACGAGCGGATTGATCGGCACGGCGTGATCCTCGCCGAGATCCGAGACGTCCTGCGAGCCGATGCCGTTCTCCTGGATCCGCACCCGGGTCGTGTCGAGGCCGCGGATGATCGGCCGCGACGCGGCGCCGGGGGCGTAGGTGGTCGCCGACAGGCCGGGGCGGTCGAACAGGGCGTCGCCGAGGGTGCGCGGCTGCTCGCGGACGATGTCGGCGTCGGTCACCACCGTCACCGGCGAGAAGGTGTTGGCGACGACCGGCAGCACGCCGGCCTGGAACGGCGACGCCGCCCGCACGGCGCTGCCCGCCGGGGCGGCCACGATCGGGCTCGGCGACGACACGACGATCTCGTCCAGGCGCACGTCCTGCGCCCGGGCGGCCGGGGCAGGGCAGAGGACCGCGAGGGCGGTGCCGGTCAGGAGGACGCGGTGCGGGCGGAGCGGCATGGAGCAACCGTACGAATGATATAACGTTACGGATGCGCGATGCGGGGGTCCGAAGGCAAGCGCGTCCGTGCCGCGCGCCTCTCATTGGCTGTGATTGTAACAGTGTTGCAACAGCGCGCCGCGGAGGATCGGCGGCGACCTCCGCCCGGCTCCGGATGAGCACGGTGGTCCCCGGGGCGCTCGCCGGCCGGCTGCTCCGGGGGGCGGCTACTCCGCAGCCTGCGGCAGGCGGTCGGGCGGGACGTCGATCTCCCGCAACAGCTCGGGGCTGCGTTTCCACGGCTCGGTCGCGCCGCCGGAGACCCGCGGCCGGGCACCGCTGGCCGCCCGGGCGATGGCGAGCACCTCCGGCCAGCGACGGACGAAGGCGTCGATGCAGGCCGGATCGAAGTGGCGCCCGCTCTCCTGGCGCAGGCAGTCGAGGGCGTCCTCGAACGGCATCGCGTCCTTGTAGGGGCGGGCGGTCGTGAGGGCGTCGAACACGTCGGCCACCGCCACGATGCGGGCGGCCAGCGGAATCGCCTCGCCGGCCCAGCCGTTGGGATAGCCGCTGCCGTCCCACTTCTCGTGGTGGGCCTCGGCGATCGTGGCCGCGAGCCGGATCAGTTCGCAGGAACTGTCGCCGAGGATGCGCCTGCCGATCTCCGCATGGGTGCGGATGGCGGCGAACTCCTCGTCGGTCAGGCGGCCGTTCTTGAGCAGGATGCCGTCCGGGATCGCGACCTTGCCGACGTCGTGCAGCGGGGCCGCGAGGTACAGGCGGCGGCACAATTCCTGCGGCAGGCCGAGGCTCTCGGCCATGACCTGGCTGTAGCGCGCGACCCGCCAGGTGTGGTCGCCGGTGTCGTTGTCGCGGTACTCGACGGCCAGCGACAGGCGGAAGATGATCTCCTCCTCCCGCTCGCGCAGCGTGCGAACCGCCTTCTCGACCTCGCCGGCGAGCCAGACCGCCTGATCGTCGAGGCGGCGCACGGCGGAGGCGAGGCGGACGACGTTGCGCAGCCGCACGCTCAGCTCGACGCCGTCGGTCCGCTTGTCCAGGAAGTCCGTCGCCCCGGCTTCGAGCGCCTCGAGCCGCACCGCGTCGCCGACGCTGCTGGTGATCATCACGATCGGGACGCGGGCGTAGTGCGGGATCGCCCGGCTGTGGCGGATGAACGTGACGCCGTCCATCCCGGGCATGTCGTAGTCGATCAGGACGAGGTCGAACGCGCGGGTCCGGGCCTCCAACAGGGCCACGCCGGGATCCTGGAACGCCGCGACGGCGACGCCGTCCTCCGCCTCGAGAAGCCGGCGGAGCCTCAGCAGCATGGTGGAGCTGTCATCGACGAGCAGCACATCCATCGAGGTGGCTTTCTGTGTGGACTGCCTCACGCGGCCGGGCGCGGCTGTCCGATCCCGGAACCCGGTGGCGGGCCTCCGGTCGCCGGACCACACCGGACACCGATCTCCACTGGCGGCATGTCGTGTTCGCTCTCGCGTAGCGGTTGCCGTGCGATCTGTTGCATGCCAGCGGTGACGATGACGTTAATCACCCGCCGCCCTGGCCGCGCCCGGATCACCGGCGCGCGGCACCGGCCCGGCACTGGGGCAGGGCAAGGTCGGGTCCCGGCTCTGATCGCTCTCGGGCGATACGATGCGGTGCGGTTCGATTGCCGGCAGCCGGTCCGATGCGGTCCTCCCGTTGGGTGAGGGGCGCCGTAGGAGGATCCGGCCCGTGGCACGATCCTCGTACGGCGCGCTCCCGAATGTCCGCCCAGCCTCCGGCTTGGCATCGAAAATTCGAGATGGTTCAACGGCCCGATGCGTCGGCACCTCGGGCCGTCGGTATCAGGCGGCGCGCTTCTTGAGCAATCCGACCGCGAGCGCGGTGACGACGGTGCCGACCGCCAGGGCCAGGACGGCGCCGGGCAGGTTGGTGACCGCGTTGGGGATCGGCAGCACGAACAGGCCGCCATGGGGCACCTTCAGCTCGACCCCGAGCCCCAGCGCCACCGCGCCGGCGAGGCTCGACCCCGCCACCATCGCGGGAATCACCCGCAGCGGGTCGGCGGCGGCGAACGGAATCGCGCCCTCGGTGATGAAGGCGGCGCCGAGCACCGCGGCGGCGGCGCCCGCCTCGCGCTCCGGCGCGGTGAAGCGGGCCGGGAACAGCCGGGTGGCGAGCGCGATGCCGAGCGGCGGGGTCATGCCGCCGATCATCACCGCCGCCATCGGCGCGGTGACGCCCGAGGCGATCAGGGCGGCGGCGGAGGCGTAGGCCGCCTTGTTGATCGGCCCGCCCATGTCGACCGCCATCATGCCGCCGAGCACCAGCCCGAGCAGCAGCGCGCTGGTGCCCTGCATGCCCCTGAGCCAGCCGGTCAGGGCCGAGAGGAGGGCGGCCACCGGAACGCCGACGACGTAGACCATCATCAGGCCGGTCACCAGGGTGGCGAGCAGCGGCAGGATCAGGACCGGCTTCAAGCCCTCCAGGTTCTTCGGCAGTCGGATCGACCAGCTGAGGAACGCGGCGGTGTATCCGGCGATGAACCCCGCCGCGATGCCGCCGAGGAACCCGGCCCCGAGATTGGCCGCCAGCATGCCGCCGATCATGCCCGGCGCGATGCCGGGCCGGTCGGCGATCGAGTACGCGATGTAGCCGGCGAGCGCCGGAACGATGAGCGCGAAGGCGCCCTTGGCGCCGATCTCGCCGAGCGCGTAGCCGAGGGTGCCGGCCTGGCCGGGCGCCATCGCGTCGATGCCGCCGACCGCGAAGGCCAGCGCGATGAGGAGGCCCCCCGCCACCACGAAGGGCAGCATGAACGACACGCCGGTCATGAGGTGCTTGTAGGCGCCGGCCTTGCGCTCGGCGGCGGCGGGGCGGGCGGGCCCGTCCGCCGAGGCGCCCGAGGCCGCCTGCACCTGCGCCCCGGCGAGGGCGGTGGCGATCAGCCCCTTGCCGTCGCGGATCGCCGCCTTGGTGGTGGTGGCGTAGAGCCGCTTGCCGGCGAATCGGCTGCGGTCGACCCCGGTATCGGCGGCGATCAGCACGAGGTCGGCCGCGGCGATCTCGTCGGGCGTGAGGGCGTCGCGGGCGCCGACCGAGCCTTGCGTCTCGACCCGGACCGCGTGGCCGAGCGCCGCGGCGGCGGCCTGGATGCCCTCCGCCGCCATGAAGGTGTGGGCGATGCCGGTCGGGCACGAGGTGATCGCGACGATTCTTTTGGGAGCGGCTCCAACGGGAGCGTCGGCCGCCGCAGGCGCGCCGCCGAGGGCCCGGTCGAGCACCGCGCCGGCATCGGCGAGCACGTCGGCGAGTGCCGCCCGCGCCCGGTGCAGGGCCTCGAACCGGCCCTCGCCGAGGTCGCCCGAGCCGACCAGCAGCACCGCCCGCGCGCCCCGGATCGCGTCCTCGGTGAGCGACGTGCCGGCGCCGGGGCCGCGCAGTTCGAGGGCGATCGGCTGGTTGCGCCGGCTCGCCGCCTTGCGCAGGGCCTCGACGGCGAGAACGGCGTGCGTCGGAAGCTCTCCCCCTCCGACCACGGCGAGCAACTGGGCCATGGTTTCCTCCTCGGATGATCTTGGTTGTCAGGCGACGGGTTCGATGCGGATCGAGGCCGCCAGGGCCTCGACGGCGGCGCGGTCGGGCAGGTTGGCGCCGGGCCGGGTCAGCTTGCCGGCGGCGAAGGCGAGGGCGAGGCGCGCGGTGTCGGGCAGCGGCAGCCCGGCATGCAGCCCGGCGACGAGGCCGGCCACCAGGGCGTCGCCGGCCCCGACCGTGCTCGCCACCGGGATCGCCGGCGGGTGGGCGTGCCATGCCTCCCCCCCGGCGACGAACAGCGCGCCCTCCGCCCCGAGCGAGACCACGACGAGGGCGATGCCGCGCCGATGCAGGCCGCGGGCGGCCTCCGTCACGGCGGCGCGGCTCGCGAGCCGCGCCCCGGCCCATTCCTCCAGCTCGTGCCGGTTCGGCTTCACCAGGTCGGGCAGGGTCTCCGCCGCGAGCGCCGCCGCGAGGGCCGGGCCGGAGGCATCGAGCACCACCCGGGCGCCGCGCGCCTTCAGGGTCGCGGTCAGGTCGGCATAGGTCTCGGGCGCGAGCCCGGCGGGCAGGCTCCCGGCCAGCACCGCGAGGCTGCCTGGGGCGGCAAGGTCGGCGAGCGTCGCCGCGACCGCGGCGAGGTCGGCCGGACCGGCGGCGAGGCCCGGCAGGTTGACGTCGGTGGTGTCGCCGCTCGCCCGGTCGAGGAGCTTCAGGTTGGTGCGGGTCTCGCCCGCCACCCGGATGAGGCGGTCGGCGATGCCCTTCTGCGCCAGCACCGCCTCGAACGGGCCGGCATTGTCGCGGCCGAGCAGCCCGCAGGCGGCGACCGGCACGCCCCAGTCGGCGAGGCAGCGGGCGACGTTGAGCCCCTTGCCGCCGGCATCCGCCCGCGCCTCCCGCGCCCGGTGCACGCTTCCGGGCTCCAGCCGGTCGAGGGTGACCGTGAGGTCGACCGCCGGGTTCAGGGTCAGGGTGACGACCGGATTCATGCCGCGCCCCCGTCGTCGGCGGCGTCGAGGGCGCGCACGCCCGCCGCGTCGGCCTGGGCGCAGGCCCGGGCGGAGAGGGCGCGCAGCGCATCCATCGACGAGGCCCGCAGCCGCGCCTTGACCCCGGGCAGGTCGCGGGGCGTCATCGAGAGTTCGTCGACGCCGAGACCGGCGAGCAGGCAGGCGCCGAACGGGTCCCCGGCGAGGCCGCCGCAGACGCCGACGAAGCGCCCGTGCCGCGCCGCGCCCTCGCAGGTGAGGCGGATCAGCCGCAGCACCGCCGGGTGCAGGCTGTCGGCCTCCGGCGCCAGCTCGGGGTTCTGGCGGTCGATGGCGAGGGTGTACTGGGTCAGGTCGTTGGTGCCGACCGAGAAGAAGTCGCAGTGGCGGGCGAGCACGTCGGCCTGGATCGCCGCCGCCGGCACCTCGATCATGATCCCGAGCGGCACCGGCGGGGCGCCGATCTCGGCCCGGATGCGCTCGCAGGTCTCGCGCCACGCCAGGACTTCCGGCACGGACGTGATCATCGGCATCATGATCGACAGCGGCGCGTCCTTGCCGGCCGGGGCGCCGGCCGGGACGAGGTCGCGGGCGGTGCGGTAGAGGGCGCGCAACTGCGGCTCGATCAGGTCGGGCCGGCGCAGCAGCAGCCGGGCGCCGCGCACGCCGAGGAACGGGTTCTCCTCCCGCGGCAGGTTCAGGTGGGCGACCTGCTTGTCGCCGCCGATGTCGAGGGCGCGCACGATCAGCGGCCGGCCGCCGAGTGCCCGCATCATCGCCGCGTAGGTCCCGGCCTGCTCGTCCTCGCTCGGGGTCTCGCCGCGCTCCAGGAACAGGAACTCGGTGCGCATCAGCCCGACGCCCTCGGCGCCCTGGTCGAGGGCGAAGGGCACCTGCTCGGGGGTGTTGACGTTGGCCGCCGCCGCGATGGTGCGGCCGTCGCGGGTGCGGGCCGGCAGCGCCCGCTCGCGCGCCTGCGCCTCGGCCTCCCGCCTCTGGCCGTCGCGAAAGGCCGCGGCGGCGGCGAGATCCGCCTCGCCGGGGTCGAGGTAGAGGCGGCCCGTCGTGCCGTCGAGGATCGCGGGGGTGCCGCTCGCCAGCGCCAGCAGGCCGGGCCCGCCCGCGACCATCGCCGGGATGCCGAGGGTGCGCGCCAGGATCGCGGTGTGCGAGGTCGGCCCACCCTGGGCGGTGGCGAGCCCGATCACCCGGGCCGGGTCGAGTCCCGCCGTGTCGGAGGGGGCGAGGTCGGGGGCGATCAGGATGCAGGGCGTCTCCGGCAGGGCGTGGCCGGCCTGGAGCGCCGGGTCGATCTGGGCCAGCACCCGCCGGCCGACGTCGCGCAGGTCGGCGGCGCGGGCGGCGAGCACCGGGTTGCCGAGCGCCGAGAGCTGCGCCGCCATCCGCTCCACCGCCCCGTGCCACGCGAAGGCGACGCCGTGGCCCTCGACCATGAGCTGGCAGGCGAGCGTGACGAGGTCGGTGTCGGCGATCAGCTCGCCCTGGGCGCGGAAGATCCCGGCATCGGCCTTGCCGAGGCGCCGCTCGGTGTCGTCGGCCAGCGCCCGGAGCTGGTCGGCGGTGGCGGCGAGCGCCCCGTGCAGGCGGTCGGCGCCGGTGGTCAGCGGCTCGGGCTCGTCCGGCACCGCGACCTCGGCGGCGGCCAGCACGTGGACCGGCGCGATGGCGAGGCCGGGGCTCGCCCCGAGGCCGGGCAGGATGCGGGGCGAGCCGGACGGGTTCCAGCCGGCGACCGGCCCGGCGGCGCGGGCGGCGGCCTCGGCGGCGCGCCGGGCCGCCGCCTTCTCCCCGGCGCTGAGGCCGGTGACCACCGCGCGGATCTTCGCCAGCGCCCCGGCCTCGTCGTCGCCCTCGGCCGAGATCGTCACCGCGTCGCCGCAGCGCAGGCCGAGCTGGAGCAGGGCGATCAGGGTCTTGGCGTCGGCGACCTGGGCGCCGTGGCGGACCTGGATGCGGGCCGGGCAGCTCCGGGCGGCCTCGACCCAGGCGGCGGCCGGGCGGGCGTGCAGGCCGGTCGGATAGTCGACGGTCCACTCGAAGCGCTGGCGCAGGTCCTTCGCCGGGCCGGCGGCGCCGGGCTCGGCCGCGTCCTCGCTCAGCGCCGTGGCGATCTCGTCCTGGCGGTCGGTGCGGCACAGGCGGGCGAGGCGGGCCTCGTCCTGGATCAGCCGGGTGAGGCGGCGCAGCACCGTGATGTGGGTGTCGGACTGCGCCGCGATCGCGACGACGAGGCGGGCGACCTGTCCGTCGTGCCACGCGATCCCGCCGGGGACCTGGAGCACGGCGAGCCCGCTCTCGCGCACGAGGTGGCGGTCGTCGACCAGGCCGTGCGGGATGACGACGCCGTGGCCGAGATAGGTGTTCGCCACCGTCTCGCGGCGCAGCATGCTCTCGCCGTAGGCCGGGTCGATGCAGCCGGCGGCGGCGAGCAGGCCCGCGGCCTCGCGGATCGCGGCCTCCTTGTCGGGCGGCGCGGCGGCGAGGCGGATGAGCAGGCGCGGCGCGAGCCGCGGTGTCGGGGCAAGCATGTCGTCCTCCCAGGGAAGCGGCCACGGCGAGGTGACCTTCGGTTGACCGATGTTGAAAACGTTTTCATCGCCGCTGTCAACGCTGATCCTTGGGCGAGGGACGATCCGGCCCTTGCCGTCAGCGTTGGCGGGTGGCACAACCGCCTCATGGTCGTGCAAACGTTTTCTGTCCGATGAGCGTCGGCATCCGCGACGTGGCCCGCGCGGCGGGCGTCTCGACCGCGACGGTCTCGCGGGTCCTCGGCAAGGGGCCGGTGAGCGAGGCGCTGCGGGCGCAGGTCGAGGCGGCGGTGCGCGCCACCGGCTACCGGCCGAACCTCTCGGCCCGCCGCCTGCGCTCGCGGGAGACGCAGACGATCGGGCTGATCGTCGCCGACATCCGCAACCCGTTCTTCACCGCCGTCAGCCGGGCGGTGGAGGACGCCGCCTACGCCGCCGGCCTGCGGGTGATCCTGTGCAACACCGACGAGGACCCGGAGCGGGAGGCGCTGTACCTGCGGCTGATGGAGGAGGAGCGGGTCACCGGCGTGATCTTCGCCCCCACCACCGCGACCGCCGACGGCCTGCGCGCCGGCTCGCTCGGCTTCCCGGTCGTGCTGATCGACCGCACCGGGCCGCCGGGCCTGCATGACGGGGTGGTGCTCGACAACGTCGCGGCGGGCGCGGCCCTGGTCGATCACCTCGTGGAGCGCGGCGCGACGCGCATCGGCGGGCTGTTCGGCTCGACCAGTTCGACCGCCCGGGAGCGCCGCGCCGGCTACGAGGCCGCCCTGGCGCGCCACGGCCTCGCGCCGATGACCCGCGCGGTGCTGCCGAACGCGCAGGCCGCCGAGGCGGAGGCGGCGCGCTGGCTGGCCGAGCCCGGCCGGCCCGAGGCGCTGGTGGTCTCGAACGGCCTGCTGCTGATGGGGGCCCTGCGCGCGGCCCGGACCTCGCGCCTCGCGGTGCCGGGCGACCTGGCGCTGGCGGGGTTCGACAACGAGCCCTGGACCGACCTCGTCGAGCCCGGCCTCACCGTGGTCGAGCAGCCGGTGGCCGAGATCGGCCGGCAGGCGATGCACCTGCTGTTCGACCGCCTGGAGCACCCGGACCAGCCGGTGCGCCGGGTGGTGCTCGGCGGGCGGCTGGTGGTGCGGGGGTCGACGAGGCGGGGATAGCCGCTACGGTTGTCGCGGCCCGCCTCCCGTCCCCATCGCCCCCCGCCATTCCCCGATCAGCCGCGCCCGCTTCGCCCGGTCCTGGATCGCGAGCAGCTCCGGGCCGATCTCGATCGGCCGCACCGCCGCCGAGGACGGCGACAGGGCCGGCCCCTCGGCCTCCGCCACCGCGGCGCCGTCGAGGCCGAAGGGGAAGCTCGTGGCGCGGGCGACGCGCTGGCCGCGCTCCGACAGGAGGTAGCGCACGAAGGCGCGGGCCGCCGCGGGCTCGGGCGCCGAGACGGGCACGAAGATCGCCCGGCTCAGCACCACCGTGTAGTCGCGCGGCACCACGACGTGCAGCCGCGCGCCGCGCCGGATCGCCGCCACCGCGTAGGAGCCGAGCAGGTTGTAGCCGATCGCCAGCCGCCCGTCGGCGAGGCGGGCGAGGAGGTCGGTGGTGCAGCAGCTCAGCACCGCGTCGGCCCGGGCCAGGGCTTCGAGCAGCCGGCCGAACACCGCGCCGTTGCGGGTGTCGTAGGCCGAGAACAGGTAGCCGATGCCCGACGTGGTGACGTCGTAGGTGCCGATCCGGCCGGCGTAGCGGTCGGGATGGCTGCGCAGCAGCTCGATCAGCTCGGCGCGGCTGCGGCGGCGGTCCTCGGGCGGCACGGTGTCGGCATTGTAGACGATCACCGCCGGCTCGAAGGTGAAGCCGAACAACTCGTCGCGCCAGCGGGTCCAGCGCGGCAGCGGATCGGTCTCGGCGAGGCCGAGCCTGGCCGCGCAGCCGTCGTTGACGAGCTTCACCAACTGGTCGACCGAGGAGGACAGCACGAGGTCGACGCCCCCGGCCCCGCGGCAGGCCGCCTGCATCCGCTCGAACAGTTCCCCGGTCACGTACTCGGTGTAGGCCACCGCGACGTGGGGCTCGGTGTCCTGGAAGTCGCGGATCAGCGGACGCATCGCCGTCACGTCGGTCGCCGCGTGCAGCGCCAGCACCACCGATTCGGAGGCCGGCGCCGGGAAGCGCGTCGTCTCGTCCGCCCGGGCGGCCGGGGCGGCGAGGAGCAGCGCGACGATCGGGGCGCGAAGGAAGCGTCTCATACGATTTCCGGTTGATCGCTTCAGGCGATCCCTGCGCAATCGCTTCAGGCGACCGCGAGCGGTCGCTTTCGCGATGCGGAAATCGGCTTCGCTCATGCGTGCGGAGCAAAGCTCCGCCGCGCGGGCTGGTGATACGGAATCCGGAAGCGATCTTCCGGATTCCGTATCAGGCGGTGGCCTGGGCGGCGAGGGGAATCGCGATCGTCACGGCGAAGCGTCCGTCGGGCAGGGTCGCGAAGGCGAGGCGGCCGCCATGGGCGCGCACCACGTCGCTGGCGATCGACAGGCCGAGCCCGGCGCCCTTGGTGTCGCCGGAGCCCTCGAACGGCCGCGTCACCCGCGGCCACGCCTCCGGCGGGATGCCCGGTCCGTCGTCGGCGACGGTGAGCGTGCCGGCGCCGTCGCGGAAAGCCACGGTGACGTCGAGCCGGGTCCGGGCGCCGTGCTTGAGGGCGTTGCCGACGAGGTTGGCCACCGCCTCGCGCAGGCTGAGGGCATCGCCCGCGACCGGCACCGGCCCGTCCGGGCCGTCGAAGCCGAGTTCGACCTCGCGCGTCAGGGTGCCGGCGACGTCGCGCAGGATGGCGCGGGCGAGCGCCGCGAGGTCGACCGGGGTGAAGCGCAGGGTCTCGACGCGGTGGCTCACCATGGCGTGGTCGAGGAGCTGGTTGGTCAGCCGCGCGAGTTCCTGCGCCCTCGCCTGGATCCGCAGCAGGCGGTCGCGCCGCGCCTCGGCACCGGGCTCGTCCCCGGCCCAGAGCAGCATCTCGACCTGGGCGTTGAGCGCGGCCAGCGGCGTGCGGATCTGGTGGCTCGCCTCGGCGATGAAACGCTGCAGCACCGCGAGGTGGCGCGCCAGCCGCTCGGTGAAGCCGTCGATCGCCGCGACCAGGGCGGCGACCTCCCGCGGCGCCTCGACGGCGATCGGGGTCAGGTCCTTCGGGTCGCGGGCCCGCATCGCCCGCTCGACCCGGGCCAGCGGCGCCAGCGCCAGCCGCACCGCCAGCAGGGCGCCGAGGAAGCCGAGCAGCATCATCGCGCCGAGCAGCGCGAGGGCCTTGACGATGAGGTCGCGGGCGAGGCTCCCCCGCGCCTCGGTCGTCTGGGCGAGCGCCACCTCGGCGAAGCCCGGTGCGGCGAGGTCGGGGATCGCGCGGCGCGCCCGGACGTGGCGCACCCGAGCGCCGGAGAACACCCCGTCGCCGAAGGACGGGCCGGTGCCGGCGGGACGGGCGGGAAGGGCCGGCGGCAGGTCGTCGTAGCCGGTCAGGATCGCCCCGTCCGGCGCGGTCACGGCGTAGAACACCCGGTCGTCGGCGGCCAGCGCCAGGGTCTCGAAGGCGGCGAAGGGCGGATCGACGAGGAGGCGTCCGTCCTCGACGTAGAGGCTCTCCGAGATCTGGAGCGCCGCGGCGAGCAGCAGGCGGTCGTAGGCGTCGTCGGCCGCCGAGCGGGCGTAGGAGGCCGCCAGCGCCGCGAGGGCGAGGCCGGTCGCGGCCATCACGGCGGCGACGAGGCCGGTGACGCGCCAGTACAGCGACGGGCGCGCCGCGCCCCGGTCCGATCCGCGGGCCACGGCCTAGCCGGCGGGCTTCGGCGTGAGCTGGTAGCCGAGCCCGCGCAGGGTGCGGATCTGCGCCTCCGACGGCGCCAGCTTGCGCCGCAGCCGCGCCACGTACTGCTCGACGGCGTTGAAGCTCGGCGCCTCGTCGAGGGAGAACAGCCGGTCGAGCAGCTCGTCCTTGGCGAACACCCGTCCCGGCCGCGCCGCGAGGATCTCCAGCAGCATCAGCTCGCGCCGGGTCAGCTCGACCGGCACGCCGGCGACGCTGACCGAGCGGGCGGCGCGGTCGATGGCGATGTCGCCGCAGACCAGCGCGTTGGTCGCCTCGCCGGCGGCGCGGCGCAGCAGCGCCCGGGCCCGCGCCTCCAGCTCGCGGAAGTCGAACGGCTTGACGAGGTAGTCGTCGGCACCGAGGTCGAGCACCCGCACCCGCTCCTCGATCCCCGCGCGGGCGGTGAGCACCAGCACCGGGGTGTGGTCGCCGCGCCCGCGCAGCGACTTCAGCACCGCCGCGCCGTCGCTGCCCGGCAGCGTCAGATCGAGGACGACGAGGTCGTAGCCCTGCGAGGCCAGCAGGTCCCGTGCCTCCGCCCCGTCCTGCTCCCAGTCGACGCTGTGGCCGATGCGCCGGAAGCCCGCGATGATGATCTCGGCGATGTCGGCCGTATCCTCGACGACGAGTATCCGCATCGCTGGGTCAAGTCCTCGGGATCGTCATGGTCCGATCCCGCGTCAGGTTGGTGTCAGGGTCGTGCGCTATCGCTTCCCGACAATAGCAACCCGCGGACCGAAGCCAAGCGCCCTGCCGGCGCCGCCCTTCGGCCGCGTCCAACGGGAGGATACGATGCAGGCCAACGCCCTCGGTGCATCCACGCTGCCGCCGACCCAGACCTCCGGAACCCGCCCGGCCGGCTCGGGAAAATTCTGGCCGCTCGGCTGGTGGCGGCTGATGGACTGGAAGATCGGCATCATCCCGATCCCGGTCTACCTCATCCTCGCCGCGCTCCTGGTGATCCTGACCCTGGAGGGCGAGATCAAGGCCGACGCGCCGACGATGATCGCCGTGCTGGTGCTCGGCGGCTTCACCTGCGCCGAGATCGGCAAGCGGCTGCCGGTGCTGCGCAGCATCGGTGCGGGCGCGATCTTCGCCACCTTCATCCCCTCGGCGCTCGCCTGGTACGGCCTGATCCCGCCGCAGATCCAGAAGTCGATCATCGACTTCACCAAGTTCACCAACTTCCTCTACATCTACATCGCGGCGATCATCGTCGGCAGCATCCTCGGCATGGACCGGCAGGTGCTGATCCGGGGCTTCCTCAAGATCTTCGTGCCGCTGGCCGCCGGTTCGGTCGCCGCCGCCTGCGTCGGCACCCTGGTCGGCGTGATGCTCGGGCTCGGCGCCTACCACACCTTCTTCTTCCTCGTGGTGCCGATCATGGCCGGCGGCGTCGGCGAGGGCGCGATCCCGCTCTCGATCGGCTACGCGGCGATCCTCGGCCAGCCGCAGGGCGACCTGTTCGCCCAGGTGCTGCCGCCGGTGATGCTCGGCAGCCTGACCGCGATCCTGTTCGCCGGCACCCTCAACGCCGTCGGCAAGCGCCTGCCCCACCTCACCGGCGAGGGCCGCCTGCAGCCGGGCGGGGACGACGCCGTCGACATGAAGGGCGAGACGGCCAGGAGCGAGACCGGCGGCGCCATGGACGTCGCCACCATCGCGGGCGCCGGGCTCACCGCGGTGACGCTCTACCTCCTCGGCGTGATGCTCCACCACGTCCTCGGCCTGCCGGCGCCGGTGGCGATGCTGTTCCTCGCCGTCCTCGCCAAGCTGACCCAGGCGGTGTCGCCGCACCTCCAGGCCGGCGGGTTCGTGGTCTACAAGTTCGTCCAGGTCGGCATGACCTACCCGCTGCTGTTCGCCATCGGCGTCGCGATGACGCCGTGGGACAAGCTGATGGCCGCCTTCACCCTGGTGAACCTCGCGGTGATCGTCTCGACGGTGTTCACCCTGATGGCGACCGGCTTCGTGGTCGGGCGCTGGCTCGGCATGTACCCGATCGAGACCGCGATCGTGAATGCCTGCCACTCGGGCCAGGGCGGCACCGGCGACGTCGCGATCCTCACCGCCGCCGACCGGATGCAACTGATGCCGTTCGCCCAGATCGCCACCCGCATCGGCGGCGCCCTCACGGTGACCGGGGTGCTGATCGTCCTGCGCTGGATCGTCTGATACGATTTTTGAACGATCCGTTCAGAAACCGTATCCTCAGCCCGCGCGGCGCATGAGCGAAGCCGGGTTCCGCATCGCGAAGCGATCCCGTAGGGATCGCCGAGCGATCAATCGGAAACCGTATCAGTAGGTCCGGGTCGGCCGGTCGAGGACGCGCCGCCCCATCAGGCTCGCGGCGAGGTCGACCATCAGCAGGGCGGTGCGCCCGCGCTCGTCGAGGAACGGATTCAGCTCGACGAGGTCGAGGCTGCCGACGAGGCCGGAATCGTGCAGCATCTCCATGACGAGATGCGCCTCGCGGAAGGTCGCGCCGCCCGGCACCGTCGTGCCGACGCCCGGGGCGATCCCGGGGTCGAGGAAGTCGACGTCGAGGCTGACGTGCAGCCGCCCGTCCGCCGCCGCGACCCGGCCGAGGAAGGCGCGCAGCGGGCCGACGATGCCGTCCTCGTCGATGGCGCGCATGTCGTAGACGGTCATGCCCGAGGCGGTGACGGCGCCGCGCTCCGCCGGGTCGAGGCTGCGGGTGCCCATCAGGCAGACCCGGGCCGGGTCGACCGGCGCGGCGAGGGGCGGCAGCAGGCCGGCGAAGCCCGGCCGGCCGGTGGCGTAGGCGAGCGGCACGCCGTGCAGGTTGCCGCTCGTCGTGGTGTCGAGGGTGTGGAAGTCGGCGTGGGCGTCGAGCCACAGCACGAAGAGCGGCCGGCCCTCCTCGGCGGCGCGCCGGCTCAGCCCGGCGAGGGTCCCGGCCGACAGGCTGTGGTCGCCGCCGAGGAACACCGGCACCGCCCCGGCGCTGGCCTCGTAGGCGACCCCCGCCAGGGCCGCGGTCCAGGCCGCGAAGGCGCCGAGCTGGCGCAGCGCAGGGTTGGGGTGGGCGAGGTCCGCCGCCGGTCCCGGCGCCACGTCGCCGCCATCGACCACGTCGAGCCCGAGGCCGGCCAGCGCCTCGGCGAGTCCCGCCGCCCGGTAGGCGCTCGGCCCCATGTCGCAGCCGAGCCGGCCCGCCCCCTCCTGCACCCGGGCCCCGAGAAGAAGGCAGCGCGTCATCGGCATGCGGGATCCTGCGTCGGGCGCGGGGCGAGGCGGCGGGGCGCCCTCAGCGCCGCAGCCGGGATATGCCGGGCGTCCGACGACGGGTCAAAGGCCGGCACCGGATATCCATCGCGTCCCGCCCGCGCTATGCCCCTGACGGACGAGAGGGGGAGCGAGGATTGCGCATCCGAGCGGTGATGGCCGGCGGGCTGATCCTGGGGGCGATCGGGCTTGCTGCTGCCGCGGCGGCCGGCGCCGAAGCGGCCGAGCGCACCCGGCTGCGGATCGCCACCGCTTTCGAGCCCGAGCAGATCGCCGCCGCCAAGCAGGCCATCGAGGCGGCGGTGCCCGAGGTCGAGGTGGTGTGGGAGCGTGCCGCGACCGGCATCCTGACCGAACGGATCCTGGACGGGACGGAAGGGCGGCCGGACATGGCGTTCGGCCTCGCGGTGACGAGCCTGCTGCAGTTCGAGCAGGCCGGCCTTCTCGCGGCCTACACCCCGAAGGGAGCCGAGCGGCTGCGCACCTCGTTCCGCGATCCGGCCCCGCCCTACAGCTGGAGCGGGATGGACGCCTTCCTCGGCGTGATCTGCTTCAACGCCGAGGCGGCGGCGCGGGAGCGGCTGTCGCGGCCGAACTTCTGGCGCGACCTCCTCAACCCGCTGCTCAAGGGCCGGGTGGTGATGCCGGACCCGACCCGTTCGGGCACCGGCTACATGCTCGTCTCCGGCTGGCTGCAGAGCATGGGCGAGGAGCCGGCCTGGGCGTTCATGGACGCGCTGCACGAGCAGGTCGCCACCTACCCGCCGAGCGGGACCGCGCCCTGCGCCGAGGCCGCCGCCGGGCGGATGGCGGCCGGCCTGTCCTTCGACATGCGGGCGGCGACGGAGAAGGGAGCGGGAGCCCCGATCGACATCGTGGTCCCGGTCGACGGGACCGGCTGGGACCAGGAGGGCCTGGCGATCTTCGCCGGCACCGCGCATCCCGACCTCGCCCGCCGGGTCGCGGATTGGGGGGTGAGCCGCGAGGCGAACCAGCTCTACGCGCAGACCTACGCGGTGGTGGCCTATCCGGGCGTCTCGAACCCGGCCCCCGATCTACCCGCCGCACGCCGAGGCGCGGATGATCCGCATCGACCTCGCCTGGATGGCGAACCACCGCGCCCGCATCGTCGCCGAGTGGCGCCGACGCTACGGCGGCAAGGCGGCGCCCTGAGGGGCGGCGTCGTGGCCTCGGATCGGTCCCCCTCGCGTCCGGTGAGGACGAGACGGCGGCGCGGCTGCTCCCGGATGCGTCCCCGAAGCACGGCAGCGGCCCGGTTGCAGGCAAAGTTTTCGCCGTTGCGGAACACATCCTGCGAACGACAGTAATCTCGGTGGAAGGAGCGAGCGCGCAGGGCGCTTCCTGCTCCGCGACAGAGCCCGTTCTGCCATGCTGTTCTACGAAGTGACCGACGCCCTCGGTGTCGGCGGCCTGTTCCGCGACGTCGTGAAGCCGCTCGACACCTATCTCACCGGCAGCGAATGCGAGGTGGGGCGGTCGACGTCCCGGATCTCCGATGGATCGTCGGCGCCGGAGACGCACGATGCGCTCACGCGGCGCGGGTCCGCCCGATGCACGCCCGAGACGGTCCAGGCTCATCCGGTATCGGCGTGACGAGGCGGGCAACCGGCGCATGAGGCCGGCTGCCGGAACGCCGTCGCAGGATCTGGTGGGCGGTGACGGGCTCGAACCGCCGACCCTCTCGGTGTAAACGAGATGCTCTACCAACTGAGCTAACCGCCCGGCCCGCATGGGTTACGGCGGAAGCCGGGGATCCGCAAGGGGGCGCGTGCCCTCAGCGGCCCATCAGGGCCTCGACGTGGGCGGCGACGGAGCGCGACAGCCCTTCGAGGTCGTAGCCGCCCTCCAGCACCGAGACCACCCGGCCCCCGGCGTGGCGGTCGGCCACCTCCATCACCCGGCGGGTCGCCCAGGCGAAGTCGGCCTCGGTCAGGCGCAGGTTGGCGAGCGGGTCGCGCCAATGGGCGTCGAAGCCGGCCGAGATCACGATCAGGTCGGGCGCGAAGGCGTCGAGCCGCGCCAGGACCCCGTGCTCGAACGCCTCGCGAAACACGGTGCCGTCGTCGCCCGGGTGCAGCGGCACGTTGACGATGGTGCCGTGCTCCCCGCGCTCGGAGGCGGCGCCGGTGCCGGGATAGAGCGGCATCTGGTGGGTCGAGGCGTAGAGGACGGCCGGATCGTCCCAGAAGATGTCCTGCGAGCCGTTGCCGTGGTGGACGTCCCAATCGACCAGGGCGACGCGGTCGGCGCCGTGCCGGCGCCGCGCGTGGCGGGCGGCGATCGCGGCGTTGTTGAACAGGCAGAACCCCATCGCGCGGGTGCGCTCGGCGTGGTGGCCCGGCGGGCGCATCGCCGCGAAGGCGTTGGCGACGTGCCCGCTCATCACCTCGTCGACCGCCTGCATCGCGGCGCCGACCGCCCGCAGGGCCGCCTCCAGGGTTCCGGGCGACATCACCGTGTCGCCGTCGATCGCGGCGAACCCCTCCTGCGGCGCCCTGGCCGCCACCGCCTCGACGTGGCTCATCGGGTGGGCGAGGGCGGCGTCCGCGAGGTCGGCGCGGCGGGCCTGCTCGCGCACCAGGGCCGTGAACCGCTCGTCCTCCAGCACCCGCTCGATGACGCGGATCCGGTCCGCCCGCTCGGGATGGCCGGGGGGCATGGCGTGGTCGAGGGCGGCGGGGTGGCCGAGGTAGAGCGTGCTCATGGACCGTTTCCTCGGCGGTCCCACGGCCCGGGCCACCGTTCAGGCCGGCAGCGTGGCAGGGCCGATACCGGGATGCAACACCGCGCCGCGATCCGGTGGCCCCGCCGCACGCTGCGCGGCCGGCCGGCCTCCTCCGGCTATCCGCCTGCGCGACATCGACGGCGTCGATGGCGGTCGCGTCCCGGTGGACGCGGCGGTGATCGTGCGCCGCGTCGGCGCCGGCCGGAAAGACTCTGGCAACGCCAGTTGCTTGCCGAAGCTTAACCTGAACAGGGATTCAGGTTTCGCCGTTAACCGCCTCAAGCCTCCCGGCCTGCATAGTCGAACACAGACAGGGACGAGCACCGGCACCAGCAAATGCCGGGGAGGTACGACAGATGATCCAGGCTTCGCTGCAACACTTCTGCAACCGTATCGTCGCCAAGGGCGCGATCAGCCGCGATGACGTGAACGAACTGTCGCGCGAGCTGCTGCCCGACGGGCTGATCCGGCGCGAGGAGGCCGACATGCTGATCGCGCTCGATCGCGCGGTCGCGGCGGCCGACCCGGCCTTCGCCGATTTCCTCACCGCCGCGGTGGTCGATTTCGCGGTGTGGGGCGAGCGCCCGACCGGCACCATCACCGCCGACACCGCCGCGTGGCTCGCCGCGACCCTCGCCTGCGGCCGCGGCCCGACCCCGCTCGGCGCCCGCATCGCGCAGGAAGTGGTGCGCGAGGCCCAGGCGACCGATCCGACGCTGATCGCCTTCGCGCTGTCGATCAACGCCTGCCGCCGCGACGCGGCGGAGGACCGGGCCTCGTTCGCCCTGGCCGCGTGAGCGCTCCGGCAAGGGAAGCCGGCCGCCTCGGCCGTTGGTCGGAGTCGAGTCAGCTTCCGCAATCGGCGCAACTGCTTTAGGTGGACATGAGCTTGGGCGTGACTGCCCGGTCGTCCCTTCCAGCAGGTTCGAGTGCGCGCTCCGATGTTCGAGAAGATCCTGATCGCAAACCGGGGCGAGATCGCCTGCCGCATCATCAAGACCGCGCGCCGAATGGGGATCAAGACCGTCGCGGTCTATTCCGACGCCGACCGGGACGCGCTCCACGTCGCCATGGCCGACGAGGCGGTCCATATCGGGCCCGCGGCCGCGGCCCAGTCCTACCTCGTGATCGACAGGATCATCGAGGCCTGCCGGCAGACCGGCGCCCAGGCGGTCCATCCGGGCTACGGCTTCCTCTCCGAGCGCGAGGCGTTCCCCAAGGCGCTCGCCGAGGCCGGCATCGTGTTCATCGGCCCCAATCCCGGCGCCATCGCCGCGATGGGCGACAAGATCGAGTCGAAGAAGGCGGCCTCCGCCGCCGAGGTCTCGACGGTGCCGGGCTTCCTCGGCGTCATCGAGAGCCCGGAGCACGCGGTCAGGATCGCCGACGAGATCGGCTACCCGGTCATGATCAAGGCCTCGGCCGGCGGCGGCGGCAAGGGCATGCGCATCGCCCACTCGGCCGGCGAGGTGGCGGAGGGCTTCGCCCGCGCCCGCTCCGAGGCGGCCTCGTCGTTCGGCGACGACCGGGTGTTCGTGGAGAAGTTCATCACCGATCCGCGCCACATCGAGATCCAGGTCATCGGCGACAAGCACGGCAACGTGATCTATCTCGGCGAGCGCGAGTGCTCGATCCAGCGCCGCAACCAGAAGGTCATCGAGGAGGCGCCCTCGCCGCTCCTCGACCCCGAGACCCGCCGCCTGATGGGCGAGCAGGCGGTGGCTCTGGCGAAGGCGGTGAACTACGATTCCGCCGGCACCGTCGAGTTCGTCGCCGGCCAGGACAAGTCGTTCTACTTCCTCGAGATGAACACCCGGCTCCAGGTCGAGCACCCGGTGACCGAGATGATCACCGGCCTCGACCTCGTCGAGCTGATGATCCGGGTCGCGGCCGGCGAAGAGCTGCCGATCACCCAGGACGAGGTGCGCCTGAACGGCTGGGCGGTGGAGAGCCGCGTCTACGCCGAGGATCCGACCCGCAACTTCCTGCCCTCGATCGGCCGGCTCACCACCTACCGGCCCCCGGCCGAGGGCGAGCGCGGCGGCGCGGTCGTGCGCAACGACACCGGCGTCGAGGAGGGCAGCGAGATCGCGATCCACTACGATCCGATGATCGCCAAGCTCGTCACCTGGGCGCCGACCCGGACCGAGGCGATCGCCGCCCAGGCGCAGGCGCTCGACGCCTTCGCGATCGACGGCATCCGCCACAACATCCCGTTCCTGTCCGCCCTGATGCAGCATCCGCGCTGGCAGGACGGCCGGCTCTCCACCGGCTTCATCGCGGAGGAGTTCCCGGGCGGGTTCGAGGCGCCGGTGCCGGAGGGCGGGGTCGCCCTGCGGATGGCGGCGGTGGCGGCCGCCATCGACCACGCCCTCAACGAGCGCAAGCGCGGCATCTCCGGCCAGATGCGCGACCCGAAACACCTGCGCTTCGAGCGCGACCGGGTGGTGCGGCTCGGCGACCAGCGCTTCGAGGCCAGTGTCGAGACGATCGAGGACGGCGGCGTCGCGGTCGCGTTCGCGGACGGCACGACCTGGACGGTCGAGAGCCACTGGCGCCCGGGCGAGCCGGTCTGGACCGGCACGGTCGGCGGCGCCCCGGCGGCGATCCAGGTCCGCTCCCTGCTCAACGGCGTGTTCCTGCAGCATGCCGGCGCGGCGGCCGAGGCGCGGGTCTACACCCGGCGCGAGGCTGAACTCGCCGCCCTGATGCCGGTCAAGGAGGTCGGCGGCTCGGGCAAGCAGTTGCTCTGTCCGATGCCGGGCCTCGTGAAGAGCATCATGGTCGCCCCCGGCCAGGAGGTGAAGGCCGGCGAGCCGCTCGCCGTCGTCGAGGCGATGAAGATGGAGAACGTGCTGCGGGCCGAGCGCGACGGCACCATCGCGACGATCCAGGCCAAGGAGGGCGACAGCCTCGCGGTCGATGCGGTGATCCTCGAATTCGCCTGAGCGCCCGGTGCCGCTCTACTTCGCCTACGGGTCGAACATGGACCGGGCCGCGATGGCCCGGCGCTGCCCCGGTGCCGAGCCGGTCGGGGTGGCGCGGCTGCACCGCCACCGCTTCGTCATCCTGCGCGAGGGCTACGCCTCGGTGGTGCGCGACCCCGGACAGACGGTCTGGGGCGTGCTCTGGACGCTGACGCTCGCCGACATCCCGCCGCTGGACCGCTACGAGGGCGTTGCCGGCGGCCTCTACGTCAAGGCGCAGCAGCCGGTGACGGTGGCCGGCGGCGGCGTGAGGCGGGCGCTGATCTACCTTGGCCGCAGCCAGGGCGGCGTGCCCCGCCCCGGCTACCTGGAGGGCGTCGTCGCGGCGGCCCGGGAGGCCGGCCTGCCCGGACCCTACCTGCGCGGCCTGGAGGCGATGCTGCGCTGAGCGCTCACCGCCCGCGGAACAGCGGGTGCTCGACCCGGTCGCCGGCGCGCAGGCCGAGCTTCGCGGCGGTGCCGGCGTTGAGTTCGAGCACGCCGAGGACCGGTTCGCCGGACGGGATCGTGCGCGTCGAGAGCGGCTCGGTGTCGGCGGCGATGCGGGCGACGGTGCCGTCGGCGCGGATGAACAGCATGTCGAGCGGCAGATAGGTGTTCTTCATCCACATCGTCACCGGCTCGACCCGCTCGAAGTCGAACAGCATGCCGTGATCGGCCGCCATGCTGCGCCGGAACATCAGCCCGCGGGAGCGATCCGCGTCGGTGCGCATCACCTCGACCCTGAAGGCGTGCCGCCCGTCGCGGGCGACGACGGCGAGGGGCTCGGTCGGGCTCGGCTCCGCGGCGCGGGCCGCGCCGGCGACGACGAGGAGCGTCAGAAGAACCGCGTGCGCCGCCGCGACGGCGGAGCGGAGAGGAGAGGCGGACATGGGGAACCCGGGGACGTGGGAGGGGAGGGCGCCGGCCGGCGGGACCGCGCTCGCACGCCTCAATGCGACGCCGGAAGCGTGCCGTCCACCAGCCTGACTTCGGCGGCCATCAAACCCTTCGAGCCGTCGCCATAGCGCACCAGCACCGTCTCGCCCGGCTTCAGCTCGGCGATGCCGTAGCGGCGCAGGGTCTCCATATGGACGAAGATGTCGGCCGTGCCGTCGCCGCGGCTGAGGAAGCCGAAGCCGCGCAGGCGGTTGAACCACTTCACCACCGCGGTTTCGAGCCCGCTGGTCGGCACCACGGTGACGTGGGTGCGCGGCAACGGCAGCTCGGGCCGGGTGGGTGGCCGTCGACTGGTCGAGGGAGATCACCCGGAACGCCTGCCAGCCGCGGCTGCGCTGCACCGCCTCGACCACGATGCGGGCGCCCTCGCTGGCGCTCTGATGCCCTTCGCGGCGCAGGCAGGTGACGTGCAGCAGAACGTCCGGTGCCCCGTTATCGGGGACGATGAAGCCGAAACCCTTGGCGACGTCGAACCACTTGATCCGCCCGCTGATCTCGACGAGATCGAGCGGCCGTTCCGTGTCTCCGGCGACGTCGGCGGCCGGCCGGTGCGACGCGGCCTCGTAGGAGGATCCCGGCTGAGCGCCGAGCGGGCCAAAACCGAAATCGTCCGACATCGTAAGCAACCCACACCGAATCGCGCCACGCGGTTCGCGAGAGAGATTAACAAAGTCATGACTTCGGGGAACCCCAAATCGGGCCCGAATGAGGCGCCGCCGGCAAGTCGTCGCGACCATGTTGCGTTCGTGCCGGGCACTCCGCCGCCCGCGCAGGCAGGGCGGGCGCCGGCCCGAGGCCATCCCCCTTCGGCGGCCGGTCGACTCGACGGTGCAGAGACGCCTCTGCGTAGTTTCGCCGCAGGGCGCGGCGGCCGGTTCGCGGTGGTCGACGTCCTGCGCGGCGTCGCGCTCGCGGCGATGGCGCTCTTCCACCTGACCTGGGACCTCGGCCATCTCCGGCTGACCCCCGAGAACTGGGCCCTGGCGCCGCTCGGCCGGGCGGCGGCCCACGGCATCGCCGGCAGTTTTCTCGCGCTGGTCGGCCTCAGCCTCGTCCTGGCGCAGGGAGCCGGCTTCCGGCCACGCCCGTTCGGCCTGCGTCTGGCCCGGATCGCCGGCGCTGCGGCGCTGATCTCCGCCGCGACATGGTTCGTCTTTCCGCAGAGCTGGATCTTCTTCGGCGTCCTGCACTGCATCGCCCTGTCGAGCCTGCTCGCCCTGCCGGCGCTGCGGGCGCCGCTCGCGCTGGTCGCCGTCGCGGCGGTCGCCGTCGTCGCCCTGCCGGGCCTGCTCGCGGCGGCGGGCGGTGGACCCGGCTGGCTCGATGCGCCGACGCTGCTGTTCCTCGGGCTCGGCCGCACCGTGCCGGACACCAACGATTACGTGCCGCTGTTCCCGTGGTTCGGCTGGGTGCTGGCCGGGGTGGCGGCGGGGCGGGTGCTGCCGCCGCGCCTCGCCGCCTCGCGCCTCGGGCACTGGCGGCCGGCGGGCCCGGCCGGGCGCGGGCTGGCCTGGGCCGGGCGCCACAGCCTCGCCGTGTACCTCCTGCACCAGCCGCTGCTGTTCGCCCTGCTCTCCGGCGTGGCCGCGGTGACCGGGCCGCATCCGCGGGCCGGCGAGGCGGAGTTCCTGCGCTCCTACGCGGCCTCGTGCCGGGAGGCGGGCGGGGCCGAGGCCGTCTGCCGGGACACCTCGCGCTGCCTGCTCGGACGGCTGCGGGAGGAGGGGCTGTGGCGGGGCGATCTCACGCCGGAGGAGCGCGGCCGGGCCGTGGCGCTGGCGCAGGCGTGCTTCGAGGGGGCGGAGCGGGCGACGCGGTAGGGCCCTGGCGCCCGAGCCCTCCCCCCCTCTGCGCAGGGCCGTCCGGGGAGGCCGGACGAGAAGGGCGCAGGGTCGTCTCCTCTCCCCGCCCGCGGGGAGAGGAGGGACCAGCGCCTTCTCCTTATCTCCGGACAGTCCTGCGCAGAGAGGCGAGGGCTCGTGCCGGTGACATCAATCCTTGGCGCGCTCGACGTAGGAGCCGTCGGCGGTCATGATGACGACGCGGGTGCCGGTGGTGATGTGGGGCGGCACCAGGGTGCGCACGCCGTTCGACAGCGTCGCGGGCTTGTAGGACGACGAGGCGGTCTGGCCCTTGGTCACCGGCTCGGTGTCGGTGATCTCGAGCGTCACCCGCTGGGGCAGCTCGATCGTCAGCGGCACGCCGTTATGGGTCGAGAGCATCACCGCCATGCCCTCCTGCAGGTAGGCGGCCTGATCGCCGACCACGTCCTCGGGCACCGCGACCTGCTCGTAGGTCTCGGGGTTCATGAAGTGGAACCCCTCGCCGTCGTTGTACAGGAAGGTGTGCTCGCGATCCTCGACGAAGGCGCGCTCGACCTGCTCGGTGGTGCGGTAGCGCTCCGACACCTTCACGCCGTCGGTGATGCGGCGCATGTCGAGCTGCGTCACCGGCGTCCCCTTGCCGGGGTGGATGTTCTCCGCGGAGAGGATCACGTAGAGCCTGCCGTCCTTGTCGACGACGTTGCCTTTGCGGAGCGAACTGGCGATCACCTTCACGGGCGTGGATCCTGAGAGCGTTGACAGAAACGGGTCGGTTCCCGCAAGCGGCAGGGCCGCGGCGGGAGCCTTCGGGCCCGCCCTATCGCATCTGGGCCGCCGCCGCCAGTCGCCCGCCACGCGCCGCCCCTGGAAGCCCTGACCCGATGACCACCGCCTCGCCCTGGTGGGCCCCCCACGTCCACGCCGACCGCCGCCCGCGGCTGATGCTGCGCAGCCGCATCCGCGCCAACCTGCGCGCGTGGTTCGCCGAGCGGGACTTCGTCGAGGTCGAGGCGGCGGCGCTCCAGGTCTCGCCCGGCAACGAGACCCACCTGTCGGCCTTCGCCACCGCGGCGATCGCGCCGGACGGGGCGGTGCAGCCGCTGTACCTGCACACCTCGCCGGAATTCGCCTGCAAGAAGCTGCTCGCCGCGGGCGAGGCGCGGCTGTTCAGCCTCGGCCCGGTCTGGCGCAACCGGGAGCGCGGACCGCTGCACCATCCGGAATTCTGCCTGCTCGAATGGTACCGGGCCGGCGAGGGCTACGGGGCGCTGATGCGGGACTGCGCCGCCCTGATGGCGCTCGCCGCCGAAACCGCCGGCACGAAGCAGTTCCGGTATCGCGGCCGCGAGGCCGACCCCTTCGCCGAGCCCGAGCGGCTGACCCTCGCCGAGGCGTTCGACCGCTTCGCCGGCATCGACCTCCTCGCCACGGTGGCGGCGGGTGGCGGCACCGACCGTGAAGGAATGAAGGCGCGGGTCGAGGCGGCCGGCATCCGCACCGCGCCGGACGATAGCTGGGCCGACCTGTTCAGCCGCGTCCTCGTCGAGCGGATCGAGCCGCGCCTCGGCCTCGGGCGCCCGACCATCCTGTGCGAGTACCCGATCCCCGAGGCCGCCCTCGCCCGGCCGAGCCCATCGGACCCGCGGGTGGCGGAGCGGTTCGAACTCTACGCCTGCGGCGTCGAACTCGCCAACGCCTTCGGCGAACTGACCGACCCCGACGAGCAGCGCCGGCGCTTCGCCGCCGAGATGGACGAGAAGGCCCGGATCTACGGCGAGCGCTATCCCCTCGACGAGGATTTCCTCGCCGCCCTCGGGGCGATGCCGGAGGCGAGCGGCATCGCGCTCGGCTTCGACCGCCTCGTGATGCTGGCGACTGGCGCCCGGCGGATCGAGGAGGTGATCTGGACCCCCGTCGCCGAGGCGTCCCGGTGAGGGCGCTGCGCAGTCCCGCCGCCCTGGCGCAGGCCGGGCTCGTGCCCGAGGCCGACGTGGCGGCGCTGGAGCGGGTCGCGGCCCGCTACGCCGTCGCGGTGACGCCGGAGGTCGCCGGCCTGATCGAGGCCGCCGACGACGGCATCGGCCGCCAGTTCGTGCCCAGGGCCGAGGAACTCGACGCCCGCCCGGAGGAGCGCGCCGACCCGATCGGCGACGACGCCCACGCGCCGCTGCCCGGCATCGTCCACCGCTACCCCCGACCGGGTGCTGCTGAAGCCGCTGCACGTCTGCCCGGTCTATTGCCGGTTCTGCTTCCGCCGCGAGGTGGTCGGCCCGGAGGGCCTCGGCACGCTCGGCGAGGCCGAACTCGACGCGGCGCTCGCCTACATCGCCGGCCACCCGGAGATCTGGGAGGTGGTGGTGACCGGCGGCGACCCGCTGATGCTGTCGCCGCGCCGCCTCGGCCGCATCGCGGAGGCGCTCAGGGCCACCGCGCACGTGAGGGTGATGCGCCTGCACAGCCGGGTGCCGGTGGTCGATCCCGGCCGCGTCGACGACGCCCTGGTCGGGGCGCTGAAGCGGTTCGGGCGCGCCGTGTTCGTGGCGCTCCACGCCAACCACCCGCGGGAGTTCTCCGCGCCGGCCCGCGCGGCGATCGCCCGGCTGGTCGATGCCGGCATCCCGCTGGTGAGCCAGTCGGTGCTCCTGCGCGGCGTCAACGACGACCCCGCGACCCTGGAGGCGCTGATGCGCGCCTTCGTCGAGAACCGGGTCAAGCCGTACTACCTGCACCAGGGCGACCTCGCCCCCGGCACCGCGCATCTGCGCACCTCGGTCGGCGAGGGGCAGGCGCTGATGCGGACGCTGCGCGGCCGCGTCTCGGGGCTGGCGCAGCCGACCTACATCCTCGACATCCCCGGCGGCCACGGCAAGGTCCCGGTCGGGCCGGGCTACCTGGAGAAGAACGGAGACGGCTGGCGCGTCGAGGACCCGTGGGGCGGGCGGCACGCCTACCCGCCTGGGGAGCCGGAGGGGACGGACTGACCGGCCGGAATGCAGGGCGCCGGGCGCGCCATGCGCCGCCAAGCATGGCCGCGGGCCCCGGAATGGATTACGGCACCCTCACCGTCCCTCGGACCGTGCAGGTGCCCCCATGTCCCTCGACCCGACCCTCGTCGACGCGCTGAAGGCCGTCACCACCGCGACGCTGACGACCGTTCTGCTGAAGAAGGGCATCCGCCGCTGCTGGATGCGCGGCCCGATGCCCCGCTTCGCCGCCGGCGAGCGGGTGGTCGGCCCGGCCTTCACCCTGCGCTTCGTGCCGGCCCGCGAGGACCTCGCCACGCCGGAATCGTGGTCGAGCCCGACCTCCACCCGCGCGGCGATCGAGGCGATGCCGGAGGGTTGCGTCACGGTGGTGGACGCGATGGGCGTGACCGACGCCGGCATCTTCGGCGACATCCTGTCGGCGCGGATGAAGAAGCGCGGCGTCCTCGCCCTGATCACCGACGGCGTGATGCGCGACGCCGACGGCGTCGCCGGCACCGGCCTGCCGGTCTGGTGCTCCGGCGTCGCCGCCCCGGCCTCGGTCGCCGGCCTCACCTTCGTCGGCTGGCAGCAGCCGATCGGCTGCGGCGGCGTCGCGGTGTTCCCCGACGACATCATCGTGGCCGACAACGACGGCGCGGTGGTGATCCCGGCGGCGATCGCCGAGGCGGTGGCGCTCGCCGCCGTCGAGCAGGAGCGCCTCGAGATGTGGATCATGCGCGAGGTCGAGAAGGGCGTGGCGCTGCCGGGCCTCTATCCGCCGAACGCCGAGACCAAGGCCCGCTACGAGGCCGAGACCGCGCAGAACTGACCGCGCGATGTTCTTCACCGCCTCGAAGGTCGTCTGGTTTCTCGCCGCACCCTCGCACCTGCTGATCCTGGCCGCCGCCCTCGGCTGCCTCGTCGGCGGGTTCACCCCGTGGCGTGGGGCGGGCTTCGGGGTGGCGTTCCTGTGCCTGGCGGGGCTCGCCCTCGCCGGGCTGTCGCCGCTCGCCGCGTGGGTGACCCGGCCGCTGGAGGACCGGCTGCCGTCCTTCGAGGACGACGGCCGCCCGGTCACCGGAATCCTGGTCCTCGGCGGCGCGGTCGAGGCCCGCAGCAGCGCCTCGCGCGGGCAGATCGTCACCAACGATGCCGGCGAGCGGATGATCGCGCTCGGCGACCTCGCCCGGCGCTACCCGGAGGCGAAGCTCGTCTTCGTCGGCGGCTCGGGCAGCCTCAAGGGCGGCGAGTCGGAGGCCGGGGCGGTGCGGCGCTACATCGGCACGCTCGGCGTTCCGCCCGAGCGGATGCTCTACGAGGAGCAGTCGCGCAACACCCGCGAGAACGCGACGCTCAGCGCCGCGATGCTGTCGCCGGGGCCCGGGGAGCGCTGGCTGCTCGTCACCTCGGCCTGGCACATGCCGCGCTCGGTCGGCTGCTTCCGGCAGGCGGGCTTCACGGTCACCGCCTACCCGGTCGATTACCGCACCGGCCGCGGCTACGCCGCCCAGTACGCGACGATCAGCGAGGGGCTGTTCGAACTCGACATCGCCGCCCGCGAATGGGTCGGCCTCCTCGCCTACCGGCTCGCCGGCTACACCGACGCGCTGGTGCCGGGGCCGGAGCCGTGATCCGTCACCGCGGCAGCGACAGCCGGTAGACCCCGCGGAAATCGTCCGGATCCTCCACCGGCCGGCCCTTGCGCAGGATCGCGACCCGGCCCTGCTTCATCAGCCGCACCGCCTGCCGGCGCACCGGCTGCATCAGGGGGCCCCAGCCGTCCGGATGCGGCCCGCCGAGGGCGCGGGCGACCTCGGACGGGCACACCGTCTTGTCGGCGCCGCGCTCCGCGACGAGGCGAAGCAGGGTCTCGGCGATCAGCTCATCGGTCGGGTGCGTCGTCATCGTCGGCATCCTGGAGGGCGCGGCGGGCGTTGGAGGCGAACTGGCGCCGTCCCATCACGATCAGCACCGCCGCCGTCGCGACGAGCAGCGCGGCGGCGCTGACGAACCAGCCGAGATAGGCCAGCGCGAAGAAGAACGCCCGCTGCCCGTTGTTGAAATGGCCGCCCGCCGCGACGTTCATCGCCGCCGCCCGCCGGGCGGCGCGGCGGATCTCGACCGGGTCGCCGCCCCGGGGCGGCACGGCGCCGATCAGGATCGCGCCGTAGTTGAACAGCCGGTAGGCCCAGGCGAACTTGAAGAAGGCGTAGACGAAGATCAGCGCCAGCCCGGCGACCTTGATCTCCCACATCGCCCGGGTGGTCGGCGTGCCGAACGGCAGCGTCGAGAACAGCGTCAGCACGTCGTCGGCGGAGCGGCTGAGGGTGAGCACGCTGCCGAGGGCGATCAGCGAGGTCGAGGCGAAGAAGGCGGTGCCGTTCTGGAGCGAGGCGTTGATCGTGGTGTCGACCACCCGGTTGTCGCGCAGCTCCATCTGCTCGGCCCAGCGGTAACGGTGCCGGTGCATCATCCGGTTGAGGCTCGGCCGCCGGACGTCGCGATGCTCGACCGCGATGCCGTAGGCGAACCAGGCGAAGACGAAGAAGCCGACCGCCCACAGATCGAGGAGCGAGAAGCTGCCGAACCACTGCTCGATCATCGATGCGTCAGGCGTACCGGATCTCGAATCCCGCGGGCGGGACCTCCGCGGACGGCGACTCCGCCACATCCTCGACCCGCGATCCCGGCGGGCCGCGCCGGCAGGCCGCGAGCAGCCGCCCGACCGCCCCGGACTCGCCCGAGACCACGGCCGCGACGGTGCCGTCGGGCTGGTTGCGGACGTGGCCGCGCAGGCCGAGCGCCCGCGCCTCGTCGCGCATCCAGGCGCGGTAGCCCACGCCCTGCACGCGGCCGCGGACCACAATGGCGACGGTGCGCGCCGTGCTCACGGCGTCAATGGTGCGGGTGGTGGGTGACGGTGTAGGCGCCCGAGCGGATCCGGTCCGGGAACCCCTCGGCGTAGCGGGCGGTGGCCTCCTCGCCGTAGGTCTGAACCAGCTCCTGGAACGCGGCGAACAGCGCGGCCTGGGCCATGCAGTCGCTGTCGAGACCGTCGAGACAGCCCTCGGCGAAGGCTTCCGAGACGTAACCGAGCGCGGCGCGCTTCGCCTCCTGGTCGGCGTCGTTCGGGGCGGAGGTCATCGGGGAGTCGGTCATCGACGGCCTTGCGGGATTGAGGAGCGTCCTGTCCCCGAGTCATAGGGTGCCGCCGCCGGCCGGGCCAGCAAGGAATTGCGAAGAGGTTAACGGCACCGGGTCAATGCGAGCGACCTGTGCGGCGACATCACACCTGTTGCCGCATCGCCACGCTCATCCGCCGAACCGTCCCGACAGGGCCACCGACAGCCGCTCGCCCTCGGCGAGGAAGCGCGAGGCCGCCTCCCGGGCCGAGTCGGTGCAGGTGCGGTAGTTGATGGCGTAGCCGCGGTAGCCGCGGTTGTAGGCGCCGGCGAGGCGGTCGCGCCGGGCCTGGGAGCCGCCCTCCGCCTCGATCAGCGCCTGCATCCGCGCCGGCCATTCGCCGGCATCGGGCTGGCCGCAGAGGTCGCGCAGGAAGCCGAGGGCGCCGAGGATCTCGGACAGCCGCAGCAGGTCGCGGTCGTAGGGGGCGGGGACGTCCGGCGGCGGCGACGGGGGCGCTTCCTTCTCCGGCGGCTTGGCGGCGGGACGCGAGCGGGTCTGCGCCCCGGCCGTGCCCGAGAGGGCGAGCAGGGCCGCGACGGCGAGGAGGGTGTGGCGGCTCACGCGGCGGCTCCGGCCTCGGCGACGGCGGCGAGGGCGCCGGCGATCACCGCCGGCAGGCCGCGTGTGGTGGGCAGGGTCAGGATGTCGGCCGCATCCACCCAGCGCAGCGACAGCGCCTCGGGTCCGGTGACCGGCTCGCCCCCGAGCCAGCGCGCGGCGTGCGGCAGGACGACGTAATGGTGCAGCACCCGGTCGCCGTCGCGCTCGACGATCTCGATCGGCGCCAGCACCGCCACGATCTCGGCGGCGAGGCCGACCTCCTCGTGCAGTTCGCGCAGGGCCGCCTCGGCGAGGGTCTCGCCCGCCTCGACGAGACCGCCCGGCAGCGAGAACACCCCCTGCATCGGCGGCCGGCCACGGGCGGCGACCAGCACCCGCCCGTCGCGCACCACCGCGACCGAGGCGGCGAGGAACGGCCGGGCCGGGTAGCGGCGCTGCCAGACTTCGGCGGCGGCCGGAGCCGTCACGGCCGCACCTCCGCCACGCGGCCGTCGGCGAGCCCGACGACGATGCGGGCGCCGCGTCCGCTGCCGAGGACCGCGAGGCTGCGCGCGGGCGCCGGCAGGGCGACGCGGGCCCGCTCGCGCACCTCGCCCCTGGCCGAGACGAGCACGAGGGCGGTGCGGTCCCGGCTCGGCAGGACCAGTTCGGCGGCGCCGTCGCCGTCGAGGTCGGCGGCCGCGACGACGTCGCCGGGGCCGGCGAAGGGCCCGGAGGCGGTGCCGGCGAGAACCGGCTTGCCGCCGGCGACGGTCCAGTGCTCGACGCGGCCACCCTCGGGCGTGCCGCGCAGGAGCGCGAGGCTGGTCCGGCCGGTGCCGGCGAAATCCGCCGCCGCCGCGTCGAGGCCGCCGGGCGCCGCCGGGATCTCGGCGCGCACCCGCCACGCCGCGCCGTCACGGCCGACCAGCGCGAGGCTGCTCCCGCCGCCCTGGAGCTTCACCGCGAGGAGGTGCAGCCCGCCGTCGATCTGCGCCGCCCGCACCGGCGCGGTGGCGAACACCGCGTCGGCGCCCGGGGTGACCGTCTCGGTGTGGGTCGGCACCGGCTTGGGGTCGGCGCTCATCGGCACCGGCTGGCGCTCGCGCACCGTGAGGCCGGCCGCGCCCGGCTGCCCGTCCGGCCCGCCGCTGGTGGCGCCGGAGAGATAGGCCGAGACCGGGCCGCTGAGCGCCCGGCGCGTGCCGGCGACGGCACCCCGGGGCGTCTCGCCGGCGGCGAGGGCCTCGATCGCCTCCGCGGCGAGCGGCCTCACCGCGATCGTCCCGCCGTCGAGGGTCAGGATCGCCCCGCCCTCCTCGCCCCACGCGACGGCGACGCCGCCGGGGGGCGGCCGGCCGATGCCGGAGGTGGCGGCGGCGAGGGCGACCTCGCTGTCGGGTCCGCGCAACTGGGCGACCCGGAACGGCAGCGGCAGCAGGGTGGCCGCGGGCTCCGCCGCGGCCGGCGGCGTGGCGGCGGGCCAGATCAGCGCCGCGGCGGCGACGAGCCCGATCCCGGCCCGACGCGGACGCTTCCGGACGGGACGCCCGGAAACCGGGTCAGACATGCTGTCCGCCGTTGATGTGCAGCTCGGCGCCGTTCACGTAGGACGAGGCCTCGGTGCACAGGAAGTAGATCGCCTTGGCGACCTCGTCCGGGGTGCCGAGTCGCCGCTGCGGGATCTGCGCCACGAGCTTGTCGGTGCCCGGCGAGAGGATCGAGGTGTCGATCTCGCCCGGCGAGATCGCGTTCACCCGCACGCCGAGGGGGCCGAAATCCGCCGCCATCTCCCGGGTCAGGCCGGCGAGGGCGGATTTCGAGGTGGCGTAGGCCGCCCCGGCGAAGGGATGGACCCGCGAGCCGGCGATCGACGTGACGTTGACGATCGAGCCGCGGGCGCGGGTCAATTCGTTGCACAGGCCGCGGGCGAGCAGGATCGGCGCGAAGAAGTTGACCTGGAACACCCGCTGCCAGTCGCCGAAGCTGGTCCCGAGGGTGCCGAGGCGCTCGCCGCCCTCGCCCTTCGGCGAGATGCCGGCATTGTTGACCAGCGCGTGCAGCAGCCCGCCCTCGTCCTCCAGGCGCCGGGCGACCTCCTCGACCCCGCGCACCGTGTCGGCGGGGTCGGCGAGATCGACCTGGAGATGGTCCTCGGGCCCCATCTCCCACGGGCAGTTCTCCGGAAAGGCGTGGCGGGAGCAGGTGATGACCCGCCAGCCCGCGGCGGAGAAGCGCTTCACCGTGGCATGGCCGATGCCGCGGCTCGCACCGGTGAGAAGCATCACGCGCCGGCGTTCGTTGCTCGCCATGGCTGGGGCCGTTCCTCGGTTCCGGTGCCGGTGGGACCGGCCGTCGAGCGCAGTCCCAGGAAGTCGCAACCTAGGGGTGGCGCCCCGGGAAATCCAGCCTCCGCCGCGCCGCAACATGGTGCGCGGGCCGGCTCTCGCCGCGCCGTCGCGGGTACGGGCCCGTCACGGGTACAGGCGCGTCCCGGCCCAGGCGCCGTCGCGGCGGGCGAAGCGCACCCGGTCGTGCAGCCGGTAGGCGCCGTCCTGCCAGAACTCGATGCTGACCGGATCAATGCGGTAGCCGCTCCAGTGCGGCGGGCGCGGCACTGCCCCCTCGGGGTGGCGCGCCGCGACCTCGGCGACCGTCCGTTCCAGGGCGGCACGGCTCTCCAGCGGCTGCGACTGCCGGCTCGCCCAGGCGCCGATGCGGCTGTCGCGGTGGCGGGAGGCGAAATAGGCGTCGGCCTCCTCGCCGCTCACCGGGCCGACCGGGCCGCGGGCGCGGATCTGCCGGCGCAGGCTCTTCCAGTGCAGCACCAGGGCAGCCTGCGGGTTGGCGGCGAGCTCCTGGCCCTTCATCGACCGGGTGTTGGTGTAGAACACGAAGCCGCGCTCGTCGACGCCCTTGAGGAGCACGATGCGCACGTCGGGCAGTCCGTTCGCGTCGGCGGTGGCGAGCGCCATCGCGTTCGGATCCTCGGACTCCGCCGCCTCCGCCTCGGCAAACCATTGCCGGAACAGCGCCCAGGGATCGGTGCAGGCGGTGAAATCACCCTTCGTTAACTCAGCCACGGCATCGTTCCCACTCGTGAAGGCCGGTTCGGGGGCGGACCGGCGTCGCACGGACCTCCGCGCGCACCGCATCCGTCCCGTCGTGAGAACAGGTGTAATGCGTCGCGACGAGTGTAAAGCCAACCGGTCCCGGCCCGCCCGGACCCGCTTCGCCGCCGGAGTGTTCGGCGTGTCGGTCCTCGGCCTGTGCCTCGGCCTCGGCGGGTGCAGCCAGGTCCTGATCTCGTTCCAGGCCAAGGCGCCCGCGGAGGCGCCGGCGGAGGTGCCCCCGGCCGAGGAGCCGGCGGCGACCGGGAGCCTCGGCCCGGTCGCCCCGAGGAGCTTCGGGCCCGACCTGTCGACGGAGGATTGGCGCCGGGCGCACGCCGCCCTCGGCGTCGCCCTCGACCCGCAGGGCAACGGCCAGCCGGTGAAGTGGGACAACCCCGACTCCGGGATGCGGGGGATGGTGAATCCGACCGGTTCGCCCTACGTGAGGAACGACGAGATCTGCCGCAACTTCCTGGCTTCCGTCGTCGGGCCGTCCGGGCAGCGCTTCGTGCGCGGCACCGGATGCCGGCCCTCCGGCGGCGCGTGGGAGCTGAAGAGCCTGAAGGTCTCCAAGAAGACGGCTTGAGGGCGGCGACGCGGGCGGGGACGGTCCGTTGCTGGCGGGGCGACCGTTTCCACGTCCGCGGGTGTTGCAAGCTGGCAACAGAACCCCCAGATCAAGCCCCGAACCGATCCGGGGAGCGTCATCGCTCCCGAGAAGCCCCGCGTCCCGGAAGCCCCATGCGCAATCCCTACGACATCCTCGGCGTCAGCCGTACCGCCGACGAGGCGGAGATCAAGAAGGCGTTCCGGCGCCTCGCCAAGACCTACCACCCCGATCGCAACAAGGACGACACCAAGGCGAAGGACCGCTTCGCCGAGGTCAACCAGGCCTACGAGATCCTCGGCGACGCCAAGAAGCGGGCGCAGTTCGACCGCGGCGCGATCGACGCCGAGGGCAAGCCGCGCCACACCGGCTTCGAGGGCTTCACCGGCGGGGGCGGCCGCGGCGGCGGGTTCGGCGGCTTCGACTTCGAGAGCATGGCCCGCGGCGGCCGCGGGGGCGGGGGCGGCGGTGCCGAGGACATCTTCTCGCACCTGTTCGGCGAGGCCTTCCGCAGCGCCGGGACGGGCCGGGGCGGCGGCGCGGCGGCGCAGAAGGGCGACGACGTGTCGGCCGAGCTGACCGTCACCCTGGAGCAGATCTCCGGCGAGTCGAAGCTGCGCCTCGCCCTGCCGACTGGCCGCGAGGTCGACGTGGTGGTGCCCAAGGGCGTCGCCGACGGGCAGACCATCCGCCTGCGCGGCCTCGGTTATCCGGGAGTGGTCGGCGGCGAGCCCGGCGACGCGCTGCTCACCATCCGCATCGCGCCCGATTCGCGCTTCCGGGTCGAGGGCACCGACCTGCGCATCCACGTCGAGGTCCCGCTGGAGGATGCGATCCTCGGCGGCGCGATCCGGGTTCCGACGCTGACCGGCGCCGTGGAGATGAAGATCCCGGCGATGACCAGCTCCGGCCGTACCTTCCGGTTGCGCGGCAAGGGGCTGCCGACCAAGGACGGCGGCCGCGGCGACCTCTTCGCCGTCGTCGCCGTCACCCTGCCGGCGACCGCCGACGAGGCGCTGCTCGACTTCGCCCGCAAGCGCCGCGCCGCCCAGGCCCCGTCCTGACCGCCGACGGCGCGGCTGCGCCGCCGCCCGGATGCGCCGCCGGACTTCCGTCGCCAGCATCGCTCGGCTAAGGATGCCCGGCGGAGCCATGTCAGGGGGCATCCCCGGCCGGACGCGGCGTCCCGCGGCACCGCGTCCACGCGGCACAGGCTTTGGGTGACACATGGCGGATTCCAACCGGGCAGAGATTCAGGGTTTCGGGGGTGCCGCGTCGCCGAAGACCGGCCTTCTCGCCGGCAAGCGCGGCCTGGTGCTCGGCGTCGCCAACAACCGCTCGATCGCCTGGGGCATCGCCCGCAGCGCCCGCCAGCACGGGGCGGAACTGGCGTTCACGTATCAGGGCGACGCCCTGCGCAAGCGGGTCGAGCCCCTGGCGCGGGAACTCGACGCCGCGGTGGTCGGGCATTGCGACGTCACCGATCCGGCCTCGATCGACGCCGTCTTCGCCGAGACCGCGAAGGTGTTCCCAGACGGCATCGACTTCGTGGTCCACTGCATCGCCTTCTCCGACAAGGACGAGCTGACCGGCCGCTATCTCGAGACCAGCGAGGCGAACTTCACCAAGTCGCTGCTGATCTCGTGCTACTCGTTCACGGCGATCGCCCAGCGGGCCGAGAAGCTGATGCGCGACGGCGGCTCGCTGCTGACGCTGACCTATTACGGCGCCGAGAAGTGGATGCCGCACTACAACGTGATGGGCGTCGCCAAGGCCGCCCTCGAAGCGTCGGTGCGCTACCTCGCGGCGGATCTCGGCCCGCAGCGGATCCGCGTCAACGCCATCTCGGCCGGCCCGATCAAGACCCTCGCGGCCTCCGGCATCGGCGACTTCCGCTACATCCTGAAGTGGAACGAGTACAACGCCCCGCTGCGCCGCACGGTGACGATCGAGGAGGTCGGCGAGACCGCCGCCTACCTCGTCTCCGACATGTCCCGCGGCATGACCGGCGAGATCCTGCACGTCGATGCCGGCTACCACGTCGTCGGCATGAAGAACCCCGAGGCGCCGGACCTCAGCCTCGACAAGGAGTGACCGGAGCGTCCTCCGCCCCCCGGGGACGGGATCCGGAGGAGCCTTCCGGATCTCGCCCGAGGGGAGCCCGCTCCCTCAGAGGTTGAAGTCTGGAGAGGCTCGAACCCGGATATGAGGGGGACCTCGGCGGTCCGTGCGCGGTTCCTTCGCCCCCTTTTCGGGGGCGCATCGATCCCGAAGGGATCGACCCGAGGGTGAAGGGGCGAGGCCGGACGAGCCTCATCCGGAACCACCCCCTCACCCTCGCGGCGATCCTGACGGATCGCGCTCGCTGCTGACCCTGCGAGGGGTCAGCAGCCCTCTCCCCGCCCGCGGGGAGAGGAGAAGACCCACGCCCATCGCCGCGTGCGTCGTCTCATACGATTCCCGGTTGATCGCTCGGCGACTGCGTTGCAGTCGCTGTCGCGATGCGGAAATCGGCTTCGCTCAACCGCCGCGCGGGCTGGTGATACGGAATCCGGAAGCAGTCTTCCGGATTCCGTATCACTGGCGCGCACCGGTTTCACCGACAGGGACGACCGAACCGGTCACGACTCCTACGATTGTCGGCGGACGCCGTATCAAAGCTCCTCGCGGACGTGCTTGCCCCGGACCTCGCGGAAGTACGGCACCGGCAGCATCGGGCTGAAGCCGGCGGCGAGGCGGGCTTCCAGCTCGTCGAGCACGATGGCGGTGATCCGCGGCAGGTCGAGGGCGCGGGCCTGCTTCAGGTCGACCCAGGCCAGCTCCACCAGCTCGGAATCCGGTCCGACGATGCCGGTCCGCTCCGCGACCACGGCCGTCCGGTCGACCGCGAAGAAGCGGGTGTCGAACCGCTTGGGCCGTTGCGGCGGCGTGATCGCGCGGGCGATGAACTGGAGCGCCTCAAGGTCGGGCAGCACGCCTTCCTCCCGGAACGCCGCCCACGGCCCGTCCGGCGCCGCGTCGGGCGGGCCGTAGTCGCGGGTGCCGATCATCAGGCCGGTTTCCTCGAAGGTCTCGCGGATCGCCGCGAGCGCCAGGGCGCGGCCGAGATGGTGCGGCGGCCGGGTCACCCGCGCCGCCAGCGCCGCCTCCGCGCGGTCGTTGAGGGTGCCGGCCACCGGCATGTGGCGGTCCTCCAGCTCGATCCGGCCGCCGGGGAAGACGAACTTGCCGGGCATGAACTTGTGGCCGTCGTGGCGGCGGCCCATCAGCAGCTTCGGCCCGCCGCGTCCGGAGCGGTCGAGGATGATGAGCGTCGCGGCGTTGCGCGGGCGCAGGGCGCTCGCCCGCTTCTCAGGCGCGGCGGAGGCCGCCGGCTCCGTCGGCTGCGCCATTGGGGCCGCTGCTCTGCTCATCCGTCGCCTCCCGGTTCGCGGCCGTGACGGCCCCTCCCGTCGCGTATCGCGGCGAAGCCGTGCATGCCAAGGCCGTATTGCAGTCCGACCACGGCGCCCTTCATCGGCTGGAGCAGGGCGAGGCAGAGAAGCAGCGCGACGAGCGGCCAGACCGTCATCTGGAACCACAGCGGCACGTCGTCGAGCCGCATCTCCATCTCGAGGATCGCGATGCCGACGAGGTGGCCGACGATGAAGATGACGAGGTAGGGCGGCAGGTCGTCGGCACGGTGGTGGTGCAGCTCGGTCCCGCACGCCTCGCAGGCGGGCCGCACCTTCAGGAAGCGGCCGAAGACCCGCCCCTCGCCGCAATGCGGGCAGCGGTTGCGGAAACCGCGCCAGACGGCGAGCGGCCAGTCCTGCCGCGCGCCGACCGCGGCCTGGTCGCGGGCTTGGACTGGGCCTTGGTCTTGGACTTGCTGTTGGGCTCGGATCTCGATCATCCCCGTCGTCCCCGTCGCCTGGTGGTGGAATCGCGCCGCCCCGGCTGCATCCGCTGGCGCGGCCCGCGCCGGTGGTTCGACCTGTCCCGACGCCCCTCCGAGACGATCTCGAAGCGCAGGGCGCCCGCCACCGGTGCGGCTTCCATCAGCTCGACCTCGACCTTGTCGCCGAGGCGGAAGCTCTCGCCGCTGCGCTCGCCGACGAGGGCGTGGCGGTTCTCCTCGAACCGGAAGTAATCCGCCCCGAGGGTCGAGACCGGCACGAAGCCGTCCGCTCCGGTCTCGTCGAGCTTCACGAACAGCCCGGCCCGGGTGACGCCGGAGATCTGGCCGGCGAAGGTCGCCCCGACCCGTTCGGCGAGGTGGTGGGCGATCAGGCGGTCGATCGTCTCGCGCTCCGCCGTCATCGCCCGGCGCTCGGCCTGGGAGATCTGCTGGCCGATCTCGGCCAGCGAGCCGGCCTCCATCCGGTCGGGGAGCCCGTCCGGGCCAAGCCGCAGGGCGCGGATCAGCGCGCGGTGGACGATCAGGTCGGCGTAGCGCCGGATCGGCGAGGTGAAGTGGGCGTAGCGGCGCAGGTTGAGCCCGAAATGGCCGCCGTTCTCCGGCCCGTAGGCCGCCTGGGCCTGGGAGCGCAGCACCACCTCGTTGATGAAGAGCTGGTGCTCGCTGCCCTCCACCATCGCCAGGATGCGGTTGAACAGCGCCGGGCGCAGCACCGCCTCCTTGGGCAGCTTGATGCCGATCGAGGCCAGCACCTCGCCGAGCGCCCGCATCTTCTCCAGCGAGGGCTCGTCGTGGACCCGGTAGATCAGCGGCTGGCGCGCGGCCTCCAGGGCCTCCGCCGCCGCGACGTTGGCCTGGATCATGAACTCCTCGATCAGCCGGTGGGCGTCGAGCCGCTCCGGCACCACCACCCGGTCGACCTCGCCGCTCGCGGTGAGGATCACCTTGCGCTCCGGCAGGTCGAGGGCGAGCGGGCCGCGGGCGTCCCGGGCCGCGGCCAGGACCGCGTAGGCGGCCCAGAGCGGGCGCAGGACCGGCTCCAGCAGGGGGCCGGTCACCTCGTCCGGGCGGCCGTCGATCGCGGCCTGGGCCTGGGCGTAGGCGAGCTTGGCGGCCGAGCGCATCATCACCCGGTGCACGCCGTGCCGGCGCTTGCGCCCGTCGGAGCCGAACACCATCCGAACCGCCAGCGCCGGGCGGTCCTGGTTCGGGCGCAGGGAGCAGAGATCGTTCGAGATCCGCTCCGGCAGCATCGGCACCACCCGGTCGGGGAAGTACACCGAGTTGCCGCGCACCAGCGCCTCGCGGTCGAGGGCGCTGCCGGGACGGACGTAGGCGGCGACGTCGGCGATCGCGACGGTGACGACGAACCCCCCGGGATTGGCCGGATCGTCGTCCGGCACCGCCAGGACGGCGTCGTCGTGGTCCTTGGCGTCGGGCGGGTCGATGGTCACGAGGGGAAGCTCGCGCCAGTCCTCGCGGCCGGCGAGCCCGACCGGCACCGCCTGCTCGGCCTCGGCCAGGACCTCGCGGGAGAAGACGTGCGGGATGCCGTGGGCGTGCAGCGCGATCAGGCTGACCGCCTTCTCCGAGCCGACCGAGCCGAGGCACGCCTTCACCCGGCCGCGCGGCAGCCCGAAACGGGTCTCGGGGGCGAGCGCGACGCTGACGAGGTCGCCGTCGCGGGCCTCGCCCTCGTCCCCGGGCGGGATCGCGATCTCGCGCCCCTGCGCCCGCTTGTCGACCGGAAGGATGCGGCCGCCGCCCTGCTCCAGGGCACGGTACACGCCGATGATCTCGGACCGGCCGCGGCCGATCACCTTGATGATCCGCGCCAGGGGCCGGTCCGGCGCCTCGCGGCGAGGCTCCAGCTTGACGAGCACCCGGTCGCCGATGCCGGGCGCCGGCCCGGCCTGCCGGCGGCCGCGGGAGGACATCACGACGATCTTCGGCGCCGGCCCCGCCTCGGCATCCCACTCCGCCGGCCGCGCGGTCAGCTCGCCGTCGCGGTCGCGGCCGTTGATCTCGGCCACGAGGACCGGGGGCAGGCGGCCGGCCTGGCGCAGGCCGCTCCTGTCCTTCTCGATCGCGCCCTCGTGCTTCAGGTCCTTGAGGAGGTGCTTCAGCTCGGCCTTCTGCGAACCCGTGATGCCGAAAGCCTGGGCGATCTCGCGCTTGCCGACCTTGCTGCTCGCCTCGGCGATGAAGGCGAGGATCGCCTCGCGGGAGGGGAGGGCGCCCGTCTCGCCTTTGGGATCAATGCGTCTGGCCAACGAGAAACTCGGATTGAGGAGGAATGGGGCCCGCGCCGCGCTCGAACACGCGCAAGGCCCGGACTCATACGAAATCCGATTGATCGTTCGGCGATCCCCACAGGATCGCTTCGCGATGCGGATTTCGGTTTCGCTCAGGTGCGTGGAGCCTTCGGCTCCACCGCGCGGGCTGAGGATACGGTTTCTGAACGGATCGTTCAAAAACCGTATCACCCTGGATATGGGGTGCGGTCCGACGTGCAGCAACGCGATGCCCCGGCCGGTGCGGAGGATCGGCCGGGGCACGACCAACGGGAAGATGTGGCACATCGCCCTCGTGCCGCACATCTGCGCCTTGTGTCGTTTCGAGAAACAAGCCAGAAAAGTCAGAACTTGGATGCATCAGTTGCATAACGCCATCGCATAGGTGGCGAGCCAGATGCGCGGGAGCCGAAGGTCACTGTCCCGTTGCGGGGCAAATTCTCGTGTAAGACTGTCGCATTGTACCAAAACATCATTGACGAAGCAGCGGATTGCCATCATGGGGCAGGGAGTCTGCGAACCGGAGAGACCGATGCTCGACCAACAACAAGAAACCGACCTCATTGAACGCGCGACCGACATCGTGTCGGCCTACGTGTCCAACAACTCCGTGCCGATGGCGGAACTGCCTGCTCTCATCAGCGCGGTGCATTCTTCCCTGGCCCGTCTCGGCTCGCCGATGCCGGAGCAGGAGAAGCCGGTTCCCCTGATGCCGGTCAAGAAGACCGTGACTCCGGACTACATCGTGAGCCTGGAGGATGGTCGCCAGTACAAGTCGTTGAAGCGCCACCTCAGCACGCGGGGGCTCACGCCCGAGCAGTACCGCCAGAAGTGGGGCCTGCCGCCGGACTACCCGATGGTGGCCGCCAACTACGCCGCCCAGCGCTCCGAACTCGCCAAGAACAGCGGCCTCGGCCGTCGCCGCAGCGCCTGAACCCCGAGCCGGCCGCAGGGGCGGACGGCCGGCTTCTTCCGAGCAGACGAGAAAGGCCCTCCGGACGCGAGTCCGGAGGGCCTTTTGATTGAGCCGTCGCGGGGCGGAGGCGGGCGCCCGCCTCCCCCGGATCCTTCAGTGGGCGACGAGGCCGGACGCGTCGTCCTCGGCCCGCGGCGCCTTCGGGGGCAGCGGCTCGTCCCACTCGATCGCCTCCGGCTGGCGCACCAGGGCCTTCTGGAGCACCTGCTCCATCCGCGACACCGGGACGATCTCCAGCCCGTTCTTCACGCTCGCCGGGATGTCGGCGAGGTCCTTGGCGTTCTCCTCCGGGATCAGCACCGTCTTGATGCCGCCGCGCAGGGCGGCGAGGAGCTTCTCCTTGAGGCCGCCGATCGGCAGCACGCGTCCGCGCAGCGTCACCTCGCCGGTCATGGCGATGTCGCGGCGCACCGGGATGCCGGTGACGACGGAGACGATCGCCGTCGCCATGGCGATGCCGGCGGACGGGCCGTCCTTCGGGGTCGCCCCCTCCGGAACGTGGACGTGGATGTCCCGGCGCTCGAACAGCGGCGGCTCGACGCCGAAATCGACCGAGCGCGAGCGGACGTAGGACGCCGCCGCCGAGATCGATTCCTTCATCACGTCGCGCAGGTTGCCGGTCACCGTCATCTTGCCCTTGCCGGGCATCATGACGCCCTCGATCGTGAGCAGCTCGCCCCCGACCTCGGTCCAGGCCAGACCCGTGACGACGCCGACCTGATCGTCCGCCTCGACCTCGCCGTAGCGGAACTTCGCCGGGCCGAGGAAGGTGTCGAGGTTGCCGTCGGTGACCTCGACGCTCTTCACCTTCGAGATCAGGATCTCCTTCACCGCCTTGCGGATCAGGTTGGACAGCTCGCGCTCCAGGTTGCGCACGCCCGCCTCGCGGGTGTAGCGCCGGATCAGCAGCAGCAGGCCGTCGTCGGAGATCGACCACTCCTTGACGTCCAGGCCGTGCTTCTTGAGCGCGTTCGGGATCAGGTGGCGGCGGGAGATCTCGACCTTCTCCTCCTCGGTGTAGCCGGCGAGCCGGATCACCTCCATCCGGTCGAGCAGGGCCGGCGGGATGTTGAGGGTGTTGGCCGTCGTCACGAACATCACGTTCGACAGGTCGTAGTCGACCTCGAGGTAATGGTCGTTGAAGGTCGCGTTCTGCTCCGGATCCAGCACCTCGAGCAGCGCCGCGGACGGGTCGCCGCGGAAGTCCATGCCCATCTTGTCGATCTCGTCGAGCAGGATGAGCGGGTTCGAGGTCTTGGCCTTGCGCATCGACTGCACGATCTTGCCGGGCATCGAGCCGATGTAGGTCCGGCGGTGACCGCGGATCTCGGCCTCGTCGCGGACGCCGCCGAGCGACATGCGCACGAACTCGCGGCCGGTGGCCTTGGCGATCGACTTGCCGAGCGAGGTCTTGCCGACGCCGGGAGGCCCGACGAGGCACAGGATCGGCCCGGTCAGCTTGTTCGCCCGCTGCTGCACGGCGAGATACTCGACGATGCGCTCCTTGACCTTCTCCAGGCCGAAGTGATCGTGGTCGAGCATGCTCTGGGCGCCGAGAAGATCCTTCTTGATCTTCGAGCGCTTGTTCCACGGGATGCCGAGCATCCAGTCGAGGTAGTTGCGCACCACCGTGGCTTCCGCCGACATCGGCGACATCTGGCGCAGCTTCTTCAGCTCGGCCATCGCCTTGTCGCGGGCTTCCTTGGTGAAGCGGGTCTTCTCGATCTTGTCCTCGAGTTCGGCCAGCTCGTCGCGGCCGTCCTCGTCGCCGAGTTCCTTCTGAATGGCCTTCATCTGCTCATTCAGGTAGTACTCGCGCTGGGTCTTCTCCATCTGCCGCTTGACGCGGGTGCGGATGCGCTTCTCGACCTGAAGCACCGAGATCTCGCTCTCCATCAGCGAGAGGGCGCGCTCCAGGCGCTCGGCGACGGTCGGGATCTCGAGGATCGCCTGCTTGTCGGAGATCTTGACCGCGAGGTGCGAGGCGACCGTGTCGGCGAGCTTCGAGGGCTCGTCGATCTGCACCACCGCCGAGACCACCTCCGGCGAGATCTTCTTGTTCAGCTTGACGTAGTTCTCGAACTCCGAGACCACCGAGCGGGCGAGCGCCTCGGCCTCGATCTTGTCGCCGAGATCGTTGGGCAGCACCTCGGCCTCGGCGGCGTAGAACTCGTCCGAGCGGGTGAAGTGCTGGATCTTGGCGCGGCCGGCCCCCTCGACCAGCACCTTCACGGTGCCGTCGGGCAGCTTGAGGAGCTGGAGCACGCTCGCCAGCGTGCCGATGGTGTAGATCGCGTCGGTGGCCGGGTCGTCGTCGGTGGCGTTGATCTGGGTCGCGAGCAGGATGTGGCGCTCGGCGCGCACCGCCTCCTCGAGGGCCCGGATCGACTTCTCGCGCCCGACGAAGAGCGGCACGATCATGTGCGGGAAGACCACGATGTCGCGCAGCGGCAGGACCGCGTAGGTCCCGGTTGAGCCGGGGACGACGGGCTGGCGCGATTTCGGCTGGGTCATTGACTGACTTCCTTGATGGTGACGCCCAGACCCGGTCCCTCACGAGGAAGAAGCGGACGGAGTTCCGGGGGCCGACCGGGCCGCAGGGGTCGGAAGAGGTGAGGCGGCCGGGTCGCGGCACCGCACCCCTGAGTTGAGCATGCGGCCACCGCGTCGAGACTTCAGGTGGTCGTCGAGGGGCGTTCTTTCAAGCGGCGTGCCATCCGGGCGCACCACTTGCCGGCGGGCCGGGGACCCGAAACGCAGGAGGCCGCCTCGGGGGCGGCCTCCGCTGTCTCCGCTCAGGCGCTGACGGCCGGAACGTCCTTGTTGCGGTCGCCGTGGATGTAGAGGGGCCGCGCCTTGCCGTCGACGACCTCCGGCCCGATCACCACCTGCTCGACGGAGTCGAGCCCCGGCAGGTCGTACATCGTCTCGAGCAGGATGCTCTCGAGGATCGAGCGCAGGCCGCGGGCGCCGGTCTTGCGCTCGATCGCCTTGCGGGCGACCAGCGTCAGCGCCTCCTCCTGGAACGTCAGGTCGACGTTCTCCATCTCGAACAGACGCTGGTACTGCTTGACCAGCGCGTTCTTCGGCTCCTGGAGGATCCGCTTGAGAGCGGTCTCGTCGAGGTCCTCGAGGGTCGCCAGCACCGGCAGGCGGCCGACGAATTCGGGGATCAGGCCGAACTTCAGCAGGTCCTCCGGCTCGACGTGGCGGAAGATCTCGCCGGTGCGGCGGTCGTCGGGGGCCTGGACGGTGGCGCCGAAGCCGATCGAGGTGCCCTTGCCGCGGGCCGAGATGATCCGCTCCAGCCCCGCGAACGCGCCGCCGCAGATGAACAGGATGTTGGTGGTGTCGACCTGGAGGAATTCCTGCTGCGGGTGCTTGCGCCCGCCCTGCGGCGGCACGCTCGCCACCGTGCCCTCCATGATCTTCAGCAGCGCCTGCTGCACGCCCTCGCCCGACACGTCGCGGGTGATCGACGGGTTGTCGGACTTGCGCGAGATCTTGTCGATCTCGTCGATGTAGACGATGCCGCGCTGCGCCCGCTCGACGTTGTAGTCCGAGGCCTGGAGCAGCTTGAGGATGATGTTCTCGACGTCCTCGCCGACGTAGCCGGCCTCGGTCAGCGTCGTCGCGTCCGCCATGGTGAACGGCACGTCGAGGATGCGCGCGAGCGTCTGGGCGAGCAGCGTCTTGCCCGACCCGGTCGGGCCGATCAGCAGGATGTTGGACTTCGCCAGTTCGACGTCGTTGTGCTTCGTCGCATGCGCCAACCGCTTGTAGTGGTTATGCACAGCAACCGACAGCACCTTCTTTGCAAAGTCCTGCCCGATGACGTAATCATCCAGGACCCGCCGGATCTCCTTGGGGGTCGGCACGCCGTCCCGCGACTTCACCAACGAGGACTTCGACTCCTCGCGGATGATGTCCATGCACAGCTCGACGCACTCATCGCAGATGAAGACGGTCGGGCCCGCGATCAGCTTGCGGACCTCGTGCTGGCTCTTGCCGCAGAACGAGCAGTACAGCGTGCTCTTCGAGTCGTTGCCGCCAGCCTTGCTCATATGGGTCTCCAAGTCCCCGACCGGCCATCCCCCGGGGGGAGGGCCGCGTCGCTCTAGATAGTGACGCCCGGCTAAAGAAACAGTCACCGCCGCGCGCGGGCCGGGCTCCCGATACAGAATCGCGATGCAATCACGCGGCCACCGGCGGATCAATCCCCGGCGGCGCGTCCCGGTTCTCGCCAAATGGCCGCATCGGCCGGGCGGGAGCCGGAGCGCCGCCGGCCGGCGGCCGCTTCTCGGATCAGGTGGCCGGCGCCTCGCCGGAACGCTTCTGGAGCACCTCGTCGATCAGGCCCCACTCCTTGGCCGCGTCGGCGGTCATGAAGTTGTCGCGCTCCAGGCCCTGCTCGATCGCCTCGTAGTCGCGGCCGGTGTGCCTGACGTAGATCTCGTTGAGGCGCCGCTTCAGGGCCTCGATCTCGCGGGCGTGGATGAGGATGTCGGTCGCCTGCCCCTGGAAGCCGCCGGAGGGCTGGTGGACCATGATGCGGGCGTTCGGCAGCGCGAAGCGGTGGCCGGGCTCGCCGGCGGCGAGCAGCAGCGAGCCCATCGAGGCGGCCTGGCCGACGCAGAGGGTCGAGACCGGGCAGCGGATGAACTGCATCGTGTCGTAGATCGACAGGCCCGAGGTCACCACGCCGCCGGGCGAGTTGATGTAGAAGGAGATTTCCTTCTTCGGGTTCTCGGCTTCGAGGAACAGCAACTGCGCCACGATCAGCGAGGCGGAGTAGTCCTCGACCGGGCCGGTCAGGAAGATGATGCGCTCGCGCAGCAGGCGCGAATAGATGTCGAAGGCGCGCTCGCCGCGGCTCGACTGCTCGACCACCATGGGCACGAGCGCGCTGTTGTAGAATTCGACGGGGTCTCTCATCACGGGTGGCCCTTGGCTTCAACGGGACCCGGCCGCTTCGCGGCGGCCGGGCAGACGGCGAACGACGGGAGGCCTCGCGGCCACCCCGGTCCGCCGCCCCGTCGGGGAAGCCGGGCCGGGATCAGGCCGCGGTGGTCTCGCCAGCGGGAGCGTCGGACGCGGTGGCGGGCTTCTCCGCACCCTCGTCCTCGTCCTCGTCGGCGAACAGCGCCTCCTTGGAGACCGGCTCCTCGACCAGTTTGACCTGCCCGAGGACGTGGTCAACCACCTTCTCCTCGAACAGCGGGGCGCGGAGCTCGGCCATGGCCTGGGGGTTCTTGCGGTAGAAATCCCAGACCTGCTGCTCCTGACCGGGGAACTGCCGGAGCCGGGCGATCAGGGCCTGATTCACCTCGTCATCCGAGACCTTGATATCGGCGCTCTCGCCCGCCTGCGCAAGCACCAGCCCGAGGCGGACCCGGCGCTCGGCGATGCGGCGGTACTCTCCCTGCGCCTTCTCCTCGGTGGTGCCCTCGTCCTCGAAGGTCTTGCCGCGGGCCTTCAGGTCGTTCTCGACCTGGGCCCAGACGGCGGCGAATTCCTGGTCGACGAGGCTCGGGGGCAGGTCGAACGAGTAGCGCTCGTCGAGGGCGTCGAGCAGCGCCTTCTTGACGCGGCGGCGCGACTGCGCCTCGTACTGCTGGCCGAGGTTCGAGCGCACGGCGTCCTTGAGGGCGTCGAGGCCGTCGAAGCCGAAGCCCTTGGCGAACTCGTCGTCGAGGGTGACCTCGCCCGGCGCCTTCACGGCCTTCACGGTGACGGCGAACTCGGCCTCCTTGCCGGCGAGGTTCTCCGCCGGGTACTCGGCCGGGAAGGTCACCGTGACGGTGCGCTCATCGCCGACCTTGGCGCCGACGAGCTGGTCCTCGAAGCCCGGAATGAACGCGCCCGAGCCGAGCACGAGGTCGAAATCCTCGGCGGTGCCGCCCTCGAACGCCTCGCCGCCGACGCGGGCCGGCGAAGTCGATGGTCAGCTTGTCGCCGGAGGCGGCGGCCTCGCCCTCGGGGCGGTCGGCGTAGGGCCGGCCCTGCTGGCTCATCCGGTCGAGGGTCTGGTCGACCTCCTCGTCGGGGGTGGCGAAGACCGGCTTGGTCAGGCTGACGTCCGAGATGTCGACGAGGTCGAAGGTCGGCATCACCTCGAGCGCGACCGTGAAGGCGAGGTCGCCCTTGGCCTCGAGGGCCTTCTCGACCACCTGCTTGTCCTCGGGGAACTGGACCTGCGGCTCGAAGGCGAGCTTGAGCTTGTTGTCCTCGACGATCTTCTGGTTGGCCTCGTTGACGGCGTTCTGGACGACGTCGGCCATGATCGAGCGGCCGTACACCTTGCGCAGATGGGCGACCGGCACCTTGCCGGGGCGGAAGCCCTTGATCTGCACCTTGCCCTTCATGCCGTCGAGCTCGCTGGTGAGCCGGGTCTCGAGCTCGGTCGCGGGCAGGACCACCTGGAACTCGCGCTTCAGCCCCTCGGCCTTGGTCTCGGTCACCTGCATCGTCGTCATCCGCCTTCGTGTGAATCCGGTCCGCCCGCGGCTCCCGGACGACGCCTGCGGCGGCGTCAGGACGGGATCAACGGGGTCTTCGGCCGGCCCTCTGTCCGTGAAAAGCCAATCCGCTGCGTCGCCACCGGGCGGAGCTGGTGCGGGCGGAGGGGCTCGAACCCCCACGACTTTCGTCACTGGAACCTAAATCCAGCGCGTCTACCAGTTCCGCCACGCCCGCAACGCGTTCGCCCGGGAACGCCGTGACGCCCGGGCGCGGCTCTATAGCATGCCCGGTCCGGGGCGCAGCAAGAATTTTGGGCCGCCGGCGGCCCGCCGCGACCCTCGCCCCGGCCCCCGACCTTGGTTAGAAGGCGCTCGCAACGATCCCCGCGCCGGAGGTGCCATGTCGATCCGCCCGCCGTCCCGCCGCGCCGTTCTGGCCACGGGCGCCGCCGCGCTCCTGCCCGCGCGGGCCCTCGCGGCGGACACCTCCGCGGCCGACACCTCCGCGGCGGGCGAGCCGGCCGCGGCGTCCCTCGCGGCGGGCCCCGTCGGCGCCCGGCTGCGCCCGGAGCCGGCGGCGCCGGTGCCGGTCTGGAGCTTCGACGGCAAGGCCGAGCCGCCGGTGATCCGGGTGAAGCACGGCGAGCCGGTGCGGCTGCGGCTGGAGAACCGCACCGAGCGCCCGCTCTCGCTGCACTGGCAGGGGGTGCGCAACGCCAACGCCATGGACGGAGTCGGCGGCCTCACCCAGGCGCCGGTCGCCCCGGGCGCGAGCTTCCTCTACGCCTTCACTCCGCCCGATGCCGGCACGTCGCTGATCCGCCCGCTCGTCGTCGGCGGGGCGAGCGAGCCCGGCGGGCGCGGCCTCTCCGGCCTGCTGGTGGTCGAGGAGCGCAAGGCTCCGCCCGTCGACCGCGACGTCGCCCTGCTGCTGCAGGACTGGCGCATCGAATCCGACAACATCCTGGCGCCGTTCGGCCAGACCGCCTTCGCGGCGAGTTCCGGCCGGCTCGGCAACGCGCTCACCGTCAACGGCCGTCCGGCGCCCGAGACGGTCGAGGCGCCCCCCGGCACGCGCCTGCGCCTGCGGCTGGCGAACGGCTGCAACGCCCGCACCACCCGGATCCGCTTCGACGGCCTGAAAGCCTGGGTCGCGGCGGTGGACGGCCAGCCGACCGATACCTTCGAGCCCCTGCGGGCGACGCTGCCGTTCCCGCCCGGCACCCGCTACGACGTGCTCCTCGACGTGCCGGCCGAGGCCGGCGCCAGGGGCAGCGTGACCGCGCTGATCGGCCAGGGCATGCCGCTCGCCCAGATCGTGCCCAAGGGCGACCCGGTCCCGGCCCGGCCGGCGGTCGCGCCGATCGGCGAGAACCCACGCCTGCCGGCGGAGATCAAGCTCCAGAACGCCTTCCGGCGCGACATCGCCATCGCGGGCGGCGCGACCTACGACAAGGCCAAGCCCGAGGCGCCCCCGACCTTCACCGGCGATCCGGCCCGGATCTGGACCCTCAACGGCGCCCCCGGCGCCGCCGGCAACCCGCCGCTGTTCACGGTCAGGCGCGGCACCGTGGTGGTGCTGGCGCTCAGCAACGGCACCGCCTTCCCGCAATCGCTGCACCTGCACGGCCACGTCTTCCGGCTGCTCCACCCCCTCGACGACGGCTGGGAGCCGTACTGGCTCGACACCTTCCTGCTGCTGGAGGGCCGCACCACCCGCCTCGCCTTCCTGGCCGACAATCCCGGCAAGTGGCTCATCGGCGCGACCGTGCTGGAGCGGTTCGACACCGGGCTGTGGGGCTGGTTCGAGGTGACGTGAGGCGTCCAGGCCGGCGCTACTCGTTCAGGATGGCGTTCTGAAGCGCCCACGCTCCGCCGGCGCGCCAGAACGGCTCGTCGGTGATCGAGAGGAACCTGCGAAGAAGCTGGCGGACCTCCTCGCGCAGGACGCCACCGGTCACGGCGAGGGGTCGGGAGCGGTGACGCTCTGGCAGGGCGGCATCATCGAGATGCGCCGCGCCGCCATAGGGATCCTCAAGGGCGTAGACCAGACGTCCGATCGAAAGGTGCCGCATCGTCGCGTAGCACATCAGGCAGGGTTCGAGCGTGGTATAGAGCGTCAGTTCCGGGCGCGGCAGACCGTGATCCCCCTGGAAGGTCGCGCGCATCAGGTTCATCTCGGCATGATCGAGATGATTCGAGGTCATCGTCTTGTGCGCCCGCCCGATCGCGGTGCCACGATGGGCGAGGACGGCGCCCACCGGCATGATGCCCAGGGCCAGCGCTGCCTCTGCCTCTTCCAAGGCCAGCCGCATCAGGACGGTGTCGGCATCCGGCATCGGCACCCCGCTCATAAGGGTTCCGATTGATCGCTCGGCGATCCCTGCGGGATCGCTTTCGCGATGCGGAAACCGGCTTCGCTCAGGTGCGCGCAGAGCTTCGCTCTGCGCCGCGCGGGCTGGTGATACGATGTCCGGAACTGATCGTCCGGAAATCGTATCATTCCGATCCCACCCACCCGAGCAGCCGCGCCAGCACCCCCGGCATCAGCTCCGGCAGGTCCTCGGCGATCAGGCCCGGCCCGTGGCGGCGCCCGGCCTCGGCGTGGAGCCAGACCGCGGCGGCGGCGGCCTCGAACGGCGGCATGCCCTGGGCGAGCAGGCCGCCGATGAACCCGCCGAGCACGTCGCCGCTGCCGGCGGTGCCGAGCCAGGGGGCGCCGTTGTGGTTGATCGCCGCCCGGCCGTCGGGGACGGCGACCACCGTGTCGGCGCCCTTGAACACCACCACGGCGTCCACGGCCGCGGCGGCCCGCCGCGCCCGGTCGAGCTTCGAGCCCTCGGTGCAGTCGGGGAACAGCCGGGCGAACTCGCCGGCATGCGGCGTCAGCACCCCCGTCCCGCCGCCCTCGGCCAGCATCGCCGCGAGCTCGTCGCGCTTGGCCGAAAAGCTCGTCAGCGCGTCGGCGTCGAGGACGAGGGCGCGGCCGGCCTCGGCGGCGACCCGCACGAGGTCGCGGGTCGGGGCGCCGACGCCGAGCCCGGGGCCGGCCACGATGGCGTTCAGCCGCTCGTCGGCGAGGAGGTCGTCGAGGTCGTCGGCGCCGTCGCAGGCGCGCAGCATGATCGCGGTGAGGTGGGCGGCGTTCTCGGGGAGCGCCGGGTGCGGCGCCGCCACGGTGACGAGGCCGGCGCCGACCCGCAGGGCGCCGCGGGCGGCGAGCCGGGCCGCCCCGGTGCGGGTCGCCGGCCCCGACAGCACCAGGGCGTGCCCCCTCGTGTACTTGTGGCTGTCGGCGGCAAGATGGGGGAAGCGGCCGCGCCACAGCGCCGGGCCGTTGGCGAAGGCGGTCGCGCCCGTGCCGGCGAGGATCGCCGCGCCGATGCCGATCTCCGCCACGGTGATCCGGCCGCACAGGGCGCGGCCGGGCTGGAGCAGGTGGGCGGGCTTGGGCGCCGCGAAGGTGACGGTCTCGGTCGCCCGCACGGCCTCGCCCCGGGACTGGCCGGTGTCGCCGTCGAGGCCGGAGGGGACGTCGACCGCCAGCACCGGCCGCCCGGAGCGGTTGATCCGCCGGACCAGCGCCGCCGCGGCGCCGTCGAGCGGGCGGGCGAGGCCGGCGCCGAACAGGGCGTCGATCACGAGGTCGTGCGCCTCCGGTTCCGCCGCCGCGGCCTCCTCGACCGGGCCGGACCAGTCCTGCGCCGCGAGCGCCGCGTCGCCCTTCAGGGCGTCGCGGGCGCCGAGCAGCGCGAGGGTCACCGCCCGGCCGTCCGCGGCCAGGAGCCTCGCGGCCACGAAGCCGTCGCCGCCGTTGTTGCCGGGGCCGCACAGGACCAGCACCCGCGCGCCCGGCCCGGTCATCGCGCCGGCCCGGTCTGCCACCGCCGCGCCGGCGCGGCGCATCAGCTCGATCCCGGCGGTGCCGGCCGCGATGGCGGCTGCGTCGGCATCGCGCATCTGGCCGGTGGTGAGCACCAGGCATCCGTCCATGGATGTCTCCTCGTCAGAACCCTGCTTCCGCGAAGCTGAGCCGCGCAAACCGAAGGGTCGTTCACCAAGTGCAAGACAAACGAGCAGGAATTGCCTAATTCGTGGTCAACGGCAGCGTCCTCGTCGGGAAAAGCCCGTGGCGGTCGCGGCGTCACGGTGCTAGGACTACCGCCGGAACCGTTGCAGACCAGGCCCATCCGGCATGAAGAAGATCGAAGCGATCATCAAGCCCTTCAAGCTCGACGAGGTGAAGGAGGCGCTGCAGGAAGTCGGCCTCCAGGGCATCACCGTGATCGAGGCCAAGGGGTTCGGCCGGCAGAAGGGGCATACCGAGCTCTATCGCGGCGCCGAGTACGTGGTCGACTTCCTGCCGAAGGTGAAGCTGGAGATCGTGCTGCCCGACAACCTCGTCGACGGGGCGGTCGAGGCGATCCGCAAGTCGGCCCAGACTGGCCGCATCGGCGACGGCAAGATCTTCGTCTCCTCGATCGAGGAAGCGATCCGCATCCGCACGGGCGAGACCGGCGCGGACGCGATCTGACGCTGCCGCCCCACTGAAGCGCTGCACGACCATACCGCGGCCGGGACACCGGACCGTGGATTTCACGACGGCTGGGTGCCGTCATCACGGGAAGAGGCTCATCCATCATGGCTAAGACCGCGACGGACGTCCTGAGGGAAATCAAGGACAACGACGTCAAGTACGTCGACTTCCGCTTCACCGACCCGCGGGGCAAGTGGCAGCACGTCACCTTCGACGTCTCGCTCGTCGACGAGGAGATCTTCGCCGAGGGCACGATGTTCGACGGCTCCTCGATCGCCGGCTGGAAGGCGATCAACGAGTCCGACATGCTGCTGATGCCCGACCCGGCGACGGCCTGCATGGATCCGTTCTTCTCGGCCTCGACGATGTCGATCGTCTGCGACGTGCTCGAGCCCGGCACCGGCGAGCCCTACGGCCGCGACCCGCGCGGCATCGCCAAGAAGGCCGAGGCGTTCGTCAAGGCGAGCGGCATCGGCGACTCGATCTTCGTCGGCCCCGAGGCCGAGTTCTTCGTCTTCGACGACGTGCGCTTCTCCGCCGACCCGTACAACACCGGCTTCAAGCTCGACTCGGTCGAGCTGCCGATCAACGGCCAGACCGAGTACGAGGGCGGCAACCTCGGCCACCGCGTCCAGATCAAGGGCGGCTACTTCCCGGTCCCGCCGCAGGATTCGGCCCAGGACATGCGCGGCGAGATGCTGGCCGCGATGCAGTCGATGGGCGTCAAGGTCGAGAAGCACCATCACGAGGTCGCCTCGGCCCAGCACGAGCTGGGCATGAAGTTCGACACGCTGACGCTGATGGCCGACCACATGCAGATCTACAAGTACTGCATCCACAACGTCGCCCAGAGCTACGGCAAGACCGCGACCTTCATGCCGAAGCCGGTCTACGGCGACAACGGCTCGGGCATGCACGTCCACCAGTCGATCTGGAAGGACGGCAAGCCGGTCTTCGCCGGCAACAAGTACGCCGACCTGTCGCAGGAATGCCTGTGGTACATCGGCGGGATCATCAAGCACGCCAAGGCGCTGAACGCCTTCACCAACCCGTCGACCAACTCCTACAAGCGGCTGGTCCCGGGCTACGAGGCGCCGGTGCTGCTCGCCTACTCGGCCCGCAACCGCTCGGCCTCGTGCCGGATCCCGTGGACGACCTCGCCGAAGGCCAAGCGCGTCGAGGTCCGCTTCCCCGACCCGATGGCCAATCCGTATCTCGCCTTCGCCGCGATGCTGATGGCCGGCCTCGACGGCATCGTGAACAAGATCGATCCCGGTCCCGCCATGGACAAGGATCTCTACGACCTGCCCCCGGCGGAGCTGAAGGAGATCCCGACCGTGTGCGGCTCGCTCCGCGAGGCGCTCAACAGCCTCGACGCCGACCGCGAGTTCCTCAAGGCCGGCGGCGTGTTCAACGACGACTTCATCAACTCGTTCATCGAGCTGAAGATGACCGAGGTGACGCGGTTCGAGATGACCCCGCACCCGATCGAGTTCGTGCACTACTACTCGCTCTGATCGCGCGGACGACGAGCGCGCCGACAAGGGGGGCCGGAGCGATCCGGCCCCTTTCTCGCGCCCGCCGCTCAGTAGGACCGGCGCGTCACCACCCAGATCGCGTGGACGAGGCCCGGGAGATAGCCGAACAGCGTCAGAACGAGGTTGATCCAGAACTGGAGCCCGAGGCCGACGGTGAACAGCACGCCGACCGGCGGGATGATGACGAGCAGGATGATGCGCAGAAGGTTGCCCACGGGAACTCCGGTCTTGGCGAGGCGGGTTTTGGCGAGGCGCGGCGGCCACCGCTGCTGAACGGCTCCGCCCGCCTTCCGTTCCGTTACCGGCCGGTCTCCGCGGCCAGATCGCGCCCGACCCGGCTGTGGCGGCGGCCGTAGCCGAAATAGATGGCGAGCCCGATCGCGAGCCAGATCACCAGCCGCAGCCAGGTCTCGCCGTCGAGCGACACCATCATCGCGAGGCAGACCAGGATGCCGCCCGCCGGCACCAGCGGCACCAGCGGGACGCGGTAGCCGCGCGGCTCGTGCGGGTGGGTGCGCCGCATGATGACGACGCCGGCGCAGACGATGATGAACGCGAGCAGCGTGCCGATGCTGGTCATGTGCCCGAGCTGGCTGATCGGCAGGAAGCCGCCGAGCAGGGCGGTCATCACCATGAAGAACAGGTGCGAGCGCACCGGCGTGCGCCAGGTCGGGTGGATGGCGGCGAAGAAGCCCGGCAGCAGCCGGTCCTGCGCCATGGCGTAGAACACCCGCGACTGGCCGTAGAGCAGGACCAGCATCACGGTGGTGAAGCCGGCGATGACGCCGAGGGTGACGAGCGTCTGGAGCCAGGGGAACGGCGTCTGCATGATCGCGGTCGCGACCGGGGCGGCGTCGCCCTTCATGGTGTCGTAGCGCACGAGCCCGGTCAGCACCGCCGCGAAGGCGATGTAGAGCGCGGTGCAGATGGCGAGCGAGCCGAGGATGCCGATCATCATGTTGCGCTGGGGGTTCTTCACCTCCTGCGCGGCGGTCGAGACCGCGTCGAAGCCGATATAGGCGAAGAACACCACGCCGGCGGCGCGCATGATCCCGCTCCAGCCGTACTCGCCGAAGGTGCCGGTGTTGTCGGGGATGAACGGGACGTAGTTCTGCGCCTTGACGTAGAACACGCCGGCGGCGATCACCGCCAGCACCACCGCGACCTTCACCACCACGATCACCGCGTTGACCCGCGCCGATTCGCGCACGCCGCGCATCAGCAGCAGCGAGATCACGCACAGGATCAGGATCGCCGGCAGGTTGACGAGGCCCTGGGCGCTGGTGCCGTCGGCGAGCCGCACCGTCTCGAACGGCGAGTGGACGAGCCGCGCCGGCAGGGTGATGCCGAAGCTCTGGAACAGGGTGACGACGTATTTCGACCAGCTCACCGAGACCGTGGCGGCCCCGACCGCGTATTCGAGCACGAGGTCCCAGCCGATGATCCAGGCGACGAATTCGCCCATCGTGGCGTAGGCGTAGGTGTAGGCGCTGCCCGAGACCGGGATCATGCTGGCGAGTTCGCTGTAGCACATCCCGGCGAGGGCGCAGCCGAAGGCCGCGATGGCGAACGAGATCACCACCGCCGGCCCGGCATGCTCGGCCGCCGCGATGCCGGTGAGGGAGAACAGCCCGGCGCCGATGATGCCGCCGATGCCGAGCGCCACGAGGCTCATCGCCCCGAGGGTGCGGTTGAGCTGGTGCGCGCCGCCGCCCGCGTCGCCGGTGAGCTGCTCGATCGGTTTCGTGCGCCACAACCCGCCCGCAGCACCCGATGCCATCGCTCCGCTCCTCTCCGTGGCGGCGTGCGGGCAGGGGGATCCCGGCACGCCCATGTCTCCAACGCGGCAGAACGCTCAAGGTCGCGGGGGATGTCGCAGGATTGTCGTAAAGTTTCCGGGGCGCTTGCCTCCGCCGCGCGGGATCACCCATTATGAGCGCAAATGCCGAGCCCGCCGCCCGGGGCGCGGGCCGCGGAGGGAGAGCGCCATGTGCCGGATCTTCGCCGAGCAGCCGCCGGAGAGCTACGCCTACGAGACCCGCTCCCTGCGGATCGGCGGCCACTGCACCTCGCTGCGGCTCGAGACGGCGTTCTGGGGGATCCTCGAGGACATCGCGCGCCAGCAGGGGCTGAGCGTCGCCAAGTTCGCGACCAAGCTCCACGACGAGGTGCTGGAGCGCCACGGCGAGGTGCGCAACTTCGCCTCGCTGCTGCGCTGCTCGTGCCTGATCTACCTGTCGCGGGGCGCGTCCGGCCGCTTCACTCCCGCCCTGATGGCGGCGGAGTGATACGGTTTTCGGAAGATTCCTTCCGGACATCGTATCACCAGCCCGCGCGGCGCAGAGCAGAGCTCTGCGCGCACCTGAGCGAAGCCGAAATCCGCATCGCGAAAGCGGCCGCTTGCGGTCGCCTGAAGCGATCATACGGATTTCGTATCAGCGGGCGCACCATCAGCCGCGCCCCCGCGCCGTAGCCGGCCGGCGCAGGCTCCGCGATCGGCCCGAAGCCCCGCCGCTGCCAGAACGGCCCGGCCGCCCCGACCGCGACCAGCACCGCCTCCGGCACGCCGCGCCCGCCCGCGAGGGCGAGCACCGCCTCGACGGCCTCGGCCGCCGCGCCGGTGCCGCGCGCCTCGGGCAGGAGCGCGAGGTCGTGGAGGCACCACGCCCCCGGACGCTCCGGCAGCGCGCCGACGAGGGTGTCGAGGTCCGGCACCGTCCGGGCATGCCAGGGATGGCTGACGAGGTAGCCCGCCGGGCCGGCCGCTCCGTCGAGCATCCGGCACCCTTCCGGGCACAGGAGCAGGCGCTCGGCGAACACCGCCGGGTCCTCGGGATAGGCCGGATGGATCAGGCCGGCGAGGCGCTGCACGCCGGGGAGATCGGCGGCGCACATCGGCCGCCAGGGCGCGGGGAGGGGACGCATCGCGCCGTCCTGCCCCGATCCCCGCGCCGGTCAAGCGAAACCTCAGCGCCGCGGCGCCTCGCCGTCGGGGCGGTTCGCCGGCATTCCTCCCGGTGCGTTCGGGTAGGCGGTGCTCGGCACGGCGCCCTCCGGCCCCGTGGGCCGGGCGGGAGTGGCGATGGTGCCGGTATCGGCGGCCGCGGACGGCGCCGGCGCCGCCGGGCAGGGCGCGCCGCCCGGCGGGCAGGCGGCCGCGTCGGTCGCCACCGGCCGGCCGCCGTTCTGCGCCGCCGGGGTCCCGCCGGGACTGCCCGGGTACGCGGCGGCGCCCGCCGGCTGGCGCGGCGCCTCGGCCGGTGTGGGGGAGGGCGCGGTGGACGAGGGCGTCTCGGCCCGCAGCGGGGTGGCCGCTGCGAGCGCCGCGGCGGCGAGGAGGAGAGCTTTGCGCATCGGCTCAGATCTCGCGCCGCTGCATCGCGCCGGCGATGTGGTCGGCCTGCCGCAGCGCCAGCGCCACGATGGTCAGGGTCGGGTTGCAGGCCGCGCCGCTGGTGAACTGGCTGCCGTCCGAGACGAACAGGTTCTTCACGTCGTGGGTCTGGCCGAACTTGTTGACCACCCCGTCCCGCGGCCTCGCGCTCATCCGGTTGGTGCCCATGTTGTGGGTGCTCGGATAGGGCGTCGTCGGGTAGGTGACCGTGGCGCCGACCGCCTCGTAGATCGCCGCCCCCTGCCGGTAGGCGTGATTGCGCATCGCGACGTCGTTGGGGTGGTCGTCGACGTGCACGCTCGCCACCGGCATCCCGAACCTGTCCTTGACCGCCGGATCGAGGGTGATGCGGTTGGTCTCCTGCGGCATGTCCTCGCCGACGAGCCACATCCCGGCCATCCGCGGATACTGCTCCATCGCGCTGGTGAAGGTCCGGCCCCAGGCGCCGGGATTGAGGAAGGCGGCCATGAACGGGACTCCGAGCGAGACCGTCTCCATCTCGTAGCCGCCGACGAAGCCGCGCTTGGGGTCGTTGTGGGCCTCGTCGCGGATGATGCCGGCCATGGTGGTGCCGCGGTACATGTGCACCGAGCGCTCGAACACGCCGTAGACGCTGCCGGTCATGTGGCGCATGTAGTTGCGCCCGACCTGCCCCGACGAGTTGGCGAGGCCGTCCGGGAACAGCGGGGATGCGCTGTTGAGGAGCAGGCGCGGGCTCTCGATCGAGTTGCCGGCGACCGCGACGATCCGGGCCTTCTGGCGCTGCAGCGCGCCCGTCTCGTCGGCGTAGACGACGCCCGTGACCTTGCCGGCGGCGTCGTGCTCGATGCGGATCACCATGCAGTTCGGGCGCACTTCGAGGTTGCCGGTGTCCTCGCCCTTCGGGATCTCGGCGATGAGGGTCGACCACTTCGCCCCCGACTTGCAGCCCTGGAAGCAGAACCCGATCTGCTGGCACGAGCCGCGGTCGTCGCGCTCCCGGCTGTTGATCGCCATCCGGCCGGTATGGACCTCCTTGTAGCCGATGCGCTTGGCGCCGGCCTCCATCACCTTGAAGTTGTTGTTGCCCGGCAGGCCCGGGATGCCGTTGGTGCGGGTCACGCCCATCCGGTCCTCGGCCTTGGCGTACCACGGCTCCAGTTCGGCGAGCGTGATCGGCCAGTCGAGCAGGTTGGCGCCCGGCAGCGCGCCGTAGGTGTCGCGGATGCGGAACTCGTGCTCCTCGAAGCGCAGCGAGGCGCCGGCCCAGTGGACGGTGGAGCCGCCGACCGCCTTGACGATCCAGGCCGGCAGGTTGGGGAAGTCGCGGGCCACCCGCCACGAGCCGGAGGTGGTGCGCATGTCGCTCCAGGCGAGTTGTGCGAAGCTCGCCCACTCGTCGTTGACGAAATCCTCCATGTTGTGGCGGGCGCCCGCTTCCAGGATCACCGTGCGGATGCCCTTGAGGGCGAGCTGGGTGCCGAGCGTGCCGCCGCCGGCGCCCGAGCCGACGATGACGACGAGCCCGTCGTCGTTGAGATCGAATGTCGCCATGGGGTTCCTCCTTCCGCCGGGCGGAGCCTTCTGCGGGCCCTCGGGCGGAATCGCGTGCGGATGTCGATGCGGCGCCGGGCGTCAGACCTTCGGCAGCCAGTCGATGTCGTTGAAGCCGCGCTCGATGTAGCCGCCCTTGTCGGCGGACGGGCCCTCGTAGCCGAATTTCGGCCAGATCTCGGGCTGGTTGTAGAGCGAGACGACGAGGTCGGCGCGGATCTTCTTGAAGAAGTCGGTGTGCTCGATGCCGGCGAGCAGCAGGACCCGGTCGGCCTCCCAGCCGACCTCGGTATAGGCGACCTTGTGGCGGCTGCGGGCGTCGGCGTCGAGCCGGCGCACGCCCTCGCTCAGCATCGTCTTCACCGCCGGGTCGGACGCCGCCTTGCCGTCCCACGGCTTGACCGCGGTGATGTAGTAGACGTCGGCGAGGAAGTCGTGCGGGTAGATGTCCCGGGCGAGCTTCACCAGGGTCTTGAGTTCGACCGGCGACAGGGCGGCGGCGTTCTCGGCCCAGGCCTCGTCCACGGCGAGGCCGGCCCCCGGTCGCGAGGGCGGCGGCGGGGGCCGCCACCGCGGCGCTCTGCAGGAAGTTGCGGCGGCTGAGCCGCCGGCGCGGATCGACTTCTCTCATCGGTCTGTCCTCGGGCGTTTCCTGGGGCTTTTCTTGTCGGGTGTCGTCGGCGTGGGCGGGGCCCGCGCCGTCAGCCGAACCGGCCGCCGCGCTGGATCACCTCGATCCGGTAGCCGTCCGGATCGGTGGCGAAGAAGAAGCGGGCGAGGATCCGGCCCTGGTGCTGGAAGTCCTTCGGCTCGGTCGCCGGCAGCCCTTCGCGGGTGAAGCGGGCGTGCTCGGCATCGACGTCGTCCACCACCACGGCGAGATGGCCGTAGCCGTTGCCGAGGTCGTAGGGCTCGCTGCGGTCGAAGTTGACGGTCAGTTCCAGCTCGAACGGCGACGACGGATGACGCAGGTAGACGAGGGCGAAGCCGTCGAACGCGAACCGGTCGGCCAGTTCGAGGCCGAAAGCCCTGGCGTAGTAGGCGCGGGACGCCTCCTCGTCGCGCACGCGGATCATCGAGTGGACGGGCTTTGCCATGGGCGGCGGTCTCTGGTTCTCGGTCGGGAGGCCGGGGGCGATCCCGGCCGTGGCAGGTTAGACTAGCTCCAGGGAGTCGCCCGAGGTGGTATCCGGCTGTGACGCGGCGACCGGAGCGTCGCAGGCGGGCGTCGCAGGCGGGCCGATGCGGTCTCCGATGTACCTGTCATCGCTAACTGGCAGGGGAGAGAGGAAATTGGCGGCGGCAGGCCGGGAAACCGTGGGAATGGCCGGGTCTGAACGGGTCGGCGGGAACCCGATCAATCCCTCCGGTGGCTGGTCTTGCGAGGTGTGGCGAGACGGTTGGCCGCACGGCGCTTGACCATGAACCGACTGAGGGCGGAGCGCGACGGCACCCGATCCTCTCCGAACCGCTCGACGGCAGCCTCCCGAATGCGGTCCATGTCGTCGGTCTCGATCCGCTCAAGGATGAACTTGCGCACCTCCGGGCTTTTGTTCAGACGCGAACGGTACGGGGAGCTGAGCGCAGCGTTGCGATCTGTGAGAGCCCAATACTCAGCTTCCGGTATGATGACTGCGGCGATGCCAAAGAGCGTCACCTGAACCGGAAAACGGGGGTGAATGGGTTCGCCTTCCGCCCTGCCCATAATCGCTTCATCGCTCATCTCGGCGCCTTCCCTTACCCCATCTCGACCCAGACGCCGGTCGCGTCTACCTCGAAAATCTTCCCGGCGATCGACCTTGTTCCACTGCCGTCGATCTTGGCGACGGTGCAGTCATCTACGACATAGCACGACTTGCCGATGTCGGCGTTTGTTACGGCGTGGATCCCCGGTGAGTTGACATAGCAAGATACACCTTTCTCGACATTGACACGCTTGGCACCATCCGCACCGGTGCGGTTGTCGGCGCGGCCGGTTGCACGCCCGAGGACCGTCAGTCCGGTTGCGGTGATGCCAGGGCTCGCCATTCCATTGGCATCGAGCGCCACGATGGCGCCCGCGTAGATGAGGACGCCAGCCTTCACCGGCATCTCGCGGGTTGTGCCGGAGCGCGCCCGCGTCGAGCGGTCGGCGATGAGTGCGGTCATGAGATGCGCCTTTCAGTACCTGGATGGCGGCTGGCGCCTCAGGAGAGCCAGTGCGAGACGATCAGCTTCGCCGTGCCCTTCCAGGGGTTGGTTTCGCCACCGGGGCCGTACTCCGAGTTGAGGATCTTCATGGCCACCCCCTCCAAGGTCGGCGGCACGACCAAGACGGTTGGCCTCACGCCGAGCGCGCGCCCGAAGTCCCCCTTGAGGGTCTGCAACCCCACCCGCGCCGCTTCGTAGTGTGAGGCGTCGAGGGTCTGCTTCGAGCCCCAGGCGAGTTGCCAGAACCCGAAGCCGACATTGGACCGCCCTTGCGTGCCGTAGGTGTATTGGTCCTTCCAGAAGACCCGTTCGTCCGTTTCGGCCGTGAAGGAGGTGAAGGTGTAGGGCCGCCGCTCCTGATAGATCAGCGGCTTCATCGGCCGGCTGGTGTCGAGCAGGAACCAGGGGGAACCGCTCCCGCCGTCCGTGTTGGCGGCCGAAACGACCGTATCGGTCGCCGGATCGTAAACCGGATGATCGATGTCGAAGAAGTATTGCCCGTCGTAGCAGGGCGTCGTGAACCCGTTCCTCAGGAGGCCGAAGATCATCTCGTCCGGGAACTCGGCCACGCCCCGGCCTATCTCTTCCATGATGGGCGAGTAGACGCCGAACTGATCGTCTTCGATCGAGGTGCGCGGAACCGCAACCGTGTTCTCGAAGCTGCGGTTGACGATGGTGTAGCCGTGAGCCGCGAGGTTGTTGACGACGCGATCCCCGACCCATTCGCGGATCTTCGGGAACTGGCCGAGCCACCCGTAGGTGTTCTCCCGCGTGGCGCTTCCGACCACCATCGCCACCTCGCGATAGTGGCTCTGCGCACCGTCGAAACCCTTCTTGAAGGCGGCACCGAAACCCGTGTTCAGGCTGCGAAGGCTCTGCTCGTTGATAATCATGACTTACTTGCGTCCCGCCTTGCTGAAGTCTTCCGTGGAGAGGCCGAGAACGGACGCAACGTGCGCGTCCGTGTCGTTGAGGTCGGGGCCACCGCTTGGGGCGAAGGCCGGGGGCTGCAAGCGTGCTCGGCTCGGCTCCACGATGGCGCGAACCGTGCCGCCCATCTTGGCGATCAAATCATCGAAGGCGGGCTTGTTGATCGAGCACAGCTCGACGCCCCATTCCTTCAGGTAGGGGAACAGCCGGCCCGCCCGGATCTGCTCCTCGACGTGGTTGAGCGCCACCTGATGCTCCACGCCCTGGTTCACCCGCCGCAACTCCTGCGTGACGCGCAGGAAGTCCCCGATCGGCACGTAGGCCGCCGGATCGGGGCGGCCGGCGGTGTTGCGCGAGGTCGTCAGTTCGCGCACCGCCGCGAGCATCGCGGCCGTGTCGGCCGCCGCATCCAACCCCAGGGCGGTGCGCAGCTCGCCGAGGCCGTCGCCGGGCTTGGGTTCGCTCATGGTGCTCTCCATGCTCGCCAGCGCCGTGAGCTGGTCGAGGTTGGGGTTGTTGACGAGGGAGGCCCGCAGGATCGCCGTCACCTCCCCATCGGGGGTGTGCCTGAAGGCGGGCGAGAGGTAGCGGTACTCGCGCGCCGCGATGTGCCCGGCGGCCCGGGCGGTCCACTCGACCAAGCCCCAGATGCCATCCGCGCGGGACTGAAGCCCCTTGATCCAGCCGGAGGCCGGAGCCGAGGCACCGTTCTTCGCCGCGAAGTCGATCTGATGCTCGTAATCGACCGGGATTTGCGTGCGGCCGGCGAGATGCCGGCTGACGGCGATCACGCGATCCGGGTTCGTGACGCGGTAGGGGCCGCGCCCGTCGCGGCCGGTGAAGGTGCCGGCCGGCAGCAGATGCACCCACTTCTCGCCGGCCGTATCGGCCTCGCGGGTGTTGAGGGCGATGGTGCAGCTTGCGAGGGTGTCGCTCATGCCGCCCTCCTGCGCTTGCGGTCGATGAGATAGAGCCGGACGCTCTCCCGTGTGACCCGCAGGCGCTTCGCGATCTCGGCCCGCGCAACGCCTTCGGCGTCGAGCCGCCGGGCGCACCACGACCGCGCCATCGGCACCTTCAGCGTGCCCGCGCCGAACACGTCGCGCAGCCGGCCGACCTGATCGGTGCCGATGGCCTGGATGAGGGGAGCCTTCGCCCCCGCCCTACTCGGGATGTTGACGGTCTGTCCGCCGAACTGAAGGAGCAGGGCGAGCGCGGCATCCGCTCCGAGGGCGCGCACGTAGGGCTCTACGAACGCGGGTGTCTCGGGGGGCGAAGCGGGCTCGCCCGATCCAGGCGATGACGACATGACTGGCGCTCACAACGGCTGCACCGCAGCCAACGCCTGGAATTTGGCACAAGTCCTTCGCGGCCTATGCCCCGGACCATTGTCCGGAGCCAAGATCAGACTGCGATTTGAGAAGCTTCTTGCCGCTCTTTCCTGATCTTTGCACGCATACGGCGCACCGTTCGACCATGCACGCCCAGCTGCCGCGAGATCTGCACCTCCGAAAGATCTCCGCGAACAACCAACTCGCGCAGGCGTTCGGTGGCGTTGAACTTCGCGCTGAAGCTGGCGATGGGGAAATCGACGTGCAATCCGCCTATCCCAGTGGCGATGTGGCTGCCGAGTTTCGCGGCCAGCTCTGCACCGAGTGCAGCAATATGAGGATGATCGGGAGGCGGGACCTCCGGCACGAAGACCCTGAGCCCTCCGAATGCCCTCACGATCGTGTCGGCATCCTCTTTGCCGAAGCATTCCGCCAACTCGGAATACGGCATGTAGTATCCGCTCACGCGAGCCTCCCGGACGAGATGGAAATCCCACCTCGACTGCCACGGGATCTGGCGGCAAACATCTCCCAGGATTTGGCACCGTGCGGAGGCGAGCGGCCGGGGGAGCCGGAAGGACCACGGGGGCGGATCGGCCCGGAGCAAAAAATAGCCCGTGCAGCGGCGTTCGCGGCTGCGGGCTACTCGGCTACCGAAAATTCTTTGAAGTCGGTTTTGAAGCTCCTGAGGCCGGTTTCCGGGGCCATCCGCGAGGCGGCCCCGGTCGCATGGTGAGCGCGGACCTACTGCAACGCCGAGGCCGGCCGCTCCGAGCGGATCGCCGTCACGTGAACCTCGGAGGCGGTGTGGATGTCGTTGAGGATCAGGGACCACTGGTTCAGCACGTCGCGCTCGGCCGGCCCGAAGGTCGGCAGTTCGCTCAGGCGGGCGATCAACGAGTTGTTCGCGGCGGTGACGGTTTCGACCACCTCTTGAAGGTGGCCGCACAGCGCCACAAGCTGATTGTAGGACAGAGACTTGTCGTTCGTCATCTATAAATCCGATATTTTGCTTGCAAGACATCGACAAAGAGAGTAGTTTTTACGTCATTCCTACGCATCTCCATGCTGTTTGACATCGTAAATATTCCCCGCGGCGCGGCGGCCCATCGCCCGCAGCGCCGTGATGACCTTCCCGGCCCGCTCTGCGGTTAGGAAGCGCAGGGACGATGCCTGATGGTAGCGTTCCAGCCAGGCGTTCAAGCCGGCTTCAACGTCCGCTCCGGCCTCGGCCGACTTGCCCGACCACTTGCGCCACAGCGAACGGATCAGCTCGATCTGCTCCGGTGTGGCGAAGCCCGGCCGGCGGCCGAACGCCGGCAGGGTCGAAGACGCCGGCTCACGGTCGAAGCCCTCAGCTTCCATGAACGCGAGCACGAGATCGAAGCCGCGCCGGTCGAGGTCGGATGCGGAGACAACGCCGCCGAAATCCCGCAGGACGCGATAGTAGCGGTCCTCCTCGATCCCGGACTGCTTGCGGGCAACCTGGGCAAGGCGAAGCTGCTTCGGGGTGATCTCCCGGCGAGCGGCTACGAAGGCCGCCACGTCGAGGCCGCGCCGCTCCCATCGAGACAGCAGCTCGATCAGCCCTCGGCCGGGCAGGTCCCGCAGGTCGGCCACGCCGCCATGGGCGCGCAGGTCGGCCGTATAGGCGTAGTCGGAAAGCTGAAGGCTATCGCAAGCCTCGGCGATCAGCTTGCGCGTGCGGGCCGAGAGGATCGGCCGCTGCCGGCACCGGAACCCGGCGGCGGCGAAGTGATCCATCAGCCGGCCGAAGCCCTGGGCGGTCAGGGCCTCGACGCGATCGGCGCCGCCGCAGCGGCGAAGCATCTCGGCGAACTCGGCCGGGTCGGGGACCGTCGCAATCCGGGCGCGCTCCAAGAGGTTCAGTTGCGCCGGCCGGATCATGGTGTGTCTCCCTCGCCATCCATCACAGCGCGGTAAACGCCTGTATAGTCGTTGTCGTGACGGGATTTCGCCTCCGCCAATTTGGCGGTCACCATCTCAAGTGCAACCTGCGTAGCCTCCTGATGATCCTTGGTCGAATAGTCAGAACGCGGAGCCTCGAACGCATACGTGGCGAGCCAGGACAAGGCCCATGCTTCATGGATGTCGCTCCGGATGTCGTCCGCGATGCGATCCTTGCGCAACCGCATCTCTTCGAGCTGCGCGGCCGTTGGCGTGGTGAAGGGCGGGACGGCTCTACCCATGGGACGCCCCCTCTTCCGGCTGTCCCGCCAGGACGGCCCGGCTCACGCCACGGTGAGCTTCCCTGAAATCGTCTTGGACTTCGCGCGCGTGCACCGCGATGAAGCGGAACAGGTGGCTGGCGGCGCCAACGTATTCGTCTTCGCTGTAGCCGAGTTGGCCGCTGTCGTGCGCGTGATGGGCGAGCCACGCGGCGGCGCGTAGGCCCTCCATGTTCAAGTACAAACCGGAAACAAGATTGTCCTTCCGGCGGATCATCTCTTCGAGTTGTTCGTAAGTCGGCTGCTCTGCGGCAGGTACGGCACGTCCCATTATGGATAGCCTCTTTTAGGCATGGCTGGAGAAGCCGGAGCATTTGCCCGGCGCGGGTACGCAACAAAGGGAGGTTCAGCGCTTGTTTGTCAGGCGCTTGAAGCTGGTCTGACGCTCGATCTTCGGGGCCGCGTCGGCAGCTTCCAAGTCTCGAACGAAATGCGGAAAAGTCACTAGCGCTTGCTGAAGGTGGCTGATCTGAACCGTACTACGGCCCTGTTCTTGCGCGAGGTATCGAGCCACGGGCAGCACCTTGCCGAGCCCATCCGCGTAGCGCGTGCGTGCCAGTTCGCGGCACAGTTGGAAGGCGTCCATACCTTCGACGCCAAAGCCGCTGGCAATCAAGTCGGCATCATCATCAAGGATGCAATCAATCTCGTCGCGTACCGGGAGCCTGCGAGCGATCTGCTGAATAGCGGCTTGCTTAGAGTTGACGGGGTTCAGGACTTCGTTATTGCCGATAAATAAAACTTGGATGCGAGCCTGTTCGCTGATGTTCAGCAGTTCGCGGGCAGAGCGTAGAGTGAGGTTCTGCGCCTCATCGAATAGCATCACGGGGGCAAAGCAAGCCTCTCGGCACAACCGATTGAGCGTTGCAGAGATGCTATAGGCAGGCTTCACGCCAAGGTGAGGGGCAACCTCCTCGAACAAGGCCATGGTGGATGCGCCCATGACGCTGTTGACAGTGACAAGGCCAACCGATGGCCCTTCTGTCGTGTTGGAACGACGCACGGCTTCTTGCAGTGCACGGGTCTTGCCGACGCCGGGCGCTCCGGTGATGAGCCCGTTCTGACCGAAGCGAAGGCAGCGATCGATGGCGTTGAAGATGACGCCCGCGGCCGACGTGTGCACGAATGGCATCTCCCATGCGGCTTGTGCGGCGCGGCGGGCCTCCAAGGCATGGATCCGTTCGGCTTCGCGTGCTTCATGGGCCGCCTGGGCCGCCTCTTCTGCCCGGCGACGCTCCCATTCGGCTACTCGCTCGGTCTCGATGCGCTGCCTCTGCAACGCGATCGCGGCCTCGGCTTCAGCCTTCTCTTCCGGAGAGCGTTGGGACCCAGAGGATGTGCGGTATTTCACAGCGTACCTCCGAAGATTTTTCCGCGTTCAAGTGTTGCTCGGAGCTTGGCTTGCTTCGCCTCGTGCTCGCGGTCGCGGCGGGCCGCCGGGCTCTCCGAGATGCGCCGGCCCATCTCGGCCATGTCGGCCGCGATGCCGATTTCACCCTTGCTGGCAGGGACGGGCGGCAGGGGCTGCCGTGCGCCGGAGGCGATCATCTCCTGCTTGACGTCGATCGGCGCGAGGTTGGCGGCCTCGGCTGCGATGGCGGCCCGGCCGACGCCCTTCCGGCGGTTCGCTTCCTCGGCGCCGCGTGGGTCGAGGCGCTGGAATACCTCGTTGGGATGCGCGACCCCGATCAACTCACCCTTCAAGGTCAGGACCGGGACGGCATTCCAGTTGAGGTACTTGGGACGATGGATGCGGACGCGATCTCCCGTATGGCGGGCGAGTTCATTGCAATAGAACGTCCGTCCCTCGACGCTGATCTTGCCGTCGACCACCTTGCGCGTGTCCTCTATCGAGAACGCCATCATCAGGGCCATGGGATCGACATCGGTGCGCTGCCAGCCTTGATCGACTGCGCGCGTATAGGCTTGCAGCGGCGACAGGCCCTTGAGGTCGCCGGTCTGACGATTGGAGTTGTAGAAGTTCAGCAGCCCGGCGAAGTCGTAGCAGAACTCTTTGAAGGTGCCGTCGAACGGATCAGGCGCCTTGCCGAGGTTGGCCTTGCGCGAGTTCATCCGGTCGCCGCCGATGTAGCCTCGCAGCGGCGCGAGGATCTTCTGTTCGATGACGCGGAACGATCCCTCCAGGATGCCCTTCGCCGCGGCGTTGTAGGCGGTCGCACGGATCAGCGGCTTGCCCCGATCGAACCCCTCGCAGTCCAGGCCGGCGAGCTTCAGCGCGTCGGGCAGGAACTCGGCGAAGCGGTACTCGGACCCATTGTCGAGGTAGAGCATCGCCGGCATGCCCCAATGCGGGTCCTGGGTCATGCTGATGAAGCTCTCGATCAGGTCGGCGTTGCGGACGGCGGTGCCCGGCTCGCACAACACGAGGTCGATCCGGACGCGGCGGGTCGCGGCGTCGAGCCACGCAATACCCTTGGGCGTGGCGAGCGAACCGTCCTCACGCTTCACGTACAGGTCGAAGTGATGCACGTCGCCGAACACGAGCTGCATCGGCGCGAGGCCGGCCGAGGTCAGCCGGACACGAGGGCGCTGATCGTCCCAGGTCTTGATGTCCGTGCGGTGCTGGTGGACGCGGCGCCCACTGCGGTGCGCCTCCACAAGATGCTTGGGCAGGGCGCAAGCGGGCAGGATCTGAGCGAAGCTGCACGACAACCCTGCCTTCAGCGTCAGGCCGGCAAGTTGCTCTTCGGCAAGACGTTGCACGACGCCGTAGCTCGCTCCGCTGCCCCATAGGTTGCGGATGTGCTGATGGGTCTTGCGAGCGATCTCACGCCGCACATCCTCTCCGAGGGCGGCCGTGGCCGCGTCCCATCGGCGGGTCAGGACAGGAAGGCTCTCGGGCTTCACCTCGCGCGGCTTGCGCACGAGCCCCTTCAGGCCCCCGGAAGTCGCCTTGCTCACCTTGCGCTGGATGTCGCGAAGGCTTGGGGTGAACCATTCGCCTCGCGGGCCGGATACGCGCTGCCCGGCCAGGGCACTGCATGCCGCCGCACGTTCGCGCGAGCCCTTGGGATGGGCCAGTGCAGGCTGTAGGAACTCATGCCACCATGCAGCTGCATCAACAGCTTTTGCAGGTGAGTTCAACGGGGCTTCAACCCTCTCCTGGGCCTCATGCTGGCGCGCCTTGAGGTCCGCCGGGAGGCTGTCTATGCGGACCCAGTACGCCCAACCGCTGCGGCCGCCGCGCCCTTTCGATTGTGCTATGACAAGCCGAGCGCCTCTCCATGTGGCTCGATCGCCGCAAAAAATTGCCTGGAAGGCTTTCTTAACCGCTCTTGGGGTAATACCCGCTAAGGCCGCTGTCTCATCGGTGGTAATAAAGCCTCTCATGGCTGTTCCACTTCGATGTGGAGGGCTTCTTTGAGCAAGGTCGCAACAATTGCTTGCGAGCGTTTGCTCCGGCGCTGACCCTTCAATGCCTTATCGACAGTCTGTCGAGCGATGCCCTGAGCCTTGCACCACGCATTGAGGGTGGTTCCTTTGGCTATGAACGCGGCGCGAACCGCTCTATCCACCTCCTCAGAAGCAGCGATCGTAAGAGGTAGGCTGTGCCGGATCTGGTGCATGCGGTCATAGATACACCATATGTGGTGCATTGCAATGGCTGATTGGTCGAACGTCGAGGTTATTGGCACACTCAAAGAAGTGATGGCCAAACGGTCAGTGAAGTTGACAGATCTGTCAAAGCTGACCGATATACCCTATCGATCCCTGCAGAATTATTTTTCTGGCAAAACGCAAATGCCAGTGACCGTGTATCTACGCGTGTGTGCAGTTCTTGGTCTTGACCCCATGTACGCCAAGAACGAGAGTTTCAAGCTGGAATATTATTCGCTGCGGCGGGCGCTTATACGAGCGTTGGGCGAGTTGCTTCCCACGAGATGGAATGACGGTCATCTATCTCCGGGTCTCGAAGCCCATAGAGGAGAGCCGAGGTCTGAGTTTGATCTATGGAGAGACAGCGGGAATGTCGCAGATCTGATAAGAATGTACTATGACCAAGACCTTGAGACTCAGCTTTATCAATCCCTCGTTGATGATGACGATGTTGGTTCCCCAATAGGTTCCCCAATCAACGACGGGGAGCAAAGCGGTTCCTCAAAAAAATGATTGGTATCAGCAGGTTATCGATAACTGACATCGGCGGCCACAGTACACGACTCACGGTGCCCGGGGGCGTTTTGGACAGCTGTGGGCCCACCAAAGCGCGGCGTCCTGTGGTGCGTTGACGAGGGCAGCGCGCAAAGCGTCGAAGCCTGTGCGGAACCAGGATTTCTGGCGCCGGCCATGGGCTTTTCGGGGGATGGACGTGTGCCCCATCGTGGCGGTGGCGGTCTTGTAGATCCAGGTCATCGCCAGCGTCAGGATCACGACGAGGAGTTCGATCTTGGCTGGGTCGGTCAGGTGGGTGTCTTCCAGGTTGAGACCGCGGGTCTTGGCATCGCCAAACAGGCATTCGATCCCCCAACGTCGCCGGTAGGTCTGGAGCGCCCGCTTGGGTTTGGCCGTGTTGGTCATCACGATCAGCCACTCACCGCCGGCCAATCGCTTGGCTGCCAGTTGCACAGTCAGCGGCGTGTCGGGCAGGACAAGATCAAGTGTGTGAATGGTCCGCCGCGCCCGCTTGGTGCGCAGCAGGCTCTCGATTGACCAGAGGCGCCCGTCCGGCAAGCTCATGATCAGTTCGGAGCGGACCCGGATGGCGAACGGGATTTTGGCCTCGATCAGGAACTTGAACCACGCAGCGCCGATGAACTCGCGATCGGCGAGCAGGAACTCGATGGATCCGGGCTCGAACAAAGCCAAGTACCGCTTGAGGAGCGCGATCCGCTGAGCGGTGCTGCTGTTGCCTTGGTGGCACAGCACGACCCAGAATAGCGGCACCCGGAAGCGGCGGGTGACGATGGCGAGCATCAGGATGTTGACGTCGTGGCGGCCGATTTTCCAGTTGGTGCGATCGAGCGCCAGGCACTTGGGACGAGCCAGCTTGAGCATCCGGATGACGAGGGCGGCGATGACAGCTTGATCGAGACGGACATGCTGGAAGAAGCGTTGCAGGCGGCGGTACTTCGAGGTGTAGCAAGCTGGTCCGCGGCAGTGGCTGGCGATGTGAGTGAGGTTGACGCTTCGGCCATGGATGAGCCCGACGATCAGGGTGCTGAGGGTCTCGAGGCGGGATTTGCCGAGGTCGAGGTGGGCCGATAGGCTCGCGATCAGGGCGGTGCGCGGGCAACAGGACATCGGAAGATCCTCTTGGCGGAGAATCCTTCAGTCCATCACAGCGCACCGCCCACAACCAGGGCATCAACCGTCGCTGTACCAGCATCCCAGGCGCCGCTGTCGTGTACCGTGATCGGCGGCGATTTACCACGGCACCTGACAAGCCACAGGCCCTCTAAGTGACTGATGCTGATTGGGTTTTTTTGCGCCGTCGCCAATTATAAATGGCGGTACGGGCGCCATTTAGCGATTTCCGCCCCACCGAGGCGACCCCGCACGGGAGACTTGCGGAACACTTCCAGAACTTTTAGCATGTTCGCGATTTGTTTCGTGAGCGCCCGACCGGGCGATGAGAGTGCCCCATGCTGACCCACAAGCAGTTGGACCTGCTGCGCTTCATCCAGCAGCGGATGCGTGAGACGGGGGTGCCGCCCTCCTTCGACGAGATGAAGGACGCGCTCGATCTCAAGTCCAAGTCCGGCATCCACCGGCTCATCACCGCCCTCGAGGAGCGCGGCTTCCTGCGCCGCCTGCCCAACCGCGCCCGCGCCATCGAGGTGCTGCGCCTGCCCGAGATCGACGCCCCCGCCGCAGCCTCCGCCGAGGTGGTGCGCTTCAGCCCGAGCGTGGTCGAGGGCGGCCGCGGCAAGGAGCCGGCCGCGCCCCGCGCGCCGGTGCAGCCGGTCTCGGCCTTCGACGAGCACGGCCGCGCGGTGCGGGTGCCGGTGATGGGGCGGATCGCCGCCGGTACGCCGATCTCGGCGATCCAGAGCCAGAGCCGCACCGTGGCGATGTCGCCGGACTTCCTCGCCGGCGGCGAGCACTACGCCTTGGAGGTGCGCGGGGACTCGATGGTCGAGGCCGGGATCCTCGATGGCGACCTCGTGGTGATCCGCCGGCAGGAGACCGCCAATACGGGCGACATCATCGTGGCGCTGATCGACGACGAGGAGGCGACCCTGAAGCGCCTGCGCCGTCGCGGCTCCTCGATCGCGCTCGAAGCCGCCAACCCCGCCTACGAGACCCGCGTCCTCGGTCCCGACCGGGTGCGGATCCAGGGGCGCCTCGTCAGCCTGATCCGCAAGTACTGATACGGATTTCGGACGCTGAGTTCCGAAAACCGTATCCACGCCCGCGCGGCGGAGCTTTGCTCCGCACACGGGAGCGAAGCCGATTTTCGCATCGCGACAGCGATTGCGCAGCCATCGCCACGATCCCGCAGGGATCGCCGAGCGATCAATCGAAAATCGTATGAGCCTCAGGGATCGGCGTCTGCGCCCTCGTCGGGGTCCGGTGCCGGCTCGCTCCCGGTCGCCGGCTTGCCGGCGGTGGTCGCGGGTGGTGCCGCGGCGAGCGCCGGCAGCGGCCGCCACGGCGGCGTCTCGCCCGGGCTGCGGGCGGTCGCCAGCACCGGCCCGTCCGGCAGGAAGCGCACGGACACGGCGCCGTGGGCGGCCAGGAACGGCCGGTCGAACACCAGCCCTGCGGCGCAGCCCGGCGGTGCGGCGCCCCGGGCGACGATCACCGCGGCGCGGGCGCAATCCGCCGCGAAGGCGCGCTTGTCGCGCACGACCGCCACGCTCCGGCTCCCGAAGGTCCCGACGCAGCCGAGGCGGTCGCAGCGGGCGCCGGCCGTCAGCGTCGGGTCGTCCCGGCTGCGGCTGTCGCCGTCGGCGCGCAACCACTGCTCCAGGACGAAGGGCGGCGGCCGCCCGAGCACCATCAGCCGGCCATCGCCGCCGCGCAGGGCCGCACCGCCGCCCTCCCGGTCGACGTAGAGATCCTGCCGGACCGGCTGGGCCGCGAGGGCGAGGCCGGCGAGGGCCGGCACGAGGCCGAGCCAGCGCAGGCGCGAGGCCGGCAGCACCAGCAGCAGCAGGCCGATGCTCATCAGGGCCAGGGCGCCCGTGCCGAAGGCCGGCAGCGTCAGGGTGGCGTGGTCGAAGCCTCGGATCCAGGCGGCGATGTCGAGCATGCCGCGCACCGCGAGCCCCATCGCCCACCAGACCGGGCGGTCGAGGGCGAAGGGATGGGCCAGGATGCCGAGCACCGCCGCCGGCATCACCACCAGCGAGACCAGGGGCAGCGTCAGCGCGTTGCCGACGAGGCCGAAGGGCTGCACCGACTGGAAGTGGTAGGTGGCGAAGGGCGCCGTCGCGACCTGCGCCACCAGGGTCGTGGCGAGCGTCCCGACCACCACCGCGAGGATCGCGGCGGCGAGACGGCCGAGGGGGCCGGCCTCCTCGGCCCGCCACACCCGCCCGTCGATCAGCCGCGCGCAGGCGATCAGCCCCGCCACCGCCCCGAACGACATCTGGAAGCTCGGGCCGAGCAGCCCCTCGGGCTCGCGGGCGAGCGCGATCAGGGCCGCGAGCGCGAGGTTGCGCAGGCTCAGCGCCGGCCGGTCGACCAGGATCGCGCCGAGCATCACCAGGGTCATGATGAGGGAGCGCTCGGCGGCGAGGTCCCAGCCCGAGAAGGCGCAGTAGGCGGTCACCCCGAGCATCGCCGCGCCCGCGGCGATCTTCTTGATCGGCCAGCCGAGTGCGAGGGCCGGCACGAGGGCGAGGCCGGCACGGATGAGCCAGAAGATCACGCCGGCCGCCAGCACCATGTGCAGGCCGGAGATCGAGACGACGTGATAGATGCCGGCGGCGCGCAGCACCTCGTTGGTGTCCGGGGCGATCAGCCCGCGCTTGCCGGTGACGAGGGCCGCCGCCACCGCGCCGGCCTGCCCGCCATTCGCCGCGGCGATGCGGCGGGTCAGGGCGTTGCGGGCCTCGTCGATCCCGGCCGCGAGGCGCAGGTCCCAGGGCGGCGGCTCCGGCGGCGGCCCGACGGTGATCGTTCCGAGGACCGAGCCGACCGCGCCGATGCCGCGGAAGTAGGCGTCGCGGGCGAAGTCGTAGCCGCCGGGCCGGGCCGGTTCCGGCGGCGGCAGCAGGCGGACCCGGGCGGTGACGAAGTCGCCCGGGCGCGGCACCTCCGGCCGGCGGAACGACACCCGGACGCGGGTCGGGCGCTCGGCCGCGCCGAGGGTGCCGAGGCTGCGCACGCGGACGATCAGGCGCGCCCCCTCGTCGCGCTCGTCGATGCCCTCGACGAAGCCGGCGAGCGGCGCGATGGTGGTGCGGGCGAGGATCGGCGCCGCGACGGTCGAGACGCGGATCACCGCCGCCGCGAAGCCGAGGAACAGGAAGGCCAGGGCGAGCGCGACCGCGAGGCCGACCGGCCGGGCGCGCAGGCCGAGCGCCAAGCCGCCGAACGCCGCCGCGGCGGACAGCGGCGCGACCGGCGAGGGCAGCCGGTCGGCGGCGGCGAAGAACAGCAGGATGCCGGCGCCGAAGGCCACGGCGAGCCAGGGGAACAGCCGCCGCTGGCCGGCCTCCTCCGCGAGGCAGCCCGAGACGAGGCGGCCGGCCCGGGGCAGGATCTCGCCCGGCGCCAGCCCGTGCGCCAGGGCTGCCCGCCACGGCACAACCTGCGTCCCGGTCCGGTCCTGCGCCATGGTGTCTGCCTCGGGCCGAGGTTACGCGGCCGGTGCGGGGCAGGCCACCGGGCGCGGCGAACAGGCCGTTGGTTTGCCGCAGGTTTTCCGCGGAAAATCGCGCCGCCGCCCGAGGCTGCCGGCACCGGGCGCGCGGCGCCGGAATCCTTAACGGGCGGTCGCGCGCGTGCTACACGACGCCTCGCCGGCGGGTCGATCCGACGTTTCCCCGCCCTTGCCCTGCTCCCCGCCCCGTTTTCGAACTGGTTCGCGCCCCTGATGTCCTCCGTCGTCACCCGTTTCGCTCCCTCGCCCACGGGCTTCCTCCACATCGGCGGCGGCCGCACGGCGCTGTTCAACTGGCTCTACGCCCGCAAGCACGGCGGCCGGATGCTACTGCGCATCGAGGACACCGACCGGGAGCGCTCGACGCAGGCGGCCATCGACGCGATCCTCGACGGGCTGAACTGGCTCGGCCTCGATTGGGACGGCGACGTCGTCTACCAGTTCTCCCGCGCCGCCCGGCACCGCGAGGTCGCCGAGGGTCTGCTGGCGCAGGGGCGCGCCTACCACTGCTACGCGAGCCCGGAGGAACTGACCGAGATGCGCGAGGCGGCGCGGCGCGAGGGCCGGCCGCTGCGCTACGACGGCCGCTGGCGCGACCGCGATCCGTCCGAGGCCCCCCCCGGGGTCAGGCCGGTGATCCGCCTGCGGGCGCCGACCGAGGGCGAGACGGTGGTGATGGACGAGGTCCAGGGTCGGGTCGTGTGGCAGAACAAGGATCTCGACGATCTCGTGCTGCTGCGCTCGGACGGCACCCCGACCTACATGCTCGCGGTGGTGGTGGACGACCACGACATGGGCGTCACCCACGTCATCCGCGGCGACGACCACCTCACCAACGCCGCCCGCCAGACCCAGATCTACGGGGCCCTGGGCTGGGACGTGCCGAGCATGGCGCATATCCCGCTCATCCACGGTCCGGACGGCGCCAAGCTGTCGAAGCGCCACGGCGCCCTCGGGGTCGACGCCTACCGCGACCTCGGCTACCTGCCGGCCGCCCTGCGCAACTACCTTGTGCGCCTCGGCTGGAGCCACGGCGACCAGGAGATCTTCTCCACGCGGGAGATGACCGACGCCTTCGATCTGGCCCAGGTCGGCCGCTCGCCGGCGCGGTTCGACTTCGCCAAGCTGGAGAACCTCAACGGCCACTACATCCGCCAGTCGACGGACGAGGACCTCGTCGCGGCGATCGAGGCGCTGCTGCCGACCCAGGGGGCGGCCCGCGGGCTGTCGGCGCCCCTCGACCCGGCCCTGCGCCAGAAGTTCCTGGCGGCGATGCCGGGCCTGAAGGAGCGGGCCAGGACGCTGATCGACCTCCTCGACAGCGCCTACTACCTCTACGCCCCGCGGCCGCTCGCCCTCGACGAGAAGGCGACGGGCCTGCTCGGCAGCGGCGGGCGCGAGCGGCTGGCCGGCGTGCTGCCGCAACTTGAGTCCCTGGCGGAGTGGAGCGCCGCCTCGACCGAGGAGGCGGTGCGGCGCTTCGCCGAGACCGCGGGCGTGAAGCTCGGGCAGGTGGCCCAGCCGCTGCGGGCGGCGCTGACCGGGCGCGCGACCTCGCCGCCGCTGTTCGACGTCATGGCGGTGCTCGGCCGCGACGAGAGCCTCGGGCGCCTGCGCGACCAGGCGGCGGCCTGACGCCGGCCCCCGTCCCCGGGGGAAGCCAGGGACGGCGCGCCGCCCCGGAACCGGGATGCCCCGCTCCGGCGGGCGGCTGCATTCCGGCCGCGGACAAAGCGCGGTGTTTGTCATCCGGGTCCGGCCACGCAGTTGAAGCCGGTGCGTCGATCCGCTAACCCGGACGGTGAGTGAGCACCTGCAACAAAGGTGTCGCTGTCCGGCGTCCAGGCACGCGGCGCATCGGGCCGCGCCTGCACGCCCGACGCTCATTCCGTTGATGAAAGGGTCTCACCCCCCATGAGCTTACCCAACAGCACCCTCACGGTGAACGACCGCCAGATCGAGTTCCCGGTCAAGGAAGGCACGATCGGTCCGAGCGTCGTCGACATCAGCAAGCTCTACGCCCAGACCGGCCAGTTCACCTACGACCCGGGCTTCACCTCGACGGCGGCGTGCGAGTCGAAGATCACCTACATCGACGGCGACAAGGGCGTGCTGCTGTACCGCGGCTACCCGATCGAGCAGCTCGCCGAGCACGGGGACTTCCTCGAGACCTGCTACCTGCTGCTGTTCGGCGAGCTGCCGACCGCGGCCCAGAAGGCCGACTTCGACTACCGCGTCACGCGCCACACCATGGTGCATGACCAGATGAACCGGTTCTTCCAGGGCTTCCGCCGCGACGCACATCCGATGGCGATCATGGTCGCGTGCGTCGGCGCCCTGTCGGCGTTCTACCACGACTCGACCGACATCAACGACGAAAAGCAGCGCATGATCGCCTCCATGCGCATGATCGCCAAGATGCCGACCCTGGCGGCGATGGCCTACAAGTACTCGATCGGCCAGCCGTTCGTGTACCCGAAGAACGACCTCGACTATACCTCGAACTTCCTGCGGATGTGCTTCGCGGTGCCGTGCGAGGAGTACGAGGCCAACCCGGTCCTGGCGCGCGCCCTCGACCGGATCTTCATCCTCCACGCCGACCACGAGCAGAACGCCTCGACCTCGACGGTGCGTCTCGCCGGCTCGTCGGGCGCCAACCCGTTCGCCTGCATCGCCGCCGGCATCGCCTGCCTGTGGGGTCCCGCCCATGGCGGCGCCAACGAGGCGGCGCTGAAGATGCTGGAGGAGATCGGCCGGCCCGAGCGCGTCAGCGAGTACGTCGCCAAGGCCAAGGACAAGAACGATCCCTTCCGCCTGATGGGCTTCGGTCACCGGGTCTACAAAAACTACGACCCGCGCGCCCGCATCATGCAGAAGACCACCCACGAGGTGCTGGCCGAGCTCGGCATCAAGGACGATCCGCTGCTCGACGTGGCGATGGAGCTGGAGCAGATCGCCCTCAAGGACGACTACTTCATCGAGAAGAAGCTGTATCCGAACATCGACTTCTACTCGGGCATCACCCTGAAGGCGATGGGCTTCCCGACCTCGATGTTCACGGTGCTGTTCGCGCTCGCCCGCACGGTCGGCTGGATCAGCCAGTGGGCCGAGATGATCGAGGACCCGTCGCAGAAGATCGGCCGTCCGCGCCAGCTCTACACCGGTGCGCCGCAGCGCGAATACGTGGCGGTCTCGCAGCGCGGCTGACGCAGACCGGGCGGTCCCGACCCTCCCCCCCCTCCGCGGCAGGGCTGTCCGGGGACAACAAGGGGCTCGTCTCCCCTCTCCCGAGTCGGAGAGGGGTTGGGCCGGAACCTGGCGTCGCGTCCCTTCAACCACCCCGCCCGGCCGCCGCCAGCACGATGCGGGCGGCGCTGCGGCTCGGCTCGTCGCCGTCGGGCAGGCGCATCAGCGCGTCGAGGCGGGTGAGGGCGGCGGCCTGCGCCGTCCGGGCCGGGCCGTCGGGCAGGAGCGGCGCCAGGGCGTCGGCGAGCCGCTCCGGGTTGCACTCGGCCTGGATCAGCTCGGGAATCGCGTTCTCGCCGAGGATCAGGTTCGGCAGCACGATCGACCGGACCTGGATCAGGCGGCGCACGATCACCTCCTCGATCTTCGGCACCCGGTAGGCGACCACCATCGGCACGCCGGCGAGCGCCAGTTCGAGGGTCACCGTGCCCGAGGCGGCCAAAGCCGCGCGGGCGCGCCGGAAGGTGGCGTGCTTCTCCGCCTCGCCGTCGACGATCCGCGGCCGCACCGGCCAGGAGGCGGCCAGCCGCTCGATCAGGGCGCGGTGGCGCGCCACCGCCGGCAGCTCGGCCGAGAAGGCCAGCCCCCCGGCGGCGACCCGCCCGAGGGCGGCGCCGAAGACCGGCATCAGGCGCTCGATCTCGGAGCGCCGCGATCCCGGCAGCACGGCGAGGACCGGCCGCTCGGCCTGCCGGGCCCGCAGCTCCTCCGGCCCGGGCCGCAGCTCGGACAGGCGCTCGATCAGCGGGTGGCCGACATAGGTGCAGGCCGGACCGCCGAGGCGGCGATGCGCCTCCGGCTCGAACGGCAGCAGCGCCAGGACGTGGTCGATGTAGCCGCGCATGGTCTTCGCCCGCCACGGCCGCCACGCCCAGACGCTCGGGCTGACGTAGTCGACCACTCTCAGGTGCGGCAGGCGCTTGCGCACCCGGCTCGCCACCGCGTGGGTGAAGCCCGGACTGTCGATGATGACGAGCACGTCGGGCCGGGCCGCGACGCAGGGCCCTCGACGGTCTGGCGGATGCGCCGCATCAGCAGCCGGATCCGCGCCGCGACCGCGAGGTAGCCGATCACCGCCACGTCCTCGAGCGGGAACAGCGAGGACAGGCCCTCGGCCGCCATCGCGTCGCCGCCGACCCCCGCGAAGGCGAGGGGCTCGGGCGAGGCGGCGCGCAGCGACCGGATCAGCTTGGCGCCGAGCTGGTCGCCGGATTCCTCCCCGGCCACGAGCCAGATCCGTCGCGGGGCGGGTGCGGTCACGGGGCGGTCTCCAGGCCGAGCAGGAACAGGCCGAGCCGGTCGGCGACGGCGGTGGTCTCCTCGCGGTCGAGGATCAGCGTGGTGCCGGCGCCGACCGCGAGGCCGTCGCAGCCCGCCGCCGCGGCGCGCCGGATCGTGCGCGGCCCGATCGCCGGCAGGTCGACCCGCAGGTCCTGGCCGGCCTTCGCCTCCTTGACCAGCACCATCCCGGCCGGCGCCCGGCCGAGGCCGAGGGGACGGCGGGCCAGCGCCCGGGTGCGGGCGAGCATCCGGTCGGTGCCCTCCGGCCCCTCGACCGCGAGGACGCGCTGCTCGGCGACCACGGCGGCCTGCCCGACATCGTGCGGCGACAGGCTGGCGAGCAGGGCGCGTCCGGCCGCGATCGAGGCCGGCGCGGCGCCGAGCGGCGCGACGCGGCCGAGAAGGCCGGGCGGCGCCATCAGGTCCGGCGCGAGTTCGTGGACGCCGAGGATGCGGTGCCCCTGCTCCTCCAGGAGGTCGAGGACGCCGCGCAGCAGGCGGTCGTCGCCGCCCGACGCCAGCGCCCGCAGGGTGTCGCGGTTGCGGTAGGCCGCGAGGGTGTTGAGGAGCGCCGCCGGGCTCGGCCGGGCGACGGCGCCGGCCAGGGTGACGCCGGCCGGCGCCCAGGCGGCGAGATGGGCGAGCGCGCCGCGGATGTCGAGGAGGTCGACCGCTGCCTCGGCCCGGCGGCGGACCGGCGCGTCGGCGAAGCCGCGGATCGCGAGGATCCGGCAGGGACGTCCCGCCCGCTCGAGGGCCTCGGCGATGAGGAGCGGCAGGCGCCCGGCCCCGGCCACGATGGCGACCGCGCCGTCCGCTCCGGAGCCCGGCGAACGCGCCGCGGCCGGGGCGCGGGCGGCGTCCGCCGCCTCCATCAGGCCGCGCCCGGCGCCTCGCGCGGGGTGCAGACCGACCGCTTGCCCCCCGCGCGGATGAAGCCGAGGATCTCCTGCACCACCGGGTGCTGGTCGAACTCCGTCGCGACGTCCTCGACCCGCTCCATCAGCGTGCCTTCCTGCGCGAAGAGCAGGCGGTAGGCGCGGCGCAGGGCGTGGATCGTCTCGCGGGAGAAGCCGCGGCGCTGGAGCCCGATGATGTTGAGGCCCGACAGGCTGGCGCGGTTGCCCATCGCCATGCCGTAGGGGATCAGGTCGTTCTCCAGGCCCGAGAGGCCGCCGACGAAGGCGTGGGCGCCGACCCGGGCGAACTGGATCACCGCCGCCCCGCCGCCGAGGATGGCGTAGTCGCCGACCGAGCAGTGACCGGCGAGCATCACGTTGTTGGAGAACACGACGTGGCTGCCGACGCGGCAATCGTGCCCGACATGGCTGTTGGCCAGGAAGGCGCAGGCATCGCCCACCACCGTCTCGAGGCCGCCCCCGGCGGTGCCGGGGTTCATCGTCACGCCCTCGCGGATCAGGCACTCGGCGCCGACCGTCAGCGTCGAGGGCTCGCCGCGGTACTTCAGGTCCTGCGGCGGGTGGCCGAGGGAGGCGAAGGGATAGACCCGCGTGCGCGGACCGATCGTCGTGCGCCCCGCCACCACGACGTGACTCACGAGTTCGACCCCCTCGCCGATCGCGACCTCCGGGCCGACATGGCAGAACGGGCCGATCACGGCGCCGTCGCCGACGACGGCACCGTCCTCGACCACGGCGCTCGGATGGATGCGGGCGCCGCTCATTCGGTCACCAGCATCGCGCCGATCTCGGCCTCGGCCACCAGCACCCCGTCGACCTTCGCCTCGCCGCGGAACCACCACATGAAGCGGCGGTTCGTCATCTTCTTCATGTGGTACTCGACCCGGTCCCCGGGCACGACCGGCTTGCGGAACTTGGCCTTGTCGATGGTCATGAAGAAGACCTTGCTCGGCTTGGCCTCGCCCGCGAGCTTGTGGGCGCAGCAGATCGCGCCGGCGGTCTGCGCCATGCCCTCGATCAGCAGCACGCCCGGGAAGACCGGCGCGGCCGGGAAGTGGCCGGTGAATTGCGGCTCGTTGAACGTCACGTTCTTGATGCCGATGCAGCTGTCGTCGCCGTCGATCGCGATGATCCGGTCGACCATCAGGAACGGGTAGCGGTGCGGCAGCAGCTCCATCACCCGCTGAATGTCGGCGGCGCCGAGCTCGGCAGGCTTGTCGGTCATCGGTGAGGGCTCCCTGGCGGCAGTCGGGAGCCGGCACTGGGCGGCCGCCCGGTCGTGGATGATCGCGCCGTCTTTGGCGAGAAAGCCCGGCGATGCAAGGGCTTTGCGGCGGGAGCGGGGCGCCGCGCTACTCCGCGTCGTCCGCCGCCGCCCGGCCGCGGGCCGCGAGGGTCTTCAGGGTGGTCATCTCGCGGAACCACTCGCGCACGGGCTTCGCCGGCGTCCCGCCCCAGCGCGAGCCCGGCGGCACGTCCTTGTTGACGTTGCTCGACCCGGCGATCTGCGAGCCCATGCCGATGCGCAGGTGGCCGACGACCCCGACCTGACCGCCGAGGACGACGTAGTCCTCCAGCGTGGTCGAGCCCGAGATGCCGACCTGGGCGACGATGACGCAATGGCGGCCGATCACGACGTTGTGGGCGATCTGCACGAGGTTGTCGATCTTGGTGCCCTCGCCGACCACCGTGTCGCGGCTGGCGCCGCGGTCGATCGTGGTGTTGGCGCCGATCTCGACGTCGTCCTGGATGATGACCCGGCCGACCTGCGGCACCTTCAGGTGCCCGCCCGCCCCCATGGCGAAGCCGAATCCGTCCTGGCCGATGCGGGCGCCGCCGTGGATGATGACCCGGTTGCCGACCAGCGCGTGCAGCAGCGAGGCGCCCGGGCCGACCGCGCAGCCGCGGCCGATCCGGACCTCGGGCCCGACGACGCAGCCGGCGGCGAGCACCGTGTCGGCCCCGACCTCGGCGCCGGGGCCGACCACCACGCCGGGATCGACCACCACCCCGGGTTCGAGCCGCGCGGAGGGATGGATGAAGGAGCCGGGCGAGATGCCGGTGGCGGAAAACAGCGAGGTCGGACGCGCGGCGCTCGGAAACAGCCGGGCCAGCACGCGGGCGAAGCCGCGATAGGGCTCGCGCGTGACCAGGGCGACGACTCCCTCCGGCGCCCGGCCGGCGAAGCGCGGCGAGATCAGGCAGGCCCGCGCCCCGGTCCGCTCCAGCGCCTCGCCGTACTTGGCGTTGTCCATGTAGGCGAGGTCGTCGGGACCGGCGCTCTCCAGGGGCGCCGTACCGTGAATCAGCGCCTCTCCGTCGACCCCCTCCGGCAGCGCCGCGCCGGCAAGCTCGGCGACGACGCGAAGCGACAGGGCGCCCCCGCGGGGAAAGAAGACCGGTTCTGACATGGAGGGCAACTCAGGACGCCGGGAGGGAGGCGCCCGCACTAGCGGCTCGGGTCCGGCGGCACAAACGAAAAGAGCCGGCTCCTCGCGGAGCCGGCCCGATGACGCCGGGTGCGGCGCGCCTCAGAAGCGCGAGCCGCCCGAGAAGCGGAACGCCTGGGTCTGGTCCTTGCCGACCCGGCCGAAGCCGTTGAACACGCCCTCGTCCTTGGTCAGGGCGTAGGCGTAGTCGAAGCGGATCGGGCCGAGCGGCGAGTTCCACAGGATCGAGGCACCGACCGACGAGCGGATCTTGGCGCTGTCGCGGACGTTCACGCATTCCGGCTCGACGGTGATCGCCCCCTGACCGACCGCCGAGAAGGAGCAGCCCGAGATCGGCGAGAAGCCGTTGATGATGCCGTCGCCGTTCACGTCGAAGGTGCTCCGCGCCCTGTAGCCGAACAGCGTGCCGGCATCGGCGAACACCGCGCCCTTCAGGCCGAGATCGCGGGGCAGGCCCCAGATCGGGAACTGCACCTCGACCGAGGCGCCGACATAGGTCGTGCCGCCGAGCGCGTTGGACCGGGCATCGCCCAGGCCGACGTCGCGGGGGCCGATGCCGTTCGGGGCGAAGCCGCGGACGAGCGACGGGCCGAGGAAGAACTGGTCGGTGACGCGCAGGTTGCGCTCGGTCGGCTCGACGTGGCCGCCCTGGAACTTGACGAACCCGATGACGTCTTCCCACAGCTCCTTGTAGTACCGGGCCTCGCCGGTCGCACGGAAGAACTTCGAGTCGCCGCCGATGCCGGCGAATTCCGGCTTCACCTCGCCGTAGAAGCCGTTGCGCGGCAATTGCAGGTTGTCGAGGGTCGAGTAGGCCAGGGTGACGCCGGCCAGCGAGGTCAGGGTCGAGCCGACCGCTTCCTTGAGCGCGACCGACGCTTCGCCGTCGAAGGCGCAGTTCGGATAGATCGGCAGGCCGGCGGCGTTGACGGCGGTGTATCCCGGGATCGGCGCCGAGCAGTCGTTGTACGGCCGCTTGACCGTGTTCGGGATCTTCAGGTCGGTGTTGTACAGCGAGTAGCGCAGGGTGATGCCGAACTCCTCGGTGATCGGCAGGCCGAGGCGGAGCTGGCCGCCGACCACGTCGGTGACGTAGCGCGAGAAGCGGGTCAGGTCGCTGTACTTGTTGAAGACGTCGAAGCCGGCGGCCATGCGGTAGCCGAGGAAGTACGGCTCGGTGAACGAGAAGTCGATGCCGCGGGTGTACTGGCCGGCCGAGCCGGCGACGCGGACGTACTGGCCGCGGCCGAGGAAGTTCGATTCCGAGACCGAGACCTCGCCGATGATGCCGTCGGCGGTCGAGAAGCCGCCGGCGACCGAGAACGAGCCGGTCGGTTGATCCTCGACGTCGATGTTGACGATGACGCGGTCGGGCGCCGAGCCCGGCTCGTTCGAGAACCGGACCTTCTTGAAGAAGCCGAGGCCGTTCAGGCGCCGCTCGGCCCGGTCGACGAGGACGCGGTTGTAGGCGTCGCCCTCGGTGATGTCGAGCTCGCGCCGCACGACGTAGTCGCGGGTGCGGGTGTTGCCGCGCACGTTGATGCGCTCGATGTAGACCCGCGGGCCGTCCTCGACGATGTAGCCGAGGGAGACGGTGCCGGTGGCGCGGTCGCGCTCGCCTGTCGGGCGGACCTGGGCGAAGGGATAGCCGCGCTTGGCGACCTCGGTCGTGACGTTGGTGAGCGTGCGCTCGACGTCCTCGGCGTTGTAGACGTCGCCGACATCGGTGCGCAGGTCGTCGCGCAGCAGCGCGCCGTCGACGCCCGGGAGGCGGGAATCGATCGCGACGTTGCCGACGCGGTACTGCTGGCCTTCCTCGACCGTGATGGTGAGGATCCAGCCGCCGGCGCCGTCGTCGTAGTTCGCGTCGGCGGAGACGACGCGGAAGTCGGCGTAGCCGTTCTTGAGGTAGTAGCGCCGGATCAGGTCGAGGTCGTTGGCGATCCGCTCCGGGTCGTAGACGTCCGAGGTCTTGATGAAGCTCAGGAGGTTCATCTCCGACGAGGTCATCAGCTCGCGCAGGCGGCGGTCCGAATAGGCCTGGTTGCCGACGAAGCGGATCTCCTTGATGCCGGTCTTGTCGCCCTCGTCGACGGTGTAGACGACGTCGACGCGGCCGTTGGGCAGGTCGACGGTGCGGACCGAGACCTTGGCCTGACCGCGGCCGAAGCGGCGGTAGACGTCGCGGATGCGCTCGAGGTCGGCATTGACCACGGCCGGGCTGTAGCCGCCGCGGGACTTCGATTCGACGACGCCTTCGAGCGTCGCCTTCTCGACCTTCTTGTTGCCCTCGAACACGACGCGGTTGATCGTGTTGTTCTCGCGCACCGTGACCACGGTGCGGCCGCCGCTCTGGGTCACCCGGGCGTCCGAGAACATCCCGCTGGCGAGAAGGTTGCGGCGGGCCTCTTCGGCGGAGACGCCGGTCACGTAGGAACGAACGGTTTCGGCGTCGACGCGGCTGTTGCCCTGCACGACGATCTGCTGGGCCTGAGCTGCGCCGGCGACCATAGCGGCTGCCATGACTATGGCGCCCGTGGCCGACACGCGCCGGCGCTTACCCGTCATCGACATCATCAAATGGCCCGTCTCATTCTTATCGATACGGGTTTGCACCCGCGGATCGTCGTTCCTCGCTTTGGGCGAGGACGGCGTTCTTCTGGTCCCAGCCCGCTTCTATCGGGATTCCCCGGCGGCGCAAACGCCGAGGGTTCAGGCTTGCCGGGATTTTGCTCGGACGTGGCCTTCCTGTCACGGGGTGCGGCCAAGCTTTTCAACGCTTAAGGTGAGCGGGATCTGAAATGCAGCGCGCCGCCGGATGCCCATTTCGGGAATCCGGCGGCGCGCTGCGTCGGTAATGTTCGCGGCAGGGGAGGGGAGGTCAGGTTCCGCGGCCGAACGAGCTGCCGATGTGGACGATGTCGTTCCAGGTCGCGAACAGCATCAGCATCAGCACCAGCGCGAGGCCGATGCGGAACCCGATCTCCTGGGCCCGCTCGCTGAGCGGACGGCCGCGGAGAACCTCGATGGCGTAGAACATGAGGTGGCCGCCGTCGAGGAGGGGCACCGGAAACAGGTTAATGAGTCCGATCGAGACCGACAGCACCGCGATCAGCCCGATCAGGGCGCCGATGCCCCCGACCTTCGCCGCCTCGCCGGAGACGCGGGCGATGCCCATCGGCCCGGAGAGCTGGTCGGCCGATTCCCGCCCGGTGACGAGTTTGCCGAGATAGTCGAAGGTTCGCTCGACGACGTAGTAGGTCTCGGACACGCCGATCCTCAGCGAATCCACGAGGCCGTACCGGACGAGCCTGGCGTCGGCGGGGTCGCGCGGGCCCTGGATGCCGAGGCGGCCGAGGCGGTGGGTGCCGAACGGCGTCTTCTCCTCGACGCTGTCGGGCACCGCGGTCAGGGCGGTCGGCACGCCGCCGCGCTCGACCGAGATGGCGAGGGACTCGCCGGCACTCGCCGAGACCGTGCGCTGCATCTCGGCGAAGTTGCGCACCGGCTCGCCGTCGATGGACAGCACGAGGTCGCCGGGCTCGAAGCCGGCGCGCTCGGCGGCGCTGCCGGGCTGCACGGCGGAGACCCGCGGCGAGACCTCGTAGCGGCCCGACACGTAGATCGCGCCGGCGAAGACCGCGATGGCGAGCAGGAAGTTGGCGATCGGGCCGGCCGCCACCACGGCGATGCGCTTCCACACGCTCTTGGTGTGGAAGCTCGCCGCCCGCTCTCCCGGCTCCATCCGGGCGATGGTGCCGGGATCGGGCACGCTGGCGCCGTTGGCGTCGCCGACGAACTTGACGTAGCCGCCGAGCGGGATCGCCGAGATCTTCCACCGCGTGCCGCGCCGGTCGTTGAAGCCGACGATCTCGGGCCCGAACCCGATCGAGAAGCTCGTCACGCCGACGCCGCACCAGCGGCCGACCAGAAAATGGCCCAGTTCGTGCACGAACACCACGATGGTGAGCACGAACAGGAACGGCACGACGTAGCCGAGCAGGCTCGTGGCGCCGCCGCCCAGGGCAGCAAGGATATCCATCCTGATCTTCTTCCGGCGTCGCGCCGGCTCCTCTCGGTCGCTTCCGCCCGTTGGAAAGAGCCGATCTTAGCGCGTCGGCGGGTCTTCGGCCAGGGTGGCGGTGAGGCGTCCGGGACGATCGCCGGAGCGGAGATTTCCCGCCATCCGCGAGGGGCGGCGCGGGCCGAAGGCCGCGATTGCCGAGCCGCCCCGCCTCCGGACGGAAGCCGGGCAATTCCCCCTTGCATCGCTCCGCCGGATGGTGTTTATGCCCCTCACCGGCGCCGCCGAGGCGGCCGCGGAACGCGAGAGCGGGTGTAGCTCAGGGGTAGAGCACAACCTTGCCAAGGTTGGGGTCGAGGGTTCGAATCCCTTCGCCCGCTCCAGTTTCCGACCGGTGGTTTTCTTCTACACATCGTCAGCTACTTCCGTGCGGATTCGCTCAGCCCGACGAGGTCTCCTCGCGGTCGGCGGTGCGCCGCAGGATGAGGTATCCCGCGGCGGCCGACGCGATCGAGGCGATCAGGATCCCGAGCGACGCCGCCTCCCGCGCCTCGCTGTCGCCGAAGGCGAGGCCGGCGATGAACAGCGAGAGGGTGAAGCCGATCCCGGCCAGGGCGCCGATGCCGGCCACCATCGCCCAGGTCACCCGCTCCGGCCGGCGCGCGAGGCCGATCGCGGTCGCGGCCCAGGTGAAGCTCATGAAGCCCAGCGGCTTGCCGAGCGCCAGCCCGGCGACGATGCCCAGCACGAGCGGCGACGTGAGCGTCCCCAGCAGTTCCGGCGAGACGTGCAGGCGCACGTTGGACAGGGCGAAGAGCGGAAGGACGAGATAGGTCACCCACGGCGTCAGCCCGTCGATGATGCGCCCGCTCGTCACATGGGTCGCGCTCGTCATCTCCTCGATGTAGCCGAGCCGGTCCTCGGCCGCCTGCTGGGCCTCCATCGCGGTATCCTCGTCGTCGGTCTCCGCCGCCGTCCGGTGAGCCTCCTGGAACTCGTCGATCCGGCGCTGGACGCGCCGGGCGAAGACGGACTGGTCGAGCCGGGGCGTCACCGGCACGGTCAGCCCGACCAGCACGCCGGCGATCGTCGTGTGAACGCCCGATTCGAACACGCCGACCCACACCGCCAGCCCGAGGACGACGTAGGGCAGCGGCGAGATCCAGCCGAGCCGCCGCAGGCCGATGATCCCGGCGAGCGCCAGCGCCGCCACGACGAGGCCGGTCGGATGGATCGCCTCGGTGTAGGCGATCGCGATCACGAGCAGCCCGCCGACGTCGTCGACCGCCGCGAAGGCGAGCATCAGGGCGCGGACCCCGGCCGGCAGGCGGTCGGCGAAGACCGCGATCAGGGCGAGGCCGAAGGCGGTGTCCATCGCCACCACCGTGCCCCACCCCTTGGCCTCCGGCGTACCGTGCGCGATCGCCAGGAACAGCACGATGGGCGCGATCATGCCGCCGACCGCGCCGGCGAGCGGGAACGCTGCCGTCTTCCAGCGCGAGAGGGCGCCCCCGACCAGCTCGCGCTTCACGTCCGCGCCGATCAGGATGAAGAAGAGCGGCAGCAGGGCGTCGTCGATCCACTCGGCCAGGGAGTGCCCCACGCTCCGCTCGCCGAAGCTCAGCGTGAGGTTCGTGTCCCAGAACGCCTCGAAGGCGCGAGCGAACGGCGTGTTGGTGCAGACCAGCGCGACGATGGTCGCGATCAGCAGCGGTCCACCCGTGACTTCCCTGCCTGCGAAGAACGGCGCAATAGTGTGGAGGAACTTCGCGGCAATCGGTGAATGGTGCGCCCGCGCCAGGGCACGACCGGTACTGCGCGGAGAGAGAGCCATGGACGGCAGAACGTCCCGGGCGCTCCCCGGTTTCAGGACCCGCCCTGCGGCTCAGGCGCCCGCCCGGCTCCGGCGGGTGATCGCGGCGCCGAGCCGGCGCGACAGCTGCTCGGCCGAGTAGGGCTTGTGCAGCAGCGGGAAGCCATGCGGACCCTCCTGCGCCAGAACGTGGCTGTAGCCGGAGGTGAGCAGCACCGGCAGGTCCGGACGGCGCCGGCGCAGTTCCTTGGCGAGGGCGATGCCGCCCATGCCGGGCATCACCACGTCCGAGAACACCGCGTCGAACGCCGCGTCCCCGCTCTCCATCCGATCCAGCGCCTCCTCGGCATTGGCGGCCCAGGTCGTCTCGTAGCCGAGATCCTGAAGGATCTGGGTCGCGAAGCGGCCGACTTCGACGTTGTCCTCGACCACCAGGACCCGCCGGCCGGCGGGAACCGGCACCGGCGCCTCGTCGTCGCGGCCGCGGCCGGCGACCAGCCCTTCCGGCTTCACCTCGGGCAGGTAGAGGGTGAAGGTGGTGCCCTCGCCGAGGCGGCTCACCACGTCGACGTCGCCGCCGGACTGCTTGGCGAAGCCGAAGACCTGCGACAGGCCCAGCCCCGTGCCCTTGCCGACCTCCTTGGTGGTGAAGAACGGCTCGAAGATGCGGCCCAGCACCTCCGGCGCGATGCCCGAGCCGGTATCGGCCAGCGACACCGCCGCGAACGGCCCGGGCCCGCCGGCGTGGCCGCGGATCGGCGGCATCGCGGCGGCGCAGCCGATGCGCAGGGTCAGGGTGCCCTCACCCCGCATCGCGTCGCGGGCGTTGACCGCCATGTTGATCAGCGCGGTCTCGAACTGGCTGACGTCGGCGCGCACGTAGCACGGCATCCCCGGCACCTCCGTCACCACCCGGATGCGGGCGCCGGTCACGGTGTCGAGCATCTCGGCGACCTCGCGCAGGCGGACGATCACGTCGAACACCTCCGGCGCCAGGGCCTGCCTGCGGGCGAAGGCGAGGAGCTGCCCGGTGAGCTTGGCGGCGCGGTCGACGGTGTCGGAGACCGCGTCGAGGTAGCGGCGCTTGCGCTCCTCGGCGAGGTCGGGCCGGCGCAGGAAGTCGACCGACGAGCGGATGATGGTGAGCAGGTTGTTGAAGTCGTGCGCGACCCCGCCGGTGAGCTGGCCCACCGCCTCCATCTTCTGCGACTGGTGCAGCGCCTCCTCGGCCTGGGCGAGGCGCATCATGCGGTCGCGCTGCTCGGTCACGTCGCGCGCCACGCAGTAGAGCCGCCCCTCGGCCGGGACCGCGCGCCACGACAGGGTGCGGTAATCGCCGCCGCGGGTGCGGAACCGGTTCTCGAACGTCAGCGTCGGCTCGCCCGCGGCGAGGCGGGCGATCTCCTCGCGGGTCTTGTCCTGGTCGTCGGGATGCTCCAGCCACGTGGAGGTCTGCCCGACCACCTCCTCGACCGTCCATCCGAGGGTGGCGGTCCAGGCCGGGTTCACGCTGAGCCACACGCCCCGGCTGTCGGCGACGCCGAGCATGTCGCGGCTCACCTGCCAGATCCGGTCGCGCTCGGCCGTCCGGGCCGCCACCTGCCGCTCCAGCGTCTCGTTGAGGCGCCGCAGCGCCTGCTCCAGGTGCCGCCGGTCGGTGACGTCGTTGAACAGGACGCCGACCCGGCACGCGGCCGGCTCGTCGACCCGGAACGCGTGGACGTCGTACCAGCGGCCGCCGAGGGCCCGGGCCGGGTTCTCGAACCGTGCCGGCTCGCCGGTGACGGCGACCCGGCCGTAGATGTCGAACCAGTGCTGCTCGTGGTCCGGCGCGAGGCTGCGCATCCACCGGCCGGCGGCGTTCTCGATCCCGGTCTGGCGCACGAAGGCCGGATTCACCTCCAGGAAGCGGTAATCCTCGGCCCGCCCCGACGCGCCGAAGCGCATCTCGATGACGCAGAAGCCGGCATCGATGGCGTCGAACAGCGTGCGATGGCGGATCTCGCTCCGGCGCAGGGCGTTCTGGGCCTGCTTGCCGGCGGTGATGTCGACGACGAAGGCGAGACCGACGCCGTCCTGCATCAGCCGCGCGGCGATCAGGCCCCAGAACCGGCTGCCGTCCCGGCGCTGGAACTCCTTCTCGTAGGGGGCCGTGCGTCCGGTAGCGCGCAGTTCGGCCAGGGCGCGGAGGGACGTGCCCTGCCACTCGGGCGGCGTCAGGTCCCGGAACGAGAGCCGCCCGGCCCGCAGCAGGGCCGGATCGTAGCGTCCCATCGCCACGAACGACGCGTTGGTGTCCAGGATGCGGCCGTCGAGATCGAACAGCACCGCGCCGACCGTCTCGATCGCCAGGGCGTCGCGCAGCCGGCGCTCGTCGAAGCGGGGCAGCAGGTCGGCCTCCGCCTCCTCGTTCTCCGCGCGCCGGAGCGCGTCGCGCAATCGCGCGCTCTCGGCCTCCGATTCGGCGAGGCGGCGGCGCAGCTCTGCGACGGAGGCTTCAGACACGCCGCCCTCTCTCATCCGTCCGGGGGCGTGCCGAGGCGATCGCCCGCGCGACCGCGATCGGCTCCTGCCAGGGGACGGCGATGCGCAGGGCGGCGGGCATGGTCGGGCTCCTCCCACAAAGCACTCGGCGTGTCAAAAGCATCCGGCGTGTCAAAAGCATCTGGCCCGTCGAACGTCCCGTCGGCCATTCCGGGCCGATGCCGGGCTATATTGAACGGCACGGCCGCCGGTCCAGCATCCGCCGCCCGGTCCTTGGCGTCGCAACGCCCGGCAGCCGGGCCGTGCGCGCTCCGACCGCCGCCCGACGATCCCGGCCCGCCGTCTCACCTTCGCGAACCTGTTCGCCGCCGCGGCGTTCTCCTGGACGACGCGCGGCAGCGGCCCTTCGCCGCCGCGGGGCCGGCTGGCCGGGCCCGGCGGAGACCGACCGGCGGGCCTCGGCGACCTGCTTCCTCGCCCGCCATCCCCCACCACGCAGGAGCCGCAGCATGGCACGCAACCTCGACGGCCTCTCGGTCGTGATCACCGGGGCATCGAGCGGCATCGGCCGCGCCGCCGCCCTCGCCTTCGCGCGCCGCGGCGCGCGCGTGACCCTCGCGGCCCGCCGGGGCGCGGTGCTGGAGGACGTGGCGCGCGACTGCGCGGCGGCCGGCGGGGCGGGGCTGCCCGTCGCGACCGACGTCACCGATCCGGCGGCCGTGGAGCGGCTGGCGGCGATCGCCGTCGAGGAATTCGGCGGGATCGACGTCTGGATCAACAATGCCGGCACCGGCGTCGTCGGACCGTTCCAGAACGCCCGGATCGACCTCCACCGCACGACCGTCGAGGTCAACCTGTTCGGCGCCATGCACGGCGTCGCGGCGGTGCTGCCGCTGTTCCTGCGCCAGGGATACGGCACGATCATCAACACCGTCTCCCTCGGGGGCTGGGTGCCGACGCCGTTCGCCGCCGCCTACACCGCGAGCAAGTTCGGCCTGCGCGGCTTCACCGCGAGCCTGCGGCAGGAGCTGCGCGGCCATCCCCGCATCCACGTCTGCGGCGTGTTCCCGGCGATCGTCGACACGCCCGGCTTCGAGCACGGCGCCAACGTCACCGGCCGCTCCCTCGACATCGGCCCCCTGGTCTACGCCCCCGAGGAGGTGGCCGAAACCTTCGTCGCCCTGGTGCGCCGTCCCCGGGGCGAGGTCGCGGTCGGCTGGCCGGCCCGTGCCGGGCAGGTCGCCTACGCCCTCGCTCCCGCGCTGACCGAGAACCTCATGGGATTCGCCATGGCCCGCGCCCTCGACCGGGCGGCGCCGGGGCCGAACACCGAGGGCGCCCTGCTCGCGCCGGTCGGTCGCGGCACGACGGCGAGCGGCGGCTGGCGCGCGCGCAAGCGCCTGCCGCGCTCGCCGGGGTCGCTGGCCGGCGCTCTCGGCCTCGCCGCGCTCGCGGGCATCGCCCTGCTGGCCGGCACGCGGGCGGCGCACGGGCGGCGGTGACCGTCGGCGCGGCAGCGGCGCCGGAGACGCGCGCTCAGCCGCTGATCTCGTCGAGCCAGGCGCGGCGCCTGTCCGTCAGCGCCGCCGCGAGGGCATCGGGATCGGCCGGGATCGACCGGGCGAAGGCCAGGAAGGCGTCGCGATAGGCGATCCACCTGCGCTGGGTCCTGCGGATGTCCTCCACCTTCACCGTGCCCCAGGCCGAGGTGTCCCGCGTCGCCATCACTCGACCGTAGACCGCGTTGAGCCGCGCGTCGGCGGCGCGGAAGGGCGCCGCTCCGCCACCCGCCGGCGCCTTGCGGTCCAGCGCCTCCGCCAGGGCGACGAACTCGTCCTCCTGCCGGGCCTGCGCCCGGATCGCCATCGCGCCGCGCGCGGTGCCGGACTGGTCGACCTCGTGCTCTCCCACGGCCTCGGCATAGGCCGTCCCGGCGCGGCGCAGCCGGCCGAAGGTCTTCCGCGCCGCCGGAGGCAGGCGCGTCGCGATGGCGTCGAGGCGCCGCCGCCGGTCCGCATCCGCGATCCGCTCGTCGTGCGCGGCGCAGAGGCCGGCGAGCGCGCCGCTGGTGGCGTCGTCGCAGACGCTGAAGTCGGAGCCGGTCCAGTTCTCGGCGCGGAGCCGGTCGAGATGCAGCACGCGGCCCTCGGTCTCCGCCGGGGCGCCGCCGACGCGGCAGGCGAGCGCCAGGGCGACGTCGAGCCGCCGCGGCGCTCCGCGGCCGTTGGCGTAGATCGTCATCAGCAGGCTCTCGCCGTCGAAGGGATCCACCGACGACCCCGAACGCGCGGTCCGGTCCGCGCAGAGCCGGGCCGCCTCCGGATCGGCCTTCCGGCCGATCCCGTAATACAGCGCCTCCGCGTCGCAGGGGGCCGTCTCCCCGGTCTCGGGTTCGTCGGGGATCGCGACCTCCCGCACGGACCGGCAGATCTGCTCGGACGATCTCGCCGGCCCGGCGTCACCCGCCGCCTGGGCGGAGGACAGGGTCGCCGCGAGTCCCGTCGCCGCCATGATCCGACGTATCCCTGCCATCGACGTTCCGCCCGGGTTCTCGTGGTCCCTCGCGAGAGGTGGTTGTCGCATGGCGGCGCCGGATCGCGGAAGGCCCGCCGGCCGGCTCCCGATTCCCTTGCCTGCGCCGTGGGCCGGCGCTTCGGGCCGGCGCCCTGGCATGCCGCTTGCGGCCACGATCACGGACCTGGAGCGGGATCCCCTCTCTCACCCGGAGAACGCCATGAAGCGCGAAGACCTCACCGAGAAGCTGCTCGACATCAAGCGCGAGAACGCCTGGACCTGGAAGCACATCCAGGACGAGATCGGCGGAATCTCGCCGATTCTGATCACGGCCGCCTGCCTGGGCCAGATGAGGCTGCCCAAGGCCCAGGCCCGGAAGGCCGCGGCCCTGTTCGGCCTGTCGGACGCCGAGGAGCGCATGCTGAACGAGGCGCCCTACCGCGGCTCGATCCCGCACATGCCGCCGACCGACCCGCTGATCTACCGCTTCTACGAACTGGTGATGGTCTACGGCACCACCTGGAAGGAGCTGATCCAGGAGGAGTTCGGCGACGGCATCATGTCGGCGATCGATTTCGATATGACGATGGAACGCGAGCCCAACAACAAGGGCGACCGGGTGAAGCTGCAGATGTCCGGCAAGTTCCTGCCCTACAAGTACTACGGCAACGAGGACGGCGTGCCGGAATACGGGTTCAGGGAGGGGTAGGCCCATTCGCGCCGGCACCGCCGCACGGGGAGCGGTGTCGGCGGATCGTGCCAAGGTCGGACTACCTGAACTGGCCGTGGGGGAGTCCTTCCGGTCACCAGCATCGAAACTGGCTCGCCCTGATCGGAGCCGCGAGACCGGGCCAGCTTATCCACGGCCCTCAGGAGGCATGGCCGTGCAGGCAGGCATCTGTCATACGATTTCCGGTTGATCGCTCGGCGATCCCTGCGGGATCGCTTCGCGATGCGGGAACCGGCTTCGCTCATGCGCCGCGCGGGCTGGTGATACGACGTCCGGAACCGATCGTCCGGAAATCGTATCAGAAGCTCGCTGTCTCGAACATCCTGCGCCGCGGCGGCAGGTCCCAGATCTGCTCGAGAAACGAAAGCTTCTCCCTTTGACGGGGTGGCAGGGCCCGCCTGCCCGCACACCGTCGACCGTGAACCACGCATCGGCTTCCACGACGTCCCCATCGAAGTTCGGCACGGGTGCGAGCTTCCTGAGGGCGAACCCGAAACCGGAGAGTTTGCGGGCGACGCTGTCAGCCATCTCCTGCCCATCGTAGATCGGACAGAAATACACCTTCATCCTGATCCCGAGGCAGGATCTCAACACCTCACCGAAGCTTTCCAGGACGTCCAGCTCAGTTCCCTGCAGCCCGATCTCGATCACGTCTGGACGCGGAGCAGCGCGCCTCGCCACGAGATCGTCGTATCGAAGGCATGTGACGTCCTCGGTGCGCACGACCTCGAATGCAGACCCAACGGAGTAGCGCTCCCTCAAGTCGGCCGAGGGTTTCGCCAGCGAACTGCAACCGTTGCTGCGCGCCAGATGGAGTGTCTGCGATCCGATCTGACTGTTCAGCACTCCCTCGAATACGAGACAGTCGGATCGAGCCTGAGCCAAATTCTCACGGAGGCTCTCTGCCAAGGCCGGCAGAGGCTCGAACACAACGGGTTGGATCTCGCTCAGGTGGGGGCGCCAGAACGCATCGACGGCGGCCCAGTTGCCCGCGACAACGACCGCGAACGACACTCCGTCGAGGTCGAGACTAACCTCCGGGGACAGCTTGGGGAATTGTCGCGTGACCTTTCCCATCCAGAGATCCGCCACCGCCCCGATATCCAGCACCACGGCTCCGCTCTTCTTGAGCTTGCCGGCGTAGATCTTTCCCAGCATGCCGGCTGCAACGAGGAACAATTGACCACGGCGATCCGCGGGGCGATCTAGGAGGGCGCATAGTTCTTGGAAGCGGTTGGGCCAGTGCGTGCCTTCGACTGCCGCTCCACCCAGGGAGCCCCTATGTATCTGCTCGCCCGGAATTTTGAAGAACTCGACTTCGCGGATCCCGTAGGTGCGCTTCAGCGCCTCGGCAAGGTGTGGTTGGCAGGTAATGAGGCCGATCGTGTCGCGACCGCGCAGCAACCGCCCCAGAGCGCCACTGAGGAGCAGGTCGTAGTGAAGTCCGAGATGATGGACGGAGGTCCGTGCCGCCCAATCGGGGCGAGCGCCGGCCAGATCGAGAACTTTACGCATAATGTTCACGATCCAGGCGATGCCGCGGCGTGAACCCAGTCTGTACTCGTGATCAATCGCTGCCTGGTAAATTCCACCCAGGCAATCTGCCTGACCAATGACCTCGTTAAACTGATCGATGACTTTGTCGAAATCGTGGTCCGATGCAATGGACTCATCGTCGAACCAGATTTTGAGGAACTCCTTCTGGTTCGCGCGATAATAGTCGCTGTTATCGAGGGTGTCGGAGTAGTTGACCCTCGTGACCGACCCTTCGCCGTCGCCCAAACGTAGGAGCAGGTATGGACGCTTGAGTTCGATCGCTCGAAGGATATCGGCTTCGACGTCTGCGATGCCGGCTTGCAGAAATTTCTCCTTGATCGTGTCCAGCATTTCCTGCGCCGCACGCCGATCGAATTCTACTACGAAGCGGAAGAACTGCCGCTCGATCGCCGTCTCGTTCTCCAGTTGCGGATGTCGCTGCGCGACCTCGGATGCAATCTGCAGGGCCCGGCTTCCGTTTCCGAGCCGGGCGTGCTGGTGAGCCAGGAACAGCATCCAATCACCACCGAGCGCTTCTTTGCGGTAAGCGTCTTCGAGCGGATCGATAGTGCCTTCGGGGTTCCCGGATACGGAAAGTGTCCAGCAAAGAGGAATGAGATAGGCTTCGCGGAGCTTCTCGTCAGCGAGGAATTTCTCTGCAACATCGCGCGCCTTGGTGAAATCGTATTTATTTTGAATGATACTGATGATCCGCAGCGGTACGTCTTTCCAAGCGGCATCATCAATGTGGGCCACGATGTTCGAGAGGCAAAGACTGGCTTCGGCATCTCCTGCCTGCGTGAGGTGTCGAACCATCCGTTCGACATGCTCCTCGGGTACCATCGTACAGTCTGAAGACATCGGGGCGGATCAATCCTGCGGCAGGTCGCCTCTGAGGGTTGCCGAGCCCGCTATCATCTGCCTGCCATCTCCGTCAACGGTTCAGTAGGATTATTCATGCTATCGTGGTTTTGTATTAAAATACAGTATCATCTTAACGTTTGGATTGTTTTTTACGGATGAATATAGTTTCTGCGCGCCATCAAGAGCATCACGAAGATTGCGGTTCTGGTTCGTTGTCGGCCGATTGTTTGTAGCTCTTCCCTCGGCGGCCGCATCCGCGGTCGGCCTTCAGTCGGGGTTCTGACCAGACGGCTTGACCGAACCGCACAACCATGAGAAGGCCGAGCCATGAACACCCCGCCGCTTCCATGACGAGATACTACCTCGATACCTTCACTATTTTTCGCGGAACGGTCATCGCCGAGGGCTGGTGCGAGAATTTTCATCCCAAGTTGTATTATGATGGCAACCGCATAAAAATCGGTTTTTGCAAAATCAATCGTCCAGATCTTGTGCCGATTTTTGGAAAAAGCTCGGAGCAATGGGGGTTCCGCCTGACTGCGGTGCTTCCAGAATACGGTATCGAGCACGAGAAACTGCTGCTCGCACTGAATTCGAAGACCAAAGTTCAGGCGCCGGCGACGGCTTTCCGACCCGCTGATGCAGCTTTTGCCGCAATGCGGGAAACGTTTCGGTCGGAGGTCGCGCGTCGCGGTGGCAGCCTCGTGGAGATCGGCTCACGGTCCCGCAGCGGCATCGACTATCGCGATTGGTTTCCGGCAAACATTCGGTATGTCGGCGTTGACATCACGGCCGGCGATAACGTCGATGTCGTGGCCGATGCGCACCATCTGACCGGCGCCATTGACGAACGATTCGACTTCGCCTTCTCGATGGCAGTGTTCGAGCACCTGTTGATGCCGTGGAAGGTCGCCCTCGAACTCAATGGGATCCTCAACGATCGGGCATTGGGCCTGATCGTGTCTCATGGCGCTTGGCCGCTGCACGAGGAGCCCTGGGACTTCTGGCGCTACTCGAAGGAGGCTTGGCGCGGAATTTTCAACAAGCACACCGGATTCGAGGTCATCGCGGCCGAGTACGAACATCCGGCCTCGATCGTACCGCGCTTCGCCGGCAGCGGGCCCTTGCGAGGAATCGATGGCTCTGCAACCTTCCTCATGAGCGGTTGCCTTGTCCGCAAGATCGGTCCGCCGTTGGTGCGCTGGGATGCGCAAGCCAGCGAGGTCTATGACTTGAGCTATTCACACCGCTGACTGACGGGTTCCAGGCCGGGCGTCCATCCCCGGCGTCTACCCGATGGGCAAGTGCCCCCATCCCGGTCGTGTCAGGGCGCCGACCCAGCCGTCAACGATCGAGCCGATATCGACGGCAACGCCGCCGGATTTCTTGATCCGGTCGCAGTAGAATTTTCCGAGCACACCCGCTGCCACGAGGTAGAGCCGCCCTTCGAGCGGTCGTGCCAGAGCCTCCATGATCTGTTCGTAGCGGTCGGGCCAGTGCGAGCCTGCAATGGCCTCCGCGCTCAGAAGGTGGCTATGCCCCTTCTCGCCGGGAGCATGGTGATAGTCGATTTCCTCGTAGTTGAACCGATCCGTCAGCATGCGCGGAAGTTCGGGATGACACGAGATCAGGCCGATGCGACCCTGAGAGGCCATGATCTCGTAGAGCAGTTTCGTGCTGTGCAGTTCCAGGTGAATGAGCTGCGTGCAGCTCAACGCTCCGGGAGATCGATCCAGGCGCAGGAGGTTGGTGAGCGCCGTGATCCCCGTCATGCTCAGGAGCTTGTACTCGTGCCGGAACCAGTCCGTGTAAGGCATGCCGACGATGTCGGCGTCGCGGATCGCGTCGGTCAGGCGGAATGCCTGCCCGAGGAACGGCTGAGCGGTGGCGTCGACGGTGCCGGCGAACCAGACCCGCGCTCGGTCCTGGCGGTTGTACCGGTACAGGTGGGTATGGCGAGCTTCGTCCGTGTTGCCGAGGAACACGAACGCACCCTCGCCGTCGCCGCAGCGGATGAGGCTGAACCCGGAACGAGTGCGGAGAGCCTCGACGATGCGGGCCGCCACCGCCTGAACCGGGAGATGGGACGGTGACCGTTCGAGGCGGGCCACCATCGCCATCACGCGCGACCGCGGGTACTTCGCCGCATGAAGGCCGAACTCGTTCACGACGCGGATCTGCCGCTCCCATTCCGCGCGGTCGTGCACCGCATCGAGGGGGATGCGGTCGAGGCAGCGCGTCGCCTCGTCGTGGTCCCCGAGGGCGTGCAGGACCCGCGCGGCGAGCAGGTTGGTGCGGTCCTCGCCGGGGTGGTCGGCGAGGATGCGCCGCAGGATGTGCAGGCAGTCGACGTGAAGACCTTCGTGCAGGAACAGGATCGCCTTCTCGTACCGCGACGGGATGTCGGCCGGGTTGCGGTCGCGGGCCCTGTCGAGGAGCGCGATCGCCGCGTCGCGCAGCCCCGCATCCCTGGTGACGATGCCGAGTTCCACGAGTTCGGCCGAACTGACCTCGTCGCCCGCCGACAGCGCCATCCCGGCGACGCGGCCGAGCTCGGCCTGATCGTGCCGGACGGCCCTGGCCTCGTGCAGGTAGCGGTAGGACATGGACGGCCCGTTCCTTGAAGGCCGGCCGCGAGCCGCGCCGCAAAATCCCGGCGACCGGCCGGTCGGGGGCGGACGGCCTCGCGGCCCCGCAGCCGACCTCGCTCCATGCCGCGGTCCGATCGCCGGAGTTGCGCCGGGCTATCGCATACAATCCCCGCGGCGGAAACCCGCTTCGCGGCCGGGGGATCACGGACGGCACCCCGGGGCCCGCTGCGGCCGCGCCGCCGCCTTGCCATTCCGCGTCCGATCCGATAAAGGGCCGCCCATCCCACACGCGGAGCCGGCCCCATGGAGCAATGGGGCCCATCCGGTGGCTGGCGCCGTGCGCCGGCCGCATGCCTCCGCGGCGGAGAGAACCGGAGACAACCAGAATGGCCCTTCCCGATTTCACCATGCGTCAGCTGCTGGAGGCCGGCGCCCACTTCGGTCACCAGTCGCACCGCTGGAACCCGAAGATGCAGCCCTACATCTTCGGCACCCGCAACAACATCCACATCGTCGACCTCGCCCAGACCGTGCCGGCGCTCTACCAGGCGCTGCAGGCGGTGAGCGACACCGTCGCCAAGGGCGGCCGTGTGCTGTTCGTCGGCACCAAGCGCCAGGCGGCCGACACCATCGCCGACGCGGCCAAGCGCTCGGCCCAGTACTTCGTCAACTCGCGCTGGCTCGGCGGCACGCTGACCAACTGGAAGACGATCTCGGGCTCGATCCAGCGCCTGCGCAAGGTCGAGGAGACCCTCGCCGGCGGCGGCCAGGGCCTGACCAAGAAGGAGCGCCTGATGCTGTCGCGCGAGCGCGACAAGCTCGAGAAGGCGCTCGGCGGCATCAAGGACATGGGCGGCGTGCCCGACCTGCTGTTCGTGATCGACACCAACAAGGAGCAGCTCGCGATCAAGGAGGCCAAGCGCCTCGGGATCCCGGTCGCCGCGATCGTCGACACCAACTGCGACCCGGACGGCATCACCTACGTGGTTCCGGCCAACGACGACGCCGGCCGCGCCATCGCGCTCTACTGCGACCTCATCGCCCGCGCGGCGATCGACGGCATCTCCCGCGGCCAGGGCGCGCTGGGCGTCGACCTCGGCGAGTCGGACGAGCCGATGGCCGAGGAGCTGCCGGCCAACCTCAACGAGCCCGAGGTGGCGCCGGTCGACGTCAGCGAGCCGTATGTCGGCGAGCCCTTCGAGCTGCTGGCCGCCCCCCGCGGCGCGCCGGACGACCTCACCAAGCTCACCGGGGTCGGCCCGCAGCTCGTCCAGAAGCTCAACGATGCCGGCATCTACCACTACTGGCAGATCGCCGCGATGACCCCCGAGGACGTCGCCAAGGTCGATGCCGACCTGAAGCTCAACGGCCGCATCGGCCGCGACGGCTGGGTCGGTCAGGCCCGCGGCTTCGTCGAGGCCGCCGCGGCGGCGTGAGCCTCCGGGGAGGCGCGAGCCTCCGCGGGGGCTCCCGCCTCCGGCCCTGCCATCCGCCGGGCGCGTGCCGCATCCGGCCCCGAACCGTTCCAGCCCGGCGCCCACCAGCGCCGGGCTCCCTTTATCGGTGAGTTGAAAGGACGTCCCATGGCCAACATCACGGCAGCGATGGTCAAGGACCTACGCGAGAAGACCGGCGCGGGCATGATGGACTGCAAGTCCGCCCTGAACGAGACCGCGGGCGACATCGAGGCCGCCGTCGACTGGCTGCGCAAGAAGGGCCTCGCCAAGGCCGCCAAGAAGGCCGGCCGCGTCGCCGCCGAGGGCCTCGTCGCCGTCGAATCCGCCGGCCACCACGCCGCGATCCTCGAGGTGAACTCCGAGACCGACTTCGTCGCCCGCAACGACGGCTTCCAGGCCTTCGTCCGCGAGGCCGCCAAGCTCGCGCTGAGCGCCGGCGGCAGCGTCGAGACCCTCGAGGCCGCCCACATCCCGGGCTCGCAGACCACGGTGAAGGACAAGCTGCAGGAGCTGATCGCCACCATCGGCGAGAACATGACCCTGCGCCGCACCGCCGCGCTCCAGGTGAGCCAGGGCGTGATCGCGAGCTACGTCCACAGCCAGGTCGCCGAGGGCCTCGGCAAGATCGGCGTGCTCGTCGCCCTCGAATCGCCCGGCGACGTCGCGTTCCTCGGCACGCTCGGCCGCCAGATCGCGATGCACATCGCCGCCACCAACCCGGTCGCCCTCGACGCCTCGGGCGTCGACGCCGCCACGGTCGAGCGCGAGAGCAACATCCTGCGCGAGAAGAACGCCGGCAAGCCCGACCACGTGCTCGCCAAGATCGTCGAGAGCGGCCTGAAGAGCTACTACAAGGAGGTCACCCTCCTGGAGCAGCCGTTCGTGCACGACACCTCGAAGTCGGTGGCGCAGGTGCTCAAGGAGGCCGAGGGCAAGGCCGGCGGCCCGGTCAAGCTGACCGCCTTCATCCGCTACGCGCTCGGCGAGGGCATCGAGAAGGAGGAGGCCCCGGACTTCGCCGCCGAGGTCGCGGCCGCCGCCAAGGGCTGACCGAGGGCCAAGGGCTGACCGAGGGCCGGCCAAGAAGCTCGAGGCCCCGGGCCGGTGCCTGCGCCGGCCCTCCCATGCCGGACATCGACGGGCCGGGCCGCGACGCCGCGGTCCGGCCCGTCGCGTTCGAGACCGGACAGGGAAACCGAACCGGGAACATGAGCCGGGAACTTGGGCCGGGAACTTGGGCCGGGAACTTGGGACGTCCCTCCGTCCGCGACGCCTCGACGCCGCCGCTGCCGGGGGGTAGAAGCCCCGCCGGGTGTCCGACGCCCGCCTGATTCCACCGACGTGAGCCGGCCCCCGGGGCGGCGGCAGGAGAGCCCGATGCCGGAGACGACGCCGTTTCACCGCGTGCTCGTGAAACTCTCCGGCGAGGCCCTGGCGGCCCCGGACGGCTACTGGCTGCATCCGCCGACCCTGGCGGCCCTCGCCGACGACATCGCCCGCTCGGTCAGGGCCGGGTTCCAGATCGCCCTGGTGGTCGGCGGCGGCAACGTCATCCGCGGCGCCCGCGTCTCCGCCGCCGGCTGGATCGACCGCGCCACCGGCGATTCGCTCGGCATGATGGCGACGGTGATGAACTCGCTCGCGCTGGAGACGGCGCTCAACGCCGCCGGGGTCGCCGCCCGCACGATGTCGGCGGTGTCGATGCCGACGATCTGCGAGACCTACGCCCGCCAGCCGGCGCTGCACCACCTCGACAAGGGGCAGGTCGTGGTGCTCGCCGGCGGCACCGGCAACCCGTTCTTCACCACCGACACCGCCGCGGTGCTGCGCGCCGCCGAGCTGCGCTGCGACGCGGTGCTGAAGGCGACCCAGGTCGACGGGGTGTACTCGGCCGACCCGAAGACGAACCCCGACGCCGTGCGCTACGACCGCCTCACCCACGACGAGGCGATCGCCCGCGACCTGAAGGTGATGGACACCGCGGCCTTCGCGCTGGCCCGCGAGAGCCGCCTGTCGCTGGTCGTCGGCTCGGTGCACGCGCCGAGTTCGGTGACCGCGATCCTCACCGGCGAGGCCCCCGCCACCCAGGTCGTGCCATAAAGTTCCGTTCCGGCCCCGGTGCGACCGCGATCCGGCCGTGCAGCCATTTGCGGCAGGTCGGGTTTTGGTCCATTGAGGCCGGACCTTCGGGGACGGGCACGGCCCGTTCCCTCGATGCCCCACTCCGCCCGGGAAGAGCAGAATGGCCACCCCCAGCTTCGACCTCGCCGACATCAAGCGGCGCATGCAGGGCGCGGTGAACGCCCTCAAGCACGATCTCGGCTCGCTCCGCACCGGTCGCGCCACTCCCTCCCTCCTCGATCCGATCACGGTCGACGCCTACGGCGCCGCGATGTCGATGGCCCAGGTCGCGACCATCAGCGTGCCGGAGCCGCGCCTGCTCAGCGTCTCGGTCTGGGACCGGGGCATGGTGGCGGCGGTCGAGAAGGCGATCCGCGAATCCGACCTCGGCCTCAACCCGATGACCGAGGGCCAGACCATCCGGCTGCGCATCCCCGAGATGAACGAGCAGCGCCGCAAGGAGATGGTCAAGGTCGCGCACAAATACGCCGAGGAGGCCCGCGTCGCGGTCCGCCACGTCCGCCGCGACGGCCTCGACCTGCTGAAGAAGCTGGAGAAGGACGGCGCCATCAGCCAGGACGACGAGAAGCGCCAGGCCGACCAGGTCCAGAAGGCGACCGACCAGCACATCGCCGACGTCGACGGCGTCCTGGCGTCCAAGGAGAAGGAGATCATGCAGGTCTGACCGGCCGGCACGATCGAGCGAGGCGGATGGGCGTGCACGAGGTTTCCCGACTGCACGGGGTCGGAACGGGCATGGCGGGCGACAGCAAGACGGCAACTCTCCTCGGTACGGCCGAGCCGCCGCGCCCGGCCGGGCCCATCCCCGGCCGGGCGATGCCGGTCCACGTCGCCATCATCATGGACGGGAACGGCCGCTGGGCCTCCCGCCGCGGCCTGCCGCGGCTCGAAGGCCACCGCCGCGGCGTCGAGGCGGTGCGTCAGGCCGTGCGCTCGGCGATCGGGTTCGGGATCCCGTATCTCACCGTCTACAGCTTCTCGTCCGAGAACTGGCGCCGGCCGGCGGCCGAGGTCGCGGACCTGATGGGCCTGCTCAAGCTGTTCGTGCGCCGCGACCTCGCCGACCTTCACGCCAACGGCGTTCGGGTGCGCATCATCGGCGATCGCGGCGGCGTGCCGTCCGACATCGAGGAGGTGCTGCGCGAGGCCGAGGAGCGCACCGCCCGCAACACCCGCCTCTCCCTCCAGGTGGCGTTCAACTACGGCGGCCGGCAGGAGATCGTGCGCGCGGTGCGCAGCCTCGCCGTCGCGGTCGCGGAAGGGCGCCTCGCCCCCGGGGACATCGACCTGACGACGATCACCGAGGCCCTCGACACGAGCGGCATCCCGGATCCCGATCTGGTCATTCGCACCTCGGGCGAGCAGCGGGTCTCCAACTTCCTCACCTGGCAGACCGCCTACTCGGAATTCGTGTTCGCGCCGGAGCTGTGGCCGGACTTCGACCACGCGGTCTTCGCCGCCGCCATCGGCGAGTACCAGGGCCGCGACCGCCGCTTCGGCGGCCTCGGCGCGCAGGCGAGCTGATGGCGCTCGGGGGCGGCAGCGGCCTGCGCGCGCCGGCCGGTCCCGGCGGGCGCCCGCCCTGGCCGGCGACCGAACTCGGGGTGCGTGCCGTCTCGGGGCTGGTGCTCGGCGTCCTGGTTCTCGCCGCGACCCTCACCGGCGGCTGGATGTTCGCGGCGATCTGGCTCATCGCCGCCGTCGCGATCGTCGGCGAGTGGCTCGCCATCACCCGGACCGCGCCGCACCGGCTCCTGCTGGCCGTGGGCGGGCTGACGCTCGCCGTGCTGACGGTCGGGACGCGGCTCGGCTGGCCTCCCTCCTGGCTCTCCGGCGTGCTGGCGCTCGGCGCCGCCGTCCTCGCGGTCGCGGCGCGGCCGCGGTCCGGCCGGCTCTGGGCGCCGCTCAGCCTCGTCTGCGCCGCCGTGGTCGCCCTGGTGCCGGTCCTGCTGCGCGACGACCCGCGCATCGGCCTCGCCGGCCCGCTGTGGCTGTTCGGCGTCGTCTGGACCTCCGACATCGCCGCCTACTTCACCGGCCGCAGCCTCGGCGGACCGAAGCTGTGGCCGGCGGTGAGCCCGAAGAAGACGTGGTCGGGCTTCTGCGGCGGCCTCGTCGGCGCCACGCTGGTCGGCGGCGCCATCGCGGCCGGCGCGCAGAATCTCGGCGCCGCCGACGCCCTGCCGCTCCTGCCGGCGCTGGCGCTCTCGGCCCTCGGCTCGGTCCTGAGCCAGGGCGGCGACCTCGCCGAATCCGCGCTCAAGCGCGCCTACGGCGCCAAGGATTCCGGACGCCTCATCCCCGGCCATGGCGGGGTGATGGACCGTCTCGACGGCTTCTGGGCGGTCGCGCTCCTCGCCGGCCTGATCCTGGCGGCCGCCGCCTTCGCCTGACCATCGCGGCGCCGCCCCGCAACGAGGACCTCTTCCCGTGACCCTCACCGTCTCCGTTCTGGGTGCGACCGGCTCGATCGGGCGCTCCACCGCCGACCTCCTCGACCAGCACCGCGACCGGTTCCGGGTCGGCGCGGTCGCCGGCGGGCGCGACGCCGCGGCGCTGGCCAGGGTCGCGATCGACCTGCGGGCCGGGTTCGCGGCGATCGCCGATCCGGCGGCGGGCCCCGCCCTGGCGGAGGCCCTGGCCGGCACCGGGATCGCCTGCGGCGCCGGCCCCTCGGCGGTGGTCGAGGCGGCCTCGCGCGAGGCCGACATCGTGGTCGCGGCGGTGAGCGGCGCCGCCGGTCTCGCCTCGACCCACGCGGCGATCCGGCTCGGGCGCACCGTGGCGCTCGCCAACAAGGAGAGTCTCGTCTGCGCCGGGGCGGCCTTCATGCGCGACGCCGCCCGCTACGGCGCCCGCATCCTGCCGATGGATTCCGAGCACAGCGCCCTGGCGCAGGCGATCGGCGCCGGCCGCATCGAGGACATCACCCGGATGACCATCACGGCGTCCGGCGGCCCGTTCCGCACCGCCGCGCGCGAGCGGATCGCCGCGGCGACCGCCGCCGAGGCCGCCGCGCACCCGACCTGGTCGATGGGGATGAAAATCAACATCGACTCGGCCACGATGATGAACAAGGGCCTGGAACTGATCGAGGCCCACCATCTGTTCGCCGTCGAGCCTTCACGGCTCGACGTCGTGGTGCATCCGCAATCGATCATCCACGCCCTCGTCACCTGGCGCGACGGCGCCGTGACCGCCGAGCTCTACCTGCCCGACATGCGGGTGCCGATCATCCACTGCCTCGGCCTCGGCGAGCGCCTGAGCATCGCCCGCGGCCGGCCCCTCGACCTCGCCGCCGCCGGAAGCCTGACCTTCGAGAAGCCCGACGAGGAGCGCTTCCCCTGCCTGCGGATCGCCAAGGCGGCGATGGAGGCCGGCGGCGCCCAGCCCACGGTGATGAACGCGGCCAACGAGATCGCGGTCGCGGCGTTCATCGCCGGGCGCATCGGCTTCTACGACATCGCCGCCCTGGCCGAGCGCGCCTGCGAGCATTTCGCTCCGCGCTTCCCCGACGCCCCGGCCGACGTCGACGAGGCCCTGGCGATCGACGCCGAGGTACGGCACTGGTCGCAGGCGGCGCTCGCCGCCTGACCGGATCGTCCACCCGGTCAGGTTGTGCGATCGAAGCGCTCGCACGATGATGGCGGCCGGGGGCTTCCGTGCTCCGGATCCGTTGGCCACGCGTGGGCGGAACGGCGGGGGCGGAGGCGGGAAGACGGGAGCGCGGGGGATGCGGCGGGATCGGGTGCTGGGCGGCGTCGAACGGATTGCGCAGGGCGAGGTGACGCGGCAGGTCTCCGGGCAGCTCACGGTGTTCAGCCGCGGCCGGGACTTCGTCGAGATCACCGGGCCGGCCACGGAGTTCGTCGCCGGCAGCGGCGTGACCCACGGCCTGCTCACGGTGTTCTGCCGCCACACCTCGGCCTCGCTGACGATCCAGGAGAATGCCGACCCGGACGTGCGGACCGATCTCGCGACGGCCCTCGACCGGCTCGCGCCCCGCGACGCCGGCTACGTCCATGGCATCGAGGGGCCGGACGACATGCCGGCCCATATCCGCACGATGCTCACCGGCTCGACCCTCTCGATCCCGGTGATCGAGGGGCGCCTCGTGCTCGGAACCTGGCAGGGGATCTATCTCGTCGAGCATCGCGACCGCCCGCACCAGCGCAGCATCGTTCTGCATCTCGCCGGAGCCTGATACGGTTCCCGGGCGACCGGCTCCGAGAACCGTACCGAAGCCCGCGCGGCGCAAGGCCCTGCTCTGCGCGCACCCCAGCGAAGTCGATCGTCGCGTCGCGATGCGATCGGACAGCAACCGCCGGGCGATCGATCGACAGTCGCGAGACCGGGCGGGGCGGAAAACCGCGGGGATGACGCGGGCCTGGGAAATTGTCGCCGTGCCCGCAGGAAGATAAGGTCGACCGATGAGCGCCGGGTGCCGGGATGCCGTCAGAGGGGCGGTCCGGGATCGGCCGGCTGGCGCGAGAGGCTTCCTTGGGTTCCGAGACCATCATCATCGCGGACGACCACCCGCTGTTCCGGGGCGCCCTGCGCGGCGCGGTGGCGGTCCTGCTTCCCGAGGCCCGCATCGTCGAAGCGAGCGGCCTCGACGCGCTCACCGCGCATCTCGACGCCGATGCCGAGGTCGACCTGATCCTCCTCGACCTGACCATGCCGGGCGTCCAGGGCTTCTCGGGGCTGATGTACCTGCGCGCGCAGCACCCGGCGATCCCGGTGGTGATCGTTTCCGCCAACGAGGACCCGGTGGTGATCCGCCGGGCGCTGGGCTTCGGCGCCGCCGGCTTCATCCCCAAGTCGCTCGACATCGACGCGATCGGCGGGGCGATCCGGCAGGTGCTCGACGGCGGCACCTGGGCGCCGCCGGACAGCGACCTGCCGTCCTCCGAGGACAAGGAGACGGCCGAGCTGATGCGCCGCCTCGCCACCCTGACCCCGCAGCAGGTGCGGGTGCTGATGATGCTGTCCGAGGGACTGCTCAACAAGCAGATCGCCTACGAGCTCGGCGTCTCGGAGGCGACCGTGAAGGCCCACGTCTCCGCCATCCTCCAGAAGCTCGGCGTCGAGAGCCGCACCCAGGCGGTGATCGCCTCCTCGCGCATCGGCGCGACGCTCAAGCCGCCCGCCGGCGTGGAGTAGGGGAGGGGCGCGTCAGGCCAGCGCCATCAGGAACCGCTCGACGAGTTCGAGGGCGCGGTCGCTCATCGCGATCGGGTAGCGGATGAAGACGTGGCATCCGCCGGTATAGACCGCGGTGTAGCCGCCGTTGTTGGCCGCGGCCCAGCGCATCGACATGAACAGGGTGTCGTCGAGCAGCGGATCGCGGGTCCCGACCGAGAACAGGGCCGGCGGCAGGCCGGCGAGGTCGGCGTAGAGCGGCGAGACCTCGGGCGAGCGGCGCGCCACCCCCTCGGGCACGAAGCCGTCGGCGAAGCGGCGCACGTCCTCCGAGTTGAGCACCAGCCGTTCCGCGCCCCAGTTGCGGGCGCTGGCGGTGACGCCGAGGTCGTAGAGGCCGGAGAACAGGTTGGCGCCGCGAAAGACTCCCGGCAGGGCGTGGCGGTCGCGCAGGCGCAGCATCGTCATCACGGCGAGGTGGGCACCGACCGACTCGCCGCCGATCGTCAGCGCCTCGACGCCGAACAGGCCGCGCCCTTCCCGGTGCAGCCACAGGGCCGCGGCCTCGCAATCGTCGATCGGCGCCGGATACGGGTGCTCCGGCGCCAGCCGGTAGGCGACCGAGACGCAGACGAAACCGCAGCGGTCGGCGATCCGCTCCAGCCACGGATCCTGCTCGTCGGCCCCGCCCCACAGGAAGCCGCCGGAATGGACGTGGAGGTAGGCTCCCCGCGCCTTGCGCTGCGGCCGGATCACCCGCAGCGCCAGCGGCCCGCCCGGACCCGGGATGGTCAGCGTCTCGGCCCGGGCGCTGCGCGCCATCGCCGGAATCGCGACGCTGCCGCGCCGGCGCCGCTCGCGCACCTCCTCGACCGGCATGGACCACGGATCGGGCGCCGCCTTCTGGGCGGCGATGATGTCCCGGTTCAGCCGCTCGGCCTCGGCATCGGCCTTCGCAGGGTCGAAGAGCGCGTGGTCGATCATGCGGGATTCCCGGGCTCCGGTGGAAAGGCGGTGGGAGATGCCCGATGTGAGGAAAAGCCGCTGGGAGTTCAAGGCTGTCGCCGGGAGAAGGCCCGGTTCGCCTGGGGATCGCCCCCGCGGCCCGGCCCTTCCCGGATCAGGCGGCCTCGCTCACGCGGCCCTGGCGAGGCTCTCGAACAGGCCGCGGCCGTCGGTGCCGCCGACCAGGCCCTCGACGAAGTTCTCCGGGTGCGGCATCAGCCCGAGGATGGTGCGGGTCTCGGAGTAGATCCCGGCGATGGAATTGAGCGAGCCGTTGCGGTTGGCGTCGGTGGTCAGGCCGCCGGCGGCGTCGCAGTAGCGGAACGCGACCCTGCCCTCGCCCTCGATCCGCGCCAGGGTGTCGGCGTCGGCGTAGTAGTTGCCCTCGCCGTGCGCGACGCAGACGTCGATGACCTGACCCTGCGCGTAGGCGCCGGTGAAGGCGGTGTCGGTGCGCTCGACCCGCAGCGACTGCCGGTGGCAGATGAAGCGGCGGTTGACGTTGCGCATCAGCACGCCCGGCAGCAGGCCGGATTCGCACAGGATCTGGAAGCCGTTGCAGATCCCGAGCACGAGGCCGCCGCGGGCGGCGTGGGCCCGCACCGCGTCCATGGCGTTGGCCCGGCCCGCGATGGCGCCGCAGCGCAGGTAGTCGCCGTAGGAGAAGCCGCCGGGCAGCACCGCGAGGTCCGTTCCCGCCGGCAGCGCGGTCTCGGCGTGCCACACGCTCGCGACCTCGGCGCCGGCCTGACGGAGGGCCCGGGCGACGTCGCCGTCGCGGTTCGAGCCCGGGAAGACGATGATCGCCGCCTTCATCACGCGATCTCGACCCGGTAGTTCTCGACCACCGTGTTGGCGAGCAGCCGGTCGCAGGCCGCCTTCACGGTCGCCTCGGCCGCCGCCCTGTCGGCGGCCTCGACCTCGACCTCGAAGAACTTGCCCTGCCGCACGCCGGCGATGCCGGCGATGCCGAGGGAGCGCAGCGCCCCCTCGATGGCCTTGCCCTGCGGGTCGAGAACGCCGTTCTTCAGGGTGACGGTGACGCGCGCTTTCATCGGCCTGACCTTCGGCGGAGTAAACTGTTCGTCGTCCGATAGTTCGGAACGTACCGCGAGGCAACGCCGCGCCCGTGCGATGCCGTGGGCGTCCCGGCGAACCATGCTGGGCAGACTTGCGTTGGCGCGCCACCGCTTCGTCCGCTCACGTTCTTGTTTTGCCGCAGGTTTTCGTCGCAAAACCGGTGACCGCCTTTGCGAGACCTGCTTAGAGGATCGCGGCCTCGAACGCTTCTCGCCGAGCCTGTTTCTCACCGAGCCTGTCCCTCCCGTGCCGATGACGCTTCCGCCCGCTCCGGCTCTCCGGGTCAGCCGGCTCTCCATCCTCGCGCGCCTGTCGATCCTGGCGCTCGCGCTCACCGTGCCGATCCTGGTCTTCGCCGGGGTGGTGCTGTGGCAGTACGGCGCGACCGCCCGGTTCCACCTCGAGCGCGAGGCCGGCAACCGCGCCCGCACGGCGGCGGCCTCCCTCGACCAGGACGTCGCCGGCCTGATCGCGACCCTGGAGACGCTCGGCCTCACCGGCTCGCTCCAGCGCGACGACCTCGCGGCGTTCCAGGGGCAGGTGACGGCTCTCAAGCAGCGCACCGGCCTCGACGCGCTCCTGCGCCGGCCCGACGGCACCGCGGTCGTCGGCGAGGCGGCTGGCGGCGCATCGAGGCTCGACGCGGTGGACCTGACCGCCATGCGGGAGCGCCGCGCCGTGGTGTCGGACGTGCTGCGGGCGACCCCGCCGGAGGATTCGCGCTTCCGCATCGTCGTCCCGGTCCTCCGCGGGGAAACCGGCGAGGTGCTCTTCCTGCTCTCGCTGGAACTGCCGGTCGAACGCCTCCGGGCCGGCCTCGCCGCCGACGGCCTGCCCCCGGAATGGGTCGCCACGGTGATCGACTCCGGCGACCGCATCCTCGCCCGGACCCGTGGCCAGGACCTCTATGTCGGCAGCCTCGTGCCGCGGAGCCTGCGCGAGCGCGCGACCGGAGCCGCCGGAAGCTGGAGCGGCGATTCGATGGAGGGCGAGCCGGTCTTCGTCACCTATGCCAGGGCCGGGCGTTCGGGCTGGCGCGTTGCCATCGGCGTGCCGTTCGAGGCCCTCGCCGCCCCGGTGCGGGCCTCGATCCTGTGGTTCGCCGGCCTCGGGCTCGGTCTCGCCGCCCTGGCGGTGATCCTCGCCCTCGCCATCGCCCGGCGCATCACCGCCCCCCTGCGCGGCCTCGGCGCCCAGGCGACCGCCCTCGGGCGCGGCGAGGCCGTGCGGCCCCTCTCCGACGTGCCGGCCGAGATCGCGGCGGTGAGCGCGGAACTCGCCCGCGCGGCGCGGATCCAGCGCGACCGGACCGGCGAGCGCGAGCGCGCCGGCGCCGCCCTGCGGGAGGAGACGCAACGCCTCGAAGTGATGAACCGGGTCGGTCTCGCCCTCAGCAGCGAGCTCGACCGGCAGCGCCTGGGGCAGGCGGTGATCGAGGCGGCCACCCGTCTCACCGGCGCGGCCTACGGCGCGCTGTTCGAGCGCATCCCGGCCACCGCCGACGCGCCCGAGCGCTGGCAGCTCCTCAGCCTGACCGGGGCGCCGCTCGACGCCTTCACCCGCTTCGGCCTGCCGCGTGCCACGAACCTGTTCGCCCCGACCTTCCGGGCCGACGGCCCGGTGCGCAGCGACGACGTGCTCGCCGACCCGCGCTACGGCAGCCTCGGCGGGATGCCGCGGGGGCATCTGCCGGTGCGCAGCTACCTCGCCCTGCCGGTGGTCTCGCGCACCGGCACCACCCTCGGGGCGCTGCTGTTCGGCCATCCCGAGCCGCGGCGCTTCGGCGAGCGCGAGGAGAATCTCGTGGCCGGCCTCGCCGGGCAGGCGGCGGTCGCCCTCGACAACGCCACCCTGTTCGAGTCGGTCCGCCGCTCGCAGGACCGCTTCGCCGCCGCGGTCCAGGCGGTGCGCGGCGTGCTGTGGACCAACGACGCCAGCGGGCGGATGACCGGCGACCAGCCGGGCTGGAGCGCCCTGACCGGGCAGAGTCCGGCGCAGTACCGCGGCTACGGCTGGGCCGACGCGGTGCATCCCGACGACCGCGTCGCCTCGGTCGAGGCGTGGAACGCCGCCGTCGCCGGGCGGCGGCTGTTCGCCCACGAGCACCGGGTGCGGCGGCACGACGGGATCTGGCGCACCTTCGCCATCAAGGCGGTGCCGGCGGTCGAGCCCGACGGGACGATCCGCGAGTGGGTCGGCGTCCACACCGACATCACCGAGCAGCGCGCCGCCGAGACGGCGCTGCGGGAGTCCAACGACGAGATCCAGCGCTACGCCTACATCGTCAGCCACGACCTGCGGGCGCCGCTCGTCAACATCATGGGCTTCACGAGCGAGATCGAGGCGAGCCGGGGCGACATCGCGGCGGCGCTGTCCGGCCACCCGGAGGCGGGCCGCATCGACGCCGACCTCGCCGAGTCCCTCGGCTTCATCAAGGCCGCGATCACCAAGATGGACGGCCTCATCAACGCCATCCTGCGCCTGTCGCGGGAGGGGCGGCGCAGCTTCCGCCCCGAGCCCCTCGACATGGGCGCGGTGATGCGCGGCCTCGCCGACGCCCAGCGCCATCAGGCCGAGGCGGCGGGGGCGGTGGTCGAGATCGGCCCGCTGCCGGACATCGTCGCCGACCGCGTCGCGATCGGGCAGATCTTCGGCAACCTGCTCGACAACGCGATCAAGTACCTGGAGGACGGCCGGCCGGGCCGGATCGGCATCACCGGGGCGGTGAGCGAGGGGCAGGCGGTGTTCCGCGTCGCCGACAACGGCCGCGGCATCGCCGCCGCCGACCACGCCCGGGTGTTCGAGCTGTTCCGGCGCTCGGGCCGGCAGGACCGGCCCGGCGAGGGCATCGGGCTCGCCCATGTCCGCACCCTGGCCCGGGCGCTCGGCGGGCAAATCGACCTTGCCTCGGTCGTCGGGGCTGGTACGACGTTCACCGTGACGCTACCTCTGCGTTGACCCTGCCCTGCGTTTGACCTTGCTCTGCGCCAACCCTGATCACGCCCGGCTCGGACGCGATCCGACCCGAGGGAGTTCTGCCGTGCAGCCGGTGCACATCGTGATGGTGGAGGACGACGAGGGCCACGCGCGCCTGATCGAGCGCAACATCCGCCGCGCGGGGGTCAACAACCCGATCGAGCCGTTCCGCGACGGCACCTCGGCGCTCGCCTACCTGCTGGGACCCGACGGCACCGGGCAGGTCAATGCCGGCCGGCCGCTGCTCATCCTCCTCGACCTCAACCTGCCGGACATGACCGGCGTCGACATCCTGCAGACGGTGAAGTCGAACCCGCACCTGCGCCGTTCCCCGGTGGTGATCCTCACCACCACCGACGACCAGCGCGAGATCCAGCGCTGCTACGATCTCGGCTGCAACGTCTACATCACCAAGCCGGTCAACTACGAGGGCTTCGCCAACGCGATCCGGCAGCTCGGCCTGTTCTTCTCGGTCATGCAGGTCCCGGAGACCGCGTGACCGGCCCCGACGCCCCGCCGCCGGTCCGCGTCCTCTACGTCGACGACGATCCCGGGCTCGCGCGCCTCGTCGCCCGGACGCTGACCGCCCGGGGCTGCGCGGTGGAGCACGCGGCCGAGGGCGGGACCGGCCTCGCCCGCCTTGAGCGGGGCGGGATCGACGTCGTCGCCCTCGACCATCACATGCCCGGCGAGACCGGCCTCGACCTGCTCGCCCGCATCCGCACCCTGCCGGATCCGCCCCCGGTGATCTACGTCACCGGCTCGGAGGACAGCCGCGTCGCGGTGGCGGCCCTGAAGGCGGGGGCGGTCGACTACGTGTTCAAGGACGTCCACGGCCACTTCCGCGACCTCCTGGCCGAGGCGGTGGCGACGGCGGTGCAGCAGGACCGCCTGAGGCGGGAGAAGGAGCGGGCCGAGGCCGAGGTGCGGGAGGCCCGCGACCGGGCCGAGCTGCTGCTGCGCGAGGTCAACCACCGGGTCGCCAACAGCCTCGCCCTGGTCGCCGCCCTCGTGCGGATGCAGAGCAACGCCGTCGCCGACGCCGCCGCCCGCGCCGCCCTCGAGGAGACCCAGGCCCGGATCACCGCGATCGCCGGCATCCACCGGCGCCTCTACACCTCCGACGACGTGCGCATCGTCGCGATCGACGCCTACCTCGCGAGCCTCGTCGAGGAACTCGACGCGGCGATGAACGCCACCGGCCGGCGCCACCACATCCGGCTCACCGCCGACCCGGTCGAGGTCGCGACCGACAAGGCGGTGTCCCTCGGCGTCGTCGTCACCGAGCTCGTCACCAACGCCTACAAGTACGCCTACCCGGACGGGGTGACCGGCGAGATCCGGGTCTCGGTCATCCGCGAGGGCGAGGCCCTGCGCTTCGCGGTCGAGGATGACGGCGTCGGCTGGCACGGCACCGGCACGCCCCGCGGCACCGGCCTCGGCTCGCGCATCATCCGGGCGATGGCGTCGAACCTGCGCTCCGAAGTGGTCTATCTCGGCGACCGCAAGGGGACCGCCGCGACCCTGCTGGTGGCGCTGTAGCGGCGCCCGCCCGCATCCGCCCCGGGCAAAATGGCTGTGGAGCCGGCGGGCCGCAGGCACCGGATCAGGCGATCCATCGCCCGCTACGGCAAAGCTAAAGTAACACTTTGGAACAGCTCTGAATTTCGACCGAAGTCTTGATTCGCTGCCGCCTCCCGCGATAGTGCATCGCCGCATCCGGCGCCGGAATGTCCTCACGCGGACAGATCCGGCCGCCATGTGACTGCGCCAGAAACGCGAAAAGCCGCCGCTCCTGACGCCTGGACCCGGGCCCCGCACGGCCCCGATCCCGGCGTCGTGGCGCGTTGGCCCGGCGTTGCGGCGGCGAGACGAGAAGGAGCGACGGTTGTGTTCACCCAAGGTCTGCCCTGGTACCGCGCCCGCGTCGGGCATCTCGCCCTGGACCTCCTGTTCTGCCTCGTGCTCTCCGTCGTGATGCTGGCCTCGGCCCTGGCCCATGCCGCCGAGGCGCCCCTGCGGATCGAACTCAACAAGCTCGGCACCACCGGCGAGACCTGCCAGGCGACCATGATGATCGAGAACGGCAAGGGCGGGCCGATCAGGTCGCTGAAGCTCGACCTCTACGCCTTCGACGACGACGGCGTGGCGCAGAAGCGCGCCCTGGTCGAACTCGGCCCGGTGGCGGCCCGCAAGACCGTGCTGCGCCAGTTCGAGATCGCCGCGACGCCCTGCGCCAAGGTCGGCCGCGTCCTGCTCAACGACGTCACCGCCTGCGAGGGCGGCGACCTGACGCGGGAGACCTGCCTCGAGCGCATCGAGCCGGCTTCCGCCAAGGGCGCCGTGCCCTTCGTCCGCTGAGCGACGGCGCCACCGCCGACCTGCCGCCCGAACTTCCGAGAGACACCCCGATGGACCCGACCACCGCTCCCGATGCGGCCGCCGCCGCCGCCGCCCACGACTTCTCCTTCGTCGGCCTGTTCCTGCAGGCCGACCCGATCGTGAAGGGGGTGATGATCCTCCTCGTCATCGCCTCGGTGGCGTGCTGGACCGTCATCGTCGAGAAGGTGATCCGCCTCGCCGCCGCCCGCCGCCAGGCGAGGCTGTTCGGCCGCGTCGCGGCGAGCGGCGGCAGCCTGGACGAGGCCCGCAAGGGCATCGCCGCCCGGGTGGTGGCCGCTGCGCAGGAAGCCTGGCGGGATCAGGACCCGACCGAGAGCCGGGCCGAGCGCCGCGAGCGGATCGAGCGGGCGATGCGCGCCGCCCTGACCCTGGAGGTGAGGCGCCTCCAGGTCGGCCTGCCGCTGCTGGCCACCTCCGGTTCCGCCGCCCCGTTCATCGGCCTGTTCGGCACCGTCTGGGGCATCATGAACTCGTTCTCGTCGATCGCGAAGAGCCAGGACACCAGCCTCGCGGTCGTGGCCCCCGGCATCGCCGAGGCGTTGTTCGCCACCGCGATCGGCCTCGTCGTCGCGATTCCCGCGGTCATCGCCTACAACAAGCTGTCGGGCGACCTCGGCAAGATCCAGTCGTCCTTCGTCGCCGGCATCGGGACCCTCGGCAACCGTCTCGCCCGCGACCGCGCCCTGCACCACCGCAGCGCCGCCGCCGAGTAGGCACGGCGGGACGGGTCCGCCCGTCCCTCCGCCCGGACCGGCCTCGCCCCGGTCCGAACACGTCACCGAGCGGAGCCGCACGGGGTGGTTCCGTTCATCTCCCTGATGACCGCATCATTTCTCACCGCCAAACGGTGGCCGTCCCGGCACTGGCCGTCAACGGCCGGCGGAATGATGCCTTAGACCGCCCGGAGGATGGCCAGATGGGCATGGGACCGATGCAAGCGGGCGGTGGGGCCGACGACGAGTTCGAGGCCGTGCCGGTGTCCGAGATCAACGTCACCCCGATGGTCGACGTGATGCTGGTGCTGCTGATCATCTTCATGGTCGCGGCGCCGCTGATGACCGTCGGCGTGCCGGTGCAACTGCCGAAGACCGCGGCGGCCAAGACCTCCGAGTCGAAGAAGCCGGTCGTGGTCTCCGTCGACAAGGAGGGGCAGGCGTTCCTGGCCAAGGAGCAACTGCCGGATGGTGATGCGGCCCTCGCCCGGCTGAAGGCGCTGGCCTCCGAGGATCCGAACCAGACAGTCCTGGTGCGCGGCGACAAGGACGTGCCCTACGGCAAGGTGATGGAGGTGATGGGCGTCGTCGGCCGGGCCGGCTTCGGCAAAGTCTCGCTCGTCGCCAACGCCCCGTCCGGCGCTCCCGTCCCCACGCCTGCCCGCTGAAGTCCGATGCCCAGCCTGACGACAACCGAGGGGCCGCACCAGCCCGGTCCCGGTCCCGGCCTCGCCGCCGCCTTCCTGGTCGCCCTCCTGCTGCATGCCGGCGCCCTCGGCGCGCTGGCCCTCTGGCGCAGCGGGGCGCCGACCCCGGGCGAGAACGAGATCACCATCGACCTCGCCCCTCCGCCCGCCGACATCAGCGAGCCGAACCAGGCCAGCGAAGCCGCGGACGCCCCGCCGCCGGCCGAGGTGGTCGCCGAGAAGCCGCCGGAGGAGTCGACCGCGCCGCCGCCGGTCGAGACGACGACCCAGACGCCGACCGAGGTGCAGACCACCGAGATGCAGCAGGCTCCCCTCGACGAGCCCGAGGAGACGCCGGCCGAGACCCAGCCGCCCGAGACGGTGACCGAGACGGTGGAGCCGCCCGAGGAGCAGGTCATCACCTCGACCAACGCCCTCGCGCCGGTCGCGCCGCCGCCCCCGGCCGTCGTCGCCCGGGAGGTGAAGCCGCAGGAGACCCCGAAGCCGCCGAAGGTCGCGCGCAAGCCGCCGCCGCCCAAGCCGGTGAAGGAGGTCAGGCACGAGAAGCCGAAGCCCGCCGCCGCGCCGCAGCGTTCGAACACCGAGCGGCAGGAGCGCCGCACCAGCGCCTACGCGTCGCGCCCGGCCTCGAGCGGTCAGGCCGCCGCCGCCTCGGCCAACGAGCCCAACCTGCTGCGGGCCTGGGGCTCGCTGATCACCTCGACGATCCGCAGCCGCGTCCGCCATTCCGGGATCGGCGGCACGGTGTCGATCCGCTTCACCGTCGCCAAGTCGGGTCGGGTGCTCGGCGCCTCGCTCGCCGGCAGCAGCGGCAACAGCGCGCTCGATGCCGCCGCGCTCGCGGCGACCTCCGGCACGATGCCGCCGGCGCCCGAGGGCGTCACCCGGGCGCAGCAGAGCTTCTCGGTGCCCCTGCGCTTCCAGTAGGCGAACGCCTGCGGTGCCGCCGGTGTTGTCCCGGGATCCGACGTCCCGGGACGACCCATGACCGTGTACTTCACCAGCGACACCCATTTCGGCGATCCGCGGGTGCTGCGCATCGACCGGCGCCCGTTCGCCGACCTCGCCGGGCACGACGCCGCGCTGGTGGCGCGCTGGAACGAGACCGTCGCCGCCGGCGACACGGTCTGGCATCTCGGCGACTTCGCGCTCGGTCCTCCCCCCGCCCGCATCGCCGAACTGCTCGCCGGCCTGAACGGCGACAAGCACCTCATCGTCGGCAACAACGACGGGCCGGCCACCCTCGCGGCTCCCGGCTGGGCCTCGGTGGCGCATTACGCCGAGATCGACGTCGACGAGAGCCGGCTGGTGCTGTGCCACTACGCCTTCCGGACCTGGAACCGCATGGGACGGGGCGTGATCGACCTGCACGGCCACTCGCACGGCAAGCTCAAGCCGGTCCCGCGCCAGTTCGACGTCGGGGTCGATGCCTGGGACTTCCGGCCCGTGACCCTGGCGACGATCCTGGCGGCGCCCCGCCGTCGTACAACCTCAGGGTGAATTACTTGAGACGTTTCGCGGGAACCTGAGCCGCACGGCGACGTTCCCCCGATGACAAACGCCGGCGGCGTCGTCGACCCTTGAAGTCGATCCGGGGCGCCGCGGACCCAACATCTCAGTCGAGAGTGCAGCGATGCCGCTTTTGCACGGCACAGCCCTTTTGCGTCCCGTCGCGACCGTGGTCCTCGTCGTGGCCGCAGGTGCCGCGGTCGCCCAGCCCGTCTGCGTCGGCGCCCAGCGCAAGCTCGACGAGGCGGCGGCCCTGCGGTTCCAGGCGCGTCAGGACGCCCGCGCCGGGGACCGGGACCGCGTCTGCGACAATCTCGGCGATGCCGAGGACCGCTACGACGAAGCCCGCGACGCCTTCGAGGATTGCGGCCTCGGCGTGGCCTCGATCGACCTCAAGAGCGCCCTGCGCTCGATCCGCGGCGAGAAGCGGTTCTTCCGCTGTGACTAACCGGGTGCGCCGGCGCACGCCCGCCTGAGCGTACACCCGCCATCAACGTTTTCACGATTTGACTGGACCGGACGAGGATTCCCACCATGACCAACGCGCCCGCCACCGACGCCCGCCCCCTCGATGCCAAGCCCGCTGCCCATTCGTTCACGGCGGCCTTGTGCGGCTTCCTCGGCTCCACCGCCGCCACCACGGTGGTGATGTTCCTGCTCAGCGCCGTCTGATGCGATTGCGATTTCAGGACGATCCGTTCCGAAAATCGTGTCACTGAGCCCGCGCGGCGGGGCCGGAGGCTCCACACACCCGAGCGAAGCCGAAGTCCGCATCGCGAAAGCGATTGCTGCGCAATCGCCACGATCCCGGCCGGGATCGCCTGAAGCGATCATACGGATTTCGTATCGCCAGCCCGCGCAGCGCTTGAGCGAAGGCGATTTCCGCATCGCGAAGCGATCAACCGGAAATCGTATGACTGCTGTTTTCCGGCGAATTACTGCCGGACAGCCGTACCGAGCCCCTTTCGGCTGGGCTTCGTCGCCACACGCGCTCGATCGGGCCGGAAACCGCCCGGGCAGACCGGAAGCCAGCCGGGCAAGGCCGGCGACGGGCGACCCGGTCCGAAGGTGGCGCGGCATCCTGCGGCTCCGTCAGTCCCGCCAGCGGCGAGGATTGCGGAGCCGCTGCTCTTTCGGGGCCGCCCTGCCGCCGCGTTCACGGGGTCACCGACCAGAACCGCCGCTTGGAAAACAGCAGGTCGGGATGCCCGATCGTCGGCGCCGCCCCCCCTCCGGCATGGGCCTGCGTCGCGGCGGGCGGGCAGGTCGCCTCGGGCCGGCGGGACTGGACGATGACCGGCGCCGGCTGGACGAGCCCCATCCGCAACTGGACGTCGGGGTTGCGCAGGGCCGCGATCGTCGCCACGGCCGCCATGAGGGCACCCGCGACGGCACCGATGACGAAGTTCAGCATAGTGGCCGGTCCTTGGGCCGACATCTGAGCGGTTTCGGGGCAGGTCGGGCCGTGACGCGCGGGTCCGAGCCGGCGATGCGCGAGCGGCGATCCGCCACCGGGGCCCGGCAGGCTGGGCAGGAGCCTCATGCAAGCATCGAACCGCGATCTGTTCATGACGGTTCTCTAGGCCGAGGATCACAACCGACGCTTAACGCTCGCGTGCGAGAACGACCGCCCGACGACCCGCGTGGTCGATAGGAGACCCGACGATGAGCTACGCCGCGAGCGCTTACGCCAGGGTGTCGCAGACCGTGCTGACGCCCCGGGAGGCGGAAGCCGCCGTGTTGATCAAGGCGGCCGCCCGCCTCCAGGCGATCCAGGACAACTGGCCTCAGCCGCTGCCGACCGTCAACGAGGCGCTCGGATTCAATCAGAAGGTCTGGACGATCCTCGCCACCGCGGCCACCGAGCCGGACGCGCCGCTGCCGGGGAACCTTAAGAACTCCATGGCGCATCTCGGCGCGTTCGTCCTGACCCGGACCCTCGACGCGATGGTGGCGCCGGACCGCGACAAGCTCACCGCCCTGATCAGCATCAATCGCGAACTGGCGACGGGTCTGCGCGGCAATCCCTGACCCCCGGACCGGTACGGACCGCCGGTCGGCGTCGGATCCCGCCGCGGCAGGTGCGCATCGGCTTGCACTCAGGCCGCGCCAGCCCGCGCCACGTCGTTGCGGCGGTGCAGCGCCGGCGGGGGCGCCTCCTCGGCCGTCCCGGCCGGCACCTCGCCGCGGGCGAGCGCCAGCACCATGCCGAGGAAGATCTCCCGCACCGCGTCCTTCGACAGCCGGCCGCCGGGCCGGTACCAGTTGCAGATGCCCGACAGCATCGCGAGGATCGCCAGCGTCGCCATGCGGATGTCGTCGACCCGGAACACGCCCGTCGCCTGACCGGCGCCGAGGATGTCGCTGAGCTTGCGTTCGTAGTCGCGGCGCATGTCCACGACCACCGCGAGGTTGTCCGGCTCCAGGCTGCGCAGTTCCGAGTAGCAGATGAAGACCTGCTGCGGCCGCTCGATGTGGTAGGCGACGTGGAACTCGACGAAGCGGGTCAGCCGCTCGACCGGGTCGCCGCCCTCCGGCACCAGCGCCGCATCGAGCGCCGCGTGCAGATCCTGCATGTGGATGCGGATCAGGTCGAACAGGAATTCCTGCTTGTTGCGGAAGTAGTTGTAGAGCGAGCCCTGCTGGATCCCGACCTCGGCCGCGAGCTGGCGCAGGCTCATGGCGGCGTAACCGTGGGTGGCGATCAGCGCCAGACCGGCGCTGCGGATGGCCTCCTCGGTCCTCGGACCGGACGAGCCTGCGGTGCGAGCCATGGCGTGGGCTGGTCCCTCCCGGCGGCGGCGCGGAACGCGCCCGGACGCCCGACTTTCGTTGAGCCGTTATAGCACTTGACCCCCGGAAAAAAACAGTCGATCGTATTTTGCAGAGCAGGCTTGCGCTGACGCTGATGGACAGCGCGGGCCGGATCGGCAGAGCCGCCCCGTTCACGAGGGAGGCCGCCGAACCAGGGAGGTTTTGCGTGGCGGATGCCCTAGAGGTGCGCCAGGTCTCGCTGCGCTTCGGCGGCGTGAAGGCACTCACCGACGTCAGCTTCTCGATCCGCAAGGGCGAGTTGTTCTCGATCATCGGCCCCAACGGCGCCGGCAAGACCTCGATGATCAACTGCATCTCGGGCCGCTACCGGCCGACCGAGGGGCAGGTGCTGTTCGAGGGCCGGGACATCACGCGGGCGACGCCGAACCTGCGCCCGAAGCTCGGCATCGGCCGCACCTTCCAGAACCTCGCGCTGTTCCACCACATGAGCGTGCTCGACAACGTGATGGTCGGGCGCCACCACCTCCTGCGCAACAACTTCCTCACCGGCTCGCTGTACTGGCTGCCCGGCGTGCGCAGCGAGGAGCTGGAGCACCGCCGCCGGGTCGAGGAGATCATCGACTTCCTCGACCTCCAGGCCTACCGCAAGGCCACCGCCGGCACCCTGTCCTACGGCCTGCGCAAGCGGGTCGAACTCGCCCGCGCCATGGCGCTGGAGCCCCGCCTCATCCTCCTCGACGAGCCGATGGCCGGCATGAACCTCGAGGAGAAGGAGGACATGGCCCGCTACATCGTCGACCTCAACGAGGAGTTCGGCATGACGGTGGTGATGATCGAGCACGACATGGGCGTGGTCATGGACATCTCGCACCGGGTGATGGTGCTCGATTTCGGCCGCCGCATCGCGCTGGGCCAACCCGAGGAGGTGCTGGCCGATCCCCACGTCCGCAAGGCCTATCTCGGCGAGGAGGACGAGCCGGAAGAGGCCGCCCCCGCCCTCGTGCGGGCGGCCTCGTGATGACCGGCGTCGACTACGCGGCCCGGGTGCGCGCCGCCGACACCTTCCCGAAGCTCCTGCGCCTCAACGCTCGCGAGCATCCCGATGCGGTGGCGTTGCGCGAGAAGACGTTCGGCCTGTGGCGGCCGACGACCTGGGCGCACTACGCCGCCCGGGTGCGGGCCTTCGCGCTGGGGTTGCGCGACCTCGGCATCGGCGAGGGCGACGTCGTCGCGCTGATCGGCGACAACCGCCCCGACTGGGTCGCCGGCGAGATCGCCGCCCACGCGCTGGGCGCCCTGTCGCTCGGCCTCTACCGCGACGCGCTGGAGGACGAGGTCCACTACCTCCTCGACTACGGCGAGGCGCGGGTCGCCTTCGCGGAGGACGAGGAGCAGGTCGACAAGCTGCTCGGCCTCGCCGACCGGGTGCCGTCGCTGCGCCACATCGTGTTCAGCGATCCGCGCGGGATGCGCAAGTACGACGACCCGCGGCTGATCTCCGCCGAGGCGCTGGCCGAGCGCGGCGAGCGGCTCGGCAGCCTGGAGCCGGACCTGTGGGACCGGCTGGTCGACGCCACCGACCCCGAGGCGGTGGCGATCCTGTGCACCACGTCGGGCACCACCGCGCGGCCGAAGCTCGCGATGCTCAGCGCCGGCCGGGTGCTGCGCCACTGCGCCAGCTACCTCGCCGCCGACCCCAAGGGGCCCGAGGACGACTACGTCTCGGTGCTGCCCCTGCCGTGGATCATGGAGCAGGTCTACGCGCTCGGTCAGGCGCTCGTGTCCCGGATGAAGGTGAACTTCGTCGAGGACGCCGACACCCTGATGCACGACTTCCGGGAGATCGCCCCGACCTTCGTGCTGTTCGCCCCCCGGGTCTGGGAGGCGGTGGCGGCCGACGTGCAGGCCCGGATCATGGACGCCTCGCCGCTCAAGCGGGGGCTCTACGACCGCGGCCTGAAGATGGGTCTCAAGGCCCTCGATTCCGGCGGGCGCTCGGCCGCCGCCGACGTGCTGCTGTTCCGGGCCCTGCGCGACCGCCTCGGCTTCACCCGCCTGCGCTCGGCGGCCACCGGCGGCGCGGCGCTCGGCCCCGACACCTTCCGGTTCTTCCGGGCGCTCGGCGTGCCGCTGCGCCAGCTCTACGGCCAGACCGAGACGCTCGGCGCCTACACGCTGCATCGCGGCGAGACGGTCGATTTCGACACGGTCGGCGTGCCGTTCGACGACAGCATCGAGATCCGCATCGATCAGCCCGACCGCAACGGCATCGGCGAGGTGCTGGCGCGCCACGACAACATGTTCCTCGGCTACTACAAGCTCGATCCCGGAGCCCCGAGCGACGTGCGCGACGGCTGGATGTACACCGGCGACGCCGGCAGCATCGACGCCAAGGGCGAACTCGTCGTCATCGACCGGGTCAAAGACCTCGCCACCAACGCCCGCGGCGAGCGCTTCTCGCCGCAATACATCGAGAACAAGCTCAAGTTCTCGCCCTACATCGCCGAGGCGGTGATCCTCGGCGCCGGGCGCGACTACCTCGCGGCGCTGGTCTGCATCCGCTACTCGGTCGTGTCGAAGTGGGCGGAGAAGAACCGCGTCGCCTTCACGACCTACTCCGACCTCGCGGCCAAGCCCGAGGTGATCGACCTCCTGCGCAGGGAGGTCGAGCGGGTCAACGCGACCCTCCAGGAGAGCCAGCGCATCGCCAAGTTCGTGCTGCTCTACAAGGAACTCGACGCCGACGACGGCGAGCTGACCCGCACCCGCAAGGTCCGCCGCGGCGTCATCAACGAGAAGTACGCCGACCTGATCGCGACCCTCTATGCCGGCCAGCCGAGCTACCGGGTCGACACCCTGATCCGGTTCCAGGACGGCACCACGCAGCGCATCCGCACGACGCTGCCGGTGATCGACCTGCGGCCCGCCCCCCTCCTCGCCGCCGCGGAGTAATCGTCCGTGAACACCCATCTCCTGCTTCAGCTCGTGCTCAACGGGCTGATCGTCGGCGCCCTCTACGGCGTCGTCGCGATGAGCTTCGTGCTGATCTACAAGGCGAGCCAGGTGGTGAACTTCGCGCAGGGCGAGTTCCTGCTGATCGGCGCCTGGGTGTGCTGGTGGCTGCTCACCACCTACCAGCTCCCGTTCCTCGTCGGGATGCTCGTCACCTTCGCGTTCATGATGGCGTTCGGGCTGGCTTTGCAGGTCGTGGTGCTGCGCCCGCTCATCGGCGAGCCGATCATCTCGGTCATCATGGTGACGATCGGCCTGTCGATCTTCTTCCAGGCCCTGTGCAAGTGGCTGTTCGGCGTGTTCGCCCAGCCGTTCCCGCCGATCTTCTCCACGAGCCAGGTGTCGCTGTTCGGCTTCGAGATCCAGACCGTCTACCTGATGAGCCTCGGCATCTCGGCCGCGATGATGGCCGCGTTCGGGTGGTTCTTCCGCTACTCGAAGCACGGGCTCGCCATGCGGGCCACCGCCTTCAACCAGCAGGTCGCGCAGTCGCTCGGCATCCCGGTCCGCAACGTCTTCGCGATGGCCTGGGCGATCTCGGCGGTGGTGTCGTCGGTCGCCGGCATCGTCGTCGGCATCGTCAACGGCGTCTCCTCGGCGCTGTCGCTCTACGGCATCAAGGTGTTTCCGGCCGTCATCCTCGGCGGGCTCGACTCGGTGGTCGGCGCGGTGATCGGCGGCCTCGTCATCGGCGTCCTGGAGAACGTCGCACAGTACGTCGACGGCCAGTACCTGCACTGGGGCAACCTCTACGAGATCGTGCCCTTCTACGTCCTGGTCGTGATCCTGATGATCAAGCCCTACGGCCTGTTCGGCACCCGCGACATCGAGCGGGTGTGACGTCTCCTACACGCGGCGAGAGCCCCTCTCCCGGGCGGGAGAGGGCGGATCAACCGAGGACCTGACCCCGTGGCGACCCAGAGCCTGATCCCGGCCGGCGACTTCCGCACCACCTACGCGGCCGACACCACCATCTTCCCCACCGCCGGCAGCCGCTACGCGGTCTGGGCGGCGCTGGCGGTCCTGTGCCTCGCGCCCCTCGTCCTCGACCGCTACTGGCTCTCGCTGCTGATCCAGATCGGCTATTTCGGGGTCGCGGCGCTCGGCCTCAACATCCTGGTCGGCTTCACCGGGCAGATCTCGATCGGACACGCCGCCTTCTTCGGCTTCGGCGCCTTCGCGTCGGCGTGGCTGTCGAACCGCTTCCACATCCCGGTCTTCTTCGCGGTGCCGCTGGCCGGCGTGCTCACCACCGCGGTCGGGCTGGTCTTCGGCCTGCCGGCGGCCCGGCTGAAGGGGCTCTACCTCGCCATCGCGACGCTGGCCGCCCAGTACATCCTCCAGGACTTCTTCGCCCGCGCCGAGTGGTTCACCGGCGGCGTCGCCGGCACCCACGCGGAGGCGTTCTCGATCTTCGGCTTCGCCTTCGACACCGACGGCCGCTACTTCTACGTCGTGCTCGCCTACCTCGTGGTGACCTTCGTGCTCGCCACCAACCTGATGCGCTCCCGCGACGGCCGGGCGCTGGTGGCGGTACGCGACCACTACCTCTCGGCCGAGATGATGGGGATCAACCTCACCCGCTACCGCACCCTGTCCTTCGGGCTGTCGGCGTTCTTCGCCGGCATCGGCGGCGCGCTCTACGGCCACTACCTGCAATTCGTCTCGGTCGAGGGCTTCAGCATCCTGCTGTCGATCCAGTTCCTCGGCATGATCATCATCGGCGGCCTCGGCTCGATCATGGGCACGCTGATGGGCACCGCCTTCATGGTGCTGGTGCCCGAAGCGATGGGCTGGATCACCGACGCGGTGCGCGGCTCCGCTCTCGACCGCGCCCTGTCGCTGAAGGACAACCTGTCCTTCCTGCGCGAGATGGCGATCGGCCTCGTGATCGTGCTGTTCCTGATCTTCGAGCCCGACGGCCTCGCCCACCGCTGGCGCCAGATCAAGGCGTACTGGAAGCTCTACCCGTTCTCGCACTGAAGCCGCGAGCAACCCGTCAGACGGCCGAGGAAGGCCGCGCCACCCCCAAGGAGGAACGATGACCCGCCACGCCACCCTCGCGTCGATCTCCGCGCTCGCCCTCGCCCTGAGCCTGCCGGCCGGCGCGGCCGAGATCCCGATCGGCCACCTCGCCGACCAGAGCGGCGCCACCTCCGACGTCGGCGTGCCCTACGCCCAGGGCGTCGCCGATGCCCTCGCCTGGGTGAACAGCAAGGGCGGCATCGGCGGCGAGAAGATGAACGTCGAATCGGTCGATTACGGCTATCAGGTCCCGCGCGCCGTCGCCCAGTACAAGAAGTGGACCGGCGGCCGCGACAAGGTGGCGGCGATCCAGGGCTGGGGCACCGCCGACACCGAGGCGCTGTCGGGCTTCGTCACCAAGGACGAGGTGCCCTACATCTCGGGCTCCTATGCCGCGCAGGTCAGCGACCCGACCGGCGCCAGCGGCAAGGCCAAGGCCGCGCCCTACAACTTCTTCTACGGGCCGAGCTATTCCGACGCGCTGCGCGCGATGCTGATCTGGGCCGCCGACGACTGGAAGGCCAAGGGCAAGACCGGCAAGCCGAAATACGTCCACATGGGCGGCAACCACCCCTACCCGAACTCGCCCAAGGAGGCGGGCGAGGCGATGGCGAAGGAACTCGGCTTCGAGGTGCTGCCGGCGATCGTGTTCGCCCTCGCCCCCGGCGACTACTCGGCCCAGTGCCTCACCGCCAAGAATGCCGGGGTCAACTACGCCTACATGGGCAATACCGGCGGCTCGAACATCTCGCTGCTGAAGTCGTGCAAGGCGGTCGGCACCGACATCCAGTTCATGGGCAACGTCTGGGGCATGGACGAGAACGCCGCCAAGGCGGCGGGCGCCGCCGCCGACGGCGTGGTCTTCCCGGTCCGCACCGCGGCGGTGACCGGCGGCTCGGCCCCGGGCCTCGCCACCGCCGCCGAGATCTCGAAGGTCTCCGATCCGTCCGGCAATGCCTACCGCCCGGTGCACTACCTGTCGGGCATCTGCGCCGCCCTCTACATGACCGAGGCGATCGGCTGGGCCAAGGGCAATGGCGGCATCGCCGGCCCGAACGTCCGCAAGGGCTTCTACCAGAAGAAGGACTGGGTCCCGGCCGGGATGGAGGGCGTCTGCGTGCCCTCGACCTGGACCGAGAAGGACCACCGCGGGATGATGTCGGTCAACATCTACCGCGCCCGCGTCACCGGCCCGACCGACGGCCCGATCGCCGACCTGATGAAGGCCGGCACGGTGAAGCTGGAGCCGGTCAAGACCGTCGAGCTGCCGCGCAAGCCCGACTGGTTCGGGTGGTGAGCCAACAGCCGCGCGGGTCGGCCGCGCGGCTCCAACCCTGCCCCGGACAGCCCTGCGCAGAGGGGGGGAGGGGTCTGCCCGTGCCTCTTCTCCGGCCTCGGAGCCTCCCATGTCAGCGATCACGACCCTGGAGCGCCCGGCGCCCGCCCCCGCGGACGGTTCCGCCGCCCCGCTCCTGTCCCTGCGCAACGTCGAGGTCGTCTACGACGAGGTGATCCTCGTCCTGCGGGGCCTCAGCCTCGACGTGCCGGCGGGCTCGATCACCGCGCTGCTCGGCGCCAACGGGGCCGGCAAGTCGACGACCCTCAAGGCGATCTCCGGCCTGCTGCACTCCGAGGACGGCGAGGTCACCCGCGGCGAGATCGTGTTCGACGGCAGCCGCATCGACGGCATCGAGCCCGACCGGATCGTGCGGCGCGGCATCTTCCAGGTGATGGAGGGCCGCCGCATCGTCGCCGACATGACGCCGATGGAGAACCTGCGCCTCGGCGCGTTCTCGCGCCGCGACCGCGAGATCCCGCAGGACCTCGAACGGGTCCTGACCTACTTCCCCCGCCTCAAGGAGCGCACCGGCGCCGCCGGCTACCTCTCGGGCGGCGAGCAGCAGATGCTGGCGATCGGCCGCGCCCTGATGGCCCGGCCCCGCCTGATCCTGATGGACGAGCCCTCGATGGGCCTGTCGCCGCTCCTGGTGAAGGAGGTGTTCTCCATCATCCGCCAGATCAACCGCGACCTCGGCGTCACCATCCTGCTGGTCGAGCAGAACGCCCGCGCCGCGCTCTCGGTCGCCGATCGCGGCTACATCATGGAGCAGGGCAAGGTCGTGCTCGACGGCACCGTGGACGAGTTGCGCAGCAACGAGGACGTGAAGGAATTCTACCTCGGCGGCGCCGGCGACCAGCGCAAGACGTTCAAGAACCTCAAGAGCTTCAAGCGCCGCAAGCGCTGGATCTGACCCTCAGCCCCGCGCCGCGGCCCGGGCGATCCGGGCGGCCCCCCGCCCGCCCGGCGCCGCGTGGGCGGCGAGGCGGGCCCGGGCGGCGCGGTGGTTGGCGTGGGTGATCGCGATGGCGAGCGCGTCGGCCGCGTCGGCGCTCTCCGGGTCGGCCTTGGGCAGCAGGAAGCGCACCATCGCGCCGATCTGCGCCTTCTCGGCATGGCCCGAGCCGACGACGGTCTTCTTCACGAGGTTGGCCGCGTACTCGGCCACCGGCAGCCCGCACAGGGCCGGCACCAGCAGGGCGACGCCGCGGGCCTGGCCGAGCTTCAGGGTCGATTGCCCGTCCTTGTTGACGAAGGTTTCCTCCACCGCGACCTCGTCCGGCCGCATTCCGTCCATCACCCGCATCAGGCCGTCGTGCAGGCAGCGCAGCCGCGTCGCGAGGTCGTCGCCGGATTCCGAGGTGACGAGGCCGCAGCCGACATAGGCGAGCCGGGTGCCGGTGACGCTGATGACGCCCCAGCCGGTGCGGCGCAGGCCCGGGTCGATGCCGAGGATTCGGACGGGGTCGGTCATGGTCGCGGGGCATCCACCGGAGGGGAGGGGACGACCGGTGCCGCCCCCGCGACGGGCCATGCGTCGGAGCCCGCCGGAATCGCTTCTACCACGCGGGCCGGCGGCCGGCGGTTAACGACGCCGGTCGCGGTCCGCGACGGTTCGCACCAGCACGAGCCCTCGGCTCCGCGCGGCGGGGGCGCAGGCGGATCCGGGACAGCGCGATTTGCCAGCGGATCGAAGGCCGCCGTAGGGTCCGGACCGGCCCGCACCGACCAGGGGAGCCCCGATGCCGACGAGTTTGCGCGACGCCGTCACCGCCTCGCTGCCGCCGGGACTGCTCCTGCCCGAGCCGGTCGACCGGCTGCTCGGCTGGATGGACGACGAGGGCTTCGCGCAGGAGACGGAGCACGGCCGCACGATCCACGCGGGGCTGTCCGCCCCCGGCGACCCGGAGCCGGCCTCCTCGATCGTCTCGATCGGCCCGTCCGATCCCGACTACGTCGAAGCCTGGCTCGGCCCCGACCCGGCCGCCCGCGGCCGCCTCGCCAGCCTCGTGCGCACCGGCGGCGACGGCTCCTACGCCTGCCTGTGGCGCGACGACGCCGGCGGCACCCGCTTCGTGCATCTCGGCTCCGGGTCGGGCTCGACGATGCTCTGCACCCTGACCACCGACCCGGTCGACTTCCTGCGGCTGCTGGCGATCGGCTACGTCGAATTGTGCTGGCCGGACGAGTTTCCGCATCCGCCCGCCGCGGACCGTGACGATCTCGTGCCGCCGACGCGCCTGCGGCGCTGGATCGAGCGGGAGTTCGGCGTCACCATCCCCCGCACGGCGTCCGAGATCGTGCCGCGTCCCCTGTCGATGGATGACGACGGGGACGGCGGCGACCCGTTCGTCATCTGGCTGCGGGCGGTGCAGGAGGCGCGCGACGCGTGAGCAGCGGCAAGCCACCGGCTGCGCTGCCGTCCCGCGCCCGGGACTGGGGCCGATACGGCTTTTGAACCCTTCGTTCAAAAACCGTATCGGAAACCGTATGAGCCACCCCGATGCTGGTCCTCGATCCCGCCACCCTGACCCTGCTGCTCGCGGCCTTCGCCGGCGGGGCGGTGCGCGGCTTCACCGGTTTCGGTTTCGCGATGGTGTTCGTGCCGATCGCCGCCGCCGCGGTCGGACCCGCGGCGGCGGTCGGGCTGATCTGGGTGGTGGATGCGCCGTTCGCGCTCTGGCTCGGGGCGCTCTCGGCCCGGCGGGCGGCATGGCGCGAGGTCGTGCCGCTGCTCGCCGGTGCGACGCTGCTGCTGCCGGTCGGCGTGTGGCTGCTGACCCGGCTCGACCCGGTCCTCGTCCGCTGGCTCACCGCCGGCGCCATCCTGGCCGCCCTCGCCGCCCTGGTCTCGGGCTGGCGCTACCACGGTGCGCCGTCGCTGCCGCTGTCCCTCGCCACCGGCGCCGCCTCGGGGCTGGCGAGCGGCTTCGCGGCGCTCGGCGGCATGCCGCTGGCGGTGTTCTGGCTCGCCAGCCAGCGGGCCGCGGCGGCGCAGGTGCGCGATAACCTGATGGCCTATTTCGGCCTCTCGACCTTCGTCTCGGGCCTCGTCTTCGCGGCGTCCGGCCTGCTCACCGGCCCGCGCCTCGCCGAGGCGCTACCGCTGCTCCTGCCCTACGGGCTCGGCCTCGTCCTCGGCGCCCGCGGCTTCCGCTTCGCCTCCGAGCGGCTGTTCCGGCGCGTCGCCTACGCGGTGATCCTGGCGGCGGTGTGCCTCGCGCTGCCGCTGCGCTGAGGACGGCGTCCCGGTGCCGGTTGCCGATCGTCGATCGGAGCCGGAGGAGAGGCCGGCGGTCGGCCGCCGCCGTTCGGGCTTCACGGACGGGACGGCTCCGCTCCGACGACGGCAGCGATGCCCGCGGAGCGACCGAGCCATTCCTCGCGCTCCCTGGGGCTCGAATCAATCTCGGGTAAGCACGGCCTCAAGCCGGCGGCCTCGACCCGCCAGCAATCCGTCCAGATGCCGCCGCGGCGGATCAGCAGGTGCCGTCCGTCGGCGCTGGCGACGACGCCCGGATCCGTCGTGAACGAGAAATCCTCGGAATAGGTGATGTGCCGAGCCGCATCGAACAGGGAGCGCCAGCGCCAGCCATGCGGCTCCCACAGCTTGTAGATCGCGTCGGTCATCCCGGGCTCGAGCGTCATCATGACGATCCGGCCGTTCGGCAGGGTAACGCGATCGATCTCGACGCGCTGCGCGTTCACGCTGAGGAAGCCGAGCACCAGCACGATCGCCGGAGCGGCGAGGCCGAGGGCGACCACGGGCAGCAGACGTCGCCACCCTCGGCGGGTCGTCACCGCGACCAACTGCGACAGCACCAGCAGAACCAGGCCCACCGTGGCGATGTGGCCGGTCCAGCGTGGCATCACGACCTGGACCCTGTCTTCGGATGGCACCGTGCCGAGCATGAGGGCGAGCGCGAACAGGAGCAGCAGGACGCTGCCGAGCAGCAGGAGACGGCGTAGCCGAGCGAGGCGCACCGTCATGGCCGGCGGCATGTTGGCTGCGGGCATGACCACTTCGACATCCTCCCGGATCCGTCCATGCAACGTCACGCGCGCACCGGCGAGGCCGTCCCGGACAGGCGGCCGGCAGCCTTCGCCCGCGGGGCTCCGGCTCCTGGCCGCATTCCGATGCCCGGTGACCTCTCATGCTTCCCCGGGCGCCGCCTCCCACCAGCCCTTCTCCGCGTGCAGACCGTGCCCGCCGCGGTAGGGTGCGACGGCCGGGCTCGCCCAGCCCTGGAGCAGGGCCGGGTCGAGGCGGTCGATCTCGACCCCGAGCGGCCGGCAGACCTCGATCGGGTCGCGGGCGTCCGGGCCCCAGAGCGGCACCGAGAGGTCGCCGCCGGGGCAGGTCGAGAGGGCGCAGAGCAAGTCGATCTCGGCGAAGAATTCGAGGTGGTCGCCCGCCTTCGCCGGGCAGTCGCGCATGAAGTACAGGTCGTCGTGGTTCAGGCCCGTCACCTGGAACACGTTGAGCACGTCGTGCACGTCGAACTCGGTCAGGCCGAACGGCAGGACGGAGCGCACGAGGTTCGAGTGGCAGTGGAAGTGGAAATCCTGCCCGGTCAGGAGCTTGTTGACGTAGGGGTCGCAGCGGGTGCCGAGCAGGTCGTGCACCCGGCCGCCGTATTCGTCGGTGCCGTAGCCGGCCAGGGTGTCGGCGGTGATCGTCGCCAGCGGGCGCAGGAACGGCAGGGTCGACCACAGCCGGTCGAAGGTCGAGACGTGCGCCCCCTGGAGCTGGCGGGTGCGCGCCGCCCACAGCCGCTCGCGCGGGTCGTGCCGGTTCCAGATGTTGAGGTCGCCGACCTGCGGTCCCTCCAGGGCGACGATCCGGAAGACGTGGCCGGCCGGCACCTCCCAGGCCCGCCCGGTGCGGATCGGGATCGTGAACGAGGCGACCCGTTCGCGGCCCTCCGCCGCGGCGATGCGGGCGTAGAACGCGCGGTCGAGGTCGAGGGCCGAGCCCTTCGAGACCTGATAGGCGGCCGGAAAGTCCTTCATGCCGTGCCTCCTGCCCGTGAGCGGGCCGTGACGCCCGTGCCCGGCTTGGCAGAAGACGGCGGGAGCGGCAATCGCAGCAGTAGGCAGTCGCTCAAACGAAATCCGAATGATCGCTCGGCGATCGCTGCGCGATCGCTTTCGCGATGCGGATTTCGCATCATACGGTTTCTGATTGATCGCTCGGCGATCCCTGCGGGATCGCTTCGCGATGCGGAAACCAGCTTCGCTCACGCGCCGCGCTGGCTTCGATACGACTTTTGAACTCATCGTTCAAAAACCGCATCACTCCTCGCCGTCGCGCAGCAGCCGGTCGAACTCTCCGGGCGGCATCCGGCGCAGGCGGCGGGCGTCGTCGGGATCGAAGGCGCGGTCGTTCGGGTCGAAGCCGTTGCGGCGCCGGCTCTGCCGGCCGACCGCGGACACGAAGGCGGCGAGGCGGCTCGCCTCGCGCGCGCGGCCGCGCGAAGAGGGGCGAAGGCAGATACGGTCCGGCATGGCCCCGAGGATAGACCGGCCGCGCCGCCGGGGCGAGGACGTCGACGCCCCGCCCCGGCGGATCGCGTCCTACTCCGCCGCCGTCGCCAGCGGCGCCTCCGGCGCCCGGAAACGGGCGAGCAGGGCCGCCTCCTCGGCCTTGGCGGCGGCGAGGTTCTTCGCCTTGACCGGGCCGTAGCCGCGGATCGCCTGCGGCAGGTTGGCGAGGCCGACCGCGACGGCGTGGTTGGCCGGGGTCAGGCCGCGGCCGATCTCCGCCAGCAGCGCCTCGTACTCGGCGATCAGCCGCCGCTCCCCGCGCCGCTCGTGGGTGTAGCCGAACGGGTCGAGGGCGGTGCCGCGCAGGACCTTGCCCCGGGCGAGCACCCCGAACGCCTTCATCATCCACGGGCCGAAGCGCATCTTGCGCGGCCGGCCGGTCGCCGGGTCGGTGCGGGCGAGGAGCGGCGGGGCGAGGTGGAACTCATAGGTGAGGTTCTGCCCCTCGAAGGTCCGGTCCACCTGCGCCTGGAAGCTGCCGTCGGTGTAGAGGCGCGCGACCTCGTACTCGTCCTTGTAGGCCATCAGCCGGAACAGCGAGCGCGCCACCGCCTCGGTCAGCGGCGTCGCGCCGGGATGCAGGGCCGCCTCCCGGGCGCGGATCCGCGCCACGCCCTCGGCGTAGCGGTCGGCATAGGCGCGGTTCTGGTAGGCGGTCAGGAACGCGACCCGCTTGGCGATGATCGCGTCGAGGTCCGGCGCCGCCTCCCCGGCCTGATCCTGCGGCCGGGAGCCGGTCGCCGGCATCGTCCCGGGCGCGGCGGCGGCGCGGCGGCCCCAGGCGAAGGCCGCGAGGTTCATCGCCACCGCCTCGCGGTTGAGCTCGATCGCCTTCGTCAGCGCCGCCCGCGACAGCGGCACCTGCCCGCGCTGCCAGGCGTAGCCGAGCATGAACATGTTGGCGGCGAGCGCATTGCCGAGCAGCGCCACCGCGAGGCTCGTCGCGTCGGTGAAGTCGGCGTGGTCGGGGCCGGCCGCCTCGCGCACCGCCCGCTTGATCCGCTCCGCCGGCAGCGAGAAGTCGGGCTTGCGGGTGAACTCGCCCGGCATCACCTCGGCGGTGTTGACGACGAGGTGGGTGCGCCCGGGCGTCACCGAGGCCAGCACCTTGCGGGTGCCGGTCACCACGAGGTCGCAGCCGAGCACGAGGTCGGCCGCGCCGGCCCCGACCCGGATCGCGTGGATGTCCTCCTGGCGCTCGGCGAGGCGGACGTGGCTGAACACAGCGCCGCCCTTCTGGGCGAGCCCGGCCATGTCGATCATGCCGAGGCCCTTGCCCTCCAGGTGGGCCGCCATGCCGAGGATCGCCCCCACCGTCACCACGCCGGTGCCGCCGACGCCGGTGACGATGATGTTGAAGGTGCCGTCGATCGCCGGGATCGCCGGCTCGGGCAGGCCGAGATCCGGGGCCTCCGCGCCCGCCGCCGCCGGCAGGCCGGCCGGCGTCGTGCGCGGCTTGGCGCCGTGCACCGTCACGAAGGACGGGCAGAAGCCGTTGACGCAGGAGAAGTCCTTGTTGCAGCTCGACTGGTCGATGCGGCGCTTGCGGCCGAACTCGGTCTCGACCGGCTGCACCGCGACGCAGTTCGACTGCACCGAGCAGTCGCCGCAGCCCTCGCAGACCAGCTCGTTGATGATGACGCGCCGATCGGGATCGGGGAAGGCGTTGCGCTTGCGCCGCCTGCGCTTCTCCGAGGCGCAGGTCTGGTCGTAGATCATCACCGACACGCCCGGCACGGTGGCGAGGTCGCGCTGGACCGCGTCGAGTTCGTCGCGGTGGTGGATCGACAGCCCGCCCGGCCACTGCATCGTCGCCGGGTACTTGTCCGGCTCGTCGGTGACGAGGGCGATGCGATCGACGCCCTCGGCGCGGACCTGCGCGGCGATCCGGTCCACCGTCAGCCCGCCCTCGTGCGGCTGGCCGCCGGTCATCGCCACGGCGTCGTTGAACAGGATCTTGTAGGTGATGTGGGTGCCGGTATCGATCGCCCAGCGCAGCGCCAGCGAGCCCGAGTGGTTGTAGGTGCCGTCGCCGAGGTTCTGGAAGACGTGGCCGCGGGTCGAGAACGCCGATTCGCCGATCCAGTTCGCGCCCTCGCCGCCCATCTGGGTGAAGCCGTCGGTGCCGCGGTCCATCCACTGCACCATGTAGTGGCAGCCGATGCCCGCATAGGCGCGCATCCCCTCCGGCACCCTGGTCGAGGTGTTGTGCGGGCAGCCGGCGCAGAAATGCGGGGTCCGGGTCGCGATGTCGACGGTCGCCGCCAGCCGCTCCTGGGCGCGCTTGAGCCGCGCGACCCGGCCGGCGAGGTCGTCGTTGCGGTGGTAGCGCAGCAGCCGCTCGCCGAGCGCCACCGCGATGTCGTTGGGGTCGAGCGCGCCCTTGACCGGGAACAGCCAGTTGCCGTCCTCGTCGCGCTTGCCGATGCAGACCGGCTGGTTCGGCGTGCCGTACAGCTCCTCGCGGACCTGGACCTCGATCAGCGAACGCTTCTCCTCGACCACCATGATGAGGTCGAGCCCGTCCGCGAAGGCGACGAGTTCGCGCCGCGACAGCGGCCACGGGCAGGCGACCTTGTACAGCCGCAGGCCCATGTCGCTGGCCTTGACCTCGTCGAGGCCGAGGTCGTCCATCGCCTGCCGGACGTCGAGATACGACTTGCCGACGGTGATGATGCCGATCTTCGGCTGGCGCCCGCCCGAGAGCACGATGCGGTTGAGGTTGTTGGCGCGCACGAAGGCCAGCATCGCGTCGCGCTTGTAGTCCTGCAGCCGGGCCTCCTGCTCCAGGATGTTGTCGGGCGTGCGGATGTTGAGCCCGCCCGGCGGCATCGCGACGTCGTCGGGCAGCAGGATCTTCACCCGGTCGAGGCGGGCATCGACGCTCGCCGTCGACTCGATGTTCTCCTTCACGCACTTGAACGCGACCCAGGCGCCGCAATAGCGGCTCATCGCGTAGCCGTAGAGGCCGTAATCGAGGATCTCCTGCACCCCGGCCGGGTTCAGGATCGGCACCATCACGTCGACGAAGTGGAACTCCGACTGGTGCGCCACCGTGGAGGATTCGGCGGTGTGGTCGTCGCCCATCAGCGCCAGCACGCCGCCGTGGCGCGAGGTGCCGGCCATGTTGGCGTGGCGGAAGACGTCGCCGGAACGGTCGACGCCCGGGCCCTTGCCGTACCACAGGCCGAACACGCCGTCGTAGCGGCCCTCGCCGCGCATCTCGGCCTGCTGCGAGCCCCAGACCGCGGTCGCCGCCAGCTCCTCGTTGAGGCCGGGCTGGAACACGACGTTGGACCGGTCCAGCACCTTGCGGGCCCGGACGAGGTTCTGGTCGAGGCCGGCGATCGGCGAGCCGCGGTAGCCGGAGACGAAGCCGGCGGTGTTGAGCCCCGCCGCCCGGTCGCGGGCCTGCTGCATCAGCAGCATCCGGATCACCGCCTGGGTGCCGGTGACGAAGACTTGCTCGCGGGCGAGGTCGTACTTGTCGTCGAGGGAGACGGCCCTGAGAGAGGGGGCGTCCGAGCGCGAGCCCATCGTGCGTTCCTCCGTGACGTGCGGCGCGTCCCGGCCGGTTCGTCCGGCCCTCGTTGAGCGCACCCGATATGTCAGGAATGCTGACATTTCTCCGGGGATGCGTCAACGCGGCTTGGAGCCGTTCGAAGCTGGGGAGAGCGGGGACGCCCCGGCCGGACGAGGATCGCCCGATCCGAGCCCTCGCCTCGCCAACATCCTGCGACTGTGCTAGGCGACCGGGCCGTTGCATGGCGCGACGCGAGGCGGCGAGTACAGGGTCGATGAAAGAAGACGAGTTCATCCGCGAGGTCAACGAGGACTACCGTCGTGACCGCGTGGCGCAGATCTGGCAGCGCTACAGCGGCGTCTTCATCGGCCTCGCGGTGCTGGCGGTCGTCGCGGTCGGCGGCTGGCGCTACTGGCAGCACAACCAGGCCGTCCAGGCCGAGGCGGCGGGCCAGAGGTTCGACGAGGTGGTGCGGGCCTCGAAGGGCGCGACGCCCGAGGCGGCCGAGAAGGCGTTCGCGGCGGTCGCGGCCGAGTCGCCGGGCGGCTACCGCCTCCTCGCCCGCCTGCGGGCGGCGGCGGAGGCCGGCAAGGCCGACCCGGAGGCCGGCGCCAGGGCCTACGCGGCGATCGCCGACGATGCGTCGGTCGGCCACGGCCTGCGCGACCTCGCCCGCCTGCGCGCCGCGCTGCTGCGCCTCGACAAGGACGATCCCGAGACCCTGAACACCCTCCAGAGCCTCGCCGCGCCGACCAGCGCCTTCCGGCACACCGCCCGCGAGATGCTCGGGCTGGCGGCGTTGCGCAAGGGCGACTACGACAAGGCCGGCTCGTGGTTCGAGCAGATCACCACCGACCGCGACACGCCGCCGGGCCTGCGCCAGCGCCTCGAAGTCTACGTCGCGCTGGTGGCCGGCGGCCCGGTCCAGGTGACCGACGCCGCGCCCGCCGCTCCCGCGGCCCCGCCGCCGCCGGTGCCGGCCGAGACGCCCGAGGCGACGACGCGGTGAGGAGCCTCCGCGGCTCAGTGGGCGGCGGTTTCAAGTCATCGATTCAAGGGTTCAATTTTTAAGGCGCGGGATCCCCTCTCCCGGGTGGGAGAGGGGTAGGGGTGAGGGTGGAGACGATGCCGGATCGGGCACCGAGCCGCGCAGCGCGACCGTTCGGGGGCATTGCGGAACCCGAGCCACCCTCACCCCTGCCCCTCTCCCAAACGGGAGAGGGGGATTTCGCCATGTCCTCCAGATCCTTCCAAGACAGGTAACCCCCATGTCGATGCCCACCGTCGCGATCGTCGGGCGTCCGAACGTCGGCAAGTCGACGCTGTTCAACCGCCTCGTCGGGCGCAAGCTCGCCCTGGTCGACGACCGCCCCGGCGTCACCCGCGACCGGCGCGAGGGCGAGGTCCGGCTCGGCGACCTGCATTTCAAGATCCTCGACACCGCCGGCCTCGAGGAGGCCGAGGCCGATTCGCTCGCCGGGCGGATGCGGGCCCAGACCGAGGCGGCGATCCAGGAGGCCGACGTCGTCCTGTTCGTCATCGACGCCCGCGCCGGCCTGCTGCCGGCCGACCAGCCCTTCGCCGAGCTGGTGCGCCGGGCCGACAAGCCGGTCGTGCTGCTCGCCAACAAGGCCGAGGGCGGCACCGGGCTGTCGGGGGCCTACGAGGCGTTCGCCCTCGGCCTCGGCGATCCGGTCCCGGTCTCGGCCGAGCACGGCGAGGGCATCGGCCAGCTCCACGACGCCCTCGTCGAGGTGCTGCCCGAGCCGGAGCGGGAGGACGAGGGGGATGCCGAGGGCCGCGCCCTCAAGGTCGCGATCGTCGGCCGGCCGAATGCCGGCAAGTCGACCCTCATCAACCGGATGCTCGGCGAGGACCGGCTGCTGGTCGGCCCGGAGGCCGGCATCACCCGCGATTCGATCTCCCTCGACTGGGAGTGGCGCGGGCGCCGGATCAAGCTGCACGACACCGCCGGGATGCGCCGCCGCGCCCGGATCGACGACAAGCTGGAGAAGCTCGCGGTCTCCGACGGCCTGCGGGCGGTGCGCTTCGCCGAGGTGGTGGTGGTGCTCCTCGACGCCACGATCCCGTTCGAGAAGCAGGACCTCACCATCGTCGACCTCGTCGAGCAGGAGGGCCGCGCGCTGGTGATGGGCCTCAACAAGTGGGACCTCGTCGCCGACCAGCCCGGCCTGCTCAAGGACCTCAAGGAGAAGGCGACGCGGCTGCTGCCGCAGGTGCGCGGCGCCGCGGTGGTGCCGCTGTCGGGGCTCGCCGGGGACGGCATCGACCGGCTGATGCAGGCCGTGGTCGCGACCTACGACGTCTGGAACCGCCGGGTCTCGACGGCGAAGATCAACCAGTGGCTGTCGGAGGCGACGCAGGCCAACCCGCCGCCGGCGGTGTCCGGCCGCCGGGTCAAGATCCGCTACGCCACCCAGGTCAAGGCGCGCCCACCGCATTTCGCCCTGTTCGGCAACCAGCTCGACGCGCTGCCGAAATCCTACACCCGCTACCTCGTCAACAGCCTGCGCGAATCGTTCGAGCTGCCGGGCGTTCCGATCCGGCTGTCCCTGCGCACCTCGAAGAACCCGTTCGACAAGGGGGATTAGGGGGACTTGGGAGAGTAGGGGTTACTTGAGCTTCGGGTCGGCCGGGAGGTTGCGGGCATAGGCCTCGCGCTCCTCCTTCTCGCGCAGGATCGCCTCGTAGGCCGCCTTCGCCTCGGCCGAGACCGTGACGGTGCGGCCGCGCTCGGACTTGCGGCGCGGCGCGCGCCGGAAACGGTCGGTGGTGTCGCTGCTCATCGCCCGCGCTTCCCTTCGGTTGCCCCGCGATCGAGGCGACGCAACGTGAGGGGACCGTGCGGGCGGGTCAAGCGCTCAATCCCGGCCTCGCCCGACGAGCCAGGCCGGGTCGAACCAGCGGTCGGCCTCGCCGTCGTAGGGCAGGCGGGTGATGTCCCAGTTCTGGATGAACGGCGCGTAGACGTCCCACACCGCGATCCCGCCGCCGACGAAGATCCGCCGGCCGGGATAGCGCGCCAGCACCATGCGCGGGTCCTCGTGCGAGCGGATCACCGCGATGGTGCGGTCCCGGTAGGCGACGTCCGGCACCGCCTCGATGGTCTTCGGGCCGGCGATGAGGACGTGCCCCTGCGTCTCGGCGAAGAACCGCGTCACGTCCTCGACGTAGAGCGGGTCGGTGTTGCCCTCCCAGGGCAGGCGGCCATGAAGGCCGAGCTGGCCCCGCTGCCCGATGGCGCACATCGCCCGCACGTCGATCATCCCGGGCTCTCCTGCCAGATCCTCCCGCCGGCGCTTCCCGCCGCGCTCACTCCGGCTTGCGCGGGGTGAGCAGCCGGTCGCCGACGAAGTCGTAGATCAGCCCGCTCTCGCTCCAGTCCGGCGAGGCGAGGCGCACGAAGTGCGGCGCGAGGTCCTCCGGCGTGCGCAGGGTCTCGGGATCCTCCCCCGGCATCGCCGCCTGCCGCATCTTGGTGCGCAGCGGGCCGGGGCTGAGCAGCATCGCGCGGATCGGCGTCGTCTCGGTCTCGGCGGCGTAGGTGCGCACCAGCGCCTCCAGCGCGGCCTTGGTCACCGCGTAGGGACCCCAATACGCCTTGCAGGAACTCGCCGCCCCGGAGGTGACGAAGATCGCCCGGCCGGCATCGGAGCGCCGCAGCAGCGGGTCGAGGGACCGGATCAGGCGCCAGTTCGCCGTGACGTTGACGTCGAGGGCGCTCGCCCAGGTCTTCGGGTCGACATGGGCGAGGGGCATCAGCGCGCCGAGCACCCCGGCATTGCCGACCAGCACGTCGAGCCGGCCCCAGCGCTCGTGGAGCGCGGCGCCGAGGCGGTCGATCGCCTCGAAGTCCCTGAGGTCGAGGGGCACCAGGGTGGCCGAGCCGCCGGCTTCCCGGATCTCGTCGTCGAGTTCCTCGAGGGCGCCCTGGGTGCGGGCCAGCGCGACGACGTGCGCGCCGGCGGCCGCGAGGGCGAGGGCGGCGGCGCGGCCGATGCCGCGCGAGGCGCCGGTGACGACGGCGATGCGGCCGGCGAGGAGGGTATCGGTCATCGTGTACTCAATCGGCCTCGGCGAGGATCGCCATCTGCCGCGGCGAGGCGACCGCGAGGTCGGTCAGCGGCGTCGGGTAGTCCCCGGTGAAGCAGTGGTCGGTGAATTGCGGGCAGGCGGCGTTGCGGCCCTCCTCGCCCATCGCCCGGTACAGCCCCTCGATCGACAGGAAGGCGAGGGAATCGGCGCCGATCACCCGCCGCATGCCTTCGAGGTCGTGGGTGGCGGCGAGCAGCTTCTCCTTCTCCGGCGTGTCGATGCCGTAGAAGTCCGGGTGGGTGATCGGCGGCGAGGCGATGCGGAAATGCACCTCGCGGGCGCCGGCCTCGCGCATCATCCGGACGATCTTCATCGAGGTCGTGCCGCGCACGAGGCTGTCGTCGACGAGCACGATGCGCTTGCCCTCGATCGCCGCGCGGTTGGCCGAGTGCTTCATCCGCACGCCGAGTTCGCGCACCGACTGGGTCGGCTGGATGAAGGTGCGCCCGACGTAGTGGTTGCGGATGATGCCCATCTCGAAGGGAAGCCCCGCCTCCTGGGCGAAGCCGAGGGCGGCCGGCACGCCGGAATCCGGCACCGGCACCACGACGTCGGCCCCGGCCGGCGCCTCCTTGGCGAGTTCGACGCCGATGCTCTTGCGCACCGCGTAGACGTTCTTGCCGTTCACGACCGAGTCGGGGCGGGCGAAGTAGATGTACTCGAAGATGCAGGGGCGCAGCGGCTGCGGCTTGGCGAAGCGGATCGACTCGACCCCGTCCTCGGAGATCACCACCATCTCGCCGTTGTCGATGTCGCGCACGAAGCGGGCGCCGATGATGTCGAGGGCGCAGCTCTCGGAGGCGAGGATGTAGCGGCCGTCGAGCTCGCCGAGCACCAGCGGGCGGATGCCGAGGGGATCGCGGGCGCCGATCAGCTTCTTGTTGGTCAGCATCACCAGGGCGTAGCCGCCCTCGATCTGGCGAAGCGCGTCCATCAGCCGGTCGACCATCCGGACGTGGCGGGAGCGGGCGACGAGATGGAGGATCGCCTCGGTGTCGGAGGTCGACTGGCAGATCGCGCCGTCGCGCACGAGCTGGCGGCGCAGCAGCAGGCCGTTGGTGAGGTTGCCGTTATGCGCCACCGCGAGGCCGCCGGATTCCAGCTCGGCGAAGAGCGGCTGCACGTTGCGCAGGATGGTCTCGCCGGTGGTCGAGTAGCGCACGTGGCCGATCGCGGCCCGGCCCTTGAGCCGCTCGATCGTCGCGAGGTCGGAGAACGAATCGCCGACGAGGCCCATCCGGCGCTCGGAGTGGAACACCCGGCCGTCGAACGAGACGATGCCGGCCGCCTCCTGGCCGCGGTGCTGGAGCGCGTGCAGGCCGAGCGCCACGATCGCGGCGGCATCCGGGTGGTCGTGGATGCCGAAGATGCCGCATTCCTCGCGCAGGCGGTCGCCGTCGAGTTCCTCGCGCCAGTCGAAGTCGTAAACGTCGCTGGCTCCGGACCCCGCCCGGCCGGTTTCGCTGCGTGCTGCCATGATGAGAAGCCCTTTGCGGCCGGTCACCCCGGCAGCCTCCGGTGTCCGAAATCCCTGCCCACCGACGCGAGATTCGTTCCCAACCTGTCGGGGCGCATCTCTGGCGGCCTTTCTCGGTCGGCCCGTCGCCCTCGCGCGATGATGTAATCGTTCCAAAGGGCGGCGCCAAGGCAGGACGAACCCGCGTCGGAGCCGGGGGGCAATGCGCCCGGCGCCGGTCTCGGCGCCCGCACCGGCGTCCCGGGCTCAGCGGCGGGTCGCCGGCGCCCCCGCATCGGTCCGCCGCTGGGGCGTGGTGTCTCCCTCGGCCGGGACGTCGGCGCCCGGATCGGCGTCGGGCTTGGGCTTGCGGAACTGCTTGAGCAGGCCCTCGGGGTTGTCCGGCAGCATCGCGACGAGGCGCTGTCCGCTGGTCTCCAGCACGTCGCGGCTGCGGGCCTGCTGGGCCCAGTCCGGCACCTTGCCCTGGACCAGCCAGGACAGGAACACCCAGCCGATGACGCAGATCAGGAAGCCGCGGGCGGCCCCGAAGGCGAGGCCGAGGCTGCGGTCGACGGCGCCGATCCGCGAATCGAGGATCAGGTCCGAGATCTTCACGGTGATGATCGACACCACCAGCAGGGTGACGAGGAAGATCGAGGCGATCGAGGCGACCAGGGCGACGGTGTCGCTGGAGATGTGCTGCTTGATCGTCGGCAGCAGCAGCGGGTGGAGCGAGTAGGCGACGACGGCCGCCGCGACCCAGGCGACGATCGCCAGAACCTCTCGCGTGAAGCCGCGCACCGCCGCGAGCAGCGCGGATATGATCACCACACCCAGAACAACGAGATCGAGGACGGAAAACGGCATCGCAGGAAAGGTTCGGGGGCGGGGACGTGGCCAGGGGTCGCGGCTGCCCTGACCGCGACTGTCCCTATACGCCGGCCCGGCCGCCCCGTCACCCTGGTGCGGCGTCGCCGGCATGGTTGCCCGGGCATTCCGACGCGGAAAGGCCGCGCCCCGGGGGGAGCGCGGCCGCCGCGGTTCGGGATGCCCCGAGCGGTTCCGGGGCTTACCGGAACAGCGACAGGATGTTCTGCGCCGCCGAGTTGGAGATGCTGAGCGACTGGATGCCGAGCTGCTGCTGGGTCTGCAGCGCCTTCAGCTTCGTCGACTCCTCCTCCATGTCGGCGTCGACCAGGGCGCCGATCGAGCTGGTGTTGATGTCCATCAGCTTCTTGGTGAAGTCCTGCTGCGAGGAGATCAGGGTCGAGGTCGAGCCGAGGCTCGACGAGCCGGATTGCAGCTTCTGGATCGTGGCGTCGATGATCTTGATGTAGGCCTGGATCTGGCTGATGTCCGTGTCGGACGTGCCGAGATCGCTGATGCTGAAGTCCTTGATCGACTGAATGGTCGCGGCGCCGGTGCCGCCGGGCGTGATGACGTACTTGGTGTCGAGGAAGCCCTTCTGGTCGGCGGCCGTGGCGCTCACCGAGACGGTGGCGCCGGAGGTGCCAGAGACCGAGGCCGCGCTGGCGATCGACGTGAAGGCGGCCGTCAGGGTCGAGTTCGAGGTGCCGGCCGAGTTCGTGTCGTAGATGATGAAGGCGCCGGTATCGAGCTTCGAGGTGCTGACCGTCACCGTGCCGTTGTTGCGCGAGAACGCCGAGACGAGGCCGATCTGATCCGAGAAGCCCGTCTTGCTCGAGTCGACCGACAGCCAGTTCGACCCGTTCATCACCGTGTTGTCGGCGGTGGTCTTGATGCCCTTGATGAGGTCGTTGATCTCGTTCTGGGTGGTCTTCCGGTCGACGTTGCCGGACACCGCGTTGACGAGCTTGTTCTTGATCGAGGTCAGGCTCTCGGTGATCTGGTTCACGCCGCCGGCCGCGGCCTTGACGGAGTTGGCATCGAGCTTCATCGCGTCGGTGACGGAGGAGAGCGAGCCGTTGTCCGACCGCAGGGTCTGGGCGATCGACCAGTAGGCGGCGCCGTCGGCGGCCGAGGAGATCCGCTGGCCGGTCGAGATCCGGTTGCTGGTGGTGTCGAGGTCTTTGTTGATCGAGCTCAGCGTCTGCAGAGCGATGATGGCCGAGTTGTTCGTCAGGATGCTCGTCACGATACGTCCCCTTGCGCGCCAGTTGGCTTGGGAGTGGTCTTCGAGAGGACATCCGGGCTCACACCGGGGCAGCGGAGCGGCGTCATGCCTTTGCCCGCCGGGTGGCGGGCAACCCACTGTGCGTTCTCAAGGCCCGGGACGCGTCCCCGCGCGACCATCCCGGCGCCCCCGAGGGGCTGGCCGGATGGCCGCGGCGAGGGCGGCGCCGCCGTCCTGTCCTGCACAGACTGACCGCGAGACCCTAGAGAACCGTTAAAGGGGGACGCACCCGCCGCGGCCCGGCGAACCTCGGCCGGGGCGGCGGCCCAAATGGAAATTCGCCACCCGGGATAGCGAGTTTCCGTTTAGCCGACGAACGTGTAGCCGACCATCCGCCTCGCCTCGATCGGGTCGCGGCCGAGGCGGTTGCGCAGCTTCTTGCGCAGCTTGCTGATGTGGCCCTCGACCACGCTCTCCTCGACGTCGCAGCCGCCGTCGCGGTAGATCGCGTCGAAGATCTGGGTCTTGGTCAGCCAGCGGCCGCGGTTGCGCGCGAGGTATTCGAGGATGTGCCGCTCGCGGCGCGGCAGCATCAGGCTCTCGCCGTCGATCTCGGGATCGCGCCCGTCGAAATGCACGGTCAGGCTCTCGGCCCGCTGCGGCGCCATGATCCGCGCCTCGCCGCGGTTCATGCGGCGGCGGATCGCCTCGGCCCGGGCGAGGATCTCGCGGACGTGGACCGGCTTGCGCACCACGTCGTCGATGCCGGCCGTCAGCAGGTCGAGGGTGTGCTGGAGCGAACGGGTCTCGCTGAGCGCGATGATCGGAGCGTGGGAGCGCCGGCGGATCGTCGCCGTGTGGCTGGTGCGGTCCTCGCAGGCGCCGAGCAGGAAGCCCTTCACCGCCGCGAGGTCGCCGGCCTGGCTGCGGTCGAGCCAGGAGCCGAACTCCCGCGCCTGCACGCCCTGGGAGGCGACGCCCTCCTGGCCGAAACCCGCCACGTATTCCGCGGTCACGCACTGCCGCTCATCGACGACGATGTACACTGCCGCTTCCCCTTCAGGCGGATGCCGGTTGCTGTCGTGCGCGCGCTCGCCCGCGCCGGGAGGGCGCCGCGGAGAGACGTCGAACTGATCGATTGTCGGGATGATCCGCCGGAGGGCGCGGAGAGGGCGGCCCGGTGGCCGTGAAGCCCGCCGCGCCCCGTCGGATCATGGTTAACGTTTATTGATCGGATGGTTAAGAACCGGTTAATGGCCAGGCTTCCGAGGTTTCCGGATCGTGGGCCGCGGTCCCGCCCGCCCGGGCTGCGCAGACCCCCCGGGCCTCCCGCGCAACCGGAAAGGTCCTGACGCAGGGACTGGCGGCGCGGCGGCCGGTCCGGGGGCCGGGAGGAAGCGTCCGGTGTGGGCATTTTGCCTCGCGGAGCGGCAACTGTTCTTGGACGTCACTCGGCACGCACGCCGTGTAAGCCGTACAGGTGCGGGACGCCGCGAAGCGCGCTAAGACTTCGCGAATCACCGGACCCGACGCCGGCGGTGAGGCGCCGCCCGGGTTCCCTCGCGCCGCGCGGCGCCCGGCCGGCGAGCATCTCCACACTCCGCCAGCCCCGCCCCGACGCGGAGGGCACGAGGCGCCTACGAGGACGACATGACCGACATCACGCTGAGCGTCTGCGTCACGACGGGGCGCCGGCCCGCCTTCCTCGATCACCTGCTCTCCCGCATCGTGGCCGAATGCCGCTTCGGCTTCCCGTTCGAGGTGGTGGTCTCGGATGCCGGGGGCGACGGCGCGGCCCGGGACGTCGCCGAGCGGCATCGCCTCGCCGGCCTGCCGGTCGTCTACGCGCGTCACGACGGCCCCGTCGACGGAGCCGCCCACGTCATCGACGCCCTGCACCGGGGCAGGGGGCGCTACCTGCTGGCGCTCGCCGACGACGCCCTGCTCATCCCGGACGCGGTCGCGGAGACGGTCGCGTTCCTCGACGCGGCCCCCGGCGTCCTCGCCGCCTACGCCGCACCGGACTACTACGACGACACCACCGGACGCTCGTCGGGACCGCTCCACCGCCTCGATGCCGACGCGACCTTCGAGCCGGGGGACGCCCTCGACCTGCTCGGCTTCTTCGTCCGGCACGGCCTGCGTCCGGACCACGCGGTGTTCCGGGCCGAGGCGGTCCGCCGGATCCTGTCCCCGGGCGCGTCCTGCCACTGGAGCTTCATCGCCCTGAGCCGGATCGCCGCGGCCGGGGCGGTGTCGTTCCGCGCCCGCCCGTTCCTGCACCTCGTGACCCGGAGCCGGGTGGCCGAGGCGCGCGGGCGCGACCTCGTGGAGGAGCAGTGGGACCTCGACCGCGGCGGGCTCGAATACGTCGTCCAGGCGCTGCTGGCGCAGATCGGGCCGCAGCTCGACGCCGGCCAGCGGCAGGTCTTCCGCGATGCCGTCGACGCCTACGCCCAGGCGCGCCTGCGCCTCGCCCTGCGGCAATGGCAGGCCCTCGGCGACTTCGTGCGCGTCCACGAGATCCTGTGCCGCCTGCGGGCGATGGGAGCCGGGCAGGCGGGGGAGGTCGAGCAGGAGATCGGGAATGCCGACCGGCTGCCGCTCCTCGTCGCCGTCCAGACCCTCGCCCGGTTCGCCAACGGCCTCGCCGGGGTCAGCCGGCTCGTCCTCGCCGGCGTCGAGGACGGGCCCTCGATCAGCAGCCTGCTGCGCGAACTCGGCCTCGACCGCCGCATCCTGGTCACGCCGCCCGTGGCCGGCTCGCCCGGGGTGATCCAGTCGAGCCTCGTCTTCCTCGCCGACGAGGCCGACCGCCAGCGCTTCCTCGACCAGGGCTACGCCCCGGGCCTCATCGTCAGCGAGCGCGACCTCGTCGCCGGCCTCACCCCGCCGGCGTGACCGCGGGGACGACGAAGGTGACGCCCGCGACGTCGCCGCGCCGCCAGCGCAGGCGGACCGGGTAGCGGCGCAGGTCGTGCGCCGCGATCATCAGGTCGAAGCTCTCGGGCAGATCGGTGCCGCGCGGGACCCGGATCCGGGCGCCCGCCGCGGAGAGATCGCTCACCATGCAGGCGAGCAGCCTGTCGGGGGCGAGCAGGATGCGTCCCTGCTGCATCACCCGCCTCCGCCGGACGGCGCGCCGATCCGGCTCGCCGGCCCCCGGGGGCGCCCGGTCGGTCCGGGGCGGCGCGGACCCCGTGGTCCGTGTGAGGCGGCTCATCGGCGCGGCAACGGTGTCCTGAGGGTCGGGATCCGACGTTAGCAACGCCGGGGCACGGCGTCGAGGGCGGCCCGCCGCGGCGCCAGGGCGATCCTGCGCGAGGGCGTGGTTAACCAGACGTCAAGCATGTCCGGTCAGTCTTAACGAACCACGGCACTCACCGCGCGTCCGGCATGTCACCCGTCTCGGTCAAGCTCACCCCAGATTCCCATCGCGGCCGCGAGGCCGTCGCGCCGAGCCGGCCGGCGGCGGGCGCCGAGGCGCGGCGTCGCGCCCGGGACGCGGCGCTCGAACGCGCCGTGTTCGGCCTCACGCTCGTCCTGGCCGGCGCCTCCACCGGCTTCGCCGCCTACAAGATCGGCGAGGCGGGCCGGGGCGTCGTCGCGACGGAGGGACCCGTCGCGGCGGGGCTGATGTCCTGGAAGCGCGGCATGGCGCCGAACGACGCCGACCCGGCCGTCACCGGCGCCCTGGCGGAGCGCGCCGCCGTCGAGGCCCCGCGGGGCAGCGAGTTCCGGCCGGCCGGGGAGCCGCTCGGGCGCGGCTACGTCGTGCGCCGCGTGATCGAGGGGATCGCCACCGTCGAGGGGCCGGACGGCCTGCGCGAGGTGGCGCCCGGCATGCTCCTGCCGGGAGCCGGCCGGGTCCTCTCGATCCGGCCGTCCGGTGCCGGCTGGCTCGTCGTCACGTCCGAAACCGTCATCGTGACGCCGCGGCCGTGAGCCGGGGCAAGCCTGGGACAAGGCAGGCTTCCTAAAGCACCCTGACGCCGGCGCTGTCGGATGACCGGATGGCGGCGGCGACGTCGGAACAGGAAGCCCGAGCCGGACCGCCCGCGCGGTCCTGCCCCGGGCAGGGGCCCTCCGCCGGAACGGCCCGGCGCCGCGGGCCGGCGCATCGATCGGAAGCAGCAGGAGCGGGCCGGGTGGTGTCGACCTTCACCAACTATGCGCTGATCGCGAAGGATCTGACCGCCTCGCTCAAGCGCAAGGCCGCCGAGCCGCTGGTCGCCCGCGAGACCGCGTATTTCGAGGCCAACATCGGCAAGGTGAAGACCGTCGACGAGTTCCTCGCCGACACGCGGCTCTACAGCTACGCGATGAAGGCGTACGGCCTCGAGGACATGATCTACGCCAAGGCGTTCATGCGCCGGGTGCTGAACGAGGGCGTGGAGGACAGCTCCAGCTTCGCCAACCGCCTCACCGACAGCCGCTACCGGGCCTTCGCCAAGGCGTTCAACCTCGCCGCCGGCTGGGGCGCGCGCGGGACCGGCGAGGGCGCCGCCTACAACGCCTTCGCGCCCTCCGCCTCGGACGCCAAGCCGGCGACCGCGACCGGCAGCCGGGTGCTGACCGCGACCGCGGAATCGAGCGGGCTGTACGACTTCAGCACCACCAACGAGGTCAGCTTCACGCTGACGACGAACCTCGACGCCGACACCAGCCGCACCGGCAAGATCGTCCTCAACGCCGCGACCCTGGCCGGCAGGGTGCCCGACCTCGCCAGGGTGACCGCCGACGACATCGTGCGCGCGGTCAACGCCCAGATCGACGCCACCGGCGACGCCGGCCTGAAGGGGACGGTCAGGGCCGCCCTCGACGCCGACGGCCGCCTCGTCTTCACCACCACGAACGTCGTCGACCTCGGCGCCGACGGCCGGGTCGGCGGCACCGGCAGGGACGCCGACCGGACCTACGCCGCGACCGGCGCGGACCGGACGATCCTGATCCAGAACACCGACCGTTCGTCCCCGACCCAGACCGGGCTCAGCGTCGGCTTCGGCATCGACAGCGATCCCGACACGACGGCGCGGGCGAGCGCCGGAGCGCCGGCCCGCGCGACCGGGTCCCGGATCTTCGCGGCGGGCGAGTCGATCGACTTCAGCACCACCAACGAGGTCAGCTTCGAGCTGACGACGAACCTCGACGCGGCCACCGCCCGCACCGTCAGGATCGTCCTCAACGCCGCGACCCTGAGGGGCAGCGTCGCCGACCTCGCCAAGGTGACGCCCGACGAACTGGTGAAGGCGATCAACGCCCGGATCGACGCCTCCGGCAATGCCGGCCTCAAGGGCGCGGTTGCGGCCTCCCTCGGCGCCGACGGCCGCCTCGTCTTCACCACGACGGACTTCGTCGCCCTCGGGGCCGACGGCAAGGAGGGGGGCATCGGCGGGAACGCCGACACGGCCTATGCCGCCGGCGCGCCCGGACGGACGATCCTGATCCGCAACACCGACCGCTCGACGGGCCTGCAATCGGCGGTGAGCATCGGCTTCGGCATCGACGACGACCCCGACACCCGGGTGCAGGCGAAGGCGGCCACGGCCGGGTCGGCGGCGCAGGTGACCGGCGCGCGCCTCTTCGCGGCGACCGACACCCTCGACTTCAGCGCCACCAACGAGGTCAGCTTCACGCTGACGACCAGCCTCGACGCCGACACCAGCCGCACCGGCACGATCGTGCTCAACGCCGCGACCCTGAAAGGCGTCGTCGCCGACCTCGCCAAGGTGACGCCGGCCGAGGTGCTGAAGGCGATCGACGCCCAGATCGCCGCCTCCGGCAACGCCGGCCTCCAGGGCGCGGTCGCGGCGTCCCTCGACGCGGCGGGGCGCCTCGTCTTCACCACCGCCGACACCCTCGATCTCGGCGGGGACGGCAGGCTCGGCGGCGTCGGCGCCAACGCCGACCGGGCCTACGGGGCCGTGGGCGCCGGGCGCACGATCCAGCTTCAGAACATCAACCGCTCGGCCGCGACCCAGACCGGCCTCGACGTCGGCTTCGGCATCGACAACGGCCCCGACGCGGCGGTGAAGGCGGCGACCGCGGCCTACATGCGTCAGGCGCTGGAGAGCGACGCCGGCGAGGAGGATACCGGGGCACGCCTCGCCCTGTACTTCGCGCGTCTCGGCCCGACCCTGACCAGCGGCTACCAGATCCTCGGCGACACCGCGCTGACGCAGGTCGTCAACACGGTGCTGGGCCTGTCCAGCCTCTCCGGCGCCAGCGCGGAGGCGCTGGCCTCGCGGGCGCGGCTGATCGAACAGAAGATCGATCTCGAGAGCTTCTCCGACCCCGGGAAGCTCGACGCCTTCGTCCGGCGCTTCGCCGCGGTGTGGGACGCCCAGAACAGCGCGGCGTCCTCGCCGCTCCTCGCCTTGTTCGGGTCGTCCTCCGCGTCGGGGATCGGCGCCAGCCTGCTGCTCAGCGCCGTGCGCGTCCGGACCGGAGGCTGACCATGCAGAACGGCCTCTACGTCGCCCTCTCGGCCCAGATCTCCCTGGAGAAGCGGCTCAACGCCGTCGCCAACAACATCGCCAACATGGCGACCGGCGGCTACCGGGCCGAGGAGACGAAGTTCGAGACCCTCCTGGCCGAGGCGGGGTCGGGCCCGGTCGCGTTCTCGTCCCCGGGCGAGACCTTCATCTCGCGCCGCGCCGGGGAGGCCAAGCGCACCGACGCGCCCCTCGACGTGGCGGTGCAGGGCGACGCCTGGCTCTCGGTGCAGGGACCGGCGGGACCGCTCTACACCCGCGACGGCCGCATGACGATGGACGCGACCGGCCAGCTTCTCAACGTCTCGGGCCAGCCGATCCTCGATGCCGGCGGCGCGCCGATCCTGCTCGACCCGCAGGGCGGCCCGGTGATGATCGGCCGCGACGGCAGCATCGTCCAGAACCGCAATCAGGTCGGCACCATCGGCGTGTTCATCCTCGATCCGCAGGCGAAGCTGACCCGGGCGGCGGGCGGCGCCATCGCCTCCAGCATGCCCGGAACGGTGGTGCAGGACTTCGCGCGCGTCGGCGTGGTGCAGGGCTACTCCGAGGGCGCCAACGTCAACCCGGTCCTGGAGATGACCAAGCTCATCATGATCCAGCGCACCTTCGAGCAGGCCGCCACGCTCACGAGCGACACCGAGAACGCGCTCCAGAGCGCCATCCGCACCCTCGGACCGTCGAGCTGAGACGATGACCGACGCCCTCGCGCGCCTCGGCGCGGCCCTCGCCGAACGTCGGACCCTGCCTCTGGTGCGGGTCGGCGGCCCGGTGCAGGAGGTGACGGCCAGCGCCTGCCGGGTCGGCGGCGTCGCGGCCTTCGTGCGGCTCGGCGACCGCATGGGCATCGAGGCGGACGGCCGGGTCCAGGTCGGCGAGGTGGTGCGGATCGAGGCCGGGGGGGTGACCCTCAAGCCGTTCGAATCGCGGATCGAGGCCGGGATCGGCGCCCGGGCCTACCGGCTCGGCGAGGCGTCCCTGCGGCCGCATCCGGACTGGAAGGGCCGGGTGATCGACGCGCTCGGCCGTCCGGTCGACGGCGGCGGGCCGCTGCCCTCCGGCGAGCGGGCGATGCCCCTCGACGCGGCTCCGCCGCCGGCGATGGGCCGCGCCCGGGTGCGCCGGCCCCTGCGCACCGGGGTGCGGGCGCTCGACCTGTTCACCCCGCTCTGCGCCGGCCAGCGCATCGGCATCTTCGCCGGGTCGGGCGTCGGCAAGTCGACCCTGCTGGCGATGCTGGCCGGGGCGGAGGGCTTCGACAGCGTCGTCGTCGCCCTGGTCGGCGAGCGCGGCCGCGAGGTGCGCGAGTTCCTCGAAGGACCGCTGGCCCCGAGCCGGTCGCGGGCGGTGGTGGTGGTCTCGACCGGCGACGAGAGCCCGATGATGCGCCGGCAGGCGCCGCGGGCGGCGCTGGCCGTCGCCGAGGCGTTCCGCGATGCCGGCGAATCGGTGCTGCTGATCGTCGACTCGGTCACCCGCTACGCCCACGCCGCCCGCGACGTGGCGCTGGCGGCAGGCGAACCGGCGGTGGCCCGCGGCTACCCGCCGAGCGTGTTCTCCGACCTGCCGCGCCTGCTGGAGCGGGCCGGGCCGGGGCCGGACAGCCAGGGGACGATCACCGGCGTGTTCTCGGTCCTCGTCGACGGCGACGACCACAACGATCCGGTCGCCGACAGCATCCGCGGCACCCTCGACGGCCACGTCGTCCTCGACCGCGCCATCGCCGACCAGGGCCGCTACCCGGCGATGAACCTGCTCGGCTCGATCTCACGCCTCGCCGATCAGGTCTGGACGGCCGAGCAGCGGGAACTGGTGCGGCGCCTGCGCAGCATGATGGCCCGCTTCGAGGAGACCCGCGACCTCAGGCTGCTCGGCGGCTACCGCGGCGGCAGCGACCCCGACCTCGATCAGGCGGTCGTGCTGGTGCCGCGCATCTACGAGGCCCTGCGCCAGGAGCCCGGCGGGGAGCCGAGCCGCGACGCCTTCCTCGAACTGGCGGAGTCGCTCCGGTGACGGCCCGCTCCAGCCCCGCGCAAGCCGCAACCCCCCTCATCCACCGCAACTCTCCGATCATCGAGGTCACAGCATGAGTCTCCTGGGAGTGCTCCGCACCGGCGTCTCGGGCATGGGCGCGCAGACGAACCGGATCAGCACCGTCGCCGAGAACGTGCAGAATTCCGGCACCACCGGCTACAAGCGCGCCTCGACCGAGTTCTCGTCGCTGCTGGTCGACGGCGGCGCGACGGGCACCTACAATTCCGGCGCGGTCGAGACCACGGTGCGCCGCGCGGTCACCGAGGGCGGCGTGAACGCCTCCACCACCTCGGCCAGCGACCTCGCGATCGACGGCAAGGGCTTCTTCGTGGTGCAGGACCCCGCCGGCGTGAGCTTCCTCACCCGGGCCGGCAACTTCGTGAAGGACGGCGAGACCGGCAACTACGTCAACTCGGCCGGCTTCTCCCTGCTCGGCTACGACATCTCCGCCGGCGCGGCGGTGCCGACCCTCAACAGCACCGACGGGCTGGTGCCCGTCAACATGTCCAAGTTCGCGATGCAGGCCACGGCCACGAAGGCCGGCACGTTCGGCGGCAACCTCGATGCGAGTGCCACCAATACCGGCACGACGCCGTCCGCGATCGATCCCGCGACGGGCAGCACGGCAACCTACCCATACGCCAAGAAGACCTCGATCCTCACCTACGACCCTCAGGGAGCGAAGGTGACGCTCGACGTCTACCTGACCAACAGCGGCGGCAACAACTGGACGGCCCGGGTCTACAACGCCGCCAACAATGCGCAGCTTGCCACGGCGAATCTCGGCTTCGACACCAACGGTCAGATCGCCACCGTGACCGTACCGGGCGTGGGCACGACGGCGGTGAGGAACATCACCGTCCCCGTCGGGGGGCAGGCCATCTCCTTCGACTTCAGCACCCTGACCAGCCTCGCCGGCGACTACAGCCTGAAGGCGAGCGCCGACGGCAAGGCGCCGAGCGCGGTGAAGGCGGCCCAGTTCGATTCGGACGGCACGGTCTACGCGGTCTACGACGACGGCAGCCGCGTCGCGGCGTTCAAGGTGCCGGTCGCCAACGTGGAGAGCCCCGACAACCTCGATCCGAAGGCCGGCAACGTCTACACCACCAGCACCACCAGCGGCGATCTCCAGATCGGCTTCGCCGGAGCCGGCGGGCTGGGCAAGGTCAAGTCGGGCTCCCTCGAATCCTCGAACGTCGACGTCAGCACCGAACTCACCGCGATGATCGAGGCGCAGACGGTCTACACCGCCAACTCGAAGGTGTTCTCGACCGGCAACGAGCTGCTCGAGATCCTGATGAACCTGAAGCGGTAGCCGCCGCCGGGGCCGGCGCCCCGGCTCCCCGCTGATCCCGTCCGTTCCGGAACCTGTCGATGGGCCTCTCCCTCGCGCTCAACACCGCCCGCTCGTCGCTCCTCGCCAGCTCGACCCAGATCTCGGTGTCGGCCCGCAACACGGCCGGCGCGACGGATGCGTCGTACTCGCGCAAGATCGCGACCGTGATCTCCGGCGGCAGCGGCGCCACGGTGTCGGTGCGGCGGGCCAGCGACGACGCCCTGTTCGCCCGCATGCTCGACGCCACCTCGTCCCTGGCGAGCCGCGAGGCGCTGCTCGGCGGCCTGACCAGCCTGCAGCAGACCGTGGGCGACCCGGACGACGCGACCTCGCCCGCGGCCAAGGTCGCGGCCTTCACCACCGCCCTGCAATCGGCCGCCAACGCCCCCGACAACACCGACCTCGCCCGCTCCCTGCTCGACAAGGCGGGCGACCTCGCCGGCAGCCTCAACCGGGCGGCGGCGGCGGTGCAGACGGTCCGCCAGGAGGCCGACACCGCGATCCGCGACTCGGTCGGCCGGATCAACGACCTGCTCGCCCAGTTCGACCTCGCCAACCGCGCGGTGATGAAGGGCACGGCGACCGGCGGCGACGTCAGCGACGACCTCGACAACCGCGACCGCATCCTCGCCAAGCTGTCGGAGGAGGTCGGCATCACCACCGTGGCGCGGACGGGCGGCGACCTCGCGGTCTACACCGACAGCGGCGTGCCGCTGTTCGACCGCGCCGCCCGGACCGTCACCTTCGCGGCCACCGCCACCTACGGCGCCGGCACGGTCGGCGGCGCGGTGATGATCGACGGCGTCGCGGTCACCGGCAAGGGCTCGCCGATGCCGCTGCAATCGGGCCGGATCGCCGGTCTGGCGGAACTGCGCGACGGCGTCGCGGCCAGCTACGAATCGCAGCTCGACGCCATGGCCGGCACGCTGATCCGTGCCTTCGCCGAGACCAGCAAGTCCCCCCCGCCTCCGCCCGCGGACCCCCAGCGCGCCGGCCTGTTCACGAATGCCGGCGCCACCGCGATCCCGGCCGGCGATGCGGGCCTCGCCACCCGGATCAGCATCAACAGCGCCGCCGACCCGCAGACCGGCGGCAGCCTCGCGACCCTGCGCGACGGCGGCATGAACGGAACGGACTACCGCTCCAACCCGGCCCCGGTCGGCAGCGACTCGGCCTATTCCGGACGCCTCGACGCCCTCCTGTCCAAGCTGAAGGAGAACGGGACCTACGCGACGGCCACCGGCATCGGCGGCTCCGCGACGCTGCAGAGCTTCGCCACCGCCTCCGCGGGGTGGATCGCGGCGCAGCGCAAGACCGCCACCGGCGAGGTCGACTACCAGACGACCCTCCTGACCCAGGCCTCCGGCGCGCTCTCCGCCACCACCGGCGTCAACACCGACGACGAGACCGCCCGGACCCTCCAGCTACAGCAATCGTACACCGCCTCGGCGAAGCTGATCTCGGTGATCGACGACCTGATGAAGATCCTGCTCAACGCGGTGGGCTGAGACCATGCAGACCAGTTTCATCTCGACCCTCAGCCTGTGGAACTCGCCGCGGACCGGCCTGGCGAAGCTCCAGACCGAACTCGCCAAGGCCAACCAGGAGGGCGTGAACGGGCGCCACGCCGATGTCGGGCTCGCCCTCGGCAGCGGCGTCGGCCTCGGCATCGCCCTGCGCCGGGAGATGGAGGAGATCGACGGGCTCAAGGCCGACAACGGCCTCGTGTCCCTGCGTCTCAGCACCACCCAGGCCAGCCTGCAGGAGATGCAGAAGGCGGCCGACTCGGTGCTCTCGTCCCTCGTGGGAACCGCGCCGGGCAAGCGCGCCGCCGCGATCAAGGAGATCGCCGCGACCCAGCTCTCGGCCCTGACCGCGTCCCTCAACAAGGCCAGCGGCGGGCAGTACCTGTTCGCCGGCACCAACGCGCAGCAGGAGCCGATGGCCGACTACGCCGACGCGGCCAAGGCGAAGGTGGCGAAGGCGTTCGAGGACACCTTCGGCTTCACCAGGGACGATCCGCGGGCGGCCTCGATCGGCGAGGCGGACATGGCGGCGTTCCTCGACGGCGCCTTCGCGAAGCTGTTCGATGCGGACGGCTGGAAGGCGAACTGGTCCTCGGCGTCGAGCCAGTCGCTGACCAGCCGCATCTCCACCACCGAGACGGCCACGACCTCGACCACCGCCAACATCGAGCCGGTGCGGATCCTGGCGATGGCCTACGTGATGGCCTCGGATCTCGGCGCGACCGGGATGTCGGGCGAGGTCCAGACCCTCGTCACCGACCGGGTGATCGCGCTCCTCGGCAAGGCGAGCGACGGGCTGGTCGACGTCCAGGCCGGTCTCGGCCGCTCGCAGGCGATGGTCACGGCCGCCAACACCCGGATGAACGCCCAGACCGCCCTGCTCGCCACCCAGCTCAACGACCTCGAGGGCGTCGACCAGCAGGCGGCGATCAGCCGGGGTCAGCTGATCCAGCAGCAGATCCAGGTGTCCTACAACCTCACGTCGCAACTGCGCCAGCTCAGCCTCGTCAACTACCTGTGACGGGGACGCCGTGATCCGGCCACCCGACCATCCGGGCCGGGACCTCTTCGCCGGCGCTGCGCCGGAGCTCTCCGCGGCGCCCGCGACGGCGCCGCGAGCCTGACCCACGCGAGGCATCATCGATCATGTACCGGTTTTCCTATTCCGAGATCCTCGAGGACTCCTCCGAAGTCTGCCGCGAGCGCGAGCGCGCCGCCTTCGACCGCGCGCTCGGCCTCCTGCGCACCGCCGATGCCGGCGATGCCCGGGTGGAGGATCGCGGCGAGGCGGTGAGCTTCCTGCACCGCCTGTGGGACATCCTCATCGACGACCTGATCAGCCCGGAGAACGGCCTGCCCGACGGCCTGCGGGCCGACCTCGTCTCCATCGGCCTGTGGAGCATGCGCGAGGCGAGCGAGGTGCTGCGCACGCCCTCGCGCAGCCTCGCGGCGCTGATCGAGGTCAACAGCACGATCCGGGACGGCCTGCGGTGACCCGGCGGATGAACCTCTCCCTGCGCGCCGGCGAGCGCGTGTTCATCAACGGCGCCGTGCTGCGGGTCGACCGCAAGGTCACGATCGAGCTGATGAACGACGCGACCTTCCTGCTGGAGAACCACGTGATCCAGCCGGAGCAGGCGACGACGCCCCTGCGCCAGCTCTACTTCGCGGCCCAGACGATCCTGATCGAGCCCGGCCGGGCCGAGCAGGCCCGCGCCCTCTACCGGCGCCTCGACGCGGCCCTGATGGAGACGTTCGTCAACGCCGAGATCCTGCGCGGCCTGCGCAGCGCGGCGGCGATGATCGAGGCCGACCGCCCCTACGAGGCGCTGAAGGTGATCCGCGGCCTCTACCCGGCCGAGGCGGCGGTGCTGGCCGGCGGCACCCCGGCGATGCCCGAGACCCCGACCCGCGCCGCCTGATATCCTGGCGGCGCGGAAGACCGATTCGGCGCCGGCGCGAGCCGGCCGCGAGACGCGGACCCGCGACGAGAGAGCCTGCCCATGACCACCGTCACCGCCACGAACGCGGCCGCCACCACCACCGCCACCGCCGCCACGGCGACCAAGGCCGGGAGCGCGGCCGTCTCCTCGCTCGGATCCGATGCGTTCCTCAAGCTGCTCCTCGCGCAGTTGAAGAACCAGGACCCGACGAAGCCGATGGATTCGACGGACTACATGGGCCAGCTCGCGACCTTCTCGGAGGTCGAGCAGAGCACGAAGATGAACCAGAAGCTCGATTCGCTGCTGTCGTCGTCGTACCTGTCGCAGGCCGACGGCATCATCGGCCGCACCGTGACCTCCGCCGACGGCACGATCACCGGCGCGGTCAGCTCGGTCAAGCTCACCAGCGACGGCGCCATGGCCCAGCTCGCCAACGGCAAGGAGCTGCTGCTCGGCTCCGGCGTGGTGGTGTCGTGATGCGCCGGTCCCGGGAGGAGCGGCCGTGAACGAGGTCGACGCCCTCGAACTCGTGCGCTCGGCGATCTGGACCGTCATCATCGGCTCCGGCCCGGCGGTCGGCGCCGCGATGCTGGTCGGCATCGTGGTGGCCCTGGTCCAGGCCCTGACCCAGATCCAGGAGGTCACCCTGACCTTCGTGCCGAAGATCCTCGTCATCCTGCTGGTGCTGCTGATGACCGGGTCGTTCGTCGGCACCCAGATCTACGCCTTCACCGAGGCGACCTACGGCCGGATCGTCACCGGGTTCTGATCCGCCCGCGGCCCGCGACCCTCGCGCAAGCTTGCGCGCCGACAATGCCGGCGTCGGGGAGCGGAGGCGTGTCGGGGATGGCGGCAGTCGGGGCGGTGGCGGCGGTGGAGCCGCGGTCGAGGCGGGATGTCGGCTTCGCGATCGGCATCATCTGCATCCTGGCGGTGCTGTTCCTGCCGGTGCCGGCGGTGCTGATCGACATCGGCCTCGCCTTCTCGATCGCGCTGTCGGTGCTGATCCTGATGGTCGCGCTCTGGATCCAGAAGCCGCTCGAATTCTCCGCCTTCCCGACCGTCCTGCTCATCGCCACCCTGCTGCGGCTGGCGCTCGGCATCGCCACGACCCGGCTGATCCTCGCCAACGGGCAGTCCGGGGTCGACGCCGCCGGCCACGTCATCCAGGGCTTCTCGCAGTTCGTGATGAGCGGCGACTTCGTGATCGGGATCGTGGTCTTCGCGATCCTGATCACGGTCAACTTCCTCGTCATCACCAAGGGCGCGACCCGCATCGCGGAGGTGGGCGCCCGCTTCACCCTCGACGCGATCCCCGGCAAGCAGATGGCGATCGACGCCGACCTCAATGCCGGTCTCATCGACGAGAAGGAGGCGCAGCGGCGCCGGCGCGAACTCGAGGAGGAGAGCGCGTTCTTCGGCGCCATGGACGGCGCCTCGAAGTTCGTCCGCGGCGAGGCGGTGGCCTCGCTCATCGTCATCGCGGTCAACATCTTCGGCGGCATCATCATCGGCACCACCCGCCACGGCATGCCGCTCTCCACCGCCGCCGACGTCTTCACCAAGCTGTCGGTCGGCGACGGGCTGGTGTCGCAGATCCCCGCCCTCATCGTCTCCCTCGCCGCCGGCCTGCTGGTGTCGAAGGGCGGCACCCGCGGCTCGGCCGAGAAGGCGGTGCTCGGCCAGCTCGGCGCCTATCCCCGCGCCCTGATGGTCGCCGCGGCCCTGATGGGGGTGTTCGCCCTGGTGCCGGGCCTGCCGCTGGTGCCGTTCACCGCGCTGGGCCTGCTGATGGGGTTCGTCGCCGTCGTCATCCCGCGCCGCCGCGCCGCCGAGGAGGCCGAGGCGGCGCGCCGGCTCGCGGTCGAGGAGGAGGAGAAGAGCCAGATCGCCGCCCGCGATTCGGTGAAGGACGCGCTCAAGACCCCGGAGATCGAGCTGCTGCTCGGCCGCCAGCTCTCCGGCCAGCTCCAGGGCTCCCGCACCGAACTCGGCCACCGCGTCGCCAAGATGCGGCGCAAGTTCGCGATCCAGTACGGCTTCGTCGTTCCCGACATCAAGCTCACCGACAGCCTGTCGCTGCCGCCGAAATCCTACCAGATCCGCATCCACGGCACCGTCGCGGCGACCCAGGAGATGCGGCCGGGCGAGGTGCTGGTGGTGGTCGGCGACGGGCCGGCGCCGGACGTGCCCGGCGAGGAGGTGCGCGAGCCCGCCTTCGGCCTCAAGGCGCTGTGGGTGCTCGAATCCTACGGCCACGAGGTCCGGCGCGCCGGGCTGGAGCCGGTGGACGGCGCCTCGGTGCTGCTCACCCACCTGTCCGAGGTGATCCGCAACAACCTGCCCCATCTCCTGTCCTACAAGGACATGCGCGGCCTGCTCGACCGCCTCGATCCCGAGTACAAGCGCCTGCTCGACGAGATCTGCCCGTCGCAGATCTCGCAGTCGAGCCTCCAGGCGGTGCTGAAGCTGCTGCTCGCCGAGCGGGTGTCGATCCGCAACCTGCACCTCGTCCTCGAGGCGGTGGCGGAGATCTCGCCGCACGCCCGCCGGGCCGAGCAGATCGCCGAGCACGTGCGGATGCGGGTGGCGCAGCAGATCTGCGGCGACCTCGCCGAGGACGGGGTGCTGAGCGTGCTGCGGCTCGGCAGCCGCTGGGACCTGTCGTTCCACCAGAGCCTCAAGCGCGACGCCAAGGGCGAGGTGGTGGAGTTCGACATCGACCCGCGCCTCGTCGAGCAGTTCGGCACCGAGGCCTCGACGGCGATCCGCGCCCGGATGAAGGAAACCCACGGCTTCGCCCTTGTCACCGCGCCCGATGCCCGGCCCTATGTGCGGATGATCATCGAGCGGATGTTCCCGACCCTGCCGGTGCTGTCGCACCTCGAGATCGCCCGCGGCGTCGAGATCAAGTCCCTCGGGACGGTCTCGTGAGCGCCTTCGCGCTCCTCGGCCAGAACAGCGTGCTCGGGGCGTTCCTGATCTTCTGCCGCATCGGCGCCTGCCTGATGATCGTGCCGGGCTTCTCCAGCGCCCGGATCCCGGCGCAGATCCGGCTGTTCGTCGCCTTCGCGGTCTCGCTGGCGGTCGCCCCGGTGGTGCTGCCGGGCCTCCAGGAGCGGCTCCCCGGCCAGACCCCGGCGGTCACCCTGGCCTGGGTCGTGGTCGAGTCGCTGACCGGCCTCGTGATCGGGCTGCTCGGCCGCATCTTCCTGTTCGTGCTCGAGACCATCGTCACCGCGATGGCGACGGCGGCGGGGTTCGGCGTCATCCCGGGCTCCCCGCTCGAGGGCGACCCCGTGCCCGGCTTCGGCGCCCTGCTGATGCTCGCCGCGACGGCGCTGATGTTCGCCGCCGATCTGCACTGGGAGCTGGTGCGCGGCATCCTCGATTCCTACGACCGCATCCCGCCCGGCACCGGCCTCGGCGCCCAGGCGTCGCTGGTGCAGATCACCGACCAGATCAGCGCGGTGTTCGTGATGGGCCTGCGCATCGGCTCGCCGTTCATCGTCTACTCGATCGTCGTCAACCTCGCGCTGGGCTTCGCCAACAAGCTCACGCCGCAGGTGCCGGTGTTCTTCATCGCCACGCCGTTCCTGCTGTTCGGCGGCATGCTGCTGCTCTACGCGACCTCGACCGAGTTCATGACCCAGTTCCTGACCGCCTACGCGGCGTGGCTGCGGCGGGGCTAGGCGCCGGTGAGCACGCGCGAGCGCCTCGCCCGGGCCGGGCGCCTGCTGAAGGTGCAGGAGCAGATGCGCCGCGGCGCCGAGTGGGAGCTGGCAGCGACCCGCGGGCGGGCGGCGGAGATCCGCGAGGCCGAGGCCGACCTGATGACCCGGCTCTCCGCCGAGGGTCCGCTGCACGGCCTGTTCCTCGATTCCGCGGCCCGGCGCCTGCGGGCGCTCGCCCGCGACGCCGCGGCGGCCGAGGCGCTGGCGCAGCAGCAGGAGGCGGTGGCGCGGGAGCGCGCCCTGGAGCAGAAGCGCAGCGAGCGCCGCATCGGGCACCTCGCCGCCGAGCGCCGGCAGGAGCAGGAGCGTCGCGACGCCCTCGACCGCCTCGACGGGATCGTCGCCCGGGGCGAGCGGGAGCCGGGATGAGGCGCCCCGCGATGCAAGCCTCCCTCAAGCCAGGCCGGCTAGACGGCAGGGGAGGGGCCGCCCCGGCGCTCGCGGCCCGCTCGTTGGTTTCTCGAAGCAAGGGCCGGCCATGAGCATCAAACCGCTGTCGGATATCGTGCTGGACGTGGCGCGCGCCGCCGACCCGGCGCGCTACCAGGAGGCGGCGTCCAGGCTTTCGACGACCGGAACCGCGGGCAGCTTCGACGACGCGATCCGCGAGGCCGGCCTGTCGACCCACATGCCCTCCGACGCCCGCGGCACCCTGACGACGCTCCAGAACGGCAGCGCGGCCACGGGGCAGGGCGCGAAGGCCGGCGGTCCCTACCAGCAGTTCGAGGCGTTCGTGCTGCAGACCTTCGTCGAATCGATGCTGCCGAAGAACGCCAGCGCGGTGTTCGGCAAGGGCACGGCCGGCTCGTACTGGAAGTCGATGATGGCCGAGCAGGTCAGCGGCCAGATCACCCGGGCCGGCGGACTCGGCATCGCCCGCATTCTCGCCGCCGGACGCCCGGCCAACGAGACCGCCGCCGTGGCCGGCACCGTCGCCAGCGGCGTCGCTTCCAGCCTCGACGCCCTGAAGGCCGCCGACGTGGGGACGGGCGGATGAGCGACGTGTCGGCGCAACTCACCGCCTCGCTCCAGCGCCTGGAGGCGACGATCGAGGCCGAGACCGAGGCGTTCGTGTCCCTGCGCTCCTTCGACCAGGACGAGGTCAACCGCCGCAAGGGCCAGAGCCTGCTCGAACTGAGCCGCCTCGCCCGCCGGCTGGACGACGTGCCGCCCGAGCCCGAGGCGGTGGCCTGCCTGACGCGTCTGCGCGCCAAGCTCGCGCGCAACCACGAGATCGTGGCGATGCACCTGCGCGCGGCCCAGGAGGTATCCGACATCGTCTCGCGGGCGCTGCGCGACGCGGAATCCGACGGCACCTACGCTCCCCCGGTCCGGCGATAGGAGGGCCCGATGCGCGTGCTCTTCATCGGATTGTGGATCTGCGCCGCCACCGCCCTGTCGTGCTGGGGCATCGTCACCTACGGTGCCGGCCTGTTCGGCCCCAAGGCCGAGCCCTACCTCGAAGGGCTCGAATACCAGAAGCTCAAGCCGATCAACATTCCGATCATCGCCGACGGGGCGATCCAGGGCTACGTCGTGGCGGTGCTGGTCTTCACCGCCGACGCGAAGCTGATCCACACCCTGCCGGTGCCGCCGAGCTCCTTCGTCACCGACGAGGCGTTCCGGCAGGTCTACGGCGACACCGCCCTCGATTTCCGCCGCATCGCCAAGTACGACGTCACCCGCCGCCTCGACGAGATCCGCACCAAGGTCAACCAGCGCCTCGGGGCCGACGTGGTCAAGGACGTGCTGGTGGAGGAGTTCAACTTCGTGCCGCGCAAGGACGTGAAGTCCTAGGGGGTGTCACCCTCGCGGCGATCCCGACGGATCGCGCTCGCTGCCGACCCGACGAGGGGATAGCAGCCCTCTCCCCCCAGACAGCCCTGCCCTCTGCGGGGGAGGGTTCGCGCCGGGTGTGCCCGGTGCTCGACCCGTCACGATTCCCGGCTCCCTCATACGAAATCCGCATGATCGCTTCAGGCGATCCCTGCCGGGATCGTGGCGATTGCGCAGCAATCGCTTTCGCGATGCGGATCCCGTATCACTCCCCTGCCAGCCGCCGCGCCACCGCCTCGCCCGCCACCAGGGCCGCGAGGCGCTGCTCGCGCGCCTCGTCGATGGCGATCAGCACCCCGCCGCAGACCCGGCCCTGGCCCGAGACGGTGTAGCGCAGCAGGCTCGCCGGCTGGAGCGCGCCGGGCCGGCGGGAGACGAAGCCCTGGACCGAGCCGGGGCGGTCGTTGCGGCCGTTGATGACCTCCAGCCCGCCGGGCTGCCCGAGGATCGCCCGCGGCACGAGGCGCAGGCGCCGGTGCTCGCGGCCGGCGAGCGCGAGGCGGGGATTGGCGAGCGCCACCATCGCGTCGGGAGCGAGGTGCAGCAGGCCCTCGAACCCGACCGGGCGGTCGCGGGTCTCGAAGCGGTCGAACACCGCGAGCCCGCCGAGGTCGTCGAGGACGACGAAGATCCGGCGGTGGCGGTAATCGGGCCCGTGCACGCTGGTGGCGATCTCGTGCAGGGCCGCGCCGTCGAGCCGGGTCGAGCCGACGAGCCAGCCGGTGCCCGATCCCTGCTCGCGCCCGTCCGGATGGGCGACGTTGTGGCCCCGCGACGACAGCAGGTACTGGCGCAGGGCCCCGGCCTCGAACTGCCCCGAGCCCGCGGCCTCGACGATCCAGCGCGAGCCCCCGGTGGCGAACACGAAGGACGAGCAGTCGCGGTGGTCCTGGGCGCCCTGGCCGGAGAAGCCGCAGGCGAAGTGGCCCCAGCCGCGGCCGGGGGCGTCGTAGCGGGCCGCGATCACTCCCGCCGCTCCCGGCGCCGGAGGCCGGGACGCGCCGCCGCGCTCGGCCACCATCGCGCGCCCGTCGAGGGCCAGCAGCCGCCCGATCCAGCCGGCGTGGTCGACGCCGTGCGGGCTGTCGCCGAACGGCGGCAGCCGCCCGCCGGGATCGAGCAGGCCGGCGACCTGCGGCAGGGCCGGCCCGGTCCGCCCGGCGAGGAACGCCGCGAGGTCGCCGTCGAGGGTCGGGATCAGCACCCGCCCGAGGGTCAGGAGTTCGAGCCGCCCGTGCAGCGACGGCTCGGTGAAGGCGCCCTCGGGGCCGAGCAGGGCGTCGAAGCCCTCGCGCAGGGCGAGGCGGGCGAGGGACGACCAGAACCCGGCCAGCGGGCAGGCCGGCACCGCCCGCGCCACCGCCAGGAGCGCGACCGCGGCGTGGATCTGGTGCAGCGAGCGCGCGAAGGTGTTCTGGCCGACGATCTCCGACAGGGCGAGGCCGTGCCGAACCACCTCGGCGGCGAGGAGCCGCGCGGCGTCGCCGCCCGGCTCGGCCCGGGTGCCCGCCGTGCGGGCGAGCAGCCCGATCAGCACCTCGGCCCGGGCCGAGAGCGCGGCCGGGTGCAGGCTGAGCCCGTCGCTCGGGCGGCCCCAGGGGTTGTGGCGCGACCACGACAGGGCGAGGTCGAGGGCGCGTCGCAGGCCGTCGGGCCCCGCCGCCATCGCCGACAGCCACGCGAGGGACTGGTAGTCGAGCCGCCAGGCCGGCGAGCGGAACGGATCCTCGCTCCAGTCCGGCCGCTCCGGGGGGCGCCACTCCGGCTGGCCGGCGAGCCGGAGCGGCTGCCAGGGCCCGAGGGGGCCGGGCGCGCCGCGCTGCACCGCCCGGGCTCCGTCGAGCACCGCCGGGACCGCGGCCGGGACGGCCGGGTCCGGGGTCCAGTCCGCCTCCGGCAGGCCGAGCCTGTCGGCGAGGCGGGCGGCGAGGGCCGGCGCGTCGAGGAGGTCGTCGCCGCTGAGGCTCTCGAGCCTCAGGCGGTCGGCGAGCGACACCTCGGGCGGCGCCAGCAGCTCGACCTCGTGGTCGGAATCCCAGGCGGCGAAGCCGAGGCGGACCCGCACCGCGCCGGCCGGCGGCGCGAGTTCCAGGGTGAAGCGCCGGGCCTGCCGGTGGGCCGGCAGGTTGACCAGGGCGCCGAAGGCCGGGGTCGAGACGATCTCGGGATAGGGCGGCGCGATCTCGGCGCCGTCGCCGTCGTGGTAGACCACCCGCACCAGGGCGGCGTCCTCGCCGGTGCTGGCGGCGTGGAACTGGCCGCGCACGATCAGCCGCTCCCCGGGCACGACGGCGTGGTCGAGCCAGTCGGGCTCCGGCGTCAGACGGCGCCGCCGGCGGGGCGGCGCGCTCCCGTCGGCCGGGTCGTGGAGATGGAGCTGCGGCTGCGCCACCTCGAACGGCAGCGCGTTGCGCCACGAGCGCAGGCTGACCGCGACCTGGCTGGCGGGCGCCGGGACCACGAAGCCGATCCGCACCATCGCGGCGCCCGCGGCCTCGGCCCCGGCGGGCTGGTAGGCCGGGCCGGGGATCCAGGCGCTGTGCGGGTCGAGCAGGGTCCGGGTCAGGCCGGGCACGTGGTCGAAGTCGAGGCTCGACCCGTCCGCGGCGAGGAAGTCGAAGCCCGCGAGCACGAAATCGGCCGCGGCCTCCGCGCTGTCGTCGGGCTGCCAGGCGAGGCGGCAGACGAAGCTGCACCAGATCCCGGCCGGCACCTCGCGGAAGGTGAGCGCGACGCGCGACCAGCGGTTCTTGGCCGGGACCGCGTGCGTGCCCTCGGCCGCGCCGGCGCCGGCGCCGCCGGCGTAGTGCGCCGCGGAGGGGGACAGGGGGGAGCGCCGCGAGTCGGGAGGGGACGGGGCGGGAGGCAGGTCGTCGTTCGACAGGGGAGCGCGCGGGGAGAGAACCGGTTGGCGGCACCTGTTCGCCGCCCCGCCGGGGATGTCAAGGCGGCGATCCGATCCTGCCAGGGCCATCGCTTCGGAGCGATTGCCCTTGTTCCTCGCTCGGCCTCAGTCGCCGGCGTTCGTGCGCGACACGTCGTGTCGCCGCTCACCCGGCTCTCGCTCCGCTCGGCGTTCGAGGGGACATCCGTCCCCCCGGAGGGGACATCCGTCCCCCGAACCCGCTTCGCGGGGCGCTTTTCGCGCCCGGTTATGGAGCGTCGCCCTCCAGGCGACCGCAGAACGACCGCTGAAGCGATCGCCCTGCCGATCCTGCCCACCGGATGCCGGGCGTGGGCGGGAACCATCCCGGCCGCGCCAGCTTCGGGCAAGGTAGCGGACCTAGACCGGCACCAGCAGCATCCCGCATTCGGGCCCGGAGGCCTCGGTGTCAGGCGTCTACCTCTTCGATCTCGCCTCGCGGCAGGTCCAGTACCTCGCGGTGCGGCAGGCCGCCATCGCGGGCAACATCGCGAACGCCAACACGCCGGGCTACCAGGCGCGGGACACGGTTCCGTTCGCCCAGGTGCTCTCCCGGGTCGGCCTCGGCATGGCCACCACCTCCGCCAACCACCTCACCAGTCAGGCCGCGCCGGTCGAGGCGGTGCCGCTGCGCAACTCCGACGGCTGGGACGTCCTGGAGACGGGCAGCGCGGTGCGGATGGAGCAGGAGCTGATGAAGGCCGGCGAGATCAACCGTGAGCACAACCTCAACACCGCGGTGGTCAAGTCGTTCCACCGCATGCTGCTCGCCAGCGTGAGGGGCGCATGATCGACCCGCTCAAGCTCTCGGGCCGGCTCGCGGGGGCCGGGCTGGAGGCGCAGTCGCTGCGCCTGCGCGTCGTCGCCGAGAACATCGCCAACGCGCAGTCGACCGCCGCGGAGGCGGGGGGCGATCCGTACAGCCGCAAGACCATCACGTTCCGCTCCGAGATCGACCGGCTGACCGGCGCCGCCTCGGTGCGCACGCGGGAGATCGGCAAGGACGAGTCCCCATTCCGGGTCGAGCACGATCCCGGCAACCCGGCCGCCGACAAGGACGGCAACGTCAAGATGCCGAACGTCAACGTCCTCGTCGAGATGGCCGACATGCGCGAGGCCAACCGCTCGTACGAGGCCAACCTGCAGATGATCAAGCAGACCCGCTCGATGGTCGCCAGCATCATCGATCTCCTGAGGAGCTGAACGGCCGTGATCGAAGCCCTGATGTCACTGGCGGCCTTCGACAAGGCCGCGCCCACCGCTTCCTCCGCCGCCGCCTCCCTGCTCCAGCGGACGGCGCCGCCGGTGGCCTCGGCCGGCCCCGCCGATTTCGGCAGCGTGATGGCGCAGCTCGCCGCCGGCACCTCGCAGTCGCTCAAGGCCGGCGAGGCGGCGGCGATCGCCGGCATCCAGGGCAAGGCCACGGCGCAGCAGGTGGTCGAGGCGGTGATGTCCGCCGAGCAGAGTCTCCAGACCGCGATCGCCATCCGCGACAAGGTGGTGAACGCCTACCTCGAACTCAGCCGCATGGCGATCTGAGGACAGACCCCGATGAGAGCGCTCGCCATCGCCGCCACGGGCATGAACGCCCAGCAGCTGAACCTCGAAGTCATCGCCAACAACATCGCCAACCTGAACACCACCGGGTTCAAGGGCGCGCGGGCGGAGTTCACCGACCTGCTCTACCAGGCCGAGCGGCTCCAGGGCGTGCCGAACCAGGCCGGCCAGGAGCCGGTGCCGGAGGGGGCGATGCTCGGCCTCGGCGTGCGGGCGGCGGCGATCCGCAACCTGCACCGCCAGGGGCAGCTCACCAACACCAGCAACCAGCTCGACCTCGCCATCAACGGCCGCGGCTTCTTCCAGATCACCAACGCCAACGGCGAGATCAACTACACCCGCGCCGGCTCGTTCAACAAGAACAACGCCGGCCAGCTCGTCACGCTCGAAGGCTACGCCGTCGACCCGGCGATCAACATCCCGGCCAACACGGTCGAGATCGTGGTCAACGAATCGGGGCAGGTGTTCGCCAAGGTCGACGGGCAGTTGCAGCCGCAGAACATCGGCCAGATCTCGCTGGCGAGCTTCGCCAACGAGGCCGGCCTCGACCCCCTCGGCAACGGCCTCTACCGCGAGACCCCGGCCTCCGGCGCGCCGACGGTCGGCGTCGCCGGCGATCCCGGCTACGGCCGGATCCAGCAGGGCTACCTCGAAGGCTCGAACGTCGACCCGGTCAAGGAGATCACCAACCTCATCACCGCCCAGCGCGCCTTCGAGATGAACTCGAAGGTGATCCAGGCGGCCGACGAGATGGCGAGCACGATCTCCAAGGGCATCCGGTGAGGGGCCGGCCATGACGCTCGCGACCCTCGCCCGCCACGCCGCGCTCGCCCTGGCCCTCGCCCTCGCGGGCCTCGCCCCGGCTTCAGCCGGCCCGGCCGCCTCCGCCCTGGCGTCCGCCCCGGACCCGCTGCCCGCGCCGGCCACGACCGGCGCCCTGCCGGCCCCCGAGCTGATCCTGCCGGTGCCGACGGTGACGATCTATCCCGGCGACACGATCCGGGAATCGATGCTGCGCATGCAGGCCTACCCGGCGAACTTCCGCGCCCGCGCGGCGGTGATCGACGCGCCGATGGCGATGGTCGGGCGCACCGCCCGCCGGATGCTGGTGCCGGGCGATCCCGTGCCGGTCAACGCGGTCGAGGATCCGCGCCTCGTCAGCCGCGGCGCGCCGACCCAGATGATCTTCGAGGAGAACGGCCTCGTCATCACCACCGTCGGCTCGCCGCTCCAGAACGGCGGCCTCGGCGAGATGATCCGGGTGCGCAACGCCGACACCGGCCGCATCGTCCTCGGCGTCGTGCAGGCGGACGGGCGCGTGCGCATCGGCGGCCTCAACTGATGCGCGCCCTCCTCGCCGTCCTGCTCGGCCTGCTCCTCATCGGGCCCGCCGCGGCCTCGACCCGGATCAAGGACGTCGCGGCGCTCAAGGGCGTGCGCGACAACCAGCTCGTCGGCTACGGCCTCGTCACCGGCCTCCAGGGCACCGGCGACACCCTGCGCAACACCCAGTTCACCGAGCAGTCGCTGCAATCGATGCTCGACCGGATGGGCGTCAACGTCCGCGACGCGCGCCTGCGCACCCGCAACGTCGCCGCCGTGATGGTGACCGCCGACCTGCCGCCCTACATCGGCGTCGGCTCGCGCATCGACGTCACGGTGACCTCGCTCGGCGACGCCTCGTCGCTGCGCGGCGGCACCCTGCTGATGACGCCGCTCGCCGGCGGCGACGGCCAGATCTACGCCGCCGCCCAGGGCCCGATGGCCGCCTCCGGCTTCTCGGTGCGCGGCGAGGCCGAGACCCTGACCCAGGGCGTCGCGACCGCCGGCCGGATCCCCAACGGCGCCCTCATCGAGCGCGAGGTGCCGGGCAGCTTCCGCGACCTGCCCGAGCTGGTGCTGGAGCTGAAGAACCCGGACTTCAAGACCGCGACGCTCATCACCGACGCGATCAACGAATACGCGCTCCAGCGCTTCCGCCGCCGGGTGGCGGTGCCGCGCGACCAGCGCTCGGTGGTGCTCCAGAAGCCGCAGAACATCGTCCAGACCCGGTTCGTGGCCGAGATCGGCGACCTGCTCATCAACCCCGACACCCCGGCCCGGGTGGTGGTCGACCAGCGCACCGGCACGGTGGTGATCGGGCGCAACGTGCAGATCTCCACCGTCGCGGTGACGCACGGCAACCTCACGGTGCGGGTGACCGAGACGCCCGAGGTGTCGCAGCCGAACGCCCCCGTCTTCAACAACCAGACCATCGTCGGCAACGGCAACGCCGCCGCGGCGGGCGGCAACGGCGGGGTCGCGACGGTGGTGGTGCCGCGCACCCAGATCAACGCCGACGAGGCGGGCGGGAAGGTCGCGATCCTGCGCGGCTCCGACCTCCAGACGCTCGTGCGCGGCCTGAACCAGGTCGGTCTCAAGCCGAGCGACATCATCGCCATCCTTCAGGCGGTGAAGACCGCCGGCGCCCTCCAGGCGGAGCTCGTGGTGCAATGATCCGCGTCGTCACCCCCCTGGCGCTGACCCTCGCGCTCGCCGCCCCGGCGGCGGCGCAGGACGCGGCGCCACCCGCCGCGGCGGGTGCTCCCGCGGCCGCCGGGAAGGCTCAAGGCTACTGCGCCGGCATCGCCGACGCGGCGGCCGATGCCCGCTTCGCCTGGCAGAAGGAGACCCTCGCGGCCCTGGAGAAGCAGGTCGAGGAGCGCATCCAGCGCCTCGAGGCCAAGCGGGCCGAGTACGAGGAGTGGCTGCGCCGCCGCAACGAGTTCCTGACCAAGGCCGATGCCGGCGTGGTGGCGATCTACACCAAGATGCGGCCCGACGCGGCGGCGCTCCAGCTCGCCAACATGCCCGAGGAGGGCGCCGCCGCCATCCTCACCAAGCTCAACGCCCGCACCGCCAGCGCGATCCTGAGCGAGATGGAGGCCGCCCGCGCCGCCCAGCTCGCCCGCGCGATGACCAACGCGGCCAAGAAACCCCAGGAAGGCTGAGCCCGCCAGGGCTCGCACAGCGAGAGATCGGCATGAGACTAGCACTCGCCTGCGCGGCGGCCCTCGGGCTCGGGGCCTGCGCCAGCCTCAAGGAGGTCGGCCAGACGCCGGCGCTGACCCCGATCGGCACCGGGCTCTCGGCCCCGCGCGAGCCGCTGCCGGCGACCTTCGCCACCCCGAGCCGGCGCTCGTTCTACTCGACCTGGTCGCCGATGGCGGCGGAACTCTACCAGGATCCCCGCGCCCGCAACGTCGGCGACACGATCACGGTCAGCATCCAGATCGACGACAAGGCGCAGTTCGACAACGCCACCGACCGCTCGCGCACCCAGAAGTCGACGCTCGGCTTCGATTTCGGCTACGGCGTCTCGGCGCTCAAGGATTCGGCGACCGCCGATGTCGGCATCCGCTCGGGCACCTCGACCAAGGGCGAGGGCACGATCGACCGCAAGGAGACCCTGCGCCTGTCCGTCGCCGCCGTCGTCACCGAGGTGCTGCCCAACGGCAACGTGCTCATCAGCGGCTCGCAGGAGGTGCGGGTGAACAACGAGGTCCGGGTGCTCACCGTCGCGGGCATCGTCCGGCCGCGGGACATCTCGCGCAAGAACACCATCGACTACGACAAGATCGCCGAGGCGCGGGTCTCCTACGGCGGCCGCGGCCGGATCACCGACGTCCAGTCGCCGAGCCCGGGCCAGCACCTGTTCGAGGTCATCACGCCGTACTGATGCCCCATGGGCGGGCCATGCCGGCCCGCCCCGCCCCTCCAGCCCGGACGCACGTGATGGCCGCCAAGAACGCAGCGAAGAACGCCGCGAAGAAGGACGAGACGCCCGGGAAGTCCGGCAAGGGCTGGATCGGCGCCCTGGCGCTGGTGACGCTCGTCGCCCTCGGCACCGGCGGGGCTCTCGGCACCTACCTCGTCTCGACCGTCGAGAAGGCGGTCGACCGCAAGAACCGCGACGACCACGACAAGGCGGCCAAGGTGCTGAACTACACCGGCGACCTGACCCTGCGCAGCGTCGGACCGGTGGTCACCAACCTCGCCGATTCCGGCGATACCTGGGTGCGGCTCGAATCCTCGGTGGTGTTCAAGGCCGGCAGCCTGCCGACCCCCGACGTCACCCTGGCGGAGATCCGCCAGGACATCGTCGCCTATCTGCGCACCGTGTCCCTGGCCCAGGTCGAGGGGGCGAGCGGCCTGCTGCACCTGCGCGAGGACCTCAACGAGCGGGTCTCCCAGCGCACCAAGGGGCAGGTGCGCGAGCTGATCCTCGAAACCGTGATCGTGCAGTAGCGTGACCGCACCGTTCAAGGTTCCCCTGCGCGGGTCCTATGGCCGCCTCGCGGCCGTCGTCCTGCTCGTCGCCGTGCCGGGCGTCGCCCTGGCGCAGGGCGCCACGGGCCTGCCCGCCCTCGACGCCCTGCTGCCGGCCGGCAACGGTGCGGCGAGCGGGCGCATCATCCAGCTCGTCGCCCTGCTCACCGTGCTGTCGGTGGCGCCGGGCCTGCTGGTGATGATGACGAGCTTCACCCGCTTCGTCGTCGCCCTGTCGTTCCTGCGCTCCGGCCTCGGCCTCCAGAGCACGCCGGCCAACCTGTTCATGGTCAGCCTCGCCCTGTTCATGACCTTCTACGTCATGGCCCCGGTCTTCGACCGCGCCTGGCAGGAGGGGGTGCGTCCGCTCTCCGAGAACCGGATCAGCGAGGAGGAGGCGTTCGCGAAGGTCGTCGACCCGTTCCGCGAGTTCATGGCCACCAACGTGCGCCCGAAGGACCTCCAGACCTTCGCCGACCTCGCGCCGGCCTCGCTGCCGCGGCCGCAGGAAGGCCAGAAGATCGACCTGCGCATCCTGATCCCGGCCTTCATGATCTCCGAGCTGCGCCGCGGCTTCGAGATCGGCTTCCTGATCGCCCTGCCGTTCCTCGTCATCGACATGATCGTGGCGACGGTGGTGATGTCGATGGGCATGATGATGCTGCCGCCGACCGTGATCTCGCTGCCGTTCAAGGTGCTGTTCTTCGTCCTGATCGACGGCTGGAACATGCTGGTGAGCGGGCTGGTGCGATCGTATTTCTGACGCGGTCCGGCCGCGATGCGCCGTCCGGGGACATGGAGCCCGCGGCGCATCTCACGGATTGATCCCGGAATCCGCTCCGGTCGTGCGGGCCCGTCCCGGGTCCCGACGGAGGGCAGGGACGCGCCCGGGTGCGGGCCGGGACAGGCCCCGGACCGGGTCCGGAACCTTGAGCGGGTTCCGATTCATACGGTTTCCGCATCGCGAAGCGATCAATCGAAAACCGTATCACTCCCTCGCTCCGCCCCCATCCCCATCGCCGAACGGGTACGCCGCCTCGACCACGTAGGGCCCGCCGCCGACCGATGCCTTCGCCGAGTACAGGGCGGAGCGCCCGGCGGTGAAACCCATCCGCGGAAACGGTCCCTGGAGGCCGAGATACTGCGCCACCGCGTCGGCGGTCGCCTCGCGGCGCAGGCGGGCCAGGGTGACGTGGGGCGTGAACCTGCGGGTGTCGGGCGGCAGGCCGAGCCGGCGCAGCAGGCGCTCCTGCTCGGCCTGGAGGTCGGCGAGGTCGCGGTTGGGCGCCACCCGGGCGAACAGCGAGTGCGGCCGGCCGCTGCCGAAGCTCGCCAGCGCGTCGAGTTCGACCGCGATCGGCGCCCGCGGCCGGGCCTCGGCCAGCGCCGCCGTCACCTCCTCGGCCAGCCCCCCGTCGACGTCGCCGATGAAGCGCAGGGTGACGTGGTAGTCGGACGGCTCGACCCAGCGGGCGCCGGGCAGGCCGCCGCGATGGGCGGCGAGGCGCTCGGCGGTCTCCGCCGGGATTTCGAGGCCGGTGAACAGGCGCGGCATCGGTCACGACCTCGCTGTCATACGAAATCCGATTGATCGCTTCGCAATGCGGATTTCTGCTTCGCTCAGGCGCCGCGCGGGCTGAGGAGACGGTTTCTGAACGGATCGTTCAAAAACCGTATCATACGATTTTCGATCGATCGATCGCTTCGCGATGCGAAAATCGCCTTCGCTCACGAGCCCTGGCGCAGGCGTTTCACGAAGTCCTCGACGGTCGGCAGGATGCCCTGGACGATCCGCTCGACGCCCGCCCGGGTCGGGTGCAGCCCGTCCGGCAGGTTGAGGCCGCGCTCGCCGGCGATCCCGTCGAGGAAGAACGGGTAGAGCAGCAGGCCGTGCTTCTGCGCCAGGGCCGGAAAGATCGCGTCGAACCGCGCCACGTAGTCCGGACCGAGGTTGCGGCCCGCCTTCATCCCGGCGAGCAGCACCGGAATGCCGCGCGCCTTGAGCCGGGTGATGATTCCGTCGAGGGCCTTCTCCGTTACCGCCGGATCGGTGCCGCGCAGCATGTCGTTGGCGCCGAGTTCCAGGATCACCCCGTCGGTTCCGTCCGGCACCGACCACTCGACCCGGTCGAGCCCGCCGGTGGCGGTGTCGCCCGACACGCCGGCATTGGCGACCGTCACGCTCGCGCCCCTGGCCTTCAGGGCGCGCTCCAGCACCGCCGGGAAGGCGGCGTCGGCCGGCAGGCCGTAGCCGGCGGTGAGGCTGTCGCCGAGCGCCACCAGCGACAACGGGCGATCCGCCGCCGCCAGGCGGCCGGGAACGAGGATCATCGCGGACACGATCAGAAATACCAGCGCCGCGAGGCGGCCATCATGGCGAAGCAGGGTCGAGGGGACCATATCGGGCCGGCGGTCGCCCCGTCGATCGTCTGTTCGTCCCACCGCTCCACCTCCGGCCGTCCCTGCGACGCCCCCACACATCGGCCCCCCGCCCATGACCGACAAGGCCCCGAACCCGGCCACGGACCCGGCCGCGCCGCCGGCGATCGCGCTGCACGGCGTCGAGCTGAGCCTCGGGCGCGGCGCCGCCCGCGTCCACATCCTCAAGGGCATCTCCCTCGCTGTCGCCGCCGGGGAGGCGGTCGGCCTCGTCGGCCCCTCGGGCTCGGGCAAATCGACGCTGCTGATGACCATGGCCGGGCTGGAGCGGCCGGATGCGGGAAGAATCCTGGTCGAGGGGACCGACCTCGCCGGCCTCGACGAGGACGCGCTGGCGCGCTTCCGCGGCCGGCGCATCGGCATCGTGTTCCAGTCGTTCCACCTCGTCCCGACCATGACGGCGCTCGAGAACGTCGCCCTGCCGCTCGAACTCGCCGACGCCCCCGACGCCCATGCCCGGGCCGAGCGCGAACTGGCCGCGGTCGGGCTCGGCCACCGGCTGCACCACTACCCGGCCCAGCTCTCCGGCGGCGAGCAGCAGCGCGTCGCCATCGCCCGCGCCATCGCGCCGGACCCGGCGATCCTCGTCGCCGACGAGCCGACCGGCAACCTCGACGAGGCGACGGGGGCGTCGATCGTCGACCTGCTGTTCGGGCTCAAGCGCGAGCGCGGCGCCACCCTCGTCCTCGTGACCCACGATTCCGGCCTCGCCCGCCTCTGCGACCGCACGGTGCGCCTGCGCTCCGGCCGGGTCGAGGCCGCGGTCGCCGCCTGACGAGCCCGGATCGCCCGATGCACGGAAGCCTGCCGTCCCCCGTCGCGCCCGCCCCCGGCGCCACGCCCCGCTCCCGCCTGCCGCTGGTCCTGCGTCTCGCCCTGCGCGAGCTGCGCGGGGGCCTGCGCGGCTTCGCCGTGTTCCTCGCCTGCATCGCCCTCGGAGTCGCGGCGATCGCCGGCGTGGCGTCGATCTCGCGCTCGCTCACCGACGGCCTCGCCCGGGAGGGACGGCGCATCCTCGGCGGCGACGTCAGCTTCGGCCTCATCCACCGCGAGGCGAGCCCGCAGGAGCGTGCCTTCCTGGAGGCGAACGGCCGGGTCTCCGCCGTCGCCTTCACCCGCGCCATGGCCTCGGCCGGCGACAACGGCGCCGCCCTCGTCGAGCTGAAGGCGGTCGGCCCGGACTACCCGGCGCTGGGGGACCTCGTCACCGAGCCGGCGCTCGCCCCCGCCGACCTCTTCGCCGAGCGCGACGGCGTGTTCGGGGCGGCCGCGGACCCGGCCCTGTTCGCCCGCCTCGGCCTCAAGCCCGGCGACCGGGTGACGGTCGGCGACGCCCGGATCGACCTGCGGGCGAGCCTGACGGCCGAGCCGGACAAGCTCGCGAGCGGCGTCGGCTTCGGGCCGCGCCTGCTCACCTCCGAGGCGGCCCTGCGCGCCTCGGGCCTGCTCCAGCCCGGCAGCCTCAACCGCTGGGTCTACCGGCTCGCGCTGCCGGACGCCTCCGACGCCCGGGTCGAGGCGGTGATGGAGGAGGCGCGCCGGACGCTGCCCGAGGCGGGCTGGGAGATCCGCTCGCGCCTCGCCGCCGATCCGCGCTTCGCCCGCAGCGTCGAGCGCTTCACCCAGTTCCTCACCCTCGTCGGGCTCGCCGCCCTGATGGTCGGCGGGGTCGGCGTCGCCAACGCGGTGCGCGCCTTCGTCGAGCGCAAGCGGCCCTCGATCGCGACCCTCAAGAGCCTCGGGGCTCCCGGCGGTCAGGTGGTCGCCCTCTACCTGACCCAGGTGATGCTGATCGCCGGGCTCGGCATCGCGATCGGGCTCGCGGTCGGGGCGGCGCTGCCGTTCCTCGTCGAGGCGCTGTTCGGCACCGCGCTGCCGGTGCCGCTCAACCCGACCCTCGCCCCCGGCGAACTGGCGGTCGCCGCCCTCTACGGCGCCCTGACCGCGCTCGCCTTCGCCATCGGGCCGCTCGGCCGCGCCCACGACGTCGCGGTCTCGGGGCTGTTTCGCGACGCCGTCGATCCCGACCGCCGCCGGCCGCGGCCGGCCTACCTCGCGGTGCTGGCGCTGGCGCTCGCCGGCCTCGTCGCCCTCGCCCTGGTCTCGGCCTTCGACCGCAAGGTGGCGCTGGTCTTCATCGTCGCGGCCGGGCTCGCCTTCGGGCTGCTGCGCGCCGTCGCCTTCGGGCTGATGGCGCTCGCCCGCCGCCTGCCGCGGCCGCGGCGGGCGGCGCCGCGCCTCGCGCTCGCCAACCTGCACCGGCCCGGCGCGCTGACGCCCTCGATCGTGCTCTCGCTCGGCCTCGGCGTCACCCTGCTGGTGACCCTGAGCCTGATCGATTCCAGCATCACCCGGACCCTGGAGCGCTCGCTGCCGGCGCGGGCGCCGAACCTGTTCTTCCTCGACATCCCGAGCCGCGACGCCGACGCCTTCGACCGGTTCCTCGGCGCCGCCGCGCCGCGGGGCAAGATCGAGCGGGTGCCGATGATGCGCGGGCGGATCACCGCGCTCAACGGCGTGCCGGCGAGCCGGATCAAGGCCGCGGAGGAGGCCGCCTGGGTCCTCGACGGCGACCGCGGCATCACCTACGCCGAGGATCTGCCGGACGGCTCGCGGGTGACGGACGGCGCGTGGTGGACGCCGGAGCAGGGCCAGAAGCCGCTGGTCTCGTTCGACGGCGAACTCGCCCGCCTGCTCGGCCTCAAGGTCGGCGACACCGTCACGGTCAACGTGCTCGGCCGCAACCTCACGGTGCCGATCGCCAACCTGCGCCACGTCGAATGGCGCTCCCTCGGCATCAACTTCGTGATGGTGTTCTCGCCCGGCACCTTCCGGGGCGCGCCGCACGCCGACCTCGCCACCCTGACCCTGCCCGAGGGGCCCGACGCCGCCACCGAGGCGCGGATCCTGCGCGAGGCGGCGAAGACGTTCCCGTCGGTCAGCAGCGTCCGGGTCCGGGACGCCCTCGATGCGGTGAGCGACCTCGTGCGGAAGCTCGCCTTCGCGATCCGCGGCGCCAGCAGCGTCGCCCTGGTGGCGAGCCTGTTCGTCCTCGCCGGGGCCCTCGCCGCCGGGCACCGCGCCCGGCTCTACGACGCGGTGGTGCTCAAGACCCTCGGGGCGACGCGGCGCCGGCTGCTCGGCGCCTACCTGCTCGAATACGGCGCGCTCGGCCTCGCCACCGCGGTGTTCGGGCTCATGGCCGGCTCCCTCGCCGCCTGGGTGATCGTCGCGCGGGTGATGAAGATCGGCTTCGTGTTCGATGCCGGCAGCGCCGTCCTCGCCGCCGTCCTGGCCGTCGCGGTGGCGATCGGCCTCGGCCTCGCCGGAACGTGGCGCATCCTCGGCCAGAAGCCCGCTCCTTACTTACGAAATCTCTGATGATTTAATCCCCCGGCAAGCATGCGGCGCATGGACATCGACAAACCCGGCGCATGAGCGGGGCCGGACGGCTTCCTGCCCTTGTGTCGGGCCAAGGTGCCTCTCATATTCTGCCCATGACGCCGCCAGGGCGTCCAGGGCTCCCGCGAGCCCTGACCCGGAACCCCACGCTAGAGAGAGCTCCAGAAGGAACCTCCCATGGCTTTCGAGAACAGTCCGTTCCGGCAGGGCGGCGCCAGCGGCTACGGAGCCCCGACGGGCTACGCCCGCGGCCAGGTCGAGATCGACCAGGGCCTGCGCACGTTCATGCTCGGCGTCTACAACAACATGGTGCTCGGCCTCGCCGTCTCGGCGGTGGTCGCACTCGGCATCAACAAGCTGGCGGTCGCCGGCTCGCAGGCCGACGCGGTCGCCCGCATCGGTTCGATCCCGCTGACCGCGTTCGGCAAGGCGCTGTACGGCAGCCCGCTGATGTGGGTGGTGGCGCTCGCGCCGCTGGCCTTCATCTTCTTCTTCAGCTTCCGGATGGACCGGATGTCTGCGGCGACCGCCCGCACGACCTTCCTGGCCTTCGCGGCGGTGATGGGCGCGTCGCTGTCCACCCTGCTGATCCGCTACACCGGCGCCAGCGTGGTGCAGGTGTTCTTCGTCACCGCGGCGGCCTTCGGTGGCCTGAGCCTCTACGGCTACACCACCAGCCGCAGCCTGTCGGGGATCGGCTCGTTCCTGGTCATGGGCCTGATCGGCCTCGTGATCGCGAGCCTCGTCAACATCTTCCTCGCGTCGAGCGCGCTGCAATTCGCGATCTCGGTGATCGGCGTGGTGATCTTCGCCGGCCTCACCGCCTACGACACGCAGAAGCTCAAGGAGATGTACCTCTACGGCAACCTCGACAGCGAGGCGGCCGCGAAGGTCTCGATCTTCGGCGCGCTGACGCTGTACCTCGACTTCATCAACATGTTCCAGTTCCTGCTCTCGCTGATGGGCAACCGGAACAACTGATGCGATGCCGGGCGGAGCCGCAGGGCTCCGCTCCCACCCGAGCCGACGAAAAAGCCCCGGTCGCCGCGACGCGACCGGGGCTTTTTCGTCGGCTCGGGCAGCCCCACACGCAGCCGCGAAGCGGAGCCTCCCATCGCCGGCGGCCCGGCCTCCTGCATGGGCTTCGCGTTCCGTAGCCGGGTCGCCTGCGCCCGACCTGCTTTGTGACCCTGGATGCGAGGCGGTGCGATGAGGGCGTTCTGGAACGATTGCGGCACCGGGCCAGCCCCCGACGAGGCGAGAGAAGTCGACCGTCGCGAGGCTTGCCTGATCTGGTCCGACGAGGTGCGCGGCGTGGAGGGAAACTTCCTCGGCCTGATCGATGACCGGGACAGGACGATCCAGTTCTACTACGAGGCCGGCATTCCCGACGAGGCCGACGACGCCGGCCATCTCCGGATCGTTCTGATGGATCTCCCGCAAGCGGCGCGGAACGGGTCCTACCAGCGGCGGGTGGCGATCGGCGAGGTTCATCGCCTGATCGAGGCGGTGTTCGAGGACGGCGCGGACCCTCACCGCTTCGGCGGGCTGTTCTTCGCCGCCTGGTAGCGTGCCGGTCGCTGGGTGCCGCGAGGTTGGTCGCCGCGACCCGCAAGGGCCGCGATCCGTCGCGCTGACGGGCCTCGCCCCTTGGAGCAGGGTCCGATCACGCTGCAATCGGATCCTGCTCCGGATCGTTGATCTTGCCGCATTTTCTACGACGAAGCGGTATGCGCTTCGTCGGACAATGCTCTATCCCTCCAGCGACCGCACCACGACCTTGCCGCCCTTCGCCGACAGGGCGAGCCGGCCGGACTTCAGCGCCAGGGCCTTCTCGCCGAACAACTGGCGGCGCCAGCCGTGCAGCACCGGGATGTCGGCGTGGTCGTCGTCGGCGAGGGTCTCCAGGTCGTCCACCGTGGCGATGATCTTCGGGGCGACCCCTTCCTCCTCGCACACCGCCTTGAGCAGCACCTTGAGCAGCTCGACCACGGCGCCGTTGCCGCCGCCGCGCGCCCGGGCGCGGTCGGGCATCGGCACCGTGGCCGGGTCGCGGGCGAGCCCGCGCTCCACGGCGGCGAGGATGTCGGTGCCGGTCTTGGAACGCTCGAAGCCGGTCGGGATCGAGCGCAGGCGGCCGAGCGCCTCGATGCTGCGCGGCGCCGAGGTGGCGACGTCGAGCACCGCCTCGTCCTTCAGGATCCGCCCGCGCGGCACGTTGCGGCTCTGCGCCTCGCGTTCGCGCCAGGCGGCGACTTCCATCAGCACCGCGACCTCGCGCGCCTTGCGCATCCGCCCGGCGAGGCGCCGCCACGCCTGCTCCGGGTCGGCTCGGTAGGTGTCGGGCGAGGTGAGAACCGCCATCTCCTCGTCGAGCCACAGGCCACGGTCGGTGGCGAGGAGCTGGCGCGCCAGAACCTCGTAGACCTTGACCAGATGGGTCACGTCGGACAGCGCGTAGGCGAGCTGGGCGTCGGAGAGCGGCCGGCGCGACCAGTCGGTGAAGCGCGACGACTTGTCGATCTTCGCCTTGGCGACGTCGTTGACCAGTTGCTCGTAGGAGACCGAGTCGCCGTAGCCGCACACCATCGCGGCGACCTGGGTGTCGAAGAACGGCTGCGGCAGCAGCCCGCCGAGAAGCCAGATGATCTCCAGGTCCTGCCGGGCGGAGTGGAAGACCTTCAGCACCCCCTCGTCGCCCATCAGCGCGAAGAACGGCGCGAGGTCGATGCCCGCCGCCAGCGGATCGACGAGCGCGGTCGCGCCGTCCGGCGCCGCGATCTGAATCAGGCACAGCTTCGGGTAGTAGGTCGTCTCGCGCATGAACTCCGTGTCGACGGTCACGAAGGATTGCGTGGCGAAGTGCGCGCAGGCGGCGACGAGTTCGTCCGTCGAGGTGATCAGTTTCATGATCTCCGACTATAGCCGAGCGAATCGGCGAGCGCGAGGCGGATGCGGCACCGGTCCCCGTCATTCTTCGATCCCCGGCGCGCTCGCGCGGCTCGCTCCCTGCCCCGGGTTCACCGTGCGGGGACGGGCGTGGCACCGGCCTGCCTGACCCAAGGGAAGACCTGTGACGATCGCTCCGCCCGTGCTATGGAATCCGCATGAGTCTGGCGGCCTTCGATACCCTGAAATTCGCCCGCAGCCTGCGGGACACCGCGCAATTCTCGGCCGAGCAGGCGGAGGGGCTGACGGCGGCGATTGCCGAGGCGGTCCGGGAGGGGCTCCCGGCGAAGACGGAGGTGCAGGCCGAGTTCGCGGCGGTCCGTTCGGAGATCGGCGCCCTCCGGACAGAGACGAAGACCGAGTTCGCGGCGGTCCGTTCGGAGATCGGCGCCCTCCGGACAGAGACGAAGACCGAGTTCGCGGCGGTCCGTTCGGAGATCGGCGCCCTCCGGACAGAGACGAAGACCGAGTTCGCGGCCGTCCGTTCGGAGATCGGCGCCCTCCGGATGGAGACGAAAGCCGAGTTCGCGGCCGTGCGTTCCGAGATGAAGACAGAGTTCGCAACCGTGCGCTCCGAGACGAAGGCTGAATTTGCCGCGGTCCGGTTGGAGATGGCCGACATCCGTGCCGAGATGAGGCTCCTCGAACAGAAGATGACGGTCAAGCTCGGGGCGATGCTCCTGGCTCTCGGGGGGATCCTCATCGCGGCGATCCGCTACCTTCCCCCGGCGCATTGACGGACACGGGCGGTCAGGCGCCGACGCGCCGCGTCGCCGCCCGGGCCGTCCTGCGCAGGGCCGCCGCCCGCGCCTTCCGCGTCGCCTCGGCCCGGCGGGTGAGCCAGTCGAGGATGTTGCGCTCCACCCGCTCGCCGCTGTCGCGGTCGGTCAGGCGATGGATGCGGTCGGCCCGGAAGCCGCGATAACCGTCGCGGTCGCGGTCGGTGCCGCCGACCAGGACCCGGCCGGGGCCGATCTTCAGCTCGTGCGCCGCGAGGCGCCGCACGCTCCAGGCGCCGTTGCCGTCCTCGTAGACCAGCTCGAACCGGCCTTCGAGCGGCAGCACGCGCCAGGCGCCGTCCCGGCGCTCGACGAAGGGCGTCGAGGCCGGAGGCTCCGGTCCGGCGGCGGGAGCGGGACAGGCCCCGGCAGGGGCCTCGTCGAGGGGGAAAAAGGCGTTGTCGAACATGGGTCTGATATAGTCGTTCTCTTTATGTTCTTAAAGCGTTTTCCGCCTCTCTGGACCGGGGCACGGCGGGATTGCGCCGGTGGTGCACCGCTTGACTTGGGCGCCGGTGCGTGAATGGGTGCCGCAGCCTCATCCGGGACCGTGCCGCCGCTCGCGCCCCGCCGCGCCGGACCCCGCTTCACCGAAGAAACCGCCGAAGAAGCCGCCATGCATCGTTATCGTACCCATACCTGCGGGGCGCTTCGCCCGTCCGATGTCGGCTCGACCGCCCGCCTGTCGGGCTGGTGCCACCGCATCCGCGATCACGGCGGGGTTCTGTTCATCGACCTGCGCGACCATTACGGCGTGACCCAGTGCGTCGTCGACGCCGACTCGGCGGCCTTCAAGGCGGCGGAGGGCGTGCGCTCGGAATGGGTCGTGCGCATCGACGGCCGGGTGCGCCAGCGCCCTGCCGGCACCGAGAACGCCGAACTGCCGACCGGCGCGGTCGAGGTCGCCATCACCGATCTCGAAGTGCTCGGGCCGGCGGCCGAGCTGCCGATGCCGGTCTTCGGCGACCACGACTACCCCGAGGAGACCCGGCTCAAGTACCGCTTCCTCGACCTGCGCCGGGAGAAGCTGCACGCCAACATCATGAAGCGCGGGGCGATCATCGATTCGCTGCGCCGGCGGATGCGCGAGGGCGGGTTCTTCGAGTTCCAGACCCCGATCCTGACCGCCTCGTCGCCGGAGGGCGCGCGCGACTTCCTGGTGCCGTCGCGGCTGCATCCGGGCAAGTTCTACGCCCTGCCGCAGGCGCCGCAGCAGTTCAAGCAGCTCACGATGATCGCGGGCTTCGACCGCTACTTCCAGATCGCGCCGTGCTTCCGCGACGAGGATGCCCGCGCCGACCGCTCCCCGGGCGAGTTCTACCAGCTCGACATCGAGATGAGCTTCGTCACCCAGGAAGACGTGTTCCAGGCCGTCGAGCCGGTCCTGCGCGGGGTGTTCGAGGAGTTCGCCGACGGCTGGCGGGTGACGCCGCGATTCCCGCGCATCCCCTACGCCGAGGCGATGCTGAAATACGGCGTCGACAAGCCGGACCTGCGCAACCCGCTCGTCATCGCCGACGTCACCGACGAGTTCGCCCGCGACGAGGTCGAGTTCAAGGCGTTCAAGGGCGTCATCAAGTCCGGCGGCGTGGTGCGGGCGATCCCCGCCACCGGCGCCGGGGCGCAGCCGCGCTCGTTCTTCGACAGGCTCAACGACTGGGCCCGCGGCGAGGGCGCGCCCGGCCTCGGCTACATCGTGTTCGAGGACGACGGCGGGACGCTCGCCGGCAAGGGGCCGATCGCCAAGTTCATCCCGGCCGAGGTCCAGGCGCTGATCGCCGCCAAGACCGGGACCAGGGCCGGCGACGCGGTGTTCTTCTCCGCCGGCACCGAGGCCAAGGCGGCGGCGCTCGCCGGCAAGGCGCGCATCCGCATCGGCGACGAACTCGGCCTGTGCGACAAGGACCAGTTCGCGTTCTGCTGGATCACCGACTTCCCGATGTTCGAATGGAACGAGGACGAGAAGCGGGTCGACTTCTCGCACAACCCGTTCTCGATGCCGAACTTCGAGCACGACGCCTTCCTGGCGCTCGACCCCTCCGACGCCGGGACGATCCTCGACATCAAGGCGTTCCAGTACGACATCGTCTGCAACGGCATCGAGCTGTCCTCGGGCGCGATCCGCAACCATCGCCCCGACGTGATGGAGAAGGCGTTCGGCATCGCCGGCTACGGCCGTGACGTGCTGGAGGCCAAGTTCGGCGGCATGCTCAACGCGCTGCGCATGGGCGCGCCGCCGCACGGCGGCATCGCGCCGGGGGTCGACCGCATCGTGATGCTGCTCTGCCACGAGCCGAACATCCGCGAGGTGGTGCTGTTCCCGATGAACCAGCGCGCCGAGGACCTGATGATGAGCGCGCCCTCCGAGGTCACCCCCAAGCAGTTGCGCGAGCTGCACATCCGCCTCAACCTGCCGCAGAAGCCGGCCTGACCGGAGCGTCGAGCCGTGGCGAGCCTCGTCGCGGTCGTGGTCGCGCACGACAGCGAGACGGTGCTGCCGGGCTGCCTCGCGGCGCTCGCCCGCGAGCACGTCCCGGCGATCGTGGTCGACAATGCCAGCCGCGACGGCTCGGCCGCCCTGGCCGAGTCCGCCGGCGCCCGGGTGCTGCGGCTGCCCCGCAACCAGGGCTACGGCCGGGCCAACAATGCCGGGGTGCGGGCCGCGGCGGGCGCCGGCCACGTCCTGATCCTCAACCCGGACGTGACCCTGCGGCCGGGCGCCGCCGACGCGCTGCTCGCTGCGGCGGCGCGCTACCCGGAGGCCGGGCTCTACGCCCCCCGGATCGTCGAGCCGGACGGGCGGTTCTTCTTCCAGGCCCGCTCGCTGCTCGCGCCCTATCTCACCAACCCGGGCGGGCGCCTCGTGCCGCCGGAGGGCGACGCCTGCGCGCCGTTCCTGTCCGGCGCCTGCCTGATGATCCGCCGCGAACTCTTCCTCGACCTCGGCGGCTTCGACGACGAGATCTTCCTGTTCTACGAGGACGACGACCTCTGCCGGCGGATCGCCGATGCCGGCCTCGCCCTGGTCCACGTCCACGCCGCCGAGGCCCTGCACGGCCGCGGCGCGTCGAGCGCGCCGGAGCCCGGACGGGTCCTGCGCGCCCGCTGGCACCTCGCCTGGTCGCGCTCCTACGTCGCCCGCAAGTACGGCCTGCCCGACCCGGCCCTGGCGACCTTCGCCACCAATGCCGGCAAGGCGGCGCTGGCCCTGCTCGGCCTCCGCCGCGCCCGGATCGAGCGCTACGCCGGCTCCGCCGCCGGGGCGCTGGCCGCCCTGCGGGGGAAGCGCGCTCTGGAGCGCGAGGGGGTGGGGGAGGGATGAGGCACCCCCGGTGCCGGTTCGCTCCCGCACCGTGCGGGTGATCGGTCACCGCTGCCCGGCGACGACCGCCGCCAGGGCCGCCACGCCCCGCCGAAGCTCCCCTTCGCTCAACCCGGCATAGCCCAGGACGAAGCCGGCGACAGAGGGGTGGGGCCCGGCCGGGTCGTAGAGCGGCGAGATCGGGTAGAGGCCGATCCCGGCCGCGCGCGCGGCGGCGACCAGCGCGGCCTCGCGGTCGGCGGAGAACCCGTCGAACCACGCGACGACGTGCAGCCCGGCGTCGGTGCCCACGACCGTGACGGCCGGACCGAACGCCTCCGCCAGCGCCCGCAGGAGCGCCGCCCGGCGCGCGGCGTTGCGCTTGCGCATCCCGCGGACATGCCGCTCGTAGGCGCCGTTCGCCAGCAGGCCGGCGAGGGCGTCCTGCTCCGCGAGGGGCGTGTGGCGGTCGGTCAGCCGCTTCGCCTCCGCGAAGGCGCGGCGCAGGGCGGTGGGGACGACGAGGTAGCCGAGCCGCAGGGTCGGCGAGAGCGTCTTCGACACCGTGCCGACATAGATCACCACCTCGGGGTCGAGGCTGCGCAGCGGCGGGATCGGCGCGACGTCGTGCCGGTACTCTCCGTCGTAATCGTCCTCGACGAGGCAGGCCTTCGTCCGCACGGCCCAGGCCACCAGGGCGCGCCGCCGCGGTGCCGACAGCACGCCGCCGAGCGGGTACTGGTGCGATGGCGTGACGTAGGCCAGCCGCGCCGCCGGCAGGTCGTCCGTCCGGATCCCCTCCCCGTCGACCGGGACCGGGGCCGCGACGCCCCCGGCGGCCAGGAAGGCGTGGCGGGCGAGGGCGTAGCCGGGATTCTCGATCACGAAGCGGTCGCCGGGATCGAGCAGCAGCCGCGCACAGAGGTCGAGCCCCTGCTGCGAGCCGTTGACGATCACGATGTCGTCCGGCGTGCAGTGGATGCCCCGGGCCCGCCACAGGTAGCCCTGGAGTTCCCCCCGCAGGGCGGCCGAGCCCTGCGGATCGTCGTAGCGCAGCCGCGCCCCGCGCCGCAGGGTGGCGGCGTTCAGGGCGCGCCGCCAGGTCAGGACCGGGAAGTCCGCGGCCGACAGGTCGCCGTAGCGGAGATCCGCGATCCGGTGCGCCTCCGTCGCGGCCGGCGGGGGCAGGTCGAGCAGGCGCTGCGCGAAGGCCGAGAGCCGGGGAGGCCGCGCCTCCGGCGAGCCCGCCGGCTCCGGCGGCGGCGCGAGTCCGCCGGCCACCACCGCCCGCGCGCCCGGCCGGGTCGCGAGGTAGCCCTCGGCGATCAACTGGCCGTAGGCCGCCGTCACCGTGGTCCGCGAGGCGCCCCACTCGGCGGCGAAGGCCCGGGTGGACGGAAGCCGGTCGCCGGGCTGGTAGGTCCCGGCATGGACCTGCCGCTTGATCGCCGCGACGATCCGGCGCGCGACGCCGTCCTCCGCCGACTGGCCCATGGCGAACTCGCGAAACTGGACGTTCCTCGCGGGCCAGATTGCCGGCATCTCTCCGGCCGTTCAAGGAGTTCTCCGATGTACACGCCCCCCGCCTTCCGGGACGACGACCGGCCCGGCCTGCTGGCAACCATGCGCGCGGCGCGGCTGGCGAACTTCGTCACCGCGACGGCGGACGGGCCGCTCGTGACGCCGCTGCCGCTGTTCGTCGACGAGACCGAGGGCGAGCACGGCGTGATCTACGGCCATCTCGCCAGGGCCAACCCGCAGTGGCGGGTGCCGCCGCTGGGCGAGGGGCTGGCGGTGTTCATGGGCCCGGACGCCTACGTCACGCCGTCCTGGTACGAGACCAAGCGGGAGACCGGAAAGGTGGTGCCGACCTGGAACTACGTCGCGGTCCATGCCCACGGCCCGGTCGAGTTCTTCGAGGATGCGCAGAGGCTGCTCGACGCCGTGACGCGCCTGACGACCCTGCACGAGGCGCCGAGGACCGCCCCCTGGGCGGTGGGCGACGCCCCGGCCGCGTTCATCGCCGCGCAACTGCGCGGCATCGTCGGGCTGCGCATGCCGATCACCCGCCTGGAGGGCAAGCGCAAGATGAGCCAGAACCGGAGCGCGGCCGACCGCGCCGGCGTGGCGGCCGGGCTCGCGGCGAGCCCGGCCGCCTCCGACCGCGAAGCCGCCACCCTGATCCCCGCGTGAGGGCACCGGGATGCCGGACCTGACTCAGCTCGCCCTGTTCTGCGCCGCCGCCCTGGTGCTCGCCGTCACGCCCGGTCCCGGGATCTTCTACGTCGCCGCGCGCACGCTCGCCGGTGGCCGCGCCGAGGGCGTCGCCTCCAGTCTCGGGACCGGGCTCGGCGGCATGGTCCACGTCGCCGCCGGCGCCCTCGGCGTCTCGGCCGTCGTCCTGGCGAGCGCCGAGTGGTTCACCGCCCTGAAGCTCGTCGGCGCGGCCTACCTCGTGTGGATCGGGCTCCGGACCATCCGGAGCGCCCGTCGCGAGGCCGCGGTCGCCCTGTCCGGGGCAACTCCGGCCCCTCCGATCGGGTCCTGGCGCGCGTTCCGCGAGGGGGTGCTGGTCGAGGCGCTGAACCCGAAGACGGCGGCGTTCTTCCTCGCCTTCGTCCCGCAATTCGTCGATCCGGCGGGCCCTGTCGCGGTGCAGTTCTGCGTGCTCGGCTTCGTCTCGGTGGCCCTGAACACGCTCGTCGACATCGTGGTCGCCTGCGCGGCGGGCGGCATCCGGGACGGCGCCGCGGCGCGGCCAACCCTGATCCGCCGCCTGCGCGAGGGATCGGGCGCCGCGATGGTGGCGCTGGGAGTCGGCCTCGCCCTGGTGAGGCGGCCGGCGGGCTGACCTGATGATATCAGCGCACGCCCTGATCCTCCCCCGCAAAGGCAGGGCTGTCCGGGGAAGCGTTCGTCGACGGGATTGGGGCGGGATCTCTCCTCTCCCCGCCCGCGGGGAGAGGAGTAGCGCCGCCTGACTGTTGCGGGCGACGTCCTCCTCTCCCCGCCCGCGGGGAGAGGAGAAGACCAGTGCCTTTCCGTTTCCCCGGACAGCCTGCCGCAAAGGGGAAGGGTTCGCCCGTGGTCAGCCGGCGGAGTTGACTCCCCGAGGGCTCTCCGCCCGCAACGCCGCGATCAGTTCCTCCACCCGTCCGCTCTGCAGCAGCGGCACCAGCGCCCGCACCCGCTCCGGCGGCAGCTCCCACCACGCGGTGTCGACCAGCGCCGCGACGATCTCGGGCGCGAAGCGGTGGCGCACGATGCGGGCCGGGTTGCCGGCAGCCACCGCGTAGGCCGGGACATCGCGGGTGACGACCGCGCGGGCCGCCACCACCGCGCCGGGGCCGAGGGTGACGCCGGACCGGATCAGGCAGCCCGAGCCGAGCCAGACGTCGGCCCCGATCGTCACGTCGCCGCGGCTGATCTCGCGATCCCCCGGCACCGGCACGTCCGGCCACAATCCCGGCAGTGCCCCGAACGGGTATGTCGAGACCCAGTCGGTGCGGTGGTCGCCGCCGAGCAGGATCTCGACCTTGTCGGCGATCGAGCAATACGGGCCGATCGTCAGTCGAGCGCCCGATCCGGCGAAGCGCACCTTCGGCCTGCCGTAGGAGAACGGGCCGATGATGAAGCCGTGGCGTCGCGCGAGCTTGGCGAGATGCCGTTGGGTCTCGTTGTGAGGGTTGCGCCCTGGAAGGAGGCGGTGCAGGAAATCGGTCACGCCGCGCCGCGCGGGCCTGCGGCGAGAAGGCGCGCGATCCGAGGAGAGAACGCTGTGGGCGGCAACATGTCGGAAGATCTCAAGAATGGCGCGCTCTTCTATCACCGCAATCCGCGCCCCGGAAAGCTGGAGATCCAGCCGACCAAGCCCTTGGGCAACCAGCGCGATCTCGCCCTCGCATATTCCCCCGGCGTCGCCGCCGCCTGCGAGGCCATCGCCGCCGACCCCGACGAGGCCGCGACCCTCACCGCGCGCCAGAACCTCGTCGCCGTGGTCTCGAACGGCACCGCCGTGCTCGGCCTCGGCAATATCGGCCCGCTCGCCTCGAAACCGGTGATGGAGGGCAAGGCGGTCCTGTTCAAGAAGTTCGCCGGCATCGACGTGTTCGACATCGAGCTGGCCGAGACCGACGTCGACAAGCTCGTCGAGGTGGTGGCGGCGCTGGAGCCGACCTTCGGCGGCATCAACCTGGAGGACATCAAGGCGCCCGAGTGCTTCGAGGTCGAGGAGCGCTGCCGGGCCCGGATGAACATCCCGGTCTTCCACGACGACCAGCACGGCACCGCGATCATCGTGGCGGCGGCGGTGCTCAACGGCCTCGAACTGGCCGGCAAGCCGCTGTCCGAGGTCAAGATCGTCACCTCCGGCGCCGGGGCGGCGGCGCTCGCCTGCCTCAACCAGCTCGTCTCGCTCGGCGCGCGGCGCGAGAACATCTTCGTCACCGACATCGAGGGCGTGGTCTACGAGGGCCGCACCAGCCTGATGGACCGCTGGAAGGCGACCTACGCCCAGCCGACCGAGGCCCGGACCCTCGCCGAGGTCATCCCGGGCGCCGACGTCTTCCTCGGCCTCTCCGCCGGCGGCGTGCTCAAGCCCGAGCTGCTCGAGCAGATGGCGCCCAGGCCGATGATCCTGGCGCTCGCCAACCCCTACCCGGAGATCATGCCGAACCTCGCCGAGGAGAAGCGGCCGGACGCGATGATCTGCACCGGGCGGTCGGATTTCCCGAACCAGGTCAACAACGTCCTGTGCTTCCCCTACATCTTCCGCGGCGCGCTGGATGTGGGCGCGACGACGATCAACGAGGAGATGAAGGCGGCGGCCGTGAAGGCGATCGCCGGGCTCGCCCGGGAGACGCCCTCGGACGTCGTCGCCCGCGCCTACGGCGGCGAGGCGCGGCCGTTCGGCCCGCATTCGCTGATCCCGAGCCCGTTCGATCCGCGGCTGATCCTGCGCATCGCGCCCGCGGTCGCGAAGGCCGCGATGGAGTCCGGCGTCGCCCGGCGCCCGGTCGAGGATCTCGACGCCTACGCCGAGTCGCTCGACCGGTTCGTGCACCGCTCCGGCTTCATCATGAAGCCGGTCTTCACCAAGGCCAAGCAGGACCCGCGCCGGGTGATCTACGCCGAGGGCGAGGACGAGCGCGTCCTGCGCGCGGTCCAGGCGATCGTCGAGGAGGGGCTGGCCAAGCCGATCCTGGTCGGCCGCCCGAACGTGATCGAGACCCGCCTGAAGCGCTTCGGCCTGTCGATGCAGATCGGGCGCGAGTTCGACCTCATCAACCCCGAGGACGACCCGCGCTACCGCGCCTACGTCTCGACCTATCTCGACATCGCCGGGCGCAAGGGCGTGACGCCCGACGCCGCCCGCACCCTGGTGCGCACCAACACCACGGTGATCGGGGCGCTGGCGGTGCGCCGCGGCGAGGCCGACGCGCTGATCTGCGGCCTGGAGGGCCGGTTCGACAGCCGGGTCAAGCACATCCGCGACATCATCGGCCTCGCGCCCGGCGCCCGCGACTTCGCGGCACTCAGCCTGATCGTGACCTCGAAGGGCGCCTACTTCATCGCCGACACCCATGTCCGGCCCGAGCCGAGCGCCGAGGAGATCGCCGACGTCGCCATCGCCTGCGGCGACACCGCGCGCCGCTTCGGCCTCACCCCGAAGATCGCGCTCGTCAGCCACTCGGATTTCGGCTCGTCCGACACCCCCTCGGCGCGCAAGATGCGCCACGCCTTCACGCTGATCCGCGAGCGGGCGCCGGACCTCGAGGCCGACGGCGAGATGGGCGCCGACACCGCCCTGTCGCAGATGATCCGCGACCGGGTGCTGCCGGGCTCGCGCCTCAGGGGCGAGGCCAACGTGCTGATCATGCCGAGTCTGGATGCCGCCAACATCGCGTTCCAGTTCTCGAAGGTGCTGGCCGACGCGCTCCCGGTCGGCCCGCTGCTGCTCGGCCCGGCCAAGCCCGCCCACATCCTCACCCCCTCGGTGACGGCGCGGGGCATCGTCAACATCACCGCGGCGGCGGTAGTGGAGGCGCAGGGCGAGACGGTCGCCGATTCCGTGTCCGACACGGCCGCCGAGACCGGGACGCCGCTGACGTCGGAGTGAGGGCGGCGGCGGCGGGTCGAACCCTCCCCCCGCCTGAGGCAGGGCTGTCCGGGGAAGATCCCCTGTAAAATCAGACAGCCCTGCGCCTGCGGGGAGAGGAGACAGTCGGCGCTTTTCTTTCCCTGACGGTACCCCACAGGGACGGGGCGGCAGTGTTTCGAGCGAATTGATGCCGAAAACGAAACCGGCGCGGGATCGCTCCCGCGCCGGCTTCGTTCGTGTCTGGTGTCCCGGCCCGCCGTCAGTACAGCCCGCCCGCCTGGGCGGCGCGGTCGGCGTCGGGCGGGGCTGCGCTCGCGGCGGGCGCGCTCGGCGGGGCCGAGTAGGCGTCCGGCGGGGCGGTGCCGGGCTTGAACGCCTCGAGGATGCCGCCCTCGCCGCCGGCGCGCTGGCCCGAGGCGAGGTTGACCCGGATCAGCTTGATGCCCGGCGGCACCCGGAACGGGGTCGGCGGCTTGTCCTTGAGGGCGACCTTCAGGAAGTCGCGGGCGATCGGGGCGGCGAGGCCGCCGCCGGTGGCGCGGTCGCCGAGCGAGCGCGGCTTGTCGAAGCCGATGTAGATGCCGACCGCGAGGTCGGGGGAGAAGCCGACGAACCACGCGTCCTTGGCGTCGTTGGTGGTGCCGGTCTTGCCGGCGAGCGGCTTGCCGATCTCCTTCAGGATGGTGGCGGTGCCGCGCTGGACCACGCCCTCCATGATCGAGGTGATCTGGTAGGCGGTGAGCGGGTCGAGCACCTGCTCGGAATCGTCCACCAGCTTCGGCTCGTCCTGGCCCGACCACTTCTCGGCGTCGCAGCCGATGCACTTGCGGTTGTCGTGGCGGTAGATCGTCTCGCCGACCCGGTCCTGGATGCGGTCGATGAGGGTCGGGCGGATGCGCCGGCCGCCGTTGGCGAGCATCGAGTAGGCGGTGACCATCCGCATCACGGTGGTCTCGCCGGCGCCGAGCGACATCGGCAGCACCGGCAGCATGTCGTCGTAGACGCCGAAGCGGCGGGCGTACTCGGCGATCAGCGGCATGCCGACATCCTTGGCCAGCCGCACCGTCATCAGGTTCTTCGAGTGCTCGATGCCGTAGCGCAGGGTGTGGGGACCGCCGGACTTGCCGTCGTAGTTCGACGGCGACCACGCCTCCTGGCCCGGGCCGGCCTCGATGGTGATCGGGGTGTCGAGGACGATCGAGGACGGGGTGTAGCCGTTGTCGAGCGCCGCCGAGTAGACGAGCGGCTTGAACGACGAGCCCGGCTGGCGCATCGCCTGGGTGGCGCGGTTGAACTCGCTCTCGTCGTAGGAGAACCCGCCGACCATCGCGTGGACGCGGCCCGTGTAGGGGTCCATCGCCACGATGGCCCCGGAGACCTCGGGGATCTGGCGCAGGCGGTAGGTCGTCCCGGCACCCTCCAGGCGCTCGACGTAGACCACGTCGCCGGGGCTCAGCGCCGAGGCGATGCCGCGGCCGGTCCAGCGCACGCCCTCGGCGGTGATGGTGCCGGTCTCGCGCTCCTTCGACACCTGACCCGAACTCTCGCGCCGCGGCTGGAGGCCGATCTGCGCCCGGCCGCCGGCGGTGTCGAGCACCACCGCGAGCCGCCACGGCTGCACGTCGCCGAGCGCCGGCACCTCGGCCACCGCCATGCCCCAGTCGCGCCCGGCGAGGTCGACGCGGGTCTGCGGGCCGCGCCAGCCGCGGGCCTGGTCGTAGCGCACCAGCCCGTCGATCAGGGCGCGGCGGGCCTGGGCCTGCATCTTCGGGTCGAGGGTGGTGCGCACCGACAGGCCGCCCTCGTAGAGCTTCTTCTCGCCGTAGCGCTCGGAGATCTCGCGCCGCACTTCCTCGGCGAAGTAGTTCGCGCTCGCGGTGTTCGGCGAGACGCTGCGCGGGTTGACGCCGAGCGGCAGCTTGCGCTCGGACTCGGCCTCCTCGCGGGTGATGTACCCGTTCTGGGCCATCAGGCCGATGATCTCGTTGCGCCGCGCCAGCGCCGCCTGGGTCTTGCGATAGGGGTGGTAGTTGTTCGGGCCCTTCGGTAGCGCCGCGAGGTAGGCCGCCTCGTGGATCGTCAGCTCGTGCACCGACTTGCCGAAATAGTCGAGCGCCGCCGCCGCGATGCCGTGCAGGTTGCGGCCCGGCACGATCGTGCCGAGGAAGATCTCGTTGAGGTAGAGTTCGAGGATCTTGTCCTTCGAGTAGGTCGACTCGATGCGCAGCGCGATCAGCGCCTCGCGGACCTTGCGGTCGAGGGTCTGCTCGTTGGACAGCAGGAAGTTCTTCGCGACCTGCTGGGTGATGGTCGAGGCGCCCTGCTTCTTGCCGCTGGACGCGTTGGTGACGATGGCGCGGACGACGCCCTCGGGGTCGATGCCGCCGTGCTTGTAGAAGTTCTTGTCCTCGGCCGACAGGAAGGCCGCGACCACGATCTTCGGCATCGCCTGGATCGGCAGGTAGAGCCGGCGCTCGCGGGCGTACTCGGCGAGCAGGCTGCCGTCGGCGGCGTGGACGCGGGTCATCACCGGCGGCTCGTAGTTGGCGAGCGCGGCGTGGTCCGGCAGGTCCTGCGAGTACTTCCAGAAGAAGTAGCCCGCCGCCGCCGAGCCGATGACCACCAGCAGCGCGGCGATGCTGAACAGGAAGCCGAAGAAACGTAGGACGAAGCGCATCCGAACCCGATCCGTCGATGGTGCCGCCGCAGGGGCGGGAGGTTGCGCCTCGCGGCGACCGCCGGCAAGCCTCGTCCGCGGGCCGGGAGGGCACGGGGCGAGGGCGGCGGATCATGGGGCGTCGACGGGGTCTATCGACACGGGATCTATGGTGAAACTGGGGCGTCCCGGGTCCGGGGCGCGGTCCCGGAGGCCGGAAAGCCCGTTCCGGGTTCAGCGCGAGGCGGTCGCCGAGCGCCCGGAGGACGCGGCGCTCTCGGCCAGCGCCGGGCCCTGGCTCTGTCGGCCGGCGAAGAAGGTCTCGATCGCCGAACTCATCTCGGCGGTGACGCGGCCGCGCCACTCCTCCGACAGCAGCAGGTCGAGGTCGCGCTGGCTCGACAGGTAGCCGAGTTCGACGAGGACCGAGGGCACGTCGGGCGAGCGCAGCACCTTGAACCCGGCCTCGCGGTGGGGCTTGGCGCTCATCTCCATCACCCGGCCGAGGCGGGTGCGCAGCCCCTGCGCGAACCGGGCCGAGAAGCCGCGGGTCTCGCGCAGGGTGAGTTCCTGGAGGATGTCGGCGACGTCGCCCGGGCCTTCGCCGGCATCGGCGCCCGCCGCGGCGTCGGCCTTGTTCTCGCGGTCGGCGAGACGGGCCGATTCGGCATCGGTCGCCCGCTCGGACCCGGTGTAGATCGTGGCGCCCCGCACCTGGGGCGCCGCCGAGATCGAATCGGCGTGGATCGACACGAACAGGTCGGCCCGGGCCTCGCGGGCGATCCGCACCCGCTCGGCGAGGGGCACGAACACGTCGCGGTCGCGGGTCATGCGCACCCGCAGGCGTCCGCCCGCCTCCAGGCGGCGCACCAGGTCCTGCGCCACCCCGAACACGATGTCCTTCTCGAAGGCGCCGTTGGCCGCGATGGCGCCGGGATCGGTGCCGCCGTGGCCGGCATCGACGATGACCAGCGGGCGCGCATCGCCGGTTTCCGCGGAGGCCGCCGGCGTCTCCGGCGGCGGGGCCGGGACGACCGCGGCGCGGCGGAAGCCGTCGCGGTCGCTGCGGGCGAGATCGATGGTGAGCAGGGTGGCGCCGTCGCGCGCCCGCGGCGTGGTGGCGACGCGGGCGATCGTGGCGGTCTGGGCGAGGTCGATGACGATGCGCGAGCGGCCCGGGGCGAACAGGCCGTAGCGGTAGGAGCCGATCACGCCCTCGCGGCGCCGGCCGGTCTGCGGCGGAAGCTGGAAGTTGACCTCGGGCAGTTCGATGATCGCCCGGTCCGGCCGCTCCATCACGAAGGCCCGCGCCTCGACCGGCCGCGACAGCACGACGGTGAGGCGGCTGCCGCCCTCGGCTGCGGGCGCGGTCTCCGCCGCGATCGCGACCGCCGGTGCCTCGGCCGGGCCCGCCGCGGTCGCGGGCACCGCCGGCAGGGCCGCCAGCAGGATGGCGGCCCAGGTCCTGAGGCGCGGCCCGGGGCACGGGATGAGGCGCAGGAGGTGGCTCGGGCAGGCGCGTATCGGCATGGCTTCGCGGCTCGTCGACATCCCCCTACGGGATTGCCGGTTCGTGGTTAACGCTTCGCAAACCCGCCGGATCACCGCGCCGGCTCTTGTTGCCCACAGGGCACAGGCGAGACCCCGGTGATCGTGCTTGCCATAACGGCGGAACACTCTTTAATGGTGGGGATCCCTGCCCGATGCCGCCGGCTCTCCGTCGCGGCCCGCGGGCTCGCCCGGGCGTTCCGAGATGTCCGCGGCGTTCGTCGCCGGCTTCTCGCCAGGCGGCAGGTCCGCCAGGCCGGGCAGGAATCGTTTTCGCCAGCGGCGGCGCTCCCTCACGGGCGTCACCGCCTATTTCCAAGCGGCCGGCTCCTGCCGGCCCGTCGTTTCAAGAGGCCGGTGAGACCATGCGTGGACGCACAGCTACGGATTCCGTTGCTGCCGTCCCCGGCGCGCGCGATCGGCGTCGCGCCCGTTCACGCTTCCTGCTCCCGGCCTGTGTCAACCCCTCGCGCGCAGGATTGCGCGCAGCGGCGTTTGACGGCAGCCCCAGCCCGACACCTCCTGCCGTGACCTCGCGGTCGCGGCCAGACAGCGCCGTTGCGGGCGGAGGAGCCTTCCTGCCGGAAGCGCGATCCTCCGCGGCACGGTCGGATCCCGCGACGCTGCCGCCACACGCCATGCCGAAAGAACGTCATGGCCAACAAGATGCTCATCGATGCCGCCCACCCGGAGGAGACCCGGGTGGTGACGGTCAAGGGGTCGAAGGTCGAGGAATTCGACTTCGAGGCCGCTAACCGCCGCCAATTGCGCGGCAACATCTACCTCGCCAAGGTCACCCGGGTGGAGCCGTCGCTCCAGGCCGCCTTCGTCGAGTATGGCGGCAACCGCCACGGCTTCCTCGCCTTCAGCGAGATCCATCCCGACTACTACCAGATCCCGATCGCCGACCGGATGGCGCTCCTCGAGGAGGAGGCCCGGGCCGAGCGTGAGCACGACGAGCGCCCCGAGCGTTCGGAGCGCCCCGAGCGCGAGCAGGACGACCGCCGCCGCCGCGGTCGCCGCCGCCGCCGCGCCGAGGCCGCTTCTGCGCGCCCCGACGCGGTCGTGACCGCCCCGGCCGAGGGGCTGGAGCCGGAGCAGGGCGAGCGCCCCGCCGCCGAGACCGCATCGGCTCCCTCCGCCGAGGCGGCGCCGGAGCACGATGCCGGGCCCGCCGGCAGCGGATCCGAGCATGAGACCGCTGCGCCTGCGGAGACGCTCCCGACGCGGATCGCGGACCCGGACGAGCCTGCCGCATCGCCGGCGGCCGGTGAGTCGCACGATGCGGGCGCTCCGCAGGACGCTGCGACCCCGCACGAGGTCACGGCCTCGCACGAGGTCACGCCCTCGCACGAGGCGGAGGCCGGCGGCGCCAACCCGGATGCGCCGGTCGCCGAGGCGCCGCTTCACGGCTCGGCGGGGATCGCGCCGGAGCAGGAGGCCGCCACGCCCGCGGATGGGGCCGCCGCGGCCGGCGAGGAGACCGCGCTGCCGCAGCCCGTCGCCGACGTGACGGACGAGGCCGACGAGGACGAATCCGACGACGAGGACGATGACGACGCCTCCGATGACGAGGAGGACGACGACGAGGACGAGGAGGATTCCGACGACGAGGACGGCGACGACGAGCACGAGGAGCCGGTCGTCGAACAGGTCGGCGGCCGCGGCGACGCCCTCGCCGAGATCCCCGACCGGCCGCGCGCCCCGCGCCGGCACTACAAGATCCAGGAAGTCATCAAGCGCCGTCAGGTCATCCTGGTCCAGGTCGTCAAGGAGGAGCGCGGCACCAAGGGGGCGGCGCTCACCACCTACCTGTCGCTGGCCGGCCGCTACTCGGTGCTGATGCCCAATACCGGGCGTGGCGGCGGCATCTCGCGCAAGATCACCAGCGCGGCCGACCGCAAGCGCCTCAAGGAGATCGCCACCGATCTCGAGGTGCCGGACGGGATGGGCGTGATCCTGCGCACGGCGGGCGCCGCGCGCACCAAGCCGGAGATCAAGCGCGACTTCGAGTACCTGATGCGGCTGTGGGAGAGCGTGCGCGAGCTGACGCTGTCCTCCTCGGCCCCGGCGCTGGTCTATGAGGAGGGTTCGCTGATCAAGCGCGCCATCCGCGACCTCTACAACAAGGACATCGACGAGGTTCTGGTCTCGGGCGACGACGCCTACGGCGAGGCCCGCGACTTCATGCGGATGCTGATGCCGGGCCAGTCCAAGGTGGTGCGGCCCTACCGCGATCCGGTGCCGATCTTCGCCCGGTTCGGGATCGAGCAGCAGCTCGACGCGATGTTCTCCAACCACGTCTCCCTGCGCTCGGGCGGCTACCTCGTCATCAACCCGACCGAGGCGCTGGTCTCGATCGACGTCAATTCGGGGCGGGCGACCCGCGAGCACGACATCGAGGACACGGCGCTCAAGACCAACCTGGAGGCCGCGGAGGAGGTGGCGCGCCAGTTGCGCCTGCGCGACCTCGCCGGCCTCATCGTCATCGACTTCATCGACATGGAGGAGAAGCGCAACAACCGCGCCGTCGAGAAGAAGCTGAACGAGTGCCTGAAGAACGATCGCGCCCGCATCCAGGTCGGGCGGATCTCGCCGTTCGGCCTGCTGGAGATGTCGCGCCAGCGCATCCGCACCGGCGTGCTCGAATCCTCGTCGGTGCCCTGCCCGCATTGCGGCGGCTCGGGCTTCGTGCGGGCGACCGCGTCGGTCGCGCTGCTGATCCTGCGGGCGATCGAGGAGGCCCTGCTCAAGTCGAGCAGCCACAACCTGATCCTGCGCACCCGCACCGAGGTGGCGCTCTACATCCTCAACCAGAAGCGGGCCCACCTCGCCGAGCTGGAGGACCGCTTCGGCGCCGCGGTCATCATCGCGGCCGACGAGCGTCTGGCCGCGACGTCGGTGTTCCATCTCGAGCGTGGCGACCCGGCCCAGCGGCTGGAGGTCCGGCCGCAGGTGACGAGCATCCGCGCCGAAGCGGTGGAGCCGCCGCCGCTCGAGGAGGATGAGGACGAGGAGATCGTCGAGGAGACCGAAGAGGCCGCCGAGGCCGCCGAGGCCACGTCTCCCGAGCAGGCGTCCGCGAACGACGACGAGAATGGCGGCCGCCGCCGCCGCCGTCGCCGCCGCCGCCGGACGCGCGGCGAGCGCGGCCCGGACGACGAGGGCCAGACCGAGGGTGAGGACGAGGGCGAGGAGGACGTCGCCGAGGGGGCGGTGTCGATCCCGATCACCGAGGATGGCGAGGCGCCCGAGGCCGAGGCGGCGCAGGACGACCGGCCGGGAGCCGACGACCGTGACGACGGCCAGGGCCGCCGCCGCCGTCGCGGACGCCGCGGCGGGCGCGGACGCGACCGCGCCGAGGAGGCCGGCGGAACGATCGGCGACGAGGTCGTGACCGGGGCCGACGCCGCGGCCGCGACGACGGTGGTCACCCTGGTTCCCGACGCCCTGTCGGAGGAGATCGTCGCCGTCGGCGAGATCGCCGGGCCGCCGCCGGAGGCGGCTGCGCCGGCCCCCGCCAGCGAGACGCCCGATCTCGCTGCCGGCGAGTCGCACGACCTTGCCGCCGGCGAGTCGCATGACCTCGCTGCCGGCGAGCCGACCGCGCAGGAGCGCGAGGCCCTCGCCGCCGCGACGATCGAGGCGCCGGCCGTCGCGGAGCCTCCGCCGGCTCCCGAGCCGGAGCCGGTCGCCGTCGTGCTCACCCCGCCCGATCCGGACCGGCCGAAGCGGGCCGGCTGGTGGTCGCGCACCAAGGCGGCGATCGAAGGCGAGTGAGCACCTGCACGGGGTGACGGCAGGGGCGGCGTCCGGGAGACCGGGCGCCGCCCCGCTGCGTTCGGGGGCCGCACGGACCATCCGGGGGCGGGAAAACCGGCGACGTGGCACTTGGAGAACGACCACCGGGGACGGCTTCGCCGTCCGGTTGCAGGCCATCGGGCCTCGGCCCCTCGTCCGGGCCCGGACAAGGGTCGGCCGGTCGAGGGCGATGCCGGGCGCCCCCGGGCGGGGTGGCGGCGCGGAATCGATCCTTCGCGCGATTGCTGGCCCGACAGCCGGCAGGGTAAGCCTGTTCCGGATCACGTGAGGGAGGCGGCGATGGCGGGAGTGACGCGCAGGCGCGTTCTGAGAAGCGCGGCGGCCGGCGCCGCGATCTCGGCCCTCGGCGGGCGCGACGCGGCGGCGGCGGAGCGGCCGAACATCGTGTTCATCATGGCGGACGACCTCGGCTATGCCGACGTCGCCTGCTACGGCCGCCCCGATCTCGCGACGCCGCACATCGACCGGATCGCCGCCCGGGGCGTGCGGTTCACGCACGCCTACGCCAACTCGGCGGTCTGCTCGGCCACCCGCACCGCGCTGATCACCGGGCGCTACCAGTACCGCCTGCCGGTCGGGCTGGAGGAGCCGGTCACCACCCGCTTCACCAGCGGCATCCCGGCCGAGCACCCGACCCTGCCGGGGCTGCTGCGCCGGGCCGGTTACCGCACGGCGCTCGTCGGCAAGTGGCACCTCGGCAGCGTGCAGGAATTCGGGCCGCTCCAGCGCGGCTACGACACATTCTGGGGCTTTCGCGGCGGCACCATCGACTACTTCAGCCATCGCGGCACCGACGACAGGCCCGACCTGTGGGACGGCGACGTCCGGATCGAGGAGGTCGGCTACGCCACCCACCTGCTCGGACGGCGCGCGGTCGAGACGATCGGGGCGTCGGTTCGGGCCGGGCAGCCGTTCCTGCTCAGCCTGCATTTCAACGCCCCGCACTGGCCGTGGGAGACGCCGGACGACGAGGCCGAGTCGCGCCGCATCGCCGGCAGCAACCTGCGCCACTTCGACGGCGGCACCCAGGAGACCTACCGGCGGATCGTCGCCGAGATGGACGCCCAGATCGGCCGCGTGCTCGACGCCCTGGAGAGCCACGGCGTGGCGCAGGACACCATCGTGGTGTTCACCAGCGACAACGGCGGCGAGCGTTTCTCCGACACCTGGCCGTTCACCGGGCGCAAGACCGAGCTGCTGGAGGGCGGCCTGCGCATCCCGGCCCTGGTGTCCTGGCCGCGGCGGCTGCCGAAGGCCGTCGTCTCCGCCCAGCCGATGATCACCATGGACTGGCTGCCGACCCTGCTCGCCGCCGCCGGCGCCGCGCCCGACCCCGCCTATCCCTCTGACGGCATCGACCTGCTGCCGATCCTCACCGGGCAGGCGGCCGGACACCCGCGGGTCTTCCACTGGCGCTACCGCGCCAACGCTCAGGCGGCGATGCGCGACGGCGACCTCAAGTACCTGAGGATGCGCGACAACACCTTCCTGTTCGACGTCGTCGCCGATCCGCTGGAACGGGCCAACCTGAAGACCCGCCGCCCCGAGGATTTCGCCCGGCTCCAGGCGGCGTGGGCAGCCTGGAACGCCACCATGCTGCCGGAGCGGCCCGACAGCTTCTCCGAGACCTATACCGGCGCGCAGCTCGCCGACCATTTCGGCGCCGCGACGCCGCCGGCCCCGCCCCGCCCGGCGACCGCCGGGGAGGGACCGCGCTGAATCCCAATTGCTGACCCGGCATGCCGCAGCGGCGGCCCGTCAGGGCGAGAGGTGATCCAGCGGGAGCGGGCCTTCCGCCTTGACCGTCTGGATGGCGAAGTTGCTGCGGATGTCGCTCACGCCCGGCCTCCGTCGCCATCCCGTCGCCCGGCGGGTGCAGGGCTGGATCTTCGCCGGCCTGCTGGCCGGCTTCGGCCTCGGCCTCGCCATACGCGGCTGAGGAGCCCCGCTCACCGCAGCCAGCCGCGCAGCCGCCGCACCGCCTCGTGCGCCTCGGCCTCGCCGCCGGCGAAGGAGAGGCGCAGGTGGTGCGCGCCCTCGGCGGGGTCGAAGTCGAGGCCGGGCGTCGCCGCGACGCCGGCCTCCGCGAGCATCCGGCGACAGAAGGCGATCGAGTCGTTGGTGAGCCGGGCGACGTCGGCGTAGAGGTAGAACGCCCCGTCCGCCGGGTGGACGTCGCCGAGGCCGAGGCCCGGCAGCTCGTTGAGCAGCAGCGACCGGGCCCGGGCGTAATCCGCCTTGACCGCCTCCAGCTCCTCGGTGGCGTCGAAGGCGGCGAGCGCCGCGACCTGCGACAGGTAGGGCGCCGAGATGTACAGGTTCTGCGCCAGCCGCTCGACCGGACGTACCAGGGCTTCTGGCACCACCATCCAGCCGATGCGCCAGCCGGTCATGCAGTAGTATTTCGAGAACGAGTTGATGATGACGGCGCCGTCGTCGGCCGCCAGCGCCGTCGCGGCCGGGGCGCCGTAGGTCAGGCCGTGGTAGATCTCGTCGGAGATGAAGCGCAGGCCGAGTTCCCGGCAGGTCTCGCCGAGGGCCGCGAGGCCGGCCTCGTCGATCATCGTGCCGGACGGGTTGGCCGGGCTCATCACCAGGAGGCCGTCGAGGGGCGCCTCGGCATGGGCCGCCCGCACCAGGGCGGGAGTCGGCACGAAGCCGTCCTCGTCCCGCAGGCGCAGGTCGACCGGTTCGAGGTCGACCGCCTGGAGCACGCTGCGATAGGCCGGGTAGCCGGGGGCTGCGATCGCCACCCGCCCGCCGGCATCGAACAGGCCGAGGAAGGCGAGCACGAACCCGGCCGAGGAGCCGGTGGTGACCACGACCCGCTCCGGCGCCACCGCGAGGCCGTAGGCGTCGGCGTAGTGGCGGGCGATGCGCTCGCGCAGCGGCGCGATGCCGAGCGCCTCGGTGTAGGGGATGCGCCCCGAGGCGAGCGCCGCCTGGGCCGCTGCCAGGGCGGCGCGGGGCGCCGGCGCCGAGGGCTGGCCGACCTCCATGTGCACGACGTGGTCGCCCGCGCGCTCCCGCAGGGCGGCGGCCGCGAGCACGTCCATCGCCAGGAACGGCGCGACGCGGGCGGCGCGGCGGGACAGGGGAGGGGTGTCGGAGGCCATGGCGTGTCCGGTTGCTGCAGGCGGCGATCGGAGCGGGCGTGATTTGACCGGCCGCCGCGAAACCGCCTAACCACCACGGCATCACGCGCGCCGCAAGCCGGCGCTCCGCCGCGAAGAGGACGACGATGCCCTCCCTGACCCGCCTGATGCCAGCCCTCGCCCTGACCGGCCTCGTCGCCCTGGCGGCTCCGTCGCGCGCCGAGGCGCCGTTCAGCGACGCCCAGCGTCAGGCGGTCGAGGGCATCATCAAGGACTACCTCCTGAAGAACCCCGAGATCCTCCAGGAGGCGATGACCGAGCTGGAGAAGCGCCAGCAGGAGGTGCAGAGGCAGGCCCAGGCCAGCGCCCTCAAGGAGAGCCGCGACACCCTGCATGGCGGCCTCGGCGGCATCGTCGCCGGCAACCCGAACGGCGACATCACCCTGGTCGAGTTCTTCGACTACAATTGCGGCTACTGCAAGCGGGCGCTCGCCGATCTCCAGACCGTGATGAAAACCGACCCGAAGCTGAAGGTCGTGCTCAAGGACTTCCCGGTGCTCGGCCCGGAATCGGTCGAGGCGAGCAAGGTGGCGCTGGCGGTCAAGGCGCAGCTCAAGGGCGACAAGCTGTTCGAGTACCACACCCGCCTGCTCGAATCCCGCGGCCGGGTCAACGGCGAGCGCGCCCTCGCGGTCGCCAGGGAGATGGGCGTCGACATCGCCAGGGTGCAGCGGGACATGCAGGCGCCCGAGGTCCAGGCGGCGCTCCAGGAGAATGTCGGCCTCGGCGACAAGCTCGGCCTGTCGGGCACCCCGGCCTTCGTCATCGGCGACGAGATCATTCCGGGCGCGGTCGGCGTGGAGCCGATCCGCAAGACCATCGCGGGCGTGCGCCAGTGCGGCCGCGCCACCTGCTGAGACGGGCGGACGCCGTCCCCGGCGCCGGTGCGGCGGGAGGATGCGTTCAGGGCCTATCGCCGCCGCCCGGCATCGGTTAAGAGCGCCCTCGTTCTCGGCCTCGCGGACGGCCCGGCAGCACCCCGCCGCGCGGTCATCCGCAGCGGCGCCCCGCGGCCGCCGCCCGGGTTCCGACGATCCGCGCCCCATCTTTCCCGACGGACAGGACGCGGTGCCGGCGGCCCGTGCCGCCTCGCCCGGTGACATGAGCCGATCCCGCGCCATATCGGCCGCGAGCCCCGTCCTCCCCCGCAACCGCTTCTGAAGATCGATCCCGGCCAGCAATGTCCAAGCCTCCGAACCACAAGCAGGACCCGTTCGACTCCGAACTCGTGCGCGAGCTTGCCATCCTCATCTCCGAGACCGGGCTGAGCGAGATCGAGGTCGAGAAGGGTGACCTGCGCATCCGCGTCGCCCGCAACGTGACCGCCAACGTCCAGGTCCCGGTGGCGGCCCCCGCCATGGCGGCTCCGCTGCTCCCGGCCGCCGCGGCGCCGGCCGCGCCGTCGCCCGTCGAGGGCGGCAAGGCGGCGGCGTCCCATCCGGGTGCCCTGCTGTCGCCGATGGTCGGCACCGCCTATCGCAAGCCGTCGCCGGACGCGAAGGCGTTCGTCGAGGTCGGTTCGCGGGTCGAGGCCGGCGCCCGGGTGCTGCTGGTCGAGGCGATGAAGACCTTCAACGACATCGTCGCTCCGCGCAGCGGCACGGTGACCGCGGTGTTCATCGAGGACGGCCAGCCGGTCGAGTTCGGCGAGCCCCTGCTGCTGATCGAGTAGGGCGCACGACGCCCCCCGAATGCCGGACGGAGCGGCTGGCGCCCGCCGGACCTGTGATGAGTCGGGCTGGAGAACGGCCGCAATGTTCGACAAGATCCTGATCGCCAACCGGGGCGAGATCGCCCTCCGGGTGCTGCGCGCCGCCAAGGAGCTCGGCATCGCCACGGTCGCGGTCCATTCCACCGCCGACGCCGACGCGATGCACGTCCGGCTGGCCGACGAGAGCGTCTGCATCGGCCCGCCCCCGGCCCGCGACAGCTACCTCAACATCCCGTCGATCATCGCCGCCTGCGAGATCACCGGCGCCGACGCCGTGCATCCGGGCTACGGCTTCCTGTCCGAGAACGCCCGCTTCGCCGAGGTGCTCGGCCACCACAACATCGCGTTCATCGGCCCGAAGGCCGAGCACATCCGCGTCATGGGCGACAAGATCGAGGCCAAGCGCACCGCCAAGCGCCTCGGCATCCCCTGCGTTCCGGGCTCGGAGGGCGGCGTCGCCGATCCCGACGAGGCGCGGCGCATCGCCGCCGAGATCGGCTATCCGGTGCTGATCAAGGCCGCCTCCGGCGGCGGCGGCCGCGGCATGAAGGTCGCCCGTGGCGAGGCCGACCTCGAGGTGGCGCTCGCCACCGCCCGGACCGAGGCCAAGGCGGCGTTCGGCGACGACGCGGTCTACATCGAGAAGTACCTCGAGAAGCCGCGCCACATCGAGGTCCAGGTGCTCGGCGACGGCCGCGGCGGCGCGGTCCACCTCGCCGAGCGCGACTGCTCGCTCCAGCGCCGGCACCAGAAGGTGTGGGAGGAGGGGCCCTCGCCCGCCCTCAACGCCGAGATGCGCGAGCGCATCGGCACCACCGTCGCGCGGGCGATGCAGGAGCTCGGCTATCTCGGCGCCGGGACCGTCGAGTTCCTGTACGAGGACGGCGAGTTCTACTTCATCGAGATGAACACCCGGATCCAGGTCGAGCATCCGGTCACCGAGATGATCACCGGGATCGACCTCGTGAACGAGCAGATCCGGGTCGCGGCCGGCGCTCCCCTCTCGGTGCGGCAGGCCGACATCCGGGTCGAGGGCCACGCCATCGAGTGCCGGATCAACGCCGAGCACCCGGCGACCTTCCGCCCCTCGCCCGGCACGATCACGTATTTCCACCCGCCGGGCGGCCTCGGCGTGCGGGTCGATTCGGCGGCGTTCCAGGGCTACCGCATCCCGCCGCACTACGATTCGCTCGTCGGCAAGCTCATCGTCCACGGCCGCACCCGCAACGAGTGCCTGATGCGCCTGCGCCGCGCCCTCGACGAGTTCGTCGTCGACGGGGTGGACACCACCCTGCCGCTGTTCCGCACCCTGGTGCGCAACCCGGACATCCAGAACGGCCTCTACGACATCCACTGGCTGGAGGAGTTCCTCCGGACCGGCGGTCTCGACGCCGGCTGACCCGGGCCAGTCCGGGGCGCGCGCCGGCAGGTCGTCGCCGGCGCTGACGCAACGCACAAATCCGCGCTGCCCTGCGGGAACCACGCGGTCTCCGATCCGTTCTGTTGGCATCCGGACCAGGGAACGACTTCGCCTCATCTCCGATGGCCGAAATCGACCGGGTCGAATCACCGACAGGATCCTGCCCATGCGTCGTTTGACTGTTGCCTGCGCGGCCGCGCTGCTGGCCGCCACCCCCGCTCTCGCCCAGATGGTCGTGGAGCCCCGGGTCGCCCCGCCGGTGATCGCGCCGGACGCCGACGTCACCGGGACGGTCGTGAACCCGGCGGCGCCGTTGCGCCCGCTGCCGCCGAACCAGGTCGAGGTCTTCGTGGATTCCGCCAAGGGCGGCAACGCCAAGCACCCGAGCCGTACGGTGCCGAACCTCGGCGGGACCTCGGGCGGCCCGGCCTGGTAGCGCGACCCGGCCCGCGGGAGGACCGGCGCCGCGGGCCGGCTCCCCGGCTGTGGACGGACCCGCGCACCCCCTCGCCGAGCGGGCTCCCCGACCCCATCTCGGTTGCGACAGGGTGCCGGGTCGACCTCCCGGCATCGCGACCGGACCGCCTCATCGATGCACGGCAACGCCTTCGTCGAGATCACCCCGGAAATCCTGCTGAAGGCCTATGCCGCCGGCATCTTCCCGATGGCGGAGGATGCCGACGACCCGACGATCTACTGGGTCGAGCCGCGCGAGCGCGGCGTCATGCCCCTCGACCGCTTCCACGTCGCGAGCCGGCTCGCCCGCACGATCCGCCAGGACGTGTTCGAGGTCGTGACCGACCATGATTTCGACGCCGTGATCGCCGGCTGCGCCGCGCCGCGCCAGGACGGGGCCCGGACCTGGATCAATCACCGCATCCGCGATCTCTACGGCGAGCTGTTCGACCTCGGCTACTGCCACACCGTCGAGGTCTACACCCGGGAGGACCGGACCCTCGTCGGCGGGCTGTACGGCGTCTCCCTCGGGGCGGCGTTCTTCGGCGAGAGCATGTTCCACGTCGCCCGCGACGCCTCGAAGATCGCCCTGGTCCACCTCGCCGCCCGCCTGCGCCGCGGCGGGTTCCGGCTCCTCGACGCCCAGTTCGTGACCGGCCATCTCGCGCAGTTCGGCGCCGTCGAGATCCCGCGTCAGACCTACAAGCGACAGTTGCGCGAGGCGGTCGCGCAGACCGCCCAGTGGAACAACGTCCCGCTCGACGGGGGCGAGGCCGTGGCGATCCTGCGCGAGTCGTGAGACGATTTTCGGAAGATTCCTTCCGGAAATCGTATCACCAGCCTGCGCGGCGCAGAGCTTTGCTCTGCGCACACCTGAGCGAAGCCGATTTTCGCATCGCGAAAGCGATCCCGCAGGGATCGCCGAGCGATCAATCGAAAATCGTATGAGACCCGCCGCAGGGCAGGGGCCGACGCCCGATCCGGTTCAGGCCGGCAGCGACTCCCGGTGCAGGGGGTGGACGCCGTGGCTCGCGGCCTTCGGCGGGCGGCGCCGCGAGAACATCAGGATCAGCACCGGCAGGATCAGCAGGATCAGCAGCGGGGCGAGCGCCATGCCGCCGACCACCACCAGGGCCAGCGGCTTCTGAACCTGCGAGCCGACGCCGCTGGAGAAGGCGGCGGGCAGCAGGCCGACGCCGGCGACGACGCAGGTCATCACCACCGGCCGCATCTGGGTGTGGCAGGTGCGCAGCATCGCCCGCACCCGCTCCTCCCCGGCGGCGATGAGGCCGTTGTAGTGCGAGATCACGATGATCCCGTCCATCACCGCGATGCCGAGGAGCGCGATGAAGCCGATCGCCGCCGAGACGCTGAACGGCGTCGCGGTGAGAGCGAGCCCGAGGATTCCGCCGGCGACCGCCATCGGGATCACGCTCAGCGCCAGCAGGGTGTCGACGACCGAGTTGAAGTTCATGAACAGCAGGATCGCGATCAGGCCGATCGCCAGCGGCACGGTCACCGACAGCCGCGCCAGGGCGCCCTGCATGTTGTTGAACTCGCCGACGAGTTCGATCCGGTAGCCCGGCGGCAGCGCGACCTCGGCCGCGACCTTCTCGCGCGCCTCGATGATCGTGCTGCCGAGGTCGCGGTCTCGGACGCTGAACTTCACCGGCAGGTAGCGCTCCTGGCCCTCGCGGTAGATGTAGGCCGGGCCGGAGACCAGCTCGACCGTCGCGACCGAACTCAGCGGCAGTTGCAGCACCGCGCCGTTGGCGCCCTGGCCGGTGATGCGCAGGTTGCGGATCGCCGCGACGCTCTGCCGGAACTGCGAGGCGAGGCGCACGATCATCGGGTAGTGCCGGTCGCTGCCGCCGTCGTAGAGGTCGCCGGCGCTGTCGCCGCCGATCGCGGTGCGGACCGTCGAGTTGATGTCGCCGGGGGTGAGGCCGTAGCGGGCGGCCCGGGTCCGGTCGATGTTGATCTGCACCGTCGGCTGACCCAGCGAGGTGAACACCCCGAGATCGGTCACGCCGGGCACGGTCTTGAGCGACGCCTCGACCTTGCGGGCGATGTCGGTGAGGGTCTGGAGGTCGGGGCCGAAGACCTTGAACGAGTTCTCGCCCTTGATGCCCGACACCGCCTCGGCGACGTTGTCCTGGAGGTACTGCGAGACGTTGAACTCGACGCCGGGGAATTCCCGCCGCAGCTTGCCGAGCAGCTCGTCGAGCATCGCCTCCTTGGACACGCCGGGCCGCCACTTCTCCACGGGCTTGAGCGGCGCGAAGAACTCGCCGTTGAAGAAGCCGGCGGCGTCGGTGCCGTCGTCGGGCCGGCCGTGCTGGGACACCACCCGCTCGACCTCCGGCACGTCGGCGATGATCCGGCGGATGCGGTTGACGTAGGTGTTGCCCTCGGCGAGCGAGATCGTGGCCGGCATCGTGGCGCGCAGCCACAGGTTGCCCTCCTCGAGCTTGGGCAGGAACTCGAGACCGAGGCCGCGGCCGGTGACGGCGACGCCGGCGAACAGCAGGGCCGCGAGGCCGAGCGTCAGCACCCGGTTGGCGACCGCGGCGCGCACCACCGGGCGGTAGAGCCGGTCGAGGCCGCGCACCAGGAAGGTCTCGACCTCATCGATGTGCTCCGGCAGCAGGTAGGCGGAGAGCACCGGCGTCACCGTGAAGGTGGCGATGAGGCCGCCGGCCAGCGCGTAGGCGTAGGTCTGCGCCATCGGGCCGAAGATGTGGCCCTCGACCCCCGTGAGGGTGAACAGCGGCAGGAAGCCGGTGATGATGATGACCGCCGCGAAGGCGATCGAGCGGCTGACGTCGCTGGAGGCCAGCACGATCCGCCGCAGCTTGTCGCTGAGCCCGGTGGCGGCGAGCGGTGCCCCGGCATGGCCGGAAACCGGCGTGCCGTGCCCCGACAGGCGCCGGAAGATGCTCTCGACCATGATGACGGTGCCGTCGACGATCAGGCCGAAATCGAGGGCGCCGACCGAGAGCAGGTTGGCCGATTCGCCGCGCACGACGAGGATCACCACCGCGAAGAACAGCGCGAAGGGAATCGTCGCCACCACGATGAGGGCGCTGCGCAGGTTGCCGAGGAACAGCCACTGGATCGCCAGGATCAGGGCGATGCCGAACACCATGTTGTGCAGCACGGTGTGGGTCGTGACCTCGATCAGGTCCGAGCGGTCGTAGATGCGCTCGATCCGCACCCCGGGCGGCAGGATGCCCGACGCCTCGATGCGCCGCACCTCCTCCTCGACCGCCTGGATCGTCGGGGTGCTCTTCTCGCCCCGGCGCATCAGCACGATGCCCTCGACGATGTCGTCGTCCTCGTTCATCCCGGCGATGCCGAGGCGCGGCTGGTGGCCGATCGTGACGCTGGCGACGTCGCGCACCAGCACCGGCGCCCCGCCCGAGGAGGTCAGCACCGTCGCCTCGATGTCGTCGACCGAGCGGATCAGGCCGACGCCGCGCACCACCGCCGACTGGCTGCCGAGGCTGATGCGGTCGCCGCCGACGTTGAGGTTGCTGTCGGTGAGGGTCTTGGTGAGGTTGGCGAGCGTCAGGCCGTAGGCGGTGAGCCGGTCGAGGTCGACGTTGACCTCGAAGGTCTTGGTCTTGCCGCCCCAGCCGATCACGTCGATGACGCCCGGCACGGCGCGGAAGCGCCGCCGCAGCACCCAGTCCTGGAGGGTCTTGAGGTCGAGGACGCTGTAGCCCGCCGGCGCCGCGAGCTTGTAGCGGAAGATCTCGCCGATCGGGCTCACCGGCGAGATCGCCGGCTTGGCGTTGTTGGGCAACTGGTCGAGCTGGGCCAGCCGGTTGAGAACCTGCTGCTCGGCCTCCTGATAGGTGAACTCGAAGCCGAATTGCAGCTTCACGTCCGACAGGCCGTAGAGCGAGACCGTGCGGACCTGCTTCAGGTTGGGCAGGCCCGAGGTGATGACCTCGATCGGCACGGTGATGTAGCGCTCGATCTCCTCCGCCGAGAGCCCCGGCGCCTGGGTGATCACGTCGATCATCGGCGGGGTCGGGTCCGGATAGGCCTCGATGTTGAGGTTCCGGAACGCCGCGAGCCCGGCGACGATGAGGAGGACGAAGGCCAGCACCACGAGGGCGCGCTGCCGCAGGGCGTGGGCGACGATGCCGGTCATGGGGTCATGGCTTTCAAGGGAGTCCTTGCCTTCGCCCGGCGGGCGGCCCGCGGCGCGGCGTGGTGTCCGATGGGGTGGAGGGCCGGTGTCCCGGCCGGGCCGGGCGGGATCGCGTCCCGCTCAGCCCTGGTTCGTCATCCGGTCGATGAACAGCGATCCGCGGGTGATCACGCGCTCGCCCTGCCTGAGCCCGTCGAGGACCTCGATCGTGTCGCCGTCGATGATCCCGGTCCGGACCCGGCGGTTCTCGACCGAGTTGTCGCCCTTCAGCACCCAGACGCTCGCCTTGTTCCCCTCGAGGATCACCGCCGGGCGCGGGATCGCGGCGGAGATCGATTCGCGCTCGTTGAGGATCCGCACGTTGGCGTACATTTCGGGCTTGAGCAGGCCCTGCTTGTTGTCGATCTCGGCGCGGACCACGATGCGCCGGGTCGCCGGGTCGACCGAGCTGCCGATGAAGCTGATGCGGCCGTCGAACACCTTGTCCGGGTAGGCGAGGACGCGGAACTGCAGCCGCTCGCCCATCTCGACCTTGGCGGCGTCGGTCTCGCGCAGCTGCGCGATCAGCCAGACCTTCGACAGGTCGCCGATGAGGTAGGACGGCTCGCCGCTGTTGCTGACGTACTGGCCCGGGCCGATCTTGCGCTGGATGATGGTGCCGCTGAGCGGGGCGTTGATCGGGGTGTCGGGGTTGATCGCGCCCTTCTGGAGCGCGGTCATCTCGTCGTCGCGCAGGCCGAGGATGCGCAGGCGGTTGCGCACCGCCTCCAGGCCCACCTCCGCCGTGCGGGCGTCGTTCTGGGCGGCGTTGAGGTCGTTCTGGGCGCTCTGCAGCTCGCGCAGGGTCGTCGCCCGGCTCTCGTAGAGGTCGCGCTGGCGCTTCTCGGCCGCCTGCGCGAGGGTGAGCTGCGAGCGGCCCTTGCTCAGCACGTTGAGGGCCGAGAGGTAGTCGTTCTGCGCCTGGACCATCTCGCTGGACTGGACCGAGAACAGCGGCTGGCCGCGCTCGACCCGCTCGCCGGCGCGGGCGAGGATCTGCACGACCCGGCCCTGGTAGGGCGAGAACACCGGGGTCGCCTGATACTCGTCGACGCCGATCTTCCCCTCGGTGAGGATCTCCTCGGAGAACAGGCGCTGCTCGACCGGAACGCTGCTGACGGTGGCGAGCTGCTCGGCGGTCAGCACGAAGCCGTCGCCGCTGCCGCGCATGGGGGGGGCGTAGGCGCTGCGCTCGGCCGCGTCCGCGCCGCCCTGGTGCCACTGCGCGTAGCCGAGGCCCCCGCCGGTCGCGAGGACGGCGAGGATCAGCAACTGGGAGCGCAGCTTCAGCCCACGGGGTGAAGGAGGCGCAGCATCGGCGTCGGTCATCGCGCTCTACTCGGCAGATCGATAAACGCCCTGGGGCAACCTGCCGAATGCAATGAGTCGGCCGCCGCTTTCGTTCCAGCGCGATGACTCGCGCTATCACATAAGACGTTGCGGGAGTCGATACGGACCGACTGCGACGGAACGGTGACGCGCCGGGCCCGACGTCTCGGAATGTGGCCTACTTCGCTCGGTCTAAGTCGAAATGAACTCGGCCGGTGTTGATCGCGACGATGGTGCGCTGCAAACTGATCGTGGTCCGACCGACCCGCCGCTGGGGAGCCCGCCCCATCCGGCCGCATCGCGATGCGGCACTCCCCGCCGCATCGACACGGGAGACGGCCGGCCCGCGGCGTCCCGCCGGAGGGGATCCGGCATTCCCGTCCCGACGGAGCCATCCGATGATCAAGTCCGCCCTGTCGATCACCATCGTGGGCCTCGGCCTGAAGGACGCCAGGGCGCTCTGGGCGCTGATGCTCCTGTCCGCCGCGACCCTGGCCGGGGCGGTGCATCTGGCGATCCACCATGACCTCGACTGGCTGCGGACGCTGCGCGCCTTCATCATCCTCGACGTGCTGGGGAGCCTCGCCTACCTGACCGGGATCCTCCTGTTCGGGGAGCGCGACGTCCGTCCCTGAGCCTCGTTCCGCTGGAGCGCCGCCCGACGAAGCGGATACCGCTTCGTCGTAGAAAACGCGGCAGAATCAACGGCCTGGAGCAGGATCCGGTTGCAGCGTGGTCGGACCCTGCTCTCGGCGGCCCGCGGGGCTGGTCAACGCGAAGCCCCGCCCGGACGGGGTCCGGGCGGGGCTCGTTCACTCGGGATGCGGGGAAGCCGCGAGGCGGCTCACTCGGCGGCGACCTTGTGGGCCTGGGAGCCGTCCGTGTAGGTCTCGGCCTTCAGGCGCTCGCCCGGGGCGGCACGGCCCGGCAGCGGCGGCAGGGCCTTGGCCTTCTCCAGGTCGATGCCCGCGCCTTCGGCGACGCGGCGGCCGTACTCCTCGTCGGCGTGCCAGAAGTGCCAGACCATCCGCAGCCGGATGGCTTCCGGGCATTGCTTCATGTCGCCGACGAGGTTGGCGATCAGCTCGTCGCGCTCCCACGGCTCGAAGGTCCGGTAGCGCTCGCCGGCCTGGGTGTAGTCGTCCTCGGTGCGCGAGGTCTGGTAGCGGCCGAGGTTGCCCTGCACCGGCTGGTGGTAGTCGCGCGCGGGCTTGGGCGCCTCGCGCAGGCCCTCGGCGAGCGTGCTCGGCTCGTAGTTGATGTGCTTGTTCGGGCCGGTGCCGTCGACGTGATAGGTCATCACGCCGTCGCGCTGGTTCGAATACACCTTCACGCCCGGCTGCGGCGCGTTGATCGGCAGTTGCAGGTAGTTGGCGCCGACCCGGTAGCGCTGCGTGTCGGAGTACGACAGCGTCCGGCCCTGGAGCATCTTGTCGTCCGAGAAGTCGATCCCGTCGACGAGCACGCCGGTTCCGAACGCCGACTGCTCGACCTCGGCGAAGAAGTTGTCCGGCACGCGGTCGAGCACCATCCGGCCGCACTTGAGCAGCGGGAACTGGTCCTCGGGCCAGCGCTTCGTGTCGTCGAGCGGATCGAACGACAGGTGGTCGTTCGGGCCGTCCGGCATGATCTGCACCGCGAATTCCCACTCGGGGAAGTTGCCGGCCTGGATGTTGTCGTACAGGTCGCGGGTCGCGTGGCCGACGTCCTTGGCCTGGATCTCGGACGCCTGGGCCGAAGTCAGGTTGCGGACGCCCTGCTTCGGGATCCAGTGGAACTTGCACAGATGCGCCACGCCCTGGTCGTTGACCAGCTTGTAGGTGTTGACGCCCGAGCCTTCCATCTCGCGGTAGTTCGCGGGGATGCCCCACGGCGACTTCAGCCAGGTCACCATGTGGATCGACTCCGGGTGCTGGGACACGAAGTCGAAGAAGCGCCACGCCTCCTGGCGGTTGCTCACCGGGTCGGGCTTGAAGGCGTGGATCATGTCCGGGAACTTGATCGCGTCCCGGATGAAGAAGATCTTCAGGTTGTTGCCGACGAGGTCCCAGTTGCCCTCGACGGTCTTGAACTTCACCGCGAAGCCGCGCGGGTCGCGCTCGGTCTCCGGGCTCTCCTTGGCGCCGGCCACGGTCGAGAAGCGCACGAACATCGGCGTCTTCACGCCGGTCTCGTTGAGCACGCGGGCGCGGGTGTACTTGGAGGCCGGCTCGTCGCCGATCTTGCCGTAGGCCTCGAACCAGCCGTGGGCGCCGGCGCCGCGGGCATGGACCACGCGCTCGGGGATCCGCTCGCGGTCGAAGTGGGTGATCTTCTCGATGAACTGGTAGTTCTCGAGCGTCGCCGGCCCCCTCTCGCCGACCGTACGCATGCTCTGGTTGTCGCGGACCGGGTGGCCCTGGCGGGTCGTCAGGATGGGGCGTTGGTCGCTCATGGCAACTCCTCTGGCGGACGGGCGGCCGGCCACGCCCGGCAGGGCGGTCCGGCACCGGAACAGGTCACATGGGGATGGGATCGCGGATCCCAAGAACGTCGCACCCAAGAACCTGGAACCGTTCTCGTTCGATCTTATGAACCGCCGGTGACGGGAGGGCCAATGCATCGTTGCGAAGCGTATGATAGGCACAACCTATGAATTTCGCCGGATTGTCGCTCCGCGACCTCGAATACGTCGTCGCCCTCGCCGACGAGGGGCATTTCGGCCGCGCGGCCGAACGCTGCAACGTCAGCCAGCCGACCCTCAGCGTGCAGGTGCGCAAGCTGGAGGGGGCGCTCGGCCTCGTCCTGTTCGAGCGCAGCCATCGCCGGGTGCTCCTCACCGCCGGCGGGCAGGCGGTGGTGCGGCAGGCCCGGACCGTGCTGGCCGAGGCGCGCCGCCTCCTGGTCCTGGCGCGGGAGGGGAGCGGCGCCGCCCTGTCGGGCCGGCTGGTCCTCGCGGCGATCCAGACCCTCGGACCGTACCTGTTCCCGCAGGTGCTGCGCCGGCTGCGCCAGGATTTCCCGCAGGTCTCGCTCGCGCTGAGCGAGGGCCGCACCGCCGAGATCCTCGACGGGTTGCGCGAGGGGCGGGTCGACGCGGCCCTGCTGTCGCTGCCGCTGCCGGAATCCGGGTTGACGGTCGTGCCGCTGTTCCGCGAGCCGTTCCTGATCGCCTGTCCGGTCGATCACGATCTCGCGACCCTCGACGCGCCGCTCGCCTCCGACCTCGCCGGGCCCGACCTCCTCCTCCTCGACGAGGGTAACTGCCTGCGCGACCAGACGGTGATGGCCTGCGGTGCCGGCCCAGCCACCGGGCGGCACGCGACCAGCCTGGAGACCCTGCGCTCGATGGTGGCGGCGGGGGCCGGCTACACCCTGCTGCCGGCCCTCGCCGCGCCGACGGGCGCCGATCCGCACGGCCTGACGGTCTGCCGCAGCTTCGGGGAGGACGGGCCGAGCCGCACCATCGCCCTCGCCTGGCGCGCCAGCGATCCCCGCGGGGCCGGCCTCGACCGTCTGGCGGATTTCTTCCGCGCACATGCTCCGGGCGCAACCTTGCCCTGCGGCCGCGCCGAGGCCGGGACGCCGGCGATGCCGTGACAGCGCCGCGGTCGGCCTCTAAGCGGTCGGGGGGCCGGTCTCCGGCTCCGCCCCTCTCTCCCGCCTCTCGCCCGAACGACCGTGCTTCAGCCCACTCCCTCGCTCCGGCGCCGCCTGCCGTCGGGTGCCGTCGCGCAATGGTCGGGGCTGCTCGCGGCCTCCGCGGCGCTCGCCGCCCTGCTCCACCTCGCCGGCTTCCCGGCCGCGCTCCTCCTCGGGCCGATGCTGGCCGGCATCGCCTTCGGGGTCGGCGGCGCGCGGGTGCGGGTGCCCAAGCCCGCCTTCAGCGGCGCCCAGGCGCTGATCGGCTGCCTCGTCGCGCATTCGGTGACGCCGTCGATCGCCAGGACGCTGTTCGAGGACGGCCCGCTGATCCTCGCGGTGGTCGGCGTGACGGTGGTGGCGAGCGGGTTCGTCGGCTGGGTCCTGACCCGGATCCGGCTCCTGCCCGGCACCACCGCGGCGTGGGGCTCCTCGCCCGGGGCCGCCGCCGCCATGGTGGCGATGGCGGAGGAGTACGGCGCCGACCCGCGCCTCGTCGCCTTCATGCAGTATGTCCGGGTCGCCTGCGTCGCGCTCTCGGCCTCGATCGTCGCCCGCCTGTTCGTCGGCGCCAGCCCCGCCGGAGCGGCCGCGACCGCCGACCCGTCCCTCCCGGGCCTCCTCGTCACCCTCGCGGTGGCGGCCGGAGGGGCGTGGCTCGGGCGGCTGCTGCGCATCCCCGCCGGAGCCCTGGTCGGGCCGATGGCGATCGGGGCGGCCCTGCACGCCACCGGGCTGGCCGACCTCGCGCTGCCGCCATGGCTGCTCGCGGTCGCCTATGCGGGCATCGGCTGGACCGTCGGCCTGCGCTTCACCACCGAGACGGTGCGCACCACCCTGCACGCCCTGCCGGGGGTGCTCGTCGCGACCTTCGGGCTGATCGCCCTGTGCGGGCTGTGGGCCTACGGCCTGACCTTCCTGTTGCCGATCGACCTGCTCACCGCCTTCCTCGCCACCAGTCCCGGCGGGCTCGATTCGGTGGCGATCATCGCGGTCGGGTCGCGGGCCGACGTGTCGTTCGTGCTCGCGGTCCAGACCCTGCGGCTCCTCGTCGTCATCGTCACCGGGCCGATCGTCGCCCGCTGGATCGCCCGCAGCATCCCGCCCGAGCGGCGCTGACGCGCCGGCCACGCTCGCATCGCCCCGCGAAACCGGGTATCGCACGGGCAGCAGAGCCCGGCCGAACCGATAGTCTGGACCGTTTCCCCTTGCACGACGTCATCAAGAAAGTCCTGTCGGCGCGCGTCTACGACGTCGCGACCGAGAGCCCGCTCGACCCGATGCCGCGCCTGTCGGCGCGCCTCGGCGCCGACATCCTGCTCAAGCGCGAGGACCTTCAGCCGGTCTTCTCGTTCAAGCTGCGCGGCGCCTACAACAAGATGGCGAGCCTGCCGCCGGAGTCGCTGGCGCGCGGGGTGATCTGCGCCTCGGCCGGCAACCACGCCCAGGGCGTCGCGCTGGCGGCGGACAAGCTCAGGGTCACCGCGACGATCGTGATGCCGCGCACGACCCCGGCGATCAAGGTCGAGGCGGTGCGGGCCCGCGGCGGCAGCGTGGTGCTGCACGGCGACGCCTTCGACGAGGCCTACGCCCACGCCAAGGCGCTCGAGGCCGAGCACGGCCTGACCTTCATCCACCCCTACGACGACCCCGACGTGATCGCCGGCCAGGGCACCATCGGCAAGGAGATCCTGGAGCAGCATTCCGGCCCGATCGAGGCGATCTTCGTGCCGGTCGGCGGCGGCGGCCTCGCGGCGGGCGTCGCCACCTTCGTCAAGTTCCTGCGGCCCGGGACCAGGGTGATCGGCGTCGAGCCGGACGACGCCGCCAGCATGGCGGCGGCGCTCGCGGCCGGCGAGCGGGTGGTGCTCGATCAGGTCGGGCTGTTCGCCGACGGCGTCGCGGTGCGGCAGGCGGGGGAGGAGACCTTCCGGCTCTGCCGCGAGCATCTCGACGGCGTCATCACCGTCGACACCGACGCGATCTGCGCCGCGGTCAAGGACGTGTTCGACGACACCCGCGCCATGTCGGAGCCGTCGGGCGCCCTCGCGGTGGCCGGGCTGAAGGAGTACGTCGCCCGCGGGCTGGGCTCCGGCGGGAGCCTCGTCGCGATCAACAGCGGCGCCAACCTCAATTTCGGCCGCCTGCGCCACATCGCCGAGCGGGCCGAACTCGGCGAGCGCCGCGAGGTGCTGCTCGCCGTCACCATCCCGGAGCGGCCGGGCAGCTACCGCGCCTTCATCGAGGCGATCGGGCCGCGGGCGGTGACCGAGTTCAACTACCGCTACGCAGAGGGCTCGCCGGCCCACATCTTCGTCGGCGTCGAGGTCGCCGGCCCGGCCGAGAAGCGCGAGCTGATCGCCTCCCTGCGCGGGCGCGACTACCCGGTGCTCGACCTCAGCGACGACGAGATGGCGAAGGTCCACGTCCGCTACATGGTCGGCGGCCGCGTCCCGGGCCTGCGCGACGAGCGGCTGCTGCGCTTCGAGTTCCCGGAGCGGCCCGGCGCCCTGCTCAAGTTCCTCGACAGCCTCAGCGACGCCTGGAACATCTCGCTGTTCCATTACCGCAACCACGGCGCCGATTACGGCCGCGTGCTCGCCGGCATCCAGGTGCCGGAGGCCGAGCACCGGCAGTTCGAGGCGGCCCTGGAGGCGCTCGCCTACCCGTACTACGACGAGTCGGGCAACCCGGCGTTCCGGCTGTTCCTCGACGGAAACGCGGCGGCCGGGTGAGGATGCCGCGTTGACCCCGCCGCGTCGCGACCGCACTGCCGGGCACGATCGGATGAGGACGGCGATGATCCTGCTGCGTCACGGCCAGAGCGAGTTCAACCTGCATTACGGGGCGACCGGGATCGACCCCGGCATCCCGGACGCGCCGCTGACGCCCCTCGGGCGCGAGCAGGCCGAGGCCGCCGCCGAGGCGCTGGCGGGAGAGGACATCCGGCTGATCCTGTGCTCGCCCTACACCCGGGCGTTGCAGACCTCGGCCCCGGTGGCCCGGCGGCTCGGTCTGCCGGTGGTCGTCACCGCGGCGGTGCGCGAGCGCCGGGCGGCGAGCTGCGACATCGGCTCGTGCCGCACCGATCTCACCCGGGCGTGGCCGGGGCTGGATTTCGGCGCGATCGAGGAGGTGTGGTGGTCGCACGACATCGAGCCGCACGACGCCTTCGAGGCCCGCGCCGCCCTGTTCCGGCTGGAGCAGGAGCGGCATCCGGACTGGGCCCACACCCTCGTGGTCTGCCACTGGGGGTTCATTCAGGCGCTCACCGGCCAGGGCCTGCCGAACGGGCAGTGGGTGCGGGTCGCGGGGCCGGAGGGGCCGATCTAGGCGCACCACCCCGACCTCTCCCCTCTGCGGGGGAGGGTCAGGGTGGCGCAGGGGATCCGGGTGGGATCTTTGTCGTCGGACGACCGGAAGCCCCGATCCGCCTCCCGAACACGACAACCCCCGGTGCTTCAGGCGACCGGCATCAGGGGAACGGCGCTCCGCGCGGCATCCGCCCGGCCCGGGGCGTAGCGCCGGATCATCGCGGCGCAGAACGCGGCGAATTCCTCCGGCACCTGCGGCGCGCTGGTGTGGTGGGGAGCGATGCCGCGATGCTCGGGCGTGAAGCAGAACGTCACCGTCGTCTCGAACCCGGCCAGGGCCTCCATCTGGCGGTCGAACCAGTCGAGGGCGTTCGGCCGGAAGCTGTCGGCCCAGGACAGGCCGGTGCGCAGGTGGGTCACGCCGAGGCGGCGCATCCAGGCCACGGCGTCGTCGAGGCGGTGATCCTCGAAGTGGAACCACTGGCACAGGCCGAGATGCGGGGCGTGCCGGGCGAAGACCTCCAGGGACGGCTTCGGCGTGCCGTCCTGGCGCAGCAGCCCCATGTGGAAGTGGCGGTAGTAGGACGAGCCCTCCGCCTCCCTGTGGCGGGTGGTGGCCTCCCATTCCCGCGGCAGGTCGTAGAGGCTGTACCAGTGGATGCGCGGTGCCCGGCCGACCAGCAGCTCGGCGGTGCGCTGGAGGCCCCAGGCCTGGACCTCGTCGGCGCCGAAGGTCGAGACGCCGACCTCCGAGACCCAGACCGGCAGCCCGGTGACGGCCCGGATCTCCTCGATCTTCGCCGGCCATTCGTGGATCTGCCACAGGTTCCAGTCGAGGGGGAAGCCGTGGACCGCGACCGCGTCGAGCCCGTCGAGGACGCCGAGTTCCTCCATGCGCCGGATGAAGCCCGGGTCGATCGGCGAGATGCCGCCGAGCACCTGCGGCAGGTCCGGGTTCTCGGCCCGGATCGCCCGCGACGCGCCCCGCACCATCGCGCCGAACCGCGACCAGTCGGGATCGATCTCGGGGTCCCAGTGCGACTTGTTGTTGGGCTCGTTCCAGAGCATCGCGGCTTCGATCATGCGTTCTCGCTGGGGCTGGCCGGCGCGGCCGGGTAGACGGGGCCCTCGCCGCGATAGGGCAGGGGGGCGGCCTCGCAGAGGTACACCTCGGCCTCCGGGTGGGCGGCGATGCGGAAGCCGCTCGCCCGCAGCATCGCCTCGGTGGCGGCGCGGTTGGGGATCCACCAGTTGGTCGGATCGCCGGCGTAGGACTGCTCGATGAAGTGCAGCCGCGGGTAACCCGGCTCCTCGAACTGGTCCATGTCCCAGAAATCGTAGTCCGGGGCGAGCGCCGCGACCGCGCGGCTGCCGCGCTGCATCGACTGGAACACGAGCAGGCCGTCGGCGACGTGGGTGCGGATCAGGTCGAGGGCGAGAAGCGGGTGGCGCAGGTGATAGAGCACGCCCATGAACAGCACGACGTCGAACCTCTCGCCCAGCGCCCCGACGTCGTAGACCGAGAGTCGGCGGAACTCGATCTCGACCCCGACCCGGCTCGCCGCGAAGCGGCCCTGCGCGAGGTAGCTCTCGTCGGAATCGACCGCCAGCACCCGGTCGGCGCCGCGGCGCTTCATCTCGATGGCGTAGAAGCCGCCGTTGCAGCCGATGTCGAGGACGCTCTTGCCGGTGAGGTCGGCGGGGATCGCGTCGGCGAAGCGGCGCCACTTCACCGCCGGGTAGTCGCCGAGGAAGTGGCCCGGCGCGGTCGTCACCCCGCCGCCGAGGTCGATGTTGTGGAACCACCGGCCGAGCGCCGCGATCTCGCGGCGCAGCGCCGCCTCCTCGGCGCGACCCATGCCGCCTCCTTCGGTCTGGGATGGGGGACGGGGGGGCGTCATGCCGCGACCCGCTCGTTCAGGCTCAGCACCCGGCCTCGGCCGGGCACCCGGCCTTGGCCGGGCGACAGCTCGATCGTGCTGATCGAGGCCGGCGCCACCTCGATCCGGTGATAGGCGTCGAGCGGCAGGCCGAGGACGTGGAGCAGGGCGGCGCGGATCACGTCGCCGTGGCCGACCAGGATCGCCGCGCGGCCGGCCTCGGCGAGTGCGCCCAGCAGGCCGACGATCCTCTCTTGCGCCTCCGCCATGCTCTCGCCGCCCGGCGGGCGGGTGCTGCCGCGGCGATCGTTCCACGCCCGCCAGCCCGGATCGTCGGCGAGGTCGGCGAAGCTCCGCCCGGTCCACGTCCCGAAATCGATCTCGTCGAGGGCGTCCGCGACCTCGGCGTCGAGCCCGAGGGCGGCCGCGACCGGCTCGGCGGTGGCGCGCGAACGCGGCTGCGGGCTGGTCAGCACCGCGGCCGCGCCGCTTCCGGCGAGGCGCCGCGCCACGCCCTTCGCCTCCGCGAGCCCCGCCGCGTCGAGGGCGACGCCGGCCATCCGCCCGCACAGCACGGCGTTCACGCGGCCGTGCGAGGCGTGCCGCACGAGGCGCAGGATCGTCACGCCACCTCCGCCACGGCGCCGTCCGGCTCGCCGTCGACGAAGCGCAGCGTGCGGTCGCGGGCCTCGCCGTCGGTGAACTGCACCGGCGGCGACTTCATGAAGTAGGAGGACGGGCCGACGAGCGCGCCGCCGAGGCGGCGGTCGAGGCCGAGCCGGGCGCAGCGCACCGCGTCGATGACGATGCCGGCGGAGTTCGGCGAGTCCCAGACCTCGAGCTTGAGTTCGAGGTTGAGCGGCACGCCGCCGAAGGCGGTCCCCTCCAGCCGGATATGCGCCCACTTGCGGTCGGTGAGCCACGGAACGTGGTCGCTCGGCCCGACATGGATGTCGCCCGGATCGAGGATCCCGCCGAGCTGGCTGGTGACGGCCCGGGTCTTCGAGATCTTCTTCGATTCGAGCCGCTCGCGCTCCAGCATGTTCTTGAAGTCGGCATTGCCGCCGAAATTGAGCTGGTAGGTGCGGTCGAGCCGCACGCCGCGCTCGCGCAGCAGGTTGGCGAGCACCCGGTGCACGATGGTGGCGCCGACCTGGCTCTTGATGTCGTCGCCGACGAGCGGCAGCCCGCGCTCCTCGAAGCGTCGGCGCCAGGACGGGTCCGAGGCGATGAAGACCGGGATGCAGTTGACGAAGGCGCAGCCGGCTTCGAGGGCGCGCTCGGCGTAGAACTCCGTCGCCCGCTGCGAGCCCACCGGCAGATAGGAGACCAGCACCTCGGTGCCCGACCGCTTCAGCTCGGCGGTCACGTCGGCCTCCGGCGCCTCGGATTCCGCGATCTCGTCGCGCAGGTAGCGGCCGAGCCCGTCGAGGGTGGGCCCGCGCCGCACCACGATCCCGCTCTCCGGCACCCGCGCGAAGACCTCGGTGTTGTTGGGCGGCGCCAGGATCGCGTCGGCGACGTCCCGGCCGACCTTGGCGGCGGAGATGTCGAAGGCCGAGGCGATCTCGACGTCGCCGACGTGGTAGCCGCCGAGCGCGACGTTCATCAGGCCCGGGACCGCCTCGTTGGAGCGGGCGTCGCGGTAATGGTGCAGCCCCTGCACGAAGGAGGAGGCGCAGTTGCCGACCCCGACGAGGCCGACGCGGATGCGGTTGCGGCCCATCACGGCCTCCGGCGTGCGAGAGGGGGAGGAACCGGCTCAGGCATGGGCCGGCTCCCCGGTGCTGGCGCCCGGCTGCGCCCGCTCGCGGGCGGCGACGTCGTCGGCGAACCAGACCAGGGTCGCCTTGAGCCCGTCCTCCAGGGCGACCCGGGGCGCCCAGCCGAGCAGGGTGCGGGCCCGGGCGATGTCGGGACGCCGCCGCCGCGGGTCGTCCACCGGCAGCGGGCGGTGCACGATCTCGGAGGCGGTGCCGGTGAGCCGCACCACCCGGGCGACGAGGTCGGCGACGGTGAGTTCGTGCGGGTTGCCGAGGTTGACCGGACCGCCGAGGGGGCCGTCGTGGCGCATCAGCCGCATCAGGCCGTCGACGAGGTCGCTGACGAAGCAGAACGAGCGCGTCTGCCGGCCGTCGCCGTAGAGGGTGAGGTCGTCGCCGGCGAGCGCCTGGCAGATCACGTTCGACACCACCCGGCCGTCGTCGGCCCGCATCCGCGGCCCGTAGGTGTTGAAGATCCGGGCGACGCGCACGTCGAGGCCGTGGACGCGCTCGAAATCGAACACGAGGCTCTCGGCGGCGCGCTTGCCCTCGTCGTAGCAGGCGCGCGGGCCGGTCGGGTTGACGTTGCCCCAGTAGGATTCCTGCTGCGGATGCACGTCCGGGTCGCCGTAGACCTCGCTGGTCGAGGCCTGGACGAAGCGCGCCCCGTTCTCGCGGGCGAGTTCGAGCAGCCGGTTGGTGCCGACCACGCTGGTCATCATCGTGTGCAGCGGGTCCGCTTGGTAGTGCGGCGGCGAGGCCGGGCAGGCGAGGTTGAACACCCGGTCGCAGCGGGGAAGCCCGGGCAGCGGCGCGGTGACGTCGGCCTCGACCAGCTCGAAGCGCGGCTCGCGCCCGAGATGCGCGAGGTTCGCCGTCCGGCCGGTGAGGAAGCTGTCGAGGCACACCACCCGCGCGCCCTCCGCCAGCAGGGCGTCGATGAGGTGCGAGCCGATGAAGCCCGCGCCTCCGGCCACCAGGACCTGCGTGGATCGTCCGTTCTTCATGCGGTGGGTCCTCCCTCGTTCACGCTGTCGGCAGGCACGGAGACCTGCCGGGCGGGGTTCCTGTCCGGGCGTGAGGCGGCGTCGCGCAGGTGGCGCTCCAGCTCGGCGGCCCGGTGCGCGGCGGTGTGGCGGCGCAGCACGCTGGCGCGGGCGGCCTCGCCGAGGCGCCGGCGCTCCGCCTCGGGCTGCCCGGTGAGGATCGCCAGCACGTCGCCGGCCTCGTCCACCGGGAGGATCTCGCGGCCGGGGGCGAGCACGGTGTCGAGGCCGTCCCAGCGGTCGGAGAGGATCGGCGTGCCGATCGCCGCGGCCTCGAATAGGCGCACGCTCGGGCTGTAGCCGGCGCGGATCATGTCGGCGCGGGTGACGTTCAGGGTGTAGCGGCTCGCCGCGTAGAAATCCGGGTGGGCGTCCGGCGGCAGGTGCTCGATGCGTTCGACGTTGGCCGGCCAGCCGATCCCGTCCGGGTATTGCGGCCCCGCCACCGCGAAGCGCAGGTCCGGCGCCCGGCGCGCCGGTTCCAGCAGCAGGCGCTCGAGGGTCGGTTGCCGGTCCGGGCTGTAGGTGCCGAGATAGGACAGGTCGTAGCGCGCCGGGCGCTCCAGGGGCGGGTAGGCGTCGGGATCGACCGAGCAGTACAGCGCCCGCGCCGCCGGCGAGCCGTAGCGCCGTTCCAGCAGGTCGAGGGTCGGGCCGCCGGTGAACGACAGGTAGAGGTCGTAGCCGGCGATCAGCTCCGGCGTCAGGTACTCGAAATCGCCTTGTCGAAGCTTGGCGAGGGTGACCGGCGTGTCGATGTCGTAGAAGGCGCGCACGCCCGATGCCCAGTCGAGCACGCGCGTCCCGACCGTCACGCCGTCGGGCACGTAGGAGCCGACCACCACCGCGTCGGCGGTCGCGATGGCGCCGCCGAACCGCTCCGCGAGGTCGTCGAGCCCGGAATAGAGCGCGAAGCGGCAGAAATCCGGCCGCTTCAGGTCGCGGTGCGCCGCGTACCACGGCACGTCGCGCTCCAGGAACAGCACGTCGTGGCCGCGATCCGCGAAGGCGCGCAGGAGGGCACGGTAGGTCGTGGCGTGGCCGTTGCCCCAGGACGAGGACAGGCTGAGGCCCAGGACGACGAGGGAGAGGGGGGCGCTCACGCGACGCTCCGGGCCGGGCCGGCCGGCCCGGCGCGCTTGCGCGCCACCGCGTCGCGCAGGATCGCGTCGACCCCGGCGCCGCGATGGGCGTAGGTGTGCTCGGCGGTGATGCGGGCGCGCGCCGCCTCGCCGATCGTCCGCGCCCGCTCGGGCGTGAGCCCGGCCACGTGCTCGGCGACGTCGCGGCCGTCGCGGGCGACCAGCACCTCCTCGCCGTCCTTCAGGAACAGGCCGAGCCCCTCCCAGGCGTCGGTGACGAGGCAGGCGCCGGCGCCGGCGGCCTCGAACACCCGCGTCGCCGGCGAGAAGCCGACCGCCGCCATGCTGTCGCGGGCGATGTTGAGCATCGCCAGCGGCGTCGTGTTGAAGGCGTTGTGCTCGCGGGTGTAGACGTGGCCGAGGTGGCGCACGTTGCCGGGCATCGCCTTGGTCTCCCAGCCGTTGCCGCCGATGAGGAACGATCTCGCCGGCAGGCGCTCCGCGGCGTCGAGGAAGAAGGTCTCCACCCGCGCCTCGCGGTCGGGCAGGCGGTTGCCCAGGAAGGCGAGGTCGGCGGCGAAGCGCGGATCCGGCGGCACCGGATGATGGGTCGCCGGGTCGAGGGCGTTGTAGATCGGCACGCAGGAGCGGGCGCCGAACCCCTCGTAGGCGGCGACCACCGGCGGGCCGCCGCCGTAGGTCAGCACGAAGTCGAGGTCCGGCAGGGCCCGGTGGATCGGGTGGCCGGGATCGGCGCGCAGCTCGGCCAGGGTGGCGGGGGCGTCGACGTCCCAGAAGATCCGGACCGCCTCCGGCCGCGCGGCGGCGGTCAGGCCCTCCAGCAGCGCGTCGTCGAACACGCCGACGCCGCTCGCCTTCACCACGATGTCGGCCTCCGCCGCCTCGGCCACCACCGCCCGCATCGCCTCCGGCGTCGCCGGGTAGACCGTCACCGCGGCCCAGTCCGGCGGGTCGATGTCGCGGTGCTTCTGGCGGTCGAAGGCGTCGGGCTCGTAGAAGGCGATGCGGTAGCCGCGGCCCGCGAGGTCGCGCAGCAGCCCGCGGTAATAGGTGGCGGCGCCGTTCCAGTACGACGACAGCAGGCTCGATCCGTAGAAACTCAGCTTCACGCCGTGACCTCCCGAGCCGGACCGCGCGGGGCGGTCCGGCCTGTCTGTGTGCTGCCGCATCCCGTGGCGCCGGCTCGGCGACGACCCCGGGGCGCGAGGCTCAAGCGGCCCGGCCGCGCAGGCCCGCCGCCAGGGCGAGCAGCTCGTCGACGCGGTGGCGGCAGGTGTGCCGGGCCCGGATGGTGGCCGATCCGCTGGCCGCGAGGCTCCGGCGCAGGGCCGGATCGTCGCGCAGGGCCGCGAGGTGGCGCGCCATCTCGGCGCCGGTCCGCGCGACGAGGTAGTCCTCGCCGGGGCGGAACAGCCCCTCGGCGTCGCGCCAGGGCGCGCAGACCAGGGGGATGCCGCAGGCCAGGGCCTCGAACACCCGGATCGTCGGGATGCCGGGCAGGTGCTCGACGTAGAAGCGCCGCGGCACGTGCACGGTGGCGAGGTGGCGGGCGAACAGGGCCGGCGCCGCGGCGTTCGGGGCCCAGCCGCGGTAGCGGGCGCCGTAACGCGCGAGCGTCGCCAGGGCGTCGTCCGGGTAGCGCACGCCGTGGACGTCGAGGGGCAGGCCGACGGCGCGGGCCGGGGCGAGCAGGAAGGCTTCGAGTTCCTCGCCGCGCTCGCCGTCGCCCCAGTTGCCGATCCAGACCAGACCCTCGCGCGGCCCTTCCCCGGCGGGCGGATGGAACAGGCGGTCGTCGGCGGCCTCGTGCCAGACGAAGGCCCGCCGGCCCCAGCCCCAGCCGCGATAGACCTCGGCCAGGGCTTCGCCGAAGGCGAGCACGCCGTCGTAGCCGCCGAGGTCGTAGCGGCGCATCGCGTCGGGCTCGCTCACCGCCCGATGGTGGGTGTCGTGGAACAGCAGCAGGCCCGGCGCCCCGCGCCGGCGCTGCGCCCCGAGGGCGGCGACGAGGGCGGGTTCGTTCCACTCGTGCACGACGACGAGGTCGGCGTCGCGCACCCGCTCCACCGCCGGCTCGACCGCGCCGTAGGTCTCCGAGGCGAGGTCCGGATAGGCGGCGCGGTAGGCATCGAGCCCGGCCTCGCCGTGGTCGCGCGTCAGGTTGGCGAGGCTCCAGGCGCCCTCCGGCTCGAACACCTCGACGCGGTGGCCGCGGGCGATCAGGTCGCGCAGCACGCCGCGCAGGAAGTGGGCGTTGCCGTGGTTCCAGCACGAGGCGAGGGAGTGGGTGAAGTAGGCGATCCTCATGCGGCCGCCTCCGCCGAAGCACCGATGCCGAGCAGCCGGCGATGGAGGTCGCGCACGCCCGCGATCATCGCCTCGACGCCGTACCGCGCCGCGCGCTGCCGGGCGGCGTCGCCGAGGGCGCGGCGGCGCCGCGGATCGGCGGCCAGCGCCTCGATCGCGGCGGCGGCCCCGGCCTCGTCGTCGGCATTCACGAACAGAGCCGCGCCGTCCCACAGCTCGCGGAAGCCCGGCAGGTCGGACAGGACCAGCGGGCAGCCGGCCTGCGCCGCCTCCAGCACCGCGAGGCCGAACGGCTCGTAGAGCGCCAGCGAGACGAAGAGCGGCCGCCCGGACAGGATCCCGGCCATCGCCGCGCCGTCGAGGCGCCCGAGGGCGCGCAGATGCGTCAGGGCGATGCGCTCGCCGGTCGGCCCCTCGGTCGGCCCGGCGGCGAGGATCGGCGTCGCGATGCGGCCGGCGATGCGGTCGAGGCCGGCGGCGTTCTTGGCCCGGTCCCACAGCCGCCCGGCGGTGACGGCGCAGGCGGCGGGGGCGGCATCCGGCGAGACGGGGCGCGGGCGGCGGCCGTTATGGACCGCCACCGGCGCCTCCGGCAGGCCGTGGACGCGCCGGACCGCCTCGGCGAAGGCTCGGGTCGGCGCCAGCAGGGCGTCGGCGGCCCGGCAGCCGCGGGCGGTGAGGTCGTTGCGCCAGGCGAGGTCGGCCGGCAGCGGCCCGCCCTCGACGGCGTCCCACCACGTGCCGACGCAGGAATGGCACACCGCCACGACCGGCATGCCGAACCCGCCGGCCGCGGCGTAGGCCGGCCCGTGCAGATGGATCAGGTCGGCTCCGATCCGGCGGCCGAGCCGCCCGAGGGTGCGGCCGGTCTCCAGCACCGCCTCCGGGCTGTCGGCGGTCCAGTCGAGGGGCAGGCCGGTCGTGACCGGCCGCAGGGCGAAGCCGGCCTCGGCCTCCGCGGCCTGGGCAGGCGCGGGCGGCGGCCCGAGCACCGCCAGGGTGACGCGGAAGCCCTCGGCGCCGAGCCCGCGGGCGAGGTCGAGGGAATACTGCCAGACGCCGCCGACGGCGTCGGCGGTCATCAGGATGTGGGGCGCGTCCCCGCTCGTCAGCGACATCCGCATGCCGCCTCCAATTCGCGCAGCGGGAGCGGGCGCTCCTCCTGGATGTCGCTGAAGCGCCCGAACTGGCCGAGGTAATGGGCGTGCGCCCGCTCCCAGGCCGTGTCGTCGGGCTCGCCCCACAGCCGGCGGTAATCGGGGGAACTCGGATAGGGATAGAGCGGCACCGGGTCGTTGGCCCAGACGCCGGCCCCGCGCAGGCGGTCGCGCCAGGAGGCGACGAGGTCCGGGTCGTCGCCCGCGACGGCGATCAGGTTGGCCTGGACGAACGGCACGGTGCGCCGGGCGTGGATCAGCCGCTCGGCGAGGTCGTCGGTGGAGGCGCGGCAGTTCTTGTCGAGGGCGGCGCGGCCCGCCTCGGTCAGGCTCTCGACCCCGGCCTCGATCGAGACGCAGCCGGCCGAGCCGAGCAGGTCGAGCATGTCCGGCTTCCACAGGTCGATCCGGGTCTGCACCCCGAAGCGCAGGTCGCGCCCGGCCAGGGCCTCCAGCAGCGGCTTCTGCGGCAGGAAGATCTCGTCGACGAAGTAGACGTAGGTGACGCCCTGGGCGATCAGCCCGTCGATCTCCTCGAGGACGTGGGAGAGGTCGCGGCGGCGATACTTGTCGCGGAAGTCGATCTTGGCGCAGAAGCTGCACGTGTAGGGACAGCCGCGCGACGCCTCGACCTCGGCGCCGGACCCGTCCGGCGCGCGGTCGAAGCGGTGATGGTGATGGTGGTGGCGGGCGATCCACCCGTCCGGCCAGCGCAGGGCCGGCAGGTCGGTGAAGCGGCTCGCATGCGGCCCGCCGGTGACCACGGTCTCGGCCCCGGAGCGGAACGCGATCGACGGGACCCGGCGCAGGTCGTCGGCGGCGCACACGAGCGGCAGGATCTCCTCGCACTCGCCGCGCACCGCGACGTCGACCCCGAGCTTGCCGAGGAGCGGGCGCGGCGTCGCCGAGCCGTGCGGGCCGACCGCGACGGTGCGCCCGCCCCGTCCGGCCAGGGCGTCGAGGAAGGCGCGCGGCACCCGCAGCTCCGGCGGGGCGCAGCGCCAGAACAGGTAGGTCGGCGCGGTGGCGACCACCGTCATGCCGGGGGCGAAATCCGCCACCGCGGCGGCGGCCTGCGTGGGGTCGAGCCCGGTCAGGTGGGCGTCGACCATCAGCACGTCGTGGCCGGCGGCCTCCAGCAGGGCGCGGGAATAGCCGAGTTCCAGCGGCAGGTGCGGCTCGCGGCAGCCGAAGTAGATGCTGTTGCGGTAGTCCCAGGACGGGTTGACGAGGGCCACTCTCATCCTGCGGCTCCTGTCGCAGCCGTGGCGGCTCCCAACGGAGCCGTGGCGGCCCCTGCTGCGGCGTCCTGCGGCGTGTTCGGACGGCGCTCGGCGGCGAGCCAGCGGGCGAGGTCGGCGATGCCCTCCCGCCACGGGGTCGGATCCGCGAGGCCGAGGGTTGCGGCGATGCGGCGCGTGTCGGAGACGTAGTAGCGCTGGTCGCCGGCCCGCCAGCCGCTGAACCGCGTCTCGACCTCGCGTCCGGTGAGCTGCGCGATCCAGGCCAGGACCTGACGCAGGCTGACCGCGTTGGCCGGGCCGCCGCCGAGGTTGAAGGCCCGGCCGGCGGCGGCGTCGATCCGCCGCCACGCGGCGAGGTAGGCCGCGACCGCGTCGGCGACGTGGAGCACGTCGCGCACCTGCCGGCCGTCGCCGTAGATGCTCACCGGCTGGCGCTCCAGCGCCCGGATCAGGAAATGCGCGACCCAGCCCTGGTCCTCGCTGCCGCGCTGGCGCGGGCCGTAGATGCAGCTCATCCGCATCACCGCCGCCGGAATGCCGAAGCTGCGGGCGTAGTCGAGGACGTACTGGTCGGCGGCGCCCTTCGAGCAGCCGTAGGGGGTGTGGAAGTCGAGCGGCCGCGCCTCGCCGATCCCGGTGGCGCGCAAGCGCGGATCGGCCGGCAGGTGGGCGCCGTCCTCGACGGTCAGGGCCACGTCGGCGAGGTCGCCGTAGACCTTGTTGGTCGAGGCGAACAGCAGCGGCGGCGGCACCGCCCGGGCGCGCAGGGCCTCGAGCAGGTTGAGAGTGCCGAGGAGGTTGACCTCGAAATCCTCCCGCGGGGCGACGAGGCTCGTCGTCACGGCGACCTGGGCGGCGAAGTGGAACACCGCCGAGGCATCCCGCGCCGCCTCGGCCAGCCGGTCGCGGTCGCGGATGTCGGCGACGACCGCGGCGATCCGGTCCGGGTGGCGCCGGGCCAGCCAGTCGAGGTTGTGCTCGACGCCCGGCCGGGCGAGGGCGTCGTACACGATGACGTCGTGGCCATCCGCGGCGAGCCGGTCGGCGAGGTTGGCGCCGATGAAGCCGGCGCCGCCGGTGATCAGGACGGGGCCTGCGGGGGCGGGTCCCCCGGTCGCGCCCGGCCTCACGCCACGAGGCCCTTGGCTTCGAGCTCGCGGCGGGCCTCGCCGACGCGGTCGACCGCCTCCTGCTCCGCGACCCAGGCGGCGAGCTCGGCCAGCCCCTCCATGAAATCGCGGTTCGGCGCGTAGCCGAGTTCGCGCCGGATCTTGCCGATGTCGGCGATGCAGTGGCGGATGTCGCCGGCCCGGGCCTTGCCGGTGACCTCCGGCTCGATGCCCTCGCGTCCCATCGCGGCGGCGAGCCGGCGCGCCACCTCGCTCACCGTGCGGTCCTCGCCGCTGCCGACGTTGTAGACCTGCCCCGCCGCGGCGGGATGCTCCAGGGCCAGCGCGAAGGCCTGCGCCACGTCGGCGACGTGGACGAAGTCCCGCCGCTGCTCGCCGTCCTCGAAGATCATCGGCGGCTGGCCGTTGTGCAGCCGCGAGGCGAAGATCGCGAGTACGCCGGTATAGGGGTTCGACAGCGCCTGACCGGGGCCGTAGGCGTTCCACAGCCGCAGGGCGACGCCCTCCATGCCGTAGGCCGGCGCCACCGTGAGGGTCAGCCGCTCCTGCATGTACTTGGTCAGCGCGTAGACCGAGGCGAGGGCGGGCTGCTTGGATTCCGGGGTCGGCAGCGGGCGCAGCACCCGGCCCCGGGCGTCGAGCGGATCCCACGGCTCGCCCGGCCGGCGCGGCCTGCGGGCGACGTCGGCGAGCGTCGTGCCGTCCTGCGTCGCGTAGAGCCCCTCGCCGTAGACGCTCATCGAGGAGGCGACGACGACCCGGCGCACCGGCGCCTCGATCAGCTTCTGGAACAGGATCGCGGTGCCGTGGTCGTTGACCGAGACGTAGCGGTCGATGGCGTACATGCTCTGGCCGACGCCGACCTCGGCGGCGAGGTGGACGACGCTGTCCGCGCCGTCGAGCGCCCGCGACACCGCGCCGGGATCGCGCACGTCCCCGGCGACGAAGCTCACCCGCGGGTCGAGCCCCTCCGCCGCGGACCGGCCGCCATGGACCTGTTCGATCAGGCTGTCGAGGACCCGGACGCCGTAGCCCCTGCGCAGCAGCTCCGCCGCGAGGTGGCGGCCGATGAATCCGGCGCCGCCGGTGATCAGAACGGTTTCTGCCAAGCGCCCGGGCTCCCACCGAGAGAGATACTATCCCCCAGTACAACGCACCGCCTTCAGCTATGTTCCTCGCTCGCGTCGAGCCTGGGATTAAAATCTCCTGGCAGACGTGCCCGGATCCGGGCGCAGGAAGCGGGCCGGCCGGCACCCTGATCCGTCGCAGGGGCTCTGGCCGTCGGCATCGTCGACCCGGAGCCTCCGCCTGTCAACGATCTGGCTGGCCGCGATGTGGATGGTTTCCGTGCGCCACGAGGATGATGTTGCATCGTTCCGGTCGTGCCGTGTGAGCTTGACCTTCACCGTGGCTCAGGGGGCGCATGTTGAAGATGGATGTGGTCTTGGTTCTCGATCTTTCCGGGAGGCGGCGACATGGCCGGACCCGCCCGGATACACGCTCGGTGTCACGATATCGGGGTCGATGCTGCGCGCCGTCACGCAGGGAGAGGTGGGCATCAGCGGATTTCGCACTGTCGTGGCCGACGCCGGCGAGGTCGCCGACAAGAGAATTCCTTCCTCGAACCTGATCCGCGAACGCGATGCGGAGACGAAGGTCTGCCGTATCGGTTCGTCGTCGCGTCGGGCGGGGGCGACGCCTGTGCCCGTGACCAGACCGTCCTTGGGGAAGGTCGCAGCCGGCTGCTCGTGCCGCAGGCCCGATAACGAGGCCCTGCCGCTGCCGGGCGAGGAGCGGGCGCCGTTGCCCGAATTCCTCGGCGCCTGGAACAGCGACCTCCGGTTCGAGACGCGGATCGACGGCGCCATGACGGTCGGCGGTGAGCGCGGGGCGCCGTCTCTCCATCGATCCCGAGATGGGCCGCTGGAACATCGGGGATGCCGAGGCGCAGGGCCGGCATCGCGCAGCAGCGCCGCCGGCCGATCACCCGCCGCCACGGTGCCGGCGACAGCGGAGGAACTCGGCTTCTCGGTCGAGGAGATCGGCCGCCGGGCATCTCGCCGACGAGACGGCCCGCTTCCTCGCGGCGGAGAGGGCCGCCCGGGCGGTCCGCGTCAGTACGGATAGCCGTAATAGGGCGGTGGGACCGGGCGGCCGTGATAGCCGAGCGGCACGCGGCGCGGCCCGTAGGCGCGCAGGTAGGGATTGTAGCGCGGTCGCGCGTAGTTGCCGCTGTTCACGCCCGCCGAGCGGTCGTTGCCGCTCAAGACCGCGTAGGGCGACAGCCCGCTGCCGCTGTCGCTGTTGCGCGCGACGGCGCCCCCGGCCGCCGCGAGCAGCAGGCCGGCGGCGAGGGAGAGACGAAGGGCGGTCGCTGTCATGAAGGTCTGTCCGGCTTCGCGCCATCAACGGTGCGCGGGTGGAATGGTTCCCGGCCTCCGGGGCAAACCCGCGATCGCCGGTCCCTCTATTCCGCCGCCGCGCGCTGCGCCCGCCACTGGGTCAGCAGCGCCCGCAGGGAGGCGGGCTTGAGCGGCTTGTTGAGCACCTGCACCCGCTGCTCGGCGGCGCTCTCGCGCACCGGCGGCGAGCGGTCGGCGGTGAGGAGCACCGCCGGCACGTCCGCCGCCAGCGCCGCCCGCAGGGCGGCGATGACGTCGAGGCCGTGGCCGTCGTCGAGGTGGTAGTCGGCCACGATCACGTCCGGCCGCAGCGTCCCGGCGAGGACCGGGCCGAGGGCCTCGTGCAGGGAGCCGGCGGTGCGCACCGCGCAGCCCCAGCTCGTCAGCACCGTGCGCATTCCGTCGATGATCGCCGGCTCGTTGTCGATGGCCAGCACGGTGAGGCCGGCGAGCGGCACCGAGGCCGGGCGCGGCGCCTCGCCGGCATTCTCGGGCAGCGCCCGCATCCGCGTCACCGGCACCGCCACCGTGAAGGCGGAGCCGCGGCCCGGCTGCGAGACGAGGCCGAGGGGATGGTCGAGGAGCCGGGTCGCCCGGTCGACGATCGACAGGCCGAGCCCGAGGCCGCGGGCGATCCGCGCGCCCTGGTCGAGGCGGTGGAACTCCTGGAACACCTGCCGCTGCTTGGAATCCGGGATGCCGAGGCCGGTGTCGCAGACGGTCAGCACCGCGTGCTCGCCGCGCCGCCGCACCCCGACGAGGATCCGGCCGGATGGCGTGTACTTGATCGCGTTCGAGACGAGGTTCTGGAGCACCCGGCGCAGCAGCGGCCGGTCGGAGCGGACCGCGAGCGCGCACGGCATCACGGTCAGGCGCACACCCTTCTCCCGCGCCATCGGCTCGAACTCGCGCTGGATCTGCCGCAGCAGCTCGGAGATCCGGAAGGCGGAGATCCGCGGCTTGAGCGCGCCGGTGTCGAGGCGGGAGATGTCGAGGAGCGCGGTCAGGATCTCTTCCACGGCGTCGAGGGAGGCGGCGACGTTCTCGGCGAGCGGCCGCGGCTCGCCGGCCTCCTCGGTCAGGGCGGTGGCGTAGAGCCGGGCGGCGTTGAGCGGCTGGAGGATGTCGTGGCTCGCCGCCGCGAGGAACCGGGTCTTCGAGGCGTTGGCCTCGTCGGCCTCGGCCTTGGCGACGGTCAGGGCCGCGTTGAGCCGGGTCAGCTCCTCGGTGCGCTCCTGCACCCGCCGCTCCAGCTCCTCGTTGAGGCGGGTGCGCGCCTCCTCGGCGGCGACGAGGTCGGTGACGTCGGTGTAGGTCGCGACCACGCCGCCGTTCGGCAGGCCGTTGGCGCGGATCTCGATCACCCGCCCGCGGGGGTGCAGCCGCAGGCGCTGCGGCCCCGCCTCCTGCCGGAAGGCGGCGATGCGCTCGCGCACGAGGTCGTCGGCGTCGCGCTCGCCGTAGGAGCCGCGGCCGGCGTTGAAGCGGACGATCTGCTCCAGGGTGATCCCGGGGCGGATCATCTCCGGCGGCAGGTCGTAGAGGTCGGCGAAGGCGCGGTTCCAGGCGATCAGGGTCATGTCGCGGTCGAACACCGTGATGCCCTGTCCGGCGTGGTCGAGCCCCTGCTGGAGCAGGTCGCGGCTGTACTGGAACGCCGCCGAGGCGTCGTCGAGGAGCTGGAGCGCCGCCTGCGGCGAGACGTTGCGCCGGCGCAGCAGCAGCGACAGGGCGAGGCGGGCCGACGCGACCCCGACCGCCGAGGCGAGGAGGTGCTCGGCGTGGCGCAGCTCCGGCAGCCCAGCCGGTGCGTCGTCCCGCAGCGGGCCGCGCCCCTGCGCGAGGGAGAAATCCTCGAAGGCGCGCGTCGCCCGCTCCTCCCCGAGGAAGCGGGCGACGGCGGCGCGCAGCTCCGCCACCGTGACGGCGGGGCGGAACAGCCGGAAGCTCGGCGCCCGCGGCGCCGTCCCCGGGCCGAACGCCTCGGCCTGGAGCCGCTCGATCGCGCTCGGCGGCCGCAGGAACGAGACCCCGACATAGACCGCGGTGTTGAGGCCGAGGCTCCACAGGGTGCCGTGGACGAGGGGCGGCAGGCCACCGAGGCCGAGGAGCGCCTCCGGATTGAGCGCCGCGATGCCGAAGGGACCCGCGGCGAGGAGCCCGGCGGCACTCTCGTCGCCGAGCAGGCTCGGCAGCAGCAGGGTGTAGGCCCAGGCCGCGAGGCCGGCGACGAGGCCGCAGGCCGCGCCGAGCCCGGTGCCGCGGCGCCAGAACAGGGCGCCGACGAAGGCCGGCCCGATCTGCGCCACCGCCGCGAAGGACAGGAGCCCGATCGCCGCGAGCGCCACGTCCCCGGCGATGCGCGAATAGGCGTAGGCCGCCAGGATCACCACCACGATGGCGCCCCGGCGCACTCCGAGCACGTAGGTGCCGAGGTCCGAGACCGCCTGGGCTCCGCCCCGGACGCCGTCGTGGCGCCGGAGCGTCACCGGGATCACGAGGTGGTTGGAGATCATGATCGCCACCGCGACGGATTCGACGATCACCATCGCGGTCGCCGCCGACAGGCCGCCGATGAAGGCGATGAGCGCGATGCCGTCGGCGCGCTCGCTCAGCGGCAGCGCCACCACGGTCATGTCGCGCTCGACCGTGCCGTGCGGGAACAGCGCGAGACCGGCGAGCGCCAGCGGCACCACGAACAGGTTGATGAGCACGAGGTAGAGCGGGAAGGTCCAGGCCGCCCGGCTCACGTCGGCGATCGCCCGGTTCTCCACCACCGCCATGTGGAACTGGCGCGGCAGGAGCAGCACCGCGCCGGCCGACAGCAGGGTCTGCACCGCGAGCGTGCCGATCCCCGAGGTCTGACCGACGAGGTCGAGGGTGCGCGGCAGGATCGTGTCGGGCGGCAGCACCGGCATGTCGCTCATCATCCAGCCGAGCACGAACCCGCCGACCACCAGGAAGGCCAGCAGCTTGACGACGGATTCGAGGGCGACCGCGAGGGTCAGGCCGTCCTGGTGCTCGGTGGCGTCGGCGTGGCGGGTGCCGAAGGCGACGGCGAAGCCGGCGAGCACCAGGGCGACGAACAGGCCGAGGTCGCCGACCGCACCGGGGCTGAAGCCGCTGCCGGGCGTGTCGACGGCCTGGAGCACGACCTGGAGCGAGGCGGTGGCGGCGCGCAGTTGCAGGGCGATGTAGGGAATCGCCCCGATCAGCGCGATGAGGCAGACGAGGGCGGCGATGCGCTCGCTCTTGCCGTAGCGCGCGGCGATGAAGTCGGCGATCGAGGTCGAGTTCTGCGCCTTGGCGATCCGCACCACCCGGGCGACGAGGCGGTGGCCGAAGCCGATCACCAGGATCGGCCCGACATAGATCGTGAGGAAGTCGAGCCCGGTATGGCTCGCCACGCCGACCGAGCCGAAGAAGGTCCAGGAGGTGCAGTAGACCGCGAGCGAAAGGGCGTAGACGGTCGGCCGCACCCGCTCGTCGCGCATCAGCCGCCGGCCGGAGACGTCGCCCCAGTGGGCGACCACGAACAGGCCGCAGATGTAGAGCAGTGCCGTCAGCACCACCACCCAGCCCGCGATCATCCCGGCACGCCCTCCCGCCGGCGGAGGTCAGCCCCGTCCGGCCGCGATCCTTGTAGCCGGGATCGACCGCGACGCCACGCGCGGGCGCTGCGGAAACCCGCTACTCGGCCGTCGCGGTGACGTTCAGGCGGTCGAACACCTTGCCCGGGCTGCCGGCGGCGCTGGCCTCCAGAAGCCCGAGGCCGGCCGGATCCTTGGCGGAGGCCGTCACCGAGAGGCGCCCGGGCCTGGCGACGAAGCGGGCGACCGCCTGCCCGAGCGCCTTGGCGCCGGCCGAGTTGCCGAGCACCGCCGGGATGCCGAGCATCGCCGCCGTGCCGTATTCCTGCTGAAGCTCCGCCGGCTTCAGGCTCTGCGCCCTGGCCTGCCCGGCCACGAACCGCTCGAACAGGCCGCCATTCTCCACCGTCAGGGCGAGGTTCCTGGCGCTGGCGCCGAGGAGGGCGAGGGAGGCGATCGTCGGGTTGTGGTTGAACACGTCCTGGCCGATCCCGCCGAAGGATGCGCTGAGCCGCGCCGTGCCCATGTCCCTGCCGGTGAGGACGAGTTCCCTCACCGAGACCTCGCGCGTCGCCTCGTCCCACCTCGAATCGAGCACGCCCGACAGGTCGACGGACTGGTAGCCGAGGGCGCCGAGTTCCGACAGGACCGGGGCGGCGGAGCCGGGGGGCACCGTGAAGGCGAAGCCGTCGAGGGCGAGGCGGAGGGCGGTCGGGACGCCGCCGCGCGGGGCCTTGCTGTCGAGGGTGGCCTTGCGCAGGCCGAAGCGCATCCGGTCGGCTGCCGGTGCCGGATCCTTGCCCGGGGCGGCGGGCCCGGACGTCTCGTTCGGCAGGTCGATGTCGAGCTCCGACACTTCGACGCGGCCGATGAGCGGAAGGTAACGGCGCAGGTCGACCTCGCCGGGCACCTCGGGCCGCCGCAGCGCGTCGAGGGTCGGCGTGAGCGAGATCTCGCTCAGGGTGACGCGCTTCAGACCGATCCGGCCGGTCGGCCCGTCGAAGCGGAAGCCCTCCGCGGTCGCCACCGGAGCGCTCGTGCCGCCGTCGAGGGTGAGGCGGGCGAGATCGATCCGCGTCGGCCCCTCCGCGGCGGTCTGGATCAGCGCGAGGTCCCGCATCTCGGCCTGCCCGATGACGAGGGCGCCGAACAGGTCGGCGGCGAGGCCCGGGAGGCGTTCCTGCTCGTCCGGGCCGGCGGCCCCGAGGCGCCGCGCCGTCTCGCCCCAGGGCGTCGCGGTCGGCCGGCCGCCGAGATCGCGGCCGGCGACGCCGGCGATCCGGGCCGAGACCTCCCGGTCCGTGAACGCGATGTCCTGGACCTCGAAGGCGCCGACGACGCGCAGGGACGGGGCGTCCGCGCCGCCGGTCTCGGTGAGGAGGCGGGCGAGGGCGACGAGGTCGAGATCGCGGGTCGAGACCTTGCCGTAGGTGCCGGTGCCCGCGGGCGATTTCGGGCTCTCCACGGTCAGGACGGCGCCGGGCGAGTCGATCGTGCCGATGCGTCCCTGGACGACGTCGCGGGCGACCACGTCGCGGTAGACCTCGACCTGGAGGCCCTGGTCGGTCGTCTGCTCGACCCGGAGGACCGGCATCGTGATCGTGCGGGCGTCGAGGCGGCGCAGGCGTTCCGGCCACGGCTCGCCGCCCGCGGCGAGGAGGGTCCGCCACTCGGCCTGGGACAGGGGGCTGCCGAGGATCTCGACCTTCGGCGCCTTCAGGGCGACGCCGCCGAAGTCGAGGGTCACGTCGTCGAGGAGGATCCGGTCCTCGTGGACCTGCGGTTCCCGGGCCTGCGCCGACCCGACGAGCCGGCCCGTCGCCGCACCGCTTCCGGCACCGCCGGCCAGTGCGGCGCAGACGGCCACGCCGAGCGCGGTCCGGACCGCGGCCGTCTTCCTCCAACGGGTCATGTCGGAACCATCCTGCGCTGGAGCGGGAACGGGAGCCCGGACGACGCCGTCCGGCGGCTGCCCGTCAGAGGGAGAACGAGGTGCCGCAGCCGCAGGAGGCGGTGGCCTGCGGGTTCTCGATCTTGAACGACTGGCCGATCAGGTCGTTGACGAAGTCGATCGTCGCGCCGTCCATGTACTGCACCGACATCGGATCGACCAGCACCGTGGCGCCGTCGCGCTCGACCGTGATGTCGTCGCCGGTGCGCTCGCGCTCGATGTCGAAGGCGTATTGGAACCCGGAGCAGCCGCCGCCATTCACGCTGATGCGCAGCATCGAGCCGGGCGGCTCGCCGCCCATGATCTCGTTGATGCGCCGGGCGGCGCGGGGCGTGAGGGTGATCTCGGCCATCGACGGCTCTGGCTTCTTCCGTGACCAATCGTCGGCGGGAAGATAGGAACGGACGGCGCGCACCGCAACAGGATGCTGCGGTGCGGGCGGCAGGGTGAGGGGAGGCGGACGGTGCGCAGGAACGGTGAGCGCTGGCGGGCGCCCTATGCCAGCGATCCGGCGGAGACCCGCGGGCGGCTGATCCCGGAGCCGGACTCGCCGACCCGCAACGACTTCCAGCGCGACCGCGACCGGGTGGTGCATTCGGCCGCCTTCCGCCGGCTCAAGCACAAGACCCAGGTCTTCGTCCACCACGAGGGCGACCATTACCGCACCCGCCTGACCCACACCCTGGAGGTGAGCCAGATCGCCCGGGCGCTGGCGCGGGCGCTCGGCCTCGACGAGGACCTCGCCGAGGCCCTGGCGCTCGCCCACGACCTCGGCCACACGCCGTTCGGCCATACCGGCGAGGACGCGCTCCACGCCTGCATGGCCCGTCACGGCGGCTTCGACCACAACGCCCAGGCCCTGCGCCTCGTCACCCGGCTGGAGCGGCGCTACGCCACCTTCGACGGCCTCAACCTGACCTGGGAGACCCTCGAGGGGCTGGTCAAGCACAACGGCCCGCTGCTCGACCCCGCCGGCACCCCGACCCGGCACTACGCCGAGGGCATCCCGGTCGCGATCCTCGACCACGACGCCCTCAACCCCCTCGACCTCGCCAGCCATGCCGGGCCGGAGGCGCAGGTGGCGGCGCTCGCCGACGACATCGCCTACGACGCCCACGACCTCGACGACGGCCTGCGCGCCGACCTGTTCGACCTCGACGACCTCGCGGCGGTGCCGTTCCTCGCCGGGCTGCTGGCCGAGATCCGCCGTCTCCATCCCGGCCCTCGACCGCTCGCGGGTGGTGCACGAGCTGACCCGCCGGGTCATCACCCGCTTCGTCGAGGACGTGATCGCCGAGACGCGCCGGCGCCTGGAGGCGCTCGGCCCCGCCGACGCGGCGGCGATCCGGGCCGCCGCGGCGCCGGTTGCGGCGTTCTCGCCGGCCATGTCGGCGGCCGACCGCGACATCAAGACCTTCCTGTTCGCCCGGATGTACCGCCACCCGGCGGTGCAGGCGGTGCGCGACCGGGCGGCCGAGATCGTCCGCGACCTGTTCGCCGCCTTCCTGCGCGATCCCGGCCTGATGCCGGAGGAGTGGGCCGCGGGTCTCGCCGGGCCCGACGACGCGCGCACGCCGCGCCGCGTCGCCGACTTCATCGCTGGCATGACCGACAACTACGCCGTCAGCCAGCATCGCCGGCTGTTCCCGACCACGCCCGACCTGCACTGGGTGATGTGGCCGGGCGCGGCCGCCACCCGTCCCTGATCCCCCGCCTGATCTCCCGGAAGACTCCCCATGCCCAAGCTGATCGACCTCTCGATCGCGATCGAGAACGACGTGCCCGCCGACCCGCCCTACCAGCGCCCCACCGTGACCTATGTCGGCCACGCCGCCTCGGCCGCGATGGTCTCGGGCCTGTTCCCCGGCCTGAAGCCCGAGGACCTGCCCGACGGCCAGGGATGGGCGGTGGAGAGCGTGCAGCTCTCGACCCACAACGGCACCCACCTCGACGCGCCGTGGCACTACCATCCGACGATGGACGGCGGCGCCCGGGCGATCACCATCGACGAGGTGCCCCTGGACTGGTGCTACCGCCCCGGGGTCAGGCTCGATTTCCGCCACCTGCCGGATGGGCACGTCGTGATGCCCGACGAGATCGACCGCGAACTGGCGCGCATCGGGCACGTGTTGCAGCCTCTCGACATCGTGCTGGTCAACACCGCCGCCGGCGCCCGCTTCGGCGAGCCCGACTACGTCGACCGCGGTTGCGGCATGGGCCGGGCCGCGACCCTGCACCTCACCGGGCAGGGGGTGCGGGTGGTCGGCACCGATGGCTGGAGCTGGGACGCGCCGTTCTCCCACACCGCCCGGCGTTACGCCGAGACGGGGGACGCGAGCCTGATCTGGGAGGGCCACAAGGCCGGCCGCGAGGCCGGCTACTGCCAGATCGAGAAGCTCGCCAACCTGGAGGCTCTGCCGGCGACCGGTTTCACGGTCGCCTGCTTCCCGGTGAAGATCCGCGGCGCCTCGGCCGGCTGGACGCGGGCGGTGGCGATCCTGCCGGAGTGACACGGTTTTCGAACGATGAGTTCGAAAACCGTGTCGGAGCCCGCGCGGCGGAGCTTTGCTCCGCGCGCATGAGCGAAGCCGGTTTCCGCATCGCGAAGCGATCAATCGAAAGTCGTATGAGGCGGGTCTTCGCACGAACCGCTCGGAGGAGCCGCGTCGCTCCGTCACCGGCTTCGCGGCCCGTGCTCGCGGCCGCTGGCGGAGGGAGCCTCGGGTTGCGGAATCCGGGTGCCGGAAGCCGCATCGAAGCCCGCCCGACGCGAGGCGGGTCTCCCTGCTCGTTTCGAGCGCCGCGACGGCGCCGCGACGACCAGACGATCGGGCGGATGGCACGGACGTTCTCCGCTGCCCCGCCGGTTCACACGATAAAACCAATGCGTGCGTTAAATTATGAAATGCTATCACTGGTAGTGATTTTCGCACGGGCGACCTCGACACGTCGGCTCCGTGATCGCGCGACGCGTGGTCGTATCCGCGGTTGAACGACGGCACAGGCCGCGGCAACTCCAAGACATGGATCGCTGATCTTTTTATTGCGTTGCAAGACGGCGCACGAGGCCGATGCGGAACGATCGATCCGCAGCCATATGGCAATCCGGATACAGGGCCTATGCATTGCTGGCTGCGCCGGAATGCCCGGATCAGCTTGGTGGCGGCATTATCGGAGCATTAACATCTCGCCGCCTATGCCGGATCCTAGGGAATGGGATGATTAGGCCGCCCTCGCCTGAGCGTAGGATACCGCAGATGCGGAAGGACAAGGCGCCGAGACGGGCCCCCGACCGGCATTCCTCTGGCCGGCTGGAACTTGGGCGCGCCGGTCCGGCGAGGAGGAGAACCTCCTCCGCCGGTCCGCCGCATCGCGAGGCGCCCGCGACCGGGGGCCGCCATCACGCGGGCTGGGCCCCGGTCATGATCGCCGGCTGCGGCACGCTGGTGCGACGGTGGCTGAACCCGGCTCGGGCCGTCCCGACCTCGCGCGGCGCGGAGGAACCCGGCGGCGGGGCGGCGGCCGAGCCCACCCTCGCCTCCCGCATCAGGTTCGCGCAGTTCGTCGAGATCAAGAAGCAGATCCCGGCGCTCTACGCCTGCCTGACCGTCAACGCCCTCGCTCTCGCCTACACGCATTCCGGGCTCGCCCCGGTCTGGCTGACGGCGGGAGTGGCCGGTGCCCTGGTGGCGGTCTGCATCCTCCGGGCCTGCCACTGGTACCGCCTCGACGTCCGCTGCATCTCCGCCGCCGAGGCCACTCGCCGGATGCGGCAGACCTTCGTGCTGACCGGCATCATGGCCTTCTTCTTCGTGATCTGGGCGATCACCCTCGACGGGTATGGCGGCGCGTTCGAGCGGGGCCACGTCACGATCTTCATGGCGGTCACGCTGATCGCCTGCATCTTCTGCCTCATGCACCTGCCGCCCGCGGCGATGCTCGTCACGGTCATCGTCAGCGCCGTGTTCCTGCCGCACTACGTCCTGAGCGGGAACGCCGTGTTCATGGCGATCGCCCTCAACATCGCCTTCGTCAACGTCGTCATGGTCCGGGTGCTGCTCAACAATTTCCGATCCTTCCTGACGCTGATCGAGTTCCAGACGGCCCTCATCGACAAGCAGGACGAGATGCGGATCCTCCTCGACGAGAATGTCCGCCTCGCGCATACCGACAGCCTGACCGGACTGCCGAACCGGCGCTCCTTCTTCTCGGAGCTGGAGGCCCTGTGCCGGGCACCGCGCCCGCCCGGCGGGACGATCGCGCTGGCGATCTTCGACCTCGACCGCTTCAAGCCGATCAACGACACCTACGGCCACGCCTCGGGCGACCGCCTCCTGATCGAGGCCGCCGAGCGCGTGCGGGCCTTCGCCGGGGACGGCGTCCGGGTCGCCCGCCTCGGGGGCGACAAGTTCGGCCTGCTGATCGAGGTCGACCGCCTCGGCCGCCCGCCGGCCGCGTTCTGCCGCGAGGTCGCCGAGCGGCTGAAGCTCCCGGTCCGCATCGGCGACGTCCAGCTCTCGCCCGGCTGCTCGGGCGGCCTCGCCCTCAGCTCCGAGGCGGGCCGGGAGGCCGACGCCCTGTTCGAGCAGGCCGACCACGCCCTGGCCTACTCGAAGGAGCACCGGCGCGGGACGGTGACGCTGTACTCCAAGCATCACGACGACCTGATCCAGGACGGCCACCGGCTCGAGGCCGCCCTCCAGACCGCCTGCTTCGAGGACGAGTTCGAGCTTCACTACCAGCCGATCCTCGATCTCGCCTCCCGGCGGATCGTGCTGGTCGAGGCGCTGGCCCGCTGGACCAGCCCGACGCTCGGCCCGGTCTCGCCGGCGCGGTTCATCCCGGCGGCGGAGCGCTGCGGGATGGTCCACACGCTCACCCTCGCGCTCCTGGCCAGGGCGCTGCGCGACCTGGGCGAGCTGCCGCCCGAGGTCGGGCTGTCCTTCAACCTGTCGTCGCACGACCTGATCTCTCCCGAGACCACCGGCCACATCGTCGACGTGGTCGGCCGCGGCGGCGTGGCGCCGCGCCGCCTGACCTTCGAACTCACCGAAACCGCGCTGATGATGGATTTCGACGCCGCGGAGGCGTCGATCCGCACCCTGCGCCAGCTCGGAAGCCGCATCGCCCTCGACGATTTCGGCACCGGCTATTCCAGCCTCAGCTACGTCCACCGGCTCGGGCTCGACAAGATCAAGATCGACCGCAGCTTCACCGCCGGCCTCGGCACCCGCACCGGCGAGAGCATCGTCCGGACGATCTTCGACCTCTGCGCCAACCTCGGTCTGGAATGCATCGCCGAAGGCGTCGAGACCGACGCCCAGCTCGACCGCCTCCGGGATTTCGGCTGCCATCTCGTCCAGGGCTACCTCATCGGCAAGGCGATGCCGATGCACCTGCTGCGCGACCATCCGATGCTGGCCTGGAGCGGGCCGTCGCCGGCCGCGGGGAGGAAGGCGGCGTCCGCCTGACCCGGCCGGGGGCCTGGGGATCCTCAGACGGCCCGGGCCCGGGAATCGAGGAACAGCTCGCGCTCGGCCTCGACCACCGCGTAGATGTGGTCCACCACCGCGCGGATGCGGGCGAGATCGCGGCTGTCGGCGTGCATCATCAGCCAGAAGCTGCGCACCAGCGTCACCTCGTCCGGAAGCACGCAGGTCAGGTCGCCGCGCCGCGCCGCCATGAAGCAGGGCAGCACCGCGAGGCCGAGGCCCGCCACCGCCGCCTGGAGCTGCGCGTTGAGGTTGGCGCTGCGCAGACGCGCCCCGATCCCGGGGGCGACCTGCTGCAGGTAGTCGAGTTCCGGCGAGTACAGCAGCTCCTCGATGTAGCCGATGAAGCGGTGCCGTTCGAGGTCGCGGCGGCCGGCGATGACCGGCGAGCGGGCGAGGTAGTCCGGGGCGGCGTAGAGCTTCAGGTGGTAGTCGGTGAGCTTGCGCCCGACGATCCGTCCCTCCTGCGGCAGGCTGAGCCCGATGGCGATGTCGGCCTCGCGCTTCGACAGGCTGAACAGCCGGGCGGTGGCGACGAGCTGGATGTCGAGTTCCGGGTGGCGCTCGACGAGGCTGCCGAGCCGGGGCGCCAGGAAGGAACTGCCGAACCCGTCCGGGGCGCCGATCCGCACCGTGCCGGTGAGCCGGGCCGCCGCCCGGGCGACGAGGCCCTGGCCGTTGATGATCGCCGACTCGACCGCGTCGGCGGTGGCCGCGACGTGCTGGCCGGCCTCGGTCGGGACGTAGCCGGAGGCGCGGCGCTGGAACAGCGTCTCGCCGAGGCCGCGCTCCAGACGCTCGATCCGCCGGATCACCGTGGCGTGGTCGACCCCGAGCTGGCGGGCCGCCGCCGAGACCGTGCCGGCCCGGAACACCGCCAGGGCGAAGCGGTAATCGTCCCAGTTCCCTGCCTCCGGTTCCGGCATTCCTGCACACCCGTTCCGCTTTTCTGCCCGTTCCATTGCGCATAGAAGCGGGCCACTCTGGTCGCAACAAGCAGGAACCGGGAGGACGCCATGCGCGAAGTCGGGCATTTCATCGGGGGCGAGCACGTCGCGGGCCGCTCCGGCCGCACCTCCGACATCTACCAGCCGATGACCGGCGAGGTCGTCGGCCGCGTGGCGCTGGCGAGCACCGCCGAGGTGCGCGCGGCGGTCGAGAACGCCGCGAAGGCGCAAGCCGCCTGGGCCGCCACCAACCCGCAGCGCCGCGCCCGGGTGATGATGCGGTTCCTCGATCTCGTCGCCAAGGAAACCGACAGCCTCGCCGACCTGCTCGCCCGCGAGCACGGCAAGACGATTCCCGACGCCAAGGGCGACATCCAGCGCGGCGTCGAGGTGGTCGAGTTCGCCTGCGGCATCCCGCAACTGATGAAGGGCGAGTACACCGAGGGCGCGGGCCCCGGCATCGACATCTACTCGATGCGCCAGCCGCTCGGGGTCGTGGCCGGCATCACGCCGTTCAACTTCCCCGCCATGATCCCGATGTGGAAGTTCGCGCCCGCGATCGCCTGCGGCAACGCCTTCGTGCTCAAGCCGTCCGAGCGCGATCCGGGCGTGCCGATGCGGCTGGCCGAGCTGATGATCGAGGCCGGGCTGCCGGCCGGCATCCTCAACGTCGTCAACGGCGACAAGGAGGCGGTCGACGCCATCCTCGACGACGACATCGTGCAGGCGGTCGGCTTCGTCGGCTCGTCCGACATCGCCCAGTACGTCTATTCCCGCGCCACGGCCTCGGGGAAGCGCGCCCACTGCTTCGGCGGCGCCAAGAACCACATGATCATCATGCCGGACGCCGACATGGATCAGGCGGTCGACGCGCTGATGGGCGCCGGCTACGGCTCGGCCGGCGAGCGCTGCATGGCGGTGTCGGTGGCGGTGCCGGTCGGCGAGAAGACCGCCGACGCCCTGATGCAGAAGCTGATCCCGCGGGTCGAGAGCCTGAAGATCGGCCCCTCGACCGATCCGAGCGCCGATTACGGCCCGCTCGTCACCCGCGCCGCGGTCGACCGGGTGCGCAACTACGTCGAGATCGGCGTCCAGGAAGGCGCGACGCTCGCGGTCGACGGCCGCGGCTTCAGGATGCAGGGCTACGAGAACGGCTTCTATCTCGGCGGCTGCCTGTTCGACAACGTCACGCCGCAGATGCGGATCTACAAGGAGGAGATCTTCGGGCCTGTCCTGTCGGTGGTGCGGGCCAAGGACTACGCCGAGGCGCTGCGGCTGCCGACCGAGCACGAATACGGCAACGGCGTCGCGATCTACACCCGCGACGGCGACGCGGCGCGGGACTTCGCCTCCAAGGTCCAGGTCGGCATGGTCGGCATCAACGTGCCGATCCCGGTGCCGCTGGCCTACTACACCTTCGGCGGCTGGAAGCGCTCGGGCTTCGGCGACCTCAACCAGCACGGGCCGGACGCGGTGCGGTTCTACACCAAGACCAAGACCGTCACCTCGCGCTGGCCGTCCGGCGTCAAGGAAGGTGCCGAGTTCTCGATCCCGGTGATGCAGTAAGCGCGCCGGCATGAGCCCTCCCCCGCAGAGGGGGGGAGGTGGCGCCTGACAGGAAGGCTCAGACCTTTCCGGAAGCGGCGTCCCCTCTCGGCGGGACTACGTCCCGCTGCGCTCACCGCGTTCGCCACCCTCCCCCGCAGAGGGGGGGGAGGGTCGGGCCTGAGCCGAGAAGGCGATCCAAGACCCCGAATCGGACAGGAGGAGACGCCGCCATGACCCTGTTCACCCTGCCCGAGGACCAGATCGCGGTCCGCGACATGGCGCGCGACTTCGCGGCGGACCGGATCGCCCCGCACGCCCTCGACTGGGACGAGCGCAAGCACTTCCCCGTCGACGTGCTGCGCGAGGCCGCGGCGCTCGGCATGGGCGGCATCTACATCTCCGAGGAGCATGGCGGCTCCGGCCTGACGCGCCTCGACGCCGCGCTGATCTTCGAGGCGCTGAGCCTCGGCTGCCCGACCGTGGCCGCGTACCTGTCGATCCACAACATGGCGGCGTGGATGATCGACCGCTTCGGCGATGCCGGACAGCGGGAGCGCTGGCTGCCCGGCCTGTGCCGGGCGGAGCTTCTCGCCGCCTACTGCCTCACCGAGCCGGGCTCCGGCTCCGACGCCGCCTCCCTGCGCACCACCGCCCGGCGCGACGGCGACGACTACGTCCTCGACGGCGCCAAGCAGTTCATCTCCGGCGCCGGCGCGGCCGACCTCTACGTCGTGATGGTGCGCACCGGCGGGCCGGGGCCGAAGGGCATCTCGACCGTGGTGGTGCCGAAGGACGCTCCCGGCCTGTCGTTCGGCGCCAACGAGCGCAAGATGGGCTGGAACGCCCAGCCGACCCGCCTCGTGAGCTTCGAGGGCTGCCGGGTGCCGGTCGCCAACCGGATCGGCGAGGAGGGCATCGGCTTTCGCATCGCCATGGCCGGCCTCGACGGCGGGCGGCTCAACATCGGCGCCTGCTCCCTCGGCGGGGCGCAATCCGCCCTCGACAAGTCGCTCGCCTACATGCGCGAGCGCAAGGCGTTCGGCCGGCGCCTCGACGAGTTCCAGGCGCTGCAGTTCCGCCTCGCCGACATGGCGACCGGGCTGGAGGCCGCCCGCGCCCTCCTGTACGGCGCCGCCGCCGCCCTCGACCGCCGCGACCCCGACGCGACCGCACGCGCCGCGATGGCCAAGCGCTTCGCCACCGATACCGGCTTCAAGGTCGCCAACGAGGCGCTGCAACTCCACGGCGGCTACGGCTACCTCGCCGAGTACGGCATCGAGAAGATCGTCCGCGACCTGCGCGTCCACCAGATCCTGGAGGGCACCAACGAGATCATGCGGGTGATCGTGGCGCGGGGGCTGGTGGAGACGTAGCCCGGGACAAGGGCGGCGATACCTGAACTCACCTTCGAGCGATCATCGAGCGGGTCCCGACCCCCGCGATCGGCCCGATCCACCAACCACGGAGCAGCCCCATGACCTCCATCGCCTTCCTCGGGCTCGGCAACATGGGCGGGCCGATGGCCGCCAACCTCGCCAAGGCCGGCCACTCGGTCGCGGGCTTCGACCTCGTGCCGGCGGCCTGCGAGACCGCGCGGGCGGCGGGCATCCGGGTCGCCGCCGCCGCCGTCGAGGCGGTCGCCGGGGCCGAGGTGATCGTCACCATGCTGCCGGCCGGCCGGCACGTGCTCGCGGTCTACGACGAGGTTCTGGCCGGGGCGGCGCCCGGCGCCCTGGTGATCGACTGCTCGACCATCGACGTCGCCAGCGCCCGGGCCGCCCACGACAGGGCGGCGGCGCGCGGTCTCGCCAGCCTCGACGCGCCGGTCTCCGGCGGCGTCGGCGGGGCGAGCGCCGGGACGCTGACCTTCATGGCCGGCGGCAGCGCCGACGCCTTCGCCCGCGCCGAGCCGATCCTCGCCCGGATGGGCCGCAAGGTCGTGCATTGCGGCGAGGCCGGGGCCGGGCAGGCGGCCAAGATCTGCAACAACATGATCCTCGGCATCTCGATGATCGGCGTCGCCGAGGCGTTCGTGCTCGCCGAGAAGCTCGGCCTTTCGCATGGGGCGCTGTTCGACGTCGCCTCGACCTCCTCGGGCCAGTGCTGGTCGCTGACCACCTACTGCCCGGTGCCCGGCCCGGTCCCGACCTCGCCGGCCAACAACGGCTACAAGCCGGGCTTCGCCGCCGCCCTGATGCTGAAGGACCTGCGCCTGTCGCAGGAGGCCGCCCGCAGCGCCGGCGCCGCGACGCCGCTCGGCGCCCATGCCGAGGCGATCTACGCCGCCTTCGAGGCGGCCGGGCAGGGCGGCACCGACTTCTCCGGCATCGTCGAGCACCTGCGCCGGCAGGCGCCGGAGGGCTGATACGATTTTTGAACGATTGGTTCAAAAATCGTATCGAAGCCCGCGCGGCGGAGCTTTGCTCCGCATGCGTGAGCGAGGCCGGTTTCCGCATCGCGAAGCGATCCCCTGGGGATCGCCGAGCGATCAATCGGAAATCGTATGAGACCCGCCCGGGGCGGTTTTCCTGGCCCGGCCCGGCTTGCCGGACCCCGCCGCCGCGTGAGAAGAGCCCGGATTCGCGCCGGCCCGCTCCCGAGGGAGCGGGCCGTGCCGGCGTGTTTCCGCAGCCCCGGTCCCAGCATGAACATCTTCGCCGTCTTTGAGGAGCGCATCGGCGAGGCGCTCGAGAGCCTCACCCGCGCGGGATCGCTGCCCGAGGGTCTCGACCGCCGCCGCGTCGTCGTCGAGCCGCCCCGCGACGCGAGCCACGGCGACCTCGCCACCAACGCCGCGATGGTGCTGGCCAAGGAGGCGCGCAGCAACCCGAAGGCGCTGGCCGAGCTGATCGCGGCGGAGCTGCGCGCCGACCCGCGCGTCACCGAGGCGAGCGTCGCCGGTCCCGGCTTCATCAACCTGCGCCTCGATCCGGCTTTGTTCGGCGACGTGGTGCGGGCCGCCCTCGGCCAGGGCGAGCGGTACGGCCGCGGCACCGCCGGCGGTCCGGTCGTGAACGTCGAGTACGTCTCCGCCAACCCGACCGGGCCGATGCATGTCGGCCACGGCCGCGGCGCGGTGTTCGGCGACGCGCTCGCCAACCTGCTCGTCGCCGCCGGCCGTCAGGTGGTGCGCGAATACTACATCAACGATGCCGGCGCCCAGGTCGACGTCCTCGCCCGCTCCGCCTACCTGCGCTACCGCGAGGCGCTGGGCGAGCCGGTCGGGAGCATTCCCGAGGGGCTGTATCCGGGCGACTACCTCGTGCCGGTCGGGCAGGCGCTCGCCGACACGCACGGCCGCGACCTGCTGGACAGGCCCGAGGCCGAGTGGCTGCCGCTGGTGCGCGAGGTCGCCATCGACGCCATGATGGCGATGATCCGCGAGGATCTCGCGGCGCTCGGCATCCGCCACGACGTGTTCTTCTCCGAGCGCACGCTCCAGCACGACGGCGCGGTGGCGAAGCTCCTGGCCGAACTGCGGACCCGCGGCCTCGTCTACGAGGGCCGGCTGCCGCCGCCGAAGGGCCAGTTGCCGGAGGATTGGGAGGACCGCGAGCAGACGCTGTTCCGCGCCACCGATTTCGGCGACGACAGCGACCGGCCGCTTCTGAAGTCCGACGGCAGCTTCACCTACTTCGCCTCCGACATCGCCTATCACCGCTCGAAGATCGACCGCGGCGCGCTCGAACTCATCGACGTGCTCGGTGCCGACCACGGCGGCTACGTCAAGCGGATGCAGGCGGCGGTGAGGGCGGTCTCGGACGGCCGCGCCGTCCTCGACGTCAAGCTTTGCCAGCTCGTCCGGCTGCTGCGCGACGGCGCGCCGGTGAAGATGTCGAAGCGCGCCGGCGAGTTCGTCACCCTGCGCGACGTCATCGACGAGGTCGGGCGCGATCCGGTCCGGTTCATGATGCTGTACCGGAAGAACGATGCCACCCTCGATTTCGACCTCGCCAAGGTGGTCGAGCAGTCGAAGGACAACCCGGTCTTCTACGTGCAGTACGCCCACGCCCGGGCGGCCTCGGTGTTCCGGCAGGCCCGCGAGGCGTTCCCCGGCGAGGATTTCTCGCCCGAAGCTCTCGCCCGCGCCGACTTGTCGCTGCTCGGTGATTCGGGCGAGGCCGAGATGATGCGGCTCATCGCCCAGTACCCGCGCGTGGTCGAGGCGGCGGCGGCGGCGCACGAGCCGCACCGGCTCGCTTTCCACCTCTACGAGGTCGCAAGCGCCTTCCATAGTTTCTGGAATAAGGGCAAAGACTTGCCGCAATTACGGTTTGTTAATCAGACCGACCGAAAGTCCACACAGTCGAGGTTGGCGCTGGTCGAGGCCCTGCGGGGCGTCGTCGCCTCCGGCCTCGGGATCCTCGGCGTCACCGCGCCGGACGAGATGCGGTGACCCGGCGGCAGGCTCTGCCCACCGCAGCGGCCGGCGTGGTAGGATGCCGCCCTTCCGGCCAGGAGGGGAGGGCAGCCGGCGGCACCGCGTCGGAGAGCACGGCGGCGGTGAGGTGGCGCGAGGGCTGAACAGGATGGTGGTGCCATGACGACCAACGCTTCCCGGATCCCCGTCGACTACGACGGCTTCGATCAGGATCGTCAGCAGGCGCCCGCCCGTCCGGCGCCGAAGGGCGATCCCCTGGCCGAACTCGCCCGCATCGTCGGGCAGGACGACCCGTTCCGCGCGCTGCTCGACGTGCGCGAGGGCCGCAAGACGGCGGAGGGCGCGCAGGCCGCGGCGACCGGCCCGCGCGGGCGCGTCGATCCGGTGGTGCCGGCCTACGGACCGGTGCCGGCCTATGGACCGGTGCCGGCCTACGGTCCCGCGGCCGGCGAGCCGGCGCCCGCGACGCCGGCCGGAACGCCGGCCGACGCCTTCAACCACTACCTCGCCGGTGCGATCGAGCGCGAGAGCACCCTCGGGGCCGACCACGGCGGCGAGGTGGCCCACGATGCCGAACCCGCTCCGCAGCGCCCCCGCGGCCGGCGGCGCCTCGTTCTCGTCGGCAGCGCCCTCGGCCTCGTCGCCGTCACGGTCGGCGGCGCGCTGGCGTGGCGCAGCCTGCATCAGGGCCGCTCCAGCGGACCGATCCTGGTCATGGCCGATCAGGCGCCACTGAAGATCCAGCCGCTGAATGCCGGCGGCGTCGAGATCCCGGACCAGAACAAGCAGATCTACGACCGCAACGCCAAGGACGGTCAGATCAAGATCGTCAACCGCGAGGAGCAGCCCCTCGACGTGCAGCAGGCGGCCCGGGCGCTCGCGCAGGAGAACGGCGCGGCGGCCCAGACGACCTCGGGTCTCACCCCATCCGCCGCCACCCCGGCGCCGGCCGGCAACGCCCTGACCGATTCCCTCGGCGAGCCGCGCCGGGTCCGCACCGTCTCGGTCCGGCCCGAGCCGCCGTCGCAGATGCAGCAGCAGGCGCAGGGCGCGCGTCCCGCGGCCTCGCCGATTCCCACCATGACGATGCCGGCCGGCGACACCACGCCGGCCGCTCCCCCGGCGGCGACGCCCCGGCCCGTCCGGCCCCAGGCCGCCACCCCGGCCCCGGCGCCCGAGCCGGCGGCGCCCGATGCCGCCCCGGCCCGGCCGAAGCCCTCCGCACCGCCGCAGCGTGTGGCCGTTGCAGACCCGCAGGCGACCGCCGCCGCACCGGCTCCGGCCGCGCAGCCCGCGATCGGCGGCTTCTCGGTGCAGCTCTCCGTCCGCGCGACCGAGAGCGAGGCCCGGGCCGCTTTCAAGCAGGCGCAGGAGCGCTACGCCGCCGAACTCGGCGGGCAGCAGCCGCTGATCCGTCAGGCCGAGGTCAACGGCAAGACGATCTACCGCGTCCGCGTCGGGCCGATGCCCAAGGAGAGCGCCACCGGCCTGTGCACCAAGCTCCAGGCCGCCGGCGGCCAGTGCTTCGTGGCCAAGAACTGAGGCCAAGAACTGAGGCAGGAGCCGAGGTCAGGAGCTGAGGCTGCGCCCGAGGGCCGTGCTCCGTCGCCGACGCACGATCCGCCCGGTGCGGTGCCCGGCCGACAGGCCTCGGACCGCCCTGCGTCCGACCCATCGCCCGGTCCCCGATTCCGGAATCGCCCGCGATCCGGCCGGTCCCCCGTTCCTCCAGCCCGTGACGAGACGCGCCGCCGATGACGAGCCTTGCCCTGATCCTCGGCTGTGCCGGCCCGACCCTCAGCCGCGACGAGGCCGCCTTCTTCCGCGACGCACGGCCCTGGGGCTTCATCCTGTTCAAGCGCAACATCGAGACGCCCGAGCAGGTGCGGGCCCTCACCGCCGCCCTGCGCGAGACGGTCGGGCGAGACGACGCGCCGATCCTGATCGACCAGGAGGGCGGCCGGGTGCAGCGGATGGGACCGCCGCACTGGCGCGCCTACCCGTCCGGGCGCAGCTACCTGCGCGCCGGCGGCACCGAGAACGCCCCCGCCCTGGCCCGGCTCGGCGCCCGGCTGATGGCGCACGACCTCGCCTCGGTCGGCATCAACGTCGATTGCGCCCCGGTCCTCGACGTGCCGGTGCCGGGCGCGCACGACGTGATCGGCGAGAGGGCCTACGGCACCGATCCCGACACCGTCGCCCGCATCGGCCGCGCCGTGGCCGAGGGGCTGATGGAGGGCGGCGTGCTCCCGGTCGTCAAGCACATGCCGGGCCACGGCCGGGCCGGTGCCGACAGCCACCACGCCCTGCCGGTGGTCGATGCCGACCGCGCCAGCCTCGAAGCCCACGATTTCCGGCCGTTCCGGGCGCTCGTCGACATGCCGATGGCGATGTCGGCCCACGTCGTGTTCACGGCGATCGATCCCGATGGCCCGGCGACGACCTCCGCGCGGGTGATCGCCGAGGTGGTGCGCGGGCACATCGGCTACGACGGCCTGCTGATGACCGACGACCTGTCGATGCGGGCGCTGTCGGGCGATTTCCGCTCGCGCACCGCGGCCGCGTTCCGCGCCGGCTGCGACGTCGGCCTGCATTGCAACGGCGACCGCGCCGAGATGGAGGGCGTCGTCGCGGCGGCCCCCGCCCTCGCCGGCGACGCCCTGCGCCGGGCGCGGGCCGCCCTGGCGCGTCTGGCGCCCGCCTCCGCATCCGGGTTCGATGCCGCGGAAGCCCGCGCCCGCCTGGAGGCCGGCCTCGCCGCGGCCGCCTGAGCGGCCGTGACGGGCGGGGAGGCCGAGGCGGCCTCGGACGAGGTTCTGGTGGTCGATGTCGAGGGGTTCGAGGGACCGCTCGACCTGCTGCTCGAACTCGCCCGGCGCCAGAAGGTCGACCTGCAGAAGATCTCGATCCTGGCGCTGGTCGAGCAGTACCTCGCCTTCATCGAGGAGGCGCGCCGCCTGCGGCTCGAACTCGCGGCGGATTACCTCGTGATGGCGGCCTGGCTCGCCTACCTCAAGTCGCGCCTGCTGCTGCCGGCGCCGCCACGGGGCCCCGAGCCTGGGGCCGACGAGCTCGCCGGCGCCCTGGCGCTGCGCCTGCGCCGCCTCGAGACGATCCGGGCCGCCGCCGGCGCCCTGTTCGCCCGCGACGTGCTCGGGCGGGACGTCTTCGCCCGCGGCGAGGCGCTGCCGCAATCCCCGGCCGGCGCCTCCGGCCGGTTCGCCGCCAGCCTGCACGACCTTCTCGCCGCCTATGCCCGCCAGCGCCGGCAGCGCGCCTTGGCACGGGTGTCGCTGAGCCCGCGCGAGGTCTGGTCGCTGCCCGAGGCGCGCGAGGTGCTGGAGCGGCTGATCGGTCCGCGCGACGACTGGGCCGACCTCGACGCCTGCCTCGCCCCCTACCTCGCCGACCCGAAGCGCCGGGCGACGGTGCGCGCCTCCTCGCTCTCGGCGGCCCTCGAACTCGCCCGCGAGGGACGGATCGAGCTGCGCCAGGACGAGCCGTTCGCCCCGCTCTGGATCCGCGCCGCCGGGGCCGGGGCCTGAGACCGGTGGCCCGTCGCGCCCCGCTCGCCCTGATCGCCCCTGCCGGCGCCGAGGCCGAGGCCCTCCGGCTGATCGAGGCGCTGCTGTTCGCCGCACCCCGGCCGCTGAGCACGGCCGAGATCGCCGCCCGCCTGCCGCCCGGCCTCGACGTCGAGGCGCTGCTGGCGGAGCTGCGCGGCTTCTACGCCCGGCGCGGCATCACCCTCGTGCGGGTGGCGGGCGCCCACGCCTTCCGCACCGCCGCCGATCTCGGCCCGGCGCTCCGCGGGGAGGCCGAGCCGCGCAAGCTGTCGCGGGCGGCGATGGAGACCCTCGCGATCGTCGCCTACCACCAGCCGGTGACCCGGGCGGAGATCGAGGAGATCCGCGGGGTCTCGACCTCGAAGGGCTCCCTCGACCTGCTGCTGGAAACCGGCTGGGTGCGCCTGCGCGGCCGGCGCCGCACGCCCGGACGGCCGGTCACCTACGGCACCACCCCGGCCTTCCTCGATCATTTCGGCCTCGATGCGGTCTCGGACCTGCCGGGCCTCGACGAGATGCGCGGCCTCGGCCTGATCGAGGGCCGCCTGCCCCCGGATTTCGCGGTGCCGCAGCCCTCCGACGACGCGGCCCTCACCCCGGAGGAGGAGCCGCTCGAGGACGGGGAGGGGTGAGCCGGGTGCCCGCGCACCTGTCCGGGACGAACGATACGATTTCCGGACGATCAGTTCCGGACATCGTATCACACCGCGTCGCGTTCGCCGGGATCGCCGTGTCCCCGACGGACGAAGGCCCCCGTCCCGGTCCGGAACGAGGGCCTTCGTCGAAGTGCTGCGCCGTGCTCAGTTGCTGGCGAGGTGCGGCATCGGGTCGACCGGGGTCGCGCCCTTGCGGATCTCGAAGTGGAGCTGGGGCGAGGTGACGTTGCCGGAGGCGCCGGACTTGGCGATCACCTGGCCGCGCTTCACCTTCTCGCCGGGGCGCACGTCGATCTCGCCGTTATGGGCGTAGGCCGAGACGTAGCCGTTGGTGTGGCGCACCAGGACCAGCTTGCCGTAGCCCTTCACGTCGCTGCCGGCATAGGCGACGGTGCCCTCCTCGGCGGCCTTGACCGGCGTGCCTTCCGGCACCGCGATGTTGATGCCCTCGTTGCCGCTGGAGCCGTAGCCGGAGATGACCCGGCCGCGGGCCGGCCAGCGGAACGACGATTCGGGCTCGGGCGGCGGGGCGGCGGGCGAGATCGCGGCGGTCGGCGCCGCGACCGGGACGTCGCCGGCCGAGGCGACCTTCACCGGCTTCGCGTCCGGCTTGGGCTCGGCCTTCGCCACCGGCTTGACGGGCTCCGGCTTCTTCGGCTCGGGCTTGGCCTCGGCGACCTTCTTCGCCTCCGGCGGCTTCACCTCGGCCGGCTTCTTCGGCTCGGCCTTCGCCTCGGCGACCTTCTTCACCTCGGCCTTGTTCGCCTCGGCCTTCTTGGGCTCCGGCTTCGGCTCGGGCTTGGCGGCGACCTTCTCCGGCGCCTTCCTGGGGTCGGGCTTGGCCTCGGCGACCTTCTTCGCCTCGGGCTTGACCTCGACGACCCGCTTGGGCGCCGGCTCGACCTTGGCGACCGGCGCCGGCTCCGGGGCGCGGGTGTTCAGTCTGGCGGCGCGCTCGACGGCGGCCGGGCTCGCCGGCTTCGCCGCCGGCTGGCCGGGACGGACGCGGACGGTGCGCTCGGGCGCCGGGGCCTCGGCGACCCGCTGCGGCTCCGGGGTGCGGGGCTCGGGCGCGGCCTGGGCCCTCACCGCCGGGGCCGGCGGCGTGACGCGGTTCGACATGGCGGTGCTGGAACCGGAGGCGCTGTAGACCGGAATCACGATCTGGCGGCCGGGGCTGATCTGCGTCGCGCTCGACAGGCCGTTGGCCGACAGGATCGCCGCGGACGGCACGCCGAAGCGGGTCGACATCTGGTTCAGGCTGTCGCCCTGGGCCACGGTGATGGTGGTGCCGCCCTGGGCGCTCCAGCCGCCGTGGCCGCTGGTCACCGGCGCGGCGGGGCCGGGCCGGGTGGACTGCGCCACCGGCTGGGCGGCCGGCGCCGCGGGAGCCGCGAGCGAGCGCGACTGGATCGGCGTCGAGCGGATCGGCGCCGCCGCCACCTCGTCGCCCTGCGGCAGGCTGCCGGTCGCCCCCGGCTCGGCCCCCGCGTTGCTCGAAAACGGATTCGAGAACGGATCGCTGAACCGCATCGTATCGGTGCTGCAGGCGGCGGAAGCGCCACCGATCAGCCCGATGAGAGCGAAGCGAGACAGCGTCCGCATCCCCATGCCTGCCCTGCGATCCCGCATCGACGTACCCACACATCCACGCAACCTGATGAGACGGATTCAAATCCGATTCAGGTTAAGCTTCCGTTGCGCGCGGGGCGGTTGGGTGAACGAACGCCGTCGGCGACCGGTCGGATTCTAGAGCGCCTCGGCGCGGCCCGGCGTGAGCCGCCCCAGCGGCAGGCGGCCTTCCAGGCGGCGGTGGAAGCGCCCCTCGGCGTCGCGCTCGACGACGATGAGGCGGGTGCCGCCCTCGCCCATCAGCGCGCCGACGAGGCGCCCGCCGGGCGCCAGCCGCGCCAGCAGGGCCTGGGGCAGGGAGAGCAGGGCGCCGTTGACGAGGATGCGGTCGAACGGCGCCGGATCCCGCGCCGGGGCGCAGCCGTCGGCGACCGCGAGGGTGACGGTGCTGCCGAGGAGGTCGGCGGCGTCGAGGCGCTCGCGCGCATCCTCCGACAGGGTGGCGTAGCGATCGAGGCTGACGATCTCGGCCGCGCCGAGGCGCACCAGCAGCGCGGTGACGTAGCCCGAGCCGGTGCCGACCTCCAGGACGCGGGCGCCGGCGAGCGGCAGCAGCGCGGTGAGCATGACCGCGACGGTGCTCGGCGCCGTCATGGTCTGGCCGCAGGGCAGCGGCAGGGCGAGGTCGCGGCGCGCGAGGACGCGGTGCCCGGCCGGCGCGAACGCCTCCCGCGGCACCCGCTCCAGGGCGCCGAGGACCGAGGAGTCGCGCACCCCGCGGGCGCGCAGGGCCAGGACGAACGAGGCGGCCTCGATGGCGTCCGGGTCGTCGCCGGCGTCGGGATCGATGGCGGGAGGCGCGGAGGAGCGCATGCGGCAGGGATCCCGGAGCCGGAGAGGGAGCGGCGTCAGCAGAGCGCCTGGGCGAAGCGGGTCAGGGTCGGCTCGTCGGTGAGGTCGAGGCGCAGCGGCGTGACGCTGATGCGGTTCTCGGCGATCGCCTTCAGGTCGGTGCCCTGGCCGGGCTCGAACCGCGCCTTGGCGAAGGCGAGCCAGAAATACGGGTTGCCGCGCCCGTCCATCCGCTCGTCGATGGCGAGCAGCGCCTGGTTGCGCACCCCCTGCGTCGCCACCGCGATGCCGCGCACCTCGTCGGGCTCGCAATCGGGGAAGTTGACGTTGACGAGGATGCCGGGCCCGATCCCGGCCTCCAGGATGCGCCGCACCGTCGTCGCGCCGTGCGCCCGGGCGGTCTGCCACTTCAGCGAGGTGCGCCCGCCGGCGCCGTAGGCCTGGCTCAGCGCGATCGACCTCACGCCGAGGATCGTGCCCTCCATCGCCCCCGCGACCGTGCCCGAATAGGTCACGTCCTCGGCGACGTTCTGGCCGCGGTTGACCCCCGACAGGACGAGGTCGGGCGGGGAATCCTTGAGGATGTGGCGGATGCCCATGATGACGCAGTCGGACGGCGTGCCCTTCACGGCGTAGTGCTGCTCGGCGACCTTGCGCAGGCGCAGGGGGTCGTTGAGCGACAGCGAGTGCGAGACGCCGCTCTGGTCGGTCTCCGGCGCGACGATCCAGACGTCGTCCGACAAGTCGCGGGCGATCTCCTCCAAGACCTTCAGGCCCGGCGCGTGGATGCCGTCGTCGTTGGTGACGAGAATGCGCATCAGGTCCTCGGGGCTTCGATTCGGGTGAGGCCGCCCATGTAGGGCGCGAGACAGGACGGCACCGTGACGCTGCCGTCGGGATTCTGGTAGTTCTCGATGACGGCGATCAGCGCGCGCCCGACCGCGACGCCCGAGCCGTTGAGGGTGTGGACGTGGGCCACGCCCTTGCCGTCGCGGCGCCGGAAGCGCGCGTCCATGCGCCGGGCCTGGAAGTCGCCGCAGACCGAGCAGGACGAGATCTCGCGGTAGGTCGCCTGACCCGGCAGCCACGCCTCGATGTCGTAGGTCTTCTGCGAGGCGAAGCCCATGTCGCCGGTGCACAGCGTCATCACCCGGTAGGGGATGTAGAGGCGCTTCAGCACCGTCTCGGCGGCGTCGAGCATGCGCTCGTGCTCGGCCGCCGAGTGCTCGGGCGCGGTGATCGAGACCAGTTCGACCTTGGAGAACTGGTGCTGGCGCAGCATGCCGCGGGTGTCGCGCCCCGCCGCCCCGGCCTCGGCGCGGAAGCACGGGGTGAGCGCGGTGAAGCGCAGGGGCAGCGCGTCCTCGGACAGGATCGACTCGCGCACGAGGTTGGTCAGCGGCACCTCGGCGGTGGGGATGAGCCAGCGGTTGGGCCCGTCGCCCGCCTCCGGCACGCCCTGGACGGCGGCGAACTGGTCGTCGCGGAACTTCGGCAACTGCGCCGTGCCGAACATCGCCTCGTCGCGCACCAGCAGCGGCGGCGCCACCTCGGTATAGCCGTGCTCGCCCGTGTGCAGGTCGAGCATGAACTGGCCGAGCGCCCGCTCCAGCCGGGCGATCTGGCCCTTCAGCACCACGAAGCGCGAGCCCGACAGCTTGGCCGCGGTCTCGAAGTCCATCAACCCGAGGGCCTCGCCGATCTCGAAGTGCTGCCGGCCGGCCTCGGCCCGGCCGCGGCCCTCGAAGGCGCGATAGGCGACGTTGCCGTGCTCGTCGGCGCCGACCGGCACGTCCTGCTTCGGGGTGTTGGGAATGCCGGCGAGGCGCTCGTCGAGCAACCGCGCCGCCTCCGCGGCGGCGGCGTCGAGGGCCGGCGCCTCCTCCTTGAGGCGGGCGACCTCGGCCATCAGCGCCTGCGCCCGCGCCTCGTCCTTCGCCTTCTTGGCGGCGCCGATCTCCTTCGACAGGGCGTTGCGGCGCTCCTGCGCGCCCTGCGCAGCCGAGATCGCGGACTTGCGGGCATCGTCGAGGGCGATCAGCGCGGCGGAGAGCGGCTCCAGCCCGCGGCTCTCCAGGCCGGCGTCGAAGGCGGCCGGATTGTCGCGGATGGCCCGGATGTCGTGCATGGCGGCGGCTCGGATGTCGTGAGGCCGGAACGTCCGGCCATCCCTCGGTTGAGGCGACCCGCTTTGCCGCATCGACCGGGCCCGGACAAGGGCGAGGGGGCGATTTCGGGGGGACGGGGGAGCGAACCCCGGCGCCCGAACCCTCTCCCCTCTGCGGGGGAGGGTGCCCGGCGGAGGCCGGGCGGGAGAGGGGAGCGCGACGGCGCCGAAGGTGGCGCCTGGCGCGGCTGCCGAGCCAGATCCGGAAGCCGGGTTCCCCTCTCGCGGGGCTTCGCCCCGGCTCGCTCCGCTCGCCACCCTCCCCGCAGAGGGGAGAGGGTCGAACCGTGGTGCTTCCTACTCCGCCCGCGCCTTCTCGCGCCGCTTCTCCATTGTCCGCACCGAGATCACCGACGCCTCGTAGAGCAGCAGCATCGGCACCGCGAGCGAGAGCTGGCTGATGACGTCGGGCGGGGTCAGGACCGCGGCGACGACGAACACCAGCACGATCGCGTAGCGCCGCTTCTCGGCCAGGAACTTCGAGTCGATCAGCCCGATCTGCCCGAGCAGGGTGAGGATGACCGGCAACTGGAACGCGATCCCGAACGCGAAGATCAGCGTCATGATCAGCGACAGGTACTCGTCGACCTTCGGCAGCAGCTCGATCGTGGCCTCGCCGGGCTGGCCGATCTGCTGCAGGCTGACCGAGAACCGGATCAGCAGCGGCATCGCCAGGAAGAACACCACCAGCGCGCCGAGCACGAAGAAGACCGGCGTGGCGACGAGGTAGGGCAGGAAGGCCCGGCGCTCGTTGCGGTACAGGCCGGGGGCCACGAAGGCGTAGATCTGCGTCGCGACGATCGGGAACGACAGGAACGCCGCGCCGAACACGCTGAGCTTGATGTTGGTGAACACCTGCTCGAGGAAGTGCGTTGCGATCAGCCGCGCCTTGTCCGGTCCCACCACCGCCACGTAGGGATAGACCAGCACGTTGTAGATGTGCGGGGCGAAGAAGAAGCAGACGAAGAACACCACCCCGAAGGCGAGGAGCGACTTGATGAGCCGCGCCCTCAGCTCGATCAGGTGGTCGATCAGCGGCGCGCGCGAGGCCTCGATCTCCGCGTCGTCGGCCTCGGTGGTCATGGGGTCTGGCCTGTGATGCTGGGCGCGGGGGAGGTGGGTTCGGCGGCGGTCTGCCGCGCCTGGGCGGCGGCGCGCAGGCGGGCCGTCGCGGCCGCGAGCGTCTCGCTGCTGGGCTTGTCGGCCGGCGCCTCCGGCTCGGCGGTCAGGGGGCCCGCCGCGAGGGAGGGCGGCTCGGCCGCGTCCAGGAGGCTCGAGACGGGGGCGGGATCGCCCGCCGGAGCGGGCTCGGCGGACAGCAGCGGGATCGACGGTGCCGCATCGTAATCGTACGAGGTCCGGACCGTAGATCCGTCGACGGCGCCCTTCAGCTCGTTGCGGATGGTCTGGACCGGGTTGAACCCGGACATGCCCGAGGAGACGGAGCGGTTGATCTCCCCGACCTCCCGCCGCACCTCGTCGAGCTCGGCCTCGCGCATCGCCTCGTTGAACTGGGAGTGGAACTCCCCGGCCATCCGCTTGAGCTTGGCCGTCACCTGACCGACGGTTCGGAGGGCTTTCGGCAGGTCCTTCGGGCCGATGACGACCAGCGCGACGCCGCCGATCAGCATCAACTCGCCCCAACTCATATCGAACATGGCGTGACGGCCCTGCCCCTTGAGCGGCCGCGCGCGATGGCGCGCCGCAGCAGGCTCTCTAAACCCAACCGGCTGGGGCGGTCACCCATCCGCGCCGGAGAAAGCGCGATTTCCTCAGGCCGGGCACCCGCCGCGGGGTGGCCGGTGCCGGCCGCGCGGCAGTCGGGTTCAGCCGACCTTGCGGTCGGCCGGCGCCGTCGCGGCCGGAACCGTCTCGGCGTGCGGCGGCAGCGTGCGGACCGGCTCGGTCGCGGTCACCGGAGGGGCCGGCGGCTGCGCCGGCGGCGGAGCCTGCTCGTCGTCGGCCATGCCCTTCTTGAACGCCTTGATGCCCTTGGCGACGTCGCCCATCAGGTCGGAGACCTTGCCGCGGCCAAACAGCAGCATGACGATCACGCCGACGACGACCCAGTGCCAGATGCTCGTGCCACCCATGGCTCTCTCCTGCGCCGCGCAAGGACTTCGGACGGGCGCGGCGGGTCCCTGTAAGTGGCCGGAACCTAAGGATGACCGAGGGCGAACACAAGCGCCTCACGTCGTCGCGCCGGTTGAGAACCGGCCGCCCGCAGGCGGCCGGGGTTCCGTTCCGTCGCCGCCGGGGACGTCGCCCGGACGACGGCCGGCCGAGGAGGCTCGCCCGCGCCACGGTCTCGGGAGAGGGATCGAGATGAGAATCATTGAAAATCACGAGGCGACAGTCCCTCTGCGGCGATCGTTGACAGCAGCGACCCCGCGGTCATAGCGAGGGCCGTCGTCCGGCACGGAACCCGGGATCCGGGCAGTTCCGCCGTCCACGAACAACTTGGAAGGTCGCAGCCGGCGCGGGGCGGGGGAGGCCGGCGACGGCGCGAAGCCTGCGGCAGGAGCGGACGTGACCCTACGCGAGACGACGGCGCGCCTGCGCGGTGTCCTGTTCCGGATCCACTGGTTCGTCGGCCTCGCGGCCGGGCTGGTCCTCGTGGTGATGGGACTCACCGGCGCGGCGATGAGCTTCGAGGACGAGATCCTGCGCGGGCTCAATCCCGGGATCGTGACCGTCGAGGCCGCGGGCCGCACGCCCCTGGCGCCGGACGCCTTGATCGCCCGCCTCGCCGAGGCGCGTCCGGGCGCGCGAGTCACCTCCGTCACCGTGCCGGGTACGTCCGGCGAGGCGGCGCAACTGCGCCTCGCTCCCGGGCCGGGCGGGCAGGGACGCGGCGAGACCCTGCGCGTCGACCCCTATGACGGCCGCATCCTCGGCGAGGCGCGGGGCGAGGCGGCGTTCGCGTTCATCCTGCGCCTGCACCGCTGGCTGGCGCTGCCGGGCGGCGGCGACGGCCCCGGCCGGCAGATCACCGGGGCCGCGGCGATCGGGCTCGTCTTCCTCAGCCTGTCCGGCCTGTACCTGCGCTGGCCCGCCGTGCGGGCGACCGACTGGCGGACCTGGCTCAAGCCCGCCCTCGGCCGCCGTGGCCGGCCGCTGTACTGGTCGCTGCACGCCGTCATCGGCACCTGGGTGCTGGTGGTCTATCTCGTCATTGCGCTGACCGGCCTGTGGTGGTCCTACGGCTGGTACCGCGCCGGCGCGACGATGCTGCTCACCGGCCGCGCTCCGGCGGCGGAGGCGCGGGCGCCGCGCGACGAGGCCGGCCGCGGCGGGCCGCCGCCGGCCCTCGACCCGGCCTTCGCGGCGTTCCGGGCCGCTGCCGGCCCCTATGCCTGGGCGAGCGTGAGCGTGCCGCGCAATCCCGCCGGCACCATCCGGATCCGCTCGGTCGCCGCCGACGCCTCCCATCCCCGCGCCCGCGACGAGTGGCGGATCCGGCCGGACGGGCGGATCGAGGCCAGCACCCTCTACGCCGCCGAACCCCTCGGCCAGCGCATCGCCACCGCGATGCTCGACCTGCACCAGGGGCGCTGGTTCGGCCTTCCCGGAACCGTTGCCTTCATGCTCGCCGCCCTGGCGATGCCGGTCTTCGCGGTCACCGGGCTGCTGCTGTATCTCGGCCGGCGCCGCAGCCGGCGGCGGGCGGCGCGGGGGCCTGCGGTTCAGGCCGCAGCGTCGTCCCGGTGACGGCGGCCGTCCCGGCGTTGCGGGTGAACAGCAGGGTCGCGGCGGCGGCGCCGCCGAGCTGGAGCGCGCAGCCGGCCGCCTCGGCACCGGTCGGCCAGCGCCCCTCGAACAGGAAGCCGTAGACGAGGCCGAACACCGTCTCGGCGACGATGAGCTGCGCCGCCAGGGCGAGCGGCAGCCGCGGGCGGCGACCATCTGGCTCCAGGTCGCGAACCACGAGCCGACCACGCCCATCGGCAGCGCCGAGGCGACGAAGATCGGCCCCCACAGCGCGCAGGTGACGAGCCCGGCGACGATCCCGATCGGCGTGGAAGGTTCCTCTGGCAACCGGACGGCGCCGGACGGGCGATGCAGGGGCCGGCTCCGTGGCGGATCGAAGGCCGAGCGTCCGCAGGCGGGGCCGGCTGCCAATTCGGTTGTGCGCCCGCCCGCACCGACCTACCCTCACGGCAGAGCTTGAGCCTGGGGGCCACCGATGGTCACGCGCGTCGCCACCGTCGCCTTCGAGGGAATCGAGGCGCGCGCCGTCGACGTGCAGGTGCAGATCTCCCCCGGCACCGTCGCGTTCACGGTGGTCGGGCTGCCCGACAAGGCGGTGGCGGAATCCCGCGAGCGGGTGCGCGCGGCGCTGATCGCCTCCGGGCTCGCCCTGCCGGCCAAGCGCATCACCGTCAACCTCGCGCCGGCCGACCTGCCCAAGGAGGGCTCGCACTACGACCTGCCGATCGCGCTCGGCGTGATGGCGGCGATCGGGGCGCTGCCGGCCGACGCCCTCGGCGGCTACTGCGTGCTCGGCGAACTCGCCCTCGACGGCGGCATCACCGCGGTCGCCGGGGTGCTGCCGGCGGCGATGGCGGCGCAGGGACTCGGCCTCGGCCTGATCTGCCCGGCGGCGAGCGGCCCCGAGGCGGCCTGGGCCGGCGGTGACATGGACGTGCTCGCGCCGCGCTCGCTGATCCAGCTCGCCAACCACTTCAAGGGAGCGCAGGTGATGGCCCGGCCGCATCCGGCGGTCGCCGCCCCGCCCGCCGGCCTCCCCGACCTGCGCGAGATCAAGGGCCAGGAGAGCGCCAAGCGCGCCCTGGAGATCGCCGCCGCCGGCGGCCACAACCTCCTGATGAGCGGGCCGCCGGGCTCGGGCAAGTCGATGCTGGCGGCGCGGCTGCCCTCGATCCTGCCGCCGCTGAGCCCGCGGGAGCTGCTCGAAGTCTCGATGATCCAGTCGGTCGCCGGCGCGCTGAAGGGCGGTGCCCTGTCGAACCGGCGGCCGTTCCGGGCGCCGCACCACTCGGCCTCGATGCCGGCCCTCGTCGGCGGCGGGTCGGGCGCCCGGCCCGGGGAGGCGTCGCTCGCCCATGGCGGCGTGCTGTTCCTCGACGAACTGCCCGAGTTCAACCCGCAGGTGCTCGATTCCCTGCGCCAGCCGCTCGAGACCGGGACGGTGATGATCGCCCGGGCCAACCACCGCGTCACCTACCCGGCCCGGTTCCAGCTCGTCGCGGCGATGAACCCGTGCCGCTGCGGCCAGGCGACCGAGCCGGGCTTCGCCTGCCGCCGCGGTCCCAACGAGCGCTGCATGGCGCAGTACGGGGCGCGGATCTCCGGTCCGCTCCTCGACCGCATCGACCTGCGCATCGAGGTGCCGGCGGTCACCGCCGCCGACCTGATCCTGCCGCCGCCGGAGGAGGGCTCGACCGAGGCGGCGGCGCGGGTCGCCGGGGCCCGGCTGCGCCAGGAGCGCCGCTACGCCGAGGCCGGCTGCACGGGGGCCACCAACGCGACCTGCCCGCCGGCCCTGATCGAGGAGGCGGCGCGGCCGGATCCCGACGGCCTCGCCCTCATCCGCGACGCCGCCGACGCGATGCGCCTGTCGGCCCGCGGCTTCCACCGGGTGCTGCGCGTCGCCCGTACCCTCGCCGACCTCGACGCAGAGGCGCGGGTGCGCCGGCTCCACCTCGCCGAGGCGCTGTCCTACCGCAGCCGCGCTCCGGCCTGAGGCCCGGCCGGTCCGCGTCGGCGCGGTCATCGTTCACTCCGGATTCTTGATTTCGTCGCATTGTCGGCGAGCCGGCGTCCGGCCCTGTCGGGCAGTCCCGCGACCTGCGGCTGGGAGGCACGGAATGAAGTGGGCGGGCGGGATGGCGCGCGCGGGTCTCGGGGCGCTCAGGTCCGGCCTCGGCACGGCGGCCGGGCTGCTCCTGCCTCTCGGTCTTCCCGTCCTCGGCTTGCTCGCGGCGGGCTGGCGCACCCTCCGCGGCGCCCGCAGACGCCACGATGCCGAGATCGAGCGCCTGCACGACCGGATCTGGCGCCTGTCGGAGAGCGAGGAGCGTTACCGCAGCCTCGTCGAGGCCCAGATCGCCATGATCGTCCAGCGCGACGCCGAGGACCGCATCACGTTCTGCAACGAGAGTTTCGCCCGCCTGCTCGGGGGGCGCCCGGAGACGGTGATCGGCACCACCGGCCACCTGCCGCTGCTGGAGGCGAGCCCGCCCGTGCTGCTTCCGGACGGCTCCCACGGCAACGACGTCGCGGTCCGGGTCGACGGCGCCGTGCGCTGGTTCTCGGTGGTGGAGACGGTGGTGGTCGGCCGCAGCGGCCGCCCGGAGCGGCTCTCGGCGGGACGCGACATCACCGAGCGGGTGGAGTCGACCCGCTCCCTCGACGAGGCGCGCAGCCGCGCCGAGGCCGCCAGCGTGGCGAAGTCGCGCTTCCTCGCCACCGTGAGCCACGAGTTCCGCACGCCCCTCAACGGCATCCTCGGCATGGCGGCCCTGCTGACCGAAACCCGGCTCGACCCCGAGCAGCGCACCTATGTCGGCGCGGTCAGAACCTCCGGCGAGGCGCTGCTGACGCTCATCGACGGCATCCTCGACTTCTCGAAGATCGAGGCCGGCCGGCTCGACCTCGCCGCCGAGCCGTTCGATGCCGGCCTGCTGGTCGAGGGCGTCGTGGAACTGCTGGCGCCGCGGGCCCAGGACAAGGGGATCGAGATCGCCGCCGACATCGCCGAGGACCTGCCGGCACGGGTGGTCGGCGACGGCGACCGCGTGCGGCAGATCCTGCTCAACCTCGCCGGCAACGCGATCAAGTTCACCGAGGCCGGCGGCGTCGGCGTCGGCGCCCGCCGGGAGGGCGAGGCCCTGGTCCTGGCGGTCCACGACACCGGTCCCGGCATCCCGCCGGACCGCCTGCCGCTGCTGTTCGAGGAATTCGAGCAGGGGGACGGCAGCGCCAGCCGCCGGCACGAGGGCACCGGCCTCGGCCTCGCCATCACCCGCCGGCTGGTGACCCGGATGGGCGGCCGGATCGAGGTCGAATCGCGCCCCGGCAGCGGCAGTTGCTTCACCGTGATCCTGCCCCTCGCCGTCGCGGAACCGCCGAAGGAGATCCGCCCGGCCGGGACCCTGGCCGGCCGCCGGGTGCTGGTCGCCGCCGCCTCGCCGTTCGAGGCGCCCTACCTCGCCCGGCGGATGGGCCGGGCGGGGGCGCAGGTCGCGCACGTCGCGAGCGAGGCCCTCGCCCTGGCGGCGCTGTCCGAGGGGCCGCCTTTCGACACCGTGATCGCCGACAGGGCGCTGGGTGACGAGGCGGTCCGGCGCATCGCGGGCGCCGCCCGCCGCTCGGGAGCCGGCCGGCGCATCGTGCTGCTGTCCCCGTTCGACCGGCGCGAATTCGGCTCGCCCGCCTCGGCCGGCTTCGACCGCTACCTGATCAAGCCGGTGCGGGCCTCCTCGCTGCTGGCCCACATGGCCACCGTGGAGGCGCCCGGTCCCGGCGCTCCGCCCGTGGAGGCGGCGGGCGCGCCGGTCACGGCGGAGGGAACCGGGCCACGGGTCCTGCTCGCCGAGGACAACCCGATCAACGCCCTCCTCGCCCGCAAGGCCCTGGAGCGCCTCGACGCCGACGTGACCTGGGCGCGGGACGGGGCCGAGGCCCTCGCGCTGATGCAGGAAGCGGCGGTCGGGGGCCGGCCGGCCTACGACCTCGCCCTCCTCGACATCCGCATGCCGCGCATCGACGGCCTGGAGGCGGCCCGGCGCCTGCGCGGATTCGAGCAGGAGCAGCACCTGCCCCGTCTGCGCCTCGTCGCCCTCACCGCCAACGCTCAGGCCGAGGACGAGGCGGCGGCGCGGGCGGCGGGGTTCGACGGCTTCCTGTCGAAACCGCTCGATCTGGCGGCCCTGCCGCCGCTGCTCGCCGGGCGCGCCGCGTGACCCGTGCCGGGGCGATGTCGGGGGATTAAACCAGCTACCACAGCGTCATGCAGGCTCATCGGCGGGCGCGACACTCGCCTCGACATCGGCCGTCGTAAAGAAACAAAACCCTGACCTTGGCGTTATCCTGAGGGCAGGGTTCTGCCGCACCGCAGCAACAGGCAGAGGATGCCGGTATGGACAACATTTTCCAGGGGTTCTCGCAGTTCCGCGAGCAGGTCTTCCCGCAGCAGCAATCGGTGTACCGGCGGCTGGTCCACGACGGCCAGCAGCCGAAGGCGCTGGTGATCTCCTGCGCCGACTCGCGGGTGGTGCCCGAGCAGATCACCCAGGTCGGCCCCGGCGAGCTGTTCGTCTGCCGCAACGCCGGCAACATCGTGCCGCCGATCGCCACCGTCACCGGCGGCGTCTCGGCGGCGATCGAGTACGCGGTGATGGCGCTCGGCGTGCGCGACATCGTGGTCTGCGGCCACTCCGATTGCGGCGCGATGAAGGGCCTGCTCCAGCCCGGCGCCCTCGACAAGATGCCGAACGTCGCCGCGTGGCTGCGCCACAGCCACGCCGCCCACACCATCGTCTGCGAAGCCTATCCCGACACCCTCGACGAGAAGCAGCGCCACCACGCCCTGGCGATGGAGAACGTGGTGGTGCAGTTGAACAACCTGCGCACCCATCCGTCGGTGGCGGCGGGTCTGGCGACGGGGCAACTGACGCTGCACGGCTGGTTCTTCGAGATCGAGACCGGACAGCTCTTCGCCTATGACGGCCAGACCGCCAAGTTCGTGCCGATGACGGACGACACCGCGATCCCGGTCGCCGAGGTGTCGAGCCCGCGGCAGGTGGCCCCGGCGGCGATGGTGGCTCGGGCCGATTGACAGCCGCTCCGGCTGCGGGCGAGGAGGACCGCATGGCCGACCTCCCCGCCCCATCCGCCCCCGATCGCCGTCACGACCGCCTGGTGTCCCTGGGCGTGGCGGCTCTGGTCCTCGGCACGGTGCTGGTCTCGCATCTCGCCCCGGGTGCGCGTCACGCGGCTCTCGGCCCCGACCAGGACCCGGCCTGCCTAGAATGGACCGATTCCTGCGTCGTGTGCGTGCGCGGCGCGGACGGCGCGCATTGCTCGCTGCCGGGCATCGCCTGCACCCGCGAGGCGCCGCGCTGCACCCGTCGTCAGTGATGGCCGGGGTTCAGGCCGCGGTCTTGTCGGGGTAGCGGCACAGGTCCGCGATGACGCAGCGCGGGCATTCCGGCTTGCGCGCCTTGCAGGTGTAGCGCCCGTGCAGGATCAGCCAGTGGTGGGCGTTGAGCCGGTAGGGCTCCGGCACGATCGCCTCCAGGCCGGCCTGCACCTTGTCGGTGGTCGAGCCGGGGGCGAGCGGGATCCGGTTCGAGACCCGGAAGATGTGGGTGTCGACCGCGATGGTCGGCACGCCGAAGGCGACGTTCAGCACCACGCTCGCGGTCTTCCGGCCGACGCCGGGCAGCACTTCGAGCTTCTCGCGCTCGCGCGGCACCTCGCCGCCATGCTCCTCGACCAGGATGCGGGAGAGCGCGATGACGTTCTTCGCCTTGGTGTTGAACAGCCCGATGGTGCGGATGTGGTGGCGCACCACCTCCTCGCCGAGCGCCAGCATCGCCTCCGGAGTGTCGGCCCGCGCGAACAGCGGCGCGGTGGCGACGTTGACGCTCCTGTCGGTCGCCTGGGCCGAGAGCACCACCGCCACCAGCAGCGTGTAGGCGTTGCGGTACTCGAGGTCCGAGCGCGGCTCGGGGTTTGCGGCGCGCAGCCGGGAGAAGATCTCGGCCAGGGTCGCGGCATCGACCGGCTCGCCCTGTGTCGCGTGAGCGGTCAGCGGGGCGACGGCTTTCGCCAGCACCGCGCCTGTCGTGTTTTTGATTCCGGCGGTCGATGTGCGGCGGGCCATGGCCGCCTTATATTGCCGTCATGGCGAGCGGCAAGATCCACGGCGACGACGGCCCGGAGGCTTCGGCGCGACATCCCTACGGGCGCGACCCCGACACCATCGACCGTCCGGTCTTCTCCGCGGTGATCCGGCCGCACTGCTCCCTCGGGCGCCTCGGCTTCCGGGTCGTGATGGGCGCGTGCTGCCTCGTCTCCCTCGTCACCAGCATCGCCTTCGTGCGGATGGGCCATTGGCCGGTGGCCGGGTTCTTCGGCCTCGACATGCTGGCGCTGTGGCTCGCGCTGACCGTCAGCAACCGCCGCGGCCGCTCGTTCGAGGAGGTGATGGTGAGCCAGATCGAGGTGCTGATCGCCCGGGTCAGCCACCGCGGCGAACGGGCCGAGTGGCGCTTCAACCCGCTCTGGACCCGCCTGCACAAGGTCGAGGACGACGAGTACGGCCTGCAATCCCTCGCCTTCGAGTCCCGCGGCCGCCGCGTCCTCGTCGCCCGCGACGCCTCGCCCGGCGAGCGCGAGACCATCGCGGCCGGGCTCACACGGGCGCTGGCCGAGGTGAAGAAGGGGTATTGAGGCGCCTCATGCGGTTTCCGACTGATCGCTCGGCGATTGCTCCGCAATCGCTTTCGCGATGCGGAAACCGGCTTCGCTCAAGCGCCGCGCGGGCTCGTGATACGATTTTCGGAACTCATCGTTCGAAAACCGTATCATCTTCCGGATTTCGTATCAGCGGTCCGCGCCCGACCCCGCGCCCCGCCGCCGCTCCCGGGTGCCGGTCTCCCCGCTCTCCAGCCACTCCCGCAGCTTCGTGAAGCGCGGCCGCATCGCGCCGGCGCGCACCGCGATGCCGACCGCCCGCTTCTGCGCCACCAGCACCACCAGCCGCTTGCCGCGGGTGACGCCGGTATAGAGCAGGTTGCGGGCGAGCATCGTGTAGTGCTGGATCGCGACCGGAATGACCACCGCCGGATATTCCGACCCTTGCGCCTTGTGGATGGTGATGGCGTAGGCCGGCGACAGGGCGTCGAGTTCGTCGAACGGGTACTCGACCTCGCGGCCGTCGAAGCCGGCGACCAGGAGGCCCTCCTCGGTGTCGATGCGCAGGACGAGGCCGAGATCGCCGTTGAACACCTCGCGGTCGTAGTCGTTCTGCCCGACCATCACCCGGTCGCCCGGGGCGAAGCGCCAGCCGAACCGCTCGACCGCGACCGGCGGATCGGGGTTGAGCACCCGCTGCAGGGCGTGGTTGAGGTTGCGGGCGCCGAGCGCGCCGCGGTTCATCGGGCACAGCACCTGCACGTCGCGGACCGGATCGAGCCCGAACCGGCGCGGGATCCGGCGGGCGACGATCTCGACCAGCTTCTCGGCGCCGATCTCGGGGTCGTCGATCGCGACGACGAAGAAGTCGCCGTCCGGGTCGGTGGCGCCCTCGGGCATCCGGCCGGCGTTGATCCGGTGGGCGTTGACGACGATCCGGCTCTCGGCGGCCTGCCGGAACACCTCGGTCAGGCGCGCGACCGCGACCCGGCCCGAGGCGATCACGTCGGCGAGCACCTGTCCCGGCCCGACCGAGGGCAACTGGTCGACGTCGCCGACGAGCCACAGGGCGGCGTGGCGCGGCAGCGCCCGGGTCAGCGCGTTCATCAGCGGCACGTCGACCATCGAGGCCTCGTCCACCACCAGCAGGTCGCAGTCGAGCGGGTTGGCGGCATCGCGCAGGAAGCCGCCATGGGCCGGGTCGACCTCCAGCAGGCGGTGCAGGGTGCGGGCCTCGCGGCCGGTCTGCTCGCTCATCCGCTTGGCGGCGCGGCCGGTCGGCGCGGCGAGCAGCACCCGCGCCTCGACCCGGGCGAGCATCCGCAGCAGGGCGTCGAGGGTGCTGGTCTTGCCGACGCCGGGGCCGCCGGTGACGACCGCGACCTTGGCGGCGAGCACGGTCTCGGCGGCGGCGCGCTGCGAGGGCGACAGCGGCCGGCCGGTCTCGGCCTCGACCGCCGCGAGCGCCTCCGGCACCGCGATCTCCGACCACGGCAGGGGCGCGGCGTCGAGGGCGATCAGCCGCTCGGCGATGGCGCGCTCGGCCCCGTGCAGGCCGCGCAGGAAGACGTGCGGCTCGGTCCCGATCGTGTCGGCGAGCACCGCCTCGCCGGACAGCTCCTCGACCAGGGCGGTGCGGATCAGCCCGGCCTCGACGTCGAGGAGGCTGGCGGCCCGGCTGACGAGATCGGCGACCGGCAGGGCGCAGTGGCCGTCGTCCATCGCGGCCTCCAGCGCGTAGGCGATGCCGGCGCGCAGGCGGGCCGGGGCGGTCGGCGGCAGGCCGAGGCGGGCCGCGATGGCGTCGGCGGTGCGGAAGCCGATGCCGCGCACGTCGCGGGCGAGGCGGTAGGGATCCTCGGTCATCACCGCGACGGCGTCGGTGCCGTAGGTCTTGAAGATCCGCACCGCCCGCGCCGTGCCGACGCCGTGGGCGTGCAGGAAGATCATGATCTCGCGCACCACCTTGTGCTCGGCCCAGGCCGCCACGAGGCGGGCGGCGCGCAGCTTGCCGATGCCCGCCACCTCGGTCAGCCGCTCGGGCTGCGCCTCGATGATCGCGAAGGTGTCCGCGCCGAAGGCCCGCACGATGCGCTTGGCCATCTCCGGCCCGATGCCGCGCATCTGGCCGGAGGCGAGATAGCGCTCGATGCCCTCGGCGCCGGTCGGCGGGGTGCAGGCGAGGGTGTCGGCCTTGAACTGGAGCCCGTGGCTGCGGTCGCTGACCCAGGCGCCGGTGGCGGTGATCCACTCGCCGGCCGCCACCGCCGGGGCGTGGCCGACCACCGCGACGAGGTCGCGCTGGCCGCGCGCCTTGACCTTCAGCACGCAGAAGCCGCTCTCGGCGTTGTGAAAGGTGACGCGCTCCACCGTGCCGGCGAGGGCGTCGGCGGGGCGGCGCGTCTCGGCCCGGGAGGAGCGGTCGCTGGAGGCGGCGCTGGGCATCGGTTCAGCGGAGATCGTGGCGCCCGCCGCCGGGCGCAAGGTGATGGTCCGGGCCTACTCCAGGCCGAGCTGCCGCACCACCGCGGCCACCTGCTCGCGCACCGGCGCCGGCAGCGGCAGGATCGGCCGCGGAGGGGCCGCGTGGCACAGGTCGAGCATTGCCGCCGCCGCGTAGATCACCCGCAGGCTCGAATGCGCCTTGAACAGGTCCCAGAGCGGCGCGAGGGCGTCGTTCAGCCGGCGGGCGCCCGCGGCGTCGCCGTCCTGCGCCGCGCGGGTGATCGCGAGGCACGGCTCGGGAAACAGGCCGGCTGCGACGCTGTACCAGGTGGCGGCACCGGCCAGCAGCGCCTCGGCGGCGAACCAGTCGCCGCTCGTGCCGAGGGCGACGCCGTCCGGCACGACGGCGCGCAGGGCGGCGAGGTCGCGCGCGACCTCCGCCGGCCCGGCGCCGGGGCTCTTGACCGCGACGATGCCGGGTTCCCGGCTCAGGCGCCCGACCAGGGCCGGGGTGAAGCGGAAGTGCGTCGTCGCCGGGTTGTCGTACAGGCACAGCGGCAGGCCGCCCTCCCGCGCCACGGTGACGACGTGCTCGAACACCTCGTCCTCGCTCAGGGGCGTGTAGGACATCGCGGCGAGCAGGCCCGCATCGGCTCCGGCGGCCCTGGCGTCCTGGGCGAGCCGCACCGCCTCGTCGGTGCGCAGGGCGCCGACGCCGACGAGGAGCGGGGTGCGGCCGCCGACCTCCGCTGCCGCGGCCTCGACCGTCCGGCGGCGCTCCGCGCGCGACAGGTAGGCGTAGGTGCCGGTGCTGCCGAGGAGACCGATGGAGTCGACCTCCGTCGCGGCGAGGCGCCCGAGGAGCCGGCGCAGGGCGGCGGTGTCGACCCGTCCGTCGGGATCGGCCGGCGTGATCGGGAAGGCGGAGAGGCCGGTGAGACGGAGCATGGGGGGACGATGCCGGCGCGGGCCGGCACCGTCAATCCGAGGCGCTACCAGCGCGGCGGGCCGTCGAAGCCGTCCGGATGCCAGTGGCGCCGCCGCGGCGGGCCCCAGCGGTCGCCGGGGCCGTCGTCGCAGACCCGCACCCGCCGCACGATCTCGTCGCCGTAGGGGTCGTAGCGCCGCTTGACGAAGACGCGGCAGCCCTCGGGCGGGCCGGAGAAGCGTGGCGGTCCGGGCGGGCGCCAGTCCGGCCTGCCCTCGAACCGCGGCGGGGGAGGGGGGCCATCGCCGTCGAAATCGGCGGCGCCGGCGGCGCCGAGGCCGGCGAGCAGCAGGGCCGCGGCGGCACCGAGGCGGGCGAGGCGTGACATCGTCGAGGTCTCCGCGGCGGGAACGGGTCCGGTCGCCGTTGACCCCACCATCGCGCGGCCTCGTTGAACCGGACCTGACATCGTCGTTGCCGGCCGTACAGGAAGCCGGGTCACCCGGTGCAGGCTTGGCCGTTCCCGGCGGACGACATCCTCGTGCCGGGCGCCCTGCGCTTGCGGCGGGAGGCGATCCCTGGATCCGCGGACCCCAACGGGAGAGCGCAGCCCGCGCCCGGAAATCGATCGTGATACGGAATCCGGAAGATTGCTTCCGAGATTCCGTATCACCAGCCCGCGCGGCGCATGAGCGAAGCCGGTTTCCGCATCGCGAAGCGATCAATCGGAAACCGTATGACATCGGCGCCCTGGAACGAACCCCGCCTCACCCCGGCCGCAGGCGGATCACCCGCTCGGTCGCCGCCGCCACCGCCTCCGGCGTGTAGAGCAGCGGAAGGTAGCCCCGCCCCGCCCACGGCACCGCGTGGTCGGCGTAGTGCGGCGAGCGCGGGTCGCCGGACTGGCCCGGGGCGTTGACGAACACGCTCGCGTCCCAGTTTCCGACATCGACCACCATCCGGAACGAGGCGCCGACCGTCAGCCGGCCGGTGTCGGGCCGGTAGGAGGTGTTCATCACGCTCGCCCCCGAGCCGCCGACCGGCAGCGGGCCGATGTCGGACGTGCCGCCCTCCAGGCGCGACAGCGGGTGCAGGAAGTGGGCGTGGTGGAACCGGCCCCAGGCCCAGCTCGCCGCGTCGGCGCCGAATCGCGCGGCGCAGTCCCGGTACGCCTCGGCCAGGGTTCGGGCGAGGAGCGCGTCGCGGATCCCCGGGCCGAGCTCCGGCCGCTCCGCGTCGAGGACCGGCAGCAGGGTCTCGGCGTCGCCCGGCGCCAGCAGCGCCCGGGTCGCGGCATCCGGCACCAGTTGCGCCAGCAGCGCCGGACGCAGGTGGTGGTTCCACCAGACCTCGACCAGCAGGGCCGCGCCGGAGGCTTCGTGCAGGTGGCCGTCGAACCCGGCGAGCAGGGCCTGCGCCGCCGCGACGTCCGGGCCGGCCGGAAGGGCGGCGGCGTGCCCGGCGAGGCGGCGGGCCGGCAGCGAGAGATCGTCGCCCTGGAGCGCCATCGAGTCGGCCAGGGTGTGCCGGTCCTGGCCGTCGAGCACCGCGTGGATGCGCGCGGCCCGCCATGGCTCCAGCCACTCGAAGCCGAGCTTGCGCGCCTCGGCCGGGTAGCCGGCCGGCAGGTTCATCTCGTTGGCGGTGGCGACGAAGCCGCGCGCCGGGTCGATCGCCCGCGGCAGGTCGTCGGCGTCGTGACAACCGTCCCACTCGTAGCGGCCGTCGCCGGGCACCGGCAGCAGCCCGTCCCAGTTCGGCCGCCGCGGCGCCTTGCCGGCGACGAACCAGGCGATCCGCCCGTCGGCGTCGGCGTAGACCTGGTTGACCGACGGCGCCGACCAGTGCCGGAGCGCCGCCCCGAACGCCTCCGGGCTGCGGGCGTCGAGGTAGGCGAGGCTCGCCAGATAGGCGCTGGTGCCGGGCTCGCTCCACACCGTGCGCAGGGCCCAGGCCCGCCGCCCCGCCCGGTCCTCGTGGATCACCGGCCCGTGGCGGGTGTAGGCGAGCGACACCGGTGCGTCGGGGCCGCCGCGCACCGGGATCCGCTCCTCGACCCGGCGCATCCGCTCCCAGCCGTCGCCGTAGCGGTAGAGGTCGGAATCGTCGGGATGGGTCTCGTAGGCGTAGAGGTCCTCCTGATCGAGGGGCGAGATCGTGAGGCTGAAGGCGGCGTGGCCGTTGTGGCCGATCGAGATGCCCGGGAGCGCCGGCTCGCCGGCCCCGATCACGTCGAGGCCGGGGGCGGTGAGGTGCACGACGTAGCGCAGGGAGGGCAGGGTGTAGGCCCGGTGCGGGTCGCTCGCGAGGATCGGGCGGCCGGTCGCGGTGCGGCCCGGCCCGACGGCCCAGTTGTTCGAGCCCTCGGGCGGCGCCTCGCGAGCGGAGGCTGGCGGGGCCGCCGTGACGGCTCCGTGCTCGTCGACGCGGCGCCAGCGTTCCGCCTCCTCGCGCCGGGCCGCGAGCCGCTCGGGGCCGAAGCCGATGCCGGCGGTGGCGAGGTGCACGAGGTCGAGCAGGTCGTCCGGGAGCGGGCCGTCGGGCCCGTCCGGTACCACCGGATCGTGCGGCGGGGCGATCGCCTTGCGGAGGCCGTCGAGGGGAAGGGCTCCGCGCGCCGCGACGCGGGCGCGGGCGACCTCGGAGAGGGCGTTGCGGACCAGGGCGTGGCTGCGGATGCGCACGACGTCGGCCGCGTCCCACCGGCCCGGGCGGGCGCCGGTGGCGGCGAATTCCGGCGGCAGCCGTTCCGGCTCCCGCTCGATCAGGTCGATCCAGGCGTTGATCCCGGCGACGAACGCCCCGACGACCGCCCGGGTGTCGGGTGTGCCGTAGGCGTCCCACTCCGCGGCCATGTCGCCGCGGTAGAGGAACAGGCGCGAGGCCCGGTCCTGGGCGAGGTAGCCCGGCCCGAACGCCTCGGCGAGAAGCCCGAGGCCGCGCCGCCGCCACAGGTCGAGCTGCCACAGCCGGTCCCGTGCCGCGTTGAATCCCTGCGCCATGAACACGTCGCGGCGGGACCCTGCCCGCAGATGCGCGACGCCGTAGCGATCGAGGCGGATCTCCACCGGGCCATCGAGACCCGGCACGGTCAGTTCGTCGGTGGGAACCGGCATCGTCTCTCCCGGTGATCCTGGCTCGCGACCCAGTGTCGGATGCCGGACCGCGGAGAGTCGAGCACGGCGAAGGCCGGTGACCCCCGCCGCCGACGCATGCCCGGGCCGCCGCGCGGGCGGCCCGGCGAAGGCTCGGTTCAGTAGCGGCAGAACCGGCGCGGCCCGTAGGGCGTCGGGCGGATGAAGCAGCGGCGGCCGAACACCCGCGGCGGCCCGTAGGCGCGGAACGGGCGGCAGAAGCCGCGGGGGGTGCGGAAGAAGCCGGGGCCGCAGCCGCCGGCGACGCGGGTCAGCGGCGCGTCCGGGGCCACCACGCCCGCGCCCGGCGATGCGAGCGGCGTGGCGCCGGCCGTCGAGGCGAGGCCGAGGCCGGCGGCCAGGAGGGCGGCGCCGATCAGCTTGTGCATCATCATCGTGACTCCGAAGGACTCTGCCGGAAGGCCCGGGACAACCGGGAGACCCGCGGCGAGGTTGCCGTCCCCGTGTCCTGTCATACGGTTTCCGGTTGATCGCTCGGCGATTGCTCCGCAATCGCTTTCGCGATGCGGAAATCGGCTTCGCTCAGGCGCCGCGCGGGCTGGTGATACGCTTTCCGGAAGGAATCTTCCGAAAACCGCATCATGCCGTCGCAGCCCGGCCGGGGCGGCGTCAGATCACGCCGTCGGTGACCACGCAGGCGAAGGTCAGCACGTCGACCGAGGCCGCGCCGCCGCGCAGCAGCGCCCGGGCGGCGGCGTTGGCCGTGGCGCCGGTGGTCATCACGTCGTCGACGAGCAGGATCCGGCGTCCGGCGAGACGCGGGCGGGCGGCGTCCGGCACCCTGAACGCTCCCTGGAGGTTCTCCGCCCGGGCGGCGCGGCTGAGGCCGACCTGCGGCCGGGTGCGGCGGACCCGCAGCAGCACGGACCCGTCCAGCGGACGGCCGTGGCCGGCGGCGACGGGGCGGGCCAGCAGCGCCGCCTGGTTGAAGCGCCGCCGCCACAGCCGCCAGCGCCACAGCGGCACCGGCACGATCACGTCCGCCTCGGCGACGAGGTCGCGGCCGGCCCGGGCCATCATCCGGCCCATCGCGACCGCGAGGTCGAGCCGGTCCTCGTATTTCAGCCGGTGGACGAGGCGGCGGGCGGTGTCGTCGTAGCGCGCGACGCTGCGCGCCCGGGCGAAGACCGGCGGCGCGGCCAGGGCCGCCGGCGAGATCAGCCCCGGCACGCCGAGATCGACCGCGAAGGGCGTGCCGAGCCGCTCGCAATACGGCCGCTCGATGAGGCGCAGGCCCGTCCAGCACGCGGCGCAGAGGGCGTGCGGCACCCCCGTCGCGGCCCCGCAGGCGATGCAGGCCGGCGGGTAGAGCAGTCCGAGGGCGCCTCGCATCGCGAAGCCCGGCGCCCGGGCGCATCGCCGGAGGGCGAGTGCCACCGCGCCGGGTGTCCGTTCCCGCCCGGGATCATCGACAGGGTTCTCCACGCCTCGATCATCCCCGATCCGCAGCCGCGGACAAATCACGCATCCGCATTAACATAACCGAGAGGCAGGGATGTTAACGCCTCCCGGCCACCCGCCCTTCGAAAGGACCCCAGGATGCGAGACCGGTTCGGTGCCGTCGGCAGAGGGTTGTCGCGCCTCTCCATCAAGGCCCGCATTCTCGGCGGGTTCGGTTTCATCCTGCTCACCGCCTCGGGGATCGCGCTGGTCGGTTCGATGCTCCTGGGACAGGCGAGGAAGAACTTCGACGACTATCAGGCGGCGCGCAACAAGGTCGAGCACATCCGTGTCATCGACATGGACATGATGCAGGCGCGTTTCGAGATGAGCCGATGGCTCCAGCGGTTCGATCCGGCCGTCGCGCAGGGCGCGCAGTCGCTCCTCGCCAAGGCCGGCGCGACCGCCGGGGCGGCGGGCGGCTTCGGGCTGACCGGGCCCGAGCAGGCCCTGTCGCAGCGCATCCTCGCCGGGCTGCGGAGCTACGCGACCGAGTACGAGACCCTCCGGCAGATCCAGGCCGACATCGCGGCGATCCAGGCTCGCGACGTCGAGGCGGCCGGGGACCGGATCCGGCGCCTCGTCGCGGGGCTGCGGGCCGGCGCCGCCGAATCCCGCGATCCGGCCCGGATCGCGGCGGTGAACGAGGCTGCCGAGGCCGTCCAGTCGGTGCGGTCGCAAGTGATCCAGTTCCGGACGTCGATGGAGCGGAGCCGGATCGAGGCCGCGGCCGCGGCGATGTCGGACCTGCGCGCCCGGCTCGACGATCGCGGTCTGGCCGGGGCCCGCGACGGAGCGGACGACCTTCGGGCCCTCGTCGGGGTCTGGCAGGACGCGATCCAGAGGCTGACCGTGCTGTCGGAGCGCTGGAACCGGCACATGACGGCGTCGCGCGCGTTCCGCGACGAGGCCGGCGGCGCTCTCGCCGACCTGCTCGCCTCGGCCCAGCGTACCGCCTCGGAGCAGGAGGCCGCCTTCGGCCGGAACGTCGCCCGGAGCAACGGCATCTTCCTGGCCGCCTCCGCCGCCATCGTGGCCGTCGGCATCCTCGTCAGCCTGCGGCTGGCCGGCTCGATCGCCGGCCCGCTCCATCGCCTGTCCGGCGTCATGGCGGCGCTCGGCGGCGGGGCCCGGTCGCTGACGATCCCGGATGTCGGGCGCCGTGACGAGATCGGCGGCATGGCCCGCGCGGTGGCCGTGTTCCAGGACGGACTGGCCGAGGCCGAACGTCTCGCCGCCGCGCAGCAGCGGGAGACCCGGGCCAGGATGGAGCGGGCGCAGCGCGTCGCTGGCCTGACGCAGGGCTTCGAGCACGCCATGTCGACGCTGACCGCGGAACTGGCGGCGGCGGCCGGCGAGATGGAGGCGGCGGCGCGGGTGGCCGACGAAGCCGCCGCGGAGGCGGACGGCCTGACATCGGGCGTCGCCGAGGCCGCGAGCCGGACATCGGCCAACGTGCAGTCGGTGGCCGGAGCGACCGGGCAGCTCTCGGCCAGCATCGCCGAGATCGTGCAGCAGGTGACGCAATCCTCCGCGATCGCGGGCAGGGCCGAGACGGAGGCGGCCCGCACCGAGGAGACCGTGCAGGTGCTGGAGGCCGGCGTCGCGAGGATCGGCACCGTGGTCGCGCTGATCACCGAGATCGCCGCCCGCACCAACCTGCTGGCGCTGAACGCGACGATCGAGGCGGCCCGCGCCGGCGAGGCCGGCCGCGGCTTCGCGGTGGTGGCGGCCGAGGTCAAGGACCTCGCCACCCAGACCACCCGGGCGACCGAGGAGATCGCCGGACAGATCGGCGGGATCCAGATGCAGACCGGGCACGCGGTCCAGGCGATCGCCGGCATCGCGCGGACGATCCGCGACATGAACGCGATCGCCGCCGGCGTCGCCGCCGCCATGGAGCAGCAGGGAGCCGCGACGCACGGGATCACCCGCAACGTGCAGGATGCCGCCGAGGGCACCGAGAGGGTGTCGGGCAACGCCGCCGACGTGCGTCTCGCCGCCGCCCGCACCGGCCGCGCCGCGGACCGGGTCCGGCAGGCCGCCCGGGACGTGTCGCGTCAGGCCGGGGGGCTCGAGCGGGAGGTCGCGAGCTTCGTGGCCGGAGTCCGGGCGGCCTGACGGCGCTGCGAGCGGGGCAGGGGTGGCGGGCGCGGCGCGCCCGCGCCATCTACCGGCGACGATGTCCACGCCACCGCCCCTGTTCGATGCCGCCCTGGTCCGCAAGCGCCTCCTGCGCGCCCGCCGCCTCGGCTACGCGGATTTCCTCCTCGCCCGCGCCCTCGACGACCTCTCCGACCGTCTCGGGGCGGTGCTGCGGGAGTTTCCCAGCGCCCTCGACCTCGGCACGCCGCTGCCCGACGCGGCGGCGTGGCTGCGCGCCGGCGGCCGGGCCCGGGAGGTGGTGCGGCTGGCGCCGGTGCCCGAGCCCGCGTCCCCCGGCATCGGCCTCGCGGTCGGCGATGCCGAGACGCTTCCCTTCGCCGGGGCGCGGTTCGATCTCGCGGTCTCCCTGCTGGCGCTCCAGCACGCCAACGACCTCCCCGGTGCCCTGATCCAGATCCGCCGTGCCCTGAAGCCCGACGGCCTGTTCGTCGGCTGCCTGCTCGGCGGCCGCACGCTCACGGAGCTGCGTCAGGTCCTGGCCGAGGCGGAGAGCGAGGTCGAGGGCGGGATCTCGCCCCGGGTCGCGCCCTTCGCGGAAGTGCGGGACCTCGGCGGGCTGCTCCAGCGGGCGGGATTCGCCCTGCCGGTCACCGACGTCGAGACGGTGCCGGTGCGCTACGCCGATCCGTTCGGGCTGATGCGCGACCTGCGCGCCATGGGCCTGACCAACGCCCTGCGCGAGCGCCGCGGCCGCCTGCGCCGCGACACCCTGATGCGGGCGGCCGCGCTCTACGCCGAGCGCCACGCCGACCCGGACGGGCGGGTGCGCGCGACCTTCGAGGTGATCTGGGTCTCGGGCTGGGTGCCGCACGAGAGCCAGCAGAAACCCCTGGCACCCGGCTCCGCCCGGGCGCGGCTCGCCGACGCCCTTGGCACCGAGGAGAGACGCTCATGAGCGCCAGCGAGCATCCGATCACCCTCGCGCCGAACCCGCACCGCATCCGCGTGGTCCTCGGCGGCGTCATCGTGGCGGAGACGACCCGTGCCCTCACCCTGCACGAGGCCGGGCTCGCCCCGGTGCAGTACATCCCCCGCGAGGACGTCGCGTGGGACCTGTTCGAGCCGAGCGCCCGCCGCACCCGCTGCCCGCACAAGGGCGAGGCGAGCTATTACGGCCTCACCGCCGGAGGCGTCGAGCGCGCCGACGCGGTGTGGAGCTACGAGGATCCGCTGCCGCAGGTCGCGGCGATCAAGGGCCACCTCGCCTTCTACCCGGGCAAGGTCGACGCGATCGAGGAATTCGGGGACTGATACGGTTTTCGGAACTAATCGTCCGAAATCCGTATGAGCCTCGCGGGCCCGGTGATCCACGAGCCCGGATCCGTCACGGTCCCAGGAGGTCGACGAGGGCCGGCAGCAGCGGCAGGTCGGCGGGGGGCATCGGGTAGCGCGCGAGGTCGCGGGGGCGGACCCATTTCAGGGCCTGTCCCTCCCGCGGCTGCACCAGTCCGTCCCAGCGCCGGCAGATGTAGAGCGGCATCAGCAGGTGGAAGCTCTCGTAGGCGTGGCTCGCGAAGGTCAGGGGAGCGAGGCACGCCTCCTTGACGGTGATGCCGAGTTCCTCGGCCAGTTCGCGGATCAGCGTCTCCTCCGGCCGCTCGCCGGGCTCGATCTTGCCGCCGGGAAACTCCCACAGGCCGGCCAGCGTCTTGCCGGGAGGACGCTGCGCCAGCAGGACGCGCCCGTCCGCGTCCACGAGGGCGACGGCGACGACGAGGAGAAGCTTGAGGGGATCGGCCATGCCCCGACATAGAGCATTTTCCGCGGGAGGGGACATCGCTTCCTCGCAGCCCCTGCGACGGGGGCGGGGATGCGGCCGGTTCGCGGAAGCGGTTGCGGGCGACGATCCGCCGGCCGCTCGCGGCCCGTGCCGGAACGGTCGCCGTTCCGGCGGCGAGTCGGCCACGGCCGGAGGCGAGTCGCGCGGGGCGGCTCCCCTCCGGCCGTGGGCTCAGGCGGCGTCGTAGTAGGCCCGCATCAGGCTGGCATAGGCGAAGGTCTCGTAGGCCCGCCTGCGACCGTAGACCTCCGCGAGCGACGTGCCGAGGAGCAGGTCGTTGAAGGCCGAGGGATCCTGCATCAGCACCGGCGGGACGAGGACGCCCTCGCCGGTGGCGCGCAGCCGCTCCGCCTGGGCACCGAGATCGAACGCGACCGGCGGGATGCCCGCGGCCAGCGCGATCGACAGGGCGTAGCAGTAGGTCTCGGGCCAGATCGACGGGATCATCACGAGGTCGATCTTCAGGCTGCGCAGGAGATCCATCGCCTCCCTGTCGGACTTGTAGGGCCCGCTCTCGATCACGCCGACCTGCGCCATCCGGTCGGTCCGGTCGGAATAACCGATGATCCGGTACTGGATCGGGAGGGTTCTCAGGCGCGCGTCGAGGGCGAGGTCGTGCAGCACGCCGGAGCCCTTGTGCGGACCGATCGCCCCGATGGCGGCGACCTGCAGGATCGACGTGCCGGTCTGCGGCGATGCCGGCCGCGGGGCCGGCCGCGCCGCCGCGGTCAGCCGCTCCTCGTGGGGCCTCACCACGATCCGCGCTCCCGGGATGAGCGGTCTCAGCCGCTCCGCGATGTCCCGGGATGGCGCCAGGACGCCCTTCGCCTGCGACAGGAAGCGGGCGAACACCTCCCGCCGCTCGGCGGGATCGGGGACATCCTCCGCCTGGTGGTCGATCGCGATGCAGGACCGGCAGGTCTCGGCGCCGGGCAGCCCGCAATACTGGGCCAGCGGCGTGACGAGGTCGTTGCGGTGGCACACCGCGGAGTAGTCGTGCAGCGTGAAGTAGTAGTTCCTCGACCGCGACACGACGTCGATCATCCGTCGGGCCGACGGCCAGTCCAGTCCGACGAGCGAATGGACGTGAACCATGGTGGGGTCGAGCCACTCGAGGAAGGCGGCGAGCATGGCGGAATGCCGGCCGAGGTCGAGCTGCTCGAAGGACGGCTCCGGCAGGTGGAGGTCGCGGTCCTGCGGGGCCGAGATCCTGATCGCCTTCGGGCCGGTGATGGTCAGAAGGAGCGTCTTGACGCCCTCCGAGGCCAGCCGCGTGCTCGCATCCTTGACGTGGGTGGCGATGCCGCCGCCGCGGCTGTGGGTGACGAAGACGGCGACCTTCCACTGCGCCAGGTACTTGGCGATGCGGTAGAGGTCGAGCCGGAAGCGGGCGTCCCGCGCCGGATCGGCCGCGACGTAGCGCGAGACGCGGGTGAGGTAGTCGGGATGCTTGCCGAGCAGCCGCTTCTCGATCGCGGACAGCGTGTCGAGATACGTGCTGTCGAACGACACGCCGCCCGAGTGGTAGACGAACACGTCGTGGGCGAGCAGGTTGCGGTATCCGGCCTTCGCGGCGCGCAGGCAGAAGTCGTTCTCCTCGCCGTAGCCCCTGCCGAAGGTGGCCTCGTCGAAGCTGCCGATCTCGTCGATCACCGAGCCGCGCATGTAGAAGCAGAACCCGACGCCGGTCGGGATGTCGGACGACGACCGCGCGTTGCACACGCCCGCGTACTGGTCGATCTCGGCCAGGGACGCTTCGAGCTGGACCCGGTTGTTCTGGTTGAAGCGGGGGGTAGCTGCAGATCGTGGCGTTGTTGGAAAGCGGCGTGATGGTCGCCGCCTCCGGGTGGGCGCCCGCGTGCCACAGCAGCCGGTCGATCCAGTCGCCGAACGGGATCGCGTCCGAGTTCAGCAGGATGACGTCCTTGCCCCGGCACAGGTCGAGGGCCCGGTTCACCGAGCCGACGAAGCCGAGGTTCCTCGGATTCTCCGAGTACCGGAACAGGCCCCGCGACGCGAGGTGGCCCAGCGTCCGGTTCAGCTCGGGATCCGGCCCGCAATCGTTGACGACCAGGACGGCGAACCGGGCCTCCTGCGCCGGGTTCAGCGCCGCGTGGACGGCGCGCAGGGTCTCGTCGAAACCCTTGTAGACGGGGATGACGACGACGACGTCGCTCCCTTCGATGTCGGCGGCGGGCGCGACCGCATCCCATTCCCCGTCGCTCGGCGCCGATGCCGGCGGCCACAGGGCGGCGCCGAACGGATTCGGCTTGAACCCGAGTTCGCGGCCCTTCGTGACGTAGTGGTACAGCGGGTTGGGCTCGCTTCCGACCACATCCCCGTAGGTGTCGAGATAGAACTTGCTCCAGAAGAGTTCGGAAGGATTGCGGCCCTCCTTCCATCCGTGCAGAGCATAGTGCCGCAGCGGATCGACGCCGGCATCCCTCACATCGTGATACTGCGAGAGATAGAAGTCCGTGTCGAAGTCGTCCCGGATCGCCTGGAGGACGAGGTCCAGTCCGACCGACGCCTTGTCCTGCGTGCGCTCCGACGCCGGTGAGACCTTGGCGAGGGGTTCCCGCCCCTCGGCGAGCTGGTAGGTCGACACGTAGTGATAGAACGGGCACAATCCGCTGTAGATGATGTACCCGTGCCTGTTGATGTGATCCTGCGACGAGAAGCTGGAATTCGGCTCGTATCCCTCGCGCCAGCCCGTCAGCAGATAGTGCGAGAGCGGATCCTTGATGAACTTGAGATTGTACTGCCGGAGATAGAACTCTTCGTCGAAGTAATCCCTGATGACTGCGCGCTGGATCTCCAGGGCGTCGACCGAGAACGACGTGTCGATCTGGGACCTGACGTCCCTGCCGAGAGTGCTGTAGTGGACGAGCGGGTTGACGTCCGTGCAGTGAACGCCCAGGCGGCTGTCCTTGTACAGCAGCGTCGAGAACGAGCGGGAGGGGTCTCTCCCCTCGCGCCATCCGAAGGCCATGAAGTGATCGAACGGATTCGCGCCGTCCTGCGCGACGTCGGGATTAGCCTGCAAATAAAAACGGCTGTCGAACAATGCTGCGAGACGATGATTCGGTATCCAACGACGAAATGCTTTGCGGATCGGCATGAAGAATCTCCGGCCCCCGTGTTCTAGGGAATGCTGCCAGCTTGCGCAAGAGACGCCGCCGATTGCTCAAGACACTGATCGTGCAGCATAATGTTGTCGTCGTGCCACAGGCTATCGTCGAGTTCTGGCGATCGAGCCCTGCACGTGCAGATCGCGGATTTTCTTCCTGGGTTTGCCGTCGTTTTCCTCTGCCGCTCGCGGCGCGGATTGGTCGCGCTGACCTCCGCGGAAGGGGTCGACGGAGAGATCTTGTTCTGCCCGTGCGGCCCGATGATCGGACGCCCGGCTCCGGAGATCGTCCGGATTCCCCTACAGCACCGCCGTGGAGCCGGTCGGCCGCATCGTGGATGCGAGTGCGGGCGCGGTTGCAGGGCGACCGGTCAGGCACCGTGCATCTCCTACGGCTTCGCCGTTCCGGCGAATCGAACCCATGCGTGTTTAGCGGTAAAGATACTATCCTGGGTAGTGGTGGCGCCTGCGCCCGAGCCGGTTCCGCCGATCCTCAGCGCCGGCATGGCTTCCGGATCCGATCGCCGGGAGACGATCGGTCTCCAGCCGCGAGGCGAGTGATACGGTTTTCGGAAGATTGCTTCCGGAAATCGTATCACCAGCCTGCGCGGCGGAGCTTTGCTCCGCACGCATGAGCGAAGCCGATTTTCGCATCGCGAAAGCGATGGCGCAGCCATCGCCACGATCCCGCAGGGATCGCCGAGCGATCACTCGAAAATCGTATGAGAGAACCCGAGCCTCAACGAGCCTCATCCCGAGACGTGTGAACACGAGGGCCCGTGATCGCAGGCCGAAGGGCTCCGGCAGAACCCCACCCGCGGGATCGGGCGACCCCGGGGCGGGACGGCTCCCGGTCAGGGGGCGATCATCCAGGTGACCTCGACGGCCGCGCTCACCTCCACCGCCCCGGGCTCGACCGGGACGCTGGCGGCCGGGCCCTTGGCGGCGAGGGCGCGGGCCATCGGATAGGGGGGCGGCACCGCGTCCCGCGGCGAGGTGGTGATTCGCTCGATCCGGCCGAGACGCAGGCCGGCCGCACCGGCCAGGATTTCGGCCTGCCGCCGCGCGTCGCGAACCGCGTCGGCCTGGATGCCGGCCTCGGCCTTCGCAGGGTCAGCGAGGCCGAAGCCGATCCCGCCGATCCGGTCCGCCCCGGTCTCGAGGACCCGGCGGACGAGAGTGCCGAGGCGCGACAGGTCGCGCAGCCGGATCTGGACCGCGTTGACCGCCTGATACCCGTCCGGCACCTCCCGCATCGATCCGTTCGGCTCGCGGACGGTTCGGGTCGCCGGGCGCAGCATCACCGCCGTGGTGACGATGTCGGGCCCCCCGGCCCCGAACTCCCGGGCCAGCGCGCCGACCTTCTGGGCCGAGCTGGAATTCTGGTCCAGGGCCGCGGCCGGCGTCGCGCCGCGGGTCTCCACCGTCACCTCGACGGTGGCGAAATCGGGCGCGACCTCGGCCTGGGCCCGGCCGGTGACGACGATCCGCCCGGGTGGATCCTCGGCCCGGGCCGGAGCCGTGGCGAGGAGGATGGCGACCAGGCAGGTTTCGCAGAAGTGGTTGCCGGTTCTGCGACGAAGATCTGCGGCACAACGAAGAGCCGAGCGGACGAAGCGTCGGCCTGCCGACGCCAGTCTGCTCAGGCCGGCCGCGGGGAGCCGCCTCACGAGCGGTAATCCCCGTTGATCTCGACATAGGCCTTGGTCAGGTCGCAGGTCCAGACCCGCGCGGCGCCCTGGCCGAGGCCGAGGTCGACCCGGATCGCGATGTCCTGCCCGCGCATCGCCGCCGAAGCCTCGGCCTCGTCGTAGTCGGGGTCGCGGGCCCCGGCGACGGCGACCCGGACGTCGCCGAACCAGATCGCAAGCCGGTCGCGGTCGGCGGGTTCGCCGGCCTTGCCCACCGCCATCACCACCCGGCCCCAGTTGGCGTCCTCGCCCGCGACCGCGGTCTTCACCAGGGGGGAGTTGGCGATCGCCATCGCGATCCGGTGGGCGGAGGCGTCGTCCGTCGCGCCCTCGACCCGCACGGTGACGAACTTGCGCGCGCCCTCGCCGTCGCGGGCGACGAGCTGGGCGAGCTCGGCCAGGAGGTCGTCGAGCGCCGCGGCGAACGGAGCGAGACGGGGATCCTCCGCCGTCGCGACCGCGGGATTGCCGGCGGCGCCGGTGGCGAACAGCATCAGGGTGTCGGAGGTCGAGGTGTCGCCGTCGATGGTGACGCAGTTGAAGCTCTGGCGAACGCCCCTCGCCAGCAGCGCCTGGAGCACCGCCGCCGGCAGCGCCGCATCGGTGACCACGAAGGAGAGCATCGTCGCCATGTCCGGGGCGATCATGCCGGCGCCCTTGGCGATGCCGTTGAGCGTCACCTCGGCGTCGCCCAGGCGCACCCGGCGGGTGGCGAGCTTCGGGAAGGTGTCGGTGGTCATGATCGCCCGGGCGGCGTCGGCCCAGCGATCGGGGCCCGGGCCGGCCGCGGCGGCGCAATCGGCCAGCACGCCCTCGAACTTCGTCGCGTCGAGGGGCTCACCGATCACTCCGGTCGAGGCGATGAACACCTGATCGGGGGCGCAATCCGCCGCCCGTGCGGCGATGCGGGCGGTGAGTTCGACCGATTCGCGCCCCTTGAGCCCGGTGAACGCGTTGGCGTTGCCGGAATTGACCACCAGCGCCCGGGCCTCGCCGCCGGGCAGTTGCGCGCGGCACCAGTCCACCGCCGCCGAGGGACATCTGGAGCGGGTGAACACGCCGGCGGCCTGCGTTCCCGGAGCGAAGACGGCGAGGAGGACGTCGGTCCGCCCCTTGTAGCGGATCCCGGCCTGGGCCGTGGCGAGACGCACGCCCGCCACGGGCGGCAGTTCGGGCGGATGCTCCGGGGCGAGCGGGGAGACGGGATGGGACATGCGGCGCTCCGATCCTGTGCGGCGCCGTGCTTGTTGCCTCCGCCCGCACTCGCGTCAACCGGACCCGCATCCGGGGGAACATCCGGGGAAAACAGAAAAGTCATTTTCACGAGGGCGCGGAGGCGTCGAAGAATGGTGAAAAAATCTGATCTAGAGTTGCAAAAAACCACCTAGAGGGTCACCTTTCGCAGGGTCATTGATCGTGATGCCCTGCTCCGGAGGTTCCGCTTGGCCCACCCGCAAGTGCTGCGCGACATGGCTCTGTTCGTCGAGGTGGCGAAGCGGAGGAGCTTCAGCCAGGCGGCCGCCGCCCTCGACGTGCCGATCTCCTCTCTGTCGCGGCGGATCACGCAGTTCGAGGCGGCGATCGGGCTGCGCCTGCTCGACCGCACCACCCGCAAGCTGGTGCTCACCTCCTACGGCGAAGCCTACTACGAGCAGGCGACGCGGCTGGTGGAGGAGGCCGAGCGGACCTTCGACGACCTCATCGCCCAGGCGAAGGGGCCGAGCGGGCTCCTGAGGATCGCGGCGCCGGCCGATCCCTGGGTGCTCGACCACGTCTCGTCGATCGTCTCGGAATTCTGCCGGCGGCACGAGCATGTGCGCGCCCACGTCGATCTGCGGCCGACGATGGTCGACCTGGCGCAGGAGGGCTACGACCTCGCCCTCGCCGTCGAGGAGCCGCGCGAGACCTCGCTGATCACCCGCAGGATCGCGCAGATCGAGAACGGGCTGTTCGCGGCTCCCGGCTATCTCGACCGGGCCGGCACGCCGAACGAGCCCCGGGATCTGAGCGACCATCAGGTGATCCTCCTCGGTCCGCCCTCGGCATCGAGTGCCTGGCGCCTGATGCGGAACGGCGATGCGGCGGTGGTTCCCGTGGCGGGCGTGGTGTCGTGCAACAGCCTCGCCCTCGCCCGGCGCTTCGCGGCGGGCGGCCACGGCATCGCCCTGCTCCAGCAGGCGGAGGCGCAGGCCGACATCGAGACCGGCCGGCTGCGGCGGGTGCTGCCGGAGTGGAGCCCCGCTCCCACCCCGGTCTACATCGTGACGACCTCCCGCCTGCTTCCCGCCAGGACGCGGAGCTTCATCGACTTCGCCGCGAAGCATCTCGCGGTCCAACTGACGGGCCGGAGCCCCGAGGCCCGCGACGAGGAGGACGGCTTCGCGACGCCCCACGCGCTCCGCGCCTGATCCGCGCCCGGCACCCGCGTCTCTCGACCGGACCGCGGCCCTCCCTTACTGACGCGGCGCGGGAGGGGCGATGGACGGCGGGACGGTCATCGACGCGGCCACGATCGGGCGGTTCGCGGTCCGGCTGGAGCCGGGGGACGCCGTCGCCTTGGTGATCCGTGCCGGTCGCGTCGGCGAGGTGCTGTCACCGCGCCGGATCGCCCTGCCCCCCGACGAGGCGGACCGCATCGCCCGCTACCGGCAGCCGAACGACCGGATGGAGCGCGCGGCGGCCCACGGCCTCCTGCGCCATCTCGCGGCGCCGCTGCTCGGCCGCGAGCCCGCGGACCTCGTTCTGCCGCGCGACGGGCTCGGCCGCCCCTTCCTGCCGGACGCCGCCGACCTCGACGCGAACCTGAGCCACGGCGCCGGCTGGGTGGCGGTGGCCCTCGCCCGCGGCGGCCGGATCGGCGTCGACGTCGAGGGGGCGACCCGTCCGGTCGACTGGGACGCCCTCGCCCCGCACTTCCTGCATCCCGAGGAACTCGCCGGCTTCCGCGGCCTGCCGGCCCTCCGGCGGCCCGGCCACGCCCTCGACCTGTGGACGCTCAAGGAGGCGTGCCTGAAGGCGAGCGGAGAGGGGTTGTCGGTGGCGCCGCAATCGGTGCGGCTCGCCTTCACCGGCTCCGAGTGGCACCTCGATCGCGCGGGATTGCCGCTGCGGGCGACGGTGCGGTCCCTGCCCGACGGCGCGAGGCTCGCCCTGGCCGGCCACAGGCGCCTGCGGATGCAGGTCGTCCTCGCCTCGTGACGCCCTCGGGCGGATCGGTGCTGTCGGGGAGGAGTGTCGTGGTACCGCCACCCCGGCTCGAACGGGGGACCTCTAGATCCACAATCTAGCGCTCTAACCAACTGAGCTATGGCGGCCGGCGACGAGGCGGGATGTAATCCGCTCGCGGCGCGCTGACAAGCGCCTGTTGCGCCGGGAGGCGGGAAATCTGTGCGCCTGCGGGCGCCGGGCTCCCGGGCGGGGGTGATGGAAATCCGTCGACGGCGAAGCTGGGCCGTCCTAAACCTCGACCATTCCTCGCACCCGTCCGCAGGTCCCGTCCTCCGCAGGTTCCATGTCGTCGCAGACCGATCAGGCGCGCCGCGCCCTCACGGACAGCGCGGTCGTGCAGGCCCCCGGCGGGCTGCGCGTCCTCGTGCGCGGCAGCGAGATCGGCCTCGTCGTCCTCGCCGCCCTCGTCGGCTGCGTCTCGGGTTTCGCGGTCAGCGCGATGGGCTGGACGGCGCAGGAGGCGCACCGGCTCCTCTACGGGCTCGAACTCGACGGGCGCCTGAGCGCCGCGCCGGACCTCGCGACCTGGGCCGCCCTCACCATCCCGACCCTCGGCGGGGCGGTGCTCGCCCTGGCGATCTGGCTCGGCAACCGGATCCGGCGCAATCCCGAGCGGCCGGTGATTGATCCGATCGAGGCCAACGCCCTCCACGGCGGCCGCCTCAGCCTGCGCGACTCCGTCCTGGTGGCCGTGCAGAGCGTCATCTCCAACGGCTGCGGCGCCTCGGTCGGGCTGGAGGCGGGCTACACCCAGATCGCGGCCGGCCTCGCCTCCCGGCTCGGCCGCAGCTTCGAGTTGCGGCGCTCGGACCTGCGCACGCTGGTCGGGTGCGCCGCCGCCGCGGCGATCGCCGCCGCCTTCGACGCGCCGCTCACGGGCGCCTTCTACGCCTTCGAGCTGATCATCGGCACCTACACCATCGCCTCGCTGACGCCGGTGGTGACGGCGGCCCTCACCGGCGCCTTCATGTCGCGGGCGGTGCTCGGTCCCCAGGCGGTCATCACGCTCGCCGCCACCCCGGCGGTCGGCCCGGCCGACTACCTGCCGACCGTCGCCCTCGGGCTGCTCTGCGCCGGGCTCGGCATCCTGATCATGCAGGGCGTCACCCTCGTCGAGGCGGGGTTCCGCCGGACGCGGCTGCCGAGCCTCACCCGTCCGGCGGCCGGCGGCCTGCTGGTGGGCGCCCTCGCCCTCGTGGCGACGCCGCAGGTGCTCTCCGCCGGTCACGGCGCCCTGCACCTCAACCTCAGCGAGGAGGCGGGCGAGATCGGCGCCGTCGCCCTCGCGCTGCTGTTCCTCGCCAAGGCCCTCGCCTCCGCGATCTCGATCGGCTCCGGCTTCCGCGGCGGCCTGTTCTTCGCCTCGCTGTTCCTCGGCGCCCTGGCGGGGAAGATCTTCGCGATCCTCGCCGCCCCGCTCATCGCCACGATGCTGCCGCCGGTGACCTACGCCATCGTCGGCATGAGCGCGCTCGCGGTCGCGGTGATCGGCGGCCCGATGACGATGACCTTCCTGGCGCTGGAGGTCACCGGCGACTTCCCGATCACCGGCCTCGTCCTCGCCGCGGTGATCGCCTCCTCGCTGACGGTGCGCAAGACCTTCGGCTACTCGTTCGCGACCTGGCGCTTCCACCTGCGCGGGGAGAGCATCCGCAGCGCCCACGACGTCGGCTGGATCCGCACCCTGACGGTCGGCCAGCTCATGCGCCGGGACGTGCGCACGGTGCGGGCGGACGCGGCCCTCACGGCCTTCCGCCGCACCTTCCCGCTCGGGTCGGCGAGCCAGGTGGTCGCCCTCGACGATGCCGGCCGCTACGCCGGGATCGTGCTGGTGCCCGAGGCCCACGCCGAGGCCCTGGACGACACGGCGGGCTCCGCCCGCGTCGGCGACATCCTGCGCTACCGCGGCGACGTCCTGCTGCCGCAGATGAACGCCAAGGAGGCGGTGGCGCAGTTCGACCGCACCGAGAGCGAGGCCCTGGCGGTCGTCGAGAACCGGCAGACCGCGAGGGTGATCGGGCTCTTGAGCGAGAAGCACACCCTCAAGCGCTACAGCGAGGAACTCGACCGCCAGCGGCGGGCCTCGGTCGGCGAGACGGCGTGAGGCGGGCGGCCCGGCCGTTCCCGACGCCTTGACCGCGGCTCCGCGATGCGCGACCCCGGCGGCACGGGGGGCCGGACACCCTCGCGGAGGAGACGCAGCATGGCCGCAGGACGGCGCCACTACCGCATCGCGGTGATCCCCGGGGACGGCATCGGCAAGGAGACCGTGCCGGAAGGCGTGCGGGTGCTGGAGCAGGCGGCCAAGCGCCACGGCTTCACGCTGCAGCAGGACTGGTTCGATTTCTCGTCCTACGATTACTACGCCAGGCACGGCCGCATGATGCCGGAGGACTGGAAGGCGCAGATCGGCGGCCACGACGCGATCTTCTTCGGCGCGGTCGGCTGGCCGGAGAAGATCCCGGATCACGTCTCGCTGTGGAACTCGCTGCTGCTGTTCCGGCGCGAGTTCGACCAGTACATCAACCTCCGCCCGGTCCGACTGATGCCGGGCGTCCCGTCGCCGCTCGTCGGCCGCAAGCCCGGCGACATCGACTTCTGGGTCGTGCGCGAGAACACCGAGGGCGAGTACTCGTCCACCGGCGGCCGGATGTTCGCCGGGACCGAGCGCGAATTCGCCGTGCAGGAATCGATCTTCACCCGCCACGGCACCGACCGGGTGCTGCGCTTCGCCTTCGACCTCGCGCAGTCGCGGCCGAAGAGGCACCTCACCTCGGCCACGAAGTCGAACGGCATCTCGATCACGATGCCGTTCTGGGACGAGCGGGTCGAGGCGATGGCGAAGTCCTACCCCGACATCCGCTGGGACAAGTACCACATCGACATCCTGACGGCGCATTTCGTGCTGCACCCGGACTGGTTCGACGTGGTGGTGGCCTCGAACCTGTTCGGCGACATCCTGTCGGATCTCGGACCGGCCTGCACCGGGACGATCGGCATCGCGCCGTCGGGCAACATCAACCCCGACCGCGACGTCCCCTCGCTGTTCGAGCCGGTGCACGGCTCGGCGCCCGACATCGCCGGGCAGGGGATCGCCAACCCGATCGGCCAGATCTGGTCCGGAGCGATGATGCTGGAGCATCTCGGCGAGGCCGAGGCGGCGGCCGAGATCGTGGCGGGCATCGAGCGGGTGCTGGCGGAGCGGACCCTGCGCACCCGCGACCTCGGCGGCAATGCCGACACGAGCGCCTGCGGGCAGGCGGTGGCCGAGGCGCTCGGCTGATCCCGACCGGACGGCGCGGGGGGCCGAGCCGCGCGGCCCCACCCGCCGCCAGGCGGAGTTGCCCGGGCAGCCCTGCCCAGGCTGTCGACTCTGCGTCGTTTTCGCCGCCGAAGCGGCGACCGGTCCGGCACCGGCCGTTCACGGCTGGCGGCATGAGACGGTTTTCGGACGATCGTTCCGGACATCGTATCACCGGCCCGCGCGGCGCAGAGCGAAGCTCTGCGCGCACCTGAGCGAAGCCGATTTTCGCATCGCGACAGCGATTGCGCAGCAATCGCCACGATCCCGCAGCGATCGCCGAGCGATCAATCGAAAATCGCATGATGCCGGGGTCACAGCCCGAACTGCGCGCCTTCCGGCTCGGGGCCGACGAGGCGGCGGGCGCGGCTCTGCGGGCGCAGGAACGGGATGCCGATGCAGGAGGCTCCCGCGCTCTCGCACAGCATGCCGACCGTCCGGACCACGTCCGGGGTGCCGGCGACGTAGACGCGGTCGTCCGGGCGCAGGGACGGCAGGTGCGCCGTGATCGGGCCCGGGCGGACATCCGGGGCCGAGAGGCGCTCGCGGGACGCGGCGAGGACGAGGCGCTGCACGCCCGTCGCGCGCAGCCAGTCGAAGGCCGGCCGCATGTACAGGTCGCCCGCGTCGCGGGCGCCGGCGACAACGACCATCTCGCGCGCCGTCTCCTGGTAGCGCGCCGCGCGGGCGATGGCCCAGATCGCGCCGAAGCCCGTCTCCGAGGCGACCAGGACGAGGCGGCCCGGACCCGGCTGGTACGGGGTGCCGCCGGCCGGGCCCTTCACCCGGACCGCCTGCTCCACCTGGAGGCTGCCCCCGGGCGCCGCGCTCGCGAGGGCTGCGCCGAGACCGGTGTCCCTGCGGATGTGGAAGACGAGTTCGTTGAGTTCCGTCGCGCCTTCCAGCCGCTGCGTCGGGCACAGCAGGCGTCCCCGGAGCCCGGGGAAGGTCGCCTCGACGTGCTGTCCGGGCAGGACCGACAGCGACCGCGAGATCGTCACGACCACCTCGATGACCGCACCCCCGAGGGACGTGACGGACAGCAGGGTGCCGGCCCTCTTGGCGGTCTTCAGGGCCGACATCGGCGACGGAGCCGGTCCCGGCCGCGAGTTCGCGCCGTCCCCGGGAAGCAGCCGCGTCCGGCTCGTGTTCTGGAGCCGCGGGATCTGGGTCTCGGGCGCCGTCGCGTCGCGGTTCGCCGCGCCCCCGGACGGGATGCCTTCCGAGGGCGGGTCGCCGGGCGAGACGAGAACCGCCTTGCCGTTGACGACGAGCGAGAAGCGCGGACGCATGGCCGTCTCCGTACCTATCCGCAAGCTTCTCTGGAGGGGTGGCGGGATCAGCACGCGCGTGCGGAGAGCGGTTCGTGGATCTGCCGCTCGCCGAGCGCCGCGAGGCTCGCGCGCAGTTCCGCCGAGACCGCCCGCTCCGAGCGCAGAACCGCCTTGATCACCCGGTTCTCGGCGCGCAGGCTCTCGACGAGCCCGTCATTCGCGCCGGTCGGCCACGGGGCGGTGGGGATGGCGCGCGGCGCGCGGCGCGACGGCCGGGTCAGCAGCCTGCGCAGCAGGAGCGAATCGCCGATGGCCTCGTCCTCGCGCGCGATCCTGTGGGCTGCCTCGGCCATCGTCTTCCCCTCTGCCCGAAGCCCCCTCGGCCGGGCGGGACCGATTCTGCTTCGTCGCGGCCATTGTGATGGGCTTATGGTTAAGAGGACCTTAAGTCGGTTCATCGAAGTAACGCTAGGGCGCCTCGTGCCGGAACGGCGCCGCCGACGTCGGAAATCGTTATGATTCAGCAGGATAGAGGGAATCGCCCTGCGGCTCCGCTCCGGTTGACCCCGATCGCCGCACGGCCCAGTTTGCAGTGTCTCGATTCGGCGCAGGTCACCGCCGCGAGTCGCGGTCACCGGGCAGCGCGAAGCCCGGTCCGGCGGGGCTCGCAACCCCGGTGAGGTGGGCCGAAGGTGTCGGGGAACGAGATGCTGAACGGCCGGCGGGTGCTCATCGTGGAGGACGAGGCCCTGATCGCCCTGGAACTGGGCGACCTCGTGACCGATGCCCGCGGAAGCGTGATCGGCCCGGCGCGGTCCAACCGGGAGGCCCTCGCCCTGCTCGACCGGAGTTCGGTCGACGTCGCCCTGCTCGACCTCAACCTCGCCGACGGGGAGGCGACCCCGACCGCGGCGCGCCTCGTCGCGAGAGGCATCCCGATCCTGATCTGCACGGCGGGCGTGCTGCCGCGGGCGATGCGCACGGCGTGGCCGCACCTGCCGGTCCACGTCAAGCCGGTCAATGCCGGGCGGCTGATCCAGTCCCTGGCCGATCTGTGCGTCGGGATCAGCCCCGGCGGCGCCCTGGAGGCGGTGCGTCAGGCGGCTTCGGGGGCGGCCCCCGACGAGCTGGCGCGCCTGAAGCACCGACATCGGCTCGCCGAAGGCGTAGCCCTGGGCGTAGTCGCAGCCGAACTCGGCGAGCGCCACGGCGTCGGTCTCGGACTCAGCGCCCTCGGCGACGACTTCGAGGCCGATCTCCCGCGCCATGCGCACGATCGAGCGCAGGATGGTCGAGCGGCCGCTCGCCATCTGCCGGACGAAGGACTGGTCGATCTTGATGGTGTCGAACGGGAACCGTTGGAGGTAGGCGAGCGCCGAGTAGCCGGTGCCGAAATCGTCGAGGCACAGGCCGGCGCCGAGTTCCTGGATGCGCGCGAGCATCTGGGCCGCGTATTCCGGGTTCTCCATCACCAGGCTCTCGGTGAGTTCGAGCTTGAGCGAACCCGGGGCGACGCCGGTGCGGGCGAGCACCGTCTTCACGTCGTGCAGGAGGTCGTGGCGCAGGAGCTGGCGCGACGAGATGTTGACGGTGGCGAAGATCGGCGGCTCGACCACCAGAGCCGCCTGCCACGCCGCGAGTTCGGCCGCCGTCCGCTCGAGGGCGAAGATCCCGAGATCGACGACGAGCCCGGTCTCCTCGGCGATCGGCAGGAAGGTCTGGGCCGGCACCCGCCCGTGCTTGGGATGGTCCCAGCGCAGCAGGGTCTCGAAGCCCGCCACCGTGCGGTCCTCCAGCCGCACGATCGGCAGGAACAGGACCTTGATCTCGTTGCGCTCCAGGGCGCGGCGCAGGTCGCTCTCCAGCATCAGGCGGTCGCTGCGCTCGGCCCGCATCGTCGGCCGGTAGACCTCGATGCGGTCGCCGCCCTGGCGCTTGCCGTTGACCATCGCGATCTCGGCGTTCTTGGCCACCTCCTCGCGCTTCGGGCTGCTGCCGGTCTCGTAGAGGGCGAGGCCGATCGAGGCGGTGAGGAAGATCTCGCGGTCGGCGTAGGTGATCGGCGTGGTGATCTGGCGCCGGATCATGTCGGCAAAGGCGAGGATGCGGTCGGGGTCGCGCTCGGAGAGCAGGATCACCGCGAACTCGTCGCCGGCGGTGCGGGCGAGGGTGTCCTGCGGCCGCAGCAGCCGCCCGAGGCGGCGCGAGAGGGTGAGCAGGATCGAATCGCCGGCCGAGAGGCCGATCGCGTCGTTGACCTGCTTGAACCGGTCGATGTCGAGCACCAGCACCGTCGGCTTGTGGCGCGGGTCCTGTGAGGCGAGGGCGAGCGCGGCGTCGAGCCGGTCGTGGAACAGCTCGCGGTTGGGCAGTCCGGTGAGGTTGTCGTGCACCGCGTCGTACAGCAGCCGCTCCTCGGCGGTCTTCATCTCGGTGACGTCGGCGATGGTGCCGACGACGCGGATCACCTCGCCGTCGGCGCCGATCACCGGGCGGGCCTTGAGGCGGTACCAGTAGTATGGCCCGGCGGCGGAGTGCAGGCGGAAATCCTGGAGGATGCGGCCGCGGCGCTCCTCGATCACCGTGTCGAGGGCGGCGGAGTAGCGGTCGACGTCGAACGGGTGCAGGAGCGAGAGCCAGTTCGCCGCCGGCCCCTCCAGGGCGCCGCGCTTGAGGCCGAGCTGGCCCTCGATCTCCGGGCCGGCGAAGACCCGGTCGCCCGGCACGTCCCAGTCGAACACCACGTCGCCGGCCCCGGTGAGGGCCAGCGCCCGGCGCTCGGTATCCGACACGAGGCTGCTGGTCAGGCCGCCGCCCGAGAAGGCGTGCTGGAGCACCGTGAAGCCGATCAGCATCACGATCAGCACGAGGCCGCCGATCAGCGCCGGCTGCACGAGGTCGTTGCGCAACTGGCCGGTGATGGCGAAGCCCGCGGCCACCACCCAGGCGGTGAGCAGCATCCAGGTCGGGATCAGCAGGATCGCCCGGTCGTAGCCGTTATGGGCGGCGAGGTAGACCACCAGCAGCAGCCCGACCCCGGCGACGGTGGCGATCGAGATCCGCGCCACGCCCGCCGCCACCGGCGGATCGACGACGGCGAGGGCCACGAGGCCGGCGAGGAAGACCAGCCACAGCAGGGCGACGTGGCTGTAGCGCACGTGCCAGCGCGCGAGGTTGAGGTAGGCGAACAGGAAGACCAGCAGGGTGGCGCCGAGCACCGCCTCGGCGGAGGCGCGGTAGATCCGTTCCGCTGCCTCGGTCACCGGAAAGATGCGCTGGAAGAAGCCGAAATCGATGCAGGCATAGGCCAGGACCGACCACGCAAGCGCCGCTGCCGCCGGGAAGATGATCGCGCCCTTGACCACGAACACGATGGTCAGGAACAGGGCGAGCAGGCCGGCGATGCCGATGATGATGCCCTTGTAGAGCGTCAGCCCGGTCGCCTTCTTGCGGTACGCGTCCTGGTCCCAGAGGTAGACCTGCGGCACGTTCGGCGTGCGCAGCTCGGCCACGAAGGTGACCGTCGTTCCGGGGTCGAGGGTGATGACGAACTGGTCGGCGTCCGGGCTCTCGTCGCGCTCCGGGCGGATGCCCTGGCTCGCGGTGATCGCGGCGATGCGCGAGCCGCCGAGGTCGGGCCAGACCACGCCGGAGCCGACGAGGCGGAAATGCGGCGCCACCAGCAGCCGGTCGATCTGCTCGTCGGTGTCGTTGGTGAGCGCGAACACCATCCAGTCCGGCCGCGCCCCGGTCTCGCGCGCCTTGACCGCGATGCGGCGCACGATCCCGTCCTTGCCGGGCGCGGTCGAGATCTGGATCAGGTCGCCGTCGGAGCGGTAGCGCTCGATCGCCGGGGTGAGGTCGATCGCCTGGGAGTCGAGACCGACCCGTACCGCCTCGACGGCGTGGGCCGTGGGGACCGGCAGGACCACCGCGACGAGGGCAGCGAGGCAGACGAGGACGAGGGAGACGGTGCGCAAGCTTCAGGGTCTTCCGACCGGACGGGAGAACGGCCACGGCATGGCAGCGATGCGCCGGAACCGTACTGACGCCTAAGCTTCGGAGCAAGGCGCGGAGGGGGCTCCTCCCGTCCTGTCGCTACGCGGCACGGGGCCCGGCCGCGTCTCGATCGCTCCGCTTTGCGGCCAAATCAAGTTGCGGCTCCCGGTGGTTGGCCGGGCCGGGCCCGGGCCGGGCCTCCGCCAGCGGAACCACGTCCCAACATTGTGGATGGCGCGCCAGCTCGGTGAGGAAGGCGTGGGTCAGGGCATGGGTCGGGCAGTTGGCGACGATGCGCCCGAGGATCGGCCGGCCCGCGAGGGCGAGGTCGCCGATCAGGTCGAGGACCTTGTGGCGGACGGGCTCGTCGGGGAAACGGGCTCCGCCGAGGATCCGCCCGCCGGCCAGCATGGCGACCCGCCCGGGCCGGGCTCCGCGCAGGAGCGGTTCCGGGCCGTGCGGATGCAGGCGGGCCCGGGTGGCGGGCGAGATCGCCCGCTCGCAACCCGGATCGGGCCGGGTCGGTTCGAGGCCGGACCGGTCGCGGATCGTCTGGCTCCGGAACGCGTCGGTCCACCATCGCTCGCGCAGCCGGGCGGGCAGGACCGCGTGCGCGAGCGGCGTCTTGAGGAGGGTGCGCCAGAGCAGCGACAGGTTGCCGAAGCTGCGGCTCGGCGCGATCTCGGCGCGGAACGAGGCCGCGGTGACCGGGCCCGTCCAGCGCATCACGCCGAAGCCGGGAAGCCGGTCGGTGCTGACGTCGACGTGGAACTCCTCGCCGGGCTCGGCGCGCAGGAAGCCGTGCAGTCCGTTGACCTGGAACGGTTCGCGCAGCCGCAGGGCGAGGCGCGTCGCGTCGAGGGGCCGCCGCCCGACCGCGTCGATCAGGTCGCACCAGGGACGGGCGGAGCCGTCGAGGATCGGGATCTCCGGCCCGGTGACCGTCACCAGCGCGTTGTCGATCCCGGAGGCCGACAGGCTCGCCATCAGGTGTTCGATGGTGCGCAGCCGGGATCCGTTCCCGAGGTCGAGGGCGGTGCACATGCGGCTGGCGACCCAGGCGTCTCCCGTCGCGGCGATCTCGGCGGCGCGATGCGGTGCCCCCCGCCGGAACGCGGAAACGGATGCCGTGGCCGGCCGGGGCGGGGGCGACCGTGACGCCGCAGCGCTGCCCGGTATGCAGGCCGCGGCCCTGGCGGGAGAAGCATCCGCCCACGGTGCTTTCGCGCGCCGGCATGTCTCCGCTCGACGGGAGAAGAGCCGTCAACTGATGCCGCATGCCGTCGCCCCGCCCGCCAACCCACGGCCGAGAAGACGCCGTTGACCGAGAGTAACTATCGCGCAGGCAAGATCGGAATGCGAGCGGGAATTCGGCCTACGCCGAAGCGGATGGTGCCGCCGCGATCACCGCAGTTTCTGTCGTGTCTCCGGTTTGCAGAATATACTTGGATAGATCGCGATAAAGATCATATAAATTTCAGAGCAAGTAAATTAGTTTTTCAATCCAGGGGCGAGCGTGTTTGTGTCCCGAACGCAAACTCCCCTCGTCCGACGACGCCGTCACGGGCCGACTTGGTGCCGGGACCTCGATCGCGTGGCCGGAGACCGGTGCGCTGCCCGGCGAATACCTTGAAGCGGGTCCTCGAAGCCGGTCCCGGGGCGCGGGAAGGGGCGGCCGTTCTTCCGTATCGCCGGCCGGGTGCGCATGATCATCGCGGGGGGACGTCGTCCGGTGCCGCGGGCAGGCTCGCGCTTCGGGCCGAGGCGGACCCGCCCCGTGCCGTCCAGTCGGGGGGCTCGTCGGATGGTCGGTCGATCGCTCGGCGATCCCCGTGGGTCCGCGGCCGGGACGGCAGCCGCTCTCGGCGCGCGGGGGTCACCGGAAGCCGGCGCCGCCGGCTTCCGCGTCACCCGCCGCGGCATGACGCGTCAGGGCTGCGCGGTGTCTGCCACTCGGCTCAGGCGGCGGTCAGTGCGCGCGACACGGCGTCGAGGCCCTGGAGCCGGCGGATCGGCCCGATCGCCGCCAGCGTCGGGGCGCCGGACAGCAGCGCCCGCCCGGCGGCGCGCACGTCGTCCACCGTCACGGCGTCGACCTTGGCGATGACCTCCTCGGCCGGGATCACCCGGCTCCAGGCGAGGAGCTGGCGGGCGGTGCGCTCGATCCGCCCGCCGGGCGTCTCCAGGGCCGAGAGCAGCGCGACCTTGAGCTGCGCCTTGGCCCGGGCCAGCTCGGCCTCGTCCAGCGTCGCGGCGGCCTGATGCAGGCAGGCGAGGGTGACGTCGACCAGCGCCGGTAGGTCCTCGCCGGCGGTGCCGGCGCCGATGCCGAACAGGCCGCAATCGGAGAACGGCCAGTGGAAGGCGTGGATCTCGTAGGCGAGGCCGCGGGTCTCGCGCACCTCGTGCCACAGCCGCGAGGTCAGCCCGCCGCCGAGGATCTGGGCGAACAGGTGCAGGGCGTAGTAGCCGTCGTCGCGGAACGACAGCCCGGGCAGGCCGAGCACGAGGTTGGCCTGTTCGAGCTTGCGGTTCATCCGCCGCTCGCCGCCGCGATAGAGGCCGGGCACGAGGTCCGGCGCGGTGCGGGCCGGCAGGGCGCCGAAATGCCGCTCGGCCGCGGCGACGATCGCCTCGTGCTCGACGGCGCCGGCCGCCGCCAGCACCATCCGGTCGGGGGCGTATTCCCGCGCCATGTACGCCTCGATCGCGGCGCGGTCGAAGCTCTGGATCGTCTCGGGCCGGCCGAGGATCGGACGGCCGATCGGCTGGTCGGGAAAGGCCGCCTCGGTGAAGGCGTCGTAGACGACGTCGTCGGGGGTGTCCTCGACGGCGGCGTATTCCTGGAGGATCACGCCCTTCTCGCGGGCGAGCTCGCCGGCCTCGAACACCGAGCGGGTGAGGATGTCGCCGAGCACGTCGAGGGCGACCTCGGCATCCTCGCCGAGCACCCGGGCGGTGTAGCTCGTCTGCTCGGCGCTGGTGGCGGCGTTGATGTCGCCGCCGACATTCTCGATGTCCTCGGCGATCTGCCGGGCCGAGCGGCGCTCGGTGCCCTTGAACGCCATGTGCTCGATGAGGTGGCTCAGGCCGTGCTCCTCCGGCCGCTCGTGGCGGGAGCCGGCGCCGACCCACACCCCGAGGGTGGCGGTGGCGACACCGGGCATCGCCTCGGTGGCGACGGTCAGGCCGTTGGCGAGGCGCGTCAGGCGCAGCGACGGGGAGGCGCCGAGGGTGGCGAAGTGCTGGTTCATGCGGCGCTCCGCAGGACCCGGGCGCGCTCGCGGATGAAGCGCTCGACCGCGGCCTCGTCGTTGGGCACCACCGAGACCCGCTCGGGCCGGTGCATCAGGTCGGCGAGGTGCGGCGGCAGGGCGGGGCGCAGGCCGGTCGCCGCCTCGACCGCGTCGGGGAACTTGGCGGCGTGCGCCGTGGCGAGCGCCACGACCGGCGTCGCCGGGTCGGCCTCCAGCAGGCGGCGGGCGGCGCGGACGCCGATGGCGCTGTGCGGGTCGAGCACGTGGCCGGTCGTCTCGTGGACGCGCCGGATCTCGGCGACGACCTCGGGCTCGGCGACCGCGGCGGCGTCGAACTCGGCGCGGACGCGGTCGAGGATCTCCGGTTCCAGCCGGAAGGCGCCGGACTGCTTCAGGCCCGACATCAGCCGCACCACCGCTCCGGAATCGCGGTCCATCGCCTCGAACAGCAGGCGCTCGAAGTTGGACGAGATCTGGATGTCCATCGAGGGCGAGGTGGTCGGCTGGACGCCGCGAAGCTCGTAGGCGCCGCTCTCCAGGGTGCGGGCCAGGATGTCGTTGGCGTTGGTGCCGATCATCAGCCGGCCGACCGGCAGCCCCATCCGCTTGGCGACCCAGCCGGCGAGGATGTCGCCGAAATTGCCGGTCGGGACCGAGAACGAGACCGGGCGGTGCGGCGAGCCGAGGGCGACCGCGCTGGTGAAGTAGTACACCACCTGGGCGGCGACCCGGGCCCAGTTGATCGAGTTGACGCCCGAGAGCCGCACGTCCTCGGCGAAGCGGGGGTGCTGGAACAGCGCCTTCACGATCGCCTGGCAGTCGTCGAAGGTGCCCTCGACCGCGAGGGTGTGGACGTTCGGCGCGTCGACCGAGGTCATCTGCCGGCGCTGCACCTCCGACACCCGGCCGTGCGGGTAGAGGATGAACACGTCGACCTGATCGAGGCCGCGGAACGCCTCGACGGCGGCGCTGCCGGTGTCGCCCGAGGTCGCCCCGACGATGGTGGCGCGGCTGCCGCGGGCCCGCAGGGCGTGGTCCATCAGCCGGCCGAGGAGCTGCATCGCCACGTCCTTGAAGGCGAGCGTCGGGCCGTGGTGGAGTTCGAGCAGGAACAGGTTGTCGCCGAGCTGGACCAGCGGGCAGACCGCCGGGTGGCGGAAGGCGGCGTAGGACTCGTCGATCATCCGGTCGAGGTCGCGGGCCGGGATCTCGCCGTCGACGAGGCGCGACAGCACGGTCCTGGCGGCGGTGGCGTAGGGCCGTCCGGCGAGGCCGGCGATCGTCTCGGGCGGCAGAAGCGGCCAGCTCTCGGGCAGGTAGAGGCCGCCGTCGCGGGCGAGGCCGGCCAGCAGCGCGTCGGTGAAGGAGAGCGGCGCGGCGCCGCCGCGGGTCGAGACATGAAGCACGGTGTTCGTCCTGAGCGAAGGGGTGCCCTACACGAATCCGCGCTGCGCGTCAGCCTCGGGCCGCGCGCGGAGACCCGGCGCGGACCGGTGCGGTCATATGAAATCCGATTGATCGCTTCGCGATGCGGAAATCGGCTTCGCTCACTGGTGTACCTTGCGGCTGTTGGATGCGGGGCTCGCTGCGAGGCGGCCTCGTGTCCGACAGCCCGAGCCTCTGGCGTGACGGCCTGCTTCGCTGGCCGCGCGATCCGCACGATCTCCCGGCTCGGGCGAGCCTACTCCACCCCGAGGAGATCGCGACATGTCGTTTCATGGAGGCCTGGACTGGGGCGGCGCGAGCCATGCCCTGTGCATCCTCGACGCCACCGGCCGGGTCGTCGCCCGGCTCGACGTGCCTCACGATGCGGCCGGGCTGGCCGGCATGGTCAGTCTGCCCCGTCACCCACGCCTCCGGCACAAGCCGCGGCGGCGTCGTCCGGTGGGCCTGCAACACGCATCTCAGAGGGGCCGTCACCTGCTTGGCCGACAACTCCCGCCACGCCTCGGCCTGGGCCAGGGACGTCTACGACAGAGCCCGACACCGCGGCTGCCGGCACGCCCACGCCGTCCGGATCCTCGCCCGCGCCTGGATCAGGGTGCTCTGGAGAGCCTGGACCCAACGCACCCCCTACGATCCCCACAAGCACCGAACCGCCGCAAAAATCGCCCCATGACCAACAACAGGTGGACACAGGGTGTCTCAGGCGTGCGGAGCAAAGCTCCGCCGCGCGGGCTGGTGATGCGAAATCCGGAAGTCATCGTCCGGATGTCGTATCAGCGCGGCACTCGCCGAAACGATGGCCGATGGCGGATGGGTCCGGAAGACGTCACGGCAGGATGGCCGAGCCGGTGCCGAGATTGAGCAGGCCGACGATCCCGGTGAAGACCGCGTAGACGAAGCCGAGATTCAGCAGCACCCCGAGCACGCCGAGGCCGAGGCCGATCATCACCACGACGCCATCGCGCTCGACGAGACCGAGACCCACCAGCGAGACCGCGAGGCCGAGCGGGATCTGTCCGACCACCGGCGCCGCGACGATGAGGGCGAGCGCCAGGGTGAGGATCAGCAGGCCCATGGTGCGCATGGCGAGCCCGTGCTCGAACAGGCGCATGCGCGGCCGCGACCAGCGTTCGAGCCGTCGCAGGATCGGCACGGCCCGCGAGACCGCCCGCTGCAGGTCGGCCTTCCTGATCGAGCGGCCGAGCAGGCTGCGCGGCAGCCAAGGCGCCGGCATGCCGGCGGCGAGCTGCCCCGCGACGAGGGCGAGGAGCAGGCCGCAGATCAGCGGGATCGGCGGCGGCATCGGCAGGCAGTTCGGCAGGCCGAGCAGCACGATGAGCAGGGCGAAGGCCCGGTCGCGCAGGACCGCCACGATGTCGCCGACCGTGAGTCGGTCCGTCTCCTGCGCCGCCAGCACGGAGAGAACCTCGGAAGTTCGCGCAAAGTGGGTCAAGGAGGTTGGGCCGTCCGCTGCCTCGCTGGCGCGCCTCCTCTATCCCAGACTTCCCCCGGGGCCAAGCGAGTGCCGCGACGCCGGACGCCCGGACCGCCGGGCGACCGGACCGACGGTTCAATGGAGCGTCAGGACGCCGTTCACCGTGTGGAACTCCGCCGGCTTGATCAGGCTGCAATGCGCGACCCGCACCGAGTGCAGCGGTCCGTCCAGTTCGCGTTCCCAGAACGCCAGGAACTCGTGCAGCACCGGGAAGCGCGGAGCGAGATCGTAGTCCTGCCAGAGGTAGGATTGCAGCACCGAGCGATGGTCTGGGATCCGGTACAGGATCCGCGCGGTGGTGAGCCCGTAACCCTCGATCTGACGCAGGAATTCCCGGGAGACCATTGGACCTCCTTCAGCGATGCGGCGGAGATTCGGCCGACTTGCTGCTCGATGTTCCGACGATGCGCTTAACAAGATGTTAAAAACAGCGTTTTCGATTGGAGAGGTTCCGTGCCGCGAAGCATCAGCACTGCACGACTGCGAGTGCCAGCTCGACGACCGCAGGTTCCTGCGATCGGCGTCCGGTCGCAGGGTGATCGCTGCGGCTTCGCGGCGATCGCGGAGCAGTCGCCGGGGCCCGCGGGCGCATGGACGGCGAGTTGCGCCCGCCGACATGATGCTTGCTTGACGTAAGGTATGATGGAAGAATGTTTTCCGTGATCGTCGGCATGACGGGGGTGCGGGGTGGCTCCACGGTGGCGGCATCTGCGATCCGCCGTCAGTGCCGTGGTCCTGATGCCGCTCGCCGGTTGCGCCCGGGCCGACGAGCGGCAGGATGCCCGTACCGTCCTGTTCGGAAGCCTCGACGCGAGCAGTTCCTCGTTCGTCACCCTGGGGGCCAAGCACGCCCTGGAGCCGGTCGGCACCGATGGCGCCGTGATGCTCGGCAGCCTCGGCTACGGCGGCCGGTTCGAACGGCGGCAGGAATGGGAAGGCTCGCCGAAGCTGCTGCGGCGCCACAACGTCAAGGCGAGTCTGGTCGCCGGCTGGCAGTGGTTCGACGAGTGGGGGGTCGTGGCCGTGTTCGCCGGTCCCGAACTCGACCTCGAGCAGCGCGAAGCCGCGAAGGCGATGCCCGGCCCCGCCGTCGGCCTGCGCGTCCATGGCGAGGTGTGGGCCCGGCCGAGCGAGGGGAGCCTCGCCACCCTGACGGTGATCGCCGGCACTGCCCGCGGCGACGTCTGGAGCCGCGCATCGCTCGGCTCGCGCGCCTTCGGCGCGTATCTCGGTCCCGAGGCCGCCCTCTACGCCGACCGGACGGGCTACCGGAAGTGGAGCCTCGGCCTGCACGCCACAGAGTTCACCTTCGTGGGCCTCAGCCTGCGGCTCTCGGCCGGCTGGCTCTACGAGGAGCGGGAGCGGCGTCCGGGATACTACGGCGCCCTGACGCTGTGGACGACCCTCGACTGAAGCGCCCACAGGCCCGGAGCGCCGCGCGGGTGCAGGCCGGCCGGGGGCGCTCCGGTTTGCCCGCGGCCCCATCGATCCGCGTCCCGATCGCGGCTTGCCAGGTGCGAGCGGAGTTGCGGAAGACGACCCCGCTTCGGTAGGTCAGAGGGAGACGCCCGGACGGCGGTGAGTCGCGCCCGGCGTGCGGTCCCCCGGTGCAGGCTCGTTGTTCGCAAGGACCCTGGCGACCGCGCCATGGGTGGGACCGCACGGGAGTTCGCCATGAAATTCGCCTTCGCGGGGATCGACTTTCTCGGCGGCGTCTTCGAGGGACTGGTGAAATCCGGCTGGGAGCCGATCAAGCTGTTCACCCGTCCCTGCGACGGGATCTACGATCACAACGAGACCGTCGTCGCCCTGGCACGCCACCACCGGGTGCCGGTCCAGCTCTCGCGGCTGAGACCCGAGGATCTCGAGGCGCTCGCCGCCAGCCACGGCCGGGACTGGGCCCTGGTCGTGGCGGGGTATCCCTGGCTCATCACGGGCTGGCCGGGCCGGGTGCGTTACGCCCTCAACCTGCACCCCTCGCCGCTGCCGGACGGGCGTGGCCCCTACCCGCTGTTCAAGGCGATCCTGGATTCCTACGAGAGCTGGGGCGTCACCGCCCACATCCTGGCCGAATCGGGCTTCGATACCGGCGACATCCTCGCCCAGGAGATGTTCGCCACCTCGCCGCAGGAGACGCACGAAACCCTGCTGGCCAAGTGCCAGATGGCCGCGCAGCGGCTGGCCCAGGGACCGATCGCCCGCGACCTGCCGGCTCGCTGGCGGGCCGCCGAGCCGCAGGGAGACGGCGCCTACTGGGCGCGGGCGACGGATGCCGACCGCACGCTCGACTTCCGCCTCGGGGTGGAGGCCGTGCTGCGGCGGGTCCGGGCCTTCGGAACGATCGAGACCATCGCGCGACTCGGCGATGCCCGCGTCTTCGTCGCCGCCGCCGACGGCTGGACCGAACCGCATCGCCATCCGCCCGGCACGGTCATCCACCGCCACCGGCGGCACGTCGTGGTGGCGGCCCGGGACGGCTACGTGCAGATCACGCGTTGGAGCACCATTTCCCTGGCCGATGCCGGCAAGACCGGCCGGTGAGGAGACCGGGATGCCGAAGATGCGTCGCAAGGGCGACCTGCCCCGGAAGATCTGCCTGTCCTGCCACCGGCCCTTCACGTGGCGGAAGGCGTGGTCGCAGGTATGGGACGAGGTGCGATACTGCTCCGACCGTTGCCGTGCCGAGGCGAAGCGGACGCGCCAGACCCGGAACTGAGCCGACGCCACCAGGGCCGGCCCCCGCGGGATCGAAGATGGACACCGCCCCCTGGCCGCCGGCGCGGACGACGCTTGCACGAGCTTCACCTCGTCGGGAGCGGCGGCGCCGGACTCTTCGAGTTTGTCGACCGAGACGGGCTCGGGGACGAGGCGGAGCGTCCGCCAACCGCGTCATACGGTTTCTGGTTGATCGCTCGGCGATCCCTGCGGGATCGTGGCGATTGCTGCGCAATCGCTGTCGCGATGCAGAAACCGGCTTCGCTCACGCGTGCGGAGCGAAGCTCCGCCGCGCGGGCTTCGATACGGTTTTTGAACTCATACGGTTTCCGATTGATCGCTTCGCGATGCGGAAACCGGCTTCGCTCAGGCGCCGCGCGGGCTGGTGATACGATGTCCGGAACTGATCGTCCGGAAATCGTATCATCGTTCAAAAACCGTATCATCCGATCCGATCGAGCCGGCGAACGGATCGCGGGCGCAAAAACCCCGCGAGGCGACCGCGGGGCGCTGCCCGGAGCCGGGGCATCGTCGAGCCGCCCGTTCCTGCGGCGCCAGCGGCAGCCGGACGCTTCAATAAGCGTTCGTCTTCCTGGCGAATTCGGTCCAGATCGTGCGCAGGATGATCCGGATGTCGAGCGGCAGTGACCTGTTCTCGACATACCAGAGATCGAGTTCGATCCGTCGCTGCATGTGGGCCGTCGTCGGCGTTTCGCCGCGAGCGCCCTGGATCTGGGCCCAGCCGGTCAGGCCGGGGCGGACCGCGAAGCGCTCCCTGTACGCCGGGATCTCGCGGCCGTAGTGCTGGTCGTGGGCGAGGGCATGAGGCCGGGGACCGACGAGGGACATCTCCCCGCGGAGCACGTTGATGAGTTGGGGCAGTTCGTCGATGCTGGTCCTGCGCAGGAAGCGTCCGACCCGGGTCACCCGGCTGTCGCCGACCGTCGCCTGAGTGACGACCTGGCCGTCCTCCTGGACGAGCATCGTCCGGAACTTGAGGATCTTGAACGTCTTGCCGTTGATCCCGGTCCGGGACTGGCGGAACAGGATCGGCCCCTTGCTGTCGAGGATGATGGCGAGCGCCACGATGACGAGGAACGGGGCGATCAGGGTGAGACCGAGCAGGGCAGCGACGAAATCCATGAGGAACTTGGGATCCACCCGGTTGAACCGGGCAGCTTCGAACCCGCCGCCATACACCACGACGGCCACAGGGTTTCCCCGCGTGCTGGACGAAGCTGTCACCTGCGACGGTGTGGACATTGCACCTCACATGGCTTGAGAGCCACTTTTGCTGCGCTGCGGCGGCGTAGTCGTCTACGCCGCTCGGTTTTGATCGTCAAGTCTCCAAGCTGCTAGAGGCGGCCGGATTCCAGGCTGTCTGAGGCAAAACTTGGTTACGCCAAGAGAATCGCGAGATCTTTCAGGCGCTTTGCTCCCGGGAATGATGAGTTGCGTGCAATTCCATGGCGTAGCAAATTCATCCTCGGAACTGAGATGATGCGTCGGACCACCTCGCTTCGCTGATGGACGGCTGATCCGAAGACAGGGCTTGCCGTCTATTCGATCAGTGCCGGCCGAAATTTTTTAGCGAAAAATGTCAATTTTTGCGGCGGAAAACATATAACTTGTTTTCATGGAGGCAATTCGAGACAAGTTATTTCCCGACAGATAAACGTTTTACCGGAGGTAACTCTGAGCGGGTCGCTCTTTTCTCTTGGGTGCATTGCAATAATGTTCGTATGCAAACATGCCGGGCCCACCGTGATGCACCCTTGTGATCGGTTTTCCCGGCTAGCCGGACACCGCGTGTGCAGCTTGGTTTTCCATCCTTTTTACTGCGGGATTTGCTTCGCGGATCGATAGGGGGGCCAAGATCCCGTCAGCTCCTCGGGAGGTGAGGCGGCGTGGCTGCATGTGAACCGGGACAAGCATGACCGTGCGAATGGCGGCAACCCGCCCACGCGGCGTCGGGCGTGTCGACGATCGACCCTGAATAGAAGACTCGAAGCCGCCAAGTCCAGACTTGATTGCAGGCCGCGCCTCACGCCGTGGCATGGTCCACTCGATCGCCCCGCGAAGCGGAGTCTGCTCTTTCCACGCGAAGTCCATCGGCTGCACGCTATCGAACTGGTCTGCCATGCCCGGAGATGCCGCTCTCTGATGATATCCCGAACGTACCGGTAACCCGGTGGAAATGCATGGGGCCATTCTACCGAGAGCTCCGCCTCGCATCGTTCTCGCCGCTGCGGCGGTCGCCATCGCGACATCGGCCGGATGGCCGGCGGGGTGATGCCCGGTCGTCCCGGCGCCTCGCAATCTGGCCGCAATGCTGAGGTTCTGCTCGCGCTGAAGCGGCCTCGGCCGCCGCGACAACGACGAGCCACAGCCGGTGGGTTCCATGACATTCCAGAGCAACGCTCTCGCGAGCGACGTCTTCCGCGATGAAGGCCGCGGGAGCCGCGCCGAACCTGCTCACCTGTCGGCCATCCGCAGCGTCCGGACCGAGGCGGAGGCGCTCGCGACCCTGGCCCAGGCGCTCGGCGCCGGAATGCGGGACGGCTTCGCCGCCGCCGTCGCGGCGATCCGCGACAGCAGGGGACGGGTCGTCGTCTCGGGTATCGGCAAGAGCGGCCACATCGCGCGCAAGATCGCCGCGACCTTCGCATCGACCGGAACGCCCGCCTCGTTCATCCACCCGACCGAGGCCAGCCACGGCGACCTCGGCATGATCACCTCGCAGGACGTCGTCATCGCCCTGTCGTGGTCGGGCGAGACCACGGAGCTCGGCGACCTGATCAGCTTCGCCAAGCGCTTCGCCGTCACGCTGATCGCGTTCACCTCGAACCCCGCCAGCACCCTCGGTCAGGCCGCGGACATCCTGCTGCCGCTGCCGCTGGTGAAGGAAGCCTGCCCGCACAACCTCGCGCCGACCTCGTCGAGCGTGATGCAGCTCGCGCTCGGCGACGCGCTCGCGGTCGCATTGCTGGAGCAGCGGGGCTTCTCCGCCACCGACTTCAAGGTCTTCCATCCCGGCGGCAAGCTCGCGGCCCGGCTGAAGACCGTCGGCCAGCTCATGCACCAGCACGACGAGGTGCCCCTGGTGCCGCTGGGCGCCCCGATGTCGGACGCCCTGCTGATCGTGATGGGCAAGAGCTTCGGCTGCGTCGGGGTGATCGACGGCGAGGGGCGACTGGTCGGCATGATCACCGATGGCGACCTGCGCCGCCACATGGACCGCGACGTGCTGCACCGGAGCGTCGACGCGGTGATGACCCCTGACCCGATCACCACCACGGCCGGCGTCTTCGCGAGCGCGGCCCTGGAGGTCATGAACCGCATGCGCATCACCTCGATGTTCGTGGTCAGCGACGACAGGCCCGTCGGCATCCTCCACATCCACGACCTTCTGCGCGCCGGGGTCGTCTGAACGGACGCTGCCCGGGAGCCCTGCGACGCGTCGCGGCGGAGTGAGGGGACGATCGCCGGCCGCATCATGCGATTTTCGCATCGCTCAGGCGCGTGGAGCCGGAGGCTCCTCCACGCGGGCTTCGATACGGTTTCCGGCACGGATCGTCCGAAACCGTATCATCGACCGGTCCTGGCCATGTCCGGCAGGGCGGGAAGGCGCTGGCGCAGGCGCAGCAGGGCGATCGTCTCGATCTCGCTCAGGGCCCGGGCCTGCTCGGCCTCCGTCTCGTTGCCGAGCCGCTCGTCGAGGGCGGCGAGGATCTCCTCGGCGCCGCGGCCGCGCACCGCCATGACGAACGGGAAGCCGAACCGCGCCTTGTAGCGGCCGTTGAGGTCGAGGAAGCGGGCGCGCTGCGCCTCGTCGAGGGAATCGAGGCCGGCCGAAGCCTGCTCGGCCTGGGACTCCGCTGTCATCCCGGCCACGCGCTCGCCGAGATCCGGGTGGGCGCGGATGAGGTCGAGCGCGCGCGCTGGCCCGCCCGCCCGCATCGCCGTTACCATCGCGTCGTGCAGGCCCTCGGCGGTGTCGTGGGTCGCGGTGAGCCCGGCCGCGTGGGCGGCCTCGGCGATCCACGGGCTGTGCTCGAACACGTCGCCGTGGATCTCGGCCATCAGGGCGCGGCTCATCCGGCTCGGGGTCAGCTCCGCCGGGGCGTGATGGCGGATCCAGTGCCGGGCGATGTCGATGCGCCGGGTCACCCAGACGTCGGGGTGGCCGGCGACGTAGTCGAGGAAGCGCGCCAGGGCGGCGGCCCGGCCGGGCCGGCCGACGAGGCGGCAATGCAGGCCGATCGACAGCATCCTGGGCGCCTCGGCGCCCTCGGCGTAGAGCACGTCGAAGCTGTCCTTCAGGTAGGTGAAGAACTGGTCGCCGCTGTTGAAGCCCTGCGGGGTGGCGAAGCGCATGTCGTTGGCGTCGAGGGTGTAGGGCACGACGAGCTGCGGGCCGCGTGCGCCCTCGACCCAGTAGGGCAGGTCGTCGGCGTAGGAATCGGCGTAGTACAGGAAGCCGCCCTCGTCGCTGACGAGCCGCAGGGTGTTCTCGGAGGTGCGCCCGGTGTACCACCCGGTCGGGCGCTCGCCGGTGGCGGCGGCGTGGATCCGGATCGCCTCGCCGAGATGCGCCCGCTCCTCCTCCAGGGAGAAGTCGCGGTAGTCGATCCACTTGAGCCCGTGGCTGGCGATCTCCCAGCCGGCCTCGCGCATCGCCGCCACCGCCTCCGGGTTGCGCTGGAGCGCCGTGGCGACGCCGTAGACGGTCACCGGCAGGTTGCGGCCGGTGAACATCCGCCACAGCCGCCAGAACCCGGCCCGCGAGCCGTACTCGTAGATCGACTCCATGTTCATGTGGCGCTGGCCCGGCCAGGGCTGGGCGCCGACGATTTCCGACAGGAACGCCTCGGAGGCCCGGTCGCCGTGCAGGAGGCAGTTCTCGCCGCCCTCCTCGTAGTTGATGACGAACTGCACCGCGAGGCGCGCGCCGCCGGGCCACTGCGCGTGGGGCGGGTTGCGGCCGTAGCCGACGAGGTCGCGGGGATAGGTGCTGTCGTCCATGGCGGTCGTCCGGTTGCCGGGTCACCATAGGCGCAGGCGCGGCCGTTGCCAAAGCCGTCGGCCGCCGGGCTCGGGACCATCGGCCGAAGCCGCCGTGGCGGCTTTTCGGCGCGAACAGCGCCGCGCGGAGCGGGCTCGTCGGGACTTTTTGTCCTGAAGACGATTGTCGGACGATTCGTTCCGAAAACCGTATCCAAGCCCGCGCGGTGGAGCCGGAGGCTCCATGCGCGTGAGCGAAGCCGGTTTCCGCATCGCGAAGCGATGGCGCAGCCATCGCCACGATCCCGCAGGGATCGCCGAGCGATCAATCGGAAACCGTATGACAAGCGTCGAGCGGAGCGAAAGCCTGAGCTCGCGGACGCGAGCGCCGGCGATCGAGGCTAGGCGACGGCCCTGCCCCCGGGTTTCAGCCGGCCGCGGCGAGCAGCGGATCGACGGTGGCGAAGTGCCCGGCCCAGGACGGCGGCCGGAACCCGTCGAGGCGGGCGGCCATCTCCCGCCGCAGCGGCGAGCCGTCCTGCGCGAGATCCTCGACGATCCGGCTCCAGCCCGGCCCGTCGAGGGGGTGGACGAACGTCGCGAAGGCGGAGGCGATCTCGCGGTGGACCGGGATGTCGGAGGCGACCACCGGCAGCCCGGCGGCGGCGGCCTCGAGCACCGGCAGGCCGTAGCCCTCGGTGAAGGAGGGCATCAGCAGGGCGGTGGCGCCGCGCATCAGCCGCACCAGCCCGGAGGTCGAGAGGCCGGCGACCTCGACGACGTGCGCGCGCACCGCCGGGCAGCGGTCGAGCATGTCGGCGATGTTCTCGCTCTCCCAGCCGCGGCGGCCGACGAGGACGAGGCGCGGGGTCGCCGGGCCGAGCCGTGCGGCGAGGTCGCGCCACACCGAGAGCAGCATCAGGTGGTTCTTGCGCGGCTCGATCGTGCTGCACGCGACGAAGGTCGGGCGGTCCGGCACCGGCGCCGGGCCGTCGCGCTCGCCGAAGGCCGGCTCGATGCCGAGATGCGCCACCGTCACGGGGGGGCAGGGCAGGCTCCGGCCGGCGAGATGGCCGCGGAAGCGCGCCGCGACGTCGGCGGAGTTGGCGATCACCGCGCCGGCGTGCCGGGCGACCGTGCGCATCCGCTCCGCGTGCCGGCCGGCCTCGTCGCCGCGGCCGTATTCCGGAAACTCGATCGGGATGAGGTCGTGGACCAGGAACACCGGCCGCACGTCGCGGCGGTCGTAGAGCCAGTCGAAGCGCTCCGGCCGGTCGAGCCGCAGGTGCGAGGTGTGGAGATAGGTGGTGCCGCGGGGCAGGCGCTCCGGTCCGGGGCGGCGCAGCACGTCGAGGGAGGTCGCGGCCCAGGCCCGGCGGCGGCCCTGCCGTGCCCACCGCCCGCCGGCATCCCGCACGGCCGGCGCGGAGGGCGAAACGGTCGCGGCGCCGAGCGCGCCGACCAGGCGGTGGTAGACCGGATCCTCTCCGGCGCTCAGCTCCTCGGTCCAGCCGGCGACGACCCGGTCCACGATGGCGCCGGCCTCGGCCCGGTCGAGGACGCGCGGTCCGAACGGGGTCGAGGCCACGCCGAACCGCTCGCCGGGCCCGCCCAGAACATGCCGCGCGTAGGCGAGGTCGACGCGGTCGATGCCGGACGGCGTCGCGAAGCGCAGGCGGGTGATCAGGCGGGTGAGGTCGAAGGCGAGAGCGGTCACGGGCAGGGAACCGGTGCAGGGAACGATCGATCGCCACCGCATAGAGCCGGCGGAGGCGGGCGGCCAGTCTTGTGCGCTCGCACACACGCCGTCCGACCGGACGGGAATGAACCTTGCCAGGGTGACCAGTGATGAAATATCCCAACCGTCAGCGGAGCGTCCTCGATCCCCGCGGCGGTCGTCCGGCATGGTCCGACCGGGCGGCGACCTTCTCGGGAGCGAGGATGGTCGAGGAGCCTCGCGGACCAGCGGGGAGCGGAACGGCTCGGCTTGACCTCGATGCAGGCCGGGACGAGCCTCGTCGCGGAAGAAGGCGCGAGACGATGTCTCCGCCGGCTTCTTCGATATCATGGCACGGTGCCGGTCCGATCCGGCGCGGCGGGTGAGCGAGATGACGATCGTCGATTGGGACCGGGAGGCACTGAAGCGCGGCCTGGCGGAGGGCACCGTCCTGCTGATCGACGTGCGCGAGCCCCAGGAATTCGCCCAGGGCCACATACCCGGGGCGGTGTCGCATCCCCTGTCGGGCTTCGACCTCGGCGCGCTCCAGGCCCTGATCGCGCAGGATGGACGGCGCCCGGTCCTCGCTTGCGCGGCGGGCGTCCGGTCGCTGCGGGCGCTGCAATACGCCCAGAGCCAGGGCGTCGGATTGAGCGACCACTATCCCGGCGGCTTCAAGGACTGGTATATCGCCGGCGAGACGATCGCCTGACACGCACGGGTTGTGAACGTCGGCCCTGATCGACCCGGGCGGACACGACATCGAAGGCCCCGGGAGGGCCGCGCTCCGGATGGAGGCGGTTCCCGTCGCGGCCGCGCGAGCCCGACGCCGTCCCGCATCGTGCGGGGTCGGGCCGTACGCACCTGAACGAACGGGAGAGTGAGTATGCGCAGGCACTGGCTGGCGGCGGCGATCCCGGCGCTCCTGGTGGTCGCCGGGCTCCCGGCGCTGGCGCAGGCCCCGGGCGGTCCGCCGCCCACGGTCGTGGTCGCCAAGCCGGTGGTCAAGGAGGTCGTCGAGCACGACGACTATACCGGTCGCTTCAACGCGATCGAGAACGTCGACGTGCGCGCCCGCGTCACCGGCTACCTGGAGAAGATCCACTTCCAGGATGGTTCCCGGGTCAAGAAGGGCGACCTGCTGTTCACCATCGACCGCCGCCCCTACAAGGCGACGCTCGACCAGGCGCAGGCGGCCCTGGCCTCGGCCAACGCCCGGCTGAACTTCTCGCAGACCGACCTCGAGCGCGCCCAGACGCTCAGCCGCTCGGGCAACATCTCCGAGCAGGTCACCGACCAGCGCCGGCAGGCCTCGCTCACCGCCCAGGCCGACGTCGAGAGCGCCACCGCCGCCCTGCGACAGGCCCAGCTCAACTACGACTTCACCGAGGTGCGCTCGCCGATCGACGGCCGCATCTCCCAGCGCCGGGTCACCGAGGGCAACATCGTCATCACCGACCAGACGATCCTCACCAGCATCGTCTCCCTCGACCCGATCTACTTCTCGTTCCCGGTCGACGAGCGCTCGTTCCTCGCCTACCAGGGCAACCTGCGCATCGGCATGGGTGCGACCCAGAAGGAGCACACCGTCCGGGTCCTGATTGCCCTGACCGGGGAGGCGAAGCCGACCCGCAAGGGCGTGCTCGATTTCGTCGACAACCAGTTCGACCAGCAGACCGGCTCGATCATGCTGCGCGCGACGGTCGAGAATCCTGACAACTTCATCAAGCCCGGCCTGTTCGGGATGATCAGCATGCCGGCCTCGCCGCCGTTCCGGGGCGTGCTGATCCCCGACGACGCGGTGGCGACCAACCAGGACAAGCGCATCGTCTACGTCGTCAAGGACGACAACACCGTCGTGTCGCAGAACGTCCGGCTCGGCCCGAAGATCGACGGCTACCGGGTGGTGCGCGACGGCCTGAAGGGCGACGAGACCATCGTCATCTCCGGCCTGACCCGGGTCCGGCCGGGTGCCAAGGTGACGCCGGAGCGCAAGGACCTGCCGCCGGTCAAGGAATAACCGGAGTACCCGATGCCGCCCCGCGGAGGAACCGCGGGGCGCGCCCGCGACGACGAGAGAGCGCCCGTCCGGCCCGCGGCCGGGGAGGGCGCGCGAGGTCCCCGATGCGCTTTGCCCACTTCTTCGTCGACCGGCCGATCTTCGCCTCGGTGACGTCGATCGTCATCCTGATCATCGGCTACGTCGCCTACATCTCGCTGCCGGTCGCCCAGTACCCGGAGATCGTGCCGCCGACCGTGGTGGTGCGCGCCTCCTACCCGGGCGCCAACGCCGAGACCGTGGCCGCCACCATCGCGACGCCGATCGAGCAGGAGCTCAACGGCGTCGACAACATGCTCTACATGTCGTCGCTGTCGACCAACGACGGCAACATGCAGCTCACCGTCACCTTCGCGCTCGGCACCAACCTCGACATCGCCAACGTGCTGGTCCAGAACCGGCTCTCGGTCGCCCAGCCGCGCCTGCCCGGCGACGTGCGCAACCTCGGCGTCACGGTGCGCAAGTCCTCGCCCGACCTGATGATGGTCGTGCACGTGCTGTCGCCGGACAACACCTACGACCAGAACTACCTCGCCAACTACATCTACCTGCGCCTGCGCGACCCGCTGCTGCGGCTCAACGGCGTCGGCGACATCACGGTGTTCGGCGGCAGCGAGTACGCGCTGCGGATCTGGCTCGACCCCAACAAGCTCACCGCCTACCAGCTCTCGACCACCGACGTGATCTCGGCGCTGCAGGAGCAGAACGTCCAGGTGGCCTCGGGCGCCCTCGGCGCGCCGCCGTCGCCGCAATCGCAGGCGTTCCAGCTCGTCGTGCAGACGCAGGGACGGTTCAACGACCCGAACGAGTTCCGCAAGGTCATCGTCAAGGCGTCCGACGGGCGCCTCGTGCGGATCTCCGACATCGCCCGGGTCGAACTCGGGCAGAAGGACTACGTCACCCAGTCGTTCCTCAACGGCCAGCCGGCGATCGGCGTCGGCGTGTTCCAGCGCCCGGGCACCAACGCCCTCCAGGCGGCGGAAGCAGTCCAGAGCCTGATGAAGGAGATGGCCAAGGACTTCCCGCCCGGCCTCGAATACAAGATCGCCTACAACCCGACCGAGTTCATCGCCGAGTCGGTGCACGAGGTCTACAAGACCCTCGGCGAGGCGGTCGTCCTCGTGGTCATCGTCATCCTGGTGTTCCTCCAGAGCTGGCGCACGGCGCTGATCCCGATCATCGCGATCCCGGTCTCGCTCGTCGGCACCTTCGCGGTGATGGCGGCGCTCGGGTTCTCGCTCAACAACCTGACCCTGTTCGGGCTGGTGCTCGCCATCGGCATCGTGGTCGACGACGCGATCGTCGTGGTCGAGAACGTCGAGCGCAACATGGCCGAGGGCCTCTCGCCCGGCGAGGCCGCGCACAAGACCATGGACGAGGTCGGCGGCGCGGTCGTCGCCATCGCGCTGGTGCTGTCGGCGGTGTTCATCCCGACCGCCTTCATTCCGGGCATCTCGGGCCAGTTCTACCGCCAGTTCGCGCTGACCATCGCGGCCTCGACCATCATCTCGATGTTCAACTCGCTGACGCTGTCGCCGGCGCTCTGCAAGCTGCTGCTCAAGCCGCATTCCGAGCATCGCAAGCCGCGCTTCTTCCTGGCCCGGTTCGGCGCCTGGGCGGCCAACACCTTCAACCGCGGCTTCGACGCGACCTCGAACGCCTATGCGTCGACGGTCCGGTTCCTCACCGGCCGGGTGGTGCCGCTGATCGTGATGCTGGTGCTCTACGGTGGGGTCATCGCCGGGACGCTGCACCTCGCCCGGGTGACGCCGACCGGCTTCATCCCGCAGCAGGACCAGGGCTACCTCATCGTGGTGGTGCAGTTGCCGCCGGGCTCGGCGCTGGAGCGCACCACCGCGGTGGTGCGGGAGGCGGCCAAGCGCGCGCTCACCGTCGACGGCGTCGCCAACGCGGTGGTGATCTCGGGCTTCGACGGCGCGACCTTCACCAACACCACCAACGGCGGCGTGATGTTCCTCACCCTCAAGCCGTTCAAGGAGCGCGACGCCAAGGGCCGCAACGCAGGCGCGATCGTGCAGGACGTGTTCGCCAAGACCGGCTCGATCACCGAGGCGCGGATCATCGCGATCCCGCCGCCGCCGGTGCGCGGCCTCGGCAATGCCGGCGGCTTCAAGATGCAGGTGCAGAACCGCACCGGGTCCGACATCGCCGGGCTGCTCGCCGCCTCCGGCGAGCTGATCGGCGCGGCCAACCGCGACCCGGCCCTGACCCGCGTCTTCACCACCTTCGGCAACGACACGCCGCAGATCTACCTCGACATCGACCGCACCAAGGCCCGGATGCTGAACGTGCCGCTGGCCAACGTGTTCTCGACCCTCCAGGTCAATCTCGGCGGCGCCTACGTCAACGACTTCAACACCTTCGGCCGCATCTACCAGGTTCGGGCCCAGGCCCAGGCCAGCGACCGGCTGGAGAAGGAGGACATCGAGCGGCTGATGGTGCGCTCGTCCACCGGCGCCCTGGTGCCGATGGGGACGCTCGCGGGCATCCGCGACATCGCCGGGCCGCAGATCGTGCAGCGCTACAACCTGTACTACTCGGTGCCGGTGCAGGGCGACTCCAAGCCCGGCGTCTCGTCGGGGCAGGCGCTCGACGCGATGGAGGCGCTGGCCAGGAAGACCCTGCCGGAGGGCATGAGCTTCGAGTGGACCGAGATCGCGTTCCAGGAGAAGGCGGCCGGCAACACCGCGATCTACGTCTTCGCCCTCGGCGTGCTGCTGGTGTTCCTGGTGCTCGCCGCGCAGTACGAATCCTGGGCGCTGCCGCTGGCGATCCTGCTGGTGGTGCCGACCGGTGTGCTGGCGGCGCTGGCCGGCGTGCAGCTCCGGGCGCAGGACAACAACATCCTGACCCAGATCGGCCTGATCGTGCTCATCGGTCTGGCGGCGAAGAACGCGATCCTGATCGTCGAGTTCGCCCACCAGATCGAGGAGAACGAGCGGCGCGGGCCGGTCGCGGCGGCGGTCGAGGCGTGCCGCCTGCGCCTGCGGCCGATCCTGATGACGGCCTTCGCCTTCATCCTCGGCGTGGTGCCGCTCGCCATCGCCACCGGCCCGGGCGCCGAGATGCGTCAGGCGCTCGGCACCGCGGTGCTGTTCGGCATGCTCGGCGCCACGGTGTTCGGCCTGTTCCTGACGCCGGTCTTCTACGTCGTGATCCGCAACCTGCTCATCCGCATCAACCGCTGGCGCGGCAAGGACGAGCACGGCGGCGGCTCGCACGGGGACCCGCAGCCGGCGCACTGAGCCGCCCCGCCCGACGACGAAGGCCCCCTCTCCCGCGTGGGCGAGGGGGCCTTCGTCGTTGCGGCCTCCTTGCGGAGGTCGCCGCCGCTCGCCTATCTGCGCGCATCCCCCGTCTCGTCACCCACGGTTCGTCACTCCCATGTCGCAGCCCTCGCCCTCCTGCATCCTCACGCTCTCCTGCCGCAACGTGCCGGGCATCGTCGCGGGCGTGTCGGGCAGCCTGTTCGAGGCCGGCTGCAACATCCTGGAGGCGCAGCAATTCGACGACGTGGGGAGCGGCCGGTTCTTCATGCGGGTCGAGTTCAACGCCGGCTCGGCGGCCGGACTGCCCGAGCTCGACGACCTCGAAGCCCGGCTGGCGCCGCTGGCCGACCGCTTCGGCATGACCTGGACCCTGCGCCGGCGCGACGCGCTGCGGAAGGTCCTGATCCTGGTCTCGCGCTTCGACCACTGCCTCAACGACCTACTCTACCGCCAGCGCATCGGCGAGATGCCGATGGAGATCTGCGGCATCGTCTCGAACTATCCGCGCGAGACCTACGGGGCGATGGAGTTCGGGGCGATCCCGTTCCACCACCTGCCGGTCACCCGCGAGACCAGGGCGGCCCAGGAGGCGCAGCTCTGGCACCTCGTGCAGGAGAGCGGCGCCGACCTCGTGGTGCTCGCCCGCTACATGCAGATCCTGTCCGACGACCTCTCGGCCAAGCTGTCGGGCCGCTGCATCAACATCCACCACTCGTTCCTGCCCGGCTTCAAGGGCGCGCGGCCCTACCATCAGGCGCACGAGCGCGGCGTGAAGCTCATCGGCGCGACCTCGCACTTCGTCACCGCCGACCTCGACGAGGGGCCGATCATCGAGCAGGACGTCGAGCGCGTCAGCCACGGCGACACGCCCGACGACCTCGTGCGCAAGGGCCGCGACATCGAGCGCCGGGTGCTCGCCCGCGCCGTCCGCTACGTGCTGGAGGACCGGGTGATCCTCAACGGCAGGACCACGGTGGTGTTCGCGGATTGAGCGCGGGACCCGCCGGGAAGCCCGGGCCGTGATGCTCTTGCCGCCCGAGCCTCCGGCGCTGGTCCGGAGCGCGTCGGCACCCGCCGCGGCGCCGTGCGGCGCCGGGATGCGGGCCCGCCTGCTGGCGCCGGGCGACGAAACCGTCGCGCTCGCGTGCAGCCTGCGGCTGAGGCCCGGCGACCGGGTGCTCAAGCGCCTCGTGCTCGAAGGATCGGCGGCCTCCGGCGTCACCCTCGATTGCGACGGCGCCGCGATCGGCCGGCCCGACGCTCCGGTGCGCCTCGATGCCCACACGATCGCGATCCGGTCGCGCCCGCCGTCGCGCCCGGGAGAACCGTGGGACCGGCCGAGCGACATCACGATCCGGGATTGTGCGATCCACGGCCACGTCCGGATCTGGGGCATGGGCGTGAACGGGCAGGGGCCGCTGCTGCGCGCTTCCTCCACCAGCCCCGGCCATACCGCGCGGGCCCAGGACGCCGCCCCGACCCGGGTGACGATCACCGGCACCACCATCACCGCCGCCGGTCCGATCCCGCTCTATCTCGGCCCGGGCGTCACCGGGGTCGCGCTGCGGGAGTCGCGGCTCGCCGGCCGCTCGGACGCGACGGCGCTCTACCTCGACGCCGAGAGCGCCGACAACCGCATCGAGGACAACGACATCGAGACCTGGACCACCCGCGAGGCGATCGCGGTCGACGGCTCGGCGCGCAACCGCATCACCGGCAACCGCTTCGTTCTCGGCGGCCAGGGCGGCGTGCGCCTGTACCGCAATTGCGGCGAGGGCGGCACCGTGCGCCACCAGACGCCGTCGGACAACGTGGTCACCGGCAACGTCTTCCGCGGCGGCGGCGGCCTGTTCGGGGCCGCGCCGATCGCCGTGAATTCCCGCGGCGGCTGGGGGCTCAACTGCTGGCAGGATGCCGGCTACCCGTTCGGGAGCAGCCTCGACAACGACGACGGCGGCACCGGCAACGTCGTCGAGCCGAACACCGTCGAGTAGCCCGGTCCGGCTGTGCGGGGGCCGATGCGGCAGGCCGGAGAACCCTGTCGGAGCAGCGCCAGACCGCTTGGCGGCCGAGGCCGCGCTTCCGGCGGGCCGCAGCCGTCCCCTCTCCCACGCGCGAGGATGCTCTACGCCTGCGGCACTTTGGAGGCCACCACCTCGAACGAGCGGGGTGCCATGACCGACGATCGGGCCTCGGGGTTGAAGCCCGCAGTGTCTCTCATACGATTTCCGTTTGATCGCTCGGCGATCCCTGCGGGATCGTGGCGATTGCTGCGCAATCGCTTCAGGCGACCGCGAGCGGTCGCTTTCGCGATGCGGAAACCGGCTTCGCTCATGCGTGCGGAGCAAAGCTCCGCCGCGCGGGCTGGTGATACGGAATCCGGAAGATTGCTTCCGGATTCCGTATCACTCCGCCCGGGTTCCTACGCGCTCAGCGCTTCCTTCGCCCGCTCGGCGCGCTTGCGGTCGTTCGGGTCGAGCACGGCCTTGCGCAGGCGGATCGACTTCGGGGTGACCTCGACCAGCTCGTCGTCCTGGATCCAGGCCAGCGAGCGCTCCAGGGTCATGCGGATCGGCGGGGTCAGGCGCACCGCCTCGTCCTTCGAGGTGGTGCGGATGTTGGTCAGCTTCTTGCCCTTGAGCACGTTGACCTCGAGGTCGTTCTCGCGGTTGTGCTCGCCGATGATCATGCCCTGGTAGACCTTCCAGCCAGGCTCGATCATCATCGGGCCGCGATCCTCCAGGTTCCACAGGGCGTAGGCGACGGCCTCGCCCTGGTCGTTGGAGATCAGCACGCCGTTGCGGCGGCCGGCGATCTCGCCCTTGTAGGGCTCGTAGGCCTTGAACAGCCGGTTCATGATCGCGGTGCCGCGGGTATCGGTCATCAGCTCGCCCTGGTAGCCGATCAGGCCGCGGGTCGGAGCGTGGAAGACGAGGCGCAGGCGGTTGCCGCCGGACGGCCGCATCTCCAGCATGTCGGCCTTGCGCTCCGACATCTTCTGCACGACGACGCCGGAATGCTCCTCGTCGACGTCGATCACGACCTCCTCGATCGGCTCGAGCACGCCGCCGTCCTCGTCCTTCTCGAACACGACGCGCGGCCGCGACACCGCGATCTCGAAGCCCTCGCGGCGCATCGTCTCGATCAGGATCGCGAGCTGCAACTCGCCGCGGCCGGAGACGTAGAACGAATCCTTGTCGGCGGCCTCCTCGATCTTGAGGGTGACGTTGCCTTCGGCCTCCTTGAACAGCCGGTCGCGGATCATCCGGCTCGTCACCTTGTCGCCCTCGGTGCCGGCGAGCGGGCTATCGTTGACGATGAACGACATCGTGACCGTCGGCGGGTCGATCGGCTGGGCCTGGATCGGGGTCTCGACCTGCGGGTCGCAGAAGGTGTCGGCCACCGTGCCCTTCACGAGGCCCGCGATGGAGACGATGTCGCCGGCCTCGCCGACCTCGATCGGCTGGCGCTCCAGGCCGCGGAAGGCGAGGATCTTCGAGACGCGGCCGGTCTCCACCACCTTGCCGGTGCGGTCGAGCACCTTGATCGACTGGTTCGGCTTCACGGTGCCGGACGCGATGCGTCCGGTGATGATGCGGCCGAGGAACGGGTTCGCCTCAAGCAGCGTCCCGAGCATCCGGAACGGGCCTTCCTCGGTGATGGCCTGCGGCACGTGCTGGAGCACGAGGTCGAACAGCGGCGCGAGGCCCTCGGTTTGGTCGCCGTCCGGCGCCGTCGCCATCCAGCCGTTGCGGCCCGACCCGTACAGGATCGGGAAGTCGAGCTGCTCGTCGGTGGCGTCGAGGGCCGCGAACAGGTCGAACACCTCGTTGACCACCTCGGTGATGCGGGCGTCGGGCCGGTCGACCTTGTTGACCGCGACGATCGGGCGGAGGCCGATCTTGAGCGCCTTCGAGACCACGAACTTGGTCTGCGGCATCGGGCCTTCGGCGGCGTCGACCAGCACGATCACGCCGTCGACCATCGACAGGATGCGCTCGACCTCGCCGCCGAAATCGGCGTGGCCGGGGGTGTCGACGATGTTGATGCGGGTGTCCTTCCAGACCACCGAGGTGGCCTTGGCCAGGATGGTGATGCCGCGCTCCTTCTCGAGGTCGTTCGAGTCCATCGCCCGCTCCTCGACCCGCTGGTTCTCGCGGAAGGAGCCGGACTGCTGCAGCAGCTTGTCGACGAGCGTCGTCTTGCCGTGGTCGACGTGGGCGATGATGGCGATGTTGCGCAGCTTCATGAGAGACCCGAAGCGGAAAGAGCCCGGCCTGAAGCAGGCCGCTAAAAGGGCAGCCAGGCAGGTCGGGCCGGGGGAAATCTGTTGCGTTGCAATATAAGGTGTGCGGCGGCTCCGCAAGGGGCGCCGGGTTATTCCGCCGCGGCGGAGACGGAGCCCGGAGCCGGCCCGTCGTTGCGGTCCCCTGCATGCGACTGCCGTTCGAGGAGCTGGGTCCGCCGTTCGGTGATCGCCCGGCGGGCCTGATCGAGCCCGAGGGTGAAGGCGGCGACGCCGGCATTGTCGATGGCGCCGAGGCCCGCGCGGGCCAGGGCGACGCCGAGGATCTCGTCGGCCTCGCGCTCCAGGGCCGACAGCGCCTCCTCGCCGTCGGCCTCGCGGCAGGTGCGCACGATGGTCAGCAGTTCGCGCAGGAGTTCCATGTCCCTGGCCCGCGAGCGGTTCGCCGCCCGCGAGACCAGGGTGGCGGCGGCCGAGCCGGCGATCGAGAAGGTCATCACCGCGAGATAGAACCAGTCGCCGTAGCGCTCGAAGAAGGTCTCGATCTCGCCGTCGTAGTAGGCCTGGGCGCCGGGATGCACCGGCAGCGACGCGCTCTTCGAGGTGTCGGGCGCCTCGATCTGGTTGGCGAGCGGCAGGTCGGTGGCGACCGCCGGCCGGACGACGAAGATGAGGCGGGACAGTTCCGAGATCGCCGCGTCGGCGAGCTTGGCCTGCGCGACGAGCCGGTGGGTGATGCCGATGGTCGTGACGGTCTCGGCGGGACGCGGCGGCGTGCCGCCGAAGGCGCCGCGCACGACCTCGACGGCTTCGAGGACCGGCAGGCGGCGGGCGATGGCGGGCGCTTCCCCGACCGACAGGAACAGCGGCGTCTGCCCGGTCGCCGCGAGGCTCGCGACGGTTTCCCGCATCAGGGCGGCGGTGGGCGGCGCCACCGCCAGCACCGCGTCGATCCGGCCCTCGCGCAGGGCGGGGCCGGCCTCCTCCGGGCCGGCCAGGGGTACCGGGCTCACGCTGGAGGCCGGGAGGTCGTACTGTTCGAGGATGCGGGCGAGGAGCCGGGTATTGGCGTCGGGGTTGCGCAGGATGCCGACCCGTCGCCCACGAAGGTCCGGGATGCCGGCGATCTCCGCATGCGTCGTCATCAGCACGGCGGCGTCGCGGTGCAGGATCGCGACGGTCTGGGTGCTCGACGGAATGCCGATGTCCGAGCGGACCACCGCGAGGTCGACCTTGCCGCGCTCGGCGAGGGCGGCGCTCTCGGCCGGGCTGCCGGTCGGAACGAGCCGCAGGCGCACATCCTCGTGGTCGCGCGTCAGGGCCTGGGCGACCGCGCCGATCAGGCGCGCGTCCTCGCCGCCGGTCGGCCCGACCGCGACCTTCAGGGTCGTGGGTTGCCCGGCCCACTGGAAGCCCAGCAGGATCAGGGCGAGCAGGCCCAGCGTCATCGCCAGGGCGACCGGAATGTGACGCCGCATCATCACCGGTGAAGTGTGGCACTCCCGTCCGCCGGCAATTGCCCGCAGGGAGCCGCGACCGCTTTTCCCGAAGCCGGGCCGGCACCCGCCGCGCTCACAGCCCGATGCGCAGGGCGAGGGCGACGAGGGCGATGACGGCGGCGCCGGCGGCCGGGCCGACCGTGGCGATCAGGAGCGCGCCCGGGTGGAAGCCGGGACCCAGGAGGTAGCAATCCTCGCGCCCGCGCGCGGCTCTCGCCCCGCCGTGATGCCGTGCCGCCAGCCTGGGCTCGTGTCGCATGGTGCCATCCCCGTCCGCCGCGGCCGGAAGCCGGGGCGGAGCCTCGTTGGTGATGGCCCCATCAGGCCCCCGCGCCTTAAAGGACGGGTGAACCCGATCGGTCGAATTGTCGGCGTCGTGAACGAGGGGTTAGCGGGCCTACAGGCCGAGATACGCCGCCGTCACCTCCGGGTTGCGGGCGATCTCGCCGGCCGGTCCCTGGAGGCGGATGCGGCCGGTCTCCAGCACGTAGGCGTAGTCGGCGACGCCGAGGGCCGCGCTGGCGTTCTGCTCGACCAGCAGGATGGTGCGGCCCTCGCGCCGCAGGTCGGCGATGATCGAGAAGATCTCCTCCACGATCAGCGGGGCGAGACCCATCGAGGGCTCGTCGAGGAGCAGCAGCACCGGCTCGGCCATCAGGGCGCGGCCCATCGCCAGCATCTGCTGCTCGCCGCCCGAGAGGTAGCCGGCCTGCTGGCCGAGCCGCTCGCCCAGCCGCGGGAAGCGGGCGACCACCGCCTCCTGGCGGCGCGCCACCTCGGGGCCGGGGGCGTGATAGGCGCCGAGCCGCAGGTTCTCGGCGACCGTCAGGTTGGCGAAGACCTGCCGCCCCTCCGGCACCTGGACGATGCCGCGCCGGGCGACCCGGTGCGCGGCCTCGCCGGCGATGTCGACGGCAGCGCCGTCGAGGAACCGGACAGCGCCGGCCCGCGGCTTCATCAGCCCCGACAGCGCGCGCAGGATCGTGGTCTTGCCGGCGCCGTTCGAGCCGATCAGCGACACGATGCTGCCGCGGGCGACCGTGAGGTCGACGGCGTGGACGACGTCGGCGCGGCCGTAGCCGAGGCGCAGCCCCTCGACGCGCAGGAGGTCGCTCACCGGGTCGCTCACCGGGCGGCCTCCGCCGGGACGGCGCCCGCCTGCGCCTCGGCCTGCTGGGCGCCGAGATAGGCGGCGATCACCGCCGGGTCGCGGCGCACCTCGGCCGGGGTGCCGTCGGCGATGCGCTTGCCGAAGTTGAGGACCGTGAGGCGGTCGCAGAGGCTCATCACCAGGGGCATGTCGTGCTCGACCAGCAGCAGGGTCAGGCCGCGCTCGTCGCGCAGGCGGCGCAGCAGGCCGAGCAGCGCGTGGGTCTCGGCCGGGTTCATGCCCGCCGCCGGCTCGTCGAGGAGCACGAGGCGCGGCTCGCAGGCGAGCGCCCGGGCGATCTCCAGGCGGCGCTGGTCGCCGTAGGGCAGGTCGCCGGCCCGGTGGTTCGCCGCGGCGAGCAGCCCGACGAAGTCGAGCAGGTCGCGGGCCCTGGCCTTGGCGGCGTGCTCCTCGGCGCGGAAGCCGGGGCTGCGCCAGAAGATGCCGAGGCCGGCCGACAGCCGGGCGTGCATCCCGGTCATCACGTTCTCCAGCACCGTCATCTCGGAGAAGACGCGGATGTTCTGGAAGGTGCGGGCGAGGCCGAGCGCCGTGCGCCGGTAGGGCGGCAGGCCGTCGAGGGGGCGTCCGTCGAGGCTGACGCGGCCCTCGCTCGGGGCGAGCACCCCCGAGATCATGTTGAAGCAGGTGGTCTTGCCGGCGCCGTTCGGGCCGATCAGGCCGTGGACGGTGCCCTCGCGCACCGCGACGTCGACGCCGTCGACCGCGACGAGGCCCTGGAAGCGGCGGGTCAGGCCCTCGACCGCGAGGAGGGGGGAGGCGGGGGAGGACATGCTCAGCCGGTCCGGGCGATGCGCCAGGGCAGGATGCCGCGGGGCATGAACAGCACCGCCAGCACGATGATGAGGCCGTTGACCATCAGGCGGAAGTCGGCGAGCGGGCGCAGCACCTCCGGCAGCAGGGTCAGGATCGCGGCGCCGAGCACCGGCGCCACCGGCGAGCCGATGCCGCCGAGCAGCGCGTAGCTGAGGATCCGCACCGCCGATTCGAAGCCGTACTCGCCCGGGCCGATGAACGACGAGACGTGGGCCGACAGGCAGCCGGCGATGCCGGCCATCGCGGCCGAGACCACCAGCGCGGTCATGCGGTAGCGCGGCAGGTTCACCCCCATCACGCCCGCCGCCGCCTCGTCCTCGCGCATCGCCTCCATGGCGCGGCCGACCCGCGAGCGGGCGACCAGGGTGAAGCCGACGAGCAGCACCGCGAGCGTGCCGTAGATCGCCCACACGCCGCCGCGCTCGGGAATGCCCGAGAGGCCGAGCGCCCCGCCGGCATAGTCCCAGTTGAGGAACACGATGTGGGTGATCTCGCCGAGCCCGATCGTCGCGATGGCGAGGTAGACGCCGGTGAGCCGTAGGGTCGGGCCGCCGACCACCAGGGCGAGCAGGGCCGGCACCGTCGCGGCGGCGGCCATCGAGACCGCGAACGGCGTGCCGAACTTCACGGTCAGCAGGGCGCCGGTATAGGCGCCGACCCCCATGAAGGCGGCCTGCCCGAGGGAGAGCTGGCCCACCGCCAGCACGACGTAGACCGACAGCGCCAGGATGCCGTTGACCCCGATCGCGTGGATGAGGCTCTGGTAGGTCCAGTAGAAGTCGTCGAGGGCTTCCCACATGGCGGTCTCAAGCCCGCTTGGCGGCCGCGCGGCCGAACAGGCCCATCGGCCGGAACCACAGGGTGGCGACGAGGAGCCCGAAGGCGATCATGTCCTTGAGGGTCGAGGACAGGTAGGCGGCGGTGAGCACCTCGGCCAGCCCGAGCAGCAGGCCGGCCAGCAGCGCCCCGCGCAGGTCGCCGAGGCCGCCGACGATGATGACCGCGAAGCCGCGCAGCATCATGTGCTCGCCCATGAACGGCTGGATAGCGTTGAAGTTGAGCCCGACCAGCACCCCGGCCGCCCCTCCGATGGCCCCGGACAGGAACGACACCACCCGCAGCATCAGCGCGCCGTCGATGCCCATCAGCGCGGCGGCGTCGGGGTTCTCGGCCACCGCCCGGATCGCGAGGCCGATCCGCGAGCCGCGCACCAGCGCCATCAGGGCGACGACCAGCACCAGGGCGGCGGCGAAGATGAGGATCTGGGTCGCGCCGACGCGCACCTCGCCGAGGCTGTAGGCGCCGCCGTCGAACACCGCGGCGGGGAAGCGGCGGATCTCGGTGCCGAGCGAGGCGGCCATGCCGGCGTAGAGGAACAGCGTCGCGCCGAGGGTCACCATCAGCGAGGCGAGTTCCGGCGCCTTGGCCTTGCGCAGGCGCGTCAGCAGCAGGGTGTCGATCGCCACCGCGATCACCCCTGCGATCAGCGCCCCGACCGCCACGGCGGCGGCGATCGGCAGGCCGAGCGCCTGCGTCGTCCACAGGGCCGCGAACGCTCCGACGGCGAAGTAGACGCCGTAGGTCAGGTTGATGACGCCCATCACCCCGAACATCAGCGTGAAGCCGAGGGCGAAGAGGGCGTAGGTCGCGCCGAGCACGACGCCGTTGACGAGCTGCTGCTCAAGCATGGGGCGGAGGGAGATGAGCGGGCGGGCACGGGCCCAGACAGTGCCGCCGTAGCGGTTCGGCCGGGCCGTGTCGAGATGATCCTGCCTGCCCGGGAGGCAATCGCCCGCCCGGGCAGTGGGTTACGGGGGTTCAGCCGAGCCAGTCCGGCACCCGGTCGAGGCCGATCAGCGCGTCGAGGCTCTGGCGCGGGCGGACCACCGCGTGCTCGCTCCCGCGCACCAGCACCTCCGGCACCAGGGCGCGGGTGTTGTAGGTCCCGGCCTGGACCGCGCCGTAGGCGCCCGCGCTCATCACCGCGAGGAGGTCGCCGGGGCGCGCCTCCGGCATCTCCCGGGCCAGCGCGAGGTAGTCGCCGCTCTCGCAGACCGGCCCGACCACGTCGGCGGTGAGGCGCGGCGCGTCCGGGGCCGGCTCGGCGACCGGGCGGATCGCGTGGAAGGCGTCGTAGAGCGTCGGCCGGATCAGGTCGTTCATGCCGGCATCGACGATGACGAAGGTGCGGCCCTCGCCGTGCTTCACGTAGACGACCCGGGTGACCAGGATGCCGGCATTGCCGGCGATCATCCGGCCGATCTCGAACACCGGCCGCAGGCCGAGCGGCCGGAAATGCGGGCGCAGGATGCGGGCCAGCGCCTGCGGGTCGGGCGGCGGCGCGTTGTCGTCGCGGTAGGGGATGCCGAGGCCGCCGCCGAAATCGATGTGCTGCAGGCGGTGGCCCGCCGCCATCAGGTCGCGGGCGAGCTCGGCGAGCAGCGCGGCGGCGTTGTCGTAGGGCGCGAGATCGGTGATCTGGCTGCCGATATGCATGTCGACGCCGTGGACCGCGAGCCCGGGCAGTTCGGCGGCGCGGGCGTAGACCTCGCGCGCGCGGGCGATCGGGATGCCGAACTTGTTCTCGGACTTGCCGGTCGAGATCTTCGCGTGGGTGCGGGCGTCGACGTCCGGGTTGACCCGGATCGAGACCGGCGCCGTCTGCCCCCGGCTCCGTGCCACCTCGGACAGCGCGACGAGTTCCGGCTCGCTCTCGACGTTGAAGCACAGGATGCCGGCATCGAGGGCGGCGGCCATCTCCGCCTTCGTCTTGGCGACGCCCGAGAACACGATGCGCTCGCCCGGCACCCCGGCGGCCAGCGCCCGGCGCAGCTCGCCCTCCGACACGATGTCCATGCCGGCACCCAACCGGGCGAGCGTCGCCAGCACCGCCTGGTTCGAGTTCGCCTTCACGGCGTAGCAGACCAGGGCGCCGTCCTCGGCGAAGGCCTCGGCGAAGACCCGGAAGTGCCGCTCCAGGGTGGCGGAGGCGTAGCAGTAGAACGGGGTGCCGACCTCGGCCGCGAGGCCGGCGAGATCGACGTCCTCGGCGTGGAGCGCGCCGTTGCGGTAGCTGAAATGATGCATCGGGATCGGTGTCGGGCGAAGGAGGGCTGCCCCGCCTCTACACCAATCCGGCGCCGGTCACAGCAGCGGGTCGAGGGGAAACGGCCCCGGCGGGATGCGCAGTCCCTTGCGGCGGCTGGACGAGGACTGGGTCGGCGTCGGGATGAGGCCGGGGGCGGCCAGCGCCGAAGCGGGCAACTCGTCGCCGGCCTCCGGCTCGGTGCCGCCGGAGCCGAGGCCGACGCCCCGCGGCAGGGTGGTCTGGTTGGTGGCGCCGCTGCCCGCGACGGTGTCCCGCCGCGACGGCGCGCTCTGCCCCGCCGGAACGCCACCTTGCGGCGTCTCCAGAGGTCCCCGCCGGCCGCAGGCGGCGACGGCGAGGGCGATCAGGCCGAGGGCGGCGAGGGTCGAGAGACGAGGCAACATCCGGGCGTCCGAAGCGTGGCGGCGGCACCATAGCGGCAGCCCCCCGGCGAGGCGAGCCCGCCGCACATACCGCAAATTCAAGCGTGACCTTTAAGTCTCTCTTGGCATCCGATTCAGAACAGTACGTCGGGACAGCGCCTCCGACCGGGGGCCAGCGCCCTCGCCATCCGGTTCATAAATGGTTAAGCTTCGTTCGCCTGCGGCAGCGGCTTCCGCAGCGCGACGTGAGACATCTGTGACGCTTTCGACGGTGCGGCTGCACCAGCTCCTCGTGGCGGCGGCGTTTCTGGTGCCGTGCGTGGTCCTGATCGGGGCTGCGTGGTGGAACCGGAGCGAGGTCCTGCGGGAGGAGGATGCCGGCCTGACCCGGACCGCCACGGTGATGCTCGAACACGCCTCCAAGGTGTTCGACACCGCCGAACTGGCGATGGACCGGGTCGACGACTACCTGTTCGACCGCTCCTGGGCGCAGTTCGACACGACGTCGGCCAACGCCTTCCTGGCCACCCTCAAGGCGCCGCTCGCCCAGGCCGTCGCGGTGCAGGTCGTCGACCCGCAGGGGGGCGTGCGGGCGAGCAGCCGGGCCGGCGACGTCGGCCAGAGCCTCGCCGGCCGCGACATCTTCGCCGTCCACCGCGACCGCGACATCGGCATCTACGTCGGGCCGGCCCACCGCGAGGCGGGCGCCGCCGGGCGCGATCCGCTGCCGGAGACCTTTTCGGTCAGCCGCCGCCGCTCGACCGACGACGGCCGCTTCGACGGCGTGATCGTCATCGCCCTCGGCATCGACTACTTCGCGCGCTTCTATGCCGAGATCGCCGCGCCCTCGGCGCACGAGGCCCTGCTCCTGCGCGGCGACGGCGCCGTGCTGGTGCGCGAGCCCGCGGGCGGCGATCCCCGCCTCACCGGCTCCGATCCGCTGATGCGGGCGCTGCGGGCCCACCCCGAGGGCGGCCTCGCGACCGGGACGCCCCCGGGCGGCGACGAGCTGCGCTACGCCTGGAGGCGGGTCGGCGAGTACCCGGTCCAGGTCGCCTTCGCGGTCGAGACCGCGACGGCGCAGCAGCGCTGGTACGACAACCTGCTGGTCTACGGCATGGTCGCCGCGGTGGCCGCCCTGACCCTGGTGATGATGGCATGGCTGGCCCTGGCCCGGGCCCACGCCGAGCAGCAGGCCCTCGCGAACCTGCGGCGGGAGAACGCCCAGCGCCTCGCCGCCGAGGACAAGCTGCGGCAGGCGCAGAAGATGGAGGCGGTGGGCCAGCTCACCGGCGGCATCGCGCACGACTTCAACAACCTGCTCGCGGTCATCACCGGTTCCCTGGAGGTGCTGCAACGGCGCCTCGCCCGCGGCGATACCGAGGTCGGGCGCTTCATCGACGGGGCCCTCGACGGTGCCGACCGCGCCGCGAAGCTCACTCACCGCCTGCTCGCCTTCGCCCGCCAGCAGCCGCTGGAACCGCGCCCCACCGATCCCAACGACCTCGTCGGCGGGATGGTCGAGCTGCTGCGCCGCACCCTCGGGGAGACGGTCGCGGTGGAGACCCGGCTGATGCCGCGGATCCCGCCGGTCTTCGTCGACCAGAACCAGCTCGAGAACGCGGTCCTCAACCTCGCGGTCAACGCCCGCGACGCGATGCCCGGCGGCGGCCGCCTGACGCTCGCGACCGCCCTCGCCCAGACCGACGACGGGAATCCCGCGGTCGCCGTCGGCGTCAGCGACACCGGCACCGGAATGAGCCCGGAGGTGGTGTCGCGCGCCTTCGAGCCGTTCTTCACCACCAAGCCGCAGGGCCGCGGCACCGGCCTCGGTCTGAGTCAGGTCTACGGCTTCGTCACGCAGTCGGGCGGCACGGTGCGGATCGACAGCGCGCTCGGCCAGGGAACCAGGATCCAACTGATCCTCCCGGTTCACGACGGCGAGCCCCCGGGCGACGCGGGCAGCCGGGCGAGGCTCGCGGCGCTCGCGCCCGAGCGCCGGGCCAGGACGGTGCTGGTGGTGGAGGACGATCCGCTCGTCCGGCGTGCCAGCGCCGACGCCGTGGCCGAGCTCGGCTACCGGACGCTGACGGCCGCCGACGGGGCCGCCGCCCTCGCGGCGATGGAGCGCGAGGAGGATATCGCGATCCTGTTCACCGACATGGTGATGCCGGGCCTCGACGGGATCGCCCTGGCGGCCGAGGCGCGGCGCCGGCAGCCCGACCTGAAGGTCGTCTACGCCACCGGGCATCCGAGGGACGAGGGGGCCGACGGGACGGCGCCCGCGCCGGAGGACGTGATCCTGCGCAAGCCCTTCACCATCGAGGCCCTGGCCGAGGCGCTGGAGGCGAGGAGCCCGGCCGAGGCGACCGCCTGATACGGATTTCGGACGATCAGTTCCGACAATCGTATCACCCGCCCGCGCGGTGGAGCCGAAGGCTCCACGCACCTGAGCGAAGCCGGTTTCCGCATCGCGAAAGCGACCGCTCGCGGTCGCCTGAAGCGATCATTCGGAAACCGTATCCTCAGCCCGCGCGGCGCCTGAGCGAAGCCGAAATCCGCATCGCGAAGCGATCAATCGGATTTCGTATGACGCATCGTCCCGGGGTGCCGGACCTGCGGCTCACGCGACGATCCTCCGCGGTGAGCCGGGTGGCGGAGCGCCGGACGTCGCCTCAGCTTCTCCCACCCTTCTTCTGGCCCTGCGTCTGCTCGTAGTAATCGATCGCCCGCTTGCAGTTGACCGAGATCTTGCTCATGTTCTTCTGGAAGCAGCGATCGACCTCGGGGCTCTCCGGCGGCAGGTTGCCGCAGTAGGTCATGTAGTCGCCGGTGCAGTACTTCTTGAGGTTGGGGTCGTCCCGCTGGGCTGACGCCGGGCCGGCGAGGAGGATGGCGCTGCCGGCGACGAGGAAGGCGAAGGACGTCAGCTTGAGCGTCATAACGAGATGGCCTCGCAGATTGTCTGGGGATGGAGCGCAGATGGCCCGAAACGCACGCGGTGGCAAGGGCCGGCCGGGCAAACACGGCGCGACTCAAGCCCCCATGCCGAAGCTTGGCACCACGGCGTGCGCCCGCGCACGGCCTATGCCGCCGGGTGCGGCGATCGCGACAGCGGCATCGGGGCCGCGGCCGGGAGGCGGGGGTCCGGCCGGGGGGCGGCCATCACCGCGTCGGCGACGTCGGCGATGCGCCGTTCGAGGGCCGCGTTCTCGGCCTGGATCCCGGCCAGCCGGGTCTCGTCGGGCGGCGCCTCGCCCGCCTGCTTCAGGGCGGCGAGGCGCTGCTCCAGGTCGGCGTTGCGGCCGTTGAGGGCGGCCAGGGCGTCCTCGAGGGCGAGGATCTGGTCGCGCGCCGCGCCTGCGATCCCGGTGCCGGCACTGGCGAGGGCCTCGCGGGCCTCGCGGGCGCGGGCTTCCGCCGCATCGCGCGCCGCCTCGGCCTCGGCGAGGGCCTGCATCGTCCGTTCTCCGCCGCCGCGGGCCTCCTCCAGGCTGGCGAGGGTGCGGCGGTAGGGAACTTCGAGGGCCCGGAGCGCCTCCTCCGCCGCGAGGCGCGCGACGCGGGTCTCGTTCAGCTCGGACTGAACCCGGGTGAGGTCCGCCTCGGCCGCGGCGAGGTCCCGGTCCAGGGTCGCGAGGCGCATCTCCCGCTGCTCGACCTCGCCGGCGAGCAGGCCGACCCGCATCGTCTGGCGGCCCATCTCCTCCATCTCGGCGTGGCGCTCGGCCTTGGCCGCCTCGACCTGCCGCTCCAGCCGGCGCTGGATCACCGCGAACTCGGCGCGCAGGTGGTCCTTCTCGGCGTTCAGCTCGGCGATCGACATCGGGAACAGCGCCTCGACGCGCCGCCGCGCCAGACGCTCCGCACGCGCGTTCAGGGCCGGCAGCACCAGAAGGGCGAGGAGGCCGGCGCTGAGGAAGCCCAGCGCGAAGATCATCACGGATTCGATCACGCGGGCGGTACTCTCTCAAGGGACGCGAACCGGGAACGCGCGAGGGTCCGGTCCGGATCGGTCACGGCGCCCGCGCGGCCGGGACCCTGCCACGGCAGGAGCCCGAGAACCAGCGGCGGCTTCATCGCGGCCGGGCGGGCGTTCCCGGGCGGCTCATACGATTTCCGCTTGATCGCTTCAGGCGATCCCTGCGGGATCGTGGCGATTGCTGCGCCATCGCGTCGCGATGCGGAAATCGACTCCGCTCAGGCGCCGCCCGGGCTTGGATACGATTGTCGGAACTGATCGTCCGAAAATCGTATCAGAACGGGTTCCAGGTCGGCGCGTCGGTGAACTTGAGGTAGCCGACATTGATGCCGAGGCGGGCGCCGACCCCGGCCCGGATCGGCACCACCACGATGTTGTCCGCCGTCGCCGCCGACATGCCGAAGCCGCCGACCACGTAGGCCGAGCCGTCCATGCCGACGAAGCGCCGGTACAGCGCATCGGTCGAGGGCAGGTTGTAGACCAGCATCATCGTGCGGGCGCCGTCGCCGCCGACGTCGAAGCCGACGGACGGCCCCTGCCAGTACAGCCGGCGCTGGCCCGCGTTGCGGGTGTAGAGCGTGCCCTCGCCGTAGCGCACGCCGCCGATGATCGCGCCCGACGCCTCCTGGCCGAGGATGTAGCCGTTGGGCTGGCCCCAGCGCCGGGTCGCCTCCTGCACCGTCAGGGCGAGACCGCGGGACACCGAGCCGAAGAACTGATGCCCGGAATCGACGATCTCCTGCGGGCGGAACGTGTCCGGGCCGCCGGGCGGCACCGCCTGGGCGGCGGACGCGAGCAGGGACGCGGGCAGCCATGCGAGCAGGGCACGGCGGCTCGGGCCATGAGCCTTTGAGCGCGGGGCGGAGGCATCGAACAGCATCTGTTAGGCGTCCCGGCGGTAAGAGGGCGTTCCGGACTCGAGCCGGCAGGTTGGTCCTCCGCCTCGGCGGCGGCCAAAGTGCAGCGGGACATCGAGGATGCTGCGGATATGGGCAACACTTCGTTAACGCGGCGCGTCCTGCTGTCGCTCCCGCTCGCCGGCGCCGTCCGGCCGGGCGCCGGCCGGGCGGCGGACCCGCTGCCGGCGCTCTACGCCGCCGACCGGCTCACGGGCATCGCCCTGCGCGGCTACGATCCGGTGTCCTACGCCCTGTCGAACCTGCCGGTGGCGGGGCGGCCGGGCTCGGAGGGCGAGTGGAGCGGCCTCGTCTGGCGCTTCGCCGCCGCCTCGAACCGGGCCGCGTTCCTGCGCGACCCCGACGCCTTCGCGCCGCGCCTCGGCGGCTACGATCCCGAGGGCGTCGCGGCCGGGCGGCTCGTCGACGCCGACCCGCTGGTGCCGCTGCGCCGCGACGGCCGCCTCTACCTGTGCCGAGACGCGCAGCGCCGCGACCGGGCCGACGCGGCGCTGCTGTTCGCGGCGGAGGAGCGCTGGCCGCGGCTCCGGGCCGAGGGCGCCTTCGACTGAGCGTCGCCGGGGGCGACTCCGCCCGCCTCCCTGCTTGCGCCGAGCCGTCGCCGCCGGGAGCGGTGACGATTCCGGCCCCGGCCGGAGGCGGCCGGCCGAACGATGATGCTCAGGCATCGCCCGCCGGCCGGCCGGCGACGCTCCGGTCGCCGAACGCCGCGAACGCGCCGTTGCGGTAGTGGTGGTCCTGGCGGCCGTAGGCGAGGACCTGCCCGGCGGCATCGACGACGCAGCCGCCGGCCCGGGTGACGATGTGGTCGCCCGCCGCGGTGTCCCATTCCATGGTCGGGCCGCAGCGGATGTAGAGGTCGGCCTCGCCGCAGGCGATCAGGCCGAACTTCAGCGCCGAGGAGGTCGGCCGGCGCTCGTGGACGGGCAGGGTGGCGAGCCACGCCTCGTCCGCCGCCTCGCCGTGGCTGCGGCTGGTCAGGGCGGTCAGCCCGGCGGCGGGGGCCGGGCGGGCGCGGATCGCCGCGGCCTCGCCGGCACGGCCGTCCCGGACCGGCGCCTCGACGGCGCGCTCCCCGGCGCTCCACACCCGCCCGAGGGCCGGCGCCGCCAGCGCCGCGGCCACCGGGCGCCGGCCGGCGACGAGGGCGATGTTGACGCTGTACTCGCCGATCCCGCGCAGGAAGTCCCGGGTGCCGTCGAGGGGATCGACGAGGAAGAACAGCGGTGCCGCCGCCGCCGTGCTGGCGGTCTCCTCGGCCACCACCGGGATCTCCGGCCACAGCCGGGCGAGGCCGGCGAGGATGTGCTCCTCGGCGACGAGGTCGGCCTGACTCGTCGGCGAGCCGTCCGCCTTGAGGTGGTGGCGGCACTCCCCCTGCTCGAAGCGGCGCAGGATCGCGCCGGCCTCGCAGGCGATCTGCGCCAGGGCTTCGGCGATGCCGTCGCACTCGGCGGGAGAGGGCGCGGCGGCGTGGCGGGCGGAGGCGGTCATGAGACAGTCATGCCGCGAGCCGCCGGTCTTGTCGATGCGGAGTTCGGGCGGTCGTCGGGGAACCGCGGCACGGCGTGCCGCCCGCAATCGCCCGCAGCCGCCGGCGTCCGGGGCCAGCGGGGAAAACCGGGGGCGATCGCGTCGGAGCGTTCGCCCTGGGCATCATCCGCCGAAACGGGCGCCGTTTCGGCGACGAAAACGATGCAATGCCAATCACCTGGCCAATCACCTGAACAGGCTTGCCCTGTGCAGGTCTGCGTGGGCCGCCCGGCCGATCGCCTTTTCAAACCCGCGCCGGCCCGTTATCCGTGCCGCTTCGGCCGGCGGACCGAAGCTGACGCGACCGCCTCCGACTGTTTCCCGCGGAGTGCGCCATGACCATCGTCTCCCTCGATGCCCTCGACCTGTCGGCGCTGCTGTGCTCGCGGGTCTGCCACGACGTGATCAGCCCGGTCGGCGCGATCGTGAACGGCCTCGAAGTGCTCGAGGACGAGGACGACGCCGGCATGCGCGACTTCGCCCTCGACCTGATCCGCAAGAGCGCCCGGCAGGCCTCGGCCCGGCTGCAGTTCGCCCGGCTCGCCTTCGGCGCCGCCGGCTCGGCCGGCGCCTCGATCGACCTCGCCGACGCCGAGGGCGTCGCCCGGGGCATGTTCGGCGACGAGAAGACCAAGCTGACCTGGAGCGCGCCGCGCGCCCTGTTTCCGAAGAACAAGGTCAAGCTCCTGCTGAACCTCGTCGTCATCGCCACGACCGCGATTCCCCGCGGCGGCGTCATCGACGTGGCGGTGGAGGGCGAGGGTGAGTCCGCGACCTTCCTGCTCACCGCGACCGGGAGCCACGCCCGCATCCCGCCCCACGTCGAGGCCCTGATGGCCGGCACGCCGGCGGAGGGCCTCGTCGACGCGCATGGCATCCAGCCGTTCTACGCCGGGCTCGTGGCCCGGGCGGCGGCGATGGACGTCCGCTTCGCCATCGAGGGCGACACGGTCACCATCCGGGCGGCGAGCGCGCCGGCGGCGGACGAGACCCCGGACGAGGCGCTCTGACCGTTCAGGACCGCGCGAGCCAGGCCGCCCCGAGGGCATCCAGGCGGGTGCGGTCGGCGGCGAGGCGCTCGATCCCGACCCACCGGTTCCAGTCCGGCGCGAGGCTCCAGCCCGGCAGGCCGACATGGGCCTGCGGGATCCGGTAGTGGAGCACGGGCCGCGGGCTGACCTTCTCGTTCGGCGGCAGGGCCGCACGGGTTCCGGCCTCGTCGCGGGCGCTCAGGAACGGCAGCAGGTCGAGGCCGCGCAGCCGGGTCGGGTTGGCCGCGAGGTAGTCCCGCGCCAGACCGGCGAGGTCCGGACGGTAACCGGGCGAGACGACCGTCGCGACGTAGGCGGCGGGGAAGGGCGGCGGGAGTCCCCGCACCGCCCAGAAGCCGCCGCCCGCCGCCGTCTCGTCCCGCAGCCGCGGCTCCAGCAGCAGGTAGGCCTTGAGCAGATCGAGCACGCGGTCCGGATGGGCCGGCTCGACGTTGAAGTGCAGCCCGAGGGAGCCGAAGGCGACCGCGCCGCGCCCGGTGGCGCCGTGGCGGTTCAGGATGGCCGGCAGCATGTCGACCTCCGCCATGCGGTCGACGGGCAGCGGCCCGGTGATCAGTTCGCGCGGGACCAGGGGGCTCAGCAGGGCGCCGAGCCAGCGGCCCCCGGCGCCGGGCGGGGTCCCCGGGGGCAGGGGGCGCCGGCGCTGCGGATGCGCCAGCCGCAGGTCGAGTTCGACCCGTATCTCGCCGAACCGGGTCCTTGCGATCCGGAAGGCGTGCGGATCCTCCTCGTCCAGCCGGCCGTCCAGCTCCCCGGCGAGAGCCTCGGCCGCGGCGCGGGCCGAGGGGCCCATGAACTCGATCTCGACCCCGTTGCACCGGGGGCGTCCCTGCGCGGTGCGGCTCTCGGGCAGGGTCTTGAAAGCCCCGGCCCTTCGCCGCGGCGCGTCCAGCGTCCTCACGCCCATGTTCTCCCCGTTCGCAGCGGGAACGGGATCGGCCGGCCTCCGGTTCGCGCGGCGCCCTGCCTCACAGTGACGCTCAGGCTGCCGGCGTCGTGCCGGCCGGGGCGACGAGGTCCGGGCAATCGTCCTCGCCGGCGTGGCGGGGCAGCCGCTGCCAGCCGGCGGGGGCGAGGTCGCCGAGGGCGCGCATGAAGCGCTTCGACACGACGAGCGGCAGGTTGTTCTGCTTCGCCCGCCGCTCGACGCGGGACAAGGCGTTCATCGCCGGCCCCAGAACGGTGAACTCCGCCCGCCGTCCGTCGTCGAACACGCCGACCAGCACCTCGCCGGCATGGAGGGCCACCGTCACCGTGAGGGCCGGCAGGGCGCGCTGGCCGCGCTCCACGTTCGTCGCGTCCATCCGCTGCTGGATCTCCGTCGCGCAGGCCAGGGCCGCCGCGGCCTGGGCCTGGGGCGGGCCCTCGATGAACTGCGCCAGCACGCCGTCGCCGACGTACTTGTCGATGATGCCGCCATGCTTGGTGACCGTCTCGTGGACGAGGAAGCGCACCGCCATCAGCCAGCCCACCACCTCGGACTCGCCCCAGGCCCGCGTCAGGGCCGAGAAGCCGCGGATGTCGAGGGCGAGCAGGCAGGCGTGGCGGGAGCGCAGCGGCGCCGGGCCGTGGCCGCGCACGAGGTCGATGCCCGCCGGCACGAAGCGCGCGAGCGCCGAGCGCTCGTGCTCCAGCCGCAGGGCCTCGCGCACGGCGACGCGCAGCCGCAGGGTTCCGTCGATCACGAACAGGCTCATCGCCACGAAGGTGAGCAGGCCGAAAGCCTGATGCATCGCGCCCCGGGGCGTGACCGCCGTCAGGCCGGGATCCCTGAGGCTGAGCCCCAGCATGACCGCCCAGAACCCGGCGACGAGGATCGAGAACAGGATCGTGTGGCCGACCCGCAGGGTCAGGCTGGTCTGGAGCAGCAGCAGGAAGGCCGGCAGCCGGCTCACGACGTCGCCGGGGGCGGTGGGGCCGACGGAGCCCGCCAGCATGTGCTCGACCACGACGTAGATCGCGAGGGCGGCGTCGAGCAGCGTCGAGATCCACGACGTCGCCTCGGCTCCCCGCCGGAGCGACACCAGTCCGAGCCAGAGCGAGCTCAGGGCGTAGCCGGCGAGGATGAACCAGTGGCTCGCCGCGTGCAGCGAGCCGTCGTGGACCTGCGCCGCCGTCAGCAGAACCAGGAACACGACGAGCCGCATCGCCAGCGCCCGCGGACCCGATGACAGCCTCATGATGAGGGCGACCGGGATCGCCTCCTCGGGGGCTACCTCACGGTTCCTGGCGCTGGGAGAGATGTGGGGCGGGAACGTCATGAGGCGCGGCAACTCGGACCCTGGTTGTGGCCCTGCCTCTTCGCACGGAGCCCGGCCGGGTACTACCCCGGCCCGGACAGAGGATGGCAGACCTCCGGGTCTCAGCCATTGCGGAAGGCGTAGCCGTAACCATTCAGAGCGGGCGCACCGCCGAGATGAGCATAGAGCACCCGCGAGCCGGCCGGAAAGTAACCCTTCTGGACGAGGTCGATCAGACCCTGCATCGATTTGCCCTCGTAGACCGGGTCGGTGATCATGCCTTCCAGCCGGGCGCAGAGGCGGATCGCCTCCTTGGTCTCCTCCGAGGGCACGCCGTAGATCGGGTAGGCGTAATCCTCGATCAGAACCACGTCGTCGGCCGACGGCTCGCGGCCGAGCTCGACCAGGGAAGCGGTGTTGCGGGCGATGTCGAGCACCTGCGCCTTGGTCTGGGCCGGGGTCGCCGAGGCGTCGATGCCGAGCACCCGGCGCTCGCGGCCGTCCTTGGCGAAGCCGACCAGCATGCCGGCGTGGGTCGAGCCGGTCACGGTGCAGACCACGACGTAGTCGAACCGGAAGCCGAGCTGCGCCTCCTGCGCCCGCACCTCCTCGGCGAAGCCGACGTAGCCGAGGCCGCCGAACTTGTGCACCGAGGCGCCGGCCGGGATGGCGTAGGGCTTGCCGCCTTTGGCCTTGACGTCGTCGATCGCCGCCTGCCAGCTCTCGCGGATGCCGATGTCGAAGCCGCGGTCGACGAGTTGCACGTCGGCGCCCATGATCCGGCTGAGCATGATGTTGCCGACCCGGTCGTAGACCGCGTCCTCGTGCGGGACCCAGGATTCCTGCACCAGCCGGCACTGCATCCCGATCTTCGCCGCCACCGCCGCGACCATGCGGGTGTGGTTGGACTGCACCCCCCCGATGGTGACCAGGGTGTCGGCATTCGACGCGATGGCGTCCGGGACGATGTATTCGAGCTTGCGCAGCTTGTTGCCGCCGAAGGCGAGGCCCGAGTTGCAGTCCTCGCGCTTGGCGTAGATCTCGACCTTGCCGCCGAGATGGGCGCCGAGCCGCTCCAGCTTCTCGATCGGGGTCGGGCCGAAGGTGAGGGGATAGCGGTCGAATTTCTCCAGCATGGCGGCTCTCGTCCTGGCGGTGGCGACTGGCGGTGGTGACGCGGGTCAAGCTAGCATCGCGCCGGCGGAAGGTGCTTTCGAAGTCGGGCGCGCGATCTGGCGCCTCGCGTCGCAAGAGCCGCTTTTGCGAATGATGCGACCGGATCGGAGCCCCTTCATGAACGATCCTTCCACCGGGTCCGGGCTGGACCGGATCGACCTCAAGCTCCTGCGCCTGCTCCAGGCCGAGGGGCGGCTCAGCAACGCCGAACTGGCGCAGCGGGTGAACGTCAGCCCCGCCACCTGCCACCGCCGGACGCAGCGCCTGATGCGGGAGGGGGTCATCCGCGGCGTGCGGGCGATGGTGACGCCGCAGGCGGTCGAGCGCGGCGCCCTGGTGATGGTGGGCGTGGTGCTCGACCGCTCGACGCCGGAGAGCTTCGGGGCCTTCGAGCGGGCGATCGCCGGCCTCGGCTTCGTCCTCGACTGCCACCTCGTCGCCGGCGACTTCGACTACTTCCTCAAGATCCGGGTCGGCGACATGGCGGATTTCAACCGCATCCACGGCGAGCAGCTCATCGCCCTGCCGGGGGTGCGCCAGACCCGGACCTTCTTCGTGATGAAGGAGGTGGTCGACAACGCGCCGCTGGATTTCTGATGCGAGATCCGGACGATGACTTCCGGATTTCGCATGGGCGGCGGCTCAGTAGCCGCGCCACAGTCCCGGCGTGGCGAGTTCGACGAGGTGGCCGTCGGGATCGCGGAAGTACAGGCTGGTGCCGCCGCGAGGCCAGACCGTGCGGCCCTCGACCGCGATGCCGGCCTCGTCGAGGTGCCGCTCCCAGGGCGCCAGCGCCTCGGCCGGGATCGACAAGGCGAGGTGGAGCGGCCCGCTGCCGTCATGGGGCGGGATGGTGCCGCCGGGCGTCTCGATCGGGTGCAGCGAGCCGCCGCGGGGAAACAGCAGCAGCACGCCGCGGCCGGCGACGTCGTAGGCGCGCATCCGGTAATCGGCGTGGATGCAGGGCAACCCCATCGGCCCGCCCCAGAACGCGCCCGCCCGGTCGAGGTCGTCCACGTACAGCACGGTTTCGAGGACGCCCGCGATCTCCGGCATGGTCGTGTCTCCTCACGTCGTGGTCCGGAGCCAACGTCCGCCCTGCCGGGTTGATCCGGCGGAGGTGCCGGCATGATGGACGATCCCGATTCGAACGGCGAGGCGGCCCTGATGCGCCGGCTTCTCGCCGGGGCGCGCACCATCGCGGTGGTGGGGGCGAGCCCGGCCCCGTGGCGTCCGAGCAGCGGCATCGCGCGCTACCTCGCCCGCGCCGGCTACCGGGTGATCCCGGTCAACCCGACCGCGCTCGGCCGGGATCTCGACGGAATGCCGTTCCGGGCCGACCTGCGCGACCTCGACGAGCCCGTCGACATCGTCAACGTCTTCCGCCGGCCGGAGCACGTCCCGGCCGTCGTCGAGGACGCGGTCGCGGCCGGTGCGCCGGCCCTGTGGCTTCAGCTCGGCATCCGCCATCCGGAGGCGGCGAGGCGGGCCGAGGAGCGCGGGATCGCGGTGGTCGCCGACCGCTGCATCAGCGTCGAGCATCGCCGGCTGTTTGGTTGATTGTCCGCCGATCCGTCCCGGCGGGCCCTTGACCCGGCCGGCTTCACCGGGCGTGCTGTCGGCTCCGCTTCCGCGCGGAGCGAATCGCACCGATCACCTGGGCTCCGCCATGCCGTCTCCCGTCGCTTCCAGCACCGTCCTCGCCCTGCTGCGCCGGGCGAACGAGAAGGTGCGTCTCTCCGTGTCCCGGGCGGAGCGGGCGGAGGCGCGGGAACGGTCGCTGGCGTTTCAGGTCAGGGCGATGCTCGAACGGGTCGAGGCGGCGCTGATGGACTCGGCGCAGCGGGTCGCCGGGGCCGAGCAGGCGCGGGACGAGGCCCGGGCACGCCTCGCCGACGAGCAGGACCGGATCCGCACCCTGGAGGACCGCCTGACCGCCGCCCAGGGCGCGGTCTCGGCCGCGGCCGAGCGGACGGCCCTGGCCGAGGCGCGCGCCCGCGCCGCCGAGGCGCGGCTCGCCCGCATCCGCGAGGCGCTGTGGGAGGAGGTCGTGGTGGAGGCCGCCGATGCCGCGCGGGAGGCCGTCCCGGCGACGGCGCCCGCCCTGCACTGAAGCCTCGGCCCGCCGGAGCGCGGCGGGCGCGCTCACGGCGCGGATTGCAGGATCACGCCGTACCAGCCGAGGCCGCGATAGGTCTCGTAGCCGGGCGTCGCGTGGTAGGCCACGGCGCGGCGTCGTTCCGGGTCGCGGTAGCACCCGCTCGGGGAGCCATCGTGCCGGAGCGCGAGGCGCTCGCTCAGCACGCCGGCGCCGTCGCTGGCGGCGATGACCCGCCCGCCGGCATCGAGCAGGAGAACGCGGGTCCGGGCGCGGTCCTCGGGCATGACCCGGATGCCCTGGACGATCGCCCGGGCCTGCGGCTCCCAGTCGAAATGGATCGCCAGCACGCCGACCGGCGCCCCCGCGGCCTCGCCGCCGGCCCGCACGCTGGCGCAGTAGGTCGCCACCTGGGCGCCGCCGAGACGCTCCTCGCGCCGGATGTCGCCGGCGACGTAGTCGTCGCCGGAGGCCAGGGCGACGGCGCTGCGGAACCACGGCTCGTGCGCGACCGACTGGCCGCAGACGCCCGGAAACCGCTCCGGCCGGCCGTTGGCGAGGACCCGGCCGTCGAGGTCGCACAGCCACAGGTCGAGATAGACCGTGTAGGCCGACAGGATCACGCCGAGGCGTCGCCCGGCGAAGGCGGCCCGGTCCGGGTCGGGCCCGGCCGCGCAATCGACGACGGCGGCGTCGGTCGCCCACCAGCGCACGTCGCAGGTGCGCTCGTAGAGATTACGGTCGATCAGCTCGATCGCGTTGAGGGCGAGATCGACGAGGCGGTCGCCCTGGGCCCGTTCGGCCATCCGGGCGACCTGGTTCTGCAGGTCGACGATGCGGCCGTTGACGTCGGATTCGAGTTCGCGGGCGAGGCCGGCGATGTGCTCGCCGACCGTGCCGACCTCGTTGGCCACCACCGTGAATCCGCGGCCGAGCTCACCGGCGCGGCTGCTCTCGATCCGGGCGTTCAGGGCGAGCATCTTCACCTGTCCGGTGATCTGCTGGATCCTCCGGGCCTTGTCGTTGGCGGCCGCCTTCAGCGACGCCGCCGCGGCAGCGATGTCGGGAAGGGAGCCGCCGGGGGCGATGGCCGATGAGAGGAGCGCCTTCGTCATGAAGCCCTGCTTCGGATGGTCATGCTGAGCCTGCCGTGCCGCGGTGGTGTGTTCGTCGGGTCCGGGACATCCGATCGCCTCCATCGGCGAACGCGGTGGCGAACGCCAAACTGCATTTGCATTCGTTTAAAATGACTTTGGGGAGCCTTGGGCCTGGAACTTTTCTTCCGTTGCCCGTTCGCGAGCGCGGCGGACGGCGTCCGGGCCGGCCGCCGCTCTCGCCCGGTCGCGGACGGCCGTCGCAAGATGAGCGCCCCCGGCGGCTTGTTCGGATTATCGTGAACGAAAGGATAACCGCAGATGTCGCCCGGCTCTGAGACCTGCCCTGACCCTGGGGCGTGCCGGCCTTCAATTCCGCAAGCCGATCCGATTGTCGATCATCGGTGCGTTCGCGCATCCCGGCAACGGATCCTAAACGCTCTGGCGGCATGCTTCCTCCACGCAGAGATCCTGCGTGGATCGACGAGTGCGCGACATGGACGATTTGCTGCGGGAATTCCTGACCGAGACTGGTGAGCACCTCGACACCGTCGATCTCGAACTCGTGCGTTTCGAGCAGGATCCGAACAACCAGACGATCCTGCGCAACATCTTCCGGCTGGTCCACACCATCAAGGGGACCTGCGGCTTCCTCGGCCTGCCGCGCCTGGAGGCGCTGGCGCACGCCGCCGAGACCCTGATGGGCAAGTTCCGGGACGGCATGCCGGTGACCAGCCCGGCGGTGAGCCTGATCCTCCAGACCCTCGACCGGATCAAGCTGATCGTGGCGGAGCTGGAGCGCACCGCCGCCGAGCCCGCCGGCATCGACGAGGATCTCATCGGCGCCCTGGAACGGATGTCGGAGGGCGAGATCCCGGTGCCCGAGCCGGTTCCGGCGGTGGCGGCCGGGAGCCTCGTGCTGCAGGTGCTGGAGCGCCCGCTGAAGCCCGGCGAGGTGTCCCTCGACGACCTCGAGCGCGCCTTCCGCGACACCCCCGGCCCGGCGGGCGAGCCGGATCCCGAACCCGAGGTCGCCCCCGCGCCGGCTCCCGCCGCCGTGGTTCAGCCGTCCGCGCCCAGGACCGAGGCGGCGAAACCCGAGGCAGCGAAATCCGACGCCCCCGCGGCCGAGGCCGACCACGCCGCCGTCAGCAAGGTCCAGACGATCCGGGTCAACGTCGAGACCCTCGAACACCTCATGACGATGGTCTCCGAGCTGGTGCTGACCCGCAACCAGCTCCTCGAGATCTCGCGCCGGCACGAGGACAGCAACTACAAGGTGCCGCTGCAGCGGCTCTCCAACGTCACCGCCGAGCTGCAGGAAGGGGTGATGAAGACCCGCATGCAGCCGATCGGGTCGGCCTGGCAGAAGCTGCCGCGGGTGGTGCGCGACCTGTCGTCGGAACTCGGCAAGAAGATCGACCTCGTGATGCTCGGCTCGGAGACCGAGCTCGACCGGCAGGTGCTGGAGGTCATCAAGGACCCGCTCACCCACATGGTGCGCAACTCGGCCGACCACGGCATCGAGTCGGGTCCCGAGCGCAAGGCGGCGGGCAAGCCGGAGAAGGGCACGATCCGCCTCAACGCCTTCCACGAGGGCGGCACGATCACGATCGAGATCGCCGACGACGGCAAGGGCCTCGACCTCGCGGTGATCCGCCGCAAGGCGGTCGAGCGCGGCATCGCCACCGAGGCCGAGGTCGAGCGGATGAGCGACGCGCAGATCGCGAAGTTCATCTTCCACGCCGGCTTCTCCACCGCCAAGGCGATCACCTCGGTCTCCGGCCGCGGCGTCGGCATGGACGTGGTCAAGACCAACATCGAGCTGATCGGCGGCACCGTCGACATCCAGACCCAGCTCGGCCGCGGCACCACCTTCACGATCAAGATCCCGCTCACCCTCGCGATCGTCGCCGCGCTGATCGTCTCGGCGCGCAACCACCGCTTCGCGATCCCGCAGGTCTCGGTGCTGGAGCTGGTGCGGGTGCAGCCGGGCACCGACCACGCCGTCGAGCGCATCAACGGCTCGCCGGTGCTGCGCCTGCGCGACCGGCTGCTGCCGATCGTCCCGATCGCCGGGATGCTCGGGCTGGCCGACGACGAGAACACCTCGCCCGACGAGGGGTTCGTGGTGGTGAGCCAGGTCGGCCGCCAGAGCTTCGGCATCCTCGTCGACGGCGTCTTCCATACGGAAGAGATCGTCGTGAAGCCGATGTCGACCAAGCTGCGCCATATCCCGCTGTTCTCGGGCAACACCATCCTGGGCGACGGCGCGGTGGTGCTGATCATCGACCCGAACGGCGTCGCCCGGATGGTCGGCTCCGGCACGGCGAGCGGCCAGCAGATCGAGGCCGAGGACGAGGTGGCGGAGTCGAGCGCCGACCAGACCGTGACCCTGCTGGTGTTCAAGGGCGGCGGCGAGGCGCTGAAGGCGGTGCCGCTGTCGCTCGTCACCCGCCTCGAGGAGATCGATGCCTCGAAGATCGAGTGGGTCGGCGGGCGTCCGCTGATCCAGTATCGCGGCCGGCTGATGCCGCTGGTCCCGGCCGACCCGCAATGCGAGCTGAAGCGCGAGGGCATGCAGGCCCTGGTGGTGTTCTCGGACGGCGAGCGCTCGATGGGCCTCGTGGTCGATCAGATCGTCGACATCGTCGACGACGTCCTCGACATCGAGATGGCGGCGGACCGCTCCGACCTCATCGGCTCGGCGGTGGTGCGCGGCCGGGCGACGGAGATCGTCAACATCGCCCACTACCTGCCGCTCGCCTACGACGACTGGGGCCGGGCGCCGCGCCGCGACGTCGCGAGGCAGACGCCGAACCTCCTGCTCGTCGACGACTCGTCGTTCTTCCGCGAGATGCTGACGCCGGTGCTCAAGGCGGCGGGATACCGGGTGACCGCGGTTCCCGGGGCCGAGGAGGCGCTACGCCTGCTCGCCACCGAGACGCCGTTCGACGTCGTCGTCACCGATCTCGACATGCCCGGCCGGTCCGGCTTCGAGATGATCGAGGCGATGCGCAAGTCGGCGGCCCGGGTCGCCGGGATGCCGGTGGTGGCGCTGTCGGCCGCGGTGGCGCCGGACGTCATCGAGCGGGCGCGCAGCCTCGGGGTCGCCGACTTCGTGGCCAAGTTCGACCGCAGCGGCCTCGTCGCGACGCTGAACGAGATCACCGCCCCGGCCCTCGACGCCGCCGCCTGACCGTCCGGCGCGGGCCCCGCGGCCCGCGCCGACCCTCCCCCTGCCGACGCATCACCTCACGCCACGCGAGCGACGACCATGATGGCCGCCAACAGCAACGCCGCCAAGCCCGGTGGTCCCGGGGCCGCCCCGACCGGGGAGACGATCGACTACGTCACCATCATCCTCGGCAAGGAGATGTTCGGCCTGCCGATCGACCGGGTGCACGACGTCTTCATCGCCACCAACCTCACCGACGTCCCCCTGGCGCCGCCGGAGATCAAGGGCCTGCTCAACCTGCGCGGCCGGGTCGTCACCGCGATCTGCCTGCGCCGCCGCCTCGGCCTGCCGGACAACACCGCCGACGAGCGCAACATGGCGGTCGGGCTGGAACACGGCGGCGAGGCCTACGGCCTGCTGGTCGATCAGGTCGGCGAGGTGATGAAGCTCGACGAGGGCACCTACGAGCCGAACCCGGTCCACATGGACGCGCGCTGGCGCGGCGTGTCGAAGGGCGTCCACCGCCTCGACGGACGGCTGCTCATCGTCCTCGACGTCGACGCGGTCCTCGCCTTCGGCGAGGATCGCACCGCCAGCGCCGCCTGACGCCGTCGGCCGGGCGATGAGAACCTGCCTGATCGTCGATGATTCGGTCGTGATCCGCCGGGTGGCGCGCCGAATCCTGGAGGGGCTCGGATTCCGGGTCGCCGAAGCGGTGGACGGCGAGGAGGCGATCGGCCTCTGCCGCAGTACGATGCCCCAGGGCATCCTGCTCGACTGGCGCATGCCGAACATGGACGGGTACGAGTTCCTGCGCGCCCTGCGCCACCTGCCGGGCGGGACGGAGCCGAAGGTGGTGTTCTGCACCACCGAGAACGACGTCGCGTCGATCGCCCGCGCCCTCCATGCCGGCGCCGACGAGTACATCATGAAGCCGTTCGACAAGGAGATCGTGACGGCGAAGCTGCAGGCGGTCGGGCTTGCCTGACCGCGCCGTCGGGCTCGCCTGACCGCGCCGTCGGGCTCGCCCGACCGCACGGTCGGGACCGCCGGTCCCGGCGCGAGGCCGCTCCGACCATCCATCCCCGCCGCGAGCCCGCGGTGGCGCCGACACCCGAGCTCCGCCCGGAACCGGTCCCGCCCTCGTCGGCCGCGGCCGCCGGGCGACAACGAGAGACGCCATGGCCGCTTCCGCTGCGCCCTCGCCACCCCAGGCTTCAGCCGGAGCGCGCCTGCGCGTTCTGGTGGCCGACGACTCGGTCGTCGTCCGCGGCCTCGTCTCGAAATGGCTCCAGGAGGCGGGCTGCGAGGTGGTCGCCACCGCCTCCAACGGCCGCCTCGCCGTCGAGGCCCTCGACCGGGTCACGCCGGACGTCGTGCTCCTCGACATCGAGATGCCGGAGCTGGACGGCACCCAGGCCCTGCCGCGGCTCCTCGCCAAGCGGCCGGGGCTCCAGGTCGTCATGATGTCGACCCTGACCCAGCGCAACGCCGAGATCTCGCTGCGCTGTCTCGCGCTCGGTGCGATCGACTACCTGCCGAAGCCCGAGGGCAACCGCGGCGTCACCACCTCGGCGAGCTTCCGCGAGGACCTGATCCAGAAGCTGCGCATGCTCGGCGCGGCGATGCGCGGCCGGGTGCGCCCGGTGACGACGGAGCGGCCGGCCGGGACGGTCGAGCGCGCTCCGGTCGCGCCGCCGCGCCCGCCGGCCGCGGCGCCGGTGCCGCGGCCGCGGCCGGTGCGCGCCCTCGTGCCGCGGGCGCTGCTGATCGGGGCCTCGACCGGCGGGCCGCGGGCGGTGGGGGAGGTGCTCGAAGGCATCGGCGCCGCCACCCTGCGCCGGCTGCCGATCCTGATCGTGCAGCACATGCCGCCGGTCTTCACCGCGGTGTTCGCCGAGCATCTCGGCACCCGGATCCGGCTCCCCGCCGCCGAGGCCAAGCACGGCGAGGCCCTGCGGCCCGGCGTCGTCTACGTCGCCCCGGGCGGGCGCCACATGGGGCTGGCCTCGTCCGGCTCCGAGGTGACGGTGCGCCTCGACGACGGGCCGCCGGTGAATTTCTGCCGCCCGGCCGTCGACGTGATGTTCCGCGACGCCGCCGAGGTGTTCGGCGCCGCGACCGTCTCGGTGGTGCTCACCGGGATGGGGTCGGACGGCACCCAGGGCGCCAGGGCGCTGGTCGAGGCGGGCGGCACCATGCTCGCCCAGGACGAGGCGAGTTCGACCGTCTGGGGCATGCCGGGCAGCCTGGTGAAGGCCGGCTACGCCCACGAGATCCTGGCGCTGCCGGCGATCGGCCCGGCCCTGCGGGCCCACATCGCCGGCCCGGGGGCACCGCTGTGACGCAACGTCCCTCCCGCTTCGCCAGGAAGGGCGCGTGCCGATGACCGAGACCGAGTTCGAGTTCCTGCGCGTCTTCCTCAAGCAGCGCTCCGGTCTCGCCCTGACGGCGGAGAAGCACTACCTGCTCGAGAGCCGGCTGCTGCCGGTGTGCCGGCGGTTCAAGCTCAACGGCCTCGGCGACCTCGTGACCGCCCTGCGCACCGCGCGGGAAGGCGCGGTGGAGCGCGCCGTGGTCGAGGCGATGACCACCAACGAGACCTTCTTCTTCCGCGACCGGGCGCCGTTCGACCTGTTCCGGGACGTGCTGCTGCCCCAGGCGCTGGCGGCCCGGGCGCCGCAGCGGCGGCTGCGGATCTGGTGCGCCGCCGCGTCGAGCGGGCAGGAGCCGTATTCCCTGGCGATGCTGCTCGCGGAGGCCGCACCCCGCCTCGCCGGCTGGCGCGTCGAGATCGTCGCCACCGACCTCTCGACCGAGGTGCTGGAGAAGGCCAGGCTCGGCCTCTACAACCAGTTCGAGATCCAGCGCGGCCTGCCGGTGCAGCTCATGCTCAAGCATTTCGAGCAGGTCGGCGAGATGTGGCGCATCAGCTCGGCCCTGCGGCAGATGGTGGATTTCCGGCCGCTCAACCTGCTCCAGCCGTTCGAGCACCTTGGCAGCTTCGACATCATCTACTGCCGCAACGTGCTGATCTACTTCGATACGGCGACCAAGGCCGATGTGCTGCGCCGGATCGCCGACCTGCTGGCACCGGACGGCGCGGTCCTGCTCGGCGCCGCCGAGACCGTGATCGGCATCACCGAGGCGCTCACGCCCGATCCCGAGAATCGCGGCCTCTACCGCCTCGGCCGGCCGGCGGCGGTGAGCGCAGCGCCGCTCCTGGTCCAGCCGATCCTCTCGCGGGTCGCGGCCGCCCGCTGAGCGGGTCGCGGGCCGGTTCCGGCCCCGCCCGATACCGCCGAGACCGCCGCGCGCGACGGCCGTCCCAGCCCGGACGGCCGTCGCGCGCGTTCGAACCGCCTCCCGCTCCGCCGCCGCGCCGGCATCCGGGCGACGTGCCAACGAAAAACCCCGCCGAAGCGGGGTGTTTGGCGGCGGCCGGGCGCCGCTGGCGCCGGGGCCGGATGATCGCCCGCGGTCGGCGATCGCCTCCGGTGGTCCCTGGGGTCGCGGCTGGCGGTTCTCGGACGGGCCGTCCGGCCCGCGCATCAGACCGCGATCCGGTCCTCGTCCTCGGTCGTCTCGCGCAGCACGTAGCCGCGGCCCCAGACCGTCTCGATGTAGTTCTTGCCCTGGCTGGCATTGGCAAGCTTCTTGCGCAGCTTGCAGATGAAGACGTCGATGATCTTCAGCTCGGGCTCGTCCATGCCGCCGTAGAGGTGGTTGAGGAACATCTCCTTGGTCAGGGTCGTACCCTTGCGGAGCGAGAGCAGCTCCAGCATCTGGTACTCCTTGCCCGTGAGGTGGACCCGGGCGCCCGAGACCTCGACGGTCTTCTGATCGAGGTTCACGATCAGGTCGCCGGTGGTGATGACCGACTGCGCGTGACCCTTCGACCGGCGCACGATCGCGTGAATTCTCGCGACCAGTTCATCCTTGTGGAAAGGTTTTGTGAGGTAGTCATCGGCTCCGAAGCCGAGGCCCTTCACCTTGTCCTCGATGCCGGCCATGCCGGAGAGGATCAGGATCGGCGTCTTGACCTTCGCCACGCGCAGGCTGCGCAGCACCTCGTAGCCCGACATGTCGGGGAGGTTCAGGTCGAGGAGGATGATGTCGTAGTCGTACAGCTTGCCGAGGTCGACGCCCTCTTCGCCGAGGTCGGTCGTGTAGGTGTTGAAATTCTCGGACTTCAGCATCAGCTCGATGCTCTGCGCCGTCGCGCTGTCGTCCTCGATCAGAAGTACGCGCATCTCAGGTCCCCAAGCCCCGGCCCTCAAGGGTTAGGCAAGCCCCCGCCGCCCATTCGCCACCGGCCCGTGGCGAACGCCCGTCTCTCTTCGACTCGCGACGCTATGCGACGAGCGTTAACAAACCCTCATTTCGTCCCGCAAGCTCTCTGATTTCGGCCAAGCTGGCCAAACCGTTGAGCGTTGTCGTTCCGTTCCGCTCCGTCCCGCGCCGCGCCGGTCACGAGCCGGCCCGGCAGCCGCCTAAGCGACTCCAGGCACAGGCAACTCTCCTGGCTGTTGCATCCGCGTCACTCCGGCGAAGAACCGCAGGAGGCCGATCGCGAACCTCGTGGACCCTAATGTTAAGGAGAGGGGTAAACGGAAGGTTGATGGGATCGGGCATGATTCACGTTTCGCACAGGCGGACCGTGGCCTTCGCGAGAGTCGCAGCGTGAGCTTGCGCGGGCCTGACCTCCCGGGGGAGGGGTTCGCGGCGGCCCGGGCGGCGCTCGACGGCGTCGAGACCCTCGAGATCTACGGCCGGGTCGTGGCGATCCGCGGCCTGCTCATCGAGGTCGCGGGGCCGCTGGCGGCGATGCGGCTCGGCGGCCGCCTCGACATCGTGGTCGAGGCCCGGGGCGGACCGGTGGGCGAGGTGCCGTGCGAGGTCATCGGCTTCTCCGGCCCGCACGCCCTGGCGATGCCGTTCGGCTCGCTCCAGGGCGTGCGGCGGGGCTGCCCGGCGCGGGTGCGCGGGGAGGGGGCCGGCGCGATCCGGCCCGGGCCCGGCTGGCTCGGCCGGGTGGTCGACGCGCTCGGCCGGCCGATCGACGGCCTCGGGCCGCTGCCGCCGGGCCCGCGTCCCTACCCGCTCCAGGCCGACCCGCCCCCGGCCCACGCCCGCCGCCGGGTCGGGCCGCCCCTCGATCTCGGGGTGCGCTGCATCAACACCTTCCTCACCATGTGCCAGGGTCAGCGCATGGGCATCTTCGCCGGCTCCGGCGTCGGCAAGTCGGTGCTGCTGTCGATGCTCGCCCGCTACACCGCCGCCGACGTCGCGGTGATCGGTCTCGTCGGCGAGCGCGGGCGCGAGGTGCAGGAATTCCTCCAGGACGACCTCGGGCCGGAGGGGCTCGCCCGCTCGGTGGTGGTGGTGGCGACCTCCGACGAGCCGGCGCTGATGCGCCGCAACGCCGCGTACGTCACCCTGGCCCTGGCCGAGCACTTCCGCGATGCCGGCGCCCAGGTGCTGTGCATGATCGATTCGATCACCCGCTTCGCCATGGCCCAGCGCGACATCGGCCTCGCCGCCGGGGAGCCGCCGACCGCCAAGGGCTACACGCCCACGGTGTTCGGCGAGCTGCCGCGCCTGCTCGAACGGGCCGGGCCCGGCACGGGGGAGGGCGCGATCTCCGGCCTGTTCACGGTGCTGGTCGAGGGCGACGACCACAACGAGCCGGTGGCGGACGCGGTGCGCGGCATCCTCGACGGCCACATCGTGATGGAGCGCGCCATCGCCGAGCGCGGGCGCTACCCGGCGATCAACGTCCTGCGCTCGGTCTCCCGCACCATGCCGCGGGCCTGCGACCCCGCCGCCCTGCCGGTGGTGCGCCGGGCGCGGCGCGTGCTGGCCACCTACGCCGACATGGAGGAGCTGATCCGCCTCGGCGCCTACCGCGCCGGAGCCTCGGCGGAGGTCGACGAGGCGATGGCCCTGATGCCAGATCTTGAGGCTTTTCTGGGGCAAAGTAAGGAAGAAGCAACCTCCATCGCCGATGGTTACCAGCGTCTCGCCGCGATCCTCGGTGAGGCCTGAGAAGCCGATGCGCCGCCCCCGGGCGCAGCCGCGACGCGGCCGGTCCGGCAGGTCGCCGGCCCCGGTGCCGCGGGGCTGCGCCGTGGCGGCGCCGGCTTCCCCACCGTTGCGAGGGCGTGGAGTGACGACGATGAAATCGCGGGATACGCTCATCCGGCTGCGCCGCTTCCAGGTCGACGAGAAGCGGCGGCGCGTCGCCCAGATCGAGTCCATGGTCGCGGATTTCGCCCGCATGGGCGCCGATCTCGACCGTGAGATCGCCCAGGAGGAGCAGCGCGCCGGCATCTCCGACCCGGCCCATTTCGCCTACCCGACCTATGCCCGCGCCGCCGCGCAGCGGCGCGACAACCTGCGCCGCTCCGCCGCCGAGCTCGAGACCCAGCTCGAGGAGGCGAAGGCCGCCCTCGGCGAGGCGTTCGAGGAGCTGAAGAAGGTCGAGATCCTGGAGGATCGCGAGCGCAGCGCCGAGCGCGCCGCCGAGACCGCCCGCGATCAGGCCAGCATGGACGCGATCGGCCTCAACCGCGCCCGGGCGTAGCACGGTCCACTGACCGCAAGCGATCCCCGATGCGCTATGATGATCCGGCCAGCGCGGCTCATGGCGGAACGGGGGGAGACGTCAGAGAGGCGATCAGGACTGCCAGGACCTACGTCCAGGATATCTGCACCTCGGGTGGGGAAAGCATCTCCGAACCTCGACCTCGAAGAGGTGGAGCACGACGATGCTCTCGATCGGTGGATGATCACGGTCGGGTTCTCCCGGCCGTGGAGTGCGCCGAGAACGCGGGCGAGCGAACGTCTGGAGAGCATGGGGGCGACGCCCTCGGCTCTCAAGCGGTCGTTCAAGATCCTGACGATGCAGGGCGACGGCCAGGTGATCTCGATGAAGAGCCGCCCACGGTCGGAATTCGAGTGATGCAGGGGCCGGTCGTCATCGACACCAACCTGCTTCTGCTCCTCGTCGTCGGCTCGGCCGATCGGCGCTACATCGACGGGCACAAGCGGTCGTCCGGCCACTACACGGCGGAGGATTTCGACACCGTCGTGCAGATCGTCGGGCTCTTCCCCGAGATCGTGCTGCTGCCGAACGTCCTCACCGAGGTGTCCAGTTTCGCGCGCCATCCCGATCGCCCGGCGCGGCAGCAGGTCCAGGCCAAGTTCCGGCAACTGGTCGAACGGGCGCCGGAGGTCGACATCGCGAGCCGTCTGGGTGTGGGCCGGGACGAATTCATGAATCTGGGGCTGATACGGAATCCGGAAGATTGCTTCCGGATTCCGTATCAGCCCGCGCGGCGGAGCTTTGCTCCGCACGCATGAGCGAAGCCGGTTTCCGCATCGCGAAAGCGATTGCGCAGCAATCGCCACGATCCCGCAGGGATCGCCTGAAGCGATCAACCGGAAATCGTATCACCAGCCTGCGCGGCAACTGAGCGAAGCCGAAATCCGCATCGCGAAGCGATCAATCGGATTTCGTATGACGGATGCGGTTCTCCTGCATCTGTGCTCCTTCGCGGACGGCGATCTTCGTCCCACCCTCCTCTCCGTCGACGGGGAACTGATCAATCGCGCCGCGGCCATCGGTTGCGCCTGCCTCGACTATCGCGACTGGCAGTGACGCGCTTCGGCCGCGTCATCCCACCGGCCGCGAGCGGCGGTGCAGCACCAGCACCAGCACGGCGATGCCCGCCACGGTGGCGGCGCCGGCCGCCGTGAGGATGCGCCGGATCAGCGGCGTGTAGACGCCCTGCTGCGGATCGAAGCCGTAGCACAGCAGCACGAGGCGGTCGGCGAGGCTGCCGACCCGGCCCTCGCCGGCCTCGACCAGGGCGAGGCGCAGGTCCTTCGGCGTCATCGCGAGGGGCGAGATCACCCGGGCGACGCGGCCGTCCGGGGCGAGCACCACGCCGCCGGCCGGGTGGGCGTAGCTGGCGGTCTCCGGGTCGTGGCGGAAGCGGTAGCCGATCGCGGCGGTCACCGCCGCGACGGCCGGGCCGCCCCCGGTGAGCACGGCCGCGGCATCGAGCAGGCCCGGTTCGGTGACCTGCTCCTCCACCATCCGGCGCGCGGTCGCTTCGTCGCCCTCGGGATCGAGCCCGAGGGTGACGAGGCGGAAATCCGCGCCCGGGGCGAGGCCCGAGGCCGCGAGCGCCGCCGTCCCGACCGACAGCATCGGGTCGCAGGCGTTGCGGCAGGCGTAGTCCACCGGCAGCAGAAGGGCCGGGCGGCCGGCGAGCGCCTCGGCGAGCGTGACCTCGCGTCGGCTCAGCGCGTCGGTGAAGCCGGCATCGAGGGGCGCCCGTGCGCCGGGGGCCGGGGGAGAGGCCGATGCCCGCGAGGTCGTTGCGGGTGAGGGCGTTCGCCGCCGCGAGGCTCCCCAGCATCGCGAGGCCGGCGAGGAGGGCCCGCCACCACTGAATTCCCACTCTCACGACTCCGCCGGTCCCGGAGCGTCTGTCATACGATTTTCGATTGATCGCTCGGCGATCCCTGCGGGATCGCTTTCGCGATACGAAAATCGGCTTCGCTCAGGCGCCGCGCAGGCTGGTGATACGATGTCCGGAAGGAATCTTCCGAAAACCGTATCAGACTGCGCGCTCACCACCCGAAAGGATAGTGCTGGTGCCGCCGACGGCCACCGGGCCGGATCGGACCGCGAGACGGGCGGCCCGGGAATGCCGTCCACCGCCTCACCGCTCGGTCAGCTTCAGCTCGATGCGCCGGTTGCGGGCATGGGCCTCGTCGGTGGTGGCGCTGTCGAGGGGCTGGAACTCGCCGAAGGCGCCGGCGAGCAGGCGCTGGGGCGGGATGCCCTTCCCGGCGAGATACTGCACCACCGCGATGGCGCGGGCCGCCGACAGGGCCCAGTTCGAGGGGAACTGCGTCGAGGCGATCGGCCGGGAATCGGTGTGGCCGTCGACCCGAAGCACCCACGGGATGTCGGCGGGGATCTGGCGGTTGAGTTCGACGATCGCCGCGGCGATGCGGTCGAGTTCCGGGCCGGCCTCCGGCCGCAGGGTCGCCTGCCCGGCCTGGAACAGCACCTCGGATTGCAGCACGAAGCGGTCGCCGACGATGCGGATGTCGGTGCGGGTGCCGAGGATCTGGCGCAGGCGGCCGAAGAAGTCGGAGCGGTAGCGCGCGAGTTCCTGCACCCGCTGGGCGAGCGCGACGTTGAGGCGGCTGCCGAGGTCGGCGATGCGCGCCTGGCTCTCGCGGTCGCGGGTCTCGGAGGCGGCGAGCGCGTCCTCGAGGGCGGCGAGCTGCTGGCGCATCGCGGCGATCTGCTGGGTGAGCAGGTCGACCTGGCTCATCGCCCGCGCCGAAGCGCCCTTCTCGGCCTCGAGCTGGCGCCCGAGTTCGCTCTCCCGGCCCTGGGTCTCCTGGCCGGTGGCGATCAGTCCCTGGAGCCGGCGGCGCTCGGCCTCCGAACCCTGGAGGCTCGCCCGCAGGGAGGCCGTGCCGTCCTCCAGCGCCTGCCGGCCCGAGCGTTCGAGGGCGAGCAGGTCGGTGAGTTCGAGGATCTGGCGGTTGAGCCGTTCCAGCACCGTGTCGCGGCCGGACAGCTCCTGCGACAGGAAGAACTGCCCGGTGACGAAGATCGTCAGCAGGAACACCACCGACAGCAGCAGGGTCGTCAGGGCATCGACGTAGCCGGGCCAGACGTTGACGCCGCGGTCGCGCCGGGCGAGGCGGCCGGCCATCACCGCGCCGTCCGGTGGGAGGCGATCATTCCACCCGCTCCCGGCTCAGGCGGTCGAGCACCTGCTTCAGTTCGCGCTCGCGGCTCGCCTGCGCCTCGACCCAGTCGCGGATCATCTGCTGCTCGGAGCGCATGTGCTGGACGAGGCCCTGGATGCCCTCGGCGAGGTTCGCCATCGCCTGCGTGCTGGAGCGGCTGTGCCCGGCGCCCTCGCCGACGAGGGCGCTCAGCCGCGCCACCGCGTCGGTCAGTTCGCGCAGGCCCCCGTCCGGGACGCGGGCCGGGGCGGGCGCGGCGGCGAGGACCGGGACGCCGGGTGCTTCCGGCGCGGTGCCGGTGACGAGCCAGTCCTCCAGCTCGTTGTAGAACCGGGTCTGCGCCTGCCCGGCCTGGAGGTCGAGGAAGCCGATGACGAGCGAGCCGGCGAGACCGAACAGCGAGGCCGAGAAGGCGAGCCCGATGCCCGAGAGCGGCACCGCGAGCCCGCTCTTGAGTTCGTCGAACATTACCGCCGCGTCGCCGCCGCCGCCGCGCATCGACCGGATGACGCCGCCGACCGCCGAGAGGGTGTCGATCAGGCCCCAGAACGTGCCGAGCAGGCCGAGGAGGATCAGCAGGCCGGCGATGTAGCGCAGGATCTCCCGTCCCTCGTCGAGGCGCGAGGCGACGCTGTCGAGGAGCGGCTGGAACGCCGGCTGGCGCACCGGCTCGCCCGCCGCCCGCTCGCGCAGGGTCGGGGCCAGGGCGGCCAGAACCCGCGGCAGGCCGGCATCGCCCGCTCCGGTCGCGACCCGGTTGACGAACCGCACCTCGCGGAACAGCCGCGTCACCTGCCCGAAGGCCAGCACCATCGCGATCAGCAGGATGCCGAGGATCAGGCCGTTGAGGCCCGGATTGGCCATGAAGGCCGGGACGATCTGGCGGTAGAGCACGAAGGCCAGGAACCCGGCCAGGATCAGGAACACCGCCATGCGGAGGAGGTAGATCCGCGGCGAGGTCAGGGGAGGGGACGCAGCACTCGCGGCCATCGCGACGAAGATCTCGTTCTGCGGCGGCCGGACGGCACCGTCCGACCCGGGTCGCCGGCACTGTGACGGGTGCGCCCGCCGCGATCAAGCCGGGGCGCGGCGGTTGTCAAGCGTCGGAGGACGGGAATTGCGGGGAGGACCCGGATCAGTCCCAGTGCCGCGGCCAGGTCTCCTCGAGATGGGGGCCGAGCCGCACGGCGCTGACCCGGGTGGCGAGGCCGGTGCGGTCGTCGGTGTCCACCGCGAGGCCGCACAGGGTACCCTCGCCGGTGGCGGCCTCGAGGCGGGCGCCCGGCGTCTTCTGGAGGAAGCGGCGCACCGGCTCGTCGCGCTGCATCCCGAGGACCGAGTCGTAGTCGCCGCACATCCCGGCATCGGAGAGGTAGGCGGTGCCGCCGGGCAGGATGCGGTGGTCGGCGGTCGGAACGTGGGTGTGGGTGCCGACGACGAGGCTCGCCCGGCCGTCGAGGAACCAACTGAGCGCTTCCTTCTCGCTCGTCGCCTCGGCGTGGACGTCGACCACCACCGCGTCGGCGGCGTCGCGCAGCGGGCAGGCGGACAATTCGCGCTCGGCGGCGGCGAAGGGGTCGTCGAGGGGATCGAGGAAGATCCGGCCCATCACGTTGACCACCAGCACCCGGGCGCCGCGATGGGTCTCGACCACCGTCGCGCCGCGGCCCGGGGTGCCGGGTGGGTAGTTGGCCGGGCGGACGAGGCGCGGCTGGCGCTCGATGAAGACGAGGGCCTCGCGCTGGTCGAAGGAATGGTTGCCGAGGGTCACGGCGTCGGCGCCGGCATTGAGGATCTCGTCGCAGATCGCCTCGGTGATGCCGAAGCCTCCGGCGGCGTTCTCGCCGTTGACGACCACGCAATCGAGCCGCCAGCGCTCGCGCAGGGCCGGCAGCCGGTCGGCGACCACGTTGCGGCCGGGGCGCCCGACGACGTCGCCGAGGAAGAGAAGGCGCATGGCGTCAGGCTCCGGTGTCGATCAGGCCGGCCTCGGTGACGATGCGGCCGAGGCGGCGGTCATAGGGCTGGTCGGGCACACGCTCGACCTCCTGCGCCGCGAAGGCGACGCCGATGGCGTCGAGCGGCCCGTCGCGATCGAGGTCGGCGAGGGCCCGGTCGAAGTAGCCCTTGCCGTAGCCGATGCGGTGACCGCGGCGGTCGAAGGCGGCGAGGGGCACCAGCAGGGCGCGCGGCCGCACCACCGGGGCGTCCGGCCCCGGTTCGCTGAGGCCGAAGCCGCCGCGGGCGAGGTGCTCGCCCTCGCCGACGAGGCGGAAGACGAGGCCGTTCGGCGTCACCTGCGGCAGGGCCACCGCCTGCCCGCGGGCGCGCAGCCGCTGAAGCAGAGGGCGCAGGTCGAGTTCGCTGCGGATCGGCCAGTAGGCGCTGACGAGGCCGTGGCGGGCGAGCTCCGGCAGGGCGAACAGCAGGTCGGCCACCTGCCCCGAGGCCACCGCCCGGGCCTCGGGCGGCAGGGCGTCCCTGCGGGCGAGGGCGAGGCGCCGGAGGGCGGCCTTGTCGGCCGGTGAGTCGCTCATGCGCGGGAGAGTGAGCCCGTTGAGGGTGGGGCGCCCCGGAGGGGGCGAGCGCGAAGCCACGAGAGCCGTTGGAGAATCGATCCCGGGAAACCTACAGAGTAGGTGGGCGCCGTTTTGCCCCGGTCCACGGACCAGGGCAGGGACAGCTCCCGAGGGAGTCGATAAGGCCCCGGGGAATGTGTCTCCTGACGAGCACCGCAGCTCCGCTCACCTCATGTAGCGTCGGACCCGGGCCGGCGCCAGGGGGATCCCGGGGCAATCGTCAGGGCGCGGCCGGGGCCGGCATCAGCGACTGGGCCAGGGTCTCGATCCGCTCGGCGGTGCGGCCGATGCTCTCGGCGAGCCGGGTCTCCCCCGCCGCGTGCTCGGCGGCGTGGGCCTCCGCCGTCCGGCGCAGCTCGGCGTTCTCGCGCTCCAGCTCCGCCATCCGGCGCTGCGCCTCGGCCAGCTCGTCGGATTGCGTCAGCGCCGCCATCACGTGCAGGCGCATGTCGCCGATCTCGCCGAACGCCTTGCGCATCTCGTTGATGCGCGCGTCGAACGCTTGCGCCAGGGATTCGAGATGGCGCTCCTCCCCGACGCCGCAGGCCATGCGATAGGTCCGGCCGGCGATGCTGACGGTCACCTGGGGCATTCCGCTTCCACTCCAACACTCGTGCCCGGCGGCGGCCTCACCCGGCCTCCGGCGGCTTCACCCTGCCTCCGGCGGTTTGGCTCCCGCCTCCGGCGGCTCGGGCCGGGACAGCACGTCCTCGACGGCGCCGATGGCGCGGCCGACCCGGTGGCCGACCTCGTCGGCGGCGGCCTCGACCTCCGCCAGCCGGGCGGTCGCGGCGTCGAGTTCGGCGCCGAGCCGCGCCCGGTCCTCGCGCATGATCTCGAGCTCGGTCTCGAGGTCGCCCCGGCTGCGCTCGGCGTCGAGCCGGCGCGACACGGCGGCGTCGAGGGCGGCGACGGCGGAATCGAGCCGGCGCAGCGCGTCGTCCATCGCTGCACCCATCGATCCACTCCTTCCGGCTACGCGACCGCCGAAGCCTAAAGGCGAGGGGTCGCCGCCGCAATCACCGGACCCCGACGATCCCCCGCCGGCGGCGACCGACCGGGATCGTCCCACGCCCCGGAATCTTCCCACACCCGACGTCAGAACTCGGCCGGGGCGCGGTTTGACAGCACAGGTCGGCATGTTAGGAAGCCGGCGCCCTGCACGGCCGCCCCCGCGCGCCGGCAAATCTTCAGGCGAGCGCCCGTGACGATTGCCCCTTCCATCGCCCCAGCCGCCCGATCGGGGCCGGCGGGCGTGGCCGGGCTGGCCACGGCGGCCTCGAACCCCCCTCAACACCGGCCTCGCGCCTCCGTCCGGAACCCCGGCCTGCCTTCCGGGCCGGCCCCCGTCCCGCGCGGCATCGCGGCCATTTCCGGGGCCGTCCGGCCCCGCCATCTCGGGAGAGTGACGACATGACGGTCAAGGTCGCCATCAACGGCTTCGGGCGCATCGGGCGCAACGTTCTGCGCGCCATCAAGGAGGCCGGCCGCACCGACGTGGAGGTCGTCGCCATCAACGATCTCGGCCCCGTCGAGACCAACGCCCACCTGCTGCGCTACGATTCGGTCCACGGCAAGTTCCCCGGCACCGTCTCGGTCGAGGGCGATTCCATCGTCGTCGACGGCCAGCGCATCCGCGTCACCGCGATCAAGAACCCGGCCGAGCTGCCCCATCGCGACCTCGGCGTCGACATCGCGCTCGAGTGCACCGGCATCTTCACCGCGAAGGACAAGGCCAAGCTGCACCTCGACGCCGGCGCCAAGCGCGTCCTCGTCTCGGCTCCCGCCGACGGCGCCGACCTGACGGTCGTCTACGGCGTCAACCACGACAAGCTGACCGCCGACCACCTCGTGGTCTCGAACGCCTCGTGCACCACCAACTGCCTCGCCCCGGTCGCCCAGGTGCTCAACGACGCCGTCGGCATCGAGCGCGGCTTCATGACCACGATCCACTCCTACACCAACGACCAGCCGTCGCTGGACCAGATGCACAAGGACCTCTACCGGGCCCGCGCCGCGGCCCTGTCGATGATCCCGACCTCGACCGGCGCCGCCAAGGCGGTCGGCCTCGTGCTGCCGGAGCTGAACGGCCGGCTCGACGGCACCGCGATCCGCGTGCCGACCCCGAACGTCTCGGTCGTCGACTTCAAGTTCATCGCCAAGCGGTCCACCACCGTCGCCGAGATCAACGAGGCGATCAAGGCGGCGGCCAACGGCAAGCTCAAGGGCGTGCTCGGCTACACCGAGTCGCCGAACGTCTCGATCGACTTCAACCACGACCCCCATTCCTCGACCTTCCACATCGACCAGACCAAGGTGATGGACGGGACGCTGGTGCGGGTGCTGTCCTGGTACGACAACGAGTGGGGCTTCTCGAACCGGATGGCCGACACCTCGGTGGCCATGGCGAAGCTGATCTGACCGCGGCGACCGCCCGGAGCCTGTCGCGGCTCCGGGCGGCTCCCGCCGTTCGTCGCCCTTCGCCAACCCGGATGAGCCCTCGATGTCCGATGCCCCGGTCGCCCGCAGCGCCGTCACGCCGATCCCCCGCGAGCCCGAGCCCCCGCTGCCCGTCCCGGTGACGCCTCCGGCTCCCGTGCCGGCCTCCTCTCCCTTCGCCGACCAGCTCGCCCGGATCGAGGACAAGGCGTCGAGGATCGAGGACAAGTACGCCCGCTCCGAGGCGCTGCTCTCCCGGGTCGAGGACCGGATGGGGACCGCCGCCGAGCGCATGAACGACGCGGCGCGCCAGTCCGACCTCGCCGCCCTGCGCAGCGAGGTGCGGGCGCTCTCCGACCGCACCCGGCGCCTGCCCGGCCTCGGCGCCCTGATTCTCACCGCCGCCGTCGCCGCGGTGCTGACGGTGGCGCTGATGCTGGTGGCGCAGCGCCTCAACCTCGCCGGCCTGCTTCCCCGCTAGAACCCCGATCGTCACGGGGCCCGCCGCCCCGGCCTCCTGAAGAAGGCCCTGAGCCGATGACCCGTTTCCGTACCCTCGACGATGCCGGCGACCTCAAGGGCCAGCGCGTCCTGCTGCGCGTCGACCTCAACGTGCCGATGGACAACGGCCGCGTCACCGACGCGACCCGGATCGAGCGCGTCCTGCCGACCATCCGCGAGATCGCGGGGGCCGGCGGCAAGGTGATCCTGCTCGCGCATTTCGGCCGCCCGAAGGGCAAGCCGGTCGCCTCCGAGTCGCTCAAGCCCGTCGCCGAGGCGACCCAGGCGCTGCTCGGCAGCCCGGTCGCCTTCGCTTCCGACTGCGTCGGCCCCGCCGCCGCCGAGGCGGTCGCGGCGCTGGGCGACGGCGGCGTGCTGATGCTGGAGAACACCCGCTTCCACGCCGGCGAGGAGAAGAACGACGCCGACTTCGCCAAGGCGCTCGCCGAGAACGGCGACGTCTACGTCAACGACGCCTTCTCGGCCGCCCACCGCGCCCACGCCTCGACCGAAGGACTCGCCCACCTGCTGCCGGCCTATGCCGGCCGCCAGATGCAGGCCGAGCTCGACGCCCTGACCAAGGGGCTGGAGGCGCCGACGCGCCCGGTCCTGGCGATCGTCGGCGGCTCGAAGGTCTCGACCAAGATCGACCTGCTGGAGAACCTCGTCGGCAAGGTCGACGCCCTGGTGATCGGCGGCGGCATGGCCAACACCTTCCTGCACGCGGCCGGCCTCGGCGTCGGCAAGTCGCTGTGCGAGAAGGATCTCGCCGGCACCGCGCAGCGCATCATGGAGCGGGCGCGGGAGAAGGGCTGCGCCATCCTGCTGCCGGTCGACGCGATCGTGGCCGAGGAGTTCAAGGCCGGCGCGCCCCACCACACCTACGGGGTCGACGCGATCCCCGAGACCGGGATGATCCTCGATGTCGGGGCGCAGTCGGTCGAGCGGGTCGCCGCGGCGATGAACGACGCCCGGACCCTGGTGTGGAACGGCCCGCTCGGCGCCTTCGAGTTCGCGCCCTTCGACCAGGGCACGGTGGCGGCGGCCCGCCACGCGGCGTCGCGCACCAAGGCCGGCCAGCTCGTCTCGGTCGCCGGCGGCGGCGACACGGTGGCGGCGCTCAACCATGCCGGCGTCGCCGAGGACTTCACCTACATCTCGACCGCCGGCGGCGCCTTCCTCGAATGGCTCGAAGGCAAGCCGCTGCCGGGCGTCGACGCCCTGCGCGCGAAGGGCTAGACGGAAGCCCGCTCGACAAGCTTGACCTCGCGACCGGAAATTCTAGCGCGGGATCCCCTCTCCCGGGTGGGAGGGGGGTAGGGGCGATCGAAGATCGCGCGAGGGTGGCTCGGGTTCAGTATCGAGCAACAACGGTCGAGCTGCGCAGTTCGACGGTTCGGGGTCCTTGCGTTGACCGAGCCACCCTCACCCCTTTCCCCTCTCCCACTCGGGAGAGGGGGACCTGCGCCCTGGCAAGAGCCGTCACTGGCAGCCGTCAACAAGGTCGGCTGAACTGATACGTCTCTTAATTCAGGCCGAGCGGTGCAGGACACCGTCCGATCAGCTCGCTATAGTTCAGTTCACGCGATCCCCACCTTCGGAGCACCACCATGGCCCGCATCACGCTCAGGCAGCTTCTCGACCACGCCGCCGAGTACGGCTACGGCGTCCCGGCCTTCAACATCAACAACATGGAACAGGGCCTCGCCATCATGGCGGCGGCCGCCGCGACCGACTCGCCGGTCATCCTCCAGGCGAGCCGCGGCGCCCGCTCCTACGCCAACGACGTCGTGCTGGCCAAGCTCATCGACGGCCTCGTCGAGATCTACCCGCAGATCCCGGTCTGCATGCATCTCGACCACGGGAACAACGAGGCGACCTGCGCCACCGCGATCCAGTACGGCTTCACCTCGGTGATGATGGACGGATCGCTCAAAAGCGACGGCAAGACCCCGGCGGACTACGCCTACAACGTCGAGATCACCCGCAAGGTCTCGGAGATGGCGCACTGGGCCGGCGTCTCGGTCGAGGGCGAACTCGGCGTGCTCGGCTCGCTGGAGAGCGGCGAGGGCGAGGCCGAGGACGGCCACGGCGCCGAGGGCGTGCTCTCGCACGACCAGCTCCTCACCGACCCGGACGAGGCGGTGAAGTTCGTCGAGGCGACCAAGGTCGACGCGCTCGCGGTCGCGATGGGCACCTCGCACGGCGCCTACAAGTTCACCCGCAAGCCCGACGGCGCGGTGCTGGCGATGAACGTGATCGAGGAGATCAACCGCCGTCTGCCCAACACCCACCTGGTGATGCACGGCTCGTCCTCGGTGCCGCAGGACCTGCAGGACATCATCAACCAGTACGGCGGCGAGATGAAGCCGACCTGGGGCGTGCCGGTCGAGGAGATCCAGCGCGGCATCAAGCACGGCGTGCGCAAGATCAACATCGACACCGACAACCGGATGGCGATGACCGGCCAGATCCGCAAGATCCTGTCGGAGAACAAGGCCGAGTTCGACCCGCGCAAGTACCTCAAGCCCGCCATGGAGGCGATGACCAAGCTGTGCCAGCAGCGGTTCGAGGAGTTCGGCACCGCGGGCAACGCCGGCAAGATCCGCCCGGTCGCACTGTCCGAGATGGCCAAGCGCTACGCCGCCGGCAAGCTCGATCCGTCCTTCGCCGCCAAGCAGCAGGCCGCCGCGGAGTGATCCGCGACCCCGGGGCGGCACCGCCCCGGTTTCACCATCAGGCACCCGTAAGGCCGCACGGGGCGGACGGTCCGACGACCGCCCGCCCGTCGTGCTTTCGAGAAGACCCCCGAGAAGACCCGATTGCCCGCATGGCCGAGCCCAAAGCCCCTCCCGCGCCCCGCCTGATCCTCGTCTCCGGCCCGGATGCCGGCCCCGACCTCGCGCCGTCCCTCGCCGCGGCCTGCGCCGCCGGGGACGTGGCGGCGGTGATCCTGCACCTCGCCCCGGCCGACGAGCGCAGCCTCGTCAAGGTGCTGAAGGCGCTGGCCCCGGCGGCCCAGGAGGCGGGGGCCGCGGTGGTGGTCGCCTGCCCGGCGGAGGGGATCGACCTCGTCTCGGTCGCGGCCCGCGGCGGGGCCGACGGCATTCACGTCGCGGACGGCGACCTCGGCGACCTGCGCGGGCGCCTGCGCGACGGGCGCATCCTCGGCACCGGCGGCCTCGCCACCCGGCACGGGGCGATGGAGGCCGGCGAGGCGGCGGTCGACTACGTGCTGTTCGGCGACCTGCCGGGGACCTCGCCCGAGACGGTGCGCGAGCGCGCGGAATGGTGGGCCGAGATCTTCGAGACGCCCTGCGTGGCGCTCGCCGGCAGCCTCGACGCGGTGGCCGACCTCGCGGCGACCGGCGCCGAGTTCGTCGCCCTCGACGCGGCCCTGTGGGCCGGGCCGGACGGCGCCGCCACGGTGGCGGCGGCGCAGGGCCGCCTCGGCGCCGGCGCCTGAGTGCGGCCATGGAACGGCACGAGGTCATCAACGCCCTCTCGGGCGGGCGCTACCGGGACTACCTGGAGATCGGCGTCGATCACGCCACCACCTTCAACCGGGTCGCGATCCCGAACCGGACCGGGGTCGACCCGCACTTCAAGGTGGCGCGCGAGGGGATCCGCGGCGAGACGGTCGTGGCGACCAGCGACGACTTCTTCCGCGCCAACACCCGCAGCTTCGACTGCGTGTTCATCGACGGGCTGCACACCTACGCGCAGTCCCGGCGCGACTTCGTCAACGCCTGGGCCTGCCTGAGGCCGGGCGGCACGGTGGTGCTCGACGACTGCTTCCCGGCCGACGACCTCGCGGCGCTGCCGGATCTCGACGCCTGCCTGGAGGGGCGGCGCGAGCGCGGCGCGCCCGACGACCTGACCTGGATGGGCGACGTCTACAGGACGGTGATCTGGCTGCACGACTGCACCGGGCACCGCTTCTCCTACGTCGAGCACACCAGCGGCGGCATCGTGGTGGTGTGGCCGGGCCGGCGCCGCCGGAGCACCCGCTGGCTGCCCGACGAGGCGGCCATCGCGGCCTGCACCTACGAGCGCTTCCTGACCCTGCCGCTGCCGGTCGCCCCCCTGCGCCGCCTCGTGCGCGAGGTCGCGCCGCGGCGTTTCCCCTCGTTCCTGCCCTTCGGGAGCCGCGCATGAGCCGAGCGCATCCGGCGGCCGGGTTGGCCCTCCTCGCCGCCGTCATCGGGGCGGACACCGGCCCGGCCGCCGCCGCCCCGCCGGCCGGGCCGCCCAAGATGCTGCCCGGCGCCTCGGCGCTGCCGCCGGGCAGACCCAACGATCCGAAGGCCGACCTCGCCTACGGCGCCTACCAGCGCGGCTACTACGTCACGGCGTTCCGCGAGGCGACGAAGCGGCTGGAGACCAACAAGACCGACGCCGCCGCGATGACGCTGCTCGGCGAACTCTACAACCAGGGCCTCGGCGTGCGGCAGGACCCGGCCAAGGCGGCCGAGTGGTACCGGCTCGCGGGCAATCTCGGCGACGCCCGGGCGATGTCGATCCTCGGCACGATGGCGATCGAGGGACGAGGGCAGGCGAAGGACCCGGCCGCCGGTCGCGCCTGGCTGGAGAAGGCGGCGCGGCTCGCCGACCCCACCGCCTGCTTCAACCTCGCGCTGATCCTGCTCGGCACCGGCGCGCCGGACGACCTGCGCCGGGCGGCCGAACTGCTGCGGCAGGCCGCCCACCAGGAGGTGGCGCCGGCCCAGCACGCGCTGGGCGTGCTCCACCTCCAGGGCCGCGGCGTCGACAAGGACACCACCAAGGCGGCGCAGTGGTTCCGCCGCGCCGCCGACAACGGCGACATCGCCGGCGAGGTCGAGTTCTCGATCCTGCTGTTCAACGGCGAGGGCGTGCCGAAGGACGAGGCCCGGGCGGCGCGCTACTTCCGCCACGCCGCCGGCCGCGGCAACGCGGTGGCGCAGAACCGGGTCGCCCGGCTCTACGCCAGCGGCCGCGGCCTGCCCAAGAACCTCGTCGAGGCCGCCGCCTGGGGCATGGTCGCCAAGGCGCAGGGTCTCGACGACGCCTGGCTCGCCCAGGCGGTCGCCGGCATCACCCCGGAGGAGCGCCAGCGGGCCGAGCGCCTCGCCGCCGAGCGGCAGGGGCCTTGATCCCACAGGGATTTCTCGCCAAGGACAGCGCCGGATCCGTTTCCCGACCGCCCCTCGTTCCCCGAAAGCTCCCGCCCGATGATCAGCTCCCCCCTGATGACCGTGATGGTCGACGCGGTGCGCAAGGCCGCCCGCGGCCTCAAGCGCGACTTCGGCGAGATCGAGAACCTCCAGGTCTCGCGCAAGGGTCCCGGCAACTTCGTCTCGGCGGCCGACCGCAAGGCCGAGGAAGTGCTGCGCGACGCCCTCATCAAGGCCCGGCCCGGCTACGGCCTCGTCATGGAGGAGGGCGGCTCGGTCGAGGGCCAGGACAAGACCCATACCTGGCACGTCGATCCCCTCGACGGCACCACCAACTTCCTGCACGGGATCCCGCATTTCTGCCTCTCGGTCGGGCTGGAGCGCGAGGGCACCATCGTGGCGGGCGTGATCTACGACCCGATCAAGGACGAGCTGTTCATCGCCGAGCGCGGCAAGGGCGCCTACCTCAACAACCGCCGCATCCGGGTCTCGGCCCGCACCGACCTCGCCGACGCCCTGGTCGTCTACGGCTCGCCCTATCTCGGCCGCGGCAACCACCCGCGGCTGCTCAAGGAGGTCGCGACGGTGATGGCGGTGACCGGCGGCATCCGCCGGCTCGGCTCGGCCGCCCTCGACCTCGCCTACGTCGCCTGCGGCCGCGCCGACCTGTACTGGGAGCGCGACCTCCAGACCTGGGACATGGCCGCCGGGGTGATCCTGGTGCGCGAGGCCGGCGGCTTCGTCACCAACGCCGACAACGGCGCCGAGCCGCTCGCCGCCCGCTCCGTCGCCTGCGGCAACGAGGTGCTGCACCGCGAACTGATCGGCCTGCTGCGCAAGGCCAACCAGTAAGCTCACTCAACCGAAGGCCGACGCCCATGGACTCGCGCACCCTCTCCGCGCTGAAGGACTCGATCCGCTCGATCCCGGACTACCCCAAGCCCGGCATCGTGTTTCGCGACATCACCACGCTGCTCGGCAATCCCGGCGCCTTCCGGCGGGCGGTGGACGAACTGGTGCATCCCTTCGCGGGCGGGCGGATCGATCAGGTCGCCGGCATCGAGGCGCGCGGCTTCATCCTCGGCGGCGCGGTGGCGCACCAGCTCTCCTCGGGCTTCGTGCCGATCCGCAAGAAGGGCAAGCTGCCCCACACCACGGTCTCGATCGCCTACGCCCTCGAATACGGCACCGACGAGATGGAGATCCATTCCGACGCGGTGAAGCCGGGCGACCGGGTGATCCTCGTCGACGACCTCATCGCCACCGGCGGCACCGCGACGGCGGCGGTGAACCTGCTGCGCCGGATCGGCGCCGAGGTGGTGGCCGCCTGCTTCGTCATCGACCTGCCGGACCTCGGCGGCGCCGACCGCTTGCGCGCCCTCGACGTGCCGGTGCGGACCTTGATCGGGTTCGAGGGCCATTGAGGAAGAGCGGATCGATCGCCGCCGCGGCGTGACAGCCCCCTGACGCCGTGGCACGATGAGAGCATGGCCGAGATCGTCAAGCTCGCTCCCGAACTGCAAGCCCGCATCGACGCCGTCGCGGCCTTGTCCAGCCGCTCGCCGGCCGAGGTCATCGCCGACGCGCTCGAACACGGGCACTCCCTCGACTGGCAGGAGCGGTTCGTCGAACGGGTCAAGGCCGGTCTCGCCGATGCCGATGCCGGCCGCTACGCCACCGAGGCGGATTTCGAGCGGCTGCGGACCAAATACCGCCCGGCCTGATGCGGGTTCTCTGGACAACTGCCGCGCTCGCCAGCCTCGAAGAGATCACCGATTTCGTCGCACGGCACAACCCGGTCGCCGCCCTGCGGCTGGTCGACGACATTCCCGCGCGGGTGAACGCGCTGCTGGCCGGCAACCCGATGATCGGCCGGGCAGGGCGCGTCGCAGGCACCCGCGAACTGGTATTGTCGGGGACGCCCTATCTCGTGGCCTACAGGGTGAGCGACCACGTCGCCGTGCTGGCCGTCCTGCACGGCGCACGGGAATGGCCGGAAGGCTTTTGAAGATATGGTCCGATGATGAGCCCGTTCGACTCGCCTGTTCAGGAGTGTTCGCCCTTTACCGGAAATCCCGCGTCCTGATCCGGATGCCGCCCTCCGGCAGCGCGTCCGGCCTCTCCTCCACCGCACCCCTTCGGCCGACATCGGCGAGGAGGTCGGAGAGGTCGATGAGGTGCTCGGCGACGAGGTGGATCACCTCGCCCTCGCGCTGCACCCGGCCGCGGGCCGCCATCATCCCGGCCGACAGGATCAGGGTGCGCTGGCGGGCGAACAGGGCCGGCCAGACCACGAGGTTGGCGACCTCGGTCTCGTCCTCCAGGGTGATGAACAGCACGCCCTTGGCCGAGCCGGGCTTCTGGCGCACCAGAACCAGTCCGGCGACGGTGGCTCGCGCCCCGTCGCGCAGGCGCCGCAGGGCCGCGCAGGGCACCATGCCGTCGCGGGCGAGGTCGGGGCGCAGGAAGTCCACCGGGTGCCGGCCGAGGGTCAGGCCCGAACTCCGGTAGTCGGCCACCACCGCGGCGCCCTCGTTGAGGGGGGCGAGCCGCACCACCGGCTCGGGCACCTCCGGCCGTGCGGTGACGGCCCCCCGGTCGGCGGCGGCGAAGAGCGGCAGCGGCACCGGGGCGAGGCCGCGGATCGCCCACAGGGCCTCGCGCCGGCCGAGCCCGAGGGAGCGGAAGGCATCGGCCGCGGCGAGGTGTTCGAGCGCCTCCAGCGGCACCGCCGCGCGGCGCCACAGATCCTCGACCGAGCGGAAGATCTCGGCCTCGCGGCAAGTCGCGATCCGGGCGCCGTCGCGGTTGGCGAGACCCTTCGCCATCCGGAAGCCGAGCCGGACCGCGAGCCTCCCGTCCGCCGGTTCGAGGGTGCAGTCCCAGCGCGAGGCGTTGACGTCGATCGGGTGCACGGCGACGCCGTGGGCGCGGGCGTCGCGCACGACCTGGGCCGGGCCGTAGAACCCCATCGGCTGGGCGTTGAGCAGGGCGCAGCAGAACACCTCGGGATGGTGGCACTTGAGCCAGGACGAGGCGTAGGCGATCAGCGCGAACGAGGCGGCATGGCTCTCCGGGAAGCCGTAGGAGCCGAAGCCTTCGAGCTGCCGGAAGGTGCGCTCGGCGAAATCCCGGGTGTAGCCGTTGCCGATCATCCCGCTGATGAGCTTCTCGCGGTAGAGCGCGACCTTGCCGGTGAACTTGAACGTCGCCATGGCGCGGCGCAGCCCGTCGGCCTCGGCCGGGGTGAAGCCGGCGGCGACCATCGCGACCCGCATCGCCTGCTCCTGGAACAGCGGCACGCCGAGGGTGCGGTGCAGGACCTCGCGCAGGGCCTCGCTCGGGTACTCGACCGGGGCCTTGCTGGTGCGGCGGCGCAGGTAGGGATGCACCATGTCGCCCTGGATCGGCCCTGGCCGCACCAGCGCCACCTCGATGGTGAGGTCGTAGAGGTTTTCGGGCTTCAGCCGCGGCAGCATCGCCATCTGGGCGCGGCTCTCGATCTGGAACACCCCGAGCGTGTCGGCGCGCTGGATCATCGCGTAGGTGTCGTCGTCGCCTTGCGGGATCCCCGCGATGTCCTGCGGCGGGGTCTCGTGCGCCTTGTGCTCGCGCAGCAGGTCGAAGGCCCGGCGCAGGCAGCCCAGCATGCCGAGGCCGAGGACGTCGACCTTCATGAAGCCGAGCACGTCGATGTCGTCCTTGTCCCATTCGAGGGTCTGGCGCCGCTCCATCCGGGCCGGGACGATCGGGCACAGCTCGTCGAGCCGGTCGAGGGTGAGGACGAACCCGCCCGGATGCTGGCCGAGATGGCGCGGCGTGCCGATCAGTGCCCGGGCGAGGTCGAGGGTGAGGCGCAGGCGCCGGTCCGAGACGTCGAGGCCGAGCAGCCGCGCCTCGTCCTCGCCGACGCCGTCGCGCGACCAGCCCCAGACCAGCCGCGACAGCCCGGCGGTGACGTCCTCGGACAGGCCCATCACCTTGCCGACCTCGCGCACCGCCGCGCGGGGGCCGTAGCGGATGACGGTCGCGGCGAGCGCCGCCCGGTGGCGGCCGTAGGTGGCGTAGATCCACTGGATCACCTCCTCGCGGCGCTCGTGCTCGAAATCGACGTCGATGTCCGGCGGCTCGTCGCGCTCCGCCGAGACGAATCGCTCGAACAGCAGCCCCTCCTTGACGGGGTCGATGGCGGTGATGTGCAGGCAGTAGCAGACGGCGGAATTCGCCGCCGAGCCGCGGCCCTGGCACAGGATGCCCTGGCGGCGGGCGTAGCGGACGATCGCCTCGACGGTGAGGAAGTACGGGGCGTAGGTCTTGCGCTCGATCAGCGTCAGCTCGTTGCGGATCTGCATCGCGACCCCGTCGGGCACCGGGCCGCCGGGGTAGCGCTCGGCGGCGCCGGCCCAGGTCAGCGCCTCCAGCCGCTCCTGCGCCGAGAGTCCGCCCTCGGCCTCGTCCGGGTAGGTGTAGGTCAGCGCGTCGAGGGAGAAGCGGCAGGTCGCGGCGATCCAGGCGGCGCGCTCCAGGGCCTCCGGGTGGCGGGCGAACAGCCGGGCGGTCTCGGCCGGGGGCTGGAGGTGGCGCCCGGCATGGCGCTCGCGGGAGAATCCCGCCGCCTCGATGGTGCGGCCGAGGCGGATGCAGGTGACGACATCCTGCATCACCCGCCGGCCGGGCTCGTGGTAGAGCACGTCGCCGGCGGCGGCGACCGGGACGCGGGCCGCCCGCGCCGCCGCCGCGACCGCGGCGAGGCGCAGGTGGTCGTTGACGCCGAAGCGGCGAGTCAGGCCGCAGGACAGGCGCGACCCGAAGATCGGCCGCAGGGCGGCGAGGCGGGTCGGCACCGGCTCGGGTCCCTCGGTCAGCAGCACCGCGAGCAGCCCGTCGCCCCAGGCGTCGAGGTCGGCCAGCGTCAGGCGGCAGCCGTCCTTGCCCTCGCGTGCGCGGCCGAGGGTGAGCAGGCGGCAGAGCCGGGCGTAGGCGGCCCGGTCGACGGGGTAGACCAGCACGGCGATGCCGGCCCCGTCCCCGGACAGGTCGAGGCGGCAGCCGGCGAGAAGGCGGCAGCCGGTCGCCTTCGCCGCCGCGTGCGCCCGCACGAGGCCGGCGACGGAGTGGCGGTCGGTGACGCCGAGGGCGGCGATCCCGAGCAGGCTCGCGGCGGAGAACAGCTCCTCGGGCGAGGAGGCGCCGCGCAGGAACGAGTAATGCGTCGTGACCTGGATCTCGACGCTCATGCTTCACCGAGCCCGTGCAGCCACCAGCGCCCGCCCTCGGCGGTCGGCGCGTCGCGAAACAGCCAGTAGCGAGCGCCGGCCTCGTCCTCGACCCGGTAGTAGTCGCGGAACGCCGACGCCTCGGCGTCGCTGCGCCACCATTCGCCGAACACCCGCTCGGGCCCGTCGGCCGAGGCGACCCGGCGGCGGGTGCCGCGCCAAGTGAAGGCGCCGGGCGGTGCGTCCGGCACCGCCGCGAGGGCGACGACCGGCTCCGGCGGATCGAGCAGGCGGCCCGGCCGCGGCAGGCCGGCGGGCCAGGACGCCCCGGTGGCCGGCGCCAGCGGCGCCACCCGCCGCACCGCCCGCTCCGGCCACTCGCTCTCGACCGGGGCGGCGCGAAACAGCCGCCCGGGGCCGAGCCGCAGCGCGAGGCGGTCGACCAGCACCGCCATCCCGTCCGCATCGGCGTCGGCATCCAGGGCTGCGATCTGGCGCGCACCCAGGGGCTCGACCCGGGCGGCGGCGAGCCGGGCCTCGTCGATGCCGTGGCCGGGATCGACGAGGGAGAGCCGCTCGGCGAACAGGCCGGCGAGGTGGCGCGGGTCGCGGCTCGGCCGGGCGGTGCCGACGCTGACCGTCTGCGGCGCGCCGTCGACCCGCAGGAAGACGAGGTCGAACCGGCGCCCGCCGAGTTCGCGGCGCTCCAGGTCGCGGGCGAGCGCCTCGCTCAGCCGCGCCACCACCCGGGCCAGGGTCTCGGGGGCGCCGATCGGCTCGGCGAAGGCGAGGCGGGCGGCGTGGGTCTTCGGCGGCGCCCGGTAGGCCAGGGGCTCGGGCGTATGGCCGAGGGCTTGGTCGAGGCGGCGCAGGGCCTCCTCGCCGAAGCGCAGCCGGAACGGGGCGCGGGGCTGCGCGGCGAGCTGCCCGACCCGCTCGATGCCGAGCTGGTGCAGGCGCGCCACCGTGCCGGCCCCGATCCGCAGGACCCACAGCGGCAACTCCGCCAGCGCCGCGCCCTGGCGCCCGGGGGCGACGACCCGCCCGGCCCGGGGCAGGCGCGCCGCCGCCCAGGCGGCCCCCGGCGTATCCGCCACCGCCGCCCGCGCGGCGAGGCCGCCGGCCTGCAACCGTCCGCACAGGTCGGCGAGCAGCCCCGCCTCGCCCCCGTGCAGGTGGGCGGCGCCGGCGCTCTCGATCCACAGGCCGAGCGGCGGGTCGAGGGCGACGAGGGGCGAGTAGGCGAGGCACCAGCCGGCGAGGCGGGTCAGCCCGGCGAGGTCGTCCTCGGGGGTGGCCTCGACCAGGGCGAGGCCGGCGACGCGGCTCTGCGCCTCCGCGGCACTCATGCCGGGGCGCAGGCCGAGATCCCAGGCGGAGCGGTCGACCGCCGCCAGCACCCGGCGCGGCCCCTCCCGCGCCACGGTGACGAGGGGCTCATCCGGCGGCGGCCCGCCGCTGCGGCGCCGCCAGCGGTCGGTCGGCCAGGTCGGCAGGTAGACGGAGATGACCCTGCGCATCGGGAGCCTCGACGAGCCAGGCCCGCGGCTCGGCGCCCCGGGCGCGGACGAGCTCGACGGTCCAGCGGGCCCGCGTCAGGCCCGGAGCGGAGGGGGGAGGGGCGGGGGCGGCGACGATCTGCCAGCGGGTGAGGGCGGCGCCCGGCTCCGGCGAGCCGCGGCGCCAGCGCCGGATCACCACCGCGAGGCTGCCGCCGGCCTCGGCGGCGAGCTGGAGCCGCCGCGACGGCGTCAGTCCGAGGCGGGCGACCTCGCCGACCACGGCGGCAAGGCCGCTGTGGCGCAGGCCCTCCTCCATGGCCGGCAGCACCTCCGCCTCCCGCCTCGTCTCGGCGTACAGGACCCGGTCGGGATGCAGCCCGACCGCGGCGAGGCCCGGCGCGAACAGGTCGCGCCCGGGCAGGCACCACAGCACCGGCCCCGACAGACGGGCGAGGAGGCCGCCGACGAACAGCGCCGCCAGGGCGGCGTGCTCGGCGGCCGGCCCGGCCTCCGCGACCTCGTGCAGCGCCCCCAGCCGCAGGCCGCCGCCCGGCAGGTGCCCGTCGATCTCGGCGACGCCGAAGGCCAGGACCGGCCGGCTGCGCTCGGGGGCGAGTCCGCCGATCCGCTCGCGCAACGCCGCGATCTGCCGCTCTCGTTCGGCCAGTCCCATCCCATGCCCGTCGCTGCCCGGCACAACCCCTTGATTGTTCCTATTTTGTTCTGGTTGCGTCGGGAGTCAATCCGCAAGCTTGAGCGAAACAGGGCAATCGCTTCAGCGATCGACCTGTTGAGCGAAAGCGACCGCTCTTTCCGGTTCTGCCACATCATGACCATCAAGCGTCGATCTCGACGCCCTGGCGCTGGTGGGCGCGCTCGACGCCTGCGAGGCGTTCGTCCGCCGGGTGAACCGGATGTCCGGGCTCGATTTCGCGGTCGTCCACAAGAATCGGCGCGGTCTGCGCTCCCGCCTCACCGGGCCGGCGCGGAGTCCCGCCCTGCGCGCCCATGTCGGGCGGCTGAACGCGTCCGGCATGGACCTCTACCGGCGGGCGGCGGCGCGCTGGGCCGCCCATGCCTGGGGGGCGTCCGGCCCGGCCCCGTTCAGGAGGGCTGGGGCGGGCCGAACAGGCCGGAGATCACCGCCCCGGGCTGGGGCCGGCTGAACAGGAAGCCCTGGCCCTGCCGCACCCCCTGCGCCCGGGCCAGTTCGAGCTGTTCGGCGGTCTCCACCCCTTCGATCAGCGTCGTGATCCCGAGGCTGATGCCGAGGCCCGCCACCGCCCGGATGATGGCGAGGGCGTCCGCGTCGGTCTCGGCATCCTTCATGAAGCAGCGGTCGATCTTGATCTTGTCGATGGGGAATTGCCGCAGATAGGCCAGGGGCGAGTAGCCGGTGCCGAAATCGTCCATCGCGAAGCGGATCCCGGCCTCGTGCAGGGTCTGGATGTTGCGCGATGTCGTCTCGCTCTCGTCGAGCAGCGCGCTCTCGGTGATCTCGATCTCGAGGCGGCCCGCCGGAAGGCCGGTCTCGGCCAGGGTCTCCAGCACCGTCCCGGCGAAGGTGCCCTGGCGCAGCTGGACGCTCGACACGTTGACGGCGACGACCACCTCGGGGGGCCAGCCGGCGGCGTCGCGGCAAGCCTGCCTCAGGACCCACGACCCGAGCGGCACGATCAGTCCGGTCTCCTCCGCGACCGGGATGAACGCCGCCGGAGGGATGAGGCCGCCCTCGGGATCGCGCCAGCGCACCAGGGCCTCGGCGCCGACGATCCGGCTGCCGTCGAGATCGATGAGCGGCTGGTAGTGGACCTCGAACTGCTCCATCGTCAGCGCATCCCGGAACTCGGCTTCCAGCCGCCGCCGCAGCCGCGCGGCTTCCGACATCTCCGGCTCGAACAGGCCGACCGTCCCGCGGCCCGACCTCTTGGCATGGCGCAGGGCGAGGTCCGCCTCCTGAAGCAGGGGCTCGATGTCGGCCGGGTTCTCGCGGCACGTGGTCAGGCCGACGCTCACGCCGACCTGGACCCGCCCGGTCGAGAGATCGTAGGGGGCGCCGAGCCACTTCACGAGGTGATGAGCGTAGAGTTCGGCCTCCTCGGGGTCCGGCATTCGCCGGACCACCGCGAACTCGTCGCCGCCGAGGCGGCCGACGATGTCGGTGCGGCCGCTCGATGCCCGCAGGCGCTGGGCGACCGACCGGAGCAGCTCGTCGCCGACCGCGTGGCCGTAGGTGTCGTTCACGAACTTGAAGCGGTCGAGATCGAGGTAGTAGACCCCGAGCACGGGCAGGGCGGGGTTCGCATCGGTCAGAAGGCGCCGGCTCTCGTCCCGCAGCGTTCTGGAATTGGCCAGTTGGGTCAGGCCGTCGTGGCGGGCGAGGTGGGCGATGCGCGCCTCGCTCCGCCGCTGTTCCGTGATGTCCTCGAAGGTCGAGACCCAGCCTCCGTCCTCCATCGCCCGGTAGCGCACCGACAGGATGCGGCCGTCGGCCAGCTCGCGGAAGACCGGCAGGCTGTTGGCGTGCGGCGCGGCGATGCAGGTGCTTTCCCGGATCTGGGCCAGGGTGACCGAAGGCGGGTAGCACCCCCTGGCGATCAGGAGCGTGCAGATCTCCTCCTGGGTCATGCCGAACGACAGCGTTCCGGGGGGCAGATCGAAGAGCCTGTGGTACTGGTCGTTGCAGACGACGAGGCGCGACTGCGCATCGAACATGCAGAGGCCCTGGTTCATGTTCTGCAGCGCGGCTTCGAAGCGCTTGAGATGCTCGACGACGTGCCCGTCGACCGACGTCGCCTCCTCGATGGCCTGAGCGAAGATCTGATAGGAGCGCGGGCCGATCACGGTCTCCGCCTCATCCTGGACCCTCGAACGCATCCTGGGAGCTCTGGACATCATCATGAGGGTCGAACCTTTGCCGCCGCCGGACAAGAGGAGGGTGAGTTTGTCTCCGAAGCGGGCGCCTCGGACCACTGATCTCGCGCGCTAACCGGAAGTAAGATGGAAAGTCGCCACTTTTCCATGCCGGACATCCATTGCAATTTATGTAAAGCGAGCGCCGGCGAGGCTGGATATGGTTTCCGGATTGCTTCGTCCGGGCATCGGATCCGCCGCCGCTGACGGTCCGCGCCCGATGCCGGTGACGGCGAACTTGCACCGAACCGGAGATGCACTCCCTCCGAAAGGGCGTCTCGTGGATGTGCGGCCCGCCCGGGCGACGCCGATGCGCCGATCGTTTCGGGCCGTCTGCGCGGCCATTGCGGAAACGGACCGGCAACACCTGCGGCCTAGACCCGGGCCATGCGCAAGACCCTTCTCGCCGCCGCCGTCGCGGCCCTTCACGCCTCCGGTGCCGGAGCGCAGACCCTGGAGCTGGAGCAGCGCCTGCGCGCCTGCCTGCACGAGAAGGCCCAGCACCCGCCGGACGGCGCATCCGGCGCCGCGGCCAAGGGCAGCCTGCAGCAGAAGGCCGAGCACCTGCTCGGGCGCTGCGACGGCGACAAGGATGCGTGGCTACACGCCTGCAGCGTCAACTCGAGCCGGACCGATTGCACCCGGCGGGCGGAGGTGCGGGCGGTCAGCGCGCTCCACGACGGCAAGGGAAGCGGCAAGGGCGGGCATTAGCGGATTGTCCCGACGAAGCGGACGCCGCTCCGGCGCGGGCGATGCGGCGATGCCCGCTCGATGGAAGCCGGTTCCCTCTCTGCCCGAATGCAAGCCCGGATCCGGAGGGGGGCGAGCCGGATGCGAGGACGAGTCCGCGGCTGGTCCGCGTTCTCCCCGCGGGCGGGGTGAGGAGACGATCCGCGATCGTTGCGGGAGGCGGCGGCTCGCCGGCATGGCCACCCGTTCCATCCGCGAGGCACGGCCAAGCGGGTGGCGAACTCATGCCAGCGGCCCAGGATGCTGACGCATCCACCCTGATCTCGGACTCCCGACACCGAGCCGAAGGCTTGGCGACAAGCCGAGAGCCGAAGGTCATCCTCAACGACCGGTGGTATGATACGATTTCCGGACGATCAGTTCCGGACATCGTATCACCAGCCCGCGCGGCGCCTGAGCGAAGCCGGTTTCCGCATCGCGAAGCGATCAGTCGGAAACCGTATGATCCGGCGCATCGCTGTCGAAGCGGCGACCGCTTCGACGAACGATCCCCGGTGGAGGTCGACCGTCCCCCGGCGGGGCGTGCCTCCGGCTCCCGGCTCAGGCGACCCTGGGGTCGCCCGCGAGGGGTTGCTGCCGCTTCTCGATCTCCGCCTCCAGCGCGAAGGCAGCGAGGGCGACCTGATCGGGCACCTCTTCTTCCGAGCCCCACCAGATCGTCTCGCCGGTGCTCATCGTGGCGTAGCGGGCGAGCCCGCATGTGCCCATCGCGACGATCCGCCCAGCCTGCCCGACCCGCTTCGAGACACCCATTGCACGCTCCTTCCTCTCGCACGGCCTACGAACGAAGGGAGAGGACCCCGGGTTCGAAGATCCTGCCCTTTTTCGGCATGCTGGCTTGCCGGGGAGCGGAAGGGAAGGGCCATGTGGCGGTTTCGGGCGGGCTCATCCTTCGGTGGTAGGTTCTGCGACGGAGGCGGCCGGACCACGGTCCCGGCCGCCGGGCTCACCGCGGCACTGGTCCCTTGTCGGTCCAGTCCGGCGGCAGGCCGACATAGTCGCCGATGATGCCGTCGATGCCGGGAGCGCGGCCGAAGGCTTCGCAGTCGGGATCGCGCGGCGCCTCGCCGAGGGTGGTGATGCGGACGCGCTCCCAGGTCGGGAGCGTCAGCGGCGCCGTGAACGGATTGTCGCCGGTGACGAGCAGGAAGCCGAAATCCTGTCCGAACTCCCCGGCGAGATCGTAGGCGTCGCTGGCCGGCGAGAAGCGGGCCTGGTTCGTGAAGGAGTTCGCGGCCCCGCCCCACACCATCGCGGCGCGTTGCTGGCGGCGGGAATCGAGCGCCTCGGCCTCGACCGTGAGGCTGCCGAGGCCGATCGGGATGCGCGGCACCGGGATCTTGCCGACCGCGTCGGCGAAGCCGACGCCGGCCTGCGCCGCGATGGTGACCGCCGCCGAGGCGCCGATGGTGGCGCCCGCAGCCGGAACGTTGGTGAGGTCGATCCGGGTCACGTTGGCGCGCACCGTGAGGTCGGCGTCCCTGGTCGAGACCACGTCGAAGCGCAGTGACAGCTCGTAGCACAGCGCCCGGTCCGCGGCGTTGGCGATCAGCTTGCGCTCGACCGGGGTCAGGCCGGAGCCGGACACCGCCTCGGGAAACTCGGTCGGGATGATCCGGACGGTGCGGGCGGCCGCGGTGACGGCCCGGTCGACGAACAGGCGCGATTCGGAGGCGATCTCGGTGCTGACGGTCAGGCGGTCGTAGCGCGACAGGACGCCCGACTCGGTGAGCACCACCGTTCCGCAGCCGGCGACGGAGAGCATCAGGGCGGCGGCGGTGGCACGCCGGGCTCGGGCAGCGGTCAGCAGACTCACGACAACCTGCATCCTGTCACTTTCGTGATCGTTGAGGCATCCACGACCACAGGGTGAGCCCGTGTCCGCCAGTGGGGCCGGCTCGCACGGCACCGCACGGACCTTAGCCATTCGCGCACAGGCCGCAAAGCAACGCAGCAGCAACACGAGCAGGTTAAGGGGGCCCTGTCGCGGATCGGCCACATGGCCTAGGGCAGGGGTCGGGCGCGGCCTCACGCCGCCGCGTCGAGCGCCTCCAGCGCCTCGGCCATCGACGGCCGTGCCCGGATGTCGGCCTGGATGCAGGCCCGTTCGAGGTCGCGCAGGCGCGGGCCGGCCGCCTCGTCCCGCCGCGACAGCACCTCGCCGAGGAGCAGGCCCCAGGCGCGGACCTCGACCCGCTCCAGTCCGGCGCGCAGGCCGCCCTCCGGCAGCCGGCAGGCGGCCCCGAAATCGCTCAGCACCGCCTCGCCGTCCCGGCCGTCCCACAGCAGGTTGTGGGCGTAGAGGTCGCCGTGCAGCACCCCGCGGCCATGCAGGTGCGCGGCCGCCGAGGCCGCGCAGCGCGCGAGGCGCAGGGCGGTGGCCGCGGGGAGATGCAGGTCGGATTCGTAGACGTCGCGGCTGCACGAGGCGAGGCTCGGCGGCGCCGCCAGGGGCTTCCAGTCCTGCGGCAGCAGCGGCATGACCAGCGCCTCGGCCGCGGCGGGATGGCCGCTGATCCGGCCGAGTCCTCCGGTGAGGTGCGGATGGGTGCCGGCCGCGAGGCAGGCCGCCATCTCGCGCTCCGGCAGCCCGTCGCTGGTCATCGTTCCCTTGAACAGCTTGAGCGCGACCGGTCGCGCCCTCCGCTCCGGCGCGTGCCATTCGGCGCGGTGGACGACCCCCGACGCCCCCTCTCCCAGACGCGCCTGCAGCGTGACCTGCGACCACGGGATCGCGGCGGCCTCCACCGGATCGGTGGCCGGCTCCGCCGGGTTGCCGGCGAAGGACAGCCAGGCGAGGTGGGGCAGGGCGACGAGCCAGGACGGCAGGGCGGCGAGGTCGTTGCAGGACAGGCGCAGCAATTCGAGGCGTCCGGCGCCGGCAAGGCTCTCGGGCAGGGTCCGCAGGCGGTTGCCTGCGAGCATCAGCTTCTGGAGGAGCGGCCTTTCCCCGAGTGCCCGGGGCAGGGCCTCGATGCGGTTGTCGGTCAGGGTGAGCCAGCGCAGTTGCGGCGGCAGCGCCTCGCCCGGCACCGCGCGCAGGCCGGATCCCCGGCATCCGATCTGGCTCAGGGCGGGACAATCGCCGAGGGAGGCCGGCAGCCGGTCGAACCGGTTGCCGGAGCAGAACAGTACCCGCAGCCGGTGCAGGCGGCCGAGATCGTCCGGGAGCGCCGTGAGGGCGTTGCCGCTCAGGTCGAGCCGTTCCAGGGTGTCGGAGAGGCCGAGGATCTCGCGCGGGAACTCGGTGAGGCCGCCCGGCAACCGCAACTCTCGCGCCCCGGCGAGGTCGCCCCGGCGGAGGGCCTGCAGGGCGTCGCGGGTCGCCGGCGGCATCGTCATCGCGTCGCGTCCTGCGGAGACCGGGGGCACTGCCCAAAAAAGAGACCGCGCTCCTGGGAGGCGGCCTCGAGTCAAAGGGTCTCGAAACCTCTGGAGATGGCCGGGCGGCCCGGCTGTGCCCTGGAGGCGAGGCCGGACGACGCGGACAAAGAGGTCATTCCCTGTGTCGCCGCGCAACAAGGCCGGCGCGGGGCGCGATTATGGCATAATATTGACGAAAGCAGCGGGTGGCGGCCGATTCGGGGGCGAATCGATGAGAAGCCTGCCGAGTGTCGCCGCCAGGACACCCTTTGCGACGCCCTTGCGGGGTTGGAGCCGCGACCCCATCATGGTCGGGCAAGCTTCCGCCGGCGGTGGAGGCCGCGCAGCAGCCCAGGAGAAGCGATGAGCGAGGCAGACGGCGCAGAGAGTCGAATCACCGGCGCAGGAGCCCAGGTCGTCCCCTTCCCGGGCGCCACGCCGCCGCCTCAGGTCTCCTTCCACCGCGACGAGTTGCAGAAGATCCTGAACCTCTACGGCCGCATGGTCGCGGCCGGTGAGTGGCGCGACTACGCGATCGACTTCACCCGCGAGAAGGCGGTGTTCTCGATCCATCGCCGCACCTCGGAGCGGCCGCTGTTCCGCATCGAGAAGGATCCGAAGCTCGCCCGCCGCCAGGGCGCCTACGCGGTGGTGGCCGAGACCGGACGCATCCTCAAGCGCGGACACGACCTCGCCCAGGTGCTGCGGGTGCTGGAGAAGCCGCTGCGGGTGGTCTCCTGAGAGGTGCCCTCCCGCCGACCGGTCCGCCCGCCCCGGATTCGTGCCGGCGGCGGAGGAGGCCGTCGGCACGGGCTCGCTCCGTCCTGTCCTACTCGTCGCGGCCGTGGACCTGGGCCGGCGGTGCCGTGGCCTCGACCGCGGTGAAGGCTTCGAGGATGCGGTAGGTGTGTTCGGCCCCGGCGGGGACGAGCCAGGAATCGCCGGGCTCCAGGCGCACCGTCTGGCCCTCGATCACCAGTTCCGCCCGGCCGGAGATGACGTAGCCGACGGTCTCGTAGTCGCGGGCGGCGCTGGGCTTGTCGTCGGTCGGGGGCTCGTCGGTCCACATCCGCATCGCGACCTGCCGGCCGGAGGCGAGGTAGAGCTGGCCCTGCTCGCCGCGCGGGGACGTGCCGCTCGAGACCTTCTTGATCGTGGTGTCCGCCATCGCTGTCTCCATCGCTTGAGCCAGCACAACGGAGCGCCCCGTCCGGCGTTCCCGTGATCGCGGCGGCCGACCCGGGCGGCGTCAGCGCAGCGACGCCCGCGTCAGCGCAGCGACGCCCGCGTCAGCGCAGCGACGCCGCGATGGCGCGCTGGATGCCGCGGATGTCGGCGCCGCGCCTCAGGGTGCGGCTGATCGGCTGCGGCTGGCCGGAGACCCACACCTTCAGCTCGGAATCGAAGTCGAAACTGCCGGCATTCTCGATCGAGAACGAGGTGATCGCCCGGTAGGGCACGCTGAGGTACTCGACCTTGCGGCCGGTCAGGCCCTGCTTGTCGACCAGGATCATCCGCCGGTCGGTGAACACCATCAGGTCGCGCACGACCCGGAACGCGACGTGGACCGGCTCGCCCTCGACGAGCATGTCGCCGATCTCCGCCGTCACGTCCGCCGGCGTCACGTCGCTGCCGTGGCCGAGCAATCCGTCGAGCAATCCCATGCGGTCCCCCTCGTGGACGGTGCCGATCGTCGGCGCCGGATCAGAAGTCGGTCGCCAGACCCTTCACTTCCCAGTCGTCGTAGCGCACCGGCTCCAGGCCGCCACGGCCCTTGAACTCGCGCTCGCGGGCGATCTCGGCGGCGCGGGCGTCGATGGCGGTGCGGCGGGCCTCCGCCTCCGCCAGGGCACGCTCCGCCGCCGGGCTCAGCGGCTGGCGCGGTTGCGGTGTGTCGGCCTCGCTCATCGTCACGCCTCTCGAAACTCGCCTCGAACCTTGCATTGCACCGGGCCAGATGCCACCCCGGCCGCCCGGATGATCCGTCCCCGAGGTGGAGGGCGGCCGGGGCGGCGTCAAGGAGCGTGGTGGGCATGGCGGAACATGGCGAGGCGGTGGGACTCGCGGCGCGGCTTTTCGCCCGGTCGATCGTCGCCGACCTCATCGGCCCCGGCCGGACCGCGATCCTCGACGACACCTTCGCACCGGCCGCCGCGCGGGCCGCCCTGTCCCCGCAGGATCTCGGCCTCGCCCGGGCCATCGCCACCGCCACGTTCCGGCATTTCGGGGTGATCCGCCACGCCCTCGCGGCGCGGCTCGACCGCGGCCTGCCGGAGGACCAGCCCGGCCTCCTGGCGGTGCTGGCGACCGGCGCGGCGCAGATCCTGTTCATGAACGTGCAGGACCACGCCGCCGTCGACCTCGCGGTGCGGCTGGTGAAAGGGGAGCCGTCGCAGCGCCACCTGTCGGGCCTCGTCAACGCCGTCCTGCGCCGGGTCGCCCGCGAGAAGGCGACGATCCGCGAGGCCGGCGACGCCGATCCGCTCGGGCTGAACACGCCCTCCTGGCTCGCCCGGCGCTGGCGCGCCGCCTACGGGTCCGAGACCGCCCGCGCGATCGCGGCGGCCCACGGCGCCGGGGCCGCCCTCGACCTCACCACCCGGAGCGCGCCGGCGTCCCTCGCCGCCGCCCTCGGCGGCCGGCCGCTGCCGACCGGACTGAGCCTGCGCCTCGACGACAGCCGGGTGCCGGTGCCGCAGTTGCCCGGCTACGACGAGGGCACCTGGTGGGTGCAGGACGCCGCCGCGGCCCTGCCCGCCGCCCTGCTCGGCGCCCGGCCCGGCGAGCGGGTGGCGGATCTGTGCGCGGCGCCCGGCGGCAAGACCGCACAGCTCGCGGCCGCCGGGGCCGCGGTGCTCGCCGTCGACCGCTCCGCCTCCCGTCTCGCCCGGGTCACCGAGAACCTCGCCCGGCTCGGGCTCGCCGCCGAGACGCGCGCCCTCGACGCCCTGACCCTGCCGGAGGACGAGGTCTTCGACGCCGTGCTCCTCGACGCCCCGTGCTCCGCCACCGGAACGATCCGGCGCCACCCGGACGTCGCCTGGACCAAGCGCGAGGAGGATCTTCCCCGCCTCGCCGCCCTGCAGGAACGGCTCCTCGACAAGGCGGCGCGGCTGGTGCGGCCGGGCGGGCGCCTCGTCTACTGCACCTGCTCCCTCGAACCGGAGGAGGGCGAGCGGCAGGCCGCGGCGTTCCTGGCGCGCCATCCCGCTTTCAGCCGCCGGCCGATCGCGCCGGACGAGGTCGGCGGCGAGGCCGGTTTCCTGACCGCGGAGGGCGACCTGCGCACCCTGCCGTCGCACTGGCCGGCGCTCGACGGGAGCCGGGGCGGGCTCGACGGCTTCTTCGCCGTTCGCCTCGTCCGCGACGCCGGTTAGGGCGCGGCGGGCGGGGGCCGTCAAGAATCTGTTCACAATGCGGCGGTGCGGTTTGACCTCGTTTCCATCCTTGACCATTGCTGAATCCGGCCCTGCGTTCCGGGGCCGCTCACGCGTATCGGGGCTGCGGCTCGGGAGGGGTTGTGCAGTGGGGGCCTGACCGCTGGACCTTCTATCGACTTGTCGGCCGTGAGGCGGCGCGCTCGGTGCGCAGCGCCTTCGCCCGAGCCACTTCCGGTCCCTCGACCCTCTCCCGCCTGCGGCCGACCGGCCTCGTCATCGCCCCGCAGGACCTGCGCACCAGCGACGCCACCATCGCGGCCGACATCTACGGCGGGCTGTTCGTGTTCGCCGGGCGGGCGCTCGCCACCGGCGGCCGCTCGCCGTTCGACTTCACGCCGCCCTCGCCGGAATGGGGCGAGGCGCTCTACGGCTTCGGCTGGCTGCGCCACCTGCGCGCCGCCGACAGCGCGCTCGCCCGCTCCAACGCCCGCGCCTTCGTGCAGGACTTCATGGCCGGGCGCGGCGACCGCGACCTCGCCGAGCGGCCGCCGGTCGTCGCGCGCCGGCTGATCTCGCTTCTGAGCCAGTCGCCCCTGGTGCTGGAGGGGGCCGACCACGCCTTCTACCAGGCGTTCCTGCGGGCGCTGGGGCGCTGCGTGCGCAGCCTCGACCGCGCCCTGCGCCGGGGCATCCCGCCGGGCCAGCGCCTCTCCGTCGCCGTCGCCCTGTGCTTCGCCGGCCTGTGCTGCGAGGGCTTCGACCCGGTCCTGCGCCGGGGCACCCGCCTGCTCACCCGCGAGCTGACCCGCCAGATGCTGCCGGATGGCGGCCACCGCAGCCGCAACCCGAGCTTCGTCAAGGAACTGCTCCTCGACCTGCTGCCGCTGCGCCAGAGCTTCCTCACCCGCGACATCGCCCCGCCGGACGCGCTGCTCAACGCCATCGACCGGATGCTGCCGCTGCTGCGGCTGCTGCGCCACGGCGACGCCTCGCTGAGCCATCACAACGGCACCGGCGCGACCGAGGCCGACCAGCTCGCGACGCTGCTGGTCTATGGCGGGGCGGCGAGCCCGCCGCTGATGCACGCGCCCTATGCCGGGTATTCCCGCCTGGAAGGGGGCACGACCCTCGTCGTCGCCGATGTCGGCCCCGCGCCCGGGCCGGCCTACTCCGTCGCCGCCGGGGCCGGCTGCCTGTCGTTCGAGATGTCCAGCGGTGCCCAGCGCCTCGTGGTCAATTGCGGCATGCCGGCCACCGGCCAGGACATGCGGCGCCTCGCCCGCACCACCGCCGCGCATTCGACGGCCTGCCTCGACGACACCTCGTCGTGCCGCTTCCTCGATCCGCGCGGGCCGGGCTTCACCCACCCCCTTGCCTCCTGGCTCCGGCGCCGCCTCGGGCCGGCGATCGTGCGCGGGCCCGCCGCGGTGACGGCGGAGCGCGGCAGCGAGCCGGACGGGGCGAGCATCGTCGCCGCCCGCCACGACGGCTACGAGCCGACCCTCGGCCTCGTGCACGAGCGCCGCCTGCGGCTCGCCGCCGATGGCGGGTCGCTCGACGGCACCGATGGCTTCCTGCGGCCCGGGGGCGCCGGGCCCCCGGTGCCGGCGGCGATCCGCTTCCACCTCCATCCCACGGTGCGGGCGGCCCGCGACGGGCGGGCGGTGCTGCTCTCGGCCGGCAACGGCGAGCTGTGGCTGTTCGAGGCCGACGCCGTCGATCCGGTGATCGAGGAGAGCGTCTACTTCGCCGCCTTCAACGGGGCCCGGCGCACCGAGCAGATCGTCCTGCACCTGCCGGCCGGTGCCGGCACCCGGGTGACGTGGCGCTTCCGGCGGCTGTCGGCGTGATACGGTTTCCGAATGATCTCTTCCCGATGCGGAAACCGGCTTCGCTCAGGCGTGCGGAGCAAAGCTCCGCCGCGCGGGCTCGTCATACGAAATCCGGAAGTCATCTTCCGGATTTCGTATGACGAGGGCCCTGCCGAGCGGCGCACGGTGGATCGTGCCGCCCGCTCCAGGCCGGATCCGGCATGGTGCGGTGCATCATCTGGCTTCGCCGGGCGTTTCCTGCTAACGCGCGCAATCTTCTCCCACCCAGGGCGCCTCCTCCTCCGTGACCCGGCTCCCTCGGCCGTACCGATGGAAGCCACGATGGCGAGCGACCTGTCCCGCGTCTCCCGCGCCCTCCTGTCCGTGTCCGACAAGACCGGCCTCGTCGATTTCGCCCGGGCGCTGAGCCGGCGCGGCATCGCCCTCGTCTCCACCGGCGGCACCCACCGGGCGCTCACCGATGCCGGCCTGACCGTCACCGAGGTCTCGGACCTGACCGGCTTCCCGGAGATGATGGACGGGCGGGTGAAGACCCTGCATCCCGGCGTCCACGGCGGCCTGCTGGCGATCCGCGACAACCCGGAGCACCAGGCGGCGATGCTCGCCCACGGCATCCAGGCGATCGACCTGCTGGTGGTCAACCTCTACCCGTTCGAGGCGACCCTCGCCGCCGGCCGGCCGCCGGAGGAGTGCATCGAGAACATCGACATCGGCGGCCCGGCGATGATCCGCGCGGCGTCCAAGAACCACGCCGACGTGGCGGTGGTGGTGGACGTGGCCGACTACGCCGCGGTGCTGGCCGACCTCGACGCCCATGACGGCGCGATCGCCCTCGCGACCCGCCGGCGCCTCGCCCAGAAGGCGTTCGCCCGCACCGCCTCCTACGACGCCGCGATCGCCAACTGGCTCGCCACCCAGACCGAGTCGACCGGGGAGGCGCCGGCCTTCCGGGCGCTCGGCGGCACCCTGGTGCAGGGGCTGCGCTACGGCGAGAACCCGCACCAGTCGGCGGCGTTCTACCGTCTCGCCGGCACGGCCCGGCCGGGTGTCGCCACCGCGCGCCAGCTCCAGGGCAAGGAACTGTCCTACAACAACCTCAACGACACCGACGCCGCCTACGAGTGCGTGTCGGAGTTCGACCCCGCCCGCGCGGCGGCGGTGGTGATCGTCAAGCACGCCAACCCGTGCGGCGTCGCGGAAGGGGAGAGCCTGCTCGACGCCTACGAGCGGGCACTTCGCTGCGACCCGGTCTCGGCCTTCGGCGGCATCGTCGCGCTCAACCGCCCCCTCGACGCCGAGGCGGCGCGCAGGATCGTCGAGATCTTCACCGAGGTCATCATCGCGCCGGATGCCAGCGACGAGGCCCGGGCGATCGTCGCCGCCAAGAAGAACCTGCGCCTGCTCCTCACCGGGGGCGTCGCCGACCCGCGCGCGGCCGGCGAGGTCTGGCGCACGGTGGCCGGCGGCATCCTGGTCCAGAGCCGCGACGCGGCTTTGGTCGACGACATGCCGCTGAGGGTCGTGACGAAGCGCGCGCCGAGCGAGGCCGAACTCGCCGACCTGCGCTTCGCCTTCCGGGTCGCCAAGCACGTCAAGTCGAACGCCATCGTGTACGCCAGGGACGGCGCCACGGTCGGCATCGGCGCCGGGCAGATGTCGCGGGTCGATTCCTCGCGCATCGCCGCCTGGAAGGCGGCGGAAGCCGCCAGGGCCGCCGGCCTGCCCGAGAGCCTCGCCCGCGGCGCCGTCGTCGCCTCGGACGCGTTCTTCCCCTTCGCCGACGGCCTGCTCGCCGCGGCCGAGGCCGGCGCCACGGCGGTGATCCAGCCCGGCGGCTCGATGCGCGACGACGAGGTCGTCAGGGCCGCCGACGAGGCCGGCCTCGCGATGGTGCTCACCGGCCACCGCCACTTCCGGCACTGACCAGGGCCACGCACCGCGACGTTGACCCGGCGGGCCGCCTCGGCCAACCCTGGACCGGATCGGGGTGCGGGGAACGGGGATGCGGCTCGAGGAACATCCGCTGCGGGCGCGAGTGCTGGCGGAGGTCCACGCCCGCCCGTTCACCCCGGTCAAGACGCCGCGCCGCTTCCTGCACTACGCCTTCCTCACCGACGGCGAGGCGGCGGCGGCCGACCGCGAGGCGCTGGCGTCCTATTGCGGCGGCCTCGGCCTCGCCGGGCCGGTGCCGGGCGCCAAGCAGCACCGGGCGATCTTCTCCGGCGCCGTGCTGCGCTGGGAGAGCCACAGCGAGTTCACGACCTACACCTGGGAATACGGCGACGGGCAGGGCATGCCGTTCCAGCCGCAGCCCGACGCGCTCGCCGGCGCGATGGAAGCGGTGCCCCAGCCGGGCGCCCTCCTGGTCGCGGTCGATCTCCACCTGCTGCCGGCCGACAAGGGCGAGGTCCCGCCGGACGTGATGGCGGCGTTCAGCCCGGGCCTCCCTGGCGATGGCCGAGGCGGAGGGCGGCGCGGCGGTGATCGCCACCGACTTCCAGCCCGATCCGCACGGCTACGTCCGCATCGTCGTCGCCGACCGCAGCCTCAACCGCCTCGCCGCCGGCGCCCTGGTGCAGCGCCTGCTCGAAGTCGAGACCTACCGCACCCTGGCGCTGCTCGGCCTGCCGGAGGCGCAGGGGCTCGGCCCGGCGATCCGCCGGATCGAGACCGCCCTGCCGCCGCTGATGGAGGCGATGCGCACCAGCGAGGGATTTTCCGAGAACCACGCCCTCCTCGACCGCCTGATCGCCCTCGCGGCCGAGCTGGAGGCCGGGGCGGCCCGCTCGCTGTTCCGGTTCGGCGCCACCCGTGCCTACGACGAGCTGATCCGCCTGCGGCTGGCCTCGTTGGGCGAGCAGCCGATGCCGGGCCATACGAGCTGGTCGGTCTTCCTCGCCCGCCGCTACAACCCGGCGATCCGCACCTGCACGGCGATCGGCGAGCGCCAGGACGTCCTCTCGCGCAAGCTGTCGCGGGCCGCCCAGATGCTGCGCACCCGCGTCGACATCGAGTTGGAACGCCAGAACCAGGCCCAGCTCCAGGCGATGAACGAGCGGGTCAAGCTGCAACTGCTCCTGCAGCAGACCGTCGAGGGCCTGTCGGTCGCGGCGATCACCTACTACGTCGCGAGCCTCGTCCACCACGTGCTGGAGGGCCTCCACCATCTCGGCCTGCCGGTCGACGCGACGGTCGGCACCGCCCTCGCGGTGCCGCTGATCCTCGTCGGCGTGGCCTGGACGGTGCGGCGGATCCGCCGGATGCACGCGGAGCCGGGCGGGCACTAACGGAGAGAGGCGGCGATGTCCGCCAGGGAACGGAAGAGCAGCGAGGGAAGAAAGCCGCGGCGGCGCCAGAATCCGGCAGCGTCGGAGTCGATCGCGTTGATCACCAGCGCCCGCCCTCCGATGAGCGCGACGGCCTGCACGCATCGATGAAGAGCGTGTTTCAGCAGGCCGGTCCCGATTCCACGACTGGCCCAGTCGAGATCCGTCGCTAGCTGGCCGAGCAACGGGCACGGCACTGGATCGGGAGGCTGGCCGGTGCGGATCGCGCGCGGGAGCCGCATGGGAACGATCGCGGTGGGTGCGAGACCGTAACAGCCGACGACGCGTTGCGCCTCGTGGACCACCAGAACCGCCGTGAAGCCTTTGCTCCGGTTGGACGGGGCACGGGTCTTCAGCCAGTTGTCCACAGGCGGCTTTCCGCAGGAGACGGCATGCACGTCGTGGTCGGCGTCCAACGGCTCGGGAGCCGAGAGCGCCACGCGATGTCATACGATTTCCGGTTGATCGCTTCAGGCGATCCCTGCGGGATCGTGGCGATTGCTGCGCAATCGCTTTCACGATGCGAAAATCGGCTTCGCTCACGCGTGCGGAGCAAAGCTCCGCCGCGCGGGCTTCGATACGGTTTTTGTACTCATCGTTCAAAAACCGTGTCGCTCCTCGTCGAGGCAATGCCTCCCGGCGGCGATCCGCCGGGAGACGGCACCGGCTCAGCCGGCGCGGTTCTGGCGGTTCTCGATCAGGTCGTCGACCACCGCCGGGTCGGCGAGGGTCGAGGTGTCGCCCAGAGCCGAGAACTCGTCCTCGGCGATCTTGCGCAGGATGCGGCGCATGATCTTGCCCGAGCGGGTCTTGGGCAGGCCGGGGGCGAACTGGATCAGGTCGGGCGAGGCGATCGGCCCGATGTCCTTGCGCACCCAGGCGACGAGTTCCTTGCGCAGTGCGTCGGACGGCTCCTCGCCCTGCATCAGGGTGACGTAGGCGTAGATGCCCTGGCCCTTGAGGGTGTGGGGATAGCCCACCACCGCGGCCTCGGAGACCTTGGGGTGCGCCACGAGGGAGGATTCGACCTCGGCCGTGCCCATCCGGTGACCCGAGACGTTGATGACGTCGTCGACGCGGCCGGTGATCCAGTAGTCGCCGTCGGCGTCGCGCCGGCAGCCGTCGCCCGAGAAGTAGCGGCCGGGGAAGGTCGAGAAGTAGGTCTGGACGAAGCGCTCGTGATCGCCCCAGACGGTGCGCATCTGGCCCGGCCAGGAATCGTCGATGCACAGGTTGCCCTCGCAGGCGCCCTCCAGAACCTTGTTCTCGCCGTTGACCACCACCGGCCTGACGCCGAAGAACGGCTTCGTCGCCGAGCCGGGCTTGAGCCGCGTCGCGCCGGGCAGGGGCGTGATGAGGATGCCGCCGGTCTCGGTCTGCCACCAAGTGTCGACGATCGGGCAGCGGCCGTCGCCGACGACCCGGTAGTACCATTCCCAGGCTTCCGGATTGATCGGCTCGCCGACCGAGCCGAGGATGCGCAGGGTCGAGCGTGAGGTCTTCTTCACCGGCCCCTCGCCGGCGCCCATCAGCGAGCGGATCGCCGTCGGGGCGGTGTAGAAGATGGTGACCTTGTGCTTGTCGACCACCTCCCAGAACCGGGAGATCGACGGGGAGGTCGGGATGCCCTCGAACATCAGCGTCGTGGCGCCGTTCGCGAGCGGTCCGTAGATGATGTAGGAATGCCCGGTCACCCAGCCGACGTCGGCGGTGCACCAGTACACGTCGCCCTCGTGATAGTCGAAGACGTACTGGTGGGTCATCGAGGCGTAGACGAGATAGCCGCCGGTGGTGTGGACGACGCCCTTCGGCTGGCCGGTCGAGCCCGAGGTGTAGAGCAGGAACAGCGGGTGCTCGGCCTCGACGGGCTCGGCCGGGCACTCGTCGGTGACCTGCTCGGCGGCGGCGTGATAGTAGACGTCGCGGACCGGATCCATCTCGACCGCGCCGCCGGTGCGGCGCACGACCACGACGTGATCGACGCTGTCGGCCGGCAGGCGCGCGATCGCCGCATCGACATTGGCCTTCAGCGGCACCTTGCGGCCGCCGCGCAGGCCTTCGTCGGCGGTGATGATCATCCGCGAGCCGCAACCCTCGATGCGCCCGGCGAGGGAATCGGGCGAGAAGCCGCCGAACACCACCGAGTGGATCGCCCCGAGCCGGGCGCAGGCCAGCATCGCGAAGGCGGCCTCGGGGATCATCGGCAGGTAGATCGTCACCCGGTCGCCCTTGCCGACGCCGCGGTTGCGCAGGACGTTGGCCATCCGGCAGACCTCCGCGTGCAGCTCGCGGTAGGTGATGTGGCGCGACTCGTTCGGATCGTCGCCCTCCCAGATGATCGCCACCTGATCGCCGCGGCGCTCCAGATGCCGGTCGATGCAGTTGTGCGCGACGTTCGTCACGCCGTCGGCGAACCACCGGATCGACACCTCGCCGGGGCCGAAGGTGGTGTCCTTGACCTGGGAATACGGCTGGAACCAGTCGATCCGCTTGCCGTGCTCGCCCCAGAACTTCTCCGGATCCGCGATCGAAGCCTCGTACCAGGCCCGGTACTGCGACTCGTCGAGATGAGCCCGCTGGCGCACCTGATCCGGAACATCGACGATTCGCTGAGTCATGGCGCTCTCCCTTCGCTTGTTCGGACCGGTCCGCTGGATGCCGGGTCGATTGTGCGCGGTTTATCGGTCCGGATGCCGCGCGATCAATCGCTTCTTCCGTCTAATGACGACCGGGACGGGCCCCCCGACGCAGCATTCGCGGGATCCCGGTCGGCCGGACTGCTCGGGCCGGCTGAGTCGAGCAGAACGAGAAAACGGGCGTCGCTGGTGCGACGCCCGGATTTCGACAGGCGATCTGGTCGGATCAACTGCGGAGCATGGTGCCGTGATTCAGTTGCAGCCGATGCAGATCCCGGTGTCGATCTTGCGGCCGATCTCCTCGTTCTTGCGGCGCAACTCCGGCGTGGTGCCGTCGCCGGGGCCGAGCGCCGCGCCCGGCGGCTTGGTTTGGCCGACGCCGCTGATGTTGCGGTCCACCGTGCCGACCGAGCCGGTGCTTCCCGGATCCGTCATGCCGCCGGTCGAGGTGGCGGGATTCGTGGTCTGGGCCCGAGCGGCCGGGATCGTGATGCCCGCGGCCACGATCGCCGCGGCGAGAAGGGTGATGCGCATGGTCGTTGCCTCCTTGCCCATGATCTTGCCCATGATCTTGCCGATGATCACTGCCATGCTGCGACAACGCCACATCCGTGGCCGGGTTGCGCCCGGCCGGGCACACGCCGCGCATCGACGAAGAAGCCCGTCCTCCGGCGGGAGGACGGGCTTCCGGCGGACCCGCGAAGGGCCCGCTCCGGTCGTGCGGCCGGTCTCAGGCGGTGCCGTCGCCCTGGAGGTAGCCCGAGCGGCGGCTGTCGGGCATCTGCAGCGAGGTCAGGAAGGCGACCGCCAGCATGATCGTGACGTACCAGTAGAAGTACGTCTCGTGCCCGGCCTCCTTGAAGCTGAGCGCCACGAACTCGGCCGAGCCGCCGAACACCGCGTTGGCGATGGCGTAGGACAGCCCGACCCCGAGCGCCCGCACCTCGGCCGGGAACATCTCGGCCTTCACCAGTCCGCTGATCGAGGTGTAGAACGAGACGCAGAGCAGCATCGCGGTGATGAGCCCGTAGGCCAGCACCGGGTTCCGGGCGTCGGCGATCGCGTGCAGCATCGGCACGGTGAGCAGCGTGCAGGAGCCGCCGAACAGCAGCATCGCGGTCTTGCGGCCGAACCTGTCGGCGAACATGCCGAAGAACGGCTGCGCCACCATGTAGGTGAACAGCACCGCCGTCATCACCAGGTTGGCGGTCTTCTTGTCCATGTGGGTCGTGTTGACCAGGTACTTCTGCATGTAGGTGGTGAAGGTGTAGAAGATCAGCGAGCCGCCGGCGGTGTAGCCGAGCACCGTGAGGAAGGCGCGGCGGTGGTTCTTCCAGATCGCCGCCATGCTGCCGGCCTCCTTCGAGGTCCGGGTCGAGGCGGTCGAGGTCTCGTGCAGCGAGCGCCGGAGATAGAGGGCGACCACCGCCGCCGCGGCGCCGATGAAGAACGGGATGCGCCAGCCCCAGGCGATCATCTCCTGGTCGGACAGTCCGAGCGTCACCAGCACCACCACCAGGGAGGCGAGGAGCTGGCCGCCGATGAGGGTGACGTACTGGAACGAGCCGTAGAAGCCGCGCTTTCCCTTCAGCGCCACCTCGCTCATGTAGGTGGCCGAGGTGCCGTACTCGCCGCCGACCGACAGGCCCTGCGTCATGCGGGCGAGCAGCAGCAGGATCGGCGCCGCGACGCCGATCTGGGCGTAGGTCGGCAGAACCGCGATGACGAGCGAGCCGGCGCACATCATCACGACCGAGATCAGCATCGAGTTCTTGCGGCCGTAGCGGTCGGCGATGCGCCCGAACACCCAGCCGCCGATCGGCCGCATCAGGAAGCCGATGGCGAAGACCGCCGCGGTGTTGATGAGCTGCACCGTCGGGTCGGAGCCCGGGAAGAACACGTCCTTGAAGTAGATCGCCGTGAAGGCGTAGGCGTAGAAGTCGTACCACTCGACGAGGTTGCCCGAGGACGAGCCGATGATCGCCCTGATGCGGGCCTTGTTGTCGTAGGCCGCGATGGTCGGGTCCTGGGACGCCAGAGCGTCCTGCGCCGGGACGGCGCCGGGCGCCGCATGAGGGCGGGCGGAGGTAGTCATCGTGGGACGTTTTCCTGCTGAAGGTCCTGGGGAACGGGCATCCGGGCGGTCACGATGCCGAGTTGCCGGAGCGTCATACGATTTTCGATGCATCGCGGAGCGATCAATCAGAAACCGCATCACAAGGCGCGAAGGACCCGTGACGGTGGCCCGCCGGCACGTCTTCGCGGCCGGCGCTGCCCGAGGATTACGGTGCTTTTCGACTTTGGTATAGACGCGCCGCCCGGCGCGACACGGTTTTTCCCGGGGGAAGCGCGGCGATGATCGCGCGGGGTCCTACCTGACCGGTTCGCAGGTCTCGCGACGCTCCGGCCAGGGGGCCCCGGTCTCGGCGGTGACCCGCTCCTGGTAGGCGCCGACCGCGGCGTCGAGGAGGGGACGCAGGTGGTCCCGCATCGGCGCGATCCTGTCGGAGATCGTCACCCAGCGCGTCCCGGTCCATTCCTGCACGAAGGCCGCGAGGTGGCCGCTGTGGTCGGCGCAATCGAGCTTGAGCGGTCCGGCGAAGCCGGTGAGGCCGAGTTCCTTCCAGCGCACGGCGTCGATCCTGACCGCCTCCAGGCCCCGGCGCATCGCCTCGCCGTCGATCGCCGGCCGGCCGGCGAGGCGCTGCGCCGCCCGGATCCCCTCGGTGACGATCACCGCGTTGTAGACCCCGCGGTTGTAGAGCACGCCGGTGGCGTCGCTCTTCACCGTGCGCGACAGGCCGGCATCGATCACCAGGAGGTCGATCTGGTCGAAGGCCGGGAAGCTGTCGCCGGGGGCGTGCCACGCCACCTCCCGGAAGCCCTGCGCGGCCTTGCCGGCCCGCCGCAGCTCGTCGTCCCCGGGCCAGCCGACGGCGACGACGCGCTCCAGCGGCAGGCCGGCCGCCGCCGCGGCCTCGACCGGCGCACCGGTCATGCCGGCGGTGCCGTCGAGCAGGACGTAGTCGGGAGACGCCGCCTTGGCGCTGCGCCAGGGGTCGTCCGGTCCCTCGCGCAGCGGGTAGGCGCGCAGGGTGAAGCCCGCGCCCTCGGCGAGGTCGGCGAGCATCGGGATCGGGTCGCGGCCCGCCTCGCTGTCGTGGTGGATGTACGCGATGGTCTTGCCGCGCAGGCCGTCGGGCGATTCCTCGCGCGCGGTGAGGTGGGCGATGGCGACGGCCAGCCCGTCCCAGACCGTCGCCGGCGGCGCGAACGCCCACGGGAAGACGCCGCCGCGGGCGGCGAGGGCGACGCCGTAGCCGGAGGTGACCATCGGGATGCGGTCGGCGCCGGTGCGCGGCAGCAGCGCCAGGGCGGCGTCGGCCTGCCACGGATTGACGACCACGGCGCCGCGGGACCGGGCGGCCTCGTAGCAGTCGAGGGCGCGCCGGACCTCGCCGCCGGTCTCGCATTCCTCGACCGCGATCCGGGCGCCGCCGACGCCGCCGTCGCGCTGGTTGAGCATCGTGACGTAGTCGGAGAAGCCGTTGGCGATCGGGGTGCCGGCCTCGGCCAGGGGGCCGGTCCGCTGGGTGAACAGCGACACCGTCACGGCGTCCGAGGCCGCTGCCGGCCCGGCCAGGGCAGCTCCTGCGAGGAGCGCGGCTCCTGCGACGAGGGCGGACAGGACGCGGCGGACCGGCATGGCCGACTCCTCGATGGGACGGATGGGCACCAGCATAGGGCTCCGGCGGGCGGCGCGAAAGCCGGCCTCAGGCGTCGAGCACGCGGGCGGAGGGGAACAGGATCTCGACCAGCGTGCCCTCGCCCTTCTGGCTCGTGAGCCGCAGGACGCCGCGGTTGGCCTCGACCAGCGCCCGGGTCAGCGGCAGGCCGAGCCCGGTGCCGCCGCCCCGCCGCAACTGCGCGGTCCCCGGCTGACGGAACGGCTGGAGCGCGGTGTCGATCTCGTCGAGGGTCATGCCGATCCCGGTGTCGCGCACCCGCAGGGCGACGCCGCCGCGGTCGGTCTCCGCCGTCGAGACGATCACCTGCCCGCCCGCCTCGGTGTAGGTGATCGCGTTGGCGACGACGTTGATCGCCGCCTGACGGAGCGAACGGGCATCGGCGAGGACCGGCCGGAGCGAGGGGGCGAAACTCGTGCGCACGACGACCCGCTGGCGGGCCGCCAGCGGCTGCATCAGCGCGACGCATTCGGCGACGAGGTCGTTGAGGACGGTGCCGGCGAAGTCGAGCTCGATCTGTCCCGCCTCGATACGGGCGAGGTCGAGGAGGTCGTTGACGAGGCCGACCACGTGCTCGCCCGACATCCGGATGTCGCGCAGGTAGTCGCGGTAGCGGTCGCTGCCGAGGGCGCCGAACTGCTCCTCCAGCATCATCTCGGCGAAGCCGATGATCGCGTTGAGCGGCGTACGGACCTCGTGGCTGACGGTGGCGAGGAAGTCGAGGCGCTCGGCGCTCGTCCGCTCGGCGTCGCGCCGGGCCTTGGCCAGTTCGCGCTCGGTCCGCTTCAGCACCGAGACGTCGCGCAGCACCGCGGCGAACCGGGGCTCGTCGCCGGCGGCGATCGGCGAGACCGAGAGAAGCAGCGGCAGAAGCCCGTCCCTGGCCTGCCCGGTCACCTCGTCGCCCTCGCGGGCGGGACCGCTGCGGGCCCGATGCAGGGCCGCCCGGGCCGCCATGCGGCTCTCGGCCGTGAACAGCAGCCCGAAATCGTCGCCCGCCACCTCCTGCGTCTCGAACCCGAACAGGGCGGCGGCGCCGCGGTTGAGGCTGAGGATCCGGCCCTCCCCGTCGAGGATGACGATCCCGTCGGCGACCGCGTCGAGGATCGCCTGGAACTCCCGCAGCCGGTCGTCGCGGGCGACGAGGCCGGTCTCCGCGGCGGCGAGCCGGCAGGCCTGATCGGCATCCGGCAGCCGCCGCACGGTCAGCAGGCTCGCGGCGGCGCCGTTGACCTCCACCGGCGCGACGACGACCTGGACCGGCACCGAGCCGCCCTCGCGCCGGGCGAGGCAGAGCGGCGGCGTCTCCTCGCCGGGCGGCAGGCTGGCGGGTTCCCGGCCCTTGAACAGCGCCTGCGGGCCGCCCGCCTCGGCCAGGGAGGCCGGGCTGTCGTACCCGGACAGCGCCAGCATGGCGCGGTTGGCGAGGAGGACCTCGTTGCCGCGATGGACCAGGACCCCGACCGGGAGGCGGTCGAGCAGCCGGACGGTCCAGGGTCCGTTCGTGCTCCGCTCGGGGTTGCGCGCGAGCGCGTTGGCGCCGCGGAACGGCATCACGGCCCCGCGGGTCGGGAGATCCTCCGATGCGGCGGCCTCCTGGGACGACGGCAGCGGATCGGCGCGATCTCCGGCGAAGCGGGCGCCGAGGGCGTGGGCGATCTCCCGGAACGCCGCGTGCTCGTTCATGGAGAGATGGCGGGGATCCGGCGACCCCGCCTCCTCGGCCGGCGGCGGCTCCTCGGCCACGGCCGCCGTCGCGTCCTCGACCCCGGGAGCGGCGGGCGGCGGCAGGGCCGCCACCGGGTCCGCGTCGCCGCCCTGCGCCGCCTCGGCCTGCGGCGGCTCCGCGGCCGCCCCGGGCCCGGCCGGCGACGCCGCCTCCGCACGGACCGGAGCGGGATCCGTCCCGTCCGGAGGCGGCCCGGCCGGGGCCGGGGGCTCGGGCGGGGTGGTGCCGCGGTCCTCCTGCCTCGCGGGTTCCATCGGAAGCAGGCCGAAGCCCCAGCCGAAGCCGAACTGGGCCAGGGGGGCGACGACGATCCCGGCGAAATCGGTCATCGCGGCGCCGGCCAGGGAAGCGAAGGCCGGGAGATCCACCGGAGCGGCCCGGGTCGCGGGCGGGCCGGGAAGGGGGGCGGCTCCGTCTTCGGCGCCCCGCCCGAAGGCTATCACCGCGGCGGCGCGCTCGCGCAGGCTCGGACGCGGCGGTGCGGGCGCCGGAGCCGGCACGACGGCCGGAGCCGGGACCGGAGTGCCCGCGTGGATCACGCCGAACCCGCTGAACCCGGCGAAGGCGCGACCTTCGCCGAGGCGTGGAGCCCCGGACAGATCGACCATCACCGCGAACGGGGCGTCGTCGAGGCGCCATGAGACCGCGACCGCCCGGAAGGTGCGGCGCTGCTCCAGGGCCTTCGCGAGACTCTCGTCGCAAGCGGCCACCGGGCCTGCGAGGAGCCGGCGCCAGTTCTGCCCGACCGGGCTGCGCCCGACGATGTCGGCGAACGGCGCCGAGGTCTCCGTCAGGCAGCCGCTGGCATCGCTGCGCCACAGGAAGCGGACCGATCCGCGTCCGGCGAGCCGCTCCGGCAGCGGCGCGTCCGGAATGGCCGCCGGTGCCGGTCCGGCGACCGGATTCCGCTCGGAGACGGGAGCCGGCTCGGCTGCGGGCGCCGGGCGCCGGGGTCTTCCGGCCGGCAGCGGATCGACGACGGCCACCGCGAGCCCCGCCGCGCCATCGGGCAGGCGCACCGGAAGGCAGGCGCAGAGCAGCGGCGGCGCGAGGCGCCGCGCATCCAGCCTGAGCCGCTCCAGGCGCGGGCGGGCTCCCTCCGGCGACAGGGCCGCGGTACGCAACTGCCGGGGGAGGGCGAGGCCCGGATCGACCCGGCCTTCGGCGTCGCCGATCTGCCGCGCGAGGCCGAGAGCGTCCGGCGTGGCATGCAGCACCCGCTCGCCGCCGCGGTCGAGCAGCAGGATCGGGCGTGACGACGCCCCCGCAGACCCGCCGAACTCCCGCAAGGTCCGCAATGTCCCGATCAAAGCCGCGAAGCGCTCGTTCCCGTCCACTGCCGCTCCTTCACCGTCCATGGACGCCGCAACGCGGGCGATTCCCGAACAGCCGCAATTGCGCTCCGACCGCTTTAACGGAAACGAAGCCGTCCCGCACCGGCACGGAATGCGGAGTTGCCGCGTTGATACATAATCAACGTTAACGGCTGCACCCCAGGTAGCCGGACGGTGGGGGATGTGTTATTGTGCAGCGCACAATGACGTGCCAATCCAAGGTTGAGGAGACGACATGAGCACGACACCGAACTACGAGGTTCCCACCGAGATGCGGGATTTCGCCGAGAAGAGCGTCGATCAGGCCCGCAAGGCGTTCGACTCCTTCATAGGTGCTGCCCGCAAGACCGCCGACACCTTCCAGGGTTCGGCCGACATGGCGCGTTCGAATGCTCAGACGATGTCGAACCGCAGCATCTCGTTCGCCGAGCAGAACGTGAACGCTGCCTTCGACCTCGCTCAGAAGCTCGTCCGGTCGCGCGACCTCCAGGAAGCGATGCAGCATCAGGCCGAGTTCGTCCGCAGCCAGTTCGCCGCGATGCAGTCCCAGGCCAAGGAGTTCGGCTCGCTGACGCAGACCGCGATGCAGCAGAGCGCCGAGAAGGCCAAGAGTGCGATGCAGCAGGGCGTCGAGACGGCGCGCGGCGCCATGAACCAGGGTGCCGAGGCGGCGAAGAGCAACGCCAACGACGCCGCCAACACGGTGCGCGACATCAACTCCTGATCCGGGAGCCGCATCTCCTCGCAGGCATCTCCTCGCAGGACGGTGCGGTGCCTCCCCAGGACCGACGCGGTTTCCGGAGGATCGCGCTCCGGAAACCGCGTCATACGGTTTCCGATTGATCGCCCGGCGATCCCTGCGGGATCGTGGCGATTGCTGCGCAATCGCCTCGCGATGCGGAAACCGGCTTCGCTCATGCGTGCGGAGCAAAGCTCCGCCGCGCGGGCTGGTGATACGATGTCCGGAACTGATCGTCCGGAAACCGCGTCACACGATGTCCGATCGATGGCTTCAGGCGATCCCGCAGGGATCGGCTTCGCCCAGGCGTGCGCCGAGTGAGGTTTCTGTGCCGCCCCGGCTCGAGGGTGCGGCCTCGGACCGTCCGAAAACGCGCACGGATCCGCGTCCGGAACCATCGTGCTTCACGAACGGTGTCCCCGGTTCGGGAGGCGCGGTCACAGCAGATCGTGCTCGTGATCCAATCCGCGGATGTCCGCTGCCTCGTGGTCCTGCGGCATCCAGCGGGGCGGATCGAGGCCGCGCACCAGTTGCGCGATCTGCATCGCCCGGTCGGCGCAGTCCGGGGAGATCCTGGCGATCTCCTCCGTGAGGGTCACGATCGCATCGAGGCTGCGTTGCCACTGGCCTGACGTCGTCACGCTCAGGTCTCCTCCCATCGACGCTTCGCGCCGCTTCCGGCGACGCCCCGGCACCTCTCACGCCCGGCCCCCGTGGCCGGTTGCCCGACTGCACCGGTTCCGCTACCGATGCCGCCCCAGCCCGCGCCGACTGCTCCAGGGATCGACGCCCGAGCGTATCATGGTTCCGGCATCCGATCCGCGGTCTCAGCGCCCACTCTCGCGAGAAGGAAACGCAGACATGCGACGGATTGTTCGCGCCGGCCTGTCGGCGATGGTCATGGTCGCCGCCATGGCCGGGTCGGCCGAAGCGCAGTACCGCTACGGTCCGAGCTACGGCTACGAATACGGCGAGGTGGCACCGCCCCCGCGCCGCGGCGTCGGCTACAATTGCGACGCGGTCCAGCGCGGCTTCACCGGGCCGCAGCCCTACTCCTGCCCGCTGCCGGGGCCGCGGCCCCTCGGCGTGCGCTGCTTCTGCAACGTGCCGATCGCGTCGTTCAGCGCGCCGCAGCCGCCGGCACCCGGCATCGTGGTCCCCTGACGGCCCGGAACGGCAGAAGGGCCGCCGGAGGCGGCCCTTCGTGAAAATGCCGGACGATGGCAGGCGTCAGTTCAGGACCACGACCTTGGCGCCGACCCTCACGCGCTCGTAGAGATCGGTGACGTCCTCGTTGGTCATCCGGATGCAGCCGGAGGAAACGGCCTGCCCGATCGTGTCGGGCTCGTTCGAGCCGTGGATCCGGTACAGGGTGCCGCCGATATACATCGCCCGGGCGCCGAGGGGGTTGTCGAGGCCGCCGGCCATGTAGCGCGGCAGGTCGGGGCGGCGGGCGAGCATCTCCTTCGGCGGCGTCCACGACGGCCATTCGCGCTTGGCGGTGATCGACTTGGTGCCCGACCAGGTGAAGCCGGGCCGGCCGACGCCGACGCCGTAGCGGATCGCCATGCCGTCGCCCAGGACGTAGTACAGCCGCCGCTCCGAGGTCGACACGACGATCGTGCCGGGCGCGAAACGGCCGTCGAACGGCACCAGCTCGCGCGGGATCGGCGCGACCTTGACCTGATCGGTCAGGCTGCTCGACTGGCCGTAGCCATAGGCCGGGTCGGCGGCCTGGGCGCCGTAGGCGCCGCTGGAGTAGTAATCCTCGGCCGGATTACCGCCGAAGGGGTCGTAGGGCGCAGCCTGAGCTGCAGCCGAACCGAGCAGACAGGCGGCGACGACGCCGGCGACGACGGAGATCTTCATGGCGGGAGGTCCTACCTCAGCTATTACCTTTGCAGTATGAATGTTCGGCGGCCTTTCGAGTTCCTTGCCGAGGCGAGGCTTTCTCACAAAGCCGACACACTCCTTACTGCCAAGGTTCGCCGCCGATTGCCCGGATCGCTCGGATCTGCTGAGGCGAGCATCGATTCGGGTAACCCTGACGTCCGATCCCCGGCCGCTATCGCACCTCGTCGGTGTGGACCTGGAACCCGGCGAGGCGGCTGATGCCGAAGCTGTTGGTGATCGCGACGTCGGTGGCGTCGCGGCCGCGGGCGATGACGATGCGGCCGATGCGCGGTGTGTTGTGGCGCGCGTCGAAGGTGTACCAGCGCCCGCCGAGATAGACCTCGAACCACGCCGAGAAGTCCATCGGATCGGGCACCGCCGGCACGCCGATGTCGCCGAGGTAGCCGGTGCAGTAGCGCGCCGGGATGTTCATGCACCGGCAGAACGTCACCGCGAGGTGGGCGAAATCGCGGCACACGCCCTCGCGCTGGTTGTAGGCATCGAAGGCGCTGCGGGTGCTGTCGGCGCGCTGGTAGTCGAACCGGATGTGGTTGTGCACGAACGCGACGATCGCCTGGACGCGGGCCCAGCCGAGCGGCGTGGTGCCGAACAGCGACCACGCGACGTTGGACAGCTTGTCGGTGTCGCAGTAGCGGCTGCCGAGCAGGTAGACCATCACGTCGTCGGGCAGGTCCTCGACCGCGATCTGGGCCGCGTCCGGCGCGCAGACGTCCGGCTCGCCGGAATCCGTCACCGTGAAATCGGCCGAGATGGTCAGGAAGCCCAGTGGAGCGATGATCCGGGTGCAGGTGTTGCCGAAGCCGTCGAGGTAGTCGCGCGAGGCGATCGGCGGATCGAACCGGATCTCGTGCGGCGTCACGAGGTCGTCGCGGCGCGACGGGTGGATGCTGAGCATCAGCAGCATCGGCGTCGCCACCGGCGAATCGAAGGTGATCGCGTAACCGGTCCGGATCCGCATCGCCGCTCTCCACTGCCGCCGGGCCATCCGGCCGCTTTTCCAGAGTAACGCGCGGCATGACCGAGGTGAGCGGAGAAGATGCCTCAAAAATCGGCACGCCCTGGCCGAATAATCGACGTCGTGTCCGAACGCGTGCAGGGTCGAGGATCGACGCGGCGGACGGTCCGCACGGACGGTGCCGAATGCCCGGGAGCGGCCCCAGGCCGGGCGATTGCCGCGACCTCCGTCACCGGCAACCGGATCCCGCACGGCCGTCCGAGGGACCGCGTGCCCGGTCCGTCCCCGTTTCAGCTCGGGCGTCGCGCCCTCGCCTCGAACGTCTCGGCCACTGCATCCTCGTGGCGCCCGAGGATCTCGAGGCGGTGCGCCCGCTGGTCCTGGCCGGACCCGGTCTCGCCTCCGGCAAGGCTGGCGAAGGCGCGGGCCTGCTCGGCGTCCCGCCGCCGCCGCTCGGCCTGCTCGCGGAAGAAGGCGGCCTGGTCGCCGGCGGTGCGGGCGTATTCCTGGGCATAGGATTCCTGGGCGTAGGATTCCTGCTCGTAGGCGCTCCGGGGCTTGGCGGGGCCGGGATTCCCGCTCCCTGCACGATGTCTCTTCATGCGTCCTCCCCTGGGCGGTGCCTGCAGCGCGACGTTCCGCTCACGCGACCGTGAGCCTCACCGGTACGATGTAGGCGAGCCGATGCCGGATACCACCGTCACGGCGCGGCCGCGTAGGCGAGGGCGCCGAACAGGCTGCCGACGTCGCGGTAGCGGGCACCGCGGGTGCTCATCATCGACTCGAACTTGTCGTGGACCTGCGCCACCGAGAGGCTCCGCGCCTTCCGGCGGCCGACCTTCTCGTAGAAGATCGGGCGGTTGGCGCGGGCCGGCTTCGGCAGCAGCGCCGCCGCCTCCGCCTTCGGCTCCTCGACGACCTTGGCCATGAACCTCTCGGCGTCGTCCGGCCCGAGGAAGTGGGCGAGGTAGGTCTCGCCGAGGGTCAGTTCGCGGCCGATCCGGGCGGCGATCCGCGCGCTGTCGCGCTTGAGCATCTCGCCGGCCATCACCGCCGACAGCGACGGGTCCCGCCGCAGGTCGAGGATGCGGGCCCGCTCGCCCGCGTCGGCGACGGCGTGGTCCTCACCGATCAGGCCCGCCTCGCGGGAGTAGCCGTACTGGGCGCCGAACTCGCGCATCACCTGCAGCCAGGTCCGCTCGATGAACTGGTACAGCCCCGTCGCCGACGACGTCCGGGCCTGGACCTCGGTGATGAAGCTCGATTCCTTGTCGGCGACCGCCATCAGCAGCACCGGGTCGGTCTTCACCGTGACCGCGGCGCGAACGATCGTCTGCACGAGGTGGCGGCGGATCTTCATCGGGCCGAAGACCAGCACCTCGTTGGGGTCGCCGCCGGAACTGGCGGAGATCAGGTCGTCGTAGGAGACCCGGTCGACGCCCTGCGAGCCGAGGGCGGTGTCGAGGTCGTGAACCGGCATCGAGACCGGAGCCGCGGCTCTCGCGGCGTCCTTCGGGAGCGCCTGGACCTTCGGTCGCGGCATCACCAGCAGGTCGGCCATCAGGGTCACGGACGGCCGGACGGTGAGCATGTCGGGGCCGCAATGATGCAGCACGGCCGTGAGGCCGGCGGCGAGGCAGCCGGCGATCAGCGCGGCCCGGGCGATGACCGGAAGGCCGCCCTGGGCGGGCCGCATCGCGTTGCCGAGAGCCAGGACGTCCCGCCCGCGGGGCGCGGCCCAGCGGTCGTTCCGGTGCGGCGTCCCGTTCACTCGCTGTCGCATGTCGGTTCCCGGCCCGGAGTGTTGCTGAATCGTGAAGGCAGGAAGCCGGGTAGTTGTGGCGACATGACGGCGGCATCCGCGCCGCCGGCCCGCATTTCAGGCAAGCTTCGCCGTTGCGGGGAAACGATCAGGCGGCAGGACGGCACAGCATCGCTCAAGCTCCGCCGTTGGGGATGCCTGAAACAACCTTGGCCGTAAGCGGAGAGGAGCCCGGTCCCGACGGAATCGACCGGGTTCGCACCGGCATCCGGTGGCTCGGGCGCGGCCGAACCGCGAACCGTAGCAGCAGGACTCTCGCGCCGGTAGCGGCGCGCGGCCCGCGATCCCCGTGGAAAAACCGGGAGGATCCGTTCGCCGGCGCCGGCGGCGCTCAGTCGAGCGAGATCTGCCCGGTTCTGGTGACGGACGAACGGTGCAGGTACAGCCACAGCGTCACGCTGACCTGTACGCACAGCAGCGCGACGATCACCGCGAGCAGGAACACGACCAGCACCTGACCGCGGGAGTCGAAGAACGGCTTGCGCGCAGGCCGCGCCCGTGCCTCGCTCACGGGGCGTGGCCGCGGCACCGGCGGAGCGGGCGAGCCCGGGCTGAAGACCGGCCGGTAGCCGCCGGTCGGAACCTGGATGCGCCAGAGCCCGGCATCGACGTGACGGGCGTAGGCGTCGTCGAGGGCGCGGCGCAGCCGTCCCGCCTCGACGCGCACGCTCGGATCATTGACCGGATCGAAGCCGGGGCTGCGCCCGAGGGCCCGGATGGCGATGGTGTAGGCCTTGATCTCGTCGCCGCGACCGGCGAGCTCCTCCTCGACCACGAAGGACAGGAAGGCGGCGAGCTTCGGGGAACGGACGAAGGGCGCGGATTTCAGGCAGGCATCGAGGGCCCGGCGCACCTCCGCGTCGTCGTGGGGGATATCCTGCATCGCGCCGCCTATCCCTGCTGCCCCGGTGGTCGAACATCGATCGCCCGCGGCGGCCCGCAGCACCGCGATCAGCGCGCTCCGTTCCTGCGATGGATCGCTTAAGCTTTCGCTAACCATGACGGCCGATCCTCCCGGCCATCACCGCGCCGAGAGGAAGTCATGTCCCAATCCCCAGCCCGGTCGCAACACTCCGCGTTCGCGCATTATCCGATCCCGCTCGAACTGCTCGCCGCCCTGCACCGGGCGAGCGAGGACGAACTGACCTCCCTGGTCGCGCGAATGCCCGAGACCGGCCGCGCCCGCCTCGCGGCCTACTGCACCGACAAGGATCACCTTCAGCGCCTCGGGCTGCGGATCGCCGGCACCTGCGACGAGGCGGCCCTGGTGCGGGTCGTCGGCGCCGATGCCGGCGCCAGCCTCTACGCGCGCTCGCACCCGGCCGCGGCCCGAGCCCACGCCTGAGCCGCGCCGGCTCCGGCCTGCGGACGGTCGCTCAGCAGCCGAGGCGGCGGGCGAGGTCGGCGAGGTCGGCCGCCGCGACGTCGACCGGAGCGGCCGGCGCCGCCTCGCCGGTGCCCGGTCCGCTCTCGTCGGGGCGGGCGATGTGGGCGGTGGCGAGGCCGCAGCCGGCCGCCGCCACGAGGTCGGAGGTGTGGGCGGCGACCATCATCACCTCGGCGGGCGCCAGCCCGAGCGCCTCCGCCGCCCGCAGGTAGACGGCGGGCTTCGGCTTGTAGTCCCGGGCGAACTCGGCACCGAGGATCGCGTCCCAGGGCAGCGCGTTGCGGCGGGCATGGGCGATGGCGAGCCGGACATGGGCGTTCGAGCACGGCGCCAGCAGGAAGCCGCCGCGCAGCCGCGTCAGCGCCGCCGGCACCTCGGGCCACGCATCGAGGCGGTGCCAAGCCAGGACCAGTTCCTTCCGGATCTCCGGCGGCAGGCCCTCGACGCCGAACTGCGCCAGCACGCTGTCGAGACCTTCGGCGTGCAGGGTGTCGAGGTCGGTCCACGGCCGCTCGCCCCGGCGCACCGGCTCCATCGCCGGCTGGTAGCGGTCGCGCCACGCCCGGGCGAAGGCGGCGCCGTCGATGTCGGGGCGGACCGGGGCGAGCAGGCGTGCCGCCTCGCGGGCGACGCCGCCGTGCCAGTCGAGCAGGGTGCCGAACACGTCGAAGATCAGGGCGTGGATCGCCATGGCCGCTTCCTCCCGTCGCCCGCAGGTGGGCCCGTGACGTCAGCGCCGGCGCACGAAGCCGACGATGTCCTTGACCGCCTCGATGTTCGGCCGCGCGATCGCCTCGGCCCGCGCCGCGCCGTCGGCCAGCACGGCGTCGATATGGGCCGCGTCGGCGACGAGCCGCTTCATCTCGCCGCCGATCGGCCCGAGCCTCTCGACCGCGAGGTCGACGAGGGCGCCCTTGAACGACGAGAACTGCGCGCCGCCGAAGTCGCGCAGCACCTCCTCGCGGGTGATGTCGCTCAGCGCCGCGAAGATGCCGACGAGGTTGTCGGCCTCGGGCCGGCCGGCGAGGCCGGCGATCTCCGAGGGGAGGGGCTCGGCATCGGTCTTGGCCTTGCGCACCTTCTGGGCGATGGCGTCGGAATCGTCGGTGAGGTTGATGCGCGAATAGTCGGACGGGTCCGACTTCGACATCTTCTTCGAGCCGTCGCGCAGCGACATCACCCGGGCGGCCGGCCCGCCGATCAGCGGGTCGGTGAGCGGGAAGAACGCCTCGCCGTGGCCGTGCGCGGCGATCGCCGCGGCGTAGTCGGCGTTGAACTTCTGGGCGATGTCGCGGGTGAGTTCGAGGTGCTGCTTCTGGTCCTCGCCGACCGGGACCCTGGTGGCGCGGTAGGCCAGGATGTCGGCCGCCATCAGCACCGGGTAGTCGTAGAGGCCGATGCTGGCGTTCTCGCGGTCCTTGCCGGCCTTCTCCTTGAACTGCGTCATCCGGTTGAGCCAGCCGAGGCGGGCGACGCAGTTGAAGATCCAGGCCAGTTCGGCGTGCTGCGGCACCTGGCTCTGGTTGAACACGATCGAGCGCTTCGGATCGATGCCGGCGGCGAGGAACGCGGCGGTGACCTCGCGGATGTGGCGGATCAGCTCGGCCGGGTCCTGCCGCACGGTGATCGCGTGCAGGTCGACCACGCAGTACAGGCACTGCGCGTCCTGGTTCTGCAGGGCGACGAAGCGCCGGATCGCCCCGAGATAGTTGCCGAGGTGCAGGTTGCCGGTCGGCTGCACGCCGGAGAAGACGAGTTCCTGGAACGCGGGCATCGGCGCCTTGTCTCCCTGCGCAATCCCTGCGGCCGAGCCTCCGGTTGTCCCGCGGGTGCGGGCTTCTGGCGCGATCGACCCCGGCCGGTCAAGCCGCCGGATGTCCCAGGTCGCGGGCCGTTCCAGCCTGGGCCGCGGGGCGCCGCGCCTGCCCGGTCGGGCACAGGTCGAGGACCGCGCAGGAGCCGCAGGCCGGGTTGCGGTAGTGGCAGCAGCGCTGGCCGTGCAGCATCAGCACCTCGTGGTTGTCGTAGAGCGACTGCGCGTCCCAATCCGCCGGCAACTGCGCCCGCAGGATCGCGTGCGAGGGCCCGACATCGACCTTCGGCCCGATCAGGCCGGTGCGCTGCGCGACCCGGTGATGGTGGCTGTCGACCGGCAGGGCCGGCATCCGCAGCAGGCTGAACGACAGCACCGCGGCGCTGGTCTTCGGTCCCACGCCGGGGATCGCCTCCAGCCACGCCCGCGCCTCCGGCACGGTCATGTCCCTCAGGAAGCCGAGATCGAGGGCGCCGCTCCGCTCGCGGACCGCGCGGAGCACCGCCTGGATCCGCGGCGCCTTCAGCTCCGGCCAGGTCACGCCGGCGATCGTCGCCTCGATCTCGGCGACCGGGGCCGCGAGCACCGCGTCCCAGTCCGGGTAGCGGGCGCGCAGGGCCTTGAAGGCACGGCCGGACTCGGCGTTGCGCGTCCGGTGGGACAGCAGCGAGGAGACCAGTTCGCTCACCGGGTCGAGACCGTGGAAGTACGGGATCGGGCAACCGTACACGCCGCACAGGCGGCGGTGGATCGCCAGGGCCTTGGCGGGAAGGTCGGAGGTGGTTGAGCCGGTCGTCATCGGAGCGGAATCCTCCGCCCCGAGCATCGGTTCCCGATCCTACGCCTTGTCGGACTTGCGTTCGTGTCGCAGCAGCAGCGGCGTCTGGGCCAGCGCGAACAGGATGGTCAGCGGCATGATGCCGAAGACCTTGAACGAGACCCAGAAATCGGTGGTCTGGGTGCGCCACACGATCTCGTTGAGCGCCGCCAGGACGAAGAAGAACAGGCCCCAGCGCAGGGTGAGCTTGCGCCAGCCCTCCTCGTCGAGGTCGAACACGCTGTCGAGGACGATCGACAGCAGCGACTTGCCGAAGGCGAGCCCGCCGAGGAGCACGACGCCGAACAGGCAGTTCACGATCGTCGGCTTGAGCTTGATGAACAGCTCGTCCTGGAGCAGCAGCGTCAGCCCGCCGAACACCACCACGATGGCGCCGGAAACCAGCGGCATGATCGGCAGCCGGCGCACCATGAGCCAGTGCACGGTCAGCGCCGCGAGCGTCGCGGCGATGAACAGGCCGGTGGCGACGAACAGGCGCTGGTCCGGCGGCACGCCGAACCGGTCGGCGTAGGCGTTGCCGAAGAAGAACACCGCGAGCGGCCCGAGTTCGAGGGCGAGCTTGGTCAGCGGCGGCAGGTGGGTCTTGGGCGGGACGGATTCGATCGGCATGGGTGTCGCGGCAAGAGGAGGAACGGCGGAACCGGACGAGGATCAGTCCTTGTCGAGGCCGGCGATGGCCCGGGCGAAGTCGCGGGCGGAGAAGGCTTCGAGGTCGTCCACGCCCTCGCCGACGCCGATGAAGTGCACCGGCAGGCCGAACTTCGCCGCGAGCGCCACCAGGATGCCGCCGCGGGCGGTGCCGTCGAGCTTGGTCATCACCAGTCCGGTGACGCCGGCGGTCTTCTGGAACAGCTCGACCTGGCTCATCGCGTTCTGGCCGACGGTGGCGTCGAGGACGAGCAGCACCGCGTGCGGCGCGCTGTCGTCGACCTTGCGGATCACCCGGACGATCTTCTCCAGCTCCGCCATCAGCCCGGTCTTGTTCTGGAGCCGGCCGGCGGTGTCGATCATCAGGATGTCGGTGCCGGCGGCGCGCGCCGCCTCCAGGGCGTCGTAGGCGAGGCCGGCGGCGTCGGCCCCGGCCGGCCGGGTCACCACCGGCGCCCCGGTGCGCTCGCCCCAGACCTTGAGCTGCTCGACCGCGGCGGCGCGGAACGTGTCGCCGGCGGCGAGCATCACGCTGCGCCCCTCGGCCCGGAACTTCTGGGTCAGCTTGCCGATCGTCGTGGTCTTGCCGGCGCCGTTGACGCCGACCATCAGCAGCACGAACGGCTCGCGGCCGGCCTCGATCTCCAGGGGTTTCGCCACCGGCGTCAGCGCCCGCTCGACCTCGGTCGCGAGGATCGCCCGCACCTCGTCGGGGGCGATGCCCTTGTCGTAGCGCCCCTGGCCGACCGCCTCGGAGATCCGCATCGCGGTCTCGACGCCGAAATCGGCCTGGATCAGCGCGTCCTCCAGTTCCTCCAGCGTGTCGGCATCGAGCTTGCGCTTGGTGAACAGGCCGGTGACGCGGTCGGACAGCGCCGAGGAGGTGCGGCGCAGGCCGCCGGTCAGCCGGTTCCACCAGCCGCGCTTCTCACCGTCCGGTCCGGACTCGGCGACGGGCGCCGCGACGGCGGCCGGCGGGGCAGGGGCGGGTTCAGGATCCGGCCCGGCCGGCACCTCCGGCTCGTCGGCCCGGTCGTCGACCGGCTGGAGGTCGGCCCCGGCGAGTTCGTCCGGCAGGTCGCGCTCAGGCTCTGTCTCGGGCGAGGCTTCGGTGACCGCGGGGGGGGCGGGCGGCGGCGCGACCTCGGCGGCGTAGTCGGGCGTGCCTTCGGACGGCGAGACCGCCTCGGGGGGGGGCGCCTCGGCCGGCGTCTCGTCGCGCCGGCCGAACAGGCGGCCGAACCACCCCGGCTTCTTCTCGTTGCTCATCCGCACTTGCTCCCGAACTGGCGGAGGATCTAGAGCATTTCGAGCGCCAGGGGAAACCGCTTCGGCATTTCGGAAAATGCGGCTGAATCAAGGACCTGAGCCGGTGAGCGGCGCGCTCGCCGACGACATTCTCGCCCGCGTCCTCTATCGCGACGCCCTGATGCTGGTCATCGACAAGCCGGCCGGGCTCCCGGTCCATCCCGGTCCGCGCGGCGGCGAGACCCTGGTCCAGCACCTCGACGCGCTCCGCTTCGGTCTGCCGCGGCGTCCGGAGGCGGCCCACCGCCTCGACCGCGACACCTCGGGCTGCCTGGTGCTCGGCCGCCACGCCAAGGCCCTGGCCCGGCTGGGCAAGCTGTTCTCCGGCCACCTCGTGCGCAAGACCTACTGGGCCGTCGTCGACGGCGTCCCGGACGGCGAATCCGGCACGATCGACCTGCCGCTGGCCCGGCGCTCGGACGATCCGCGAAGCTGGTGGATGAAGGTCGATCCGGCCGGCGACCCGTCGCTGACCCACTGGCGGGCCCTCGGCCGCGACGGGGCGGGGCGGTCGTGGCTCGAACTCCTCCCGGTCACCGGGCGCACCCACCAGTTGCGCGTCCACTGCGCGGCGATGGGCTGGCCGATCCTGGGAGATCCGATCTACGGACAGGCGCCGCGTCGGGGCGGCCCGGGCCTGCACCTCCACGCCCGGGCGCTCGACCTCCCGCTCTATCCGTCCCGTCCGCCGATCGCCGTCGCGGCTCCGCCACCGCCGCACATGCGGGCCGCGCTGGCGGCCTGCGGGCAGGCACCGGGCTGATCGTCAGGTCAGCCGCGGCGCCCGCAGGGCCGCGAGCACGAACGCGATCATCGCGTCCAGTTCCGGAGCGAGATCGTCCTCCGAGCATTTCACCACCAGCAGCGGATGGCAGAACCGCAGGATCGCGGTGTGGATGCAGCGGCCGGCCACTGCCGGATCCTGGGCCGCGAACTCGCCCTTGGAGATGCCCTCGGCCACGACCCGCGCGAAGACGTCGGTGATGCGGTCGACGTGGACGCGGCAGACGTCCCAGCTCTCCGACATCGCCGCCTCGATCATCTCGTGCATGCGGGGATGGGTCTCGCAGCGGTCGATGGCGTCGCTGTGCATCACCGTGATGATGTCGCGCAGGCGCTGCTCTGCGCTGAGGGCCGGCCGGTCGGCGATCACGGTCATCCGGGCCTCGGCCTCGGCGATGAGGCGGCCGACGACGGCTTCGTTGATCGCCTTCTTGGAGTCGAAGAACCGGTAGACGTTGGCCGGGCTCATCCGCAGGGTCTTGGCGATGTCCGCGACCGTGGTCTTCTGGTAGCCGATGTCCCGGAAGAACCGCTCGGCCGTCTGGAGGATCCGGCAACGGGTCGAGGGCGCGGCGTCCTCAGCGGGGAGACGGGTGTCGAGAGCGGGGATCATCCTCCGAGCCTATCGTGCGCAGCATCGCGGGCAAAACGCGGTCCGACCGCCGACCGTGGATTCGACACAGGTGTCGCCGGACGGCGACAGCCGCGTCACGAACCGAACTGCGAGCCCAACTGCTCCAGGTACTCCGCGAGGTCGAGGCCGGCGACCTGCTCGCCGTAGTTGAAGCGCCGTCCGGCCCGGATCTCGACGCTGTCCCGCCTCGTGGTCAGCGTGAAGGCGCGGGTGCAGACCCATCCGTCCCGGCGGTGCTCGAAGTAGTCGAGGATTTCGTGCTTGGCCACGATTTGCTCCGATCGCAATCGTGACGATAACGTGGCGACGGCCGAAAAGGTTCAGGCTCCCGCCGGTCGGGGCGGGAGCCTGATCGTCTCCGGTCGCGGCGACCGGGTCACGCCGCCGGGATCAGCGGCCCGGTGCGGTCGTGGAAATCGGGGCCGTTGACCGTGCGGGCGACGTGGCCGGCCCGGATCAGGAAGTCGCCGAACCGCTCGCCGGGATTGCGGCCCCTGGCGTAGGCCGAGAAGAGCGGGTCGAGCGTCGCGCGGATCTCGCCGGCCGAGACGTCGTCGGCGTAGAGCTTGCCGAGCCGAGAGCCGTCGAAGGCCGCGCCGAGATAGAGGTTGTACCGCTCCGGCCCGCGCCCCACGAGGCCGATCTCGGCGATGAACGGACGGGCGCAGCCGTTGGGGCAGCCGGTCATCCGGATCGTGATCTCGTCGTCCTGCAGGCCGTGCGACGCGAGGCTCTCCTCCAGTTCGGTGACGAGGCCCGGCAGGTAGCGCTCGCTCTCGGCCAGGGCGAGGCCGCAGGTCGGCAGCGCCACGCAGGCGAGACTGTTGCGGCGCAGCGCCCCGGCTCCGGTCGCGAGCCCGTATTCCTCGACCAGGGCGTCGATCTCGGCCTTCCGGTCGGCCGGGACGTTGGCGACGATGACGTTCTGGTTGCCGGTGAGGCGGAAGTCGCCCTGGTGGATCTCGGCGATGCGGCGCAGGCCCGAGAGGATCCGCGGCCCGTCCTCGTGGTCCTTGATCCGGCCGGAGGCGACGTAGAGGGTGAGGTGGTGGCGGCCGTCCTCGCCCTCGACCCAGCCGTAGCGGTCGCCGTTGTGCTCGAACCGGAACGGCTTGGGGTCCTGCAGCGGCTTGCCGACCCGCCGCTCGACCTCGGCCCGGAACGCCTTCAGGCCGTAGCGCTCGATCGTGTACTTGAGGCGGGCGTTCTTGCGCACCTTGCGGTTGCCCCAGTCGCGCTGGACGGTCATCACCGCCTCGGCGACCTTGAGGGCGTCGCCCGGCTCGCAGAACAGCATCACGTCGGCGGTGCGCGGGAAGGTGTCGGTCTCGCCGTGGGTCATGCCCATGCCGCCGCCGACCGTGACGTTCCAGCCCTTGAGCCTGTTCTTCTTGTCGAGGATCGCGATGAAGCCGAGGTCGTGGGCGAAGATGTCGACCTCGTTGATCGGCGGCACCGCGACCACGGTCTTGAACTTCCGCGGCAGGTAGGTCCTGCCGTAGACCGGCTCGACCGCCGCCTCGTCCTCGCCGCCGACCACGCGCTCGCCGTCGAGCCAGATCTCGCGCCAGGCGTTGGTCTTCGGCAGCAGGCCGTCGGAGATGCCCTTGGCGAGGTCGTAGGCCGCCTTGTGGGCGCCGGTCTGGGCCGGGTTGGTCGCCGACATCACGTTGCGGTTGACGTCGCCGCAGGCCGCGATGGTGTCGAGCAGCGCGCCGTCGATCGCCGCCATCGTGCGCTTGAGGTTCGACTTGATGACGCCGTGGTACTGGAAGGTCTGCCGCGTCGTCGCGCGCAGGGTCCCGTTGGCGTAGGTGCGGGCGATGTCGTCGAGGATCAGCCACTGCTTCGGCGTCACGACGCCGCCGGCGATGCGCAGGCGGATCATGAACGAGTAGGCCTTGTCGAGCTTCTTCTTCGTCCGCTCGGGGCGCAGGTCGCGGTCGTCCTGCAGGTACATCCCGTGGAACTTCACGAGCTGCCCGTCATCGTCGGAGATCGCGCCGGTGGCGTGCTTGAGCAGCCCGTCCGCGAGGGTGCCGCGCAGGTAGCCGCTGGCGATCTTTATGTGCTCGTTGGCCGACAGCTTGGCCGCGCGGGCGGCCTCGGCCTCGGTGATCGGCCGCTCGGTCGGCGGGGTCTCGTAGCTGCGCTCGGGAAGGTCCGCGGGCGCATCGATCGGCTTGTGGTCGTCCATGGTGGTGTCCGTTCGGTCGCTGGGGCTGCGTCCTGGCGTCGGGGGCGGGAGCGCGGTCCACCCGGACCACGGCCTTCCGGAAATGCGCGCTTCCCCTCTCCCGAATGGGAGAGGGGCCAGGGGTGAGGGTGGCTCGGGTTCCGCAATGACCCAGGACGGTTGAGCTGCGCAGCTCGACGCGCCGAGTCTGATCCTGAACCGCCTCCACCCTCACCCCCTCTCCCATTCGGGAGAGGGGGTCCCGCGCTCTCTCAATACACGTCCTGCTGGTAGCGCTTGGCCTTCTCCAGGGCCGCCACCGCCGCCTCGGCGGCCTCGGGCGAGAGCGCCTTCACGTCGGCATAGGCCCTGGCCACGGCGCTGCGCACGTCCTTGGCCATCGCCTTGGCGTCGCCGCAGACGTAGAGATGGGCGCCGCCGTCGAGCCACTCCACCAGTTGCCGCCGGTGCTCGAACAGCCGGTCCTGGACGTAGATCTTCTCCGGCTGGTCGCGGGAGAACGCGACGTCGATGCGGGCGAGCGAGCCGTCCTCCAGCGCCTCCTGCCATTCGAGCTGGTACAGGAAGTCGTGGGTGAAGTGGCGATCGCCGAAGAACAGCCAGTTGCGGCCGGGCGCCTCGGTGACGCGGCGCTCCTGCACGAAGGCGCGGAACGGGGCGACGCCGGTGCCGGGGCCGACCATGATGACGTCGGTCGCCGGGTCGGCCGGCAGGCGGAAGTGGCGGTTGGGCTTCACCCGCACCTTCAGCTTGGCGCCGTTGCGGATCCGGTCGGCGACGTGGACCGAGGCGACGCCGGCGCGGGCGCGGCCGTGGGTCTCGTAGCGCACCGCCGCGATGGTGAGGTGGGCCTCGTCGCCGACCTCCTTGCGCGAGGAGGCGATCGAGTACGCCCGCGGCGGCAGCGGCCGGGTGATCTCCGACAGGTGCGCGGCGGTGAGCTTGGCCGGGTAGGTCTCGATCAGGTCGACGAGGTGGCGGCCCTCGATCCAGGCCCGGACCTCGCCGTTGTCGATCAGCCGGCGGGCCTCCTCGTGGCCTGTCGCCTTGACGAAACGCTCGATCGTCGCGCTCGATAGGGTGGTGATGTCGCGCTCGGCGAGCAGCGCCTGCCGCAGCGCCGCGTCGCCTTCCAGGCCGGCGGCCTTGAGGATCTGGTCGACCAGGGCCGGATCGTTCTCGGGGTAGAGTTCGAGCGAGTCGCCCGGCTCGTAGGCCGGGGCGCCGTCCTCGAAGGCGAGCGCGAGGTGGATCGTCTCCTTGTCGGAGCGCGACGAGTTCAGGTTGACGTGCTCGACCACCTCCGCGGCGACCGGCTCGCGGCTGACCTCGGTCTCGTCGGCCTCCGCCGCGCCGGCGCGGGCGAAATCCACTGCCACGACGTTGCCGGCGGGCTCGGCGGGGGCCAGGGCCTTGAGCGTGGCCTTGATCCACTCGGCGGCCGGCTTGTCGAAGTCGAGGTCGCAATCGACCCGCTCGGCCACCCGCTCGCCCCCGAGTTCGGCCAGCCGCGCGTCGAGGCGCTTCCCGATGGCGCAGAACTCGGCGTAGGAGGTGTCGCCCAGCGCCAGGACGCCGAACTTCACGCCGTCGAGGCGCGGCGCACCCTCGCCCATCAGCTCGCCGTAGGCCCGCACCGCCCGCGCCGGCGGCTCGCCCTCGCCCCAGGTCGCCGCGACGACGACGACGCGCTTCTCGCGGCCGAGGGAGGCGACGTCGAGATCGGCGAAATCGACGGTCTTCGGCTTGAAGCCGCTCTTGCGGGCGAGCTTGGCGACGTCGCCGGCGAGCTTCTCGCAATTGCCCGACTCGCTCGCGAACACGATCGTCAGCGGCTCGGCGGCGCGCGGCGGTGCGGCCGGCGCCACGGCCTCGACCGCGGGCGTGCCGGCGGCGGCATCGAGCCCGGCGAGGAAGCCGGTGAGCCAGGCGCGCTGGAGCGGCGTCGCCGCGCCGAGGGCGGCATCGAGATGGGCCCGCTCGGCGTCGCCGAAGGGGGCCGTGCGGGGAAGGAGCGCGGGACGTGACATGACGGGCACCATGTGAGGGCGCGACCGGGCGGAGTCAACGGGAATGTTCTTTTTGAAGAACGCGAGTTTGGGAGATCGTTGTTATCGCGGTTGCGAGATGCGAGAGAAACTTATTCTCCTCCCGCGACGACCCGGAGGGCGGGTCCGGGGGGTGAGGCGGGCAGCGGCAGGGCCGTGGTGCTCTTCACCTTCTCCATGGCGAAGCGCGAGGTGACGTTCTTGAGCGGCAGCGAGGCGATCAGGCGCTTGTAGAAGGCGTCGTAGGCCTGCATGTCGGCGACGACGACCCGCAGCATGTAGTCAACGTCCCCGGCCATCCGGTAGAATTCGAGCACCTCCGGCATCGCCGCCACCGCGGTCGCGAAGCGCTCCAGCCACTCGCGGGAATGGTCGCTGGTCTCGACCGAGACGAACACCGTCAGGGCCGAGGCCGAGCTTGACCGGATCGAGAACCGCCACGCGGCGGTCGATCACCCCGTCCGCCTCGAGGCGCTGGATGCGCTTCCAGCACGGCGTCTGCGACAAACCGACGCGCTCGCCGATCTGCGCGATCGACAGCGTGGCATCGGTCTGGAGCAGGGCGAGGATCTTCAGGTCGATCGCATCCATGCGCGAATCCTGTTCTGGTGAGACGACGACCCGGCGGGAACCCGGGCCGTGGAGAAGGACTTTCTTCGAAGGCCGCTGTCGGCGCCCTTTCCGGGCTCCGGCGAGCGGCGGCGCGGCGGCACGAAAGGCGGTGCGCGCAACGCTGACATGCCTTGACACTGTTCGGTATAGCGAACAGTTACCGGATCGGACAAGCAGCCTTCAGCGTATCCCATGCCCCTTTCCCTCGACCGCGCGGCGCAGGACCTCGCCACGGCGCTCCTGCCGCTCACCCTGCCGCAGCGCATCGCCCTGATCGACCGCACGGTCGCGGGCCGGCTCGTGTTCACCACGAGCTTCGGCCTGGAGGATCAGGCGCTGACCCATTTCCTGCGCATGGCGAAGTCGCGGGCCGAGATCGTCACGCTCGACACCGGCCGCCTCTTCCCGGAGACCTACGACACCTGGGCCGAGACCGAGATCGCCTACGGCTTCCGCATCCGCGCCTACGCGCCGGAGCGCGAGGCCGAGGAGCGCTTCGTCGCCGAGCAGGGCATCAACGGGTTCCGGCACTCGATCGAGGCGCGCCAGGCCTGCTGCGGCTTTCGCAAGGTCGTGCCGCTCGGCCGCGCGCTCGCCGGCGCCTCCGGCTGGCTCACCGGCCTGCGCGCCGGGCAGTCGGCGAACCGCGCCGACACCCCCCTCGCCGAGGCCGACGCCGCCCGTGGCCTGATCAAGATCAACCCCCTCGCCGACTGGTCGCGCGACGCGATCGCCGAGGCGGTGCGCGAGAACTTCGTGCCCTACAACGTGCTGCACGACCGCGGCTTTCCGTCGATCGGCTGCGCGCCCTGCACCCGCGCCGTGAAGGTCGGCGAGCCCGAGCGGGCCGGCCGCTGGTGGTGGGAGCAGCAATCCAAGCAGGAGTGCGGATTGCACGTCACGCCGACGCAACCCCTCGTCGCCCCCGGCGAGGAACCCGCCGCCTTCGAAGGGCCGCACGACTTGGGCACGAAGATTTCCCCGAAACCGGAGCTGGCTGCATGAGCGCCGCGACCCTGGCCCATCCGGCCGGCACCACGTCCCACCTCACCCATCTCCAGCGCCTGGAGGCGGAGAGCATCCACATCTTCCGGGAGGCGGTCGCCGAGACCGAGAACCCGGTGATGCTGTACTCGATCGGCAAGGATTCGTCGGTCCTGCTGCACCTCGCCCTCAAGGCGTTCGCACCGGGCAAGCTGCCGTTCCCGCTGCTCCACGTCGATACGACCTGGAAGTTCCGGGAGATGATCGCGTTCCGCGACGCCCGGGTGAAGGAGCTCGGCCTCGACCTGATCGTCCACACCAACCCGGACGGGCTCGCCCGCGGCATCGGGCCGGTCAGCCACGGCTCCGAGGTCCACACCGACGTGATGAAGACGCAGGCCCTGCGGCAGGCGCTCGACAAGCACAGGTTCGACGCCGCCTTCGGCGGCGCGCGGCGCGACGAGGAGGCGAGCCGGGCCAAGGAACGCATCGTCTCCCTGCGCACCGCCCAGCACCGCTGGGACCCCAAGCGCCAGCGCGCCGAGCCCTGGCACCTCTACAACATGCGCAAGCGGCGCGGCGAGTCGCTCCGGGTCTTCCCGCTCTCGAACTGGACCGAGCTGGATATCTGGCTCTACATCGCCCAGGAGAACATCCCGATCGTTCCCCTGTACTACGCCGCCGAGCGCCCGGTGGTGAGCCGCGACGGCCAGCTCATCATGGTCGACGACGAGCGCCTGCCGCTCGAACCCGGCGAGACCCCGGAGACCCGGCTGGTCCGGTTCCGTACCCTCGGCTGCTACCCGCTGACCGGCGCGGTCGAGAGCCCGGCCGCCACGCTGCCGGAGATCATCGGCGAGACGCTGGCCGCCCGCACCTCGGAGCGGCAGGGCCGGGTGATCGACAAGGACGGCGCCGGCGCCATGGAGCGCAAGAAGCAGGAAGGCTACTTCTGATGACCGTGCACCAGACTCCCCGCGCCTTCGGGTACGAGGCCTTCCTGGCGACGCACCAGCGCAAGGAGGTGCTGCGCTTCATCACCTGCGGCTCGGTCGACGACGGCAAGTCGACCCTGATCGGCCGGCTGCTGCACGACACCAAGCAGATCTTCGACGATCAGGTCAGCGCGCTCGAGCGCGACTCGCGCCGGCACGGCACCCGCGGCGGCCAGCTCGACCTCGCGCTCCTCGTCGACGGCCTCCAGGCCGAGCGCGAGCAGGGCATCACCATCGACGTCGCCTACCGGTTCTTCTCGACCGACCGGCGCTCGTTCATCGTCGCCGACACTCCCGGCCACGAGCAGTACACCCGCAACATGGCGACCGGCGCCTCGACCGCCGACGTCGCGGTGCTGCTGGTCGATGCCCGCAAGGGGCTGTCGCGCCAGACCCGGCGTCACGCCCTGCTGGTGTCGATGCTCGGCATCCGCCGCGTCGTGCTCGCCGTCAACAAGATGGACCTGATCGGCTGGTCGCAGGACCGGTTCGAGGCGATCGTCGCCGATTTCGACGGCTTCGCCCGCGAACTCGGCTTCGCCGAGGTCACCGGGATCCCGCTCTCGGCGGCGAACGGCGACAACGTCGTGCTGCCGGGCGCCGCCGCGGACTGGTACGAGGGCAAGCCCCTGCTCCAGCACCTCGAAGAGGTGCCGACCCACGAGGGCGAGGAGGCCGCGCCGTTCCGCATGGCGGTGCAGTGGGTCAACCGGCCGAACTCGGACTTCCGCGGCTTCTCGGGCCTGATCGCCTCGGGCCGCGTCGCGCCGGGCGACGCCGTGACGGAGCTGCCCTCCGGGCGCACCACCATGGTCGCGCGGATCTACACCGCCGACGGCGACCTGCCCGAGGCTGTCGCCGGCCAGTCCGTCACGCTGGTGCTGGCCGAGGAGATCGACGCCTCGCGCGGCAGCGTCATCGCGGCCGCCTCCGCACCGCCGCGGGTCGCCGACCAGATCGACGTGCGCCTGTTCTGGGCCGGCGAGACGCCGCTGGAGGAGGGCGCGAGCCTCGTCGCCAAGATCGGCACCGTGACGACGAACGCCACCGTGACGGTGCGCACCCGGGTCGATCCCGAGACCGGGCTGGCCTCGCCGGCCCCGAGCCTCGCCGCCAACGACATCGGCGACGTGGTGCTGAGCCTCGACCGCAAGGTCGCGGTCGACGCCTACCGCACCAACCGCGACACCGGCAGCCTGATCCTGATCGACCGTCTCTCCACCGACACCGCGGCGCTCGGCCTCGTCCTCGCCCCGGTCGCGCCGACCGGCGGCAAGCCGGTGTCCGAGCTTGCCGCCGCGCCGGAGACCCGCGCCGAGGCCCCGGCCCGCGGCGGCCTCCTGTCGGGCCTGCGCCGGCTGTTCGGCGGCAAGGGCCTCGCGCTGCTCGCCGGCGCATCCCTCCTCGGCCTCGCCGGGGCGGCGGACCGCGCCGACGCGCAGCAACTCCTCAACGTGTCGTACGACCCGACCCGGGAGCTGTACCGGGCGATCGACGCGGCCTTCGCCAAGGAGTGGAAGGCCAGGACAGGCGAGACCGTCACGGTGCGCGCCTCTCACGGCGGCTCGGGCGCCCAGGCCCGCTCGGTCATCGACGGCCTGCCGGCCGACGTGGTGACGCTGGCGCTGGCCAGCGACATCGACGCCATCGCGTCGCGCTCCAAGAAGCTGCCCGAGACCTGGCAGTCGCGGCTGCCGCACAACTCGACGCCCTACACCTCGACGATCGTGTTCCTGGTCCGCAAGGGCAACCCGAAGGGGATCAAGGACTGGGACGACCTGGTGAAGCCGGGCGTCCAGGTCATCACCCCGAACCCGAAGACCTCGGGCGGCGCACGCTGGAACTACCTCGCGGCCTACGCCTACGCGCTGGAGAAGAACGGCGGCGACGAGGCCAAGGCGAAGGAGTTCCTCGTCGGCCTATTCAAGAACGTTCCGGTGCTCGACACCGGCGCCCGCGGCGCCACCACGACCTTCGTGCAGCGCGGCCTCGGCGACGTGCTGGTCGCATGGGAGAACGAGGCGTTCCTCGCCGACGAGGAGTTCGGCAAGGGCAAGTTCGACATCGTGGTTCCGTCGCTGTCGATCCTCGCCGAGCCGCCGGTGGCCCTGATCGACGCCAACGTCGACCAGAAGGGCACCCGCCGCCAAGCCGAAGCCTACCTGCAGTTCCTCTACACCCCCGAGGCGCAGCGGATCATCGCCCGGAACTTCTACCGCCCGCGCGACGAGTCGGCCGCCACCAAGGAGGATCTCGCCCGCTTCCCGAAGCTGAAGCTCGTCACCATCGACGGCGCCTTCGGCGGCTGGGCCAAGGCGCAGAAGACCCACTTCGACGACGGCGGCGTGTTCGACACCATCCTCAAGGCGCGTCAGTGAGCACCGCGGCCCTGGCAGGGACCGCCCCGCGCGCGGGGCGGCCGTTCCTGCGCCCGAGCGCGCTCCCCGGCTTCCGGCTCACCTTCGGCATCACGATCACCTACCTGACGCTGGTCGTGCTGCTGCCGCTGGCGGTGCTGCTGCTGCGCGCCTCCACGATCGGCCCGGCCGGGTTGTGGGCGCTCGTCACCGATTCCCGCAACCTCGCGGCGCTGAAGACCTCGTTCGGCATCTCGCTCGCCGCCGCCGCGATCGACGCCGTGGCGGGGCTGCTGGTCGCCTGGGTGCTGACCCGCTACCGCTTTCCCGGTCGCCGGCTCATCGACGCCCTGGTCGACCTGCCCTTCGCCCTGCCGACCGCGGTCGCGGGCATCGCGCTGGCGGCTCTCTACGCGCCGAACGGCTGGCTCGGCGCGCCGCTCGCCGAACTCGGCATCAAGGTCGCGTACACCCCGCTCGGCATCCTGGTCGCCCTGGTCTTCGTCGGCCTGCCGTTCTGCGTCCGCACCGTGCAGCCGCTGGTGGCCGAGATCGACCGGTCGAGCGAGGAGGCCGCCGCGATCCTGGGTGCCTCGCGGTTCCGCGCCCTCGTCACGGTGATCCTGCCGCCGCTGATCCCCGCGATGCTCACCGGCTTCGCCCTCGCCTTCGCCCGCGCGGTCGGCGAGTACGGCTCGGTGATCTTCGTCGCCGGCAACCTGCCCTACGTCTCGGAGATCGCGCCGCTGCTCATCGTCATCAAGCTCGAGGAGTTCAACTACGCCGGCGCCACCGCGATCGCGGCCGTGATGCTGCTGATGTCGTTCTCCGCGCTCCTGGCGATCAACCTGATCCAGGATTACAGCCGCCGCAGGTTCGGGCATGTCTGAGACCGTCGCCTCTCCGCGGGGCATCGCGGCGCTCACCGAGCCGCGGCCGGTCCGCATCGCCCTCATCCTGGCGGCCCTGCTGTTCCTCGGCCTGTTCCTGCTGCTGCCGCTCGCCGTGGTGTTCACCGAGGCGCTGAGCAAGGGGCTGGGCTCGCTCCTCGACACCTTCGCCGAGCCGGATGCCCAGGCGGCGATCCGCCTGACGCTGCTCGTCGCGGCGATCGCGGTGCCGCTCAACGTCGCGTTCGGCCTCGCCGCGTCCTGGGCGATCGCGAAGTTCGACTTCCGCGGCCGCAACCTGCTCATCACCCTCATCGACCTGCCGTTCTCGGTCTCGCCGGTGGTGGCCGGGCTGATCTACGTCCTGATCTTCGGGTCGCAGGGCCTGATCGGGCCGTTCCTCCAGCGCCACGGTATCGAGATCATCTTCGCGGTGCCCGGCATCGTGCTGGCCACGGTGTTCGTCACCTTCCCGTTCGTCGCCCGCGAGCTGATCCCGCTGATGCAGGACCAGGGCACCACCGACGAGGAGGCCGCGTTGACCCTCGGGGCGAGCCCCTGGCGGGTCTTCCGGACGGTCACGCTGCCCAACATCCGCTGGGCGCTGCTCTACGGCGTCCTGCTGTGCAATGCCCGGGCGATGGGCGAGTTCGGCGCCGTCTCGGTGGTGTCCGGACGGATTCGCGGCCTGACCAACACCATGCCGCTCCACGTCGAGATTCTGTACAATGAATACAACTACGTCGCGGCTTTCGGCATCGCCTCTCTCCTGGCTCTCCTGGCCCTCGTCACGCTGGCCGGGAAGACCTTCCTCGAATGGCGCCACGCGGATTCTCTCGCAGGGCGCGGAGGCCACTGAGATGACGGCCACCCTGGCTCCTGCCGGCGTCGCCGGCCTCGCCCGCGACGACCTTCGCGCCCGCACCGACAGCCTCGCCTCCGGTGCCGTGCATCACGGCGGCACCGCGGTGCGGGTCGAGGGCATCGTCAAGTCCTACGGCGGCGGTGGTCCGGCGGCCCTGGAGGGCGTCAGCCTCGACATCGCGCCCGGCGAGCTGCTGGCGCTGCTCGGGCCGTCGGGCTCGGGCAAGACCACGCTGCTGCGGGTCATCGCCGGCCTCGAGATCCCGGATGGCGGCCGGGTGTTCTTCGGCCGCCAGGACACCACCGACATCCCGGTCCAGCGCCGCGGCGTCGGCTTCGTGTTCCAGCACTACGCCCTGTTCCGCCACCTCACGGTGTTCGAGAACATCGCGTACGGGCTGCGCTCGCGCGAGCGCAGGCGCCGCCCGCCGGAGGCCGAGATCAGGGCGCGGGTCGAGCGGCTGCTCGACCTCGTCCAGCTCCCGACGCTCGCCAGGCGCTATCCCGGCCAGCTCTCCGGCGGCCAGCGCCAGCGGGTCGCGCTCGCCCGGGCGCTCGCCGTCGAGCCCTCGGTGCTGCTCCTCGACGAGCCGTTCGGCGCTCTCGACGCCCAGGTGCGCAAGGACCTGCGGCGCTGGCTGCGCGAGATCCACCGCGAGACCGGCCAGACCACGATCTTCGTCACCCACGACCAGGACGAGGCGCTGGAACTCGCCGACCGGATCGCGATCCTCAACCGCGGCCGGATCGAGCAGGTCGGCGCGCCGCACGAGGTCCAGGACAACCCGGCCTCGCGCTTCGTGATGTCGTTCGTCGGCGAGACCGCCCGCCTCGCGGCCGAAATCCGCGAGGGCCAGGTCTGGGTCGACGGCCGCCCGGTGCTGGCCGCCGAGCCCGGCTGGCCGCAGGGCCCGGTCGACCTCTGCCTGCGTCCGTGGGACCTCTCGGTCGGCCACGGCGAGAACGCCCTTCCGGGCACCGTGCGCGAGTGGCGCCGCACCGGCCGCGGCACCGTGGCGGAGATCCATCTCGACGGCGCCGAGGCGCCGGTCGAGGTGGCGGTGACCGACGTCTACCGGCCCGGCGACCGGGTCGGCCTCGAAGCGTCGGCGGCCCGGGTGTTCCCGCGGGGCTGAGCCACCGCAGCCGCCGGGCGGCGCGACCCCGCTGCGGCGACCGGTCGGCGGCCACGCTCCGCACGCATGGGTCGCGCGGCCGCCGAGCTTGCTCCGCGCAAGCCTCGCGACTAGGGTCCGCGCCGCCCGGCCCCCATCGCAGAACACCAGGGGACCGTCTCAAGAATCCCAACCTCCGGAGCCGACCCATGGGCTTTCTCGCCGACGCCCTTTCTCGCGTGAAGCCGTCCGCGACGATCATGATGACCCAGAAGGCCCGGGACCTGAAAGCCCAGGGCCGCGACGTCATCAGCCTCTCGGTCGGCGAGCCGGACTTCGACACGCCGGCCCACATCAAGCAGGCGGCGGTCGAGGCGATCCAGCGCGGCGAGACCAAGTATCCGCCGGTCTCCGGCATCGTGCCCCTGCGCGAGGCGATCGCCAAGAAGTTCAAGCGCGAGAACGGCCTCGACTACAAGCCGTCGCAGACCATCGTCGGCACCGGCGGCAAGCAGGTGATCTACAACGCGCTGCTCGCCACGCTGAACCCGGGCGACGAGGTGGTGATCCCGCGTCCCTACTGGGTGTCCTACCCGGAGATGGTCGGGCTGTGCGGCGGCACGCCGGTCTTCGCCGACACCACGATGGAGCAGAACTTCAAGCTGCAGCCCGAGGAGCTGGAGCGCGCCATCACCCCGAGGACCAAGTGGGTGATCCTGAACTCGCCCTCGAACCCGACCGGCGGCGCCTACAGCCGCGACGAGATGAAGAATCTCACCGACGTGCTGGTGCGCCACCCCCACGTCTGGGTGCTCACCGACGACATGTACGAGCACCTCGTCTACGGCGACTTCGAGTTCGTCACCCCGGCCCAAGTCGAGCCGAGCCTCTACGACCGGACGCTGACGATGAACGGCGTCTCGAAGTCCTACGCCATGACCGGCTGGCGCATCGGCTACGCCGCCGGTCCCGAGCACCTCATCAAGGCGATGGATTTCGTCCAGGGCCAGCAGACCTCGGGCGCCTCGACGATCTCGCAATGGGCCGCCGTGGCGGCGCTGGACGGGCCGCAGGACCACCTCGCGGAGTTCCGCGCGGCGTTCCAGGTCCGGCGCGACCTCGTGGTCTCGATGCTGAACCAGACCAACGGCCTGAAGTGCCCGACGCCGGAAGGCGCCTTCTACGTCTACCCGTCCTGCGCCGAGCTGATCGGCCGCCGGACCGCGGACGGCAAGGTGATCGAGACCGACGAGGATTTCGTTCTCGGCCTGCTCGAAGCCGAGGGCGTGGCGGCGGTGCACGGCTCGGCCTTCGGGCTCGGCCCCAACCTGCGCATCTCCTACGCCACCTCGAACAAGGCGCTCGAAGAGGCGTGCACCCGCATCCAGCGGTTCTGCGGCTCGCTGCGCTGAGTGGGTTGGCGCGTCCGGCCGATCCCGGACGCCCTCCCCGTGGGATCCCCGGAGGTCGCCGTCCGGGGGACGTCGCAGGTTCTCCCGCCTCCGGCGGATCCCACGGGGAGGGGCATCGCTCGCGAACGCCTCCGGTCAAGGGCCTCCGGCCGGCACGTTTAGACGCAAGCTCGGCGCTTGCCCGGCTCGGCAGGTCTGATACACGGGCCGTCCTTGCCGCCTGTGCGCCTGGAGGCTTCCGGAACCCTTTCCGGGCTGCGCGACGGAGAGGCCGGCGACGACGGGTTCGGGCGGACCAGTTCTCTGCATCCGATCCTGTGAGGCTCAGTGGGCCGAGTAGTCGCAGGAGTGTCACGGGTTCGGGGAACAGGAACCGCGACCCTGGCGCATGGCCCACCTGACTCTTCCACCCCGGCGCGGCGCAGCCCCATCCCGGGATGCCGGATGCGCGACCGGCTTCCCCGGTTCTTAACCCCGGGGATTCTAGGCTCCGCGGATCGAGGCCGTGGCGCCTCCCTGCCGGGCCCTGCCGTGATGATGCGCCTTCTCGTCGGCGGAGCGAAAGCCGCGATCGTCATCGCCCTGATGGTGATCGGCGTCCAGGCTCAGGGGCAGGGGCGCCGCACGGCGACGCTGGCCGCCGAGCCGGCGGTGACCGGCGCGCTCGCTCCCCGCAAGGCCGCCGCGCCGCGCCTCGACCAGCGCGCCCTGACCCGCCTCGTCGTCGGCAGCGGCGGCGCACCGGCGGTGGCGGTCAAGCCCTGACCGCTCAGCCGCGTCGTTCCAGCACCACGATCCGGCCCGGCACGCCGAGGCCGTTCTGGCGACGGATCGCCGCCACGGTCATCGCCGCCGTCGCGAGACCGGCGGCGTTCCGCGCCGCGTCCAGCACGTCCTCGCCATGGGCGTAGCGGCCGTCCGCTCCGAGGACCGTCCCGTCGCCCGGATGCGACTGAAGCGTGAACGCGAACAGGCCCCCGGGCGCGAGCGCCCGCGCCGCCGCCGCGAAGGCCGGGGCGAGATCGCGCAGGTAGATGAACACGTCGGCCGCCACGATCAGGTCGGCCACTCCCGCCGGTTCGGCACCGAGGAAGCCGGCGAGGTCGCCGACCGCGAGGCGGTCGTAGGCGCCGCCGGCCCGGGCCCGCGCCAGCATCGCCGGGGACAGGTCGACCCCGGCCAGCGAACCGACGAGACCCGAGAACGCCGCCCCGACGAGCCCGGTGCCGCAGCCGAGGTCGAGCGCCCGCCCGAAATGCAGCGGCCGGCCGCGCCCGGCGGCGAGGCCGCGCAGGACGTCCCGGATCATCTCCGGTCCGCGATAGCCCAGCCCCTCGACGAGGTGGCGCTCGAACCGCGGCGCGTAGCCGTCGAACAGCGCCCGCACGTAGGCCGGGGACAGCGCGTCGCCGGGCGTGTCGCCGAGTTCCGCGAGGTGCAGGCCCGCCCCGAGGGCGTCGTCGGGATCGAGCGCGAGGGCGCGGGCGAAGGCGTCCCGCGCCGCCTCGTCACCCCCCACCAGCCGCGCCCGGGCGCGGCCGAGCACGATCCAGGCCGGTCCGTAGCCGGGCACCCGCTCCAGCACCTGCTCGGCGAGGTCGGCCGCGGCGGAGAAGTCGTCCTCGGCCAGGGCCGCCTCGGCCCAGGCGTAGCGGCGGTCGGCGAGGAGGTCGCCGGAGGAGCGGAGCGTCATGACGGTGCGGGACCGGGGCGGCGGGACTTGTCGTGAGGGCGGCCTATATACCGGTCCCCACTGCCGACGAGTGCCATGGCGACACGCCCGACCGAGATCCTCACCCTCACCCGCGAGGGCCTGTACTGCCCGGCCGGCGACTTCCACGTCGACCCGGTGCGGCCGGTGCCCCGCGCGCTCGTCACCCACGGCCACGCCGACCACGCCCGCTCCGGCCACGGCGCCGTCTGGGCGACCCCCGAGACCCTGCGGATCATGGCGGTGCGCTACGGCGAGGATTTTTGCCGCACCCGCCAGGAGGCGCGGCTCGGCGAGGCGGTCCGGCTCGGCGGCGTCACCGTGTCGTTCCATCCCGCCGGGCACGTCCTCGGCTCGGCCCAGATCGCCATCAGCCAGGGCGGCTGCCGCATCGTCGTGTCGGGCGACTACAAGCGCGCGCCGGACCCGACCTGCCTCGGCTTCGAGGTCGTGCCCTGCGACGTGTTCATCACCGAGGCGACCTTCGGCCTGCCGGTCTTCCGCCACCCGGACGCCCGCGACGAGGTGCGCCGCCTGCTCGACTCGGTGCGGCTGTTTCCCGAGCGCACCCACATCGTCGGCGCCTACGCGCTGGGCAAGGCGCAGCGGGTGATGGCGCTCCTGCGCGAGGAGGGCTTTTCCGAGCCGATCTACCTGCACGGCGCGATGGAGAAGCTCACCGACCTCTACAAGCGCGAGGGCATCCCGCTCGGCGAGACGATCAAGGTCGTGGCGGCCGAGCGGCCGAAGCTCGGCGGCCGGATCGTGCTGTGCCCGCCCTCGGCGATCCAGGACCTGTGGTCGCGCAAGTTCCCCGACCCGGTGACCGCCTTCGCCTCCGGCTGGATGCGGGTGCGGGCCCGCGCCCGCCAGAAGGGGGTCGAGCTGCCGCTCGTGATCTCCGACCATTCGGACTGGGACGACCTCTGCCGCACCATCCGCGACACCGGCGCCGGCGAGGTCTGGGTCACCCACGGCCAGGAGGACGCCCTGGTGCACTGGTGCGGCACGAACGGCATCCGGGCCAAGCCCCTGCACATGCTGGGCTACGGCGACGAGGGCGAGGCCGAGCCGGACCCGGCGCCTCCCGCGGCCGCCGCGGATGCGGCCGGGGAGGCGGCGTGAACGACTTCGCCCACCTCCTCGACCGGCTCGGCTACGAGCCGCGGCGCAACGCCAAGCTGCGCCTGCTTCAGGATTTCTTCCGCCATGCGCCGGACCCGGAGCGCGGCTACGCCCTCGCGGCGATGACCGGGCAACTGAGCTTCCGCGAGGCCAAGCCCGGGCTGATCCGCGGCCTCGTCGAGGCCCGGGTCGATCCCGAGCTGTTCCGGATGTCCTACCACTACGTCGGCGACCTCGCCGAGGCGACGGCGCTGATCTGGCCAGCCCCGGCCGAGCCCGAGCCGGGCGCGCCGGGCCACAACCGGCCGCCGCCGCACGTCCCGAGCCTCGCCGAGGTGGTCGAGACCCTCGCGAGCGTCGGCAAGGCCGAGCTGCCGGCCCGGCTCGCGCTGTGGCTCGACGCCCTCGACGAGACCGGGCGCTGGGCGCTGCTCAAGCTCATCACCGGCGAATTGCGGGTCGGGGTCTCGGCGCGGCTGGCCAAGACCGCGGTGGCGAGCCTCGGCGGCTTCGAGGCCGACGCGGTGGAGGAGGTCTGGCACGGGCTGAAGGCGCCCTACGAGGCGCTGTTCGCCTGGGTCGAGGGCCGGGGGGAGCGGCCCGAGAGCCTGAACCCGGCGCCGTTCCGTCCGCCGATGCTGTCGCACCCGATCGAGGACGAGGACTTTGCCAAGCTCGATCCGGAGGCGTTCGGCGCCGAGTGGAAGTGGGACGGCATCCGGGTCCAGCTCGCCGGCGGCCTCGACCGCGCCGGCCAGCGGGTCGCCCGGATCTATTCCCGCACCGGCGAGGACATCTCCGGCGCCTTCCCGGACCTCGCGGAGGCGATCACCTTCTCGGGCGCCCTCGACGGCGAGCTGCTGATCCTGCGCGACGAGCGGGTGCAGAGCTTCAACGTGCTCCAGCAGCGCCTCAACCGGAAGGCGGTGACCCCGAAGCTGCTGCGCGAGTTCCCGGCCCATGTCCGCGCCTACGACCTCCTCGCCGCGGACGGCGAGGACCTGCGCGGCCTGCCCTTCGCGGAGCGGCGCGCCCGGCTCGAAGCCTTCGTCGCCGGGCTCGACCACGCCCGCATCGACGTCTCGCCGCTGGTGCCGTTCGCCGACTGGGACGCGCTCGCCGCCGCCCGGCGCGACCCGGCCGCCGCCGGCGGCGGTCCCGACGCCGACGCGATCGAGGGCGTGATGCTCAAGCGCCTGACCAGCCCCTACCTGCCCGGCCGGCCGAAGGGGCCGTGGTGGAAGTGGAAGCGCGAGCCGTACCGGGTCGACGCGGTGATGATGTACGCCCAGCGCGGCCACGGCAAACGCTCGTCGTTCTACTCCGACTACACGTTCGGGGTCTGGCGCGAGGCGCCGGACGGAAGCGACGAGCTGGTCCCGGTCGGCAAGGCCTATCACGGCTTCACCGACGAGGAACTGGCCAGGCTCGACCGCTACGTCCGCAACCACACCGTCAAGCGCTTCGGCCCGGTGCGGGAGGTCGAGTACGGGTTGCAGAAGGGGCTGGTGCTGGAGATCGCCTTCGAGGGCGTGCAGCGCTCGACCCGGCACAAGTCCGGCGTCGCGATGCGGTTTCCCCGGGTCGGGCGCATCCGCTGGGACAAGCCGACCGCCGAGGCCGACCGGATCGAGGCGCTGGAGACGATCCTGGAGCGCGGCGAGCGCGAGATTCGTCCGGGGCAGGTGATCGCGGAGGAGGCGGCGATTGACGGCGGATGAGGGGGTTGATTATACCAAATGACTGAAATCGTTATGGATCTTTCGGTCGTGGGGCGTGCGGCTCACCCGGGGCGCGCGCGAAACCTCCCCGGATAGTCCTGCGCAGAGGGGGAGGGCGAGGGTCGCGCCTTCGACCGGCCCGCACGACTGCGACAATCGCCGGACGATTCCGGCACCAGGAGTTCCCTCGGATGCTCGACACACCCCGTCCCGGCGACCTCGTGCCGGTCGACCTGCGGCTCTACGGCATCCTCGACGTCGGCTTCAGCGGCGGCGACCCCGATACCCTGGCGCGCCTCGCCCGCGACGCGGCATCCGGCGGCTGCACCCTGCTGCAATACCGCGAGAAGGACATCGGCAACGCGCGGCTCAGCCTCGCGCGCATCCGCGCCATCCACGCGGCGCTCGCCGGCACCGGGGTGCCGCTCCTCGTCAACGACCGGGTCGACCTCGCGCTCGCCGCCGGGGTCGAGGGCGTGCATCTCGGCCAGGACGACCTCCATCCGGCCGAGGCGCGCCGCCTCCTCGGGCGCGGCGCGATCATCGGGCTCACCCTCAAGACCTCGGCCCAGGCCGACGAGCTGTACCGCCTGCCGGTCGATTACGCCTGCATCGGCGGCGTCTTCGCCACCACGAGCAAGAACAACCCCGACCGGCCGGTCGGGCTCGACGGCCTCAACCGGATCATCTTCCGCGCCCGCCTCGCCCGGGGACCGGCGATGCCCCTCGGCGCCATCGCGGGCATCGACCGCAGCAACGCCGCCGCGACGATCGGGGCCGGGGCGGACGGGCTCGCGCTGATCTCGGCCCTGTTCGGGGCGCCGGGAGAGGTCGAGGCGCGGGCGCGCGACCTGCGCGGCGTGATCGACACCGCGCTCGCGGGCCGGGGCGCCGCATGACCGCGATCGCCGTCACCATCGCGGGCTCGGATTCCGGCGGCGGCGCCGGCATCCAGGCCGACCTCAAGACCTTCTCGGCGCTGGGCGTCTACGGCGCCAGCGTCGTCACCGCGCTGACGGCGCAGAACACGCGCGGCGTCCAGGGCATCCACGACGTGCCTGCCGGCTTCGTCGGCCAGCAGATCGGGAGCGTGTTCGGCGACCTCGCGGTCTCGGCGGTGAAGATCGGCATGCTGTCGCAGGCGCCGGTCATCGCCGCGGTGGCCGAGGGGCTGGACCGGCACGCGGCGGGCTGCCCCGTGGTGCTCGACCCCGTGATGGTGGCGACGAGCGGCGACCGCCTGCTCGGCGACGGTGCGATCGACGCGCTGCAACGCCTGCTGCTGCCCCGCGCCCTCGTCATCACCCCGAACCTGCCCGAGGCCGCGGCCCTGCTCGGCGAGGCGGTGGCCGCCGACGAGGCGGCGATGCTCGACCAGGGCCGCCGCCTGCTCGCCCTCGGGCCCGGAGCGGTGCTGATGAAGGGCGGCCACGCCGCGGGGGCCGAGAGCGTCGACCTCCTGGTCGGTGCCGACGGAGCGGTGCTGCGCCTCGCCGGCCCGCGGGTCGCGACCCGCAACACCCACGGCACCGGCTGCACCCTCTCGGCCGCCATCGCCGCCGGGCTCGCCCGCGGCCTCGCCCTGCCCGATGCCGCGCGGGCGGCGAAGGACTACGTCTCGGCCGCGATCGCCGCCGCCGACCGTCTCTCGATCGGCCACGGCCACGGGCCGGTCCACCACTTCCACGCCCTGTGGACCTGAGGGCAGGGCCTCCGGGTTGAGAGAGCGGTCCGGCATCCCGCCGGGCCTTTCTCCGCCCGCAGCGCATGACCCTGTACTTCACCGCCGACACCCATTTCGGCGACCGCCACGTCCTGCGCCTGCGCGGCGCGGCCTTCGGCTCGATCGAGGCGCACGACGAGGGGCTGATCGCCGGCTGGAACGCGGTCGTCGGTCCCGACGACGCGGTCTGGCATATCGGCGACTTCGCCGCCCATGCGAGCCGCGACCACTGCGCCGCGGTCTTCGCCCGCCTCAACGGCACCAAGCGGCTGGTGCGCGGCAATCACGATTCCAACCGCGTCCTCGACCTGCCCTGGGCCGAGCCGCCGGTCGAATCGATCCGGCTCACCGCCGAGGACGCCGCCGGAACGCCCTGGCGGCTGTTCCTGGCGCACTACGCCCACCGGGCGTGGCCGGGCCTGTGGCGCGGCACCCGCCACCTCTACGGCCACACCCACGGCACCATCCCCGACACCACCCACTCCTGCGATGCCGGCGTCGATGCCTGGGACTACCGGCCGGTCTCCCTCGACGCCCTGCTGGCGCGCCAGGACGCGGCGACCGTGGTGCCGGACGAGCTCACCCGCGACGGCGCCGGCTGAGGCCCCCGGCCCCGCTCAAACAACCGCTTGCATCCGCCGCCGAGATGGTGTTTATCCCCCTTCACCGGCGCCGCCGAGGCGGCCGCGGAACGCGAGAGCGGGTGTAGCTCAGGGGTAGAGCACAACCTTGCCAAGGTTGGGGTCGAGGGTTCGAATCCCTTCGCCCGCTCCAGTTCCTCCGGATTTCTTCCACGATCAGGCCATCGATGAGAGGTCTCGGCCATCGGTCGAGACGCCGCCTCATCCTACTGCGTGACCACGACCTGCGTGCCGACCTCGACGCGGCCGAACAGGTCGACCACGTCCTGATTGTACATGCGGATGCAGCCGTAGGACGCGAAGGTCCCGATCGAGCCCGGACGGTTGGTGCCGTGGATCGCGTACTCGCCGCGGTCGAGGGTCAGCGCCGCCGCGCCCATCGGGTTGCGGGGCGAGCCGCCGGCGATCACGTCCGGCAGGCGCGGGTTGTCGCGCTTCACCTCGGCCGGCGGCGACCAGGCCGGCTGGACGTACTTGCCGTCGATGCGGGCGTAGCCGGTCCACTGCTTGCCCGACTTGCCGACCGCCACCGGATAGCGGATCGCCGTGCCGTCGCCGTTGACGAAGTACAGCCGGCGCTCGCCGGTCCGCACCACGATCGTGCCGGGGGCGGCGTCGAGCCCGAAGGACACCACCTCCCGCGCCTGCGCCGGAGCACAGGTCAGCACCGCGACCGCGAGGGCCGCGGCCGTTCCACTCTGCTTGATCATCCCTTTGGTCCTCGAACGTGACCTTGAGCGGGACGATAATCCGCCGCCGATCCTGACGTTCCGGTTGGCGAACAGGCTTGATGGAGGGTGAACGCGGGGAAGTCTCGCACCAGCGTTGAGGAAGTCTTGCCCGGGCGGCGCGGGCTTCAGGCCGTGGTCACCGCGTCGAGCATCTGCAAGGCGCCGTCGATGGCGCGCCGCATCGCCGCCTCGTCCCAATGGACCCGCGCCAGCACGTAGCCGCCTTCGACCACGGACAGGAGCATCGCCGCCATCAGGGCAGGGTCGACCGCCGCCGGAAGATGACCGGCGCCGCGCGCCTCCTCCAGGCTCGCCCGCAGGCAGGACTCGATATGTCCGACATAGCCCGCGACCGGCGTCCGCAGGGCCGGCTCCTCCATCGCCGCCTCGTTGGCGAGGCGGGCGAGGCGGCAGCCGCGCAGCGCCTGCCGCTCGCGGGTCAGGTAGGCCCGGATCCGGGCGAGGGGAGGTTGCCCGGGGGCGAACAGGGTATCGACGACGGCCTGCTCCTCCCCCGCCATCTCGGTCAGCGCCGCCGCCGCCACCTCCCGCTTGCCCGGAAAGTGGTGGTAGAGGCTGCCCTGGCCGGCGCCGCTGCGGTCGAGGACGTCGCGCGGGCTGGTCGCCTCGTAGCCGCGCTCCCACAGCAGGTCCTTGGTCGCAGCGACGATCGCCTCGCGCTTCGATGGTCCCTGCCGCGCCACGTCCGGTTCTCCGCTTCCGGCGTCGGTATGGCGCGGATCGGGGGAAGAGGCCAGGGTGCTCAGTCCGCGGCCGCGAGGTGCGGCGGCGGTGCCTCGGCGTAGTGCGCGATCCCATCGCCGAACGACCAGTTCTCGCGCGCGGTCTCGACCAGGGTGACGAACAGGTTGCGCGGGTCGAGGCCGGTCCGCGCCGTCTCGTCGGCGAGTGCGCGGAACAGCGCCTGCTTCTGCGCCACGCTCCGGCCGGTCGAGATGTGGATCTGCAGCACCACCAGATCGTCGTCGCGGGAGACCCCGAGATAACCGGGATCGTAGATCAGTTCGTCGTGTCGGCTCGACACGATCTGGAAGCGGTCGTCGGCCGGCACGCCGAGGGCCGAGACCAGGGCGGCGTGAACCGCGTCGGCGAGCACCCGCCGCTCGGCATCGGGACGGGGGCGCTTCAGGGTGATGTGGACGAGGGGCATCGGGAAGCCTCCAGCGCGGCGATCGCGCGCCGGACCCATCTACTGTACATACTGGTATGTATCAAGCTTGATCGCGTGGGCCGTCACCGCTCCAGCATCAGATCCTCCGTCGCCCGTCGTGCCTGCCATCCGTGGCGGACGAGTTCGGGATCCGCGTGCTCCTCGGCCGGGTAGCCGAGGCAGAGGTAGGCGACGAGCCGCCAGGATTCCGGCACGTCGAGGAGGGCGACGAGCGCGTCCGGATCGAGGATCGACACCCAGCCGACCCCGAGTCCGCGGCTGCGCGCGGCGAGCCACAGCGTGTGCACGGCGGTGACCACCGAGTAGCGCAGCATCTCCGGCATGGTCGCGCGGCCGAGGCCGTGACCGTCGGCGGTGCCCTCGTCGCACAGGACCGCGAGGTGGACCGGCGCCTCGCGCAGGCCCGCGAGCTTGAGCCGGCGATACGCGGCGGCGCGCTCATCGGGATAGGCCGCCGCCGCCGCCTCGTTGCAGCGGGAGAAGTTCGCGATCACCGCGTGCCGCCGGGCCGGATCCGCGACGCGGACGAAGCGCCAGGGCTGGCTGTTGCCGACCGAGGGGCTGAGGCAGGCGAGGGCGAGGCTTTCGCGCAGTTCCGCCTCCGGCACCGGGTCGGCGCGGAAGCGGCGCACGTCGCGGCGCCACGCGACGAGCGCCGCGAAGGCGTCGCGGAAGCCGGCGTCGAAGTCCGGCGGCGCGGTCACGGGCCCGCGGCGGGCCGGGCGGGATCGCCCTGCGGCGGATCGTGCCGGACCGGGGCGCGCCGGGCGGGATCGCGCTGGGCCAGATCGCGCTGGGCCGAGTCGCGCTGGGCCGAGTCGCGCTGGACTAGATCGCGCTGGACTAGATCGCGCTGGGCCAGGTCGCCCAGGAGGCTCGCCGCCACCGACACCTTCGAGACGGTCAGGCCCGAGGCGGAGATCGCCGCCACGGCGGTCCGGATCCGGCCCAGCGACGCGCCGCGCAGGCGGCTCCAGGTCTCCACCGCGTCGGCCCCCTCGGCGCCGCTCGCCGCCGCCTCGGCGGTGAGGGCGCGGTGGGCGGCGCTGATCCCGGCGATCGCCCGTTCGAGCGCGATGCGGTCGAAGGTGTCGGCGACCGGCACCGACCGGGCGGCACGGGTGAGCGGCGCGAGCCGGAACAGATCCTCGATCGCGAAGTGGGTGGCGGCGATCATCGCCGGGTCGCGCCCGGCGGCGCGGGCCACCTCGACGATGTCCGGCGCGGCGCCGAGTTCGCCGAGGGAGGCGAGGCGGGTGGCGAGATCCTCCGGGACGCCGTGGTCGACGAGGCCGCGGACCCGCTTGGCCAGGGCCTCGCGGGCGTTCGGCGCCAGCACGCCCGGAAGCGCGGCGGCCACCGCCGCGACGCCGTCGCGGTAGCGCTCGACGACGGCCGCGACGCCGCCGGAGAGGTCGGCGTTGCGGATGAACCAGACCATCTGGTGACGCAGCAGGTCCTGGAGGTCGGCGTAGAGGGCGAGCTGCTGGTCGCCGGAGACCTTGCCGTCGAGGTCGTCCACCGCCCGGTTGAGGTCGATCAGCCCGAACGCCTCGCGGGTGGCCACGTAGGCGGCGGCGAGCGTCGGGGCGTCGGCGCCGGTCTCGTCCGACAGGCGGCTGACGATCGCCGGCCCGCCGCGGTTGACGATCACGTTGGCGAGCGTCGTGGCGATGATCTCGCGCCGCAGCCGGTGCCCGGACACCGCGTCCGGGAAGCGGGCGACGAGGACCGGCGGGAAGTAGCGTTCCAGCTCCTTCGCCATCGCCGGGTCGTCCGGCACGGCGCTGTCGAGGAGCGCGTCCTTCAGCGCCAGCTTGGCGTAGGCGAGCAGCACCGCGAGTTCCGGCCGGGTCAGGCCCTCGTTCTCCTGCGCCCGCTCGGCGAGGGCGGTGTCGGAGGGCAGGAACTCGACGCCGCGGTCGAGGCGGCCGTCGGCCTCCAGGCTCTGCATCAGCCGGGTGGCGAAGCCGGTCTCGGCGGCCCCGCCGCGCTGGGCCAGCGACAGGGCAAGGGTCTGGAGCTGGTTGTTGCGCAGCACGAGGTCGGCTACCGCCTCGGTCATGCCGGCGAGGAGCGCGTTGCGCGCCTCCGGCCCGAGACGTCCGTCGCGCTCCGGCACGGTGAGCGCGACCTTGATGTTGACCTCGACGTCCGAGGTGTTGACCCCGGCGGAATTGTCGATCGCGTCGGTGTTGAGGCGCACGCCGCGCCGCGCCGCCTCGATGCGCCCGCGCTGGGTCAGGCCGAGATTGGCGCCCTCGCCGACCACCCGCGCTCGCAACTCGGCGCCGGTGATCCGGATCGCGTCGTTGGCGCGGTCGCCCGCCTCCTCGTCGCCCTCCGAGGAGGCGCGGACGTAGGTGCCGATGCCGCCGAACCACAGCAGGTCGACGGACGCGCGCAGGATCGCCTGCATCACCTCGGCCGGGGTCGCCTCGTCGCGGTCGAGGCCGAGGCGGGCGCGAACCGGGCCGGAGAGCGGGATCGTCTTGGCCTGGCGCGAGAACACGCCGCCGCCGGCCGAGATCGCCCCGCGGTCGTAGTCGGCCCAGGACGAGCGCGGCAGCCCGAACAGGCGCCTGCGCTCGGCGAACGATGTCGCCGGGTCGGGATCGGGGTCGAGGAAGATGTCGCGATGGTCGAAGGCCGCCACCAGCTTGAGGCAGCGCGACAGCAGCATGCCGTTGCCGAACACGTCGCCCGACATGTCGCCGACGCCCGCCACCGTCACCGGCTCGCTCTGGATGTCGATGTCGACCTCGCGGAAGTGGCGCTTGACCGCTTCCCAGGCGCCGCGGGCGGTGATGCCCATCGCCTTGTGGTCGTAGCCCTGGCTGCCGCCCGACGCGAAGGCGTCGCCGAGCCAGTGTCCGGTCTCCAGCGAGATCGCGTTGGCGATGTCCGAGAAGGTCGCGGTGCCCTTGTCGGCGGCGACGACGAGGTAGGCGTCGTCGCCGTCGTGCCGCACCGTGTCGGGCGGCGGCACGATGGCGCCGTCGACGATGTTGTCGGTGAGGTCGAGCAGGGTGCGGATGAAGATCCGGTAGCTCTCGGTGCCCTCGGCGAGCCACGCCCCCCGGTCGGAGGCCGGCGGCAGACGCTTGGGGAAGAAGCCGCCCTTGGCGCCGACCGGCACGATGACGGCGTTCTTGACCTGCTGCGCCTTGACGAGGCCGAGGACCTCGGTGCGGAAGTCCTCCGGCCGGTCCGACCAGCGCAGGCCGCCGCGGGCGATGTAGCCGAAGCGCAGGTGCACGCCCTCGACCCGCGGGGAGTAGACGAAGATCTCGAACAGCGGCCGCGGCAGGGCCATGCCGTCGACCCGGGCGCAGCGGAACTTGAACGCGATCGTCTCCGGCGGCATGCCGCCCTGGCCGATCTGGAAGAAGTTCGTGCGCTGCGCGGCTTCGACGAGGTTGACGAAGCGGCGCAGGATGCGGTCCTCGTCGAGGCTCGTCACTGCCGCGAGCCCGGTCTCGATCCGGGCCCGGATCTCCGCCTGCGCTTCGTCGCGCTCCGCCTGCACCCGCGGGTCGAAGCGGGCGTGGAACAGCGCGACGACGTCCCGGGCGAGGCCGGCATGCCGGGTCAGCGTCGTCGCGAGGTAGTCCTGGCCGTAGCGGATGCGGAGCTGGCGCAGGTAGCGGCCGAAGGCGCGCAGCAGCGCCGCGTCGCGCCAGCCGAGCCCGGCTTCGAGCACGAGGCGGTTGTAGGCGTCGGACTCGGCGAGGTCGCGCGCGATGGCGAGCATCGCCGCCTCGACCGGGCCCTCGACGGTCGGGAGGTCGATCGGCCCGCCGGCGGCGCGCTCCAGCAGCATGTCGTGCAGCCAGATCCCGGCCGCCTCCGGGGCGGCCGGGTGGAGCCGGTAAGTCCGCTCGTCGATGACCCGGAAGCCGAGATTCTCCAGCCCCGGCACCCGTTCGGAGAGCGGCAGCGCCTCGCCGCGGGAGAACACCTTGAGGCCGATGCGGGTCTCGGGATCGCCCGGCCGGCGGTGGAGATCGACCGCCCGCGGTCGGTCGGGGGTCAGGCGTTCGAGGATCGCGAGGTCGGACAGCACCTGCGGGCCGGCGTAGGTCTCGCGGTAGCCGGCCGGGAACGCCTCGGCGTAGGTCGCGGCGAGGGTCCGGGCCCGCTCGCCGTCCATGGTCGTGGCCAGGGCCTCGCGCAGGTCGTCGCCCCAGGTGCGGGCGAGGGCGGCGATGCCGGCCTCCATCCGCGTGGTGTCGGGCTCGGGGACGGCCTCCCCGCCGCGGCGCACGATGAGGTGGAGGCGCGCGAGCGGTCCCTCCGGGAAGTCGGCGTAGCCGGCCGAGACCTCGCCGCCGAGCAGGCCGGCGAGGTGCGAGCCGATCCGGGCCTGGAGCGTCGAGTCGAAGCGGTTCTTCGGCACGTAGACCAGCAGCGAGACGAAGCGCCCGAACTCGTCCGGCCGGGCGAGCACCCGGATGCGCGGCCGCTCGGCGAGCCCGGCGATCGCGAGGGCCGCGTGCAGCAGCCGCTCCGGGCTGATCTGGAACAGGTCGTCGCGGGGGTAGGTCTCGAGCACGTTGAGCAGCGTGCGCCCGGCATGGCTGGTCGGGTCGAGGCCGGCCCGGGCCAGCACGGCCGCCACCTTCCCGCGCAGGTACGGCACCTCCTCGGCCCGGCTCGCATAGGCGCTGCCGGCGAACAAGCCGACCACCCGCAACTCGCCCGAGAGCTTGCCGGAGGCGGAGAACAGCTTGATCCCGATCATGTCGAGATGGGACCGGCGATGCACCCGCGAGCGCAGGTTCGCCTTGGTGATGATCAGCGCCTCGGGCCGTTCGAGGAAGGCGCGGATCTCCGGGGTGATCGCCACCATCGCCCGGCCGCGGCGCAGCACCTCGACCTCCGGATCGCGCAGGAGGCCGAGGCCGCTGCCGGCCAGACCCTCGTGGTCCGTCCCCTCGCCGAGCCGGTACTCCCGCAGGCCGAGCAGGATGAAGTGTCCGTCGCGCATCCAGTCGAGAAAGGCCCGGGCCTCCTGGGCCTCGCTCTCCGGCAGGGGCGTCGGCGCCGCGTAGGCGGACGCCGCGGCATCGAGCCGGTCCAGCATCGCGTCCCGGTCCCCGGTCGCCGCGGCCACGTCGGCGTAGACCCGGGCGAGGGCCCCGGCGAGGGCGTCGCGCTCCTCCTCCGCGAGCCGGTCGAGATGGATGTGGATGAAGCTCTCGCGCCCGAGGGCCGCCGCGCGGTTGGCGGTGGTCTCGCCGACGACCCGGATCAGCGTGCCGTCCGGCTGGCGCTCGACGCCGAGGATCGGGTGGGCGACGAGGCGCGGCGTCAGCCCCCGATCGACCAGTTCGGCGAGGGTCGAGTCGAGAAGGTAGAGGCGATTGGCGTTGATCGCCTCCAGGACCGTCAGGTCCCGCCGCCGGCCGTCCGCCTCGATGGTCGCCTCGGAGAGGCGGATGCTCGCCGCGGCGGCCGGGCGCGCCTCCGAGAGGTGCTGCCGGGCGCTCCGGGCGAGGCCGGCGAGGTTCTCGGGGGAGTAGGGGGCGAGGTCCTCCGGCGATACCCGGCCGAAGAGATCCCGCACGAAGCCTCCCGGCTCCTGACGCGTGTCGGCGACGGCGACGGCGGCGGCGATGAGATCCGTCCGGTTCGCCCGGGCTTCCGGCGTCGTGGTCAGGAGTTCCACGGCTCGCTCCTCGCTTCAGCATCGAAGTAGGGGGAATTGCCGGAGCGGTGGCACAGGTGCCGGAATGCCGCAAGCCTCGCTTCCGGCCGGGGGGCGCCCTATAGCGTGTCCACGAGGACAGGGAGGGACGAGATGGCGGGCGCCGGGAGGAAGACCAGGGAGACGAAGCCGGTCGGCGAGACGCCGCGGCCTCAGGAGACGGAGGGGCCGGTCATGGCCCTGGACCTGCCGGCCGGCGCCGACCTGCCGCCGGAGATGCAGGCGTATTTCGACAAGTGCCGCGAGAAGATCGGCTTCGTGCCGAACGTGCTCCTCGCCTACGCCCACGACGGCGCCAAGCTCGCGGCGTTCGCGGCGTTCTACAACGACCTGATGCTGGCGCCCTCGGGATTGTCGAAGCTGGAGCGCGAGATGATCGCGGTGGCGGTGTCGAGCGTGAACCGCTGCTACTACTGCCTCACGGCGCACGGGGCCGCGGTCCGGAGCCTCTCGGGCGATCCGGTGCTGGGCGAGATGATGGCGATGAACTACCGCGCCGCCGACCTGTCTCCGCGCCACCGGGCGATGCTGGATTTCGCCGTGGCGCTCAGCGAAGCGCCGTGGACGATCGAGGAGGAGGACCGGGCCGCCCTGCGCGACGTCGGCTTCTCGGAGCGCGACGTCTGGGACATCTCGGCGGTGGCGAGTTTCTTCAACATGTCGAACCGCATGGCGTCCGCCGTCGACATGCGCCCCAACCGCTCCTACCACGGCGACGTCCGGGCGCTGCCGGACCTGCCGAAGCCCTGACCCGACGCGGGATCAGGCGGCGCCGCGCGTGTGGCCCGCCTGACCGCCGGCCTCGGGAGCAGCCTCCGGGACGCGCCGGCCTTCGGACGCGATGGTGCGCAGGACCGCGACCATCTCGTCGGTGTGGCGATCGCTCGCGTCGCGCGAGGAGCCGGCGTCGCCGCGGCAGTGATACAGGGCGAAGGCCGCCGCCGCCGCGCAGGCACTGCCGCCGAACGGTGCACCCACGATGGCGAGCAGCGGGCTCTGCGAGAACAGCAGGGCACCCGTTGCCAGGCCGCCGCCGATCGCCGTCGCCAGAATCGAGAACATCCGCACCTCCATCTGTGCATCGCACAATGCCACAATCGTCGGCGCTGTAATCCTTGCTGCGGTGCGACGGTGAGCGACTGGTGAAGAGGATTGATCAAATAACGCGGGTTTTCGGCCGATGTTCCGATGTGACGCAGCCGTTCGCTGCGCGAAACGAGCACATCCTCAACCGTAGCCCTGCGGCATCTTGCGAAGCCCTCGCGATCACGTTGCCGTTCGAGACGACCGCGCATCGTCCACCGTGAAGGTCTGGCTCTCACGCTGCGGCAGCAGCGGCAATCTCCAGTCCATCAACGGGATGCGCTAACGCTCGATTAACCCTGCCGGAAGACCGCCGGGGACAAGTCGTCCGATCCATACGGAATGCTTCGGGCGTGGCGGGATCCTGGCTCGGTCGCGGCCCGCCTGGGCCGTCCGGCGGAACGGAGGCGCCGCATGGTCGGACTGAGAGCGCATTTCGACGACCGGGCCCTGACCAGGGCCGGGCGGTCCCTCGCGCGGGATCTCGGCCCGGCGGAGCCGGTCCTGCCGCGTCCGCTCCCGAGGCGGCGCAACCCCCCGCAGGGCCGGCCGGTCCTGCGGACGCTCGGGGCGGCGGGGATGATCGCGCTGCTGAGCCTGCTGGCGCGCGAGCAGCGCGGGCCGTCCTCGGAGGATCCGGAACGGGCGCGGAGCGCCGCGCCGTCCGCCGTCGGCCGGGTCGCGGCGACGCCGCTCTGGGCCCCGGCCGCGGCCGACCGCTACCGTCTGGCCGAGGATCCCACGGCCCGTGCCTCCGCCCGGACGCGCTCCGATGGCGGCTGGCGCGAGGACAGGCTGATCCTCGGCGATTTCGCCGCCCTCGACACGCCCTATCTCGACCTGACCGTCGCGGAGGGGGGCGACGAGGGCGGGGGCAGTCTGTTCGTGACGCTGGTGCGACGGGCCGCCGAGACCGAGGGTCTGGCGGTGATCCGATCCGGGGAGCGGGGGCAGATCGCCACGCGGTTCGGGCCGGCGGAGACTCTCGACGCGGTTCTCTCCGATGCGGGCGCGCGCCGGTCGTGCACCGCGTTCCACGTCGGCGGGACGCTGCGCCTCGACGGCTGGCTGTGCGCGCCGCTCGGCCTGCTGCCGGAGGCGCAGGCCGTCGCCTGCGCGGTCGACCGGCTCCTGGCCGCGCCGGGCGCGAGTCCGTCGATCGATGCGGCGGCGTGGCTCGGGCATCCGCGGCTGGCGGCCTGCGCACCGGCGGAGCCCGCCACCACCGCCAGCACAGCCCCGGGCAAGCGTCGGATCCGAAAAAATGCGGCGGCTTTGCGGCAATCCGCACAAGCTTCGCATTAACCGGGAACTCTAGCTTCGCTGATACGTCTTATCCACACAGGGCGCCGAAGTTTTAACGATTGCGGCGCTAGCGTGTCCTCACTGCAACAAAGGTGCGTCATGCGCTTCACTCATTTCGCCCTGCTCGGGCTCGTTTCCCTCACGACGCTCGGCGCCGGTACGACTGCCTCGGAAGCGCAGGACAGCTACCTGATCCGTCAGTCCCGCGGCGGCCAGTCCCTCGCGATCCGGGTGCGTCCGCGGAGCTGGCTCGATGCCGGCAACGTGGTCGAGGCCAACTCGGGTGCGACCGGCAACCCGGCCACCAACCCGCACTTCATCACCGCGTCCTACCTCAACTCGCCGCCCTACATCGCCAACCGCGAGCGCTGGGGCGGGGCCGGCATCCTGCCCGACCCGATCACCAACGGGCCGTTCATCGGCGCCCGCCGCGCCGCGGTCGCGGTCGACCTGTCGGGCATCGACTGCATCGACCCGACCTCGCAGATGGCTCGCCGCGGCGCCTGCGCCTACTGAGGCAGGACCCGCCGATCGAGGACCGGACGCATCGGAGAGGGCCCCGCACGGGGCCCTTTCTCGTGTCGGCGCCGGGTCAGCGGAGGCCGGCCTGCAGAGCCCGCGCCATCGCCACGAATCCCGCCACCGGCACCTCCTCGGCCCGGGCGGTCTCCGGGATCCCCGCGGCGGCGAGCAGGCGTCCCGGATCCGGTGTCGCCCCCTTCAGGCTCTGGCGCAGCATCTTGCGGCGCTGGCCGAAGGCGGCGCCGGTGACCGCCTCCAGGGCGCGGACGGGGCAGGGCAGGGGCTCGGGCCGCGGCACCAGCCGCACCACGCTCGACGTCACCTTCGGCGGCGGCACGAAGGCGGAGGCCGGCACGTCGAACAGGATGTCGGCCTGCGTGCGCCAGCCGCACAGCACGCCGAGGCGGCCGTAATTGGCGCGGTCGCCCTCGTCGGCGACGATCCGCTCGGCGACCTCGCGTTGGAACATCAGGGTCAGCGACTGCCACCACGGCGGCCACACCTCGCCGGCGAGCCAGCCGGTGAGGAGCGCCGTGCCGACATTGTAGGGCAGGTTCGCGACGATCCGCGCCGGCGCGCCGCCGATCAGGGGCCGGGGGTCGAAGGTCAGCGCGTCGGCCTCCACCACCTCCAGCCGGCCGGGATAGCGGGCGGCGATCTCGGCGAGCGCCGGAAGCGCCCGCGGGTCGCGCTCGACCGCGATCACCCGGGCGGCGCCGTGCATCAGGAGCGCCCGGGTCAGGCCGCCGGGACCCGGTCCGACCTCGACCACCGTCACGCCGTCGAGCGGTCCGGCCGCCCGGGCGATGCGGCCGGTGAGGTTGAGGTCGAACAGGAAGTTCTGGCCGAGCGCCTTGCGCGGCATCAGGTCGTGGGCGCGCACGACCTCGCGCAGGGGAGGCAATCCGTCGGGAGCGGTCATCGAACGCTCAGCCGCCCGGCGAGGCGCAGGGCCGCGATCAGGCTGTCGGGCTTGGCGATCCCTTGCGCGGCGATGTCGAAGGCGGTGCCGTGGTCGGGCGAGGTGCGCAGGAACGGCAGCCCGAGCGTCACGTTCACGCCCTCGTCGAAGGCGAGCGTCTTGATCGGGATCAGGGCCTGATCGTGGGTGGGCGCCAGCGCCACGTCGTAGGCGGCGCGCGCCCGGGCGTGGAACAGGGTGTCGGCGGAGAGCGGACCGCGGATGTCGATGCCCTCGCGCCGCAGGGCCGCGACGGCGGGGGCGAGCACGTCGCGGTCCTCGGTGCCGATGCTGCCCTCCTCGCCCGCATGGGGGTTGAGGCCGGCGAGCACCAGCCGCGGCGCGACGAGGCCGAAGCGGGCCCGCAGGTCGCGGTCGACGATGCGGGCGGTCTGGACCACGAGGTCGGCGGTGAGCAGCTCCGGCACCGCCCGCAGGGGCACGTGGATCGTCACCGGCACCACCGCGAGGGTCTCGGACCACAGCAGCATCACCGGCCGCGGCGGTGCCTCGCCCGGGGCTGCCGTCGGGGACACCGCGAGGGCGGCGAGGAACTCGGTGTGGCCGGGATGGGCGAAGCCGGCCTCGTAGAGGACGTGCTTGGCGATCGGGCAGGTGACCAGCGCTGCGCAGCGCCCGGCCCGGACCAGGGCGACGGCCTCCTCGATCGAGGCGAGGATGGCCGGTGCGTTGGCGGGGTCGGGCCGGCCGGGCTGCGCCCGCACGGGCAGGCCGCGCGGCAGCGGCATCACCGGCAGGGTGCGGGCGAAATCGGCGGCGGCCCGGTCCGGATCGCTCGCGGCCACCGGCACGTCGAGGTCGAGCCGCCGCGCCGTTCCGGCGAGGAAGCCGGGGTCGCCGAGCAGCAGGAACGGCGGCACGGCGGCCTCGGAGCGGGCGGCCCAGGCCCGCAGGGCGATCTCCGGGCCGATCCCGGCCGGATCGCCGAGGGTGAGCGCGAGCACGGCCGTCATGTCCCGCCTTCCGTCATCAGCGCGCGGTGGCGATGCCGTCCGCCGTGGTGGTGGTGCTGAGGTTCTGGCGCAGGTTGGCCTCGCCGAGGGTGCGCAGTTCCAACCGCAGGAGCAGGGTCTGGTTGCGCTCGCGCAGGCCGGACGCGGTCTCGATCGGCGACGAGATGTAGTTGATCGAGACGGTGGTGCACTCGTCGCGGTAGCCGAAGCCGATGCCGGTCGAGGACGGATACCACTTGGTCGGGTGGCTGTAGACCGGGGCCGCGCCGACCGGGTTGAGGAAGTAGGCGTCCGCCGCCGCGGCGTAGGTCTCGCGCACCTGGAGGTAATGCGACAGGTCGAACAGCACCGAGCCCGAGACGAACCAGTTCGGGGTGATGTTGTAGGTCGCCGCCGCCTGGATGCCCTCGCGGCGACGGTCGAAGCCGAGTTCGGGCTGGGCCTCGTAGCGGGCGTAGAGCACCGAGGCTTCGAGCGGCAGGAACGGCGCGAACTTGGCGTTGATGCCGGACTCGAACCGCTTCAGGCCGAAGGTTCCCTGGTCGAAGCGGGCCCGGGTGATGAAGCTGATGTTGCGGTTCGGCGAGACCTGGAAGCGGCCGACATAGTCGGACTCGTCGGTCTCCAGGCCCGAGTTGCGGCCGGTATTGGAGATGTCGCCGCGGCGGAACGAGTTGACGCCGGCGACGGCGAAGGACTGGCCCGCCATGGCGTTCATGTAGAAGCCGCTGGCGGTGGTGACCGAGTACTCGGCGCCGATGTTGGCGCGCACGCCGCCCTCGACCCGGTCCCAGCCGGAGAACTTGTCCCAGGCGAACAGCGACGTGTCGTCGAAGACGAGGCTCTGGGCATCCTCGTTCGGCAGCCGGCCGACATGGGTCTCGCTCGGCCGGGCGATGACCTGGACGACCGGCGACACCGTGTGCACGCCGAGCGGGCCGAAATCCGCGACCAGGGGGTAGCGGTACTCGAGGCCGACCGCCGGCATCACCCGGCCGGAGAAGTCGGTGTCGGGCGAGAACAGGCTGCTGATCTCGCGGTTCTGGAAGCCGGTCCGGTTGGGATCGACGTAGAACATGTCGCCGCGCAGGTAGGCGAAGGGCTGCCAGACCTGGCCGAACTCGTCGATGAAGTCGCGCCGCCACGACACCTGGGCGCTGGCGCGGGTGTTGACGCCGGCGAGGCCGCGCACGATGCACCTGTCGCGCTCGAACACCGTGCAGGTGCCGTAGAGCGGGTAGTTGATGCCGTTGAGGCTCGGGCTGAGCAGGTAGGTGCGGGTGCTCGGGATTTCCTGGAACTGCGTCGCCTCGCGGGTCAGGCTGGTGATGTTGGCCTGGAACCGCACCTCGCCGCCGAGCGGCGCCGGCCCGTTGATGCGCTTGTCGTAGTCGATCACCGGCGCGACGATCGGCTGCTGCTTCTGCCAGTCGTAGGTCGACAGGCCCTTGAAGTAGTAGCCCCGCGCCTCGAACCACGAGCGGTCGCCCTGGCCGATCAGGTAGGCGGTGGAGACCGCCTCGCGGAAGTAGTCGACCGTGATCGCCTGGTTGCGGATGCGGTAGTTGTCGAGGAACCACTTGTCGGTGACGCCGACGACGTCCCAGCCGGCGCGCCAGTTCGGGCTGAGGAAGAACTGGCCCGACGACTCGACCGAGCCGCGGAAGTCGCGGTTGCCGGGGCCGAGCGGAGAATCGAGGAAGGCGCTCGGCGTGGTCTGGAAGATGCCGCTCAGGCGCAGGTTGTAGAAGCCGTTGGCGAGCCGCTGGCGCCACTCGGCCTGCCCGAGCACGCCCTGTTTCGACAGGAAGGTCGGCTCGACCGTGAGGTCGTAGTCGGGCGCGATGTTCCAGAAGAACGGCGTGCCGACGCCCTGGCCGAGAACGGCCGAGGAGACGAAGTGCGGCGCCAGGAAGCCGGTCTCGCGGCGGATCGACGGATCCGCCGTGTAGAAGTACGGCATGTAGGCGACCGGGACGCCGGCGATCTCGAGGGTCGAATCCTCGTAGTAGATCCGGTGTTCCTCGTTGTTGTGGATGATCCGCGCCGACTTGACCTGCCACAGGGGCGGACGCTCGGGGTTGGTCTTGCACGGCTCGCAGGCGGTATAGGTGCCGTACTCGAAAGTCGTGGTCTCGCCGGCGACGCGCTCGGCCCGCGGGGCCGAGAACCGCACCTTGGCGATGCGGCCGCGCTGCTCGATGGTCTGCTGGATGCGCAGCGAATCGATGAAGCCGCTCTTGAAGTCGTCGGTCAGCTCCATCCGGTCGCCGGTGACCACCGATCCGGTCTCGTCGGTGAGGCGCACGTTGCCCTCGGCGAACACCCGCCCGGTATTGCGATCGTAGCGCACGCGGTCGGCGAGCAGGGTGCGGGGGCCGTAATGCAGTTCGGCGTTGCCGACCGCCGAGACGGTGTTGCGGTCGTTGTCGTAGACGAGTTCCCTCGCCTCGACGAGCAGGCGCTCGCCCTCGCCGGGCTTTGCCTTGGCGGCGGCCATCGCCGGCGGTGCGTTCTGCGCCTGCGCCGCGCCGGACCCGACCACGCCCGTCAGTCCGGCCGCGGCCGCGGCGGTCATCAGCATCGTCAGGGACCTTCTGGCCGCGGAATCCGCCGCCTTACGCACGACTCGACTCATCCCTGCACCCGTTGCCGCCACGCCGGCCTGGAGACGCGGCATCAGCCGTCCTCCAGGTAGAGAAGCGTGAGCGTACCGAGCAAACTCCCTACCACGGCGGGGAACCACGCCGCCACCGGAGTCGCGACGAGTCCGGCGGCACCGAGCCCTTCCATGACCTGGCGTGCCACGTAAAGCACGAACCCGGCGGTGACCCCGCCGAGCACCATCTTGCCGACACCACCAAAGCGGAAGAACCTTAACGAAACCGACGCCGCCACCAGCACCATGGCGAGGAACAGCAGCGGCCGGGCCATCAGCACGTCGTACTGGAGCCGGTAGCGCGTGGAATCGAGGCCGGCCCGCTCGGTGCGGGCGATGATGTCGTCGAGCTGCCAGAACGGCACCGAGTCCGGCGGGGTGAAGCGGCGGCGGATCTGGGCCGGCTCCAGGGTCGAGGCGACGATGTAGGTGTCGTAGCTCTCGGGCTGGGCGTCCCTGGCCAGGACGCGGACGTTGCGCAGCTCCCAGTAGCCGTCATGCAGCACGGCCCGGTCGGCCTCCAGCCGCTCGGTGAACGCCCCGGCATCGTCGAAGGCGAAGATCGTGACGCCCGAGAGCGTCGTCGTGCCCTCGATCGCCGTGTCGGCGCGGATGATCGCCTGCCCGTCGATGCTGCGCTGGCGCAGCCACAATTCCTTGTCGGTGGCGGACTTGCCGGTGCGGGCGAAGATCTTGGCCTCGACCTCGGTCGAGAGCTGCTTCAGGTGGGCCGAGACCGGGTTGTAGATCCCGACCGTGAAGGCGCCGATGCCGAGGGCGACGAAGGCGCCGGGCTGGAGGAACTGCCAGGCCGAGATGCCGGCGGCCCGGGCCACCACCAGTTCGAGCTTGCGGCTGAGCTGGAGCAGGGCGGCCATCGCTCCGAACAGGATCGCGAAGGGCAGCACCTGCTCGGCCACCGCCGGGGTGCGGAACAGCGCGAGGCGGGCCATCGTGGCGGCCGAGGCCCCCGGCGCGTCGCCGGCCCGGCGCATCAGCTCGACGAAATCGAGGGTGTAGACCAGGGCGAAGACGGTGAGGAACACGCCGAGGATCATGCGCAGGAAGCGCAGGGCGAGGTAGCGCCCGAGGGTCGCGCCGATCAGCATCGTCAGCCCACCCGGACCGCGCGCCGGGGCAGCGACGCGGCGAAGGCCCGGCCACGCGCCGCGACCCGGGCGTTGAAGGCCCGAACCCGGTTGCCCTGGAACGCGACGAGGAGCGACAGGAAGATGGCCAGCAGCGGCGCGCCGTACACCGCCGCCACCGCCCCCGGGCTGCGCACCGCGGCGCTCGACGCGGCGAAGCCGGCGATCCGCAGGCCGACCACCGCGAGGATCGCCCCGGCCATGGCGAGGCTGCGGCCCTGGCGCGTGGTGCGGGGGTCGCCGAGCGCCGCGAAGGCGATCAGCCCGAGGGCGACCGGGTAGAGCCACGACGAGAGCCGGTCGTGCAGCTCGGCGCGGAAACGGCCCTTGGTCAGCTTGTAGTAGGCGTCGTTGGGGTTGGGAAACAGCAGTTGCAGGGTCGAGCGCTCCCGCGGCTTGTACACCACCTCGGCATCCGGCGGCGTGAAGGCGGCGAGGTCGACGGCGTAGCGCTCGAAGGTGATGATCGAGGCGTCGCGGGTCCCCGGCTGCTGGCGGTGCACGCTGCCCTTCTCCAGCACGAGGTAGGTCTGGCCGTCGAGGTCGACCGCCTGCCCCCGCTCGGCGAGGTAGGTCACGGTGCGCCCGGCCTCGCGCCGGTCCTGCATGAAGATGCCGAGCAGGGCGCCGTTGGGCGCCCGCTCGCGGAAATGGAAGGTGATGCCGTTGTCGAGACTCGTGAACTGCCCCTCCTTGACCACGTTGGCGATGAAGTCGCCGCGCACGCGGGTCAGCAGGTCGCGCAGCTCCTGGAAGCTCGACGGCATGACCTGGATGGTGAGGAAGCCGACCGCCGCGCTGATGAGGAGCGCGAGGGTGAGGAACGGGCGCATGAGGTGGCGCGGCGACATGCCGGCGGCGCTCATCACGATCAGCTCGGAATCGCCGTTGAGCTTGTTGAGCGCGTAGACCACCGCGATGAACAGCGCGATCGGGGCGATCACGGTGATCAGGGTCGGCAGGGACAGGCCGGTGATCAGGAAGAAGATCAGCAGCGTCTGGCCCTTGGCGGTGATGAGGTCGAGCTCGCGCAGGGCCTGGGTGACCCAGATCACCCCGGTGAGGCCGATCAGGCAGGACAGGAAGGCGCCCAGCGCGATCCTGAAGATGTAACGCTCGATCTGCTTCATCGGCCGTCGCGGTCGGGCCCCCTTCCGCTTCGCCTCCTTACGGCGTCCGTCGCCGCCGGCACAAGCGTGTCGGAACCACCAGCATCGGGAAACGGGCGATTTGCGGGCAATTTCCCCACAGGGGATTCGGCGAGGCGCGGCGCGCAGGGCCATCGCTTCAGAGCGATTGCCCTTGATTCCTTGCTCGGCCTCAGTCGCCGGCGTTCGTGCGCCACACGTCGTGTCGCCGCTCACTCGGCTCTCGCTCCGCTCTGCGTTCGAGGGGACATCCGTCCCCCCAAAGGGGACATCCGTCCCCCCGAACCCGCTCCGCGGGGCGCTCTTCGGGCGCAGAGCGCACCGCGCCCGGTCGGGAGCGTCGCCCTCCGGGCGACCGCAGAACAATCGCTGAAGCGATGGCCCTGGCGCGGCGCGGCCGTCCCGGCTGGCCGTTTCGTCGCCCTCCGTTTACACCCGGCGGCCCCGGGGCTATCAAGCCGGCCACCCTCTGACCTGAGCGAACCACACCAGATGCGCGCCGAGATCGAGCAACTCTCGGATGCCGCCAAGCAGTCGATCGGACTGCTGAGGAGGCATCTTTGACTGGGATACCGTCGACAAGCGTCTCGCGGAGCTGAATGCCGCGTCCGAGAGCCCCGACCTCTGGAACGATCCCGAGGCGGCCCAGAAGGTCATGCGGGACCGCACCCAGCTCGAGGAGGCTGTCACCACGATACGCCGCCTGGAGCAGGAGCTGGACGACGCCGCGACGCTGATCGAGCTCGGCGAGCTGGAGGACGACGCGGCCACCGTCCAGGAGGGCGAGGCGGCCGTCCGGCACGTCCAGGCCGAGGCGGCGCGGCGCCAGATCGAGACCCTTCTCTCGGGCGAGGCGGACGGCAACGACACCTATATCGAGGTGCATGCCGGCGCCGGCGGCACCGAGAGCCAGGACTGGGCCAACATGCTCCAGCGCATGTACGGCCGCTGGGCCGAGCGGCGGAAGTACAAGGTCGACATCGTCGAGTGGTCGGACGGCGAGGAGGCCGGGATCAAGGGCGCCACGCTCCTGATCAAGGGCCACAACGCCTATGGCTGGCTGAAGACCGAGTCGGGCGTGCACCGTCTGGTGCGGATCTCGCCCTACGACTCGAACGCGCGCCGGCACACCAGCTTCGCGAGCGTCTGGGTCTACCCGGTCATCGACGACAAGATCACGATCGAGATCAAGGAATCGGACTGCCGGATCGATACCTACCGCTCGTCGGGCGCCGGCGGCCAGCACGTCAACACCACCGACTCGGCGGTGCGCATCACCCACAACCCGACCGGGATCGTGGTGGCGTGCCAGCAGGAGCGGTCGCAGCACAAGAACCGGGCCACCGCCTGGAACATGCTGCGGGCCCGGCTCTACGAGCTGGAGCTGAAGAAGCGCGAGGAGAAGGCCAACGCCGAGGCCGCGTCGAAGACCGACATCGGCTGGGGCCACCAGATCCGCTCCTACGTCCTCCAGCCCTACCAGCTCGTGAAGGACCTGCGGACCGGCGCGCAATCGACCAGCCCCGGCGACGTGCTCGACGGCGAACTCGATCCGTTCATGGAGGCGTCGCTGTCCCAGCGGGTCTATGGCGGCGGCGAGGCGGTCGAGGACATCGACTGATCGGCTGGCTTCGGGGGCGCGAGCAGGACCTGCCGGCACCCCGACCCTCCCCCCTCTGCGGGGGAGGGTTGGTGCGCGCCCTCAGGCCGCGCGCACCCGCACCGTGTCGCCGCCGTTGCCGATGGCGCGGATGTAGAGGCTGCCGTAGTTCAGCGCCGCCTGGTCCCAGCCGAAGGCGCGCGACATCGCGGTGCGGCGCATGGTGTTGAGGCGCCGCTTCGAGCCGAAGGCGTCGAGCGCCCGGCGGACGGCGCCGGTCAGGCCGCGCAGGCTCGCCTCGCCGAACAGGAAGCCGGTGACGCCGTCCTCGACCGTGTCGGCGAGGCCGCCGGTCCGGTGGGCGATCGGCAGCGAGCCGAAGCGCTGGGCGTACATCTGCGACAGGCCGCAGGGCTCGAAGCGCGACGGCATCAGCAGGAAGTCGCTGCCGGCGAACATCCGGTGGGCGTCGGTCTCGTCGAAGCCGATGCGGACGCCGACCGAGCCGGCATGGCGGCGGGCGAGGTCGAGGAAGGCTGACTCGAACCGGCCCTCGCCCTGCCCCGTCACCACGATCTGACCGCCCTCGGCAACGATCGACTCCGCCGCCGCGAGGGTGAGGTCGACGCCCTTCTGGTGCACGAGGCGGGACACGATGGCGAAGAGCGGGCCGCGGGAGATGCCGAGGCCGAAACGCTGGCGCACCGCGTCGGCGTTGGCGCGCTTGCCCTTCCAGTCGTCGGGCTCGAACGGGGTGGCGAGGTGGGGGTCGGTGCGCGGGTCCCAGATCTCGTCGATGCCGTTGAGGATGCCGGCGAGGCGTCCCTGGTGGGCGCGGGTGCGCAGCAGCCCGTCTAGCCCGCAGCCGAATTCCGGCGTCGTGATCTCGTGGGCGTAGGTCTGGCTCACCGTGGTGACGTGGGAGGCGTAGAACAGGCCGGCCTTGAGGAAGGACAGCTTGCCGTAGAACTCGACCCCGTCGATCTGGAAGGCGCTCTCCGGCACGCCGAGGCGGCCGAGATTCTCCCACGGGAACAATCCCTGGTAGGCAAGGTTATGCACAGTGAGGATGCTCGGCACCCTCAGGTTGCGCCACGCGAGGAAGGCCGGGGCGAGCGCGGTCTGCCAGTCGTTGAGGTGCAGCAGGTCGGCCCGCCACTCGGGATCGACGCCGAGGGCGAGTTCGGCCGCGGCGAGGCTGAGGCGGCCGAAGCGGATGTCGTTGTCGGCGAAATCCCCTGCCTGATCGCCGTAGGGCGAACCGCCGCGGTCGTAGAGGTCGGGGTTGAGCAGGATGTAGACCGGCAGGCCGTCGCTGGTTTCGACCAGGCCGATGTCGCAGGGAGGAAGGCCGTCGGTTCCCGGCGCCTGAGCGACCACCGGGATGTCCTGGAAGCTCTCGACCACCTGACGGTAGCCGGGGATCAGCACGCGAACGTCGAATTGCTGCCGGAGCGCCCGCGGCAGAGAGGCCGACACCTCGCCGAGTCCGCCGGTCTTGAGAAAGTCCGCCATCTCGGGCGTGGCGAACAGAACCTTCGGCTTGAGGGAGTGCCGCACCGGCTCGACACCGTGCGGTCTGTGCGAGGTCCTGACGGCGACGGTCGGCTCCAGGGACAGCGGTCGAACCGACTCCGGAACGCTCATGATCGGGCCCCTCGCCCACGGTCGCGACATCGGGGGGATCGATGGCGCCGCGGTTTGCTTCTCGGGCAACAACGCTGCATCCCCCCGGCCGGTTCCGATGCGGTGCACAATAATCGCGGATTTTCAGATAACAAGTAAAATTCGCAGCTTAGGCTTCAAGATCCGCTGACGTTGCTGGTCGTCAGAGCTTGGCGGGCGTCCGGGTGGGGCGGCGGCAAGTTGTCTCAAGCTCACGCATCTGCGAAGGCCGGCGCCGATTCGAGGATCAGCGCCTCGGAGCCGGCGAGAGGGAAACCCGTCCCGGACGACGCCTCGCCGGCCCGGCCGGCGGAGGTCGAGAGCAGGATCCGCCACGTCGTGTCCGCTGGCACGATGCAAGCCGCATGCCCGAAATTGAGGACGATGCGCAGGCGCTCGTCTCCCAGGGCGCGCTCGTAGATGAGCACGTCCCCGGTCGCATCGATCTGACGGTAGGAGCCGACGCTCAGAGCCGCGCGTTCGCGCCGGAGGGTCAGGAGGCGCCGGTAGAGCGTCAGGATCGAACCCGGATCGTCGCGCAGGCTCTCGACGTTGCGGGTCGCCGCCTGCGGATCGAGGGGCAGCCACGGATCGACGGACGAGAACCCGGCATTCGGGGTGGCGTCCCACTGCATCGGCGTCCGCTCCGGGTCGCGGCCGCGGCCGGGCTCGTTGTGCTCCCACGGATCGCGCACCCGCTCCTGCGGGATCGGCACCCGGCCGAGCCCGATCTCGTCGCCGTAGTAGAGCGTCGGGGTGCCGCGCAGGGTGAGCAGCAGCACCGCGGCCACCCGGGCCTGCGCGTCGCCGACCCGGGCGGCGATCCGGGGCTGGTCGTGGTTGCCCAGAACCCAGTTCGGCCACCCGCCCGGCGGCACCAGTCCCTCGTACTCGGCGATCAGGGCCGCCACCGCGTCGGCCCGCCACGGCGTCGAGATGAGCTGGAAGTTGAACGGAAGGTGGGCTCCGGACAGGTCGTCGCCGTAATAGGCGACGAGCCGTTCCAGCGGCAGGTAGATCTCGCCGATCAGGACGCGATCGTCGTACTCCTCCAGCACCCGCCGCATGCCGGCGATGACCTCCATCACCTCGGGCTGGTCGGCGGAGTGTTGCTGGAGCAGGCGGTTGATGTCGGCCTGCCCGGGCGCGTAGTCCGGATTCGGCGGGTTGTCCCGCAGGGCCTCGTCCTTGATCAGGTGCCAGATCACGTCGACCCGGAAGCCGTCGACGCCGCGGTCGAGCCAGAACCGCAGCACGTCGTGCATCGCCTCCCGCACGGCCGGGTTGCGCCAGTTCAGGTCCGGCTGCTGGCGCAGGAAGGCGTGGTAGTAGAACTGGCCGGTGGCCGGATCGAGGGTCCAGGCCGGGCCGCCGAAATTGCTGATCCAGTTGTTCGGCGGGGCGCCGCCGGCGCCGGGATCGCGCCAGATGTACCAGTCCCGCCTCGGGGCGTCGCGCGAGGCCCGGCTCTCCCGGAACCACGGATGCTCCTCCGAGGTGTGGTTGGGAACGAAGTCGAGGATCACCCTGAGGCGATGGCGGTGGGCCTCGGCCACCAGGCGGTCGAAATCCTCCAGCGTGCCGAACAGCGGATCGATGTCGCAGTAGTCGGCGACGTCGTAGCCGTAATCGGCCATCGGGGAGCGGAACACCGGCGACAGCCACACCGCGTCGACCCCGAGCCACGCGAGGTAGCCGAGCCGCGCGGTGATTCCCGCAAGGTCGCCGACGCCGTCGCCGCCGGTATCCTGAAACGAGCGCGGATAGATCTGATAGACGGTCCCGGCCCGCCACCAGAGTTCATCCGGCTTGCTCCCTTCGGGCATCCCCCTGCTCCCATCGGCCGACGCGCGGCAGGGCAAGCCCCGGAAACGCCGGTGGTTCCGGCCGCAGGCGGCTCTCCGGCAACGAATCGGAAGCCATGTCCGACGAACGGCCGGGCGCGTTCCGATGATGCATGAAGGACACTGCGGCTCGTTCACCGCCGCTTCACAGGCCGCGGCCAAAATCAGGACGTGTTTGCGTGTGATGACTTGAGGCAGGATGGCGGCGCTGCCGCAGCCGGCGGGAGGTCTTCCAGGCTGTGCGACGGGACCGCACTGGTCCGGGATGGCCGGTCGGGGGTTGCCGGCGGCGCGGCGACGGAGCGCGCGGTGGTCCGAGGGGAAGCCGGTCGAGAAGAGGGGTTGCTCAGGTGCTGAACGAGTCACTGCTTGCCGGCTACCGGCGCGACGACGGCCACGCCGACGATCAGGCGCAGGCCGCGTGGAAGCCGCCGCTCCCGGCAGCGCCCGCCGCCGGCGGCGGATCCGAGGTCGAGGTTCTGCGCGACGCCATCCTGGCCAAGCTTGCCTACTCGCTGGGCAAGTCGCCGGCAAGCGCCCGTCAGCGGGACTGGTATGCAGCCACCGCACTGGCCCTGCGCGACCGCGTCGTCGACGCCTGCCTCGCGAGCGGGGCCGAGGTGGTGCCGCCCAAGCGCGTGTACTACCTCTCGCTCGAGTTCCTGATCGGCCGGCTGCTCTCGGACATGATGGGCAATCTCGGCCTCACCGGCACGGTGCGGGCCGCCCTCGGCCAGCTCGGCGTCGACCTCGACGCGGTGGCGGGCGCCGAGCCCGATGCCGCCCTCGGCAATGGCGGCCTCGGCCGCCTCGCCGCCTGCTTCATGGAGAGCATGGCGAGCCTCGCGATCCCCGCCTACGGCTACGGCATCCGCTACGATCACGGCCTGTTCCGGCAGGAGATCGAGGACGGGGTGCAGCGCGAGGTGCCGGAGACCTGGCTCGCCGAGGGCAATCCGTGGGAGTTCGAGCGCCCGGACGTCGCCTACGCGATCGGCTTCGGCGGCGAGGTCGGCATGACGATGGGGCCGGACGGTGCGATCCGGCGGGTCTGGCGCCCGGCCGAGACCGTGCGCGCCGTGGCCCACGACACGCCGGTGATCGGCTGGCGGGGCAGGCACGTCAACGCCCTGCGCCTGTGGCAGGCCCGCTCGGCCGAGCCCGTCGATCTCGCCCGCTTCAACGGCGGCGACCATGTCGGCGCCGTGGCCGAGCGCAGCCGGGCCGAGGCGATCTCGCGGGTTCTGTACCCGAGCGACGGCACCCCCGCCGGGCAGGAACTGCGCCTGCGCCAGGAATACTTCTTCACCGCGGCCTCGCTCCAGGACCTCGTGGCGCGCCACGTCGCCGAGCGCGGCGACCTGCGCTCGCTGCCCGACCACGCCGCGATCCAGCTCAACGACACCCACCCGGCGATCGCGGTGCCGGAGCTGATGCGGCTCCTCGTCGACGAGCACGGCCTGTCGTGGGAGGATGCGTGGCACGTCACCACGCACACCCTGTCCTACACCAACCACACCCTGATGCCGGAGGCGCTGGAGACCTGGCCGGTGGAGCTGATGGAGCGGCTGCTGCCGCGCCACATGCAGATCATCTACCTCATCAACTGGATGCACCTCGAGGAGGTGACCAAGCACCGCAAGCTCGGCGCCGAGGAACTCGCCACCCTGTCGCTGATCGACGAGGCGCACGGCAGGCGGGTGCGGATGGGCCACCTCGCCTTCCTGGGGGCGCGCCGCGTCAACGGCGTCTCGGCCCTGCACACCGAGCTGATGCGCACGACGGTGTTCAAGCCGCTCCACCTCCTCGACACCGACAGGATCGTCAACAAGACCAACGGCATCACCTTCCGGCGCTGGCTCCACAACGCCAATCCGGGCCTGACCGCGCTGGCGGTCGAGGCGGTGGGCGAGGGCGTGCTCGACGATCCGGCCCTGCTCGCCGGCCTCGCCGACTTCGCGGACGATGCCGGCTTCCAGGCCCGCTTCGCGGCGGTGCGGCTCGAGCGCAAGGAGGCCCTGACCCGGGTGGTGCGGGAGCGGACCGGCATCGCCATCGATCCCGCCGCCCTGTTCGACGTCCAGATCAAGCGCATCCACGAGTACAAGCGCCAGCTCCTCAACATCCTGGAGACGGTGGCGCTGTATCAGGCGATCAAGGCCGAGCCCGGCCGCGACTGGCCGCAGCGGGTGAAGCTCTTCGCCGGCAAGGCGGCGCCGAGCTACCATCAGGCCAAGCTCATCATCCGCCTCGCCTGCGACGTCGCCAAGCGCGTCAACGCCGACCCGGACGTTGCCGGCCGTCTCGGCGTCGCGTTCCTGCCGAACTACTCGGTGAGCCTCGCCGAGGCGATGATCCCGGCCGCCGACCTGTCGGAGCAGATCTCGACCGCCGGCCTCGAAGCCTCCGGCACCGGCAACATGAAGCTGGCGCTCAACGGCGCGCTGACGGTCGGCACCCTGGACGGCGCCAACATCGAGATCCGCGACCATGTCGGGTCCGACAACATCTTCATCTTCGGCCTCGACGCCGCCGGCGTCGCGCGCACGAAGGCGGAGCCGGGCTACGCCGCCCGCGCCATCGCGGCCTCGCCGCGGCTGAAGGCGGCCCTCGACCTCATCATGTCGGGCGCGTTCTCGCCGGGCGAGCCGGACCGGTTCCGTCCGCTGATCGACGAGCTGCGGCACGGCGACCGCTTCCTGCTCACCGCCGACTTCGACGATTACTGGCGGGCCCAGCGCGAGGTCGACGCGGCGTGGCGCCAGCCGCGGACGTGGTGGCGCTCGGCGGTCCTCAACACCGCGCGCACCGCATGGTTCTCGTCCGACCGCACGATGCGCGAATACGCCGACGAGATCTGGCGCGTGCGCGTCGCCTGAGCGGGCGGACTCGGGACCTCCCGGACGGGTGCAATCCCGGCCGCCATCCACGGTTGCGACTGCCTGCCCCGCCCCGGCGGCTCTTCCGGGGCGGGTCCGTTTCGTGCATGGAGCAGGGAAGGGGAGGTTGTACTCGGCAGGGAGCGGATGGCGGCACGCCGTCCGGGCATCCGCGTTGTCGGCCGACCCGTCCGGCCCGCATGCGAGAACCAGCCCGATGTCGTCGATCAAGTCGCCCACCTCCCGCGCGCCCTCGCCGGCCTGGCGGGAATTCTCCCATTCTCCGGTCACCTGCATCGAGGATCTGCGCAGGCTCGCCGAGCGGCGGGTGCCGCGGATGTTCTACGACTACGCCGATTCCGGCTCGTACACCGAGGGCACCTACCGGGCGAACGAGTCGGATTTCGCCAGGATCCGCCTGCGCCAGCGCGTCGCCGTCGACATGACCAACCGGACGCTGGCCTCGACGATGGTCGGCCAGCCCGTCGCGATGCCGGTGGCGCTCGCCCCGACCGGGCTCACCGGCATGCAGCACGCCGACGGCGAGATCCATGCCGCCCGCGCCGCCGCCCGGGCCGGGGTGCCGTTCACCCTCTCGACCATGAGCATCTGCTCCATCGAGGACGTCGCCGAGCACAGCGACCGGCCGTTCTGGTTCCAGCTCTACGTGATGCGCGACCGCGGCTTCATCGACCGGCTGATCGACCGCGCCAAGGCGGCGCAGTGCTCGGCGCTCGTCCTCACCCTCGACCTCCAGATCCTCGGGCAGCGCCACAAGGACGTCCGCAACGGCCTCTCGACGCCGCCCCGGATGACGATCCCGAACATCATCAACCTCGCGACCAAGCCGCGCTGGTGCATGAACATGCTGCAGACGCAGCGGCGCACCTTCCGCAACATCGTCGGCCACGCCCAGGGCGTCGGCGACATGCGCTCGCTCTCGTCCTGGACTGCCGAGCAGTTCGACCCGGCCCTGAACTGGGACGACGTCAAGCGCATCCAGGACCGTTGGGGCGGCAAGCTCATCATCAAGGGCATCCTCGACGAGGAGGATGCCGAGATGGCGGCGCGCTCCGGCGCAGACGCGCTGATCGTCTCGAATCACGGCGGCCGCCAGCTCGACGGCGCGATGTCCTCGATCGCCGCCCTGCCGGGCATCGCCGCGGCGGTGGGCGACCGCATCGAGGTGCTGATGGACGGCGGCATCCGCTCGGGCCAGGACGTGATCAAGGCCCTGGCGCTCGGCGCCCACGGCGTCTTCATCGGCCGCGCCTTCCTGTACGGCCTCGGGGCCGGCGGCGAGGCCGGGGTGACCGAGTGCCTCGACATCATCCGCAAGGAACTCGACGTCACCATGGCGATGTGCGGCCTGCGCGACGTCACCAGGGTCACGTCCGACATCCTGGTCGACAAGCCGCCGGCCCGTCCGGCCGCCTGATTCGGGAGGCGCGGCGGCAGGTGTGAATTTTTTCTTGCCTGCCCCGGTACCTTCGCCGTTGCTGCCGCGTTTCCCCGGCACGATGACGAACGGGGAAGCGCGGACATGAACGAGGGCGTCCAGATCAGGGCCGACGAGGACGGCACCTTCAGCCTGTACAGCGACGAGCGGGTGATCCTGCGCGGGCTCACCCGCGAGAAGGCCTACCGCCTCGCCTCGCAACTCGGCGGGCTCGCGGTCGCGTACTGAGAATGACCGAGGCCGACGTCCAGACGCTCAACGCCGCCCGCCGCCGCCTCGTCGAACAGCAGGTCGTGCTTGCCCGGTCGGTCGCCGAGGCCGAGGTCGTGGCGATGTCCGACGTGGCGGATCTCACCACCGTGACGGTCGCGATCGAGCATCTCGACCGCTCGCTCGTCGACCTCGGGCGGCCTCACATGCCGGGGAACTACGAGGAACTCGGCTGACCCGGCGCTGGCACGCATCTTGTTAGCAGCCTCGTCGTGGCGTCATCCCGCGCGCCGCCGAGGTGCCCGTATGCCGATCTTTCTCGCCGCGCTGCTGATCGTCGTCGTGCTGGTCGCCCTCGGCGTCGGCGCCAGCCAGCCCGACCGGCGCCTGCACCGCGGGAACTGAGGGCGCCGCCGACCGGCCTCAGCCCGGCCGCTTCCTGCCCGCCGTGCAGGCGAGGGGAGGCGCCGTGCCGCTGGTCCAGGTGACGTCGTCTCCGCGCCCCCGAAGCTCCCGGGTCCCGTCGCCGTAGCGGAACCCGTCGCCGGTCGGCTGCGGCGGCAGGCTCACGGGTGCTCCGGACGGGGGATGCACGATGGCCGGCTGGCTGGGATCGCCGACGGCGAAGTCGACGGTCAGGTGCGCTCCGCCCGCGCAGGTGAAGGCGACTGAGTTGCGCTGCGGCTGTGCCAGCGCGGCCGTCGAGATCAGGCCGGCGGCCAGGAGCGGCAGCCGGGAGAAACGAACCCACATCACGGAACTCCTCTTGCGAATCTGGCGGCGCGTCCCTGCCCCCCTGGGCGATGGGCCGGGGATCTCGCCTCATTCACCGCGCAGCCGGTTCGGCCGCAGCACGCCCTGGCTCTCCAGGATCGGGTAGGCCGCCCCCGACACGAGGTGGTCGTTGACCCGCTTCAGGTCGCGCACGAGGTCGGGATAAAGTTCGGTCGCCTCCGCGGTCGGCGTGCCGGTCTCGCGCAGGCGCCGCAGATGCGCCTCGGTCGCCTTCGCCTCCAGATCGCGGAACACCGCCTTCTCGTCGGCGAGGATCCGTGCCGCCCGCCCGTCCTCGGTCATGAACACGGCGCCCGCGGTGCCGAGATTGGTCGCCAGCCGGCGCAGCAATTCCCGGATCTCGGCCTCGCCGTCCTTCGAGAAGGCGAGGCCGCGCTTCAGCCGCTTGGCGGCCAGCGCCATCACGTTGCGCGAGAGGATGTCGCCGGCGTGCTCCAGGTTGGTGACGAAGGCGAGCAGGGCCGAGACCCGCCGCTCGTCGGCCTCGCTCAGCGCGTCCGGATCGAGCTTCACGAGGTAGGCCTTGATCGCGGTGTTGAGCCGATCGAGGGTGCCGGCCATCCGCTTCGTCGCGGCGACCCGGCTGCGGTCGTCGCGGGTCAGCGCTTCCTCGGCGCTCTGGATCATCTCGGCCAGCACCTCGGCCATCCGCAGTGCCTCGCGGCCGGCATTGCCGAGCGCGATCGGCGGCGTCTCCAGGGCGTTGGCGTCGAGGTGGAGCGGCCGGCCGGGATCGTGCGGATCGACGTGCTCCGGCAGCAGCCGGGTCAGCAGCCGGCCCATCGGCCCGAGCAGCGGCAGGAAGACGGCCGCCAGGAGGAGGTTGAACGCGGTGTGGAAGTCGGCCACCGCCCGCGACAGGTTGGGCTGGTAGTCGACCAGGGCCGGGCCGACGAGACTGAGCAGCGGCAGGGCGACGACGCAGCCGATCGCCCGGTTGATGAGATTGCCCAGGGCCACCCGCCGCCCGGTGGCGTCGCCGCCATGGGCGCCCTCCAGCACCGGGTTGATCGCCGAGCCGAGGTTGGCGCCGAGCACCAGTGCCATGCCGGCCTCCAGCGGCACCACGCCCTTGACGGTGAACGACATCACCAGCAGGACCACCGCGACGCTCGAATGCGCCGCCCAGGTCAGCGCCGCCCCGAGCAGCACCGCCACCACCCGGTCGGTGGCGATGGCGCCGAACAGCAGCCGCAGCGACGGCACGTCCTCGTAGGGTGTCATCACGGAGAGGAGCTGGCTCAGGGCGAGCAGCATCAGCCCGAGCCCGATCGCCGCCCGGCCGAGGTCGCGGGTGCGCGGCTCCGACCCATGCCGGAACATCATCACGCCGACCAGCACGAAGAGCGGCGTGATGCGGGCGATGTCGAACGACAGAAGCTGCACGATCAGCGTGGTGCCGACATTCGCCCCCAGCATCACCGCCAGCGCCGGAACGAGGCCGATCAGCCCTTCGCTGGCGAAGGACGCCACCATCAGGCCGGTGGCGGTGCTGCTCTGGAGCAGGGCGGTGATGCCGAGGCCGGCGGCCACCGCCTTGGCCCGGCTGCTGAGAGCGAGGCCGAGGAAGCGGCGCAGGCTCGGCCCGAAGGCGCGCTGGATGCCGGTCTGCACCATGTGGACGCCCCACAGCAGCAGCGCGACGGCGCCGCCCAGGTCGAGCAGGGTGAGCGTGGTGTCCAAGAGACGGCCTCGTGGATGCGATCCGATCCGGGCCGGAGGATACGTCCGCGGCGGGCCATCGTCACCGTGCGGCCGGTCGCCACCGCGCGACAGGGTTTCCGGATGATGAGGCGCCCGACCGCGACCACCCGGCGCCGGTCATGCGGTTTCTGATTGATCGCTCGGCGACTGCGTTGCAGTCGCTTTCGCGATGCGGAAACCGGCTTCGCTCATGCGTGCGGAGCAAAGCTCCGCCGCGCGGGCTGGTGATACGATGTCCGGAAGGAATCTTCCGGAAACCGTATCAGTGCCGGGTCTGCGGCGGATCCGGCTCGTGCAGCGCCTCGGCGAACGGCATCTCGAACACGATCTCGCCGTTCGCGTCGGTGACCTCCAGGCTGGCGGCGAGGAGCCGGGATTGCGGTCCGCTCTCGCGCAGCAGTTCCCGGATCAGGCGGCGGGCGACCTCCCAGGCGGCGTCGGGATCGGGCAGGGTCCGGCCGTCCGGGTCGGCGATGCGGTCGTCCCCAACCCGCGTGGCGAAGTAGTAGCGCGGCATCATCCCTCGTGGTTCAGAGCATTTTCCGTCGAAGCGGATACCGCCTCGTCGTAGAAAATGCCGCAAGATCAACGACCTGGAGCAGGGTCCGATCGCAGCGCGATCGGACCCTGCTCTAGCGCGGCGACGGGGCGGCGCAGGCCGGGTCGGCCGGTCGCGGCGCCCGGGCGAAGTCCAGCACCGCCGCCGTGTAGGTCTCCACCACCTCCGAGAACGGCTCGCGGGACGCGGTGAACAGCACGGCGCGATGCCGGAGCAACTGATCGGGAATCGCCTGCGCCTCGCAGGCCGGGGCGGGAGGAGCCGCCTGATCCCAACCCTCCGGCAGCGGCTGCCACAGGATCTCCGACGAGACCGTCTGCCGGGTCGGGCCGAGCGGCTGCACCGCGCGGCCGAACGGCGTGTCGGTGGTTTCCAGAAGCCGGTTCATCTCGGGCGTCAGCCGCGCCGGAACGTACCAGTTGTCGGCCTCCGACAGCACCCGCTCGCCGCAGGCGAGGCGCACCCGGCGGTAGCGCACCGGCTCCTCGGAACCGACCCTGAGCCGCTCGCGTGTCGCGGCCTCCGCCGGCTTGTCGGCCCCGGGCACCAGCCGCGCCGACAGCCGCGCCGGCACCGCCATGCCGTGGCTGCCGCACCAGCCTTCCAGCGTCGCGGTTGCGCTGCGGCTCGCCAGCAGGCTGGCATTGAGGGTCTGCATCACCGCCGTCGCCTCGACCCGGCCGAGATAGGTCGCGGGCCAGCGCGGCGCCTCGGCGCCGGCCGGGGCGGTGAGCAGCAGGAGGGGCAGGGTCAGGATCGATCGGCGCACGGGGTCGCTCCGGAAGGATGCTCCCTGCTTCGCGCAACTTCGCGGTGCTGGGAAGGGGCGCGTCGTCCTTCCGCCAGGGCTGGCGCTTCGCGGCGGCGCGGCTATGAAGGCGGCGCCTCGTTCGCGGGTCCGGATTCGATGCGGACGCGAGGCGGATCCTGTGATCGGCGATGGAAGGGGGACACGATGTCGGGTGGGCACGGTGCGGTCGATTCGTCCAACAAGAAGGTGGCGCTGCTGATCTCGGTGCTGGCGCTGTTCCTCGCCCTCGGCGAGACCCTGGGCAAGAGCGCGCAGACCGACGCCCTCGGCGCCAACGTGCAGGCCTCCAACATCTGGGCCTACTTCCAGGCCCGCACCATCCGCAGCACGGTGCTCAAGACCGCGAGCGAGGAGGTCGCCCTCGCGAACCAGGGCACCCCGTCCGACGCGGTGAGGAAGCAGCTCGACGAGTGGGCGAAGACCATGGCGCGCTGGGATTCGGAGCCGGCGACCGGCGAGGGCCGCAAGGAACTCACCGCCAGGGCCAAGGCGGCCGAGGAGAAGCGCGACCTGTCGCTGGCGCGCTACCACCATTACGAACTCGCCTCCGCCGCCTTCCAGATCGGCATCGTCCTCGCGTCGGCGCAGGTGATCACCGGCATCGTCGCCCTCGCCCTCGCCGGCGGCGCGCTCGGCATCGCCGGGATCGCGATGCTGGGCATCGGTCTGTTCGCGCCGCACGCCGTCCACCTGATCTGAGGCGCGCGGGAGGCGCCGCCTCCCGGGCCGGCGGAATGATGCTCAGCCGCGACGCCTCATCAGCGCCGCCGCGGCGAGGCTGATCCCGGCCAGCACCGCGCCGGTGGCGAGAGGGTGGGTCTGCGCCCGGGTATAGGTGCTGGTGCGGCGCACGTAGCCCGGATGGTCGCCGCGGACGTGTCCGTCCTGCCCCGCCCCGTGGAGCGAGCCGTCGGGGTTGCGCGGCGGCTCGGCCCGCAATTGCTGCGACGCCATCATGCCGCCGAGCCGGTCGAAGGCGCCCGGCGCCACCTTCTTCAGCCCGGTCATCGCCCGGCCGCCGCCGCCGACGTAGATCTCGCGCTGCGGATGCACGGCGGTGTGCAGGATCGCGTGCGCCACCTCGTCGGGGTGATAGACCGGCGGCGGCAGCACCGGCTCGCGGTCGGTGTAGTTGCGGGCGTGCTGCGGGAACGGCGTGTCGATCGCCGCCGGCTTGATCAGGGTGACCGAGACCGGGGCGCCCTCCTGCTCCAGCTCCATCCGCAGGGCGTCGGTGAAGCCGCGGATGGCGTGCTTGCTCGCCGCGTACATGCCCTGGAGCGGGATCGCGAGGTCGGACGCGATGCTGCCGACGTTGACGAGGGCGCCGCCATCGCGGCGCAGCAGCGGCAGGGCCACCAGCGATCCGTAGACCGTGCCCCAGAAATTGGTCTGGAACAGCCGGTCGTGGTCCTCGTCGGAGACCTGCTCCAGCCGGCCGTAGATCGAGATGCCGGCATTGTTGACCCAGGTGTCGATGCCGCCGAAGCGCTCGACCGCCCAGTCGGCCACCGCCTGCAAGTCCTCGCGCCGCCCGACGTCGGCGACGCGGTGGGTGACCTGGGCGCCCTCGCGGACGAGGTCGTCCTGGATCTGCGCCAGGGCGTCGGCGTTGCGCGAGGCCAGAACCAGCCGGGCGCCGCGCCGGGCGGCCATGCGGGCGGTGGCGAGGCCGATCCCGCTCGACGCGCCGGTGATGACGATGACCTGCTCGCCGAGCGGCTTGTGGATCGTGGGCATCGGGATCTCCGTGACGGCTGAAACCAGCCTGCCAACGATCCCGCGGCCCGTCCGTTCACCAGGAATTTCGTTCTTCGAAAGGTACTTAGTTGATCCGGTCGCCGGATCGGGCGATCGGAGACCGTCCGCTTCCAGACGCAGCGAAGCCGGCGTCGGGGTCCCACGCGGTTTCCGATCGATCGCCCGGCGATCCCTGCGCGATCGCTTTCACGATGCGGAAACCGGCTTCGCTCACGCGTGCGGAGCAAAGCTCCGCCGCGCGTGCTTCGATCCGGTTTTCGACACTCGGCGTCCGAAAAACCGCATCAGCCCGCCGTTCCCGGGTTCAGCGGCGCCTGATAGGCGAGCCCCATGTCCCACGGGAAGTAGATCCAGGTGTCCTGGCTCACCTCGGTGACGAAGGTATCGATCAGCGGCCGGCCGGCGGGCTTGGCGTACACCGTTGCGAAATGGGCGTTCGGCAGCATCTCGCGCACCACCTGGGCGGTCTTGCCGGTGTCGGTGAGGTCGTCGAGGACCAGGACGCCGCGGCCCTGGCCGTCGCCGATGGCGCGGATGCTCGGCGCCACGTCCTTCAGCACCCTCAGGACTCCCTGCTCGTTGTAGTCGTGGTAGCTCGCGACGCAGACCGTCTCGATCAGGCGGACCCCGAGCTCCCGCGCCACGATCGCCGCCGGCACCAGCCCGCCGCGGGTGATGCACACGATCGCCTCGAACGGGCCGGCCGAGGCGAGGCGCCAGGCCAGCGCCCGGGCGTCGCGGTGGAACTGGTCCCAGGAGACCGGAAAGGCTTTCTCGGCCGGAGCGCTCATCGCGTACACGATCCTCAGTTGCGGGCGGCGTGAAGGCGCGCGACCAGATCCGCGACCTCGGCGCGGGCCTGCGCCAGGGTCTCGGGATCGCGGCCGCGCACGACGATCTGGTTGCGGAACCCGGCCGGCGTCATCGACGGATAGGAGCCGATCGACACCCCCGGATGGCGCTTGGCCACCTCGGCGAGATCGCCGGCATAGAGCCCTTCCGGCAGGTTGCCGGCCTCGATCGTCTCGGCCGCGACGCGGGCGCCAGTGGTCAGCCTCGGCGCCACGTTGTCGAGCATCGCCTGCATGATCGCCGGCACGCCGGCCATCACGATCACGTTGCCGATCATGAAGCCGGGCGCCTTGGAGATCGGGTTCTCGATCAGCTCGGCCCCGTCCGGGATGCGGGCCATGCGCAGCCGGGCCTCGTTGAGGTCGGCCTCGGGAATGCGCTCCAGCAGCATCGCCCGCGCCCGCGGATCGACGTCGATCCCGACCCCGAAAGCCGCGGCGACGCAATCGGCGGTGATGTCGTCGTGGGTCGGGCCGATGCCGCCGGTGGTGAACAGATAGGTGTAGCGGGTGCGCAGGGCGTTGACCGCCGCCACGATCTCCTCCGGCACGTCGGGCACCACCCGGACTTCGCGCAGGTCGATGCCCGAATTGGTGAGGTACTCGGCGATATAGCCGATGTTCTTGTCCTTGGTCCGTCCAGACAGGATCTCGTCGCCGATGACGAGGATCGCGGCCGTGACGGCGGACGAGCTGGCTTCGGACATCGGCTGTGTCTCCGCGGCGGCGAGGGCGCCGGCCGCCAGCGGATCTATCGCGCGCGATGCGTCGGCTCAAGCGTGACCTGCGGCGATCCCACTGCTATGGCGGCGCATGGTCCGGGCCGTCCCCTCGTGCGCTTCGCAACTCCTCTGACCGAGGGGCGGCTGCTGCGCCGCTACAAGCGCTTCCTCGCCGACGTCGAACTCGCGACCGGCGAGGTCGTCACCGCGCACTGCGCCAATCCCGGCGCGATGCTCGGCCTCAACGCGCCGGGGAGCCGGGTGCTGCTGTCGGCCTCCACCAACCCGGCCCGCAAGCTGGCGTGGTCGTGGGAGCTGGTCGAGGCCGGCCTGCCCGGCGGGCCGCAATGGGTCGGCATCAACACCGCCCGCCCCAACCACCTCGTCGCCGAGGCGTTCCGAGAGGGCCGGCTGCCGATGCTCGCCGGCGCGACCTCGTTCCGGCCGGAGGTCGCCTACGCCAGGGCGAGCAGGGTCGACTTCCTCGCCGACGGGCCCGATGGGCCGTGCCACGTCGAGGTGAAGAACTGCCACATGATGCGCCGCGCCGGCCTCGCCGAGTTCCCGGACTGCAAGGCCGCCCGCAGCGCCCGGCACATGGACGACCTCGCCGACGTCGTCCGCGGGGGCGGTCGGGCGCTGCTGATCGTGGTGGTGCAGATGCGGGCCGAGGCGTTCGAGGTCGCCGGCGACATCGACCCGGCCTTCGCCGCCGCGTTCCGGCGCGCCCGGGCCGCGGGGGTCGATGCCCGCGCCTATGCCTGCCGGGTCGGCCCCGAGGAGGTGGCGATCGACCACGAGATCCCGGTGGTCACCACAGCCTGACGGGTCCGCAGCCGTGCCCCTGCCGATGATGGCCGGGTGGCGGTTCGGATCACGCCGCCTCGCGCGACAGCTTGATCGTCTCGCGCTGGATCAGGTCGCGGTAGAAGCCGTCGAGGTGGGTCAGGCGCTCGGGCGAGCCGTCCTGGATCACCGTTCCGCCGTCGAGCACCACGATCCGGTCGAAATCCTTCAGGGTCGAGAGCCGGTGCGCGATGGCGATGACCGTGCGGCCCTTCATCAGGTTGGCGAGCGCCTCGCGGATCGCCTCCTCCGACTCGGTGTCGAGGGCGGAGGTCGCCTCGTCGAGGAGCAGGATCGGCGAGTCCTTCAGGATCGCGCGGGCCACCGCGATGCGCTGGCGCTGGCCGCCCGAGAGCTTCACCCCGCGGTCGCCGACGATGGTGTCGAAGCCGCCCGGCAGGTCGTTGATGAAGTCGGTGCAGCGCGCGGCTTCCGCCGCCTTCCACACCTCCTCGTCGGTCGCCTCGGGCCGGCCGTAGCGGATGTTCTCCCGCAACGTGCGGTGGAACAGCGAGATGTCCTGCGGCACCACCGTGATCGCGTCGCGCAGCGATTCCTGGGTCACCCGGCCGATGTCCTGGCCGTCGATGAGGATCTGCCCGCTCTGCGGGTCGTAGTAGCGCTGCAGCAGCGTGAACAGGGTCGACTTGCCGCCGCCCGAGCGGCCGACGAGGCCGACCCGCTGCCCGGCCGGGATCTCCAGCGTGAAGTCCTTGAACACCTCGCGGCCGTCCGGATAGTTGAACGCGACGTGCTCGAAGGTGATCCGGGCGCCCTCGCCGACGAGGGGCTTCGCCTCCGGGTGGTCGCGCAGGTCGTGCGGCTGGAGCAGGGTGCGCAGGGCCTCCGAGAGGCGGGCGGTGTGCTGGGTCACGTCGACCAGCGCGACCGCGAGATCGCGGGTCGCGGCCAGGATGGTGATGCCGAGGGTGCAGACCAGCACCACCTGCCCGGCGGTCGCCGCGCCGACCTCCCACATCCGGATCGCCCAGTAGAGCAGGCCGAGCACCGCCGCGACGGTGATGACGGCGTGCATCACCCGCAGCTTCTCGAGGTAGAGCAGCGAGCGGCGGCGCGCCGACATCTCGGTGCCGATGGTGACGTCAAAGCGGGCGTATTCGCGCTTGTAGGCGCCGAAGGCCCGCACCAGCGGCATGTTGCTCACGAGGTCGACCATCTCGCCATCGACGCCCGCCGCCTTCTCGGCGAAGTCGTGGTGGAGCGGCTTTCCGGCCGCGGCGATGCGGAACATCAGCACCACCACGCCGCCGCAGATCACGATCAGGCCGAGCGCCATCGGCACGCTGACGGTGGCGACGTACAGGATCGAGCCGAACGCCGCCGCGCAGGGCGGCATCACGTTCCAGACGAACATGTTCTCGGCGGTGAAGATCGCGTTCGAGGTCGCGGTGATGCGGCTCGCGAGCGTGCCCGGCTGCCGGTCGGCGAAGTAGGATGGCGAGTGGCCGGTGAGGTGGCGGAACAGGTCGCGGCGGATGTCGCCGGTCACCGCCACGAAGGTGAAGGCGCCGATCAGGCTCGCGACGCGCCACAGCATGTTGTCGGCGGCGATGAACACGATCAGCAGGGTCAGGGCCGGCCAGATCAGGCCGCTCTCCGGTCCCTTGCCGAGGGCGTCGACGACCCCCTTGAGGCCGTACTGCGTGCTGACGGAGCAGGCGACGGCGCCCAGCACCGCCACCAGGATCGCCGCGTGGGGAACGACCCGGCGGCGGAGATAGCGGGCCACGAAAGCCCAGGGCCTGTCGGCATACGCGCAGAGGTCATCCATCGTGACGATCGATCCCGGTTCTTACACGCGTGTGGCGGATGATCGGACGGTGGATGAGAACCCACCGAGTCCGCAACGCACAAGCGTCACCTTATGTTGCAGGCGAAATATGATGCAGGCGTGCCTCGTCCGCCGCCATTTAATCCCGCTCACCTGAACGAGAGTTGACCGGCCCGCGCCGGGTTCATGGTGCGGCGCAACGGTCGGCGTTGCGCATCAGCCACGGTCGCGCCGCGTCTCCGGCATCACCAGCGCGGCGATGCCGAGGGCCGCGAGGGCGACGGCCGAGAGGCAGAGGAATGCGGAATGGGTGCCGAAACGATCGGCCACGAAGCCCGACAGGGTCGTGCTCACCGCCGCGCCGAGGCCCATCACCGTGCCGATCGCCCCGAGCGCGAGGTTGAAGCGGCCGGTCCCACGGGTGACGTCGGCGACGACGAGGGGCACCATCACGCCGAGCACCGCGGCCGAGATCCCGTCGAAGATCTGGATCAGCACGAGGAGTTCGGGCACCTCGGTGTAGGCGAACAGCAGGCCGCGGATCGGCAGGGCGGCGAAGCCGAGGATCAGCAGCGGCCGGCGGCCGTAGGCCTGCGCCGCCCGGCCGACCGCGGGGGCGATCAGCGCCATCACGATCTGGGGCGCCATGATGCAGGCGGCGATGAGCACCGTGGCGGTGTGGCTGGTGCGGACGGTCAGCACGCTGCCGACGAGGGGGAGCATCGCCGCGTTGGCGACGAAGAACAGGGTGATGCAGGCGCCGAACCACAGCAGCGCCCGGTTGGTGAGGAGCAGCCTGAGGCTCGCCCAGCCGCCGTCTGCCGCCGGCCCCTGCGGGCGCACGACGTCGATCTCGGAGGCGCGCACGAACCACAGGGCGGCGAGGGTGGGGATCGCGAGGGCGGCGGTGACGTAGAACACCGCCTCGTTCGAGAGATAGTAGCCGCACGCACCCATCATCGCCGCGGCGAGGGCGTTGCCGATCGACGAGAACCGGGCGTTGCGGCCGAGCCGCTCGCCGAGCCCGGTATGCCCGACGAGGCCGAGGCTGATCGCCGCGATGGCCGGGGTGAGGGTGCAGCTCGCGAGCGAGTGGGCGATCATCGCCAGCGCGACGATCAGGAAGGTCGGGAACAGCGCGAGGCCGGCCGCGCTCGCGCCGATGACCGCCACCGACAGGGCGGCGACGAACCGCTTCGAGCGCACCCAGTCGACGAAGGCGCCGCCCGGGACCTGCCCGAACAGGCTGAACAGGCTGCCGATGGTGAGCACGAGGCCGATATCGGCCTGCGTCCAGGACTGGGCCGTGAAGTAGACCGCGATGAACGGACCGAACCCGGTCTGGAGGTTGGCGACGAAGAACGTGAACGCGTCGAGGCCGCGGCTGCTCCGCAGCGAGGGGGCCGGCTTCTCCCGCCGCCGTGCCCCCGCGCCGCCGGTCTGCCCGGGCAGGGCGCCGTCCCGGGGCTCCTGTCCACGGGATTCGTCACCACGGGACTCTCGGCGCGGGTCGGGTCGCATCTCGAAGCGCGGGACCTCGCGGTCGCGGGGGAGGGGGCGGCGCTGGGCCTGTCGGGCTCGCGTCATTTGTCCTTGGGATCGCGCGCGGTGGCCTGATCGGGGTCGGGGGACGGGCCGGCCGGCCCCAGCACCACGATCGGGTCGCCGGGCTTGTATTCGGGGGAGACCCGCACCTGGTTGCGGTTCAGGCGCAGCACGCCCCGGCCGGGCTTGTTGTCGGCGGAGAATTGCAGCGCCCGCCAGTCGACGGCGATCTTGCGCGACCCGACGCCGAGGAAGCCGCCGAAATCGATGATCGCGGCGCGCGGGCGGCCCTCCTTGTCGACGATGATGTCGATGATGCGACCCATGTCCTCGCCGGCGGCGCTGCGGACCGGCTTGCCGAGCACGCCGTCGTAATCCTGGGTGTCGAGCACGGTCGCGGGCGTGCCCTGCGGGGGGACGGGCGGTGCGGCCGGCGCTCCCGCGGCCGGCGGGCTGCCGGGGGCGGCCGGCGTGCCGGCGGGCGGCGGGTTGGGAGCGGCGGGCGGCGAGCCGGCCGGAGCCTGGGGCGCCGGCTGGGCAGGGGCAGGGGGCGCGTCGGCGCGCGGCGGCGCCGGCTCGTCGGGCCGGGCCGGCGCGGTCGCGTCCGGCGGGCGGGTCTCCTGCCCCTTGGGAGCCGTCTCCTTGGGGGCCGTCTCCGCCGGAGACTGGCCCGGAGGGGACTGGGCCCAGGCCGCGGGAGACGCGACGGCCAGAGCCGCCACCGCGACGGCGATTCGCAATCTCGCCAGGACCGTGCTCTCCGACTGCTCTGTCACGCTCATCCACCGCCCAACAGCGTGGCTCGCGGCCGGTTCCGCAACGCCACCTGAACCCTCATGCTGCGCCGGGAAGGCGGCGAAGTTGTGGGGGGCAGGCGGGGTCGTCCGGGCGGGGACGTCGCCGCCGCGGTGGAGCCGTCGAACAGACATCGTGAGCCTCTCCGGGGCGGTCGCGGGCCGCCCAAGCGCGATCGTCGGGGTGCACGCCGCGGCGCCGGCGCCCGGCCGGCGCGGCTGTGTCGCCGCGGCGGGGAAACAGTGGAGCGGCTCCGCCGGGGTGTCCAGGCGCGACGCCCGCGGGAGGCGGATTTTCCGGCCTTCGCGGTGGATGGCCGGCTCCGGAGCCCTGCCGCGTGCCGGAATCGCAGGGTCGAGGCCGGCTGGTCCGCGGGGGCCCGGCGCGCTACATCGCGCCAGCCTCGAAGGGTCTCCCGATGTCCGCGTCCTCCCTGCGCCTCGGCGTCAACGTCGACCATGTCGCCACCCTCCGCAACGCCCGCGGCGGCGCCTTCCCGGATCCGGTGCGGGCGGCGCGGGAGGCCGTGCAGGCCGGCGCCGACGGCATCACCGCCCATCTGCGCGAGGACCGGCGCCACATCCGCGACGCCGACATGGAGCGGCTGCGCCGGGAGATCGACCGCCCGCTCAACTTCGAGATGGCGGCGACCGACGAGATGGTCGCGATCGCCTGCCGCCTGCGCCCGCACGCCGCCTGCCTCGTCCCCGAGCGGCGGGAGGAGCGGACGACCGAGGGCGGGCTCGACATCGTGGGCGGCCGCGAGCACCTGCGCCCGGCGATCGCGCGCCTCGCCGAGGCCGGGATCCGGGTGTCGCTGTTCGTCGAGCCGGAAGTCCACGTCATGGAGGCGGCCCGGGCCCTCGGCGCCCCGGTGGTCGAGCTGCACACCGGCACCTACTGCGAGGCCCGGCTCGCCGGTCGTGCCGAGGTGGTGGAGCGCGAACTCGCCCGGCTGGCCCGGGCGGCGGCGCACGGCAGCGCGCTCGGCCTCGAGATCCATGCCGGGCACGGCCTGACCCTCGACAGCGTCGGGCCGGTCGCGGCGCTGCCGCAGGTCCGGGAGCTGAACATCGGCCACGCCCTCGTCGCCGAGGCGGTCTTCGTCGGTCTCAAGGCGTCGGTGGCGGCGATGCGGTCGGCCATCGATGCGGCCAGGGCGGAGGCGGCGGCGTGATCGTCGGCATCGGCTCCGACCTCTGCGACATCCGCCGGATCGAGCGCTCCCTCGCGCGCTTCGGCGACCGCTTCACCCACCGGGTGTTCACCGAGGGCGAGCGGGCGCGCAGCGACCGCCGTGCCGCCCGCGCGCCCTCCTACGCCCGCCGCTTCGCCGCCAAGGAGGCGTGCGCGAAGGCGCTCGGCACCGGCATGAGCGAGGGCGTGTTCTGGCGCGACATGGAGGTGGTCAACCTGCCCGGCGGACGCCCGACCCTGCGCCTGACCGGGGGAGCCGCGGCGCGCCTCGCCACCCTGATCCCCGCCGGCCATCGCGGCGTGGTGCACGTGACGCTCACCGACGATCCGCCGCTCGCCCAGGCCTTCGTCGTCATCGAGGCGCTGCCGGCCTGAAGGCCGGCGCCGATCGGAGGCCCTCCTCGCCCGGCCGGGTGTGCGTCGCGTCACCACGCCTGACCTCCGCGCGTTGCGGGGCCGCGGAGGTTGGTCTAGACCGCGCCATCGCGGCAAGCCGGGCGGCGTGCCCTCGGCGGCAGCCAAGGCGGGACGACCGCCGGAGACGATGACGATGGATCGCGCGCGCAGCAACCAGGACGTGAAGGCCGGCCGTGACGCCGGCCTGTGGGAGTCGGTCAAGGAAACCCTCAAGGTCGGCATCCAGGCGCTCCTCATCGCCGTGGTGGTCCGCACCCTGCTGTTCCAGCCGTTCAACATCCCGTCCGGCTCGCTGGTGCCGACCCTGCTGATCGGCGACTATCTCTTCGTCTCGAAGTACTCGTACGGTTATTCCAAGTACTCGCTGCCGCTGTCCGAGTACTTGCCGTTCCAGGCTCACGGCCGGATCTGGGGCGCCGAGCCGAAGCGCGGCGACATCGCGGTGTTCAAGCTGCCGAAGGACAACTCGACCGACTACATCAAGCGGGTGATCGGGCTTCCCGGCGACCGCATCCAGATGATCAACGGCACCCTCAACATCAACGGCCGGCCGGTGAAGCGCGAGCAGATCGCCGACTATGCGACCACCGATGCGTTCGGCCAGCCGACCCAGGTGCCGCAATACGTCGAAACCCTGCCGAACGGGGTGTCGCACAACATCATCGAGCGCGACGGCGACCGCGGCCTGTGGGACAACACCCAGGTCTACACCGTGCCGGCGAACCACTTCTTCATGATGGGCGACAACCGCGACAACTCCACCGACTCGCGCGACCTCGGCAGCGTCGGCTACGTGCCGTTCGAGAACTTCGTCGGCCGGGCCGAGGTGATCTTCTTCTCGATCGACGAGGGCGCCTCCGCCTGGCAGGTCTGGAACTGGCCCTGGACCGTGCGCTGGACCCGTCTGTTCAAGCCGATCCACTAGAAGGGGGCGAGCGTGGAATCCGGCGACGGCTCGGCCGACCCCCAACCCCTCGCGGAGCCGCCCCCGTCCGGCCGGGCGCGCAAGGGCTTCCGGCCACGCCCGGACCTGTCCCTGCTGGAGGAACGGGTCGGCCATCAGTTCCAGAACAAGGCCCTGCTGATCCGGGCGCTGACCCATGTCAGCGCCGCCTCGGGCAGCGGGGGCAGCTACCAGCGACTCGAATTCCTCGGCGACCGGGTGCTCGGCCTCGCGGTGGCCGACGGGCTGTTCCGGGCGCTGCCCGATGCCGACGAGGGCGAGCTGTCGCGCCGCCTCTCGTCGCTGGTGCGGCGGGAGAGCTGCGCCGCCGTCGCGACGGCCTGGAACGTCGGGCCGCACCTGAAGCTCGGCCTCGGCGAGGTCCATGGCGGCGGGCGGCGCAACGCCGCGATCCTGGCCGATGCCTGCGAGGCGATCCTCGGCGCGGTCTTCCTCGATGCCGGCTACGAGGCCGCCAGGGCGGTGATCGACCGGTCCTTCGCGGCGGCGCGGGAGGGCGAGGGAAGCCGCAGCCGCGACCCGAAATCGGCCCTTCAGGAATGGGCGCAGGCGCGGGCGCTGGCGCCGCCGACCTACGTGGTGACGGAGCGCTCCGGCCCCGATCACGCGCCGCGCTTCTGCATCGAGGCGCGGCTCGCCGGCCTCGCCCCGGGCCTCGGCGTCGGCGGGTCGAAGCGGCTCGCCGAGCAGGAGGCGGCCCGTCTCCTGCTGATCCGGGAAGGGGTGTGGGAGAACGACGCGCCCGAGGCCGGGCAGGATTGAGCGAGATGGCGCAAGAGATCGACCCCAACACGGATGACGGTGGCCCCGGGGAGGCGGCGCCCGGCGCGGGCGAGACCCGCGCCGGCTTCGTCGCGCTCATCGGCGTGCCGAATGCCGGCAAGTCGACGCTACTCAACAGCCTCGTCGGGACCAAGGTCTCGATCGTCTCGCGCAAGGTGCAGACGACCCGCGCCCTCATCCGCGGCATCGCGATGGAGGGCCCGGCCCAGGTCGTCCTGGTCGACACGCCCGGCATCTTCGCCCCGAAGCGAAGGCTCGACCGGGCGATGGTGACCTCGGCCTGGAGCGGCGCGGCGGATGCCGACGCGGTGTGCCTCCTCGTCGACGCGCGCAAGGGCGTCGATCCCGAGGTCGAGACGATCCTCGGGCGCCTGCCGGAGCTGCGCCGCCCCAAGATCCTGATCCTGAACAAGATCGACCTGATCCCGCGCGAGCGCCTGCTGGCGCTCGCCGCCGACCTCAACGGGCGGGTCCCGTTCGACCACACCTTCATGGTCTCGGCGCTCAACGGCGACGGCGTCGACGACCTGCGCCGGGCGCTGGCCGGCCTGATGCCGCCGAGCCCCTGGCTCTACCCCGAGGACCAGGTCTCCGACGCGCCCCTGCGGGTGCTCGCCGCCGAGATCACCCGGGAGAAGATCTACGACCGGCTGCACGAGGAGCTGCCGTATTCCTCGACCGTCGAGACCGATCAGTGGCAGGTCCGCAAGGACGGCTCGGTCCGGATCGAGCAGACGATCTTCGTCGAGCGCGAGAGCCAGCGCAAGATCGTCCTCGGCAAGGGCGGGCAGACCATCAAGGCGATCGGTCAGGCCGCCCGGGTCGAGATCGCCGAGGCGGCGGAGGCCGAGGTCCACCTGTTCCTGTTCGTGAAGGTGCGCGAGAACTGGTCCGACGATCCCGAGCGCTACCGCGAGATGGGCCTGGAGTTCCCCCGCGGGTGAGCACGGGTCCCACCGCCGTCTACGGCCGGCCGCCGCCCGAACTCGCGGCGGTGCCCGACGCCGCGGTTCAGCTCTCGCCGCTGATCCCGGGCTCGGCCGCGCTCGAGGATCTTGCGCCCGGCAGCCTGTCGGACCTCGCCTTTCTCGCGCCCCCCGGCACGGCCGAGCGGCGCTACGTCCTGGCGCTCGCCCTGCGGGCGCTGGCGGCGGAGGCCCCCTTCACCGTTCTGGCGCCGAAGGAGAAGGGCGGCGCGCGCCTCGCCCGCGAGCTGGCCGGGTTCGGCTGCGCCGTCGAGGAGGCGGCGAGGCGCCACCACCGCATCTGCCGGACCCGCCGGCCGGTGCGGCCCGAGGGCCTCGACGCGGCGCTCGCCGGCGGAGCGCCGCGTCGCCTCGACGATCTCGGACTGTGGAGCCAGCCCGGCGTGTTCAGCTGGAACCGGGTCGATCCCGGCACCGCCCTGCTGCTGGAGCACCTGCCGGCGCTCGCCGGGCGCGGGGCCGATCTCGGCTGCGGCCTGGGGATCCTCGCGAAGGCGGTCCTCGCCTCGCCGAAGGTGACCGGCCTCGCCCTCGTCGACATCGACCGCCGCGCCGTGGACGCCGCCCGGCGCAACGTCGAGGATCCGCGCGCCTCCTTCGCCTGGGCCGATCTCCGCGAGGCTGGCGCCGTGCCGGACCGGCTCGACTTCGTGGTGATGAACCCACCGTTCCACGATGGCGGAGCCGAGGACCGGGCGCTCGGCCAGGGCTTCGTCCGCGCCGCCGCGGCGGCGCTGCGCCCCGGCGGCGCCCTGTGGCTGACGGCCAACACCCACCTGCCCTACGAGGCCGTGCTCGCCGAGGCGTTCCGGCAGGTGACGCCCCGCGCGACCGGAAAGGGCTACAAGGTCTTCGAGGCCCGGAAGTGAAGCGACGGCGATGAGGGATCGGCGATGAGCGGCGCTTCGGTCCGGCTCGACCGGCTGCTCGCGAATCTCGGCTACGGCTCGCGACGGGACATCCAGGCGCTCGCGCGGGCCGGCGCGATCCGGCTCGACGGGGCGGTGCTCGGCGAGGCCGACCGCCGCATCGCGGTGACGCCGGACCTGCCGGAGCGGATGACGGTGCGCGGCAAGCCGCTCGATCCGCCGCCCGGGCTGGCGCTGATGCTGAACAAGCCGCTCGGGGTCACCTGCTCGCACAAGGAGGCCGGGCCGCTCGTCTACGGCCTGCTGCCGGAGCGCTGGCGCCGGCGCGACCCCGCCCTCTCGACGGTCGGGCGGCTCGACAAGGACACGTCGGGCCTGCTGCTGCTCACCGACGACGGCGCCCTGCTGCACCGGATCATCGCCCCGAAGGCGAAGGTGCCCAAACGCTACCGGGTCGCCCTGGCGCGCCCGCTGCGCGGCGACGAGGCGGAGGTGTTCGCGTCCGGGACGCTGATGCTCGACGGCGAGGAGAAGCCGCTGCTGCCCGCCGCGCTCACCGTCGAGGATCCGCATCGCGCGAGCCTCGTCCTCGGCGAGGGCCGCTACCATCAGGTGCGGCGGATGTTCGCCGCCCTCGGCAACCACGTCGAGGCGCTGCACCGCGACCGCGTCGGCGGCCTCGACCTGCCCGCCGACCTGGAGCCGGGGCAGTTCCGTCGCCTCGGCGAGGCCGAGACCGCCCGGATCTTCGCCGGCGACGGTCAGTAGGCGTTGCGGAACGCGCTGCGGGCGAGCACCGTCATCACGATGATCTGGATGTCGAACCACAGCGACCAGTTGTCGATGTAGTGCAGGTCGTGCTCGACCCGCCGCCGCATGTCGGCGTCGGTGAGGGTTTCCCCGCGCAGGCCGTTGACCTGGGCCCAGCCGGTGATGCCGGGCGGCACGTTGTGGCGCCGGGCGTAGCGGGCGATCCGGCGCTCGAAGCTGCGGTCGTGCGCCAGGGCGTGCGGCCGGGGTCCGACCAGGGACATGTCGCCCCGGATCACGTTGAGAAGCTGCGGCAGCTCGTCGAGGTTGGTGCGCCGCAGGATGCGCCCGACCCGGGTGATCCGGTCGTCGTTGCGGGTCGCCTGCCGGAAGACCGCGTCCTGCGCCACCCGCATGCTGCGGAACTTGAACACCGAGAACGCCTCCTGGTTGAAGCCGTGGCGGCGCTGCCGGAACAGGCACGGGCCGGGGCTGTCGAGGCGGATCACCGCGGCGATCAGCAGCAGCAGCGGCGAGAGCAGGATCAGCGCCGACAGCGCGACCACGACGTCGAAGCTGCGCTTCACCGCGATCTCGAGCGGGCCGAGGGGAGGCCGGCCGATCCTGAGCCCAGTCAGGCGCCCGACCCGGTCGACCCGGATCTCTCCGAAGCGGTCCATCACCCGGCCGGGGCGCAGGTGGAGGCCGACCGGGACCCGCAGGAAGGCGTCGATGCAGGCTTCCAGCGGCGCCACCTCCCCCCAGGGAATCAGCACGAAGACGTCGTCGGGCCGGAGGAAGCGCACCACCGAGACGGCGAGGTCGAGATCCTCCGACAGGTGTGCCCGGACCTCGTTCGCGTCGGCGGCCGCGTCGGGAGCCCGCAGGATCGTCTCGCCGATCACCCTCACGCCGAGGTCACTGGCGTCGTGGCGGGCGTGAAAGCTCGCGATGTCCGCCTCGTAGCCGACGAGATGGACGCGGCGGGCCGAGATCGAGCGCGGCGTGATGTGGCGCCGGACCAGGGACGCGGTGAGGTGCCGCGCCAGGACCACCGCCGGCAGGCCGGCGGCGAAGCAGGCCAGGGCGACGACGCGCGAGACCTCGGCGGTGCTCTTGGTCAGGAACCCGACGATGAGGGCCCCGGTCCAGGCTGCGAGCCACAGGCTCGCCGTGCGCCTGAGCTGGGGAGCGCCCGAGAAGGCCGACTCGATGCTGTACTCGCCGCGGGCGAGGGTCGGAACGATCAGGAACACGCCGACGAGCAGGAGGGCGTGGAGGGCCGGCTCCAGGCCGGAGCCGGGATTGGTCGCCAGGGACCGGTAGGCGGCGTGAGCCGCGAGACCGGTGACCCCCAGGGCGACGCAGTCGGCGAGCGCGAGGGCGGCTCCGATCCCGAGCCGGAGCAGGCCGCGGCCCCGTCTCGGCATCAGCCCGGTCCAGCGCGCCGACGAGCGTTCGCCGGACGCCGACCGGGCGGAAGACCGCAGGTCCGCATGGTGCGCGCGTCGCATCGGCGTCCTCGCTCTGTCTGGTTTCCTGCGGCGCATCGCGTGCCGCCGCAGGCCGAATGTCCGCTCGTCCGTGCCGATCCGGAACAACCGGAGCGACGAATCGGACCACAATACCCGACAGCGCAAGACGAGGACCAGAGAACGGCACGCGATGCGCCCGCACGCGCGACAAGGCTGGGTTGCCGCGAACAGCAGGGCGGCCCGGAACGGGACCTTGTATGACGACGACAGGGCACCGATCAATCGCAAGGCGATTGCGCAGTCGTGACGGCACGACGAGACGGCGGACGCCCCAGGGCTGGACGGACGAGGGGAGAGCCGGGATGGATGCGCGCGCGAGCGAGCGGGGGCTGATGCGGGAGGCGCCGGTCACCGGGCCTCCTACGACGGGTCAGGGGACCGGCTCCGCCCCGGCGGCCGGTGGCCCGGCGGCGGTCGTGCTGGCGGGGCTGAGCCTGTCCCACCTGCTCAACGACCTGATCCAGTCGCTGCTGCCGGCGATCTACCCGCTGCTCAAGCAGTCCTACCAGCTCGACTTCGCCCAGATCGGCCTCATCACCCTCGCGTTCCAGCTCACGGCCTCGCTGCTCCAGCCGGTGGTGGGGCTGTTCACCGACCGTCACCCGCAGCCCTTCTCCCTCGCGGGCGGCATGATGGTGTCGCTCGCCGGGCTGCTGCTGCTCTCGACCGCGTCCAGCTTCCCGATCCTGCTCCTCGCCGCCTGCCTCGTCGGGATGGGATCGGCGATCTTCCATCCGGAAGCCTCGCGGGTGGCGCGCCTCGCTTCGGGCGGGCGCTACGGCCTCGCCCAGTCTGTGTTCCAGGTCGGCGGCAACGCGGGCTCGGCGATCGGGCCGCTGCTCGCCGCCTTCATCGTGGTGCCGCACGGCCAGGGCAGCGTCGCGGTCTTCGCCGTCGCGGCGCTGGCCGGCTTCACGATCCTCAGCCTCGTCGGGCGCTGGTACCGCGACCGGCTCGCCGCCGGTGCCGGCCGGCGCAAGGCCGGCGGCCAGACCGCCGAGGTGCTGCCGCGCGCCCGGGTGGTCGCCACCATCGCGATCCTGCTGGTGCTGATCTTCTCGAAGTTCTTCTACATGGCGAGCTTCAGCTCGTACTTCACCTTCTACCTGATCCACCACTTCGGGGTCTCGGTGCAGGAATCCCAGCTCTACCTGTTCGTGTTCCTCGGCGCGGTGGCGGTCGGCACGGTGGTCGGCGGCCCGATCGGCGACCGGTTCGGGCGCAAGGTGGTGATCTGGGGCTCGATCCTCGGCGTGCTGCCGTTCACGGTGGCGCTGCCGCACGTCAACCTCGTCTGGACCGTGGTCCTGACGGTGCCGATCGGCCTCATCCTCGCCTCGGCGATGCCGGCGATCCTGGTCTACGCGCAGGAACTGCTGCCCGGCCGGGTCGGGCTGGTGGGCGGCCTGTTCTTCGGCTTCGCCTTCGGCATGGGTGGCCTCGGCGCGGCCATCCTCGGCGAGATCGCCGACCTCACCAGCATCGAGACCGTCTACCGGGCCTGCGCCTACCTGCCGGCGATCGGGCTCCTCGCCGCCTTCCTGCCGCGCCTCCGGTCGGCTGCGAAGATCTGATCGGGACCCGGATGGGAGTCGGGCGGGATCCCGGTCGGATCCCGCCCCGGCAGCGGTGCGGTCGCGTCATACGATTTCCGATTGATCGCTTCGCAATGCGGAAATCGGCTTCGCTCAGGTGCGCGCAGAGCTTTGCTCTGCGCCGCGCGGGCTGGTCATACGGTTTCCGGAAGATTCCTTCCGGAAACCGTATCATGCGAAATCCGTATGATCGCTTCAGACGATCCCTGCCGGGATCGTGGCGATTGCGCAGCAATCGCTTTCGCGATGCGGATCTCGTATCACTCCGCCGCCGCGGCGGCGGGCTTCGTCATGGTCTGGATCGTCTCGAAACCCTCGAATTGCGGGTGCGAGAGGTAGAGCGGGCGCGAGCCCGGCGCCTTGCTGTGCGCCTTGCGGAACTGCTCGGAGCGGGTCCAGGCCTCGAACGCCTCGCGCGATTCCCACACCGTGTGCGAGGCGTAGAGAACGTGATCCTCGTGCTCGGGGCCACGCAGCATGTGGAACTCGACGAAGCCCGGCATCTCGCCGAGATGGCTGTCGCGGCCGAGCCAGAGCTGCTCGAATTCCTGCGTCGCGTCCTTGTAGACCTTGAACCGGTTCATCGCGATGAACATGGCGGACCTCGTCGTGTGCGGAGCGGCGTCCGGCGCCGGGAGCGCGTGACTGAAGGCGATTTCCCGACGCAGATCAAGCCGATCGGCCGGTTGCCCCGGGTCGGGCGCCCATCGAGCGTCCGCGCGGCCTGGCGAGCGCGAAGAGCGTCCCGGGGAGCAGGAGCCGGGGCTGCTGCGACACTCGCGCGTCGCGCACGGCCGCCGACGCTTGCGGCCACGGAAAAACCAGGGTGGTCGCTTTCAGGCGATCACCCGGGCCGGCTGCCCCAGAAGAGTGCGAGTCGAGCCACGACGAGGGTTAATTTGCCGGCTACACGTGAGGTCTTGCTCTGACTAGGCTGATCGGCCTAGACCGTACGGATGGTGCCTGTCGCCGCGGGATTTTTCCTCGATCTGCATCTCGGTAGTTTTTGATGTGGTTCTTCCCTTGGGGAATGCGCTCGGAGCGTGTAGACTGCCGTCAAGTTGCATGTCAGATCCCCGCCCGACGGTCCGCAGTCGCGATCCCGCCGGACAGGAGCGCATGCTCCGAACCGTCGTCCGACGCTCGGGAGGGACGTGGCGCGCTGCGTCGTCGCTCGCCTCCGGCCTTGGAATCGATGGTCGCACTCGAGACCGGTTCGCGGAGTGTCCGTGCCCCTGGTGTCATTGGTTGTAGCGCCGGAACGGCCGCCGCGTCATCCGTGGCGGCCGTTCCGGCCCGCTCGCCCAAGGCTCCGTCCCTGGCCCTGGTGCCGGGACAACGCCGGCCGCGAGTCACGACGTTGAGGACTTATGCCCAAGCAGACCACAGAGGTCGATCGTCTCGTCGGCGTCCGCATCACGGCCCTGCGCAAGGCCAAGGGCCTCAGCCAGACCGCGCTCGGGACTGCGGTCGGGGTCACCTTTCAGCAGGTGCAGAAGTACGAGAAGGGGCAGAATCGCGTCGGCGCCGGCCGGCTGCGGGAGATCGCGCGACTGCTCGAGGTGCCGGTGTCGGCCTTCTTCGAGGATCGCGCCGAGGATGCCGGAACCGAGGACAACGTCTTCAGCTTCCTCAGCGTCTCGGGGGCGATCGAGCTTCTGCGTGCCTACGTGCAGATCGAGGACGACCAGATGCGGCGGGAGGTGCTCGCCCTCGTGCGCTCGGCCTCCCGGCTGAGCCGCAACGCCACGATGATGGACGGCCTCGACGGCGCCGACGAGGAGTGAGCGGCGCCCGCCCGATCTCAGCGCGTGCTGATCAGGTGGAAGAAGCTTCCGGTAACGCTGCCCCGGCGGTGGCCCGCGAAGCCCATGTCGCGGCCCTCCGCGTCCGTCACCCGCGCCAGGGCGGAGCCCTCGTCCGGCGGCGGGGTCAGTTCGGTGGCGTAGTGGAACTCGTGCCCGACGAGGCGTGCCCCGGCGGGGCCGAGCCGGCCCCCCGCCAGCAGGGTCGCCACCCGGTAGCCGAGATGCAGCCGCCACCGGGCGTAGGAGGTCGCGACCGGCAGGAGGCCCGCCATCGGGTGTGAGGCTCCGTCCGCGTCGACGAGCCCGTCGCCCAGGACCATGTAGCCGCCGCACTCGCCGTGGACCGGCCGGGACTGAGCGAACGCGCGCAGGCCGCCGAGGAACCGGCCGGCGGCGGCGAGGCGGCCGGCATGCAGCTCCGGGTAGCCGCCCGGCAGCCAGCACGCGTCGCACGCCTGCGGCGGTGCTTCGTCGGCGAGAGGCGAGAACGGCACCAGTTCGGCGCCCGCCGCCCGCCACCCGGCCGCCATGTGCGGGTAGACGAACGAGAAGGCGGCGTCGCGGGCGAGGGCGATGCGCTGGCCGGGCGGCGGCGGCAGCGGCGCGGCCGCCGGAGGCGGCAGAGTGCCGCCCGAAGCCGCCACGAGCGCGCCGAGATCAATCGAGGTCTCCGCGAGGTCGGCGAGGCGGTCGAGGCGCGCGTCCAGATCCGCGGTCTCCTCGGCCTGGACGAGGCCGAGATGGCGCTCCGGCAGGATCAGGCCGGCGTCGCGGGCGAGGGCGCCGAGCACCGGCACGCCGATCCGGTCCAGGCCGGCCTCGACCAGCCGGCGGTGGCGCGGGCTCGCCACCTTGTTGAGGATCACCCCGGCCAGCCGCAGCCGCGGATCGTAGGCGGTGACGCCGAGCGCGGTGGCGGCGGCGGATTGCGCCGCGCCGGACACGTCGAGGACGAGGACCACCGGCCAGCCGTAGCGCGCCGCCACGTCGGCGTTGGCGCCGCTGCGGCCGGCCTCGGCGACCACGCCGTCGAACAGCCCCATCGACCCTTCGGCGATCACGAGGTCGACGCCGTCCCCGATCCGGCCGGCGACGGCGTCGAGCAGGGGCGGATCCATCGCGAAGCTGTCGAGGTTGTAGCTCGCCCGCCCGGTCGCCGCGGCGTGGAAGGCGGGGTCGATGTAGTCAGGGCCGCACTTGGCCCCGGCGACCGTCAGGCCCCGGCGGGCGAGCGCCCGCAGGATCGCCAGGGTGACGGTGGTCTTGCCCGACCCGGAGCGGATCGCGGCGACGAGGAGGCCGCGGGGGGAGGGGGCGATCACGGGGCGGTCTCCGCTGGCTGTGGCGTCGGGCGGCGTTTGCCCGCTCTGCCGGTGGTGATACCACGCGCCATGGACGGACCACGACCGAGTACCCCCCTGCGCCGCGGCTGGACCACCGGCGCCTGCGCGGCGGCGGCGGCCAAGGCCGCCTTCGCGGGGGCGCGCACCGGGATGTTCCCCGATCCGGTCGAGATCCCGCTGCCGGGGGGCGGACGCCCGGCCTTCGCCCTCGCGATCTCGGAGCCGGTGCCGGGCGGCGCCCGGGTCGGGATCGTCAAGGATGCCGGCGACGACCCCGACGTCACCCACGGTGCCCTGGTGCTGGCGACGGTGCGGCCGGGGGCGCCCGGATCGGGGCTGCATTTCCGCGCCGGGCCGGGGGTCGGCACGGTGACCCGGGCCGGCCTGCCTCTGCCGGTCGGCGAGCCGGCGATCAACCCGGTGCCGCGGCGGATGATCGCCGAGGCCCTCGCCGAGGCCGCGGCGGAGGCCGGCGGCACGCCCGACGCGGTGGTCGAGATCGGGATCCCGGGGGGCGAGGAACTGGCGACGCGCACCCTCAACCCCCGGCTCGGCATCGTCGGCGGGCTGTCGATCCTCGGCACCACCGGCATCGTGGTGCCGTATTCCTGCGCCGCCTGGATTGACACGATCCATCGCGGCGTCGACGTCGCCCGCGCCGCCTCGCTGCCGCACGTCGCCGGGGCGACCGGCTCGACCTCGGAAGCCGCGGTGCAGCGCCTGCACGATCTGCCGCCCCCGGCGCTGATCGACATGGGCGACTTCGCCGGCGGCATGCTGAAGTACCTGCGCCGCCACCCCGTCCCGCGGGTGACCGTGGCGGGCGGCATCGCCAAGATGACGAAGCTCGGCCACGGCTTCCTCGACCTGCATTCCCGGGCCGGCCCGGTCGACCTCGCCTGGCTCGGCGAGCGCCTGCGCGAGGCCGGGGGCGATGCCGACCTCGCCGGGCGGGCCGCCGGAGCGAACACCGCGCTGGAGGTGCTCGGCCTCGCCGACGCGAGGGGGCTGCCCCTCGCCGACGTCGTGGCGCAGCATGCCTGGGCGACGGCCGCGCGTGCGCTCGCCGGCTCCGGCAGCGAACTCGAGGTGGTGGTGTTCGACCGCTCCGGCGGCCTCGCGGGCCGGGCGCCGTTCCGTCGGGTCGGATGAGGCGGAGGCGCCGCGGAACGGAACCGCGGAGCTTGGCGTTAGCCGCAGATGTTCGGATTGGACCGGAGCCGGCATGCGCCTTCGTCACTGTCTCCTGGCCTTGTGTCTCCTCCTCGGCCTCGGCGGCCTTGCCGGAGCCTCGCCGCTGATGCCGCGCGCCGCGGCGACCGTCGCCCTCGACCAGCCCTCGGCGGTCGAGACGGTGCGCTGGCGCCGGCACCGCCACTGGCGGCATCGCGGCTGGCGCCGCCACCACGGGTATCGGCATCACTGGCACCGCCGTCGCCACTGGCATCGCCGCTATCATCACCGCCGCTACCACCATCGTCGGCACTGGCACCGGCGCCATCACGCCCGGTCGCTTCGCTTCAGCCGGCCGCCCGTTTCGCGGGCTCCCGCGCATCGCTGGATCGAGCCGCGGCAGGTGGGACGCTGACCCGGCATGGTCGAGACGCCGCCCCCGGAGCCGCCGCGGCGTGACTGGCTCCAGCTCGGGCAGGGGAGCACCGCCGGGCCCGAGGTGACGGGCCGGGCGGAGGGGGCGGCGGCGCGGCTCCGCGGCGCCTTCGGCGCTGCGATGCGTTCGGTCTCCGCGCGGGTTTCCGCAGGAGCCGGCGCCGTCCGGGCGGCGCTGCTCGGCGGCGCCTCGCACCCGGCCCTCCGGCGGATCGGCGCCGGGGCCGGGCGGATCCTCTCCCCGGTCCGGAGCCTCGCGCGGCGGGTGCCCTGGGGCCGGTCGTTCGCCGCCGCCGGCCTCGTCGCTCTCGCCACCGGGATCGGCGCCCTCGTCTACGCCCTGGCGACGCTGCCGGTGAATGGCGGCCTCGTCATCGAGCCGACCGGCTCCGCCCTGGTGGTGCGGGCCGAGGGCGGGCAGGCCTTCGCCACGCGCGGGATCATCAAGGGCGCCAAGCTGTCGGCCCGCGACGTGCCGCCGGTGCTGGCCCAGGCGATCGTCGCGATCGAGGATCGCCGCTTCTACGACCACCACGGCATCGACCTGCGCGGCCTCGCCCGCGCCGCCCTGCGCAACGCCGCCGCCGGCGGCACCCGCGAGGGCGGCAGCACGCTGACCCAGCAGCTCGTGCGGATGATGTACCTGTCGCAGGACCGGACGCTGAAGCGGAAGGTTCAGGAGGCGGTGCTGTCCCTGTGGCTGGAATCGCAGCTCGACAAGCAGGACATCCTCACCCGCTACCTCAACACCGCCTATTTCGGGGCCGGGGTCTACGGGGCCGACGCGGCGGCGCAGCGCTACTTCGGCAAGCCCGCCCGGGATCTGACCCTGCCGGAGGCCGCGATGCTGGCCGGGCTCGTGCGGGCCCCGTCGCAACTGGCGCCCCACCGCAACCTCGACGGTGCCCGCGGCCGGGCCGGGCAGGTTCTCGACGCGATGGTCGAGACCGGCGCGATCACCCCGGCCCAGGCCGAGGCCGCCCGGCGCAGCCCGGCGAACGTCCAGGTCCCGACCGAGACGCCGGTCGGCACGAACTACTTCGTCGACGCCGTGGCCGAAGCCGCGAAGGGGCTGATCGGCGCCGGCCCGGCCGACGCCACCGTGCGCACCACCCTCGACCTCACGCTTCAGAACATCGGCGAGAGCGTGCTCGCCCGGCGCCTCGACCAGGACGGCGAGCGCCGCAAGGTCGGCCAGGGCGCGATCGTCGCCATGGCGCCGGACGGGGCGATCCTGGCGATGGTCGGCGGCCGCGACTACGCCGACAGCCAGTTCAACCGGGTGACCCAGGCGAAGCGCCAGCCCGGCTCGCTGTTCAAGCTGTTCGTCTACCTCACCGCCCTGCGCAACGGGTCCCGGCCCGACACGGTGATGGTCGACCGCCCGACCCAGGTCGGCGAGTGGGAGCCGGAGAACCACGGCGGCCGCTACCGCGGCGCCGTCACCCTGCGCACCGCCTTCGCGCAATCGGTCAACACCGTCGCGGTGCAGCTCGCCGAGGCGGTCGGCCTGCCGGCGGTGATCGCCACCGCCCGGGGCCTCGGCATCCAGTCGGAACTGCCGGCCGTGCCGAGCCTCGCCCTCGGTTCGGCCGAGACGACGCTCATCGAGATGACCCGGGCCTACGCGGCGCTCGCCGCCGGGACCGAAGCTGTCGAGCCCTACACGATCCGGCAGATCGCCAGCCGCGACCAGACGCTCTACAACCGGCCGCAGACCGCCCCGGCGGCGGCGCGCGACGCGCAGGCGCGGGCCGGGATGCTCGACCTCCTGGCGGCGGTGGTGCGGGAGGGGACCGGCAAGGCGGCGCGCGTCTCCGTGCCCTCCGGCGGCAAGACCGGCACCACCCAGGATTACCGCGACGCGTGGTTCATCGGCTTCACCGGCGACCTCGTCGTCGGCGTCTGGGTCGGCAACGACGACAACTCGCCGATGGAGGGCGTGACCGGCGGCGACCTGCCGGCGCAGATCTGGCGCGACGTCGTCACCCAGGCCCTCGCCGCACGGGCCAAGTCGGCCAAGGCCGCGCGCCCGACGACCGCCGTGGCCCTGCCGGCGCCGGTTCCCGATCCCCGACCGGCCCGGGGCGGGACGGTCCGCGGTGCTCCGGCGGTGGTCGACACCGGAACCCTGGACTTCGACGGCGTGGCGGTGCGGCTCGTCGGGGTCGACGGGCTCGGCGGCCGCAACGCCCGCGAACTCGGCCGCTACCTGCGCCGGCGCGACGTCGCCTGCACGCCGGCCGGCGAGGGCGACGGGTTCCGCTGCATCCTCGACGGACAGGACCTGTCGGAGCTGATCCTGTTCAACGGCGGCGGCCGCGCCGCAGCGGATGCGACGCCGGAACTCCTCGCCGCCGAGGAGCAGGCGCGCTCCAACCGGATCGGGATCTGGCGGCGCTGACGCACCGTGCGGCGCTGACGCGCCGTGCGGCGCTGACGCACCGTGCGGCCGTGAGCTGCTCTCAGGTCCGGTTCTGGCCCGGCACCCACAGCACGTCGGCGGCGCCGTCGTCGTTGGCGACCCGGGCGGCGACGAACAGGAAGTCGGACAGGCGGTTGAGGTACTGGATCACCTCCGCCGACACGACCTCGCCCGGCGTCGCCGCGAGCGCCACCGCGAGGCGCTCGGCCCGGCGGCACACCGTGCGGGCGAGGTGCAGGGCGGCCGCCGCCGCCGACCCGCCGGGCAGCACGAACGAGCGCAGGGGCGTGAGCCGGGCGTTCAGCGCGTCGATGTCGCGCTCCACCCGCGCGACCTGCGCCGCGACGATGCGCAGCGGCTCGTAGGCGAGCGGCTCGCCGGTGTCGGGGGTGGCGAGGTCGGCACCGAGATCGAACAGGTCGTTCTGGATCCGGGCCAGCATTCCGTCGAGGTCGCCGGTCGTATGCTGGCGCACGAGGCCGAGGCAGGCATTGGTCTCGTCGACCGTGCCGTACGTCTCGATCCGCAGGTCGGCCTTCGAGCGGCGCTCGCCGCTCGCCAGGGCGGTGGTGCCCTTGTCGCCGGTCCGGGTGTAGATGCGGTTCAGGACCACCATGGCCGCGACGTCTCCCTCGATGCCCCCGGCCGTGATACCGGACTCGGATCGGTTCTGCACCGGCTCCGCCACCCCTGGCGGCGAACCCTCGGCACGCGGTGTCACGCCACCGGCCATCGTGGATCGGCGTTTTCCGATCCCGCGCTCGAGGATCCAGGCGTGAGATCATACGGTTTCCGATTGATCGCTCGGCGACTGCGTTGCAGTCGCCTTCGCGATGCGGAAACCGGCTTCGCTCATGCGTGCGGAGCAAAGCTCCGCCGCGCGGGCTGGTGATGCGATCTCCGGAACTGATCGTCCGGAAACCGTATCAGGCCCGTGGAAACGGGCCCCGGCTCAGAAGGTGTACGAGATCTTGCCGCCGTAATTGGTCAGGCCGCGGTTCTCGACGCACAGGCCGGCATTCGACATGTGCTCGATCGTCGCCATCACGCTCCAGCGCTCGGTGAGCCGGAAGCCGATCGCCGCCGCCTCGCGGAACATCGGCGAGCAGCCGAGCGAGTTGAAGGTCTTCGGGACATAGAGCTTCGGGCCGGTATAGCCGTTATGGGCGGCGGCGCCGAAGAAGCCTTCGACGAAGATCCGGTCGGTGATGTCGACGGTCCAGGTCGCGCCGATATAGGCGTAGCTGGTGCGGCCGTCGACGTTGTAGCTGCCGCCGACCGTCGGCCGCGGCACGAAGTAGCTCCAGAACCGGTCGAGGCCGAGGTTCGGCTTGGCGAAGACCAGCTCGGCGTTAATGTTGGAGGTGTTCTTCTCGTTGCTGCCCGGATCCTGGGCGGAGCCGCCGATGCGGAACTCGGACACGATGCTGAGCGGCTGCACCGGCGGGCGGTACTCCGGAACCGGCGCCGAGAAGTCGGCGGCGAGGGCGGCCGGAGCAGCCAGCAGGGCCGCAGCGAAACTCAGGGGCAGTACGCGCATCGAGGGGTGTCCGGCGGAATCGGTCGCGTCCGGTTGGGCGCGCCGCACCGTAGCGGGGCGCTGCCGCGCCGTCTCGCGGCACGATCCCGCCGTCACCGGAATTCCGCTACCCTGAGGCGAGCGGGTGACACTTCGCGGTCATCCGCCGCGCCACCACAGCACGCCCATGATGACGAGGATCGCCACGAACTGGAGCAGGACCCGCAGACGCATCATCCGCTGCGAGAAGTTGGCGCTGCCGCCGCGCAGCATGTTGGCGAGGCCGAACAGCAGGACGACCGCCACGGCGAGGCAGGCGACGAGGACGAGGGTGTTACCCGACATGGTGGTGCGGTCCGCGATAGGGGGAGCGACCCCTCTATGACCCGCGGGCGCCGCACTGCGAAGTGGGACCGTTGGGCGCGATTTCCCCCGCGCCCGGGACGGGCGGCCGGCGCTCCGGCGCTACTTGTCGGAGCAGCGGCCGGCGGCGGACAGGCGCCGGTAGTGCCGCGGGTCGCAATCGGTCGCGATGAACGAGGCCCATTCCGCCTGCGTTCCGTAGAACGCGTTCCGGTCGACGTCGCCCCGCACCCCCGGCACCCGGCCGGTCGAGGTGAACTGCCACAGCATCCAGCGCCGGTTGGCGTAGCGGTTCTCCGGCTCGGCCGCGGTCGAGCGCAGCCAGTGCGGGTAATCCTCGAGTTCGCCCTCCAGCACGTCCTTGTGGAAGGTGATGTCGGTGTAGATGATCGGCCGCTTGCCGGTATAGGCTTCCATTTCCTGAAGCATGTACTGGGTCATCGCCAGGGCTTCGGCCTTCGGCAGCTTCTTCGGGCACTTCTGCGAGTGGCCGTTCCACTCGACGTCGAGGACCGGGGGCAGGGCGTTGGGATCGTTCGGGACGTTGGCCTTGAACCAGTCCATCTGATCCTTGGCCGAGCGGCACCAGAACACGAAGTGGTACGCGCCCCGCGGCACGCCCGCCCTCGCGGCGCCGACCCAGTTCTCGCGGAAGCGCTCGTCGACGTGGTCGCCGCCCTCGGTCGCCTTGATGAAGGCGAACTGGGTGCCGGCCGTGCGCACCGACGTCCAGTCGATCGGTCCCTGCCACTTCGAGACGTCGATCCCCTGGATCGGGTGGAGCTTCGCCCGTGCGACGCCGGGATGAGGCTTCACGTCGCCCTTGGTCGGGTAGAAGTCGGTGCTGCTGGCGCAGGCGCCGACCAGGGCCAGGGCGGCACCTGCGGCGAGACGCCGGATCCAGGTCGTCGCCCGTGGGGCGAGCGTGAGGGAAAGCGACTCCAGCGGCATCGACACGCGACCTGAATTTACGCCTAACACGAGGGCTAATTGATGCGCAGGAGCCAGTTAATAGAGGCTTGACGGGACCGCGAATGATTCCGGAAACGCGTGGCATCCGAGCCACATGCGCGGGGGAATCCCGGCTCCGCGTCTCCCTGGAGACCGATTGAGGCCGTTTGAGGAGGGCGCATGCCGCCGACGATCTACACCATCGGGTACGAGGGGGCGGACACCGAGCGGTTCGCCGCGTCCCTGCGCGGCGCCGGCGTGACGACGCTGGCGGATGTCCGCGCGGTGGCGCTGTCGCGCAAGCGCGGCTTCTCGAAGAGTGCGCTGCGCGACGGTCTGGCCGAGGCGGGGATCGGCTACGCCCATCTGCGCGCCCTCGGCACCCCGAAGGCCGGCCGCGAGGCGGCGCGGGCCGGCGACGCCGCGCTGATGCGGCGGATCTACTGCGAGGAGGTGCTCGCCACCGCCGCCGGGACGACGGCCCTCGACGACCTCGCCGCGCTCGCCGCCCGGGAGCCGGTCTGCCTGCTGTGCTTCGAGCGCGAGCCGGAGCGCTGCCACCGCCGCGTGCTCGGCGAGCGTCTGGCGGAGCGGGGCTTCGCGGTCGTCGACCTGTTCGCCTGACCGGCGTCCCTCAGGGCAGCGCCACGCTCCCGGCCCGGGGCCGCCGCGTCCTCCACGATGCATGGCCGGCGCGGGCGAGGGACGCCTCGATGTTGGCGTAGAACTGGCGGGCGCTCTCGGCCCAGGTCCAGCGCAGGGCGTGCTCGCGGCAGCGGCCGCGCGGGATGGCGAGGGCGGCCAGGGCGGCGGCGGCGAGGTCCCAGTCCAGCACGCCGGTGCCGGCGCCGCCGACGACGTCCTGGGGACCGGCGACCGGGAACGCCGCGATCGGCACGCCGCAGGCCAGGGCTTCGAGCAGCACGATCCCGAACGTGTCGGTGAGGCTCGGGAACACGAACACGTCGGCGGCGGCGTAGACCCGCGCCAGCGCCTCGCCGGTGAGCGCCCCGAGGAAGCGGGCCTGCGGGTCGATCGCCGCGAGCCGCGCCCGGTCCGGGCCGTCGCCCACCACCACCTTGGTGCCGGGCAGGGACAGGCGCAGGAAGGCGGCGAGGTTCTTCTCGACGGCGAGGCGCCCGACGAACAGGAACAGCGGCCGCGGCAGGTCGGCGAGCGCCTCCGGACCGGGCTCGTCCCGCGGCCGGTACAGCGCCGTGTCGACGCCGCGGGTCCAGTGCATGAGGTTGCGGAAGCCCCGGGCCGCGAGGTCGCGCTCCAGCGAGGCGGTGCTCACCATGGTGCCGCTGGCCGCGCCGTGGAAGCGGCGCAGCCAGGCGTAGCTCCAGCCCTGCGGGACCGGCGCGCGGGCGGCGAGGTATTCCGGGAAGCGGGTGTGGTAGCTCGTCGTGAACGGGCGCCCCCGGGTGAGGCAGACCCGCCGGACCGCGAGGCCGATCGGCCCCTCCGTCGCGATGTGGACGTGGGCCGGGACCGGATCGGGCCAGCGCGCCGCCACCCCCCGTGCCGTGGTCAGCGACAGCCGGATCTCGCGGTAGCCCGGCATCGGCACCGACCGGAAGTCCTGCGGCGTCAGCATCACCGCATCGAAGCCGTGGTCCGGCGCCGCCCCGACCACCTGCTCCAGGGAGCGGACCACGCCGTTGATCTGCGGATGCCAGGCATCCGTGGCGACGAGGAGCCTCACGCCACCGCCCGCGCGCCGGACGCCGCCTCGCCGGGCAGGAGCGCGGGGCCGGCCGGGGGCCGCACGCCCGCCTTGATCCGGTCGGCGAAGCGCACGAGTTCGAGCCGGCCGTCGTAATGCTCGATGACGGCGGTGCACGATTCGACCCAGTCGCCGGTGTTGACGTAGCGCAGGCCGTCGATCTCGCGGTCGGCCGCGTGGTGGATGTGGCCGCAGATCACGCCGTCGGCGCCGACGCGGCGGGCCTCGGCGGCCAGCACCTCCTCGAAGCGGCCGATGAAGTTGACCGCGTTCTTCACCTTCAGCTTCGCCCAGGCGGAGAGCGACCAGTAGGTCAGGCCGAGCCGCCGGCGGACCCGGTTGAGGTGGGTGTTGACGAACAGGGCCGCCGTGTAGGCCCCGTCGCCGAGCAGCGCCAGCCAGCGGGCGTGACGCACCACGAGGTCGAACTGGTCGCCGTGCAGCACGAGGTAGCGGCGTCCGTCCGCGGCCTCGTGGACGAGGCGGTCGTGGATCTCGATGCCGCCGAAATGCATGTCGAGGAAGTCGCGCAGGAACTCGTCGTGGTTGCCCGGCACGTAGACGAGGCGGGCGCCCTTGCGGACCTTGCGCAGGAGCTTCTGCACCACGTCGTTGTGGCTCTGCGGCCAGTACCAGCCCGAGCGCAGTTTCCAGCCGTCGACGATGTCGCCGACGAGGTAGATCTCGTCGGCGTCGACCTCGCGCAGGAAGTCGAGCAGCATCCCGGCCTGGCATCCACGGGTGCCGAGATGGATGTCGGACAGGAACAAGGTGCGCACGCGAAGCGCGTCGGGATCATCGGCCATGGTCGTTTCCCCGGCTGCTGCGTCCCAGCCAAAGCCGAGTCCCGTCTCACTTTGATGACGGCCGTTCCGGAATTCGCCGGACTGCACGGCACGATTTCCGCCCGGTTAATCCGCGCATGCACCATCCGCAGACCTGAAGCCCGCTGCGCCGGCTGGCTCGGCCGTTCGGGCTGTGGTTTGTCACACTCCCGTTCCGGCCGGCGCATCGCGCGCGACGCGCCGGCCCGGTCGCCCTCCCCACCGAGCGTGAGTGCCATGGCAGCCCCCCTCGTCGTCCCCGGCCGGCCCGTCCCGCAGGGGGGAGCGTCGGAGCGACAGGCAACGGGCGGCCGGCCCTATCTCGGCATCAGCCTCAAGGTGCTCTCGGCGCTCGCCTTCACGGTGATGTCGGCCGGGGTGAAGAGCCTCGCCGACCGCTACCCGACCGGCGAGATCGTGTTCTTCCGCTCGGCCTTCGCGATCCTGCCGCTGCTGCTCTGGCTCGGCTGGCAGGGCAGCATCGTCGCGGCGGTGCGCACCCGCAACCTGCGCGGGCACCTGCTGCGCAGCATCATCGGCGCCTGCGGCATGTTCGCGGGCTTCGCCGCGCTGTCGTTCCTGCCGCTCTCCGACGCGGTGGCGATCGGCTACGCCTCGCCGCTTCTCGTCGTGGTGCTGGCGGCGCTGGTGCTGCGCGAGCGGGTCCAGGGCTACCGCTGGGCCGCGGTCATCGTCGGCTTCGTCGGCGTGCTCATCATGCTGGCGCCGCACCTCGAATTCGGCGGGGCCGGCCTCGCCAGCTCCACCGGCGCGATGTTCTCCTGCCTCGGCGCGGTCTGCGCGGCGGCCGCCACGATCCAGGTGCGCAAGCTCACCGGCACCGAGCGCACCGGCGCCATCGTGCTGTACTTCTTCCTGTTCACCTCGCTGCTCGGCCTCGCCACCCTGGTCCTGGGCTGGCGGATGCCGGACCTGGGTGATTTCGGCCTGTTCGTCCTCGTCGGCATCCTCGGCGGCATCGGGCAGATCCTTCTCACCGAGAGCTACCGCTACGGCGACGCCTCGCTGGTGGCCCCGTTCGAGTACACCACGATGCTGTGGTCGCTGCTCCTCGGCTGGTTCGTGTTCGGCCAGTTGCCGCAACCGGCGGTGGCGGTCGGCGGCTGCATCGTGGCGGCGGCGGGGGTGTTCGTGGTCTGGCGCGAGCGCCGGCTGGTGCTGGAGCGCGCCCGCGAGGCGGCAGCGGGCGGCGCCCGGGCCGGTTGAGCGAGGCCCGCTTCCGGTTCCGATCGCGCTTGCCTGTTGCGGGCTTGCGTCGGTGTCCAGGGTTGCCATCGCGGGCGGGCTGAGCCACAGACGCCGGGCATCTCTCCGCCGCGCCCCGCGGCCATCGAACCCGGAGACACCCGCATGAGCGCCACCCTGGAGCGCCTGAAGGAACTCGGCCACGTCCTGCCGCCGGCCGCCGCGCCGGTGGCGAACTACGTTCCGTTCAAGCGGGCCGGCAACCTGGTGGTGATCTCGGGCCAGATCTGCTTCGGTCCCGACGGCAAGCTCGATCCGCGCCACACCGGCAAGGTCGGCGGCGGCATCACCCCGGAGATCGCCGCCGAGGCGGCGCGCTACTGCGCCCTCAACGTGCTGGCCCAGCTCCAGGCCGCGGCCGGCAACCTCGACGACGCCGTGGTGAGCTGCATCCGCCTCGGCGGCTTCATCAACGCCGCTTCCGGCTTCTCGGCGGTGGCGGGCGTGATGAACGGCGCCTCGGACCTGATCGTCGACGTGCTCGGCGAGCGCGGCCGGCACGCCCGCTCGACCGTCGGCGTCGCCGAGCTGCCCCTCGACGCGGTGGTCGAGGTCGAGGGCATGTTCGAGGTCCGCTGACCCATGAGCGGACGCCTCGCCCCCGACTGGCTCACCGCCCGCCCGATCGCCCATCGCGGCCTGCACGACCGCGCCGCCGGCATCCCCGAGAACACGATCGCGGCGGCGGAGGCGGCGATCGCCCGGGGCTACGCCATCGAGTGCGACGTGCAACTGAGCGCGGACGGGGAGGCGATGGTGTTCCACGACCTCAATCTCGGCCGGCTCACCGCCGAGACCGACCCGGTCGGCAGCCGCGCCGCCGCCGACCTCGCCCGCCTCGCCGTCGCGGGCAGCAGCGAGCGCATCCCGACGCTGCCGGACTTCCTCGCGGCGATCGCCGGCCGCACGCCGCTGGTGATCGAGGTGAAGTCCCGCCACGACGGCGACCTCGCCCTGGCCCGTCGTACGGCGGAGATCGCCGCCGGCTACGACGGCCCGGTGGCGCTGAAGTCCTTCGACCCCGCGATCGTCGGCGCGCTCGCGGATCTCGGCCCCGGGATCCCCCGCGGGATCGTCGCCGAGAGCCGCCAGGACGACCCCGCCTACGCCGCGATGAGCGCCGAGGCCCGCCACGGCCTCGCCAACCTCCTCCACATCGCCGACAGCCGGCCCGACTTCCTGTCCTGGCGGGTCGACGACCTGCCGAACGCCGCCACCCACCTGTGCCGCCACCTCGCGCGGATGCCGGTGATGACCTGGACGGTGCGCAACGAGGATCAGGTCCGGCGCGCCCGCCAGCACGCCGACCAGATGGTGTTCGAGGGTTTCCTGGCCTGACGGCCGGAAACCTTACGACCGCCGGAGCATCTTTCATCCGCGCCCGAGTGAACTTTCGCCGTCATCGCCGGTTCGAGGTCGGTTCGACTTCAACCAGGACGGGCGGACGATGACGACCATGGGTTCCGAGCCGCAGGGCGCTCCGCCGACGCGGGCTCTGCGCGGGCTCGACGCGCTGAACTTCACCCTCGCGGATGTCCGCGACGGGCTCGGTCCCTACCTCGCGATCTACCTCATCGCGGTGCGCGGGCCGGACCAGGGCTGGAACGAGGCGACGACCGGCCTCGTCATGACCATCGCGGGCATCGCCGGCCTCGTGGCGCAGACGCCGGCCGGGGCGCTGATCGACCGGACGCGCCACAAGCGCGCGATCGTCATCGCGGCGGCGCTCGCCGTCACCCTGAGCTGCCTCGCGCTGCCGTTCATCACCAACTTCTACGCCGTCGCCGCGACCCAGTCGCTCGCCGGCATCGCCGGGGCGATCTTCCCCCCCGCCCTCGCGGCGATCACCCTCGGGGTGGTCGGGCCGCGGCTGTTCTCGCGCCGGATCGGCCGCAACGAGGGCTTCAACCATGCCGGCAACGCCGTGTCGGCGGCGCTCGCCGCCGGCCTCGCCACCCTGTTCGGGCCGGTGGTGGTGTTCTGGATCATGGGCGTGCTGGCGGTGCTGTCGGTCGGCGCGATGCTGATGGTGCCCGCCGACGCCATCGACGACGACGTCGCCCGCGGGCTGGACTGCCCGCCCGGCGAGGAATCCTGCGAGGCGCCCTCGGGCCTCGCCGCCCTGTTGCAGAACCGGCTCCTGCTGCTGTTCGCCGTCCTGGCGGCGTTGTTCCACCTCGCCAACGCGGCGATGCTGACCTCGGTCGGGCAGTTGCTCACCCACCTGTCGGGCAAGGACCACGCGACCTCGCTCATCGCGATCTGCATCGTGGCGGCGCAGTGCGTGATGGTGCCGGTGGCGATGTTCGTCGGCGCGAAGGCCGACTCGATCGGCCGCAAGCCGATCTTCCTCGCCGCCTTCGGGGTGCTGGCGCTGCGCGGCGTCCTCTACACCCTGTCCGACAGCCCGTACTGGCTGGTCGGGGTGCAACTCCTCGACGGCGTCGGCGCCGGCGTCTACGGCGCCCTGTTCCCGATCGTCGTCGCCGACCTCACCCGTGGGACCGGCCGCTTCAACGTCAGCCAGGGCGCGGTCGCGACGGCGCAGAGCCTCGGCGCCGCCCTGAGCGCGACGCTGGCCGGGCTCATCATCGTGTCGGCCGGGTATTCGGCGGCGTTCCTGACCCTCGCCGCCATCGCGGCGGGCGGGTTCGCCCTCTACCTGTTCGCGATGCCCGAGACCCGGGCGGGCGCCGCCGAGCCCGGCGGTCCGGCGAGGCCCGGTCCGGTTCCGGCGGCGATGCCGGCCGGCTGAGTTGCCGGTCAGCCCGGAATCCTGCCGCACCCGCCGGTCCGGGGGGCGCGGCGGAGCAGATCGGGAGAAACCGGCAAGTCACGCGACGGTCCTGTCACGCGACGGTCTCGTCAGGAGAAGGTCTTGCGCGGGTCGAAGGCGTCGCGCACCGCCTCGCCGGCGAAGATCAGCAGGCTCAGCGTCACGGCGATGACCGCGAAGCCGGTCAGGCCGAGCCACGGCGCCTGGAGGTTCGCCTTGCCCTGGGCCAGCAGCTCGCCGAGGGAGGGCGAGCCCGGCGGCAGGCCGAAACCGAGGAAGTCGAGGGAGGTGAGCGTCGTGATCGAGCCGTTGAGCACGAACGGCAGCAGGGTCAGCGTGGCCACCATCGCGTTCGGCAGCAGGTGCTTGAACATGATGCGGGCGTTCGAGAGCCCGAGCGCCCGGGCGGCGCGCACGTACTCGAAGTTGCGGGCACGCAGGAACTCCGCCCGCACCACGCCGACGAGCGACACCCAGGAGAACAGCAACAGGATGCCGAGCAGCACGAAGAAGCTCGGCGTGATGATCGACGAGATGATGATCAGAAGGTAGAGCGACGGGATCGCGGTCCAGACCTCGATCACCCGCTGGAAGATCAGGTCGGTCCAGCCGCCGAAATAGCCCTGGACCGCGCCGGCGAGCACGCCGATGACCGACGAGGTGATCGCCAGGGTGAGGCCGAACAGCACCGAGAGGCGGAAGCCGTAGATCAGCCGGGCGACGACGTCGCGGCCCTGGTCGTCGGTGCCGAGCCAGTTCCATTCGAGGTCGCGGCAGCCCTGGCCGCCGGTCTTCTCGGCCTGGGCCCGGCACTGCGCCTCGGTCAGGAGCCAGGTCGGCGGCGCCGGGGCCGGGACCGGGAGGTCGAGGTTGTGGGTGTCGTAGGAGTACCGGATCGGCGGCCAGATCGCCCAGCCGTTCCCGGTCAGCTCCTTGCGTATCATCGGGTCGCGGTAGTCGGTCCGGGCCAGGAACCCGCCGAACTTCTCCTCGGGGTAGTCGATGAAGATCGGCATCAGGATCTCGCCCTTGTAGGAGGCGATGATCGGCCGGTCGTTGGCGATGAACCCGGCGAACAGGCTGACGTTGAACAGGACGCCGAACAGGATCGCCGACCAATAGCCGCGCCGGTTGGCGCGGAAGTTGGCGAGCCGGCGTCTGTTCAGCGGCGAGAGGCGGCGGTATCCCCGGGACGGCAGGGGCAGGGCCACCGGGCCCGCCGCCGGGGAGGCGAGGGGCACGGCGTCGGTTTCGGGGGCGCGGGGCCGCTCGTTCATGCGCCGGCTCCGCGCAATGCGCTCAGTCGATCCGTGTCGCCGTGCCGTCGATCGTGGTCGGCCGCACGGCGCCGCTGCGCTCGAGGTGGCGGCGCAGCAGCCGGACGTTGCGGCGGTTGGCCTTGAAGGCGGCATCGAACAGGTCGCCGACCAGCGGCACCGCGCCGACCACGCCGTCGATCGCGACGTTGGCCGCCATCCGGGCGATCAGGGTGCGCGGCACGTTGAGCCGGCGCGCCTCCCAGATGATGTAGGACGAGACCGCGGTGGTCACGAGGTCGCCGACCACCGGGATCAGGCCGACCAGCGCGTCGAGCCCGATCCGCCGGTTGCCCGGAAGGACGAAGGCGGTGTCGAGGATGTGCGCCAGCAGTTCCAGCCGGGCCAGAACCTGCCCGGCATCCTCGGTGCCGGCGCCGGGACGGAACGATGCCGCCCGGAAGGGCGGAACGGAACCGGCCGTCTGCGTGAAGTCCATCGTCGGGCTCCGGGGCGGGTAGGTCGTGCTCATGCACGATCATGTGGCCCCGCGCAGTCCCGGCCACAAGACGGCATGCCCGCGCGCCGCGCATCCCCCGCATCAGAAGTCCCGCCGCGCGCCGGCGAGGCGGTCGAGGGCGCGGTCGAGGGTGTCGTCGCGCTTGGCGAAGCAGAACCGCACCACGTTGCGCACCTCGCCCCGCGCGTAGAAGGCGCTGACGGGGATCGCCGCGACCCCGTGCCGGCGCACCAGCCGCTCGCAGAACGCGACGTCGTCGGCTTCGCCGAGCGGCGCGATGTCGATGTTGAGGAAGTAGGTGCCGGCCGAGGGCAGGACGCTGTAGCCGAGGCCGGCGAGGCCGCCGGCGAGCCGGTCGCGCGCCCGGGCGAAATCCGCCCGCATCCCCTCGAAATAGCCGTCGTCCTTCGCCAGCCCGTAGGCGACCGCGGATTGCAGGTTCGGCGGCGTGGTGAAGGTGAGGAACTGGTGCGCCTTGGCGAGCACCCGCATCAGCGGCGGTGCCGCCATCGCGAACCCGACCTTCCAGCCGGTGAGGGAGAAGATCTTGCCCGCCGAGCCGATCTTCACCGTCCGCTCGCGCATGCCCGGCAGCGCCATCAGCGGCCGGTGGCGACGCCCGTCGAAGGTGACGTGCTCCCACACCTCGTCGCAGACCGCCACCGCGTCGAAGCGGCGGCAGAACTCCGCCAGCAGCGCCAGATCCTCGTCCGGGAAGACCGTCGCGGTCGGGTTGAGCGGGTTGTTGAACAGCACCACCCGCGTGCGGGCCGAGAACGCGGCGGCGAGCGCCTCCTCGGTCAGGCGGAAATGCGGCGGCGTCAGGGTCACGAAGCGCGGCACGCCGCCGGCCCGCCGCACCAGCGGCAGGTAGGCGTCGTACATCGGCTCGAACAGCACGACCTCGTCGCCGGGCTCGATCAGGGCCATCAGGGCGCCGGCCAGCGCCTCGGTCGCGCCCGACGTCACCATCACCTCGTCCGGGCCGAGGTCGAGCCCCTGCCAGCGGGCGTAATGAGTCGCGACCGCGTCGCGCAGTTCCGGCAGCCCCATCATCGGCGGGTACTGGTTCCAGCCGTGGATCACCGCCTCGGCGGCGCGCGCCCGCACGTCCTCGGGCCCCGGATCGTCCGGGAAGCCCTGGCCGAGATTGACCGCCCCGGTCTCGCGGGCGAGGGCCGACATCACCTCGAACACGGTGGTCGGAAGGTCGGAGAAGATCGGGTTCATGCGCGGGATCGGGGCTTCGAGGCGCCGGACGGGTCAAGGCCGGCGGAGGTGGTTCCCTCGCTAGCACGCGCGCGGGTTGTGCGAAACCGCACACGGCCGGTCCGGAACCGGCGCGCATCGGCTGACGATTGTTGACACTCGTCAGCCGTCGGATAGGTTCTGGGCATGCGGCCGGGCCGGTCGCGACCCTGGTGCCGGGCTCCGCCCCCTCGCTCTGCATCGGGATCGCACACCGGCCCGGCCGTACCCGTTCCGGGTTGCCCGGTCGGTGGACTTCGGGCAGCGTTCCCGCGCCATCCCGAGGGCTCCGTGACCGTACGAACCTGCCTTCTCGCCGGTCTCCTCGCCGGCTGCGCCGGCCTCGGCCTCAGGCTCGCCGTCCCGGTTCCGCCGGTCGACGACGGCTTCCGGGCTGTCGTGACCTATTACAAGTCCCTCGGCGCGGACCGGACGACGCCCTGAACCCCCTTCAAGGAGCGGCCCGCCGAGACCGTGCTGCGGCGGGCCGAGTTGGGGTCCGGGAAGAGACGCCGCCGGCCACGGGTGCGGGAACCAGGAGCGGACCGACGGCACCGCGCCGGCTGAAGGGCACGCCGGCACGTTCCGACCATGGTAACCGGCCTCTCCGTCGGATTCATTGATCCAGGTGAGTCTTCGGCAATCATCGGCGGGCAGGTTTTCAGCCATGACTTAAACGGTGTTATGGAGGCCGACTTCTGCCCTTCATAGCCTGCGGTACGAATACCGTACCGGAGACAGTGCGATGACGCTGTACTATTTCCATGTCGAAGTCGACGGGAAAATGTTTCACGATCTCAAAGGACGGACGATCGACGACGACGCCGACCTGATCCCACATGTTCAGAGACTGTCGGTTGCCTTCGCCCGGCGGAGTTTGCGAGGTCACCGCTTCATCAATGCCATCATCCACGTCGTCCATGAGACGCGGGCCTGCACGCTCTACTTCCCGGTCGCGCGCTTCGTCGGCCAGCCCATCGCGGTTCCGGCGCCGCGGCCGAACTGACGCCGCACCGGAGCGGCTCCCGCCCGCCGCCGGCGACCCCGGATTATCCCTGGCACCCTGCCGCCGCCTGTGGGAGGACGGGGCAGTCGTGGTGTCGGAGACGATCGATGGGCGAAACCGATCCTGTCACCAGCCTTCCGGTGGGCGAGCTGGTCGAGACCGGTCCGGCCCCTCGCCCTGAACGAACGACGCTGGCGGGCGCCCTCGTCACGGTGGCTCCCCTCGACCCGGCGGAGCACGGCGAGGCGCTGGCGGAGGCCGTCACCGGCCCCGGCACCGAGGCGCTGTGGCAGTACATGGCGGCCGGTCCGTTCCGGGACCGCGCCTCCTTCCTCGACTACCTGACCGGCTGCGCCGCCTCGACCGATCCGCTGTTCTTCGCCATCCTCGACAATGCCGGCGGCCGGGCCCTGGGCCTCGCGAGCCTGATGCGGATCGATCCGGCGAACCGGGTGATCGAGGTCGGCAACATCCTGTACGCGCCCGCGCTCCAGCGCCGGCCGGGGGCGACCGAGGCGATGGCGCTGCTGGCGGCCTACGTCTTCGACACCCTCGGCTACCGCCGCTACGAGTGGAAGTGCAACGCCCTCAACGCCCCCTCGCGCCGGGCCGCCCCGCGGCTCGGCTTCCGCTTCGAGGGCGTCTTCCGGCAGGCGATGATCGTGAAGGGGCGCAACCGCGACACCGCGTGGTTCTCGCTCCTCGACCGCGAGTGGCCGCAGGTCGCCGGCGCCTACCGGCGCTGGCTCGCCCCGGAGAACCGGTCCGGGCCGGACCTCCAGCGCCTGCGGCTCTCGGCGCTGAACGCCGACCGGATCACCGGCAGCGACCTGCGCCGCGCCGGCACCGCCGACCTCGCGGCCCTGGCCCGGTTGCAGGCGGACGCCTTCGCCGGCAACCGCGCGCTTCTCGGCGTCGAGCCGCTGCCGCTGCTGACGCCGGCCGCCGCGGTGCTCGCCGCCTCGGAGGTCTGGCTGACGGAGGAGGAGAGCACCGCCGGCGCCCTGGTGCTCGATCCCGAGCCGGACCACCTCACGATCTGGAGCATCGCCGTCGACCCGGCCCGCCAGGGGCGGGGGATCGGCAACCGCCTTCTCGACGCGGCGGAGCGCCGCGCGAAGGATCTCGACCTCGCTACTCTGCGCCTCTACACCGGGGAGCCCCTCGTGCGGAACCGGGACTGGTACACGCGCCAGGGGTGGAGCACCGAGCGGATCGAGCAGCACCCCGACCGCCGGCTGGTCCACATGGTCAAGCACATCGCCTGACGGGAACACCCGCGGGCCGGCACCGCCGCAAGGCGGCACCGCCGGAAGGCGGCACCGTCGTATGACGGCAGGGAGGAGATCATGGTCGGACGCCGCGTCCCGACGCGCTGGCGCGGATCTTCGGACGTCGTCCCGCAGCAGCGACCGCCCGGCGCGGCCGACGCCGTGACCCGCGCGGCTGCCGCGACGTCGGCCGGTGGCGCACGCGCGTCCCCGGGCCGTCCGCAATGCTCCCGCTCCCTCCCAACACCGGTCCACCCGACCGGCGGCCGTCCCGCCGCCTGACGCCCCACATCCCAGGAGATCGCGATGCACATCCTCGTTCTCGGCGCCGCCGGCATGGTGGGGCGCAAGCTGCTCGACCGGCTGGTTCGGGACGGCCAGCTCGGCGGCGAGACGATCACCCGCCTGACCCTGCACGACGTGGTGGCGCCGGAGGCGCCTGCCGGGACCCGGGTGCCGGTCTCGCTCTCGGCCTCGGACTTCTCGCAGCCGGGCGAGGCCGAGCGCCTGGTCTCGGGCCGCCCCGACGTGATCTTCCACCTCGCCGCGATCGTGTCGGGCGAGGCCGAGGCCGACTTCGACAAGGGCTACCGCATCAACCTCGACGGGACCCGCTACCTGTTCGACGCCGTGCGGGCGCTCGGCGAGGACTACCGGCCGCGCCTCGTCTTCACCTCGTCGATCGCGGTGTTCGGTGCGCCGATGCCCGACGCGATCGGCGACGAGTACCTGACCGCTCCCCTGACCAGCTACGGCACCCAGAAGGCGATCGGCGAACTGCTGCTGTCGGATTACAGCCGCCGCGGCATCTTCGACGGCGTCGGCATCCGGCTGCCGACCATCTGCGTGCGCCCGGGCAAGCCGAACAAGGCGGCATCGGGCTTCTTCTCCGGCATCATCCGCGAGCCGCTCGCCGGCCAGGAGGCGATCCTGCCGGTCTCGGATCAGGTCCGGCACTGGCACGCCTCGCCGCGGGCGGCGGTCGGCTTCCTGATGCACGCGGCGACGATCGACACCGCCCGCCTCGGCGACCGCCGCAACCTGACCATGCCGGGCGTCGCCGTGACGGTGGCCGAGCAGATCGAGGCCCTGCGCCGCGTCGCCGGCGACGCCGTCGCGTCCCGCATCCGCCGCGAGCCCGATCCGGTGATCGAACGCATCGTCGCCGGCTGGCCCCGCGGCTTCGATCCGCGGCGGGCGCTGGATCTCGGCTTCACCGCCGAGCCGGATTTCGAGACGATCGTCCGCGCCCACATCGAGGACGAACTCGGCGGCCGCATCGCGGCGTGACCGGGGTTGGACGAAACCGTCCGTCGCCCGAAGCCGTCGAGCACCGCGCCCCGACCCTTCCCCTCTGCGGGGGAGGGTCGGGGCGGCGGGTCGTCCGGTGCCCGATCCGAACGCGATCCCGCACGAAGCTCCGGCCCGCCCTCACGGGCTCCCGCGGCGCCTCACCCCGCCGCCAGCGCCAGACCGAGCAGCACCAGCACCGCCGCCGTGAGCCGCCACCGCAGCGAGGCGTACCAGCCGGGGGCGTAGCCCCGGCGGATGGTCCACAGGTCGTAGGCGAGGAGCCCGGCGAATCCGGCGACCAGCAGGCCGAGCCCGGCCCGGCCGGCGACGAGCAGCCCGGTCCAGGCGAGCAGGGCCGGCACCACCGAGGCGCCGTAGCCGGTCCAGCCGCGGTCGAACCCGTCCGGCGCCCGCATCGCCACGCCCCATTGCGCGCCGCCCATGAACGACAGGATCGCGGCGCCGTAGGCCAGCAGCGCCGCCTGGGCCGGCACCGGCGTCGCGATCCCGAGCACGGTCGCGAGGGAGAAGGCCGCGAACGGGATCACCCCGGCCCAGCCGAGAACGAAGGCGGAGATCGGTCCTCCGGAAGTCATGGCGTCGGCATCGCTCCCGAGCGTGGATCGTCACGACACCGATCTGGTGCGGAGCACCGGCGAGGACAGGGACGGGGAACGGTCCGGCCCGCGACCGAATCGCCCGCGGTCCGCTCGGGCGGGCGCCCGTCTCATACGGTTTCCGATTGATCGCTCGGCGATCCCTGCGGGATCGCTTCGCGATGCGGAAACCGGCTTCGCTCATGCGCGTGGAGCCTCCGGCTCCACCGCGCGGGCTTCGATACGGTTTTCGAACTCACCGTTCGAAAACCGCATCACGCCGGCACCCGCACCGTCGCCCGCAGGCCGCCGAGTGCGCTGTCGTGCAGCGACACGTCCCCGCCATGGACCCGGGCGATGTCGAGGGCGATGGCGAGGCCGAGGCCGGAACCGCCGGCATCCTGGCGGGCGTCGTCGAGGCGCACGAACGGCTTGAACACGTCCTCGCGCAGGTCGGGCGGAATGCCGGGGCCGTCGTCGTCGATCGAGACCGCCAGCCAGCGCGCCTCCAGCCGGGCGGTGATCGCCACGGTGTCGCCGTAGCGGGCGGCGTTGGCCGCGAGGTTGAACAGGCAGCGCCGGAAGGCGTCGGGCCGCACCGTGACGGTCGGGCGGCCCTCGACCGACACCTCGCTCACGTGCCCGCCGAGGCGCTCGACGTCGGTGCGTAGGTCGTCCAGCAGGGCGCAGAGGTCGGTCGGCACCGCCTGCTCGCCGGAATCGCCGCGGGCGAAGGCGAGGTAGCCCTCCAGCATCCGGCTCATCTCGTCGACGTCGCGCTGCAATTCCTCGACCTCGGGGGTCTGCTCGACGAGCGCGAGGGAGAGCCGGAACCGGGTCAGGATCGTGCGCAGGTCGTGGCTGACGCCGTTGAGCATCGTCGTGCGCTGGTCCATCGCCCGCTCGATGCGCCGCTTCATCTCGATGAAGGCGTGGCCGGCCTTGCGCACTTCCCGGGCGCCGCGGGGGCGGAACTCCAGCTCGCGGCCCTTGCCGAAGCTCTCGGCGACGTCGGCGAGCCGCAGGATCGGACGGATCTGGTTGCGCAGGAACAGGATCGCGACGCCGAGCAGCACCAGCGACGAGCCGCCCATCCACAGCAGGAAGATGTGCGAGTTCGAGGCGTAGGCCTGGCTGCGCCGGGCGATCACCCGCATCACGCCGTTGGGGATCTCGACCCGGATCTCGATCAGGTTGGAGCGCCCGACGGTGTCGGTCCAGAACGGCCGCCTGATCTGCCGGCGCAGCTCGTCGGAGAGCGCCTCGTCGAGAATCGAGAAGAACGGCCGCGGCCCGGGCGGCGGCAGCTTCGCGCCCTGGAGCAGGTCGACGTCGAGGTTCAGGCGTTCGGCGGCGATCCGTTGCAGGGTCTCGGCGTCGCGGTCCTGCGGATAGCTCTCGTAGATGTCGATCAGGGCCGCGATGTCCGCGGTGACCGCCGAGGACAGGCGGCGGGTCACGAGCTGCCAGTGCCGCTCCATGAAGGTGTAGGCGATCACCGATTGCAGCAGCACCACCGGCGCGATGATGATGATCAGCGAGCGGGCGTAGAGACCTTTCGGCAGCCGGTCGCCGATCGCCCGCGAGAACCGCCGCCACGCCAGCCGCAGCGGCGAGGCCTGCCGGCGGGGGGCGGGACCCCCGCCCGCCGGCAGCGTCGCGGCCTCCGTCGTCGCGGGAGGGGACGGGGGCGCCGCCACGGGGCCGTCTAGTCGAGGACGAGGCGGTAGCCGACGCCGCGCACCGTCTGGAGGTAGCGCGGGTTGGCCGGGTCGTCCTCGACCTTGCGCCGCAGACGGTTCATCTGCACGTCGAGGGTGCGCTCGTTGGCGGCGTTGCCGCAGGCCAGGGCCTCGCGCTCGATGGCACCGCCCTTGGCCAGCGCCAGGATTGTCAGCATCTCGCGCTCGCGCTCGTTGATGCGGATGCCCTCCTCGTCGCGGCTCAGCTCGCCGCGCTCGATGCGGAAGGAGAAGGCGCCGAAGCGCACGGCGTCGAGAGGGGCCGCCGCCGGCGCCGGCCCGCGGCTGCTGCGACGCAGGATGTTGTTGAGGCGCAGGATCAGTTCCCGCGGCTCGAAGGGCTTGGGCAGGTAGTCGTCGGCGCCGATCTCGAGCCCGGTCACCCGGTCGTTCGGGTTCGAGCGCGCGGTCAGCATCAGGATCGGCACCTGCGAGGTGAGGCGGATCTGGCGCGCGTAGTCGAAGCCGGTCTCGCCCGGCATCATCACGTCGAGGACGAGGGCGTCGAAGACGAGGCTCGTGCCCTTGGCCCGGGCCTCGGCGGCGCTCGCCGCGGCGGTGACGCGGAAACCCTGCTCCAGCAGGAACCGGCTGAGCAGATCGCGCAGGCGGCGGTCGTCGTCGACGACGAGGATGTGGGGGGCGTGGTCGGGCAGCTCGGCCCGCGGGGCGGGGGCGTTCACGGCTCGTCCGTCGCCGCGGGGGCGGCGAGCAGCCGGCTGACCGCGTCGCGCTCGCCCGGCTCGATCAGGGCGAGCAGGAACCGGCCCGCGGGGCCGCGCAGCTCCGGGCCGACCTCGTCGAGGGCGCGCCGCAGGCGACGCCCCTGGAGCGCCGCGAGGCGCCGGGCGAGCCGGCGCCCGCTCGGCGTGCAGCTGAGGAGCCGGTGGCGGCGGTCGCTGGTGCCGGTGCGCTGCGCGATGTAACCCTGCTCGATCAATTCCTTCAGTACCCGGTTCAGGCTCTGCTTGGTGATCCGCAGGATATCGAGGAGTTCGGCGATGGTGAGGCCGGGATTGCGGTCGACGAAGTGCAGGACCCGGTGATGGGCGCGGCCGAAGCCGTATTCCGCCAGGATCCGGTCGGGATCGGCGACGAAGTCGCGGTAGGCGAAGAACAGCAGCTCCATCAGGTCGTAGGCCGGGACCTCGGGCCGATCCTCGTTGGCGGCCGGCGGGGCCGCGTCGGCGAGCGCCGGGCGGGTCCCGGTCGCGGAGGGCATGGTCGAGGGCTTCTCGGTCGAGGGCTTCCCGGTCGCGGAGTTCCTGGCGGCCTCGTTCACGCTGGAGCGTCCCTCGTGCGCTGGTTCGACCGGGCCGGACGGCGGCCTCGGGGATTTATGTCAGTGTTGTTGACATATCTCAGCCTCGTTGATACCCGTCAACCCCGCCGGCGAAACGAACGAACGCAGCAAGCCCTTTCCAAGCACGAAGGTTGCGAAGCGCGCCGCCGGGCGGAAACGAACCGCTTACGAGGAACGAACGTCATGTCCGTCATCCCCTTCGACCAGCGTGATGGCCACATCTGGTTCGACGGCCGCATGGTGCCGTGGGCGGACGCGAAGATTCACGTACTCAGCCACGGCCTGCACTACGGCTCCTGCGTGTTCGAGGGCGAGCGCGCCTATGGCGGCCAGCTCTTCAAGAGCCGCGAGCATTCCGAGCGCCTGCGCCGCTCGGCCGAACTGCTCGATTTCGAGATCCCGTACTCGGTCGAGGAGATCGAGGCCGCCAAGGCGCTGGTCCTCAAGGAGAGCGGCCTGTCCGACGCCTACCTGCGCCCGGTGGCGTGGCGCGGCTCGGAGATGATGGGCGTCTCGGCCCAGGCCAACACCATCCACCTCGCCATCGCGGCGTGGGAATGGCCGAGCTACTTCGACCCCGCGACCAAGATGAAGGGCATCCGCCTCGACCTCGCCGAGTATCGCCGGCCCGATCCGCGCACCGTCCCCTCCGCCTCGAAGGCGGCGGGCCTGTACATGATCTGCACGATCTCGAAGCACCGGGCCGAGAACAAGGGCTACGCCGACGCCCTGATGCTCGACTGGGAGGACAACGTCGCCGAGTGCACCGGCGCCAACGTGTTCTTCATCAAGGACGGCGTGATCCACACTCCGCTCGCCGACCGCTTCCTCAACGGGATCACCCGGCAGACCGTGATCGACCTCGCCCGCCGCCGCGGCTACGAGGTGATCGAGCGGCGCATCCGGCCCGAGGAACTGGAGGGTTTCTCCGAGTGCTTCATCACCGGCTCGGCCGCCGAGGTGACGCCGGTTTCGGAGATCGCCCAGTACCGCTTCCAGCCGGCGGCGATGACCAAGACGCTGATGGACGACTACACCGCCGAGGTGCAGCCGCGCGCCAGGGCGGCCTGAGCGGAGCTGCCTCGGGCACGGATACTCCGCAACCGTCACGAGGCCCCGGGCGCCGCCGCGCCCGGGGCCTTTCGCTGTGGACGGGGCCGGACGACGCGCCGGCGATGGGGAACAGGCTCGGGCCCTCCCGCGTTCTCCGCTCGGAACAAGTCGTGAACGAGGACGTCCCATGGCCAAGGCCCAGCACAAGCCCGACGAGACGAATCCGAAGGTCGATCCGACCGACGAGTCGAACCGCATCAAGGATCCGAAGGACTGGACGACGGGCGGCGAGCCGATGACCGGCGCTCAGGCGTCCTATCTCAAGACCCTGGCCGAACAGGCCAAGGACGAGAACGCCTTCGACCCCGATCTCGACAAGGCCGAGGCATCGCAGCGCATCGACGAACTGCGCAAGGCGACCGGCAAGGACTAGGTCGAAACTGTCTGCGGATCTGAAGTCACGGTGGAAATCTCAGCGCGGGTCCCCCTCGGGAGAGGGGGACCGCGTCCTGGCGAAAACCGCGTTCGGCTGCAAACAACTCGCGCGGCGCGGAGCCTGGGTCTGCGCGCATCCCGGCGAAGCCGTTCGTCGCATCGCAGGGCGATCGCTCTGCAATCGCCACGATCCCGCGAGGATCACCGAGCGACCGATCGAAATACGACGGAGGCCGCGGTTTCACCCGGGGGCGTGCCCCGCGTCCCAGTGCGGCGGCCCGGCCGAACGGACTCGGGTCCATCGGACCGGTGGCGCAGGGCGGGCCTCCCCACGATCACCGCCTCCCGAAACGGCGAAGGGCCGCCCCTGTCTGGGGCGGCCCTTCCATTGCCGAACCGCGATCCGGCGGAAACTGAGATCGTGCCGCTCAGGCGATGACGCCGGAGGCGACGATCCAGGTCCGGTTCGCCGACGACCGCGGCTGATGACAATGAGACACTGAATCACCTCCTTCCTGTTGTTGCCGATGACCGCAATGTAGCGACCGCGACCGGCGACGCAACGGTGCGGTGCCGCGGCGTTCGGCCCCTCGGCCGTCACCTTGACCTCGGCCGCGCGCGAACCATCCTCCCCGGCATGAAACGTCGAGGTCTTCTCAAGTTCGCGAGCGCCGTGACCGTGATGACGCTGGGCGGCGTCGGCTACGCCGCGCACAGGCGCAGCCGCAATCCCTACTACCAGGGGCCGGTCAGCGACCACTTCGACGGGACGCGGTTCTTCTCGCCCGGCCAGCCGCAGGACAAGGGCCCGGCCGAGCTGGCGCGCTGGCAGTTCGGCGGCGGGCGCGAGGACTGGCCGGCGCTGTGGCCGAGCCCTTACCCGCCCGACGCGCCGCCGCAGCGGGTCGAGGGCCTGCGCGTGGTCCATCTCGGCCATGCCAGCGTGCTGATCCAGGTCGCGGGCCGCAACATCCTGGTCGATCCGGTCTACGCCCGGCGGGCGAGCCCGGTCGGCTTCGCCGGACCCAGGCGGGCGAACCCCCCGGGCATCGCGTTCGACAGCCTGCCGCCGGTCGACGCGGTGCTGATCACCCACAACCACTACGACCATCTCGACGGCCCGACCCTCGCCCGCCTGTGGGCCGAGCACGAGCCGGTCTTCGTCGCGCCGCTCGGCAACGACGCGATCATCCGCTCCTACGACCCGACCGTGCGGATCGAGACCCGCGACTGGGGCGGGTCGGTCGATCTCGGCGGCGGCGTCACCGTCCACCTGACGCAGGCCTATCACTGGTCGGCCCGCGGGGTGAACGACCGGCGCATGGCGCTGTGGTGCGCCTTCGCCCTGACGACGCCGCAGGGGCTCGTCTACCACGTCGGCGATACCGGCTTCGGCGACGGCGCGATCTTCCGCGACGTGCGCGAGCGTTTCGGCGCGCCCCGCCTCGCCCTTCTGCCGATCGGCGCCTACGAGCCGCGCTGGTTCATGCAGGCCCAGCACATGAACCCCGAGGAGGCGGTGCGGGCCGCCGGCATGCTCGGCGCCACCCAGGCGCTCGGCCACCATTGGGGGACGTTCCGCCTCACCAACGAGGGAATCGAGCGGCCGGTGGAAGCCCTCTCGGCCGCCCTCGCGGCCGAGGGCGTGTCGCCGGACCGGTTCCTCGCCCTGCGCCCGGGGCAGGTCTGGGAGCCGGCGGCGTGACGCGACCCGCAGCCGGGGGCGGGCCGGGCTTGTGCCGGGCACGGCCGCTCGCCTAAGCCTGCCCATCAGCCTTGAGGATCGACGAGCCGATGCGCTTCACCGGAACCGAGTCCTACGTCGCCTCCGACGACCTCTCCGTCGCCGTCAACGCGGCGATCACCCTGGAGCGGCCGCTCCTCGTCAAGGGCGAGCCGGGCACCGGCAAGACCGTGCTGGCAGAGGAGATCGCCCGGGCGCTCGGCGCGCCGCTGCTGACCTGGCACATCAAGTCGACCACCAAGGCGCAGCAGGGCCTGTACGAGTACGACGCGGTCTCGCGCCTGCGCGACTCGCAGCTCGGCGACCCGCGGGTGAGCGAGATCGGCCACTACATCCGACGCGGCAAGCTGTGGGAAGCGTTCACCGCCCCGGAGCGCCCGGTCCTGCTGATCGACGAGATCGACAAGGCCGACATCGAGTTCCCCAACGACCTGCTGCTCGAACTCGACCGGATGGAGTTCCACGTCTACGAGACCGGCGAGACGGTGCGGGCGGCCCGGCGCCCGGTGGTCGTCATCACCTCGAACAACGAGAAGGAACTGCCGGACGCGTTCCTGCGCCGCTGCTTCTTCCACTACATCCGCTTCCCGGACGCCGAGACCCTGAAGGCGATCGTCGCGGTCCACTACCCGGACATCCAGCACCGCCTCGTCGAGGAGGCGCTGCGGGTGTTCTTCGAGGTGCGCGAGGCGCCGGGCCTGAAGAAGAAGCCCTCGACCTCGGAACTGCTCGACTGGCTGCGCCTGCTGATGGCGGAGGAGATCGGCCCCGAGGTGCTGCGCGAGCGCGACACACGCAAGCTGATCCCGCCGCTCTACGGCGCGCTTCTGAAGAACGAGCAGGATGTCGGACTGTTCGAGAAACTCGCCTTCCTGAGCCGCCGCGAGGGGCGCTGACGCATCCCAGATCCCGGAGACGCCGATGCCGGACCAGCCCTTCCGCCGCCTGATCCTGTTCCGTCACGCCAAGTCCGACTGGCCGGACGGGGTCGCCGACGTCGACCGGCCGCTCGCGCCCCGCGGTCAGGCGGCGGCGCCGCGCATGGCGGCCTATCTCGCCGGCGAGGGGCTGTTGCCCGAGCACGTCATGGTCTCCCCGGCCCGGCGCACCCGGGAGACCTGGGCCCTGCTGGAGCCGAAGCTCGCCGGTGCGGCCGTCGAGACGGTGCCGGGCATCTACGAGGCTCCCGCCCGCCGCCTTCTCGACGCGGTGCACGGCGCCCCGTCCGAGGCCGGCACCCTGATGCTGGTCGGGCACAATCCCGGGCTCCAGGATCTCGCGCGCCACCTCGTCGGCGAGGGCGAGAAGGGCGCCCTGCGCGACCTCGCGAAAAAGTTTCCGACCGCCGCCGTGGCGGTGATCGATTTCTCCGCCGCGACCTGGGCCGAGGTGGCGGCCGGGCAGGGGCGGCTGGAGCGGTTCGTCACTCCGGGGCGCCTCGGACACGGGGAGGACGAGTAGCCGCCGGGCGAACCGTCGCGGGGCTGAGCCGTTTCCCTGTCGTCGCGCGGCCCGGCCGCGGCGCTCACCAAGGCCGCGTTGCCCCGTGCTGCTCACCGTCGTTCTCGTCCTCGCCACCTCGACGGCCCCGGTCACCGGGGAGGGTGCGCGCCTGATCCGCCGCGGCGCCGCCGTGCTGGAGCGTCAGACGGAATCGGCCCTGACCCTCGCGGCCGCCGGGCCCGCGCGCTACGAGGGCGCGTCGCGCTCGGTCACGAACTGGCGCGACGAGACCGCGCGCCACCTCCACCCGCTCGCCCTGGCCTGGACCGCCTGGGCGGCGCCGGCCGATCCCGCCTTCGTCGCCCGCTGCGTCAAGCTCAACAACTACTGGTGCATCAAGCGCGCCGGCTGGAACGGCGAGGTCGGCGGCGATGCCGAGGGCCATACCGGCTTCGCCTCCGCGGAGCAGGGGGCCGACGCCGCGGTCACGCTGCTGCGGCGCTACACCCTCGACTACGGGCGGCGTTCGGCGCTCGCCATCGTGCGCCGTTGGGCTCCGGCGGAATGTGCCGCGGCTCCGTCCCCGCTGCGCAGCGCCGGCGCGGCCCCGGCGAGCCCGGCGCTCGCCGCGCTGGCGCCGAAGGGCCTCGGCCGCACCCTGCGGGCGCGCTACCTCGCCGGCCATCGCCGCGGCGGCGGCCCGCGCCGGGTCGTGACCGCGCCGCGTCCGGCCGGCGCCGCCGGCGCTGGCGCCGGACCGCCCCTGCGGGTCCAGCCGTGGTCGCCCCTGGCGCGGATGGCCGGCCGGCCGAACCGGCCCCTGGCGCGCGCGTCGACGCGGCGGCCGGTGCCCGTTCCGTCCATCGCCGCCGGCATCGGCGAGAGTCCGGCGGCCCCGACGCGCGCCGCGGTCGATCCCGGCCGGATCCTCGACGGGGCCCGCCTCGCCGCCGAGGCGGCGGCGCTGCCGTCCCTCGCCGCCATGACCACGGCCGAGGGGCTGCCGCCGGCCCTGCGCCCGCCGCCACCCCTGTGCGGCTCCGACGAGACCCGGATCCGGAACTACGCCGCCCGGATCGCCGGAAGCGTCGGGCTGAAGCCCGGCGACGACCTCGGGCTGTTCGAGCCCGACGGCCGCGCGACGGCGCGGCTCGCGCCGGTGCTGCTGGCGATGTCGGCGGTGGAACTCGGAACCCTGCGCGCCCGCCCGGCGCTGGTCGCGGAGGCGATCGCCCGGGCCGAGGCCGCGCGGTCGCCCGCGGTCGCGGCGCAGGCCGCCCCGGCGGCTCCTGTCCCCTGAACCTCCTCCCCACCCTTGCGGGGACCGCCCTGGTGCGCCACCTCCGGCCCTGTCATCAAGCGAGAGCGTAGCGCGTGCCGCCCCTGACCCACCTCGCCGGGCGTGCCGGCTCCCTCGCCAAGGCGCTCGCCGAGGCTTCGACCGATCTCCTGGTCCAGCCGACCGTGCGGGTCGGCGTCACCGGCCTCGCCCGCTCGGGCAAGACGGTGTTCACCACCGCGCTGGTCAACCAGCTCACCGGGCTCAATCCGCTCCCGGCCTTCCGGGCCTCGCAGGAGGGCCGCCTGCGGCGCGCCCGCCTCGTGCCGCAGCCCGACGACGCGGTGCCGCGCTTCCCCTACGAGGACCACGTCGCGGCGCTGACGAACGAGCGGCGCTGGCCGCGCTCGACCGACCGGATCAGCCAGCTTCGCCTCGCGGTCGACTACGAGCGCGGCGCCGGCTGGCGCAGCGGCCCGGCGAGCCTGATGATCGACATCGTCGACTACCCGGGCGAGTGGCTGCTCGACCTCGCGCTGATCGAGCAGACCTACGAGGGCTGGTCGCGGGAGACGATCGCGGCGGCCCAGCGCCCGGGCCGGGCGGCGGTCGCGGCGCCGTGGCTCGAGGCGTTGCGCCGGCTCGATCCGGCCCAGCCCCTCGACGAGCCCGCCGCCGAGCGGGCGAGCGACGCGTTCAAGACCTACCTCGCCGCCCTGCGGGCCGGGCCGGAGGCGGTGGCGACGACCCCGCCGGGGCGGTTCCTGATGCCGGGCGACCTCGCCGGCTCGCCGGCGCTCACCTTCGCGCCGCTGATCCTCGCCGGGCCGGCCGGCCCCGACAGCCTCGGCGGGCTGATGGAGCGGCGCTTCGAGGCCTACAAGAGCCGGGTGGTGGTGCCGTTCTTCCGCGAGCATTTCCAGCGCATCGACCGCCAGATCGTCCTCGTCGACGTCCTGGCGGCGATCGATGCCGGCGCGACCGCCCTCGCCGAGCTGGAGGAGGCCCTCGACCGGGTGCTGCTCAGCCTGCGCATCGGCCGCAACACCGTGCTGTCGCGGCTGTTCGCGCCGCGGGCCGACCGGATCCTGTTCGCCGCCACCAAGGCCGACCATCTCCACCACGCCAGCCACGACCGGCTCGACGCGCTGCTGCGCCTCCTCGTCTCCCGTTCCCTGCGCCGCACCGAGGCGGCCGGGGCGCGGGTCGGCACCGTCGCGCTCGCCTCGGTGCGGGCGACCCGGGAGACTCTGGTCCATGACGGCGGCCACACGCTCCAGGCGGTCGCCGGGACGCCGGAGGCGGGCGAGGAGGTGGACGGCGAGATCTTCGACGGCGAGGCCGAGGCGGCGATCTTCCCCGGCGCCCTGCCGGAGCGGCCGGAAGCGGTGCTGGAGGGGGCCGTGCCTCCCGGTTCGCTGCGCTTCCCGCGGTTCAGGCCGCCGCGCGTCGCCTCCGACGCCCTCGGGCGATCCGGCCGCCTGCCGCAGATCCGGCTCGACCGCGCCCTGCAGTTCCTGATCGGTGACCGCCTCGCCTGAGACGACGCGGGGCACGGGGTGCCGTCGCTCCCTGGCCGGGACCGGCCGCTGAGCCGGTTCCGCAGAAGTGGTCACCGGTTTTGCGGCGAAAACCTGCGGCACACCGAGAACCTGAGCGGACGAAGCGTTGGCACGCCAACGCAAGCCTGCTCAGGGATGGATCGGCTGAGCGGCGCCCCGGGCCGCACGGGGCACCAGCCGGTGCACGGTGGCCGACCGCGACCGGGTCTGCGTCCGGGCCGAGAGATCGGCGCACCAGATCGCGGACGCCCAGTAGCCGAGGGACAGGACCTCGATCCGGGTCGGACGCAGGGGCGATTCGAAGCGAGCCGTGGCGTTCATCAGCATCTCCTCCTGTCGGCCCTGGCCGTTCGCCGCTGCTCGCAGCCGGACGGCGGCTGGAGCGGGCGGGCCAGGCAGCCCTCGGAGTCTCACTGCCTGGCCCGGCGACCGCGCCCGTCCGTGCAAGGGAGAGTGAGCACGGCGGAAGCAGTCACCGAACCTAGCATCGATTGTGCCAAGTGCCCGTCCAGGACGGGACTGCCGACACGACTCCGATTCGCGTTGTACTTTAGCATGATCTCGTGACAGCGCCTCCCTTCTTGATTACGGCTCGGGCGGGTCAGGAACGCCGGGCAGGAGAGGATCAGCGATGCCGACAGGACCTTTCGTCACTACGGAGTGGCTGGCCCGGCGCCTCGATGCGCCCGACATCGTCGTCGTCGACGGCTCCTGGTACCTGCCGGCGATGAACCGTGATGCTGAGGCCGAGTACCGGGACGCGCACATCCCGGGCGCCGTCCGGGTCGACATCGATGCCGTGCGCGACGCCGCCAGCCCGCTGCCGCACATGCTGCCCCGTCCGGAGGCGTTTGCCTCGATGATGCGCAGTCTCGGCATCGGCGACGGCATGACCATCGTGGTGTATGACGGCGCCGGGCTGTTCTCGGCCCCGCGGGTGCGCTGGATGCTGCGGGCGTTCGGCGCCCGCGATGTGGCGGTGCTGGAGGGCGGGTTCCCGGCGTGGCAGGCGGAGGGACGGCCGGTCGAGGCCGGGGAGCCGAAGCCGCGCGACCGGCGCCACTTCACCGCCCGCCTCGATCACTCGATGGTGGCCGAGGCGAGCGACGTGCAGCGCGCGCTCGCCGGTGCGGCCCAGGTGGTCGATGCCCGCTCCGCCGCGCGCTTCGCCGGGGAGGAGCCCGAGCCGCGCGAGGGCGTCCGGCCCGGCCACATGCCGGGGGCGTTCAACCTGCATTACGGCGCCCTTCAGCGGGACGGACGGCTCAAGGACGACGCCGCGCTGCGGCAGGCGGTCGAGGCCGCCGGGATCGACCTCGACCGTCCGGTCATCACCACCTGCGGCTCGGGCGTCACCGCGGCGATCCTCGGCATCGCCTTCGAGCGTCTCGGCCGCCCGATCCGCGGTCTCTACGACGGCTCGTGGTCCGAGTGGGGCGCGCGCCCGGACCTGCCGGTCGAGACCGGCCGCCGGGCCTGATCCGCGACCCGGCGCGGCCGCGGGACGCGATCACGTCCGTCCGGTCACTCCCACGCGGTCACTCCCGCGCGATCTGGTCCTCGTCGAGCTGCACGGGCGTCGCGCGGCCGAACATCTCGATCGCCACGCGGTAGCGGCGCCGGTCGGGGTCGACGGCCTCGACCACGCCGGTCGTCTCGGCGAGCGGCCCCTCGATCACCCGGACCGTTTCGCCGAGGGCGAACAGCACCGCCGAGACCGCCGCCTCGCCGGCTTCGTCGCCGTGGCCCGTCACCGCGTCGGCGAAGCCCTGGAGCGCCGCGGGTGGGATCACCACCGCGCGGCCGTCGCGAAACAGGATCCGCTCGACGCCCGGATGCCTCTCGGCGAGGGCGAGGTCGGCATCGTCGCGCAGTCCGAGGAAGACCACTCCGCGCAGGACGGGCACGGCCACCCGCACGCGCCGGCCCTGCACGACCCGCTCGATCTCCTCGCGGGCGTCGAAGGTCGCGATGCCGACCGCCCCCAACTCGCGCGCCACCCGGGCCGTCCAGCGCGGTCGCAGGCGGGCCACCAGCCAGACCCGGTCGGGGGCGATCAGCGCCCGGGGCTGCTGCGCCCGGCGCCGGCGTCGGCGAAGTTCGCTCGCCCGCGCCGGGGTCGGCTGGCCCCGCGCGATGGCTTCACGCCGCCGGCGGGGAATGCGGCGAGGCTTCCCGGTCCCGGCGCTCACCGGCGGGCTCCGGCATCGCGGATCCGGCGGGATCGCGTCCCGCGAGCTCGCGGGTCATGCGGGTGATCCGGGTGCGAACGACCAGGAACAGCATGATGCCGGCGGCGAGGGTCCAGAGCACGATGAGGAGCGCCTTCATGCTCTCCTTCTAGGCAGACCTGCGTCGGCAGGCCAGCGCCTCGCCCGGCCGGATGTCCATCGCGTCGCGGGGGTTCGCCGCAGAACCGGCGGCCACGTTTGCGAAATCCGTCTGGCCGAGCGTCCCGGTTCGAGGAAGGGCACCGGCCGAGGGGCGGGAGGGCGGGCGGCATCGTCACGAATTCCTCGCTGGCGTGTCTTCCCCAGGGGAAGGAGGAGGGGCCGCCGATGGCGGCTTGCCCGTAAAGTTGCTACATGATGCAATGACAACGATCAACACACCATGTGGCGATGATGCGGATGGCTGAGGCGATGTCGGACAAGCGTCTGCGGATCGAGCAGGGCGAGCGGCTGCGTCTGGCGCGCATCGCCGCCGGCTATCGCTCGGCGCGGGAGGCCGCCCTTCAGAGCGTCTGGCCGGAGAGCACCTACCGGGCGCACGAGACCGGCACCCGCACCATCGGGCAGGACGACGCCGAGCGGTACGCCGCCCAGTTCCGCCGCTGCGGCGTCGCCGTCACCGCCAAGGGATTACTGTTCGGCGACGACGAGGCCGAGGAGCCCCCGGCCGATGGGGCCCAGGTGGTGGCGGTGAAGGGGGTGATCAGCGCCGGCGGACTGATCGCCACCGGGAGCGAGCAGGATGCGGAGGGCGGCGACCTCGTCCGGATCGAGATTCCGTTCCCGGTCCCGCACGGCACGGTGGCGTTCCGGGTCGCCGGCACGTCGATGTATCCGAAGTACGAGCCGGACGACGTGGTGCTGTGTTCCGCGATCGGGGAGGGGCCGGAGACGCTGGTCGGCCGCTACGCCGCCGTCACCACCGTCGAGGGCGACCGCTTCCTGAAGAAGATCCTGCGCGGGTCGCGCCGGGGCACCTACCACCTCGAAAGCCACAACGCGCCGCTGATGCCGGACTGCCGGCTCATCTGGGCCTCGGGCATCATCAGCACGGTGCACGCCCAGCACTGGCGCCGGCTCGCGCTCCAGGGCGGTACAGGAACGGCGTGACGCGCTGAGATCGCTACCTTCGGTAGCGACGGGCTCGGTCGCCCGAGCGGGACGTGGGAAGACCGGCGCCGGGATTGGCTACCGGGAGTCGGGTTTCAAGTTGCGTGCACTTTTAAGTTGCGAATATCCCACTCTATGAAGAGCTGATGATGTCGTCGACTGACGATTGCCCTGGACTTCGTCGATCCCTTGATCTTACATCTGCGGCAGTCGGGGTGTCCTGTCCGAACTCATGATGGGCACGGAAATCTGTCTTCCGTCCGAGTCGCGTGACGACGCCGTATGGTCGGGCCGCTGCTTGCGGGCAGTCCGGTACAGGATGCCCGATCGCAATTTCATTCGCGCCATGATGACAGAGGATCATCGATGCCGGACGACGACAGGTCGCGTGACCTGACTGCTGCACAACTGCTCGACAGCCTGGAGGCTCTGGGGCGGGCGGTGGTGAATCTGAACGCGCACGGCAAGCAGATCCGCATCGCCGTGGTTCCGGACGGATTGTGGCTCGAAGGCTTCGACCACCATCGTGGCGCTTTCAGCCGCCTCATCCCGACCCGGGCGATCGCCCGGACCCCGGCCTACGCCCTGGCGAAGGAAGTCGAGGCGTTCGTCCTGGGACAATGATACGGTTTACGGAAGGAATCTTCCGTAAACCGTATCATACGATTTCCGGTGGATCGCTTCAGGCGACCGCGAGCGGTCGCTTTCGCGATGCGGAAATCGGCTTCGCTCAAGCGCGCGGAGCAAAGCTCCGCCGCGCGGGCTGGTGATACGGATTTCGGAACGAATCGTTCGAAATCCGTATCATTCCGCCTGAGCGACCCGGGCGGAGCGGCGCTGGGCAACCCATCGGCCGGTGCAGAGGGACGAGACGTTCCAGGTTCCCGAGCCGGAATTGGCCTGAAGCCGGCCGGATGCGGCGCCTTGGGCGGATCCGTTCCGGACGTTGAGGCCGACGCTGCCGTCGTGCCCGATCCGCCCGGTGATCGTCGCCCCACCGTCGTTCGAGGCCAGGCGCACGTCGCCGTCCCGGATGGTGAGGGCGTAGGTGTAGTTGCCGTCGCAGAACCCGGACTCCGTCACCAGCCGGACGTTCCAGGTTCCGTCGAAGCCCGGCATCTCCGCGCGGGCAGGGGCATGGAGGGAGAGAACGCTCGCGCCGAGCGCCGCGATGAGTGCCGTCTTCATGCAGATCCCTACGGTCCGCGCCGGGCGCAGCCCGGCGGCGTCGCGGCCGGAAGGAAGCGTTCCGCCGCATCGGTGGTGGGTCATCGGTGAGGCCGCGACACAACACCGGGACGGCGGCGGCAATATGGCGGGGAACCCGGGTCGACTTGATGCGTTCGCCGCACCCTCGTGCACTGATCCAGGTTCAGCTTGTCCGGTCGGTCGCGAAGTCTGCGACGCCGGCGCCTCGACTATGGCGACGCTTGGAGGTCCGCCATCCGCTGCCGCAGGGCCGTGTCGGGCAGGGGGCCGGTCCCGGCGCGAAGGTTCGCGGCCATGTGCGCGGGATTCGCCGTGCCGGGGATCGCGCAGGTCACGGCCGGGTGGCCCAGGACGAACTTGAGCAGGATCTCGGCCCAGCTTCCGCAGCCGAGCGCGGCGGCGTAGTCCGGCAGCGGGCGGCCGTGCAGGCGCCGCAGCAGGCCGCCGCCGCCGAACGGCCGGTTCACCAGTACCGCCACGCCGCGTTCGACCGCCAGGGGCAGCAGGCGTTTCTCGGCGGCGCGGTCGTCGAGGGCGTAGTTGATCTGGAGGAAGTCCAGGCGCTCGGCCCTCAGCACGGCCTCGACCTCGTCGTAGGCGCTGTCGGTGTAGTGCGAGATCCCGAGGTAGCGGATGCGGCCGCCCTGCTTCCATTCCCGCAGGACCGGCAGGTGGGTGCGCCAGTCGAGCAGGTTGTGGACCTGCATCAGGTCGAGGCGCTCGGTCCGCAGGTGCCGCAGGGAATCGCGCATCTGCGCGAGGCCGGCCTCGCGCCCGCGCGTCCACACCTTGGTGGCGAGGAAGGTGCGGTCGCGGGTGCCGGCCTGCGCCAGCAGGTCGCCGGTCACCGCCTCGGCCCGGCCGTACATCGGCGAGGAATCGATCACCCGACCGCCGCCCTCGACCAGGGTCCGGACGACCCCGGCGAGCGGCGCCCGCTCCGCCTCGCCGCTGCCGACGTCGAAGCCGCGCCAGGTGCCGAGTCCGACCGCCGGCAGGGTCTCGCCGCTCGCCGGGATCGGCCGCCGCAGCAGCGCGTCCTCCGCCCGGGCCGCCGGCGCGGCTCTCGCGGCGGGGGCCGCCCCGAGGGCGGCTTGCACGGCGGGGGCCGCCCCGAGGGCGGCGTGCAGAAACCCCTGCCGGGTCAGGCCCCGGCTCCGCATGCCCCGATCCATCGCGCATCTCCCTGGGCCGTGCTCACCGGGCGGCCGGTCTCCGCCGGGTTCAACGGTCGGGGCACCGTCCCGGTCCCACGACGCTGTCGCGGCTCATGCCCCGCGCCGCTCGCGGAACTCCCGCGGCGACAGTCCGGTGCCCTTGGCGAAGAAGCGCGAGAAGTAGGCGGGATCGCTGAAGCCGAGGGCGTAGGCGGCCTCGGCGATGCCGAGATCGGAGTAGAGCAGCGTCCGCTTCGCCTCGACGAGGCGCCGGTCGCGGATCACCCGGGCCGGGCTCGCGCCGGTCGCCGCCCGGCAGGCGGCGCGCAGGCGCGCCTCGGTCACCCCGAGGTCGCGGGCGTAGTCGCCGAGCGGCCGCTCGCGGCGGTGATGCGCCTCGACCAGTTCGCGGAACCGCGCCGCCAGCAGCGCCTGCGGCCCGGGCTGCGCCGCCGCGCCCCGGGCGCCCTGCGCCGCCCGCAGGGCCGCCACGAGCAGGATCAGAAGGTGCCCTTCGACGGCAGCCCGGTGCCCCGGCGCAGCCCAGGCGAGTTCCCGGGCGATCTCCGCCACCGCGTCGCCGACCACCGCCTCCCCCTCGGCGAGGGGAGTCGCCGCCGGCCGCGCGAACAGCCCGGCGAGGTCCGGCTCGCGCCGGCCGAGGTCGCGCAGGTAGCGGTCCGACAGGGTGAGGACCGCCCCGGCCGTGGCGTCCGCGAAGCCGAAGCCGTGGGCGGTGCCGGCGGGCACCGTCAGCAGGCAGGGTGCGGCGAAGTCCAGCGTCTCGGCCTCGGCGCGCATCCCGCCCCGCCCGGTATGGATGTGCAGGATCTGATGCAGGCCGGAATGGACGTGCGGACGGATGGTCCAGCGGTTCGGCCGGCTGCGATCGTCCAAGGCTTCGAGGTGCAGGAAGTGGTCGTCGACGTCCCGAGGCGCCTCTCCGTAGAGGAAGAAGTGCGGCACGGCAGCGGCTTGCGGAGGCGGGGCGGGCATCGGCGGCAGGCTCGCGGGCGCGGAGGAGCGTTGCGAAAAATCCAAGTTATTCGCCGGCTCGTCCATCGTCATCCCGGAACCGCCGCGGCAGTCTCGCCGCATGAGCCGCCGCGCCCGCGACGGTGGCCTCGTCAGGGATGGAACCATCATGCGCACGCAGGTCGCGATCATCGGCGCCGGACCGGCCGGCCTCTTCCTCGGGCATCTCCTCGCCCGGGCGGGCATCGACGCGGTGGTGCTGGAGCGGCGCACCCGCGACTACGTCGAGGGCCGGGTGCGCGCCGGCGTGCTGGAGCAGGGCACCGTGGCGCTGATGGCCGAACTCGGTCTCGACGCCCGCCTGCGCGCCGAAGGGCTGGTCCATACCGGCACCAACATCGGCTACGACGGCGAGATCTTCCGGGTCGACATGGCGGCGCTGACCGGCGGCTCGGCGGTCACGGTCTACGGTCAGCAGGAGGTGATGCGCGACCTGTTCGACGCCGCCGAGTCGCACGGCGTGCGCATCGTGTTCGAGGCCGGGGACCTCGCCCTGGAGGACGTCGCCGGCTCCTCGCCGGCGGTACGCTACGTTCGCGACGGCGTCGAGCACCGCCTCGCCTGCGACTTCATCGCCGGCTGCGACGGCTTCCACGGCGTCGGACGGGCGTCGATCCCGGCCGACGTGCTGAAGGTGTTCGAGCGGGTCTACCCGTTCGGCTGGCTCGGCATCCTCGCCGAGGTGCCGCCGGTCAACCACGAGCTGATCTACGCCAACCACGAGCGCGGCTTCGCCCTCGCCAGCATGCGCTCGGCGAGCCGCAGCCGCTACTACGTCCAGGTCGGGCTCGACGAACGGATCGAGGACTGGTCCGACGACCGGTTCTGGGACGAGCTGGCGCTGCGCCTCGGCCCGCAGGCCGCCGCCGACCTCGTGCGCGGCCCCTCGTTCGAGAAGAGCATCGCGCCCCTGCGCAGCTTCGTCGCCGAGCCGATGCGCTACGGCGCGCTGTTCCTCGCCGGCGACGCCGCCCACATCGTGCCGCCGACGGGAGCCAAAGGCCTCAACCTTGCGGTCTCGGACGTGCGGATGCTGGCCGAGGCGCTGGAGCGGCACTACCGCGACGGGGATTCCGCCGGTCTCGACGGCTACTCGGCCCGGGCGCTCGCCCGGGTGTGGAAGGCGGAGCGGTTCAGCTGGTGGTTCACCGGCCTCACCCACCGCTTCCCCGACATGGATCCCTTCGCGCGGCGGATGCAGGTGGCGGAACTGGCCTATATCCGCGGGTCGCAGGCGGCGCAGACGGTGCTGGCGGAGAACTACGTCGGCTTGCCGCTGGTCTGATCCACCAGGACCATCATACGGTTTCCGAATGATCGCTCGGCGATCCCTGGGGGATCGCTTCGCGATGCGGAAACCGGCTTCGCTCAGGCGTGCGGAGCAAAGCTCCGCCGCGCGGGCTGGTGATACGATGTCCGGAACTGATCGTCCGGACATCGTATCACTCCTCCCGCTCCGCACCCCGCAGCAATTCCCCGGCGACGTCGCCGATCCGCGGCGCCGGCTCGCGCGCGAACGGAAGGGGCCGGCACACCGCGAGGGCGGCGAGGCCGAAGCGCGCCGTCATCAGGCCGTTGAGGACGCCCTCGCCGAGCCGGGCCGACAGCCGGGCGGCGAGCCCGTGCCCGAGAACCTGCTGCACGAGGCCGTCGCCGACCGCCATGCCGCCGGTGACGGCGAGATGCGCCACCGCCGCGCGGGCGAGGCGCAGGAAGCCGAAGAAGCCCGGCCGGCCGCCGTAGAGGGCGGCGATCCGGCGCAGCAGCCGGGCGGCGGCGAAGATCACGAAGCCGACGTCGACGATCGCCTTCGGGCTCAGCGCCGTGACGGCCGAGACCTGCTTGGCGGCCTCGGCGATCAGCGCCTTGGCCTCCCGGTCGAGGGGGGCGAGCATCTCGCGCTCGGCGATGCCGAGCCGGTCCTCGACATCGAGGATCGCGTCGTCGAGGGCATCGAGCCGGCCCCTGGCCGCGGCGATGCCGGGCCGGCCGGCGTAGAGGCCGAGGAGCGAGCGCACCACGGCCTTCGCGCCGGTATGGTCCCGGGCCGCGAGGGCGTCCGCGGCGCTCGCCCGGATCGTCTCGATCCGCCGCTCGCGCAGCACGCCGGCGACCTCGCGCCAGACGATCGCAGCCAGGGCGAGAACCGCCACCCCGAGGAGAACGAGTGCCACGATCCCGAGCCAGGGCGCGGCGGAGAAGAGATCCGAGATCAACCGCTCGGTGGCGAGGCCGACGCCGAGGAGCACGAGGCCGGCCAGCGCCGACATGAGAAGGCCGGCCCAGGGAGGGCCGGCCTTGGGAGCGACGGGAACCGCGGCGCCGTCCGCCGCCTCGATGATCTCGAACGGCTCCTCCACCACCGTCACGCCGGATTGCAGAGGGATCTCCGCACCCGGGGAGGACGGGACGCCTGCCTCCGGGGCCGGAGGCAGGCGGAAGGCCCGCGGCTTGGACCCGGACGTCACAGGCGGGGCGAGCGACCGCGCATCAGGCCGAAGATGGCCGAGACGGCGAACAGGACGATCGCGACGAAGAACACGATCTTGGCGGCTTCCATGGCGGTGCCTGCGATGCCGCCGAAGCCCAGAAGAGCAGCCACCAGGGCGACGACGAGGAAGGTAATGGCCCAACCGATCATGGTGAACTCCCGTTTGTCCGTCAGTGCTGGTCTATCTTGGAGCGGCTGCCCCGAAGCGTTGCAGCAAGTTGGACGGAAAACCCTCAGAACAGTGCGCGGTTCCGGAGATTCTGAAGCGCGGCTGCGGAAACTGCGACAGACCGTCCACATGGCGCGCACGCTGCCCGCTCACCCCCGGCCGGGATCCGGCGTCGCGGCGACGGAACGCCGTCGGGCATCCCCCGTTGCCCCGGACCGGTGGCGCCCCGCGCCCGACAGCCCCGATGGAGTCCATCGATGTTCCGTACCTCCTGTCTCGTTCTCGCGCTGGTCGCAGCCGCGCCCGCCCTGGCCCAGGGCATCAACAACGGTTCGGGTGCCGCGCCGTCCTCGACCTCGCCCACCGGCTCGGGAATGTCGAGCCAGCCGCCGGGCAACGGCATCGGCGGCAACAATCCCGGCAGCATGGGATCGGTCGGGACGCAAGGGTCGAGCGGTGCCGCCATGGGGCCGGGCTCGGCCGCCAACGGCGGCGGTCCGACCGGCAGCGGCTCCCCCGGCACCGGCCCGGGGCAGGCCGGCACCGGTCGCTGAGGATCGGGCCGGGACCGCGCGGGCCCGGCCCGCTACAGGCAGGCGGACAGGCCGAGGATCGGAGCGTAGTTCGCGGCCGTGACCGCGAGGGCCACGACGCTCGCCCACAGCGTCGCCCGCGCGAGGAACCGGCCGGGATCCTCCGTGGGAGCGGCGCGCCGCCGGAGCCAGACCAGCAGGGCGGCGATCAGCGCGAGATGGGCGAGCCAGAGCCCGACGAGGATCCCGCGCTGAAGGCTGACCGGACCGAGCGCCACCGCGTCCCAGCCGAACGCGCAGCCGAGGGAGAGCGCGGCGTAGAGCGCGACGAAGGCCGAGCTCCACACCACGAGGCCGGCGCAGAGCAGCAGCAGGTCGGCGGCGGAGCCCGCGGCGATCAGGTTCCTGACGCTCATGGCCGGGCGAGGCTCCGCAGCGGCACCAGCCAGGGCAGGGCGGCGAGGAACACGAGGCTTAGGAGGGCGGTCGCGGCCGTGTAGTCGTGCCACAGCACGCCGATCCGCAGATCCGCCGCGCGCCGCACCGAGACGTAGCCGGCGACGCAGCGCCAGACGCCGAGCGCCGCCAGCACCGCGCCGATGCCGGCATGGAGCGCGACGAAGGCGAGGAAGGCCGCCGTCATGGCGAGGGAGGCGTGGCTGGTGGGGGCCGGCACGTCGGCGAGCATCAGCCACAGCGCGAGCCCGAGGGCGGCGGCCTCGGCGACGGCGGCGGCCCACAGCGCCAGAGCGGCGGCCGGCACCGAGCGGCGCAGCGCCGCCACGGCGGCGCGGCCCGCGACGGCAGCGGCCAGGACGGCGGCGGCCAGCGCCAGCGCCTTGGCCGGCGGCAGCGGCACCACCTCCGGCCCCGGCCAGCCCGGCGCGACGAGCCACAGGAACAGCGCGCCGAAGACGAGCGACGCGAAGGCGGTGGCGTCGGCGGCGAGGAGGAACACCACGCCCCACCACGAGGCCGGCCGCGCCACCTCGGCGTGGAGCGGCAGGGCGAGGCCGCGGCCGGCATCGAGGAGGCCGTGGTCCTGCCGCTGCCCGGCGTCGCGGCTCCACAGCAGCAGCAGGACCACCATCGCGGCGGCGGCGGCGGGCGCGAGCCAGAACAGCTTGAACAGGAGCGCGAGCACGATCCCCGCGATGGCGAGCGCCGTGAGAAGCGGCAGGATCGTCGGACGCGGCAGGATCGCGATGTGCTCGGGCTCGCCGCTCGCCATGTCCACCACCAGCGTCTCCTGCCAGCGGTTGCGCGGGGTTGCGAGATGGCCCTCGCCCCGTTCGAGCGCGGCGCCGAGGCCCGGCGCGTCGCGCAGGGGCGTCCGGCTCGACACCGTCGGGAGCGAGGCGAAGGCGTAGGCGCGGGGCCGCAGCGGCATCGCCCATTCGAGGGTTTCCGCCCCCCAGGGATCGGGCTTCGTGCGGCGGCCGAAGCGGAGCTGGAACAGCATGTCGATCGCGAACAGCGCGAATCCGGCGGTGGTGATGAAGCCGCCGACCGAGGAGATCAGGTTGGGCCAGTCCCAGCCGTAGCCGGTCGGGAAGCTCGCGTAGCGGCGCGGCATCCCGAGCAGGCCGGTCAGATGCATGATCAGGAAGGTCAGGTTGAAGCCGACGAAGATCAGCCAGAAGGCGAGCTTGCCGACGCCGTAGAGCGGCTCGCGGCCGGTGACGTGCGGCAGGTAGTAGTACGCCGCCGCCAGCATCGGGAAGATGAAGCCGCCGACGAGGACGTAGTGCATGTGGGCGACGACGAAGTGTGTGTCGTGGACCTGCCAGTCGAACGGCACGATCGCCAGCATCACCCCGGTCAGGCCGCCGCAGACGAAGACGACGAAGAACCCGACGAGGTAGAGCATCGGCACGCTGAAGCTCGGGCGCCCCGCCATCATCGTGCCGATCCACAGGAAGATCTGGACGCTGGTCGGGATCGCCACGAGCACGCTGGCGGCGGAGAAGAACGCCTGGGCGAGGTGCGGAATGCCGACCGTGAACATGTGGTGGACCCACAGCCCGAAGGACAGGAAGCCCATCACGGTGATCGACACCACGATCGCGGCGTAGCCGAGGATCTCGCGCCGGACCAGCACCGGCAGGATGGTCGAGACGAGGCCCGCCGCCGGCAGGAAGATGATGTAGACCTCCGGGTGTCCGAACAGCCAGAACAGGTGCTGCCACAGCAGGGCGTCGCCGCCGCGGGCGGGGTCGAAGAACGGCAGGTCGAGGACGCGCTCGGCCTCCAGCAGCACCGAGCCGAGGATCAGCGGCGGGAAGCCGACCAGCATCATCCCGGCGGTGACGAGGACGTACCAGCCGAACAGCGGCATCCGCGACAGGCTCATGCCCGGCGCGCGGAACTTGAGGATCGAGACCGTGAACTCGACCGCCGCGGCGATGGCCGAGATCTCCACGAAGGTGACGCCGAGGAGCCAGATGTCGGCGTTGATCCCCGGCGAGTGGCGGCCCGAGGAGAGCGGCGTGTACATGAACCAGCCGCTGTCGGGGGCGATGCCGAGCAGCATCGCCGCGACGAGGATCGTGCCGCCGAGGACGTAGCACCAGAAGCCGAAGGCGGTGAGGCGGGGAAACGCGAAGTCCCGGGCGCCGAGCATCTTCGGCAGCAGGTAGATCGCCAGCCCCTCGAACATCGGGATGGCGAACAGGAACATCATCACCGTGCCGTGCATGGTGAAGATCTGGTTGTAGAGTTCCGGCCCGACGAAGGCGCTGCGCGGCGAGGCGAGCTGGGCGCGGATCAGCATCGCGAGCACGCCGCCGATGGCGAAGAACACGAAGGCCGCCACGATGAAGCGGCGCCCGAGCACCGTGTGGTTGACCGCGGCGAGGCGGCCCCAGCCGGGCGGCGTCTCCCAGATGCGGGCGAGGTCGCGCTGGGCCGGGGTGAGGTCCTCCGGGGTATCCGTGTCCCGCGGCGCGGCGCCGCCGGAGACGAGGGGGCGGGCGGCGTCGCTCATCGGGTCCCCTCCAGGGACGTGCCGGAGGCGGCGGAGACGGCCTCCTCGAACGCGCCGGCCTCGTGCGCGACGGCGGTGAAGGTCATCGAGGTGTGGCCGGTGCCGCAGAATTCCGAGCACACCCCGCCGTAGCGGCCGGGGCGGTCCGCGCGCAGGCGGATCGTGTTCACATGGCCCGGGATCGCGTCGACCTTGCCGCCGAGGCGCGGCACCCAGAAGGAGTGGATCACGTCGGTTCCGATCACGCGCACGTCCACCGGGCGGCCGGCGGGGAGGTGGAGGATGTCGCGGGTCTCCCGGCCGCCGGCGTAGCGGAAGGTCCACGCCCATTGCTCCGGCACGGCCTCGACCACCGTCGCGCCGCTGCCCGGATGGGGCAGGAGCCGCTCCCCGGTCGCGAGGGCGAAGACCAGGAGGGCGGCGAGCACGGTTCCGGGAAAGGCGAGCCCGCCCCAGACCAGCCAGCGGCGCGGCGGGATGCCGGCGCCGATGCCGGGCCGCAGGAACGCGACCGCGACGAGGGCGACGACGAGGAGGAAGCTCGCGGTCGCGCCGGCCAGCATCACCCACCACAGCAGGGCGGTCGCGCCGGCCGCCGGTCCGGCGGGATCGAGGATCGAGAGCTTGCCGGCGCAGCCGCCGACGCCAATTGCCGGGATCATGCCGGCGGCGCGCCGCCCGAACCGAACGACGGAGCCTCCATGAGCAAGTCGACGTCCGATCCGAGCCCGGTGATCCGCGCGGTCGCCGAGCAGGACGTGAGTTCGGCGGTCGCGATCGTCGGCCACCCGATCCACGCCATGGCGGTGCATTTCCCGATCGCGCTCGCCGTCGCCACGCTCGGCATCGACCTGTTCTACTGGTGGGGCGGCGACCCGTTCTGGCTGCGCGCCGGCCTGTGGTCGGCGGGCTCCGCCTTCGCCACCGGCATCGCCGCGGGCCTCGTCGGCACCGCCGAACTTCTGCTCGTCCCGGGCATCCGCTCCCGCGCCGCGAGCTGGACCCATGCCACCGCCGCGATGATGTTCATCTCGATCTGCGGCATGAACTACGTCGTCCGCCTCGCCGACGCCGACGCGGTGCTGCCGCTCGGCCTCGCGCTCTCGGGGCTCGGCGCGGTGTTCACCGGTCTGGCGGGCTGGCACGGCGGGAAGCTGATGCTGCATCACGGCGTCGGCATCATGGTGTCAGACCAGGAATGAGACCCTCGGCGAGGGTGCGCAGGCCGCCCGGCCGCAGGAGCGATGCCGGCAGGACCGCGAGGGGGATGTCCGGCTTGGCGAGGACGAGCCAGAAGACCGCCGTCATGAGACCGCACAGCACGACGACGCTCGCCGTCACCCGCCAGCGGGCGAAGCGGCCGCCCTCGTCGAAGATCGACAGGACGAGGAGCCCGATCCAGACGTGGAGGGCGACGAGCACCCCGACGAGGAGGAGCTTGAGGGCGAACCACGGCGCCGCGATGCCCCGCTCGACGATGAGCGCGGTGCCCGAGGCGATCGCCACGAAGGCGGCCGGGGATACGACGCCGATATAGGCGAAGCGCGTGAAGGCGTGCAGGCGGTGGAGGGGCGGCCCTTCCCCGGCGACCTCACGCTGCCCCAGCAGAAGCGGCATCAGCAGGATCCCGCCGGCCCAGACCGCCAGGGAGGCGACGTGCAGCAGTTTCAGCCAGACGACGATCATGCCCGCGCCGCTCCGCGGACGACGGGTGCCCGCGCCGCTCCACCGGCGACGGGTGCCCGCGCGGCTCCGCCGACGACGGTCTCGCCCTGCCGCACCACTCGCAGCAGGCACGTCAGGGCGGCCGCGATGTTGGGCAGGATCGCCGGCACCCACATCAGCAGGCCCGCGAGCTGCTGGTCCTCCAGGGCCGAGAGGCCGAAGGGCCCGGTCGAGGCGAGGTGCGCCGCGTAGAGCGGCACCGGGGCGAAGGTGATGAGCGCCCCGAGCAATCCCATCGGTACGACGACCGCGAGATGGGCGAGGGCCGGCGCACAGGGCCGGCGTGTCCCGCGCCAGGAGTTCGCGCCACATCAGAACGGCGGAGGCGAGAAGCGTGGTCTCCATCAGCCAGTACACGGCGTCGCTGGACAGGGCGGCGGCGTAGGGCGCGGGCGCGTGCCACAGCCACAGGGCGGCGATCTGGGCGGGAACCAGGGCGAGCAGCCGTGTCCCGGCGCGTCGGCCCGAGGCGGGGACGGCCAGCGCGAGGAGCGGGGCGGCGACCGAAACCAGCAGGAGATGGTGGGCGACGCGGGCCGAGAACAGGGCGGAGGCGAGGGCGCAGAGCGGCGAGACGAAGGCGACGGCGAGCACCAGCAGCCCGAGGGCGAGGCACAGGCGGCTCCCGCCGCGATCCGGGCCGCGCGGGACGACCACGCTGCCGAGGGCCGCGGCGCCCAGGCCGGCGATGAGCCAGGGATCGAGATTCCACGCGCCGGACAACTCGCCCGGAAGCGGTGCCGGGCCGCAATACGGCACCGCCGTCAGCGCCTCCCGCATGCGGCCTTCTCCCTGTCATCGTCACGTCCTCGAACGCGAGATATCGCGGCTTCGGGAGCCGGCAATGTCCGTCGTGTGGATCTGCGTCGTTCGGCGACGATCACCTCATGGGGATGCGGCCTGACGCTGTTGTCGAAACTTAATCCCGCCCGACGAACGAAATTTCTTCCCGAGGTGACGGACCGCACATCGCATCGAAAATCGACGGATTAAACAATACATCCGTGAGTGTGTGCTCGCGCACATGCGGGATGCCGCTGATGATCTAGGTTCATTTCCGTAGCAGATGCAGATCACCGAGACGCTGACGAAAGCATCGAGGAACGGACTGCACCCACGCAACGGAGAGAGACATGACCAAGCTGACGATCGCGACCATCTTTGCTGTCGCTGCGCTGGCGCCGAGCTTCGCCCTGGCCGACGGTGGCGGCGACGGCCGGATGCAGGCGGGCGGAGCCCACATGAGCACCTACGTCCAGCACCCCTACCATGACCCGCGGTCGGTGTACTGGCAGGGCCGTGGCACCGGGCAGCTCCTCGGCTCGCCGATGAAGGCCGATCCGTCCGGCGTGCTGCGGGCGCCGAGCGCCTCGAACTGGGCCGTCAACCCGCGCCTCCGGTAACGCGGACGCCCGGATCATGACGGCCACAGGGAGGCGGCGTTCCGACCAGCGCGCCGCCTCGCGGGGAGAGGGGACCGACCCATCGCCCTCCTTCGGCCGATCCCGCTGTCAGATCCGCCCGGCGCTCGACGCCGGAGCTTGCCGGGGCGCGACCTGCGGTGTGCCGGTCCGTTCACCCAGACGTCGCATCCGGAGAAGAAATCAACCACTGGGTGAGGCAAGGTGAACATCGCGGGGTGTCCTACGGGATGACACATCCTTCCGGAAGGAAATGGAGAACCCCACGCCGCCTCTTGCCAGGGGCTCCTCGCAAGACGCATAAAAATCCAGAAAAAAACATCTGTCGCAAGGGGAGGAAAGATGCCACGCCTTCGTCATTCCCGATTCTACCGATGCGGGGCGACCGCACGACCCGGCTCGGCCGAGGCTTCGGACCCGGCCAAGGCTTCGGAGCGCGGCGAGGAAACCAGCGGGTCGACCGGCACGCTTCCCCCGGCGACGTCGCATCCGCGGCGGGCGATGCAGTCTCGGGCCCGCGCGCGGCGGGGTGCCCTCGCGGCCTCGGTCGGATTGGCGGCATCGGGCATTCTCGGCACCGGAGCGGCCTGGGCGGGCTCCGCGGCCCAGCCGGGCCAATCGCTCGGCCTTCCCGTCGGCGCGCAGATCCCGCACGGCCTCTATCTGATCACCACGAGCAACTTCGGCGTGCGCGAAACCACGGGCCTGACGCCGATCAACGTCAACGGCCTGACCCTCGCCTGGGCGACGCCGTGGGACATCGCCGGTGGAAGGCTTCAGCTCTTTGCCGGGGGCTCGTACACGGCGGCCAGTTTCGGGGGGACTCCGTATCAGAGCGGCCTCGGGCAGCCCCTGCTGGCCGGCCAGCTCGCCTGGGATCTCGGCAATGACTTCGGCTTCAGCTACCTGATCGGCGGCTATCTGCCGAACGACACCCGTTTCCTGACCCAGTCCCCCTCGCTGACCCACCGGTTCGCCGGGAGCTACATCGGCAACAACTGGAACGTGACCGCCCACCTGTTCTACGGCCATTTCCTCGAGAAGCGATCACCGTTCGGCGTGCTGTACCCGGACTACATGAACCTCGACTTCACGGTGATGCGCACCTTCGGCAAGTGGCAGCTCGGCGGCGTCGCGTTCGCGTCGACGGACCTGCCTACCGGCGCGATGGGCGCACGCCCTCAGGGACAGATCGCGGTCGGCGGACTCGTCGGATACAATTTCGGGCCGGTCACCCTCCAGACCTACGTGACGCGCGACGTGGTCGAGCGCAACTACGGCGGACGTGACACCCGCGCCTGGGTCCGCGCGATCATCCCCCTGTACCAGGACAGGCAGGAGGCAGCGCCGAACCGTCCCCTGGTCACGCGCGAGCAGTCGCAGTGAGCCGGCCCACGCGATAGCGGAGGCGGGTTCCGCGGTGCCCGTCCCCGGGGGAGGCGAGCACACCCCGCCGACGATGAGCGGTAATCAGGGATGCCGCAGGGGGAGACAAGCGTTTGCCTCGTAGCCCCGGCGCATTCTCCGACGGCGCGCGCGCCGCGTCGTCACGGACGCCGCAACGACATCAACAACCTGGAGCGGGATCCGCGTGCGACGCGATCGGAGCCCGCTTCAGGCCGGAAGGAGTCTGCCGTGACGGATGAAGAGTACGCAGTCGTTGCCGATCTGACGGCGCGGGTGAACGCCCTGGACTTCGTGCTGCACTCGATCATCCTGGACCTGGAGGAACGCGCCCCCGGATGTCTGCACGTACTCCGCGAGCGGGTCGAACGGTGCGCGGCGCAACTCCAGAGCAGCGACGATCCGGGCGCCGACATGCGCCGCAAGACCATCGAGTATTCGAGGGCGATGCTGACTCCCTGAGGCACCGTCCCGGATCGGCGCCGCCATCCTGCGGCACCGCGGATCCGGTCGCATGGTCGAGTCGAACCGGTGGTTCGGAGATCCTTGACGGAGATCGGTGACGGCACTCTCCGGGATCGTCCGGATCGGGTCCCAACAGGCTAGCTTGTTCTCGACCGGGAACATGTGTCTCAGTGTTGCCACCGCCCAGGTTCGCGAGGCGGGTTGCAGCTCGGAGTCACGCCCATGGCGACGCCGTCCACGTCCGACTTCCTGAACGCGGCGAATTACGCCTATGGGCGGGACGCCACCCTTCCGCCCGGCCTGACCCAGGTCCTCGTGAACGGCCAGCCGCTCGAGTTCCGCGACGACTCGACCGGCTTCTTCGGCACCGCGTTGCGGACGTCGACGGGCGAGGTCATCGTCGCGTTCGAGGGAACCGACCTCACCGGGTTCGAGGACAACCCGAAATTCGTCGTCGCCCAGATCCTGGCGGATGTCGAGATCTACCGGGGACAGGTGCCGGCGACGCATCTTCAGGCGGTCGAGTTCACCCGCAGCGTCATCGACGCGGTCGGGCCCGGCGAGGTGTATCTCTCCGGCCATTCCCTCGGTGCCGGAGAGGCGATGTTCGTCGGCGCCATGACCGGACTGGCCGGCCAGACCTATGGCGGCCCCGGCATTCCCTCGGGAGCCATCCCGACGAATGCCGTCTCGGCGCTGACGAACTATGTCGAGTACGGCGACCCGGTCGGCAACTACAGCGCCACGCCCATCAACGTCGAAGGTGATTTCCTCTACAGCGACCAGATCGTCCGCTTCGGCGAACCGACCTATCTCGGCGATCCCCTCTCGGTCGCGCAACTCGCCCTCGCAGGCAGCTTCTTCGCTCCCGGCAGTTCCGATGCGACCAAGCTCGCCGGTCTGGCCCTGCTCGCCGACGCCTTCGAGGACCACCACCACCTGACCTATTACGCGGAGGATCTCGGCGTGACCATCTATGGCACGCCGGCGACCGCCACCGACGGCCTGTCGCAGTCGGAGGTTCTCGGCATCGTGACGAGCATCCTCAACGACGGCACCCCGGTGTCGGGAGGAGCCGGCGACGACACGCTGACGGGGTCGGCCCTCGAACGATGCAGTGAGGGGTGGCGCCGGGCAGGACACGATGTTCGGGCTCGGAGGCGACGACAAGCTGTTCGGCGGAGCCGGGGACGACCTGGCCTTCGGCCAGGACGGCAACGATTCGGTGCGCGGCGGCGCCGGCAACGACTTCGGCTCGGGCGGCTTCGGCAACGACACCGTGCTCGGCGAGGCCGGCGACGACCTCCTGTTCGGCGACGACGACGACGATCTCGTCGACGGCAACGACGGCGACGACCGTGTCTACGGCGGTACCGGCACCGACACGCTGTTCGGCAGCGCTGGCACCGATCAGGTCTACGGCGAGGACGGCAACGATTTCGTCGGCACGGGTTCAGGCAACGATTTCGGCTCGGGCGGCTTCGGCAACGACGAGGTCCACGGCGAGGAGGGCGACGACCTGCTGTTCGGCGACGACGGCAACGACGGCGTCTACGGCGAGGACGGCGACGACCTCGTCTATGGCGGCACCGGCAACGACCATCTCACCGGCGATGCCGGCACCGACTACGTGCGCGGCGAGGACGGCGACGACCGCCTGTTCGGCGGCGAGGGCGGCGACGACCTCTCGGGCGGAGCCGGCAGCGACACGATCGAGGGCGGGGCGGGCTTCGACCTGCTGTTCGGCAATGCCGGGGACGACGTGCTGACTGGCGGGGCGGGGCCGGACATCTTCGGGCTCGGGCGCGGCGACGGCCGGGACGTGATCCGCGACTTCGTGACCGGCGGGGCGGAAGCCGACGTGATCGCGTTCAACGGCGGGGCGTTCGCGGACTTCGCGGCGGTGCAGGCGGCGACCCGGCAGGAGGGGGCGGATCTGGTGATCGCCTACGGCGCGGGCGACAGCGTCACGCTGCAGAACCTCCAGGCCAGCGCCCTCTCGGCCGCCAACTTCACCTTCGCGTAGTCGTCCTGCGGCCGTGCGCGGCGGATGTGAATGCCGCCGGCCGCTTCTGGACCTCAGCGGGATCGCCCGCAGCGATCCCGCTGAGCCCGGTATGAAGGCTGAATCTGGCCGGATCCGCGCGGGCAATGCGCTTCGTCAACCCCGATTCATGGCGGGCAATGGTCCATCCGCCGCAATCGAGGAACCGACGTCGGCAGAAGCCGGCACCCGACCAAGCTCTGAGTAGCGGGGAAAAAGGCTCTGTTGTCGAAGCTGTAGGGATCCACGCCACTCGGGCATACGAGCCTGAGTTGCAGTATCGCATCACGCGCTTGCGCCGACTCAGCTCAACCGGTCTTCAGATGATCGAGATAGGTTCTGAGCCGAATGGGATGCTCAGAAAGATGGTGCCCAGGGACGGAATCGAACCGCCGACACTGCGATTTTCAGTCGCATGCTCTACCAACTGAGCTACCTGGGCCCGCCGAGCTGCGCTGTGGCAGCGGCGATGGCGGGGGTATAGTCGGGGCGAGGGCGGCTGTCCAGCCGTCCCGACAGGTTCTTGGTCGGGAAAATGAAGAGGGCCGCGCTTTCGGCGCGACCCTCGCTGAACGTCGTGGCCTCAGGGCGTCGGCGCCTCGCCGTGATGCGAGTCGAGGGTGGCGTCGGCCGGCGGCTCGCTCGCTGCCACGGCGGCGGCGCGGCGGCGGTCGGGGGCGGTGGCCTCGGCGACGAACTCGGCGAGTGCCTGATCGAGGGGCAGGGTGCGGGTCTGCTGGCTGCCGAGGCGGCGAACCGAGACCGTGCGCTCCTCGCCCTCGCGGCGGCCGACCACCAGCATCACCGGCACCTTGGCGTGGGAGTGCTCGCGGACCTTGTAGTTGATCTTCTCGTTGCGCAGGTCGGCCTCGGCGCGCAGGCCCGCGGCCTCGGCCGCCGCCAGCACGGCGCGGGCGTAGGGGTCGGCCTCGCCGGTGATCGTCGCGACCACGATCTGGACCGGCGCGAGCCAGAGCGGGAAGTGACCGGCGAAATGCTCGATCAGGATGCCGGCGAACCGCTCCATCGAGCCGCAGATCGCGCGGTGGACCATCACCGGGGTCTTCTTCTGCCCGTCGGCGTCGACGTAGAAGGCACCGAACCGCTCGGGAAGATTGAAGTCGACCTGCGTCGTGCCGCATTGCCAGTCGCGGCCGATGGCGTCGCGCAGCACGTACTCGAACTTCGGGCCGTAGAAGGCGCCTTCCCCCGGGTTGATCGCCGTGCGGATCCGGCCGCCGGACTGCTCCTCGATCTGCGCCAGCACCCGGGTCATCACCTCCTCGGCGTGATCCCACAGGGCATCGGAGCCGACGCGCTTCTCGGGCCGCGTCGACAGCTTCACCACGATCTCGTCGAAGCCGAAATCGGCATAGGTCGAGAGGATCAGGTCGTTGATCTTCAGGCACTCGGAGGCGAGTTGGTCCTCGGTGCAGAAGACGTGGGCGTCGTCCTGGGTGAAGGCGCGCACCCGCATCAGCCCGTGCAGGGCGCCGGACGGCTCGTAGCGCGACACCGACCCGAACTCGGCCAGCCGCAGCGGCAGGTCGCGGTAGGATTTCAGCCCGTGCTTGAAGATCTGGACGTGGCCGGGACAGTTCATCGGCTTGATCGCGAAAACCCGCTCGTCCTCCGTCTTGGTGACGAACATGTTCTCGCGGTACCAGTCCCAGTGGCCGGAGGTCTCCCACAGCGCCTTGTCGAGGATCTGCGGCGCGTTGACCTCGGCGTAGTCGCCCTTCAGGCGCCGGCGCATGTAGGCGATCAGCTCCTGGAAGACCGTCCAGCCCTTGGCGTGCCAGAACACGACGCCCGGCCCCTCCTCCTGGAAGTGGAACAGGTCCATCTCGCGGCCGAGGCGGCGGTGGTCGCGGCGCTCGGCCTCCTCCAGGCGGTGGAGGTAGGCGTCGAGGTCGGCCTGGCTCGCCCAGGCGGTGCCGTAGATGCGGCTCAGCATCGGCTTGGTGGAATCGCCGCGCCAGTAGGCACCCGCCACCTTCATCAGCCTGAAGGCGGTGCCGACCTTGCCTGTCGAGGTCATGTGCGGGCCGCGGCAGAGGTCGAACCACTCGCCCTGGCGGTAGATCTTCAGGTCCTCGCCCGGCGGGATCGCGTCGACCAGCTCGACCTTGAACGCCTCGCCCTTGCTCTCGAACAGGGCCCGCACGTCGTCGCGAGCCCAGACCTCGCGGGTGAACGGGGCGTCGCGGGCGATGATCTCGCGCATCCGCGCCTCGATCGCCGGGAAGTCGTCGGGCGAGAACGGGGTCTCGCGGTGGAAGTCGTAGTAGAATCCGTTCTCGATCACCGGGCCGATCGTGACCTGGGTCTCCGGCCACAGCGACTGCACCGCCTCGGCGAGCACGTGGGCGCAGTCGTGGCGGATCAGTTCGAGCGACCGCGGGTCGGCGCGGTCGAGGAACTCGATGCGGGCGTCGTCCGCGATCGTCTCGTCGAGGTCGCGCACCCGGCCGTCGAGGGCCATCGCCACCGTGCGCTTGGCGAGCGACTTGGCGATGCCGTCGACGACGGCGCGGCCGGTCACCGGAGCGTCGAAGGAGCGGGTGGCGCCGTCGGGAAATGTCAGGATCGGCATGGTCGTCTCGGATCTCCGCGGGCTCACTCCTGCGCACCGTGCAGGTAAGCGGGGATGAAGGGATGGATCCCGGGCGGCGCGCCGCGCGGCGCCCGCGCCGGGAGGCGACGTCATACCAGCCGAGTCGGCAATTGCCAGGGAGCGGCGATCAGGAATCCGCGCCGGGCACCGCCTCGCAGGCGAAGGGGGAGGGTGCGTTGACGCCGCGCCAGCGGCCGTAGGCCCAGGGGCGGTACCACCGGGCGCCTTCGGGCACGGTCTCGGCGACGAGGTCGATGCCGTGGGTGCCGAACGGGCCGCAGCGGCAGATCCGGGCGAGCCCCATCCACCCGCCGGCCCAGACGCCGTGGCGCTGGATCGCCTCGTCGGCATAGGCCGAGCAGGACGGCCAGTGCCGGCACTGGCGCCCGACCAGCCCCGACAGGGTGAGCTGGTAGGCCCGGATCGCTCCGTGCGCGGCGAGGCGGCCGGGCCGCATCCGGCCGGACTCCGCTCGATCCTGTCTCACGCGGCCGGGGCGCCGGCCCGGCGCGCCTCGATCTGGTCGAGGGCGTCCACCACCGCGTCGAAGGTCAGCAGCGTCGAGGCGTGGCGGGCCTTGAACTCCCGCACCGGCTCCAGCACGGCGAAGTCGGAGAAGCGACCCTCGGGTGCGGAGGCCCCCTCCTTGAGCATCCGCCGCACGCCGTCGCGCAGGGCGCGCAGGTCCTCGGCCCGGGTGCCGACGACGTGCCGGGCCATCAGCGACGAGGCGGCCTGTCCGAGGGCGCAGGCCCTCACGTCGTGGGCGAAATCGGTGACCACGCCGTCCTCGGTGACGAGATCCACGGTCACGGTCGAGCCGCACAGCTTCGAGTGCCTGCTGGCGCTCGCCTCCGGGACCGGCAGCCGCCCGAGGCGGGGGATGTCGGCGGCGAGTTCGAGGATGCGCGTGTTGTAGATGTCGCTCAGCATGGCGGCCTGGACTTTCGGCGAGGATGACGGCGCCGCCCCGACGCGCGATGGCACGAGGAACAGGCGTGCATCCGGTGCATTGCGCCGGAGGTGAGGAGCCATGATATAGGCGCCACGACGTCTGGCCGCGAGGGATGACGCGCCCGGGAACGCTGCGTGCGTCGGCATGGCTGCCCCGCACCGGCGTCAGAGGCCGGGGGCTTATCGTGAGTGTGCCCGATCAGGCCGGGCGGGAGGCGTGATGGATGCGGTGCTGAAGTCGTTGTCGGTCCGGATGCCGGAGGCCGCCGACAAGACCCGCGACCCGCGCCCGGAGCGGATCTCCGACCGGCCGACCCGGCAGGAGGCCGAGGCGGCGGTGCGCACCCTACTGCGCTGGGCCGGCGACGACCCCGACCGCGAGGGGCTCGTCGAGACGCCGCAGCGGGTGGTGAAGGCCTACGAGCAGATCTTCGGCGGCTACCGCCAGGAGCCGCAGACCATCCTCGACCGGGTGTTCGAGGAGGTCGAGGGCTACAGCGACATCGTGCTGGTGCGCGACATCCCGTTCCACTCCCATTGCGAGCACCACATGGTGCCGTTCATGGGCCACGCCCACATCGCCTACTATCCCCGTCGCGGCGTGGTCGGCCTGTCGAAGCTCGCCCGGGTGGTCGATGCCTATGCCCGCCGGCTCCAGACCCAGGAGACGATGACGGCGCAGGTCGCCGAGACCATCGATTCCGCCCTCAATCCCCGCGGCGTCGCAGTGATGATCGAGGCCGAGCACCTGTGCATGGCGATGCGCGGGGTGCAGAAGTCCGGCGTCTCGACCCTGACGACGCAGTTCACCGGCGTGTTCAAGCAGGACCCGACCGAGCAGGTGCGCTTCCTCACCCTGGTGCGCGACAGGCGATGAGCGCGCGCTTCGCCGAACCCGGGACCCGGGCCGAGGTCGAGGAGGGCACGGCCTTCACACCCCGCTTCGGGGCGGACGGGCTGATCACCGCGCTCGCGGTCGATGCCGAGACCGGCGCGCCCCTGATGCTCGCCCACATGAACCGCGAGTCCCTGGCGCGGACGCTGGAGACCGGCGAGGCGTGGTACTGGTCGCGCTCGCGGGGCGAACTCTGGCACAAGGGCGCCACCAGCGGGCAGGTCCAGACCGTGGTCGAGATGCGGGTCGATTGCGACCAGGACGCCCTGCTGCTGCGGGTGCGGGTCGCGGGCGACGGCGGCTGCTGCCACACCGGGCGGCGCTCGTGCTTCTACCGGGCGGTCGCTGTTGATCCGGCGACGGGCCGTGCGGGTCTGACCTTCGTCAAGTGAGCCGACCTTTCGGAGCTCGCAATCCCCAGCCTGGGCTGATCGGGCACCGTCGGCAAGAAGATGGTTGCGCTGCCGCAGGGGCAGATTATGTTCATCATCTGCCGCTTGCGGAGGCTTTTCGGGCTTGAACCAAGACGGGGCAACGCCGAAAGGTGGATGATGGCCGCGAGGAAAGGTGAGAGCGTCAGGTTCTCCGGAGACGACCGGTTCGTTACGGTCGTCCACCGGAAATCGATGACGCAGGCTGATGTCGCCCGTGTGCATGCGGCGTTGTCGAACGCCGCCGACCAGACCGGCGCCTTCCGGTCTGTCAGCTACGGGCGTCAAAGCAATCGGATCTTTCCGAAGACGAAGTGATGCCGACCAACGACCGTGAGGTCTTCGAGAAGCTCACTGGCGGGGCCGGCTCGCCTCCGGTCGAGGCCTTCATCACCTATGCGCTGTTTGCCTTCGAGCGGCGCGAGTGGCTTTCCCATCACACCGCCGCCCGCGGTCATCCCCCGTCCGAGGCCGAGGTCGAAGTCTGGATCGGAAACATCACAGATTATCAGCTCGATCAGATGCGGAGTCGAGCCGCCACGTTCTTCGATGTAGCTGCGCGCGCCTACATGGCTGACGAGATCGAGGAGGCGCGCCAGGAGACGCTGAAAGGCGCCATCGTCCGCGAAGTCAAGGCGGCTGGCAACTTCTGGCGACAACTCTTCATCGCGACTGCCACGGCGATTATCGCACCCGTGACCATCGGCCTCATCGTGGTCACGGCCCTGAGGAGCGAGGCGTTCATTCCGACGATCTCGGGCACGAGGACGCTTGTTCAGCCACAGCTTCCGAACGCAACGCCCGGCAGATGGCGGCAGGACGCGGCGCTCACCGCTTGCGCACGAACTCCGTCCGCAGCACCAGCCCCTTGATGGTATCGTGGCGACAGTCGATCTCGTCCGGGTCGTCGGTGAGCCGGATCGAGCGGATGACCGTGCCCTGCTTCAGGGTCTGGTTCGCGCCCTTGACCTTCAGGTCCTTGATGAGGGTGACGGAATCGCCGTCGGCCAGCAGGGTGCCGGCGGAGTCGCGGACCTCGACCGCGGACGCAGCCGCGGCGACCGCCACCTCGCTCGCCGGACGCCACTCGCCGAGCGCCTCGTCGTACACGTAGTCGTCGTCACCGGTCATGCCCACCCTCCCGAACCGTCCGGGCCTTGTCTCTGACCCCGGGTCATGCGGCAAGCGGCGTTCCTACCACCAGCCGCGCCGGAACATCGGCGGCGCGTAGTACCCGTCGTCGGGCTGCACCACCCCGGGTGCGGAGCCGGCAGGGATCTCCGCCGCCTCGGCGGCGCGGTGGCGCGGACGGGGTGTGTGCTGGGCGACGTTGGCCGGCGGCGCCGGCCTGGGCTTCGGCTTGCGCACCTCGGGAGCGGGGGGCGCCTCGCTCGCGAGGCCGAGGGCCACCTTCACCCGGGCGTCGAAACCGTAGATGTCGGGCGCGGTGCGCACGGTCCCGGTCCCGTCGACCACGGTGGTGAAGTAGGCGAGGTGGACCGGCAGCTTCTGCGGCAGCATCACGGTGCGCTCGCCCTTGCCGATCAGCTTCTTCAGCCGCTCGGTCGGCCAGGTCGGACCCAGCACCACCTGGGCGAAGCGGAACGGGTCGTCGACCCGCACGCAGCCGTGGCTCAGCGCCCGGTCGCTGCGTGAGAACAGCGACCGGTTCGGGGTGTCGTGCAGGTACACCGCGTGGTCGTTGGGGAACATGAACTTGATGAAGCCGAGCGCGTTGCGCTCCCCCGGCGGCTGGCGGATCGCGATGCTGTTGCCGCGTCGCACCACCTCGAAGCCGAGCCGGGCGGCGTAGTTCGGATCCTGGGCGAGGCGCGGCAGGAACTGGTTCTTGAGGATCGAGGGCGGCACGGTCCAGGACGGGTTGACCACCGCGTAGGTCATCTCGCCGGAGAAGACCGGCGTCGGCGAGTCGGGCTTGCCGATGATCGCCCGGTTCTCGTCGATGACCCGGCCGTCGCGCACCACCTGCACCTTCATGTCCGGGATGTTGACCCAGACATGGGTCTGGCCGAGGTCGGCCGGCAACCAGCGCCAGCGCTCCATGTTGGAGAGTAGGTCCGCCTCCTGGCGCCCGGGCGAGGGCCCGGCCAGGGCCGCGACGGTGTCGGGGGTGAGCAGGCCGGTGACCTTCAGGCCGCGCTCACGCTGGAATCCCGCGATGGCGCCGGCCACCGCGTCGTCGTAGGCGGTGGCGTCGGCGGCGCCGCCGAGGCCGAAGCGGGCGCGGATCAGCGGCACCCGGGCCGGATCGCGCATCCCGGTCCTCAGGGTCGGGCCCTTTGGCAGGCGCACCATCGGCACCGCGCGGCCGGGCTGCTGCGCCCGCAACGCCGCGAGCTTCGCCTTCAGGGCGAGGTAGCCCGGCTGCTGCGGGTTGTAGCCCTGGAGCATCGCGTCCGCGGACGGCCCGGCGGTGACGAGGCGCGTCAGCACCGTGTCGGCGCCGGGCAGGTCGAGCTTCGGCGTGATGTGCTTCGACAGCCGCCACGGCTCGATGCGGCCGCCGCGGGCGTCGCGGGCGTAGAGCGCGACGGCGGCGGAGAGTTTCAGGTCGGCCTCGGCGAGGTCGCCCGGGCCGGCGCGCGGCGCGTCGAGGAGCGGGATCGGATAGGCGAGGGGATCGAGTCCGTCGTCGCCGGCGGCCTGGAGCCGGGCGATGGCGGCCTTCGCCGCGGGTGTCCAGGCGCCGTCGGCGATCCACACCGCCCTGAAGGCGCCGAGCGCGTAGAAGGCCTGGACCGCCTCGCGCTCCTTGCGCGGCAGGCGGCGCACGAGGCTGAAATTCGCGTCGGCGAGGCGTGCCGCCACCACCTCGGCGATGGGATCGCCCGGGGCCGGCATCGGCGGCGGAGGCGCCTCGGCAGCCGGCGACGGCGCGGCGTCGGCGGGTGCCTCGTTGCCCGGCGCAACGCCGCCACCGGAGGGCGGTACAGGGTCGGGCTGGACGCCGGCGGAGGGCACGGACGCGATACCCGCCTGCGGGGAGGGGGCCGAGGAGGGCGCCGGGTCCGCCGGCGCGGGGCCGGATGCCGGAAGCGGAGCCTCGACGGCGGCGGGCGCCGGTGCGGCCGCCTCCTGGGCGAGGGCGCCCGAAAGGCCCGGCTGTCCGGCCAGCAGCGCCGCGATCACCGCGGCGGCCCTGCGCGTGGGCGCCATGCTCGTCTCCCGAAAACGGGGCCGGACCTCCGGCGCCGATGCGATCATAACTCACGACAGCCGAGCTTGAGGGTGCGATGACGCACGCCCCATGCGGGGTTGCCACACTGTTGCGGTTCCGCCGCGGCTCCCTTCCCGTCCTCCGGCGGAGTGCGGAGGCCGGGCCGAACGATTCCGGGCCGATACGGTTTTCGGACGATCCGTTCCGAAAACCGTATCGGCTCGCGCGGCGCTTGAGCCGAGCCGAAATCCGCGTTGCGAAAGTGACCGCTCGCGGTCGCCTGAAGCGATCAATCGGAAACCGTATGACACGATTCGCCCGGCGAAATGATGGCCCCCGAGCGGAAGGGCGGCGCTTACGCTGCGTCTTCCGCCTTCTCGTCGTCGATGCCGAGATCCTTCAGCTTGCGGTACAGCGTCGAGCGGCCGATGCCGAGGCGGCGGGACACCTCGGACATCCGCCCGCGGTAGAATTGCAGCGCGTGGCGGATGATCTCGCTCTCCAGACCTTCCATGGTCTTCATCTCGCCGGTCTCCTCCTCGACCAGGGAGAGCGCGTGGGGATCGCGGACCTCGACCCGCACCACCTCGCGCAGCGGCGCGTTGCTCACCACCTCGGGCAGGCTCGGCGCCGGCGGGATGCGGACCTCGAACCCGTCGACATGGGCGGCGATCTGCGGGAATTCCGCGATCGTCAGCTCGTCGCCGTCGGCCAGGACCACGGCGCGGAACAGGGCGTTCTCGAGCTGGCGCACGTTGCCGGGCCAGTCGTAGCGGGCGAGCAGCGCCATCGCGTCGGGGGCGATGCCGCGCACCCGCTTGCCCTCCTCGGCGGCGAAGCGGGCGCAGAACGACCGCACGAGGTCCGGGATGTCCTCGCGCCGGGCCCGCAGCGGCGGCAGGGTCATCGGGAAGACGTTGAGGCGGTAGTACAGGTCCTCGCGGAACCGGCCCTGCTTCACGAGGTCGAGGAGCGAGCGGTTGGTCGCCGAGATCAGCCGGATGTCGACCCGCACGCTCTTGCGCCCGCCGACCGGGTCGACCTCGCCCTCCTGCAGGGCCCGCAGCAGCTTGACCTGGGCGTCGAGCGGCAGTTCGCCGATCTCGTCGAGGAACAGGGTGCCGCCCGACGCCTCGACGAACTTGCCGAGATGCCGCTCGGTGGCGCCGGTGAACGCGCCCTTCTCGTGGCCGAACAGGGTCGATTCGACGAGGTTGTCGGGGATCGCCCCGCAATTGACCGTCACGAACGGCTTGCCGCGGCGCTCGCCCGAGCCCTGGATCGCCCGGGCCAGCACCTCCTTGCCGACGCCGGACTCGCCCTCGATCAGCACCGGGATGTTGGACTTCGCCGCCCGCTCGGCGAGGCGGATGATGCGGCCCATGTCCGGGCTCTTCGAGGCGAGGTCCTTGAAGGTGAGCGCCCCGGAGGCGCGCCGGCGCATGCGCCGGATCTCGTCCTGGAGCTGGTCGACCTGGAGGGCGTTGCGGATCGAGACCTGGAGCCGCTCGGCGCCCGCCGGCTTGACCACGAAGTCGACGGCGCCGGCGCGCATCGCGTTGACGACCGCGTCGATCGAGCCGTTGGCGGTCTGCACGATCACCGGCACGTCGAGGGACGCCTTGCGCATCTCGGCCAGCACCGACATGCCGTCGAGCCCGCCGGGCATCACGAGGTCGAGGAGCACCACCTCGACGGCGCAATCCGGCGCCCGCAGCAGGGTCAGGGCCTCGGCGCCCCCCTCGGCCACCACCGCCTCGAAGCCGAGGCGCCGCACCATCGCCTCCGCCAGTCGGCGCTGCACGGGATCGTCGTCGACGATGAGGACCGTGGTCGGCATCTCGTTCCCTTCGCGGAGCGCGAGGCGCGGCGCCGGCGCGGAGCCGGACGACCGGCGCGCGTCGCGTCGCTGTTTCGTTTCGAGCCGGATGCTGCGTCAGAAGCGTAAAGTCGCGCTTAACGTCAATCACAAGTTTTCCCGGCGGCCCGCCCGATGCCTGTCGTCCGGTCCGGGATCCGCCTGCGCGGCGCTGCCGCACCGGCCGGGCGGCGGTCGCCCCGGTTGATTGCGGAAGGGCGGCGCCGATATGTCGAGCGCTCCCCCTGCCGGCGCCCCGCGTCCCCGGCGCCCCGAAGTCAGAGGATCCCCGTGTCCATGTCGAGGTCCATGTCGAGGTCAACGTCGAGCCGAGCCCTGCCGTGCCGAGTTGCCGCGCCGTCGGAGTCGCCCCTGAGCGCCGCCCTGGCCACGGCCCGGGCCGTCGATCTCGGCCCGCTGCCGGAATGGGACCTGTCGGATCTCTATGCCGGCCTCGACGACCCGGCCTTCGCCGCCGACATGGCGCGGGCCGAGGCCGAGTGCCGGAGCTTCGCCGAGACCTATCGCGGCCGGATCGCCGACCTCGCGGCGGCCGATGACGCGCATGAGCGCCTCGGCACCGCGGTCGCCGCCTACGAGGCGATCGAGGACCTGCTCGGCCGGCTGATGTCCTATGCCGGCCTTGTCTATTCCGGCGACACCACCGACCCGGCGCGGGCGAAGTTCTACGGCGACACCCAGGAGCGGCTCACCACCGCCTCGGGCGACCTGCTGTTCTTCACCCTGGAGCTGAACCGGGTCGAGGATGCCCGCATCGACGCCGCCACCGCCCTGCCGCCGCTCGCCCGCTACCGGCCGTGGCTGGAGGACGTGCGCCGGGAGAAGCCGCACCAGCTCAGCGACGAGGCCGAGAAGCTGTTCCTCGAGAAGTCGGTCACCGGCCGGGCGGCCTGGAACCGGCTGTTCGACGAGACCCTCGCCTCGCTGCGCTTCCCCCTGCGCGGCGAGGAACTGCCCCTGGAGCCGACCCTGAACAAGCTTCAGGACGCCGACGGGGCGGTGCGCAAGGAGGCGGCCGAGAGCCTGAGCCGGGTTTTTCGGGCCAACCTGCGCACCTTCACGCTCATCACCAACACGCTGGCCAAGGACAAGGAGATCGCCGACCGCTGGCGCGGCTTCCGCGACGTGGCCGATTCGCGCCACCTCGCCAACCGGGTCGAGCCGGAGGTGGTCGAGGCGCTGGTCGCCGCGGTGCAGGGCGCCTATCCGCGGCTGTCGCACCGCTACTACCGCCTCAAGGCGAAGTGGTTCGAGCGCGACAGCCTCGACTACTGGGACCGCAACGCGCCGCTGCCGCGGGTCGAGCAGCGCACGATTCCCTGGGTCGAGGCGCGCGAGACGGTGCTGTCGGCCTACGCCGCCTTCTCGCCCCGCATGGCCGAGATCGCGCGCCGGTTCTTCGACGGCAACTGGATCGACGCGCCGGTGCGCCCCGGCAAGGCGCCGGGCGCCTTCGCGCACCCGACCGTTCCCTCGGCGCACCCCTACGTGCTGGTGAACTACCAGGGCAAGCCGCGGGACGTGATGACGCTCGCCCACGAACTCGGCCACGGCGTGCATCAGGTGCTCGCCGCCGGCAACGGCGCCCTGATGGCGCCGACGCCGCTGACGCTGGCCGAGACCGCGAGCGTGTTCGGCGAGATGCTGACCTTCCGGCGCGTCCTCGACACCCTGGCCGACCCGACCCAGCGGCGGGCGATGCTCGCCGCCAAGGTCGAGGACATGATCAACACGGTGGTGCGTCAGATCGCGTTCTACGCCTTCGAGCGCAAGATCCACCTCGCCCGCCGCGAGGGCGAGCTGACCGCCGACCGGATCTGCGCGCTGTGGATGTCGGTGCAGGCCGAGAGCCTCGGCCCGGCGATCCGGCTCGATGCCGGCTACGAGCCGTTCTGGTCCTACGTCCCGCACTTCATCCACTCGCCGTTCTACGTCTACGCCTACGCGTTCGGCGACTGCCTCGTGAACTCGCTCTACGGCGTCTATTCCCGCGCGGAGGACGGCTTCGTCGAGCGTTACTTCGCCCTGCTCTCGGCCGGCGGCGCCAAGCCGTACAACGAGCTGCTGGCCCCGTTCGGACTCGACGCCCGCGATCCCGCGTTCTGGCAGATCGGCCTGTCGATGATCGAGGGGATGATCGCGGAGCTGGAGGCGATGGAGGGGTAGGGGTCTTTCCTGCCGGGGCGCTCCCAAGTGGAGCGCCCGAACCCTCCCCCCTCAGGCCTTGGCGGCGTGCTCCCGCGTCACCTCGGCGATGCGCACGAGGTTGGTCGCTCCCGGAGTGCCGAAGGGCAGGCCCGCCACCACGATGACCCGGTCGCCGACGACCGCGAAGCGCTCGCGGACCGCGAACTTGCAGGCGCGGAACGACATGTCGTCGATGTCGCTGGCGTCGTTGGTGACGATCGGGTGCGTGCCCCAGGCCAGCGCGAGGCGACGGGCCGTCTCGCGCTTCGGGGTCAGGGCGATCACCGAGGCGTTGGGGCGCGAGCGGGCGAGGCGCAGGGCGGTCGAGCCGGAGGCGGTCCAGGCCATGATCGCGCCGAGGCCGAGCGTCTCGACGATCTGGTGGGCGGCGGCCGCGATGGCGTCGGAACTCGTTGCCTCGGGCGGCGTGCGCTGGGCGGTGATGATCGACCAGTAGATCCCGTCGCGTTCGACCTGCTCGGCGATGCGGTTCATGGTCGAGACCGCCTCCACCGGGTAGGCGCCCGACGCGCTCTCGGCCGACAGCATCACCGCGTCGGCGCCCTCGTAGACCGCGGTCGCGACGTCCGAGACCTCGGCCCGGGTCGGGACCGGGGCGGTGATCATCGATTCGAGCATCTGGGTCGCCACCACCACCGGCTTGCCGAGGCGACGGGCGGCACGGGTGATGCGCTTCTGCACGCCGGGCACCTGCTCCAGCGGCATCTCGACCCCGAGGTCGCCGCGGGCGACCATCAGGCCGTCGGCGACCTCCATGATCGCGTCGAGGCAGCCGAGCGCCTGCGGCTTCTCGATCTTGGCCATCACCATCGCGCGGCCGCCGGCGATCGCCTTGACCTCGGCGACGTCCTCCGGGCGCTGGACGAACGACAGCGCGATCCAGTCGGCGCCGGCGGCGAGGCCGGCATCGAGGTCGCCGCGATCCTTCCCGGTCAGGGCCGCGACCGGGATCGTGGTGTCGGGCAGCGACACGCCCTTGCGGTTCGAGATCCGCCCGCCGACGACGACCCGGGTCACCGCCCGCTCCGGCCCGACCTCGGTCACGGTGAGACGCAGCTTGCCGTCGTCGATGATGACGGTGTGGCCGGGCTCCAGCGCCGACAGGATCTCGGGATGGGGCAGGTGGACCCGGGTGGCGTCCCCGGGCGTCGTGTCGCCGTCGAGGACGAAGCTCTGGCCGTTCTCCAGCATCGCCGCGTCGTCGGCGAAGCGGCCGACCCGCAGCTTCGGGCCCTGGAGGTCGACCAGCACCGCGATCGGCCGGCGCAGGCGCTGCTCGACCGTGCGGATCGTCGCGACCGTCTCGGCCAGCCGCTCGCGCGGCAGGTGGCTCATGTTGATGCGGAACACGTCGGCGCCGGCCTCGAACAGCCGGGCGATCGTCTCGGGGTCGCTCGACGCCGGACCGAGGGTGGCGACGATCTTGGTGCGGCGGGCGCGCTTCATGAAGGGTCCGGAAGGAGGAGAATCGTTCAGGGGGCGGGGCGGCCGGGGTCGGTGAGCTGGATCGTCCAGCTCTTCTGCTCGCCGGTATCGACCTCGAAGAAGCCGTTGCGGTCGTAGCCCCGCGCGAGGCAGTCGTCGACGCCGCGGATGGTGAACTCGCGGTCGCGGGTGCACATCAGCGAGCGGCCGCTCCACTCGCCGCCGCGGTCGTAGTCGACGGCGAAGACGTAGTAGTACCGCCCGGCGAGCGAACCCTTGAGCAGGGTCTCGCAGCCCTTGGAGGCGAGGTTCCACCACCCCTCCGTCACCCAGCCGCCGCCGTCGCGGTAGCCGAGCGCGACGCCGATCCGGCTGGTGGTCATGTTGCACATCCGCAGGTCCGCCCAGGCCGGCGTCGCGGCCGTGAGAGCGAGGGCCAGGGCGGGGAGGAGGGGGCGGGACGCGCGGGTCAGGGTCTCAGCCAACCAGGATGATGCGGCAATCATTGACGTTGGTGCGGGTGGGCCCGGGGCGGACGAGGTCGCCGATCCGGTCGAAGAACGAGGTGGAGTCGTTGTCGTCTAGGCTCGCCCGCGGGTCCAGCCCGGCGGCGCTCGCGCGGGCGAGGGTGGTCTCGTCGACGAGGGCGCCGGCCGGGTCGGTGGCCTCGCCGCGGCCGCCATCGGTGCCGTCGGTGTCGGCCGACAGCCCGGCGATGCCCGGCGCCCCGTCGAGGGCGACCGCCAGCGCCAGCATGTATTCCTGGTTCGGCCCGCCCTGGCCCTCGCCGCGGATGGTGACGGTGAGTTCGCCGCCGGAGATCAGCGCGACCCGCCGGCCCTCCGCCGCCCGGGCGCGGGCGATGGCGGCGTGCTCGGCGGCGACCTCGCGGGCCTCGCCTTCGAGGTCGGCCCCCGAGCAGTTCGGGCTCGTAGCCGGCGGCACGGGCGGCGGCGGCGGCCGCGTCCAGGGCATCGGTCGGCCGGGCGATGATGCGGAACTCGGCGCGGGCGAAGAGCGGGTCGCCGGGCTTCGGGCTTTCGTTGCCGCCCTCCGCCAGCAGGGCCTCGGCGGCGGGCGGCAGGGCGATGCCGCGGCGGGCGCAGATCGCGCGGGCGTCGGCCAGCGTCGTCGGGTCCGGCACGGTCGGCCCCGAGGCGATCACCGCCGGGTCGTCCCGGGGCACGTCGGAGATCGCCAGCGTCGTCAGCGAGCCGGCGTTGCGGGCGGCGCCGGCGAGGCGCCCGCCCTTGATTCGCGACAGGTGCTTGCGCACGCAGTTGATCTCGTCGATCGGCGCGCCCGAGCGCAGCAGCGCCCGGGTGATGCCCTGCTTCTCGGCCAGCGTCAGGTCGCCGGCCGGGGCGATCCAGTTGGCCGAGCCGCCGCCGGAGAGCAGCACCAGCACCGCGTCGTCGGGCCCGGCCGAGGCGGCGAGGTCGAGGCTGCGCCTCGTCGCGTCGATGCCGGCCTGATCGGGCACCGGGTGGCCGGCCTCGATCACCTCGATCGTCCCGGCGGGCTCGCCGTAGCCGTGGCGGGCGACCGCGAGGCCGGCGAGGCGGTCGGGCCCGAGGCCGTGGGCCTCGCGGTAGTGCCGCTCGGCCACCGCCGCCATGCTGGCCCCGGCCTTGCCGGCGCCGAGGATGACGAGGCGTCCGGCCGGCGGCGGCGGCAGTTCGGGCACGAGGCAGCCGCGCGGGTGGGCGGCCGTCACCGCCGCATCGAGGAGGCGCAGGAGGAGGCTGCGCCGGGCGTCGGGGGCGGAGGCGTCGGTCACGGGCGTTTCCCTCGTTAGCGTCGTTCAGGAGCGGGTGCGCCGGGGCCGGGCGACCACGATGCCGAGCAGGATCAGGCCGCCGCCGAGCCCCTGGGCCGGGGTGATCGCCTCGCCGAGGATGAGCCAGCCGAGGGCGGCGGCGGCGACGGCCTCGAGGAAGATCACCAGCGACGAGAATCCGGCCGGCAGGCGGCCGAGCGCCACCCACAGCAATCCCTGGCCACCGACATGGCTGAGCAGCGCCAGCGCCAGGAGGCAGGCGACGCCCTGGGCGGTCTGCGGCAGCAGCGGCCCGCGGGCGGCGAGCGCCACCACGAGCAGCACCGGCGCGGTGACGCCGGTGGCGACGAAGGTGACCCGGGCGGCGCCGAGGCCGCGGGCGCGGGCACGCTCGACGAACAGGAAGTACAGGGCGAAGAAGAACGCGGTGATCACTCCGTCGCGGTCGCCGGCGAGGCGAGCGGGATCGACCTGCACCGACTGCCCGACGAGGGCGGCGCCGCCGGCGAGGCACAGGGCGAGGCCGGCGAGCATCCGCCCGCCGGGGCGCCGGCCGAGGCCGAGCCAGGCGAACAGCACGACGAAGACCGGGGCGGTGGTGGCGAAGAAGGTCGCGTTGGCGACCGTCGTGCCGAGGATCGCCCGGTGCCAGAATACGAGGTCGCCGGCGAAGGCGAGGCCGGCGAGCAGCGCGGACGGCGCGAGCCACGGGCCGCGGAGCGCCGGCCGGCGGGCCTCCTCCCAGCGCATCCAGGCGCAGAGCGCCGGCAGCGCCAGGGCGACGCGCCAGAACGCGCTCGCGAACGGGCCGATCTCGGGGCTGACGAACCGGACGAAGATCGGCGAGATCCCCATCGCGACCGCGCCGGCGACGAGGGCGGCGAGCGCGAGCCCGGTTCCCTCCGCGGCCTCGTGGGCGGGGGCATCGAGGCCGGCGGGTTGGGGCAGGGCGCGGGTCATGGTTCGGGGCGATGCGGCATCACGGGCGGAGCGGCCGCCGGAACCGGCGGACGCGCCAGCACCGACGGGTTGGCGTCGGCACTGACGAGTGAGCGTCGGCACTGACGGGTTGCCGTCAGCACTGACGGGTTGCCGTCAGCACTATGGCAACTCGCCGGCCCCGTCACCCCGCCCCGTCTGGAAGCCCCTCCGTCATTTGGGGTATGCGGGGGCGCCTCCCGCCCGGATTCGTGACGATGCACCCTCCCCACCCCGTCGAGTCGATCCCCGGCGATCCGGCCTGCGGGCTGCTGCTGTTGTGCGACCACGCCTCGAACGCGGTGCCGGCGGACCTCGCCGACCTCGGCCTCGCGGCACCGCATTTCGAGCGTCACATCGCCTACGACATCGGGGCGGCGGCGGTGACGCGGTCGCTCGCCCGCCGCCTCGGCGCGCCGGCCCTGCTCACGACCTTCTCGCGGCTCATCATCGACCCCAACCGCGGCCGCGACGACCCGACCCTGGTGATGCGGCTCTCGGACGGGGCGGTGGTGCCGGGCAACGCCCGCATCACCCCGGCCGAGGTCGCCGCGCGCATCGCCCGGTTCTACGATCCCTACGATTCGGCGATCGTCGCGGCGATCACGGCGGCCGAGGCGGCGGGGGCGCCGCCGGCGATCGTGACCGTCCACAGCTTCACCCCGGCCTGGCGCGGCGTGGCGCGCCCGTGGGAGGTCGGCATCCTGTGGGACCGCGACGAGCGCCTCGCCGGGCCGCTGATCCGCGGCCTGGGGGAGGATCCCGCCGGCTTCACGGTCGGCGACAACCAGCCCTATGGCGGCGGTCTGCCGGGCGACACGATCGACCGCCACGCCATGGCCCGCGGCCTGCCGAACGCGCTGGTCGAGATCCGGCAGGACCTGATCGGCCACGAGGCCGGCGCCGAGGAATGGGCCGCCCGCTTCGCCGCCCTGCTCGCGCCCTTGACGCGGCCGGTCCCGCCGCCGACCTGAGCGAACGACGACGCGACAGGAGACAACCGATGGACGGAATCGACGAGGCCACCCGCACCGAGCTCGAGGCCGCGGTGTTCCGCCGGCTGGTGGCGCACCTCCAGGGGCGCACCGACGTGCAGAACATCGACCTGATGAACCTCGCCGGGTTCTGCCGCAACTGCCTCTCGAACTGGCTCAAGGACGCCGCCGACGAGCGCGGCCTGCCGCTGACCAAGGACCGGAGCCGGGAAGAGGTCTACGGCATGCCCTACGAGGAGTGGAAGGCGCGCCACCAGCAGGAGGCGAGCCCGGAGCAGCAGGCGGCCTTCGCGGCGGGAGCCAAGGGGCACTGACGCCGCGGGTGCCCGGGAAACATCTCGGTAAGGTTGAGCGAATATGAACGCTGTCTGACGGCGCGCCGCGAGGTGCGCCACTCCGACAGAGGGACCAGAACCATGGCTGCATCCCCGGTGCTCGCCGTCGACAACTCGTCGGTGGCGGCCGACCAGCTCAAGAGCATCATCGAGCGCATCGAGCGCCTGGAAGAAGAGAAGGCCGGCCTCGCGGGCGACATCAAGGACGTCTATGCCGAGGCCAAGGCCAACGGGTTCGACACCAAGGTCCTGCGCAAGATCGTGTCGCTGCGCAAGCGCGACCACGACGAGCGCCAGGAGGAGGAAGCGATCCTCGAACTCTACATGCAGGCGCTCGGGATGGCGTAGGACGCAGCGCGGAAAGCCCCAAGCAGGTTCCGCAAAGGCGGTTGCTGGTCTCGCGACGAAAACCTGCGGCACGACAAGAACCCGAGCGGGCGAAGCGTCGGCGTGCCAATGCACGTCTGCTTACCACCGCAGGAAGGGCCGGGATCGCATCCCGGCCCTTCTCGCATCGGGGGGCCCGCTCCCGCACCGCGCATCGCCTGCAGGTCGCGCGGCGAGACGTCGAAGCGTCGGCGGGAGGCGCGGCTGAACGAGGCCGCATCGGTGAAGCCGCAGGCCGCCATCGTCGCGGCGACCGGCCCGGTCCGCCCGGCCGGCGAGGACAGGATGCGGTGGGCACGGTCGAGCCGAGCGCGAGGAGGCGGTGGGCCGAGAACGCGGTCGTCTCGCCGACCGGATCGGCGACCACCCGGCCCAGGGCGGTATCGCGCCAGTACTCGAAGGCGCGGGTTGGCTCGATCCGCTCGGTGGACTGGATGATGGCAAGGCTCACGCGCGGTCATACGGTTTCCGGTTGATCGCTCGGCGATCCCTGCGGAATCGCTTCGCGATGCGGAAATCGGCTTCGCTCATGCGTGCGGAGCAAAGCTCCGCCGCGCGGGCTGGTGATACGGAATCCGGAGGATTGCTTCCGGATTCCGTATCACATCCTGTTCGCAGCCCGACCGGGCACACGCCGCGCGGGCTCCCGCCACGGACGCCCCCGTGCGACGACGTCCCGGAACCCGCTCCCGGCCGGGAGCGCGACCTCAGGGCTGGCAGCCGTTCCGACGCTCCTCGCGCTGGATCTCCGCGACCTTGGCACGGTCCCGGGCCGAGAGCGGCACGTCGGCGAGGTCGTCGAAGCGGCAGCCGGCATTGCCGAAGGTCTGGATCGCCCGCTGGGTGCGGAAGCAGTAGCCCGCCTCCTTGTAGACCGCGTTGCGCTCCGCCCAGAGCGCGTCGCAGGGGAACTCCGCCAGCGCCGGTCCGGTGCCGGCGGCGACCGCGAGGCCGAGGAGCACGAGGGATCGCATCATCCGATGTCTCCGCGTCAGCGCCGCAGCGGCGGCGCCTTCACGGCGGCACCGGAGAAGCGGCCGGTTTCGGTCTCGTCGCCGGCCCGGGCCTGGAAGCGGGTCGCGACGTCGCCGGCCGGGGCGGCGACGAGGCCGCTCGGGGGGGCGCCCTGCGGCGTCGCCCGGGTCTGGGCGAGGCGGGCGGAGGCGGACGGCGCCGCGTTGGCGACGGCGGCGGCGAACAGCGCGCGCAGATGCGCCTTCGGGTCGGTCGAGGAGGGGGCCGCCAAGGCGGTCGCCGTGGGAGCCACCGCGGGAATCGTGCGGGGCCGGCCCGGAAGCAGGCCCGGGAGTGCCGCCGGGTCGGCGGTGGCGACCTGCGTGGCGGCGTGCCCGGCGCGGGCCTGCGACGGCGGCGGCGCGCCGATGAGGGCGTTGGCGAGGGCGGCGAACTCGCTCGGGCGGCGGGGCGGCAGCGGAGCCTTGAGGCCGGCTACCGCGAGTCCCGCCTCCGGTGCCGCCTCGGTTGCTGCGGGCTCGGCCCGGGCGCCGGTTATCGTCGGCTCGGACAGGGCGGCGGCCTGCGGCGGCGGCGCCTCGGGGACCAGGGCGGCGCGGGCGTCGGGCGCCGCCGCGTAGGCGAGGGCGGCGCGGCTGCCGGCATCGTCCGGGTCGGCGCTGGCGAGGGCCACCGGACGGATCCGGGACGGGCGTTCGCGGGAGGCCACCGCCACCGGGGGCTGGGCCGGCTGCGAGCTGCCGCCGCCGAACAGGGCCGAGAAGAACTGGCGCACGAAGTTCGGGCTGTCCTCCTCGTCGGCGGCAGCGACCTGGGTGATGCCCATCACCGTGCCGCCGCGGGCGAGGATCTCGGCCTTCGCCACCTCGTAGCCGCCGAGCGGCCGGCCGTCGGCCGGAAGGTGGACGGTGCGGCCGTCGGGAAACAGGCGGGCGAGCTGGTCGTGCGGCATCCGCGGCCACGACCGCACCGAGCCGACATCGAGATGCACGAACGGGTTGTAGGCGTGCGGATACCAGCCGACGCCGCCGCGCTGCATCCGCATGCCGATCTGCCGGATCTGATCGACCGACACGTCGGTGAGGTAGAAGTCCATCGCCTTGCCGAGCATGTGCTGGCTCTGCTCGGCCACCGCCCGGGAGCGGCGGCGCAGGGCGGCGTTGGTCTGCGGCGAGCGGTAGGCGGAGACAACGTGGACCGCGTCCCGCGAGCCGGTGGAGCGGTGAGCCTCCCACACCACGTCGAACAGCCGCGGATCCATCTTGATCGGCTCGTCGATGCGCCAGTCGCGCAGGAGCCAGTTGAGCTGCTCCAGCGCCGCACGGTCGTAGCGGCCGTCGCGCTTGAACGTGACGGTCAGGCTCTCCTTGGTGTGCTCGTGGATGATCGAGAGCGTGCGGGTGTCGCCGTTGGCGACCGCGTCCTGGGTGCCGCGGGCGCCGCCCGCGACGGCGGCGGCGGCCAGGGCGGCGAGGGCGAGGCGGCGGGGGAAGCGGAGGCGGGCGTCGCGCGGTGCCGGGATTGATGAGTGGGTCTTTGCCCGACTGGCACGCAGCACTGCTCGCACGATCACGTCCCCCCGTCCGCGCCGCGAAACAGCGCGGCGGCCATGGTGAACGGAAGGTTGCCGAGAACCGTAAACAAACGGTTATCGGATCCCGCCGCGGCCTGGCACGAAGGGCTAGGCGTTAACCTTGGCGAAATTCAGCCCGATCAGGATGTCGTGAGCGGCCCGCAAGGCCAGGCTCGGGCACGGTCCTGCCGCAGGGCGTCCGGCCTCCGGGAGCCGTCACGGGTCCCTGGCGATCGCCTCGATGTCGCGATCGACGCCGCTCTCGACCTTGAAGTCCTGGGTGTAGACCTTGCCCTCGTGGCGGGCGATGAGCTGGTACTCGCCCTCCGCCAGGGTCACCTGCGGGAAGGCGCCGATCGCCTCGCGGATGGTGTCGCCGCCCGGCGTCAGCACGCTGAAGGCGGTGCCGGCGAAGGCCTCGGTGCCCGGCGCCGCGACGAGCTTCAGGGTCACGGTGGCGGCGCGGTGATTGAGGGTCGCGTCGGTGATGCGCCCGTTCTCGACCTTCAGGTCGGCGCGCTGGATGGCGTTGGAATCGCCCCAGGTCGAGACGACGTGATAGGTGCCCTCGGGCAGCCGGATGATCTCTCCGGCCTTGATCCCCTCGCGCACCAGCCGTCCCTCGGGGTTGCTGCCGATCGGCACGAAGACCGAGAAGGCGAGCTGGGAGGGCGTGATCCGCACGTCGCCGACCGCACCGGCGAGGCGCAGGGCGCCGGCCTGGACGGTGAGCTGCTCGGCGGCGCCGCCCGGCCCGAGGGCGACCCGCTTCGAGGTGCTGACGAAGCCGTAGGTGACGCTGGCGAGGTAGTTGCCCGGCGGCAGGCGGAAGCTCGGCTGGGTGTCGGTGGAGCGGGCGAGGATCACCGGGCGGCCGCCCTCGGGCCGGTCCTCGTAGATGCGCCAGGACAGGCCGCCGCGGATCGGCTTGCCCTCGCCGGTCAGCACCGCCCGCAGCGACAGCGCGGCGTCGGGGACCGGCGCGGCGGGCGGCGGCGCCTGCGTCACGGAGGGCGCGGCCGGGGCTCCGGTCAGGTCGGGCGCCGCCACGGCGCCGGTGGCGAGCAGCGCCGAGGGCGCCAGGACCAGCGCGGCGACCCGAACCGCGCTACCGAACCGCCGTCTCGCCCGTCTCATCGTCGTCCCTCGCCAGGAGTTCGCCCGCCGCCGCCATCAGGTTGTCGACCGAGAGCGGCCGGAAGCGGAACTCCACCACGTGCCGGCCCGCCGGCACCTCGACCCCGCGAAACAGCAGGTTGGTGCGCAGGATCGGGCGCCTCACGCCGTCCACCCGGGCCTCCCAGCCCGGATAGTAGAGGTCGTGCAGCACCAGCACGCTGTCGCGGTCGGTCTCGACCTCCAGCGTGACGACATTGCGGCGGTAGGCGAGGATCGTCGCCGTCCCCCGGGCCGGCTCGACGGCGGCCGCGGGATTCCTCACCCCGTAATCGCCCTTGAGCCTCGGCAGGCTGTCGGCGTCGACGAGGGCGGTGTCGTTGCCCTCGAATTCCGGCAGCTCGTCCTGCGACAGCACGCTCTCGGATTCCACCGGCACGAGGCGGGTGGCGAGGTAGGCCCGCGGCCGGGCCGTGTCGAGGCGGTAGACCCACATCTGGCCCGAGCCGTAGAGCAGCCTGGCGCCGGTGAGCTGCGGGAAGTGCCGCGGCAGGCGCGAGGCCGGGCGGTCGAGGACGAGGTATTCGAGGCCGAGCAGGCTGGCGAGGCGCGAGCGGTAGCCCCGGAACAGGCCGGGGAACTGGCGCAGGTTCGGGTCGGCGGCGTTCTCGCCGGGGCCGACGGCGCGCTCGTAATCGGCCAGACGCAGCGGGTTGTAGCCGATCGTGTCCTCGAGGCCGAGCACCATCGAGGCGTTCTGCCACGCGCCGCCGAGGCCGAGGATCTCGACCCGCGGGTGCTCGCCCTTCTGGTGACGGGCGTCGAGTTCGGCCTTCAGCACCGCGAGGCCCTGGAGCTGCTCCGGCGGCAGGCGGCTGAACACCGCGTAGCGGCCGGCCGGCTCGGCGTTGAGGGACGAGGCGGCGTTGCGCCAGATCAGCTCGGCGCCGGTGGCGCAGACGAGCACGGCGGCGACGAGGCCGCGGGCGGCGAAGGCCCGCGACAGGCTCGCCCGCGAGGACGGCCACGACCGCAGCATCGCCACGGCCGCGACCACCGCGATGGCGGACCCGGCCAGCACGTCGCGCAGGGTATCGCCGACATGGCCGGCCCGCGTGGCGAAGCCGAGGGCGCCGGCGAGCAGCGCGGCGAGGATCCCGAGGGCGAGGACGGGCAGGACGAGGCGCCAGCCGGCGGGCAGGCGCGGCGCGCCCTCCTGTACGTAGCGGTGGACGAGGTAGCCGCCGAGGGAGGCCAGCGCGATGTTGATGACGAAGGTCGCGTCGGCGGGCCGGCGGTAGAGGTCGACCCCCGGGACGTGGTCGAAGACCGGCGCGAAGACCGGGGTGTAGCGGCCGAGCGCGTAGAGGGTCGCGGCGACGAGCAGCAGCAGGACCGGCCGGATCTCGCGGGCGAAGGCGCGCCCGCCGGCGAGCCCGTGCCAGAGGATCAGCAGGGCCGGCAGGGTGCCGGCGAAGACGTAGTTGATCGCCCGGTCGGTCCAGGTGCCGCCGTTGAGCGAGGCCCAGTCCGGCCCCCAGTAGTCGTAGGTCCAGCGCAGGGAGCCAAACACGTCGGCGAACAGGCCGGTGGCGAGGCTCGCCGGCGGCAGCGACCCCATGGCGGCGGCGCCGTAGCCGAAGGACGGCCGGGTCGAGGTCATCAGGAACTGCATCGTGAGGAGCGAGGGCACCGCCAGCAGGGCGCCTCCCACCACGGCCATGGCCAGGAGGACGCCGAGGCGCGCCCGCAGGTAGGCGAGGGGGTGCGGGTCGGTCACGGCCGCGTAGACCGGAACGGCGATCAGGGTGAAGCCGCACAGGAACGCGACCTGATCGCGCCCGACCGTCATCAGCGCCGCCACCACCGCGAAGGCGAGACCGAAGCCGTAGGCGCGCACCCGGCGACCGGAGCCGGCCAGCGCCTCCTCCAGCAGCCACAGCGCCAGGGGGAAGTAGCCGTAGGAGATGATCATCCCGGTATGCTGGAGCCGGGCCGAGGCCGAGCCGCCGAGCACGAACACCATCGCGGCGACCACGGCGCCGGCGGGGTGCCACGAGCGACGGCGGAACAGCAGCAGGGTCGCGACCGCACCGGGCAGCAGGTGGGCGAACACGACAGCGTCGAACAGCTCCATCGACGGCGACGGGTCGAGCCATGCGAACAGCAGCATGGTCGGGGTGAACAGCAGCGATTGCGGATCGGCGACGGACGGGTGGCCGCCGAAATGGTAGGGGTTCCACAGCGGCAGTTCGCCGTTGGCCAGCGCCAGCCCGAGGTAGCGCAGCATCGGGTAGAAGTGATTCTTGGAATCCCACGGCACCACCGCGCCGGCGAGCGGCCACGCCGCCGCGGCGGCGGCCCAGAACAGCAGCACGGCGGCGAGCGCGAGCCAGAAGTCCCGCGAGGTCCAGGCATGGAGGGCCGGCGGCGCGGCGGCCACCGCGGCCGGAGGGCGGAACGACGACGACAAGTTCCGCATGGTCGAGCCTCAACGCTGCCCCGGGCGCCCGACGGGGACGCGATTGCCAAGCCGGGGGACCGGTGCCTATCTGTGGGCCCTGGCGCCGGAGAGTGACGGCGGTATGGCCGCCACCCGGGACCAGGGCCGATCTTCGATGAATCGGCTGCGCTTCCTTTAAGCCACCGCACTGAAGGCCCGATGAACGCAACCCTCGAATTGCTGCGCAATCGCCGTTCGGTGCCGCCGCCGATGCTCTCCGGGCCCGGCCCGGGCGAGGCGGATCTCGACACGATCCTGCGCGCCGCCGCCCGGGTCCCCGACCACGGCAAGCTCGCCCCCTGGCGCTTCATCGTCATCGCGGGAGAGGGGGCGGAGCGCCTCGCCCGCCTCGTCGCCGAGACCTACGCCGCCGACAATCCCGGGGCCGACGCCGCAAGGCTCGAGGCCGAGGGCGCCCGGCTGACGCGGGCGCCGCTGGTGATCGCGGTGGTGTCGCGCGCCAGCCCCCACCCCAAGATCCCGGAATGGGAACAGGTGCTCTCCGCCGGGGCGGCGGCGATGAACCTCGTGGTGGCCGCCAATGCGCTCGGCTACCGCACCTCCTGGCTCACCGAGTGGATGGCCTACGACCGGCGCATCCTCGACGCCCTCGGCCTGTCGCCCGGGGAACGCCTCGCCGGCTTCGTCCATGTCGGCCGCGCCGACGAGGTGCCGAGCGACCGCCCGCGCCCCGATCTCGCCGAGATCGTCACCCGCTTCTGAGGACCGCGATGGACTACGACGCCCAGACCCGCACCCTGCCGCACAACCCGTTCAAGGCCCTGGTGGCGCCGCGGCCGATCGGCTGGGTCAGCGCGATGGCGAAGGACGGCCGGCTCAACCTGTCGCCGTACTCGTTCTTCAACGGCGTCGCCGACAACCCCGAGATGGTCGCGTTCTCGTCGTTCGGCCGCAAGGACGCCCTCGCCTTCGCGGAGGAGGGCGGCGAGTTCGTGTGCAGCTTCGCCACTCTGGCGCTGAAGGACGAGATGAACCTGTCCTCGGCGCCGCTGCCGCGGGGCGAGAGCGAGTTCGACTTCGCCGGGCTCGAGACCGCGCCGTCGCGCGCGGTGCGCCCGCCCCGGGTGGCGGCCTCCCCCGCCGCCCTCGAGTGCCGGTGGCTCCAGACGGTCCCGATGGTGCCCCTCGGTGGCGGCGAGGCGTCGTACTTCCTGGTGATCGGGCAGGTGGTGTCGATCTACATCGACGACCGCTTCATCACCCCGGAGGGCCGGGTCGACACCGGGGCGATGCGGCCGATCATGCGCGGCGGCTACTTCGACTACTTCACGGTCGAGCCGGAGAACCGCTTCGAGATGCGCCGCCCGGCCGGCGGGGGCGACGCGCCGCGGGCGTGAAGGGAAACCGGCTCCAAGCCACTGATGTCAAGGTCGAATTCATAACCGCGGGATCCCCTCTCCCATTCGGGAGGGGGAGGCGTGCCATGGCGAAGACCGCCCTCGAGGAATGCGACAGGTGCAGACGACCGCCGCCCCGTTTCATTCGCGAGGGACGGCCAAGCTGGCGAGCGATCGATGACGACGCGCCGCGGGCCTGACGACGACCCGCCGCGGAGCTGATCCGGGCCTGTCTCAGCCCGGCGACCGCAGCCGGGCCGGATTGCCGACGGCGATGCCGCCCGGCGGCACGTCGCGGGTGACCACGCTGCCGGCGCCGATGATGGCGTCGTCGCCGATGGTGACGCCGGGCAGGATCATCGCACCGCCGCCGATCCAGACATTCGCCCCGATCGCGACCGGCCGGCCGAATTCGAGCATCTGCCGGCGCTGCGCCGGATCCCGCGGGTGGTCTGCGGTGAGGATCTGCACGCCCGGTCCGATCTGGGTCATGTCGCCGATCGACACCGCGACCACGTCGAGGATGCAGCAGTTGAAGTTGAGGAACACCCCGCGGCCGAGGCTGATGTTGTAGCCGTAGTCGCAGTGGAACGGCGGCCGGATGTTGCAGCCGTCGCCGACCCGCGCGAACGCCTCGGCCATCAGCGCCTGACGCTCCGGCTGCGACAGGGTGCTGGTCGCGTTGTAGCGGTCGAGCCACGCCGAGATGCGCCGGTTGTCCTCGGCCAGTTCGGGGTCGTCGGCGACGTACAACTCGCCGGCCAGCATCCTCTGCTTCTGGGTCTTCGTCATCCTGCGGTTCCTGTCTGCCGGCCCCGCTTCGGAGACCGGGTCCCGGGCCGGTGCGGTCGAATCTTCACGTCCGGCCGATGAGTACATATGTACGCATCGCGGCCGAAATCCAGCCTACGGCCTCTCAGCAGGAGAACCGCGTGCCGCCCTCGCCGCGCCGCCACGACCCGGACCGCCGCGCCCGCATCGTGCGGGCGGCCCTGGACGTCATCGCCGAGCACGGCGTCGCCGGGACGACCCACCGCCGCATCGCCGCCGCCGCCGACGTGCCGCTCGGCTCGATGACCTATCACTTCGCCGGGATCGACGAGGTGCTGACCGAGGCGTTCACGCTGCTGGCCGACACCGTGGCAGGGCGGTTCACCGACCGGCTCTCGGCCGCCTCGACCCTCGACGACGCCTGCGAGGCGGTGGTGGATCTCGTCGTCGACGAGAGCTGGGCGACGCCGCGGACCCTGCTGCTGAGCTACGAACTCTACGCCTTCGCCGGCCGCAACCCGGCCCTGCGCTCGGTGATGCAGGCGTGGATGGGCAAGAGCCGGGCGGCGCTCGGGCAGCATTTCCCGGCCGACACCGCGCGGGCGCTCGACGCCATGATCGAGGGGCTGACGCTCCACCGCTCCGTGGACGCGCGGCCCGCGGACCGCGACGAGGTGCGGGCGATCGTGCGCCGGCTCGCCCGCTGACCGGCGCACGACGACCGGTCGTCCCGCCATCCGGCGCGGCATCACGGCATCATGCCGCGGTGCGGGATCGCGGGATCGCGCATTGTCCGTCGGATCATCCCCCGTGAGACCGACGGACCGACCCCATGCGCGACGACCCGACCTCCCGCCGCCTGTTCCTGGCCGGAAGCGTGGCCGGCCTCGGTGCGGCGCTGTCCGCCGGGACCGGCGCCGCCCGGCCGATCCCGACCGGGCCGGTCGGACGGCCCGAGCCGGAACTGGATTCGGAGCCGCCGCTGCCGCCGGAGCGGCAGATCGGATGGGCGGTCGCCGGGCTCGGGCACTACACCCAGTCCTACGTCCTGCCGGCGCTGGCCCGCGCCCGCCGCTCGCGCCTGACCGCCCTCGTCTCCGGCAATCCGGACAAGGCCCGCGGCGTCGCCGCCCGCTACGGCCTCGGCGCGGCGGCGATCCACGGCTACGACGCCATGGCGCGGCTCGCCGACGCCCGCGACGTCGCGGTGGTCTACGTCGTCACCCCGAATTCCTCCCATGCCGAACTCGCCGTGAGGGCGTTCGAGGCCGGCAAGCACGTGCTGTGCGAGAAGCCGATGGCGAACTCGCCCGCCGAGTGCCAGCGGATGATCGACGCCGCCAGGGCCGCCGGCCGCAAGCTGATGATCGCCTACCGGGCGCACTGGGAGCCGCACAACCTGCGCGCCAAGGCGATGCTCGATGCCGGCGAGTTGGGGCAGGTCTGGTTCGCCTCCTCCGACCATCACCGCCCGCTCGATCCCTCGCGGCCGCGCGACCAGTGGCGGGCGCAGCGGGCGGTGGCCGGCGGCGGTTCGCTGGTCGATATCGGGATCTACGCGCTGAACGGGCTGCAATGGTTCTTCGGCGAGAGTCCGAACGCCGTTGCGGCGTCGCTGTTCTCGCCGCCGGGCGATGCGCGCTTCGCCGAGGTCGAGAACGTGTTTACCGCCGAACTGGTCTTTCCGTCCGGCCGGCGGGCGACGATCTCCTCGGGCTACACCGCGGACAAGAAGCGCATCGACCTGTGGGGCGACACGCTCGTGGCGACCCTCGACCCGGCCACCGCCTACCAGGGCAACCGGCTGGTGGTCAGCAGCGCGAAGAAGGCCGAGGAGGTGCTGTCCACCGAGACAAGCGCGGCGCAGTTCACCGGCGAGATCGACCATTTCTCGCAGGTGGTGGCCGAGGGTGGCGAGGTGCGCACGCCCGGCGAGATGGGCCTGCGCGACGTGCGCCTGATCGAGGCCCTGTACCGCGCCGCCCGCGAGCGGCGCTGGATCACCCTCAATCCCGACATGACGCCCCGGGAATCCTGAGCGGGTCCCCCGCCGCCGCCCGTGCTAAGCAGGTTTCGCAAAAGTGGTCACCGGTTTCGCGGCGAAAACCTGCGGCACGAGAACCTGAGCGGACGAAGCGTTGGCACGCCAACGCAAGTCTGCTTAGGAAGCCGTTGACGCACGCTCCCTCGCACCACGATCGCCCTATGAACATCGACGGCCAGCACTACCGCACCATCTTCCCCGCGCCGGACGGGGAGGGGGTGGACGTCATCGACCAGACCCGCCTGCCCTTCGCCTTCGAGACCCGGCCGCTGCGCAGCGAGCAGGACGCCGCGGTCGCGATCCGCACCATGATCGTGCGCGGGGCGCCGCTGATCGGCGTCACCGCCGCCTACGGCCTCGCCCTGGCGATGCGGGAGGATCCCTCCGACGCCAACCTCGACGGGGCGGTGCGGCGCCTCACCGCCACCCGCCCGACCGCGGTCAACCTCGCCTGGGCGCTGACGCGGGTGAGCGCGAACCTGCGCAGCCTGGAGCCGCGCGTCAGGGCCGCGGCCGCCTTCGCCGAGGCCGGCCGGATCGCCGAGGAGGATGTGGCGAGCTGCCGGGCGATCGGCGAGCACGGGGCGCGGCTGATCGCCGAGGCCGCCAAGCTCAAGGCCACCGGGGACAAGGCCGGGCCGGTCAACGTGCTCACCCACTGCAATGCAGGCTGGCTCGCCACGGTCGACTGGGGCACGGCGCTGGCGCCGATCTACGTCGCGCACGATGCCGGAGTGCCGGTCCATGTCTGGGTCGACGAGACCCGGCCGCGCAACCAGGGCGCGGCGCTGACCGCGTTCGAACTCAATGCCCACGGCGTGCCCCACACCGTGATCGCCGACAATGCCGGCGGCCACCTGATGCAGCACGGGCAGGTCGACCTGTGCATCGTCGGCTCCGACCGCACCACGGCGACCGGGGACGTCTGCAACAAGATCGGGACCTACCTGAAGGCGCTCGCCGCCCGGGACAACGGCGTGCCGTTCTACGCCGCGCTGCCGTTCTCGACCATCGACTGGACGCTGGAGGACGGCGTCGCCGGGATCCCGATCGAGGAGCGCGACGCCCGCGAGGTGACGCATCTCACCGGCCGCACTGCGGAGGGCGGCTTCGCGACGGTGGAGGTGGTGTCGCCCGGCAGCCCGGTGGCGAACCCGGCCTTCGACGTGACGCCCTCGCGCCTCGTCACCGGCCTCATCACCGAGCGGGGCGTCGCCTCGGCGACGCCGGAGGGGTTGCTGGGCCTCTATCCCGAGCGCCGCCGCGCCGCGTGAGCCGAAACCGGTCGCGGGGGCGCCGCCCCCGGGCGATGCGTCCGTCAGGGCCGCCGCTCCGGCGACGGCCCCGCGGCGGCGGTCACTGCGCGTTGCGGAACGGCTCGAAGCGGGTCAGGCCGCGCAGGAGCTGGCCGAGGAACGCCTGCTCGCCACCGCTGGTCGGGGTGGTGCGGGAGATGAAGTCGAACACCCGGCCGTCCTGCTCGCCGTAGACGGCGACGCGCTCGACCTTGAAGCCCTGGTTGAAGTACACCGCCAGCACCCGCTGGTCCTGCGGCCGTTCGCCGAGGAACATCACGGTGCGCTTGGTGTTCTGGCTGATGTAGTACCAGGACTTGTTGCCGACCGTGGACACCGTGCTCGGCGTGCCGAGGAGCTGGAGCACCTGCTCGGCGCTGGAGCCGGGCTTGACCTGGGCGACCGCGGCCTCGTCGATGACGTAGCCGTGGCGGAACTCCTCGCCGATCACGCAGCCGGCGGCCGACAGCCCGACGAGGCCGGCGGCGGCGAGGCGAAGGAGCGGACGGCTGAGGCGGCGCGGCATCGCATATCCTGGGAAAAACGCAGTCGACGGCGGCCTTGCGCCGGAACCCGCGGCTGCCGTACCCCGGGGTTGTGGCTTTGGCAAGGCGCGGCCAAGCTCGCGGCCGGACGCCGCTCCGGACCGTCCCGCGGCGACGCTTGAAGCCTCGCGGGCACCGAATACGTTGGTGCCGCGGGCCTTCGCCATGTACGGGCCCGCATCCTCCCTTCAGGTCACCCGGCGGAGACCCATGATCGCCCTGTTCAAACCCGGTGGCCCGTTGCACCTCGGCGGCCTGTTCCGGCGCGGGGAGGCGGCGCGCCGGCGGGCCATCGAGGCGCTGCACGTGCGCATCAACGCGGCCTCCCGCGTCCCGGCCCTCTACACGGAACTCGGCGTGCCGGATTCGGTCGAGGGGCGGTTCGAGGCCCTGTGCCTGCACGTCGTCCTGGTCCTGCGCGCCTTGCGCCGCCTGCCGCCGCCGGCCGGCGACATCGCCCAGGACCTCGTGAACTCGGTCTTCACCCAGCTCGACGCCTCCCTGCGCGAACTCGGCGTCGGCGACATGGGCGTGTCGAAGCGGATGAAGAAGCTCGCCCAGGCGTTCTACGGCCGCGCCAGCGCCTACGACGCCGCCCTCGATGCCGGCGACGCCGGCGCGCTCGCCCTGGCGCTCGCCCGCAACGTGCTCGGCCGCGACGATCCCGCGGCCGCGGCGGGCCTCTCCGCCTACGTCGCGGCCGCCGACCGCGACCTGTCGGTCCCGGCCGGCCCGCCCGGCCTCGATCGCCTGATGGAATCGGGACCGACCCTGCCGGATCCGGCCCGGTTCCGTTCCGCCGCTGCCCCGATCGAAGGAGGCGCACCATGAGACCCGACTCGATGACACCCGACACCGTCGGCCCGCTCTCCCGCCCGATCCTCGTCGAGAAGGCGATGCGCAGCGGCCAGGAGATCGTCGTCGAGGCGAACGAGGAGGAACGCGAGGCGCTGGCGCGGGATTTCGCCCTGCCGGCGATCCGCAGCCTCACCGGCCGGTTCCGGCTCTCCGGCTCGCTGCACCGGCTTCAGGTCACCGGCCGGGTCGAGGCGGCCCTGGCGCAGACCTGCGTCGTCACCCTGGAGCCGTTCGACACCGAGGTGTCGGAAGCCGTCGACGTCGACTTCTCGGCCCCGGACGCCTTCGCGGGCACCGCCGCCGAGGACGCCGAGATGCCCGACCCGATCGTCAACGGCCGCATCGACCTCGGCAGCCTGACCGCCGAGTTCCTGGCGCTCGGCCTCGACCCCTATCCGCGCAAGCCCGGCGTCGCCTTCGAGCCCGCCGTCGAGTCGGCCGAGGAACATCCGTTCGCCGGCTTGCAGGCCCTGCGCGACGCCAAGCCGTAGCCCGCGGCGCGGCGGCCCGACCGGTCCGCCGCGCCAACTCCCTCAGATTTCGTTTGCGGCGCGGCCCGGCATCGCTATTTTCCGCCGCGCGGCGGCCGGGGGTCGCGCAGCGCGCCGCGTCCAGGCGCCCCAAGGCAGGATCGTCCGACTTTTCCATGTCCCAGAGAGTGCGCATCTCGCTCGACGCGATGGGCGGCGACCACGGCCCTGCGACGGTCGTGCCCGGTGCGGCGATCGCCCGCGAGCGCCATCCTGACACCACCTTCCTGATGGTCGGCGACGAGGCGGTGCTGGCGCCGCTCGTCGCCGCCGAGCCCCGCCTGCGCGACGGGGTCGAGATCCTCCACGCGCCCCTCGCGGTGCGGATGGACGACAAGCCGAGCCAGGCGGTGCGCGCCGGGCGCGGCAAGTCCTCGATGTGGAAGGCGATCCAGGCGGTGCGGGACGGCGAGGCCGACGCGGCGGTCTCGGCCGGCAACACCGGCGCCCTGATGGCGATGTCGAAGATCTGCCTCAAGATGATGGCGCCGATCGAGCGGCCGGCCATCGCCTGCCTGTGGCCGACCGTGCGCGGCGAGAGCGTCGTGCTGGACGTCGGCGCCACCATCGGCACCGACGCCTCCCACCTCGTCGACATGGCGCTGATGGGCTCGGCGATGGCCCGGATCGTGTTCGACCTCGACCGGCCGACCGTCGGCCTGCTCAACGTCGGCACCGAGGAGATGAAGGGCAACGAGGCGGTGAAGGAGGCGGCGCGCCTCCTGCGCGAATCCGACCTGCCGAACCTGAGCTACCACGGCTTCGTCGAGGGCACCGATCTCGGCCTCGGCACCACCGACGTGGTGGTCACCGAAGGCTTCACCGGCAACATCGCCCTCAAGACCGCCGAGGGAACCGCCAAGCAGATCGCCGCGTACCTCAAGGGGGCGATGGGCCGGACGCTGATGGCGAAGATCGGCTACCTGTTCGCGCGCGGCGCCTTCGACGCCCTGAAGGCGAAGATGGACCCGAGCCGGGCCAATGGCGGCGTCTTCCTCGGGCTGGAGGGCATCGTCATCAAGAGCCACGGCTCGGCGAGCCCCGAGGGCTTCGCCAGCGCCATCGACATCGCCCACGACATGGCCCGCCACGACCTGATGCGGACGATCCGCGACATGCTCGACACCACGCCGGCCACGACGTCGGCGTGAGGGGAGGACACCCTTCATGACCCGCGGTCACACGCCCCGCCTGCGCTCCGTGGTGCGGGGCTGCGGCTCCTACCTGCCGCAGACGGTCGTCACCAACGATGATCTCGCCGCCCGGGTCGAGACCACCGACGAGTGGATCGTGCAGCGCACCGGCATCCGCCAGCGCCACATCGCCGGCCCCGACGAGACCACCTCGGTGCTCGGGATCCGGGCGGCGCGGGCGGCGCTCGCCGACGCCGACATCGACCCGGCAACGATCGACCTCGTGGTCTGCGCCACCTCGACGCCGGACCACACCTTCCCGTCGACCGCGACCCAGATCCAGCACGGCCTCGGCATCTCCGGCGGTGCCGCCTTCGACCTCCAGGCGGTCTGCGCCGGGTTCGTCTACGGGGTCGCCACCGCCGACAAGTTCCTCTCGACGGGGACGTTCCGGCGCGCCCTGGTGGTCGGGGCCGAGACCTTCTCGCGCCTGCTCGACTGGGAGGACCGCACCACCTGCGTGCTGTTCGGCGACGGCGCCGGGGCGATCGTGCTGGAGGCGCAGGACGGGGAGGGCCATTCCGGAGACCGCGGCGTGCTCACCAGCCACCTGCGCTCGGACGGGCGCTACCGCGACAAGCTCTACGTCGACGGCGGCCCCGGCTCGACCGGCACCACCGGCAAGCTGCGGATGGTCGGCAAGGACGTCTTCCGCTTCGCCGTCGGCTCGGTCACCGACGTCATCGCCGAGGCGTTCGAGGCCACCGGCACCACGCCGGAGGACCTCGACTGGTTCGTGCCCCACCAGGCCAACCGCCGCATCATCGAGGCCTCGGCCGACAAGCTCGGCATCGCCCGCGAGAAAGTCGTGCTCACCGTCGACCGGCACGGCAACACCTCGGCGGCCTCGATTCCCCTCGCCCTCGACGCCGCCTGCCGCGACGGGCGCATCGAGCGCGGCGACCTCGTGATGATCGAGGCGATCGGCGGCGGCTTCGCCTGGGGCAGCGCCCTGATCCGTTGGTGAGCCGGCACAAACCGGCCAAGATCGCGCCAGCGCCGGTTGACCGGGCCCGGGTCGCCGATTAGCGTTCGCGATCATACACATACGTTGCACCAACGATCACCCGCCGGGGAGAGCAGAATGGCAGGCAAGACGGTCACGCGGGCTGACCTGACCGAGGCCGTCTATCAGCAGGTCGGCCTGTCGCGGACCGAATCGGCTGCCCTGGTCGAGACCGTGCTGTCGGAGATCTGCGCCTGCCTCGCCTCCGGCGAAACGGTGAAGCTGTCGTCGTTCGGCTCCTTCGTGGTGCGCGACAAGGGCAAGCGCGTCGGCCGCAATCCGAAGACCGGGGTCGAGGTCGCGATCGAGCCGCGCCGGGTGATGGTGTTCAAGCCCTCGAACGTGCTCAAGGCCCGGATCAACGGCGGCGTCGCCGAGGACGAGGCCGACGACGCCTGACGGGACGCGGAGGGGAGGGCCGGCCGATGACGAGCCCTGCGGTGACGGACCCCGCGGCATCGGAGGCGCCCGGCGCGCCGGGGCCGGCGGGCAAGGCCCCCGAGGCGTTCCGCACCATCGGCGAGGTCGCCGAGGAACTCGATCTGCCGCAGCACGTCCTGCGGTTCTGGGAGACGCGATTCAGCCAGATCCGCCCGCTCAAGCGCGGCGGCAACCGGCGGTTCTACCGTCCCGACGACGTCGAACTGCTCCAGGGCATCCGCCGGCTGCTCTACGGCCAGGGCTACACGATCCGCGGCGTCCAGCGCATCCTGCGCGAGCGCGGCATGCGCTTCGTCCAGGCGGTCGGGCGCGGAGAGCAGGTCGCACCGGCCGCCTTCACCGATGCCGAGCCGGAGCCCGAACTGGCGCCGCGGCTGTCGCGCGCCGACCGGGCCGCCCTGTCGGCGGCGTTGCGGGAGCTGAAGGCGTGCCGGGATCGGCTTAGGGAACTGCGCCAGCCCGGTGATTCCGATGAAGTCGGCACCCTCGTGGAACCCGACGTGCCACCGGCCAGTTGATTTCATCGGAGTCTGACGCAAGGTTCCGGGACCTTTTCGCCTTGATGTGCGTTAACGGCGCATGGCCGCCTCCGCCCGACACGCGTCCCCGACGACCGAGCTGATCGCCCGATTGATGCGGGTGGTCCGTACGTGCCCCGAGGCTACGGCCGACGTGCTCGAACTCGTGCTGCTGGTCAGCCAGATCGAGGCGATGACGGCCGTCGACCGCGACTATCGCGACGCGAGGCGGGTCATCGCGCGGCTGCGCAATCCGCTGTGGGACATGACGCCCGACCAGCGCGAGACCCTGCGGCGGGCCGCCGACACGATCAAGGCCGCGTGCCGGCTGAACGAGGGTGACATCCCGGCCGACCCGATCGGCGATGCCGGCGAGCGCCGCCGCATCGAGGGCCGGGATCGGCACCGCCCTGGCGGGCGAGTTCACGCCGGCGCAGATCGCCCGGGTGACCGGTGCGGTGATGGCGGTCCTGCAATCGGCGGGCAGCGGCGAGGTGGGCAACGATGTTCGGTGACTATCCGGTCGAGGGACGGGCGTACTGGATCTGGCTGGCGGGGATCTTCGGCCTCGGCCTGTTCAGCCTGTTCATCATGCTCGCGCTGCACTGAGACGAACCGGCGGAACGTCCCTGCCGTCGGTGCGGACGGTGCGGGCCTCTCGACGCCGGCGGCGGCGCTCCCCACATCCGGCCGGCATCCCGTCCGGGAGCCCCTGGAGACCCCCATCGATGATCCGCAGCACCCGCCTGCCCCTCGTTCTCGCCGCCGCCCTCCTCGCCGGCCCGGCCCTGGGTCAGGCCGCCAGGGCCCCGGATGCGAAGGCTCAGGACACCAAGACCCGGGAGCACGCCGTCGCTCCCGGCAAGCAGGTCCGCATCGTCGCCGTGCCCAACCTGAAGAAGGATTGTTCGCTCGGACCGCAGCCCGAGGTGAAGGTCACCAGTCCGCCGAAGAACGGAGCCCTGATCCAGCGCGCCGGCAAGATGAAGACGCCTCCGACTTACCGCTGCCCCAACGCCGAGGCGCAGGTCCAGGCGTTGTTCTACGAGAGCAAGGCCGGTTTCAACGGCACCGACGAGGTGACGGTCGAGATCAAGGGTGCGGACGGGAACACCGTCACCCAGACGATCAGGCTGAAGGTCGGAGGGGCCGGCGGCGACAAGAAGGACACCACCGACCTGTGATGCGGGGTCCGGGCGATTCGTCCCGGGCTCGCCCTCAGGGCCGCGCGGCGTCGAGCGGGTCCGGGGGGCGTCGTCGGGCGACGAGCCCCCGCACCGGCGAGCGGGATGCCCGGCACGACCGGGCGTCCTACAGCAGGCAGACTACCGATGAAACCGTGTCCCCGGTATCGCGCGCACGGCGTCGGTTTTCGTGCTGTTTTTGACACAGCCGGAACACTGGTCCGGCCTTCGCGTTGATCGGTCTAACACTTTTTCGCGGCCTACCCGGCCCTGCACCGGCTTCCGCTACGGCCGACAGCCCCGGAACGGCCTCCCGCGCCCCCCTGCGACGCTCGCCGCACTGCGACAAACATGGGGATATCGATTGCATCCGAGGCGGGACAGGATGATCCTGGCGATGTCGTGAGGGTTCGGAATGCCAATGCCGTCAGCGAGCGACCTGTTTCAGACCTTTGCCCGCAGCTACGAGGCGCGCCGCGACGCGGAGCTGTCGTTGTCCGAATATCTCGAGGCGTGCCGCGATAATCCGCTGATGTACGCCAGCGCGGCCGAGCGCATCCTCGACGCGATCGGACAGCCGGAATTCGTCGATACGGCCCGTGACCAGCGGCTCGGCCGCGTGTTCATGAACCGGACGATCCGGATCTATCCCGCCTTCTCCGAATTCTACGGCATGGAGGAGACGATCGAGCGGATCGTGTCGTTCTTCCGCCATGCCGCCCAGGGCCTCGAGGAGCGCAAGCAGATCCTCTACCTGCTGGGTCCGGTCGGCGGCGGCAAGTCCTCGCTCGCCGAGCGGCTCAAGGCCCTGATGGAGGTCCACCCGATCTACGTCCTCAAGGCCGGCAACGAGTTGAGCCCGGTCTTCGAGAGCCCGCTGGTGCTGTTCGACCCCGAGACGATGGGAGCGACCCTGGAGGAGCGGTTCGGCGTCCCGCGCCGGCGCCTCACCGGCCTGATGAGTCCGTGGTGCCTCAAGCGCCTCGACGAGTTCGGCGGCGACATCTCCCGGTTCAAGGTGGTCAAGGTCAACCCGTCGCGCCTGCGCCAGATCGGCATCGCCAAGACCGAGCCCGGCGACGAGAACAACCAGGACATCTCCTCCCTCGTCGGCAAGGTCGACATCCGCAAGCTCGAAACCCTGAGTCAGGCCGACCCCGACGCGTACTCGTATTCGGGCGGCCTCAACCGGGCGAACCAGGGCGTTCTCGAATTCGTCGAGATGTTCAAGGCGCCGATCAAGATGCTGCATCCCCTGCTCACCGCGACGCAGGAGGGCAACTACGTCGGCACCGAGAACATCGGCGCGATCCCGTTCTCCGGCATCATCCTCGCCCACTCGAACGAGGCTGAGTGGCAGAGCTTCAAGACCAACAAGAACAACGAAGCCTTCATCGACCGCATCTACGTCATCAAGGTGCCGTACTGCCTCCGGGTGACGGAGGAGCAGCGGATCTACGAGAAGCTCGTCTCCGGTTCGGAGCTGTCGCAGGCGCCGTGCGCGCCGGGCACGCTGGAGATGCTGGCGCGGTTCTCGGTGCTCTCGCGCCTGCGCGAGCATGCGAACTCGAACCTGTTCTCGAAGATGCGCGTCTATGACGGCGAGTCGCTGCGCGAGGTCGATCCCCGCGCCCGCTCGATGCAGGAGTACAAGGACACGGCCGGCGTCGACGAGGGCATGGACGGGATCTCGACCCGCTTCGCCTTCAAGGTGATGGCCGCGACCTTCAACCACGACACCACCGAGGTCTCGGCCGACCCGGTCCACCTGATGTACGTGTTGGAGCAGGCCCTGCGGCGCGAACAGCTCGCGCCCGAGACCGAGAAGCGCTACCTCGAATTCATCAAGGGCGAGCTGGCGCCGCGTTACGCCGAGTTCATCGGCCACGAGATCCAGAAGGCGTACCTCGAATCCTACCACGATTACGGTCAGAACCTGTTCGACCGCTACATCGACTACGCCGACGCCTGGATCGAGGACCAGGACTTCAAGGACCCGGAGACCGGGCAGTTGCTCAACCGCGAGTTGCTGAACCAGGAGCTGACCAAGATCGAGAAGCCGGCGGGCATCGCCAACCCGAAGGACTTCCGCAACGAGGTGGTGAAGTTCGCCCTGCGCTCGCGGGCCCAGCACGGCGGGCGCAACCCGTCCTGGACCTCCTACGAGAAGATCCGCGAGGTGATCGAGCGGCGGATGTTCAGCCAGGTCGAGGAGCTGCTGCCGGTGATCTCCTTCGGTTCGAAGAAGGACAGCGAGACCGAGAAGAAGCACGGCGAGTTCGTCGATCGCATGTGCGACCGCGGCTACACCGAGCGTCAGGTGCGCCGGCTGGTCGAGTGGTACATGCGCGTCAAGCAGGCGGGCTGAGGACCGCCGGGCGGCCGCGGCACGGAACGCCGCGGACGCCCGGGGCGTACTCTCTGCAAGGGCCGTCGCCCCGGCGACGACCGCCCGCATCCAGTGGCCAGGGCACCGCGAAACGGTATGATGGCGTGATCGGGAAGCGTTAGTCTGATGCACATAATCGATCGGCGCCTCAATCCTGGCGGCAAGAGCCTCGCGAACCGGCAGCGCTTCCTGCGCCGGGTGCGGGACGTCGCCCAGCGCGCGGTCCGCGAGGCCGCCCGCGACGGCGACATCCGCGACCTCGGCAAGGACGGCAACGTCACGGTTCCGGCCGACGGCGTGCGCGAACCGAAATTCTCCCGCGCGCCGGGGACCGGGATCCAGGACCACATCCTTCCCGGCAACAAGACCTACGTCGAGGGCGACACGATCGAGCGCCCGCCGGGCGGCTCGGGCGGCGGGCGGGGGGGACAGGCGGGCGACGGCGGAGAGAACGGCGAGGATTCGTTCCGCTTCGTCCTCACCCGCGAGGAATTCCTCGAACTCTTCCTCGACGACCTCGAACTGCCGGACCTCGCCAAGCGCCGGCTGGCGGTGGTCGAGACCGAGGCCTTGCGCCGCGCCGGCTACACCGTCACCGGCTCGCCGGCGAACCTCGCCCTGACCCGGACCCTGCGCAACTCGCTGTCGCGCCGCATCGCCCTGAAGCGGCCGAAGGCCGACGACGTCGCCGCGCTGGAGGCGGCGATCGAGGCCCTGGCGACCGAGGATCCCGAGGCGCCGGCGCTGGCGGAGATGCGGGCCGAACTGGAGCGCCTGCGCACCCGCAGCCAGCGCATCCCCTACGTCGACCCGATCGACCTGCGCTACCGCCGGTTCGAGCCCTATCCGCGCCCAGTGGCGCAGGCGGTGATGTTCTGCCTCATGGACGTCTCGGGCTCGATGACCGAGCACATGAAGGACCTCGCCAAGCGGTTCTACATCCTGCTGCACATCTTCCTGGTGCGGCGCTACAAGCACGTCGAGATCGTCTTCATCCGCCACACCGACCACGCCAAGGAGGTGGACGAGGAGACGTTCTTCGGCTCGCGCGAGACCGGCGGCACCCTCGTCTCCTCGGCGCTGGTCGAGATGAAGCGGATCGTCGCCGAGCGCTACAATCCCGAGGACTGGAACATCTACGCCGCCCAGGCTTCGGACGGCGACAACGTGTCGAGCGACGGGCCGACGGCGCAGGACCTGCTGCGCTCGTCGCTGCTGCCGGCGTGCCAGTACTTCGCCTACCTCGAAGTCGGCGACGAGGGCGGCCCGCGGGCCGGGTTCGTCGAGCACCGCACCACCCTGTGGCGCACCTACGAGCCGGTGTCGAAGGCCGATTCGACGCTCGCCATGCGCAAGGTCAACCACCGCCGGGACATCTACCCGGTGTTCCGCGAACTGTTCTCCCGCGCCGGGCAGGAGACCGCATCGCCCTGAAACCGCCGGGCGGTGCCGGACGACCTGACCGTCAAGAGATGCGAGGCCCGATGAGTTCAGCCACCACCGTGGGCGCGACGACTCCCGCAGCCCCGGCCCTGATCGACGCGAACGGGTTGCTGTTCTCCGGCAACGACTGGGATTTCGACACCATCCGCCGGATCCACGACGCCTGCGAGGCGGTGGCCGGCCCGGAACTGGGCTTGAGCTGGTATCCGAACCAGATCGAGATCATCACCACGGAGCAGATGCTCGACGCCTACGCGTCGATCGGCATGCCGCTGTTCTACAAGCACTGGTCGTTCGGCAAGCATTTCGCCCAGCACGAGGCCGGCTACCGCCGCGGCCTGATGGGGCTGGCCTACGAGATCGTCATCAACTCCGACCCGTGCATCTCCTACATCATGGAGGAGAACACGGCGACGATGCAGACCCTGGTCATCGCCCACGCCGCCTTCGGCCACAACCACTTCTTCAAGAACAACTACCTGTTCCGCCAGTGGACGGACGCCGAGGGCATCCTCGACTACCTCGACTTCGCCAAGAGCTACATCTCGCGCTGCGAGGAGCGCTACGGCCACGGCGCCGTCGAAGCGGTGCTCGACGCCGCCCACGCCCTGATGAACCAGGGCGTCCACCGCTACCCGCGCAAGAAGCGGCCCGACCTGTCCTCCGAGCAGCGCCGCGAGCGCGAGCGCGAGGAGCACCAGGAGCGGATGTACAACGACCTCTGGCGCACCCTCCCGGCCAAGGCGGCCTCGGGCAAGCCCGACCTCAACGCCGAGCGCCGCCGCGCCCTGCTGGAACTGCCGCAGGAGAACATCCTGTACTTCCTGGAGAAGGCGGCGCCGCGCCTGCGTCCGTGGCAGCGCGAGATCCTGCGCATCGTCCGCCACGTCGCGCAGTACTTCTACCCGCAGCGCCAGACCAAGGTGATGAACGAGGGCTGCGCCACCTATTCCCACTATCGGATCATGACCCGCCTCAGCGAGACCGGGCGGATCGACGAGGCGGCCTACCTCGAATTCCTGCAATCGCATACCAACGTCATCCGCCAGCCGACCTACGACGACCGGCATTACGGCGGCCACAATCCCTACGCGATCGGCTTCGCGATGATGCAGGACATCGCCCGCATCTGCACCGACGCCACCGCAGAGGACCGCGAGTGGTTCCCCGACATCGCCGGTTGCGGCGACCCGATGGGCGTGCTGCGGGACGTCTGGTCCAACTACCGCGACGAGAGTTTCATCTCCCAGTTTCTCAGTCCGCGCCTGATGCGGCAGTTGCGGCTGTTCCACGTCTCCGACGACCCCGACAAGCCGGAACTGCGGGTCGAGTCGATCCACGACGAGCGCGGCTACCGCCGCCTTCGCCGGGCGTTCGCGCGGCAGTACGACGTCGCCTGGCTCGATCCCGACATCGAGGTGGTCGACGTCGACCTGGAGGGCGACCGCAAGCTGATCCTGCATCACAAGGTGCTCAACCGCGTCCTCCTCAACCGCGACGACGCGGCGCGGGTGCTCCAGCACCTCGCTGACCTGTGGGGCTACGACGTCGTCCTCAGGGAGGTCGAGCCCGCCACCGGCGCCGTGCTCAAGGAGCACGCCGCCGCCGCGCGGCCGACCTTCTTCTGATACGGTTTTCGGATGATCGGTTCCGACAATCGTATCACCAGCCCGCGCGGCTGAGCTTTGCTCCGCATGCGTGAGCGAAGCCGGTTTCCGCATCGCGAAGCGATTGCGCAGCAATCGCCGCGATCCCGTAGGGATCGCCGAGCGATCAACCGGAAATCGTATGAGACGGCTCAGGTGGTGCCGGCCCGCACCTCGCTGATCGCCTGCGCGGCACAGCGGGCGAGGACGGCCGGCAGGTCGCCGATCCGCTCGTCGGCGCCGCCCGCCGCGAGGTCGGCCCGGAGCCGGTCGAGGAGATCGCCGTCGGAGATGCGGCGGACGCCGATCGCGACGAGGCTCTGGCGGTAAGCCTCCGCCCTCACGCCGGTGAGGCCGAGCACGTCGCACATCCAGGCGCCGATCAGCTTGTTGCGTCGGGCCAGGGCCACGAACCGCAACGCCTCCTCGTGGGCGAACAGGTTCTCGAAGGCGCGCTCGCGATCATCGAACAGAGTGGTCATGGCCGGTCTCCACGGTCCCGGGCCCCCGGGCAGCGACGGTGCACCGCTCCGCCGGACTTGCATAGGACGATTCCGCCGGGCCGGTGCGGCGACCGGCCGGCGATCCCGATCGCGTGGGCGCGGCCCGCCGCGACGGGCCCGGGCGCGAGAACCCCCACCTGTCCCCTGCGTTGAGTGCACCACGGATGCACAACTCTCGCGAGAAGGACCGATCGATCGATGGTCGCGCCAGTCACCTCCCCGGACGCCCTGCCGAACGGTCCGCTCCCAGCCGAGGCGATCCACCTCTGCGTCGACATGCAGTTGCTGTTCGCCCGGGACACCGACTGGCACACGCCGTGGATGGAGCGCGTCCTGCCGCAGGTCCACCGCCTCGCGGCCCGCCATCCGGACCGGACGGTGTTCACCCGTTTCGTCCCGGCCCGGCATCCGGGAGAGGGGCGGGGCTGCTGGAAACGCTACTACGAGCGCTGGGCCTCGATGACGATCGAACGGATGGGCGAGGACATGATCGGCCTGCTGCCGGAACTCGCCGCCCTGACGCCTCCGGCCGTCGTCGTCGACAAGCAGGTCTACTCGCCCTGGCTCGATCCGGCCCTGGACCACCTGCTGCGGTCCCGGGGATCGGACACCGTCGTGGTGACCGGCGGCGAGACCGACGTCTGCGTGCTGGCCACCGTGATGGGGGCGGTCGATCGCGGCTACCGCGTCGTCATCGCCACCGACGCCCTCTGTTCGTCGTCGGATCGGACCCACGACGCGATGCTGACGCTCTACCAGCAGCGCTTCGGGCAGCAGATCGAGACTGCCGACGTCGATCTCGTTCTCCGGAACTGGAATTAATCAATGTTACGAAATCGCCCGGGGAGCGGTCGCGCTGCGGTGCGTTTCATCCGATGTTTGTGCAAAGCACAATGGGTTCCTGCTCTGCACACAGTCGTGATCGTTACATGACGCCGTGTTCCGTCGACATGGACGTCATCAAAAATCCGCTGGCGCCGGAGGGAAGTATCTGACACAGTCTTGTCCGATTCGGGGGCTATCGATGAGCAGGGTGTCACCAGCCGCGACCGGAGGCGAACGGATGCGCAGCTACAACCTGTTCTATCGCAAGGGGCTCGACGGACTGGTCTGTGCCGTGCCCGAGGATTACGCCGTCCCGGCGTTCCTGACCGAGGATCATTGGGCCTTCGACGGCCGTGTCGATGGAAGGACGGGCCAGCCCTCCGGCTTCGACCGTTCGGCGGCGGCGACCGCCGTGCGCTTCAACGGTTTCTACCTGTTCCAGAACTTCGCCCGCACCGTCTGAAGGCGGCGCCTCGTTCCGGCTTCGCTACTCCGCCGCTACCGCGAGGTTGTCCAGCGATTGCCGGATCTGCGCCGCCAGGGCGTCGGCGGTCGGGTTGGGGTCGCGGGAGCGGTGGCGCATCAGCCCGATCCGGCATGCCGGCAGCGATGGGAAGCCGTCCGCCGGGCCGAGGATCCGCATCCCCGGCTTCAGGGCGCTCTCGGGCAGGACCGAGACCGCGAGCCCGGCCAGCACCACCGCTCCGACCGCGGTCGAACTCCAGCTCACGAACAGGATCCGGGTCGGGCGCCCGACCCCCTCCAGCGAGGCAAGGGCGCGCGCCCGCCAGCAGCAGTTCGGCCGGCCGAGGGCGAGGGGCACCGGCGTCTCGGCGTGGATGCGGTGGCGGGTCGACGTCACCCACAGCAGGGCCTCGCCCCGCACCGTCTCGACCGCGCCGCGCTGTTCGGCCTCGGTGACGATGGCGAGGTCGAGGTCGCCGGCGGCGATGCGGGCGGCGAGCACGTCGCTCGGCTCGCAGACCACCGTCACCTCGGCCCGCGGATGGGTGCGGGCGAAGCGGCCGAGGATCTCCGGCAGATAGCGTTCGGCGTAGTCGTCCGGCAGGCCCAGACGCACCCGGCCGGCCAGGTCGCCCTCGTCGAAGGCGGCGAGACACTCGCTGTGCAGCCGCACGATCCGGCGGGCGTAGTCGAGCAGCCGCTCGCCGTCGTCGGTCAGCCGCGTCCCGCGCCCGGCGCGGGAGAAGACCTCCCGGCCGACCCGCTCCTCCAGCCGCTTCATCTGCATCGACACCGCCGACTGGGTCTTGTGCACGGCCTCGGCCGCCCGGGTGAACGAGCCGGTATCGGCGATCGCCACCAGGGTGCGGAGCTGGTCGAGGTCGAGAGGGTGCATCGCCGGTGGTCCCATCACTTTCCGTGAAGTGACACATCTCAAGCATTCGCTCAACGGATCGGTCGCGCTGCCGTAGGAGGAGGGCGCGCGGAGCTCTGCCGTAAGGAGAACTGGGCCCTGGGCTCGCGCCGGAGATGACGATGACGCTCGGTTTCGCTCCCCTCGGTATCCTGTCCCTCGCCTTCGGCGCCGGCCGCGCCGTCCTGCGCGTGGTGGTCCGGACCGCGGTGCTGTGGGACCGCCGTCAAGCCATGTACCGAATCGCGCATCTCGACGACGCGATGCTGAAAGACATCGGCCTGTCGCGCAGCGACGTCTCGGGGGCGCTCGACGTTCCATGGGCCTGCGACCCGACCGAGCATCTCGCCGACCGGCGCTCCTCGCGCCGCATCCCGGCGCCGGGCGTGCGGCCGGTCCGGCGCGGCGAAGGCCATGCCTGGAACCGCGACCGGTCCTACTGAGCGGGCACCAGGGCCCGTGGCGTCCGGCCGGCCTCGGGGCCGGCCGGCGGCGGGGATGCGGAATAGCCGCCGGCCGGCAGCGCCCCGTCGACCATCGGCGCCGCCGCCGCCGCGGCGGCGCGCTCCAGGCGGGCGACGAGGCGGAACGCCGCCGCGAAGGCGACGAGGCCGAAGACCAGCGACCCGAGGGCGACACCGGCCACCGCTCCCTCGGGGCCGCCGAGATGGGCCCCGGTCCAGGCGAACGGCATCGTGCCGAGGGTCGTCCGCCCCCAGTTGAACCCGGTCGAGAGCAGGGGAGCGTCGAGATTGTTGAAGGCGGCGTTGGCCAGGAACAGCAGCCCGTTGAAGAACCACGACGCGGCGCCGACGAGGCAGAAGAACACCAGCAGGTCGGCCCCGGCGCCCTCCAGGCCGAACAGCCGCGCCAGCGCGTGCCGGCCGAGCGCGAGGGCGATCCACGCCGCCAGCGCGTAGAGGCCGGTGACGAGGGCGGCGTCGCGCAGGGTGCGGCGCATCCGGTCGAAGCGGCCGGCGCCCCAGTTCTGGCCGAGGATCGGCCCGACCGCCCCCGACAGGGCGAACAGACCGCCGAACGCCACCGGGACCAGCCGCTCGATGACGGCGTTGCCCGCGACCGCCCCGGTGCCGAACCCGGCGACGACGTAGGCCAGAAAGGCGCTCGCCACCGGCGGCGCGAGATTGGTCAGCACCGCCGGCAGGGCGATGCGCAGCACCGGCCTCGTGTCGGCGAGAAGCGCGGGCCATGACGGCCGCGCGACCATGCGGTGAACGCGCGCTGCCCCGTGCCAGCCGACGACCGCGAAGGCGAGGCGGGAGGCGGCGGCGGCGACCGCCGCGCCCTCGATGCCGAGGCCGAGCCCGAAGATCAGCAGCGGATCGAGGATCGCCGTCACGGCCGCCCCCGCCAGGGTGACGTTCATGGCGCGGCGGGCGTCGCCGAGCGCCCGCAGGACGCCCGAGCAGCCGAGGCCGAGCGCCATGGCGACGTTGGCCGGCAGGGCGATCCACAGGAAGCGCTCGGCCTCCGGCGCGCTCTCCGGCCCGGCGCCGATCAGGCGCAGCAGCGGGGGTCGCGACCGCGAGCAGCACCACGACGACGAGCCCGCCCCCGGCCGCCGAGAGGACGAGCGACGAGGCGGCGATCCGGCGCGCGCCCGCGCCGTCGCCGTGGCCGAGGGCGCGCGACACCAGCGCGCCCACCGCGATCATCGTGCCGACGTTGATCGACACCGCCAGGACCTGGACGATGGTGGCGAAGCCGACCGCCGCGGTCAGGTTCGGGTCGCCGAGCCGGGAGACGTAGAGCAGCGACAGGAAATCGACGAGGAACACCGCCATCAGCCCAACCGATCCGGTCGCCGCCATCACGACGACGTGGCGCAGGATCGAGCCTTCGACGAAGCGGGCGGGTTCAGGCATCCTGCGGCGCCGTCTCGGACGCGGCCAGGACCGGTTCCGGGGGGCGGTCTCGCTCCCGCGCGATGATGTCCTCGGTCTCGGCGTTGAGCGCCTGCGACGACCCCTTCGGCACCGTCAGGGGCTCCGGCTTGATCGTGTAGGCGCCGCGCAGCGTGTCGGCGCGCAGGGCCGGGTCGGCGGCCTGCTGCAGCACCAGCCGGGCGACGTCGCGCTTGCGGACATCGTCGGCGAGGGCGGCGGCCTCCGCCGCCGGCACGCCGAGTCCTTCGAGCGCGGCGCGGCCGAAGGCGAGGGCGGATTCGAAGGTCTCGCGGATCTGGTAGTCGACGTCGCGGTTGCGCGCCTCGATCGCCTGCACCCGGTCGTAGACCCGGACATAGGTGCGGGTCGAGGGGAACTCGGCGTGGACGAGGTCGACCACCTTGAGGGTCGCCTCGGCGTCGTCGATGGCGATGCAGACGATGTCGGCCCGCCCGGCTCCCGCCGAGCGCAGCACGTCGAGGCGGGTGCCGTCGCCGTAATAGACCCGGAACCCGAACCGGGTCGCGCTGCGGATCTGCTCGACGTCCTTGTCGATCACCGTGACGCTGAGGCCCCGGGCGAGCAGGATCTGGGTCAGGATCTGGCCGAAGCGGCCGAACCCGACCACCAGCACCCGCGCCTCGGCGTTCTCCACTCCCTCGAAGGCCGTTTCCGGTTCGGGCGCCGGAACGCTGCGCCGGGCGAGCGCGCCGTCGATGAGCTTGGCGGCGATCGGCCCGACCATCATGGTCAGCGCCGCGAGCGCGAGGGCGAAGCGCCCGGCCTCGCCGTCGACGAGTCCGAGTTCCAGGCCGACCGGCAGCAGCACGAAGGCGAACTCGCCGGCCGGGGCGAGCACCGCGGCGCCGCGCACGGCGTCGAGCCAGGGCGAGCCGAACAGCCGGAACAGCGCGGCGACGAGGGCGGTCTTGAGCAGGATCGCCGCGAAGGTCGCCCCGAGCAGGGCGATCCAGTGGTCGCGCACCAGCCCGAGGTCGATCGACATGCCGACGCTCATGAAGAACAGGCCGAGCAGCATGCCGCGGAACGGCTCGATGTCGGCTTCGAGCTGGTGGCGGAAATTCGACTCGGCCAGCAGCAGGCCGGCGAGGAACGCGCCCATCGCCATCGACAGGCCGACATGCTCCATCAGCATCGCGGTGCCGAGCACCACCAGCAGCGCCGCGGCGGTCATCACCTCGCGGGCGCCGCTGGCGGCGAGCGACCGGAAGAACGGGTTGAGGCCGTAGCGCCCGACCCCGACCGCGGCGAGGACCGCGAGGACGGCGATGCCGGCGGATTGCAGCGCGTCGCCGAGATGGGCCCCGCCGCCCGGGCTGTTCGAGGCGACCAGCGGCAGCAGGGCGAGGATCCCGACGATCGAGATGTCCTGGAACAGCAGCACCGCGAAGGCGCGCTGCCCATAGGGCGAGGACAGGTCGCGCCGCTCCTCCAGCAATTGCAGCGCGACGGCGGTGGCCGAGAGCGCCAGGGCGATGCCGATGACCGCGGCGGCGCCGCCGGAGAGGCCAAACAGCACCCCGAACCCGCCGAGGGCGGCGGCGCAGAGCACAAGCTGGAGCGTGCCGAGGCCGAGGATGTCCCGGCGCATCGAGATCAGGTGCGAGACCTGGAGTTCGAGCCCGACGATGAACAGCAGCAGCACCACGCCGATCTCGGAGACGCTGCGGGTGGTCTCGGCCTCCGGGATCAGGGTGAAGCCGAACGGCCCGATCACCACCCCGGCGGCGAGGTAGCCGAGCACCGCGCTCTGACCGAGCAGCCGGGCGGCCGGCACGCCGATGACCGCGGCCGACAGGAAGGTGAGGACCGGAGGCAGGAAGCTCGTGTGGTCGGCGGCAGTGGCCATCGGCGCGGGCTCCCGTGTCGTCGTCGTGACGTGGCCCTGTCTAGCCCACCGGCGCCCGGGGAGCGAGGCGCCGGAGCGCCTATCGGCCGGGCATTCCGAGCCGGTCCGGTTCCGCCGGCGGGCCGTCGTGCAGGCGGCGCCACGCGAAGGCCCCGAACACCCCGACGAGGCAGAGCGCCAGCCCGAACCACGTGAACGCGTATTGCAGGTGGTTGTTGGGCAGATCGACCCGGAGCTGGCCGCCCTTCGGCCAGCCGCCCGGGTTCGGCGTCGCGTCCGCCTCGATGAGGTAGGGCGCGACGGGGTCGAGGCCCTTCGCGGCGGCGATGCCGGCGACGTCGCGGTTGAACCACTCGCCGGTCTGCGGGTTCGGAGCCGGCACGAACATCCCGCGCGCCTCGCTCGCGCGCAGCATCCCGGTGACGGTGACCACGCCCTCGACCTGACCGGCGGCGCGGTCGCGCGGGTTCTTCAGCTCGGTCGGCACGAAGCCGCGGTTGACCAGAACGAGCGGGCCGTCGTCGTCGCGCCGCAGCGGCGTCACGACGTAGTAGCCCTGGAGCGCCCGTCCCGGCACCTCGCCGGGTGCGAGGCCGTGGACCAGGGTCTCCCTGTCGTGCAGCAGCCGGCCGGTGACGCGGACGCGGTCGAATTCCTGGCCGGCCGGATCCCAGGAAGCGGGGGAGGGCGGCGCCAGGGGCGGTTCGATCCTCGAGCGGGCGATGATCTGGTTGATCACCCCCTCCTTCCACGCCTTGCGCTGGAGCTGCCAGGTGCCGAGGCCGACCAGGATCGCGAGGCAGACCAGGGCGGCGAGGAACGGGGCGAGGAGGTCGCGCAAAGCCGCACGGCGCGCGCCGGCGGCGGGGCTCACGACCGGAAGCGTCCCTGCTCGGCCTTGTTGGCGTATTGCAGCGCCGCCATCAGGCCCTTGAGCGGGCGCACCAGGATCAGGCTCAGGATGATCGAGAGCGGCGCCCACAGGGCGGCGTGGAGCCACATCGGCGGCTCGTAGGCGAACTCGACCCACATCGCCAGCGCCACCACCACGATGCCGACGATCGACATCACGAAGAAGGCCGGGCCGTCCGCGGAGTCGATGAACTGGAAGTCGAGGCCGCAGACCTCGCAGGACGGGCGGAAGCTGAGGAAGCCGTTGAACAGGTGACCCTCGCCGCAGCGCGGGCAGCGCCCGCGCAGGCCGACGGCCGGCGACGGTGTCGAGTGGGGATGCGCCACGGGCGATGACTCCTGAAGACTGGCATCATCCGCCGGAACGGCCGCCGTCCCGGCGGCGACGATGATGCGAGGATGGGCGGTTGCCTCCGATATGGGGCCGGCGCCCGGTCTCCACCACGAAAAAGGGCGGCTCGACGCCGCCCTCGTGGCCGTTGGTCGCGCGGGGAAGCCCCCGGCGTCAGTGGGCGGCGTGGCCGGCGCCCGCGCCCCAGACGTAGATCGCGGCGAACAGGAACAGCCACACCACGTCGACGAAGTGCCAGTACCAGGCCGCGAACTCGAAGCCGAGGTGCTGGTGGCGCGACATCTGGCCGAGATAGGCCCGGTACAGGCAGACCGCGAGGAAGATGGTGCCGATGATGACGTGGGCGCCGTGGAAGCCCGTCGCCATGAAGAAGGTCGCCGAGTAGATGCTGCCCGAGAAGCCGAAATGGGCGTGGGCGTACTCGTAGGCCTGGACGCAGGAGAACAGCACGCCGAGGGCGATGGTCAGCCACAGGCCGTACTTGAGCCCCTTGCGGTCGCCGTCGAGCAGGGCGTGGTGAGCCCAGGTCACGGTGGTGCCGGAGGTCAGAAGGATGAGGGTGTTGAGGAGCGGCAGATGCCAGGGATCGAACGCCTCGACGCCCTTCGGCGGCCACATCCCGCCGGTGAACTCCAGCCGCGACGCCTGGATCGGGTCGGCGGTGTAGAGGGCGGCCTCGAAATAGGCCCAGAACCACGCGACGAAGAACATCACCTCGGAGGCGATGAACATCATCATCCCGTAGCGGTGGTGAAGCTGCACCACCCGGGTGTGGTCGCCGGTCTGCGCCTCGTGGGTGACGTCCCGCCACCAGCTCAGCATGGTGTAGAGGATGCCGATGATGCCGGCGAAGAACAGGTACGGCCCGATCGCCAGGCCGGCCAGCGTCATGCTCTTCATCCAGAACACCGCGCCGGTGGTCGTGATGAAGCCGCTGAAGGAGCCGAGGAGGGGCCAGGGACTCGGATTGACGAGGTGGTAGTCGTGGTGCTTCGCGTGCGCCTCGGCCATCGATGGGGTCTCCTGCCTCTTCCTTTCGGACCGGTTGCGTGCCCCGCGCCGGTTCCTGCCTGATCCGTGGGACCGGCTCGCCGGACGGTCCTTAAGGTGACGCTTTAATGCCCGCCTCGACGGCTTGTCACGCGGGCAGATGGTCAATTCGCACTGGTCGTCCCCGCTGCCGGCGTCGCCAGGGCGGCCGTGGGCTGGCCGTTCTTCGAGGCGAAGTAGGTGTAGGACAGGATCAGCTCGCCGTAGGAGGCGGTGTTCGGATCCGTGCGCACGCCGGGTTCGAGGTAGAACACCACCGGGAAATCCATGGTCTCGCCGGGCTGCAGGGTCTGCTCGTTGAAGCAGAAGCACTGGATCTTGACGAAGTAGCTGCCCGTCAGCGCCGGCTGGACGTTGAAGGCGGCGATGCCGGTGGTCGGCACCGTCGCGGTGTTGGTGACCCGGAAGAACACCGTCTGGGTCTCGCCGAGGCGGGCCTCGACGCGCGGCGTCTCGGCGACGAAGCGCCAGGGCAGGCCGGCCTGGACGTTGGTGTCGAAATGGACCGTCATGCTGGCGTCGCCCACCGGCCCGGTCGAGGCGGTGCCGACCACCGGCGTGCCGTCGAAGCCGGTCGCCTTGCAGAACAGGTTGTAGAGCGGCACGAAGGCGAAGGAGAGCCCGACCATGAAGGCCACCACGCCGAGACAGGCGGCCAGCGTCGTGCGCGTCTGCCGGGCTTGGATCGAGCGGGGATCTGGCGCGGTCATGGCTTCCGTCAGAGCGGCCGGTTGAGGACCTGGGGTCCGAGCTTGGCGATGGTCAGGACGTAGAAGATCAGCACGAGGGAGGCGAGCACCAGCGCGATGGCGACGGAACGCTTGCGGCGGCGGCGGGCTTCCTCGGGCGTCAGTGGCGTCGGTTGGGTCATCCGGGATCAGCCGAGAACGGGCCGGAACAGCCCGAGGCCCTGCTCCGCCAGCAGGGCGGAGAAGAGCAGGAACAGGTAGAGGATCGAGAACGCGAACAGGCTCATCGCGACCTTGTTCGCCGCCTCGCCCTCGCGGCGGCGGTAGACCTCGATGCTGAGCGCGAGCATCGCGAGGCCGCCGATGAGCGCGACCACGCCGTAGATCAGCCCGCCGAAGCCGAGCCAGACCGGGGCGAGGCCGAGCGGCGCCAGCAGCACGGTGTAGGCGACGATCTGCCGGCGGGTCGAGTCCGGCCCGGCGACGTTCGGCATCATCGGGATGCCGGCGCGGGCGTACTCGCCGGCCTTGACCAGGGCGAGCGCCCAGAAGTGCGGCGGCGTCCAGATGAAGATGATGAGGAACAGGATCGTGCCTTCGATGCCGACCGAGCCCGAGACGACCGCCTGCCCGATCATCGGCGGAAGCGCCCCGGCGGCGCCGCCGATCACGATGTTCTGCGCCGTCGAGCGCTTCAGCCACATCGAGTAGATCACGGCGTAGAACACGATCGTGAAGGCGAGCAGCCCGGCCGCGAGCCAGTTGGCGGCGAGCCCGAGCACCAGCACCGAGAACACCGAGAGCGTCAGCCCGAAAGCCAGCGCCTCGCCGGGCTGGATCCGGCCGGCCGGGATCGGCCGGGTGCGGGTGCGGGTCATCACCGCGTCGATGTCGGCGTCCCACCACATGTTGAGGCAGCCCGAGGCGCCGGCGCCGACCGCGATCATCAGCAGCGACACCGCGGCGACCACCGGGTTCACGTGGCTGTGCGACACGGTCATGCCGACGAGGGCGGTGAAGATCACCAGCACCATCACCCGCGGCTTCAGCAGCGCGAAGAAGTCCGCGACCTCGCCGGGGGAGACGGCGGGCGCGAAGGGCCGGGCGGGGGAGGCGGTGTTCGTGAGGCTGGTCATGGCCATCGCGGTCCGATGCGGGTCCGGCGGGACGATGAAGGGACGGGGCGTCGCACCCGACGAGGCGGGCGCCGCTCCTCTCCGGAGAGCCGGCACGGCTCTCGGGGGAAGAGCGAGGGCCGCGTCCGGCCGGTCCGCACGGGGCGAACCGGCCGGGGCGGCCCTGCTCGGTCGGGTCAGTGGGCGTGCGACGGCTCGTCGACGATCACCGGCAGGGTCTCGTACTGGTGGAACGGCGGCGGGGAGGACAGGGTCCATTCCAGCGTCGTCGCGCCCTCGCCCCACGGATTGTCCGCGGCGCGCTCCTTCGAGCGGAAGGCGAGCACGATGCCGATCACGAACACCACCATGCCGAGCGCGAAGATGTGGCCGCCCATGGTCGCGACGTAGTGCCAGCCGGCGAACGCCTCCGGGTAGTCGGCGTAGCGCCGCGGCATGCCGGCCAGCCCGAGGAAGTGCATCGGGAAGAACAGCACGTTGGCGCCGATGAAGGCGAGCCAGAAGTGCAGCTTGCCGGCCCATTCCGGAATGATCCGGCCGGTCATCTTCGGGAACCAGTAGTACACGCCGGCGAAGATGATGAACACCGCGCCGAGCGACAGCACGTAGTGGAAGTGCGCCACGACGTAGTAGGTGTCGTGCAGGTAGCGGTCGACGGCGGCGTTGGCCAGGATCACGCCGGTGACGCCGCCGACGGTGAACAGGAACACGAAGCCGACCGCCCAGTGCATCGCCGCGGTGAAGCGGATCGAGCCGCCCCACATCGTGGCGATCCAGGAGAAGATCTTCACGCCGGTCGGCACCGCGATCACCATGGTGGCGAACACGAAGTACGACTGGGTCTGCAGGGTGAGCCCGACCGTGTACATGTGGTGGGCCCACACCACGAAGCCGACGACGCCGATCGCGACCATCGCGTAGGCCATCGCGAGGTAGCCGAACACGGGCTTGCGCGAGAAGGTGGCGATGATGTGCGAGACGATGCCGAAGGCCGGCAGGATCATGATGTAGACTTCGGGGTGGCCGAAGAACCAGAACAGGTGCTGGTACAGGATCGGGTCGCCGCCGCCGGCCGGGTCGAAGAACGTCGTGCCGAAGTTGCGGTCGGTCAGCAGCATCGTGATGGCGCCCGCGAGCACCGGCAGCGACAGCAGCAGCAGGAAGGCGGTCACCAGCATCGACCAGGCGAACAGCGGCATCTTGTGCAGGGTCATGCCCGGCGCGCGCATGTTCAGGATCGTGGTGATGAAGTTGATCGCGCCGAGGATCGAGCCCGCGCCCGACAGGTGCAGGGCGAAGATCGCGAAGTCGACCGCCGGGCCGGGGTGGCCGGCCGTGGAGAGCGGCGGGTAGACCGTCCAGCCGGTGCCGGCGCCGACCGCGCCGGGGGCGCCCTCGACGAACAGCGAGCAGACGAGGCTGCAGAAGCCCGCCACGGTGAGCCAGAACGAGATGTTGTTCATGCGCGGGAACGCCATGTCGGGTGCCCCGATCATCAGCGGCACGAACCAGTTGCCGAAGCCGCCGATCAGCGCCGGCATCACCATGAAGAACACCATGATGAGGCCGTGCCCGGTCACGAACACGTTGTAGGTCTGCGGATTGGAGAAGTACTGCAGGCCCGGATGCTCCATCTCCATCCGGATGCCGAACGACAGGAACGCGCCGACGATGCCGGCCGAGAAGGCGAACAGCAGGTAGAGCGTGCCGATGTCCTTGTGGTTCGTCGAATTGAACCAGCGCTGGAAGAACGGCGGCGTGTGCTCGTGGGCATCGTCGTGCCCGTGCGTGGTGGCGACTGCCATGGAACGAGACCTCTTCGAGGTATTGTCGCTAACGTCTCAAGGATTGGGTCCGGGCCCCGCTGGCGGAGCCCGGATCGCTCGGATCGGGGCCCGTCAGCGGGCGGAGGCGAAGCGGCCGCCGTCGCCGGTCGAGGCGAACTTCGTCTTGGCCTCGGCGGTCCAGGCCTGGAACGCGGAATCGCTCACCACCCGCACGGTGATCGGCATGTAGGCGTGGCGCTGGCCGCACAGCTCGGAGCACTGGCCGTGGTAGACGCCCTCGCGGTCGGCCTTGAACCAGAACTGGTTGAGGCGGCCCGGGATCGCGTCGATCTTGAAGCCGAAGGACGGCAGCGCCCAGGAATGCATCACGTCGGCGGCGGTGACCTGGATCTTCACGATCTTGTTCACCGGCACGACCATCTCGTTGTCGGTCGCGAGCAGCTTCGGCTGGCCCGACTTCACCTGGTCCTCGCCCTCGATGAGGTTGGCGTCGAACTTGAAGCCGCCGACATCCTGCGGGTACTCGTAGGACCAGTACCAGGCGTGGCCGATGACCTTGACCATCAGGTCGGCCTTCGGATCGGCGAGCTGCGCCCGCAGGACCCGGAACGACGGGATCGCGATCGCCACCAGGATCAGCACCGGGACGATGGTCCAGGCGACTTCCAGCATCGTGTTGTGGGTCGTGCGCGACGGCGTCGGCTGCGCGCGCTCGTTGAACTTCACGATGACGGCGATGAGCAGCCCGAGCACGAACAGGACGATGCCGAGCATGATCCAGTTGAGCAGGTGGTGGAAGTTGTAGATCTCCCGGGCCACCTCGGTGACCGGCTGCTGCAGGTCCATCTGCCACGGCACCGGCTGGCCCACGCCGGCCGCGCCGGCCGCGGTCGCGCTGCCGAGGGCGGCGGCGAGCGCCAGACCCGCCGCGGGCCACCGGAACGATCGGGCCGACGGCCCGTGCTGCGCCCTCGCCATCCCCATATGCCCTCGTAGCTCCCTCAATCCTTCGGCCGGACCGCGCGGCGCCTCGTCGCTGGCGCCGTCTCGGGTCGCGGGGCCGTTCCGCCCCGCCCGGCCTCGCGGGCCGTCGACCATTCCGACAACCTCTCGGTCGGCGTCTCAAGACCACAACGGGCCTGCCAGCGCAACGGCGATGGCGTCGCATCCGTCGAGCTTGTGCGTTGATAGCTCTCGGACATTCGTCCGCCCTGGGGTGATTCCAAGCGGCGGCCGGGCCGGCCTTCCGGTCGCGCGCCCACCCGATCCCGTGGAATTGTTTTGATTCTGCACCGCTTTTCGCCCCGGTGCATGGATCGCCGGGCGGCCCGTCTCTATATTCCGCGGGCCCTGCATCCGCCCGGCCCGCCTCCCTCCGGCTCCCCCGCGATGATCGAGCGCCTCGAGTTCCTCCTCGCCCTCGCGCGCGAGCAGCATTTCGGCCGTGCGGCCCTCGCCTGCGGCGTGTCGCAGCAGACGCTGTCGGCCGGGGTCAAGCAACTCGAGGAGCGCCTCGGCGTGCTGCTCGTGCAGCGCGGGTCGCGGTTCCAGGGCTTCACCCCGGAGGGCGAGCGGGTGCTGGACTGGGCCCGCCGCATCGTCGGCGACGCCCGGGCGATGCGCCAGGAGGTGGCGGCGCTGCGGCGCGGGCTCTCCGGCACCCTGCGGATGGCGGCGGTGCCGACCGCGACCCCGATGGTGGCGACGCTGACCACGCCGTTCCGCGCCCGCCACCCGGCGGTGCGGTTCACGGTGCAATCCTCGACCTCGCACGAGATCGGCCGGCAGATCGCCAACCTCGAACTCGACGCCGGCCTGACCTATCTCGGCAACGAGCCGCTCGGGCGGGTGACGACGCTGCCGCTCTATCGCGAGCATTACCGCCTGCTGACGGCGGCGGACGGGATCTACGGCGGGCGCCGCAGCGTCACCTGGGCCGAGGTCGGGCGCATCCCGCTCTGCCTGCTGACGCCCGACATGCAGAACCGCCGCATCATCGACAGGCAGTTGCGGGCGAGCGGCGGCGATCCGGCGCCGCTGCTCGAATCGAACTCGATGATCGTGCTGGTCACCCATGTCCGCACCGCGAAATGGGCCAGCATCATGCCGGCGGTCCTCGCCGAGACGTTCAAGCTCTCGGAGCGGGTGCGCTCGGTCCCGATCACCGAGCCGGACGTCGCCCACACGATCGGCCTCGTGGTGCCCGAGCGCGACCCGATGACGCCGCTCGTCGCCGCGTTCCTGTCGGAGGCCCGCGCGATCGCGCCCGACCTCGCCGCGAGCGTCGCGGCCCTGTGATACGAAATCCGGACGATGACTCCCGGATTTCGTATCACAGGCCCGCGCGACGCTTGAGCGAAGCCGAAATCCGCATCGCGAAGCGATGGCGCAGCCATCGCCACGATCCCGCAGGGATCGCCGAGCGATCAGTCGGATTTCGTATGACGCCCCGTCAGGCTTCGAGGTGGCGGGCCGGCCTCAGCCGCCACAGCAGGCCGCCGCGGGGGCCGAGCACCATCGAGGCGAGGTAGATCCCGCCGGCGGTGAGCACGATCGCCGGCCCGGTCGGCAGGTTGGCGTGATAGGACACCAGCAGCCCAGCGACGCTGGCGGCGAGGCTCGCGAGGATCGAGGCCGGGATCAGCCCGGTGAGGTCGGAGGCCCAGAACCGCGCCGTCACCGCCGGCAGCAGCATCAGTCCGACCGCCAGCAGGGTGCCGAGGGCCGCGAAGCCGCCGACGAGGTTGAGGACCACGAGGCCGAGGAAGCCGAGATGGACCGGCGCGCTGGCCCGGCTCACCGAGCGCAGGAACAGCGGGTCGACGCATTCGAGCACCAGCGGCCGGAACGCCAGCGCCAGCCCGAGGAGCGTCACGGTGGCGATGCCGCCGAGCAGCCACAGGGCGTCGTCGTCGAGCGCCAGGACGGTACCGAACAGGATGTGCAGGAGGTCGACCGACGACCCCTTGAGCGAGATCAGCATCACCCCGGCGGCGAGGGAGATGAGGTAGAACGCCGCGAGGCTCGCATCCTCGCGCAGCACCGTCGAGCGGGCCACGAGGCCGGACAGCAGCGCGACCGCGAGCCCGGCCGCGAGGCCGCCGAGCGTCATCGCCGGCAGCGACAGGCCCGCGACCAGGAAGCCGACCGCCGCCCCCGGCAGGATCGCGTGGCTCATCGCCTCGCTCATCAGGCTCATCCGCCGCAGGGTGAGGAACAGCCCGACCGGCGGCGCGCTCACCGACAGGGCGACGCAGCCGGCGAGCGCCCGGCGCATGAACGAGAATTCGACGAACGGCGCGGTGAGGAGATCGATCACGCCGCGTGCCCGTGGTGATGATGCCCGTCGCGATCATCGTGGGCCGGCCGGCCCGCGTGATCGTGCCGGTGCGGCCCGGTCTCGCCCTGGCAGACCGGCGCGGCGTCGTCCCAGGCCTCGCACAGGTTGCGGGCCCGGCGCAGGTTCGGGCCCGTCAGCACCGAGGCGGTCTCCCCCCAGGCGACCGCCTCGCGGGCGAGCAGAAGCGTCGTGGGAAAGTGCCGGCGCACCTGGTCGAGGTCGTGCAGCACCGCCACCACCGTGCGGCCCTCGCCGTGCCAGCGATGGACCAGGGCGAGGAGATCCTCGGTGGTGCGGGCGTCGATGGCGGCGAAGGGCTCGTCGAGCAGGATCACCCGCGCATCCTGAAGCAGCAGCCGGGCGAACAGCACCCGCTGCAACTGGCCGCCCGACAGCGTGCCGATCGGCCGTCGCTCGAAGCCGCCGAGCCCGACCGCGTCGAGGGAAGCGGCCACGCCGCCATCGTCGCCCCGGACCCGGCGCCACGGGCCGACTCGGCGCCACAGGCCCATCGCCACGAGGTCGTAGACGCTGACCGGGAAGCCACGGTCGATCTCGGCCGCCTGCGGCAGGTAGGCGATGTCGCCGCGCTTCAGGCCCGGGTGCAGGACCCGTCCCTCCAGCGGAGCGATCTCGCCCATCACGCCCTTGAGCAGGGTCGACTTGCCGGCGCCGTTGGGGCCGACCACGGCGAGCATCGCGCCCGCCGGCACCGCGCCGTCGAGGTGATGCACGGCCGGATGCCGGGCGTAGCCGAGGGTCAGCCCCTCGAAGGCGATGGCGTGGGGGAGCGTCATCCGAGCGCCCACGCGATCACGCCCCACACCGCCGCGGCCAGCACGGCGGCGAGGCCGAGGCGCGCCGCCACCCCGAGACGCATCAGCGAGACCGGCGGCGTCGCCAGGGCCGCGCTCCGGCGCTCGGCGGCCACGGGTTCGATCGGCATCGGGTGTCCTCTGGTGGTCGGCGTCACAGGTGGGAGCGGCCGATTGGCGGATGCCCGGTGCCGCCTCATTTGCTAGAAGCGCCGGGATCCTGCTCCCGGGTCGGGCCTGTTACACTGTAACAGGCACCGAGAGTCAACCGCGTTCGGGTCAGGGAGGCCGAGGATGGATGAACACCTGAGTCGACCCGAGGCGCACGAGCACGACCACGATTGCGGCGGGGAAGCCCTGCTGGCCCGGGCCGAGCGGATCTGCCGCGAGCGCGGCCTGCAATACACCGAGTTGCGGCGCCGGACCCTCGAGGCGATCGCCGGGGAGGGGCGGGCGCTCGGTGCCTACGACATCGCCGAGCGCCTCAGCGGTCCGGGCCGCCGGGTGGCCGCCGTCTCGGTCTACCGCGCCCTCGACTTCCTCACCGAGAACGGCCTCGTCCACCGCATCGCCAGCCGCAACGCCTTCGTGCCCTGCGGCCACGGCCATGGCGGCGGCGAGAGCACGGTCTTCCTGATCTGCCGCACCTGCGGCGCCGTCGACGAGACGGTCTCCCGCGACATCCAGCGCGGCCTCGACCGCACCCTCGCCTCGGCCGGCTTCAAGCCGCTGAGCCACATCGTCGAGGTCGAGGGGGAGTGCGGCGCCTGCCAGGGCAAGGGCGGGGCGGCGTGATCGCCTCCCCGCGTCGGCCGGCCCCTCACGACAGGGTCGCGAGATCCTGGAACCAGTGCTGGGCCTGGGTGTAGCTCCCCACCCGCGACGACAGGGCGTGCGGGTTGGTGTCGTGCACGACCCAGACCTGGACCGCGTCGTCCACGACGATCTCGTGCACCCGCGCGAGCAGGCGGTCCTGCTCGGCGGGATCGAAGCTCGCCGCGATCCGGTCGCACAGCGCGTCGACCTCCGGATTGGAATAGTGGCTCCAGTTCACGCCGGTCGGGGCGACCTGCCGGCTGCTGTAGAAGCGCAGGATCGCGTACACCGGATCGGAGGTGACGTAGGCGATGTTGCTGCCGGTGACGCCCTTCAGGCTCGGATCGGTCGCGCCCTGGCGCCACGCCGTGTAGGCGACCTCCAGTTCGACAGGGCGGAACTCGATCGCGAGGCCGATCTCGGCCCAGCTCTGCTGGACGAATTCGTTGATCGGCAGCGACAGCATCTGGCCCGAGCCGCCGGTCGGGATGATGAAGGTCGTCCTCAGCGGGCTCTGCGGCGAGTAGCCGGCCTCGCGCACCAGCCGGCGTGCCTCGTCGACGTCGGTGCGGATCCTGAACGCCGGCCTGCCGAACCACGGACTCGACGGCTGCACCTGCCCGAGGGCGGGCGTCGCGAGCCCGCCCATCAGCTCGACGACGGCGTCGCGGTCGATGGCGAGGTTCGCCGCCCTGCGCAGGCGCAGGTCCCGCCACGGGCTGCCCTCGACCATCGACAGGTGGTAGTTCCAGACATGCGGCGTGTCGTTGCCGACCACCCGCATCCCGGCCGACTTGAGCCGCGGCGTCGAATCGGGGGCCGGCGTCTCGATCATGTCGACCGAGCCGCTCAGCAGCGCGTTGGCCCGGGCGAGGGGATCGGGGATGCAGGCGAGCGTCAGCTTGGCGAGCTTCGGCCGGCGCTTCGCGTCCCAGTAGGTCTCGTTGGGCACGAGGTCGAGCCGCACCCGCGGGACGAGCCCGCCGATCCGGTACGGTCCGGTGCCGGAGGGATGGAACGCCACCCGGTTCCAGTCGCGCCCGAGCGCCTCGTACTGCGCCGGCGACCCGATCAGGAACCACAGCATCTGGTAGGGAAACAGCGCCTCGACCGCCTTCGTGGTGACCTGAACCGTCATCCCGTCGAGCTTGCGGTACGAGGCGACCGAGGGCAGGCGCGGGCGCACCTGCGACGCCTGCCGCTGGTCGTGGTGCGGTGCCTGCGGGTTCAGCACCTTGTCGAAGTTCCAGATCACCACATCGGCATCGAAGGGCGAGCCGTCGTGGAAGGTCACGCCCTCGCGCAGGCGGAACACCCAGTTGCGGCGGTCGGCCGGATCGCTCTCCCACGAGGTGGCGAGGCCGGGGATCAGCCGGCCCGGCCGGTCGGCGACGTCGAGTTCCCAGGCGACCAGCGGGTCGTACAGGGTGAGGCCGGTGAACTGGTAGCCGCCGGCTCCGCGGTCCGGCTGCCCGGTGGTGAGCGGCAGGTCGAACATCGAGATGCCGTAGGTCAGGGACGGCCCGGCCGCGGCGCCCTGGGCCGCGACCGGGCCGGTGCCGGCGGCGGAACCGGCCGCCGCGAGGGCCGTGGCGCCGGCCACGAACTGCCGGCGCGAGAGGGAGACGTGACTCATGGCGGACCCTATCTGGCCCCGCGATCCCCTGACCGCGGGCTGCTGACGCGGTTGACGTCTGCAAGTCGCGTGCGCGGCCGGCGCCGGGGCACGCACCCGCTGGCTGGAACTCGTATAAAGACATCTTTATGTCTTGATTGCTTCCCGGCGGGCAGGCTGCTATACGCCGCCGCGAACGGAGCAACAGGAGCAGCCGGATGCCCGCCGCACAGGACTACATCGTCAAGGACATCAGCCTCGCCGATTTCGGCCGCAAGGAGATCGCGATCGCCGAGACCGAGATGCCCGGCCTGATGGCCGTGCGCGAGGAATACGCCGCGAGCCAGCCGCTGAAGGGCGCCAAGATCGCCGGCTCGCTGCACATGACGATCCAGACCGCGGTGCTGATCGAGACGCTGAAGGCCCTCGGAGCCGACATCCGCTGGGTGTCGTGCAACATCTACTCGACCCAGGACCACGCCGCCGCCGCGATCGCCGCCGCCGGCATCCCGGTCTTCGCCGTCAAGGGCGAGACCCTGAAGGACTACTGGGACTACACCGCCAAGCTGTTCGAGTGGCATGACGGCGGCATGCCGAACATGATCCTCGACGACGGCGGCGACGCCACGATGTTCGTGCATCTCGGCCTGCGCGCCGAGAAGGGCGACACCGCCTTCCTCGACCAGCCGGGCTCGGAGGAGGAGGAGATCTTCTTCGCGCTGCTCAAGCGGATGCTGGCCGAGAAGCCGAAGGGCTGGTTCGCCGGCCTCGCCGAGGCGATCAAGGGCGTGTCCGAGGAGACCACCACCGGCGTCCACCGGCTCTACATCCTCGCCAAGGAGGGCAAGCTCCTCTTCCCGGCGATCAACGTCAACGACTCGGTGACGAAGTCGAAGTTCGACAACCTCTACGGCTGCCGCGAGTCGCTGGTCGACGGCATCCGCCGCGGCACCGACGTGATGATGGCCGGCAAGGTCGCGATGGTCGCGGGCTTCGGCGACGTCGGCAAGGGCTCGGCCGCGTCCCTGCGCAACGCCGGCTGCCGGGTGCTGGTGTCGGAGATCGACCCGATCTGCGCGCTCCAGGCGGCGATGGAGGGCTACGAGGTCACCACGATGGAGGACGCCGCGCCGCGCGCCGACATCTTCGTGACCGCGACCGGCAACAAGGACGTCATCACCCTCGACCACATGCGGGCGATGAAGGACCGGGCCATCGTCTGCAACATCGGCCACTTCGACAACGAGATCCAGGTCGCCGGCCTGAAGAACCTCAAGTGGTCGAACATCAAGCCGCAGGTCGACGAGATCGAGTTCGCCGACGGCCACCGCATCATCCTCCTGTCGGAGGGACGGCTGGTCAATCTCGGCAACGCGATGGGACACCCGTCCTTCGTGATGTCGGCCTCGTTCACCAACCAGACGCTCGCCCAGATCGAGCTCTGGACCAACCAGGGCAAGTACGACAACAAGGTCTACACCCTGCCGAAGGCTCTCGACGAGAAGGTCGCTGCGCTGCATCTTGAGAAGATCGGCGTCAAGCTGACCAAGCTGCGCGACGATCAGGCTTCCTATATCGGCGTTTCTGCGGCCGGTCCGTTCAAGCCCGATCACTACCGCTACTGATGACGCGGCGTCCTCCGGACGCTGAAACCTGACGATGAGGCGAGCCCGGCCGTGAGGCCGGGCTCGCTGCGTTCTGAGAACTGTCCGAGGGAACGGGGTTCCGACTTTGTTCTGCTGCAGGTGTGGCATTTCTGTGCCCAGGGACCGGCACCATGCTCGAAGTGTGGCCGTGCCTGCGGTTTCCTCTTCCGGGTCGGAACCATCGGGGTAAAGTCGGGGTGATTCTGGAGGGGCGACGCCGGGTCGGGCCCGGCGTACGGTCTCGCATCCGGCGCCGGACCCTGCCTTGGCAGCGTTCGAGCCGGCGCGGGGCTCGTGGAGACGGATCGGACTCGAATGGGGGCAGGTTTATGTCCGCGCCGCCGGCCCCGGGCCGGCGCGACGGCGGTCGCGTGGGCGCTCGCCGCATCGGTGGGCCTGCCGCAGGGTGCGGCGGCCGCGGTCCCGGCCGAGCTGAAGGCGCACAGCGCGATGGCGCTCTCGGTCGTCATCGGCCTCGTCGTGTTCGCCACCATCCTGTCGCTGATGCACATGCGGGACCGGGCGAAGTGGGCGCGGCGGGAGCGGGCGCTCTCGGCCGAACTCGCCGAGCTGCGCGGCGCCCACGACCGGGCCGAGCTGCTGCTCGGCTCCGAGCCGCAGGTGGTCATCACCTGGGCCGGTCGCGACGAGCCCTTGATCGAGGGCGACGTCTCGCTCGCGTCCGAGGCCGGCCGGCCGGCCTCGCCGCGCCGCGTGCTCGCCTTCGGCGCGTGGCTCGCCGCCGCCGACGCGGCCGCCCTCGACGCCGCCGTCGAGATCCTGCGCAGCCGCGGCGAGCGGTTCCGCATGATGGTGCGCACCTCCTCCGGCCGGACCATCGAGGCGCAGGGGCAGGCGGTCGGGGGCCGCGCCCTGCTGCGGCTGCGCGAGCTGACCGCGGAACGCCAGGAGCTGGTCGAGCTGCGCGCCCGCACCGGCGAGATGCGCGACTCCCTCGCCGCGCTCGCGACCCTCCTCGACGCGATCCCGCAGCCGGTCTGGCGCCGCCGCCGCGACGGCGGGCTCGCCTGGGCCAACGCCGCCTACGTCCGGGCCGTCGAGGCCGCCGACCGCGACCGGGCGCTGCGCGACGGGGCCGAGCTCCTCGACCGCCCCGCCCGCGAGGAGGCCGGCCGGCGCCGGGCCGGCGGCGCCTCCGGCACCCTGCGGGTCTCGGCGGTGATCGCCGGGGAGCGCCGCACCCTCGACGTCACCGAGGTCCCGATCGACACCGGCAGCGTCGGCATCGCGGTCGACGTGTCGGAACTCGAGAGCATCCGCGCCGACCTGCAGCGGCAGATGGACGCCAACGTCCGCACCCTCGACCAACTGCCGACCGCCGTGGCGATGTTCGACGCCCGCCAGCGGCTGATCTTCCACAACACCGCCTATCGCCAGCTCTGGGACCTCGATGCCGGCTTCCTCGAGGGCCGTCCGCTCGACGGCGAGATCCTCGACGCCCTGCGCGGCAGCCGCAAGCTGCCCGAGCAGGCGGATTTCCGCTCGTGGAAGGCCGGGGTGCTCGCCGCCTACCGGGCGGCCGAGGCGCAGCAATTCTGGTGGCACCTGCCGGACGGGCGCACCCTGCGGGTCGTCGCCGACCCGAACCCCCAGGGCGGAGTCACCTACCTGTTCGACGACGTCTCGGAACGCTTCCAGCTCGAATCGCGCTACAACGCGCTGATGCGGGTGCAGAGCGAGACGCTCGACACCCTCAAGGAGCCGGTGGCGGTGTTCGGCTCCGACGGGCGGCTCCAGTTCGCCAACCGGGCCTTCGCGGGGATCTGGCGGCTCGACGAGGCGACCCTGGCGTCCCAGCCCCATATCGACGCGGTGATCGCCGCCTGCCGGGTCCTGAGCCCGGCCGAGGAGCCCTGGACCGAGATCCGCGGCGCCGTCACCGGCCTGATGGACGTGCGCCAGGGCCTCGATTGCCGCCTCGCGCTGCGCGACGGGACCATGCTCGACTGCGCCGCCCAGCCGCTGCCGGAGGGCGCGACCCTGCTCACCCACATCGACGTCACCGCGAGCGTGAACGTCGAGCGGGCCCTGACCGAGAAGAACGAGGTGCTGGAACGCACCGCGCGGCTGCGCGACGAGTTCGTCCACCACGTCTCCTACGAGCTGCGCTCGCCGCTCACCAACATCATCGGCTTCACCGAGCTGCTCGGCGACGAGACCGTCGGGGCGCTGAACACCCGCCAGCGCGAATACGCCGAGCACATCATGCGCTCCTCGGCCGCGCTGCTGGCGATCATCAACGACATCCTCGACCTCGCCTCGATCGACGCCGGCTCGATGGAGCTGACCCAGGAGGTCGTCGACGTGCGCGACACGGTGACCGCGGCGGTGCGGGGCGTCGAGGACCGCCTCGCCGAGGCGGCGATCACCCTCGACTTCGACGTGCCGCCGGACATCGGCACCTTCGTCGCCGACGGCAAGCGCATCCGCCAGATCCTGTTCAACCTGCTCTCGAACGCGGTCGGCTTCTCCTCCCCGGGCCAGGAGGTGCGGATCTCGGCCCGCAAGGCCGGGCGCGAACTCGTCCTCGAAGTCGCCGACCGCGGCCGCGGCATGCCCCCCGAGGTGATGGCCCGGGTGTTCGAGCGCTTCGAGAGCCACACCCTCGGCACCCGCCACCGCGGCGTCGGGCTCGGCCTGTCGATCGTGCGCTCGTTCATCGAGCTGCATGGCGGGCGCATCGACATCGCCTCGGCCCCGGGCGAGGGCACACGGGTCACCTGCACCTTCCCCCTCGACGGGCCCGAGCCGCACCTCGCCGCGGCGGAATGAGCCGCCCGACCGGTGCCGGGCCGGCGGCGTGGTTCGGTTAAGGTTCCTGAGCTATGACGGAAGCCTGCCCCGGACGGTCCCGGGCGCGGACGAGGCTGTCCCGCGGCGTTGCGCGGCCGCAGGGAGCCGCGGGGTCGTCATGATCGTTTCCCGGCGGTGGGGGCCTTTCGGCCGCCCGCCGGGGCACGAGGTTGCCGGGTTGGGGCAGGTATGGGCGAACGGATACCCTGGGAGATCGTCCTGCCGGACGAGAGCGCGACCGAGGATCTCGGACGCTTCCTCGCCGAGCTGCTGCGGCCGGGCGACCTCGTCGCCCTCTCCGGCGGCCTCGGCGGCGGCAAGACGACGCTCGCGCGGGCGCTGATCCGCGAACTCGCCGAGGCTCCCGACCTCGAGGTGCCGAGCCCGACCTTCACGCTGATCCAGCCCTACGAGGGACGCGGCGGGCTGCCGCTGGTCCATGCCGACCTCTACCGCCTGCGCGGGCCCGACGAGCTGGTCGAACTCGGCTTCGAGGAGATGATCGACCGGGCGATCGCCCTGGTGGAATGGCCCGACCGCCTGCCGCCGCGCAGCGGTCCGGTCCTCGCGGTCGACCTCTCGCTCAAGCCGGAATTCGGGCCCGACGCGCGCCTCGCCCGCCTCATCGGCGGCGGCGGCATGGCCGACCGCCTCACCCGCGCCAGGTCCCTGCGCGTCCTCCTCGACCGCAGCGGCTGGGGCGAGGCCCGGCGCGAGCTGATGCAGGGCGATGCGTCGAGCCGCGCCTACGAGCGGCTGGTCAACCCGGACGGCGGCCGGGCGGTGCTGATGATCTCGCCGCCGCGGCCGGACGGGCCGCCGGTTCGCGACGGCAAGCCCTACAGCGCCATCGTCAAGCTGTCGGAGAGCGTGCACGCCTTCGTGGCGGTGGACCGTGCCCTGCGGGCGCTGGGACTGAGCGCGCCGCGGATCCTCGGCGAGGACCTCGAGACCGGGCTCCTGATCCTCGAGGATCTCGGCTCCGAGCCGGTGGTCGACGCCAACGGTCCCCGGCCGGAGCGCTACGCCGAGGCGGTGAAGGTGCTGGCCCGCCTGCACGGCACGACCTTGCCGGGGGTGCTGCCGGTCTCCGAGGGCCAGGATTACGTCCTGCCGCCCTACGACCTCGATGCGCTGCTGTTCGAGACCGAGCTGCTGATCGACTGGTACGCGCCCGCCGTCGCCGGCACGCGGCTGACCGACCTCGCCCGCGCCGACTTCCTCGCCGTCTGGGCCGAGGCGCTGCGGGAGATCGAGCCAGAGCGGCCGACCTGGGTCCTGCGCGACTACCACTCGCCGAACCTGATCTGGCTGCCCGACCGCGACGGGCTGGAGCGGGTCGGGCTGATCGATTTCCAGGACGCGGTCCTCGGCCACGCCGCCTACGACGTCGCCTCGCTGCTCCAGGACGCCCGGATCGACGCGACGGCGGAGTTCGAGCTGCGGCTGCTCGGCCTCTACGCCCGCGAGCGCAAGGTGCGCGACGCCGAGTTCGACGTGCAGGGCTTCGCCCACGCCTACGCGGTGCTCGGCGCGCAGCGGGCGACCAAGATCCTCGGCATCTTCGCCCGCCTCGACCGGCGCGACGGCAAGTCCGGCTACCTCGCCCACCTGCCGCGGATCGCCGGCTACCTCAACCGCAACCTCGCGCACCCGGCCCTGCACCGCGTCCGCGTCTGGTACGAGACCCACCTCCCGCAGCTCGTCCTGCCGTCCTGACCCCGGAACCCCGTCCTGACCCCGATCCCGATGAGCGATCCCGAGCCCGCCGCCGCCATCTCCCGCGCCTTCGTCCTCGCGGCGGGGCTCGGCAAGCGCATGCGCCCGATCACCGCCACGATGCCCAAGCCCCTGGTCGAGGTCGCCGGGCGGTCCCTGGTCGACCACGCCCTCGACCGTCTCGCCGAGGCGGGGATCGCCAGCGTGGTGGTGAACGTGCACTACCTCGCCGACCTGATGGAGGCCCACCTCGTCCGGCGCCGCCGCGCCCCGGCCATCACCATCTCGGACGAGCGCGACCGGCTGCTGGAGACCGGCGGCGGCGCCCGGAAGGCCCTGCCGCTCCTCGGCCGAGACCCGTTCCTGATCCTGAACTCGGACTCGTTCTGGCTCGAAGGGCCGCAGCCGAACCTGCCGCGGCTGGTCGCCGGGTTCGATCCGGCGGCGATGGACATCCTGCTCCTGTGCGCCTCGGCGGCGACCAGCCTCGGCTACGACGGGCGCGGCGACTTCCACATGGAGGCGGACGGGCGCCTGACCCGGCGCGAGGAGAGCGAGGTCGCCGCCTTCGTCTATGCCGGCGTCGCCGTGGTGAGGCCCGAACTGTTCGCCGACACGCCGGACGGCCCGTTCTCGCTCAACCTGCTGTTCGACCGCGCCGCCGCCGCCGGCCGCCTGCACGGGCTTCGCCTCGACGGGCAGTGGCTGCATGTCGGCACGCCCGAGGCGCTGCGGGAGGCCGAGGAGCGGGTGCGCAGCAGCGCGGCCCAGCCGTGAGCCGCGGGATCGTCGCCGCGCTGGCGCCGGACGATCTCGGCCGCGTCCTCGCCCTCAACAACGCCCACGCGGTCGAGACCTCGCCGCTCGACGAATCCCGCCTGCGCGCCCTCCACCGGGCGGCGTTCCGGGCGACCGGGGTGGAGGGGGGTGGCGGGGCTTTCCTGATCGCCCTCGACCAGGACGCCGCCTACGACTCGCCGAACTTCCTCTGGTTTCGCGCCCGCTATCCCCGCTTCGTCTACGTCGACCGGGTCGTCACCGCGCCGGAGCGGCGCGGGCGCGGCACCGCCGCGGCGCTCTACGCCGACCTGTTCGACGCCGCCGGCCGGGCCGGTCACGTCCGGGTCGCCTGCGAGGTGAACAGCGACCCGCCCAACCCCGCCTCCGACGCGTTCCACGCCCGCCAGGGCTTCCGGGAGGTCGGGGCCGCGGCGCTGGAAGCGGGCCGCAGGACCGTGCGCTACCTCCTGCGCGACCTGCCGCCCGGCGGGGACCGGCGATGACCCGGTCGCGCGTCTTCACCATCGCGCCGGGCCTGTCGTTCCTCGACACGATCGCGGAGGCGCTCCTCGACGGCAGCCTCGTCGGCGAGGTCGGGCCGGATCCGTTCGCGCTCGCCGCGGTGACGGTCTACCTGCCGACGCGCCGGGCCGCCCGGGCGCTGGCGGCGACGCTGGGCCGGCGCTGCGGTCCCGCCGTGCTGCTGCCGCGCATGGTGCCCCTCGGCGAGGCCGACGAGGCGGAGTTCGATCTCGCCATCGCCGCGCCGGGCGAGCGGTCCGACGCGGTGCTCCGGCCGCCGATGGCCGGCCTGGAGCGGCGGCTGATCCTCGCCCGCCTCGTCCAGGCCTGGGCCGAGACGGTGGACCGGCAGTTGCTGCCGCTCGGCGACGAGGTGCCGTTCCGGGTGCCGTCCTCCCCGGCCGACGCCGTCGGCCTCGCCGCCGACCTCGAAGGGCTGATGGATTCCCTCGCGGTCGAGGGGCTGCCCTGGGAGGAGATCGCCGGCGCGGTCGAGGCCGAGTTCTCGCGCTACTTCTCCCTCACCCTCGACTTCGTCCGCATCGCCGCCGAATCGTGGCCGGCGATCCTGACGGAGCGCGGCCTGAGCGATCCCGTCGCCCGCGGCCGGGAGCTGATGCTCGCCGAGGCGGCGCGCCTGCGCCGCGACCGGCCCGGGGACCCGGTGATCGTCGCCGGCTCGACCGGCTCGATCCCGGCGACCGCGGCGCTGATCGCCGCGGTCGCCGGGCTGGACCGCGGCGCCGTGGTGCTGCCGGGCCTCGATCTCGGCCTCGACGCGGCGGGCTGGCGGGCGATCGATCCCGGCGGCGACGGCGAGCACGTCGCCCACGGCCACCCGCAGGCGATCCTGCACCGGCTGCTGGCGCCCGATCACCTCGCCCTCGGCCGCGACGCGGTGCGGGCCCTCGGCCGGCCCGATCCCGCCGCCGAGGCGCGGTTCGGCCTCCTGTCCGAGGTGCTGCGACCGGCCGAGACCACCGATGCCTGGGCCGACCTCGACCCGGTGCGCCGCAGGACGCTCTCCCCGCGAGGGCTGCGCCGGCCTCGCGGTGATCGAGGCCGCCGACGAGCGCGAGGAGGCGCTCTGCGCCGCCATCGCGTTGCGCGAGACGCTGGAGCGGCCGGACGCCACCGCCGCCCTGGTGACGCCCGACCGCAACCTCGCCCGCCGCGTCGCCGCCGAGCTGAAGCGGTGGGGCATCGTCGCCGACGATTCCGGCGGCGAATCCCTCGCCCTGTCGCAGGCCGGGCGCCTCGCCCGCCTCGCCGCCGACGCCGCCGCCCTCGACGCCGAGCCGACCCGGGTGCTGGCGCTCCTCGCGCACCCGATGGTGCGGCTCGGCCTGACCCGCGCCGAGGTGGTGCGCGCCGCGGCGGTGCTCGAGATCGGCGTCCTGCGCGGGCCGGCCCCGGCGCGGGGCCTGTCGGGCCTCGCCGAGGCCCTGCGCGCCGGCCGCGACGGCGGCGAGCGCCGGCCGCCGCGGCCGAAGCAGCGGCTGACCGGGGAGGATTGGGACGCCGCCGGGGACCTGCTCCTGCGCCTCTCGGTGGCCTTCCGCGACTTCGGGCAGGATGACGGCGGCGACGCCGACGGCGACGGGTCGCGCGACCTCGTGCGCCTCGCGCAGGCCCACCGCCAGACCTGCGACCTGCTGATGGACGGACCGGAGGAGATCGACGATCCCTCCGCCGCGACCCTCGACGCACTGTTCGACGACCTCGCGATGGCCGAGACCGGCCTGATCCCGGGACGGTTCTCGGACTATCCGCCGTTCTTCACCACGCTCGCCCGCGACCGGGTGGTGAGCGGCCGCTCGGGACCCCCGCCGCATCCGCGCCTGCGCGTCCTCGGCCTGCTCGAGGCCCGGCTGCTGCGGGTCGACCGGGTCGTGCTCGGCGGCCTCGACGAGGGCGTCTGGCCGCCGAAGGCCGAGACCGACGCCTTCCTCAACCGGCCGATGCGCGGCAAGGTCGGCCTGCCGTCGCCCGAGCGTCGCCTCGGCCAGACCGCGCACGACTTCGTGCAGGCCCTGGGCTGCCACGACGCGATCATCACCCGCGCCCACAAGCGCGAGGGCTCGCCGATGGTGCCGTCGCGCTTCCTCCAGCGCCTGCGCGCCTTCGCCGGCGAGGCGGTCTGGACCGGGCTGACCGAGGCCGGCCACCGCCTGCGCGCCTGCGCGGGCCGCCCTCGACCGGGGCGAGGCGCCGGCTCCGCCGCGCCTCGCCCGCCCGGCGCCCCGGCCCGACCCGGCGCTGTTCCCGCGCCGCCTCAGCGTCACCGAGATCGAGACGCTGGTGCGCGACCCCTACGGGATCTTCGCCCGCCACGTCCTCGGGCTCGATCCCCTGGAGCCGGTCGCGGTCCAGCCGAGCGCGAGCGACCGCGGCACGATCGTGCACGACGTGCTCGGCGGCTTCGCGCAGCGGTTTCCGGAGCAATTGCCGGCGAATGCCCGCGAGCCGCTGTTCGACCTCGCGATGAACGCCTTCGCGCGGATCGCCGACGCCTATCCCGAACTCTACGCCGAGTGGTGGCCGCGCTTCGTCCGCGTCGCCGACGCCTTCCTGGTCTGGGAGGCCGAGCGCCGGCCGGAACTCGCCCGGGTCCATGCCGAGATCGGCGGGCGCTGGCCGATCGCGCTCGCGGACGGGGCGATGTTCACCCTCACCGCCCGCGCCGACCGGATCGAGGCGCGCCGCGACGGCGGCCGGACCGTGATCGACTTCAAGACCGGCACCCCGCCGAGCACGAAGGAGATCTTCGCCGGCTTCTCGCCCCAGCTCACCCTGGAGGCGGCGATGCTGCGTCACGGCGCGTTCCAGGATCTCGGCCCGGCTCCCGCGGTGCCGGATCTCGTCTACATCCGGGCGGGGGGCGGACGCTCGCCCCTCGACGTGCTGCCGGTCAAGCCGCCGCGGGGCGAGGAGCGCAGCGTCGCCGACCTCGTCGACGAGCATGCCGGCCGGCTCAAGCTGCTGATCGAACGCTTCCTCGCCGGCGACGCCGCCTACCTGTCGCGGCCCTACCCGAAATACGCCAAGGCGTACTCGGCCTACGACCACCTCGCCCGGGTGAAGGAATGGTCGCTGGCCGGCGGAGACGAGGGGTGAGCCCGGGCCCGGCGGCGGGGCGTTCGCCCGCGCCGGTCTCGCCTCACGCCATCCCCGGCACCCGGATCGGCACCACCACGAGGTCGATTGCCGCCGCCGCGACCGGCAGCAGACGGGCGGCGCGGCGCCAGCCCTCGCCCGCCTCGTCCTTCGGCAGCCCCTCGCCCTCGGGCAGCAGCAGCGCCAGCAGCGGCAGGATCGGCAGCAGGTAGCGGCCCTGCGGCCCGTCGACCCGGGGCAGGCCGACCGCCGTCCAGGTCAGGTACTGCGACAGCACGATCGCCCACGCGCAGACGAGGGCGGCCGCCGCCAGCAGGGCGAAGTCCGGCAGCGTGCGGCCGGGGGGAGGCCGCCGGGCCGGCACCAGGGCCGCCAGCAGCGCCAGCGTCCAGAGATAGTAGAGCGGGATCGGGAACGAGCGGTCGAGCCAGCCGATGATGCCGATCATGCTCGCGAGCAGGCCCTTGATGTGCTTGATCGTGAGCAGGTAGTGGAACGGGATGGTGACGAACCGTACCGGTTCCTCGATGAGCACCCGTAGTTGCGCCTTCGGGTCGGTGCTCGTGAAGATCGTCGGCTGCGGGCCCGGCCAGAGCGGTCCGGCCTCGTAGGCCGGGCGTGGGAACGGGGTCGAGACGGTGGCGGTGACGTAAACTGTCCACACGGCGGCCGGCAGCACCGCGAGCACGGCGAGCCCGCCGCGGCGCAGGGCGAGCGGACCCCAGACGCGGATTCCGTCCCGCCACGGCAGCCGGCCGAGCAGGATCGCCGCCAGGAGGGCGTAGGGCGGCTTGGCGAGGGCCACCAGCCCGACCAGCACGGCCGCCAGGATCATCGCCGGAGCGGCGAAGCGGTCGTCCGCGGCGTCGCTCGTCCAGGAGCGGGAGGCGAGGGCGACGGCGAGCACTGCGGCCGCGATCATCAGCCCGTCCTGGTTGAACGACCCGGCGAGCGACAGCGACATCGGCAGCGTCAGCGCGACGAAGATCAGCGGACGCCCGCGCCGGGAGAGCGCCAGGGCGGCGACCGCCATCAGGGCGTAGGCGAGCACGTTGGCGAGTCGACCGGCGACGGCCGCGTCCCGCGGCGGCAGCGCGGCGAGCCGGGCGGCCCCGAGGCCGAGGGCGGCCGGGACGTAGAAGACCGGGAAGTAGGTCGAGATGGTGTAGATCGGCGCGAAGCGCCGGGTCTCGTCCCAGGCGCCGCGGCCGAGGGACGGGGCGGGCTGCGGGTCGGCCCGCTTCGACACGTCGGTCGGCTCGCGCGACTGGCTCAGCGCTCCCCAGAGCGGCGCCACGGTGACGCCGGCCGCCACGACCGACGAGCCGTCCGGCAGGGCGATGCTCTCGCGGTGGCCGACGAACTGCCCGTCGAGCAGGCTCGCGGCCCGCACCAGATGGGCGGGTTCGTCCGCGACGTCGCCGAGCTGCACCAGAAGGGCGAAAAGCACCGCGACCGGCAGGCCGAGCAGCAGGAAGGCGAGGACCGCGAAGCGCGGTCCGAAGGTGGGCAGCACCCGCAGGCGGTGACCGAGGCTCACCGGCCGGTCCCCGCGGCGAGGCCGGGCTCGGCGGCCCAGTCGCGGGCATCGCTCCCGACGGCCCGGGACAGGGCACGGCGGACCTGGACCAGGAGCAGCAGCGTCGCCGCGACGCCGACGCAGAACAGGACCGGAAACACCCAGCTCTCGCGGCCGAGCCACGCCTCGCCGCCGCTGCGTCCGACCGCGCCGGCGGCGACGTAGGCGAGGAGCGAGGGCAGGGCCGCCAGGGTGCCGACGAAGTAGGCGCCGGGGCCGACGCGGGTCGCGCTGAGCGCGTAGCTCGCGATGGCGAACGGCATCACCGGCGACAGGCGCAGCAGGCACACCGCCCGCCAGCCCTTCCGCTCCAGCAGGGCGTCGATGCGGTCGAGCCGCAGCCGACCGCCGCCGATGCTCGCGGCCAGGGGCCGGGCGATGGTGCGCCCGATGGCGAAGCTCAGCATCGCGCCGGCCAGGGTGCCGATGCAGGCGAGCACGAATCCGAGCCAGGGGCCGTAGAGGGCGCCGGCGACCATGCCGACCAGCGAGGCCGGAAGCGCTCCGCTCACCACCACGGAGATCTGGATCACCGCGATCAGAACCCAGCCGAGCGGGCCGGCGCGCTCGCAGGCGGCGGCGATCTCGGCGGCGGCCGCCGCCACGGTGGCGGGGGAGGCGAGCCCGAGCAGCGTCCCGCCGACCAGCACCAGAAGAAAGGCGGCGCAGAGGGGGCGCAGCAGGGCCGAGCGCAGCCTCGACATCAGCGCGCCTCCGCGACGCGGCCGAGAACACCCTCTGGCCCGTCCTCGAACAGCGGCGAGCGGCGCACCCCGGAGCGATGCAGGCGGTAGGTCACCGCGGTGTCGAGCACCCCCAGGCCGTAGATCACGCTGCGGCGGAAATTGATCGACGATGCCTCGGGGAAGTACTTGGTCGGGCACGAGATCTCGCCGAGACGGAACCCGTGGTGCAGCGCCTGCGCCAGCATCTGGTTGTCGAAGACGAAATCCTCGGAGCAGCGCAGCAGCGGGATCTTTTCCAGCACGGCCCGGCTCCAGGCGCGATAGCCGCTGTGATATTCGGAGATCTTCTGTCCCATGGCGATGTTCTGGAACAGGGTCAGGCCGCGGTTGGCGACGTACTTGTAGAGCGGCATGCCGCCGGAGAGGGCGCCGCCGCCGAGGATGCGCGAGGCCAGGACCGCGTCGTACTCGCCCGAGACGATCATCGAGGCCATCGCGGTCACGAGTTTCGGCGAGTACTGGTAGTCGGGGTGGACCATGATGACGAGGTCGGCGCCGCGCTCCAGCGCGGTGGCGTAGCAGGTCTTCTGGTTGCCGCCGTAGCCGCGGTTGCGCTGGTGGCGGATGGTGTGGATCCCGAGTTCCCGGGCGACCGACACCGTGTCGTCGGTGCTGGCGTCGTCGGTCAGGATGATGTCGTCGACGATGTCGTGCGGGATGTCCGCGTAGGTGCGACGCAAGGTGCTGGCCGCGTTGTAGGCGGGCAGGACCACGGCAATTCTCTGGCCGTGCAGCATGGGAGGTCGTGACTCTCGCTCGGGGGGAGACATGCGTGTCCGGCTGGAGCCGGCCGTGGACCACTCTCTTCGGGACGTCTGTGTCGACTTTGCGTCGTGTGCCAGATGACGACACCCTGACACTATCGGGAATGCGGCGACGTCAGGTCGATGGTGGTCTTGCGCGCGACGTGTGGCGTGGGTGCAACAGAATGCCGGCCAGCTCCCGCAGCAGCCGCCGCGTCGCCCTGGCGACCTGCCGCGCCTCCTCGGGCGAGCGCCGCAGCAGGGCGCGAGCGATCCGCAGGGGGACCTGCCCGAGGACGAGGGCCGCCGCCACCGCCGCGCCCGCGACCCGTCCGTGGTGCTTGGCGGCGTACTGGATCTGGCTGCGCAGGATGTAGAACAGCCGGCGCTCCTTCACCGCCTCCGTCGTCCCCTGTCCCCGGTGCCAGACCGGAGCCTCGGCGACGTGGCGGACCTCGAACCCGAGCGCCCGCGCCCGGGTGCAGAGGTCGACGTCCTCGTAGTAGACGAAGAAGTCCTCGTCGAAGCCGCCGAGACTGTCGAACAGCGGGCGCCCGATCATCAGGAAGGCGCCCATCACCTGATCGACGCCGCGGCTGCTCGCGTGGTCCCACTCGCGCATGAAGTGCGGCGGGAACAGCCGGGGCAGCACCCGGTCGAGGGAGACCGCCTGCCACAGCAGGCTGGCGGGGCGCGGCTCGCGGGCGCAACTGCGCTGGATCGTTCCATCGGCCGCGAGGAGCCGCGCCCCGACCACGCCGATCCTGGCGTCCGAGGCGAGCGCGGCGAGGGCGATGCCGAGACTGTCCGGCTCGACTCGGGTGTCCGGGTTGAGGAACAGGATCACCGGCGCGGTTCCGGTCGCGGCACCCTGGTTGCAGGCCCGGCCGAAGCCGAGATTCTCGCGGTTGCGCAGGATCACGAGATGATGCCGGGACGCCGGCAGGTCCGCGAGGGAGTCGTCGGCCGAGTCGTTGTCGACCACGATCACCCGAAGGCGCTCGGCGTCCCGGCTCGCGTCGAGGCTGGCGAGGCACGACCGGAGCAGGTCGCCGCTGTTCCAGTTGACGATGACCACGTCGAGCCGGGCGGCGGTCAAGGGCGCTCCTCCGGAGAGAGGCCGGGCTGCGAGCCCGCATTCTTCGCGTGGGAATGTTTCACACGCGTCTGCTACGAGCCGCGGCTGGTCGTGTCAAGCACGGCTCCGGTTCGCGGATGGCCGCGGATCCAGGACCTCCCAGCCGGGCGCGGTCGGCCCGGCGACGAGTCAGGCGGGGGGCGGCGCGTCCTCGTCCTCCGGCACGACGTCGACCGCCACCCGCAGGGTCTGGGCGCCCGAGCCCGAGATGATGCCGCTGACCGGGGCGATGTCGGCGTAGTCGCGCCCGCGGGCGACGACGATGTGGTCGTCGCCGATGGCGATGTCGTTGGTCGGGTCGAGGCCGCGCCAGCCGTCGCCGCACCAGACCGCGACCCAGGCGTGGCTGGCATCGGCGCCCTCGAGGCGCTTCATCCCGGGCGGCGGCAGCGTGCGCAGGTAGCCGCTGACGTAGGCCGCCGGCAGGCCGAGGCCGCGGAGGCCGGCGATCATGATGTGGGAGAAGTCCTGGCACACGCCGCGGCGCAGGGCGAAGGCGCGGGCGAGCGGGGTCGCCACGTCGGTGGCGCTGCCGTCGAAGGTGAAGTCCTGGCGGATGCGCCGCATCAGGTCGAGGGCGCCCGCATAGGTCCCGGCCCCGGGCGGGAAGCTCGCCCGGGCGTAGTCGGTGACCTCGGCGGCGAGGGGCACCCGGCGGCTCGGTCCGAGGAAGTGCAGGGGCGAGTCCGGCGCGAGGCTCCGGGTCGCCAGCACCGCCTCGCGCAGGCCGTCCCAGGACGGTCCCGAGGCGGGATCGGGCGGAGCGCCGCGCTCGACCGCGATCCGGGACCGCGCCTCGATCCGGAACTCCCGGTGCGGGGCCGTGACGGTGAGGGAGACGGCGCGGTTGCCGAAGAAGTCGGTCGCCTCGGCCCGGGATGCCGGACCGGGAGTCACCAGGATCTCGTGCGACAGCACCCGCTGGCCCTCGCCGCTCGGCGGGGTGAGGCGGAGGGCGCAGAGGGCGTGCCCGACCGTGTTGCGGTAGGCGTAGGCCGTGACGTGGCGGAGGGTGTAGATCACGCGAGGGCGACCAGGGTCTCGGGACGCTCGGCGTCGGAGCTGCCGGGAAAGTAGCGGGCTCCCACCGCTTCGGCGACCGACCAGATCCTGGCTTCCCAGGCTTCCGCGATGGCCGGCGAGAGGCCGGCGGCCTCGATGCTGGACATCTCGCCGGTCAGGGCACGGATCAGCCGGGTCGGCCGCTCCGGCATGCCGTCCCGGCGCAGGGCGGTGAGGTCGCCGAGGCGCTCGGCGATGCGCTCGACCTGGAAGGCCACCGAGCGTGGGTTGAAAGGGTCGAGCAGCACCATGTCCCGCACCGGCGCGAGGGCGACCCCGAGGATGTAGCGCGCCCCGTAGGAGATGCGCGAGTCGACGAGTTCCAGCAGCACGCCGAGGTCGTCGGTGCTCGCCCCGTCCGCGGCGAAGACCTGGGCGAAGCGGCAGGTGTTGACCGCCCGCTCGATCCGTCGCCCGAGTTCCACGAACGGCCAGCCGCCGGCGCGGTTCATGTTCTCCTGCGCCAGCCCGGACAGGGCCGCCGTGACGTCGAGCGCCCGCTCGGCGCGGTCGAGCAGGGCGGCCTCGGAATCCGGGCCTTCGGCCGCATCGAGCGCGGCGAGAAGCTGGCTCACCGCCCGCCAGGTCTCGGCCGACAGCCGCTCGCGCAGCGAGGCGGCGTTGCCGCGGGCCGAGCGGGCGTGGGACAGCGCCGAGCCCCAGCATTCCGGCCCCGACAGCGCCTGCACGGCGAGCAGCGCCGCCGGTCCCTCGGCGGAGGGCACCGCGCCCCAGGCCCGCAGCAGGCCGCGCAGCCGGGCCGAGGTGCCGGCATCCTCGCGGGCGAGCGACACCGCGCCGGCGCCGTTGAGCAGGGCGGTGGCGAGGCGGATCGTCGTCTCGGCCCGCTCCAGGTGGCGGCCGAACCAGAACAGGTTGTCGGCGGCCCGGCTCGGCAGCAGCCCGGGCACCCGCCGCACGCTCGCCTGATCCTGGCGCGGCAGCATCGTCACCGGCTCGACCGGGCCCTCGGACAGGACCCAGACGTCGGCGGCCCGCACCCCGGCCCCCATCGCCACCGGCTGCACGTCCGGCTGCTCGGCGATGCGGCAGAAGCCGCCCGGCATCACCGTCCATCCGTCCGGGGTCCAGGCGGCGAAGACCCGCAGCACGAAGTGCCGGGGAACCAGCCCGCCGCCGTCCCAGACCGGCGAGGTCGAGAGCGCGACCCGCTCTTGGGCGACGTAGTCCCCGGGCCGTTCGCGCAGGGCCGCGAGGAGGCGCGCGGTCTCGCCGGGATCGCGGGCGGCGCCGAAGGCGCGCGAGGTGAAGGCGCCCTGGGCCTGCTGGCCGGCGGGCCGGACGGTCAGCTCGCCGAGGCGGGCGAGGATTTCGGCCCGGTCGGCGGGGTCGCCGCACCACCACGCGGCCAGCCCGGGCAGGCGCAGCGTCTCGCCGAGCAGCCGCTCGGCCAGGGCCGGCAGGTAGGGGCTGAGCCACGCGCCCTCGACGAGGCCGGACCCGGGCATGTTGCCGATCGTGACCGCCCCGGCCCTCAGCGCCTCGACGAGGCCCGGCACGCCGAGGCGCGAGGCCGGGTTGAGGACGAGCGGATCGACGAAGTCGCCGTCGACCCGGCGCCAGAGCACGTCGGCGCGCTTCAGCCCGGCGACGGTGCGCACGTGCAGCCGCCCGTCCTGCACCATCAGGTCGTCGCCCTCGACGAGGGGCAGGCCGAGATAGCGGGCGAGCACCGCCTGCTCGACGTAGGTGTCGCTGTAGGGACCGGAGGTCAGGAGGCAGATCCGCGGCTCGACCCGCTGCGCGGTGGCGGCGAGGCCGGCCCGGAAGCCGTGGTAGAACGGCGCCAGCCGCTCGACGTCGAGGGCGTTGTAGACCTCAGGCAGGGCGCGGGCGAGGACGAGGCGGTTCTCGAGCGCGTAGCCGGTCCCCGAGGGAGCCTGGGTGCGGTCGGCGAGCACCCGCCAGCGGCCGTCGGGACCGCGGGCGAGGTCGGCGGCGTAGAGGTGGAGGTGGCGCCCGCCCGGGGGGACGATCCCGTGCAGGGGGCGCAGGAATTCCGGGCTCGCGGCGACCGCCGCCGCCGGGATCGCGCCCTCGGCGGCGAGCCGGCCCTCGCCGTAGAGATCGGCCAGGACCGCTTCGAGCAGGTCCGCGCGCTGCGCCACCCCGGCGGCGATCGCCCGCCACTCCTGCGCCTCGATCAGCAGCGGCAGGACGCCGAGGGGCCAGTCGCGCTCGGCGGTCTCGCCGTAGACCCGGTAGGCGACGCCGGTGTTGTGGATCTGCCGCTCGGCCGAGGCGAAGCGCGCGACGATCTCGGCCTCCGGCAGGGCCGCGAGCCGGTCGAGGAAATGCGCCCAGGCCGGACGGATCGCCCCGTCCGGCCCGATCATCTCGTCGGGGATGCCTGGGAGCGGCGCGTAGGCGCCGCACCAGCGGGCGCGCCGCGCCGCCGGCCCCTCGGCCGCGGCCGCGGCTTCGGTCGGGGGGGCCGCCGCGGAACCCGGCCCGAGATCCGCCGCGAGAGCGGCCCCGCTCATCGGGCGACGGGAGCGCGCAGGTCGAGGGTGAGCGGGAACTCGCGCCGGACCTCCTCCGGCGGCGCCGCCATGCGGCCCGGGGTGTGGCCGTGCTCCTGGAACCGGGCGAGGCGGCGCCCCTCGGCCTCGTAGGTGTTGATCGGGAAGGTCTCGTAGTTGCGCCCGCCCGGATGCGACACGTGGTAGACGCAGCCCCCGAGCGACCGGTCGCTCCAGGTGTCGATGACGTCGAAGGTCAGCGGCGAGTGGACCGGGATCGTCGGATGCAGGCCCGAGGCCGGCTGCCACGCCTTGAAGCGCAGGCCCGCCACCGCCTCGCCGGAGCGCCCGGTCTCGGTCAGCGGCAGCCGGCGCCCGTTGCAGGCGACGACGTGGCGGCCCGGGGTGTAGCCCTCGACCTTGACCTGCAGCCGCTCGACCGAGGAATCGACGTAGCGCACGGTGCCGCCGACCGCGCCCTCCTCGCCGAGCACGTGCCAGGGTTCGAGGGCCTGACGCAGTTCGAGCCCGATCCCGTCGTGATCGACCCGGCCGAGGACCGGGAAGCGGAACTCGGCTTGCGCCTCGTACCAGCGCGGGTCGAAGGCGTAGCCGGCCGCCCGCAGGTCGCCGAGCACGCCGAGGAAGTCCTGCCACAGGAAGTGCGGCAGCATGAACCGGTCGTGCAGGGCGGTGCCCCAGCGGACGAAGCCGCCCTCCTGCGGCTCGCGCCACAGCCAAGCGATCAGCGCGCGCAGCAGCAATTGCTGGGCGAGGCTCATCCGGGCGTCCGGCGGCATCTCGAACGAGCGGAATTCGAGCAGGCCGAGCCGGCCGGTCGGGCCGTCCGGCGAGTACAGCTTGTCGATGCAGATCTCGGCCCGGTGGGTGTTGCCGGTGACGTCGACGAGGACGTTGCGGAACAGGCGGTCGACGAGCCAGAGCGGGATCTCCGGCGCCCCCGGGGCGGGGATCTGGGCGAGCGCGATCTCCAGCTCGTACAGGCCGTCGTGGCGCGCCTCGTCCATCCGCGGCGCCTGACTCGTCGGGCCGATGTAGAGGCCGGAGAACAGGTACGACAGCGAAGGGTGGCGCTGCCAGTACAGGACGAGGCTCTTGAGCAGGTCGGGCCGGCGCAGGAACGGCGAATCCGCCGGACTGGCCCCGCCGAGCACGACGTGGTTGCCGCCGCCGGTGCCGGTGTGGCGGCCGTCGGTCATGAACTTCTGGGCGCCGAGCCGGATCTCGCGGGCGTCGGCGTAGAGGCCGGTGGTGATCTCCACCGCCTCGCGCCAAGTCGCGGCCGGGTGGACGTTGACCTCGATCACGCCGGGATCCGGCGTGACCTTGATGACGGCGAGGCGCGGGTCGTAGGGCGGCTCGTAGCCCTCGACGTGGACCGGCAGCGCCAGCTCGGCCGCCACCGCCTCGATCTCGCCGAGGAGCAGGAGGTACTCGTCGGCCCGCTCCAGCGGCGGCATGAACACGCAGACCACGCCGTCGCGCGGCTCGACCGCGAGCGCGGTGCGGACCGCGACCCCCTTCAGGGTCGCGGCGCGCTGCCCCTTGCCGCCCTCCGGCAGCGGCCCGCGCGGTTCGAGGGCGTCCTGCGGCGTGTAGTACGGGTAGGATTCGGGCGGCACGAACGGAAGCGAGGCGAGCGGCAGGCGCAGGCCGGCGGGCGAGTCGCCGGCGGCGAGGTAGATCGCGCCGCGCTTCATCTCCCAGCGCTCGGAGACCCAGACCCGCTCGGCGCCGAGGGCGAGGTTGGTCAGCGGCAGGACGTAGCCGACCGGGGTCTCGACCCCGCGCTTGAACACCCGCACCATCCGGGCCTGCGCCTCGGGGTCGCCGACCTTCGGCGCCAGCGGCGTGACGTTGACCGGCAGCTCGGCCTCGCGCTTGGCCCAGTAATCCGGGTCCTCGAACAGCGGGTGCACGTAGCCGTCGAGGCCGAGCCGCCGGGCGAGGCCGCGGGCGAAGCGTTCGGCCTGCGCCGGGCCGGCCTCGCGCGGTCCGGTCTCGGAGGCGATCAGGTCGGGATTCTTCCATACCGGCACGCCGTCGCGGCGCCAGTACAGCCCGAACGCCCAGCGCGGCAGGCTCTCGCCCGGGTACCACTTGCCCTGGCCGTAATGCAGTGCGCCGCCGGCGCCGAAGCGGTCGCGAAGGCGCCGGATCAGCGCGTCGGCGAGGCCACGCTTGGTCGGGCCGACCGCGGCGGTGTTCCATTCAGGCGACTCGAAGTCGTCGACCGAGACGAAGGTCGGCTCCCCGCCCATGGTCAGGCGCACGTCCTGGGCGCCGAGGTCGCGGTCGATGCGGTCCCCCAGCGCGTCCATCTCCGCCCACGCCTCGTCGGAGAACGGCCGTGTCACCCGCGGCGCCTCGGCGATCCGCGATACCGTCATCTCGAAGCCGAACTCGACCTCGGCCGGCTCGGCGAGGCCGGCGATCGGGGCGGCGGTGCGGTAGTGCGGCGTCGCCGCCAGCGGGATGTGCCCCTCGCCGCAGAGGAGGCCCGAGGTCGCGTCGAGGCCGATCCAGCCGGCGCCCGGAACGTAGACCTCGGCCCAGGCGTGCAGGTCGGTGAAGTCGGTGGTCGTTCCGGCCGGTCCGTCCACCGCTGTGGTGTCGGGCACGAGCTGGAGCAGGTAGCCCGACACGAAGCGGGCCGCCATGCCGAGGCGGCGGAGCACCTGCACCAGCAGCCAGGCGGAGTCGCGGCACGATCCGCTCGCCCGGGTCAGGGTCTCGTCGGGGGTCTGCACCCCGGGCTCCATCCGCACGACGTAGGAGACGGCGTCCCGGATCATCCCGTTGAGGGCGACGAGGAACTGCACCGTGCCGGTCTCGGCGGGCACCCGTTCCAGGAGGGCGTCGAGCTTCGGGCCGGTCTCGTCGACCTTGAGGTAGGGGGCGAGTTCGTCGCGCAGGTCCTCCGCGTAGGCGAAGGGGCGGGTCTGGGCGTAATCCTCGACGAAGAAGTCGAACGGGTTGATCACCGCCATGTCCGCGGTGAGGTCGACCTCGACCCGCAGCCGCGCGGTCTTCTCGGGGAAGACCAGCCGGGCGAGCCAGTTGCCGTTGGGGTCCTGCTGCCAGTTCACGAAGTGGTCGGCCGGCTCGACCTTCAGGGCGTAACTGAGGATCCGCGTGCGGGCATGCGGGGCCGGTCGCAGCCGGATCACCTGGGGGCCGAGCGAGATCGGACGGTCATAGGTGTATGACGTCACGTGATGCAGGGCGGCCTTGATCGACACGGCGACTCCAACTGTCTCGCAGCGGTATTTCGGAGGGTTGTCTTCGGAATGCAGGCTTCTACACGGACCGGCCTCGGTCGTCAGCAGCGGGTTTCAGGCGCCGGACGCCCGACTTAGGGGGGAGGCCGATGCCGGCCATCCACCGCGAAGATCGCAAGACTCGTGCCGGCGACGAAACAATTTGGAACCTGACGCAGGGCCAGACCTTGTGACTCGGACGGCGGCCTCCGGTGCGGCGGCGGCGTCCGGCGACCGGGCCACGGACACGACCATGAAGATCTTCCAGTGCCAAGCCTGCGAGCAGCCGCTGCACTTCGAGCATGCGCATTGCGAAAGCTGCGAGCGCCAGACCGGCTACGATCCCCATCGGGCCGATCTCGTCGCCCTCGAACCGGACGGGGAGCTCCGGCGTGCCGTGGCGGAGCCGGCCCGGCGCTACCGGCTGTGCGCCAATGCCGGGTTCGGCGCCTGCAACTGGCTGGTGCCGGCGGAATCCGGCGACGCCTACTGCCTCGCCTGCCGCCACAACCGGGTTGTGCCCGACCTCTCGGTCGACTGGAACCTCGTGCGCTGGCGCGAGATCGAGATCGCGAAGCGCCGGCTGTTCTACTCGATGCTGCGCATGAACCTGCCGCTCGCCGACCGGCGCAGCGATCCCGCTGGGCTCGCCTTCGACTTCCTGGTCGATCCCTCGGAGGCCCACCTCCTCGGCCCGCCGGTGCTCACGGGCCACGACAACGGACTCATCACCCTCAACCTCGCCGAGGCCGACGACGTCGAGCGGGAGCGCCGCCGGACCCAGTTCGGCGAGCATTACCGCACCCTGCTCGGGCACTTCCGCCACGAGATCGGGCACTACTTCTGGAACGTCCTGGTCCGGCACGACCCCTGCCTCCCGCGCTTCAGGGCGGTGTTCGGCGACGAGCGTGCCGATTACGGTCTCGCGCTGCAACGGCACTACGCCCACGGCCCCGGGGCGGGATGGGAGGAGCACTTCGTCTCGTCCTACGCCACCTCGCATCCGTGGGAGGACTTCGCCGAGACCTGGGCGCACTACATGCACATCGTCGACACGCTGGAGACGGCGAGCAGCTTCGGCCTGCGGGTGCAGCCCAAGCTGCGCCCGGGCCTCGACCTCGGCGCCCGCATCGACCTCGACCCGTACCGGGTGCCGGATTTCGGGCGGCTGATCGAGTCGTGGCTGCCCCTGACCTTCGCGATGAACTCGCTCAACCGCAGCATGGGGCAGCCCGACCTCTACCCGTTCCGCCTGACCCCCTCGGTGATCGGCAAGCTGTCCTTCGTCCACGAACGGATCTACGCGCCCGCCGATGCGACCGCCGACACCCTTCGCGCGCTCATCGCCGGGCTGCGCCAGCGGGTCGCCTCGCCGCGCTTCGCCTGAGCCGGCCCACCCCGCCCGACAGCGCGGGCCCAAGCTTAGCTGTGGCGGGGTCGCAACACCGCGAAACCATCCCAGGTTTGCCTCAGGGCGTGCCCGCCCCCGCCGCGATCCCGCCATAAACCGACGGCACCTCAACAGCCACGTTAAGCGGCTGTTCTCTCACGGTTTATCGGGCCTCATCGGAATTTCTCCAGCTCACCGGCCGATGCCGGCGGACCGCTCCGGCGGGTCCGTCGGCGCGATCGGTGCGGCTCGCCCGGTCGAGGCGTGGAAACGGTTGGTGGAGGACGGCGGGTGCATCAGGACGGGGGCGTGACGGTCGCGCAGGAGTGTCACTGCCGAACCTGAGTGACCGGACATGGAGAAACCATGTTTCCCGGGAACCAGGATGACGCCAGGGAGAAACGAGCTTCGCCGCGGCCGGTTCCGGTCGGGGCGGGGTCGAAAGGCCGGAACAACCGGCTCGCCGAAGAGAGAACGGGTACGGGACAGGTCATGGACGCGCGTCACACCACCGACAAGTCGAAGCTGCCGAGCCGCTACGTCACCGAGGGACCGGAGCGTGCGCCGCACCGCTCGTACCTCTACGCGATGGGGCTGACCCGCGAGCAGATCCACCAGCCGCTGGTCGGCGTCGCCTCGTGCTGGAACGAGGCCGCGCCGTGCAACATCTCGCTGATGCGCCAGGCCCAGTCGGTGAAGAAGGGCGTCGCCGCCGCCGGCGGCACGCCACGGGAATTCTGCACCATCACGGTAACCGACGGCATCGCCATGGGCCACCGCGGCATGCGCGCCTCGCTGCCCTCCCGCGAGGTGATCGCCGACTCCGTCGAGCTGACCATGCGCGGCCACGCCTACGACGCGCTGATCGGTCTTGCCGGCTGCGACAAGTCCCTGCCCGGCATGATGATGGCGATGGTGCGCCTCAACGTGCCGTCGATCTTCATCTACGGCGGCTCGATCCTGCCGGGCTCGTTCCGCGGCCGACCGGTGACGGTGCAGGACCTGTTCGAGGCGGTGGGCAAGCACTCGGTCGGCGCGATGAGCGACGACGACCTCGACGAGCTGGAGCAGGTCGCCTGCCCCTCGGCCGGCGCCTGCGGCGCGCAGTTCACCGCCAACACCATGGCGACCGTCTCCGAGGCGATCGGCCTCGCGCTGCCGTACTCGGCCGGCGCGCCGGCGCCCTACGAGATCCGCGACCGGTTCTGCGCCACCGCCGGCGAGATGGTGATGGAGCTGGTGGCGAAGAACATCCGCCCGCGCGACATCGTCACCCGCAAGGCGCTGGAGAACGCCGCCACCGTCGTCGCGGCCTCCGGCGGCTCGACCAACGCCGCCCTGCACCTGCCGGCGATCGCCCATGAATGCGGCATCCACTTCGACCTGTTCGACGTCGCCGAGATCTTCAAGCGCACCCCCTACGTCGCCGACCTGAAGCCCGGCGGGCGCTACGTCGCCAAGGACATGTTCGAGGTCGGCGGCATCCCGCTGCTGATGAAGACCCTGCTCGACCACGGCTACCTGCACGGCGACTGCCTCACCGTCACCGGCCGCACCATCGCCGAGAACCTCGCCAAGGTGGCGTGGAACCCCGACCAGGACGTGGTGCGCCCGGCCGACCAGCCGATCACCCCGACCGGCGGCGTCGTCGGCCTGCGCGGCAACCTCGCCCCCGAGGGCGCGATCGTGAAGGTCGCGGGCATGCCGCTGGATCGCCAGGTCTTCACCGGCCCGGCCCGGGTGTTCGACAACGAGGAAGCCTGCTTCGAGGCGGTGAAGAACCGCCGGTACGCCGAGGGCGACGTCCTGGTGATCCGCTACGAGGGCCCGAAGGGCGGCCCCGGCATGCGCGAGATGCTGTCGACCACCGCCGCCCTCTACGGGCAGGGCATGGGCGACAAGGTCGCGCTCATCACCGACGGCCGCTTCTCGGGCGCCACCCGCGGCTTCTGCGTCGGCCATGTCGGGCCCGAGGCGGCGGTCGGCGGGCCGATCGGCCTCCTCGAGGACGGCGACGTCATCCACCTCGACGCGATCCAGGGCATCCTGTCGGTGGATCTCTCCGACGACGAGCTGACCCGGCGCCGGGCGGCCTGGCAGCCGCGCGCCAACGATTCCACCTCCGGCTACCTCTGGAAGTACGCGCAGACCGTGGGTCCCGCCCTGAACGGGGCCGTGACCCATCCCGGCGGCGCCCAGGAGATCCTGTCCTATGCGGACATCTAGGGGCGGCCTCGGCCGTGCCGGCCGCGCGCGCCTGATCGCCGCGGCACTCCTCGGTTCAGGTCTGCTCGGGCCGGGGGCGGCCGTCGCGCTCGACGCGGCGGCACGCCTGCCGGTCCCGGCGGGCGCCTATCGCAGCGCCCGCGAGGCGGTGCGGACGGGCGTGCGCGACTACAATGCCGGCGACAAGGAGGGTGCCGCCCGCGCCCTCGAATACGCCGCGGGACAGGGCCATGCCCTGGCGCTGTGGAAGCTCGGCCGCATGTACGCGGAGGGTGACGGCGTCCCGCACGACGACCTGAAGGCGTTCGAGTTCTTCTCCAAGATCGCCGACGAGAACGCCGACGACGGACCGGAATCCTCCAACGCGACGGTGGTGGCGAGCGCGTTCACGGCGCTCGGCCGCTACTTCCTCGACGGGATCAAGGGCTCCTACGTCCAGCCCAACGTCGAGCGCGCCTACGACATGTTCAACTATGCGGCGACGTATTTCGGCGACCCGAACGCGCAGTACAACCTCGCCCGGCTCTACCTCGACGGCACCGGCGTCACCCAGGACCCGCGACAGGCGGCGCGCTGGTTCAACCTCGCGGCGGAGAAGGGCCACGCGGCGGCGCAGGCGCTGCTCGGGCAACTGCTGATGAACGGCCAGGGCGTGCCGATCCAGCGCGCCCGCGGCCTCGCCTGGCTGACCCTCGCCCGCGACGCGGCCGACGGGCCGAAGGACCAGTGGATCGTCGCCCTCCAGGAGCAGGCCCTGGCCGCGACCTCCGACCGCGACCGCACCGACGCCCAGGCGCAGGTGGACGGCTTCTACCGGCGCAGCGCCAGCGCCCGCACCCGGTAGGCGCCCGTCACCCGCGGCGGGCCGCCAGGGCCGCCTTGAACGACGGGCGTTCCAGCGTGGCGGCGACGTAGTCCGCGAGCTTCGGCCAGCGCCCGGCATCGACGCGCTCTCCGGCCATCCCCAAATTGAAGAACCCGACCGTCACCGAGATGTCCGCGAGGCCGAAGGCGTCGCCGGCGAGGTACGGCCCGTCGATCTGCGCCTCCAGATGGTCGAGCAGCGGCGGCAGTTCCTTGGTCAGGGCCTTGTCGACCACCGCCTCGTCGCAGGGCAGGTTCATCACCTTCGGCCGCAGCACCCGCTGCACGAACGGCTTGATCAGCACCGGAAACAGCTCGGTGTCGCCGAACTTGTCGAACCAGATCGCCCGGCCGAGATCGCGCGCCCCTGCCGGCAGGACCGGCGGCGTCGGGTGCCTGGCCTCGAGGTAGTGGATGATCGCCGAGGAATCGGCGAGGCGGAATCCGTCGTCCTCCAGCGCCGGGATCTTGCCGAGCGGGCTCGCCGCGCGGAAATCCGCGTCCGCATCGTGGAAGCGCAGCGGCACGTGCTCGAACGGCAACTGCTTCTCGGCGAGGACGACCAGCACCTTGCGCACGAACGGGGACAGGCCGGTTCCGTAGAGGATCACGCGGGACTCCTTGGTTCAGACAGCGGGGAAAGCCGGTCAACCGAGGTCGAGTTCCACCGTCACCGGGACGTGGTCTGACGGTTTGTCGAGTCCGCGCAGGTGCTTCTGCACCGAGGCCGAGACCAGGCGGTCGGCGGCCTGGGGCGAGAGCAGCAGGTGATCGATGCGGATGCCCTGGTTGCGCGGCCAGCAGCCGGCCTGATAGTCCCAGAAGCTGTAGACGCCCGCCCGCTCGTCGCAGGCCCGCAAACCGTCGGTGTAGCCCTCGTTGAGCAGGGTGCGGAAGGCCGCCCGGCTCTGGGGCAGGAACAGCGCGTCCTCGACCCAGGCCGCCGGTTCTGCGGCGTCGGCGGGCTCGGGGATGACGTTGTAGTCGCCCGCCAGGACCACGAAGTCCTCGCTCTCGCGCAGGGCGCGGGCATGGGCGTGGAGCCGGCGCATGAAGGCGAGCTTGTAGTCGTATTTCGGGGTGGCGACCGGGTTGCCGTTCGGCAGGTAGATCGAGGCGACCCGCAGCAGGCCCCGCGGCACCGGGATCGCCGCCTCGATGTAGCGGGCCTGGACGTCCTCGGGATCGCCCGGCAGGCCGCGCCGGATGTCGCGCAGCGGCAGCGGCTGGCGGGCCAGCAGCGCGACGCCGTTGAACGCCTTCTGGCCGTGGGTCGCCACGACGTAGCCGGCCTCCTCGATCTCGGTGCGCGGAAACGCGTCGTCGACGCATTTCAGTTCCTGGAGGCAGACCACGTCCGGCCTGGCCTCGTCGAGGAAGCCGAGGAGGTGGCCGAGGCGCTGCTTGACCGAGTTGACGTTCCAGGTGGTGATCCGCATCTCGCCCCGCGCGATACCGGCCGCCTGCCGTGCCGGCGCGGCCCGTCATCGGGGTTTCGCAGCGTGGTGGCAAGCGCGGGCAGCCGGAGGCCGGCGGCGGAGCGGGGATGGCGATGGCGGACGGGTGGTTGGAACCGGTGCGGGCCTATTGCGAGCGGACCGGACCGGAACCCTGGGCCGAGCCGCTGAACGCGGTGTCGAACCTCGCCTTCCTGCTCGTCGCCGTCCTGCTATGGTGGGAGGGCCGGGGGCGGCGCGACGCCGCCGCGGCGGCGCTCGCCGGCCTCGTTGCCGTCATCGGGATCGGCAGCGCGCTGTTCCACACCTTCGCGGTGCGCTGGTCGATGCTCGCCGACGTGATCCCGATCGCCGTGTTCATCTACGCCGCCTTCCTGGTCATGGTCCGGCGCGTCCTCGGGCTCGGCCCGCTCGCGGCGGTCGCCGCGACGCTCGCCTTCGCGGCGGCTGCGGCCGGGTTCGAGCCCGCCCTGTCGGCGATCGCCGGCTCTCCCCTGGGACCGCCGACCAACGGCTCGATCGACTACGCCCCGGCGGCCCTAGCGCTGGCCGGCGTCGGCGCGACCGCCCTGGCGGCGGCCGGCACGGACCGGCGCCGGGCGGGGCGGGCGCTGATCGGGCTCGGGCTGCTCTTCGCGGTCTCGCTCGGCGTCCGAACCCTCGATCCGGCCCTGTGCGCGGCGATCCCGGTGGGCACGCACTGGATCTGGCACCTGCTCAACGCCGCCGTGCTCTACGGGCTGGTGCGGACCGCCCGGCGGCTCGGCCCGGTGACGTAGCGGCAGGGATTGCGGGGCGACCCCGGGGGGCTTCCTTGCGCAGGGGGCTGAACCGTTGCAGAAGGACGCCGCCCGCGGGGACGACCCGGCGGCCCGCCCCGGCCCGGCCGCCCGGGCCCCCACGGCGCATCATCGTCCCGCCGGAACGCGGGACATCGCGGCGGATGATGCTGAGGATGCTCGACCATGACACAGGAACTCCGCCTCGGCATCGCCGGCCTCGGAACGGTCGGAGCCTCCGTCATCCGCATGATCGCCCGTCGCGGGGCGGCCCTGTCGGCGGCCTCGGGGCGCGCGGTGCGGGTCACCGCCGTCTCGGCCCGCGACCGCTCCCGCGACCGCGGCCTCGATCTCTCGGGCGTGACGTGGTTCGACGACCCGGTGGCGCTGACGCGCTCGGGCGAGGTCGATTGCGTCGTCGAGCTGATCGGCGGCGCCGAGGGCGCGGCGCGGCGGACCGTCGAGGCGGCGCTCGCCGCCGGCAAGCACGTCGTCACCGCCAACAAGGCGCTGCTCGCCCATCACGGCCGGCCCCTGGCCGAGGCCGCCGGCGCGGCCGGCGTGTCGCTCGCCTTCGAGGCGTCCGTCGCCGGCGGCATCCCGGTGATCAAGACGCTGCGCGAGGCGCTCGCCGGCAACGGGATCTCGCGGATCTACGGAATCCTCAACGGCACCTGCAACTACATCCTCAGCCGGATGGAACTGGAGGGCCTGACCTTCGAAGCGTGCCTGAAGGACGCGCAGGCCCTCGGCTACGCCGAGGCCGACCCGACCTTCGACGTCGAGGGCTTCGACACCGCCCACAAGCTCGCGATCCTCACCAGCCTCGCCTTCGGCACCGTGCCGGACGCCGAGGGCGTCTCGGTCGAGGGGATCTCGGCGATCACGCCCCTCGACCTGCGCATGGCCGACGAGCTCGGCTACCGGATCAAGCTGCTCGGGGTCGCCGAGGCCACCCCGGCCGGGATCGAGCAGCGGGTGCATCCGACGATGGTGCCGAAATCCTCGGCCATCGCGCAGGTGATGGGCGTGACCAACGCCGTGACGATCGACACCGACGCCCTGCGCGAGCTGACCCTGATCGGCCCCGGGGCCGGCGGCGAGGCGACGGCCTCCGCCGTGGTCGCCGACATCGCCGATCTCGCGGCCGGCCGCACCGCTCCGGCCTTCGGGCGTCCCGTGGCGTCCCTGTCCCCGCCGGCCCGGGCCGAGATGCAGCGCCACGAGGGCGGCTACTACATCCGCCTGTCGGTCCACGACCGCCCCGGCGTCGCCGCCGGCGTCGCGACCCGGATGGCCGAGCGGGAGATCTCGCTCGAGAGCATCCTCCAGCGCCGCTCCGAGGTGGCGGCGACCCAGGACCGCCGCGGCCGGTCCGGCATGCCGGTGCCGCTGGTGCTCATCACCTACGCGGCGACCGAGGCGGCGATCCGCGCCAGCCTAGACGCGATGGCGACGGACGGGTTCCTGGCCGAGCCGCCGCAGGTCATCCGCATCGAGCGGGAGTGATCCGGGTACAACGCGGAAACAACGACACGGTCGAGCTTCAAGCGCAGCCCGACCTGATCTAAAGACGAGCGAGACGTAGTGGGGATGAGTGAAGCGATGTCGGACGCGAGCAAGACCAGCCCGAGCCTCGTCATCGAGCGGATGCTGACGCTCGAACTGGTGCGCGTGACCGAGCGGGCCGCGGTGGCGGCCGCCCGTCTGCGCGGCCAGGGCAACGAGAAGGCGGCCGATCAGGCCGCGGTCGACGCGATGCGCCGCGAGCTGAACAGCCTGCCGATCGACGGCACGGTGGTGATCGGCGAGGGCGAGCGCGACGAGGCGCCGATGCTGTTCATCGGCGAGCGCCTCGGCAACGGCAGCGGCCCGAAGGTCGACATCGCCGTCGATCCGCTGGAGGGCACCACGCTGTGCGCCAAGGACATGCCGGGCTCGATCGCCGTGATGGCGATGGCCGAGGGCGGCACGCTGCTGGCCGCGCCCGACGTGTACATGCACAAGATCGCGGTCGGCCCGGGCTACCCGGCCGGCATCGTCCACCTCGACGCGACGCCGGAGGAGAACATCCAGGCGCTTGCCAAGGCCAAGGGCGTCCCGGCCTCCGAGATCACCGCCCTCGTCCTCGACCGCCCGCGCCACACCGACCTGATCGCGGCGATCCGCCGGACCGGGGCCGGCATCCGGCTGATCTCGGACGGCGACGTCGCCGGGGTGATCTTCACCAGCATGCCGGAGGAGACCGGGATCGACATCTATCTCGGCATCGGCGCCGCCCCCGAGGGCGTGCTGGCGGCGGGCGCCCTGCGCTGCATCGGCGGCCAGATGCAGGGGCGGCTGATCCTTGACACCCAGGAGAAGCGCGACCGCGCCGCCAAGATGGGCGTCACCGATCCGGACCGGATCTACTCGGTGGACGACCTCTGCCGCGGCGACGTCGTGGTGGCGGCGACCGGCGTCACCGACGGCGCCCTGCTCAAGGGCGTGCGCTTCGGCCGCGACGTGATCCACACCGAGACGATCGTCTACCGGTCCTACACCGGCACCGTTCGCCGCATCCAGGCCGAGCACCGCAACCTCGGCAAGTTCAAGCTCGGCTGATCCCGGTTCGCGCCCGATCGGTTCAGCGTGGCCACACCTGCTTCGAGCGGGCGGGCTGTGCTGAACTCAGCGTCGGACGGCGGTCCTCGTTCGCCCCCGCCTTCCCGGGCGCGGGCGGCGAGATCAGGCGACCCTGCTCTGCGGCGCCGCGAAGACCGGCGCGGGCAGGGCGGCCGCCGGCACCGGGCCTCGCTCGAACGCGGCCGCGCGGGACTGGAGATCCTGGATCGATCCGGCGCGGTGCCGGACCACCTGCTCGCGCATGTAGGCGAACTGCATCTCCGGCCGGAGCTTCACCCGGGTCAGGCCATCGCTGCAGCGGCGCCGGTTGAGACCTTCGCTGATCGCTCCGGCTCGCGCCGCCTCCGAAGTGCAGCCGAAATGCTCGCCCATTTCCTCGTAGGTCAGCCAGATCTGCGGCATGTCGAAATCCTTCCTGTCACGATGCAGGAATAGCCGACCGCCCGCTAACTCCTTTTCGATCCAGTCGTTAAAATTCTCGGCAATCGGACGGATGCTGCGTCAGCCACGACATCGCTGTGGATGATGCGGGCCAGACGGCCCAGATCACGGCGTCAGGCTGATCGCCGAGATCAGCCGGCCGTAATCCGGCTCGCTCCGGTGCGTGGTGCGGCGGTAGCTGTAGAAGCGGTCGGGATCGCCGTAGGTGCACAGGCCGAGATCGGCCACCTTGCCGATACCGGCGCGATCGAGGCGGGCGACGACGTAGCCCGGCAGGTCGAACAGGCTGTGGTCCGGCCGCTCGGGGCTGAGGGTGAACCAGCGGGCATTCCCCGGGTCGGCGGCGGTGAACCGGTCGCGGAACTCCGGCCCGACCTCGTAGGCGGCCCGGGAAATCGTCGGGCCCAGCACGGCGGTGATGGCAGCGCGCTCGGCGCCGAGGGATTCCATCGCCGCGACGGTCGCCTCGATGATCCCGGTCAGGGCGCCCTTCCAGCCGGCATGGGCGGCGCCGACCACGCGGTTGACAGGGTCGGCGAACAGGATCGGCCCGCAATCGGCGGTGAGGATGCCCAGCGCGAGGCCCGGCACCCGGCTCGCCATCGCGTCGGCCCGCGGCCGTTCGGCGAACGGCGCCTCGACGACCACCGCCTCGGCCGAATGGACCTGATGCAGGCTCGCCAGCGCCCCCGGGTCGACGCCGAGGCGCTCGGTCATCCGGCGCCGGTTCTCGGCGACGGCGGCCGGGTCGTCGCCCGAGCCGAGCCCGCCGTTGAGGCTCGCGTACAGCCCCTCCGACACGCCGCCCCGGCGGGTGAAGTAGGCGTGGCGGATGCCCGGGAGAGCGGCGAGGGCCGGGGCTTCGATGGGCATGCGGGCGATCCCGATGGCAGGAGGTCAGACGGGCAGGGCGGCCGGCGGCAGGCCCGGCAGGCCGGGAAGCCCGGGGCCGGCGAGCCCCAGGACCTTGAACAGGCTGCCCATGCCGCGGGGCTCCGGGTCGATCAGGCGCTCGGCCCCGGCCCTGACCGAGGCGGCCTGGTCCGGGCCCGCCCTGGCCACCAGGCGCTCGGCCCGCCGGGCGAGGCCGAGGGCGAGCAGGAAGTCGCGCTGGCTCACCGGCCCGTGCGGAACCGCGCCGAGGGCGCTCGCGGCGCGGGCGAGGGCGCCGAAATCGACCTGCACCGTCAGGTCGCACTCGCCCGGCATCGCCAGCGGATCGGCGAAGCGGTGGCGGGCGACGGCCTGGAGGGTGTCGGTGAGGCCGGGCCGCGCCTCGCCGTAATCGACCGCCAGCAGGGCGCCGCCGTCGCGGGCGAGCCGCCCGGCGAGGTCGCGCACCACCGCGAGTCCGGCGGCCGGCACGGTGAGGACGGCGCCCGTCCGGCCCTCGACGGCGATCTCGCGGCTCGGCTCCGGGCTGAGGCCGAAGGCGAGGGCCTCGCCGTCCGGGGCGAGGCCGACGAGGCGCTCGCACCAGCCCTGCGGCGTGCGCTGGAACTGGCGCACCGGCAGGGCGTCGAAGAACTCGTTGGCGAGGATCACCGCGGGTCCGGCGGGCAGGCCGGCAAGGTCCTCGTGCCAGCGCGCCGGCGTGCCGGCGAGGCTCCGCTCCTGGACGGCGCGCAGGACCGGGCTGGTCTCGACCAGATGGATGTGGAGGGCGCCGGCGCAATCCGGCAGGGCGGCGCGGATGGCGCGGAGCGCGTCGGCCATCAGGGTGCCGCGGCCGGGACCGAGTTCGGCGAGCACCAGCCGGGCGGGCCGGCCGAGATCGTGCCAGACCTGGGCCGTCCACAGGCCGAGCAACTCGCCGAAGATCTGGCTGATCTCCGGTGCCGTGACGAAGTCGCCGCGGGCGCCGAGGGGGTCGCGGGTGCGGTAGTAGCCGTGGACCGGGTGACCGAGGCACGAAGCCATGTAGCGCTCGACCGGGATCGGCCCGTCCTGCGTGATCCGCTCGCGCAGCTCGGTCAGGAGCGGCGTTGCGCTCACGCGGACCGGGCCTCGGCTTCGGGTCGGTCCTGGTCGAGGCGCGGCCGCGGCCGGGTCGCCCCGCGGACGGCGCGGACCACGAAGATCACCCCGACGACCAGCATCGGCACGCAGAGCAGCATGCCCATGGTGATGCCGCCGCCGAGCGCCCCGACCTCGTGCCCGAACAGGAAGCCGAGCTGCGGATCGGGCTCGCGGAAGAACTCGCAGCCGGTGCGGGCGATGGCGTAGCCGATGACGAAGATGCCGCCGAGCAGGCCCGGGCGCCGGAAGCCGTAGCGCCGCGCCGCGAAGGCCATGATCAGGAACAGCACCAGCCCCTCGGTCGCCGCCTCGTAGAGCTGGCTCGGGTGGCGCGGCAGGGGACCGCCGTGGGGAAAGACGACGGCGTAGGGGAAGTCCGGCGCCGGCCGGCCCCACAGCTCGCCGTTCACGAAGTTGGCGATGCGGCCGAAGAACAGGCCGATCGGCACCACCACGGCGGCGAGGTCGAGCATCGCGTAGGCGTTGAGCCCGCGGGCGCGGGCGAACAGCACCAGGGCGAGGATCGAGCCGAGGAACCCGCCGTGGAACGACATGCCGCCCCGCCAGATCGCCAGGATCTCGGCCGGGTTCGCCAGATAGGCGGCGAGGTTGTAGAACAGGACGTAGCCGAGGCGCCCGCCGAGCACCACGCCGAGGGCCACCCAGACGATGAGGTCGTCGATCTCGGCCGCGCTCGGCCGGCGCACCGCGCCCCACAGGCCCGGCTGCGCGACGAGGCGCTTGGCGTAGTACCAGCCGCCGATCAGCCCGACGATGTAGGCGAGGGCGTACCACTTGATCTGCACCGGCCCGATCGCGATCGCGACGGGGTCGATGGCCGGGAAGGGAAGGGCGAGGAGCGGAGGCATCTCCGGGCAGAGGTGAACCCGCGCCCCGCGGCCGTCAACCCTGGTCGCGGCCCGGCTGCGCGGTGTTCCCCGCATCGCCGGCGAGCGCGGTCCGGCGCTCGCGTTGCGTTCTGCCGGTGGGCCGCTACACAGGAGCCAAGCGGCGGGACGGCCTCCCGGCCCACAACACAGACGGGACGACAGCAACGCCATGGCGGACGGCATCAGCATCGAGTTCGAGACCCTCGGATCGGCGGCAGCCGGGGCGGTCCAGGGCGGCGACCTCGTTCTCTTCGTCGGCGACGACCTCGCGCTCTCCCCGCGCGCCGCCGAGATCGCCGGGCCGGGCGCGGCCGACCTCGTCGCGCGCGCGGCGGCGGCGGAGCGGTTCAAGGGCAAGCTCCACGGCGCCGTGACGGTGGTGGCCCCGGCGGGGCTCGCCGCCGACCGGCTGGTCGTCGTTGGCCTCGGCTCCGACAAGGACCGGGCCGGCCTCGACTGGACGATGCTCGGCGGCGCCACCGCCGGCCGGGTCGGCGGCCGCCGGGCCCAGATCGTGCTCGACTGGCCCGGATCCGCCCCGGGCGCCGACGACGTCGCCGCCTTCGCCCTCGGTGCGCGCCTGCGCAGCTACAAGTTCGACCGCTACAAGAGCCGCAAGGGCGGCGAGGGCGACGACACCGGGACCGCCCGCCTGACCCTGCTCGCGCCCGAGACCGGCGCGCTCAAGAAGGCGGCCCGCGCCGCCGACGCGGTGGCCGACGGCGTGATCCTCGCGCGCGACCTCGTCAACGAGCCGCCGAACGTCCTCGACCCGGAGGAATTCGCCCGCCGCACCGAGGCGCTGGAGAAGCTCGGCGTCTCGGTCGAGGTGCTCGACGAGAAGGCGATGAAGAAGCTCGGCATGCGGGCGCTCCTCGCCGTAGCCCAGGGCTCGGCCAAGGAGGCCCGCGTCGTCGTCATGCGCTGGAACGGCGGCACCGATGCGGGCGAGGCCCCGGTGGCGTTCATCGGCAAGGGCGTGTGCTTCGATTCCGGCGGCATCTCCATCAAGGGGAGCGGCGGCATGGAGGACATGAAGGGCGACATGGCCGGCGCCGCCTGCGTGGTCGGGCTGATGCACGCCCTGGCGGCCCGCAAGGCGAAGGTCAACGCCATCGGGGCGATCGGCATCGTCGAGAACATGCCCGACGGCAAGGCGCAGCGTCCCGGCGACATCGTCACCTCGATGTCCGGCCAGACGATCGAGATCATCAACACCGACGCCGAGGGGCGGCTCGTGCTCGCCGACGTGCTGTGGCACGTCCACCAGGAGTACAAGCCGCGGTTCATGATCGACCTCGCCACCCTCACCGGAGCGATCCTGGTGGCGCTCGGCCAGGAATACGCCGGCCTGTTCAGCAACAGCGACGAGCTCGCCGGGCGCCTGATCGCCGCCGGCGAGGCGACCGGCGAGAAGGTGTGGCGGATGCCGCTCGCCCCCGGCTTCGACAAGCTGATCGACTCGAAGTTCGCCGACATGAAGAACACCGGCGGCCGCCACGGCGGCTCGGCCACGGCGGCGCAGTTCCTCAAGCGCTTCGTCGGCGACGTGCCCTGGATCCACCTCGACATCGCCGGCACCGGCATGAGCGCGCCGTCGAGCGAGATCAACCGCTCGTGGGGCTCCGGCTGGGGCGTGCGCCTGCTCGACCGGCTGGTGCGCGACCACTACGAGGCGTGAGCCGCCGCCTCGCCGTCGCGGCGCTGCCCCTCGCGGCGGCGCTGGCCGCGGTGGCCGTCTGCGCCGCCGCGGGTGTCGATCAGGCCCGGGTCGAGGCGAGCGGCCTCGGCGCGTGGTTCTACGGCTTCTTCCTCGACCTGTTTCCCCTCGCGGTCTTCGCCCTGGTCTACGGGGTGGCGCGGGTCGGCGTGGTCGCCGCCGTCGCGCCGTCGCGCTGGCCGCGGCGGCTCGCCGCCGGGCTCCTCGGCGGCGTCCTGCTCGCCGGCCTCGTCCTGTACCCGACCTATGGCGGGCTCCTCGCCCGGTCCGGCTTCTCGGTCGGGAGCTTCGCGTTCATGACCGGGCAGCCGATGGTCCTGGCGCACGCCCTCGGCGCCCTCGCCTCGGCCCTGCTCTTCGCCGTCTGCCTCGGGCTCGCGGCCGTGCTCGCCGGCGGCGCGTGGCCGGCGAGGGGACGCCGGCTGCGCGGGCTCGGGCTCGCCCTCGCGCACTTCGCCGCCCTGTGGTGGGCGCTCGCCGTGCTCGCCGCCGCGCGCTCCTTCGGCCTCGACCTCTGGCCGCGCCGGCCGCTCGATCCCGCCTCGGCCGGGCTCGTCGCGGCGGTGGTCGCGGCCGCCTTCCTGCCGCACGGCCTGCTCGCGCTCCGGCCGCGACCGGCGCGGACGGCGGACGCCGCGTTGAAACCGTCGAGGGGAGCCGCTAACCCATGAGCAAGCGGCCGGGTGAAGGCCGCGCGGGAGGAGAGGAATGGTCGATACCGAACTGGCGTCACCCGCGCGTCCGTGGCTCTCCGCCTATCCCTCCGACGTGCCGGCGGAACTCGACCCCCGCCGGTTCGGCACCCTGGCGGAGCTGTTCGCCGAGTGCACCCGCCGCTTCCCCGACCGGCCGGCGCTGCGCTGCTTCGGCGGCACGGTGAGCTATGCCGCGCTGAAGCGCGACGCCGAGGCGGTGGCCGGCTGGCTCCAGGGGCAGGGGATCGGCCGCGGCGACCGCGTCGCCGTGATGATGCCGAACGTCCCGGCCTACGCGGCGGTGCTGTTCGGCACGCTGATCGCCGGCGCGACGGTGGTCAACGTCAACCCGCTCTACACGCCGCGCGAGCTGACCCACCAGCTCTCCGATGCCGGCGCCCGCATCCTGTTCGCCCTGGAGAATTTCGGCGCCACCGTGGCGCAGGCCCTCCCGGACCTGCCGTCGCTCGAAACGGTGGTGGTCACCGGCGCCGGCGACGGTCTCGGCCTGCGCGGCGGCCTCGTCACCCTCGCGGCGCGGCACCTCAAGCGGGCGGTGCCCCGCTTCACCCTGCCGGCGCAGCGCCGGGTCGCCTACGGCGCCGTCCTGGCCGAGGGCGTGAAATCGGGCTTCCGGCCGGTCGCGGTCGGGCCCGACGATCTCGCCTTCCTGCAATATACCGGCGGCACCACCGGCGTCGCCAAGGGCGCCATGCTGACCCACCGCAACATCGCGGCCAATGTCGAGCAGTGCCGGCTGTGGTTCGCCCTGCCCGAGGGCGAGGACCAGGGCCGCGTGATGGTGGCGGCGCTGCCGTTCTACCACATCTTCGGGCTGACCTGCTGCTTCTTCTACATGATGCGGGTCGGCGCCTGCTGCCTGCTGATCCCCAACCCGCGCGACATCGCCGGATTCGTCAGGACGCTGCGGACTAACCGCTTCACCTTCCTGTCGGGGGTCAACACCCTGTTCAACGCCCTGATGGCGCACCGGGATTTCGGCCGGATCGACTGGTCGCACCTGGATTACGTCATCGCCGGCGGCATGGCGGTGCAGGCGGCGGTCGCCCAGCGCTGGAAGGAGGGCACCGGCCGCGCCATCATCGAGGGCTACGGGCTGTCGGAGACCTCGCCGGTGGTCTCGGTCAACCGGCGCGACCTCGCCCAGTGGTCGGGCACCATCGGTTATCCCCTGTCCTCGACCGAGGTGATGGTCCGGCGCGCCGACGGCGGCGCCGCCGCGGCCGGGGAGCCGGGCGAACTGTGCGTCCGCGGCCCGCAGGTGATGGCCGGATACTGGCAGCGGCCGCAGGAGACCGCGGCGGCGATGACGCCGGACGGGTTCTTCCGCACCGGCGACGTGGCGGTGCTGCTGCCCGACGGGCAGATCCGCATCGTCGACCGGATGAAGGACATGATCCTGGTCTCGGGCTTCAACGTCTATCCGAACGAGGTCGAGGACGTGCTCGCCGCGCATCCGGGCGTGCTGGAGGTGGCGGTGGTGGGCGAGCCCAACCCGGAGACGGGGGAGCTGGTCGTCGCCCACGTCGTGCGGCGCGATCCCGGCCTCACCGCCGAGGCGCTGCGGGCCCACGCCCGCGAGGGTCTGACCGGATACAAGGTGCCGCGCCGCGTCGTCTTCCACGACAGCCTGCCGAAGACCAATGTCGGCAAGGTGCTGCGGCGCGAGTTGCGGGGGTCGTGACCGTCGTCAGATCGGTCGGACCTCGCCCGAGCGCAGCTTCAGCCGCGCGGCGAGCCGGTCGGACAGCGTGCCGCTGATCTCGGTCGCCGCATCCGGCGCCGCCACCGCCCGCACCGCGTCGAGGGCGGCGCCGGGGTCGGAGGCCATGGCGACGTACACCTTCAGCACGACGGTCCCGGAGGATTCGTCCTGGGCGGAGACCGCCACCGTGAAGGCGGTGTGCTTCGGCTTCTTCGCGGGCATGGTCCGTCTATGGCACGGGCGGAACGCGGTGTCGCGCCCGGTGCTGTAACCGGGCGGTGCGGCTCGCCGAACGGTGATTGGCGGCCCGGCGCGGGCGCTCCCATCTCCCCGGGAGACGACGGCGCGGCCGCGAGGAGTTCGACGATGCTGATCAAGGTCAAGCGCGGCTGGGAGATCCCCGAGGGCGACGCCACGCCGGAAATCCACTTCCTGAATCGCCGGACGCTGCTCGGCGGCGCGGCCGGCCTCGCGGCGGCTTCCCTCGCCGGGAGCGCTTCCGCCGCCGCGATCCCGGGGGAGGGGACGGGGGCGACCCGCACCGCCGACCTCTACCCGGCCCGGCGCAACGACGCCTACACGATCGAGCGCCCGCTGACACCGGAGAGCGAGAGTGCGGACTACAACAACTTCTACGAGTACGGCACCAACAAGACCGTGACCCCGGCCTCGAACGCCCTCAAGTCCCAGCCCTGGACGATCAAGGTCGACGGGCTGGTGGAGAAGCCGTTCGAGATCGGCTTCGAGGATCTGGTGCGCAAGATGGCGCTGGAGGAGCGCCTGTACCGCCATCGCTGCGTCGAGGCGTGGTCGATGACGGTGCCGTGGACCGGCTTCCCGCTCGCGGCCCTGGTGGCGCTCGCCAAGCCGACCTCGGGGGCGAAGTACATCCAGATGCAGACCTTCCTCGACAAGGCGATGGCGCCGGGCCAGCGCAGCCCGTTCTACCCGTGGCCCTACACCGAGGGGCTGACGCTCGCCGAGGCCAACCACGACCTCGCCTTCATGGTCACCGGCGTCTACGGCAAGCCGCTGCTGAACCAGTTCGGCGCGCCGCTGCGGCTCGCGGTGCCGTGGAAGTACGGCTTCAAGTCGGTGAAGTCGATCAACCGCATCTCCTTCACCGCCGAGCGTCCGAAGACGTTCTGGGAGGGCTTGCAGGCGTCGGAATACGGGTTCTGGGCCAACGTGAACCCGGCGGTGCCGCACCCGCGCTGGAGCCAGGCGAGCGAGCGGGTGCTCGGCACCGACGAGCGCATCCCGACGAGGATCTTCAACGGATACGGCGAACAGGTCGCCGACCTCTACAAGGGGCTGGAGAAGGAGCGGCTGTTCGCCTGAGCGGCGAGAGACTCACGTCTCCCGCATCGCGTTCATTGTCAGCAGCTCGTAGGTGGCGGCGGTCTCGCCGCCGCCGGTGAGGATCTCGACGTCCCAGCGCACCTCGCCGTACTGGGCGTTGCGCGGCGACTTCTGCTTGGCGGTGAGGCGCACCCGGATCGCCTCGCCCGGCGGCAAGGGCTTGAGGAAGCGCAGCGAGTCGAGGCCGTAATTCGCCAGGACCGGGCCGGGATCGGGATCGACGAACAGGCCGGCGGCGAAGGACAGGAGCAGGTAGCCGTGGGCGACCCGGCCGGGGAAGAACGGGTGGCCGCGCACCGCCTCCTCGCTCATGTGGGCGTAGAAGGTGTCGCCGGTGAAGCGGGCGAAGTGCTCGACGTCCTCCAGCGTCACCACCCGCTCTCGGGAGTGGAAGCTGCGGCCGATCTCCAGATCCTCGAAATGGCAGCGGAACGGGTGCTCGTCGGCGACGATCTCCGGGGCGCCCTTGGTCCAGCTCCCGGTCAGCCGGGCGATCATCGCCGGCGAGCCCTGGAGCGCGGTGCGCTGCATGCCGTGATGCATCGCGCGCAGGCCGCCGAGTTCCTCGCCGCCGCCGGCCCGGCCCGGCCCGCCATGCACCATGTGCGGCAGCGGCGAGCCGTGGCCGGTCTGCTCCCCGGCGCAGTCGCGGTCGACCAGATGCAGCCGGCCGTGGAACGGCGCCAGCCCGTGCGCCAGGGCGAAGGCGGCGTCGGGATCATGGCTGTAGAGCGAGGCGACGAGGCTGCCGCCGCCGCGCCGCACCAGGGCGACCGCCTCGTCGGGATCGGCGTAGGGCATCACCGTGCAGACCGGGCCGAACGCCTCGACGGAATGGACCCGCTCGGCCCGGATCGGGTCGGGGCAATGCAGCAGCAGCGGCGGCAGGAAGGCGCCGGTGCGGGCGTCCGCCCCCTCGACCGTCACACGGTCGGGATCGCCGAAGACGAGGTCGGCCTCCGCCCTCAGCGCCTCGATGCGCGCCAGCACGTCGCGGCGCTGGTCGAGCCCGACCACCGGCCCCATCCGCACGCCGTCGAGGCGCGGGTCGCCGACCGTAACCCCGGCGAGACGCTTCGACAGCGCCTCGATCACCGCAGGCAGATGCGCGCGCGGGGCGAGCGCCCGGCGGATCGCGGTGCATTTCTGCCCCGCCTTGACCGTCATCTCGCGGGCGACCTCCTTGACGAACAGGTCGAATTCCGGCGTGCCGGGCCCGGCCTCCGGCCCCAGGATCGCGGCGTTGAGGGAGTCGCGCTCGGCGACGAAGCCCACCGCCTCGCGGGCGACGACCGGGTGGCGCTGGAGCATCTCGGCGGTGGCGGCCGAGCCGGTGAACGACACCACGTCCTGCCCGGTGAGGTGGTCGAACAGGTCGCCGGTCGGGCCGACCACGCATTGCAGCGCGCCCGGCGGCAGCAGGCCGGATCCGTCGATCAGCCGCACCAGGGCGTGCGCCACGTAGGCCGTGACCGTCGCCGGCTTGGTCACCACCGGCATGCCCGAAAGGATCGCCGGCGCCAGCTTCTCCAGCAGGCCCCAGCACGGAAAGTTGTAGGCGTTGATGTGGATCGCCGCGCCGTGCCGCGAGGTGAGGATGTGGCGCCCCACGAAGCTGCCGCCCTTCGACAGCGCCTCGACCGGCCCGTCGACCAGGAAGGTCGCGTCGGGCAGCTCGCGCTTCGCCTTCGAGGCGTAGACGAACAGGGTGCCGATGCCGCCGTCGATGTCGATGAGGTGGTCGCTGCGGGTCGCGCCGGTGTCGAAGGACAGCCGGTACAGCACCTCCCGGTTGGCGTTGAGGTGCTGGGCGAGGCGCTTGAGCAGGTCGGCGCGCTGGTGGAAGGTCAGGCGCCGCAGGGCCGGCCCGCCGACGCCCCGGGCGTAGTCGAGCACCGCGTCCATCGCGATGCCGCCGCCGGCGACCTCGGCCACCACCTCGCCGGTCACGGCGCTGCGGATGCCGCTCCACTCGCGGCCCGGCGCCGACCACGCGCCGCGGACGTAGCTCTCGAGCCTCATCCGGGCTCCTCCCTGTGATCGTCGTTGCGGGAAGATTATTGACCGACCGGCCGGTTGGTCAAGGCGCGCGGGGAGAGTCGGCAGGCCCGCCGGAACCTGCTACCCGCCAGACCTGCCGCTCTCACCGAGGACCTGCCGCCGGATGGCCATCGTCGACGCCCTGCTGGACCGCTTCCACGGCCGCACGCCGATCCGGGCCGGATCTCTGGTGATCACGGTGTTCGGCGACGCGGTGGTGCCGCGGGGCGGGGTGCTGTCGCTCGAATCGCTGCTGGAGATCACCCGGGCGTGCCGCATCGGCGACGGCGTGGTGCGCACCGCCCTGTCGCGCCTCGTCGCCGACGGCTGGTTCGAGCGCTGGAAGGTCGGGCGCAACAGCTTCTACCGGCTGACGCCGCACGGCCGCACCACCTTCGCGGCGGCGACCGGGCGGATCTACGGCGCCCCGCCCCCGGAATGGGACGGCTGCTTCGACCTGCTGCTGCTCGACGGCGACGGCGACCGGCCGGCGGAGCGCGCCGGCCTCGCCGCGGCGGGCTACGGCGCGCTGGGTCCCGACCTGTACCTCGCCGCGTCTCCCCTGACCGCGGCCGGTGCGGCCCTGCGCCTCGCGACCCGGCCCGAGGACGAGGCGACGGCCCGCCGCCTCGCCGCCCGGGCGTGGCCGCTCGCCGACCTCGCCGCCCGTTACCAGCGCTTCGTCGCGGCCTATCGCGACGCCGCGGAGGCGGTCGCCGCGGGCGCCCGGCCCGCCGACCTCGACGCCCTGGTGATCCGCCTGCTAACCCTGCACGATTACCGCCGGGCGGTGCTGAAGGACCCGCTGCTGCCGGCGGCGCTGCTGCCGGAGGACTGGCCCGGTGCCACCGCCCGGGCGCTGTGCGCCGGCCTCTACCGCGCCCTGGTGCCGGCCTCGGAGCAGTGGCTGTCGCGCCACGCCCGCAGCGAGGCCGGTCCGCTGCCGAGGCCGGGCCCGGATTTCCGCGACCGCTTCGCCGATCGTGTTACGAAAAATCTTGCATACTGAAAATTCCGTGACATATTGAGCGTCAAGCAAGTCAGGGAGGCACGGCCATGTACACCCAGGCGCTCAATGCCCGCGAGGACCATGGCCGCCCGGCGGTCGATCCGGCCGAGGCGGCGCGCGGCGCGCGGTTCCAGGCCCGGATCGACGCCGAGGAGCGGATCGAGCCCAACGACTGGATGCCCGAGGGCTACCGGCGCACGCTCACCCGCCAGATCTCCCAGCACGCCCATTCCGAGATCGTCGGCATGCTGCCGGAGGGCAACTGGATCACCCGGGCGCCGAGCCTGAAGCGCAAGGCCGCCCTGCTCGCCAAGGTCCAGGACGAGGCCGGCCACGGCCTCTACCTGTACTCGGCGGCCGAGACCCTCGGCACCAGCCGCGAGGAGCTGTTCGAGCAACTGCTCTCCGGCCGGGCGAAGTATTCCTCGATCTTCAACTATCCGACGCTGACCTGGGCCGATATCGGGGCGATCGGCTGGCTCGTCGACGGCGCGGCGATCATGAACCAGATCCCGCTCTGCCGCTGCTCCTACGGCCCCTATGCCCGGGCGATGATCCGGGTGTGCAAGGAGGAGAGCTTCCACCAGCGCCAGGGCTACGAGATCATGCTGACCCTCTGCCGCGGCACGCCCGAGCAGAAGGCGATGGCGCAGGACGCCCTGAACCGCTGGTGGTGGCCGTGCCTGATGATGTTCGGCCCGCCGGATTCCGAGAGCCAGCATTCCGACCTTTCGGCGAAGTGGAAGATCAAGCGCTTCACCAACGACGAACTGCGGCAGAAATTCGTCGACGCCACCGTGCCGCAGGGCCGGTATCTCGGCCTGACCTTCCCGGATCCCGATCTGGCCTTCGACGAGGCGGGCGGCCACTGGCGCTTCGGGGCGATCGACTGGGAGGAGTTCAGGCAGGTGCTCGCCGGCAACGGCCCGTGCAACCGCCAGCGGATGAAGCAGCGCCGCGACGCCCACGCCGCCGGCGCCTGGGTGCGGGAGGCCGCGATGGCCCACGCGGAGAAGCGCGCCCGCCGGGCCGCCGAAGCCGCGGCGATGCCGGAAGCGGCGTGAGCCGGGAGGGGACGATGACCAAGGTCCAGACCATCCCGCTGTGGGAGGTGTTCATCCGCTCCCGCAACGGGCTCGCCCACAAGCACGTCGGCTCGCTCCACGCCGCCGACTCGACCATGGCGCTCCAGGCCGCCCGCGACGTCTACACCCGCCGCGGCGAGGGGCTGTCGGTCTGGGTCGTGCCGTCGAACGCCATCACGGCCTCCGACCCGGCCGACAAGGACGTGCTGTTCGAGCCCACCGCCTCGAAGATCTACCGCCACCCGACCTTCTACGAGGTGCCGGACGAGGTGGGACATATGTGAGGGGACGGGGCGGGATCCCGGCCCTTCGCGCGAGAGGCGCGACGCGAACCCTCCCCCCTGCGGGGGGAGGGTGCCCGGCGAAGGCCGTGCGGGAGAGGGGACGCCGCTTCCGAAATGGTCGCGACCTCGATGACGGGCGCCCTCTGGATCGGCGTCGCGATCCCCTCTCGGCGGGACTGTGTCCCGCTGCGCTCGCTCCGCTCGCCACCCTCCTCACCAACCCGGGCCCGCCGATGACCACCACCTCGATCACCCTCGCCGAGACCCCGCTCCTCGCCCTGGTGCTGCGCCGGGCCGACGACGCGCTGATCCTCGGCCATCGGCTGTCGGAGTGGTGCGGGCACGGGCCGATGCTGGAGGAGGACATCGCCCTCGCCAACATCGCCCTCGACTGCGTCGGTCAGGCGCGCTCGCTCTACGACTATGCCGCGACGCTCGACGGGCGCGGGCTGAGCGAGGACGACCTCGCCTATCGCCGCGACGTCGGCCAGTACCGCAACTGCCTGTTGGTCGAGCAGCCGAACGGCGACTTCGCCGCCACCATCGTGCGGCAGGTGCTGGCCTCGGCCTTCCTCGATCCGTACTGGCGCGCGACGACCGCCTCGGCCGACCCGACGCTGGCGGCCATCGCCGCCAAGGCCGAGAAGGAGACCGCCTACCACCTCCGGCACTCCGCCGAGTGGCTGATCCGCCTCGGCGACGGCACGGCGGAGAGCCACGAGCGGGCGCAGGCCGCCCTCGACGACCTCTGGCCGTATTCCGGCGAGCTGATGGAGAGCGACGAGGCCGAGGCCGAGCTGGTCCGGGCCGGCATCGCCGTCGACCCGGCGGCGATCCGCCCGGCCTTCGACGCGACCCTGGCGATGGTGCTGCGCGAGGCGACCCTGACGGCGCCGGCCGTGACGTGGCGCCAGAGCGGCGGCCGGACCGGCCGGCACAGCGAGCATCTCGGCTTCATCCTCGCCGACCTCCAGTACCTCCAGCGCGCGCATCCGGGGGCGACGTGGTGACCGACGAGGCCCTGGCGCAGGCCGCCCGCGCGGCGGCGGCCGAGGTCTGCGATCCGGAGATTCCGGTCCTGACCATCGCCGATCTCGGCGTGCTGCGCGACGTCACCGTGCGGGACGGTGCGGTCGAGGTGACGATCACCCCGACCTATTCCGGTTGCCCGGCGATGGACGTGATCGGAGTCGAGGTGCAGACGGCGCTGGCGAAGGCCGGCATCGGCCCGGCCCGGGTCCGGCTGGTGCTGTCGCCGGCCTGGACCACCGACTGGATGACCGACGAGGGCAAGGCGAAGCTGCGCGCCTACGGCATCGCCCCGCCCCAGGGCCGCGCCTCGCGCCGGGCGCTGTTCGGCGAGGAGAGCGTCGCATGCCCGCATTGCGGCTCGGCCAGCACCGAGAAGATCTCCGAGTTCGGCTCGACCGCCTGCAAGGCGCTGTGGCGGTGCCGGGCCTGCCGCGAGCCGTTCGACTACTTCAAGTGCATCTGACGAGGCCACGATGAGCCAGCATTTCCGCCGCCTCACCGTCCGGGACGTGCGCCGCGAGACCCCGGACGCGGTCTCGATCGCCTTCGCGGTGCCGGATCAGGAGCGGGGCGCCTTCGGCTTCTCCCCCGGCCAGTACCTGACCCTGCGCACCACCCTCGACGGCGAGGAGGTGCGGCGCTCCTACTCGATCTGCTCGGGCGCCGACGACGGCGAACTGCGGATCGCCGTCAAGCGGGTCGATGGCGGCCTGTTCTCGTGCTTCGCCAACGAGGCGATCGGCGCCGGCGACGCCATCGAGGTGATGCCGCCGATGGGCCGCTTCGGCATCGAGGCCAAGCCCGACGAGGTCAAGCCGGACGAGGCCCGCACCTTCGCGGGCTTCGCCTCGGGGTCGGGCATCACCCCGATCCTGTCGATCGTCCGCACCGTGCTCGCCCGCGAGCCGGAGAGCCGCTTCTTCCTGTTCTACGGCAACCGGGCGACCGGCTCGATCCTGTTCCGCGAGGCGCTGGAGGACCTGAAGGACCGCTTCCTCGACCGCCTGTCGGTGTTCCACGTCCTGTCGCGCGAGAGCCAGGACATCGCGATCCTCAATGGCCGCCTCGACGGCGAGAAGGCCGAGTTGTTCCTGCGCACGATCGTGCCGGCGCGGCTGATCGACCATGCCTTCGTCTGCGGTCCCTCCGACATGATCGACACGGTGACCGGGGCGCTGACCGGCGCCGGCGTCGCGCCGGAGCGGATCCACACCGAACGGTTCACCCCGGCCGGCGACGGCCGGCTCCGCGCGGTCCGTCCCGTGGCGGCCGGGACGGCACCGGCATCCGAGGCCACCATCATCACCGACGGCATCGCCACGCGGGTGCCGGTGCTGGCCGGCGAGACGGTCCTCGACGCCGCGACCCGGGCCGGGCTCGACCTGCCGTATTCCTGCCGGGGCGGGATGTGCTGCACCTGCCGGGCGAAGCTCGTCGAGGGCGAGGCCGAGATGGAGGTGAACTACTCGCTCGAACCCTGGGAGATCGAGGCCGGCTTCGTCCTCACCTGTCAGGCGCGTCCGACCAGCGGTCGGGTGACGGTGGATTTCGATCAGGTGTGATGGGGCCTGCGGGATGGTGTAGAGCCGCCGGATGCCTGATTCCTTACTCGGTCCGGCCTTCGCGGCGGTGCTCTACCGGCCCACGCCCGAGCACCTCGACACCCTGTCGGCTCTCGCGGCGCAGGCCCGTGCCGCGTACCTCTACGACAATGGCGGCCTGAGTGCGCAGGGCCGCGAGCGACTCGCCGCGATTCCCGGCCTGCGCCTCCTCGGCGAGGGACGCAACGCCGGCATCGCCCGGGGACTCAACGCCGCCGCCGAGGCGGCCCTGGCGGATGGCCGCCGGCACCTGCTGCTCCTCGACCAGGACGCGACGCCGGGTGCCGACTTGCCGGCACGCCTCCTCGCAGCCCTGGAGCGGCTCGCGGCCCATGGCGAGCGGGTCGCGGTGGTCGGGCCGCAGCCGCGCCCCGGGGAGGGCGTCCACAAGCCGCCGCGCTACCCGGTCCGGCGCGGCATCGAACGGATCGAGTCCCTCGATCCCGTCGATTTCCTCCCCACCACCGGCTCGCTGGTCTCTCTCGACGCCTACCGGGCGGTCGGGCCGTTCCGCGACGACTTCTTCATCGACGGCGTCGACCTCGAATGGTGCTTCCGCGCCTGGGCCCGCGGCTGGTCGTGCTGGGCCGACCGGGAGACCGGCATCGTCCACCATGTCGGCGGCGGCGTGATCCGCTCCCGCCTGCTGCCGGTGGCGATGCCGCGCCAGAGCGTGCCACGGATGGCGACCTACCTGCGCAACAGCGTCTACGCGTGGCGGCTCGCTCACGTGCCGTGGCGCTGGAAGCTGCGTCAGGCGGCCTACCTGCCGCTCCAGGCCGGTCTGTACTGGGCGGATGCCGGCTACCGGCCGCGGGTGCTCGCCCGCCTCGGCCGGGGCGTTCTCGACGGCGTCCGCGGCCGGCTCGGACCGCCGGGAGGGCTGGCATGAACGGGATCCGGTGTCCGGTCGCGGTCGGAATCGTCGTGGCGGGCCTGCTCGCCGGCCACCCGAGCCCGGCCGTCCCCGAGGAACTGACCGGAGACGTCGTCCTTGCCGCCGATGCCACGACGGTGACCTGGGCGGCAATCCACCGGAGGCCCGCCCCCGCGGGGGACGACCCCTGGTATCACATCGAGGTCGTCGCGAAGGACCGCCGCTCCGAGCCATGGATCTTCCGACGGCTGTCGGCGCACATGGCGATCACGCCGGAGGCGCTCCTGGCGAGCCGATCCGACCGGCGCGCGAAGACCTACGGCTACAAGCCCGAGCAGTTCCGCGGCGCTTACGGCCAGTGGCGGGAGCAGCCGCGGGAGGTCCGGGAACGGGATGTCTGCCGGCGGACAGTCCTGGATTGCCTTGCGCGAGGCCCCGCCGACTGATCCGATCGGGTTCATACGATTTCCGATGGATCGCTTCGCGATGCGGGAAATCGGCTTCGCTCAAGCGTGCGGAGCAAAGCTCCGCCGCGCGGGCTGGTGATACGGATCTCGGAACGAATCGTCCGAAATCCGTATCAGGCGTCCGGATCCGGCGAGGCCGCCTCGGCGGCCTCCTCGATCGCCTGCATGTCGTCGTCCGAGAGCCCGAAATGGTGCCCGATCTCGTGGACCAGGACGTGGGTGACGAGGTGCCCGAGGGTCTCGTCGTGCTCGGCCCAGTAATCGAGGATCGGCCGGCGGTAGAGCCAGACCATGTTCGGGAACTGCCCGGTGGCGACGGCGCCGCCGCCCTGGGCGAGGCCGACGCCGCGAAACAGCCCGAGCAGGTCGAATTCGCTCTCGCACTCCATCTCGGCGAGGGTGTCGTCGTCGGGAAAATCCTCGACCCGCACCACCACGCCGGCGCACAGGGCGCGGAACTCCTCGGGCAGGCGCGCGAAGGCGGTGTCGGCCAGGGCCTCGAAGGCGGCGAGGTCGGGGGCCTTCAGGCCGCTCCAGTCGAATGAATCCACGTGTCCCTCACCACAGCCTGAGCTGACGGCCGAGCATCAGCGCCAGCACCACCACCGCGACGAGGCCGAGCCCGCGCCCGATGCGCCGGCCCCAGACCTCGACGGGATCCTCCGGCGGGCTCACGCGGCGAGCGCCGGCGAGACCCGGTCGGCCAGGAAGCCGGCGAGGTCGTTGGTGATATGGTCGATGTGTGGCGCCTTCACCGCCTCCTGCTCGAACGCCTCGCGGAACGGGTCGATGGTGCGGGGCACCACCAGCACCGTCGCCATGCCGAGGTCGTGCGGCACCACGAGGTTCTTGGCTATGTCCTCGAACAGCACCGAGCGGGTCGGGTCGACCCCGTGGCGGTCGAGGAAGCGCTCGTAGGCCGGGCGCTCGGGCTTGGGCACGAAGTCGGCCGCGGCGATGTCGAACACGTCCTCGAAATGGTCGAGGATGCCGAGCTTTCGCGCCACGTTCTCGGCGTGGCGGCGCGAGCCGTTGGTGAGGATCAGCTTGCGGCCCGGCAGCGCCTCGATCGCGTCTCCGAGGGCGGCGTTCAGCGCGATGCCCGAATGATCGATGTCGTGGGCGAAGTCGAGGAAGTCGTAGGGATCGATCTCCCATTCCGCCATCAGCGCGCGCAGCGTCGTGCCGTAGCGGTGGTAGAAGTATTTCTGCAGCGCCCGCGCCGACAGGCCGTCGAGGCCGAACAGGTTCATGACGTAGAGCGTGATGCGCTCGTCGACCTGCGGCCAGACCCGGGCATCGTGCGGATACAGCGTGTTGTCGAGATCGAAGATCCAGGTGTCGATCCCGTCGAAGCCGCGGGCATGGGCGGCGGTGAGGTGGCTCTCGCCTGGCAGCAGCAAGATCGGGCCCGTTCCGACGACGAGGGGGCCCCACGGCCCCCGGACCGATACAATAGGTGAGCCGGGCCGGAAGGGAAGCCGCCCCGCCCGCGGCGCGCGCGGCCGGTGGGGCGGCCCCGAACCTCAGGCGCTCCTGCGGGCGCGGATCAGCGTGCCGGCGCCGTAGTCGGTGAACAGCTCCAGCAGCACCGCGTGCGGCACCTTGCCGTCGAGGATGACCACCGCCTCGACGCCCTGTTCGAGGGCGTAGATGCAGGTTTCGATCTTCGGGATCATCCCGGCGGTGATCGTCCCGTCGGCGATCAGCCGGCGGCAATCCTCGATCGTCAGTTCGGGGATCAGCTTCTTGTTCTTGTCGAGCACGCCCGGCACGTCGGTGAGCAGCAGCAGGCGCTTGGCCCGCATCGCCCCGGCGATGGCGCCGGCGAAGGTGTCGGCGTTGACGTTGTAGGTCAGCCCGTCCGCGCCGGCCGCGACCGGCGCCAGGACCGGGATCAGCTCGGCCTTCACCACCGCGTCGAGGACCGAGCGGTCGACGTGCTCGGGCTCGCCGACGAGGCCGAGATCGACGTGGCGCTCGATGTGGGAATCGGGATCGACCACGGTGCGGGTGGCGCGCCGCGCCCGCACCATGTTGCCGTCCTTGCCGCACAGCCCGATCGCCTTGCCGCCCTCGGCCGAGATCCAGCCGACGATCTGCTTGTTGATCGAGCCGGCCAGGACCATCTCGACGACCTCGACGGTCGCCTCGTCGGTGACCCGCAGGCCCTCGCGGAATTCGGACTTGATGCCGAGGCGGTCGAGCATCCGGCCGATCTGCGGACCGCCGCCGTGGACGACCACCGGCTTGAGGCCGGATTGCTCGAGGAGCACGATGTCCTCGGCGAAATCCTCCGCCGCGGCGCGGTCGCCCATGGCGTGACCGCCGTACTTGATGATCACGACCTCCTGATCGTAGCGCTGCATGTGCGGCAGCGCCTGGACCAGGACTTCGGCCCGGACATGGGCGTTCGGCAGTTTGTCCGCTCCGGATTCACTCATCGCCGCGGGGATCCTCTCGCTCGGGCCCCGCTGATACGGGGCGCCGGCTTCTAAGCATCAATCGGCCCGCTGTCACACGGGCGCCGGGGGAAAAATCGCGCCGGCGGGTCGCCGCACGACCGGGACGATCCGGCGGCGCGGCCACGGGTTTAACTCCGGTTTAACCATGAGGGACGACTCTTCGGTGACTGCCTCTCCAGAGAGCCAGACCGATGCCGTCAGCCGAATCCCTCCTGCCGCGCCCAGCCCTCACCAGCCCGTCGCTCCTCGCCGCCACCGTGGCGTCCCTCGGCCGCGCCGCGGTCGACCGCCGCGACCTCTGGCGCCTGCTCACCGACACCTACACCGTCGATCTCGACGAGGTCGCCGCCGTGCTGCCGCCCGTGGAGCCGGAGCCGCTCTGGCTGCCGGCCCGCTGCTGACCATCGTCCGCCGCCCGGCTCATACGATTTCCGTATGATCGCTTCAGGCGACCGCAAGCGGCCGCTTTCGCGATGCGGATTTCCTATCAGGCCGCGGGTTCGACCCGGAAGCGATCGCCCGCTCCGATCCGTCCACCCGCGACGATCTCGGCGTAGACGCCGCAATCGGCGTGGCCGAGGTTCCGTTGCAGGGCCGGCGGGATCGCGAGGTCGCGCTCGCCGGTCGCGGGATCGACGTTGGTGGCGGCGCAGCGCACCGTGCGCTTGGTCACGCGCAGGCGCAGGCCCGCATCGGAGATCAGTTCCGCCCCGACGAGATCGAGTTCCGCGAACGGCTCCAACCCCTCGACATGCAGGTTGGCGCGGAAGCGCAGCGGGTTCACCGCCGCGCCGACCATGTCCTCGATGGCCGCCACGCTCGCGAGGTTGAGGAGCGAGACGTAGCCCCGCGGCGCGTCGGTGAAGCGGAAGCCGTCCGGGCCGCTCAGCACCTTCGGCGGCCCGCGCAACTCACCGGGCATGAAGCGGCGGAAGAACGCCTCGACGGCGAGCCGCCCCTCCTTCGTCCCGAGGTCGGCCCGCACCGCCTCGCGCCCGTCCTCGCGGATGACCAGAGTGGAGGTGGCGTCCTCGTAGCGGGTGTCGAGCCGGGCCAGCGCCTCGTTGCGCATCAGCATCAGGAACTTGATCTTCGGCTGATGCGCCGGCGCCGCCGGATCGAAGCCGCTCGGGCCGTTCTCGACGGCGTAGAGCCGGTCGCCGGGGAAGTAGGCGCCGGCCGTCAGCTCGGCCGCCTCCAGCGGCTCGGGCGACAGGCCCTTCACCGGGTAGCGGTGCAGGGCTGCGATGCGAAGACTCTCTGTCATGGGGGCTCCCGAGGCATCCGGCCGTCCGGGACAGCTTCGCCGCGAGAGACGGGCGTCGGTCAAGCTTAGAAACGGGGAGAGCCGGCGCGAATGCCCGACGGGTGCCCTCTGGGCCGGAAGCCAGGGTCGGGACGACGCCGCGGGTCGCAACCGGCCTGGGAGGCAGGACAGAAGCCACGGCGGCCGGTTTCGGGCGATGGCCTTGAGCCGGGGGCCGGCCGGGGGCATTCCGCCTCCCTGTTATAGGCGATCCGCGAAATGCCTGTAACTGCGGGAGGCAGACGGCCGGATGCAGGCAGGATGACGGACCGCTGCCAGCAGGAATGTCGATGGCTCGCACGCTTCCTCTCGCCCTCCAGACCGTCGCAGCCGAGTTGATCGAGCAGGCCGGCATGGCGCAGCTCAGGACGGACTTCCCGGTTGCCGGCTCATTCCATGCCGTGACGGTGAAGGACCGACGCTACTGGTACTTCCAGGAGCCTCGGCAGGCAGGCGGTCGCCGGTCCCGCTACGTGGGACCCGATACTCCGGAATTGCGGGCCCTGATCGACCGGCACCGCGAGGCCAAGGACGATTTTCGCCAGAGACGGCAGATGGTGTCCGCCCTGGTTCGGGCTGGCCTGCCCCGTCCCGATCCGATGACCGGGCGGGTGCTGGAAGCCCTCGCCGCCTCGGGAGCATTCCGCCTGCGCGCGGTGGTCGTCGGCACCGTCGCCTACCAGTGCTATCCGGTCCTGATCGGCGCCTCCCTCGCAGCCGCCAATCTCATGACGGCGGATCTCGACATCGCCCAGTTCCCGAGCATCTCGGTCGCCGTCGACGATCGGCTCGACAGGCCCATCATCGAAGTCCTGAGGAGCGTCGATCCGGGTTTCCAACCGGTTGCCCATGTCAGCAATCCGGTCAGGGTCACGCAATACGCCGTCGGAACACGCTACCGCATCGACATTCTCGCCCCCAACCGCGGTCCCGACAGCGACGAACCTCTGAGACCGCCGGCCCTGCATGCCGACGGGCAGCCGCTCCGCTTCCTCGACTATCTCGTTTACGGCGAGATCCGGTCCATTGCCCTTCACGCGGCGGGCATCCTGGTCAACGTTCCGGCGCCCGAGCGCTACGCCCTGCACAAGCTGCTCGTCGGTCGGGAGCGCGCGGCTTCCGCGGAGAGCCAGGCGAAGGCCCGGAAAGACCAATGGCAGGCGGCGGAGCTGATCGCGGTTCTGGCGACGCAACGGCCCTACGAGTTGCGGGATGCCTGGGCCGAACTGATCTCCCGCGGCCCAGGATGGCGCCGCCGCTTGCGCGAGGCGGTCGACCTGCTGTCGCCCCCGACCCGGGAGCTGCTGGTCGGTTGTGTCGGCTTGCCGCCCCCGAGCTGAGCCTTGCAGCCGGCGCGGTGCAGGCACCCCTTGTGTAGCCGAATTGCCACACCACATCATCGCTGCCGGCCGCTTCCGCGGAGGAGCCGGGCCCGGGCGCCTGAGGGCGCCGGGCACCTGTCGTGACCGTTCGCGCCTCGTCGAGGGCGGGCGGGCTCGCACGAAGAGGGGAAACGGGAATGAATTTCGAGAAGTACACCGAGCGGGCGCGCGGCTTCGTCCAGGCCGCCCAGGCTTTCGCCCTGCGCGAGGGGCATCCGCAGCTCGCGCCCGGCCACGTCCTGAAGGTTCTGCTCGACGATCCGGAGGGCCTCGCCTCCGGGCTGGTCGACCGCGCCGGCGGCCAGTCGCGGGTCGCCCTGGCCCAGGTCCAGGCGTGGCTCGACAAGCAGCCGAAGGTCTCGGGCGGCGCGTCGCAGCCGCAGGCGACCCGCGAGCTGATGCGCCTGTTCGACACCGCCGAGAAGGCGGCCGAGAAGGCCGGCGATTCCTACGTCACCGTCGAGCGCCTGCTGCTGGCGCTGGCGGTGGAGAAGGATTCGGACGCCGGCAGGATCCTGGCATCGGCCGGCGTCACCGCGGCCTCGCTCAACGGGGCGATCAATGCGCTCCGCAAGGGGCGGACCGCCGACAACGCCACCGCCGAGAACGCCTACGACGCGCTGAAGAAGTATGCCCGCGACCTCACCGAGGCGGCGCGCGAGGGCAAGCTCGACCCGGTGATCGGCCGCGACGAGGAGATCCGCCGCACCATCCAGGTCCTGTCCCGGCGCACCAAGAACAACCCGGTGCTGATCGGCGAGCCCGGCGTCGGCAAGACCGCGATCGTCGAGGGGCTGGCCCTGCGCATCGTCAACGGCGACGTGCCCGAGTCTCTCAAGGACAAGAGCCTGCTCGCCCTCGACATGGGCGCGCTGATCGCCGGCGCGAAGTATCGCGGCGAGTTCGAGGAGCGGCTGAAGGGCGTGCTCTCCGAGGTCACCGCGGCCGAGGGCGGCATCGTGCTGTTCATCGACGAGATGCACACCCTCGTCGGGGCCGGCAAGACCGACGGGGCGATGGATGCCTCGAACCTGCTCAAGCCGGCGCTCGCCCGCGGCGAGCTGCACTGCGTCGGCGCCACGACCCTCGACGAGTACCGCAAGCACGTCGAGAAGGACGCCGCGCTCGCCCGGCGCTTCCAGCCGGTCTTCGTCTCCGAGCCGACCGTCGAGGACACGGTGTCGATCCTGCGCGGGATCAAGGAGAAGTACGAGCAGCACCACGGCGTCCGGATCCAGGACGCCGCGCTGGTGGCCGCCGCGACCCTGTCGAACCGCTACATCACCGACCGCTTCCTGCCCGACAAGGCGATCGACCTCGTCGACGAGGCCGCGTCGCGCCTGCGCATGCAGGTCGATTCGAAGCCCGAGGAACTCGACAACATCGACCGCGAGATCGTGCGGCTGAAGATCGAGGCCGAGGCGCTGAAGAAGGAGAGCGACGCCGCCTCGCGCGACCGCCTGACCCGGCTTGAGAAGGAACTCGGCGACCTGGAGGAGCAGTCGGCGGCGATCACCGCCCGCTGGAAGGCCGAGAAGGACAAGCTCGGCTACGCCGCCGAGCTGAAGAAGAAGCTCGACGAGGCCCGCAACGAACTCGCGGCGGCGCAGCGCCAGGGCCAGTACCAGCGCGCCGGCGAACTGGCCTACGGCATCATCCCGGGGCTGGAGCGCCAGCTCGCCGAGATCGAGGCCCGCGGCCAGGACGGCACCCGCGGCAGCGGGGGCACCTCCACCAACGGCGGAGGCACCTCCGCCAACGGCGGAGGCCTGATGGAGGAGGCGGTGACGCCGAGCCATGTCGCCGGGGTCGTGTCGCGCTGGACCGGCGTGCCGGTCGACAAGATGCTGGAGGGCGAGCGCGAGAAGCTCCTCGGCATGGAGTCGGCTCTGGCCAGGCGCGTCGTTGGCCAGGGCGAGGCCGTCGAGGCGGTGGCGACCGCGGTGCGGCGGGCGCGGGCCGGCCTTCAGGATCCGAACCGGCCGATCGGCTCGTTCATGTTCCTCGGGCCGACCGGCGTCGGCAAGACCGAGCTGACCAAGGCGCTGGCGCAGTTCCTGTTCGACGACGAGACCGCCCTCGTGCGCCTCGACATGTCGGAATACATGGAGAAGCACTCCGTCTCCCGGCTGATCGGCGCGCCTCCCGGCTACGTCGGCTACGAGGAGGGCGGGGCGCTCACCGAGGCGGTGCGGCGGCGGCCGTATCAGGTCGTGCTGTTCGACGAGATCGAGAAGGCGCATCCGGACGTGTTCAACGTCCTGCTGCAGGTTCTCGACGACGGCCGGCTCACCGACGGGCAGGGGCGGACGGTCGACTTCCGCAACACGCTGCTGATCATGACCTCTAATCTCGGGGCCGAGTACCTGGTGCACCAGCCCGAGGGCCAGGACACCGACGCGGTCCGCGACGAGGTGATGGGGGTGGTTCGGGCGCACTTCCGGCCCGAGTTCCTCAACCGGGTGGACGAGATCATCCTGTTCCACCGGCTGCAGCGCTCGGAGATGGGGGCGATCGTCGACATCCAGCTCGGCCGGCTTCAGCGGCTGCTCGACGAGCGCAAGATCACCCTCGACGTCGAGCCCGCCGCCCGCGGCTGGCTCGCCGAGAAGGGCTACGACCCGGCCTACGGCGCGCGCCCGCTCAAGCGGGTGATCCAGAAGGCGGTGCAGGACTCGCTCGCCGAGCAGATCCTCGCCGGCTCGGTCCACGACGGCGAGACCGTCCCGGTCCGACTCGGGGCCGGGGGGCTGGTCATCGGCGATGTCCCGGCCGGCGGCACCGAGCGCCGCCCGGCCGGCGTCACCCTGAACTGAGGCCGCGGCCGGCCCCGGGATCGGAAACGATCCCGGGGCCGGCTTTCCGTCTTCGGCGACCCCGTCGAACTCCGATCCCGCCGCAACCCGGGGATCGGCGGCGCGGTTGACGGTTTGGAGACCGCCGCGCGGTCATATCCGCTCCGGGGCCTCGGCGGTGCGGGACGGCCGCATCCCGCCGAGCCCCCGACACCGTCCGCCGCCGATCCAGCCGCGTGAGGGAAGCGACCTGCGATGATCCGGACCGTGCTGTCATACGATTTCCGGTCGATCGCTTCGCGATGCGGAAATCGGCTTCGCTCATGCGCCGCGCGGGCTGGTGATACGATTGTCGGAGCTGATCGTCCGAAAATCGGATCACGGCTGCGGGAAGGGCTGACGCCCGCCGACGCCGACACGCTCTACGCTCCCGGTGAGGCGGTCACCTACGTGGTCGGCGACATCCACGGCTGCGACACGCATCTCGCCGCCCTCCTGGAGGGGATCGAGGAGCACCGGGGCGACCGATCGTGCAACCTCGTCTTCCTCGGCGACTACATCGACCGTGGCCCCGGTTCGGCCGAGGTGATCGAGACGCTTCGGGCGTTGCAGGGCCGGGAGCCCGGGCGGGTCGTCTGCCTGATGGGCAACCACGAGGCGATGCTGCTCGCCGCCGTCGATGGGCGGAGCGAGGACATCTGGCGCATGAACGGCGGCGACGCCGTCCTGGGCTCCTATGGTGTCCGGCAGGCATCCGATCTGCCGTCCGACGTCGTGGCCTGGATTCGCGGCCTGCCGACCGTGCATGCCGACGAGCGGCGCTGGTACGTTCACGCCGGGTTCCGGCCCGGTCAGCCGGCGCCGGACCCCGACGTGAACCAGCGCCTGTGGATCCGCGAGCCGTTCCTGCGTGCCGATCACGATTTCGGCCGCCACGTCGTGCACGGCCACACGCCGGTCCTCTCCGGTCGCCCGGAGGTCCGGCGCCATCGCACCAATCTCGATACCGGAGCGGTCTTCGGCGGGGCGCTCACCGCCGGCGTCTTCACCGGCACCCGGGAGCAGGCGGTGCAGTTCCTGCGCGTCACCCTCGACTGATTTCCCGTCAGCGGCGGGGCAGCGCCGCCGCGAGGCCGGCGAGGACCCAGCCGAGCATCAGCAGCACGCCGCCGGTCGGCGCCGCCATCGGCAGGAGCGGCATCTGGGCGAGGGCGCGCGTCGCCAGGTCGCCGGAGAACAGGGCCAGCCCGAGGACGAGGGCGTAGCCGGATGCCCGCACCGCGCCGCGATGCAGCCGGCCCGATGCGGCGAGTGCGACGAGCCCGATCAGCGCGGTGGCGTGGAAGAGCAGGAACTGCGCCGCGGTCGCGAGGCTCGGGCTGGCCTGGAGGTGGGCGGCGGCCGCCGACAGCACGACGCCGAGAAATCCCGCCAGCGCCGCGAGGGCGAGGAGCAGGCGGTCGGGCCAGTCGAGCGGAGCGGGCGGAGCCATCCGGTCACGCCCTCTCCGAGAGGAGCCGGGCGATGCTGGCGCGCAGGTCGGAGACCCCTTCCTCGGTGCGACTCGAGGTGAGGATGATCTCTGGATAGGCCGCCGGTCGGCGGGCAAGGGCCGTTCGGGTGGCCGCAAGGCGCGTCTCGACTTCCGACTTCTTCAGCGCATCCGCCTTCGTCAGGACGATCTGATACGACACCGCCGCGGTGTCGAGGCCGTCGAGCACCTCGGCGTCGTTCGGCTTGATGCCGTGGCGGGCGTCGATCAGCACGTAGACCCGGGCGAGGTTGGCCCGGCCGCGCAGATAGGCGTGGATCAGCCGGGTCCATGCCTCGACCTTCGCCTTGCCGACGGCGGCGTAGCCGTAGCCCGGCATGTCGACCAGGGTCAGCCTGCCGCCGATGTCGAAGAAGTTGAGGAGCTGGGTCCGGCCCGGCGTGTGCGAGGTCCGCGCCAGGGTGTTGCGGCCGGTGAGCGCGTTGACGAGGCTCGACTTGCCGACGTTCGAGCGGCCGGCGAAGGCGATCTCGTGACCGCGCATCGGCGGAAGCGTCTCGACCGAGGGCGCCGCGGCGAGGAACTCGGCGGAGCCCGCGAAGAGCAGCCGCCCGGCCTCCCGCAGGGCGGCGTCTTGATCGTCGTCGGCATCCATCGTCCGGTGACACTCCCCAAACAGCGATCGCCGGAGCAGCGACCGCCCCGGCGACGATAAAGATGGCGGATCCAGGCCGGGCGGCGCGCGGGGGCCGCCCGGGATGCGCTCAGCTCTTGGTGGCCTTGGCCGGGCTGCGCGTGAATGTCGAGCGCAGGTTCTCCCACAGCTCCACCTTCACGCCGTTGCGGCGCATGATCCAGTATTGCTGCAACACGGACAGCGTGTTGTTCCAGGCCCAGTAGATCACCAGCCCCGCCGGGAACGAGCCCAGCATGAAGGTGAAGATGATCGGCATGAAGGTGAAGATCTGGGCCTGGACCGGGTCCGGCGGCGCGGGGTTCATCTTCATCTGCACGAACATCGTCACGCCCATGATGAGGGGCCAGATGCCGAGGTGGAGCAGGTCCGGCGGGGTGAAGGGCAGGAGGCCGAACAGGTTGAACAGCGAGGTCGGGTCCGGCGCCGCGAGGTCGCGGATCCAGCCGAAGAACGGCGCGTGCCGCATCTCGATGGTGACGAACAGCACCTTGTAGAGCGCGAAGAAGACCGGGATCTGGATCAGCACCGGCCAGCAGCCGGCGACCGGATTGATCTTCTCCTTCTTGTACAGCTCCATCATCGCCTGCTGCTGCTTCACCTTGTCGTCGGGGTAGCGCTCGCGGACGGCGGTCATCTCGGGCTGGACGGCCTTCATCTTGGCCATCGAGACGTAGGAGCGGTTGGCGATCGGCAGGAAGAACAGCTTCAGGATGAAGGTCACGACCAGGATCGAGATGCCGAAGTTGCCGAACAGCCGGTAGAAGAAGTCCAGCGCCTTGAACATCGGCTTGGTGATGAAATAGAACCAGCCCCAGTCGATCAGCAGGTCGAAGCTCTTGATGCCGAGCGACTTCTCGTAGCCGTCGACGGTGCCGACCTCCTTGGCGCCGGCGAACAGGCGCTGGCTCGCCTGCGCGGTGGCGCCCGGCGCGATGGTCTGGGCCTCGCCGAGGCTGCTCGCCTGATAGACCTTGGTCGCCCCCTCGTCGCGCTCGGTGAAGGCGCCGGTATAGGGACGGGACTGGTCGGGGATCGCGGTCGCGGCCCAGTACTTGTCGGTGATGCCGACGAAGCCGCCGGTGACGCCGGTCCAGCTGTGGCCGCGGGTGCCGGCGCTGCCGAGGGGGTTCTCCTTGGCGAGCTTGTCGTAGGTGTATTCCTGCAGCCCCTGATCGCCGAGCACGCCGATCATGCCCTCGTGGAGGACGTAGTAGCCCTGGGTGTGCGGCTTGCCCCAGCGGGAGACGAGGCCGTAGGGATGCAGGGTGACCGGGTTGGCGCCCTTGTTGTCGACCGCGTCGGTGACCGTGAACATGAACTTGTCGTCGACCGCGAGGGTGCGGCGGAAGACGAGGCCGGCGCCGTTGTCCCAGGTCAGGGTCAGGGGCTTGGCCGGGGTGAGGGCGTCGCCGTCGGCGGTCCACAGCGTGTCGGGGCCGGGGAGGGCGCCGGCATTCTGCCCGACCCAGCCGAACTCGGCGTAGTACGGGTTGGCGCTGCCGGCCGGCGACAGCAGCACGATCCGCGGGCTCTGGGGATCGACGGTCTCGTGGTAGTTCTTGAGCGACACGTCGTCGACGCGGGCGCCCCTGAGCGCCACCGACCCGGAAAGGGCCGGCGTGTCGATGCGGATCCGCGGCGAGGCGGCGACCGCCTGATCCCGCGACTGCGCCGCGCTGGCCTGGCCGCCGGGGGCGCCCGGCAGGGTGCCGGGCAGCGGTGCGGACGGGCCGCCCTCCTGCGGGCTGGTGGCGGGACGCGGCTGGGCGGCCTGCTGCGCCAGTTGCTGCTGGCGCTGGCGCTCGACCTGCGGCGCGCTGACGAAGTAGTTCCAGCCGAGCAGTACTGCCAGCGACAGCACCACGGCGATGATCATGTTCGTCTTGTCGTTGCCCATGGAGGATCCGCGACGCCTGCCGCCTCAACAGCGGGGCCGGCACGGGGTCACGTCGTGCACCCTCCGGCCCTGCGACCAACACGAAGAGGCGATTCCGGAGCGCCGAAATCGCCTCAGGATTGACGTTCCGGGCCGCCCGGCCGGCCGCGCCGTCCGCCACCCCGGTCCCGCGGCGAGCGCGGCCTGGTCACCACGTCCAGGGCGCGGCGGATGTCCTCGACCAGAACCGCGAACGGGGCGGAGAGGGCGTCCCGCCGTCCGATCAGAACGACATCGACCACCCGGCCGCGGTGTCCGCCCGACGCCTCGGCCGCCGCCACCTTCAGCCGGCGCCGGATGCGGTTGCGCTCCGTCGCGTGGCCGACCCGCTTGGTCACGGTGAAGCCGATCCGGAGCCCGCCCTGGGCGGCATCGTCGCGGACGCGACCCTGGGCGCTGAGGCGTTCCGTATGAAAACGGCGGCCCTCGGCCGCCGCCAGATAATCCGGACGCCGCGTGATGCGGCCCAGCGGCGGCGGGGGCGCGACGTCGGCGCCGCCGATCACCACGCTGGACCGGTCCCGTCGCTTACGCCGAGAGGCGCTTGCGGCCGCGCGCCCGGCGGGCGGCGATGACCTTGCGGCCGCCGACGGTGGCCATGCGGGAGCGGAAGCCGTGGCGACGCTTGCGCACGAGCTTCGAGGGTTGGTAGGTTCTCTTCACGGCTCACTCTCCGAAGGCCGGGGCCGCGCCGCACGCCCGTGCGGTGCCGCAAGCCCTCGTGGATCAGGATGTCATCGGGCGAATAGGCGAGCGGCACCCGCGCGGGGCGCCGTCTCGCGTCGGGCCGGTGTATGGCGGAACGGTCCCGCGGAGTCAATTGCGTTCGGGAGGCGGGGTCACGGCCCGGCGATCACGGCCGGATCGCCGGCGATGGCCAGGGCAATCGCTTCAGCGATTGTTCTGCTGGTCGCCCGCAGGGCGACGCTCCCGACCGGGCGCGAAGAGCGCCCCGCGGAGCGGGTTCGAGGGGACGAATGTCCCCTCGAACGCAGAGCGGAGCGACAGCCGAGTGAGCGGACGCGAACGCCGGCGCCTGAGGCCGAGCAAGGAATCAAGGGCAATCGCTTCAGAGCGATTGCCCTGCGGCGATGGCACCCGGAGGTTGCGAAGCTGCGCGCTTGGCGGAATCATGACCGGGCCGCCCTCGGCGAAGCGCGACCTGCGGACCTGCGATGAACGCCCTGGATCCGATCCTCTCCGACGGTCAGTTCCCGAGCCCGGTGAGGGATTCCGAAGGAACCGGCGCCTGGGCGTGGATCCCTGCGGAGAAGCGGCTCGTCTGGTCCCCGGGCCTGTTCCGGCTGCTCGGTCTCAGTCCCATCGGCCTCAGGCCGGACCTGCGTCTGCTCCTCGGCGCCGTCCACCCGGAGGACCGGAGGGTGTTCGGCCCCGTCGCGGAGGCGGGGGGCGTGCTGCCGGATGCCTGCACGTTCCGGGTCGTCCACCCCGGCGGCACGGTGCGGGTGCTCTGGGCCCGCAACGACGCCGCCGTCGCGTCCGGCGGGCCGTCCGTCGTGTCGGGCTCCGTTCTCGACATCACCGATGCCGGAAGGCTGAACCCCGCGGGGACGAGCGAGTACGAAAGGCGTGTCACCCTGATCGAGCAGACGCGGACCCTGGTCTTCTCGCACCGCTCCGGCGCCCCCGCCGACCGCTACCCGCGCTTCGAGGCCCTGTTCGAGCCGTCTGCGGCGGAACTGATGCAGGACAGCCTCGCGGTCGTCGTGGCCGACCAGCGGGAGCGGTGCCGGGCGATCAAGCTGGATGCCGAGCAGCGCGGCGTGCTGTATCACGGAACGGCGCTGTTCCGCATGGCCGGGGGCGACCGCGAGCCGTTCCGTTGCGTCGTCGTGCCGGTGCGCGATCCGTCCGGGACGATCATCGAGTGGAGCGGCGTCGTCGGTCCCGCCTCCGTCGCCACCGCCGCGGTGTCGGGGTCGGTGCGTGCAGGGCTGGAGCAGGGGATCCGCGGGCATCACCTGCGGGCCGCCCGCGGCCTGCTCGGCTGGTCGATGACCGTGCTGGCCGCCGCGAGCGACCTGTCCCTCTCCACGGTGCGGCGTCTCGAGGAGGACGGCGAGCAGTTGGGGGCCCGCTCCCGCCACAAGGCGGTGGCGGCGCTTCGCCGGGCCGGGATCCGCTTCGTCGCCCTCGATGACGGAACCCTGGCGGTGGCCGTGTCCTGAGCCGGCTGCCTCCGCTCCGGTGCGGGCCCCTTGAGCCGGGTCCCGAACCGGACCATCTCGGGAGCCGAATCGTTCCGATCCGGGAACGGCCGGAAGGGGGAGATGACGATGTTCGACGAGAGCGACCGGCCGCCGCCGCGACGGGTGGGCCATGAGATCGGCGGCGATCTCGCTGCCCTGTCGGTGGCCGACCTCGACGAGCGTCTCGCCCTGCTCCGGAGCGAGATCGCGCGTCTCGAGGAGGCGCGGCGCCTCAAGCTCGCGTCGCAGGAGGCTGCGCAGGCGTTCTTCAAGCGGTGATCCTGCGCCGCAAGTCGGGCCGCCGCCGGGGCGATGCCGATCCCGCACGGGCGGGGTTAACCATTCGTTAGGCTTTCCGTGCGATAACCAAGCCTATCCAGTCGTCTGGATGTCGAGTGGGTCCTGTCCACTCTGTTTGATGCCTCCCTGTACGACTTTTCCGCCGCCCCCCGTGGGCGGCTTTCTTTTTTGGCCTCCCTGCGGCGCTGCCGTGGATCAAGCCGGCCTGCTGCGGCGTTCCCCTTAAGGTTAACATTTGGTTGCCGGCGCGAAGGCGCCGGGTTGGCGCTATCGTTGCCACCATCGCCCCAGCCGCAGGCGAGGACGTCCGGATCGGGACGGCCGCCGACGCGAGAGTGGCTCAGGAGGTATCATGGTCGAGATGGACGTCATGTTTCGGGACACGAGGGGCCCGGTACGGTTCGGCGAGACCTTCGTCGCCTCGGAGGCGTTCCGGACGCTGTTCCGCGAGGGCATGACCCTGGTCGAGGACACCGCCGCCTATCTCGATGGCCCAGGCCGCGAGGAATCCCGGCTGCTCGCCCGGCACGCATCCCTGGCCTACGCCAGCGAGAGCATGCGCCTGACGACCCGGCTCATGCAGATCGCATCCTGGCTGCTGGTGCAGCGCGCGGTCTCGGAGGGGGAACTGACCCTCAGCGAGGCGGCGCAGGAGAAGACCCGGGTGCGCCTGACCAGCCAGGAGCCCGCCGCCGGCACCGCCCCCTCCCTCGTCGCCGAACTGCCGCTGTCGCTCCAGGCGCTCATCGGGCAGTCCCGGCGGCTTCACGCCCGCATCCTGCACCTCGACACGCTGATCTCCGACGACCGTCCGACGCCGGAGCCGCGGGAAAGCCCGGTCTTCGCCCAGCACGACCGTCTGCGGCAGGCGTTCCGGATGGCGTGATACGGTTTTCGGAAGATTCCTTCCGGACATCGTATCACCGGCCCGCGCGGTGGAGCCGAAGGCTCCACGCACCTGAGCGAAGCCGGTTTCCGCACCGCTAAGCGATCGATCGGAAACCTTATGAGACAGCGCGCCCCCGACCTGTCCCGTGCGGCCCCGCCGCGCGGTCCGGCGGGATCCGGGCACGAAAAAGCCCTGGCGCGGCGGCCAGGGCTTTTTCGTCTCGGCAGCGGGCGGGCGCCGAAGCGCCCGGGGATCATGCGGTTCCCGATCGATCGCTCGGCGATCCCTGCGGGATCGTGGCGATGGCTGCGCAATCGCTCCGCGATGCGGATCTCGGCTTCGCTCAGATGCGTGGAGCCTTCGGCTCCACCGCGCGGGCCGGTGATACGGATTTCGGAACGAAACGTCCGAAATCCGTATTACTTCTTGCCGAAGGAGATGGCGCCGAAGCGCGAGTTGAAGCGCGAGACGCGGCCGCCGCGGTCCATCAGCTTCTGCTCGCCGCCGGTCCAGGCCGGGTGGGTCTTGGGATCGATGTCGAGGTTGAGGGTGTCGCCCTCCTTGCCGTAGGTCGACCGGGTGACGTACTCGGTGCCGTCGGTCATCACCACCTTGATGAAGTGGTAATCCGGATGCTCCGTCCCCTTCTTGGCGGCTGCGTTCTTTGCCATGACGAATTCCTTGATGCAGCCCGTCCGACATCGTACCGCCGGGCCGCGGCCATTGATCGCGCGTAATCGGATGAGCGGGGGCCTATACCCCACCTCGCGTCCACGAACAAGCGTACCAAGCGGATCCCACCGACCATCATGCCTTCCGATCAAGATGCGAACCGGACCGGGACGGACGGGGGCGGCGACGGCCGGCCCCGGGCGGACCGGTCCCCGGACCGAGCCAAGGCGTCCCTGTCGGCGCTGAGGCCGCTCGTCCCCTTCGCGGCGCGCTACAAGGGGCGCGTCGCCGCCGCCGTGGTGGCGCTGATCGCGGCCTCCGCCGCAACCCTGGTCGTGCCGGTCGCGGTGCGCCGGGTGGTCGATCTCGGCTTCACCCACGGCAGCGCCGAGGCCGGCCTCGGCATGATCGACGCCTATTTCGGCGGCCTGATCGGGGTCGTCGCCGTGCTCGCGGTGGCGAGCGCGAGCCGGTACTATCTCGTCGTCACCCTCGGCGAGCGGGTGGTGGCCGACCTGCGCAGCGCCGTGTTCCGCCAGCTCACCCGCCTCGATCCGGCCTTCTTCGACCGGGCCCGCAGCGGCGAGCTGGTCTCGCGCCTCACCGCCGACGCCGCACAGGTGAAGTCGGTGTTCGGGGTCTCGTTCTCGATCCTGCTGCGCAACGTCTTCCTGTTCGCCGGCGCCGTCGCCATGATGGTGTGGACGAGCCCGCGCCTCTCCGTGCTGGTCCTCGCGGCGATCCCGGTGATCGTCTTTCCGCTGATCCTGTCCGGCCGCGGCGTGCGCCGGCGCTCGCGCCTCGCCCAGGACCGCCTCGCCGACGCCTCCGCCTACGCCACCGAGGCGGTCGGGGCGGTGCGCACGATGCAGGCCTTTGGCATGGGGGCGGCCACCGCCGACCGCTTCGCCGAGGCCTCGGAGGCGGCCTTCGCGGCGTCCCGGGATTCGGCGCGGGCGCGGGCGCTGCTCACCGGCGTCGCGATCTTCCTCGTCTCCGGCAGCGTCGTCGGCGTGCTGTGGTACGGCGCCCAAGGGGTGGCCGGCGGCAGCATGAGCGCCGGTCAGTTGTCGCAGTTCGTGCTCTACGCGGTGTTCGGGGCCAGCGCGCTGGGCCAGCTCTCCGAGGTCTACGGCGAGCTGACCCTCGCCGCCGGCGCCGCCGAGCGCCTCGCCGAGATCCTGGCGACCCGCCCGGCGATCGAGCCGCCGCCGCGTCCGATGCCGCTGCCCGAGCCACGGGGCGAGATCGCGTTCGAGCGGGTCAGCTTCACCTACCCCACGCGCCCCGGCCGCCCGGCCCTGCGCGACCTCGGCTTCACCGTGGCGCCGGGCGAGCGCGTCGCCCTCGTCGGTCCCTCGGGCGCCGGCAAGAGCACGGTGTTGCAACTGCTGCTGCGGTTCTACGATGCCGATGCGGGCGAGATCCGGATCGACGGAGTGGCGGTCGATGCCGCCGACCCCGACGCCCTGCGCCGGCGCATCGCCCTGGTGCCTCAGGACCCGACCGTGTTCAGCGGCAGCGTCCTCGACAACATCCGCTACGGCAGTCCGGAGGCCGGCGAGGAGGCCGTGGCCGCCGCCGCCCGGCAGGCCCATGCCGACGGGTTCATCCGCGCCCTGCCGCACGGCTACGCCACGCTGATCGGCGAGCGCGGCGTCACCCTGTCGGGCGGCCAGCGCCAGCGCATCGCCATCGCCCGGGCGATCCTGAAGGATACCCCGATCCTCCTTCTCGACGAGGCCACTTCCGCCCTCGACGCCGAGAGCGAGCGGGCGGTGCAGGCGGCCCTCGACGTGCTGATGAAGGACCGCACCACCCTCGTCATCGCCCACCGCCTCGCCACCGTGCGGGCCGCCGACCGCATCCTGGTGCTCGACGACGGGCGGGTTGTGGAGCAGGGCAGCCACGACCGCCTTCTCGCGCGCGGGGGACTCTACGCCCAGCTCGCGGCGCTGCAATTCGACAGCCTGAACGGCGGGGCGCTCCAGGCCCAGGCGGGGCGGCGGCTGGCGGGCACTCCGGCGGAGGCCTGAAGGCGGAGTTCTCGCGGGCCTCCGGCAAGACGGAAGCTTTCGAAGGGTGGGATCGCCTCTCCCGAACGGACGCGCCGATCGGCACGGCGGGTCGTGTGCATTGTCCTCGCCCCGCGAGCGGGGCGAGGAGAGAATTGGCGCCTCATCATTGAGGTGCGTGAATGCAGTATCGCGGAAGGGGAGGGAGAGCTGCACTCCCCATGAACCCTCGGTGCCCCCCCCGGATTGCCAACCGCCCCCGGGCCGGCGCATTCCTGGCGGCATGTCGCTGCCGGTTCCCCTCTCCGCGGTGCGGTCGTTCGAGGCCGCCGCCCGCCGCCGGTCGTTCAAGGCGGCGGCGACCGAGCTGAACCTGACGGCGAGCGCGGTCAGCCACGCGATCCGCAAGATGGAGGACGCCCTCGGCGTCGCCCTGTTCGAGCGCGGCGGCCAGGGGGTCGCGCTCACCCCCGCCGGCGAGGCGCTGCTGGAGCATGTCGGGCGCGCCTTCGAGGAACTGCATCGCGGCCTCGATCTCGTCGCCGCGCGCGGCTCGCAGTTGCTTCGGCTGCACTGCGCCCCGAGCTTCGCCGCGCAGTGGCTGACCCCGCGCCTCGCCCGCTTCCTCGCCGACCATCCGGGCTTCGAGGTGCGGCTCGCCGCCGGCATGGACTATGCCCGCTTCACCACCGACGAGTTCGACGCCGACATCGTCTACGGGCCGCCGCGCGGGCAGGGGCTCGTCGTGCTGCCGCTGGTCACCGAGACGGTGACGCCGCTCTGCGACCCCGAGCGGGCGGCGCGAATCCGCCGGGCCGCCGACCTCGCCGATCACGTCCTGATCCAGAGCGACAACAAGCAGGTGCGCTGGCCGCTCTGGTTCGCCCGCAACGACCTGCCGCCGCCGCGGCCGCAGGGGGTGCGGTTCGACCGCAGCTTCCTCGCCATCGCCGCCGCCGCCAACGGCCTCGGCGTCGCCCTCGAATCGACGCTGCTCGCCGAGGCGGAGATCGCCAGCGGACGCCTCGTCGCGCCGCTCGCCGGCCGGTCGCAGGACGTGACCTATGTCGGCCACCACCTCGTCTTCCCGGCCGCGACCCGGCGGCGGGCGCCGCTGCGGCTGTTCGCCGGGTGGCTGGCGGGAGAGCTGCAGGTCGAACTCAACCTCGCGGACCTGTGACACGAAATCCGGAAGATCACTTCCGGATTTCGTATCGCAGCCCGCGCGGCTTCCGAGCGAAGCCGAAATCCGCATCGCGAAGCGATCATATGGATTTCGTATGAGCGGCGATGAAGCCGAAGGCGAGGTGAATCGAATTCATCACCCCCGTGCAAACATCGCGTTTGTTCCCCCCGGAGCCGGATGGCAGGGTGACCCCAACGAAAGCGAGAGGAAGCGCCCGGCCGCCGAGGCCGGAGGGTGACGGCAGGACGAACCTCCTGCCGGCGACGGCCGCGCCGTGCGCGGGCCGACCGCCCCACCACCTCCCGCGATCAAGGATCCGCGCCCGAACGGGCGACAGGGAGGTCATCATGCTTCTGTCCGACAAGGTCTGCGTCATCACCGGTGCGGCGTCCCTGCGTGGGATCGGCCGGGCCACCGCCCGCCTGTTCGCCGAGCACGGCGGCAAGGTGGTGATCCTCGACCTCGACGCCGGCCAGGCCGAACAGGCCGCCCGCGACCTCGGCCCCGGCCATCTCGGCCTCGCCTGCAACGTCACCGACAAGGCCGCCTGCGTGGCCGCCGCCGACGAGATCGTCTCCCGCCTCGGCCGCATCGACGTGCTCATCAACAACGCCGGCATCACCCAGCCGCTCAAGATCATGGACATCGCGCCGGAGAACTACGACGCGGTCACCGACGTGAACCTGCGCGGCACCCTGTACATGTCGCAGGCGGTGATCCCGCAGATGCGCAAGCAGCAATCCGGCTCGATCGTCTGCATGTCGTCGGTCTCGGCCCAGCGCGGCGGCGGCATCTTCGGCGGTCCGCACTACAGCGCGGCCAAGGGCGGCGTCCTCGGCCTGTGCAAGGCGATGGCGCGCGAACTCGGCCCGGACGGCATCCGCGCCAACTCGGTCACCCCCGGCCTGATCCAGACCGACATCACCGGCGGCAAGCTCACCGACGAATTGAAGGCCGACATCATCAAGGGCATCCCGCTTGCCCGCCTCGGCGTCGCCGACGACGTCGCCAAGGCGTGCCTGTTCCTCGCCTCCGACCTGTCGTCCTACACCACCGGCGCCGTGATCGACGTCAACGGCGGCATGCTGATCCACTGATACGAAATCCGGAAGATGACTTCCGGATTTCGTATCACCAGCCCGCGCGGCGTTTGAGCGAAGCCGGTTTCCGCATCGCGAAGCGATCATTCGGAAACCGTATGAAGCCGAACCGGGTGCGCCGCGCGGCGCACCCCCACCCGCCAGACCTCAGGGAGGACACCATGCAGCCGGAACCGGCCGCCTCTCCGCACGACCGCTCGAACGTCTCGCTCGCCGAGCGCGCCTACCGCATCCGCCGCCACGCCCTGCGCATGGGCGAGGTCCAGGGCCAGGGCTACATCGCCCAGGCGCTCGGCATCGCCGACGTGCTGGCGGTGTCGTACTTCCACGCCATGACCTACCGGCCGAACGACCCCGAATGGGAGGGCCGCGACCGCTTCCTGCTCTCGATCGGCCACTACGCCATCGCGCTCTACGCCGCGCTGATCGAGGCGGGAATCGTCCCGGAGGACGAGCTGGAGACCTATGGCGGCGACGACAGCCGCCTGCCGATGTCCGGCATGGCCGCCTACACCCCCGGCATGGAGATCACCGGCGGCTCGCTCGGCCACGGCCTCGGGCTCGCGGTCGGCTTCGCGCTGGGGCTGAAGCGCAAGGACTCCAAGTCCTTCGTCTACAACCTGTTCTCCGACGGCGAACTCGACGAGGGCTCGACCTGGGAGGCGGCGATGTCGGCCGGCTCCTACGGCCTCGACAACCTCATCGGCATCGTCGACGTCAACGGCATGCAGGCCGACGGCCCCTCGACCGGCGTGCTCAACTTCGAGCCCCTGGCGCCGAAGTTCGAGGCGTTCAACTGGTTCGTCCAGCGGGTCGACGGCAACGACCTCGACGCGGTGGTGAAGGCGTTCGACGCCGCCCGCACCTACGAGGGCCGGAAGCCGCGCATCGTCATCTGCGACACCCGGATGGGCAAGGGCGTGCCGTTCCTCGAGGAGCGCGAGCGCAACCACTTCCTGCGCGTCGAGGCCGACGAGTGGACGAAGGCCCTGGACGTCCTCGAAGAGGGCTACCGCAGCACCGAGGGGAGGGCGTGATGAGGCGCTCGAAGTACGAACGGCCCGCGCATCTCGGGCAGCCGAGCGAGGGCCCGCGCCTGAAGACCTCGGCGATGATCGCCTCGCTCGCCGCCGAGGGCCAGCGCACCAGGGCGGCCCCGTTCGGGCACGCGCTGGCGAAGCTCGCCGAAGAGCGGCCGGAGATCGTCGGGCTGAGCGCGGATCTCAGCAAGTACACCGACCTGCACATCTTCGCGAAGGCGCATCCCGAGCGCTTCTACCAGATGGGCATGGCCGAGCAGCTGCTCATCAGCGCGGCGGCCGGCATGGCGCGCGAGGGCTTCATGCCCTTCGCCACCACCTACGCGGTGTTCGCGGCCCGGCGCGCCTACGACTTCATCTGCCTCGCGATCGCCGAGGAGAACCTGAACGTCAAGATCGCCTGCGCCCTGCCGGGCCTGACCACGGGCTACGGCCCGAGCCATCAGGCGACCGAGGACATCGCGATCTTCCGCGGCATGCCGAACCTGACCATCATCGATCCGTGCGACGCCCACGAGATCGAGCAGGTCGTGCCCGCCATGGCGGCGCATCAGGGCCCGGTCTACCTGCGCCTGCTGCGCGGCAACGTCCCGCTGGTCCTCGACGAGTACGGCTACACGTTCGAGCTCGGCAAGGCGAAGACGATCCGCGACGGCCGCGACGTGCTGGTCATCTCGTCGGGCCTGATGACCATGCGGGCGCTCGAAGCCGCCCAGGCGCTCGCCGACGACCGGGTCGACGTCGCGGTGCTGCACGTGCCGACGATCAAGCCCCTCGACGAGGCGACGATCCTGCGCGAGGTGGCCAAGGGCGGGCGGCTCGTGGTGGTGGCCGAGAACCACACGGTGATCGGCGGCCTCGGCGAGGCGGTGGCCGGCCTGCTGCTGCGCTCCGGCACCATCCCGCCCGGCTTCCGCCAGATCGGCCTGCCGGACGAGTTCCTCGACGCCGGCGCGCTGCCGACCCTGCACGACCGCTACGGCATCTCGACCGAGGCGGTGACGCGGAGGATCCGCGAGTGGCTCTGAGCGTCGCCTTCGCGGGCCTCGGCTCGATGGGCGTGCCGATGGCGCGCAACCTCGTGCGCCGCGGCTTCCCGGTCCGCGGCTACGACGTGCGGCCCGAGGGACGGGCCGCCTTCGAGGCGGCGGCCGGCAGCGGCGGCACCGGTGCCGCGACGGTCGCGGCGGCGGCGGAAGGGGCCGACGTCCTGATCCTGATGGTGGTCAACGCCGCCCAGGCCGAGACCGCCCTGTTCGGCGAGGGCGCGCTCGCCGCGCTGGCGCCGGACGCCACCGTGATCCTGATGGCGACCTGCCCGCCGGACGCGGTGGCGGGCCTCGCCGCCCGGGTCGAGGCGGCCGGACGCCGCTTCGTCGACGCTCCGGTCTCCGGCGGGGTCGTCGGGGCCGAGGCCGCGACGCTCACCATCATGGCGGCGGCGCCCGCCGAGGTGCTGGAGCGGGTGCGCCCGGTCCTCGACGCGATCGGCGACAAGGTGTTCGTCGTCGGCACGAAGGCGGGGCAGGGGGCGACCGTCAAGGCGGTCAACCAGCTCCTCTGCGGCGTCCACATCGTCGCCTGCGCCGAGGCGCTCTCGCTCGCCGCCCGGGTCGGCGTCGATCTCGGCGTGGTGCTGGAGATCCTGTCCGGCTCCTCGGCGTCGAGCTGGATGCTCAAGGACCGCGGGCCGCGGATGCTGGAGGCCGAGCCGCGGGTGACCAGCGCCGTCGACATCTTCGTCAAGGATCTCGGCATCGTGCTGGAGGCCGGGCGCGACCAGAAGGCCGCCCTGCCGCTGGCGGCCCTCGCCCACCAGCTTTTCCTGTCGACATCCGGCCGCGGCGACGGCGCGGCCGACGACAGCCAGGTGATTCGCGCCTATCGCCTGCTCAACGGCGATTGAGGGCCGACGGCCCGCCGCGGGGACGACCCTGCGGCGGCGCGGCCCCGCCCGGGCGCCACCACGACCCAACGACAACCCAGGGAGCACGTCCATGAGCCAGTTCACCCGCCGCAGCCTGCTGGCCGGCGCCGCCGCCGTGCCGCTGTTCGGCATCCTCACCCGCCGGGCCGACGCCGCCGAGTTCGAGTACAAGCTCGCCACCGGCCAGGACCCGACCCACCCGGTCAACATCCGGGCCCAGGAGGCGCTCAACCGCATCCGCGAGGCCTCGGGCGGCCGCCTCGACATCAAGCTGTTCCCGGCCAACCAGCTCGGCTCCGACACCGACCTGCTGTCGCAGGTCCGCAACGGCAGCGTCGAGTTCTTCAACCTCTCGACCTCGATCCTCTCGACCTTCGTGCCGGTCGCGGCCCTGCCCAACACCGGCTTCGCGTTCAAGGACTACGACGCGGTCTGGAAGGCGATGGACGGCGGCGTCGGGACCTACGTCCGCGAGCAGATCGCCAAGACCCCGATCCAGACCGTCTCGAAGGTCTGGGACAACGGCTTCCGCCACATCACCTCCTCGACCCGCGAGATCCGCACCCCCGAGGACCTGAAGGGCTTCAAGATCCGCGTCCCGCCCTCGCCGATGCTGACCTCGGTGTTCAAGGCGCTCGATGCCGGGGCGGCGCCGCTGAACTTCAACGAGCTGTACTCGGCGCTCCAGACCAAGATCTTCGAGGGCCAGGAGAACCCGCTCGCCATCACGGCGACGACCCGGCTCTACGAGGTGCAGAAGAGCTGCAGCCTGACCGGCCACGTCTGGGACGGCTACTGGATCCTTGGCAACAAGCGCGCGCTCCAGCGCCTGCCGGAGGACCTGCGCGCCCTCGTCACGAAGGAACTCGACCGCTCGGCCGACGACCAGCGCGCCGACATCGTCAAGCTCAGCGCCGCCCTGCGCACCGAATTGTCGGGCAAGGGCATCACCTTCATCGACGTCGATCGCGAGCGGTTCCGCGAGGCTCTCGGCAAGACCAGCTTCTACAAGGACTGGAAGGCCAAGTACGGCGACGCCGCCTGGGACCAGCTCGAAGCGGTCTCCGGCAAGCTGGCCTGACGCAACAACCGACAACGCTCTGGGAGGAGCCCGATGCATCTTGAACTCGCGACCGACGCGCCGCCGTTGCCGGCCACGGGCCGGCAAGCCGTGCTCAAGACCCTGGACGACCTCCTGGGTCGCCTGATCGAGATTCCCGCGGCCCTCCTCGTGGTGGCCGAGGTCGTCGTCCTGCTCGGCGGCGTGGTGAGCCGGTACGTCTTCCACGCCCCGATCGTCTGGTCGGACGAACTCGCCTCCATCCTGTTCCTGTGGCTCGCCATGCTCGGCGCGGTGGTCGCCTACCGCCGCGGCGAGCACATGCGGATGACCGCGCTGGTCAGCCTCGCCTCGCCCAAGACCCGCGCCTTCCTCGACGCGGTCTCCCTCGTGGCGGGGCTGACCTTCGTCACCCTGCTGCTCCACCCCGCCTACGAGTTCGCCGCCGAAGAGATCTTCGTGCAGACCCCGGCGCTCGAGATCACCAACGCCTGGCGCGCCGCCGCCCTGCCGGTCGGCTTCGGGCTGATGTTCGCGATCTCGATCCTGCGCCTGCTCGAGAGCGGCGACTGGCGGGTGCCGGCCGCGGCCCTGGTGGCGGCCGTGGCCGTCGCCGTCGGCCTCGTCCTGCTCGAGCCGGTGCTGCGCACCCTCGGCAACTGGAACCTGCTGCTGTTCTTCGTCCTCGGCGTCGGCGCCCTGGTGTTCTCCGGCGTGCCGATCGCCTTCGCGTTCGGCCTCGCCACCTTCGCCTACCTCGTCCTGACCACCCGCGCCCCCTCGATGGTGGTGGTCGGCCGGATGGACGAGGGGATGAGCCACCTGATCCTGCTGGCCGTGCCCTTGTTCGTGTTCCTCGGCCTCCTGATCGAGATGACCGGCATGGCCAAGGCGATGGTCGGCTTCCTCGCCTCGCTGCTCGGCCACGTCCGCGGCGGCCTGCACTACGTGCTGGTCGGCGCGATGTACCTCGTGTCGGGCATCTCGGGCTCCAAGGCCGCCGACATGGCGGCGGTGGCGCCCGTCCTGTTCCCCGAGATGAAGGCGCGCGGCGCCAAGGAGGGCGACCTCGTCGCGCTGCTCTCCGCCACCGGCGCCCAGACCGAGACCATCCCTCCGAGCCTCGTTCTCATCACCATCGGCTCGGTCACCGGCGTGTCGATCACCGCCCTGTTCACCGGCGGCCTGATGCCGGCGGTGGTGCTCGGCATCACGCTGTGCGCCCTGGTGTGGTGGCGCTACCGCAACGAGGACCTCAGCCACGTCAGGCGGGCGACCGGAGCCGAGATCGGCAAGACGCTGGTCATCGCCTTCCCGGCCCTGGCGCTGCCGTTCGTGATCCGGGCTGCGGTGGTGGAGGGCGTCGCGACCGCGACCGAGGTCTCGACGATCGGCATCGTCTACGCGATCTTCGCCGGCCTGCTGATCTACCGCCAGTTCGACATCAAGCGCGTCTACCCGATGCTGGTCTCGACCGCCTCGCTGTCGGGGGCGATCCTGCTGATCATCGGCGCGGCGACCGGCATGGCCTGGGCCCTCACCCAGTCGGGCTTCTCGCAGAGCCTGGCGGTGATGATGAAGGGCCTGCCGGGCGGTCCGCTCGGGTTCCTGATCGTGTCGGCGGTGGCGTTCATCATCCTCGGCTCGGTGCTGGAGGGCATTCCGGCGATCGTGCTGTTCGGCCCGCTGCTGTTCCCGATCGCCCGTCAGGTCGGGGTGCACGAGGTGCACTACGCGATGGTGGTGATCCTCGCGATGGGCATCGGCCTGTTCGCCCCGCCCTTCGGCGTCGGCTACTACGCCGCCTGCGCGATCAGCCGGATCCACCCGGACGAGGGCATCCGGCCGATCATCGGCTACATGATCGCCCTGATCGTCGGCCTCGCCGTCGTCATCGCCGTGCCGTGGATCTCCATCGGCTTCCTCGGCTGAGCTGAGCCCTCAAGGCGGCGGGAGTTCCGCTCCCGCCGCTCATGCACCGGACTCGTTCCGTGTTTGCGCCGGTCGGACCATGCACGGCGGATATCGCCCACGCACCAAATACTAAGCGTGCGGTCGAAATTTCTAGAAAAAAATCGATTTTTGTTTGCGCCCATCCTGACGACGATCAACGAAACGTCTCTCTTTCTGTTTCAACCATCTCGGGCCTCCAACCGACCCTCCGGGGCGCCCGGCGGAGCCTTGCCGCGAGACAGCCCAGGACGATCCCATGACCAGCCCCGTCTCCCCCGGCCGGATGGCCGACGCGATCCGGTTCCTCGCGCTCGACGCCATCGAGCGCGCCGGCGACGGTCATCCCGGAGCGCCGCTGGGATGCGCCGAGATCGCCACCGCCCTGTTCACCCGCCACCTCGTCTGCAACCCGGCCGATCCGGAATGGCCGAACCGCGACCGCTTCGTGCTGTCGAACGGCCACGGCTCGATGCTGCTCTACGCCCTGCTGCACCTCGCCGGCTACGACGGCATCTCGATCGACGCGATCCGCAACTTCCGCGAACTCGGCTCGCCCTGCCACGGCCACCCGGAATACGCGCCGCATCTCGGCATCGAGGCGACCACCGGGCCGCTCGGCCAGGGCATCGCCAACGCGGTCGGGATGGCGGTGGCCGAGGCGCGGCTCGCGGCCGAGTTCGGGGCAGACCTCGTCGATCACCGCACCTACGCCCTCGTCGGCGACGGCTGCCTGCAGGAGGGCCTCGCCCACGAGGTGATCTCGCTCGCCGGCCACCTGCGGCTGGGCAAGCTGGTCTTCCTGTGGGACGACAACCGCATCACCGACGACGGCGGCACCGAGCTGTCGATCTCGGAGGACGTCCGCGCCCGCTTCCTCGCCGCCCAGTGGCAGGTCATCGACGCCGACGGCCACGACGTCGAGGCGGTCTCCGCCGCGCTTCTCCTCGCGCGCCAGGACCCGCGCCCGACCCTGATCGCCTGCCGCACGGTGATCGGGCGCGGCCTGCCGCGGCTCGAAGGCCAGCGCGGCGCCCATGGCGGCCGGGTCTTCGCGCAGGATCTCGCCGAGGCCCGCGCCGCCCGCGGCTGGGAGCATCCGGCGTTCACGGTGCCCGGCGACGTCCTCGCCGCGTGGCGGGACGGGGCCGCCGGGCGCAACCGCGACGCCTTCGCGCGCTGGGAGGCCGCCCGTGCCGCCCTCGCGCCGGATGTCCGGGCCGAGTACGACCGCCGCCACGACGCCCGCCTGCCCGAGGGCTGGCAGGACACGCTGCACGCCCTGCGCGACCGCGTCGCCGGCACCGCGATGCCGTCGATCGAGGTCTCGGCCGAGATCGTCGCCCGCCTCTCCGAAGTGATCCCCGAACTGTTCAGCGGCGCTCCCGATCTGGAGGGGCCGACGAAGCACAAGCAGGCGCTGCCGGCCTTCACGGCCGAGAACCGCGCCGGGCGCTACCTGCATTACGGCATCCGCGAGCACGCGATGGGCGCGATGATGAACGGCATCGTCGCCCATCGCGGCCTGATCCCGGTCGGCGCCACCTACCTCGTCTTCTCCGACTACATGCGGCCGCCGCTGCGGATGGCGGCCCTGATGGATCTGCCGGTGGTCACGGTCTACAGCCACGACTCGATCGGCATCGGCCGCAACGGCCCGACCCACCAGCCGGTGGAATTCCTCGCCTCCCTGCGGGCGATCCCCAACATGCTGGTGCTGCGCCCGGCCGACGCCGTCGAGGCGGTGGAGTGCTGGGAGATGGCGCTCGCCAACCGCCACGGCCCGACCTCGCTGATCTGCTCGCGCCAGGCCCTGCCGGCCCTGCGCCCGGGCGGCGGCGCCAACCTCTCGGCGCGCGGGGCCTACGTGCTGGCGCAGCCCGAGGGCGGCGAGCGCCGCGCCACCCTGGTCGCCACCGGTTCGGAGGTGGCGGTCGCGCTGGCGGCGCGGGAAATCCTTCAGGCCGAGGGCGTTCCGACCGCCGTCGTCTCGATGCCGTCCTGGGAGGCGTTCGAGGCGCAGGCGCCCGACTACCGGGCGTCGGTCATCCCGCGGGGGCCGGTGCGGGTCGCCGTCGAGGCGGCGATCCGCCAGGGCTGGGACCGCTGGATCGGCGAGGATGGCGGCTTCGTCGGCATGACCGGCTTCGGCGCCTCCGGCCCGGCCGAGGAGCTGTTCCGCCACTTCGGCATCACCGCCGAGGCGGTGGCGGAGGCGGTGCGGGCACGGCTGTGACGGGCGTGCCGGCCCATTGACGAGGCCGGCGCGGGACCTACCCTCGGTCCTGCCTCGTCTTCGTCGAACCGGGATCTCGCCGCGTGCAACAGGATGCCCTGCCGCTCTCGAAGAGCACGCATATCCGCATCGTTCGCGGCGACGGCGACCGGGAGGTGACGCTCGACAGCATCCGGCGGGACCTGAAGGTCGACGCCCTCGTCCGGTTGCAGCCGGAGGATTTCCGGGCGCTGCCGCCCGGGTCCCGGCGCTTCGTCCACTTCAACCTCGAACACACGACCAATGCCGCGGGCGAGCGCTACGCCGTGGTGCCGATCGTCACGCCCGGCCGCCGGCTCGACGACGGCACCGAGGTGCTGCCGGTGGTCGATCTCGCCACCCGCCGCGTCGGCACCTGCATCGAGGTCCGCCAGGGGGTGCCGGTCGCGGAGGTCGGCCCGGAGAGCTTCGCCCACTCGCTGCCTCACATCCGCACGCCCGAGCAATTGGGGCGGGCGCTGGTCGAGCGCTATCGGGACATGTTCCCGGACCTGTCCGCATCGGAGATCGTGACGCGAGGCTGCGCGATCACCTGCATCGACTTCGACGATTGATGCCGGTCGCCCGGACCGATGGCCCGTGCTCTGCCGGCGGGAGCGGGTCGCGACGTTATAGCGGCTCCGGGAGGAGCGCCATGAATCCGGGCAACGCGACGAACGGCATTGCCCCGGGGATCGGCGGGGAGCCGACCCGGACCGGCGAGCCGGCTTTCCGCTACGCCGATCTCGTGCCGGTCACCGATTTCCAGCGGGTGCTCGACGACGCGATCTACCAGCCGGTTCCCGACTCATGGTCGGTCGCCATCACCGACGTGGTCGATTCAGGCGCGGCGATCTCCGCCGGCCGCTACCGGGAGGTCAACTTCGTCGGTGCCGCCACCATCGCGGCTCTGCGCAACGCCCTCGGCGGACGCGAGCTTCCTTTCGCCTTCGGGGGCGACGGGGCCGCGGCGCTGGTGGCGGCCGAGGACGCGGCCGCGGCGCGGGACGCGCTCGCCGCGACCGCGTCCTGGGCCGGCGATGCGACGGGGCTGCGGCTGCGCGCGGCCCTGATCCCGGTCGAGGCCGTCCGGGCCGCCGGCCGCGACCTGCGCGTGGCGCGCTACGCGCCGTCGCCGGACGTCGCCTACGCGATGTTCACCGGCGGCGGGCTCGCCTTCGCCGAGAGGGCACTCAAGGCCGACCGGTGGGCGGTGCCGGCGGCTCCCGCCGGGGCGCAGCCGGATCTGACGGGACTGTCGTGCCGCTTCGCGCCGTCCCGGGCCCGGCGCGGGGTGGTGCTGTCGATCGTCGCCATCGGCCGCGACGGCGCCGATCCGACGGCCCTGCGCGCGGCGATCGCCGACATCCTGCGCCTCGTCGCCGCCCTGCCGGCGATGGGTCACCCGCTGCCGGAGGAGGGGCCGGTCCTGGGCTGGCCGCCGGCCGGGCTGGAGACGGAGCTGCGTGCCGGTCCCGGATCCCGTCCCCGCCGCCTGCGGCGGCTCGCGGTGCTCGGCCGCGTCGTCCTCATCCACCTGATCTTCCGTCTCGGGCTGCGGGTGGGCGGCTTCGTACCGGCCCGCTACCTGCGCGAGATGAGCGCCAACGCCGACTTCCGGAAGTACGACGACGGATTGCGCATGACGATCGACTGCGACCCGGAGGCGGCGCTGCGGATCGAGGAGCGGCTGACCCGGGCGGAGCGGGACGGCCTCCTCGATTTCGGCCTGCACCGCCAGGACTCGGCGCTCGTGACCTGCATCACGCCGGCGCCGAGCGCCCGAGACCATGTTCACTTCATCGACGGCGAGGGCGGCGGCTACGCCCGCGCCGCCCGGAGCCTGAAGGCCAAGCTCGCCGCCGCCTAATCGGTGCCCGCGATCGAGATCCGGGTGCGGCTGACGAAGGCGCGCAGGTCCTGGCCGATGGGGCGGTAGAGTTCGCGCCGGACGGTCACGACCCGGTGCGGCAGCACCTTGCGGCACTGCTCCTTGACGAAGGTATCGCCGATCGGGGTCTCGTCCCCGCTCGGCGCCTCGGTCTCGCAGGTCCAGCCGTCCTCGCCCCAGTGCGCCCGCGCCTGGAGGCCGAGCAGGAATCCCTTCTTGCGCAGGAACATCGGCGCCTTGGGGTCGGTCTCGATGTCGAGCCCGTCGATCCGGGCATCCGCGCCGACGCGAAGGGTCAGCAGGGCAGGGTGGCCGGCGACCTTGGTGCCCTTGCGGTCGACGTCGTCGTACCGGAAGCCGATCGCCCGCTGACCGCGCTCGTCGGCCGGGCAACTGCGCCACTCCTGCCACGAGGCGATCGTCCGCGGCTCGCCGCCGCGGCAGGTGAGGCGATCGTAGCCGGCGGCGGGCAGGTCGGTCACCGCCATGCCGACCCGGACGTCGCGCAGGTCCGTCGGTTCCGCGGTCGCGCCCGCGGCGGGGAGGGGGGCCTGCAGGGCGGCGAAGCCGGCGATCAGGATCGCGGCGCGGTCAATGCGTGGTCTGCGGCGCGGGCGTGCCATCGCGCGTCTCCTTGCGGTAGAGGTCGCAGGCTCGGGACGTGTCGCCGAAGAAGGCGGTGCAGTCGGCGAGCGTCGGTTCGCCCCTGCCCTTCAGGGCGTCGGCGACGTAGGTCGCCACCGCCTCGGCCTCGCTCTGGCGCAGGAAGCTCGTACCTTCCGGCGGCATCTGCGGGCCCATGTCGGCGCGCAGGGAATCGTAGCACCTGGTGGTGTCGTAGGCGCCGCGCAGGTGGAACGGCATGCCGGTGCCGGGACGGCCGCAATTCACCGTCTCGACGATCTGCTCCCGGGTGAGCTGGGTGTGGCGCAGCGACAGCGCGTCGCCGCCGTAGCCGCCCCCGCCGCCGCCGTGCCACTTGTGGCAGCCGGCGCAGTTCGCCTTCTTGTACACCGCCAGGCCGGGATCGGGACGGGGCGGCTGCTGCGCCGCCGCGACGGCCGAGATCAGGCCGGCCGCGACGGCCGGCATCAGGATTTTGAGCATCTGTGGGCCTCGCCGCGGCGCGAACCCCGTGGTCCGCGCCGGCTGATCGCAGTGGAAGCTCAGAGCGCGAAGACGTAGAGCATCGATCCGGTCTGGATCGACTTCAGCTCCGGCGTCGAATCGATGAACCACTTGTCCCAGGCGCCGCCGAGGCCGACGAGGATCGCGAGGTACTGCTTGCCGTCGACCGTGAAGGTCATCGGCGGAGCGTTGACGCCGCCGCCGGTGCTGAACTCCCACATCTTGGCCAGGGTCTTGGCGTCGAGGGCCATCACCCGCCCGTCCGGCTCGCCGGTGAAGACGAGGTCGGGCGTCGCCAGCATGCCGCCGAGGAGCGGGAACGGCGTCTCCAGCTTGGCGGCGACCTTGCCGGTCGCGACGTCGATCGCCGTCACGCTGCCGGTGATGCGGAACGGCTGGGTCGGCCCGCCGCCGGTGAAGAACTCCCGCGGCTTCAGGCTCGCGGTCGTCATCGTCTCGTGGGTGATCCGGTTGCAGCTCTCGATCACCGGGATGTACCAGAGCCCGGTCCCGGGATGGTAGGCGGTCGGCGGCCAGTTCTTGCCGCCCATGTTGCCGGGGCAGACATCCGCGACCTTGTTCTCGGGGTGGGGCGTCGCCGAGGCGTTGTAGCGCTGGACGTCCTTGGTCGGGTCGTACTCGAACGGCTTGCCGGTGTCGGGGTTGATGCCGCGGGTCCAGGTCACCTTCTTCACGAACGGCGTCGCCCACAGGAACTGGCCGTTGGTGCGGTCGACCGCGTAGGCGAAGCCGTTGCGGTCGGCCTCCAGGGCCATCTTCTTGCCGCCGGCATCGACCAGCAGGTTCTCCGACACGCTGTCGTAGTCGTAGGGGTCGTTCGGCGTGTGCTGGAAGTGCCACTTGATCGCGCCGGTCTTGGCGTCGAGGGCGACCGTGGAATCGGTGTAGAGGTTGTCGCCCGGCCGGTAGGTGTTGTCCCAGTCCGGCCCGGGATTGCCGACGCCCCAGATGATGAGGTCGGTCTCCGGGTCGTAGCTGCCGGTGACCCAGGTCGAGCCGCCGCCGCTGACCTCGGCGTTGTTCGGTCCCTTCCAGGTCTCGATGCCCGGCTCGCCCTTGCCCGGGATGGTGTGGGTGCGCCAGACCTCCTTCTGGCTGGTCAGGTCGGTGGCGGCGATCCAGCCGCGGATGCCGTACTCGGCCCCGCCGACGCCGCTGATCGCCATGTTGTGCACCACCAGCGGCGCGCCGGTGATGGTCTCGCCCTTGTCCGGGTCGGCGACCTGACGCTGCCAGGCGACCTGCCCGGTCTCCTTGTCGGTGGCGATCAGCCGGCCGTCGAGGGTGTGCGAGATCACTTGGCTGCCCCACAGGGCGACGCCGCGGTTGTTGACGCCGCAGCACGCCACCGCCCCGGCCCATTCCCGGTCGGTCTTGGGGTCCATCTTCCACAGCAGCCTGCCGGCCCCGTTGCGGGTGTCGACCTTGTAGACCGATCCCCAGCCGTCGGTGACGTACATCATGCCGTCCTCGACGATCGGCGTGCCCTCGAGACCGCCATGGGTCCAGATCCCGCCGCCCTCGATGCCGCCGAGATGGAGGGTCCAGGCCACCTTCAGGTTCTTCACCGTGTCGCGGTTGATCTGCGCCAGCGGCGAGTAGCGGTGCGCGCCGAAGTTCTTGTGGTGGAGGAGCCAGTTGCCCTCCTCCTTGTCGGCCTTCAGCAGCCGGTTCTGGTCGACGGGCTGTCCGGCCGGCGGCGGGGCGGTCGGGATCGGCGCCGGGGCCTGGGCCGGAGTCGGGGCCGGAGTCTGGGCCTGGGCCGCCGCGGTGACGAGGGCGAGCGCCGTACCGGCGGCGAGAGCGCGCCAGGGGCGGGTCGAGAATCGGGTCATGGTCGCTTCCTCCTGATCGCTTCCTGGCGCGCCGCGATTGTGAGCCTGTCCGTGAGCGTGTCGCGCGCGGCGGCGCCGGGTCTCCGGCGCCGGCCGATGACTGCCGGGGCGGCGACCGCCCCGGGGATGGCGGTTCCGGCTCAGGACGGCGGCGTCCGCACCGTCACCGTCATCGGAACCGGGCCGGCGCGGCGAAAGCTCGTCGCGCACTCGAACGTCTCGCCCTCGGCCAGGACCTGGCGCGTCTGGAGCAGCATCACGTGATGCCCCTCGGCGGTGAGATGGGTGTCGCCGCCGCCCCTGACCGCGATGGTCGGCACCGGGCGCCGCGACGGGGCGCCTTCGCCGCCCTTGTCGAGCGTCACCTTCTCGCTGAAGTTCGCCATCGGGCAGCGCACCCGCAGCAGGGCATCGGCCTCCGCACCGGCATTGACCACCGTCATGTGCAGCGGGATGTCGGTCCCGATCTTCGGATTCGGTGCAATCCAGGCATGAACGATCGAGATTTCGCCCGCAAACGCCGCCGACGAGCACAAAAACGCCTGTATCAGCCCGAAAATCGCTGCGTTCACCGCAGTTTTACCAATCATCTGGCATCTCCGGCGCGCAGAATACCGCACCGCACCATGACATGTGCCATGGGTACCCTCCCGTTCGACTGCACGCTTTCTTAGGCGTTGCTTACTGGCAGAATATCCCGGGTCCTCGCGGCGTCAAGACATTCCAATTCGGAATTCGAAGTTCGCCGCCGGCAAAAAAACCCGGCCCTTCGGGGCCGGGTCGGTCGAGGCGGGGCGTGGGCCGGACGTGGCCCGCGGGGGGCTCAGGCGCTGGCCTGGATCCAGCGCGACAGGTCGCCCTTCGGTGCGGCGCCGACCTTCTGGCTCGCGAGCTGCCCGTCCTTGAAGATCATCAGGGTCGGGATCGAGCGGATGCCGTACTGCGAGGCGATCCCCGGATTCTCGTCGACGTTGACCTTGGCGATCTTGATCCGGCCCTGCAACTCGCCGGAAATCTCCTCCAGCGCCGGCCCGATCGCCCGGCACGGGCCGCACCACTCGGCCCAGAAATCCACCACGACGGGCTCGGAGGCTTCCAGCACGTCCTTCTGGAAGCTCGCGTCTGTCACCTTCACGGTTGCCATCGTCGTCAAACCTTTCCGCTGCGGGGCGAAACCCGAGCCGTCCCGTGTGAGCGCAAGGTAGGAACCGCTCGAAAGCCGATCAAGCCGGGCCTCCGGGACCCGGCCGATTCGGCTGTGCGCAACCGCACCCGGCTCAGGTCATCCCGCCGAGCGCCCCGGCGCAGTCCTCGTCCGACAGGCGCCGGATCACCGGGCCGCTGGTCCAGACGACCAGCGGATGCACCGGCCGGTCGGGATAGATCCGGCGCAGCAGCGCGGCGTACAGCGCCACCTGGGCCGCCTGCCCGTGCGGCACCGGGGCGTCGTCCGCCGGGGGGCGGCCGGTCTTGAAGTCGGCGAGCCAGACCCCCTCCGGCGTCACCGCCAGCCGGTCGACGCGGCCGTGGACCGGGCGCTCGACCCCGTGCAGCGTGACGCGGCCGGCCACCGCGACCTCGGCCCGGGCCGCCGGTCCGAACAGGGTGGCGAGGGCCGGATCGGCGAGGAGGCGCAGCACGGCGGCGGCGATGCCGCTCCGGGTGCGGGCGTCGAGCCCCGGGGCACGGGCGGCGAGGAAGGCGTCGGCCGCCGCTGCCCGGTTCTCCGGGGCGCGGGCGGGCAGGTGCTCCAGCAGGGCGTGGATCAGGACGCCGCGCCGCCGCGCCGCCGGGTCGCTGGAACGGGCATCCGACCGCCGCGGCTCGTCGGCGGCGCCGAGGCCGGAGGGCCGCAGCGGCGGCGTCGGCTCGGCCTCCGGCGCCAGCGGCCGGCGCAGCCAGTCGGGCAGGGCGCCCGGCTCGGGCACCGGAACCGCGGTGGCGGCAGGCGCCGGCAGCGCGGCGCCCTCGCGCCAGCACTCGGTGGGGCCGTAGGGCATCTCGGTCCGCTCGACGCCGCCGAAGGCCGCCACGAGGCCGCGCCGCACCATCTCGCACCACGCCTCGCCCGGCGTCTCGCGGTCGTTGCCGCGGTAGGGCGCGATCACCAGCCGGTCGGCGGCCCGGGTCATCGCGACGTAGAGCAGCCGGTTGTGCTCCTCGCGGGCGCGGTCGTGCAGGGCCTCGCGGGCGGCGGCGATCTCGGCGCAGTCGTGAACCCTGGCCGAGGACCAGACCGGCACCGTGCCGTCGCCGACCGCCACCGGGATCAGGGCCGGGTCGCGGCCGAGCACCTCGCAGCCGTCGATCAGCACGACGAGGCCGGCCTCCAGCCCCTTGGCGCCGTGCACCGTCATCACCCGCACCTCGTCGCGGGCGGATTCGAGATCGCGCTTCACGGTGTGGCCGCCGGCATCGCGGCCGCCGCTCGGCTCGTAGCGGGACAGGAAGCCGGTGAGGGAGGGGGCGTCGGTGCCGGCCTCGGCCTGGGCGGCGGCGGTGAGGAACACGTCGATGGCGTCGCCGGCCTCGCCGCCGAGGCGCGCGACCAGGGCGGTGCGGCCGCCGAGCGGCCCGAGCAGGTCGGCGTAGAAGCCGAACGGCCCGTGCGCCCGGGCCAAGTTCTGCCACTGCCCCAGGGCGGCGGCCCCGCGGAGCGCCGCCGGGTCGCCGGCCTCGGCGTGGCGCGCGAGCGCCCGCACCAGCGGCTCGGCGGGATCGCGCCGGGCGGCGATGCGCACGAGGTCGTCGTCGGTGAGCGCGACGAGCGGCGTCTTGAGCGCGGTGGCGAGGGTGAGGTCGTCCTCGGGCAGCAGCGCGGCCCGGCCCGCCGCCACGAGGTCGAGCACCGCGATGTGGGCGGCGATGTCGAGCCGGTCCTGGCCGGCCACCGGCACGCCCTCGGCCTTCAGCGCCCGGATCACCCCCTCGAAGGCGGCGGAGCGCTTGCGCACCAGGATCAGCACCTCGCCCGGGCGCCAGACCCGGCCGGCCTCGTCGCCCCGCGTGGTCCAGTGCCGGACCGCCCTCGCCACCCGCCGGGCGGCGACGAGGGCCGGCGCGCCGGCCTCGACGGCGTCGACCGGCTGGGTCCAGGCGTCGGGCTCGTCCTCGGGCGTCGGGGTCTCGACCGGCCACAGCTCGACCTGACCCGGCGCGCGGATCCGGGCGGTGGTGTGCACGGTGCCGACCGCCTCGTCGCCGAAGGACAGGCCGCGATAGTGCTCGGCCACGGCGAAGACCGCGTCGACCCCGCGCAGCACCCCGGTCGCGGAGCGGAACGACAGGGTGAGCCCGACATCCTCGAACGGCAGGGCGGCGCCGACGGCGGCCTGCCGCCACGCCCGCCGGGTGACCTCGAACTCCTCGGGGGCGGCGCCCTGGAAGCTGTAGATCGACTGCTTCGGGTCGCCGACCGCGAAGCGGGTGCGGACGAGGCCGTCCCCGGGCTCGCGGGCGCCCTCGCCGGCGCAGAATTCCTGGGTGATCCGGCGCAGGATCTCCCATTGCCGCGGGTTGGTGTCCTGGGCCTCGTCGACGAGGACGTGGTCGACGCCGCGGTCGAGCTTGTACAGCACCCAGGCCGAATCGACCCGCTGGAGCAGGTCGAGGGTCTTGTGGATCAGGTCGTCGAAGTCGAGGGCGCCGAGCCGGGCCTTCTGCAGCTCGACCCGGCGGTGGATCTCCCGCGCCAGGGTGAACAGCGCCTCGGTGCGCGCGAAGGCGCGGGCGGCGAGCAGCCGGTCGCGCAGCAGGCCGAGCCGCTCCTGCTCGGCGAGGAGCGCCGCCTTGACCCCGGCCGGGACCGCCTTGGTGCCGAGGCTCGACGCCGCGTAGGGATCGCCCGCACCCTCGTCCTTGAAGAACACCGCGAGGTAGGCGGTCAGGCGCTCCGGGCCGGCGAACGAGGCTGCGAGGGCGAGGGCGTCGGCCCGCTTCTCGTCGGTCGCCTTCGTCGTCCGCAGCGTCCCGGCGAGCCCGGCCCAGTCGGGCAGGCCCTCGTCCAGCATCCGGCGCTCGATCCGCGCGACATCCTCCTCCGCCCCGATCGCCCGGCGCAGGCGCGCGAGCCGGGCGGCGGGGCCGTCCGGGTGGTCGAGCACGTCGCGGCACTGCACCGCGGCGGCGATCGCCTTGCGCAGCGCCTCGCCCGCCGCCTCCGGCGCCACCAGGGCGAGGGCGCCGGCGAGGTCGTCGCGGCCGCCGCCGACCGCATCCGCCAGCACGAGGTCGATGACCCGGTCGATCATCTCGCGGGTCTGGGCCTCGTCGAGCACGGCGAACCGCGCCGGCACGTTGGCCTCGAACGGGACGAGGTGGAGCAGGCGCTCGCACAGGGCGTGCAGCGTCTCGATCTTCAGCCCGCCGGGAGTCTCGACGGCGCGGGCGAACAGGCGCCGGGCCCGGCGCAGGGTCGCGGCGTCCGGGGCCTCGCCTTCGAGCAGAGTGAGTTCCCGCCGCAGGGCGTCGTCGTCCAGGGTGACCCAGCGGCCGAGCCGCTCGAACACCCGGATCGACATGTTGGCCGCCGCCGCCTTGGTGAAGGTGAGGCACAGGATCTTGGCCGGCGGCGCGCCGTGCAGCAGCAGCCGCACCACCCGGTCGGTGAGCACCTTGGTCTTGCCGGCGCCGGCATTGGCCGACACCCAGGCCGAGGCGCGCGGATCCGCGGCGCGGCGCTGCGCCGCCGCCGTGATCCCGTCGACCACGAAGCCTTCGATGCCCACGATGCGTGCTCCCGACGGTGCCTCCGGGGCTCCCGCCCCGCGTCCGATCAAGCCTCACTGGTCGCACCGCCGGCAGCGCGGCCGCAAGGCATGACGGAGGGCGATTCACAGCGAAGTCGCGCCCGTGTCCGTTTCGGCACAGCGGCGGGGGGCAACGGTCCTCGCCGCAGAACCCGGCTTCGGTTAAGTCACTGATTCCGCAGGCTCCCGATCGGCGACAGGCTTAAAGCCGCGTTAACCGGACCCTCCTAAGCTCCAGGCTGGTCCCCGCGTTCCCGGCTTGCCTCGCATGCGTTCACTCCGTCGCTCGGCATCGCCCTACGATGCTCTCGTCGATACGCTCCGCGCTTTCCTCAAGCGGCGGATGACGGAGGTGTCGGGGCTTGCCCTGGCCCTCGGCTCGGCCTGCCTCGTCATCGCGCTGGCGACTTGGTCGATCGAGGATCCGAGCCTGAACCACGCCACCAGCCAGCCGGCGCGCAACCTCCTCGGCCATGGCGGCGCGATCGTCTCCGATCTCGGCATGCAGCTCCTCGGTCTCGGGGCCCTGGCCCTCGCCCTGCCGCCGGCTGTGTGGGGCGTGCAATTGCTGCGGACCCACACCCTGCCCCGGCTGAACCTCCGGCTGGCGCTCTGGGTGATCGGCTTCGGCGCGGCGAGCGCGATGGCGAGCGCCCTGCCGCCGACCGCCCGCTGGCCGCTGCCGACCGGCCTCGGCGGCGTGGTCGGGGACGCGCTGCTCGGCGCGGTGCGGGCGATCTTCGGACCCGCCGCGGCGATCGCCGGCTTCCTGTTCGCCGGCGCGGCGGTGCTGAGCCTCACCGCCGCCTGCGGCTTCGGCCTCATCGAGGGCGAGGAGGACGAGGAGCCGGATCATCACGGACCGGTCTCCAGCCGCTACGACGAGCGCGGCCGCCGGGCGGCGGCGCATGACGACGAAACCCCCGGTCTCGGACTCGCCTCCCTCGGAACCCTGGCCCATCTCGCGATGAGCACCCGCACGGCGATCCGGGAGCGCATCGCCGGATGGCGGGAGGACCGGGCCGCCGCGGAGCGCGCCGCCGCCTATGCCGGGAATTCGCCGGCCCTCGCCGCGCGCCGCGCCTTCTCGGAGGAGGGCGCCGAGGGAGAGTGGGAGGTGCCGGAGCCGGCCGGCCGCCGCGAGCCGGTCTTCGACGAACCGTCGCGCCCGGCGCGCCGCCTCGCCCCGCCGCGGGTCCACGACGAGCCCGACGACGAGGAGGGCGACGAGCTGCCGCCGGAGGCCGTGCCGGCGCCGGCCCGCAACCGGGTCGCGCCGCCGCCGGCTCCGCTTCCCGCCCGCCGGGCGGCGCCTCCGGCCACTCCCGACACCTACGACATGCCGGCCCTCGACCTCCTGGCCGAGCCGCGCCAGCCGGCCCCGAGCGCCGCGGTCTCGACCGACGCCCTGGAGCAGAACGCGACCCTGCTCGAATCGACCCTGGAGGATTTCGGGGTGCGGGGCGAGATCCTGGCGGTGCGGCCCGGGCCCGTGGTGACGCTCTACGAGCTGGAGCCGGCACCCGGCACCAAGTCGAGCCGCGTCATCTCGCTCGCCGACGACATCGCCCGCTCGATGTCCGCCGTCTCCGCCCGCGTCGCCGTCGTCCAGGGCCGCAACGCCATCGGCATCGAATTGCCCAACGCCCGCCGCGAGACCGTCTACCTGCGCGAGCTCCTCGCCTCCCCGGTCTTCGCCGAGACCAAGCAGAAGCTCGCGCTCTGCCTCGGCAAGAACATCGGCGGCGAGCCGATCATCGCCGACCTCGCGCGCATGCCTCACCTGCTGGTGGCCGGCACCACCGGCTCGGGCAAATCGGTGGCGATCAACACCATGATCCTGTCGCTGCTCTACCGGCTCAAGCCGGAGGAGTGCCGCCTCATCATGGTCGACCCCAAGATGCTGGAGCTGTCGGTCTACGACGGCATCCCGCACCTGCTCTCGCCGGTCGTCACCGACCCGAAGAAGGCGGTCATCGCCCTCAAGTGGGCGGTCCGCGAGATGGAGGAGCGCTACAAGAAGATGTCGAAGCTCGGCGTGCGCAACATCGACGGGTTCAACGCCCGTGTGGCGGAGGCGCGGGCGCGCGGCGAGGTGATCACGCGGACGGTGCAGACCGGGTTCGACCGCGAGACCGGGGAGGCGGTGTACGAGGACGAGGTGATGGACCTCTCGGCGCTGCCCTACATCGTAATCATCGTCGACGAGATGGCCGACCTGATGATGGTGGCGGGCAAGGACATCGAGGGGGCGATCCAGCGGCTCGCGCAGATGGCGCGGGCGGCGGGCCTTCACCTGATCATGGCGACGCAGCGTCCGTCGGTGGACGTGATCACGGGCACGATCAAGGCGAACTTCCCGACCCGGATCTCGTTCCAGGTGACGAGCAAGATCGACTCGCGCACGATCCTGGGCGAGATGGGCGCCGAGCAGTTGCTGGGCCAGGGCGACATGCTGTTCATGGCCGGGGGCGGGCGCACGACGCGGGTGCACGGGCCGTTCTGCTCGGACGACGAGGTCGAGCAGGTGGTCGCCCACCTCAAGCGCCAGGGCCGGCCGGCCTATCTCGACGCGATCACCTCGGAGGAGGGCGAGGACGGCGAGGGCGGCGACGGCGGCCCGGTCCTCGACGGGGGCGCGGCGGGCGACGGCAGCGGCGACACCTACGCCCAGGCGGTGGCGGTGGTGCTGCGGGACAAGAAGGCGTCGACGAGCTACATCCAGCGGCGGCTGCAGATCGGCTACAACCGGGCGGCGTCGCTGATGGAGCGGATGGAGCGCGAGGGCATCGTCGGCCCCGCCAACCATGCCGGCAAGCGCGAGATCCTGATGGAGGCCGAGGGCCAGGACGCCTGAGGGCGGTCCCCCCGCCGAGGACCGCGCTGTCGCGGACTCTTGCCGGCAACGGATCTTCCGGCGCACAACGGGGTCCACGAGGACCGGCATCGAAGCCGGCCGGCGGAATCCGGGGCCACCGGCCGCGCGGGAGGACGACATGAGACAGGACAGCCCCGGGCCGGGCATGCCCGCCGGCCGTGCCCGGCACGCCGCACGCGCACGATGATCGCCACCACGAACGGGAGAGGACACGACCTGCGGCCGGCGGCCCGGGTCAGCCCCTGCACGGCGGACACCGTCCGCATCGACGTCGGACATCTGCTCGACACCGGGGCCTGGACCGGGCTGCAACGGCACGCGGTGATGCTCGCGGCGCTGACGGTCATCTTCGTCGGCTTCGACAGCCAGTTGATCGGCTTCGCCATTCCCGCCCTGAGCCGGGACTGGGGCGTCACCAGCGCCGCCTTCGCGCCGGTCGTCGCGGCGGGGCTGATCGGAATGGCCGTCGGCAGCCTGCTCGCCGGCCGGGTCGGCGACCGGGCCGGTCGGCGGCGGGCGATCCTCATCAGCGTCGCGACCCTCGGGTCGGCGACGGCGGCGGTCGGGCTCGCCGACAGTCTCGGCGCCCTCGCGGTGCTCCGCTTCATCACCGGCCTGGGGATCGGCGGGGTGCTTCCCGCCACCGCGACGCTGGCGGCGGAGTTCGTGCCCTCGCGCCACCGGACCATGGTGGTGACCGCGACGGTGGTCTGCGTCCCCCTCGGCGGCATGATGGCAGGTCTGTTCGCCGGCCTGGTGATGCCGGATCTCGACTGGGAGGGCCTGTTCCTGATCGGAGGTCTCCTCACCATCGGGTTCGGCTTCGTCCTGCGGGGATGGCTGCCGGAATCGCCGCGCTACCTCGCGCGCCATCCGGAGCGATGGGTGGAGCTGTCCGCGATGCTGGAGCGGCTCGGGCGGCCGGTGCCGCGGCACGCCGTCTTCATCGACCCGTCCGAGCCGCGCATCGGCCGCGGCGCCGGTTTCCGGACCCTGTTCGCGCCGGAGCGGCGCCGCGACACGATCGGGTTGTGCATCGCGTTCTTCTTCTGCCTGCTCTCGGTCTACAGCGCCTTCTCCTGGCTGCCGACGATGCTGATCAGCGACGGCCTTGACGAGGAGATGGCGGGCGCCGGCCTTACCGCCTACAATCTCGGCGGCGTCGCCGGAGCCCTGCTCTGTGCCGCGGCCATCACCCGCTACGGCTCGCGCCGCCCGCAGATCCTGTGCTGCCTCGGGGCTGCGCTGAGCGCCCTGATGCTGCGCGGCGACGTGGGGCCGGGGATGCTGATCGTCGGCTTCGGGTTGCACGGCCTGTTCGTGAACGCGGTGCAGACCACCCTCTACGTCCTCAGCCTGTCGCTCCACCCGACCGGCCTGAGGGCCACCGGAGCCGCCATGGCGCTCGGCGTCGGCCGTTTCGGTGCGGTGTTGAGCGCGCTTCTCGGCGCCGCGGTCATCGCTGCCGGGGGCATCGACGCCTTCCTGGCCGCCCTCGCCGCCTCGATGCTCGCGGTCGGCCTCAGCCTCCTCCTGATGCGGCGGGCGGTACTGCCGACGGGGGACCCATCGTCCGGCTGACGCCTCATCCCCGGCGGCGGGAAGCGACGCCGCAGGACCGGCGGCGCCGGTCCGCAGGCCGTAGCGATCCCGTCGCCGCGGGCGAGAGAATAGAAACCGTCGCCGCGCATCATGGCCCGCGAAGGAACGAACCGGCGCCCGCATGGGCGCCCGGCTCGAAGCGGAGGCGGGACGTGGCGGGGTCAGCAAGGGCGGGAGAGGTCGGGCGGAAGCCGGTGCGGATCGCGGCGATGCTCGCCTGCACCTTTCTGTTTCTGGCGGGAGGCGCCGGTCGCGGCGGAGCCGCCGAGCCCGGCGTCACGGTGACGCTGCGGCCGGGCCTCGACCAGACGCATGTCGAGACCGTCCTCGGCGCGGCCCAGCGCGCCGGGCAGCCGGTCACCGTGCGCTGGGACGACGCCGCCAGATCGGGGCAGTCCGTCTCCCCCGCCGCTCCGAGGCTCGATGCGTGGCAGACCTTCGAGGCGGGGCTCATCCGGACCATCGAGGGGCTGGCCGAGATCGGGGCGATCCCGCGGGCGATCGCGGCGGCGTGGCGCGCCTCCGACGAGCACGCGGCCGGCCTGCGTCTCCTCGTGCTCCTCGCGGGCGCGCTGCTCGCCGCCGGGACGGCCCGGCTCCTGTGCGCCCGGGCCGGCCGGCCGGCCGCCGGGGCCGATCGCTGGCAGGTGGCGGGACGCCGGCTCCTCGACGACGGGGTCACGCTGGCGGTCTTCGCGCTGTCCGCGAGCCTGCTCCTGCGGCTGCTCCCGTCCGAGGCCGGGTTCAGCCGGTCGCTCGGCGTCCACCTCGTCCGCTCGGGGGCGGTGGCCGCCCTGTTCCTGATCGCCGGGCGATGCCTGCTGTCGCCCGGCGACCCGGCGAACCGGCTGCTGCCGTTGCCGCGGCCGCACTGGCACATGGCGATGCTGGCGGCCTACGCGCTTCTCGGGCTGGCGATCGACGTCGCGGCGTCCCTGGCCAGGCACGTCGGGGTCCCGCCGGAGGCGCTGGACGCCTGGATGCTCCTCGGCGCCTCCCTCGTCACGATCCTGAAGATGATGTGGGTCTGGCTCGGGCGGCGGGACATCACGACGCTGTTCCGGGACGGTGCGGGAGGCGACGCCGGGCCGCTGCGGCGGTCCGTGGCGGCGGCCCTGCCGTTCGGGCTGGCCGCCGTCGTCGCGGCGGCGTGGGCCATCGCCGTCATCGCCGGCGCCGACCCGGGCTACCGCGACTGGAGTGCGGCGATCGGTGCGACCCAGATCGCCGCGATCGCGGTGCCGCTGCTGGCGCTCGCCGGCGACGTCGCGGTCCGCAGGCTGAGCGCCCGGCACGGCGCGGAAGGCTCTCCGCTCACCCGCGCCGCCGCCGGCGGGGGCCGCGCCCTCATCACCGGCGGCATCTGGGTGGCGGGGCTCGCCGCGGTGGTCCGCGCCTGGCAGCCGGTGGCCACCGATCCCGGCCTCCGGCAGGTCGGCGCCAGCGCGGTCGAGATCGGCGGCGCCCTCGTCGTGGGCTGCTCGCTGTGGTGGTTCCTGCGCGGCTACTTCGAGGCGCAACTGCCGGCGGGACGGAGCCACCAGCCGTCCGAGGATGGCGAGGGGCCCACGATCCAGTCCCGCCTCTCGACCGTGCTGCCGATCGTGCGCGACCTCGCCTTCGGCACCATCACGGCGGTGACCTGCCTCATCGTGCTCTCGGCCCTCGGGATCGACATCGGTCCGCTCCTCGCCGGCTTCGGCGTGGTCGGTCTCGCCCTGTCCTTCGGCAGTCAGGCCCTGGTGCGGGACATCGTGTCGGGCATCTTCTTCATGGCGGACGACGCCTTCCGCATCGGCGAGTACATCGACACCGGCAAGCTCATGGGCACGGTCGAACGGATCAGCCTGCGCTCGGTGCAGTTGCGGCATCAGAACGGCCCGGTCCACACCGTGCCGTTCGGCACCGTGAGCCAGATCACGAACTTCTCGCGCGACTGGGCGACCGGGAAATTCCTGATCCGGCTCGACCACTCGGCCGATCTCGACAAGGCCCGCCGGGTCATCAAGCGGGTCGGGCAGGAGATGATGGACGATGCCGATCTCGGGCCGGAATTCCTGCTGCCGCTCAAGATGCAGGGCGTGCACGAGATCGCCGACACGGCGCTGGTGGTCCGGTGCAAGTTCACCGTGCGCCCGACCCGGCCGTCCTTCATCCAGCGCGAGGCGCTGAAGCGGGTCTATCGCGCCTTGCAGCAGGCGGGAGTGCCGCTGGCACTGACGAGCGCGATCCGCGCCGGCTTCGGCGACACCGAGGAAGCGGTGGGCGGGGTCGCCCCGCACGCGCCGCCCCACCCCGCTGCTGCCGCGCCGCCGGAAAAGGCCGGTCCGGAACAGGCCGCCGGAGCTTCGGCGCACGCACCCGCCGCCGCGTGAGCCTCGCCAGCCGTCCCGACGGAGCGCCTCCGTCCCGGTGTCGCCCGGTCTCTCGCGGCGTCATACGGTTTCCGAATGATCGCTTCGCGATGCGGACATCGGCGTCGCTCATGCGTGCGGAGCAAAGCTCCGCCGCGCGGGCTGGTGATACGATGTCCGGAACTGATCGTCCGGACATCGTATCAGTGCGCCGCGACGCGCCGCGCCGGCACGATGTCGTTCGCCATCACCTCGCCGAACGGCCCGTCGTTGCGGGCGCCGCTCTCCGGCACGCCGGTGGTGGCGCGCAGGGGCAGCTTGGGGAAGACCAGCTCGGCGAAGCGGTACGCCTCTTCGAGGTGCGGGTAGCCGGACAGGATGAAGCGGTCGATGCCGAGATCGATGTACTCCTTCATCCGGTCGGCGACCTGATCGGGCGAGCCGACGAGGGCCGTTCCGGCCCCGCCTCGCACCAGCCCGACGCCGGCCCACAGGTTCGGCGACACGACGAGCCTGCCGCGGTCGCCGCCATGCAGGTCCATCATCCGGCTCTGGCCGACCGAGTCCTGGCGCCTGAGCGTTGCCTGCGCCTTCGCGATCGTCGCGTCGTCGAGGCGCGAGATCAGGCTCTCGGCGGCGTCCCAGGCGGCGGCCTCGGTCTCCCGCACGATGACGTGCAGGCGGATGCCGAACGAGAAGCTCTTCCCCCGCGCCTCGGCGGCGGCCCGGGCACCGGCGAGCTTCTCCGCCACCTGGGCCGGCGGCTCGCCCCAGGTGAGATAGACGTCGCAATGCTCGGCCGCGACCGCGATGCCGGCCTCCGACGAGCCGCCGAAGTAGAGCGGCGGGTAGGGGCGCTGCACCGGCGGGAAGATCACCCGGCCCTCCTCGACCCGCAGGTGACGGCCCTCGTAGGTCACGGTCTCGCCGGCCAGGAGCCCGCGCCAGACGTGCAGGAACTCGTCCGTCACGGCGTAGCGCTCGTCGTGGGACAGGAACACGCCGTCGCCGCGCAACTCCACCGGATCGCCGCCGGTGACGACGTTGATGAGCAGGCGCCCGTCGGAGATCCGGTCGAGGGTCGCGGCCATGCGGGCGGCGGCGGCGGGTTCCTGAAGGCCGGGCCGCACCGCCACGAGGAAGCGCAGGCGGCGGGTGAGCGGTGCGAGGGCCGAGGCCACGACCCAGGAATCCTCGCACGAGCGGCCGGTGGGCAGCAGCACGCCGAAATAGCCGAGCTCGTCGGCGGCCTGGGCGATCTGGCGCAGGTAGGGCAGGGTGACCGCCCGCGCGCCCTCCTGAGCGCCGAGGTAGCGGCCGTCGCCGTGGGTCGGCAGGAACCAGAGAACGTCGGTCTGTCCGGACATGGCTGTCTCCCGGGAAAAGTCCCGTCCGGCGCGGCGAGGGCCGCCGCGCCGGACGGAGCCGGATCGATGGGGGCGGTGGCCGGCGCGGGCTCAGGCGTGGGACGGCCGGCCGAGCAGGTGGTCGAGGATGCGGCCTTCGAGGGCGGCGAGGCCGGCGTCGCCCCGGCGGCGCGGTCGCGCCACCGGCACGGCGAGGTCGAGGGCGACGCGGCCGTCCTCGATCACCAGGATGCGGTCGGCGAGCGCCACCGCCTCGGCGACGTCGTGGGTGACCAGGAGCGCGGTGAAGCCCTGCTCGACCCACAGCCCCTCGATCATGTCCTGCATCTCGATACGCGTGAGGGCGTCGAGGGCGCCCAGGGGCTCGTCGAGGGCGAGGAGCCCGGGACCGCTGACGAGCGCCCGGGCGAGGGCGACCCGCTGGCGCTGGCCGCCGGAGAGGGTGGCCGGCCACGCCCCCGCCTTGTCGGCGAGGCCGACCGCCGCGAGCGCCGCGCCGGCGCGCTGCCGGCGTTCCGCCTTCGTCACGCCCCGGCCGAGGCCGACCGCGACGTTGTCGAGCACGCTCGCCCAGGGCAGCAGCCGCGGCTCCTGGAACATGATGCGCCGCGGCCCCGCGCCGTCGACCGCGACCTCGCCGCGGCCCGGCGCCTCGAGGCCGAGGATCAGCCGCAGCAGGGTGCTCTTGCCGCAGCCGGACCGGCCGACCACCGCCACGAACTCGCCGGCCCGGATCCGGAGGTCGATCCCGTCGATGACCGGGCGCCCCCCGAATGCCTTGCCGAGGCCGCGCAGGGCGACGGAGAGGCCGGCCGTGCCCGTCCCCGGCGCGGGCGCGCGATGCAGCGGCCGGGCGGGAGTGCGGTCCTCGGTGCCGGCACTCGGCGCGTGGGCGAGGTCGTCGAAGCGGCGCAGGGCGGTCGCGATCATCGGCGGTCGATCTCGTGGCTTGGCTGTCGATCGGGCGGGACGGTTCCGTGGGGGGAAGCCGGGCGCTCGGCGACGGGATCAGCCGGCGTAGGCCGGGTTCCAGGCGAGGCAGCGGCGCTCCAGTCCGCGGGTGAGGGCGTCGGCGACCTTGCCGAGCAGGGCGTAGATCGCGATCGCCAGCACCACGACGTCGACCAGCATGAACTCGCGCGCCTGCATCGCCATGTAGCCGAGGCCCGACGAGGCCGAGATCGTCTCGGCGACGATGAGCGTCAGCCACATGATGCCGAGGGCGTAGCGCAGCCCGACGAAGATCGCGGGCAGGGCGCCGGGCAGCACCACCCGCAGGAACAGGGTCGTGCGCGACATCCCGTAGACGGAGCCCATCTCGACGAGATGCGGGTCGACCGAGCGGATGCCGTGGTGGGTGTTGGCGTAGATCGGGAAGAACACCCCGAGGGCGACGAGGAACAGCTTCGCCTCCTCGCCGATCCCGAACCACAGGATCACCAGCGGGATCAGCGACAGGTGCGGCACGTTGCGGATCATCTGCACCGTCGTGTTGGTGAGCACGTCGGAGGTGCGCGACAGGCCGTTGGCGAGTCCGAGGGCGAAGCCGATGCCGCCGCCGACGAGGAGACCGCCGAGCGCCCGCAGGAAGCTGACTCCGAGATTGGTCCACAGCTCGCCGGTGCGGCCGAGGCGCCAGCCGGCTTCCGCCACCTCGGCGGGCGTCGGCATGACGGTCCCGGGGATCAGCCCGGCCGAGCCGGCGACCTGCCACAGCGCCACCACCGCGAGGGGCAGGAGCCAGGGCGTCAGGCGCGCACCGGCGCCGGAGAGAGGCTGCGACATCGGGCTGTTCCTGAGCGGAGCCGCCTCCGCGAGGCGGCGAGAGATCACCGGCCGGCCGCGGCCACCGCGCGGGTCTCCGCGCCGCCGATGGCGGTGCGGGCGCCGAGAAGGACCGCGAGCTGCTCGGCGGCGTCGGTCAGGCGACGGCGCACGCCGGCCTCCTCGAGAGCCCCGTCGCGGAAATCGGCGTCGGAGGCGTAGACCGCGGTCGGCACTGTGAGGGCGCTGAAGAACCCGAACAGCGGCCTCAGAGAGTGCTCGACCACGAGGGCGTGGCGGGGGCCGCCCCCGGTCGCCACGATGGCGACCGGCTTTCCCGCCAGCGCGTCGGGTTCGATCAGGTCGAACAGGTGCTTGAACAATCCGGTATAGGCGCCCTTGTAGACCGGCGTGCCGACCACGAGGGCGTCGGCCTCCTCGATCGCCTCGACGACGCGCCGCGCCGGCAGCGAGAGCTGCGACCTGTACTGCGCCGCGCCGAGACCGCTCCCGGCATCGACGATGTCGAAGACGCGGGCCTCGAACCCGGACCGCGCTGCGGCCGTTTCCGCGAGGGTTTCGACGAGAGTGCGGGTCTTCGACGGGCGCTGGAGGTTGGCGCTGAAGCCGACGAGGCGCGGACGTGTCATGCGCGATTCCGATCCGACAGATGAGCAGGACGGTTGCGCCGGCGGGCCGAAGTGGAGAAGCCGGCGAAATCGATGGCTCATCGTGCCCGGCGCGCTCTATGCGGTCAATGAAACGTCTTTTTTAAAGAACACGCGTCGCGAGACGATCCTTCCCTTCCCCAATATCAGGGGAGAAGACGCTTCCTCGATGGGCTGAAGCCGGGTCTGGGACGAAAGGACGTCGGACGAACCGTGTTCGCGACGAAACTCATCGTGACGGTCTGTTCTGTTAAAAGAACAAGACCCGGAAGCCGGGTTCACCGAGGGGCGTGGAGCCGGAGGCTCCACCGCGCGGGCTTCGATACGGTGTTCGGAACCGATCGTCCGGAAACCGTATCGGAGGGCGCCGCGGCCGGTCATACGGTTTCCGAATGATCGCTTCGCGATGCGGAAATCGGCTTCGCTCAAGCGTGTGGAGCCTCCGGCTCCACCGCGCGGGCTGATGATACGGATTTCGGAACGAATCGTCCGAAATCCGTATCACAGCGCCGCGAGCAGAGCCTGCGCCTTGCCGGCAACGATGTCCGGCGTGTCGCCCGGGCGGTAGAGCGACGAGCCGCAGCCATAGCCGGCGGCACCGGCGGCGCGCCAGGCGGGCAGGCTCGCGGCGTCGACCCCGCCGACAGGCAGGAGCGGCGTGCCCGGCGGCAACACCGCCCTCAGGGCCCGCAGCATCGGCGGGCCGCCGGCCTCGGCAGGAAACAGCTTGAGCGCGTCGGCGCCGGCATCGAGCAGGGCGAAGGCTTCGGCCGGCGTGAGGAAGCCGGGCATCGTCACCAGTCCGCGGGCCTTCGCCGCGCGCACCAGGGCTGGGTCGGCATGGGGGGTGACCATCACGCGCCCGCCGGCCTCGGCGAGGGCGGCCACCTCCTCCTCGCGCCGCACCGTGCCGGCGCCGACGAGGGCACGGTCGCCGAGCCGGCCGGCGAGGCGGCGCACGCTCTCGAACGGGTCGGGCGAGTTCAGCGGCACTTCGAGGACCGCGATCCCGGCCTCGACCAGGACGTCGCCGATCGCCTCGACCTCATCCGGCCGCACGCCGCGCAGGATCGCGACCAGCGGGCAGCGCTTCAGCCAATCCGTCACGTCCATGCGGTCGTCTCCCCGATTCGTGCCAGCCCCTTCGCCGCGGCGTCGGCATCGCCCGCCACTGCCCGCGCGCCGGCGAGTTCGATCGCCCGGCCGTAGAGCGCCATCAGCGGTCCGCTGCCGACGAGATGGACCGGAGGACCGCCGGGCGGCAGCGACGCGGCGACCTCGTGACCGATCAGCAGGCCCGACAGGTAGCTCGCCCCGTCCGCCGGGGCGAGACGGCCGAACAGCGCGAGGGCGCGGGCGCCGAACAGGTGATGAAGCAGTCCGCCGGGATGACCGGCCCGGGCCACGCCGTCCTCGAAGGCCGGGCCGGGCGTGGCGTCGCCCTCGATCATCCGGCCGAGGATGGTGTGCCCGCGCAGCGCCGCGAAGGCTTCTCCGGTCATGCTGGTGGTGAAGCCGGCGATGCGTCCCGCCGCGACCCGGACCCACTTGGCGTGACTGCCGGGAAGGCAGAGCAGCGCATCCCTCGCGCCATCGAGGGCGCCGAACACCTGCACCTCCTCGCCCCGCATCACCTCCGGGGTCCCGGCCTCGTCGAGAGCCGTCAGGCCGGGAACGAGGCGAAGCGCGACGCCGTCGAACGGGATCGTCACCAGACCAGCCGCGAGATCGTCGAGGCCGGCGGGGCAGGGCAGGTACGGAGCCTCGTGCCAGCCCTGGCGGCTTCCGACCATGCCGGACAGCAGCACTTTCCGCTCGCCCGCGTCGATCCAGTCGCCGGCCATCGCCCGAAGCGCCTCCGGAAACCCACCGGGCGCGACGTGCAGGATGCCGTCGGCCCGCTCGCGGCGCTCCGCCACCGTTCCATCGGGACCCAGGCGGTAGGCCCTGGCGCTGCTGGTGCCCCAATCGATCCCGATCATCGCTCCTCCCTGATCCGGACACTGGCGGTAGACGATGCCGGACCGGTCGGAAAGACCCGTCCAGCGGCGGTCGGCCGGATGCGGAGGGGTTTTGGGAGAAAGTGGCAATCCGCGGTGGTCAGGCCGCGGGCCATCGACTATGCCGGGCCGGTCTCGTCTTCCGCCCGCCGGGTCGGAGGCCGATCCTGCCTCTCCGCGGCCGGCGGGATCCGGCCGTCAGCAACGGGAGCACATGACATGAGCGTCTTTCGGATCCGCACGGCCGCGGCGCTGGTCGCCCTGACGGGCCTCGTTCCGGCCGGCCAGGCGATCGCGGCTCCCAAGGGCGCCGCCGCGGCGATCCAGGCCAACGATCCGGACAAGGACGGCACCCTCGATCTCGCCGAGGTCAAGGCGGCGGCCACGACCCTGTTCTCCAGCCTCGACCCCGACAAGGACGGCACCCTGGACGCCAGGGAGCTGAAGGGCCGCGTCTCGGTCAAGGAGCTCAAGGCCGCCGATCCCGACAACGACGGCACGATCGACCTGCAGGAATTCCTCGCGATCGCCGAGGCCCGCTTCAAGACCGCCGACCCGGACAACGACGGCACGGTGGACGCCAGGGAGCTGTCCTCGAAGAAGGGCCGAGCCCTGCTGAAGGTGATTCAGTAGCAGGCGCGCTCGGGGCCGCCGTTCGCATCGGACCGGCGCGGGCGGCGGCATCGCTCGCGCCCCGGTGCCGATCCGTCCGGACCCGAGCGACTGCAGCCGCTGACCGACCCGCCGGCGCTCCGCTCTGGTTCCATAAGATACCTTATGCGAATCGTGGGTGTGGGCGCCGGATTGAAATGTCCCATCGGGATCGGGTGGAATTCCCGGCCTCCCCGGCCGGCACCGATCCACGACGATCGGATCCGCATCCGTGTCGGCCGGCACGAGGGCTGCCGGCGGGCGTCCGGTCGCAACCCCGCGGGGCTGCCGGCACGAAAGTTCGACAACCGGTGTGTCATGCAGGATTCTGCTTGTTGCCCCCACCCGGACCCGTTAGAACCCCGGCCTGGACATAAAAAAGGCCGCCCTCGCGAGCGGCCCGAAGTCTAGGGAGGAAACGCCCGAAGAGGGCGCCACGGCCGCGACGCCATCGCGTCCGTGGATGTCTGTTTGTTTCCCACGCTGCGGCGCAGGACGCAAGCGATCGCGATGCGGGTTCAGGCGGTTTCCCGCCCGTGTGGTGAACGAGCCACCACCAGCTCAGCGCGCCTTGCTCCGAATCCGGGACGCCTCATCCTCAGCAGGGTTCGACCGATGGTCCGGGAGACGCCCGCGGCCACGGCGGAGCAGTCCTCCGGCCGAAGCGACGGCACGCGCGTGCCGGCGAGGACGTTGGGGGCCCGATACCGACAATGCGAAGGTCGAGGGAAACGCCCCATTAGGCGCGGCGTGCGAGATCCCGGGCGATTGGCAGGAATGCCTGGGAGCGACCTCGTTGATCTTGCCGCGGTACACGTTTCACCGCCTGGGTTCGGCCAATTCCTGGATACTGCCCGGCATCCTGGCGCCGCTCGGCATGCTGATCGTGTCCGCGCTGATGCTGCTCGAACTGCGGCAGGACGCCTGGGACAAGGCGGAGCAGACATCCCGCAACCTCATGCAGGTCATCGAACGGGACATCGCACGCAACATCGAGCTTCTCGATCTGTCGCTGCGCGGCGTGCAGGAGAACCTGCGGGCGCCGGGGCTCGACGAGGCCAGCCCCCAGGTGCGTCAGCTCACCCTGTTCGATCGCTCCACGACCGCCAAGGACATCGGCATCATGCTGGTTCTCGACGAGCACGGGAGGCCGCGCGACAGTTCTCCGCCGCTGCTGGACCGGAGCGGGGACTACTCCGACCGGGGCTACTTCAAGGCCCACGTCGCCCGGCCCGATCTCGGCCTCCACATCGGTCCGCCGCTGATCTCGCGGGTGAGCGGCGAAGGAATGCTTCCGCTCAGCCGCCGCATCACCAAGCCGGACGGATCCTTCGGCGGCGTCGCGGTGGCGACGCTCAAGCTGTCGTACTTCCAGGGGCTGCTCGACCACCTCGGCCTCGGACGCGAGGGCGCCATCAACCTGTATCACCGCGACGGAACGCGGATCATGCGACACCCTTACGTCGCGGCCGACATCGGAGAGAACATCGCGGGAACCGCGAACTTCGAACGCTTCCGACGCGAGGGGGCGGGAAGCTTCGTCGGCGTGTCCTTCCGCGACGGCGTCAGACGGCACTACACCTTCACCGGCGTCAACGACCTGCCGCTGCTGTTCAATGTCGCCCTCTCGGCCAGGGAGATCGACGCCGAATGGCGAACCAAGGCGGCGGTGATCAGCGGGATCGTCCTGATTCTGTGCGGCCTCACGGTCGGCCTCGTCCTGCTGTTCGCGCGCGAACTGAACCGCCGGGCCGCCGTCGAGGCCGAACTCGCGCGCCTCTCGATGACCGACGTGCTGACCGGCCTGCCGAACCGGCGGCGCTTCGATGGCGCCCTCGATCAGGCCTGGGGCGAGGCGGCGCGATCCGGCAAGCCGCTGTCGCTCCTCGTCGTCGATGCCGACCACTTCAAGCGGTACAACGACCGCTACGGCCACGCGGTCGGCGACGAGGTCCTGAGGGCTCTGGCGCGGTCGCTGTCGGCGAGCGTCCACCGGCCCGAGGATCTGGTCTGCCGGATCGGCGGCGAGGAATTCACCGTCCTGCTGCCCGATACCAACGAGGCCGGAGCGTGGCGCATCGCCGGGCGGGTGCACGATGCCGTCGCCGGCCTCGCCGTCCCGGCTGCCGGCATCGGCGCCGGTTCGGTCACGGTGAGCATCGGGCTGGCCGCCTTCGCCCAGGCCGGCGATCCCGCCGATCTCGTCAGGCTCGCCGACGAGGCGCTCTATGCCGCCAAGGCCGGTGGCCGCAACCAGACCCGCGGCGCGGCCCCCGTCTCGGGCGGCGAGGCGCCGGGATCGTGGCTGCGGCTGGTGCACGCGAAGCAGGTCTGAGCGGGACCCCTGCCCTCCCCGCCCGCCGATGTCGCCAGGCAGAGCCGCGCAGGGAGACCCTGCCCGGTGCGTCGTCGATGCGTCATCGTCGCTGCCGACGTGGTGGACCACCTCGGCACCGGCCGTCCCACGGACGGCAGAACGATACGGAATCCGGAAGATTGCTTCCGGATTCCGTATCACCAGCCCGCGCGGCGGAGCTTTGCTCCGCACGCATGAGCGAAGCCGATTTCCGCATCGCGAAGCGATGGCGCAGCAATCGCCACGATCCCGCAGGGATCGCCGAGTGATCAACCGTAAATCGTATGATGCTCAGCCTTCCAGAACCAGGATCAGCGTGGCGAGCGGCGGCAGCGACAGGCTGAGCGAGTACGGCTGGCCGTGCGACGGCTCGTCGGAGGTGGCGACGCCGCCGTAATTGCCGACGTTGCTGCCGCCGTAGGAGGGCCGAGTCCGAATTGACCGCTTCCCGATACAGCCCGGGCGCCGGAACGCCGATGCGATAGCCGTGCCGCGGGATGGGGGTGAAGTTCGACACCACCACCGCGACCTGACCGGCCTCGCGCCCGAGCCGGGCCCATGCGATGACGCTGTTCTCGGCGTCGTCGGCCACCAGCCAGCGGAAACCGCCGGCCTCGGTGTCGCGGGCGTGGAGCGCCGGCGTCGAGACGTAGACGCGGTTGAGGTCGGCGATCAGCGCCTTGACGCCGGCATGGAGCGGGTCTTCGAGCAGGTGCCAGTCGAGGGACTGGTTGTGGTTCCATTCCCGCACCTGGCCGAACTCGCCGCCCATGAACAGCAGCTTCTTGCCCGGATGCCCCCACATGAAGCCGAAATAGGCGCGCAGGTTGGCGAATTTCTGCCAGCGGTCGCCCGGCATCTTGCCGATCAGCGAGCCCTTCCCATGCACCACCTCGTCGTGCGAGAGCGGCAGGATGAAGTTCTCGGAGAAGGCGTAGAGCAGCCCGAAGGTCAGGTCGTGGTGATGGTAGCGGCGATGCACCGGCTCCTTGGAGATGAACTGGAGCGTGTCGTGCATCCAGCCCATGTTCCACTTGAAGCCGAAGCCGAGGCCGCCGGTATAGGTCGGGTGCGAGACGCCGGGCCACGAGGTCGATTCCTCCGCCACCGTCATCGTGCCGGGGGCGTGGGAGTAGGTCGCCTCGTTGGTCTTGCGCAGGAAGTCGATCGCTTCCAGGTTCTCGTTGCCGCCGTAGCGGTTGGGGATCCACTCCCCGGCCCGGCGCGAGTAGTCGAGGTACAGCATCGAGGCGACGGCATCGACCCGCAGCCCGTCGAGGTGATAGTCCTCAAGCCAGAACCGGGCGTTGGCGGCGAGGAACGCCGAGACCTCGGTGCGGCCGAAATTGTAGATGTAGGTGCCCCAGTCCTGGTGGAAGCCCTGGCGCGGGTCGGCGTGCTCGTAGAGATGGGTGCCGTCGAACTGCCCGAACCCGTGGGCATCGAGGGGGAAGTGCCCCGGAACCCAGTCGAGCAGGATGCCGATGCCGGCCTCGTGCGCCGCGTTGACGAACTCGCAGAAATCCTCCGGCGAGCCGAAGCGGCTCGTCGGCGCGTACAGCGATACCGGCTGGTATCCCCACGACCCGTCGAACGGGTGCTCGGTGATCGGCAGCAGCTCGATGTGAGTGAAGCCCATCTCCTTGACGTAGGGGATCAGGCGCTGCGCCAGCTCGCGGTAGGTGAGGTAGCGGTTCCCCTCCTCCGGCACCCGGGCCCACGAGCCGAGATGGACCTCGTAGATCGAGATCGCTCCGTGCCGATGGTCGATCCGGCCGCGGGACGACATCCAGGCGCCGTCGCGCCAGGCGGGTTCGGGCCGGCCGACCACCTTCGAGGCGGTTTCCGGCGGATGCTGGGCCGCGAAGGCGACCGGGTCGGCCTTCAGCGGCAGCAGCGACCCGTCGGGGCCGCGGATCTCGAACTTGTAGTTCGTGCCCTTCGGCAGGCCGGGAACGAACAGCTCCCAGATGCCGCCATCCTGCCACAGCCGCATCGGGTGGCGGCGGCCGTCCCAGGCGTTGAAGTCGCCGACGACGCTGACGCGCCGGGCATTGGGCGCCCACACGGCGAAGCGGAACCCCGCCACCCCGCCGACGGTGACCGCCTGAGCGCCGAGCACCCGCTGCACCGCGTCGTTGCCGACGTCGCGCAGCAACCGGATGTCGGCCGGATCGAGCGTGGTGCCGAACTCGTAGGGATCGCGCCGGACGCGCTCGGTGTTGTCCCACCCCTCGACGACGATGCGGTAATCCGGCCGCCGGTCGTGCGGGAAGCTCGCGACGAAGAAGCCGGACGGGTGGCGGCGCACCATGTCGACGCGCCTGTCGTCGACCGTCACCGCCGCGGCCCGGGCCTCCGGCAGCACCGCCCGCACCTCCCACTGGCCCGGGGCGACCTCGTGCGGCCCGAGGACGGCGAACGGATCGCCGTGGCTGGCCGCCATCACCGCCTCGACGGCATCGGGATGCAGGGTGTCGCCGCGGGACGGCGCGGACCGTCCGGCCCCGGCGGCCGGCGCCGATACGCTCGCCGCCGACATGGCGCGGGACGCGGGAGCGGCGCTGGCGCTGGTCGGGGCCCGGGTTCCGGCGCGGATCTCGTCGTCCGTCATTCAAACGGCCTTTCGCATGTCGTCGAGGAGGGAGAGCACGCCGCGGGCCGGAATCTCGATCCAGTCCGGGCGGTTGTTGGCCTCGTAGTCGATCTCGTACAGCGCCTTGTTGAGCAGGCAGAGGCGCAGCAGGCAGTGATGGGTGGTGTCGTCCGTCACCGCGGCGCGGCTGCCGCGCACGGTGTTGCCGTAGGCTTCGAGGAACGCGGCCGAGATCATCCCGCGCCACGCGGAGACGACCGTCTCGGTCCGGTCGGCGGCCTCGGCGAAGCGCGAGACGAGTTCGCGCGTGACCGTGTCGCCGCCGTAGGCGAAGGAGCGCAGGATGCCGGCGACGTCGCGCAGCGGTGTCGACTTCGCCCGCCGCTCCTCGACCGGCCGCGACGGTTCGCCCTCGAAGTCGACGATGATGAGGTCGTCCTGCGAGGCCAGGACCTGACCGAGGTGGTAGTCCCCGTGGATGCGGGTCTTGAACGCGCCGGTCGGGGCATGACGGCCGAGGGAGTCGATCGTCGCGACGATCTCGTCCTTGGCGGCCAGGATCCTCGCCGCGGCGTCGCGGGCGCCCTCCGAGGCGGCCGGGCCGATCGCCTCGACGCCGCGCAGCGCCTTGGCGGCCTGCCGCCCCGTGTCCTCGACCAGCACCGCGAGGTCGCCGGCGGTGAACGGCTCGGCGGCGAAGGCCGGGTCGTCGGTCTCCATCGCGAAGGCGCGGTGCATCTCGGCGGTGCGCTGGCCGAGCAGCGCCGCCCAGCGCAGGTGGGTGGCGAACACGTCCTGCGGCGACGGCGTCTCGCTCTCCGGCACCAGCACGATGGTGTCGAGGTCGCGGCGCAGGTACTCGCGCATCAGATGCCACGCGTCGCCCTGGTTGCGCACGAACGCCTGGACCAGGGCGAGCGCCGTCGTCGTCCCGTCCCTCGCCACGTGCTCGACCACGCCGTAGAGGCCGGGCGTGTTGGGGAAGCCGGCCTCCTCGGACAGGAAGCGGCCGACCTCGATCTCCGGATGGGTGCCGGGCTGGAGGCGGCGCAGCAGCTTCAGCATCAGCCGCGAGCCGAAGGCGATCGAGGTGTTGCTCTGCTCGGCCGAGAGCCGGCGGATGTCGGCCGGGTCGAGGACGATCTCGGGGTCGAACAGCGATGTCGCCGAGAAGCGGATCGTGCCGTCCTCGGTGGGCAGCTCCAGCCCGCGCCTGACGCCGTCGACCATCGCGAGGGCGAATTCCGACGACGACGCGGCCCCGTAGAGCAGACCCATCCGCGGGCCGCGGCGCACCCGCGCCACGGCATGATCCATCAGGCTCTCCTCCTCGCGCCCTTCATCGACCGCGAGGGGCACGAAGTAGTCCTGGCGCTCGCCGTTGGCGAGGGAGACGGCGATCCGCGGCAGCAGGAAGCTGTCCTTGCCGGCGCTGTCCTTCAGCGAGGCGCTGTCGACCACCTGCACCGACTTGATCCGGGTGCCCTTGGCGCCGAACCAGCGGCGCGAGCCGATGAACAGCGGCGCCACGGTCCGCTCGAAAGCCTGCCGCTCGCGACCGCGCATCAGGGTCTCGATGCCTCCGGTGAGCACCAGGGTGAACAGTTCCGGCGGCTCGGGCTGCGGTCCGATCGCGCCGGCATTCGCGGTCGAGAGCGAGAACCAGTAGAAGCCGTAGGCCGGCAGGGTCAGAAGGTAGGGCAGGTCGCCGATCGGCGGGAACGAGGTGCCGCCGGTCAGCTCGACCGGGACCGCGGTTCGCAACTCCGACAGGTCGAGCTGCACCGCCTGCGGCGCCCGCGACAGGTTGGCGACGCACAGCACGCGCTCGTTGTCGAGTTCGCGCAGCCACGCCAGCACCTTGCGGTTGTCGGGGTAGAGGAACCGCAGGGTGCCGCGCCCGAGGGAGGCCTGGTTGTTGCGGATGGCGATCATCCGCCGCGTCCAGTTCAGCAGGCTGGTCTGGGCGCGGGAATGCGCCTCGACGTTGACCGCGTCGAAGCCGTAGATCGGGTCCTGGATGGTCGGCAGGAACAACCGCGCCGGGTCGGCGCGGGAGAAGCCGCCGTTGCGGTCGGGCGACCACTGCATCGGGGTGCGCACGCCGTCGCGGTCGCCGAGATAGATGTTGTCGCCCATCCCGATCTCGTCGCCGTAGTACAGCACCGGGGTGCCGGGCATCGACAGGACGAGGAACTTCATCAGCTCGATCTTGCGCCGGTCGTTCTCCAGCAGCGGCGCGAGACGGCGGCGGATGCCGAGATTGATCCGGGCGCGCTTGTCGGCGGCGTAGAAGCTCCAGAGGTAGTCGCGCTCCTTGTCGGTCACCATCTCGAGCGTCAGCTCGTCGTGGTTGCGCAGGAAGATCGCCCACTGGCAGCCTTCCGGGATCTCCGGCGTCTGCCGCATGATGTCGGTGATCGGGTGCCGGTCCTCCTGCGCGATCGCCATGTACATCCGCGGCATCAGCGGGAAGTGGAACGCCATGTGGCATTCGTCGCCGTCGCCGAAATACTGCGCCGTCTCCTCGGGCCACTGGTTCGCCTCGGCGAGCAGCATCCGGTCGGGGTAGCCGGCGTCGAGGGCGGCGCGGATCTTCTTGATGACGGTGTGCGTCTCGGCGAGGTTCTCGCAGTTCGTGCCCTCGCGCTCGATCAGGTAGGGGATCGCGTCGAGGCGCAACCCGTCCACGCCCATGTCGAGCCAGTAGCGCATGACCTCGATCACCGCTTCGAGGACCTGCGGGTTGTCGAAGTTCAAGTCCGGCTGGTGCGAGTAGAACCGATGCCAGTAATACGCCTTGGCGACCGGATCCCAGGTCCAGTTCGAGGCTTCGGTGTCGAGGAAGATGATGCGGGTGTCGGTGTACTTCTCGTCGGTGTCGGACCAGACGTAGAAGTTGCGCCACTCCGAGCCCTCGGGCGCCTCGCGGGCGCGCTGGAACCAGGGATGCTGGTCGGACGTGTGGTTGATGACGAGTTCGGTGATCACCCGCAGGCCGCGGGCATGCGCCTCGGTGACGAAGCGGCGGAACTCGCGCATCGTGCCGTAGGACGGGTTGATGTCGCGGTAATCGGCGATGTCGTAGCCGTCGTCGCGCAGCGGCGAGGGATAGAACGGCATCACCCAGATCGCCGTGACGCCGAGATCGCGGATGTAGTCGAGCTTCGCCGTCAGGCCGTCGAAGTCCCCGACGCCGTCGTTGTTGGCGTCGAAGAACGACTTGACGTGGACCTGATAGATGATGGCGTCACGGTACCATTGCGGATCGCTGCGATCGATCATCGCGTCAGAGCCTCGTCGGTTTCGTGGCGTCAGGTCCGGCGCCACGGGGTGCCCCGCACAACGCCGGGCCACCACGGATTGTTCGAAGAGTGCGAACGTGAAAGCCTCGTCCGGGAGCGGGCCGGGCCGCTCCGCGGTGCTGCCACGGGCCTGTCTAGGTCGCAACCCGATCGGGACGGCGCAACCGCCAGATCACCACCGAGCGTTCGGCGGGATCCAGCGCGATGCGATGGGTCTTGCCGCGCAGCTCGAACTTGTAGCCGAGCAGCAGGTCCTCGACCTCGACCGCGCCGTCGTCCGGCAGCCCGAACTCCCACAGCGGCACCTCGTAGGTGCATTCCTGCCGGTTGCGCGGATCGAGGTTGACCATGACGAACAGGACGTTGTCCCGCTCCGGCGTCGCCCGGACGTAGGCGAGGATCCGGTCGTTCCCGGCGGCGGTGAAGCTGACGTTGCGGAAGTCCCAGAGGGCCGGGTTGTCGCGACGGATCCGGTTGAGCCGGATGATGTGGTCGCGGATGTTGCCCGGCCGGTGGTAGTCCCACGCCTTAAGTTCGTACTTCTCGGAATCGAGATACTCCTCCTTGCCCGGGACCGGCGCGGCCTCGCACAATTCGAAGCCGTTGTAGATGCCGTAGACGCTCGACAGCGTCGCCGCGAGCGTGCCGCGCACGATGAAGCCCGGCCTGCCCGAGGTCTGGAGATAGACCGGATTGATGTCCGGCGTGTTGGCGAAGAAGTTCGGGCGATAGTACTCGCCCATCTCTCCGGCCAGTTCGAGCGAGTAGCTGGTCAGCTCGGCCTTGGTGTTGCGCCAAGTGAAGTAGGTGTAGCTCTGCTGGTAGCCGGCCTTGGCGAGCTTCTTCATCATCTTCGGCCGGGTGAAGGCTTCGGCGAGGAAGATCGCATCAGGGTAGACCGCGTTGATGTCGCGGATCACCCATTCCCAGAACGGGATCGGCTTGGTGTGGGGATTGTCGACCCGGAAGATCCGGACGCCGAGCGCGCACCAGCCGGCGATGATGTCGCGCAACTCGATCCACAGCGACGGCAGGCCGCCGCGGTAGAACTCGACGTTGACGATGTCCTCGTACTTCTTCGGCGGGTTCTCGGCGAACTTGATCGTGCCGTCCGGGCGCCAGTCGAACCATTCCGGATGCTGCTTGATCCAGGGATGGTCGGGCGAGCACTGGATCGCGAAGTCGAGGGCGATCTCCATGCCGTAGGCGTGGCTGGCGGCGACGAGGCGGCGGAAGTCGTCGAACGAGCCGAGCTCGGGATGGATCGCCTCGTGCCCGCCCTCCGGCGAGCCGACGGCGTAGACCGAGCCGACATCGCCCTCTCGCGCCTTGAGCGAGTTGTTCTTGCCCTTGCGGTTGGTGCGGCCGATCGGGTGGATCGGCGTGAAGTACAGCACGTCGAAGCCGAGTTCCTTGATCTCGGGCAGGCGGCCGATGACGTCGTCGAAGGTGCCGTGGCGGTTCGGATCGCCGGATTGCGAGCGCGGGAAGATCTCGTACCAGGCCGAGAAGCGCGCCGCGAGGCGGTCGGCGAAGACCTCCAGCACCACCGGGTAGCGCGACAGGCTCACCGTCTCGGAGTTGCGGCGGATGACGCTCGAACGCTCCAGGATCCGTTCGAGCTGCGCGGCGGACCCCGCCTCCTCCGCCTCCAGCGCGACGACGAGCCGCTTCAGGGTGTCGGCGTCGCTGCCCTCCGCCAGGGTGGCGGCGCGCCTGACCAGCGCGACGCCCTCCTGGGTCTCGAGATGCACCGGCACGCCGGCGACCCGCTTCTTCTCCAGGCCGCGCAGCCACGACGAGAAGTCGTCGCGCCACGCCTCGACGGTGTACTCGTAGCGGGCGTTGCGCAGCAGCGGGAAGCTGCCGCCCCAGCGGTCGTTGTCGATGAACACCATCGGGTCGCGGCGCCACTCTGTCTCGCCGGAGAGGCGCGACAGCACGGCGGCGGCGATGATGTCGTGGCCGTCGGTGAAGATGTCGGCCTCGACCCGCAGGCGCTCGCCGACGATCCGCTTCACCGCGGACCGGCCGCCGTCGATCTCCGGCGTCACCGCCTCGATGATGACCCGGCCGTCGCCGGACGGCTCCTCGGGCGGGCGCGGCTGCTCCAGCGGAGCGACCCGGCGGGCCGCGAGGATGTGGACCGCGCCGGGTTCGAGCGACACGGCCGCGTCGGGCCGGAACGGCAGCGGGCTGGCGTCGGGAGTCAGGTCCTCGAACGGCCCGATCTCGCCGCCGGCCCGGGCGATCAGCGGACCCGGATCCACCGCGACCGGCGCCTCGGTCGGGTTGAACAGCACCATCACCGCGTGCCGGGCCGAGCCCTGGTGGCCGGTGTCGAAGCGCAGCAGGGCGACGTAGGGGGCGTCGGGCGACGAGATGCGCCACTGCGCACCCTCGACATTCGCCGCCGGCAACTCGGCCCGGAGGTGGTTGATGGCCGCGACGAAGGCCGAGATGTCGACGCCGGTGTCGGTCTCGCGCGAGGCGGGCGTGGTCTCGACGACGTGCAGGGCGCGCCGGTAGCCCCATTCGTAGCCGACCGGCATCAGCACGCCGGCGGAGAAGAACGCCGCCATGGCGTAGCGCGCCTTCAGCGCCGCCGCGACCCGGGCCGGGTTGCCCTCGATCCCGGCGGCGAGCCGGACCATGTCGTGATTCTCGGGGAAGGCGATCGACGGCGCGATGGTGCGCAGGCGCTCGTACTGCTCCAGCGCCCAGGACGCCTTCAGGTCCCACCACGCGAAGGAGTTGAACAGGTAGTCGAATCCGGACCCGGCGGTGGCCCGGGCCTCCTCGAAGGTGCAGCCGAGGGTCTCGGCGGCGAACAGCGCCTCGTGCGCGCGCTCCTTGGCTCGGCCGATCAGGGCGCGCCAGACGTCCGGCGGGACCTTGTAGGCGGCATCGCAGCGGAAGCCGGCGACGCCGAGGGCCTGGAGCCGGGCGATGTAGCCGTCCCACAGTTCGGTGAGGGCGTGCTTCGCGTGCTCGGCGTGGTAGTCGAACTCGGCGAGATCGCCCCAGACCGTCACCTTGCCCGGATCGTCCGGATCGACCGCCGACGGGCTGACCGGAACGCCGGCCTCGTCGCGCAGGAACAGGTCGGACCGCTCGCGAACCAGCCTGCCGTCGTTGGCGGCGTGGTTGATGACGAGGTCGGTCATCACCTTCAGGCCGTGCTCCGCGGCGGCGGCGGCGAAGCGGCGGATCTGCTCGTCGTCGGGGTTGCCGTCGTCGTCGCGGAAGCGGTCGTCGAGACGGTCGGGATCGGCGACGGCGTAGAGCGAGCCGGACCCCCCGGCCTGATGGAACGGGTTGAGGTAGATCCAGTCGAAGCCGAGACCGGCGATGCGCGGCAGTTCCGCGGTCCAGTCGGCGACGCGGCCGATCAGCAGCGGGAACAGGTTGTAGATCCGGGGCCCCGCGGCGAGCGGCGCCAGGGTGGCGGGCAGCGGCGCACCCAGATCGTCGGCCGGCTCGGCGGGTGCGGTGCTGGTGCGGGGTGCGTTCATCGTCCCGTTCCTGTTGGCGTCCTGTTCCTTCGCGGCCGGCGAAGGACTTCCCTGGCCGTGGCGGGTGCCGAAGACCCCCCGCCCGACCGGCTCTGCCGCGATGAGGCTCGCGGTGACGGGTGGCCCCTACGCCACCCGGCTCTCGGGGGTGTGACACTCGCGGCGGAGTGCCCCGCCTCCCGCGGGCTGACGGGCGGCCTCGCCGGACCGCCCACGGGGCGGATCTAGGTCGCGATCTGGCGGAGCACAGCGACCGGCAGCGTTTCGAACAGCTCGGAGACGCTCAATCTGCCGCCGCGATCGCCGAATTCCCGGCCGGAGATCAGGTCGCGCCAGCGGCTTCCCTCCGGCACCGGCAGGTTCGTGCCGGCCAGTTCCGCCGCGACGCGGCCGGCCGCGGCGCCGTGGGTGGCGACGAAGCGCGGCACGGCCACAAGGAGGTCGCCCGCCTCGGCCCCGGCCGTCGCGTCGGCGCGCAGGAAGGCGAGAACCTGTCCCGCGCCCTCGCCCTCGGCGGCGAGCGGCCGGTAGTCGGCGTCGGCGTAGAAGACCGGCTCGGCCGCCCGGTCGGCGAGCAGGCGGGCGAGCACCGCCTGCTTGATCCGCCCGTCGGGCCACGTCGCCAGCATCTCGGACAGCGCCGCGTCGCCGGCGAGGGCCCGGCTGCGCTCCTCGTAATCCACCGGCCGGCGGTTGTCGGGATCGACGAAGGAGAAGTCCCAGAACTCGGTGCCCTGGTAGATGTCGGGAAGGCCCGCCAGGGTGCATTTCAGCACCGTGCGGGCGAGGCCCGTCACCATCCCGGCCTCGGCGAGGCGCCTGGCGAAGGGCCGGAACTCGCGCAGGAACTCCGAGCCCGGCGCGATCAGGGCGTCGAACAGGCGCGACACCGCCCCCTCGTAGCCCTCGTCGACGTTGACCCAGCTCGACCGCCGCTTGCCCTCGCGCAGGGCCTTCTCGGCGTAGGCGCCGAGCCGCTTGCGGAACTCCTCAATATCGGACGCGGATTCGCCGTCGAGGAGTTCGAGGGGCCACGCTCCGAGGATCGCCTGGAGGAACATCCACTGGTCGTTGGCGTCCGGCGCCGCCTCGCCCTCGACCTCGGACAGGTGCGGGCCGACGAGCGACCCCCATCGCCGCCACTGCGATCCCCACTCCTCCGGCATCTCGGACAGGGCGAGGAGCCGGGTGCGGGCGTCCTCGCCGCGCTTGGTGTCGTGGGTCGCGGTGGTGATCATCGCGTTCGGCCAGTCGCGGGCGCGGGCAGCCTGGAGCGCGTGGAAATGCTCCGCGTCGATGCCGTACTCGCCGGGATCGCCTCCGACCTCGTTGAGCCCGAGCAGCTCGACGAAGCGGTAGAACAGCGTGTCCTCCAGGCTCTTGGCCATGACCGGGCCGGTGAGCTGCTGGAAGCGGCGGCGGAAGCGGCGCACGATCTCGGGGTCGGGCTTGCCCGGCCCCTCGGTGTCGATCCGCCCGAGGAGCACTCCTTGCGCGAAGTCGTGCACCGAGCGGTCCGGCAGGCTGGAGCGGCGCTTGGCCTTGCGCACCGCGCCGTCGATGAGCTTCAGGTCCTCGGCCTCGATCTCGCCCTCGTCGAGGTCCTGCGGCAGGTAGCTGCGATAGACCGGGAAGCGGGCGATGATCTCGGACAGGGCCTGGCGCAGGGCGTTGACCGAGAAGTCGCGGGTGCGCCGGTCGGCGTCGGCGACCTGCTTGATGTCGGAGGTCAGCACCTCCAGCTCGCTGGCGAAGCTGGTCTCGAGGATTTCCCCCTTCACGCTGCGCAGCAGCCAGCCATAGGGTTCGTCGGTCCCGGTCGCCTCGGCGTAGAGGCTGCGGACCGCCTCCCGGTGCGCCTGGGCGACGAACACCCCGTCGATCTGGTTGAGCACGTCGTAGCCGGTGGTGCCGGCGATCGGCCACGGGCGCAGCTTCTCGCCCGGCTCCAGGATCTTCTCCACCACGATGTAGAAGCCGGGGCCGACCGCCGCCTGGAGCGCGCGGGCGTAGCCGGCCGGATCGGCGAGGCCGTCGATGTGGTCGATCCGCAGGCCGTCGATGCGGCCCTCGCGGATCTGCCGGAACAGCATCGCGTGCGAGGGCCTCGAAGACCGGACCGACCTCGACCTTGAGTCCGGCGAGCGAGTTCACGTCGAAGAAGCGCCGGTAGTTGATGTCGCTCGCCGCGACCCGCCAGTGGGCGAGCCGGTAGGATTGCGCCTCCAGCATCCGGTGCAGGGTGCCGAAGCTCTCCGGATGCCCCTTGAAGCCGTTGACGAGGGTCACCGCGCGCTCGATCGCCGCCGCGAGCGCCGGGGCGCGGGCGACGGCCTCGGCGAGGCGCTGCTTGAGCCCGTCCGCCTCGGCCGGGAAGCCGGCGAGGCGATCCGGGTTCCGCTCCTCGCTCATTAGGCGCAGGCGCTCGGAGATCGACAGCACCTCGGCCGAGGCTTCGTCGCCGACCTCCGCCAGGGCCGCGAGGGCGCGGTCGAGGACGATCGGGTAGCTCAGCGGGCAGATCGGGAACTTGTGCTCGAAATGCCAGACGCTGAACCCGCCCTCCTGCGGGTCGAACGCGAGCTTCAGGTCGCCCTTCTCCAGCGCCTCGCCGTAGCGGTCGCCGAGGAACGGCACCACGAGACTCTCGTGGGCGCCGAGCCGGCCCCAGTCGATGTCGAAGGCGTTCGCCGCCGGGGACAGGGGCCCCCATTCCAGCACCGAGAGCCACCACGGGTTGTCGGCGCCGCCGACGCCCATGTGGTTGGGCACGATGTCGAGCAGGAACTTCAGGCCGTGGCGCTTCAGCTCGTCGCTGAAGCGCACGAAGCCCTCCTCGCCGCCGAGTTCCGGGTTGATCTCGCGGTGATCGACGATGTCGTAGCCGTGCATCGAGCCCGGCCGCGCCTTGTGGATCGGCGAGGCGTAGACGTGGCTGATGCCGAGCCTGGCGAGATAGGGCAGCACCTTCGCGGCGTCGTCGAAGGTGAAGTCCTTGTGGAACTGCAGCCGGTAGGTCGCCCGCGGCGGGACCGAGGCGAGGCGCGCGGCGCCCGAGCGCGGCCCGCGGTCCTCCGAGGCGAGGGCGGCGGCGAGCTTGGCGAGCGGGCCGCCGGGCTCGGCGATGGCGTCGAGGTCGCGGTCGAGCTTGCGCCGCCAGTTCGGGTAGCCGTCGATGGTGCCGGGCATGTTGGCCTGGCTCATCTCGCCGAGCACGTCCTCGTACTGCACCGCGGTGAGCACCGAGGGCGCGCGAGCCAGGAAACGGGCCGCGGCCTCGAAGGGCGGTTGCTCCGGCGGCTCGCTGCCGGGCAGCAGGCCCTGCTGGTTCAACGCCTCGGCGAGGCGCCAGCGCTCGTGGACGCGCTCGTTGCGCTCGCCCTCGGCGCGCTCGCCGTCGTAGAGCCCGAGCGATTGCCGCAGGTCGGTGTCGACGCCGCGCCACCAGCCGACGAAGGTCGGCAGGTCGTGGGTGGTGATGGCGCAGAGCGCGTCGCGCGGGTAGGCGGCCGGCGGCTTGAACCGCCCCTCGCCCTCGCGCTCGAACGACAGGATGCGGTAGCTCAGGATGCCGGCCTGCATCAGGGCGTCGGAGAAGCCTTCCGGCGCGGTGCCGAGATCCTCGGCGATGACGAGGCACTTGGCGCGGTGGCTCTCCAGCCGCAGCACCGCGAGCATCGCCTCGAACGGCATCGCCACGTAGGCGCCCGCCCGCGCCCCCTCCCCGGTCGGGATCAGGAACAGCCGGGCGAGCTGGAAGGCGTGGTCGATGCGGATCGCGCCGGCGTGGCGCATGTTGGCTTGGACCAGAGCGCGGAACGCCGCGAGGCCGTTGCGCTCCAGCTCCAGCGGATCGAAGGGCGGCAGGCCCCAATCCTGGCCGCTGGGGGCGAGCAGGTCGGGCGGCGCGCCGATCGACAGGCCGGGCGCGAACCGCTCGGGATGCGACCACAGCTCCGAGCCGCCGCGGTCGGCCCCGACTGCGAGGTCGCGGTAGAGGCCGAGGCGCATCCCGGCGCCGAGTGCCTCCGCCGAGGCGGCGGCGAGCTGCCCGTCGGCGATGAATTGCACCCAGACGTGATGGGCGACCCGCTCCTCGTGCGCCTCGGTGAAGTCGCGGACGGCCGGCGTGCCGTTGCGGCGATACTCCTCGGGCCAGTCGCCGACCCACTGGGCGCCGCCGGCGGCGAAATGCTCCGACAGGGCCTCGAAGACCGCGTGCGCTTCGAGGTTCTCGCCGCCGGCAGCCCGGAAGGCGAGGAAGTCGGGATCCTGGCCGGCGCGGGCGCGGGACCCCTGCCATAGGGCGTCGAGCACCGGACGCAGCACCTCCCACACCCCGGCATGGTCGACGAGCGCGGCCTCGCGCAGGCGCTCGATGCGCGGCCGTGCCTCCTCCAGCAGGCGTGCGGCCGGGCTCCCGGCGAAGCCCGGGATCATCGTCGGGTCGAGGTAGAGGGTCTCGAGGAACAGCCGCGACGACGGCGAGTAGGGCGAGACCTTCTGGCGGTCGGTGGAGAACAGCGCGTGGACCGGACTCAGGCCCAGGAACGAGGCGCCGCGGGCGCCGGCATCGGCGGCGGCCCGGCCGGCGTCGGCGTAGGTGCCGATGCCGAGGTTGCGCTCCGAGCGCAGGCCGTAGAGCTGGGCCGCGAGGCCCCAGTCGCGGGCGCCCTCGTCGGCGAAGGCGCGCGGCCGCCAGCAGCGCTGCGGCGCGGCGATCACCATCGCCTCGGCGCGCAGATCCCCGAGGGTGACGGTGAGGCGATGATAGCCCGGGGTGAGCGGCGGCAGTTCGATGCCGACCGCCCCGTCGCCGGGCGTCACGCTCAGGCGGCCGTCGCGGGCGCTGCCGCGCTCGTCGACGAGGCGCCAGTTGAGCAGGCCCGTGGCGGCGCCGTCGGTGCGGACGGGCACCCGCAGGGCGCGGCGGGCCTCGGCCGGGAGCAGCGGCGGCACGAGGCCGTGGCGGAGCGCCCGGACCCGTTGCAGGCTGTCGCGCGCCTCGTGCTCGCTTCCGGCCGGCAGGCCGAGGGCCGCCAGGACCCCCGCGCGAACGTCGAGCGGTGTCTCGACGCCCTTGCCGAAGGCGTCGGTGTAGCAGTCGGCGATGCCGGCAAGGTCGGCGAGTTGCGAGACCAGATCCTCGGACGCCGACATCTACGCAACCTCTTTCACGAACAGACCCGACCATGCGGGAAGAGTCAGGGGACCACCCCCGTCCCCGGTGACGGACGGAGATTTCCAGATCACCGCGCCCGTCGGAGCGGGCAGGTCGTAGGGCCGGTCGCCGAGGGCCGCGACGAAGCGCAGCGTCCCGCCCTCGTAGGCCCACGACACGTCGAGCACGTCGGGCCGCGGCCGCTCGGCCCGGCCGCCCTTCCAGCCGGTCTTGGTCAGGGGCACGATCTCGGCCTGACGCAGGGCGAGGAGGCGCGTGGTGTCCTCCAGCACCTCGCGGTGCGGAGGCCGATCGCGCTCCGACCAGTCGAGTTTCGAGGCGTCGAAGGTCGTCTTGGCAGTCGGGTCGGGGATAGTCTTCGCCTTCTCCTCGTCGGCGAAGGCGGCGAAGCTCTTGAACTCGCGGCGACGGCCGTCGCGCACCGCCTTGTTCAGCTCCTCGTCCGGCGCGAAGTCGACGAAGAACAGGAACGGCGTCGAGGCCGACCATTCCTCGCCCATCCACAGCATCGGGATCTGGGGCGCCAGCAGCAGCCCGGCCCGGGCCAGCGCCAGCTTCGGCGGGTCGGCGAGTTGACTCAGCCGCTCGCCGAGAGCCCGATTGCCGACCTGATCGTGGTTCTGAAGGAAGGTGACGAAGGCCGATGGCGGCAGATGGCCCGAGGGTTCGCCGCGGGGGTGGTTGTCGAGGGTCTTGAACGGCTCGCCCTGGTAGGCGAAGCCCTCCGCGAGGCTGCGGGCGAGCCGCTCGTGCGGCTTGTCGGCGAAGCTCTCGTAGTAGCCGGCGTCCTCGCCGGTGAGCAGGACGTGCCAGCCGTGGTGGAGGTCGTCGGCCCATTGCGCGCTGTGGCCGACCGCCCTGCCCGCCTCGTCGCGGGTGAGCCAGCGGGCCTGGTTGGCCTCGTTCTCCAGCATCAGGTGGACCTGCCGGTCCGGCAGGGCGGCACGGATGCGCTGCGACAGTTCGGCGATGAAGTGGGTCTTCGAATCGTCCTGGATCGCGTGGACGGCGTCGAAGCGCAGGCCGTCGAAATGGAACTCCTCCAGCCAGTACAGCGAGTTGTGGACGAAGAAGTCCCGCACCACCGGGCCGGAGGATTCGCCGTCGAAGTTGATCCCGGCGCCCCACGGCGTCTGATGGCGCTCGGTGAAGAAGGTCTTGGCGTAGGCGTGCAGGTAGTTCCCGGCCGGACCGAAGTGGTTGTAGACCACGTCGAGGATGACCATCAGGCCGAGGGCGTGGGCCTTGTCGACGAGGCGCCTGAGGTCGTCGGGCGTGCCATACGAGGAATCCGGCGCGTAGGGCAGCACGCCGTCGTAGCCCCAGTTGCGGCTGCCCTTGAAATCGGCGAGCGGCAGCAGCTCGATCGCCGTGACGCCGAGGTCGCGCAGGTCCTCGAGCTTCTCGGTGAGGCCCGCATAGGTGCCGGACGGCGTCGCGGTGCCGACATGCACCTCGTAGATCACCGCCTCTTCCCACGGACGGCCGGTCCAGGCGCCGTCCTGCCACGCGAAGGCGCCGGGATCGATGATCTCGCTCGGGCCGGACACGTCCTCGGGCTGGAAGCGGGAGGCCGGGTCCGGCACCACGAGGTCGCCGTCGATCCGGTAGCCGTAGCGTCCTCCGGGCCGGGCCTCGGCCAGGGTCAGGCGATACCAGCCGCCCTCCTCCGCCGCCACCGCGTGCTCTCTTCCGTCGAGCACCAGCGCAACGCTGTTCGCGGTCGGCGCCCAGAGGGCGAAGCGCACCCCCTCCGGCCCGATCTCTGCGCCAAATGGCATGCTGTGGGCGCGCCGCATCGGGCCACCATCCTTCGGGTCGATCGCCATGGGTCCGTGCCGGAGGTCGTTGAGACAAGAAGCCGTCCGGCTTCGCTTGGTTCCGGTCCGGGACCGGGCGCCCGCGGGGGCCGGGCGCCGGGATCCCGGCCTCCCAGCGGGACCTATGGCACGGCGACGCTACGGCAACGGTGTCAGGCTCGTCCCGGCACGGTTTTCCCCGATCTCCCGCCGTTGCGGGCCAGCACCAGCAGCATCCGCCCGTCGAGGGTAAGGCTGCCGCCGGCCGCGAGCGTGATCCTGTCCCGGGGTCGTCCGTCCGCCCCGCGGGTGTCGAAGATCGCGCTCCAGGGGCCGCCGACGACGCGCGCGAGGCCGAAGCTCCGCGGCTCCGGGTCGGCGTTGGCGAGCAGGAGCAGCCGGCGGCCGTCGGGCGCGTCGTTGCCGATCTGCATGCCGAAGGCGCGCCGCGCGGCGTCGCCCCAGTCGGCATCGCCCATCTCGGTGCCGTCCGGCGCGAGCCAGTGCACGTCCTTGAGTCCGGCGGTCACCTTCTCGCCGGTGAGGAAGTGCCGGCGCCGCAGGGCGCGATGCTCCCGGCGCAGCGCCAGGAGGTTGCGCACGAACTCGGTGAGCGCGGGATCCCCGCCATCGTCGCTCCAATCCACCCACGAGGTCGGGTTGTCCTGGCAGTAGGCGTTGTTGTTGCCGCCCTGGCTGCGGGAGCGCTCGTCGCCCATCAGCAGCATCGGCACCCCCTGGGCGAGCAGGATCGTGGCGAGCAGGTTGCGCTTCTGGCGCGCCCGCACCGCGAGGATGCCGGGATCGCCGGTCGGCCCCTCGACGCCGTAGTTGCGCGAGACGTTGTGGCCGTGGCCGTCGCGGTTGCCCTCGCCGTTGGCCTCGTTGTGCTTCCGCTCGTAGGCGACGACGTCGGCGAGCGTGTAGCCGTCGTGGGAGGCGATGAAGTTGACGCTCGCCGCCGGGCCGCGGCCGGAGGGCGAGAAGATCTCGCGCGAGCCGGTGAGGCCCTGGGTCAGCTTCGGCAACTGGCCGTCGTCGCCGCGCCAGAAGCCGCGGGCGGCGTCGCGGAACTGGTCGTTCCAGTCGCTCCAGCCGACCGGGAAGCCGCCGAGCCGGTAGCCGCCCATGCCGAGGTCCCACGGCTCGGCGATCAGCTTGACCCGCGACAGCACCGGGTCCTGGGCGATCGCCTGGAGCACCGCGGCGCGCGGGGGTGAAGTCGTGCGGCGCCCGCGCCAGCGTCGAGGCGAGATCGAACCGGAACCCGTCAACCCGGTAGGCCTCGACCCAGTGGCGCAGGGAATCGAGCACCATCTGCATCACCCGGGGATGGGCGACGTCGAGGCTGTTGCCGCAGCCGGTGCAGTCGATGTCCTCGCGCGGGTCGTCGGGGCGCAGCTTGTAGTAGCTCGCGTTGTCGATGCCCCGGAACGACAGGCTCGGCCCGGTGCGTCCGGCCTCGCAGGTGTGGTTGTAGACGACGTCGACCAGCACCTCGATCCCGGCGGCATGGAGCCCGCGGATCGCCGCCTTGAGGCCGGGAATGCCGGCCGGGCCGAGGTAGCGCGGCTCGGGCGCGAAGTAGTTCAGCGGCGAGTAGCCCCAGAAGTTGCTCAGCCCCTTGTCGACGAGGAAGCGATCGTCGACGAAGGCCTGGATCGGCAGCAGCTCGATCGCGGTCACCCCGAGCCTGACGAGGTGGTCAACGATCGCCGGGTGGCCGAGGGCCGCGTAGGTGCCCCGCCACGGCAGCGGCACGCCCGGGTGGGTCTGGCTCAGGGCGCGGACATGGGCCTCGTAGATCACGCTGTCGGCGAGCGGGCGCCGCAGGGGCGGGTCGTTCACGACCGCGGCCTCGGGCGCCGTCACCACGCCCTTCGGCACCATCGGGGCGCTGTCGCGCCGGTCGGGATGGTCGTCGCGCTGAAGGCCGCGGCGGTAGGCGTAGACCGCATCGTGCCAGCGCACCCGTCCGTGCAGCTCCCGGGCGTAGGGATCGAGCGAGAGCTTGTGAGGGTTGAAGCGATGGCCGTGGGCCGGCTCCCACGGGCCGTGGACGCGATAGCCGTAGAGCTGGCCGGGCAGCACGCCGGAAAGGTAGCCGTGCCAGACGTCGTCGGTTCGGCGCGGCAGCCGGATCACCTCGGTCTGGGTGCGGCCGGTCGCGTCGAACAGGCACAGGTCGACGGCGGTCGCGTGGGCGGAGAACAGCGCGAAGTTGACGCCGCGCCCGTCGAAATGGGCGCCCAGGGGCGCGGGCGCGCCGTCGTCGAGTGCGAACATGCCGGTGCCGTCCATCGCGGGAAGGTAGGAGCGATCGGTCGCCCATCATCCGCGAGGGGTCAAGACGGCCCGCACGACCCGGGATCGTCGCCCCCGTCCGTGCCTCCTCGGTAGCTGGCGGCGCTGACCACCCGGGACAGTTCGATGTAACGCTGGCCGAGGTCCTCGAGATCCTCGGCCATGGTCTCGGAGGCGAACCCGGCGCGGCAGGCGAGGTCGATCAGCCGCTGAAGCACCGGCAGGTCCACGTCGAGCCGGCTCCTGATCTGCGCCGGCACGAGACGGGCGAGATCCCGGGCATTGTCGAAGGGATGCGGGTCCGGGATCTGGTTGAGGTCTGGCATGGCTTCTGGCTGAGATGGAGGCCGTCCCGCGGGGGCGCCGCGGCGGGCCGGGGAGCGGCCGGTTCCGGGGATGTCGGGGTCAGCGGCCTGCGGGCACGGACGGCCGCTCGCCGGCGCCCTCGCCGGTTGCATCGAGGGCCGGACCGGCGAGGCCGTAGACCGCGAGCGTCGTCGCAGCGGTCTCCGGCGTGAGCCGCGCGTAGATCGGCATCAGCGGCTTGCCGTCGTAGGGGAACGGCAGCGCCAGGGGCTCGACGTCCCAGCCGATCGAGATCAGTCGTTCGACGATCACCGGGTGGGTCTGGACCAGCAGGCCGTCGAGTCCCAGCCTCTCGGCGGCCTCGGCGACGGCGGCGAACTGGTAGCCGCTGATCGGATCGAGTGCCCGGCTCGAATCGCGCTTCCACGGTGCGGCGGCGCAGCGGGTCCACTCGTAGATGCGTGGTCCGGTGGGCGCGACCGCGCCCTGGAGGATCTGCGGATAGACGTGGCTCTGCAGATGCGGACGCGTCGTCGGCAGCAGGCGCGCGTAGGAGATCACCTCGTCGCCGTCGAGTCCGACGAGGTGCACGCAGCCGGGGCCGTCGAACTGATCGATCTCACGCCCATCAGGTTTGCGCAGGGCTGTCCATTTGAGGTGATCGACGAAGAAGCGATGTCGAAAACGGAAAACTCTTTCCATCAGATCGGCGTGATGCCTGCCGTATCCACCTTCGATCAACATGATCATCTGACAAATCCCCCAAGGTCTTGGGAGTTGTCTCCGATCGGGGGTGCGGTCGGTATTCCGTAATTTTACGGTATCGCGGCGGCCCGCGATCCTCGCCGGAGCGCGTCACGGGGCGGGAACCAGCCCCGGCCGGGGACGCTCGACGGCATCGGGATCTGCACCACCGGCGGGATCTGCATCGATGGCGGGATCTGCATCGATGGAAAGCCGAGACGAGATCAGGATGCCCTACGCTCGAAGGCCGATCCTGCACGCGCTGCCCTGGGACGCCCGGTCCCTCGTCGACTTCGTCGAGGACTGCATCCGCGACGGCGTCGTGCTCGTGTGCGTCGTCGGACATGACTGCCGGAGGGTCGGGGACGTGATCGACGAACCGGTCGCCGGCGACGGCTCCGATCGGTGCGGGTTCATCGACGCCACCTCCCACCCGAACGAGAGCCTCGAACGATGTGAGGGATCTGGCGGCGACATGGACGATCGACGTCGACCCGGAGGAGCCGGTTCAGGAACTCCGGCTCCGCGATCGATAATCCACGGCAGGTTCGCGGCGGAGCTTCGCCGCCCGGCCGGCCAAGGGCCCGACCGATCCGGTCGGAAGAATCAAGGAGGTCCGGAACCCGTGATCACTCGATCAGGCCGCGCCGGAGTGCCTCGGCGATCAGTTGCACGCGGTTGACGGCCCTGAGCTTCCTCGCCGCCGAGGCGAGGTAGGCTTCGACCGTCCTCTGCGACAGGCACAGGATCTCGGAGGTCTCCCAGCCGGTCTTGCCGGCGGCGGCCCACTTGATGCACTCGATCTCGCGCTGGGAGCACCACAGGGATCCGCCCCGCTTCTGCGGCAGCGACGGCTTCGAGCGGAAGGCGGCGGCCTTCGAGAAGGCGTAGACGGCGATCAGGTGCAGCCCGGCGCGGGCGTCGCCCGACAGATCGAGTCGCTCGGCGCCGAAGCTGACCCCGGCCTCGCGGCCGTTGATGCGGTGGATGGGCACGCAGAAGCCGTCGACCAGGCCGAACGAAGGGGCCTCGTTCATGACCTGGGCCGGCCCCGGGTCCGAAGGGTCGTAACTCACCTCGCTCCAGACGAAGGGGTCGATGGTGTGGCGGATCCGCTCGATCACGGGATCGACGTGAACGTAACCCCGTTCCGCGTAACGCGCGGCCCAGTCCTGAGGCCAGCCGATCAGCAGCGAGCAGTCGGACAGGGTCTCGCGGTGTCGCTGAGGCAATCCAGTCACGATGAACGAGTCGTAACCGAAATGACTGCCGGCGCCCCGCAGCTCCTCGAACAGCTGCTCGCTCGTCTCGGCCCGCTTGAGCCGATCGACGACATCGAACGAAATCTGCCGGATGGTATCCACAGCCTGACCTGAAGGAGGGAGCCGACACCAGCGGCGTCGCTCAATTTTTGATTGACGATATTGGTTTTTCGGCGGATCTGCTACCGCAAAGAGTGGGTGTGCTGCAGTGCAACTGCGAATGCAGCGGATCAGGGGGCCGTCACGTGGCGTCAGAGCGGGATGCGGCGGTGTCCATCGCCGATCGGGTCCGGGCGGCCCGGCGGGCCCGGCGCGTCTCGATCGCCGAGCTGGCCGGAAGGATCGGCGTCTCCTCGAACCAGATCTCCAAGTACGAATCCGGGCACAACTCGATCAGCGCCGGCCTGCTGTGGTCGATCTCCTCGGCGCTTCAGACCCCGATCGAGTATTTCTTCCCCGAGACGGATCGCGTGAAGGGCGAGGCCGTGATCCGGGTGGCGCAAGCCGACGCACGGGACGAGCTGCTGGCCGCCTTCGACCGGATCACCGATCCCGGTCTGCGCGAGCACCTCGTCGCCGTCGCGGTCGCGCTGGCCGAGCGGGCCGGCTGACACGGATTTCGGACGATGAGTTCCGAAATCCGTATCCAAGCCCGCGCGGCGCAGAGCAAAGCCCTGCGCGCACCTGAGCGAAGCCGGTTTCCGCATCGCGAAAGCGATTGCGCAGCAATCGCCACGATCCCGCAGGGATCGCCGAGCGATCAATCGGAAACCGTATGACCCATCCGGTCAGAACAGGCTCAACTGCGCCCCCGCGGCCGGCAGCACCGCGAACAGGTCGGTGCGCAGGGACGGCGCAGCCTCGGGATAGCCGAGGCGCGCCGCCGCGAGGCGCACCCGCCGGGCGATCATCCCGGCGTAGGCGCCGGTTCCGGTGAACCGCTCCCCGAAGGCCGCGTCGTAGGTTCTGCCGCCACGGGCGTCGGCGAGCAGCGAGAAGGCCCGCTCCGCCTTCTCCGGATAGTGCTCGGCGAACCAGTCGCGCACGAGGTCGGCCAGTTCGTGCGGCAGTCGCAGCAGCGTGGCGGCGGCCGCGCCGGCGCCGGCGTCGCGGGAGGCGGCCAGCACCGCCTCGATCTCGTGGTCGTTGAGCCCGGGGATCACCGGCGCCATCAGCACCGAGACCGGAACTCCGGCGGCGGCCAGCGACCGGATCGCCGCCAGCCGCTTGTGCGGCTGCACCGCCCGCGGCTCCATCCGCCGGGCGAGGACCGGATCGAGGGTGGTCACCGAAACCGAGACCCTCACGAGGCCGTGGGCCGCCATCGGCGCCAGAAGGTCGAGGTCGCGCAGGACGAGATCGGACTTGGTGACGAGCCCGACGGGATGCCGGAACCGCGCGAGCACCTCCAGCACCGAGCGCGTGATCCGGTGCTCGCGCTCGATCGGCTGGTACGGATCGGTCGCCGTGCCGAGCGCGATGGTCCGGGGGCCCGGTAGCCCCGGGCCGACAGCTCCCGTTCGAGCAGGGCCGCCGCATCGGGCTTGGCGAACAGCCTCGTCTCGAAGTCGAGCCCCGGGGACAGCCCGAGATAGGCGTGGTTCGGCCGGGCGAAGCAGTAGACGCAGCCGTGCTCGCAGCCGCGATACGGGTTGATCGAGCGGTCGAAGCCGAGATCCGGCGAGGTGTTGCGGGTGATGATGCTGCGGCTTCGCTCCGCCTGCACCGTGGTGCGCAGGCGCGCCGGCTCCTCGTCGCGATCCCAGCCGTCGGCGAACCGTTCCCGCCTCGCCGTCTCGAAGCGCCCGGTCGGATTGGCGGTGGCGCCACGGCCGCGCCGGGCGGCGGCGTCCGGCACCGCCGCGGCGAGGCGGAAGCCCCCGGGATGATCCTCGTCTCGCGTCACGGCACTCGCGGCTCCGTCGTCGCAACCCGTCCCGTACTCGAACAAAACGGGAACATTTGCAAGTGACGCCGATCGAGGCACGACGCAAGCGACAACATGAGTTATGGCCCGGCCATGTTCACGGCCGTCGTCCACGTCGCGGGTAAGGGAAGCCCGACCACCGTCGACGCCCTCGCGGACACCCTGTCGGCTCTCGTCGACGGGGTGGCGGCGGGGGTGATCGGCGATGCGGTGATCGCGGCGACGGATGCGTCCGATGCCGATTACCTCACCATCGCGGAGAGTACCGGGGCGACCCTGGTCGCCCGCGGGGGCAACCCCTGGGTGTCGGGGGCGGCCGTGGCCCGCCGCCCCTGGCTGCTCTGCCTCGATGCCGGGGACGTGCCGGCGGAGGGATGGGTCCGCACCCTCGACCGGTTCGCCGCGACGGCGAAGCCGCACGTCGTGCTGGCGCGCCTCGTTCGTCCCCACGCGAGCGTGCCGGAGCGCATCGCGGTTCGCCTGGAAGGGCTGATGGGGGCCCGCATGGTCAGGGCCGGCGACGCCGTGCGCCGCGACGCCGTCCGCGCCGGCCTGCCGCTGCGCCGGGTCAGGGTGTGGCCGCTGCGGGCGACCGTGGCGCGCGGCTGACGGCACGCGTCCCCCGGTGTCGTGGCGCAGGCCGCCTCCGCCCGGCGATCAGGCTCCGCGCTTCAGGTGCTCGTCGAGCCGGGGCAGGATCTCGACGAAGTTGCAGGGGCGGTGGCGGTAGTCGAGCTGCGCCGCCAGGATGCCGTCCCAGGCGTCCCGGCACGCTCCGGGCGAGCCCGGCAGGCAGAAGATGTAGGTCGCGCCCGCGACCCCGGCGGTCGCCCGCGACTGGAGGGTCGAGGTGCCGATCTTGTCGTAGGAGATGCGGTGGAACACCGCCGAGAAGCCGTCCATGCGCTTCTCGAACAGCGGCTCCAGCGCCTCCGGCGTCACGTCGCGGCCGGTGAAGCCGGTGCCGCCGGTGGTGATGATCACGTCGACGGCCGGATCGGTGATCCAGGCTTCGACCCGGGCGCGGATCGCCGGCACGTCGTCGGTGGCGATGGCGCGGTCGGCGAGGCTGTGGCCGGCCCCCGGTGAGCCGCGCGGCCAGGGTGTCGCCGGAGCGGTCGTCGGCGGGGGTGCGGGTGTCCGAGACCGTCAGGACGGCGATGCGGAGCGGCACGAACGCCCGGTCGGTGTCGAGGCCGGCCATGGTCAGAGCTGCGAGGTGCGGAAGGTGTCGCAGGACTGGGTCTGGCCGCTGCGATAGCCGGTCTGGAACCACCGCATCCGCTGGGCCGAGGAGCCGTGGGTGAACGAGTCCGGTACGGCGTAGCCCTGGCTCTGCTTCTGGAGCTTGTCGTCGCCGATGGCGCTCGCCGCCTTCATCGCCGCCTCGATGTCGCCGGGTTCGAGGGCGTTGAAGCGGTCGTCGGAGTTCTTGGCCCAGACCCCGGCGAGGCAGTCGGCCATCAGCTCGACGCGAACCGACAGCCGGTTGGCCTCGGCCTGATCGACCTGCTGCTGACGCCGCTGAACCTTGGGCAGGATGCCGAGCACGTCCTGGATGTGGTGTCCGACCTCGTGGGCGATGACGTAGGCGTAGGCGAACTCGCCCTTCACGTTGAACTTCTGCTCCATCTCCTTGAAGAAGGAGGTGTCGAGATAGACCTTCTTGTCGAGCGGGCAGTAGAACGGTCCCATCGCGGCCCGGGCCATGCCGCAGCCGCTGCGGGTGCCGCCGGTGTAGAGCACCATGGTCGTCGGGGTGTAGCGCTTGCCGGTCTGGTTCGGCAGCACCTCGTTCCACACGTCCTCGGTGTTGCCGAGGATCGCGGCCGCGAACTTGCCGGTCTGGTCGCTCGGCGCGCCGGTGCGGCGCTGCTGGTCCTGACCCTGGCTCTGTTCCTGGGGCGCACGGGTGCGGTTGAAGGTGTCGGCGCCGCCGATGAGGATCGCCGGGTTGATGCCCGTCACCCAGCCGATGATGCACAGGATGACGATGGTGCCGATCCCGAGACCGCCGGCGCCGCCGCCGGGAAAGCCGAATCCTCCGCCTCCTCCCGCCCCGCGGCGGTCTTCCACGTTCTCGGAGGCCCGGAAGTCTTCCCAACGCATGTCGTCCCACCTGCTCTCGGATGCAGCCGCCCGCGACGGCTACGCATGGAAGCGCACCGGCTCAAGAGTAATCTCGCGCCGGCGCAACGGTTCCGGTTGGGCGGCCCGCCAGCCGTCGGGGCTCACGGGGCGGGCTGGTCGAGAGCGGCCTTCAGCGCGCGGAAGTCGCGCCAGGCGAGGCGCTTCTGGAGCGGCTGGCGCAGCAGGTAGGCCGGGTGCAGGGTGGCGAGCAGGCGGATCTCGCGCCGGTCGGTGCGGTAGGGATACCAGCGCCCGCGCGACTTGAGGATGCCGTCCCTGGTCCCGGCGAGCGCCTGCGTGGCGACGCCGCCGAGGCAGACGAGGATGTCCGGGTCGGCCAGCGTGATCTGCCGCTCGATGAACGGCTTGCAGGTCGCGATCTCCTGCGGGGTCGGGTTGCGGTTGCCCGGCGGGCGCCAGGGCACGACGTTGCCGACATAGGCGTTGGTGCGATCGAGGCCGATCGCCCGCATCATCCGGTCGAGCAACTGGCCCGAGCGGCCCATGAACGGCTTGCCGGCCCGGTCCTCCTCGGCGCCCGGCGCCTCGCCGACGAACATCACCCTGGCGCCGGGGGCGCCGTCGGCGAAGACGAGGTTCTTCGCGGTGAAGCGCAGCGCGCAGCTCTCGAAGCGGGCGAGAAGGGCTTCCAGGTCCTCCAGGGAAGCGGCGGTGCGGGCGAGCGCCCGGGCATCCTCCAGCGCCTCCCCGGGGGCCGCCTCGGCGGAGCGGCCGAAGGTTCCCGGCCCCGGTGCGGGAGCCGCAGGCGGAGCGGCGGGCCGCTCCGGAGGCGCCGGCGCGACCGCCGCCTCCGGCGGGACCGGCCGCGGACGGGGCGCCGCGCTCTCGGCGAAGCGGTCGCGCGGGGCCTCGTCCAGGGCCGCGTCGACCCCGGCCTCGACGTGGAAGTCGAGGAGGGAGAGCAGGCTGCGGTCGTGTGCGGCGTCCGTGGTCATGGTACGGATGTGGCGGCCGGGACGCCTGTGGACAACGCCCGGATCACCCGCGCCGCGGCTTTCGCGGCTTGCGCCCGCGGACATGGCGTCGCACGCTCGTCAGATTGGAACAGGTTGAGCCTGTCGGGGATCGTTTATATGTGAACGATCGCGGGTGGACGCGGAACGACGTTTCGCAGTCCCGGACCACAGCTTGGGAGGAAACGGGATGGAGCTGCCGGAACGCGAGGCGATGGACTTCGACGTGGTGATCGTCGGAGGGGGGGCCGGGCCGGCCTCGCGGCCGCCATCCGCCTGAAGCAGCTCGCGGCCGAATCCGGGGCCGAGGTCTCGGTGGTGGTGGTCGAGAAGGGCGGCGAGATCGGCGCCCACATCCTGTCCGGCGCGGTGATCGACCCCAGCGGCCTCGACACCCTGGTGCCGGAGTGGCGGGAGGACCCCGACCGTCCGCTGAGGACCGAGGTGGTCAAGGACGAGTTCATGTTCCTCGGCCCGGCGGGCGGCGTCGCGCTGCCGAACATCGCCTTCCCGAAGCTGATGAGCAACCACGGCAACTTCGTCGGCTCGCTGTCCAACGTCACCAGTATCTCGGCCGCAAGGCGGAGGAGCTCGGCGTCGAGATCTATCCCGGCTTCCCGGCCGCCGAGGTGCTGTTCGACGGCAACGCGGTCGTCGGCGTCGCCACCGGCGACCTCGGCATCGGCCGGGCCGGCGAGCCGCGGGACGACTTCACCCGCGGCATGGAGCTGCGCGCCAAGTACACGGTGTTCGGCGAGGGCGCCCGCGGCTCGCTGACCAAGCGCCTCATCGACCGCTACAAGCTCAACCAGCATTCCGACCACCAGAAGTACGGGGCTCGGCGTCAAGGAGCTGTGGCAGATCAAGCCGGAGAAGTTCAGGCCGGGCCTCGTCCAGCCACCGATGGGCTGGCCGCTGCCGAACAAGGCCGGCGGCGGCTCGTGGCTCTACCACTTCGACGACCACCTCGTCTCGGTCGGGTTCGTCACCCACCTGAACTACGAGAACCCGACCCTGTCGCCGTTCGAGGAGTTCCAGCGCTTCAAGACCCACCCGATGATCCGCGACGTGTTCGAGGGCGCCAAGCGCATCGGCTACGGTGCCCGGGCGATCATGGAGGGCGGCTGGCAGTCGGTGCCGAAGCTCGTCTTCCCCGGCGGCTGCCTCGTCGGCGACTCGGCCGGCTTCGTCAACGTGCCGCGGATCAAGGGCTCTCACAACGCGGTGCTGTCGGGGATGCAGGCGGCCGACGCGATCCACGCCGCCCTCGCCGAGGGGCGCGCGGGCGACGAGCTGTCGGCCTACGAGAACGGCTGGCGCGACAGCCCGATCGGCTACGACCTCAAGCGGGTGCGCAACGTCAAGCCGCTGTGGTCGAAGTACGGCACGATGGTCGGCGTCGGCCTCGGCGGCCTCGACATGTGGCTGAACGAGCTCGCCGGAATCTCGCTGTTCGGCACCCTCGCCCACGGCAAGCCGGACTACGCCTGCACCAGGCCGCTCAAGGACGTGAAGCCGATCCGGTATCCGAAGCCCGACGGCGTGCTGACCTTCGACCGCCTGTCCTCGGTGTACCTGTCGAACACCAACCACGAGGAGGACCAGCCGCCGCACCTCCAGGTCAAGGATGCCGGGCTCCAGAAGCGTTCGGAGCACGACGTGTTCGGCGGTCCCTCGGCCCGGTACTGCCCGGCCGGCGTCTACGAGTGGGTCGAGGACGGGGCCGAGCCGCGCTACCAGATCAACGCGCAGAACTGCGTCCACTGCAAGACCTGCGACATCAAGGACCCGAACCAGAACATCAACTGGGTCACCCCGGAGGGGCCGGGCGGCCCGACCTACACCAACATGTGATCGCCCGCACCTGACCGCCGCGGCGTGAGCGGTCGAAGGGGGCAACGCCGCCGGCCGCGACCGCGGCGCCACCCCGGCGCCGCGGTTTGGTCTTGCCGCTGCCCCGGGGTGAGTCCAATGTCGGCGCCGATTGCGCGCCGGCGCCGCGGCCGGTTGCGCCGGACGGAGTCTGTCGCGTGGTACCCACGACCCGAATTCCCCTCCCCCGCCGGGGCGCGCTCGCCGCGCTGGCCCTGCTGCTCGCGGCTCCCGCACCGGCCCTCGCGGCCCGGTTGCAGGCTCGCGACGTCGCCAGCCCGCAGGTCTACGAGCCGGCCGATTCGCTGGAGGGCAACTTCCTCGCCGCCTACATCGCCGGTGCGTCCCGGGACACCGCGGCGGCGGCGAGCTACTACCGCGAGGCGGTGAAGGGGGATCCCCGCAACGCCGAACTGCTCGAGCGGTCGTTCGTCGCCCTGCTCGCCGACGGCGCGATCCCCGAGGCGTTCCGCGCGGCCGAGCGGCTGACCACCCGCGACGGATCCAACGGCCTCGCCCAGCTCTCCCTCGGCGTGCAGAAGATCAAGGCCAAGCAGTATCAGTCGGCCCGGCAGAACCTCCAGCGCGGCGGCCGCGGCGCCGCGGCGGACCTGACCTCGACCCTGCTCACCGCGTGGTCGTTCGCCGGCGCCGGCGACGCCAGGAAGGCGTTCGAGACGATCAACAAGCTGCGCGGCGAGCGCTACTACAACGTCTTCCGCGACTACCATGCCGGGCTGATCGCGATCGTCGTCGGCGACAAGGTCGAGGCCGAGCGCCGCCTCAAGGCGGCCTACGACGCCGACCGCAACACCCTGCGCATCGTCGACGCCTATGCCCGCTTCGAGGCCGAGTCCGGCCGGCCCGACCTCGCGGTCCAGGCGTACCAGGATTTCGACGCCGTCCTGCCGCGCCATCCGATCGTGCGCGACGCCCTCGACAAGCTGAAGGCGGGCAAGAGCCTCGGGCAGCTCGTCACCACGGCGCAGGAAGGCGCGGCGGAGGTCCTGTACGGGCTCGGTTCGGCCGGGACCTCGCAGGGCGACGAGCTTCCGGCGGTGGTCTACCTGCGCCTCGCCCTGTATCTCGCGCCCGAGCACCCGCTGGCGCTGCTCACCCTCGCCGACACGCTCGAACGCATGAAGATGCCCGACCGTGCCAACGAGGTCTTCGCCCGCATGCCGGCGGGCTCGCCGCTCAAGCTCAACGCCGAGATCCAGATCGGCCTCAACCTGGAGCAGATGGGCAAGGGCGAGGAGGCGATCGCCCACCTCGATCAGGTCGCCAGGACCTACCCGAACGACGTCGACGTGATCTCGGCGCTCGCCAACGTGCAGCGCTCGCGCAAGAAGTACGCCGAGGCGGCCGAGACCTACAGCAAGGCGATCGACCTCATCGGCGCCGAGCCGGCCCGCAACTACTGGACGCTGTTCTACTTCCGCGGCACCGCCTACGAGCGGGCCAAGGAGTGGCCGAAGGCCGAGGCCGACCTGAAGAAGGCGCTCGAGCTGGTGCCGGCCTCGCAGCCGACCGGCCGGGCGCAGGTGCTCAACTATCTCGCCTATTCCTGGGTCGACCAGAACCTCAACATCGACGAGGCGTTCCGCATGCTGAAGCAGGCGGTCGACCTCCAGCCTCGCGACGGGATGATCATCGACAGCCTCGGCTGGGCCTATTACCGCCTCGGCCGCTGGGACGACGCGGTGCGGGAGCTGGAGAAGGCGATCGAGCTGAAGCCCGGCGACCCGACCATCAACGACCACCTCGGCGACGCCTACTGGCGCGCGGGGCGCCGGCTCGAAGGCAAGTTCCAGTGGCAGCACGCCAAGGACCTCAATCCCGAGCCGGAGGATCTCGTGAAGATCGAGGCCAAGCTCAAGGACGGGTTGCCCGAACTCGACAAGCCGGCTGCGACCGCCGAGGGCAAGCCGACCCCGGACCAGCCCGAGATGCCCAAGGGCGCCCCGGCCCCGACCGAGCCGCCGGCGATGGGCACCGAGTCGAAGAGCGGCGGCTGAATCCCCGCTGCGCCGCCCCTCCGTCCCGCGGGTGAACCCCCAGGGCCATCGCTTCGGAGCGATTGCCCTTGTTCCTTGCTCGGCCTCAGTCGCCGGCGTTCGCGTCCGCTCACTCGGCTCCCGCTCCGCTCTGCGTTCGAGGGGACATCCGTCCCCCCGAACCCGCTCCGCGGGGCGCTCTTCGGGCGCGGAGCGCACCGCGCCCGGTCGGGAGCGTCGCCCTCCGGGCGACCGCAGAACAATCGCTGAAGCGATTGCCCTGGGTGAACCCCTCTCCCAGAATGGGAGGGGGAAACGCGATTCGCCCTGACGTGTCGGTCCGCGCGGGGTGAATGACTCCGCCGGCCCACCCGTGAGAGGGATCGTCGCACCCCGGCACCACCCCTCGCCCGCACCCCCGAAAAGCCGTGTCTCCGCTCACCACCCGCGCTCCCGCCAAGATCAACCTGACCCTGCACGTCCTCGGCCGCAGGCCCGGCGACGGCTACCATGTCCTCGAAAGCCTCGTGGTCTTCGCCGGGATCGGCGACGCCCTGCGGCTGGATCCGGGGCCGGCGCTCGATCTCGTCGTCTCCGGGCCCACCGCGGGGCCGGCCGGGCCGCTCGCCGACAATCTCGTGATGCGCGCCGCCCGCCACCTCGCCGGTCGCGTGCCGGATCTCCAGGTCGGACGGTTCTCGCTGGTCAAGAGGCTGCCGGTCGCGGCCGGCATCGGCGGCGGCTCGTCGGACGCGGCGGCGGCCCTGCGGCTGCTCGCCCGGCTCAACGGCCTCGCACCGGACCACCCGGCGCTGACGGACGCCGCTCGGGCCACCGGCTCCGACGTGCCGGTCTGCCTCGACCCGCGGGCGCGGATGATGCGCGGGGCCGGCGAGACGGTCGGGCCGCGGATCGACCTGCCCGGCATCCCGGCGGTCCTGATCAATCCCGGGGTGCCGGTCGAGACCGCTCCGGTCTTCCGGGCGCTCGGTCTGACGATCGGGGAGGCGCACCCGGCAGCGGCAGCGGCTCACCCCGAGATCGTCGGCGGGGACCTCCCGACGATCCTCGACCTCGTCGGCCCGGCCCGCAACGATCTCGAGGCCCCGGCCCTGACGGTCGCACCGGTGATCGGCGACACGCTCGCCGCCCTGCGCGATCAGGCCGGTTGCCGCCTCGCCCGCATGTCCGGTTCCGGCGCGACGGTCTTCGGGCTCTTCGGACACCGCAGCGAGGCAGCGCGGGCGGCCCGCGCGATCGGCGCCCGGGCGCCGGGCTGGTGGGTGAGGCCGACGATCCTGCGCTGAGTGCGGCTTTCGCGGAGCCCCGGCTCGAACCCCTCATACGGTTTCCGCATGATCGCTTCAGGCGATCCCTGCCGGGATCGTGGCGATTGCTGCGCAATCGCTGTCGCGATGCGGATTTCGTATCACTGGGCCGTCACGCCCCCGTCGATGACCAGTTCGGACCCGGTGACGAAGGCGGCCTCGTCGGAGGCGAGATAGGCGGCCATCGCCGCGACCTCCTCCGCCTGCGCGTTGCGCCCGACCGGAACCGAGGCCCGCAACTTCTCCCGCAGTGCCTCCGGATCGCGACCCCCGGCCGACAGGGAGTGCAGCAGTTCCGTCTCGGTGAAGCCGGGATGGATCGAGTTGCAGCGCACGCCGTAACCCTGCCGGGCGCAATGCAGGGCGACCGACTTGGTGAGCAGGCGCACGCCGCCCTTCGAGGCGTTGTAGGCCGCGAGGTTGTGGCCGCCGACGATGCCGGACACCGAGGACAGGTTGATGACGGATCCGCCCCGCCCGGCCGGCGGCTTCATCGCCCGGACGGCGTGGCGGCAGCCGAGGAAGGTGCCGTCGAGGTTGACCGACTGGACCCTGCGCCATTCCTCCAGGCTCACCGACTCGATTGTCCCGACCACGGCGATGCCGGCGCTGTTGACCACGACGTCGAGGCCGCCATGGCGGGCCGTGATCCCGTCGACCACCCGTCCCCAGGCAGCATCGTCGGTGACGTCGAGGGGCTCGAAACGAAAGGCCGGATGCTCGGCCTCGGCCATCCGGCCGACCGCCTCGTCGATGTCGGCCAGCACCACCGCGACCGCGCCCTCGCGGGCGAAGCGGTGGGCCGTCGCCAGCCCGATTCCCCGAGCGCCCCCGGTGACGAGGGCAACCTTGCCCGCCAGGCGTTGCATGGCGCGTTCCTTCCCCATTCCGGCTCTGATCGGCCGAATCCCTCCAAGGTAGTTCCGGCTGACCCCGGCCCGCAATCGGCGAAAAAGGCGCAATCGGATCGTCCCGTCCGGCGATCCGCGGATTGGCCGCGCCGAGGCTGGCGCCGGGCCGGAGGATCCGGCATGCGATGGCATGATACGGATTTCGGACGATGAGTTCCGAAAGCCGTATCCAAGCCCGCGGGGCGGAGCTTTGCTCCGCACACGTGAGCGAAGCCGATTTTCGTATCGCGACAGCGATCCCGCAGGGATCGCCTGAAGCGATCAATCGGAAATCGTATGAGAGGACCGCATCGATGACAGAACCTCTGAGGCTCTACTACTCGCCCGGCGCCTGCTCGCTGGCGCCCCACATCGCCCTGGAAGAAACCCGGGCTGCCTACGAGCCGGTGCGGGTGAACCTCGCCGGCGGTGAGCAGAAGGGAGCGGCCTACCTCGCTATCAACCAGAAGGGCCGGGTCCCGGCCCTGTCGGAGGGCGAGTGGGTGCTGACCGAGAATCCCGCGGTCCTGCGCTACATCGCCCGCCGTTTCCCCGAGGCCGGGCTGTGGCCGGACGACCCGCGCCAGGAGGCCGCCTGCGCCGAGTGGCTGGCGTGGCTCGCCTCGACCATTCACGTCGCGTACGCCCATATCCGCCGGGCGGAGCGCTACGCCTCGGACGAAGCGGCGATCGCCGACGTGCAGCAGAAGGGCCGCGAGAGCTGCGCCGACCTGTGGACGATGGTCGAGGTCGGCCTGTCGCGCGGCGGCTGGGCGCTCGGCGAGCGCTACAGCGTCGCCGACCCCTACCTTCTCACCTTCTGGACCTGGGGCCGGGGGCCGGTGCTCGGCTACGACATGCCGAGGCTGTTCCCGCACTGGACCGCGCATGCCCGCCGGATGGCGGAGCGCCCGGCGGTGCAGCGCGCCTTCGCCCGCGAGGGCATCGCGCTGCCGGGCTGAGCAGAACCGCCGGAGGGGATCCCGCCTCCGTCATCGTCCTCGCATCATCGCCGTGGCCGGAACGGCGGTCATTCCGGCGAGTGATACGATTTCCGGACGATCAGTTCCGGAGATCGCATCACCAGCCCGCGCGGCGCATGAGCGAAGCCGGTTTCCGCATCGCGAAGCGATCAATCGGAAACCGTATGATACGATTTCCGGTTGATCGCTTCGCGATCAAACGAAAATCGCATGACCGTGCCGTCGACGTGAGGGCGCGGGACGGTTCAGGCGACCGCCGCCTTGCGGTTCTTGGCCGGCCAGCCAAGGGTGACGAGCCGGGCCTTGGCGTGCTCGCGCACCTCGTCGCGCAGCCCTGCCGGCATGCCGGCGAGCAGGCGCTGGGTGTCGGTGTCGAGCATCAGGTCGGTGACGGCATTGATCGTCTTCGCCTTGTCGATCCGCGCCTTCAGGTCGGCCTCCGCCGAGGCGCCGCCATCGGCGGCCGGGACCACCTCGTCCGCCGGTGCGTCGGCCGTGCCGTTGTCCTGCTCCGGAACCGCCTTGGCGACCGGTTCGCGGCTCACCGCTTCGCGCCCGGTCGGGTCGGGACGGCTCGTGCGGAACTCGTCGGCCTCGTCCTCCGAGTACAGCAGGCCGTGCAGGCCGATCAGCTTGAGGATGACCCGGTCCTTGGCCCGCTTCTCGGCCATGGCGAAGACGTAGGCCGCCTGCTTGCCGGAGACGCGGTAGTTCACGCCGACCATCGCCTCGCCGATCGACCATTCGGTGCGATCGCCGCCGGGACCGGGCATGTGCCCGGTGACGAGGATCACCGCCTCGTCGCGCTCCGCGCGGACGATCACCGGCGCATCGAACCGGACCCGGGCCTGGGCCGCGATGCGCTCCAGGGCCTTGTGGTAGATCACGGCGGTTCCTTGAACCCGCCAGACGTTGCCAGCCAGTGGCTCGCCGTAGGTCGCGAGGATGTCCGCGATCTGCTTGTCCGTCGTTGCGCTCATGCGATCGATCTCACCTGCGAAGAAGCGGGGCCGCGACGCCTGCGCGCCTCGAACCACCCCCATTCTCCTAGCAGAGAAGGTGGTGATGAGCGAGCGCAAATTCCAGATCTCGCCTCTTCATCGGGTGCGATGATGCGTCGCCGCCGGCGTCTTCGTCTTGGGCGTCGAGGCCGATCCGAGGCTTATCGCCGGCCGGTGAGGCGGCGAGGATCCCTCGTATATCTTGCGGCGCTTGATGCCATTGGTCATGTTCGCTATGTGTTCCTTGAGATACAGCAGGAACTTGACCGGATCGGGGTGGCACCCGGCAAGCCGGTCCTGCCCGGGAGCGGCCATGCCCACCACGACGGAACACCTCGCCCTGCCGGACGGCCCGGGCCGCCGCCGGACCTCGCCGCGGACCCGCCGCGCCCTCCCGGCCGCGCCCCGCATGGCTCTGGTGGCTGATTTTCTCGCCGTCTCGGCGCTCGATCCGGCGGTCGAATCGCTGCGACCCGCGCCGGCCCCGGTGCGGCTCACCCTCGGCGACGCCACGATCGATCACGCCGCCGATTTCGAGGTCTTCCGCACCGACGAGCCCGGCCTGCTGGTCGACGTGGTGGCGGAGGAGGACCTGCGCCGGCATCCCCTGCGCACGGCCTACGTCGCCGGAGAGCCGCTCGTCGCGGCGGACGGCCGCCGGTTCGTCATCGAGAGCGCCGCGACCCTGCGGGCCGAGCCGCGGCTGTCGACCGTCCGGCTGGTGATGGCCTGCCGGCGCACCTTCGTGTCGGCCGGGGACCGGGTGCGGATCCTGCACCACCTCGACGAGTGCGGCACCGGCCGGCTGGTCGAGTGCGCCGCCGTGGTCCAGAACGCACCGGACGGCGTCGCCGCGGTGCTGGCGCTCGCGGTCGAGGGATTGCTGGCGATCGATATCGGCCGGCCGATCCTGCCCGAGACGCCGGTGCGCCGCCGCCCGCTGCCCTTCGCCGATCCGTTCGGGTTCTGAGCGCCGGTCAGCGGAAGCAGCTCTCCGCCTCGATCCGACCTGCCAGAGCCGCACGCAGGATCAGCACCTCGTCCTCCAGGGAGGCGATGCGGGCGACCAGCCGTTCCGTTTCGACGCCCTGCTGCCGGTGGGCTTCGACCCGGTCCCGGAGCGAGATCACCGCCCGCCGCAGGACGGCATCGTCGTCGTCCACCAGCCTCCACAGCGTCGCGCCCTCCAGGAGGGCGATCGCCTCCGCGGCCAGCGCCTCCGCCTCGGCCCGCGCCATGCCCCGGCCCAGGATCCCGGCCAGGAACCGCCGCAGCCGGCCGAAGAACGCGACGACCGGGGCCGCCAGCCCGCCGTCGTCGGCCAGACCGTAGAGCAGGTGCAGCCCGAGGCACCGGCGCCCCTGCCGCAGCAGCCCGGCGAGCCGCTCCAGAGCTGCCGCGAAATCTGCGGCCCAGTCCGCGCTCGGCGGGAGGTCGGATTCGAACTCCTCCGCAGCGAGGGCGAGAACCTCGGGTACCAGATCCTCCTTCGAGGCGAAGTGGGCGTAGAGGCTGCCCTTGAGCAGGCCGACGCGGTCGGCGATGTCCTTCATCGACGTGCCGGCGTAGCCGCGGTCGCGGAACAGCTCCCGGGCGACGAGCACGATCTCCATACGCGACGTCTTCGCCATTCCCACACCTTTACAAACGACCGTCTGTTTGTGTTTTATGGTGCGGCCACAACGGAGGCAAGCCGTCATGAACACGCCCGATCCCGGAACCGCGGGGGCGGACAGGCCGCCGGACGACCCGCTCGGACACGACGGCGAACGGACCATGCGCCGGCACCTGCCCGGGCGGTTCCGGTGGGACGACGACGCGCTCACCGGGATGATGCGGCCGGGCCTGTCGGCGGGGCTCGCGCGCTTCATCGAAGCACGGCCGTTCTTCTTCATCGCCACCGCGAGCGCCGCCGGGCATTGCGATGCGAGCTTCCGGGGGCACGAGCATGATGCCGCCGGAGAGCCGCTCCCGGCCCTGCGGGTCCTCGATCCGTCGCGGCTGGTGTTTCCGGATTTCTCCGGCAACGGGCTCTACAACAGCCTCGGCAACATCGTCAGCAACCCGCAGATCGGCATGCTGTTCGTCGACTTCGAGCGCCGGCGTCGGGCCCGGGTCAACGGCCGGGCGGCCGTCGTCGCGGCCGATCCCGAGATCCGCGCCATCTGGCCGCTGGCCCAGGCCGCGGTGCTGGTGAACGTGGAGCAGGCGTTCGGCAATTGCCCGGCCCGCATCCCGCGGCTGGTGCCGGCGGCGGGGGGCGACCGCGGTGGCTGATACGGATTTCGGACGATCAGTTCCGAAAACCGTATCACCAGCCTGCGCGGCGCAGAGCGAAGCTCTGCGCGCACCTGAGCGAAGCCGATTTTCGCATCGCGAAAGCGATTGCGCAGCAATCGCCGAGCGATCATTCGAAAATCGTATGGAACCGCCGGTCAGCGCCCCCGGCGCTCCGTCGCCGCCTCGACCAGGGAGCGGATCGCCGCCCGCACCGCGTCCGGCGTCCCGTCGCGGAGGAACTTGGCCTCGATCTCCTCGCGGATCATCGCGCCGTCGTCGCTGCGGGCGAGATCGACCGCACTCTCGGCCCGCAGCAGCGACACGAACGCACTCTCGACCCCGGCCGCCGGCGCGAAGGTCTGCGCCGCCGCGACCTGACGGCCGGTGAGGTCGAACACCTCGGCTACGTGGGGCAGCGCCTCGGCGGCGAGGGAGAGATCGCCGGAGAGGATCCAGGCGGCGGGCTCATGGGCGAGGAGGTCGACCGAGGTCCGGGTGATGTTGCCGGGGTTGAACCACATCGTGCCGCCGACCGTGATCGCCCGGTGGCGCTTGTGAACGTGTCCGTTGACGACGAGATCGCACCCGGCGATGGCGTGGGGCGGCACCGCTCCCGGGTAGCCGCTGCCGAACGCGATGTCGTGGTGGGTGAGCCAGACGACGTGATCGACGGCCGGCAGGAGGCCGGTCACGGCCTGCGGGATCACCTGCCCGAACGGCGTCAGCCCGAGGCCCAGCTCCGTGCCGCCGACCCGGAAACGGGCGGCCGCCCCCGATTCGGGTGCGACGTCGAGCACGTCGGACAACGCCAGCACCGCGAGGCTGTCGCCGTCGGAGAGCCGGGTGTGGCGGATGTCGTGGTTGCCGACGTTGGCGAGCGGCCGGTGGCGGAAACCCTTGAGGATCCGCACCAGCCGCGCCTTCAGGCTCTCGTCGGGTTCGACCGGGTGCTCGAACAGGTCGCCGAGCAGGATCGGGGCGAGATCGCGGGCATTGGCTACGGCGACGCAACGCTCCAGCTTCCGCAGCACCGGCCCGGGCCAGTCGGCGTCCCGGCGCCGCCCGGGTCGGCGCGACGAGACGTGCGGATCTCCGATCAGCAGCAGCCCGCCGCAGGCGAGCGGCGGCGCGTCGAGTCGTTCGCCCGCGAGGATCACGCCGCCTCCTCCGGAGACGCCGTCTCGTGACGATGGCCGTCGAGGAGGCTGGCCGCTGACGCGGGCGCCCCGCAGGCCGGGCAGAGCCCCCCGGTGGCCGCGAGGATGTCGGCCATCCCGGCCTCGGTTGCAGCGAGGCTGGCAGCGACGCCGGCAACCCCGGCGCGGGCGTCCGCGAGGGCGCGGGTCAGGTCGCGCAGGCGCCCGGCGGAGCGGTTCGCCACCTCGTGCGAGGCGGGGGCCGGCGCGGATGCCGGCAGCCCGGCCAGGATCGCAGCCCGGTCCCGTGCCCCGGTCAGGGAACGGCCGAGGCGGGACAAGGCCGCCGCATGGCGCTCGGCCGGCTCGTGAGCGGCGAGGTCCGGCGTCCGTGACGGCAGGTGCGCCAGAACCCCTGCCCGCCCGCCGGCCCGCCGCAGATCCTGGGCGGCCGTCAGGAGCCGCTCGCCGAGGGTGAGGCGGTTGCGTGCCTCGGCGAGGCGCTGGCCGAGGGCTGACACCGCCTCCGGGCCCGGCAATCCGGCGAAGGCCGCATCCCGCGCCGTCGCCGCCCGTTGCCGACCGGCGAGCCGGGCGAGCAGCGCCGCCCGCGCCTCGATCCGCCGCAGGTCGTCGTCGGCCCCGGAGAGGGCGCCGGCCCGCAGCCGCAGCGCCTCGATCGCCGCGGCGACCCCGTCGAGGTCGGCGAAGCCGGCGACCACCTCGCGCAGCCGCGTGATCTCGCGTTCGCCCTCGCGCACGATGCGCTGATCCTCGATCACCCGCTCGCGCTGGATCGCCTGCATGTCGCGGACGATGCCGGCTTCACGCCCGATCGACAGCACGGCCGACCGCTTCGCGGGCTTCTCGCCGAGGAGGAAGACCGGAAACTTCTGGTGCGCGACGTGGAGGTCGAGGTCCTCGACCCGGCGGATGCCGAACAGCCGCTCGACCCAGTCCGGCACCTCGCGCCCCCCGGTCTCGAGCCGCGTGCCGCCCTCGACCGCGACGCTGCCATCGGGTTCGTGCAGCGACCACAGGTTGACCGGGCTGCGCCTGGGCTGGCGCACGAAGCGCAGGGTTCGCGCCGCGGCGACGCCGATCTCGATCCGGGCGGAGGCGGCGCCGGCCCGCACCAGGCTGTCGCGGGCCTCACCGTAGAACACCGCCCGCAGGGCGCGGATCACCGTCGACTTGCCGGTGTTGTTCGGCCCGATCAGCGCGTTGACGCCGGGGCCGAGCGGCAGGGTCGCGTCGGCGAAGCCCTGGACGTCGACGAGGCGGATGAAGCGGAAGCCCGGCCGGTCCGGCGCCCAGGCGGCCGCGCAGCCCTCGGCCGGGCCGTCGATGGCGACGCCGGTGGCCGGCCGCCCTGCGACCCGGCTCACCGCCATGCCGGCGCCGACCGCGCCGAGATCGTGGTGCGAGATCGCGAGGCACTGCACCCCGAGGCGCGCGGCGCCGTCCTCCAGCACCCGGTAGAAGGCCGGCACCCGGTCGGGCGAGATCCAGCAATCGGCCTCGTCGAGGGCGAGGAAGCGCCCGACGCCGGCCTTGACCACCGCGATCAGCCGCAGCGCCATGCCGACGACGTTGGTCATCGCGCCGCCGTTGTCCTCCAGAACGTCCTCGCGGCCGCCATCCGGCCGCATCAGGCCGATGTCGAGGGCGGGCAGGCCGCGCTCCGTGGCGAGTTCGAGCGAGACCGGCTTCTCCCCCGGCAGCACCTCCTGCACCAGGGCGCTCAGCAGGGTCTCGAAGCTGGCGAGGCTGCGCTGGTGGGCGTCCTGCTGCAACTCGCGCAGGCAGGTGTCGATCGCGTCCCGCTGCGCGAGACGCCCCTTGGCCGCCGCCACGGCGGCGGCCCTGGCCTCGATCCCGGCCCGCACGGCCTCGCGCCGGGCCTCGGCCTGGGCCAGGATCCGGCCGAGGCGCGCCACGGCGTCGGCCGCCTCATCGGCGCGCATGACCACGTCCGTCGGCACCATGCCTCTCAACGCGGCTCCGGCAGGGCGGCGAGGCGGTCCCTGACCTCCTGCACCGCCTCGGCGAACTCGGCGACCTGCCGGGCGTTCTCCGCTCTCACCGCCTCGATCATCGCCCTGATCTCCGCCTCGTCGTCGGTGCCGAGTTCCTCGCGGGCCTGGGCGCGGGCGACCTCCAGTTCGCGGGTCAGCCGCGCCACGTCGCTCTCGGCCCGGATGCGGTCCTCCCGCAGCCGCTCGTAGGTGGGACGCAGGGTCTCCAGCCGCTTGAGCGCGGCGGCGTCCTGGCTCGTCCGGGTCGTGGTCATGTCGCCCCCTTCGATCCTGGGCAGATGGCGTGGGCCGGGTCGGCGCGCCAGAGGTGAATGTTCCGAGAACGTTCGCGGATTGAGGTTGACGAATCTGGTGAATCGCCGCAATGTTCGCGTCATGTTCCATGATGAGCCTTGCCGGGCGGCAAGGGCAGGCACCGGACGCGACGAGGCCCCGATGGACGCATTCTGCCAGGACGACCTTCGCAAGGACGACGCCGCCCTCTTCGAGAACCGCGACTGGTCCGTGCTGGCGGACGGGCTCGAGCATCGCGCCACCGGCTACTTCATCGCCCGCGACACCCTCCCGGCACGGCGTCCGGACGGGTACTGGGAGTGGCCGCTGCACCTGTCCGAGAAGGAATGGTGCGGGGTGCGCAGCTTCCGCGAGGCGTTCCTCGCGGCCCTCGACGTCTTCGGCATCCCGGCGGACCAGCGCCTGTCGCTGTCCTTCGCCCTCGGCTTCGGCACCCGCGTCGGCGGCCCGGCGCCCGACGAGGCGGTGCGCCTCGGCGACCTCGTGCGGCTGAGACCGCCGGCGCGCCGGACCCTGCCTCCATCCGTCGCGCTGGCCGCGACGGCCTGAGAGCGCCTCCGACGCTCAGCGCGCGGGGAACGCCTCCTCGAACCTCGCCACCTCGCCGCGGGACGCCTCCTCCAGGCTGCCCTCCCACATCACCGTGTGGCCGCGCACCACCGTGCCGACCGGCCAGCCGGTGACGGCGACGCCGTCGTAGGGCGTCCAGCCGCAGCGCGAGGCGATCCAGCCGTTGGTGATCGTCTCGCGCCGCTTGAGATCGACGACCGTGACGTCGGCGTCGTAGCCGACCGAGAGCCGCCCCTTGCGGGCGAGCCCGAACAGGCGCTTGGGACCGGCGCTGGTGAGGTCGACGAGGCGCGCCAGCGACAGGCGCCCGGCGGCGACGTGGTCGAGCATGACCGGCACCAGCGTCTGCACCCCGGTCATCCCCGATGGCGAATCGGGATAGGGCTTGGCCTTTTCTTCGAGGGTGTGCGGCGCGTGGTCGGAGCCGAGCACGTCGGCGACGCCCTGGTTCAGGCCCCACCACAGCACCTCGCGATGGGCGGCATCCCGCACCGGCGGGTTCATCTGCACCAGCGTGCCGAGGCGGGCGTAGGCCTCGGCACCGTCGAGGGTCAGGTGGTGCGGGGTCAGTTCGGCCGTCGCCACGTCCTTGTGCTCGGCGAGGAAGCGCATCTCCTCGGCGGTCGAGATGTGCAGGACGTGGATGCGCGCCCCGGTCTCGCGGGCGAGGCGCACGAGGCGCTGCGTCGCCTTCAGGGCGGCCTCCGGCGAGCGCCAGACCGGATGCGAGGAGGGATCGCCCGGCGCCCGCAGCGAGCGGCGCTCGCGCAGCATCGCCTCGTCCTCGGCGTGGAACGCGGCGCGGCGGCGGATGCGCTTGAGGATCTCGGCGATGCCGGCATCGTCCTCGACGAGGAGCGAGCCGGTCGAGGAGCCGATGAACACCTTGATGCCGGCCGCTCCCGGCAGGCGCTCCAGTTCGGCGACGTCGGCGGCGTTCTCGTGGGTGCCGCCGACCCAGAACGCGAAGTCGCAGTGCATCCGGTGGTGGCCGCGCCGCACCTTGTCGGCGAGGGCCTCGGGGGTCGTCGTCTGCGGGTCGGTGTTCGGCATCTCGAACACCGTCGTGACGCCGCCCATCACCGCGGCGCGCGAGCCGGTCTCCAGATCCTCCTTGTGGTCGAGCCCCGGCTCGCGGAAATGGACCTGGCTGTCGATGACACCCGGCAGCAGGTGCAGGCCGCGGCAATCGCGCACCGTTCCGGCGCTCGCCTGCGACAGGTCGCCGATCGCCGCGATGCGCCCGTCGCGCACGCCGATATCGGCGGCGCCGATGCCGTCCTGGTTGACGACCGTGCCGCCGCACAGGAGGAGATCGAAGCTCTGGCTGGGGACGCTCTGACCCATGGGCGGCAACCTCCGGTGCATTGAGGGCGGGGCCGTGCGGGCTTATGTCAGCCCTCGCCGGGGTTCAAGCGCGGCCCCGGGGAAGGATGTGAGCCGCGATGCCCCTCGCCCCCCTGCCGGATCGTGCCGTGGTCGCCGTCGCCGGTCCCGATGCCACGAGCTTTCTCCAGGGTCTGCTGACCTGCAACGTCGAGACGCTGCCGGAGGACGAGGCCCGACTCGGTGCCCTGCTCTCGCCCCAGGGCAAGATCCTGTTCGATTTCCTGGTGTCCCGCGACGGGGACGGCTTCCGCCTCGATGTCCTGCGCGACCGCGTCGCCGACCTCGTGAAGCGGCTGTCTCTCTACCGCCTGCGCGCCAAGGTGACGGTGGCGCCGGCCCCGCTCGCCGTCCTCGCCGGCTGGGACGCCCCGGCCCCGGACGGGAGCCTGCGGGATGGCCGCCTGCCCGATCTCGGCTGGCGGCTCTACCCGCCGGAGACCGGGGCGCCGGCCGCCGACGCGACGCCGGACCGGTACCAGGCCCACCGCATCGCCCACGCGGTGCCGGAGAGCGGCGCCGATTACGCCCTCGGCGACGCCTTCCCGCACGAGGCGGGGATGGACCAGCTCGGCGGGGTCGATTTCCGCAAGGGCTGCTACGTCGGGCAGGAGGTGGTGTCGCGGATGCAGCACCGCGGCACCGCCCGCACCCGCGTCGTCGGCCTCGTCTACCGCGACGGCGCGGTCGCGGCGCCGGGAACTCCGGTCACCGCCGGGCAGCGCACCCTCGGCCAGACCGGCAGCGCCGCCGGAGGCCGCGGCCTCGCCCTGCTGCGCCTCGACCGGCTGTCCGACGCGCTCGCCGCCGGCGAGGCGATCGAGGTCGAGCACCGCGCCGTCGGTGTCGAGAAGCCGGCCTACGCGACCTTCGCGTTCCCGACCTGAGCAGACTTGCGTCGGCGTGCCGACGCTTCGTCCGCTCGGGTTCTTGTCGTGCCGCAGGTTCTCGTCGCGAAACCGGTGGCCACGTTTGCGAAACCCGCTTGGCGGGGCGGGATCAGCCCGGCGCAGAGGTCTCGCCCGGCCACACCGCCCGCAGCACGAAGACCCGGATCGCCGAGGACAGGTTCTGTCCGCTGCGACCGGCATCGACCTCGCCGATCAGCGCCTGCATCCAGACGCCGCGCGCCTCCGCGAGATGGCGCAGGGCGTCCCAGAACGGTGCTTCGAGGGACACGCTGGTGCGATGGCCGGCGATCATCACCGAGCGCTTGAGGTGGCCGGCCGCCTGCTCCGGGCGGCGATCCTCCCGGCTCATTCCTCGGTGGGATCGGGTTTCGCCAGCCGGTGACCCTCGTGCCGGGACTGCTCCAGGGCCTTCTGGGTCTCGGCCCGGGTCTTCGCCGCCTTCGGCCGGCCGAAGGCGGCGCGGTTGCGGGCCGCCTCCTCGGTCCTGGCCGCCTTCTCCCGCGCCTTGCGCACCTGCTTCAGGTTGATGATCTCCGCCATCGGCCGATCCTCCGCCTACGGAAACGGCGCGGACCACGCAAAGGACCGCGCCGGCTGGATGGCTCAAGGTGCCCGCAAAGTCCGGCGGGCACCAGAGGGGGAGCGTTACTCGGCGCTCGGCGCCAGCATCGTCTCGGGCCGCACCACCGCGTCGAACTGCTCGGCGGTGACGTAGCCGAGGCGCAGGGCCTCGTCCTTCAGCGTGGTGCCGTTCTTGTGCGCCGTCTTGGCGATCTCGGCGGCCTTGTCGTAGCCGATCGTCGGGGCGAGCGCGGTGACGAGCATCAGCGAGCGGCTCATCAGGTCGGCGATGCGGTCGTTGTTCGGCTTGATGCCGACGACGCAGTTGTCGGCGAAGCTCACCGCCACGTCGGCGAGCAGCCGCACCGATTGCAGCACCGCGTTGCCGATCACCGGCTTGAACACGTTCAGCTCGAAATGGCCCTGGCTGCCGGCCATCGACACCGTGGTGCCGTTGCCGATCACCTGGCAGCACACCATCGTCATCGCCTCGGCCTGGGTCGGGTTGACCTTGCCGGGCATGATCGAGGAGCCGGGCTCGTTCTCCGGCAGCGAGATCTCGCCGAGGCCGGAGCGCGGGCCCGATCCCATCAACCGGATGTCGTTGGCGATCTTGAACAGGCCGCTCGCCAGCGCGCTGAGCGCGCCCTGGGTGAAGACCAGGGCGTCGTGGGTGGCGAGCGCCTCGAACTTGTTGTCGGCCGAGGCGAAGGGCAGGCCGGTCAGCTCGGCGACCTTGGCGGCGAACTTCTCCGCGAAGTCCGGATGGGCGTTGAGGCCGGTGCCGACCGCGGTGCCGCCCTGGGCCAGCGCCAGCACGCCCGGCAGGGTCGCGGCGACCCGGGCGCCGCCGAGGGAGATCTGCGCGGCGTAGCCGGAGAATTCCTGGCCGAGGGTGACCGGGGTCGCGTCCTGGAGATGGGTGCGGCCGATCTTGACGATGTCGGCGAATTCCTTCGCCTTCGCGTCGAGGGCGCCGTGCAGGTGGTGCAGCGCCGGGATCAGCCGGTCGTTGATCTCGCGGGCCACCGCGATGTGCATCGCGGTCGGGAAGGTGTCGTTGGAGGACTGGCCGCGGTTGACGTGGTCGTTCGGGTGCACCGGCGACTTGCCGCCGCGCTTGCCCCCGAGACGCTCGTTGGCGAGGCTCGCGATGACCTCGTTGGCATTCATGTTCGACTGGGTGCCCGACCCGGTCTGCCAGACCACCAGGGGGAACTCGTCGTCGTGGCGGCCCTCGACGACCTCGGCCGCGGAGGCGGCGACGGCGTCGGCGACCTTCGCGTCGAGCACGCCGAGGTCCTTGTTCACCAGCGCGGCCGCCTGCTTGACGAGGCCGAGCGCGTGAACGAGCGGCGCCGGCATGTGCTCGGTGCCGATCCGGAAGTTCTGGATCGAGCGCTGGGTCTGCGCCCCCCAATAGCGATGCGCCGGGACTTCGATCGGCCCGAACGTATCGGATTCGGTACGGGTGGCGGTCTCGCTCGGCGACATCATGGCCTCTTTGGTGGGTCCGGACGGCGCCTACTTAAGCCAAGTGCGGCGGTTGCGCGACAGTGATTCGCCGGATCGCCCCGGGGACGTCCCCATCCGAGGAGAGCGAATGTCCGACACCCTCGCCGAGGAGGCCGTCCCGCGGTCCCGGTCGCTGTTCCGTCCGGTGGTGCCGCCGCCGCGCACCGAGCCGATGGACCTGTTCACCTTTCTCAGGGCGGCGCGGGCCAACCCGATCACCACCTGGTTCGCCGAGCATTTCGAGCAGCCGATCGTCGCCGGGGAAGGCGCCCTCGGGCGGATCACGGTGGTCAGCGAGCCGTCGGCGATCCGCCGCATCCTCGTCGACAACGCCGCCAACTACCGCAAGGACGACCTTCAGCGCCGGGTGCTGGCCCCCGGCCTCGGCAACGGCCTGCTCACCGCCGAGGGCGACGAGTGGCGCCTGCAGCGCCGGACCCTGGCGCCGATCTTCTCGCCCCGCCACGTCGCCGGCTTCCACGCGCCGATGAGCGCGGCCGCCGGCAAGCTCGCCCGGCGGGTGGCCCGTCGCGACGGCCACAGCATCGACGTCGCCCTGGAGATGACCCGCGTCACCCTCGACGTGCTGGAGCGCACGATCTTCACCCACGGCCTGCCGCGGGATCCGGACGCCCTCGGGCGGGCGATCACCCGCTACTTCGAGGCCCTCGGGCCGATCGACCCCCTCGACGTGTTCGGGATGCCGGACTGGGTGCCGCGGATCGGCCGCCTGCGTGCCCGCCCCGCCCTGCGCTTCTTCGCCGAGGTGGTGGACGAGCTGATCGAGCGCCGCCGCGCGGTGCTGGCCCGGGGCGAGGCGCCGCACGACCTGCTGTCGCTGCTGCTCAGGGCGCAGGATCCCGAGACCGGCCGCGGCCTGTCCGATCTGGAGGTGAAGGCGAACATTGTGACCTTCATCGGCGCCGGCCACGAGACCACCGCCAACGCCCTGACGTGGACTCTCTACTGCCTGTCGCAGGACGCGGAGGCGCGTGCCGCCGTCGAGGCCGAGATCGACGCCGCCTTCGCGGCGTCGGACGCGCCGCAGGCGGATGCCCTGCCCTGGACCCGGGCGGCGCTGGAGGAGGCGATGCGGCTGTTTCCGCCGGTGCCGTTCATGAGCCGGCAGGCGCTCGGCGACGACCGCATCGGCCGGATCAAGATCCCGCGCGGTTCGCTGGTGACGGTGGCGCCCTACGTCCTGCACCGGCACCGCCGGCTCTGGGACGACCCGGACGCCTTCATGCCCGAGCGCTTCCTGCCCGGGAACCGCGGCGGCATCGACCGTTTCGCCTACCTGCCGTTCGGAGCCGGCCCGCGGGTCTGCATCGGACAGAGTTTCTCGGTGATGGAGGCGACGCTGGTGCTCGGCCACCTGCTGCACGCCGTGCGTCTGGAGCGGCCGGCGAGCGCGGGACCGGTCGTGCCGCTGCATCGGGTCACGCTGCGCCCGGCCGAGGGCCTGCGCATGCAGGTGACGGCGCGGCGGTGAGCCGCGCCGGCCTCAGTTCTTCTTGCGGAAGGCGTCGAGGCTGACGACGGACGCGCCGCCCTCGGCCGGCGCGTCGGCCTCGGTGTCCTCGGCCTCGGCCGCCGGCTTCTCCGGCGCCGTCGCGGGGAGCTTCGGAACGCTGCTGGCGACGGCCGGAACCTTCGGTGCCGATTCGGTCGGCTCGGAGCCGGCGCCGCGGATCGCCCGCAGGTTCGGAGTCGCCACGGCCGGGCTCTCCTCGCTCGGGGCACTGCCGTCGTTGAGCTCGAACTTGAGGCCGAACTGGACCGAGGGGTCGAAGAACCCGCTCACCGCCTCGAACGGCACCAGGAGCCGCTCCGGCACGCCGGAGAACGACAGGCCGACCTCGAAGGTGTGCTCGGTGACGCCGAGATCCCAGAACTGGTGCTGGAGCACGATCGTCATGTCCTGCGGATACTTCTCCCGCAGGCGCTGCGAGATCCGCACGCCGGGATAGTCGGTCCGGAACGAGACGTAGAAGTGGTGGTCGCCCATCAGGCCGTCGCGGGCGGCGTCGCCGATCACCTTGCGCACCACGCTGCGGAGTGCGTCCTGCACCAGGAGATCGTAGCGAATCAGATCGTCTGCCATAAACAGTCGCTTGCCTGGTGCCGCGGCGGCCGGTCGGAGAGGAATTGAGTGGAGGCTTCTGTTGCCAGGTGCCTCCGAACCCCGCCTATGCGGTGCTACCCGCCAGGACTTCGTTTGGTCTTGGGGACCGCTTACGCGGCCACCGCCACCGGAGCAAAGTTGTCGTTGGCAACTATTGCATTGGCCCGATAACGGCGGAACCATGCCGAGCGAAAGTCCAACCTTTACGCCCTCGTCGATCCTATTTCGCCCCCGCCGAAACCCAGTCCGTGTGGACCGGCCTGGGTTCGGGTGGAGGCGCCGGGTACCGCCCCCGGGTCCGATAGGTTTATTCCGAAGAACGTTTATCGCCATAGCCGGCCTTGCGACCGGCAAAGCGAATATAGGGGCACTCGCGCCGGTTTTGAAGCCCATCGATCGCCATTCCGTGCCGGATCCGGCGGCCGTGTCGACGCGGCACCGGTCGCGGCTCCTCGCCCTGCTCGCGCTGGTGCTGCGCGTCCCGCTGCTGCTGGCGGCGGCCGGCCTTCTCGCCCTCGGCGCGGTCGTGGGCGCCGAGCGGCTTTTCCTGCGCCACGGCCTGCAACTCGGCGACTTTCCGTTTACCGGACCGGATCGGGCCGGGCTGCGTGCCCTCACCCTCGCGATGGTGCCGCTGCCGATCCTCGCCGGACTCGTGCTGTGGCGCGCCCGCGCCCGCCACGGCGGCGACTGGGCCAGGGCCCTCGGCTTCGTCGCGCCGCGCAGGCCCGGACGCCTCGTCGTGCTGGTGCTGCTGTGGCCGCCGCTGCAGATCGCCTGGACCGCCGCGCTGGCGCTGGCCGCCGGCGCACCGCTGGCCCGCGTCTGGCAGGTGCCGTCCTTCGCCACCGGAACCGCGCTGGCGGCCTGGATCGTCTGGCTGGTGGTGCTCGCACCGGTGGCGGAGGAGATGCTGTTTCGCGGCGATCTCTTCGCCCGTGCCCGCTCCCTGCTCCCGCCCGCCGCCACCGTCGCGCTCGCCGCCGTCCTGTTCGCGCTCGGCCACGCCGAGCGGGGCTGGGCGCAGCCGGTCTCGGTGCTGCCGCTCGGCCTCGTGCTCGGCGCCGTCCGGCTGTGGTGCGGAAGCCTGTGGGCCTCGATCCTGCTGCACGCCGCGAGCAACGGCGCGGTGGTCGCGGTGATGCTGGGCCGGGCTGCGTGACGCGACGTTGGCCGGCCTTTCGTCCCGGAGCCGCCGGGCCGGTCCGGTCGTCAACCGCGTCGTGATTTGGTTGCGGACAACCCGTCCGGAGAGGTGTGGCCGGCGGCCGGAATGGAGTAGCATCGCGGGCTCGGAGGAACGCAATGCGCCCCTATCACGATCTCCTCCAGCGGATCCTCAACCACGGGGTCGAGAAGCACGACCGGACCGGAACCGGCACGCTCTCGGTCTTCGGGCACCAGATGCGCTTCGACCTCGCCGAGGGCTTCCCGCTCGTGACCACGAAGCGGCTGCACCTGCGGTCGATCATCCATGAGCTGCTGTGGTTCCTCGCCGGCGACACCAACGTCGCCTACCTGCAGTCGAACGGCGTCACGATCTGGGACGAGTGGGCCGACGAGCGCGGCGACCTCGGCCCGGTCTACGGCAGGCAGTGGCGCTCCTGGGCCAAGCCCGACGGCGGCAGCGTCGATCAGATCGCCTGGGTGCTCGACGAGATCCGCCGCAACCCGGACTCGCGCCGGCTGGTGGTGTCGGCCTGGAACCCCGCCGACCTCGACCGCATGGCGCTGGCGCCCTGCCACTGCCTGTTCCAGTTCTACGTCGCGGACGGGCGGCTGTCGTGCCAGCTCTACCAGCGCTCGGCCGACGTGTTTCTCGGCGTGCCGTTCAACATCGCGAGCTACGCGCTGCTGACCGCGATGATGGCGCAGGCGACCGGGCTGAAGCCCGGCGACTTCGTCCACACCCTCGGCGACGCCCACCTGTACGTGAACCATCTCACCCAGGCGCGCGAGCAGCTCAGCCGCGACCTGCGCCCCCTGCCCCGGCTGCAGCTCGATCCGGAGGTGCGCTCGCTGTTCGCGTTCCGCTACGACGACATCGCGATCGAGGGCTACGACCCGCATCCGGGCATCCGGGCTCCGGTGGCGGTATGACCGAGACCCGACCGAGAACCATCAGCATCATCGTAGCCGTCGCCGAGAATGGCGTCATCGGGCGCGACAACGCCCTGGTCTGGCGCCTGCGTTCCGACCTGCGACGGTTCCGGTCGCTCACCATGGGCAAGCCCGTCATCATGGGCCGGCGCACCTGGGACGCGATCGGGCGGCCGCTTCCCGGACGGCGCGTCATCGTCATGACGCGCGACCGCGGCTGGTCGTCCCTCGATGTCGTCACGGCGGTGAGCTGGGACGACGCCTTGCGGCAGGCGGGAGACGTCTCGGAGGTGATGATCGCGGGGGGGAGCGAGATCTACGGGCTCGCCTTGCCGCAGGCCGACCGGATCTACCTGACCCGGGTGTCCGCCAGCCCGGACGGCGACGCCGTGTTCCCGGACGTTCCCCGCGGTGTTTTCCGAGAGACGTTCCGTGAGGCACATCCCGCGGGACCAGATGACGAGCATGCTTTCTGCTTCGTGACCCTCGACCGCCACGTTTGAGAAGCAGTTTTCATCTCGGTGCGATGGTGCGGCGATGAAACCGCCCCGGGACGGAAGAACCTTGAGGGTAGCGCGGCCGGCAGAGGTTGCTTTCGGGCCACGGCCGGCCGATATCGCAGCTTCGACGAGTGCGGACATCCATTCGAGAGCCGCGCGGGACGCGCCAGCGCGGGGCGTGCCGGCCAGGAAAGGACGCGGGCGAGCATGCCTTGGAGTAATCAGAGCGGTGGCGGCGGCGGTGGCAACGGGGGCGGCCCCTGGGGCCGGGGCGGCGGTGGCGGCGGCGGTCCGTGGGGCGGCGGCGGCGGAAACCAGCCGCCGGACCTCGAGGACCTGCTGCGCCGCAGCCAGGACCGCCTGCGCAACCTCGTGCCGGGCGGCGGCCCGGTCGGCGCCAAGGGCATCGGGCTCGTGGTGCTCCTCGTCGCCGTGCTGTGGCTGGCGACCGGGTTCTACACGGTGGCGCCGAACCAGGTCGGCATCAACACCGTCTTCGGCCGTTACACCGGACAGGCCGGCGAGGGCCTGCGCTACAACTTCCCCTACCCGGTCGGCGCGGTGGTGAAGCCGAATGTCGGGCAGGTCAACAGCGTGCAGATCGGCTACCGCTCCGGCGCCGGCTCGCAGCGCTCGCGCGACGTCCCGGAGGAGAGCCTGATGCTCACCGGCGACGACAACATCGTCGACATCGACTTCGACGTGCAGTGGCGGGTCAACCCGGCCAAGGCGGAGGAGTTCGTGTTCAACCTCCAGAACCCGGAGGGAACGATCAAGGCGGTCGCCGAGAGCGCGATGCGCGAGGTGATCGGGCGCCGGCAGATCCAGCGGATCCTCACCACCGAGCAGTCGAGCGTGTCCCAGGAGGTCCAGGAGATCATCCAGAAGGCGCTCGATTCCTACGGCGCCGGCGTGCTGATCAACGTCGTGCAGCTCCAGGGCGTCAGCCCGCCGCCCGAGGTGCGTCAGGCTTTCATCGACGTCAACGCGGCCCAGCAGGACGCCGCGCGGGCCCGCAACGAGGCCGAGACCTATGCCAGCCGCGTCGTGCCGGAAGCCCGCGGCAAGGCGTCCCAGATCGTGCAGCAGGCCGAAGCCTACAAGACGCAGGCGACGGCCGAGGCGACCGGTCAGGCCGCCCGGTTCCGGGAGGTCTACGAGTCCTACAAGGTCTCGCCCGAGGTCAGCCGCGAGCGGATGTTCCTCGACACCATGGAGAAGGTGCTGGGCAGCGTGAACAAGGTGATCATCGACCAGAACACCGCCGGCGGCTCGACCGCCAGCGCCGGAGTGGTGCCGGTCCTGCCGCTCAACGAGTTCGCGCCGGTGCGCCAGGGCGCCCAGACCCAGGGGAGCGCCCGATGAACTCGCAGACCGTCCGTACCGTTCTCGTCGGCCTGGCGGCCGTGCTGGCGATCCTGGTCTACGCCTCGGCGTTCACCGTGGGCCAGACCCAGCAGGCGCTGGTGCTCCAGCTCGGCCGCGTCCGCACGGTGCTGAACCAGGCCGGCACCGACAAGCCGGGCCTCTACTTCAAGATCCCGTTCCTCGAGACCGTGGTGGTGTTCGAGAAGCGCCTGCTCGACCTCGACCTGCCGGTCCAGACGGTCCTGTCCGCCGACCGGCAGAACCTCGAAGTCGACGCCTTCGCACGCTACAAGATCAGCGATCCCCTGCGGTTCTATCAGGCGGTGAACAACATCGCGCTGGCCAACCAGCGCCTGTCGAGCTTCACCAACGCGGCGACCCGCAACGTGCTGGCCAGCGCCTCGCGCGACGCCATCGTGCGGACCGACCGCGAGGGGCTGATGAACCGGATCCAGGAAGACGTGAACCGGCAGGCCAAGAATCTCGGCATCGAGATCATCGACCTGCGACTCACCCGCGTCGATCTCCCGGCGGCGAACAGTCAGGCCGTGTATCAGCGCATGCAGACCGAGCGTCAGCGCGAGGCCGCGGATCTGCGCGCCAACGGCCAGCAGGTCGCGGTGACGATCAAGGCCAAGGCGGATCGCGACGTCACCGTGCTCCTCGCCGAGGCGCAGCAGCAATCGGACCAGTTGCGCGGCTCGGGCGACGCCGACCGCAACCGCATCCTCGCCGAGGCGTTCGGTCAGGATCCGGGCTTCTTCGCGTTCTACCGCTCGATGCAGGCCTACGAGAAGGGCCTGACCGGATCCGACACCCGGCTGGTCATGAGCCCGAACTCGGAGTTCTTCCGCTACTTCAACGATCCGGCTGGTCGGGCGCGGGCCGGTTCTCCGGCTCCGGCTGCCACCGGACAGTAGTTGATGCATCGTGAAGGACCTCGTTGCCGCCCTCGGCCTCGCGCTCGCGATCGAGGGCCTTCTCTGCGCGGCCTTTCCCGGCGCGATGCGCCGGGCGATGGCCGAGGCCGCGCAGTCGCCGGTTGAGCGCATGCGGCTCGTCGGCATCGCCTCGGCGGTGGCCGGGGTGATCGTGGTCGGCGTGGTGCGGCTTCTGTTCGCCTGACCCCGTCTCTTGAAGAGGCCGCACGGAGCCCGATCTAAGGTGCCTCCGCGCGGCGTCCCGCTGCGGGACAGCCCAGAGCCTTCGAGAGCCGGCCTCGTTCGATGACGATACTCCCGCCCCTTCTCACCACGAGGTCTTCGATGGCCGATGCCACGGGCGCGCCAGCGCGCCGTTCCTCCGTCCGCAGGCGCCTTCCCGCCCTGGCGGGCGCGTTCCTCGCGCTCTCCGTCGGCACCGCCTCGCTGCCCTCGGTCGCCCACGCCAAGGGGCCGGCCTCGCTCGCCGACCTCGCCGAGCAGGTGACCGACGCGGTGGTCAACATCTCCGCCTCGACCACCGTCGAGGCGAAGGGGCGCACGCTGCCGCAACTGCCGCAGGGCACGCCGTTCGAGGATCTGTTCGAGGAGTTCTTCAACCGCCGCGGCGGGGGCGGCGAGCAGCAGCAGCAGCGGCCCTCCCGGCGCTCGAACTCCCTCGGCTCCGGCTTCATCATCGACGCCTCGGGCATCGTGGTGACGAACAACCACGTCATCGGCGACGCCAACGACATCCAGGTGATCCTGCACGACGGACGGCGGCTGAAGGCGGAGCTGATCGGCAAGGATTCGAAGATCGACCTCGCGGTGCTGCGGGTGAAGCCCGACCCGGACAAGCCGCTGAAGGCGGTGCCGCTCGGCGATTCGGAGAAGATGCGCCCGGGCGACTGGGTGATCGCGATCGGCAACCCGTTCGGCCTCGGCGGCTCGGTCTCGGCCGGCATCATCTCGGCCCGTGGCCGCAACATCGAGTCCGGCCCCTACGACAACTACATCCAGACCGACGCCGCCATCAACAAGGGCAACTCGGGTGGCCCGCTGTTCAACATGGACGGCGAGGTGATCGGCATCAACACCGCGATCCTGTCTCCGACCGGCGGCTCGGTCGGCATCGGCTTCGCGGTTCCCACCGCGACCGCCGGCCCGGTCATCGACCAGTTGCGCCAGTTCGGCGAGACCCGCCGCGGCTGGCTCGGCGTCAAGATCCAGAACGTCGACGAGACCACCGCCGAGGCGCTCGGCCTCAAGGGCGGCACCCGCGGGGCGCTGATCGCCGGCGTCGACGACAAGGGGCCGGCCAAGACTGCCGGGCTCGAGGTCGGCGACGTCATCACCCGTTTCAACGGCACCGAGGTGAAGAGTTCGAGCGACCTGCCCCGCATCGTCGCGGCGACCCCGGTCGGCAAGACCGTCGACGTGATGACGATGCGCAAGGGCCAGGAGTCGAACCGGCAGGTCACCCTCGGCCGGCTCGAGGACAACGACAAGCCGCAGCAGCAGGCCGCCCTCACCCGGCCGCAGCCGGAGGCGGACGTCACTCGTCAGGCGCTCGGCCTCAATCTCTCGGGCCTGACCGACGACCTGCGGCGGCGCTTCAGCATCAAGGACGGCGTCAAGGGCGTCGTCGTCACCCGGGTCGATCCCAATTCCAGCGCCGCCGACAAGCGGATTCAGCCCGGCGACCTCATCGTCGAGGTGGGTCAGGAGCCGGTGGGCAACCCGTCCGACGTGACCCGCCGCCTGGATCAGCTCAAGAAGGATGGCCGCAAGTCGGCGCTGCTCCTGGTTTCCAACGCCCAGGGCGAGGTCCGCTTCGTCGCGCTCAGCGTCGAGTGACGTCGACGGGCGGCCGGCGCGGTGAACTCCGTGACCGGCCTCCCGTCTGCTCAGGCTTCGTCGGCCCCTTTGTCCGCTTCTCGGCCGGCCTCCTGGCAGACATCGACCCATTCGGCCCCGGTGAGGGCCGCCATCCGGTCCGGTGACAGTCGCACCGCGCTGTTCGGCGACCCCGCGGCCGGCACCACCTCGTCGAACGCCCTCAACCCGACATCGCAATAGACCGGCAGCGGCGAGACCAGCCCGAACGGGCACACGCCGCCGACCGGGTGCCCGGTCAGGGCCTCGACCTCCTCCGGTCCCGGCATCCGCGCCTTGCCGCCGAACGCCGCCTTGACCTTGCGGTTGTCGAGGCGGGCGTCGCTCCGCGCCACCACCAGCATCACCCGGTCGCCGACCCGCAGCGACAGCGTCTTGGCGATCCGGGCCGGCTCGACGCCGTGCGCCTCGGCCGCCAGCGCCACCGTGGCCGAACTCGCCTCGGTTTCGAGGACGGTGAGGTCGGGGGCGACGGCGGCGAGGTGCGCGCGGACGGATGCGAGGCTCAAGGCGAGGATCTCCTGTGCGGGGACGATCTCTGTTTCGCCTCTCCGCCCGCGTTCAGGCAAGCCCGCGCGGCGCGGTCACTCCGCCGCCGCGAGCGCCGGCCGACGATCCGGCACGCCGTCGAGGGCAGCCGGGCGCGGGCCGCCGGTCGCCCAGTCGAGCAGCTCGACCGTGTGCACGATCGGGATCGCGGTCCCCTTCCCGATCTGCGTCGCGCAGCCGATGTTGCCGGTGGCGATCAGGTCGGGCTTGATCCGCTCGATGTTGGCGACCTTGCGCTCGCGCAGGCGCCCGGCGAGTTCCGGCTGGAGGATGTTGTAGGTGCCGGCCGAGCCGCAGCAGATGTGGCCCTCGGGCACGTCCTTCACGGTGAAGCCGGCCTGCTTCAGCAGCGCCTTCGGCTCGGTGCGCAACCCCTGCCCGTGCTGCATCGAGCAGGCGGAGTGATAGGCGACGACGAGGTCGGTCTCGACCACCGGCTCGGACAGGCCGAGGCTCGTGACGTACTCGGTCACGTCCCTGGCGATCGCCGAGACTCGCCTCGCCTTCTCGGCATAGGCCGGATCGTCGCGGAACATGAAGCCGTAATCCTTGATCGTGGTGCCGCAGCCGGACGCCGTGACCACGATGGCGTCGAGGCCGGAACCGTCCATCTCGGCGATCCAGGCGTCGATGGTGCGGCGGGCCAGGGCGTGCGACGAGTCCTCGCGGCCCATGTGGTGGGTGAGCGCGCCGCAGCAGCCCTCCCCCTTGGCCTGCACGACCTCGATCCCGTGGCGGGTGAGGAGCCGGATCGCCGCCTCGTTGAAGTCCGGCCGCAATACGCTCTGGGCGCAGCCGCGCAACAGGGCGGCCCGGCCGCGCCGGGCTCCGGCGGCCGGGAAGGTGCCGGGGCGGTCTCCGGCACTGCGACCCGGCAGCGGCGAGGGCGCGAGGTCGAGCATCGCGGCGAGGCGGCTTCCGATGCCCGGCACCCGGGCGGCGACCGACCGGAACGGCCGCGCCGCGGCGGCACCGCGGAGCGCGAGGCGGAAGCGACGCGGGTAGGGCAGCACCTGCGCCAGCACCGTCCGCATCAGCCGGTCGCCGGCCGGCCGCCGGTAGGTCTGCTCGATGTGGGCGCGGGCATGGTCGACGAGGTGCATGTAATGCACCCCCGACGGGCAGGTCGTCATGCACGACAGGCACGACAGGCAGCGGTCGACGTGCTTGACCACCTCCGGCGTCGCCGCCTTGCCGCCCTCCAGCATGTCCTTGATCAGGTAAATGCGCCCGCGGGGGGAGTCGAGTTCGTCGCCGAGCAGCAGATAGGTCGGGCAGGTGGCGGTGCAGAAGCCGCAATGCACGCAGGTCCGCAGGATCTTCTCCGAGGCCGCCATGGCCGGATCGGCGAGCTGTGCGGGGGTGAAGCTGGTCTGCACGGCGGTTCCTCGATGGCGTTTTCTCGTGTGCCGTCTTTCTAGAACATTTTCAGCCTGCGGGGAGCGCGGCATCGCCGCGTCGGCGGGGAATCTCGGCGGCCCCGCGAACCGATCGCCTCCGGCGGCGTTGGTGGGCGACGTTAACGCAGGTGAACGATGTCGCAGCGCTGGCCGGACCGGATCTGGATCGTTCGCCACGGCGAGAGCGCGGGCAACGTCGCCCGGGACGAGGCCGATCGCGCCGGGCTGGCGCGCATCGACATCTCGGAGCGCGACGTCGACGTGCCGCTGAGCACCCGCGGCGAGAAGCAGGCCCGGGCCGTCGGCGGCTGGTTCGCCGCGATGCCGGCCTCGGAGCGGCCCGACGTCGTGCTCACCTCGCCCTACCTCCGGGGCCGAGCGCACCGCGGCGCTGATCCGCGAGGCCGGCGGGCTCGCCGAGCCGATGCCGGACTTCGTGATCGACGAGCGGCTGCGCGAGAAGGAGTTCGGCATCCTCGACCGGCTCACCCGGGCCGGAATCACCGAACTGCACCCGGAACAGGCCGAGTTCCGCCGCCTCCTCGGCAAGTTCTACCACCGGCCGCCGGGTGGCGAGAGCTGGTGCGACGTCATCCTGCGGCTGCGCAGCAGCCTCGACACGGTGTCGCTGCACTATCCGGGCCAGCGGGTGCTGATCGTGGCGCATCAGGTCGTGGTCCTGTGCCTGCGCTACCTCATCGAGCGGATGACCGAGGACCAGATCCTCGCGATCGATGCCGAGGGCGACGTCGCCAACTGCTCGGTGACCGAATACGCCTTCGACCCGCGTCACGGACAGTCCGGTGCCCTCGTCCTGAGCCGATACAACTTCGTCGCCCCGGTGGCCGAGGGCGGCGCGCCGGTGACCGCGGAGCCCGATCGCAGCCGCGCCGCACGCTGAAGGAAGCGCCAGGATGCCGACGCCCACCGAACTCACGGCAGACCTGTTGCGCCGGACGCCGCTGCCGCGTCCCGAGGCCGGCAGCAAGGACGAGCGCGGTCGTGCCCTGGTGGTCGGCGGAAGCGTCGAGGTGCCGGGCGGCGTGCTCCTGGCGGCGCTCGCCGTGATGCGGGCCGGGGCCGGCAAGGTCCAGATCGCCACCGTCGCGTCCTGCGCCTCGGGGCTGGCCCTGGCGGTCCCCGAGGCGCTGGTGATCGGCTTCTCCGAGACCGCGGAAGGGGGCCTGGATCCCGCTGCGGCGGCCGAGCGGCTGGTCCCGCGGGTCGGCCGTTGCGACGCCGTGCTGATCGGCCCCGGGATGGCACAGGGCGATGCGACGGTGGCGCTGACCGCCTCCCTCCTCGGCGCCGGCGAGGCGAGCTTCGTGCTCGACGCCGCCGCCCTCGACGGATTGCCCGAGCGGCCGGACGTCGTCCGCGCCTGCGACGGTCGCGTTGTCATGACGCCGCATGCCGGCGAGATGGCCAGGCTGCTCGACCGCGAGCGCGAGGCTGTCGAGGGCGACCCGCTCGCCGCCGCGTGTGAGGCCGCGGAGCGCTTCCGGGCGGTGATCGTGATGAAGGGGGCCCGCACCTGCATCGTCGCCCCCGACAGCCGGGCCTGGAGCTATGCCGGAGGCGGCGTCGGCCTCGCGACCTCGGGCTCGGGCGACGTGCTCGCCGGCCTCATCGCCGGGCTCGTCGCCCGGGGAGCCCCGCCCGCCGAGGCCGCCCTGTGGGGCGTCCACCTGCACGGCGAGGCGGGACGCCGCCTCGCCGGCTCGGTCGGTCCCGTCGGCTTCCTGGCGAGGGAACTCGGCGCCGAGGTGCCGCGCCTGATGCAGGAGATCGGGGGCGGACCGTGAGCGGGCCATCGCGGGACGCGGCGGTGGCCGTCGACAGCGGGCAGGCCCCGTTCGGTGCCGTCGTGGTCGATCCGTCCGGCGTCGTCGTCGGCGAGGGCCACAACACCGTCCGCGCCGACCAAGACCCGACCGCCCACGGCGAGATGGTCGCGATCCGCGATGCCTGGGGCCGGCTCGGCGAGCGCGGACCGCTCCAGGACTGCACCCTCTACACCAGTTGCGAGCCGTGCCTGATGTGCGCGGTGGTGATCACGCAGCTCCGCCTGCGCCGCGTCGTGTTCGCGGCCCGCGGCACCGACGTGCCCGGGGCCCGGCGCCTGTTCGACGCCGACCTGTCGGCCGCGGCGGCCTGGATCGACGGGCGTCCGGGCTGGCGCGCGGTGGAGGTCGAGGGCGACGTGATGCGCGACGAGGCGCTCGCCGTCATGGAGCGGTTCGAGTGGGGATGACGGACCACACCTGCCGACGATCGGTGCACGGTTCCGATCCGGCCGGGTGATCGCGGTTGACCCCTCGCTCGTGGCCCGGATAGTGTCACGGCGACGGTTCCCCTCACGGGGATCAAAAGGGAATGCGGTGCGGGCCCCGAGCCCCAAGCCGCGGCTGCCCCCGCAACTGTGAGCGGCGAGCCTGCCACCACCACGTCACTGGGGCGCGAGCCCTGGGAAGACGGTGGCCGGCGCTGACCCGCGAGCCAGGAGACCTGCCGTCAGCCGTGGTCACACGCGAGCACGTCGGGCGGGGTGTCCTGATGGTAGCCGAACCGGACGCCCCCGGGCGCCCCGGCGAGACTTCTGGTTCGCGGTGACGTGCCACTGCCGTCCCGGATTCTCCCGTCGTGACTTCCCTTGCCATCCGCCGCTCGCCGGAGCGGCGCCTCGCGCGCCTGCTCCTCCTCTCCGCCGGCCTCGGAGCCGCGCCCGCCGCCGCCCAGGAGGCCGAGACCATCGCGCTCGATGCGATCTCGGTCGCGGGCCGTGCCGACGCGCCCTACACCGCCGCACCCACCGGCTTGAACCTGACGACGCCGAGCCGCAGCGGCAGCCGCCTCGGGCTCAGCCCGATCGAGACGCCGGCCAGCATCGAGATCATTCCCGGCCAGAAGATCCGCGAGCGCGGCCAGGAGACGGTCGCCGAGGCGGTGACCCAGAACGCCACCGGCATCACCACGGTCGGCGCCCCGGGCAACGGCTTCTCGGCCTTCACCTCCCGCGGCTTCGCCGGGCTGAACTCGGTGATGCAGCTCTACGACGGCACCCGCCTGTTCGTCGGCAACGGCACCATCACCTTTCCGTTCGACACCTGGAACGTCGACCGCATCGAGGTGCTGCGCGGCCCCGCCTCGGTCCTGTACGGCGAGGGCGCGATCGGCGGCGTGATCAACGTCGTGCCGAAGAAGCCGACTTTCGTGGCGATCAACGAGGCCCGTGCCGCGATCGGCTCCGACGCGGTGACCCGCCTCGCCCTCGACAGCGGCGGCGCGCTCGGCGAGAGCGTCGCCTACCGGCTGAACGTCAGCGCCAACCGGGCCGCCGGCTGGCTGCGCGAGAACGGCGACTTCCAGAACCTCGCGATCTCGGGCGCCCTGCTCTATCAGGCGACGCCGGACCTCGCCTTCACCCTGTCGCACGATTTCGGCTACCAGGAGCCGATGCGCTACTTCGGCACGCCGCTCATCGCCGGCGGCATTGATCCGCGCACCCGGTTCCGCAACTACAACGTCGACGACGGCCTGATCGTGTTCCGGGACAACTGGACCCAGCTCAAGGCCGAGTGGACGCCGAGCGCCGACGTGACGGTGCGCAACACCGCCTACCATCTCACCTCGAACCGGCACTGGCGCAACGTCGAGTCCTACGCCTACCTGCCGGCCTCGCGGCAGGTCGAGCGCAGCGACTACGTCGAGATCGTCCACGATCAGGCGCAGATCGGCAACCGCTTCGACGTCGCGCTGCGCGGCAGCCTCTTCGGCCTGCGCAACGAGGGGCTGGTCGGGTTCGAGGTCAACCACATCGAGTTCCAGCGCAACAACAACGCGCCGTACGGCGGGGTGAGCCGGGTCGACCCGTTCGCGTTCGATCCGGGGTCGTTCCTGCGGGTCAATCTCACCGGCCCGGATTACCGGTCCTCGACCGATCAGGCGGCGATCTTCGCCGAGGACCGGCTCTTCCTGACCGACCGGCTCTCCCTCATCGCCGGCCTGCGCTACGAGGCGCCGACGATCCACCGCAGCGACCTGCGCAACCCTGCCAACGACTTCAGCAAGAGCTTCCAGGCCCTCACCTACCGGGTCGGCGCGGTGTTCAACCCGACCCCAGATTCGGCGCTCTACGCCCAGTACGCCACCGCGGTCGATCCCGTCACCGGCCTGATCAGCCTTCCGGTGTCGCAGCGCGACTTCAAGCTCTCGACCGGGCAGCAGGTCGAGCTCGGCTACAAGCAGGCGTTCTGGGGCGGGCGCGGGGAGTTCACGCTCGCCGGCTACCGCATCACCAAGGACAACCTCCTCACCGTCGACATCAACAATCCCGGCATCGCCGTCCAGGTCGGGAGCCAGTCGGCGCAGGGCGTCGAGGCGTTCCTGTCGCTGGGCCTGTCGGAGGAGTGGCGCGTCGAGGGCAACCTCGCCCTGCTGCACGCGCAGTACGATCGCTTCGCCCAGTCGGTCGGCGGCGTCGCGGTGTCCTTCGCCGGCAACCAGCCGCAGAACGTGCCGGAACTCGTCGGCAACCTCTGGCTGACCTGGGCCTTCGCGCCGCGCTGGGAGGCGCGCGCCGGCGTGCAGGTGGTCGGCGAGACCTATGGCGACTTCGCCAACACCGCCCGGCGCGATCCCTACGCCGTGCTGAACGCGACCCTGGACTATCGCGTCACCGACACCTCGCGCCTGAGCCTGCGCGCCTACAACCTCACCGACGAGACCTACGCGATCACCGGCTCGACCACCGCGTGGCTGCTCGGGCGCCCGCGCTCGTTCGAGGTCGCCTACAGCGTGGCGTTCTGAGGGTGAGGCGCCGGCTGCTCAAGCGACTGAAGCGGTGGCTGTATCTCGGCCACCGCTGGCTCGGCATCGTCACCTGCCTGCTGTTCGTGATCTGGTTCGGGTCCGGGCTGGTGATGATGTATGTCGGCTTCCCGGCGCTGACCGAGGCCGAGCGCCGGGCCGGATTGCCGCGCCTCGCCCTCGACCGTGTCGCGGTGGCGCCGGACGCGGCCCTGGCGGCGGCCGGCCAGGACCGCTTCCCCCGCGCCCTGCGGCTGGAGATGCTCGACCGCGAGCCGGTCTACCGGATCACCGCCTGGGACGGCTCCCGGCACGCGGTGTCCGCGGTGAGCGGCGTTCCGCTCGCCGCCGTCGCCGAGGACCGGGCCCTCGCCGTCGCCGGGCACGATCCGCGGGCGGCGCGGCCGCGTCCGCTCGCTCCGGTCGGGCGCGACCAGTGGTCGGTCACCGCGCGCTACGATCCCCTGCGGCCGTTCCACCGCGTCGCCCTCGGGGACGCGGACGACACCATCCTCTACGTGTCGGCCCGGACCGGCGAGGTCGCCCTCGACACCACCGGGCGGGAGCGGCTGTGGAACTGGTTCGGGGCGATCCCGCATTGGATCTACCTGACGCCGCTGCGCGCCCAGGCGGATCTCTGGCGCGACGTGGTGCTGTGGGTGTCCGGCGTCGCGATCGCCGGAGCGGCGAGCGGCCTGATCGTCGGCCTGCTGCGCCTGCGCGCCCGGCCCGGCGGGCCGGCGACGCCCTATCGCGGCTGGGCGGCGTGGCACCACCTCGGCGGCCTCGCCGGAGGGCTCACGCTCCTCGCCTTCGTGGCGAGCGGCTGGCTGTCGGTGAATCCCAACCGCTGGTTCGGGCCGCGGGCGCCATCGCAGCCGATGCTGGAGCGCTATGCCGGCGGAACCGCCCCGACCGCCCTCGCCCTCGCCGACCTGCCCCCGGCCCCCTGTTCCGATCTCGTCGAGATCCGGTTCGGCTGGCTCGACCGCTCGCCGTGGGCCCTGCAAACCTGCCGCGATGGCCGGGCCGAGATCGCCCCGGCGGATCCGACCGGGGCGACGCCGGCGCGCCTCGAACGCGCCGCCCGCCGGCTGCTGCCGGACGCCGCGCTGATCGACGCCATCCTGCTGACCGAGGAGGATTCCCACTGGTACGCCCACCACCAGCCGCGCCGCCTGCCGGTGCTGCGGGTGGCCTTCGACGACCCAGCGGCGACGTGGTTCCACATCGACCCGGCCACCGGCGAGGTGCTCGACCGGCTCGATCGCAGCGGCCGGGTCTATCGCTGGCTGTTCCACGCGCCGCACAGCTTCGACTTCGCCTTCCTGCTGAAGCGACGTCCCGCCTGGGATCTCGTGCTCTGGCTGCTGATCGCGGCCGGGCTGGTGGTCTCGCTCTCTGGCACCGTGGTCGGGTGGCGGCGCCTGTGCCGGAACCGCGCCTGAGCGGGGCCGTTCCCCGCTCGTCTTCCGGTTGCAGCGGTGCAGTCTCCTTGTCCGGTCCGTCTCCCCTCGATCCGTCCCTGGACGATCCCGTCTTCGCTCTCGTCCTCGGCGGCGGGAACGCCCTCGGCACCTATCACGCCGGCGCCTTCGAGGCGCTGAGCGGGCGGGGTCTGGTCCCGGACTGGATCGTCGGCGCGTCGATCGGCGCGGTCACCGCGGCGATCATCGCCGGGAACGCCCCGGAGCGCCGGATCGACCGGCTGCGCCAGTTCTGGGACGAGGCCCGCCATCACACCGGACCCGACCCGGCGATCCCGGGCCGGCCGCGGCAGGTCTACAATGGTCTTCACGCGATGATGACCTTGGCCTGGGGCCGGCCGAACCTGTTCCGCCATCGCTGGCCGGGCCTGTGGTCGGCGCTGCCGTTCGTGCCCAACGATGTCGCGCTGTTCGACCACGGACCGATCCTCGCCACGCTGGGGCGGCTGGTCGATTTCGACCGGTTGAACGCTGGCGACATCCGCGTGACGGTCGCCTGCGTCGATCTCACCACCGGCGAGGAGGTGCTGTTCGACAGCGCCCGGGAGCGGATCCGCCCCGAGCACCTGCTCGCCAGCACCGCGATCGTCCCGGCATTTCCCCCGGTCGAGATCGACGGGCGGGTGCTGTGCGACGCCGGCTACACCAACAACCTTCCCCTCGATCCGGTCTTCGCCGCCGAGCCCGACCGGGACCTGCTCTGCCTCGCGCTGGAACTGTTCAGCCTGCGGGCCCCGCCGCCCGCCTCGCTCGACGCGGTCCTGGAGCGCGCCAACGACCTGATCTTCGCCAGCGCCGGCCGGCGGACGATCGCGGCCCTCGAGCGCGAATACGCCCTGCGGCAGGAGCTGCGGCCCGGCGGCCCCGCTGTCACCCTGATCCACTCCGTCTACCAGGCCGGTGCCGACGAACTGGCCGCCAAGAGCTTCGACTATTCGCCGGCCTCGCTCCGCGACCGCTGGGAGGCGGGCCGGCGGGACGTCGCCGGCCTCGTCGGGCGGGCAGAGCGGCAGCGCTCCCGCGACCGACGCTTCCGACTCGTCAGCCTGCCGGGAGCGGGCGGTCCGGGTTAACATTTGCTGTTGCCGCTCCGGCGCGTTCCCGCCGAACCATGCCCGGGGACCGGCAGGGAGAGCGGCATGGCGGAGGAGGCCGGGAGATCCTTTCCCCTGCCGGCGGGGATTCTGCTCGGCCTCGGCCTCGGCGGCTTCTTCGACGGGATCGTGCTGCACCAGATGCTGCAATGGCACCACATGCTGAGCAGCTGGTATCCGATCACCACGATCGAGAACCTCGAACTCAACACCCTTTGGGACGGGATCTTTCACAGCGCCACCTACGTGTTCGTGGTGCTCTGCCTGTTCCTGCTGTGGCGGAGGGCGCGGACCCGTCACCTGCGCTGGTCGACCCGGCTGCTCGCCGGGACGGTGCTGGCCGGCTGGGGCCTGTTCAACCTCGTCGAGGGCGTGATCGACCACCAGATCCTCGGCGTGCACCACGTCAACGAGCAGCGGCCGCGGGCGGAATGGCCGTTGTGGGATCTCGGCTTCCTCGCCTGGGGCGCCGTGATGCTGATGCTCGGCCTGTGGCTGGTGCGAGCCGGCCGGCGGGCGGCCTGACGGGGATGCCCGCGCGCCTGCGCCACGGACTGCCCTGGCTCGTCCTCCTGGCCGGCCTCGTGCTCGCGACGATGCCGGCGTGGCGACCGCTCCTGTTCGGGGTGACCCTCGGCCTCGACGACTGGCTGCTGCTGCGGTGCCTGCCGGGCTGACCGGCCGGCCTTGAAACCAGCGGGCGCGCGTCACGTTGGCTCCCGAACCCGGCCCGCCGGGGCCGTCCCTGCCCTCGAACGTGTGGATCGCGCATGAGCATCGCTTCCGCCCTCGGCCTGACCAAGACGAAGACAATCCGCTACGCCTTCGTGGCGCTGGGCGACATCACCCAGGAGGCGATGCTTCCGGGCGTGAAACACACCGGCAATTCCGAGATCGCCGCCTTCGTCACCGGCGATCCCGAGAAGGCGAAGGGCGTCGGGGCGCAGTACGGCATCACGGCGTGCTACGGCTACGAGCAGTTCGGCGAGCTTCTCGCGTCGGGCACGATCGACGCGATCTATCTCGCGACGCCGAACTGGCGCCACGCCGAGTTCGCGATCCCGGCGCTGAAGGCCGGCATCCACGTCCTGGTCGAGAAGCCATTGGAGATCTCGACAGCCCGCTGCCGCGAGATCATGGAAGCCGCGGCGTCGTCGGAGGCCAAGCTGATGGTCGCCTACCGGCTGCACTTCGAGCCGGCGACGCTCGCCACCATCGAGCTGATCCGCTCGGGACGGCTCGGTGACATCCTCACCTTCTCCTCGACCTTCACCCAGATGGTCTCGCCGGAGAACCACCGGGCGAAGAACGGCCTCGAGGCCGGCCCGATCTTCGACATGGGCCCCTACCCGGTCAACGCCGCCCGCTACCTGTTCGGCGACGAGCCGACCGAGGTCGTCTCGGCGGTCGGCGTCCGGCACCCGGAGGCCGGGCTCGGCGAGTTCGACGACACGGTCGCGGTCACCCTGCGGTTTCCGGGCGACCGGCTGGCGCAGTTCGTGATCTCCTATTGCGGCAACGCCCTCGACAGCCTCGCGGTGGTCGGCACCAGGGGGAGCGTCGAACTGAACCCCGCCTACATGTACGGCAAGCCGCTGGAGCGGACCGTGACGATCGGCGAGGAGAAGAGCCACGAGAGCTTCGGGAACACCGACCATTTCGGCGGCGAGCTGAAGTACTTCTCCGACTGCATCCTGAACGGTCGCGATCCGGAACCCGACGCCGAGGAGGGCTACGCCGACGTGCGGGTGCTGGAGGGCATCGTGCGGGCGCTGGAGACCCGCGGCCCGGTGACGCTGGAGCCGTTCGCCCGCGCCCGGCGCATCGACACCGAGGGGCAGAGGCAGACCCTGAAGGCCCGGTCGTCGCCGGATCTGGTCAACGCGTCGAATCCCGGCAAGGGCAAGGAGAAGGTGCCGAAGAACTGACTATCGCCGAAATCGGTTCGACGAACCTGAGCGCCCGTCTGGATTTCGGGCGCGGGGCCCCTTCTCCCACCCGGGAGGAGATTCCGCGATCCGGTCGCGAACACCGAAGCAGCGGCAACGGCCGTCATGGACGGCGCGTGCCGCGGGTTTCACCCGCCGAGGGCTGCGAAGTCGGAGACGGGTCGATCCGGCGGTCCGGACGGTCGCACCGCATCGATTGCGGGCTGCGCGGAGGGGACGCCGGATGAAAAGCCTCACCGGCAGAGCAATCGCTACCGCGTGAAGCACAGCTTGTAGTATAAATTATACTGCCAGCATTTTCAGAAGTAATGGCGCTCCCAAGGGGACTCGAACCCCTGTTTTCGCCGTGAGAGGGCGACGTCCTAGACCGCTAGACGATGGGAGCTTGCCTGGCGACGAACGGGGGTATAGCCGCGGAGCTGTCGGGGCACAACCCCGAAAACGAGGAAGCCGGACGTTTTTCGAAGCCGGCTGCGGAGTGACGGTGTGACGGTGACGGATGACGTGCGCGACGCGACATTGCCCGAGGGGGCGGACCGGCTGGACAGGGCCCTGGCGCGGCTGTGGCCGGACCTGTCCCGCAGCCGGTTGCAGGCGCTGATCCGCGAGGGCTGCGTGCACCTCGACGGCGCCGCGGTCCGCGACCCGTCGCAGCGCATCGCGGGGGGCGAGCCGGTGTCCGTGGCCGTGCCGGCACCGCTGCCGGCCGAGCCGGCGCCCGAGGCGCTGGCGCTCGCCATCGCGTACGAGGACGACGACCTCATCGTCATCGACAAGCCGGCCGGGCTGGTGGTGCATCCCGCCCCGGGCCACGACAGCGGCACCCTGGTGAACGCGCTGGTGGCCCATTGCGGCAGCAGCCTGTCGGGGATCGGCGGCGTGCGCCGGCCGGGCATCGTGCACCGCCTCGACAAGGACACCAGCGGCCTGCTGGTGGTGGCCAAGAACGACCTCGCCCACCAGGGCCTGTCGGCCCAGTTCGCCGACCACGGCCGGAGCGGGCCGCTGCGGCGGGAATACCTCGCCCTCGTCTGGGGGGCGCCGGAGCCGCGAAGCGGCACCATCTCGGCCGCCCTCGCCCGCTCGGAGCGCAACCGCGAGAAGATCGCGGTGGTCCGCGACGAACGCGGCCGTCACGCGGTGACCCATTACCGCACGGAGGACGTTCTCGGCGGAGCCGAGGCGGTCGCGCGGATCCGCTGCCGGCTCGAGACCGGGCGAACGCACCAGATCCGGGTCCACCTGTCTCACCGGGGGCATCCGCTTCTCGGCGATGCGACCTACGGCGCGGCCTTCCGGACCAAGGTTTCGCGCCTCGGGCCGGCCGCCCGGGAGGCGTTGGCGCTGCTCGGCCGCCAGGCGCTGCACGCGGCCGTCCTCGGCTTCGCCCATCCGCGCACGGGAGCCACGCTGAGCTTCGAGAGCCCGCCCCCCGGCGATCTCGCCCGGCTCGTGGCCGCCCTCGGGCAGGAAACCTCGGAACGCTCGCCGGGTCACGCCGGAATGGCGTAACCGTCCCACTGTTGCCGGCGAACAGTCACGTACGACCCGGGACGCATCTCGTGCGTTGATGGCTGATCGCGCCGCGTCCCCTACCGGGTCGCGCCGATCCCTGGTAGAAAGGGGGCTTGAACGGTCGGCCGCTCAAGGAGGCCGTTCGCGCCCGCCCGGACCGGGGGGCTTTCAGGAGGTTTGAATGGCTGCTGCACTGCCGGTGCTCGCCAATGAAGGGGGGCTGTCCCGCTATCTCGACGAGATCCGCCGGTTTCCGATGCTGGAACCCACGGAGGAGTACATGCTCGCCAAGAGCTGGCGCGAGCACGGGGACCGGGACGCCGCACACAAGCTTGTCACGTCACACCTTCGTCTCGTTGCCAAGATCGCGATGGGCTATCGCGGCTACGGCCTGCCGATCGGCGAGGTGGTGTCGGAGGGCAATGTCGGCCTGATGCAGGCCGTCAAGCGCTTCGACCCCGACAAGGGGTTCCGCCTCGCCACCTATGCGATGTGGTGGATCAAGGCGGCGATTCAAGAATACATCCTGCGCTCGTGGTCGCTCGTGAAGATGGGCACGACAGCGAACCAGAAGAAGCTGTTCTTCAACCTGCGCAAGGCCAAGGGCCGGATCTCGGCCCTCGACGAGGGCGACCTGCGCCCGGATCAGGTCAAGCAGATCGCCACTCGCCTCGGCGTGCCGGAGCAGGACGTGGTCGACATGAACCGGCGCCTGTCCGGCGACGCCTCGCTCAACGCGCCCCTGCGCGAGGAGGGCGAGGGCGAGTGGCAGGACTGGCTCGTCGACGACAGCCCGTCGCAGGAGAGCGTGCTCGCCCGCGAGGAGGAGGGACAGAACCGCCTCGCCGCCCTGCGCGACGCCCTCGGCGTGCTCAACCCGCGCGAGCGGCGCATCTTCGAGGCCCGCCGGCTGGCCGAGGATCCGATCACCCTGGAGGATCTCTCCGGCGAGTTCGGCGTCTCGCGCGAGCGGGTGCGCCAGATCGAGGTGCGGGCGTTCGAGAAGGTGCAGGACGCGGTCAAGCGCAACCTCGCCACCCGCGAGGCGCCCCGGGCCGGCGCCCCGGCCTGAGCCGCGAGGCCCGGGCCCCGGCGGGCCCGTCCCGACCGATCGGGGCGGCAGCTCGGGAGTCGGGTCCCGCGCGACTCCCGCCCTTCCCTCGCCTCACTGCCACTGGGCGAAGGCCTCCCGCAGGACGCGGTCGCCGGCCGACCCCTTCTCGATCGTCAGGATCGCCCGCGCGCCGGAGGCGTAGCGGATCGGCAGATCCATCCAGGCGCGATGCAGCAGCAGGTCGCTGTTGCGGTCGATGTCGGCCTTCAGGTTCGACAGGCCGATCAGGAAAATGTTGTCGCGCACCGGGACGGGCAGGCCGGAGACGGGCGAGCCGCGGTTGTTCTCGTCGTCCTTGAACTGGACGAGGCCGATGTCCCGCACGGTGCGCCCGGGATCGGTCGACGTGAACGTCAGCTCGATGATGTGCGAGGCCGGCAGCGTCGCCTCGTTGTTGCGGCGCAGGACCATCGCCAGGGTCAGTCCCGCCTCCGCGATCTCCACATCCGCCTTCACCACCGTCTGGAGCGGCTGGCCCTGGCCGGGATTGACGGCGTCGAGCCGCCACACCACGCGGCCGGTCAGAGCCCGCGGGCCGTTGTTCGGGCTCCCGGTCTCCTCGACCAGGGTCGCGCGCTGCGCCACGGCGATGTCGGGGTTGGTGCGCGGCGAGGTCGGGTTGGCCGTCGCGGGCGGCTGCGGCGGGCGCTCGCCGCCGCCGCCGACCCGGTCGGTGAACTTGGTATCGGCCTTGTCGGCGGGAGGACCCGCCTCGGTCTCGTCGAGGCTGGTCTGGAGTGCGGCCGGATTGTCGCGCAACGACCACGCGGTGAAGGCGATCGCCCCGACCACCAGGACGAGGACCGCCGCCACGATGACGTTGCGGATCAGCCGCGAACCGCCGGCCCGGGGCGTGACCACCTCGATCCGGGGACGCTGCCGGGCCGGAACCGTCTCGTCGGCCTCGCCTGCCTCGGCCGTCCCCTCCTCCGGGGCCTGTCTCGGACGAAGCGGAGTGGGCGGGCGGATGGCGACCGGCGGGCCGGGTTCCGGCAGGTCCGACCGCGCGGGCGGCGGCGCCGGCTCCGGCTCGGCGGCCGTCGGCGCGGGAGCCTCGACGGGATCGGGTTCGGCCGCGGGTCCCCCGCCGCGCTCCTGCTCCAACCGGGCGATCGCGTCGTCGAGGGAGGTCCGCTCGACCTCGATGTCGCCCTCGGACAGGGGCGGTTCGAGGGAGCGCAGTTGCCCGATCAGGGCGGCGCGGGCGCGCTCGTAGACTGCCTGCCGCGTCTCCGGGGAGCTGTCGGGCAGGGCGTCGAGGGCGCGGGCGAGCAGGGGATAATAATCGGCCATGGTGCGCGCCTGCCATGTCCCGCCCCGGCGCGAAGGTCAAGTTTCGCGCGCGGGCGCGTCGCCTCCACCCGGGCGGCGCGGGGTGGCGCCGCAGCGGGGGAGGACCCGCGGAGCCGGTGGATCAGTCGTCGAACGGATTGTGGACCAGGATGGTGTCGTCGCGCTCCGGCGAGGTCGAGAGCAGCGCGACCGTCGCGCCGATCAGCTCCTCGATCCGGCGCACGTACTTGATCGCCTGGGCCGGGAGGTCGGCCCAGGACCGGGCCCCGGCGGTGGTCTCGTGCCAGCCCTCGATCGTCTCGTAGATCGGCTCGACCCGGGCCTGGTCGCCCTGGCTCGCCGGCAGGTGGTCGATCTCGTGCCCGTCGAGGCGGTAGCCGGTGCAGATCCTGATCGTGTCGAAGCCGTCGAGGATGTCGAGCTTGGTGAGCGCGATGCCGTCGATGCCGGAGGTGCGCACGGTCTGGCGCACCAGGGCGGCGTCGAACCAGCCGCAGCGGCGCTTGCGCCCGGTGACGACGCCGAACTCGCGGCCGCGCTCGCCGATGCGCTCGCCGACCGCGTCGGTCAGCTCGGTCGGGAAAGGCCCCTCCCCGACCCGGGTCGTGTAGGCCTTCACGATGCCGAGGACGTAGCCGATCGCCGACGGGCCGAGGCCCGAGCCGGTGGCGGCCTGGGCCGCGACGATGTTGGACGACGTCACGTAGGGATAGGTGCCGTGGTCGACGTCGAGGAGCGCGCCCTGCGCGCCCTCGAACAGGATGCGCTTGCCGGAGCGCCGGGCCTCGTCGAGGAGCGACCACACCGTGTCGGCGTAGGGCAGGATCTTCGGGGCGATCGCGACCAGCTCGGCCTTGAGCGCCTCGGCGTCGACCTCGTCGATGCCCAGGCCGCGCCGAAGCGCGTTGTGGTGGGCGAGCAGGCGGGCGATCTTGGCGTCGAGCACGTCCGGGTCGGCGAGGTCGACCACCCGGATCGCCCGCCGGCCGACCTTGTCCTCGTAGGCCGGGCCGATGCCGCGCTTGGTGGTGCCGATCTTCAGGATCGCGTTCGAGGTCTCGCGGTAATGGTCGAGCTCGCGGTGCAGCGGCAGGATCAGGGTCGCGTTGTCGGCCACCCGCAGCGTCTCGGGCGTGACCGCGACGCCCTGCTGGCCGATGCGGGCGATCTCCTCGACGAGGTGCCAGGGATCGACCACGACGCCGTTGCCGATCACCGACAGGGTGCCGCCGCGGACCACGCCGGAGGGAAGCAGCGACAGCTTGTAGGTCGTGCCGTCGATGACGAGGGTGTGGCCGGCATTGTGGCCGCCCTGGAAGCGCACGACGACGTCGGCCTGCTCCGACAGCCAGTCGACGATCTTGCCCTTGCCCTCATCGCCCCACTGGGCGCCCACGACGACGACGTTCGCCATTCACCTGGTTCCTGTCATGGCGAGACAGGCCCTGGCCTGTTCGGCCGGACCTGATGCTCGGTTCAGTGTGTCCGCGCGGTCTTGGGCGATCCCCCGCGCGAAATCAAGCGAGGGCCTCGACCGCGTCCCGCGCCGCTTGTTCGGGCCTCGATCACCCGGACTCGATCACCTGGCCTCGATCACTCGGCCTCGGTCACTCGGCCTCGGTCACTTGGCCTCGGTGCCGGGGCCGCGGCCGGGCAGGTCGCCGGGCTTGATGACCGGGGTCGAGTTCGGGTTGGGGGTCGGCGGGGTCACGCTCATGTCGGGCGCGCCGGTCGCTGGCGGCTTGATGACGCCGTCGGACTGCTGGAGCTTGTCGCTGAGGGTCGACCCGGTGGTATCGCCCCTCTCGCTCGTCGGCTCCTGCGGCCGCACCCGCTCCGGGATGGTCTGGTTCAGCGGCGGCAGCCGGGGATCGCGGTCGCGGCCCTGCAGCGGCACTTCGGGCGATTGCGCCAGGGCGGCGGTCGCGGTGAGGCCGCTCAGGAGCAGCACGGCACCGCGCGTCAGCTTCAGCATGGGGATTCTCCCTCGGGGACGTTCCTGAGGAAACCGGCCGGCCCCTGCAGGGTTCCGGCCGCGCTTGCCGGCGCGCGGCCGGCCGTCGCCCGCGGATCAGGCCGCGCCCGCCATCTCCAGGTAGAGTTTGCGCAGGCGCCGGGCCAGCGGCCCGGGCTGGCCGCCGCCGACGCGCTGGCCATCGATCTCGACCACCGGCATCACGAAGGCCGAGGCGCTGGTGAAGAACGCTTCGGCCGCGGCCAGTGCCTCCTCGACCGTGAAGGCGCGTTCCTCGACCGTGAGGCCGTTCTCCTCGGCGAGCCGCATCACCGCCCGGCGGGTGATGCCCGGCAGCAGCGCGGTCGAGAGCGGGCGGGTGACGATGCGGCCGTCCTCGGTGATGATGAAGGCGGTGGACGAGCCGCCCTCGGTGACGAGGCCGTCCTCGTGCATCCAGGCCTCGGCGACGCCGGCCGCCGCCGCCTGCTGCTTGGCCAGCACCTGGGCCAGCAGGGCCACCGACTTGATGTCCCGGCGCTTCCAGCGCAGGTCCTCGACCGTGATGACCTTGGCGCCGCGCTCGGCGAGCGGGCTCGCCAGGATCGTCTTGGCCTGGGTGAACATGACGACGGTCGGCTCGACCTCGGGCGGCGGGAAGGCGAAGTCGCGCTCGTGCACGCCGCGCGTCACCTCCATGTAGACGAGGCCCTCGCGCAGGCCGTTGCGGGCGACCAGTTCCTCCTCCAGCCGGGTCCAGCCGGCGGCATCGTGGGGGTTGCGGATGCCGATCTCGCCCAGCGAGCGGTCGAGGCGGGCGAGATGGGCCTCGTTGTCGACCAGCCGGCCGTCCACCACCGCGCTGACCTCGTAGATGCCGTCGGCGAACAGGAAGCCCCGGTCCATGATCGAGACGGTGGCCTCCTCGAACGGGACGAAGCGGCCGTTGACGTAGACGATGCGGGACATGGGCTTCCTCGGAATGCCGGATGAGCCGTCCTTCAAGCACCGCGGCGAGGCCGTCCGCAACCCGGTTTCGCGGCGGTCGGAGCGTGACCGCCGCCGCGACCCGTCGCGCGGCCTCCCGGCGTCTCACCGGTCCCGCGGTCCGAACACCCGGTCGAAGATCGTGTCGACGTGCTTGTAGTGGTAGCCGAGGTCGAAGCAGTCGGCGATCGCCTCCGGCGCCAGGGCCGCCGTCACCTCGGGGTCGGCCTGGAGCAGCGCCAGGAACTCGCCCTCCCCGCGCCAGACCGGCATCGCGTTGCGCTGGACCAGCCGGTAGGCGTCCTCCCGCGAGACTCCGGCCTGGGTCAGGGCGAGGAGCACGCGCTGCGAGTGGACGAGGCCGCCGAGCCGGTCGAGGTTGCGCTGCATGGACTCGGGATAGATCAGCAGCTTGTCCACCACGCCGGTGAGGCGCGCGAGGGCGAAGTCGAGGGTCACGGTCGCGTCCGGGCCGATCATCCGCTCGACCGACGAGTGCGAGATGTCGCGCTCGTGCCAGAGCGCCACGTTCTCCATCGCCGGCAGGGCGTAGGCCCGCACCATCCGGGCGAGGCCGGTGAGATTCTCGGTCAGCACCGGGTTGCGCTTGTGCGGCATCGCCGAGGAACCCTTCTGGCCCTCGGAGAAGTACTCCTCCGCCTCCAGCACCTCGGTGCGCTGGAGGTGGCGGATCTCGGTCGCCAGCCGCTCGATCGACGAGGCGACGACGCCCAGCGTCGCGAAGTACATCGCGTGGCGGTCGCGGGGGATGACCTGGGTCGAGACCGGCTCGGGGGTCAGGCCCATCTGCCGGGCGACGTACTCCTCGACCCGGGGGTCGATGTTGGCGAAGGTGCCGACCGCCCCCGAGATCGCGCAGGTCGCGACCTCGGCCCGGGCGGCGACCAGCCGCTCGCGGGAGCGGGCGAACTCGGCGTAGGCCTGGGCGAGCTTGAGGCCGAAGGTCACCGGCTCGGCGTGGATGCCGTGCGAGCGCCCGATGGTCGGGGTGAGCCTGTGCTCGCAGGCGCGGCGCTTGAGGGCGGCGAGCAGGGCGTCGACGTCGGCGATCAGGAGGTCGGTGGCGCGGACGAGCTGGACGTTGAGGCAGGTGTCGAGCACGTCCGAGGAGGTCATGCCCTGGTGGACGAAGCGCGCCTCGGGCCCGACGATCTCGGCGAGATGGGTGAGGAACGCGATGACGTCGTGCTTGGTGACCCGCTCGATCTCGTCGATGCGGGCGACGTCGAACACCGCGTTCCGGCCCTTCTCCCACACCGTGTCGGCGGCCTCGCGGGGCACCACGCCGAGTTCGGCCAGCGCCGTCGTGGCGTGGGCCTCGATCTCGAACCAGATCCGGAAGCGCGCTTCCGGCGACCAGATCGCCGTCATCTCGGGCCGGCTGTAGCGGGGGATCATCGGCGGGCTCCTGGCGGCTGCGCGGGGGAATGCCCGGGACGGCTAGGGGAAGGCGAGGGAGAACGCAAGGAAGGCGGTCCGCCGGTCGCGGCGGAAGGGCGGCAGCGGGCCTTCCCCCGGTGTCCCCAGCGTCTTCGGCCGCCGCGGCGGCCGCGAAGACAGTATTCCGGTCGGTAATAGAAAGCTCACGCTTGTCCGGCATTCTCGGTCTAGGCTGGAGAACGACGATGCTGGTGAAACGGACGAGTCCCCGTCATGCGGCGGGCGGGATCGTCCCGTCGAGGGCTTCGGCGGGGCTGCCATGACGGCTGACCAGCTCGTGGATCCGGCCGCTTCCGATCCCGCCCGCATGGACATCGACACGCTGTTCCGCGCGATGATCGAGGGCGTCACGGAGCACGCGATCTTCACGCTGAGGGCGGACGGGACCGTCGCCAACTGGAACGCCGGCGCGCGTCGGACCAAGGGCTTCGAGGCTCACGAGATCGTCGGACGTCCGATCTCGGTCCTGTACACGCCCGAGGACCGGGCGGCCGGCGAGCCGGAGCGGATCCTGGATCTGGCGCGGCAGACCGGCCGGGTCGAGACCGAGGGATGGCGCATGCGGCGCGACGGCAGCCGGTTCTGGGCTCACGTCGTCGTCGAGGCGATCCACCGGAACGACGTCCTGATCGGGTTCACCAAGATCACGCGCGACGTCACGCAGCAGAAGCACGACGGCGACCGCGCGATCGGCATCACGCGGCTGCTCGATCTCGCCCTGTCCAACATTTCGCAGGGCCTGTGCCTGTTCGACGGCGAGCAGCGCCTGCGGTTGGTCAACCGGCGCTTCTCCGAGATCTTCGGCCTGCCCGACCACAGCACCCTGATCGGGCTGAGCCTGCCCGAGATCTGGACCTGGATGGTGGCTGGAGACGATCCGGCACGGTCCGCTCTCGGCGAGGCCGGCGAGGAGATGCTCCGGCGCCACCGCGCTCTGATCGGGTCGGACGATGCGGCCACCACGGTCGAGGTGTTCCGCGGTGCTCTCTCGGTGGCGATCTCCCACCGCCCGATCCTGAACGGCGCCCTGGTGACCACCTTCGAGGACGTGACGCGGCAGCAGGCGGTGGAACTGGAGATCGCCCGCCTCGCGCACAAGGACGACCTCACCGGCCTCGCCAACCGATCGGCGTTCCAGGCGCTGCTGCGCGAGACCTGCGAGACCGCGGCGCCGGGCGACCTCGCCCTGGTGCTGCTCGACCTCGACGGCTTCAAGGCGGTGAACGACGCCCTCGGCCACACCAGCGGCGACGGGTTGCTGCGGCAGGTCGCCGAGCGGCTGCGCGAGGAGGTGCCGGGCGGCTTCGCGGCCCGCTTCGGAGGGGACGAGTTCGCCGTCCTGCTGACCGGCGCCGGCGACCGGGTGGCGGCGATCGCCGACGGGCTGGTGCGCCGGCTCGGCGAGACCTACGACCTTCCGGGAGCGCAGGTGACGCACATCTCGGCCAGCCTCGGCATCGCGACGGGAATCCGCAATCCCGAGCAGTTGTTCTCCCAGGCCGACTACGCGCTCTACGCGGCCAAGAACGCCGGCAAGGCGCGCTGGCGCCTGTTCTCGCCCGAGATGGAGGCGACCCGGCAGGAGGCGGCCTCGATCGAGCGCGGCCTCGAACGGGCCCTGGCGGAGGACGAGTTCGTCCTGCACTACCAGCCGATCACCGACCTGGAGACCGGGCGGCTGACCAGCCGGGAGGCGCTGCTGCGCTGGTACTCGCCGGAGCGCGGCTGGACCAGCCCCGAACTCTTCATCCCGATCGCCGAGCAGACCGGGCAGATCCGCGCGATCGGCGCCTGGGTGCTGGCCCGGGCCTGCCGCGAGGCCGCGGCCTGGCCCGATCTGGTCCGCGTCGCCGTCAACGTCTCGCCGCGCCAACTGGGCGGCGGCGTGCTGCCCGACCTCGTCCTCTCCGCCCTCCTGCGAAGCGGGCTGCCGGCCGACCGGCTCGAACTCGAGATCACCGAGACCGCCCTGATGACGGGCGACGCCGCCACGCTCACGGATCTGCGCTTCCTGCGCGACATGGGGGTGCGCATCGCCCTCGACGATTTCGGGGTCGGGTTCTCGTCCCTGGCCCATGTCCGGACGTTTCCGTTCGACCGGATCAAGATCGACGGCTCGTTCGTTCGCGACGCGGTGCATCGCCCGGAATGCCGCGCCATCGTCGGCGTCATCGCGGCCCTGGGCCGGCGGCTCGGCGTCGCCACCGTCGCCGAGGGCGTCGAGACAGCCGAGCACCTCGCCCTCGTGCGCGAGGAGGGATGCAGCGAGGTCCAGGGCTACCTCATCGGCAGGCCCGTTCCGATCGGCGACGAGGACGGTCGCGCCGGCCTCCCGGAATTGCCCACGGTGCGTCGCGGGGCTGCCTGAGCGGCCTCGCCCGAGCCTGCCACCCTACGCGGCCAAGCGCCGCGCGGCCGCGGCGGGGTTTCGACCGACCCCTCGCCATGCGAGAGCGCCCGCGGCAGGTCGTGAGGCACGACCGGCCCTCTCGGGTGAACCTGAACGAAGATGCTCGGATCGAATGTCATCGCGTCGTCGGCGCGATGTGCTTGTCCGCCGCCATGCTGCGCGTTGACGTCCGACACGACGGGCTCGTGGTTGTCTCGACTGTCCTGCACACATCGCAGATCGGATGCGCCGCAGGGGAAGCATTGAACGACCACTGGCAGCGGTATCAGATCGACGAATTCTTCCTACTCGACGACACGGCAACGGGGATCGATTTCGGTTAATGCGCGTTCCCCATGGGAACTGATGGACCTTCGAGCAGTCAGTTCCACCGTTCGACACGATATCCGGGAGTCTGAGAGATGCTCCTCAAGCTCACCCCTATCACAGTGCCGCTTCGACATGCATTGTCCGGGAATTTGTTTGATGCTCGAACGGATCTGGCCCTGATCAGCGCCTATAAAGCAAGCGTAGACGCTGCCGTGGCGAATAACCCTCGCGACCTGCATGTCATCATGCTGTCGAATTATATGTCTGCCGCGACAGACCAAGAGCAGAAACTCAGTAGATCAAGCGAGTGGTTCTTCAACATTCTGTCGAGATACAATGCTTACAGGCGATTGAATTTCATACATCGTCATACGGCGGTCGTATATTACAAAAACGAAGAAATGTGCTTGATGAAGAATCATCTGCAGCAGGCTGAATTTTACAGGATTAAAGCCCAGAAAAGCATAAACGACGCATATAGTATCGTTCTGGCGACCTCTGTTCTCGACAGGGGGATGTATCACGAAATCAAGCAGTACAGGCGACTTCGCCGCGTTCAGATCATATCCTCCTTCGACAGTTATGGTTTCTTCGGGAGAGCGGGCAAGGAGGTGTATTTCCATCTCAGGGACATGGCCGAGATGCCGGAATCCAAGTATGACCGAACCCACATCGAGGTGTGGCCCTGACATGGTCTGTGCACTCCATCGCGGTGATCGGTTGCTTCAGGGCCGACAAACCCGTCGAGAATCGATGATCATCGACCCTGAGTGATCGCCGGAAGGCATCGCCATCGATCGCTGGATCAGGAATCCGCGCGGGCTGCGCTCAGATCCTGATCCAGGTTCTCGATTGCGAATATCGTCTCGGTCCGGCGACAGCCGCCGACTGCTCTGGTCGGGGAACGCTCCGCTCCTCAGCGGACAGGCACGCCGGCCTGGATGTCGGCGACAACCTCTTCCCGCGGCAGCGAGGTCTGCCAGACGGTGCCGGAGCGCCCCTTCTCGTAGCCGTCCTCGTACAGGCGGCGCATGTAGGCGGTCTTAAAGCCCTGATCGGCCGGCACCTCCGGGATGCGCCGGTCGATGTAGGTCAGGTTGAAGCCCATGCCGTTGCGCCGGGCGAAGGCGTAGGTGCTGGTCAGAGTCGCGCGCGACCGCGAGCGGCCGAGGGTGGAGAGGGTGCGGGTGGCGATCGGCAGGGTTCCGTTCTCGACCACCTGGAAGCTCGGCTCGATGCGGCCGTTGATGACCACGTAGATGTTCGGTTTGCCGCGGCTGGTCTCGATGCGGCCGTCCTGGATGAGGAACGCTTCCGGCAGGGTGAAGACCGGCGTGACGACCGAGCCGTCGACGTGCATCTCCTGGAAGGCGCGGTTGCCGGCCTGCGCCTCGATCAGCATCGGCGGGAACACCGCCGGCACGCTGGCCGAGGCGGTGAGCACGTCGCGGAACAGGGCCACGGCGTTGGGCTGCCCGCTGGCGGCGATCGCGCCCATGTCCCAGATCACCGCCCGCTGGGCATCGAGGTTCGTCGTCACGACCAGCAGGCGCCGGCCCTTGCGGTGCTCCTCGGCCACGGCCGCGAGCAGGTCGGCGGTGACGTAGCGGCCGACGAGGGCGCGCAGGCGCTGGTCGCCGAACAGGCCGTCCCCGAGGATCACGTTGACGACGCTCGGCGACTGCACGAGGCTCTCGGCGGCCCCGCTGGTGTAGAGGTCGCGCACCATGCCGTCATAGGCCGGTCCCAGGAAGGCGAAGGGCGCGATCAGGGCGCCGGTCGAGACACCGGAGACGATGGTGAAGGTCGGGCGGCGGCCGGTCTCGGTCCAGCCGTTGAGGACGCCGGCCCCGTAGGCACCGTCGCCGCCGCCTCCCGACAGGGCGAGGTAGCTGAACGGCTCGCGGAACGAGTTGGTCTTCTCGGTCGCCCGGGTGAAGGCCTGGGCCGGTCCGTCGGCCCAGTAGCGCACCTCCGACTGACCGGGGACGACCGCCGCAGCGGCCTCGGCCGCGGTGTAGGGCGTGCGTGGGATCGAGGCGCAGGCGGCGACCTGACCCGCCAGCAGGATCACCGCGAAACCGCGGACCGTGTTCGATCGGGTAGACACCACAACTCCACCGCGCAAGCTGGACGCCGCCTCGATCCCACCATCGGGCGGGACGGGCGGATTGGCAACGCTTATGGCAAAGCTTGGCTTGCGGGAGAGTTCCCACGCCGACGGATTATCGCCGCGCGTGTCTTTTCGGCCCCCTGGCGAGCGGCTGTTCCATTCTGAGCCGCAGCCAGGGACCGCGGGCGTACCGTCTTCCGCGTCATCGCCTCTACGCGGTGGCTACGGATTGCGGCATTGCGACGCGGAAGGCGGCCGCCGCGCTGCCGGGCAACCCGGAATCGACGGCTGCCCGAGGCGGCGACGGTGATTTCCCGAAACGGGACAGCCGCGTTGGAACGCGGCTTGATCAGCAGGCTCCGACAACAATGCGCCCGTCTGGCGCTGGAACGGAGACCCACGGCATGAGTGACGCCGTCAAGGTGCTGATCGTCGAGGAGCCGGTCGAACTCGGGACGACCTTTCGGGCGACGCTCGAACATGCTCCGGCGCTGAGGACCGTCGCCGATGGCGATCTGGACGCGGCGACCGAGGCGGTGGCCCTGGTCTTCGCCCCCGGCTTCGGCCCCGACCGGATCGCGGCGCTGCGGTCGCGCCATCCGAAGCTCAAGGTCCTGGTGTCGTTTCTCTTCGCCGAGGCCGGCGACATCGCGCGTCTCGTTTCGGCCGGAGCCGATGCGTTCGTCGCCCGGGGCGCCGCACCCCAGGAGGTCTGCGCGGCGATCCTGGCTCTCGGCCGCGGCGAGGCGTTGTGCGAGGACGCGCCCCTCGACGCGGTGGAAGACGACGCGACGGCGGCCGGGTTGGGCCTCACGCCCCGCGAGGCCGAGGTCCTGCGCTTCCTCAGTGCCGGCTTCAGCAACAAGGAGGTCGCCCGGCGCCTCACGGTGAGCGTCCGCACGGTGGAGACGCATCGCCTGAACCTGCGGCGCAAGACCAAGACCGGCCGGCTCAAGGATCTGGTCCAGCTCGCCCGGCAGATGGGCCTCGCCCCGGTTCTCGACGCGGAGAGCCCGGCGTCGCGAGCGTCGCGCATGACGGCCCACCGGCCGTTCGCGCATTAGGACACGGCTCGCCGGAGCGGCACCGGCCTCGCTGCGGCCGCGGCGGGTCGGCATGAATCGGGACATGAACGTTTCATAATGGGACGGTCATGCCGTCGATCGGTCGGCGCCGGAACGGTCGCCGGTCTCGGCGGCGAGAATGATGCATGAACGTAGACCCGGGCAGAGTCGCACGAGGCGACTCCGCTCGGGTGCGGATCCGGCTCAGGGCCGCGGCACGGCGAGGAACCGGTCGAGCAGCTCGTAGCCGGCGGGATCGTCGGGACACAGGCCGGCGCCGCAGATCGCCGTCGTCGAGGCCGCATTGCCGAGGGTCAGGACGAGGAACAGGACGACGCATCCGGTTCCGACGATGCCGCGCCCGCGCGGCCCGCTTTCGCCGTCGGCCGCGAACTGGCGGTCGAACAGGCAGAGCGCCGAGGCGGCCACGATCATGCCCGCGAAGGCGATCAGCGACCACGTGTAGAAGTGCAGGCCGAGCAGCGCCGAGCCGTAGGCGCCGGTCCCCGGGACCACGTGCAGCGCGATCTGGCGCGCGGCCACGAGGGCGCCGGCGGCGGCGCTCAGGATCGTCACGGCGTAGTGCGACGGGCGCGGCCCGTGGACGACGTTGAGGACGAGGCCCAGGCCGGCCGCCGCGAAGGCGGCGCGCTGCAACTGGCAGAGCGGGCACGGCACTTCGCCGAAGCGGAACTGGTACCAGAACGCGACGAGGAGAATCCCGCAGCAGGCGAGAAGGCCGAGGAGGTTCAGCCGGCGGGCCAGGAAGGGAGTGACCACGGGACCGTCCTCAGAAGTCGAGAGCGAGGACGTCGGTCGCGTGGGCGCGAAACAGCAGCAGGAGGCCGAGCAGCGACAGCCCCCACAGGCCGAGCGCCAGCCCGCGCCGCCCGGCAACGGCCGCTCCCGCAGCGCCCGCGAGCCCAAGAAACGGCAGGACCATCATGCCACGCACCCGTCGTCGCCGGCACCGCTGCCGGTGAGCGACAGTCGCGCAGGCGCCGTTGCCGCGCACTTAACGCGGAGCGGGCCGCCGCGGGATGTCCACCACGGCGGCTTCCCTCTCCCGGATCACGCAGCCTTTCGGGCCTGGGAGCCGTCGCGGCTCTTTCCCGGCGACTTCCGGCCGCGGCCGCCGGTGCTGCGCGGTGCGGCCGCCTCGGTCGGGACGTCGCGGGCGAGGCGGCTCTGAAGCAGCGCCAGCACGGCGCTCTCCTCGGGCCGCAGGCTCGCCATCCCGTCGCGCAGCTCCGTCCGGATGGTCTCGCGGACCTGTGCCAGCATCCCGCCTTCGAGGTAGCAGGTGAGGATCTCCGGGTGGACGTAGCACTTGCGGCAGATCGTCGGCGTGTTGCCCAGGCGTTCGGCGACCCGCTCGATCGCCTGCTTCACGTTGCGCTTCGCCTTGGCGTCGCTGTCGAACGCCTCGAATTCCTGCAGCGCCATCGCGGCGAGCACGGTGCCGGACCAGGTGCGGAAGTCCTTCGCGGTGATGTCGCGGCCGGAGATCTCCCGCAGATAGGCGTTGACGTCGGCGGACGTGACGTCGCGCTGGGCGCCGTCCTCGTCGATGTACTGGAACAGGTCCTGGCCCGGCAGGTCCTGGCACGCCTTGACGATGCGCGCGACGCGCTTGTCCTGCACCGAGAGGTTCCAGGTCTTGCCGCTCTTGCCCTTGAAGCGGAACGTCAGCTCGCGGCCCTCGATGCTGACATGGGGGTCGCGCAGGGTGGTGAGGCCGTAGCTCTTGTTGGTGCGGGCGTAATCGTCGTTGCCGACGCGGATCAGGGTGGTCTCGAGCAGGTGGACGACCGTGGCCAGCACCTTCTCCCGCGGCAGGCCGCGCCGTCCCATATGCTCGGCGATGGTGGCGCGCAGTCCGGGCAGGACCTCGGCGAAGCTCATCATGTGCTGGAACTTGGTCGAGTCCCGCGCCTGCCGGAACTCCGGGTGGTAGCGGTACTGCTTGCGGCCGCGGTCGTCGCGGCCGGTGGCCTGGATGTGGCCGTTGGCGTGGCGGCAGACCCACACGTCGGTGTAGGCGGGCGGCACGGCGAGCGCCCTGATGCGCGCCAGCACCGCCTCGTCGCGCACCGGCCTGCCCTCATGGTCGAGGTAGCGGAAGCCGCGTCCGCTGCGCTTGCGGCGGAAGCCCGGCTCCTCGTCGCTGACGTAGCGCAGGCCGGCCGCGCGGGCGGCCTCGCGGGTCTCGATGCGGTCCTCGGCGCCCTGTTGTCCTGCCGGCATTGCAACCTTCTCCCCGGGTGGGACTCAACCGGAGGATTCATCGCGAGGTTCCGGCTGACGCGCCGTCGCACCCGGCCCTATATGCCGCCGGAGCCTGAGGGGAGACGTTCGCGTGGCGGGACAGGATCGGGACCATCCGGCCGGGGCGATGCCGGTCCGGACCATCGCCTACGTCGTCACCGAGGACTGGTTCTTCGCCTCGCACTTCCTGCCGATGGCCCGGGCGGCGGTCGCGGCGGGCTACGCGGTCGCCGTGGTCACGCGGGTGCGCGGGCATCGGGCCGCGATCGAGGCGACGGGCGCCCGCGTCGTGGCGCTCGAAGCCGAGCGGTCGAGCCTCAACCCGATGGGGGCCGGCTACGCCGCCGGGCAGCTCGCGGCGATCCTCAGGGCGCTGAAGGCCGACCTCGTCCACGGCATCGCCCTGCGCGGCATCCTGATCGGCGGCACCGCCGCGGCGATGGCCGGGATCCCGCGGCGGGTCTACGCCCTGACCGGGCTGGGACTGATCGGCGCCCGGCAGGATCGCGCCGGCCGCCTCGCCCGCACCGGGCTGCGCCACCTCATCCGCGGCCCGCTGGAGACCGCCGCGACCCGCTACCTGTTCGAGAATCCCGACGACGCCGTCCGGCTCGGCCTCGACCCGTCGGAGGCGCGGGTGACGATCGTCGGCGGCGCCGGCATCGACCCGGTGGCCTGGACGCCCGGCCCCCTGCCCGCTCATCCACCCCTGCGCCTCGCCCTGGTCGCCCGGATGCTGTGGTCCAAGGGCGTGGACACCGCGGTCGAGGCGGTGCGGATCGCCCGCGGGCGCGGGGTGGCGGTCGAACTGGCGCTGTACGGCGCTCCCGACCCCTCGAACCGCCGCGCGATCCCCGAGGCGACCCTGCGGGACTGGGCGCGCGACGGCGTGAGCTGGCACGGCGCCACCGCCGACGTCGCCGGCGCCCTCGCGGCCTGCCACGCCGCCTGCCTTCCCTCCCGCGGCGGCGAGGGCCTGCCCCGCTCGCTGCTGGAGGCCGCCGCCTGCGGGCGGGCGCTCGTCACCACCGACGTGCCGGGCTGCCGGAACCTCGTGCGCGACGGCGTCGAGGGGCGTGTCGTGCCGCCGGACGACCCCGCGGCGCTGGCGGAGGCGATCGCTGCGCTCGCCGCCGACCCGGACCTCGTCGCCCGGATGGGAGCGGCAGCCCGCCGGCGGATCCCGGACGGCGGCTTCACCGAGGCGGCGGTCGCGGCGGCGGTCGTCCGGATCTACGCGGAGCTGCTGTGATGGCGCTCGACCCGGTCGGCTTCATCCACGCCCACACCCGCCTGCGGCCGGTGCCCCACGCGCCGGAGATCCGCCTGCACGTCGCCGACGAGGCGACCGCCCTGTGGAGCCGGACCGAGGAGGAACTGGGCGAGATCGGCCTGCCGCCGCCGTTCTGGGCCTTCGCCTGGGCCGGCGGGCAGGCGCTCGCGCGCTACCTCCTCGACACGCCCGGCCTCGTGTCCGGCGCACGGGTGCTCGACTTCGCCTCGGGCTCGGGCCTCGTCGCCATCGCCGCCGCGATGGCCGGCGCCGCCTCGGTCCGGGCGAGCGACCTCGACCGCTTCGCGCTGGCGGCGATCGGCCTCAACGCGGACCGGAACGGCGTCGCGGACCGGATCACGCCCGACGCCGCCGACCTCGTCGGGTGCGACGACGGCTGGGATTGCGTGCTCGCCGCCGACATCTTCTACGAGCGCGACACCGCCGCGCGGGTCGGCGACTGGCTCGCCGGGCTCCACGCCCGCGGCACCCGGGTGCTGATCGGCGACCCGGGCCGCTCCTACCTGCCGCGCGAGCGGCTCGAACCGCTCGCCACCTACGCCGTGCCGGTCACCCGGGCCCTGGAGGACGCCGACATCAAGCGCAGCAGCGTGTGGCGCTTCCGGGATTGAGCCGAGCGGGTTCTGCCGAGGTGGCCGCCGGCCCCGCGATGAGACCCGCGACGATCCAAATCCCGGGCGGGCCCGCGCTGGGACGCCGGCGCAAGTCCGCTCGATCTCTCACTCGTACATCGCCCGAAGGTCGAGCGTGCCGCGGGTGCCGACATCGGCGAAATGCCGGTCGAGCCACGCCTTCCCGGCGCCGCGGCCGGCGTCGCGCAGCTGCAGGAAGAACGGCCAGTGCGCCTTCAGCTTGGTCGAGGGCCCGTAATCGTCGAGGAGGCCGGTCCCGTCGATGCGGTGGAGGTAGATCTGCTTGTAGCGGTTCTCGCCGAGGGCGAGGAGCCCGTCGGAGATCAGCCCGTCGACGTAGTCGATGGCGCGCAGCTCGCGCAGCAGGTTGCCGTTGAAGGTGATCTCGTTCAGCCGGTCGCGGATCTCCTTCGAGGTGCGCGGCGTCGTGCGGCGCTCGACCGGGTTGACCTGGACCAGCAGGATGTCGGGCACCTCGGTCTCCCGATACAGCGGGTAGAGCGGCGGATTGCCGAGATAGCCGCCGTCCCAGTGTGGCACGCCGTCGATCTCGACCGCCTGGAACACCGTCGGCAGGCACGCCGAGGCCATGACGTGGTCGGGGGTGAGGTCGGGCCGGTCGAACACCGCGATCTTGCCGGTCCAGACATTCGTCGCCGAGATGTAGACGTGGGCGGCGTCGGCGGTGCGAAGGGCCTCGAAGTCGACCGTGTCGACGAGCGCCCGGCGCAGCGGGTTGATGTTGAGCGGATTGATGTCGTAGGGGCTCGCCACGGCGTTGAGGAAGACGCCGAACGGCGTGTGCTTCCAGAACTGCATCACCGCGCCGACCAGCGTCTGCTGGGGATGCGACAGGTCGCTGTCGAGGCTGACTTCCTTCCAGAACGCCTCGAGCTGGCTGCGCGCCCCGTCCGGGCCGCCCTTGAGCCAGCCGTCCGCGAGCACCACCGCGTTCATGGCGCCGGCGCTCGCGCCGGTGAGCGCCTCGAAGGCGAGGCGGCCATCCTCCAGGAGGGCGTCGAGAACCCCCCAGGTGAAGGCGCCGTGCGCGCCGCCGCCCTGGAGCGCCAGGGAGATGGACTTCTCGGCCCGCGGCCCGACGAAGCCGCGCCGGCCGAGCGGCACCGGCATCGCTCCCGGATTGCCCCGGGTCAGCGTGGCGCCGGAACCGCCGGCGGATGGGAGGGCGTCACCTAACGGGTCGTTCGCTGCGTCGATCATGCCGAATCATCTGGGGTGTTGCGGTGCAAAGTCCAATGCTGCGACGCAAACTCGCGGCGGCGCGGGAGGCCCTGTCCCCGGGGTGGCCCCCACCCGCGGAGCGAGGGGATCCGGCGGCCTCCGTGGCGCGGTCGCCCGGGAAATCAAGCCTGGGGGGCTTGAGGCTCGCGCCAAATCCGGGCAATCGCTCTCCTAAGCGTTCCGCCCGATGGTGCTGTCGCGTGCTTGACGTGGAACGCACGCAGGATCAGCTACGATGGCGCGAGGCCGGGTTCAGTCCGCCGCGACCGTCCGTTCTCTTCAAGGTGCCCGATGCAAGCCATGCAAGCTTCCGCCCCCGAGATCGCCGGCCCCTCCCCCCGGCATCGCACCGTCGGCGTCCGGGTCGGCGAGGGCGAAGGTGCCGTGACGATCGGCGGCGGCGCGCCGGTCGTCGTCCAGTCGATGACCAACACCGATACGGCCGACATCGACGGGACCGTGGCCCAGGTCGCGGCGCTGGCCCGGGCCGGGTCCGAGGTCGTGCGCATCACCGTCGACCGCGACGAGGCCGCCGCCGCCGTGCCGCGCATCCGCGAGCGCCTCGACCGCATCGGCGTCCACGTCCCGCTGGTCGGCGACTTCCACTACATCGGCCACAAGCTCCTCACCGATCACCCGGCCTGCGCCGAGGCGCTGGCGAAGTACCGCATCAACCCGGGCAACGTCGGCTTCAAGGAGAAGAAGGACCTTCAGTTCTCGACCATCGTCGAGCAGGCGGCCAGGCACGGCAAGGCGATCCGCATCGGCGCCAACTGGGGCTCCCTCGACGACGCGCTGCTCACCCACATGATGGACGAGAACGCGCGCTCGCCGCGGCCCCTCGACGCCCGGGCGGTGATGCGCGAGGCGATGGTGCGGTCGGCGCTGATGTCCGCCGACCGCGCCGTCGAGATCGGCCTGCCGAAGGACCGGATCGTGCTCTCCGCCAAGGTCTCGGCGGTGCAGGACCTGATCGCGGTCTACCGCGAGGTCGCCCGCCGCTCCGACTACGCGATCCATCTCGGCCTGACCGAGGCCGGCATGGGCTCGAAGGGCATCGTGGCGGCCTCCGCCGCCATCGGCGTGCTGCTCCAGGAGGGCATCGGCGACACCATCCGGTACTCGCTGACCCCCGAGCCCGGCGGCGACCGCACCCTGGAGGTCAAGGCGAGCCAGGAACTGCTTCAGACGATGGGCTTCCGCACCTTCGTGCCGCTCGTCGCCGCCTGCCCGGGCTGCGGCCGCACCACCTCGACGGTGTTCCAGGAACTCGCCCGCGACATCCAGAACTGGATCACCACCTCGATGCCCGAGTGGCGCCGGACCTATCCGGGCGTCGAGGGCCTCAACGTCGCGGTGATGGGCTGCATCGTCAACGGACCGGGCGAGTCGAAGCACGCCGACATCGGCATCTCGCTTCCCGGCACCGGCGAGACGCCGACCGCCCCGGTCTTCATCGACGGCAAGAAGGCGATGACCCTGCGCGGCCCGACCCTGGCCAAGGATTTCGAGACCATCGTCATCGACTACATCGAGCGCCGCTTCGGCCAGGGCCGCCGCACCGCCGCCGAGTAGGCGGCCGCACCGACCGACGACCGGCACCTGCCGGGCCCGTCCCCGCCGCCGCGACCGGTGTCGCCGCGGCGCCCCGGGGCGGCTTTCCGAGCCCGGCCTTGCGCCCGGGCCGGCGCGTGCTACAATCCCGCCACAATTCGGACAGGCCGCGGCATGCGCCCCGAAGCCAGCCCGGCTCGCGATCGCGCGGCCAACGTCTCCGTAGCTCGAGCGGCAGCTTTCCGAGCGGCCATCCCGGCCGCCGTTGCTCCCATCCCTGACAAGATATGAGCCAGTTCACCGTTCCTCCGGACGGCCCCGCGGTGCCGCCTGCCTCCCTGTCGCCGCCGAGCGGCGGGCCGCCGGTTCCGGCCGGCGCCGTCGACGAGCCCGAAGGGCATGGCCACGCCAAGGTCGGGTTCGGAACCCTCGTCCTCGGCGCGGTCGGCGTCGTCTACGGCGACATCGGCACCAGCCCGCTCTACGCCTTCCGGGAGGCCCTGGCGCCGGGGCGCGGCGACGGCATCCTCACCCACGACGAGATCCTCGGCACCGTCTCGCTGCTGATCTGGGCGCTCGTTCTGATCGTCACGATCAAGTACGTCCTGCTGCTGCTGCAGATGGACAACAAGGGCGAGGGCGGGATCCTCTCGCTGATGGCGCTGGCCCGCAAGGCGCTCGGCGGTTCGCACACCGTGTTCATGCTCGGCCTGCTCGGCGCTGCCCTGTTCTACGGCGACGCCATCATCACGCCGGCGATCTCGGTGCTGTCGGCGGTCGAGGGCCTGAAGCTCGTCACCCCCGCCTTCGACCACTACGTCCTGCCGATCACCGTCGCGATCATCCTGCCGCTGTTCCTGGTCCAGAGCCGCGGCACCAGCCGCATGGCGACCTTCTTCGGTCCGATCATGCTGGTGTGGTTCATCGTCATGATGGCGGCGGCGCTGCCGCACATCCTCCACCGGCCGGACGTGCTGTGGGCGCTCAACCCCTGGTACGCGCTGGAATACCTCCTCGGCCACGGCGCCGGCGCGCTGATCGTGCTCGGCGCGGTGTTCCTGGCGGTGACCGGGGCCGAGGCGCTGTTCGCCGATCTCGGCCATTTCGGCCGCCGCCCGATCCAGGCGGCGTGGATCGGGCTCGTCGGCCCGGCCCTCTCGGTCAACTACCTCGGTCAGGCCGCCCTGGTTCTCGCCCGGCCCGAGACGCACGACCCGTTCTTCCAGCTCGTGCCGGAATGGGGCCTGCTGCCGATGGTCCTGCTCGCCACCGCCGCGACGGTGATCGCGAGTCAGGCGGTGATCACCGGCGCGTTCTCGCTGTCGCGGCAGGCGGTGCAGCTCGGCCTGCTGCCGCGGCTGGAGATCCGCCACACCTCCGAATCGCATTCCGGGCAGATCTACCTGCCGCAGATCAACACCCTGCTGATGCTCGGCGTGGTCGTGCTCGTGGCGGTGTTCCGGTCGTCCAGCACGCTGGCCTCGGCCTACGGCATCGCCGTCACCGGCACGATGCTGATCACCGCGAGCCTCGCCTTCCTGGTGCTGTGGCGGACCTGGAAATGGTCGCCCTACGCCGCGGCGGCGGTGATGATCCCGTTCATCGCCATCGAGCTGATGTTCCTTGTCTCGAACCTGATCAAGGTGTTCGACGGCGGCTACGTCCCGCTGCTGCTCGCCGGCGGCCTCGTGCTGCTGATGTGGACCTGGGTGCGCGGCGTCACGATCCTGTTCAACAAGACCCGCAAGACTGACGTGCCGCTGACCGAGCTGGTGGCGATGCTGGAGAAGAGCCCGCCGCACCACGTCCGCGGCACGGCGGTGTTCCTCACCAGCGACCCCGAGACCGCCCCGGCGGCGCTGCTGCACAACCTGAAGCACAACAAGGTCCTGCACGAGAAGAACGTCGTCCTCACCGTCAAGACCACCGACTTCCCGCGCCTGTCCGACGCCGAGCGGGTCCGGATCGAGCCGATGGGACCGCATTTCTGGAAGGTGGTGATGAAGTTCGGCTACATGGAATCGCCGAACATCCCGCGCGGGCTGGCGCTGCTGCGCAAGCAGGGCTTCAAGTTCGACATCATGTCGACCTCGTTCTTCCTGTCGCGCCGCTCGATCCGCCCGGCGGCGCAGTCCGGCATGCCGCTGTGGCAGGACCGGGTGTTCATCACCCTCGCCCGCAACGCCAACGACGCCACCGACTTCTTCCAGATCCCGACCGGGCGCGTGGTCGAGGTCGGGACGCAGGTCACGGTGTGAACGACTGGCGCGGGCGCGCGGCCGTGCCCGCCTCGCCCCGACCGGCTGCGGGGCGACGGTCGGCCCGCGCTCGTGCTACCCGACGCACCGTCGCATCGGGTTCCGCAGCGTTCCGGGCCTCCGCCCCGCCGGATTCCCGATCACGGTGTCGCGCTCGAGCAGGGTCATCGATGAAGACAACTTCCCCGTCCTTACGGCACGCGGCCGCCGTTGCCATCGCCCTGTCCGCCGCGTCGATCCCGGAGCAGGCTTGGTCGCAGGCCGCGTCCGGCCGTTCTGCGGTTCCGGCCGTATTCCGGGAGATGTTCGCGAACAACGCCTCGGCCGCCAAGGACAGCGCGGCGGCGTACTGCATCGGGTTCGGACGCGCCCCGCGCCTGAGAAGGCCCGATGCCCCGACCCTCGCGGCCCTTCGCGGCCTACGCCCCGCGGTGAGGCCGCCCTCCGCCTGCGCCACGACCCGCCGCGGCGCTCGCGTGATCGAGACGGCGAGCCGGCGCCCCGCGCTGCTGTTCGGTGTCGAGCGGCTCGGATGCACCACGCCCGACGACTGCACCTTCCGGGGCAGCTACTACGAGGGCAACGTGAGCAGCGCGACCAACACCTACCGGGCGCGGCGCTCGGGCGGACGCTGGACCGTCGAACTCGTCAGCCTCGGACCGATCTCGTAGGGCATCGGATACCACCACCGGAGCGTGTACGGAGTCGCATCCGCGGCGAAAATCCTTAAGCTCCGCCCGCCCGGTGCCGCGGGACGGCAGCGGCGCGGGCCGTTCGAGGAGAGTTTCCGCATGTCCCTGGACCCTGCCCTTCGCGACCGCATCGCCACCGCGGTCGCCGACGGCTTCGCTGAGCAGGTCGCCCACACCCAGGCGCTGGTGCGCTTCCCCTCGACCCGGGGCAACGAGCAGGCGATCCAGGACTTCGTCTTCCGCAGCTTCCGCGACCGCGGCTACGCCATGGACCGGTTCGCCATGGACCGGAAGGCGATCGAGGCCCATCCGGGCGGCGGACCGTTCTCCGAGGAGCATTCCGAGGCGCCGGTCGTCGTCGGCATCCACCGTCCGCAGCGGGAAGCCGGGCGCTCGCTGATCCTCCAGGCCCATGTCGACGTGGTCCCGGCCGGCCCCGCCGACCTGTGGACGCGACCGCCCTTCGATCCGGCGGTGGACGGCGACTGGCTCTACGGCCGCGGCGGTGCCGACATGAAGGCCGGGCACGCCGCCAACCTGTTCGCCCTCGACGCCCTGCGCCGCATCGGCCTGCAGCCGGCCGCGACGGTGACGCTGCAATCGGTGGTCGAGGAGGAATCGACCGGCAACGGCGCCCTGATGACCCACCTGCGCGGTTACCGCGCCGACGCGGTGCTGATCCCCGAGCCCGAGGACGAGAAGCTGGTGCGTGCCAATACCGGCGTGCTGTGGTTCCAGGTCGAGGTTCGCGGCCAGCCTGTCCATGTCCGCGAGATGGGCACCGGCGCCAACGCCATCGACGCGACCTACCGGGTGATCGGCGCCTTGCGCCAGGTGGAGGAGCGCTGGAACGCCGACAAGGCCGGCCGGCCGCATTTCGAGGGCGAGGCGCACCCGATCAACCTCAACATCGGCAGGATCGAGGGCGGCGACTGGGCCTCCTCGGTGCCGGCGTGGTGCCGGATCGACTGCCGCATCGCGCTCTATCCCGGCGTGAGCGCGGCGCAGGCCGCCCGCGAGATCGAGACGGCGGTCGCCGACTTCGCCCGCGGCGACCGCTTCCTGTCGAACACGCCGCCCAAGGTCACCTTCAACGGCTTCTGGGCCGAGGGCTACGTGCTCGACACCGGCTCCGAGGCGGAAGCCGTGCTCGGCCGCGCCCACCGGGCGGCGACCGGTTCCGACCTCCTGAGCTTCATGACGGCGGGCTATCTCGATACCCGCGTCCACGCCCTCTACGACCGGGTTCCGGCGCTGTGCTACGGCCCGATCAGCGAGAACATCCACGGCTTCGACGAGCGCGTGAGCCTGTCCTCGCTCCAGCGCATCACCACCACGATGGCGCTGTTCGTGGCCGAGTGGTGCGGGGTCGAGGCAGCCTGACCCCGTGCACGGCCGGGGTTCGGGCCGCCCTGAACGGCAGCACCAGCACCTGCCGTCCGTCGAGATCGTGGACGGTCACGCTCCACGCCGACCAGTCCTCCGCCCCCGGGCGCCGCATCAGCCGCTCCGCGACGTGGCGGGCCTGACGCAGGATGGGCTCGCCCGGCGCGACCTCCCGGCCGCGCCGGTCGAAGACGCATTCGAGACCGTTGGTGCAGTGGAAGCGGTGGCGGGCCATCGCCGAGGGACTCCTGAGGATGGCGGCGCCGACCGCCGCTGATGTTCATGATTTGTTCTATCTATCGCGATCCGTGGCGCGGAGCAGGCGACCGGGCGCCGCAGCTTCGGGCCTGCCGGCAGGTCGGCTATGATGCGGGTGATGCGTCATCTGATTCGTCATGCCCTCGCCCCGGCCCTGCTCGTCTCCCTCGCAGGCCCGGCCGGCGCCGCCGAGGATCTCGCGGATCTGGAGCGGCGCTGGCACGGCTGCGTGCGCCGGCATTTCGACGGCCTGCCGGCGGGAACCGAGCGCCAAGCGGGTCAGCGGGCCGCCCTCGCCGCCTGCAAGGCGGACGAGGACGCCTATGTCGGGCGGCTGATGGCGCAGCGCGAGGCCGACGCGCGGGCGCGCGAGGGCTGGAGCATCGTCGCCCGCGCTAAGGCCCTGGCCGGATCGGCGGCCGGCATGGTGCTCGACCCGGTCAGGGGACTGATCGAACGGTTCTGGCCGTGACGGGACCGGCCGCCGCGACGGGGGCGACCGGCATCGCTCGCCCCTACTCCGCCGCCTGCGGCAGCGCGAGGTCGGCGGCGACCTGACGCCGCGTCGAGGCCTCGGCGACCGGGATCGTGACGCCCTCCTGAAGGGCCACGAAGCGCCCCGCCTCGCCGTCATAGGCGAAGAGCTGCCCGGTCTCGATCTCGAAGAACCAGCCGTGCAGCGTCAGTTGCCCCGTCGCCAGACCCGCCGCCACCGACGGATGGGTGCGCAGATGGTTGAGCTGCACCACCACGTTCTCCATCCCGAGGGCATGGACCCGCTGCTTGCCCTCGACGGTGTCGGGATAGGCTTCGCAGACGATGGTGTGGGCGGCGTGGCTGTGGCGCAGCCACGCGGCGACGTTCGGCATCTTGTCGAGGGCGCCGGGCTGGAGCAGGCCCTTCATCGCGCCGCAATCGGAGTGGCCGCAGACCACGATGTCGCGCACGCCGAGCGCCATCACCGCGTACTCGATCGCCGCCGAGACGCCGCCGGTGAAGGTCGTGAACGGCGGCACGATGTTGCCGGCGTTGCGGCAGACGAACAGCTCGCCGGGGCCGACCTGGGTGATCTGCTCGGGCACCACCCGCGAGTCGGCGCAGGAGATCACCAGCGCCTTCGGCTGCTGACCGTTGCGCCCGAGGTGCTGGTACACGCCCTTCTGGTGCGGGAAGACCTGGCCGCGGAAGGCCGAAATGCCCTGGATGATGTTGTCCATGTCGGAAATCCTTTGTCGGTGGGCAGCGAGGACGAGCGGGAAGGTGCAGCACCGCGCGCAGGCGCCGCCGGACAGTCCCCGCCTTGATGACGTTGGCATCGTTCGAATGGAGAACGAGAGTTGCTGCGCGAAAGGCCGACCACCGCGAACCTGCGGGGGTCGCCGCCCAGTACCGACTTCGCGCTGATCCGGTCGTTGCTTCACGGAACCATGTTCGACCCGATCGTCACAGTTTCTGTGATGGGGCGGAGACCGCCCCATCACAGAATGCCCGGTTCGTTCGCAGTGAGAGCGAAGGAGCGATGAATCGCCCGACTGGGGGAACAGCCTCGGCGTGCATCGTCTTTCGGGATTCCTGTCCGCGTATCGTGCGGTGTGCCGTCCTGGGGGAGACCCACGCCGCGACGATCACGATGCTTCATCGATCATCCTTCTCGTCAGGAACGATCCAGTTCCGCTGGGCAAAACCACCTCAGCGACAGGTATCCAATATAGTCTGATAGACGATAATCGATGTGCGCCTCCACACACCGGACTTTTGCCGCTTTAATCCGCGGATGACGATGAAAAATCGCGGGAGGACATGTCGATCCACGTCATACGGCTTGTGATTGATCGCTCGGCGATCCCTGCGGGATCGTGGCGATTGCTGCGCAATCGCTTCGCGATGCGGAAACCGGCTTCGCTCACGCATGCGGAGCGAAGCTCCGCCGCGCGGGCTTCGATACGGTTTTCGAACTCATCGTTCAAAACCGTATCACACCGGGTCGACGACCGCGGTTCGACGTTGGGGGACCGCGTCGGAGACGGCGGTTTTGGCGTCACCGTCGCGGTGCGAAGGCGTGCAGATCCTGCGGCGGGGCGGCGACGATGCCGCGCGTTCCGTCCACCATCAGGCGGGTGACGAGGTCGGCGTAGTCGGCCCGGGTCAGGCCGCCGTTGCCGCGGAACCAGAGGTAGTGCCAGTTGACCATGCCGAAGAACGACATCGTCACCGGCTTGAGCAGCGGCGTCCCGGCGAGGTGCGGCGCCACTCCGGCGAGCGCCTCGGAAAACACCCGCACCAGGGCGCGCTCGATCGCCTTGAGCAACGCCTGCCGCTCCGGCGCCAGCAGCGCGAGGCCGTTGAGCTGGACCTGATGCTGGGCGTCGGCGTCGCGGTAGGCTTCCAGCAGGGCGCCGGTCAGGGCCCGCAGGCGCGGCTCCGGCGCCAGCGAGGCGTCGTCGGCCGCCTCGACCGCCTCCAGCAGGGTGTCGAGGTGATCGCGGATCACGTCGAACAGGATCTCGTCCTTGTCGCGGTAGTAGTGGTAGAGGTTGGCCTTCGAGACCCCGCAGGCATCGGCGATCCGGCTCATCGAGGCGCGGTCGTAGCCGTTGGCGGCGAACAACTCCGCCGAGCGGGCGAGGATCGCCCGGCGCTTGTCGTCGTAGTCGGTGGCACGGGTGCGGGCCATGCGCGGCTCAGTCCCTCGGGCGGCGGTCGATGACCCGGCGCGCCTTGCCGAGCGAGCGCTCGATCCCGTCCGGCGCCAGCACCTCGACCGTCGCGGTGATGCCGATCGTGTCCTTGATCACCGCGCCGAGCCGCGCGGCCGCCGCCTCCCGGATGTCCGGGGCGTCGGCCTCGGGCCGGATCTCGACCCGCACCGTCATGTCGTCGAGCCGGTCCGCGCGGGTCAGCACCACCTGGTAATGCGCCGACAGGGCCGGGACCGTGAGGATCTTCTCCTCGATCTGGGTCGGGAAGACGTTGACTCCGCGCACGATCATCATGTCGTCGCTGCGCCCGGTGATCTTCTCCATCCGCCGCATCGTCCGGGCGGTGCCGGGCAGCAGGCGGGTCAGGTCGCGGGTGCGGTAGCGGATCACCGGCATCGCCTCCTTGGTGAGCGAGGTGAAGACCAGCTCGCCCTCCTCCCCGTCGGGGAGGACCGCGCCGGTGCGCGGATCGACGATCTCGGGGTAGAAATGGTCCTCCCAGACGTGCAGCCCGTCCTTGGTCTCGACGCACTCGCTGGCGACGCCCGGCCCCATCACCTCCGACAGCCCGTAGATGTCGACCGCGTGCAGGTCGAACGCCTCCTCGATCTCCTCGCGCATGGCGTTGGTCCACGGCTCGGCCCCGAAGATGCCGACCTTCAGCGACGAGCGCCGGGGATCGAGGCCCTGGCGCCGGAACTCGTCGAGGATCGCCAGCACGTAGGACGGCGTCACCATGATGACGTCGGGGGAGAAGTCCTGGATCAGCTGCACCTGCCGCTCGGTCATGCCGCCGGACATCGGCACGACCGTGCAGCCGAGGCGCTCGGCCCCGTAATGGGCGCCGAGCCCGCCGGTGAACAGGCCGTAGCCGTAGGCGACGTGGACGAGCATGCCCGGCCGGGCGCCGGCGGCGCGGATCGAGCGGGCGACCACGTCGGCCCAGTGGTCGATGTCGCGGGCGGTGTAACCGACTACCGTCGGCTTGCCGGTGGTGCCGGAGGAGGCGTGGATCCGCGCCACCCGGCTCCGCGGGACCGCGAACATCCCGAACGGGTAGTTGTCGCGCAGGTCGGCCTTGGCGGTGAAGGGGAAGCGGGCGAGGTCGGACAGGTCGCGGAAATCGTCCGGATGCACCCCGGCGGCGGCGAACGACGCCCGGTAGTGCGGAACGTGGTCGTAGGCGTGGCGCAGGGTCCAGGCGAGGCGCTCGCGCTGCCAGGCGGCGAGTTCGTCGCGGGAAGCGGTCTCCAGCCGGTCGAGACTCGACGGCGCCGGGACGAGTTCGGCGAGCTTGCGGGTGTTGGCGGTCACGGCGGCCTCCCGGGTTGGTGTCGTGGCATGGCGTGGCGTTGGCGGCGTAGCCCCGACCGCCGCACCCTCCCCCCTCTGCGGGGGAGGATGCCCGGCGGATGCCGGGCGGGAGAGCGGACGCCGCCTCCGGAAAGGTCGCGACCGCGATGGAGGGCGCCACCTCCGGCCCTGTCGCGATCCCCTCTCGGCGGGACTGCGTCCCGCTGCGCTCGCTCCGCTCGCCACCCTCCCGCAGAGGGGGGAGGGTTCGCGCGGGGTGGACGGGCGCGCCCTTCTCTGCCCGGCTGGATCAGCCCGCGGCCGCACCACCATCCGGCAGCACTGTCCCGCCGATGGTCCGAGACAGGCCGCGGAACTCCGCCACCACCCGCCCTTCCCCGTCCCGGACCGTCACGTCGCAGATCCCGGAGCGCCCCTCCCGCTCGCGCTCGACGGCGGTCGCGACGAGGCGGTCGCCGCGCCGCCCCGGCCGCAGGAAGGTGACGCTGCAATGCTGGGCCACCGCACGCTGGTCGTGCGAGTTGCACGCGAAGGCGAAGGCGGAATCGGCCAGCGTGAAGATGAAGCCGCCGTGGCAGGTGCCGTGACCGTTGGTCATGTCGTCGCGCACCGGCATCGACAGCACCGCCTCGCCGGGTCCGACCCGCTCGATGCGCATGCCGAGGCCCTGGCTCGCCCGGTCCCCGGCCCAGAGCGCCTCGGCGCAGGCGCGGGCGAGGTGGTCGGGATCCCTCACGACGCCCGCCCGGTGAAACGCGGCGGACGCTTGTCCAGGAATGCGGCGACGCCCTCGCGATAGTCGGGCATCCGGCCGGCCCGCCCCTGGAGGTCGCGCTCCAGGTCGAGCTGTCGGTCGAGGTCGTTGGTCTCGGAGGCATCGAGGGCGTCGCGGATCAGGCGCAGGCCGGCGGTCGGCTGGGTGGCGAGATGGGCGGCGAGGCGGTGGGCCTCGTCCATCAGCGCGGCGTCGTCGTGGACGCGCCAGATCAGTCCCCAGGACTCGGCCTTCTCCGCCGGCAGCGGCTCGGCGAGGAGCGCCAGTCCGCGCGCCCGGGCCCGGCCGACGAGCCGCGGCAGCGCCCAGGTGCCGCCGGCATCCGGCACGAGACCGAGCTTGGCGAAAGCCTGGATGAACGTCGCGGAGCGCGCCGCCAGCACGATGTCGCAGGCGAGCGCGATGTTGGCCCCGGCCCCGGCCGCGACGCCGTTGACGGCGCAGATCACCGGCATCGGCAGGTCGCGCAGCCGGCGGATCAGCGGGTTGTAGTACCGCTCGAGGGTCTGCGACAGGTCGACCGCCTGCCCCTCGCCGCCGCGGCGCTCGGAGAGGTCCTGGCCGGCGCAGAAGCCGCGGCCGGCGCCGGTCAGCAGCACCGCGCGGCAGGTCTCGTCGGACGCCGCGGCGTCGAGGGCGCGTCCCAGCGCCTCGTGCATCGCCGCCGTGAACGCATTGAGCCGGTCCGGCCGGTTGAGGGTGAGGACGCGATAGCCCTCGCGCCGCTCGCTCAGGACGAGGTCCGTCGAATCGCCAGCCATGTCGCCTCCCGGGGTCGCCCGGGTCGCCTTCTTGCGGGCACCCGGTCTTCGATCGACCAACCGTCCGGTAAATTAATCGGGCGGCGGAGTGTGTCAATCGAAAGCCGCGGGCGTCGCTCGTCGCGGCACCGGCGCGTTGACGACCGGCCGCCCGGGCCGTATGTTCCTGATTTGTTCGATCGCCCGGGTGGCAGGACGGCGCGCAGATGGATCAGGCACCCTCCCGCAGGATCTCACCGGGCCGGGCCGCGTCGGGCAAGACCCTGTTCTTCTTCGAGAAGCCCTCGGCGATGCGCCAGCTCCAGCGGTTCTTCCGCTCGCCGAGCACGGTCTGCGTCGCCGCCGAGGGGCACCTGCTGACCGCGCAGGAGCCGGGCGAGGTCCGCCCCGAGTGGAAGCCCTGGCACTTCGACGCCCTGCCGATCGCCCTGGAGCGGATCCCGGTCGCCTGCGGCCAGGGCCGCTCGGGCCAGTCGCACGCCCCGAAGATCGCGGCGATCCGGCAGGCCCTGCACGGCGTCGAGCGGGTCATCATCGCCACCGATCCCGGGCGCGAGGGCTCGATGATCGCCTGGGAGGTGCTGGAGCATCTCGGCTATCGCGGGCGGATCGACCGCCTGCGGCTCGGTGCCCTCGACGAGGTGTCGATCCGCCGGGCCTTCGCCCAGCTCGCCGCCGAACCGGAATCCGGCGAGCGCGACTACGCCGCCTACCTGGAGGCTCTGTGCCGCCAGTACGAGGACTGGCATCTCGGCCTCAACGGCACCCGGGCGGTGTCCCTGCGCCTGCGCCCGCCTGCCTTCCGCGAGCCGTGGCGCTTCGGCGGGGTGCAGACCCCGACCCTCGCGCTGCTGGCCGACCTCGAGCGCCGCATCCGCGACTTCGTGCCCCGCGACTTCTACAAGATCGCCCTGCCGGTGACCGTCGAGGACGGCGCCGAACTGGTGCTGTGGCACGCACCGAAGGAGCGCATCTTCGAGGCCGTCGCGGCCGAGGCGATCCGCGAGGCCGCCTGCGGCTGGCGCGGCCGGCTCGCGGTCGAGCAGAAGGACGTCCGGCGCACCCCGCCGAAGCTCTTCTCCAAGGACACCCTGGCCCGGCGCTGCGCCAAGCGGTTCGGCTGGGACCCGCAGGTCACCGCCCGCCACGCCCAGGACCTCTACGACCGCGGCTTCCTGAGCTATCCCCGCACCGAATCCGAGTACCTGCCCGAGAGTCAGGCCCGCGACGCCGGCGCGGTGATCGCCGCGATCGCCGGCGCGCTGGGCGAACTGCCGGTTCCGGTGCCGGCCGCCGACGACGTGGTGATCCGGCGCGGCCCGCGCGGGCACTACGTGAAGGACCCGGGCGAGCACCACGCCATCGTGCCCCTGCGCAAGGTGCCGCGTCCCGGCGAGGTCGCCCCCGAGGCGTGGCGGCTGTGGGAACTGGTCGCCAAGGGCTTCCTCGCCGCGCACCTGCCGGACGGCGTCGACGCCCGCACCACCGTCGCGGCCGAGGTGGCGACGCCGCTCGGGGCGAAGCGGTTCGCGGTCAGCGGCAGCGTGGTCAGGCTGCCGGGCTGGCGCGCGCTCTACGGCACCGAGGCCGAGGCCGACGCCGAGGCGGTGCCCGGCAAGGCCCGGCGCGACGACGAGCCCGTCGCGGGCCGCCTGCCTCCGGTGCGCGACGGCGCCGCGGCCGAGGGCGGCGAGGCGGCGATCGAGGTGGCGCGGACCGAGCCGCCCAAGCGCATCACCCGCGGCGAGATGCCGGTGGTGATGGGGCGCCTGATCGATCAGGTCGAGGATCCGGCGATCCGCAAGGCGCTGGAGAATCCGGTCAACCCGAACGAGCCCAAGGGCCTCGGCACCGCCGCGACCCGCGACGCGGTGCTGCCGAAGCTGGTCAAGAGCCACTACGTCACCCTGCTCGGCGGCAAGGACCCGGCGATCGAGGTGACCGAGGTCGGCCTCGCCTTCATCGACGCGGTGCGGCGGGTGTTTCCCGCCTACGGCGATCCGGTCGGGCGGGCGGTGTTCGAATCCGAACTCGCCGAGATCGGCCGCGCGACAACCCGGGCGGAGGCCCTGCGCCGCGCCGACGCCTTCCGGGCCCGCACCCGCGCCCGGGTCGAGGCGCTGATCGACGCGGTCGCCGGCGCCGAGCGCCTCGCGGTGATCCCGGGAGCGACGCCGCCCTCCGGCGGTCCGAGGCGCGCGCCGACCGCCGCGATGGTCGGGTTCGCCACCTCGCTCGCCGCCCGCAAGGGCCTGCGCCTGCCGCGCGGCCTGAAGAGCGATGGCGCGATCTGCCGCGCCTTCCTCGACGAGCATGCCGGGGCCCGCGGCGGCGAGGAACGGCGCGAGACGGCGCGGGAGGGAGACGCCTCAACCCGGGCGCCGAGCCCGGCGATGCTTCGCTACGCCGCCGCGCTCGCCCGGCAGAAGAATCTCGCCGCGCTCCCGCCGGAGATCGAGACCGACTTCGCCGCGTGCCGGCGCTTCCTCGACGCCCATGCCGGCGGGGCGGAGGTGGATGCCCCGTCCTCGCGGCCTCCGGCGAAGCGGTCGCGCAAACCGTCGGCGAAGCCGTCGGGCATGCCGTCCGGCAAGCCGGCGCGGGCCGCTTCGCGCACCGGTCACCGCGCCGCCGAGGGGACGGCTTCGCCGCGCCCCCGCCGGAGCCGCCGACCGAGCGCGGATCATCCGCCCGCCTGATACGGTTTTTGAACGATCCGTTCAGAAACCGTATCCTCAGCCCGCGCGGCGCCTGAGCGAGGCCGGTTTCCGCATCGCGAAGCGATCAACCGGAAACCGTATGAGACGTCTACGACGATTCGGCGAGAGCGTTTTTGCCCGCCGGACCCGTGACCCAGGGGCCGATTGATGATTAAGACAGGCTGTTGACGAGCGCGCCGCGACGCATGAGGCGGCGCCGACCAGGACCACGGCCGATGACCGACTTCCACCGCATCAAGCGACTGCCGCCCTACGTCTTCGAGCAGGTGAACCGGATCAAGGCCGCCGCCCGCGCCAACGGCGCCGACATCATCGACCTCGGCATGGGCAACCCGGACCTCGACGCCCCGCGCCACGTCATCGAGAAGCTGGTCGAGACCGCCGGCAAGCCGCGCACCGACCGCTACTCCGCCTCCAAGGGCATCGCCGGCCTCCGCCGGGCCCAGGCCGGCTACTACCAGCGCCGCTTCGGCGTCACCCTCAATCCCGACACCCAGGTCGTGGCGACGCTCGGCTCGAAGGAGGGCTTCGCCAACATGGCCCAGGCGATCACCGCCCCGGGCGACGTGGTGCTGGTGCCCAACCCGAGCTACCCGATCCACGCCTTCGGCTTCCTGATGGCCGGCGGCGTGATCCGCTCGGTCCCGGCCGAGCCGACCCCGGCCTTCTTCCCGGCGGCCGAGCGGGCGATGCAGCACTCGATCCCGAAGCCCGTCGCGCTGGTCGTGTGCTACCCGTCGAACCCGACCGCCTACGTCGCCTCGCTCGACTTCTACCGCGACCTCGTCGCCTTCGCGAAGAAGCACGACCTGATCCTGCTCTCGGACCTCGCCTATGCCGAGGTCTACTTCGACGACAACGACCCGCCGCCCTCGGTGCTGCAGGTGCCGGGCGCGATCGACGTGACGGTCGAGTTCACGTCGCTGTCGAAGACCTTCTCGATGGCCGGCTGGCGCATGGGCTTCGCGGTCGGCAACGAGCGGCTGCTCGCGGCGCTGACCCGGGTGAAGTCTTACCTCGATTACGGCGCCTTCACGCCGATCCAGGTCGCCGCGACCGCGGCGCTGAACGGCCCGGAGGCGTGCATCCACGAGATGCGCGCCACCTACCGCAAGCGCCGGGACGCGATGGTCGACGCGTTCCAGAAGACCGGCTGGAACATCCCGGTCCCCTCGGCCTCGATGTTCGCCTGGGTGCCGATCCCGGAGAAGTTCCGGGGTCTCGGCAGCCTCGAATTCTCGAAGCTCCTCGTCGAGAAGGCCGACGTGGCGGTGGCGCCGGGAATCGGCTTCGGCGAGTACGGCGACGAGTTCGTGCGCATCGCGCTGGTCGAGAACGAGCAGCGCATCCGGCAGGCGGCGCGCAACATCCGCCGGTTCTTCGATAGCGCCGACCGCACGCTGCACAACGTCGTGCCGATGCAGAAGGCGGTCTGATACGGTTTTTGAACGATGAGTTCAGAAACCGTATCGAAGCCCGCGCGGCGGAGCTTCGCTCCGCACGCGTGAGCGAAGCCGGTTTCTTCATCGCGAAGCGATCGATCGGAAACCGTATGACCGCGGCGCGGGATTGTGGCCGGGGGGAGACACCGGAAGAGGAAAGCCCGGGCGGCGGAGCACGCCCCCGGGGGCCGGCTTGATCCCCTCCCCGGCTTGGGGCCAGGGTTGCGGCTACGCTCATGCTTCAACCCAGGTCATCCATGCGTCGCTCGATGAAGGCCGCCCTCCTCGCCGTGACGGTGCTCGTCCCGGCCGCCTGCGCGCCGAACCCGATCATCGCTCGCGATCCGATCCCGGCGCCCGGCCCGGACCAGGCCTATCGCTGCCGCTCCCGGCCGATGGTCCTCAACCTCTACGACACCGGGTGCGAGCGCGTGGTGCCGGAACAGGAAGCGGTCGTGCGCAGCAAGGGCTGATACGGAATCCGGAAGATTGCTTCCGGATTCCGTATCACCAGCCCGCGCGGCGGAGCTTCGCTCCGCACGCATGAGCGAAGCCGGTTTCCGCATCGCGTAAGCGACCGCGCAGCGGTCGCCTGAAGCGATTGCGCAGCGATCGCCACGATCCCGCAGGGATCGCCGAGCGATCATTCGGAAACCGTATGACGACGCCTCCGGACAACCGAACGGCCGGCCGTCGCATCAGCCGGCCGGAGACCAGACCACGCGGTTCCCGGCTGCGGCGCTCGCGCCCGGCAGAACCATCCCGGCCTCCCGCGCGTTTCCCAGGCCCGCCCCTCCGGCCTCTGGGACCCTGCGCGTGGCTCGCTTCTCCCTCCTTCCGCTCGTCCTCCTCGCCTCCGGGCTCGGTGCCGGCGCCGCGTCGGCGCAGACGGCGCCGCTCTCCGTCCGCGTCCGCCCCGAGGCTCCGCCGTATCAGGACGTCCATGCCCGCGCTGCCGCGTCCGGCCCCGTGGTGCTTCAGGTCGGGCCCGGCGCCGGCTTCGGATCCGGACTGCCGGTCCGGGCGATCCCGATCGCCTCGATCAGCAACGGCGCCGCCTTCGGTCCGACCGGCTACGGCTACTTCTCGGATTCGGTGAGCGAGGGCCCGCTCGACCGCAGGCTTCCCCCGAGAACCTACTACCTCGGCAGTTTCCCACGCTGAACGATACGGAGACCTCGCATGCGTGCGTCATCCCTCATCGCGTCCGGCCTGCTCGCCGGCTTCCTCGGCCTCGGGATCGCCGGGCCGGCGGCGGCGCAGAGCGTCGGCTACGTCACGGGCTTTCCCGGGAAGGACCCCGCCGACGACGACGAGATCGGCTGGGGCCCGGCCTACCGGCCGGAAACCACCTTCTCCCAGCCGGGCGTGCCGCCGACGCCCGGGGATTTCGCCGGCTCGGCCTATCGCGCCCGGACCGGCCGCGGCCCCTACGACGGGGTGCAGGCGCCGATCCGTCCGATCCGCGGTCTCGCCGACCCCTATGGCGGCTATGCCGCCACCGGGGGCTACGGCGCCACGGATCCCTACGGCCAGGAAGCCGCGCCGCCGCGGCGGAAATCCCGCTCGACGATGAAGGCTCCGCGGCGTTCGCGGACGCATCACTCCGCCCGCTGACACTCAGCGCGGGCAGGCCGGGGCATAGCCGGCATAGACCACCCGCACCGGCTTCGCGCAGGATGCCGGTGCCGCCCCGGCCGCGTTCGGGGCCGTCGCGGCCACGCCCCCGGCCGGGGAGACGGGAGCGGACGCGTCCCCGGCTGCCCGGACGACCAGAGGCGTGGCGGCGAGCGAGATCAGCGCGGCCGCAGCCACGATGGCGAGCCGGAAGTTCACGGCCAGTCTCCTGAAAGCTTGAATTGCTCAGCGGCAGCAACGTCGTCGCTGTGTACTCGGCGATGTACTCGGCAACGAGCGTGGCCGTGGTGTGGTTCCGCACCGGCGGCAACCGCGCCGGCTCCGGCACGCGCTTGACTCGCGCCGGTCGCCGTTCCAACGCTCCGGCGCCTTTCCGCGCCGATCCGTGACAGCATGACCGACACCGCCGACCTTCAGCCCACGCGCTCGTTCCAGGGCCTGATCCTGACGCTCCAGCGCTTCTGGGCGGCTCAAGGATGCGTGATCCTCCAGCCCTACGACATGGAGGTCGGCGCCGGCACGTTCCATCCTGCCACCACCCTGCGGGCGCTGGGGCCCAGGCCGTGGAAGGCCGCCTACGTGCAGCCGTCGCGCCGGCCGAAGGACGGCCGCTACGGCGAGAACCCGAACCGGCTTCAGCACTACTACCAGTTCCAGGTCATCCTGAAGCCCAACCCGCCGAACCTGCAGGAGCTGTACCTCGCCTCTCTGAGGGCGATCGGCGTCGATCTCGCCCTGCACGACATCCGCTTCGTCGAGGACGACTGGGAGAGCCCGACCCTCGGGGCCTGGGGCCTCGGCTGGGAGTGCTGGTGCGACGGCATGGAGGTGAGCCAGTTCACCTATTTCCAGCAGGTCGCCGGCTTCGAATGCTCCCCCGTCGCCGGTGAGCTGACCTATGGCCTCGAACGGCTCGCGATGTACGTCCAGGGCGTCGAGAACGTCTACCACCTCAACTTCAACGGCGGCGAGGGCGACGCCAAGGTCACGTACGGCGACGTATTTCTCCAGGCCGAGCAGGAATACTCGCGCCACAACTTCGAGGCGGCCGACACCGAGATGCTGTTCCGCCACTTCCGCGACGCGGAATCGGCGTGCCGCCGCTACCTCGCGGCGGGCGAGCCCGAGGCCGGGGAGGGCCGGCACCGCATGGCTCAGCCGGCCTACGACCAGTGCATCAAGGCGAGCCACGTCTTCAACCTGCTCGACGCCCGCGGGGTGATCTCGGTCACCGAGCGCCAGAGCTACATCCTGCGGGTGCGTGAACTCGCCAAGGCCTGCGGCGCCGCCTGGCTGCGCACCGCCGGCGGCGGAACCGCCTGACGCTCGACGCCGCCCGGGCGCGTCCCTACACTGGAGTGGTCCCGCGCGAAGACGCGGGCATCCGCGCCGCGCACGGCGCGAGACCAGGAGGACGCCCATGAGGATCGCCATCGCGCTCGCCGTCGCGGCGGGCTGCGTCGCCGCGCATTGTGCCCGCGCGCAGGACATTCCCGTCTCCCGCTGGGGCGCCGACGACGAGATCGGTGCCGCCAACCACCTCACCCCGGCGAAGGTGCAGGAGGCGCTGAAGCTCGTGACCACGGGCAGGACCTACGCGCTCGGCATCCCGGTCGACCGCGGCACCCCGGCCTTCCCGCCGCGCAACATCGCCGTGACCGTGATGGCGCCGAACCAGCCCGAGGGCGTCACCTTCGGGTCGAACAAGATGAGCTATCTCGACGACATGGTGACCGGCTGGCTCGGCGTCGGCACCCAGATCGACGGCCTCGCCCATCTCGGCACCGATTCGACCTTCTACAACCGCAACAAGATGAAGGACATCTTCGACACGACCGGCGTGAAGAAGCTCGGCGCGCACAAGATCCCGCCGATCGTCACCCGCGGCGTGCTCCTCGACGTCGCCAAGGCGAAGGGCAAGGACCGGCTGATGGAGGGCGACATCGTCACCGTCGACGACATCAAGGCGGCCGAGAAGGCTGCCGGCGTCAGCCCGGGCAAGGGCGACGTGGTGGTGCTGCACACCGGCTGGCTGTCGATGCTCGGCGAGGACGCCAGGCGTTTCGGCGCCGGCGAGCCGGGGATCGACGCGGAGGGGGCCCGCTACCTCGCGGGCAAGGACGTGGTCGCCGTCGGGGCCGACACCTGGGGCATCGAGGCGGTGCCGTTCAAGACCGACCGGGTCTGGGAGGGCCACCAGATCCTGCTCGCCCAGAACGGGATCTACATCCTCGAAACCCTCGACACCCGTGCGCTGGTGAAGGATGGGGTGAGCGAGTTCATGTTCGTCCTCGGCGCACCGCGCTACACCGGGTCGATCCAGGCGATCATCAACCCGGTCGCGATTCGCTGACCCTCGGTCGAGGGCTCGTCGCGGCGGATCCGGCGATCGGTTCGGATCCGCCATGCGCCGATCCAGGTCAGGATCCGGTCACGTCGCGATCGAACCCTGCCCTGGATCATTGATTCCGCTGCATTCTCTACGGCGAAGCGGCATCCGCTCCGTCGTAATACGGATTTCGGACGGTGAGTTCCGAAAACCGTATCACCAGCCCGCGCGGCGCATGAGCGAAGCCGATTTCCGCATCGCGAATGCGATCCCGCAGGGATCGCCAAGCGATCAACCGGAAATCGTATGAGACGCCCTACGCGAAACGCTGCGAGATCTCCCGCAGCTTGCGGGTCGACTGATCGACGTGTTCGGTCGCGGTCGCGATCGTGCTCATGCCCTGGGCGATCGCCGAGGCGCCCTGCGACACGGTCTGCATCGAGGCCGACATCTCCCGCGTCACTGCGGATTGCTCCTCGACCGCTGCCGCGATCGCGGCCGACACGCTTCGCAGCGTCTGGATGGTCTCGTGGATCGACCCGATCGCGGTCACCGCTTCCTGGGTGGCCCCCTGCGTCGCACCGATCTGCTGGCGGATCTGCTCCGTCGCCTTCGTGGTCTGTTCGGCAAGCTGCTTGACCTCCTGCGCGACCACGGCGAAGCCCTTGCCGGCCTCGCCGGCCCGCGCCGCCTCGATCGTGGCGTTGAGCGCCAGCAGGTTGGTCTGGCTCGCGATGCCCTGGATCAGGGCGACGACCTCGCCGATCTGGGTCGCCTGCGTGCTCAGGCCCGCCACGATGCTGATGGCGTTCCGGGCTTCGACCACCGCCTTCTCGGCGACGTCGGAGGCATGCGTCACCTGCTGGCTGATCTCGCCGACCGATGCCGACAGCTCCTCCGCACCCGATGCCACCGCCTGGATGCTTATCGAGATCTGGCCGGTGGTGGTGGCCGCCTCGGTCGTCCGCTCCGTCACGCCTTTCATCGTGTCCGCGATCGAGGCCAGATCGATGCGGATCTCCTCCTGCGCGCTGGCGCGGCGATGGCGCGCCTTGATCTGGTCGGTGATATCGACCGCGAACTTGACCACCTTGATCGTGCGGCCCCGAGCATCGAGGACTGGGTTGTAGGTACCCTGGATCCAGACCTCGTCGCCGCTCTTGGCGATCCGCTTGAACTCCGAGGTCTTGAACTCCCCTCGCCCGAGTGCCTCCCAGAACTGCCGGTACTCGGGCGTGGTCCGCTCGTTCACATCCACGAAGATCGAGTGATGCTTGCCGACGATCTCCGGCAGCGTGTAGCCCAGCGTGGCGAGGAAGTTGCTGTTCGCCGCAGTGATGGTGCCACCGCGATCGAACTCGATGATGGCCTGAGACCGGTCGAGAGCAGCGATCTTGCCGGCCAGATCCTTTGATCGCTTGAACATGCTGATGACCTCGAACGATGGCCGCTATGCCTGCCCAAGCCCCCGACGCGTCTTCGTCCGGTCGCCAGGACTCCGCATCGGTCCCGGTTGCGACGACATTTGATCAGGCTTCGGCAGGCAGAGAATTGTCTGTTATCGCTTAATATCCGATGAAGATTTTCTCCTTCAGCTTCGCAATTGAGTGCAACATCAAGTTGTATTTTCATTGCCTTCGATGCTGCGGGCTCGCCGGACGAACGCGGGGGAGGGCAAGCACCTGCTTGTCTGCGCGGCGGCGATGCTCGACGTGCCGGCCTTCCCCGGTTCCCCGACGGCAGGGCGTCGGCGGAAGGACGGCCGGGAACCGGGACGGCTGCCGCGGACGATGCCGTCGAGCCGGCATCGACGGACTCCGATGCAATGAACCGCCGACGAATCCCTCGCGCCGGATCCGGACCCGACGCGACCGCCGCGCGGAGAGTCGCCGGCCCTAATGCCTCGACACCCTTCGCGGAGCCTCCTAAACCCGGCCCAGCCGACGCCGCGTGCGCCGTAGTCCCGACCATCCCCTCCCGTCGAGGGATCCAGGCTGACCGATGCCCGATCTGCTGCTCGAACTCTTCTCCGAGGAAATCCCGGCCCGCATGCAGCGCCGCGCCGCCGAGGATCTGCGCAAGCTCGTCACCGATTCCCTCGTCGAGCGCGGGTTCCTGTACGAGGGCGCACGGGCCTTCGCCACGCCCCGCCGCCTCGCACTCCACGTCGCCGGCCTTCCGCCCCGGGGCCAGGACGTGCGCGAGGAGCGCAAGGGGCCCCGCGTCGGTGCGCCGGAGGCGGCCGTGCAGGGCTTCCTCAAGGGTGCCGGGCTCGCCAGCCTCGATCAGGCGAAGGTCGTCTCCGACCCGAAGAAGGGCGAGTTCTACGTCGCGGTGATCGAGCGCCCGGGGCGCGAGACCCTCGACGTCCTGGCCGAGATCCTGCCGGCGATCATCCGGGGCTTTCCGTGGCCGAAGTCGATGCGCTGGGGCGCGGCCTCGGCGGAGCCCGGCGCGCTGCGCTGGGTGCGGCCCCTGCACGGCATCGTGGCGAGCTTCGGCCCGGAGACCGAGACTCCCGAGGTGGTGCCCTTCGCGGTGGACGGGATCGAGGCCGGGCTGGTGACCCACGGCCATCGCTTCCTGGCTCCGGCGCCGATCGAGGTCCGGCGGTTCGCCGATTATCTGCCGGCGCTCGAACGCGCGAAGGTCGTCCTCGACGCCGACCGGCGCAAGGACATCATCCTGCACGACGCCCGCGACCTCGCCTTCGCCCGCGGGCTGGAACTGATCGAGGACGAGGGCCTGCTGGAGGAGGTCGCCGGCCTCGTCGAGTGGCCGGTGACCCTGATGGGCAACTTCGAGGAGCGCTTCCTCGACATCCCGCCCGAAGTGATTCGCGCCACGATCCGGGCCAACCAGAAGTGCTTCGTGCTGCGGGCGCCCTCGACCGGCGGCCGCGAGCGCCTCGCCAATGCCTTCGTCCTGGTCTCGAACCTCGTCGCCTCCGACGGCGGGGCGGCGATCGTCGCCGGCAACGAGCGGGTGGTGCGGGCGCGCCTGTCGGACGCCGCCTTCTTCTGGGAGACGGACAAGAAGGTCCCGCTGGCGGAGCGGCTGCCGAAGCTGGGAAGCATCGTCTTCCACGAGAAGCTCGGCACCCAGCTCGCGCGCGTGGACCGCATCGCCGCCCTCGCCCGTGCCCTCGCGCCGGTCGTCGGCGCGGATGCCGGTCTCGCCGAGCGCGCCGCCCGCCTCGCCAAGGCCGACCTCGTCACCGAGATGGTCGGCGAGTTCCCGGAACTCCAGGGCCTGATGGGCCGGTACTACGCCGAGCAGCAGGGCGAGCCGGCCGAGGTCTGCGCCGCGATCGAGGAGCATTACAAGCCGCTCGGCCCCGGCGACCGGGTGCCGTCCGGACCCGTCTCCGTGGCGGTCGCGCTGGCCGACAAGCTCGACACCCTGGCCGGCTTCTGGGCCATCGACGAGAAGCCGACCGGCAGCAAGGATCCCTACGCCCTGCGGCGGGCGGCGCTCGGCGTGATCCGGCTGGTGCTGACGAGCGACATCCGGTTGCCGCTGCTGCCGCGGATCGCCGCCGCTCTCGACGGCCACGCGGCGTCGCGCTCGCCGCAGCCGGTCGATGCCGGCGTCGGTGCCGACCTCCTCGCCTTCCTCGCCGACCGGCTGAAGGTCTTCCTCCGCGACCAGGGCGCCCGGCACGACCTGATCGACGCCGTCTTCGCCCTGCCCGGCCAGGACGACCTCGTGATGATCGTGCGCCGGGTCGAGGCGCTCGGGCGCTTCCTCGACGGCGAGGACGGCCGCAACCTGCTCGCCGGCACCCGCCGGGCGGCCAACATCCTGCGGATCGAGGAGAAGAAGGACGCCCGGTCCCACGACGCCGTCCCGGATCCGGCCCTGTTCGTCCTCCCGGAGGAGAGGAGCCTCGCCGGCAGCCTCGCCGCCGCCCGGTCGTCGGCCGCCGGTGCAGTCGAGGCCGAGGATTTCGAGGGGGCGATGCGCGCGTTGTCGACCCTGCGGGCGCCGGTCGATGCCTTCTTCGACAAGGTCACGGTGAATGCCGACGACGGTGCCCTGCGCGCCAACCGTCTCGCGCTGCTCAACGCCCTGCGGGCCGCCACGCGCGACGTCGCCGACTTCTCCCGGATCGAGGGCTGAAAGCCGGCCCGCACCGACCGGGCCGGCTCATCCGGATGGGGACGCCGTGCCGTCCCCATCCCCCTGACGGCCCTGGCGCCGCAGCTCCCGCGCGAGGGAACGCCCGGTCTCCATCAACATTCCGTCGAGGAGTTGCAGCAGCCGTGCCTCCGCCGTGCCGGCGACGAGCGCGCGGGCGGCGAGGCAATGGTCCGCCACGCGTTCGAGCGGATGCGTGCCGGTTCCGGCAGGGCCGGCCCGCGCGGAGGAGCCGGGACGGTCGTCCCCGCTCACGTCGAGAATGATGCCGTGGCTGCGACGCGGCCGGCCGTGGAAGTCGTGGTAGAAGCGGCCCTGGACGAGGACACGGCGAACGGCGCCGTCGTTGTGGCGGGCGCGATACTCCGCGACGACGTCGCCGGCCTTCCCGAGGGCTTCGCGGAACCGGGACAACACCTCCGACCGGTCATCCTCGTGGATCGACCGGGCGCATTGCCCGACCGGGAAGCCGTGTTCCGGCTGCCATGCACCGAGTCCGAGGAGGCGGGAGGCCACCTCGTCGGCGAACACGCGGCCGCTCGGGACGTCCCAGTGCCAACTCCCGATCTCCCGCAGGAGATCCAGCGACTGCGGTGGCGGTTCACTGCGCGGTGACGACCAATGTCTCCTGCGCGCCATCGCGATCCTCCTGAGCGCGGCCGTCCGTTGCCTGGGGACACGGCGACGCCGCGGCAGCAAGCTGCTGAATCATCATTGAGGGCTTAGCCATGCTGCACCGGACGGCGCAGGCACGGTCAGAGATTAACTCAGGTTACATCGCTCGACAATCGACAAAGGTTCCCTGGCGAGAAGCAACGAGATTCCGCGATCGCCGCCGAGACCACGCACCGGCTGCAAGTTCACCAGCGAAGGTCAGGATCCGATCCGGCATCCGGCGACGCCCGAAGACGAGGAACGCCGATTTTCTCGGCAATCCGGGGACTTTCGCAGCACGTCACGGATCAACGTGCGGCAATCCTCCGCGAGACGTCGAGCAGGGATTCGCCGCTGACGTCGGGGGACATCAGAGCGTCCGGGTAGGGGCGGCCGCGTGCGACATAGGCGCCGATCAGACCTGCCGCCCTGGCGCCGTGCACGTCCCAGGGGTGCGTCGCCACCAGAGCCATCTCGTGCGGCTGGACCCCGGCGGCCCCGACCGCATGGTGGTAGACCTCCGGCCGCGGCTTGGACAGGCCGACCTCCTCGACGGAAAAGACCTGCTCGACCAGCCCGGCAAGTCCGGCCGCGTCGAGCAAACCCCTCGTCGATGCCGCCGCCCCGTTGCTCAGAGCGACGACCCGGATCCCGGCGCCGCGCAGCACCGCGAACGCCTCGCCGGCATCCTCGTGCGGCGGCAGGGACCTCATCGCGGCGAGCACGTCCCGCTTCTGCTCAGGGCTGGCACTCGTGCCGGACAGGGCGAACAGTTCGTCCAGGCAACCGCCCATCGCGGTCATGAACGGAGCGAAGCGGCCGGAGGCGGCGAGGGCGAACATGTCGCGCAGGGTCGCCGCGTAGAGAAGCTCGAGAGCGAGGGCCGGCAGTCCGAGGGCCACCAGCCCGGCCCGCACGGGTTCCAGCGAGAAGGTGGTGCCGATGACGTCGAAGGCGACGACCCTGGGACGGCAGGACATGGACGACTCCGGAGCGGAAGGATCACCGGACGACGTGGCGTCGGCGCGATTCCGGAGAAGGGGCGCGGCGTGAAAAAGACCTCCGCCCGGTCGGGCGGAGGTCCGTTCTCTGTCGGGGCCGATCATCGGCAAGGATCCAGGCAGAGTTGCCCCGTGCAACTCCGCCGAGGGTCCTACGCAGGGCAATCGCTTGGAAGCGATGGCCCTGGGGTCCTACGCTCCTTCGAAGCGCCCGCTCGCATGGGCCAGCATGGTGTAGACCTTGCCGGTTTCCGAGGTCAGGTAGGCATTCGCCCGGCGCGGATCCTTGTCGGTGCGCGACACCTCGCCGAGCAGACGCTCGAACTCGCGCACGTAGCGGTCGACAGTGCGGCGGAACTCGGGCTCGCTCTCGTATCGGCGGCGGATCTCGTCGAAGGTCTGCTGTCCCTGCGCCGTGTAGAGGCGGCGGGTGAACAGGTTCGACTCGCCCCGACGGTAACGATCCCACAGGTCCACCGCCGCCTGATGGTCGATCATGCGGGCGATGTTGTTGGAGATCGAGTCGATCGCCCCGGCGCCGTCGTCGTGACCCGGCTTGGTCTGGCCGGGCTTGCCCTGGACCGGCCTGTCACGGCCGGCCTGATCGCCCGCCGCCTGCCCGTTGGCGACGGGCTTGGCCTGGGCCCTGGTGGCGTCGGTCGCGTCGTCGTCCTGGGAGGCGCGGCTCAGCAGGTCGGAGATCCAGCCGCCGCCGGCCTTGGCCCCTGGGACGTCCCGCCGCGGCTCGACCGGTCCGGTCCTCACAGGGGCCGGGCGCGGCGGGGCGGGAGCCGGATCCGCTGCTGCGGGCCGCGCCGGGGCGGCACGGCCGGCCTCGGCCGCCCGGGCGGGCTCCGCCTTGGCCTGGGCCCTCGGCTGGGCCACGTCGACCGAGCGGTTCGAGCGGGCGACGAGAGCCGAGAGCTCGTTGAGCGCGCTGATCTGCTCGGCCACGACCCGGCGCATCTCGCTCGTCGCGTCCTGGGTTTCCTGCGGGATGGCGGTGACGCCCCGCTCCAGGTCGCCGCGGATCTCGTCGAGGGTGCGACGGATCTCCGCCGCCATCCCGGTCAGGCTCTCGACCGCCCCCTGGAAGCGGGTGGTGGCCTCGCCGAAGGCGCCGGACAGTTCGCCGGACGCACCCTCGACCGCCCGGCGCACCGCCTCGGTGGTGCGGGCGCCCTGCCCGTCCGCCTCTGCCCGCAGGCGCTCGAACGCCTCGGTGACCGACTGGCCGGCCGTCCGCGCGGTCTCGGCGAGGGAGGCGCCGACCGCCTGGGTGCGCGTCTCGATCCCCGCCAGGGTGTCCTCGACGCGCGCGCCGAAGCCCGCGGTCGTTCCGGCGAGGTCGCCCGCCCTCTCCTCGATGCGGGAGAGGAGCGCGTCGATCGCCTCGCGGCGCTCCGCCAGCGCACCGGTCATCCGGCCCTCGGCCCCTTCGAGGGCGTTGGCGGCGTCGGTCAGGGCGCCGAGATGGGTGCGGGCGGTCTCGGTGAGGGCGCGGGCCCGGGCATCGAGCGCGTTGGCGAGGCCGCCGGCCTGCCGCAGGGCGCCGGTCGCGGCATCCTGAAGCGCCGCGACCTGGTCCGACACCTGGTCCGAGGCCCGTCCGGTCTCGGCCGCGATCTCGCTCAGGGCCGCGTGGACCTGCGCGATCCGCTCGGACAGGCCGCCCTCGACGGCACCGAGATTCGCTCCCGCCTGTCCGACGAGGTCCTGCAGCGCCGTGCAGGCGGTCTCGACACGGCCGAGCAGGGCACCGAGGTCGCCGCCGAGGCGCGCATTGGCCTGGGTCATCGCCTCGACCGCCTTGAGCGAACCGTGATCGAGGGCGAGGCGCATCTCCTCCGCGGCCCGGGCCGACAGGGTCGCCAGCTCGCGGCTGCGCTGGTGCATCGCCTCCAGCACCGCGCCGACGCCTTCGCTCAGCGCCTGCTCCAGGGTCGCGCCGCGCTCTCCGATCGCCGAGACCAGTTCGCCGGCGGGACCGTCGATGAGGCCGCGCAACTGCGCGATCTGCTGATCGAGGCCGCCGACGACCCGCTCGCCGCTGCTCTCGATCGCCGCCACCAGGGCGCTGCCGCGCTCGTCGAAGGCCTGACGCAGGCTCTGGGTCGTCGCGTCGAGGCGGCGGTTGAGGTCGGGACCGCGGGTCTCGACCAGTTCCGCCAGGGCCTCCGCCTGCGCCCCGAGGGTGCGGGCGAGTTCGGCGCCGCGCCCGTCGATCGCCTGCGTCAGCTCCCGCGCCGCCTCGGCGAGGCTGCGCGCCAGCATCGCGCTGCGCTGGTCGATCAGCGCCGCGAAGGCCGCCGCCCGGCGGTCGAAGCCCGAGGTGAGCAGCGCGTTGCGCTCGTCGACCGAGTCGCGCAGGGCGGTCAGCCGGTCGTCGAGGGCCGTGGTCAGCGCGGTGGTGCGGGCGTCGACCAGGGCCGCGTAGGCGTCGCTGCGGTCGTCGAACGCATCCGCCAGCGCCTCGCCGCGGGCCGCGACCAGGGCCGCGAAGGCCCGCATGCGGCCGTCGATCCGCGCCGTGAAGGCGGCGCTGCGCTCGTCCACGCTGCCGGCCAGCGCCTCGGTCCGCGCCTGCATCAGCGCGGCGAGATCCTGGCCGCGGGCCTCGACCAGGGCGCCGAAGGCTTCGGCCCGCTGGTCCAGCACCGTCTCGACGGCGGCGATCCGCTCCTCGATCCGCGCGGTGATCGCGCCGCTGCGGTCGTCGAGCAGGCGGCCGAGGGCCTCCATCCGGTCCCCGGCGAGGCCGGCGACGTCGCCCGACACCGTGACGAAATCGCCCATCAGCCCGACCAGCGCGGCGCTGCCGCGCTCCACCGCCTGCGACAGTTCCGCGGTGCGGGTCTCGATCATGCCGCCGAGGGCGTGGCCGCTGCGGTCGATCGCCTCCGCCAGGGCACCGCCGCGGCGGTCGAACAGGACGCCGAGCGCCCGGCTGCGCTCGTCCACGACGCCGCCGAGGGCGTCGATGCGGGCCTGGAGCGCCGTGGCGAGGGCGTCGCCCCGGGTCTCGATGACCTCGGCGAGGGCGCGGCTCGGGCCGTCGATGAGGCCCGACAGGGTCTCGCCGGCCTGCGCGATGGTTCCGGCCAGGGTCTCGATCCGCTCCGACAGGTGCCGGTCGAGGGCCTCGCCGGCCTCGACCGCCGCCGCGAGGTCGCGGGTGCGGGACCCGAGCGAGGCGGCGAGGGCGTCGCCGCCGGTCTCGACGATCCCGGCCAGTTCCGCCCGGCGCTCGTCCATCAGCCTGACCAGCGCGAGGGTGCGCGCCTCCAGCTCGCGGCCGAGCCCGGCCCGGCGCTCGTCGAGCAGCCCGGCGAGGCTGCGACGGCCGTCGTCGAGGGTTCCGTCCACCTGTGCGAGGCGGTCCTGGATCATCGCGGCGATCTCCTCGCCACGGGCACCGAGCAGGCGGACGAAGTCGTCGCGGCGGCCGTCCACCAGGGCCGCGACCGCGTCGGCGTGCTGGCCGACCGCCGCCTCGAAGCCGTCGATCCGCTCCTGCAGCCGGCGGGCGAGGATCTCGGTTCCCGACTCGACCCCGCGGGCGAACGCCTCGCTGCGGTCGTCGACGAGGCCGGCGAGGGCGCCGGCGCGGGCGTCGACCGTCTCGGCGAAGGCGGCGCCACGGCTCTCCACCAGCCGGTCGAGGGCGTCGAGCCGGCCATCGAAGGCCGAGGCGATGGCCGCGGTGCCGCGTTCGACGGCCCCTTCGACCACGCCGACCCGCTCGTCGAGGACGCCGCGCAACGCCTCGGCCTGGGCATCGAGCAGGCCGTGCATCTCGCCGGTGCGCTGTTCCAGGATCTCCCGCAGCAGGCGCAGGCGGTGATCGAAGCCGGCCTGCATGTGGCCGGCGCGCTCGTCGAGCAGGCCGCGGATGGTCTCGGCCTGGGCGTCGACGAGGCCGCGCAGGGCGGTCATGCGCTCGCCGAACAGACGCTCGACCGAGGCGTCGCGGGCGTCGAGCATCGTCACCAGCGCGGTGCTGCGGGCCTCGACGCCCTCGGCGAGGCGGCCGGTGCCGGCTTCGAGCGTCCGGTCGGCCTCGGCCACGACCTCGCGCAGGGTGCCGACCAGGGTTTCGCCGCGGCTCTCCAGCAGCTCGGCCAGGGAGGCGCCGCTGCGGTCGAACAGCCGCGCGATCTCGGTGATGCGGCCGCCGAGGGTGCCGAACAGCGTCCGGCCGCGCTCGTCGATCTCCGCCGCCATCGCGGCGGTGCGCTCCTCGACGAGACGGGCGAGCGCCTCGGACCGGCCCTCGAAGGCCGTCCGGATCGCCTCGGCATGGACGGCGAGGTCGCGATCGGCCTCGCCGCCGCGGCTCTCGACGAGGGCGACCAGCTCGCGGGTGCGGTTGCCCAGCTCCTCGTCGATGCCCCGGGTCCGGTCCTCGATCAGGCGCAGGGCCTCCAGCGCCTTGGTGCCGAACGCCTCGTCGATGATGCAGCTGCGCTCGTCGAGCGCGGTGCCCAGCGCCTCCAGGCGGCCGAGGACGCGCTCGTCGTAATGCGCCGCGTTGCTGTCGAGGCGACGGGCCAGATCCTCGGTGCGGCGGCCGAGCTCGTCGCCGATCTCGCCGGCGCGGGCCGCCAGGGTGTCGCTCATCTGCTGGCTGCGGGCGGTGATCGCCCGGGCGAGTTCGTCGGCGCGGGCGTCGAGGGCCTGGGCGACCTCGCGGCCGCCCTCCGCCATCACCCGGGCCATCTCGCCCGCCCGCACGATCAGCGCCTCGTTGAGCGCGGTCGCCCGGGCGCCGAGATGCTGGTCGATGTGGCTGACGAGGGTGCTGAAGGTCGCGCCGATCTCGGCGCTGCGCTTGGCCGAGCGCTCCTCGAGGGCGCCGAGCTGCGTCTCGACGACCTCGCGGGCCTCCCGCGTCCGCTCGGCGATCGTCTCGGCGACGGCGCGGCCCTGCACGGTGATGAGGCGGTCCATCTCCTCGAGCCGCCCGGCGACCGAGTCGGTGAGCTGGCCGGTGTCGCGGGAGATGCGCTCGGCGAGGATGTCGCCGCGGGCGATCACGTCCTGGAGCGCCGCGAGGCGGCTCGTCAGCACCTCGTCGATCGCCCGGCCGCTCGATTCGGCTGTGCCGGCCAGCGCCTCGCTGGTGCGGACCAGGGCGTCGTTGACCCGGGCGCCCTGGCTCGCGACGGCGACGACGATGTCGCGGCCGACCGTGGCGAGCTGCGTGCGCGCCTCATCCGCCTGATGGCCGATCAGGGCGGTCACGCTGCGGCCATGCTCGCCGAACGACGATTCGACCTCCGCCAGACGGAGCGTCAGCGCGCCGCCGACGTCCTCGCCCGAGCGTCCGATGGCCGAGGTCGCTTCCTCGGCCCGCGCCGCGAGCCGCTCGATCGCGTTCCGCAGCGCTGTGTCGGTCTCCTCGGTGCGCGCCCCGATCGTGCCGGCCGCCTCGGCGGCGGCGCGGACGAACCGCTCGACCGCCTCGCTGCTGCGGGAGTCGAGCGCCCCGGTCGCAGCGTCGGCCGAGCCGGCGATCGCCGCCGCGGCCTCCTCCGCCCGCGACGCCAGACGGGCGATCGAGGCCCGCAACGCCGCATCGGTCTCCTCGCTGCGCGCCCCGATCGTGCCGGCCGCCTCCTCGGCGGCATGGGCGAACCGCTCCGCCGCCTCGCCGCTGCGCGCCTCCAGCGTCCCCGCCACCGCATCCGCCGAGCCGCCGATCAGCGCCGACGCCGCCTCCGCCGCCCGCACGAACCGCTCCACCGCCTCGCTGCTGCGCGCGTCGAGCGCGCCGCCCACCGTCTCGGCCGACCCGGCGATCGCCGAGGCCGCCTCCTCCGCCCGCGACGCCAGACGGCCGATCGTCGCCCGAAGCGCCGCATCCGCCTCCTCGGTGCGCAGCCCGATCAGGCCCGCCGCCTCCTCCGCCAGACGGCCGAACGTCGCCGCGATGTCCTGCGTGCGAAGGTCCATCGCCCCCCGCACCGTCTCGGCCGAGCCGGCGATCACCGCCGCCGCCTCCTCCGCCCGCGCCGCAAGCTGGCCCAGCGACGCGTTCAGCGCCGCATCCGCCTCGCCCGCCCGCTGGCCGATCGCCCCCGCCGCCTCCTCGCTGCGGCTGACCAGACCCAGCAGCGCCTCGCGCAGCTGCGCCCCCGCCGCCGCCGTGCGCTCGCCCAGCGACGCGCCCGCGCCCTCGGCCGCCGCCGCGAACGCCTGCGCGGCCTCCGCCCCGCGCATCCGCACCGCCTCGGCCGCCGCCTCGGCGCTGAGCCGGAACGCCTCGACGCTCTCGGCCGTGCGGGTTCCGACCGCCTCCTGCGCCTCGCCCGCCGCGGCGCGCAGCACGGCCGCGACCTCCTGGGTGCGGGCGCCGAGTTCGCCGCTCGCCGCCTCGGCGACCTGCCGCAGCTGCGCGGCGGCCTCGCCGGCGCGGGTCTCCAGCTCGGAGCCCGACAGCTCGACGGTGCGGCGGAAGGCGTGCGCCACCTCCACCGTCCGCGCGCTCATCGCCCCCGTCGCCTCCTCGCTCGCCTGACGGAACAGCGCCGCAGCCTCGGCGACCCGGGCCGCCACCTCGCCCCCGACGCCGTCCGCCGCGCGGGCGACCGCCGCCGCCGCGTCCTCGGCCCGCGCCGCCAGGACTCCGATCGCCTGACGCACGACCTCGTCCGCCGCGCCGGTGCGCGCGCCGATCGTACCGGCCGTCTCCTCGATGGTGCGATGGAACAGCGACGCGGCCTCGGCCGCGCGGGCCACGAGCCCGGCCTCGACGCCCTCGCCCGAGCGGGCGATGGCCGCCACCGCCTCGTCGGCCCGTGCCGCCAGCCGCTCGACCGCCGCGTACAGCGCCGCATCGGTCTCCTCGGTGCGCGCTCCGATCGTGCCGGCCGCCGCCGCCGCCGAGCGGGCGAACCGCTCCGCCGCCTCGGCACTGCGGCCCTCGATCGTGCCGGCCGCTTCCTCGGCGGCACGGGCGAACCGCTCCGCCGCCTCGCCGCTGCGCGCCTCCAGCGTCCCCGCCACCGCATCCGCCGAGCCGCCGATCAGCGCCGACGCCGCCTCCGCCGCCCGCACGAACCGCTCCACCGCCTCGCTGCTGCGCGCGTCGAGCGCGCCGCCCACCGTCTCGGCCGACCCGGCGATCGCCGAGGCCGCCTCCTCCGCCCGCGACGCCAGACGGCCGATCGTCGCCCGAAGCGCCGCATCCGCCTCCTCGGTGCGCAGCCCGATCAGGCCCGCCGCCTCCTCCGCCAGACGGCCGAACGTCGCCGCGATGTCCTGCGTGCGAAGGTCCATCGCCCCCCGCACCGTCTCGGCCGAGCCGGCGATCACCGCCGCCGCCTCCTCCGCCCGCGCCGCAAGCTGGCCCAGCGACGCGTTCAGCGCCGCATCCGCCTCGCCCGCCCGCTGGCCGATCGCCCCCGCCGCCTCCTCGCTGCGGCTGACCAGACCCAGCAGCGCCTCGCGCAGCTGCGCCCCCGCCGCCGCCGTGCGCTCGCCCAGCGACGCGCCCGCGCCCTCGGCCGCCGCCGCGAACGCCTGCGCGGCCTCCGCCCCGCGCATCCGCACCGCCTCGGCCGCCGCCTCGGCGCTGAGCCGGAACGCCTCGACGCTCTCGGCCGTGCGGGTTCCGACCGCCTCCTGCGCCTCGCCCGCCGCGGCGCGCAGCACGGCCGCGACCTCCTGGGTGCGGGCGCCGAGTTCGCCGCTCGCCGCCTCGGCGACCTGCCGCAGCTGCGCGGCGGCCTCGCCGGCGCGGGTCTCCAGCTCGGAGCCCGACAGCTCGACGGTGCGGCGGAAGGCGTGCGCCACCTCCACCGTCCGCGCGCTCATCGCCCCCGTCGCCTCCTCGCTCGCCTGACGGAACAGCGCCGCAGCCTCGGAGGCGCGGCCGTCGAGTTCGTGGTTCAGCGTCGCGAGCGCCTGGCGGATCTCCTCCGCGGCTCCGGCGCCGGAGGCCGACGCCGCGTGGGCGCTGTCCTCGGCCGCGCGCCGGAACGCCGCCACCGCCTCGGCCGCCTGGGCGGCGAGGGTCTCGGCGGTCGTCGCACCGGCGGCGCGGATCGCTTCCGAGGCTTCCGCGGTGCGGGCGCCGACGGTGCCGGTCGCCGCCTCGGCGGCGACGCGGAACGCCTCCGCGGCCTCCGCCGCGCGCAGGCCGACATCGCCGCTGGCGGTCTCGGATGCCTGCCGGAACAGGTCGGCGACCTCGGCGGCGCGGCGGTCGAGATCCCGGCCCACCGTCTCGGCGGTGCCGCGCAGGGCCGCGACCGCGGCCTCGGCCCGGCCGTCGAGGACGTGCTGCAGCGTCTCGGCGGCGGCGCCGAAGGCGACGCTGGCGGCGGCACTGCGCTGGGCGAGCCCGTCGAGCAGCCCCGCGGCGCGGGTCTCGAAGGCGCTGCCGAGTTCGGTGAGCGAGCGGTCGAGGGTGCCGGCCGCCTCCTCGGTCCGGCTGCCGATCAGGGTCGCGACGCGGTCGCCGGTCGCGGCGAGGCCCTGCTCCAGCGCGCCGCCGCGGACGGTGAGGGTCTCCTCGATGCGGCCAATGGTGCCTTCGAGCTGGCTCGATAGGTCGGCGCCGCGGATGCCGATGACCTGGGCAGCCTCCTCCAGCACGGTCACGAGGTCGTCTCGCACCGTCATCGCCTTGCCGGAGAACGCTTCGAGCACGCCTTCGCTGGCCCGGGTCAGCGAGGTCTCCGCGTCGCGCGCCCGGGTCTCGAGCACGGCGACGACCTCGGTGCCGGCCGCCTCGATCTCCTCGCGCAGGGCGCGGCTGCGATCGGTGATGTGCGCCGCCACGGCGCTGCCGGAGGCGGCGAAGCGCTCGGTGATCTGGGAACCGGTCTCGGCGAAGCGCTCGGTCAGGTCGCCGCCGCGGGCGAGGAAGTTCTCCTCGAGGGTGCGGGCGGAGCGCTCGAACGTTTCGCGGCTCTGCTGCCCCTGGCTGCTCAGCGCCTCGACGACCTCGGCCCCGGTCGCCGCCAGCGACCGCGACAGGTTGCCGGCATTCTCGGCCAGCGTCGTGGTCAGCAGGCCGCCGGTGCGCTCGAACGCCTCCGTCACCTCGCGGGCGCGGCTCTCGAGCGAGGCCGTCACGGTGTCGCCGACGCCGGCGAGCCCGGTCTTCACCCCGTCGCTGGTGGCGAGCAGCCGCTGCACGAGGTCGTCGCCGCGCTCCGAGACACCGGCCACCATCCGGTCGCCGGCCGCGGCCAGGGACTGGGTGATCTCCTCGCCCTGCCGGGCGAGCGCCGCGGTGATCTCCTCGCCGCGCCCGCCGAGGGTCGCGGTGACCCGCTCGCCGGCGCCGCTGACCGCGGTCACGATCCGGTCGGCCGCGGTGTCGAGTTCCTGGGTCAGGCTCTGGTGCGAGCCCTGGATCGCGCCGCGCACCCGCTCGGCATTGGCGACGATCGATTCGCGTTGCGCCACCAGTTCGTCGACGAGGGTGCGGATGCGGATCTCGTTGTCGGAATAGGCCCGTTCCAGGGTCGAGATCTCGCCGCGGACCAGGGTCTCGAGTTCGCCGGCCCGGGCGAGCGCCCGCTCGACGCCGTCCCCGACCGCCGCGACCTCGCGCCGGACCGCCTGCGACATCGTCAGGACGGCGTCGGTCGAGAAGCCCTCCGGCTCGGCGAGGCGGATCGCGACCTCGCCCACCGCGCGGGCGACGAGGCGCATCTCCTGCGCCCGGACCGCCAGCATCGCCGCGATGAAGAACAGCAGCACCGGCGCCAGCACCGCCGCGGCGCCGACCGCCGCCTGCAGGCCGCCGAGCCCCGCGACGAAGCCGCCGAGGTCGCCGGAGGACTGGCGCCAGATCAGCACGCCGAAGCCGGCGAGCCAGACGAGCGAGGCCACGAGGGCGAACAGGTAGGGGGTGCGGGAGGGCTGGACCCGCAGGGTCTGCTGCAGGGCGCCGACGCTGCGGCGGTCGTCGTTGGCGACGAGGGAGCGGTCGGGGGGCAGCAGGCCGCTCTCGCGCCGGGTCTCGCGGGCGAATTCCGGCAGCGGGCTGCCGTCGAAGCCGGGCTCGCCCGGCCGGCGGGCGGCGTCGGTCAGCGGGTCGGAATCGTCGACGTCGGGGAGGCGGGGTTCGGTCCGGCCTCCTCCGGTCCTGGCATCGGAAGACTGGTCCAGGTTGAGGGCCTGCTCGATCGCCGACAGCGCCGCTTCGGTCGGATCCTTGAGCTTCTTATCCGTCGCCATCGAACGCCTCGTACGCCTGAACCGGTCCGGCGGACCGCCCGAGGGTGCCGCGCCGCACCACCCCCTCCGCCACGCCGCCCAGGGGCCGCGCAGCACCGCCATCATCGTTGAGCAAACCTTAGCTCCAAGGAGTACCAGGGGGATACCCGAACCGCGCGAACCCCACCGAAATCCTTAACCGAATGGTTACCATGCCACGCCTGGGCCCGGCTCCGGCGGGCTATCCCCCGGTGACGGCATCGGTTTCCCGGACGCGAGGCCGGCCGAACGGCTGTGAAGGCTCCTGTGGACAGGGCTTGGACGAGGTGTGTCCCGGGTGCTTCCCGACCCGATCCCGGAGTGCCGTCCCGGTGCCCGAGGACAGCGTAGCAGTAGCAATGACGAATATCGGAGCGTAAAACCGCGTCGGGACGGCAGTAACGCACTCTCCGCTACCGACCCGTTCGTGTCGAGGGGGGCGAGGTCACGGTATGGGAACGGAAGAAAGCCTGTTGGATCGCGACCATCTTGCTCGGCAGACCTACGGCGACGAGGCCCTCGGGCGCGAACTCCTCGACCTGTTCGCCGAGCAGTGCCGCCGCCTCGGCCCGGCGATCGCCGACGAGGGACGCGCCGCCGGCGACCGGGCGGACCTCGCCCACACGCTGAAGGGGTCGGCGCTCGGCGTCGGCGCCAACCGCGTCGCGGCCCTCGCGAACCGGGTCGAGGCCGCTTTGCGGGCGGGGGAGGAGGAGCAGGCCGCCCTCCTCGTCCCGGTGCTCCAGGGGGTCATCGGAGCCACCGTCGCGGTGCTGTGAGGCGGACCGGCCGCCGCTCAGATCTTGGCCGGATCGAACCAGATGCAACTGCGGGCGATGGCCGCGAAGTTCACCTCCGCACCGGCGGGCTGCGGCAGCACCTGCCCGTCGATCGCGACCGTCGTCTGCTTGGACGTGGTGCCGTCGCCGAAGGTCTGCGGACGCGAGACGTAGCAATATTGCCGGTCGGGCTTGGCTTCCTCGCCCTTGAAGTTCCAGCCGGTGACGATCGAGCCGTCGAGATACGGCACGGTCTTGAACACCGTGAAGTCGGTACGGACCGCGGCGCCGGCCGGGGCCTCGGACTTGCCCTGGTTCTTGATCGCCGCGACGTCGGGGCGGCCGGACGGCGCCGGAAGCCCGCCCTCGATCTTCAGGGTCCGGTCGGTCAGCGTCACCTCGCCCTTGGTCTTCAGGGTGACGTCGTTGAGTGCGGTGGTCAGGGCGGCGGCGAGCTTGTCGGAGGCGCCGCGGACGTCGTTCATGGCGGCGTAGCCGTAGAAGCCGGCGCCGGCGCCGATGCCGCCGAGGGCGAGCAGCAGGCCGAGGCCGCCGGCCCGGAACAGGAAGGCCCGGGCGGCGACGATGCGGGTCTCGGCGCGCAGCCGCCCGTTGACGTGCTGGGCCAGCGCCACATTCTCGGAGGTGCCCGGGGCGAGATAGCTCATGACAGATCGCTCATAGGTCGCTCGTGGGCCGCTCCGTCAGGCCGGGGCGTTGCCGGCCGGGGGCGTGCGGCGCTGGTCGAGGGGGATCGCGGCGCCCGACGCGATGGCGTCGCGCACCGACTTGTGCAGGGATGCGTTGACGCCGCTGACGATGCTCTCGGCGAACGGCGCCAGGATGTACTGCGCCCCCTCGGCGTCCATCGCCGCGCCGAGGTCGTCCTCGTCGCCGTAGGTGCGCCGCAGCTGCACCGAGCACAGGGCGAGCAGGGTCGAGGCGAAGGCGGCGCAGAGCGCGGGCACGAACACGAAGATCCGCAGGAAGGCGTGGACCTGCTGGTCAGTGACGTCGATCGGGTCGACGCCGTAGACCATCGCGGTGAAGGAGTGGAGCTGCGAATGCCGGACCGCGTCGCGGTAGCGGGAATCCGCCTCGGTGACCCGGCGGTCGGCGGCGCCGCGGTCGAGTTGCGCCCGGGCGGCGCGGGCCTCGGCGAGGTTCCTGGTCACGGCCGCCCGCTCGTCGTTGACGGATTTCAGGCTCCCCGCGATGGTGGCGGTCCGCGGGTCGGTGACGCAGCGCAGGTAGTTGTAGCGCCGGCCCTTGCTGTTGGTGCCCGAGACGCGCTCGCAGCGCTGCCCGGGCAGGCCGGCGAGCTGGGACGACGCCTCCGACGTGCGCTTGTCCAGCGCCTCGGATTCGGCGGCGTACTGCGCGACGCGGGCATCGGCCTGGGCGATGCGGGTATCGAGGCTGGCCCGGTCGGCCTCCGCCGCCTTCAGGACCGAGCGCGCCTTGCTCGCTTCGGCGAGGCGGGGATGGAACATCATCTCGCCGAGCTGCGACACCGACTTGGTCGTCACCCCCGCCGCCATGATGATGCCGACGATCGCGAGGCTCTTGATCCACAGGTCGCGCTGGACCCGGATCAGGATGCCGAGCGGCACGCGGCACAGTTCGATCGCCGCGTAGACGATCGGCGCCAGCAGCATGAACCAGAAGCTCTGGTCGCCCGGATTGGCGTAGGTCTCGGCGAAGAACCACGCTCCCGCGAGCGAGGTGCCGATCACCAGGAACTCGACCAGATACGCGATCGAGACGTAGCCCCAGCGGATGCGGTAACCCTTCTGCACCGCGCGCGTCTGCTTCCAGGCGTCGGTCTCGTCGGTCCAGGCGCGGCGCTCGCGGGCGACGACGCGGTCAGGTGGCTGTTTGGCCATCTAGCTTTCCCCGCGCGGCCCGCAGGGGACCGCGTAACGGAATCTCAATCGTTCCCCGTTGCAGGCATTTGCGCCGAAAATGCGCCGCGGGCGAGTCCCCCCGCCCGCGGCATCCCGGGCCGTCCGGTCGCAGGTGTGGACGGCGTCGCGGCCCAGTTCCCGGGCAGCCCTGGCCCCGGGGCGGCCCTGGTTCCGGCGGGCCGCCGCGCCGCAGGCCGCGACCGGCTCCATGCGCGCCTGACGCCGCCATCGGAATGGCAGGCCCGGGATCCCCCTTCGGGGAGACGGGATCCGCGGGCCGGCTCGCCTCGTCCCGACCCTCGCCCGTGGCCACGTGCGGAGCCGCGCAGGGCAACTCTGCTCAGGTCTTCGTTCCTGCATCATGCCCTGCGCCGAAACGGTGACCATTTCGGCACCGGCCGTTCACGGCCGGCGGGATGATGCCTAGTTGATCGGGTCGGCCCGGGTGGGGGCCGGCGCGCAGGAGGCAAGCATGTCGGACGACCGCTACCACAAGGACAGGCTCGGCAACCGCCGCCTGCATCCCGAGACGCTGATGCTCGGCTACGGCTACGATCCGGCCCTGTCGGAGGGCGCGGTGAAGCCGCCGGTGTTCCTGACCTCGACCTTCGTGTTCACCTCGGCCGAGCACGGCAAGGCGTTCTTCGACTACGTCTCGGGACGGCGCGAGCCTCCCCCTGGCGAGGCGGCCGGCCTCGTCTATTCGCGCTTCAACCACCCCAACAGCGAGATCGTCGAGGACCGGCTCGCGGTGTTCGAGGAGGCGGAGAGCGCGCTGCTGTTCTCCTCCGGCATGTCGGCGATCGCCACCACGATCCTGAGCCACGCCCGCCCGGGCGACGTGGTGCTGCACTCCCAGCCGCTCTACGGCGGCACCGAGACCCTGATCGCCAGGACCCTGGCCGGCTTCGGCATCGCCGCCGTGGGCTTCGGCGACGGCACCGACCCGGACGGCGTGCGGGCCGCCGCCGGGCGGGCGCGGGAGGCCGGCCGCGTCGCGGTCGTCATGGTCGAGACGCCGTCGAACCCGCTCAACACCCTCGTGGATCTCGCGCTCGTCAGGGCGGTCGCGGACGAGATCGGCGCGGTCCAGGGGGAACCGCCGGTGGTGGTCTGCGACAACACCCTGCTCGGTCCGCTCTTCCAGCATCCGCTTCGTCACGGCGCCGACATCTCGGTCTACTCGCTGACCAAGTATATCGGGGGGCATTCCGACCTCATCGCCGGGGCGGCGCTCGGATCCGCCGCGCGGATCAAGCCGGTGCGGATGCTGCGCTCGGCGATCGGCACGCAGCTCGATCCGCATTCGTGCTGGATGCTCGGCCGCTCCCTGGAGACGCTCGCCCTGAGGATGCGCGAGGCCAACCGCAACGGCGAGATCGTCGCGGCGATGCTGCACCGGCACCCGAAGGTGACGCGGCTGCACCATCTCGGCTACCTCGCGCCCGGCTCGGCGGCGGAGGCGGTCTACGCCGCGCAATGCACCGCGCCGGGCTCGACCTTCTCGTTCGACGTTCAGGGCGGCGAGGCGGAGGCGTTCCGGGTGCTGAACGCGCTGCAACTGTTCAAGCTCGCGGTGAGCCTCGGCGGAACCGAGTCGCTCGCCAGCCATCCGGCCTCGACCACCCATTCGGGCGTGCCCAAGGAGATCCGCGACCGCCTCGGCGTGAGCGACGCCACCATCCGGGTCTCGATCGGCATCGAGCATCCGGAGGATCTGGTCGCCGACCTCGACGCGGCCCTGGCGACGCTGGGGTAACGCCGGCCCATCCGGTTTCCAGGTCGATCGCCCGGCGATCCCTGCGGGATCGTGGCGATGGCTGCGCAATCGCGTCGCGACGCGGAAACCGGCGGAAACCGTATGAGTTGCTCACCGGCTTCGCCGTCCCTTGCGGATGAAACGGGGCGGCGTTCGTCGGCACCCGTTGTCCCGGTCGAAGGCGGCTTTCGGTGTGGCGCGGGTCTGCCTCTCCCGAGTGGGAGAGGGAACAGGGGATCGAAGATCCCGCGTGAGGGTGGCTCGGGTTCAGGATGAACCGCTGACCGTCGAGCTGCGCGGCTCAACCGTTGGCACTCGATTCCGAGCCGCCTCCACCCTCGCGCGATCTTCGATCGCCCCTACTCCTCTCCCACTCGGGAGAGGGGATCCCATGCTCGAAATTATGCCGTGGGATCAATCGGTCGGAGCCGGTTTCCACTTAGTGCAGGATCTGGCTCAGGAACAGCCGGGTCCGCTCGTGCTGGGGATCGCGGAAGAAGGCGTCGGGGGTGTTCGCCTCGACGACCTGTCCCTCGTCCATGAAGATCACCCGGTCGGCGACCTGCCGGGCGAAGCCCATCTCGTGGGTGACCACGATCATGGTCATGCCCTCGTCGGCGAGGCCGACCATCGTGTCGAGCACCTCCTTGACCATCTCGGGATCGAGGGCCGAGGTCGGCTCGTCGAACAGCATGATCTTCGGGCTCATGCACAGCGAGCGGGCGATGGCGACGCGCTGCTGCTGCCCGCCCGAGAGCTGGCCCGGATACTTGTGCGCCTGGTGTGGGATCTTCACCCGGGTCAGGTAGCGCATCGCCAGTTCCTCGGCCTCGGCCCTCGGCATCGTCTTCACCCAGATCGGCGCCAGGGTGCAGTTCTCCAGAACGGTCAGGTGCGGGAACAGGTTGAAGTGCTGGAACACCATCCCGACCTCGCGGCGGATCTCGTCGATGGTCTTGAGGTCGCTGGCGAGCTCGATGCCGTCGACCACGATCCGGCCGGATTGGTGCTCCTCCAGCCGGTTGATGCAGCGGATCAGGGTCGACTTGCCGGAGCCGGAGGGGCCGCACACCACGATCCGCTCGCCCCTGCGCACGGTGAGGTCGATGTCGCGCAGGACGTGGAAGGCGCCGTACCACTTGTTGACGCGCTCCAGCGTCACGACCACCGGCGCCGTGGCGAGGCGGGTCGACGAGGTGTCGGCCGGGGCGAGGTCGGGGTCGAGGTCCGGCAGGGGCTGGGCGGTCATGAGGGTCACCGTGCAGAACTGGCCGACAGGCGCCGCTCGACGAAGCGGGAGTAGCGCGACATGCCGAAGCAGAAGACGAAGTAGAACAGCGCCGCGAAGGCGTAGCCGGTCACGCTGACCGTCGGGGCGGCCCAGTTCGGGTCGACCCGGGCCGATTCGATGGTGCGGATGAAGTCGAAGATGCCGACGATCGAGACCAGCGTCGTGTCCTTGAACAGCGCGATGTAGCTGTTGACGATGCCCGGGATCACGATGCGCAGGGCCTGCGGCAGGATCACGAGGCGCATCGTCAGCCACGGGCCGAGGCCGAGCGACATCGCGCCCTCGAACTGGCCCCGCGGCATCGCCTGGAGGCCGCCGCGGACGATCTCCGCCATGTAGGCCGAGGTGAACAGCGCGATGCCGACGAGCGGCCGCACCAGCCGGTCGACGGTGACGTCGCCGGGCAGGAACAGCGGCAGCATCACGTTGGCCATGAACAGCACGGTGATGAGCGGCACGCCGCGCCAGAACTCGATGAAGATGACGCAGACGAGCCGCACCACCGGAAGGCGCGAGCGCCGCCCGAGGGCGAGGAGCACGCCGAAGGGCAGCGAGACCACGATGCCGACGAGCGCGACCACGATCGTCACCAGCATCCCGCCCCACAGCGAGGTCGGGACGTAACCGAGGCCGAGGGCCGGCACCCCAGAGAGCAGGGCGTAGGCGGCGAGCGGGAAGACGACGAAGAAGTAGGCGGCGCCGAGATCGCGGCGCGGCGCGTCGAGCCACAGCAGCCAGCCGATGCCGAAGGCCAGCAGCGCGAAGAACAGGTCGGCCCGCCAGCGCGCCTCGATCGGGTACGAGCCGTAGACGAAGTAGTTGATCTTGCTCGCCACGAAGGCCCAGCAGGCGCCGACCGGGTGGCCGAGCACCTCCGGGCGGCAGGCGTCGCGGTTCTCCCCGGTCCAGACCGCGTCGAAGACCAGGAACCGCAGCATCGGCGGCAGGAGCAGGGCGAGCAGCGCGGCCGCCGCAACGGTGAGGCAGGCGTTGCCGAGGCTCGAAAACAGGTTGCGGCGGATCCAGGCCAGGGGTCCCCCGACCAGGGCCGGCGGGGGAGCCGCCGGAACCGCGTCGCGCCGGACGAAGGCTTGCGGCGGCAGGCCGGTCGAGGATGCCATGACGGTCCCTTAGGGCAGGTTTCGCAAAAGCGGTTGCGGATCTCGCGGGAAAACCTGCGACGAAACAGATACCTGAGCCGACGAAGCGTTGGCCCACCAACGCAAGTCCGCTCAGCGTTCCACCAGCGCGACGCGCCGGTTGTAGAGGTTCATCACGGAGGCGGTGACGAGGCTGATCGCGAGGTAGACCGCCATGGTGATCGCCACCACCTCGACCGCCTGACCGGTCTGGTTCAGCACGGTGCCCATGAAGACCTGGACGAGGTCGGGGTAACCCACCGCCACGGCCAAAGACGAGTTCTTGGTCAGGTTGAGGTACTGGCTGGTGAGCGGCGGCACGATCACCCGCATCGCCTGAGGGATGACGACGAGGCGCAGCGTGGATCCGGATCTCAGGCCGAGGGCGCGGGCCGCCTCGCGCTGGCCGCGAGACACCGCCTGGATGCCGGCCCGCACCACCTCGGCGATGAAGGCGGCGGTGTAGGTCACCAGCCCGAGGGTGAGCGCGACGAATTCCGGATAGAGTTGCAGGCCGCCGCGCAGGTTGAAGGTGCCCTTCACCGGCGGGTCGAACTCCACGGGGGCGAGGCCGAGCAACGCGAGGCAGCCCCAGGCGGCGAGCGGCAGGCCGAGAACGAGGGCGGCGGCGACGCGCCAGACCGGCAGCGACCGCCCGCTGCGGCGCTGGACGCGGCCGGCATGGATCCGGAACGCGATCGCGCCGGCGACGCCGCAGGCCAGCGCGAGCGGCAGCACCCAGGCGTCGGCGGCGAGGATCGGCCTGGGCAGGAACAGGCCGCGCTGGTTGAGGAACACCGATCCCGGCAGGGCGTAGGACTCCCGCGCCGCCGGCAGGGCCGACAGCACCGCGATGTACCAGAACAGCAACTGGAGCAGCAGCGGGATGTTGCGGATCACCTCGATGTAGACCTCCGCCAGCCGGGCGACGATCCAGTTCTCGGACAGCCGGGCGATGCCGACGAGGAAGCCGAGGATCGTGGCGAGCACGATGCCGATCGCGGCGACCACCAGCGTGTTGAGCAGCCCGACCACGAAGGCGGCGCCGTAGGTCGAGGAGGCGGCGGCGAACGGGATCAGCGACTGGTTGACGTCGAACCCGGCGGTGTCGCCGAGGAAGCCGAAGCCCGAGGCGATGCGGGCGTTGCGCAGGTTGTCGGCCGCGTTGTCGACCGCGGCCCAGCCCAGCAGGCCGACGGCGAGGAGCAGCAGGATCTGGTAGGCCGCACCGCGGACGCGCGGATCGTAGAACGGCGAGACCTTCGGCGACGGGCGCGCGGCCGCCGGAGCGGGGTTGTGCACGGGTGAGGGATCTCCGTCCTCGTGAGCCGGCCGGGCCTGGGCAGGGCCCCATGGGGCGAACCTGCTCAGGTTGTCGAATCTTCGCTGTTCCTTCGCCGAGACGGCGGCCATTTCCGGCGCCGGCCGTTCACGGCCGGCGGGACCGCCGTCAGCGGATCGGTGCGCCGTACTGGAGGCCGCCCTTCGACCACAGGGCGTTGAGGCCGCGCTGGATCTTCAGCGGCGAGCCCTGGCCGACGTTGCGCTCGAACACCTCGCCGTAATTGCCGACGAGCTTGATGATCCGGTAGGCCCAGTCGTTGGTCAGGCCGATCGCCTCGCCGTACTTGCCCTCGCCGCCGAGGATCCGCCTCACGTCGGGATTGTCCGAGGACCTCATCCCATCGACGTTGGCCTGGGTGATGCCGGCCTCCTCGGCGTTGAGCATCGCGTAGTGGGTCCAGCGCACGATGTCGGCCCATTGCGCGTCGCCCTGTCGGACCGCCGGGCCGAGGGGCTCCTTCGAGATGATCTCCGGCAGCACGACGTTGTCGTCGGGCGCCGCGGCGCGCAGGCGCTCGGAATACAGGCCCGACGAATCGGTGGTGAAAGCGTCGCAGCGCCCGGAATCGTAGGCTTTGAAGGTCTCGTCGGCGCTGGCGAAGGCGACGACCTCGTATTTCAGCTTGTTGGCGCGGAAATAATCGGCGAGGTTGAGTTCCGTCGTGGTGCCCTGCTGGGTGCAGATCGAGGCGCCGTCGAGCTGCTTGGCCGAACTGACGCCGAGCTTCTTCTTCACCATGAAGCCCTGGCCGTCGTAGAAGTTGATCGCCGGGAAGTCGAGGCCGAGGGAGGTGTCGCGCGACATCGACCAGGTGGTGTTGCGCGCCAGGATGTCGACCTCGCCGGATTGCAGCGCCGTGAAACGGTCCTTGGCCGAGAGCGGGATGAAGCGGATCTTGGTCGGATCGTTGAAGATCGCCGCGGCCAGCGCCCGGCAGAACTCGACGTCGAGGCCGGTCCAGCGCCCCTGCGCGTCCGGCACGCCGAACCCGGCGAGCGCCACGTTGGATCCGCAGGCGAGATAGCCCTTCTGCTTGACGCCGGCGAGGGTCGCCTGCGCCTGGGCCGCTCCTCCGAACAGGCAGACGCTCAGGCCCAGGGCCAAGGCCGCTTTGATGATCGTCATCCGGTATCCGTCTCTTGAGGAAGGGAGAAGCGCCACGGGCCCTCGGAGGAAGTGCCCACGCGAGCGGCATTCCAGCGGGGTGCCCGTTTCGGGTCAAGGGCTAACGGCCCGCGCTCAACAACCCGGGCGATCTGGTCGCACGGCGTCCGGACGGACGGATGAAGCACGGCGCGGCGGGCAGATCGGAGCCGGGTAGGGCGGCGTTAACCGTGTTCGTGTCTGATCGCACCGTCGAGCAACCTTGAGACGCCGCCGGCGTCGCGGATGGACGATCGTGGTCAGGCTTCTCGTTCTGGGTGGCTTCGTCCTGGCGGCGACGGGCGGCTGCACGCGCCCTCCCCCGCCCCAGGCCTGGAGCGACCTGCCGGGTCCGGCGATGCACGTCGCGGTCGATCCGGGCGACGAACCGGCCTGGGAAGCCGGGTTCCGGCCCGCGCGGCGCAGAGCCGCCCTCAGGGATCCGCTGATGGTGGATCCCCTGGATGCCCTCATCCGGTCGGCCACCGACCGGAGGCGCTGGTCCGGCCAGGCGCCGACCGACTTCGCGACCCTGGTCTGGAAGCCCATCGCCCTCCAGTCCAGCGACCGGGTGGCCCCGGGCGGCGCGGCGGATGCCGCGAGCGGATCCCCCGACGGACAGGCCGCCCTGAACCGGCTGGCGAAGGCGCTGGACGTCTCGGTCAAGCCGATCTGCCGCGGCTGCTGAGCCCGGACGCCACGGGTTGACGGCACCGGCCGGGCCGGGCGAGTCCGGGCCGAACGTCCCGAACGACCCGCAGGTCCGATGAGCAACACCCCTCCCCGCGATCCCAGCCGCCTCGGCGAGCGCACCCGCCTCGTCCATGCCGGGCGCGACCCGTCGAGCCAGCACGGCTTCGTCAACACGCCGATCTATCGCGGCTCGACGGTGCTGTTCCCGACCTACGACGATCTCCAGCACCGGCGGGCGGAATACACCTACGGCACCGCCGGCACCCCGACGATCCGGGCGCTGGAATCCGCCTGGACCGAGTTGTCGGGGGCCGCCGGCACCGTGCTCACCCCCTCGGGCCTCGCCGCCGTCACGGTCGGCCTCCTCGCCTGCCTCAAGGCCGGCGACCACCTGCTGGTGACCGACTCGGCCTACCGCCCGACCCGGGCCTTCTGCGACGGGTTCCTCGCCCGCTTCGGGGTCGAGACGACCTATTACGATCCCCTGGTCGGAGCCGGCATCGGCGACCTGATGCGCGCCAACACCGCCGCGATCCTCACCGAGGCGCCGGGCTCGCAGAGCTTCGAGATGCAGGACATCCCGGCGATCGTCGAGGTCGCGCATGCCCGCGGCGCCGCCGTGCTGATGGACAACACCTGGGCCACCCCCCTGCTGTTCCCGGCCCACGCCCACGGCGTCGACATCGTGATCGAGGCCGGCACCAAGTACCTGTCGGGCGGCTCCGACCTGCTGCTCGGCCTGACCTCGGCCAACGCGAGGCATTGGCCCGCCCTGCGGCGCACCTTCGACCTGTTCGCGATGTGCGCCGGTCCCGAGGACGTCTTCCTCGCCCTGCGCGGCCTGCGCACCATGGCCCTGCGCCTGCGCGAGCACGAGCGCCAGGGCCTCGCCATGGCCGAGTGGCTGCGCGACCGCCCCGAGGTCGCCCGGGTGCTGCACCCGGCCCTGCCGGAGGATCCCGGGCACGCGATCTGGAAGCGCGACTTCAGGGGCGCCTCCGGGCTGTTCTCGGTGGTGCTGAAGCCCTGCTCCGAGACCGCGGTGGCGGCGATGCTCGACGGTCTCGACCTGTTCGGGATGGGCTTCTCCTGGGGCGGCTTCGAGAGCCTCGTCATCCCGTTCGACTGCAAGCCCTACCGCACCGCCACCGCCTGGGCGCCCGGCGGGCCGGGCCTGCGCTTCCAGATCGGCCTCGAGGATCTCGACGACCTCCAGCGCGACCTGGATTCCGGCTTCGCCCGGTTGCGGGCGGCGAGCTGAACGCCGTCCCGGGCCCGCGGCGAAGCTCCGCCGTGGACCGTCCCGTCACGACGGCGACCCGGCGGCCCGCCCCCGCCGGGACGCGACCAGCGAGGCCGCGAGCACGCCGAGGCCGACCGCGGCGATCAGCAGGGTCGAGATCGCGTTGATCTCCGGCGTCACCCCGAGCCGGACCTGGCTGTAGAGCCGCATCGGCAGCGTCGTGGCGCCCGGGCCGGCGACGAAGCTCGCGATCACGAGGTCGTCCATTGACAGGGTGAAGGCGAGCAGGAACCCGGCGACCACCGCCGGAGCGATCAGCGGCAGCGTCACGGTCAGGAACACCCGCTCGGGCGGGGCGCCGAGGTCGGAAGCCGCCTCCAGCAGCGAGCGGTCGAGGCTGCGCAGCCGCGCCTGCACCACCACCGCGACGAAGGACAGGGTGAAGGTGGCGTGGGCGATCACGATGGTGACGAGCCCGCGGTCGATGCCGAGGCCGACGAACAGCAGCAGCAGCGACAGGCCGGTGATGACCTCGGGCATCACCATCGGGGCGTAGACGAGGCCGCTGAGCAGCGGCCGCCCCGGCAGCCGGCGCCGGTCGAGGGCGAAGGCCGCCAGCGTGCCAAGCACCGTCGCGAGCGCCGCCGAGGCGAGCGCGACCTTCAGGGTCACGATCGTCGCGGCGACCAGCGCGCTGTCCGAGAGGAGCGCCGCGTACCAGCGGGTCGAGAACCCGCCCCACACGGTGACCAGCCGCGAATCGTTGAACGAGTACGCGACCAGCAGCAGGATCGGCCCGTACAGGAAGGCGAGGCCGAGCCCGAGGGCGATCCGGGCGAGCGGGTGCATCCCGGCGCTCACGGCTCGCGCTCCAGCCGCCGCGCCTCGGCCTCGCGGAACAGCGCCACCGGCAGGGCGACGATGAGCAGCATCGCCATCGCGACGGCGCTGGCGAGCGGCCAGTCGCGGTTGGAGAAGAACTCGCTCCACAGCACCCGGCCGAGCATCAGCGTGTCGGCGCCGCCGAGCAGGTCGGGGATGATGAACTCGCCGACGATCGGGATGAAGCACAGCAGCGCCCCGGCGACGAGGCCGGGCAGCGACAGCGGCAGGGTGATGGTGAGGAACGCCCCGATCCGGCTCGCCCCGAGATCGCGGGCGGCCTCGATCAGGCCGCGGTCGAGGCGCTCCAGGGCGGCGTAGAGCGGCAGCACCATGAACGGCAGGTAGGCGTAGACCACGCCGACCATCACGGCGGCCGGCGTGTTGAGGATGGCGAGGGGGGTGTCGATGAGGCCGAGCGCCTGCAGCGCCCGGTTGAGGAAGCCGTCGCCCTTCAGGATCGCGATCCAGGCATAGACCCGGATCAGGAAGCTGGTCCAGAATGGGATCACCATCAGGGCGACGAGGAGCGGCTGCCAGCGCCGCTCGGCCCGGGCCATCGCGTAGGCGATCGGGTAGCCGACGAGGGCGAGGAGTGCGGTGCCGCAGGCCGCGACGGCGAGGGAGGTGAGCGCCGCGTCGAGGTAGAGCGGGTCGCGCGTCAGGGTGCGGTAGTTCTCGAAGTCGAGGGCGGCGAGCAGGTTGGCCCAGCCGGCGATCCCTGCCTCCCATTCCAGAACCGGCGTGTAGGGCGGCAGCGCCGTCGCCGGGTCGGACAGGCTGATCTTCAGCACGATGACGAAGGGCAGGCCGAAGAACGCGGCGAGCCAGCCGAACGCCAGGACGGGCCCGGCGGCCCGGCGCACCCGCTCCGCCAGCCCGGTCATGCCGGCTCTCCGCCGGAGGCCGGCACCGGCGTAGCCGGCACCAGGGCCGCCGCCTCGGGCGCGTAGCCGAGGCGCAGGGCGGCGCCGGCCTCCGGAACCGCGGTGCCGGCGGGAACGGCCGCCCGCAGCACCGGCCCGCCCTCGGTCGCGACCCGCAGGACGATGCGGTCGCCGAGATAGGTCGCGTCGAGGAGCGTGCCGGGCAGGCCGCCGTCCGGGTGCGGCGCCAGCCGCTCGGGGCGCAGCACCAGCAGCCCCGGCATCCCTTCGGGGCCGGCACCGTGGGCGTCGAGCCCGTCGAGCCGGCCGAGGGCGGTCGCGAGGCTGCGGCGCTGCCCCGCCCCGCCGGACCCGAGGGTCCCGGGGATCAGGTTGGCGTCGCCGAGCAGCCCGGCGACGAACCGGCTCGCCGGGCGCTCGTAGAGGGCGTCGGCGCGGCCGACCTGGACCAGCCGGCCGCCCTCCATCACGCCGATGCGGTCGGCGAGGGTCATCGCCTCGGCCGGGTCGTGGGTGACGACCACGAAGGTGGTGCCGAGCCGGCGCTGGAGCGCCCGCAGCTCGCCCTGGGTCGCCTCGCGCAGGGAGCGGTCGAGGGCGCCCAGCGGCTCGTCGAGGAGCAGCACCCGCGGCCTTCGCGCGAGCGCCCGGGCGAGCGCGACCCGCTGGCGCTGGCCGCCGGACAGCCGGTCGGGGCGGCGCCCGGCATACTCTTCCATCCGCACCAGCCGCAGCATCTCGGCGACCCGGGCGTCGCGCTCGGCAGCAGGCATCCCGGCCTGCCGCAGGCCGTAGGCGACGTTGCCGGCGACGCTCATGTGCGGGAACAGGGCGTAGGACTGGAACATCATGTTCACCGGCCGCCGGTGCGGCGGGGTCCCGGCGAGGTCCCGCCCGTCGAGGAGGATGCGCCCGGCGCTCGGCTCCTCGAACCCGGCGAGCATCCGCAGCAGGGTGGACTTGCCGCAGCCCGAGGGCCCGAGCAGGCAGAAGAACTCGCCGGCGGCGAGGTCGAGGCTCACGCCGGCCACGGCCGCCACGGAGCCGAAATGCTTGGCGACGCGCTCGAGGCGGAGATGGCCGGTGGCGGCAGGCGGCGGCGATGCGGGAGAGTCGGGCGTCACGTCGTCCGGGGGGCGGCGGGGCGGGAGCGTCCAGATACGCGAGAGAGGCCGGGAAGCGTCAAGTCTCGGCTCGTGGCCTGCCGATCGCGCGAATTGCACAAATCGCGCAAAAATCCGGAGACTGATGTCCCCCGACGGAAGTCCGATCATGGCTGACCCCGTCCCGGCCTCCGAGTTCACCCGGAACTTCGGACGCTACCGCATGCAGGCCCAGCGGGAGGCGGTACCGGTGTCCAGCCACGGTGCGATCACCGGCTATTTCATCGCCGCCCACGAGTACGAGGCCTTTCGCCGCTACAAGGCCAGCCGTCGCAGCTTCGCGACCGCGGACCTTTCCGAACAGGAAGTCGAAGCCGTCGCAAACTCACGCATGGATGGCCGACACGCTCATCTCGACGCCCTGCTGGACGAGGAACAGCGTTGACTCATGGCTCTTCCCGAGTCCGAGCCGGGACTGGTGGTGTCCTACGCCTATCTCTGGCACCGGGAAGCGATCGCCGGGCTTGAGGAGGGTCGCAAGGATCGCCCCAGTGTCATCGTCCTGTCGGTTCGGCAGCCGAAGACCTTGCCCGTGGTGACCGTTCTGCCGATCACCCATACGCCGCCCCACGACCCCGCCGCCGCGGTCGAGATCCCCGCTGCGGTCAAGCGGCACCTGCAACCTGGACCGGGCCCCCTCGTGGATCGTCGTCAGCGAAGGCAACGTCTTCGACTGGCCGGGCTACGACCTGCGCCCGACCGCAACGGGCGGCGGTCACGCCTCCGGCTTCCTGCCGCCCCGCCTGTTCTCGCGGGTGGTCGCCGCCTTCGCGGCGTGGCACCGCGACCGGAGCCGGCTGACGTCACGATCGTGACGTGCCCCTCCGTTGCGTCGGACCAAGGTGGGAGGCCGCCCCGCCTCGTGCGGCGGGCGCGCCGGCGTAACCTCGGACCCGGCACGCGCCCGGCCCGCCGGTCCCGGCGGGTCCGCGTCTCCTCCCGAGACGTGTCGCAGACTGGGCGTCTCCTTCCCCGCGCGGGAGGAGACGCCACCTTCCGGTCAGTGTCCGCCGCCGCCCCCGCTGCCCGGCCGCGGCCGGCGGATCAGCGGCGTGGCGCAGGCCATCGCGAGGAACAGGAGGGTGAGGAGCAGGAACACGTCCGAGAACGCCATCAGCAGCCCTTGCGTGCGCACGGTGCCCGTCATCGCCTTCAGCGCCATCGCGTCGGGGTTCCCCCCGAGGCCGGAGAAGCCGCGGGTGAGGGTGTCGAGCCGCTCCAGCACCATCGGGTTGGTCCAAGTGAAGCGCTCGTGCAGCCGCGCGAGGTGCAGGTCCCAGCGGTCGTTGAGCGTGGTGTTGATGAGCGCGAGGCCGACCGCGCCGCCGAGGTTGCGGGTGAGGTTGTAGAGCCCCGACGCGTTCTTCATCCGGGCCGGCGGCAGGGTGCCGAGCGCGATGTTGTTGATCGGGATCATGCACAGCATCAGCGAGCAGCCGCGCAGGATCTGCGGCAGCAGCAACTCGCCGAAATCCCAGTCCTTGGTGATGCCGGTGGCGAGCCAGGTGCCGGCGGCGAAGCCGGTGAAGCCGATCGCCATCATCACCCGCGGGTCGGCCTTCGCGGCGAACCGGCCCGCGATCGGGGCGGTGGCGAACATGCACAGCCCCGAGACGAACATCGTCTCGCCGATCTGGAGCGCCGAGTAGCCGCGCACCCGGCCGAGATAGACCGGGTAGAGGTAGGTCAGCCCGTAGAGGCCGATGCCCATCACGAAGCTGAACAGGCAGCCGCCGGCGAAGTTGCGGTCGGAGAAGGCGCGCAGGTCGACGATAGGCTGCGCGGCGGTGAAGGCGCGCCAGAAGAACCCGATCCCGGCGACGAGCGCGACGACGCCGCAGACCAGCACCGCCTCCTCCTGGAACCAGTCGTGGGCCGGGCCCTCCTCCAGCACGTATTCGAGGCAGCCGAGGAAGGCCGCCATCAGGGCGAGCCCGGCCCAGTCGAACCGCTTGAGCAGGTCGAGATTCGGCTGGTCGAAGTCGACCAGGATCCAGGTCGAGACCGTGACGAAGATGCCCGGCACGATGTTGACGAGGAACAGCCAGCGCCAGTCGAACAGGTCGGTGAGGTAGCCGCCGACCGTCGGGCCGATGGTGGGGGCGAGCGTCGCCACGAGGCCGATCATCGGCGAGACGATGCTGCGCTTCGAGGGCGGGAAGATCGTGAAGGCGGAGGCGAACACCGTCGGGATCATGCCGCCGCCGATGAAGCCCTGGAGCGCGCGCCAGACGATCATCTCGCCGATCGACGACGAGGTGGCGCAGAGCAGGCTCATCAGCGTGAAGCCGCCGGCCGAGACCACGAACATCCAGCGGGTCGAGAGCACCCGCGACAGGGTGCCGGAGAGCGGGATCGAGATCACCTCGGCGATGAGGTAGCTCGTCTGCACCCACGGGATCTCGTCGGCGGAGGCCGACAGGCCGGCCTGGATCTCGGCGAGCGAGGCCGAGACGATCTGGATGTCGAGGATCGCCATGAACATCCCGAACACCATGCACACGAACGCCACCATCCGGCGGCGGTCGAGGGGCGGGTCGGCAGGGATGGCGACGGGCGCGCCCGCGGGCGCGGCGATGGCGGCCATGGTTCGCCTCTCAGCGCCCCGCGGTACGGACGGGGGCCGCGTCCGGCCGGGCACCCGGCTTCGCCGCCGAGACGTGCTCCACCGGGCCGGTGCCGGGGGGCGCGTCGGCGGCGGAACCGCGGGTGTCGACCTTCACCACCACCGAGAGGCCGGGCCGCAGCAGGCCCTCCGCCGCGACCTCGGCCGGCACCCGCACCCGCACCGGCAGGCGCTGGACGATCTTGGTGAAGTTGCCGGTGGCGTTGTCCGGCGGCAGCAGGCTGAACACCGAGCCGGAGGCCGGCGACAGGCTCTCGACGGTGCCGAGGATGTCGCGGTCGGGCCAGGCGTCGACCCGGACGTGGACCGGCTGGCCGACGCGGACCCGGGCGAGCTGGGTCTCCTTGAAGTTGGCGTCGACCCGGGCGCTCTGGAGCGGCACCAGGGCGGCGACCCGCGAGCCGGGGCCGACATAGGCCCCCGCCTCGACCGCCTTGTTGCCGACGACGCCGTCGAACGGGGCACGCAGGACCGTGAAGGACAGGTCGCGCTTCGCCCGGTCGACGGCGGTGCGCAGCTCCGCCGCGAGGCTCTCGGCCTCCCGTCCCTGCGCCTCCAGCACCGCGACGTTGGCCTGGAGCGCGATCAGGTTGGCCTCGGCGCCCTTCACGGTGGCGTCGGCACGGTCGCGGTCGGCCCGGGACTGCTCCAGGCGCGAGCGGGCGGCGAACTCGGACTGGGCGAGCTGTGTCTGGCGCTGGTAGTCGGCGGCGGCACGGACCTGATCGGCCCTGGCCGCCTCGATCTGGGCCTGGCCCTGCAGCACCTGGGCCCGGGCGGCCTCGGCCTGCCGGGCGATGCGGGCGATGGTGCTGCCCTGCGTCGCGAGCTTGTCCTCGGCGGCCTTGAGCGCGAGGCGGTAGTCGCCGTCCTCGATCCGGGCGATGACGTCGCCGGCCTTCACCGCCTGCCCGTTCACCACCGGCACGGCCTCGAGGTAGCCCGAGACCTTGGCGGCCAGCGTCGAGATGTCGGCCTGAACGTAGGCGTCGTCGGTCGAGACCATGAACCGGCCGACCTCGTAGTAATCCCGCGCCGCGTAGGCGGCGAAGCCGAGGCCGCCGGCGAGGGCGGTGAGCAGGAGCAGTCGGCGCAGCGACCGGCGCCGCCGGGCCGGAACCTCGGGGGCGGCCGGTGCCCCGGCCGTCCGACCCTGTGCGTAATCTTCGCGAAACGCCATGTTCGGTGATCTCCGGCGCCGGCTGCCGTGCAACGGGCGTGAGACCGGCTCAGGAGATCGGCTCGTGAGACGGTCGCCGGCGCCCGACTCGCCGCGGCGCCGCTGGGGAACAGGTATATTGACCGAACCGTTCGGTCAATGACATGCGGAGAGCGTAGGCGGCATTCCGGGCAGAGACCGGGATTGACCGGTCTCCTCCCTGCCCGGATGGTCGCCGCATGGACATCGACGCCCCCGCCCTCGCCCCGCCCGACACCGACAAGCGCCGCCAGATCCTCGACGGGGCCCGCGAGGTGTTTCTCGCCGCCGGCTTCGACGGCGCCAGCATGGGGGCGATCGCCAGGGCGGCGGGGGTCTCGAAGGGCACGCTCTACGTGTACTTCGACAGCAAGGAGGCGCTGTTCGAGGCGCTGACGCTGGAAGAGCGGCGCGGGCTGGCCGAGAACCTCTTCCGCCTCGATCACGGCGACCCCGACGTGCCGGCGGTGCTGCGGCGGCTGGGCCTCAGCCTCCTCGACGCGATGGTGCGTCCCGACCACGTCGCGGCGGTCAGGATGGTGATCGGCGCGTCGGAGAAATTTCCGCGCTTCGGGCGGGCCTTCTACGAGGCCGGACCGGTGCAGGGCTGCACCCGCCTCCGGGCCTATCTCGATGCCCAGGTCGCCGCCGGGCGCCTGCGCCCGATGGATTCCGATCTCGCCGCCCGCCACTTCCTCGACCTGTGCGCCGCCACCACCATGCGCCGCCTGCTCTTCGCCGTCGGCGACCCGCCCACCGCGGCGGAGCGGGACTACTGGGTCGGCGAGGCGGTGCGGGTGTTCCTGGCGGCGTACGGGGCGGAGGGCGGCTGAAGCCCCCCCGACGGACCTCACGTCCCGCGCCGGAGCGGAAGCCTCGGGGAGTGCGCCCGTCCCGCCACGCTGCCGGCGGTGATCCCGGCCACGATGAGGGCCGCCGCGACGATCAGCGGAGGATCGAGACGGTCTCCGAGCACGATCCCGGCGCAGAGGATACCGACCACCGGCGTCGCGGTCAGGCCGAGGGCGGTCGCGAGGGCCGGGAGGCTGCGGTTGACGACGGACATCGCCCAGTAGCCGAGCGCGGTGCCGACGAGGCCGCTGAAGGCGAGCAGGCCGCAGGTTCTCGCGGTCCAGGCGAAGCGGGGCGGGCCGTCGACGGCGACGGCGAGCGCCGTCAGGGTCGAGGCGGCGAGGAGCAGTTGCCAGACGAGCAACTGGAACGGACGCGCCGTCCAGGGCCGCGACCGGATCAGCAGGATGTTCGCGGCCCAGCACAGGGATGCCGCCAGGACGAGGGCGCAGCCGGCGGCGGCGCTGCCCTGCCGCCACGGGAACGAGACCGGGTTGAGCAGCGCCGCGAGCCCGAGAAGCCCGAGCCCGACGCCGAGCCGCTGCCCCGGCCGCATCGTCTCGCCGAGCAGGAGCGGAGCCGCCAGGGCGACCCAGAGCGGCGTGGTGTAGCCGAGGACGATCGCCTGGCTCGCCGGAAGGACCGCGAGGCCGGCCGCGGTCAGCGTCGAGAAGGCGACCATGTGCAGGAACGCCGTGCCCAGGACGGCCTTCAGGTCGCCGGCCGGCGGCCGGATCAGCCCGCCGGAGGCGACGAGGATCGCCAGCACGGCGCCGAAGGCGATCCAGCAGCGAAGGGCGGTGACCCACAGGGGCGGCACGGTCTCGACGAGCAGCTTCGTGACCGGCCAGTTGCAACCCCAGGCGCAGACGACCAGCGACAGCAACCCGAACGCGCGGATGCGTGAGAGAGACGGCACCATGACCGATCCTTCGCGTGATTGGCGACGGCCGGTGTCGTAGGGTCCGCGCTGGATCCTCGGCGAGGCCCAGTTTCGGCAATTCCGGAGTGCCAGCGGATGAATGCGGTGCTGGCCGATCTCCTCGTCCTCGACCCGGGACGGAAGCGGAGTCTGACGGAGGACCTGACGGCGCAACTGCGCGGGCTGATCGCCCGGGGTGTGCTGCGCCCCGGCACGATGCTGCCGTCGAGCCGGCAACTCGCGGACGACCTCGCCCTGTCGCGCAACACCGTCACGGCCGCCGTCGGGCAACTGGCGGCGGAGGGCTACCTCATGGTGCGGCAGGGTTGCCGGCCGGTCGTCGCGCCCGGGACGAGCCTCGCCGGCGATGCGCCGCGACCGGTTCAAGGGGCGACGGTCCCGCGGACCGGCCTGTCATCCTGGGCGGCGTCGCTCCCGCCGCTCCCCGACCTCGCTCCCCTGCGGCCGTTCCGCACCGGCTTCGGCGACCCGCGGGAGTTTCCCCACGCGGCGTGGGCACGCTGCCTGCGCGACGCCGCGCGCCGCCTCCCGGCCGGCGCGCCGTTCGCCGCCAACGGCCCGGCGCTCCAGGCGAGCCTGCGGGACCATCTCGCCGCGCATCGCGGCGTGCGGGCCGAGCCCGGGCAGATCGTGATCCTGCCGACCGCCCGGGCCGCCCTGACGCTGGTCGCCGCGGTCGTCCTCGATTCCGGCGACCCTGCCTGGATCGAGGAGCCGGGCTATCCGGGGATCCGGGAGGCGCTGGCCGGGGCCGGGGCGCGGGTTGTCCCGGTGCCGGTCGACGAGCACGGCCTGACCCTGCCCGGGGCCGCACCCGCACCGAAGCTGATCGTCGCCACGCCCTCGCACCAGTTCCCCACCGGACGGCTGATGCCGGTCGCCCGCCGGCGCGACCTGCTCGCCGCCGCCGAGGCGGCCGGGGCGCTGATCCTCGAGGACGACTACGACGGCGAGTTCCACTTCGACGGGGCGCCGGTCCCGGCCCTGCAGGCCCTCGCCGAGGCCGACCGGGTCGTCTACGCCGGGACGTTCTCCAAGGCGACGACGCCGGCCATCCGTATCGGCTACATGGTCGTGCCGCGCGCGCTCCTCGCGGTCGTGCTGGCGGCGCAGCGGCATCTGGGCCTGACCGCGGCGCCCCAGGTCCAGGACGCCCTGGCCCTGTTCATCGGGCGCGGCCATTATCGGGCGCATCTGCGCCGGACCCGGCGCCTGTACCGGGAGCGGCGCGACCACCTCGTCGCGACCCTGCGGGCGACCTGCGGCGACTGGCTGGGGGTCGAGGCGCCGGCGGGCGGTCTTCAGGCCCTGGCGACCCTGCGGGACGGCATCGCCGACGACCGGGTGGCGTCACGGGCCGCCCGCCGGGGCCTCGACGTCCTCCCCCTCTCGCGCCTCCGCCTCGGGCCGGCCGGAGGCGCCACCGGGCTGCTGCTCGGCTTCGCCGCGTGGCGGCCCGGGGAACTCACCGGCGCGGTCGCCCGGCTCGACGCGGCGTTCCGGGAGGCCGGTCCGTGATACGGTTTCCGAGTGATCGCTTCGCGATGCGGAAACCGGTTTCGCTCAGGCGCCGCGCGGGCTGATCATACGGTTTCCGATCGATCGCTTCGCGATGAAGAAACCGGCTTCGCTCACGCATGCGGAGCAAAGCTCCGCCGCGCGGGCTTCGATACGGTTTTCGAACTCATCGTTCGAAAACCGTATCATCCGTCCTCCCGCAGCGCCTCCGCCACCCGGGCCTCCAGCAGGTCGGGCCGGCGCAGGATCAGGGCGCCGCGGGTGCGGTCGACGAGGCCCTCCTGGGCCATGGCGGTGAATTCCCGGGTCACCTGCTCGCGGCGGCAACCGATGCGGGCGGCCAGCACGTGGTGGTAGGGCGGCGGAGTGACGACGCGCTCGCCGTCGGCGCCGGTCCGCGGCGAGGACAGGCGCAGCAACTCGGCGTAGAGCCGATGGCGCAGGTCGAGGACCGCGTGCTCCATCAGGCGGGCGTTCAGCATCCGCACCCGCTTGGCCAGCAGCCGCAGCAGGCGCTCCCCGATCGGCGGCGCCGCGAACACGATCTGGCGGAACACCGCCGCCGGAACGAGGCAGAGTTCGCCCCGCGTCAGCGCCGTGACGTTGGCCGAGCGGCTGACGCCGTCGATCGCCGCCAATTCGCCGAAGAACTCGCCGCCGCGCATCTCGCCGAGGATCACCTCCTTGCCCGACTGGGTCCGGTTGAGGATCCGAACCTCGCCCGTGGCGAGGAAGTAGACATCGGTCGAGGCATCGTCGAAGTCGACCAGGATCTCGTTCGGCTCGAACCGGCGCCAGATGCAGCGGGCCTCGAACGGGTCGAGATCGATGCCCGGATCCTTGAAGAACGGAAAAACCGACAGCCGTCCCATTGTCGAACCCCGCACCCCGCCGAGGCTCTTCTGCCACGGCCCGGCCAGGCTTGCCAGGGTCGCCCGAGAGGATTGCCGGGCAGGCCCCCCGGGTCGGGCCGCCCTCCGCCGTCATCGGAACGACGAGGAGTGCCGCTAACCCCACGCGCTCGCGGTGGTGGCGGAGGATCGGCGGTATGGCGGTGGCGGCGGCTTTTCAGCCCTGGAGCTTCCTCGACTCGGTGGTGAGCGTCGTGCTCGCCTTCGTGCTCGGCACGCTGATCGGGGCCGAGCGGCAGTACCGCCAGCGCACCGCCGGCCTGCGCACCACCGTGCTGGTCGCGGTCGGCGCCGCCGCCTTCGTCGATCTCGGCATGCGGCTCACCGGGGCCGAGGGCGCGGTGCGGATCATCGCCTACGTCGTGTCGGGGGTCGGCTTCCTCGGGGCCGGCACGATCATGAAGGAGGGCACCAACGTGCGCGGGCTCAACACCGCCGCGACCCTGTGGTGCTCGGCCGCGGTCGGCGCCTTCGCGGGGGCGGATCTCGCCGCCGAGGCGGTGATGGTCGCGGTCGTGGTGCTCGCCGGCAACACGCTGCTGCGCCCTCTCGTCAACGCCATCAACCGCGCCCCGATCGACGAACGCCTGACCGAGGCGACCTACGAGGTCCGCCTCACCGCCGAGGACGACCACGTCGCCGCGTTGCGCGACGTGCTGACCGAGCAGCTCGAAGCGGCGAACTACCCGGTGAGCGAGGTCGGGATCGAGGAGCGCGGCCCCGACGAGGCCGAGTTGGTCGCGACCCTGGTCAGCACCGCCGTCGAGCCGGCCGAGCTGGATGCGGTGGTCGCCGCCCTCGCACGCCATCCGCAGGTGCGCCACGCCACCTGGGCCGCGCGCACGAGCGACTGAGCCCGACGCGCGCCTCCTCCCCGATGCGCGCATGACGAGCCGGCACGATCCTGGCTAAGCTCGCGGCTCAGGCCGGGCCTCGGCACCGGCCGGATTCTCGGGGAGACGACATGACCGGCATCTGGCAACTCGACGCGACGGCGCTCCTCTCCGGCTACCGCGACCGAAGCCTGTCGCCCCGCGAGGTGATGGCCGACGTGCTGGCCCGGGTCGAGCGGCACGAGCCGGCGGTCAACGCCTTCGTGCGGGTCGAGCCCGAGGCCGCGCTGGCGGCGGCGGCCGCCTCGGAGGCGCGCTGGGCCGCGGGCAACCCCGGCGGACCGCTCGACGGGGTGCCGGTGACGGTCAAGGACAACGTCGCCTGGGCCGGGCACCCGTCGCGCCGGGGGTCGCGCACCTCGTCCGAGGCGCCGGTGACGGAGAGCGCCCCGGTGGTGGATCGCCTCGTCGAGGCCGGCGCGATCCCGTTCGGCCTCACCACGATGCCGGAATTCGGCTGGAAGGGCCTCGGCGATTCGCCGCTCACCGGCATCACCCGCAACCCGCACGACACGTCGACCACCACCGGCGGCTCCTCGGCCGGCGCGGCGGCGGCGGCGGCGCTCAACCTCGGGCCGCTGCATATCGGCGGCGACGGTGCCGGCTCGATCCGCATCCCGGCGGCGTTCTGCGGCATCTACGGCCTCAAGCCGAGCTACGGCCGGATCCCGGCCTTCCCGCCCTCGCCCTTCGCCCCGGTCTCGCATCTCGGCCCGATGACCGGCACGGTGCGCGACGCCGCCCTGATGCTGCGGGTGATGGCGCAGCCCGATTCCCGCGACATGCTGGCGAACCTCGACGCGCCGCCGGACTACCTCGCGGGCCTGGAGGAGGGGGTGCGGGGCCTGCGCATCGCCTGGAGCCCGCGCCTCGGCTACGTCGAGACGGTCGACCCCGAGGTGGCGGCGCTGACCGAGGCCGCCGCGCGGGCGTTCTCCGATCTCGGCGCCGTCGTCGAGGAGGCCGATCCCGGCTTCTCCGACCCGATCGCGACCCTGAACGGGATCTGGCACGTCGGCGCCTGGTGCGTGATGCGCGCGGTGCCGGAGGCGCAGCGCGACTTTCTGGAGCCGGGCTTCCGCGCCGTCGCCGAGAGCGGCAGCCGGATCGAGGCGGCGGACTTCGTCGCCGCCCTCGGCGCCCGCGGCGCGCTCTACGCCGCGATGGCGCGCCTCCACGCCCGCTACGACCTGCTCCTCACCCCCGCGCTCTCGACCCCGGCCTTCGCCGCCGGGCACCTGACGCCGCCCGACGGCCGCTTCGGCGACGACTGGCTCGCCTGGACCCCGTTCACCTACCCGTTCAACCTCACCGGCCAGCCCGGCGCGAGCGTGCCGTGCGGCCTGACGCAGGCCGGGCTGCCGGTCGGGCTTCAGATCGTCGGGCCGAAAGGCGCCGACGCGCGGGTGCTCGCCGCCTCGCGGGCCTTCGAGGCGGCGCGGCCGTGGTCGCTGCGCGAGGCACCGCGGGTGACGCACGGCGGATAGGCGGATCTCCCCGGGCCGGAACGGCGGCTGCGACCGCACGTTGCCGGCCCACAGGAGACACCCCCGACATGAAGCTCGACGGAAAGATCGCCGTGGTCACCGGCGCCGATTCCGGCATCGGCCAGGCCACGGCCGTGCTGTTCGCGCAGGCCGGCGCCGACCTCTGCATCACCTACCACACCGACGAGGCCGGGGCGGCCGAGACCGCGCGGCAGGTCGAGGCGGCAGGGCGCCGGGCGCTGGTGGCGCAGCTCGACGTGCGCGATCCGGCGGCGGTGGACGCGCTGTTCTCCCGGGTCGCGGCCGAACTCGGCGCGCCGGACGTGCTCGTCAACAACGCCGGCAAGGGCATGGGCGCCCAGACCCCGGTCGCCGAGCTGCCCGACGACCAGCTCGCGCTGATCCTCGACACCAACCTGAAGGGGCCGCTGCACTGCGCCCGCGCCTTCGTGCGCCTGCGCAAGGGCGCGGGCGGCGGCGGGCGCATCGTCAACATCTCGTCGGTGGCCCAGCACCTGCCGACCCCGAACTCGGCGCCCTACGGCATGTCCAAGGCCGGGCTCGGCTCGTTCAGCCGCAGCCTCGCGATCGAGCTGGCCGAGGACAGGATCAACGTCAACAACATCGCCCCCGGGCTGATCGCGACGCCGATGACCCAGGAGCGGCTGGAGGACCCGAAGAAGCGCGAGGCGTCGTTCGAGGAGATTCCCTGGCACCGCGCCGGCGAGCCGGTCGAGATCGCCCGCCTCGCGCTGTTCCTCGCCTCCGACCACGGCGACTACGTCACCGGCCAGACCTGGACCATGGATGGCGGCCTGACGATGAACTGGGGCGGCGCCTGACCGGCTCCGCCCGCGACGCGATGGCGGGCCTCGTCCCGCCGTCCGCAGGCGGCCAGTGCCGAAGGGGTCGCCGCTCCGGCGGCGAAGACGATGCCCTGGGGTTCCTCACGCAGGGGGCGAACCGGTCCGGGCTCAGTCCCGCCGCGAGCGGAAGAACGCCCGCAGCATCGCCGCCCCCTCGCGCTCGCGCAGGCCGCCATAGACCTCGGGGACGTGGTGGCAGGTCGGCTGGTTGAACACCCGCGGCCCGTTCTCGACCGCGCCGCCCTTCGGATCGAAGGCGGCGAAGTAGAGCCGGCGCAGGCGCGCGAGGCTGATCGCGCCGGCGCACATCGGGCAGGGTTCGAGCGTGACGTAGAGGTCGCAGCCGCCGAGGCGCTCGTCGCCGAGTGCCGAAGCGGCGGCGCGGATCGCGAGGATCTCGGCATGAGCGGTCGGATCGCGCCGCTCGCGCATCCGGTTGCCCTCCACCGCCAGCACCCGGCCCCCGCGCATCAGGGCGGCACCGACCGGCACCTCGCCGCGCGCCGCCGCCGCCCGGGCCGCCGCGAAGGCGAGGCCGAGCGGGTCCACCCGGCCCCCCCGGGTGGTGGCGATGTCCTCGCCGGGTCTCGAAAAATCGTCCATCGGCCCCGCTCGCGGAAAGAAACCCGCTCTGCTATCAGGCGCGCATGAGCGACAGCAACGACGACACGCCCCGGTCCGAGCAGCCGGCCGGGCAGGACGAGACCTATCCGCAGGATCCGGCCGCCGGGTCCGAGGGGAGTTCCAAGGAAGCGCCCAAGCGCCGGACGCGCAAGGCCGCTGCCGGAACGGACGACGCGCCGGCTCCGAAGCGGAGGACCCGCGGCAAGGCCGCGGACGAGGGCGAGTCCGCCGGGTCCGCGGAGGAGCCCTCCGGGGAGACGCCGGCGCCGGCGGTTGCGTCCAGGCGCAAGGCTGCGGCCGCGTCGTCCGCCAAGTCGTCCACCAAGTCACCGGTGAAGTCGCCGGCGCGGTCTGCGGCCAAGGCGTCGAGCGAACCGTCCGAGCCGGTCGAGGCCGCCCCCGCACGGCCGGCCGCCGAACCCTCCGCCGCGGAGGACGTGGTCGCGGCCGCTGCCGAGCCGAAGCGCAGGCGCGCGAAGGCGACCGAGAGCGAGACGGCCGCGGAGGTCGCCGCCGAACCCGCCTCCCCCGCCGCACCGGCCGAGGAGGCGCCGGCCGTGGCAGTCGCGCCATCGCCGGAACCCCGCCAGCAGGAGCACGACGGGCGCAGGAGCGCCCCGGGCGGCGACGCCGTTCTGCGTCGGCCGGCCAAGCAGGCCGCCGCCGGCCAGACCGGCGGCAGCAAGACCACCGGCAGGCAGGCGCCCGCCTCGGATCAGGCCGCCGAGCCCGCTGCGGCCGTGGAATCCGAGCGCATCGCCAAGGTGATCGCCCGCGCCGGCATCGCCTCGCGTCGCGACGCCGAGGCGATGATCCTGGAAGGTCGCGTGACCCTCAACGGCGCGCGGCTCGACTCGCCGGCGATGAATGTCGGTCCCGACGACCGGATCACCATCGACGGCGAGCCGCTCCCGACGCGGGAGCGCACCCGGCTGTGGATCCTGCACAAGCCCCGCGGCGTGGTGACCACCGCCCGCGACCCGGAGGGACGCGCGACGGTGTTCGACGGCCTGCCCGAGGATCTGCCCCGGGTGGTCGCGGTCGGCCGCCTCGACATCAACACCGAGGGGCTGCTGCTCCTTACCAACGACGGTGGCCTCGCCAAGGTCATCGCCCATCCGGAGACCGGGTGGCTGCGACGCTACCGGGTGCGGGCCTACGGCGACGTCGATCAGGCGGCGCTCGACCGGCTGCGCAAGGGCGTCACCATCGACGGCATGGAGTACGGCCCGGTCGAGGCCACCCTCGACCGCCAGCAGGGCGACAACGTCTGGCTGACCTTCGGCCTGCGCGAGGGCAAGAACCGCGAGGTCAAGCGGATCCTCGAACATCTCGGCCTGTCGGTGAACCGGCTGATCCGACTGTCCTTCGGACCGTTCCAGCTCGGCGACCTGGAGGTCGGCCTCGTCGAGGAAGTCCGCACCAAGGTGCTGCGCGAGCAGCTCGGTCCGACCCTGGCCGAGCAGGCCGGCGTCGATTTCGAGAGCCCGGTGCGCGAGCCGATCGCGCCGTTCGGGTCGGTCAAGGCGGCAGCGCAGCCGGCCCGCGACGGTGCGGACCGCGACCGGGGAAGCCGCGAGGGGCGCGGCCCGCGCATGCCGCGGGAGGGCGGTGGCCGCGACATGGATCGCCGCGACACGAGCCGTGGTCCGGCCCGGGGCGGGCGGGACCCGGCCCGGCCGCAGGCGGCCCGTGCGCAGACCGCCGGGCCGCAGCGCCGGGTCTGGCGCGACGACGAGGCGGAGGGCGCGCCGACGCCGCGCGCCCGGGTTCCCCGGCGCGGCGCCGGTCCGCAGGAGGCCCGCGCCGCCTCGGCCGAGCGGCCGCGCCAGCGCGTCGGCGCCATCGCCAGCGGCGAGCGCCGGGTGGTGGTCGAACGGCTGGTCGCGGCTCCGCAGGAGGAGGCGGCCCCGCACCGGCGCACGAAGTTGCGGTCCCGCGACGGGGATGGCGGCGAGGCGCGTCCGCCGCGCGCCCCGCGTGACGAGGGCGGATCCCGTGAGCGCGGCGGCTCGGGCGGCAAGCGGTCGTTCCAGGGTCGGTCCGGCGGGGACGACCGCGAGTTCCGTGGCCCCCCCCGTGCAGGTCCCAGGGGCGCCGGGGCGGGGGCCGGCAAGGGCGGGTTCCGGCGCGACGACGCTCGCGGCGACGACCGTCCGTCCCGCGGCTTCCGCGAGGACGGCGGCGGCCGGGGCGGCGCCCGCAAGGGTGCGGGCGGCGACAGGTCCGGGTTCGGCGGCAAGCCGGGATACGGGTCCAAGGCCGGCTTCGGCGGCAAGCCCGGAGCCGGCGGCCGGGCCGGCCGGCCCGGCGGGAAGCCGGGCGGCTTCAAGCCCGGCGGCGGACGGCCGGGGGGCGGAGGCTCCCGCGGCGGCCGTCCCGGCGGCTCGCGTCCGCCGCGGGGCTGAGCCTTGCGCATCGTCGGGGGGCGCCTGCGCGGCCGGGCGCTGACCGGGCCGCGCGGCGACGCGATCCGCCCCACCACCGACCGCCTGCGCGAGGCGCTCTTCAACGTCCTCGCGCACGCCTACGACGATCCCGTCGCGGATGCCCGGGTGCTCGACCTGTTCGCCGGCACCGGAGCCCTGTCCTTCGAGGCGCTGTCCCGCGGGGCCGCCTTCGCGCTGCTGGTCGATCAGGGCGCGGAAGCCCGCGGGGTGATCCGCGCCAACATCGAGGCCCTGGGGCTGGAGGGCGCCACCCGCCTCTTCCGCCGCGACGCCATCCGGCTCGGGCCGGCTCCTCCCGGCGAGGCGTTCGGCCTCGTCTTCTGCGACCCGCCCTATGGCCGCGACCTCGCACCGGCGGCTCTGAGCGCCGCCGCGGAGGGCGGCTGGCTCGCCTCGGGCGCCTTCGTGGTGGTCGAGGAGGCGGCGACCGCCGTGCTCACCCTGCCGGCCGGCTTCTCGGAGCTGGAGCGCCGGACCTACGGTGACACCCAGGCGGTGCTGGCGCGCTACGGCAAGTGATACGGAATCCCGGTGGGCGGTTCAGCGTAACAGTTTACTTCATACGATTTCCGATTGATTGCTTCGCAATGCGGAAATCAGCTTCGCTCAGGCGCCGCGCGGGCTTCGATACGGTTTCCGGAAACCGTATCACTCGAATAGGACGACGCCTACGCTGAACCGATCAAGCGGAATTCGATCCGGGTTCTACTCCCGCAGTGTCTCATCCAGCGACGGCGCGAAGGTCGCGGCGGCGACGCCGAGCCCGAGCGGCGCGCCATTCCCGTCCCGCCCGACCGCGGTCTGGATTCCGACGATCGCGGCAGCGCCATCCGGCTCCAGCAACAGCACCGCCGAGCCGGACTCGCCGGGCAGCGAGTCGCACCGGCTCGCGAGCAGCCCCGGTTCCGGAGCGTCGAGGCGGGCCGCGCAGCCTCGGTGGATCGAAGGCAGGTAGGGACGGTCGCGGGCGTAGCCGGCCAGGGCGACCACGGCGCCCGGTGCGCCGTCCGGCAGCGACGTCGTCGGCAGGACGCGGACCGGCACCGGCTTCACCCCGGGGATCGCCTCGGCGAGGGTGACGATCGCCCAGTCGCGTCCCAGCATGGCCCGGGCCATCGTTCCGGACGGCGCATCAGGGGCAGTTCGCAAGTCGAAGCCCCGTGCGACGCGGATCGCCGCGGCGACGGAACTGCCGCCGTTGCGGTCCCGGGCCTGCCCGGCGACGAAATGGACCTGATGCGGCTTCACCATCGTGGCGAGGCGGGCGTCGTAGAAGCAGTGCGCGGCGGTCAGGACGTGACGGGGACCGACCAGGGTGCCGGTGCAGTGACCGCGATGGCCCGGCCCGGTGACCACGTTGACCCGGCCGATCGCCGTGAACGGCCATGCGGTCGGCTCCAGCGGCACCCGCCGGTCGGTCTCGCCGAGGATGCCGCTCGCAGGCGCCGCCGCGAGCGGAGCGGCGGCGAACGCCGCCACGACGAGGAGCGAGGCTCCGGCAGCGTGCCACCACATGCGACCGCCGTCTCGCGTCACATCGTGCCGCCATCCACCACCAGGGTCTCGCCGGTGATGTAGGCGGCCCCGGCGGCGAGGAACAGCATCGTCTCGGCGATGTCCTCCGGCTTGGCCAGACGCGCCAGCATGGTGCGGGCCACGGTCGCCTGCTTGCGCTCGGCCGGCCATTGGTCGGTCCACGGCGTCTCGACGAGCCCTGGCGCCACCGCGTTCACCCGTACATCGGGCGCCAGCGCGAGGGCGAGGTTGCGGGTGAGGTTCACCAGCCCGGCCTTGCCGGCCGAGTAGGCGATGCTGGAGCCGCGCCGGCCGAGCCCGGCGACCGAGGCGGTGTTGACGATGGCGCCCCGCCGCTGCCGCAGGGCCGGCGCCGCTGCCCGGGCGCAGCGATAGGGCCCGATCAGGTTCGTGGTCAGGATCGTCTGCCAGAACTCTTCCGTCATCGCATCGAGGTCGGTGAACTCGATCGGCGTCGTGGTGCCCGGGGTGCCGGCGTTGTTGATCAGCACGTCGAGGCCGCCGAGGCCGTCGATGGCGGCGGCGACCATCGTCTCCGCCGCCCCCGGCACCGCGACGTCGCCGGCCAGCGCCCGCACCGACAGCCCCTCGGCCGCGAGCCGGGCCGCGGCGTCCGGTCCGCGGGGATCGTCGGCGAGATGGTTGAGAACGACGCTCGCCCCGTTGCGCGCGAAGAGCGTGACGGCGGCGAGCCCGATGCCGGAGGCACCACCGGTGACGAGGACGCTCTTGCCGCGAAGATCCGCGCTGATCATGTGACGGTTCCACCCTGCGAAATTCTGTTTCGCAGACAGTGGCAGGTGCGGCCGGGCCTGTCCAGGCTCGCTGGTGGCGGCCCGGCTCAGTCGACGATGCCGAGATCGCGCATCCGGCCGAGGGCGGCGAGCAGCTTCGGGCCGGTGTCGGTGCGCAGCACTTCCTCCGTCAGCAGGAAGGCCGGGCCGCTGATGTTGACCGCGAACAATCCGCGGGCGCCGGGGCTGTGAACCGGGGCGGCAACGGCGTTGATGTCCCGGTGCCAGATGCCGATCCCGACGCAGAATCCGCGCTCCTCCACCTCGCGCAGGCAGCGCGCGATGGTGGCGTCGAGCCGCGGGCGGTCCTCGGCGGAACTCTCGCGCCGCAGCCGCCCGATCATCGCCCCGCGCTCGTCCTCGTCCATCCCGGCGAGCATCGCCATGCCCATCACGCTGCGGGCGAGCGGCAGGTGGAAGCCGACCTCGCGCGACAGCGTGATGGTCTGGCCGGCGCCGCGCCAGAGCTGGATGTAGACGCTGTGCAAGCCGTCGAGCAGGCCGAGCGCCACGTGGGCCTGGGCCGCCGTCGCGAGGTCCTGGAGGTGGGACTTGGCGAGTTGCGGAAACGAGTTCTGGCGCAGGAAAGCGGCGCTCAGCGCCAGGACGGCGGGACCGAGGCCGTAGCGCTCGCCGTCGTCGTGCACGAGGTAGCCGAGGGCCAGGAGGGTATGGGTCAGCCGTGAGACGGTCGGTTTCGGCAACCCGGTGCGCGCGGCGATCTCGCGGTTGCCGAGGGTCTCGGCGGCGTCGCGGAACGCGCGCAGCACCTGGAGGCCGCGAGCGAGCGCGGTGACGAACTGACGGTCGCCGTCCTCCGCCTCCTGGACGCCGGCCGCGGCGGGCGCGACCCCGGGGGCCAGGGCCGGCCCGCGGGCCGCCGCCCCGTCGTTCTGCGCCGCCTCGCCGGCGGACGCCGAGATCCGCGCCGTGACCCGTGCCATTCGATCCGCCCGTGGCTCAATCCCGGCACCCTGACCGCGCCGATGCCGTTCGGCAACCCGTTTCGCATCGCGGACCGGCATTTCGCCACTTGACCGTCCGAGGGGGGGCAGGCAGGTTCTTGTCCCAGGCGACACCCGCAACGGCCGACAGAGCCGGCGGGCGCCCCGCGCGCGGCCGTGAGGACACCGAACATGGTGCGTGGCGGCGCGACGGATCCCTGAGGAAACGTCGTCGGGAGGAGTACGCCTTGCGTCAGACATTCGCGCGCAGAACCGTCGTCGGTCTCGTCGCCCTGGCCGCCCTCGCCGGCGCCGTCCCGGCGCTCGCGGCGCCGATGAACCTCAAGGTCGCGTTCATCGACCCGCTCTCGGGCGGCGGCGCCAGCACCGGCGAATCCGGGCTGAAGACCTTCCAGTTCATGGCCGACACCCTGAACGCCAAGAACTCCGATCTGAAGATCGAGGTCACCGGGTACGACAACAAGCTCAACCCGCAGGAAAGCCTCGTCCAGCTCCAGAAGGCGATCGACGCCGGCGCCCGCGTCATCGTGCAGGGCAACGGCTCCAGCGTCGCGGCGGCGATCATCGACTTCGTCGGGAAATACAACGACCGCAATCCCGGCAAGGAGGTGATCTACCTCAACTACGCTGCGGTGGATCCGGCGCTGACGAATGCCAAGTGCAACTACTGGCATTTCCGCTTCGACGCCAATTCCGACATCAAGATGGCGGCTCTGACCAACTTCATCAAGGACAGGCCCGAAGTCAAGAAAATCTACCTGATCAACCAGGACTACTCGCACGGCCAGGCGGTGCGCAGCGCCGCCCGCGCGATGCTGAAGCAGAAGCGTCCCGACATCCAGATCGTCGGCGACGAGGTGGCGCCGCTGCAGAAGGTCAACGACTTCTCGCCCTACATCGCCAAGATCAAGGCGTCGGGCGCCGACTCCGTCATCACCGGCAACTGGGCCCAGGACATGTCGCTGCTGCTCAAGGCGGCGGGCGATGCCGGGCTCCAGGCCAACTTCTACACCTATTACGGCGGCGGCACCGGCGGCCCGACCGCGATCAAGCAGGCCAACCTTCCCGACAAGGTGTTCCAGATCGCCGAGGGCTACGCCAACGTACCCTCGAAGGAGGGCCACGACATCGAGGTCGCGTTCCGCGCCAAGGCCGGCCAGGAGCTGACCTATCCGCGTGTGATCAACCTGATGAACATCCTGGCCAAGGCGACGCTTCAGGCGAAGTCGACCGACCCGAAGGCGATCGCCAAGGCGATGGAGTCGATCCACAACGACACCATGTACGGCAAGGACAGCTTCATGCGTCCGGACGACCACCAGTTGTTCCAGACGATCTACATCTCCCGCTTCGGCCCGGTCGACACCGGCAAGGTGCTCGACTCCGAGAATACCGGCTGGGGCTGGACCGGCGCCGGCGAGGTCAGCGCCCAGGACAGCGTGATCCCGACCACCTGCCGGATGGACCGCCCGAGCTGAGGGCCGGGCCGTCCCGGGGCCGGGGATGACCCGGCCCCGCCGCTCGCCGCGCCCGCCACCGGAGACCCCGCGTGCTCGAACTCGTCCTCGTCTCGACGCTCAACGGCGTGCTGTACGGGATGCTGCTCTTCCTGATGGCGAGCGGCCTGACCCTGATCTTCAGCATGATGGGCGTGCTCAACTTCGCCCATGCCAGCTTCTACATGCTGGGAGCGTTCTTCGGCTACCAGATCAGCCGCTTCACCGGGTTCTGGATCGCCCTCGTGGTCGCGCCCGTCGTGGTCGGCGGGCTCGGGGCGCTGGTCGAGCGCTACGGGCTGCGCCACGTCCACCGCCATGGCCACGTCCCCGAACTGCTGTTCACCTTCGGCCTCGCCTACGTGATCGAGGAGGTGGTGCAGATGGTGTGGGGCAAGCTGCCGGTCGACTACCGGGTCCCGGCCGCCCTCGACTTCCCGGCCTTCACCATCTTCGCCACCAACTACCCGGCCTACAAGCTGTTCATGCTCGGCGTGTCGGTGGTGATCTTCCTGTGCCTGCTGCTGGCGCTGACCCGGACCCGCGTCGGCCTCATCATCCAGGCGGCGCTCACCCACCCCAACATGGTGGCGATGCTCGGCCACGACGTGCCCAAGGTGTTCATGCTGGTCTTCGGCATCGGCACCGGGCTCGCGGCGGTCGCGGGCGTCATCGCCGGCCCGGCCCTCGTCACCCAGGCCAACATGGCGGGGCTCCTCGGCCCGATCCTGTTCGTGGTGGTGGTGGTCGGCGGCCTCGGCTCGCTCACCGGCGCCTTCGTGGCCTCGCTGCTGATCGGCCTCGTCCAGACCTTCGCGATCTCCCTCGACGTGTCGGTGGCGAGCGTCGCCGAATCCCTCGGCATCACCGCCGCCCCGACGGAGGGCGTGCTGCGCGACCTGTGGACCGTCACCATCGCCCAGGTCGGCCCGATCATTCCCTACCTGCTGCTGGTCCTCGTGCTGATCGCGCGGCCGACCGGCCTTCTCGGGAACCGTGAAGCATGAGCGACGCCGCCCACACCGTCCCGGACGTCGCCTGGGCCTCCGGCGGCGCGGCGCCCGCCGTCGCGCGGCCGCGGGGCGCCGGCCTCGTCGCCACCACCCTGCCCTGGCTCGCCGCTGCCGCGATCGCCGCCGCCGCGCCCCTGGTCTTCACCAGCGGCACCGCACTCACCCTGATGAGCCTGATGGGCATCATGGTGGTGTTCGCCCTGTCCTACAACATGCTGCTCGGGCAGGCCGGGCTGCTGTCGTTCGGGCACGCGGTCTATTACGGGCTCGGCGCGTTCGCGACCGTCCACGCCATGAACGTCGTGGCCCTCGACCGGCTGCCGGTGCCGCTGCCGCTGATCCCGCTCGTCGGCGGCCTCGCCGGGCTCGTGTTCGGACTGCTGTTCGGGCTGGTCTCGACCCGCCGGGCCGGCACCGTCTTCGCCATGATCTCGCTCGGCATCGCGGAGCTGGTCCATTCCGGCTCGCACACCCTGCACAGCGTGTTCGGCGGCGAGGAGGGCATCACCGCCAACCGCACCAAGATGCTGCGGCTGTTCGACCTCAGCTTCGGGCCGCAGATCCAGGTCTACTACCTCATCGCCGCCTGGGCCCTGCTCTGCGCCCTGCTGATGTACGGCATCACCCGAACGCCGCTCGGCCGCCTGTGCAACGCCGTGCGCGAGAACCCGGAGCGGGTTGAGTTCATCGGCTACGAGCCGCGCTGGATCCGCTTTGCCGCCTTCTCGCTCTCGGCGGGCTTCGCCGGCGTCGCCGGGGCGCTCGCGGCGATCAACTTCGAGATCGCCAACTCGGCCTATCTCAGCGTGCACCAGTCCGGGGTGGTGCTGCTCGCGGCCTTCATCGGCGGCGTCGGCCACTTCATCGGGCCGGTCGTCGGGGCGGTGGTGGTCACGATGCTCCAGGTCTCGCTCAGCGACCTGACCGAGATCTGGCAGCTCTATTTCGGGCTCCTGTTCATCGCCATCGTGATGTTCGCCCCCGGCGGCATCGCCGGGCTGGCGCTGATGCACGGACCGCTCCTGCGCGCCGGCACCGCCCACCGGCTGATCCCGGCCTACGCCCTCGCCCTCGGGCCCGCCCTGGTGATGCTGGCCGGCGGGATCGCGCTGATCGAGATGAGCTTCCGCCTCCTGGTCAAGGCGGGCGAGGGCTCCGCGATGTCGCTCCTCGGGATCGGGTTCGACGCCGCCTCGCCCCTGCCCTGGCTCGTCGCGCTGGCGATGGCGGGAGGCGGGTTCCTCGCCTTCCGGGCCACCTGGGGCCGGGTGGCCGAGGCGTGGCACGCCGCAACCCCGGACGTCGAGGAGGCCCGCCGATGACCGCTCCGGCGATCGAACTGTCCGGCGTGACCAAGAGCTTCGGCGCGACCCGGATCATCAACGGCGTCGACCTCGCGGTCGCGCCCGGCGAGCGCCACGCGATCATCGGCCCCAACGGCGCCGGCAAGTCGACGCTGTTCAATCTCATCAGCGGGCGCCTGACCCCGTCGGACGGCAGCATCCGCCTCAACGGCCAGGACATCACCGGGCAGCCGCCGTCGCACATCGTCGCCCGGGGGCTGGCCCGCAGCTTCCAGGTCACCAACATCTTCCCCAAGCTCAGCGTGTGGGAGAACGTGCGCTGCGCGGTGCTGCGGGCGATGGGCTACCGGCCGTCGTTCTGGCGCAGCGTCGAGCGCCTGCCCGGCGTCGCCGAGCGCACGGCGCAGATCCTGGAGCGCATCCGCCTCGGCCACCGCGCCGCCACCCCGGCCGGGATGCTCGCCTATGCCGACCAGCGGGCGCTGGAGATCGGCATCACCATCGCGGGGGATGCCGGGGTGATCCTCCTCGACGAGCCGATGGCCGGAATGAGCCACAGCGAGAGCGCCCACGCGCTGGCGCTGATCCGCGACGTCACCAAGGGCCGCACGCTGCTGATGGTCGAGCACGACATGGCGGTGGTGTTCGGGCTCGCCGACCGCATCTCGGTGCTGGTCTACGGCCGCATCATCGCCACCGACACCCCCGACCGGATCCGGGAGAACCGCGCCGTGCAGGAAGCCTATCTCGGAACGGTGGCCGCATGAGCGTCGCCGTCGCGCCGCGTTCGGCCACCGCCGCGCAGGCCGCCCCCGCCCTGCTGGAGGTCGCGGACCTGCACGCCTTCTACGGCAAGAGCCACATCCTCCAGGGCGTCAGCTTCTCGGTCGGGGCCGGCGAGATCGTGTCGATCCTCGGCCGCAACGGGGTCGGGCGCTCGACGACGCTGAAGGCGATCATGGGCGACGTGCCGCCCCGCGGCACGATCCGGTTCAAGGGCCAGCCGATCGCGGGTCTGCGCCCCTACGCCATCGCCCGGCGCGGCCTCGGCTACGTGCCGGAGGAGCGGGCGATCTTTCCGAAGCTCACGGTGCGCCAGAACCTCGCGCTCGGCGAGAAGAGCGGCCGGCGCGACCCGCGATGGACCTATGCCGACATCTTCCGGCTGTTCCCGCGGCTGGAGGAGCGGATCGACACGCCGGGCGGCGTGCTCTCGGGCGGCGAGCAGCAGATGCTCACGATCTGCCGCACCCTGATGGGCGATCCCGACCTCATCATGATCGACGAGCCGACCGAGGGCCTGTCGCCGCAGATGGTGACGCGGGTGGCCGAGCTGATCGGCGAGATCGCGGCGCGGGGCGTCGCGGTGCTGCTGGTCGAGCAGAAGCTCACCATCGCGCTCAAGCTGTCGCGGCGCCTCTACGTGATGGGCCACGGCCACGTTGTGTTCGAGGGCTCGCCAGACGCCCTGATGGCCAACGACGCGGTGCGCAAGGAGTGGCTGGAGGTGTGATACGATTTCCGGACGATCAGTTCCGGACATCGTATCACCAGCCCGCGCGGCGCATGAGCGAAGCTGGTTTCTGCATCGCGAAAGCGACCGCTCGCGGTCGCCTGAAGCGATCAACCGGAAATCGTATGAGGCGAGGCTGGGCAGGCGCCCTATTTCGTTCGCGCGGCATGACGTATGGTCAGCATACTGCCTCCTCCGTCTCAGGTTCCGCCGTGCCGTCGCTCCGAAAGCTCGCCCTCGTCGCGCTCGCGTGCGGGCTCTCCCTGGTTTCCGGCCTCGCTCAGTCCAGGATCAGGGCTGAGTTGCAGCAGCCGGTCACGCGCACGATCCTGAGCCTGAAGGGCGACCCGGACTATCCCACGACCCTGAAGGTGCATCTGCTGACGCCGCCCGGCGAGGGCCGGTTTCCGCTGGCGATCTACAATTCTGGTTCCACCAGGCTCATCGACGACCGCGACGTTGCGGAACGGCACAATAACTTCTTGGTCTCCTACCTGCTTTCACGGGGCTATGCCGTCGCGTTGGTCTACCTGCGCGGCTTCACCGCCTACAGCGATTCCGTCATCACTGATTTCGCCGGCTGCGACGTGGTGCTGCTGGGACGGCGCAATGCGCGCGACCTGTCCGCCATCGTCGATCAACTCGCCCGCATGCCCAACCTGAACGCCAAGCGGGTCCTGATGTCCGGCGCCAGCTACGGCGGCTGGAACTCGCTGGCCGCCGGAGCCTCGGGCGACGCGCGGGTCGCCGCCGTCCTCAATTTCTTCGCCGGGATCGGGTCGAAAAAATGCACAGGCGAGGAAGGCAGTGCCGAGAGAGGATCCGGGATACTCGGGCGGGGCAACAAGACGCCGTCGATCTGGTTCTACGGCGACAACGACCGGCTCATCTCCAGGGCGATGTGGATGGGAATGTATCGCGCCTATACGGACGCCGGCGGCCGTGCCGAACTGGTCCAGTTCGGCAATTTTCGCGATGATGGTCACGGGCTCCTGGCCCACCCGAGCGGCCTGCCGATCTTCGTACCGAAGGTGGACGCCTTCCTGAAGCGCCACGGCATGCCGCACCAGTTGGTGCATCCCCATTATCTGCCGCTGACGGCGCCGCCGCCCTCCGGATTTGCTGCCGTCGACGACATCGGGGCGCTGCCTGTCCGCGATGAGGCAGTACGCCGAACCTACGCCGAGTTCCTCAAGGAGCCCTTCCCCCGGGCGTTCGTGATCGCTCCCGGGAAAAGCATCGTCTCGGCGAGTGGAACCTTCGATCCCCTGGCCGATGCCTTGAAAGCGTGCCGCGAGTCGGGCTTGACCTGTTACCCCTACGCCATCGACGGCGACGTCGTCTGGGCGCCGCCGGCGGCCGAGGCGCCGAAGCCTGGGCAGGCGCCGTCCGGCAACGGCAATGGTCCGGGGCGCCACTAGCCGATCCGGCTGGTGTCGCGCCACACCGCCCCGTCGGGCAGGCGCAGCTCGACCGTTTCCGACAGGCGCCCGCTCGGCGCGACCCGCAGTGCCTCAGGCCGGACCAGCTCGTCCTGGCGCTCCAATGCCTCGGCAACGCTCATCGGCGGCGGGTCGCCGCCGCCGAGGCGGCGCCACCACGACACCGCCTTCTCGCGCGGATAGCCGGTCTCCTCGAGGCCGAGGCGGATCCGGTGCCCGCCGGCGACCAGGAAGCTGACGCCGAGCGCCGTGGCCCGGCCGGCGGGCTCGGCGGCGAGGTGCCAGCCCTCGATCATCCGCCAGCCCGCCGGCGCCACCGCCGCCGACAGGATGCGGGCGTCGTCTGCCTCGGCCGCGTGCGGCGCGGTCGCATCGGGGTCCTCGTCGGGCTCGGTCCAGCACCCGTCGCAGGTGCTGGCATTGAGGGCGATCAGCGCGCCGCAGCCCGGGCAGGGCTTTGCCCGCGGGGCCTCGCCGCCGAGCTTCAGCGCCCGGGCGACGGCGTTGGCCGAGAGGGCGTCGACCGGGCCGTGGCGGCGCACCAGCCCGGCATAGTCGAGGACGAGGCAGTCGGTCTTGCCGGGCGCCCGGCGCAGGCCGCGCCCGACCTGCTGCACGTAGAGGCCGGTGCTCTCGGTCGGCCGCAGCAGGGCGATGAGATCGGTGGCGGGGACGTTGAAGCCGGTCGCCAGGACCCCGACCGAGGTGAGGCAGCGCAGCCGGCCGTCGCGGAAGGCGCGGATGATCCGGTCGCGCTCGGCCGAGGGCGTCTCGCCCGAGACCGCCTCGCAGGAATGGCCTTCCGCCCGCACCGCGTCGCGCACCGCCGCCGCGTGGGCGACGCCGGCGCAGAAGGCGAGCCACGCCCGGCGCCCGGCGCCGTAGGCAACCATCTCGGCCACCGCCGCCCGGGTGACGGCGTCGCGGTTGACGGCGGCCTCCAGGGCGCCCGGCACATAGTCGCCGCCGCGCCGGGGCACGCCGGACACGTCGAGGACCGTCGCGGTCGCCTTCGAGACCAGCAGCGACAGGTAGCCGTCGCGGATCAGGTCGCCGACCTGTGCCTCGTGGACGATGCGGTCGAACACCCGGCCCGCCCCCTCGTCGAGGCGGCCGCTGTCGAGCCGGTAGGGCGTGGCGGTGAGGCCGACGAGCTTCAGATCCGGCGAGGCGGTCCGCGCCGCGTCGAGGAAGCGGCCGTAGCGGGTATCGGAGGAGCGGGGGATCAGGTGAGCCTCGTCGACGACCACGAGGTCGAGGCGGCCGAGCCGATCGAGGCGGTTCCACACCGTCTGGATGCCGCAGAACAGGATCTGCGCCCCCTCGTCCCGCCGCCGCAGCCCCGCCGAGACGATGCCGGCGGGCGCCCCCGGCCACAGGGCGAGGAGTTCGGCGTGGTTCTGTGCGATCAGCTCGCGGGAATGGGTCACCACCGCGACCCGGGCGCCGGGGTCCCGTTCCAGGGTCTCGCGGATCAGGGCGGCGATGACGAGGCTCTTGCCGGCACCGGTCGGCAGCACGACGAGGCCGTTGCGACCGCCCCGGGCCCAGTCGGCGTGGAGCGCGTCGAGGCTGGCGCGCTGGTAGGGACGAAGGCGCACCAGAACTCCCTCGGGCGACCGGAAGGCGGCGCTCTAAAGCCTGCCGGGCCCGGAGGGAAGTGTCCCGGCGCCGGTGGCGCCGGGTGAACCGGTCAGGCGGCGCGGCGCAGGGCGGCCGGCGGCGCCTCCTCGACCACCTCGTCGGTATGGACCTCGAACTTCGCGAGCCAGGCCGGGCCGAAGCTCGTCGAGATCGCGACGTCGGTGGCGTCGCGGCCGCGGGCGATGACGATGCGGCCGATGCGCGGTGTGTTGTGGCGCGCGTCGAAGGTGTACCAGCGCCCGCCGAGATAGACCTCGAACCACGCCGAGAAGTCCATCGGGTCGGGGACCGCCGGCACGCCGATGTCGCCGAGATAGCCGGTGCAGTAGCGCGCCGGGATGTTCATGCAGCGGCAGAACGTCACCGCGAGATGGGCGAAGTCGCGGCACACGCCCTCGCGCTGGTTGTAGGCATCGAAGGCGCTGCGGGTGCAGTCGGCGCGCTGGTAGTCGAACCGGATGTGGTTGTGCACGAAGTCGACGATCGCCTGGACGCGGGCCCAGCCGAGCGGCGTGTTGCCGAACAGCGACCACGCGGTCGCCGACAGCTTGTCGGTGTCGCAGTAGCGGCTGCCGAGCAGGTAGACCATCACGTCGCCGGGCAGGTCCTCGACCGGGATCTGGGCCGCGTCCGGCGCGCAGACGTCCGGCTCGCCGGAATCGGCGACCTCGAAGCTGGACCGCATGGCGATGCGGCCGCCGGGGGCGACGATGCGGGTGCAGACGTTGCCGAACCCATCGTGGAATTGCTGCGCCGGGACCGGCGGATCGAAGGTGATCGACTCCGGTGTCAGGATGTCGCCGGCGCGGGACGGGTGCGTCGTCAGCATCAGCACCATCGGGGTCGGACCGGGCGTGTCGAAGGCGATGTCGAAACCGGTGCGGATTTTCATCGTGGGGCCACGTTGGATTGAATGCGTGGACCCATAAGCCTCAAAGCGCTTCCTTGTTCCTATCAGAATGAGATGACGGGCGCGGACTTGTGCTCAAATATCAAGCAACGCCTGCCTCCGCGTTCTCGGATCTCTCATGTTCCCAGCATCACGTCCGTGAGCAGCTTCAGGTTGAGCACAATGATGAGGCCGGCGATGGCCCAGGACAGGGTCTTCAACCACGGCCGGATCACGAACTCGCCCATCTTCGCCCTGTCGGAGACGAACCGCACCAGGGGAACGACCGCGAACGGCAGTTGCATCGACAGGACGACCTGGCTCAGCACCAGGAGGCGGGCGGTGCCCTGCTCGCCGTAGAGCGCCGTCACCACGACGACCGGCACGATGGCGATGCCGCGGGTGACGAGGCGGCGCGCCCAGGGCGGCAGGCGCAGGCGCAGGAAGCCCTCCATCACGATCTGACCGGCCAGCGTCGCCGTGACGGTGGAGTTGAGGCCGGAGGCGAGGAGCGCGACCGCGAACAGGGTCGAGGCGAGGCCGGCGCCGAGCAGCGGCGACAGCAGCGCGTAGGCCTGCTCGATCTCCTCGACGTCGGTGTGGCCGTTGGCGTGGAACACCGTCGCGGCCATGATCAGGATCGCGGCGTTGACGAACAGCGCCAGCGTGAGCGCCACGGTCGAATCGATGGTGGCGAAGCGCAGGGCCGAGGCCCGGCCGGACGGCGTGCGCGGGTAGGCGCGGGTCTGGACGATCGACGAGTGCAGGTAGAGGTTGTGCGGCATCACGGTGGCGCCGAGGATGCCGATGGCGATGTAGAGCGCCTGCGGGTTGGTGACGATCGTCGCGCTCGGGACGAAGCCGGCCAGGACTTCGCGCACCGGCGGCGCGGCGAGCGCGATCTGGATGCCGAAGCAGACGAAGATCAGCGTCAGCAGCGCGATCACGAAGGCTTCGAGCGCCCGGAAGCCGCGCCGCAGCAGCAGCAGGACGAGGAGCGCGTCGAGGCCGGTCAGGATCGCTCCGGCGATCAGGGGAAGGCCGAACAGCAGCTTGAGGGCGATCGCGGTGCCGATGACCTCGGCGAGGTCGCAGGCGATGATCGCCGCCTCGCAGGCGAGCCAGAGCGCGAAGCCCACCGGGCGCGGGTAGTGGTCGCGGCACGCCTGGGCGAGGTCGCGGCCGGTGACGATGCCGAGCCGCGCCGACAGCGCCTGGAGCACCACCGCCATCAGGTTGGACAGCAGGATGACGGCGAGCAGGGTGTAGCCGAACTGCGCGCCGCCGGCGAGGTCGGTGGCCCAGTTGCCCGGGTCCATGTAGCCGACCGAGACCATGTAGCCGGGCCCGACGAAGGCGAGGAGGCGCCGCAGCCAGTGCCCGCCCACCGCGACCGGAACGCTGGCATTCATGCTGCCGAGGCTCGGTGTCTCCCCGGCGCCGCGGCGCCAGCCCCGCTCGCAGACCTGCCCGTCCGCCATGTTCCGCTCACTCCGCCCTTTCGCACCCTGCGGCGCGCGACCCGGCTCTAACCTAGGGCATCTTATAGCAGAGGCTATACACCTTTGTCGGGGCTGCGATGCCGCGGCGGCGGGCGTGGCCGCGCGGTGACACACGTCCGCGGTTTGCGTTGCGGCGCCTCTTGGGCTTTATGCCGCTGCGGCCGTGCCAGTGCCGCCGACCCGGAGCGATGCCGTGACTGACTTCGCGATCTTCCTCGACTTCGACGGGACGCTGGTGGAGATCGCGCCGCGCCCCGACGCGGTGGTGGTCGAGCCCGGCCTGCCCGCTTCCCTCGAGGTACTGCGGAGCCGGCTCGACGGGGCGCTCGCCATCGTGACCGGCCGCCCGATCGCCACCATCGACCATTTCCTCGCCCCCGGCCGGTTCGATGTCGGCGGCCTGCACGGCGTCGAGACCCGCAAGGGGGACCGCGTCGCCGGCTGCGAGCCGGACGCCTACCCGGCCCTGCGGGCCGGCCTCGCGCGCCTCCGCGAGACGGTCGCCCCCTTCGAGGGGGTGCTGATCGAGGACAAGGGCTGCTCGTTCGCGGTGCATTGGCGCCTCGCCGGCCCGGCCGACGCCGCCCGCGCCCAGGAGGCGGTGGAGGGGCTCGCGGGCGACCTCGGCGCGGAGTACCGGCTGCAGCTCGGCAAGGCGGTGGGCGAGATCCTGCCGGCCAGCGCCACCAAGGGGCACGCGATCCGGGCCTTCCTGAGCGAACCGCCCTATGCCGGGCGCCGGGCGATCTTCTTCGGCGACGACCTCACCGACGAGAAGGCGTTCGCGGTGGTCAACCAGGATGGCGGCGTCGCCGTCCGGGTGGGGGACGGCGAGACGGTCGCCGCCCGCCGCCTGCCGTCGCCGGCCGAGGTGCGCGAGGTGCTCGCCGCCTGGGCGTCGGGCGCGCCGATCAGTCCGGACCGGCTGCCGCACGCCTGAACCATTCTCTCAATCGCCGCCGGCAACCCATTGTAGATACGAGAGAACCTCCTTCATCCGACACTTGAACAGGGAACCTTGAGATCCATGCTTCGTTCGACCCTGTCCCTCACTGGAGCCTTGCTGATCGCCATGAGCGCTGCCGCGTCCGCCGCCGACTTCGTCACCACCGCATCCGGCCTCAAGGTCAAGGACGAGATCGTGGGCACCGGTCCCGAGCCCAAGGCCGGCCAGACCGTCGACGTCCACTACACCGGCTGGCTCGACGACAAGGGCAAGAAGGGCCGCAAGTTCGACAGCTCCCACGACCGCAAGCAGCCGCTCAGCTTCGCCGTCGGCACCGGGCAGGTGATCCGCGGCTGGGACGAGGGGCTGCTGTCGATGAAGGTCGGCGGCAAGCGCACCCTGGTGATCCCGCCGGATCTCGGCTACGGCGCCCGCGGCGCCGGCGGCGTCATCCCCCCGAACGCGACGCTGATCTTCGACGTCGAACTGCTCGGCGTCCGCTGAGGTCCCGCAACCGGCGCCGCCCGCTCCGGCGGACGGCACCTGCGTGCCTGTCCACGGAGCCGACGGGGTCATGACCATCACGATCTACGTCGACGCCGACGCCTGCCCGGTGAAGGACGAGGTCTACCGGGTCGCCGGACGCTGCGGCTGCCACGTCGTCGTGGTGGCCAACGCCTTCCTGGCCGTGCCGCGCGAGCCGTGGATCGAGCGGGTGGTCGTTTCGGACGGGTTCGATGCCGCCGACGACTGGATCGCCGAGCGGGCGGGCGCCGGCAGCATCGTCGTCACCGCCGACGTCCCGCTGGCGAGCCGCTGCGTGAAGGCCGGGGCGACGGTGGTCGCGCCCAACGGCAAGCCGTTCTCGGAATCCTCGATCGGGATGGCGCTCGCCACCCGCAACTTGATGCAAGACCTGCGCGAGGCCGGTGCCGTCACCGGCGGGCCGCGCCCGTTCTCGGCGAAGGACCGCTCCGCCTTCCTCGGCGCCCTCGATCGCGCGGTGGTCCGGCTGCGGCGGCGCTGAGCCCCGCGAACCGTCGCCAATGGCGGTCCCCCGCTGGAGATTCAGGCCGAGAGGAACCGCTGCAACGCCGCGAGGGTCGCGGCCGGGTTCTCCTCCGGCAGGAAGTGACCGGACGCGATCGCCGCGCCCGTCGCCTGCGGCGCGAAGGTGTCGGTCCAGGCCCGCAGCGCCGGATCGAACCCGTTGCGGCCGACGAACCGGTCGGCCACCAGCACCAGGACCGGGCAGGTGATCCGGTTGCCCGCGGCGAGGTCCTCCTCGTCGGCCTCGCGGTCCGGGCCGGCGCCCGCCCGGTAATCCTCGCAGCCGGCGTGGATGCGTTCCGGCACGCCCCAGGCCTGACGGTAGAGATCGAGGGCGGCGGGCGAGAAGGCGTCGAGGCTGCCGTCTCCGGTCCAGCCGCGCACCTGCTCCTCGTACCACCCGACCGGATCGCGGCCGATCTCCCGCTCCGGCTCCAGTGCCGGCCCGGCCAGGAAGCGCCAGTGCGGGTACAGCGCCGGCTCCGTCTCCATCCGCCGCCACTGCGTCACGGTCGGCAGGATGTCGAGGAGGGCGAGGCGCGAGATCCGGCCCGGCGCGTCGAGGGCGAGGCGGTAGCCGACCCGGGCGCCCCGGTCGTGCCCGACCAGCGCGAAGTGGGCGTGCCCGAGGGTCTCCATCACCGTGACCACGTCCTCGCCCATGCGGCGCTTGCTGTAGTCGTGGTGGGCCGCGTCCCCCGCCGGGGCGGCCGACCACCCGTAGCCCTTGAGGTCGAGGCAGACGACCCGGTGGGTCTCCGCCAGCGCCGGGGCGATGCGGTGCCAGCAGGCATGGCTCTGCGGGAAGCCGTGCAGCAGCAGGACCGGCGGCGCGTCCTCGGGCCCGCCGGCCCGGGCGAAGAACCGACCGTCCGGCAGGTCGATCCAATGGGCGGAGAAACCGGGAAACAGATCGGCAGGCATCAGGCGCTCCGGGATGGCCGAGACCGCAGGGGCGTGGCCGCGCCAGGAGCAGATAGGTCGCACGGATCGGGGAACGAGGCCCCGGTTTCGACGCGAACCCGGCCTCGACTGCCGGGATGCTGTCAGGAACTCATCCCATCGTCTGACTTGACATGGATTCTCTCGCTCTCGGGTTGCGGATGTAATATATCAGTATATGGCCGTGCCCAGCCCCGTGTGACGGCACCGGGCCACGGCCGGCGGGCCTGCAACGGCGGGACGAACCAAAAAGACCAACACCGTCTCGTCATCCGGCCGGTCGGGCCGCCTCGCGACGACGCGGGACCGATTCCGGCGGGCCGATGCCTCGAGCGCCGGCCTTTCGCGGATTCATCGACATCGGGAGGAACGACATGGACATCAAACGCACGATCGACCGGATCCCCGGCGGGCTGATGCTGGCGCCGCTGCTGCTCGGCGCGCTGTGCAAGACCTTCGCGCCGGGGGCGCCGGCCTACTTCAAGGGCTTCACGCAGGGCATCATGACCGGGGTGATCCCGATCCTCGCCGTGTGGTTCTTCTGCATGGGCGCCTCGATCAAGCTCAGCGCCACCGGGACGGTGCTGCGCAAGTCCGGCACCCTCGTCCTCACCAAGCTCGTCTCGGCCTGGATCATCGTCCTGGTCGCGTCGCAGTTCGTGCCGGTCGAGGGCATCCAGACCGGCTTCTTCGCCGGCCTGTCGATCCTCGCCATCGTGTGCGCGATGGACATGACCAATGGCGGCCTCTACGCCTCGCTGATGCAGACCTACGGCACCCGCGAGGAGGCGGGCGCCTTCGTGCTGACCTCGATCGAGTCCGGCCCGCTGATGAGCATGATCATCCTGGGCGCCTCGGGGGCGGCGCATTTCGAGCCGCAGATCTTCATCGGCGCCGTGCTGCCGTTCCTGGTCGGGTTCGCGCTCGGCAACCTCGACCCGAAGCTGCGCGAGTTCTTCACCCCCGGCGGGCACCTGATGATCCCGTTCTTCGCCTTCGCGCTCGGCAACACCATCGACCTCAGCACCCTGCTGTCGCCGCTCGCCGGGCTCGGCGTGGTGCTGGCGCTGGCGGTGATCGTGCTGACCGGCATCCCGCTCATCATCGCCGACCGGGTCGTCGGCCGGGGCACCGGCACCGCCGGCCTCGCGGCCTCCTCGACCGCCGGCGCGGCGGCGGCGAACCCGGTGGCGATCGCCGCGGTCGCCCCGCAATTCGCGCCCACCGCCCAGAGCGCGACTGTGCTGGTGGCGATCTGCGTCATCGTCACCTCCCTGGTCGTGCCGGTCCTCACCGGCCTCTGGTACAAGCAGTTCGGCCGGGGCGTGGTCGAGCGCGAGCGCGAGCAGGATCCGACGCCGGCGCCGCTGCACCTGGCGCCGGTGGATTGAGGCGGGCAACACCGCTACGGACGGGTCCCGGTCGTGCGCGGCATGACCGGGACCGCTGAACGAACAGGGAGGAGAAGCCGATGGCTGGAAAACTGGCGGGTCAGGTCGTGGTCGTGACGGCGGCGGCGCAGGGCATCGGGCGGGCCACGGTGGAACTGTTCGCCCGCGAGGGCGCGCGGGTCGTGGCGACCGACATCAACGAGGGCAAGCTCGCCGAGCTGAAGCCCCTCGGCATCGAGACGCGGGTGCTCGACGTCCTCGACGACGCCGCCGTGCGCGACGGCTTCGCGGCGATCGGCCCGGTCGACGTGCTGTTCAACTGCGCGGGCGTCGTCCACAACGGGACGATCCTGGAGATGAAGGACGGCGACCTCGACTTCGCCTTCGACCTCAACGTGAAGGCGATGGTCCGCACCACCCGCGCGGTGCTGCCGGGCATGCTGGAGCGCGGCGGCGGCTGCATCATCAACATGGCGTCGGTCGCATCGAGCGTGAAGGGCGTGCCGAACCGCTTCGCCTACCAGACCACCAAGGCGGCGGTGCTCGGGCTCACCAAGTCGATCGCGGCCGACTACGTCACCAGGGGCATCCGCTGCAACGCGATCTGCCCCGGCACCGTCGAGTCGCCCTCGCTGCAGGAGCGCCTGTCGGCCCAGGGCGACTACGACGCCGCCCGGGCGGCCTTCATCGCCCGCCAGCCGATCGGCCGCATCGGCCGGCCCGAGGAGATCGCCGAACTGGCGCTCCACCTCGCCACCGCGACCTACACCACCGGCCAGTTCCACATCATCGACGGCGGCTGGGCGCTGTAGTCGCCCTGGCGCGGGAGTTCACCCCTCCCGCGCCACCGCCCGCCAGCCGATGTCGCGCCGGCAGAAGCCTTCCGGCCAGTCGATCCGGTCGATTGCCGCGTAAGCGCGGTCCTTGGCCTCGCCGACGCCGGCGCCGGTCGCCGTAACGGCGAGCACCCGACCGCCATCCGCCACCAGCCGGTCGCCGTCGCGGCGGGTGCCGGCCTGGAACACCACGGCGCCCGCCGCCTCGGCGGCCTCGATGCCGCGGATCGCCGAGCCCTTCTCGACCGGGCCGGGATAGCCGGGGGCGGCCATCACCACGGTGAGCGCGGTCTCGGGCGACCAGACAGGCGCCGCGACCCCGCCGAGATCGCCGCGGCTCGCGGCCAGCAGCACCGGCACGAGGTCGCTCGCGAGGCGCGGCATCAGCACCTCGCATTCCGGGTCGCCGAAGCGGACGTTGTACTCGATCAGCTTCGGGCCCTCGTCGGTCAGCATCAGCCCGGCATACAGTACGCCGGAGAACGGCGTGCCGCGGGCGCGCATCCCGTCGAGGGTCGGGCGGATGATCCGCTCCATCACCTCGGCCTCGAGGGCCGGCGTCAGCACCGGGGCCGGCGAGTAGGCGCCCATGCCGCCGGTATTGGGGCCGCGGTCGCCGTCGTGGACCCGCTTGTGGTCCTGGGCCGTGCCGAACGCCACCGCGCGGGTGCCGTCGCACAGGGCGAAGAAGCTCGCCTCCTCGCCCGACAGGAACTCCTCGATCACCACCTCGGCCCCGGCTGCGCCGAGCCCGCCGCCGAGCATGTCGCGCACGGCCGCCTGCGCCTCGGCGAGGGTTTCGGCCACCACCACGCCCTTGCCGGCCGCGAGTCCGTCGGCCTTGACGACGATCGGCGCCGTGCGCCCGTCGAGAGAGGCCAGCGCCCGGTCGAGGTCGCGGAAGCGCGCGAAGGCGGCGGTCGGAATGCCGAACTCCCCGCACAGCTCCTTCGTGAACGCCTTGGAGCCTTCGAGCTGCGCCGCCGCGGCGCTCGGCCCGAAGACCGGGATGCCGGCGTCGCGCAGGGCGTCGGCGAGCCCGGCGACCAGCGGCGCCTCCGGCCCGACCACCACCAGCCCGACGCCCTCGCGCCGGCACAGCGCGACCACCGCCGCGTGGTCGGCGACCGCGAGGTCCGGCAGGTTGGTGCCGTGGGCGGCGGTGCCGGGGTTGCCCGGCGCGATCAGCAGGCGTCCGCAGAGCGGGCTCCGGGCGAGCTTCCAGGCCAGCGCGTGCTCGCGCCCGCCGGAACCGATCAGCAGGAGGGTCAGGGGGGCGTCGGCGGCCATGGCCTGTTCTTCGGAGGATGCGGCTTTCATGTCCCGTGCGTGTAGGGGGCGCCGGTGCCGCGGGCAACCGCCCGATGGCGGTGTGATGCCGGCGCCACGGAGCCGGCCGTCGTCAACAGGCGCCGGGCGACCCGGGCTTCCGCGACCGGAGGCGAGGGATTAGCCTTGCGCCCCATGTCCGCTTCGCTGCTCGCCATTCCCCGCGCACCCTCCCCGGCCGCTGCCGCCGGCGCCGCCAACGTGCCCGAATGGTCGGTCACGGAACTCGCCTCGGCGCTCAAGCGCACCCTGGAGGACGCGTTCGGCCATGTCCGCCTGCGCGGCGAGATCTCGGGCTATCGCGGGCCGCACTCGTCGGGCCACGCCTATCTCTGCCTCAAGGACGGCGGGGCGAAGATCGATGCGGTGATCTGGAAGGGGACGCTCGGGCGCCTGCGCCACAAGCCGAAGGAGGGGCTGGAGGTCGTCGCCACCGGGCGGATCACCACCTTCCCGGGCAAGTCGACCTACCAGATCGTCATCGAATCGCTGGAGCCGGCCGGCGCCGGCGCCTGGATGGCGCTGCTGGAGGAGCGGCGGCGCCTGCTCGCCGCCGAGGGGCTGTTCGACGCCGCCCGCAAGCGCCCCCTGCCGTTCCTGCCCCGGGTCGTCGGCGTCGTCACCTCGCCCACCGGCGCGGTGATCCGCGACATCCTGCACCGGCTGGAGGACCGCTTTCCCCGCCCGGTGCTGGTCTGGCCGGTGCGGGTGCAGGGCGAGGGCTCGGCCGAGGAGGTCGCGGCGGCGATCCGCGGCTTCAACGCCCTGCCGCCGGACGGGCCGATCCCGCGGCCCGACGTGCTGATCGTCGCCCGCGGCGGCGGCTCGATCGAGGATCTGTGGAGCTTCAACGAGGAGATCGTGGTCCGGGCCGCGGCCGAGAGCGCGATCCCGCTGATCTCCGCCGTCGGCCACGAGACCGACGTGACGCTGATCGACCACGTCGCCGACCGCCGCGCCCCGACCCCGACCGGGGCGGCCGAGATGGCAGTGCCTGTGCGCGGAGAGCTGCTCGCCGACCTCGACGGCCTCGCCCGCCGCCATGCCGGGGCGCTCGGGCGCCTCGTCGACCGCCGCCGCGGCGACCTGCGCGGCCTCGCCCGGGCGCTGCCGTCGCCGGAGGCCCTGCTCGCGGTCAAGCGCCAGCGCCTCGACCTCGCCGAGGCGCGGCTCAAGCCGGGGCTCGCCGCCAACGCCCGGGACCTCCAGCACCGCCTCGCCCGGGCGCTCGAAGGCTTCGCCCGCAACCCGCCCTCGCTGCAACTCGCCCGCGCCCGCGAGCGCCTCGCGGCGATCGACCACCGGCCGCGCCACGCCCTCCAGCGCACCACCGCCGTCCAGGGCGAACGCCTCGCCGGGTTCGCCCGCCGGCTGGAACCGGCCGTCACCCACGGTCTGGAGCGCCGCGGCGGCCGGCTCGCCGCCGCCGCGGCGCTGTTCGGCAGCCTGAACTACCGGGCGGTGCTGGCCCGCGGCTACGCCCTGGTGCTCGACACCTCCGGCCGCCCGGTCCGCGAGGCGCAGGCCGCCCGCGCCGCCGGCCGGGTGACGCTGGAATTCGCCGACGGCAGGATCGGTGCCGCCATCGAGGGGGCGGAGGCGGTGGCGCCCGAGGTTGTTCCGGCATCCATCGATCCGGCGACCAAGGATCCGGCGACCAAGGATCCGGCGACCAAGGCACTGCGGGCGCGCCGTGCTACCAAGCGCGCCGCCGCGGCCGCGGCCCCCGCCGACGAGGCGAAACAGGGATCGCTGTTCGACGTGTGATACGGTTTTTGAACGAAGCGTTCAAAAACCGTATCAGTTGCTCACCGGCTCCGCCGTCCCTGGCTGTTGAAATGGAGCGGCGATCGTCTGCCCACGTTGCGACCATCGAAGGTGGTTGTCGATGCGGCGCGGGTCGATGTCTGGCGCCCCATCCTGAAGCCGAGCAACCCTCACCCCTACCCCTCTCCCAAACGGGAGAGGGGACCCCGCGTCCAAGAATCTGACCGTTAAACCAGGCGCTTGGAGCCGGTTTCTATTCAGGCGGTTCCCCCGACTTTCGCACCGCTCCGACGCCGATCACGCCGGGGCCGTGACCTCGGGGACGACGCTTCCACGGACCGCGGTTCCGGTGTAGGCTCACGCCATGACCCTCGGCCAGCCCATCGACCGGCATCTGGCGCGCCTGCTCGCGGTGGCGATCGTGATGATCGCGGCCGTGCTGGCGCCGTCCGCCGTCTGGGCGCATCAGAGTCACGTCCACGGAGCCGGGCACGGCCATCACGGCACGATGCGGGCACCGGCCCCGGCGTTATCGGTGCAGGCCGAACTGGTTCGGGTGGATGCAGTGTCCGCAGCGGTGCTCGCCGCGGTCGAGCCCGCCGACCCAGCCACCGATCGGGCCGCCGCGCCCTGCAACGGCCTGTGCTGCGGCATCGCCTGCTGCGCGTCCGGGATCCTTCCCGTCGCGATGCTGCTGCCCCTGCCCGCTCCGGGACGTCGCGTCGCCCGGCCGGCGGGCCTTCTCGGCCGTCCGGGCCTCGGCCCCGAGGCCGTGCGCGAACCTCCCAGACCCGTCCTCGCCTGACCCGAGCGCGCCGCTGCGGCGCGTCACGCAGGGTGCCGGCTGCCGGAGCCGTCGCCCGCTCGTCACTGGCCGCCGACGCGGCGCGAGGACCATCTTCATGTCGATCCGACCCGCCGCCCTGGCCGGGCTGGCCGCTGCCTTGTGGGCCGGCGCCGCCCCCGCCCATGAAGGGCACGACCACGGTGCGCCGCCTCCTCCGGTCTCCCGCAGCATCGCGCCACGGGGTGAGGCCGCCTCCGCCGCCTTCGAACTGGTCGCGGTGGTCCGCGCCGGAACGCTGACGCTGTATCTCGACCGCTTCGCCAGCAACGCCCCGGTGAACGGCGCCACCCTGGAAGTCGAGACGCCGGACGGCCCGCGCGCCGCGACGCCGGCCGGCGACGGCACCTACACCCTCGCGGCGCCGTGGCTCGCCGCACCGGGACACCACGACCTCATGGTCACGGTCGCCGCCGGCGAGGAGGCCGACGTGCTGCCGCTGGGCCTCACCGTGCCGCAGCCGGACGCCGCGGCCACTGCAGGTTCCGGCGACCGCCTCTCCGCCCTCGGCCGCACTGTCGCTGGCCGGCTCGCCGGCCGCGACCCGGTGCCCGTGGCGGTCGGGGCCGGCGCCTTCCTGCTCGGCCTCGCGACGACGGCGCTCCTGCGGCGCCGTCGCCTCGGGGCGGCACTCGCGGTAGCGGTGCTCGCCGTCACCCTCGTCCTCGGCAGCGCCGCCTTCGCCGGGGCCGCCGCGTACGAGGGGCACGATCATAGCGCGTCCGACGCAACCAAGTCCGACACGACCAGGACCGCCTTCGTCGCCCCCGGCGCAGCGGGTGAGGATCTCGCCCAGCGCCTGCCGGACGGCACGGTGTTCGTGCCCAAGCCGACCCAGCACCTGCTGGTCCTGCGCACCGCCGTCACCGAGAGCGCCACGTTCCGTCGCCGTCTCGAACTGCCCGGCCGGGTGATCCCGGACCCCAATGCCAGCGGCGTCGTGCAATCCTCGGTCGGCGGCCGCATCTCTCCGCCGGCCTCCGGGGCCTTTCCGCGCCTCGGCACCAGGGTGCATCGCGGCGAGGTGCTGGCCTTCGTCACGCCCCCGGTCCAGGCGGTCGACGCCTCCGACATGCGCCAGCGCCAGGGCGAACTCGACCAGCAGATCGCCATCGTCCAGCGCCGGGTCGAGCGCTACCGCAAGCTCGCGCCCGGCGGCGCGGTGGCGCAGATCCAGCTCGACGACGCCGAGGCGGAACTCGCCGGCCTCCGGGACCGCCGCGTCGCCCTCGACGCCGCCCGGCTCCAGCCCGAGCCGCTGGTGGCGCCGGTGGACGGCGTGGTGGCGCAGGCCGCCGCCGTCGCCGGCCAGATGGCCTCGCCCGGCACGATGGTGTTCCAGATCGTCGATCCCGCCCGGCTCTGGGTCGAGGCCCTGAGCTTCGATCCCCTGGCAGCGGCGCAGGACGCGACCGCCCGCCTCGCCGACGGACGCAGCTTCGCCCTGACCTACCAGGGCTCCGGCCTCGCCGACCGCAACCAGGCGGTGCCGGTGCAGTTCGCGGTGAAGGGCGACACGGCCGGCCTGCGCATCGGCCAGTTCGTCACCGTGCTGGCCGCGACCGAGGACGAGCAGGCCGGCCTCGCGGTGCCGCGGGCGAGCGTCCTGCGCGCCGCCAACGGGCAGGACGTGGTCTACGAGCACGTCGCGGCCGAGCGGTTCGAGGCCCGCCCGGTGCGGGTCGAACCCCTCGACGGCGAGCGGGTGCTGATCGCGGCCGGGATCGGCGCCGGGCGCCGGGTCGTGACCGGGGGCGCCGAACTCCTCCATCAGGTGCGGTGACGCGATGTTCGGCTTCCTCGTCGCGCAATCCCTGCGCAACCGCCTGCTCGTCGTCGTCCTCGCCGGCGTGCTGGTGCTCGCCGGCGCCTACGCGGTGACCCGCCTGCCGGTCGACGTCTTCCCCGACCTCAACCGGCCGACCGTGACGATCATGACCGAGGCCGAGGGGCTCGCGCCCTCGGAGGTCGAGCAGCTCGTCACCTACCCGATCGAGACCCGGATGAACGGCCTGCCCGGCGTCAGCCGGGTGCGCTCGACCTCCGGCGTCGGGCTGTCGGTGATCACCGTCGAGTTCGACTGGGGCACCGACATCTACCGCAACCGCCAGCAGGTCGCCGAACGGCTGAGCCTCGTCCAGAGCCAGTTGCCCGCCAACACCGTGCCGCAGATGGGCCCGGTCTCCTCGATCATGGGCCAGATCCTGATGGTCGCGGTGACGAGCGAGACCGCCTCGCCGATGGTGGTGCGCGAGACGGCTGACTTCGTGATCCGGCCGCGTCTCCTCACCATCCCGGGCGTCGCGCAGGTGATCCCGATGGGCGGCGAGGTGCGCCAGTTCCGGGTCAGCCCCAACCCCGCGGCGATGCGGGCGCTCGGCGTCACCAACGCCGCGCTCGAAACCGCGCTCGCCCGCTTCGGCACCAATGCCGGCGGCGGCTTCACCGACCAGTATTCGCGCGAGTACCTGATCCGCAACCTCGGCCGCACCACCAGCCTCGACGACCTCAACAGCCTCGTGGTGGCGAATGTGGGCGAGACCCCGGTGCTGCTGCGGCAGGTCGCCGAGGTCTCGTTCGCGCCCAAGGTCAAGCGCGGCGACTCCGGCTTCCAGGGCCGCCCGGCGGTGATCGTCTCGGTCGAGAAGCAGCCGGGCGTCGACACCGTCCGGCTCACCCGCAGCATCGAGGCGGCGCTCGCCGAACTCGCCCCCTCCCTGCCGGAAGGCATCCACGCCGACCGGATCGTGTTCCGGCAGGCGGACTTCATCGAGACCTCGATCGGCAACGTCGAGCGGGTGCTGGTGGAAGCGGTCGCCGTGGTGGCGGTGGTGCTGTTCTGCTTCCTGCTCAACTGGCGCACCACCGCGATCTCGCTCACCGCGATCCCGGTCTCGATCCTGACCACGGCGCTGATCTTCTCCCTCGCCGGCCTGTCGATCAACACGATGACCCTCGGGGGCCTCGCCATCGCGGTCGGCGAACTCGTCGACGACGCGGTGGTGGACGTCGAGAACATCCACCGGCGCCTCGGCGACAACCGGGCGGCGGGCAGCCCGCGCTCGGTGTTCGAGGTGGTGGTCGCGGCCTCGAACGAGGTCCGCTCCGGCATCGTCTACGCCACGATGATCATCGTGCTGGTCTTCGTGCCGCTCTTCGCGCTGTCCGGCATCGAGGGCCGCCTGTTCGCACCGCTGGGGCAGGCCTACATCATCTCGATCCTGGCGAGCCTCGTCGTCTCGATCACCCTCACCCCGGTCCTCGCCTCCTGGCTGCTGCCGGGCCTGAAGACCCTCGACGCGCACGACAGCCGCCTCGTTCGCGCGTTGAAGCGCGGCAACGCGGCCCTGCTCGCCGTCGCGTTCCGCCACCAGCGCGCCCTCATGGCCGGGGTCGCCGGGGCGGTGCTGGCGGCGGGCCTCGCCGCCTGGACCCTGCCGCGCGCCTTCCTGCCGCCGTTCAACGAGGGCTCGTTCACCGTCACGATGGCGTTCAACCCCGGCATCTCGCTCGCCGAGAGCAGCCGGGTCGGGCTGATCGCCGAGCGGCTGGTGGCCGGGATTCCGGAGGTCGAGGTCGTCGGCCGCCGCACCGGCCGGGCCGAACTCGACGAGCACGCCGAGGGGGTCCATTCCTCCGACCTGGAGATCCGCCTGAAGCCCGGCGGACGCCCGAAGGAGGCGCTGGTCGCCGAGATCCGCAACCGCCTCGCGGTGCTGCCGGTCTCGGTCAATGTCGGCCAGCCGATCTCGCACCGCCTCGACCACATGCTGTCGGGCGTGCGGGCCGAGATCGCGGTGAAGATCTTCGGAGAGGACCTCGACGCGACCCGGCGCATCGCCGAGGACCTGCGCGCCCGCATGGCGGAGATCCCCGGGCTCACCGACCTCCAGCTCGAGAAGCAGGTCCGCATCCCGCAGCTCGAGATCCGGGTCGACTACACCCGGGCCGCCCTCTACGGCGTGCAGCCGGCGGCCCTGGTCGACCAGTTGAGCCGGCTGTCGAACGGCCGCGTCGTCTCGACGGTGGCCGACGGCTACCGCCGCTTCGACGTGGTGCTGCGGCTGCCCGAGCGCCAGCGCACCACCGCCGGGCTCGGCGACCTCCTGGTCGAGACGCCCTCCGGCTGGGTGCCGGCGCGCCAGATCGCCGACATCCGCGAGACCGACGGGCCGAACCAGATCCTGCGCGAGAACACCCGGCGCCGCCTCGTGGTGCAGGCCAACACCGACGGCACCGCCGACATGGCGACCGTCGTGGCGGCGATCCGCCGGGAGATCGCCGCCACCGCCCTGCCCGCCGGGACGTTCGTGCGGCTCGAAGGCAACTTCCAGGCGCAGGAGGAGGCGAGCCGCACCATCGCCCTCCTCTCGGCCCTGTCGCTGGGGATGATCTTCGCGATCCTCTACAGCCGCTACCGCTCGGCCGCCCTGGCGCTGATCGTGATGGGCAACGTGCCCCTCGCCCTCGTCGGCAGCGTCGCGGCCCTGTGGCTCACCGGGCAGCCACTCTCGGTCGCCTCGATGATCGGCTTCATCACGCTGACGGGCATCGCGGCGCGCAACGGCATCCTGAAGATCAGCCACATGCTGAACCTCGCGCTGTTCGAGGGCGTGCCGTTCGGGCGGGAACTGGCGCTCCGCGGCAGCCTGGAGCGGCTGGTGCCGGTGCTGATGACCGCGCTCTCGGCCGGGGTCGCGCTGGTTCCGCTGCTGATCGACGCCGCCAGTCCCGGCAAGGAGATCCTGCACCCGGTCGCGGTGACGATCTTCGGCGGGCTCGTCAGCGCCACCCTGCTCGACGCGGTGCTGACCCCGGTGCTGTTCCTGCGCTTCGGCCGCGCGCCCCTGGAGCGCCTGCGCGCCCGGCGGGAGGCGGAGAGCCGGGCAGCGCAGCCCTCCGGCCAGCCCGTCCCCCACGAGGCGTTCTGATCCCCTCACCAACCACGGAGACAACCGATGCGGATTCTGGTTCCAGTCTTCGCCGCTGCGCTCGCGGCGGCCCTCCCGGCGGCCTCCCCGGCCCTCTCGGCCGGCGGGCACGAGCACACCCACGCCGACGGCCCCAACGGTGGCCGGATCGCCGATGCCGGGCGCTACCACCTCGAACTGGTGGCCCGCGGACAGGCGGTGGAGATCTTCCTCACCGGCGAGGACGCGACCGCGCCGGTGCCGGCCGAGGGCTTCAAGGGCACCCTGATCCTGATCGTCGACGGCAAGCCCGCCCGCATCGCCCTGGCGCCGGCCGGGGCCAACCGGCTCGCCGGCAGCGCCGCCGCCCCCCTGCCCGCCAAGCCCAAGGGCGCGGTGCAGCTCGTCGGACCGGACGGCGCCACCGCCAACGGCAAGTTCAACTGACGTTGGAAGGAACGAGCGATGATCCGGTTACCCGCTCTGCTCGCCGTCGCGCTGCTCGCCGTCGCCGGCACTCAGCCGTCGCCGGCGCAGCAGGATCCGCATGCTCACGGCCACCACGGAGCGGCTCCCTCCGGGCCCGGCGACACCGAGGCGACCCGCGCCTACCGCGCCGCAGCCGACGCCATGCACCGGGACATGACGACGCCCTACACCAACGACGTCGACGTCGACTTCATGCGCGGGATGATCCCGCATCACCGCGGCGCCATCGACATGGCCAGGGTGGCGCTCGCCTACTCGAAGGACCCCGAGGTGCGCCGTCTCGCCGAGGCGATCGTCCGGGCCCAGGAGACGGAGATCGCCGAGATGGAGGCGTTCCTGAAGCGTCGCGGCACTCGCTGACAGCTCCGCCGGGCGGGCTTCGAGGCGGTTATCGGAACCGATCGTCCGAAAACCGCCTCGGACCCGACATCCATTCAGCCGGCCTCGTGCAGGCCGAGGCAGGCCATGCCGACAGGCGCCCGCCCGAGCCGGCCTTCCCCGCCGCCGAGCAGCCGTTCCAGCGCCCCTTGCATCTGCGCGCCCTGGTACGGTTTCTGGATCACCGGGGCGTGGCAATAGTCCGGCTCGACGCCGTGCCGCCCGTACCCGGTCGCGAACAGGAACGGCACGCCGCGCTCGGACAGCAGATCCGCGACCGGGTAGCTGCGGGCGGCGCCGAGATTCACGTCGAGGATCGCGAGATCGAAAGCGTGCGTGCGGGCCTGGACGAGCGCCTGATCGAGGCGCATCGCCACGACCACGTCGCAGCCCCAGTCGAGCAGCATGTCCTCGGCGAGCATCGCTACCAGGCTCTCGTCCTCGACGAGCAGTACCCGCCGTCCGCTCAGTCCGCTCATCGGCCGATCTGTCCTGATGGAGGGATCCGACCGGCTGCCCGGCCGTGGATGATGTCCTGGCCGTGCCAGCCGGGGGAGGTCAGAGGAATGTGCATCCGGCAAACCACGCCGTCCGGCAAGTAGGCGATCTCCGCCGAACCGCCGAATTCCATCGGCAGTTGACGCTCGATCAGCCGCGAGCCGAAACCCCTGCCCTGCGGCGGGGTCACCCGGGGACCGCCGCTCTCCCGCCACGCGATCGCCAGATGCTCGACCCCGGCGTCGTCGTGCCTCAGCGACCAGTCGACGGTGATGCGGCCCTGCGGGACCGACAGGGCGCCGTACTTGGCGGCGTTGGTCACGAGTTCGTGCAGAGCCATCGACAGCGTCACGGCGACCTTGGGATGAAGCCGCGTCTCGGTTCCGTCGAGATGGACGCGGCCGGCCTCGGAATCCGCAGCGAGATAGGGCGCCAGGGCCCGCTCGACGACGCCGCGCAGGCTCGCGCTCTCCCACTTGTCCTGAACCAGCACGTTGTGGGCGTCCGACAGGGCGGCGAGCCGGGCGTCGAAGGTGCCGCGCGCGGCCTCGTCGCTCCGGCCGCGGAACGTCTGGGCGGCGATCGCCTGCACGGTGGAGAGGGTGTTCTTCACCCGGTGGTTCAACTCGTGGATCAGCAGGTCCTGCCGCTCGGCGGCGGCCTTCTCCTGGCTGATGTCGCGCACCTCGATGATCGTGCCGATGATGTTCGCCGCGTCGTCGCGGATCGGGCTCGCGGTGAAGCCGACGGGATAGAAATGCCCGTCCTGGTGGACGAAGACCGCCTCGCCCCGCTCCTGGTTGTTCTCCGGGAAGGCGCGGTCGATGGCGCAGTCCTCGATCGGGAAGTGGCGCCCGTCCGGGTGGGTGTGGTGGATGATGTCGTGCAGCGGGCAGTCCCGGTGCAGCACCTCGTCGAGGCTGAAGCCGGTCAGGTGCTCGGCTGCCCGGTTCATGTAGATGCAGTGCTGGCGGTCATCCATCAGGAAGATGGCGACGGAGGCGTTGTCGAGGACCGCGTTCAGCCGCCGCTGCGTGTCGAACAGCGGCTCGGTCCGGCGCAGCGCTGAGGAGGATCCGGCAGGGATCGGCTCGGACAGCCGGTCGTTCGGCATGCGGCGGGCTCGCGGTGCTGGCGCCCCGACTCCGGAGCACCGGGTCGAGGATGAACGGAAACGGGTTAACGGCAGCTTCTGCCGCACGGTGATGTTACACGACACGCAACAACCGCTGCACGCGATGGTTCCGGGCCCGCCGGTCCGCGGCCGGCTCGCCCGCGGCACGTCATACGGTTTCCGATTGATCGCTCGGCGACTGCGTTGCGATCGCTTCGCGATGCGGAAACCGGCTTCGCTCATGCGCCGCGCGGGCTTCGATACGGTTTTGCGGAACTGATCGTCCGAAAACCGTATCAGGCGGCGCCGCGCAGGCCCGCCTCGCGCTCTCCCTGGCTGCCGGGCAGGCCCACCTCCACCCGGTTGCGGCCCAGGCGCTTGCAGCGGTACAGGGCCGCATCCGCCCGGGTCACCAGGCTGTCCGTGGATTCGCCGGGGGCGAGCACGGCGACTCCGAACGAGCAGGTCCGCGCGCCGACCGCCGGCAGGGCGGTGGCCTCGATGCGCCGGCGCAGATCCTCCGCCAGCGCCGACGCGGTGGCCAGATCGGTCTCCGGGCACACCACCATGAACTCCTCCCCGCCCCAGCGGCCGAGGATGTCGCCGCCCCGCGCGCCGGCGCGCAGGGCGGCCGCCAGGGCGATCAGCACCCCGTCTCCGACCTTGTGCCCGTGCTGGTCGTTGATCGACTTGAAGTGGTCGATGTCTCCGAGGATGAGCGCGAGCGGCCCGCCCTGGCGCCGCGCGCGCCCGGCCTCGGCCTCGACCGCCTCGTCGAGCTTGCGGCGGTTGAACAGGCCGGTCAGCAGGTCGGTCTGCGCCAGCAGCTCGAGGTCCCGGGTCCGCTCGGCGACCCGCAGTTGCAGCGTCGCGTTCATGTGGCGCAGGTCGTCCATCAGGGCGCCGTTGTCCGTGAACGACTGGCGCAGCTTGGCGACCATCCGGTTGAGGGCGTCCGTCAGGGTGTGGAGCTCGTGGTGCCCCTGCGTCGCGAGGACGAACGGGCGGTGGCCGAGGCTGCCGCCGTCGAGGTCCTCCAGGAAGGCTCGCACCTGACCGAGCGGGCGGCCGATCATCCGGCGGACCACGACGACGAAGATCAGCCACAGCATCAGCGACTTGATGGTGGAGTTGATCAGGATCACGACGAACGTGTTGCTGACCTGATCGACCGCGAGGGCGGTGTCGGAATGGACGGTCCACGAGCCGATCGGGTGGCGCCGCCCGCTCTCGTCGACGTGGACGAGGGGAAAGGTGCGGCTGAACGGCCTGCCGAAGGTGCGCGCGGCGAAGTCGAGCCCGCCGTCGCCCCCGGCCCTCGGCGGGCCGGCGCCGTCGCCGATCCGGCCCGCCGCCTCGACCCGCCGGCCGGCCTCGTCCCGCACCTCCACGCCGACGACCGCCGGGATCTCGCGGATGCCGCTGAGGATGCCGCGGGTGACGTCGGCGTTGAAGCGCCACAGCGCGTCCTCCAGGCCCGGGCTGAAGGTCCGCTGCATCGCCGCGACGTCGGCCTGGAGACGCTGGTGGGCGTGGCGGTACTCGAGGCCGAGCTGCACCCCGGTGAGCGCCATCGCGACGAGGAAGTACCAGAGGAAGATGACGCGGATCACCCGCCCGGTCAGGGATTGCGGCGGCGGCCTGCCCGTCCCTCCCGGCGCGGGAACGGGCCCCGCGTCGGTGGGGCCGCCCGCTTCCGTCGTGCCCTGGTGCGAAGCCGTCCGCATGCGCGCTACCGTGCGGTCAGGAAGACGGTGTCGTAGGCACGGCGGATCGTCTCGCGGTCCGGTCCGTCTGCCCAGGCCTCGACGATCGCGCGGTAGGCCGGGCCCGGGCGCTCCCGGCGCAGGATCTCGTCGATCCGCTCGATCACCGCGCGGCCCCACTCGGTCTTCGCGCACATCACCCGGCTGAGGACCGGCTCCGGCGCCTCGGCGAAGGGCAGCGCCACGAGGTCCCCGTCCCGGCCGAGATGGCCGGCGCTGTAGGCGGCGATGCTCGAGAACTCGACGAGGTAGTCGAGGCGGTCGTTGAGCAGCATCCGGAACGCCTCCTCGAACTCCGAGTGGGTCTGGGCCGGCGGGTGCTCCCGCAGCAGCGCGTCGATCGCGGGCGCCATGGTGCGGGCGCGCAGGACGCTGGTGCGCAGGTCGCGGCGGTCCTGCAGCAGACGGCGCAGGGACAGGGGCTCCATCGCCGCGAACCGCTCCTGCCGGCCGCGCCTGACGATGATGCGCAGCGGGTAGAACATCGCCACCGGCAGCGAGAACACGGCGAACTCCTCGCGCTCGGGGTTGCGGATGCCGCCGACGAAGCACCACTCGGCGCCGTTCGTCAGCGCCTTGTAGATGCGGGGGAACGGCGCCGTGATGGTCCGGTGGGCGTAACCGTCCAGCCGTTCGTTCAGGAGGCGGCGGATCCGGTCGAAGATCCCGCGGTCCCGGTCGTCGCCGGCGGTCACCATGAACGGCGGGGCGTCGTAGATCGCCCAGGTCACCTGCCGGCTCGACGCCGGCTCCGAGGCCGGTGCCACCCCCGGGATCAGCGACGCCAGAACGATCAGTCCGGCCGCCGCCCGCGAGCGCCTGCGCGCCGGGATGCGGACCCTGGCGCCGGATCGACCGATGCCGGCACGGTCACGACCGCAGCGCGCCTCGACGGCTGCCGGGGCGCGAGGCGCGGCCGGGCGGCGCGGCCACAGGACATCCGACGATCCCACGATCCGCTTCAGCCTCGCTAGGAACAACCTGGACGATCAATGCCGGGCGGGCGTTCAACATCCGGTTAACTGCCACGCTTGCGCCGGTGCCGCGGGGGCAGGTCCGCGCCATCCGTCAGGCCGGCTCCACGACCGCGGCGGTGCCGTAGGCGACGACGCCCATCATGGTCTGATCGGTGTCGGCGGTGTCGAAGCGCATCATCAGGACCGCGTTGGCGCCGAGCTGCGCGGCGTGCTGCGCCATGCGGTCGATCGCCTGCCCGCGGGCATCCTCGATGAGTTGGCTGTATTCCGGGATCTCGCCTCCGACGATCGTGCGGAAGTTCGCGGTGAAGTTGCCGATCGCGCCGCGGCTGCGCACCACTGCGCCGAAGCACGGGCCCCGCACCTCGCGGATGCGGCAGTTCGGGATCGTCTCGGTGGTGACGATGACCATCGTCGGGTCCTCTCTCGGGGGTGGATCGGGCCGGCTGCGGGTCCGCCGACCGTCATCGGGAAACCGTCACGGGGAGCAGGAAAGGTCGCCGCCGGGGCACCTGACCTGGGCCTGCAGGTCCCTGGTGCGCTGGAGCGTCAGGCCGGTCAGGCACTCGCCGACGAGCATCGGGCCGATGGTGCCGTCGGCGTCCGGGTTCGCCGGGTCGGCACCGGTGCGCAGGCTGCATTCCTTGTCGCGGAAGGTGAGCCACGCGCGCTGCGCCTCCAGGAGGTTGTGCTGGCCGTTGGCATCGAGCTTGGCCTTCAGCACGCCGTAGACGCGGTTCAGGTCGGCGTTCGCCCTGTCGAGCCGGTCGGAGACGCAGGCCCCCGCCGCCATCTGGTTCGGCGCGTCGGAACACGGGGCGGGCGCCTGGGCGAAGGCGGCGCCCGGTGCGAGGACGAGGAGGCTCAGGAGCACGATACGCCGCATGGTGGGGCATCCTTCCGGGCATCATTCCGCCGGCCGCGGACGGCCGGTGCCGAGGCGGTCACCGCTCCGGCGGGAGAGGCGTTGCATGAACAAGACCCTCGGCAGACTTGCCCGGTGCAACCCTGCCTTCAGGAGAATGGTGGCCGTGGCGGCTCGCTCAGCGTCCCCCGGCCCAGCGGTCGTCGCGGGCGCGGAAGGCGTAGTATCCGCCGTCGGCATCGTAGAGGACGTCGTAGCCGTTCAGGATGTGGAGGCCGGTATTGACGAAGGGCTCGGGCCGGGTGGTGTTGAGCACGATGCGGCTCGGCGCGAGCAGTCCCGCAGGATCCCCCGCCGTGACCGCGTAGCGCGCCGCGGGTTCCTGGCCCGGGACTTCGCCGGGGAAGCTGAAGGTCAGCCGCGTTCCCGGCGCGAGAGCCGGGCGGCCGGCCTCGTCGGGAGTGACGCTGTCGGCGACACGATCCGGCGGCAGGGTCAGGAACATCGCGGTGACGCCGGTATCCATCAGCGCGCGGCCGCAGGCCGGCGACTGATCGTTGACCCGGATGCAGACCGGAACGCCCCGCCACTCCCCGGCGATGTCCGGGAACGGCTCCAGCTTGACGAAGCGGTAGTCGCCCCGGGTGTTGGCGCGGGTCAGCCCGACATGCACCCCGTCGCGCGTCACGACGTAGCCGCGGCGCATCGGCCCGGTCGCCGCGACGCCGAGCAGCGGATTGGTGTCGGGGGTGCTCTGCGACTGGCTGTCGGCCTCGCGCCCGAAGCCGACCCCCATCATCGCCACGCCGGTGGGTGCGGTCTCGGGCCGGCAGTCCCGGGCCCCGGCGGTGCAGGCGATGTGGTCGACGGCGAGGACCGGCATCGGCCCGGTCGTGACGCTGGCGCCGTCGCGGCCCCACACCGTCACCGGAGTGGTCACCCAGCGGCCGATCATGATCCGGCCGGAGCTGCTGTAGGTGAGCTGGCCGGGGCGGGCCGGCAGCGCGTCGACGTTCGGGATCCGCGAGGCGGAGACCACGATGCCGGTCGAGCCGGTATCCATCACCACCGGCTTCACCTCGCCGCCGAAGGACAGGCCGAGCCGCGGCGGGCGGGTGTTGGCCGGCGCGTTGAGGAAGCGCAGGAACACGCCCTGACGGTCGTCGTCGTAGCTCGGGCCGGGCCCGGCGCCCGCCGCCGGGACGAGAGCCAGCAGGCCGGCGATCACGCCGGCCCCGGCGGTCGGGAGGCGTCGGCGCGGCTCGATCCGCCCGGGGGGAACGTCGTTGGTCATCGGAGGCTCGCTCCCGTGCGGCGACGGCGGAGGTGGGCGTCGGCGCCGCCTCAGCGGGTGAGGCGATAGAGTTCGCGGTTGCGGTCGGCCGCGATCACGTCATGGTCGGCCCGGCCGCGCTCAATCAGGCCGCGCTCCTGCGCGACGGCGGCCCCGGCCTGGTTTCCGTCCGCGGCGCGCTCGCGGGCGACCGCGAAATCCTCCCGCGCCCGGTCGGTGGCGATGATGCCGGCGCCGCGGTCGCGCAGGTCCCGGCCGAGGAACTCGCCCGGCGTCTGCGCGGATACCGCGGTGGCGACCAGTGCGGCGAAGCCCGCGGGCAGGATGACCTTCATGTCGACTCCAGAGATATCCGGACGGATCTGTCGTCGATCGATCCGGTCTTGACTGATGAGGCGTGCGCCGTCTCTCGATCAATGTCCGGTTCTGGTGATGAGGACAAGATGCATCGATCGACAGTGTTAGCGCAACTCTAAATCGGAGAATTGGCGGATTTTCGTTCACTTCGCCGTAATCCGCGGTTGCTGAAGCGTGAACGGGCGGCTTGGCGATCGAGCTGTCTCGTGTCGACGGCGACCTGCTCCGTGCGGGCGACGCCGTGGTCCGCGATTCCGGGCCGACCAGCTCCCGCTTGAAGAGGCGGCAGCCGCGATGGGAGACGACCCGGCCGCCGGCACCGATGGTTCCGGCATCCAGCGGCGAAGCGAGCGCTCGCCGCCCCCGAGAGTCCGCACCCGGGGCGCGACTGGTCCCGGCGGAGAAGCGGTGGCGCGGGTGCGCCCCGCCGTCACCGCGCGGTGAGCCGACCGGGCCTCAGGTCGGGCGCCAGCCGCGGGCGCGCCACTCGGAGTGGATCTGCTCGCGCAGCTTCCTGATCTGAGCCTCGCGCCGGCTCCAGAACACCTTCTGGAATTCCGGCGAGCCGCGCTTGAGGCCGCGGGTCGCCGCCAGGGCCGCGGCGAGCGGGTCGAGGGGCTCGCGGCGGGCGACGAAGGCCGGCGGCCTGCCGGTCGCCGCCACGGTTCCGGCCGCGGCCGCGGATCCCGACAGGTAGGCCTGCGCCCGGGCGCAGTAGGTGAGCGAGAGCGGCGACATGAACTCGGAGCCGTGGCCGGCCCGGTACTTCATCAGGGCGCGGCACAGGTCGCCGTTGGCGAGCCGCCACGCCTGGGCGAGATAGCGCACGCCGTAGCGGATGTTGGTCTCTGGCGCGGCCAGTTCCTCCGGCGTGCCGCGGAAGCCGAGCATCGCGGCGGTGCCGGGCCGGACCTGCATCAGGCCGATCTCGCCGACGCCCCCGATCACCGCGGGATCGTAGCCGCTCTCGACATGGGCGACCGCCTGGGCGATCTGCGCCGGCATGCCCTCGACCCCGGCCTGCCGGGCGATGAGGGCGAGGTATCGCGCACGCTCGCCGCCGACGCCCGGCAGGACCACCGGAGCAGCCGGGGGCGTGGCGGTCAGGGTGGGCGGGCGCGGCGGCGGCGCCGGCATTTTGGCCGTGGGCTCCGCCCGGGCAGTGTTCAGGCCCGCCGACACCACCACGCCCGCGAGAGCTGTCGCGGTCCGTCGGACGATCGATCGTGCGCGCAAAGCCTGATCCCGAAGCCTGACCCCGCGCGCATCCTGCCGTGCGACCGTGAACGAGTGTTGAACCGCTGACGTCGCGACCCGGCCGACGCCCGGTTGCAGGGCGGCCCGCCCCGCATTCCACAGGGTGGTTGCGCAGCCGGGAACGATCCGGCTGGCCCGGACCCGGTGGTTGCGGTTAAGCCTTTCGCAACCGGTGCGGCCCACCTGATACGGGATCCGGAAGCAATCTTCCGGATCCGGTGTCAAGAGCCCGCGCGGCGGAGCTTTGCTCCGCACGCATGGGCGACGCCGATGTCCGCATCGCGAAGCGATTGCGTAGCAATCGCCTGAAGCGATCAAACGGAAATCGCATGATGCGCCGGATGGTCGAACAGGAATCAGGACTCGTCCCTGTGAGTACCCCGCTCGACAGCATCGCCTCCGTGCTCGAGGAGACCGGGAACTACCGCGTGCTCCGCCGCCTCGCCCCCCTCGACGCCGGCGCCGAACCGCCCGACGAACCGACCTTCATCGGCCTCGTCGTCGACACCGAGACCACCGGCACCGACTTCTCCCGCGACGAGGTGATCGAACTCGGAATCCTCAAGTTCGAGTACGGCGCCAGCGGCCGGATCTACCGGGTTCTCGACAGCTTCAACCAGCTCCACCAGCCGCGGCGATCGATCCCGCCGGAGATCACCCGGCTCACCGGCATCACCGACGCCGAGGTCGAGGGCCGGCGGATCGACGACGCGGCGGTGGCGGCTTTGGCCCGCGACGCGGCGGTGGTGATCGCGCACAACGCGAGCTTCGACCGCCAGATGTGCGAGGGCCGCTGGCCGGTCTTCGCCGAGAAGAACTGGGCCTGCTCGTGCCATCAGGTGCCGTGGCGCGACGAGGGCCACGAGGGGCTCAAGCTCGGCTACCTGCTGATCGACCACGGCTACTTCCACCACGGCCACCGCGCCATCGACGATTGCCACGCCCTGCTGCGGCTGCTGTCGCTGCCGCTGCGGGTGTCGGGCCGGCTGGCTCTGTCCTGCCTGCTGGAGACCGCCCGCCGGCCGACGGTGCGGCTGTGGGCGCAGGGCTCGCCGATCGAGACCAAGGACCTGCTCAAGGCCCGCCGCTACCGCTGGAGCGGCCGGCGGCGGTGCTGGTACATCGACCTCGACGAGGAGCAGCTCGAGATCGAGCGCAGCTTCCTCAGCGAGCAGGTCTTCCGCCGCCCCCTCATCGACCTGCCCGCCGACCGGATCACCGCCCGCGACCGCTTCTCCACCCGGACCAATCCCGAGACCTGATACGGATTTCGGAACGATTCGTTCCGAAATCCGTATCATCAGCCCGCGCGGCGGAGCTTTGCTCCGCACACGTGAGCGAGGCCGATTTCCGCATCGCGAAGCGATGGCGCAGCAATCGCCACGATCCCGCAGGGATCGCCTGAAGCGATCAATCGGACATCGTATGACCGGGCGCGGGACGCGACGCCGCGCCGGATCTCAGCCGTGGCCGGCCGGGCCGGCGATGCGGTCGAGTTCGGCCACCGCGTCGTCGGGCAGGGTCAGGTCGGCGGCTGCCAGGTTCTCGCGCAGATGCGCCACCGACGAGGTGCCGGGGATCAGCAGGACGTTGGGCGAGCGGCGCAGGAGCCACGCCAGCGCCACCTGCATCGGCGTCGCCCCCAGCCGACCGGCGACCGCGGACAGCGCCGTCGATTGCAGCGGGCTGAAGCCGCCGAGCGGGAAGAACGGCACGTAGGCGGTGCCGGCCGCGGCGAGGTCGTCGACGAGCGCGTCGTCGGCCCGGTGCGCGAGGTTGTACGCGTTCTGGACGCAGACGATGCGGGCGATCGACCGCCCCTCGGCGACCTGCCGAGCCGTGACGTTGCTGAGGCCGATCTCGCGGATCAGTCCCTGGCGCTGGAGGTCGGCGAGCACGGCGAGAGGCGCCTCGATCGATCCCTCGGCCGGACCATGGCTGTCGAACATGATCCGCAGGTTGACGACGTCGAGCGCCTCGACGCCGAGGTTGCGCAGGTTGTCGTGCACGGCGCCGCGCAGTTCCTCCGGCGCGAAGGCCGGGTTCCACGATGCGTCCGCGCCGCGCTTCGCCCCGACCTTGGTGACGATGACGAGGTCGTCCGGATAGGGATGGAGCGCCTCGCGGATGAGCTGGTTGGTGACGTGCGGCCCGTAGAAGTCGCTGGTGTCGATGTGGTTCACGCCGGCGGCGACGGCCTCGCGCAGCACCGCCACGGCGGCGTCCCGGTCCTTCGGCGGACCGAAGACCCCCGGTCCCGCGAGCTGCATCGCGCCGTAGCCGAGACGCTTCACCGTGCGGGCGCCGAGGGCGCAGGTCCCGGCCTTGGAAATGGTGTCCTCGGTGATGGTGGTCATGGTGTCTCTCCTCCTCGAATGCGCACCGGTGTAGACTGCGGCCGGTTGCGCGGTAACCCGGCGCACTCGGCACGGGCTGTGCGAAGGGCTGCGGGAGCAGCGTTACGCCACCGCCGCCGCCCCGGCCTATCTCGACCGCCGCGGGCGCCCGGCGCACCCGCGCGACCACGCCTGATCGGCGGACGGTTCGCGAGCGGCGCGATGACCGCCTGGAAGTTCGAGCGCGACGGCGAGAGACTGCGCACCGATCCGACCGGGCCGCTCATCGTGCGGGTCGGCACCATCACCCTGTTCGAGGACTGGCTGCGGCCCCACTCGACGGCGGCGCCCTGGAGCCGGTGCTCGAACCGTGGTGGCCCCGGTTCCCAGGGCCGTTCCTGTCCTATCCGGGCCGGCACTACCTGCCGGCGCCGCTGCGCGCCTTCGTCGATGTCATACGAGATCCGATCGATTGCGGTGCAACGCGGATTTCGGCTTCGCTCAGACGCCGCGCGGACTCGTGACGGGCAATTCGGAGGGAAGCCTCCGATGTCCTGTCATCGGCACACCGCGATCCCGGCGCTGAACCCGCCTCACGGCGTCGCGATGCCGGCGAGCAGCGCCTTGTGGAACGTCTCCGGGTCGGACATCTGCGGCGCGTGGCCGAGTTCCGGGAACTCGACCAGCGTCGCCCCGGGGATCGCCGTCGCGGCGGCGCGGCCGAGTTCGGGGTAGCGGCCGAGCTGCGCCCGCGCCTCGGGCGGGGCCAGATCCTTGCCGATGGCGGTGACGTCCTTCTGGCCGATGAGCAGCAGGGTCGGCACCGCGATGTCGCCGAAGCGGTGCACCACCGGCTGGGTCAGGATCATGTCGTAGAGGAGCGCCGAATTCCAGGCGACCGCCTCGCGTCCGGGCCCGCGATACAGCCCGGCCAGCATCTGCACCCAGGGCTCGTAGCGCTCGTCCCATCGGCCGGCATAGTAGGTCGCCTGCTCGTAGGCACGGATCCCGGCCGCCGTGGTCTTCAGCTCGCGGGCGTACCATTGCTCGATCGACACCGGCGGCACGCCCTTCCGGCTCCAGTCCTCCAGCCCGATCGGGTTGACCATCACGAGCCGGCCGGTCTCGCGCGGGTAGAGCAGGGCGTAATGCGCCGCCAGCATCCCGCCGGTGGAGTGCCCGATCAGGATCGGCTTCTCGACGCCGAGCCGCGCCAGCAGGTCGTGGGTGTTCTGTGCCAGTTGGCGGAAGCTGAACTGGTAGGCGGCGGGCTTGGTCGAGGTGCAGAAGCCGATCTGGTCGGGGGCGACCACCCGGTAGCCGGCGCCGGACAGCGCCCGGATCGTGCCCTCCCAGGTGGCGGCACAGAAGTTCTTGCCGTGGAGCAGCACGGCGGTGCGGCCGTTCGGCCGTTCCGGGCGCAGGTCGATGTAGCCCATCTGCACCGGCTGGCGCTGCGAGGTGAAGGCGTGGCGGGCGACCGGGAACGGAGAGGCGAACCCTTCCAGCTCGGCGCCGTAGGCCGGGCCGGGATCGGGCTCGGCCTGCACTGCGGCGGGAGTGGCGAGGCTCAGGGCGAGGGCGGCGGCGAGGACGGTTCGGAGCATGGGTTTCCCTGCGGGCGGTCCGGACCCGGACTTCGGGCGCACCCCCCGGCCGGTCAACCGTCAGTTGCGTCACCCCTGCGCGAGCCGACGCCCTCCCCCGGCTGCGCCAGCACCCGGTCGATCGCCCCGCGCACCACCGGCAGGAGCAGGATCTCGCCGACCGCGACCACCAGGATGCCGCCGGCGATTCCGACGAGCCGGTCGATCGCCGGCAGGATGTCGTCGGAGGGGGCGAAGCCCTGCACCATCGCCAGCACGACCGCGATCGCCGCCTGATGCCCGGCATAGGCGGAATCCTTGCCGCCGTGCTTGACGTGGGCGGTGACGAACAGGCCGGCGAGCATCAGTGCGAGCCAGGGCAGCAGCGCGTCGCCGCAGGCCGCCATCGCGACGAGGCCGTAGACCCCGCCGACGAAGCAGCCGCCGATGCGGTTGAGCGCGCTGAGCCACGGCTCGCCGCGCATCGCCGCGAGGATCAGGAAGGCCGAGATCGGGGTCTGGCCGAAGCCCGGAAGCTGGAACCCCTCCCAGATCACGATGATGAGGACGCCGGAGATCCCCGCGGTGAGCGCCAGCGCCAGCAGGCTGCGGTCGACCGGCCGGGCGAACAGCCCGGGCTTGGGCGGCAGGGAGGCGCGCAGGAGTCCGGTCGGGCAGAGCGCGTAGTCGACGAGGAAGCTGACCACGATGCCGACGAGGATCTCCAGGGCACGGTAGACCGCCACGGTGAGCGCCTGCTCCGGCGCGTCCAGGGACCCGAACAGCACCAGGATCGCCGTGAGGCCGCCGAGGAGCATGGCGTAGCCGTGGGTGACCCGCGCCTCGCCGTAGATGCCGAGGGCGACGGCGGCGATGCACAGCGACCCGAACAGCAGGTGGTCGTCGATCACCCCGACCCCGACGAAACCGATCGCCGCCCCGGCCACGGTGCCGGCGGCGCGGTCGATGCTGCGGGCCAGGGTCGAGGCGACGTCCTTCTGGACGATCGCCAGGGCGGTGATGCCGGCCCAGTCCGGCGAGTCGAGATGCAGGGCGAGGGCGGCGAGCACGCTGAGCACCGTCGCCAGGGCGGTGCGGAGCGCGAGGCCGGAGGCCGGGCCGCCGCCGGCGGCGAGGAGGGCGGCCTGCGCCCGCAGGTCGGCGAGGACGCGGCCGGCGAGGGTCATCGCGGGTCGTCCCGGCTCAGCGCATCAGGACGACGCGGGCGTCGGCGCCCATGAACAGCCGGGCCGGCCGCTCGTCGAGGCCGATCGTCACCGGCAGGCGGCGGCTGAGCCGGATCCAGTCCGTCGTCGGCTTGACGTAGGGCAGCAATTGCTCCCCGCCCGGCTGACGGGCGATCCCGCGCCCGACGCTGCGGACGTGGCCGCGGTAGAGGCGGCCGGGCGTGGCATCGAGCCAGACCCAGACCGGCATTCCCTCGGTGAGGCCGGCGGCGACGCTCTCGGTGAAGTTGGCGACCACCCGCCAGCGGGTGTCGTCGACGAGGCCGATCAGCGGCGTGCCGACCCGCGCGAAGTCGCCGGGCTGGAGGCTCAGGTTGGTGACGAAGCCGGGCACCGGCGCCGCGAGGGCGACGCGGGAGAGGTCGTAGCGGGCGACCGCCAGTTCCGCCTCGGCGACCGCGACCTGCGCCTGCGCCGCCGCGGCCTCGCGCAGGTTGACGGCGATCCGGCCCTTGGCGGCGGCCACCCCGTCCTGCGCCGCCTGGAGGCTGGCGGAGGCGCGGTCGAGGTCGGCCTGGGACACGGTCTGGTCCCCGGCCAGGGCGGCGAAGCGGTCGTAATCGACCTGGGCCAGCGCCTGCGCCGCCTCCGCCGCCCGCAGACTCGCCACCAGGGCGGCCGCCTCGGCCTGCTTGGCGGCGGTCACCGCCTGGGCCTCGGCGATCTGCTTCTGCTTCAGCGCCGCCGCGAGTTCGTAGGGTCTCGGGTCGATCTCGGCCAGCGGGTCGCCGGTCCTGACGAGCTGGTCGTCCCGCACGTGCACCGCCCGCACCGGGCCGGCGACCTCGGGGGCGACGGCGACGAAGTCGGACCGCACGTACGCGTCGTCGGTGTAGGCCACCACCGCGCCGAGGCCGACATAGACGAGCGCGGCGAGGCCGACGAGGCCGAGGACGAGGAGCGCGCGCTTGGGCACGAGAGCTTCCCTGGAGAGACCGATCGGGATCCCTTTTAGGAGCGCAGTGGTAACCAAGTGCTGAGAGGCGCCCCCGCGGCCCGGCGCGGGATCACGCCGCCCGCTTCAGCGCGTCGCCGAGCATCGACACCATGGTCTCGACGTCGGCGCGTTCGGCGATGAGCGGCGGCGACAGGGCGACGATGTCGCCGGTGACGCGGATCATCAGGCCCTTCTCGAAGCAGTCGACGAACACGTCGTAGGCCCGGGCACCCGGCGCGCCGGCGCGGGATTCCAGCTCGATGCCCGCGACCATGCCGATCGTGCGGATGTCGATGACGTGCGGGGCTCCGCGCAGGGAATGCATCGCGTCGTGCCAGAAGTCCTGCAGCTCGGCCGCGCGGGTGAGCAGCCCCTCCTCCTCGTAGATGTCGAGGGTGGCGAGGCCGGCCGCGCAGGCGACGGGGTGGCCGGAATAGGTGTAGCCGTGGAACAGCTCGATCGCGCCCTCCGGCCCGTGCATCAGCGCGTCGTGGACGTGGCGGCCGGCGAAGACCGCGCCCATCGGGATGGTGCCGTTGGTGATGCCCTTGGCGGTGGTGACGAGGTCCGGCGTGACGCCGAAATGGTCGGTGGCGAAGGGCGCGCCGAGGCGGCCGAAGCCGGTGATGACCTCGTCGAAGATCAGCAGGATGCCGTGGCGGGTGGCGATCTCGCGCAGGCGCTCGAGGTAGCCGAGCGGCGGCACCAGCACGCCGGTGGAGCCGGCGACCGGCTCGACGATCACCGCCGCGATCGTCTCGGCCCCGTGCAGGGCGACCATCCGCTCGAGGTCGTCGGCGAGGTCGGCGCCGTGCTCGGGCTGGCCGCGCACGAAGGCGTTGCGGGCGAGGTCGTGGGTGTGGCGCAGGTGGTCGGCGCCGGGCAGCAGCGGGAACACCCGGCGGTTGTTGACGAGGCCGCCGACCGTGATGCCGCCGAAGCCGACGCCGTGGTAGCCGCGCTCGCGGCCGACCAGCCGGGTGCGGGTGCCCTGCCCGATGGCGCGCTGGTAGGCGAGCGCGATCTTGAGCGCGGTGTCGACCGATTCCGAGCCCGAGCCGGTGAAGAACACCCGGTCGAGGCGCTTCCCCTCCGGCCCCGGCGCCACGGCGGCCAGCCGCTCGGCGAAGGCGAAGGCGGCGGGGTGGCCCATCTGGAACGAGGGCGCGTAGTCGAGGGTGGCGAGCTGGCGCTCCACCGCCTCGGCGATCCGGCGGCGGCCGTGGCCGGCATTGACGCACCACAGCCCGGCGGTGCCGTCGAGCACCGTGCGGCCGTCGTCGGCGGTGTAGTGCATGCCCTCGGCCGAGACGAGCAGGCGCGGCGCGGCCTTGAACTGGCGGTTGGCCGTGAACGGCATCCAGTAGGCGTCGAGGCTCGGGCGGTTGGCTCGGATCGGGGCGTTCATGGCGGGGTCCCTCGCGGATCGGTGGCGGCAGGAGGCGCCGTTCCGGACCGGCCAACAAGTCCTTTTCTCGCCTCGCGCAACCCTTTGACAGCGCATGGCCGGCGCCGCAATGTTGCGGATGGCGCAACACCCTCAACAGGGGCCGGCTTGACCAACGACGAGGTGGGGGCGCGGCTGCGCCTCGTGCGGATCCGCCACGGCCTGTCGCAGCGGGCGCTGGCCAAGCGCGCGGGCGTGGTGAACTCGACGATCTCGCTGATCGAATCCGGGCAGAGCAATCCGTCGGTCGGGGCGCTCAAGCGCATCCTCGACGCGGTGCCGATCGGGCTCGCCGAGTTTTTCTCCCTGGCGCCGGAGCCGGCCGAGCGGGCGTTCTACGCCGCCGAGGAGCTGGTGGAGATCGGCAAGGGCCGGATCTCGTACCGGCAGGTCGGCGACAGCCTGTTCGGCCGCGCGCTCCAGATCCTCAGGGAGCGCTACGAGCCGGGCGCCGATACCGGGCGGGTGCCCCTGGTCCATGACGGCGAGGAGGGCGGCATCGTGCTGTCGGGCCGGCTGGAGGTGACGGTGGGCGACGAGCGCCGGATCCTCGGACCGGGAGACGCCTACTACTTCTCCAGCCGCCGGCCGCACCGCTTCCGCTGCGTCGGGCCGAACCCGTGCGAGGTCGTGAGCGCCTGCACACCGCCGACATTCTGAGCCTTGAAAGAATGACTCCCGGGTCGGGAGCTCGACAGCGTCGAGCCACCGGAGCGCTCCGGCCACAGGTTCGAATTGTCGGCTTACCGTCCGGTCTCACCAACCCCTGTCAGGAAACGATCAACCGTTCCGAGAGGGAGGTTGGTGGAGCTGAGGGGATTCGAACCCCTGACCTCCGCAGTGCGATTGCGGCGCTCTCCCATCTGAGCTACAGCCCCGTCCGGGGTGGGCGCCTTATGGACGGCCCTCCTCAGCCTGTCAATTCCCTTCCCGCATCGAACATGCGCTCCGCACCGCGCAGCGACGGGCCGGGCAACGAGGACCTACGCCGCGCATGCGCTCGCTTCTCTGGCTCATCGACAACATCATCACGATCTACGTCTACCTGCTGATCGCCAGCGCGGTGCTGAGCTGGCTCGTCGCCTTCAACGTCGTGAATGTGCGCAACCCGATCGTGTCGCAGATCGGCGATTTCCTGTTTCGCGTCACCGAGCCCGCCCTGCGGCCGATCCGCCGCATCCTACCCAATCTCGGCGGCATCGACATCTCGCCGATCATCCTGGTCCTCGGGCTGTTCTTCCTGCGCAACCTGATGTTCGAGCTGTTCGCCACCCTGGCGTGAGCCGGCGGTGACGGGCTCCGTCACCCCCTGGCAGGTCCGGCCCGACGGGCTCGACCTGCGGGTGCGCGCCACCCCGCGGGGCGGCCGTGACGGGATCGACGGCATCGAGATCCGGGCCGACGGGCTCGCGGTGCTGAAGGTCCGGGTCCGGGCGCCGCCGGAGGACGGCGCCGCCAACGCGGCGATCCGGGCCGTGCTGCGGCGGGCCCTCGGCTGCCCCGCCGCGGCGGTGCAGCTCACCGGCGGCGGCGCCGCCCGGGTCAAGACGTTCCGGATCGCCGGCGACGGCCCGGACCTCGCCCGGCGCCTCGCCGCCGCGACCGGCGGCTGATCCGACACGAGAATCCGACGAAAGAACGTGTCGCGGCCTGACGCGCGTCATGCGACACCCCCTCCCGACAAGCGGGGCCGCACGGGCGGCCTCCTCATCCAACGGGCGACGATGAAGACCAATCCGGGCCGCTTCTTCGAGGATTTCCGCCTCGGCGAGATTATCCGCCACGCCACCCCGCGCACCGTCACCACCGGCGACGTCGCGCTCTACACCGCCCTCTACGGGCCGCGCTTCGCGGTGCAGTCCTCGGACGCCTTCGCGGAGCGGTTCGGCTACCGGCGGGCGCCGCTGGACGACCTGCTCGTGTTCCACGTCGTGTTCGGCAAGACCGTGCCGGACATCTCGCTCAACGCGATGGCCAACCTCGGCTACGCCGAGGGCCGGTTCCTACGGCCGGTCTATCCGGGCGAGACCCTGTCCTCGGTCTCCGAGGTGATCGGCCTCAAGGAGAGTTCCAACCGCCAGACCGGCGTGGTCTACGTGCGCTCGACCGGGTACGACGCCGCGGGCGAGGCGGTGCTGAGCTACTGCCGCTGGGTGCTGGTGCGCAAGCGCGACCCCGGGGCGGCGATCGAGGCCGAGGCGGTGCCGGACCTCGCCGAGGCGGTGGCGCCGGCCGACCTCGCCGCCACCCTCCCCGCCCTCGACGCGGCGGCCTACGACGCGGTGCTGGCCGGCAGCCCCTACCGTCTCGGCGACTACCGGCCGGGCGAGCGTATCGACCACGTCGACGGCATGACCGTCGAGGAGGCGGAGCACCAGATCGCCACCCGGCTGTTCCAGAACACCGCCAAGGTGCATTTCGACGCGCTCGCCACGAGGGAGACCCGGTTCGGCCGCCGGCTGATCTACGGTGGCCACGTCATCTCGCTCGCCCGGGCCCTGAGCTTCAACGGGCTCGCCAACGCCTTCTCGATCGCCGGCATCAACGCCGGGCGCCACGTCGCCCCGCTGTTCTCCGGCGACACCGTCTACGCCTGGAGCGAGGTGCTGGAGGTGGCCGACCTGCCGGACCGCAGCGACGTCGGGGCGCTGCGCCTGCGCACCGTCGCGACCAAGAACCAGCCCTGCGGCGCCTTCCCGGACCGCGCCGGCGACGGCTACGACCCGGCGGTGATCCTCGACCTCGATTACTGGGCGCTGATCCCGCGCTGAGAGAGCTCCGCGGGCGCCGATGCGCTCAGGTGCCGGTGCGTCCGGCGGTGAAGCGGCGGAACGCCTCCAGGGTCTCGCGGCTGACGTGGTGCTCGATTCCCTCGGCATCGCAGCGCGCCACGTCCGGGCTCACGCCGAGGGCGAGCAGAAACCCCTCGACGATGCGGTGGCGCTCCCGCGCCTCCGCCGCGAGGGCCCGGCCGGCCTCGGTGAGGAACACCCCGCGATAGGGACGCTGCTGCACCAGCCCGTCCTCGGCGAGGCGCTTGAGCATCTTGGCGACGGTGGGCTGCGCGACCCCGAGGCGGGCGGCGATGTCGACCTGACGGGCCTCGCCGCCATCGCCGATCAGATCGGCGATCAGCTCGACGTAATCCTCGACCAGTTCGAGCCGGCGCGCCTCGCGGACCTGGCGGAAGCCGGCGGAATGACGCTCGGCATCGACCAGGGCGGATTCGTCGGTGTGGTCGCGGGTCAGGTCCTGCATGGATCGGGTCGTCCGCCTCGGGCACGGTCTGGTGTTCCCATGCTTCTACCCGAGGACGCCGCCCGGCGGCAGGGGTTCCGCAGGGGACGCGCGGCCCGTCACGGCCCCGTCGCTCCGCGCCCGGCATCCGGGGCGGCCGGGAGCCCGCCGGATCAGGCCGGTTCGCAGGCCGGATCCGCGTGCGCGCCGTCGCAAGGACGTGTATCAACGGCGTCCGGCCCGGCGGGCCGAGAGCGGGAGGTGACACCCACATGTTCAGCACCACCAGCGCCCCGACCCTGCGCAACGACCTGGGCGTCGAGGAGACCACGGAATCCGACAACATCGTCCGCTGGGACGGGGAGCGCCTCTACGTCGAGCAGGACATCTACCACAACGGCCAGTTGGTTCACCGCAAGTACCGCCGCACCGTCACGGAGCCGGTGGCGCGGGCGCTGCTCGCCATCATCAACCGGACCAAGCAGTGACACGGATTTCGGACGATTCGTTCCGAAATCCGTGTCATCAGCCCGCGCGGCGCTCGAGCGAAGCCGATTTCCGCATCGCGAAGCAATCGATCGGACATCGTATGAGGCGGCTCGGGGCGGGGCTGCGGCTCGCCGCCATCCTCGCCCTGCCGTGGCCGGTGCAGGCCCGGGCCGAGGCACCGCTGAGCCTGCGCTTCGTCGCGCCCGAGCGCTACACCGACGCCGAGAACCGGTGGGGCTCGGGGCTGTCGCTGCGTGTGACCCTGGCGGAGGTCGAGCGGATCTTCCGCGATCTCGCCCAGCGGCGCCTGCCGCCGGGCGACACGCTGGCCGTCGAGGTGCTCGACATCGACCTCGCCGGGTTCGAGCGACCGGATGCCGGCACCGGGCTGCGGATCGTCAACGACGCGACTCCGCCGCGCTTCCGCCTTCGCTACACCCTGACGAGCCGGGGCCGGCGGGTGCTGGCGGCGGAGGAGACGGTGAGCGACGTCAACTTCCTCCTGCGAGCCCGGGCGCTGTCCTCCGCGTCGAACCTCGCCTACGAGCGCGACCTGCTGCGAAACTGGTTCGAGGACCGGATCGTCCGGCGCCAGCCGCCACCGGCCTGAAGGCCGCGATCTTCCGCCTGCGGGGCGCGTTGAGGTGGGGAGTGCCGGCGGCGCGGCGATGCCCGGCCGGCCCCCCCCCTTCCCGGGAGTGATCGCATGACCTCACGCCGTTTTCCCGCCGCTCTCGCGGTCCTGCTGCTCGCCGGTTCCGCTCCCGCCCTGGCCCAGGGAGGCGGTGCCGCCGGCGCCGGCGCCGGCACCGGAAGCGGCACCAGCCAGTCGAGCCCGACCAGCACCGGCGCGAGCGGCCAGATGGGCGCCTCGCAGGAGGGCGGCGCCGGGGGCCGGCCACGGCAGCCTCACCACCGGCACCACCGGCGGTTCGAGCGGCACGTCCGGTGCGCACCACCCGGCCGGCAGCGCGACCGGAGCCGGCGAGCCCGGCGCGCGGGGAGCCATGGGCCGCTGACCGGCGGGCACCGACTAACCTGCGTGAGCGACAGCGGCCCGCCTGCGCGCCAGCATGAACCCGTGGCTTGCGGCCGACGCGACCTGGACCAGCGCGCGGCCCCAGCCATCGGCGAGCCGGGGGATCACGCCGTCGTGGTCTCTTTCGGGGTCTCCCGGCCCGCCGTCCGCGATCCGCCCTGCGGCATTCGCGACGTCCCCCTCACCGCCGCGCCGCCGCACGCCTACATCCGGGATGGCGGCGGTGGATCCCAGGATCCGGGCCGCCGGTCCCGGGCTGGAGCATCGGTCTTCCGCCCCGTTGGCCTGGCTCGCCCGGGGCCGTTACCCTTCTCAGCGCCCGACGAGGCAGGACACCGCCTTGCGCCAGCCGGCGAGCCGGCGCTCGCGCGTCCCGGCCTCCATCACCGGCTCGAAGCGGCGCTCCCGCTGCCAGTGGCCGGAGAAGGCGTCCGGCTCCGGGTAGAGGCCGACGGCGAGGCCGGCGAGGTAGGCGGCGCCGAGCGCCGTCGTCTCCTTGATGGCAGGCCGGTCGACCGGCGCCGCGAGGAGGTCGGCGAGGCGCTGCATCGTCCAGTCGGAGGCGACCATGCCGCCATCGACCCGCAGCACGGTGTCGCGGCCGTCGCCGTCCGGCCAGTCGGCCCGCATCGCGTCGAGCAGGTCGGCGGTCTGGTAGCACACGCTTTCCAGGGCGGCGCGGGCGAGTTCCGCCGGCCCGGTGCCGCGGGTGAGCCCGAACAGCGCGCCGCGGGCGTCGGGCTCCCAGTGCGGCGCGCCGAGGCCGACGAAGGCCGGCACGAGGTAGACCTCCTGGGCCGGGTCCGCCCGCTCGGCCAGTTCCCCGGTCTCGGACGCCGACCCGATCACCTTGATGCCGTCGCGCAGCCACTGCACCGCTGCCCCGGCGACGAAGATCGAGCCCTCCAGCGCGTAGGTGCGCTCGCCGCCGATCTGGTAGGCGATGGTGGTGAGGAGCTTGTTCTTCGAGGCGACAGGATGCGTGCCGGTGTTGAGCAGCGCGAAGCAGCCGGTGCCGTAGGTCGACTTCACCATGCCGGGCCGGAAGCACGCCTGTCCTACGGTGGCCGCCTGCTGGTCGCCGGCGACGCCGCGGATCGGGATCGCCGCGCCGAACAACTCGGGGTCGGTGGCGCCGAAATCGCCCGAGGAATCGCGCACCTCCGGCAGCATCGAGGGCGGGACGCCGAGCAACCCCATCAGCTCCTCGTCCCAGGCGCCGCGATGGATGTCGTAGAGCAGGGTGCGCGAGGCGTTGGTGGCGTCGGTGACGTGGAGCCGGCCGCCGGTGAGGCGCCACAGCAGGTAGGAATCGACGGTGCCGAAGGCGAGGTCGCCGCGCTCGGCGCGGGCGCGGGCCTCGGGCACGTGGTCGAGGATCCAGGCGATCTTGGTGCCGGAGAAGTAGGGATCGAGGATCAGCCCGGTCCGGGCGGTGAACAGAGGTTCGTGCCCCTCGGCCTTGAGCCGGGTGCAGATCTCGGTGGAGCGGCGGTCCTGCCAGACGATGGCGCGGTGCACGGCCTCGCCGGTGCGCCGGTCCCAGACCACCGTCGTCTCGCGCTGGTTGGTGATGCCGATCGCCGCCACGTCGCCGGCTCCGGCGCCCGCCTGCCTCAGCGCCGCCCGGCAGGTGTCGAGCGTCGTGCGCCAGAGGTCCTCCGGCTCGTGCTCGACCCAGCCCGAGGCCGGGAAGTGCTGCGGGAATTCCGCCTGGGCGCTGGCCGCGATCGAGGTGTCGGGCCGGAACAGCAGGGCGCGCGAGGAGGTGGTGCCCTGGTCGATGGCGAGGATGAGGGAGGACATGGATCGGCTCGTCAGAGGGGTGGCGGTTCCGTCGTGGTCAGGCCGAGGCCGGCGGCCGCCCGGGCGAGCCGCGCGTCGAAGGTCGCGAAGGGCAGGCCGGTGACCTGCAGCAGCGAGAGGTGGAGGGCGTCAGGTCCGCGCACGCCGAGAGTCGCATCCTCGACGATGGTTCGGGCGAGGGCGAAGATCGGGCCGGTCATGGCCAGCGGCTTGGTGCGCGTGTCGCACCAGACGTCGAATTCACGGTTGATCGTGCGAGCCTGAACGTCGTCGAGCGTCCGCTCCCTGACCATGCGCGAGATCGCGGCGGAGAATTCCAGGACCACGAGTTCCGACACGACCGGCTCGATCGCCGGCGAGCCGATCCACGCATCGATCCGGGCGCTCTGGGCTTCCGCCACGAAGACCGGGACGAGGATGTTGGTGTCGCAGTAGACGCGGCTCACAAGCCTTCGTCCCGCATCTGCCGGATGAGGGCGGTCGAGTCGATCGGCTTGAGTGGCGTCACCCGGTTCGCACGCAACCGGTCCATCTCCTCCTTCGTCACCGGCCGCGGCTCGGTCGGCACGAGCTGGATCAGATCCTCGTCGAGGCGGGTGATGATGACCTCCTCGCCCGCGCTCGCCTTGGCGAGCAGTTCGGGCAGGCGGTCGAGGACGTCTTCCATCCTGTAATAGGCCATGGTGGTCTCCTGGCGGCGCGGGGCGTCAGGATAATGGAAACCGGTCTTCCGCGGAAAGGAGCCGGAGCACGAAGCCCCGGCTCCCTCACGGTCACCCGCGCTTGGGCGGCGAGGCCGGCCAGCTCTTGATGAGGGTGTCGTAGTCGATCGTCTCACCCTTCGGCTTCTCGTCGGCGAGCTTGCGCTGCGGCGCCAGCGTGCCGTCCTTCCTGGCCTGCTCGTACCAGTGCTCGGCCGAGGTCTTCGGGTTCAGCTTCGGGCCGCACTCGCCCTGGACCTTCGAGCGCTCCAGGCGCGCCATCACGTCGTCCTGGGCGTTGGCGAGCGCGTCCATCGCCGCCTGCGGGGTCTTGGCGCCCGAGGAGGCGTCGCCGATGTTCTGCCACCAGAGCTGGGCGAGCTTCGGGTAGTCCGGCACGTTGTTGCCGGTCGGCGTCCACTGCACCCGGGCCGGGGAGCGGTAGAACTCGATCAGCCCGCCGAGCTTCGGCGCCCGCTCGGTGAACGACTTGTCCCAGATGTCGCTCTCGCGGATGAAGGTGAGCCCGACGTGGCTCTTTTTCAGGCTCACCGTCTTCGAGGTGATGAACTGCTGGTACAGCCACGCCGCCTTGCGCCGCTCCAGCGGGGTCGACTTCAGCAGGGTGAGCGAGCCGGCATCCTGGTAGCCGAGCTTCATGCCGTCCTTCCAGTACGGCCCCTTCGGCGAGGGCGCCATGCGCCACTTCGGGGTGCCGTCCTGGTTCACCACCGGCAGACCGGGCTTGACCATGTCGGCGGTGAAGGCGGTGTACCAGAACATCTGCTGGGCGACGTTGCCCTGCGACGGCACCGGGCCGGATTCCGAGAAGGTCATGCCGGCGGCCTGCGGCGGGGCGTACTTCTTCAGCCAGTCGACGTACTTGGTCACCGCGTAGACGGCGGCCGGGCCGTTGGTGTCGCCGCCGCGCTCGATCGACGAGCCGACCGGGCGGCAGCCCTCCATGCGGATGCCCCACTCGTCGACCGGCTTGCCGTTGGGGATGCCCTTGTCGCCGTTGCCGGCCATCGACAGCCACGCATCGGTGAAGCGCCAGCCCAGGGACGGGTCCTTCTTGCCGTAGTCCATGTGACCATAGACCTTGACGCCGTCGATCTCCTTCACGTCGTTGGTGAAGAACTCGGCGATGTCCTCGTAGGCCGACCAGTTGACCGGCACGCCCAGCTCGTAGCCGTACTTGGCCTTGAACTTCTCCTTGAGGTCGGGGCGGGTGAACCAGTCGTAGCGGAACCAGTACAGGTTGGCGAACTGCTGGTCGGGCAACTGGTACAGCTTGCCGTCCGGGCCGGTGCCGAACGACTTGCCGATGAAATCGTCGAGGTCGAGGGTCGGCGAGGTGACGTCCTTGGCCTCGCCCTGCATGAAGTCCGACAGCGCGACGGTCTGGCCGTAGCGGAAATGGGTGCCGACGAGATCGGAATCGTTGATCCAGCCGTCGTAGATGTTCTTGCCCGACTGCATCTGGGTCTGGATCTTCTCGACCACGTCGCCCTCCTGCAGGAGGTCGTGGCGCAAGCGGATCCCGGTGATCTCGGAGAACGCCTTGGCGAGGGTGCGGGCCTCGTATTCGTGCGTGGTGATGGTCTCGGAGACGAAGTTGATCTCCATGCCGGCGAAGGGCTTCGCCGCATCGACGAACCACTGCATCTCCTTGAGCTGCTCCTCCTTCGACAGGGTCGAGGGCTGGAACTCGGTGTCGATCCAGCGCTTCGCCTCCTCCATGCCGGCGAGGGCGGGGCCGGCGGCGAGGCCGAGCGCGAGGGCGCTCGCGGCGGTGAGCAGGGCGTGGCGTTTCATGTCGTGGTCTCCTCCCTGGTGAACTTGCGGCCGGCCCGCCGTGACGGGCCCGCTCGGATCGTTGCTGTGCCCCCTCGGTGAAGACGTGATGTCGTCCTCCGCAAGGGGCTGTTTCACCCCACCCGGGGCGGGCCTCAGGCGAAGCGGAACATCACTGCACCGTAAACGAGCGAGAGCGCGAGCGCCCATTCCAGGCTCGGGCCGACGAGGCCGAGCCACGCGAGGTTGATGAAGGCGGCACCGACGAGGGTCAGGAACAGCCGGTCGCCCCGGGTGGTCGGAATGCGCAGGATGCCGACCCGCTCGGTCTCCGGCCGCCAGAGGGCGAGCGCGGTCATCAGGGCGAGCAGGCCGGCGATGACCGCGAAGAAGGCCGCGGTCTGCCAGGTCCAGGCCATCCAGGCGAAATCAGGCATCGCGTCGTCTCCCGATCACACCCGGCCGAGGGCGAAGCCCTTGGCGATGTAGTTGCGCACGAACCAGATCACGAGCGCCCCCGGCACGATGGTGAGCACGCCGGCCGCCGCCAGCAGCCCCCAATCCATGCCGGCGGCCGAGACGGTGCGGGTCATGGTGGCGGCGATCGGCTTGGCGTCGACCGAGGTCAGGGTGCGGGCGAGCAGCAATTCGACCCAGGAGAACATGAAGCAGAAGAACGCCGCGACGCCGATGCCCGACGCGATCAGCGGCATGAAGATCTTCACGAAGAAGCGCGGGAACGAGTAGCCGTCGATCGCCGCGGTCTCGTCGATCTCCCGCGGCACGCCCGACATGAAGCCTTCGAGGATCCACACCGCCAGCGGCACGTTGAACAGGCAATGCGCCAGCGCCACCGCCCAGGGCGTGTCGAACAGCCCGACCGCCGAGTAGAGGTTGAAGAACGGCAGCGCGAACACCGCCGGCGGCGCCATCCGGTTCGACAGGAGCCAGAAGAACAGGTGCTTGTCGCCGATGAAGTTGTAGCGCGAGAACGCGTAGGCGGCCGGCAAAGCGAGCCCGATCGACAGCACCGTGTTGATCGCGACGTAGGACAGCGAATTGAGGTAGCCGCCGTACCAGCTCGGATCGGTGAAGATCCGGATGTAGTTGTCGAACGTGATGGCCTGCGGCCACAGCGTCATGCTGGTGTTGATCTCCTGGTTGGTCTTCAGGCTCATGTTGACGAGCCAGTAGATCGGCAACATCAGGAACAGGAGGTAGAGCGTCATCACGACGTGGCGCCCACGCATCAGGCGGCCCTCCGGTCGAGTTCGATGGTGGTGGCGGGCGGCAGGCTGCCCGAGGCGGCGTGATCCGCCCGGTCGCCCTCCGCGGCACCGGGGCGGGCGCCGGCATCGGCGTTGGTCATCACGGTGTAGAACACCCAGCACACCGCCAGGATGATGAGGTTGTAGACCAGCGACATCGCCGCCGCCCGGCCGAGGTCGAACTGGCCGAGCGCCAGCTTGACGAGGTCGATCGACAGGAAGGTGGTGGCGTTGCCGGGCCCGCCGCCGGTGAGCACGAACGGCTCGGTGTAGATCATGAACGAGTCCATGAACCGCAGCAGCACGGCGATCAGCAGCACGCGGCGCATCTTCGGCAACTGGATGGTGCGGAACACCGCCCACCGGCTCGCGCCGTCGATGCGCGCGGCCTGATAGTAGGCGTCGGGGATCGACTTCAGACCGGCATAGCACAGCAGCGCGACGAGGCTGGTCCAGTGCCAGACGTCCATCACCACGATCGTCGACCACGCGGCGAGCGCATTGCCGGCGTAGTTGTAGTCGAGCCCGAGCCGGTTGAGGAACGCGCCGAGCAACCCGATGTCGGTGCGGGCGAAGACCTGCCAGATCGTGCCGACGACGTTCCACGGGATCAGCAGCGGCAGCGCCATCAGCACGAGGCAGAACGCGACCGAGCGGCCCTCCCGCGGCATCGACAAGGCCACCACGATGCCGAGCGGCACCTCGATCGCCAGGATGATCGCGGAGAACAGCAGGTTGCGCCACAGCGAGTCGAAGAACCGCTCGCCGAACTGGCTCGACGGGTCGAGCAGTTCCTGGAACCAGCCGAGGCCGTTCCAGAAGAACTGGTTGTTCCCGAACGTGTCCTGGACCGAGTAGTTCACCACGGTCATCAGCGGCAGCACCGCCGAGAAGGCGACGACCGCGAAGACCGGCAGGACGAGGAGCCAGGCGCGCTGGTTGACGGTCTTGGTCATGCGGCGGCTCCGGGCACCAGGGCGCCGTCGGCGTAGATGTGGATCTGGCGCGGATCGAGGGCGAGCGACGCCTCGTCGCCATCGACCGTGTGTCCCTCCGGCACGGTCGCGACCAGGGGCCGGCCGCCGAGTTCGACCCGGGCGAGGCGCTGGCGGCCGATGTCGTCGATGCGCCGCACCCGCACCGGCAGGCTGGGGCCGCGCGGCGCGAGCTGGACGTATTCCGGCCGCACGCCGAGCTCGATCCGCCGATCCGCCGGCAGGTCCGGATAGGCGCGGGCGAGCGGGATGGCGTGGCCCTCGACCAGGGCGGTGCTGCCCTCGACCCGGGCCGGCAGCAGGTTCATGCCCGGCGAGCCGATGAAGTGGCCGACGAAGGTGTGGGCCGGGCGCTCGAACAGTTCGTCGGGGGTGCCGGTCTGAACCACGGCGCCGTCATGCATCACCACCACGGTGTCGGCGAAGGTCAGCGCCTCGGTCTGGTCGTGGGTGACGTAGATCATCGTCAGGTCGAGCTTGCGGTGCAGCTCCTTGAGGGTCGAGCGGAGCTGCCACTTCAGGTGCGGATCGATGACGGTGAGCGGCTCGTCGAACAGGATCGCCGCCACGTCCGGGCGCACGAGGCCGCGGCCGAGCGAGATCTTCTGCTTCATGTCGGCCGTCAGGTTGTTGGCCCGGCGGTCGAGGACGCGCGTGAGATCGAGGAGGCCCGCGATCTCCTCGACCCGCGAGCGGATGCCCGCGGCCGGCACCCGCCGGTTCCTCAGCGGGAAGGCGAGGTTCTCGCGAACCGTCATGGTGTCGTAGACGACCGGGAACTGGAACACCTGGGCGATGTTGCGCCCCTCGGTCGGCACCGTGGTCACGTCGCGGTCGTCGAACAGGATGCGGCCGCGGGTCGGGACGACGAGTCCCGAGATGATGTTGAGCAGGGTGGACTTGCCGCAGCCCGAGGGGCCGAGCAGCGCGTAGGCGCCGCCCTGGCGCCAGACGTGGTCGATCTCCTTCAGCGCGTAGTCCTGCGGGCCCTTCGGGTCCGGCCCGTAGGCGTGGGCGAGGTGGTCGAGGGTGATGCGGGCCATGGGGGAGAGGATCCTTCAGGCCGCTTCGGGCAGGTCGAGGGCCGCGGTGCGTCCGGCCTCGTCGAACAGCAGGGCGTGGCGCGGGTCGAGCCAGGCGGTGACGGCGGTGCCGGGCTCCAGCCGGCGCACCCCGGGCAGGAGCGCGATCAGCCGGGCCTCGCCGGCATCGACGTGAACGAAGCTCTCCGAGCCTGTGATCTCCGAGACCGACACGGTCGCGGGCAGCGCGATCGCGTCGCCCGGCAGCGGGTCGAGGGCGAGGTGGTGGGCGCGGAAGCCCAGCGTGTAGGTGCCGTCCGGCACCGTCGCGAGGGTGCCGGCGGCCCGGGCCTGCCCGCCGGTCGGCAGGGTGACCCGGCCGTTGGCCTTGACCACCGTCAGGGTGTTGAGCGGCGGGTCCGAGTAGACCCGGGCGGTGGTGAGGTCGTGCGGCCGGCGGTAGACCTCCGGCGCCGGCCCGAGCTGGGTCACCCGGCCGCGGTCGAGGGTGGCGGTGCGCCCGCCGAGCAGCAGCGCCTCGGCCGGCTCGGTGGTGGCGTAGACGAAGATCGCCCCGGTCTCGGCGAAGATCCGCGGCAGTTCCTCGCGCAGTTCCTCGCGCAGCTTGTAGTCGAGGTTGGCCAGCGGCTCGTCCATCAGCACGAGGTCGGCGCGCTTGACCAGCGCCCGCGCCACCGCCGTGCGCTGCTGCTGGCCGCCGGAGAGTTCGAGCGGCCGGCGCTGCAGGTAGGGTTCCAGCTTCAGCAGCCGCGCCGCCTCGCGCACCCGCGATTCGATCTCGGCCTTCGGCAGGCGTGCGACCCGCAGCGGCGAGGCGATGTTCTCGAACACGCTCAGCGACGGGTAGTTGATGAACTGCTGGTAGACCATCGCGACGTTGCGGCTCTGCACCGGCCGGCCGGTGACGTCCCGCCCGTCGACCAGGACCCGGCCGGAGGTCGGCGCCTCCAGCCCGGCCATCAGGCGCATCAGGGTGGTCTTGCCGGCGAGCGTCCGGCCGAGCAGCACGGTCAACGAGCCCTTGGGCAGGGCGAGGCTGACGTCGCGGACATGCGCCTCGGCCCCGACCTGTTTCGAGACGTTCTCCAGGATCAGCGTCATGGCGCGCCCTCCCCTTCCGTCAGGCCGCGCTCGGAGCCGCGTCGCGCCGCATGAAGGCATCGAGCGCGGCAGCCTCCTCGGCCGAGAACCGCAGCCCGAGCTTCGAGCGGCGCCACAGCACGTCCTCGGCGCCGAGCGCCCATTCCCGCCGCATCAGGTGCGCGACTTCGCGCTCGGTCAAGTCGGCGCCGAAGACGCGGCCGAGATCGGCCATCGTGCGCGCGCCATGAAGGATCGCGCGGGCGTCGGTGCCGTAGGCCCGCACCAGCCGCTCGATCAGCGGGCGCGGCAGAGCGGGATGCCGGCCGGCGAGGTCGGAGACCAGGGCGTCGTAGCCGTCGGGCGGGAAGTCGCCGCCCGGCAGCGGGGCACCGCCGGTCCAGGACGGCCGGCGCGCCGCCGGAAGGTGGTCCTTCAGGCGCTCGAGGGCCGATTCGGCGAGGCGGCGGTAGGTGGTGATCTTGCCGCCGAACACCGACAGCATCGGCGCCCCCCCCTCCGGCGCGTCGAGGGTCAGCACGTAATCGCGGGTCGCTTCCTGCGCCTTCGAGGCGCCGTCGTCGTAGAGCGGCCGCACGCCCGAATAGGTCCACACCACCTCGTCGCGGGTGACCGGATCGCGGAAGTACTCGCTCGCGGCGGCGCAGAGATACGTGATCTCCTCCTCGCTCGCCTTCACCTCGGCCGGGTTGCCGGTATAGTCGCGGTCGGTGGTGCCGATCAGCGTGAAGTCGCGCTCGTAGGGAATCGCGAAGATGATGCGCTGGTCGGCGTTCTGGAAGATGTAGGCGCGGTCGTGCCGGAACAGCCGCCGCACCACGATGTGGCTGCCCTGGACGAGGCGCACGCCGGAGGCGGAGTTGGCCCGCACCACGCCGGTGAGCACGCTGGCGACCCACGGGCCGGCGGCGTTGACGAGGACGCGCGCCCGCACCGTCTCGCGCCGGCCGCTCTCGCGGTCCTCGACCGAGAGTTCCCACACGCCGTCGCTGCGCGTCGCGCCGGCGACGCGGGTGCGGGTGCGGACCACCGCGCCGCGCTCGGCGGCGTCGCGGGCGTTGAGCGCGACGAGACGCGAATCCTCGACCCAGCAGTCGGAATACTCGAAGGCGCGACGCAGGGCCCGGCTTCAGCGGCTCGCCGGCCGGGTCGCGGGACAGGTCGAGGGTGCGGGTGCCGGGCAGGCGCTTGCGGCCGCCGAGATTGTCGTAGAGCAGCAGGCCGAGGCGCAGCAGCCAGCTCGGGCGCAGCCCCTCCAGATGCGGCAGCACGAAGCGCAGCGGCCAGACGATGTGCGGCGCCATCGCCCACAGCACCTCGCGCTCCATCAGGGCCTCGCGCACGAGGCGGAACTCGTAGTGTTCGAGGTAGCGCAGGCCGCCGTGGATCAGCTTGGTCGAGGTCGAGGAGGTGCCGGAGGCGAGGTCGTTCTGCTCCAGCAGCACCACCGAGGCGCCGCGCCCGACCGCGTCGCGGGCGATGCCGCAGCCGTTGATGCCGCCACCGATCACCGCGAGGTCGAACACGCCGCGCTCATCGCCGCCGGGCTGCTGGCGCCTGACGCCCAAGACCGCCTCCCTGTCCCGGGGCCTTCGGGCCCCTGCTTCACCGATTGCGTCGACCCTAGGCAAGCCCGAACCCGAACGCAACCGAAAACGAAAGCCAAAGCACTCAAACGAAAGTCTTGCGCTTTCGGTTGGCGCGGAGTGTCCAGGAACGGGTCCGGTCCGGACCGAACCCTCGATGTGCGCCAGCACACGCGCAAGCGGACGAGGCTTGATGTAGGCTATCGCTGTGCGGTTCGGGCCGAACCACGTCCATTGGGGCGGCTGGGATCTTCACCGAAGAGGACATGGCAAAGCTTCGACGGCGGCCCCTCTCGCGTTCGGGGCCTCCTCGACATCGTCGCATCCGTCATCGCGTGGCGGAGGCGTCTCCTTCCCTGCGGCAGAGCTGGAGGACGACATGACGGCGCTCTACATCGGCAGCATCCGGACCCGGCGCGGCTACCGGCCGCCCGTCACCGTCCGCGCCGAGTCGAAGGACGAGGCCCTGTCGTTCCTCTCCGCCCGCTATCCCTGCGACAGGATCGAGGCGATCCTGCCGACCTGCTACTGGCCGCCCTGCTCGGATACCGGGCACGAGCGCGGCGACATCCGTGAGCACCATGGCTGAGCCCAAGGACCGCCGGCATCAGGGCGTGCGCCCCGCGTCCGCCCTGATGCCGCAACGGTGACCATTTCGGCACCGGCCGTTCACGGCCGGCGGAACGATGTTCAGGGCGTCAGGATGATCTCCGCCAGGGCGAGCGCCTTGGCCTGCACCGCCTCGGTCTTCGGGGTCGGCGGATCCACCTCCGTGACAGCCCGGCGAACCTCGGCGATGATGTTCTCGCGGGCGTCCGGATCCCGCCGCGCCAGTTCCCGCATCAGGGCGACCACGACCAGTTCCAGCGCGTTCACCCGTGCTTCGACATCGTCCTCGAAGGTCAGCGGCACACTCATGGCGATCGATCCCTCCGTCCGGCCCAGGTGGAGAACGTAGCAGGAGTTGATTTCGTTCGCCGAAGTCCTCGTGCGATTCGCGCACGAAGTCCGGGAGCCTGACCGGGCGTCGCCCGGCAAGTCCTGACCCGGCGCGCCGTCCGCCGCGGGTCGGACGATGTCCTCGGAACGGTACGTGATCCCGGTCATCTCCTCCGACACGGCCCGGAGCCGGGCGGCCGTGTTCCGGTCGCGGGCGTGCGGGGTCGCCCGGACGAGGGGCGGTTCGGGGGCATCGGACACATGCGGCGGCGCCCGCCTCGCGTCGCTGCCGGCTCATACGAAATCCGGAAGTCATCGTCCGGATTTCGTGTCATGCGGTTTCCGATTGATCGCTCGGCGATCCCTACGGGATCGTGGCGATTGCTGCGCAATCGCTTCAGGCGACCGCGAGCGGTCGCTTTCGCGATGCGGAAACCGGCTTCGCTCAAGCACCGCGCGGGCTTCGATACGGTTTTGCGGAACTGATCGTCCGAAATCCGTATCACTCCCCGCGGGACTGCGCGTCGGTAACGTGCTCCATCCACTCCACGACCTTGCCGTCGCGGGCCTCCTGGAGGGCGATGTGGCTCATGCCGGCCGTGGCCGACGCGCCGTGCCAGTGCTTGACGCCGGGTGGAATGCGCACGACGTCGCCCGGCCGGATCTCCTGGACGGAGCCTCCCCATTGCTGAACGCGGCCGGCTCCGGCGGTGACGATCAGGGTCTGGCCTAGGGGATGGGTGTGCCACGCCGTGCGGGCGCCCGGCTCGAACGTGACGAGGGCACCCGAGAGCCGGGACGGCGGCGTCTCCCCGAGCAGCGGGTCGACGCGCACGGCACCGGTGAACCGCTCGGCGGATCCCTTCGCCGAGGGCTGAGAGCCGCTCCGCTGCACCGTCACCGCCTGATCCGGCGGGTCGGCGCGGCACGGGGGTCCGGAACCGCAGACCATGGCGGCGACGAGAACGGGGGCGACCACCGGGACGCGCATGGAATCGTCTCCCTGAACGTCCTCCCCGGCCGGGGGAGGATGCGGAACCCGCCGCTCCGGCAGGATCCCGCGATGCGATCCTGCCGGGATGCTCATGCCGCGTCCGGCATGCGCTCGATGAGCTTGTCCACGGTGATCGGGTAGTGGCGCACCCGCACCCCGGTGGCGTTGTAGACCGCGTTCGCCACCGCCGCGCCGACGCCGCACAGCCCGAGTTCGCCGACCCCCTTCGCCTTCATCGGCGAGGAGACAGGGTCGACCTCGTAGAGGAAGATCACCTCCTGATGCGGGATGTCGGCGTGGACCGGCACCTCGTAGCCGGCGAGGTCGTGGTTGGCGAAGAACCCGCGCTTGGTGTCGACGGCGAGTTCCTCCATCAGCGCCGCACCGACCCCCATGGTCATCCCGCCGATGACCTGGCTGCGGGCGGATTTCGGGTTGAGGATGCGCCCGGCGGCGCAGACCGCCAGCATCCGCCGCACCCGCACCTCGGCGGTGTCGGCGTCGACCCCGACCTCGACGAAGTGGCCGGCGAAGGTCGATTGCTGGTAGGTCTTGGCGAGGTCGCCGTACTCGATCGCGTCCTGCGCGCTCAGTTCGCCCGCCGCGGCGGCCTCGCCGAGGGGCACGGCGCGGTTGCCGGAGCGCACCTGCCCGTCCGCGAACACCGCGTCCGCGGAGTTGATGCCGAGCTTCTGCGCCACCGCCTCGCGGAGCTTCACGCAGGCGGCGTAGACGCCCGAGGTCGCGTTGTTGGCGCCCCACTGCCCGCCGGAGCCCGCCGAGGTCGGAAGGTCGGAATCACCCAGCCGGACGGCGACCCGCTCCAGCGGCACCCCCATCATCTCCGCCGCGGTCTGGGCGAGGATGGTGTAGCTGCCGGTGCCGATGTCGGTCATGTCGGTCTCGACCGTCACCGTGCCGGCGCGGTCGAGCCGCACCCGCGCGCCCGACTTCATCAGGAGGTTGTTGCGGAAGCCCGCCGCCATCCCGATCCCGACGAGCCAGCGCCCGTCCCGGACCTGTCCGGGCTTCGGGTCGCGCTTCGCCCAGCCGAACCTGTCGGCGCCGAGCCGGAGGCAGCCGACGAGGTCGCGGTGCGAGAACTTGCGGTCCGGCTTGCCCGGGTCGACCTGAGTGTCGTTGCGGATGCGGAACTCGACCGGATCGAGCCCGAGCTTCCCCGCCATCTCGTCCATGGCGATCTCGAGCGCCAGCAGGCCCGGCGCCTCGCCGGGCGCCCGCATCGCGTTGCCCTCGGGCAGGTCGAGATGGGCGAGCCGCATCGCGGTCAGCCGGTTGGCGCCGGCATAGAGCAGCTTGGTCTGGTCGACCGCGGTCTCCGGCTTGCCGTCCGGGAGGTTGCCCGAGGTGCTCTCGTGCGCGACCGCGGTGATGGTCCCGTCCCGCGTCGCGCCGAGGCGGATGCGCTGGATCGTGGCCGGCCGGTGGGTGGTGTTGTTGGCGACGATCGGCCGGGTGAGCGCCACCTTCACCGGACGCCCCGCCGCCTTCGCGCCGAGCGCCGCCAGCACCGCGTCGGCGCGCACGAACAGCTTGCCGCCGAAGCCGCCGCCGACATAGGGCGAATCGACCCGCACGTTCTCCTTCGGGATGCCGAGGATCTTGGCGACGCTGCCCTTGCTCCAGCCGATCATCTGGTTCGAGGTCCACAGCGTGAGCCGGTCGCCGTCCCAGGCGGCGACGGTGGCGTGCGGCTCCATCATCGCGTGGCTCTCGTCGGCGGTGGTGTAGGTCTCGTCGAGCCGGACGGGAGCCTGCGCGAACGCGCCCTCGAAGTCGCCGACGCGCTCGGCGCCACCGCCGCCGCTGCCCTCGCCGCTGTCGCCGCCGACCGGCGGCGCGTGGGGCGCTTCCGCGGCGAGGTCGAAGCGTCCGGCCTCGGGCGCGTAGTCGATGCGGACCAGGAACCCGGCCGCCCTCGCCTGCTCGAAGGTCTCGGCGACCACGACCGCGACCGCCTGATGGTAGTGCTGGATCCGGTCGCCGCCGAACAGGTAGGCGGCGTTCATCCGGCCGCGCTCCAGACGGGGCGTGTCGAGGGTGGTGACGACCGCGAGCACGCCCGGCGCGCGCCGGGCCGCCGCGGTGTCGACGGCGCGCACGCGGCCCTTGGCGATGGTGGCGCCGAGCACGTAGCCGTAGGCCTGTTTCGGCGCGACGTCGTGGCGCTCGTAGGCGTAGGGCGCGGTGCCGGTGGTCTTGTACTTGCCGTCGATGCGGTCGGTCGGCCGGCCGACGACCTTGAGCTGGTCGATCGGGTTGGTGCCCGCGGGGGTGTCGAACTTCATGGCTCAGGCCCTCGCCTCGTGCAGCGCCGCGCCGAGGGTCCGCTCGGCGAGCTTCAGCTTGAACGCGTTCTCGTGGGTCGGCTTGGCGCCGGCCAGCATGCCCTCGGCGGCCTTCTTCGCGCCGCGCGGCAGATCGGCCTCGGCGGCCTCGACCCGCCACGGCTTGTGCGCCAGCCCACCGAACGCCACCCGGCCGCTTCCGTCCGGCTGCACCACCGCCGCCACCGAGACGAGAGCGAAGGCGTAGGAGGCGCGATCGCGCACCTTGCGGTAGATCTGCACCCCGCCGAGCGGCTTCGGCAGCGTCACCGCGGTGATGAGTTCGCCGGCCTTCAGCACCGTTTCGGCCTCCGGCCGATCGCCGGGCAGGCGGTGGAACTCGGCGACCGGAATCGTGCGGCCGGCGCCGGTGGCGTCGACGGTCTCGACGCTGGCGTCGAGCACCCGCATCGCCACCGCCATGTCGCCCGGATGGGTGGCGATGCACTGCTCGCTGGCGCCGATCACCGCGAGCTGCCGGCTGACGCCGTCGAGGGCGGCGCAGCCCGAGCCGGGCCGGCGCTTGTTGCACGGCTGCGCCGTGTCGTAGAAGTACGGGCAGCGGGTGCGCTGCAACAGGTTGCCGGCGGTGGTCGCCTTGTTGCGCAACTGGCCCGAGGCCCCGGCGAGCAGCGCCCGGCTCAGGACCGCGTAGTCCCTGCGCACGCGGGCATCCGCCGCGAGGTCGGTGTTGCGCACCAGGGCGCCGATGCGCAGGCCCCCGTCGGGAGTCGGCTCGATCGCGTCCAGTCCCAGTCCGTTGACGTCGACGAGGTGGGTCGGCGTCTCGATCTGGAGCTTCATCAGGTCGAGCAGGTTGGTGCCGCCGGCGATGAAGCTCGCGCCCGGCGTGCGGGCGGCGGCGGAGGCGGCCTCGGCGGGCGTGCCCGGGCGCTCGTAGGTGAACGACTTCATGCCTGCCTCCCGGCCACTTCGGTCATCGCCTCGACGATGTTGGAATAGGCGCCGCAGCGGCAGATGTTGCCGCTCATGCGCTCGCGGATCTCGGCCTCCGTGGCCTGCGGAGCGGCGGTGAGGTCGGCGCTGACGTGGCTCGGGATGCCGGCCTTGATCTCGGCCAGCACCGCGACGCCGGAGCAGATCTGACCCGGCGTGCAGTAGCCGCACTGGTAGCCGTCGTGGCGGACGAACGCCTCCTGCATCGGGTGCAGCGCGTCCGGCCGGCCCAGTCCCTCGATCGTGGTGATCTCGGCGCCCTGGTGCATGACCGCGAGGGTCAGGCAGGCATTGATGCGCCGCCCGTCGACGATCATCGTGCAGGCGCCGCACTGGCCGTGATCGCAGCCCTTCTTCGAGCCGGTGAGGTGCAGGTGCTCGCGCACCGCGTCGAGCAGGCTGGTGCGCAGGTCGAGGTCGAGTTCGCGCCGCTCGCCGTTCACCGTGAAGGCGGTCCTGGCCATCACCGGCTCGGCCACCGCGGGCCGTCCGGCGCCGACCGGTCGCGCGGCGGCGCCGGACGGCAGCGCGGCCAGCGCCGCGGTGGCGGTTGCTCCGACCATCAGGTCTCTCCGGTTCATGTCGTGGGGGCCGGGATCCTGCATCGCATCCTCCGGAAGTCTCGGGTGGGGGTGCCGGTACGGGGCCGCCCGCGGTCACGAAGCCATCGGACGGCCGGGCACCCTGGATCGGCTCCAAACTATTCTCCGGCCGTCCGGCGAACAGGGGCCTGCGTCCAATAGGGCTACGAGGGATGCCGGTGGGGGGGCGTCCGTCGGACCGGGGACGGCCTCAGGGGCTCGCGAGGTGCGAGGTGGACGAACGCGCCCCGCGCCCCCACCTGTGGGAGGTCGAACACCCAAGTTCCGCACCCAAGTTCCGCGCCCAGTTCCGGAGTTCCCGATCTTGCCCCACGACGACGCAGGCGCCCCCCGCATGCACGCGACGACGATCCTGATGGTCCGCAAGGGCGGGCGGGTGGTCATCGGCGGTGACGGCCAGGTCAGCCTCGGCCAGACCATCGTGAAGGGCAACGCCCGCAAGGTGCGGCGCCTCGCCAAGGGCGCGGTGATCGGGGGCTTCGCCGGGGCCACCGCCGACGCCTTCACGCTTTTCGAGCGCCTGGAGGGCAAGCTGGAGCAGTATCCCGGGCAGCTCACCCGCGCCTGCGTCGAACTGACCAAGGACTGGCGCACCGACCGCTACCTGCGCCGGCTCGAGGCGATGATGCTGGTCGCCGACCGCGACGTGAGCCTGCTGCTGTCGGGGGCCGGCGACGTGCTGGAGCCGGAGGGCGGCGTGATGGCGATCGGGTCGGGCGGCAACTACGCACTCGCCGCCGCCCGGGCCCTGGAGGAACAGGACCTCGACGCCGAGGCGATCGTGCGCCGCGCCATGCGCATCGCCGCCGAGATCTGCGTCTACACCAACGGCAACCTCGTGATCGAGAGCCTGGAGGCGCCGTGAGCGCGGCGCCCCGTCTCCCCTCGCCCTCCGCAGAAACGCTGCCGCATCCTACGGGACCCTGATGACCACGTTCTCCCCCCGCGAAATCGTCTCCGAGCTCGACCGCTACATCGTCGGTCAGGGCGATGCGAAGCGCGCCGTCGCGATCGCGCTGCGCAACCGCTGGCGCCGGCAGCAGTTGCAGGGCCCGCTGCGCGAGGAGGTGGCGCCGAAGAACATCCTGATGATCGGCCCGACCGGCTGCGGCAAGACCGAGATCTCGCGCCGCCTCGCCAAGCTCGCGGGCGCGCCGTTCCTGAAGGTCGAGGCGACGAAGTTCACCGAGGTCGGCTATGTCGGCCGCGACGTCGAGCAGATCGTGCGCGACCTCGTCGAGGTCGGGATCGGGCTCAAGCGCGACGAGAAGCGCCGCAGCGTGAAGGCGAAGGCCGAGGCCGCCGCCGAGGCGCGCATCCTCGACGCCCTCGTCGGCCCGACCGCGAGCCAGGCCACCCGCGACGCCTTCCGGCGCAAGCTGCGGGCGAGCGAGCTCGACGACAAGGAGGTGGAACTCGAACTCGCCGGCGGCGGCCCGGCCGGCCTGCCGATGTTCGAGATCCCGGGCATGCCCGGGGCCGCCATGGGCGCGGTCAACCTCGGCGACATGCTCGGCAAGGCGCTCGGCGGGGCCAAGTCCAAGCCGCGCCGGATGAGCGTGCGCGACGCCTACGCGCCGCTCATCAACGAGGAATCCGACAAGCTCCTCGACCAGGACGCCATCGTCCAGGAGGCGGTCCGCGACGTCGAGGACAACGGCATCGTGTTCCTCGACGAGGTCGACAAGATCTGCGCCCGCGAGGGCCGCTCCGGCGCCGACGTGTCGCGCGAGGGCGTGCAGCGCGACCTGCTGCCGCTGATCGAGGGCACCACGGTGGCGACCAAGCACGGGCCGGTGAAGACCGACCACGTCCTGTTCATCGCCAGCGGCGCCTTCCACGTCTCGAAGCCGTCCGACCTGCTGCCGGAATTGCAGGGCCGGCTGCCGATCCGGGTCGAGCTGTCCCCGCTCACCGTCGACGACTTCCGCCGCATCCTCACCGAGACCGAGGCGAGCCTGACCAAGCAGGCGGTGGCCCTGATGGCGACCGAGGGCGTCACCGTCAGCTTCTCCGACGACGCCATCGATGCCCTGGCCCGGGTCGCCGTCGAGGTGAACTCCTCGGTCGAGAACATCGGCGCCCGCCGGCTCCAGACGGTGCTGGAACGGGTGCTCGACGAGATCTCGTTCACCGCCCCCGACCGGTCGGGCGAGACGGTGGCGATCGACGCGGTCTACGTCCGCGAACGGGTCGAGAGCCTGGCGCAGAACGCGGATCTCAGCCGGTTCATCCTGTAGCGCGACCAGCGTCACGCTGCGGCAAAAACGGCGCGCGCGCGACGCGGTCGCCGCCCGCGGAACCGGGGTGCCGGCCAGCCTCTTGTGTCGGCGTGCCTTTCGGGAATGCCGGCCCGCGGGCGCGGCGCGGCATCCCTGCCGCGACGCGCGCCGGGGCGCTTGCATTCCGGTGGCGCACCCTCCAATCAGACCCCGCCGCGACGTCACCTGGATCGCGGTCCGTCGAGAAGGCTCGGAGCGAGCAATGGTCCAGATCACCTATGTCGACGCCGCAGGCACGCCCCGGACCGTGAAGGGCGAGGTCGGCTCGACCGTGATGGAGACCGCCCTGCGCAACAACGTCCCGGGCATCGACGCCGAGTGCGGCGGCGCCTGCGCCTGCGCCACCTGCCACGTCTACGTCGACGAGGAATGGCAGGACAAGGTCGGCCCGGCCGAGCCGATGGAGCAGGACATGCTCGACTTCGCCTCCGACGTGCGCCCGACCTCCCGCCTGTGCTGCCAGATCCGCGTCACGCCCGAACTCGAGGGCCTCACCGTCACCACGCCGGCGCGCCAGGGCTGAGCCGTACCTCCGAGGGCGCCGACGAGGGACGCCGGCGGCGGGGACGATCCCGGGCCTAATGCCTGTAGAACAGGCCGAGAGAGACGATGTGGTGCGTTTCGACCCGGGCGCGCGCGTTGACGGTCTGGTTCATGTACCCGATCTCGATCGTCGACTTGCCCGCGACCGGAATCTCCAGCCCGACGAACGTCCGGACGCGATCGAGGCCGGCCCGGGCCCCCCAGTCGGTGTCGTTGAGGGCGACGAACGTCTCGACCCATCCGAGCGCCGAGATGCCTCCTCCCGACTCCGTCAGCGGGTAGGAGGCGCGCAGGAGTTCACGCATCCGGAAGCCCGCGTCCCGGCCGTTGGACTGCCACCGCTGCTCGAAGCGCGTGCGGGAGGAGACGTTCACGCCCATGAACCGGCCGACCTCCCAACTGACCTGCTGGAAGCTGCGATCCTCCGAGAAGGCTCGCGCACCGGGCGGAGACGTCTCGACATGGGCGTAGCCCTGGTAGATCGCGAGCCTGTCACCGAGCTTCCAGCCGATCGCCGGGCGCAGGACGAGCTGGCCGAGGCGTGAGATGCCCTGGTCGAAGCGCGGCTGGACCTCCGCGAAGTGGGCGAAGCGGTCGACGCCTCCGAGGACCGTCGCGTTGACCCAGAGCTGTTCGTCGGCGGCGACCTGCGCCGCGCAAGGCAGTGCCGACGCCGCGAACGACAGGCCCGACGCGAGGAGGATCGTACCTCTGACCACGCCATGTCCCTCCCGCGGACGGCCGCCCCCGTGCGGGCTCGCCCCGCCGGCGAGCTTTCTCATACGGTTTCCGATTGATCGCTCGGCGACTGCGTTGCAGTCGCGTTCGCGATGCGGACACCGGCTTCGCTCAGGCGTGTGGAGCCTCCGGCTCCACCGCGCGGGCTGGTGATACGATGTCCGGAAGTCATCTTCCGGACATCGTATCATTCGCGGAGGAGCGGTCCGGTGCGTCCGCCCCGCTCCCGGGTCACGGTTCGCGCCCCGTGGCCGGCCCTCGCGCGGCGGGATCCGGCCGCGCCCTATCGCACCAGCGCCCGCATCGCCCCGTCGATCCCCTCCAGGGTGAGCGGGAACATCCGGTTGGTCATGAGCTGGCGGATCATCTGGATCGACTGGGTGTAGCCCCAATGCGCCTGCGGCACGGGGTTGAGCCACACCGCCTTGTGGAAGTGGTCGAGGACACGGCCCATCCAGACCTGCCCGGCCTCCTCGTTCCAGTGCTCGACCGAGCCGCCGGGCATCGCGATCTCGTAGGGCGACATCGAGGCGTCGCCGACGAACACGGCGCGGTAGTCCGACGGGTAGGTGCGGATCACGTCGAGGAGCGGCGTCGTCTCGGCGTGGCGGCGGCGGTTCTCCTTCCACACGCCTTCGTAGAGGCAGTTGTGGAAGTAGAAATGCTCGAAATGCTTGAACTCCGAGCGGGCGGCGGTGAACAGCTCCTGGGCCAGCTCGACGTGCCAGTCCATCGAGCCGCCGATGTCGAGGAACAGCAGCACCTTGACGGCGTTGCGGCGCTCCGGGCGCAGGCGCACGTCGAGGAAGCCGCGATCCGCCGTCGAGCGGATCGTGCCGTCGAGGTCGAGTTCCTCCGCCGCGCCCGTGCGGGCGAACCGGCGCAGGCGGCGCAGCGCCACCCGCATCGTGCGCGAGGTCAGCTCGGCCCGGTCGTCGAGGTCCTTGAACTCGCGCTTGTCCCAGACCTTCACCGCCCGGAAGTTGCGGTTGCCGTCCTGGCCGATGCGGACGCCCTCGGGATTGGTGCCGTAGGCGCCGAACGGCGAGGTGCCGGCGGTGCCGATCCACTTCGAGCCGCCCTGGTGGCGGCCCTTCTGCTCGGCGAGCCGTTCCTTGAGGGTCTCGAACAGCTTGTCCCAGCCGAGCGCCTGGATCTGCCGGCGCTCCTCCTCGCTGAGATACCTCTCCGCCAGCTTGCGCAGCCATTCCTCGGGGATCGCCTGCGGCTCGACCGCCTCGCCGAGGCTGGTCACGCCCTTGAACACCTGTCCGAACACCCGGTCGAACTTGTCGAGGTTGCGCTCGTCCTTCACCAGCGCAGCCCGCGACAGGTAGTAGAATTCCTCGACCCGCTTCTCGGCGAGGTCGCGGTCGAGGGCATCGAGCAGGGTGAGGTACTCGCGCAGGGAGACCGGGACCCGGGCGGCGCGCAGCTCGGTGAAGAAGGTCAGCAGCATGCGCCATCAACGCGCGAGGCGCGGCGCCGGGTCAAGCCCCGGCCGTCGCCACCCGGGGCGGCCTGCGGGCCTCGCGGCGCAGGTTGTAGACGATGCCGGAGACGATCAGCGCCGCGCCGGCGAACAGCCACGGATCGAGCGCCTCGCCGTAGAACTGCCAGCCCACCACCGCGATCAGCGGCAGGCGCAGGAAGTCGAGGGGGATGACCAGGATCGCGTCGCCGCGCTTGTAGGCGTTGGTGAGGCACCAGTGCGAGGCGAGGCCGGCGAGGCACAGCACCGCGAGCGCGATGCCGTGGTGCTGGACGACGAACGGCACCGCGGCGGTGCCGGGCAGGAGCCGCCCGGCGACGAGGTTGAGCGGCAACTGGATCGCGTTCATCCAGAACAGGATCGACAGGGTCGTCTCGGTGCGGGTGAGCAGCTTGGTGGCGATCGCCGTGAAGGCGAAGCCCAGGGCGGCGACGAGCACGACGAGGCTCGCCGGCTGGAGCGCGGCGACGCCGGGGCGCAGGATCACCAGCACGCCGAGGAAGCCGAGGACGACCGCGGCGGCGCGGGATCCCGTGAGGCGCTCGCGCAGGATCAGCACCGCGAGCAGCGTCACCCAGGCCGGGGTGGTGAATTCGAGGGAGAAGACGACGCCGAGCGGCAGCAGGGTGACGCCGTAGGTCCAGCCGTAATTGGCGACCGCATGGGCGAGGTTGCGCACGAGGTGCAGCGGCATCCGCCGGGCCCGGATCCCCGGGCCGCGCCCGCGGCGCAGCAGCGCCACGAGGCCGATCACCGCGACGCCGGTACCGGCCCGCGCCGCCAGGATGTCGAACAGCGGCAGCGCCGGGGCGACCTCGCGCACCGCGATCGCGGTGGCGGAGAACGCCGTCAGGGCGCCGGCCATCCACAGGACGACGGCGGCGAGATCGGAGGCGACGCGCAACGTCAGGGCCAGCGGACGGTCGGAGGCATGGACGAGAGGATCGACGCGACGTTGCCGCCGGTCTTGAGCCCGAAGATGGTGCCGCGGTCGTACAGGAGGTTGAACTCGACGTAGCGCCCGCGCCGCACCTGCTGCTCGTGGCGGTCGGCCTCGGTCCAGGGCGTGGCGACGTTGCGCCTGACGATGCCCGGATAGGCGGCGAGGAACGCCTCGCCGACGTCGCGGGTGAAGGCGAGGTCGGCGGCCGGGTCGCCGGTCCAGTGATAGTCGTAGAAGATGCCGCCGATGCCGCGGGGCTCGTCGCGGTGCTTGAGGTGGAAGTAGTCGTCGCACCACGCCTTGTAGCGGGCGTAATCCGCCGCCGGGTGGCGCTCGCAGGCCGCCCGGTAGGCGGCGTGGAACGCGACGCTGTCGGGATCGTCCTGGTTCCGGCGCCGGTCGAGGACCGGAGTGAGGTCGCCGCCGCCGCCGAACCACGCCTTCGTCGTCACCACGAACCGGGTGTTCATGTGCACGGTCGGCACGTGCGGGTTCCACGGATGGGCGATCAGCGAGATCCCGGTGGCGAAGAAGCGCGGATCCTCGGCCGCGCCCGGGATCTGGCCGCGGAACTCGGGGGCGAACTCGCCGTGCACCGCCGAGACGTGGACGCCGGCCTTCTCGAACACCCGGCCGCGCAGCATCGCCATGGTGCCGCCACCGCCCGGCGCCCCGCCGTGGTCGGTGCGGGTCCAGGGCGTGCGCTCGAACCGTCCCGGCACGGCGGTCTCGGGCGGGAACGGTCCGGCCGCCTCGTCCTCCAGGGTCTCGAAGGCGGCGCAGATCCGGTCGCGCAGGGTCGAGAACCAGGCGGTGGCCTCGGCCTTGAGCGCCGTGACGTCGGGGTTGGAATCCGTGGTCATGGACCGGCTCATCCCATACCGGAGCGCCGGGGGGAAGGGGTTCGCGAACGGAAGCCTGAGGCCTCCGCGGGGCCTTCGACCGAGCCTGTCGAGAGCGGACCAACCAGGACTTCCGGTGGTCCGGCGCGGCCCTCTTCGGATTCCCTCTACGAAACACTCATGCAAAGGCGACCCCGTACTCCGCCTCCTCGACGGCGAAGAGCCGCCATGCGCGGTGAAGGGCGCCCCACTGGAGGGATCTCGGATGATCGGATTGCTGCTCCTCCTCGGCTCCTCGTTCTTCGTCTTCGTGCTGTGCCTGTGCAGCCTGATCCTCGACGAGTCCTGAGGCAGCGCCCCCGCCGGCTCCGGGAGCAGCGTCACACCACCACCGTGATCGCCTCCGCGGCCCGGGTCAGCCCGGTGTAGAGCCAGCGCCGGGCGTGCTCGCGGAAAGCGAAGGATTCGTCGAACAGCACCACCCTGTCCCATTGCGAGCCCTGCGCCTTGTGCACGGTCAGCGCGTAGCCGTAGGTGAATTCCTCGGTCTCGCGCTTGAGCATCGCCGGCACCTCCTCGTCGCTGCCGAGGATCACCGAGCGCAGCACCCGGATGTCCTGCGGCTTGCGGCGAAGCGCCGGATCGTCCTCCGGCACCACGTCGAGGCGCACGAGGTCGGGCCGGGGCGCGGCGCGCAGGGCCTGCACCGTCCAGGTCGAGCCGTTGAGCAGGCCCTTGGTGCGGTCGTTGCGCAGGCAGACCAGCTTCTCGCCCACCGCCGGCATCGGGTCGGCATGGCCGATCAGCTCGCGGATGCGGCCGTTGTAGAGCCGGCGGGTGCGGTTGAGCCCGACCAGGACCTGATCGGCGGCGAGCACCGTCTGCGGATCGATGCCCCGGCGCGGGATCACCCGGCTGGCGCCGTACTCGCCCGGCTCCAGCCGCCCGCCCTCGCGCACCCGCATCGCGAGATGCACGATCGGGTCGCCCTCGGCCTGCCGGTGGACTTCCGTCAGCATCACGTCCGGTTCGGCCTCGGTGAAGAAGCCGCCGCCGCGCACCGGCGGCAACTGGGCCGGGTCGCCGAGAACCAGCACCGGCACGTCGAACGACAGGAGGTCGTTGCCGAGGTCGGCATCGACCATCGAGCACTCGTCGATGACGACCAGCGCCGCCTTGCTCACCGGTCCGGTGCGGTTGAGGGTGAAGGCCGGCCCGCCCTCGGCATCCTCGCGGGTGCGATAGATGAGGCTGTGGATCGTGGTGGCGTCCGGGCAGCCGCGGGCGCGCATCACCGAGGCGGCCTTGCCGGTATAGGCGCAGAACAGCACCCCGCCCTCGACGTCCTCGGCCAGCCGCCGGGCGAGCGTGGTCTTGCCGGTGCCGGCGAAGCCGAACAGGCGGAAGACCTTGGGGGAGCCCCGGGGCGAGCCCTGCCGCAGCCAGTCCGAGACCGCCTTCAGGGCGGCCTCCTGCTGGGGGCCGAAACGCTGGCGCGTCATGCCCGCCCGGCCTTGCCCACGGTGCGGCGGGAGGCGAATTCCGGTGCGGGCGCCGATTCCTTGCGCTTGAGCAGCGCCCGGAACTCGTCGCGGCGCTCGTGGATCGACGCGATGACGTGGCCCATCGGCACGCCGACGTCGACCAGCACCGCCTCGGAGAGCTGGAGCGAGGCCTCGATCGTCTCCGGCACCGCGTCGTCGACGCCCATCTCGTAGAGCGCGGTGGCGTGGCGGGCGTCCCGCGCCCGGGCGACCACCGTGAGGTCGGGCCGCTCGGCCTTGGCGGCGAGCACCGCCGCCTCGACGGCGCTCGGCTGGTCGAGGGTGACGACGAGGGCCCGCGCCGTGGCGATGCCGCAGCGGCGCAGCATCTCGGTGTTGGCCGAGTCGCCGAAATAGACCGGGTTGCCGAGCCGCCGCTGCTCGGCGACGCGGGCGGCGTCGAGATCGAGGGCGAGGTAGGGCACCTTGTGGCGGGCCAGCATCTCGCCGACGAGCCGCCCGACCCGGCCGTAGCCCGCGATGATGACCCGGCCGGGCTGGCGTTCGGGTGGCGGCGGCTCGGCCCTGGCGCGGCCGAGGTTGCGCCGGTCGGCGCGGGCAGCGAGGCGGCGGGCCAGCGCCGCGAGGCCGGGGATCAGCACCATCGTCACGGTGGTGACGATGAGCGCCGCCTGCCCGACCTCCTCGGGCACGAGGCCGGCGACGATGGCGCCGCCGAGGAGCACGAAGGCGAATTCGCCGCCCGGCCCGAGCAGCAGGGCGGCTTCGATCGCCACCGGTCGCGGCAGGCGCAAGGCCGCCGCCACCGAGACGATGATCGCGGCCTTGACGGCGATGAGGCCGAGCGCGAGTCCGAGGACCGCCACCGGCGCGCGCACGAGCTGGGCCGGATCGAGGTTCATGCCGACCGAGACGAAGAACACCCCGAGAAGCAGACCCTTGAACGGGTCGATCGTCGCCTCGATGGCGCGGCGGTACTCGGTCTCGGCGAGGAGCAGCCCGGCCACGAAGGCGCCGAGCGACATCGACAGACCGCTCGCCGCCGCCACCAGCGCGGTGACCGCGATGACGAGCAGGCAGGCGGCCATGAACAGCTCGGTGCTGCGGGTGCGGGCGACGAGCTGGAACAGCGGCCGCAGGGCGAGCCGCCCGGCGACCACGAGGAGCGCGAGCGCCACCGCGGCCTGTCCCAGCGCCAGGGCGAGGCCGCTCAGCGCGCCGCCGTCCTTGCGGCCGAGCACCGCGATGGCGAACAGCACGGGCGCGACGGCGAGGTCCTGGAACAGCAGCACCGCGAAGCTCGCACGGCCGGCCGGGGCGTTGAGGCGCTTCTGCTCGGCGAGCACCGGCAGCACCACCGCGGTGGAGGACAGGGCGAGCGCCAGCCCGACCAGGATCGCGGCGGCCGGCGCGACGCCGAGGAGCGCCAGCAGGCCGCCGAGCACCGCGCTGGTCGCGAGGACCTGGAGCGAGCCGAAGCCGAAGACGAGGCGGCGCAGGATGCGCAGCCGTTCCCACGACAGCTCGATCCCGATCATGAACATGAGGAAGATCACCCCGAGTTCGGCGAGGTGGGCGATCTCGGTGCGGTTGCCGATGGTGACGTCGGCGAGCCAGGGCGCCGCTTCGGTGAGCCGGCCGAGGCCCGAGGGACCGAGCAGGGCGCCGGCGCCGATGAAGCCGAGAACCGGGCTGATGCGCAGCCGGTGGAACAGCGGCACCACGAGGCCCGCCGTGACCAGGAACAGGATGGCCTCCTTGTAGGAGGCGGAAGCGGCGGCGTGCTCGGTCATCGGCAGCGAGGGCGCCTCACGGGTGCGGGTCGGGATCGGAGGCCGGCATCATGGGGAGCCGCCGCTTCGGCAGGCAAGCGGAAAGGCGGCGCGGCGGGCGGATTCGCCGGCGGCCGTGTCGTCGCGCCCGCAGGCGGCGGGCCTCGCGCCGCGCCCGGCGGAGGTCGCGAGGCGGGTCGATTGCCCTCCCCCGCCGGCGGCGCCATATCCCGGCGGCGGGGCCGCCAGGACCGTTGCGCGCCACGAGGGTGCCGCGACCGGGGATGCGGCGGCGGGCAGAGACGGGACGGGATGGCCACGAGGCTTCGACGCTGCCGCGACTGGTGGGGCGAGTGCGGGCTGCGCGAGGATCGGCCGGCGCTGCGGGAGGTCGCCGACGCGCTCTACCTGCCCCACAGCTTCGACGGGCCTTGGGGCGTGTTCGGCCCGGACGGCCGGATCGGGCCCGACGGGGTCGACGGCCCCCTGCCCGATCCCGCCGGGGTGCCCGCGGCGCCGGAGGCGGAGTACCTCTATCTCGGCCACCTCGTGCCGCATTACGGGCACTTCATCATCGATTCGCTGTCGCGGCTGTGGCCCCTCGCCGCCCGCGAGGGTCGGCCGCTCCGGCTTCTGATCCACACCTTCGATCCGCTGCCGGCCTTCGGCGCCCTCGACTTCCTCCGGTCGATCCTCGGCCGGCTCGGGCTCTCGCCCGAGGACCTCGTCGCCTTCGACCGTCCGACGCGGCTGACGCGGCTGATCGTGCCGGCCCCGTCCTTCCTGGCCCAGGTCGAGGCCCACATCGTGTTCGCCGACCTGTGCCGGCGGATCGGCGCCGGCTTCTACGATCCCGCCGAGGCCGATGCCGACGAACGGCCGCTCTACCTGTCGAAGAGCCGGCTCGCGACCGGCATCGCCCGGATCGCCAACGAGGACGACCTCGTCGGCGAACTCGACCGGCGCGGCGTCGAGATCGCCTATCCGGAGCGGCTGGCCTTCGGCGAGCAGGTGCGCCTGCTGAGCCGGCGCCGGCTGATCCTCGGCTCGACCGGGTCGGCCTTCCACACCACGATCTTCGCCGCGCCCGGACGGCGGTTGATCGGCCTCAACTGGATGCCGGCGGTGAACGCCAATTTCGGGCTGGTCGACCGCCTCGCCGGCAACGCCGCCCGGTACTACCATCTCGCCGGCACGCGCTACGCGCCGGCGGAGGGCTTCGAGTTCCGCTGGACGATTCCCGACCCGCGGGCGGTGGCGGCCGAGCTGGTCGCCCGCGCCGAGGCGTTCGACGACCTCGACGCCCGGGACGCCGCCGACCGCCCGGCGCACGCGCGCGGGCTGCGCTCCTATGCCGGCGCGCTGCGCGGCCGGATCTCCCGCCGGGTGCGGGCCGCGGCGGGGCGGTGGCGGGGCGCGTGAGCCGTCCCGGGTCGCGCCGCCGGCGCCGGCCCGCCGAGGATCTCGTCGGCCGGGCCGAAGACCTGCGACGCGGCGGTATCCCTCGTCGGGTCGCTCTCCGAGCAGGCTTCGCAAAAGTGGTCACCGGTTTTGCGACGAAAACCTGCGGCACGACGAGAACCTGAGCGGACGAAGCGCTGGCCTGCCAACGCAAGTCTGCTCAGGCCGACCCGCCCCGCGCGATCCTGCCCAGGGTGCCGACGATCTCGGCCAGTTCGACCGGCTTCTGCAACCGGGCGACCCCGGCGAACTCCGCCGGGATCACCGCCTCGTCGTAGCCTGTGATGAAGAGCAGCGGGATGCCGCGGCCGCGCAGCTCGCGCGCCAGCGCGAACGAGGGGCCTGCCCCGAGGTTGATGTCCAGCACCGCCCCGGTCGGCGCGCCCGCCGCCAGCACCGCCCGCGCCGCCGCCTCGCTCGGGCACGGGCCCAGCACCGTTCCCCCGGCACGCCGCACCACCCGCGCGGTATCGGTCGCCAGATAGAAATCGTCCTCGACCACCAGGATGCACTCGCCGCTCAGATCCACCATGCCGGCCATGTCGAGCGTCCCCCCTTTCATCGACGCCGCCTCGGGCGCATCCGTCGCCAGGATGCTCGCGCCGTCCCGGAGCGGGAATTCCAGCACGCAGTGCGCCCCGCACGGCCCGATCCTCAGCTCGCCCCGGCCGCCGAGTTCGTAGGGCAGGCGCGCCTCGATCAGCTCGCTGCCGAAGCCGCGCCGGCGCTGTTGCTCCGGTTCCGGCCGGCCGGGCGCGCCGTGCTCGATCCAGTGGAAGCACAGCCACGGCTGCCCGTGGTCCCTGGTCAGCCACCACTGCACGGCGACCCGGCCGGTGCGGGTCGCGAGGGCGCCGTACTTCAGGGCGTTGGTCGTCAGCTCGTGAACCGCGAGGGTCAGCACCTCGGCGGATTTGGGCGCCAGAACCAGATCCGGCCCGGTCAGGGCGTACTGCTCCTCGTGCGCGGCCTGGGCGGCGAGTTCGTCGGCGACGAGGGTGCGGATGCCGACGCCGGCATTGCCGCCGCGGGTGAGCAGGGTCTGGACCCGGGCCAGGGTCAGGAGGCGGCCGGCCAGCAGGGCGGCGTAGTCGGACACGCTCCCGGCCCGCTCGGCGGTATGGAGGCTGATGGAGCGGATCATCGCCATGATGTTGCGCACCCGGTGCTGCAACTCGGCGACCAGCACCGCCTGATGCTCGCTCGACAGCCGGGCGTCGGTCACGTCCTCGGCGATGCCGCCGATGCGCTGGACGCCGCCCCGGGCGTCGAAGAGCGGGAACGTCGTGGTGTGGATCCAGCGGAACGCGCCGTCGGAGGGGCGCTGGATGCGGAACTCGTGCGCGACCGCCTCCCCGTGCCGCGCCCGTTCGAGAGCCTCCAGGGCGGCGGCGCGATCCTCGGGCACGATCAGCGCCGCCCAGAGGCGGACGTCGCCGAGGAGATCCGCCGGGGCGATGCCGTAGACCGTCGCGACGGACGGGCTGGCGAATTCCAGCGTCAGGCCCGCCGCCTCGCGGATCCACAGCGCGTCCGACGAGCAGGCGGCGAACTGGGCGAAGCGCGCCTCGCTCTCGCGCAGCGCATCGCTCGTCCGCTTGCTGCGGAGCGCCTGAAGGATGGCCGGCGCCAGCGTCTCGGCGGTCCTCAGATCCTCCTGCCGGTAGCCGCCCGGGCGGTTGGCCAGGCCGATCAGGCCGATCGTGCGCCCCGCCTCGATCAGCGGCACGCCGAGGAACGCCTTCAGCGGCGGATGCCCCTGCGGCACGCCGACCCGATCGGGATGCGCGGCGGGTTCGTTGGCGATGTGGCCCTTGCCGTCGAGGAGCGCGCGGCCGTAGATGCCGTGGATCCGCAGGCCGGTGGGCGGCCTCCCCTTCGGGAAGGCGGGATCGTCCATCGCGAAGGCGTCCCAGCCGCGATCGCTCACCGAGATCTCGTTGAGCCGGTTCGTGCCGGCGTTGACCTCGCCGAGGAAGCTGAACGCGCTCCCGGTCACCTCCTCGGCGACGGCGAGGCAGAACCGACCCAGCTCCTCCTCGGTGCGGGCCGCCAGGGCCTCGCGGAAGATGCGGTTGATGCCGGTGAGGACGGCGTTCCTGCGCGTGATGCGATCCTCGGCGCGGGCGCGGTCGAGGGCGGCCCAGGTCCGTTCGGCGGCGTGGCGGACCAGCGCGAGCTCCGGCTCGGTCCAGGCATGGGGCCGCGCCCTGAACACGCACATGCAGGCGAGGAGCCGCCCCTGCTTCACGACCGGCAGGCTGACGGCGGAGCGCAGCGACAGGGCGCGCAACGCCGCCGCGGCATCGGGGGAGAGCGGCGGCGACGCCTCGGCGTCGGAGACGACCACCGGCTCTCCGGCGCGCAGGGCGGCGAGCACCACCGGGCATGCGGCGAAGATCCGGAGGCCGGCCGGCTCCGGCGGCGCCTCGGCACGGCCGGCGAGAACCAGGAAGACCGCCCGCTCGGCGCCGAGCTGCTCGCCGAGGATCCGGGCCGCCCGCTCCCGGATCGCCGCCGGATCGACGACCGGCTGCAGGGCGTCGCTGAGCCTGAGCAGGAAAGCCTGCCGCATCTGGGTCTCGCGCGACGCCCGCTCGTCCACGGCCGGCGCGGCGGGGCGGAGGAAGCCGCCCACCCAGGCCGCGTACACGTAGGCGACATCGCCGCCCTCCTCGCGCACCGGCGTGATCAGCGATACCGGCTGCCCGTCGGGCACGGGCGAGGCTGCCCCGGGTCCGACCGTCTCGCCGTCGAAGGCCCGGTCGAGCAGCGGCGCCGGCACGGCCGTTCCCGCGGACCGGCCATCGCCCGCCGGGCCCCCGAACGCGAGCGGGTGTTCGGAGCCGAGGACCCGCGCCGCCGCATCGTTGTAGAGCAGGATGCGCGCATCCCGTCCGCAATGCAGGGTCGTCGGCAGCGGGCTGGCGAGCATCATCTCGACCAGGAGCCTGAGCCGCGGCGACCACGCCGTCCGCGGCCCGAGGGGCGTCGCCATCCAGTCGTGGCCGCGGATCCGCCCGGCCATCTCCCCGGTGCCCGGCGGCCAGACGAGCGGATCGGTCATCGCCACCATCGTGACATTCCCTCAGGCACCATCCCGCCGAAGGCGGACAGCCGGCGTCGAAGCCGCCGCGACGTCGGCGACGGAACCGCGCCGACGGCAGACATGACGCAGCACCGCCCCCGCTGACGGGATTGCAGCGGGCAACTCCGCTTGGGTCAAGTCCGTCATACGATTTCCGATTGATCGCTTCGCGATGCGGAAACCAGGTTCGCTCATGCGTGCGGAGCAAAGCTCCGCCGCGCGGGCTGGTGATACGGACGCAGAGATCTGACAATTGCCAAAAGTCAAAGACGTCGGACGCGTCGGCGGCCCGGTCGGCGACGCGAGGCAGCGAACGGCCGTCCACGAACCGGCGCCGACCCGGTGCACTTCCCCGGTGCACTTCCGTCCCGGCTCCACTATCTTGCCGCGGATGACGAACGAACCGCACGGCGTCTCGCCCCAGGGAGTCCTCGACGGCCTCAGCGCCGCCCTCGGCCCCGAGGCCGGGCGCCGCGGCCCGCCGCCGGTGGAGCGGTGGAACCCGGACTATTGCGGCGAGATCCCGATGCGGATCGCGGCCGACGGCACCTGGCACTACAACGGCAGCCCGATCGGCCGCCCGGCCCTGGTCAGGCTGTTCGCCTCGATCCTGCGGCGCGACCCCGACGGGCGCACGGTGCTGGTCACGCCGGTCGAGCGGGTCGGGATCGAGGTCGAGGATGCCCCGTTCCTCGCGGTCGAGATGGCGGTGGACGGCGAGGGCGACGCGCGCACCATCGCGTTCCGGACCAACGTCGACGACCTCGTGCCCCTCGACGCCGAGCACCCGCTGCGCTTCGAGCACGACGCCGAAGGCGGCCTCAAGCCCTACCTGCGGGTGCGGGGGGACCTGTGGGCGCTGGTGACCCGCGCCCTGACCTACGACCTCGTCGAGATGGGCGAGGAGCGCGAGGACGCGGGCGAGCGCTGGTTCGGCCTCGCGGCCGGCGGGCGCTTCCACCGCATCCAGCCCGCCGCCGACCTGCCGTGATCGCGTTCTCCGACGCGGCGGCCGACGAGGCCCTCGCCGCGACGCTCGCTCGCGTGCGGGCGGGGCTGCGCGCCGATCCGCCGGGCCCGCACGACCCGACCTCGACCCCCCGCGGCGACCACGACCTCGAACCCGACGTGCTCGAGGCGGCGCTGGCGCGCCCGCCGCGGCTCGCCGCCGTGCTGGTGCCGCTGGTGCCGCGGGACGGCACCGTCGCGGTGCTGTTCACCCAGCGCGCCGCCCATCTGCGCGACCATTCCGGGCAGATCGCCTTCCCGGGCGGCAAGATCGACCCGGCCGACGCCTCGCCGCTGGCGGCGGCCCTGCGGGAGGCCGAGGAGGAGATCGGGCTGGCCCGCCACGCCGTGCGCCCGCTCGGCTACCTCGACCCCTACCTGTCGGGCACCGGCTTCCTCGTCACGCCCGTCGTCGGCCTCGTGGCGCCGGAGGCGGAGCTGCACCTCAACCCCGACGAGGTCGCCGACGCGTTCGAGGTGCCGCTCGACTTCCTGCTCGACGTCGCCAACCACGCCCTGCACAGCCGGGAATGGCGCGGCCGGCAGCGGCGCTACTACGCCATCCCGTTCGGCGAGCGCTACATCTGGGGCGTCACGGCCGGCATCGTGCGCAACCTCTACGAGCGCCTGCGCGAAGACCCGCCGCGATGATCCGCTCCCTCCTCGACGAGGTCCTGCTGTTCCTGGCGCCGTTCGGCATCTACGGGCTCTACCTGCTGCTGCGCCGACGCAACCCGTTCGCCTGGATCCACTGGAGCGATCAGGCGATGCGGCTCGCCATCGTCGGGGCGGTGCTGGTCGTGGCCTGGCTGCTCCAGGCCGGGCTCTCGGCCGAGCGCCATCCCGGCGGCTTCGTGCCGACCCACATCGAGAACGGCCGGGTGGTCCCGGGGCAGTTCCGGTGAGCGCCGCCCTCGACGAGGCCGGCCTGCACGCCCTGTGCCGGCGCTCGCGCCTGCGCCGGGTCCTGGAGGCCCTGGAGGCGCCGGGGGAGGAAACCCGGCTCGTCGGCGGCGCCGTGCGCGACGCGCTGCTCGGCCGGCCGGTGACCGACATCGACCTCGCCACCACCCTGCTGCCGGAGGAGACCGCCCGCCGGGCCGCCGCCGCGGGGCTGAAGCCCGTGCCGACCGGCATCGCCCACGGCACCGTGACGGTCGTGGCCGAGGGCGAGCCGTTCGAGGTCACGACCCTGCGCGAGGACGTCGAGACCGACGGCCGCCACGCCGTCGTGCGCTTCGGCCGCGATTTCGCCCGCGACGCCGAGCGGCGCGACTTCACCATCAACGCCCTGTTCGCCGACGCCGCGGGCGAGGTCCGCGACACGGTCGGGGGCCTGCCCGACCTCGCCGCCGGGCGGGTGCGCTTCATCGGCGAGGCGGCCCAGCGCATCCGCGAGGACTACCTGCGGATCCTGCGCTTCTTCCGCTTCCACGCCCGCTACGGGCACGGCGCCCCCGACCCGGACGGGCTGTCCGCCGCGGTCGCGGCCCGCGACGGCCTCGACGGCCTCTCGCGCGAGCGCGTGCGCGCCGAACTGCTCAAGCTCCTGCCGGCGCCCGGGGCCCCGCCGGCGGCGGCGATCCTGTCCGGCACCGGCCTGCTGCAACGGCTGACCGGCGGGGTCGGCGATCTCGGTCGCCTCGCCCGCCTGTCCGCCGGCGGGACGCCAGACCCGGTACTGCGGCTCGCCGCGCTGCTCGTGCACAGCGAGGCCGATGCCGACCGCCTGCGGGAGACGCTGCGGCTGTCGAAGGCCGAGCACGCCCGGCTCGCGGCCTATGCCCGCGCCGCCGCGAGCCTGCACGGCGCGACCGGGCCGATCGACGCGCCGGCGCTGCGCCGTCTCGTCGCGCAGCACGGGCTCGCGGCCCTCGCCGACGCGCGCACGGTCCTCGCCGGCGAGCCGCGCCCGGTCCTCGCCGAAGCGGGGCGGGAGCAACTGGACGCCTTCGTGTCCGGCCACGAGCCGGTGCCGGTGTTTCCGCTCACCGGCGCGGCCCTGATCGCGAAGGGGGCCCGTCCGGGCCCGGGGATCGGGCAGGCCCTCGCCGCGGCCCGGACGGCTTGGCTCGCCGAAGGGTGCCCTGCGGGTGCCGGAATCCGTCCTCGGCTGATGGCGCTCGCCCTCTCGATCCTCCTCGACCCCGCCCGGCCGGGAGCCGGGGCATGACCGCGCCCGGCTCGGGGGGAGCGATCGGCTCCCGCGGTGCGTTGCCCCCTCGGGACGTCGGCAGACCGCCCACCCTCGCGCACGGCTCGCGCGGGAGCCTGACCACTCGGGAGCACGACCGACCGTCATGAAGCGAGCCCTTCGATCAGCCGCCGCCCTCGCCTTCGCGCTCGGGCTCGCCCTGCCCGGCGGGGCCGCGGCGCAGGAATTGTGGCTGACGGCGAGCAGCGGCGAGGCCGGCCCGCAGGTCCGGGTGAATTTCGGCTCGCCGCGGGACCGCCGGGTGCCGAGCCGGCCGAAACTCCTCTCCCTCGTCGCCCTCACGCCGGACGCGAGCGCCAACCTGCTGCCCGAGGTCACGCAGAGCGCCCCAGACGTGCCGCCGGCCCTGGTCGCGGCACTGCCGTCGAAGCCGTCCCGCACACTCGTCGCGGCGACCTACGACAGCGGCTACTGGGTGACCCTGAAGGACGGCGCCAGCCGCAACACCAGCCGGCTGATGGAGCCGGACGCGGAGACGGGACGCTGGACCGTCCGTTTCGCCAAGGCGGCGCTCGGCCCCGAGGCGCCCTGGCAGCGGGTGGTCGGGCACGTTCTGGAGATCGTGCCGCTGGAGGTGCCGGGCGCGAGTGCCGGCGCGGTCCGCGTCCGGGTGCTGTACCGCGGCCGTTCCCTGGCGGGCGCGGCCCTGTTCTACGGCGACAGCGCCGGGGACCTCGACCACCGCCAGCCGCCGGTCTCGGTCACCGACGAGGCCGGCGTCGCGACGGTGCCGATCCGGCAACCGGGATTGCAGATCATCACCGTGCGCCACGCGGCCAGGCCGTCCCTCGCCCCGGCCCTGGCCGACCGGGACGATTACAGCGCCACCTTCGCCTTCCGCCTCGACGAGGCGACGGTGAACTGACCTCCGCCTTCAGGACCGCGCAGGACCGGCGCCCGGCGGGACTTCGCGGGCCGGGATCTTGCCGTGGAGGACCTTGCCCTGCAGGACCTTGCCCGGGTTGAGGAGCCCGTCGGGATCGAGGGCGTCCTTGATGCGGCGGGCGAGGGCGAGTTCCTCCGGGCGCTTGTGGCGGGCGAGTTCCGCCACCCGGTACTGGCCGATGCCGTGCTCGGCCGAGATGCTGCCGCCGAAGCGGTCGACCACGCCGTGGACGAGCCGGTTGATCGCGTCGGCGTCGTGGGCGGGCTCGACCAGCACGTTGTAGTGGATGTTGCCGTCGCCCATGTGGCCGAAGGCGTTGACCCGGGTGCCCGGTGCGCCGGCGGCGAGCGCCTCGCCCGCCTCCTCCAAAAAGGCGGGGATCGCGGTGATCGGCACCGAGACGTCGTGCTTGACGCTGCGGCCCTCGCGGGCTTCCGATTCGGTGACGCTCTCGCGCAGGGCCCACAGGGCGGCGGCCTGCTGGCCCGATTCGGCGATGACGCCGTCGGTGGCGTCCTCCCGCTCCAGGACGGTGGCGAGCATGCCCTCGGCCGCCTCGCGCAGGCCCGGCAGGGACGAGGCCGCCTCGATCAGGACGTGCCAGCCGGTGGCGCCGACCGGGCTGGCGAGGCCGGCATGGCGGGCGACGAGGGCGAGGGAGGTGGCGGAGATCAGCTCGAAGCCCTGGATGCTGTCGCCGAGTTCCTCCTGCGCCAGGGTCAGCAAGCGCAGGGCCGCCGCCGGGTCCGGCACCGCGAGCAGGGCGGTGGCGACGTGGCGCGGCCGGGCGACGAGGCGCAGCACCGCCGCCGTGACGATGCCGAGCGTTCCCTCGCTGCCGATGAACAGTTGCTTCCAGTCGTAGCCGGCATTGTCCTTGCGCAGGGCCCGCAGCCCGTCGACGATCGTGCCGTCGGCGAGCACGACCTCGAGCCCCAGCACCATGCCGCGGGTCATGCCGTAGCGCACCACGTTGAGGCCGCCGGCATTGGCCGCGATGGCGCCGCCGACCATCGCCGAGCCCTCGGCGGCGAAGCTCACCGGCAGCAGGCGGCCCTCCCGTCCGGCGGCCTCCTGGGCGAGCTTCAGGACGCAGCCGGCCTCGACCGTCATCGTCAGCCCGACCGGGTCGATGGCGCGGATCGCGGTCATGCGGCCGAGCGACAGCACCACCTGCCGGCCCGAGGCGTCCGGCACCGCGCCGCCGGCGAGCCCGGTATTGCCGCCCTGGGGCACCACCGCGACCCCGGCCTCGCGGCACAGCCGCACCACCGCGGCGACCTCGGCAGTGCTGGCCGGACGGGCGACGCAGGCCGGCCGGCCGGGGAAGATCCGCCGCCAGTCGATCGCGAACGGCTCCAGGTCGGCGGGATCGGTCAGCAGGCCGGCGGGACCGAGGACGTCGCGCAGGCGCGCGATCAGGTCGGTCGGCGGGGTGTCGGGCGCGTTGTCCTGGCTCATCGGGCCACACTCCATGGTGGCCCGGGCAAGGGCCGTCTCCGGCGCGGCGTCGCCCGGGGCCGCGCCGGGGTCAAGAGGCTTGCTGCGATCGGGACGAGGCGCCGGAAGGGTAGCCGGAGGGTGGAGGAGAACCGCGCAGCCGGCAGCGACCATCCGCGCCAGCCGCGCCCGAACTCCTGTCGCCTCCCTCGACTTCGGCATCCGCGGCATCGTGGGCCGCGACCGGGTCCCTGCATCGGCCCGGATCGGTCGCGACCTTGGCCTTACGCCGACCGGGTGGCGATTCCGACGAGGTGTCGAGTTCGCCCACCTCGCCGGACGCTTGCGGCCGGGCCGGGAAGCGGCTCCGGTCGGTCGCGGGCGCCCGCCGGACCGGAACCCCACCTGCCGGGGTCACGTTGTCGGCCAACCCTGCTGCCCGCCAACCCGAGCGTGCCCGTGAGCGATCTCAAGCCCCGCCTCTTCGCAGCCCTGGCCGTCGCCGCTTCGCTGGCCGTCCCTTCGCTGCCGGCTTCGGCCCAGACCCAGCCCGGCGAGATCAAGGGGCAGGACGTGATGGGCGACAAGTCGCGCAGCGCCACCGATGGCTGGGTTCAGGCACCGATCCCGCGGGAGGAATCGGCGGCAAAGGACGCGCCCAATCCCGGCGGGCAATCGGTGAGCGAGAACAGGAACCGTCCGGTGCCGAACGCGCCGACCTCCTACCCCGCCGGCCAGGAGCCGCAGCAGCCCCTTCCACACCGCACCCCGAGCCCGTCCGGGCAGAACCCCGACGCTCCGGCGAAGAAGTGAAACCGTGTGATACGATTTCCGGACGATCAGTTCCGGACATCGTATCACCAGCCCGCGCGGTGGAGCTGGAGGCTCCACACGCCTGAGCGAAGCCGGTTTCCGCATCGCGAAGCGATTGCGCAGGGATCGCCGAGCGATCAGTCGGAAACCGTATGACACGCCAGGGCCCGCGGCTCCTGCGGGAGCCGCGGGCCCTGCTCGTTCGCGCCGGACGGGTCGGCGGTCAGCGGACGCCCTCGGGGTAGCCGCCGGCGACGATCGGGGCCGGTGCCGCGGCCTCGGCGCCCAGCGCCTTGCCGCGCGGGCCGACCCAGCGGCCGACCCAGCCGCGCGACCACAGGGCGAGGCAGAGCAGCACCACGGTGGCGAAGGCGGCGTAGAACACGAAGCCGAGGGCGTAGGAGCCGGCATACTGCTTCGACAGGCCCATGGCGTTCGGCAGGATCGCGCCGCCGAGCGCCCCGACCTCGCCGATCATCGAACCGGCGACGGCGGTGTTGGCCGGCCAGCGCAGGGGCACGAGCTGGAACAGCGCGCCGTTGCCGGCGCCGAGCGCCGCGAAGCAGACCATGAACAGCACGGTGGTGAGCAGGAGCGACGGCGCCGTGGTGAGGAGCAGGAACGAGCCCACCGCCGCCATCAGCACCACGGTCAGCACCAGGATGCCGCCGATGCGGTCGGCGAAGTAGCCGCCGGCGATCCGGATCACCGAGCCCATCAGGGCGGCCAGCATGGTGAGGCGTCCGGCCTCCACCTTGGTGACCGCGAACTGCTCGTAGAAGAAGGTCGGCAGGAAGTTCGACAGCCCGATGAAGCCGCCGAAGGTGATGATGTAGATCAGGTTGAAGGCCCAGCCGTCCTTCTCGAACAGGCAGGAGACGTGCTGCTTGAGGGTCTGGTGCTCGCGGTCGGGCGGCTCCTTGGCGAACACGATCATCACGGCGAGCGGGATCAGCATGGTCGCGCCGGCGAAGCCGTAGACCGCCTGCCAGCCGTAGGCCTGGGCGAGCGGCGGCGCGAACAGCACCGCGAGCACGGTGCCCGAGTTGCCGGCCCCGGCGATGCCCATCGCCAGCCCCTTGTACCGGGGCGGGAACCAGCCCGAGCCGAGCGACAGGGCGACGCCGAACGAGGCGCCGGCGATGCCGAGCAGCACGCCCATCGCCAGGACCTCGTTGTAGCTGTCGACGAGGAAGAAGCCGAACGCCATCGCCAGGATGATGAGCACCATCTCGGTGATGGCGGCGTTCTTGCGGCCGATGTACTGGGCCAGCACGCCGAGGGGAAACCGCATGATCGCCCCGGCGAGGATCGGCAGCGAGATCATGAACCCGGTCTGGGCCGGGGTAAGCTTGAACGCCTCGGTGATGAACGGGCCCATCGCCCCGTTGAGCACCCAGACCGCGAAGCAGAAATCGAAGTACAGGAAGGCGGCGAACAGGGTCGGGGGATGCCCCGATTTCATCACGGTCTTGAAGTCGGCCATAGGGTTGAGCCTCGCGCAGCTGCCCCCGCGGGGGTGTTCGTCGCGTTGTCAGATGGAAGTCGGCGCGACGGCACCTCGCGGTTCGTCTGCCGGATTCCGACTGTCGGACATCCCTGTCCAAGGCTCGGGCGTCTTTGCCCAGTGGCCGAGCGGCCAGCCTGCCTACCGGTGAGCAGGTTTCATGCCAGCTCGGGGTCCCGCCGGGATCGGCCCCCTCCCGGCGAAGTGCCGTCACCGACGGCAATCGCCTGCCGCAGCGATAGGCAGTGCTCAGCCCGTGAGCTGCCCGATCCGGGCCAGGGCGGCGGCGAACCCGGCGAGGGGCACGGAGAAGGTCTCGGCCTCGCCGCCCGGCTTGGTGCCGGTGACCCTGAGGGTCACGGCGGTCTTCATCGCATCGGTGGCGACGGTGGGGAAGCTGATCGGCGCAAGGCAGCCGGCGGCGACGCAGGTGGAGTACGACGCGCCCTTGCCGAGGGTGGCGTCGTCGAGCTTGAAGGTGATGCCGGGCTCGATGCCGACGCCCAGCGGCATCAGCACCAGCCCCTGGGCGCGGCCATCCTGGGGCTGCTGCAGCTCGATGCTGAAGCGGCGGTTCCCGGTGCGGGAGTCGCCCTGTGACTGCGAGAGCTGGCACTGCCGCTTGTCGCTCTCGCGGCTGCAACTGATGGTCCAGTCGCCGTAGACCTCGCTCACCGCGCTGGCTCCGGGCGGCCAGCCTGCGGCCGTGGCGGCAGCCGGGGCCGGGGCATGGGCCGGCACGGCCGCGGGCTTGGGCGCGGGCTTGCGCGCCGGGCGGCTCGGAGCAGCGGGTTTGGCCGGGGCCGGCTCGTCGACGGCGCCCCCGCCCTCGGAGGCGTCCTGCGCGAGGGCCGGCAGGCTGACGAGGGCGGCGATCAGGAGAGAGGCCGTTCGGGCAGGGCGGCGGGCGAGCATGCGGAATCCTCGGGGGCCGCGGGGCGGCGGGGCTGATCCGACCCTCTAGAAGCTGCGGCCCGGGATGAAAAGCCGTCATCGACGATTCGCGTTTCGCAAGTACCACAGTGATTTAGGATCATTCTGAACAGGCTCGCCGCGCCATCGACGCCTGGACCGCCGCCGGTTCCGGCGGTTAACCATCGGCGCACCTACGCACTCGGTCCGGACTGTGCCGGCGGCCGCGGCGGGGCACTTGACGGGTTCGGAGGCTCGAACCGGGAGACGGAAGCGTGCAGGCCATCCATCTGGCGCGGAAGCTGACGGTGCAGCTTCGCCGCGTGCGCGGCACCCATCCCCTGGTCGACGCCGTCCGCCGCCGCTTCTACGCGCACGGCGTCCGGGAGGTCGCGGATTTCGACGGCGACCTGCGCATCGCCCTGGACCTTCGCGAGCACATGGCGAGCCAGATCTTCTGGTTCGGCTACTACAACCGCGACGTGGTGCGATGGCTGCGCCGGCTCCTGCCCGCGGGCGGCGTGTTCTTCGACGTCGGCGCCAACATCGGCGAGATCACCCTGGTGGCGGCCAAGCGCGTCGGCACCTCCGGGGCGGTCTACGCCTTCGAGCCGATGGCGGCGATCCACGCCAAGCTCGCGGCGAACGTCGCGGCGAACGGCTTCTCCCAGGTCCGCCTGGTCGCCAGCGGCGTGTCCGACCGGCCCGGCACGCAGGCGATCTACGCCAGCACCGGCCTCTACTGCGACGGCTCCGAGCACGAGGGTCTCGGCACCCTCTACGCGACGGCCGAGCGCGGGCGCCTGTCGGCCGAGATCGACCTGACGACGATCGACGCGGTGGTGGGCCGCGAGGGCCTCACCCGGCTCGACGGCATCAAGCTCGACATCGAGGGGGCGGAACTGCCGGCGATCCGTGGCGCCGCCGAGAGCCTGCGGCGGTTCCGCCCGTGGCTGATCGTCGAGATCGGCACCGAGACCTGCGAGGCGGCGGGCTACGAGCCGGCAGACCTGCTCGCGGCGCTGCCGGGCTACCGGTTCTCCCGCATCGAGCGCCATCGGCTGGTTCCGATCACCGCGGCCGATCTCGGCTCGTGGCAGAACGTCCTGTGCACCCCCGCGGACGGCTGAAGGCCCGATGTAACCGGCACGCAATGCGCGGCAACATCGTCGCGTAACGCGGCCGCGTCAGGGTGCAGGCAACGCTTCGCAGGAGAAGCCCCGGACACGGCCCCTCCGGCCGGTTCCGCAGCCAGGACCACCGCCATGCGCCCGCTCGCCGTCGCCTCCGCCGCCGCCCTCCTCGCCGCGACCGCGGCCGGCTACGCCCTCGCCCGCCCGGACGCCCGGCCGGAGTTGCGGACGGCCGGGACGCTGACCTGCACCACGAACCCGAACCTCCGTCTGGTCCTCGGGCATACCGGCGGCGCGACCTGCACCTTCGTCTCGTCGCGGGGCGACCTGCGCCAGACCTACGGCGCGTTGTTCTCCCAGGCGCGGGCTCCCGGCGAGCCGACGGCCGCGACCGTCTCCTGGCAGGTGCTGACGGCGGACGGGAGCAGCCGGCCCGGTCTCCTCGACGGCCTGTTCGACGGCGGCGCCGGGCAGCACGGGGCCGGGCTTCCGGCCTTCGAGGCACGGTCCCGCGGCGTGCGGCTCGAACCGGGCGAGGAAGCCGGAGCGGCGCCGGATTTCGGCAAGCACGAACGCTACCTCGCCCTCGCGGTCTCCTCGCCCGGCGCGGGATCGTGAGGCGACCTCAGCCCGGCACGACCGGCGTCTTGCCGACCGGCGTCTTGCCGACCGGCAGCTTCGCCAGCACGGCCTCGTCGAGTTTGAGGTGCGCCCGCACCAGCGGGTGCGGCGTCAGCGCCATCCACTGGTTGAGGGACACGTCGGCGTAGGTCGGGCTGCGGAACATCTCGAGGAAGCGCAGCGTTCCGGCGCCGGTATTCTCGATGTAGTGCCCCATGGCGAAAGGCACGTAGCCGACGTCCCCGGCCCGGTAATCGAAGGTCCTGGCCTTCGCTTCCGAACCGAATACGGTCATCCGGCCCTCGCCTTCGATATAGTACTGCCACTCGTCGCCATTCGGGTGCCAGTGCAGCGCGCGCAGGCCACCGGGCTCCAGTTCGACCAGGGCGGACGCGATGGTCTTCGAGGCGGGGAACACCGTCGAGTCGGTGATCCGCACCGTGCCGCCGCGGGAGCGGATCGGCTCCTGGGACAGCATGCGGTGGCTGAAGCCGTTCGGCACGGGCCCGGCCCCGCCGGTGCGGTCGGCGGCGAGCGGCCCCGGCTGCGGCCCGGGGAAGATGTAGAGTTCCTTGTCCGGCAGGCCCGAGAGCGCCTCCACCGGAACGCCGAAATTCTTCGCCAGCACGTCGCGCGGGGTGTGGGCGAGCCAGTCGGTGATGAGGAAGGTCGAATCCTCCGAGAAGTGCCCGTCGTCGAAGACCAGCAGGAACTCGCAGCCGTCCTCCGGACCGGACAGCCCCTGGATCGAATGCGGGATGCCGCTCGGGAAGTACCATAGATCCCCCTCGCCGACGTCGTCGGCGAAGGTCCGGCCGTCCTGATCCACCGCGGTGATCCGCGCCCGGCCCTTGAGCATGTAGGCCCACTCGGCTTCCTTGTGCCAGTGCATCTCCCGCACGACCCCACCCTTGAGCCGCATGTTGACACCGGCCATCGCGGTGGAGACCGGCAGCTCGCGCGTCGTGGCCTGCCGCGCCCAGCCCCCCTCCTCCAGACGCATATGGCTGTCGGAGAACGACCATTTCAGGTTCGGCATCGTGCCGTGGTCGGTCCTGGGTGGCCGCAGGGTGAACGGCTCCTCGGCCTCCCGGGCCGGGTTGCGCGGGCCGAGGATGTCGGCGCCGCGCTCGGGCGCGGCGACCCCGGCCGATCCGCCGGCGAGGACGGCGGCTCCCGCGATCAGGCCGCGGCGTGAGATGTCGGTCATGGTCGTGTCCTCGGCGCGGGCGCGGAACGCCCGAACCGCCTCAACGCCACGACCGCGGAAGGGTTCGGCGGCTGCGACGCGGGGTCGTCGACGATCGACAGGACCGAAGCCGGACGTTGCGCCCGCCGACGGGCGGACGATCCGGGCAGAAAAAAGGACCGTTCCTCGCGGAAACGGCCCGAAGTCTAGGGAGGAAACGCCCAAGGAGGGCAGCCGGACCGCGATGGCGTCGCGGTCCGGCACGGTCGAAATGGTGTGTACCGGGGATTCGACAAGGGGAGAGCGAACCCAGACGGGCCCGCCCATCGCGCATGCCGGGCCTACGCCCCGCGCATCAGTTCGGCGATCTCGCGCTTGAGGTCCTCGCGCAGTTCGTCGCGTTGCAGGCCGTAGGCGAGGTTGGCGGTGAGGAAGCCGAGCTTCGAGCCGGTGTCGTAGGTCTTGCCGCGGTAGCGCATGCCGAAGAAGCTCTGCGTCTGGGCGAGCCTGATCATCGCGTCGGTGAGCTGGATCTCGCCGCCGGCTCCCTTCTCGCCGTTCTCGAGGATCGAGAAGATCTCCGGCTGGAGGATGTAGCGGCCCGAGATGATGAAGTTCGACGGGGCGGTGCCCTTCGGGGGCTTCTCGACCATCCCGGTGATCTCGAAGGTGTCGCCGAACTCCTTGCCGACGCTGACGATGCCGTACTGGTGGGTCTGGTCGGGGGCGACCTCCTCGACGGCGATGACGTTGCCGCCGTGCTGCTCGTAGGCGTCGAGCATCTGGCCCATGCAGCCACGGCTCAGCATGTCCGGCAGCAGCACGGCGAACGGCTCGTCGCCGACGATCTCGCGGGCGCACCACACGGCGTGGCCGAGCCCGAGCGGCGCCTGCTGGCGGGTGAAGCTGGTCTGGCCCGCGGCGGGCAGGTCCTTCTTCAGCTCCTCGTACATCGCCTGCTTGCCGCGCTCCTGGAGCGTGCGGTCGAGCTCGAAGGCGATGTCGAAATGATCCTCGATCACCGCCTTGCCGCGGCCGGTGACGAAGATGAAGTGCTCGATCCCGGCTTCCTTCGCCTCGTCGACGACGTGCTGCACCACCGGGCGGTCGACAACCGTCAGCATTTCCTTCGGAACGGCCTTGGTGGCCGGCAGGAAGCGGGTGCCGAGGCCCGCGACGGGGAGGACGGCTTTGCGGATTCGTTTCATCGTACGGGTTCCGGTGAGACGAGGACACGATCGGCTGCCCCGCTCCCTCGGCGGAAGCGGTGGCCGCGTCGGTTACCTCTACAGCGTGGCTTTTACGCGAGACAGCTTTATTGACGGCGAAGCAACACGGTTTACGGATCTATCCCGATTGCGCGCGGGGGGGGCGGATGGCGGTTCTGGTCACTGGGGGCGCCGGGTATATCGGCAGCCACATGGTTCTGGCCCTGCTCGATGCCGGGCACGACGAGGTGGTGGTTATCGACGACCTCTCCACCGGGTTCGACTGGGCCCTGCCGCCGGAAGCGACCCTGGTTCGCGGCGACGTCGCCGACCAGGCCCTCGTCGAGGAGACGGTCCGCCGGCACGGCATCGACGCGCTGGCGCATTTCGCCGCCAAGATCGTGGTGCCGGACTCGGTCGACGACCCCCTCGGCTATTATCTCGCCAACACGGTGAAGTCCCGGGCGCTGATCGAGGCGGCGATCCGTGCCGGCGTGCGCCACGTCATCTTCTCCTCGACCGCGGCGGTCTACGGCGAGCCGGCGGTGGTGCCGGTGCCCGAGGACCTGACGCCCGCCCCGATCAATCCCTACGGCCGCTCGAAGCTGATGACCGAGTGGATGCTGGAGGACGCCGCCGGGGCCCACGGCATCACCTACGTGGTGCTGCGCTACTTCAACGTGGCGGGCGCCGACCCCCGCGGCCGCTCGGGCCAGTCGACCCCGAACGCCACCCACCTCATCAAGGTCGCGACCCAGGCGGCCCTCGGCCAGCGCAGCCACCTGGAGGTGTTCGGCACCGACTACCCGACCCCGGACGGCTCGTGCCTGCGCGACTACATCCAGGTCTCCGACCTCGCCGAGGCGCACATGGTCGCCCTCACGCACCTGCGCGGCGGCGGCGCCAGCCTGACGCTCAATTGCGGCTACGGCCGAGGCTACTCGGTGCTGGAGGTGATCGACGTCGTGAAGTCGGTCTCCGGCGTCGATTTCGAGGTGCGGCTGTCGCCGCGCCGGGCCGGCGACCCGTCGCGGATCGTCGCCGGGGCCGACCGCATCCGCACCGAACTCGGCTGGACGCCGCGCCACGACGACCTGCGCGGCATCGTCACCCAGGCGTTGACCTGGGAGGAGGCGCTCGTCCGGCGCAACCAGCGCTGAGCATGCGGATCGCCCTCCTCGGCCTCGCGCTCCTCGCCGCCTGCCCCGGCGCGGCGGCACCCCAGGGCCAGCTCCCCGCCGCCCCGGCGGGCGCGGAGTTCTCCGCCTTCCTCGCCGGATTGTGGCCGCAGGCGCAGGCCCGGGGCGTGTCCCGCGCCACCTTCGAGGCGGCGTTGCGCGAGGCGCCGGGGCCCGATCCGGCGGTGCTCGCACGCACCCGCCGCCAGGGCGAGTTCGCCCGGGCCGGTCTGGGACTACCTGACGGGGGCGGCGTCGGGAGCCCGCGTCGCCCGCGGGCGGACCGAGGCGGCAGGGCGCGCCGCCACCCTGGCGGCGGTCGAGGCCCGCTACGGCGTGCCGGCCCCGGTCCTGCTCGCCTTCTGGGGCGTGGAATCGGATTTCGGCACCGGGACCGGGTCGGTCTCGACCCTGCGGGCGCTCGCGACGCTCGCGGCGGCCGGCCATCGCGGCAGCCTGTTTCGCGACGAGTTCGTCGCCGCCCTGGAGATCCTGGAGCACCACGACGTCGACCCCGCCAGGATGCGCGGTTCCTGGGCCGGCGCGATGGGACAGGTGCAGTTCCTGCCCTCCGCCTATCTACGGGCGGCGGTCGACTTCGACGGCGACGGAAGGCGCGACATCTGGGCCTCGGTGCCGGATTCCCTGGCCTCGATCGCGAATTTCCTGCGCCTCGCCGGCTGGCAGCCGGGCCTGCCCTGGGGCGTCGAGGTGGTGCTGCCGGCGGGCTTCGACCTGTCCCGCTACCGGGCTCCGCTGCGGGATTTCGCCGCCCGCAAGGTGCGGCGGGCGGACGGGGCGCCGCTCGCGGGCGACGGCGAGGCGAGCCTGTTCCTGCCCGGCGGGCTCGGCGGTCCGGTCTTCCTCATCACCGCGAATTTCGAGGCGATCCGGGCCTACAACACCTCCGACGCCTACGCGCTCGCGGTCGGCCACCTCGCCGACCGGATCGCGGGCAGCGCCGGTCTGGCCGCGCCCTGGCCGGTCGCGGCACCGCGCCTCGACGGCGCCGGGATCAAGGCCCTCCAGGAGGGGCTCGCAGGGCGCGGCTTCTACGACGGGCCGCTCGACGGCCGCGCCGGCCCGAGGCTGCGCGAAGCCCTGCGCCGCTACCAGATCGGCGTGGGCCTGCCGGCGGACGGCTACGCCAGCCCGGCGATGCTGGAGCGGGTGCGCGCCAGCGCCCCGTGACGGGCGGGTGCCTTCCGGGTTCCGGCGCGTTACACTCGGTCACGACACCGGAATCACGGCGAGGTGCGATGAGGGGGCGGCGGATGGGTGCGGATCGTCTAGTGCGGCTCCTCGCCTGCGGGGCGGCCCTGCTCGCCGTCGTTCCCGATGCCCGCGCGCAGTGGGGCGGCGGTTACGGCGACGGCGGCTACCCGCCGCGGCGGGCACCGGACGGCTACGGCGGGCGCGGCTATGCCCGGCCCGTTCCGCCGCCCGAGCCGCAGCGCCAGTTCTACTGGCCGTGGGAGGACCGGCCGGCCGAGCCGCCGCAATACGCCGCGCCTCCGCCCGCCTCCGGCGGCTACCGCACCCCGCGGCCCCGCCCCGCCCCGCGCGAGGCCCAGCGCCCGCATGACGGCCGCTCGGTGCAGCGCCCGAAGCCCAAGCCGGCCCCCGTGGTCGCCAAGCCGCCGGCGGCCAAGCCGAAGACCAACCCGGCGACGCAGATCGCCGTGTTCGGCGATTCCCTCGCCGACCTGCTCGGCCAGGGCCTCGACAACGCCTACGAATCCAACGGCGACGTCGTGGTGATCCGCCGGGCCAGGGGCGACAGCGGCCTCGTGCGCAGGGACGTGGTCGATTGGCCGAAAGCGGCCGAGGACTACCTCAAGCAGAACCCGAAGCTCACCTACGCGGTGGTGATGCTCGGCGCCAACGACCGCCAGCCCCTGCGCGACGGCGACCAGTCGGTCGAGGTGATGAGCGAGCGTTGGCGCGCCCTCTACCGCGACCGGGTCGACGCGCTGCTCAAGGTGTTCTCCGATGCCAAGGTGCCGGTGGTCTGGGTCGGCGCGCCGCCGATGAAGAGCGACACCCTCTCCGCCGACATGACCTCGCTGAACGAGATCTACCGCGATCGGGTGCAGCGGGCGGGCGGCGTCTACGTCGACATCTGGCCGGCCTTCGTCGACGACGCCAACCGCTACGCCGCCTCCGGCCCCGACCTGGAAGGGCAGACCGCCCGGCTGCGGACCTCGGACGGCGTCCACTTCACCCAGGCCGGCGCCCGCAAGGTGGCGTATTTCGCCGACGTCGAGATCCGACGGCTGATCGAGGCCCGCGGCGGCGTCCCTGCCACGATGCCGGACGCGGTCGCGGCCGCCCCCTCCCCCGGCGGCGAGGCGCCGCGCCTCGACGACGACGCGGCCATCGACCGGCTGATCACCGCGATGCTGCCGAGCCTGCCCGAGCCGCCCGGCATCCCGGCCCTGCCGGTGAAACCGGCCGCCGGCCCGGTCCTGCCGCTCACCCGCACCGAGGTGGCGCCGGGCGCCAAGCTCCTCAGCGGCCGGCCCAGGGTCGAGGGCGACGCCGGCTACACCGTCGAGCGCAGCCTCACCCGCGGGTCGGCGCCGCCGCCCCAGCCCGGGCGGGCCGACGACTTCCGCTGGCCGCGGCTGTGATACGATTTTCGGACGATCAGTTCCGACAATCGTATCACCAGCCCGCGCGGTGGAGCCGAAGGCTCCACGCACCTGAGCGGAGTCGATTTTCGCATCGCGAAAGCGACCGCTCGCGGTCGCCTGAAGCGATCCATCGAAAATCGTATGATGCGGCCATCCGGACCTTCCGTCCGTTCGTAGCCCGCTGCGGCGAGTACGTCTGGCGCGGTCGTCGCTCCGTCGGTCGACAACCGCACGACATCCGGCGGATGATGCCGGGCATGACCTCACGGGCCGACAATCCGGCCCGCAACCGGGAGGAGCCGCGATGCCCGAGACCGAGACCCTCGTGGAACCCGCGCTGGAGGCGCCGGCGGCGGATCTGCGCCCGGCGATCCACCTCGACCATTGCGTCATCCACGTCTCCGACTGGGAGCGCTCGACCGCGTTCTACCGCGACGTCCTCGGGGCCGAGGTGATTCCGGTGAGGCGCGGCTTCGCCTATCGCTTCGGCGGCGTGCAGCTCAACTGTCACGGCCCCGGGCAGATCGGCGAGCCCCGGGCCCGTCTGCCGGTCGAGCCGGGCAACAGCGACCTCTGCTTCCGCTGGTCGGGCCCCATCGAGGAGGCGGTGGCGCATCTCGAGCGCCGCGGCGTCGCGGTCGAACTCGGACCGGTCGAGCGCAACGGCGCCGCGGGCCCCGGGATCAGCGTCTATTTCCGCGATCCGGACGGCTCGCTGATGGAGTTCATCACCTATCCGCCGGGTTGAGCGACGGGGCGGTGCGCCGGCCGGCATCCTGTCCCGCGCGAAATCCGGCCCTCGCCAACAAGTCGGATTGCCTACCGTTAAGCTTGCGTTAAGGTGTGTGCGATGCAGCCGCCCATGCCGGGGATGCCGATGCCTGCCTTCCGCGTCACGCCCACCCACGACGGTACCTACACGATCTATCGCGGCAATCAGGTCCTGGTCTCGGGCCTGACCAGGGGACAGGCCGAGGCGTACCTCGCCCGGGCGAGGGACGGCCGTCATACGATTTCCGGTTGATCGCTCGGCGATCCCTGCGGGATCGTGGCGATTGCTGCGCAATCGCTTCGCGATGCGGACATCGGCTTCGCTCATGCGTGCGGAGCAAAGCTCCGCCGCGCGGACTGATGATACGGAATCCGGAAGCAATCTTCCGGATTCCGTATCAGCCCTCCTGACGGGCATCCGCCCCGGCGGATGTGCCTGAGCAGGCTTCGCAAAAGTGATCACCGGTTTTGCGACGAAAACCGGCGGCATAACAAGAACCTGAGCGGACGAAGCGTTGGCACGCCAACGCAAGTCTGCTTGGCGCCGCAAGCGCCGGGTCCGGCCGGACCCGGCGCTTCTTTCGCGAACCTGCGGCTCAGCTTCGCTTGATCACGAGCGGGCCGAAGGACTGCATCGTCGGCATGACCTGGAGACGGTTGATGTTGACGTGCGGCGGCAGCGTGCAGCTCCAGAAGATCGTCTCGGCGATGTCGTCGGAAGTGAGCGAGGTCACGCCCGCATAAGGCTGGGCCGCCCTGGCGGTGTCGCCGGCGAAGCGCACGAGCGAGAACTCCGTCTCGGCCAGCCCCGGCTCGATGTTGGTGACCCGGACGTTGGCGCCGGTGAGATCCGCCCGCAGGTTGAGACCGAACTGCTTCACGAACGCCTTGGTGGCGCCGTAGACGTTGCCGCCGGGATACGGGTAGTCGCCGGCGATCGATCCGACCAGCACGATGTGCCCGCGGTCGCGCTCGACCATCCCCGGCAGTACCGACCGCACCGTCGCGACGAGGCCGGTGACGTTGGTGTCGATCATCCGGGTCCAGTCGGCCAGCGACGCCTCCTGGGCGGGGGACAGGCCGAGCGCGAGACCGGCATTGGCGACGCACACGTCGATCCGGCGGAACTCCTCCGGCAGGTTGCCCGGCAGGGCCGCGACCGCGTCGAGATCCGACACGTCCACCGCCACGGTGTGGCAGCGCTCACCGAGGTCGCGGGCCAGGGCTTCGAGGCGGTCGGCGCGGCGCCCGGTCGCGATCACCCGGGCACCGGCGGCGTGGAACCTGCGGCAGGTGGCGTCCCCGAATCCGGAGGTGGCTCCGGTGACGAGGACGGTAAGAGTGGCGGCATCGATCATCGGCGGCTCCTGTCGCCCTGGGCGCAACCGGCGTGCCCGTGGACGCAGCCCTGAGTTAGAGCCCGCGGCCGGGTCTGGGCAGGGCCGGGATCGAGACTCCTGTGGACCCGCGCCGCCCGCCGGGATCGGCGCCGGCCTCGCCGTGTTAGGTGTGCTGTTCGGGTGCGCGTGGAGTCACGATGACGATCGGCGTCGGGATGGGAATGGCGGCCGGGAACGTTCCGGCGGCGCTGGATCTGGAGGAGCTGCTGGCGACGCGCCTCCTCGTCCAGGGCAATTCCGGGTCGGGCAAGTCGCACCTCCTGCGCCGGCTGCTGGAGCAGAGTGCGGGGCAGGTGCAGCAGGTGGTGATCGACCCGGAGGGCGACTTCGTCACCCTTGCCGACCGGTACGGCCACGTCGTCGTCGAGGGCAGCCACAGCGAGGGCGACCTGCACCGCATCGCCGCCCGCGTGCGCGCCCACCGCGTGTCGGTGGTGCTGACGCTCGAGAGCCTCGATGCCGAAGCGCAGATGCGCGCCGCCGCCGCCTTCCTCGGCGGCCTGTTCGACGCCGAGCGCGACCACTGGTATCCGGTGCTGGTGGTGGTGGACGAGGCGCAGCTCTTCGCCCCGGCCGCTGCCGGCGAGGTCTCGGACGAGGCCCGCAAGGCGTCGCTCGGCGCGATGACCAACCTGATGTGCCGCGGCCGCAAGCGCGGGCTGGCCGGCGTCATCGCCACGCAGCGCCTCGCCAAGCTCGCAAAGAACGTCGCCGCCGAGGCGTCGAACTTCCTCATGGGCCGCACCTTCCTCGACATCGACATGGCCCGCGCCGCCGACCTCCTCGGCCTGGAACGGCGGCAGGCCGAGAGCTTTCGCGATCTCGAACGCGGCCAGTTCGTCGCCCTCGGGCCGGCCCTGTCTCGCCGGCCGCTCACCCTGCGGATCGGGCTGGTCGAGACCTCGCCGCGGTCGACGAGCCCGAAGCTGGTACCGCTGCCGGCACCGGCGAGCGGCGAGGAGCTGCGCGATCTGATCCTCGTCCCGGCCGAGGCGGAGGCGTCGTGGATGCCGGCTCCCCGCCCCGCCCCACCGCCGCGCGCGGCCTCGCCCACCGATCTGCTGCACCAGCTCGCTCAGTACCGCCCGGCCGAACCCCCGCCCGAGGAGGCGCCGGCGATGTCGGCCGACGAGCGCGACGCCGCCCTCGCGGCGATCCTGCGCGACATCGCGGCCGACCCGGACGCCGCCCATCATCCGATCGCGGTGCAGTACCAGGACTTCCTCGTCCGCTGCCGGATGCGCCGGCTCGGCGGCGAACCGCCCAACCTCGCCGCGTTCCGCCGCCGCCTCGCCATCGCCCGCGCCGGGATCGACGAGGCGGGCCCGGACGCGAAGGACGCCGACGACGTGCTCGCCGCCTGCGCCGGCCTGCCCGACGAGGTCCAGGGCCTGTTCCTGCTCCTCGCCCGAGCCGCCCGCGAGGGAGCCCCCTGCCCCTCCGACGACGCCCTCGCCCGCGCCATCGGCTCGCGCTCGCCGGGGCGGGCCCGGCGGCTCCTCGGTTACCTGGAAACCCGCGGGACGGTGGTCTGCCGCACCGATTTCCGCGGCAACCGCATCGTCGCGCTGCCGGCGCTCTCCTGCGAGACCGGGCCGGGCGACCCCAAGGCTGCTCCGGCAATCCCGGCAGCCCCGGCGATGCCCGGGTTGTTCGCTGCGGAGTAGCAGGAACGGCGTAGTCTGAAGACCTCATCCCCCGCCGCCGAGCCCGCGCCTGCCCGGCGACTGTCGCGTTGCGGGAATGCCGGTGGCGGGGAACGGGTCAATCCCGCAGGGCCCCGCCCAACCGGTCGCAGTGGTGGAACGGAACCCGATGCGGCTGCGCCACATGGCGGGCATTGGGACGGTCACCGGAGAGTCGCGGCAGTTCCTCAGGCCCCGGAGAACGGGCCTTCCCGGCTATGCGGCACTGCCACCATGTGGTCGAACAAGTTTTCAGGCGTTGCAAGTCCGCGACCCGCAGACTGCACTCGCAGATTTTTCAGCGACGAAACCGAAAAGACGCTGTGGTGACTTCGTGGGTATTTCGGAGGAGCAAGCTACGTAGGACGACCCCAGAGATTGACAGGAAATCTCCCTCCATGTAGCAAATCGAAAAATTTCATAAACCAGGAACACGCCTCCATTCACGCCGTCTGCTTGAGGAAGCGAAGGCTTTTCGTCGCCGTTATCCCGTTCGCCCCGGTAGAATTCCGGATGCATAATACCTCCGGTTTCGAGTTTTGGTACGCTTGTTCCTTCGAGATCGCTGAGCTAGCGAGCGCTGGCTTGACAGAGCGCTGGCGGAACGAGGGTCCCGGTGTCAGCACTGACCAGAGCCGGACCGAAATGCCCAGGATGCTTCTCAGAAATTCGCTTCTGGACTAAATTTGTTTCCATTTCGGAGGTGTTGAAATGCGGGTAACGATGGTTGGGTCCGGTTACGTCGGACTGGTGTCGGGAGCGTGCCTCGCCGATTTCGGCCACACGGTCACCTGCGTCGACAAGGACCCGGCCAAGATCGAGGCGCTGCTCGCAGGACGCATGCCGATCTACGAGCCCGGCCTCGACACCCTCGTGGCCAACAACGTGAGCCAGAAGCGGCTCGCCTTCACCACCGGCCTCGCCCCCGCGGTCGCCGAGGCCGACGCCGTCTTCATCGCCGTCGGCACGCCCTCGCGCCGCGGCGACGGCTTCGCCGACCTCACCTACGTGTTCCAGGCCGCCCGCGAGATCGCCGCGGCGCTCACCGGCTTCACCGTCATCGTCACCAAGTCGACCGTGCCGGTCGGCACCGGCGACGAGGTCGAGCGCATCATCCGCGAGACCAACCCCGAGGCCGACTTCGCCGTCGTCTCCAACCCCGAGTTCCTGCGCGAGGGCGCCGCCATCGACGACTTCAAGCGTCCCGACCGCATCGTCATCGGCCTCGAGGGGAACCGCGCCGAGGCGGTGATGCGTGAGATCTACCGCCCGCTCTACCTCAACCAGGCGCCGATCCTCGTCACCGGCCGGCGCACCGCCGAGCTGACCAAGTACGCCGCCAACGCGTTCCTGGCCACCAAGATCACCTTCATCAACGAGATCGCCGACCTGTGCGAGCAGGTCGGCGCCGACGTGCAGCAGGTCGCCCGCGGCATCGGGCTCGACAACCGCATCGGGGCGAAGTTCCTGCACGCCGGGCCGGGCTACGGCGGCTCGTGCTTCCCGAAGGACACGCTGGCGCTGGTCAAGACCGCGCAGGATGCCGGCACGCCGGTGCGGCTGGTCGAGACGGTGGTGGCGGTCAACGACCAGCGCAAGCGCGCGATGGCGCGCAAGGTGATCCAGGCCTGCGGCGGCACGGTGCGGGGCAAGCGGATCGCGGTGCTCGGCCTGACGTTCAAGCCCAACACCGACGACATGCGCGACGCGCCCTCGCTGTCGATCATCACCGGCCTGCAGGATGCCGGCGCCGAGGTGGCGGCCTACGATCCCGAGGGGATGGAGCAGGCGCGCCCGCTGCTCGACAGGGTGAGCTACGCGGACGACGCCTATGCCTGCGCCGAGGGCGCCGACGCGCTCGTGATCGTGACCGAGTGGAACGCATTCCGGGCGCTCGACCTCGACCGTCTCGGCCGGATCATGGCCGCCCGGGTGCTCGTCGACCTGCGCAACGTCTACGGACCGGCCGAGGCGGCCCGCTACGGCTTCACCTATGCCAGCGTCGGTCGGGGGGAAGCCTGAGATCCGGCGGCTCGCCACCGCAGGGTCACGCATCCGAGCCCACGCGGCGCAGCGGCGGTGTGGCTTCGCTCGCGCACGCTTGAGCCGGGTCGGCTTCCGCATCGCGAAGCGATCGCGCAGGGATTGCCGAGCGAGCGATCGGAGACCTGCATGGCCAACCCGCCCCGGGCGCCTCCGCCCGGATCGGGCGCCGGCGACCTGCGCCCGATCCGGACGGGTCAGGGCACGGTCGGGACCGGGGTGATCGCGCCTCTCGCGACGCGCTCGCCGACGAGGCAGACCCGGAGCGATTCGGACCGTCCCTCGACGGCCACGTCGCGCACGGCCGGAGGCGACACCCCGGCGGCCGCGTAGACCGCTTCGGAGACCACGGCGACGCAGTCCAGCCGCTTGGTCAGGCCCTGCAGGCGGGCGGCGACGTTGACGGTGTCGCCGAGGGCCGTGAAGCGGGAATCGGTGTGGTCGCCGATCTCGCCGAGGATCGCCGTGCCGGCGTGGAGCCCGATGCCGTAGCGCAGCGTCTGCCCGAGATCGGCTGCCAGGAGCCGGTTCAGGCCGGCGACGTGGGTCGCGATTCCGTCGACCGCCCGGAGGGCGGCGCGGGCGCCGGCCCGGGGATCGGCTTCGAGGCCGAACAGGACCAGGACGCCGTCGCCGAGCAGTTGATTGACCGATCCGCCCGCCTCCCGGACGGCGTCGCCGACGGTGCCGAGGAAGCGGTTGATGACGAAAACCGTGTCGTAGGGCAGGCGCTCCTCGGCGAGCCGCGTCGATCCGCGGAGATCGACGAACATCGCCACGATGAAGCGCTCCTCGCCCGACTGGGCGCGCTCCCAGGCTCGCTTCGAGCGCTGCTGCGGACGGGGCGGGAAGAGCGGCGCCACCGCGACGTCGGTGCCGGGATGGAGCTGGCAGGCCAGCCGGATACCGGGGTCGGCGCCGATGCGGTCGAGGACCGACCGCTCGGCCGGGCTCGGCGGCGGCAAGGGGCGTCCGCTGCCGGCAGCGAAGACGCGAACCCGGCAGGTGGAGCAGCGGCCGCGGCCGCCGCAGACGCCGGCATGGGGAATGTTGTGGCGGCGACTGGCCTCCAGGATGCTCACGCCGCGCGGTACGCGCACCGTCCGGCCGTCCGGATAGCTGACCCGGATGGTTCCGTGCCTCATCTCCGACCATGTCCGGACGCCCCGGGCCGCGATCACGGCCGCGAGCAGGGTGGCGTAGCCGATCAGGGCCGAGGTCCGCAGTCCGGCGAGCCGGTCGAGCTGATCCGGCAGGCCGACCTGCAGCGGGGTCAGGGCCTGCTGGCGCCAGGACGGATCCTGGGCCAGCAGCACCACCGCCCGGCCTCCCTGGACGAAGCCGAGCAGCGCGAGCACCGGCACGAGGACCGCCCCGGTGAGCAGCCAGGGAGCCGCATCCGCGAAGCCGCGGCGCACTCGCAGCCACAGATAGAGGCCGAGGCAGCCGTGCAGCCAGACCACGACAAGCACCAGCGCCTGCCGCAGGCCCTCGCCGGGTGCGGCGACGAAGAACGCGAACAGGACTTGCTCGTAGCCCTTCTCGATCCCCTCGGTGAGGAAGGCGATCCGGGTGGCGACGACGTGGCTGACCAGCAGCGGCGGAACCGCGAGACCGAGGCAGAGCTGCGCCACCTCGATGACGCGGGCCCCGGAAGAAGCGCCGTTCGTAGAGGGCGAGCAATCCGAGCAGGACGTGGACCGCGAACGCGCCGTACAGAACCACGAGGCCGGCGGGATTGAGCCAGAGCGCGGAAACGACGTCGAGGCCGTGCGTCATCGCGGCGAGCGACAGGTTTCCGAGCACGTGATTGAGCAGGTGGCTCAGCACGTAGGCGAACAGCACGAGGCCGCTGGCCAGACGCAGCCGCCGCAGACCGGGGCGCCGCAGCCATCGCGAGCCGGACGGGGCGCCACCCGGCATCGCGGAATCTGCGGCCAGGCGGGACGGTGCGGGCAATACCGGTGGTTCTCCGAAGGCGCGGCCCCGCTTCGAGCGGACTGGCCCCGGCAGTCTACGCCGGACTCGCCCGGAAGCGAAAGGGAACGGGAGAGGGCCGCGCGGCGACGCAGCCGCCTCGATCCTTCGCCAGCAGGGAACGCGTCTCAGCGCCGGCGCGACGGATCGGGAATGGAGCGGGTGAAGGGAATCGAACCCTCGTATTCAGCTTGGAAGGCTTGTTGACCACCTAACGCCGCCGCCCGGACCCGGCCATCAGTCGTTAACCACTCATTGAATCCATTGAGGTTTTCCCGCTTTCCGGCCTACGTCGGGCTTGCGGGGGCTTTCGGGACCCGCGTTGTATCGATGTTGTATCGCGGGGGACGGGCATGGCGGCGGGCGCGGCGACGAAGAAGGCGAAGCAGGGGTACACGCGCGAGACGGTAAAGATCACGATGAACCACGTGAACCGGGCCGAGCGGCTGCTGCTCAGGGGCGAAGTCCCCGGCCGGGGCATGGAGTGGGGCGACACGGAGGAGCGCGGGCTGACGTTGCGCCTCACGCCCCAGGCGCTGACCTGGTACCTGCGCACGCGGACCGACACGGTGAAGCTCGGCGCCTACCACACGCTCGACGTCACGCAGGCCAGGTTCGCCGCCGAGAAGGCCAAGGTCGGCCTGCGGCAGGGCGAGGACATGAAGGCCGAGATGGCAGTCTTCCATAGCGTCCTGAAGCGGACCGGCGGCGACCTCAACGCCGTCGGCGACGTCGCCTTCCCGGACCGGTCGGAGCCGCCGCCGGTGCCGAGCATGATCCGGCGCCGGAACGGGCCGTGGTTGTGGGAGGACCTGGTCGAGGAGTTCCTCGACTACAAGGCGACCAAGGTCGTGGTGAGCTATGTACCCAAGTACAGCAAGTACCTTCGCCACCCGGGCTACGAATGCCTGGTGGGAATGCCGCTCTTCAGCGTCACCGCCGCGAGGCTGCAGGAGATCCGGGACGACATCATCGCCAACTATTCCCTGTCGACCGCCGCGAGATGCGTGAACCAGGCCAAGGAGGCCTTCGATTGGGCCTGGCGGATGCACAGCGGCAAGAGCGGCCTGGCCAGGGCCGAGGAGAAGTGGCCGATGTGGCGCGAGCAGTGGAGCGTCGAGTACCAGTCCGGGAAGCGCAAGCACACGCCGACGCTCACGGAACTCGCCCGCACCCTCGCCCTGGCCGAACGCCACCGCTCCCTCGGGCAGACGGAGCATGGGACAGCGGCCGGCACGATGGGCTTGCTGTGGTTCACGGTGCTGACGGGCCAGCGCACGGGCCAGGTCGCCAAGACGGAGCTCGATCAGGTCGGCCACATCTCGCAGGACGCCGGCGTCCCGGGAGGTGACTGGGTCGCGGTGACTTGGCAGGGGCCGCAGATGAAGTCGCGGCGCCAGCACGTCCTGCCGCTGCCCCCTGCCGCCTGGCGGGAGCTCGAAGGCCTGCTCGCGCCGGCCCGCGCCCGTTCGAACAGGTGGCTGTTCCCGCCGAAGCGGGGCGCCGGGCATGCGTCCGCGGGGTCGATGAACCAGCTCCTGTTCCGCCTCGCCGGCAAGCGCCATAAGCGGAAGCCCGATCCGAAGCGGGTCTCCCCGGAGGAGCCCCTTCCGGACCTCCTGACGGAGCACGGCATCCGCAAGTGGACGTTGCATGACGTGCGGCGTTCGATCACCGAGTTCCTCGTCGACCGCAGGCTGGGCGGCGCGGCCTCGGCCATCCTCGACCACGAGATCGCAGGGGCGAAGGACCTGCGGGAGCAGACGGCGTCGGTGACGCGGCTGCACTACGACACCGCGCAGCGGATCGCGCTCAAGGCCGAGGGCATGTCTCTCTGGTGCGCCGCGGTCCTGGAGGCCGTCGAGCGGGAGCGGGCGCTGCTGGCCCTGCAGCCGTTGCCGGCGCCGCGGCCGCGCCCGAAGCGCAAGCCCGCGAAGCGCAACCCAGGCCGCCCCCGGAAGATCGCGGCCTAACCGGCCATCCGCCGCAGCCGGCGTTCGCGCCGGTCCCGGCCGAGCGCCCTCGCCAGGTCGGCCGGGCGCTCGGCGGGGAGGAATCCCCTCCCTCCCCTACCGGACCGGAGGGCCTCGATGTCCTCCGCCATCGCCCGCCGGAGGGCGTCCCGCTCGTCCCCGGCGGCCGCGGCCACGATGTCGTCCAAGCTGAGCATTAACCGTCTCTCCATTGAGAACAGATAGGGAACGGACGGATTGGGTCAACGGCGGGGGACGGGATGCAGGTGCCAAGGTGCTTGGGCGAGTTCCCCTACCGGCGGGTCGTCCTAACCTGCCCCTGGTGCCCCCGGCGGCGGGGCTCCTACGACACCGAGAGCCTGATCGCGCGCCTCGGGCCGCGGGCGAGCCTGGAGGACGTCCTGCTGGCGCTGGTGACGAACTGCCGGTGGCCGAAGGCGTGGGGCAAGCGCGGGCCGTCGCAGTACGTGCCCTGGTGCCGCGCCAGGTTCGCCGACCTCGAGAGCCGGCGCCCTCCGGACCGCCCAGGCTTTCCGTTAACCAAGCCGCACGACCCCGCTTGACGGGTCGAATCTGGAGCTGCGATCCCTGGTCCCACGAACCGACGAGGTCACCGTGAAACGCCGAATAGCCCCCACCGACAAACCGACGAGACCCCCGGGGGCGTGACGCCGCGCGCGCAGCCCCCCCTTTCGAGGAGGCTGCCTTCATGACCAAGTCCACGATTTCGAACGCCCCCGCCCGCGTGTTCCTGACCGCGGACCACCACTTCGGGCACCAGAAGGTGCTGGGTATGAGCGGTCGCCCGTTCGCATCCGTCGCCGAGCATGACGAGTACCTGATCGAGGCGTGGAACGCCTCCGTGGGGCCGAACGACACGGTCTGGCACCTCGGCGACTTCGCCTACAAGTGCACCGCCGAGCATGCCGCACGGGTGTTCTCCCGCCTCAACGGGGTCAAGCGGCTCGTGCACGGCAACCACGAGGAGCGCGGCCGGGCGTTGCCCTGGGACAGCCAGCACGAGGGCTTCGTCGACACCGTCATCGAGGGGCGCCGCGCGTTCCTCTGTCATTATGCCTTCCGGGCTTGGCCGGGCGCCTTCCGCGGCACGCTCCACTTCTACGGCCACACGCACGGTCTCCTGCCGGACACCCGGCAATCGTGCGACGTTGGCGTCGACAGGTGGCAGTATCGGCCGGGCCCCGTTCGCCGAGATCCTGGCGAGGCTGGAGGCGACGGAGGCGCTGCCCGAGGAAGTCGCCCTCGGGCAGGCCCAAGACAGCCAGCGCAAGGCGCAGGCCTGAAACGCGAAGGACCCCCGGCGGCGAACCGGGGGCCATTTCAGTTGCGGCTATCGGCGCGGCCCCGGTAGGCTGAGCTCCTCCTCGATCTCGGCGGCGACTTCGAGGAGACGGCCGGCGCGCGCTCTGAGGCGGCCCGCATCGTCGTCGAGCTCGCTCGCATGCTCCCGGAGGATCAGCGGCAGGGCCTCGGCGGCCCAGGGCAGGATCTCCATCGCACCCGTGCGCCACCGGGAGACCGACCGGGGGTCGATGCTGTCCCGGGGGCCGTCGGGGTGGTACCGGCCGAGCTCCCGGGCCAGGGCCTTCGCCCAGTTGTCCGATCCCGTCAGGGCCTCGCCGGCGCGGGTCAGCATCTCGCGCTGCGTCATCGACATCAGAGCTTCTCCCGCCAAATCACGGTGCCGCGGTCGGCGTCGAGCCACAAGAAGAGTTCCCACGGCTCGAACGGGGCGAATCGACCCCAAGCGAGGACGGCGCCCGAGACGAGCGTGGCACCGTGGGCGTCGTCGGGACGCTCCTCGCGGTACCACGCGGGCCGGCGGCGCCCGGTGGACAGGTCGAAAAACGCGACGCGGGCGCGGGCGTCCTCGACGGTGACGGCGTCGCGCAGCGCGTGCTGGACAGCCTCGACGGCGGGGACGCGGTAGCGCTGCGGGATGTTGGCGACGATCATGGGGGCTGTCCTCAGAAGACGGTCGGGATGGCGAGGCCCAGCTCAGAGCATCACGCGGTGCTTGCCGATGGCGCCGGCATCCTCGGCGTGGCGCAGCCAGGCGTCGTAGGCATCGTCGCTCGCGCCGGCGCGGATGACGAGCTCCAGGCCCGTGTCGGGGATCGGGCGCCAGGCGAGGTCGACGACCTGGGCGTGGAACAGGATGGCGTTGGGGCCGGCGACGGAGAGGGCGAAGGCGGCGAAGACTTCCTCGCGCTCGCGGCGGGCGAGGCCCCACTTCAGGACGTGGACTTTGGTGGACATTGAGGATGCTCCTGTAGTGGCGGCGGGCGGCTCTGCCGGCCCGAGGGGGGGAGGAATCCGGCCCCTGGCGGGGCGCCCCATCGAGGCGACCCGCGAGAGGCCGGGGCTGTTGCCCCGGCGGTGTTGTTGGTCAGGCGGCGAGGTAGTCCTTGTATTCGCCGGCCGTGAGGTCGTCGGCGATGGTCTCGGTCCCGAGGCCGTACCAGAAGGAGCGCCCGTCCTGGGTGCGGCGCTCGTGGCGGTCGTACTGCTCCTGGCCCTGGTACCAGTAGCGAACCACGTCGCCGTCGCTGGCGCTGAAGAACACGCTCGGCAGGGTGGCGTCGTCGTCGAGGGGCTGCGTGCAGGCGGCGTCGTCGTAGAGGCCGTCCTCGGGCTCCAGGTCCTTCAGGCCGTCGATGTTCGTGGTCCAGCCGTGGGGCGTGCCGTTTGCCTTGACCTCGTCGTAGAGGCGCTGCGTGCACTCCTGGGCGATGAAGTCGAGGGGCTGCGCCGGGTCGCCGTTGCTGCGGGCGTCCTCGACGGCCTGATCGGCGCTGTGGCCGATGCCGTAGACGGCGTCCTGGTCGCCGATGACGGCGATGAAGAAGCGGACGGTGGTGTCGGTGGTGGAGGTCGTGGTCATTAGGATGCTCCTGCGTTGTAGGGAGGCTGTGCCTGCTCATGACCGACATATACGCGCGGTCATGGGATGCTTCAAGCATTCGTCAGCAAAAATCTCGCATTCGTCGGCCGTAACGCGAGATCAATACTATGTAACGGATTATCAGCGACCGATTTCAGGTCGGGGTCGCGCTGAAGTTGGCGAGTTCCTCGACCGCGACGCGGCGGCCGTAGCCCCGCTCGGCATCGAGGTTGAGGGTGACCCCGACGTCTCCGAACTGGCTCGCCATCGTCACCCGGACGCGCTGGCCGTCGTGGTCGGCGAACTGCACCGGCACGGGGGCGCGCCACATGGGGCAACCCAGGTGTTCCTCCATCCGGCGGTCGAACTCCGCGTCCCCGCTCGGGTACTCCGCCGCGGCGGGGAGCCGGCTGTAGGCGAGGAACCGGCGCAGACACTCGGGCTGCGCCGGGTCGTCGATGTAGTCGTCGCAGTGGCGCGGCTTAGCCATGGGCGGCCTCCCCGGAGCTGACGCAGGCGGTGCAAGTCAAGGCGTCGTGCCAGCCGCAGCCCTCGTCGCAGGGGTCCTCATGGCTGCAGCCGCAGGCCCGGCAGACACGGTCGAGGACGGAAGGGACACGGTACCGCTCCGTGCTCCCCTCGGTGTCGATCCACTGACGGTCGAGGAGACCGCCAACGCTCAAAGCCGCTTCCTGAAGCCATTCGAGCGCGATCCGCTCGGCCTCGGCGCCGGCCCGGGCGGCCGGGTCCGGAGCGTGCTCGGCGATGGCGCGCCCGACGGCGGCCTCTAGCGCGAACTGGCCGACGAGGGCCTGCTGCGAAGGCGTCAGGGTCTCCCAGGCCGCCTCGCCGTCGAAGGCAGCGGTCGCGATGTTGCTGGCGTCAGCCATGGTCGACCTCCCGGGGATCGGCCGTGCGCGACGACGGGGATTCGAGGACGCCGGCCATCGCGGCGCCAATGGCCATGGCGCCCCAGACGAGGCAGAAGGCGCCCGACCAGATGATGGCCATGATGGCGACCGCCGCGAGGGCCGCCCCGTTCCCGGTCGCCACGAAAGCGATGGTGGCGAGCGCGGCCGCGCTGGTGGAGACCCTGAGCGGGCCTCCGGCGACGAGAGCGAGGATCGCGCGCATCAGGCGGCCTGCTGCGGATCGCGCGCCGCGTCCCAGGCGGACAGGACGGTCGAGAGCCAGTTGTGCGGCACCAGCACGTCGCCGTCCTCGTCCTGCGATGCCTCGACCATGCCAACGACGCGCCCCGTCGCGCGCTCCGTTACGACGACGTACTGCGGGTCCCCGGCGATGCTCTCGTCCGTCAGGGGCATATGGGCGTCGTCCATGCCGGCGATCTCGACGCGGCAGCCGTACCGGGCCGCCAGGTCGTCCGCCGACCAGGGACGCAGGCCGAGGTCGTCCCGCTCGGGCTCCGGCGCCGCGGCCTCGGCCGCGCCGTCCGAGAGGTGTGACAGCCCGAAGGTGGCGGCGCGCGCCCGTTCCTCGGCGATCTTGCAGTCGACCTCTACCGGGTCGCCGCCCATCAGACGAATGACGTCGTCGCGGGACATGAACCCGGCTCGGCATGCCGCGAGCCACTTCTGGATGTCCTGGAGAGTGACGCCGTCCCAGTTGCCGAGGCGGCGGGCGAACTCGATGCGGTCGTCGGCGGACGCGCCGGGCTGCGGCTTCCGCACGATCTCGAAGCCGGCGTCGTAGAGGTGCTTCTCGACGCTGAAGGCGAACCTCACGAGCGCATCGGGGTCCTTATCCCCTTTCGATGCCTCGAACGCGTTCTGGATGATGGTCCTGGCCACAAGCTTGTCGTTGCTGCGCACGGTGGCGCTCCATGGAAACCGGGGTGGAGGGGGAGGAATCGGGGGTGCGCCACTGCCGCCTGGCGCGCGACGGAGGCCCTCAGGCCGCGGCGGCGAGGGGCGCCTCGTCGGGCTGCGCCGATCCCGGGCCGTCGTAGCCGGGATGCCGGATCTCGGCCGGCAGCCAGCCGGTCGGCAGGACGGAGGCGACCGCGAACCGGACGAGGTCGGGCTTCTTCGCGTCCTTGACGCGCCGGGCCTCCGCCTCGCCCAGGACCTCTTCCACGATCTGCAGGATCACGCCCTTCGGGACGGCCTTGAAGAAGCCCTCGCCGTCGAAGGCGTCATCCAGCGTGGTCTTCATCGCGTCCGGATCGAGGGCACCCATCAGGGCCATGGCAGACGGACGCGTGGCCGGCGCCGAGCGGTTGTAGTGGTGGAGGTCGACCGCGTGGCCGGCGACGACCGCGGCGACTTGAGGAGTTCGTCGACCGGACGGGCGAGCAGCCCGGTCAGGACCGCGTCGAAGCTCCCGGTGTTGTGAAGCTGCGCCTGGGCGCCACCGAGCCCGCCGAGCGTGACATGGACCGGGCCCGCGCCGCGGTGCTCGCACAGGGCGCCGGCCAGGAGGATGGCGAGCCCCGCCTTCGGCGACGACGGTAGCGCGGCCTGGACCGCCCGCGTCGCCTGTTCCGAGAGCCGGTCGATCAAGGCCGACGACAAGCCCTTCTCCTGGGGCTCGGCCGGCGCGGCCGGCTCGGGCTTCGCCGGGATATCCTCGGGCCGGACGACGTACGGCTCGACGGCGATCTTGCCGTCAGCGCCGAGCGTCACGACGACGCCGGACCGGGCACGGTCCTCCGCGCCGAGGGGGATGCGGGCGGCGGCTTCGATGGCGGCGACCTCGGCGTGCGCGGCCGCGATGGCCTCGTCCGTCGCGTCATCGTCGTCGGCATCGAGATACGCCTGGAGCTCGTCGTACCGGGCCTGCTCCTCAGCCGAGAACGGACGCTGGCCGTCCTTCAGCCGCGGCCAGCTCCAGCGCCACCCCGGAGCCAGATCCGTGCCCTTGGCGACCCAGCCCCAGCCTTCCTTGGCGCGGCGCTCGCACTCGGCGTCCAGGCGCTCGTCGACGAGGCGCTGCAGCAGCGCGCGGTCGCTGACGACGTCGCTGCCGCCGAACAGATCCTCGACGATGACGCCCCCCGCGGCCTTGTAGGCCTTGGCGCCGACGTAGGAGAGCAGGTGCCCGACGGAACCGTCGACGCCGAGCTTCTCCCGGATCGACCAGGTGCGGCCGTCCTTGAGGACGGCGTCCAGCACGCGATCCTGGTCGGTGTGGGACGGAGCCAGCGTGAACGTCCGGACGTCCTCGACCCGGGCCTTGCCGGAGCGCCAGGCATCGAGCACCGCCGGGGACACGCCACCGAGGGCGAGGAGCTTCCTGACCTGCGCGACCGGCTGCCCGAACCGGGCCGCGATATCCTTCTCCTTCAGGCCGGCGCGCCGGAGCTCGGCGTAGGCCTCGACCTGATCGGCCTCGTGCATCGGCGACTGGGTGACGTTGGCGGCGAGCCCGGCCTCCCGGGCGATCCCGGCGTCGCACTCGGTCGCCGGCACCTTGCTGTTAGGGGCGAGCTTCCCGGCGGCGACGAGGCTTTCGAGGGCGGCATGACGGCGGTTGCCGTCTACGACGTAGTGGAACCCATCGCCGCCCGGGACGACGACGAGGGGCTGGATGAGCCCCAAGGCGTCGATGGACGCCGCGAGCGCGTCCAGGCCGGCGTCGCGCCCGGTCTGGCGGACGTTGACGACGCCGGCCGGCGCGTCGAGGTGGTGGCCGGGACGAAGGGAGGAAAGGGCGATCTGCACGGCGAGCACCTGCGATTGAAGGGGGATGGGACCGGGAGGGCTGCGCCACCGTCGCCTGGCGCGTCGACGAGACCGTCAGGTCCTGCGGCGGAGCTCGGCGACGAGGCCGGGAATGCACTCGGCGAGGAGGATCGCGTCCGCGAGCGCAGCGTGGCCCGCGTCGCGGTTCCCCCGGCTGACGCCGAGCCTAGCGGCTAGGGCGTCGAGCGTGCCGGGCTGGCCGGGCCAGAGCACCTTGCAGAGGATGCGCGTGTCGACGATTGCGGCCGGCCACCCATCGAAGGTGAGGTCGAGCCGGTTGCACTCTGCTTCTAGGAAGCCGACGTCGAAGGGGGCGTTGTGGGCGACGACGACGCGGCCGGCGACGAGGTCGTGGATGTCGTAGGCGAGCGGCTTCCCGAACGGCGGCTTGGTCGCGAGGACCTCGTCCGTTGGGCCATGCACCGCGGCGGCCTGGGGCGAGCTCGGCCGGCCCGGGTTGACGACGGCCTGGTAGGGGTTGTCGAACCCGACGTCCGCGAGCTCGCGGAAGCCGGGCGCCACCGGCCCGTCGCCATCGACGTGGCAGGGGTAAAGGCCCACGCTGACCAAGCGGTCGCCGTCAAGCGGGTGCAGCCCCGTCGTCTCGGTGTCGAGCGCGACGAGGTCTCCGTGGACGAGGAGGCGAAGCGTCTCCCGCAAGTCGGGCAGGCGCTCGACGTCGACCACGTCGCGCCCGTCGCAGCGGGTGACGTTGGCGTGGTGAAGGACCCCGACGCGTGCCTCGCGGTCGGCGACGAGATTGCGGGTCAACGCGATCTCGCGGCCGGCGAGCACCTGCATCTCGGCACGGACGTATGCGAGCTCGTCGGCGATGTGGAGGGTGGTCGTCACGCTGCGGTCCTCTCAGTGGGGGTCTCGGTGGCGGCCGCGGCGCGCGCCTGCCCGGCCAGGACGGCCCTGACGCGCTCCTCGCGGCTGAGACGGGGGACGGGGATGCCGCGCTCGACCAGGAGCGTGCGCAGCAAGGAGTGCGAGATCCCGGTCGCCTTGGCGGCCCGGTGCACCGAGCCCTGCCGCAGGACCTCGGCGATGCCGTTCGCCTCCTGCTCGGGCGTCGTCGCCCGGCGCCTGCCCCGGGCGGGGATCGGCCGGCCCGTCCGCCCGCGCAGGATCTCGCGGCCATGCTGGGCCAGTTTCCCGACGCCCTCCCGGGACAGCCAGAAGAACCTGTCGGACGCGGCGTCCATCCCGTGGCTCTCCACGAGCCTGGCGACGGCGACGGGATCGGGCGCCTGGTAGACGGAAAGGGGCGGCGAATCGCCCGGTCGGCCCTGATTGCTCACGCCGGGCCCTCCCGGGAAGGAGGCGGGGAAGCCGCGCGCCGCGGACGGGAAGCGTCGGGCGGGTCGCATCGGCCGGGGCGGGCTCCGGTTCCGCCGCAGGCACGTCCTCGCAGGCCGCGGCGACCTTGGCGGCGGCGCGCTCCCGGGCGGCCGCGTAGGGGTCGTAGGGCGGGGGCGCCGGCGGCGGTCCAGAGCGGTACTCCGCGAGCATGCCGCTGGAGCGCTCGATCTCGCTCTTGGCGACGCGGAGCAGCGCGAGCTCGGTCCCGGCGACTTGATCGCGCAGGCCCTGGCCCTGGTAGAACTCCAGGCCCTGGGACACGAACTTGCACTCGTCGATCAGCGCGGCGAGGCGCTGGCGTGTCTGGCGGGCGTCCAAGGCTGCGAGGCCCGCGGTCCATTTGTCAGCCATGGGCCGCCTCCACGGGCCGGTAGTCGACGGAGGTCTCAGCCCGAAGGCCAAGCGCCCCGAGGATGGCGGGGCCGATCTGGCGGCGCTCTCGGGCGACGTCGGCCACGTAGATCGGGCTGACGCCATGGGCCCGGGCGAACGCGGCCGCGCTCCCCGCCTCCTCTATGCGCTGCCGCAGCAGCGTGCGTACTTCTTCCGCGGTCACCCCTACCTCCAAAGCTCCGATGCGTGTTAGCGTAGGCGCGTCGAAGTTGTTTTGCAACGATGGCCTAAATTTCACCCAGTAGCGGTTTTTGGGTGAAATCTAGGCCACGAGAGGGATGCTGCGAATGTCGAAGGAATGCTTGCTGACAATTTCGAGAAGTATGCTTGCTGGCGCCTCGAATGCCTGCTCGCCGGAGGACGAAGAGGACGATCCTGCAAGGAATGAAGTTCCGGTCCTTACCCTGCCGGCCTGGGAGCGCGCCTACGCAGCCGGCCTGGCAGAGGACTGCCTGGCTCTCGGAGACCGCCTCCGGCCGGCCGCACGGACCGACGAGCGCGTCCGCCGGGGCCGCTACGAGGACGCCTATCCGAGGTCGCACTACGCAGTGGCGCCCGGGGCGGTCGTTGCCGTGGCTCCCGGCTCCGGCCGCGTGCCGCACCGGGCCTACGTCGGCCGGGACGACGGCGTGGCGGAGATCCCGTTCGCCGAGGCCGAGGACCTGATCGACCCCGCCGGCGCGAATCGGCGCGCGTGGCGGCGCCGGGTGCTCGCTTCGGGACTGACGGAAACGCCGCACCGGTTCCGGCTGGCGCCCGGGCACGGTTACGAGGCCGACGTCGTCTACGACTGGTGCAGGCAGGAGTACGTGGCCGCCTGCGTGCGGGCGGGGGAGAGATACGTATGGCTTAGGGCCGTGACGTACGAGGAGGCCGTCGCCCTCGGGCTAGCGTGACGTACCGAGGCGCTGGTCCCTTTCTTGGCCCAGCGGCAGGATCGAAGCGTCTATCCAGGAGGGGGAATTCAATGCAGCTTCTAGCAACCATCGTCCGGGCGCTCGCCGCTGCCGGGCGCCTCAGTTGGGTCACGGTCTGGGAGGGCGGCAAGTTCGTCTCCCGCCTCGTCCGCAGGGCCCTTACGCGGCCCGATCCCGTCGGCGAGGCCGAGGCCGAGCTCGCGCACGAGCTGACGGCGCCCGTCGAGCAGGAGCCGTCCCCGGCCGAGGCCTGGGGCCGCGCCGCGATGCTCCATATGGCGGGCGAGCCCGTCGCGTCCGGGGACCTTGACGACGCGGCGAAGGCGTACCTCGACGGCCTGACGGTCGATCAGCAAGTTGCCCTGTCGCAGCACGGCGCCGCCGTCATCGGCAAGCACCTCCTCGGCGAGCGGCTCCTCCCCAGCCTGCCGCGGCCCATGACGCCGAGCGAGTTCCGGGCCATGGAAGCGGCCCGCGCCGCCGCCGCGGCCGCCGAGGCGCAGCGGGCGCTGGACGGGGACGATTTCAGGACCACGCACTTCCGCGAGGTGCTCGACGACCTGATCGACGAGCCGCTCCCGAAGGCCGCCTGACCGCGCCATCGCCGACAAGACGAAGCCCGCCCGGGTCACCCTGGGCGGGCTTTTTCACGCCCGAAGAAATCCTGTGGATAAGTGTCTGTCTTGCTTGTTTTCGCTTCACTCTTTCCCGCTGCACACATCCTGACCCCGCGTGCGCCCGCGATGGCATCCGGTGCGCCCGTCTCAGCCCTTCGTGCGCTTCGCAAGGATGGCCTTCCTCAAGATCGCGTCGCGGAGGCGGTCGTCACCGGCGCGGACCTCGGCGGCGGCGACGGCGGCAGCGACGCGCCGGGCCCGGACGACGGCAGCCTGCCGACGGATGTGGGCGGCCTCGGCGTAGGCGGCGTTCAAGTCCAGCCGCTGGGCGATGAGGACCGAGCCCAGGCCCAGGGCGCCCGTCGTCAGGACACGGTCGAAGCTCTCGGCGACGTCTCGGGCGGAGGTGTGGCACGTCATCGGGGCGGTCTCCTCGGGCAGGGCGTACGTCCAGGAGATCGGGATCCCGGAATCGATGTCCAGCCTCCTCGTTGGGTTGTGGTTACCGAAGTCCCTGGGCGCCTGTGGACAGCCCGTTTCGCCCGCCGTGTTCGTACGCCCCCCGAAGTCAGCGCCATAAGAGGCAAGCGTTCGTTCGCGTATAGTGGCGCCCCGTTACCTCCTCGCCGGATAACGCCGCATCATGAGACTGTAACGAAAGATCAAACCGCCCATGGGTCGATTTTATGGGCGGTTTCCGGGGGCGGCCGTCACTGCACGGCGACGTAGTCGACGAGGTCCGCCAGAGCGGCGTCCTGCGTGGCGGGGGCAGTCAGCGTGAGCACGTCGCCGACGTTTAGGAGGTGCGGGTTCACGCCGGTCGTCGTGAAGGTCGCCACGGCCTTGCCCGCGGCGAAGGCGACGGTGCCGATGTTCGTGCCGTTCAGGTCAGGGGTCAGCGTCGCCGCCCCGGCGGCCGCGGTGCCGGCCTTGGCGGCCGATCCCAGGCGCGAGCTCGCACCCGTCTGGTTCAGGCCGCGGTAGCCCCGCCGGGTAGCCGTCCCAGCAATCGATGCGCGAACTACTGACCCGCTGCGACCATTCTACAGCCGGAGCGTGAAGAGGCAGTCGCCGAGGTTTTTCGGGGGTGACCGCGTCACGCATGCCGCGACCCGGTACGCGTCGCCCTCGGAGTCGACCGCCCGACAGTCCCCGGGCGCCGACCCCGCCTGCAGGGCGGCCTTCCCGGAAGGGCCGGGATCACCCCCGTTCACGATTGGACGACTGCACCTGTCCGCCGCACTGTGGCTTGTCCGCTTCCGCACGGTGGCTGTGCCCGCGTCGGACGGTGAGCGAAGCTCCGGTCACAGGTCGAACGGGCGGGCGATGCCGTGCGCCTCGAAGAGTCCGCCGAGACCGTCAACCGAGACGTCGAGCAGCGCGGCGGTCCGGCGCACCGAGACGTGCCCCTGCAGGATGGCGGCCGCCATGACGTCCATGAACGGCCGACCGAACTTAAAGGGGATCTCGTGGTCCCTGGAGACCAGGCCGCCGTTGTTGACAAGGAGTTCGTCGTCGTAGGCGCGCGCCGTTGCGCGGTCGATCCGGCCGAGGTCGACTAGCCGCCACTTGAGGGCCTTCGACGATACGCCGAGACCTGTCGCCGTGGCGTTGAGCCAGGCCGGGTCGGTCACGTCCCCGGTCATGCCTCGGAGGAGCCAAGACGGCATCAGGAGCGCCGAGGCGAACTTCTCGGCCATGGTCTCGACGCGCTTCTGCAGCTTGCCGCTGCCCTCGCCGTCGTCGAGCCGCTCCGGCGGCATCGCATCCCACGTGAGGATGTGAAAGAGCTCATGCGCTAGGTCGTAGCTACGCCGGCCCGGGATCTCGTACCGGTTGACCAGCACCGCGCCCAGGTTCCGCACCAGGCAAGCGGCGCCGGAGATGCCGTCTCCGGCGTCGACCATGAGGACTAGGATTGACATCCGGTCGTACATGGCCTGCGCGAGGTCCCGCGAGGGCACCGGACCGAGTTCGAGGAACCGGGCGACCGCCTCGCCGGCATCCGTCGCGTCCTCGTAGCTGCTCGCGCGCGTCAGGTTCAAACGGTGTACGATGGGCGAGACCGGGTCTCCAATCATGGCGCGGAGCTCCCGGTAGGCGCCGATCCACTCGCCCGCCTGGCGCTCGAAGGCGTCGAGGTCGGAAATAGGCGTGTCCGGATCACGCCTCCACGAGAACCGAGCCTCTCCCGCGATGAGGAACGGGTTGGTGAAGAAATCCAGCGGCACGTCGAACTCGCGCACCGCGGCGACGAGCTCCTCGGCCGTGAGCCTGCGCTGGCCGGACTCGATCTGCTGCAGCGTCTGCCGGTTATCGAAGCCGAAGATGCGGGAAAGCTCTTCCTGCGAGAGGCCGCGCCGCTCGCGGAGGGCCTTTAGCCGTAGGCCGGTCGGTACGGACGCCATTCGTTCTCCTCCAACGCGGAGATGTCTTGCAAAAGGTAATTTTGCAAGATACTAACGCAACTCACGAGGTTGCCTGCGTAGTCGGACGACGAACGCTCGGCTGCGACCTCGGACCGGGGGCTTAGCACCAGCGCCACCCGGCCGTCCCGGCGCCATTGGCCCCGGCCCACGGACGAGCGCTGGGGCATCCCGGGCCGCGCCACCTTGGCGCGGGCCCCGATACGGGCATCGACATGGCAACCAACCCTCCGTCCGGCGACGGCCATCGCAACGGCATGGTCCGCGACCGCTCCCAGGTCCACAACCCGGTCACCCAAACCTGGACCAAGCGGGATACGGATACCGGCCGCTTCATGGATGGCAAGAAGGACGGCACCCCCTTCAAAGGCGTGCGCAAGGAACGCTGAGGCGCAGGCCCGTCCCGGACCGGCGGGTCCCGCCGGTCCGGGACGGGACAAGGGTCTTGGGATGCCGGGAGGCGTAATGGCCAAGGCGAAAACCTACAGCGACCAGCAGATCACCGGGCGCGAGGGCGAGGCTCTCGTGAAGGCGCGCGTCCACTCGATGGGCTTCGCCTTCAACCCCTCCGACAGCATGGAGGCGGGTATCGACGGCATCCTGGAGATCCGCGACCCCGCCACGAAAGGCGCGACCGGCAAGACGCTCGCGGTCCAGGTCAAGACTACGAAGTCGGGTTCCTACACGCGCGAGACCGACACGAGCCTCGAATACCTCTGCGAACCAGAGGACGTCGATTATTGGCGCAAATGGACCATCCCAGTCATCGTGGTGATGGTGCGGCTGAGTGACGGCAGTATGTACTGGAAGGCCGCGCGCGAAGCCGGACCGCCCGACGGCCGCCGGCTGACGGTCGACAAGAAGCTCGACGCCTTCGACATTTCGGTGGTCGACGCGCTCGCAGATCTAGCGGTCGACTCGGACAAGTTCGGCATCTGGATGCCGCCCCTGCGCGGGGGCGAGCCCCTGCACCTCAACCTGCTGCGTATCGAGCTTCCAACCACCGTCTTCACCGCGGCCCTCGCCGCTGCGCAGCGGCCGCGAGGCACGCGCCGAGCTCCTGCGGCATGACCCGAGCCCGCCGGACGAATGGGTTCTCCGCAACGGGACCCTCGTCACCTTCCGTGACCCTGGCGCGTCGGCCCTGAGGCACGTGGTCGACGTCGATAGTGTGGAGGAGGAGCGGGTCGAGACCATCGCCTTCCCGGACGACGAGGTCGAGGAGCACCGGTTCATCGAGTTGCTCGGACGCACGCTGCGAACCCAGCTCGACGGCTGCCTCTCCTTCGACCGCGAACAGGGCGCCTACTACTTCCCGTGTGCCGCGATGGGCATCTCGGTGACCCATTTCTACCAGAGCCTGAAGCAGGGCACCTCCGCGGACGTCGTCAAGGTCTACAAGGACAAGAAGGACGAGACCAAGATCCACTTCGTTCGCCACCATGCGTTCGTGCCGCGCTTCTGGCGTATCGGCGACGCCTGGTACCTGTCCGTGGAGCCGACCTTCGTCTTCACGCGGGACGGCACCAAGCCGGACCGCTTTGCCTCCGAGCGCCTCGCTAAGAAGAGGCAGCTGGAGAACAACTCGGCCATCCTCGGCCAGTTCGTGATGTGGCGGCACCTGCTCTGCGGCCTCGGGACCAAGCCTGCGGACGACCTGTTCGGCACTCCATCGGCGCCGGGCGCGATCCGCTTCCTTCCCGTCGAGGCCATTCAGGCGCCACGGTCGGTGCCGGAGCGCCAGTGGCGGACCCGTGACCCGGCTTCGAAGACGAACGGCCAGGAGGAGTTCCCCCTATGAGCTTCCGTCTCGACGTCCTCGAAGAGCCGATGCTTGAGTTCGGTGGCGGCGGCCGCGCCATCGACCCCCGCCTGGGCCTGATGGAATATGGACCCCTCCAGCCAGGCACCGGCGACAAGGTACGGCTCGCCGTCATCGGCACAGGCGAAACCGTCGACGGGTTCGAACGCTTCGTCGAGCGTTGCCGGACCGGCATCGTCGCCGACGCCGGCCGGCTGACGAACCTGCGGCCACACTTTCCCGGGCTCGGCAACGAGAATCCGTTCAGATGCGCGTTCGAGGTCGAGGCCGGCGCGAAGACCGTTCTCCCGCGCCGCGACGTCGAGCGCATCCTCAAGGAGCAGGACAACGACGCGGCCGTCCGCGCCGCTGTCGACCTCTTCGCCGAGCACGCGCTGGCGATCCACGAAACCTCCGCGCGTCCTGACGTTGTCGTGTTCGCCCTTCCGACGGACCTGATCGAGCGGGTGGTGAACGAAACGGTGACGGGCGACGCCGAGGACGACCCGCTCCCCGAGAACGTGCCCGCGGGCCAGCCCCTCGACTTCCGCGACCTGCTGAAGGCGCGGACGATCCACATGCGCTGCCCGAGCCAGATCATCTGGCCGAGCACGTGGGACGACACCCAGACGGTCAAGCGGAAGCTGAACGGGAAGACGCGCCGAACGCAGGACCCGGCCACCCGGGCCTGGAACCTCTTCAACGCCCTGTTCTACAAGGCCGGGCGCGTGCCGTGGCGCCTCCATAGCCCGGAGGACGGCCTGAAGACCAGCTATTGCGGCATCAGCTTCTACCGCGACGAGACCGGACAGCATCTCCTGACCAGTTCGGCCCAGATGTTCGACGAGCGCGGCAAGGGTCTCATCCTCAAGGGCGGCCGCGCCCGGACCGAGAGGAACCAGCGCCACCCATACCTCGGACGCGAGGATGCCTACGACCTCCTCCGTCGGGCCCTCGAAGCCTACCGGCGGCACCACAAGCACTTCCCGGCGCGCCTGGTCGTCTACAAGACCTCACGCTTCAACTCCGCCGAGGTAGAGGGCTTCGAGGCCGCCATCGACGAGGCCCAGATCGACATGCGGGACTTCGTCTGGGTCTACGAAGGCTCCCCGATCATGGCGATGCGCGAGGGCAACTACCCCCCCCTGAGGGGAAGCGTGATGGAGCTTGGGCGCGACACCATGCTCTACACCAGGGGCAGCGTGCCCTTCTTCAAGACCTATCCAGGCATGCGCGTGCCCAGGCCGCTGATGCTCCGGCCGCACCTGAACGACACCAGCAGCCACGATCTTGCCGCCGAGACCCTGGCCCTGACCAAGATGAACTGGAACTCGACCCAGTTCGACGGTGCTTCTCCCATAACCCTGCAGGCTGCCCGGCGGGTCGGTCGCATCCTCAAGCACGTCCCCCAAGGTTTCGACGTCCAGGGCGACTACCGCTACTTCATCTGACACGACCGAGGGTGCAAAGCCTGTAAAAGGTGTCGCTTCCCCTAGCGGCGAGGTGACCTGCATGAACTAAGTGGCCATCTATCGAACATTACGTCCGCACGCCCGAGCAGACCCCGCTCGCCGTACCCAAGAGCCACTATCGGCCGAGGCGGAACAAAAGGTGATTTTGACATGCAACCTTAACGTTTCAAAAGTCGTTAAACCCTTCGACACGCTCACCCCTTGTTGGCCGCCCGAAAAGGCCCAGGCTGAGCGAGGGGGATGCAATGACGGCAGCATCGACGCCATCTCTCGGCTACCTGAGCGACGTCGAAACCAAGGTCGACCTACTCAACAACGAGGCCATCGCCAAGACCATCGTCCGCTTGATCAGCGAGAAGTCGGAGCACCCGATCTCCGTGGGCGTTCACGGCGACTGGGGTGCCGGCAAGTCCAGCGTCCTGGAGATGGTCGCAGATGGGCTGTCGAAGGATGGGAAGGTCCTCTGCCTCAAGTTCAACGGCTGGCAGTTCCAAGGCTTCGAGGACGCCAAGATCGCCCTGATCGAAGGGGTGCTCCTAGGCCTCATCGAGAACCGGTCCCTCTGGTCGAAGGCGACGGACGAGGTCAAGGAAGCCCTTAAGAGCGTCGACAAGCTCAAGCTCGCGAAGAAGGCGGGCACTCTGGCCTTCACCGCTGTCACCGGCATCCCGGCATTCGGCTTCGACGAGCTGCTGGGCTCGGCGGTCGAGTGGGTGAAGGAGAAGGCAACGAACAGCGAGGAGCGCGATCAGGCCCTTAAGGAGATACAGGACCTCAGGAAGGAGGGTGGCGACGAGGAGAAACCCGAAGGGAGGTTCGAGAAAGGCTACAGCGTCCCGAAGGAGATCGGCGACTTCCGGAAGTCCTTCAAGAAGCTGATCGCAAAGGCCGGGATCGAGCGGCTGGTCGTGCTGGTGGACGACCTCGACCGGTGCCTCCCCGCGACCGCCATCGAGACCCTGGAGGCGATCAGGCTCTTCGTATTCCTCGACAAGACCGCGTTCATCGTGGGCGCCGACGAGGGCATGATCGAGTACGCCGTCCGCAAGCACTTCCCCGACCTGCCCGACAACCAACCCGCCAACGGCTATTCGCGCGCCTACCTGGAGAAGCTGTTTCAGGTGCCGTTCAGGATCCCGGCCCTCGGCGACACCGAGACCCACATCTACGTGACGCTTCTCCTGGTCGGCGGGACCCTGGGCGAGAATGCGCGCGAGTTCGGCGCTCTGATGGCGCTGGGCCGGGATGCACTCTCCAAGCCCTGGGACACCGAAGTCTTCACGCCGGAGGCCGTCAGGACCGCGCTGGGAGCCACCTACGACCGAGTTTCCCAGGTCGTGCTCACCGCCGACCAGATCAGTCCGGTCCTGTCCGCGGGGACCAAGGGCAATCCCAGGCAGGTCAAGCGCTTCCTGAACGCGTTGACGCTCCGGCTGGAGGTGGCGAGGGCGCGGAACTTCGGTGACGCGATCAGCCAGTCGCACCTCGCCAAGCTGATGCTGGCGGAACTCTACCTGCCTGAGGCCGTGTTCTCGCACATCGCGACGACCGCGGCGAATGCCCGCGACGGCATCTGCCCCGAGCTCGCCGAGATCGAGGCGTTCGCGGACGGGGAAGGCGACGCCAGGCCCCCGGCCGGCGCAAGTGGAGACGGGGGCGACGACAGGACCGGCTCGGTCGTGGCCGACTGGAAGATGCGCCCCGAGGTCATCCGTTGGGCGAAGGTGAAGCCCGCCCTGGGCGCCACCTCCCTGAAGCCGTACCTGTTCGTCATCAAGGACAGGAAGAACTTCGTCTCCGGCTCGGCCCCTCTTCCGGAGAAGCTGCGCAAGCTCGTGGCCAAGCTCTCGTCGGGGGAGATGGCCGCGCAGTCCGCCGCCGCCGAGGTCAGGACCTTGGCGCCGCCGGAGGTCAGCGAGGTCTTCAGGGAACTGAGGGCGCGGGTGATCTCATCGAGCTCTCTGGAGCAGAAACCGGATGCCTTCCACGGGGTCGCCGTGCTCACGACCGAGCACGCCGGCCTACAGGCCCAATACGTCGAGATGCTCAACGACCTGCCGATGGACAAGCTCGGCTTTTGGGCCGCGACGGGCCACACCATGGTGAAGGAAGAGCGGGCTAAGGAGAGGCTTCGGGCGCTGCTCACGCGCTGGGCGGCTTCCAGCAACCTTCGGCTGAAGCGGGCGGCGGCCACCGCCCTGGCACCTCCGAGGGCTGCGAGAAGGGGGGCTTGAGGTGGGCACCTCCACGCCCTTCGGGGGCGGCAAGAACGGGAATCCCCTGATCCCGAGTTGGGTCGAGGGAGGCGCCGGCGGTAGCGACGCGGGAGGAGCCGGGCCCGCCCCGTCGGGAGCGGGCGGCCCTCCCCCCGGCGCCGGCGAGCCAGGACCGGGCCAGCCGCAACAGGGTAAGGACCCACCCCTTCGCTACACCGGCCCGCGGTCGAGTTTCACCCGGTTCACGAAATCCGGCGGGAGCGACCGGCGGGCGCTCGGCAGGGCCGTGTCCTCCTACGTGAAGCGGACGGGCGGCGGAGCGACCTCGACGTCGCGGCGGATGGCGGCGGAGCGTTCGGCGGCATCCAGCCTGGCCGACGTGCTGTCCCGGGCCTCCGCGGCGCCGGGAGGCATCCGCGAGGTCGTCCGCACGCTCAACTTCGGCGATCTGGCCGACCGCCCGATCCAGGACATCTACGCCGCGCTCGTCGACCACATCTGTCCACCGGACGGTGACCTGGACGACGCCCACGCCCGTGAGGCTTACCTTGAAGCGGTGAACGAGGTCATGCAGGACCAGCCGCCCGACTTGGAGAAACCGTCGGCCGAGACGGTCAAGGACATCGTCGGCAAGTTCATCGCCAATGCCGTCAACCAGCGTATCGTCACGGCCATCGGCACGGGCATGATCACTCTGCCGGCGAACCCCGACGAGATCCGCGCCGTCGAAAAGGGGCTCAAGGACTTCGTCCGCGGCTGCGTCGCCGAGGCGATGGAGGAGTTCGGCGGGGACTTCCGCGAGGCGGACCTGAGGCCGGAGATCGACGCCATCTTCGAGCGTGCCGCGGAGGTTCTCGGCGACCGGGGCGATGAGGCAGCCGAGGGGGCGGACGAATGACGCGACACGCGCTGGTGGGGCATTTCGGCCCCTCCGACCAGTATGATCCCCCGGTCGAGGACGGCGTGGCCCATGCCCGGCTCGATCTGGTGAATGGCAACCGACGGCTCCAGCACAGCATTGGCCAAGCCCTCGACGACCTGCGGGAATTGCGCGTGAGGCCGACCGAGGTCGGGGTCGACCTCATGGTGGTGGCCGTGCTGGTTCACGCCCTTGACACCCGCGTCAGCCGGGCGGCCAACGCGCAGGACGCGTGGACCCGCGAGTTGCGGCTGGAGGTTCCAGTGTCCGATCCCGCCCGATGGCAAGCTGCTGCACCAGTGCTGGAGGGGATGCTGCGCTTCCTGACGGGCGACCATTGGGAGGCGCGCTTCCGTCCCCGGCCGCAAGCGTTCGCCAGCGTCTCACCCGCCGCCCTTCCGAACGTCGATGCCCCCGACTTCGATGGCGTCTCCCTTTACTCGGGCGGCCTCGATAGCCTGATCGGGGCCTTGGACACCCTGGCCGGACATGCCCACCCGCTCTTCGTGAGCCACCGGGGAGACGGCGCTGTCAGTGGCCCACAGGGAGCGCTTTTCCAGGCGATGGTGGACGCCGTCGCAGGGGCACGGCCCACGAACCGGAAGGGGCCGCTGACAGGGCTGCGGTACTCACTGGCCTTCAAGCGTGGGCTGATCGCCGGCAGCGAGGACTCGACGAGGGGGCGGTCGTTCCTGTTCCTTGCGCTAGGTGCATTCGCGGGCTCCGGGCTCACGGGGCCATTCGACATCCGCATCCCGGAGAACGGACTGATCGCACTGAACGTGCCGCTCGACCCCACGCGGATAGGCTCCAACAGCACGCGGACGACGCACCCGTATTACCTTCGCCGCTGGAACGACCTCCTGCGTGCTGTGGGTATCCCGGGCACCGTCACGAACCCGTATTGGGATCGTACGAAAGGCGAGATGGTGGCGGGATGCGCCATGCCTGGCATCCTGCGGGACCTGATACCGCTCTCGGTCTCGTGTGCGCATCCCTCGGTCAAGCGGTTTAACCGGGATGGCAAGAACCATTGCGGCACCTGCGTCCCATGCATCATCCGGCGGGCCGCCATCGAGGCGGCCCTTGGCACCGGGAACGACCCGACTGGATACCGCTGTGAGGACCTCACCGCCCAACCGCTCTCGGCGAAGAAGAAGGATGGAAAGCAGATCCGCGGGTACCAGTACGCACTCGACCGGCTTTCCCGCGACCCGGGGCTTTCCCGCATCCTCGTCCATAAGCCGGGGCCGCTGCGCGAGGATGTCGCGAACCTCGACGGACTGATCGGCGTCTACGAGCGTGGTATGAGGGAGGTCGGTCGCCTGCTGCAGGGCGTCACAACCTCCTAGCGACGATGCCGGAACGAACGTGACGGGGCGCCTGATCGACTTCCACTGCCACTTGGACCTCTACCCGGACTTCGAGAGGTTGGTCGCGGAGTGCGACCGCGAGGGCGTCTACACCCTCGCGGTGACCACGACGCCTGCCGCCTGGCGGCGGAACCGCGACCTCGCCGCGACCACCAGATACGTCCGAGCCGGGCTCGGTCTCCACCCGCAACTCGTAGAGGAGCGGTGGCGGGAAATCGACGTCTGGGAACGCCACCTGCCCGAGGCCCGCTATGTCGGCGAGGTCGGGCTCGACGCAAGCCCCCGCCACTACCGCAGCCTCGACCGGCAGAAGGACGTGTTCGGGCGCATCCTGAAGGCATGCGCCTCGGAGGGCGGGAAGATCCTCTCGGTCCATTCCGTGCGAGCCGCGCGCCAAGTGCTCGAAATGGTCGAGGAGCACCTGCCGCCCTCAAAAGGGACGGTCATCCTCCACTGGTTCACGGGCTCCGTGGCCGAGGCCGCACGGGCCGCCGGCCTCGGCTGCTTCTTCTCGGTCAACAGCGAGATGCTAGCGACCGAACGGGGGCGGAAGCTGGTTAGGAGCCTTCCGGCCGACAGGCTGTTGACGGAGACCGACGGCCCTTTCACGGCCGAGGGCGGCCAACCCCGTCGGCCCTCCGACGTCGAGCGCGCGGTCACCAGGCTGGCTGAGGCACTTCAAGTTCCAATCGAGGAATGCCGTGTGAGCCTCCTGGTCAACCTGAAGGCACTTTCATCGGGTAGCCCCACCAACGCACAGGTTCGCTCCGAAGGTGCCACTGCGAAGCTCGCCTGACGGCTTTCAGGCTACGGTCGCGCCGTCACCGCGCGGCGTCGATCCACGCGACCTCAGGACGTCACGGCAGCGCACCAACCCTGGGGTGACGCGCCACCCCCGGGGGGGCGTCCGGTCCCTTAGCTACGCATCAGCCTGCGGAAGCGGTCGCGCCGCCAGCGCTCGGCGTCAATCCGCTCGGCCATGAAGGCGTCAATCGCACGCGCCCACGCGGTAACGGCCTCGGTCAGGCCCCGCACCGCGGCCTGCGAATCCCCGTGCAGTACCTCCTCATGCCGGCCGCACATCTCCTCCGAGATCGGGCCTCCCATGAGCTTCACGGACCGGGCAGGACGAAGACCTCGGCGAACAGCGGCGGCTCCTTGAGGAAGCCCAATCTCATCCGCCACTTCTCATCGGTGATGTCCCTATGCCTCGCCGGGGCTTGGAAGGAACTGCGCGAGCCGCTCTAGGACGCGCTTCCGGGCGGCGTCGTAGGCCGTCTGTCCCGCGGGGCGGCCGCCGGAGCGGATGTAGCCGGCGACCGCGATGACGTCGGCTACGTCGACCTTCGGGTTGGCGATAGCGAGCGGGCCGGCCGCGGACCGGCGGATACCGCCCATCCGGACGAAGGCGCGAGCCAGGTCTTCGTCGATGCCGGTGGCGCCAGGCTTCCGGAGGGCGGCCTGCAGCCGGTTGCGCTCAGCTCGTAGGGACGTGACCTCGGCCTTTAGGGCGTCGATCTCGGCGACGCGAGCGGCCTCGGTCTCGCGCTGCCGCTCGCGCCACTCGCGGGCACGGTCGGCGGCGGCGATGCGGCGGCGGACGTCTCGCGGGAAGGGGCGGTGTCGGTCATGGGGACCATCCTGCTTCTCGACCATGCATCCCACCAGGTGCGTCGCGAGGATCGAATGGCCTTTCCCGGGGCACGGTTCGTGCTCGTCCCACGTCAACCTCTGAGCCCGTCCGGAATTCCTACGATCCTGTCCCGCGTCCGCGAGCCCTTACGGTTCGACCGGGTCAATAACTATGCTCCCCCTTCGGGGGAGTCTCTGGGTCCTCTTCTTAGAACGGGACGAGCCGTCCCACCCGTTTGACCTATGCGGTCGTGAGCTGCACCATCCCCATGCCGGTCGATTTGCGCGGCGCCGGGGGTTCGTGGGCAGGGGTGCCTCGCGAGCCGCTCCAGACGGGAGATGCTTCGAACTTGTCCGACACCATCCTCGCCCCGGAAGGGGCACAGGCGGCCCGCCCTGGGCGTTTCAGCGCGTTCGATAGCCCGCTTGGCTACCGCCGCCAGCCGACGCCCGTGTTCGAGCCGGGTCTCGCCGACCTCCGCAGCGAGAACATGCGCGGGCCGTCTTACGCGGCCATGCTCCACCCCTACGACACGCGCGGCGTCGTCGTCATGGCCTACCGCGACACGTACACGAAGCGGGACGGGACGCGGGGGTACAGGACCGCCAACGGCGGCGCGACGGGGGACGAGCTCCGCAGGGCCGTGGACGTCCTGGAGCCGTTCTCCATCACGATGAACGCGTTCCGGCGCGACCCGAAGGACCCGGACGCGCACCGGCTCTCCCCGTGCAAGGCGACCTGGAACTTGGCCGGGCTGAACGCCTGCTGGGTCGACCTCGACTACTACAACCGCGTGGCCTGGAAGGGCCGGCCGCCGGAGGAGGTCGCCGCCGCGGTCCTGGAGCGGTGCGAGGACCTCGGGTGGCCGATGCCGTCCTACGTCCTCGCCAGCGGCCAGGGCCTGCTCGTGTCCTGGCTCCACACCCGCCAGTCGCCCTCGGCCCTGCCGGTCTGGCGGGCCATGCAGAAGCGGCTTTTAGCGGAGTTCGACGACTTCGGTCCCGACCGCGGCGCCTCAAACCCCACGATGGCGTTCAAGCTCCCCGGGGTGAAGAACGAGAAGAACTCGGTGCCGGCCCGCATCGTCTGCCCGACGACGTTCGGGGCCATCGAGCGCCACGCCTTCGACGTCTTGCGGGCTGCGGTCCTGCCGTACACCCCCCAGCAGGTCGCCGCGCACCGGAAAACCCAGGCCCGCGAGCGCGCCGCCAAGGCGGAGAAGCGGGCCGCCAGGAAGGCCGCCGGGCTCGTGGTGCCTCCCCCGCGGCTGACGTACGAGACCTTCGCCAAGACGATCCACCGGGACCTGACGAGGCTGTTCGAGCGCCGCTTCGGCGGCCGCCCCGTGTACCGCGGCGAGCGCGACACGTGGCTGTTCGCGTTCGTCAAGGCGGCTGCGTGGATGATGACCGTCCGCGAGCTCGAAGCCGAGGTCGACCGACTGGCACCCCTCTGCGGCCTGTCGCAGCGTGAAGCCCGCGGCTACGCCAAGGCTGCCGTTCGGAAGGCCACGCGGGCCGAGCAGGGGCGCCTGGACCCGCGCGGCGGGGGCAGGAACTCAGACCCCCGATACAAGCTCAACCCATCCTTCCTCGTGGCCGCCCTCGGCGTGACCGTGGCCGAGATGAGGGACAAGGAACTCGACCTGCGCGTGCTGCTCTCCGACGGCGTCAAGCGGGAGCGGGAGGCGAAGCGCAGCCAGGACCGTCGCGACGCCGCCGGGGCCAAGTCCCGCACCGCCGCGCAGGCCGCACGCCTCGCCCTCGGGCAGCGGGCCCTGGAGAAGCGGGCCGCCGGCATGACCGTCGCCGCCGTCGCCGCCGAGGAGGGCGTGTCGGTCGCGCAGGTCGAGAAGGCGCAGCGCGAGGCCCGGCAGGTCGCTGCCATCGGCAAGCCCGCGGCCAAGGCCAAGCCCGGCCGTCCCCGCAAGCCGTCGAGGCGGACGAGGTTCGACAAGGCCGCCGCGCGCCCTGCCAAGACCCGCATCGAAAACCCTTACGGTTCGACCGGGTCCATTGACGCGTGTGCTCGCGGTGATGTCGGGGCCGGTGCTGTTGTAGCTAGCCCGGTCGAGGGCTATGATGTCCTTGTTCGGAGCATTGCACCCCATTGTGACGACGCCGACGCCCGCTCGGCCCTTACCGGCCCGGCGGGCGTCTTCGTTTCCGAAGGCGGCGATCTGCCGGACTTCCTGCGGCACCTGATCCCGGGAGGCGACACATGACCCTCGTCATCGATCAGCCGCACCCGAAGGTCGTCCGCGCCGGCGAGCTCGAGGCGCTGCGGGCCCGCGCCCTCGACGCCTGGTACGGCGGCGCCCGTCCCGTCAGCCCGCGCGGTCGCCGGCGGCATCTCCACGGCCGCGTCGTATACCTAACGGAAGACCATGCGTCCTTGCCGCCGCCGCGCGCCGCGGCCGCGGGCCCAGACTTCCCTCCGCACCATCCTGCAGGGGTGACGCGGCGACGGGGAGTACGCCGCGCTGGGGGCATGGGACGAAAACCAGGGCGTTCCGGCGCGGCGCGCCCTCGTTGCAGCCGGGATGCGGCTCGCCGGCAAGCCTCACGACGACGCCAGGGAGCGGGCGGACGCCCTTGTCGCCTAGGGTCAAAACCCCAATCAGCCTGACCGTGTGAGTGGCTGCTTCCGACCCTACTTTAACATTCCAGCTATGCTCACCCAATCCACGCTGTTGACCCCTTGCAGACCTTCGACGTCATGCCCTCGAAGGTCTGCTTAAGGTGCCAAAGCAGATGGGCGAGATACGTGGTCGGCGTCTAGATCAACGCTCACCGGAAAGTCGGCGCCAGCCTGGTGCTCAGCCTTGGAGCCGTGGCGATCCTCAGGAAGTCTAGGTCGGACCATCGGTCAGGGCCTGCGTAGCTAACTTGGCGCGGGTCGCCCGTGCCCGACGGACTTGACCTCGGCACGGGACAGGGGGGCAACTTCGGGGCTGGGGACGCGAGACCTCGGGGCGGGCCGCTACTTCGGGGCCAGCTCGCCGTACCAGTAGGCGGCGGTGACGCCGCCATCCATGAGGAAGTCGCTGCCGGTGATGAACGCGCCGTCGGGCCCCATGAGCAGGGCACCGACCGTCGCGACCTCGTCCGGGGTGCCGGCCCGCCCCGCGGCGGACACCTCCAGCATGCGGCGGTAGCCGGGCCCGCGGGGCCCCTTCAGCTCGTCATTGGCGAGCGGGGTGATGATGATCCCCGGGCTGATCGTGTTCACCCGCGCGCCCCGCTTCCCCCAGCGGACCGCCTCGGCCATGACCCGTAGGGCGTTGCCGCGCTTGGACACCTGGTAGGCGTGCAGCGGGTCCGTGACCTGGTCCGGCTGCAGCATCGGCAGCGCCAGCAACGTCTCGACCGGCGTCGTCGCCAGGGCCGCGTTCTGCTCCGCCGTGAGGGGCGGCAGGCGGTGGCCGGACTGGGAGGCGACCACGACGCCCGCGCCGCCGCGGGCGATGACGGCGCCGAACGCCTCCAGCACGAGGGCGGTGCCGTACAGGTCGACCTTGAGGATCGTCTCCGGCGGGGCCTGGGTCGGGGACACCCCGGCGGCATGGATGAGGCCGGTGACGTCGCCGAGGGCCGTGGCCTGCGCCACCAGTTCCTCGACCGAGGCGCGAGACGCCACGTCGACGGTGGCGGTGCTGACCTCGAACCCGGCGTCGGACAGCGTCCGGGCGGCCGCCTCGGCGTTCTCCGGGCGGAGGTCGGCCAGCACCACGTGCTTTCCGGCGGAGACCCGGCGCGCGATTGCCTGCCCGATGGACCCGGCCCCGATCAGGACGACGACGTTCTTCATGGCGGTGTCCTCGAAATTGGATCGTCCCGGTCAGTCACCCGGCCTCGGGCAGGCCGAGGCGCCGCCGCAGGTCGGGGGCCGTGGTGTTCGCCCGGAACCCGGGACCGCCCCGCTGGAAACCGCGCGCGGCGGCCAGGTCCCCGACGACGACCGGGTCGCACCCGGCGTCCCGGACCAGTTGCGCCGAGAGCCGGACGGCCTCGGGGTCGTCGCCGGCGAGCGGCACGCCGAGCTTACGGCCCCGCCCGCCGAACGACGCCTCGACGGCGGTGGCATCCACGGCGCTGAACGCCCGCACCAGGCGGGTGCCCGGCAGGTACCCGGCGGACATCGCCCCGACGCCGCGGGTCTCGGCGTCGGCGTTGCCGGGCGACGGGTTGCAGGCGTCGAGCACGACCTTGCCGCGCAGCCCGTCCCCGAGTTCCTGTCCGACGCCGGGCAAGGCGTCATAGGGGACCGCGATCAGGACCACGGGACCGAACTCCGCCGCCTGGCGCGGCGTGCCCACCGAGGCGCGGGGGCCGAGCTCGCGGGCCATGGCGGCGAGCTTCTCCGGATGGCGGGTGGAGAACAGCACCTCGTGGCCGGCCTGCACCCAGACCTTGCCGACGGTGCCGCCGAGCCAGCCCGCGCCGATGACGCCGATGCGCATGGGTTTGACCTCGGCCTTCACGGATGTGACGGCCCAGGCCGACGCGGCGACGCCGGCGAGGACGGTGCGGCGGGGGAGCGGCATGCGGGCGAACCTTTCATGGGGTGATCCTGTCGTGGCACGGGGGATGGCCGGTCAGCCCGGACGCTTCTCGAACACCGTCTTGGCGACGCCCGCCGCCGACATCGCGTTGGGCCAGCCCGCGTAGAAGGCGAGGTGCGTGATCACCGCCGACGCCTCCGCGCGGGTCAGGCCGTTGTCGAGCGCCCGGTTCAGGTGCCCGACGAGCTGCGCCGTGTTCCCGCCGGTGATCAGGGCGCTGACGGTGACGAGGCTGCGGTCGCGCGGCGAGAGCCCCGGCCGCCGCCACACGTCGCCGAACAGGACGTCGTTCGTGTAGGTCCCGAGCGCGGGCGCGACGCCGCCGACGGCCTGTTCGACCGAGGCGATGCGGGCCTTCTCGGACGCCGCGTCCAGGGTCAGCGGCGAGCCCGCCTCCGCGAGCTGCCCGGCATCGACGCCACGCCGGGCGAAGACCACCTTCGCGACCCCGGCGGCCGACATCGCCCGCGGCCAGCCGGCGTAGAACGCGAGGTGCGTGATGACCTCGGCGAGTTCCGCCGGCTTCACCCCGGCGTCGAGGGCACGCTCGAATTCAGGGGCCATCAGAGCGACGTGGCCCGCCGCGACGAGGGAGGCCGCCGTTACGAGGCCGCGGTCGCGGGCGGACAGGTCCGTCCGCTTCCAGAGGTCCCCGAGCAGCACGCCCTCGGTATAGGCGTGCAGGGCCGGCGCGGCGGAGCGCAAGTCGTCGAGGGGCGTCGTTGCGGTCGTACCGGACATCGGTCTCGTCCCTGGTTGGTCGGCCCGTGCCGGAAGGCAGGCGAGCAGGCCGAGGAGCGCCAGCGCGGCGGCTCGTGTGGTCATCGCGATTATCCTTTCTCCGGGGAGGGGCACGTCAGTCCGCGGGCGCATCCTCGACCCGGTAGCGGAGCCAGACGGTCCCGCCCTCCAAGGTCTCGGTATGGAGGTGCCGGAGCGTGCGGCCGGCGGCCGGCTTTTGGTGGGGCCCGCCGCGATAGTCGAAGATGCTCGGCACCCCGGCGAGGCCGTCGATGGCGGGATGGACGAGGAGGCTGACCTCGTCGATCAAGCCTGCCTTGAGGAAGGCGCCGTTGATGGCCCCGCCGCCCTCCAGGAGCAGCGTGCCCACCCCGAAGGCTTGGCCGAGCGTATCGAGGGCGCCTGCGAGGTCGCGCCCGTCCGGACCGGCGAACAGGTAGGAGACGCCGTCCTCGCGCAGCTCGGCCAGGTAGGCATCGGGGACGTCCTCGCCGAGCACCGCCACGACGTGGTCGCCGCCGACGTCGTCCCGCCCGTAGTGAACCTTGCCGTGCGGGTCGATGGCGACTGCGAGGTCGCGGCCCTTGCGGTCGGCGACGTGGGTGCCGCGCAGGCCGCCGGGGACGGAGGCCGGGGTCCGGGGTTGGCCCTCGGCGATCTCCGCCATGGTCGTGCGCCCCACGATCCAGCCCTCGCCCCCGAGCCGGCCCGCGACCTCCTCGTAGTGGCGATGGTGTAGGCCGGCCTCGATGCCCGCGGCGGGCGGGGTCCAGCGCCCGACGAGCAGGCGCCCGTCGACCGAGCTCACCATGTGGCAGATGATTTTCGGGCGCATGGGGTTTCCCTCAGGGTTCGGTCGCGCGGGGCGTGTTACTCGCCGCGGTACTGGGCGTCGGTGACGTGCTCCATCCATTCGACGGTCTTGCCGTCGAGCGCCTCGGCGATGGCCACGTGGCTCATGCCAGCGGTCGCCGAGGCGCCGTGCCAGTGCTTCACGCCGGGCGGGATGCGGACCACGTCGCCCGGTCGGATCTCCTGGACGGGGCCACCCCACTGCTGCACCCGGCCGGCCCCGGCCGTGACGATCAGGGTCTGGCCGAGCGGGTGCGTGTGCCAGGCGGTGCGGGCCCCGGGCTCGAAGGTGACGAGACCGCCCGACATGCGGGAGGGCGGCGTCTCCTTGAGCATCGGATCGACCCGGACCGCGCCGGTGAAGTTCTCGGGCGGGCCTTTGCGGGAGGGCTCGGACCCGCTCCGCTGGACCGTCACGGACGGGTCCGTGGGGCTGGCGGTGCACGGCCAGCCCGTGCCGCCCGCGAGGGCGAGCGCGAGCATCATCGAGGAGGCTCCGGCGGGGATGCGCATGTCCGTGTCCTCCGCTCAGGCCGCGTCCGGCATGCGGTCGAGGAGCTTGTCGAGGGTGATGGGATAATCCCGCACGCGGATGCCAGTGGCGTTGTAGACCGCGTTCGCCACCGCCGCCCCGACGCCGCAGATGCCGAGCTCGCCCACGCCCTTTGCCTTCATCGGCGAGGATTGCGGGTCGACCTCGTCGAGGAAGACGACCTCCTGGTGCGGGATGTCGGCGTGGACCGGCACCTCGTAGCCGGCGAGGTCGTGGTTGACGAAGAAGCCGCGCTTCGCATCGACCGCGAGCTCCTCCATCAGGGCCCCGCCGACGCCCATGGTCATCCCGCCGATGACCTGGTTGCGCGCCGACTTGGGGTTGAGGATGCGCCCGGCCGCGCAGACCGCCAGCATGCGCCGCACCCGAACCTCGGCCGTGTCGACGTCGACCCCGACCTCGACGAAGTGGCCCGCGAAGGTGGACTGCTGCTGCTTCTTCGACAGGTCGCCGTACTCGATGGTGTCCTCCCCGGTGAGCTCACCGCCGACCACGGCCTCGGTGAGCGGCATGGCCCGGTTCCCCGCCCGGACCTGTTCGTCCTCGAACACCGCGTCGGCCGAGTTGACGCCGAGCCTCTGTGCTACCGCCTCCCGCAGCTTCACGCAGGCGGCGTAGACGCCGGCGGTGGCGTTGTTGGCGCCCCACTGCCCACCGGAGCCCGCCGAGGCCGGGAAGTCGGAATCGCCGAGCTTCACCACCACGCGGTCCAGCTGCACGCCCATCATCTCGGCCGCCGTCTGGGCGATGATGGTGTAGCTGCCGGTGCCGATGTCGGTCATGTCGGTCTCGACCGTCACGACCCCATCGCGGCCGAGCCGGACGCGGGCGCCGGACTTGGTCAGGAGGTTGTTGCGGAAGCCTGCCGCCATGCCGAGGCCGACGAGCCAGTGGCCGTCCCGGACCTGACCCGGCTTCGGGTTGCGCTGTGCCCAGGCGAACTTCTCGGCGCCGAGCTTGAGGCAGCCGACGAAGTCCCGGTGTGAGAAGGGCCGCTCGGGCTTGCCCGGATCGACCTGGGTGTCGTTGCGGATGCGGAACTCGACCGGGTCGAGCCCGAGCCGCTCCGCCATCTCGTCCATGGCCATCTCCAGCGCCATCAGGCCTGGCGCCTCGCCCGGCGCCCGCATGGCGTTGCCCTCGGGCAGGTCGAGTTGGGCGAGCCGCATGGCGGTGAGACGGTTGGCCCCCGCGTAGAGGAGCTTGGTCTGGTCGACCGCGGTCTCCGGCTTGCCGTCCTTCAGGTTGCCCGAGGTGCTCTCGTGGGCGATGGCCGTGATGATGCCGTCCCGCGTCGCCCCGAGGCGGACGCGCTGAATGGTGGCCGGCCGGTGCGTGGTGTTGTTGATGATGAGGGGGCGGGTCAGTGCCACCTTTACCGGTCGTCCGGCCGCCTTGGCGCCCAGGGCCGCGAGCACCGCGTCGGCGCGGATGAACAGCTTACCCCCGAACCCGCCGCCGATGTAGGGCGAGTCGATCCGAACGTTCTCCGGCTTCAGGCCGAGGATCTTGGCGACGCTGTTCTTGCTCCAGGCGATCATCTGGTTGGAGGTCCAGAGCGTGAGCTTCTCGCCCTCCCAGGCCGCCACGGTCGCGTGCGGCTCCATCATCGCGTGGCTCTCGTCCGGCGTGGTGTATGTCTCGTCGAGCTTGACGGGAGCCTGGGCGAACGCGCCCTCGAAGTCGCCGTGCCGGTCCTCGGCGCCGTTGCCGCTGCCCTCGCCGCTTCCGGCCCCGACGGGCTTGGCCGCCTTGGCCTCCGCCGCCAAGTCGAACTTGCCGGCCGCCGGGGCGTAGTCGACCTTCACGAGGAAGGCCGCGGCCCGGGCCTTCTCGAAGCTCTCGGCCACCACGACCGCGATGGCCTGGTGGTAGTGCTGGATCTCGTCGCCGCCGAACAGGTTGGCGACGTTCATCATGCCCAGCCCGAGCTTGGGCATGTCGAGGGTGGTGACGACCGCCAGCACCCCGGGCACCCGCCGGGCGGCCGTGGTGTCGATGCGGCGGACGCGGCCCTTGGCGATGGTGGCGCCGAGCACGTAGCCGTAGGCCTGGTTCGGCGCGACATCGTGGCGCTCGTAGGCGTAGGGTGCCGTGCCGGTCGTCTTCAGCGGCCCGTCGATCCGGTCGGTCGCCTTGCCGACGACCTTGAGCTGGTCGATGGGGTTCTGGCCCGCAGGGGTGTCGAACTTCATGGCTCAGGCCCTCGCTTGGGTGAGCGCCGCGGCGAGGGTCCGCTCGGCGAGCTTCAGCTTGAACGCGTTGTCGTGGGTGGGCTTGGCGCCCGCGAGCACGCCGTCGACGGTCCGCTTGGCGCCCTTGGGCAGGTCGGCCTCGGCGGCCTCGACCCGCCAGGGCTTGTGCGCCAGGCCGCCGAAGGCGACACGGCCGGTGCCGTCGGGCTGCACCACGGCGGCGACCGAGACGAGCGCGAAGGCGTACGACGCCCGGTCGCGGACCTTGCGGTAGACCTGCGCGCCGCCGAGCGGCTTGGGCAACGTCACCGCCGTGATAAGCTCGCCCGTCCGGAGCGTCGTCTCGATCTCCGGCCTGTCGCCGGGCAGGCGGTGGAACTCGGCGACCGGGATCTTGCGCGCGGTACCCTTGGCGTCGACCGTCTCGACGGTGGCATCGAGCACCCGCATGGCTACCGCCATGTCGCTCGGGTTGGTGGCGATGCACGCCTCGCTCGCGCCGATGACCGCGAGTTGGCGGCTCACCCCGTCGAGCGCCGAGCAGCCGCTGCCGGGCTGACGTTTGTTGCAGGGCTGGGCTGTGTCGTAGAAGTACGGGCAGCGGGTCCGCTGGAGCAGGTTGCCGGCGGTGGTCGCCTTGTTGCGCAGCTGCCCCGAGGCGCCCGCGAGCAACGCTCGGGAAAGGACTCCGTAGTCCTTACGGACGCGCGGGTCGGCGGCGAGATCCGTGTTGCGCACCAGCGCACCGACGCGAAGCCCGCCCTCCTCGGTCGGCTCGATCTTGTCCAAACCCAACCCGTTCACGTCGACGAGGTGCGTCGGCGTCTCGATCTGCAGCTTCATCAGGTCGAGGAGGTTCGTGCCGCCGGCGATGAACTTGGCCTCGGGCGTGCGGGTGACCGCGGCGGCGGCTTCCGCCGGGGTGTTCGGGCGCTCGTAGGTGAAGGACTTCATGCCTGCCTCCCGGCGACCTCGGTCATCGCCTCGACGATGTTGGAGTAGGCGCCGCAGCGGCAGATGTTGCCGCTCATGCGCTCGCGGATCTCGGCCGGTGTGGGCTCCATCGCACCGTTCAGGTCGGCGGTGACGTGGCTCGGGATGCCGGCCTTGATCTCGGCCAGCACCGCGACGCCCGAGCAGATCTGGCCCGGCGTGCAGTAGCCGCACTGGTAGCCGTCGTGCTTCACGAACGCCGCCTGCATCGGGTGCAGGTTGCCGGGCTGGCCCAGGCCCTCGATGGTGGTGATCTCGGCGCCCTGGTGCATGACCGCGAGCGTCAGGCAGGCGTTGATGCGCCGGCCGTCGACGATCATCGTGCAGGCGCCGCACTGGCCGTGGTCGCAGCCCTTCTTCGAGCCGGTCAGGCGCAGGTGCTCGCGCGCCGCGTCGAGCAGGCTGGTGCGGGTGTCGAGTTCGAGCTCGCGCCGCTCGCCGTTCACGGTGAAGGCCACCTTCGCCATTACCGCCTCGTCGGTCCCGGCGGGCTTGGCGCCAGCGGCCGACGGCACGCCGGCCAGGGTCGCGGCGGCGGACGCGCCGACCAGCAGGTCCCTTCGATTGAGGTCTAGGTCTCCGAGACGTGGCATCGCGCTCTCCGAACCTGATGTGAGGGATTGAGTGACCCGCAGCATGGGCCGGCCACCTTGGATAGCCTCCAAGGTACCGCGCCGACGCCGTAGGATTAGGGGCCCAAACCCGATTAGGGCTATGAGCCGAGCTCATGAATGGACGGGACTGGCTCGACCGTGTCGCGCCGGACCTGCCGCGTAGGCCCGCCCGTTCGTCCGACGCGGACAGCGCATGCGGCGCTGCCGACACCGGCCAGCGCGATGACCCAGCCCAGCGGCCACGGCGTGCCGTCGGCGAAGGCGCCGACCAACCCGGCCCCGAGGATGCCGCTGCCGTAGTGGACGGCACCGACCAGCGCCGACACCGCCCCGGCGCGTTCCGGGAAGGCGTTCAGCGCGCCGGCCACCGAGTTGGCCACGATGAACCCGGTCGCCGCCATGTAGACGAAGACCGGTACCACCAAGCCGGCAAGGCCGCTCCAGCCGGTTCCCGCGCAGAGGGCCATGACCAGGCCGGCGGCTGCGGCGACGCAGGCGCCCATGACCAGCAGGCGGTCGCCGCCGAGGCGCGTGACCATACGGGCGTTGGCCATGTTGACCGCCATGATGCCGGCGATGCCGGTGGCGAACAGCAGCCCGTAGAGCTGCGGCGGGACGTGGTGGTAGGTGATGTAGGCGAAGGGCGAGCCGGCGACGTAGGCGAACGCGCCGCCGTAGAAGAAGCCGCCGGCGCCGGCGTAGGCCAGGATGCGCGGCTCGCGCAGCAGCGCGCCGTAGCGTGCCAGGGCGCGGCCCAGCGGCTCGCGGTTGCGCCGCGCCAGCGGCAGGGTCTCCGGCAGGGTGGCCACCGCGGCCAGCGTCAGCAGGCCCACCGCCACGAGCACCGCGAAAATCGCCCGCCAGCCGGCGAGCGCCAGGATCTGGCCGCCGAGGACAGGGCCGAGCAGCGGTGCGACCGCCATGACCGTCATCAAGGTAGACAGCATCTGCGCCGCGCGGTTGCCGGCATAGAGATCCCTGACCATGGCCCGGGCCAGCACCACGCCGGCGCAGGCCCCGACCGCCTGGACGATGCGCCAAGCGACCATTTGCGGGGCCGTCGCCGCGAACGCGCAACCGGCCGAGCCGAGCACGAACAGGACGAGTCCGACCGCGACCGGTCCGCGTCGGCCGTAGCGGTCGCCGAGCGGTCCCCAGAGCAGTTGCCCCAGGCTGAAGCCGACCAGGTAGCCGGCGACCGTGAACTCCATGGTTCCGGCGTCGGTCCCTAGGTCGGCGGCCATGGTCGGCAGGGCCGGCAGGTAGAGGTCGGTCGAGATCGAGGCGAAAGCCAGCAAGGTGCTGAGCACCCCGAGCACCCGCCAGCCATGCGCCGCCGGAAGAGGGAGCTCCGCGTCGGGCTGACTGACGGATGCGGTGTGGCTCATCGGAGATTGCCCCTTAGGCTTCCATCGGCTCGGGCGGACTTCAGCGCCCGACGCGCTGCTGCAGCTGCGCGGGGTAGCGGTCGCCGACCACTTCGACCTTGGCCAGCGCGCTCTCGATGGCGCGCAGGTCGTCGGAGGTGAGCTTGACCGCGGCGGCGCCGACGTTCTCCTCCAGGCGGTGCAGCTTGGTCGTGCCGGGAATCGGCACGATCCAGGGCTTCTGGGCGAGCAGCCAGGCCAGCGCGATCTGCGCGTTGGTGGCCTTGTGCTCGGTCGCGATCTCGCCGAGCAGCGTGACCAGCGCCTGGTTGGCTTTGCGATTCTCCTCGGAGAAGCGGGGCACGATGTTCCGGAAGTCGGTCTTATCGAAGGTGGTGCTCTCGGTGATCGCGCCGGTCAGGAAGCCCTTGCCGAGCGGGCTGAACGGCACGAACCCGATGCCGAGCTCCTCGCAGACCGGAAGGACCGTGGTCTCCGGCTCGCGCCACCACAGGGAATACTCGCTCTGAAGGGCGGCCACCGGCTGCACCGCGTGCGCCTTGCGGATGCTCTCGGCGCCGGCCTCGGACATGCCGAAGTGCTTGACCTTGCCCTCGCGGATCAGGTCGCGGACCGTGCCGGCCACGTCCTCCATGGGAACGGCCGGGTCGACGCGGTGCTGGTAGAGCAGGTCGACGTGGTCGGTGCGCAGGTTCCTGAGCGAGGCTTCCGTAACCGCCCGGATGTTCTCCGGCCGGCTATTCACGCCCTTCATGGCGTCGCCGTCGAGGAAGCCGAACTTGGTGGCGATCACCACCTTGTCGCGGACGGGCGCCAGCGCCTCGCCGACCACCTGCTCGTTGGCGCCCTGGGCGTAGGCCTCGGCGGTGTCGAAGAAGGTGACGCCGCGCTCGTAGGCGGCGCGGATCAGCGCGATGGCGGCGGACTTCTCGGTGGCCGGGCCGTAGCCGAAGCTCAGCCCCATGCAGCCGAGGCCGAGCGCCGAGACCTCAAGGCCGCTTTTACCGAGGATGCGCGTCTTCATGATGATGCTCCGGATCGGGTGTTCGGGCGTCCGGGCGCTCAGGCCCGGTACTGCTCTTCGGTGACGTGTTCCATCCAGTCGACGGACTTGCCGTCGAGCTTCTCCGCGATGGCGACGTGGCTCATGCCGGTGCTCGCCGTGGCGCCGTGCCAGTGCTTCTCGCCGGGCTCGAACCAGACGACGTCCCCAGGGCGGATCTCCTCGACGGGGCCGCCCTCGCGCTGCGCCCAGCCGAGGCCGGCGACGACGATGAGGGTTTGGCCGAGCGGGTGGGTGTGCCAGCCCGTGCGGGCGCCCGGCTCGAAGGTCACGGTCGCCCCGCCGACCCGGGCAGGCCCGCTACCCTGGAACGGGGCGTCGATCCGCACGGAGCCGGTGAAATACTCGGCCGGCCCCTTGGCGGAGGGCTGGGAGCCGCTGCGCTTGATGTCCATCCGTCTCACCATCGCTGTTAGCCCGCCGACGAGGACGCGGCCGGGGACGAGGCAAAGGTAGACCCGGGGAAGGCCCTGGATTAGCCGGGTAAAGCCGCATGAGGCTATGAGCTGCACTCATCAATTCCGCCGGGCGCCCCGGAGGTTCAGGCCGCGCCGTGGACGCCGAGGCTCTCGCACGAGTGCAGGCCGGGCATCGTCGCGGTCCTGACCACGAGGTCGGCCACGCTCTTGCGCGAGACCATCCCGGCCGGGTTCGCGAAGGGCTAACCCTTGCGGGTCGTACCGTAGGCGACCGCGTTGCGGTCGTTGAGCCAGGCAGGCCGCAAGACCGTGTAGTCGAGCTCGGATGCCTCGATGACCGAGACCGACTTGCGGTACGGGTCGAGCACGCTGTCGTACCGCTCGCCCGGCACCTCGTCGTAGATGCCCATCGAGCTGATGAAGATCAGTCTTCGGACGCCGGTGGCCCCCATCGCCCTGACGATGGCCTGCGCCTGCCGTTCCATCGGGCCAGAGAGGTTGGCGTAGACGACGTCCTGGCCGACCATGGCGGCCGAGAGGGTGGGCTCGTCGAGGACGTCGCCCTCGATCAAGCGGACCCGGGCATTCCCGTCGAGGTTCCGCAGCTGCCGCGCGTTGCGCAGGTACAGCGTCAGCGCGACGTCCGTGTCCTTCAGGAACAGGGCGGTCGCAACCCGGGCGATCTGCCCGTGGGCACCGAGGATCAACACCTTGGTCAAGCGGCAGTCCTTTCGTGCCGTGGGATGCCCCGCGCGGGTGCCGGGTCGGGATGGCCGCCGGCCGCGGCTTCCGGACCGGCGGCGGATGGGGCGGGCCGGGTCAGCCGTAGGTCTCCTCGCCGGTCCCGCGGCCGCCCTGGACCTCGATCTTCGACGCGGCGTCCTCGATCTCGCGCAGGTCGTCCGCGGAGAGCGCGACGTCGGCGGAGGCGAAGTTCTCGTCCAGGCGGTGAAGCTTGCGCGTGCCCGGGATCGGGACGATCCACGGCTTCTGCGCCAGAAGCCACGCCAGGGCGACCTGGGCGGAGGTGACCTGCTTGCGCTCCGCGATGCGGCCCAAGAGGACGACGAGCGCCTGGTTGGCCTTCATCGCCTCGGGCGTGAAGCGCGGGAACCAGGACCGCACGTCGGACTTCTCGAAAGTCGCGTTGGGGTCGACCTTGCCGGTGAGGAAGCCTTGCCCGAGCGGGCTCCACGGCACGAAGCCGATGCCGAGTTCCTCGCAGGTCGGCAGCACCTCCGCCTCGGGATCCCGGGCCCAGAGGGAATACTCGCTCTGCACGGCCGCGACCGGCTGCACCGCGTGGGCGCGGCGGACCGTGCCGGCGCTGGCCTCCGAGAGCCCGAAGTGCTTGACCTTGCCCTCGGCGATCAGGTCCCGGACCGTCCCGGCGACCTCCTCGATGGCCACCTCGGGGTCGACGCGGTGCTGGTACAACAGGTCGATCCGGTCGGTCCGCAGACGCTTCAGCGAGGCCTCGACCACCTCGCGGATGTGCCCAGGGCGGCTGTCGAGCCCGCGGCGCTCGCGGGTGCGTGGGTCGATGCCGAACCCGAACTTCGTCGCGATGACGACGTGGTCCCGCATCGGGGCCAGGGCCTGCCCGACGAGCTCCTCGTTGGTGAAGGGGCCGTAGACCTCCGCGGTGTCGAAGAAGGTGACCCCACGGTCGAACGCCGCCCTGATGAGGGCGATGCCCTCCTGCACGTCCGTGGCCTGGCCGTAGTTGGCGCTAAGGCCCATGCATCCCAGGCCGATGGCCGAGACGTCGAGGCTGCCGAGTGACCGCTTGCGCATACGGGATTCCTTTTGGGGCGACGGTTCGGTGATGGACGAGGCCGGCGCCGAGGGACGCCGGACCATCAGCGGTCGATGGCGGCGTCGAGCGCCTCGGACAGGGGGGCGCCCTGGATGTCGATGGCCGCGAAGGCGGCGTCGATCTCGACGAGGTCGGCCTCCGTCAGGTCGAGCTCGGCGGCCGGCAGGTTGTCGTCGAGGTGCCCCACCGTGGTGCCGCCCGGGATGGGCACGATCCACGGCTTCCGGGAGAGCAACCAGGCGAGCGCGATGCGGGCCGGGGTGGCCTCCTTGCGGGCGGCGAGGTCCTTCAGGAAGTCGACGACCTTGAAATTCGCCTCCAGCGCCTCGGGGGTGAACCGCGGGAAGTCCTTGCGCAGGTCGTTCGGGTCGTCGAAGCGCATGCCGCGGGTGATAGCGCCGGTCAGGAATCCCTGGCCGAGCGGGCCCCAGGCGACGAGCCCGATCCCGAGCTCCTCGCAGACGGCGAACTTCGTCTGCTCGGGCTCGCGCATCCAGAGCGAGTAGTGGTCCTGGATGGCCGCGACAGGCTGCACGGCGTGCGCCTTGCGGATGTTGGCGGCGCTCGCCTCCGACAGGCCGAGGTGTCCGACCTTGCCCTCGCCGATCAGGTCGCGGACCGTGCCGGCCACGTCCTCCATCGGCACGGCCGGGTCGACGCGGTGCTGGTACAGCAGGTCGATGCGGTCGGTGCGCAGGCGCTTGAGCGAGGCCTCGACAACCGAGCGGATGTGCGCGGGCCGGCTGTTCACGCCGACGAGCTCGCCGGCCTCGGTGATGTCGAAGCCGAACTTCGTGCAGACCAGCACGCGGTCGCGCACCGGCCGCAGGGCCTCGCCGACGAGATCCTCGTTGACGAAGGGGCCGTAGGCCTCCGCCGTGTCGAACAGGGTGACGCCGCGCTCTGCCGCCATGCGGATGACTCGGATGGCCTCGGCGCGGTCGGTGGCCGGCCCAAGGCCGAAGCTCAGGCCCATGCAGCCCAGGCCGATGGCCGAAGCCTCAAGGCCGCTGCGTCCGAGTTGGCGCGTCTTCATCGTGGTGTCCTCGACCGGGCCATCGGGCGGCCCGTCCTCGCGAGTTTCCTGGGGATCCCGGCGGCGACGCCGGCCGGGCATGACGAGGAACCTATCCGGAGCGCGGCAATCGGATTAGACGCGGAAAGGCGATAGAGGCTATGAGCAGGGCTCATCAGTGGCGCGCGAGAACCTGAACGACCTGGCGGCCTTCCTGGCGGTCGCGCGCGAGGGCAGCTTCACCCGGGCCGCGGCCAAGCTCGGGGTCTCGCAATCGGCCTTGAGCCACTCGTTGAAGGGCCTGGAGGCGCGCCTCGGGGTCCGGCTCCTGACCAGGACGACCCGCAGCGTCTCGCCGACCGAGGCCGGCGAGCGCCTGGTGCGCACCCTCGCGCCGCGGTTCGACGAGATCGACGCCGAGCTCGCCGCGCTGACCGAGTATCGGGAGAAGCCGGCCGGCAACGTCCGCATCTCGGCGGGCGAGCACTCGGCCGAGACCATCGTCTGGCCGGTCTTGGAACGGCTGCTGCCCGAATACCCGGACGTGACCGCCGAGGTCGTAGTCGACAACGGCCTGACCAACATCGTGGCCGAGCGCCTCGACGCGGGCGTCCGGCTCGGGGAGCAGGTCGAGAAGGACATGGTCGCGGTGCGCATCGGACCCGACCTGCGCATGGCCGCCGTGGCCGCTCCGGCCTACTTCGAGCGGCGCCGCAAGCCGCGCACGCCCGACGACCTGACGGGGCACGCCTGCATCAACCTGCGCCTGCCGACGCGCGGGGGGCTTTACGCCTGGGAGTTCGAGAAGGGCTCGCGCGTGCTGAACGTGCGGGTCGATGGACCGCTCGTGGTCAACACCGGGTCGATGGCGCTGAAGGCGGCGCTGGGCGGGCTGGGCCTCGCCTACCTGCCAGAGGACCGGGTTCGCGCCGACCTCGACGGCGGCCGGCTCGTGCGAGTGCTCACCGACTGGTGCCCGCCGTTCCCGGGCTACCACCTGTACTACCCGAGCCGTCGGCAGCCCACCTCGGCCTTCGCCCTGGTGGTGGATGCGCTGCGCTACCGGGCGTGAGGTCGTTCATACGGCCACCTGCGCTCCTGCCACGGCAAGCGCTTCTCGCCGACCGAGGCGATGCCTGTCACGAAGCGCCGCCAAGGCCTCGTCGGCGGCCCTCTGCCCGCTGTCGTGGGCTCCGTGGGCCGTCGTGAAGTCGTGGGGGTGCGTCGCCTCTCCCGCGAAGAAGAGCCGGTCCTCGAAGGGCCGGGCTAGCCGCGCCCGAGCCTGTGATCGGCCCGGGAGGGCACAGCTATAGGCACCGCCGATGGACGACATCCGTCTCCAGGAAGTCGCCGCGAGCGGGCGGACCGCCGACGCCACGTCGCTGCCGAACAGGCCGGTCAGCTCGGCCGATACGAACGCGAAGCCGGCGGCCGGCCCTTCCTCCTCTAAGATGCGGGCGCCCTCGCCGCCGAGGAACGCCTCGATGACCGGCCATCCGTTGGGCCGGATCGAGTAGGCCGCCGATCTCGGGTCGCGCAGGTTGCCGTAGGCGTAGGAGTCCGGCTCGAACGCGGAATCGCGCCCGATCTCCAGGAAGACCTTTTCGTTGCGACCGAGTGGCAGAGCGACGGCCGCCTCGCGCCAAGGCTCGGTTCCGGGAGGCAGGCGGATTGCGTCATCGGCCAGGACTGCGGTCGAGACCGTGAGGATGGCGGCCCCGGCGCGGACGGTGCCGGCGCGGGTGGTGACGGCGACGCCGTCCGTCGTCAGGTCGATCCGCTCGGCGGGCGTGGCCAGCCGCAGCGCGGTCGAGGAAGGCAGGCTAGCGGCGACGAGTGTGCCGTAACCCAGCGGCAAGTTCCAGTTCTTGCCCGTCGAGGCATCGTCGTAAGCCAGGTAGTCGGAGGCGGAGATGCGCTCGGGTGCGACCCCGCTCATGAAGCCGGCGATGGCCTGCACATAAGCGTTCCAGGCGCCGCCGGGCTCCAGGGCGTCGCTTGCCCGGTCGCTGCCACGCGCAACCGGGCGGAGCCGCTCCTCCCAACCGCCGAACGCCCTCCGGGCCGCCTGCTCGTCGTCCTCATTCCGGGCGATGCCGGGATGCGCCTGAGCCCACGGCGGATCGCCGCGGTCGACCTGGAAGCCTGATGCCTCGGCGATGCCGACCCATGCGTTGCGGTCGCCCGAGTGCAGCCATTCGCAGCCCAGGTCGAGCGGATACCCACCGAGGTCCTGCGTGAAGGCGCGGCCTCCGAGACGTGAAGACGCCTCCAGCAGCAAGGCCGATGCACCGTTGGCCGCGAGCCGCCGTGCCGCGCCGATGCCGGCGGCGCCTCCCCCCACGATGATGACGTCGTACTCGCTATGCATGCGCCGAAGGTGAGGGCGGTCGTCCCGGCTTCCAAGGTCTGCGAGACGCTCAGCGCACGGGAGGGTGCCTGCGCGATGCGAGGTGGATACCTGAGGACGTTGTGGCCGCCGGACCAACCATTCGATCTCAACGGCAGCAGTTGGCCTTCAAGCGGCCATTCCAGTGTCTTCGGTCGGAGGTCCGCTCATGGCGCATAGCCGACCAGGTGGCATGCGAACATCCGCCTCGAATGCCGCACTGTCCGCTTCCCGGCATCCCAACGAACGACGCGGCCAGCCGATGATGGCCGACCTCGGCAGGACGACGGCGCCGAAAAACGGCGGCGGCTCCTTCGGGAACCCGAGCATCCTGCGCCACCCTCCAGTGGCGATGTCTTTACGCCTCGCCTGGGGGCGGGAGGAACTGCTGGAGGCGCTCTAGGACGCGGCGCCGGGCTGCGTCGTAGGCTACCTGCCCCGCGGACCGGCCGCCGCAGCGGATGTATGCGGCGACGGCGATGACGTCGGCGGTGGCGACCTGAGCATGGGCGATAGAGAGCGGGCCGGCAGCGGACCGGCGCAGCCCAGCCATCTTGACGACGGCCCGCGCCAGGTCCTCGTCAATGCCTGAGACGGCACTAGCGTGCCCGAGGGCGGCCAGCAGCCGGTCGCGCTCGGCCCGTAGGGAGGCGACCTCGGCCTTCAGGGCGACGAGTTCTGCGACACGGGCAGCTTCGGTCTCACGCTGGCGCTCGCGCCATTCACGTGAACGGTCGGCGGCGGCGACGCGACGGCGGGCGGCGGACGTCTCACGGGAACGGACGATGTCGGTCATGGCGGAAGAGTGCCAGTCCGGCCAGCAAGCCACCAGGGGTGGTTCGAGGATCGGATGGCCTTTCCGGCGCGCAACCGGTCCTCGCGGTTCGCAGAGGGAAACGCGCCCATTTCACACAATTCGTAACGGACAACGCTCCCCCCGGCCCCTTGGGGCCATAGAGGGGGGCGCGGTCGGCCAGCCCCGGGTTGGCGGCGAAACCCGACATGGGCCTGGAAGGCACAGCGGAGCCCGCCTGGCAGGGGTGTTCGCGCCGCCCCTGTAGGACACGGGCGCACGCCGGGGCGGCGCGTAGACCCCGTTTCCGTGCCACCTACGGGCAAGTATTGGTTCCCGGTTCTGGCGTTAATCATGGACGTTCGAGGGCCGTTGACCTTCTCGTGGTCGAGGTCAATCCTTGTCGTGCCCGTAGTCGGGCTGTCGCTCCTGAACTTCCCCCAAACCCGGTCCTTGTCGGTGCAGAGGTGCCCCCGGCGAGGTCCCCTAACCGGAGACCACCGTGACCGCCATCAACGAAGTGCGGGGCCATGCCGTGCCCCCAGAGGCATGGGCCGCGCGCCCTCTGCCAACAGAGACGCGCGACTTCACCGCCCTCGACTACCTCCGCTTCGTCCATCCCATCGGCAGCCACGGCGTCGTCCGCATCGGGGCCCGGGTGAACATCGGCACCGACCGGAAGAAGCGGTACGTCTTCCGCGAGCGCCGGTTCAGCGTGAAGCGCATCCGCGACGGGCACGCCTCGGTTGTGAGCGCCCTCAAGGAACTTTCGTTCCACACGTTCACGACCTTCCCGTACCCGAAGCCGGGCGAGCCCATCCCGGAAGCCTCCGACCGCAACGTGACATCAGTCTGCGCCAACTGGATCGACCTCGACTACTATGGCGTCCAGGGCCTCGCGGGGCTGTCCAAGGGCGACGTGCTCGACATCGTCCTTCGCCGCTGCGAGGAGAAGCGCTGGCCGGCTCCGAGCTACGTCATGAACAGCGGCCGGGGCATGCTGGTGGTCTGGCTCTACGAGGTGGCGCCCCGCGAGGTACTGCCCCGGTGGCGCGCCGTCCAGCGCACGCTCAACGGCGCCTTCGAGGATCTCGGGCACGATCCCACCGGGATGTCGCCGACGCACCTCTACCGGTACTCGGGCAGCTACAACCCCAACGCCAAGGCCTCGGCCTTCATGATGTGGCCGTACTACACCGCCGACGTCCGCCGGGGGACGTTCGACGAGCTCGCCGCCGCGGTCATGCCGGTCTCGCGCCGCAAGGCGAAGCTGTTCGTGGCCGAGAAACTCAACGGCATCGCCAAACGGGCCGGTCGTGACCGGGCCCGGCGAGAAGAGGAGGTGGTCTCGACGACCGCCCCTGCCGCACCGGCACGCAAGAAGCGCGAGCGGGTGGGCGGCCACCTGACCGGCCGCTCGTACTGGGGGGCCATCGCCGTCGACATCGAGCGCCTGCGCGCCCATCGGTTCGGCGGGAAGCGGATGGTCGAGGACACTGGACGCTCGACCATGGCGTTCGCGGCGACGATGGTCCAAGCCTGGCTTCTGCCGGCGTGCGACCTGGACGGATGGGTCCGGGACCATGCGTACGCCTGGGGGCTCAACGAGGAGGAGGCCCTGTCCTGTACGAGCGGCGTCCGCAAGGCCGCCCGGGACGCTGCCAACGGCGAACGGAAGGCGTGGCTGAAGAAGGAGGTCGACCCGCGCTACCGGCCGGGCCCGAAGCGGCTGATCGAGCTCCTCAAGATCCAGCCAGCCGAGATGGGCGCCGCCGACCTGCGCATCCTGGTGACCGCCGAGCGGAAGCGGGACGTCGTCGCCGACCGCCAAGCCACCCTGCGCCGGTCCCGCGGTGCCAAGGCCCGCACGGACCAGCAGGGCGCTCGGCTCGCCATCGGAGTCGAGGCCCTGCGCCTTCGCAGCGAGGAGGGGCTCGACCGCCCCGCCATCGCCGCCCGGCTCGGCGTCACCACCCGCTACCTCGACACCGCCTTGCGCGACGCCAAGGCCATCGAGGCCATCGGCACGGTTACCGCCCCGGACAAGCCGATCAAGCCGCGCCGTTCACACGGTTCGTCACGGGGTACTTCACGCGCGAAGGTCGGAAATACTTCCGGCGAGGCAGCCGTCGCGCTTGTGGCGCCCAACGGGGAGGCCTATAATAGCGAAGTCACGGTGAAGGGCACCTACCTCCCCGACAACGCCCGCTGCGCGCCTCACGGCCCGGCGGGCGTTTCCGTTCCCGAGGAGGTGTCGGCATGATCCGGCCCCTCGTCATCGACCAGCCGCCCCCGAAGGTCGTCCTAGCCGGCGAGCTCAAGGCCCTGCGGGCCCGCGCTCTCGACGCACGGCACGGCGGCGCCAAGCCAACCAACCCGCATGGTCGCCGGTGCTTCGTATACGGCCGGGTTGTCTACCTAACCGAGAACCACGCGCCCTTGCCGGCGCCCCTCCTCCGCCACCGCCGGCTAAGCAGCGCTCCGTGTGATCCTCGCGGTGTTATGCAGCGACATCACATAAAATCGTTGACGCCGGCGATTGCGAATGTTCCTGTTTTGTTCTATAAGCTTGGCAGTCCTACCAACGGCTAAAAAACAGTGAATGCACTCAACCTCGCGGCGATTTATCGTCGGCACCGTGGATGCCGGGGATAGCGGCACCTTGGTGGGTTTCGGTCAAGCTTGAGAGGTCAGCGTGGCGGGAGAGCAAGAGGAGTCCACCGATGACGGTCTACAGGGCCTTCGTGGAAGCGGCGAGAGAAGCGGACCGGAAGCTGACCACCCTGAGGGAGGTTTCGAAGAAGCGCGAGGCGGATCGCCAGAGGCAGCCGAGGAGCGAGACCCGAGAGCAAGTATCCCTCCCTGTGAGCGAGAAGCCCAGGAGAGGGTAGAGGTCACAGCGCTTTACAGCGCGGCGGCTTGGCAGAGGAAAGCCTTTGAGCCGGAGATGCCATGGCGTCCTCCGGTCATGCGCGATTATGCTCGCGTAATTCACAGCGCAAGCTTTCGAAGGCTACAAGGAAAAACTCAAGTTTTCCCAGGCCATGAGTCTGATTTTTTTAGAAATAGACTCACGCATTCACTGGAAGTTGCGCAAATTGCGGAGGGAATCGCCCTTCAACTAAATTATACCGAGAAGCTTTTTGAGAAGGCTAAAATTGATACTCGTCTCTGTTCTGTTGCGGCTCTACTCCACGATTTAGGCCACCCGCCGTTCGGGCACAATGGAGAGCGGGCGCTTGATGATTGCATGAAGAAGGTTGGCGGGTTTGAAGGCAATGCTCAAACTGTCCGTATTATATCTCGCGTCGAAAAGAAGCTGTCCAACGATGATTATGATGCGCTTTCTAATGTGGAAGACGAACGAGTTGGTCTAAACTTAACACTTCGCACCATCGCGTCAGTTATAAAATACGATAGAAAAATAGATTACGAACGATCTGCCGACGCAGATCTTGTAAAAGGATACTACGCAACTGAGTCAAATATCGTTGAACTTGCTAAAACATCAGTGGATCCGAAGTGGCGCGACAGACACCCTGACAATGAGGCTTATAAATTTAAAACAATCGAATGTTCGATTATGGATATTGCTGACGATATTGCATATTCAACCTATGACCTTGAGGATTGTTTCAAGGCTGGCTTCATAACTCCAGGAGACATTCTGGCGTCAAGTAAGGATCTACTAGACAGGGTCGCAAAAAAAGTTGCCAAGGCATTGAAGCAAGATTTTACTCGGAAGGAAGTGATAGATACTTTTCATGCTATCTTCGAGAGCGCTGACGCGACTATTGATCGCAATAACAGATTACCGCCGATCAATGGATTTAGCAAAATATATGAAATATTCAATAATATAACAAATTCGAGTCATTATAGAACCGAGTTTACTAGTCAGCTAGTCAATGAGGCAATTAGAGATATTGAAATAGAAGTCGCAAACGAAGATATTATTGGTTTAACAAAATTGAGACTTAAGCCAGAGGCTCGCAAAAAAGTGGAAGTGCTAAAAAATTATACGTATGAAGCAACCATTTATTCTGCGAGGGTTAAGGTTGCTGAATTTAGAGGCTACGAAGTAGTTAAGGGTATCTTTGATGCCCTGTCCAGCGACAAAGGATTTTTGTTGATGCCTGAGGACCTAAGGCAGCAATATTTGAAGGCTAGGCCGAATAGCACAGCAAAGATGAGAGCTATATGCGATTTTATTGCAGGAATGACAGATAGATATGCGCTAGAATTTTATGCTCGCTTACACTCAGATACTGCGCAGAGTATCTTCAAGCCTCTTTAGAGCTTGCATCACGCGGGCGCAGACGCCTTCTCAGGCTTGCCATGCAAACTATCGGGGTCGTGCGTAAGTTCGACCCCGGCCGCCTTAAGCGCGGCTCGCATGGCACGCAGGTTGTTGGCGATAGGGACACGCCGTCCTTTCTCGAAATCGCGCATGGTTGAAAGCGAGACGTTTGAACGTTTCGCTAGCGCGTCCTGAGACGAATCTTGCCATGCACGTCCGATCCATCCACCAGATCCTCCCCCTCGTCGGCATGGTCGCGGATCCCAGGCATAGCGCCAGGGCACGAGGGCCTCAATCGCCCGACGAGACTTCGCCGGCGCCGGAGGGGCACGGTCCGGCCATCGCGACCGTCAAGTCGAGGCCGTCCTGGCGGATCACGCTCCATGTCCGCATCTGGCTCTCGCCGTAGCGGCCGCCGCCGCCCAGGGGCGACCACGTCCCGCCGAGCCCATCCCGGTCGCGCCAGGCGTTTCCCGGGGCCTGGAGCTCGATGCGCTCGCGGCCGCGAGCGTCAACGGTCCTACACGTCACGGTCGTCGTCCAGCGGTCCCGGCCGGCGGGCGAGGCGTAGACCCGCGCGAATCCCGCGCGGCCGTTCACGACCGGGCCGCGCACCGCCATGAGGAAGCGGTCGCCGGTCGAGGGGAACGGCCCCGGCTCCGGCACGGGCTTGGCCTGGCGGGCCGCCTCGGCCGGGACGGTGGCGAGGACGGCCAGGACGGTGGCGAGGATGCGGATGGCTGTCATGGGTGGTCTCCGCGTAAGGGGGCTAGTCGCCCGTCGAAAGTTGGCCCACGCCGGAGGCGCAGCGGCTATCGGTGAACTGCGCTGGCACGTCGAGCGCATCGCCCTTGAGCGTGATGATCAAGTTCTGCCGGACGCCCTCGACGACGTACGTGCCGCCGAGGCCGGGGCCGCGGCCGCGCTCGCTCGTGCCCTGGCCGACGTGGCGCGAGAGGATCTTGCCGGTCTTGGCGTCGTGCGTGCCGCACGTCACCTTGACGGTCCAGTCCACGCCCGCCGGGGTGGCCTCGACCGTGGCGTAGCGCGTGACGCCGCGGCCCCCGGGTGCCTGCACGCCGTAGTGCCAGATGTCCCCGCGCGAAGGGAACGGGGCCTCGGCTCCCCGAGCGGGGATGGCGGCGACAAGGGAGAGGATGGCGGCGGCGAGAGAGCGGGTGCTGGTCACGATATGGTCTCCATGGAAGGGGTGGGGTTGGTCGCCCAGGCGGTGCCATCGGGCTCGAACCAGACGGCGCTGGCGCCGGTGACGACGGCGCCGGTGTCGCGGCGGCGAAAGCCCGGCTCGGTCGGCCTGTAGCCGATGCGGATGGCGTCGGCCGGCCGGGCGCCGTCGGACAGGATGCCTTCGATGGTCGCCACGACTTCGCGGCGCGCAGCGGCCAGGCACCGGACGCGACCCGCCTCGCTCGCGCGCATGATGCACCCGATGAGGACCAGTGAGGGCGCGTGTCCGATGAGGCGGCGCTTGCGAAGGATCGACCACATCTTCAGACGGCGGTGAAAATGCACGTGGACGGGGGGCTGCTCGGTCATGGCGGGCGTTCCGGGAGCGGGGTGACGGCGGCGCGCGGGGACGCGCCGGGGACGGGCATGCCGGCCTGGCCGGGTCGGGGCGCGCGTTCGTGCGCGCCCGGGATCGGCCGTCCTATTCGGGCGGCCGCGGAGGGGTCAGAACGGGACATCAGAATCCTCTTCCTGGACGGTCTTCGTGGGGAGCGGACCCGTGCGGCGAACGAGGTCTTCTGCGTGCAGGATGACGTAGGCGGCCTCGAACGGGTCGAGACGCTTCGCCTTCACGAGATCCAGCACCTCCAGGCAGCGCGTCCGGGCGGCGCGCCCCACGAGCTCGCAGCACTCGCCGCTCTCGTAGGCGGCCGCGATCCGTGCCCGCGCCGCAAAGGCGGCATGCGTGAGGATCGAGTGGTTATCGGCGTCGCTCTCGGCACAGGTATAGCGGTACAGCCGCTTCTGGTTAGAGCCAGGACAGGTGGGGGCCGGTGCGGACATCGCGGGTCTCCATGAGGGGGCGGTAAGGAGTGGAAAGGGCGGCGCCGAGCAGGACGCCGGCGTCGTGGATCAGGTCGTCCTCGCGGGCCTGGCCGGCGCGGACGTCGGACTGCATGCGCTGGATCTCGATGCCGGCGGCGCCGAGGACGAGGAGGGAGGCGCGGCGCTCGCGCGCAGCCGTGCGGAGGCGGTCCTGGACAAGGTCCAGGCCGGGTGTCGTCGTCATGATGGCCTCTGGATGGCTAGTGGCGCGAGACGCCGGGGGCGAGGTCCCTCGCCTGGAGGATCGTGCGGCAGAGCTTCTGCAGCGTCCGCAGAGAGCCCCCCTGGCCCCAGGCCTCCTCCAGGGCCCGGTACTCGACGTCGTCGAGCACACCCCACGCCTCGTCGAGGCCCAGGTCCCGGCAGGCCGCGCGGGCGAACTGCGGGGCGAGGACCGGCAGGTGCTCGGGCAGCGGCGTGCCGACCGGGATGATCCTGCACCTGTCCTGAAGGACGTGGGGCACCCGGTTGATGTCGTTAACCGTGATGACGAACTGCACCGGGCTCAAGTCGATGGGAGCCTGGACATAGCTATCGTACCAGGCCGAGGCCGTGCTCCTCTCCAGCATCGAGGTTAACGCGTCGGTAAGCTTCCCCGTGTTGCTGTCCCTGGACCCGCCGGCCTTATCGAGTTCGTCGATGTGGCAGATGATGCTCGCCACCGACGAGCGCAGCAGGCTCGCCAAGACGTAGGACGGGTGGGCGGTGCTGTAGCGCGATGACGTCGACCCGAAACTCGCGTCCTGGGCGGCGTCGGCGTTGTAGCGGAAAACCGGCCGTCCGGTCTCCTGCCCGAGCACGCGGACGTACTCGTTCTTGGCCGTGCCAGGGTCCCCCCACAGGATCACGGGGTCCCCGCCCCAGTGCCCCCTCCTGGCATACGTGACCATCGCCTTCGACGCGACGTGCATGTGCGGAAGGCGCGCCAGGATGCGCTCGACGATGGGGCGCCTGTCGTCGGGCACCGCGACGAGGGGCATGTCCTTGTTCAGGATGGGCTCGACCGTGCGCTCGACGTCGCGGCGCATGTCCGACCGGCCGACCTCGCCGATCCTCCGCAGGACGATGACGTGGCCGGGCTTGGCCGCGCGGTCCGGATCGGCCGCGGCGGCCTTGGCGACCGTCTCGGCCCTGGGGCGCGGCCGCGCCGGCGGGGGGTTCCGGCGCCAGCGGACGATGCCCTCGCAGTCCTCGTTCTCCTCATCGACATCGAGGGGCGCGGCCGCCGCGGCCGGCTTGACCGCGGGCAGGTGCTCCAGCCCGAGCGCGAGGGCGTGGCTCATGGCGAGGCACGGGCCGCGCCGCGAGAGCTCGGAGGCCAGGAAACAGGGGTGCTGCGGCGAAAGCAGGCTCAGGCCGTGCGCGACGTAGTGCACCGCGTCGCCAGGCTCCGACTTCCGCGCGAGCTCGATGGCGTGGTCGTGGGCGTAGGGCAGCGCCTCGCGCCGGCCGAGGGCCAGGGCGTAGTAGGACACGCGCCCCAGGAGCTCTGGCAGGAGGGGCCGGTCGAAACCGTCCTCGTCGGCCAGGACCTGCTCACCCACGTAGAGGGCGGTGACGAGCTGGTCGCCGAGGCGCCCGCGGGCCTCCGCCGTATCGCCGGCGCGGATGCAGTCGCGGTGCGACCGCTCCAGGCCCGTGACGTATTCGTACTCGACGCGGTCGGTCGACGTCGCTCCGGCCGCGATGACGATCTCGACGACGAGCGTGTGGCGGGCCCAGGCGCCGAGGTCCTGGGCGACGCTGTCGTGGATGAGGGATGCGGTGCAGGCGTACAGCTCGCGCGTAGGCGCGAAAGCCGCCCTGAGGGGCTTCTTCATCTCGGTTCACTCCAAGAGGCACCGGGTGGCTTATGCCGTCCCTTGGCCTTCCCTCGGTGTAGCCGACAGGTCTTAACGGAGTCTAACCGCCCGCAAGGACATTCACTCCAATCCTTCGCGGTGCTTGAACGTCGGGCGCCGGCGGACCTGCCGGAGCAGGAAGAGGGCGTCTTTCGCGGCCCGCTCGGCATCGTCCAATGAGACGTTCTTGTCGCCCCGGCCATGCTCGTCGGCGTAGCGGGCCAGGGCGGTCAGAACGTAGCCCATGCCCTCCGCGTCGTCCCCGTACGCGGCGCTTCCGAGCGTCGCCAGGATCTGCGGGTGGATGCCGTTCTTCTCGATGCGGTCGCGCGCCAACGTGCGCCGGTTCAGGCCGAACGCGAGCGGCAGCGCGTGGGACCATCCGCCCGGCCATAGGCGCATCCCGGCGCGGTCGATGGCGTCCACAAGGGCCGCGTTGACCTCGTCGCGGTCGACAGGCTGCGGGTCCCCATCGCCGACGAGGTAGGGCTGCCGCTCGGGGTCGAAGGCGAGCGCCAGGTGCCCGACGAGCCCGACGGCGATCCACCCTTCGGGGCGCGGCCACGTCTCGGCCGACACGTATTGAAGCACGATCTCCATGGCCCCGGGATAGCACGGCCTGGGTCTGGCGCTAGCGCTCCGTCGCGTGCGCGTCGCACCGGACGCCGGGACCGGGGACGCGCGGCCGGCCGGGCGCGCCGCAGGCCTCGCACGTCTCCCGGCTGCGGTCGCGGGCGCCGTCGACGACGCGCCCGGCGACGGCGTAGGCCTCGTCCGTCCACGCCTCCCGGGGGCGCACGCCGAGCCGCAGCCCGGCGCCGTGGTCCCGCACCGCCGTCACGACGACGGGATGCCCGGCCAGCGCCGCCAGGGCCTCGTCGACGATGGGACGCCATCCTGCGCCGGCCCAGACGGTCGCGTCGGGCGCGATCAGGTCCGCGTGGCGAGCGGCGAGGTCCTCGGCGGGGATGCGGGCGAGCGGCATGTCGCCCGGGATAGCACGGCCCGGCCGGCGCGCCAGCGGCCCGGCGGCGTCCCTGTACGAATCGAGGGATCCCCGTACCCTCCCTAGCGGGAAGGGACAGGGACCATGCTGAAGGACACTGAGCTCGACGAGCTCGCGCGCGCCGTCGCCGCGCTCGACGACGAGGATGCCGGGCGCCTCGACGAGGCGGTCCGGGAGCGCCGCCGGGCCAAGGCCGAGGAGGTGCGCCTCGCCGCACTGCGGACGATGTCGGACTTCGGCGTCGTCAGGAAGGTCCTGTCGGCCGGCGTCGATTGCAGCGGCGAGTTCTACTTCAGGGAAGCGGATGCCCTGCAGGTGCTCCGTGACGCCGGGTTCGTGCGGCAGCCCCCGCAGCCGGCGGCGGCCTTCTACTTCCGGGACGTGCGGATCCGGACCATGGCCGACGGCGCGACCGCCTCCGGGTCGTGGGGGGAGTTCTGCGACCAGATCGCCTCGTGCGCCCACGGCATGAGCGGCATCCAAGCGTCGAACCTGCTGGCCCACGTCGCGGCCCTCGTTCCCGAGGAGCTGCGGGACGTGCACCAGGTCAACATGCGCCAGCGCTCACCGGGCGGAGGGCCTGAGCCATGTGCCACACCTGCTTCCTGCGGGATCGCGCGGAGTTCGGCGCCGCCGAGATCACGCCCGCCGTCGTCGAGGCCGCCCGGCTTTCCTACGACGCGAACCCCTGCGGGCCTCTCCACATCATGGTCGACGACTACGGCGTCGAGGACACCAGCGTCGCCTTCTGCGCGGCGCAGGTCGCCGACCGATGGACGGAGGCCGACCGGGCCTGCCTGGCGGCGTTCCAGGCGCTCACCGTGGGCGAGAAGGCGCACGCCCTGGCGCTCCGTGACGGCTACGTCGATGCCGCGGGCGCCGTCACGCCGGACGTCCTCGTCGGGATGACCATGACGGCGGACGAGCTCGCCGCCGTCGGCAAGGTCGCCGCGCCGGGCGTCGCCATCGGGCCCGACGGCGAGATCGTGCTGGCCCTGCCGGACGGGGAGGCCTGACCATGACGACCAAGAGCTTCGCGCTCGTGCCGGCCGGCGAGACCTGCTGGGGCGACCACGAGAACCGCGACGACATCGTGCTGGTGCTGGAGGAGCGCGACGCCGCCGGGGAGAGGGAGGGCGGCACCCGCATCGCGACCTTCCCCAACATGCGCTTCATGGACAGCCTGGCGCCGCGGCTCGCCAAGCTCTGCCAGGAGACCGCGCAGGCCGAGCTCGACAAGGCCGGCGGCGTCCCGCCCCGGACGCCCGCGACCGGCCCGGAGCCCCATGCCCGCCTCGGCGACGATGTGGTTGTCTGCGACTTCGACTGGCGGAACCCGAAGTTGGCGTGGCCGGGCACGTGGCTGTTCCACGACCTGAAGCGGGACCGCCTCATGTTCACGGTCCGCAAGCGCGACGTTGGGGACGACCCGCTCGTCGAGGTCCTCGTCGCCCTGCTGCTGGCGTTCGCGGCGGGCGAGCGCGCGGGCCGGGAGGACGGCCGGGCCGAGGGGCGCGCCGCGCTCGCCTGCGACATGCGGAAGCTGATGGGGGTGGGGGCATGAGCATGTTCGACGACATGGACAACCTGGCGCAGGTTCAGGCCCACCTCGCCCATTGGCGGGACCAGCTCGCCGACGGCCGCCGCGAGGAAGACCGCCTGTTCGTCATGCAGGCCAAGGGCATCATCGCGACCCTGGAGCGGAAGGAGGCCGAGCTCCAGGCGGCGCAGCCGGCCTCGGCGCCGATGGTCGTCAGACCGAACGAGTTCTGGTGGGCCAACCTCCACAACCACGACCACGTCGAGGTCGACGAGGTCCGGTTCGAGGACGGCAAGCCCCATTGGGTCTACGTCACCGGCACGGACGTCGGCATCTCGGCCGACAAGTTCGAGCGGTGCCAGGTGCGCCTGATCGAGCGGGTGCTCCCGGCCGGGCGCGCCGCGGCGGCGGTCGAGACATAGGGAGAGGAATAGGCAACGGCCTGCTGAAGCGGGCATGCAACTGGTAGGCATGGAGGCAATTCTTGCCTGGTAACTAGTGCGCCATCGCGTCAAATCTGACGTGCCGTCTCAGGGCAGGGTGTGCATTACTGAAGAATCTGCGGTTGACGCCCTAGCGAATACGCGCAGTTCACGCTATGTTGCACACTCGCTGAAACTGGAGTGTGCGTACTTGGCGTATCTGCCCCCGCCCTCGAAATCCTCGGCCGGCACTTACTGGAGCACCAAAACCGACGACGAGCTCCTCTCCACGCAACTGACGACCGACGACCCGGAAAGCCTCGAAGAACTTTCCGAAGATCAGCCTCCAGATGAGGAGGCACTCGTGGAAATGGCATACAACGTATCCGGCCGCGAACGCGGTATGGTTCGATGCGTATTCTGCAAGCATCCGAACCACTTCAACGGCGTTGTCATGCGTTACAAGTCTGGCACTAGGCGTTTAGTCGGCCGGGACTGCGCTGGAAAGCATTACGGTGTCACCTTTGATCTCCTGGCCCGCGACTTCGATGCCGCGAGGGACCGCCGGGATTACGTCGAGCAGCAACGGCTCGTCATGGCCCGTGACCGCGACATCCTCGGTATGATGGCCACCATGCGAGCGGACCCGTCCGTCGCAGAATTCGGGGAGGTGCGTCGGCGATTGCGTGAGTTCGTCGGCGAAAAGCTTTGGCCCAAGCTCGTCCGCATCGCCGACGGTGACGGACGTCTCGTCGTCGAACGACGCGTCATCAACTACGCTGCAATGGAAACCGGGCGTGGCCGTCAGTCCGTCTTCGCGCTAGTGGGCGATAGATACCTGCGCGGCGCCGAGCTTGTCCGCTCTGGCCCTACGGTCGCAGAACGCCTTCGAGACATCGAGGAGCGCCTAACGGGAGTAGTCGCCACGCTGCGTCGCAACGACGCTAGTACGACTACCTTACGACAGAACATCGTGATGATGTCCGACTTGTTGTGCGAGGTTGAACGTGAACGAGTGAGGATGCGAGCAGTCAATACTTTCTTCGACGGGAGCAACGGGGGAGGCCTTTGCGAGTTCGCTTCCTGGTTGGTCGATAACGGCAAGCAAGGCGTATCTGTCCTTTCGCTTCCCTATCGGCTCTACGACCAGGGTCGGTCGAACGGGCATCTGGAACTCTGTCCGTCCCCTCATTATCGAATCCCAGGCGCAGACCTGATCGAGGTGATGCGCGACACCACGGTCAGGCCGTCGAAGCGACGCAAGGCATCCCGGTAATCCGGGCGAGGGCTCTACAGCCCTCCCCAACGTACTCTGGGCCCTCGCTGGGACCGGCTCGCCACCGGTCCCAGCGAGGGCGCTACGCCCGGCGGAATCCCGCGATCACCCATCGGCCGACGAACCACACTGTCAGCAGCAGCAGTGGCGGGATGAGGGCGAACGCGAGCAGCGGTCCTTGCCCTCCCATGGCATCCAGGCGGCGCTGCCAGCGTTTCTCCCAGAACCACCGGCTGACGACCTCCTGCTCCGGCTTGCCGAAGGCGGTGTAGAGGTAGAGCGAGGTGCCGTCTGGGAAGTCGACGACGGTCTGGCTGCCGTCCTTCACGGAGGCGTCGAAGTTCGCCTGATACTGGTATTCGATCTTGGAGAAGCTCGCCGGCCACTTGGCCTCAGACGGCTTCTTGAAGAGCTCGGAGATGGGCTTCTTCGTGTCGTACTCCTCCCAGGGCTTCACGTCCTCCTTGAGTTCGGCCGCGTACTGGTAGCGTCCCCGCGTCGCGTCGGAGACCCCCTCCCACGCCAGGAACCCCACCAGCGCCAGCCAGAGCGCGGTCAGCACGACCCAGACCCGGAAGGCTCCCCGCGAGACATTGACCCCCTTCAGCACGTCCGCCCCCGTCACCTGCTGGCGCGCATCATGGCTACGCCCCGGTTAACCGAGTGCCCCCGTCGCCATCCAGCGGGCGCCCGACGCGCTATCCCCACGAATCGTGAGCGCGCAGAAGCCTGGGCGGCGCGTTGTATCGATGTTGTATCGGGGGGTTTCGGGCCCGAAACGCAGTCGAGCCCGGACAGAGCCTAAGCGACTGTCCAGGCTTCAGGAAACGGCGATGGGAAGATTGGAGCGGGTGAAGGGAATCGAACCCTCGTATTCAGCTTGGAAGGCTGCTGCTCTACCATTGAGCTACACCCGCGACGCAGAGGCGGATAGCACGGCCGGTCGGGTTTGAGAAGCCTGCGCGCTCAGGCCGCCGTCGTCTGCGGGCGCAGGCGGGCGCGCAGGCCGGTGGCCGGCTTGGTGCGGATGTCCATCGCGTTGCCGCGCCAGGTGACGCCGCGGGCGATCCAGGCCGCGCCCCAGATCGGCAGCAGGAGGACGTCGCGCACGAGGCAGGCGACGGGCAGTCGCCAGGAGCGGTGCCATCCCATCCGTCCGGCGAGGAGCCATTCGGCGCCGTACCACGTCGCCACCACCGCGAGGGCGGCCGAGAGCCCCGTGAGGCCGCCGAACGCCGTGTAGGCGGCGAGCATCGCCGGCACGGCGCCGATGCCGATCTCCGGTGCGAAGAACAGCGGGAAGGTGACCCGGCGCAGGCGGGCCCAGCGCAGTTGACGCGACCACACCTCCCCGGGCCGGCGCCGGCCGAGCGGTTGCGGGAACGGCGCGGCGACGAGGTGGACGCGGCGGCCGGCGGCGCGGACGAGCTTCGTCGCCGCCGCGTCCTCGGCGATCTCGGCGGCGAGCGCCCGGATGCCGCCCTGGCCGTCGAGGAACGGGCGGTGCCACAGCATGCTCTTGCCCTGGGCGAAACCGAGTCCGAGGCTCTCGCCGGCATATTGCCAGCGCGCCTGGAGGGTGTTGAGGAAGGCGCATTCGACCTCGGCCCAGAAGCCCGCCGGGCGGGTGCCGACCGGGGTCGAGCAGACGACGCCGGTGGTGGGTCTCCAGGCCGCCCGGAGCTGCTGGACGTAGTCCGGCGGCATCAGCACGTTCGAATCGGCGAGCACGATCCAGTCGTGCCGGGCCGCCTCCCAGCCGCGGACGCAGTTGTTGAGCTTCGGGTTGGCGCCGACCTTCTCCTCGCCGACGATCAGGCGACCCGCCACCGCGGGATGGGCCGCCATCAGCCGGCTCACCAGCGGCACCACCGGATCGCTCGCATCGGCGACGCAGAAGATCAGCTCGTAGGCCGGGTAGTCGAGCCGGAAGCCCGACCCGAGGGTCTCCTCGCTGAAGCTCTCCAGGCCGCAGACCGGCCGCACGATGGTGACGGGCGGCAGCGGCCCCGGGTCCGGCACCGGCCGGCGGCCGAGCCGGTGCGCCGCGAGGGCGAGGCTGGCGAGGTTGACGAGGGTCAGGCCGAGACAGAGGGCGGCGAGCATGGAGCCGGTCATGCGGGGTCCTGGGTCGGCGTCGCGTCGCTCGTGTCTCGGGCAGCATCGTTGCAGCCATGTGACGTAGCGGGGCATCGCCCGGCGGTGATGACCCGGGTGCAACACCCTCCCGCCCTGGACCCCGCCGCCCGGCGCCGGCTACCCTTGCGCGAGGCGCCGGCGAATGGCGCCGAGCCCCACCCGGATGCCCTCATGACCCTCACGCCCGATCCGCGCCCGACCCTCGCCACGCCGGACGACGATCCGCATCTCTGGCTCGAGGAGATCGACGGCGAGCGCGCCCTGGCCTGGGTCGGGGCGCAGAACGCCGCGACTCTCGAGGTGATCGCCGACGGCCGCTTCGCCGCCGACCGCGACGGGCTGAAGGCCGCCCTCGACCGGCCGGACAAGATCCCGGGCGTCACCCGGCGCGGCGGCCTGCTCTACAACCTGTGGCAGGATGCCGGGCAGGCCCGCGGCCTGTGGCGGCGCACCACGCTCGAATCCTACCACGGCGACGCCCCGGACTGGGAGGTGCTGCTCGACCTCGACGCCCTCGCCCGGGACGAGGGCGAGGACTGGGTCTGGGCCGGCGCCAACGCGCTGCCGGGCAGTCACGACCGCGTCCTGATCTCGCTGTCGCGCGGCGGCGGCGACGCGACGGTGGTGCGCGAGTTCGACCTCGCCGCCCGCCGCTTCGTCGAGGGCGGCTTCGCCCTCCCCGAGGCCAAGTCGATGCCGGTCTGGCTCGATCGCGACACGCTGCTGGTGGCGAGCCCCCTCGGCGAGGGCATGGCGACCGCTTCCGGCTACGCCCGCACCGTGCGGCTGTGGCGCCGCGGCGACGACTTCTCCGCCGCCCCGGTCGTCTTCGCCGCCGATCCCGGCAGCATGGTCGCCTACGGCTATCCCGACCGCGACGCGGTGCCGGAGCGGCTGGTCTTCGTCGAGCGCACCGGGTTCTTCGACGGCGTCACCCATCTCGGCGACCGCTCCGGCGCGAAGACCCGCCTCGACCTGCCGACCGACGCCGACGCGCACTGGCACCGCGGCTTCCTGGCGGTCCGCCCGCGCACGCCCTGGTCCCTCGGCGACGTCACCTACCCGCCCGACAGCGTGCTGGGCATCGGCTTCGACGCCTTCCTGGCCGGATCGCGCGATTTCTCGGTGCTGTTCGAGCCGGGTCCCCGCAAGGCGCTGCAGGGGTTCTTCTGGTCGGGCGGCAGACTGTTCGTCTCCGTCCTGGACGACCTCGTCGCCCGCTTCCCGGTCTTCACACCCTCGGATTCCGGCTGGACCGAGGGCGCGGTCGCGGGCCTGCCCGAACTCGGCGTGGTCCACGTCTGGTCCCTCGACGTGGACGAGGAGGAATCGAACGGCGAGCTCCTCGCCAGCGCCAACGACCCCGTCACGCCCTCGACGCTGATGCTGACCCGGGCCGACCTGCCCTCCCCGACCGTGCTGAAGCAGGCCCCGGCCCTGTTCGCCGCCGACGGGCTGGTGGTGACCCGCCACGAGGCGGTCTCGGTCGACGGCGAGCGCATTCCCTACGTCCAGGCCGGCCCGCCGGGCGACACCGGCGAGGCGCCGGTGCATCTCTCGGGCTACGGCGGGTTCCAGGTCTCGAACCTCGCCGGATACTCGGCCGTCCTCGGCCGGCTGTGGCTGGAGAAGGGCGGCACGCGGGTGGTGGCGAACATCCGAGGCGGCGGCGAGTTCGGCACCCGCTGGCACGAGGCCGGACGGCGCGAGGGCAAGGCGCTCACCCACGACGACTTCGCCGCCGTCGCCGCCGACCTCGTGCGCCGGGGCGTGACCCGGCCGGGCCGCGTGGCGGCGGAGGGCGGCTCGAACGGCGGCCTGCTGATCGCCAACATGCTGACCCGCTACCCGGAGCGGTTCGGCGCCCTGCTGTGCACGGTCCCGCTGATCGACATGCGGCGCTACCACCGGCTGCTCGCCGGGGCGAGCTGGATCGCGGAGTACGGCGACCCGGAGGTGGCGGAGGACTGGGAGTTCCTTCAGAGGATCTCGGCCTACCACGTCGCCGAGCCGGGCAGACCCTACCCGCCGATCCTGATCGCCACGTCGCGGCGCGACGACCGGGTCCATCCCGGCCATGCCCGCAAGATGGCGGCGAAGCTTCAGGCGATGGGCTACGACGCCCGCTTCTACGAGCCCGAGGCCGGCGGCCATTCCCACGGCAAGAACAGCGCCGAGGTCGCGTCCTTCGCCGCCGTCGGCGCCGCCTTCCTGCGCCGGGCGATCGGCTGGGAGCCGGAAGTCGGATAGCCGGGAGACGCCTGCGTACTCGACCACCGGAACCGCGGATGGGCTGGCGCGTCGTCGGACCGCCTTCATCCCGCACAGGAACACCCCGCGATGCGCCCGCCCCCGCTCCTTGCCGCCGCCCTTTGTCTCGCGGCCTGGAGCACGGGGCCGGCCCGGGGCCGGCGTGCTGATCGCGGTCGACAAGGCGAGCCAGCGGATGACCGTCTCGGTCGACGGCCGCGTCCGCTACGACTGGCCGGTCTCGACCGGCCGCGCCGGCTACGACACGCCGGAGGGCCGCTTCTCGCCGTCCCGGATGGTGGTCGATCATCGGTCGCGGGAGTGGGACGACGCGCCGATGCCGCACGCGATATTCTTCACCGGGCGCGGCCACGCGATCCACGGCAGCAGCCACGTCCGCAGCCTCGGCGCCCCGGCGTCGCATGGCTGCGTCCGCCTCGCCCCCGCCAAGGCCGCCCTCCTGTATCGTCTCGTCAAGGCCGAGGGCGTGGGCGCGACGCGGGTCGTCATCGCGGGCGACGTCGCACTCGCCGCGCGCCGGACGCCCCGGCCCGCCCTGGCCGGACGGGCGCCCGAGCCCGCTCGGGTCCGCGTCTCGCGCCAGCCCCGGCCGGTCTGGTCCGGCGACGACGGGTGGGACGGCTACGGGTCGTCCTGGCAGCGGCCGGTGCGTCCCGTCTACTACGTGCCGGCGTCGTCCTACGGCGCTGTACCCTGGTGAGCCACCGTTCTCGCGGCGCGTGTGCTATTCTGGCGGAAATGTGAGAGCGCGGCCGTTGACACGCCGCCCCGTACCTAAGAAAAAGGCCACACGCGCGGTGTGGCCGAAGTCTAGGGAGGAAACGCCCAAGAAGGGCAGCAGCACTGCGACGCCATCGCCGTGCTGCAATGCGAAAGCTAAGGCACGCCGCGCGTCCCCTCAAGTGCCTTAAAGTGCAAATCTGTTGTTCGGAACCGTGTGATGCAGCGATGCCACGGTGACGGCCGCGCGGCCTGCCAGCCTCCTCGCTCGTCTCGATGGCATCGGAGCCTGATCTGCGGGCGTCTCGAATGGTTCTCCGCCCATGATCCCCGGACGACCGGAAGACGATCCGGAAGCCGGACTCGGACTTCAGCCGAGATAGCTCCGTCGTCGAGACGTCGTGAACCTTCGGACGTTTCACGACGTGCTGTGCCGGCTCCCGGACCTCCTGATCGCTGACGCTTCGACCGCCCGGAAAAGGGCGGCTGGCGCGAGGATGCCGGCGACGGTCATCGAACGGATCTCGGAGAAGCGGTGCCGCGGCGTCCACAGGGACGCCGGCGGCCCCCGCATGAGCGGCGATGGAGCCCCCCTACCGCACGGCGACGTGCTCCTCGTCGGGCCTCCAGCGGCTCGATCCGGGCCATCGGCGGATCGAACGTCGCCGGAGCGATGAAGAGACTTCGGCCGAGGTGGAGGTTGCGCCGCTCGACGCGGCGCCACGCCTCGCTCGCGGGGCAATCGGCGCGATGGAGCACGGGGACCGCTCCGGCGCCTCGCACGAGCCGGCGATCCGCATCCCGCTCCCGGCGGCGCCGGAAGCCGGAATCCAGCACCACGTCCGTGCCGAGCACGAGACAGCGCGACAGGAGCGGTTGCATCATCTCGAGGAGGGCGCCCGCCTTGTTCTGGAAGATCGCGGCCGGCGGATCCTCGCCGAACAGCCGCGCCATCCACTCGTCCGGCGGGGCCATGCAGGAGGTGTGCCGTCGCCATCCCGTGCAGCTTGAGACATCGTTCGTCGAAGCGGTCACCGCTCCCGCGGCGGAAACGTTGCAGAACCACGCAGTCATACGAAATCCGATTGATCGCTTCGCGATGCGGATTTCGGCTTCGCTCAGGTGCGCGCAGAGCTTCGCTCTGCGCCGCGCGGGCTGGTGATACGATGTCCGGAACTGATCGTCCGGACATCGTATCAGGCAGAATGGCCCCGTGCAGGTTTGCGCGGGACCATCCCGGAGGGAGACGCATGACGGACTCATGGCCGCGCCGGTCCATCCGCATCCGCGGACAGATTCTCCAGGTCACGGAAGCCGGCCCCGAGGACGGGCCGATGGTTCTCCTGCTGCACGGCTTCCCGGAATCCCATCTCGGCTGGCGCCATCAGATCGGGCCGCTCGCAGCGGCCGGCCTGCGAGTGGTGGTGCCCGACCAGCGCGGCTACCCGGGCAGCAGCAAGCCCGGCGACCTCGCCGCCTACCACCTCGACCGTCTGGCCGGGGACGTGACAGGGCTCGCCGACGCCTTCGGGCGCGAGCGGATCGCCCTCGTCGGCCACGATTGGGGCGGGCTCGTCGCGTGGTGGGCGGCGGCGCACCATCCCGACCGCGTCGCCCGGGCCGCGATCCTCAACGCGCCGCATCCGGACGTCTTCGGCGCCTATGCCCGCCGCCACCCGAGGCAGATGCTTCGCAGCACCTATGTCGGGGTGTTCCAGCTTCCCTGGCTGCCCGAGGCCATGTTGCGGGCCGGCCGCTTCGCCGCCCTGCGGCGGGCACTCACCACGTCGAGCCGGCCGGGCACCTTCGCGGCCTCCGCCCTCGACGCCTACGCCGCCGGCTGGGCCGAGCCCGGCGCCCTCACCGGCATGCTCGACTGGTATCGCGCCCTGCGCCTGCCCCGAAGCCCGGCCCCGGCCCCGGTGCGGCCGCCGGTCCTGATCCTGTGGGGCGAGCGCGACACCGCCCTCGAAGCCGGGCTCGCCCGCGAGAGCCTGCGCCTGTGCCTTCAGGGCCGCCTGGAGCGGTTCCCCGAGGCCACGCACTGGATCCAGCACGAGGAGGCGGAGGCGGTGAACGCGGCGCTGATCGCCTTCCTCCGCGAGGACGCCGGGGCCGCCTGAGCGCTTGTGGCCGCGAGGACTCACCTGCCCGATAGCCGCACGCGGCCGGGTTGACCCTGCGGTGGCGGCCGGCCATCCCGGTCCGGCTGCATGGCGGTCCGCCGCCGTCACCCACGTCGCGAGGGGGAGAGAAGCGATGAACCATCGGATCCTGGCCCTGGGCTGCGCCGCGGCCCTGACCGTGCTGGCGGGCGCCGCGCCGGTCGGGGCGGCCAGCCTGCTCGACAGCGGGCCCCTGGCCGACTTCCTCACCGTCTTCCGCCAGCAGCCCGTCGCGCGCCAGACCGTCGGCTGGAACAGCCCCTACGCACCCGGCACGGTGGTGATCGCGACCAGCCAGCGGCGGCTGTACTACATCCTGCCGGATCAGCAGGCGGTGCGCTACGGCGTCGGCGTCGGCCGCGACGGCTTCTCGTGGTCCGGCACCAAGACCGTGACGATGAAGAAGGAATGGCCGTCCTGGCGCCCGCCGGAGCAGATGCTCAGGCGCCGCCCCGACCTGCCGCGCTACATGGCCGGCGGCAGCGACAATCCGCTCGGCGCCCGCGCCCTCTATCTCGGCTCGTCGCTCTACCGCATCCACGGCTCGAACGAGCCCGAGACCATCGGCGCCGCGGTGTCGTCGGGCTGCATCCGCATGACCAACCGCGACGTGATCGACCTCTACGACCGGGTCAAGGTCGGCACCAAGGTCGTGGTGATGCCCTGAGCCCTATTCCAGGTCCTCGCCGAAGGCGGTGACCGAGAAGGCCGGGTGGTAGTACGGGTCGTCGCGGATCGTCGCCCGCCAGCGCGCGGCGAAGCGGTCCGCCTCGGCCTCGAAGCGGGCGCGCTGCGGGCCGACCGCGGGGCCGCGGCTCACCGATTCGTGGTGGGCGAGCACCGCCCGCGGCGTCCAGATCGACCGGTAGCCGGCGGCGGCGAGCCGCAGGCAGAGATCGATGTCGTTGAAGTCGATCGGAAACGCCTCCGCGTCGAGGCCGCCGACGGCGTCGAACCTGTCTCGCGTCACCGCGAGGCAGGCGGCGGTGACGCCGGCCACCTCGTGCGCCACCCGCAGCCGCCCGAGATGACCGGGCGTCTCCGCCGGCCGGTTGCGCAGGATGTGACCGGCCCGGCCGCCGAGCCCGACCACGACGCCGGCATGCTGCAACCGGCCGTGGCCGTAGAGCAGCTTGGCCCCGACGGCGCCGATCCCGGGGCGGACCGCCTGCCGCACCATCTCGGAGAGCCAGTGCGGCTCCAGCACCTCGACGTCGTTGTTGAGGAGCACCACGACCGACCCGGTCGAGGCCGCGACGCCGTCGTTGATCAGGCTCGAGAAGTTGAACGGCCCCGGCCGGTCGAGCCGGCGGACGCGCGGGTCCGCCGCGAGGTCGGCGTAGAGCGCGTGGACGGCGGCATCGGTCGAGCCGTTGTCGACGACCACCACTTCGATCGCCGAATAGTCGGTGCGGTCGAGGACCCCGCGGATCGCGGTGCGGATCAGGTCCGGCCGGTCGCGGGTCGGGATCACGACTGAGACCAGCGGGGGCGGATCCGGGAGCGGCCAGACGAGGTCCGGGACGCCGCCGGCCGGCCGCACCGCCGCCGGAGAACCGGCGCGGGCGAGGGCGGCGGCGATGGGCGCCGCGTCCCCGGTCTCGCCGCCGTCGTCGGCGCAGCGGCCCAGCAGGCGGGCGACGTGGCGCACGCGCACCGGCGCGGCGGCGGCCGCGGCGAGGGTCAGGGCACGGGCGCCCTCCCCCGGCTGCCACGGCAGGCGCTCGACGAGACCGCTGGCGAACAGGACCGGCCGGCCCGGATAGGCGACCCCGCCGACGAGGGCGAAGTCCGGGCTCCAGTCCGGCTTGAACCGCGGCCGCCAGCCGCCCCCGCCGCGCGCCTCCTCGTCGCCGTAGGCCATCTCCGCCGGGTCCGGCCCGGCGAAGCAGGCGGCGAGCTGGGCCAGCGCCTCCGGCGTCAGCTCGTCGCCCGGGGACAGGAAGCCGACCGCATCGGCCGGCGGGAAGTCCGCCGCCGCCCCGGCCGTCTCGGCGAGGCGGCCGTCGCGCAGGATGGGCGACGGCGCCTCGCCGCTCCAGTTCAGGACGAGGCGCCAGTCCCTGTGGCTCTGGCAGGCCAGGGACGCGAGGCTGCGGCGCACCGCCTGGGCCTGATCCGCCCGCGCCTCCATGCGCAGCCCGATCCGGATCGCGGCCTCCGGCGCGCGGTCGAGGGCCGGCTCGAACGGCCGGACGCGCTCGGCCCGCCACGCCTCGTAGCCGGCGAGCGGGGTCACCGCCGCCGCCAGCCTCAGCGTGTTGCGGAAGCGGCGGGCATCGCCCTTCGCCAGGACGTAGAGGGCCACCGGCACCGAGCGGAGGCGGCTCTGCGCACCGAGCGCCAGGACCTGCGCCGTGGACAGGAGCGCGGCCTCCTCGATCCGGAAGCCGTCCCCGGGGGCGGCGAGAAGGATCGCCTCGGTCCCGCGCGGCACGAGGCCGAGCCAGCGCCCACGGCCGAGGACCGGCCCCGGCAGCACGGCTTCCTCGGCGGCCGCATCGCGGCGCAGGAAGCGCAGCATCGGACGGACCGGACGGGCGAAGCGGTCGGCGGCGTAGGTCAGCCGCAGCCAGCGGCCGGACGGACGGGTGCCGAGGACGAGGCGGCGGGTGAAATCCGGCTCGCCGTCGTGCGCGACGATCTCGACGGTCGCTCTCACCGGCCGGATCGCCCCGCGGCGCAGGACGCCGCCACGCTCACCCGGGCTGTTCGGTGGCCGCGGGCTTGCGGCGCGGGGCGCGGGCGGGCTTGGCGGCCCCGCCGAGGCCGACCTCGATGCCGAACTCGTTGGCGTAGGGAGCCGGGACGGAGAGGCCTTCCTCCACCACCGTGAAGGCGCCGCTCGCCTGCCCCGCCGGGATCGACGCGACGGCGCGCTGGGTCCGGCGGGTCACGATCTCGGTCCCGCGCTTGATCGCGATCGTCACCGGCGCGTCGAAGCGGCCCGGCGAGCCGCCCGGCCCGAGGAGGGCGCGGCCCTGGACGCCGACCCTGACGACGGTGGTGCCGCCGGGGCCCGGCGCGCAGGACCGGCTCACCTGCGCGATGGAGATCTGGCTCCGCAGGCCGCCGCCGCCCTGGGACTGGATCGAGGCGCCGCCCTCGGCGATCTCGGGGACCGGGCAGTAGACCTCGTCGACGGTCGGCGGCGCCTCCGGCGGCTTGGTGGTGCCGCCGTAGCGCAGGATGTTCATGAACGGGTTGCCCTCGTCGGCGGGCGGGGTCTGCGCCCCGGCTCCGGAAGAGAGGATCACGGCCGCGACCAGAAGCCCGACCCGATGCGCCGTGCGAGATCCTGCGGTCACCGTCCCCCTCCCCCCGTCATTGCAGGCTGTCGACCCCGGGTCCGAAGCCCTTGAGCGACAGCGGGATGCCGACCCCCTCCTCGGGGGTCTGGAACACGATGAAGGTCGCCTGCTGGCCGGCCTTGAGCTGGCCGATCAGCTTGTCGTCCATCACCACCTCGGCGACGCAGCCGGTCGAGAGGCAGCGCACGAACGCGGTCCGGCCGACGTCGTTCTGATCGATCTTCAGGCCGAGGCCGGAAGGCAGCAGGATGCCGAGCGGGGTGACCACCCGCAGCAGGGTGCCGCGGTTGTCGGCCGTCTTCAGCACGATCACCACGAGGGTGAGGTTGGGCCGGTCCTCGGCCGCGACGTACTGCACCAGGGCGCACTGCTCCGACTTGGCCCCGGCCGGCGTCTCGCACCGCATCTGCCAGTCGTCGAAGGTCTGCTTCACCGCGCCCTGTGCGAGAGCGGGCGCGCTCGCCAGAATCGCCAGGGTGCCGAAGAGGCCGGCCCGCAGGCGTCGTCCGAACCGTCGCATGCCGTCTCGCACGCCTTTCACCGTTCCGCTGCCTGGCGCCGCCGCGAGCGGCACCGTCGAGCCCGGGGCGTTCGGACCACGGGCGGCACCGGGCTGTCAAGGACGCCGCCGGGGACACACCGCCCGACAAACGCGGGCCCGGGGAGTTTTTGCACAGGCCCCCTCAACCATTCCGCTGCTAAGCTGTTGGAGAATCCAGACACCCCTCGAACGGATGGCCCTGCCGATGCGACGCGCCGCCCCTGCTCTCCTGATCGCGCTGCTCCCCCTGGCCGCGTCCCCCGCGCTCGCCACCGAGCTTCCCGTGGGCCGGACGACCTACATCGAGCGCTCCCTCGACCACGACGCGGCCCTCACGGTCGAGCACCCGCCGGTGCGCCGCAATCCCTGGGGACGGCGGAACGGCGGCAGCGCCGAGATCGCCGGAGGCTGCCGCGAGGGCGGCCTCGTGCGCCGCTACACCGAGACCGGCCTGGAGATCGTGCGCCAGCGCGAGATCTGCGACAGCATCGCGCCGCGGACCCTCAACCCCGGCGAGGTCGATCCGCGCCCCGCCTGGCCGGTGGTGCCCTCCGCCCTCGTGCGGGCGCGGGGCTGAGCCCTCACACGGTTTTCGAACCTCATCGTCGAAAACCGTATCAGACCGGCGCCATCCCGAAGCGGCGCCGGGCCATGTCGCATTCCGGATCGCCGGGCTCGCAGGTCCGGCAGACCTCGGGCCGCACGGCGTAGACCCGGCAACTGACCGCGCGCCCGATCTCGCCGTCGAGCGCGGAGCAGCGGTCGCCGACGCAGCGCATCCGCCCGGCCGGATCGTCGACGTAACCGGCCGGGATCCGGTCGATCTCGGCGTCGTCCTCGGTGGTGAAGCGCGGCCACTCCGCCGAGTAGGCGCAGCAGGCGCCGCATTCCTGGCACGGCGACGACATCGGCGGCCGGGTCAGGGTCTGGCCGCGGGGGAGTCGGCCGGCAGCGCCGGGATCGGCCTGGGCCGGCCGTCGTCGTCGATCGCCACGAAGGTGAAGGTGCCGTCCGTAACCTTCTCGCGCTGCTGGGTGCGGAAGCGACGCGCCCAGGGCCTCGATCGCGATCCGCATCGAGGTCCGGCCGATCTTCGTGACCCGGGTGTAGACGCAGAGCACGTCGCCGACCTTCACGGGCCGCAGGAAGCTCATCCCCTCGACCGAGACGGTGACCACCCGCCCCTGCGCCCGCTCGACCCCGGCGATGCCGCCGGCCTGATCCATCTGCGACATCACCCAGCCGCCGAAGATGTCGCCGTTGGCGTTGGTGTCGGCGGGCATCGCCAGGGTGCGGACGGTGAGATCGCCCTGCGGCCGGTCGCCCTCCGCCTCGGGCCGCGTCCCGGAACTGCTCGCCATCGTCCTCTCCCGCGTTGCTGCACCGTCACCATACGGCAATCGCACCGTACGGACAGGCGGTCACGCCTCGACGCGGCGCAGGGTCGGCAGACCGATTCCGGCGGCGTCGAACCCGCCGTCGACCGCCAGCACCTGTCCGGTGACGTAGCTCGCCTGCCCGCTGCTCAGGAAGTAGATCGCGTTCGCCAGTTCCTCCTCCAGCCCGTAGCGCGCGAGCGGGATCGCGTCGTGGTAGTCGGCCCGGATCTCAGGGCTGTGGACCGCCTTCGCCATCGCGGTCTCGACCGGGCCGGGCGCCACGGCGTTGACCCGGATGCCGAGACCCGCGAGTTCCACCGCCTGCTGCCGGGTGAGATGGGCGAGGGCGGCCTTGCTGGTGCCGTAGGCGACGCGCAGGGTCGAGGCGCGCAGGCCCGAGATCGACGTGATGTTGACGATGCTGCCGCCGCCGCCCCGCGCCATCACCGGGGCCGCCGACTGGCTGCACAGGAACGGTCCGTCGAGGTTGACCGCCAGGACCCGCGACCACTCCGCATGGGTCGTCTGGAGCAGCGGCTTGAACACCGCCGTGCCGGCATTGTTCACCAGGGCGTCGAGGCGGCCGAAGCGCTCGTCGACCGCCCGCACCGCCGCCGCGACCGCCTCGGGATCGGCGACGTCGCAGGTGAGGGCGAGGGTCCTGCCGGCGGCGTCCAGGTCTGCGACGGCGCGGCCCTGCGCCTCTCCGTCGATGTCGAGAAGGGCGACGTCCCAGCCCTCGGCGAGGAAGCGGCGCGCGGCCGCGAGGCCGATGCCCCGTGCGGCACCGGTGACGAGCGCGACCCGTTGCGTCCGACTCATGACGAACCTCCCTGCTGAACCGGCGCCTGCGCCCCGTTGGGGTTGCGCTTGCCCCAAGCCGGCGGCCGGTGTCCAGACTCACGCGCCGATTCCCGCGCACGGCACCGCATCGTGGTGTTTTGCCGCGTCGTCTTGCCGGCCGGCCGCGTGGCCCGATCTGGAACGGCCGATCCCTGTCGCGAGAGGCCCCCATGCCCATCAGCCGCCGCGGATTCCTGCGCCGCGGCGTCCTGGCCGGTGCGGGCCTCGTCGCCCTGCGCGGGACGGCACGAGCCGCGCGGACCGACGTCGCGGTCGTCGGTGCCGGTGCCGCCGGCCTCGCCGCCGCGCAGGCGATCCGGCGCGGCGGCCGTAGCGTCGAGGTGCTGGAAGCCCGTCCGCGGGTCGGCGGGCGGGTCTTCACCGACACCTCGCTGGGCACCGAGCGGGCCTTCGATGCCGGTGCCCAGTACATCCACTGGGCGGAGCACAACCCGTGGAAGGCGATCGCGGCCGGGGACGGGGTGCGGGTCGGCGACGACGGCAGCGCCTGGCCGAGGCTGATCCTCGACGGAGCCCCGGCTCCCGACGAGGTCCGGACCCGCCGCCGCGCGGCGTTCGGTCGCCTGTCGCGCCTCGTCGACCATCCCGCCGGCCCCGATCGCTCGATCGGCGCCCTCGCCGGCACCGGCGACCCCGCCCTCGCGGCGGCCGCCACCGGGCTCACCCGGCTGTCCCTCGGCGAGGAGGCCGACAGGGTCTCGGCCGCGGATTACGACCGCCTGTGGGCCGGCGACGACATCTGGGTCGACGGCTACGGCGCGCTGCTCGCCCGCCACTACGCGGCGCAGCCGGTGCGGCTCGCCACACCGGTGACGCGGATCGACTGGAGCGGCGCCGGGGTCGCGCTCACGACGCCGGACGGAACCCTGACGGCCCTCGCCGCGATCGTGACGGTGCCGGTCGGCGTCCTCGCCGGCGGCTTCCTCCGCTTCGCCCCCGATCTGCCGGCGGAGACCGCCGAGGCCATCGCCGGCCTGCGGATGGGCGCCTACACGAAGATCGCCCTCGGACTCGACCCCGCCATCCTGGCCGGACGCGAGCTGCGCGACGCGGTCATCCTGCGCTCGACGCCGGGCCCCGACCTCAGCGCCTATCTCGAGGTCCGCCCCTTCGGCCGTCCGGTCGCGGTGCTGCATGTCGGGGGGGACGCCGCCCGCGCGCTGTGCGAGGGCGGAGAGGCCGGGGCCGTCGCCGCGGCGACCGACCATCTGGCGGACGCCCTCGGCGGCGAGGCCCGCCGGGCGGTCACCGGCGGGCGACTCGCCGGCTGGTGGAGCGATCCCTGGTCGCGCGGCAGCTACTCCCTCGCCCGCCCCGGGCATCTCGCCGCCCGCGAAGCCTTGCGCCGGCCCGTGGGTGATCGCCTGTTCTTCGCGGGCGAGGCCACCGCCGGAGGTGGGGCGATGACGGTCGGCGGAGCGACCCTCGACGGCGAGCGCGCCGCCGCCGCGACCCTGCGCCGCCTCGGCTCCTGATCCCGGCCGCGCGCCGATCGTCAGTGCAGCGCCCGGCGCGGCCCGTCCTCGTGCCAGCGCTCCCAGGATTCGGCCGCCGCGGCCGAGATGCCGCCGTCGTGCAGCCGCCGGCTGAGGTCGAGAAAGGCACGCTCGCTGGTCTCGACGCAGCGCGCGGTCTCGGTTTCCGCTTCCTCGCCGTCGTTCTCCTCGGCCGCGGCGAAACGATCGAAGGCCGCCGACATCTCGGCATACGCGAAGGCGACCGGCATCGTGCGGAAGATGGTGACTCCTCCGGCGTCGAGGTCTCCGGTGTCGCGGTCCCGCATCAGCACCGCGTAACCGTCCTCGTGCTCCGCGATCTCGTACTGCCAGAACCGGCCTTCGCAGGCTGCCAGGATCATCGTGTCCTCCTCGTGCCGCTCCGAGGAGCGGTTCCGCTCAAGGGAGCGGTGCCGCTTGCGGAGCGATACCGCCCCGGAGAGCGGAGTCGTTCACGGAGCGAATGCGGCCGGAGAGGCGAGGGTTCCGATCTTCCGCCCGGGACGGCCGCCGCACCACTCCGGGACCGCCTCAGGATCGGCCGCAGCGCAGGTAGGAGGTCGAGCCGCGCTCGCTGGTCCAGACCAGCCGATGCCCCTCGACCGTCAGCCGGACGTTCGAGGTCCAGCGCCGTCCGGCGCTGCGGCAGGTCGCGGCCGTGACGTAGGCGGCGCCGACCCGCCGCACCTCGCCGAAGCGGCATGTCGTGCGGCCGGCCACCGCGCGGTTCGGCTGGATGATGGCCGGCAGGAAGCCGCCGCGTGCCGAACGGCGGGCGGCGCAGGCGGCCGCGTTCGGCCCCCAGACGCCGACATAGGCCGGGCGCGCGGCCGGGGCCGGCTCGTCCTCGCCCTTCGCGACCCGGCGCGACCGCGAGGGCGCCGCCGCAGGATTGCGGGGCTGCGGCTCCTCCGCCTCGGGCTCGTCGGGCTCGACGAAGCGCGGCGGCTCGCCGGGTTCGGGGGCGACCGTCGCGCTCGCCGGCGGCGGGTCGCGCCAGGACCGGGCTCCGGCCCCGCCCACGGCAGCGGGCTCGTCCGGGCCCGCCGCGGGAACCGCCGGGGGGGGCGGAGGCGGCCGGCGGCGGAATTGCGGGATCGTCGAGCGGTAGGGTTTCGAGAGCGCGCTGGCGTCGGCCGGGACGACTTCGAGGTCCGACTGGCCGGCGGCCGGCGCGGCGATCAGGAGACCGGCCGCCGTCGCGCCGAGCAGGGCGATCCGCAGGCGGCGCAGCCTCGCCGCCGAGATCTCGGCCGCTCTCGCGCCGACCCGCTGCCATCGCCTCATCCTGCCCCCACCCGGCTCCTCAGGAAGGAGCCCCCTTGCGGCACGCCGGCACCCCGTCGTTCCACGACTCGTCCGGAGCGGCTGCCGTTCGGTATGGAACGGCAGCCGCTCCGGGTCTTCGGCGATGACACGTTGTCCACGGCGAAGCGCGCGGGCCGCCTCGTCGGAGAACGCCCTCGGGACACCCGCCGGGCCGGCACCGGCTCACCGGCAGCCGCCCGCGGACGGGCCGGCCGGGCTCAGCGGCCGAAGATCCCCTTGAGGAACTGCGCCGTGCGGTTGCGCTTCTTCTTGCGTTCCAGCTCTGCCGCGTCCCGCACCCAGGCGACCTGGACCACCCGCCGCTCGCCCTCGAACGGGCGGTGACCGTGCCAGGACCTGTCGCTGCGCAGGAACGCGAACATCGTCCCCATGGTGGGCGGCACCTCGACCGCGTAGGGCTCGAACCGCTCGCCGTCGTACAGGACCCGGAGCCGCCCGGCCTCGGGGGCATCCCACTCGTCGTTCATGTAGACGAGGAGCGTCATCACCTTCGAGGGGCCGTCGGTGTGGATCGCGCCGTATTTCGGCTGCGAGCGCCTCATCACCGTGGTCAGGCGCGGGCACGACACCAGGTCGACGCCGAAGATCCGGCCCATCTCGGCCGAGAAGGCGTCGCTCTCCAGTTCCTCGATCAGGTCCTTGAACCGTCCCCCGACCTCGATCTCGTCGAGGGTGAGGTAGCCGGGCTTGCCGATCGCCGGGAAGTCGCGGCGCAGGTCGTCCACGGCGTCCCGCCGCAGCACCGAGGTGCCGAGAAGGTGCGGGTACGGCTCGCGGGAGACGGGCGCGGCCCGTACGGCGTCGAGGTCGAGGATCGAAAGGGCCGTCATGTGTTCGATGTCGATCCGGTCTTTGCGCCGCCGCCGGTCGGGCGCGGCACGGGGAAGGCGGCCGGGCGGCCGCGTCGGGAACGGCGATCATCGGAGCGGATTGCGGCGCTCCCGGGGCGGGCCGCACCGGTCGGGATGCTCCCGATCGTGAACACTCCTTAACTTGCCACGGCCGCGCCGCCATGGTCCTGCCATGGGGCTGAACCAAGGCGACGCGATCCGGTCCTCCGGACCGCGTCCGACGCCACGGGCCCGCGGCCCTTCGACCCTCACGGCCTCCCGCCTCCGCGGGCGGCCCCGGAGACACCCATGCACGGATTGAAGCAGGCGCTCCTGCAGATCTGGCGGCTCACCGTCCCGTACTACACCACCCGCGAGATGACGGAGATCCGGCTGTGGCCCCTGCCCGCGATGCGGATGCAGGAGCGCTGGGTGGCGATCACGATGGCGGCCCTGGTGATCGGCATCGAGTTCGCCCAGGTCGCGATCAACGTGCGGCTGTCGTACTTCAACCGCGACTGGTTCAACGCGATCCAGAGCAAGGACGCGGCGGCGTTCTGGTCGCTGCTGTTCTCGGTGTTCTGCCTCTGGGCGTCGGTCTACGTCGCGAGCGCGATCATCCAGTACGTGATCCAGTCGTTCCTCCGCATCCGCTGGCGGGCCTGGATGACCCGGCACTACGTCGACCGCTGGCTCGGCCGCAACACCCACTACCGCATGGGCCTCACCGGCCTCCAGGCCGACAACCCCGACCAGCGCATCGCCGATGACATCGACCAGTTCACCCAGACGACCCAGACGCTCGCCATCAGCCTGCTGTCGGCGGTGTCGAACCTCGTATCGTTCTCGGTGATCCTGTGGAACATCTCCTCGGCCTTCACCGTGCCGGGCACCGACTGGCACGTGCCGGGCTTCCTGGTCTGGGGCGCGCTGATCTACTCGGCCTTCGTGACCTGGCTCACCCACAGGATCGGACGGCCGCTGATCCGGCTCAACTTCGAGCAGCAGCGGCGCGAGGCGGATTTCCGCTTCTCCCTGGCGCGCCTGCGCGAGTACGGCGAGCAGGTCGCCCTGCTCTCGGGCGGCGCCGCCGAGCGCGGCATGCTGCGCGACCGGTTCGGGGCCCTGATCGCGAACTTCTACGCCATCGTCGACCGGCGCAAGAAGCTGTCCGCCTTCACGGTCAGCTACCAGCAGCTCAACGTGGTGATCCCGTACGTGCTGGTGGCGCCGTACTACTTCACCGGCCAGATCGCCCTCGGTCAGATGACCCAGACCGCCGGCGCGTTCGCGCGGGTGGAGGGCACGATGTCGTTCTTCATCACCGCCTACGTGACGCTCGCGGACTACAAGGCGCAGGTCGACCGGCTCGTCACCTTCGACGCCTCGATGGAGCGGGCCGAGGCGCTGACCGAGGCGAGCCGTCTGCATGTCGGCCGCGAGGCGGGGAAGGACCTGAGCATCGCCGGCCTCGGCCTCGACCTGCCGGACGGGCGGCGGATCGCCACGGTGCCGGAGCTTGCGCTGCGCGCCGGCGAGACGACGCTGCTCGCCGGGCCGTCCGGCTCGGGCAAGTCGACGCTGTTCCGGGCGCTCGCCGGGATCTGGCCGTTCGGCGAGGGCCGGATCTCCCTGCCGGCCGATGCCCGGGTGATGCTGCTGCCGCAGCGCCCCTACCTGCCGCAGGGCAGCCTGCGCGCCGCCGCCACCTACCCGGACGCCTCGGGCCGGCACGGCGACGCGGCGATCCGCGAGGCCCTGGAGGCGGCGCAGCTCCCGCATCTGACGGACCGCCTCGACGAGGTCGCGCCGTGGGCGCAGTCGCTGTCGCTCGGCGAGCAGCAGCGCCTCGCCATGGCCCGGGCGCTGCTGGAACGGCCCGATTGGCTCTTCCTCGACGAGGCGACCGCGGCCCTGGACGAGCCGACGGAGGCGGCGCTCTACCGCACCCTGCGCCAGCGCCTGCCCGACACCACCCTGGTCTCGATCGGCCACCGCTCGACCCTCGACGCCTTCCACCAGCGCCGCATCGACATGCGCCGCGGCGAGGACGGGGTGTTCGCCCCGGTCGACAGCCGCGCCGCGGTGCCGGCGTGACGGCACCGACGCCCCGGCCGGGATGCTCCGGCCGGGAGACGGTCAGCGCAGCAGCGTGACGACGACCGGCACCAGGATCGCGGTCAGCAGGGCGTTGAGCCCCATGGCGATGCCCGCGAAGGTGCCGGCGACCTCGCTGACCTGGAACGCCCGGGCGGTGCCGATGCCGTGGGCGGCGAGTCCGGCCGCGAAGCCGCGGGCGCGCCAGTCGCGGATGCCGAGGCGGTTGAGGAGCGGCGTCACCAGGATCGCCCCGATGATCCCGGTCAGGATCACCAGGACGGCGGTGAGCGCGGGATCGCCGCCGAGCGCCCCGCTGATGCCCATGGCGACGCTCGCGGTGACGGATTTCGGCGCCAGCGACACCAGGATCCCCTCCGGCACGCCGAACAGCCGCGCGGTCGCCATGGCGGTGCCGAGCGCGACGCTCGAGCCGACGAGCAGCGCCACCAGCATCGGCACCAGCACCCGCATCACCGTGACCCGGTGCTCGTAGAGCGGGATCGCCAGGGCGACGGTGGCCGGGCCGAGGAGGAAGTGCACGAACTGCGCGCCCTCGAAATAGACCGGGTAGGCGGTGCGGGTCGCCGACAGCACGACGCCGATCATCCAGATCGCGTGCAGCACCGGGTTGGCGAGAGGGTGGCGGCCAGTCGCGGCCGAGATCCGGTCGGCGATGACGTAGGCGAGCAGCGTCACGGTCAGCCACAGCAGCGGGCTGCGCGAGAGGAAGACCCAGAGGGCGAACTCGCTCGTCATCGGCCGGTCCGCTCCGTCGGGCCTCCGGTGCTCGCCGCGGTCCATCGGGCGACCCAGGTGAAGGTCAGCACCGTGGCGGCGAGCGCCGCCGCCGTCGAGACGACCAGGGTGACGGCGAGGGCCACGCCGTGCGCCGCCAGGACGTCGAGCCGCCCGACGACGCCGACGCCGGCCGGCACGAACAGAAGGGAGAGATGGGCGAGCAGGCCCTTGCCGGTGCTCTCCAGGGTGCCGTCGACCAGCGGCTGCGGCAACCCGCCGGGCCGGCGGTCGCGCAGCACCAGCACGACGAGCAGCAGCGCCATCCCGATCACCGGGCCGGGCAGCGGCAGGGAGAGGCCCCGGGCCAGGATCTCTCCGAGGAGTTGGCACAGCAGCAGAAGGGTCAGGCTGACGATCATGACGACGGGCACCTCGTGGGCGTGGAGGGCATGAGGAATCCCGGACCTGCCGGGACGGCCGGCGACGATCATGACGACGGGCACCTCGTGGGCGTGGAGGGCATGAGGAATCCCGGACCTGCCGGGACGGCCGGCGACCTCGCGCCGGCCGGGGCGGCCGGATTCAGCGGCCGGGCCCGGCGAGCCAGTGATCGAGGAAGGCGTCGAGCCAGAGCACCACGGAGGGGTCGTGCATCAGCCGGCCCTCGATCTGCCGCGTCCGGTCCTGGGCACCGGGGAGCCGCAGGCGCTCGGCGGCCCGCACGGTCCAGCGGCACATCATCGCGTGCGTGACCTCGGGGTGGAACTGGAAGCCGTAGGCGGCGGGGCCGACCCGGATCGCCTGCGTCGGGAAGTCGTCCCCCGTGGCAAGGGTCATGCCGGCGGAGGGACAGGTGAAACCCTCGCGATGCCAGTGATAGACGTGCGACGGCCACGGCCGCCCGATCTCGGCCGCGAAGGCGCGACCGGCCTCGGTCGGCAGCAGCGGGTAGTAACCGATCTCCGCCCTGCCCTCGGGGTGCGGGCACACCGTCGCGCCGAGGCACTTCGCCAGCATCTGCGCCCCGAGGCACAGGCCGAGGAACGGCGCCTCCTCGCGAAGCGGCACGTTGATCCAGTCGATCTCGGTGCGCACGAAGTCGTCGGGATCGTTGGCGCTCATCGGGCCGCCGAAGATCACCGCGCCGGCATGGTCCCGCATCGTCTCCGGCAACGGCTCGCCGAAGCGCGGGCGGCGGATATCGAGCGGGTGTCCGCGTTCCAGGAAGAGGCGCCCGAGGCGGCCGGGCGTCGAGGCCTCCTGGTGCAGGACGATCAGCACCGGCTTCCTGATCGCGGCGGCGTCCTCGGGTCTCACGACGTCGCCCCGTGGACCGGTGGCGCCGCCAGGGCGATCGCCCGCGACGCGGCGATGGCGGCCTCTTCGAAGCCGAGCAACTGACCCAGGCGCCAGACCAGATCCTCCTCGAACTCGTGCACCGTCCCGTCGGCGGCGGCGATGGCCCAGGCCATGCCGAGGAGCGTGAGCCGCTCCGCCTCCGGCGCGTCGCGCCCGATCATCGCGACGAGATCGGTGAGGTCCCGGGTCTGGTCGTCGACCCGGATCGCCCGTCCGATCAGGGCCTGGGCCTCCGCCAGCGTCGCGGCGAGACCTCCGCCATGCAGGAGCCGCGCGAGGCGCTCGTGCTCGACGGGGGCGAGAATCCCGTCGACCCGGGCGACATGCACGAGCAGGGCTGCCGCGGCGATGGACTGGCCGGCCGCGTCGTCGACGGCGGGCTCTGGGGCGCCGAACCAGTCGGCGGCGGAGGCGAGAAGGCGGGCGATCAGGGGCATGGGTGCGAGGCGGTTCGACCAGACAAGGTCGGGTCGAGGCGAGGCCGCGTCAACCGCTGCCATTGCGCTGCCCGCCAGCGCCTGCTGCACGGCTCGCCTCGTGGACGCACCGCGGCGACCCCGAAAACAGCGATGCGCCCGCACGGTTCGGCCTTGCCAAGTCGCCCCCCCGGGGGTAACACCACGCGCATTCCGCAGCCGTTCCCTTCGGCTCGCCGGAGCCGCAATAGCTCAGCTGGTAGAGCACCTCATTCGTAATGAGGGGGTCGGGGGTTCGAATCCCTCTTGCGGCACCACTTCCGCTTGCATGATCCGCTGACGTTCGTGCGCGATGACGAGGGACTGCCGACGCAGGGATCCTGTTCCGGGCGCGCCCCGGCGCATCTCTGTCTCCGTTTCCTGACGACTGGATGCAGGCAGCCCCGAGTTCCGGCACCGCCGCCGTGCAGGGATGCATCGCAGCGTATCGTGCTGGTTCCGAAGCCTGTTTCCGCCGACGCTCCGGTCGTCCGGACGAGATGAGGCTCGCACACCGAGCCGCGCTGCCACGCAGTCGGCAGATCCTCGCGTTCCCGATCCGCGCGACCGTACCCGACCAGCCCCGAACGATCCGGCTATCGCAGCGTCGATCGCCCCATCGTCTCCGCCGCCCGAGTCGACCAGAAGTTGAAGACGTCGCCGTCGCGGCCTAATCCCGCACGGCCGGCAAATATTTTCCGGAATGTGGGTCGATCCTATGCAGGATCTGGCGCGTTGATAGGCATCGCTTGATTACGGAGACAGCAATGCTGAGAACCTTCCGCTACGGCCTCGCGACGGCTGCCGTCGCCGGCGGCACCATCCTGCTCGGTGCCACCGCGCAAGCTCAGGGCACGGCACCCCAACGTGCCCCGATGAGAAACGCCCCGATGATGGCCCCGTCCCCTCATTCCGACATCACCACCGGCAGCGTCAGGGCGCGGCGGCCCCACAGCGACCAGATCCGCGGACCGGTCGTGAACGGGGCGACGGGTCAGGTGCGGCCCGGCAATCCGTCGCCGTCCGTGCGCTGAGATCCGTTGCACCGGCGGCCGCCAGGGGTGTGACCGCATCGCGGCGCACCCTTGCCTGCGTCCTTGCCTGCGTCCGGCGACGATTGCAGCGAGCCGCCGCGCGGCAGGGCAGGCCCCATCGCAGATGCGTCGAACGGCCTCCGGAGCATCCGGCCCCGCTCGCCGCAGGGCCGGGCACGAGCGTCACTCGGCGTCTTCGCCCTCTTCGTCGATGTCGACCAGGAACAGGATGTCGACGTCGTCCTCCTCGTCCTCGTCGTCCAGGCTGTCGGCGGCGGAAGCTTGCGCAGCCGGGGCCTCGTCCCCCTCGTCGTCGAAATCCTCCTCGTCCATGGCGTCGTCGAAGGTCTCGGCCTCGTCCTCGGTCGAGGGCCGCAGCTTGAGGGCGGCCGCATCGCCGGACCACAGCGGCCGGCCCTCGCTGGTCATGGTCCTGAGATCATCCTTGAAGCCCTCGACATCGAGGAGTTCCCGGGCCCGCGCCTCGCTCGACCGGATGATCGCGACGGGCGTGCCGTCGATTTCGAGTGTGAACATCGTGCTGACCTCGGCATCAACCCGCGAACGGGGCTCACGCACCGCGGGCGGAGGGGACGGCGTCGGCGACGCCGGGCAGCCTCGTGGATGAGGTCCGCGCGTCCCGCCGGCGCGTGGCCCCGGCCATGTAGGCGGGTTCGGGCCCGAGGCCAACCCTAGCGCACGCAGTCGTCGAGGCCGCCGAGCCGGGCCATGCGCAACTGGATCCGGGCGGCGAGCGCCTTCAGCGCCCGGCTCGGCCGCGCCGGGTTGCGGGCGATCGGGTTGGGCAGGGCCGCGACCAGCAGGGCCGCCTCGCTGCGGCTGAGGTCCCGCGCCGGCTTGCCGAACCAGTGCCGCGCCGCCGCCTCGGCCCCGAAGATCCCCTCGCCCCACTCGGCGACGTTGAGGTAGACCTCCATCGTCCGCCGCTTGCCCCAGACCGCGTCGAGGGCGAGCGCCGCCGGGATCTCGATCGCCTTGCGCAGGTAGGAGCGGCCCGGCCACAGGAACACGTTCTTGGCCGTCTGCATCGTCACCGTCGAGGCGCCCCGGCTCGGGCCGTCCTCGTCCGAGACGACGCTGCGCAGCGCGTTCCAGTCGACCCCGCCATGGCTGCAGAAGCGCTGGTCCTCGGAGGCGATCACCCCCTGCACGAGCGCCGGCGCGATCGCCTCCAGGGGGACCGCGTCGCGGCTCACCCCCTGCCCGCTCAGCCAACGGCCGAGCATCAGGGTTGAGGGCGGTGTCACCGCGCGATAGACGAGCGCCAGGGCCAGCACGAGGGCGACCGCCATGAAGGGGAGGAGCACGAGCGCGCGCAGGGCGCGGCGCCAGCGCGTCCCCTGCCCGGGCGAAGCCGTCGGCAACGGCCGGAACCGGCCGGGGCCTCCGTCGCGATCCGTCGTGGCGCGCGGCTCCTGAATCCGTCCCTCCCCGTCCTGCCCGGGCGGCTCCCCATTCGAGGCCCACACCATGACGTCGATGCAGGCTCCCAGCGCGGCCCGGCCGCCCTCTCCCCAGGAAAATCTCGCGAGTGCCTACCCGCAGGCGGCGGATTTCACCAGCCGCCTGACCGCGGTCGCCGACGCCGTCGAGGGCTTCCTCGCCGAACGCCTCGGGGACGGGCTCCAGACCGGTGAGATCGCCCGGCCGCCGCGGCTGATGCAGGCGATGCGTCACGCGGTCCTCGGCGGCGGCAAGCGGCTGCGCCCGTTCCTCGCCATCGAGACGGCGCGGATGCTCGGCGGCGCCTATCCGGGCGCCCTCGCGGCGGGAGCCGCGGTCGAGCTGGTGCACTGCTACTCCCTCGTCCATGACGACCTGCCGGCGATGGACGACGACGACATGCGCCGCGGCAAGCCGACCGTCCACAAGGCATTCGACGAGGCGACCGCGATCCTCGTCGGCGACGCCCTCCAGACCCTCGCCTTCGAGATCATCGCCGACGAGACCTGGCAGCCCGACGCGCGGATCCGCGCCGACCTCGTCCTCGGGCTCGCCCGCGCGTCGGGCCTCGGCGGCATGGTCGGCGGCCAGCTCCTCGACCTCGGGGCGGAGGGCCGCTTCGGCCCGGCCAACCTCGACGTCGAGGCGACGCTCCAGCTCCAGGCGATGAAGACCGGCGCCATCCTGGCCCATTCCGTCGAGGCCGGCGCCCTGGTCGGCGGTGCCGACGCCGCGGGCCGCGCCGCCCTGCTGCGCTACGGCCGCGCCCTCGGTCAGGCGTTCCAGGTCGCCGACGACATCCTCGACCGCGAGGCGTCCTCCGAGGCGATGGGCAAGCGCACCGGCAAGGACAAGGAGGCCGGCAAGGCCACCCTCGTCGACCGCCTCGGCCTCGACGGCGCCCGCGCCGAGTGCGAGCGGCTCGTCGCCGAGTGCGAGAACGCCCTGGCGCCCTGGGGCGAGGCGGCGCAGACCCTGAAGGACGCGGCGCGCTTCACCGTGGCGCGCAAGACCTGAACCGTGCAGAGCCCGGGGGCGCCGCCCCTGGACCCCGGCAGGGGACGTGACGTCCCCTGCATCCCCGAGGATTCGAGCATCGACCATGGCCAGCTACAAGATCCTGCTCCTGCCGGGTGACGGCATCGGTCCCGAGGTGGCCCGCGAGGCCGGGAAGGTGCTGGCGTGGTTCGGCCGCGCCGGGCTCGGCTCGTTCGAGACCGAGACCGACCTCGTCGGCGGCGCCGCCATCGACGCCCACGGCGTGCCGCTGACCGAGGCGGCGCTCGGCCTCGCCAAGGCGGCCGACGCGGTGCTGTTCGGCGCGGTCGGCGGGCCGAAATGGGCCGGCGTGCCCTACGCGGTGCGGCCGGAAGCCGGCCTGCTGCGCCTGCGCAAGGATCTCGGCCTGTTCGCCAACCTGCGCCCGGCGATCTGCTACCCGGCGCTGGCCGCCGCCTCGTCGCTCAAGCCCGAGCTGGTCGAGGGCCTCGACATCATGATCGTGCGCGAGCTCACCGGCGGCGTCTATTTCGGCGAGCCGAAGGAGATCGTGACCCTGGAGGACGGCTCCCGCCGTGCCGTCGACACCCAGATCTACACCACCGGCGAGATCGAGCGCATCGCCGCCGTCGCCTTCGACCTCGCCCGCAAGCGCCGCAACAAGGTCGCCTCGGCCGAGAAGCACAACGTGATGAAATCCGGCGTGCTGTGGAAGGACGTGGTCACGCGCCTGCACGCCGAGAGCCATTCCGACGTCGGCCTCGAACACGTGCTGGCCGACAATTGCGCGATGCAACTGGTGCGCCACCCGAAGCAGTACGACGTCATCGTCACCGACAACCTGTTCGGCGACATCCTCTCCGACGTCGCCGCGATGCTCACCGGCTCGCTCGGGATGCTGCCCTCGGCCTCCCTCGGCGCGGTCGAGAACGGCAGCCGCCGCGCGCTCTACGAGCCGGTCCACGGCTCGGCCCCCGACATCGCCGGCCAGAACGCCGCCAACCCGCTCGCGATGATCGGCTCCCTGGCGATGGCGCTGCGCTACTCCTTCGGCCTGTCCGATGCCGCCGACCGCCTCGACGCGGCGATCACCCGGACGCTCGCCGGCGGCACCCGCACCCGCGACATCGCCGGGCCGGGCGTCAACGCGGTCGGCACCAGCGAGATGGGCGACACGATCATCCGCGAACTCGACATCCAGGCCGGCTGACCGCCGACCCCGACCGCTGCGAGCCAGGAAGGAGCGAGCCATGCGGCTGTGCGTGTTCTGCGGGTCGAACGACGGCGCGCTCCCCCTCTACCGCGAGGCGGCGGGCGCGCTCGGCCGTCACCTCGCCGAGAACGGGGTCGATCTCGTCTATGGCGGCGGCAAGGTCGGGCTGATGGGCGCGGTCGCCGACGCGGTGCTCCAGGCCGGAGGACGGGCGGTCGGCGTCATGCCGCGCCCGCTGGTCGAGAAGGAGATCGCGCATCACGGCCTGACCGAACTGCGCGTCGTCGGCTCGATGCACGAGCGCAAGGCGCTGATGGCCGACCTCGCCGACGGCTTCGTGGCGCTGCCCGGCGGTCTCGGCACCTTCGAGGAGCTGTTCGAGGTCTGGACCTGGGGCCAACTCGGCTACCATCCCAAGCCGATGGCGGTGCTGAACGTCGGCGGCTTCTACGACGGCCTGCTCGGCTTCCTCGATCACGTCGTGGAACAGGGCTTCGTGCGCGAGGCCCATCGCGGCATGCTGATCGTGGCCCGGGATCCCGGCGAACTCCTCGCCGGGATCCGGAGCTACCAGCCGCCCAACGTGACCAAGTGGGTCCGGTCGGGCGAGCGGTAACGGCCTGAGCCCGAACGGCACGGTCCCGCCCGGTTCCTCCTCAGCGTCGTCGGCACATGGAAAAAGCGGCGGGATCGCTCCCGCCGCTTTATCTGTCGATCAAGGTGCCGCGGCTCAGGCCTGGGGCTGGGGCTCGTAGCCGCCGTCGTTCTCCCGCGGCCGGCCGCGCCCGGCGGACGGGACCGGCGAACCGCGGGCCGGGGACGGCGGGAAGTCGCCGGCATCGCGCACCGGGGGCTTGCCGTCGAGGAGGCCCTTGATCTCGTCGCCCGACAGCGTCTCGTACTCCAGCAGGCCGCGGGCCAGGGCTTCGAGGTCGTCCTTGCGCTCGTCGAGGATGCGCCGGGCGTCCTGAAGGCCGTTCTCGACCAGACGCCGAACCTCGGCGTCGATCTTCTGGGCGGTCGACTCGGAGACGTTCTGCTGCCGGTTGACCTGCATGCCGAGGAAGACCTCGTCGTTGTTGTCGCCGTAGGCCACGGTGCCGAGCTCGGGGCTGAAGCCCCAGCGCGTCACCATCATCCGGGCGAGGCGAGTCGCCTGCTCGATGTCCGACTGGGCACCCGAGGTCACCTTGTCGTGGCCGAAGATCATCTCCTCGGCGACGCGGCCGCCCATCATGATCGCGAGACGCGAGGTCATCTGCTCGAACGACATCGACAGCTTGTCGCGCTCGGGAAGCTGCATCACCATGCCGAGCGCCCGGCCGCGGGGAATGATCGTCGCCTTGTGGACGGGATCGGTGGCCGGGACGTTGAACGCCACGATGGCGTGGCCGCCCTCGTGATAGGCGGTGAGCCGCTTCTCGTCCTCGGTCATCACCAGGGTGCGCCGCTCGGCACCCATCATGACCTTGTCCTTGGCGTCCTCGAACTCGTGCATTGTGACGATGCGCTTGCCGCGGCGGGCCGCGAGCAGGGCCGCCTCGTTGACGAGGTTCATCAGGTCGGCGCCCGAGAAGCCGGGGGTGCCGCGGGCGATCACCTTCAGGTCGACGTCGGGAGCCAGGGGCACCTTGCGGACGTGGACGCGCAGGATGCGTTCGCGGCCGATCACGTCCGGGTTCGGCACGATGATCTGGCGGTCGAAGCGGCCCGGACGCAGCAGCGCCGGATCGAGCACGTCGGGGCGGTTGGTCGCCGCGATGATGATCACGCCCTCGTTGGCCTCGAAGCCGTCCATCTCGACGAGGAGCTGGTTGAGGGTCTGCTCGCGCTCGTCGTTGCCGCCGCCTAAGCCGGCGCCGCGGTGGCGGCCGACCGCGTCGATCTCGTCGATGAAGATGATGCAGGGCGCGTTCTTCTTCGCCTGATCGAACATGTCGCGGACGCGCGAGGCGCCGACGCCGACGAACATCTCGACGAAGTCCGAGCCCGAGATGGTGAAGAACGGCACGTTGGCCTCGCCCGCGACCGCCCGGGCGATCAGGGTCTTACCGGTGCCGGGCGGGCCGACGAGGAGCACGCCGCGCGGGATCCGGCCGCCGAGGCGCTGGAACTTCTGCGGGTCGCGCAGGAACTCGACGATCTCCTGCAGGTCCTCCTTGGCCTCGTCGACGCCCGCCACGTCCTCGAAGGTGACGCGGCCGTGGGCCTCGGTCAGCAGCTTGGCCTTCGACTTGCCGAACCCCATGGCGCGGCCGGCGCCGGACTGCATCTGGCGCGACAGGAAGATCCAGGCGCCGATGAAGACGAGGATCGGCAGCCAGTTCACGAGCAGCGCGATGAACCACGGGGTGTTGTCCGAGGGCGGCCGGGCCGTGATCGTCACGCCCTTGCCCTGCAGCTTCGACACCAGCGAGGGGTCGTTGGGGGCGTAGGTCGTGAAGGTGCCGCCGCCCGTATAACTGCCGCTCACCTCCTGACCGGAGATCACGACGCTCTGGATGCGGCCCGCATCGGCGTCGTTGAGGAGCTGGCTGTAGGCGATCTCTCCGCCGCTGGACCGGTGGCCGGGGTTCTGGAACAGGGTGACCAGGGCCAGGACCAGCAGGAAAATGACGACCCACAGGGCGAAGTTTCGGAAATTGGGGTTCATCGAAGCGTCAATCCCTGAGGAGCGCGGCGCCATGCAGGCGTGCAGGGATGGGAGCCGGCACTCGAAGCCCAATGTAGGCACTGGCCGGAAGGTTGCCAAGTCGATCAGCCCGCAGGGTCAACCGCCCCTGAATCGCGCCGCGGCGGCGCCGTCGTCAGGGTCAGGCGCGGCCCGGCCACCGTCACCAGCGCGCCGCCGAGGGTCCGCCGCAGGGCGACGTCCTCGGTGAGGGCGCGCCGCACCCCGGCGAGCAGCGTCTCCAGCCGCTCCAGCCGCAGCCGCCCCGGTCCCGCCACCGCGGCGATCTCCCGGCCGAGGACCCGGAGCGCCACCGCCTCCGGCAGGGCGAGGAAGCCCGGCCCGTCGAGGACCGTCCGGCCTCGCCGATCCGGCCCCTCCTGCCGCAGCCGCAGCCCTGCCTCGGCCGCCGCGAGGTCGAGGGCAGCGCCATCGCGACGCAGCCGGGTGGCGAGGCGGGCGAGGCGGCCGGCGGTCAGCCCCTCCGCCGCGAGGCCCGGCAGCAGCGCCCGCATCCGGGCGCGGGCGAAGCGCGGGTCGCGGTTCGACGGGTCCTGCACGAACTCCCAGCCCCGCGCCCGGCAGGTGGCGACGAGGCGGGCCTTGGACAGGTCGAGGAACGGCCGCGCCAGGGTCGTGCCACCCAGGGGACGGGCCGGCGCCATCCCGGCGAGGCCGGCCGGCCCGGACCCCGCGCACAGGCGGATCAGCACCGTCTCGGCCTGATCGTCGAGGGTGTGGGCGGTCAGGATGCTGGCGGCGCCGACCTCGGCCGCGAGATCGGCGAGCAGGGCGTAGCGGGCGTCGCGGGCCGCGTCCTGGAGGCCGGTCGCCGGCTTGGGTCCGGTCCAGGCGAGGCGCCGATGCGCCAGCCCGAGGCGCGCGGCCGCCGCGGCGACGGCCTCCGCCTCGGGCTGCGACGCGGCGCGCAGGCCGTGATCGACGGTGGCGACCAGAACCGGGACCCGGGGCGGCAGCAGGGCGGCGCAGCCCATCAGGGCGATTGAATCCGGCCCGCCGGACACCGCGAGCACCGCGCCGCCCGGCGCGCCGGCGCCCAGCCAGGGCGCGAGGAGGGCGGCGAACTCCGCCGGTTCGAGGGGATCGGCCCCGTCCACGGGACCTCAGGCGGCGCAGCGGGCCCGGCGCTGCTCGCGGTCGACGCCCTGCTTCACGCTGGCGGAGGCCTGCGGGAACTTGCGCTCCAGCTCGGCGAGCGTGGCGCAGGCCTGCTCCCGCGCCCCGAGGGCGTTGAGCGAGGTGCCGAGCTTCAGCATCGCGTCCGGCGCCTTGCGCGACCGGGCGTAGTCGGTCGAGACCTTCAGGAACTGCTCCGCCGCCTCGCGGGTGCGGTTGCGCTGAAGGTAGCTCTCGCCGAGCCAGTAGGTCGCGTCCGGCACCAGGGTGTCGCGGGGATGGGACTGGATGAACTGGCGCAGGCTCATCTCCGCCTGCTCGTACTGGCGCTGCAGCACGTAGGCGTAGGCCGCCTCGTAATCGGCCTTGGCATCGCCGGTCCCGGTGGCGGCGATGCTCTGCGCCGGCCGCGGGGCCACCGGCGGCTGCACCTTGGGCTGCGGCCGCAGGTCGACCGGCTCGCCGTAGGGCGGCGGGCCGTCCTCGATCGCGGCGGCCGGGGGCGCGAGGGTCGCGGTGGCGGTCGGCGTCGCGGGCGCGGCGGCGGCCGCCCGGGGTGCGGGCGAGGCGCCGAGGGTCTGCGGCGCGCCGGGAGCTGCGGGGTTGAGAGTCGGATCGAAGGCGTCGCCCCGCTTCTGCGGCTTCGTCGCCCCCGCCGGGGCCGGGGCCGGACGGGCGCCGCCCTTGCTCTCCTGGAAACGGTACTCGACGTCCTCCTGGAACTTGCGCAGCTGCTCCTTGAGCTGGCGGTTCTCGTACTGGAGGGTCTCGATCTGCCCGGACATCTGGCGGGTTTGGTTCTCGATCCGGTTCATCCGCACGACGAGGTCGGCGGCGTCCTGGGCGCGGCCGGGCAGCATCGCGGCCAGGAGGATGCCTGAGACGAGGCCCGAGCGGAGGAGCAGGCGGCGGAGCATGGCGGATCGGCTTCCGAGCGGTCGCAGCGAGGGAGGGCGGCTGCGATAGCAGATGCCGCCCGGCGCGGCAAAAATGCGGCCGGCCCGGGGCGCGGGACCGGCCCGCACCCCGGGATCCCGGCTCACGATCCGGCGCCGCCGTCGAGCACCGTCACGGCGCGGCGGTTCTGCGACCAGCACGAGATGTCGTTGCACACCGCCACCGGCCGCTCCTTGCCGTAGGACACGGTGCGCATCCGCCCGGCGGCGATGCCGCGGGAGGCGAGATAGTCCCGCACCGCCTGGGCGCGGCGGGCGCCGAGGGAGAAGTTGTACTCGCGGGTGCCGCGCTCGTCGGCATGGCCCTCGATCAGGAAGCTGTAGCGCGGGTAGCGCGACAGCCACTGCGCCTGCCGGTCCAGGGTCGCGATGCCGGTCTGGTTGAGGTCGGTCGAATCGCTGTCGAAGAACACGCGGTCGCCGACATTGACCACGAAGTCCTGGGCGCTCCCCGGGGTGGCGGCCCCGCCTGCCCCGAGCCGCCCGCCGGCTCCCGCGCCGTAGGCGGAGGCGTCGGCGAGATCCTTGTCGGACGAGCAGGCGGCGATCGACAGGGCGAGGCCGAGCGCGGCGGCGGCCTTCAGCGCCCGCGGCAATGCGAACGGCAACGACATGGAATCACTCCTCTGGCGAGGGCGGCGCGTCTCGACGGCTCGGCCCCGCGAACCCGGAAAGCTGTAGGTCCCGGTCCGTTAAGCGAAGGTTCCGTCAACCTTGACGAGACCTTGCCGGGCTCGGGTGAATCCCGTTCGTCACCCGAAACCGCGGCGCAGGGTTAATCATCGGTGAATTGCGGCAGTGCCGCGGCGCAACGGCCGCGTTTGGAACGCGCCGCGCCGGTGTTGCGCCGCAGCAACGGCCCTCTGCCGTCGCCTGCTGCGGACCATCCTCACCGATCGTGCCGTGTCTCGCGGGCGAAGCCGCCACGCGTCATACGATTTCCGGTTGATCGCTTCAGCCGACCGCGAACGGTCGCTTTCGCGATGCGAAAAACGGCTTCGCTCACGTGTGCGGAGCAAAGCTCCGCCGCGCGGGCCTGGATACGGTTTTCGGAACTCATCGTCCGAACTCCGTATCGTTCCCCCTTCCAGCGACCGGGTGGAACCGATGCAGGAGGATGCGGGAGCGCGGCCGTCACCGCGTTCCGACCGGGGCACGGCGCCCTCCCATCCGGACGGGGATCCCGCGCTCGACGACGGGACTGTCCGATCGGGTTCGCAGAGCCGCTCCGCCGGAGCGGGTCGCGCTCAGTCGTCCTTCGCCTTCTTCGCCGTGGCAGGCTTCGTGGCGGGCTTCGGCTTCTGCGACGGCGTGGCGGTTTGGGCGGTCCTGGTCTGGGGAGGCTGCGCCTTCGCCGCCGGCTTCTTGTCCGAAGCGATCACCGGGGTGTGGGAGGACGTATAGGCCGTCGTCGAGGCGGGAGGAGTGCCGCGCGGCCGGGCGAGCAGCTTCGGCTGCGGCACCGTCGCGCCGGTGGCGGCGATGCTGCGGCTCGGGGCCGGCCTCACCTGGGCCGGCTTCACCGGGGCGGGCTTGGCCGCCACCTTGGCCTTCGCGCCGCGGACCGGCTTCGCCGCCGCCGGCTTGGCCTCGCCCGCGTCGTCGTTCGCCGCGATGGCGCTCTCGGCCGGGTCGCGGCCGATCCACACCAGCACCGGCTGGAGCGGCGCCCGCGGCGGCAGGGCGCGGTTGCGCAGGGCGGCGCTGTTCATGGTGGCGAAGGCGAGCGCCGCGGAGGGCGGCGCGGTCGCGGCCATCAGCTGCGCGCTGGTGTTGTCGGCGTTGCCCTGGGCAGCCTCGGCGCTCGCCGTGGCGGCGGCGGAATCCGAGTCGGTCGGCATCGGCCGGCGCTTGTCGCAGATGTAGGGCCGCAGGTCCGGCGGGCCCGCCACCGGCGAGGCCGGCAGGTCGGCGAGGGTCTGGCCTCCCCAGCCGGGGGTCTGGCCGAAGCCGTAATCGAACAGGTCGGCGGCCTTGAGGTCGCGCTCGCGGGCGCTCGGCTGGCCCATCACCACCGTGATGATGCGCCGGCCGTTGCGGGTGGCGCTCGCCACCACGTTGAAGCCGCCCGAGCAGATGAAGCCGGTCTTCATCCCGTCGACGCCGGCGTAGCGGCCCAGCAGCCCGTTGTGGTTGGGCATCACCGCGCGGCCGAACTGGATCGCCGAGATCGAGAACAGGTCGCGGTTGCCGGGGAAGTCGCGCAGGATCGCCCGGCCGAGGATCGCCATGTCGCGGGCCGTGGTCCATTGCCGCGGGTCGGGCAGGCCGTTGGGGTTGGTCCAGCGGCTGTCGCGCATCCCGATCCGCTGCGCGGTGTCGTTCATCAGCCCGGCGAAACCCTCGACCGAGCCGCCGAGATTCTCGCCGATCGCCCAGGCGACGTCGTTGGCCGACTTCACCATGATGATCTTGAGGGCGTTGTCGAGGGTGAGCTGGGTGCCGGGCTTGAAGCCCATCTTCGAGGGCGGCTCGGCCGCCGCCTCGGGCGAGATGGTGAGGAGCTGGTCCATCGACGCCCGCCCCTGCCGCACGAGGTCGAGGGCGACGTAGGCCGTCATCAGCTTGGTGATCGAGGCCGGGAACCACGGATCGGTCGCGGCCTGACCGTACAGGACCTTGCCGGAATCGACGTCGACCACGAGCATCGGTTGGGTGACGGCGCTGGCCGCCCCGGCGACGAGGAGGCCGCCGAGCCCGAGGAGTCCCCCGAACAGCCGCGCGAGCGGGGCGTGTGTCAGCATCGATCAGCTTTCCCGTCGGGCCGGCCCCGTCCCGCCGCATCCGCGGGCCGCCGGGCGCGCCGACCGTGATTGTAGGGCAACGGCCACGCTTTGGACAGCGCGCCGCGCATCGCCCCTTGTAACTCCCGATCCGTGGCGGCAGTTTGGCGGCGTCCGCCACCGCGCATCCCCTGCCGCTCCACAGCCAGCCCGTCAGCGCATCCCGGCCCGGCGCGGGAGGGGGTTGCGGGACGATCCCGGGTTCTGGCACGCGGATCCTGCCGTCAGCCCGCGCGTCGCAGTCCACCATGAGTTACGCCGTCAAGGAAATCTTCCACACCCTCCAGGGCGAGGGCGCCCATGCGGGGCGCTCGGCCGTGTTCTGCCGCTTCGCCGGCTGCAACCTGTGGAGCGGGCGGGAAGCCGACCGGGCGGACGCGGTCTGCCGCTTCTGCGACACCGACTTCGTCGGCCTCGACGGCGAGGGCGGCGGGCGCTTCGCCGACGCCGAGGCGCTGGCCGCGGCGATCGAGGCGGCCTGGACGGGCGGGCCCGAGGGGCGCTACGTCGTGTTCACCGGCGGCGAGCCGCTGCTCCAGCTCGATGCCGCGGCGCTCGCCGCGGTGCGGGCGCGGGGCTTCGCCTGCGCGGTCGAGACCAACGGCACCCAGGCCGCGCCCGAAGGGCTGGACTGGATCTGCGTCAGCCCGAAGGCCGGCGCCCCCCTGCGGCTCGAGGCCGGCGACGAGCTGAAGCTGATCTATCCCCAGGACGGTCTCGATCCGGGGGATTTCGTCGGCCTCGCCTTCCGCAACTTCTGGCTCCAGCCGATGGACGGGCCCGACCGCCTCGCCAACACCGAGGCCGCCGTCGCCTACTGCCTGCGCGATGCCCGCTGGCGGCTCAGCCTCCAGACCCACAAGCTGATCGGCATCCCCTGACCGCCGCCCGCGCTTCGCCCTCGCGGGCATCGATGATAGAGCGCAGGCCCGCGCTGCGAAATCCCCGATGAAGATCACCCAAGCCTTCACCTTCGAGGCCGCCCACCGGCTGCCGAACGTCCCCGCGACCCATCGCTGCCACCGCATGCACGGGCATTCCTACCGGGTCGAGCTGCAGCTCGACGGCCCGGTCGATCCCGCGACCGGCTGGGTGGTGGATTTCTTCGACGTCGAGAGCGCCTTCGCGCCGGTGCTGGAGCGGCTCGACCACCATTGCCTCAACGAGGTTCCGGGCCTGGAGAACCCGACCGCCGAGCACATCGCGGTCTGGATCTGGAACGCGATCCGCCCGGCCCTGCCGGCGCTGTCGTCGGTGAAGGTGTTCGAGACGCCGATGTCGTGGGCCGAATACCTCGGCGACTGAGCCGAGGCGCGACCCCGCTCGCGGTGATCGGGGCGGCCGGTCCGCAGCAGGGCCATCGCTTCGGAGCGATCGCCCTGGTTTTTTGCTCGGCCTCAGTCGCCGGCGTTCGGGGGCCCATTCGCCCCCTGAACCCGATCCGCGGGGCGCTTTTCGCGCCCGCCATGCGGTGTCGCCCTCCGGGCGACCGCAGAACGATCGCTGAAGCGATTGCCGTGCGGTCCGCGGCCGTCGCGCTTGCCTGCGCCGTTTCTCTGGGGCAAGCCGGCTGTCTCCGCGGACGCGACGGTCGCCCCCGGGGTTGTGTGCAGCGGATCGGAGCGCCATGGACGCGGCGATGCACGGGAGTGACGGGGCGCTGGTGCTGTTCTCCGGCGGGCAGGATTCCACCACCTGCCTCGCCTGGGCCCTCGACCGCTTCGCTCGCGTCGAGACCCTCGGGTTCGATTACGGCCAGCGCCACCGCGTCGAACTCGACTGCCGGGACCGGCTGCGCCGGGGCCTCTCCGGACTGAACCCGGCCTGGGCTTCGCGCCTCGGCGACGACCACACCCTCGCCCTCGACGCCCTCGGTCGGGTCTCCGACACCGCGCTGACCCGCGACACCGCGATCACCCTGGAGGCAGGCGGCCTGCCCAACACCTTCGTGCCCGGGCGCAACCTCGTCTTCCTGACCTTCGCGGCGGCCCTGGCCTATCGCCGCGGCCTGCGCCACATCGTCGGCGGGATGTGCGAGACCGATTTCTCCGGCTATCCCGATTGCCGCGACGACACGATCAAGGCGCTCCAGGTGGCGCTCAACCTCGGCATGGAGCGCCGCTTCGTGCTGCACACACCCCTGATGTGGATCGACAAGGCGGAGACCTGGGGTCTCGCCCGGTCGCTCGGCGGCGAGCCCCTGGTCGAGCTGATCGTCGAGGACAGCCACACCTGCTATCTCGGCGAGCGCGGCGCGCCCCATCCCTGGGGCCACGGCTGCGGCACCTGCCCGGCCTGCACCCTGCGCGCCGCCGGCTACGCCCGCTTCCGGGCCGAAGCCGCCTGAGCCCTCTCCACCGGCAACCCGGGCCCGTCCGCGCGGGCTCGCCTGCCCGCGACGACCGGGAGACCCCGATGTTCGCCCCCTCCTCCGCCGGCGCCGTGATCCGCCTGCCCGACGTCCCCTCCCTGCGGGCCCGGATCGGCACGTGGCGCGAGGCCGGCGACACCGTGGCCCTCGTGCCGACCATGGGGGCGCTGCACGAGGGCCACCTCGCCCTGGTCCATCGGGGGCGCGCCTCCTGCCGGCGGGTCGTGGTCAGCATCTTCGTCAACCCGACCCAGTTCGGCCCGAACGAGGATTTCTCGCGCTATCCGCGCGATCCCGACCGCGACCTCGCGCTCCTCGCCGAAGCCGGGGCCGACGCCGCCTACCTGCCGGACGTCGCCGCGATGTACGCCCCGGGCTTCGCGACCACCGTCAGCGTCGCGTCGCTCACCGACGTGCTGTGCGGGCCGATCCGCCCCGGGCATTTCGACGGCGTCGCGACCGTGGTGTCGAAGCTGCTGCTCCAGGCCCTGCCGGACCGTGCCCTGTTCGGCGAGAAGGATTTCCAGCAGCTTCAGGTCATCCGCCGGGCGGTGCGCGACCTCGACATCCCGGTGACCATCGAGGGCGTGCCGACGGTGCGGGAGGCGGACGGCCTCGCGATGTCATCCCGCAACCGCTACCTCTCCGATGACGAGCGCCGCACCGCGGCGGTGATGCACGCCGTGCTGCGGGAGGTCGCCGGGGCGGTCCGCGACGGCGGCGAGGCCGCCCCCGCGCTGACCGCCGGGCGGGCCCGCCTGGAGCAGGCCGGCTTCGGCCCGATCCAGTACCTGTCGGTCAACGACGCCGAGAGCCTCGCCCCCGTGGAGCGGGCGACCGGCCCGGCCCGGGTTCTCGCCGCGGCCTATCTCGGCGGCACCCGGCTGATCGACAACGTACCGGTCTGATACGGTTTTTGAACGATGAGTCCAAAAACCGCATCGAAGCCCGCGCGGCGCATGAGCGAAGCCGGTTTCTGCATCGCGAAGCGATCCCGCAGGGATCGCCGAGCGATCAATCAGAAACCGTATGAAACCGTGGATTGATCGCCGAAGCCGAAGCGGGTCCGGTTGAATGCAGGGGTGGAACGGAGGAAGACAGGGAAGGCATCCGGAGGCACGCGGCACGTTCATGGCTGAGGAGCTTCGCCCGGTACGGCAGCGACCGTCGATCCGCCCTGCCCCCGAACGGGAGAGCAGCCGACGCGATCGGGATGGACGGCGCCCGTCCGGCTCCCGCGCCGTGCAGCCGAGAACCTGACGATGAAGGTCATGAAGTACGTCCTGATTGCGGCGATCTTCGCCTGTGTCGCCGTCGCCCTCTACATCGTCCCGGCCAATCCAGACCTCGCCACCTCCCTGGAGCAGGCTCGCACCCTTGGCTGGCAGGTCAGGGACCGCTCGTGGTCGTACCTGAGCACGTTCGATGCCCAGCAGCTTGCCCCGACCCCGCACGAGGCCGCGCTGCTCCTGATCCTGACCGCGTTCCTGCTGGCGAGCCTCGCGACCGCCGCCGTGTCGAGACGGCTCGGGCGGCAGGTGGCGGCCCGGATCGGGGAGAACAACCGGCTGCTGGAAGCACTGATCGCCGAGACGGAAGCGCAGAGGGAGGCGCATGGCCGCCGCATCCGCGCCTATGTCGGCATCGCCAGCATCACGTTCCAGCAATTCGTGCCTGGCAAGCGCATCGCGGTGCAGGTCGAGATCAGGAACTACGGGGTGACACCGGCCCGCAACATCGTTCCGATCTTGAGACCTCTCATCCGGACCTTCCCGGACCTGACGATCGAGGACGATCAGGCTCGATCCGGCGAGGCGATCCCGGGGATGCTGGCCGCCCAGCAGAGCCGGAACCTGATCTGCACCCTCGATCTGGGTTCGCACCCGGACGTCGCCGAGCGGATCGTCGGCGGCGAACTCGCCCTGTATCTGCGTGGACAGATCCGGTACGAGGACGTGCTGGGCGGCCAGCACCATCTCTCGGTGAACGCCATGACGCGGGGCGAGCGCATCAACGACCGCGATCCGTTCACGCTGCTGGAAGCCGGCAACGAGGCCACCTGACGGAGGCGGGCCCGCGCACCCGCCGGGTGTCGTCCCTCCTGTATCAGGGGCCCAGGGCCATCGCTTCAGCGATTGTTCTGCGGTCGCCCGGAGAGCGACGCTCCCGACCGGGCGCGAAAAGCGCCCCGCGGAGCGGGTTCGAGGGGCCGGATGTCCCCCCGAACGCAGAGCGGAGCGAGAGCCGAAGGAGCGGCGACACGACGTGCCGCGCACGAACGCCGGCGCCTGAGGCGGAGCAAAAAACCAGGGGCCTCGGCGCGTCAGTCGCGCAGCAGCTCGTTGATCCCGGTCTTCGCCCGGGTTCCGGCATCGACCCGCTTGACGATGACGGCGCAGTACAGCGACGGGCCGGGGGTGCCGTCCGGCAGCGGCTTGCCCGGCTGGGTGCCCGACACCACGACGGAATAGGGGGGCACCCGGCCGTAGCTGACCTCGCCGGTGGAGCGGTCGATGATCTTGGTCGAAGCGCCGATATAGACGCCCATCGACAGCACGCTGCCCTCGCCGACGATCACGCCTTCGGCGACCTCGGCGCGGGCGCCGACGAAGCAGTTGTCCTCGATGATCACCGGATTGGCCTGGAGCGGTTCGAGCACCCCCGCGATGCCGGCGCCGCCGGAGATGTGGCAGTTGCGGCCGACCTGCGCGCAGGAGCCGATGGTCGCCCAGGTGTCGACCATCGTGCCCTCGCCGACCGAGGCGCCGAGATTGACGAAGGACGGCATCAGCACCGCGCCCGGGGCGATGTAGGCGCCGCGGCGCACGATGGCGCCGGGCACGGCGCGGAATCCGGCGGCGCGGAAGCGGTCGGCGCCCCAGCCCTCGAACTTCGACGGCACCTTGTCCCACCACGCCGCGCCGCCGGGACCGCCGGGGATCGCCGCCATGTCGTTGAGGCGGAACGACAGCAGCACCGCCTTCTTCAGCCACTGGTTGACCTGCCACTCGCCGCCGGCCTTCTCGGCGACCCGGGCCTCGCCCGAATCGAGCAGGCCGAGGGCGGTCTCGACGGCGTCGCGCACCGCCCCCTGCGTGGAGGCGTCGATCGACGCGCGATCCTCCCAGGCGGCTTCGAGGGTCCGGGCGAGATCTGCGTGCGACATGGCGGCGTCCTGACAAACGGAAAGCCGGCGCTCTCTAGCAAAGGGCCGGGGCGCCGTCATACGATTTCCCATGGTATCCGTGCGGGGCGGATCATACGATTCTCGATTGATCGCTCGGCGATCCCTGCGGGATCGCTTTCGCGATGCGAAAATCGGCTTCGCCCAGGTGCGCGCAGAGCTTCGCTCTGCGCCGCGCGGGCTGGTGATACGATGTCCGGAAGGGAATCGTCCGAAAACCGTATCACTCGCGCCGGGCGGAGCCCTGCGCCGCCCGCGACCCGGAAAGATCGCGCACCAGGGCCGCCAGCTCCTCCGCCAGCGCGTCGTGGATCGCGGCCGCCGCGACCGGAAACACCTCCAGCACGCGGCGCATCAGGGTGCGGGGGATCACCATCACCTCGGCGCCCGCCTCCCCCGCCCGGGCGGTGCTCGGCCGCTGCTGGGCCGCCAGCAGGGCGGTCTGCCCGATCACCGCCGCCGGACCGGCCTCGACCACCGCGGCACCGGCCGCCCGGGCCTCGACCCGGACCGACCCGGACAGCACCACGTAGCCGCATTCCGCCGCCGCGCCGCGCTCGAACAGGGCCGCGCCGGGCGCGAGGCGCAGGCGCTCGGCGGCGAAGGAGATCAGCCGAAGGGCGTCGCGGTCCATCAGTCCGAACAGAGGTGCCGCGGCCAGCGTGGCGATGTCGTCGTCGAGCGCCAACGGCCCGGTACTCCCCCTCCGCCCGGGGGCGGCCACGGACAGGCTTAGCTGATTCACTCCGGCCGCGCATCCCGGCCGTCACGGCATCAGCTTGTAGCCGCCGCCCTCCGTCACGAGGAGCGACGCCGAGGCCGGGTTGGGCTCGATCTTCTGGCGCAGTCGGTAGATGTGGGTCTCGAGGGTGTGGGTGGTGACCTGGGCGTTGTAGCCCCAGACCTCCGCGAGCAGGGTGTCGCGGGGCACCACCTGGCGGCCGGCGCGGTAGAGGAAGCGCAGGATCGCGGTCTCCTTCTCGGTGAGCTTCAGCTTCGAGCCGCGCTCGCCGACGAGGAGCTTCGCCCCCGGCCGGAAGGTGTAGGGGCCGATCTGGAACACCGCGTCCTCGCTCGCCTCGTACTGGCGCAGGTGGGCGCGGATGCGGGCCAGCAGGACCGCGAACTTGAACGGCTTCGTCACGTAGTCGTTGGCGCCGGCCTCCAGGCCGCTCACAGTATCGGCATCCGACGCCTGGGCGGTCAGCATGATCACCGGACCGCGAAACCCCTGCCCGCGCATCCGCTTCACCGCCTCGCGGCCGTCGAGGTCCGGCAGGCCGATATCCATCACCACGAGGTCGATCCGCTCGGCTCCGACCCGGTCGATGGCGCCCTGGGCGTTCTCCTCGGTGACGACGGCGAACTCCTCGCAGAGGTCGAGCTGCTCGCTCAGCGTCTCCCGGAGCGCGGAATCGTCGTCGACGACGAGGAGGCGGTGGGCATTGGACATCGGCTCGGCACTCTCGGGACGCGGTACGCCCGCCGACCGCACCGGGGCGGGCGGCGGTGGACGCAGCCGCCGCTCAAGGACGATCGTCCGGCGGCACGGACACCGCTGAGCCGGACGACGCGGCAGACCCCGCCCGCCCGGGCTCGGGCGCGGATCGCGCTGGTTGCCGGGGCAGAGTAGTGGAGCCCCGGGCTACGGCAAGGGTTGCGTCCTCACTGTCCAAGGGCGGATGGCCGGTCTGCGGCGGCGTCTGCCTCGCGCAGCGGCAGCGGACCGTCCGGCCGCGGCGGCACCGGGCGCACGTTGCTCGGCGCCAGGACCTCCGGCGGAGGTACGATCACCGGGCAGGCCTGGAGCCAGAGATAGGCGCGCAGGGCCAGCCACGCGTCCTCGAGGGCGCCGTGGCGCGTGCCCGAACGGGCGGCGCCGAGGCGGCGGCACACGGCGTCGAGGGAGTCGCGGCCCTTCTCGCCCCGGCGCCGGTACGCCTCCCAGGTGCAGTAGCGCCGCGCTGCCACCGGCGGAAGCCCGGCCCGGGCGAACTCACGGTCGAGGATGCCGAGGTCGAAGGCGGCGTTGTGGGCCACCACCACGTCGGCCCGCCCCAGCACGGCGGCGAGGGCCGGCAGGTGGGCGGCGACGGGATCCTGGTGGCGAAGCGTCCAGTCGTCGTAGCCGTGCAGCGCCTCGGCCCGGGCGTGGCTCCGGCACCCGGGATCGAAGACGAGGTGATGGCAGGCGAGCGCCGGCCGCGGCCCCGTCAGGGCGGCGGCCTCGACGGCGACGAGGCCGATGCTGACGATGCGGTCGCGCTCGCGCAGCCCGGTGGCCTCGACGTCGAGGGCGAGGATCCTGTTCGGGAGCCAGCCGAGCCAGTCCGGCTCGGCGGGTCGGGCCGCGGCGCTCATCCGGTCTCCATGGTCAAGCGGGTGCCGACCCTCTACACCGCCGCCCGACCGACTTGAACCCGGACCCGTCGCATGCCCTTCCGCACCACCCTTCCCCTCCTGCGGGTCCGCCCCTCCGTCCTCGACCGCAGCCGCGGCACGCTGATCGCCGGGCCGGTACTGATCCCCTGCGCCCTCGGCAAGGGCGGCATCGTGCGCGCGAAGCGGGAGGGCGACGGCGCCTCGCCGAAGGGCTGCTTCCGCCTGCGCGGCGGCTTCTACCGCGCCGACCATCTCGGCCCGCGGCCCCGCACCGCGCTGCCCCTGCGCCGCACCGCGCCGGGCGACGGCTGGTGCGACGATCCCGGCGACCGGCGCTACAACCGGCCGATCCCGCTGCCGGCCGGGGGCGTCAGCGCCGAGCGGATGTGGCGCGACGACGGCCTCTACGACCTCGTCATCGACCTCGACTACAACCGCGGCCCGATCCGGCGAGGACGCGGCAGCGCGATCTTCCTGCACGTCGCCCGGCCGGGCTTCCGCCCGACCGAGGGATGCGTGGCGCTTCGCCGGAGCGACCTCCTGCGGCTGGCGCGCCGCCTCGGACCAGCGACGCGGATCCGCATCTGAGAGAACGTTCCGGCCCTCAGACCGCCCTGACGAGGAAGAAAATTCTTCCTCCCCCGTCCCATACTCCCTGTTGCAGTGCAAAATTCGCCTGTTTCCCGATTCCTCGCCGATTGGTAACGCTGCCACACTCGCGCCGCGATTCGACATGGGCTAAGGCTTCGTCAACCACCGACATCGAGGCACGCCTCCAGGGAGGACCGCATGCGCGACGCCTACACCGCGACCGAGATCGTGCGCGCCCGCCAGATCCACGCGGCCGAAGGACCGAAGGGGACTCTCTGGGACGACGGCGTGCGCCAGCGCGAGCCCGAGGCGGTGATCCCCTCGCTGATCAGCGACGAGCAGCGCCTCCGCTTCCTGGAACAGGCCCGCGAGGAAATCCGCGCCCTTCACGCCCACTGATACGGATTTCGTCTGATCCGTTCAGCGTAGCCGTTGGTTGCCGAAGACGCGGCGCCAATGCCACGCTGAACCAATCACCGGAAATTCGTATGATACGGTTTCTGCAGCGCGTAAGCGACCGTGCAGCCATCGCCATGATCCCGCAGGGATCGCCGAGCGATCAACCGGAAATCGTCTGAGACGCACTCTGTTCGCAGTTGCCGAAGGCGGTTTTTACGATGCCGCGGGATCCCCTCTCCCGAAGGGGAAGCGGGGATCCCGTGCTGAAATTCAGACCGTGAAAGCAAGTGCATGGAACTGACCTCCCTCGAGGCGGCCGCCGGAGGGAACCTGCGGTCCGGCCGGGCGGCGGCCGTTTCGGCACCGGTGCGGTTGATCGCAGCCGCGGGAGCCTCCAGAAGCCCCGGGGCGGGACCGACCCCGCGCGACGGGGCCGAGCCATCCATGTGCGACCCGCAGGGCAACGCCCTCGCGCGACCGGCGGCCGGGACCGGCCGCTGGCCCGAGGTGCTCACCGCCTTCCTGCGCCTCGGCCTGACCGCCTTCGGCGGCCCGGTGGCCCATCTCGGCTACTTCCGGGACGAGTTCGTCGCCCGCCGCCGCTGGCTCGACGAGGCGGCCTATGCCGACCTCGTCGCCCTGTGCCAGTTCCTGCCCGGCCCGGCCAGCAGCCAGGTCGGGCTGGCGCTCGGCCTGTCGCGGGCGGGTTATGCCGGCGCCCTCGCCGCCTGGATCGGCTTCACCCTGCCCTCCGCCGCCGCGATGGTGCTGTGCGCCTACGGGTCGGTCGCCCTGGACGAGGGGGCCGGGCGCGGGGCGCTGCACGGGCTCAAGGCCGCCGCCGCGGCGGTGGTGGCGCTGGCGATCCTCGGCATGATGCGCAGCCTCGCGCCGGACCGGCCCCGGGCCACCCTCGCGGTGGCCGCCGCCGGCCTCGCCCTGGCGGTTCCCGGAACCGGCGGCCAGATCGGCGCCCTGATCCTCGGCGGGATCGCCGGCCTCGCCCTGCCGGAGCAGGCGATCCCCGCCCCCGGCGCCGCTGCCGCCTGGAGCCCCCGGGTCGGCCGGCGGGCGGCGCTCGGCTGCCTCGCCGTATTCGCGCTGCTCCTCGTCGGGCTGCCCCTCGCGGCCGAGGCGGCGGCCAGCCCCGGCCTGTCGCTGTTCTGCGTGTTCTTCCGTGCCGGCTCCCTGGTCTTCGGCGGCGGTCACGTCGTCCTGCCCCTGCTCCAGGCCGAGATGGTGCCGCACCTTGTCGGCGCCGACGCCTTCCTGGCCGGCTACGGCGCCGTGCAGGCGATGCCGGGCCCGCTCTTCACCGTCGCGGCCTATCTCGGTGCGGTCTGCGGCGGCCTGCCCGGGGCGGCGGTGGCGCTCGCCGGCATCTTCCTGCCGTCGTTCCTGCTCGTGTTCGGCACCCTGCCGTTCTGGAGTCGCCTGCGCGCGGTGCCGCGGGCGCGCCGGGTGCTCGCCGGGGTCAATGCCGCGGTAGTCGGCCTGCTGCTCGCGGCCTTCTACGATCCGGTCTGGACCGCCGGCATCACCGGCCCGGCCGGCTACGCCCTCGCGCTGGCCGCGTTCCTGCTGCTGTTCCTGTGGCGGGCGCCGCCCTGGCTCGTCGTGGCGCTGAGCGCCGCGGCCGGCGCACTGGTGACCGGCTGATCCCGCGATTGTTCTGCGGTCGCCCGGAGGACGACGCTTCATACTGGGCGCGAAGAGCGCCCCGCGGAGTGCGTTCGGGGGGACGAATGTCCCCCGAACGCAGAGCGGAGCGAGAGCCGGGTGGGCGGCGACACGACGTGTCGCGCACGAACGCCGGCGCCTGAGGCGGAGCAGAAAACCAGGGCAATCGCTCCGAAGCGATTGCCCTGGGGGCCGCGCCCCCGGCCATCTGGACAGCCGCCGCCGCGGCATGATGCTATGACGGCGGTTTCGAGGTTTCCTGCCGATGAAGACCCTGCTCGTTCCGGTCGCGCGCCACGCGCTCCTCGACTCGGTGTTCACCACCGCCCTGCTCACCGCCCAACGCTTCGACGGCAGCATCGAGGGGTTCGGCCTCCGCCCGGCCCTCGCCGAGTACGTGCCCGTCGACATGGTCGGCGGCATGACCTGGGTCCGCGACGAGGAGACCGACCGGGCCGAGGCCCGGGATTGCGGCGGCCTGTTCACCGCCTTCATGGATGGGCACGGCGTGCCGCGGGAGAGCGCCGGGGTGACCCAGGCGGGCCCGCGCTACCGATGGTTGCCCGACGCCTCCCCCGGCGACGGCTTCCTGGCGCAGTACGCCCGGCTGTTCTCGGCCACGATCGTCGGTCGCCCCCATGCCGGAGAGGACGGGCCGCGGATGACCACCCTGGAGGCGGTCCTGTTCGAGAGCGGCCGGCCGCTGCTGATCGCCCCGCCGGCGGCGCCGGCGACGGTCGGCGAGACCGTGGTGATCGCCTGGAACGGCTCGACCGAGACCGCCCGGGCCGTCGCCTTCGCGGGCTCGTTCCTGCGCCAGGCGTCGCGGATCGAGGTGCTCTCCGTCGATACCGGCATGGTGCCGGGGCCGAGCGCCGAGGCGATGGCGGCGGCCCTGACCCGGGAGGGCCTCTCGGCCCAGGGGCGCACGCTCGCCGCCGGCCGGCGCACCCCGGGCGAGATCTTCCTGGAGGAGGCGGAGGCGGTCGGCTGCGACCTGCTCATCAAGGGCGCCTACACCCAGAGCCGCCTGCGACAGATGATCTTCGGCGGCCCGACCAGCCACATCCTCGCCCATGCCACGATGCCGGTGCTGATGGCGCACTAGAGCGTTTTCCGACGACGCGAATGCCGCTTCGTCGCAGAAAATTCGGCAAAATCAACGACATAGAGCAGGGTCCGATTGCAACGTGATCGGACTTTGCCCTAAGCAGGTTTCGCAGAAGTGGTCACCGGGCTTGCGACGAAAACCTGCGGCAAAACAAGAACCTGAGCGGACGAAGCGTTGGCGTGCCAATGCAAGTCTGCTTGGAGCAGGGATCCGAGCGGATTGGCCCTGCGCAACTCTGCTTCGAACCGCGCGGGGTTTGCCGGCGGTCCCGCCGCGCCCTACACCATCGCGGTCATCCGAGGCCCCGATGTCCGATTTCCCCCTCGATTCCCGCCTCGCCGGCGACACCCTGCCGCTCGGCGACCTGCCGCTCTGCACGGTGCTGCTCCTCGACGATGCCCGCTTCCCCTGGCTGGTGCTGGTGCCGCGGCGGCCGGGCGTGAGCGAACTCACCGACCTCTCGCCCGAGGATGCGGCGGCGCTGATGCAGGAGACGCGGATCGCCGTCGGCGTGATGCAGGCGCTGGCCAAGCCCGACAAGGTCAATGTCGGGGCGCTGGGCAACGTCGTGGCGCAGATGCACGTCCACGTCGTCGGGCGCTTCCGCTCCGACCCGGCGTGGCCGGGCCCGGTCTGGGGGCACGGCAGCCGCACCCCCTACCCGCCGCACGCCGCCGCGCAGCTCATCGAGCGCGCCCGCACTCTGTTCGCCGAAGCCTGAGGTTCCCGCCGTGACGTCACCCCTCGACCGCCTCGGCTTCGCCCGCAGCCTGCTGGAACGCCACTCCGCCGAGCGCACCGACCCGGCACCGAGCCTCGCCGGCAGCCCGGAGGCCGGACTGGTGCTGTTCGCCGGCGAGCAGGCGGTGCTGCGCCTCACCGAAGGCGGGGCGACGGCCCTCCTCGCGCCCTCCGATCTGGGCCGGGCACCGGCGCCCGAGCCCGTCCTGTTCCTCGGCCGCGTCGAGGGCCGCCCGGTCTTCGGCACCGCGCTCCCGGCCGATGCCGGCGCCCTCTACGGCGACGATCCGGGCTACCGGGTGGTCGATCTGCGCACCATCGCGGTCGAGGGCGCGGTGGCACCGCCGGAGACCGGGCTGCTCGCGACGGCGAAATCGCTCCTGTCCTGGCACGCCCGCCACGGCTTCTGCGCCAATTGCGGCGCGCCGACCGCCATCGCCTGCGGCGGCTACCGGCGCGACTGCGCCGCCTGCGGCACCGAGCATTTCCCCCGCACCGATCCGGTCGTGATCATGCTGGTCACCCGCGGCGATCACTGCCTGCTCGGGCGGCAGGCCCGCTTCCTGCCCGGGGTCTATTCCTGCCTCGCCGGCTTCCTGGAGCCCGGCGAGACGATCGAGGACGCGGTGCGGCGCGAGACCTTCGAGGAGGCCGGCCTGCGCGTCGGGGCAGTGCATTACCGCGCGTCGCAGCCGTGGCCGTTCCCGTCCTCGCTGATGATCGGCTGCGAGGCCGAGGCGCTGTCGGGCGGCCTCGACATCGAGCTGATCCTCGACCGGACCGAACTGGAGGATGCCCGCTGGTTCTCCCGCGCCGAGGTGCGGCAGATGCTGGAGCGCACCCATCCGGACGGCCTCACCACCCCGCCGCCGATGGCGATCGCGAACCTGCTGGTGCGGGGCTTCGCCGAGGGGGCGTGATCCCGCCTCACCCGTGCCGGCGCCGCGCGTCCGGCACGGCCGCGAGCCGGGCCGCCACCGTGCGGGCGAGGTCGACGGCCTGGACGCGAATGTCGGGCACGGCGGTGCATTCCCAGAACGTGCCGCGCAGGAGCGGACCGAGGGCCCAGAGCGGATGCGGGGCGTCGCCGCCCGGGTGCATCAGCGCGAGATCCTCGGTCACCGCGAGGCCGAGGCCGTGCAGGTCGGGGCGGATCAGGCCGCGGCCCATCAGGCGCCGCAGCAGCGGGTCGTCGGTGGCGGCAACCCCGGCGATGCCGGAGGCGTCGATGATGCGCTGAGCGCGGATCTCCCGGGTCGCGCCGGCGCCGCGCTCGCGGATCGTCACGGTGGCGAAGCCGGCCTGATCCGCCACCGCCACCACCCGGCCCCGCACCACCGTCAGGGTGCCGGCCTCGCGCTCGCGGGCGACGATCTCCGCCGCCGTCGGGGCCATGCGGTGGCGGTGCGCGTCCCAGAACGGGCGCAGGTGGCGCAGGAAGCGGCGCTGTTCGGCGAGAGGCAGGGTGCGCCACAGGGAGGCGGTGACCGGCCGCAACCCGTCGATGATTCCGCGCCAGTCCTCGCCGGAACCGGCCGCGCGGGCGATCTCGGCGCGCAGATGGGCGGTGAGCGCCGGCAGGGAGCGGCGCGCGGCGTCGTCCGGCAGGGGCACGGTGCGCGGGGCGGCCGGCGCGTGGACCTGCGGCAGCAATCCCCGGCGCGACACCGCGACCACCGGTCCGGAGAAGCCCCGGCGGCGCAGGGCCGCCACCGCGTCGACCATGGTGAGCCCGGTGCCGACGATCAGCACCGGCAGGTCGTCGCGCAGGGCGTCGAGGGGCGCGTCGTCCCACGGGTCCTCGGCGTAGTGGGTGTCCGGCCGGCGCCCGCGCAGGTTGCCGCAGGCGAGGATCACCCCCGCGACCGGCCGGCTGCGTCCGACCGCGAGGGCGAGGCGGAACCCGGCGCCGTCGGGCACGAGGTCGGTGACGGTGTCGTTCTCGAGCAGCAGCCGCGGCGCCCCGTCTGGCGGGGCGACGACCTCGCGCAGGAGGTCGGTGAGGTAGCGGCCGTAGAGCCCGCGAGCCGCGAAGATCCCGGCCGGCGTCGCCCGCACGCTCGGCGCGTCGTCGATGCCGCAGGTCTCCAGCCAACGCACGAAGTGATCCGGCGCATCGGGGAACGCGCTCATGTTGGCGGTGCGGACGTTGAGCAGGTGCTCCGGGCAGCCGGTGGCGTAGGCGAGCCCGCGGGCGAAGGCGGCGGAGCGCTCGCACAGCAGGATCGGGCGCTCCGGCGGCAGGGTACGGCTGAGCTGGATCGCCGCCATCGTGCCGCTGAAGCCGGCGCCGATCACCGCGACGGGAGGCAGTCGTGACGGCATCGGTCCTCCTCGCCGGAGCGGGTCCGTCACAGAAAGCGGCCGGCGCGGAGGAGGTTCCCGACCGGAGCCCAGGGCCATCGCTCTGAAGCGATGGCCCTGGTTTCTTGCTTGGCCTCAGCCGCCGCTGTTCGCTTCGTCCCGGCAGCGGATCAGCCGGGTCCCGCTCGCCCCCGCTTCGGGCACCGCGAGGTGGAACTCGCCGGTCTCCGGGTCGCGCAGGCGCAGCTCGCCGGTGGCGATGCCGAAATGGGCGCCGTGGAGATGCAGCCGGCCGCGCTCGACCAGGATGCGCACGCACGGGAAGGTCAGCAGGTTGGCGAGGCTGTTCTCGACCGTGGCGTATTCGAGCCGCTGGAGATAGTCGGGCCGCTGGGTGGCGTCCGGCGCCTCCGCCTTCAGCTTCTCGGCGGCCGGGCGGATCAGCGAGACCCAGCGGCCGATGAAGTCGCCCGGCGACAGCGGCGCCACGTCGTCGGCGAAGGCGCGCACGCCGCCGCAGCGGGCGTGCCCCAGCACCACGATGTGCTTCACCTTCAGCGCCTGGACGGCGAATTCCAGCGCCGCCGAGGTGCCGTGATACTCGCCGCCGCTCTCGAAGGGCGGGACGAGGTTGGCGACGTTGCGCACCACGAACAGCTCGCCGGGGCTCGCGTCGAAGATCACTTCCGGCGAGACCCGGCTGTCGCAGCAGCTGATGACCAGGATCTCGGGGTTCTGCGTCTCGGCGAGGGCCTTGTAGCGGCCCTGCTCGCGCACGAAGCGGTCGCCGAGGAACGCGCGATAGCCGTCCGTGAGGGTCTGGGGAAACATCATGAACTCTCCGATCTGCGCAGGCCGGCGCGGCGGGCGATGGCCGGGCCGGTGCCCGGTGCCGCGTCGCTCAGTAGCCCTGGTCGTAGCGCCGTTTGGCCGTCACGCGTGCGGCATTGCGCTTCATCTGCTCGTAACGCCGGCACGCCCGTCCGTCGCCATAGGCGCAGCGGGCCCTGAACTCGCGGGCGATCTCGGCCCGGCGGGGATCGTTCAGGTCCATGGCCGAGGCGAGGGACGGGGCCAGCGTGACGGTCGTGAGAACCAGGAGGCAGAGGCGCATTGTCATCGGGTGTCTCCGAAGCGAGATCGGCGAGCCGTCACGGCTCGCACGAACGAAGCCGGCCGGGCCTCAGCGGACCTGCGTCGACGGGGCGATGCGGATCGGCCGGGAGTCCTGCCCGGACCCGGGGCCGGCGGCGCCCGCCCCTCTGCCGGCACAGGCCGCGCACGGCCGCACGGTCCTGCCTCATCCCTACGCCGCGCCCTCGCCCCAGGCGAGCCGGACATCGGCCACCTCCTCGCCGGCGACGATGCGCCGGGCGAGGTCGGCGAGACCGGCCGGCTCGACCCGCTCGTCGGAGGCGGCGAGTTCGTCGAGGGTCCACCAGCGGGTGCCGTAGAGCGGGTTGTCCTCGGTCTCGGCGAGGCGGCTGGTGTCGATCTCGTCGCTCGGCAGGCGTACGACGAAATACCGCTCCCGGGCGACGCGCGGCTTGCGGAACAGGGTGAAGGGTCCCTCGCAGCGGGCGACGAGCGGGCCGAGCGGGGCATCCGCGACCCCGATCTCCTCCTCCAGCTCGCGCCGGCACGCCTCTTCCGGCGTCTCGCCGGGCTCCATCCCGCCGCCCGGCATGAACCAGAACTTGCGCTGGCCCGGCCGCGCCGGGTCGACGTCCCGCACCGCCTCGTAGGCGATCAGCAGCAGGCGGTCCCGCGGGTCGAACACCAGGGCGCGGGCGATGTCGCGGGTCGGCAGGGAGTCGGTCATCGGCGGGTCTCGTCGGGGCGCAGGCTCCAGATCGCGGCCGGAAGGCCGTGGGTGTCGCGCTCGGGTGGGTCTGGATAGGACACGGCACGGCCGTTGGCGATGGCCTCGGCGACCAGAAGGGCCGCGAGGGCATCGAGGAGATCGTCGGCCCGCGCGCCCCGGGGCGGCGCCTGTTCCGCCGCGCGCCCCAGTCCCGCCCGGGCCAGCAGCGCCCGGCGCCGGGCGGCACCCGCCGCGCTGCGCTTCGTCTCGGCCAGGGGCTCGCCGGCGAGCCCGGCGAAGGCGAGTTCGGGATGCACCTCGAACACCCGTGGAACGAGGTCCGGCCGGGCCCGCAGCAGGGCATCCACCGCGCGGATGCGGGGAAACAGGGCGTTGGCCGGCGGCGAGGGCGCGAAGGGCTGGGTCTCCGGCCGTCGCGACAGGGCGATGGCGGCGGCGTAGTCGGCCGCGTACACGACCGCGCGGGCCGAGGTCGGAAATACGGACGCCCGGCGTGGCCCGAGCAGCGGCCGCACCCGCTGTTCGGCCACCCGGCCGCCGGCCCCGACCCGGTCGGGCAGGCCGATCGGGATGTCGACGGCGACGAGGGCCGGCGCCTCCGGCGCGTCGCAGATCGCCGCGAGATCGGGTGCGACCCGAACCTTCACCTCTCCGTCGCCGCCATCCCGGAGAGCCGCGATCCAGCCTCCCGGGCAACCGTCCACCCCCGCCACGAGCCCGTCCATGCCGCCTCCCGTCCCGACGCGAGGCGATGATGCACGATCCGGGATCCGGCCGGACCGGTCCCGGGAGGAATCGGTCACGTCATACGATCCCCGCGGGATCGCTTCGGGCGATGGCTGCGCCGTCGCTCGGTGATGCGAAGATCGGCTTCGTTCAGGTGCGTGGAGCCCTCCGGCTCCATTTCCTTGTAAAACCAAGCGCGGGATCCCCTCTCCCGAGTGGGAGGGGAGACGAGCCCCTCGTTGTCCCCGGACAGCCCTGCGCGAGCGGGGCGAGGAGAACGCACACGGATCACCGTGGTCGTCCTCGTATCCGGGTTCGAGCCTCTCGAGGATCCGGCTGCGGATACAGGCAGAGAGAACCGGTCTCCCTTCAGGCCGCCCGGATCGTCCCCAGGAATCGGGTGATCTCGGCGCCGAGACGGCCGGACTCCCGGGCCAGGACCGAGGCCGAGGCGAGGACCTGGGTCGCCGCCGCACCGCTCTCCCCGGCGGTCCCGGCGACCTCGGCGATGCGGGCGCGCACCGCGCCGGTGCCGGACGCCGCCTCGGCCACCTCCCGGACGATGGCGCCGGTCGCCGCTCCCTGGCGCTCGACCGAGGTCGCGATCCCGGCGGCGACGGTGCTCACCTCGCGGATGCGGGCGATGATCGCCTCGACCGCCGTCACCGCCTCGCCGGTCGAGGTCTGGATGGCGGTGATCTGAACCGCGATGTCGTCGGTGGCCTTCGCGGTCTGGTTGGCAAGCTCCTTCACCTCGGCGGCGACGACCGCGAAGCCGCGGCCCGCCTCGCCGGCCCGCGCCGCCTCGATCGTGGCGTTGAGGGCGAGCAGGTTGGTCTGCGAGGCGATGGTCGAGATCAGCGCCACCACGTCGCCGATCTGACGCGCGGCGGCGCTCAGGTCGCGCACGAGGTCGGCGGTGCGGTCGGCCTCGGCGGCGGCGCACCCGGCGAGATCCGCCGATGCGGCGGCCTGCCGGCCGACCTCGCGCATGGAACTGCCGAGTTCCCCGGCCGCGGCCGCCACGGCGTCGATGGTGTCACCGGCCGTCCCGGCCGCGGTCGCCACCGACCCGGACTGCGCCGCGGCCTGATCGGCCGCCGCCGTCATCGCCGCGGCCGCCGATCGCAGCTCGGCGGCGGAGGCCGAGACCGCGCCGACGATGCAGCCGACGCTGGCCTCGAAGTCGGCCGCGACCTGCTGCCGGTCGGCCGGGCGGCGCTCATCCGCGGCGCAGCGGTCGGAATCGGCCTCGCGCTCGAGTTCCTGGAGCCGGGCGAGCTGGCCGCGGGCCTCCCCCTCCGCCCGCGTCAGCCCTGCGAACGAGCGCTCCATGGTCCGGCACAGCCAGACCAGGATGCCGGTCTCCATGGCGACGATCACGGCGTGCAGGATCACCCGCCCGAGGTCCCCACGCGCCTCCGGGAAGACCAGGGCGGGCATCGCGAAGTTGAACGCGAGATGATGCAAGGCCGTCGCACCGGCGGCGATCAGGATCACCCGCCAGTCGCACCACCCGGCGAGGATCGCGAGGCAGGCGAAGAAGTACATGTGGAGGTCGGCCTGCCAGGGCTGCCCGGCCTCTTCGCCGAGGAGCACCATGGCCATGCCGACGAGAGCAAGCGCGCTCGCCGCCCGGGTCGCCATGCCGATCGGATCGCGCCACCACAGCAGCGAGGGGATGCCGGCGAGCAGGAGCGCGACCGCGCAGGGCGCGATGATCGAGACCCCCTCGCCCAGCAGCAGGCCGGCGGCCGCGATGACGGGAACGTGCAGCCACAGCAGCGCGACGAGAATCCGCGCGAAGGACTGCCTCAGGGCTGCCAGGTCGTTGATCATCGGCCTTCATCGTCGCTTCGAGGGGATCGACGTGCGGATGAAGGCATAGAAATCTTGCTTGAGATTTAATTCTTACATCCGGGCGAGTTCATGCCTGCTACGATTGCACGGCGAAATCTTACCTGACGCAGGGTTGCGGCGGCAGCGGGAGGCGCACAGCGTCAGGGTCCGCCCGCCGGCCGGGGCGCTCCGGGGCCGCAGCCGGGTATCATCCCTGGCGCGAGGACGAGCCAGGCTCCGGCGGCGTAGAGGCGGAGCGGGAAACCGGGGCGATCCGAGGTCGCGACCAGAACGTTGTCGTGCCCTGCCGAAGCGACGAGGCTGCCGCCGGCGCGGGCGACGAGGTCCGCCATCTCGTGCGGGGTGCGGCCGGGCGCCCCGATCACCACCACGCTGGGCGTCCGCGGCAATCCCAGCATCGCGGCCGGCGCGAGCAGGAGCGCGCCGAAACAGGCGGCCATCGTCGCGGCACCCGGCCGGCGGCCCGCCTGCGAGGCGCCGGGGCGCCATGATGATCCGGAGACGAACGGCATTGCGGACACGATCCCGGCGTCAGGATCCGCGACCGGGCGCTAAGAAAGCGTTGATGCGGTCCGGTCGCCGGAAGCCTCGGGCGTCCGGCGCCGGATCGGTCACGACGACGGAACCGCGATGACGGGGGCCGACACGATCTCCGCATCGCGACGCGGTCGCGCAGCAACCGCCACGATCCCGCAGGGATCGCCTGAAGCGATCAACCGGAAATCGTATGACGCGGTGCGCCCTGCGCCGTTCCGCGGCGGAGGTAGCGCGTGGCGGCCAGATCCTGATGCGCGATCTCGGGCATCCGCCCGCTCATCACGTCGGCGAGCAGCCGCCCCGAGCCGCAGGCCATGGTCCAGCCGAGGGTGCCGTGGCCGGTATTGGTGTAGAGGTTGGCGTAGGGCGTGGCGCCGACGATCGGGGTGCCGTCCGGCGTCATCGGCCGCAGACCGGTCCAGAACCGGGCCCGGGAGAGGTCGCCGCCGCCCGGGAACAGGTCGCCGACCGATCGCTCCAGCGTGGCCCTCCGAGGCCCGCGCAGGGTCTGGCTGAACCCGGCGAGCTCCGCCGTACCGCCGACCCGGATGCGGTCGCCGAGCCGGGTGATGCCGACCTTGAAGGTCTCGTCCATCACGGTCGAGACCGGCGCGCGGGTCTCGTCGGCGATCGGCACGGTCAGGGAATAGCCCTTCACCGGGTAGACCGGGAGGTCGAGGCCCAGCGGCCGCAGCATCGCCGGCGTGTAGCTGCCCATCGCCGCGACGTAGGCGTCCGCCGCCAGCACCTCGCCGCTGCCGGTCGCGATGCCGGTCACCCGGCCGCCCTCGTGGCGCAGGCCGGTCGCGGCGACGCCGTAGCGGAAGGCGACCCCGAGGTCCTCGCAGATCGCCGCGAGGGCCCTGGTGAACAGGTGAGCGTCCCCGGTCTCGTCGCCCGGTAGGCGCAGGCCGCCGGCGATCGCGTTCCTGACCCGGGCGAGCGCCGGTTCCGCGGCGACGCAGCCGGCGGCGTCGAGCACCTCGTAGGGAACGCCGTAGGCGTCGAGGACGGCCGTGTCCCCGCCGACGTGGTCGAGTTGCTTCCGGGTCCGGAAGAGCTGGAGGGTGCCCTTCTCGCGGTGATCGTAGGCGATGCCGGTGTCCCGGCGCAGGTCGCGCAGCACGTCGCGGCTGTACTCGGCGAGGCGCACCATCCGGCCCTTGTTGCGGCGGTAGGCGTCCTCGGTGCAGTTCGCCAGCATCCGGGCGAGCCAGCCGTAGAGGCGCGGCTCCAGGCGCGGCCACAGCACCAGGGGCCGGTGGCGCATCAGCAGCCACCGCATCGCCTTGACCGGAATCCCGGGCGCCGCCCAGGGGGCCGAGTAGCCGGGCGAGACCTGGCCGGCATTGGCGAAGCTGGTCTCCAGCCCGGCTCCCGGCTGGCGGTCCACCACCGTCACGGCGTGGCCGGCGCGGGCGAGATAGTAGGCCGAGGCGACGCCGACGACGCCCCCACCGAGAACGAGAACCCGCATGACGACGCCCCTGGGATCCGGCCGAGCCGGGACCTCCCGAGGGTAGGCGCAAGGATCGTCGAAGATCCCGCCTGTTGCTCGTCGATCCTTCGGTCTAAGAGGCGCCAGCGCACGATCGTGCGGCGAAACGAAAGAATCCTTCGATGGCCGTCCGGGACGAGACCGACGCGGCGATCCTGCGCGTCCTGCGCGGCGACGGGCGCATCAGCAACGCCGACCTCGCCCAGAAGGTCGGGCTGTCGCCTTCCGCCTGCCTGCGGCGGCTGCGGCTCCTGGAGCAGAGCGGCGTCATCCGCGGCTACACGGCGCTGATCGACGAGGCCGAAAGCAGCGGACGCCTCGTGGTGCTGACCCAGATCACCCTCGACCGCCAGACCGAGGAGTTCCTGAACCGCTTCGAGACCGCGGTGCGGCGCTGCCCGGAGGTGCGCGACTGCTACTTGATGACGGGCCTGTCCGACTACCTGATGCGGATCGAGGTGAGGGACGCGGGCGACTACGAGCGTCTGCACAAGGAGGTGCTGTCGCGCCTCCCCGGCGTCGCCCGGATCCAGTCGAGCTTCGCGATCCGGACGGTGGTGGGTCTGCGCTGAGCCGATCCCGGGGACGGTCCCCGGGCCGGTCATAAGAAATCCGTATGATCGTTTCGCGATGCGGATTTCGGCTTCGCTCAGGTGCGTGGAGCCTCCGGCTCCACCGCGCGGGCTGGTGATACGGTTTTCGGAACTGATCGTCCGAAAACCGCATCAGGCGGCGCGCACTGTGCCGAGGAAGCGGGCGACCTCCTCGGAGAGGTGGCCGGATTCACGCGACAGGATCGAGGCCGAGGCGAGCACCTGGCTCGCGGCGGCGCCGGTCGCCTCGGCGGCATCGGCGACGCCGGCGATGTTGTGCGTCACCTCGCCGGTGCCGGTCGCGGCCTCGGCGACGTTGCGCACGATCTCCTGGGTCGCCGCCCCCTGCTGCTCCACCGCCGCCGCGATCGACGCGGCCACCACGCTGATCTCGCGGATGCGGACCGAGATGTCGTCGATCGCCGCGACCGCGCTGCCGGTCGTATCCTGGATGCGGCCGATCTGGGCCGTGATCTCGTCGGTGGCCTTGGCCGTCTGGCCGGCGAGTTCCTTGACCTCGGCGGCGACGACCGCGAATCCCCGTCCGGCCTCGCCGGCCCGCGCCGCCTCGATCGTCGCGTTGAGCGCCAGCAGGTTGGTCTGCGCCGCGATGGTCGAGATCATCGTCACCACGTCGCCGATCCTCGCGACCGCGCCGCTGAGGTCGTGGACATGGCCGGCGGTCCGCGCCGCCTCCGCGACGGCGGTCTGGGCCAGCGCCGCCGAACCGGAGACCTGCCGGCCGATCTCCTCGACCGAGGCGCCGAGCTCCTCGGCCGCCGCCGCGACGGTGCCGACGTTCGAGGCCGCCTCCTCGGCCGCGGCCGCGACGGCGGTGGACTGGCCGGCGGTCTGCGTCGCGGTGCCGGCCATCGCCTGGGCCGTCGCCTGGAGCTGCGCGGCGGAGGCGCTGACGTGGTCGATGATCCCGCCGACCGCGTGCTCGAAGCTCTCGGCCATCTCGCGCATGCCGGCCTTGCGCTGCTCCTCGGCGGCGCGGCGGGCCTCTTCGGTCTCCTGCTCCAGGGCGCGCATGCGGATCAGGCCGTCCTTGAACACCTGCACCGCGTCGGCGATCGTTCCGATCTCGGTCCGGGCGCCCTGATGCGGGATCGACGCCGAGAGGTCGCCGGAGGCCAGCGCCTGCATCGGCGCCACCACCGAGGCGATGCCGCGGGTCACGCTGCGCACGATCAGCACCGCGAGGAGGATCGAGGCCAGGAAGCCGACCGCGACCGCCGCGAGAGCGGTCGCACGGGTGGTCCGGAACACCGCCTCGCTGCGCGCCTGCGCCTTCGCGGCGCCCTCGTTGTTGAAGGCGATCAGGGCCTCGACCGCCTTCGACATCGCCCGCCGGGCGACGAGGCCCTGCGTCTCGTAGTGGGCGAAGGCTTCCGCGCGCCGGCCGGAGCGGGCCATGGTGAGGACGATCTGACGCTGCGCCTCGAACGCGGCGGCCTCGCGGGTGTAGGCGTCGTAGAGCGCACGCTCCTCGGGCGAGTCGATCAGGCGCTCGTAGGTCGCCAGGGTGTCGGCGACCCACTGGCCGAAGCGCACCAGATCCTTCTCGATCGACGCGATGGTCTGCGGGTCGGAGGCCTGGGTGAAGCGCAGGAGCACCCCGTTCAACCGCGCGAGCCGGGTGTCGAGCTCCCCGAGCGTGCGGACGCTCGGCAGCCAGTTGTCCTCGATCGTCAGAGCCTGCTGGCGCATCGCCTGCGAACTCACGAGGCCGAGGCCACCGAGTCCGGCAACGAACAGGGTGAGGATCGCGAAAGCACCGATCAGGCGCGTCCGAATGGACATGGACCGAGACGACACGCTGGGCTCCGGGTGCGACAGGCCGCGTCGAGTCCCGAACCCGGCGGCACCTCGGATCCATCACCGGGATTCGTTAACAGTTCGGAGCATAGCCAACTGTCGGCGGACTCGACGAGCCCCGGGGACTACGGGTTTGCTGTCATGGGATCAGCACACGACGCAACCAACCGATCCGGCACGACCGGATCGATTGACGCAACGTTATCGTGGACTTCGAGCCGGCACATCTGCCGGACCGTGCGACGGACGATCGCCGCTTTCCCGGGCCTGCCGCCGGGCGGCACGATCCTTGCGCAGAGATTCACGGCCGACGGCACCGTTTTTCCCGTGACGGCGGCCGGAGTCCGTTCCAGACTGGCACCGAACGCGAAGAGGCCCCTTGGCAGAGATCCGCTCCCTCGAGATCTTCTACTGGACCGCGACCCTGTGCAGCTTCCGCGGGGCGGCCGAGCGGCTGAACACCACCCAGCCGGCGGTGTCGCAGCGGGTGGCGGCGCTGGAGGCGGAGTTCGGGTGCAAGCTGTTCGAGCGGCGCGCCCGCTCGGTCTGCCTCACGCCGAAGGGGCGCGAGCTGCTCGGCTACGCCGAGCGGTTCCTGCGCCTGCGCACCGAGATGACCGAGGCGCTCACCAGCCCGGGCCTCGCCCGCGGGGTGCTGCGGCTCGGCGTGTCGGAGACGATCGTGCATTCCTGGCTGATGCGCTTCATCGAGCGGATGAGCCAGGTCTATCCCGGCGTCACCGTCGACATCGCCGTCGACATCTCGCCCAACATGCGCGACGCGCTGCTCAACCGCGACCTGGACCTCGCCTTCCTGGTCGGGCCGATCACCATGCCGAGCCTCGTCAACCTGCCGCTGTGCCACTACGGCGTCGCCTGGATCGCCGCGCCGGGCCTCGATCTCGGCCCCGGCGAGGTGCCGCTGGCGGAACTGGTCCGCCACCCGATCATCACCTACCCGAAGAACACCAACCCTTACGCCCAGCTCCACGACCTGATCGCGCGCTCGAACCTGCCGCCGCCGCGCCTGCACAGCAACGCTTCGCTCTCGACCATCGTGCGGATGACGCTGGAAGGCATCGGCATCAGCGTCATCCCGCCGGCGATCGTCCGGCGCGAGCTCGCGGCCGGCGAGCTGCGCATCGTCAACACCGCGACCGACCTGCCGGACATCGCCTTCACCGCCACCTACGCCAACGCGCCGGATGCCGGCCTCGCCGCTCCGGCCGCGCGGCTCGCCCAGGAAGTCGCGGCCGAGGCCATCGCGAGCGATAAGCTGTCCTTATCGGATCCGATGAAGAATGACGATTTGTACCGCACTGCACACACTGTGAACATGGCGCATTCCTGAGCAACGAGGTTCGCCATGTCGTCCTTCGCACCGGCCTCGGCCACGCGCCCGTCCGCGACCGAGCTGCCGTCCATGACGGGGCGCCCGTCGATGACGGGCCACGAGGCCCGCCTCGCCTGCCGCTCCGGAGAGATCTCGGGCAGCACCGCCAACATCGCCGCCGGATACGTCCAGGGCAATCTCGCGGTCCTGCCGGCCGAGGCCGCCAACGAGTTCCTGCTCTTCGCCCAGCGCAACCCGAAGCCCTGCCCGATCATCGGGGTGTCGGCGCCGGGCGAGCGCGCGATCCCGGAACTCGGCCTCGACCTCGACATCGCCACCGACGTCGCCGCCTACCGGATCTGGCGCGACGGCGAGATGGTTGAGGAGCGCCTCGACGTCGCCGACCTGTGGCGCGACGACCTCGTCGCCTTCGTCATCGGCTGCTCGCTGTCGTTCGAGGCGGCGATGCTGGAGGACGGCCTGCCGCTGCGCCACGTCGAGATGGGCGTGAAGGTGCCGATGTACCGCACCACCATCCCCTGCACCCCCGCCGGCCGCTTCTCCGGGCCGATGGTGGTGTCGATGCGTCCGCTGAAGCCGGCCCAGGCGATCCGGGCGGTGCAGATCACCTCTCGCTTCCCGTCGGTCCACGGGGCGCCGGTGCATATCGGCCTGCCCGAGATGATCGGCATCGAGGATCTGAGCCGGCCCGATTACGGCGATGCGGTCACCATCGCTCCGGACGAGATCCCGGTGTTCTGGGCCTGCGGCGTGACCCCGCAATCGGTCATCGCGACGGTGAAGCCGGATTTCGCCATCACCCACGCCCCCGGAGCGATGCTGATCACCGATCGTCGCAACACCGAGTTCGCGATCCTCTAATCCCGCACCGCTGCAATTGGAGCCAGCCATGATCCGTCGTCGCGAAATCCTGACCGGGGGCGCGGGCGCCCTCACCCTCGCCGGCCTCGGCCTCGGCCCGGCCAGGGCCGCCCCGAGCGAGGTGGTGGTCGGCGTGCTCTACGCCATGTCCGGCGCGAGCGCGCAGGTCGGCGTCGACGCCCGCCACGCCATCGAGACCGCCCTCGACATCATCAACAACGACCACGACCTCGACCTGCCCAACGCGAAGGGCACCGGCCTGAAGGGGCTCGGCGGCGCCAAGGTCCGCCTCGTCTTCGCCGACCACCAGGGCGACCCGCAGAAGGGCCGCGCCGAGGCCGAGCGCCTCATCACCCAGGACAAGGTCTCGGCTCTGGTCGGCTGCTACCAGTCGGCGGTGTCCTCCACGGTCAGCGCCACCTGCGAGCGCTACGGCGTGCCGTTCGTCTGCGCCGACTCGTCGTCGCCGAGCCTGCACCGCAAGGGCCTGAAGTTCTTCTTCCGCCCGGCCGCCCACGACGAGATGTTCTCGGCGGCGATGTTCGACTTCATGGACGCGGTGCGCAAGAAGGGCGAGAAGATCGACTCGGTCGCCCTGTTCTTCGAGGACACGATCTACGGCGTCGATTCGTCAAACGTGCAGCGCAAGCTGGCGGGCGAGCGCGGCTACAAGGTCGCCTCCGACATCAAGTACAAGACCAACTCGCCGTCGCTGACCGCCGAGGTGCAGCAGATCAAGACCGCGAACGCCGACGTCCTGCTGCCGACCTCGTACACCACCGACGCGATCCTGCTGACCAAGACCATGGCCGAACTCGGCTACAAGCCGAAGAGCCTCATCGCCCAGGCGGCCGGCTTCTCCGAGAAGGCGACCTTCGACGCGGTCGGCGACAAGCTCCAGGGCCTGATCTCGCGGGCGAGCTTCTCCCTCGATCTCGCTGCCAAGCGGCCGATGATCAAGACGGTCAACGACATGTACAAGGCCCGCGCCGGCCGCGACCTCAACGACAACTCCTCGCGTCAGTTCATGGCGCTGATCGTGCTGGCCGACGCCCTCGACCGCGCCGGTTCGGTCGACGGCCCGAAGATCCGCGAGGCGCTGGCCGCCACCAACATCCCGGGCGAGCGCACGATCATGCCGTGGTCGAAGGTCGCGTTCGGACCGGACGGCCAGAACGTCCACGCCGACCCGGTGCTGCTGCAATATGTCGGCACCAACTTCGTGACCGTCTTCCCCGAGGCGGTGGCGGTGGCGCCGGCCAAGTGGCCGATGAACGCCTGACGCCCTCGCGCGCCGGTCGTTCCCGACCGGCGGAGACGCCGACCGCTCCGGCGCGATCCCCGTCCCTCCCCCCTCCGCGGGGGAGGGTGCCCCGCGAATGCGGGGCGGGCCGGGACGAAGTCCCGCAAGAGGGGAACCACGCTACCGGGCATGGCTCGGCGGCCGTGCAGGGCGCCACCTCCGGCACCGTCGCGATCCCCTCTCGGCAGGACCTCGTCCCGCTCCGCTCGCCGCCCTCCTCTCGCAACGGGGGAGGGTCGGCCCGCGCGTCCCACTCCGAGCCGGCGCGCCGGCCCCGCCGCCTCCACCCGGATCCCCCGACATGACAGCGCAAGCCCTGGCACAAGTCCTCGCGAGCGGCCTCCTGATGGGGCTGATCTACGCCCTGATCGCGGTCGGGCTCTCGCTCATCTTCGGCCTGATGGACGTCGTGAACTTCGCCCACGGCGAGTTCCTGATGCTCGCGATGTACGCGGCCTTCGGCCTCGTCCTGCTCACCCACCTCGACCCGATCGTGCTGATGCCGGTCGTGGTGGCGCTGCTCTTCGTCCTCGGCGGCTGCGCCTATCTCGGCGTCGTCCGCTTCGCCATGCGGGCGAAGGCGAATCAGGGCATGGTGCAGATCTTCGCGACCTTCGGCCTCGCGATCCTGCTCCAGGGCGCGGCGCAATACGCCTTCGGCACCGACTACCGCAACGTGCCGGGCTCGTGGCTCGGCGGGCGCACCCTCGACGTCGGCGGCGTGTTCCTGCCCTGGCCGCAGATCTTCGGCGCCGTCGTCTCGCTCGCGGCCTTCGGCGGGCTGCACCTGCTGATGAGCCGGACCGATTTCGGCCGGGCGCTGGAGGCGACCCGCGAGGACCAGGGCGCGGTCGCGCTGGTCGGCATCGACCGCAACCGGGTCTTCGCCCTCGGCTGGGGGCTGGGCGCGGCGCTGGTCGGCCTCGCCGGCGCCGTGCTGGCGGTGTTCTACTACATCCACCCGCAGGTCGGGGCCTCGTTCGCGCTCATCGCCTACGTCACGGTGGCGCTCGGCGGCTTCGGCAGCGTCGTCGGCGCGCTGGTCGCCGGGGTGGTGGTCGGCCTCGTCGAGGCGTTCACCGCCGTGATCCTGCCGCCGGCGATGAAGTCGGTCGGCGTCTACGCCCTCTACCTCGCGGTGGTGTTCGTGCGGCCCCAGGGCCTGTTCGGAAGGCTGTAAGATGACCTCGACCACGCTCGCCGCCGTCCCGGCGGCCTCCCCCGAGGCCGGCTTCGCCGCCAGGCGCCGCCGCAAGCTCCTCGTCGCCGCGGCGGTCTTCGCCGCCATCGCCGCCCTGCCCTACGGGATCACCGACGTCTACCTGCAGAACGTCCTGATCCTGACCCTGATGTACGCGGCCGTCTCGCAGAGCTGGAACATCCTGGGGGGCTATTGCGGCCAGATCTCGCTCGGCCACGCGCTCTATTTCGGCCTCGGCGCCTACGCCACCAGCGTGCTGTTCGTGACCTACGGCATCATCCCGTGGGGCGGCATGCTCGTCGGCGGCGTCCTCTCGGCCCTGGTGGCGCTGGCGCTCGGCTGGCCCTGCTTCCGACTCGCCGGGCACTACTTCTCGATCGCCACCATCGTCATCGCGGAGATCGGCCTGCTGCTCGTCCACAACTGGGACTTCGTCGGCGGCGCCATGGGCATCCAGTGGCCGTTCAACCCGGATTCGTGGTGGACGCTCCAGTTCGCCCGCGACAAGGTTCCCTACGTCCACTTCGCCCTCGGGCTCTTCGTGGTGGTGTGGTTCGTCACCTACCTGATCGAGGATTCCCGCTGGGGCTACTGGTGGCGGGCGGTCAAGGACGACGCCCAGGCGGCGGAGAGCCTCGGCGTCGAGGTGTTCCGCTCCAAGATGGCGGCGGCGGCGGTCTCGGCCTTCTTCACCGCCATCGGCGGCGGCTTCTACGCCGCCTACGTCTCCTACATCGACCCCGAGAGCGTGATGAGCTTCCGCTTCTCGCTGCTCTTCGCCCTACCGGCGGTGCTCGGCGGCATCGGCACCCTGTGGGGGGCGCTGGTCGGCGCCGCGATCCTGATCCCGCTCACCGAGATCAGCCGCTCCTATCTCGGCGGCACCGGCAGCGGCATCGACCTGATGCTCTACGGCGTGCTGGTGATGGCGATCGCGCTGGCCCGCCCCGAGGGAATCCTGAGCCTGTTCCGCCGCACGCGGACCGCCCGCAACCAGGAGGCGACGCCGTGAGCGACACCCCGATTCTCCGGATCGACAACGTCACCCTGCGCTTCGGCGGCCTCGTCGCCAACCGCGACGTCACCCTCGACGTGAAGCGCGGCGAGATCCTCGGCCTGATCGGGCCGAACGGCGCCGGCAAGTCGACGCTGTTCAACCTCATCTCCGGCACCTACCAGCCGAGCGCCGGGAGGATCCTGTTCGAGGGCGAGGACATCACGACGCTGCCGGCGCCCGAGCGCTGCCGGCGCGGCATCGCCCGAACCTTCCAGGTTCCGCGCTCGTTCGACTCGATGAACGTGGTCGAGAACGTCATCGTCGGCGGCCTCGCCCGGCATCCGGGCGCGGCCGCGGCCCGCCACGCCGCCGTCGAGACCCTCGACTTCGTCGGCCTCAGGCACCGCGCCGACGCGGTGGCCGGGGAGCTGACCCCGCCGGAGAAGCGCCGGCTCGAAGTCGCCCGGGCGCTCGCCACCGGCCCGCGCATCCTGCTGCTCGACGAGGTGCTGACCGGCCTGACCCCGAGCGAGGCCAAGGCCGGCGTCGAGCTGATCCGCAAGGTCGCCGAGCGCGGCGTCACCGTCATCATGGTCGAGCACGTCATGGAGGTGGTGATGCCGCTGGTCCACCGCGCCGTCGTGCTGCATCTCGGCCGCGTCCTCGCCCAGGGGCTGCCCGCCGAGGTGGTGCGCGACGAGGCCGTCATCACCGCCTATCTGGGGGAGCGCCACCGTGCTGCTTGAGGTCCGCAGCCTGTCGACGGCCTATCAGGGCCTGCTGGCGATCCAGGACATCTCGATCGACGTCGCCGAGAACGAGATCGTGGTGGTGGCCGGCGCCAACGGCGCCGGCAAGTCGACCCTGCTCAAGTCGATCGCCGGCATGGAGCGCCCGCGCTCCGGCTCCGTCACCCTCGACGGCGCCCGCCTCGACGGGCTCGCCGGGCACGTCATCACCGCCAGGGGCGTCGCCTACGTGCCCGAGAACAAGCGGCTGTTCCCGCGCCTCTCGGTGGCCGACAACCTGCGGCTCGGCAGCTACCTCCACCGCTCCGCCGCCGACCGCGAGGCGCCGCTGGAGCGCGTGTTCGCGCTGTTCCCGCGCCTCAAGGAGCGCCTGCCGCAGCGGGCCGGGACGCTCTCGGGCGGCGAGCAGCAGATGCTCGCCATCGGCCGCGCCCTGATGACCCGCCCGCGCCTCCTGATGCTCGACGAGCCGTCCCAGGGCATCATGCCCAAGCTCGTCGACGAGATCTTCGACGCGATCACGACCATCCGGGCGACCGGCGTGACGATCCTGCTGGTCGAGCAGCGCCTCGCCGAATCGCTGTCGATCGCCGACCGCGCCTACGTGCTCCAGACCGGCCGCCTGATCCTCCAGGGCCCCGCGGCCAACCTGCGCGACGATCCGGAGGTGCGGCGGGCGTATCTGGGGTTGTAGGGCGGAGCCGTCCTGACCCTCCCTCGCAGAGGGGGCTGTCCGGCGACAAGACGTGGCGCATCTCCCCTCTCCCGAGTGGGAGGGGGGAGGGTTACGGGCGCCCCTTCCCTGCCGCGCCGGCACCGCCTCATCTCTCCCTCCGGCCCGCGCCGCGCCCCTCATCCACGGAGACGCCCATGCCCTCCATCGACCTGAACTCCGACCTCGGCGAAGGCTTCGGCGACTACCGCGCCGGCGACGACGCCGCGATGCTGTCGGTGGTGACCTCGGCCAACGTCGCCTGCGGCTTCCATGCCGGCGACCCGCAGATCATGGCGGCGACCTTCGCCCTGGCCAGGGAGCGCGGCGTCGCCGTCGGCGCCCATCCGGGCTACCCGGACCTGTGGGGCTTCGGCCGCCGCACGCTTCCCTACACGCCCGCCGAGGTCGAGCGCCTCGTCGCCTACCAGATCGGCGCGGCGCAGGGTCTGGCGGCCTATGCCGGCCACCGCATCACCTACGTCAAGGCGCACGGGGCGCTCGGCAACCTCGCGGCCGCCGACCGCGGCGTCGCGGACGCGGTCGCCCGGGCGGTCAAGGCGGTCGACCCGAACCTCGCGCTCCTCGCCATCGCGCTCACCGCGCAGGTCCAGGCCGGCGAGGCCCTCGGCCTCGACGTGCACCAAGAGATCTTCGCCGACCGCGGCTACACCGAGGCCGGGATGCTGATCCCCCGCGGCCAGCCGGGGGCGATGGTCACCGATCCGGACGAGGCCGCCGAGCGGGTGCGGACGATGGTCGAGGAGGGTGTCATCCTCACCGCGTCCGGCCAGCGCCTGCCGACGCCGATCCGCTCGATCTGCGTCCACGGCGATTCCGCCCACGCGGTCGCGACCGCCCGCGCCGTCCGCGCCCGACTGGAACAGGCCGGCATCACCCTGGCGCCGTTCCGGCCATGAGTGCGGCCGTGACCGCGCCGGCGATGCGCCTGCTCGATGCCGGCGAGGCCGCCCTGGTGGTCGAGTTCGGCACCACCGTCGACCCGGCGGTGAGCGACCGGGTGCTCGCCCTCGACGCGGCGCTGCAGGCCGACCCGCCGGAGGGCCTGCGCGAGACGGTGCCGACCTACCGATCGCTGATGATGCATTACGATCCCCTGGTGCTCGACCGCGCGGCGCTGGCCGCGCGGGTCGAGGCGCTCGCCGACCGGCCGGCGGCGGCACGGTCCGCGGCGCGGGTCTGGACCCTGCCCTGCTGCTACGATCCGGCGATCGCCGAGGATATCGGCGCCGTCGCCGACCTCGTGCGGAAGTCGGCCGCCGAGGTCGCCGCCCTCCACGCGGCGGGCGAGTACCGGCTCTACATGTACGGCTTCGCCCCGGGCTTCGCCTATCTCGGCGGGTTGCCCGAGGCCCTCGCCGTCTCGCGCCGGGCGACGCCGCGCCCGCCGCATCCGCCGAACGCGGTGATGATCGGCGGCGGCCTCGCGGCGGTGGCGACCTTCTCGATGCCGACCGGCTGGTACGTGCTCGGCCGCACGCCGATGCGTCTGTACCGCCCGGGACAGGACGACCCGTTCCCGGTCGAGGTCGGCGACACCCTCCGGTTCGAGCCGGTGGATGCCGACACCTTCGCGGCCCTCGACCGGCGTGCCGAGGCCGGCGAGGTCGTCGCGCGCAAGGAGGCGTGATGAGCCCGGTCTTCCTCTCGGTCCTGGCCGCCGGCCAGGGGGCGACGCTCCAGGACCACGGACGCCACGGCTGGCTGCGCTACGGCATCACCGCCGCCGGCCCGATGGACCCCCTCGCGCACGCCACCGCCAACCGGGCGCTCGGCAACCCGGCCGGCGCCACCGCCCTCGAAATCCCCCTCGGCGGGATCGAACTGACCGCCGAGGGCGGGCCGCTGGGCGTCGCGCTCGCCGGCGGCGCCTTCCGGATCAGCCTCGACGGCAACCCGGTGCCGCCGGCGGCCGCGCTCACCCTGCGGCCCGGAGAGAGCCTGACCGTGCGGGCCGGCCGCGCCGGGGCGTGGCTCTCCATCGCCGTCGCCGGGCAGATCGACGTCCCGGCGATGCTCGGCTCGACCGCGACCCATACCCGCTCGGGTTTCGGCGGCTTCCGGGGCCGGGCGCTCCGGGCCGGGGACCGGCTGCCGGTCGCCGACGCGCAGCCGGGCCCGGCCGACATCTGCGCCCTCGTCGCGCCCTGGCTCGACCGCGACCCGGGCGAGATCCGCGTCGTGCTCGGACCCCAGGACGACTACTTCTCGCAGGACCAGATCGCCGCGTTCCTCGCCGGCCCCTGGACCGTCACCGCCAAGGGCGACCGGATGGCCTGCTTCCTCGACGGCACGCCGCTGACCCACGCCAAGGGCTACAACATCGTCTCGGACGGCATCGCCATGGGGGCGATCCAGGTCCCCGGCGAGGGCTGGCCGATCGTGCTGATGGCCGACCGGCAATCGACCGGCGGCTACCCGAAGATCGCAACCGTGATCGGCCCCGATCTCGGCCGGCTCGCCCAGGCCCAGCCCGGCACCCGCCTGCGCTTCGCGGCGGTGAGCGTGGCGCAGGCCGTCGCCGCCCGCCGCGCCGAGGCGGAGGCGCTCGCCGGACCGGTCGCCCTCGACAAGCTGGTGCGCACCGACTTCCCGTCCGAGTTCCTGCTCGGCCGCAACCTGATCGGCGGCGTGGTCGACGGACGGGGGTGAGCCGGGCGCAGTTCAGGGCTCGGCCTTGAACTCCCCGGCGAGCCGCAGCGTCACCTCGTCGCCGAGTTGCGGCGCGTAGGCGCCGATGCCGAATTCGGACCGCCGCAGCACCGTGCGGCCCTCGAACCCGACGGTGTAGCGCTGGTCGATCGGATGTGGTCCGGCCAGGGTGAAGGTGACGTCGAGCACCACCGGCTTCGTCACGCCCTTGAGCGTCAGACCGCCGGTGACCCGCGCGGTGGTCGGGCCGGTTGGCTCGACCTGCGTGCTGACGAAGGTCGCCCTGGGGAAGCGGGCGGTGTCGAAGAAGTCGGGCTCGCGCAGGCGCTGGTCCAGCGTCCCGCTGACGCCGCCGATGCCGGCGAGCGTGACCTCGGCCGCGAGCCGGCTCGCCGCCGGTGCCTTCGGGTCGAGGCTCAGGGTCGCGGCGACCTCGGTGAACTGGCCGTAGAAGGTCGAGTAGCCGAAATGGCTCAGCGACCAGGTGATCGTGCCGTGGGCGGGGTCGAGCAGGTAGCGGCCGGCGCGGATCTGGGTCGGGTCGGCGCTCGGACCCGCGGGCGGCGGGGCCTGCGCCGGGGCCGGTCCGGCCGCCCACAGCCCCGCGAGGCAGAGGGCCGCGCGGGAGAGACGCAGGGTCGCGCGCTTCATGCAGTCACCTTGTCGGTCGGTCTGGCGGAGCCGATATCGGCGCGACCCCATCCCACGAACGCAGGTGCGGCTCAAGGACGGGCGTGAGGAGAACGACGGCGCGATGATCGGCAAGCTGAAGGGCGTAGTGGATTCCTACGGCGAGGACTTCGTCATCCTCGACGTGCACGGCGTCGGTTACGTGGTGCATTGCTCCGCCCGCACCCTCCAGCGCCTGCCCTCCGCTGGGGAAGCGGCGGAACTCTCGATCGAGACCCACGTGCGCGAGGACATGATCCGGCTCTACGGCTTCCGCTCGGACCCGGAGCGGGAGTGGTTCCGCCTGCTCCAGACCGTGCAGGGCGTCGGCGCCCGGGTGGCGCTCGGGGTGCTGTCGGCCCTGGAACCCGGCGACCTCGCCACCGCCATCGCCACCGGCGACCGCACGGCGGTCGCCCGCGCCCCGGGCGTCGGCCCCCGCCTCGCCGCCCGCCTCGTCGCCGAGCTGAAGGACAAGGCGCCCGCCTTCGCCCCGGTCGATCCGGCGCTGATCCAGCTCACCGGCGCGGTCGAGGACCGCACCGCGCCGCAGCCGGTCGCCGACGCGGTCTCGGCCCTGGTCAACCTCGGCTACGCGCAGGTCCAGGCCTCGGCCGCGATCGCCGCCGTGATGCGCGAGGCCGGCGACGCCGCGGCCGCGATGGAGGCCAAGACGCTGATCCGTCTCGGCCTGCGCGAACTCGCCCGCTGAGCCCGGCCGTGGCCGGACCGCCACATCCGGCCGGGCCCCGATTTTTCGCGATTGCAATGCCGAAAACGATCCGCTAAAGCCCCTCTCGTGTTCGGCGCTGCACCGCCTCGAACCCCTCCAGCGGCCTCCCGCACGGGACGATCGCTCCGGCGAAGGGGTTCTACAGAGGTTCGCACGCCGGCCGGCCGTTGTAGCTCAGTGGTAGAGCGCGTCATTGGTAATGACGAGGTCGGGAGTTCAATCCTCCCCAGCGGCACCATCTCTTCTCGAATTCTTCCGACGATCCTTTCGAGCATCGCTCTCTTGTGCGATGCGGCAGGAACTCGCAGCATCGGCTCGTGCTCGGCGTCGTTAATCGCCCGTGCGGCAGGGCTTCGGATCGAGCGCCTGCCGCACGCCTCTGAGCGAGAACGGCGAGGAGCGGCCGTCGGCGAAGGTCACGCGCATCTCCCTGGCTGACCGCATGCGCTCCCACATGGCCGCGAAATCCGCCCGGCTGGCCCGGGACCTGAGGTTGCCGAGCTGTTCGCTCTGGGCGAACCGGTAGCTCTTGCCGTCCAGATCGACCTCGAAGGAGGTGCCGTCCGCCGGGGGCTTGCCGGCGATCTCGGCGCCGACGTTCGAATGGGCACCGTTCTCGGTCGCCCCCTCGTCGCAGGCGATGACGAACGTGGCGTCGGGGCCGTTGCGGACGGTGTACTCGACGTAACCCTGACCGGTGCCGACCGTCCAGTCTCCCGCCTGAGCGGCGCTCGCCGCGACGGGCAGACAGAGGATCGCCCCGAGACCGGCCATGTGGGCGGCGGCTGTGCTTCTGGCCATCCTGGATCCCCTTCGGATGCGTCGGAGCCCCTCGCGCACCGGGTCAGCCCCGGGAGCAGGTCCGGACGAGGCGACCGTTGAAGTCGGGATCGCCGGAGGATGCAAGGCTCCGGTCTCATACGGTTTCCGATCGATCGCTTCGCGATGCGGAAACCGACTTCGATCATGCGTGCGGAGCGAAGCTCCGCCGCGCGGGCTGGTGATACGATGTCCGGAACTGATCGTCCGGACATCGTATCAGGCGGCGCGAACCTCCTCACCCGGGACCGCGCCGTGCGTGTGCTCGTGGAACGCGCCGATCGGAGCCGGGCGTCCGATCAGGTAGCCCTGTGCGCCCTGGCAGCCCTCGGCTTGGAGGAAGCTCAGTTCCTGCTGCGTCTCGACGCCCTCGGCGACGACCGGCAGGTCGAGGCCGCGCCCGAGGCCGAGGACCGAGCGGACGATCGCGGCGGTCTGGCTGTTGCGGTCGACGGACCGGATGAACGACCGGTCGATCTTGATCCTGTCGAACGGAAACGCGCGCAGGTTCGACAGCGACGAGTAGCCGGTGCCGAAATCGTCCATCGCGATGCCGACCCCGAGCCGCTTGACCTGCTGCAGCGTCGCACGGGCCCGCTCGGGATCGCGGATCAGCGCCGTCTCGGTCAGCTCGATCTCGAGGCGGGCCGGATCGAGCCGGGTCTCCTGCAGGATGTCGTGCAGGGTCTGGACGAAGCCCGGATGGTGGATCTGCACCGCCGAGACGTTGACCGCGACGCCGAGCGGGCGCGGCCACCCCACGGCCTCGCGGCAGACCTCGCGCAGCACCCACTCGCCGATCGGAAGGATCAGCCCCGATTCCTCGGCGATCGGGATGAAGGCGACCGGCGACACCAGGCCCCGACCGCCCCGCTGCCAGCGCAGCAGTGCCTCGAACCCGGTCACCTCTCCGTTCATGACCCGGCTCTGGGGCTGGTAGACGATCCGCATCTCGCCCCGGGCGACGGCATGGCGCAGATCCTGTTCCAGCCGGCGGCGCTCGCGCACCTCCGTCCCCATCGCCGCCTCGAAGAAGCGGTAGGTGCCCCTTCCCTCCGCCTTGGCCCGGTACAGGGCGGTGTCGGCGTAGCTCAGGAGCGTCGTCCGGTCCCCGGCATCGTCGGGATACACCGCGACGCCGATGCTGGCGGCGACGAGGGGCCCGCCCGGCGTCTCCAGGTTGCGCTGGCGCAGCGTCTCCAGCAGCGCCTCCGCGAGCCGCCCGGCCCCGACGGCGTGCTCGAAGGTCGCCAGGATCGCGAACTCGTCCCCACCGAGGCGCGCCATCATCTGTCCCTCGGCCAGCAGGCCGTCCCCGGCGCGCGCCACGCCGACCAGCATCGCGTCCCCCGCGGCGTGGCCGAACAGGTCGTTGACGTCCTTGAAGCGGTCGAGGTCGAGGCACAGCACCGCGAGCTTGCGCCCGCTCGCCTCGGCGAGGCGGATCTCCTGATCCATCCGGGCGTGGAAGCTGGCGCGGTTGGCGAGGCCGGTGAGCGGATCGTGGTGGGCGAGGAACTGGATCTGCCGCTCGGCCCGCCGGCGCGCCCGCAGGTCGCGCACCGCGACGGCGTAATGCGGCTGGTTGGCGTACTCCACCGGCCGCAGGATCACCTCGACCGGGATCGCCTCGCCGGCGGTCCGGCGCAGGTCGGCCTCCACCGCCTGATCCGGCCGCGCCGCGAGAGCGAGGCGGATCGCGTCGCCCGGCAGATAGGCCGACAGGACGGCGCCCGCGAGGGCCGCGGTCGAGGTTCCCACCAGGGCGGCGAAGCTGTCGTTGGCGCTGACGATCACGTCGCCGCGGCAGACCACGAGACCCTCGACGGCGGCGTTGGCGAGGCTGCGCAGGCGCTCGCCCTCCTGGACGGCGAGGCGGCGGTCGCGCAGGTCGACGGCGAGCGCGGCGCAGGCGAGGAGCAGGATGGCGAGGCTGGCCAGCGCCACCGCGACGGCGAGCCAGTGCGGCGGGACGGCACCGGCCGGGATCTCCACCGCGGGATCCGGCACGAGGGTCACCGCCCCCATGGCGGTGAAGTGGTGGCCGCAGATGGCGACGAGCAGCAACGCCGCGCCGGCGAACCGGCAGCGGAGTTGCGGCCCGGCGAGGGCGACGATCACCGAAGCCGCCCCGAACAGCGCGCCGAGCCCGATCGAGGCCGCCACCAGCGCCGGATCCCAGTCGATGCGGCCGGCGATCTGGAACGCCGCCATGCCGGTATAGTGCATCGCCGCGATGCCGCCGCCCGCGATCGCGCCGCCGAGCCCGCGCAGGATCCGCGCACCGGGCAGCACGGCCACCAGGAGGCCGAGGCCGGTGAGGACGATCGCGTGGACCAGCGAGAGCGCGGTGCGGCCGACCGCGTAGGCCGCCGGCAGATCCGGCGAGAAGGCCAGCATGGCGATGAAGTGCGTGGCCCAGATCCCCGATCCGCCCGCGATCGCGGCGACGGCGAGCCAGGCGAACCGGGTTCGCCCGGCCGTCCGGGCGGCGTGGCACAGCAGCCAGATCGCCGTGACCGAAGCGAGGGCGCAGACCGCGGCGGCGAGCGCCACCAGCCGCAGATCATGCGCGTCGACGAAGCAGCCGAGAACCTTCAGCACCGGTGGCGATCCTCTTTCGACCCGAACTTTTTCCGAGCCGGGAACTCGCGCATGAGGCGCACCATTCGTGAATGCGCGATGAGGTTGCGCCATCGCCGCGGCGGCGATCCGGCGGATTGGTTACCCGGCCCTCTCTCCGGCCGAGACGATCCGACGGATCCCGGCGGACGGGGGCGATGCGGGAACAGGGAACCCGGCGGCGCGGCCTCACGCAACCCCGCCGAGGCGCGCACCGGCGCGCGCGAGGCGGCGCGACATCGCACCCGGCCGGCCGCGGTTCGTCCCCGGGGTCTGGTCACCGTCGACGCGCCGCCTATCCTCCCCCGATCACCGCCGGACCGGCCGAACGAACCGCCATGCCTTCCGCCCGAGAGGATGCCGCACTGTCAGACCCGACGCACGCTCCGGCCCTCGATCTGCGCCTGCGCCAGCAGGTGATCCTGTCGCAGTTCGGGGTCGAGGCCCTGCGCGAGCCCGAGATTCTGCCGCTGCTCCAGCGCGCGACCGAGCTGTGCGCCGAGGGCATGCAGGCGCAGTTCTGCAAGGCGCTGGAGTACAAGCCGGGGCACGACACGCTGCTGGTCTGCGCCGGCATCGGCTGGGGCCCGGACGTCGTCGGCAAGGCGGAGGTCGGCGCCGACCTCGCCTCGCCCGCCGGCTTCGCCCTGAAGACCGGCCACCCGGTGATCTCCAACCACCTCGAGAACGAGACCCGGTTCCGCACCCCGCGGCTCATGGCCGAGCACGGCGTGCGCCGGGCGATCAACGTGCTGATCAGCAACCGCGACGGCCATTACGGCGTGCTCGAGGTCGACGACACCCGCGAGGGGGCGTTCGAGGAGGCCGACATCGCGTTCATGCAGGGCTTCGCCAACCTGCTCGGGGGCGCCATCGAGCGGCAGCGGACCGAGGCCCGCCTGCGCGAGGCGGTGGAGCGGCAGGAGCTGCTCAGCCGCGAGATGAGCCACCGGGTCAAGAACAGCCTGTCGATCGTCGCCGGGCTGCTCACCCTCCAGGCGAGGGCGAGCGAGAACGCCGACGTGCGCGCCGCCCTCGCCGACGCCCAGGCCCGGGTCGAGGCGGTGGCCCAGGTCCACGACCAGCTCTGGCGCGAGCCCGGCGTGACGCGGGTGTGCCTGCCGGACTTCCTCGGCACCCTGGTCGGGCGGCTCGCCGGAAGCGCGCCGCACCACGCCGTCACCTGCCGGATGCCGGAGGCGTCGCTCACCGCGGACACGGCGATCCCGCTCGGGCTCTACGTCAACGAACTCGTCACCAACGCGATCAAGTACGCCTATCCGGGCGGCAGCGGGGCGGTCCGGGTCGAGGCCGAGCGCCACCAGGACGGAACGCTGCGCCTCGTCGTCGCCGACGACGGCGTCGGCATGCCGGCGGGGTTCGACGTCGCGACCTTCGCCTCGAAGAGCCTCGGCATGCGGGTGGTGACCCGGCTCGCCCGGCAGCTCGGCGGCCGGCTCGCCGTGCCGGCGACGGACCGGGGCGCCGTCTTCGTCCTCGACCTGCCGCAAGGCACCGTGCTGGCCGAGAGCGCGTGACGCGGGTCGCCGGCATCCGCAAAGCCAAGGCTCGGCCGAGCCGGCCACCGCCGGAGACCCATCACCCCGGGGGCGGACCGGAGGCGCGGCTCGCCTCGGCGGCGGATGGCGGGTTGGCCGGCGCCGGCGCGGCCGGACGCGACGGCGCGGCGATCTCGGGATAGCGCGCCCGGTAGGCGGTCAGGAACCCGGACAGGGTGTCGGCGGTGATCGCCCGCCGGGCGAGGTCGCGGAAGGCGGTCGTGCCGGAGGGGCTGGGGGCGGAGAGCAGCGCGAAGGCCCGGGCGTCGGCGCTCTCGGCCATCTTCGGCATGAACTTGGTGCGCAGGCGGTCGAGGCTGATCGCCTCCTCGGCGAGCGCGTAGGCGATGGCCGCCCGCAGCACGTCGGCGCGCTCCTCGTCCCTCAGCGGCCCGGGCTCGCGCCAGCGGGCGGCGACCAGGGCCTCGTGCGCCTCCCCGGCCTCGCGCCAGCGGCGGGCGGCCCAGAGGGCGTCGGCCCGCAGCCGCCCGGCCTCCGGACCGCTGACCCCGTCGAGCTTCTCCAGGGCGAGGTCGGTGCGCGAGAGGTCCGACAGGGCGCGGGCCTCGAGGAGCAGCCGGGCGTCGCGCACCGTGGGAGGAAGCTCCGGCAGGCGGGTCGCCTGGAGCACCTGAAGCGCCTGGAGCGGACGGTCGTCCATCAGCCGGATCGTCGCGAGCTTGGCCGCCACCATCGCCCGGGCGGCACCGGTGAGGCGCTTGTCGACCTGATGCTGGAGCAGGTCGCCGGCGGCATCGAGGAGGTCGAGGGCGACGAGGCGGTCGGCGAGGCGGCGCACGATCTCGTCGCCCTGCCGGCCGACCGGGGTGAACTCCTTGAAGTCGAAGTAGAGCGCCAGCGCCTCGACCCGCCCGAGCCTCGCTCCCTTGTCGGTGAGGAACAGCGCGGCGAACAGCGCGACGGTCGCCTCGTGGAGGTCGCGGGTGGCCGGGTCGTCGGGGTAGAGCCGGTTGGCCCGGCGGGCGGTGGCGAAGGCGTCGCGCCAGCGTCCCGCCTCGGCGTAGAGGCGCCCGAGCCGGCCGAGGATCGCGGGCTCGAACGGCGCGCCATGCCAGGTGAGGGCGAGGCGCTCCAGCCGGTCGGTCGCCTCCTCCCGCTCGATCCTGCCGGAGGTCTGGCCGAGGTCGACGAGCCGCAGCGTCGCCTCGGCGGCGACCGGTCGCTCCCCGGCCTCCGACAGGCGCCGGTACTCCCGCAGCGCCTGCTCGTCCTGCCCGATCTCCTCGGCGAACCGGTTGCGCAGGAAGGCGACCTGATCCCGCCCGAGCGGTGTCTCGGCCAGGGGGCCGGCGAGCGTGAGGAGCTTCTGGGCGAAGGCCGGGTCGCGGCCGTCGAGGGCGACCCGCGCTCCGGCGAGGAGCAGCGGCAACTGCAATTCCTCGGGATAGGCTTCGATCACCGGCAGGCCGGCCTTGAACGCCGCGAGGGCGGCGACGCGGCGCCCGGCGCCGGCGTCCAGCATCGCCCGCCACAGGCGGGTCTCCGGGTCCTGCCCGGCCCGGGCGTCGTCGCCGAGCGCCTCGGCGGCGGCCGACGCCCGGTCGGTCATCACCGCGCAGATCGCGGCGAGAATCCGGTTGCGGCGGTCCGCGGCCAGGACCGCATCCTCCTTGAAGGCGTAGGCCAGCACCGAGGCGGCCTCGGCGTAGAGGCCGTTCGCCATCAGCGCCCGGGCGAGGTCGATCCGGGCGGCCGGGCGGGCGGGCCGCTCCGCCGCGGCGGCCGCCACACCGGCCTCGTGGATGCGGGCGAGGCCGTGGCCGCGGCGATCCTCGCGCCAGCGCCCCGCCTCCACCGCCAGGGCGTCGGGCTGGACCGGCACGCCGGCATCGAGCGCCTCGGCGACGACCGGCGACACGGCGAGCCCTCCCGGCCGCGTGATCGTCACCTCGTCGAGACCGGGCCGCACAACGAGGTCGTCGGCTCCGGCCAGCACCGCCACGCCCTGTCGGCTAGCCAGGATCTCGAACTCGACGAAGCGGCCGCGCTTCGCCACCCCGGCGGTCCGCGGCCCGAGGCCGGTCACCACGGCGATCCGCTCGCCGTCGCGATCGAGCCAGAAGGCGCCGCCCGGGCGCGGCAGCGGCACCGCCATCGCGGGCTTGCCGGCCTCGTCGGCGGCCCGGCGCGGCACCAGCGGGCTCGCCCCCGGCGCGGCGCCATCACCGAGGACGAGGTCCCAGCCCTGATCGTCCCCGGCCACGAGCTGAGCCAGGGCCCCGCCGGGGACGGCGAAGCGCAGCACCATGAAGCCGCCCTCGCGGGAGGATTCGATCAGTCGCGGGCCGGCCGGCGACGTCGTGCCGCCGCCCGGCGACGGGATGCTTCCCGGCAGGAGCGCGGCGTCGAGCCGGATCAGGGCCGGGCTCTCGAAGGCCAGCGTCGCCACGCCGCCGCGCTCGAACAGGGCCGCGGGCGGTCGAACCGCGAACGGGAAGCCGATCCGCAGCGCGTCGCCCGCCCGTGCGACCCGCGCCTGGACCGGGCCGGGCATGGATGCGGGACCGGCCGGGGCCGCCACGGGCTCGGCGGCGACGGGCGGAGGGCCCCCGGCAGGCCGCGGGGGCGTCGGGGCTGGCGACGCACGGGGCGGGATCGCGGCCGGGATCGGAGCCGGCCCCTGCGCCGCGGGACCCGGTACGGCCGGACCGGGTGATGCCGGATTCGGCACCGCCGGACCGGGCACCGGACCCGGCGCCGGAGCGACCGCGCCGGCGGCTTGCGGGACGGCCGGCCCCGATGCCGGCGGGGCGGCGTCCTGTCCCCGCCTCCCCCCCTTCCTGGCGATGTCGAGGGTGTAGGCGTCGTCGTCGCGAAACCCTTCGGCCTCGTAGCCTTCGGCGAGGGTCAGGGTGAGCCGGGTCGCATCGCTCCCTCCCCCGGCGTCGAGGGCGACGATGGCGGGACGCAGACGCGACAGGGTGTCGCCGAGTTCGGGGGCGTAGGCGCCGGGGAAGCGCAGGCGCAGCTCCGGTCCAGCCCGGTCGAGATGGGCCGCGGCGCCCCGGGGCAGCGGGATCGACAGCCGGGTCAGGGTGGGCAGCTCGGCGACTTCGGGGCGCAGGGGCACCGGCCTCTGGTCGCGCGCGGCCTCGCGGCGCAGGCGCGCCTCGGCCTCCTCGGCCCGGCGGGCGAGGTCGGCCACGACCTCCGGCGGCAGGCCCGGCGGCAGCCCGCTCCAGCCCTCGGGCAGCAGGTCGACGAACACCCGCTCGCCGGCTTCGAGAACGTTGACCTTCAGCGGCTGCTGCAGCGCGAGGCGCAGGCCGCTTCCATCGGGATCGCGGCGCACCTGCCCGACATAGGCCGGCATCTCGGCGGCGAGGCGCTCTCCGCGCACGGGCGCCGGCTCGCGGAACGCCAGCACCAGCACGGTCCCGGACAGCTTCGCGGTCACCTTGACGCCGCGGTCGAAGGTCAGGGCGATGCGGCCGAAGTTGCGCTGCTCGCGGCCCTCGATCGCGACGAGCTGGGCGGCCATGGCACAGGGCACGCCGGCGAGGAATCCCGCCAGGGCGACGAGGAGCGCCGCCCCTCCCCCGCCTTTGCCCCGATGCCCCATGCCGCGTTCCACTGCCGCTCCCGGCGGCCAAGATGTGCCGCCAGAGCTAATACCGGCTTAACCGCTTCGCCCGGAACCGGACCGGAGCGGGTGAAACCGGGTCCGGCGAGCCACCGGCGGCGCCGCGCACGGGGTGACGGGGCCGCCGACCGGCAACCGACAAAGAAAAAGCCGCCCTCTCGGGCGGCCTGAAGTCTAGGGAGGAAACGCCCAAGGAGGGCGACACGGACGCGACGCCATCGCGTCCGTGCATGTCCGGCTGTATCGCACGCATCGCTGCGCCGCACAATCCCGGTGTCGGGACGCCGTGGCATGCGCCGGCCGCATGACACTGTTAAGCATTGATACACGCTCTGCGTGTATGAGCCCGCGCCGTCTCGCCCATCAATCCTGGCCCCACGCTGGATTCGACCGACCCGCACGAGAGCGTATCGCGGACGACTGAACGGAGGGGAAGGAGATCGGGATCAGGAGCCTGATGTGCCGCGAGGCAGCTCGGCGGGTCGGCGGCGTCATCGGGGGGGCGACGTCTCGCGACCAGCCGTTCCGGTCACCGGATCTCACCTCGCCGGCGCCCCGGCGGTCCGGAAACAGGGGAAGGCCGCGTAGCGGGCACGGCGACCGTGCGGTCAGGCGAACCCGCGCTCGGCGCGGGCCGACCTGCCGATGCCGGAGCAGGGATCCGATCAGGTCGCGATCGGATCCTGCCAGGGTCCGGCGACCGGTCCGCGAGGGGTCGGGAACCGGACGTGGGGCCCCTCATACGGTTTCTGATTGATCGCTTCGCGATGCAGAAACCGGCTTCGCTCACGCGCCGCGTGAGCTTCGATACGGTTTCCGATCGATTGCTTCGCAATTCGGAAATCGGCTTCTCTCAGGTGCGGCGCAGAGCAAAGCTCTGCGCCGCACGGGCTGGAGATACGATGTCCGGAAGGAATTTTCCGGACATCGTATCATCCGGCCGGAAGAGGGGATCCGGCGCCCGAAACCGTCCGCCGTTCCGGGCCGTCGCCCGGGAGCGCGCTCGGGCGACGGAGCGCCTTCGGTCAGCCGACCTGGAGCTGGCCGGCCGACTGCTTGCCGGTGCGACGGTCGGTCTCCAGCTCGTAGGTGACCTTCTGGCCGTCGTTGAGGGTGCGCAGGCCGGCACGCTCGACGGCGGAGATGTGCACGAACACGTCCTTCGTGCCGTCATCGGGCTGGATGAAGCCGTAACCCTTGGTTTCGTTGAACCACTTCACGGTCCCGGTGCTCATGGGATCGTCTCCTCGATCAAAGGCAAGGACGGGGCGTCCTCTGGGAAAATCGACAGATCGGAGAGGAACCCCGGATCACACGCTGCCTCGGTGGCACAGCGGGGTGCGGCCGCGCAGGCGGGCCGACATCGACGAGGGCCAGCCTAGCCGGTTGAGGGAGGGATTGTAAGAACCTTCGCCCTCAGTCCCCGAGCGGATCGAGGATGAGGCCGAGGCGGTCGCCCGGACCGAGGATCCGTCCGTCGTCCGGCTCCTCCACATCCGCGATCGAGCGCTCGACGCCCTCGACGATCAGCGGAGCGCCGACGAGTTCATCGAGGCCGTGGGGAAACGCACGGGGTGCACGCACCCAGATGCGACAGCCGTCCGACGCATCGACACTCAGCACCTCAGCGTTCCACATCGCCCCGCATCCCGATTCCGGAGAACCCATCGGACGGCGCGACGGCCGATCCGGCAGCCGCCGGCCGCTGACAGGGCCGTACCTGGAAGATGGCTGCGATGCCACCTATCTTCTGGATCAGGCAGCCCGGCGAGCCGGCACGACGTCGGCGCCCGGGCTGCTTCCGACCCGTCACCCCGACGCGGGTGTATGATCGGGCGAGTGCGAGAGGCCAGCCATGGCCAAGAGCGTCATCACGGGCTCCGCCCGCGGAGTCTCCAGCGACGATTTCAACAAACGCATGGCACGGCTCGCGCCGCTGCCCGAGCGCGCGGCTCAGGACCCGAAGCACCGCTCCGCCAGGAACAAGCCCGCCTACAAGCCGACCCCCGAGGCTCAGACCGAGCCGGCCAGCGACACGCCGGACGAGAAGCCGGAAGAGAACTGAGAATGCTGCGATCCAAACAGAAGCCGAAGCCGCAGGACGGCGGCTTCGTGCTGTTCGACGTCTACTACGAGGATGGATCGCGACGATCCAACCGTCGGGTGCCCCGCGCCGTCCTCGGCAGCCACGAGGGCGATGCGCCGGCGCGCTCGGTCATCGAGGAGCAGGACCGGGAGATCGCCGAGAAATCCGGGCGTCCCCCGCTCGCGATCACGCGGCTGGTCCGCTCGGCCTGAAGGCGCGGATCGAATCTTCGCGCCCGTGAGGGAGCGTCGCGAACCACAGGACGTGCCGACGCCCGCTCGTCCCGTGCGCGTGGACGCGGCGCTCCTCGACCGCGAAGCCCGTCCGGCGAAGGCGGGCCTTGAACTTCCGGTCCGGTCCGCCGGACCACACCGCCAGGACGCCGCCGGGCTTCAGGGCGTAGCGGGCCCGCTTCAGACCCCACTCGTCGTAGAGCCGGTCGTTCGCGGTCCGCGTCATTCCCTCCGGGCCGTTGTCGACGTCGAGCAGGATGGCGTCGTAGAACGCCGGCTCCTCCTGGATGACCCGGTTGACGTCGTCCTGACGGATCTCGACGCGGGGGTCGTCGAGGCAGCCGGCATAGAGGTGGGCGAGCGGGCCGCGGGCCCAGGCCACCACCGCGGGCACCAGTTCCGCCACCACGACGCGCGAGTCCGGACCGAGGGCGTCGAGGGCGGCGCGCAGCGTGAACCCCATCCCGAGCCCGCCGACGAGGATCCTGGCGCTTGGAGGGTCGCGCAGGCGCTCGCAGACATGCGTCGCCAGGACCGCCTCGGACTGGGAGGACAGGCTGCTCATCAGCTCGATGTTGCCGACGCAGATCGTGAACACGTCGTCCTGGCGCATGAGCCGCATCGGCTCGCCCTGCCCCGGGATGGTGGCGGTGTCGACTTCAATCCATGGTGTCACGGAGCAGGACCCTCGATCGGCCTTGTGGGGGGCGAGCCATCGAAGTTGATGCTCGAACGTTGGTCATCACGGCCAGGGTGTGCGATAACCGCGCAATGACCGAAGACAACCTGTACCCCTTCACGATCGAAGTCTCACCCCTGAGCGTTCCGAAAGGCCATTTCGGCTGGGCGATCCGCAAGCACGGGAAGCTCCTGGAACGCTCCGACCGGCCGCACGAGAACGAGGCCAAGGCGTACAACCGCGCCCTCGCCGCGGTGGAGCGCGCCCTTCACGGCAGCGCGGAATCGCGCCGCTGACCGGCCGCGTCCGTCGGGATCGACGCCGGCCGGAGAGGTCCCGAGCGGGTCGTCCGGACCCTGCTCAGCGCCCCGACGGCCCGATCGCCGGCAGCTCGGTCGGCGGCAGCGCGGTGGCGGTCGCGGCCGGCGCCTTGGACGGACCCTTGCGAGCGCGCTGAGCCAGGGCCACGGTCAGCCGCTCGGCCGCCTCGGGCTGCATCACGGCCAGGACCTCGGCCATCTTGCGCGGGTTCATGCCGAGGACCACCGGCACCAGCACGTCGAGGGAGAGCCGGTCGAAGACCCGTGCGGCCTCCTTCGGCTTCATCGTCTCGTACATGGTGACGATGCTCCGGAGCGCGGCGGTCTCGGCCTCCGACGGCTTGGCGGCCTCGCCCTCCCGAGCCTCCAGCTTGCGCAGGTCGTCGAGCTGCCCCTCGACCTTGCGCTCGACGTTGCCGATCAGTTGCTCCCGGGCTTCGAGGTCGCGGCTTCGCTGCTGGAGCGCGTCGCGCCGGGCGTCGAGCTTCTCCAGCAGCGCGCGCTCGGTCGGCGAGACGTCCGGCGGCGCCGGCGGCATCGGCTCCTGCGGCCCCAGGCGGATCGCAGGGGAGGAGGCGGGCTTCGACGCGGTCGAGCCGGTGACCACCGGTTCGGGCGGCTCGCCATAGCCGCTGCGGGCGTGGGACAGCGCCCGGGCGAACCCGGCCTGCCCCCGGGGATCCTCGGTCGCCAGGGCGCCGAGCTTGAGAACCAGCAGCCCTCCCGCCGCCAGGGCGACGGCGTCGATCAGGCGCAGCCGCAGCGCCGGCGGCCGCCAGGATTCCTTCGTCACCGGCTTCACCGCCCTGCCGGCGGGACGGCGGGGAGGCGGGGCGATGCCGGGAAACCGCGCGGCCGCGATGCGGCGCAGACGCTCGGCGACGGTCATGCCGCCTGACCCTGCAACCGGCTCAGGGCCCGCTCGCTCAGCGCCCGCGCGGCGGCGGCGGCGGCGCCGAGGCGTTCCGCCGTACTCACCGGCCGCGCCTCGACCGAGGGCTCGGCCTCGTCGCGACGGATCGCGGGCCGGCGCGAATCGGCCGGGACCGGCCGCTCCACGATCGGGGCCGGCCGCATCTCGGCCGGGGCGGGCCGGGCCTGGGCGACGATGCGGCCGATGCGGCCGAGCACCTCCTCGCCCGCCGCGACCTGCCCGGCGAGGTCGGCGGCGTAGCGCTCGGCGACCCGCAGGCGCTCGGCGAGCGTCCGGTCGCACTCGCCGAGCGTGGTGCGCAGGCCCGCGATCGCCCGCTCGGCGGTCTCGGTCGCCATCATCAGGTCGCCGATGGTCTGGCGCAGGGCGGCCTCGTCGGCCTTGAGCCGGGTGATGCGCCGGCTCAGGGCGACCGAGGAGACGATGCTGGCGACGAGCAGCACCGCCACCATCGCGTCGGCCAGGATGTTGACGATCGGGCTCACAGGCCGGGCTCCTCGTGCGCGACGGCCATGCTCAGCCGTTGTTCTGGTTCTTCATCGAGGCCTCGAAGGCCGCGAAGGTGGTGCGGGCGCGGCGCAGCGGCCGCGTCACCTGCACCGCGATGTTGTCGTCGAGCCGCCCGATCCGCCCCTGCGACATCGCCCAGTCGCCGCAGCGCAGGGTGATGAGGTCGGACGGCTTGGCGTTGAACATGATGGTGTCGCCGACCTCGAGCGAGAGGACGCGCTTCAGCGGCAGCATCATCTCGTGCAGCACCGCCTCGACCGCGACGTCGGCCCTGCCAGATCTCGGTGGCGAGATGGCTCTCCCAGATGTGGTCGCGGCCGAGCTTCTCGCCCATGAAGCTCTGGAGCAGCAGGTCGCGGATCGGTTCGATCGTGGCGTAGGGAAACAGGATCTGGAGCAGGCCGCCGCGCCCCTCCATGTCGAGCTTGAGGTCGATCAGGATCGCGGCGTTGGCCGGCCGGGTGATGGTGGCGAAGCGCGGGTTGGTCTCGATGCGGTCGATGACGAAGCGCACCGGCGACAGCGGCTGGAACGAGGATTCGAGGTCGCCGAGGATGATCTCGAGCATCCGGCGCACGAGCTGCATCTCGATCGTGGTGAAGGGGCGCCCGTCGAGCCGCGCCGTGGTGCCGCCGCGCTTGCCGCCGAGCAGGAGGTCGAGGGTGGCGTAGGCGAGGTTGGAATCGACGGTGACGAGGCCGGAATTCTCCCACGCCTCGGCCTTGAACACCCCGAGCAGGGTCGGCAGCGGGATCGCGTTGAGGTAGTCGCCGAACCGGACCGAGGTGATGTTGTCGAGGGTGACCTCGACGTTGTCCTGGAAGAAGTTGCGCAGGCTCGTCGACAGCAACCGGATCATCCGGTCGAAGACGATTTCGAGCATCGGCAGGCGTTCGTAGCTGACGACGCCCGAATCGACGATGGCGCGGATGCCCCCGGCGCCCGACGCGGTGAGCTCCCTCAGCGAGAAGCCGAGGACCTGGTCGATCTCCTCCTGGTTGAGGATGCGGTCGTTGCCGGCGAGTTCGGGCAGGTGGTCCGACTCGCCCTCGTCGATCATGTTGGCCCATTCGGCCGCCATGTCGCTCGCGTGCGTCGCGGTGCCCTGCTCGGCCAGCGCCGCGCCCCATTCCTCGGCCAGGGACGCGTCGCCGCCGCCGCCCTGCTCGATCAGCGCCGCCGCCCAGTCGTCGTCGTCGATGATGTCGTCGTCGGGTCCGGCCACGGCGGGTCCTTACTGGATCACGAAGTCCTTGAAGAGCACCGCGTCGACGCGGGCGGGGTAGACCGCGACGTTGACCCGGCGCAGCAGTTCCTCGCGCAGGCGGTAGGTCCCCATCGAACCTTCGAGGTCGGGCGGGCGCAACTCGCGGATGTAGACCTGGAAGGTGTCCTCGACCCGCGGCATCAGCGGCTGGACCTCGGCGGCGACCTTGGCGTCGCGCATCTCCAGCGTCACCCGCAGCTTGATGAAGCGCGGCTGGCCCGCGCCCGGCTCGGAGGCGAGGTTCATGATCATCTCGCGCATGTCGAGGAAGGCGACGACCGGCTTCGTCTCCGCGGCCGGCTTCTCGGCCTGCGACGCCCTGCCGCGCATCACCAGGAAACCGCCGGCCCCGCCGCCGGCGAGGACGAGCGCTGCGAGGCCGGCGAGGATCAGCTTCTTCTTGCGGCCGTTGCCGGCAGGCGGCGCGTCCGGGGCGTCCTCGCCCTCGTCCTCCGGCGCCTTCTTCGGCTTCCTGGCCATCCCCTGACGTCCTTCGATCCCCCGCCGCTCGCCCCGCCGGGAGGTGCCGTCAGGGGTAGTCCGATATGGTTAACACGCCGTTAAGGCGGCAGATTCTGCCGGGGCGAAGCTGCCGGGCGGCGGCGCGAGCCGGCCTGCGCAGGGCAGCACTGTTCCGATCAATACATTGATCTAGCGGCAGAAAAAATTTCCTCGGCCCTGGCACGCGCCCTGCGACGGCGGAGGGGTCGGGCGGGCCGCTGGGGAGCGGGCCGGTCCGGCAGGTGACCGCAACGTCCGGGGAGTTGGACGGCGATGCAGAATGCGCAACTGATCGGGCTGTCGGCCCAGGTCGCCCTCGGCCGCGAGCTGGAGGTGATCGCCAACAACGTGGCCAACGCCTCGACCACCGGCTTCAAGGCGCGGTCGACGCGGTTCCAGGAATACCTGATGCCGAAGGCGAGCGCGGAGACGTTCCAGCGCCCCGACCGGCGCCTGTCCTACGTCATCGACGCCGGCACCGCCCTCGACATGAGCCAGGGCTCGATCGAGAGCACCGGCAACCCGCTCAACGTCGCGATCCGCGGCGACGCCTTCTTCGCGGTCCAGACCCCGCAGGGCGAGCGCTACACCCGCAACGGCGCCTTCGAGCTCGATGCCGGGGGGCGCCTCGTGACCAGCGACGGCTACCCGGTGCTCGGCCAGGGCGGCCCGATCCAGATCAACGACCGGGAGACCGGCGCGACGATCGGGGCGGACGGCACCCTGTCGACCAACCTCGGCAACCGCGACAAGGTCCGCCTCGTCACCTTCGCCGACCCGCAGGGCCTGACCCATGCCGGCGCCAACCTCTACGCCTCCACGGGCCCCGCCGTTCCGGCCGGGCCTCAGGCCCGGGTCGAGCCCGGGGCGCTGGAGCGCTCGAACGTCCGCCCGGTCCTGGCGATGAGCCGGCTGATGGAGGTCAACCGCACCTACGCGATGATCGCCGAGGCGGTGTCGCGCCTCGACACCCTGCACGGCACGGCGCTCCAGCGCCTCGCCGATGTCGGCACGGCGTAAGGGGGGTCTGAGCGATGCGCGCCCTCTACGCAGCCGCCACCGGCATGGCGGCCCAGGAACTCAACGTCCAGGTCATCTCCAACAACATCGCCAACCTGCGGACCACCGGCTACAAGCGCCAGCAGGCGCATTTCCAGGATCTGCTCTACCAGAACCTGCGCCGGGCCGGCTCAGCGACCTCCGACCAGAACAACATGCTGCCGGCCGGGCTGTCGCTCGGCTCGGGCGTGAAGACCACCTCGACCGCCCGGGTGATGTCCCAGGGCACCCTGTCCTCGACGGAGAAGACCTACGACGTCGCGATCCGCGGCGAGGGCTTCTTCCAGGTCACCCTGCCGGACGGCCGCACCGCCTACACCCGCGACGGCTCGTTCGACCTCGACCCGCAGGGGCAGATCGTCACCCGCGACGGCTACCTGCTCAACCCGGCGATCGCGGTGCCGAACAACGCCACCGGCGTCACCATCAGCGCCTCGGGCACGGTCCAGGCGACGGTGCCGGGCCAGACCGCGCCGCAGCAGATCGGCCAGCTCCAGATCGCCCGCTTCGTCAACAAGGTCGGGCTCGAATCGGCCGGCGACAACCTGTTCACCGAGACCCTGGCCTCCGGCCCGCCGGTGGTCGGCAACCCGAACACCGACGGCTTCGGCTCGCTCCAGCAGAGCTACCTCGAAGAGGCCAACGTCAACGCCGTCACCGAGATCTCGTCGCTGATCGCGGCGCAGCGCGCCTACGAGATGAACTCGAAGGTCGTGACCGCCGCCGACCAGATGCTCTCCACCACCTCGCAGATGTTCCGCGGCTGAGGCTCGCCATGAAGTTCCTCCTCGCCACCGGCCTCGCCCTCGTGATCGCGCTTCCCGCCGCCGCCGATCCGGCGCGCCCGAGCCTGCGCGGCGACATCACGGCGAAGCGCGACGTCATCACGCTGAGCGACCTCGTCGCCGACGCCCCCGCCGACTTCGCCGACCGGCCGCTGTTCCGGGCGCCGGCGATCGGCGCCACCGGCACGATCCAGGTCCGGCGCATCGCCGAGGCGGTCGCCGCCCTCGGGCTCGACGCGCCGGAGAGCGGCGGCCGGGTCCAGGTCAGCGTGCGCCGCGCCGCCCGGCGCATCGGCACGCCGGAGATCGAGGCCGCGGTGAAGACCGCCCTGGCCCGGCTGCGCGGGCTCGATGCCGCCGCCGTCTCGGTGCTGTTCGAGGGCGAGGCGCCCGCCATGAGCGTGCCGCTCGAACTCGACGGCGCCGTCGCGGCCTCGGAGCTCGTCTACGATCCGCGCCTGCGCCGGGTCACGGCCCTCGTCAGCGTCGGCGAGCGGCAGGCGACGCTGCGCGTCGCCGGCCAGGTCGTCGAGATGGTCGAGGTCGCGGTGCTGGTCCGGGCGCTCGCCCGCGGCGAGACCGTCGCGGCCGGGGACGTCACCGTCGAGCGCCGCCCGCGCGACGGCATGCCGGCCGAGGCATCGGCCGACCCCTCCGCCCTCGTCGGGCAGGTGGCGCAGCGCCCCCTCGCGGCGTCGATGCCGCTGCGGGCCGGCGACCTCGCGCGGCCCGACCTCGTCGCCCGCGGCGAGGCCGTGACCATCGTGTACGAGACCCCGGGCGTCGCCCTGTCGATGCGCGGGCAGGCGAAGGAGGGCGGCCCGATGGGCGCCGTCGTCTCGGTGCTGAACCCGGGCTCGAAGAAGCTGATCCAGGCCACGGTGATCGGGCCGGGCCGGGTCATGGTCGGGCCGCCGAACGGCGGGCAGCCCCCCGGCCGCGTCGCCTCCGCCGTCCCCTCCCCGCGCTGACGGAGGCTCTCGATGCGCCCGCGCCTCTCCCGCCTCGCCGCGCCGGCCCTGCTCGGCCTGTCGCTGGCCGGCTGCAACACCGCCGACCGCCTCGCCAATGTCGGCCGCGCGCCGACCCTGTCGGCGATCGAGGATCCCACCGCCCAGGCCGGCTACAAGCCGGTGCGCCTGCCGATGCCGGAGGTGCAGGCGGTGTCCTACGCGCCGAACTCGCTGTGGCGCACCGGCTCGCGCGCCTTCTTCAAGGACCAGCGCGCCGCCCGGGTCGGCGACCTCGTCACCGTGAAGGTCAACGTCACCGACAAGGCCAACCTCAACAACGAGACCAAGCGCTCGCGTTCCAGCAGCGAATCCTTCGGCATCCCGAACGCCTTCGGCGTCGAGAGCAACACCAAGCTCCTCGGCGGGGCGAGCCCGGAGAAGCTCCTCAGCACCGATGCCACCACCGCCAACGACGGCTCGGGCTCGATCCAGCGCGCCGAGACGGTGACCACCAACGTGGCGGCGATCGTCACCCAGGTGCTGCCCAACGGCAACCTCGTGATCGAGGGCAAGCAGGAGATCCGGATCAACTTCGAGATGCGCGAACTCGTGGTCGCCGGCGTCATCCGGCCGGAGGACATCGAGTCCGACAACACCATCGACTCGACCAAGATCGCCCAGGCCCGCATCGCCTATGGCGGCCGCGGCCAGATCACCGACGTGCAGCAGCCCCGCTACGGCCAGCAATATCTCGACATCCTGCTGCCGTTCTAGAATTCTGCCCCCGGACGGCACGCTCCCCCTCGGGCCGTCCGGAACGCGGCGCGGCCCCGGCCACTCCCCGGCCGGGGCCACCCCATGCGAAATCCTCATCATCTCAAGCGGTTGTTGAGGATTTCGGTTTCGCCCAGGTGTGTGGAGCCGGAGGCTCCACCGCGCGAGGCTGGCGGTCCGATGTTCGGAGGTGCTCGTCAGGCAATCGCATCAGTTTCACAGGCGGCGCTGACCCTGGCGGATGAAGCTGGTATGCGTATCAGCGAGCCAAAGCCCGCCACGATGAGCGCAGGGTTCTCCTTTCCCCGCGGGCGGCAGGACTGTCCGGGAAAGATGGGGCGCGTCTCCCCTCTCCCGGGTGGGAGAGGGGCCGCCGGGATCGAGGATCCCGCCGCCCCGTCGTGCAAGCGGCGGGCGAAGGCGAAGCGAGGGTGAAGGGGTGGTGCCGGAGGAGTCCCATCCGGCCTCGTCCCCTCGCCCTCGGGTCGATCCCTTCGGGGTCGGGGCGCCGCCTCGCATCGGCGACACCGAGGTCGCCGATGCCTCTCCCCGCAAGCGGGGCGAGGGGAACGCGCACGAGCCATCGTGGGTCGTCCTCATATCAGGGTCCGGGTCTCTCCAGGATCCGGCTGCGGATACAGGCGGAGGGAACCCGCTTCTATCGAGGCCGGGGCGTGCTCGGCCGACCGTGCCGGCGCCCGACCGGATCAGTCGTCCTCCGAACGGTCGAGCGGCGGAGCGCTCTGCCACTGCGTCGGCGGGCGCCCGGGATCGCGGCACCCGAGATGCTGCCGCTCGACGTCGGACGTCGCCTGCGCGCAGGCGACGTCCGGCAGATCATCGAGGTCGTTGGCCCGCGGCACCGTGGTCGCGGCAAGAAGCAGGATGAAGCTCAGCAGATAGCGCATCGCAGGATCTCCTTTCCGCCGTTCTGGTACGTCGCGCACTGATGGCGCGCGTCATCTTTTCGGTGGAGGAGCCCGCGAAACGGCGCGCTCGTCTTGCCGCGTCGGCATCCCCTGATCCGTGGACGACGGCCGGATCGCCGCCCGCTCAGCTCATCACCAGGCCGCCATCGACGTGCAGCACCTGGCCGGTGACGAAGCGGCTCCCGTCGCCGGCGAGGAACAGCACCGGCCCGGCGACGTCCTCGGGCGTCGCGAGGCGGCGCAGGGGGGTCTGGGCGATGAGTGCCTCGCGCACCTCCTCGCCGGTCGACAGGCTGCCCTGCGTGCCGGTGACGAGGCCGGGGGCGACGCAGTTGACCCGCACGCCGACCGGCCCGAGTTCCGCCGCGAGGTTGCGGCTGAAGCCGACCAGGGCGGCCTTGGCGGTGGTGTAGTCGTGGTAGGGAATGCTCGGCCGGGAGACGAGGTCGCTCGCGAGATTGACGATGCTCGATCCGTTGCGCCGCAGGAGGAGCGGCAGCGTCGCCCGCACCACCGTGAAGGCCGCCTTCACCGCCCCGTCGAACTGCTCCTGGTAGGACGACCACGGCGTGTCCCAGAACCGGGTGCGGCGGTCGGGATCGAAGCGGTAGGGCGCGAAGGCGTTGTTGACGACGGCGTCGAGGCGGCCGGCCTCCGCCCCGATCCGCTCCGCCATCGCCGCCACCGCGTCGGGAGAGGTCACGTCCGCGGCCACCGCCAGCCCCTCGCCGCCGCGGGCGCGGCACGCCTCGACCACCGCGGCGGCGGCCTCGGCGTTCTCGCGGTAGTTGACGATCACGAGACCGCCCTCCGCCGCGAAGGCGGTGGCGATCGCGGCGCCGATGCCGCGGCTCGCCCCGGTGACGAGGATGACCCGGTCGCGGAACCTCATGGCGTGCGGCCCTTCATGGCGTGGCGTCCTTCGGCGGGATCAGGTCGCTCCTGACGATCCGGCTCATGTCGAGCGGGCGGGCGATCAGCCCGAGGCTGCGGAAGGTGTCGGCTCCCTTCTGCAGCACGTCGAGGTCGAACCGGCCGAGCCCCTCGCGCTCGGTGGTCGGCGAGACGGTGGCGAGGTTGCGCAACCTGATGATCTCGAGGTTGACCGCCTCGTCGCGACCGTTGATCGCGCGGGTCACCGCGAGCCGGGCCGCCCGGGCCGGCTCGGCGATCATCCAGGCGGCCGAGTCGCGGTAGGCGGCGAGGAAGCGCGCCAGCACCGGCTTCCTCGCCTCGTAGGTCGCCCGGGTGACCACGAAGATGTCGCTCGGCAGGTTGAGGCGGTCGCGGACCTCGATCACCTCGACATCGCCGAGGCCGCGGGCGCGGCCGACGAGGAGGCCGGTATCGGTCGCCGCGGTGGCGTCGACCTGCCCCTGGATCAGCGGTGCGAAGTTGAGGAGGCCGGTGACCTCGATCCGCACGTCCGCCTCGCTCAGGCCGGCCTCGTGCAGCAGCAGGAGCAGGTTCTGGCGCGTGCCGCTCGACAGGCTGTAGACGCCGACGCGCTTGCCCCTGAGGTCGGCCGCCGTGCGGATGCCGCTCCCCTTCGGCGCCACGACGTTGAACACGTTCTGGGGATAGATGTTGTAGATCGCCAGCAGATCCGCGCCCCTGTCGAGGGCGAGGTAGAGCGCGGCCGGGTCGGTGAAGGCGACGTCGGCCTGCCCGGCCAGGATGGTCTGGATCGCCGATCCCCCGCCGGTGCCGGGCACGTAGTCGAGGGCGATGCCGCGCCCCCTGAACAGGCCGTGGTCGGGCTCGGCCAGGAGGTTGGTGATCTCGCTGATCGGCTGGCTCCAGCCGGCCACCGTCACCTTGTCGGGCGCCTGCGCCGCGGCGGCACCGATCAGCCACGGCAGCGCGAGCAGGGGCAGCAGGCGGCGGCGCGAGAAGCCGGGCATGGATCAGCCTTTCCGGTAGCGCCGCAGCACGGCGCGCTCCAGCGCCCGCACGGCTTCGTAGAACACCATGCCGAGCGCCGTGATGACGACGAACAGCGCGAAGATGAGGCTCGAATCCATCACGCTCTGGGCGGCGATGATCGAGGCGCCGAGGCCCGCCCGTCCGGCGACGAACTCGCCGACCACCGCGCCGACGAGGGCGAGCACGACCGCGACGCGCAGGCCGGCCAGGATGACCGGCAGCGCCGTCGGCAGCGCGAGGCGGAGCAGGGTCTGGAGCCGGCTCGCGCCGAGCATGCGGAACAGGTCCCGCCGCGCCGGATCGACCCCGGCGAGGCCGGTCAGGGTGGTTTCCATCAGTGGGAAGAAGCAGATCAGCGCGGTGACGACGACGGTCGGGGTCAGGCCGAAGCCGAACCAGATGATGAGCAGCGGTCCGAGCGCGAGCTTCGGCACGAGCTGGCTCGCCAGGATGTAGGGGCGCAGCACCCGGCTCAACGCCGGGCTCTCGGCCAGCGCGATGCCGGCGCCGAGGCCGACCACCGTTCCGGCGGCGAGGCCGAGTCCCATCTCTGCCATCGTGACGGCGAGGTGCGGCCACAGCCGGCCGGAGGCGATCTCGCCCCACAGCGTCGCGGCGACGGCGGAGGGCGGCGGCAGGATCAGCACCGGCACCGCGGCGGCGCGGCACCATGCCTCCCAGCCGGCGAGCAGCGCGAGGAACAGCAGGCCGGAGGCGAGGCGGGCACTCATGCCGCCCGTCCCCCAGGTCCGGCCGGTGCCGCCCGTCCCCCGGGTCCGGCCGGTGCCGCCCGCTCCTCGGTGGGAACCGGTGCCGTGCGAGCGTCCATGGCCGCGCGCAGCGCGCGGCACGCCGCCCCGAAGGCGGGGTCGTAGCGGATGCCGCGCGGCCGGGGACGCGGCAGCGCGACGGCGCTCGCGTGGGTGATGCGGCCGTCCGCCATCACGGCGACCCGGTCTGCGAGATAGACCGCCTCGGCGATGTCGTGGGTGACGAACAGGGCCGCCGTCCCGCGCCGGGCGCAGAGCCGGAGCAGGTCGTCCTGCAACTCCTCGCGGGTGAGCGCGTCGAGGGCGGCGAAGGGCTCGTCGAGCAGCAGCAGGTCCGGCTCGCCGATTAGAGCCCGCGCGACCGCGACGCGGCTCTGCTGCCCGCCCGACAAAGCCGCCGGGCGCCGGGCGGCGTGATCCGCCAGCCCCATCAGCGCCAGGAGGTCGAGGGCGGCGGCGCGGTCGGCGGCGCCCGGGCGGCGCTTCAGGGAGAGCGGCAGCAGCACGTTGTCGAGGGCGCTCAACCAGTCGAGCAGGGTCGGGGTCTGGAACACGAAACCGACCCGCGGTGCGGGACCGCGCAGAACCGCGCCGGCGACGCGCACACGGCCCTCGCCCGGAAGCAGCAGGCCGCCGGCGAGCTTGAGAAGCGTGGTCTTGCCGCAGCCGCTGCGGCCGAGCAGGCAGTGGATCGCGCCGTGCGGGATCGTCCAGTCGACGCGATCGACGATCGCCGGGCCACCGGTCTCGTAGCGGTAGCGCACGCCCTCGATCGCCACGAAGCCGGCCGGATCGGATCCAGGATCGGATTCAGTCGGCATAGGGGGCGAAGCCCTCCGCCGCGGCCTCGGCACCGGCCTCGATCTCGGTCATGGTGACGAGGTCGAGGAGGCTGAAGCGGCCGTCGTGGTGCCAGCCGGCCTCGGGCGCGGTCATCCGGCCGAACGCCGTGATCCGGGTGACCCCGACCTTCGCGAGGCGCTCGGAGAGCCGGAACAGGTTCGTCGGCGCGGCCGCGATCCCGGCCGTCTGGAGGAAGGCGCGGTGCGGCGCGACGAGGGCCGGAACCGCGTCGAGGCCCTCGACCGAGACGAGCGCGACCGTGCGGTTGAGGCCGGACGGGCTCAACCCCTCGCCCGCCCCGAGATGGACGACGCTCCACGGGTCCGCAGGCTCGCCGAGGAGGTCGGCGGTGCCGTCGAAGGTGCGCATCTCCTGCGCCTGCCTCCAGGCGGCCACCGAGGCGGCCTCGCCCGGCGACAGGCGCCGCCGCGGGTGGCGGGCGGCGAGAGCCGCGAGTTCGTGGGCGAGGTAGCGGGCGAATTCGGCCGGCGAGACCGCGCCGCCGCGCTCCACGAACAGCATCTGCGGCGAGTAGCAGCCCTGCTGCTCGTAGCGCGCGACGTCGTGCGCGGCGAGCCGGGCGAGGGCGGGCGCCCGGCGGCTGTCCAGCGCCTCGCGGGCGATCACCCCGAAGCCGATCCGGTGGCCGTGGGGCAGGAAGCGGGTGGTGACCGGCAGCTTCGCCCGCAGTGCGGTGAGGGTGGCATTGTCGCCGTAGGCCAGGACGGTGTCGGCCTCGCGCAGGACGGCCGCTTCGCAGGCGCCCTCCCCGCCCTTCCACCAGATCGTGGCGATGCAATCCCCGAGTTCGGGGTCCGCCTCGGCGATCAGCCCCGCGAACCAGCCGGCCATCAGCGGCTCGGCAGAGGCGAGCTTGCCGACCGTGCCGGCCTTGACCAAGAGACCGCAGACGAGGCTCCAGAGCGGCAGGGCGGGCACGTTGCCGGCCCAGACATGCAGCAGCAGGTCCGGCCCGTGCGCCCGCACGAAGCCGCCCTTGGCCGCCGGCCGGAAGCCGTCGAGGATGCCGGGATCGGAGAAGTCCTCGGCGAGGAAGCGCAGGAGCTGCGGCCGCCTGAACGTCTTCAGGTAGCTCGTGAGCCCGAGCCGGACCGTCTCGCGGTCGTAGCCGGTGACGATGGGGAGCAGGTGCTCGGCCTTGCGCCGAAGGGGGTGCCCGCGGTCGAGCAGGCAGGCGGTCGCCCGGTCGATCGCCGCGACGACGCGCGCCACCTCCATCGGTCGAAGGGTCGTGCGCGCCCGGGCGCGGACGCGCTCGCACAGGGCCCTCGCCTGCCCGTCGCTCAGGGCCGGCAGGGCGACCTCGAGGGTCTCGCCCCAGGCGGCGTAGCGGACGCGGCGCCACTCGACCTCGTCCGTCGCGACACCCGGCAGGTGGCCGGCGAACTCGGTCACGCCCGTCAGCCCCCGGCCGCGGCGAGGAACTCGGCCACCGCGACGGAGCATCCCTTCGAGGCTTCGCCGTCGACACGGCCGAGCAGCCGGAAGCCGCCCGGCACGATCTCGCCCGCATCCTCGGTCAGGATCGCCGAGACGGCGTTGAAATGCGCAAGGTCGTGGTGCACCAGGACGCCGCGCTCGCCCTCGGGCAGGTCCTCGCCGGACAGGGGATCGACGACGCGGCTGCGGATCCAGTGCGGCCCGGACTTCACCGAGGGGCAGGCCGCGTTGCCGTCGTCGTAGAACTGCGTGCTGAGTTCGGTCATCCCGTACATGTTGAGGCAGGCCGACCGCGTCACGCCGAAGGCCGCCGACAATCCGTCGTAGAAGTCGTCCGGGCCGAGTTCGCGCGACTGCCCCTTGAACCCGCCGGTGTCGAGGGTGAAGCTGCCCGCCGGCAGCGTGAAGCGGCGGCCCGAGGCCGCGAGCGCGTCGAGCACCGGAACGAAGGCGTAGCTGGCGCCGAGCAGGGCGTAGGGCTCTCCCGCCGCCTCGGCCGCGACCAGGGCGGAGAGCAGCCCGTCGCGGTCGAGCCCGGCCGCATCGACGAAGACGGCGCTCTCCGGGGTGCCGAACTCCCGGCGGGCGAGGGTGAGATGGCGGGCGAGCGACGAGTTCGGCAACGCCTCCTCGTCGGGAAAGAGGATCCCCATGCGGATCCGCTGGCGCCCGCGCATCACCCGGCGCCGGAAGGTGTCGAGCATCGAGCGGTCCCAGACCGCCATCGTCGGGTGATAGCTCCGTCCGCGCCCGGCCCCGGTGGTGCCGCTGGTCATGAACACGCGCTCGGCCGCCGCGGGCGGGCAACAGCTCAGCGTCAGATCCTTGAACGCCTTGATCGGCACCGCCGGGACGTCCCGCCAACGCCGGACGGTGAGCGGCGTGCGGCCGCGCTGGAGGGCGAAGCGCCGATAGGGCTCGTTGTGACGGAACTGGTGGGCGAAGACCCTCAGCGCCATCGCCTCGAACTCGGCGTCGGTCGCGCCCGGCCGGGCGAGAAAGTCCAGCAGGACGTCGATGACCTCGGCCTGCGACATGTCGGTCCCCTCTCGCGCCAGCCCTCGCCGAGGCGGGTCATGCGAAGGGGATGACGAGAGAAAGACGGCGCGTGAGCCTGAAGGGCCGCCGGTCCCGCATCCCTACGCCGGCATGACCCGGATCAGGTTCATAGGGTCACCGCGTTGCCCGGACCGCGTCCGGACGGGCGGAATCTCAGCCTCCTAGCGAGGCCCCCCTGGGAGCGGACGGGTTTGGCGGGCGGCGATGGTGGTGTCAAGCGCGGTGCGTCCGCGCAAGGCCATCGCTTCGGAGCGACTGCCCTGGTGCACGGGGAGGCGAATCCGGGTTCCTGGGCTGGAACGAGGCAGACCGGAGCCGGCTTGCCACCTCGCCCAGGCACCAATGCCGGCGTTTCCGCGGCGACGACGAGGGGAACGGGAAACTCAGCAGAGTTGTCTCACGCAGCACCGGCAGATCTCAGCGGATCCCGCGACAGATTCGGACGCTGGATCGAGGCCGGGGTCGAGACGAGGCGGAGCGTCCTCCGGTCGTTGCTGGTGCGGCCATCGGGCGCCGCGAGACCGGGAAGTCGCGGGGCGCAGGGAGAAGGCGCGGGACTCCAAGCACGGTCCGGTCACCACCGCCGGCTCGAACGTCGCGTCCACCCTCCACATCGGGCACCTCCGGATCATGCCTCGCCACGACCGTGACGAAGCGCCGGCCCATCACGGCGCCGTGACCGCCTCTGCCGAATGAAACCTTAGGTATGGCACAATGTCGGTTTGTTTCTCCACCCTGAACAGCAACCCTCTATTTGCAGCTCCGTCAGGGAATCGCACTTTCGCAGGAGTCTCCCGCAACACAGCCCCACATTTCCGGTTGCGCGTGTGTCGTTCATGCACTACCGCATGTGAGCAGATGGACTAGTCTAAATGGATGAGGATGCAGACGTTGGCGGGCCCCTCGATGAATGCGGTCTGGCAAGAATTCGACGTCTCGACGGCCAGTCGCATCGGCGGGCTGCACCAGCGTCCCTGCATCCTGTGGTTCACCGGGCTGTCGGGCGCCGGCAAGACGACGACCGCCAACCTGTTGGAGGGGCGACTTCGGGGCGACGGGCGGCGCACCGTGATCCTCGACGGCGACATCCTCCGGCAGGGCCTGAACCGGGATCTCGGCTTCACCGATGCCGACCGGGTCGAGAACATGCGTCGGACGGCCGAGGTGGCCCGGCTGTTCGCCGATACCGGTCACGTCGTGATCGTGGCGCTGATCTCGCCGTTTCGCAAGGAACGGGCGATGGCGCGCGAGATCGCTGGCAGCGTCCCGTTCTACGAAGTGTATTTCGATGCGCCGCTCGCGACGTGCGAGGAGCGGGACCCGAAAGGACTTTACCGGCGGGCGCGGTGCGGCGAGATCGCCAACTTCACCGGCATCGGCTCCGTCTACGAACCGCCCTTCGCTCCGGAGTTGCGCGTGGACAGCGGAAGCTTGTCCGTGGACGATGCCGTCGGGCGGATCATCGCCCTTCTCTAAGATCCTCGCAGAACCACGATGGCACCTCACGGCCGCCGTCGATGCGAGCATCGAGCCGGACGGCCTGCCGTGGCTACGCAAATTCAGTTCGAACCACACGAAGCCCGCGAGCGCGTCCGATTGATCAGAATTTCATGCCGTCTCTGTGAGTTGCCGCACAATGATGCTGCCTCTGCACGAAATCTGCCGCAGCGAAAACCAACCCAGCATCAAAGATCAATTGATATTCAAATTTACATCACACTAAAATATATCAGCGCAAGAATCAGCCCGATCGAAATCAACCGCAATTTGGCCGCCATGCGAATCAGGTAACCACTACAATGAAAAAGGTTTACATTCATATAGGGACCCCCAAGACCGGCACGACCAGCATACAGGCTTTCTTGAGGAGCAACAGAAAGCGCCTGATTGACGAAAACATAGTAATATCTGAAGTTTCGGGAGTGAAGAAAAGCGATCGACTCAGCGAAATCGCGAGAGGAAATTTTTCGCTCTGCTCCGATATCGAAGCGGAGTCGAAAAAATACAGCGATGATGTGACATTCATATTTTCCGACGAACAAATTTCCGTCGACTTCGCGCGCCTTGACCAGATCGAGACGCTTAAAAAATTCATGAGCGCGATTTTTGATGAGGTCAAGGTAGTCTGCTACCTTCGACGCCAGGACGAACTCGCACTCAGCAGTTATCCCGCCTACATCAAGAGGGGCGGCACTGAAAAATTCGATTTCGAACTCAGCCCAGGGTGGAAGAATTTCATAAATTATGAGATTTTCTTGGAAAGATGGGAAACCGTCTTTGGCAGAGATGCGCTCATAATCAGAAAATTCGGGCCTCAATATATCAAGAATAACGACGTTGTCTCGGATTTTTGCAAAATCATTGCCGTCGACATGTCCGACGCTGCCCCGCCGGCTGAAAAGAACGTTTCTCCGGATGCGCACAGCCTGGAACTCGTTCGGAAGCTGAACAAACTCGTGGGTCTCGAAAACCCACAATTCATGTACGACCTCAGAAGAATCCTGTTCGAGATAAAATCAGGCCCCAAACTGAGTGCGCCGAGATCGGAGAGAATAAGATTCCTTAGCAATTTTCAGCAATCGAACAGCAACGTTGCAAAGCGGTACTTCAATGGTGAGAGTGACTTGTTTACTCACGAGCTGCCCGATGACGACAACAACAATTTGACGGTTGATGCTACCGTAGAAAAACTCGCAGCATTGATACTGCGCACCGAGAAAATACCCGCAAAACCCAGCAGCGTAGCCAAAGATATCTATCAACAAGCAAAACAGAATATGAAAAATGGGAAATACATCGAGGCCCGCGATGCCTTCATGATGTTACTTGATAAATACAAGGATGAAAAATTCAAGACCCCGTCGGAATTGTATGTATTTGTCTCCGGATGCTCGCTCAAATCCGGCGAACACCCCCGTGCCATCTCCGAGATGAAGATGGCCCTGAGCGATCCGCAGATCAATGCCGCATCGTTACTGAGATGCGCAACCATGAGCCTGGTTTGCAAGGACTTCGATCTGACCGAGCACTGCATCGCCCGCGCCAGGGAAGCAGGAGGAGATCCGGAGAAATGCTCGGAGATCGAAGCCCTGCTGTCGAAGACGGCCAGATAGAAAGAGCGTCGGCCGGTCGCCTTGCGATGCGACGGTCGTAGACAACGCGGCACTGTTTCCTGATGCCGGCGGGGCGCACGGAATGTCGTGCCCCGGCGCCCGTGCGTACCCGGCAGCGCCTCGCTACCGGCGCCTTTTCAAGTCGCGGTCGGCAGGCCGCGGCGTCATACGGTTTCCGATCGATCGCCTCGCGATGCGGAAACCAGCTTCGCTCATGCGTGCGGAGCAAAGCTCCGCCGCGCGGGCTGGTGATACGAAATCCGGAAGCAATCTTCCGGATTTCGTATCACACCGACAACCAGCGCCGGACCTCGGCCTCGACCATCCCCGAGCGCGGCCCCGCCTCGACCACCTGGCCGCGGTCCATCACAGCGTAGGTGTCGCAGAGGTCGCGGGCCCACTCGAAATACTGCTCGACCAAGACGATCGCCATCTCGCCCTTGCCGCGCAGGTAGGTGATGGCGCGGCCGATATCCTTGATGATCGAGGGCTGGATGCCCTCGGTCGGCTCGTCGAGCACGAGGAGGCGCGGGCGCGTGACCAGGGCGCGGCCGATGGCGAGCTGCTGCTGCTGGCCGCCGGAGAGATCGCCGCCGCGCCGGTGCAGCATGTCCTTGAGAACCGGGAACAGGTCGTAGACCTCGGCCGGGACGTGGCGGTCGCGGCGCTTGAGCGGCGCGAAGCCGGTCTCCAGGTTCTCCTTCACGGTGAGCAGCGGGAAGATCTCGCGGCCCTGCGGCACGAAGGCGATGCCGCGGCGGGCGCGATCGTAGGGCGCGAGCCGGCTGATGTCCTCGCCGGCGAGCCTGACAGCTCCCTTCGAGACCGGCTGCTGGCCGACGATGGCGCGCATCAGCGAGGTCTTGCCGACGCCGTTGCGGCCGAGCACCGCGGTGACCCGGCCGGCCTCGGCGGTCAGGGAGACGCCGCGCAGGGCCTGCGCCGCGCCGTAATGGAGGTCGATCGCCTCGACGTTCAGCATGGATCGAGTTTCCAAGACAATCAGCGGCCGAGATAGACCTCGACCACCCGCGGGTCGGCCGAGACGGAATCGATCGAGCCCTCGGCCAGCACCGCACCCTCGTGCAGGCAGGTGACGCGGCAGCCGAGCGCGCGCACGAAGGCCATGTCGTGCTCGACCACCACGACGGCGTGGTCGCGGGCGATGCGGCGCAGCAGCGCCGCCGTGGCCTCGGTCTCGGCGTCGGTCATGCCGGCGACCGGCTCGTCGACGAGGAGGAGCTTCGGGTCCTGCGCCAGCAGCATGCCGATCTCCAGCCACTGCTTCTGGCCGTGCGAGAGGTCGGCGGCAGGGCGGCGCCGGTGCCGGACGAGGCCGGCGGTCTCCAGGATCGCGTCGATGCGCTCGGCCTCGACCCGGTTGCGCCAGCCGAACAGCGACGCGGCCGAGCCGCGCGGTCCTTTCAGCGCCAGCAGGATGTTGTCGGCGACGGTGTGGCTCTCGAACACCGTCGGCTTCTGGAACTTGCGGCCGATGCCGAGCCCGGCGATGGCGGTCTCGTCGAGCCGCGTCAGGTCGTGGCGGCCGTCGAACATCGCGGTGCCGGTGTCGGGCCGGGTCTTGCCGGTGACCACGTCCATCATCGTGGTCTTGCCGGCACCGTTGGGGCCGATGATCGCCCGCATCTCGCCGGGCGCGAGGGTCAGCGACAGGCCGCGCAGGGCCCGGTAGCCGTCGAAGGTGACGCGGATGTCGTCGAGGTAGAGCAGCGCGCTGGTGAGGCGCTGGCTCTCGGCGGGGGCGTTCAGGGTGGCGGTGCTCACGAGCCGCGGCCCTCCTCGGCGAGTTCGGGCGGCAGCGCGTCCGGCGCCGGTCCCGGCAGGCGGGCGCGGGCGCGCCGGCTGCCGAGCCGCTCGATCAGCGTGCCGACGATGCCGCGGGGCAGGAACAGCGTGACGAGGACGAACAGGGCGCCGAGCGCGAACAGCCAGGCGTCCGGCATCACCCCGGTCAGCACCGTCTTGGCGTAGTTGACCAGCACGGCGCCGAGCGCCGCCCCGACCAGGGTGCCGCGGCCGCCGACCGCGACCCAGATCACCGCCTCGATCGAGTTGGCGGGCGCGAACTCGGACGGGTTGATGATGCCGACCTGCGGCACGTAGAGGGCGCCGGCGACGCCTGCCATCGCGGCCGAGACGGTGAAGGCCACGACCTTGAAGTGCTCGGTGCGGTAGCCGAGGAAGCGGGTGCGCGATTCGGCGTCGCGGATCGCCACCAGCACCTTGCCGAAGGCCGAGACGGTCATCGCCCGGGCGATCAGGTAGCCGAGCGCCAGGGCGAGCGCGGTGAGCACGAACAAAGCCACCCGGGTGCCCTGCGCCTGGACGCTGTAGCCAAGGATGTCCTTGAAGTCGGTGAGCCCGTTGTTGCCCCCCAACCCCATGTCGTTGCGGAAGAAGGCGAGCATCAGCGCGAAGGTCATCGCCTGGGTGATGATCGACAGGTAGACGCCGGTCACCCGCGACCGGAAGGCGAGCCAGCCGAACACGAAGGCGAGCAGCCCCGGCAGGGCCAGCACCATCACGGCCGCGAACGGAAAGAAGTCGAAGCCGTGCCAGTACCAGGGCAGCTCCCTGTAGTTCAGGAACACCATGAAGTCGGGCAGGACCGGGTTGCCGTAGACGCCGCGCGGGCCGATCTGGCGCATCAGGTACATGCCCATCGCGTAGCCGCCGAGGGCGAAGAACGCGCCGTGGCCGAGCGAGAGGATGCCGCAATAGCCCCAGACGAGGTCGAGGCTGACCGCGAGCAGCGCGTAGGCGAGGTACTTGCCGAGCAGCGACACGAGGTAGGTCGGGACGTGGAGGGCCGAGCCCTCCGGCACCGCGAGGTTCAGCACCGGCACCGCTACGACGGCGGCGGCGAGCACGGCGAGGAAGACGAGGCCCTTGCCGTCGACGAGGCGGGCGCTCACGATTCCACCGCCCGGCCCTTGAGGGCGAACAGCCCGCGCGGACGCTTCTGGATGAACAGGATGATGAACACGAGGAGCAGGATCTTTCCGAGGACGGCGCCGGCATAGGGTTCGAGGAACTTGTTGGCGACGCCGAGGGACAGGGCCGCGACCAGCGTGCCCCACAGGTTGCCGACGCCGCCGAACACCACGACGAGGAACGAATCGATGATGTAGCCCTGGCCGAGATTGGGCGAGACGTTGTCGATCTGCGACAAGGCCACTCCGGCGATGCCGGCGATGCCCGACCCCAGGCCGAAGGTGAGGGCATCGACCCAGGGGGTGCGGATGCCCATGGCGGCGGCCATGCGCCGGTTCTGGGTCACCGCCCGGGTCTTGAGGCCGAACGAGGTCGCCTTGAGGATCAGGTTGAGGCCGACGAACACCGCCAGGGCGAAGACCACGATCCACAGCCGGCCCCAGGTGATCGACAGGCCGAACAGGTCGAAGGCGCCGGCCATGTAGGACGGGGCGCCGACCTCGCGGTTGGTCGGGCCGAAGAGCGAGCGCACCGCCTGCTGCAGGATCAGGCTGATGCCCCAGGTGGCGAGCAGGGTCTCCAGCGGCCGGCCGTAGAGGTGGCGGATCACGAGGCGCTCGATCAGCACCCCGACAGCCCCGGCGACCAGGAAGGCGAGCGGGATCGCGATCGGCAGCGACCAGTCGAACAGGGCGGGCGCGCTGCGGCGGAAGCCCTCCTGGACCAGGAAAGTGGTGTAGGCGCCGAGCATCACCATCTCGCCGTGCGCCATGTTGATGATGCCCATCACCCCGAAGGTGATGGCGAGCCCGATCGCCGCGAGCAGCAGCACAGAGCCGAGCGAGATGCCGTACCAGGCGTTCTGGACGTTCGCGATCAGGGCCAGCCGGGTCTCGATCCCGGCGATCGCCCGGGCGGCGGCGTCGCGCACCGAGGGCGCCGGGTCGGCGGCGAGGCCGCGCAGCAGCGCCATCGCGTCGCCGTCGCCGCGCTCGCGCAGGGTGTCGACGGCACCGAGGCGGTCGATCTCCGGCGTGCCGGGGCGGGCGAGCAGGGCCGCGGCCCGCGCCTCCTGCAGGGTGCGGCGCAGGCCGGAATCGGTCTCGCGGGCGATCGCCGCGTCGAGGGCCGGGAGTGCGGCGGCGTCGCGGGCCTTGAACACCGCCTCGGCGGCGGCCCGGCGGGTGGCGGGATCGGGCGCCACGAGGTTGAGGGTGCCGGTGGCGGCGTCGATGGCGCGGCGGACGCGGTTGTTCACCCGCACCGGCTTGAAGCCGTCAGGAGCGGCCAGGGCCGCTCCCGTGCGGGCGTCGGTGAGCGACGCTCCGTCCTTGACGGCGAGCGCCTTGTCGTCGGCGCGATACAGGAGGCGGCTCTCCGTCAGCGCCCGCAGCACGACGCCCGCCCTCGGGTCGCCGGTGGTCGCGAGCGCGGTGATCCCGGCCTCGATGTCGCCGTAGCTGTCGCTGGCGAGCCGGGCATAGGCGGCATCGGCCGGGCTCTGCGCGGCGGCCGGGACGGCGAGCGCGGCGCAGCAGAGGGCGAGGAGAAGGGTGAGCCAGCGGCGCATCCGGGGGGATCCGTTGGGAGGTGTCAGTTGAGTGCGCGTCCACCCTCCCCCCTCTGCGGGTGAGGGTGGCGAGCGAAGCGAGCCGGGAGAGGGGAACGCGACGGCTCAGAACGTAGCGCTGTCAGGTCAGTCGCGATCTTTCCGGAAGCGTCGTCCCCTCTCCCGCCCCGCCTCCGCGGGGCACCCTCCCCCATCCCAAGTCGGGCCTGCCCGACCTGGGCACTTGGATGCGGAACTCGGGCTTGCCCGAGTTCCGTGGGAGGAGGGTCAGGCGGAACTCGGGCAAGCCCGAGTTCCGTGGGGGGGGGTCAGGGCGTCGTGCCGGTCAGACCGCGCTCACGCGCCGCCACACTTGCCGGTCTTGGTGTTGTAGTTGCCGCACTTGAGCTTGACCCAGTCGGCTTCGAGGTCCTTCGAGCCGTCGAGCTGCTTCGACCACGCCTCGCCGGGGATCAGCCCTTCCGTCTTGAACACGACGTCGAACTGGCCGTTATCCTTGATCTCGCCGATGAAGACCGGCTTGGTGATGTGGTGGTTGGGCAGCATCTCGGAGGTGCCGCCGGTCAGGTTGGCCTGCTTGGTGCCCGGCAGCGCGTCGATGACCTTGTCGGGATCGGTGGTGCCGGCCTTCTCGACCGCCTTCACCCACATGTTGAAGCCGATGTAGTGTGCCTCCATCGGGTCGTTGGTGACGCGCTTCGGGTTCTTGGTGAAGGCGTGCCACTTGGCGATGAAGTCCCTGTTCGCCGGCGTGTCGATCGACATGAAGTAGTTCCAGGCGGCGAGGTGGCCGACCAGCGGCTTGGTGTCGATGCCGGCCAGCTCCTCCTCGCCGACCGAGAACGCGACGACCGGGATGTCGGTGGCCTTCACGCCCTGGTTGGCCAGCTCCTTGTAGAACGGCACGTTGGCGTCGCCGTTGACGGTCGAGACCACCGCGGTCTTCTTGCCGGCCGAGCCGAAGGACTTGATCGCCGAGACCCGCGACTGCCAGTCGGACTGGCCGAACGGGGTGTAGTTGGTCGAGATGTCCTCGGCCTTCACGCCCTTCGACTTGAGGTAGGCTTCGAGGATCTTGTTGGTGGTGCGCGGGTAGACGTAGTCGGTGCCCTCCAGCACCCAGCGCTCGACCTTCTCCTCCTTCATCAGGTAGTCGACCGCGGGGATCGCCTGCTGGTTCGGCGCCGCGCCGGTGTAGAACACGTTGCGCTCGCTCTCCTCGCCCTCGTACTGGACGGGGTAGAACAGGACCGAGTTCAGCTCCTTGAACACCGGCAGCACCGACTTGCGCGACACGCTGGTCCAGCAGCCGAACACCGCCGTGACCTTGTCCTTGGCGATCAGCTCGCGGGCCTTCTCGGCGAAGAGCGGCCAGTTCGAGGCCGGATCGACCACCACCGCCTCGAGCTTCTTGCCGAGGAGGCCGCCCTTCCTGTTCTGCTCGTCGATGAGCATCAGCATGGCGTCCTTGAGCGTCGTCTCGGAGATCGCCATCGTGCCCGAGAGGGAGTGCAGGATCCCGACCTTGATGGTCTCCTGCGCCGCCGCGGCGCCGGCCGCCAGCGCCATGCCGCCCGCGACCGCCGCCCGCGCCAGCCACGTCTTCCAGGACATCGTCATCGTTCCCGTCCCCTGACCACGCATTGGTCAGGGCGCTGCTTGGCAAGCCATGTGCCAGCCAGCGTCGCCCAACGGATGCGCTTGGACGCCTACGGACTGGGCGTTTCGCCCAATGACCCAGCGGCATATTGCCCACCATGAAGGCAAATGCCCGCCTTCTGCGCAGCGGCGGGGCGAGCACGGATCCGGTGGCCGGCGGCTGACCATCCGACCCGGGAACGCCAAGCTCGACCGCGGCGTTCCGATGCTCTGTGCGCGGGAGGACGAGGCGGTGATCGAGGACCTCTGGTACAAGAACGCGGTGATCTACTGCCTGTCGGTCGAGAGCTTCATGGACTCGAACGGCGACGGGATCGGCGACTTCGAGGGCCTGGAGCGGCGGCTCGACTATCTCCAGGGACTCGGGGTCACGGCGGTGTGGCTGATGCCGTTCCAGCCTTCGCCCGGGCGCGACCACGGCTACGACGTGTCCGACCATTACGGGGTCGATCCGCGCTACGGCACGCTCGGCGACTTCGTCGCCTTCACCCATGCCGCCAAGCAGCGCGGGCTCAGGGTGCTGATCGACCTCGTGGTCAACCACACCTCGGACCGGCATCCGTGGTTCGAGGCCGCCCGGTCGAGCCCGGATTCGCCCTACCGCGACTGGTACGTGTGGTCGAAGACCAAGCCGCCGCACGCCGACGAGGGCATGGTGTTTCCCGGCGTGCAGAAGACCACCTGGACCTACGACCGGCAGGCCGGCGCCTACTACTTCCACCGCTTCTACGAGTTCCAGCCCGACCTCAACACCGCCAACCCGATGGTCCAAGCCGAGATCCTGAAGATCATGGGCTTCTGGATCCAGCTCGGCGTGTCGGGCTTCCGCATGGATGCGGCGCCGTTCGTCATCGCCCGCAAGGGGCCGGAGGTCTCGGGCGAACCCGACGAGCAGTTCGACCTGCTGCGCACCTTCCGCGAGTTCCTGCAATGGCGCCAGGGCGACGCGATCATCCTGGCCGAGGCCAACGTGCTGCCGAAACTCGACATGGAGTATTTCGGTCACGACGCCGACCGCATGCACATGATGTTCAACTTCCAGGTCAACCAGCACCTGTTCTACGCGCTCGCCTCCGGCGACGGCCGGCCGCTGGCGAAGGCGCTGAAGAAGACCCGGTGCCGCCCGGCCTCGGCGCAATGGGCGCTGTTCCTGCGCAACCACGACGAACTCGACCTCGGCCGCCTCACCGAGCCGCAGCGCCGGACGGTGTTCTCCGCCTTCGGCCCCGAGCCCGGCATGCAGCTCTACGACCGCGGCATCCGCCGGCGCCTCGCGCCGATGCTCGGCGGCGACCGGCGCCGGCTCGAACTCGCCTACAGCCTGATGTTCACCCTGCCGGGCACCCCGGTCCTGCGCTACGGCGACGAGATCGGCATGGGCGACGACCTCTCGCTGCCGGAGCGCGACTGCGCCCGCACGCCGATGCAATGGTCGGACGAGCCGCAGGGCGGCTTCACCAGGAGCGGGGATCCGGAGAATCCGCCGATCAGCGGCGGCCCCTACGGCTTCGAGCACGTCAACGCCGCCGGGCAGCGATGCGACCCGCAATCGCTGCTGAACTGGATCGAGCGCATCATCCGGATGCGCAAGGAGGTGCCGGAGATCGGCTGGGGCGACTTCTCCGTGATCGATGCCGGCACGCCCGGGATCCTGGCGATCCGCTACGACTGGCGCAACAACGCGGTCCTGTGCCTGCACAATCTCCGGCCGGAACCGCAGGAGGTCTCCTTCGCCACCGGTCTCGACGGCGACGGGCGCCATCTGATCGACCTCCTCACCGGCGCCCGCAGCCTCGCGGGCGAGGACGACCGCCACACCGTCCTGCTGGAGGGCTACGGCTACCGCTGGTACCGGGTCGGCGGATTGGATTACCTGCTCAAGCGCAGCCCGATCTGAGCCTCCGGTCAGCCGGCGGCGGCGGCCACGATGAAGTCGCGGATCACGGCCATCATGCGATCGGGGTCGTCGCCGGCGAGGCTGTGGCCGCAGCCCGCGAAGCGTTCGAACCGGGCGAGCCCAGGTGGGAGCGACGCAACCAGGGTTTCGCTGCATGCGAGCGGGGTCATCGGGTCCCGATCGCCAGCCATCACCAGCACCGGACAGCGCAACCGAGCGAGATCGGCCCGGAAGTCCATCCGGCCTTGCTCGTTGCTGGGGCCATTGAACCGCATCGCAACATCGTGCCGGATCCGGCATCGACGGAGCAATCCGGAGCTTGCGGGGCGGGCGTTGTAGAGCGGCAGGCAGGCCTCGATGTAGGCCACCCGCCGCTCCGGCGTGGGGTCGCGCCAGTAGACCTCGGCCACCGCGCGGGCGTGCTCTCCGCCGATCCGCTCGAAGGCGGCGAGGACGGCTTCGATTTCGAACTTCGCCAGCGTGCTCGCGAGGATCAGCCGCCCCGGGTGGTCGGGGTGACGCGTGGCATAGGCCTGTGCGACGTAGCCGCCGAAGGAGGCGCCGAACACGATCGGCCGATCGATGCCGAGGGCGTCACACAAGCCCCTGACATCGTCACCCCACCGGGCCAAGGTCCAATCGTCCGGGTCGCCGTCCTCGCTTCGGCCGTTGCCGCGATGATCGACGTAGACGATCTGAGCTATATCGGCCAGGGTCGAGAAGGCCGGCTTGAACATTGTATGGTCAATGCCCGGTCCGCCATGCAGCACGACCAGAGTCGGCTTCTCGCGCATCCGTGGTCCATCGGGGACGAGACCAGCCCCCTCGACATCGACGTAGAGCCTGATGCCGTCGACCCGCACATACATGACCGCCCCCTGCCGCAACGGCAGGATGGAACAACGCGGAGCACCTGTGCAAGCCCGCATCGGCTCCGGGCGCGTCAGTGGGGTTGAGGCTCAATGCCCCATCGCCTCGCCTCGCGCCGGCAGCGTCGGCGTGCCGCCCCCCGGCCGGGCGAGCCGCTTGGCCACCAGGGCGGCGCAGGCGATCAGGCCCGGGATCGCCACCACGGTGAACACCTCGGCGAAGCCGAGCTGCCGGCGCGACAGTTCGGCGACGAGGAACGAGCCGGCGATGCCGCCGAACCGGCCGAGGCCGAGCATCCAGGCGACGCCGGTGGCGCGCCCCTGCGTCGGGTAGTACCCGGCGGCCAGCGCCGGCAGCGAGGATTGCGCGGTGTTCATCAGGGTGCCGGCGAGGAACACCACCAGCATCAGCAGGCCGTGATTCCCGGTGGTCTGGCCGATGGCCCACACCGCCACCGCGGTGAGGCCGAAGCCCGCCGCGATGATGAGGTTGCCGTCGAACCGGTCCATCAGCCAGCCGAACAGGATCGCGCCGACGCCGCCGAGGGGGAACAGGGCCGCGATCAGTGCGGCGGTCTGCGGCTCCAGCCCGGCATCCTTGAACAGGATCGGCATCCAGTTGATGAGCGCGTAGAAGATCACCAGGCCCATGAAGTAGGCCAGCCACAGCATCACCGAGCCGACGAGGTAGGGCCGCGACAGCACCACCCCGATGCCGCTGCTGGCGCCCGAGGCCGGGGCCTGCTCGCTGATCCGGAACTCCGAGGCGAGGTCGGCCGCGGCCGAGATCCGGCGCAGGATCCGGCGGATGCGCTCGGTCCCCGCGCCCCTGGCCGCGAGGTAGCGGACCGATTCGGGCAGGAACGCGAGCAGCAGGACGACGAGGACCAGCGGCACGCCGCCGCCGAGAACCAAGACGCTGCGCCAGCCGAAATGCGGGATCATCCAGGCGGCGAGGAAGCCGCCGAACGCCGCGCCGAGGGGAAAGCCGCAGAACATCGCGTTGGTCAGCGTCGCGCGCCGGGAATCCGGGCAGTACTCGCTCATCAGCGTCACGGCGTTGGGCATCGCCGCCCCGAGGCCGAGGCCGGTGACGAAGCGCCAGATCACGAGCTGGTTGAGGTCGCCGGCATAGGCCGAGAGCAGGCAGGCGAGGCCGAAGATGAAGACGGACACGACCAGCACCGCCTTGCGGCCGAACCGGTCGGCGAGCGGCCCGGCCGAGAGCGCCCCGAAGGCGAGCCCGAACAGGGCGGCGCTGAGCACCGGCGCGAGCGCCGGACGGCTGACGCCCCACTCGGTGACGAGCGAAGGCGCGATGTAGCCGATCGCCGCGGTATCGAACCCGTCGAGCAGCACGATGAGGAAGCACAGGGCGAAGATCAGCCACTGGAAGCCGGAGAACCGGTTCTCGTTGATCAGGGTCTGGATGTCGGTGACGCGGCGCTCGGCCATCATTTCCTCTCCTCCGGTCGTCGCGGCCCGCGGCGCGCGACGACGCTCCTGCCCGGGAGCGCGGCCCGTCGCGGTGTCGCGATCCCGATCGGTCTGCGGGAGGTTCCGGCGGTCGCGCGGACATGGCCGCGGCCGGAATGGCGGATCCTCCCCGTTCTTTGTTGGCGCCACAGATGCCGGGCTCTGCCGGCCGGCACGATGGACAAACTGCACGTTCTCTTGGATTTTTCCGCCCGCGCTGGCTCCCGGACTTTTCGCCCGCGCGGGAGGGGCGGGACGGGTCGGCGGCACGGAGGCTGCATCCCGCCGGCGGGCCGAGGATGCAAATCCGGCAACCCGCGTAGACCGCCGGTGCAATTCCGCTCAGGTTGCAACTGGCACACCGTCCCGCCGTCGGGCACCAGACCGCTCCGGCGACCGCTGTTGAGGATGAGGCATCCGTGAGAGAGTTCTCGAGGCCGGGGCGTTCGCCCGTCTACGCCGCCAACGCCGCCGTCGCGACGTCGCACCCGCTCTCGACGCTGACCGCGGTCGAGGTGCTGCGCGCCGGCGGCAACGCCGTCGACGCCGCCATCGCGGCGGTCGCGGTGCAGGGCGTGGTCGATCCGCTGATGACCGGCATCGGCGGCGACTGCTTCGCGCTCTACGCGCCGAAGGGCGCCGGGACGCCGATCGCCCTCAACGGCTCCGGCCGCAGTCCGGCCGCGGCGGAGGATGCGTGGTTCCTAGAGCGGGGGCTGACGATCGGGCCGACCTCGCCGCACGCCGTCACCGTGCCGGGGGCGGTGGCCGCCTGGGCGCATCTCGTCGCGCATCACGGCACCCGCTCCCTCGGCGAGCTGCTGGCCCCGGCCATCGCGTACGCAGAGGACGGCTACACGGTGCAGCCGCGGGTGGCGTTCGACTGGGCCCGCAACGTCGAGCGCGTCGCCCGCGACCCGGCCGCGGCGGCGGCCTACCTCGTCGACGGCAGGGCGCCGGAGGTCGGCACGATCATGCGTCATCCGGCCCTGGCCGCCACCCTGCGGCGGATCGCGCAGGAGGGCCCGAAGGGATTCTACGAGGGGCCGGTGGCGGAAGACGTCGTCGGGCGCCTGCGCGATCTCGGCGGCCTGCACAGCCTGGAGGACTTCTCCGCCGCCGCGCCGGAGACCGTGACCCCGATCACCACCCGCTACCGCGGCTACGACGTCCACGAGTGCCCGCCGAGCGGCCAGGGCCTCGCGGCGCTGATGATGCTCAACGTGCTGACGCATTACGACGTAGGCGCGCTGTCCGAGCTCGACCGCGTCCACCTCTTCGCCGAGGCGTGCAAGCAGGCCTATCACCACCGCGACGCGCTGTTCGCCGACCCGGTGCTCAACCGGGTGCCGGTGGAGCACCTGCTGTCGGACGCCTGGCACGCCGCCGCCCGCGGGGCGATCGACATGGCGCGAGCGCAGGAGCCGGTGATCTGGCCCGAGGTCGCCCACAAGGACACGGTCTACCTCTGCGTGGTCGACCGCGACGGCAACGCGATCTCGCTCATCAACTCGATCTTCCAGGGCTTCGGCAGCGGCATCCTGGCGCCGAGGAGCGGGGTGCTGCTGCACAACCGCGGCTTCTCGTTCCGGGTCGAGCCCGGCCACCCCAACACCATCGGCCCGAGCAAGCGCCCGATGCACACCATCATTCCGGGAATGCTGATGCGCGACGGCCGCGCGGTGGCGCCGTTCGGGGTGATGGGCGGCCACTATCAGGCGATGGGCCACGTCGAACTGCTGACCGGCCTGATCGACCGCGGCCTCGACGTGCAGGAGGCCCTCGATGCGCCGCGCAGCTTCGCCTATGGCGGCGGGATCGAGATGGAGCCGGGCTTCTCCCCCGACCTCGCCGCCGGACTGATGGCGCGCGGGCACGCGGTGATGCCGGCGGCCGGACCGATCGGCGGCGGGCAGGTGATCTGGATCGACCACCGCACCGGCACCCTCGCCGCCGGCTCGGACCCGCGCAAGGACGGCAGCGCATTGGGGTATTGATCGCAACGAGGCACGCGCCTCCGGCGGGGTGTCCGGGATCGTCCTTCCTGTGTGCATCGCAGCAATGCGGCAAACGCCGCTTTGCGGGCGTCATGAACGCGTGCTATCGGCCGGTGCCAACTCGTTCCGGCAGGACCGCCCCGCGCGGCCCGTTCCGCGCACTCAAGGGAGTTGGTTCATGGCCCGCATCAGCGCCGGTTCCATCATCGAGGGATTGACCTTCGATGACGTTCTGCTTCGCCCCGCCGCCTCCTCGGTGCTGCCGGCGGAGGTCAGCCTCGCCACCCGGCTCACCCGCACCATCAGGCTCAACATGCCGATCATCGCCTCGGCGATGGACACGGTGACGGAAGCCCGCATGGCGATCGCCATGGCCCAGAACGGCGGGCTCGGCGTCATCCACCGCAACCTCGAGCCGCCGGAGCAGGCCGAGCAGGTGCGGCTGGTGAAGAAGTACGAATCCGGCATGGTGCTCAACCCGATCACCATCCACCCGGACGAGACCCTGGCCGACGCCTACGCGCTGATGCGCCAGCACGGCATCTCGGGCATTCCGGTGGTCGAGCGCGGCCCCAACGGCTCGCGCGGCAAGCTCGCCGGCATCCTCACCAACCGCGACACCCGCTTCGCCACCGACCAGAGTCAGCCGGTCGCCGAGCTGATGACCCGCGACCGGCTCATCACCGTGCGCGAGGGCGTGACCCAGGACGAGGCCAAGCGGCTGCTGCACCAGTTCCGCATCGAGAAGCTGCTCGTCGTCGACGACCACTACCGCTGCATCGGCCTCATCACCGTCAAGGACATCGAGAAGCAGGTCGCCTACCCGAACGCGGTCAAGGACGAGCAGGGCCGCCTGCGGGTCGCCGCCGCCACCACCACCGGCGAGGGCGGGTTCGAGCGGGCCGAGCGGCTGATCGACGCCGGCTGCGACGTCATCGTGGTCGACACCGCCCACGGCCACTCGGCCAAGGTGCTGGAGAGCGTGCGGCGGGTGAAGACGCTGTCGAACGCCGTCCAGGTCATCGCCGGCAACGTCGCCACCCGGGAAGGCGCCCAGGCGCTCATCGATGCCGGCGCGGACGCGATCAAGGTCGGCATCGGCCCGGGCTCGATCTGCACCACCCGCATCGTCGCGGGGGTCGGCGTGCCCCAGCTCACCGCGCTGATGGAGGCGGTCGAGGCCGCCGCCGACGCCGACGTGCCGGTGATCGCCGACGGCGGCATCAAGTATTCCGGCGACCTCGCCAAGGCGATCGCCGCCGGCGCCTCGGTGGCGATGCTCGGCTCGCTGCTGGCCGGCACCGACGAGGCGCCCGGCGAGGTGTTCCTGTACCAGGGCCGCTCCTACAAGAGCTACCGCGGCATGGGCTCGGTCGGCGCCATGGCGCGCGGCTCGGCCGACCGCTACTTCCAGGCCGAGGTCAGCGACACCCACAAGCTCGTGCCCGAGGGCATCGAGGGGCAGGTGCCCTACAAGGGCCCGGTCGCGGCGGTGCTGCACCAGCTCTCGGGCGGCCTGCGGGCCGCGATGGGCTATGTCGGCGCCCCGACGATCCCGGAGATGCAGGAGCGGGCGCAGTTCATCCGCATCACCAATGCGGGCCTGCGCGAGAGCCACGTCCACGACGTCACCATCACCCGCGAGAGCCCGAACTATCCGAGCCGGATGTGAGCGGAGGCAGGCGATGCCAGCGTCGCGGTGAAGTGGTTCGTCACCCTCCTGCGCGACCGGCGCGCGCCCGGATCCCCGTGAGAACCCAGCCGTGAGCCTACAGGCCGTCCTCGCCCCCGTCTTCGTCCAGGTCTTCCTGACCTTCGCCCTGCTGATCTGGACCGGGCGGGCGCGGTTCGCCGCCGCGCGGGGCGGGGCGGTGCGGGTGGGTGACATCGCCCTCGGCGAGCGGACGTGGCCGCCACCCGTGCAGCAGGTGTCGAACGCCTTCGCCAACCAGTTCGAGCTGCCGGTGCTGTTCTACGTCCTGACCGGGCTCGCGCTGGCGACGCGCAAGGCCGACCTCGCCTTCGTGATCCTCGCCTGGGTCTTCGTGGCGAGCCGGATCGTCCATGCCGGGATCTACGCGACGACGAACCACGTTCCCCATCGTTTCCGCGCCTACCTCGTCGGGGCGCTGGTGCTGATGGCGATGTGGCTCGTCTTCGCGATCCGCATCCTGCTCGCCCCGGCGGTGCCGTGAGCGGCGGGCCGGTCAGTAGCGCCGGGGCGCCGGGGTGCCGTATTCGAGCTGGGTCTTGGCGTCGGGTCCCCGGGGCGGCGGCGGGGTGAGGTCCGGAGTCGAGGCCGGCGAGGTCGCGCAGGCGGCGACCACGGCGAGGATCAGGCCCGCCAACGCGAGGTGTAAGGCAGGGAACATGGGTTCAGGGCTCCGGTGGTGCGGGATGCACCGTGACGGTCTCGCCGGTGCGCGGGCCGAAAGCTTGGCCGTAACGCGCCGCCATCCCGGCGCAAGCGTGGCGGTTTCGCGGTGACGCCGGCCGCCCGCCTCTCCGCCGCCATCGAGGTGCTGGACGACATCGCCGGCCGGCGCCGCCCGGCCGCCGACGCGCTGAAGGACTGGGGCCTCGCCCACCGCTTCGCCGGCTCGGGCGACCGCGCCGCCATCGCCAGCCTCGTCTACGACGCCCTGCGCCGGCGCGCCTCCGCCGCCTGGATCATGGGCGAGGACACGTCCCGGGCGGTGCTGATCGGGATGCTGCGGCTCCAGCGCGGCCTCGCCGCCCCGACCATCGCCGCACTGTTCACCGGCGAGCGCTTCGCGCCCCCTCCCCTCACCGAGACCGAGCGCGCCCGCCTCGACGCCGGGTCGCTCGCCGACGCGCCGGTCCACGTCGCCGGCGACGTGCCGGATTGGGTGCTGCCCTCGCTGAGCGCGGCGCTCGGCGACGGCGTGCTGCCCGAACTGAGGGCCCTCGCGCGCCGCGCGCCCCTCGACCTGCGGGTCAACACCCTGAAGACCGACCGCGACGCGGTGCTGGCGGCCCTGCCGCATCTCGGCGCCGCCGCGACCCCGCACGCGCCGCAGGGCCTGCGGGTGCCGGTCGGCGACGACGGCCGCGGCCCGGCCCTGCACGTCGAGCCGGAATTCCTCGACGGCTGGTTCGAGATCCAGGACGAGGGCTCGCAGCTCGCCGCGCTCCTCTCCGCCGCGCGTCCCGGGGAGACGGTGATCGACCTCTGCGCCGGCGGCGGCGGCAAGACCCTGGCGCTCGCCGCGACGATGGAGAACCGGGGCCGCCTCGTCGCCAGCGACGGCGACCCGCGCCGCCTCGCGCCGATCCACGAGCGCCTGCGCCGGGCCGGCGCCGAGGCGGAGGTGCGCACGCCGCGCGGCGGCCGCGGCCGCGCCGACGTGCTCGCCGACCTCGACGGCAGCGCCGACCTCGTGCTGGTCGACGCCCCCTGCACCGGAACCGGCACCTGGCGGCGCAACCCCGACGCCAAGTGGCGCCTGCGCCCCGGCAGCCTCGCGACCCGGGTCGCCGAACAGGCGGCGGTGCTCGACCGGGCGGCACGGCTGCTCAAGCCAGGCGGGCGGCTGGTCTACATCACCTGCTCGCTCCTGCCGGAGGAGAACGATGCGGCGGTGGCCGGATTGCTCGCGCGTCGGGGCGACCTCTCGGGCTTCGCGGTCCCGGTGCCGGCCTCCCTCGAACCGCATCTGCGCCGGACGACGGCCGGCGTGCAGTTGAGTCCGGCGGCGACCGGCACCGACGGCTTCTACGTCGCCGTCCTCGGGCTCGGATGAGAACCGGCCCCCGAGACGGTGCCGCAGCGGCATCACGATCGGTTTAGCCTGTTCCTTAAACGCCCCGAAGCCGGCATCATCGACAAGTGAGGACGACGGACGGATGGGCGGATCGCGGATGATCGGGCATGGCGCTGCATCGTAGGGGTTTGCTCACCGGCCTCGCCGCGCTCTCGGCCGGTCGCGCCGGCACGCAGGCGGCGGCTCAGGACGCCCCTCACAGCGAGCCGCCCCTCAGCCCGGCGGTCCTGCCGCCGGGAGCGGCGGGCGCGGAGGTGATCCCGCTCTGGCCCGGCCTGCCGCCCGGCGGCGGCGGCCCCGACCCCTCGGACCCGTTCGACCAGAGCCGCGAGGGCGTGGTGACCGGCGTCGCCCGGCCCTGCCTGATCGCGCTGAGGCCGGCCCGCCCCAACGGCGCGGCGATGGTGGTCGCCGCGGGCGGCGGCTACCGCCGCATCGACATCGGCCACGAGGGCGTGCCGGTGGCGCAATGGCTGACCTCGCTCGGCATCACCGCCTTCGTGCTGGTCTACCGGCTGCCGGGCGAGGGCTGGGGCGCGGCGGCCGACGCCCCGTTCCAGGACGCCCAGCGGGCGCTGCGGCTGGTGCGGGCGCGGGCGGGCCGCTACGGCCTCGATCCGGCGCGGGTCGGCAGCATGGGCTTCTCGGCCGGCGGCCACCTGATGGGCTGGGCCTCGGCCTGCTTCGGCAAGGCGGTCTACGACCCGGTGGACGAGGACGACGCCGTCTCGGCGCGCCCGGACCTCTCGGCCCTGATCTATCCGGTCATCACCCTGAAGGCGCCGTTCGACCGGACGTCGAGCCGGCGGGTTCTGGTCGGCGAGCGGCCGACCCCGGTGGCGACCGCGAACTACTCGGTGGAGCCGCACGTGCGCGGCACGACGCCGCCGACCTTCCTGGCCCAGGCGGCCGACGATCCGGTGGCGGTGGTCGACAACTGCCTGCTGATGTTCTCCGCCCTGCGCGCCGTCGAGGTGCCGACCGAGATGCACCTGTTCGAGAAGGGCGGCCACGGCTTCAATCTCGGGGTGCCGGGCTCCCCCGCCGCCGCGTGGCCCGGACTGTTCGCGACCTGGGCGCGGCGGCGGGGGTTTCTGCGGGGGTGAGCGCCGCAACCGCTGTCGGGCCGCGACGCCGGGCTCACACGGAGTGGCTCAGTAGCAGCGCCGCTCGCGGCGCACCACGACCCGGCCGAACGGGCCGCGGGAGCGGGTGACCACGGTCGTGCAGCGCGGGCCGCGGCGGACCACCCGCCGGGTGACGTACTGGGCCTGCTCGATCGCGGCGCCGGGGGCGATGGCCGCGCCGGGGACCGGCAGGGCCGAGGCGGGGGCGACGGACAGGCCGGCGGCGGCAAGCGCGGTCGCGGCAGCGAGGCCGAGGACGATGGCTCTCATGAGGAGGCTCCTGTCTTGAGGCGGGGCGCCTTCACTCGCCCCGGTTGTGTGAACGTGCGGTTAACACCCAAACCGGGAATCGTGGGGAGCATGGCGCGTCTGCACACGGCGTCGCCCAGTCTTGCCCACTGCCGGCAAACCCCTGTGCCTCAACGGCATTTCTCACCGGGACGGGAGTGGAGCGCCCCCACAAGGCCATTGCACCGCCGCAGGGCCTCGTCTAACTCGTGGCGGCATGACGACCGAGCACGACAAGATCCTCATCATCGATTTCGGCAGCCAGGTGACCCAGCTCATCGCCCGCCGGGTGCGTGAGGAGGGGGTCTATTCCGAGATCGTGCCCTACCAATCCGCCGAGGCGGCGTTCCGGGCGATGAAGCCGCGGGCGGTGATCCTGTCGGGCGGGCCGGAATCGGTGACGATCGAGACCTCGCCGCGGGCGCCCCAGGCGGTGTTCGAGGCCGGGGTGCCGGTGCTCGGCATCTGCTACGGCGAGCAGACCATGGCGGCGCAGCTCGGCGGCGAGGTCGAGGGTGGCCACCACGCCGAGTTCGGCCGGGCCGAGGTCGAGATCATCGCCGATTCCGCCCTGTTCAAGGGCGTCTGGCACGTCGGCGAGAGCTACCCGGTCTGGATGAGCCACGGCGACCGGGTGACCAAGCTGCCGGACGGCTTCTCCACCATCGCGATCTCGCCCAACGCCCCCTTCGCCGCCGTCGCCGACGAGGCCCGGCACTTCTACGCGGTGCAGTTCCACCCCGAGGTCGCCCACACCCCGCACGGCGCGCTGCTGATCCGCAACTTCGTGCGCGACATCGCCGGCTGCGCCGGCGACTGGTCGATGCGCGCCTTCCGCGACGAGGCGATCGAGCGCATCCGGGCGCAGGTCGGGTCCGGGAAGGTGCTGTGCGGCCTCTCCGGCGGCGTCGATTCGGCGGTCGCCGCGGTGCTGATCCACGAGGCGATCGGCGAGCAGCTCACCTGCGTGTTCGTCGACCACGGCCTGTTGCGGATGGGCGAGGCCGAGGAGGTGGTGCGGCTGTTCCGCGACCACTACAACATCCCCCTCGTCCACGTTCAGGCCCAGGACCTGTTCCTCGGCGAGCTCGCGGGGGTCACCGACCCGGAGGTCAAGCGCAAGACGATCGGCCGCCTGTTCATCGACGTGTTCGAGGCCGAGGCGAAGACGATCGGCGGCGCCGCGTTCCTGGCCCAGGGCACGCTCTACCCCGACGTGATCGAGAGCGTGTCGTTCACCGGCGGGCCGTCGGTGACGATCAAGAGCCACCACAATGTCGGCGGCCTGCCCGAGCGCATGAACATGAAGCTCGTCGAGCCCCTGCGCGAGCTGTTCAAGGACGAGGTCCGGGTGCTCGGCCGCGAACTCGGGCTGCCCGACGCCTTCGTCGGCCGCCACCCGTTCCCGGGCCCCGGCCTCGCCATCCGCTGCCCCGGCGAGATCACGCCCGAGAAGCTCGACGCCCTGCGCAAGGCCGACGCGATCTACCTCGAGGAGATTCGCAAGGCCGGGCTCTACGACACGATCTGGCAGGCCTTCGCGGTGATCCTGCCGGTGAAGACGGTCGGCGTGATGGGCGACGGGCGCACCTACGACCACGTCTGCGCGCTGCGCGCCGTCACCTCGGTCGACGGCATGACCGCCGACTTCTACCCCTTCGACATGGCGTTCCTGGGCCGGGTCGCGACCCGGATCATCAACGAGGTCAAGGGCATCAACCGGGTGACCTACGACATCACCTCGAAGCCGCCCGGCACGATCGAGTGGGAGTGATACGGTTTCCGATTTTCGCATCGCGAAAGCGACCGCTCGCGGTCGCCTGAAGCGATCCATCGAAAATCGTATGATCCCGGCGCGGGGGCGCCGGGATCGGCAAGCGATCAGGCGGCGCTCCTGCCCGGCGGCAGGGCGCCGGCGGTGAGCCGGCGCCAGCGCAGGACGAGCAGGGTCGCCACCACGAACAGCCCGACGCAGAAGCCGGTCCAGATCCCGTAGCCCTCGAAGCCAGCGCTCCAGGCGAGGCCGGCACCGAGGGGCACGCCGAGACCCCAGTAGCCGCCGACCGCGACCCACATCGGCACCTTGGTGTCCTGCAACCCGCGCAGCATGCCCAGCGCCACCGACTGCACCCCGTCGGCGATCGCGAACAGGGCCGCGAAGCCGATGAAGGCGACCGCCACCGGCAGCACCGCGGCGTTGGCCGGATCGCCGAGATCGAGGAACAGCCCGGTCAGGGCGGCCGGGATCGCGAGCTGGGTCAGGGCGCACAGCGCCATGAACACGAAGGCGAGGCCGAGCGCGACGAGGCCGGCCCGGCGCACGCCCACGGCATTCCGGCGCCCGAACGCCAGCCCGACCCGCACGGTCGCGGCCTGCGCGACGCCGTTGGGCACCATGAAGCAGAAGGCCGCGATCTGGATCGCCACCGCGTGCGCGGCGAGCTGGCTCGAACCGAACAGCCCCATGCCGAGCGCCGCCGCCTCGAACAGCCCGGCCTCGGCGAGGCCGGTGGCGACGATCGGCAGGCCGAGGCGGAAGACCCGCGCGAGCAGGACCGGGTCGAAGCGCCAGAGGCCGTGGAACAGCCGGTAGCGGTGCAGGCGGCGGTCGCACAGGACCACCGTCGCGAGCAGGGCGAGGCTGAACACCGCCGACGACACCGTCGCGAGGCCGATGCCGGCCATGCCGAGGCCGCGTCCCGCCGGGAAGGCGAGCCACAGGCCGAGCGCCACGTTGAGCGGCAGCGCCGCGAGGCTCGCCGCGAGCGCCCAGCCCGGCCGCTCCAGGGCCGCGAGGGTGCCGCGCAGGGCCATGAACAGCAGCGCCGGCCACATCGCCCATTGCAGGATGCGCATGTACGAGCCCGCCGCCTCGGCCAGAGCCGGCGGCTCGCCGATCGCCGCGAGGAGCGGCCCGGTGTACCAGAGCAGCGCCATCATCGGCACGGCCACGAGGGTCGCGGCCCAGATCCCGGCCCGCAGGGTGCGGCGCACGGCGTCGGTCTCGCGGGCGTCGCGCCCGAGCGCCTCGGCGATCAGCGGTGCCACCGTGCTTGTGAGCCCGAGGCCGCCGATGAACAGGATGAAGTAGAGCCCGTGCGCCAGGGTCGCCGCGGCGAGCGGCTCGGCCCCGAGGCGGCCGAGCATCACCACGTCGGCCATGATCAGGCCGTGCTGGGCGAGGTTGATGAGGACGAGCGGTCCGGAGAGCGCCAGGGTGGCGCGCAGCTCCCGGAACCAGGGGCGGTGAAACGGGGCCCCTTCCCGCGCGGGGATCCCCGCGAGGCCGAGTGCCGGCATGGACGGATCTCTCTGATTCGTGGACGGCCGCGGTCACGCCGCGGCGGAAGGCCCGCTTCTAGACCGGCAGCGCGTCGGAACCATGTCGCAGGTCCGGGCGACGTCGGGCGGGCGCGGAGGCCGCCCCGGCTGCCGCAAGCGGAGGATACCCGCTCTCAGATGGCGACCGTCCGGACAGAGACAATGCTGGCGCGGAGAAGCGGCGGGAGCGCGGCGACCGCTCCCGCCGGGTGGTTCAGTCCACCGCGGTCCCGGACATCTCCGCCTGGGTGTAGCGCTGCTGCTCCTCCATCACGAGGCCGCCCAGCTCGCGCTTGAGGGCGTTGAACTCGGCCGAGGCCGAATCCCGCGGGCGGGGCAGGGTGACGGTAATGTCGCGCTTGAGGCGGCCGGGGCGGTAGGTCATCACCAGGATGCGGTCGGCGAGGTAGATCGCCTCCTCGATCGAGTGGGTGACGAAGACGATCGTCTTGCGGTACTCGGCCCAGATCCGCAGCAGCTCGTCCTGGAGCGTGCGCCGGGTCAGGGCGTCAAGCGCCCCGAACGGCTCGTCCATCAGCATCACCGGCGGATCGAGGGCGAGGATGCGCGCGATGGCGACGCGCTGGCGCATGCCGCCGGAGAGGTCCTTCGGGAAGCGCGAGCGGAAATCCGACAGGCCGAGGGTCGCGGCGATGCGCGCGACCGTCGCCTCGGCCTCGGCCCGCCTCACGCCCTTGATGTCGAGGCCGAAGCGGATGTTCTGCTCCACGGTCATCCAGGGGAACAGGGCGTATTCCTGGAACACCATGCCGCGGTCGGGGCCCGGCTCGGTCACCGGCCGCGCGCCGATGCGGATCTGCCCCTCCGAGAGCGGGGAGAACCCCGCGATGGCGTTGAGCAGGGTGGACTTGCCGCAGCCGGACGGGCCGAGCAGGCAGACGAACTGCCCCTCGGGGATCGTCGCGGTCACGTCCTCCAGGGCCACCACGGCCCGGTCGCCGGAGCCGAACACCTTGCGGGCGTTGGTGACCGTGATCTCGGCATCGGAGGACGGGCGGGCGGACGGCGTCGCCGGGGCGGTCCTGGCGGGGGCGAGGCTCGAGGTCATGGTCAACGCTCCAGGCCGCGGTGCCAGCGCAGAAGGTGGTCGTTCAGGCGCGACATCGCCGAGTCGATCAGCAGGCCGAGCACCCCGATGGTCAGCATGCCGCCGATGATCTTGTCGGACCACATGTATTCCCGCGCCTCGAGGATGCGGTAGCCGAGCCCGTCCGAGACCGCGATCATCTCGGCCACGATGACCACGATGAACGCGGTGCCGATGCCGATGCGCATGCCGGCGAGCACGAACGGGCTCGCCGCCGGCAGGATGACCCGCCGGAACAGCGTCCAGGGATTGGCGCCGAGGTTGCGCGCCGCCCGGATGTAGATCGAGTCGACCTGCCGCACCCCCGCGATGGTGTTGACCAGCACCGGGAAGAAGGTGCCGAGCGCGATGAGGAACAGGGCCGGCGGGTTGCCGAGGCCGAACCACACGATCGCGAGCGGGATGTAGGCGATCGGCGGGATCGGCCGCAGGATCTGCAGCAGCGGATTGACGAGGCCGTAGAGCCGGTCGCTCGTCCCCATCAGCAGCCCGACCGGCAGGGCGAGCCCGACGCCGATCGCGAAGCCGGCGAGCACCCGGCCGAGGCTCGCCACCGCGTCGTGCGGCATCTCGCCGGAGAACAGCCACGACAGGTAGCTCTGGCTCGCCGGGTCGTGTGGCAGGGCCGGCACGAGGCTGTTGAACCAGCGCACCGCGACGGCGCTCGGCGGCGGCAGCACCACGGCCGAGAACAGGCCGGCGCGGCTGGCGAGTTCCCAGACGATCAGCAGGCCGATCGGCAGGAAGGCGCCGCGCAGGGCGGAGAGACGGGCGGTCATCGACGGCTCCGGTTCGCGGGGTCTCGGGGCCGGCTCAGTTGGTCTTCATCCCCGCCTTGGCCTTCTCCAGCAGGTCGAGCTTGACCCACTCGGCGTCGCTCTTGGGCGGGTTGACCATCTTGCCGAGGCCGAACTTGTGCATCAGGTCGGCGGTGATCTGCATGTGGCCGGGAGGCATGTCGTAGGTGAAGTCGGCGTTGTCCATCGCGTCCTTATAGTCCTGGGCCGAGAGCTGGCCCTTGAACACCTGCTCGCGGACGTACTTCTCGGCGACCTCCGGCTTCTCGATGAAGGTGCGGGTCGCCTCGACGAACAGCTTCAGCACCCGGGCGGCGACGTCCGGCTTCTCGGTGTACATCTTCTCGGTCATCACCAGCGGGCGGTAGGGGATGCCGGCGGGCGTGTCGTAGGGCTTGACGATCTCGGTGCCCCAGCCGGCGCTGATCGCCTGGGTCGATTGCGGCTCGCTCTGGCAGATCACGTCGACGTATTTCTGCGCCAGCGCCTGGTTCAGGTCGGCGTAGTTGTTGAAGTAGATGAGCTGCACGTCCTTGCCCGGCCGGTCCGACCAGGTCAGGCCGTGCTTGTCGAGTTCGGCGAGCAGCAGCAGGTCCTGGGTGCCGCCGCGGACGGTGGCGACCTTCTTGCCCTTCACGTCGGCGAGCGTCTTGGCGCCGAGATCCGGCCGGCCGAGGATGCGGGCGCCGCCGTTGGCGAAGCCGGCCACCACGACGATCTTGACGCCGTTGCCCCGCGCAGCCACCGCGCCGTCGGCGCCCGAGGCCGAGATGTCGATCTGGTCGACCGCCATCGCCGGGTAGATGTCGGCACCCTTGGCGAACACCTTCTCGTCGATCTTGAGGCCGAACTTCGGGGCGATCTCCTTCATGTAGGAGATGGCGCCGTAATGGGCGAACTTGAGGTTGCCGAGCCGGACGAGGTCCTGGGACAGGGCGGGCGCGGTGAGGCAGGCGAGCGCGGCGGCGACAGCCGCGATTCGTGAGAGCATGATTTCCTCCACCCGGTTATTGTTGTCCGGCGCCGGCCGGTGCGTCCGAAGAAACCTTCACCGGAATCCCCCCCAAAGGTCCACCCCGGCGCGAGGCTGAAACGGACGGGCGGGATTAGACTTTAGAATCGTGGATGACGTAGGGGCAGACGAACGTGGATGAGGAAACGATCCGACGGGTGGCCGTCATCGGCAGCGGCACGGTCGGGGCGAGCTGGGCTGCCCTGTTCATGGCCCACGGGCTCGACGTCGCGGCGACCGATCCGGCCCCGGGCGCCGAGGAGCGGCTGCGAGCCTTCGTCGAGGGCGCGCTGGGCCAGCTCGCGGGGCTCGGGCTCTCGGGGCGCGGGACGCTGCGCTTCGTCGCGACGGTCGCCGAAGCCCTCGACGGGGCGGAATTCGTGCAGGAGAACGCCCCCGAGGACGAAGGATTCAAGCGCCGCCTGCTCGCCGAGATCGATCGGGCGCTGCCCGCGGGCGTACTGGTCGCCAGCAGCACCTCGGCGCTGGTGCGCAGCCGGATCGTGGCGGAGTGCGCCGACCCGGACCGGATCCTCGTCGCCCACCCGTTCAACCCGCCCCACCTCGTGCCCCTGGTCGAGATCGTCGCCGGGACGTCGGATGCCGCCGCGCGGGCGGGCGCCTTCTACGCCCGCCTCGGCCGCCGGCCGGTGGTGCTGCGCCGGGAGATGCCGGGCCACATCGCCAACCGCCTCGCCTCGGCGCTCTACCGCGAGGCGGTCCACCTCGTCGCCGAGGGGGTGGCGAGCGTCGCCGACATCGACGCCGCCCTGTGCAACGGCCCGGGCCTGCGCTGGGCCCTGATGGGACCGCACATGACCTACCATCTCGGCGGCGGCGAGGGCGGCATCGCCCATTACCTCGACCATCTCGGGCCGAGCCAGGAGCGGCGCTGGGCCTCCCTCGGCGCGCCCGCCCTCACCCCCGAGGTGCGGGCGGCGATCGTCGCCGGGATCGCCGAGGAGGCGGCCGGCCGCTCGATCGCCGAGCTGGAGGCGCGGCGCGACCGGGGCCTGATCGAGGTGCTCAAGGCCCGCACCGAGGTCGCGGCGGCGGATGCCGCGACGCCCGGAGCCACGCAACCTGCCGCGGCCGGAGACCCCGCATGACCGCCCCCGTGATCCTCGCCGTCGCCCCCAACGGCGCCCGCCGGACCAAGGCCGACCATCCGGCCCTGCCGATCACGCCCGACGAGATCGGCGTCGAGGCCGCGCGCTGCCGCGAGGCCGGGGCGGCGATGATCCACCTGCACGTCCGCGACGACGAGGAGCGCCACAGCCTCGACGTCGACCGCTACCGCGCGGCGGTCGCGGCGGTCCGGCGCGAGGCCGGCGAGGCGATGATCTGCCAGGTCACCACCGAGGCGGTCGGCCTCTACACCCCGGCGGAGCAGATCGCCGCGATGGAGGCGCTGCGGCCGGAGGCGTTCTCGGTCGCGGTCCGCGAACTCTTCGTCTCGCCGGAGGACGAGGCGCCCGCCGCCGCTTTCCTGGCCGGGCAGGCGAAGGCGGGAGCCCTGGTGCAGCACATCCTGTACGATGCCGGCGACGTCACCCGCTTCCAGGGCCTCGTCGCCCGCGGGTTGATCCCGCTGGAGCGGGCGGGCGTTCTGTTCGTCCTCGGCCGCTACACGGCGGGCCAGCAATCCGATCCGGCCGACCTGCTGCCCTTCCTCTCCGCCTGGAACTCGGGTCACCACCTCGACCTGCCATGGTCGCTCTGCGCCTTCGGCCGGCGCGAGGCGGCGTGCGTGGTGACCGCGGCAACCCTCGGCGGCCACGCCCGGATCGGGTTCGAGAACAACCTCCAGCGCCCGGACGGGTCGCCCGCTCCCAACAACGCGAGCCAGATCGCCGCCGCCGCCGCCCTCGTCCGCTCCCTCGGCCTCGACGTCGCGGGGCCCGGGGCGGCGCGGGCGATGATGGCCGGGGAGGCGTGAGCCCCGGCGCCGCACACCCGGGTCGTCGCGGCGATCCGGGCGCGAACGCAGAAGGGTTCCCTCCGGAGGCTCGACAGAATGTCGCATCGTCTTGCGGCGCAACATCGCCGTTCCCATTCTCCCGTACCGTGACGGTATTCTGGACCATCCTCGCACGACGCGGCGTCGCGGCCTTTCTCGGCCTCACCGCGCTGCTGCTCGCCGTGTCCGCGGCCCAGGCCGGTCAGGGACGGGTCGAGCCGGTGCTCCGGGCCGGTGCGCCCACCGTGATGTCCAGCCTGCATCCGGCCCGCCCGGTGAAGCTGCCGCTGCAGGTCGTCGCGCCTGCGGGTGGCATCGAGACGCCCCGCCACGACGCCGAGGGCCTCGCCGGCGCCCTGTCGCTCGGCGCTCCGCGCAACGGCGACCGCGACGCTTCCGTCCTGCTGCCGCCGCGCCGCCTCGGCTCGCTCCTGCGCCCGGGCCTGCTCCCGCACGAGCGCCCGCCGAAGGGCTGAACCCCTCCGTCCGGCACGCCTCCGGCGGGTCGTCCGCCGCGCCGTTTCGTCGCCCCTCGGCTGTCTGACCTATGGTCGCCGCCGGCCGGGCGTGTAGGATCGGGTGGTGGGCTACGCGCCGGTTCCGGCGATCGTTCGCCGAGAGCGCCGTGCCGGTCCTGCGGCGAACGCCCCCTTGCTGTCCGCGGCTCACGCCGCCTGCATCTAGTCTCGCGGCTCACGCCGCCTGCTTCGGTCCTGCGGCATGCGCCGCTTGCACCCCGCGTAAAACAGCTTCCTTCTCTCGCCTCGAGCCGCGGGCGGTCCCTCAGGGGGTCCCCGGCCTGTCGGAGCCAGTCCTGACCGTGACGCACCGCAAAGCAGCCACCGGAGCCGCGCTCCTCCTCGCCTTCACCCTCGCGGCCTGCAACCCGACCCAGAAGGCCGCGGCGCCGGCCGAGGCGCCGCCGCCGGAAGTCAGCATCGTCACGGTGAAGGAGCAGCCGATCCCGTTCATGCGCGAACTGCCCGGGCGCGTCGCGCCGATGCGGATCGCCGAGGTGCGGGCCCGCGTCGCCGGCCTCGTGGTCAAGCGCACCTTCCAGCAGGGCAGCCAGGTCAAGGAAGGCGACATCCTCTACAAGATCGATCCGATGCTGTTTCAGGTCGAGCTCGACAGCGCCGAGGCCGCCCTCGCCCGCACCGAGGCCGCCCTCGTGCTCGCCCGCCAGCAGGCCGAGCGCCTGGAGACGCTGCTGTCGCGCCAGACCGCGAGCCAGGCCCAGTACGATGCCGCCTCCGCGGCGCAGAAGCAGGCCGAGGCCGAGGTCGCCGGCGCCAAGGCGAACCGCGACCGTGCACGCCTCAACCTCGGCTACACCGACGTGCGGGCGCCGATCTCCGGCCGCATCGGCCGCGCCCTCGTCACCGAGGGCGCTCTGGTCGAGCAGGGCGGAGCCAGCAACCTCGCGACGATCCAGCAGCTCGATCCGGTCTACGTCGACATCACCCAGTCGGTCGGCGAGCTGAACAAGCTGCGCCGCGACCTCGCCAGCGGCGAGCTCGCCAGCATCGCTCCCGACACCGCCAGCGTGCGCGTGGTGATGGACGACGGCTCGCTCTATCCCGAGCCCGGCCGGCTGCTGTTCTCCGACGTCACCGCCGACCCGAGCACCGGGCAGGTGACCCTGCGCGCCGTGCTGCCCAACCCCTCCAACGAGCTGTTCCCGGGCATGTACGTCCGCGCCCGGATCAACCAGGGCATCGATTCCGACGCCATCGCGGTGCCGCAGCAGGCGGTGCACCGCTCCAACGACGGCCGGTCCGAGGTCTGGATCGTCGGCGAGAACGACAAGGTCATGCTCCAGCCGGTCGAGGTCGGTCCGGTGGTCGACGGCCAGTGGGTGATCCGCGAGGGCCTCAAGCCCGGCGACCGGGTGGTGACCGAGGGCTTCCAGAAGATCGTCGCCGGCACCCGGGTCGTCCCGACCCCGTTCCAGACCGCCGCGGTGTCCCCGGACGCGGCCGGCGCCGGGGCGCCGGCTCCGTCCGAGGCGGCGCCGACCGCGGTCTCCAAGGCTCACTGAGGAGGCGATCCCTTGGCCAGCTTCTTCATCGACCGCCCGGTCTTCGCCTGGGTCGTCGCGCTGTTCATCTGCCTCGGCGGCGCGCTGACGATCCCGATGCTGCCCATCGCGCAGTACCCGATCATCGCACCGCCCTCGATCGCCCTGTCCACCGCCTATCCGGGCGCGTCGGTCGAGGACCTCTACACCGGAACGACGCGCCTGATCGAGGACGAGCTCAACGGCGCGGCCAACATCCTGAGCTTCGAATCGGCGAGCGACTCGTTCGGCGTCGTCGAGATCACCGCCACCTTCCAGCCCGGCACCGATCCCGGCTACGCCTCGGTCGAGGTGCAGAACCGCATCAAGCGCGTCGAGGCGCGCCTGCCGGCGGAAGTGCGCCAGCAGGGCATCCTGGTCGAGGAAGCCTCGGCCGCGACCCTCAACATCATCACCCTCGTCTCCACCGACGGCTCGATGGACGAGGTCGCTCTCGGCGACTTCCTGATCCGCAACGTCATCAACGAGATCCGCCGCATCCCCGGCGTCGGCCGCGCCACCCTGTACTCGACCGAGCGCTCGCTGCGGGTGTGGACCGACCCCGACAAGCTGCGCGGCCTGTCGCTCAACGCCTCCGACGTGACGAAGGCGATCCAGAACCAGAACGTCCAGATCGCCTCGGGCGCGGTCGGCGCCCAGCCGAGCCCGACGACCCACGCGGTCAACTTCCCGATCGTGGTCAAGGGCCAGATGCGGGCGCCGGAGGAGTTCGGCGCCATCGTGCTGCGGGCCAATCCCGACGGCTCGAACGTGCGCCTGCGCGACGTCGCCCGGATCGAACTCGGCGGCGAGGACTACAAGTTCACCACCCGCCTCAACGGCGGCGAGGCGGCGGGCATCTCGGTGACGCTGGCCCCCGACGGCAACGCCATCGAGACCGCCAAGGCGATCCGCGCCAAGATGGAGGAGCTGTCGCAGTTCTTCCCGTCCACCGTGAAGTGGGACATCCCCTACGACATCACCCCGGCGGTGGACGCCTCGATCCACAAGGTCATGATGACCCTGATCGAGGCGGTGGTGCTCGTCTTCATCGTGATGTTCCTGTTCCTGCAGAACATCCGCTACACCCTGATCCCGACGATCGTGGTGCCGATCGCGCTGTTCGGCACCTGCACGGTGATGCTGCTCTCGGGCTTCTCGATCAACGTGCTGACGATGTTCGGCATGGTGCTGGCCATCGGCATCCTCGTCGACGACGCCATCGTGGTGGTCGAGAACGTCGAGCGCATCATGAACGAGGAGGGCCTGCCGCCGAAGGAGGCCACCCGCAAGGCGATGACCCAGATCACCGGGGCGATCATCGGCATCACGCTGGTGCTCATCGCGGTGTTCATCCCGATGGCGTTCTTCCCCGGATCGGTCGGCATCATCTACCGCCAGTTCTCGATCGCGATGGTGACCTCGATCGCCTTCTCGGCCTTCCTGGCGCTGTCGCTGACCCCGGCCCTGTGCGCCACCCTGCTGAAGCCGATCGAGAAGGGCCACGGCCACGCCAAGGGCGGCTTCTTCGGCTGGTTCAACCGCATCGTCGACCGCGAGACTTCCCGCTACGCCCGCGGCGTGCAATGGTCGATCGCCAAGGCCGGACGGATGATGGTGGTCTACCTCATCCTCGTCGTCGGCGTGGCCTGGGCCTTCGTGCGCCTGCCCGAGGGCTTCCTGCCGGTGGAGGACCAGGGCTTCTTCACCGTCGACATCCAGACGCCTCCCGGCTCGTCGTTCAACCGCACCCTCGCGGCGGTGAAGGCGACCGAGCGGCACCTGACGGCCCAACCCGGCGTCGCCACGGTGACGATCGTCAACGGCTTCTCGTTCTCGGGCCAGGGCCAGATGACCTCGCAGGCCTTCGTCACCCTGAAGCCGTGGTCGGAGCGCGGGGCCGACCAGTCCGCCGCCGCCCTCGTGGCCGGCACCAACAAGGCGCTGGGAGGCTACAAGGACGCGACGATCCAGGCCCTGGAGCCGCCGCCGATCGACAACCTCGGCAACGCCTCGGGCTTCAGCTTCCGCCTCCAGGACCGGGCGCAGAAGGGCTATTCGGCCTTGATGGCGGCGCAGGACCAGCTCCTGTCCCTCGCCCGCAAGAGCCCGATCCTCAAGAACGTCTACGTCGAGGGCCTGCCGCCCGCACCGCAGGCGGAACTCGTCATCGACCGCGAGAAGGCCGCGGCGCTGGGCGTCAGCTTCGAGGACATCAACGACACGATCCAGGTCAACCTCGGCTCGGTCTACACCAACGACTTCCCCAACCGGGGCAAGATGCAGCGGGTGATCGTGCAGTCCGAGCAGCTCCAGCGCCTCAACGCCGCCGACCTGCTGAACTACGGCGTGAAGAACGCGCAGGGCACGATGGTGCCGATGTCGTCCTTCGCCGACCTGAAGTGGAGCGTCGGCCCGGCCCAGATCATCGGCTTCAACGGCTACCAGTCGGTGCGCATCACCGGCGAGCCGGCCGCCGGCTACACCACCGGCGACACCCTCGCCGAGATGGAGCGGCTGATGACCCAACTGCCGAAGGGCTTCGGCTACGCCTGGACCGGGCAGTCGCTTCAGGAGAAGGAGGCCGGCTCGCAGGCGACCCTGCTGTTCGCCCTCTCGATCGTCGTGGTGTTCCTGTGCCTCGCGGCGCTCTACGAGAGCTGGTCGATCCCGTTCTCGGTGATGCTGGTGATCCCGCTCGGCGTGATCGGCTCGGTCGTCGCCGTGATCCTGCGGGGCATGCCGAACGACGTCTACTTCAAGATCGGCCTCATCACGATCATCGGCCTGTCGGCCAAGAACGCGATCCTGATCATCGAGTTCGCCAAGGACCTGTGGCGGCCGGGAACGCGCCTCGTCGACGCCACGGTGGAGGCGTCGCGCCTGCGGTTCCGGCCGATCGTGATGACCTCGCTCGCCTTCATCTTCGGCGTGGTGCCGCTCGCCATCGCGACCGGCGCCGCCTCGAAGAGCCAGCAGGCGATCGGCACCGGCGTGATGGGCGGCATGATCTCCGCGACGGTGCTCGCGGTGATGCTGGTGCCGGTGTTCTTCGTGGTGGTGATGCGCCTGTTCCAGCGCCGCAGGGTGCGGGAGGAGGACAGCCTCGCCCCCGCCCCGGACACCGCGCCGCCGGCCCGGGTGCCGGAGCCGGCGCACGGGCACTGATACGGATTTCGGACGATTCGTTCCGACAATCGTATCACCAGCCCGCGCGGCGCCTGAGCGAACCCGATTTTCGCATCGTGAAGCGATCCCGCAGGGATCGCCTGAAGCGATCAATCGAAAATCGTATGACGAGACGGATGAGCGGGCCCTGCGGGGCCCGTTCTCGCGACGGGCGGGCGGTTCCGTCGCGGTGCTCTTGACTCCGGCCGCCGCACCCCGCCTCTGGCGCGGTGCGGCGGATACGGACGAGGGCCCCGATGACCCCTTCTCTCACCGGACGGCGGGTCCTGCTCGTCATCGGCGGCGGCATCGCCGCCTACAAGTCCCTCGACCTGATCCGGCGGCTGCGCGAGCGCGGCGCAAGGGTTCGGTGCGTGCTCACCGAGGGCGCCCAGGCCTTCGTCACCCCGCTCGCCGCGGGGGCGCTGTCGGGGGAGCGGGTCCATACCGACCTGTTCGACCGACACGACGAGGCCGATATCGGCCACATCAAGCTCGCCCGCGACGCCGACGCGGTGGTGGTGGCCCCGGCCACCGCCAACCTGATGGCCCGGATGGCGGCCGGCCACGCCGACGACCTCGCCACCACGGTCCTCCTCGCCACCACCCTGCCGATCCTGATCGCCCCGGCGATGAACGTGCGGATGTGGCAGCACCCGGCGACGCGGCGCAACCTCGCGACGCTGCGCGGCGACGGCGTCGCGGTGGTCGGCCCCAACAGCGGCGCGATGGCGGAGGCCGAGACCGGCCCGGGGCGGATGGCCGAACCGCACGAGATCGCCGACGCCCTCGACGCCCTGCTCGCCGGGGAGGCCGACGAAGGCCCCCTCGCCGGGCGCCACGTCGTCGTGACGTCGGGCCCGACCCACGAGCCGATCGACCCGGTGCGCTACCTCGCCAACCGCTCCTCCGGCAAGCAGGGCCACGCGATCGCCGCGGCGGCGGCCCGGGCGGGGGCCCGCGTCACCCTCGTCTCCGGCCCGGTGACCCTGCCGGATCCGCCCGGCGTCGCGGTGGTGCGGGTCGAGACCGCCCGCGCCATGCTGGCGGCGGTGGAGGCGGCGCTGCCGGCCGACATCGCGGTCTTCGCCGCGGCGGTGGCCGACTGGCGCCCGGAGAGCGAGACCGGCGAGAAGATCAAGAAGGGGCCGGACGGCCCCCCTGCCCTGCGCCTCGTCGAGAATCCCGATATCCTCGCCACGGTGGCGCAGCGGCGCGAGGGACGGCCGCCGCTGGTGGTCGGCTTCGCGGCCGAGACCGCGACGGTGCTGGACCACGCCCGCGCCAAGATCGCCCGCAAGGGCTGCGACCTCATCGTCGCCAACGACGTCTCCGCGGCGTCCGGCGTGATGGGGGGCGACCGCAACACCGTCCACCTCATCGGCCGGGACGGCTCGGTCGAGACCTGGCCGACCCTCGACAAGGACGAGGTCGCCCGCCGGCTGGTGAGCCGTCTGGCGGAACTCGCCGGCCCACGCCAGGATGATGCACTATAGCGCATGAGGCGCGGGTTTCCGGTCGCCTGTCAGGGATTAAGATTCCTGATTCGGTCGCCGGAGGTTCCCATGCCCGCCATCCTGGTCGTCGCCCTCGTCTGCCTGTCCTCGGTGCCAGCGCAGGACTGCACCCGTGAGACCGCCCAGGACGTGATGACCGCGCCGGCCCATTCGCCGCAGGAATGCCTGCTGCTCGGCCCGTCGATGGTCGCCGGCACCGGCCGCAGCAGCGAGCCCGGAACCTACGTGAAGACGGTGTGCGAACGCCGGCACTGATTCCGTCCCTGCACGCTCCGAAACGAAGAACCCGGCCTTCGCGGCCGGGTTCTCGATGCTCTCGGAGACGGGTCATACGATTTCCGGACGATCAGTTCCGAAAACCGTATCAGGGCCGGTCAGGGCTTCGGGAACTCCACCGGGCTGTCGGACAGCGTCTTGAGGTAGGCCAGGATGTCGGCGCGCTCCTGGGGCGAGGACACGCCGGCGAAGGCCATGATCGTGCCCTGCACGAAGCCCTTCGGCGACTTCAGGAAGTGGTCGAGGTCGTCGTAGGACCAGTCGCCGCCCTTGGCCTTCATGGCGGCGGAGTAGCCGAAGCCCTCGTGCCCGCCCTTGTGGCGCCCGACGACGCTCCACAGGTCGGGGCCGACCTTGTTCGGGCCGCCCTTCTCGAAGCTGTGGCAGGCCATGCACTTCTTGGCCGCGCTCTGGCCCTTGGCCGCGTCGGCGCTGGCCAGGCGCACCGGCAGCGGCTCCTCCTTCGGGGCCTCGGCGGCGGCACCGCCGGCCGTCTCCTCGGCGACGGGCAGGGCGTAGCCCCGGTCCCCGGCCGGCTTCGGCTTGTAGATCAACTCGGCGAGGAAGCCCGTTCCCATGGCGAGAAGAAGCGCGCCGAGCACCGCGCCGGCGACCTTGTTCAGCTCGAAGGAATCCATCTTTCGGCAGCTCCGGCGCTCGTCTGAGCGTTCCTCGTGGGTGGGCGGACCTGTCCTGTCCGCTCCTTGGAAACATCGTAGGGTGCTTAGCCGCTCGACGCTCGGGTTGACAATGGCCCAGAGCACCGCGGGGGGTGCGGCCGGCGCGCGAATGTGGATGACCGTGGCGCGAAGCCCGCGATGACAACCCTGACGGGGCTTGCTAAGGACCGCCCGGCTGATTGACCGCGCCGGATTCCGTCCCTGCCATGTCCGATCCCATCGTGCTGATTCCCGCACGCCTCGCCGCGACGCGCCTGCCCAACAAGCCGATGGCGGACATCGCCGGGGAGCCGATGATCGTGCAGGTCTGGCGCCGCGCGATCGAGGCCGCGGTCGGTCCGGTGGTGGTGTGCACCGACGCGCCCGTGGTGGTCGAGGCGGTCGAGGCGGTCGGCGGCCTCGCGGTGCTGACCCGGCCGGACCATCCCTCCGGCTCAGACCGGCTCGCCGAGGCGCTGTCGGTCGTCGACCCGGAAGGCCGCCACGACGTCGTCGTCAACGTGCAGGGCGACCTGCCGACGATCGACCCGGCGGTCATCGCCGCCTCGGTCACCCCGCTCGCCGACCGCACGGTCGACATCGCCACCCTGTGCACCGAGATCACCCGCGAGGAGGAGCGCAACGACCCGAACGTCGTGAAGGTCGTCGGCTCGCCACTCGGGCCGGAGCGGCTGCGGGCGCTCTACTTCACCCGCGCCACCGCCCCCTGGGGCAACGGCCCGCACTACCACCACATCGGCCTCTACGCCTACCGCCGGAAGGCGCTGGAGCGCTTCGTCTCCCTGCCGCCGAGCATCCTGGAGGTCCGGGAGAAGCTGGAGCAGCTCCGCGCCCTCGAAGCCGGCATGCGGATCGACGCCGTCGTGGTGGACGACGTGCCCCTCGGGGTCGACACCCCGCACGACCTCGACCGGGCCCGGGCCGTCATGGCCGCCCGGCGCCTGAACTGACGACCGCGGACCATCATGCCTCAGACGATCTCCTACCAGGGCGAGCCCGGCGCGAACTCGCACATCATCTGCGCCCAGGCCTACCCGGACGCGACCCCCCTGCCCTGCGCCACCTTCGAGGACGCGCTCGGCGCGGTGATCGACGGCAGCGCCGACCTCGGCATGATCCCGATCGAGAACTCGATCGCCGGGCGGGTGGCCGACATCCACCACCTGCTGCCGACCTCGGGGCTGCACATCGTCGGCGAGCGCTTCCTGCCGATCCACTTCCAGCTCATGTCGCTGCCCGGCACGCCGATCGAGGCGATCCGCACCGTCCACAGCCACATCCACGCCCTCGGCCAGTGCCGGCGCATCATCCGCCGCCTCGGCCTCAAGGCGGTGGTCGCCGCCGACACCGCCGGTGCCGCCCGGCAGGTCGCGGAATCCGGCGACCCGACCCGGGCCTCGCTGTCGCCCCGCCTCGCCGCCGACATCTACGGCCTGTCGATCCTCGCCGAGGACGTCGAGGACGAGGCCCACAACACCACCCGCTTCGTCGTGCTCGCCCGCGAGCCGTCCTCGCCGCCGCCCGGTGCGGGCCCGACCGTGACGAGCTTCGTGTTCCGGGTGCGCAACATCCCGGCGGCGCTCTACAAGGCGCTCGGCGGCTTCGCCACCAACGGCGTCAACATGACCAAGCTCGAGAGCTACATGGTCGAGGGCCAGTTCACCGCGACCCAGTTCTACGCCGAGGTCGACGGCCATCCCGACGATCCGGGCCTGCGCCGGGCGCTGCAGGAACTCGAATTCTTCTCGCGCGAATTGCGGATCATCGGCACCTACCCGGCCGACCCGTTCCGCGAGAACGCCCGCCCGGCGGCCGAGTAGGCCGCGAGCCCGGCGGCCGAGTAGGCCGCAACCCCGCCCGCCCCCTCGCGTTCTCAGCCGGAGGCGCGACACGATGCAGGCAGAATCCTTCGGAACCACCCGCGACGGCGCGGCGGTGATCCGTCACACCCTCGCCCGCGGCGGGCTGCGGGTGAGAATCCTGAGCTATGGCGCCATCGTGCAGACGATCGAGGTGCCCGACCGCGACGGCCGCGTCGCCAACGTCGCGCTCGGCCTCGACCGGCTCGACCTCTACGAGACGGTGAGCCCGCATTTCGGCGGGCTGCTCGGCCGCTACGCCAACCGCATCGCCGGCGGTCGCTTCAGCCTCGACGGCCGGAGCCACGACCTGACCCGCAACGAGGGAGGCAACACCCTGCACGGCGGGGCGCAGGGCTTCGACAGGCACGTCTGGGACGTGGTCGCGGCGGGCACCGACCGCATCACCCTGCGCCGGGTCAGCCCGGACGGCGAGGAGGGATTTCCCGGCACGCTCGCCGCGGTCGTGACCTACAGCCTCGACGAGGCCGGAGGGTTGCGGATCGACTACGAGGCCGAGACCGACGCGGCGACGGTGGTGAGCCTGTCGAACCACAGCTACTTCAACCTCGCGGGCGAGGGCAGCGGCGACGTGCTCGGCCACGAGGTGACGGTGTTCGCCGACCACTACACGCCGGTGGACGACGACCAGATCCCGACCGGCGCGCTCGCGCCGGTCGCCGGCACGCCGTTCGACTTCCGGCAGCCGACGCCCCTCGGCGCCCGCATCCGCGCCGCCGACCCGCAACTGATCCGCGGTCAGGGCTACGACCACAATTTCGTGCTCGGCCCCGGCGACGCCCTTCGCCCGGCGGCGCGGGTGCGCGAGCCGGGCAGCGGCCGCTGCCTCGACGTGCTCACCACCCGGCCGGGCTTGCAGCTCTACAGCGGCAACCAGCTCGACGGCCGGCTCGCCGGCCCGGGCGGGCGGCTGTACCGGCCGGGCGATGCGCTCTGCCTCGAAGCGCAGGCGTTTCCCGACGCTCCGAACCAGCCGGGCTTCCCCTCCGCCGTGCTGCGGCCGGGGGAAACGTTCCGGGCGACGACGGTGTACCGGTTCTCGGTGGGGTGATCCGCGGTATGAGGCGCCGCCGCAACGCGCCCCGGGATCCGGCGGGGGCCTCGCGGGACACCCGCCCCGCTCACCCCACCGCGACCCGGCACCGGGCCAGGAACTGCCGCAGCCGCTCCGAGCGCGGCGCCGCGATGGTCTGGGCCGGCGGTCCGTCCTCCTCGATCCGGCCCTCGTGCAGGAACACCAGCCGGTGGGCGACGTCGCGGGCGAAGGCGACCTCGTGGGTGACGATCAGCATCGTGCGGCCCTCCTCGGCGAGCGCCTGCATCACGCCGAGCACCTCGCCGACCCGCTCCGGGTCGAGGGCCGAGGTCGGCTCGTCGAACAGCATCACCCGCGGGTGCATCGCGAGCGCCCGGGCGATGGCGGCGCGCTGCTGCTGGCCGCCGGAGAGCTGCGCCGGGTAGTCGTGGCGCTTGTCGGCGATGCCGACCTTGGCGAGCAGAGCCTCGGCCTCGGCGACGCACTCGGCTCGGCGGCGGCCCTGGACGTGGACCGGCGCCTCGATGACGTTCTCCAGCACCGTGCGATGCGACCAGAGGTTGAAGCCCTGGAAGACCATGCCGACCCGGGACCGCAGGCGGTCCACCTGCCCGCGGTCGGCGGGGGTGCGCAGGCCGCGCCGCTCGCGCCAGCGCACGGCCTCGCCGGCGACGGTGACCTCGCCCGAATCCGGCACTTCCAGCAGGTTGAGGCAGCGCAGGAAGGTCGACTTGCCGGAGCCCGACGCGCCGAGGATCGCCACCACCTCGCCCTCCCGGGCCGAGAGCGACACCCCGCGCAACACCTCTACGGCGCCGAAGCGCTTGTGCAGGTCCCGGGCGGCGACGGCCTCGGACGGGGCGGGAGCGGGTGCGAGCATGGCGGGTCGGGGTTCAGGCCGGGCGCGGCCGGCGCAGGTCGGGGGCGAGAAGCGTCTCGGCCAGCCGCACGAGGCCGATGATCGCGAGGGTGATCGCGAGGTAGAACGCGCCGGCGCAGACGAACACCTCCAGCGCCCGGAAGCTCTGGGCGATCAGCTTCTGGGCGATGCCGGTGAGGTCCAGCAGCGTGATGGTGGAGGCGAGCGAGGTCGCCTTGACCACCGAGATCACCTCGTTGCCGTAGGCCGGCAGCGCCTGCCGGGCGGCGAGCGGCAGCACGATCCGCCGCAGCAGCAGCCCGCGCGACATGCCGCAGGCCCGGCCGGCCAGGACCGCGCCGTGCGGCACCGCGAGCACGCCACCGCGGATGATCTCGGCGGTGTAGGCGCCGGTGTTGAGCGTCAGCGCCAGCAGCGCGCACCAGTACGGCTCGCGGAAGAACCACCACAGGCCGACGGCCTGGAGGTCCGGGCGGAACTGGCCGAGGCCGTAATAGATCAGGAAGAGCTGCACCAGCAGCGGCGTGCCGCGAAACACGAACACGTAGAGCCGCGCCACGCCGTCGAGGGCCGCGATCCCCGACAGCCGCCCCGCCGCGGCGAGCCCGGCGAGGACGAGGCCGAGGGCGACCGAGCCTCCGGCGAGGCTCAGGGTGAGGGGCAGGCCGGCGAGGAGCGCGCGCAGGCTCTCGGTCAGGAAGGGGAGATCGATCACGGCAGGCCCCGGCGCGCCCGCGCCTCGGCCCGGGCGAAGGCGAGGTTCGAGACCGTGGTGATGACGAGGTAGAGCGCCCCGGCGGCGAGGTAGAACGGGAACGGCTGCCGGGTCGAGCCGGCGCCGACCTGGGCCTGACGCAGCAATTCGACGAGGCCGGTCACCGAGACGAGGGCCGAATCCTTGAGCAGGATCTGCCAGACGTTGCCCATCCCCGGAAGGGCCGTGCGGGCGATGAGCGGCACCGTCACCCGGCGCAGGATCAGTCCGCGCCGCATGCCGACCGCCCGCGCCGCCTCGATCTGGCCGCGGTCGACCGCCGCGTAGGCGCCGCGGAACACCTCGGCCTGATAGGCCCCCGAGATGAGGCCGAGCGCCACAGCGCCGACCCAGAACGGCGGCACGCCGATGTACCCGCCGTGGCCGAACCAGCCCGCGACCCCGCCCAAAGCCGCGCTGCCGCCGAAATACAGGAGGTAGATCACCAGCAGGTCGGGCACGCCGCGCAGGAGCGTGGTGTAGCCGGCGGCGAGGGCGCGGAGCGGCGCCGGCCCGGCGATCCGCCCCGCGGCGGCGAGGCCGCCGAGCACCAATCCGAGGACGAAGCCCGCGAGCGCCAGCAGCAGTGTCGTGACGGCGGCGGCGAGCAGCGCCGGCCCCCAGCCGCCGGGACCGAAGCCGAGGAGCGCGAGGGTGCTCATGCGGGGCGCGGGGCCGTCAGCCCTGCGGCGGGGTCATGTCGGCCTTGAACCACTTGGTCGACAGCCGCTTGAGGGTGCCGTCCTCGATCACCGAGGCGATGCCCTCGTCGAGCCGGGCCTTGAGGGCGGTGTCGCCCTTGCGCAGGCCGATCGCGGCGCCGCGGCCGAGGACGCCGCCGAGGAAGCGCGGGCCGGCCAGCACGATGGTGCCGGCGAAGTCCGGTTTCTCGGCGGTGGCGCGCAAGGGGGCGTCGTTGGCGAAGATCGCGTCGATGCGCCCGGCGGCGAGGTCGAGGTCGTGCTGCTCGGTGGTCTTGTACTCGCGGATCTCCGCCACGCCCTTCAGGTAGCGGTCGAGGAAGGCGGCGTTGACGGTCGAGACCTGGACGCCGATCGTCGTGCCCTTGAGCAGCGGCCTGATCGCGTCGAGGGCCTTCTGCGCCTCGGCCTCGTTGGCGAGGGGCACGCCGGCGCCGTTCATCGGCAGCTTGGCGAGCGGCCCCTTGGCGTCCACGGCGAAGCCGGAATGGTCGATGCTGTAGGGCTTGGAGAAGTCGATCACCTTCAGGCGCGCCTCGGTGATGTTCATCCCCGACATGATCGCGTCGAACTTCTTCGCCTGAAGGCCCGGGACGGTGCCGTCCCAGTCCTGGGCGGTGAACTCGCACTTGAGCCTGGCGCGGGCGCAGACCTCGCGGCCGAGCTCGATCTCGAACCCGTCGAGGCTGCCGTCCGGCCGGGTGAAGTTGTAGGGCGCGTAGGCGCCCTCGGTGGCGATCCGCACGGTGGCGGGCACCGCGTCCTGGGCTGGGGCCCCCACCGGAAGGGCGAGGAGTGCCAGAAGGGCGAGGATCGACCGGGCCTTCATCGTGCGTCTGCTCCCATCATCGCATCTCGGCGCAAGCTAACCCGCAACCCGGCCGCTCGCGCAAGGCGCCCGGGCCGGCTGTCCCCGCGGCGATGCGACTCGCGTGCCAGCCCGACCGCAGGCCGGATTTGCGCCGGCCTGCCGGCGCTGCTATGCGGCGGGGACGCGGGGACGACGCCCCGCAGGAGACCGCGCCGTGGGGCCGAGGGTGAACGCGACGCGACGACGGAACGGCTGATCCGCCGTCCCCATCGCCGTCCGTTCCAGAAGCCGCGAGCCCTGCCGTGACTCTCCTGCCCCTCGTCATCCGTCCCGAAACCTCCCTCGACGCCGCCGCGATCGAGCGCTTGCACGAGCGCGCCTTCGGCCCCGGCCGCTTCGCCCGCACGGCGTTCCGGCTGCGGGAGGGCGTGCCGCACCTCGCCGACCTCTCCTTCACCGCCCTCGTCGGCACGCTGCTGGTCGGCTCGGTGCGGGTCTCGCCGGCGCGGGCCGGCGGCGCGCCGGCCCTGGTGCTCGGCCCGCTCACCGTCGATCCGGCCTTCGGCAGCCGCGGCATCGGCGGCGCGCTGATGACAGCCTCCCTCGACGCCGCACGGGCCGGCGGCCACGGCCTCGTCCTGCTGGTCGGCGACGCCCCCTACTACGCCCGCTTCGGCTTCCGCCCGGTGCCGCCGCGCCACCTCGCCCTGCCGGGCCCGGTCGATCCGGGGCGGTTCCTGGCGCTGGAGTTGCGCGAGGGCGCGCTGGCGGGGGCGCGGGGCAGCGTCGTCGGCGGGGCGTGACGAGGCGGAGGCCGGTTTCTCGACATCGAGATGTCCTGTAGGGTGGCACCTCAGGAGGCGGCATGAAGATCACGTCGACCGAGTTCCAGCAGGACGTGGACCGCTATCAGGACGCGGCGCAACGCGAGCCCGTCGCGATCACCCGGGACGGTCGCCCGCATGCGGTGCTGGTCTCCGCGCTGTTCTACGAGTTGGCGATCAAGGGGCGTGTCGCGCGTCCGATCGAAGATCTGGACGAGGATACGCTCGAGGCGATCGCGGGCAGCGCCGTTCCGGCCGACTACGCCTACCTGGATGACCTGCTCGACGATTGGACGCCGTGAGCCTTCCGTCGCCTCAGCCCGGCCTCGTGATCTCCTACGCCTATCTGTGGGTGCGAGAGAATGAGCGTGGCACGGAGGACGGCAGCAAGCACCGGCCGTGTGCTATTGTGGCCGCCCGGCGGACGGTCGGAGGGCGCGAGGTCATCACGGTGGTGCCGATCACGCACTCGCCTCCCTCGTCACCCCAGGACGCAATCGCATTGCCATCTGCACTCAAGGCTCATCTCAGCCTGGACGATGCACCGTCATGGATCGTCGTGACCGAGACCAATGACTTCCTGTGGCCCGGACCGGACCTTCGGCCGATCTCGCGCGCCGAGCGAAACCGCTTCTCCTACGGGATGCTGCCGCCGCGCTTCTTCGCCCATCTTCGCGACCGGCTCCTTCAAGCGCACGAGCAACGGCGCCTGCGGCGCATCACCAGAACCGAATAGGCGCTACGCCCGTCCCCGCCGCCCCTCCACCAGCCACATCGCCAGGACCGCCGCCGCCAGCAGCGCCAGCGCCACGAGGCCGAGCGCCAGCGGGTAGACCGAGACGCCGCGCACCACCGCCGAGTCGCTCGGGCGGAAACCGATCCACTCGGCGCCGGCGAGCCGGCCGGAACGGGCGATCTGCAGCCGCGGCACGGTGAGCGCGCCGCCGGCCTCGGTGAGGCGGCGGACCGAGCCGCCGGTGGCCTCGGCGACCGGGCGCAGGCGCTCGGTGTCGCTGAACACGTCGACGAACTCGCGCGGATTGGCCGGGCCGACGCTGACGAAGGCGACGAGGTTGCCCGACCGCAGGGTGTGCAGGCCGAGTTCCGCCGCCTCGAACCGCGTCGAGAACAGGCCGGGTTTCTCCGGGTCGAGGGCGAGCGTCCGCACGCCGCCGCCCGGCGCGGTCACGGTCACCGGCTCGGTGGTGTCGGCCATGGTCTGGCGCTCGACGCGGACCTCGCGGCCGTGGCCGGTCGCGGCGGCGCGCAGGGCCTCCTCCTCCAGCGCCGGCTCCTTCATCAGCCAGTGGCCGAGCCGGCGCAGCAGGTCGAGATGCGGCCCGCCGTCCTGGTAGCCGCGGGCCCACAGCCAGGCGTGGTCGGAGAGCAGCAGGGCGACGCGCCCCTTGTCCTCGCGCGACAATGCCAGCAGCGGCAGCGCGTCGGCACCGGCCATGATCGGGGTGACGCCCGGGCGGACCTCGGCGCCGACGACCCTCAGCCAGTCGCCCCAGGCCGGGGGCGAGGCGTCCGACCCCGGCAGCTCGCGGGTGACCGGGTGGCGCTGGCCGCTGCCGGTGAGCGCCGCCTTGTAGGGCCGCTCGACCACCCGCCCGTTCGGCTCGCCGGGCAGGATCGCGTTGAGGCGGGTGCGGGCGAGGCTCGCCGCGGAGGCGAATTCCGGCCCGGCGGCGATCAGCAGCGCGCCGCCCTCGCGCACGTAGCGGACGATGTTGTCGAAGTAGCTCGACGGCAGCACGCTCTGGTTGGCGTAGCGGTCGAAGATGATGAGGTCGAAGTCCTTGATCTTCTGCTGGAAGAGTTCGCGAGTCGGGAACGCGATCAGCGACAGCTCGGAGATCGGGGTGCCGTCCTGCTTCTCCGGCGGGCGCAGGATGGTGAAGTGGACGAGGTCGACGTTGGCGTCGGACTTAAGCAGGTTGCGCCACGTCCGCTCGCCGGCATGGGGCTCGCCGGAGACCAGCAGCACCCGCAGCTTCTCGCGGATGCCCTCGATCGGCAGCACCGCCCGGTTGTTGGCGGTGGTGAGTTCGCCCGGCAGCGCCTCGGCCTCGATCTCGACGACGTTGGGACCGCCATGCTCGATCCGCAGGCTGAGCCCGAAGGGTTGGCCGGTGCGCACGGTCTGGCGCGCCACCTCCTCGCCGTCGCGGCGCACGGTGACGAGGGCAGAGCCGGTGCCGCCGCGCTCCATCACCTCGGCGCGGATCGTCTGCTCGCGCCCGACGATGCCGAAGCGCGGCGCCTCGATCAGCCGGATCTGGCGGTCGCGCTCGTCCGGCCGGCCGGTGACGAGGACGTGCAGGGGCGCCTTGAAGCCGAGCGCCGCGGCGTTGGCCGGGATGTCGTGGACGACGCCGTCGGTGAGCATCACGACGCCGGCGAGGCGGTCGGGCGGCACGTCGGCGAGCGCGGTCGAGAGCGCCGAGAACAGCTTCGTGCCCTCGTCGCCGCCGCCCTCCGGCACCTCGATGAAGCGCGGCTCGATCTCGGCGAGGCCGCCGAAGCGGCGCTGCAGCTCGGCCTTGACCCGCTCGGTGACCTCGGCGCGGTCGCCGAGCGCCTGCGAGCCGGAGCGGTCGACGACCACCGCCGCGATGTCGCGCACCGGCTCGCGCTCCTCGCGCACCAGCGACGGGTTGGCGAGCGCCGCCAGCACCAGCGCCAGGACGACGACGCGCAGGATCGCCACCGGGCCCCGCGCCAGCACGGCGACCGCCGCCAGAACCACGACGAGGCCGGCGAGCCCCCACAGCACGGGCACCGGCACCAGGGGCGTCAGGCTGAGGCTGACCATGGACTCTCCTCAGTTCGCCACCGGCTTCGCGGTCTCTCGCGACGGAGCCTCGGCGTATGTCGCTTGCGCCGGTGACCGCAACCAAACGCGCGTTCCGCTGCGGCGCGGGATCCCGTCTCCCGAGTGGGAGAGGGGATCCCGCGCCAGACATTCTGCATTCGGTACAAGGCACATAGAGCCGGTCTCGACCTCACCGATGCAGGACCGTCACTGCCCCAGCCGCTCCAGCAGGGCCGGGACGTGGACCTGATCGGCTTTGTAGTTGCCGGTCAGGGCGTACATCATCATGTTGACCCCGCCGCGGAACGCCATCTCGCGCTGGCGCGGGTCGCCGCCGACCAGGGGGAACAGCGCCTCGCCGCGCCGGCCGACCGCCCAGGCCGAGGCGAGGTCGTTGCCCGTGATGATGATCGGCGACACGCCGTCGCCGGCCCGGGCCGGCCGGCGCTCGGCGCCCTCGCCCGCCGGCGGCAGCGCCTCGACCCAGGTCTGGCCGTTGGCGTAGCGGCCCGGGAAGGTCTCGACGAGGTAGAACGCCTTGGTCAGCACGTGGTCGCGGGGCACCGGTTCCAGCTCCGGGACTTCGAGCGTCGCGAGCATGCGCTGGAGCGCCAGCGCCTCCGGCGTCGGCGGGCCGCCGGGCCGGGCGGTCATCGCGTCGCGGGTGTCGAAGACCACCGTGCCGCCGTTGCGCATGAAGGCGTCGATGCGCCGGATCGCGGCCTCGCCCGGCGGCGGCCGGCTGGCGACGACCGGCCAGTAGATCAGCGGGTAGAAGGCGAGTTCGTCCTTGGCCGGGTCGATTCCGGCGGGCTCGCCGGGTTCGAGGGCGGTCCGGCTCGCCAGCATCTGGGTCAGGCCGGCGAGGCCGGCGCGGCTGGTGTCGTCCACGCCGCTGTCGCCGGTGACGACGTAGGCGAGCCGGGTGACGAGCGCCGATTCGATGCCGTTCGGCCGGTTCGCGACCGGCGCCGGCTGGGCCTGGGCCTGTCCCTGGGCGCGGGCCGCCTCCGGCATCGCCGCCGCGAGGGCGAGGCCGGCGAGGACCAGGGCTGTCGCCGGCCGCCGCAGCCGGGCGAGGGCGAGACCCAGGAAGCCGCCGAGCCACAGGCTCGCGAGGGTATCGAGGGCGAGCAGCGCCAGCGCCGCGAGGAAGAACCCGCCGCGCAGGTCGCGCATCCCGGCCTGTTCGAGGCCGGCGAAGCGCGCACCCGCCAGGGCCGAGACGTCGAGCGGGCGCAGGCGGTCGTCGGGGCGCAGGGCGTTCACCGCCAGCCCGCCGTCGACCGGGCCGTAGAAGCCCGGCGGATGCTCGGCGGTGGCGCGGTCGGTGTAGGTCGCAGGCACGGCGCGAGCGGTGGCGGGCGGCGCCACGAAGGCGCCGGTGCCGTCGAGGGCGAGGCGCGGCGCCAGCACCGGCGGCGGCCCGCTCCCGGACGCGGGTCCGGCCGGGGCGGTGCCGGCAAGGGCGACCGTGCGGCGCAGCATGTCCACGAACAGGCCGGACAGCGGCAGGTTCGACCAGTTGGTGTCGGCGGTGACGTGGAACAGCACCACGAGGCCCTCCCCGCGCTTGGCCGCGGTGACGATCGGCGTGCCGTCCTGGAGCGCGGCCCAGGTGCGGCGGGCGAGTTCGCCGTCCGGCTCGGCGAGGATCTGGCGGCGCACGCCGATATCGGCCGGCGGCCGGAGACCGGAAAACGGGCTCTCGGCGGCGAAGGGGGCCAGCGTCCGGGGACTGTCCCAGGACAGGGTGCCGCCCAGAACCCGGCCGCCCCGGCGCAGGCGCACCGGCACGAGGTCGTCGCTGCCGCCGGCGAGCCGCGGCCCGGCGAAGCGCACCAGCATCCCGCCCTTCTGGACGAAGGCGGCGACGCGCTCCTGCGCCGCCGGGTCGAGGGCGCCGACATCGGCGAGCATCAGCACCGAGACCTGGGCGTCGAGCATCTGGTTGATCGCCTCAGCGACGCTGCGGCCGCCGCGGGGTTCCTGCACGTCGGCGAACGGCGAGAGGGCCCGCGACAGGTAGTAGACCGGCGAAAGCAAGGGCTGGGCCTGATCGCTGGTGCCGCCGAAGACGAGGCCGACCCGGCGGCGGCGGCCGCGCTCGTCGGCGAGGACCACCGCGCCGGCGGAATGCTCGGCCGCGACCTCGATCCGGGCGATGCCGTTGCGGATCTCCACCGGCAGGTCGAAGCCGACCTCCGCCTCGGTGGCGTCGGGCGCGAAGGTGTAGGCGGCCTCGGCGAGCGGCAGGCCCTTGGCGTCGAGGGCGCGGACCAGTCCGGTGTCACGGCCGTTCGGCGCGGCGCGCACGACCCGCACGCCGAGGCGCCCGCCCACCGCCTCCGGTCCGGCGAGGGCCAGGGCCGGCGGCCTGTCGGCGCGCAGGACCGTCAGCGAGGCTCCGGTACGCGACACCGCCTCGGCGAGGCCGGCCGGGAACCCGTCCTCCCCGGCGCCCGCGATGCCGTCGCTGATCCACGCGACGGCGCTGCCGGGGTTGCGCTCCAGGAAGGCGGCGATCGCCGGCAGGTGGGCGTCGCGGTCGGCGAGATGCGGCTGGGGCTGCACGGCGCGCAGCCGGTCGAGAGCGGCCCCGGGACCGCCGGCCTCCAGTCCCGCCGGGACCGCCGCGGTGGCGACGAGGGCGACCGGCCGGCCGCTGCGGGCGGCGGCCTCGACCTCGTCCGCGGCGACCCGGGCGCGCTCGCGCCAGTCGTGGGCGGCGGTGGCGCCGTTGTCGAGGATCAGCAGGAGCGGCGTGCGCCCGTCGCCGACGCCCGACGCCGCCGGGTTCCAGACCGGCCCGGACACCGCCAGGATCAGGCAGGCGGCGGCAAGCAGGCGCAGGATCAGCAGCCAAGGCGGCGTGCGGGCCGGCGTCTCGCGCTCCGGCAGCAGGTCGGCGAGGATGCGCAACGGCGGGAAGTCGATGCGCCTGGGCTGCGGCGGCGTCACCCGCAGCAGCCACCACAGGGCCGGCAGGGCGACGAGGGCGAAAAGGGCCAGCGGGGCGGCGAAGCTGAGGGGCAGTCCGAGCATCGTGCCCTCCTCAGGCCGCGCCGCGGGCGGCGGCGACGAGCGTCACGAGGCGCATCGCCGCCTCGCTCGCCGGGCGGTCGGTGCGGTGGAGGGTCAGGGTCCAGCCGTGGCCGCGCACGATCTCGGCGAGGCCGTCGCGGTGGGCGAGGATCCGGCGGCGATAGGCGTCGCCCCAGGCGCCGGCATCGCCGACCCGCAGGACCAGCCCGGCCTCGAGGTCGCGCAGCTCGGCCTGACCGGCGAACGGGAACGTCTCCTCGACCGGATCGACGATCATCGCGAGGTGGCCGCGGCAGCCCGAGGCCGCGATGCCGACGACCGCGTCGCGGACCGCGTCGAGGGGGCTGAGGAAGTCGCCGATCAGCAGCACCTCGTCGAAGCGGGCGACCGGCGCCTTCGGCGGCAGGTCCTCGGCGAGGCCGGCCTGATCGCCGGCGAGATCCTCCGCCAACCGCTCGACGATGGTGCGGGCGGCGCGCGGACGCGACAGGCCGAGCAGGCCGACCCGCTCGCCGGCGCCGACGAAGGCGTCAGCCAGCGCGAGGCCGAGCACCAGGGCGCGCTCGACCTTGGACGCCTGCGCCAGGGTCGAGGCGAAGCCCATCGAGGCCGAGCGGTCGATCCAGATCCAGACGTTGTGGGCCGCCTCCCATTCGCGCTCGCGGACGTAGAGACGGTCGTCGCGGGCCGATCGGCGCCAGTCGATCCGGCCCGCCGCCTCGCCGGCGACGAAGGGCCGGAACTGCCAGAAGCTCTCGCCGGGGCCGGCGCGGCGGCGGCCGTGCAGCCCGTGGGCCAGGGTCGCGGCGACGCGGCGGGCCTCGAGGATCAGGCGCGGCATCCGCTCGGCGAGCGTCAGCGCCCCTTCGGTCTCGCGCCGGCCGGGGGCGCGCGCCGCCGGTTCGAGAACGCGCGTGGTCGCCATCCGGGTCTAGAGCCGCGAGGCCAGCCGGCCGATCAGGCCGGTGATGGTCTCGCCGTCCGCCCGCGCCGCGAAGGTCAGCGCCATGCGGTGCTTCAGCACCGGCTCGGCCAGGGCGGCGACGTCCTCGACGGAGGGCGCGACGCGGCCCTCGATCAGGGCGCGGGCGCGCACCGCGAGCATCAGGGCCTGGCTGGCGCGGGGGCCGGGGCCCCAGAGAAGCTTCGAGGCCACGGCGGCGTCGCCGCCCTCGGGGCGGGCGGCGCGCACGAGGTCGAGGATCGCGTCGACCACCGCGTCGCCGACCGGCAGCCGGCGCACGAGGCGCTGGGCACCGAGCAGCGCCTCGGTCGACATCACCGTGCTCGGGGCGTGCTCCTCGGCGCCGGTGGTCTCGATCAGGATGCGCCGCTCGGCGGCGCGATCGGGATAGCCGACGTCGATCTCCAGGAGGAAGCGGTCGAGCTGGGCCTCGGGCAGCGGATAGGTGCCCTCCTGCTCGATCGGGTTCTGGGTCGCGAGGACGTGGAACGGCCGCGGCAGCTCGTGGCGCTCGCCGGCAACCGAGACGACCCGCTCCTGCATCGCCTGGAGCAGCGCCGACTGGGTGCGCGGGCTCGCCCGGTTGATCTCGTCGGCCATGAGGAGCTGGGTGAAGACCGGTCCGCGCACGAAGCGGAACGAGCGGTGCCGGTCCTGGTCCTCGTCGAGGATCTCGGTGCCGAGGATGTCGGAGGGCATCAGGTCCGGGGTGAACTGGACCCGGCGGGCATCGAGCCCGAGCACCGTGCCGAGGGTCTCGACGAGCTTGGTCTTGGCGAGGCCCGGCAGGCCGACGAGGAGGCCGTGGCCGCCGGCCAGCACCGTGACGAGGGCGAGGTCGACCACCGCCTCCTGGCCGAAGATGACGCCGTGGATCGCCTCGCGGGCGCGCCCGACCGTGTCCAGGGTCGCCTCGGCCGCGGCGACGATGCCGTCGTCGAGGGACGTCGCAGGGGCCGGCGCGCTGCCATGTGTCATGCGGGGTTCCTCTGGCTGCCTCGCCGCCGGCCCGGGGAGCCGGAGAGCGAAGGGCGAATGTGGAACCCTTGGCCCGTTCCTGGCAAGGTCGGCGAGACGACGCAGGGCGTGCCGGCGCAGTGCGACATGAGGTACTCCGCCAGCGCGTCCTGCCCGGTGCCCTGGGCCGCGAAGGTCTCGGTGTCGGGCAGCGTCGGCGGCGTCGCGCCGCGCGACCTTGTTCCCGCCTCGAGGCTATCCCGGCAGGGCGTGTCGCCGAGCAATGATGGCTGCGGCGAGGTGGAGGACAGCGAAGGCGTTGTCGGGCTTCCTGGACCAGCGGACCAGCACGGGGCGGAAGCGGTCGAGCCAGGAATGGCAGCGCTCCACCATCCACCCTCGGGTCGATCCCTTCGGGATCGATGCGCCGCCTCGCTGCGACGACGACGGGGGCGCGTGGGATTGGTCCGATCCCCGAGCCCTCTCCCCGCGAGCGGGGCGAGGAGAACGCGCACCAGCCGCAAACGCCGTCCGCACGGGGTCGCGAGCGACCTCGAATTTTCGGCTACGGATGCAGATGGATGGAGCCGGTTTCCATGTCGGCTCACGGAATCAGCCGGTCCTGTCGCAGGCGCCCGAACAGGTCGAAGAAGGCGTCGTCGGTCGGCTGGTAGGCGGTGAAGCCGAGGCGGCGACTCCGGCCCATGTCGGTCACGACCTCGAACGGCCGGCCGAGATCGGCATCGGTGTGCCAGGGCGAGGCGAGGCGCCCGAGATCCGGCTCGGCGAGGCCGTGCCGGGCGGCGATCTCCGCCCAGAGCGGGCCGTCTCCGGCCATCTGGCCTTCGAGCGGCAGCACGGTGCCGTCGAAGGGGGCCGGCTCGATGCCGAACCAGCCGGCGATGCGCCCCCACATCCAGCTCCAGCGGAAGACGTCGCCGTCGACGACGTTGAAGGCGTGGTTGGCGGCCGCATTGGTGGTCGAGGCCCACAGCAGGTGGCGGGCGAGCAGGCGGGCATCGGTCATGTCGGTGAGCCCGCCCCATTGCTGGGCCGAGCCCGGGAACCGGAACGGCCGCCCGGTCTCGCGGCAGAGCGTGGCGTAGACCGCCAGCGTCGTGCCCATGTTCATCGCGTTGCCCACCGCCTTGCCGATGATCGTGTGCGGCCGGTGCACGCTCCAGGTGAAGCCGTCGCGCGCGGCGGCGGAGAACACCGCGTCCTCCTGGGCGTAGTAGAAGTTCTCGACGTCGAGCCGGCCCTGCTCCTCGCGGAACGGGGTCGGCGGCAGGCTGCCCTTCCCGTAGACCTCGAACGGGCCGAGATAGTGTTTGAGGCCGGTCACCAGGGCGACGTGACGGACCGACCCGGCCGGCCGGAGCGCGTCGAGCAGGTTGCGCACCATCGCGCCGTTGACCCGGATCATCTCGGCCTCGGTCGGCCGGCGCATCCAGGTCGACAGGACGACATGGGTCGGGTCCAGGCCCGGAAGCGCCCGGTCGAGGGAGGCGCGGTCCTGGAGGTCGGCGGCGACCGGGGTCACGCCCGCCTGCGTCCCGGGCCGGCGGGCGAGGCCGGCGACCGACCAGCCCTCGCGCGTCAGGAGATCCGCGGCGGCGCTGCCGACGATGCCGCTCGCGCCCACGATCAGTGCCGTTCCGGTCATCGCATCCTCGCTTCGCTCGATACTCGGTGGGAGTTACCGAGGAAGGTGTTCACCTAGGCGCCCTCCCCCTCAGGGGCTAGAACGGCGCGGCGAACCGGCACGGCTTCCCTCTCCACCAGCTCTCCTCGCAGCGGCCCCTCGGCCCGGAAGGTTCTCCCAGCATGAGCGACGTCGATCTCGCGGACGGGTCCTGGCGCCCCTTCACCGATCCGGGCTTCATCGATCTCGTCGGCCCGGTCCTCGTGCGCGACGGCGACGGTCCGGCCGCCTACGCCTTCCGGGCCGAGGCGAAGCACGCCAACCTGATCGGCGTGGTCCAGGGCGGGATGCTGATGACCTTCGCCGACCGGGCGCTCGGCGTCCGCGCCATGGCGGCGGCCGACGGCCAGAACTGCGTCACGATCCAGTTCGAGATGCAGTTCATCGGCGCGGTCCGGATGGGCGACGTCGTCACCGTCGCCCCCGAGGTTGTGCGCCGGACCGGAACCCTCGCCTTCATGCGCGGCGATCTGCGCTGCCGGGGAGACGTCGTGGCGACCTCGACGGGAGTGTGGAAGATCCTGCGACGCCGACCGGAGGCGTAGACAACCAGAAAACCGTATGACGAGGCGGACGCCGCCTCGCGGCGGCAGATGCGGAAGATCCGGAGGACCTGACGAGGACGGGCCGGTGATCGTACCGGCCTCCCGGCGGCCCTGCCGCCTCCGATGGATGAAGCCCCGGCGTGCCGTCCGCCCGTCCTTCGCGGGCGGATGAGCCGGCTGCCGTTCAGATCCTGGCGAGCGCCAGACTTCCATCATCGAGGACGATGAAGCGGATGCCCGCCTGGCGCAGGGCCGCGACGGCCTTGTGGCGGGAGCGGGCCCCCTGGTGCTCGGCATCCTCCTCCAGGCGCCGCACCGTGGAGAGGGACAGGCCGCTCGCCTCCGCCAGCACCGACATCGACCAGTCGAGCAGCCCGCGGGCGGCGCGCAGGTGATGCCCCCGCACCGCCTGCTCCAGCCCTCTCTGCAGGCCGGCCGGGATCGGGGCCGCGGGCCGGCCGAGCAGGTGCTGGACGCCGTGGGCCTCGACGAACCGGCCGGTGGCGTCCTGGATCGGTGCCACGAGGACCCGGAAGCGCTCGACCTCGCCGGTGGCGATCCGGATGAGCGGGGTTCCCTGGAACGGGCGGCCGGTCTCCCGGTGCTCCAGCGACTTCTCGACGTAGTACGCCCGCTCGTCGGGAACGATCGCGTCGAACGGGAAGGCGTTGATCTCCTCGATCGTCCGGCCGGAGATCGTCTGCACCTCGGGCGGGAAGTCGAAGCTCAGGTCCCGCCGGACGGAGAAGAGGATCGTGCGGGTCTGCAGGTACAGGGCGCTGCGTCGCCGCTGGTCGGCGGCCTGGATCCCGACCAGTTGCCCGCCATCGGTCACATCGAGGATCACGCCGCCGGCGGCCCGGGGTCGACCGTCGCCGGCGTGGGTGACCTCGATGCGGCCGGCGAGCCGGCGCACCGTGCCATCGGACAGCGTTACCCGGAAGGCGCGGTCCCCGCCGACGTCTCCCTGCACCACCTGAGCCGGACTCGGCAATCCGCGGCGGTCCTCGGGATGAGCGAGGTCGACGAGCAGGCCGTAGCTGGGCGGTACCGCGTCGGGCTTCAGGCCGAGCATACGAAACAGGCCCGGCGACCAAAGGTGTTCACCGCTGGCGAAGACCCATCTCCAGGTTCCGGCAAGGCCGTGGCGTTCGAGCGGGAGCAACGCATCAGGGGTGTCGAGCATCGCTGCGAGCGATATCATGATGATCGTACGGTAAGAGACCCTGCCATGGGTCTGATACACTACGGAAGACGATTCGCCAGGATCGAATGCTCGCCCGGCTCGCGGGTGCCGCCCCCTGGCGCTCGGCCCCCTGGTTCCGGGCAGCCGGTGACCTCGACGTCGTTCCGCCGGCGAGTTGCCGGCAGAATCCCCGTTCCGCCGGCCATGATGCGAGAGGAGGTTCAGCGGGGACGGGCTCAGCCCGTCAGCCCGCGGGCCGCGACCGGGATCTCGCCGACGATCCGCCCGCCCCGGGTGGCGACCAGCCGGTCGACCATGTTGACGACGACGCAGACGTGGTTGGGCACCACCCGCACCACCGTGCCGACCTCCGGCGCGGCCGGGCAGGCGGAAAGGTCGAGGAAACCGTGCTCCTCGGCGAGCTTGCCGATGCGGGCCTGCGGAAACTCGCGGATCAGGCCGTGGCCGTCGAGGCCGCCGCCGGGGTCGGCGGTGAGGGTCTTCGAGCCGGCATCGAGCACGCCCCGGGTGGCGGTCGCGCGGCTCACCACCGTGGCGACCACGTCGAGGGCGCAATCCTCCAGGCGGGCGGCGCCGCAGGCCATCATCATCCGGTCGTTGAAGATCGAGGTGCCGGAGCGGTGCTCGGTGGCGCCCGCGACCGTGCCGAGGTCGCGCAGGTTCGGGGTGCCGCCGGTCGAGACGATGCCGGCCCCGAGCCCCTCCGCGGCGAGGCCGGCACGGACCGCGTCGAGGAAGGCGTTGGCCGCGGCGGAACCGCCCTCCGGCGGGTAGAGCAGCAGGCCGGCGAAGCGCAGGAACGGCTGGCCGGCGACGGCCCGCGCCAGCGCCACCGCCTCCCCGGGCTGCGTCACCCCGGCCCGGCCGCGGCCGGTGTCGCACTCCACCACCACGTCGAGCGGGCGCTCGGCCCGGGCCGCCGCCTCGGCGAGGCCCGCCACCACCGCCGGATGGTCGGCGCTGACCGTGAGCCCGGTGCGCCGCAGCAGCGCGGCGAGCCGGGCGAGCTTGTGGGCGCCGACGAGGTTGTAGCTGATCAGGAGGTCGGACAGGCCGGCCTCGGTCATCACCTCGGCCTCGCCGAGGGTCTGGCAGGTCAGGCCGCGCGCGCCGGCCTCGACCTGGAGCCGGGCGAGGACCGGACTCTTGTGGGTCTTGATGTGCGGGCGGCTGCGCAGGCCGGCCGCGTCGCAGGCGGCCTGGAGCCGGGCGATGTTGGCCTCGACCCGGTCGAGGTCGATCATCACCGCCGGCGAGCCGAACTCGCGGGCGACCTCCTCGGCGAGCGTGGACATGGCGACCCTCCTCAGACGCGGCAGACCCCGCTGAATCGGGCCGGCGCCCCGGCGCGTCAAGGTGGACGCGCCGGGGGCGTGCCGTCAGCGCACCATCGCCAGCGGAGCGCCGGACTTCGACAACGCCCCGTCCATGGCACCGCCGGCCGGGCGCAGGCGGGCCGTCACCGTGCCGCCGGGCTGGTAGAGGTACACCTCGCCGTCGCGGTAGTCCCAGGCGGTGATCTTGGCGAGATCCTTGTTGGCGCAGCCGCTCGACGACGCCTTGTAGAGGTCGAGGGCCGGGGTGCTGGCGAGCACCACCCGGCAGCTCGCCCCGGCCGCGTCCTTGGCGGTCCAGCCGCCGACGACCGCCGAGCGGCCCCCGCCGCCGCTCACCGTCGGCGGAGGCGGAACGATCGCGGCCTGCTGCTGCACCGGCGGCGGGGGCGCCGGCTCGGCCATGACCGGGCCGCCGGGATTGGCCACGACGGCATCCGGCGGCGCGGCGGTGGCGCCGGGCGGCGGCGCCAGCGGCGCCGAGGTCACCGGGCCGGAGGACAGGCCGGGTCCGCCGAGATCCGGTTCCGGATCGACCGGCTGCGGCCGGGCGCGCGGCGGCGTGCGCGGGGCGGACAGACCCCGGTCGTCGAAGCGCGACGAGGCGCAGGCGCCGAGGCTCGCGGCGAGGGCCAGTACGGTGGCGGTGCGGAGAAGCTGACGCGGCATCGTGGGGTCCCGGTGGATGCCTGCCTGTTCCCGCGAAATGCGATCCCGCCAAGGCCGCGGTCCCGCTTCGACCTGCCCTCAGGGGATCCGATGGCGCCTTTCTGCCCGCCTGTGGCCGCGAAGCCTCAGGTGCGGTGCGGGCCGGCGCACCCGCCGAGGCGGTGCCCGTCCCGCCGCCGGCCTGGGCCGATTTGACTCGCTGGCTCCCCCGGCGCGCCGTGATAGCCTGCGGGATCGGCGATCCGGTGCCGGAGCGTCGATCCGGAGCGGGAGCAGGGCATGAGCGCAGTCGAGCCGGAGAGGGCCGGGAACCGCGGCGCGGAGCCGGCCCCGAGCGCGGACCAGCGCCTGCGCACCCGTCTCGACCGTCTGGTGTCGCTGGCCGCCCGGGCGGCCCTGTGGGAGCAGGCATGGCCGGTGCTGTGGCGCGGCCTCGCGGTCGTGCTCGCCTTCCTCACCGCGTCGTGGCTCGGCCTGTGGCTCGACCTCTCCCCCGCCCTGCGCATGGCCGGCCTCGGGGTCTTCGGTCTCGCCCTCGCCGCCGCCCTCGCGCCGCTCCTGCGGCTGCGCACCGGCTCGCGGGCCCAGGCGCTCGCCCGCATCGACCGCGACGCCGGCCTGCGCCACGGTCCGGCCCGCGCGCTGGAGGACACCCTCGCGGTCGGCCAGGGCGACCCCGCGACCCGCGCCCTGTGGGACCTGCACCGGCGGCGCGCCGCGGCGGCCGTCGATTCGCTGCGGGTCGGCCTGCCCTCCCCCGGCATGGTCCGGCACGACCCCTTCGCCCTGCGGGCCGGCGCGGTCCTCGCCACCGTCGCGGCCGCCTTCGTCGCCGGCCCGGAGGCGGGCGAGCGCCTGCGGGCGGCCTTCGACTGGCGCGGCCCGGCCGCCGCCGCGCCCTCGTTCCGGGTCGACGGCTGGATCGACCCGCCGCTCTACACCCGGATGCCGCCGCTGATCGTCACCCTCGCCGAGGCCGAGCAGCGCCTGCGCGCGCCGGTCAACGCCACGCTGGTGATCCGCGTCGCCGGCCAGGGCGACGCCGCGGTGACGCCCGGGGCCGGCCTCAAGCCGCTTGCCGCGTCCGCGCCGGCCCGGCCGGACCTACGCGAGGAGCGATTCACCCTCACCGGCGGGACCGCCGACCTGACCGTGCAGACCGGCCTCGTCAGCAGCCACCGCCTCGTCGTCGAGACGATTCCCGACCACCCGCCGGAGATCGCCTTCGCGGGGCCGCCGGAGGCCAACGGGCGCGGCACCTTCACCATCGCCTACCAGGCCAAGGACGATTACGGCCTCGCCTCGGCCGAGGGCGTGGTCGAGCCGCTCGGGCGCACCCGCCCGCTGGTGGCGCCGCCCCGCCTCGCCCTGTCGCTGCCGGCCGACGCGCAGGGCGGGCGCGAGACCCGCACCCTGGTCGATCTCACCGACAACCCCTGGGCGGGCGCGCGGGTGAACCTGACCCTGGTCGCCAGGGACGAGGCCGGCCAGGAGGGCCGCAGCCCGGTGCAGGCCGTCACCCTGCCGGGCCGGTTCTTCGGCAAGCCGCTCGCCCGCGCGCTGGTCGAGGAGCGCCGCCGCCTCGTCCTCGATCCCGATGGCGGCCGGCGCCGGGTGCAGGAATCCCTCGACGCCCTGCTGATCGCGCCGGAGCGGTTCACCCCGGAATGGGGCGTGTTCCTCGGCCTCAAGGACGCCACCCGCCGCCTGCGCGCCGCGCGCGACGACGCCGCGCTCCTGGAGGTGGCCGAACTGCTGTGGGCGATGGCGCTCCAGATCGAGGAGGGCGACCTCTCCGACGCCGAGAAGGCGCTGCGCGCCGCCCAGGACCGGCTCAAGGAGGCGGTCGACCGCGGCGCACCGGACGAGGAGATCAGGAAGCTCGCCGACGATCTGCGGCAGGCGATGGACCGGTTCCTCAAGGAATTCGCCCAGCGGATGCAGAAGGACCAGCAATCCGGCTCACAGCAGCAGCAGCAGCAGGCCGACCGCACGATCACGCCGGACGACCTCGACCGGATGCTGAACCAGATGCAGGAGGCGATGAAGCGCGGCGACGTCGCCGAGGCCCAGCGCCTGCTCGACCAGCTCCGCGGCATCCTCGAGAATCTCCAGATGGCCCAGCCCGGCTCGCGGATGTCGGATCCCGCCGCCCGCGAAATGAGCCGGCAGATGCAGGAACTCGAGAACATGGCCCGCGAGCAGCAGGGCCTGCGCGACGAGACCTTCCGGCAGGGCCAGGAGCGCCGCTTCGGCCGCAACCAGCCCGGCCAGCAGGGCGAGCGGCAGCAGGGGCAGCAGGGGCAGCGCGGCCGTCCGCAGCAGGGACAGCAGGGCGGCCAGCAGCCCGGCGAGCAACCCGGGCAGCAGGGGCAGCAGGGCCAAGGTCAACAGGGCCAGGGCCAGCAGGGGCAGGGCGGCGTCGGCGAGCGCCAGCAGGCCCTGCGCCAGCGCCTGGAGGAGTTGCAGAAGCGGATGAAGGAACTCGGCATGCAGGGCGAGCAGGGCCTCGCCGACGCCGAGCAGGCGATGCGCGAGGCCGAGCAGTCCCTCGGCCAGGGACAGGAGGGCAGCGCCGTCGATGCCCAGGGCCGCGCGCTCGAGGGCCTGCAACGCGGCACGCAGGGCATGGCCCAGCAGATGCAGCAGATGGGCCAGGACGGCGACCAGCCCGGCGAGGGCCAGCAGCAGGGCCAGGGCCAGCCCGGCCAGCCGGGCCGGCAGGGCGCCCGCGACAACGACCCCCTCGGCCGGCCGACCCGCAACCGGGACTACTCCGACGGCCGGGTCCGGGTGCCGACCGCCGACGAATCCGGCGTCGAGCGCGCCCGGCGCATCCTGGAGGAGTTGCGGCGCAAGCTCGGCGATCCGAACCGCGCCCGCGAGGAACTCGACTACTTCGAGCGCCTGCTGCGCCGGAACTGAGCGGCGCGGGGACGGAGGCGTCGGGGCGGCGTCGGTGCCGCCCGGCCTCCGTCCGGCGGAACTCGGGACCTGTTCGATATGCGCGGACGATCCGCCGTCGCGGGGTCCCGGCGCCCGCGGCGGCTCACCGATCGAGGGCCGTGGCGTCGAGATCCTCGTGCCAGGTCCGTCCGTCGCGCTCGATGAGGGCGATCGCGGCGGTCGGCCCCCAGGTGCCGGCGGCGTAGGGCCGGGGCGCCTCGGGCCGGTCGGCCCAGGTCTGGAGCAGCCCGTCGGCCCAGGCCCAGGCCGCCTCGACCTCGTCGCGGCGCATGAACAGCGTGGCGTTGCCGCGCACCACGTCCATCAGCAGGCGCTCGTAGGCGTCCGGGTAGCGCTGGTTGAAGGTCTCCTCGAAGCTGATGTCGAGGCCCGTCGCGCGCAGCCGCATCCCGCCCGGTCCCGGCTCCTTGGTCATCACCTCGAGCTTGATGCCCTCCTGCGGCTGGAGCCGGATCACCAGCCGGTTCGGCTCGCGGCCGAAGGCATCGGCCGGGAAGATGCTGAACGGCGAGGAGCGGAACTGCACCACGATCTCGGACATCTTCTGCGGCAGCCGCTTTCCGGTGCGCAGGTAGAACGGCACCCCGGCCCAGCGCGGCGTCCTCAGTTCGAGCTTGAGGGCGACGAAGGTCTCGGTGTGGCTGCGGGACTCGTGGCCGAGGTCGGCGAGGTAGCCCGGCACCGGCTTGCCGTCGACGGCGCCGGCGACGTACTGGCCGCGCACGGTGCAGTGCGGCACCTCGTGGGCGGGAATGGGCTTGAGCGCCCGCAGCACCTTCAGCTTCTCGTCGCGCACCGCGTCGGCGTCGAGGGAGAGCGGGCTCTCCATGGTGAGCAGGCACAGGAGCTGCAGCATGTGGTTCTGCAGCATGTCGCGCAGGGCGCCCGAGGTGTCGTAGTAGCCGCCGCGCCCCTCGACCCCGACCGTCTCCGCCACCGTGATCTGGACGTGGTCGATGACGTCGGCGTTCCACAGCCGCTCGAAGATCGTGTTGGCGAAGCGCAAGGCCAGCAGATTCTGCACCGTCTCCTTGCCGAGATAGTGGTCGATGCGGAAGATCTGGCTCTCGGGAAAGACCCGTCCGACCTGATCGTTGATCGCCCGGGCCGAGGCGAGGTCGTGGCCGATCGGCTTCTCCAGCACCACCCGCGATCGCTCGCCGATCAGTCCGTGCTCGCTCAGGTTGCGGCAGATCGCACCATAGAGGCTCGGCGAGGTGGCGAGGTAGTACGAGCGGATCTGGTCGGGCCGCTCGTCGAGGAGCGTCGTCAGGTCGCCCCATCCGCTCTTCCCGGCGCCGTCGACCGCGACGTAGACGATGTGGGCGAGGAAGCCGTCGACCGTCTCGGCCGACAGGTCGCCGGCCGGCACGTGGCGGCGCAGCGCCTCGGCGGCCATCGCGCGGAACGCCTCGTCGGAATGCTGGCTGCGGGCCGCCGCGATGATGCGGCTGGTCTCCGGGATCTGCCGGTCGCGGAACCGGTAGTACAGCGCCGGCAGCAGCTTGCGCATCGTCAGGTCGCCGGTCGCGCCGAACACGACGCCGTCGAAGGACGCCACGGGGATGATCTTGGGCATGCGAGGTCTCGGTCTCCCGCTTCGTTGATCGACCTGATGCAAGCGCACCGCCAAGGCCGCGGCCGCGACATCAAAGGCGGCGGCGGCGAAACCGGAGGCGGCGACGCGGAAGCCGGCCTCGCTCGAGCGCGTGGAGCCGGAGGCTCCACCGCGCGGGCCGCCGATGCCGGATCCGGGCCTCAGCCCTTCATGTGGGCCGCGAACGCATCCTTGTGGTCGGGGTGCCAGCGCGACAGCGCCGGCCGGTTGCGGACGATGTCGCCCGCCGCCCACAGGATGCGCTTCTCGTCCTGCTCCCGCGTGGTCTCGTTGTCGGGACACAGGATGTAGAAGTCGCCCGCGGCGAGCCCGGCGGCCATCGCCGCCACCGTCTCCTCCGGGGTCCAGGCGCCGGCCGGCTTCTCGGAGGCGCCGCGGGCGCGGGTGAGGCCGGTATAGACGAAGCCCGGGATCAGCAGGTGGGCGGTGATCGGCGCCCCGCGCTCGCGCAGCTCGTGCGCCAGCGCCTCGGCGACGACCTTCACCCCGGCCTTGCTGACGTTGTAGGGCGTGTTGCCCGGCGGCGTGGTGATTCCCTGCTTCGAGCCGGTCACCACCACGGCGCCGGGACCGCCGGCCTCGATCATCGTCGGCAGCAGTGACTGCACGACGTTGATGACGCCCCACAGGTTGACGTCGAGGATGCGGCGCCAGACCTCCGGCTCGGACGAGAGGCGCCCGCCGGCCTCGATGCCGGCATTGGCCATCACCACCGAGGGCGGGCCGAAGGCGGCGGTGGCGGCCTCGCGCAGGGCGTCGACGGCGGCCCGGTCGGCGACGTCGGTCGGCACCGCCCGCACCATGGCGTCCCCTCCCGGCGCGGCCTGCGCCACCAGCCTGGCGGCCTCGTCGAGGGCCGGACCCGGCAGGTCGGCGACGACCACCCGCATGCCCCGCCCGGCGAAGAAGCGGGCGGCGGCGAGGCCGATGCCGCTGGCGCCTCCGGTGACGAGGGCGGCGTGGCCGGGCGCGAGGGCGGGATGGTCGGTCATGCGATGCCTCGGGCAGAACGGGGTCACGGCAGCGCAACTAGGCATCATCCTCCGGAATGGCCACCGTTCCGGTAGCGGAAATGATGCATGGACAAGGATCCGGGCAGAGTTGCCCCGTGCAACTCTGCCCGGGCACGCAGTCCCGCGCCGGCCACCGGAAGCGGGGAAAAATCCCCGGCAGCGGGAGCGATCAGCGCCCCTCCGCCAGAGCCGTCAGGCGCGCGGCGTAGCAGTTCGCCGCATCGGTCAGGCGCTGCGCCTCGGCGGGCTCGGCGCCGTCGGCGGCCATCGCGGCGGCGCCGAGATGGAAGGCGAGGTAGCACGGCCGCAGCAGGTCGAGCAGCGCCGGATCGTGCGGCCGTCCCGCCGCGCGGGCGAGGTGCGCGCCGACGCGGGCGGGCGGCAGCCCCAGCTCGATCTCGGCCCCGGCCACGTCCCAGGCGATGTCCTGGCATCCGACGAGATCGTGGGCGGCGTGATGGTCGACCGCGTCGGTCTTCAGGATCGTGCCGTCCGGGAGCAGCAGCCATTCCCAGACCTGCATCCGGTTGTCGGTCTCGACCGGCCGGGCCACCGCCGACAGGCGGCGCAGGTCGGCGGCGGTCCAGCGGTCGAACCATCGGGCGGCTCCGGCCCCGAGTGCCGCCCCGGCATTGTGCCGCGCCATCTCCACCAGCCGATCGAGGCTCGCCCCCTGCCCCGCCGCGGGAAAGCTCCGGGTGCGGAACCCGAGATAGTGCCCGACCCGCGCCGCCAGGGCGTCCGGGCCGATGCGGGCGGGGTCGAGGGGCCGCGCCTCGCCGTGCCAGGCTTCGGCCAGGAAGCCGTGCAGGAAGCCGGCCACCTTCGGGGTGAAGCCGGCCTCCGCCAGGGCGCGGGCGCGGGCGAGCTTGCGCTCCCCTTCCCGCCCGATGCCGGCGAACTTGAGCAGCCACGTCCGTCCCCCGGCGGCGAGCCGGAACTTGCGGCGCTCCTGCCAGGCGCAGGTGGCGGGCCACGCCGCCCCGGCGACGCGGTGGCGGCGCCATGCTCCGCCGGACAGGTCGTCCAGCGGACCGTCGAGGGGGCCAAGCAGGTCGGCGGCCCAGCGGTCGAGCCGGTGCGCCGGCAGGGCGGCGTCGAGGATCAGCTCGTCGAAGCCGATCCAGTGCCGGGCGGCCCGGCTCCAGCGCGCCCGGTGGCGCTCCGACGCGCGGGTCCCCGGCATCCCGCCGTGGCTGGGGAAGAACGCGACGCGATCGGGGGCGACGCCGCGATCCTCCAGGACATCCGCCACCGTCCCGAACGAGCTGCCCGAGAGGCCCGGCCCCTCATCCGCCACCGCGTAGCCATCGGCCGGCGCGAGCATCCGCTCCCTGATCGCCGGCGACAGGTTCAGGTGGCGCGCGAACGGGTGCCCGGTCGGGCGGACGGTCAGCGGCGGGCGCGCCCCGAGCCCGGCGGCGACCATCGCGCCGAGCGACACCCCGATGCTGCGCAGGCCCACGACCCGCGTCGAGGCCGGCAGGCCGGAGGCCAGGGCCGCGGCGGCGTAGCCCTCGGGATAGACGGCGTAGAAGGCGTGACCTTCCGGCAGCCGGACCGCGACGGTGGACGGGAGCCGCGTCCGGGCGAGGCCGGCCAGGAGCCCGGGATCGGGCGCCGGCACGGCGGCGAAGCCGCTCCGCCACGACGCCCACACCGCCCGGGCGAGGGCGGAGACGAGCGCCAGCGCCGCATCCTGCGCCGGGTCGGCGACCTCCCGGCCGCCCGCCGCCTCGCAGGCGGCATCGGCGAGGCCCTGGGCCAGCCCGGCGGCGTCGAGGAAGGCGCCGACCAGGGCGGCGTGCCGGTCGAGGCCGGGGGTGCGCCCGGTCAGGTCCCGCAGGGCGGTATCGAGACGTTCGAGCCCGGCCCCGACCGCTTCCTCCCGGGTGACGTCCCCGTAGACCAGCATTCCGCGCCCTTCCGGCCGTGCCTTTCCGCCGTCCTGCTCCGGCCGCCCTTGCCCCGGCCGCCCTGCCCGCCGACAACCCCCGCTGCCGATTGTTTGTTCGTGGATCGCCGCCAATCGCGGCAGTGCGGCGATTGCGCCGCCCACGGCACCGGTGTACCTGTACCAAAGTCCACATGACGACGCGGGAGAGACCGGGGGTCGCGAGACACCCGGCGCCGACGGAGCAACCGCCCCGGAAACTCTCAGGCACCAGGGACCGTGCCGTCAGGACGATCTGGAGAGAGGCGCCTGAAACAAGGCGTCCACCGAAGGGGAACGCCGCGGGTCCACGACCGGCGGACGAAGCTCTCAGGTACCGTGACAGATGGGGCACAGCGGCCGGCGAGACCGGCCACTGGGCGATTCTCGTGCACAGGACCAGATTCGATGCCCCATATCGCCGTCATCGGTGCCGGTATCACCGGCGTGACCACCGCCTACGCCCTCGTGGAGCGGGGCTACGACGTCACCGTCTTCGACCGTCACCGCTACTCGGCGATGGAGACCTCCTTCGCCAATGGCGGCCAGCTCTCGGTGAGCAACGCCGAGGTGTGGAACAAGACCTCGACGATCCTGCAGGGCATCAAGTGGATGATGCGGCGGGACGCCCCCCTCCTCGTCAACCCGAAGCCGAGCTGGCACAAGTATTCCTGGATGGCCGAGTTCATCGGCCAGATCGGCAACTACAGGGCCAACACGATCGAGACGGTGCGCCTCGCCCTGGCCTCGCGCGAGCACATGTTCGCCATGGCCGAGCGGGAGAACATCGACTTCAACCTCGAGCGCCGCGGCATCCTGCACTTCTATCGCGACAAGCTCGGATTCGAGAAGGCGTCGGCGGTCAACGCCCTCTTGCAGGAGGGCGGGCTGGAGCGCCGGGCGATCACCCCGGAAGAGATCCGCGCCATCGAGCCGACCCTGAAGGGCTCGTATCACGGCGGCTTCTTCACCCCCTCCGACTCGACCGGCGACATCCACAAGTTCACCCGCGGCCTCGCCGAAGCCTGCGCCCGCAAGGGGGTGCGCTTCCGTTACGACTCCGCCATCGAGGCGGTCGTCCCCCTGCCGGCGGGCGGCTACCGGATCCGCTGGCTGCCGGTGGCCCGCGAGGACGGCAGCGCCCTCACCCAGGTCTGGGAGCCGGTGGAGGTCGACGGCGTGGTGATCTGCGCCGGCTGCGCCAGCCGGGACCTCGCGGCCTCCCTCGGCGACCGCCTGAACATCTACCCGGTCAAGGGCTACTCGATCACCGTGAACCTGGACACGCCCGGGAGCCAGGACGCGGCGCCGACCGTCAGCATCCTCGACGACGCGACCAAGATCGTCACCAGCCGCCTCGGCCGCGACCGCTTTCGGGTCGCCGGCACGGCGGAGTTCAACGGCTTCAACCGCGACATCCGGCACGACCGCATCGAGCCGCTGGTGCGCTGGACCCGCGAGCAGTTCCCGCAAGTGGCGACCGACCGCGTCGTGGCCTGGACCGGCCTGCGTCCGATGTTGCCCGGCATGCTGCCGAAGGTCGGCCCCGGCAAGCGGGCCGGCATCTTCTACAACACCGGCCACGGCCATCTCGGCTGGACGCTCTCCGCCGCCACCGCCCAGCTCGCCGCCGCGGCGGTCGAGCAGGCACTTCCGGTCGAGCGGCCGAGCCTCGCCGCCGCCGCGTGAGGCATGGGGCCGGGCCTCCCGGGGCCCGGCCGGTGTCGCGCCGGTCAGTGCGCCGGCGTCGCGAGACTTTCCCGGCCAGGGGCCGGTTCGGCGCGGCGCACCCAGACGTCGAGCGCCCAGCCGATGCCCCGGCCGACGACGGCGACCAGCGCCATCGCCCCGGCGAGGTTGAGAAATGTCGTATCCAACACGGCCCTGCCACAGTTCGAGGTCACCCGGCGCCGCGACCGGCGCAACCGGACCTGCCGGCTGGCCGGGACGGCTGCCGACACCATCGGGCGGGATTCCGGCGGAAGCATGGTCCGGTCATTCGGGCCGGAACTCCGATCGCCCGAAGTGGTGAGTGGGCGATCGGGCAGGAACGGCCCCGGCCGGATCTGCCGCGCGGCCGGTGGAAACCACGGATGCAGTTCGCACCATCCGACGACGACCTTCGCGTCGTCTCTTGAGTTTCGGTTAATCGATGCGTCCGCTTGCGGATTCGATGCGGTCCGTCCCGGGCCGCATCGCCCCGCGAGAGGTTTTCATTCCTGACGACATCCGCCCCGCGCGGTCCCCGAAGGGTTTGGCCGACCATCACCGCACCGACCGGCGCGTGTCGCGGACGAGGGGCGGCGGCCGCTCGCCATGCGGCCGCCGCGCTGGCGGTGTGTCATACGAAATCCGTTTGATCGCTTCGCGATGCGGATTTCGGCTTCGCTCAGGTGCGTGGAGCCTTCGGCTCCACCGCGCGGGCTTGTGATACGATCGCCGGAACTGATCGTCCGACAAATCGTATCAGAGGACGCTCCGTCGGCCGGGCTTCTCCTTACGCGGCGCCGCCCATCATCCGCTGCATCTGCGAGAGTTGGGAGATGTGCAGGCGGATCAGCGGAATCGCCCCACGGGCGATGCGGCGCAAGGCCGGGTCCTCGCCGGCCTCGGCGTAGGAGCCGTGAATGGCCAGAGCTTCCTGATGCCCCTGGAGCGAGGCGTTGACGAAGGTGGCATCGTATTGCGGCCCGGGCTGGAGGCCGGCGAGCTGCGCCTGGATCTGCGCCTTCTGCTCGTCGCTCGTCATGCCCGGCGCTCCGCCGCCGCCGCCGGGACCCGGAACGCCGAGAACGCCGCCGACCACACCGGTGGCGGCTCCCACGGCACCGCCGGCGATGGCGAGCGGCGCCCCCACGAGGCCACCGACGACGCCACCCGGGCCGGGCGCGCCGCCCGCCATCGGCACCGGCACCGAACCGCCGGTCGCCGCGTCGATCTTGTTGGCGAGATTGACCTGCTCGGTCACCTCGGCACGGGCGAACTTCTTCACCCGCGGATTGCCGGACTTGGCGAACGCATCCCGGGCGGTGTTCTCCAGGAACAGGCCGCCCTTGGTGGCCATGGCGAGGTAGGCGGCCGTGGGCACCGCGCCGGGAGGAACCGGCTGGGCGACGGCGGTCCGCGTCACCGCGAGGGCCGCGGTGGCGGAGAGCATGCTGACGACGAAATCGCGACGGTGCATGGTCGAAGGCTCCGATGCAGAGGGCCGCATGCGCCCTGCCGGATGCCCTGGGCGATGCTCCGGGGGAGTAATTTCCCAATCGCGCGTTCGTTCCGTGCGGCCAAGGCCGACGTGTCAGCGCGCCCTAAGCGGGGCCGCGGCCGGTGCAGCGATGGTCGAGCAGGCTCTCCGCATGGCTGCCCGGCGAGCGATACGCCAGGACGACGTAGCCCCGTTGGGGGTCGGAGGGCGGCGTGCTCACCATGGCGAGGCTGGTCTGCTTCAGGTCGGTCCGTGCGCCGGGAAGGCGGGTCAGGGCCTCGAACGGGTTGAAGGTCTCGGCCTGCGCGAGGGAAATCCGCATGGCGAAGAACCTGTGCCATCGGCGTCCTCCGACCGGGAGCGGCACGACCGTCCAGGCACCGGTGCCGACGGCGCCGATGCGCTGCTCCAACGCGGCGAGAACGCCGGCCTGCACGCAGTCGACGTGGATATGAAGCTGGTCCTGGCTCCGCCCTCCCGACGAGTTGACCGCGAGCCCGATCTCGTCGAGCGGTCGTCCGCCCTTGATCGCCTCGGCGACGTCGCGTCGCGCCGCCAGGGCCGCCCGCCAGTAGAAGGCGCCCTTCGGCGTCTGAAGCTCCGGCGCCTCCAGGCCGACCACGTCGGCGGTCGGCATGACGACGAGATGCGTCGGCTGCCCGGGCGCCCGCAGCACCGCGGTTCCCGGTCGATCCCGGTCTCCGGGATCGACCGACAGACAAGGGTAGGAACGGCCGGTGGTCTTCTTGTTGAGAAGGCAGCCTTGCAGCGCCACCCACAGCACGTCGCGGGACAGATCCGGCGCGGCTCTCGCCGGGAGCGTCAGCAGGAGACAGGCGACGAGGAGGGAAAACGAACCGACGCGCACGCTGATGCCCTTCGCAGCGAGGGGGAGCCAGCCTCCTGCATAGCGGGTTCGCGTCCCGGAGGATGCCGATCGTCGGAAGATTTCGCCGCAGCGCGATAAACCGCCGATAGGGCCACCTTGCGATGCAACCTGAAGGCGACCCCGCGGGTTGGCCGGCATGCTCTATCTGCTCAGCTTCGGGCCGGCGCTGGCTTTCGTTCTCTCGTCCGCTCTCGCGCACCCTTGTGTCATCTCTGCTCCTGCGACCTCGTCGTCGTCCGACCTGGAGCGCGGTCCCGGCCGGCCTCGACACCGTTCCGCCGGCCGCTGACCGCCGGCGGAATGATGCGGAACCGCACGAATCACGGGGATAAGGCTGCCCGGCCTCTGGCTCGCCGCAACGGAAGGAAACACTCCGCGTTGAGAGTTTCGACGAACGGTCCGGATCGCGCCATGCCCCTGCAGGACAGGAAGAAGACCACAGGCTTCAGAGCGATCACCCGGCCGCCGCGCAGCTTTCGCAGCGGCTACGATCCGGTCCTCGACGGCGTCGCCCACGGCCTGAGCGAGGTGTTTCGGCCGGTGCCGCATCCGAACACGCTGCAGTCCACGCCAACCGCACTGTCGATGGACACGGCCAAGCCGATCGATCGGAAGTGATCGCTCCCGGTGGGGCCAGCGGAGGCACCTCGCACCACCTCTCTCCGTTTGGGGGCACCGATCTCTTCGAGCGACCGACCGGCTCGTTGAAGTGACCGGCCGGATGTACGACGACGCTCCACCGCAGTCGGACGAGCTCTGGCACGTCGCCAGCCGATACCCGGGAGGGGGCAGACGGTCGAACCGATCCTCCCACGGGCCGTTGACGGCCCGGAGGTCGCCACCATGAAGAACCCCGCGCTCAGCCTGTGGCTGTCATCGGCCAACCGCGCCGCCGGCTGGTGGATGGGCCACGCCGCCAACGCCGTTCGCCGGCAGCAGCGCGCCGCCCTGGCCGACATGACGAAGACCGCCACCGCATCGAAACCGAAGCGCAAGCAGCGGCGGCAGGCGAGGAAGAAGACTTGAGCGGTCGGATTGAAGTGGGCCATCAGCCAGCGACGCGGTTCCTGTTCTCCGCTGCGCTGACCGTCCCGCGACCGCTCGGCCCACTGAGCGTCACAGGGCCGGCGCAGAGAACTGGTCTGCCACCGCCCCGTCATCACGAGCCCCGCCGCGCGGTCGGTCGTCTGCGGAGCCGGAGCGCAGCGAACCGGGTGGGCGGTCAGGGAGGGGACATACCTACAGGCTGCAGGGGACGGTGCAAGAGTGGCATCGCGTCGCTAAACGGCCCCGGGCCGCGGATTCGGGATTCCGAACCCGCAGAGCCCGGCAAGCACGATCCGACCGAAACGCCGTCCTGCCCTCTCCCATCGCGACGCAGAATAGCCGTCTGCGTCGGGACGATGAGCCGTGACGTGGGATGCCCTCCCGATGCCGCGGCGCGTGAGCGAAGCCGGGTTCTGCATCGCGATGCGATCCCGTAGGGATCGCCGAGCGATCAATCGGAAACCGTATGACTGGCTTCGGGGAGGCATCGGTTCTCCCGTCTGCCGTCGCTCAGGCAGTCGCCCACTCGTCCTTCGCTTCGGCGGTGGTGCGGTTGAGCCGTACCTCTCCGCCTTCGACGCTCGCCACCGAGTCCACATGGATGAAGTGATGGTGCCCACCGGCCACGGGATCGGTCTTGGTGAGCTTGAGGCGCTGGCCCTCGACGTGATCGACGGTGCCGACATGCCCACCGTCGGAACCGACGATGGGCATGTGCTCCTTGATGCTGCTGATGTCGACCATTGCGCTGCCTCTGTTCGATGTGGCGACCAACGGCAGCCGAGCAAACGGGTTCCGGTGACGAAGAAGGGTTGCGGAGCTGGTTCGCAGACGGTTTTTTCCTATCCGAACGGGCGCCGACCGCAGAGACTTCGAAGATGCGTCAGGTCACGGTCTCGATCGAGCCGCCTGTCGGACCGGATGCGGCATGTTGATCCATGATATGATCAGCAAAAATAAAGGCCCGCACAAGGCAGGCCCCAAGTTGATCATGCCCATTGGTGGAACCAATGAACAGCAGGGCGAGTTAGCCCCGCGCAGAACGACGGATCTTCGTCGCGCTGCCGCCCTCATGGGGCGTTTCCTCCCTAGACTCGGGCCGCCCCGCAAGGGGCGGCCTCTTTTTCGCCTAGATAACACAGACAACTAAGATGCGTTAATTTGGTTGCACGCCCGGTGTCGGAAGCTCGTCGATTGAGCGGCGACAGTGACGCTACCGGCCGGGGGATGGCGACGACAGAGGGCGGTGGAGCAGATCGACTGCCTGATACTGTTCGTGGCTCCCATCGCCTCGACGCTTCCCCGAGTCGAGCCGAGTGCGCCGCGGCAGAAGGCGGGACACCGGGGAGCTTCCTCCGCTCGCAGGCTTCCGCCCGTCCTCCGGGATACCCTCGCAGGCGAACCAACCCCCGTTCGGGGAACGGCTGAGGGAGATCATCGGAACGGCCGTCGCGCCCTTGGTGGCGGTGGGCGCCGAGAGACACCTGAACGTCAGCATCCGACTGACGGTGCTTGCAATTTCGAAGCTGTGGTGCGGACGGCGGGAGACCCTTAGTACCAGTCCACAGCATTGGTATTGTTGGTGTTTTTCGAGCGCCTGACCGGGCCTTTGTAGTGGCCTTTGTAGTGGTTGGCGAGGGCTCAAAATGGTTGGGCAGCGGGCCTACCTGATCCACAGAGGCGATGATGGTCCCAGATGGTATGGTGATGGGGCATCAACAGAAGGCGCGCCTCCTGTTCTCCGCCGCACTAATCGTCTCGTGACCGCTCGGCCCACTAAGCCTCAAAGAGTCGGCGGAGAGAACTGGTCTGCCGCCGCCCCGTCGCCACGAGCCCCGCCGCACGGCCGGTCGCCTGCGGAGCCGGAGCGCAGCAACCGAGTGGACGGTCAGGGACGGCCGCTTCCTACGGCCGGCCGGGAGCCCCGTGAAGGTGGCATCAAGCCGCTCGGGGGCTGGGCCAGTGCTGTCAGCTAAGTTCTTCGAAAATCCAAGGCGAGGCTAAATCAAGCTCACCTTCGATTTTTATATCATTCGACGTCAAGTCGTATAGAAAATATTGTAACAACCTCAGTATCAGATATCTCGCCATAGAAGTGGCAGAGCGCCGCCTTCAGTGCGTGAGCATCGTTGAAGCCATCCCGCGCGGCGTCTTGGTCCTCAAGTGCTCCAAATGCCTTGTATTTGAGGCCAACAATCCTGAAGGTGCCGACATGTGATAAATCTTCATCATTTCCGGTCGGATCGGCATAGACAGGAAGATCGCTTGTGATCGGGTATTCGACAGCATCTCGAACGTAGCGAATAGTAGTTTCCTTGGTGTGCGTTTGGATGCTCGGGATAAGATTGGGAGCCACCCGAAACCGGCATCGCGACTTTATCGCCAGATGCGGAAATGAATGCGCAATCTTGGGACAGTTATATCGGGATTATAGGGAGCAGAAAGGAGCAGCTCCGTTCCAACTCTCTCACGAATGCCCATATTTAATCTCCAATTAGTTCTCAACTCCTATTCTGCGAAGGGTTGATTCGCGAACCCACGAATCGCTTACCCACAGGATTAGCGATTCGTGAGCTTATTAAGATCTTACTTATCCGAGGGCGCAACCTGTGTCATTACAAAACAAGGCGCTGGTTTAGCTCGCTATATTCCACGATGCTGTCAAATTCATCTCTAGAGATGCGCCGCAGATCGAAACGAGGTGGGTCAGTCATACCAAAATCGGACAAGAGTTTAGCTCTGTTTGGCCGCCTAGGTAGTGCGGCATTATATAAAAGTTTCGCCACGTAAACGCGCTTGGATTTGTCGTTATAAAACTCTCTGAGTTCTTTGTCACTAAATACGCTGTGTGGCGAACAATATCTTACAAAATCGTCCTCACTCGCGAAATTGCTCCTGGTGCGCGTTTCTTCTACAACGCAAATCGATGTAACTACCGAGCGATGAAATGCCCTATTCGGAATATCGGTCGTTCGATATATAACGACAATATCACCTTTGTTCATCATCGTGAGCGGACAGCCTCCGATGTACACTTTGTGGATCGTGTTTGTATATGATGTATCTTCAACAATATGCGATTTTTCAGTCCGCAGCATCGAGTCGGGGAATAGATTTGTGTGATACTCAGGATATATAGAGAGTAGAAAAAAATTACTCTCATCGGTTATGATGAGAGGATAATTGGTTATGATGTCATCGCCATTTTGACCTAGGGATCGAACGAGGACAATTTCTTGACCGTTTGGCGTCGTTTTTGATGCTCTCTCACTGAAGCCATATCTCTCAAAGAGCCTTATAAGTCCGACATGCGTGTCGAAGACAGTCACATATATTTCTTCTACGTCTTGCGCGAACGCGTGATCGAAGACCTTTTTAATGATACGCTCGCCTAACTTTGTACCTCGTGCCTCATTCTTGAGTGTTCCGACTTTTAACCTACGCGCCGCCGGCAGTGGAGGGTCAACGTCAGTAATGACACCTTCCTCAAGCTTAAGATAGACAAACCCACGAACGCGATCTCCCGCGCCATCATCAATAACATATACTGGCTCCTTTGTCGTAGATTTTCTTTCAAACCAATCTGCAAACTCGCCGTACTGAGCCTTCAAACTATCAAAAAAGGGGTCAGCAAGATCGACTTGATCGAAGCTTGTAAGACGTAAGCCGCCGCTCATGACTCCTCCCACCGGCGAAGGCTAATGCTCCACCGAGATTGGTATTATGGTTATCAAATTGATGTCGGCAAGTAGTGCCGCCTCTCGGGGCTAGCATGTCTCAAGACTTCGAGGTTCGCTCGATCAACCTGTCATTCTTAGGTCAATTCACGCTAGATCAAATCATAAACGTTCGGCACCGTTTAATCATTCTAGAGAATTTGTTATGCATTAATATACACGGTAGTAAATACCGAGATAATGTCCATCAGTGAGGTATGGGCAGCTAGGGCAAGGGCCAAGGTCGAAGCCGTTACAATTTACTGCTAATCGCCAAAGCCTTCCTAGCTTCCCCGCTCGCGATCCCGTCTGCGCGCTCGTTCAGCTCATTCCCAGCGTGCTCCTTCACCCACGTCCACGTCACGCTCTGGTGCCGCTGTACGGCCATCTCTAACGCTTGCCACAGCTCGACATTCGCGACAGCCTTCCCGCCCGCTGCACGCCAGCCCTTGGCCTTCCAGCCGGGGAGCCATTCGGTGATGCCTGATGACGCCACCGACGTTGGACCCGCGCGTCCCTCCCTGGTGACGCACGGGCCGTCTCATCTATCTCGACTTCCGTTCTGGCAGCGTCCGAATCATTGAGTTCAACAGCGGGGCCATACCAATGGCGTTGGAGTACGGTAGGAGCCGTGCCGCCGCTCTGACCTCTGCCTGGGTCATATTCCCTTGTCGAAGCCCCCTCGCGATGCCTCCAGGCGCCTTGGAGACCGCATCCATTAGGTCCAACGCGGGATTGCCTATGAAGGATGAGGCAGTGCCAGAAGCCCGCACGTCGAACAGGTGTGGGAACCCCATTAGGCCCGCCCCACTGTCGAAAAAGGTAGGTAGGATGGAGGACCACTCTCCCCGTTGGACCCAGGCGGCGGCCATAGCGGCAGGCGTAAGTTTCTCCTTTAGGAACTGCTCACGGTCACTCCGCCCCACTGAGTTGAGGTATTGCTGGGCTGTGTAGACCATCGCCCCCACGGTGGACGTCATGACCCACGTTGCAAACGACGTGAAGTCCGCATGATGCAATCCCCGGAGGAACTGGTTCGTATAGGCCCCAAGCATGAACGAGCGAAACTGGAAGATCGTTCGCCCGAGCGCGCTGCCGAGAAAGACAGAGCTTTGTCCCAGGTGGTTCTCCTGGATCGTCTGGCGTGACCACCGCCACACGGCCCCGCGGAAGGCCGCCAGCGCCTCTTGATCGTCCCAGCGGGTGAAGCCCCCTTGGACGTACTTCCGGCCGGTGGCGCCCACTTCCTCGCGGTAGGAGTGCTGTCGGATCTGCCCGAACACACGCTGGGCCATCGCGTCGTCCAGGGCCCAGGGCCCGCATCCGGTCCATGTTGAGGCCGTGGACCTTCGTGGCGCCCTCGGACTTCACCGCGGCGTTGAGGATCTTCATAACCACCGCGGCGGATGCCCACCGCTTCGCCATCGTGTCGATAGGCGCCATGCCCGAGATTACGCTCGTGACCCGCTTGCCGGTGTGGAGGAGGTCCTGGGTGCTCGTGTAGAGGTCGGACTGCGCCGAACGGTTGATGAGTCCGCCCGCAGCATCCCGGGTGTGGCCCTTGAAGCCGTCCCGGAACCAGTCCGCTCCGAAGCCCGAGAGCTGTTCGATGTCCCGCGCAAAGGCCGAGTTGAGTTCCCCGGTAATGGCGTCCCGGGTCATGGCGCGGAACGTGGGGACGCCTTGCATGGCGGCCTTGATCCCCAGCCGCGTGACCACGCCCAGGGTCTCGCCAATCTGGGCCAAACCCACTTGGTTCATGACCCGGATGAAGTTGTAATCGCGGATGACCTGGAGGCCACGTCCGAGGGTGGTCCGGTCGAACTGGTCCGGGATGCCGGTCACCCGGTCATAGACAAACTCCATGCGCTTCTGATCCGCATCCGCCAGCTTCATCCGCCGGTCGTGCGGGAGGTCCGTCCGAGCGTCCCAGGTGGCGCGCATGTCGCGGACCAGCTTGTCAAAGTCGCTTCGGCCGGTGATGCCGTCGATGAGGAACTCAGGCCCGAGTGCCGGGGTGACGTCCTCCGTAACCTCTTCGCGGAAGCGTTGAGCGGGGCGTTCCTTGAGCGCCTGAACGGCCGTCTCGGAGTTCTCGTCTGCCACCACGGGCTTGAACTTGCGGCCCTCGGGCAGGAGCGCGAACAGGTGGGCCGGTTCTCCCCCGCGATCAATCGACAGGTGGCCCTCACGGGCGACCGTCTTGGGGTCGGTTAGCTGGCTGAAGGTCCCAAGCCGGCGCTGGTCCAGGCCCTTCAGCTCCGCCTCCAGGGCCCCCATCGAGAGGTCCGGGAAGGCTTCCTTGAGTTCCTTCAGGGAGACGGACGCCCGTGTTGAACCCTGGGTCTCCTGGAGGAAGCGCATGAGGCGGTCCGCGGTGGTCGCCTGAACGGGTTCCTTAAGGGCCACGCCACCGGACTTACGGAGCTTCGAGATGGCCTTTTCCACGGCCTCCGGTGAGAGGTCGCTAAGGGCACCGTGGAGCTTCGAGAGCGGGGCGCCGTCCGGGCCCAGGTCATGAAGAGCAGATAGAACGCGCTCCTCCGGGGTGAGCTTCTCGGCCACCTTGCGGGTTGTCCGGGTGACCTCCGCGGGGACGTGAAGGGGGTTCTTCACCTGGACCATGGACATGGCGATTTGCCCGCTCATTTGCCGGGCGTAGGAGTTGAAGAGGACGTGGCTGTCATCCAGGAACAGGTCCTTCATGCGAAGGGTTTCCCAGGACCCGTCACGGGCCTTAACCTGCATCTCGAAGGTGTTCTCATAGAGCGCCCGGCGCTTGGCCCGAGCGATGGTCCCGCCCTTCTCTTCCGAGGGGGTGACCATGCGGAGGATATGGCCGGTCGCATCGTCGTCAAGGTCGAGGTCATCCAGGGCCCGCTTGAGCCCCTCCAGGTCCGTCCCCTGAATGGCCCGGTCCAGCCCTGTCATCCCCGCCGTAGCCTCGCGGAGGGACTTCAGGTAGCCCTTTGCCATGCTCTTGGCGATGTTCTCCGGGAGTTCGCGGTTCGCGGCCTGGAAGGCGTTGCGGAGGAACTCCCGCATGACGTCGTCACCGTAACGGGTGGTGAGGGCGTCTATGCGCTCGTGATTGGCGATGTTGGGCCGGTAGTTCAAATCCACCGGGATTTCCTCGAAGCCCTTCACCGCGCGCCGCGTGGAGCCGTCCAGGAGGCCCGGGTTCTGGGCCAACTCCAGGAGGCCCTTGTAGCCCTGTCGCAGCTTGTCGGCGGTCGCCACGGCCTCCGGGGAGAACTCCCGCCCGGGGAGCCGATTGTCGATGACCTCCGTAACCTCAGAGTTGAACCGGGCGCGGGCCGTGTCGCGGTCGCCGCGGGGGACCTCCAGGCGCTTGGCGTAGGTCTCGAAACCCTCGCGGTGGGCCTTGTCGGACATCATGCCGAAGTCCCACTCAATCTGTTTCTGGTACTCCTCCGCGGTCCGGCCGGCGACCTTGGACTTATCCGCGTTGCCTACAACGTCCGTGACGGTGTTGCCCATGAAGGCGCGCGTAGCGGCGTTGTCCGAGCCCTTGCCCTTGCCCGCGAGGTCCCAGCGCCATCCCGGCTTCCAGGACCGGGCAATGGCCTCGTCAACCGCAGCGTGGGCCCAGTCCCCCGCGGCCTCCGTCAGGCCCTCACGGGCTGACGTCCGGGCGGCGCCAGCGGAGCCCCCGAGGTTGACCATACCACCCCCGAGGGTGGGCGTAGCGAGCTGCTTCCCGGCCGCGTCCTCGGCGTCCGCGTGACGCTGCATCGCCTTCCCAATGCGGGTCAGCTCGGCGGCCTCTTCAGCCACCGCGGGGTTCCGCCCAAGGGCCCCGAAGGCGCCACCCAGGGCAAGCCCGGCGCCGGCCGCCCACAGGACGTCCGAGCCGTGAGCGGTGGGCTTCTCCATGACCCGGGGGACTTCCAGGGCCGCGTTGATCGCCGCGCCCTCGGCGCCCCGGACGCCCATCGCCGCGAGGCGCGAAGCCTTCGCCGGGAGGCCAATCTCGGGGGCCAGGACGGTGAGGCCGAGCCCCACCACGTCCGTGAACGCGGCGCCGATGCGGATGCCGGTCCCGGTCCAGCCCATAGCGTCAAGGCGCTTCTCCCGCTCCACGTCCTCCAGGATGCTCGCCTTGATCTGCTCAAGGTGCGCCTGGGAGGTCGCCTTCCCGAACTGGTCATGGAACTGGGCAGGGACGCCATCCTGGGCCAGCTTCAGGGTTTCTTTCGTGGGGCTCCAGGTGGGATCTGGGAGAAGGTCCGTCTGGCCCTTCGCCAGCCACGTCATCGTCTGAGCGTCCTTCGTCGCCTCCCAGAGGCCCTCGCCGAAGCCGTAGGGGGTGACCGCCTGGGCCTGTTGGGACCGGAAGGCGTTCATCTCCACGTCATTGACGGGGGACTTGGGCTCGATAGGGTCGCTCCAATTCACCCGTGCGGAACTGGGCGGGGCCGTTACCGTCGCTTCGGAGACAGCCCCGCCCCCGAGGGAGGGGTAGGAGGCGCTCCCGCCGTAAACGGCCTTGGCGTAGGACAGGCGCCCGGACCAGTTGTGACCCCCGGCGGGGTTGTTCCGGGTGTAGCCCTTCGGCCGCTCAAAGTGCATGAATGCCGCCGTAGCGGACTCGATGTTGGTAGCCTGCCGCAGGCGGTCCGCGGCGAAACTCTCAGTGGTCTCTAGCTCGTGCTGGACGAACTCCATCTGACCGCGGAAGTCATCCCGCTTGTAACCTTTGGAGTCCATCCACGAGAACAGCGCGGGCTTGCGGTCGTCCCATTGCCATCCACCATAGGCGTTGCCACCAATCTGGTTCTGGCCGGGACGGAGGCCGCTTTCCGCAAGTCCGTGTCCGACGATGGCCGCCGCTTGGACGGGGGACCACCCCTTAGACTTGAAGAACTCATAGGCTTCGGTTTGTCTGTCGCTCATGATTTTCCTATGGTTGTGTGCCCATGCACACGGAATAGGCACACGCCCGGGCTTACGGGTCTAATAGGTGGAAGGAAGGGGGGACTAAGGGTGCTCTGCCGGAGGACTGCTACGGCAGATTGGGGTCCCGTTCCTCGAAGCTGGGCATCCGGGGTTGAGACTTGCTGTCCCTCATCCGGGACAAGACCTTCTCATCCGCCGCATCCTGCCTTGCTGCCTTGGCACGGAGGAGGTCCTCAGTGCGGAAGACGGCGTCCTTCGGATCATCGACCGGAACCCCGTCAGTCCTGCGGACGATGCGCCATGCGGTCCCGCTGCCCCCGAACGGGAGGATGGACAGGTCCGATGCTTCGAGGCCCCTCGGCCTTGCCGTGCTTGGCCGCGTACTCGGCGATGGCGTCTCCGGCCAGCTCGGCGAAGTTCGGCGGGATGCGGCGGTCGCTGGCATCGATCCAGTTGCCGTTGACCTGAACGTGCGTCTCCCGGACCCGCTGAACGGCACGCTCAACGGCCTTCTCAGCGCCCAACCCGAGGGTGGCGTAGTTCTCCGCGAGGCGCTGGACGGTGGCCGCCATGTCCCCGATGTTGTCGGGGTTGGACGGGCCCACGCCGAACCAGGAGCGCCAGCCGCCCCCGAGGTTGTCTACCTGCTTCTTGATTTCCTTCGTGGTCACGGAGGAGAGCCGCTTCAGGCGGTTGTTCGGGTCCGCGTTGGCCTCCGCAGCGAGCAAGAGGGCCTTCTGTGGCGACAGCCCCGCGTCCTCTTCGCCCACCCGCCAGGACTCATAGAAGTCCCGTTGGTCCTTCGGCACGAGGTCGTTCAGGAGCCGCGAGTTATTGGCGTGGAGGAGCTTGTAAAGGGCATAACCCTTCTGGGCCGCCTCCGGTGGCGCCTCACCCGACAACGCGGACGCCGCGATGGAAGCGCCGCCCTGGGACAGGGTGTCCTTCCACTTCTTCGGAGCGTGGCCGTTCTGGGCATAGATGGGCGCCTCGCGGAGGACAGTCTGGTCCCAGGTCTCGCCCTTTTGCTGAGCGTACTGGGTGGACCATTCCTCGAAGTCGTTAAGGGCCCGCTCGCGGAACTTGTCGCCCCCGAGGGTCTCCTCTTCGCCCTTCTTGTTCAAGGTGCGGACCTGGGGCAGGGAGAACAGCTTGCCGGACCGGACCGCCTCAACGCCCATGTTGGCGAGGGTGGCCTCTTGTCCATTGAGCTTGTCCATGAGCTGAATGCGCTCGGACTCTTTGCGCGCCGCTTCCTGAAGGGCGTCCCGCTTGTTCTTGTTGATCTGGACCCAGGAGTTAGCGGTTCCCTCGTCTATGTAACCGTCCTTCTTCTGGGCCCGCTCCAAGAGGCGCTTTTCGTCCTCCGGGGTGGCCTCGCCGTTGTGGAACTTGGCAAAGTCGTCCTGCCGCCCCGCAACCGTGGAGTCTTTCGTCAGCTTGTCCCGCTGGGAGCGGGCATAGGTGACCGCCTGGGCAATGCTCGGGCCAACCGTGGGGTTGTCTACGAGGCGCTCCCCGTTCTGTTCCGTCTCCGAAATCTTCTGGACCACGTCGAACCGGCCTTGTTCGGCCAGTGCCCGGAGGACCGGAACAAGGGCCTTTTGCTGGTCCGCGTAGGGCATCTTGAGGATACGCTCGTTCCCGTAGAACTCGCGCACCACGTCCTTGGCGATGTCGCCCGGGTCCTTCTTCTCGTCAGTGCCCTTTGCGACAATGGCCGTGAAGATTTTGGCTTGGTCGTCCTGGATTCGAGAGTAGGCGTCTTCAGCTTTCGTCTTGGCGTCCGTGTTCCGCAGGGAGGCAATCCCCGGGGTCACGTCGTCCACGAACTGCTTACGGAAGATCGGATCGTTGCCGTACTTCTCCAGGTACGGCTTCATCGTCTCCGCGGTGAGGGACGACAGGTCCCCATTCACGCGGTCAAAGTCGTTCTGGTATTTGGTCTTCGCTTCGTTGATGGCCTGGGAGGCGAGAAGCTGGCCGAGCCGCCGGGAGGCGGCGGCCTTACCCATCCCGGATTGCATCTCCGGGTCCGAGGCCATGAGCGCCTCAACCTTCTTCGGGTCCCCGCCCACCTTCAACATCTTGGCCTGGACGGAGCTTTCCGCCTCGTCCTTGCCCTCGGACGACATTGTCTGAGAGAGGCGCTGTAGAGCAGGGCTCAAGCCCGCCAAGGCCGCGACAAGGCGCTCCGCGTTGTTGTCGATGGGCGGCGCCATCGGGCGGTTATAAGTGTTAACCGGGGCGGCCACGGGGTTGAGACCGCCGGTCGGGATGCGGGCGTCCTGTAATGGGACCGCACTACGGGCGCGGCCCACGTCCGGGGCGTCTTCACGGAAGGGCTGGAGCCCGGATTGAAGCGCCATCACTCACCCCACTTCTTCGAGTTGATCTTGAAGTCGTTGAATGCATTCAAACCGGCGGCGCCGATTTTTAGGCCAGCCTCCGAAAATGAAGGCTTCTGGACATCGCGCACGGAGTTGACGCGGTCCTTCATCTGGTAAGAGGCTGATTTTTTCTCCTCCTGGAGCTGATCTGAGGTCCACCCCAGGTTGGTGTCTACACGCGAATTATAGCGACCCTCTTGAGCGTAGATGTCTTGCATCACGCTTTCGAGGGTGGGGCCGGCAATGCCTGACTCCCCACTTGCTACGGTATTTGTGGCGCGCGCGGCTTCGGCCCTTAGGCTCACATCTGCCTTCTTCGCGGAGGCCGCGTCCTGTTCCTGTTGCTGACGCACCCCGAGGGCCGCATCCTGCCGGGCGAAGTTCGATGCCGCGTTCTGTCGTGTAATCTGGTTTGCGAGGTTCTGGGTCTTGGCGCTCTCTGACTGCGCCGAGTAAGACGCGATGGCGGACACACTGTTGATGGCTAGACCCGCGAGGGCCCCCACTGCCGCTAAGCACATAGTAAAATACTCTATTCAAGAGATGAGATAGGAGGGCTGAGGATCTCAGTGGAGACCCGATTTGTTAGGTCTCGCTCTTACGCCTGGGTCTCTTCGATTTCGCTGGACGGCTCAGGCGTATGGTCCAGAAGGCCACGGACAAGCGCCGCCGGAATTGAGACGGAGACCGCCGTCGCTGACCCATCCTGTGCGTCAACGGTCAGCATCATCACGAGGCTGTCCCCGGTCCGGCGATGCTCCAGGATAAACTCACCGGGTCCGGGTGAGCCGCCCTCAGCGATGTTGCCGATGGGGGCGACGAGGCTATAGGCCCGGCGGGGATTGCCGGCGAACCAGAGGTAGGGGGAACGTGGGGTAGAGGTCACGGCGAGGTTCCTGATGGGGAAGCCCTGTAGCGGGCATGGGGCGGCATTCACGCGGCTGGGAGAAACCGCGTGTGATGGGCGTTCGGGTTATCGGGACGGACTGACCCCGAGGCTGGGTCAGCTCAACGGTGGCGACGAGGGCGCGCGCTTGCGGCGCTTCGGGCGACCTCCAGCCCCACGCATCAGCACGAGGTTGGTACGCCGCAGGTTGAGCCGGTCCTGGTCCGCGTAGCTGACATTCGTTCGCGGGACGCGACCAGTGATGATGCGGGCTAGGGTTTCCTGAACGCCGCTCTCAGGGTTGCAGAGGCGAACGTAGGCCGTTCCCCGCTCGTTCCGGCCGAGGAAGAGGGCCACATCGCCCAACTCGTTCAGGACCGCCGCATAGGCGTCAGCATCGAGCCACACGCGCTCGCTGGCATTGGAGAGGAGCACGCCAACGACCGCAGCGCCGTCCGGGTCAATCTGGCGGACTACGTCATGGGTGATGCTCAATCACGCCTCCGGGCGTCCAGCGCGCGACGCATTTCGGCGGCCTTCTGGGGGTCAGGCGTCCGGTCGGTGAGGTTCACGGGCGGGAGGCCGTAGGAGGCGCGGGCGAGGTCATAGGCCCCAGCCGCATCCTCCAGGCTGTCGTAAGTCCCAACATAGAGCGGCAAGCCCGTGCGTATATCGGGCGGCCTGAAACGGACGTCGAAACGGATCTTGCCGCGCTTCCCAGGGGCGTGAAACGGAGTGACGCCTTGAACCGCACGGTAGCCCGGCCGCGGAGCCGCCGCAGTACCTTCGATGGCTTCGACGAAACTGACCAGAGAGTCGAACAGGCGGGCCTCTGCATGGGCGTCATCCCTGCATGGGCTGCATTGCGAAAAAGAAGACGACCCCGGGTCAACGATACTAGGCGACGGCTTCGAGGAAGTAACTGACATCGAAGATCCCGAAGATGAGGAGACCTCGCGGGGTTCGATCCACGAAGCGTCTGTGTTTCCTCGGGTGGCGGGTAACTGCCCGTGGTTGCTCGCTGGGTCGAGCCGCTCCCGTTCCCCCGCGGAGGAGCCGGCCTCTCGCCACGTAACGCTCAAGTGCTTCGATGCGGCGGCATCCAGCGCAGCCCACAGGTCTACGTTCGAGACCTTCTTTTTACCGGCGCCACGCCAATTGTTCGCCTTCCACCCGGCAAGCCACAGGTTCATGCCGCGGACGACATACTGGCTGTTCCCGACCATGTGGACGACTGCGCCCGGTTGCAGGGCGTTGAGGCCCTGGATTGCCGCGGTCAACTCCATGCGGTTCGCGGTAGTCGAGGCATTGCGCCCGGTGACTTCCTTCTGACGCCCGCTTCGGGTGTTGACGAGGACAGCGCGGTAGTCACCTGGGCCGGGATTGCCGCGGCACCCGCCGTAGAAAGTGATAGTGATCTCACGGATTGGCTCATCGGCCATTGATGGGGTTCCTTCGAGAAAGCCAAATAAGTGCCCTTCCAGGGGACTTGATCGCGCTAGTACAGGCCAGTGGTCATTTTCAGCGGTGTTGTGTACTTCGGTAATCTATCTATGCCAGTCGGTAGTGTCGTCGGAATGGTCCGCGTTGAGACCGCGCCGGCGGATTTTTCCTAACTCAGGGACTACCGCATTTTTCCGCAGCATCCGCTGGCTCCGTTCCCTTGACCGCTCAGCCGCGTATCGGCTGACGAGTTGCTGGGAGACCTCAAGAATGCTTCCGACCTCCGCATGGGACAGGTCCGTAAAGAAGTAAGTAAGCCACGAGACCTCAGCGTGGACGGGCATGGGCTGGAGGCGATACTCAGCCTTGAACCAAGCAAGGGCGCCCCTGGCGTCTTCGAGGCGGGACCCCAATGCGGCCTCTTCGACGGCCCGGAGGGACTGAGACCACCGGACTTCTATCCATTCCCGCCCTTCAGGGCTGATGACGTCAAAGGGGATGCGGGCCCCGGCCTTGGCCCTGTTTCGCCTGCCATAACCACGTTTGACGGCCCACGGCTGGATGCGATGCCGGGCGTGAGCGCGGGCCCCCTCCAGTCCGAGGAAGTCCATGTGGCGTAAGACGCAACGTGCCTTGCGTGGCCCCACTCCGTACAGGGCAGCGAGTTCAGTTACCGTAATCCATTCTCCCTTGCTGACGGTGACGAGTTCACCTGTTTGGCGGTCTAAGACCTCCTCAATGTAGAGCATGCGACCTTCCAGCCCGTGTTGTGGGCTTCGGTAATCTATCTATGGGGTATCTAAGCCGGCCGTTGAATCGCGGCGCGGGGCTAATAATGAGGGTTGCGAGGCACTACTCACAGCCCGCTTGAGTAGTCGTGATGGTCGGCAGGTCCCAGACTTCGATATCGTCAAAATCTGGGCCTAGGGTGGTCGGGATCTGGTCAATGTTCTCCCTGAGATAGTTGGCGGCTTGATCCACAAGAGCGCAAACTGATGGATACGCCTGCCCGGAGGAGCGCGCGCGTATGTTTCCTCGGGTGGCGGGTAATCGAAGTTCGGCGAACGTGACCAGGGTTACGGGGTCTACTTGAACCCCGCCCCTGTGCGTCGTTTCAATGAAGCGTGACAGTCCCCTCAGGTTCGCCCTGCCGCCCTGCTTCAAGCTCCCGCATCGCGGACCGAACTGGAGCTAGTCGGCGCATCCGCCACGCCGTCAGTGCGCGCAACTCCAGGAGGAGGTGATGTTGCCCAGCCCACAACTCCAATGAACAGAACGTATCATCAAGCAGAAAATCGAAAAACCTCCTCCCTCTTGTGATGCTTTTCGGTTGATACATCGCATCAAACAGAAGCGGGATACCAATATCAAAACCCCCGCGCCCGATGTAGGCGACGAACCCCTGGCTCATTTTCTTGATCCGAAGCGCGTTTGATATTGCGCACTTTATCCAAGCCCCTCGCTTGGCATCCTTCTGATAGAGAAGGCCGTCGATTAGATCAACAATTGACTAAATATTATTAATAGGCAATATGAGCAGACGCCCTTCCCTATTAAGGGATTTTCCCGGTTCGGGAATGCTATGAACACTGACCATTTATAATTGTCCCGCTTAAGGTGTTGGGTGTTATCTCGGGCGTTCACGGGACGCCGGCAATATGCCCAGCCTTCAAGGTCTGTTCCAGGTTCTTGGGGTTGGAGGTCCTCTGGAGCACCGCCAGGACCTTGGCAACCTCTGCCGCTACCCGCTCGCCCAGCCGAGCCTTCTGGGCGGCCAGCTCAGTCCGCAGCTCGTGCATCTGGGCCATGATCCCACCCCGTCCGTCACGAAGGCGCGAAGTTTCCGGCCGGCGGCCTCCAGAGACACTCGAAGGATGTCAGGGATGAGAGCGGCCATGGCCCGGGTCTGAGAGCCTGTTTGACTACGCTGGGCAGTCTTTGGCACGGTGATACGCGCGCAGCAGGCGGTGGCAGTTGGCGATGCTGATGGCGTCCTCGGCCGCCGCGGGGCTCTGCTCCCAGTGGCGCGTCAGGCGACGGTAGCGCGTGGAGAGGGTGCCGAAGGTTGCTTCGATGCGCCAGCGCAGCGGCAAGGGCTCGAAGCCCTTGGTCTCGGGTGGGCGGGTCGAGACCTGAACGTCGAGGCCGTGACGAGCGGCGGCTTCGTCCATGCGCGCGCGGCACCTCAGTCGGCGGGTGTAGGCCCGCGTTACGGCCTGGGACCGGAGAGCCATCGCGTTGGACAGGATGCAGAAGAGTAGGGATTGGGCTTCGTTGAGGTGATATTCCCGTCCCAAGCGTCCACCTTGGCTACCAGGGTTTGCTGCGCTGGCGGCAAACTCCCATACTCCTCTAATTCCTCACGATTTCGCTCAATCAAGTCGCGAATGGCTCGGGTGCGTCCGTATCCCAGCGCAGCTCCTAGGTCCGTGTCCAACACCCTGGGTTCGCCATCCACCTCCTTGACGGTGAGCGCCAGGGCTTACGGTCAGTCCTCAGGCCCCTGTCCCATGATGCGCTTGTTCCGCTCCCGGGCTTCCCGAGCTGCCGCCTTCCGCGCATTCTCAATCGCGATGCGCTCCGCCCGTTCGGCCTTCAGAGTTTCCGCGTTGGCTGCTGACCGGGGCATCCGGGAGGCATTGTACGCAACCGCATGGCCCAACTGCTCCAGGTCCTCAGCCGCCATCGGCCCCATCAGGTTCCGTTCAAGCCACAGCCACGTCCGTACACTGTTGAGCGCAGCGCGCCGCCGCTCTACCCGCGCCCATGCCATCCGGTCTGCCCGGTCGCGCTCCTCGTTCATGAGCCGCTGGAGCCTGCCCAGGTGATACTCTATCGCCTCCTCCAGCACGTCCGCGGTGAACTCGCTGAGCTGCAACGGCGGCAGCATCCGGCCGTACATGGGTCCCTCGGGTTGGCACGTTACGCGGCCCCTCAAGCGTGGCCGTGACTCGATGCAACTAGAGTCGCTTCGGGGGCTGTCCAGGGGAAGATGCGAAGACGGTAGCATCACGCCTGAAGCGGCTGTCCTGGACCAACCTCGGCCATCCAAACCCCTATCAATCGACCCATGCGACTCGTGCCATCTCCTAGTTATGTCCGCAGGGGTATACCGCAGCGGACAGTGCCGGAACCGTCCGAAAGCCTGTCCGCTAGGGTTGACTTCGCCATACGGACAGACAATCTAGCGGACGCCATCTCAACGGACGTCCAAAGCCATGTCCCGAACCGTCCTCTACGCCCGTGTCTCAACGGCTGAACAGACCCTTGCCCATCAACGGACCCAGGCCGAAAGCGCCGGCTTCAGTGTGGACGAAGTGGTGGCCGATGAGGGCGTGTCTGGTCTCAACACCACGCTCCGCGCGCGCCCCGAGGGTCGCCGGCTATTCGACATGCTTCGCCGCGGAGACATTCTGGTTGTCCGCTGGGTGGACCGCCTCGGGCGCAACTACGCGGACGTATGCGACACCATCCGGGAGTTCATGCGCCGAGGCGTCATCGTCCGAACGGTCATCAACAATCTGACCTTCGACGGCGCCACCACGGACCCCATGCAACAGGCTGTGAGAGACGCTCTCATCGGCTTCATGGCCGCCACGGCTCAGGCCCAAGCCGAAGCCACGAAGGAAGCCCAGCGGGCCGGGATAGCCCACGCCAAGGCAAACGTTGAGGAAGCCGCCTATCGGGGCCGCAAGCCGAGCTTCACGCGAGACCAGTTCGAGGCCGTCCGGTCAGCCCTGAGCGAGGGGCAAGGCGTCTCGGGCATCGCCTCGGCCACGGGCCTCAGCCGACAGACCGTCTACAGGATCAAGGACAGCCCGCAGGAGGCCGCGGATGCCCTGGCACGATGGACGGCATAGGAGGATGCCAAACCGAAAGGATGGGCCGGGGATAGCCGGCACGCGCTAGCGGGGCGCCGGAGCTGGGGCCTGCGGGCCTGGACTGGACGGCGCTGGCGTTTGCACGTTCGGGTCCTGAGGCTGGGGCGTGGGAGGAGCCGGTTGGTGTGGTGCTGGAGCGCCCGTGCCCTGGTCATTCGAAAGGGTCTGGTTCGCCTCAGTTTGTAGCTTGTCGGCCGTTTGTTGGCTGATGAGCCCGTAGGACACCGCGGCGGCAAGGGCCACAGCGATGACAGCCCCGATGATGGTCCGCTTGAGCTTGTCCGGCATCGCTGCGTCCCCTTGCGTGCTAGCGGGTTCCGAGATGCGCCTCGGGCGGTGATGCCCAGTGCAGCGCAACCGCCGCAACGGCAGACATAGGGCAGGCACGGCGTCAGGTGATGGGCGAAGCTTGCCCAGGGGGGGGGTGGGCAATGGCCCCTTCAGGCTGTCACGGGCGCCCTTCCCCTCCTTAGGCGCGGGCCCTACCCCACGCACCTTCGGGTGGGGCCGAACGGGTCACCATGGGGGTACCCGGGGGGAAGCCGCGCGTGCTTCTTCATCGAGACCCGCACGAATTTTTCCGGCAAAACCAAGGGCCCCTCCCTCGACATTCACGCTAAGAAACGCGGCTGTTCACATATCGAGGACCACATACATCCTGATATGCGGGCACCGCTTCGCCGTCTAAGAGCACCTATCTAAACCGTCTTCAATCCTGCGATTTCGAATACTTAGCGCGCGCCACGGCGAGTTCTATTAGGATCTCTAAGTTAGTTTTGGGCAAGGGCACTCCCGCGAGTGAGACGATAGACGATCCGGTGCGGCGCTGAGGAGGAACTCCTGTGTTTCTTTACGGATAGCAGGGGATTGGCAACCTCATGATGCTTTAAAACGGATAGACGTATAGCGCACTCAGTCTGCAACGTTGTATCGTGGAAAAAACTTTATTACTTCCGCCATGTCCTCAAGCGTAGGCGTTTCGTACTCATCCCCTACATCGCTCGACGTGTGACCGCAGAACGCAAACCGAAATCGCTTCTCGATCTTGGCCCTTGCTGCTCTCCGCTTGAAGGTATGCCTCCAAGCATGGTTCGGGCTGATGTTCGGGTCCGTCACTCCGAGCTTACGCACCCACTCCGCAAGCTTGTTCCGCTGCTTCACCCAGGGGGCTTGAACCGGGTTCGTTGGGTCGTCCCTCGTCACTCTCTGGCCTGTGGGGTCGTAGAACAACGGCCCCTGCCGGATGCCGTCCACGAAGACGATAAGGCCCATCTCAATCAGGTGGTCGTGTAGGGGCACGGTACGGGCCTGACCGCCTTTCACCGTCCCAGCCTCCGGATTGATCTTCATTACCCAGAAGCCACCCTTATGCCGCGTGAAGTCCTCAGCCCGTAGCTGGGTCACTTCGCCGGGGCCGGGAGCCCGTGTAGGCGCATATCCATGGCACCCAGCGCCGCGCCGCGAGGTTGTGAGCTGCCACCCGGCCATGGGTCTCAGCAGTGGTCGCAGCCAGGATGATGCGCCATTCCTCATCAAGGAACTCGCGTTCACGCACCTTCGGCGCTGCCTTGCCCACAGCAACACTCACGCCCTCGAACGGGTTGAGAGGGATACGCTTGTTGTCCTTCGCCCACCCGAAACCAACTCCAGCAGCGCGAAGCCAAACCTCGTTGACGACTTTGGCGCTGCGCTCCGGAGTTACGAGGGTGCCCTTCCAGGCAATCGCGTCGTCCCCTGTGATGGTCGCGATATCCCGGCCTTCAAAGTAGGCATCGAGCGCCCTGAACACGACACGCCAACGGTTCACCGTCGATGCGCCCGGTTTCCGCTCGCCTACCCACGCCTCGAACAAGGACCAACATGTCAGCCCGGCGGCTTTCTCGCGTGCTGATGGGCGGAACTCGGGGTGTCGTTCAAGGCGAGCATCGGGGCCGTAGTCGCCTTCAGAGCGCCGTCTGAGGGTTAGAGCGACCGCAAACAGTTCGCCCTCCACGATGTCGAGGAATGCGTGTGTAGCCTCCTCCGTGAGCCTCATACCCTGCTCTCCGAGGAACGAAGCTACCTGCCCCAATTCGCTGACGAGCGCGCGCATGCGCCGTCTGCCCGCTGGGCTTTCCTCATCGTCGTAATCGGTATCATCAGGCAGCTCACGAGCCTGCGCTGAGCCAGCGCGCGCATCCTGAAGCCGCTCCGCAAAGAGGTTCCATTCCTCGGCCGTACCTGGGTCTTGCTCTCGCTGAGCGACGAACCAAGCGTACCATTGCCCCGCCAGTCCGTGCGCCTCTCGATGGTTGAGCCCCCTACCCTCGCCCTTCGCCGCAGCCCTCAGCGCCTCGATGCGGCCCGTGACGTTCGCGTCCCAGTCGCGTAACTCGGCCTTCGCTGCACCTGTGGACAGGCTCCCGGGGCGTCGGAAACGCTCCTCCCGGGAGACCCCGAACGCCTTTTTGTAGGCTTCACGAACGTCCTTCGGGATGCCCTTACGAGCGAACCAGTCCCCATTCGGGGCACGGCTTAGGGAGGTCATCGGAACAGCCATTTGTAGCGCCCTTTGTAGTGGAGGGCGCTGAAAAACACCTAAGTGTCAGCATCTTACTGACGGTGCTTGCAATTTCGAAGCTGTGGTGCGGACGGCGGGACTCGAACCCGCACGACCAGAGGTCGCAAGATTTTAAGTCTCGTGCGTCTACCGATTCCGCCACGTCCGCCGGCGCGGGGCGTGATGCCGCGCGGGCCGGGTTTGCCTGCCCGGCCCGATGAAATCAAGGGTGGGCTTCTGGGCGCCAGCCATAGAGCCAGGCGTAGCGTGTCGTCATGCGCTCGGGGCCGAGGCGGGCCATCACGGTATCGCGGGCGGCCGCGACGAGCGGACCGGCATGGTAGATGCGGCCGTTGCGGCGGGCCTGCGCCTGCACCTGCCCGGCCCGGGCGCTGCGGGCGGCGGCGTAGCGCGCCAGCGCGTTCGCGACCGGGTCCGCGGCGAGGCAGGCGGCGAGTTCGGCCGCGTCCTCGATCGCCAGTGCCGCCCCCTGGGCGAGGAACGGCAGGACCGGATGCGCCGCGTCGCCGAGGAGGGCGATGCGGCCACGGGCCATCGGGCGGGCGGCGGGGCGGTCGGCGAGGGTCCAGGCCAGCCACGCGGCCGGCGTGGCGAGAAGCCCGCGCAGCGGACCGGCGGCGTCCGCGAAGGCGGCCGTGATCCGGGCCGGATCGCCGGGGGCCGACCAGTCGGCCTCGCCCGCCGCCTGCGGCATCACCGCCACGAGGTTGATCCGCTCGCCGCCATGGATCGGGTAGTGCACGACGTGCCGGTCGCGGCCGAGCCACAGGCCGGTCTCGTTGGCGCAGAAGCCGGGCGGCACGGCGGCGCGCGGCAGCGTCGCCCGCCACGCCGCGGCGCCGTGGCGCCGCAGGGGGCGGCGGTCGAGGCGCGGGCGCAAGGCGGAGCGCACGCCGTCGGCGCAGACGACCAGTTCGGCGGTCAGCGTCTCGCTGCGGCCGGCTTCGGTCTCCACGGTGACGCTGGCCGCCGCCGTCGTCTGGGCGAGGGAGGTGGCGGTGCGCCCGACGAGCAGGCGGATGCCGGGCCGGCTGCGCACGGCGTCGAGCAGCACCGTCTGGAGGTCGGCACGGTGGATCACCCAGTAGGGGGCGCCGAAGTGCTCGCGCATGGTCGCGCCGAGGGCGACCGCGCCGATCTCGCGGCCCGCGGCGAGGCTGCGGATCCGCACCCGTTCCGGCTCCCCGGCCGCCCGGCGCAGGGGGGCGCCGAGGCCGAGGTCGATCAGGACCCGGCTGGCGTTGGGGGAGAGCTGGAGTCCGGCCCCGACGGCGCTGAAGCCGGTGGCGCGCTCGACCAGGGTGACGTCGTGGCCGCCGGCGCTCAGGGTCAGGGCGGCGGTCAGCCCGCCGATCCCGGCGCCGACGATGACGACGCTCAGGCCGGGCCGGTCCGGCAGCGGTCGCCCGGCCGACCGCCGGCTCACTCCGCGGCGAGGCGGGCGCGGTCGTCCCACACGCAGGAGGCGGGCTCCGCCTTTCCGGCCTTCAGGTCGCCCCGGTAGCGGTAGAGGGTCGAGCAGTACTGGCAGATGATCTCGTCGTCGGCCCCCATGTCGAGGAACACGTGCGGGTGGTCGAACGGGGGCAGCGCCCCGATGCACATGAACTCCTTCGAGCCGACATGGATGACCCGGAGCCCGTCCTGGTTGTGGAAGTGCGGTACCGCCTTGTCTGCCATCGCGTGATCCTGCTCTCGGGCCGTTTGGCCCCATCTAACCCCTCGCCCGTCCGAAGCCTAGAGGAAGCGGGGCGCGCGGCGGCCCCGATCCGTCCTTGGCTTCAACCCGCGAAGAGCCTACATCCGGACCGACCAACAATTCGCAGCAGCGCTACGGCCTTTTCGGACCCGGTGTGATGAGTCGTGACGAGCAGAAGGCGGGCCAGGACCGCCGGCAGGAACCGCCGATCCACGGACCGGAGGCGTTCGAGGCGATGCGCAAGGCCGGCCGCCTCACGGCCGAGGCCCTCGACCTGCTGATGGAGGCGACGGTTCCGGGGGTGACGACCGAGGCGCTCGACCGGCTCGCCTACACCTTCGCGATGGATCACGGCGCCTATCCGGCCTCGCTGCACTACCGCGGCTACCCGAAGTCGATCTGCACCTCGATCAACCACGTCGTCTGCCACGGCATCCCCAACGACAAGCCCCTGCGCGAGGGCGACATCGTCAACCTCGACATCTGCCTCATCGTCGAGGGCTGGCACGGAGATTCGAGCCGGATGGCCCATGTCGGCGAGGTCTCGCGCAAGGCCGCGCGCCTGTGCGAGATCACCTACGAGGCCCTGATGCGCGGCATCGCGGCGATCAGGCCCGGCGGCAGCACCAACGACATCGGCGCGGCGATCCAGAGCTTCGCCGAGGCCGAGCGCTGCTCGGTGGTGCGCGACTTCTGCGGCCACGGCCTCGGCCGGACCTATCACGACGCCCCGACCGTGCTGCACTACGTCGAGCCGAGCTACGACGTGCCCCTGCGCGCCGGCCAGCTCTTCACCGTCGAGCCGATGATCAACCTCGGCCGGCCGCACGTGAAGGTCCTCGCCGACGGCTGGACCGCGGTGACCCGCGACCGCTCGCTCTCGGCCCAGTTCGAGCACACGATCGGGGTCACCGAGACCGGGGCCGAGATCTTCACCCTGTCGCCCAAGGGGCTGCACAAGCCGCTCGCCGTCGCCTGACCGCGATGACCGGCGACGCCCCGCCCCGGCCGGATCGCGGCCTCGCCGAGGCGCCGGGCGTCGTCGCCGCCGAGGCATCGCGCCTCGCCGAGGCGCCGCATTACCACGGCCACCGCGACCGCCTGCGGGCCCGCTTCGCCGCGGGGGAGACCCTGCCGGACTACGAGTTCCTGGAACTGGTCCTGTTCCGCTCGATCCCGCGGCGGGACGTGAAGCCGGTCGCCAAGGCGCTGATCCGCCGCTTCGGCAGCTTCGCCGAGGTGCTCGGCGCTCCCGCCGAACGGCTGGCCGAGGTCGAGGGCGTCGGCCCGTCTGTCGTCGCCGACCTGAAGGTCATGGAGGCCGCCGGCCGGCGGCTCGCCCGCGGGGCGGTCGCCGAGCGCACCCTCCTCTCCTCCTGGGCCGCGGTGATCGAGTATTGCCGCGCCGCGATGGCCTTCGCCCCGCGCGAGGAGTTCCGGCTGCTGTTCCTCGACAAGCGCAACCGCCTCATCGCCGACGAGGTGCAGGGGCGCGGCACCGTCGACCATACGCCGGTCTACACCCGCGAGGTGCTGCGCCGGGCGCTGGAACTCTCCGCCACCGCCCTGATCCTGGTGCACAACCATCCCTCCGGCGACCCGGCGCCGTCAGGGGCCGACATCCGGCTCACGCGCGAGATCGTCGCCGCGGCCGCCCCCCTCGGCATCGTGGTGCACGACCACATCATCGTCGGCCGCGACGGCCACGCCAGGCTCCGGGGCCTGAAGCTGATCTGAGGCACCGCCGGCGGCCGGCGGTGGGCAGACGCTCTATTTCCTTTGCCTTGGCCCCCAACTTGCGTCTAGCTTCGAGGCAAATAGAGAGGGACGTTCATGCCGCTCAACGCGTTCGACGAGATGGACGGACTTAGAGGGAGCGGAACCGAGTCGGCCTCTGTCCGGGAGGCTTATGCCGCCCTGAAGACCTGGCTGGAAACGACGCCGCCGGAACATTTCGATACCCGGCGCAGTCAGGCGGAACTCTTCTTTCGGCGCATCGGAATCACCTTCGCGGTCTACGGCGACAACGAGTCGACCGAGCGTCTGATCCCGTTCGACATCATCCCCCGGGTGCTGACCAAACCGGAATGGGGCTTCCTAGAGCGCGGACTCAAGCAGCGCGTCACCGCGCTCAACGCCTTCCTGGCCGACATCTACGGCCCGCAGGAATGCATCAAGGCCGGGATCATCCCGGGCGACCTCGTCTACCGCAACCCGCACTACCGGCTGGAGATGCGGGACTTCGAGGTGCCGCACAACAAATACGTCCACATCGCCGGCATCGACATCGTCCGCACCGGCGAGGACGAGTTCTTCGTGCTGGAGGACAACGCCCGCACGCCGTCGGGCGTCTCCTACATGCTGGAGAACCGCGAGGTGATGCTGCGGCTGTTTCCGGAACTGTTCTCCAAGCACCGGGTCTCGCCGGTCGAGGCCTACCCGGACGCGCTGCTCGCCACCCTGCGCAGCCTCGCGCCGAAGACCGCCGCCCGCGACCCGACCGTCGTGCTGCTCACCCCCGGACGCTTCAACTCCGCCTTCTACGAGCACTCGTTCCTCGCCGACAAGCTCGGGGTCGAGCTGGTCGAGGCGTCGGACCTCTTCACCCGGGACGACGTGGTCTACATGCGGACCACCGAGGGGCCGCGGCGGGTCGACGTGATCTACCGGCGGATCGACGACGACTTCCTCGATCCGCTGGTGTTCCGGCCCGATTCGGTGCTCGGCGTGCCCGGGCTGATCAGTGCCTATCAGAGCGGCAGCGTGACGCTCGCCAACGCGGTCGGCACCGGCATCGCCGACGACAAGGCGGTCTACAGCTACATGCCGGAAATCGTGCGCTTCTTCACCGGCGAGGAGCCGATCCTGCACAACGTGCCGACCTGGCGCTGCCGCGAGAAGGACGCCCTTGCCTACGTGCTGGCCAATCTCGGCGACCTCGTGGTCAAGGAGGTCAACGGCTCGGGCGGCTACGGCATGCTGGTGGGCCCGCACGCCACCAAGCGGGAGATCGACGAGTTCGCCCGGAAGCTGCGCCACGCGCCGGACGGGTTCATCGCCCAGCCGACCCTGTCGCTCTCGACCTGCCCGACCTTCGTCGCCTCGGGCGTCGCGCCGCGCCACGTCGACCTGCGCCCGTTCGTGCTCAGCGGCGCCGACGACATCCGCATCATCCCCGGCGGCCTGACCCGGGTGGCGCTGAAGGAGGGATCGCTGGTGGTCAATTCCAGCCAGGGCGGCGGCACCAAGGACACCTGGGTCCTCGACGGCTGACGCGACCGCCCCGACCGCGGGGCCGCGCCCGCGCGGTCCCCTCCCCGCAGCCGCCCCGAGACGACACGCCGCGAGTCCCCATGCTCTCCCGCACCGCCGACAACCTGTACTGGCTCTCGCGCTACTCCGAGCGCGCCGACTTCACCGCCCGTCTGCTCGACGCCGCCCTGCGCCTCTCGGCCCTGCCCGCCAATTACGGCGGCGGAGACGCCAACGAATGGGCCTCCGCCCTCGCCTCGGCCGCCGACGTCGAGGTGTTCAGGCAGCATTACGACAGCCTCAACGAGCACACGGTGAGGGATTTCCTCGCCTTCAGCCCGCACAACCCGTCCTCGATCCGCTCCTGCATCGAGACCGCGCGCGAGAACGCCCGCAGCGTCCGCACCGCGCTCACGGTCGAGATGTGGGAGGCGATCAACGAGGCGTGGCTGCACCTGCGCTCCTACGAGGGCCGCGACCTCAGCCGCGAGGAGTTCGCCCGCTTCCTCGACTGGTCGAAGGGCGTCTCCCTCGCCTTCGACGGCTCGGCCTACCGGACCATGCTGCGCAACGACGCCTACTGGTTCACCCGCCTCGGCGTCGCCATCGAGCGGGCGGACAACACAGCCCGGATCCTCGACGTGAAGTACCACGTGCTGCTGCCCGAGACCGAGCGGGTCGGCGGCAGCCTCGACTACTTCCAGTGGACCACGATCCTGCGCGAGGTGTCGGCGCTGACCGCCTACCACTGGGTCTACCGCGAGAGCATCAAGCCGTGGCTGGTGGCCGACCTGCTGATCCTCAACCGCGAGATGCCGCGATCCCTGGCCAACTGCTACGAGATGCTGGTTCGCCACCTCGACCTGATCGCCGATTCCTACGGACGGCGGGGGCCGAGCCAGCGCCTCGCCAGCAACCTCCTGGCCCAGCTCGACGGCCAGTCGATCGAGGAGATCTTCTCCACCGGCCTGCACGAGTTCATCCAGGGCTTCATCGCCGAGAACAACCGCCTCGGGGCGGCGATCATCGACCAGTATCTCTGCTGAGGCGCGCCCGGACAGCGTGCGACGCGCGCCTGGATCGCGTGGTCGCACCCCGGATTGGCCCTCGGCGGGGAGCCCCCATGTCCCGGCGATGACCGACAGCGCGACCTTCCCCCAGGGCAGGGCCCTCCCGCCCGTCCCGGGACGATCCCACTCCCGCCACACTCCGCCGTGCGTGCCCGGCGATCACGAGCGTCCCCCCACCATGCGCATCCGCGTCGTCCACGAGACGGTCTACGACTACGAATCCCTGGCCCGGGGGCTGATCCAGATCCTGCGCCTCACGCCCCGGGATCACGACGGCCAGCACGTGCGGAACTGGCGCATCGAGCCGTCCGTCGACGGGCAGCTCAGTCGCCGGGAGGACGGGTACGGCAACGTCATCCACGTCTTCAGCGCCGACGGCCCGTCCGACACCCTCACGGTGCGGGTGACCGGAGAGGTCGAGACCAGCGACACCGCCGGCATCGTCCGCGGCACGGTCGAACGGCTGCCCGATGCGTTCTACCTGCGCGAGTCTCGCTTCGCCTCCGCCGACCCGGCGATCGCCGGCTTCGCCGACGGGGTGGCGGTGGCGGGCGGCAGCCGGCTCGTCCTGCTCCACCGCCTCGTCGACGCGGTCCACCGCGAGGTGCGCTTCGCCCCCGGCCCGACCGATTCGGGCAGCACCGCCGCCGAAGCCTTCGCCCTGCGCGAGGGGGTTGGGCAGGACCTCGCCCACGTCTTCGTCGCGGCGGCGCGCCACCTGGAGATCCCGGCCCGCTACGTCTCGGGCTATCACTACCGGGCCGACAGCGTCGAACAGGCGGCGGGCCATGCCTGGGCCGAGGCGCTGGTTCCCGATCTCGGATGGGTCGGCTTCGATCCCTGTTTCGGCATCTCGACCACCAACGCCCACCTGCGGGTGGCGATCGGGCTCGACTACCTCGATGCCGGACCCGTCCGCGGCAGCCGCACCGGCGGCGGCACCGAGACGCTGACGGTGCGGGTCCGGGTCGACGACGCCCGCGGGCAGGCCCAGGCCCAGGGTCAGGCCTGATGCGGAATCCGGAAGCAATCTTCCGGATTCCGCATCGCCAGCCCGCGCGGCGGAGCTTTGCTCCGCACGCATGAGCGAAGCCGATTTCCGCATCGCGAGGCAATCAATCGGAAATCGTATGAGGCCTCCGCCGCGGGAGCGTGGATTGCACGCCACGCCCGGCCGCATCGCCACCGCGCGACGGTGTTTCGGCTGGACCCCCGGTCGCGACTGCGCGAGGGTGCCGCCCTTCCCGGAGGGCATGGGCGGGCCGGGCATGGGTCGAGGGGGCGAGCGATGACGTACTGCGTCGGGATCCTGGTCGAGGAGGGCCTCGTCATGATCGCCGACACCCGCACCAACGCGGGTCTCGACGACATCTCGACCTACCGCAAGCTGCACATGTTCACGAAGCCCGGCGAGCGCGTCCTGGCGCTCGCCTCGGCGGGCAACCTCTCGGTGACGCAATCGGTCCTGAGCCTGCTCGCCGAGGGCGTCGAGAACCCCGACACCGGCAAGTTCGAGACGATCTACGACGCGCCGACGATGTTCCGGGCGGCGCAACTGATCGGCCGGGCGATCCGCACCGTGCGGGGGATCGAGCGCGAGGGGTTCGAGGCGGCGCAGCTCCGCTTCGAGGTCTCGTTCCTGTTCGGCGGCCAGATCGGCGACGGGCCGATGCGGCTCTACATGATCTACTCGGCCGGCAACTTCATCGCCTGCAGCCAGGACGCGCCCTTCCTGCAGATCGGCGAGCACAAGTACGGCAAGCCGATCCTCGACCGCGCCGTCACCTACAAGACCGACGTCTACGACGCCCTGAAGGTCGGGCTGATCTCGATGGACTCGACGATGCGGTCGAATCTCGGCGTCGGCCTGCCGATCGACCTCACGGTGATCCGCCGCAACACCTGCCGCACCGAGGTGCTGCACCGGATCGAGGCCGGCGAGCCGTATTTCCACGACCTGCGCGAGCGCTGGTCGGCGGCGCTCCGGGCCGCGCACCGGGCGATTCCCCGGCCGCCCTACGCTCCGGCGCCGGATTGACCGCCGCGAGGGTCGTCGGATGCGGACATGTCTCGGACAACCCTAAGTCATGTGCTTTCCCGGCGGTAACGAATCACTCATGATGGGCTGGCACCATCAGGCGGTCGCCGCATGGGTCCGGCCCGGTCATCTTGAGCGGCGGACTTCGAGGGTGGGCCCGAACGATCATTCCGAAGGGGACGAGTGTCCGGACCGATGGACTGTTCACCATGCTTCAAGATGAAGCAGGCTATTGCGGGGAGTGAAAGACGGAGCTAGCAAGCTCCGGGCCCTTGTGTTTCAGCCTGCTTTCCCCACATAGCAGCGGATACGCCGTCCTTGCGACCCACGTTCGCTCCCGCGCGGGTGGGTTCCAAGGACGGCGGCTCAACCGGAACCCTCAACCGGCCCGCCCCCGTCGCGCCGGTCAGCGAGTCAGCCCCTGATGAACCAGCTCGTGCGCATGTCGCATCTCGTGTCAGCCGATTCCGCCGAGGAGCCCTCGCCGGAGCTTCGCGTGCCCTTCGCTCAGTCGGGCGCCTTCGTGTGCAAGTTCATCATCGGCGAACCGAACGATCGCGCGGTGTGCTGCGGCGCCCCGGTTCCGGACGGCAAGAGCTGGTGCGCCTTCCACCGCAAGATCGTGTTCGAGCCGACCCGCCCCGGCCGCATCCGCTGACCGCCGGGCGAGGCCCGGCCTCGTCCCCGCCTGTTTCAGGGTTCGACGCGCTCGACGAGGTCGGCGAGCCAGCCACGGGCCCGCCGCAGTTCGTCCCACGGAATTTCCCCGAGGGGGAAACGGCCGGCAAGAACCACGCTGATGACGGCGTTGAGTTTCGTCAGGTCGCCGTAGGCTCTCCCGGCGCGCATCTCGGCGATCATCCCATCCCGGACCGCCGAGAGGCAGGTCGTGGCCCGTTCGAGGGCGGCGCCATCCTGCCGCGGCTGCCTCGCCAGCGCGGCATCGAGGGCGGCCAGAGCCGCGTGGCCCGGATGCGGCAGGGTCGTCACGGCTGCCCCCTCCCCGCCGACAGCCGGCCCGGACGCAGCCCGCAGGTCACCGCCTTGGTGCTGTGGATGCTGGTATTGGCATCCCCCGTGATCGCCAGCAGCACGTTCGCCACCGCGCCGCGGGCGTAGCCCTCGCGCCCGAACACCCACGGCATCCCGACCTGATGCACGGCGCGGCCGTCGATCCGGAACGGCCGCACCCTCTCGGTCACCATCGCCCTGACCTCGATCTCGCCGCGCAGCGACGACAGCACCGTCCAGCCGAGGTGGCGGATGCCGAGTTCCCCGGCGAGTTCCGGCGACACCTCGACGAACGCCTCCGGCTGCAGCTCGGCGGTGTGCGGCATCACCCGCGTCGGCACGCCGCCGCAATGCAGCTCGGTCAGCCGGTAGGTGGTGAACACGTAGGGGAAGCGCGGGTCGCCGAGCGGATTCAGGCGGTTCCCCTCCTGCTCCCAGATCTTCGCGGTCGGGGTGATCTGGCGGTCGTAGAGCGGGTTCCGCACCGGGCTCTCGACCGGCTCGTAGTGGGTCGGCAGCGGACCGTCCCTGAGCCCCGACGGCACGAAGAGCTGGCTCTTGCCGTCTGCCTCCATGATGAACGGGTCGTCGCCGCCCAGCGCATCCATCCCGTGCGGGCGCGTCGACCAGTCGGGGCGGTAGTCCGGCCGCTTGGTCTCGACGAAGTCCGGCACGTCGAGCCCGGTCCAGCTCTCCTTCGCCTCGTCCCACCAGATCATCTTCTTGGCCTCGGACCACGGCTTGCCGGCCGGGTCGGCGGAGGCGCGGTTGTAGAGCGTGCGCCGGTTCGACGGCCACGCGAAGGCCCAGCCGAGATGCGAGCCGGGCCCGTCCGGCCCGTCAGGCACCCGCGAGCGGGCGACGTTGTGGCCGGCCTTCGGGTAGATGCCGCAATACATCCAGCCGCCGCAGGCGGTGGAGCCGTCGTCCTTCAGCTCCTTGTAGCTCGGCACCTGCTCGCCGGTGGCGACGCGGTAGCCGTTGATCTCCCTCAGCACCGCCTCGGCCTCCGGCTCGCGTTGCGCGCCGTGCTCGGGATAGTCCCAGGTCAGGCCCTGGATCGGGCCGTCGCGGATCTCGCGGCTGTCGGCGTAGAGCTGCTTCAGGCGCTTGCCGAGATGATAGATGAACCACAGGTCGGAGCGGCTGTCGCCCGGGGCCTCGCACACCTTGTCGTGCCACTGCACGAGCCGGCTGGTGTTGGTCACCGAGCCGTCCTTCTCGCCGGGCATCGCCGCCGGCAGGAAGAACACCTCGGTGTCGATGTCCTCGGTGCGCAGTTCGCCGCGCTCGATCAGGCGGCCCTTCTGCCAGAAGTTCGCCGTCTCGGTCATCGCGAAGTCGCGCACCACCAGCCATTCGAGCTTGCCGAGGCCGCGCTCGACGAAGTCGGCGTTGACCGCCCCGACGAGGGGGTTCTGCCCGAGGATGAACTGGCCGCGCACCACGCCGCTGGCCATCGCCAGCGTCATCGGCTCCTGCGACAGGTCGCCGGTGAGCTTGGGCAGGAACGGGTAGCACCAGTCGTTGGCTCGGGTGGCGGCGTCGCCGTACCAGGCCTTGAGCAGGCTCACGACGTATTTCGGCATGTTCGCCCACCAGCCGGTCGGCGGCGTCTCGACCCGCAGGTAGTCGGCGAGGCTGGCGTGGTCGTGGAAGACGTTCGGCTGCGGCAGGTAGGTCGGCAGCATGTTGTAGAGCGTCGGGATGTCGGTCGAGCCCTGGATGCTGACGTGGCCGCGCAGCGCCATGATGCCGCCGCCGGGCCGCCCGACATTGCCGAGCAGGCCCTGGATGATGGTGGCGGCGCGGATGATCTGCACGCCGACCGAGTGGTGGGTCCAGCCGACGGCATAGCAGAACGCGCCGGTCCGCTCGCGGCCCGAGTTGCGGGCGAGCGCATCGGCGACCTTCAGGAAGACCTCCTGCGGGCAGCCGGTCACCCGCTCGACCATCTCGGGCGTGTAGCGGGCGTAGTGCCGCCGCAGGATCTGGTAGACGCAGTTCGGATGTTGCAGCGTCGGGTCGGTCGGCGGCGGCCCCTCGGTCATGCTCTCGAAGTCGCCGTCCTTCGACGATTCCTGCATCTGCACCCGGTGCTCGGAGACCGACGACGGCACGGTCTTGCCGGCATATTGCCAGGTGTCGTGGCTGTAGCTGCCGGTCTCCGGGTCGAAACCGGAGAACAGCCCGTCATTCTCCTCCGGGCCCTCGTAGCCGTCCTCGATGATGTGGGCGATGTTGGTGTAGGCGAGGGCGAAATCGCGGAACCAGAGGTCGTTCTCGATCAGGTGGCGGATGATGCCGCCGAGGAACGCGATGTCCGAGCCCGACCGGATCGGCGCGTGGAGGTCGGCGAGCGCGCTGGTGCGGGTGAAGCGCGGATCGACGTGGATCACGGTCGCGCCGCGCCGCTGCGCCTCCACCACGAAGCGGAACGCCACCGGATGGTTCTCCGCCATGTTGGAGCCCATCACGACGATGCAGTCGCTGTTGGCGAGATCCCACAGCGCCATCGTGGCCGCACCGCGGCCGAAGGAGGTGCCCAGACTGGGCACCGAGGAGGAGTGTCAGATCCTGGCCTGGTTCTCGATGTTCAGCATGCCGAGGCCGCCGCCGAACAGCTTCTTGATCAGGTAGTTCTCCTCGTTGTCCATCGTCGCGCCGCCGAGCGAGCCGAGGCCGAGGGTGTGGTTGACCCGGCGCCCGTCCGGCAGGGTCTCGACGAAGGTCTCGTCGCGCGCCCGCTTGGTGAGCTGGGCGATGCGCTCCATCGCCCAGTCCAGGGGCTTCGCCTCCCAGGTCGTCGAGCGCGGCGCGCGGTGGAGAACGGTGCCGATCCGCTCGGGCGAGAGCAGCATGCCGAGCGTCCCCGCCCCCTTCGGGCAAAGCGTGCCCTGGTTGACCGGCGAGCGCGGATCGCCCTCGACGTGGATCGGCCGCCCGTTCCTGGCGTAGATGAGCTGGCCGCACCCGACGGCGCAGAACGGGCAGATCCCGGTGCCGACCCGGTCGGCCTCCTCCAGCCGCGGCCGCAGCGTCTCCGAGGTGCGGCTGCGCGCCGCCGTGCCCATCACGCTCTCGCCGGCGAGCTGGCGCGGGATCGACCAGTCGTGGAGGAAGCCCGCGACGCGGGCGCCGATGCCCTTGCGGATCCGTTTCGCCATGCCACCGACTCCACGCCCGAAGCGCCGGCTCCAGGCGCTCACGGCCGGGCAACGGAATCGCCGGCAGCGAAGTTCCGGCAGAACCGGCCCGTCTTTCGACCGTTTCCAATCCACAAGTTCCAGCCCGCGGCCCGGATCGGCCGGCGCCTCGCAGGGAACCTCGGGGAGCCGCATGCCGGTCAAGGAAGGCATCGTCACCATCGTCCAGGAGAGCCGGTTCCAGCTCACCGAGGACGACGGCTGCACGCACCTGTTCGTGCTCGGGCGCGACGCCGGTGCCGAGCCCGACCAGCTCGCGCCGCTCCAGTCGCGGCAGGCCCGGGTGCGGGTCGAGTACGAGGCGACGCGCAACCTGATCGGCTTCGTCGCCCGTTCGGTCTCCCTGTGCGGGGTGCGCCGGTGACGATGCATCCCCGCGCCTCGGACTTCCCGCAATCCGATCTTCCCGGCGTGATCCCGCACGAGGCCGAACTGACGGCGGGCGTGCGCATCGAGCCGGGCCGCTCCTACGGGTTCTTCACCGACACCACGGTGTGCATCGGCTGCAAGGCGTGCGAGGTCGCCTGCAAGGAGTGGAACAACCTGCCGGCCGACAACCTCGGCCTCACCGGGCACAGCTTCGACAACACCGGCGCGCTCTCGGCGAATAGTTGGCGGCACGTCGCCTTCATCGAGAGGAGCGGCTGCGGCGGGGTGCGCGACACGGTCGAGGCGCCGTTCCAGAGCGGCTGGCTGATGATGAGCGACGTGTGCAAGCACTGCCACAACGCGCCCTGCCTCGAAGCCTGCCCGACCGGCGCCCTGTTCAAGACCGAGTTCGACACCGTGGTGGTGCAGCAGGACATCTGCAACGGCTGCGGCTACTGCGTGCCGGCGTGCCCGTTCGGCGTCGTCGACGTCAGCACCCTCGACGGCAAGGCGCACAAGTGCACCCTGTGCTACGACCGTCTCAAGGGCGGGCTGGAGCCGGCCTGCGCCAAGGCGTGCCCGACCGACTCGATCCAGTTCGGCGAGTTCCCGGTTCTCCACGCCCGGGCCGAGGAGCGGGTCGCGGCTCTGCACGCGCGTGGCGTCCCGGGCGCCTACCTGTACGGCACGCCGGGCGCGCCCGGGGCGACGGGAGATCTCGGCCACCTCAACGCCTTCTTCCTGCTCACCGAGCGGCCGGAAGCCTACAACCTGCCGGCGGCGCCGACGCGGCCCGCGAACCGGGTCGCGCCGAGCCTGACCGCCGGCCTCGCCGCCGTCGCCGGGCTCGCCCTGGCGGCCGCCTTCCTCCTCGGCGCATCCGATCGGGAGCGGGCGTGATGGCGGATTATCCGGTCGTCACGGAAGGGTCGGACGGCCCCCTGCCCCGCCCGGACCGGGCCTCCGGCGCCACGGCGCCCGCTCCCGGCCCGGCCTGGGACGGGCCGACCTATTACGGGCGGGCCCAGCTCAAGCCGGCGCCGTTCGAGAACGGGGTCGTCGGCGGCTACATCTTCCTCGCCGGACTGTCCGGCTCGTCGGCGATCCTGGGGGCGCTCGCCGACGCGACCCGGGGCACCGAGGCCGGGCCGCTGGTACGGCGGGCGCGCTACACCGCCCTGCTGGCCCCGACCCTCGGCTCGGCCCTGCTGATCTACGACCTGCACACACCGACCCGGTTCATCAACATGCTGCGGGTCGCGAAGGCGACTTCGCCGATGTCGATCGGCACCTGGATCCTGATGGGATTCTCCGGCTGCGCGATCCTCACCGCCGCGGCGCAGTTCGCCGGGGATCGCGGCCTGGCGCCGCGGGTCGCGGGGCCGCTCGCCCGCTTCGCCGGCTGGCCGGCCGCCCTCCTCGGGGCCGGCCTGTCGACCTACACCGCGGCGCTGCTGTCGGCGACCTCGACCCCACTCTGGGCGGCGGCACCCCGGGCGCTGGCCGTCCGCTTCGGCGCCTCCTCGGTGGCGTCGGGTGCCGCCGCGCTCGCGCTGGCCGAGCCGCCCGGGCCGATGCGGCGGCGGCTGGAGACGGTCACCGCCGCGGCTCTGGCGGTGGAACTCGCCGGCGACGCCTCGGCCGCCCTCACCTACCGCCGCAAGGGGGTCGCCGCGGCGACGGACGGGCCGGCCGGCTGGGCCGGGAAAGCCGGCGCGGTCGGACTCGGGGTCGTGCTGCCGCTCGGCCTCTACGCCGCCCGGCGCTGGCTCGACCGGACCGGACGGGCCCCCGAGGAGAGCCGGGCCCTGCCGGTCGTCGCCGGCCTCGCGGTGCTGGCCGGGAGCGCGTTGCTGCGGATCTCGGTGATGGAAACCGGCGACGAATCGGCGGCGCGGCCCGATGTGAGCTTCCGGTTCAGCCAGCCCGGCAACCTGCCGCCGTCCGGCTGATCACCACAGGGCGTCGTCGACGAGCACGCGGTAGGTCCGGGTCCTGATTCCACCCTCGTCCCACCACATCACGCGGCGGGTCGCCAAGTGTCCGGCGATGGGAGCCTGACGAACCTGGACGATGCGTCCTTGGACGATGCGACCGACCGGCGCCTCGCCGACCCACTCCTGCCGCACCGGCCCGTACCTCCAAGGAACCGGACGCCGGACGACGGCCACGCGCTCGACCCGCGGTGCGGGAACCCGCTGGACCGCGATGCGGCGGACCGGAGCCGCCGACGCCACCCGGCGCGCCGGCCGGGCGGTCGCGGCGACCCGGCCGCGCGGCGGAGCGTAGGCCGACCGGGGCCTGGACGCCGGACGCGACCGGCTTGGCCGGAGCACGGCGGGCGGGCGGCCGGGCCACTTCCGGCGAGGACCCGGTTTTCGCGGGCGGGTCGACCCAGGACTGCGCCCCGGCCGGACCGGCCGTGGCCACGAGCAACCCGGACAGCAGCAGCAATCCGATCCGACGGCGCCATTCGTCCTGCATCGCACGCTCCCTGTCGGACTGGACCGGCACCCGGCATGGATCGCGAGATCCGGGGGTCGGCACACGAAGGTTGACGATGTCTTACCATCCCGGCGTCGGCAGGAGAACGCCCGTCGCCTTGCGCGAGGGGATCGATTCACATGTGAAGGAGCGGAGATGTCGGCGCATCGGCACGCTGCGTCGGCGGCGTCCGCAACCATCGGCCCCTGTCGATCCCGCTCCCCATGGTGGCCTGTTTGCTGATGCGGCAGCCTCGGCACGAACGAGATTCGCGAATGATCCAGATCGAGACTCAGCCGCCCCACAACGAGATCATCGAAGTACGACCCGTCCCGATCGCGGACAGAGTACGAAATGCCGCGTTGATCGCGACACTGGTGATCGGGGTTCCCCTGACCCTCGCGTGGTTCGTCTTCGTCGGCTGGCTTGTCATCTGGATGCTCCGAGCGATCCTGGGCCTGCTCTGAGACGAGTCCCGGCGCATCATCTCCGGACAGTCTTCCCCGGCCGGCAGCGGATCCCGCACGACGCCGGGATCCGCAGGTGGTCCGATGCGAGGATCGGCGGCGAGGATCAGGCCGCCTCCGCCTGCCGCAGGAAGGTCGCGATGTCGTCGCGCAGGCGATCGAGCTGCCCGTCCAGCGTCCGCCGGGCCTCGGAGACTTCCTCGGCGACCTCCGCCGCCGAGGACGACGCCCCGGCGAGGCTCGCGATCGACCGGGACACCGAACTGGCGTGGCCGGCGGTCCGATGCACGCTCCCGGCGATCTCGTCCGTCACCGTACCCTGCACCTCGACGGCCGAGGCGATGGCGGTGGCGATCAGATTGACCTCGCCGATCACGCCGCCGATGGCCTGGATGTCGTCGGCGCTCTGCCGGGTCGCGTGCTGGATCGCCTCGATGCGCGACGCGATCTCCGTCGTTGCCTTGGAGGTTCGCTCGGCGAGGGTCTTCACTTCGCTCGCCACCACCGCGAAGCCGCGCCCCGCCTGACCGGCGCGGGCCGCCTCGATGGTCGCGTTCAACGCCAGCAGGTTGGTTTGCGCCGCGATCTGGCTGATCAGGTCGACGACGTGGCTGATCTGGGATGCGTGCTCGGTGAGGCTCGTGACCGAGCTTCGCGTCCGTTCGGCCGTCTCGACCGCGCTCTTCGCAACGACCGCCGAGCGGTGGGCCTGCTGGCTGATCTCCCGGACCGAGGTGGCGAGCTCCTCGGTCGCGGCGGCGCTCGACTGCATCGTCGCCGAGGTGTGCTCGGCCGCGCCGGCGGCTTCGCTGGCGAGCCGGGTGGCATGCCCGGTGGCGTCGGACAGGGTCCGGGCGCTGCCGGCGAGCTGCTCGCTCGCTTGTGCCGATACCGTCAGGCTTTCCTGAACCGCGTCCGAGAAGGTCGCGATCGCCGCGGTCAGAGTGCTTCCGCGGCGCTGGCGCTCCTCGACCATCACTTCCTGATACACGGAGATGGCGAAATCCATATCCAGCATCACAGCCTTGTTCAGGGCCGCCAGCCGCCGGGTCAGGTTTCCGCCGAAGCGGCTGCGCCGGCAGACATGCTGCATGAGTTCGTTGAGGATGAAGCTGTAGCCGCCGATGTACCATCGCGGCTCCAATCCGATCTTATGATGGACCAGGCCGATCCGCCGGATGCTGGCGACGTAGGCGTCATCGAAGCGACCGGAGAACAATTGCGCCCAGTGCCGCGTCTGAGCCGAGACGAGGCGTGCCTGATGCGAGCCGAGGATCGTCGCCAGATGGGGAACCTGCTGCACCTTCGTGTAGAAACGAGACAGCACCGAGGGCAGGGCCGGTTCGATGATCGCCCACAGGATACGCAAGTCCTCCGCGGTGGACTGGTCGATGTCGAGGAACTTCAGACGTTCTCTGGTTTCGATCGTATCTCGCATCGTCGCCCCCGCCTTCCCGCTATGCGTTCTCGGCGCCCCGGAGAATGCTGTCCACTCGATAACGAATGATAAAATTGGCCTATTCGGACACGAAAATCCGCAACCAGCCCCCGATCCACCCACGGTTGCAGCAAGAGCACACCGGCTGAATGCAAGTCCGTGACAATCACGATGCGAACAGCCCCGCAAGGTCACAGGGAATATTTTTTGATCAGCATTGCTGATCACGACGCGCCTGAAAGCAGACCGAATTTTTCTTGCATTTTCCGGAATCGCGCTCGTGCAAATTCGACTTACAGCCTGCAGGTCGGGCAGGCCGTGGATTGCCGCAAGGCTCACTGTTGCTCCGATGCGACGGACGCCGCTCCGCAGCGGGGCCGACCCTCGCCGCGGCCGAGCTGAACGGAAGCTGTCGGCACGGTTCAGCTTCGATGCAGCCGGACCGGCGCATGGTTCCCTTACGGCCGACCAACGGCCATGCTCCGGGGCGGCCCGTACCGCTCCTCGCAAGCAGGGATCTGCCATGAAGAGACTCGCGGTTCTGTCGGCCGCCGCCCTGATCGGCGTCGGCAGCGTGGCCACCAACGCCCAAGCTGGCGGCGGCGGCGCGGTGGCGGCAGGGGTGATCGGCGGCCTCGCGGCCGGCGCGCTGCTCGGCGCCGCGGTGTCGAACGCCCAGGCCGCCCCGGCCTATGGCTACGGCTACGCTCCGGCCTACGGCTACGCGCCGCCGCCGGTCGCCTACCGGCGCCCGCGGGTGGTCCGCGTCGAGGAATACGAGGAGGTTCCGGTCTATCGCCCGCGCCGGGTGGTGCGGGTCGAGGAGTATCGCGGACCCTACGGCTACGGCCCGGTCGGCTACGGCCGCCCCTACCACGGCTGGTAGGCCGGCCCCACCGGACTCCACATCCCGGAACCCGAGCCGGCCGCCCCCCCCCGCAGCCGGTTCGCGTCCTCAGGGCGCCTCGCGCTCCAGCAGGTCGCGCTTGCGCTCGATGCCCCACCGGTAGCCGGACAGCGACCCGTCGGAGCGCACCACCCGATGACAGGGAATCGCCACCGCCAGGGCGTTGGCGCCGCAGGCCCGCGCCACCGCCCGCACCGCCGCCGGCGCCCCGAGGGCGCGGGCGACCTCGGCATAGGTCATGGTCGTCCCGGCCGGGATCCGGCGCAGAACCTCCCAGACCCGCTGCTGGAACGCGGTGCCCCCGATGTCGAGCGGCAGATCCACGGGACTTCCCGGGCGTTCGACCAGCCCGATCACCTGCGCGACCAGGGCCTCGAAGGCGGCGTCGCCTCCGCTCAGTTCGGCCCTCGGGAAGCGGTCCTGGAGATCGCGCAGCAGCAGGTCGGGATCGTCCCCGAGCAGGATCGCGCAGACGCCCCTGTCGGTCGCCGCGACCAGGACGGATCCGAGGCTGCACGGGCCGACCGCGAAGCGGATCACCGCGCGGGTGCCGCCGTCCCGGTAGGCCGCCGGGCTCATGCCGAGCCGCGACGGGGCCGCGGCGTAGAACCGGCTCGGGGAATTGTAGCCGGCGTCGTACAGGGCCGCCGTCACGGTCTGCGCCTCCCGCAGCCCGTCGGCGACGCGGCGGGCGAGACGGGCGGCGGCGTAGGCTTTCGGGGTCACGCCGGTGACACGCTTGAACACCCGGTGGAAATGGTAGGGGCTGAGGCCGGCGGCCCGCGCCAGCGCATCGAGGTCCGGCGACGTCTCGGCGGTCTCGATCAGCCGGCAGGCCCGGGCGACCGCCTCCGCGTGGCGCTCGCCCTGGCTCGCGGCGTCGGGGCGGCAGCGCCGGCACGGCCGGAAACCGGCCGCCTCGGCCTCGTCGCAGGAGGCGTAGAAGGCCACGTTCTCCGGCCGGGCCGGCCGGGACGGACAGCTCGGCCGGCAATACACCCCGGTGGTGCGCACCGCGTAGACGAACGCGCCGTCGGCGCGCGGGTCGCGGCTGCGCAGGGCCGCCCAGCGCCCGTCCTCGTCCGAAGGCGGCAGGGGCGGCGCGGTCATCGCGAGGTTCGGCATGGAAGGTCTCCGCCTTGGATTCCGGTCATGCCACACCCTGCCCGCTCGCCGCCGCGGCCGCATCCCGGCGCTTGCCGCCGAATCCGGCGGCAGGCCCGTCTCATACGATTTCCGATCGATCGCTTCGCGACGCGGAAATCGGCTTCGCTCATGCCCCGCGCGGGTTTCGATACGGTTTTCGATTGATCGCTTCGCGATGCGGAAATCGACTCCGCTCAGGCGCCGCGCGGGCTTGGATACGGCTTGCGGAACGAATTGCCCGAAATCCGTCTCAGCCCTTGCGCCGCTCGCCGTTGCCGTACTGGCCGAGTTCCAGACGGGCGATGGCGCGGTTGTGCACCTCGTCGGGCCCGTCGGCGAGGCGCAGGATGCGGGTGCGGGCATACGCGAAGGCGAGACCGGAATCGCTCGTCACCCCGGCGCCGCCGAAGGCCTGGATCGCGTCGTCGATCACCTTCAGCGCCATGCGCGGCGCCGCCACCTTGATCATCGCGATCTCGAGCTTGGCGCCCTTGTTGCCGACCTTGTCCATCATGTCGGCGGCCTTCAGGCACAGGAGCCGGGTCATCTCGATCTCGGTCCGCGCCTCGCCGATCCGCTGCTCCCAGACCGAGTGGTCGGCGATGCGCTTGCCGAAGGCGACGCGGGCGAGGAGGCGCTGCGCCATCTGCGCCAGCGCCTCCTCGGCGACCCCGATGGTGCGCATGCAGTGATGGATCCGCCCCGGCCCGAGCCGCCCCTGCGCGATCTCGAAGCCGCGGCCCTCGCCGAGGATGAGGTTCTCGGCCGGCACCCGCACGTCGTGCAGCACCACCTCGGCATGGCCGTGGGGCGCGTCGTCGTAGCCGAAGACCGGCAGCATCCGCACCACCTCGACCCCGGACGCGTCGAGCGGCACCAGGATCTGCGATTGCTGGGCGTGGCGGGGCGCGTCGAGGTCGGTCTTGCCCATCACGATCGCGACGGCGCAGCGCGGGTCGCCGACGCCGGACGACCACCACTTGCGGCCGGTGACGACGTAGTGGTCGCCGTCGCGGCGGATCAGGGTCTCGATGTTGGTGGCGTCGGACGAGGCGACGTCGGGCTCGGTCATCAGGAAGGCCGAGCGGATCTCGCCCGCCATCAGCGGCGTGAGCCAGCGCGCCTTCTGGCTCGGCGAGCCGTAGCGGTGCAGCACCTCCATGTTGCCGGTGTCCGGCGCCGAGCAGTTGAACACCTCGGACGCCCAGGAGATGCGGCCCATCTCCTCGGCGCACAGGGCATAGTCGAGGTTGCTGAGCCCGGCGCCGCGGAAGGCGCCGTCGTCGTGCTCCGGCGAGGGCGGCAGGAACAGGTTCCACAGGCCCTGCTCCCGGGCCAGGGACTTGAGCCGCTCGATCACCGGCACCGGCTGCCAGCGGTCGCTGCCGAAGCCCTGCATCTCGGCCTTGTAGACCGGAACCGCCGGCCGGACGTGTTCGGCCATGAAGGCGGCGACGCGGTCGCGCCACTGCACCTGCCGGTCTGAAAGGGTGAAATCCATGGCGTTGCCTCCCGTGGCCGGGGTCTGCGCCCGGACCTTGCCGGTCGAGCCTAGCCCGGATGGCCCGGGAGGCAAGACCGTGTTTTCGAAACCGTGCCGTTCGGCCGTTGTGCCGGCCCCGTACCGGGCTTTCGATCCGGTCAGTCGCGAAGCTCCGCCGAGGGCGCCAGCAGGCCGAGGAACAGCGGGCGGGCGTAGAGGTCGGCGGCGCTGGCGGGGGTCACGCCCGGAACCCAGGCCGGCAGTTCGGCGGCGGCGTTGACCATGCTGCTGACGAGCTGCGCGGCGAGGGCGGTGTCGAGGGGGCGCACCGAGCCGTCGGCGACGCCGTCGGCGAGGCAGAAGCCGAAGCGCTCGGCGAGCCGGTTCATCGTGCGCCGGTTCGCCTCGCGCAGCCCCTCCGGCAGGGCGCTGAACGCGGTCATCCGCAGCAGCGGCCCGCCGGGGCCGAGCTGGCACCTCACGAGGGTCGCGGAGGCGGTGCAGACCTGATTCCAGCCGCTGCCGCCGGCCGCGATGGCGGCGTCCTGCACCGCGCGGATCTGCGCGAAGCTGCGGCTGAAGCAGTTGGCGACGAGGTCGTCCTTGTTGTCGTTGTGGTGGTAGAACGAGCCCTTGGTGACCTTCAGCAGCCCGGAGATCTTGTCCACCGAGGCGCCGCGATAGCCCTGCTGGTTGATGAGGATCGTCGCCGCCCGCAGGAAGGCTTCCGGCGAGACCTCGCTCTCGGGCGGGGCCGGCGGCTCGGCGAGGCGGCCGGGCGCCCAGGCCGAGCCCGGGCCGGCCATGCCGCCGACGAGAAGGTCGCCCATCCGCGCGGCGACCCAGCCGTAATCCCGCGGCTCGTAGCGGTCGATCCACTGACGGGCCGGGTGGATCACCGACAGCAGCAGGTGGGTCCGGGCGTTGCGCTCGGTCCGCGACAGCCCGGTCCCCTCGAACAGCCCGCGCACCCGGCGGAAGAAGTCGGCATAGGCCGCGAACACCGCCTCCGCCTGCGGCTCCGGCAGGGCGCGCACGTCGTTGAGCATCGCCGTGTCCGGCTCCTCGCCGAGGGCCACGGCGGCCCGGCCGGCGAGGTAGAGGGCGAGGAATCGCCGCAGGCGCGCCGCCGGGTCGGGCTCCGACTCGGCCCGCACGGCGAGGCGATCGAGCATCGCGATGGTGTGGAGGAAGCAGGCCGCCGCGAGGTCTTCCTTGCGCCGGTAGTAGTAGGTCACGCTGTTGGTCATCAGCCCGACGCTGCGGGCGACGTCGGCGAGGGTCGTGCCCTTGACGCCGGCCCCGTTGAACAGCGCGGCGGCGGCGTGGAGGATCGCGTCGCGCTTCTGCGCGTAACGCCGGGTCGGCCGGCCGGCCTCGGGCTTGAGGGCCTCGGCGCCGTCGGCCTCGGTCTCGGCAATTCCGTCAACGCGGTGGGGCATGGCGGAATTCAGCACGGCAGGCGCGCCCGTGACAAGGCGCGCCGGCATCAGGTCAGGCGGCGAGGCGGCGCCCGCGCTCGCGGTACCACGCCACGAAGGCGGCGATCCCCTCGCCGATCGGCGTCGCGGGCACGAAGCCGACGAGGTCGCGCAGGAGGTCGATGCTGGCTTCCGTGCGCGGCACGTCGCCCGGCGGCAGGGGCTTGAGCACCCGCTCCGCCCGCATGCCGAGCGCCGCCTCGATGGCGTCGATCATCGCCGACACGCTGACCGGATTCCCGCCGCCGAGATTGACCAGCCGGTAGGGCGCCACCGGGCTCAGGGTGTCCGCCTCCGAGACCGGCGCGGTGCCCGGACCGCCGGGCGGCACCGCGATGAGGCGGACGATGCACTCGATCAGGTCGTCGATGTAGGTGAAGTCGCGCACCGCCTCGCCGTGCCCGAACACCTCGATCGGCTCGCCGGCGAGGATTCTGCGGGTGAACAGCGACGGCGCCATGTCGGGCCGCCCGCCCGGTCCGTAGACGGTGAAGAACCGGAACGCCGTGGTCGGGATCGACCACAGGTGGGCGTAGGAATGCGCCATCGCCTCGCCGGCGATCTTCGAGGCGGCGTAGATGTTGAGCGGCGAGACCGCCCGGTCGGTCTCGTGGAACGGGATCGCGCGGTTGCCGCCATAGGCCGACGAGGTCGAGGCGAACAGAAGGTGGCGCACCGGGTGGGCGCGGCACGCCTCCAGCACCTGGAAGGTGCCGACGAGGTTGGAGGAGACGTAGGATTCCGGGTGTTCGAGGCTGTAGCGCACCCCCGCCTGGGCGGCGAGGTGGACCACGATGTCGGGCCGGGTCTCGGCCATCAGCGCCATCACGGCGCCGGGCTCCTCCAGCATCGCGACGCGGCCGGTGAAGCCGGGCCGGGCTTCCAGGGCGGCGAGGCGCTCGCGCTTGAGGCCGACGTCGTAGTAGTCGGTCATCCCGTCGAGGCCGATCACCTCGTGGCCGTCCGCGAGCAGGCGGCCGGCGAGATGGGACCCGATGAAGCCGGCCGCACCCGTCACCAGAAAGCGCATCGCATCCCTCCCTCCATCGCCGCCCTCCGGCGGCGCGGCCTCGAACTCAACACCATCAATCGGGCCGGTTACCGGGTCGCAATCAAAAACAACGCAGAAACAGGCCGCTACCAGAACCGGATGCGGGCCGGCTCTCCGCGGCGCGTCACCGTCGGGGAAACCAGAACGGCGTGTCCGCCCCCTCGGCCCATCGCGCCTCGAACGTCTCCCGCTCGATCTCCTCGAGCGGCGCGGCGGCGATGAACCCGGCGAGGGCCATGTCGATCAGCGACGGGCAATGGTCGCCGTTGCGCTGCTCGATGGCGATGCTGTCGCGGGTGATGCGGCCATCGGGGTAGATCTCGACCGCGCGCGTCACGGCGTCGCCGTCGTGGTCGACCTCGTAGTAGCTGACGAGCGGCAGATCCTCCGATGCGTCGGCCTCCGGCATGCGGGCCCGGTAATGGCGCAGAGGCGAGGCTCCCACCGTCCCGCCACACTCAGAGCGCATCGAGGAACGCCCGCACCGCCGATCCGGGATCGGCGGCGGCCATGACGCCGCCCATCACCGCGATCCCGGCAGCGCCCGCCGCGCGGCACGCGGCCGCCCGCGCCGGATCGATGCCGCCCAGTGCCAGGACCGGCAGGCCGGTCGCCGCGGCGGCGCGCAGGGCGTCGAGACCGAGCGCCGGTCCGTAGCCCGGCTTGCTGGCGGTCGCGAAGATCGGGCTCAGGGTGGCGTAGTCGGCGCCGGCGAGCCGGGCCGCCTCCACCTCGGCGACGGAATGGGCCGAGACGCCGATCGCCCCCGCGCCGAGGCGCGCGCGGGCCGCCGAGACGTCCGATGCGCCGCCGAGATGGACGCCGCCCGCGCCGATCCGCACCGCGAGATCGACGGTCCGGCCGATGCTGAGGCAACCCCCGGCCCGCCTCACCCGGTCGGCGACCTCCCCGGCCAGGGCGGTGCGCTCGGCGTCGGGCAGGTCGCGGTCGCGCAGCCAGATCCAGCGCGCACCGCCCCCCAGGGCCGCGGCGACGCGGTCGGCCAGCGGCGTCGCCGCCCCGTGGCGGTCGGTGACGACGAGGAGCCGGGAGGGCAGGCTCACGAGCCGACGAGGCCGAGTTGCGGGCTCGACGGCTCGGCCCGGGCGCGGCGCGGGATCCGCCCGGCGCGGTGGGCGAGCCGGCCGGCCTCGACGGCGTGGCGCATCGCGCCGGCCATCGCCACCGGGTCGTCGGCCTTGGCGACGGCGGTGTTGAGCAGCACCGCCGCGGCCCCGAGCTCCATCGCGATCACCGCGTCGGAGGCGGTGCCGATGCCGGCGTCGACGATCACCGGCACCGGCGAGCGCCGGCAGATCAGTTCGAGGTTGGCCGGGTTGGCGACGCCCATGCCCGAGCCGATCAGCGAGCCCATCGGCATCACCGCGGCGGCGCCGAGATCGGCGAGGCGGCTGCACACCACCGGGTCGTCGTTGCAGTAGGGCAGGACGACGAAGCCGGCATCGACGAGCCGGCGCGTCGCCTCCAGGGTCTCGGCGACGTCCGGATACAGCGTCTCGCGGTCGCCGATCACCTCAACCTTGATCCAGTTGGTGCCGAGCGCCTCGCGGGCGAGTTCGGCGGTGGTGACCGCGTCGCGGGCGGTCTCGCAGCCGGCGGTGTTGGGCAGGAAGCGGCGGCCCCTGAGGCGGGACACGGTGTCGGAGCCGTGGCCGTGGAGCGAGATGCGGCGGATCGAGACCGTCACCACCTCGGCCCCGCTCACCCGCACCGCCTCGCTCATGATCGCCTGGCTCGGATAGCCGGCGGTGCCGATGAGGAGGCGCGAGGACAGGGGCGTGCCGGCGATGACCAGCGGGTCATGGCTGCGGGAATCGTGGGCGTCGGTCATGGGTTCTCTCCCTGGATTCTGGTGGTCAGCCGCCTTGCATCGCCCGGACGATCTCGACGCGGTCGCCCTCGGACAGGACGGTGGCGGTCCAGTCGCGCTGGCGCACCACCGCGCCGTTGAGGGCGATGGCGAAGCCCTGCGGGCCGGGCAGTTCCAGCTCCGCCGTCTCCTCGCGCCAGAGCGCGTCGAGGGTCGCGGCGTCGCTGTCGCGGGGTTCGCCGTTGACGAGGACCTTCATGCGGGATCTCCGGAGGGGCTGGCGAAGCGGGCGAGGCCGAAGGGGGCGGCGACCGGCGGCAGGACGCCGCCGAGGACCAGCCCGGCGATCGCCGTCGCGGTCACCGGTGCCAGCAGGTAGCCGTTGCGGTGGTGGCCGGCGGCGAGGACCAGCCCGGGGGCGGCCTCGCCGAGGATCGGCGCGTCGTCGTCCGAGGTCGGGCGGTAGCCGCTCCACACCCCGGCGATCCGCATCTCCTCGATGCCGGGCAGCGCCCGGCGCGCCCCTTCCAGCAGGGCGAACAGGCCGCCGGCGGTGAGGTCGGGATCGAAGCCGGTCTCCTCGACGGTGGCGCCGACGATCAGGGTGCCGTCGCCCTTGGGCGCCATGTGGACCTGCTCGGTCCACACGACGTGGTCGAGGCCGCCGCTGCGCGGGGTGACCGCCAGCGCCATCGACTGGCCCTTGAGCGGGCGGACCGGCAGGGCGAGGTCCGGCAGCAGGCCGCCCTCCCCCGCCCAGGCGCCGGAGGCGATCACGGTGGTCGCCGCCCGCACGGGGCCGGAGCCGGTGCGCACGCCGACGACCCGGCCGCCCTCGCGCTCCAGGGCCTCGACGGTGCACTCCTCGATCAGGCGCCCGCCCGCCGCCCGGAGCGCGACCCGCAGGGCGGCCATCACCCGGACGGGATCGACCTGATGATCCTCGGCGCAGAACAGCCCGGCGGTCACGGTCGGGCGCAGGCCCGGCTCGCGCGCCCGCACGGCGGGGCCGGCCAGCCATTCGACCGCGAGGCCGTCGCGGCGCTGCAGGTCGTGGCGGAAGCGCAGGCGCTCGACCTCGTCGCGGCCGAGGGCGACGACCAGGGTGCCCTCGCGCCGGTAGTCGATGGCGAGGCCGGATGCCGCTTCGAGGTCGTCGCGGAACGGGTGCCACAGGCGCTGGCTCTCGAGACACAGCGGCAGCAGCGCCTCGCCGCCGGGCTCGTGCTCGGCCGCCGCCGCCAGCATCCCGGTCGCCGCGAGGCTGGCGCCGTCGCCGGCCCGGCCGCGCTCCAGCACCACGACGGCGAGCCCGCCCTGCGCCAGCCGCCAGGCGACCGACAGCCCGATGAGCCCGCCGCCCACGACCACGACGTCGGCCCGCTCGGGCAGGCGGTCGTCGGAGACAGGCGCCGGCCCGGCGAGTCGCCGCCGGCCGATCGGCGATGCGGATTCGATACGCAACCTCATCTCCACGGTGGCCCGTCGAGATCGGAACTGCGCCTGCCTGCGATGAGAGCGCCGGGTCTGAAACGACCCCGTCCAATCCCTACGCCGGTATGAACCGGATCAGGTTCGAAGGATTTCCGCGCTGACCGGCCGGCCCATGACAGGATCGGCGGTCCAGCGGTGTCTCAGCCCCTTGACGGGGATCTCCCTGGAACAGACCGATATTTGGGCGCGCGGGGGCGCGGCGTCAACCGTCGACGCCAGCCCTTGATTCCTTGCTCGGCCTCAGTTGCCGGCGTTCGTGCGCGACACGTCGTGTCGCCGCTCACCCGGCTCTCGCTCCGCTCTGCGTTCGAGGGGACATTCGTCCCCCCGAAACCGCCTCGCGGGGCGCTCTTCGGGCGCAGAGCGCACCGCGCCCGCCATGCGGTGTCGTCCTTCGGGCGACCGCAGAACGATCGCTGAAGCGATAGCCCTGCCGCTACCCGGACTTGCCCGGACGGTAGATCTCCATCTCCTCGGCGAAGCCGTCGAGGGGGTGGGTGCCGAGCGGCTCGGGATCGCCCCACAGGAAGTCGACGAACGGCTTCGACATCAGCAGGGGTTCGCTCAGGATCTTGTTGAGCTTGGCGAGCCGGCTGGCGAGGTTCACGTCGCGGCCGATGACGGTGAAGTCGAGCCGTGCCCCGGAACCGACGTTGCCGTAGGCGGCCTCGCCGTGATGGAGGCCGATGCCGGCCTCGATCCGGGTGGTGAAGCGCCCGGCGCGGTTGGCCTCGTCGAGGCGGCGCAGGGCGTTCTGTGCCGCGGTGAGGGCACCCTGGGCCGCACCGCCGAGATCGTCGCCGCTCTCGCGGAAGATCGCGAGCAGGCCGTCGCCCATGTATTTCAGCACCTCGCCGCCCTCGCTCTCGATCGGCGGCACGAGGCAGTCGAAATAGGTGTTGAGCAGCTCGACCGATTCCTCGGGCGTCAGCGCGTCGGTGAGGTGGGTGTAGCCGCGCATGTCGGCGAACAGGATCGCCGAACGGATCCGCTGGACCTGCCCGCGCCGGATGATGCCCGACAGGATCGCCTGGTGCGGCCCGTCGCCGACATAGACCCGCAGCACGTGGTCGAGACGGGAATTGACCGCCCGCATCTCCATCACCGCCGACAGCGTCGGCACGACGAAGCGCAGGATCGCGAGGTGCTCCCTGGTGAACCCCTGGGGATCGCAGGTGCCGAAGGTGACGCCGTTCTTGGTGCCGTTGGTGAAGAACAGCGGAACGGTGAGGTAGTGGATGTAGCCGGCCGCCTTCAGTTCCGGGATGATCGAGAAGCGGTCGTCGGGCGTCTCGCGCAGATCGAGGAGCAGCCATTCGCCGGTCTCGTAGACGTGCGCGAACGGGCTCTCGGCCAGAGCCCTCTCGCTCGCCTCGCCATGGGGGAAGAGGCGGATCGTGACGCCGCTCTCGCGGGTCCAGAACCGGCCGATGCCGGAATAATCCGAGTGCAGCGCGTCGATGGCGGTGGTCGCCCGGTCGATCGGCAGGCCGAGGTCGAGGAGGCGCTTGGCCATGCCGGAGAGCAGGTCGCTCGCCTCGGGCATCCGCGCGCCCTCGCTGAGGAGCCAGTCGCGCAGGGCCACGCAGGCCCGGATCGACCCGACCGGAATCGCGCTCGCCTCCGATCCGTCCGCCTGCGCCGTCGGACGTGGAGTTGGGGAGGCGGAGGCGTCGGCGGCAGGCATGGAGGGCAGATGGGCTCTCCCGTCCGGCAGGGCAAGGCTTGGCTGTGAAGGCTTGGCTTTGAAGGCTTGGCAGCCGGCCGGCGGGACGCTAGCCACCCCTGCCGCGTTCAAAAGCGCCGGCCGTAAGCGTCTCATACGATTTCAGGTTGATCGCTCGGCGATCCCTGCGGGATCGCTTCGCGATGCGGAAATCGGCTTCGCTCATGCGCCGCGCGGGCTGGTGATACGATTGTCGGAACTGATCGTCCGAAAATCGTATCACGTTCAGGCAACGCAAGGTCCCCGGGCTTCCCGCCCCGGGTCGATGCCCGCGATGCCGCGGACCCGGCCGCAAGCGCGCCTCGAAAGACGCTTCATGGCACCCATCCGCCTTCGCAGGCTGCCGTCTCGCGCTACGCGCCGCTGGCCATGCCGCTCCTGCCGTCGGTGATGATGACGTTCATCATCTCGGGCCTCTCGACGCCGATGAGCCTCGGGCCTCATCCCGAGTTCCCCGGCCACCGGTCGCGGGCCTGGGGCGCGCCCTGGCTCGTCGGCTTCCCGACGCTGCTGCCGGTGCTGCCCGTGGTGCGCCGGGCCGTGGCGCTCATCGTCGAGCCGCCGGCGCGGTGAGCCGGCGCCCCGGCGGAGGGGGGTCCTCCGCCGGGATGGTTCGGGTCAGTTGTCGAGGAAGCTGCGCAGCTTGCGCGACCGGCTCGGATGCTTGAGCTTGCGCAGGGCCTTGGCCTCGATCTGACGGATGCGCTCGCGGGTCACCGAGAATTGCTGGCCGACCTCCTCGAGGGTGTGGTCGGTGTTCATGCCGATGCCGAAGCGCATGCGCAGCACCCGCTCCTCCCGGGGAGTGAGCGAGGCGAGCACCCGGGTCGTGGTCTCGCGCAGGTTCGACTGGATCGCCGCGTCGATCGGCAGGACGACGTTCTTGTCCTCGATGAAGTCGCCGAGATGCGAATCCTCCTCGTCGCCGATCGGCGTCTCGAGGGAGATCGGCTCCTTGGCGATCTTCAGGACCTTACGCACCTTCTCCAGCGGCATCGCCAGCTTCTCGGCCAGCTCCTCCGGGGTCGGCTCGCGGCCGATCTCGTGCAGCATCTGGCGCGAGGTGCGGACGATCTTGTTGATCGTCTCGATCATGTGCACCGGGATGCGGATCGTGCGGGCCTGATCGGCGATCGAGCGGGTGATCGCCTGCCGGATCCACCACGTCGCGTAGGTCGAGAACTTGTAGCCGCGGCGGTACTCGAACTTGTCCACCGCCTTCATCAGGCCGATGTTGCCCTCCTGGATCAGGTCCAGGAACTGCAGGCCGCGGTTGGTGTACTTCTTGGCGATCGAGATCACCAGTCGCAGGTTGGCCTCGATCATCTCCTTCTTGGCCTGGCGGGCTTCGCGCTCGCCCTTCTGGACCATGTGGACGATCTTCCGGTACTCCTGGATCTCCAGGCCGGTCTCGGAGGCGAGGGCGGTGATCTGCTCGCGCAGGGCCGCGATGCCGTTGGTGCCGCGCTCGGTGAAGTTCTTCCAGCCCTTGCCGCCGAGCTTGGCCACCCGCTCGACCCAGTGCGGGTCGAGCTCGTAGCCCTGGTAGTGGCGCAGGAATTCGTCGCGGGCGACGCCGTGGCTCTCGGCGAGCCGCATCAGCTTGCCTTCCTGCGAGATCAGGCGCTTGTTGATGTCGTAGAGCTGCTCGACCAGCGCCTCGATGCGGTTGGCGTTCAGCGACAGCGACTTCACGTCGGCGACGACGCGGCTCTTAAGCTCGACGTATTGCCGGTCCTGGGCCTCGTCGGCGCTGCGGGCGAGCCGGGTCTCGGCCTGCGCCGCCTGCACGGTGCGCAGCTTGCGGTAGTTCTGGGCGATCGCGTCGAAGGTCTCGAGGACGCGGGGCTTCAGCTCCGCCTCCATCGCCGACAGCGAGACGTTGTTCTCGATGTCGTCCTCGTCGCCCTCGCCCTCGGGCGCCGCGACGTCGCCGTCGGACGCCTCGGTCTCCCCGTCGCCGTCGCCCTCGACGGGACCGCCGCGGCCGTCGGGCCCGGCATAGGTCGCCTCGAGGTCGATGATGTCGCGCAGCAGCACCCGGCCGTCGACGAGCTCGTCGCGCCAGATGATGATCGCCTGGAAGGTGAGCGGGCTCTCGCACAGCCCGGCGATCATCGCCTCGCGCCCGGCCTCGATGCGCTTGGCGATCGCGATCTCGCCCTCGCGGGACAGCAGCTCGACCGAGCCCATCTCGCGCAGGTACATCCGCACCGGGTCGTCGGTGCGGTCGGTCGGCTCCTTGGTGGTCTCGGGGCGCAGCGCCACCGGCCGGGCCGGCGACACCTCGGCCACCTCGCCGCCCTCGGTGCTCTCCTCCTCCTCGCCGCCCTCGCCGGCGGCTCCCTCGCCCTGCGCGTCGTCGGCCTCCTCGGCCTCGACGACGTTGACGCCGAGCTCCGAGAGCTGGCCGAGCACGTCCTCGATCTGCTCGGAGGTGAACTCCTCCTGCGGCAGCACCTCGTTGAGCTCGTCGTAGGTGACGTAGCCGCGCTTCTTGGCGAGCTTGATCATCCGCTTGACGGAGGCATCCGTCAGGTCGAGGAGCGGCCCGTCGGTCTGCTGCTCGGGAGCCGCTTCGGTCTCTTCTCGTTCCGTTGCCTTCGTCGCCATGATCAGCCTATGGTTCCGGTGCCGGCGCGCCCGAGCGGGGAACCCCCGCCGCGGCGGCACCGTGATGTACTGATGGGCGGCGGAGCCCACGGCCCAGCCACCCCTGAACGCTTACGATTCCGCGAGCGGTCCGCCTGAATGTCCGCTCACTAGCCCGGTTCGGGCGCAGAAGTCACGCGCCGCCGGCCTCACAACGGCTCCGACTCCATCGAGCCCGGAACCTCGGCTTCGGCACCGGCCACCACGGAAAGCCGGCTCTTCACGTCGCGCAACCACGCGAAATTGGCCTCCGTCTCATCCTGAGCCAGGGCGCGCTCGGCGGCCCGGAGTTCGCTATGTAGCGTTCCCGCCTTCCTGTGCAAGATCATCGCCTGCTTGAGCGCGTCCTCCAGCCGCACCGGGTCGGCGTGCGGCTCCAGCGCCCAGCGGTCGCCGGGACCGACCTGGGCGACGAGCCGCTGCGACGCGGCCGACAGCCCGGCCCGCTCCATGCGGGCGGCGAGCAGGTCGGCGCCCCCCTCCTCCCCCTCGGCGGCGTGGTCGAGGAGCAGGCTGCACAGTGCCCGGGCGTCGGGGCTCTGGAGGTCGAGCCCGGACAGATCCTCGGCCTCGTCGCCGAGCAGCTCGGGATGGCGCAGCAGCGCCGCGATGATCAGCGCCTCGCGCGACGACGCGCCGCCGGCGAAGCGGGCCGAGCGGGCCAGCAGCGGGCTCGCCCGCACGGTCACGCGCGGCGAGACCGGGCGGTCGGGCGCGAAACGGCCGCGGGGCACGAAGGGCGCGCGCTCGCGCGCCCGCTCCCGCGGCGGCCCGCCGCCGCCCGGGGCCAGCGCCCGCAGCCGGGCGCCGATGTCGTCGTAGTAGTAGCGCCGCAGCCGCTCGTCGCGGATCGCCGCGACCCGCTCGCGCAGACGCTGGGCGAGGCCGGCGCGGCGCTCCGGCGTGTCCACCGGCGCCATCTCGCTCTCGCGCGACCACAGCACCTCGACCAGGGGCTTGGCGGTCTCCAGCACGCGGTCGATGGCCGCCGCGCCGCCGGAGCGCAGCAGGTCGTCGGGGTCCTGGCCCTCCGGCAGCATGGCGAAGCGCAGGGACTTGCCGGCCTCGATCGCCGGCAGCGCGACGTCGACCGCCCGGAAGGCCGCGCGCTGCCCGGCGCCGTCGCCGTCGAAGCACAGGATCGGCTCGTCGGCCATCCGCCAGAGCAGGGCGAGCTGGTCCTCGGTGAGGGCGGTGCCGAGGGGCGCCACCGCCTCGGGGTGGCCGGCCATGGTCATCGCGATGACGTCGACGTAGCCCTCGACCGCGATCACCCGGCCCGCCTTGTGGGCGGCCTGCCGGGCGGCGTGGTGGTTGTAGAGCACCGCGCCCTTGTGGAAGAGCGGCGTCTCCGGCGAGTTGAGGTATTTCGGCTTGGCGTCCGGCCCCAGCGCCCGGCCGCCGAAGGCGATGACCCGGCCGCGCACGTCGAGGATCGGGAAGATCACCCGGTCGCGGAAGCGGTCGTAGGGCACGGCGATGTCCTCGCCGGCGATCAGCAGGCCGAGTTCGATCATCGTCTCGGCGGCGACGCCGCGCCCGGCGAGGTGGTCGCGAAGCGCATGGCGCTCGCCCGGGGCGTAGCCGAGGCGGAAGCGGTCGCGGATCTCGCCGCCGAGGCCGCGTCCGGCGAGGTAGTCCCGCGCCCGCCCGCCGGCACGCCCGGCGAGCTGGCCCTCGAAGAAGGCGGCGGCGAGGTCCATCACCTCCAGGGCGCCGCGGCGGCGCTCCTCGTTCTCGCGGGCGCCCTCGCTCGGCGCCGGCAGCGGCACGCCGGCCTCGGCGGCGAGCCGCTCGACCGCCTCGGGGAACGACACCCCCTCGGTCTCCATCAGGAAGCGGAACACGTCGCCGTGCTTGCCCGAGGAGAAGCAGTGATAGAACTGCTTCTGGTCGTTGACGTAGAACGAGGGTGTCTTCTCGGCGTTGAAGGGCGACAGGCCGCGCCACTCGCGCCCGGCCTTCTTCAGCCGCACCCGCCGGCCGACGATCTCGGAGGCCGGCAGGCGGCTGCGGATCTCTTCGAGCAGGTGGGGCGGGTAGCGCACGTCTCGGTCCGTGATGCGGGAACCGGCTTATAGCGCGGTTTGGTCAGCGGAGTCCTAACGCGGCTCCCGTCGCGCACGGGAGCCGCGCCGTGCCGGTCAGGCGGCGCGGATGCCGGCGAGGAAGCGGCCGACCTCGTGCCCGAGATGCTCGGACTGGCGCGACAGCTCGGTGGCCGAGCCCAGGACCTGACTCGCCGCGGCTCCGGTCTCCTCCGCCGCCCCGGCGACACCGGAGATGTTGCGGGTCACCTCGGTGGTGCCGGTCGCGGCCTGGGCGACGTTGCGCACGATCTCCTGGGTCGCCGCGCCCTGCTCTTCCACCGCCGACGCGATGCAGCTCGCCACGCCGCTGATCTCGCGGATGCGCGTGGTGACCCCGTCGATCGCCTCGGCGGCCTTATCCGTGGCGGTCTGGATCTGAGCGACCTGCCGGCCGATCTCGTCGGTGGCCTTGGCGGTCTGACCGGCGAGTTCCTTCACCTCGGCGGCGACGACCGCGAATCCCCGTCCGGCCTCGCCGGCCCGCGCCGCCTCGATCGTCGCGTTCAGCGCCAGCAGGTTGGTCTGGCTCGCGATCGTCGCGATCATGCCGACGACGTCGCCGATCCGCGCGGCCGCCCGACTGAGGCCCTGGACGAGATGCACGGCGCCGTCGGCCTCGGTGACCGCGTCCCGGGCGAGATCGGCCGAGCCCGTCACCTGCCGGCCGATCTCCTGGACGGAAACGCCGAGCTCCTCGGCCGCCGACGCGACGGTGTTGACGTTGGCGGCGGCCTGCTCGGCCGCGGCCGCGACCGTGGTCGACTGACTCGCGGTCTCGGCCGCGGTGTCGGTCATCGTGCGGGCGGTCGCCTGCAGCTCGGTGGCGGAAGAGGCCAGCATCCCGACGACGCCGCCGACCGCCCGCTCGAAGCCGTCGGCCAGCTCGACCATCGTCCGGCGGCGCTCCGCCGCCGCGGCCTCGTCGGCGCGGCGGCGCATCTCGGCCTCCTCGGCCGCCTTGCGCGCCACCAGGGCCTTGATCCCGTCGACCGCCCGGCCGATCGCGCCGATCTCGTCGCCCCGCCCCGCCTCGCGGATCTCGGCGTCGATGTCCCCCTTCGCCATGCCGTCGAGCGCGGCGGTGAGACGACCGATCGGACGGGTGATCCCGGACACGACGACCAGGATGGCGCCGACGAGACCCAGCGCGAGACCGAGGCCCGAGAGCATCATGGTGACGAGGCGGGCGTGGTTGGTCTGGGCCGTGAGATCGTCGGAGCCCTTCTGGATCGCGGCGTCGACGTCGATCGCCAAGGCTTGCGAGGACTTGAACAGCTGGTCCCGGACCGGGTCGAGCTGACCATGCAGCAGGGACAGCGCCTCGACATTGGCGTTGCGCATGCCGGCCGCCCGGATGGTGGAAGCCGCCTGGAGGAAGGCTCCGATCTCCCGGTCGACACCGTCGATGCGGTCCCGGAATGCCGGGAGATCGGCGCGCATGCCGTCGATCAACGGCTTGAACTCACCCGGCAGGACGTCGAAGTCGGTCACGGCCTGGCGGATCCGGTCGCCGTCGGTCTCGGCGACGATCCGGGTCGCCGCGTAGCTGGTATGGAAGATGAGCCGGTTGAGGCGCCGCAGGGACGCCGCCCCCTTGGCCTCCCGTTCGAGGAAGGTCGTGTAGGCATCGTCGACCGCCTTCATCTGGGAGGTCGCGTACCAGACGCAGCCGGCAACGAGAGCCGCGACCACGGCGATGACGGACAGGAACTTCGGGAGAATGTTCACGCGAGAGAGCATCGGGAGCACACCATCGTCGGATTTGAGCCGACGATGGCGTCCTCCCCTTAAAGGATCTTTGCTGACGTGCGCGCATGGCCAAGACGAGCGAGAAAAATATTCTTCCTGCCCGGCAAAAAACTCCGGAACAAAAAACCTGACCCTGCGTTCGGCCGGTCGCCTCGCTGGATCCTGGGCCGGCGTTCCTTGCCCGGGCAGACTTGTCCCCGCAACTCTGCCCGGCCCGTGCTGCCACGCCGCCGCCGGAACGGTCGCGCCGTTCCGGCACGGGCCGGCAGGGGGCACTCAGGCCGAGGCCAGCAACCCCTTCACGAGGCCGCTCGCCCTGGCGAAGTCCATCTTGCCGGCATGGGCCGCCTTCAGGGCGGCGATCACCTTGCCCATGTCCTTCGGCGAGGAGGCCCCGGTCTCGGCGATGGCGGCCTGGATCGCCGCGCGGGTCTCGTCCTCGTCCATCTGCCGGGGCAGGAACGAGGCGATGATCGCGGCCTCGGCGGTCTCGGCCGCGGCGAGCTCCGGGCGCCCGCCCTGCTCGTAGACGGCCGCCGACTCGTTGCGCTGCTTGATCATCTTCTGGAGCAGGGAGAGGATCTCCTCCTCGCTCGACGGCTCCCTGCCGAGGCCGCGGGCCTCGATGTCCTTGTCCTTGAGGGCGGCCTGGATCAGCCGGACGGTGGCGAGCTTCGCCTTGTCGCCGGCCTTCATGGCCTCCTTCATCTCGGCGGTGAGGCGCTCCCGCAGCATGGTTCGATCTCCGTTGAACTTGAGGATGTTGAGGCGGGCGCCCACATTGACCGCATCGCGGCCGGGCCCTTAAACGGGGGCATCCTGCCGGCCCGCCCGCGGGCCGTCCCCCCGGCCCTCGCCGCCGGCACATAAGCGAGATCACGATCATGCTGCAAGACGACGGCGCCGCGGCGCCCGCGCATCACGAAGGCTGGGCCGAGCCGGTCGTCACCGCCGTGCTGGCGCTCGCCGACGGCACCGTCCTCGAAGGGTTCGGCATCGGCGCCACCGGCGAGGCGCCGGGCGAGGTCTGCTTCAACACCGCGATGACCGGCTACCAGGAGATCCTCACCGATCCGTCCTATGCCGGCCAGATCGTCACCTTCACCTTCCCGCATATCGGCAATGTCGGCACCAACGACGAGGACCTCGAGAGCCTCGACGCGGCCCCGGCCTCCGGCGTGCGCGGCGCGGTGATCGCGGCGGCGGTGACCAATCCGTCGAACTGGCGCTCGTCGAGCCATCTCGACGCCTGGCTGAAGGCGCGCGGCATCGTCGGCATCACCGGCATCGACACCCGGGCGCTGACCGCGCTGATCCGCGATCGCGGCATGCCCAACGCGGTGATCGCCAACGACCCGCACGGCCGCTTCGACCGCGACGCCCTGGTGGCGAAGGCCCGCGCGCTGCCGTCGATGGAGGGGCTCGACCTCGTGCCGCCGGTGACGAGCCGCGAGGCCGCCGCCTGGGGCGAGACCGTCTGGCAGCACGGGCAGGGCTACGGCCGGCGCGCGCCGGGCGAGGGCCTGAAGGTCGTGGCCATCGATTACGGCGTGAAGCGCAACATCCTGCGGCTGCTGACCGAGGCCGGCTGCGACGTGACCGTGGTGCCGGCGACGGCGAGCGCCGAGGAGGTGCTGGCCCAGCAGCCGGACGGCGTGTTCCTGTCGAACGGCCCCGGCGACCCGGCGGCGACCGGGGAATACGCGGTTCCGGTGATCCGGGCGGTGCTGGAGCGGAAGGTGCCGACCTTCGGCATCTGCCTCGGCCACCAGCTCATGGGCCTCGCGCTCGGCGGGCGCACGGTGAAGATGGGCCAGGGGCATCACGGCGCGAACCACCCGGTGAAGGACAAGACCACCGGCAAGGTCGAGATCGTGTCGATGAACCACGGATTCGCCGTCGATCCGGGCAGCCTGCCCGCGACGGCGGTCGAGACCCACGTCTCGCTGTTCGACGGCTCGAATTGCGGCCTCGCCCTGACCGACCGGCCGGCCTTCTCGGTGCAGCACCACCCGGAAGCCTCGCCGGGCCCCCGGGACAGCCACTACCTGTTCGATCGCTTCGTCGACCTGATGCGACAGAACAAAAACACCAACGCGTGATCGGCGGCGCCGGTTCCCCCGACGTCACAAAAAACCCGAACTCGCCGTCTAGGTCCCGGTTCACCACCGCCCGAGAGCGACGATCGCCGAGGTCGTCGCAGGGCCGACATCCGGGGCTTTGCCAGTGATCCGCCGAGACGCCGCCGACGACGCTTTCACGCGCCTGCACCGCAGCTTCACCTTCCATCTCGGGGTGGCCACGGCCCTGGCCTGGGGCACGGCTCTCGTCGCGGCCCTGCACGCGCCGTGGGTGCGCAACATCCGGCCGCTGGTCGATCCGCTCGGCAACCGGGTGGAGAGCACGGCCTCGTTCCTGTTCGTGATGCCGACCGTCCTGGTCCTCGCGTGGCTCGCCATCGCGTTCGGCCGCGAGACCCTGCGTCAGTTCCGCACCCTTCCGAACGACGTGGCCGAGTTCTCCCTCGCCGCGGCGGTCGCCTTCGGGGTGTTCTACCTGTCGATCGACCGCGCCGTATCGGCGCTGCTGATCGGCGGCTGATCCGGCATCATGGCCGGCTCCTGGCGCGAGTTCTGGAATCGCGACAGCGCGATCTACGTCAACGACCGGCACCGGATGCTGCACTACGCCGGCCTCGCCGACGAGGTCGCCGCCCTGGTGCCGCACGGAAGGGCCTCGGTGCTCGACCACGGCTGCGGCGAGGCGCTGGCCGCCGAGCGGGTCGCCCGGGTCTGCGGCCGGCTCCATCTCTGCGACGGCGCTCCCCGGGTCCGGGACGCGCTCCAGGCCCGCTTCGCCGGCGAGAGCCGCGTCAGCGTGCTGGCGCCGGAGGATCTCGCCGCACTCGCGGACGGCAGCCTCGACCTCGTCGTGGCCAATTCCCTGATCCAGTATCTCGGCCCGGCGGAGTTCGGCGCCTGCCTCGCCCTCTGGCACGGGAAGCTGGCCGGGGACGGCCGCCTGATCCTCGCCGACATCATCCCGCCGGACCTGTCGACCCTGGCCGACGCGCGGGCGCTGCTGGCCTTCGGCCGCAGCGGCGGCTTCCTGGGTGCCGCCCTCCTCGGCCTCGTCCGCACCGCCCTGTCCGACTACCGCACCTTGCGCCGCAGCCTCGGCCTCGCCCGCTACACCGAGGCCGAGATGCTGACGCGGCTGCGTGCCGCCGGCTTCGTCGCGCGGCGCCTGCCGCGCAACCTCGGCCACAATCAGGCCCGCATGGCGTTCGAGGCGCGCCGGGCCCCGGCCTGATCAGTTCACAGCGGCAGAAGCCGGACGCAGCGGATCGGACACGGCCGGATCGGCCTTCGCGATCACGGCCTGATCGGGCGCGGGAGGCTGGCCGCCCATCAGCCAGGTTCCGACCGCGGCGACCAGCATCAGCTTGCCCAGGAACAGGATGTCGTCGATCGTCCGCCCCATCACGCGTCTCCCGTCGTGAACAGTTGCTGACGGGGGTGTATGGGGCAGCCTTTGCCGCAGGATTGCGCGAAGTGTTGCGTCGTCATCCTCACGACTCCGCACCGCGCAACTGGATTTCGAGCCGGCCGATATCGTCGCGCAGCCGGGTCACCTCGCGCTGCGCCGCCGCATCACCGGGCGACGACCGCAGCGTCTCCGTCGCGGCGTCGAGCGAGTGCCGCTTGGCCTCCAGCGCGAAGGCGATCTGAGCCCGCGCCTCCTCCGGCGTCCTGGTCGACATGGACCACCTCCTGCAACCTCGATGCTCCATCAACGTCCATCGCGGCGAATCGGTCCGGGTCCGGGCCGCGAGTTGAAGGCGACGGCGAGTGTATCGTCGGTCAATCCGGCCGCGCCGGGCCCGCACGCCGTGCCGTGACTGTCGAGCTGTCCGGCGCTGCTTGGCAGGTCGGGCTTCCGTCAGGCGCAACCACGGCCGAGCTTGGCCATGGGCGTGCCGCAACTTGGCGACGATGGCTTCGCCGCGTCGCAGGACCTGCGGACGCCGCCATACGCTTCTCGATCGATCGCTCGGCGATCGCAGAGCAATCGCGTCGCGGTGCGAAAATCGACTCCGCTCGTCCGTGCGGAACACAGCTCCGCCGCTCCGGTCCGGGCCAGACAAAACCCGCGAACGCAGGCGTTCGCGGGTTCTTCGATCCGGGGTGGCGCGCTGCCTCGGTGGCGTCGCGATCAGCAGTTGTTGGCGTCCTGTGCCGCGGTGTTCTCGCCGCGGCTCTGCTTGGCCACGTCGCTCGGCGACGTCGCGGTATTGGAGCCGACGTTCTGCATCGCGCCGACCGTGCCCGGCGACTCGGCCTTGGCGCCGGGAGAGACGGTCGCGGTCGCCGGTGGATCGACGGTCGAACTCTTGTTCGCGGTGTTCGCCTGCTGGCCGGGTGCGCACGGACCGGCCATCGCCGCCCCCATGCTCATCAGCACGATTCCGCAGGCTCCTGCGAGAGTCGTCAGCCTCATGGGCTTCCTCCTGTTTCGTGTCACATACAGCGAGAACAGACACCGAGAAGTTGCGGTTCCGGATGCCTCCTCGCCTTTTGGTCCAAGCCGCCGGCCCAACCCGCCGGTCCAAACCACGGCCGGCCGGAGCCGCCCTCAAGGCGACCGCCCGGATCGTTCCATGCGTTTCGCGCAAGACGGCCACGCTTCCGGAACGGCCGCGATCTCGTCCTCCGGACTTGCGTTTTGTGCGTCGCGATATAAATTGTGCATTGCAAGGTCGCGATGGCGTCGCGGCCCTGCTGCCCTCTTTGGGCGTTTCCTCCCTAGACTTAGGCCGCTCGCGAGAGCGGCCTTTTTTCTTGGCCGCCGGTTTCTTGGCCGCCGGCCCGGCCGCGTGGACCAGGAAAAAAGGCCGGCCCCTCTCGGAGCCGGCCCGGACGGACCGGGGATCCCGGCCGCCTCGATCCGATCGATCAGTTCTCGGATCAGTTCTTGGACTTGTCGACCAGCGCCTTCTCCTTGATCCACGGCATCATGCCGCGCAGGCGCTCGCCGACCTCCTCGATCGGGTGGGCGGCGTTGCGGGCGCGGGTGGCCTTGAACGAGGTCTGGTTGACCTTGTTCTCCAGCATCCAGTTGCGGGTGAAGGTGCCCGACTGGATGTCGGTGAGCACCCGCTTCATCTCGGCCTTGGTCTCGGGCGTGATGATGCGCGGGCCGGTCACGTACTCGCCGTACTCGGCGGTGTTCGAGATCGAGTAGTTCATGTTGGCGATGCCGCCCTCGTAGATGAGGTCGACGATCAGCTTCACCTCGTGCAGGCACTCGAAATAGGCCATCTCGGGGGCGTAGCCCGCCTCGACCAGGGTCTCGAAGCCGGCCTTGATCAGCTCGACGAGGCCGCCGCAGAGCACGACCTGCTCGCCGAACAGGTCGGTCTCGCACTCCTCCTTGAAGGTGGTCTCGATGATGCCGGCGCGGCCGCCGCCATTGGCCGAGGCGTAGGACAGCCCGAGGTCGTGGGCGTTGCCGGTGGCGTCCTGGGCGATCGCGATCAGGGTCGGCACGCCGCCGCCGCGCAGGTACTCGGAGCGCACGGTGTGGCCGGGGCCCTTCGGCGCGACCATCAGCACGTCGAGGTCGGCGCGGGGCTCGATCAGGTTGAAGTGGACGTTGAGGCCGTGGGCGAACAGCAGCGCGGCGCCCTGCTTCATGTTCGGCGCGAGCGAGTCGCGGTAGATCTCGGCCTGAAGCTCGTCGGGGGTCAGCATCATCACCACGTCGGCCTCGCGGGCGGCGTCGGCGACTTCGAGCACCCGGAAGCCCTCGGCCTCGGCCTTCCTGGCGCTGGCCGAGCCCTTGCGCAGGGCGACGATCACGTCCTTGACGCCGGAATCGCGCAGGTTCAGGGCATGGGCGTGGCCCTGGCTGCCGTAGCCGACGATGACGACCTTCTTCCCCTTGATCAGATTGATGTCGGCATCCCGATCGTAATAGACCCGCATGGCGGCTCCCCCTTGTGCTGTCGGCTTGGAAAACGCGAACGCTCCGGGCGCTGGAGCGGCCGTGCGACGGGCCGGCTTTTAGCCAAGCGAATCAATCCAGGGAATAGCCCTTCGCGCCGTTGCGGCACATGGCAGGCCCGCGCATCACGAAAGATCGTGACCCGGCCGCGGCGCGCGCCGGCAAATTCGTTGCGCCGGCGGCCGGTTCGGGCGCAACGAACCGGCATCTCCGGACACGCCCGGGGACCTCGCGATCCCGGGTGGATCACCCGCGGCGGGTCCCGCTTCCGGGCGGCCGAGATCCCGCCAGTGACGGCGGACAATCGTCGAGACCATCCTCGGCCCGCGCCGACGTGAAGTCCCTCCGGCGGGCGGGCTCCCGCTCGTCATCACCGCCGGCCGGTCCGTCCAGCCGGGTCGCCTCTACCATGGGGCGCGGCGGCTGTACTGCGGCTTCGCCCGCGGACTCTGCCCCGGGCCGAAGCTTCGCCGCTGGAAATTCCCGCCTCCGCCCTTATCCTCGTCCTTCCTCACAGGCAGGAACGGAGCGGACGGCATGATGGCGGCGAGGCTTGGTGTCGCGTGGGGGAGCGTCGCCGCGTTCCTGTTCCTGGGCGCCGGATGGCTCGGCGACCTCTCGGCGCCGCTCCGGGCCGGTTTCCTGTTCGTCTGGCTGTTCGGCGTCATCCTGTGGTCGGCCTTCGGGGTCGTGCACGAGGCCGAGGAACTCGCCTACCGCCTCGGCGAGCCCTACGGCACGCTGATCCTGACCCTGTCGATCGTCATCATCGAGGTCGCGCTCGTCGCCGCGGTGATGCTCGGCGCCAAGGCGGCGCCGACGCTCGGGCGCGACACGATGTTCGCCGTCCTGATGATCGTGATGAACGGCCTCGTCGGCGTCGGGCTCATCGTCGGCGGCCTGCGCCACCACCGCCAGAACTACAACCTCGACGGCGCGGCGGCCTACCTCGCGGTGATCATCCCGCTGACCACGATCGCGATGATCCTGCCGAACTTCACCACCTCGACCAGCGGCGGGACCCTGACGACCCTCCAGTCGGTCTCGTTCTCGCTGTTCACCATCGCCCTCTACGCCATCTTCCTGCTGATCCAGACCGGACGGCACAGCGACTTCTTCGAGGCCGCGACCCTGACCTCGGCCGGCGAATCCGGGCCGGTGCCGGAAGTGCCGGTGAAGCGGGAGACGCGGGCCGGGCCGCTGCTCAAGCATACCGGCCTCCTCCTCGCGAGCCTGCTGCCGATCGTGCTACTCTCGAAGAGCCTCGCGGCGATCATCGACCACGGCATCGGCGCCCTCGGCGCGCCGACCGCCCTCGGCGGCGTGCTGATCGCCGCCATCGTGTTCACGCCGGAGGGCATCAGCGCCATCAAGGCGATCCATCGCGACGAGTTGCAGCGGGCGATCAATCTCTGCCTCGGCGCCGTCACCTCGACGGTCGGCCTCACCGTGCCGGCGGTGCTGACGATCGGGCTGATCACCGGTCAGACGGTGGTGCTCGGCCTCGCGCAGACCGAGATGGCGCTCCTCGCGGTCACGCTGGTGCTCAGCATCCTGACCTTCTCGCGCCAGGGCACCACGATCCTGGAAGGCGCGGTGCACCTCCTGGTGTTCCTGGTCTACCTCGTGCTGATCTTCAGCCCGTGAGGAACCATGGGAACCCGCACGCACGGCAACGCAGCCGAGGCTGAGAGCATGCTGAGCTGCGCTGTTCGCCCGCGAGAAGCCCCTCCCCGTTTCCCGGACGGCTGGAACGCAGTGGGAGGAGATCCGGGATCCAGACGTCGGACGGGCCGCGAAGCGGCTCTCTGCATCCTGCACCGTCGCAGGGCTCCGGACGCTTCGCGGTCTCTCGTGCTGGTTCCCGGACCTCCTTCCGCCGACGCTCCACTCGTCCGGGAAAGGGGGGCGGACTCTTCTCGACATCATTCGGGACCGGCCGCCCGGGCAGCCGCCGCCCCGACTCACGCCGCCCTGACGCGCCCGGCCCGCGCCGGATCCTCCTCCACGTCGATCGCCGGCATCGCATCCATCACCCGCACCGTCGGGAAGGTGACGATGACCTCGGTTCCCTCCCGCGGCCTGGACTTGAGCAGGAAGCTGCCGCCGTGGAGGTCGACGAGGCCCTTGACGATCGGCAAGCCGAGGCCGGAACCCTGCTCGGCGGTCTTGATCGCCAGCGAGCCGCGGCCGAACGACGACATCACGGTCGGGATCTCGTCCTCCGGGATGCCCGGCCCGGTATCCTTGACGCTGACATACTGGCCGCCGGAGGCGGTCCAGCCGACCTTGACGACGATCTCGCCCCCGGGCGGGGTGAACTTGATCGCGTTCGACAGGATGTTGAGCACGATCTGGCGCACCGCGCGCTCGTCGGCCCAGAGCCGCGGCAGCGACGGGTCGATCAGCTCCCGGAAGCTCTGGTTCTTCGCGCGCGCCCGCAGGGACATCATGTGGCGGCATTCCTCCACCACGTAGGCGAGTTGCAGCGCCTCCTCGTTCAGCTCGTAGCGCCCCGCCTCGATGCGCGACAGGTCGAGGATCTCGTTGATCAGGTTGAGCAGGTGCAGCCCGCTGTCGTGGATGTCGGTGGAGTATTCCTGGTAGGACGGAGCCGCGTGCGGGCCGAAGACCTGGTTCTTCATCACCTCGGAGAAGCCGAGGATCGCGTTGAGCGGGGTGCGCAGCTCGTGGCTCATCGTGGCGAGGAAGCGCGACTTGGCGAGGTTGGCCTCCTCGGCCCGCCGCCGCGCCTCGTCGGAATTGGCCTTGGCCTGCTCCAGCTCGCCGAAGATCGCGTCCTTCTCCGCCCGCGAGCGCAGGGCCGCCACCGTCGAGGCGTGGAGGTGGTTGGACAGCAGCAGGAAGAAGAGCTGCGCCCCCACCGCCATGGTGATCAGCAGCACCGACTCCATGTCGCGGGTCATCGCGAGCAGCGACAGGGCCGCGGCGCTCAGGGGCAGCAGGCCGGCATAGGCGGCGAGCGGGACCGTCGCGGAGAGCGTCGTGGTCACCGCGGCGACGATCACGAGCGCGAACATCACGAAGGTGCGGGCATTCGTCGAATCGATCGAGAACACCATCAGCACGAGGAGCGCCCAGGCCGAACTCTGGAGGAACTCCCCGACCATCGCCCGGCGCCGGGCCGAGCGCAGCGAGAGGTGGTCCGGGTCGGCCTTGAGCAGGAAGCGGGACAAGGCGGCGACGCCGCCGGCGGTGGTCAGCACCCCGCCGAACCACGCCGCGCTCGCGGCGACCGGCGACCAGAACGCCGAGGCCGCCGCCACGCAGAGCGCCAGCAGCATCAGCGGCAGGAACGCACCGATCCGGTACTCGGCGTAGAGGCGCAGCAGCTCGTAGTCGAAGGCCCGTTCCAGCCCGATCGACGAGGTCAGCCGCTCGCGCGCCGAGCGCACGTCGCGGGCGAGCTGGCGCCGCCGCGCCGCCTCCTCCGCCGTCGGGCCGCGCCCGCGCTGGACCATCTGCGCCGTGAGTTCCGACATGAGCCCTGGCTGCGCCGCTCCCGCTGCTTCACCGCGTACCGGGGCCGACCTTCGGAGAAATAGATTAAGGTAGCCCTGCCTCGGTCGTGCGATTGCGAGCTAATCCGGTTGATCATCTTCCGTTGGGGCAAGATCCGATTGTGCGCCAGCGCACATCGGCGACCCTTGCACCCGCGGCAGAGGCGGGCTCAACAAGGCGGGTTGGAACGGTTCCAACCGAACGTCGGAGCTCGCGATGCCGAAGCTGACCGTCAACGGCGTGACCCGTGAGGTCGACGCCGACCCCGAGATGCCGCTCCTCTGGGCGATCCGCGACCACCTCGACCTCACCGGCACAAAGTACGGCTGCGGCATCGCCCAGTGCGGCGCCTGCACGGTGCTGCTCGACGGCCAGCCGGTCCGCTCGTGCCAGACCCGGATCGGCGACGTCGCCGAGGCCAAGGTGACGACGATCGAGGGCGTGTCGGGCCGCGTCGCCGAGGCGGTGCAGGCCGCGTGGCGCAAGCTCGACGTGGTCCAGTGCGGCTACTGCCAGTCGGGCCAGATCGTCTCGGCGATCGGGCTGCTCAGCGGGAACAAGGCCCCGACCGACGCCGACATCGACGGCGCGATGGACGGCAACATCTGCCGCTGCGGCACCTACCAGCGCATCCGCGCGGCGATCCACGACGCCGCCCGCTCCCTCGCCTGACCGGGAGTTCCCTCGCGATGTTCGACGCCCCCACCCCCTCCCGCCGCACCTTCCTCGCCGGCGCGGCCGCCGCGGCCGGCGCCCTCGTGGTCGGCTTCCGCCTCGACCTCGCCGGCATGAAGGCGCTCGCCGCCGGCGCGCCCGACCTCTCGGCCGGCAAGCCGCAGCCCAACGCCTTCGTGCGCATCGGCGCCGACGACACCGTGACGGTGGTGATCAAGCACCTCGACATGGGCCAGGGCAACACGACCGGGCTCGCCACGATCGTGGCCGAGGAACTCGACGCCGACTGGGCGACGATCCGCACCGCCTTCGCGCCCGCCGACGCGACGCTCTACAACAACCTCGCCTTCGGCCCGATCCAGGGCACCGGCGGCTCCACCGCGGTCGCCAATTCCTGGATGCAGTTGCGCAAGGCCGGCGCCGCCGCCCGCGCGATGCTGGTCGCGGCCGCCGCCGCCGAATGGAAGGTCCCGGCCGGCGAGATCGCGGTCGAGAAGGGCGTGCTGCGCCACCCCTCCGGCAGGGAGGCCCGCTTCGGGGCGCTCGCCGGCAGGGCCGCCGCCCAGCCGGTGCCGGAGAACCCGCGCCTGAAGGAGCCGGGCGAGTGGCGGCTGATCGGCACCAAGCTGCAGCGGCTCGATTCGGCATCGAAGACCGACGGCAGCGCCGTCTACTCCCTCGACGTCCGCCGCCCGGGCCAGCTCACCGCCGTGGTCGCGCGGGCGCCGAAATTCGGCGCGACGCTGAAGAGCGTCGACGACAAGGCCGCCCGCAAGGTCGCGGGCGTGGTCGACGTGGTCCGGATCCCGAGCGGCGTCGCCGTCGTCGCCCGCGACACCTGGTCGGCGATGAAGGGCCGCGAGGCCCTGGTCCTGGCCTGGGACGAGGCCGGCGCCGAACGGCAATCGTCGGAATCGCAGCTCGCGGCCTACAAGGCGCTCGCCGACAAGCCCGGCCTCGTCGCGTCGCAGCGCGGCGACGCCGCGGCGGCGATCAAGGGCGCGGCCAAGGTGGTCGAGGCGGAGTTCAGCTTCCCCTACCTCGCCCACGCGCCGATGGAGCCCCTCAACGCCACCATCGAGAAGGCGGCGGATGGTGGCTACGACATCCATGCCGGCTCGCAGTTCCAGACCATCGAGCAGGTCGTCGTCGCCAGGATCCTCGGCGCCACCACCGACAAGGTCCGGATCAACACGCTGTGGGCGGGCGGCTCGTTCGGCCGCCGGGCGACCGGCAACGCCGACTACTTCGCCGAGGCCGCCCACATCCTGAAGGCGACCGGCGAGACGAAGCCGATCCACCTCGTCTGGACCCGCGAGGACGACATCACCGGCGGCTATTACCGGCCGGCGGCCTACCACCGCATCCGCGCCGGCCTCGACGCCAAGGGCGCGATCGTCGGCTGGCAGCACACGATGGTCGGCAAGTCGATCCTCATCGGCACGCCGCTCGAGACCGCGATGGTCAAGGATGGCGTCGACGCGACCACGGTCGAGGGCGCATCGGACACCCCCTACGCCCTGCCGGCCTACCGGTTCGAGGTCCACAACGCCCGCGAGGGCGTGCCGGTGCTGTGGTGGCGCTCGGTCGGGCACTCGCATACGGGGCAGGCGATGGAGGCGTTCGTCGACGAGCTCGCCCACGCCGCCGGCCAGGACCCGGTCGCCTACCGCCTCGGCCTGCTCCAGGGGGCTCCGCGCCTCTCGGGTGCGCTGAGGCTCGCGGCCGAGAAGGCGAACTGGACCGGCCGCGAGACCAAGCCCGGCCGCGGCTTCGGCGTCGCGGCGCACCAGTCCTTCGGCTCCTACGTCGCGATGGTCGCCGACGTCACCGCCGATTCCGGCAAGGTGAAGGTCAACCGCATCGTCGCGGCGGTCGATGTCGGCGTCGCGGTCAACCCCGACGTGATCCGCGCCCAAGTCGAGGGCGCGGTCGGCTTCGCGCTGTCGTCGGTGCTGCGCAACCGCATCACCTTCAGGGACGGCGAGGTGCAGGAGAAGAACTTCGATGCCTACGAGCCGACCCGGATGAGCGAGATGCCGGTGGTCGAGGTCCACATCGTGCCCTCGAACGCAGCGCCGACCGGCATCGGCGAGCCCGGCGTGCCGGTGCTGGCCCCGGCGATCTCCAACGCGGTCTTCGCCGCCACCGGACAGCGCCTGCGCTCGCTGCCCCTCGATCTCGCCGCCCTGCGGGGCGTGTGACGCAGCGCACATCCGGGGTGCCGTTCCCATCTTAGGGTGATGGCACCCCATACGTTTCGATCCCCTTCCGAGCGTGGCGCGAGCCGCGCTCGCTTTTTGTCGGGCGAGGCTCCGACGCGCCCGGCCCCGTTCGAGGAGGTCGCGGCCGCGCTCCGCGCCTGCCGCCTGTGCCGGGACGCGCCGGCCTACGGCCCTCCCCTGCCGGTCGAACCGCGCCCGATCGTCCAAGGCCGCGTCACGGCGCGGCTGTGCATCGCCAGCCAGGCGCCGGGCAACCGCGCGTTCCGGAGCGGCATTCCGTTCCAGGACCCGTCCGGCACCCGCCTGCGCGCGTGGCTCGGCCTCGCCGAGCCGGATTTCTACGATGCCGGCCGGGTCGCGATCGTGCCGATGGGCGCCTGCTTCCCCGGCCACGACGCCAAGGGCGGCGACCTGCCGCCGCGGCGGGAATGCGCCGAGACCTGGCGCCGGTCACTGCTCGCCGGGCTGCCGGAGCTGGAGCTGATCCTGGTGATCGGCCAGTACGCGCAAGGCTGGCACCTCGGCACGGCGAAGGAGGGGCTCACCGCGACCGTGGCGCGCTGGCGCGAGATCCTGGCCGAGCCGCGCCGGCCGCGGGTGCTGCCGCTGCCGCACCCGTCCTGGCGCAACTCCGCATGGCTGAAGAAGCACCCGTGGTTCGAGGCCGAGCTGGTGCCGGTGCTGCAGGCGGAGGTGGCGCGGGTGACGGGGGTGGGCCCTATCTCGGCTTGATCGTCTTCAGACGCTCGACGGCGGTCTCCTCCGAGGCCGCCGCCAGCAGCGCCCGCCAGTCGTCGGGCGGATTGCCCCTGTCGAGCATTCCCCGGAAGACATGGTAGGCGTCCGTCTTCGCACCGTAGGTCCGCAGCGTGGTCTGGTCGTTCACCCAGGTGAAGATGATGACTCTCGTCCGGCTGTCGAAGCGGAAGAACAGCCGGAACCGGCCGTTGCCGAACTTGGCCCGGAACCAGTGTTTCCGGGCATCCCCGAGCGTGCTGCCCTGGCGATAGTCCGGCCGGGTCGGATCGGCCGGAATCGTCTCGAAGACCAGCTTGACGAGCATGGCCAGCAGCTTCGCCTGGGCGGTCCCCTGGTAGCCCTCCGGGTCGACCGACTTGGCCTTGTCGACGGCTGCCGTCGCCCTCTCGAACTGATCGAGCACGAGCGGATGGGCGAAGACCGTCCAGCCGTTGATGACCATGGCTCAGAGCGTCACGGGCCCGTCGATCTCCTCGTCGAGATCGACGGTCATGCCGGCCGTGAGCGCGGCCATCCGCTCCGCGAGTTCGGCCGGGAAGGCCACGATGTGCGAGGGATTGCGGGTCATGTCCTGCGCGAGGAAGGTCAGGAAGCCGTCGATGACGGGGTCCGTTTCCTCCTCCGCCTTGACCAGATTCACCCGGCCGCTCTCATCGACGAGGTAGTCGATCTCGCCGCCGTAGCCCACGCCGAGCGCCTGACGTACGGCCTTGGGAACCGTCGTCTGTCCCTTCGCGGTGATCTTGCTTCGCTCGCGAACGGGTATCGCCATGTCGTTGCCCATCGAAAAGTAAGGAGAAAACCTTACTTCATCGTGGAAGGGCTGGCAACGACGCCAGCGAGCGCGCACCCTCGGACCGCATGGGAAATGGCCCCATCCGCTTGATTTCCGGGTCCGGGATGTGGTCCGTGCGGACGACCGATCGCGAGAGACCATGCCCGAGCCCATCAGCCCCCTCGACCGCCTCATCGTCGCCCTCGACATGGCGAGCCCGGACGAGGCCGAGCGCCTGATCGAGCGCATCGGCGACGCGGCGCGCTTCTACAAGATCGGCTACCGCCTCGGCTATGCCGGCGGCCTCGGGCTCGCCGAGCGGCTGGTCCGCGCCGGACTCAAGGTCTTCCTCGACCTGAAGCTGCACGACATCGGCAACACCGTCGAGGAGGGCGTGCAGTCGGTCGCCGGGCTCGGTGCGACCTTCCTCACCGTCCACGCCTATCCGCAGACGATGCGGGCGGCGGTGCGCGGGCGCGACGCGGTGCCGGGCTCGGGCCTGAGGATCCTCGCCGTCACGGTGCTGACCTCCTACGACGACGACGACGCCCGCGAGGCCGGCTACGCCCGCAACGTCGCCGACCTCGTCGCGATGCGCGCCGCCGCGGCGCGGGAGATCGGCATCGACGGCATCGTCTGTGCGGCGACCGAGACCGAAACGGTGCGCGGCCTCATCGGTCCGGACCGGCTGATCGTCACACCGGGCATCCGGCCGGCCGGGTCCGAGGCCGGCGACCAGAAGCGCATCGTCACCCCGGGCGCGGCGATCCGGTCGGGCGTCGATCACCTCGTGGTCGGCCGTCCGATCACCGCCGCCGCCGACCCGCGCGACATGGCCCGGCGCATCGTCGCCGAGATCGAGGACGCGCTGTAAGGCATCGAACGAACAGGGAGGAAACGCGATGGCGAAGGGCTATTGGATCGGCCGGGTCGACGTGACCAAGCCGGATTCCTACAAGAACTACGTCGCGGCGAACGGTGCCGCCTTCGCCAGGTTCGGCGGCCGGTTCCTGGTCCGCGGCGGCAGCTTCGAGACCGCGCTCGGCACCAGCCGCGAGCGCAACGTGGTGATCGAGTTCCCGAGCTACGCCGACGCCCTCGCCTGCTGGAACTCGACCGAGTACCAGGACGCCCGCGCCAAGCAGGAGGGCGGCGCCGAGATCGACCTCATCGTGATCGAGGGCTACGACGGCGTTCAGCCGGGCGAGACCCCGGCCCCGGTCGCTCCGAACCCGGCTTCGGAATAGGTGCCCGGCGCCGCTCCGCGCCGTCCGGCGGCAGGGCAGCGGCGGTAGAGCGTGCTGCGGCTCACCCCAAGGCGACGCGCGGCGCGGCTGAGCGTACCGCCGCGACCGCTCGCGACCCGGGGAAACAGGGCCTCGAACGTTTCGCGGCCGAGGGCCGATCCGTCGAGCCCGAGCCCGATGCGGCTCGCCGCCACGAGGCGGCGTCCCTCGAACACTGGAGCAGGGTCCGATCACGCTGCAATCGGATCCTGCTCTAGATCGTCGATTTTGCTGCATTTTCATGGCATCGACGGCGAGCCGCACCGGACCGAGGGCGTGCGAGGCGCCGTCCAGCGCCGGCCCCGACAGGTCGGGGACGCCGGCGACCGCGCCGAACGGGTCGAGGACCGGCACCCGGGCGGACGTCGCCGGGCAAGCGTCAGAAGCCGATATAGAACCGCGGCCGGTGGTAGTAGCGGCGGTAGTGATAGGGCCGGTACGGACGGTAGTAGCGGTAACCCCGGTAGGGCCGATGGTAGTAGCGGCGATACGGCCGGTAGTACCGGTATCTGCGGTAGGGACGATAGGAGTAGCGCCGGACCGGCCTGTAGCCGTAGCGCCGGTAATGCCAGTAGGCTTGGCTCACCATCGGCGTCTCGCCCGCGACCGCCGAGGCGCCGCCCGGCGAGACCGCCGCGCTGCTGCGGCCGACCGACAGTCCGAGACCTCCGGCTGCGATCGTGAGCAGCAGTGTCATCCACCGCAGGACTCGCATCGTCACTCCCTCCCTGGGGTTCCCGGCGCAGACCCGACGGGCGCTGCGCCCCCGTCCCGGAGAGGCACGCGGCCGCCACGACCGGCGTCGCATCCGGGATCGGCAGATAGCTGGGGCGGGGCCGCGGCAGGTCCAGCCGCCTTTCCGGCCGGTGATGCCGGGGGGACCCGCGACGGTGAACCGGCCCGCGCTTGCGGTGGCGTCCCGCGCCCCCTAACCCTTCCGGCCGAGTTTCAGCCGGAGACGTCCCATGCCCTCCCCGCTCCGCGCCCTGCGCGCCCTCCTGCCCGGGCGCCTCGGCCGCCGTGCTCCCGTGGTGCCGGTCGTGCGCCTCAGCGGGGCGATCGGGGCCGTGTCGCCGCTGCGCCAGGGCCTGTCGCTCGGCCTGTGCGCCCCGGCGCTGGAGCGGGCCTTCGCGACCCCCGGCGCCGTCGCGGTGGCGCTGGTCATCAACTCGCCGGGGGGCTCGGCGGCGCAGTCGCACCTCATCCACCGCCGGATCCGGGCGCTCGCCGCCGAGACGGCCCTGCCGGTGCTCGCCTTCGTCGAGGACGTGGCGGCCTCGGGCGGCTACATGATCGCCTGCGCGGCCGACGAGATCATCTGCGACCCCGCCTCCGTGATCGGATCGATCGGCGTGGTCTCGGCCGGGTTCGGCTTCCAGGGCCTGATCGAGCGCCTCGGGATCGAGCGCCGGGTCCACACCACCGGCCCGTCGAAGGCGATGCTCGACCCGTTCCGGCCCGAGGACCCGGCCGACATCACCCGGCTCAGGGGCATCCAGGCCGAGATCCAGGCGCTGTTCTCCGGGCTGGTCAAGGCCCGCCGTCCCGGATTGACGGGCGACGAGGCGGAATTGTTCTCCGGCGCGATCTGGACCGGGCAGCAGGGCGTGGCGCTCGGCCTCGTCGACGCCCTCGGCGACGTGCGCGGGGTGCTGCGCGGCCGCTACGGCGAGACGGTCGAGATCCGGGTCGTCGAGCAGGTCCGCGGCGGGCTGCTCGCCCGCCTGCTGCGGCGCAAGGAACCCGGCGCCGTCGGGCTCGCGGCCGTGGACGGGATGCTGGCGGCGGTGGAGGAGCGCGCGACCTGGGCCCGCTACGGGCTGTGACCGCTCCCCGCCGTCATACGAAATCCGATTGATCGCTTCAGGCGATCCCTGCTGGATCGCTTCGCGATGCGGAAATCGGCTTCGCTCATGCGCCGCGCGGGCTGGTGATACGATTGTCGGAACTGATCGTCCGGAAATCGTATCACACGAAGTGCTTCGACAGCTTCAGACCCTGCGCCTGATAGTTCGAGCCCGACGCGGCGCCGTAGAGCGAGGCCGGGCGCTCGGCCATGCGCTCGTAGACGAGGCGGCCGACGATCTGGCCGTCCTCCAGCATGAACGGCACGTCGCGGGAGCGCACCTCCAGCACCGCCCGGGCGCCGCTGCCGCCGGCGGCGGCATGGCCGAAGCCGGGATCGAAGAAGCCGGCGTAGTGGACCCGGAACTCGCCGACGAGCGGATCGAACGGCACCATCTCGGCGGCGAAGTCAGGCGGCACCTGCACCGCCTCCTTCGAGGCCAGGATGTAGAACTGACCCGGATCGAGGATCAGGGTTCCGGACCCGTCGGCGTGCAGCGGCTCCCAGAACTCCCCGGCCGGGTAGGTCCGCGGCCGGTCGACATCGACGAGGCCGGTATGGCGCTTGGCCCGGAAGCCGACGAGGCCGTCGAACCCGGCGAGGTCGACCGAGACCGCGACCCCGCCCTGGAACGACGGCTGCGCCTCGCTGACCAGGGGACTCGCCGCGTGCAGGCGCGCCAGCGCCGCGTCGTCGAGGCGCACCGCCCCCTTGCGGAACCGCAGTTGCGACAGCCGCGAGCCGGTGCGGACCAGGACCGGGAAGGTCCGCGGCGAGATCTCGGCGTAGAGCGGACCGGCATAGCCAGGCTCGACCATGTCGAATTCCCGCGCGTGGTCGGTGATGACGCGGGTGAACACGTCGATCCGCCCGGTCGAACTCTTCGGGTTGGCGCTCGCCGCGAGGTCCGGCGGCAGCGCCAGCCCCTCCTGCAACTCGGCGATGTAGACGCAGCCGGTCTCCAGCACCGCGCCCTGGCTGAGGTCGATCTCGTGCAGCTTCAGCTTCGCGAGGCACGCCGCCACGTCCCGGGTCCGGCCGGGAAGGAAGCTCGCCCGCACCCGCCACACCCGTGCGCCGAGGCGCAGGTCCAGGCTCGCCGGCTGGATCTGATCCTCCGCGAACGGCGCGGCCCCGCGGATCACCCCGGCCGCGGCGAGCGCCGCGATGCCCTGTGACGCCTGAATCCCGTCCTGCAACTGCACCATCGCCGGCCCATCCTCGCCTCCCTTGTCGTATCAAGGGGTTGCGGATGCGTGAAGGCCGCGCGGGATCCCGGCCTACGGCTCCTCCGGCCCCCCGGCGCGCAGCACGATCACCGCGAGGGTCGCGCGCGCCACCGCCCCCATCAGGGTCAGGCCGGCGAGGCCGGCGGCGAGGAGCCCGAACCACGCCGGATGCCACGCCGCGGCGGCGAGGACGGCTCCGGCGAGGAGCCCCGCCGCCGGCCCCGGCAGGATCAGCGAGGCGAAGCCGCCGAGACCGGGCAGCCGCCCGGCCGCGACGAGGCGCGCGAGCCCGCCCGTGACCGCGGCGTCGAGAGCGAGCGCGGCGGCGAGCACGAGGGAGAACGGCCCCAGGCCCGGATCCGCCCAGGCGAAGGCGAGGGCGACGCCGGCGGGAAGCAGCCGCTCGATGACCGGCAGCGGCCGGCCGGCGGCCGCGTGCAGCAGCGGCGCGAGCAGGACCGGCAGCGCGGCGGCCGGCTCGCCGCGCGCGACGAGGAGGGCGGCCACGAATGTGCCGGCGACGGCCGCGGCGTGCAGCGCGGCCACCCGCCCGAACGGGAACCGCCGGGCGGCGGAGGAACGATCCATCGGTCGTAGGGCCCGGCGGGCTCTCCCATGGGAATGCCGACCGCTCTTCCTGGCAATTGACGGCCGTGGGACCCGGCCGTACCACGACCCTACGCGGCTGTCGCCCTGAGGTCCTGGCGGCCAGCCACCGGAGGCCCCGATGTACAAGGCCGAGACCCACGGCATCAGCGTGACCGTCACGCCGCGCTTCGTCGAGGAGGAGTCCTCGCCGGGCGACAGCCGGTACTTCTTCGCCTACACGGTCGAGATCACCAACAACGGCATCGAGCGGGTGCAGCTGCGCTCCCGGCACTGGCGCATCGTCGACGGGCGCGGGGCGTTGCAGGAGGTGCGTGGCGCCGGCGTGGTCGGCAAGCAGCCGGTCCTCGGTCCCGGCGAATCGTTCAGCTACACCAGCGGCTGCCCGCTCACCACGCCGGACGGCACCATGGAGGGCACCTACACCATGGCGACCCCGGACGGCGGCAGCTTCGAGGCGGCGATCCCGGCCTTCTCCCTCGATTCGCCCCATGCCCGGCGGGTGCTGCACTGACGTCACCGAGCCGAGAGAAGCGCCGATGAGCGCCCCCCCCCGCCTGACGCCGCTCGAGATGCTCGCGCGCCTCGTGTCGTTCGATACCGAGAGCCAGAAGTCGAACCTCGCGCTGGTCGACTTCGTGGAAGACTACCTCGCCGCCTGGGACGTGCCCGTCGTGCGTGCGCCCAACGCCGCCGGCGACAAGGCCGCGCTGTTCGCCACCTTCGGGCCGATGCGGGACGGCGGCGTCGTCCTCTCGGGCCATACCGACGTGGTGCCGGTGGCCGGCCAGTCCTGGACCACCGACCCGTTCACCCTGCGCGTCGCGGACGGCCGCGCCTACGGCCGCGGCGCGGTCGACATGAAGGGCTTCTGCGCCCTCGCCCTCGCCCTGGCGCCGGACTTCCAGGCCGCCGGCCTGCGCACGCCGGTCCACCTCCTGCTGTCCTACGACGAGGAGACCACCTGCCTCGGCGTCGCCGACATCATCGCCCGACTCGGCCACGACCTGCCGCGGCCCGGCGCGGTGATCGTCGGCGAGCCGACCGACCTCGACGTCGCCGACGCGCACAAGAGCATCGTCACCTGCGTGACGACCGTGCACGGGCACGAGGCGCATTCCTCGAAGCCGGCGCTCGGCGCCAACGCGGTGATGGCCGCGGCCGAGCTGGTCGCCGAACTCAACCGCATCGCCGACCGGATGGTCGCCCGGGGCGATGCCAGCGGCCGCTTCGACCCGCCCTACAGCACCGTCCATGTCGGGATGATCGGCGGCGGCACCGCCCGCAACATCCTGCCGAAATCGTGCGAGTTCCTGTGGGAGTTCCGCGGCCTGCCCGACCTCGACCTCGCCGAGATCCCGGCCCTGTTCGCGCAGAAGTCCGACGAGGTCGCCCGCGAGCGCCTGAACCGCCACGGCCCCTACGGCCGGATCGAGACGGTGCAGGACGCCTCGGTGCCCGGCCTCGCCCCCGATCCCGGCTCGCCGGCCGAGCGCCTCGCGATGCGGATCGCCGGACGCAACCGCACCGTCTCGGTGCCCTACGCCACCGAGGCCGGCCGCTTCCAGGTCGCGGGCCTGCCGACCGTGGTGTGCGGTCCCGGCTCGATCAACCAGGCGCACCAGTCCGACGAGTACATCACCCTGGCGGCCCTGGAAGCCGGCGAGGCGTTCATGCGCGGGCTGATCCGGGAATGCGCGGCGGGCTGAGGACGGCTGCGGCGACAGGCATCGCCCCGCCGGCCGCGTGGATCGGGCGTCCGGAGGCCTAGGACCGGCCGTTCCCGGAACAGATCGCTCCTCGATCCGCGAGGAACCCGACCGCGCCTGTGGCTGGCTCCACGTGCCGCCGATGGGGATGGCGCCGGCCCTCGGGACCGGGGCGGCGGGAGTAGCGGGGCTCCTGCCGGCCATCTCCGGCCGGCGGCGACGGAAGGCGGGCTGAGCTGCGGAGGCCGCTCCGGCGGGGTGGCCCGACGCCGCGGCCGCGCAGGCCCGCATCCGCCCGCGCGGCGAGCGCGGAACTAATCCATGCCAATGACCGCCGGGGCCGCCTCGGCTTCTTAGGCTGATGACACAGACTGACGCGCACTGGCCCGACGGCACCGGCGAAATGGCCGCGCTCATCGGCGCACACGACTGGGCCGGCACGCCGCTCGGACCGGTCTCGGGCTGGTCGAGCCGCCTGAAGGTCATGGTCGAGCAGGTGCTGGCCCACCCCCTCGTCGCGAGCCTCGTCTGCGGGCCCGAGCGCATCCTGATCTACAACGACGCCGCCGCGAGCCTCTACGGCGACCGGCATCCCGCCGCCCTCGGCCGTCCGCTGGTGGAGATCTTCCCGGAGGGATGGGCGACCGTGGCGCCGTACTACGCACGGGCTTTCGCGGGCGAGACGGTACAGGTCGTGGGCCAGCCCGTCGACACCCGAGGCGAGGACGCGGCGGCGGACGTCTTCGACGCCGTTCTCGTGCCCGTGCGGGAGGAGGACGGGCGTCCGGCCTACGTGCACGCGGTCGCCTCCGAGATCGGCGGGCGCATGCGGGCCGAATCGGCCCTGCGCGCCAGCGAGGAGCGCCAGATCTTCCTGCTCAAGCTCAGCGACGCGTTGCGGCCGTTGACCGACCCGATCGAGGTCCAGGCCGCGACGAGCCTGCTTCTGGGCGAACACCTGAGCGCCGCCGGCGTCAACTACGGGGTCGTCGACGAGACGGCCGAAGCCATCGTGGTCGCGCGGGAATTCCGGCGCGAGGGTTCGGGCAGTTCGATCGGGTCGCATTCCCTCGATGCGTTCGCCTGGATGGTCCGGATCCTGCGGCAGGAGCGCAACGTGGTCGTGGACGACGCCGCCTCGTCGCCGCTGATCTCCGTGTCGGAACGGCCGGCCGTGATCGCGGTCGGTCATGCCGGCTTCGTCGTCGTACCCCTGATCAAGGACGGCCGTCTGGTCGGCGCCCTCACGGTCCTCTCGGCTGCACCGCGGCACTGGACGCGCGACGAGACCGAGCTGATCGAGGAGGCGGCCGAGCGCACCTGGGACGCCGTCGAGCGCGCCCGCGCGGAGGATGCGTTGCACGCGAGCGAGGCGCGCTTCGCCCAGTTCGCCGCCTGCTCGTCCGACGGGCTCTGGATCAGGGACGCGGCCACGCTGGCGATGGAGTACGTCAGCCCGGCCATCCGGGACATCTACGGCCTCGCGCCCGAGGCCATCCTCGGCGACCTGAGGCTCTGGGCGGCCAACATCGTGCCGGAGGATCGCGGCGGCGCCCTGGAGCACCTGGAGCGGGCGCGGCACGGGGAGGCGGTCACCCACGAGTTCCGCATCCTGCGCCCCACCGATGGCGCCTTCCGCTGGATCCGCGACACCGACTTCCCGCTTCTCGACGAGCATGGCCGCGTCCAGCGCATCGGCGGCATCGCCGAGGACGTGACCGATGCCAAGCAGGCCGCCGAGCATCAGGCCATCCTGCTGCTCGAACTCCAGCATCGGGTGCGCAACATCCTCGCCCTGATCCGCTCGGTGGCCGACCGCACCGGGGACACCGCCGGCGACGTGGACGATTACCGCGACCGCCTGCAGGGGCGGCTGCGCGCTTTCGCCCGGGTGCAGACGCTGCTGACCCACGCCGCCAACGTCGGCGTCGATCTCGCCACCCTGATCCGGACCGAGGTCGAGGCCCAGGCCGGATCCGACACTCAGTTCGTGATCGCCGGTCCGGACATCCTGATCGCGCCGAAGACGGCGGAGATTCTCAACCTGGCCGTGCATGAACTGACCACGAACGCGGTCAAGCACGGCGCCTTCTCCCACGCGGCCGGGCGGCTCGGCGTCACGTGGCGCGTCTGCTACGAGGAGGACGAGCCGTGGCTGCACCTGGACTGGATCGAAACCTGCGCGGCCCCGACCCTGCGGCGTCCGGAGCGGAAAGGCTTCGGCACGTCGCTGATCGAGCAGCGCATCCCCTACGAGCTGAACGGGAACGGCACTCTGGCGTTCGAACCGGACGGCGTGCGCTGCCGGCTGGAATTCCCGCTGCGACGGGGAAACAGTATCCTCGAGACGGACGCCGTCACGCTGAGCACGACGATCGCGGGAGGGGCATTGGATATGGTGGGCGAGGCGAACCTCGGCGGATGCCAGGTGCTCGTGGTCGAGGACGACTACTTCCTGGCGACAGACCTCGCACGAGCCCTGAGCAAGGTGGGTGGCACCGTGATGGGCCCGGTCGGCGATGAGGACAAGGCGCTGACCATCATCGCGGGCGAGGCGCCGTGCTGCGCGGTGGTGGACATCAACCTCGGGAATGGCGCGCGCTTCGCGGTGGCGGAGGCGTTGCAGGAGCGAGGCGTGCCGTTCGTGTTCGTGACGGGCTACGACGACGTGGTGATCCCGGCGCGGTTTGACGGGGTCGCACGCCTGCGCAAGCCGGTCGAGTTCCGGCAGGTCGTGCAGGCCGCCGCACGGATGTGCGAGGCGTGAGCGTCGGCCTGCCGACGCTCCGGTGGCGGCGCGGGGCCGGACGGCACCTCGGCACCGAACCGACCCTACCGGTCCCAGCCCCGCCACCGCACCGCGCGGCCGTGGGCATCCGCCGTGGCGATCCGGCGGGTCTCGCCGCCCGGCCACAGCGTCAGGTCGAGGATCGGAAGCCCTGCCCGCGTCGGGTCGGCCTCGTAGGCGAGCCGCGCCAGCGGCGCGTCGGGGGTCGCCGAGGCGCCGGCCTCGTCCAGCCGGGCGGCGATCCGCGCCCGCTCGGCGGGCGGGAAGTATTGCAGCGCGATCGAGTGCTGGATCACCCGGACCGTGCCGGGCAGCGGTGACGCGGCGAGGCGCAGGGCGAGCCAGTCGCCGGCGGCGGCGCGGTCGAGGGGTGGAGGGTCGGCGGCGGCGAGGGCGAGGGCGGCCTCGATCCGGGCCAGCCGCTCGCGCTGGTCGGGCCAGACGTAGGCGGTCAGCCGCTCGCGATCGGCCGGCAGGCCGGCGTCGAGCGGGTTGAGGTCGACGCCGCGGCGCTCGATGATGCGCACCGGAGCGTCCGGAGGCGGCGATCCGCTCCAGGCCGGGGCGAGCCGCACCGGAGATTCCGCCTCCCCGGCGGCGCGACCGCCGAGATCGTAGGCGTAGCGGTCGAGCCGCAGGTTGAGGCCGCCGCTGGCACCGAGTTCCCACAGCACGACCGGACGCCCGCCGGTCGCGGCGGCCACTGCCATCAGGCCGGGCATCAGCACACCGGAGCGGGCGACCTCGTTGGTCTGCGGCGGGCCGTCGAGCCAGGGGCCGAGATCGGCCTCCGCGGTCGCGACGGCGTCGGACAGGGCCGTCCACAGCGGCTCCGGATCGGGCGGAGCCGGCGGGTAGAGCGCGGCGAGCGCCGGCAGCCGGCCGCGGCGCACCAGAGCGTGCAACCCGCCGGCGAGCCGCAGCGGCAGCGCGTCCAGTTCCGGGTCGCCGGACCAGCCGAGGACCCGGCGGCCGATCGCCGTGCGGTCGTCCAGCCGCTCGCCGAGCAGCCGGCACAGCGTCGCCGTGAAGGGCGAACCCATCCGTTCGCAATGGCCCGCCTGAACCGCGAAGGCGCGCCGCACCCGCCCGCCGTCCCCCGATGCCATGTTCCGCACTCCGGTGCATGCCGCACCGGGACAGTCTACGCGCGGCGGGCCCCGGCGCCAGGGCGGGTTCGGTGGTCCTACTTCGCGCCGGTCGCCGGGCTCGACGGGCCGGTCGCCGGGGCCGGGTCGGGCTTCGGCGCCGGGGCGGCGGAGTCCTTCCTGCTGTCCTGCTGCGACAGGTAGACGTATTCGGGCGCGGCGCGGAGCTGATCCTTGTCGGTGTCGATCACCGCCTTCAGGGTGCGGTCGTCCACCCGGGTGACCGCGAGCGCGTTGCGGGCGATCGAGACGTACTTGGTGCCGATGCCGAGGAAGCCCCCGACGCCGACGACGTAGGACTTCACCGCGAGGTCGGGGCCGAACACGACGTCGGTGACCGAGCCGATGGTCTCGCTGGCCTTGTTCTGGATCGTCAGGCCGATCAGCTTGGAGGCGACGATGTCGGTCGGCTCCTGGGCGACGAAGGTCGGACGCAGGCTGTTGTCGAGGGTGGCGGGCGCCGCGGGCTGGGCGTCCGCCGGCTGGGCAGCCGCGATGCCGGACGACGCGGCCAGCAGGATCGCGGCGGCAAGGAGAGGGCGGGACATCGACGGCTCCGGAATGCAGGGAGAAGCTCAAGCCCGTGCGAGCGCCCAAGCTCGCGCGGGCGCCTAGGAAGGCGCCGCTGCGGCCGAAAGTTCCCGCCTTCCCCGGCTTATCCCCCGAAGAGCCGCTGTCCCCGAAGAGCTGCTGTCCCCGAAGAGCCGCTACGGGGCGGCGTCGGCGGCGATCTCCGCCTCGACCTCGGCGGGATCGAGGTCGTAGTGCCGCGAGCAGAACTCGCAGGTGATGCCGATGCGGCCGTTCTCGCCGACCATGTCGCGGCGTTCCTCGTCGGAGAAGCGGCGGATCATCCCCATCACCCGCTCGCGCGAGCAGCGGCAGACCTCGTGGACCGGCTGGCCCTCGAACACCCGCACGCCGCGCTCGTGGAACAGGCGGTAGAGCAGCCGCTCGCTCGACACGGTGGGGTCGACGAGTTCGTGGTCCTCCACCGTCGCGACGAGGGACTTGGCCTCGACCCAGGCGTCGTCCTCCGGCACCCCGCCCTCGCCGAGGCGCTCGTGCCCCTCCGGGATGTCGCCGGGGGGCAGGTCGGCCTGCCGCGCCCGGTCGGGGGATTGCGGCAGGAACTGGAGCAGCAGGCCGCCGGCGCGCCACGCCCGCGTCCCCTCCTCGACCTGCTCGGCGACCGCGAGGCGGACCCGGGTCGGGATCTGCTCGGACTGGCGGAAATACTGGTGCGCCGCCTCCTCGAAGCCCTGGCCGTCGAGGGCGACGACGCCCTGGTAGCGGCTCTGGGCCGAGCCCTGGTCGATGGTCATCGCGAGATGGCCGCGGCCGAGCAGCTCCGCCGGCGCCGGACGCCCGCCGAGGGCGGCGAGGCGTTCGGTGTCGAAGCGGGCGGTGGCGCGGATCCGGTCGGGCGCCTCGTAATCCACCACCACCATGTCGACCGGACCGTCGGTCTTGGTCTGGAGCTGGAACCGGCCCTCGAACTTCAGCGACGCGCCGAGCAGGGCGGTCAGGGCGGCGGCCTCGGCCAGCGCCCGGGCCACCGGCTCGGGATAGCCGTGCCGGCGCAGGATGGTGTCGACCGAGGCGCCGAGGCGCACCACGCGCCCGCGCACGTCGAGGGGTTCGACGGCGAAGGGCAGGATCACGTCGTCCAGGCCCTCGCGGGCGAAACCCTCGCGGGCGGATTCGGTCGGTTGGGGGGAGGCGGCAGACGTCATGGCATGTCCGAGGACGAGGGCGCGCAGGGGCCGGGCGCGCGGGAAACCCCGAAGGTTTCCCGACGCCGCGGCCCCGCCCCCGGATCCGGGTTCGCCCGCGCGGTGAAAGCCCGGTCCCTGTGACCGGAGACGACCGCGCCGAGGACGAGTGAGCCGCCGCGTCGGGAGACCGGCGTTCCCCCTATATGGGCACGCGATCCGCTTTCGCGAAGCGGCGCGGCCCCGGCGGCTTTGCCGGGGCCGACTCTGCCGAAACACCCGCTCCGCCGGCCCGGAGCGGCCGGCGGGAGGAGGCTCACGCCTGGACGGCGCCGAGGCACCAGGCGAGGATGCCCTTCTGGGCGTGGAGGCGGTTCTCGGCCTCGTCGAACACCACCGATTGCGGCCCGTCGAGCACCTCGGCGGTGACCTCCTCGCCGCGATGGGCCGGCAGGCAGTGCATGAACACCGCGTCCTTGGCCGCCGCCGCCATCAGCTTGGCGTTGACCTGGTAGGGCTGGAGCAGGTTGTGGCGGTGGGACTCGTCCTCGTCGCCCATCGAGACCCAGCAATCGGTGACGACGGCGTCGGCGCCGGCCACGGCCTCGAATGGATCGTGGGTGACCTCGACCCTGGCGCCCTCGCGGCGGGCCCAGGCGACGAGGTTGTCGGGCACCGCGAGTTCCGGCGGGGTCGCGACGGTGAGGCGAAAGTCGAACCGCGCCGCCGCGTGCGCCCACGAGGCCAGCACGTTGTTGGCATCGCCCGACCACGCCACCGTCCGGCCCTTGATCGGCCCGCGGTGCTCCTCGAAGGTGAGGATGTCGGCCATGATCTGGCAGGGATGCGACTGCTTGGTCAGGCCGTTGATGACCGGGACCTCGGCATGCTCGGCCAGTTCCAGCATCATGCCGTGGTCGAGGATGCGGATCATGATCGCGTCGACGTAGCGCGACAGCACCCGGGCGGTGTCGGCGACGGTCTCGCCGCGGCCGAGCTGCATCTCCTTGCCGGTCAGCATCAGGGTCTCGCCGCCGAGCTCGCGCATGGCGACGTCGAACGAGACGCGGGTGCGGGTCGAGGGACGGTCGAACACCATCGCCAGGAACTTGCCGGCGAGGGGCTTCTCGGCCGCCGGAACGCCCTTGCGGCGGACGCGCTTCAGGTCGGCGCAGGCATCGAGCACGGTGCGCAGTTGCCCCGGCGAGAAGTCGGCGAGGTCGAGGAAGTGCCGGGTCCCGGTCTTCAGCGGGGCGTTCATCACTCTGCGGCTCCCCGCGCCTGCGTCGTCACGGCGGAACAGGCCGCCTCCAGCTTGTCGAGGGCGACGCCCACCTCCGCCTCGCCGATGATCAGCGGCGGCAGCAGCCGCACCACGTTGTCGCCGGCCGGGATCACGATGAGGTGCTCGTTCCGGGCCGCGGCGGCGAAGTCGGTGTTCGGCACGGCGAGGCGCAGGCCCATCATCAGGCCCTCGCCGCGAACCTCCTCGATCACGCCGGGGAAGCGGTCCTGGAGCGAGGCGAGACGCTGCTTGAGCAGCAAGGCCACCTGACGGACGTGGTCGAGGAAGCCCGGCGCCAGCACGACGTCGAGCACCGCGTTGCCGACCGCCATGGCGAGCGGGTTGCCGCCGAAGGTGGTGCCGTGGGCGCCGACCGTCATGCCGCGGGCGGCCTCGGCGGTGGCGAGGCAGACGCCGAGGGGGAAGCCGCCGCCGATGCCCTTGGCCGCCGACAGGATGTCGGGCGCGACGCCCGACCACTCGTAGGCGAACAGCTTGCCGGTGCGGCCGACGCCGCTCTGCACCTCGTCGAGGATCAGCAGCAGGCCGTGCTCGTCGCACAGGGAGCGCAGGGCGCGCAGCCAGTCGGACGGGATCACCCGCACGCCGCCCTCGCCCTGGATCGGCTCGATCATCAGCGCGGCGGTCTCGGGCGTGATGGCCGCCTTCAGGGCGTCGAGGTCGCCGTAGGGGACCTGATCGAAGCCGTCGACCTTCGGGCCGAAGCCCTCGATGTACTTCTGCTGCCCGCCGGCCGCGATGGTGGCGAGCGTCCGGCCGTGGAAGGCGCCCTGGAAGGTGATGATCCGGAACTTCTCCGGGTGGCCGCCGGCGGCGTGGTACTTGCGCGCCATCTTGATCGCGGCCTCGTTCGCCTCGGCGCCGGAATTGGCGAAGAAGGCGACGTCCGCGAAGGTGGCGTCGACGAGGCGCCGGCCGAACCGCTCGCCCTCCGGGATCTCGAACAGGTTCGAGACGTGCCAGACCTTCTGAGCCTGCTCGGTCAGCGCGGCGACGAGGTGCGGGTGGGCGTGCCCGAGGCCGTTGACCGCGATGCCGGCCCCGAAGTCGAGGTATCGCGAGCCGTCTCGGGCGACCAGCCAGGCGCCCTCCCCCCGCTCAAACGAGACCTTGGCCCGGGCGTAAGTCGGCAGAAGGGCAGACGTCACGATCGTCTCCGTCGCGGTCGACCAGACAGGGTCGGCCAAAATGAAAGCGCCGCCCGAAGGGGGCGGCACGCGCGCGGATACTATGGAACGAGCCCGGATTGTCAACGATCCGCTCGTTCCCGGAGCCGTCCGGCGGCCCGCCCCCGCCTCAGCCCGCGACCTTGGCGGTGATCCCGGCGACGTGGCGGCCGAGGTAGCGGGCGCCGTCGAGGTCGGTCGCGCTCGGCTGGCGGGCACCGTCGCCGCCCGCGATGGTGGTGGCGCCGTAGGGCGCGCCGCCCGCGACCTCGTCGACGCCGAGCTGGCCCTGGAACGAGTACGGCAGCCCGACCACCACCATGCCGAAATGCAGCAGGTTGGTGATGATCGAGAACAGCGTCGTCTCCTGGCCGCCGTGCTGCGAGGCGGTCGAGGTGAAGGCGGCGCCGACCTTGCCGTTGAGGGCGCCCTTGGCCCACAGCCCCCCGGTGCGGTCGAGGAAGGCGGCCATCTGCGACGACATCCGGCCGTAGCGGGTGCCGGTGCCGATGACGATCGCGTCGTAATCCGGCAGCTCCTCGACGGTGGCGACGGGGGCGGGCTGGTCGAGCTTGTAGTGGCTGGCGCGGGCGACCTCCTCGGGCACGGTTTCGGGCACGCGCTTCACCGCGACCTCGGCGCCGGCGGCGCGGGCGCCCTCGGCGATGGCCCCGGCCATGGTCTCGATGTGGCCGTAGCTCGAATAGTAGAGGACGAGGATCTTCGGCACGGTCTCGGCTCCCTGCTGCCCCTCCCGGGGCGCTGATCGGTGAGGGCAAGGTAGGGCTTGCCTCCTCACGCGAGAACCGAAACGATCGAAACGCATCGTTTCCGGATCCGCACCATGGCGCTGCCCGATTTCGAGGCCTGGGCGATCTTCGCCCGGGTGGCCGAACTGTCCTCGTTCTCCCGCGCCGCGGACGAGCTCGGCCTGTCGAAGGCGACCGTCTCGAAGGCGGTGGCGCGGCTGGAGGCCCGGCTCGGAACCGGCCTGTTCCACCGCACCTCCCGCCGCCTCGCCCTCACCGAGGCCGGCCGGGCCGCCCTCGGCGCCGCCCGGCGCATCCTGAGCGAGGGCGAGGCGGCGGAGGCCGACGCCCTGGCGCAGTCGGCGACGCCCCGGGGCGTCGTGCGCCTCGCCGCGCCGATGTCGTTCGGCCTCAAGCACCTGTCGCCGCTGCTGCCGGCCTTCCTCGCCGAGCACCCGCAGGTCTGCGTCGACCTGCATCTCAGCGACGCGGTGGTGGACCTCGTCGGCGGCGGCTTCGACCTCGGCCTGCGCATCGCCGCGCTGGAGGATTCGAGCCTGCGGGTGCGGCGCCTGTGCGCGGTCGGGCGTTCGGTGGTCGCCGCACCGTCCTACCTCGACGGTCGCGGCCGTCCGCGCCACCCCCGCGACCTCGCGGAGCACGACTGCCTCGGCTACGCCTACCTGCCCAACCCCGACCGCTGGCACTTCACCCACGCGGACGGCTCGCAGGCGGTCGCGGTGCCGGCGGGCAAGCTGCGGGCGAACAATGCCGACGCCCTCGGGCCGGCGCTGCGGGCGGGGCTCGGCCTCGCGATCCAGCCGGATTTCCTGGTCTGGGACGACATCGCCGCCGGCCGGCTCGAACGGGTCCTCGACGGCTGGTCGCCGCCGCCCGTGGCGCTCAACCTGGTGACGCCCCCGGGCAGCCGCCGTCCGGCGCGGGTCACCGCGCTGATCGGGTTCCTGGAGAGGCACCTGCGCGACGCGCCCTGGGCGCGGATCGAGGCGGTATGAAAACCGGTTTCTGCACTGCAGCTTTACAAACCCGCCGAAATGTCTCTCGTTTGGCGGCGGATGAGGGCATCATGGCGGCTCCGCCCGGTATAGGCGCGAACGGCCGCGGTGCCGCGCCGCCGGGAGGGCCGCAGACCGGGGCCCGGGAAGGACATTGTCGATGAAGTTCCGCGTCGAGGTCGACTGCACCCCGCTCGAGGCACGCCAGTTCGTCGGACTTCCGAACGTCGAGCCGATGCAGGCGGCGGTCATGGCCGAGATCGAGCGACGGATGCTCGCCGACATGGAGCGGTTCTCGCCGGACGCGATCCTGCGAAGCTGGTTCACCCAGTTCCCGCAGAATGCCGAGCAGATGCAGGGCCTGTTCCTGAAGATGTTCCAGCAGGGATTCGGCGGGTCGGGGCCGAAGACCGAGTGAGCCCTTCCACCCGGTAGCGGGCGACCGCCGCCAGACCGCAGCCGTGCGATTTTCCGGACAGTCTGCCACGAATAATGCGGAATGTCGCACCCGCCCATCCCTACAAAAGTCCAACCCACTGTAAACCAACCAGTTTCCGTAACGAGAGCTCTGGCATGAACGATGCAACCGGGCGACAAAGACCGGTGCGCCGGTCATGAGCAAGACAAGGGAGGATAGGATGGACCGCAGCCGTGATCTCGACCCGGTCGAGACCCAGGAATGGCTCGACTCGCTCGATGGCGTCCTGGAAGTTGAAGGCCCGGAGCGGGCGCACTTCCTGATCGAGCAGGTGATCGAGGGCGCCCGCAAGAAGGGCGCGCCGGTTCCGTACTCGGCCAACACCGCCTACGTGAACACGATTCCGGTCGAGAAGCAGGACGCGCATCCGGGCGAGCGGGAGATCGAGCACCGCATCCGCTCGGCGATCCGCTGGAACGCGATCGCGATCATCCTGCGCAACAACAAGGATTCATCGGAACTCGGCGGCCACATCGCGAGCTTCCAGTCGGCCGCGACCCTGTACGACACCGGCTTCATGCACTTCTGGCACGGAGCGGACGGCGAGCACGGCGGCGACCTGATCTACGTCCAGGGCCACTCCTCGCCGGGCATCTACGCCCGCGCCTATCTCGAAGGCCGCCTGACCGAGGAGCAACTGCTCAAGTTCCGCCAGGAAGTCGGCGGCAAGGGCCTGTCGTCCTACCCGCATCCGTGGCTGATGCCGGATTTCTGGCAGTTCCCGACCGTCTCGATGGGCCTCGGGCCGCTGATGGCGATCTATCAGGCGCGCTACCTGCGCTACCTGCACCATCGCGGCCTCGCCCAGACCGACGGCCGCAAGGTGTGGGCGTTCATGGGCGACGGCGAGATGGACGAGCCCGAGTCCCTCGGCGCGATCTCGCTCGCCGCGCGGGAGAAGCTCGACAACCTCGTCTTCGTCATCAACTGCAACCTCCAGCGCCTCGACGGCCCGGTGCGCGGCAACGGCAAGATCGTCCAGGAACTCGAGGCGAACTTCCGCGGCGCCGGCTGGAACGTCATCAAGGTGCTGTGGGGCTCGGGCTGGGACGAGCTTCTGTCGCGCGACACCACCGGCATGCTGGCCCGCGTGATGGAGGAATGCGTCGACGGCGAGTACCAGGACTTCAAGTCGAAGAACGGCGCCTACATCCGCGAGCACTTCTTCGGCAAGTATCCCGAGACCGCGGCGCTGGTCGCCGACTGGAGCGACGACGACATCTGGCGGCTCACCCGCGGCGGCCACGACCCGCGCAAGGTCTTCGCGGCCTACAGCGCGGCGGTGAAGCACAAGGGCCAGCCCACCCTCATCCTCGCCAAGACCGTCAAGGGCTACGGCATGGGCGAGGCGGGCGAGGCCCAGAACATCACCCATCAGCAGAAGAAGATGGGCGAGGCGGTGCTCAAGCAGTTCCGCGACCGCTTCCAGATCGACCTCTCCGACGAGCAGATCGGCGAGATCCCGTTCATCCGCTTCCCGGAAGGCTCGCCCGAGCACAGCTACCTGATGGCCCGGCGCCAGGCCCTCGGCGGCCCGCTGCCGGCCCGCCGCCAGAAGTCGCAGAGCCTGGAGATCCCGCCGCTGTCGGCCTTCGCCGCCCAGCTCAAGGAGACCGCGGGGCGCGAGATCTCCACCACCATGGCGTTCGTGCGGGTGCTCAACACCCTGCTGCGCGACAAGAACATCGGCAACCGCATCGTGCCGATCGTGCCCGACGAGAGCCGGACCTTCGGCATGGAGGGCATGTTCCGGCAGTTCGGCATCTTCAGCCAGGTCGGCCAGCTCTACCGGCCGGAAGACGCCAACCAGCTGATGTACTACCGCGAGGACGAGAAGGGCCAGATGCTCCAGGAGGGCATCAACGAGGCCGGGGCGATGTCGTCCTGGATCGCGGCGGCGACGTCGTACTCGCACTCCGACGCGCCGACGATCCCGTTCTACATCTACTACTCGATGTTCGGGTTCCAGCGCATCGGCGACCTCGCCTGGGCGGCGGGCGACATGCGGGCCCGCGGCTTCCTCATCGGCGGCACCGCCGGGCGCACCACGCTCAACGGCGAGGGCCTCCAGCACGAGGACGGCCACAGCCACCTGTTCTCGGCCACGATCCCGAACTGCGTCTCCTACGACCCGACCTTCTCCTACGAGGTGGCGGTGATCGTGCAGGACGGCCTGCGCCGGATGTACGCCGAGCAGGAGGACGTGTTCTACTACCTCACGGTGATGAACGAGAACTACGAGCATCCCGGCATGCCCGAAGGGGCCGAGGCCGGGATCCTCAAGGGCATGTACCTGTTCCGCGAGGGCAAGGCGGGCAAGAACGGCCGGGTGCAGCTGATGGGCTCGGGCACCATCCTGCGCGAGGTCATCGCCGCCGCCGAGCTGCTGGAGCAGGATTTCGGGGTCGGCGCCGACATCTGGTCGTGCCCGAGCTTCACCGAGCTTCGCCGCGAGGCGCTGGCCGTGGAGCGCTGGAACCTGCTGCATCCGACCGAGACCCAGAAGACCTCCTACGTCGAGACCTGCCTCACCGGCCGCGACGGCCCGGTGATCGTCGCGACCGACTACATGCGGCTGTTCGCCGAGCAGATCCGGCCGTTCGTGCCCGGCCGCTACCGGGTGCTCGGAACCGACGGGTTCGGCCGCTCCGACTACCGGGTCCGCCTGCGCGAGTTCTTCGAGGTCAACCGCTACTGGGTGGCGGTGGCCGCGCTCAAGAGCCTCGCGGAGGACGGCCGGCTTCCGGCCGCAAAGGTCGCCGAGGCGATCGCCAAGTACGGCCTCGACCCGGAGAAGCCCGCTCCCTGGACGGTCTGAGTCGAGACGGGCGCCGGCTCCCCCCGCGGGAGGGGCCGGCCGCTCCCGGCCCCGAGGGCCGGGATGACGTCCGCGCCGCCCCAAGAAAAACCGCTGCACCAAGAAAAACCGCTGCACCTGGCAATCATCTATTGGGAGAGTAACCAGTGTCGATCGAGGTCAAGGTTCCGGATATCGGTGACTTCAAGGACATTCCGATCATCGAGATCCTGGTGAAGGAGGGCGACACGATCGGAGCCGACGACCCGATCGTCTCGCTCGAGTCCGACAAGGCGACGATGGAGGTCCCGTCCCCGTCCGCTGGCGTGATCGAGAAGGTTCTGGTCAGCATCGGCGACAAGGTGAGCGAGGGCAGCCCGCTCCTGCTGCTGAAGGGCGAGGGCGAGGCCAAGCCGCCGGCGGCCGCATCCGCCGCCGCCGCGCCGGCCGCCGCCGCGGCCCCGGCCGCCGACACCGCCGCGCTGATGCCGAAGCAGGAGCCGGATCCCGCCGCTCCGCCGCCGCCCGCGCCGACGCCGGCTCCGTCGAACGTGCCCGATTTCTCGAAGGTGCATGCCAGCCCGGCGGTGCGCCGCCTCGCGCGCGAACTCGGGGTCGACCTCAACGTCCTCAAGGGCAGCGGCGAGAAGGGCCGGATCACCAAGGAGGACGTGAAGGGCCACCTCACCCGCTCGGCCGCCCCGGCTCCGGCCTCCGGCACCGCGGTGGCCCCCTCGGGCGGGATGGGCATCCCGGAGATCCCGGCGGTCGACTTCTCGAAGTTCGGCCCGGTCGAGACCCGGCCGCTGGCGCGGATCAAGAAGATCTCCGGCCCGCACCTGCACCGGTCCTGGCTCAACGTGCCGCTCGTCACCCACACCGACGAGTCGGACATCACCGACACCGACGCCTACCGCAAGGAACTCGACACCGCCGGCAAGGACAAGGGCTACCGCGTCACCCTGCTGTCGTTCCTCATCAAGGCCGCGGTCTCGGCCCTGCGCCAGCATCCGGAGTTCAACTCGTCGCTGAGCCCCGAGAAGGACGCGCTGATCCTCAAGAAGTTCTACAACATCGGCGTCGCGGTCGACACGCCGGACGGCCTCGTCGTCCCGGTGGTGAAGGACGCCGACCGCAAGGGCATCGTGGAGATCAGCCAGGAACTCGGTGCGCTGTCGAAGAAGGCCCGCGACGGCAAGCTGTCGGGCGGCGACATGCAGGGCGCGACCTTCACGATCTCGTCGCTCGGCGGCATCGGCGGCACCCACTTCACCCCGCTGGTCAATGCTCCCGAGGTCGCGATCCTCGGCGTCGTGCGCTCGAAGATGGCGCCGGTGTGGAACGGCCAGGAGTTCAAGCCGCGGATGATGCTGCCGCTCTGCGTCTCCTACGACCACCGCGTCATCGACGGCGCGCTCGCCGCGCGCTTCACCCGCCACCTCGCCCACGTCCTGGAGGACGTCCGGCGCCTCGTCGTCTGAGGACACCGGCATCCAGGGAGGTGAAAAGATGAGCAACGAAGTCAAACTGCCGGATATCGGCGACTTCAAGAACGTCCCGGTCATCGAGGTCCCGGTCAAGGCCGGCGACACGATCCAGGTCGACGACACCATCGTGGTCCTCGAATCCGACAAGGCGACGATGGACGTGCCCTCCCCCGTCTCCGGGCGGGTGGCGGAGGTGAAGGTCAAGCCCGGCGACACCGTCACCGAGGGCGACCTGATCCTGGTGATGGAGGGCGTCGCCGAGGAGGGCGCGCCCAAGCCCATCACCGCCGACAAGGCCGGCAAGGCGGTGCAGGCGACGCCGGGGCTCAGCACCGGCGCGCACAAGGCCGGCGAGGGGCAGGCGGGCTACGGCTCGTCGGCCGCGAGCGCCACCCTCGACGGCAGCCCGACCAGGGCGGCGCCCGCTCCGAAGGCGCCGGTCGCCGGCGAGGACATGCGGGCGCAGGTGGTGGTGCTCGGCGCCGGGCCCCGGCGGCTACACCGCCGCGTTCCGGGCCGCCGACCTCGGCCGGCAGGTGATCCTGGTCGACCGCTGGGCGACGCTCGGCGGCGTCTGCCTCAACGTCGGCTGCATTCCCTCGAAGGCCCTGCTCCACGCCGCGAAGGTCATCGACGAGACCCACGCGATGGCCTCGCACGGGATCAGCTTCTCGGCGCCGCAGATCGACATCGACAAGCTGCGCGAGTGGAAGGACGGCGTGGTCAAGCGCCTGACCGGCGGCCTCGCGGGTCTCGCCAAGCAGCGCAAGGTCACGGTGGTGCGCGGCACCGGCCGCTTCGTCAGCCAAAACCAGATCGAGGTCGAGGGCGAGGACGGCAAGAAGGTCATCGGCTTCGAGCACGCGATCATCGCGGCCGGGTCCGAGCCGGTGCAGATGCCGTTCATCCCGCATTCCGACCCGCGGGTGATCGACTCGACCGGCGCCCTCGACCTCGACGGCGTGCCCAAGCGCCTGCTGGTGATCGGCGGCGGCATCATCGGCCTCGAGATGGCGACGGTCTACCACGCCCTCGGATCGAAGGTGACGATCGTCGAGCTGATGGACCAGATCATTCCCGGCGCCGACAAGGACCTCGTCACGCCGCTGATGAAGCGGATCCAGAAGCAGTACGAGGCGATCCACCTCAAGACCAAGGTCACGGCGGTCGAGGCCCTGCCCGAGGGCCTGAAGGTGACGTTCGAGGGCGGCTCGGCCCCGGCGACCGACACCTTCGACAAGATCCTGGTCTCGGTCGGGCGCCGTCCCAACGGCAAGCTGGTCGGGGCGGACGCCGCCGGCGTCATCGTCGACGAGCGCGGCTTCGTGCCGGTCGACAAGCAGATGCGGACCAACGTCCCGCACATCTTCGCCATCGGCGACGTCGTCGGCCAGCCGATGCTGGCCCACAAGGCGGTGCACGAGGCGAAGGTGGCGGCCGAGGTCGCGGCGGGCCAGAACAGCGTGTTCGACGCCCGCGTCATCCCGTCGGTGGCCTACACCGATCCGGAGGTGGCCTGGGTCGGCGTGACCGAGAACGAGGCCAAGGGCCGCGGGATGAAGGTCGGCAAGGGCGCCTTCCCGTGGGCGGCGAGCGGCCGCTCGCTGTCGCTCGGCCGCGACGAGGGCCTGACCAAGGTGCTGTTCGACGAGGAGACCGACCGCATCATCGGCTGCGGGATCGTCGGCCCCTCGGCCGGCGACCTGATCGCCGAGGCCGCGCTCGCCATCGAGATGGGGGCGGACGCGACCGATATCGGCCTCACCATCCACCCGCACCCGACCCTGTCGGAGACGGTGGGCATGGCGGCCGAGGCGTTCGAGGGCACGCTGACCGACCTGTACATCCCCAAGAAGAAGCACTGACAGCGCGCCGTTAGCCCTCCCCCCCTCTGCGCATGGCTGTCCGGGGAAAAGTAGACCCGCGCCTCCCCTCTCCCGATTGGGAGAGGGGCCGGGCCGGATCTGAAAGATCCGCATGAGGGTGGCTCGGCTTCCGAGAGAAACACCAAGCGTCGAGCTGCGCAGCTCGACGGTCGGCGTCCTGTTCCATGGCCGAGCCCCCCTGCGCGATCTTCGATCGCCCCTACCCCTCTCCCACTCGGGAGAGGGGATCCCGCGCTTGATTTCAAGCAGGAATTTCCCCGGACAGCCGTGCCCTCCGCGGGGGAGGGCCATGCGCCCTTGAAATCGGGCGCATGATTTGGACACTTCTCACCCAGCATCGACCCAGACACGTCCAGTCCAGGCTGCGCTCGCCGCGAGAGACCAGCCGACATCCCGCGGATCGACGACGATCCGCCCGAGCAAGACCGGTTCACCAGCCACCACGACACGGAACGGCGCGACGCGGCCCCGGCCCGGCGTCCTCGCGGACCCGCCTCCGCCGGTTTCGACCGTGCGCACCCCTTCCCCGCCGGCCCGGCGGACCCATCCTCATGCCCAGGAGGAACACGCAATGGACGAGCAACTCGAGAAGGCCGCCCTCGACTACCACCGCTTCCCGACGCCGGGGAAGATCACGGTGCTGCCGACCAAGGACATGAGCACCCAGCGCGACCTCGCGCTCGCCTACTCGCCGGGCGTCGCCGCCGCCTGCCTCGCGATCGAGAAGGATCCGCTGCAAGCCTCCGAGCTGACCTCGCGCGGCAACCTCGTGGCGGTGATCTCCAACGGCACCGCGGTGCTGGGGCTCGGCAACATCGGAGCGCTCGCCGGCAAGCCGGTGATGGAGGGCAAGGGCTGCCTGTTCCGCAAGTTCGCCGGCATCGACGTGTTCGACATCGAGATCGACGAGACCGATCCCGACAAGCTGGTCGAGATCATCGCCAGCCTCGAGCCGACCTTCGGCGGCATCAACCTCGAGGACATCAAGGCGCCGGAGTGCTTCGAGATCGAGACCCGCCTGCGCGAGCGGATGAAGATCCCGGTCTTCCACGACGACCAGCACGGCACCGCGATCATCGCGGCGGCGGCGGTGCTCAACGGGCTCGAAGTGGTCGGCAAGAAGATCGAGGACGTGCGCCTCGTCTGCTCGGGCGCCGGTGCGGCGGCCATCGCGTGCCTCAACCTCCTGGTCGGCCTCGGCCTGCGCAAGGAGAACGTCCTCGTCACCGACAGCCGCGGCGTCATCTACGAGGGCCGCAACAGCCTCGACGAGCAGAAGCGGCAATATGCCCGCAAGACCGAGGCGCGGACGCTGGCCGACGCGGTGCCGGGCAGCGACATCTTCCTCGGCCTCTCGGCCGCCGGCGCCCTGACCCAGGAGATGGTCAAGGGCATGGCGCAGAACCCGCTGATCCTGGCGCTCGCCAACCCCGAGCCGGAGATCCGGCCGGAGGCGGCCAAGGCGGTGCGGCCCGACGCGATCATCGCCACCGGGCGCTCGGACTACCCGAACCAGGTCAACAACGTCCTGTGCTTCCCGTTCATCTTCCGCGGCGCGCTCGACGTCGGCGCGACCACGATCAACGAGGAGATGAAGCTCGCCTCGGTGCGCGCCATCGCCGAACTCGCCCGGGCCGAGCAGTCCGACGTGGTGAGCGCCGCCTACGGCACCCATGACCTGTGCTTCGGCCCGGACTACCTGATCCCGCGGCCGTTCGACCCGCGGCTGATCACCAAGATCGCCCCGGCGGTGGCGCTGGCGGCGATGAACAGCGGCGTCGCCACCCGGCCGATCGCCGACCTCGAAGGCTACCGGCGCTCGCTGGAACGGCTGGTCTACACCTCCGGCACGGTGATGCAGCCGGTCTTCGCCGCCGCGGCCGAGCCCGGCCTGAAGCGGGTCGCCTACGCGGAAGGCGAGGACGACCGCATCCTGCGCGCCGCCCAGGTGGTGGTCGACGAGGGGCTGGCCCGCCCGGTCCTGGTCGGCCGCGCCGAGGTGATCGCCCAGAAGATGCAGGCGCTCGGTCTGCGCATCACGGTCGGGCAGGACGTCGACGTGCTCGGTCTCGACGACGACGCCCTCTCGGCGGAGGTGGCCGAGGGCTATTACGGCCTGCGCAAGCGGGACGGGCTGTCGCGGGAAGTCGCCCGGGCCGAGGCGCAGCGCAACCCGACCCTGTTCGGCGCGATGCTGCTGCGCACCGGCTGCGTCGACGGCCTGCTCTGCGGCGGCTACGGCTCGTACCACAGCCACCTGCGGCCGGTGCGCGAGGTGATCGGCACCGCCGCGGGCGTCACCGGGCTCGCGGCGATGAGCCTGCTGCAACTGCCGCGGCACACCCTGTTCATCTGCGACCCCTACATCCACGTCGATCCCTCCGCCGATGAGATCGCCGGGATGACGCTGCTCGCCGCGGCCGAGATGCGCCGGTTCGGCCAGACGCCGCGGGTCGCCCTGGTGTCGCATTCGAGCTTCGGCACCGCGCGCAACGCCTCGGCGGCGAAGATGCGCCGGGCGCTGACGCTCATCACCGAGCGGGAGCCGGACCTGGAGGTCGAGGGCGAGATGCAGGCGGATGCGGCGCTCAGCCGTCCGCTGATGGAGCGGGTGTTTCCGGAATCGCGGCTGACCGGCGAGGCCAACCTCCTGATCATGCCGAACCTCGACGCCGCCAACATCACCCTCAACGCCCTGAAGGTGGTCGCCGGCCAGGGGATCAGCGTCGGGCCGATCCTGCTCGGCGCGGCCCGGCCGGTGCACATCCTGACCCACACCACGACCGTGCGCGGCATCGTCAACATGACGGCGGTGACGGCGGTGGCCGCCCGGGCGAGCGCGGCGTCCTGACGCGCGAGACGAGAAGGGCCCGCGCGCCTGGAGCGTGCGGGCCCGTCGAGACATCCGGATCCTCGTGCCGGGAAGGGCGCGGAGCCCCTCGGCGAACCGCCACGCGGGAGAACCGTTGCTGCGCCGGTTCAGGCGCTCTTGGCGGCACCGCGGCTCTTGCGCTGCTGCCCGAGGCCGATGCTCTTGGCGAGTTCGGAGCGCTGGGCGGCGTAGCTGGCGGCGACCATCGGGTAGTCGTGCGGCAGGCCCCACTTCTGCCGGTACTGGTCCGGCGTCAGGCCGCGCCCGGCCAGATGCCGCTTCAGCGACTTGTACGGCTTGCCGTCCTCCAGCGAGATGATGTGGTCCGGCGTCACCGTCTTGCGGATCGGAACCGGCGGCGTCAGCTTCTCCGGTTCGGGTTCGGGAGGCGTCACGAGACCGCGCAATGCGCCGTGGACAGCGCTCAGCAACCCAGGCAGGTCGGCCACCGGAACCGAGTTCTTCGAGACGTAGGCGGATACGATGTCCGCGGTCAGGGCCACGAACTCCTCGGAATCCTGCGTATCCTGTTCCTGGCTTTCCACATCCGTCATCGTCAGGGTCCTGTCTGTCGGTGTTTGTGCTGCATAACCCGGTTCCGCCCCTGTTCGGATCGTAACCGGCAGGTTCGGCATCGCTTTCGCGCGGGTTCCATGCGCTCTAGGGGCGATGGTACCACGATCTGTTGTCCGTTCTGCGCTTGCCATGCAAGGTGCCAGAAGCAAGAAGCCTACAGCGGCAACGTAGTTTCTGTGGATCCTCGTTCGCACACCCTGAGGCACCTATACCCCAGGTTGCATTTTCAGAAAAGACGGTGGGTCCAAATCGTATGGAATAAGCGGCCTGTTCCAATCGAAGGTCGTCATGCGCGGTCACGGGGTGAATCGTTACCGCAAATCGACCCCCAGTCTAGCGACTGGTGCATGTCCGGCTACAACCGCAAGCGTGGAATCGCCGTCCAGGATCGCTCACGCGGGACGGAGCCGCGGGCGGCCCTGCTCGGCCCGGGCCTGGATCTCGATGAAGACGCGGGTCACCCGCGGGTCGCGCTCCCGCACCCGCGCCTCCATGCGCGAGACGAGGCGCTCGATCTCGCCGGCCCGGATCTGGTCGTCCACGTCGAGGCTGAGATTCACCAGCACGTCGGCCGGACCGAGATGCTGGGTCAGCACCTCGTTGACGTGATGCACCGCCGGCTCCGCCTGCGCGATCTCGCGGATCGCCATGACGAGTTCCGGTGCGGCGGCCTCGCCGACGAGCAGCCCGTGCGTCTCGATCATCAGGAACAGCGCCATCCCGACGAGGATGCAGCCGATGGCGATCGACGCCCATCCGTCGAGGGCCGGCCGGTCCAGGATCTCGGCCAGGACGACGCCGGCGATCGCCACCAGCAGCCCGAGAAGCGCGGCCACGTCCTCGACCAGAACCGTGAACAAGGCCGGGTCCTTGCTGCGGCGGATCGCGGTGACCGGCGGCGCCCGGCCCTTCTCGGTCCAGAACGCCCTCAGGGCCACGATGCAGGAGAACCCCTCCGCAGCCACGGCGAAGCCGAGGATCGCGAGGTTGATCCAGAAGCCCGGGATGGTCCGTCCGAGGATCACCGCGTCGGCCGCCGGCTCGGGATGGCCGATCTTGTGGATGCCCTCGTAGATCGCGAAGGCGCCGCCGCCGAGGAAGATCAGCAGGGCGACCAGGAAGGCGTAGAAATAGACTTCGCGGCCGTAGCCGAACGGGAAGCGCGCATCCGCCGGCCGCGAGGACCGCTTCAGTCCGACGAGCAGCAGGATCTGGTTGGCGGTGTCGACGACGGAGTGGACGCCCTCGGCCAGCATCGCGCTGCTGCCGGTGAACCAGCTCCCCACGAACTTCGCCGCCGCGATCGCGAGGTTGGCCGCCGCCGCCGTGTAGATCGCGCCGCTGCCGTGGTGAGCCATGATCCGTCGCCTCTCGCCTGGGTGCCAGCGTCGAGCGTGGCCGCGGCATCCGCGCTCAACGCCGCGGCCCGCGGGGGAGTTCACGGCCGTGTCGCCGGACCGGTTCCGGCGGCCGGATCCTTCGGGAAGCTCGGCGGTTGACTCGTCAGACCGGCGCGCGCCGGCCGGAATTCAGGAGCCGCCCCATGTCCCGTTGCCTGACCCACGTCCTCGCCGGCCTCGCCCTCGCGGTCCTGGTCCCCGCGGCCGCCTCGGCCCAGGGCGTCCCCGGCGGGGTGCAGCGCGGTGCCGCCGAGGGCAACCGCGTCGGCGGGCCGGTGGGCGGCATCGTCGGCGGAGCGGTGGGAGGCGCCGTCGGCGGGGTCAACGGCGTGCTCGGGCGCGATCCGGGGCCGGGAGCCTACCGCACCAAGCTCCGGTCGCGCGACCACGCCAGGAGCCGCCGGCACCGCGACCAGCGCTGAGCCCGGACCGGGGCGGAGGCCGGATCGCGCCGGATCGTCTTGACCCTCCCGGTGAGCGGGTCCTAAGCAGACCCATGCGACGGCCATGGGAGCCGGCTGAACAAGCCTGCCGGGGCGTCCGCCCCGCCGTCCCGCTCACAGGAGCCGCCCGATGACCGACCGCCTGCCCGGCTTCAACACCCTCGCGATCCATGCCGGCGCCGCCCCCGACGCCGCGACCGGCGCGCGGGCGACCCCGATCTACCAGACGACCTCGTTCGTGTTCGACGACGTCGACCACGCCGCGTCGCTGTTCGGGCTCCAGGCGTTCGGCAACATCTACACCCGCATCACCAACCCAACCAACGCGGTGCTGGAGGAGCGCATCGCCGCCCTCGAAGGCGGCACCGCGGCGGTCGCGGTGGCCTCGGGCCACGCCGCCGAGTTCCTGGTGATGCACGCCCTGATGCAGCCGGGCGACGAGTTCGTCGCCGCCAACAAGCTCTACGGCGGCTCGATCAACCAGTTCAACCACTCCTACAAGAACTTCGGCTGGACGGTGGTGTGGGCCGACACCGACGACCCGGCCTCGTTCGAGGCGGCGATCACCCCGCGCACCAAGGCGATCTTCATCGAATCGATCGCCAACCCGGGCGGCGTCATCACCGACATCGCGGCGATCGCGGCGGTGGCCAAGCGCCACAACATCCCGCTGATCGTCGACAACACCATGGCGACGCCGTACCTGATCCGCCCGTTCGAGCACGGCGCCGACATCGTGGTCCATTCGGCCACCAAGTTCCTCGGCGGCCACGGCAACTCGATCGGCGGCCTCATCGTCGACGGCGGCTCGTTCAACTGGGCCGGCGACGAACGCTACCCGATGCTGTCGCAGCCCCGGCCGGAATATGCCGGCATGGTGCTGTCGGAGACCTTCGGCAATTTCGGCTTCGCCATCGCGGTGCGGGTGCTCGGCCTGCGCGACCTCGGCCCGGCCCTGTCGCCGTTCAACGCCTTCCTGATCCTCACCGGCATCGAGACCCTGCCGCTGCGGATGCAGCGCCACTCCGACAACGCGAAGACGGTGGCCGAGCACCTGAGCCGGCACCCGGCGGTCGACTGGGTCAGCTATCCGGGCCTGGAGAGCGACCGCTACCACGCCCTGCACAAGCGCTACTGCCCGCACGGCGCCGGGGCGGTGTTCACCTTCGGCCTCAAGGGCGGCTACGATGCCGGCGTGGCCCTGGTGTCGAACCTCAAGCTGTTCTCGCACCTCGCCAATATCGGCGACACGCGCTCGCTGGTGATCCACCCGGCCTCGACCACCCACCGCCAGCTCACCGACGAGCAGAAGACCCGGGCCGGGGCAGGGCCGGAGGTGGTGCGGCTGTCGATCGGGATCGAGGACCCGGCCGACCTCATCGCCGACCTCGATCAGGCGCTTCAGCCCGCGTGACCGCCCCCCTCCCGTTCCAGCTCGATGCCGCGTACCCCGGGCGCCGCCACGTCTCGCGATCCGTCGGCTGCCATGACATCTGACGCGGACGACGGCGCCGGCGGCCGCATCGGCGAGCTGCCGGTGGTGCTCCTGGTGGAGGATGACAGTCTTCAGCTCATGGCCACCTCCGACACCCTCGCGGAAGCGGGCTTCACCGTGCTGGAGGCGCCCCACGCCGACGAGGCTCTCGCGGTTCTCGAAGCGCGGGCGGACGTCGAGGCGGTGATGACCGACGTCGACATGCCCCTGGGCTCGATCAACGGCTTCGCCCTGGCCCGGCTGGTGGCCTGGCGGTGGCCGTGGATCCCAGTCCTCGTCGTCTCCGGCATGGGCAGCCCGGGCCCGCGCGACCTGCCGGCGGGGGCGCGCTTCATCCCCAAGCCCTACATCCCGTCCACCCTGGTCGAGACGCTGCACGAATCCGTGCGCCGCGCCGCCTGATCATCCTCCGGATCGCCCCATGTCCCCCACCGACCCCTCCGCTCTCGGCTTCGCCACCCGGGCCGTTCATGCCGGCACCGGACCCGATGCGGCGACCGGCGCCCGGGCCCAGCCGATCTACTTCACCAACGGCTTCGTGTTCGAATCGAACGAGCAGGCCGCCGACATCTTCGCCATGCGGGCGACGGGGTTCTCGTATTCCCGCGGCTCGAACCCCACCGTCGCCGCCCTGGAGCGCCGGGTCGCGTCGCTGGAGGGCGCGAAGGCCGCGGTGGCGGTGTCGTCGGGACAGTCCGCCGTGCTGCTGGTGATGCTGACCCTGATGCAGTCCGGTGACGCCTACGTCGCCTCGTCGCGGCTGTTCGGCGGCTCGCTCGGGCTGATGCGGCGCCTGGAGACGCGCTACGACCTCACGCCGCAATTCACCCGCGGCCTGACGCCGGAGGATTTCGAGGCCGCCATCACTCCGGCGACCCGCGCGATCATCTGCGAGTCGATCGTCAACCCGTGCGGGGCCGTCGTCGATCTCGCCGGGGTGGCCGCGGTGGCGCGCCGCCACGGGCTGCCGCTGATCGTCGACAACACCCTCGCCTCGCCGGCGCTGATCCGGCCGATCGAGCACGGCGCCGACATCGTCGTCCACTCGACCTCGAAGTTCCTCTCGGGCTCCGGCACGGTGATCGGCGGCATCATCTGCGATGCCGGCCGGTTCGACTGGAAGGGTTCGGGCCGCTACAACCTCATCAACGAGCCCTGGCCCGACTACGACGGGCTGGTGGTGTCGGAGAAGTTCCCGGAGACGAGCTTCGCCACCGCCTGCCGCCTGTTCGGCCTGCGCGACCTCGGCCCCGGCCTGTCGCCGATGAACGCCTTCCTGACCCTCACCGGAACCGAGACCCTGCCGCTGCGCATGGAGCGGCACTGCTCCAACGCCCGGGCGGTCGCCGGCTTCCTGCGCGATCACCCGAAGGTGGCCTGGGTCAGCTACCCGTCGCTGCCCGGCCAGCCCGGCGAGGCGGTGGCCGACCGCTACGTGCCGAACGGCGCCGGCGCGATCTTCACCGTCGCGCTCAAGGGCGGCGAGCGTGCGGCGCTCGACTTCATCACCGGCCTCGACCTGATCTCCCACCTCGTCAACATCGGCGAGATCAAGTCGCTGGCGATCCACCCCGCGACCACGACGCATCGCCAGTTGCGCGACGAGGAGAAGGCGGCGGCCTTCGTCGGGCCGGAGACGGTCCGGCTGTCGATCGGCCTCGAATCGATCGAGGACCTGATCGCCGACGTCGAGCAGTCGCTGGCGAAGCTGGGGTGAGGCGCCCTCAGGGCTCGTCCGGCCGCCGGGTCAGCGCCCGCAGCGCCCCGCGCAGGCTGCGCACGTCCTGCTCGGTCATCTGCATGCGGTGGAACATGTCGCGCATGTTGCGCACCATGCCGCCGCGCTTCTCCGGCGGGTAGTAGCCGGCGTCGTCGAGGGCGCCCTCCAGGCTCTCGAACAGGCTCAGCACCGCCTCCCTCGCCGCCGGGGGCGAGCGCATCCCGCCGTCGAACGGCAGCATCGCGAGACCGGCGGCCCGGCGCCACTCGTAGGCGAGCAGCAGCACGCTCTGGGCGAGGTTGAGCGAGGAATAGTTCGGGTCGACCGGGAAGGTCACGATCGCGTCGGCGAGGGAGACCTCGTCGTTCGACAGCCCGACCCGCTCGCGGCCGAACAGGATCCCGACCCGCTCGCCCGCCCCGCCCCGCCCCGCCACTTCCTGCATCGCAGCATCCGGCGCGAAGACCCGCTTCATCTGCCCGCGCTCCCGCGCCGTGGTGGCGAGGAGGCAATTGAGGTCGGCGACCGCCTCCGCCACCGTGGCGTGGATGCGGGCGCCGTCGAGGACGTGGGTCGCCCCCGAGGCGGTCTCGCGCACCCCCTTCTTCGGCCACCCGCCCTTCGGCGCGACGAGGCGCAGTTCGGAGAGGCCGAAATTCGCCATCGCCCGGGCGGTCATGCCGATGTTCTCGGCGAGCTGCGGCTCGACCAGGATCACCACGGGGCGCGGGAGGGAGGGAGCGGTCTCAGTCGTCATGGTGCCAGGGCCGGGGTCTCGGATGGCGCCTGTTTACGGAGCGCCGGCGCCGGGGGCCAGCCTCGGGGAACAACCGGGATGCTGGCGAGTTGGCTGAACGGACCTCCCTGAGCCCCCCGGCCCCCGTGCCGGGGTTTTTTCTGGGCGCCGCCGCCATTCGACAGCCCGGCCTCTCTGTCATCCCCCGGCTTCCCCCTCATGGTGCAGCGCGCTATGACCGCGCCACGGCCGGCTTTGCCCCAGGGCGGTCCGGCGTGCGTGAGGCCCAGGGAAGGCGCATCGACCATGGCGAAGATCAAGGTGGCGAACCCCGTCGTCGAGCTCGACGGCGACGAGATGACCCGGATCATCTGGCAGAACATCAAGGACAAGCTGATCCATCCCTACCTCGACATCCCGCTGGAATACTACGACCTCGGGGTCGAGCACCGGGACGCCACCAACGATCAGGTCACGATCGATGCCGCCGAGGCGATCAAGCGGCACGGCGTCGGCGTGAAGTGCGCCACCATCACCCCGGACGAGGCCCGGGTGAAGGAGTTCAACCTCAAGGAGATGTGGAAGTCGCCGAACGGCACGATCCGCAACATCCTCGGCGGCGTGATCTTCCGCGAGCCGATCATCTGCAAGAACGTGCCGCGCCTTGTCCCGGGCTGGACCCAGCCGATTGTCGTCGGCCGCCACGCCTACGGCGACCAGTACCGCGCCACCGACTTCAAGGTGCCGGGCAAGGGCCGGCTGACGGTCAAGTTCGAGGGCGACGACGGCACCGTCATCGAGAAGGAGATCTTCAAGTTCCCGGGCGCCGGCGTCGCCCTGTCGATGTACAACCTCGACGACTCGATCCGCGACTTCGCCCGCGCCTCGCTGAACTACGGCCTCGCCCGCAAGTTCCCGGTCTATCTCTCGACCAAGAACACCATCCTCAAGGCCTATGACGGCCGGTTCAAGGACATCTTCGAGGAGGTGTACCAGAACGAGTTCAGGGACAAGTTCTCGGCCGCCGGCATCACCTACGAGCACCGCCTGATCGACGACATGGTGGCCGCGGCCCTGAAGTGGTCCGGCGGCTACGTCTGGGCGTGCAAGAACTACGACGGCGACGTGCAGTCCGACACCGTGGCCCAGGGCTTCGGCTCGCTCGGCCTGATGACCTCGGTGCTGCTGACCCCCGACGGCAGGACCGTCGAGGCCGAGGCCGCCCACGGCACCGTGACCCGCCACTTCCGCGAGCACCAGAAGGGCAAGGAGACCTCGACCAACTCGATCGCGTCGATCTTCGCCTGGACCCGCGGCCTGTCGCACCGCGCCAAGCTCGACGACAACGCCGACCTCGCCAAGTTCGCCGAGCGGCTCGAGACGGTCTGCGTCGACACCGTCGAGGCCGGGTTCATGACCAAGGATCTCGCGCTCCTCGTCGGGCCGGACCAGAAGTGGCTCTCGACCACCGGCTTCCTCGACAAGATCGACGAGAACCTGAAGGCCGCGATGGGCGCCTGAGCCGATGATCGCGCCGCCCGCCCCGGGCGGCGCCCCCGGCAACGGGGGCCGGGCGGCGCCGCGCCCGCCCGGCCCCGCCCCTCAGCTCACACCGCGGTCGACCCGTCGAGGATGCGCCGGACCCGCCGCGCCAGATCGGTCCGGCGATAGGGCTTGTTGAGCACCTCGAACTCGCTTCCGCCGGCATCGGTGCGCTCCAGGCTCGCCTCGGCGTAGCCGGTCGTCAGCAGCACCTTCAGATGCGGCTGGCGCCGGCGCGCCTCCCGCGCCAGCACCACGCCGTTCATGCCCCCGGGCATGATCAGGTCGGAGAACAGCAAGTCGACCGCCTCGCTGCCGTCGAGGATCTCCAGCGCCTCGCGGCCATTGTGGGCGACGAGCGTCGTGTAGCCGTAATCGCGCAGGATCGTCCGGGCCAGCTCGGCGACGTCGCCGCGGTCGTCGACGATCAGGACCGTCTCGGTTCCGGTCAGGTCCGTCGGCTGAGCCGGCGGCCGCGGCGCGGCCCGCTCCTCGGCATCGCTGACGGGGAAGGTGAGCCGGACCGTGGTGCCCTTCCCGGCCTCGGATTCGATCTGGACGCTGCCGCCGGACTGCTTGGCGAAGCCGTAGACCATCGACAGGCCGAGGCCGGTGCCGCGGCCCTCCTCCTTGGTGGTGAAGAACGGCTCGGTCACCCGCGACAGCACCTCGGGCGGCATGCCGGGACCGGTATCGGCGACGACCACCGTCACGTAGCGCCCGGGCGCGAGGCTGCCGAGGCTCGCATCCCCCGCGACGACGCGGTTCTCCGTCGTGATCGTGACGCTGCCGCCCTCCGTCATCGCATCGCGGGCGTTGATGAGGATGTTGAGCAGCGCGACCTCGGTCTGTGTCGGGTCGAGCCGCGCGTTCCACAGATCCGGGCTGAGGCCGGTGCGGATCGTGACCTGATCGCCGAGGGTGCGGTTGACGAGGTCCTGCATCCCCTCGACGAGGTTGTTGAGGTTGACCGCCCTGCCCTCGAGCCGCTGCTTGCGGGCGAAGGCGAGAAGCTGCTGCGTCAGGGTGGTGGCGCGCTCGGCGGCACCGCGGATGTTCTCGGTCGCCCGCAGCATCCGGGCCGGATCGGTGGCAGGGTTCCCGAGCGCCGATTGCAGGATGTCGACGTAGCCGATCACCACCTGGAGCAGGTTGTTGAAGTCGTGGGCGATGCCGCCGGTGAGCTGGCCCAGGGCCTCCATCTTCTGCGACTGGCGCAGGGCATCCTCGGCGTCGCGGCGGCGCGAGACGTCGAGCTGCGAGCCGAAGAAGTAGATCAGGTCACCGGAACGGTCGTAGACCGGCGAGATGAACAGCGCGTTCCAGAACGACGAGCCGTTCTTGCGGTAGTTCAGGATCTCGGTCGAGAACTCCTGGCGGTTGCGGATCGCGTCGCGGATCTCGGCCACCGTGTCCGGGTCGGTCTCCGGCCCCTGGAGGAAGCGGCAGTTGCGGCCGACCATCTCCTCGGGCTCGTAGCCGGTCATGGACCGGAACGCCCAGTTGGCGAAGATGATCGGGTTGTCGGGCTGACGCGGATCGGTGACGATCATCGGCATCCGCGTCGTCTCGACGGCGGCGAAGAAGATGTCGCCCTGCCCGGGGTGGTGACGCGGAGAGGCCTCGTCGGTGACGGTCGGCGCAGCTCGGCTCGGCGGTTTCTCGGGCGTATCGCTCATCGTCGTTCCAATCGCGCCCCGGCACGAAGGGCCTGTCTTACCATGGGGAGGTTGGGCGACAGCACCCTGACGCGGCGGTTCGGGCCGGAGCGGCGGGACGGGGCGGCGGGTGCATCACCCCTGGACCGCGGCGGGTCGGATCAGGCCGACGTCCCGCACCGGCTCCTGTCCGCCCCGCGGCGCGACACCGGTGCGAAGCCTCGCGGGCTGGACGGACAGGCCCGCCGCCGCCTCGAGCGCCTCGCCGAGGGACGTGACCAGGACGTCGGCCGAGGTGGTGCGCCGCAGGCGGTCGAGCATCGCCCGGTCGCGCTCGCGCCACACCGCCACCATCACCCGCACGCCCGGGATCTCGCGCCGCGCGATGCGGGCGGCGAGACGGATGTGCGACGTGCTCAGCGGCTCGATGTAGGAGAAGCACACCAGCGCGACGCCGGTGGGATCGGGACGCTCGCCGCGGGCGAGGGCGTCCTGGCTCACGCTGCGGGCCGAGAGGCCGTGCCGGCCGAGGACCTGCGCCAGCATGCCGGCCGCCGCGGCATCGAACGGCCCCCGGCTCGCCACCACCAGCACGGGGGCCTGCCCCTGCCAGCCGGACGCGAGTTCGTCGGGGCGGCGAACCGTCGGGACCCGGTCCGGCCCGACCTCGGCCACCGCCGCCGCGGTCTCGGCGCCGACCGCCCCACCCTTCTGCACCGGCACGGTCCCGAGGGTCCGCACCACCGTCTCGATCGACGAACCGACCTCCTCCTGCTGCTCGCGCGACAGGCTTCCCCGCGCCCGGTCGTCCTGAGCGAGGCGCAGGCCCCCGAGGGCGATCTCGTCGTAGTAGGTGACGAGGCTGCGCCGCTTGAGGAACTGCCGCGCCTTCTCGATCGCCTCGGCCGGGTCGCCGGCGAGCATGCGCTGGTAGAAGATCTGCGACGGCGACAGGGCCGGACGGTCCCCGAGCATCACGTCGAGGAACCGCAGGCGTTCGACGTGGCGGCCGAGAACCACGAGGCAGACGGTCAGCGGCGTCGCCAGGACGAGGCCGACCGGTCCCCACAGGAAGGTCCACAGGGTCGCGGCCAGGATCACGGCGATCGGCGACAGGCCTGTGGAGTGGCCGTAGAGCAGCGGCTCCACCACGTGTCCGGCCACCGGCTCGACGAGCGCGAACAGGATCACGGTGGCGATCAGCATCGACCAGCCGGGATCGACCGCCGCGGCGACGATCAGGGGGCCGGCCATGCCGATCGCCGCCCCGATGTAGGGGACGAAGCGCAGGATGCCGGCGAGCACGCCCCACAGGATCGGGCTCGGCACGCCGATGAGCCACAGGCCGACGCCGATCACGGTGCCGAAGGCGAAGTTGAGGCCGGCCTGGGCGAGGAAGAATCGGGACAGGCGCGAGATCGCGTCGTCGATCGCGGCGGTCGTGGCGCGCAGGTCGGAGGAGCCGGCGAGCCGGATCGCGCGGTTCCGCAGGTCCTCGCGCTGCGCCAGGATGAACAGGGTGAACAGCAGGATCAGGCCGGTCGTCGCCAGGGGATGCAGCACCGGGCTGAGGTAGCTGCCGAGGGTCGTCGGCAGGGCCGGCTTGCGCTCGTGGATCTCCACCAGCAGCGGCTTGTCGCTTCCGCCCGCCGGGCCGGCCTTCGCCTCGGCGGCCTCGGGCGGCTGGATCGCCCGCCCGAGATCCTGCGCCATGTCGATCAGCCGCTCGACGGTGACGCTGCCGCCCGCCGAGTTGCGCAGGGCGCCGATCTTGTCGCGCATGGTGATGGTGTAGCGCGGCAGGTCCGACGCGAGCTGCGCCGCCTCGCGGGCGATCAGGGCGCCGGCGCCGAACAGGACCCCGAAGGCGACCAGCACCACGACCATCACGGCGAGCGCCCGCGGCAGCCGCCAGCGCTGGAGCAGACGCACCCCCGGCGCGAGAACGAAGCTCAGCAGGATCGCGAGCGTGACCGGCATCAGCACGTCGCGGCCGAGGGAGAGGATCACCGCCAGCGTGACGACGAGCAGGCAGCCGGCCAGCAGGGTGAAGACCGGCATCGCCTCGCGAAGCCGGCGGGCCGTGACGGGATCGTCGATCATGGGAGACTCGTGGATGAACTCTTGCGACGGCCCCGGCTCACGGCGAGGCCGGTGTGCCGAGGGCGGCGCCGATCTGGGTCAGCAGGCGCGAGAAATCGACCGGCTTCGGATGGTAGTCGTCGCAGCCGGCCTGGATGACCTTGTCGCGGTCGCCCGACATCGCGTGCGCGGTGAGCGCGATGATCGGGATGCGCGACGTCTCCGTGTCGGCCTTGAGCGCGCGCGCCGCCGACCATCCGTCGAGCACCGGCAGGTTCATGTCGAGGAGGATGATGTCCGGGCGGCTCGACCGCGCCTTCATCACGCCTTCCTGTCCATCATGGGCCAGTACCACGTCGTATCCACGACGTTTCAGACGCCGCGAGAGAAAATCCCAGATCTCCTCATGGTCCTCGACGAGTAGAATCTTCGCCACGATGCCCTCCTGGAAAGTCGCATCCGCGGACAACGCACGACGACACGCTTTCGCTCATCTTACGCAACGCCGCACCCGACCCGAGCGGCCGGCTGGTTGCGGCGGAGCCGGGGCTCCGCCGCGGGTTCCGCTCACCCCGCCTCGGGCAGGCCGAAGCTGACCGACTCCGACTCGGCCCGCTCGAACGCCTGGATGACGTGCTGGTACGAGCGCCAGGTCTCGCTGGCGTGGTCCGCCTCGGTCGGGCGCAGCACGAACATCAGGATCGAGCGTCCGGTGACGTCGTAGTCGGCACCGGCGCCGAAGCGCGACAGGTCCTGGGTGTCGGGCAGGTTGGTGTCGAGGAGCCGCATCCAGCCGTCGCCGCCGACGACCTCGGGCAGCCGGAACTGCACCACGTCGTGATAGGCGTTGAACAGCAGCAGCACCGTCGCCTCGGCCCCGCGCACGTGCAGGCCGCTGGTCTGGGCCCGACCGTCGAGGAGCACCGCCAGCGAGCGGGCCGCGCCGTCGTTCCAGTTCTCGGGCGCCATCTCCTGCCCGTCCGGGCGCAGCCACGTCACGTCCTTGACGCCGAGTTCCTCGTCGTAGGCCCCGGTCAGGAACCGGCCGCGGCTCAGCATCGGCAGGGCGCGACGCAGGATGATCAGCCGCTGGGTGAACTCGGCGAGGTCGCGCTCGTCCTCGCCGATGCCGGCCCAGTCGACCCAGGAGATCTCGTTGTCCTGGCAATAGGCGTTGTTGTTGCCCTTCTGGGTGCGGGCGAACTCGTCGCCGGCGAGGATCATCGGGGTGCCGCGCGAGAGGAGCAGCGTCGCCAGCAGGTTGCGCATCTGGCGCAGCCGCACGGCCCGGATCGCCGGCTCGTCGGTCGGGCCCTCGACCCCGTAATTGTACGACAGGTTGTGCGAGTGGCCGTCGCGGTTGTCCTCGCCGTTCGCGATGTTGTGCTTGTCGTTGTACGAGACGGTGTCGGCGAGGGTGAAGCCGTCATGGGCGGTGATGAAGTTCACCGACGCCCACGGCCGCCGGCCGCGCTTGTTGAACTTGTCGGCCGACCCGGTGAGGCGGGACGCGAGAGCCGGCAGAAGGCCGTCGTCGCCCTTCCAGTAGCCGCGCACGTCGTCGCGGAAGCGGTCGTTCCACTCGGCCCAGCCGGGCGGGAAGCCGCCGACCTGATAGCCGCCGGGGCCGCAATCCCACGGCTCGGCGATGAGCTTGACCGACGACAGGACCGGATCCTGGCGGCAGGAATCGAGGAAGCCGCCGCCCTCGTCGAAGCCGTAGGGCTCGCGGCCGAGGATCGTCGCGAGGTCGAAGCGGAAGCCGTCGACCCGCATCTCGGTGGCCCAGTAGCGCAGCGAATCCGTCACCATCTGCAGCACCCGCGGGTGCGACAGGTTCACGGTGTTCCCGGTGCCGGTGTCGTTGATGTAGTAGCGCTTCTGGTCGGGCAGCAGGCGGTAGTACGAGGCGTTGTCGATGCCCTTGAACGACAGGGTCGGCCCCTTCTCGTTGCCCTCCGCGGTGTGGTTGTAGACCACGTCGAGGATCACCTCGAGGCCGGCGCCGTGCATCCGCGCCACCATCTCCTTGAACTCGGAGAAGGCGAAGTCCGGCACCGCGGCGTAGCGCCGGGCAGGGGCGAAGAACGACAGGGTGTTGTAGCCCCAGTAGTTCACCAGATCCTTCTCGAGCAGGTAGCTGTCGTTGACGAAGGAGTGGATCGGGAGCAGTTCGACCGAGGTGACGCCGAGGCTTCGGATGTAATCCAGCACCTGCGGCGTGCCGAGGCCGGCATAGGTGCCGCGCAGCTTCTCGGGCACCGCAGGGTGCAGCTTGGTGAAGCCCTTGACGTGGGTCTCGTAGAAGACGGTCTTGTCCCAGGGGATGTTCGGCTTCTGGTCGCGCCCCCAGGTGAAGGCGGGGTCGATCACCCGGCACTTGCGCACGAAGGGCGCGCTGTCGCGGGTGTCGAAGGTGGTGTCGTCGCCGCTCTCCATCACGTAGCCGAACAGGGCCGGGTCCCACTTCACGGAGCCGACCAGGGCCTTGGCGTAGGGGTCGAGCAGCAGCTTGTTGGGGTTGAAGCGGTGGCCGGCCTCCGGCTCGTAGGGGCCGTGGACGCGGTAGGCGTAGATCGTGCCGGGCCGGGCGTCGGGGAGGTAGCCGTGCCACACCTCATCGGTGTATTCCGGCAGCTCGATGCGCTCGATCTCGGTCTCGCCGCTGTCGTCGAACAGGCACAGCTCGACCTTGGTGGCGTGGGCCGAGAACAGCGCGAAGTTTACTCCGAGTCCGTCCCAGGTCGCGCCGAGGGGGAAGGGCTGCCCCTCCTTCACGCGCAGGCGGCGCGGCCCGGCCTGACCCGTGTTCTGCGCAGCGACCGGCTTGCCCTTGAATTCCATGTTCATGTTCGACCCGCGTTCCCGCGCCAAGGGATCCCGCATCGAGGGCGGAAGCCTGACTGTTCGCTGAACGCGCCAGCCTTCGCTCAAGCTCCCTGTTGATCACCAAAATTTCCGTAGGGTCGGACGCGGAACCTTTCGGGTCCGCGGCGAATGGCCCAGGTAGGCCGCCAAGAAGGCGGCAATGCAGGCCGCAATGCAGGCCACGGTCAAGCCGACCGCAGCGGAACGAGGGGTTCGACAGTGCCGACGATTGCCGACGTGATGAGCCGCGACGTCGAGTTCGTGGCCGGGGACGCCCCGGTGCAGGAGGCCGCGATCCTGATGGGCGAACTCGACGTCGGCGCCCTGCCGGTCGGCACGCCGGACTCGCTGGAAGGAATCGTCACCGACCGCGACATCCTCTACCGGGTGGTCGCACAGGGACGCGACCCCGCCGCCGTGCGGGTGCGGGACGTCCTGTCCCGCCCGGTGGTGGCCTGCGCCGAATCGGACCCCGTGGGCACGGCGATGGACCTGATGGCGGGACACCACGTGCGTCGCCTGCCGGTCCGCGACGCGGGCGGGCGCGTGGTGGGCTGGGTGACCCTGGCCGACCTGTCGCGGGCCCTGCTGGTGGGCAGCGACGCGCTCCAGGCGGGACTGAAGCAGTTGACCGAGGCGGGGTGATCCGGTCGCTGGCCCGATCGGAGCGGCCTCACATGGAATCCGCATCGCCCACGCGCGCGGAGGCAAGACATGTCGGTGCCGATGTAGCCCGGCGCGAGCGCGGCATCGCCCACGCGCGCGGAGGCAAGACTCCGCCGCGCGGGCCGGTGATGCGAGGTCCGGAAGTCATCCTCCGGATCCCGTATCAGACGCCCTGGTCTTCGGGCCCGGTATCGCGCTCCTCGATCGTCCGGCGGGCGACGTGACGGGTGATCCGCTCCTCGAGGTCTCGGATCGTCTCGTCGATCAGATGATCCTGGAGCAGCGTGCGCGGATCCTCGATCGTCATTTCCTGCCGTTCCTGAAGCCGCCGCACCGCCTCGCGGACGGTGGTGTACACCGCCTCGCGCTCGGCGCGCGACATCGATGGCGACACGGCCCGGGCGACCAGATCGGTGAACTCGGACATAGGGCTGGTCTTGCTCTCCGGGAGGCCATGGCCGGCGCGGCTGGCGGATGCGTGCCGTCGTTGATGCGGCGGCCCGGCCGCTGTCAAGGCTCGGGCCGGGCGAGCGCCCGGCCCCGGACCGTCATACGGTTTCTGATCGATCGCTCGGCGACTGCGTTGCAGTCGCTTTCGCGATGCGGAAATCGGCTTCGCTCATGCGTGCGGAGCAAAGCTCCGCCGCGCGGGCTGATGATACGGATTTCGGAACGAATCGTCCGAAATCCGTATCAGATGTTGTGATCCTTGATGCCGGCGACCAGCAGGCTGCCGCAGCTCCACAGGGCGAAGAAGAAGAAGAAGACGACGAACACGTCCTCGCCGCGGCGGGGATAGAGCGAGAGGTGAGGCAGGGCCGGCGGCACGAAGGTCGCGAGATAGACCTGCTGACGGCTCGCGGCGATGCGGGCGCGCTCGAGCATCATCACCGCCGATTCGTTCAGGCGGTTGGCGATCGTGCGCTCGACCTGAAGCCCCTCGTATTCGAGGATCGCCTCGGCGGCGTTCGGCGCCTTGATCGCCATGTTGTCGCTGGTCAGCGAGTCGCGGAGCTGCTTGATCTGCTGGTCGATGGCCGCGAGGCTGGCGAGGATCGTCTGGATCGACCGCGCCTTGTCGTCGAGCGACGAGGCGCGCAGCACCTGCAGGTCGTTCTCGGCCTTGATCTTGTCCTTCTGCAGCGACATCAGCGTGGTGTAGGTGGCCGTCGCCGACTTCGCCGGGTCGATGATGCCCCAGCGGTTGCGGAAGCGGTTGAGGGCGAGGTGGGCGTTGCGCAGCCGCGCCTCGGATTTCTCGACCTCCTCGCGGCTATGCGCCAGCATGTCGTTCTGGGCGCGCTCGGAGATGTCGTTCACCAGCAGTTCGGCCCGCGTGATGACGTGCTTCGAGATCGCCAGCGAGTCGGCGGGATCGAAGGTGCGCACGCTCAGGGTGATGACGCCCGAGATCAGATCGATGTGGGTCTGGACGTGCTTGCGCCAGTACTTGACCAGATCCTCGATCGGACGCTCTCCGGTGTAACGGGAGAAATAATCACCCTCGTCACGGCTGAACATCTTCGAGACGTTGAGCGCCTTCTCGGCGTCCTCGACCATCGCCTGACTGGCGATGTAATGCGTGACGATGTGGGTATCCTGGCTGTTGTTCTTCTGGATGAGGCCACTGAACTGACCCATCGAGACATCGCCCATCGGCTCGACCTCGCCACGAACGGCGAAGCGGCTCTCGACGATGTACTGGTCGGCCGCGAACGCGAACAGGTAGAGGGCGATGACGGCCGTCGGCAGCAGGACGAAGATGCTGAAGTTCCGCACCAGTTGGACGGCGAGCCGGGGCTGGGGCGCGTCCGGGATCGACCGCGTCGCGGCGCGGCGCCACAGCATCGGCCTGATCCGCGCCAGCACGCGCGAGCCGGGCTTGCCCGGGGCCTCGATCGGTTCGATCGTCTCGGCGTTGCGACGCAGATCCGGCACGGTGCGCCGGGCGAATGCCAGGACGCTGCCGATCCTGTCGCGCCGTTTGACCTCGTCGTCCGCGTTCATCCTGATCGGTCCTCGTCTCCGCCTGCCCGGCGGATCTCCGCCCCGCGATTCCGCCCCGACGGCCGTGCCGGATCGGTCCGGCCCGGTCTCGCGGCACGTTCCCGAGGAGGGTCAACATCGCTCCGCCGACCCCGCATCCGGGGTCGCGTCGCGGCCGGCGCAGGCATCACGGCGTTTTCGGCCTTTTTGAAGGCGCGAGACGGTCCGGCGCCGGTCAGGCGGAGCGGGTCTCGTCCGCGATCGCCTGACGGCTCAATCCGTTAGATCATCCTGTGGCGGTTTCGCCACGCTCCGGCCCGACCGCCAGGAGGGCGGCTTCGAGACGCCGCCATTGCGGCTCGTCCGCGGGCAGGCCGAAGCGCAGCCGGTCGGGCAGGTCGTCGAAGCGGCGAACGTGGATCCCGGCCCGGCCGAGTCCGTCGAACAGGGCCGGAGCCCGCGCGAACGCGGCCGTGCGGAACAGGCAGGTGCCGCCGACGGTCCGCCCGCCCGCCCGCTCCAGCATGCCGTCGAGGCGGGCGGCGTCGCGGAACCGGTCGGCGCGGGTCCGGCTCCGCCAGGCGGTGTCGGCGAGAGCCTGCCGGCCGACCGCGATGGCGGGGCCGGAGACCGCCCAGGGACCGAGCCCGTCGCGGATCCGCGCGGCGAGATCCGCCTCGGTCACCGCGAAACCGAGTCGCAGTCCGGCGAGGCCGTAGGTCTTGCCGAAGGAGCGCAGCACGATCGCGCCGGGGGGCAGCACCGGGCACAGGCCCGGGCCCGGCTCCAGATCGGCGAACGCCTCGTCGACGACGAGCCAACCGCCCCGCGCGGCGAGCCGGCCGGCGAGTTCGCTCAGGGCGTCCGGCGACCACGTCCGGCCGTCGGGGTTGTTCGGCGAGACCACGACCGCCACGTCGAGGCCGGCGGCGGCGTCGAGGTCCGCGACCGCCTCCACCCCGTGCCCGGCCCGGCGCCAGCCTGCGGCGTGCTCGGCGTAGGTCGGCGAGACCACCGCCACCCGGCCGGGTGGGCGCAGGCGCGGCAGCAGGGAGATCAGGACCTGGGTCCCCGGCGCCGCCACGACCTGCTCGGGCGTGGCCGCCCCGTAGGCGGTCGCCGCCGCCGCCTGGAGGGCGCGCAGGTCGTCCGGAGCCGGCAGACGCGCGAAGTGGCTGGCCTCGATCGGCGGGCACGGGTACGGGACCGGGTTGATCCCCGTGGACAGGTCGATCCAGGGCTCGGGAGCGTCGGGAAAGCGGCGCCGCGCCTCGCTCAGGTCGCCGCCATGCCGGATCGGCGCCTCCCCCCTCGTCGCTTCAGTCCCCATGGCCGCCCTGCTGCACCCGCCCGACAGCCTCCTGGTGCTCGTCCTCGCCCTCGCGGTCGAGGCGGCCCTCGGCTATCCCGACCGGCTCTACAGGGCGGTCGGTCACCCTGTCACCTGGATCGGACGGCTGATCGCCGGCCTCGACCGCCGCCTGAACCGCGACGCCGACCCTCCGGAGCGCCGCCGCCTCGCCGGGCTCGGAGCGCTGGTGCTGCTCCTCGCCGTCACCGGGCTGGCCGCCGGGATCCTGACCGGGCTCGCGGCGGCCACCGGCGCCGGACTCCTGCTCTGCGGCCTCCTCGCCGCCGGCCTGCCGGCGCAGCGCAGCCTGCACGTCCACGTCGCCCGGGTCGCCGAGGGCCTGCGGCGCGACGGGCTGGCGGGCGGGCGCGAGGCGGTCGCGATGATCGTCGGGCGCAACCCGAACACCCTCGACGAGGCCGCGATCTGCCGCGCCGCGATCGAGAGTCTGGCCGAGAACTTCTCCGACGGGATCGTGGCGCCGGCCTTCTGGATCGGGGTCGGGGGCCTGCCGGGCGGCGTCCTGTACAAGGCCGCCAACACCGCCGACAGCATGATCGGGCATCGCACGGCGCGCCACGAGGCTTTCGGCTGGGCCGCGGCCCGCTTCGACGACCTCGTCAACCTGCCGGCCTCGCGCCTCACCGCCGGCCTCCTCGCCGCCGCCGCCCTGCTGCGCCGCGACTGCTCCGGGCGCGAGGCGCTGGCGGCGGTCCGCCGCGACGCCCGCCGGCACCGGTCGCCCAATGCCGGCTGGCCCGAGGCCGCGATGGCCGGCGCCCTCGGCCTGCGCCTCGCCGGGCCGCGCACCTACGGCGACACGCGGGTCGAAGATCACTGGATGGGCGCGGGACGCGCCGAGGCGCATCCCGCGGACGTGGAGCGGGCGCTGGCGCTCTACCGCACCGCCTGCGCCCTGCTGTGGCTGCTCGTCCTCGGCCTCGCCGGGCTGTCGCTGGCGCTCTGAGCCGGAGCGTCCGGGGCGCTCCGGCGGGCGGCGCTCTCAGCGCTGGAACGGCGTGAGGTCGGACGGGTCGGCGGCGGCGCTGCGCCTCAACGCGGCCTGGGCGACGAAGACCATGCCGGCGCCGACGAACAGGCAGGCGGCGAGGAACAGCATCGGCGCGAGGGTGCTGCCGGTGGCCTGCCCGATCTGCGGCACGACGTTCTGGGCGACGAAGCCGCCGAGATTGCCGACCGAGTTGATCGCCGCGATCCCGGCCGCGGCCGTCGCCCCCTTCAGGAAGGTCGGCGGCAGCGACCAGAACACCGGCTGGCCCGAGAAGATGCCGGCGGCGGCGATGCAGAGCAGCCCGAACTTGATCGCGTTGCCCGGCACCACGACGCTGAGCACCAGGGCGACGGCGCCGACGAGGGCGGGAATCACGATGTGCCAGGTGGTCTCGCCGGTGCGGGCGGCGTGGCGGGGCACCCACCACAGGGCGAGCCCGACCGCGATCCACGGCAGCACGTTGATGAAGCCGTTGGCGGTGTTGGAGACGCCGAAGCCCTTCACCACCGTCGGCAGCCAGTAGCTGAGGCCGTAGGCGGCGAGCGGGAAGGCGACGTAGAGCAGGGCGAGGATCAGCACCCGGTGGTCGAGCAGCACCTTGAACGGGTTGGCGTGCTCGGTGTGGACCGAGCCGGCCTGCTCGCGGGACAGGGTGTCGGCGAGCCACCTCTTCTCGTCCTCGGGCAGCCAGCGCGCCTTCTGCGGCCCGTCGGGCAGGATGAAGATCACGATGCCGGCGAGGACCACCGCCGGGATGCCGGTGGCGATGAACACCCACTGCCAGCCGCGCAGGCCGAGAAGCCCGTCGAGGTCGAGGAGAGCGCCGCCGATCGCAGCGCCGACCGCGTTGGCGACCGCGCTCGCGATCATGAACCAGCCGACCATGCGGCCGCGATGCGCCTGGGGGAACCACAGCGTCAGCGCGAACAGCACGCCCGGGAAGAACCCCGCCTCCGCCGCGCCGAGCAGGAAGCGCAGGACGTAGAACATCGCGGTGTTCTGGGTGTAGCCGAGCAGGATGGTGATGATGCCCCAGGTCACCATGATGCGGGCGAACCACAGCCGGGCGCCGACCCGCTCCAGGATCACGTTCGCCGGAACCTCGAACAGGAAGTAGGCGACGAAGAACAGCGAGGCGCCGAGACCGTAGACTGCCTCGCTCAGGCCGAGGTCACCCACCATCTGCAGCTTGGCGTAGGAGATGTTCTGCCGGTCGATGTAGGCGATCAGGTACATCAGGCCGAGGAGCGGCATCAGCCGCCAGGTGATCCGCGTGACCGTGCGGGCGCCGAGTGCGTCCTGCGCTTCGCTTGCCATGGCGTTGCTCCTCCCTCGCCGACCTGAAAAAGGTCGATCGTGGGGAGGGCAACTAGTACGCCTCGGGGAGCCTGACAGGGAGGAGGCGACCCGCTACGCCTCCGGCGGCGCCCCGTCCTCGTCGATCTGCAGCGACCAGACGCGCCGGCCACGCTCGTCCGTCATCCAGGCCGATCCCGCGTGCTCGCCGAAATGCTCGTCGGCCCGGCCGAGGACGACCGCCTGGGCATGGCGCAGGCTCGGCGCCTCGATCGCGAAGCCCTCCGCGCCGACGGATTTCAGCGCAGCGTCGCGGCGCGCGGCGACATGCAGGCGGAACGTCGACATGATCGTGGGTCTCCCTGCCATTCCGTTGCAGAGCGTCGGTCGCCCGGACGGGCTCATACAGCATTCGACGAGACTGGCAAAACCCGCGCGAAGGTCCATCAGACAGCAGAACGGCCGGGAAGCGAACGCCGGAATCCGTCGATGGTTCACGGTCGGCGCCGCGAACCCAACGTCAGGTCGGATGCCCTCGAATGGTGCGGGTTCGGACGGGGACGTCGATCGCGGTCTTCCCCTGAGGCAAGGACGCCGGCTCCGCCGCCCGCGGCGCGGCCGGGAGCGCCGACATCGCTTGCACCTCCGGGGCTGCCGGGCCAGTGTCCGCCGCGAACGAAGCCTTGCCGGACGGCGCTGCGGCCGGTTCGGAACGTCGAAGCCCGGAGGAACGAGGATGAGGGTCGCCTGTGTCGGCGAATGCATGATGGAGCTGTCGGAGCGGGCCGACGGCGCCCTGACCCGCGCCTTCGGGGGTGACACCCTCAACACCGCCCTCTACCTCGCGCGGCTCGGCGTTCCGGTCGATTACGTCACCGCCCTCGGGGACGATCCCTGGAGCGACGAGATGGTCGCCGCCTGGGCCGAGGAGGGGATCGGCACCGGGCAGGTCCGGCGCGTGCCCGGCCGCAATCCCGGGCTCTACATCATCCGCACCGACGATGCCGGCGAGCGCAGCTTCCACTACTGGCGCGACAGCGCCCCGGCCCGCGAGCTGTTCTCGGGCCCCGGCGGCGCCGCGACCCGCGCGGCCCTGGCGGAGTACGACCTCGTCTACGTCTCGGGCATCAGCCTGTCGCTCTACGGCGAGGCCGGCCGGGCGGCGCTGGCCGGGACCCTCGCGGCGCTGCGCGAGCGCGGCGGGCGGGTCGCCTTCGACACCAACTTCCGCCCCCGCGGCTGGCCCGACCGCGACCTCGCCCGCCGGGTGTTCCGCGACGCGATGGCGGCCTCCGACCTGATCTTCGCCTCCGCCGAGGATCTCGACTGGCTCTACGGCGCGGAGGGCGAGGGCGAGGCCCTGGCCCATCGCGGCCGCGCCGAGATCGCCCTGAAGAGCGGCGGCGACGCGCCGGTGGTGCAGGTGATCTGGCCCGAGGGCGAGGCGAGCGTGCCGGCGCCGGCCGTGGACTCGGTCGTCGACACCACCGCCGCCGGCGACAGCTTCGCCGCCGCCTACCTCGCCGCCCGCCTCGGCGGCCACGATCCGGTCGCCGCCGCCGAAGCCGGCCACCGCCTCGCCGGCGCGGTGATCGGCCATCGCGGCGCGGTCATCCCGCGCTCGGCCATGCCGACCCTGTCGTTCCAGACCCGCTAAGCAGACCTGCGTTGGCGTGCCAGCGCCTCGTCCGCTCAGGTTCTTGTTGTGCCGCAGGTTTCCGTCGCAAAACCGGTGACCACTTCTGCGAAACCTGCTCAGAGGAATCCCCCGATGACCACCCCCGCGGACAGCCGGCTCCAGCGCCTCCAGTCGCTCCTCGCCGACGCCCCGGTGATCCCGGTGATCACCGTCCCCGAACTCGGCCACGCCGTCCCCCTCGCCCGCGCCCTGGTGGCCGGCGGCATCCGGACCCTGGAGATCACCCTGCGGACGCCGGTGGCGCGGGACGCCGCCCGGGCGATCATGGCCGAGGTGCCGGAGGCGGTGGTCGGCATCGGCACCGTGCTCACCCCCGACGACCTCGAAGCCGCCCACGACCTCGGCGCCCGCTTCGCCCTCAGCCCCGGGGCGACGCCGGAGCTGCTGCGGGCGGCGGCGGCGAGCGACATGGCGTTCATGCCCGGCGTCGCCACCCCGAGCGAGCTGATGCAGGTCCTCGCCGCCGGGTTCACCATCGCCAAGTTCTTCCCCGCGATCCCGGCCGGCGGCATGGCCGCGCTCAAGGCTCTGGGCGGGCCGTTCCCGCAGGCGCGGTTCTGCCCCACCGGCGGCATCGGCGAGGCCGAGGCCAAGGCGTGGCTCGCCCTGCCGAACGTGGTCGCGGTCGGCGGCTCCTGGCTCGCCCCCGAGGCGGAGATCAGGGCCGGGAACTTCGCCGCCATCACCGAGCGGGCCCGGCGCACCCTCGCGGCGCTGGTCTGAGCGATGGGCGGCCGCTTCGGCGGCAACCCGGTGTGGCGCCCGAACCACGGCGCCGGCGCAACCGACGGCCCGCCATGCGTTTAAGCTTGGCTTTAATCCGGGCCCGTTTACGGCTTGGCCATCGGTTCCGCCGCAAGGTGCGCGGCAGTCTCCGCACCTTCCCCACCATCGGACATCGGGTTCCACAGAGGGTTCCATGCGCCGTTTCGCCCCCGCCCTGGCCGGGCTCGCCTGCGCCGTCGCCGCCTGGGCGGCGCCCGCCGCCGCCTACGAGATCGACCCGCTCACCCGCCAGCCGCTCGACACGCCGCTCACCGTCACGGTGCGCTCGCAGCCGACCGCGGCCCTGCCGGCGGATCCGCTCGACGCCACCGTGCCGAAACTGAGCCCGATCCCGCGGGAGACGGTGGCCTATTCCGGCCCCTACGCCCCGGGCACGATCGTGGTCTCGACCGTCGAACGCCGGCTGTACTACGTGCTGGGCGGCGGCCAGGCCCTGCGCTACGGCGTCGGCGTCGGCCGGCCCGGCTTCACCTGGGCCGGCAACCAGACCGTCACCATGAAGCGCGAGTGGCCGGATTGGCGTCCGCCGGCGCAGATGATCCGCCGCCGCCCCGACCTCCCGCGCTACATGAAGGGCGGACCGGAGAATCCCCTCGGCGCCCGGGCGATGTATCTCGGCGGCTCGCTCTACCGCATCCACGGCTCGAACGAGCCGGAGACGATCGGCACCGCGGTCTCGTCGGGCTGCATCCGGATGACCAACGACGACGTCATCGACCTCTACGCCCGCGCCAAGGTCGGCTCGCGGGTGGTCGTGCTGCGCTGAGGCGCCGGGCGGATCGCCATGCCTGCGGGGGCCGGCCGAAAGCCGGCCCTTCTCATACGAAATCCGATTGATCGCTCGGCGATCCCTACGGGATCGCTTCGCGATGCGGATTTCGGCTTCGCTCAGGTGAGTGGAGCCTTCGGCTCCACCGCGCGGGCCCGTGATACGAACGCCGGAAGTCATCTTCCGGATTTCTCATCACGTCCGGCGCGCGGGGTCGCGGCTCAGCCCGCGGCTCGCGAGTTCCGCCTCGTAGCGGCCGAAGCGGGCCTCCTGCTCCTCGCCGAGTTCCCACAGGTAGGACCAGGTGAACAATCCGGTATCGTGCATGTCGTCGAACATCAGCTTGACGGCGTAGTGGCCGACCGGCTCGATCGACAGGATCTGCACGAGGCGCTTGCCGCCGAGCCACTTCCGCTCCGAGGGCGCGTGGCCCTGGACCTCGGCCGAAGGGCTCTCCACCCGCAGATATTCCGCCGGAAGCGCGTAGGCCCGCCCGCCCTCGAACGCGATGTGCAGCGTCCGCTTGTCCTTGGAGAGCCGGATCTCCGTCGGCCAGCCTGCTTCGTCCATGGGCGGCTCTCTCCTCGTCCTCGGGTGATCGCATCGGCGGCCGCATCGGCTCGATCCGGGACATGCGGCAACGCCCCATGCCTCCGGTGCGCTTGTCGCCCGCGCCGGAACACCTCATATGCAGGAGCCGCGCCCGCCGCCAGGGCCATGCCCTTGCGCGACCGGGCGAATCGGAACCGCCGGAATCGGAAGAGCCATGTGGGGTCCCCGCACCGACCTGACGACCGCGCCGGCCCGGCCGGCGCCGCTGATCGATCCGTTTCAGCGCGCGATCACCTACCTGCGCGTCTCGGTGACCGACCGGTGCGACCTTCGCTGCGTCTACTGCATGTCGGAGGACATGGCGTTCCTGCCCAGGCGCGACCTGCTCACGCTGGAGGAACTCGACCGGGTCTGCACCGTCTTCGTCGAGCGCGGGGTGCGCAAGCTGCGGATCACCGGCGGTGAGCCGCTGGTGCGGCGCGACATCATGCGACTGTTCCGCGGCCTGTCGCGCCATCTCGATTCCGGGCGCCTCGACGAGCTGACCCTGACCACCAACGGGACGCGCCTCGGCCAGCACGCGGCCGACCTCGCGGCGTTCGGCGTGCGGCGCATCAACGTCTCGCTCGACACGCTCGACCCGGACAAGTTCCGGGCGATCACCCGGCGCGGCGACCTGAAGGTCGTGCTCGACGGCATCGCGGCGGCGCAGGCCGCGGGGATCCGGGTGAAGATCAACGCCGTCGCCCTGAAGGGCGTCAACGAGGACGAGATTCCGTCGATGCTCGCCTGGGCGCACGGCGAGGGCATGGACATGACCCTGATCGAGGTCATGCCGCTCGGCGACATCGAGCCCGACCGGGTCGACCAGTTCCTGCCGCTCTCCGTGGTGCGCGAACGGCTGGCCGAGCATCTCACCCTCACTCCCCTGCCCGACCGCACCGGCGGTCCGGCCCGCTACGTGCGCGTCGAGGAGACCGGCGGCCGGCTCGGCTTCATCACGCCGCTGACCCACAATTTCTGCGAGAGCTGCAACCGGGTCCGCCTGACCTGTACCGGCCGGCTCTACATGTGCCTCGGCCAGGAGGACGCCGCCGACCTGCGGGCCGCCCTGCGCGCCTCGCCGGACGACACCCTGGTGGCCGACGTGATCGCCGAGGCGATCACCCGCAAGCCGAAGGGGCACGACTTCGTCATCGAGCGCGCCGCCCGCCCGGCGGTGCCGCGCCACATGAGCACCACGGGGGGGTGAACGGACGGGCCGGCGGCCCGCCCCTGACGCGGCGCTGCACGGGACCTCGCCTGCGGATCCCCCACCGGCGGCGAATGCAGCTCCACGAAGCCGCAAATTCAACCTTTAGTTGAATTACCGGATCATCCCTCGTCCAGTCGGTCTCGTCACCATCCTGCTTCGCCCGGATCGGGCCTCATGGCGCCCTCGTCATCCACTTGGCGCGACCGTTCACCGGTCGATCTCGAAGGAACGATTCGTCGAATTGCCGTCGACGAAACCGTCGCCGGATTACCGGGCAGTAAGGGTCTGTATTCAAGATCGTCCCGGGCCTGAAGAAGACTGGTTGATCGATGCTGATTCTCGGAACCCTGCGGTCGCGTATCGCCGCGGTGGCGCTCGTCCCCTGCCTCGCCTTCGCCGTGGTCGCGTCGCTCGCGGTGTCGGAGCGCGTGGTGCAGAGCCGGAACATGCACCGTCTCGAGGGGCTGACCGGCCTCGCGGGGCGCATCAGCGCGGTGATCCACGAGGTGCAGCGCGAGCGGGGAGCGAGCAACCTGTTCCTCAACGCCCGCGGCGGCCAGTTCGCCGAGGAGCTGGCGGCCCAGCATCGGCTCTCGGACGCGGCCCTGGCCGAACTGGCCGCCGCGCTCGGCACCGTGGACCGCGCCGAGATGGCCCCGGATTTCGCCACGAAGGTCGAGGCCGCGAACCGGCGGATCGCCGGGATCGGCGAGCGTCGACGGGCGGTCCTCGGGCTGTCCTCGACCCCGGCGGAGAGCATCGCCTTCTACACGGCCGTCATCGATGCCGGCCTCGCGCTGGTGCGCGGGGTTGCGCAGATCGCCGCCGACTCCGAGGTGGCGGCCCGCGCGACCGCCTACTCCGCCTTCCTCGCGCTCAAGGAAGCAGCCGGTCAGGAGCGGGCCGTGCATGCGGGCATCCTCGCCGGCGGGCGCCTCGACGTGACCGCCGCCCGCCGCCTCGCCGGCCTGGCGGCCGATCAGGCCACCGACGAGACCCTGTTCCGCAGTGCCGCTCCGGCGGATCAGGCTGCCTGGCTCGCGAGCGTCGAGACGGCCGCCGCGGCCCGGGAGGTGGTGCGCCTGCGCGACCAGACCCTCGCGACGGTCCCCGGGCAGCCTCTCCCCTTCGCCGACGCGAAGACGTGGTTCGCCGTCGCGACCCAGCGGATCGACGGCCTGAAGGCGGTCGAGGACCGGCTCACGGCCAGCCTCGCCGGGCAGGCGGCGCAGGCCCGGGCCGGGGCCGACCGCGCGGTCCTGATCTGGTCCGGCGCCGCGGCGTCGACGCTGCTCCTGGCGCTGGGGCTGGCCTTCGGGCTCGGCACCGCGATCTCGCGCCCGATGAGCCGGATGAGCGCGGTCCTGGCGGCGATCGGACGCGGCGAGACCGACGTGGCCGTTCCGCGGGGCGGTCCGCTCGAGGTGCGGCAGCTCGCCACGGCCGCGGCCGTGTTCCGGGACAGCGTCATCGAGGGGATGCGCCACCGTGCCGCCCGGGAGCAGGCGGCCGCCAGGGAGGCCGAGCACCAGCGCGCCGTGATGCGGCGGGTCGCCGATCAGTTCGAGCGGGCGGTCGGCACGGTGATCGGTGCCGTCACCGCCGCCGCCACGGAGCTTCAGGCCACGTCGGAGAGCATGGCCGGCATGGCGGGCGGGACGGCCGGCCGCTCCGCCGCGGTCGCGGCGGCGGCGGAGCAGGCGGCCTCGAACGTCGGCACGGTGGCGGCGGCGGCCGAGGAACTCGGCGCCTCGGTCCAGGAGATCGGCCGGCAGGTCTCGGGGTCGACGCACCTCGCGCAGCAGGCGGTCGCCGAGGCGACGCAGGCAGGCGACCTCGTCCGCGACCTGAGCGGCGCGGTCGGGCGCATCGGCGACGTGGTGGCGATGATCACCGGCATCGCCTCTCAGACCAACCTGCTGGCGCTCAACGCCACCATCGAGGCGGCCCGGGCCGGCGAGGCCGGCCGCGGCTTCGCCGTCGTCGCCGCCGAGGTCAAGGCGCTCGCCGACCACACCGCGCGGGCGACCGGTGAGATCACGGCGCAGATCGGCCGGATCCAGGGATCCACGGATCAGGCCGTGGCGGCGATCGGCGGCATCGTGGCGCGCATCCACGAGGTCAGCGACGTCGCGACCTCGATCGCGGCGGCGGTGGAGCAGCAGGGGGCGGCGACCGGGGAGATCGTGCGCAACGTCGCCGAGGCCGCGACCGGCACCACCGAGGTCACGCACAACATCGCCGGCGTCGCCTCGGCCGCCGAAGAGACCGGGGCCGCGGCGACACAGGTGCTCGCCTCGGCGTCCGAACTGTCGCGCCAGTCCGAGCACCTGTCCTCCGAGGTGCGCGGCTTCCTCGAGACCGTCCGGGCCGCATAGAGAGAGGACGCCCGGACGGCAGGGCCGGCGACCGGTCCCACGACCCGCGCGGGCCTCGACCGGGACGTCGCGGACGGCCGGTCAGCCGCGCCCGGACGCACCGGGCCGGCAGATGATCCGCACGGCTCCCCAGTGCCGGCCGCGGATGCGGATCGGCACCGACACGTCGCGCAGCGGGGCGAGAGGGTCCCGCGGATCCGGCGGCAGAGCCTGGACGAGGAAGGGCCGCGACGAGCGTGCCGACGCGAGGCCGGCCGCATCGTCGTGGACGCCGTGGCGGCCGGCCCCGGTCCAGGCCGCTCCGCGGGATGGAACGCGACCCTGCCGGTCGACCACGCGGCAGGCGAGAACCCGGGGGTCGGCGAGCGGCGCCTCCAGCAGCGGCGGCAGCACCGCGTCGAGCACATCCGCGGCAGCGATCGGATGGCGTGACGGCCCCGTGACCTGCTCCGGCCGGTGGTCGGGCGAGAACAGGACGGTCCGGTCGAGGCGGCCGGCCGCGATCGCATCGCCGAGCCCTCGCCCGACCGCCTCGGCGGTCTCCCGCGCCACCGCGATCAGCGGCGCGTGCTCCTCCTCGATCCGCGCGAGCACGGTCGGCAGCCATGCCGGCAGGTCGGCCTCGGGAAAGGCGCAGTGCAGGCCGCGGAGGCTGGACCCGACGATCGCGGCCCGGGCCGGGCCGAGCCCGCGCAGGTCGAGGGCGAGCGTGGTCCCGGGCGTCGCGCCGCACCCGTCCGGCGGCTCCAGCAGCAGACCGCCGCGGCTGACGTCGCGAACCCGCCCGAGCCCCCAGTTGCCGACCCGGGCGAGCCAGTTCACCGGATAGCGGTCGTGGACCCGGCGGTCGCCGATCTCGCTCTGGCGCAGGGCGGCGAGGATCCGTCCGGTCTGGGCGACGCCGAGACCGGTCGCCGCTTCGGCCAGCACGCGGCACGCCTCGTCGGTGGCGTGCAGGGCGCCGGCCGCGTCCCCGGTGCGGCGGTGGCTCTCGTCGAGATCGTCGGACAGGTCGCGGGCCTGGGCGGCGAGCACCCGGACCGCCCCGGCCTGCTCGTCGGCCGCACGATGGAAGGTGGCGACGGCGGGGCGCAGGTGATCGACCGGACCGATGGCGAGTCCCACGGACTGCGCCGTCGCGTCCACGCCCCGCCGCAGCCGCCCGGCGGCGCGGCGCGCGGCCTCGGCGCGTTGCCCGCTCTCCGCCGACACCGTCCTGATCTCGTCGGCGAGGCGCGCGACCCCGGTGCCCGCCTCGCCGAGGCGGGCCGCCTCGATCAGCGCGGTGAGGGCGAGGCGATGGGTCTGGCGCGCCGCCGCCTCCATCGCCGCGACGACGCCGTCGAGGTCGTCGCAGGCCCGCTCCAGTTCGGCGAGCCGGCCCCGGGTCTCCTCCCCCCCCTCCCCGGCCTGATCGAGGTGCCGTCCCGCCTGGGCCAGGACCCGGGCGAGACTCTCGGCCTCGCCGGCCAGGGCGCCGGCTCCGGCCGCGAGGCGCCGGCCGCGGCTGCTGGCCGCCCCGGTCTCGTCGGCCCGCGCCGGCCATGACCTCGCCGAGTCCGGCGAGGCGCTGCCTCAGGTCGGCGAGGGAGCCGGCGACCTGCCGGTCCCGCGCTCCGAAGACCGACAGGGCCGCCGAGAGATCCGCCTCGACGGTCTCGACCGCCGGGAAGGCCGAGCGGGTCGCGCCCGGATGCGCCGTCCCCGCCCGGGGCACCGGGTCCTCCGGCGGCAGGATCTCGACCTCGGTCGTCCGGTCACGCGAGGGGGAGGAGCGAAACAGCATGGCGGCAAGGTGCGCCGGGAGGCTGAAGGCCGGGTTAACCCTGACCCGAGGGCCTGCCGCCGGGTGTCCCCGAACGGCAACGCCCGGCCGCATGGGCCGGGCGTCGTTCGTCGTCGTGGGCCGGACCCCGACGGGTCCGGATCGGTCTCATACGATTTCCGGTTGATCGCTCGGCGATCCCTGCGGGATCGCTTCGCGATGCGGAAATCGGCTTCGCTCAGGCGCCGCGCAGGCCTGGATACGATTTCCGGAAGGAATCTTCCGAAAACCGTATCACGCGGTGAGGACGCTCGACGGGTCGACCTTCACGCCCGGGCCCATCGTCGAGGTGACGGCGATGCGCTGGATGTAGGTGCCCTTGGCGCCGGCGGGCTTCGCCTTGGCGACCGCATCGGCGAAGGCGCGGATGTTCTCGACGATCTTCTGGTCGTCGAACGACACCTTGCCGATGCCGGCGTGGATGATGCCCGCCTTCTCGACGCGGAACTCGACCGCGCCGCCCTTGGCGCCGGCGACGGCGCCCTTCACGTCCATGGTGACGGTGCCGACCTTCGGGTTCGGCATCAGGCCGCGCGGGCCCAGCACCTTACCGAGGCGGCCGACGAGCGGCATCATGTCCGGGGTGGCGATGCAGCGATCGAACTCGATCGTGCCGCCCTGGACGGTCTCGAGCAGGTCCTCGGCGCCGACGATGTCGGCCCCGGCGGCGCGGGCCTCGTCGGCCTTCGGGCCGCGGGCGAACACCGCCACCCGCACGGTCCGGCCGGAGCCGTTCGGCAGGTTGCAGACGCCGCGGACCATCTGGTCGGCGTGGCGCGGATCGACGCCGAGGTTCATCGAGACCTCGAAGGTCTCGTCGAACTTGGCCTTGGCGCGCTCCTTGATCAGCTTCACCGCATCGGCGAGCGGATAGAGCTTGGTCGCGTCGATGCCCTCGCGGGCGGCGCGGATGCGCTTGCCTTGACGTGCCATGGTGCCCTCCCCTTACGCCGTGATCTCGAGGCCCATGGCCCGGGCGGAGCCGCGGATCATGGCGACGGCCGCATCAACCGAATCGCAGTTGAGGTCGGGCATCTTCTTCTCGGCGATCTCGCGCAGCTGCGCCTCGGAGATCTTGCCGGCGGGCGCGCCCTTGCCGGGGGTCTTCGAGCCGGAAGCCGGCTTCTTGCCGATCTTCATGCCGGCCGCCTTCTTGAGGAAGAACGACACCGGCGGCTGCTTCATCTCGAAGGTGAAGGAGCGGTCCTGATACGCGGTGATGATCACCGGGATCGGGGTGCCCTTGTCGATCTGCGCGGTCTTCGCGTTGAAGGCCTTGCAGAACTCCATGATGTTGAGGCCGCGCTGACCGAGCGCGGGACCGATGGGCGGCGACGGGTTGGCGGCGCCGGCCGGGACCTGAAGCTTCACGTAGCCCGTGATCTTCTTCGCCATGGGACTGCTCCCAGTTTGGCCCTACCGAAAGCGGTGGGCGGTTGCAGGTCGCGGTGCGGCCCGTTGCTCCCGGAGGCGAGCCGGGCGGACCTTCCGCGGGTGGCACGGGCGAAGCGCGGCGAACGGAGGGCTCGCGCCCCGCACCGCCGGCGATCCGGTGCCCGTGGAACGATCAGACCTTCTCGACCTGACCGTATTCGAGTTCGACCGGGGTCGCCCGGCCGAAGATGGAGACCGCCACCTTGAGGCGGGAGCGGCTGTCGTCGACTTCCTCGACGACGCCGTTGAACGAGGCGAAGGGGCCGTCGGCGACCCGGACCTGCTCGCCGACCTCGAACGAGACCGTGGCCTTCGGGCGCTCGGTGCCTTCCTGGACCTGGCCCTTGATGCGCTCGGCCTCGGAGTCGGGAATCGGCACCGGCTTCGACTTGTCGGCCCCGAGGAAACCCGTCACCTTCGGGGTGTTCTTGATCAGGTGGTAGACCTCGTCGGTCAGGTCGCACTTCACCAGCACGTAGCCGGGGAAGAACTTGCGCTCGGCATCGACCTTGCGGCCGCGGCGCACTTCGACGACCTTCTCGGTCGGAACCATCACCTCATCGAACTTTTCCGTGAGGCCGCGCTGCGCCGCCTGATCCTTGATCGACTGCGCGACCTTGTTCTCGAAATTCGAGTAGGCGTGGACGATGTACCAGCGCTTCGACACGGTGTTTCACTCCAGCCCCAGCCCCAGGCCCGCGCGACGTTTAGCCGGCGGCAGCCCCGAGAGCGACGGGGAACGATCCAGTTTCAGGCCCCGATCCCCAGGACGAGGGTGACGGCGTAGCGCAGCACCTGATCGACCACGGTGAAGAACACGCTCGCCACCACCACCATGATGAACACCATCAGGGTGGTGACGAGGGTCTCCTTGCGGGTCGGCCACGTGACCTTGCGGCCCTCGTCGCGCACCTGCCCCAGGAATTCGAGCGGTCCGACCCGCTTGGGCGCGGGGCGGCTCGGCGGCGTGGGCGTGCCGCCGCCACCGCTGCTCCCGCCGGCCGAGGCGTTGCGGGCCGCCGAACGGCCGAGGTCGAGTTTCTTCGTCGCTTCGTTCGATGCCATGGCCGCTAAAAACCAACGCGCCCGAACCAACGCCGCCGCGGAGCCTGGAGGTCCCCAAGCCCGCGCCGCCGCCCTGTTCGATCTGGGATGGGCGCAGCCTCTAGCGCAAGTGGATGCGCTTGTCGACTGGCTCCGTGCGCAGCAAGGGGTTCGAACGAACCCGGGGCTTCCGATCGGCGCGTCAGATCCGCGAGATGCTGAGAATGCTTCCGCCGCCCTGGCAGGAGTGGAGGGACTCGAACCCCCAACCCCCGGTTTTGGAGACCGGTGCTCTGACCAGTTGAGCTACACTCCTAGGGCGCCGCGGCGCGCCCGCTCATTGCCGCAAGGCGGGGCCGGATGCAAGGGGATTTCTCGTTCGGGGATTTCTCGTTCGGGGATTTCTCGTTCGGGGGAGACGAGGCGTGCGGGATGCAGGGCCCCGGAGCGCGAGGTGCGGGCGAGGCCGTGCTCCGTCTTGTTCCAGCGCTCCGGTGCGAGCACCAGTTCCACCAGGCCGAGCCACGCCGCGACGCTGACGAGGCCGTAATAGACCGGCAGCGCGACGAGCCAGGGCAGCAGCCCCCACCAGCGGCGCCGGAGGCAGGCGAGGGCGGGCGGCAGCAGCATCGCCCCGAACCCCGCCGCGAACAGCACGAGACTGACCCCGAGGTTGAAGCCCGCCACGGGGTCGGCCTCGTCCAGGGGGAGGACGAGGAAACGCCACGCGGCGAGGCCCATCAGCACCGGGTAGATCAGGGCCGACAGCACCGTCCCGAGGATCAGCGTGGTGGCGCAGAGCAGCCCGAGAGGCCCGATCCGCCTCAGGTTCCCGATCGGGTCCCGGCTGTGGGTGATGGTGGTCTGGAGGAAGCCCTTCATCCATCGCGTGCGCTGGCGCAGCCACGGCCGCAGTTCGAGCGGAGCTTCTTCGAGGGTGGCGAGCGGCAGGTCGCCGACATGGTAGCCCGCGAGCGCCAGCCGGATGCCGAGATCGGCATCCTCGGTCACGTTCCAGGCGTCCCAGCCGTGCAGTTCGCGCAGCACGCCGGTGCGGAAATGGGTCGTGGTGCCGCCGAGCGGCATCGGCAGCCGCCCCGCCGCCAGCGCCGGCCCGAGCACGTCGAACAGGGCGGCGTATTCGAGGGTGAAGCAGCGGGTGAGCCAACTGTCGTCGGTGTTGTCGATGACGAGGCGGCCCTGGAGGCAGGCGGTCCGCCGCGGGCTGGCCGCGAAGATCGAGGCGGCGTGGCGCAACTGCCCGGCCTCCGGCACGTCCTCGGCATCGTAGACGACGAGGTACTCGCCGCGGGCGAGCGGAAGCGCGACGTTGAGCGCCCGCGGCTTGGTGCGCGGCAGTCCGTCCGGCGCCACCACCACCTCGAACCGGCCGAGCCCCGCGGCGGCGGCCAGAGCCGCGGCGGTCCCGGCATCGTTCTCCTCGATCACGAATTTGAGATCGAGCTTCGAGGCCGGGTAGTCGAGGGCGAGGAGGGACCGCACCAGCCGCGGAACGACGGCCGCCTCCCGGTGGAGGGCGACCACCACGGTGTAGGCCGGCAGCGCGGCATCGTCCCGGATCGGCTCCACCGCGGAGGCGGGCCCGATCGTCAGGGAGGCGAGCCGGAACATCGTCGTTGCGAGCAGCAGCAGGTTGACGAGGGTCAGGAGCGCCAGTTGGACGACGAGCGGCGCCAGGGTGATCGGGAGCAGCGACAGGAGGGCGAGGCCGAGCACCGCCTTCTGGAACGGCGTCGGGCCCGACCGGTAGGACCATTCCGGCCGGCAGCGATCGAGGGCGCCGGCGGCCCGAGCCGCGACGTCGCGGCCGCAGGCCCGCAGCACCGCCGCCTGGAGGTGGCGCGGCGCGGTGACCGCGTCCGGCTTGCGGTGGCTCGCGAGCAGCGCCGCGATCGCAGCCCCGCGCGGCGCCACCGCCGTGCCGCCGCCGGCGAGGCCCACCGCTCCGGCGACGACGTCGTGCGGGAACCGGGCGAGCGGGCCCGGATCGATCCGTGCGCCGAGATACGGGGCGCCGACGGCGCGGGCGAGGGCCCGGTAGTAGTCGTCCTCGCGCATCAGCCCGCTGCTCAGCAGCGCCTCCGCCGCGCCACTGCCCTCTCGCGCCGCGATCGCCACCGCCCGCAGCAGGAGGTCCGGGCGGACGCCCTGCCACAGCAGGAACGAGACCTCGGCCGGCAGGTCGAGGGGGATGGCGGGAACAGGGGGACGAGACCGGAACGACACGGGCGGCGGCCTCCCGATGCGGCGGGATCGTGCCAGGCCGGAGCCGTACGGGGCGGCCCTGCCTGGATCGGTGCTCCTGCATCGTTTTCGCCGCCGGAGCGGTGGCCACTTCGGCGATTGATGCTTAGGAGGAGCCTATGGCTGCCCGCCCTCCCGAGACAGGTCCCGTGCGTCTCCCGCGCCGATTCCGTGCGACCGTTGCAAACTTGCCGCTACGTCACCCGCGGTGGCACGGCGCTGCCGTGCTCACGGCGGTGCTCACGGCGGCGCTCCTGGCCGGCCCCTCCCCACCTGCCGTGGCCGCGGAGACGGTGACGATCCCGAACCTCTGGAACCCGCGGGCGCGGCTGGAGCGGCCGGAACCGCCGCAGGCCGGCCGGCCGATCCGCTTCCTCACCGACGACGAGTTCCCGCCGCTGCATTTCGCCGGGCCGGACGGCAACCCGACCGGCTTCACGGTCGAGCTGGCCCGGGCCGTGTGCGAGAAGCTGGCCCTCACCTGCACCGTGCAGAGCCGCCGGTTCGACACCCTCCTCGACGCGCTCGGGAGCAAGCAGGGCGACGTGGTGGCGGCCGCGATCCCGCTCACGCCGGGCCTGCACGAGGGGTTTCTCGCGACGAGACCCTATTTCCGCTGGCCGGCGCGGTTCGTCGCCCGCACCGACCGCAACCTGCCCGCGCCCTCGCCGGAGGCCCTCGCCGGCCGCAGCACCGGGGTCGTGGGCGGCACGGCGCACGAGGCCTACCTGAAGGCGTTCTTCCGGGCGACGCCGCGGGTCTTCCCCGACCTCGGCAGCGCCGAGGCCGCCCTGAAGCGCGGCGAGATCGACTACCTGTTCGCCGACGGCGTCAGCCTCGCCCTGTGGCTCGGCGGCACCGAGGCCGCAGGCTGCTGCGGCTTCACCGGCAGCGACTACCTGGAGAACCGCTACTTCGGCGAGGGCATCGGCCTCGTCACCCGGCGGGAGGACGAGGTCCTGGCCCGGGCCCTCGACGACGCGCTCCAGCGCCTCTGGGACGAGGGCAAGTACGCCGAACTGTACCTGAGGTTCTTCCCGGTCAGCCCGTTCTGACCGCGCCGCCGGACGGGCCGAGGCGCGCGGCGGGCCGCCGCCCGATCGCGGACCGGTTCCGCCGACCCGAACGCAGCGCGGTTGAGCGAACCCGCTTCCGCCATCGCGGAGGGCATTTACCCCGTGGCAACCTTCGGCCGACAACAATCGGGCGTTCCCCGACCGATGCCGGAGCGCAGCGCGCTGGCAGCTTTCAGCGAGCCATCATGGCCGGTAAACCTGCGGACGAACGCGATGCCCGGATCGGCCAGCGGATCGAGCAGCTGCGCCTGAACGCGCGGATCTCCCGCGAGACCCTCGCGGCCCATCTCGGCATGTCGCCGTCGCAGCTCGCCAAGTATCTCAAGGGCAGCAATCGCTTGAGCGCGACCGACCTGCTCGCGATCAGCCACACCTTCGCGGTGCCGATCAGCTACTTCCTCGACGATCTTCCGCGGTCGGAGCCGCTGGTCACCGGGTTCGCCGAGACCGAGCAGGAACCCCTCGGCGCGGCGGAGTCCTGGCCGGGCTTCGCCGGGGCCGTCGCCCGCGCCGCCGAGACCCATCTCGATCCGGTGCATCGCCGCGATCTCGCCGCGGTCGTGCGCGCCCTCGATCGCGCCCTCGGCGTTCGATAAAGAGAACATTTCCGCCCCGTTACATTGACCGGGTGAATCGCAGATGCCAGAAACCCGGCCAGCGAGGATGCGAGCCAATGCGTCGAACGACGCGCTCGCCGACCAGGGGCCGAGACCCATGCCACGTTCCAACTACCTGTTCACGAGCGAGTCGGTGTCCGAGGGGCACCCGGACAAAGTCTGCGACCGCATCTCCGACACCGTGGTCGACGCCTATCTCGGGGTCATGCCCGAGGCCCGCCTCGGCGTGGAGACCCTGGCCACGACCAACCGCATCGTGATCGCCGGCGAGGTGCGCGGCCCCGATTCGGTGACCTTCGCCGACCTTGAGGAGCTGACCCGGCAGGCGGTCAAGGACATCGGCTACGAGCAGGACGGCTTCCACTGGAAGAACAACGACGTCCAGATCTACCTGCACGCCCAGTCCGCCGACATCGCCCAGGGCGTCGACGCCGCCGGCAACAAGGACGAGGGCGCGGGCGACCAGGGCATCATGTTCGGTTACGCCACCGACGAGACCCCGGCCCTGATGCCGGCGCCGATCTACTACGCGCACAAGATCCTCAAGGACCTCGCCGATGCCCGCAAGGCCGGCCAGGGCGAGGCCGCCAAGCTCGGCCCCGACGCCAAGAGCCAGGTGACCGTGCGCTACGAGGACGGCCGCCCGGTCGAGGCGACCCAGATCGTGCTCTCGACCCAGCACCTCGACGAGAACCTCGACTCGAAGGACGTGCGCGCCATCGTCGAGCCCTACATCCGCTCGGCGCTGCCGGAATCCTGGGTCAGCGACCGCACGGCGTGGCACGTCAACCCGACCGGCAAGTTCGTCATCGGCGGCCCCGACGGCGATTGCGGGCTGACCGGCCGCAAGATCATCGTCGACACCTACGGCGGCGCGGCCCCCCACGGCGGCGGCGCGTTCTCGGGCAAGGACCCGACCAAGGTCGACCGCTCGGCCGCCTACGCCGCCCGCTACCTCGCCAAGAACGTCGTCGCCGCCGGCCTCGCCCGCCGGGCGACGATCCAGCTCTCCTACGCCATCGGCGTCGCCAAGCCTCTGTCGATCTACGTCGACCTGCACGGCACCGGCGAGGTCGACGAGGCCAGGCTCGAGACCGTGCTCGGCAACATCCTCGACCTGTCGCCGCGCGGCATCCGCACCCATCTCGGCCTCAACAAGCCGATCTACGCCCGCACCGCGGCCTACGGCCATTTCGGCCGCGAGCCCGACGCCGACGGCGGCTTCTCGTGGGAGAAGCTGGACCTCGTCCAGACCCTGAAGTCGTCCCTGGCCTGATCAGGACCGGCGCCGCCCGGAACGGGCGCGCGGGAGCACCGACCCGAAGCGGCGGAGTGGTTGCCACTCCGCCGCAAACCGTTCAGGGGGCCGCATCCCCCGTCCCCGTTCGTGCGATCGATGACCGACAACGACCTCCCCGAGGCGCCCGAGCGCAGCCGGGCCTTCTACGGCCGGCGCAAGGGCAAGCGCCTGCGGGCGGTGCAGGAAAGCCGCCTCGACGACCTGCTGCCGCGCCTGCGGGTGCCCGAGGGCGACGCCCGCCTCGATCCGGCCGCCCTGTTCCCGCGCCCGGTCGAGGACGTGTGGCTGGAGATCGGCTTCGGCGGCGGCGAGCACCTCGCGGCCCAGGCCGGCCGCCACCCGGAGGTCGGGCTCGTCGGCTGCGAGCCGTTCGTCAACGGCGTGGTCAAGCTCCTGCGCACCGTCGAGGAGCGGAACCTCGACGCCGTGCGGGTCTGGGACCGCGACGCGATGGAGCTGCTGCCGCGCCTGCCGGATGCGAGCCTCGGCCGCGTCTTCCTGCTCTACCCCGATCCCTGGCCCAAGCGCCGGCAGCGCAAGCGCCGCTTCGTCTCGGACGAGAGCCTCGCCGAGATCGCCCGGGTGCTGCGGCCCGGGGGCGAGTTCCGGTTCGCCTCGGACATCGACGACTATGCCGGCTGGACCCTGGTCAGGGCCGCCCGCTGCCCGGCCCTGCGCTGGACCGCGACCCGGGCGGCCGACTGGACGGTGCCGTGGCCGGACTGGCCGGGGACGCGCTACGAGGCGAAGATGAGCCTGACGGGCCGGCGCCCGACCTACCTCACCTTCCGGCGCGAAGGCTGACCCGAGGCCGGCCCGCACCGGAGCGGTTTCACGCCAGGGCGGCCCGCAGGGCGTCGATCGCCTTGGCCAGCATCGCCTCGGCCTCGGGCCGGAACGACAGCTCCTTCTCGGTCACCTCGATCAGGCCGGCCTTCTCCAACTCGTCGATCGCCTGCGGGTCGGCGGCGTGGCCGGCCCCGTCGCGGCGGATGACGCTGGACACCTTCTGTCCGCTCTCCAACTGGTGGTAGGCTGCGAAGGCGAACACCGACAGAGCCTTGTCGCTGAGTGCCATGAGGGTCATCTTCCTCGGACGGCCGAGCCTCGGTGGCATCGGCAGGACGGCGGGGTACGGCCTGCCAGGGAGCCCCCCGGGGAGCCCCGTGGCCGGACGTGGTGGCCCAACGTGCGAGGCGGCGATCCGTTCGGGAGCCGTCCGGAATCGATGAGTGACGAGTTGCGCGACGAGGCGGTGAGCAGCACGGGAGAGCGGAACGGGGACGCGGAGCCGTGGTCCCGGATCGCTCTCGCCGAGGCTCCGGTCGGGATCCTCTGCCTGGAGGTGCCGTCGGACCGGATCGTTCTGGCCAATCCCCATCTCTGCGCCCTCCTGGATACGACGGAGGCCGACCTGATCGGCCGCTCCCTGGCCGAGCTGCGCCGCGACGGGGATGGTGGCCCGGCCGGACCGGGCGAGGAATGCTGGCGCCGCCGCGACGGGAGCACCGTCCGGGTCGGAGTGAGCCCGGGCGCCGCCCGCGACGGGCACCGGGTCGTCGTCGTCGCGCCGGTGGATGCCGGCGCCGAGGCGCGCTCGGGCCAGACGCGCCTCGCCCTCGCCGCGGCCGGGCTCGGCGACTGGAGCCTCGACGCCCGCACCGGCGCGGTCGCCCTGTCGGACCGCGCCGCCGAGATCCTCGGCTGCCCCCCTGGTCGTCCGGCCGACTGGGAGGCGATGAAGCAGCACGTCGACCGGGACGACGCCGAGCGGGTCCGGTCCGTCATGCAGGAGGCCCTCGCCGACGGCCGCGCCTACGCGGTCGACCTGCGCTACCGGCGGGGCGAGAACGGGCCGCTGGTGTGGATCTCGGTCCGCGGACAGGCGATCCTCGGTCCCGACGGCGCCCCCGCCGGCATGGCCGGGGTGGTGCAGGACGTCACCGCCCGCGAGGAGGCCCGGCGGGCCCTCTACGAGCGGGAACAGCGATTGCGGGTCGCGACCTCGGTCGCCGCCCTCGGCATCTTCGAGTGGCACGTGCTCGACGACCAGGCGATCTGGGAGAACGAGCGCATGTGGGCGATCTTCGGGCGCCGGCCGCAGGACGGCACCATCGGCATGATCGAGTTCTTCGGCGCCGTCGTGCACCCCGACGACCGGGCGGCGTTCCGCGCCGCGGTCGCGGCCTCCCTGCACGGCGAGGGGGTGCTGCACGCCTCCGGCCGCATCCGCCGGGCCGACGACGGCGCGTGGCGCACGATCGAGATGGCCGGGCGCTTCGAGCGCGACACGCCCGGCGGCCTGCCCCGGCGCCTGATCGGCGTGGTGGCCGACATCACCGACCGCCGCCTCGCCGAGGAGCGCCAGACGCTGCTGATCCGCGAGTTGCACCACCGGGTGAAGAACACGCTGGCCACCGTCCAGGCGATCGTCGGCTCCACCGCCCGCACGGCGTCGGGCATCGAGGCGTTCTACGAGGCGTTCGTCGGCCGCATCATGTCGCTCGCCCACACCCATTCGGTGCTGACCGAGGACGTGTGGCAGACCGCCTCCCTGCGCAACCTGCTGGAGAACGAGCTGCGGCCCTACGCCGATGGCGGCTTCGAGCCGGAGGCCGGCGGGCGCATCACCCTGGACGGTCCGGCGGTGGATCTCGCCTCGGAGGTGGCGGTGCCGATCGGGATGGCGATCCACGAACTCACCACCAACGCGGCGAAGTACGGCGCGCTGTCGACGCCGCGCGGCCGGGTGGCGATCCGCTGGAGCCTGGACTCGGCCGAGGGCGGGACGCGGCTGCGGTTCGAGTGGCGCGAGAGCGGCGGGCCGCCGGTGAGCGCGCCGACCCGCCGCGGCTTCGGCTCGCGGCTGCTGCAACGGGTGCTGACGACCCAGGTCCAGGCGGATGTGGCGATCGATTACGCGCCGAAGGGCCTGCGGCTCGCCATGTCGGCCCCGCTGCCGCCGCGCACGCCGGCCAACAGCGCCCTGTCGGCGCTGTGATACGGTTTTCGGAAGATTCCTTTCCGGAAATCCTATCACCAGCCCGCGCGGCGCATGAGCGAAGCCGATTTCCGCATTGCGAAGCGATCAATCGGAAATCGTATGAGTCTCTGCGCCTCCCCGAAGGTCGCTGTGCCGCTCAGGCCGTGCCGGCCTGGGCGGCGCGAGCCTCTCCGCTCTCGCCGCCGGCGGCGATGAACGCCTTCAGTTCGTCGAGGGACTGGAAGTAGAACTTGCCGCGAGGCGTGTCGGCCTCGATCGTGCCGTCGGCGAACATCACGTAGGTGTTGCCGCCCGACGCATAGGTGCCGACGATCGCGTTCTCCTCGGCCGGCGGAGCCTCGGGCTCCGGATCTGGCCCGGCGGCCGGCCCGAGGGGCGGCGCCTCCGGCTCAACGAACGGCTCGGGCTCGGCCCGCTGCAGCCGCAGTTCGCCGGCGGCCAGGGCCTCGGCCTCGCGCCGATCCTCCCCGATGGCGGGAGGAGCCGGCGGCGGAGCGGGATCCGGCTCGGGCCCGGCGGGGAAGTCGAACGACGGCTCGGTCTTCGTCGGCTCCGACTTCGCTGCCTCCAACTTCGCCGCCTCCGACTTCGCCGGCTCGTTCCGGTCCGCCGTGCCGGCCGCGAGGGCCGCCGCCCCGGCGACCCCGGCCCCGCCGAGCATCGCGGCCACCGGCGGGCGCGCCGGCGCCGGCTCGAAGGCGGGCGGCTCGGTGCGGATCGGAGCCGGCTCCTGCCGCTCGGCTGCCTGGGGCGCCTCGCGCTGGAGCAGCGCCAGCTCGATCCGGCGCAGGCGGGCCACCACCGCCGTGAGCCCGAGCACCACCGCGCCGCCGGACGCCGCCACGCTGCCGGCGATCACCATCGTCCAGCCGACTTCCAGGCGAACGAACGGGATCCCCTGGACCACGCTGGCGAGACCACCGAACACCATCGCCAGGGCGAGGACGAGCAACGCAACGATCATCGAAGTCCCAAACCGTCGAACGGGCGGGGCCCGCGTCGGCGCAGCAATACGGAATCGACGCCGGTTTGCAAAATCCCTCCCCGCCGCCCGGGGAAATCGACGGGGATCATACGATTTCCGATGGATCGCTTCGCGATGCGGAAATCGGCTCCGCTCATGCGTGCGGAGCAAAGCTCCGCCGCGCGGGCCGGCGGCCGTTGCCGGAGCGGCACCTCCGGCCTACCTAACGCCCGGGTCCCGCGCCGCCGCGCGACCGGCGTCGCGCGGACACGCCTCAATCCTGGAGAGTCCCGATGGCCTTCACGCTGCCCGAACTGCCCTATGCCTACGACGCGCTCCAGCCCTACATGTCCAAGGAGACGCTCGAGTTCCACCACGACAAGCACCACAAGGCGTATGTCGACACCGGCAACAAGCTGCTGGAAGGCTCGGAACTGGCGGGCAAGAGCGTCGAGGAGGTGGTGAAGGCTTCCTACGGCCAGAACCAGCCCCTCTTCAACAACGCCGGCCAGCACTACAACCACATTCACTTCTGGCAGTGGATGAAGCCGAACGGCGGCGGCGCGATCCCGGGCGCCCTCGAGAAGAAGATTTCCGAGGACCTCGGCGGCACCGACAAGTTCAAGGCCGACTTCATCCAGGCCGGCGTGTCGCAGTTCGGCTCGGGCTGGGCCTGGCTCGCGGTCAAGAACGGCAAGCTCGAGATCATGAAGACCCCGAACGGCGAGAACCCCCTCGTCCACGGCGCCAAGCCGATCCTCGGCGTCGACGTGTGGGAGCACTCCTACTACATCGACTACCGCAACCGGCGTCCCGACTACCTCAAGGCGTTCATCGAGAACCTGGTGAACTGGGAGCACGTCGAGAAGATGTACGGCGAGGCGATCGCCTGATCGTCGTCTCGGCGGTCGTCGCACGCGGCAGAGCCCTCCCCCCTCTGCGGGGGAGGGTCAGGCCGGGCGCGCCACCAGCCTGAACCGCTCCCGCGCCAGAAACTCCGCGAAGCGCGACGAGGCGAGATAGGCGAGTTCGAGCGGCCGGCTCTCCACCACCGCGTCGAGCCCGCGCAACTCGTCGTCGATCTCCCCCGGATGGCACATCACCACGGGTGCGGGGCCCGGCCGCTCGAAGGCGCGCTCGAACGCCTCGGCGACATTCCCGCCGGCGGTGAAGTCGGAAAATCCCGAGAACCCCCGGTTGGTGCGAAACCCCGCCCGCGCCGCGGCCCCGCGGAAGCCCGCGGCGAGGCCGGCGACAACGGTCGCCTTCGCCGCCGAGGGACGGGCCAGCAGCGAGGCCGGCCGGTCGGCGGGGTCGCGCAGCCAGATCCGCCCATCGAGGCGGCGCGCCGCCAGCACGGCGAGCAGTGCCCCCCGGATGCCCGGCAGGACGTGGACGTGCTGGTGGCCGTCGACGAAGTCCGGCGGGCGCCCGACCGCGGCCGTGAAGGCGTCGCACTGGCGCTCGATCTCGCCCTGGATCTCGCCTCCGTCGAGCCGTCCCACCAGGGCGAGGGCGATCAGGCGTCCGAGCGGCGGAAGCCGGCCGGCCGGCGCGAGGCGGGGCATCGGCCCGAGCGGCGCGCCCGCCGTGAGGGTGAGGTGCAGGCCGAGGCCGACCGTTCCGGCGAGTTCCTTCAGCGCCGGGGCGCCGCGGCGGAAGGCCGGCAGGTTGGCCATCGATCCGCTCGCCGAGAGGCGCCCGGCCCGCGCCAGCCGCAGGATGCCGCGGTTGACCCCGTCGCTGATCCCGAAATCGTCGGCGCACAGCACGATCGGGCGCCGTTCAGGTGACATGGCTTAGATTCCGCCCTTGAGCCGCCGGACGAATCCGGCTCCTGATGCACGCGGCCGGCACCGTCCCCGGCCGCCAGACGAGGGACAGCAGGTGGAGCTGTTCAGACCCGCCGGTCCGGTCGGCCTCAGCGTCGTCCTACCGGTCTACAACGAGAGCGCCAATATCGGCCCGCTCCTCGACCGGCTGCTGCCGGTGCTGGAGCGCATCACCGAGTCCTACGAGGTGGTGTTCATCGACGACGGCAGCGGGGACGCGACGCTCGCGGCGATCGCCGGGCACCATGCCCGCGAGCCGCGCGTCGGCGCGGTCTCGTTCAGCCGCAACTTCGGCAAGGAGATCGCCATCGCGGCCGGGCTCGACCACGCCCGCGGCGACGCCGTCGTCATCATGGATTCCGACCTCCAGCACCCGCCGGAGCTGATCGAGACCTTCGTCGCCCGCTGGCGCGAGGGCAACGTGATGGTCTACGCCCAGCGCAGCGACCGCGACGACGAGACCGCGATGCGCCGCGGCTTCGCGCGGCTGTTCTACCGCCTGTTCGCCCGCTTCGGCGAGATGCCGCTGCCCGAGGGGGCCGGCGACTTCCGCCTCATCGACCGCAAGGGCGTCGAGGTGCTGCGCTCGCTGCCCGAGCGGGCCCGCTTCTCCAAGGGCCTGTACTCGTGGATCGGCTTCCGCTCGGTCGGCGTGCCCTACACCGTCGAGGAGCGCGCCCACGGCACCTCGAAGTGGAGCTTCCGCAAGCTGTTCCGCTTCGCCTTCGACGGCATCACCTCGTTCTCGACGGTGCCGCTGCGGGTCTGGACCTATGTCGGCGGCGCTGTCGCCGCCCTGGCGCTCGCCATGGCGCTGTACTTCATCGCCGAGACCCTGCTGCGCGGGCCGGACGTGCCGGGCTACGCCTCGCTGATCGTGTCGGTGATGTTCTTCGCCGGGGTGCAACTGATGTCGCTCGGCATCATCGGCGAATATATCGGCCGCATCTTCGCCGAGGTGAAGCGGCGCCCGCTCTACGTCGTCGCCGACCGTCTCGGCCCGGCGGCCCTCGGCCGCTCCGGGCCGGTGCGCGACGACCGCACCGGGCAGACGCGGTTCACCGGCGCCATCTAGACAAGCCGGCGCCGGACCGCGAACGGTTCCGCGCATGATTCGCAGCATCCTCTCGGTCGGCGGCTGGACCCTCGTCTCCCGGGTCACCGGGTTCCTCCGCGACGTCGTGATGGCGGCGGTGCTCGGGGCGGGGCCGGTGGCCGACGCCTTCGTGGTCGCCTTCCGCCTGCCCAACCACTTCCGGGCGATCTTCGGCGAGGGCGCGTTCAACGTCGCCTTCGTGCCGACCTATGCCGGCCTCGACGGAGCCGGCGAGGTCCAGGCGGCCAGGGCCTTCGCCGACCGCACCTTCACGCTGATGCTGCTGATCCAGGTCGCGCTGCTGGCCCTGGCCCTGCCGCTGATGCCGTGGATCGTGCGGGCGCTCGCCCCGGGTTTCGCCGACGAGCCGGAGCAGTTCGCGCTGGCGGTGGCGCTGACCCGCATCACCTTTCCGTACCTGCTGTTCATCACCCTGATGACGCTGCTGACGGGGGTTCTCAACGCCCGGCGCCGCTTCGCCGCCGCGGCGGCGGCCCCGGTGCTGCTGAACCTGTCGCTGCTCGCGGCCTTCGCCCTCGCCACCCTGTTCCCCAACGCCGCCTACGCCGCCGCCTGGGGCGTGGCGGTCTCGGGCGTGCTCCAGTTCCTCCTGGTCTGGGCCGACGCCCACCGCGCCGGCCTCGGCCCGCGCCTGCGCCGCCCGACACTCCGGGATGCCGGCATGGTGCGGTTCTTCCGCATGCTCGGCCCGGCGGTGGTCGGCTCGGCCGGGGTGCAGATCGCGATGTTCGCCGACACCATCATCGCGTCGTTCCTGCCGACCGGGGCGGTCTCGTCGCTGTGGTACGCCGACCGGCTCTACCAGTTGCCGTTCGGCGTCATCGGCATCGCCGCCGGCACGGTGCTGCTGCCGGAGATGAGCCGGCGCATCGCCGGCGGCGACGTGGCCGGCGCCCACGCGGCCCAGAACCGGGCGACGGGCTTCTCGCTCGCCCTCTCGGCACCGTTCGCGGTCGCGTTCCTGCTGGTGCCGGACCTCATCATGACCGCCCTGTTCCAGCGCGGCGCCTTCGACGCCGAGGCGGCGGCGCGGGCCGGGGCGGTGCTCGCCGCCTACGGCCTCGCCCTGCCGGCCGCCGTGCTGATCCGCAGCACCGTGGCGAGCTTCTACGCCCGCCAGGATTCGCGCACGCCGGTCATGGCCTCGCTCGGCGCCGTCGCGGTCAACGTCGCGCTCAAGGTCGTGCTGACCGGCCCCCTCGGCGTCGCCGGCCTCGCCCTCGCCACCGCCGCCGGCACCTGGGTCAACCTGCTGGTGCTGTTCGTCCTCGCCCACCGCCGCGGCTGGACCGCGCCGAGCCGCACCCTCGTGGTCACCGCGGGCGGGGTGCTCGCCGCCTGCGCCGTGCTCGCCGCGGGCACGATCGGCGGCCTGCCGCTGCTGGACCGCCTGATGCCGGCGCTGCCGCGGTTCCGGGAACTCGCGATCCTCGCCGTGCTCGGGGGTGCCGGGCTCGTCGCCTACGGGGCGACGCTGCTCCTGGCGCTGCGGCTGTTCGGGGTGCGGCTGCGGCGGGTGTGACGGGTCATACGGGATCCGGACGATCGCTTCCGGATCCCGTATCAGGGGCGCGCCAGCGCCGCCGCGCAGGCGACCGCCCGCTCCAGCACCGGGCTGCCGTCGCCGTCCCGGTCGAGGCAGCCGACCAGGGACTCGGCCGGCATGCGCAGGTCGGCGCAGAAGATCCGCATGAACGCCGAGGCGAGGGCGAGCTTGTGGGCGGGTGCCGCCGCCCGCCAGCCGGCGGCATCGAGATAGAGGATCGCCGCATCGTCCCCCGGCGCCTCGGCCCGTACCGCCGGGGCGCAGACCAGCGCGGCCAGGACGGCGAGCGCCGCCCGGCGGCTCACCGCTCCGCCCGCCGGGGCTCGGCGGCCGGCGGCACGTCGAGGGCCGGGTTGCGGTCGAAGAAGTTGAACGGGCGCAGACGGAAGCCGTGCCACAGCCCCGGCATCGCCGGCCAGTCCTCCGAGCGCGGGATGTGCCGGAAGCCGACCGTGTACCAGAGCACGAGGTCGCGGTCCCGGATCGGGCGCTTCGCCGCGGTCCAGCGCGGCAGGCCGTCGACCTCCGGATTCTGGTTCGGGTAGTCGCCCGAGGCGTATTTCTCGCCGGCCGCGTAGGCGCTCGTCCACAGCGTGTAGTCGGTGAAGCCGGCGCGGCGCTGGATCGGGTCGTCCTTGGCCAGCAGCGAGGTCGCGGTGTGGCCCGGCATGATCTGGTAGCTCGTCGGCGCGCCGAGGCGGTTGCGCCGGCTCGCGCTCTCGACCCGGAACTGCGCCGCCCCGAGCGGCAGGGTCACCGGCCCCTCGGTCTCCATCGCCTCGCTGCGCACCCCCCACAGGCTGCGCCTCGTGCCGCCCTCGGGCAGCCGCTTCACGGTGTAGCGGTCGGCGACGAAGCGGTTCTCGGAGCCGTCCACGTCGAGGTCGAGGCGGAAGGCCATGTAGTGATCGTGGTTCACCGCCAGCAGGTGCGGCGCCACCAGCGTTCCGGTGGCGGTGTCGGCGGCGGCGGACGCGTCCGAGAGCGAGGCCGCGGCGACGCCCTTGGTCGCGTCGATGCCGTAGGCGCCGAGCCGCACGTCGATGCTGCCGGCGCGGTCGAAGACGGTGTCGACGAGGTAGTCGTAGTTGCCGACGACCGGTGCCATCCGCACCACCAGCTCGGTGTTGGGCCGGGTCTCGACCGAGCCGTTGACCAGCTCGTCGTGGCGCCAGACCGGGTCGCCGGTCGGCCGCTCGAACAGGCAGACGACGCCGCGCTGGCCCACCGGCTCGCCCTTGCTGTCGGCGATCACGAGATCGAGGTAGGTCGCGCTCTCCGGGCAGTCGTGGCCGGGGCGAAGCTGGGTCGCGAGAGCCCCGAAGCCGTACTCGCCGACATCCATGTAGGCGCGGAACGACCAGGTCGGCGCCGGGTCCATGTACGGCACGTACATCTCGCTCGCCGAGATCTGGTAGGCGACGTCCCTCGCGGTGCCGTGGTCGTCGTAGCGGATCAGCGACAGCACCGTGCCGAGGCGCGGCTCCAGCCGGAGGTGGAACGACCAGTTGTCCCAGGCCACCTGCCCGCCGGACACGCGGATGTTGGTGCCCTGCGGCGCGCTGATCCCGACCGGCTTCGGCGCCGGCCGGTGGCGGCTCGAATCGGCGTAGGCGTGGCTCGGCGTCTCCGGCGGCGGCGGGACGATTCCGAGGTCGATGACCGACAGCACTTGGCCCGCCGCCATGTCGACGGTCGCCATCACGCCCTCGATCGGCTTGCCCCACAGGTTGTTGACCGCCCCGGTGGTGTCGACGCAGGGCACGTTGAGCAGCCGCCGGCCGGCCAGTGCCGGGTCGGATTCCGGCCCGACCGCGAGCGGCAGGCAGAACACGTTGGCGAAGTCGGTGATGCCGCGCTTGCGCATCGCCTCCTGCCAGCGCGGGTCCTGCTTGGGCAGCTCGCTCGCGCCGAGCATCTCCTCGATCAGCAGCGACGATTGCCGGTTCCCGACCGGCTTCCATTCGGCGACGCGGCCGGCCGACAGGTCGATGCGGGCCTCGCCCAGGCCGGCGCCGGTCAGGACCACCCCGAAAGCGCGGCGGGTGAACGGCGTGCCGGGCGTCCAGGCGCGCACCGCCGCCTTGGCCGGCTCGTCCAGGGTCAGCGAGACGATGCGGGCGCCGCCGTCGAGCCTGCCGTCCCGGCGCAGGATCGCCGCGGCGGCGCGGATCTCCTCGGCGGTCAGGGCGTCCATCGGGTGGGTCGCCTCGGCCTGCGGCGGCACGCGCTCCTCCGCCAGAACGGCCGGGACCGCGACGACGAGGCCGCACAGACCGAGGGCCAGCCGCCGCAGGATCGAACCAGGCATCGCATCATCCTCCCCGACCGCGCGAGACGGCGATGCTGCGGCCTGATCGGCCGCAGGGCAAGACCGGTGCCCGGTTGCCGGCCCGCCGGTGCGACGCCACTTTGCGGGTGCGGGCCGCGGCGACCGCCCGGCCCACCGTCTCGGGAGTCCCTGCCCATGAACCCGGTCCGCCTGACGAGTCTCGCCCATGGCGGCGGCTGCGGCTGCAAGCTCGCACCCGCGGTGCTGCGCGACCTCCTCGGCCGCCAGCCGGCGGCCGGCCCGTTCGAGCGCCTGCTCGTCGGCAACGAGGGCGCGGACGACGCCGCGGTCTGGGACCTCGACGGGCGGACCTGCATCGTCGCCACCACCGACTTCTTCACCCCGATCGTCGACGACCCGCACGATTTCGGCCGCATCGCCGCGACCAACGCGATCTCGGACATCTACGCGATGGGCGGCACGCCGATCATGGCGCTGGCGATCCTCGGCATGCCGCTCGGCAAGATCGAGCCGGCGGTCGTCGCGCGGATCCTGGAGGGCGGCGCGGCGGCCTGCGCCGGGGCCGGAATCCCCGTCGCCGGCGGCCACTCGATCGACACCCCCGAACCGATCTACGGGCTGGCGGTGATCGGCACCTGCCCGCGCGAGCGGGTGCGCCGCAACGCCGACGCCCGGGCCGGCGACGCGCTGATCCTCACCAAGCCGCTCGGCGTCGGGGTGTACTCGGCGGCCTTCCGCCGCGAGGCCCTGCCGGAGGACGGCTACGCCGCGATGCTGGCGACCACGACCCGCCTCAACCGGATCGGCCACGACCTCGCCGCCGACCCGGACGTGCACGCGATGACCGACGTCACCGGGTTCGGGCTGCTCGGCCACGGGCTCGAAGTCGCCCGTGGCTCCGGCTGCGGCCTCGTCGTCGACGTCGACGCGCTGCCGTTCCTGCCCGCCGCCGCCGCGCTGGTGCGCGACGGCTTCGTCACCGGCGCCTCGCACCGCAACTGGGCGTCCTACGGCGAGGAGGCCGACCTGCCGGCCGGGCTGGCCGAATGGCAGCGCCACCTCCTCACCGATCCGCAGACCTCCGGCGGCCTGCTGGTCTCCTGCACTGCGTCCCGGGCCGGGGCGATCCTGGCCCGGGTCCGGGAGGCGGGCTATCCCGAGGCGGCGATCATCGGCCGGGTCGAGGCAGGGGCGCCGCGGGTGCGGGTGGAGGCCGGCGGCTCGCCTCAGTAGCCGAGGGCGAGGCCGGTGCCCCGGCGCGGGTCGTTGGCGCCGTAGAACCGGTTGCGGCCGACCGGCTTGCCGCCGAGGCTCGGCGCGCCGACGAGGATCGCCGCGACGTGGTTGGCCGGCTGCGGCGTGACGAGCTTGTGGCCCATCGCCTCCAGGATCCTCCGGGTGTCGGGCGAGACCGCGAACCGCTCGGTGTTGGTCACGTCGGGCAGCCACTGGTGGTGGATGCGCGGGGCGTCGACCGCCTCCTGGACCGTCATGCCGTGGTCGATCACGTTGAGGACCGTCTGGAGCACGGCGGTGATGATCCGGCTGCCGCCCGGCGTGCCGACGACGAGGACCGGCTTGCCGTCCTTCGTGACGATGGTCGGGCTCATCGAGCTGAGCGGGGTCTTGCCCGGCGCGACCGCGTTGGCCTCGCCCTGGACCAGCCCGTAGATGTTCGGCACGCCGACCTTGGCGGTGAAGTCGTCCATCTCGTTGTTGAGCAGCACCCCGGTGCCGGGCGGCACGATCCCGGTGCCGAACCAGTCGTTGAGCGTGTAGGTCACCGACACCGCGTTGCCGGCGCCGTCGATCACCGAGTAGTGCGTGGTGTTGCTGCCCTCGTGCGGCGGGGTGCCGGGCTTCAGCTCGGCCGAGATCCCGGCCTTCTTCGGGTCGATGGCGTCGCGGATCCTGGCGGCGTAGCCCTTGTCGACGAGGCGCGCGACCGGGTTCTTCACGAAGTCGGGGTCACCGAGATAGCTGTTGCGGTCGAGATAGGCGTGGCGCATCGCCTCGATCGTGACGTGCAGCCCCTCGGCCGAGCCCCAGCCGAGCTCCTTGAGCGGGTAGCCTTCGAGGATGTTGAGCAGTTCGCAGATCACCACGCCGCCGGAACTGGGCGGCGGCGCCGAGACCACGCGGTAGCCGCGGTAGTCGCACTCGATCGGCGGCAGCTCGCGCGACTTGTAGCGGTCGAGGTCGGCTTGGGTGATGAGCCCGCCGCCGGCCCGGCTCGCCGCGACCAGCGCCGTGCCGACCTCGCCCTTGTAGAACCCGTCGCGGCCCTGCTCGCTGATCGCCCGCAGGGTGCGGGCGAGGTCGGCCTGCACGAGGGGCTGGCCGGCGGCGAGGGGCTGGCCGTCCTTCAGGAAGATTTTTCCCGCCGCCGCGTCCTTGCGGAAGTCGTCGGCGCCGTTCGCCAGCATGTCGGCGTCGCCCTGGTCGAGGACGAAGCCCGCCTCGGCCAGGGCGACGGAGGGCGCGATCAGGTCGGCGCGCTTCATCGTCCCCCAGGTCTCGCGGGCGTGCTCCAGTCCGTCGACGGTGCCGGGTACCCCGACCGCGAGCCACGACTTTGTGCTCAAGCCCTTGACGACGTTGCCGTCCTTGTCGAGGAACATGTCGCGGGTGGCCGCCAGCGGGGCCTTCTCGCGGAAGTCGAGGAAGGTCTTGCGGCCGTCGGCGAGCTGGATGGTCATGAACCCGCCGCCGCCGAGATTGCCGGCCGCCGGGTAGACCACGGCGAGCGCGTAACCGACCGCGACCGCGGCATCGACCGCATTGCCGCCGCGCTTGAGCACGTCGACCCCGACCCGGGTCGCGAGGCGCTGGGCCGAGACCACCATTCCCTTCTCGGCCGCGACCGGCGCCATCGAGGCGGCGAAGGCCGGCGGCAGCGCGGGGAATGCCACCGCGAGGCCGAGGGCCAGAACCGTGCGGCGCAGCCAGCGCCGGGCGGGATCGGGGGTCGTCATGGGTTCAGCCTCCCTGGATGTGCTTGAATTGCGGCGGTTTCATCGGGGCCGAACCCTGCCCCGCAGAGGGCACGGCTGGCCGGGGAAAGGAGCGATACGATTTTCGGACGGTCAGTTCCGACAATCGTATCATCAGCCCGCGCGGTGGAGCCGAAGGCTCCACGCACCCGAGCGGAGTCGATTTTCGCATCGCGAAAGCGACCGCTCGCGGTCGCCTGAAGCGATCCATCGACAATCGTACGACGCAGGGTTTCCCTCTCCCCGGGGGCGGGGAGAGGGAAACCCGCGCCCATTCCTTGTCCCCGGACAGTCCTGCGCAGAGGGGGGAGGGTTGGGCTGCGGCAGCCGTACTGCCTTACGTCACCACCGACGGCGCGTCCCGCCCCGTCTTCGCCCGGATGTCGGCGATCGCCTCGGCGGCCGCGGCGACCGGCGCCAGGATCTCGGCTGTCCGCGCGTCGTGCCTGGCCGGATCGGGCTCGTAGCGTTCGAGGTAGACCCGCAGCGTCGCCCCGACCGTGCCGGTGCCCGAAAGCCGGAACACCACCCGGGCGTCCTCGCGGAACAGGATGCGGATGCCCTGACGCCTCGTCACCGAGCCGTCGACCGGATCGGTGTAGGCGAAGTCGTCGGCGCTCTCGACGGTGAGGCCGGCGAAGGACTGGCCCGGCAGGGTGTCGAGGCGGTCGCGCAGAGCCTGCATCAGCCCCTCGGCGGCGGCGGCATCGACCTCCTCGTAATCGTGGCGCGCGTAGTAGTCGCGGCCGTACTCGCGCCAGTGCGCGCGCACGATCCCGGCCGCCGGCTCGCCGGTGGCGGCCAGCACGTTGAGCCACAGCAGCACCGCCCACAGCCCGTCCTTCTCGCGGACGTGGTTCGAGCCGGTGCCGGCGCTCTCCTCGCCGCACAGGGTGATGCGGCCGGCATCGAGCAGGTTGCCGAAGAACTTCCAGCCGGTCGGGGTCTCGAAGGCTGGGATGCCGGCCCGGGTGGCGACCCGGTCGACCGCCCGGCTCGTCGGCATCGAGCGGGCGACGCCGGCAAGGCCGGCGGCGTAGCCCGGCGCCAGATGCGCGTTGGCGGCGAGGATCGCGAGGCTGTCGCTCGGGGTGACGAACAGGTGCGGGGCCACGATCATGTTGCGGTCGCCGTCGCCGTCCGAGGCGGCGCCGAAATCCGGCGCGTCCGGCCCGGTCATCTCCACCATCAGGTCGTGGGCGTGGACCGGGTTCGGGTCGGGGTGGTGGCCGCCGAAATCCGGCAGCGGCTCGGCATTGACCACGGTGCCGGCGGGCGCGCCGAGGCGGCGTTCGAGGATCTCGGTCGCGTAGGGGCCGGTCACCGCGCTCATCGCGTCGAAGCGCATCCGGAAGCCGCCGGCGAACAGCGCCCGGATCGCCGGGAAGTCGATCAGGCTCTCCATCAGGGCGGCGTAGTCGGCGACGGGATCGATCACCGAGACGGTGGCGGCGCCGAGCGTCACGTCGCCGGTCCGGTCGAGGTCGAGGTCCGGCGCGTCGAGGATGCGGTACTCGGTGATCGCCCTCGCCCGGGCGTAGATCGCCTCGGTCACCGGCTCGGGTGCGGGACCGCCGTTGCGGGTGTTGAACTTGATGCCGAAATCACCCTCGGGCCCGCCGGGATTGTGGCTCGCCGACAGCACGACGCCGCCGATCGCGCCGTTCTTGCGGATGACGCAGGAGGCGGCCGGGGTCGAGAGCAGGCCGCCGCGGCCGACGAGGATGCGGGAGAAGCCGTTCGCCGCCGCGATCCTCAGCGTGGTCTGAACCACCTCGCGGTTGAGGAAGCGCCCGTCGCCGCCGACCACCAGGGTCGCACCCTCCCGCCCCTCGACGCTGTCGAAGATCGCCTGGACGAAGTTCTCGACGTAGTTCGGCTGCCGGAAGACCGGGACCTTCTTGCGCAGGCCGGAGGTGCCGGGCTTCTGGTCGGGGAACGGCTGGGTCGGGACGACGCGGATGGTCATGGACACCTTCTCGGAACCGGCGGGACGGCAGGAGGCCGGCTTCCGGCTCCTGCTGGGGTTATGCCGCCCGGTGCGACCGCCTGCCAAGCCTCGGCGGGCGGAGATGTGCTTGCAGCGCGGCGCCCGCGATGAGAAGGAGGTCGCGGGCGCGGTCCGCCCGGACGGCAGGGTGAGGCCATCATGATCGTTCGTCGCATCGTCGCCGCAGGTTGCCTCGCGGCCGCCCTCCTGGCCGCGGGCCTCGCGTCGGCTGCCGCGGCCCAGCGATCCGGCGATGCGCGCGGGGTCGATGCCCTCATCACCCGGTTCGAGGCCGAGGACGCCCGCTGCGCCCTGCCGCCCTCGGTGATGACGACGCAGGCCTGCGAGGACCGCGAGCGCGACGAGCGCCGCCTCGCCCGGGCCGGCTGGTGCCGCGACGCCGGCGGCTGGAACCGCTGCCCCGGCGCGCCCGCCGTCGCCAGGGCCCGGCCGCGGCCGCATGGCGGGCATCGCCGCGCCCGCGGCTGAGCGGGTCCGCGCGACGCCCGATATGGATCCCAGCCGCGAGGGACGACGATGCAGGACGACGACACGACGGTGGGCAGGCCGCCGCTCGACGAGGACACGATCGCCTTCGCGGGCCGGGTGTTCCAGTTCGCCCGCATGGGCCACGCCGAGGAACTGGCCGAGCTTCTCGGCATGGGGCTGCCGGCGAACCTGCGCAACGACAAGGGCGACACGCTGCTGATGCTCGCGGCCTATCACGGCCACGCCGAGGTGGTGAGCACCCTGCTGGCGCACGGTGCCGACGCCGAAATCGCCAACGACCGCGGCCAGACGCCTCTGGCGGCCGCGGCCTTCAAGGGCGCGATGCCGGTCGTGCTGGCGCTCCTCGACGGTGGCGCGAAGGTCGACGGCGCTGGGCCGGACGGACGCACCGCGCTGATGACCGCGGCGATGTTCAACCGCACCGAGATGGTGGGCCTGCTGCTCGACCGCGGCGCCGACCCCGACGCCCGCGACGCCGGCGGCCTCACCGCCGAGGCCGCGGCCCGGGCGATGAACGCTCCCGACACGCCCGGCCAGCTCGCCGGCGCCCCCCGCCGCTGACACTACGTCCGCGCCGGGCCGTCCATCCCGGCATTCGGTTGCGCCCAATCGACCCACCTCACACAGCTTGCGCGTGCAGTGCACAACCCTGTACCTCCTTCGGACTAGAATGGTTCGCAACAGGGTCGTGAGATGACGGTTCAGGTGTCCCGGCGCGGTCTCCTCAAGGGGATCGGCGCCGGTCTGGCCGGGGGCACGCTGGGCGCCCTCGGCTTCGGCGGGCTCGAACCCGCGATGGCGGCGGCGGTGCGGCCGTACAAGCTGGCGCAGATGCGCGAGACCCGGAACACCTGCCCGTACTGCTCGGTGGCCTGCGGCGTCATCCTGTACAGCCTCGGCGACAAGTCGAAGAACGCCCGCTCGGCGGTGATGCACGTCGAGGGCGACCCCGACCACCCGATCAACCGCGGCACCCTGTGCCCGAAGGGCGCGAGCCTGCTCGACTTCGTGCGCTCGGAGACCCGCACCAAGTACCCGCAGTACCGCGCGCCGGGCGCGACCGAGTTCAAGCGCGTCTCCTGGGACTTCGCCCTCGACCGGATCGCCACCCTCCTCAAGGAGGACCGCGACCGCAACTTCGTGGCGAAGAACGGCGACCTGACGGTCAATCGCTGGATCACCACCGGCTTCCTCGGCGCCTCGGCCACCACCAACGAGACCGCGTGGCTGACCTACAAGACGGTCCGAAGCATGGGGGCCCTGGTCTTCGACAACCAGGCCAGGGTTTGACACGGCCCCTCGGTCGCCAGTTTGGCGCCCTCCTACGGCCGTGGCGCGATGACCAACCTCTGGATGGACATCAAGCACGCTGACGTCATCACCGTGATGGGCGGCAATGCCGCCGAGGCTCACCCCTGCGGCTTCAAGTGGGTGGTCGAGGCCAAGGCGCACAACAACGCCAAGCTCATCGTCGTCGACCCGCGCTTCACCCGGACCGCGTCGGTCGCCGACCTGTACTGCCCGATCCGCCCCGGCACGGACATCGCGTTCCTGTCCGGCGTGGCCAAGTACCTGCTCGACAACGACAGGATCCAGCACCGCTACGTCGCCGCCTACACCAATGCCGGCTTCGTGGTGAAGGAGGGCTACGACTTCCAGGACGGGCTGTTCACCGGCTACGATCCGGACAAGCGCGACTACGACAAGACGACCTGGGACTACGAGATCGGGCCCGACGGGTACGCGGTCGTCGACGAGACGATGCAGCACCCGCGCTGCGTGATGCAGCTCCTGAGGAAGCACGTCGCCCAGTACACCCCCGAGATGGTGGAGCGGATCTGCGGCTCGCCGAAGGACAAGTTCCTGCAGGTGTGCGAGATCATCGCGACCACGTCGAGCCCCGAGCGCACCATGTCGTCGCTCTACGCGCTCGGCTGGACCCACCACTCGAAGGGCTCGCAGAACATCCGCTCGATGACGATCGTGCAGACGTTGCTCGGCAACATCGGCATGCTCGGCGGCGGCATGCAGGCGCTGCGCGGCCACTCCAACATCCAGGGGCTGACCGATATCGGGCTGATGAGCAACCTCATCCCCGGCTATCTCAACCTGCCGATCGAGAAGGAGCCGACCTACGCCGACTACGCCGCCAAGCGCACCTTCAAGCCGCTGCGGCCCGGTCAGGTCAGCTACTGGCAGAACTACGGCAAGTTCTTCGTCTCGTTCCAGAAGGCGATGTGGGGCGCCAAGGCGACCAAGGAGAACGACTGGGCCTACGACTACCTGCCCAAGCTCGACGTGCCGACCTACGACGTCATCCGTGGGTTCGAGCTCGCCAAGCAGGGCAGGATGTCGGGCTACGTCATCCAGGGCTTCAACCCCCTGCTGTCGTTCCCCAACCGGGCCAAGATGACCGAGGCCTTCTCCAGGATGAAGTTCGTGGTGGTCATGGACCCGCTCCAGACCGAGACCGCGCGCTTCTGGGAGAACCACGGCGAGTACAACGACGTCGACACGAAGAGCATCCAGACCGAGGTGTTCGAGCTGCCGACGACGCTGTTCGCCGAGGAGGAGGGCTCGCTGTCGAACTCCTCGCGCTGGCTGCAATGGCACTGGCAGGCGCAGGAGCCGCCGGGCGAGTGCCGGTCGGACATCGAGATCATGTCCGGCATCTTCCTGCGCATGCGGGAGATGTACCGCAAGGACGGCGGCGCGTACCCGGACCCGATCGTCAACCTGACCTGGAACTACGCCATCGCCGAGGCGCCGACGCCGCACGAGCTCGCCCGCGAACTCAACGGCTACACGCTGGCGCCGATCGAGGTCTCGGGCACCCAGCTCGCGGCCGGCAGGCAGGTCGACGGCTTCGCCCAGCTCAAGGACGACGGCTCGACCGCCTGCGCCTGCTGGATCTATTCCGGCTGCTACACCGAGCGCGGCAACACCATGGCGCGCCGGGACAACACCGATCCCGGCGACCGCGGCATCGCGCCGAACTGGGCCTTCGCGTGGCCGGCCAACCGGCGGGTTCTCTACAACCGCGCCTCGTGCGACCCGGAAGGGAAGCCGTGGTCGGAGAAGAAGAAGCTCATCGAGTGGAACGGCAAGCAGTGGGTCGGCTTCGACGTGCCGGATTACGGCCTGACGACGCCGCCCGAGCAGGGGGTGGGTCCGTTCATCCTCAACCAGGAGGGCGTCGCCCGGCTGTGGACCCGCAGCCTGATGCGCGACGGCCCGTTCCCGGCCCACTACGAGCCGTTCGAGTCGCCGGTGGCGAACCTCGCCTTCCCGAAGGTGAAGGGGGCTCCCGCCGCCCGCATCTTCAACGGCGATCTCGCCGATCTCGGCACCTCGCAGGACTACCCGCACGTCGCGACGAGCTACCGGCTGACGGAGCATTTCCACGGCTGGACCAAGCACGCGAAGATCAATGCCATCCTCCAGCCGGAGGCGTTCGTGGAGATCTCCGAGGAGCTGGCGAAGGAGAAGGGCATCGCCAAGGGGTCGTGGGTGCGGGTGTGGTCGAAGCGCGGCTCGGTGAAGGCCAAGGCGGTGGTGACCAAGCGGATCAAGCCGCTGATCTGCGACGGCAAGCCGGTCCACGTGGTCGGGATGCCGCAGCACTGGGGCTTCATCGGCCATACCCGCAAGGGCTGGCACCCGAACTCGCTGACGCCGGTGGTGGGCGACGCCAACACCGAGACGCCGGAGTTCAAGGCGTGGCTGGTCAACATCGAGCCGACGACGCCGCCGTCGGACGCGGTCGCGTGAGGGGGAGGATCGAACGATGGCCGATTACAGCTCCCTCGACATCCGGCAGCGCTCCGCCTCCACGGAGCAGCCGCCGACGATCCGCTCCCACCAGGAGGTCGCCAAGCTCATCGACGTCTCCAAGTGCATCGGCTGCAAGGCCTGCCAGGCGGCGTGCGAGGAGTGGAACGACCTGCGCGACGACGTCGGCGTCAACACCGGCGTCTACGACAACCCGCACGACCTGACGCCGAAGACGTGGACCCTGATGCGGTTCACGGAATACGAGAACCCGGAGAGCAACAACCTCGAATGGCTGATCCGCAAGGACGGCTGCATGCACTGCACCGATCCGGGCTGCCTCAAGGCGTGCCCGTCCCCCGGGGCGATCGTGCAGTACGCCAACGGCATCGTCGACTTCATCGAGGAGAACTGCATCGGCTGCGGCTATTGCATCAAGGGCTGCCCGTTCAACATCCCGCGGGTGTCCGAGGTCGACCGCAAGGCGTACAAGTGCACCCTGTGCTCGGACCGCGTCGCGGTCGGTCAGGCCCCGGCCTGCGCCAAGACCTGCCCGACCGGCGCGATCATGTTCGGCACCAAGGAGGCGATGATCGAGCAGGCCCATGACCGGGTCGAGGACCTCAAGTCCCGCGGCTTCGATCATGCCGGCCTGTACGACCCGGCCGGGGTCGGCGGCACCCACGTCATGTACGTGCTGCACCACGCCGACCAGCCGCAGCTCTACAACGGCCTGCCGAAGGACCCGCGGATCAGCCCGCTGATCTCGTTCTGGAAGGGCGGCGCCAAGGTCTTCGGCCTCGCCACGATGGGCTTCGCGGCGCTCGCCGGCTTCTTCCACTACGTCACCGCCGGCCCGAACGAGGTCGCGGCCGAGGAGGAGGAGGAGGCGATCGAGGTCGAGAGGGCGGCGAAATCCAACGGCTCGCACGGCGACGGCGCCGCGGCCGGACCGCACTGACGGACGGCCGGCGGGGCGCCGACGCTCCGCCGGCCGTCGCTCCCGGCCTGATGCGTCCGCCAGGATCCGTTGCCGGATCGGCGGGTTGCCTTCGAGGATGCAGCATTCGTGGCACAGCAACCGATGACCACCCCGACCGACAGCCGCGACGGCGATCCGCGCCCCCTGCGCGAGGTCAAGGCGGAGACGCCCGAGGTCATCTACGTCCCGCGCTACACCGGCTTCCAGCGGGTCAACCATTGGGTGACCGCGATCCTGTTCACCCTGCTGACCTTGAGCGGGCTGGCGATGTTCACGCCGTTCCTGTTCTTCCTCAGCGGCCTGTTCGGCGGCGGGCAGGCGACGCGGGCGATCCACCCGTGGTTCGGCGTCGCCCTGATCGTCAGCTTCGCCCTCCTGTTCTTCCGCTTCTGGCGCCTCAACATTCCCAACCGCGACGACGTCGAGTGGTCGATGAAGATCCGCGACGTTGTCACCAACCGCGAGGAGAGGCTGCCCGAACTCGGCAAGTACAATGCCGGCCAGAAGGGCGTGTTCTGGGGCCAGACCCTGCTGATCCTGGTCATGTTCTTCAGCGGGCTGGTGATCTGGGACCAGTACTTCTACCAGTACACCGTCATCGAGACGAAGCGCTGGGCGCTGCTGGCGCATTCGCTGGCGGCCGTGATCGCCATCGCGATCATCGTGGTCCACATCTATGCCGGCATCTGGATCCGCGGCACCGGCCGGGCGATGGTGCGCGGCACCGTCACCGGCGGCTGGGCCTATCGCCACCACCGCAAGTGGCTGCGCCAGATGGCGGCGAAGCGCACCGCCCGCGGCCCCGCCGACAAGCGCGGCTCCTGACCATGGCGAACTTCTTCCGGCGCGGCCCCAAGGCGGGCCGTGCGCCAGAGACCGACGCCGCGGCGCCCGCCCCCGCCGGCAGGCCGCGGGAGCTGAAGCCGGACCCGGACCGGATCGGCATCTCAGGCTCGGTGCCGTTCGTGCGGCTGCCGGCGCCCGACCGGCTCTTCGCCGACCGGGCGAGGCGCCTGCGCGCCCTCGCCCCCGGCCACGCCCTCGACGCCTACCTCGTGTTCCTCGCCGCGGTCGCGGACGCGCAGGACGCCGCCCGGGCCGCCGCGGCGCCGTCGCCCGCCCCGGCCGATCTCGCGGTGCGGACCGGGCACGGCATGCCGCCGCTCTCGAATGCCCTGGTGCGCGACGATCCGGCCTTCCCCGCCCTCCTCGACGACCTCCTCGCCCGGCTCGACCTCGCGGCGGCGCCCGAGGCGGCTCAGGCCGCCCACCGTGCCCTGCGGGAGGCGAGCCCGGAGGACCGGCAGGACCTCGCGCTCCAGGTGTTCGAGGGCGCCTACCCGATCGACCGGGTGGCCGAGTGCCTGTTCGTCGCGGCCGCGCTCCAGGTCGCGCTGACCCGGCAGGCCGCCGCCCTCGACCCCAAGGCCCTCAAGCCGGTCGCCGACGGCGTGTGCCCGTGCTGCGGCGGCGCTCCCGTCGCGAGCGTGGTCGTCGGCTGGTCGCCGGCCGACAAGGCGCGCTACCTGTCCTGCTCGCTGTGCGGCACGCTGTGGAACCACGTCCGCATCCGCTGCACCGCCTGCGGCGAGGGCGGCGGCGTCAGCTATTACGGCCTCGACGAGGTGTCGAAGGACGTCCAGGTCGAGACCTGCACCAACTGCCACGGCTACCTCAAGCACCTGCACCAGCACCGCGACCCGGCGCTCGACCCGGTCGCCGACGACGTCGCCTCCTACGGCCTCGACCTGAAGATCGCCGAGGAAGGCTTTCGCAATGTCGGCCTGAACCCGCTGCTGCTGCGCTGAGCGCGAGCACCCCGAGATCGTCCGGCCGGTGCCGGCGAGTGCCCCAGTTTGGGAGACCTCAATCATGCAACGACGCGATGTCCTGAGAGCCGGCGCCGCCGCCGCCGCCGCGATCGCCCTCCCCCGTCCCGCCACGGCCCAGGCGGCGTTCGCGCCGCAGCCGGGCGCCTGGCGGCGGTTCGAGGTCGTCACCCGGCTGACGCTGCCCGCCGGCGGCCCGGCCCAGGCCTGGGTGCCGCTCCCATCGGTCGCCGAGGCGGAGTGGACCCGGCCGCTCGGCGACGCCTGGACCACCAACGCCCGCAGCGCGGTCGTGCACCGCGACCCGGCCTACGGCGCCGCGCTGCTGCACCTGACCTGGGACGACGGCGTCGCGCCGGAAGCCCGGGTGACGAGCCGGGTCGAGACCCGCGACCGCGCCACCGACCTCGCGGCGCGCCGCCCCGCCATCCTGTCGGACGAGGAGCGCCGGCTCGCCACCGCACCCACCGCCCTCATTCCCACCGACGGCATCGTGCGCAGCACCGCCGAGCGGATCACGGCGGGCGCGCGCACCGACCTCGACAAGGCGCGGGCGATCTACGCCTGGGTGGTCGAGAACACCTTCCGCAAGGCGTCGGTGCGCGGCTGCGGCCTCGGCGACGTCGCCTCGATGCTGGCGATGGGCGACCTCGGCGGCAAGTGCGCCGACATCAATGCCCTGTTCGTCGGGCTCGCCCGCGCCTCCGGCCTGCCGGCCCGCGACGTCTACGGCATCCGGGTCGCGCCCTCGCGCTTCGGCTACCGCAGCCTCGGCGCCAACTCCGAGACGATCACCAAGGCGCAGCATTGCCGGGCCGAGGTGTTTCTCGACGGCCACGGCTGGGTCCCGGTCGACCCCGCCGACGTGCGCAAGGTCGCGCTGGAGGAGTTCTCAAGCGAGCGCCCGCTCTCCGACCCCAGGGTGGCGGCGGCCCGCGACACCCTGTTCGGCGCCTGGGAGACCAACTGGGTCGCCTACAACACCGCCCACGACCTGCGCCTGCCGGGCTCGGCCGGAGCGCCGGTCGGCTTCCTGATGTATCCCGAGGCCGAAATCGCCGGCCTGCGCCTCGACTGCCTGGACCCCGAGCGGTTCGCCTACGCGATCACCGCCCGCGAGGTCCAGGTCGGCTGACGCCTCCGGCCGGCGGGCACCCCGCCCCGCCGGCCGCGCATGGCACGCCCGTTCCGCCCCCCTTGCATCGGGGCGGGTGCGATCGAATGTCTCCCGGCAGGGGGGCCGCTTCCTCGCAGCCAGGGATTCTCAGGGCATGCCGCCATTCTCAGTCCTCGACCTCGCGCCGATCCCGGAGGGCGCGACGCCCGGCGACGCGCTGCGCAACTCCCTCGACCTCGCCCGCCACGCCGAGCGGCTCGGCTACAACCGCTACTGGCTGGCCGAGCACCACAACATGACCGGCATCGCCAGCGCGGCGACCGCGGTGGTCATCGGCCACGTCGCCGCCGGCACGCGCACGATCCGGGTCGGAGCCGGCGGCATCATGCTGCCCAACCACGCCCCGATGGTCATCGCCGAGCAGTTCGGCACCCTCGCGTCGCTCCATCCCGGCCGGATCGATCTCGGCCTCGGCCGGGCGCCGGGCACCGACCAGCGCACCCTGCGGGCGCTGCGCCGCGACCCGTCCGCCGCCGACACCTTCCCGCAGGACGTGATCGAATTGCAGGCCCTGCTCGGGCCGGTGCAGCCGGGCCAGACCGTGCAGGCGGTGCCGGGTGCGGGCACCAACGTGCCGCTGTGGATCCTCGGTTCGAGCCTGTTCGGCGCCCAGCTCGCCGCGATGCTCGGCCTGCCCTACGCCTTCGCGTCGCATTTCGCGCCCGACTCGCTGATGCAGGCCCTCGACGTCTACCGCCACCGGTTCGAGCCCTCGGAGCAGTCTCAGCGCCCGCACGCGATGGTCGGGGTCAACGTGGTCGCGGCCGAGACCGACGCCGAGGCGCGCCGGCTGTTCACCTCGGCCCAGCAATCCGTCGCCCGGCTGTTTCGCGGCACCCGCGGACAGTTGCCGCCGCCGGTCGACGACATCGAGAGCTTCTGGTCGCCGGCCGAGCGGGTGCAGGCGTCGGGCATGCTGGCCTGCTCGTTCGTCGGCTCGCGCGAGACGGTGCGCGAGGGGCTGGAGGCGTTCGTCGCCCGCACCGGCGCCGATGAGCTGATGGTCGCCAGCGCGATCCACGACCACGGCGCCCGGGTGCGCTCCTACGAGATCCTCGCCGAGCTGATGACGGCGCCGGTCCGCGAGCCCGAGATGGCTTGAGGCGCCGCCGCCTGTGGAAAGATGTGACAGGCCGCGCCCCGGCGCTTAGGGTGCGGACCGTCCACGCCGCAGCGCAGCATCCGAGCCCCGAAGCGAATCTCCATGCCGTCACCGCTCCGCACCGATCCCGCCCTCGTCGAGGCCGCCGCCGTCGCGGCCTCGTGGCCGTTCGAGGAGGCGCGCAAGCTCGTCGCGCGGCTGGAGCGGACCGGCAAAGGCGAGGTGCTGTTCGAGACCGGCTACGGGCCGTCGGGCCTGCCGCATATCGGCACCTTCGGCGAGGTCGCCCGCACCTCGATGGTGCGGCACGCCTTCCGGCTGCTGACGAACGACGCGGTACCGACCCGGCTCGTGGCGTTCTCGGACGACATGGACGGGCTGCGCAAGGTGCCCGACAACGTGCCGAACAAGGCGCTGCTCGCCGAGAACCTCAACAAGCCCCTGACCGCGGTGCCCGACCCGTTCGGCACCCACGACAGCTTCGGCGCCCACAACAACGCCGAGCTGCGCCGCTTCCTCGACTCGTTCGGCTTCGACTACGAGTTCCTGTCGGCGACCGAGTGCTACCGCTCGGGCCGCTTCGATGCGACGCTGCTGCGGGTGCTGGAGCGCTACGACGCCGTGATGGCGGTGATGCTGCCGTCCCTGCGCGCCGAGCGGTCGGCCTCGTACTCGCCGTTCCTGCCGCTGCACCCGGTCACCGGCCACGTCATGCAGGTGCCGATCGACGAGGTGCGGGTCGCCTCCGGCACCATCGTCTGGCGCGATCCCGCCACCGGCGAGACCTACGAGACCCCGGTCACCGGCGGGCACGCCAAGCTGCAATGGAAGCCCGACTGGGCGATGCGCTGGGTGGCGCTCGGCGTCGATTACGAGATGGCCGGCAAGGACCTGATCGACTCGGTGAAGCTCTCCGGCCAGATCGCCCGCGCCCTCGGCGCCGAGCCGCCCGAGGGCTTCAACTACGAGCTGTTCCTCGACGAGAAGGGCCAGAAGATCTCGAAGTCGAAGGGCAACGGGCTGACCATCGACGAGTGGTTGACCTACGGCAGCCCCGAGAGCCTCGCGCTGTTCATGTACAACAAGCCGCGGGAGGCCAAGCGGCTGCACTTCGACGTGATCCCGCGCCACGTCGACGACTACCTGTCGTTCCTCGACAAGTTCGACGCTCAGGAAGCGAAGCTGAAGCTCGGCAACCCGGTCTGGCACCTCCATGCCGGCACGCCGCCAGCGCCGGAGCGGCTGCCCGATGGCGGCACGGTGTCGTTCGGGATGCTGCTCAACCTCGTCGCGGTGGCCAACAGCGAGGACCCGGCGGTGCTGTGGGGCTTCATCCGCCGCTACGCGCCCGGCGCCTCGCCGGACTCGCATCCGGGTCTCGACCGTCTGGTGCGCCTCGCCGTCGCCTATTACCGCGACTTCGTGCGCCCGGCGAAGACCTACCGCCCGGCGAGTGAGGCCGAGGCGGCGGCCCTGGCCGACCTGTCGGAGACGCTGGCCGCGCACGAGGGCTCGACCGATCCGGAGGCGCTGCAGGCGGTGGTGTACGAGGTCGGGCGGCGGCACTTCCCCGACACGTCGGGCAAGTCGAAGAGCCCGGACGGGCGGCCGGGCGTGTCGCAGATCTGGTTCACCACGATCTACACCATCCTTCTCGGCGAGGCCCGCGGCCCCCGCTTCGGCTCCTTCGTCGCCCTCTACGGCGTCGCCGAGACGCGGGCGCTGATCGCCCGGGCTCTGGCGGGAGACCTGCTGCGCGAGCACGACGCCTTTCTGGCGAGCCGGGGCGCTCCGGCGGCGGCGTGACGGCCGCCCCGCGACCACCCCGGGAGATCGCCCCCGGACCCGGCACGGGAGGTCGTACGGCCTCCCGCAACCTTGGCAGCAGACGGCCGGGATGCTATGGAACAAATCAGGAACAAAATCCGCTGGGGAATGCGATGCGCCGGCTGCTGCCCGTCCTTGCCGTTCTGGTCGCCGCGCCCGGGGACGTCGCCGCGGCGACGGAGCCGGTCGTCCAGCGCCTGAAGCAATGTCTGGCCCGGGAGGTGCGGCAGGCCGGCCTCCGGCGCGAGCCGCCGGAGCGGTTCGCCCTGCGGGCGCAGCTCGCCTGCCTGCCGCAGAAGCGCGACCTCGCCCGGGCCCGGGCCGCCACCCTGGTCGCCGCCGGCTTCCGGGAGGCGCCGGACCTGTTCGGCGCCGTCGAGGGCGTGCTGGCCGAGCACGAGCGCGATGCGGCCGATTCCTACGCCCGGCGCTTCGGACGCAGCCGCGTCGCCGGCGCCGAGCTGCCGTAGCGGAGTGCCCGCGCCGGACCGCTCTGCACCTTGGTGCCGGTGCGGCTCCGGAATCTCGAACGCACATGAATTTTCATTCCGGTTTTTCGTGTGCGTCAGAACACATCGGGGCGGCTCGCAAAGCACTACCTTCCTGTCATCCCCAATCGAGCAATCGCTGACGAAGCGAACTGCGCAGGAAGGAGCTGGAGAGCCATCATGAAGACCACCTTCGCCGCCGTCATCGCCGCGCTTGTGCTTGGTACTGCCTCGGTCACGTCTGCGATGGCGTTCGATGGACGTGCCTTCTGGCAGCCCCGCTCGGCCTACGACGTCGAGACCACCGGATCCCTGGGCGTGCATGACGGCCCCGCCTACGACATGTGTCCGATGAGCTCGGCCGCCGAGGGCAACGCCAACCAGCAGACCCGCGCCGTCAAGCAGTACGGCCAGACGACCGGCGGCTATCGCTGCTGATCACCGACTTCCCGCTCGTCACGAAATCCGGAGAGACCCCCATGATCCTGAAAGCCTTCACCTACGGAATGATCGGTGTGTTCATGGCCGGCGTCGCCGGCACCGCCATCGGAACGGCGATGGCCGTGATGAGCCTCTGATACGAAATCCGATCGATCGCTCGGCGATCCCTACGGGATCGCTCCGCGACGCGGATTTCGGCTTCGCTCACGCGCCGCGCGGGTTGAGGATACGGTTTCCGGACGAACGGTTCCCGGAACCGGATCGAAGCCCGCGCGGTGGAGCCGGAGGCTCCACGCACCCCGGCGAAGTCGATTGTCGCATCGCGACGCGATTGCGCGGCGATCGCCAGGCGATCAGTCGAAAATCGCATGACGATCACCGTTCGATCGCACCTCGCCAGGAGGGGCCGCCGCAGGGCGGCCCTTTCTGCGTGTGCACCCTGCACCGAGGACGCGGACCGGCCTGCCTTCGTTGATCCGCGCCGAGGCGTCCTATGTATGACCGGATCGGAGAGATCCGGCGGGTCCACCCGACCGCCGGTCGTTCGATCTTCTACCGATCGAGCGTCTCCGGTCACTCGGTCCCCTTGATCAACCGGCGCTAACCCTCTAAGCGGGCCGCGCCTTACCGCCCGGCCAGTAACCCCGCGGGCGGGCTTGCCGCAGGTGATGGATATGGCCAAGGAAAAGTTTTCGCGGACGAAGCCGCACTGCAACATCGGGACGATCGGTCACGTTGACCACGGCAAGACGTCGCTGACGGCGGCGATCACCAAGGTTCTGGCGGAGACGGGCGGGGCGACGTTCACGGCCTACGACCAGATCGACAAGGCGCCGGAGGAGAAGGCGCGCGGGATCACGATCTCGACGGCGCACGTGGAGTACGAGACGCAGAACCGGCACTACGCCCACGTCGACTGCCCCGGTCACGCCGACTACGTGAAGAACATGATCACGGGCGCGGCGCAGATGGACGGCGCGATCCTGGTGGTGTCGGCGGCCGACGGCCCGATGCCGCAGACGCGCGAGCACATCCTGCTGGCGCGCCAGGTCGGCGTTCCGGCGCTGGTGGTGTTCATGAACAAGGTCGACATGGTCGACGATCCGGAGCTGCTCGACCTGGTCGAGCTGGAGGTGCGCGAGCTCCTGTCGAAGTACGACTTCCCGGGCGACGACATCCCGATCACCAAGGGCTCGGCGCTGTGCGCGCTCGAGAACCGCGAGCCGAAGATCGGGCACGACGCGATCCTCGAGCTGATGAGCCACGTCGACGCCTACATCCCGCAGCCGGAGCGCCCGGTCGACCTGCCGTTCCTGATGCCGATCGAGGACGTGTTCTCGATCTCGGGGCGCGGGACGGTGGTGACGGGCCGGGTCGAGCGCGGGATCATCAAGGTCGGCGAGACGGTGGAGATCGTCGGGATCCGGGCGACGCAGACGACGACGGTGACCGGCGTCGAGATGTTCCGCAAGCTGCTCGACCAGGGTCAGGCGGGCGACAACGTCGGCGTGCTGCTGCGCGGCACCAAGCGCGAGGACGTGGAGCGCGGTCAGGTGGTGTGCAAGCCCGGCTCGGTGAAGCCGCACACCAAGTTCAAGGCCGAGGCCTACATCCTGACCAAGGAGGAGGGCGGGCGCCACACGCCGTTCTTCACCAACTACCGGCCGCAGTTCTACTTCCGCACCACCGACGTCACCGGCGTGTGCCAGCTGCCGGAAGGCACCGAGATGGTGATGCCGGGCGACAACGTGACCATGGACGTCACGCTGATCGTCCCGGTCGCCATGGAGGAGAAGCTGCGCTTCGCCATCCGCGAGGGTGGACGCACCGTCGGCGCAGGCGTCGTCGCCTCCATCACCGAGTGAGTTCCGACGGGACGGCGCGGCCGTCCCTTTGCCGAGGCAAAAGAGAAGGGCGGGCCGGGAGGCCCGCCTTTTTTGCTTGTGGAATGGCTGCATCCCAGGGTCCAGCACCCCCTCCGCGGCACGCCTTTCCGGAAAATCCCTTTTGAAATCAAGCGCGGGATCCCCTCTCCCGAGTGCGAGAGGGGAGATGCGCCGTTCCTCTTTTCCCGGACGGCTCGGCGCAGAGAGGGGACCCGCGCGGCGGCGCCCCCTACCGCAGCACCTGCGACAGGTTCGGTCCGCGCAACGCCGCCAGGGCCGCCATCCGCACCGGCGCGTTCGGCGCGCCGTAGAGGTCGTAGCCGTTCCGGCGCTGCACCAGCTCGAAGTAGAACCGCTCCTCGAAGGGCGTCGTGTAGAGGTGCAGGAACTCCCCCTCCCCGACCCGGTCGTAGAGGATGCTGAGCGATTGCATCCGCGCCACCAGGGCAGGGTCGAGGCCGAAGCGGGCGACGACGTCGTCGTAGTAGTTCGCCGGGATCGGCAGCAGCGCCGCGCCGCTCGCCTTCAGGGCCTCGGCGGCGGCGAAGATGTCGTCGGTCTCGAGCGCGATGTGATGCACGCCCGCGCCCGCGAAGCTGGTCACCAGCCGGGCGGTGGCGGTGTTGCGGCTCTCCGAGATGTTGAGCGGCAGGCGGAAGGTGCGCGCGGCGTTCGACACCGCCTTGCTGCGCACGAGGCCGTAGGGGTCGGGCAGCACCACCGCGTCCTCCGGTTCGAGGCCGAGCACCGCGCGGTAGAACAGCACCCAGGAATCGAGCTGCCCGTCCGGCAGCGCCTGGGCGATGTGGTCGATCCGGGTCAGGGGACCCGCGGGCGCCGCCTCGGTCAGCACGAAGTCGCGTTCGAGGTCGCTGCCGGTCTCCGGGTCGGTGAGGATGATCAGGCTGCCGTCCGGCGCCCGGATCGCCGGCATCGCGTTCTCGTCCGGGCCGATCCGGCCGCTGAACCGGGTCGCCCCGTAGGCTTCGGCCCGGCCGAGCGCCGCCAGCGCGTCGTCGGTCTCGAGGGCGATGGCGCAGACCGAGGGGCCGTGGACGAGGAAGAACGACGCGGCGAAGGAATCCGGCTCGCGGTTGAGCACGATGCGGATGTCGCCCTGGCCGTAGAGCGTCACCTCCTTGGAGCGGTGGCGCCCGACCAGCCGGAAGCCGAGCTGCGTCAGCCGCGTCACCAGCGCCGCCTCGCTGCGCTCGTCCACCGCGATCTCGATGAACCGCACGCCCGCGATGGCCGGCGCCAGCGGCGGGTCGAACAGCTCGACCCGGCGCCGGGGCCGGCGCGCGCCCTCGGCGGCGGCCGGCGCCTCGCCGGTGCGGCGCACCCGCTCCTCCAGGAACAGCAGCGAGCGGAACGAATCGGCGGCGGTCTGCCGGGTCGGCGCCGCCCGCATGTCGTCGTTGAAGATCTCCAGCGAGATCGTGCCGGTATAGCCGCTCGCCAGCACCGCCCCGAGGAAGCCCGGCACGTCGAGGTCGCCCTGCCCCGGCAGGCAGCGGAAGTGCCGGCTCAGCGTCAGGGCGTTCATGCCGAGGCGCGGCGCGTCGGCGAGCTGGACGAAGAACACCCGCTGCCCGGGCAGGGAGGCGATGCCGGACCAGTCGTCGGGCAGGGCCAGCGTGTGGAAGCTGTCGAGGATCAGGCCGAGATGCGGGTGGTTCGCCCGCTCGACGATGCGCCACGCCCGGTCGTAGGTCCGCACCCGCGTGCCCCAGGACAGGGCCTCGAACCCGATCTTGAGCCCGCGCTTCCCCGCCCGCTCGGCGAGGCCGTAGAGCTGCTCGGCCATCCGGGAATCATCGTCGGAGACGTCGGTGCCGACGTTGGAGCAGACCAGGATCAGCGGCGCGCCCAGTTCCTCCATCAGGTCGAACTTGCGCTCGGCGCGGTCGTAGTTGCGCCGCAACTGCTCGTCGGACACGCCCTCGAAGTCGCGGAACGGCTGGAACAGGTCGATGGTCAGGCCGAGGTCGGAGGCGTAGCGGCGCACGTCGCGGGCCGCCCCGGTGTGGAACAGCAGGTCGTTCTCGAAGATCTCGACCCCGTCGAAGCGCGCGGCGGAGATCGCCTCCAGCTTCTCGATCAGCGTGCCGCTCAGCGACACCGTGGCAATCGCCTTCCTCATCCGCTCACTCCCCGCTGTCCCTGCGGCCTGTTTGCACCCGGTGCCATGCCCCCGTCGAGGGGGCCACTCCCCGAGGGGGATCTCCCGTCGCGAGGCCCCGACCGGCAGTATCGTGTAGGATCCGCTTGACATGAACGTACCAGTTCGTACATTTGGTCACAAGCGGACGGAAGACCGCGCACCAGGAAACGCGACAGGAGGATGCCTCATGCCGACGACCGACCTCGACCGCAAGACCGGAGCCGCCCGATGAGCGCCCGGTCCGTGCTGGTCCTCAACGGACCCAACCTCAACCTGCTCGGCAAGCGCGAGCCCTCGGTCTACGGGCACGAGACCCTCGCCGACGTCGAGGCCGCCTGCCGCACGCTCGCGGGCGAACTCGGCCTCGACCTCGCCTTCCGCCAGAGCAACGCCGAGCACGTGCTCATCGACTGGATCCACGAGGCGCGGGAGACCGTGGCCGGGATCGCGATCAACCCGGCCGGGTACTCGCACACCTCGGTGGCGATCATGGACGCGCTCGCGGCCTTCCCGGGCCCGATCATCGAGGTCCACATCTCGAACATCCACCGCCGCGAGAGTTTCCGCCATCACTCCTACGTCTCGCACGTCGCCGCCGGCGTCATCTGCGGCTGCGGCACCGAAGGCTACCTTCTGGCGCTGCGGCGCCTCGGCACCCTGATCGGGAGCGCGTCATGAGCGGCGACAAGCGATCCGTCCTCGTCGGCCTGATCGGCTCGGGCATCCAGGCGTCGCGCACGCCGCCGATGCACGAGCGCGAGGGCGAGGCGCAGGGCCTCAAGCTGATCTACCAGACGATCGACCTCGTGCCGCTCGGCCTCGGCGCGGAGGCGCTGCCGGAACTGCTCACTGCCGCCGAGCGGATGGGTTTTTCGGGCCTCAACGTCACCCATCCGTGCAAGCAGGCGGTGCTCGCCCACCTGCACGAGCTGTCGCCGGACGCCCGCGCGCTCGGTGCGGTCAACACGGTGGTGCTGCGCGACGGACGGCGCACCGGCCACAACACCGACTGGTGGGGCTACGCCGAGGCGTTCCGGCGCGGCCTGCCCGACGCCGCGCTGGGGCGCGCGGTCCAGCTCGGTGCCGGCGGCGCCGGCGCCGCGGTGGCGCACGCGCTCCTCACCCTCGGCATCGGCGAGCTGATCCTGTCGGACATCGACCCGGCCCGGGCCGAGGCGGTGGCGGCCTCGCTGTGCGAGCGCTTCGGCGCCGGCCGGGCGCGGGCGAGCCGCGACCTCGCCGCCGACGTCGCGGCGGCGGACGGCCTCGTCCACTGCACCCCGACCGGCATGGACAAGTATCCGGGCCTGCCGCTGCCGGCCGAGCTGCTGCACCCGCGGCTGTGGGTGTCGGAGATCGTCTACTTCCCGCTCGAGACCGCGCTCCTGCGCGAGGCGCGGCGGATCGGCTGCCGCACCCTCGACGGCGGCGGCATGGCGGTGTTCCAGGCCGTCGAGGCGTTCCGCCTGTTCACCGGCCTCGCCCCCGACCCGGAGCGGATGCTGCGCCACTTCGCCGAACTCGGCCGGCCGCAGGGCTCCGCGGCGGTCGCCTGATCCCGGGCGGCCCGACCCCGGGCCGCCCCTCCCCGACAGAACCAGAGAGGAAACCCGAGGATGTCCCACGCCATCGCATCGGGCGCGATCACGCGCGCCCACGCCCCCGAGGCCCAGGAGACCGCCAGGGCGCCGCGCAAGGCCGCCCTCGCGAGCTGGATCGGCAGCGCGGTCGAATACTACGACTTCTTCATCTACGGCACCGCCGCCGCGCTGGTGTTCGGCAAGATCTTCTTCCCGTCGGTCGACCCGAAGCTCGCCACCATCGCGGCCTTCGCCACCTTCGGGGTCGGCTACATCACCCGGCCGCTCGGCGCCGTGGCGCTGGGGCATATCGGCGACAAGTTCGGCCGCAAGAAGGTGCTGACCTTCACGCTGCTGCTGATGGGCATCTCGACCTTCATGATCGGCTGCCTGCCGACCTACGACCAGATCGGCATCCTGTCGCCGATCCTGCTGGTGGTGGCGCGCCTGCTCCAGGGCGTCTCGGCAGCCGGCGAGCAGGCCGGCGCGAACTCGATGACGCTGGAGCACGCCCCCGCCCACCGGCGCGCCTTCTTCACCAGCTTCACGCTCAGCGGCACCCAGGCCGGACTGATCCTCGCCACCCTGGTCTTCCTGCCGATCGCGCAGTTGCCCGAGGCGCAGTTGCTGTCCTGGGGCTGGCGCATCCCGTTCTTCCTCAGCGCCGTGGTGGTGGCGGTCGGGTTCTGGGTCCGCCGCACCCTGCCCGAGACCCCGGTCTTCGAGCAGGAGGAGAAGGCGCAGGAGACGGCCGGCCTGCCGGTCGCGACCCTGTTCCGCACCCAGTGGGACGACGTGCTGCGGGTGATCTTCGCCGCCCTGGTCGCGGTGGTGAGCACGATCTTCAGCGTGTTCACGCTGTCCTACGCCGTCAACACGATGCACATCGACCGCTCGACGATGCTGACGGTGCTGATCCTCGCCAACGTGGTGGCGCTCGGCGCGATCCCGGCCTGGGCCACCCTGTCGGACCGCGTCGGCCGCCGCCCGGTCTTCATCCTCGGCGCCCTCGGCTCGGCGGCGCTGATCTGGCCCTACATGTGGGCGCTGTCCCAGGCGAACATCCCGCTGATCTTCACCTTCGGCATCCTGCTCTCGGGCGTGGTCTACAGCGCCGCCAACGGGGTCTGGCCGGCGCTCTACGGCGAGATGTTCGACACCCGCGTGCGCCTCTCCGGCATGGCGATCGGCACCCAGATCGGGTTCGCGCTCGCCGGTTTCGCCCCGAGCATCAGCGCGGCCGTCCTCGGCGACGGGCCGAACGGCTGGGTTCCGGTCGCGGTGTTCACCACCGCCGCGGCGGCGGTCGCCGCGGTGTCGATCGTCACCGCCCGCGAGACCTACCGCACGCCGATGGACCGGCTCGGCCGGCGCTGAGCGACCCGCGGTCCAGGCCCTCCCCCCACAGCGGGGGGAGGGTCTTCTGTCGGCTCATGCGCGCTCGATCAGCCGCAGGATCGCGTCGCCGGTCATGCGCCGGTGGCGGGCACGCAGCGCCGGCTCCGACAGGTCGACGCCGAAGATCGCCCCGAAGGTGTGGCGGTTCGCCACCCGGAAGAAGCACAGCGCGCTGATCATCATGTGGATGTCGAGGGGCTCGACGTCCGGCCGGAAGCTGCCGTCGGCCTGACCGCGGGCGATGACCCCGGTGATCGCCTCGATCACGCTGAGGTTGAGCTGGCCGATGTTTTGCGACGCCGACAGGTGCTCGGCGCGGTGGATGTTCTCGATCGTGACGAGGCGGATGAAGTCCGGGTGGTCCTCGTCGTAGTCGAAGGTGAACTCGATCAGGCGCCGGATCGCCTCGGCGGGGCTGAGGTCGCCGAGCCTCAGGTCGGCCTCGACGGCGCGGATGTCGGCATAGGCCTTCTCCAGCACCGCGAGGTACAGCCCCTCCTTGCTGCCGAAATAGTAGTAGATCATCCGCTTCGAGGTGCGGGTGCGCTCCGCGATGGCGTCGACCCGCGCGCCGCTGAGGCCGTGGGTCGAGAATTCCTCGGTCGCGACGGTCAGGATGTCGGCCCTGGTCCGCTCCGGGTCGTTGGTGCGGGTGCGGGCCTTGTCGCGGGGTGGTGCAGCATCCATCGGGGGCGGGATCATACGGGAGGTGTCGGCGGCCCCCTGTATCATCCGGAACGGCCGGCGGCACCGGGCCGCCGGCGTCTCCTCATACGGTTTCCGGATGATCGCTCGGCGATCCCTGCGGGATCGTGGCGATTGCTGCGCAATCGCTTCGCGATGCGGAAACCGGCTTCGCTCAGTCGCCGCGCAGGCTGGTGATACGGTTTTCGGAACTGATCGTCCGGAAACCGTATCACTCCAGCTCGTCGCCGAGCACGTCGCGGACGAGCTTGAACGCGCCGTTGGCCGCCGGCACGCCGGCATAGATCGCGGTCTGGATCAGCAGCGCCTGCAACTCGGCCTGGGTGACGCCGTTGCGCAGGGCCGGGCGGACGTGGAGCTTGAACTCCTCCTCGCGGCCGAGCGCCACCATCATGGCGAGGGTCACGAGGGAGCGGGTCTTCCACGGCAGGCGCGGGTCGCCCCAGACCTCGCCCCAGGCGGTGCGGGTGATGAAGTCCTGCCACGGCATCGCGAAGCCGCCGGCCGCCGCGAGCGAGCGGTCGACATGGGCCTCGCCGAGCACGCTGCGGCGGTTGGTCAGCCCTTCGTCGAAGGCCACCGCGCCCTTCGCCTCGGCCGGGGCGCCGCGGTGGCGGTCGAGGAAGCCGAGCAGATGGGCGGCGGCCGCCTCGGGTTGCTCGACGGCCAGCAGGTGCGCGGCCTTCGGCAGCACGACGAGTTCGGCCTGCGGGATGCCGGCGCAGATCTCCTCCGACTTAGGCGGCGGCGTCGCCGGGTCGTCGCGGCCGGCGATGACCAGGGTCGGGGCGGTGATGCGCGACAGGATCGGCCGCAGGTCCATCCGCCCGATGGCGTTGCAGCACACGGCGTAGCCGTGGCGGTCGCACTCGACGAACTGCCGGCTCACCGCCGCGACCGCGTCCGGCGCCCGATCCGGGAAGCCGGGAGTGAACCAGCGCCCCATCGTGGCGGCGACGATCGCCCCCGTACCTTGCGCCCGCACGGTCTCGGCGCGCTCGTCCCAGGCCTCCCTCGTCGGCATCCAGGCGGCGGTCGCCATCAGGGTCAGGCTCAGCACGCGTTCGGGCGCCTTCGCGGCCAGGGCCTGTCCGGTCATGCCGCCGAGCGACAGGCCGACGACGTGCGCCGTCGCGATGCCGAGGGCGTCGAGCAGGCCGAGCAGGTCGTCGGCGAGATCCGCGACCTCCGCCGGCTCGTCGCGGACCCCCGACGCGCCGTGGCCGCGGGTGTCGTAGCGCAGGATGCGGTAGCGGCCGCGCAGATGCGGCACCACCGCGTCCCACATCGCCAGCGAGGTCCCGAGCGAGTTGGAGAACACCACCACCGGGGCACCGCTCGGGCCGGACAGCTCGTAGTTCAGGCAGGTGCCGTTCGCCTGGATCTGGGGCATCGGTCGCACTCCTCCTCTCAAGAATCAGCCGACGAGGGCGGCGAGGCGGGCGGTTTCCGCCAGCGCCCTGTCGGCGGTGCGGGCGCCGGCGCGGATCGCCGGGCCGAGGTCGAAGGCGGGGCCGAGGTCGGTGCCCGCCACCTCGTCCCGGCGCTCCAGCACCTCGCGCAGCGAGCCCTGGCCGTCGCGCACCGCGCCGGCCGCCTCCTCGACCAGGGCGTGCGCCGCCTTGGCGCCGAGCGCCGGGACGAGGCGCGATGCCGCGGCGTCGGCGAACAGCATCCCGCGGGTGAGGTCGAGGTTGGCCCGCATCCGCCCGGGATCGGGCACCAGTCCCTGGGCGAGGCCGCGCGCCTCCCTCAAGGCGCCGGAGGCGAGGCCGAACAGCGACGGCAGGGCGTTCCACTCGGCGTGCCACGGGCCCGCCGGCCGCTCGTGCGCCGCCGCCATGGAATCGACCAGGGTGGCGGCGAACCCCTTGGCACCGCCGAAGGCGGCGAGGATCACCGTCGAGGAGACCGGGTTGCGCTTGTGCGGCATCGCCGAGGAGCCGCCGCGGCCCGGCACGTAGGGCTCGGCGACCTCGCCGACTTCCGTCGTGGCGAGGTGGGCGACGTCGGTGGCGAGCTTGGCGAGCGCGCCCATGACCAGGACGAGCCAGGATCCGGTCTCGGCGATGCGGGCCCGGCGGGTGTGCCAGGGCGCGAGGTCGGGATGCAGGCCGAGCGCCGCCGCGAAGCCGTCGCCGACCGCCTCGGCCTCGTCGCCGAGGCCGGTGAGCGTGCCGACCGGACCGCCGAGGGAGGCGGTCTGGACCCGGGCGCGCACCCGCGGCAGGTCGGCCGCGACCTCGGCGATGCCGAGCGCCCAGATCGCCGCCTTGAAGCCGAAGGTCACCGGAGCGGCGTGCTGGCCGTAGGTGCGACCGACGCAGGGGGTCTCGCGATGGCGCCGGGCGAGGGTCGAGAGGCCATCGAGGATGGCGGACAGGTCGGCGGCGACGAGGTCGAGGGCGTCGCGGACCTGGAGGACCAGGGCTGTGTCGGCGATGTCCTGGGTGGTGGTGCCCTTGTGGAACGCGGGCTCCAGCCCGGCCGGCAGCGCCGCCTGCACCGCCTTGACGAAGGGGATGACCGGAACGCCCGACACCGCCGTGCGCCGGCCGAGGGCGGCCGGGTCGAGGGCTTCCGCCGTGATCGCCTCCAGGGCCGGGCTGAGGCCGTCCGGCACCATCCCGACCGCGGCCTGCGCCCGGGCGAGGGCCGCCTCGGCCCGCAGCATCGCCCCGACCCGTGCCTCGTCGGAGAAGACCGCCCGCATGGCGTCGGTGGCGAAGAGCGGTCCGAGCAGGGAGGAATCGAGGGCCGACAGGGTCATGGGAGGGGCTGCCTGTGAGGGATGGGTGTGCGGCGCTTCACGCGGTTCGGTCGTCCACCGACGCGAGTCCCACCCGCCGCCCCTCCCCCGCGGAGGGGGAGGGCCAAGGCGTAGGCGCCATCAACGCAACGCGAGCATCGGAACCACCGCACCTCAATGCTTGTGCCCGCAGCCGCAACCCGGCCCGTGCGCGTGCCCGGCATGGTCGTGGTGGTGGCCGTGATCGTGATGGTCGTGCCCGTGATGCTCATGGGCGTGATCGTGCCCGTGCGGACGACCATGATCGTGCGCGTGGTCATGCCCGTGATGATGGTGGTCGTGGCCGCACTGGCCGTGATCGTGGGCGACCGCCTCGCGCTCGGGGCGGAACGGGCGCTCGACCGGGGTCGCCGTGCAGCCCTGGCCGCGGACCAGTTCGGCGACCACCGGGTCGGCGAGCACGTAGAGCGCCTCGGCTCCGATCTCGGCCTGGACGTGGTTGCTGCCGAGCTGCCAGGCGAGGCGGGTCAGGCGCAGCGGGTTCTCCGACCGCACCTCCAGCAGGGCCTGCGGCGCCGCGACGACGCGCACCAGCCGGCCGTCCTCCAGGCGCACGGCGTCGCCGTCCTCCAGCACGGTGTCGCGGTCGAGGTCGAGGCGGACGGCGAGGCCGCCCTGCGCGGTCCACTCGCCCTGGCGCCGGCTGCGGGCCGCGTGGTCGAGTGTCAGGGAATCGGCGACCGCGTCCGGGCGCACGGCCGGCTTGCGGACGATGGTGGTGGCGCGCAGCATCGAAAAGCTTCCTCGCGGGCAGCGTCGTGTCCGTTCCCTGTACTGCATTTTCTCGCGGCGGGCAGGGCCCACCGACCGTTGCATGAATGCCGCGCCCCGGCCTTTTGCAAGGCTCCGGATGGCTGCCCGGGAACGAAGCACGGCCGTGCTCATTTGGCGTTCATGCCTGGTCAAGCTAGGCTGGAAACCAGCGGGACACAGGCGAACGAGATGCGGCGCTCACGGCCGATGCCGGGAAGACGCCGTCGCCGATCCGCGCCACGCACAAGGGACACGGTCATGAAGAAGCTCATCGCCGCGGCACTCGCCGGAACCCTCGCCCTCTCGGTGGGCGCCTGCAACACCCCCGGTGACCGGGCGGCCGGCGGCGCCGCCCTCGGCGGCCTCACCGGCGCGGCGGTCGGCGCGGCGGCGACCGGCCGGGCGGGCGGCGCGCTCGCCGGCGGCCTGATCGGTGCGGCCGGCGGCGCGGTCGTCGGCGCCGCGACGGCACCGCAATGCCCCTACGGCACCTACCGCGACGCCTACGGCAACGTCTACTGCCGCTGACGCCGCCGCTCCGGGGGCGCGCACCAGGGCGGCCCCGGAGCTTCGCGATTCCGCTGGCCCGGAATCGGCGCTACAACGCCGGCATGACGACAGGCCCCCGATTCCCGTCCCGCCGGCACGCTCGCGGAGCCGCCCGATGAGCCTCGGGCTGTGGGGAAAGCTCGGGGGCGCGGGGCTCGGCCTCGCCGTGGGCGGCCCGCTCGGGGCCCTGGTCGGCGCCGTCGCCGGCCATTTCCTCGTCGACCGCGAGGGCTCGCTGTTCGGCCCGACGCCGCGCGAGGTGGTGTTCACCACCGGTCTCGTCGCCCTCGCCGCCAAGATGGCGAAGTCGGACGGCGTCGTGACGCCCGCGGAGGTCGTCGCCTTCGAGGAGATCGTGCAGGTTCCCCAGGACGAACGCGCCGGCATCGACCGGCTGTTCGATCTCGCCAAGCGCACCACCAGCGGGTTCGAGGGCTACGCCCAGCAGGTCGCCGAGGTCTTCCACGATCAGCCCGCCCTGCTCGAGGACGTGCTCGACGGCCTGTTCCACATCGCCAAGGCCGACGGTGCCGTGCACGAGAAGGAGGCGGCCTACCTGCGGGCGGTCGCCGACGCCTTCGGCTTCGACGAGGCCGCGTTCACCCGCATCAGCGCCCGCCACCTGCGGATCGAGGGCGACCCCTACGAGGTGCTGGGCCTCGACCGCGACGCCGAGCCGGCGGCGCTGAAGGCCCGCTACCGCGCCCTGGTGGCGGAGAACCACCCCGACCGCGCCATCGCCCGCGGCCTGCCCCCGGCGGCGGTCGCCATCGCCACCCGCCGCCTCGCCGCGATCAACGCCGCCTGGGACCGTGTCCAGGCCGAGCGCGGCACCGTCCGTCCGGATCCCGATCCCGTCTCATGAAGCCCACGCCCGAGAGCCCGGTCGCGACCCAGGTCGTGCCCTCCCCCAACCACGGCGAGCGCCGCCTGCCGGTCGACATGCTGGTCCTGCACTATACCGGCATGGACTCGGCCGGCGACGCGCTGCTGCGGCTCGCCAACCCCGTGGCCGAGGTCTCGGCGCACTACTTCGTGTTCGAGGACGGCCGCGTGGTGCAGATGGTGCCGGAGGCCCGCCGCGCCTGGCACGCCGGCGCCTCCGCCTGGGAAGGAGTGCGCGACGTCAACTCCCGCTCGGTCGGGATCGAGATCGCGCATCCGGGCCATGCCGGCGGCCTGCCGCCCTACCCCGCGGCGCAGGAGGAGGCGGTCACGGCCCTCTGCCAGGACCTCGTCCGGCGCTGGCGGATCCGGCCAGACCGGGTGCTCGGCCATTCCGACGTGGCGCCGGAGCGCAAGGAGGATCCCGGCGAGACCTTCTTCTGGGAGCGCCTGCACCGGGCCGGAATCGGCCACTGGGTGCCGCCGGCGCCGATCCGCGACGGGCGGTTCTTCTCCCGCGGCGATGCCGGCCAGCCGATCGAGGCCCTGCAATCGATGTTCGTGCTCTACGGCTACGACCTGCCGGTGAGCGGCAGCTTCGACGACCGCACCGCGGCGGTCGTCACCGCGTTCCAGCGCCACTTCCGGCCGGAGCGGATAGACGGCGTCGCCGACGCCTCGACCATCACCACCCTGCGCGACCTCATCGCGACGAAGCCGAACTGATACGGTTCTTCGGACGATCGGTTCCGAAAACCGCATCGAAGCCCGCGTGGCGGAGCCGGAGGCTCCACGCATTCGAGCGAAGCCGATTTCCGCATCGCGAAGCGATTGCGCAGCAATCGCCACGATCCCGCAGGGATCGCCGAGCGATCAACCGGAAATCGTATGAGGCCGGTTCAGTACAGCCGGTCGCGGTAGCTCTCGGCGATCCACTGCTCTGACGCCTCGACCGTGAGGCCGTCCTGGATCTGGTCGGCGAGGATGCGGCCGAGCGACGGGAACGACCCGCGCGGCACCTGCCGCTCGGGATTCCACAGCTCGGAGCGGATCATCGCCTTGCCGCAGTGGAAGAACGCCTCCTCGATCGTCAGCAGCAGGCCGGAGGCCGGCACCTTGCCCTGGGCGGCGAGGGGTTCGAGGAGGGCGGGATCGGTGGTGATCCGGGCGCGCCCGTTGACCCGAAGGGTCTCGTTGATGCCCGGCACCATGAAGACGAGGCCGAGATGGGGATTCTCGGTCAGGTTCAGCAGGGTGTCGACCCGGTTGTTGCCGCGCCGGTCGGGGATCAGCAGCGTCACGTCGTCGAGGACGGCGACGAAGCCCGGCGCGTCACCCCGGGGCGTCGCGTCGGCCCGCCCCTGGCCGTCCGCCGAGGCGACGACCAGGAACGGCGACAGGGCGATGAAGGCGCGGGCGTGGCGGTCGAGACGGCGCAGCTCCTTCGCCACCACCCGCGGGCTGGGCTCGCCGTAGCGGGCCCGCACCGCCTCGCGGGTATCGAGCTGGTCGGGATCCGGTGGGGTCATGGGCGCCTCCGCGGCCGTGGGGGAATGCGAGGCCCGCACGGAACGGCCATCGCTCCCGATCTCCGGATTGTGCCACAGTTCCCGACGAAGCGGTGTCCCCTTCGTCGGAACGCTCCGGGCCGCGCCCGAACGGGTCACCGCCGCGGCGGCGACGACAGCGCCTCGGCGTGGTCGTCGGCCGCGAGCCGCGCGGCCTCCACCGGGCGGTGGCCGTCGCGGGTGCGCCACAGGCTGTAGGCGATGCCGCCGGCCAGGAGCACCACGGTGACGAGGAGCGAGACCCACGGCGCGATGTGGATCAGCTCGAAGGTGTCGGCGACCACGATCTTCAGGCCGATGAAGATCAGGATCAGCGCGAGCGCCGTCTTGAGGTAGGCGAAGCGGTCGACCATCGCGGCGAGCGCGAAGTACAGCGCGCGCAACCCGAGGATCGCGAAGATGTTCGAGGTGTAGACCACGTAGGTGTCGGTGGTGATGGCGAAGATCGCCGGCACGCTGTCGACGGCGAAGATCACGTCGGCGCCGTTGACCAGCACCAGGGCGAGGGCGAGCGGCGTCAGCCACGTCACCGGCTTGCCGGTCTTCGGATGCGGCCGGCGGGTGAGGAACCTCTGGCCGTCGAGATCGTCGGTGACGCGGAAGTGCCGGCGCGCGAAGGCGACGAAGCGGTTGGCGGTCTCGCCCTCCTCTTCCTCCTCGCTGCCGGAGAACAGCATCTTGGCTCCGGCATAGATCAGGAAGGCGGCGAAGATGGTCAGGACCCATTCGGCCTGATGCACCAGCGCCGCGCCGAGACCGATCATCAGGCCCCGCAGCAGCACCGCCGCCAGGATGCCCCACAGCAGCACCCGGTGCTGCGCCACCCGCGGGATGCCGAGGAAGCCGAAGATCACCGCGATCACGAAGACGTTGTCCATCGACAGCGACTTCTCGACCACGAGGCCGGCGAGATATTCCTGCCCCGCCTGAGCCCCGAGATACCACCAGATCCAGCCGCCGAAGAGCAGGCCGAGCGTCAGGTAGAACGCGGTGAGGAGCAGGCTCTCCCTGACCCCGATCTCCCGCGACTTGTCGCGGTGCAGGAGCCCGAGATCGAAGGCGAGCAGCACGAAAATGACGGTATGGAAGGCCAGCCACATCCAGATGGGCTTGCCGAGCCATTCGTTGAACAGAAGATCGACCATGGAGCGGACCGTTGATGCTTCGGATCAGGAAAGCATCGGCTCCGACATCACGAGGGCGTTGATCCGCACACTCGCCAGAGGGGCCCGCAGCCGATGGGCCCCGACTTAGGCCCACCCGTCGGGCGGATCAAGGGCAGGCGACGCGATGTTCCCGCACTCCACTCCGCTTGACAGGCGGCGCCTTGCCGCGGTTGGGGTGTCGGCATGACGACGACATGCGAGGCGGCCGTGATCGGGGCCGGGCCGGCGGGCCTCGCCGCCGCCGAGGTTCTGGCCGGGGCCGGCCTCGCCGTGACGGTGGTCGAGCGGATGCCCTCCCCCGCCCGCAAGCTCCTCATCGCGGGGCGCGGCGGGCTCAACCTCACCCACAGCGAGCCCCTCGACCGCTTCCTCGCCCGCTACCACTCTGGCGGGGCAAGCCCCGCTGGTGAGGCGAGCCCCGCTGGTGAGGCGAGCCTCACCGCGGCGGTCGAGCGGTTTCCGCCGGAGGCCCTGCGGGCGTGGTGCGAGGATCTCGGCCAGCCGACCTTCGTCGGGTCGAGCGGCCGGGTGTTTCCCCGCGCGTTCAAGGCGTCGCCGCTGCTGCGGGCCTGGCTCGCCCGGCTCGACGGCCTCGGCATCCGGCTGCGGACCCGCACCCGGTGGACCGGATGGGCCGGCGACGGAGCCTTGCGGCTCGACGGGCCGGAGGACGCCGACCTCCTGCGCCCGACGGTCACCGTCCTGGCGCTGGGCGGGGCGAGCTGGCCGCGCCTCGGCTCGGACGGGAGCTGGGTTCCGCTGCTGGAGCGGGAGGGCGCGGCGGTCGCGCCGCTGCGGCCAGCCAATATGGGCTTTCGCGTCGCATGGTCGCCGGTCTTCGCCGACCGGTTCGCCGGCGCGCCGCTCAAGCGCGTCGCCCTGGGCTTCGGCCCTCACCACGTCCGGGGCGAGGCGGTGGTCACCCGCGACGGCGTCGAGGGCGGCGTCGTCTACGCCCTGTCGCGGCCGCTGCGCGAGGCGGTCCTCGCCGAGGGAAGCGCGACCGCGAGGCTCGACCTGCGGCCGGACCTCGACGCCGCCGGCCTCGCCCGGCGCATCGGTGGCGCGAGGCCGGGCCAGTCCCGGACGACGACCCTGCGCAAGGCGGCCGGGCTCGATCCGGTGGCGGCGGGCCTGCTGCGGGAGGCCGCCGGACCCGGCGGGCTGCCGGCCGACCCGGCGGCGCTCGCCGCCCTCATCAAGGCCGCACCGCTGCGCCTCACCGGTCTGCAACCGATCGAGCGGGCGATCTCCACCGCCGGCGGGGTCGGCTTCGCGAGCCTCGACGGGCGGCTGATGCTGCGGGCGCGCCCCGGCACCTTCCTGGCCGGGGAGATGATCGACTGGGAGGCTCCGACCGGCGGCTACCTGCTCCAGGCGAGCTTCGCCACCGGCCGTGCCGCGGCGGCCGGGGCGCTGGACTGGCTCGCCGGCGGGAACCGATGAGGTCTCCGCCTGATACGGTTTTCGGACGATCAGTTCCGAAAACCGTATCACCAGCCCGCGCGGCGACTGAGCGAAGCCGGTTTCTGCATCGCGAAGCGATCAACCGGAAACCGTATGATCCGTTCGGCGCAGCCGGCGGCGATCCGGCGCGAGGAGCGACTGCTGCGCTGAACCAATCCAAATCGCGCGAGACAGCTCCTATACGGGTTCGCGGTTCAGAGCCTGGCGCAGAACGCGACCATGCCGGAGCTGTCGGCCGGGCAGGATGCCACCGCGGCGCCGTCGTCGCGACGGGTGAAAACCGGGCTGCCGGTGCGCAGGCAGTAGGCCGAGACGAAGGTTTCGCCCGGATCGCAGACCAGTTCGCAGGCGGGGCTGGCGCAGCCATCGGTGCGCAGGGAACGCATCGGCAAGCCCGTCATGGCCGCCGGAGCGGCGGCAGCGCCGGCCGGTCCCCGCGCACCCGCCTCGCCCTTCGGCCCGGGCTCACCCCTCTGCCCGGGCTCGCCCTTCTGGCCGGCATCCCCCTTCGGCCCCGCGTCGCCCTTGAGTCCCGCCTCACCCCTGGCGCCGGCCTCGCCGCGGGGCCCGGGCTCACCCTTCGGACCGGCGAGTCCGGCCATGCCCGGAGGACCGGCCGGACCGGGTTCGCCCTTCGGTCCCTGCGGTCCGGCAGCGCCGCAATTCGCCACCACGATCTCGCGGGATTCCTCGCCGGCCTTCAGGGTCGCGACGCAGTTCGGCGGCAGATACGGCACCTTCACGGTGAACCGCCCGCGCCGGTCGGACTGGACCGGGATGTCGTCGTCGATGGTCACCACGATTCCGGACTTGCCGACGCTGCCGGAGATGCGCAGGTCGCCGGCCTCGATCCGGGCATCCCAGATCTGGATCCCCGGAGGCGGCGCGGCCTGGGTCCGGGGCGGGGCGGGGCGCGGCGGCGAAGCGGGCGCGGCCGGCTGGGCCAGAACCGGGCCGGCAGCCAGCCCCGCAGCAGTGAGGACGACGCAGGCAGAGACGGCCAGCGCAGCGCGACGACGACCCATCGGGATCCCTCGAATCGTGGAGGAGAGCCCGCGGGGAGCCGGACGGCCCGGCGGGCGGCGGCACCTTGGGGCGCGCCCGGCGAAGGGTCAACCACTCGTTGGACTCATACCCGGCCACGTTGAGGCGATCGGGGCTCCGGACCCGGGTCGGCCGCGTGCGATCCGCCGAACGCGATACCCGGTTCGGCGGATCGCACGCGAAGTCCCCATCGTCTCGCGAATAGGCAGCAGGGCGCATGTATTCGGCCGTGCGAAGATCTTCTAAAGACGGAAGGTGCCGAACAGGCACGCCGATCCTGATGCGAAACGGGGCCCCGGATGTCATCAGCAACAGTCGTGGAGCACTTCCGTCACATCCTGCTCTGGCCTGTGCAGCTCGTTCCCACCGGCAGGGAGCCGATGGCCCGTCACTGGCAGAGGCTCGGAGCGCCCTGGCACACCCTCGAGGACAGGTTTTCCGCCGATCGCGCGGTGTTCCAGGAGCGTCTGTACCGGGAATTCGTCTCGTTCCTTCCGCACGTCCAGCACTTCCTCTACGGCGAGGCCTACGAGCGCGAGGCGGGCCGGGGCTACGGGGAATCACCGATCCACATCGTGCGCCGCGACGACGTGAAGGCCGCCCGCGTCGTGCTCGGCGACGGCGATGCGCCGATCGATCTCGATGTCGTGCATGTCGGGCTGTACTTCTTCCACGACCTCGACATCGCCCTGCTCAACGTCGAGTTCGCCGCGGAGCGGCTTCCGCTCGCCACCGCGCAGGACCTGATGTTCCGCATCGGCCGCACCTATCCGTCCGGCTGGGACGAGGGGGGACGGGCGCTCCATTGCCCGAAGCGCATGGACTGGCTCGGAGCCGGCGGCGCGGTTCTCGCCACCTCGGATTTCGAGGACCGCGAGCGCCACCTCGCCGCCGTCTGCCGCAACCGCTCGGCCCAGGTCGCGGCCCATTGGGATTTCCTGCTCGCGCCGATGGTCCCCCACCACTCGAAGGTCGCCGGGGCGCTCCGCTACCGGCACCTGGAGGATTATCGGATCCCCGGCATGGGGTTCATCGCGACGCGCAACCCGATGGACATCACGCGCACCGACTACGTCCGCCTCGGCCTCAACACCGGTCCGGGCACCTCGGAGGAACTGCCGTATTCCGACGCCTACCTCGCGCATTTCGAGGAGGAGTACTGCCACGACCGGTTCTTCGACCCGGCTCGAGGCGGGGCGTCGGGCATGCGCCTGACCTGCAGCGGGTGGGGTCTGACCATGGTGACCGGCGTGTCACCGGCAGCGGTCGACCCCGAGCGCGGGTTGCTCGCCGAGTTCCGGCACCGCTACTTCCAGTTGTTTCTCATCGCCCGATTCCACAAGGCCGCGCTTCTCATGATGTCCGACCGCCTCGCCGTCTCGGTGAACGCCCTCGACATCACCGATCGCCGCAGCGTCGGCCGCTTCGCACAGGACATGCGCCTGTCGATGGAGAGCTTCCTGCGCTTCAACCATCGCTACTGGTTCCATCAGGCCTCCAACCAGACGCAGGCGAGCGAGATCTTCTCGCTTCTCACGAGCAAGCTCGGCACGGAGCGCCTGTACGAGGACGTCAGGCAGTCCCTGGGGGCCATGTCGGCCTATCTCGACAGCGAGTCGCTGCGGCGGCAATCCCGGTTCTTCCTCAAGCTCACCGTGGTGACGATCTGCTTCATGGTGGGCGCGATCACCGCGTCGGTGCTGGGCATGAACGTGCTCGATTTCGCCCACGCGACGCCCGTCGAGAAGCTCGCCGCCGTCATCGTCGTGTTCGCCGGCGTGCTGCTGCTCACCGCCTACACGGTGGTGAAATCGCGCCGCCTCGCCGCCTTCGTCGATGCGCTCTCGGACGAGCGCATGCCCCTGCGGGCGAAGGGGCAGTCGTTCCTCGAGATCTGGCGCCGGGAGCTGCGCTGACGCGGTGCCCGGCGGCCCTCCTCGCCTCGGCCGGGAGGACCCTCCGCCGGGCTCGGGCCCCTCATACGGTTTCCGCATCGCTCAAGCGCCGCGCAGGCTTGGATACGGATTTCGGAACTCATTGTCCGAAATCCGTATCAGGCGTCGTAATCGACGACGTCCTCGAGGGCGTAGTGCTTCACGGTCCGGCGGTTGGCGATCAGTTCGTCGATGGTCGGCTCGCCCTTCAGCGCCCGGGCGATGGCGAGCTTCGTCGCCTCGTAGTTGGTGCGGTAGAGGTCCTTGCGGTCGAGGTTCGGGTCGTCGGCGCAGCGCGGATCGAGCCAGATCATGATGATCATGCAGATCTCGTCGAGGCCGTCCCTCGGCAGGATCCCCTCGATGACGCAATCGACGATGGCGTCGCCGGTCGCCGCCTGGACCACGCCGCCGAGCAGCTCGACGTAGGCGGCGTCGTGGATCGTCGCCTTGGTGGTCATCATCGTGGCCGGGCGCACGAGCTGGTTGAGGTCGCGGACCACGAACATCCGGGTATGGCCCTGGACCTGCCCCATCATTGAGGCGAAGGCGGTGCCGGCCGGGCCGCGCACCGAGCCGATCAGGACCTCGGGCATCGCGTCGGTGTACTGGCCCTCGGCGGCGAGCACCGTCGCCTCGCCGGTGCGGAAGAAGATCTCGCTCATCGCTACCCCCTGGCGGGCCTGCCGGCCCGGTGCCCGGCTCCGACCATGCCGGGACCGCCGGCGTCAACCGGCGGCGGGCTCCGACGGGACCGGACCTTGGTCGCCTTGCCTCCGGCTCGCCGCCCCGCACGGAAATGCGTATAGGGCGTGATTCGGGCGGCGGGGGCCGCTCAGGATCGAGCGGCCGATGGCATGAGCGAGCGCGACTGGACCTTGCAGGTGAGCCCGACCGAGGCGGGCGTGCGGATCGAGATCGGCCTGCCCGACCTCGGCGGCGAACCGGTCACCGCGACCCTGGCCCTCGACCGGACCGAGGCCCGCCACCTCGCCCGCGCCCTGCTGGCGGCGGCCGGGGATGCCACCGAGCGGACCTTCCCGCATCCCCCCGCCGGCGGCCAGCGCTGAGCGGACGGGGGTGGGCTGAGTGCTACGATTTTCGGACCGATGCTCCCGCCCGACCGTGTCATACGATGTCCGGGCGATCAGTTCCGGATGTCGTATCGAACCACGCCGTGCCGGCGCAGATCCGCCCGGGCGCCTCAATAGCGGCCCGGCAGGCGCGGCACCCGGGTGCCGGGCTTCTCGACCGGCTCGGCGCAGGAATAGGTGAACTCGGTCTTCAGGTCGTCGTAGACCGTCTCGCCGGTGATCCGGCAGGTCTCGCGGGCGGTCTCGCGCAGGTAGGTCTCGGCGGCCTCGCCGAAGCGCCGCCGGCGAGTCAGGGCCGGATCGGCGCCGTCGAGGCCGCAGCCGGCGAACTCGCGCAGGCCGTTCGAGACCAGCAGCATGCGCCGCTGCTGGCGCTGGTCGTAGACCTCGTAGGGGTCGTTGCAGCCGATCGTCACCACTTGGACCGGCAGGCCGACATAGGTCTTCGACACGTAGGAGAACTCGGTGCAGCCCGCCGCCGCGAGGCCGACGAGGGCGATTCCCCACAGACCCGTCCGCATCCGCACTCCTTCCCGGCCACCGCGCCCCCCAGCTTTGGGCCGGGCGGGGCGATGCGGTCAAGCCTGCTTCAGGGGGCGGCGGGCGGGCTCTCCCAGTCCTCCACCGCGAGGGCGGGCACGCGCCGGAACTCGCGCAGGTTGCGGCTCACGAGAGTCAGGCCCCGGGCGAGGGCCTGCCCGGCGATCAGCACGTCATAGGGCCCGATCGGCGTGCCGGCGGCGGCGAGGGCCGCCCGCACCTCGCCGGAGCAGCGGGCGTCCGCGGCATCGAAGGGGAGGATGGTGAAGCGCAGGGCATCCACCCGGGCGAGCGATCCCACCCGGTTCTGACTTCGGAAGGCACCGTAGTAGAGTTCATGCGCGACGATGCTCGACATCGCGATGTCTTCCAGCCGACGAAGCCGCACGGCCGCTGTCAGAATCGGGGTGCCCTTGAGCAGGCCGATGACGGCGTTGGTGTCGAGGAGGTAGGCCTCACCGGAAGACATCGGGCAGATCGTCCGTCGGCGCCGAAGGCTCCTCTTCGACGGCCTTCAGGAAATCCTCGTCGACGGGGCCCACCAGTTCCTGGAGCCAGCCCCAGGTCCCCGGCACCGGCTCCAGAACGATCGCCGCGCCCTCGCGGCGTACCTGCACCGCCTCGCCGTCCAGGCGCCAGCCCTCCGGCAGGCGCACGGCCTGGGCGCCGTCGACCCAGAACAGCTTCGCGATCTCGCCCATGTGTCGCCTCCAAGGTCGTCGCGTCGCCTCCGAGGTCGTCGTGTCGCCTCCGGGGTCGTCACGCCAGATGTAGCGACCCCGGCCGGCGGAACAAGCGCGATCCTACTCGGCCGCCGCGAGGTAGCGGGCCGGGTCGTAGTTCAGGACCGGGCCGAGCCAGCGCTCGACCTCGCGGATGTCCATGCCCTTGCGGGCGGCGTAGTCCTCGACCTGATCGCGCTCGACCTTGGCGACGCCGAAGTAGTGCGCGTCCGGATGGGCGAGGTAGAGGCCAGAGACCGACGAGCCCGGCCACATCGCGTAGGATTCGGTCAGCCTCACGCCGATGCGGGGCTCGGCCTGGAGCAGCTCGAACAGCGTCACCTTCTCGGTGTGGTCGGGCTGGGCCGGGTAGCCCGGTGCCGGGCGGATTCCCTGGTAATCCTCCGAGACGAGGTCGGCCGGCGCGAAGGACTCCCCGGCGGCGTAGCCCCAGAACTCGCGGCGCACCCGCTCGTGCATCCGCTCGGCGAAGGCCTCGGCGATGCGGTCGGCGAGCGCCTTGACCAGGATCGAGCGGTAGTCGTCGTTCTGGCGCTCGAACCGCTCGGCGATCCGCACCTCTTCCAGCCCGGCCGTGACGACGAAGCCGCCGACGTAATCGGCGATCCCCGTCTCGGCCGGCGCCACGAAGTCCGACAGGCAGGTGTTGGGACGCCCGTCGCGCTTCGAGAGCTGCTGGCGCAGGCCGTGGAAGGTCGCCAGCGTCTCGGCCCGGCTCTCGCCGGTGAACAGCCGGATGTCGTCCCCGACCGCGTTGGCCGGCCAGAAGCCGATCACCGCCTTCGGGTTGAACCAGCGCTCCTCGACGATCTGGCGCAGCATCGCCTGCGCGTCCTCGAACAGGGCGCGGGCGGCCGGGCCCTGCTCGGGGTCGGCGAGGATGGCCGGGTAGCGGCCCTTGAACTCGTAGGTCTGGAGGAACGGCGTCCAGTCGATGTAGGGCACCAGCTCCGCCACGTCGTAGCTGCGGAACACCCGGGTGCCGGTGAAGCCCGGCTTCGTCGGGGCGTAGGCGGCCCAGTCCGGCTTGAAGGCGTTGGCGCGGGCACGCGTCAGCGGCAGGCGCTGCTTGTCGGCCTCGGCCCGGGCGTGGGCGTCGGCGACGCGCTTGTACTCGGCCCGCACCGACTCGATCGTCTGCACCTTGGTGTCGGGCGAGAGCAGGCTCGACACCACGCCGACGGCGCGGCTGGCATCGGTGACGTAGACCGCCTGCCCCTTCTCGTAGGCCGGGTGGATCTTCACCGCGGTGTGGACCCGGCTGGTGGTGGCGCCGCCGATCAGCAGCGGCACGTCGAAGCCCTCGCGCTCCATCTCGGCGGCGACGTGGACCATCTCGTCGAGCGACGGCGTGATCAGCCCGGACAGGCCGACGATGTCGACCTTCTCCTTGCGGGCGGTGTCGAGGATCTTCGCGGCCGGCACCATCACGCCGAGGTCGATGATCTCGTAGTTGTTGCAGGCGAGAACGACGCCGACGATGTTCTTGCCGATGTCGTGGACGTCGCCCTTGACGGTCGCCATCAGCACCTTGCCGGCCGACTGGCGCACCGCGCCCTCGCCCTTCTCGGCCTCCATGAACGGCATCAGGTAGGCCACCGCCTGCTTCATGACGCGGGCCGACTTCACCACCTGCGGCAGGAACATCTTGCCGGCGCCGAACAGGTCGCCGACCACGTTCATGCCGGCCATCAGCGGGCCCTCGATGACGTGGAGCGGCCGCTCGGCCCCCTGGCGCGCCTCCTCGGTGTCGGCCTCGATGTACTCGGTGATGCCGTTGACGAGCGCGTGCTCCAGCCGCTTCCCGACCGGGGCCTCGCGCCAGGCGAGGTCGGCGGTCCGCGCCTGGGCCGGGCCGCCCTTGAACGTCGCCGCCCGGTCGAGCAGGCGCTCGGTCGCGTCCGGGCGGCGGTTGAGGACCACGTCCTCGCACAGCTCGCGCAGCTCGGGGTCGAGCTCGTCGTAGACCGCGAGCTGGCCGGCATTCACGATGCCCATGTCCATGCCGACCTTGATGGCATGGTACAGGAACACCGCGTGCATCGCCTCGCGCACCGGCTCGTTGCCGCGGAAGGCGAAGGACAGGTTCGAGATGCCGCCCGAGATGTGGGCGTGCGGCAGCGTCTCGCGGATGGTGCGGGCCGCCTCGATGAAGGCGACGCCGTAGCCGTTGTGCTCCTCGATGCCGGTCGCGACCGCGAACACGTTCGGATCGAAGATGATGTCCTCAGGGGGGAATCCGACGTCCTCCGTCAGGATCCGGTAGGCACGCGAGCAGATCTCGACCTTGCGCTCGTAGCTGTCCGCCTGCCCCTGCTCGTCGAAGGCCATCACCACCACGGCGGCGCCGTAGGCGCGGCAGACCTTCGCCTCGGCGACGAACTTCTCCACCCCCTCCTTCATGGAGATGGAGTTCACGATCGGCTTGCCCTGGATGCACTTCAGGCCGGCCTCGATCACCGCGAACTTCGAGGAATCGACCATCACCGGCACCCGGGCGATGTCGGGCTCGGCGGCGACGAGATTCAGGAACTCGACCATCGCCTTCTCGGAGTCGAGCAGGCCCTCGTCCATGTTGACGTCGATGACCTGGGCGCCGGCCGCGACCTGATCGCGGGCGACGTCGAGGGCGGCGGCGTAGTCGCCGTTGGTGACGAGCTTGCGGAACTTGGCCGAGCCGGTGACGTTCGTGCGCTCGCCGACGTTGACGAACGGGATCTCCCTGGCGAGCGTGAACGGCTCCAGGCCCGACAGCCGCATCAGCCGCGGCACCTCCGGCACCCGGCGCGGCGCCTTGCCGGCCACCGCCCCCGCGATGGCGCGGATGTGGTCCGGGGTGGTGCCGCAGCAGCCGCCGACCATGTTGACGAGGCCGCTCCCGGCGAACTCGGCCACGAGCGCCGCCATCGCCTCCGGGCTCTCGTCGTAGAGGCCGAACTCGTTCGGCAGGCCGGCATTCGGGTAGGCGCAGACCAGGGTGTCGCAGACCCGCGACAGCTCGCTGATATGGGCGCGCATCTCGCGGGCGCCGAGCGCGCAGTTGAGGCCGAAGGTCAGCGGCTCGGAGTGGCGCAGGGAGTGCCAGAACGCGGTCGGGGTCTGGCCCGACAGGGTGCGGCCGGACAGGTCGGTGATCGTGCCCGAGATCATGATCGGCAGGCGCAGGCCGGTCTCGCCGAACACCTGCTGGGCCGCCACCACCGCGGCCTTGGCGTTGAGGGTGTCGAAGATCGTCTCGATCAGGATCAGCTCGGCGCCGCCCTCGATCAGCCCCCTCACCTGCTCGGCGTAGGCGTCGCGGACCGCATCGAAGGTCACGGCGCGGTAGCCGGGATTGTTGACGTCGGGCGAGATCGACAGGGTGCGGTTGGTCGGACCGACGGCGCCGGCGACGAAGCGGCGGCGGCCGTCCTGCTTCTCGGCGAGGATCGCGGCCTCGCGGGCGAGCCGCGCGCCCTCGCGGTTCAGCTCGCGCACCACCGGCTCCATGCCGTAATCGGCCTGCGCGATGGTGGTGCCGGAGAACGTGTTGGTCTCGACCACGTCGGCGCCGGCCAGGAAGTAGTCGAGGTGGATCTGCCGGATCGCGTCGGGTTGGGTCAGGATCAGAAGGTCGTTGTTGCCCTTCTGGTCGTGGCCGTGGTCGCGGAACCGCGCGCCGCGGAAATCGGCCTCGCCGAGGCCGAGGCGCTGGATCACCGTGCCCATCGCCCCGTCGAGGACGAGGATCTTCTCCGCCGCGCGCCGGCGCAGGGCGTTCAGGACGTCGGCACCGTCGACGGGGCGAAGGTCGGTCATCGGATCAGTGTTCCGGTTGGCGACCGGACACGGAGCCGGCCATGGAATGACAGTCAGCCGGACTCCTGGGGGCAAGCCGGCTGGGTTGAAGGCTTTGGAATCGCCGCACGGTCGATTCATCAGCGCGTGCGACGGCAGACGGCTTCGTTCACCGCTGTGCTTCGAGCTTCGAGAGACGGCGCCCGATCGCTTCCAGACGTTCCTCGACTTCTGCCGCCGCGTACCGACCGAGGACCGGCTCTCCGTTGACAGCCTCGCGGAGGTTGTCGAAGCGGCGCTCCAACCTGTTGAAACGGGCTTCCAGGGCGGCGAAACCCTTCTGTGCCTCCTCACGAGAGGCGAGGGCTTCTGCCCGGATCTCCCGGAGCGACGGAGGGATCATGTCCTGCGGCTCGGCCACGGTAGGCTCCCGAAACTCGGGCCGGCATCACGCCGCCGCCTTCTCCTCGCCGGCCACCGTGCCGCGCAGGCCGAGGAGGTGGCAGATCGCGTAGACGAGGTCGGCGCGGTTCATGGTGTAGAAGTGGAAGTCGGTGACGCCGCGGTCGACGAGGTCGAGCACCTGCTCGGCGGCCACCGCCGCGGCCACCAGCTTGCGGGTGGCGACGTCGTCGTCCAGTCCCTCGAAGCGGGCGGCGAGCCAGTCCGGCACCGAGGCGCCGGTGCGCTTGGCGAAGTTCGCCGCCTGCTTGAAGTTCTGCACCGGCAGGATGCCGGGAAGGATCGGGATGTCGATGCCGCGGGCCTGGACCCGGTCGAGATAGCGGAAATACATGTCGTTGTCGAAGAAGAACTGGGTGATCGCCCGGGTCGCGCCGGCATCGACCTTGGCCTTCAGGGCGTCGATGTCGACGTCGAGGGACGGCGCCTCGGGGTGACGCTCCGGATAGGCCGAGACCGAGACCTCGAAGTCGCCGACGCGCTTGATGCCGGCCACCAGATCGCACGAGCGGGCGTAGCCGCCGGGATGGGGCTGGTAGGCGTGGCCGATGCCCTCGGCCGGGTCGCCGCGCAGGGCCACGATGTGGCGCACGCCGGCATCCCAGTAGGCCCGCACGACCTCGTCGACCTCGTCGGTCGTCGCCGCCACGCAGGTCAGGTGCGCCGCCGGGTTCAGGCTGGTCTCCCGCACCATGCGGGCGACGGTGTTGTGGGTGCGTTCCCGGGTCGAGCCGCCGGCGCCGTAGGTCACCGAGACGAAGCTCGGCTGCAGCGGCGCGAGGCGCTCGATCGAGGACCACAGGGTCTGCTCCATCTCGGCGCTCTTCGGCGGGAAGAACTCGAACGAAACCCGGATCGGGCGGCGGCTCTCGCGGCTGCGGCGGAAGGCGGTGGTGACCATCGGAGGACTCGGCTTCGTCGGGGTGAAGAGGGGACGCGCTCAGCGGGGGGCGCGGGCGGCGTTGCGGGAGGAACCTGCGTGAGGGAGATCCATGGCCGCCGTCAGGCGACCCGGGCCAGGGATGCCGCGTCGGCCTGCACCTCCCGGGCGAGCCAGAGCGTGACGGTGAGCTGGTCGCCGGCGGAGCCGGACGGGGCGAGGTGACGGATCTCGACCCCGCCGAGTCCCGCCTCGGCGAGCCAGCCGGCGACCTGCTCGGGGGCGAAGCCGAGCCGGCGATGGGCCTGGCTCTCGCGCAGGAATTCGAGGTCGTGCGGCGCGAAGTCGACCACGAGCAGCCGCCCGCCCGGCGCGACGAGGCGGGCCGCCTCGCGCAGGGCCCGGGCCGGGTCGTCGAGATAGTGCAGGACCTGATGCACCAGCACGAGGTCGAAGCTGCCGCGCCCGAAGGGAGGCGCGTTGATGTCGCCCTGGCGCAGGTCGACCCGGGCGAGTCCGAGGTGCTCCAGGTTGGCGCGGGCCACCGACAGCATGGCGTGGCTGGCATCGAGCCCGGTGGCGCGCGCCGCGCGCGGGCCGAGCAGGCCGAGCATCCGCCCGGTGCCGGTGCCGAGATCGATGAGGTTGCCGAGCGTGCCGGGACCGAGGATGTCGAGGATCGCCGCCTCGACGGTGACGTCAGGGACGTGCAGCGAGCGGAGCCGGTCCCATTGCGGCGCGAGGCGGGCGAAGAAGCTCTGGGCCGCCTCGGCGCGCTGGGCCCGCACGGCATCGAGGCGCGAGCGGTCCTCCGAGAGCGGCGGCACCGTGCGGTCGAGGCCGGCCAGCAGCGGGGCGACCAGATCGGCCGCCGCTTCGACGAGGCGGAAGAACGCCCACGCCCCTTCGCGGTGCCGCTCGATGAGGCCGGCCTCGACGAGAAGCTTGAGGTGGCGGGAGATCCGGGGCTGGGACTGGCCGAGGATGTCGGTCAGGTCGGAGACCGACAACTCGCCCTCGCCGAGCAGGGCCAGGATGCGCAGGCGCGTCTCCTCCGCCGCTGCGCGCAGCACGCTCAGGGCATCGCTGAAGGAAACCGGTCCCGCCATCGTCACACGCCCGCGCCCTCTCGAAACATAAAGATATCTTTATGTGAAGTACGGGCGCGATGCAAGCCGTTCGTGCCCGGGGCCGCACGGATCCGCCGCCGGTCGGTTCGCCGCGAGGCGACGCCCATGCCAGCGAGCGCGGGGGAGGATGAGGAGCCGGCAATGGACACCGATCGCGGCGGTCCCGCGGTCGCAAGTCCGAGCCCGCTACGCCGGTGCACGAGACCGTGCCGGATGACTTGCCGGATGCCGGCGTTTCGGGAGCCCGGGCGCTACCGGCGAAGGCTGTCCGGATCCGCGACCGACGCGGAGCGAACGATCGCCTTCCGCATCGGGACGCAGCTTTCCGCCCGTTCGCGCAGCCTCGGCGGCATCGTCTCGAAGCGGTGCCAGCCCGTGGCGAGGTAGAAGCCTTCGGCGTCGTCCGCCGCGATCACGAACAGCGTGCCGATGCCGAGCCCGCGCGCGTAGTCTTCGACCATCGCGCCCAGCACGCGACCGTGACCGTGCCGACGAACCGCGGCGGTGATCGCGACCAGTCTGACGATGCCCGTGCCATCCCGCAGATGATCGAGCCTCGTCGTCCCGATCCCCTGTCCGTGGAACGTCAGCAGGAGCGGGTGATGGTGGGGCAGCCGCTCCTCGGGGCGGGTCTCATCGTAGCCGTGCCGGCCCCGCTCCTCCCACAGGACCGCGCGGCGGATGGCATGGTACATCCGCCATTCGGCCTTGCTGGCAACGCGGATAAGGGCGTGTCCCATCGACTATGCCTGGCACTTGCGGACGCCCGCCATCCATCGCGGATCCCAGGCCGGGACTCAATGGATCACGGTCGGTTCTTCCCCGGCACCTTCCGGGGACGCCGCTCCGTGGGACCACCCCGGGAGGCAGGCGGTCGGCCGAGGCCGCATCCGGGGCTCACAGATCCTCCAGCTTCACCGGATACGCGTGCGGGCGTCCCGCCAGCATCGCGTCGATCAGCGCCAGCACCTCGCGCCGGCCGGCATTCGCCGCCTGCTCGAACGGGGTCCAGGTCTGGTCGAAGTCGAGGGCGGCGAAGACCGTGCGGTAGCGCCGCAGTTCCGCCGGCGTCAGCGGCACGCCGCGGACGAACGCCTTGTGGGCCGAGATCGTCAGCGCCCGGCGCGGGTCGGCGGGGTCGAGCTCGAACTTCAGGGCGTCGCCGCAGAACACGATTCCCCGGCGGCGGTCGTGGAGCACCGCGTGGCCGTCGAAATGGCCGGCGGTGCGGATCAGCGTCAGGCCGGGCAGCGGTTCGAGGTCGTCGTCGTAGGGCCACGACACCTGGAGCGCGGCGCTCCAGGTGAAGTCGGCCGCCGGCAGGGCGAGTTCCGGGTCGAAGCGGTCCTGGAGCTGCGCCAGCGCGCCGTAGCTGTGCGGGTGCGAGGCCGAGATCACCTTCAGGCCGCCGAGCGCCGCGATGTGGTCGAGCGCCGCCTCGCTGAAGACCGGGCAGCCCTCGAACCCCATGTTGCCGTCGGGCGTCACGATGACGTAGGCGCTCGGGCCGATGCCGGAGACGGGATCGTTCCAGAACCGCCACACCCCGGGCTCGACCTCGGCCCAGTGGCAGGGGAACGCCGCCTGCGCCTCGGTCACGGTGCGGAAGCGCCAGCCGTCCTGGGGCACGACGTGGCGGGCGTCGAGGCACATCGGGCAGGCCGGCGGCGGCGCGAAGTGGCGCTGCCAGAACCCGCAATTGTCGCAGATGAATCCGGGCAGATCGAGGGCGCCCGCGAAGGGCAGGTAACCGGGCACGGGCGCGTCCTCGCCATGGTTGAACGACCGCCGATATAGGCTCGTGCCTCGGGCCGTCGATGGCGGTTCCGGCGCGGTGCCGCAAGCGCCCGCCGTCGCGGCGGTCGCCGCGACGGTCCCGGTCGGCATCGTGGGGGTCCGCACGAAATCCGGCCGGTCGAGCAGCCCGCGGGGAGGTCGACGTCGCCGAGGCGGCGGAAGCGGCCGATCGATACGGATTCCGCGCGAGAGCGACCGGTCATCACCGGAACCGCGCTACCTCCGGAACGGATCGCCGGCCTCGGCTCCCGTCTCCGCCGGGAACCCGAGCAGGCTGGCGAAGCTCTCGGGCCCGGCGCGGTCCGGCACCAGCCGGTTCTCGGGCGCGTCGGGATCGGCGTAGCCGAGGGCCATGCCGCAGACGACGCTCTCGTCGGGCCCGATCGGCAGGTGGCGGCGCAGGACGGCGTGGTAGGGCGCGAACGCCGCCTGCGGACAGGTGTCGAGACCGCGGCCGCGGGCGGCGAGCATCAGCGTCTGGAGGAACCCGCCGTAATCGAGCCAGCTTCCGATCGCGAGACGCCGGTCGATGGTGAAGATCAGCCCGACCGGGGCATCGAAGAAGCGGAAGTTGCGGGCGTGCTGCGCCCGCATGCCGTCCTTGTCGTCGCGCCCGAGCGCGAGCAGGCCGTAGAGGCCGAGGCCGACCGCCTTGCGCCGGCCGCGATAGGGCTCGAAGAACTCGTCGGGATAGTATGGGTGGGCGGCCTCCCCCTCCTCCCCGGCGAGATACGCGGCCACGACGGCGTCGCAGACCCGGTCGCGGACCGCGCCGGCGAGGGCGTAGGCTTTCCAGGGCTGCATGTTGCTGCCGCTCGGCGCCTGCGCCGCCAGGGAAAGGAGGGCCGTCACGGTCCCGGCGGCGACGGGATCGGGGCGGAAGGCGCGGACCGACCGCCGGGTCCGGATGGCGCCGTCGACGGCGGCGATCGTAATTGCCTCGGACATCAGACACTCCTGCGCGATCGACCGGGCCGGAAGGAAAAAAGTGGAAACAGTGCGGCGATCCGCGCTGCCCCCGACAAATCAGTCTGTCAATCCGCGCCGGAACGTGAGAAAGTGGCGTCGTCGGCCCCATGTCAGGCAGATCCGCCTTGCGGTACGGTCTGAGTTGCGTCAGGACTGTGGCTGTCGTCTTGGTCACCGCAACCGGGAATGGAGACGCGTTGTCGCGCGCACCGTCGCTGACGGGCACGGCGATGCGAGGGTTTGGTCGGCGGGTTACGTTTTTGCGAGCTTCTAATGGGACGTGGTCGTGATTTCAGGGAGCCGCGTCGTCGCGGCTTCGACGAGGGTGGTGAGCCGCGGTGGCCGGACCAGGCACCCCCGAGCGGTGGTGGCTACGGCGGCGGCGGTTACGGTGGCGGCGGTGGCGGTAGCTACGGCGGCGGCGGTGGCGGCTTCGGCGGCGGCGGCGGTGGTTTCGGCGGCGGTGGCGGTGGTTTCGGCCGCGGCCCGGCCCGTCCCAGCGCGGCCCCCTCGGGACCGGAGCGCGACGCGACGGTCAAGTGGTTCAACAAGGAGAAGGGTTTCGGCTTCGTCGAACTCGGCGACGGTTCGGGTGACGCCTTCCTTCACATCCGCGCCGTCGAGGCGGCGGGCCACGACGACCTGATGCCGGGCACCCGGCTGACCGTTCAGACCGCCCAGGGCCAGAAGGGCCCGCAGGTCACCAACATCACCAGCGTCGACACCAGCACCGCCGAGGCGCCGGCCCGTCGCGAGCCGCGCCCGCCGCGCAGCGGTGGCTTCGGCGACCGTGGCGGTTTCGGCGACCGTGGCGGCTTCGGCGGCGGCGGCGGCTTCGGTGGCGGCGGACGCTCCGCGTCCGGCCCGTCCACCGAGATGACCGGCAGCGTGAAGTGGTACGACCCTGCCAAGGGCTTCGGCTTCGTCTCGGTCAACGACGGCGGCAAGGACGTGTTCATCCACCGTTCGGCCCTCGCCCGCGCCGGCCTGGAATCCCTCGCCGAGGGCCAGCAGGTCACGATGGCGGTCGTCGAAGGCCAGAAGGGCCGCGAGGCCCAGAGCATCAACGTCGACGAGTGATCGTCCGGTGCGGCTCGTCCCGCGCGTGAGAATTCCGGAGCGGCGGCCCCTGACCGCCGCTCTTCTCGTCTCCGGCCTGCTCGCCCGGCCGGCGGCGGCCGAGGACTTCACCGGCTTCTACGCCGGCATCAACGCCGGATACGGCCGCAGCCTCGGCTCCGGCGGGCGAGCGGAGGAGCGGTCGCCCTCCGGCGTCGCGCCCGGCGCCTCGTCGGCGCTGCCGCCGAGCGCGGCGCGGGCCGCCGGCTCCAACCCGGCGATGCGGGGCACCGGCCGGCGGCCGGAGCGGTGACGGCTCCTCATCGCGCCGGCGCCACCCCCTGCCACATCTTCAGCAGTCGCGGCTGCGCCCCGACCCCGGTGACCGAGACCGTGGCGGTGCGGCCGGCGATCAGCCGCCCTCCCTCGGGGAGCGCGTCGAGGGCGATGCGCACCGGGACGCGCTGGGCCAGCCGGACCCAGGAGAAGGTCGGGTTGACGTTGGCGAGCAGGCTCGACCCCGCCGAGCGGTCCCTGTCCTCGATCCCGCCGGCGATGCTCTCGACCCGGCCGGACAGAGTGCCGGCCTCGCCCATCAGGCGGACCGTGACCGGGTCGCCGACATGGATGCGCGGCAGCTTGGTCTCCTCGAAGTAGCCCTCGACCCGCAGGGTGTCGTCGTCGATCAGCGCCATCACGCCGCGCCCGACCGCCACGTAGGCACCGGGCCGGAGGTCCATGTTGGAGATGCGGCCGTTGACCGACGCCTTCACCTCAGAGCGGGCGAGGTTGAGCCTCGCCACGTCGCGATCCGCCACCGCCTGATCGTAGGCGGCCTGGGCCTCCAGGCTGCTCGCCCGCGCCGCCTCGACCCGCTGCTGCGAGACCGCGTTCTCGCTCAGTTTCGAGTAGCGCTCGTAATCCGCGGCCATCTGCTCGGCCACCGCCTTCTTGCCGGCAACCGTCGCCTCGGCCTGCCGCAGGGCGAGGCTGAAGCGCTCCGGATCGATGCGGAACAGCACGTCGCCGCGGTGCACGCGCTGGTTGTCGCTCACCGTCACCTCGGTGACGAGGCCGGAGACGTCGGGCGCCACCGCCACCACGTCGGCCCGGACCCGCCCGTCCCGGGTCCAGGGCGCTTCGAGGTAGTAGTCCCACAGTCCCAGGCCGACGACGGCGGCGGCCGCGACCATCGCCAGGGTGACGACGACGCGGATGAAGCTGGTGATGAGCGAGGTCATGATGAGAACCGGAGGCCGAGAAGGACGACGCCGCCGAGCAGGACGACGTAGAGCGCGAGATCGAACAGCGGGCGGTGCCAGACGAGGCGGTAGAACCCGGCCCGGGCGAGCAGGTGGCGCAGGGGGATGACGAGGACGAGGGTGGCGAGCGCCCAGACGAGCAGCGCCGGGACGAAGACGCCGTAGAGGTCGAACTGCCCGCTCATGCCGCCATTCCTCCCGCCAGGGCTTCGGCGCCGGTCGGGCGATAGGCCGGAGCGTCCGGGAACAGGCCGCGGCGCAGGCCGACCAGGGCGAGCACCGCCCGCTCCGCCTCCGGCGGGCGAGGCCCCCGGGTGGCGGCCTCCAGGCTCTCGTCCACCAGGGCGAGGATCGCGGCCGGCGCTTCGGGCGCGGAGGTGCGGAAATGCGCCGCCAGCGCCGCCAGCAGGCGGTCGACGCACGCCCTCGCCTCCTCCGGCACGGCGTGACGGCCGCGGCGCAGCTCCACCACGTTGATGCCGGCCCGCACCTCGCCGAGCAGGCCGGCGGTCCAGACGGCGTCGTCCGGCGGCAGCGCGGCGAGCCGCGGGGCGATGAGGCCGACCCGGTCGAGCATCAGCGCCGCGAGACGCAGGCCGTCCTGCCCGCCGAGGCGGCTCGCCGCCTCGGCGAGGCTGCGGCGGTTGGTCCGGTGCAGGCGCCGGGCGCTCCACGCCCCGCCCACCGACCGCATCAGGCGGATCACCGTCGCGGCGGTCCACATGCCGATCACGATCGCCAGGGCCGAGTTGGCGAACGATTCGAAGTCGCCGCGATAGCCGTTCTGAAGCGCCATCATGGTCGAGCCGTTCACCGCCGCGCCGAGGGCGAGGGGCGCGGTTCGCGGCTGTGTCATCAGGTAGCCGCAAGGGATCAGGCACGGGGCCAGCGCCAGCACCACCATCTCGAAGGTCGTCGCCAGGGGCAGGATCGCGAACAGGTAGAGCCCCGCCACGGCGGCGCCGATCACCGCGGAATGGGCGAAGCCGAGGATCTGCGGCGCCGGGTCGTCGAGGGCGGCGAACAGGCAGCAGGTGACGGCCGCCATCATCGGCGCGGCCGAGCCGTCGATCCAGCCGGTGGCGATCCAGATCGCGCTGGTGATGAGGATCGCCATCACGGTGCCGGCACTCGACAGGAGCGCCATGCCGTGATCGCTGTGGCGGATGCGGCGCGACCTGGCGGTGTAGCGGAACCGCAGCGGCCCGCTCAGCGGCCCACCCGCGGTCAGGTGGGCGCGCAGCACCCGGATGTCCTGGCTGAGATCGATGAAGTCGCGCAGGCGCGCGAGCAGGCTGGCGAGGACGAGCGCGTTCCAGTCCGGCCGCGGGCCGAGGCCGGATTCCAGGGCCCCCGCCTCGGCTCGCAGCCGCTCGGCCGCCTCGGGATCGGTGGTTCCGGCAGCGAGCCAGTCCGACACCCGGGCGAGCAGCCCCCGGACCGGGCGGGGCAGCGCCCCGGCGGAGTCCAGCACGCCGACCCGGTCGGCGATGCCGCCGACGATCGGCAGCACCATCAGCATGTGCTGGCGCAGCACCGCCATCGCGGCCACCGCACGCTCGTTGCCGGGCTGCTCGTAGCGCAGGGGCGTCGCCAGGGCGTCGAGGGCGACGGCGTCGGCGGCGAGCCGCAGCCGGGCGACCCGGCCGTCGTCGCGGCTGCCCCGGAACCGGCCCAGGCCCTCGCCCGCCCAGGCCCGCGCCTCGCGGCCCCACTGGTCGAGCCGCGCCGCGATCGCCGGCACGACCGATCGCGGCAGCACCAGCGAGGAGACCGCGCTGGCGCAGAGGATGCCGAGGGTGATCTCCTCCGCCCGCGACACCGCCGTGTCGAAGATCGCGCCCGGCTCCGAGACGGAGGGGAAGCCGACCAGGGCCGCGGTGTAGCCGGCCAGCATCGGCAGGTAGCTGCCCGGGGTGCGGTCGAGGAGGGCGAAGTACAGGCAGACCCCGACCCACAGCGCGATGGCGAGCGCGAGCAGTTCGGGGGCGTTGACGAGGTTCGGCACCAGGATCACCGCCACCGCCGCCCCGATCACGGTGCCGCCGACGCGGTAGATCGCCTTCGAGCGGGTGGCCCCGGCGAGGGCCTGGCTGGTGATGTAGACCGTGCCGACCGCCCAGTACGGCCGCGGCAGGTCGATCCACAGGGCGAGGCCGAAGGCGAGCATCGCCGCCGCGAAGGTCTTGAGGGCGAAGGCCCAGTCGCGCCAGGCGGAGCCCGTCATGACGCCGCCCTCCCGCGGGGCGGCCCTCCGCAGGGCGAGTGCCGCTGCACCGCCCGGAGAACGCGCAGGCCCGCTTCGAGGTCGGCCCGGCTCACCCCGGCGAACACCGTCCGGCGCAGTTCCGCGAGTTCGCCTTCGATCCGCGCGACGGCGGCGCGGCCGCCGGCGGTCAGGCTCAGCACCTTGGCGCGGCGGTCGCCGGGATCCTCCCGCCGTGCGACGAGCCCGGCGGCTTCGAGCTGATCGAGCAGCCGCACGAGGCTCGGCCCCTCGACGCCGACCGCCTCGGCCAGCGCGCTCTGGCGCGGCTCGCCGGCGAGCCGGCCGATCATCACCAGCGGCAGGGCCGTGGCATCCGACACGCCGTGAACCCTCATCCCCGCGTCGGCGACCCGGCGCCAGTGCCGCCCGGCCTGGAGCAGGGCCTGCGTGTAGGCCTGCTCCAGGCGGGTCCGATCCATCGTCATCGCGCGCTCCCGTCCGGCCGCACCGCGAGGGTATAACCGATAGGATGCGAACAATGAGGCTGCGAACCGATCGGATCGCCCCGGCGTCGGGCGCATGACGAGAAAAGGCGCGGACCGAACGGCCGCGCCTGAAGAACTCCGAAACCTTGAGGCCGGCGACGAGGCCGGCCCTGACGCCTTACGCTGCGGTCGGGAGCTTGGTCGGGAGCTTGGAGGTGAGGCCCTCGTAGGGCTTCATCAGGTCCTTGCCGAGGGCGGTGTAGAGCTCGGTCATCTTCGCCGACTGGGCGGACAGACGCTCGAAGGAGGTCTTCAGGTACTCGGTCTGGATCTCGACCGCCTTGTCGAGCGAGCGCACGCCGGCGAGCTTCTCCAGGGTGGCGGTGCCGTGCTCGAACGACTGCTTGGCGAAGTCGGCCGCCTCGACGGCGATGGCCTGGCTGGACTTCGACAGGGTGCCGAAGCTGCGCAGGACGGCCTCCATGCCTTCCTTGCCAACCTTCTGCGCGTTCTCGATCTGCTGGTTCATCTCGGATGCCGGCGCCGCGCGCCGCCCCTCGCGTGGTGGTGAGACAGACTGCGGAGCCGCCCACGCCTGCGTCCTCCGTCAGGGGTGATATGTGCACTGCACAATCGACGTCAAGAGGCTTTTTGTGCGACGCACAATGGAGAGAATTGTCTGCATTAACCGGCGCGTAACCCACACTGCCTAGCCTGATTGACAGTGATGCCGCGGCGTCGGGCCGGTGGTCCCGAAGGCCGGTTGCGGCGGTGTGCAGGCCGCCCCGTCCGGCGGAAGGCCCGCATGTCGGATCTCGCGAGTGGGATTGATTCGTGATGGGTTGCGTTCGCGGCGTTTCTGGAGGTGCGATCCCGGCCGCGCTCGCGGTGGCCGTCCTGGCCACCGCCCTGGCCTCGACCCCGGCCGAGGCGCGCCGGCGGGCCTCGCACGGCGGCGGCGGGGGCTACAACCCGCCCTACGCGGCGATGGTGCTCGACGTGAAGTCCGGCCGGGTGCTGCACGCGGTCAACGAGGACTCCCTGCGCCACCCGGCCTCGATCACCAAGGTGATGACGCTCTACCTGCTGTTCGAGCAGATCGAGCGCGGCAAGATGAGCCTCGACACCCCGCTCGAGATCTCCGGGAACGCGGCCCGGCAGCCGCCCTCGAAGCTCGGCCTGCGGCCCGGCTCGACGATCACCGCCGAGGAGGCGATCAAGGCGCTGGTGACCAAGTCGGCCAACGACGTCGCCTGCGCCATCGGCGAGAACATCGCCGGCTCGGAGGCGGCCTTCGCCGAGATGATGACCCGCAAGGCCCACGCCCTCGGGATGTCGCGGACCCACTACGCCAACGCCTCGGGCCTGCCGGATTCCGACCAGATCACCACCGCCCGCGACCTGACCATCCTGGCCCAGGCGATCCAGGACCGTTTCCCGCGCCACTACCGCTTCTTCCAGACCCGGTCCTTCGCCTTCCGCGGCCGGGTGATCGGCAACCACAACAACCTGCTCGGCCGGGTCGAGGGCGTCGACGGGATCAAGACCGGCTACACCCGCGATTCCGGCTTCAACCTGATGACCTCGGCCAAGACCGGCGACCGGCACATCGTGGCGATCGTGCTCGGCGGCAAGTCGGGGGCGAGCCGCGACGCCATCATGGCGAAGCTGGTGCAGAGCAACCTGCCGCGCGCCTATGCGGGCGCCCGCAGCACCGCGCCGGTGGTCGAGGTCGCCGAGCGTCCGCGCCCCGCGGTGGTCGCCGAGCGCCCGGTGGCGACGCGCACCATGGTCGCCTCGGCCGACGACGACGACGCGGTGGCCACCACCGCCTCGACCGGCCAGCCGCTCGACCTGATGCCGTCGCGCCTCGCGGCCTCGACCACGACGCCGGGCGCGGGCGGGCTCAAGTGGCGCAGCGGCCCGCAGGGCGGCGCCGTGCCCGGCGCGGCCCAGGCCTACGCTCCGGCCCAGGCTCCGGCCGCCTTCCCGGCCCCGACGCCGGGAGCGAAGTACGCCTCGCGCCTGCCGGCCTCGGAGCCGGGCGAGATGCGTGCCCCCTCCCCCGCCCGCACCGAGGCGCCCGCCGCGGCCGCCAAGGCGGTCAGCGTCACGCCCTGGGTGATCCAGCTCGGCGCGATGGACGACGAGGCGAAGGCCAAGTCGATGCTCGCCGAGGCCCGCAGCCGCAGCGGCGGCACGCTGTCGAAGGCGGCGCCGTTCACCGAGAAGGTGTCCCACGGCGGCACCACCCTCTATCGCGCCCGCTTCTCGGGCTTCGCCGAGTCGGAGAGCGCGCAGGAGGCGTGCCGGGCACTCAAGCGCAACGGCTTCACCTGCTTCGCCACCCGTAGCTGAGTTGCCCCGGCGACGCGCCCTCCGGCAGGGCCGGCTCCGCAGGCGGGCCCGGACGTCCGGGGACGCCCGCCACGACAGCCGCCCGGGCCGTCGCCCGGACGGCGCTTCCAGTCTCATCATCCCGTCGACACGCGCGTGGAGTATCAGCGATGTCGGTTGAGAAGACGGTCCTTGGCCGCGTTGACGCGCGCCGCGAGGTATCCCGACCCGCCCTGGTCCGGGTGAAGTCGCTTCATGAGAGTGCGGTGAGCCCGTCGCACGTCGTCGAGGGGCGCCCCGCGCTCAAGCCCCAGGACCTGATAGGCCTCCTCCTCCGTCATCGTCCCTGGCTGCGGCGCTCCGCCCGGCCGCGGGTCCGCGTGGCTCTGAGCGTGTTCACGCCAGCCGGGCAACCGGCGGTCCAGATACGCCTCTAGGAAGCGGGCGCCGTCCGGATCGCCGAGGCGGCAGGCCGCCAGGAGGTCCGTGAGGGTGGCGGGCGACAGCTCGTCGAGGGCGCGCCCCGCCAGCCGGCCCGCGAGCACGGTGCCGCGCAGGTCGCCCGAACGCGGGTCGATCTCCATCTCGATCATCGCCGAACGCAGGCGGGCCGCCGCCTGCGCCCGGCCCGGCAGCAGCGCGTCGAGGCCGAAGGGCAGGGACGGGCGATGGGTGCCGAGCAGCCACGCCCCGGCGAAGCCGAGCACCGTCGCCATGTCGAGGCGTCCGCGCAGGAGCATCAGGACCGCCGCCGCGAGGGCGAGCCAGCCGCCGGCCCGCCGCGCGTGCTTGACCAGCAGCGCCCGCGAGGGCGGCACGTTCTGCCGACCGAGCCACCACAGGCCGACCAGGACCAGGACGCCGAGACCGAGGGGAATCATTCAGGGGGACCGCGAGAAGGACCGGGACGGCCCCCTTGTCGCCCGGGGGACGCCGCCCGTCGAGGCTCGAACGGCGGCGAGGCGGGGATGCGGGATCCGGTCGGGCATCGCCGGCCTCGCCCCGGATCGGGCCGGCCGGCAGGCTGAACCGCGCCGCGCCCGCGACGATGCCGGCCGATGCCGCGAACCACGGGCTCGCCGCCGTGGCGAGGTTCTTCACCGCGCCGTGCGGGTTATGCCGGGCGATGAAGATCGTTTCCGGCCGCGATGAAGCCGATCGCCTGGGCGAGGCCCTGGATCACCCGGAGGGGATCGGCGTCGCCGCTCCGACCGGTCAGTGACGCCGGATCGTCGTGGTGGTCAGGGCGTGGACCGAGAACAGCCCGTCCGGATCTGTCCAGACCGCCCTGCCCTCCCAGCCGGCCCCGGCGGCGAGCGCCCGGAAGCCCGCGACCGTGTACTTGTAGCTGTTCTCGGTGTGGATCGTCTCGCCCTCCCGGAACGCGAACGGGACGTTCGCCACCGTCACGGTCTGGTCGCGCAGGCTGACGAGATGCATCTCGATCCGCGCGAGGTTCGGGTCGAAGAAGGCGCGGTGGGCGAAGGCGTCGAGGTCGAAATCGGCCCCGACCTCGCGGTTGATCCGCCGCAGCAGGTTGAGGTTGAACGCCGCCGTCACCCCGGCCGCGTCGTCGTAGGCGGCATCGAGCACCGCCTTGTCCTTCACGAGATCGACGCCGACGATCAGGCTGGCGCCGGCCCCGAGGGTGCGGGCGAAGTGGTGCAGCAGTGCCCCGGCCGCCTGCGGCTCGAAATTGCCGATGGTCGAGCCCGGGAAGAAGCCCGTCCGGTGCTCCGGCAGGTCGTCGGGCAGGGCGAAGGGGCGGGTGAAGTCCGCCGCCGCCGGCTCGATGCGCAGGCGCGGGAAGTCGCGGCCGAGTTCCCCGGCCTCGCTGCGCAGGAACTCCTCCGAGACGTCGACCGGCACGTAGGCGCCGAGATCGGGGAGGTGCGGCAGCAGGCGGCGCACCTTCGCGGTCGAGCCGCTGCCGAACTCCACCAGGGCGGCGCCGGGCGGCAGCAGCGCCGCGATGGCCGGCCCGTCGCGCTCCAGGATCGCGAGTTCGGTCCGGGTCGGATAATATTCCGGAAGCTGCGTGATCCGCTCGAACAGCGCCGACCCGGCGCTGTCGTAGAAGTACTTGGCCGCGAGGTGCTTGCGCGGCGCCGCGAGGCCCGCGAGCACGTCCTGGGCGAAGGCGGAGGCGGCGCCGCTCGGGGGCCGGAGCGGGGGCGAGGTGGGGCGTGGGAGCGTTCAAGGCGGACTCCGAAGCGGGCGCGGCCGGGGCAACCGGCCGCCTTGCGCAAGGTTCGGGCAGGATGCCTGCCGATCAGGCGGCCTGGGTCTGAGATAGTCTGACGCCGGTGAACTGCCAGCGCTGGTGCGGGTAGAAGAAGTTGCGGTAGGTCGCGCGGCTGTGGCCCGCCGGCGTCGCCACCGAGGAGCCGCGCAGCACGAACTGGCTGACCATGAACTTGCCGTTGTACTCGCCGAGCGCCCCGGGCAGCGGCCGGTAGCCCGGATAGGCGCTGTAGGCGCTGCGGGTCCATTGCCAGACGTGGCCGAAGGCGCCGTCGAGCCCGGCCCTCCCGCTCGGCGACCTCCCATTCGGCCTCGGTCGGCAGGTCGCGCCCGGCCCAGCGGGCGTAGGCGTCGGCCTCGTAGTAGCTCACGTGGGTCACCGGCAGGGTCGGGTCGACCGGCTGCATCCCGGCCAGCGTCATGCTCGACCACACGCCGTCGCGCCGGCGCCAGTAGCCCGGGGCCTCCCAGCCCTCGGCCTGGGCGGCGACGAAGCCGTCGGAGAGCCACAATTCGGCGCGGCCGTAGCCGCCATCCTGCATGAATTCGAGCCATTCGCCGTTGGTGACGAGGCCGCGGTCGACCGCCACCTCCGGGATCAGCACCTCGTGCCGGGGCCACTCGTTGTCGAAGCTGAATCCGGCGCCGTCGTGGCCGATCCGGCGGATGCCCCGTTCCAGCCGCACGCTCCCCCCGGCCGCCGCCGGGACCGGAAAGCGCCACGCCGGATCGTAGGCCGGCGCGAGCGGGTTCTGGGCGAAGGCGTGCAGGATGTCGGTGAGGAGCAGCTCCTGGTGCTGCTGCTCGTGGTGCAGGCCGATCTCCACGACCGCGACGAGGTCCGGGAGGACGTCCTCCGGCGCCGCCTCGATCAGCCGGCAGACCGCCGCGTCGACTTGGGCGCGGAACGCCGCCACCTCGTCGCAGGTCGGACGGGTGATGAGCCCGCGGCTGATCCGCGGCGCCCGCGGACCGGCCTGGACGTAGTAGGAGTTGAACAGGTAGGCGAAGCGGCCGTCGAACGGCCGGTAGCCGGGGACGTGCGGCGCGAGCAGGAACTGCTCGAAGAACCACGTCGTGTGCGCCCGGTGCCACTTGGTCGGGCTCGCATCGGCCATCGACTGGATCTGCTGGTCCTCGGGCGAGAGCGGGGCGGCCCGCCGCTCGGTCTCGTCGCGGACGTGCCGGAAGGCGCGGATCCAGGCGTCGCGGTCGATGGGCCGCGCCTGGGTCGAGGGCGGCGGGAATGCCGGCTCGCCCGTCTGGGTCCGAACGGTCGCGCTCGCAGCCATGCCGTCTCTCCTTCTGCGCAGGGGATAAGCTGGCCACCTTATCTGTAGTGCGCGGAAGGATCGTCCACCCGCGATCCGGCCGGGAGACGATCCTCCCCCGCGGGCTTCGGTACGGTCTTCGCATCGCGACCCGATCGCGCGGCAACCGCCACGATCCCGCGGGGGCCGCCTGAGGCGACCGGCAATCGTACGACGCCGCCCCGGGTCAAGCGTGGCCTTTTTCTGGCCGCAGTGACCAAGCCTTAACGAAGCCGCCGGAGAGTTTCCGGCAACTCCCCACGCGCTTCCCGAGATCCATGGCGATGCGGTTCGATCTGATGGCGGGCACCCTGTCGGCGATGCCGGGGCCGGTGATGCGGGTGCCCGTCGTGCTGGTGTTCGATTCGGGCCTCGGCGGCCTGACCGTCTACGCCGAGGTGCGCCGCGCCCGGCCCGACGCCCGGGTGATCTACGCCGCCGACGATGCCGCCTTCCCGTACGGCGACCTGTCGGAGGAGGCCCTGGTCGCCCGCGTGGTCGCGGTGATGGAGCGCCTCGTCGCCGCCCACGCCCCGGACGTGGTGGTGATCGCCTGCAACACCGCGACGACCCTGGTGCTGCCGGCCCTGCGGGCGCGGTTCGCGATCCCGTTCGTCGGCACGGTGCCGGCGATCAAGCCCGCCGCCGCCGCGACGCGCACGGGCCGGATCAGCGTGCTGGCGACCCCCGGCACGGTGCGGCGAGACTACACGCGGGAGCTGATCGCGGCCTATGCCGGCTCGTGCACGGTGACGCTGGTCGGGGCGACCCGGCTCGCCGGCCTCGCCGAGGCGGACCTCGCCGGCGCGCCGGTCTCGGACGACGACCTGTGGGGAGAGATCGCCCCCTGCTTCGTGGGCGAGGGCCGCGACCGCACCGACGTGGTGGTGCTCGGCTGCACCCACTACCCTCTGCTGCTGCGGCGCTTCGAGCGCCTCGCGCCGTGGCGGGTGACGTGGATCGACCCGGCCCCGGCCGTCGCCCGGCGGACGGCCCAGATCCTCGGTCCGTCGCCGCAGCCGCGCGGCAGCGACGAGGCGCCGGCGGCGGAGGCGGTGTTCACGGCCGACCGGACGATCGGCCCGGCCCTTCGCGACGCCCTCTCGGATCGCGGTCTCGCCCGCGTGGCGGCCGGCCTCATGCCGCTGCCGCGGCAGTAGCGCGCCGCGGCGCATGCGGCGGTTCCCGAAGCCGGGGCGGGTGCTGCGGCGGCTCGCCCTCGGCGCCCTGCTGGCGGTGCTGCTGCTGTACGGCACGGTCGCGGCCGTGCTGTGGTTCGTCCAGCGCGACCTGATCTATCCCGGCGCCCGCGGCCTCGTGAAGGACGCGCGGGACCGGCCGGCGCAGGTGACCGAGATCGCCGTCGGGACGCCGGACGGCGAGACCCTGCGGGCGCTGTGGCGGCCGCCCTCCCCCGGCTGCGGCGTCGTGGTCAGCTTCCACGGCAACGCCTCCCTGCCGGAGCGGCCGGCGCGCCGCTTCGTGCGCGATCCCTGGCGCAGCCACGGCTGGGGCCTGATGGCGGTGGCCTACCGGGGCTATCCCGGCTCGACCGGGCGGCCGGGCGAGGCCGGCCTGATCGCCGACGGCCTCGCCGCCGTGGCGGAGGTCGAGCGGCGGGCCCCGGGCGCCCCGGTCCTGCTGCACGGCCACTCCCTCGGCACCGCGGTGGCGGTGGCGGTGGCCGCCGAGCGCCCGCATCTCGGCCTCTACCTCGAGGCGCCGTTCTCCTCGATGAGCGCCATGGCGCGGCTGCGCTTCCCGGCGATCCCGACCTTCCTGCTGCGGGATCCCTGGCCCTCGGACCGGCGCATCGCCGGGGTCGCGGGCCCGATCCTGATCGTGCACGGCGACGCGGATCCGGTGGTCCCGTTCGCCTCGGGCCGCGCCCTGGCGCAGGCGGCGCCTTCGGGAACGCGGTTCGTGGCGGTCCGGGGCGACCATGTCAGCCTGCTCGGGCAGGAGGACGGCGTCGCCGAGCCGCTGTTCCGCGCGGGCATGCCGGCGGGATGCGAGGCGGGGTGACGCCGGCCGGCGCGGTTCGCCGGCTTCGGGATTCCCTTGACTTTCGCCGTGGCTGCCCGTAGCAGCACCGGGCTTGCGGGGTCCTTCGGGGCCCCGCGGCTTTTTCAGCGCACCCGCGGGCCGCCGGTCACGGCAGCCCTGTCGCCCCCCGAGGGGAGCAGGAGGGCGCGTTCCTCAACTCTGACATTCGAGGACACGCGATGTCGAAACGCGTTCAGGCGAAGCACAAGCTCGATCGCCGCATGGGCCAGAACATCTGGGGCCGCCCGAAGAGCCCCGTCAACCGCCGCGAGTACGGCCCGGGCCAGCACGGCCAGCGCCGCAAGGGCAAGATGTCGGACTTCGGCACGCAGCTGCGCGCCAAGCAGAAGCTCAAGGGCTACTACGCCAACATCACCGAGAAGCAGTTCCGCCGCTACTACGCCGAGGCGATCCGCCTGCGCGGCGACTCGGGCGAGAACCTGATCGGCCTGCTGGAGCGTCGCCTCGACGCGGTGGTCTACCGCGCGAAGTTCGTCGCTACCCCGTTCGCGGCGCGCCAGTTCGTCAACCACGGCCACGTCAAGGTCAACGGGCAGCGGGTCAACATCCCGAGCTACCTCGTGAAGGCCGGCGACGTGATCGAGGTCAAGGAGGCGTCCCGGCAGCTCGAAGTGGTCGTCGTGGCCTCGCAGCTCGCCGAGCGCGACGTGCCGGACTACATCGAGGTCGACCACGGCAAGATGAGCGCCCGCATGACCCGCGTGCCGGGCCTGTCCGAGGTGCCCTACCCGGTGCACATGGAGCCGAACCTGGTCATCGAGTTCTACTCGCGCTGATCGGTCCGCGGGCGGCCCCGGCCGCCCCGCCCTCCCCGGAGAGCCGCCCCTTGTGGGCGGCTTTTTCGTTTTCAAGGCCCCGCCGCTGCGGCGCACGGCATCCCTCCCGGCGACTGGCGAACCGCTCCCCCGGCCTATAGATTGGGCTCGGTAGGGGCGTGCGACGTGCTAGGCTCCCGGCGGCGGGCCCATCCGAGGGGTCCCGCGGTCCGGGTTGCGTCCAGGGTGAGGTCGAAACGATTCAGATGGCTCAGGACCCGAGACAGGTCATCGTCACGAGAGGTCCCATCGGTGCGGCTCCCCGCGCTCCGGGCGGCGGCAACGGCAACGAGGGCGGCGACGGCCGCTCCGGCACGGCCGTCATCACGCGCACCAAGCCGCGCGCCAAGCGGCCGAACCTCTACCGCGTGCTCCTGCTCAACGACGACTACACGCCGATGGAATTCGTGGTCCACGTGGTGGAGCGGTTCTTCAACAAGTCGCGGGAGGACGCCACGCGGATCATGCTGCACGTCCACCAGAACGGCGTCGGCGAGTGCGGCATCTTCACGTACGAGGTCGCCGAGACCAAGGTGACGCAGGTCATGGACTTTGCCCGCAAACACCAACATCCTCTCCAGTGCGTTATGGAAAAGAAATAGGCACCAGCCAAGACAGGCACCAGCAAAGAGGCCCGCTTTGCCCAGCTTCTCACGCAGCCTTGAACAAGCCCTTCACCGCGCTCTGGCGCTGGCTGGCGAGCGTCGCCACGAATACGCCACGCTTGAGCATCTTCTGCTCGCCCTGGTCGACGATCAGGACGCCGCGGCGGTGATGCGGGCCTGCAACGTCGATGTCGATCTGCTGAAGCGGAACCTCGTCGAATACATCGACACCGAACTGTCGAACCTCACCGGCGACGGGCGCCAGGACGCCAAGCCCACCGCCGGCTTCCAGCGCGTGATCCAGCGCGCCGTCATCCACGTCCAGTCCTCCGGCCGGGAGGAAGTGACCGGGGCCAACGTGCTGGTGGCGATCTTCGCCGAGCGCGAGAGCCACGCGGCCTACTTCCTGCAGGAGCAGGACATGACCCGCTACGACGCGGTCAACTACATCAGCCACGGCATCGCCAAGCGCCCCGGCCTCTCGGAGGCCAAGCCGGTGCGCGGCGCCGAGGAGGAGAGCGCCGCCGAGCGCCCGAGCGGGAACGAGGACGACCGGTCCGGCCAGAAGAAGAAGGGCGACGCCCTCGACGCCTATTGCGTCAACCTCAACAAGAAGGCCCGCGACGGCAAGATCGACCCGCTGATCGGCCGCCATTCCGAGGTCGAGCGCACGATCCAGGTGCTGTGCCGGCGCCAGAAGAACAACCCGCTCCTCGTCGGCGATCCCGGCGTCGGCAAGACCGCGATCGCGGAGGGCCTCGCGCGCAAGATCATCCAGCACGAGGTGCCGGAGGTTCTCGCCGACGCCACCGTGTTCTCCCTCGACATGGGCACGCTGCTCGCCGGCACCCGCTACCGCGGCGACTTCGAGGAGCGCCTCAAGCAGGTGATGAAGGAGATCGAGGCGCACCCGAACGCCATCATGTTCATCGACGAGATCCACACGGTGATCGGCGCCGGCGCGACCTCGGGCGGCGCGATGGACGCCTCGAACCTGCTCAAGCCGGCCCTGGCCTCGGGCGCCCTGCGCTGCATCGGCTCGACCACCTACAAGGAGTACCGCCAGTACTTCGAGAAGGACCGCGCCCTGGTGCGCCGGTTCCAGAAGATCGACGTCAACGAGCCGTCGATCCCGGACGCGATCGAGATCGTGAAGGGGCTTCGCCCCTACTTCGAGGAGTTCCACAAGCTCAAGTACACGACCGAGGCGGTGAAGGCGGCGGTCGAGCTGTCGGCGCGCTACATCAACGACCGCAAGCTGCCGGACAAGGCGATCGACGTCATCGACGAGACCGGCGCCTCGCAGATGCTGGTGCCGGAGGGACGGCGCAAGCGCACCATCGGCGTCAAGGAGATCGAGACCACGATCGCCTCGATGGCCCGCATCCCGCCCAAGACCGTGTCGAAGGACGACGCGGTGGTGCTCGCCCACCTCACCGACAACCTCAAGCGCGTCGTCTACGGCCAGGACAGCGCGATCGAGGCGCTGACCGCCTCGATCAAGCTCGCCCGCGCCGGCCCTGCGCGACCCCGACAAGCCGATCGGCGCCTACCTGTTCGCCGGCCCGACCGGCGTCGGCAAGACCGAGGCCGCCAAGCAGCTCGCCAACAGCCTAGGCGTCGAGATGCTGCGCTTCGACATGTCGGAGTACATGGAGCGGCACACCGTCTCGCGGCTGATCGGCGCGCCTCCCGGCTATGTCGGCTTCGACCAGGGCGGGCTGCTCACCGACGGCATCGACCAGCACCCGCACTGCGTGCTGCTGCTCGACGAGATCGAGAAGGCCCACCCGGACCTGTTCAACATCCTGTTGCAGGTGATGGACCACGGCAAGCTGACCGACCACAACGGCAAGCAGGTCGATTTCCGCAACGTCATCATCATCATGACGACGAACGCGGGCGCGGCCGACCTCGCCCGGGCGGCGTTCGGCTTCACCCAGAACAAGCGCACCGGCGACGACCAGGAGGCGATCAACCGCCTGTTCGCCCCGGAATTCCGCAACCGCCTCGACGCGACCGTGTCCTTCGGCCACCTGCCGAAGGAGGTGGTGGCCAAGGTCGTCGACAAGTTCGTCCTCCAGCTCGAGGCGCAGCTCGCCGACCGCAACGTCACCATCGAGCTGTCCGACGAGGCCCGCGACTGGCTGGTGGAGAACGGCTACGACGAGGCCATGGGCGCCCGCCCGATGGCCCGTCTGATCCAGTCCACCATCAAGACGCCGCTCGCCGACGACGTGCTGTTCGGCCGGCTCAAGGACGGCGGCGCGGTCCGGGTCGTGGTCAGGCACGCCGACGGCGAGAAGCCGAAGCTCGGCTTCGAGTACCCGGCCGGTCCGGTGACCCCGAAGCCGGAGAAGGACGTCACCAACGCGGCCAAGAAGAAGCGGTCGCGGCCGAAGGCAGCGCCGAAGAAGCCGAACAAGGGCAACGGCGGCTCCGGCGGCGGCGGTGTCCGCACGGTGCCGAAGGTGCCGCTGGTCCGGGCCTGATCGCGGCCGGTTCCGGGGCACCGCTCCGGAACCGGAAGCCCGCGAGGCTCGCGCCGGGCGCCGGCCTCGGCTATGACCGGGATGAATCCACGAAGGCCAGGCGGCGCATCCGCCGGGCCTGTCGTGATCGGCAGCCTGAACCGGCCCCGGGACATCCCGCGGGGCCGGCCGAGACAATGACGAGACCACCATGAACGGCGACCTCAACGAGGGGCCTCTCGCCCCGGCCTCGACGGTTGCGCCGCCGCCCAAGCTGACCGGCCGCGAGAAGCGGCGCCTGCGCCGCCGCCGCCGGATCATCGGCGAGGAGGTTCTGGCCTGGATCCTGGTGCCGCTGATCGTGCTCGGGGGCTACTGGGCGGTCACCGCCGGCCTCTCGGCCATGGGCACCAGCCCGAGCGCGGTCCTCGACCAGCTCAACCAGATCAAGCTCGCCCTCGAGAAGAAGCGCGGAAGCTGAGCAGCCCGCCCCGGGATCAGCGCAGCGCCGCCAGCACCGGGTCGCGCAGGGCCTGCGGCAGCGCCACCAGTTCGCCGTGGATCGGCTCGCGCTGGTTGTAGGCGGGGATCCGGCCATCGAGGCCGACCACCGTGCCGCCGGCCTCGCGCAGGACGAGGTCGGCCCCGGCGAGATCCCAGTCCCTGGCATCCGACGAGATCAGCCCGACATCGACCTGCCCCTCGGCCACCCGCGCCACCCGGAGCGCCAGGGACGGGATGCGCGGCAGCCGGACCAGCGCGTCGGGCGTGCCGCCGGTGCCGAGACGGCGCTCGATGTGGTCGGCCATCGGCTTCGGACCGGCGACGCGGGCGCCGGACAGCGCCGTGAGCGGGCTCACCCGGATCGTCTCGCCGTTGCGGCGCGCGCCCTGCCCCGCGAGGGCCTCGTAGGTGATGTCCGGCACCGGCGCCGCCACCATCCCGAGCACCGGCTCGCCCCGGTGCAGCAGCGCCACCGCGATCGACCAGTCCGGATCGCCGTTCAGGAAGGCGCGGGTCCCGTCGATCGGATCGACGATCCACACCATCTCGTGCCGGAGGCGGACCGGATCGTCCCGGGTCTCCTCGGACAGCCAGGCCGCCTGCGGCGCGATCTCGCTGAGGCGGATCTTCAGGAAGGCGTCGACGGTCACGTCGGCCTCGGTGACCGGCGATCCTCCGGTCTTGTTCCACACCTTCGCGCTGGTGCGCGACCCGTTGCGGAAGAACGGCAGCGCGAGCTGGCCGGCCTGCTGGACCGCGGCCCGGACCTGGACGAGGAGCGCGGGCAGGTCGTCGGGGAAGGGCATGAGCGGCCGGGTGGTCTCGGGGAAAGCGATGCCGCGGCTGCGGGCCAAGGGCCTCCGGTGCCGGGCGCGGGTCCCTGTTCTAAGCAGGTTTCGCAAAAGTGGTCACCGGTCTTGCGATAAAAACCTGCGGCCGGCCGGAAACCCGAGCGGACGCGGCGGCTGCGCCGCGCCCGTCACCCGTCCGGCCCCACCCAGGTATTTCGGCGATCGCGACAAGGATCTGTTGAGCATCGGAACCGGGATTTGCCCGGCAACCTCTGCTTAACGCTGCCTATTAAGGCGTTCGGAGGCGACACCGGGCAATCTCAACTCAACACGCGGACGGTCCGTCAGAGATCGCCGCACCACGGACAGGGCGTTGAGCACCATGGTCATGAGAATCCATTCTCCGCACTGGCAGAGCGCTCCGCACAAGGTCGAAGGCGAGTTTCCGAACACCCATCGCGGACCGATCCATGCCGAGCCGACGCCGCTCCCGGTGATCGGCGACACCCCGGGCGCCGGCGTTGCCGGCGGCATCGCCCTCTGCTTCGATGCCGAGGCCAGCGAGATCAGCGGCGAGGACCGCTTCGCGATCCTCGTCGTCAACCAGGCCGGCGACCCGCTGATGCGAATCGGCACCTACGACGACGCGGTCGTGGTCGCGGTCTGGCGTCGGCTCGCGGCCGAAGCGGGGCTGCCGATGATCGTGATCCAGGAGGACGGCGTCGTCACGCCGATGGGCGACCAGCTCGGCCGGGTCAAGCTCGGCGCGACCCGGATGCGGCGGCGGAACGGCCTCCTCGGCGGCCGGCGGCCGCGCTTCCTCGTCCGCCGCAAGACCGGCAGCCTGCCGCTGCGGCCGGTGGTCCACCGCAACGAGGACATGCTGACCGACGGCGGCGTCTGATACGATTTCCGGACGATCAGTTCCGACGATCGTATCACCAGCCCGCGCGGTGGCGCCGAAGGCTCCACGCACCTGAGCGAAGCCGGTTTCCGCATCGCGAAAGCGACCGCTCGCGGTCGCCTGAAGCGATCGATCGGAAACCGTATGAGACCCCCACGGGATTCGTCAGTCCACCGGTCGGCAGATGAGTTCGGGCCAGACGCCCGGTCGTCCTTCCGTCCGGCGCCGCGCGGTGACGACACGGATGTCCGGAGGAGCCCGCCCGGGTCTCCGGTCAGGCCAGCCCCTGCCAGATCGCGTCGAGGGCGAGGCCAGCGAACAGGATCAGCCCGGCATCGCGGTTGGAGCGGAACAACGCCAGGGCGCGCTGCCCGTCACGAGGGTCGAGACGCAGAACCTGCCAGCCGAGATGGGCCGCGAACAGGGCGGCTCCGACCAGTCCGATCGGACCGGCGCCCACCAGATGCAGGGCGGTGAACAGGCCGACGACGGTGACCGCGAAGCAGGCCGCCACCGCCGGCCTGACCCAGGCACCGAAGAAGCGGGCCGAGGACTTGATGCCGGCGATCTCGTCGTCCTCGATGTCCTGGACCGCGTAGATGGTGTCGTAACCCACCACCCAGGCGATCGTGCCGGCGTAGAGCCACAGGGCCGGGGCTTCGAGGGCGCCGGTGAGGGCGGCCCAGCCCATCAGGGCCCCCCAGGCGAAGGCGAGCCCGAGGACGACCTGCGGCACCGGCATCACCCGCTTCATGAACGGATAGATCGCCACCGGAGCCAGGGAGGCGATGCCGAGCAGGATGGCGAAGCGGTTGAACTGCACCAGCACGGCGAGCCCGACCAGGGCCTGAGCCGCGAGGAACACGGCGGCGTCCCGCGTCCGGATCTGTCCGGACGGCAGCGGCCGCAGGCGGGTGCGCTCGACCCGGGCGTCGAGATCCCGGTCGGCGATGTCGTTGTAGGTCGAGCCCGCGCCCCGCATGGCGACGGCGCCGACGAGGAAGAGCAGCAGGTGCCAGGGATCCGGCCCCGTGCGCCCGACCGCGATGGCGGCGAGCGCGGCGGACCACCAGCACGGCAGCAGCAGCAGCCACCAGCCGATCGGCCGCTCGATCCGGGCGAGGCGCAGGTAGGGGCGCAGGCGGGCCGGCGCGTGCCGGTCGACCCAGTGGCCGCGCACCGCATCAGCGACCGGACGATCCGGCCCGGCGATCATCGCCGGGATTCCGCGGCCGCCCCACCCGTTCGTGCAGGCGCGATCAAAGGGCGCCCTGCGGCAGGCGGTAGCTGCCTGTCAGGCCGGGACCGCCGAGCAGCCCGCCGCCGCCGCCGCTGCTGTTCTGCGCCGCCTGCTCGCGGGCGCGTTTCTCCATCACCGCCTGCTGCTTGGCCGCCGCGCAGATCTTGGTGTGCAGGCCCGTGACCTTGGTGTGGTCGGCCTTGAACCCTTCGACGAAGGAATCCGGGATCGAGCACCAGTCCTTGTTGGCGGTGATCCACTTCAGGCCCTCGGCCCCGTTGGCCTGGAGCCTGCCGAACACCGAGCACGCCTGGGCCGGCGTCATCTTGACCTTCTTGGACTGCGACGATTCGTTGATCTTCGCCACGATGTCCTTGCGCTCGCCGAGCGTCTTCTGGATCGTGCTGCAATCGGCGCCCTGGGCGAGAGCCGGTGCGCTCGCGAGCACGGTGCCGACCGCGACGCCGGCCAGAGCCGCCCGGGTCACCTGGAACATGCGGATCATCATTGTCATCCCCCCGCGCTCGGGCCCTACCACGGCAGCCCGGATGCCGCGAGGTGCGTTGCGGTGGCGCACCGGGCCATCCCCGAAGAATTCGTTGCCACCAGCGTCGATGGCTATGCTTCTGCACGGGATTGTGGCGGCTTTAGAGCATCGGCCCGCCGGACCACCGCAGGGCCGCGCCTGCCGGACGTGATTGACAGCCGCCTCCCGCCTCGGCGACGAGGGCGCCATGGCTGCCTACGACTTCTCCGCCCCGCGCCTGTTCCTCGACATCGACATGGCAGCTGGCACCCGGCACGTCCTCGACCGTGCCCAGGCCAACTACCTGCTGACCGTGCTGCGCCGGGGCGAGGGCGAGGGCGTGCTGGTGTTCAACGGCCGCGACGGCGAGTGGCGGGCCGAGATCGCCCCGACCGGGCGCAAGGCCGCCGACCTCGTCCTGCGCGAGCGGACGCGGCCGCAGACCCCGCCCGGCGACCTGCACTACCTGTTCGCGCCCCTGAAGGCGGCCCGCCTCGACTACGTGGCGCAGAAGGCGGTCGAGATGGGGGCGAGCGTGATCCGCCCGGTCGTGACCCGCCGCACCCAGGGCGACCGGATCAAGCTCGACCGCCTGCGTGCCAACGCGATCGAGGCGGCGGAGCAGTGCGGCATCCTGGCGATCCCGGACCTGCGCGAGGCGGCCCCCTTGCCGGAGGCCCTCGCCGATCTCGATCCGGATCGCCTGCTGGTGTTCTGCGACGAGGACGCGCCGGTCGCCGATCCGGTCGAGGCACTGCGCCGGGCCGGTGCGGCGACCGGGCCCGCCGTGCCGCCCCGGCGGAACGCTGCCCTCCCCCTCGCCGTTGTGATCGGACCGGAGGGGGGATTCACGCCGGAGGAGCGCACCCTCATCCTGGACAGGCCACGGACCGTCCGCCTGTCGCTCGGGCCGCGCATCCTGCGCGCCGACACCGCCGCCGTGGCGGTGCTGGCGCTGGTGCAGGCGGTGCTCGGCGACATCCGCGGCGCCTGAGGTCCTTCCACTCCCGACCACGCACGACGTCACCGAAGCGCCACGACCGGCGGCCAGATTGCTGCGCCTGCCGGCGGAGCGACTCGTTCGATCGACATCCGGAGGTTCGTGAAAGCATGCGGGCGGAATTCGGTTTCTGCATCGAGGAGGAGGTCTTCATCAACGACGCGGCCCGGCGCGATGCCGCCCGCGCCCGCGTCCGAGACCTGTTCGAAGCCTGCCGCGGCGCCTTTCCGGGAGCCCGGCCGGGTCACTCAGATCCGCGACTGACCTGGAGCACTCCGGCCGTGCACGCCTTCGGCGACGCGCGCCGTTCGCTCGCCGGGTTCCGCGGCGGGATCGGCGCCCTCGCCCAGGCCCGCGGCCTCGCGCTGATGGCGGCGGGCACCCACCCGATCGCGCAGTGGAGCCGGGTACGCCCGCGGGACCGGGCGCCCCGGGACGCGGTGCGGCGCGACCTCCAGATGGTCGGGTGCCGCACGGTGGTGTGCGGCCTCGGCATCCACGTCGCCGTGCCCGACGACGCGTCGCGGGTCGACGTGATGAACCGCATCCAGCCGTTCCTGCCGCTGCTCCTCGCGCTCTCGACCTCGTCGCCGTTCTGGCAGGGCCCGGCGCACCGGGCTGCTCGGCTACCGGCTGGCGGCGTCGCGGGAGCTGCCGCGCAGCGGCCTGCCGCCCTACTTCCGCGACGACGACGATTACCAGCGCTACGTCGGGACCGTGATGGCGGCGGGCGCCATCGACGACCCCGACCACGTCTGGTGGGTGATCCGGCCGAACCCGCACCAGCCGACCCTGGACCTGCGCATCGCCGACAGCTGCACCCGCCTCGACGACGCCCTCGCGGTGGCGGCGCTCTACCGCTGCCTCGTGCGCCGGCTCTGCGCCGACCCCGCCCTCCACCGCGACCTCAGCGGCACCGCGCACGCCCTGGTGGCGGAGAATTGCTGGCGCGCCCAGCGCTATGGGATCCACGGCACCTTCGTGAGCGACGCCGAGGCCAGCGCCCGCCCCGTCCGCGACGTCCTCGCCGAGACCCTGACCCTGGTGACCGGGGATGCGCTGGCCCTCGGCTGCACCGCCGAACTCGACCTCGTGCGCTGGATCGTCGCCCGCGGCACCAGCGCCGACCGCCAGCTCGCGCTGTTCACCGAGGCGCAGGGACGCGGGCTGCCGCCGCGGGATGCCCTCGCGGCGGTGGTGGACTGGCTCACCGCCGAGACGGTCGGGCAGAACCCGACCCGGCACTGACGGATCCGCGGCGCGCACCGCGGGTTCACCAGGTGTCAACCATGACGGGGCGATCAGGGGATACGATGTCCGGAACTGATCGTCCGGAAATCGCATCACTGCGTCTCGAGCAGCCGGCGGGCGATCACCTGGGCCTGGATCTCGGCGGCGCCCTCGAAGATCGACAGGATGCGGGCGTCGCACAGCACCCGGCTCACCGGGTATTCCAGCGCGAAGCCGTTGCCGCCGTGGATCTGGAGGGCGTTGTCCGCCGCCGCCCAGGCGACGCGGGCGGCGAGCAGCTTCGCCATGCCGGCCTCAAGGTCGCAGCGCTTGCCCTCGTCCTTCTCGCGGGCGGCGAAGTAGGTGAGCTGGCGCGCGATGGCGATCTCGACCGCCATCATGGCGAGCTTGTCGGCGACGCGGGGGAACGACACCAGCGGCTTGCCGAACTGGATCCGCTCCTCGCCGTAGCGCAGGCCGAGGTCGAGGGCCGACTGCGCCACGCCGATCGCCCGGGCGGCGGTCTGGATCCGGGCCGATTCGAAGGTCTGCATCAACTGGGCGAAGCCCTTGCCCTCGACGCCGCCGAGCAGGTTCTCCGCCGGCACCTCGAACCCGTCGAAGGCCAGCTCGTACTCCTTCATGCCGCGGTAGCCGAGCACCTCGATCTCGCCGCCCGACAGGCCGGCGACCGGGAAGGGATCCGCGTCGGTGCCCCGCGGCTTCTCGCCGAGCAGCAGCGACAGGCCCTTGTGGCCCGGCTCCTCGGGCCGGGTGCGCACCAGCACCGTCATCAGGTCGGCCCGGACCGGGTGGGTGATCCAGGTCTTGTTGCCGAAGACCTTCCAGACCTCGCCCTCCCGGGTGGCGCGGGTGCGCAGGGCGGCGAGGTCGGACCCGGTGTTGGGCTCGGTGAAGACGGCGGTCGGCAGGACCTCGCCGGAGGCGATCTTCGGCAGGAAGCGGCTCTTCTGCTCCTCGGTGCCGCCGCCCAGGATCAGCTCGGCGGCGATCTCCGAGCGGGTGCCGAGGGAGCCGACGCCGATATAGGCCCGCGACAGCTCCTCCGAGACGACGCACATCGAGATCTTCGGCAGGCCCATGCCGCCGTACTCCTCGGGGATCGTCAGCCCGAACACCCCGAGTTCCGCCATCTGGCCGATGACGTCGAGGGGGATGTAGGCGTTCTCGCGGTGCCATCCTTGCGCATGGGGGGCGACCTCGGCCTGACCGAAGCGGCGCATCTCGGCGCGGATCGCCTCCATGTCCTCGTCGAGGCCGCTGTCGCCGACCGTCGCCGAGCCCTGGCCGTCGCGGATCCGCCGCACCAGGGCGGCGCGGTTCGCCGCGGTGTTGCCCTCGGCGATCAGCGCCTCGACGGCGCCGGTGCGGTGGCGCGCCACCTCCCCGGCCGGGAGGCCGAGCGAGGTGGTCGGCCGCACCATCTCGCCCTGGCTCATCGGGATGCCGCCGAACATCTGGTCGAGGTATTCGCCGAGGCCGATCCGCACGAGGAGCGTCTCGGTCTCGCCGAGGCGGCCGGCCTCGGCGAGGCGGCCGGCATAGGCGGCGAGCTGGCGCACCGCCTCGGCATAGGTCGCGAGCCACGCGAGCCCGTGGGCGGCGTGCTGCTCGGCCTCCAGCCGCTCGGCCGAGAGGCGCCCCTCGGGCGAGACGACCGCCGCGCGCACCCGCCGGGCGGCGTCCGCGGCCAGCGCCTTGGCGGCGACGGCCGCCTCCCCGGCGAGGAACACCAGGTCGGCGGCAACCAGGTCGGTCGGGACGGGCGAGACGGCGGCCTGGGCGGACATCGGGCATCTCCGGGGCTTGCACTGCTGCAGTGCATGATAACGGCGAATGGCCCGGCTGTAGAGCTTCCCATGCGCCACCGCATCCCGACTTTCGGCGACGGGTCCCCGGCGTCCCGCCGGCGGCGGCCCTCAGCCCCGGCTCGCCACCGCGACTCCGGCCACCGCCACCACCATGCCGAGGATCTGAACCGGCGCCAGCGTCTCGCCGAATCCCGCGAACGCCATCGCGGCGGAGACCGGCGGCACGAGGTAGAACAGCGCGGCGACGCCCGCGACGGCGCCACGGCGGATCAGGGCGAGCAGGATCAGGATGCCGCCGACGGAGAGGCCGAGCACCGCCCAGGCGAGGCCGAGGAACACCTCCGGCACCGCGTCGATCCGCCCCTGTTCGAAGAGCAGGGCGAGGGGCACCGTCATCAGGGCGGCGCCGATGAACTGCACCGCCGCATTGGTGCGCAGGTCCGCGGCGGCGGCCGTCCGCTTCTGCCACAAGGTGCCCAGCGTGATCGACGCCGTGCCGCACAGGCAGACCGCGAGCGCCTCCGGCGGGATCGCGCCGACGCCGGCGCCGAGCTTCGGTGCGAGGACCAGACCGGCGCCGACGAACCCGGTGGCGATGCCGAGCCAGCGGCGGGGCGAGACCCGCTCGCCCAGCAGCGGTCCCGCAGCGACGGCGGTGAACAGCGGTTGCAGGCTCGTCACCAGGGCGGCGATGCCGGCCGGCATCCCCCGGTGCACGGACCAGAACACCGCGTCGAGGTAGAGGCCCTGGATCAGCACGCCGGCCACCAGGGCGTCGCGCCAGCCGCGCCAGCCGGCCGGCCAGCGCGCCCCGACGGCCAGGGCGAGGCCGGTGAGCACCGCCACCGTCGCGACGAAGCGCAGGCTGAGGAAGGTCAGCGGGTCGGAGTGCGGCGCCACCGCCCGCGCCACCACGAACCCGGTTGCCCAGATCGTCACGAAGGCGGCCGGGGCGAGGCGCGCGGCGAAGGCGGCCGAATCGGGCCGGGACAGGGGCAGGGAACGGGGCAGCATGCACAAATCAGCAGCATGACCGTCGCAGCCGCGCAACCATCCCCGGGCGCGCACGCCCCATCCGCGGCGCGCAGAGGACCTGCGCAGGGCAGCAGGCGCTTCCCTTTGCCCGCCGCATCGCCCTAAGCAGGCTTCGCAAAAGTGGTCACCGGTTCCGCGAAGCCCGCCTGGGTGAAGCGCACCGTCTGACGCGGTCGAACCTGCCGGAGCCCCACGCCTCGTGATCCGCTTCCGTACCGCCCTGGAGATCGCCGCCATCGCGGCCCAGCGCTTCGTCGCGCATGACGGGTGGGCGATCGCGAGCCACATCGCGCTGTCGTTCCTGACCTCGCTGTTCCCGTTCCTGATCCTGCTGACCGCGCTCGCCGGCGTGTTCGGCACCCAGTCGCTCGCGGACGAGGCCGGCAACCTGCTGTTCGAGATCTGGCCGAGCGAGGTGGCGGGACCGATCGCCGGGGAGGTCCACCGGGTGCTCACCGAGCAGCGCGGCGGCATCCTCACCCTCGGCGCCGTGCTCGCCCTGTACTTCTCGTCGAGCGGCGTCGAGAGCCTGCGGGTCGGGCTCAACCGCGCCTACGGCCTGCGCGAGGTGCGGCCGTGGTGGCTGACCCGCCTCGAGTCGATCGGCTACGTCATCATCGCGGCGATCTCGATGCTGACCTTCACCTTCCTGGTGGTGCTCGGCCCCCTGATCTGGCGCGGGCTGGTGCTCGTCGCACCCGGCATCGAGCCGCTGCAACTCACCGTCGCGGTCGGCCGCCTCGTCGTCACCGCGCTGCTGATCGCGGTGGTGCTGGTGATCGCCCACAAGTTCATCGCCGCCGGGCGCCGGCCCTGGCACATGGTGCTGCCGGGCGTCGGCGTGACCCTCGCCCTGTGGTTCCTCGCCGGCCTCGGCTTCGGCGTCTATCTCGACCGCTTCTCCGGAGCCTACGTCTCGACCTATGGCGGCCTCGCCACCGCGATGGTCTTCCTGGTGTTCCTGTACTGGCTCGCGGCGATGTTCCTGTTCGGCGGCGAGATCAACGGCACGGTGATCGCCGCCCGCCGCCGCCGGCTCCAGGCGCGGGCGCAGAGCCGGCGCGAGGCGGTCAAGCTGATGTAGCGGGCGCCGCGGGCCGTCCGGCCACCGGCGGCGGTCGACGGCGGACGAGCGGCGCCTCGGCGGACCCGCGTGGGCAGGCCGACGCTTCGTCCGCCCGGGCGATTGCCTCGTCGCAGGCTTTCGTCGCAGAACCGGCAATCCCCTTCGCGAAATCCGCCCCGCCCCGAGGCTCATGCGCAGGACCACGATCGTCGCCGCACTGCTCCTCGCCGGCGGGTGCTCGCCCTCCTGCGACGAAACCGTGATCGCCCGAAGCGATGCTCCCGACGGGCGCCGCGGCGCGGTGGTGCTCCGGCGCGACTGCGGTGCCACGACCGGCTCGTCGACGCGGGTCGCGATCCTCTCCCCGGGCGACCTGCCTTCCGACGCCGGGACCGTCTTCAGCGCCGATGACGATCACGGCGCGGCGGCCCCCGGGGACGGGGGCGGCCCGTGGGCGGAAGCGAGATGGCTCACCGCGGACCACCTCCTCGTGAGCCACGCCGCCCGGTCGCGGGTCTTCAGGCAGTCGGGCGAGGCGGCCGGCGTGCGGATCAGCTACCGGGCGGTGGACCGCTGAAGCGGAGGTGATCGCGGCACCGGGGCGGCCGTCCCGAAGGAGACGAGCATGGGCGCGATGATCCGCGCGCTGCAGACCGTGCAGGTCAGGGCGACCCCCGGGCACGCTCCCGTGACCGCCCATGATCGACCGGGGTGCCGCGGTGGCCGGAGGGCGATGCTCTCCGGCCGGCGCGCGGGACTCACGCCGCCATGGCGTAGTCCGGCTCCTCGGCTCCGGCCATGAACTGGGCCCGGGCCAGCTCGGCGAAGCGGCCGCCGCGGGCGACCAGGGCGTCGAAGCTGCCGCTCTCGACGATCCGGCCCCCGTCGAACACCAGGATGCGGTCGGCGTTGCGGATCGTCGCGAGGCGGTGGGCGATCACGAAGGTGGTGCGCCCCTCCATCACCGCGTCGAGGGCACCCTGGAGCTTGCGCTCGGTGGCGGCATCGAGGGCGCTCGTCGCCTCGTCGAGGATCAGCACCGGCGGGTTCTTCAGGAGCGCCCGGGCGATCGAGAGCCGCTGGCGCTCGCCGCCCGAGAGCGAGCGGCCGCGCTCGCCGATCACCGTGTCGAGCCCGTCGGGCTGGCGGGCCATGAAGTCGGATGCCTGCGCCCGATCCAGGGCGTCGAGCATCTCGGCATCGGTGGCATCGGGCCGGCCGACCTGGAGGTTCTCGCGGATCGAGCGGGCGAACAGCATCGGCTCCTGGAACACCACCCCGATGTTGTGGCGCAGGGACGCGACCGAGAACTCGCGGATGTCGGCGCCGTCGAGGCGGATGATGCCAGAATCGGGATCGAAGGCGCGGTGGAGCAGGCTCAGGGTGGTCGACTTGCCGGACCCGGTGGTGCCGACGAGGGCCACGGTCTCTCCGGCCCTCGCGGTGAACGACACCCCGTCCAGCGCCGGGCGGCGGCCGTCGTAGGAGAAGCCGACCTCCTCGAAGCTCACCTCGCCGTCGAGGCGCTCGATCGCCCGCGCCCCCGGGCGGTCGCGCACCGCCGGGACGGTGTCGAGGATCTCGAAGAACTCCTCCATCTTCGGCGCCTGGAGGAACAGGCCGTTGATGAAGGCCACGACCTGATCGAGGCGCCCGACCAGCATGGTCGCGAGGCTCATGAACGACACCACCTCGCCGACCGAGGCCATGCCGTTGAGGTGCAGCACGATGCCGGTGACGAAGATCGCCGTCATGGTGACGGTGGCCGAGGCGCGGGTCGCCACGGCGGCGAGCGCCCACCACGACAGGACCGGGGTCTGGGCCGCGAGCAGGTCGCGGATGATGCCCTGCATCGCCTCCTTCTCGGCCTTGGCCCGGGTGAAGGACTGGATCACCGCGACGTTGCCGAGCGCGTCGGAGGCATGGGCGGCGAGGCCCGAATGGTAGTGCTCGACCTCGCCCTGGAGCGTCTCGGTCCGGCGCAGGACGTAGGCCGTGAGCAGGGTGAACACCGCGACCAGCACGACGAGGATCGCACCGAGGCGCCAGTTCAGGAACAGGGTCAGGGGCAGCAGCACCCCGAGGGAGACCAGGGCGGCGCAATGGTCGCGGAAGAAGCCGAGCCACAGCCACGCCATGCCGTTCGTGCCCTCCAGCATCGCCTTCAGGACCCGGCCGGAATGGTTGGACGAGTGGAAGGCGAGCGGCAGGTCGAGGACGTGCTCGAAGTAGCCCGCCATCGCGGCGAGGCGCCGGCGGTGGGCGAGCCGGTCGGCGTGGAGCGCGATCAGGACGCCGGCCGCGATGGTGAACAGGCCGAACCCGACCCAGGCGCCGATCAGCCCCAGGTCGGGCCGCGCTGGCGAAGCGGCCACCGCGGTCGGGAGCGTTGGTGAGCCGGTCGATGATGCGGCCGAACAGCACCGGCTCGGCGAACGCCGCCACCGCCAGCGCCACGTTGGCGAGACCCAGCACCGCGCCGAGGCGCAGGTCCGAGCCGAGCTGACCCATCACCCGGGCATAGAGGCGAAACAGCCGCATCTGGTGGAACTCCGAGAACCCTTCGCGCGGGCAGCACGGTCCCGACGCCTTCCCCGTTTCGCGCCGTCCCGGCCTTGTTCGGGCGGTCGGTGAGGCGGCGCGTGCTCCCTATGCGGCACGGCGCCTGAACGGCGCATGACGTGACCAGCCCCGGGCGGTTCATCCGCCGGGTTTTTACGCTTCGTTGAGCCGGTCCGCCTACCCTCACGAGAGGTGACAGTGCCGCCCGCTCCGGGTGCGGCAGGAACTCGGCAGGCCCATGGATCTCGCAACCGGCGCCGGCCTCGTCGGCGGCATCGCCGTCGTCGTCGTGCTCATCCTGATCGACGGCGGCAACTTCGCGGCCTATTTCGACAAGCACGCGGTGATCGTGATCTTCGGCGGCGCCACCGCCGCCACGATGCTGCGCTTCCCGTTCACGGTGATCCTGCACGGCGTCCCGATGGGGCTGCGCTTCGCCTTCACCCTGCGGGCGATCCGCCCGCGCGACCTGATCGAGGAGATCACCGGGATCGCCGAGGTGGTGCGCAAGTCCGGCCCGATGGCGCTCGAGACCATGGAGGTCTCCGACCCGTTCCTGGCCCAGGGCGTGCGCTACCTCGCCGACGGCTACGACCGCGAGTTCATCCGCGACACGATGGAGCGCGACCGCGACAACTTCCTCATGCACCTCGACGAGGGCTCGAAGGTCTACCGGGCCTTCGGCGACTGCGCCCCGGCCTGGGGCATGATCGGCACGATCCTCGGTATGGTGACGATGTTCGCCAACATGTCCGACCCCTCGAAGCTCGGGCCCGCGATGGCGACCGCGCTGCTCGCCACCCTCTACGGCGCGCTGATCGCCAACATGATCGCCCTGCCGATCGCCGACAAGCTGCACGTCAAGCTGGAGGAGGAGGACGTGTCGCGCTCGCTCATCATCGACGGCATCCTGATGATCCGCGACGCCAAGAGCGCCTCGCTGGTGCGCGAGATGCTGATCGCCTACCTGCCCCACAACCACCGCGACGAGCTGGCGGCCGAGCCCGCCTGATCCGCGCGTCCACGGCGGGAGGCCGGCCTTGGCCAGGAAGAAGCGCGGCGGTGCCCATGGCGGCCACGGCTGGTTCGTGACCTTCGCGGACCTGATGGCGCTGCTGATGAGCTTCTTCGTCATGATCGCCGCCTACTCGACGCAGGACCAGAAGAAGCTCCAGGCGGTCGCCGGCTCGATGCGCGAAGCCTTCGGGGTGAACAGGGAATCGCGCCTCAACGGCATCATCGAGCGCGAAGGGCTGCCGACCAACCCGAAGGTCCGTCACGTCAGCCAGATCCCTCCGGAGAAGTCGGCCGACCGGACCTCGCCGCCCTCGCCCGACGACGTGTTCGACCAGGGTCTCGAGAAGAGCACCTACAAGGACGCGTTCTCCCTCGCGATGGCGTCCCTGCGTCAGGCGCTGCAGGACCTGCCGGAGATCGCCGAACTGTCGAAGAACATCGTCATCGAGCCGAGCGCGGCCGGCCTCGACATCTCGCTGGTCGACCAGGACAACCGCGCGATGTTCCCGGACGGCTCGACCCGGCCCAACGACCGCACCCGGCAGGTGCTGGAGCGCATCGCCCCGGTGATCCGCCGGATGCCGAACCGCGTCGCCGTCACTGGCTACACCGCCGCCGACCGGCCCGGCCGGCGCCCGCCCGCCCCGCCCTGGGAGCTGTCCGCCGGGCGCGCGATCAGCGTGCGCGAGGTCCTGGCCTCCGGCGGGGTGCCCGACGACCGCTTCGCCTCGGTCGCGGGCAAGGCCGACACCGAGCCGCTGTTTCCCGACAACCCCTATCTCGCCGCCAACCGGCGGGTCACCGTCACCCTGCTGCGCGAGGCGCCGCCGACGCCGCCGGGCCCGGGCCTGCGGTGACCGGCCCGGGCGGATCACCGCGTCGCCGGCCGGGCGTAGCGGCCGTCGTACTCGCCCCGCTCGATCAGGCGCAGCACCTCGGCCTCGCGGGCCTCCTGGGCGCGGACGGCCTCGGCCAGGGCGAGGGCGCCGCCGGGCGGGAAGCTCACGACTCCGTCCTCGTCGCCCACCACGACGTCGCCGGGCGACACCACCCAGCCGCCGATCGACACCGGGACGTTGATCTCCCCCGGGCCGGTCTTGTACGGCCCCCGATGGGTCACCCCGCGGGCGTAGCAGGGGAAATCCGAGGCGGCGAAATCGGCACGGTCGCGGATCGCCCCGTCGATGACGAAGCCGGCGGCGCCGCGCTTCTGCGCGATCGCCTTCATGATGCCGCCGACGACGGCGCGGCCGGTCTCGCCGCCGCCATCCACCACCACGACGTCGCCCGGGCGGAGAACCTCCAGCGCCTGATGGATCGCGAGGTTGTCGCCTCCCCTCACCCGCACGGTGAGCGCCCGGCCCAGCAGCCGGCCGCCGCGGTGGAACGGCTGCAACCCGACGATGCCGGGCAGGCGGCCGAGATTGTCGCTGATCGTCGCCGTGGCCGCCCCCGCGAAGGCCGCGACGACCGCCGGGTCGAGGGCCGGCGGCCCGTCGTGGATCGGGTCCATGCTCTTCCTCCCTTGTCGTCCGCTTCCTCGGAGGCCCGGGTCACGGCACCGCGTAGGCGGCGGGATCGGGGCTGCCGGTCGGCTCGGCGTAGATCCGCTTCAGCTCCGGCGCGAGCGGAACCCTGAAGTTCAGCCCGTTCGGCGGCACCGGCGACTGGAACCACCTGGCGTAGACAGCGGCCATCTCCGGGATGCGGTAGAGGTCCGCGGTCGCCCGGTCGGCCACCGCCTTGAACGGGGCGTCGTCCCGGCGCAGCATGATCCCGTAGGGCTCGGGCAGCGAGAAGGCGTCCTCGCTGACCTTGTAGGCCGCCGGCTCCTTGGACTGCGCGATCAGGATGCTGAGCTGCACGTCGTCGGTCACCATGGCGGCGACGCGGCCGGTCTCGAGCAGCAGGAAGCCCTCGGCGGGATCCTTGGCCGACTGGATCGTCATGCCGAGCTTGCGCTCGGCGTTGACCCGGTTGAGCTGGATCGCGTTGGTCGAGCCGGACACGGTCGCCACCGTCCGTCCCTTCAGGCTGTCGATCCCGGCGAGCCCGGTCGCCGTCCTCGAGGCGAACCGCGTCGCCGCCAGGAAGTGCGTGTTGGTGAAGGTGACCTGCTTCTGCCGCTCGGCGTTGTTGGTGGTGGTGCCGCATTCGAGGTCGATCGACCCGTTGGTCATCAGCGGGATCCGCGTCGAGGAGATCACCGTCTGCATCTCGACCCGCAGGTCCGGCGCCTTGAGCTCGGCCTTGATCGCGTCGACGATCCTCAGGCAGATGTCGATGGTGAAACCGCTGATCCTGTTCTTGTCGTCGAGGTAGCTGAACGGCACCGACGAGTCGCGCACCCCGAGGACGATGCGGTTGGTGTCCCTGATCTTCTTCAGCGTCCCGGACAGGTCGTCCGCCGCGGCGGGGACGCAGAGGAGCGCGGTGGCGAGAAGGGCGAGGATCGGGCGCATGGGCTCGTGAACTCCGTTCGGAATCGATACCCGGCGGGCGCCGGGCACCATGTGCAGGCCGGCGCGCGACGCCCGGCCGGTCGGCTGCCGGACCCTGGGCCATGGTTCGGAGCGGGAAAAGCGGTGAAGGAACCGGCATCGCGCCAACGGCCCGAGATGCCGACGCATCGGGCTTGACGGAAACTCGGGAACGGAACCAGCGGTCATCGAAGATGACCGCCAGTATCACATCTGCGCCGGCCGGCCGGCGGCGACCACCAGGAGCTGGCCGTCGCCGAGGGTGCGCCGGGCGGCACGGCGGATGTCGTCCTGGCTCACCGCGCTGATGAGGCCGTTGCGGCGGCCGATGTAGTCCATGCCGAGGCCCTCGAAGGCGATCTGCACCAGTTGATGAGCGATCTTGGTCGAGGTGTCGAAGCCGAGCGCGTAGGAGCCGGTGAGGTAGTCCTTCGCCTTCTGCAGCTCGTCGTCGCTCGGGCCGTCGCCGGTGAGGCGGGCGATCTCCTCCTGGATCACCGTCAGGCACTCGGCGACGCGCTCGTTCTTGGTCGCGGTGTAGCCCCAGGTCATCGCGGAGGCGCGATGGCTGACGAGGGAGGTGCCGACCGAGTAGGCGAGGCCGCGCTTCTCGCGCACCTCCTGGAACAGGCGCGAGGTGAAGGCGCCGCCGCCGAGGATGTGGTTCAGCACGTAGGCCGGGATGAAGTCCGGGTCGCGCCACGGGACGCCGTGGGTGCCGAAGCGGATCACCGATTGCGGCACGTCGAGGTCGACCACGAGCCGGCGGCCGAGGCCGGAGAGACGGATCGGCGGCACCGTCGCGAGGGCGCCGCCCTCGCCGAGGCCGCCGAAGGCCCGGTCGAGCGCCCGCGCCAGCGCGTCGGCGTCGATGGCGCCGACCGCCGCGACCTTGACCCGGGCGCGGCTCATCAGCCGCTCGTGCAGGGCGACGAGGTCGTCGCGGGTGATGCTCGACACGCTCTCGACGGTGCCGGCGGAGGGGCGGCCGTAGGGATGGTCCGGATACGCCTCGGCGAAGAACCGCCGCGACGCCAGGACGCCGGGGTCGTTCTGCTGGTAGCGCAGGCCGGCGAGCATCTGCCCGCGCACCCGCTCGATCGCCGCGGGGTCGAAGCGCGGCTTGGCGAGCGCCAGGGCGAGAAGCTCGATCGCCTCGTCGGCGTGGGCGACGAGGGTCTTGAGCGATCCGCCGATGGCGTCGGGGCCGGCATGGAAGCTCAGCTCGATCGCCCGGGCGGCGAGCTGCTCCTGGAACGCGTCGGATTCGTAGGGGCCGGCGCCCTCGTCGAGCAGGCGGGCGAGCATCTGGGCCGCGCCGGACTTGCCGGCCGGGTCCTGCGCCGCGCCGCCCTCGAAGGTGAAGGCGAGGGCGATCAGCGGGACGATCGGCGATTCGACGTGCCAGGCTTCGATGCCGCGGGCCGAGACGACGGCGTGGGCCTTGGCCGGGGAGGCGTTCGCGGCGAGGGCGGCGGTGCGGGGGGCGGCGTCGGCCAGGGTCATGGGGACCTCTTATGGATTGGTTGACGGCGGCCGGGTGAGGCCGCGGCGGCGAGACGAGGGGCGACGACGGTCAGGCCCTCACCGCCTCCTCGTGGTCGCGCGACTTGATCAGGTAGCCGGTCACCGAGCGGGCCGGGACGAGGTAGCGCCGGGCGACGGCGGCGAGCCGGTCGCGATCGACGGCGTTGATCTCGGTCGGCCAGCGCCGCACGTCCTCGATGGTCTCGCCGATCGCGAGGGCCGAGCCGAAGATGCGGGCGAGGGACGACTGGCTGTCGGAGGAATAGACCGTCTCGGCGACGAGTCGGGTCTTGGCGCGCTCGATCGCCTGCGGAGGCAGCGCCTCGTCCGGCGCCCGGCGCAGGGCCCGGTCGACCGCCTCCTCCAGCGCCTCGAGGCTGACGCCCGCGGCCGGCACGGCGTAGACGGAGAAGCGGGTGTCGTCGATGGCCGAGCCCATGTACCAGGCGCCGGCATTCACCGCGACGCCCTGCTCCAGGACCAGGCTGCGGTAGAGGTAGGAGGTCGGCCCGCCGCCGAGCACCTCGGCGAGGAGTTCAAGGGCGTGGCTCTCGCCGTCCTTCGCCGTCATGCAGGAGGGAACGAGGTAGAGCCGCTGCAGGGTCGGCTGCTCGACCTTCGGGTCGGCGACGCTGATGCGGCGGGCGGCGCGGGGCTCCGGCTCCCGCGGGCGCAGGCGCTGCGGGCGGGCGCCGCGCGCCGCGACGCGGCCGTAGGTCTCGTCGGCGAGCCGGCGCACCTCGTCGACCGTGACGTCGCCGGCGACGACCAGGATCGCGTTCTCGGGGGTGTAGAAGCGCCTGTAGTAGTCGAGGGCGTGGGTGCGGTTCAGGTCCTCGATCTCGTGCATCCAGCCGATGATCGGGATGCCGTAGGGATGATGCACGAACAGCGCGGCCGCCATCGCCTCGGAGAGCTGGGCGCTCGGGTCGGTCTCGACCCGCATCCGGCGCTCCTCCAGCACCACGTCGCGCTCGGGCGCCACCACCGCGTCGTCGAGGACGAGGCCGGTCATCCGGTCGGCCTCGAACTCCATCATGGTCTTCAGGTTCTCGCGGGCGACCCGCTGGAAGTAGGCGGTGTAGTCGAACGACGTGAAGGCGTTCTCCTGGCCGCCCAGGCCCGACACCACCTTCGAGAAGGCGCCGACCGGGTGGGTCTCGGTGCCCTTGAACATCAGGTGTTCGAGGAAGTGGGCGATGCCCGACTGGCCGAGCGGGTCGTCGGCGGAGCCATTGCGGTACCAGATCATGTGGGTCACGACCGGGGCGCGGTGGTCCGGCACCACCACCACGTCGAGCCCGTTGCCGAGGGCGAACGACGCCACCTCAGGCCCCCCCGCCTCCGCCCGCCCGAACGGCGCCGCATCGGTGCGCAGCGTCGCGCCGTGGGTCAGGACCGGTTCAAAGGCGGGGCGCTTCCTGTCGTCGTGCATCCTGCTCTACCTCACCGGACGGCCGGGGCCGTCCGTCCTGTTCTCGATCCGCCTCCGATGACGGAGGCCACCGCTCTCGCCCGAACCGCGACCGCGTCGCCGGGGAACCGGCACTCCTTGAACAGGGGGTTCTAGAGCATTTTAAGGCGACGTGGACCCGATCCTTGCGGAGAATCGTACCAACGATCCAGTCGAGGTTCACGAAGCGGAGACTGCGCAGGCGCCGGGCCCCGGGCAGACGGGCGCGAGATCTTCCGGCCCGTCAGGCGTCGGAAGATCTCGGATCGGGCGCGCCGGAACGCCGGGGCGGGCGGCGGGACTACTGGCGCGAGCGCAGATACGCGCCCGGATCGGCCTCGCCGCGGTCGTTGATCGGGGCGCCGACGGGATCGGAGCTGGTGCGGGCGACCTTGGCCGGGGCCTTGCGGTAGCCGGTCGGCGGATCGGTGAGGGTGTCGCGGTCGGGCTCGATCTCGGACGGGTTGGCCTCCTCCCTCTTGCCGGAGAACAGGGCCAGCGGGTTGAGCCAGGTCGATTCCCTGACGTTGTCGCCGGGCTTGTAGGTCGGGGTCGTCTCGATCCCGCCGCCCTCGCGGCGGCCGGCGCGCATCTCGTGGATCGAGAGCGTCGTGTTGTTGTCGTTCATCCGGCCCTGCTCGCCGCGGGTGATCGGCTTGCGGGCCTCGGCCGACCGGCGCTCGCGGCTCACCGTCTCGGGATCGACCGGCCAGTTCGCGTTGCTCTCGCGCACGGCGCCGCGGGAGACCGGCGCCGGCAGGGCCGACTTGTCCATCTTCGGCGGCAGCACCAGGGGCGCGCGCTCGCGGTAGGTGATGGTCGGGCGCTCCGGCTCGATCAGCCCGATCGACGACAGGGCGTTCTTCATGAACACGCCCTGCTCCTCCGCCCGGGCGGCCCCGGCACCGAGAACGGCCGCGCAGGCCGCGAGGGCGAGGATCGTACGGTGATGGATCATGCTGGCCCCTGCCTTGTTGCCGGCCTCGTGGCCGGTACCGGCCCCGCGGCCGGCACTCCCCGTCCCGTCCACGGGTGGGTGCGGTTTCGGGCGAAGGTAAGGCGCCACGGCCGAGCCGCGCAATCCGCCGGGCGGCTGTGTCGGGGCCGACACACAGCTTCCGGCGGCGCCCTGGGCACGCGGACGGGCGAGGGCTACTTGCCGGCCGGGACTTCGCCGCCGCGCCGCTCGGCCCACAGGCCGTCGTAGAGCAGGCCGATGACGCCGAACACGATGCCGGCATCGGCGACGTTGAACACGTACCAGGACCAGCCGCCGGCATGGAGGTGGACGAAGTCGAACACCGCGCCGTAGGCAGCGCGGTCGATGGCGTTGCCGACCGCGCCGCCGACGATGAGGCCGAGCGACCCGGCGAGCAGGCGCGAGCCGGCCCGCGCCATCCAGGCGCCCAGCGCCGCGGCGGCGGCCAGCGAGATGCCGACCAGGATCCAGCGGCCGAGGTCGCCGTCCTGCTGGAACAGCCCGTAGGAGATGCCGCGGTTCCACACCACGATGAGCTGGGCGAACGGCGCCAGCACGACCGGCTGGCGCAGCGGCAGGTCGGCCCAGAACAGCAGGCCGAGCTTGCTCGCCTGGTCGAGGACCAGCGTCGCGACGGCGACGAGAAGGCCGAAGGACAGGGGGCGCATCGGAGGGCCGGAGGCGGATCGCCTCCGCTACTCCGCCGCCTGGGCCGGGTGCCGCGCGTCCCACTCCCGCAGCGCCCGGGCGTCGCGGGGCGTCACGTCCGGGTAGTCCGGATCGCTGCCGACCTCCGGCGTCACCTTCCACGAGCGGGCGCATTTGCGGCCCCCGGCGAGCGCCGGCACCACCGCGACGCCGCGGACCTCGTCGAGCCGGAAGGCGTCGGCCGGGCCCTCGCCCGCCTCGACCCGGATGTCGGAGGTGATGCAGACCTCGGCGAAGTCGACGCCGTCGAGGGCGCCCCGCAGGTCGGGATCCGCCACGAACACCACCGGCGCCGCCTCCAGGCTGGCGCCGATGCGCTTGGCCGCGCGCTCGATCTCCAGCGCCCCGGTGACGACCCGGCGCACCCGGCGGATGCGCGCCCAGCGCTGCGCCAGGGCGTCGTCGCGCCACGCCGCCCGCGTCTCGGGCAGGGTCTGGAGGTGGACCGAGCCGTCGGCGGACGGGAAGCGGGCGAGCCACGCCTCCTCGGCCGTGAAGGCGAGCACCGGCGCGAGCCAGATCGTCACCCGCCGGAACGTCTCCTCGACGACGGTCAGCGCCGCCCGGCGCACCGGGCTCGATACCGGGTCGCAGTACAGCGCGTCCTTGCGCACGTCGAAGTAGAACGACGACAGGTCGCCGGTCATGAAGCCGTTGAGCAGCGCCACGACCCGCTTGGTGTCGTAGGCCCGGTAAGCCTCGCGGATCTCGCCGTCGAGTTCGGCGAGGCGGTGCAGGATGAACCGCTCCGGTTCCGGCATCGCCTCGGGCGCGACCCGCTCCTGCGGGTCGTAATGCGCCAGCGTGCCGAGCATCCAGCGCAGGGTGTTGCGCAGCTTGCGGTAGGTCTCCGAGAACGTCTTGATGATCTCGGGGCCGATGCGCAGGTCGTCGGTGTAGTCCGAGGCCGCCACCCACAGTCGCAGGATGTCGGCGCCCGAGCCCTTGATGACGTCCTGCGGCGCGACGACGTTGCCCTTCGACTTCGACATCTTCTCGCCCTTGGGGTCGAGGACGAAGCCGTGGGTGAGCACCACGTCGTAGGGCGCGCGGTCGCGGGTGCCGCAGGATTCGAGCAGCGAGGAGTGGAACCAGCCGCGATGCTGGTCCGAGCCCTCGAGGTACATCACCGTGTCCGACCCGCCGTCGCGCCTGCGGCGGATGCCGGCGAGCCCCGGGAACTGCTCCGGGTCGTCGAGGGTGAAGGCGTGGGTCGAGCCGGAATCGAACCACACGTCGAGGACGTCGGTCACCTTGTCGTAATCGGCCGGGTCGTGGTCGGGGCCGAGGAACTGGCCGCCGGTCTCGTCGGTGAACCAGGCGTCGGCACCCTCGGCGGCGAAGGCCGCCACGATGCGCGCGTTGACCCGCTCGTCGCGCAGGATCTCGCCGGTGCCCTTCCTCACGAACACGGTGATCGGCACGCCCCAGGCGCGCTGGCGCGACACCACCCAGTCCGGGCGGTTGGCGATCATGCCGGTGATGCGGTTCTGCCCTTGCGGCGGCACCCACTGGGTCGCGGCGATCTCGCGCAGCGCCACGCTGCGCAGGGTCTCGTCGTGCAGGCTCCCGACCGGCCTGTCGAGGGCGATGAACCATTGCGGCGTGTTGCGGAAGATGACCGGCTTCTTCGAGCGCCAGGAATGCGGGTAGCTGTGCTTGAGCGTGCCGCGGGCGACGAGCGTCCCGGCTTCGGTCAATGCCGCGATCACCGCCTTGTTGGCGTCGCCCTTGTCGCCCTTCTCGGTCAGCACCCGCCGGCCGGTGAAGCCCGGGGCCGCCTCGGTGAGGGCGCCGTCGGCGTCGACGGTGTAGGGGATGGTCACGTCGATGCCGCGCTCGCGCAGGGCCCGGCCGTTGGCCATCCAGACGTCGAAATCCTCGCGGCCGTGGCTCGGCGCGGTGTGGACGAAGCCGGTGCCGGCCTCGTCGGTGACGTGCTCGCCGTCGAGCATCGGCACCGGGAAGCCGTAGCCCTCGTTCCAGGCGGCGAGGGGATGGGCGAGCGTCAGGCCGGCGAGCGCCGCCGGGGCAACCGCGGCAACGCGCTCGAAAGCTTCGACCCGAGCGGCCTTAAAAACATCCCCCGCGAGTTGGTCAGCAACAACGTAACGAACACCAGGTTGAGCCCAGTTCTCTTCAGCAGCGGCAACGACACGATACAGTCCGTAGGAAACCTTGTTGGAATAGGCGACCGCCCGGTTGCCCGGGATGGTCCACGGAGTCGTGGTCCAGATGACCACGTTGGCGCCGACGAGATCGTCGGTGCCGAGAAGGTCCTCCGGCCCGGCGGTGACCGGGAAGGCGGCCCAGATCGTGTCGCTGACGTGGTCCTCGTACTCGACCTCGGCCTCGGCGAGCGCGGTCTTCTCGACCACCGACCACATCACCGGCTTCGAGCCGCGATAGAGCTGGCCCGTCGTCGCGAAGGTCATCAGCTCGCGGGCGATCGCGGCCTCGGCCGGGTACGACATCGTGACGTAGGGATGGTCCCAGTCGCCGGTGACGCCGAGGCGCTTGAACTCCTCGCGCTGCACCGACAGCCAGTGCTCGGCGAAGGCGCGGCACTCGCGCCGGAACTCGACGACCGGCACCTCGTCCTTGTTGCGGCCCTTGGCGCGGTACTGCTCCTCGATCTTCCACTCGATCGGCAGGCCGTGGCAGTCCCAGCCCGGGACGTAGTTCGCATCGTGCCCGAGCGCGCCCTGGGCGCGGACGATCACGTCCTTGAGGATCTTGTTGAGCGCCGTGCCGATGTGGATGTGGCCGTTGGCGTAGGGCGGTCCGTCGTGCAGCACGAATTTCGGCCGGCCGGCCGCCGCCTCGCGGATCCGGGCGTAGAGGTCGATGCCAGCCCAGCGCGCCAGGATCTCCGGCTCGCGCTGCGGCAGCCCGGCCCGCATCGGGAAGTCGGTGCGGGGCAGGAACAGGGTCTCGGAATAGTCGCGCCCGGCGGGCTTGGAATCGGTCATCGGTCGAGGGCTCGTCTGGCGGGCGCGGGCCGTCTCGGCGGCAAGCCCGGCACGGAAGGAATCGCGGCGGAACAGGGGGGATCCCGGCCTCCGCGCGGCCGCACGACGCGGCCCTCAGGCGGAAGCCGGGCTCGTAATTCGCCGGATCACGGCGCTGCGCGGGTGCGAAACGGTCATCCGGCGCTTCTAGCAGCGGCAGGCCGGCGGGGGAAGCGGCCGATTGCACCGGGAGGCGCCCCGGCCCCCGTCCCCATCCCCGCGGACGGGCCGGCTTTCCGCTTCACGACCACCACCACAGCTTGTAGAGCAGCAGCCCCGACAGGATGCCGGCGACCGGGCATCCCTGTCCTGCAACCGGAAGGCGTGAGCGACATGCTGGGCGACGGGTTCGGCCTGCAAGCCGGGATGCACGGGTGGTGAAGCGGCTTCCCGCCGGCCGGTCCCCGGCCGGAGCCGCCGCGCCGGGTCCGTTCACCAACATCCAGATCCTCCGCTTCGTCGCGGCCCTCTGCGTGGTGATCCACCACGTCTCGGCCTATCTGGAGATGCTGCGGGGGATCCCGCGCCTGTTCCCGGCCTTCGACGGCATCCTGGGAGCGTTCGGGGTCGCGATCTTCTTCGCGATCTCGGGCTTCCTGATGGCCGGGCTCCTGGGGCGCACGGCGCCCGCGACCTTCCTGGCGCACCGGGTCGCCCGCATCGTCCCCGCCTATCTCGCCGTCACGCTGCTGTTCGCCGGCCTGTTCGCGGTCCTGAAGCTCGGCTTCAGCCTCAACGTCCTCGCCCTCACCCTCGCCCCCACCGGGCCGCGGTCCTATCCCCTCGGCGTCGAGTGGACGCTCGTCTTCGAACTGAGCTTCTACGTCGCCCTGTTCCTCCTCGCCCTCGCCGGCGGCGCGGCCCACCTCGTCGCCGTCGCGGCCGGCTGGCTCGTCGTCCTGTTCGCCGCATGGTGCGCGCTCCCACCCGCCTCCGTCGCGGGGGCGCAGCCGCCGGTCCTCCTCGTCTTCGTCTCCAGCGCCTGCGCTCCCTTCGCGGGCGGGCTCCTCCTGCCCCGGCTCCTGGCGCGGCATCGCCTGCCGCGCACGGCCCTCCTTCTGGTGCCGCCGCTCGTGCTCGCCAGCGTGGCGGTCTCCGTGCCGACGGCGCGCTGGCTGTGCGGCCTCGCCGCGCTCCTCCTCGTCGGCGTCGCGGTCCAGCGGCGACAGGCCGGCGGCGCGAACCCGCCGATGCGGACGGTGCTGCGGTTCGGCGACTGGAGCTACGTGCTCTACCTCGCCCACGTGCCGGTGATCTTCGTGGTCCTGCGCTTCGCCCCCCAGGGCTGGTCGGGTGGGACGCTCTGGGCGGCCTGCCTCGCCGCCGTGCTGGCGGCGACCGCCCTCCTCGGGCCCTGGGACCTGCGCGGCTACCGCCTGATGCGCCGGGCCATCGACCGCGCCCCGCGCCGCCGGGTCGCGGGACTGGTCGCGGCCTATCTGGCGATGTTCCTCGGCAGCGCGGGGATCGGCAGCGTGCAGACGATGACGGAGGAGCGCCGCCTCGCCCGGGCCGGGGAACTGGTCGCCGGCCTCCCGCCGGGAACGTGGCTGTCGCCCGACGTCGCATCCGCCGCCCTCGACCGGGTGGCCGCCCCGGTCCGGGCGGCCGTCGAGGGGCTCGACTCCGTCACCTACACCGAGGCGCGGCTGCGGGGCTGGGCGTTCGACCCGGAGCGGCCGGACCGGCACTTCGTGCTCGCCGCCTTCTGCGGCGGGCACCTCGCCGGCATGGACCTCGCGCGCCGGCTCAGGCCCGACATCGCCCGCATGGAGGGCTTCGAGGCGGTGGGAACCCGCCGGATCGGCTTCCGGGTCCGCATCCCGGCTCACGCCTGCCCGCCCGGCGCGCCGCCGCTCGCCGTCCTGATCGATCCGGACGACGGGACCATCCTGCTGCCGGCCTCGTGACCCGCCGCCGGCCGCGCGGAACGAGATCGCCGCGCGCCGGGTTGACCGGGCGAGCCCATCGCGACTCTCTCCCGGGAGGTCCCCCATGAAGATGCTGCTCCCAGCCCTCGCCGCCGCGCTCCTCGCCGTGCCGGCGGCCGCCCGCGAGGCCCCTGCCCCGCCGCCCTCGATGTCGGGAGACGTCGATGCCACCGGCACCGTCACGCCGGCCGATCCGGCGCTGATCCCGGACGACGATTCCGGCAATTCCCGCGATCCGGAACGCCCCTCCTGGCAGCAGGACCGCAGCTCGGAGACCGGCGGCCCCGCCCGGGAACTGATTCCGGAATAAGGGAAACGCCGTCAGCCGAGCATCGACGACGTGCGGTCCGCCGCCAGGAGATCGCGCGCCTCGGCGGCGTCCCGATGCATCCGCTCGACCAGCGCCTCGGCGCTGTCGAAGCGGGCCTCGCCGCGGATCCAGCCGACGAACTCGACCGCGACCGTCTGTCCGTAGAGGTCGCCGGAGAAGTCGAAGAGATGGGATTCGAGCAGCGGAGCGCCGTCGTCGAAGGTCGGCCGCCGGCCGTAGCTCGCCACCCCGTCGCGGACCTCTCCATCCGCGAGCCGCACCCGCACCGCGTAGATGCCGTGGGCGAGCCCGCACCCGCCCAGTTCCACGTTGGCGGTCGGAAACCCGAGGATGCGGCCGCGCTTGTCGCCGTGGCGGACGAGGCCGGTGACGAACCAGCGGTAGCCGAGCAGGCGGTTGGCCGTGCCGACGTCTCCGGCTTCGAGGGCGCTGCGGATCGCGCTGGAGGAGACCGGTGCGGTTCCCGCCTCCATCGCCACCGCCCCGACCACGCGGCAGGCGAGCCCGTTGCGGGCGCACAGGTCGCGCAGGACCTCCGGCGTTCCCTCGCGCCCGCGGCCGAAGTGGAAGTCGTGGCCGATCACGACCCCCGACAGGCCGAGTTCGTCCCTGAGCAGACCGGTGACGAAGGCGTCCGCGCCGGTTCCCGCGAGGGCGGCGTCGAACCGTCGCACGAACACGCCGTCGATGCCGAGGCGGCGCAGGACGCGGAGCTTGGCGCCCTCGTCGGTGAGGCGGAACATCGGCCGGTCGGGGGCGAAGAACTCCCGCGGGTGCGGCTCGAAGGTCAGCACCGTCGCGGCGGCTCCGCGGTTCCCGGCCTCCGACCGCACCGCGGCGATCAGAGCGCGGTGCCCCTGGTGGATTCCGTCGAAGTTGCCGAGGGCCGCCACGGCACCCCGGAGCGCCGGCGGCACGGGCTCGCCGTCGCGGCACACGATCGGGGTGGAGGAGAAGGCGTCCGATGCGGCGACGGCGCGCGCGACAGTCTCGTCGCTCGAGGGCATGAGGTCCCGATATCGTGAGCGCAAACGTGAGGCGAATCGCCCGCGGAGGGACCCGCAGGGACCCGGGCCTGCGCCGGGCGGGGGGACCCTGTCGAATTCCGGGCCGGGGGTCAAGCCGTCACCAGCCCGCAGGATCGCGCCCGGACCCGATTAACGGCTTCGCAAGGGCAGCCCGGTAGAGCTTGGGCGCAGAAGCGTCGCCCGATGCTTCGCCTCATCATCGCAACGGGTCTTCTCGCGCAAGAGGACGCGCCGAGCCCGCGAACGGAGCCGAAACGATGGCCCTTGACCTCAACATGCCGATCCTCGTCGTCGACGATTACCAGACGATGGTCCGCATCATCCGCAACCTGCTCAAGCAGCTCGGCTTCGAGGACGTGGACGATGCCTCCGACGGCACCGGCGCCCTCGCCAAGCTGAAGCAGAAGAAGTACGGGCTCGTGATCTCCGACTGGAACATGGAGCCGATGACCGGCTACGAGCTGCTCCGTCACGTCCGGGCCGACGACGGCCTGCGCACGACCCCGTTCATCATGGTGACGGCGGAGTCGAAGACCGAGAACGTCATCGCGGCCAAGAAGGCCGGCGTGAACAACTACATCGTCAAGCCGTTCAACGCTCAGACCCTCAAGACCAAGATCGAGGCGGTCTGCGGCGCCTGATCGCGTCCGCGGCGGCACGGGCGCGGGACCGCGGCGGCGGGACGGCGCCTCGGGATCGGGCGAGGCGGGCGCGTGGAGCCGGTCGCGGTTCCACGTCCTGTCCCGGGCGGCGACGCCCGGCGCAGGGCATGCGGCGAACCGGCAGGGAGCGGGTCGTGCTGAGGCAGGCGACGGAACGAGTCTACACGTCGATCACACGGGTGCTGGGTGAGGCGCCGGCCAGTCGCGGGCAGGATCAGATGGCTCGAAAACCCAAGGTGAACGCGATCGATCCGGCTGTCGTCGGCGAGCTGAAGGAGATCGCCGACTACATCACCCGCCTGAAGTCCGGCATCGCGGCCTTGCGCGCGCAGGAGCTGATGCGGGACCGGCTCCCGATGGCCCACGACGAACTCGGCAGCGTGGTGGCGGCGACGGCCGGGGCCACCAACTCGATCATGGAGGCGGCGGAGGCGATCCTCGTGATCGAGGACACCACCCTGGAGGGCTACCGCGCCAAGGTCGAGAGCCGGATCTACGAGATCTTCGAAGCCTGCACGTTCCAGGACATCACGGGACAGCGCATCTCCAAGGTGGTCGAGGCCCTCGGCCAGCTCGAGAAGCGCCTCGAGAGCTTCACCACGACGGTGAAGATCCGGGACGGCGAGGCCCAGCTCGATCCCGAGGATGCCCGCCGTCAGGCCCGGGCCGAGACCCTGATGCTCAACGGGCCCCAGCTCAAGGGACCGGCGACGCCGCAGGACGCGATCGACGCGCTGTTCCCCTGATCCCGGCGTCGCCGCGCCTCACCAGCGCAGCCGCTCGATGATCGCGTCCGGGTGGACCGGCTGACGCGCGAGCCAGTGCGCCACGTCGCCGAGCCCGGCCCCGGCCTCGATGCCCAGCTCGGCGGCGTGGATGCCGCGAGCCACCAGCAGCGACGAGACCCCGAAGGTCCGGGCCCCGGCGATGTCGGTGCGGATCGCGTCCCCCACCGCGAGGATGCGTTCGGGCGCCACCGGATCCGCCCCGTCGACGGCGGCCGCGGTGGCGACGGCGGCCTCGTAGACCGGACGATGGGGCTTGCCGGCCCAGATCACGGTCCCGCCCAACGCCTCGTAGAGGCTGGCGAGGGCCCCGGCGCAGGGAATGAGGCGCGTGCCGCGCTCGACCACGAGGTCCGGGTTGGCGCAGATCATCTGCACGCCGCGAGCCTGCATCGCCGCCAGGGCGTCGCGGTAATCCTCGGCCGTCTCGACCTCGTCGTCGAGAAGCCCGGTGCAGACGACGTGGGCGGCCTCGTCCGCGCCCGTCCGGCGCAGATCGAGCCCGTCGAAGACCGGCAGGTCCCGGTCGGGGCCGAGATGGTGGATCGCGTCCGCGGCCCGGGCGGCGACCAGCGCCCGGGTGAGGTCGCCGGAGGTGACGATGGCGTCGTAGGCCGAGCGCGGCAGGCCGAACCCGTCGAGCTGCGCCTGCACCGCGCTCCCCGGCCGCGGCGCGTTGGAGACCAGCACCACCCGCCGGGGACGTTCGCCCGGAAGCTCGCGGAATCGCGTCAGCGCGTCGCCGGCCGCCGCATGGGCGCGCTCCCCGTTGTGCAGGACTCCCCAGACGTCGCAGAGGATCAGGTCGAAGCGCGAAGCGAGGTCCGCGATTCCCTCCAGCACCGGCACCGTCGCGCCCGCACCATTCGTCTGGCTCATCGACCGCCCCTCATTGCTGCACCGCAACATCCATCGGCGCCAAGGGACTAGACGCCCGGGACCGGAAGCGCAACGCCTCCCGGCGCCGGCGGGGACGGACCGTCAGCTCTCCAGCTCGCTGTCCCAGTACAGGTAGTCGAGCCAGGTATGGTGGTACTGGCGGTGGTCGAATTCCGGCTGGCGGTGGTGCAGCTCGTAGCGCGTCGGCCGGCGCGGCTCGTTGAGGAGCGGCATGTCGGCCTCCGCCGGGGTGCGGTTGGCCTTGCGCAGGTTGCACGGCGAGCAGGCCGCGACGACGTTCTCCCAGGTCGAGAGACCGCCCCGGGAGCGCGGCACGACGTGGTCGAAGGTCAGTCCCCCGGAGGGCAGCCGGACGGCGCAGTACTGGCAGGAGAACGTGTCCCGCAGGTAGATGTTGTAGCGCGTGAAGGCCGGCGTGCGCGCCAGCGTCACGTAGCTCTTCAGCGCCACCACGCTCGGGATCTGGAAGCTCTTGCTCGGCGAGCGCGCCTGGGCGTCGTAGGTCGCCACCAGCGTCACCCGGTCGAGGAACAGGGCGGTGAGCGCGTCCTTCCAGCACCACAGCGACAGCGGGTTGTAGGAGAGCGGACGGTAATCCGCGTTGAGCACGAGGGTCTGGAGGTCGGCGGTCATGCGCGGCCTCCCGCCCGGCTGTCCATCCCGGCCGCCGACCGGATCCGGTCGCCGAGGGTGGAGGAGGGCGGCCCGCCGGCCGCACGAGGGAGTGGCGTTCGACTGTCCAGCATCGTCCTGCCCTGGCGGGGAGACCGGCCGCGATGGACGTGACCGGCGTGAGGCCGGTCCTCGTACCGCTCGCGGAGGCAGGAGATGGACGCCATCGCCTTATCCTCCGGGCCGGCCGGTGGGAGTGAGGAGGAGAGGACGCGGCGGATGGCCGTCCGAGGCCCCCGGGGGGCCGCACGGCGGCCGCAGCACCGGGGCGGGGCACCCGGACCGGCGATGCGGCCGACCTGGAATGACCGATGTCACCCCGGCGCCGTGGAACGAGAAGGCCGTGTCCATTGCGACGTAGTCTAATATCACGATGACGGGGTTGTGAAGGTTCGTGCGCGGTTCGAGACGTCGCGGCCCACAGGCCCGGGACAACTTGCGCCCGAGGGGCCTCATTCTGCCGCGATGGGGGGCCATGACGTGCCCGATGTTCCCCATGCGTCACCCCGCCCTAGGTGACCTCCCGATGCGGACGCCCGCGGCATGCGGAACATGCGGATGCGGGCCGCGGCGGCGCATCGGACACGACGAGAAGGACTACGCATGAGACGGTTTCGCCGATGGATCGCCGCCCTGATGACCGCCGCCGTCCTGGCGCCCGGCTTCGCGGTCGCGCAGGATCCCCCGGCCAAGCCTTCCGCCACGTCTCCGGCGGCCGGTTCTCCCGCGCCCAATCCCTCCGCCCCCAGAACCGCCGCACCCGGAACCGCGGCTCCCGCGGCGCCGGCGCCGGCGCCGGTGAAGCCGCCGCCGATCTCGGAGCAGATCCAGCAGATCCGCGCCCAGCTCGACAACGAGAAGGCCGATCTCGACCAGCGCGAGAAGGCGCTGAGCAACCACGGCCTCAACCAGGACGACCTCGCGCTCCTGCGCGACGGGATCGACCCGATCGCCGACCGGCTGCGGCACGTCATCGAGCAGCTCGGCCCGCGGCTGGAGGCGGCCAAGGAGCGCCTGAACCAGATCGGCCCGAAGCCGAAGGACGCGCCCGAGGCGCAGGACGTCGCCGAGGAGCGGGTCCAGCGCGAGGCCGCCGTCGCCGAGACCGACGACACCCTGCGCATCGCCCGCTCGCTGCTGGTCCAGAGCGAGCAGATCACCGACCAGATCGGCAACCGGCGGCGCACCGCCTTCACCCGGGCGCTGTTCGAACGCGCCGATCCCCTGGTCACCCCGGACCTGTGGATGCGGGCCGTCGCCAACCTGCCGCGCGACCTGCGCTCGCTCCAGGTCTCCGCCGACGAGGCCGTCTCGCAGATCCGGCGCAACGGCACGGCGCTGCGGCTCCTGGTGGTGGCGCTCGCCATCGGCGTGTCGGTGGCGCTCTACATCGGGCGCCGTCACATCGCCCCGCGCATCGGGCACCGCGCCACCGCCGAGCAGAAGCCGGACCGGGGCGCGAAGGTCCTGGCGGCCTGGCGCGTGTTCCTGGCCGGCGCCCTGCCGGCCGTGCTCGGCAGCTTCGTGGTGGACTACGCCATCGACGCCACCGAGATCGTGCCGCAGCGGCTCATGCCGGTGACCCACAGCTTCCTCACCGCGATCGCCTTCGTGGCCGTGGTGGAGGCGATGGTCGACGCGCTGCTGGCGCCGGGCCGTCCCACCTGGCGGCTGATCGCCATGGAGGACGCCACCGCGGAGCGGATCAACCGCCTCGCCGTCGGCATCGCGGGGGTCATCACGGCCGGCCGCACCATCGAGGGGCTGAACGCCGCCATTTCGGTCGGGCTCCCGGTCACGATCATCACCAAGGGCCTGTTCGCCCTCGCGGTGGCCGCCGTCCTGGCGGTCGGCCTCCGCCGCTTCGCCGCCCGGGCGGAGACCGACGAGGCGTGCCTCGGTCCCTACGTGGCGGCGGACTCGAATGCCGGGATCGGCGGCCCGCTGCGGATCGTCGGATGGATCGTGGTCGCGGCGATCGCCGTGAGCGCGTTCACCGGCTACATCGCCCTGTCCTCGTTCCTCATCAACCAGTTGCTGTGGACCGCGATCGCCGCGGCGCTGCTGACCCTGTGCATCCTCAGCGTCGACACCTTCGTCGGCGGGATGCTGCAGAACGATTCCCGCTTCGCCACGGCGCTGCAGGCCAATACCGGCCTGCGCAAGCGCTCCCTCAACCAGGCCGCGGTGCTGATCACCGGCTTCATCCGGGTCGTGCTGCTCACCGCTGCGGCGGTGGTCCTGCTGGCGACCTGGGGCGTCGATTCGAACGACCTGCTCACCTCGGCGCGGGCGGCGTTCTTCGGGTTCAAGGTCGGCGACGTCACGATCTCGCTCTCGACGATCGCGATCGCGCTGGCCCTGTTCATCGTCGGCCTGCTGATCGCCCGGGCGATCAAGCGGTGGCTGGAGAACACCTTCCTGCCGGCCACCGATCTCGATCTCGGGCTGCGCAACTCGATCGCGACGGTCGCGGGCTACGTCGGCTTCCTGGTCTCGCTCGCGGTCGCGTTCTCGTATCTGGGCCTGAGCCTGGAGAAGCTCACCATCGTGGCCGGCGCCCTGTCGGTCGGCATCGGCTTCGGCCTCCAGTCGATCGTCAACAACTTCGTCTCCGGCCTGCTGCTGCTGTGGGAGCGGCCGATCCGGGTCGGCGACCTCGTGGTGATCGGCGACAACGAGGGCTACGTCCGGCGCATCAGCGTGCGCTCGACCGAGATCCAGACCTTCGACCGCTCGGCGGTGATCGTGCCGAACTCGAACCTGATCTCGGGCGTGGTGAAGAACCGGGTCCGCGGCGACCGGACCGGGCGGGTCTCGATCACGGTGAACGTCCTGCGCAACCAGGACCCGGTGAAGGCGGCCGAGCTGATCGTCTCCTGCGCCAAGGCCCATTCCGACGTGCTCAAGGAGCCGCCGCCGCGGGTGGCGTTCCGCAAGATCGGCGAGCCCTACCTCGAATTCGAGCTGATCGCGATGATCACCGACGTGGCATCGCAACTGAAAGTTCAGAGCGATCTCAACTTCGCCGTCTTCAGGACCTTGTCGGAAGGAGGGCTGATCCCCAATCTCGGGCCTGGATCGAGCATCGTGACGGTCCAGGGGCTCGAACCGGTGCAGGACGCCCTCGGGATGATCGCCAAGTCGGTGGGGACGGCCTCGGCCGCAGTGCCCGGCCGGACCGGCGGCGACGAGGGCCGGCCGGCCGGCGAGGGCGCCGTCACCGAGGCCCGCCGCCGCACGCCCGAGAGTGTCCCGTGACCGTTTCCGTTCCCGTCCGCTTCCGGCCCGTCCTCGCCCTCGGCCTCCTGGTGCTGGTCTCCGCCTGCGCCAGGAGCCTCGACGCGAGCGTGCCGGCAGCGCCGGGAATGCCGAGCCTGTACTGGCCGATGAACGCTGCGAACGCCCAGCTCGACGCCGGGGCGGCGCAGGAGATGATCAGCACGTACCGCCGCAACAAGGGCCTGCCGGTGCTCGCCCTCGATCCCGGCCTGCAGCGGCTCGCCGTGACCGAGACCGCGGCGATGGCGGCGGCGGGCCGGCCCAGTCAGGCCGACATCGTCAAGACGGTAGCGGCCCGCATGGGCTTCGCCGAACCGAACGCCAACCTCTCGGCCGGCTACCACACCCTCGCCGAGGCGTTCTCCGGCTGGCGCGAGAGCCCGCCCCACAACGCCGTGCTGCTCGACCCCGACGCCACCCGGATGGGGATCGCCACCGCCTACGTGCCGGGCTCGAAGTACAAGGTCTACTGGGCGCTGCTCGTGGCGAAGTGATACGATGTCCGGATGATCAGTTCCGGACATCGTCTCACCAGCCCGCGCGGCGGAGCTTTGCTCCGCACGCATGAGCGAAGCCGATGTCCGCATCGCGAAGCGATCAATCGAAAATCGTATGAGACGATCGTCGGGCGGGGGCGATGCCGGACCCGTGGGCGGCATGACCGGTCCCTGACCGGCGCACCTCACGTCCGCTTCCCGGATCACCTTCCGTGCCGTCCTGCACGGGGACGGATCCGCGAACCATCCGGCAGGATCTCGAGCGGCTGGTCTCTGATGGGAATGTGGTGAGCGCGCTGGGGCTCGAACCCAGGACCTACAGATTAAAAGTCCGTTGCTCTACCAGCTGAGCTACGCGCTCGCTCCCGGCGCGCGATCGATGGCAGCGCGGAGCACGGCCGGAGATAGGCGGTTGGCGCCGCGCGGTCAACCGTCGAGCCGCGCCGGTTTCACGCCTTGCGGTCGCGCTCGGCCCGCTCCCATCCTTCGCGGGTCTCGGCCACGAAATCCTGGAGCCGGCCCGCCGCGATGGCCCGGCGCAGACCCGCCATCAGGTCCTGGTAGTAGGACAGATTGTTCCAGGTCAGCAGCATCATGCCGAGGATCTCGCCCGCTCGCACGAGGTGGTGCAGGTACGCCTTGGTGTAGAGGTTCGCCGCCGGGCAGGTCGATTCGGGGTCGAGGACGGTGTCGTCCTCGGCGAAGCGGGCGTTGCGCAGGTTCATCCGGCCGTGGCGGGTGTAGACCATGCCGTGGCGGCCGGCCCGGGTCGGCATCACGCAGTCGAACATGTCGATGCCACGGCACACCGCCTGCACGATGTCGTCGGGCGTGCCGACCCCCATCAGGTAGCGCGGCCTGGTCATCGGCAGGTGGGGCTCCACCACCTCGATCATCGCCAGCATCGTCGCCTGCGGCTCGCCGACCGCGAGGCCGCCGATGGCGTAGCCCTTGAGGTCGAGCCCGACCAGCGCCTTCGCGCTCTCGACCCGCAGGGCCGGGATGTCGCCACCCTGGACGATGCCGAACATCGCCTTGCCGGGTTGGTCGCCGAAGGCGATGCGGCAGCGCTCGGCCCAGCGCAGGGACAGCCGCATCGCGCTCTCGACGGCGCTCTCGGGCGCGGGCAGGCGCACGCACTCGTCGAGCTGCATCTGGATGTCGGAGCCGAGCAGCCCCTGGATCCCGATCGAGCGCTCCGGCGTCAGGACGTGCCGGGTGCCGTCGATGTGCGACTGGAACGTCACCCCGGTCTCGTCGAGCTTGCGCAGCGACGACAGCGACATGACCTGGAAGCCGCCGGAATCGGTCAGGATCGGGTAGGGCCACTGCATGAAGGCGTGCAGGCCACCCAACCGCGCCATCCGCTCGGCGCCGGGGCGCAGCATCAGGTGGTAGGTGTTGCCGAGCACCACGTCGGCCCCGAGGGCCTTCACCTGCTCGGGGTACATCGCCTTGACGGTGCCGGCGGTGCCGACCGGCATGAAGGCGGGCGTGCGGATGACGCCGCGGGGCATCCGGATCTCGCCAGTGCGCGCGGCGCCGTCGGTCGCCGCGAGGGTGAAGCTGAAGGCGTCGGTCATGGGAGGTCGGCCCGGAACAGCAGGCTGGAATCGCCGTAGGAGTAGAAGCGGTAGCCGCGGGCGACCGCCTCGGCATAGGCGCGCCGCATCGGGTCGAGCCCGGCGAAGGCGCAGACCAGCATGAACAGCGTCGAGCGCGGCAGGTGGAAGTTGGTCATCAGGGCGTCGACGGCGCGGAAGCGGTAGCCCGGGGTGATGAAGATGCGGGTCTCGCCGGCGAAGGGGCGGATGGTGCCGTCCGGGCCGGCCGCGCTCTCGATCAGGCGCAGGGAGGTGGTGCCGACGGCGACGATCCGCCCGCCGGCCGCGCGCACCGCGTTGAGGGCGTCGGCGGCCTCCGGCGAGACTTCGCCGAACTCGGCGTGCATGCGGTGCTCGTCGGTGTCGTCGGCCTTCACCGGCAGGAAGGTGCCGGCGCCGACATGGAGGGTGACCCGGTGGCGCGACAGCCCGGCCGCGTCGAGACGGTCGAGCAGGCCGGGGGTGAAGTGCAGCCCGGCGGTGGGTGCCGCGACGGCACCCGGCTCGCGGGCGTAGACGGTCTGATAGTCGGCGGCGTCCTGCGCGTCGGTGGCGCGCTTGGCGGCGATGTAGGGCGGCAGCGGCAACTCGCCGAGCCGCGCCACCGCCTCGTCGAGCACCGGCCCGGCCAGGTCGAAGGCGAACACGGTCTCGCCCCCCTCCCCCCGCTCCGCCACGGTGGCGTCGAGGCGGTCGAGGTCGCAGGCGCCGCCGGGGGACGCTCCGAACGCGACCCGGTCGCCGACCCGCAGCCGCCTGGCCGGGCGCGCGAAGGCGCGCCAGCGCTCCGGCGCCTCGCGCAGGTGCAGCATCGCCTCGACGCGGACGGTGTTCCCGTCCGGGCGCTCGCGCAGGCCGCGCAGGCGGGCCGGGATGACGCGGGTGTCGTTGAACACCAGGGCGTCACCGGGCCGCAGCAGGCCGGGCAGGTCGACGACCCGCCCGTCGGCCGGCGCCTCGCCCGGGCGCACCACCATCAGCCGGGCCGCGTCCCGCGGCACCGCCGGCCGCAGGGCGATGCGATCCTCCGGCAGGTCGAAGTCGAACAGATCCACGCGCATGCGGCCATCAGCATGGAATCGGCGGCCGGATCAATGCCCACCAGATTGACAACATGCTGTCTTTATGACAACACACTGACATTATGCAGCGTCCGGCCCCCGTCCTGTTCACCGACCTCGTGCTGGAGGTGTTCCGCCTGAACGGCGCCCTGCTGGCGGCAGGCGACGCCCTGACCCGCGACCTCGGGCTGACGAGCGCCCGCTGGCAGGTGCTCGGCGCGGTGGCACTGTCGGGCCGGCCGCTGACGGTGGCGGGCGTCGCCCGGGCGATGGGGTTGAGCCGGCAGGCGGTCCGGCGGGTGGTGGCGGATCTGGCGGAGGCGGGACTCGTCGGCCTGGAGGCGAATCCGGATCACCGCCGCGCCGCCCTGGTGGTGCTGAGCCCGGCCGGGCAGCGGGCCTATGCGCAGGCGAGCGCGCGGCAGGAACGATGGGCGGCGCGGGTCGGCCGGGAGTGCCGGGCCGAGGCGCTGGCCGACGCGCTGGCGCTGCTGCGGCTTCTGTCCGCCGCCCTGGACCGGGACGCGGCGGACCGGGGCGAGATCGTGACTTCACCAGAGGAGAACGGCGATGACCGGAACGAATCCTGACGGCGTGGTGCTCATCAACGCGTTCGAGATCCCGCCGACGGACGAGGCGGCGGCGGTCGCCTACTGGGAGCGGGCGGCCGACTTCATGCGCGCGCAGCCGGGCTTCCTCTCGACCGCCCTGCACCGGGCCCTGATGCCGACGGCCCGTTTCCCGCTGGTCAACCTCGCGACCTGGGCCTCGGCGCAGGATTTCCAGGCCGCGGTGAGCCATCCGGACTTCCGGGCGCTGACCGGGCCGGAAACGGAGCGGTTCCCGCACCATCCCGGCCTGTACACGGTGATCCGGCGCTAATCCGCGCGTTCCGACGCCGGTGCGCCGGGCACGGGGCGCGTCAATCTCCCCGGCCGGCTCCCCGACGAACGGGTGCTGGCGCCCGCGCCGCGGAGGATCCATCTAACCGCCGGGCGGTCGCACCGGGATCGCCGCCTTCGAGGAGCCGTCCGAGGCATGCCGTGGTTCTCCCTCCGCCCCCGCGACCCCGCCGACCCGCGCTGGCCGCTGCCGCACTCCCCGAGCGTCACCGTACAGGCGGCCGACGAGCGGGAGGCGCGGGTCAGGGCGGCGGGCGCCTACCGCAGCGCGCCCTTCGGCAGCCCGGCCTCGCCGGCTCCCGATGCCGGCGCGGCGAGCATCCACGACGACCCCGACGCCCTGGTGGTCGAGGAAACCGGGCCGCCGGCGACGACGCCGGCAGGAGGCGCGCGATGAACGCCCACCCGACCCTCGATGCCGAGCTGGTCGCGTGGTGGGAGTGCGAGGCCGAGCGGCTCACCGCCCTGGCCGCCTCCACCAACTGGGGCTGGCTGCGCCGCCGCTACGAGCGGAAGGCCGCGAACGCCCGGGCCCGGGCCCAGGTGAGCCGCATCCGCGAGGAAGCCCGGCGTGGGGGCGCCCCCCCGGAATCGGGCGGAGGCCGCGGCGAGCCGGGACAGCATAGCTCCGGCTAAGACCTGTGCCGTGGCCTTCCGGGTCGGCGTCGCCTAGAGGGGCGCCGCGGCCCGACGGCGAGATCCGACGCGGTCCGGATCGTCGTCATCGTGGATCGCCGTCATGGATCGCGCGCAGAGCGCCGCCCTCGTCAGCGCCGGGCTCGGCCTCCTGGTGCTCGCCCTCAAGTTCGGGGCGTGGTGGCTCACCGGCAGCGTCGCCCTGTACTCGGACGCGCTGGAGAGCATCATCAACGTGGTCGCCGCCGCCACCGCGTTCCTCGCCCTGCGCTGGGCGGCCCAGCCCGCCGACGTCGAGCACCCCTACGGCCACCACAAGGCGGAGTACTTCTCCGCGGTCATCGAGGGCGCGCTCATCATCGTCGCGGCGGTGATGATCCTGCGCGACGCCTACGAGGCGGCGCTGGCTCCGAAGGCCATCGACATGCCGCTCCTCGGCATCGCGGTGAACGGGCTCGCCACGGTCGTCAACGCCGTCTGGGGCTGGATGCTGCTGACCCGCGGCCGGCTGTGGCGCTCCCCGGCCCTCGTCGCCGACGGGCGGCACGTCATGGCCGACGTCGTCACCTCGGTGGGGGTTCTCGCCGGCCTCGGCCTCGTCACCTGGACCGGCTGGCTCCTGCTCGATCCCCTCATCGCCGCGCTCGTCGCCCTCAACATCCTGTGGTCGGGCTGGGGCATGGTGCGCGATTCGGTCAACGGCCTGATGGATCAGGCCGCCCCCGCCGGAATCGTGACGGAGATCCGGAGCCTGATCTCGCGCCACGGCGAGGGCGCCCTGGAGGCGCACGACGTGCGCACCCGCCACGCCGGGCAGGCGGTGTTCATCGACTTCCACCTCGTGGTGCCGGGCACGATGACGGTGGCGGAGTCGCACGCCATCTGCGACCGGCTGGAGCAGGCGATCGAGGCCGCGGTCGAGGGCGCCATCGTGACGATCCACGTCGAGCCGGACGAGCACGCCAAGCACCACGGCGTGCCGGTGGTGTAAGGCGCCGAGCGCGTCCTACCCCACCTCGACCGCGATGTTCGGCAGCCGGATCGCGAAGGTCGAGCCGGGCTCGGGGGCGTGGCTGTCCACCGTCGCGCAGCCCCGGTGCAGCTCGGCGATGCGCTTGACGATCGACAGGCCGAGGCCGGTCGAGCCCTCGCCGCCGGTCGGCTTGGCCGAGAGGCGCTGGAAGCGGCCGAACACGCGGCCCGTATCCTCCGGCGACAGGCCCGGGCCGTGGTCGCGCACGGCGTAGACCGTGTCGGCCTCGTCGCGGCACACCGTCACGACGATCTCGGCCCCGGCCGGGCTGTACTTGATCGCGTTGGAGATCAGGTTGTCCATCGCCTCGCGCAGCCGCTCGCCGTCGGCGCAGATGTAGAGGCTGTCGGGGATCTCCGAGCGCAGCGTCTGCGCCTTCATCTCGGCCAGCGGCGCGTTGGTCTGCGACACCTCGCGGGCGAGGGCGGCGAAATCCACCGCCTCGCGCCGCAGCGAGATGTCGAGGGCGTCGTTCATCGCGTCGGCGATCAGGCTCTCGATCATGCCGGTGAGACGGCGGGCCGAATCGCGGATATGCCCGACCTGGGCCTGCATCGCCTCGACCGGCTGCGGCAGAGTGCCGATGAGGTCGCCGAGCATCTCGGTGCGGCCGAGGATCACCGCGAGGGGGTTCTTGAGGTCGTGCGCGACGGTGCCGAGGATCTCGGTCTTGAGCTGGTTGGCGCGGCGCAGGTCGGAGCGCTGCATGGCGAGGCGGCGGTTGGCCCGCATCAGCTCGGCGGTGCGCTCCACCACCCGCTGCTCCAGCCCGACATTGGCCCGCTGGAGCTGCTCGTACAGGATCACGTTGTCGAACGCGATCGACAGGCGCGAGGTGAACAGGGTGATGAGCGCCCGGTCGGTCTGCGACAGCGAACGGTCGGCCCGCAGCAGCGCGACGATCTCGCTGCCGCTCGCCGTGTGGACGTAGAGGGTCGACCAGCTCTCGCCGAAGCTGTGGCAGCGCTCGGCGAAGGCGCGGGCGACGATCGTCTGCACCTCGTCGTCGAGGGGCCAGGCGGGCTCGCGGGCGACGAGGTGGTGGTAGCAGCCAGAGCCCGCCAGCACGCAGAACCGCTCGGCCGGGCCGGTCTCGCGCAGCACCAGGATGCCGGTGCAGGCGACGTTGAGCAGCGAGGCGACCTGGGTCAGCACGCCCTCGGCGAGGCGCTGCATCGACTTGTAGTCGAGCAGCATCGGCGCGGCGTCGATGATGATCTCGAGTCCCCGCCGGGTCTCCTCCAGCCGCTTGAGCTGCTGGTAGGCGCGCAGGGCCGCGGTGAGGCTGGTGAACAGCTTGTCGGCGGTGAGCTCGGTCTTCGCCTTGTAGTCGTTGATGTCGTAATCGACGATGACGCGCCGCTCCGGCGCCTGCCCGGGCTGGCCGGTGCGCAGGATGATGCGGACCGTCTCGTCCTTCAGCTCGCGGCGGATGAAGTCGACGAGGCGCAGGCCGGCATCCTCGGTCTCCATCACCACGTCGAGCAGGATCACCGCGACGCCCCGCCGGGCCGCGAGCAATTGCCTCGCCTCGGCGGCGGAATAGGCCGACAGGATCTCCAGCCCGGCCCCGTCGAGGGTGTAGCCCGATAGGGCGAACCGGGTCCCCTCGTGCACCGCCGGGTCGTCGTCGATCACCACGACCGGCCAGGTCACGGCCGGCCGCTCGGCTTCCGTCTCGTCGTCCGGCAGCAGAAACAGGAGGTCGTCGTCGCTCATGGCCCGTCCGTACTCGATCTCGTCTCGCGAGCCGGAGGTCTCTCCGCCACTCGGGCGGGACAATTCACAGCCTTTCTGGACGAAATAAGGACATCGGGGCGTTTATGAAGACGAACCCATCGATTCAGCCCGCGTCGCTCGCCCCCATGCCGATCGCGTGCGGGTCGGTCGTCGCCTCGCGGATCGGGCTCCTGGCCTTCGGGGTGACCTCGAGGGCGGTGAGCGCCAGGGGGTCGAGGCCGTGGTCCCCGTGCGCGCAATGGGCGACGAGCCGGTCGCGCATCTTCGGGGTCCAGAATGCGGTGATGTGCTTGTGGATGCCGGCCACCGCCTCCTCCTCCGGGTAGGAGCGGAAGAAGGTGGCGATCTGGTTCGCCATCCGGACGAGCTTCTGGTTCGGGTCGGTGATCATGGAGGATCCGTGAGATTCGGGGCGGGGATCAGCCGCTCGCCCCCCTCGAACACCGTCACGGTGTCGTGGCGGGCGATGGCCGCGAGGGTGAGGCCGTGCAGGCGGGCGCGCTCGACGGCGAGCGAGGTCGGGGCCGAGATCGCCACCAGGATCGCGGCGCCGAAGCTCGCCGCCTTCTCGACCATCTCGAACGAGCACCGGCTGGTGATGACGAGGAAACCGTCCTCCGGCCGGGTGCCGGCGCGCATCAGCGCGCCGATGAGCTTGTCGAGGGCGTTGTGGCGGCCGACATCCTCGCGCACGGCGACGAGGGCGCCGTCGAGGCCGGCCCAGGCGGCGGCGTGGACCGCCCGCGTCTCGCGGTTGAGGCTCTGGGCGTCGCCGAGGGCGGCGAGCGCCCGCTCGACCGCCGCGAAGGTGACGCGCACCCCGTCCGCCGCCCTGCCTTGCGCCCGCGGCAGGTCGGCGAGGTCGTCGATGCCGCAGACGCCGCAGCCGGTGCGCCCGCTCATCGCGCGCTTGCGCGCGAGATGCTCGCGCAGTCGCCCGGGGGCGAGGTCGACGACGAGGCGCAGGCCCCCCTCCCCGTCCTCGACCACGGCGCCGCGGATCTCGTCGGCGGCCTGGACGATGCCCTCGGTCAGGCTGAAGCCGTAGGCGAAGTCCGCGAGGTCGGCCGGCGTCGTCATCATCACGGCGTAGGGCACGCTGCCGTAGATCAGGTTGACCGGCGTCTCGACCGCGAGGGCGCGGCTGTCGGCCCGCCCCTCCACGGCGTCGTAGGCGACGACCCGGGTCGCGACCCGGACCGATGGGGCGCCGCCCTCATTCGGCGGCATCGAGCTGTCGGGCGATGCGGGTGAGGGAGATGTCTTCCTCATAGAACCGGGCCTGCCAATCGGAGGGCCGGTTGGTACGCCGGACCTGCACCGCCGTCACCTTGTACTCGGGGCAGTTGGTGGCCCAGTCCGAGTAATCGGTGGTGATGACGTTGGCGCCGGTCTTGGCGTGGTGGAAGGTGGTGTAGACGACGCCCGGCTGCATCCGCTCGGTGACCCGGGCCTTGAGGGCGATGTCGCCCGACCGGCTCTCCAGGGCGACGAGGTCGCCCTCGACGATGCCGCGGCTCTCGGCGTCGAACGGGTGGATCTCCAGCACGTCCTCCTCGTGCCAGCGCGAATTGTGAGTGCGCCGCGTCTGCGCCCCGACATTGTACTGCGACAGGATGCGCCCGGTGGTGAGGATCAGCGGGAATTTCCGGGTCGTGCGCTCGTCGGTCGGCACGAACTCGGTGATCATGAACTTGCCCAACCCCCGCACGAAGCGGTCGACATGCATCATCGGCGTGCCGAGCGGCGCCTTGTCGTTGCACGGCCACTGGATCGAGCCGAGCTCCTCCAGCTTGGCGTAGGACACGCCGGCGAAGCTCGGGGTCAGCCGGGCGATCTCGTCCATGATCTGCGAGGGATGGGTGTAGTCCATCGGATAGCCGAGCGCGTTGGCGAGCAGCATCGTGCCCTCCCAGTCGCCGTAGCCGCCGAGCGGCGCCATCACCTTGCGCACCCGGCTGATGCGCCGCTCGGCATTGGTGAAGGTGCCGTCCTTCTCCAGGAACGAGGCGCCCGGCAGGAAGACGTGGGCGTATTTCGCGGTCTCGTTGAGGAAGATGTCCTGGACGACGATGCACTCCATCGCCCGCAGGCCGGCGGTGACGTGGTGGGTGTCCGGGTCGGACTGGGCGATGTCCTCGCCCTGGATGTAGAGACCCTTGAAGCTGCCGGCGACCGCCTCGTCGAGCATGTTGGTGATGCGCAGGCCCGGCTCGGCCGAGAGGGTCGCGCCCCACAGGGCCTCGAAGGTCTCGCGGGTGGCGTCGTCCGAGACGTGGCGGTAGCCGGTCAGCTCGTGCGGGAACGAGCCCATGTCGCACGAGCCCTGGACGTTGTTCTGGCCGCGCAGCGGGTTCACGCCGGCGCCGGACTTGCCGATGTTGCCGGTGGCCATCGCGATGTTCGCCATGCCCATCACCATGGTCGAGCCCTGGCTGTGCTCGGTGACGCCGAGGCCGTAATAGATCGCCGCGGCGCCGCCGGTGGCGTAGAGCCGCGCGGCGGCGCGCAGCTCGGCGGCGTCGACGCCGATCAGCTCGGCGACCGATTCCGGTGCGTGGCGCCGGTCGGCGACGAAGCGCGCCCAGACCTCGAAGTCGTCGAGGTCGCAGCGGTCGCGCACGTAGGCCTTGTCCACGAGCCCTTCCGTGACGATGACGTGCGCCATCGCGTTGATGAAGGCGACGTTCGAACCCGGCTTCAGCGGCAGGTGGTGGTCGGCCCTGATGTGGGGCGACTTGACGAGGTCGATCCGGCGCGGGTCGGCGACGATGAGCTTCGCGCCCTGGCGCAGGCGCTTCTTCATCCGCGAGCCGAAGACCGGGTGGCCGTCGGTCGGGTTGGCGCCGATGACCAGGATCACGTCGGCATCGGCGACCGAGGCGAAGTCCTGGGTGCCGGCCGAGGTGCCGAGCGTCGTCATCAGGCCGTAGCCGGTCGGCGAATGGCAGACCCGGGCACAGGTGTCGACGTTGTTGTTGCCGAAGCCGGCGCGGACCAGCTTCTGGACGAGGTAGGCCTCCTCGTTGGTGCATCGCGACGAGGTGATACCGCCGATCGAATCGCGACCGTACCGCGCCTGGATGCGCTTGAACTCGGAGGCGGCGCGGTCGATCGCCTCCGCCCAGGTGACCTCGCGCCACGGATCCGTGATCCTGTCGCGGATCATCGGCTTCGTGATGCGGTCCCCGTGGGTGGCGTAGCCGTAGGCGAAGCGGCCCTTGACGCAGGAATGGCCTTCGTTGGCCCGGCCAGCCTTGTAGGGCACCATCCGCACCACGCGCTCGCCCTGCATCTCGGCCTTGAACGCGCAGCCGACGCCGCAATAGGCGCAGGTCGTCACCGCCGAATGCTCCGGCTGGCCCATCGCGATCACCGACTTCTCGGTCAGCGTCGCGGTCGGGCAGGCCTGCACGCAGGCGCCGCAGGACACGCACTCGGAATCCATGAAGTTGGTCGGGCCCGACGCCACCCGCGAATCGAAGCCGCGGCCGGCGATGGTCAGCGCGAAGGTGCCCTGCACCTCCTCGCAGGCCCGCACGCAGCGGTTGCAGACGATGCACTTGGCCGGATCGTAGGTGAAGTACGGGTTCGACTCGTCCCTCTGTAGGTAGCGGTCGGAGGACTTGTGGACGTGGTTCTCGCCCTCGCCGTAGCGGACCTCGCGCAGGCCGACGGCGCCCGCCATGTCCTGCAACTCGCAATCGCCGTTGGCGGCGCAGGTGAGGCAGTCGAGGGGGTGGTCGGAGATGTAGAGTTCCATCACGCCCTTGCGCAGGCGGTGGAGCTTGTCCGAGTGGGTGTGGACCACCATGCCGTCCTCGGCCGGGGTGGTGCACGAGGCCGGGGTGCCGCGCCGCCCGTCGATCTCGACGAGGCAGAGCCGGCATGAGCCGAACGGTTCGAGCGAGTCGGTGGCGCACAGCTTCGGGATCTGCGTGCCGGCATGCATCGCCGCCGCCATCACCGAGGTGCCGGCCGGAACCGTGACGCTCTGCCCGTCGATCGTCAGCGTCACCGCCTTGTCGGCGACGCGGATCGGGGTGCCGTAGTCGATTTCCTTGATGAGGGCCATCGACGCCTCCTCACTCGGCCGCGAGCGGCATCGGCCGGCTGCGGTCGAAATCCTCGGGGAAGTGGGTGATCGCGCTCATCACGGGCACCGGCGTCAGCCCGCCCATGGCGCAGAGCGAGCCGTCGGTCATGACCTCGCAGAGGTCGGCGACCAGGGCGAGGTTCGCCCCCGGATCCTCGCCGGCGATGACCCGGTCCATGGTCTCGCGCCCGCGCACCGCGCCGATCCGGCAGGGGGTGCACTTGCCGCACGACTCGATGGCGCAGAACTCGAAGGCGAAGCGGGCCTGGCGCGCCATGTCGACGGTGTCGTCGAACACCACGATGCCGCCGTGGCCGACCAGCCCCTTCCTGGCCGCGAAGGCCTCGTAGTCGAGCGGCGTGTCGAGGAGCGCGTCCGGGAAGTAGGCCCCGAGCGGCCCGCCGACCTGCACCGCCCGCACCGGCCGGCCCGAGGCGGTGCCGCCGCCGAACTGCTCGATCACCTCCCGCACCGTGATGCCGAAGGCGAGTTCGATCAGGCCGCCCTGCCGGACGTTGCCGGCGAGCTGGATCGGCAGGGTGCCGAGGGAACGGCCCATGCCGTAATCGGCGTAGGCTTGCCCGCCATGCTCCAGGATCCATGGCACGGCGGCGAAGGACAGCACGTTGTTGACCAGCGTCGGCTTGCCGAACAGCCCTTTCAGCGCCGGGATCGGGGGCTTGGCCCGCACGATGCCGCGCTTGCCCTCCAGGCTCTCCAGCAGCGAGGTCTCCTCGCCGCAGATGTAGGCGCCGGCGCCGAGCCGGACTTCGAGGTGGAAACTCCTGCCGGAGCCGAGGATGTCGGTGCCGAGCACGCCGGCCCGCTCGCCGGCGGCGATCGCGGCCTTCAGGGTCTCGTGCGCCTGCGGGTACTCGGAGCGAAGGTAGATGTAGCCCCGGGTGGCGCCGACCGCGACCGCCGCGATGGTCATGCCCTCGATGAGGGTGAAGGGGTCGCCCTCCATCAGCATGCGGTCGGCGAAGGTGCCGGAATCGCCCTCGTCGGCGTTGCAGACCACGTATTTCCGGTCCGCCTCGGCCAGCATCACGGTGTTCCACTTGATGCCGGTCGGGAAGCCGGCACCGCCGCGTCCGCGCAGGCCCGACGCCTTCACGGCATCCACCACCGCGACCGGCTCGACGGCGAGAGCCTTCTCCAAGCCGCGATAGCCGCCGTGCGCCCGGTAATCCTCGACCGAGACCGGATCGACGATGCCGCAGCGGCCGAAGGTGAGGCGCTGCTGGCGGGCGAGGTAGGGGTGCTCCTCCGGCCGGCCGATGCGCAGCCGGTGGGCGCCGCCCTCGGCCAGCCCGGCATCGAACAGCGAGTCGACGTCGCCCGGCCGCACCGGGCCGTAGGCGATGCGGCCCTCCGGCGTCTCGACCTCGACCAGCGGCTCCAGCCACAGCATGCCGCGCGAGCCGGTGCGTACGATCGCCACGTCGAGGCCGCGGGCCTCGGCGGTGCGGGCGACGGCGCTCGCGACCTGGTCGGCGCCGAGGCCGAGCGCCACCGCGTCGCGGGGAATGAAGACCGTGACGCTCACGTCAGCCGCTCCGTCAGCGCCGCCTGGAGGGTGTCGGCGTCGAGCCGGGCGACCGGCTGGCCGTCGACCAGCGCCGCCGGGGCGCAGGCGCACAGGCCGAGGCAGAACACCGGCTCGACCGTCACCGCGCCGTCGCGGGTGGTGCCGTGCCAGCCGACGCCGAGCCGCGACAGGATCTCGTCGTGGAGCGCGTCCGCGCCCATCGCCTGACAGGCTTCGGCCCGGCACAGCTTCACGGTGCGCCGCCCGGCCGGCCCGGCCCGGAAGTCGTGGTAGAAGGTGATGCAGCCGTGGACCTCGGCCCGCGACAGGTTGAGGGCGTCGGCGATCAGCGGCACCGCCTCGGCGTCGACGTAGCCGAACGCCTCCTGCAGCGCGTGGAGGATCGGCAGCGTCGCCCCCTCCCGTTGCGTGTGCGCGGCGATGATCCCGGCCGCCCGCGGGGCGCTCCAGGGCTCATGTGTCGGCATCGTTCCCAACCCGAAATCGTTGTCGTTCTAAGGTGCGAGGGTGGGCAACGACGACGGGGGAATCAATCGCGTGGTTCGGTGGAGCGACAAGGGATTTTTGTTGAACTGTCGTGCTGCACAGCAAGGAAGCCGGATGAACGAGGCGCTCCGGAGACCCGCGGCATCGGTCCGGCCGACAAGCGCGGGTGGTTTTCGTTCAGGCCGATCGTGGGGAGGCGCGCCCTCGTCGTCGGCTGCGAGCCGGGCCGGCCGATCCTTCCGGATCGCCACAAGGTCGCGATCGGCTTGGCCGTTCCTGGCGGCTCGAACCTTCGACCGCCCTGCCCCTCTCCCGAACGGACGAGGATATCCGGCGCCAGGAGGACGACCATACGATTTCCGGTTGATCGCTTCAGGCGATCCCTGCGGGATCGTGGCGATGGCTGCGCCATCGCGTCGCGATGCGGAAATCGGCTTCGCTCAGGCGCCGCGCGGGCTGGTGATACGATTGTCGGAACTGATCGTCCGAAAATCGTATCAGACCACCGCTCAGTCGCCCTCGGGCCGGAAGACGTAGCCGAGCCCGCGGACCGTGCGGATGAAGCGCGGGTTGCCCGGATCGGGCTCGACCTTCTTGCGGATGCGGTTGATCCGCACGTCGATGGCCCGGTCGAACGCCTCGGGGTCGCGGGCATCGGCGAGGTCGAGCAGGCGCTCGCGGCTGAGCACCCGCTTCGGGTTGTCGAGGAACGCCTTCAGCAGGGCGAATTCCGATCGGGTCAGGACCTGCTCCGTCCCGGCCTCGTCGCGCAGGCGCAGCGTCTCGGTGTCGACCTCCACCCGGCCGAAGCGGGTCCAGCCGCGGGTCTCCCGGACGGCCGGGACCGGTTCGGGTGGACGCGTCCCGGCCGCCCGGCGCAGGACCGAGCGGACGCGCGCCACCAGTTCGCGCAACTCGCACGGCTTGGGCAGGTAGTCGTCGGCCCCGAGTTCCAGCCCCACCACGCGGTCGATCGGGCTCGCGGTCGCCGTCAGCATGATGATCGGGATCGTGCCGCGCGCCTTGAGGTCGCGGACGATCGACAGGCCGTCCTCCTCCGGCATGTTGAGGTCGAGGACGATGAGGTCGGGCGTCATCCCGGCGAGTTGCTGCCTCAGCGCGGCGCCGCCGTCGCAGAGGGTCACCTCGAAGCCGTGCATGCGCAGGTAGTCGCCCACCATCGCCCGGGCGTCGGCCTCGTCATCGACGACGACGATCTGCTGGGAGCCGGCGCCCGTCATGGGGCGAGAACCGTCGCGCGGCGGATCCAGCAGCTGGCGCGCCCGAACCTGATGATGATCACGGCCTCACGCCCCTGATACGTCGGCGGCCGGTCCGTTCCGGCCGTATGCTGAAATGGAACAATGCCGTCGAAGCGGCGCCCCGTCCACGGGCGGGGCCGGCCTCTTCGGCGCCGGTCTGTGGGCAACCTTACCGGATCGCCGGTTCAACCGGCCGGATTTTCGGTCAGATAGCCGGCGAGCCGCGCCGCGAGCCGGTCGCGCATGACCGGCGGCAGGGCTCCGGGGACCTCGGCCTCGATCAGCGCCGCGAGGGCATCGCGGCTCGGGACGGTCGGGCGCGAGGCGCGCAGCAGCCGCTCCAGGGCGTCGAGGTCGCGATGCCAGGGCGCGTCCCCGGCGATGTCCTGCGGGGGGACGCGATCGGAACGAACGAGGTGGAGCATGACCGGTCTCCTGGGTCAGGACGATGGGCCGCGTCGGGCCGGCTCCGGAGTTGTGGAGCGTGACTGTTACTCGGCGATTGCGTCCGGGATCACGTCCACCCCGTTCTTCGCAATCATGACGACATGGATCGATCGCGTCATATCGCCCCCCGAGCCGGCGCCGACGTCGAGGCGGCGTCTCCATACTGAGGCGCAGCGGAGCGACGACGGTCCTCATCGGCGATCGATTGCCGGATCCGACCCGTCATCGATCGTGATGGCCGGGTGGACGCGCCAGCCGCACCACTCGTCTTGCTCGTCGCGCACCGCGTCTCGGACGGATCCACGTCGTGTGTCCGGGCACGCGGCCCCGGCGCCGGCCTCACCGGGGCTGGCAGGTCTCGCAATAGAAGGTCGAGCGCCCGGACTGGACCAGACGCCGCACCACGCCGCGGCAGCCCCGCGCCGTGCAGGCCAGCCCCTCGCGGTCGTAGACCCGGAAGGCGTGCTGGAACGCCCCCGCGCTGCCGTCGGTGTGAACGTAGTCGCGCAGGGTCGAGCCGCCGGCCGCGACCGCCTCGTTCAGCACGTCGCGGATCACCGTCGCGAGAATCTCCGCCTTGGCGGTCGGGCGCCCGGCCGCGTCGGCGAGCGAACCGGCCGGCGCCTCCGGGTGGAGCCGGGCCCGGTGCAGCGCCTCGCAGACGTAGATGTTGCCGAGCCCGGCAATCAGCCGCTGGTCGAGCAGGGCGGCCTTCAGCGGCGTGCGCTTGCCGGCGAACAGCGCGGCGATGCCGTCGCCGGAGAGTTCGTTGCCGAGCGGCTCGATGCCCATGCCGGCGAAGTGGCGGCAGACCGCGAGGTCGGCGGTCGGCACGAGGTCCATGAAGCCGAACCGGCGCGCGTCGTTGTAGGTGACGAGGGCGCCGTTCGAGAGCGCGAAGGCGACGTGGTCGTGCTTGGCCTGGCCCTGGGCGCCCTCGAGGTAGAAGTCGCCGGGAGAGATGGTGCGGCCGTCCGGCAGGCTCACGTCGAAGCGCCCGCTCATCCCGAGATGCATGATGAGGGATTCGCCCGAGGACAGGTCGGCGACGAGGTACTTGGCGCGGCGCGACAGGCCGGTCACCGACTGACCGGTCAGCCGCTCGGCGAACCGGGTCGGGAACGGGAAGCGCAGGTTGGGCCGGTTCAGGCGCACGGCGTCGAAGCGGGCTCCCACCATCGCGGGCTCGAGACCGCGGCGCACGGTCTCGACTTCGGGCAGTTCGGGCATGGCTCATCCGGGATCGGGGCCGGGACGGCGCGAAGAACCGCACCCCGGCCGGCCCGCTCCAGATGGTGCTTCGCCGCCGCCTTCGCTATGGAACCCCGATGCAAGGAACCGTGAGCATGGCCAGCGACGAGCGCAGCACCGATTTCGGCTACGAGCGCGTGCGCCTCGACGAGAAGCAGGGACGCGTCAACGAGGTGTTCCGGTCGGTGGCGAAACGCTACGACCTGATGAACGACCTGATGTCGGCGGGGCTGCACCGGGCGTGGAAGAGCGCCCTGATCTCGACCCTGCGCCCATCGCGCACCCGCGCCTTCCGTCACCTCGACGTGGCCGGGGGCACCGGCGACATCGCGTTCCGGTCGCTCCAGGCCGGCGGCCCGGAGACCGAGGTCACGGTGCTCGACATCAACGACGCGATGCTCGGCGTCGGGCGCGAGCGCGCCGGCCGCCGCTACGGCGACCGCATCGCGTTCGTGGCCGGCAACGCCGAGAGCCTGCCGCTGCCGGACGGCGCCTACGACGCCTACACCATCGCGTTCGGCATCCGGAACGTGCCGCGGATCGAGAACGCCCTTGCGGAGGCCCGCCGGGTGCTCGCCCCCGGCGGGCGCTTCCTGTGCCTCGAATTCTCCCATGTCGACGTGCCGGGGCTCGACCGGATCTACGACGCCTACTCGTTCAACGTGATCCCGCGGATCGGCGAGATGGTGGCGGGCGACCGCGACTCCTACCAGTACCTCGTCGAGTCGATCCGCCGCTTCCCGCGCCCCGGCGCCTTCGCCCGGATGATCGAGGAGGCGGGGTTCTCCCGCGTCACCCACCGGCCGCTGAGCGGCGGCATCTGCGCGATCCACTCGGGCTGGAAGGTCGCCTGAGCGTGACGCCATCCCCCCCGTCCGCCCCGACCTCCGCCGCCCCGACCTCCGCCGCCCGGACCTCGTCCACCCGGAGGCGCCGGCCGTGCTGAGCGCCCTCACCCATCTCGCCCGGGGCATCCATGTCGGCTGGGTCATGGCCCGGGAGGGCGGGCTCAGCTTCGTCGACGCCTCCGCCCTGCCGCCGCACCTGCGGCTGGTGCTGCGCTTCGGCCGCAAGCTGGAGCGCCCCGGCCTCGGTCCCGGCCGGCTGCCGGCGGCGCTGACCCGGCTCGGCCCGTCCTACGTCAAGTTCGGCCAGTTCCTGGCGACGCGGCCCGACATCGTCGGCATGGCCGCGGCCCGCGACCTGGAGCGGCTGCAGGACCGGGTGCCGCCGTTCCCGCAGGCGATCGCGATCGCCACCGTCGAGGCGGCGATCGGCCGCCGGGTCTCGGAGGCGTTCCTGTCCTTCGGCCCGCCGGTGGCGGCGGCCTCGATCGCCCAGGTCCACCAGGCCCGCATCCTGGATGCGGACGGGGCCGAGAAGCTCGTCGCCGTCAAGGTGATGCGGCCGGGCGTGCGCGAGCGGTTCTCCCGCGACATCGAGGCGATGCGGTTCATGGCCCGGGTGGTCGAGTGGCTGCGCCCGGAGGCCGAGCGCCTGCGCCCGCGGGAAGTGGTCGAGACCCTCGCCCGCTCGGTGCTGATGGAGATGGACCTGCGGCTGGAGGCCGCCGCCGTCTCCGAACTGGCCGAGAACACGAGCGGGGACGAGGATTTCCGGGTTCCGCAGCCGATCTGGGAATTCACCGCCCGCGACGTGCTGGCGAGCGAGTGGATCGACGGCATCCGCCTCAACGACCGGGCCGCGATCGTCGCCGCCGGCCACGATTCCCAGGCGCTCGGGCGCACGGTGATCCAGTCGTTCCTGCGCCACGCGATCCGCGACGGCTTCTTCCACGCCGACATGCATCCCGGCAACCTGTTCGTCGATGCGTCGGGCCGGCTGGTCGCGGTCGATTTCGGCATCATGGGCCGGCTCGGCGCCAAGGAGCGGCGCTTCCTGGCCGAGATCCTGCTCGGCTTCATCATGCGCGACTACCGCCGGGTGGCGGAGGTGCATTTCGAGGCCGGCTACGTGCCGGGCCACCACTCGGTCGACGACTTCGCCCAGGCGATCCGCGCCATCGGCGAGCCGATCCACCAGCGCCGGGCCGACGAGATCTCGATGGCCAAGGTGCTCACCCTGCTGTTCGACATCACCGCCCTGTTCGACATGAGCACCCGGACCGAGCTGGTGATGCTCCAGAAGACCATGGTGGTGGTCGAGGGCGTCGCCCGCTCCCTCGATCCGCGCCTCGACATGTGGACCACCGCCGAGCCGGTGGTGCGCGCCTGGCTCACCCGCAACCTCGGGCCGGTCGGGCGGATCGAGGAGGCCGGCCGGGCGGTGCGCACGCTCGCCGACGTCGTCGCCGACGTGCCCGACCTGTCGCAGCGCCTCAAGCGCATCCTCGTGCGGCTCGACGAGGAGGGCCTGCGCGAGGTCACCCGCGTCGAGCGCCGCATCCGGCAGGAGACGCGGCGGATCGGCTGGTCTATCGTCGCGCTCTGGATCATCGCCGGCTCCCTCCTGATGATGGCGCTGCGCTGATCCCATAAAATCCCGGGAGAAACGCCCCATGCGCTACGCTCGCCCCCGCCCCGTGCACTCCACTGGCGGGACGGTCCGCCGCGCCCTGCTCTGCGCCACCGCCGCCCTCGGGCTCGCCGGTGCGGCCAGCGCGCAGGATCTGAGGCTCACCGACGGCAAGGTGAAGCTCGCGGTGCTCACCGACATGTCGAGCGTCTACGCCGATTCGACCGGCCGCGGCTCGGCCATCGCCGCCGAGATGGCGGTGAAGGATTTCGGCGGCACGATCGGCGGCAAGCCGATCGAGGTCGTCTCGGCCGACCACCAGAACAAGCCCGATATCGGCTCCAACGTCGCCCGCCAGTGGTTCGACCGCGACGGCGTCGACGTGATCCTCGACGTGCCGACCTCCTCGGTGGCGCTCGCGGTGCAGCAGATCGCCAAGGAGAAGGGCCGGATCCTGATCGTGTCGGGCGGCGGCACCTCGGACCTCACCGGCCCGGCCTGCTCGCCGACCGGCATCCACTGGACCTACGACACCTACGCGCTCTCGCACGTCTCCGGCAGCGCGGTGGTGAAGCAGGGCCTCGACACGTGGTCCTTCGTCACCGCCGACTACGCCTTCGGCCACGCCCTCGAGCGCGACGCCATCGCGGAGGTGAAGCGGTCGGGCGGCAAGGTGCTGTCGACCGTGCGGGCGCCGTTCGCCACCGCCGACTTCTCGTCGTTCCTGCTCCAGGCCCAGGGCTCGGGTTCCAAGGTGATCGCCTTCGCCAATGCCGGCGGCGACACCGTCAACGCGATCAAGCAGGCGCACGAGTTCGGCATCGTCCAGGGCGGGCAGAAGCTGCTGGCGCTGCTCGTCAACATCGACGACGTCCACAGCCTCGGCCTCGCCGTCGCGCAGGGGCTGTTCCTCACCACCGCGTTCTACTGGGACCGCGACGACGAGACCCGCGCCTTCGCCACCCGGTTCAAGGCGCAGTACGGGCTGATGCCGACGATGCACCAGGCCGGCGTCTACTCGGCGGTCGGGCACTACCTCAAGGCGGTCCAGGCCGCCGGCACCGACGACGCCAGGACGGTGGTGGCCAAGATGCGCGAGATCCCGGTCGACGACATGTTCGCCAAGGGCGGGCGCATCCGCGAGGACGGCCGCATGGTCCACGACATGTACCTGATGCAGGTGAAGACGCCCGCGGAGTCGAAGGGCGAGTGGGACCTCTACAAGCAGGTCGCGGTGGTGAAGGGCGACGAGGCGTTCCGCCCCCTCGCCGAGGGCAACTGCCCGCTGGTCAAGGCGAACTGAGCGGCGGCGACCGCCTCAGCCGTAGCGCCGGGCCGCCTCGATCGTCAGCCCGGTGCCGACCGAGCCGAAGGTGTCGCCCTCGACCACCCGGGCGCCGGGCGCGGCGGCGAGGATCGCGGCGCGGACGTGCGGCAGGCGGGTCGAGCCGCCGGTGAGGAACAGGGCGTCGAGCGCGCCGTCCCGCAGCCCGGCCCCCGCGAGGCAGGCGGCGATCCGCGCGCCGATGCGCCGGGCCTGCTCGGCGGTGTGGCGCTCCAGGTCGTCGCGGGTCAGCGGCGCGGCGAGGTCCGGCTCGACCCAGCCGAGGTCGATCCGGGCGGTCCCCTCCCCCGACAGGGCGATCTTGGCGTCCTCCACCGCCATCGCGAGGGTGTGGCCGCGCTCCATCTCGATCACGGTGGCGAGGCGCTCGAGCAGGTCCGGCCGCGCCACCTCCCGGCGCAGGCCCTGGATCTCGCGCAGGGTGCGGCCGTCGTAGAGCCGGTTGATGCTCGACCACGTGGCGAGGTCGTGGAAGTAGGCCGAGGGCACGTCGAGGCCCGGCCGCTTCATCGGGCTGCCGAAGCCGAGGAGCGGCATCACTCCGCCGAGGCTGAGGAAGCGGTCGAAATCGGTGCCGCCGATCCGCACGCCGTCGTTCGACAGGATGTCGCCGGCCCGGTCGGCCCTCGCGTGCCGCTCCGGGCTGAGGCGCACCACGGAGAAGTCCGACGTGCCACCGCCGATATCGGCGATCAGCGCCACCTCCTCGCGGTCGATCCCGCTCTCGTAGTCGAGGGCGGCGGCGATCGGCTCGTACTGGAACGACACCTCGCGGAAGCCGACCGCGCGGGCGATCTCCTCCAGCGCCGCCTCGGCCCGGCGGTCGCCCTCGGGGTCGCCGTCGACGAAGTGGACCGGCCGGCCGTGCACCACCCGGGTCAGGTCGGCGCGTCCCTCCGCCTCCGCCCGCTCCTTCACGATCGCGAGATAGCGGGCGATCACCGCCCGGAACGAGATCCTGGCCCGGCCGACCGGAGTCGTCTCCTCCAGCAGCGACGAGCCGAGCACCGACTTGAGGCCGCGCATCAGCCGGCCCTGCGCGCCCTCGACGTAGGCGGCGATGGCGGCCCGGCCGACCGCCGGCTCGCCCGCGCGGGGAAAGAAGATCGCGCTCGGGACCGTGACCGCCCCGCCTTCGAGCCGCTCCAGGGCCGGCCGGCCGGAGCGGAGCGTCCCGAGCGTGGTGTTCGAGGTGCCGAAATCGAGGCCGCAGGCCGCCATGGTGAGAGGATCCGACCGGTCTGTGAGGCAGGGGATGCGGAGGCCGAGCCGGCCGCGCGAGGGGGGAGCCCCTACAGGCTTCGCCGGCCCTGGTCCAGCCGTCGAAACGACACCTGTCGCCGCGGAACAATCGCCTGACCCAACGGTTCAAGGGAGCGAAGCAGTTCCGGAACTGCGCAACTCGGAGATCGACGTCATGAGCAGCACGACCGACAAGATCAAGGGTCTCGCCAACGAGGCGGTCGGCAACGTCAAGCAGGGCATCGGCAACGTGACCGGCGACGAGAAGCTGAAGGCCGAGGGCAAGGCCCAGGAGCTGAAGGGCGAGGGCCAGAAGACGGTCGGCGATGCCAAGGACGGCATCAAGAACGCGGCCGACACGGTGAAGAGCAAGCTCTGAGGGCGCGGACGACGCGGGTTCGGGCTCTCGTCCCGGGCCCGGTCGGGTTCGACGGCCGGTCATGGCGCGCGCGCCGGGCCGGCCGTTTTCGTTCTCGCATCGACCTCTCGCCGCGGAAGCGGTCGCCGCTTCCATCAAGGATGCTCATCAGGAGACCCGCATGAACAGGGATCAGATCCAGGGCGGCCTGCGCCACCTCAAGGGCCGCGGTCAGACCGCCATCGGCGCCGTCGCCGGCCGGGTCCGGCCGCAGGCCGAGGGCGCCCTCAACCAGGTCGTCGGCGGCGCGCAATACGCCTACGGCCGCGGCCGCCAGACCGCCGAGGCCCTGTCGCGGGACGGCACGGCCCTGGCCGAGGATCTCGGCGAGCGCGGCCGTCACCTCTACGACGAGACCCGCACCCGCGGCCGCCGCTACGCCGGCGAGATCCGCCACCGCACCGAGACCAGACCGGCCGAGACGCTGCTGCTGGTGGCCGGCGTCGCCTTCGCGGTCGGCTGGCTGTTCCGCGGCCGGCGCTGAGCGAGCCTGCCGCGCCGTCCCGGGGACGGCGCGGCCCGCAACCCGCACTCCCCCCTCGCGCGGGCCCCGTTTATGGTCTAGCTTGGTGCATCGCCGCACCAACCGAAAGACCGATGACTCAGCCCCCTCCCTCCGGCCGCTCCAGGCCAGTCCCGGCGAGCGCTCCCGCGATGTCCGCCGCGATCCAGGAGCATCTCGGCGAGCAGCTCCGGGCCGTCTACGCCTCCCTGGGCGAGGTGGAGGCGCCGGCCACCTTCGGCGACCTGATCGCACGGCTGGAGAAGGCGCTCGCGGCTCAGGGCGCCCGGGCGACGGATTCGTTCCGCGACGACCTTCTGGCGGCGGCCCCGGCCCTGCGGCGCTTCGCGCTGACGCTGACGGCCAACGCCGCCCGCGCCGACGACCTCGTGCAGGACACGATGCTGAAGGCGTGGCAGAACCAGAACCGGTTCGAGGACGGCACCAACCTGAACGCGTGGCTGTTCACGATCATGCGCAACGCCTTCTACTCGGAGCACCGCAAGCGGGCGCGCGAGGTCGAGGACGGCGAGGGCATCTATTCCGCGCGGCTAGTCTCGGCCCCCAACCAGGGCGACCGGCTCGACGTGCAGGACCTCCAGACGGCGCTCAGCAAGCTCGTGGCCGAGCAGCGCGAGGCGCTGCTGCTCGTCGCGGTCGGCGACATGTCCTACGAGGAGGCCGCGGCCCTGATGGACTGCAAGGTCGGCACGGTGAAGAGCCGCGTCTGCCGCGCCCGCGACAAGCTCGCCGAGATCCTCGGCTACAGCGGCGGCGAACTCGGCGCCGACAGGCTCACCCGCTCGGCCATGGGCGCCGGCTTCGTCGCCGCCGAGGGCTGATCCCGCCGGTCCGGACGAAGGCTCAGAACAGACTGCCCTGCCGCGGCTCTGCCGCCCCATCGGGCGGTGCCGCCTGACGAGGCGGAGCCTCCACCCGCATCGGCGCCGGTGCCTGCGGCATCATCAGGTCCGGGTCGTCGTTGCGCACGTCGTTCACCCGCGGGCTCACCCCGTCGATGGCGAGCCATTCGTCCGGGCAGGGCCGGCACAGGGCGGAGGCGCGGCCGGCATCGACCTCGCGGATGTCGAGCCAGGCGTCGACGGCGGCGGGGTCGAGGATCGCCGGCATCCGCTCGTGGATCGCCGCCAGCATGCCGTTCGCCGCGCAGGTGACGATCGCCGCGGTGTCGATCTCCGACCCGTCCTTGCCGCTCCAGGTCTCCCACAGCCCGGCGAGCGCCATCGGACGCCGGTCGGCGCGGCGGATCAGGAACGGCGCCTTGCCGCGCTTGGCCTCGCGGCGCCACTCGTAGAACCCGTCGGCCAGGAAGACGCAGCGCCGGTAGCGCAGGGCGTTGCGGAAGCTCGGCTTCCCGGCCGCGCCCTCGATCCGCGCGTTGATGATGAGCGGAAACGCCTTCGGATCCTCGACCCAGGCCGGCAGGAAGCCCCACCGCATCAGCACGAAGCGGCGCCGCCCGTGCTCGGCGGTCACCACCGGCACCGGCTGGGTCGGGGCCACGTTGTGGCGCGGCGGAAAATTCGGCTGCTCGGGGTAGCCGTAGGTCTCGCGGAACACCTCCGGCGGCGACACGATGACGAAGCGGCCGCACATGCGGGGACCTCCTACAGCCAGCGCTTCCAGCGGAAGAACACGTAGGGAAGGATCGCCGCCACGATCATCATCGCCACCGCCATCGGGTAGCCGAAGATCCAGTCGAGTTCCGGCATCGCCTTGAAGTTCATGCCGTAGACCGAGGCGATCAGGGTCGGCGGCATGAACACCACCGCCATGACCGAGAACAGCTTGATGATGTTGTTCTGTTCGAGGTTGACCAGCCCGAGGGTGGCGTCGAGCAGGAACTGGATCTTGCCCGACAGGAAGGTGGCGTGCTCCTCCAGCGATTGCAGGTCGCGCAGGGTCGAGCGCACCTCCTCGCGCACCTCCCGCGGCGCCTTGGTGGCGCGGTAGCTCGCCGAGAGCGACAGCAGGATGCGCTCCATCGACACGAGGCTCTCGCGCTGCATCGACAGCAGCTCGTTGTGGCGGCCGAGCGCCCGCAGGGTGTCCTGCAATTCGGCGTTGCGGGCGCCGGGGTCGGTCGGCGTGGCGAAGATGCGGCGCGACAGGGCGTCGATCCGGTCGCCCTTGGCCTGGAGCACGTCGGCGGCGCGGTCGATCACCGTCTCGATCAGGCTCGACAGGATCGCCTCGCCGGCGAGCGACACGCCGGCGGGCTTGCCGGCCCGCTGGACGAACATCCGGAACGCCTGCGGGTCCTCGTAGCGCACCGTGGCGAGGCGGTTGTCGCGCAGGATGAAGGTGACGCCGGTGAGCCGCGCCTCGTCGTCCTCGACCCGGCACAGCAGCCGGCCGGTCATGTAGCGGGCGCCGTTCTCGACGTAGAGCAGCTCGGAGGGCTCGATGTCCTGCATCTCCTCCCGGGTCGGGATCTCGATGCCCATGAACGCCTCGACCTTGTGGTCCTCCTGGCGGGTCGGGCCGATGAGGTCGATCCACAGGGCGTCGGCCGGTATCGGCTCGTGGATGTCGAGGAGGCGGCGTTCGAGGAGCGGCTGCCCGGTGCTGGCGCAGGCGTTCGGCTGATGGACGAAGATCAAGGGGGAGGTCTCGAAGCGGGAGGGAGCGGGCTCCGGCCGGTCAGGCCCGAGCCCCGTCTGCCCCGGTGTGACGCGCAGGCTTGAAGTCTCCGTGACACCCTGCCCCGTCACGCCGCCCGCGTCGAGGGACCCGGCGGCGCATCGTCGGCCGGTTCACCCCTTCGCGCGGTCGAGGAAGGCCCGGAACGCACCTTGCGCCTCCGGCGAGCGCAGGGCCGCCTCGAAGGCCCGGGTCTCGGCGGCCATGGCGGCTTCGAGCGCGGCGGCGTCGCCGCGGATCAGGGCGCGGCTCGCGGCCAGCGCGCCCGGCGGCTTGGCGGCGAGCCGCGCGGCCTGCGACAGCGCGTGCTCCACCAGCGTGTCGCCCGGGACCACCGCGTTGGCGAGGCCGAGCCGCACCGCCTCGTCGCCGCCGAACGCCTCGGTGAGCAGCATCAGCTCGGTCGCCTTCGGGATCCCGACCCGCCGCGGCAGCAGGTAGGTCGAGCCGGCCTCGGGCACGAGGCCGAGATCGACGAACGGCATCCGGAACCGCGCCGAGGGCGCGACGTAGACGAGGTCGCAATGCAGGATCATCGTCGTGCCGATGCCGACCGCGAGCCCGTCCACCGCCGCCACCAGCGGCGTGCGGGTCCTGGCGAGCTGGCGGATGAACCGCAGGGCCGGCCCCTCCCCCGCCTCGCTCCCGGCCCGGGCGGCGAAATCCGCGATGTCGTTGCCGGCGGTGAAGGCGCCGGGCAGGCCGGCGAACACCACCGCGCCGATGCCGGAACCGTCCCGGTCGGCCTCCTCCAGCGCCCCGCGCATGGCGTCGTACATCGCGCCGGTCAGGGCGTTCTTCTTCTCGGGCCGGTCGAGCCGCACGAGGCGGACGCCGCCCGCCTCCGCGGTGATGCGAACGTGGTCGGTCATCCCGTGCTCCCGCCTCAGCTCGCCAGGGCGAGGTCGCCGTCCTGAAGGAAGCCGCCGCCGGCCATCACCGTCTCCTCCAGGCCGGCGGCGGCGGTGAGAAGGTTCTCGGCGTAGAACCGCGCGAGCGCGATCCTCCCGGCATGGGCCGGGTCGGTCTCGCCGGCGGCGAGGGCGGCACCGGCCGCGAGCGCCAACTCGGCGAGCGCCGCACCGCCCTGGGCGAGGCCGAACAGCCGCAGGTAGGGCGCAGCCCCCGCCAGCGCCTCCTCGGGCCGGTTGGAGCCGAGCGCCTTGAGCAGGAAGCCGGTCGCCCGGTCGAGGCTCTCGACGCAGGCCCGCAGCCGCGGCGCGGCGAGCCCGAGGGCGGGCGTGCCCTCGCGCAGCAGCCGCTCGGCGGTCCGGCGCATCGCGGCGATCTGCCCGCGCACCACCGCGCCGCCCTGGAGCGGCAGCTTGCGGGTCACGAGGTCGATCGCCTGGATGCCGTTGGTGCCCTCGTAGATCGCCGCGATGCGGGCGTCGCGCAGGTGCTGGGCGGCGCCCGTCTCCTCGACGAAGCCCATGCCGCCATGGACCTGGATGCCGATCGACGCGACCTCGATGCCGATATCGGTCGAGAACGCCTTCGCCACCGGAGTCAGCAGGGAGGCGCGGTCGCGGGCCGCCCGCCGCGCGGCCTCGTCCGGGCCGGCATGGCCGCGGTCGATCTCGGCGGCGGTGAGGTAGCACAGCCCGCGCGAGGCGGCGGTCAGCGCCTTCATCGTCAGCAGCATCCGCTGCACGTCCGGATGGGCGAGGATCGGGCTCATCCCCTCGGCGCCGCCGGCGGCGCGGCCCTGGCGCCGGTCGCGGGCGTAGGACAGGGCCTGCTGGTAGGCCCGGTCGGCGATCGCGACGCCCTGGAGGCCGACGTTGAGTCGGGCGCTGTTCATCATCGTGAACATGCAGGCCAGCCCTCGGTTCTCCTCGCCGATCAGCCAGCCGGTGGCGCCCTCGTACACCATGGTGCAGGTCGGGGAGCCGTGGATGCCGAGCTTGTGCTCGATGCCGGCGCAGCGCAGCGCATTGCGGCTGCCGTCCGGCAGCACCTTCGGCACCAGGAACAGCGAGATCCCGCGGGTGCCGGCCGGCGCGTCCGGCAGGCGGGCGAGGACGAGGTGGACGATGTTGTCGGTAAGGTCGTGCTCGCCCCAGGTGATGTAGATCTTCTCGCCCTGGATCCGGTAGCTGCCGTCGCCGGCCGGCTCGGCCCGGCTGCGCAGGGCCGAGAGGTCGGAGCCGGCCTGCGGCTCGGTCAGGTTCATCGTCGCGGTCCACTCGCCCGAGACCAGCTTCCCGAGATAGCGCTCGCGCAGCTCCGGCGCGCCGTGGCGGCTCAGCGCCTCGACCCCGCCGGCGGTCAGCAGCGGGCCGAGGCCGAACGACATCGAGGCGGCGTTCCACATCTCGACGCAGGCGGCGTTGAGCGCCGCCGGCAGGCCCTGTCCGCCATACTCCACCGGCCCCGGCAGGGCGTTCCAGCCGCCCTCGATCCAGGCGTGGTAGGCCTCGCGGAAGCCCGGCGGCATCGTGATCGCGCCGTCCTTGAGCGGCGTGCCGTGCCTGTCGCCGACGCGGTTGAGCGGCGCCACCACATCGTTCGCGAAGCGGCCGGCCTCCTCCAGGATGGTGTCGACGAGGTCCGGCGTGAGGTCGCCGTGCAGGCCCTCGGCGATCGCCCGGTCGAGCCCGGCGACGTGGCGCAGGGTGAAGGCCATCTCGGCCACGGGCGCGCGGTAGGTCATGGTCGTCTCTTCCCCGGTTCCGGTGCGGCGCGATTTGACGTTCCGCCCCGCCTGAAGCTAGGCCCGCCGGCATGACGAGCGACACCTCGGCGAACGAGACTACGACAGGACCCGGCCCCGGGGCCACCGTCCCGGCGACGCGGCGCCTGAACCCGGACGCGGCCGGCGTCGCGGAGGCCGCCCGCCTCCTGCGCGCGGGCGCCCTCGTCGCCTTCCCGACCGAGACCGTCTACGGGCTCGGCGTCGATGCCGGCGATTCCGCGGCAGTGGCGGCGCTCTACGCCGCCAAGGGCCGGCCGCGGTTCAACCCGCTCATCGCCCACCTGCCGGACCTCGCGCGGGCGCGGGACGAGGGCGTGTTCGGCCCCGAGGCCCTGCGCCTCGCCGCGGCGTTCTGGCCCGGCCCGCTGACCCTGGTGGTGCCGGCGGCGCCCGCGGGCCGGGTCTGCGACCTCGCCCGGGCCGGCCTCGACAGCGTCGCCCTGCGGGTGCCGTCCGGGCCGCTCGCCCGCGCCCTCCTCGACCGGGCCGGCCGGCCGGTGGCCGCCCCCTCCGCCAACCGCTCGGGGCGGGTGAGCCCGACCAGCGCCGAGCACGTGTTCGGCGACCTCGACGGCCGCATCGCGGCGATCCTCGACGGCGGCGCCTGCCCGGTGGGGATCGAATCGACCATCGTCGCCTGCCTGGAGCCGGGCAGGCCCCGCCTGCTCAGGCCCGGCGGGCTGGCGCGCGAGGCGATCGAGGCGGTGCTCGGGCAGCCCCTCGGCGCCCCGCCGCGGGGCGGCAGCGACGCCCCGGCCTCGCCCGGCCTGCTGTCGTCGCACTACGCCCCGCGGGCGACGATCCGGCTCGACGCGGCCGAGGTCCGGCCGGGCGAGGCGGTGATGCTGTTCGGCGCCGCCGAGCCACCGGGCCTCGACGGTGCGTCCGGCCGCCTCGATCTCAGCCCGTCCGGCGACCTCGCGGAAGCCGCCGCCAACCTCTACGCCGGGTTGCGCCGGCTCGACGCCACGGGTGCGGCCGTCATCGCCGTGGTGCCGCTGCCGGCCCACGGCCTCGGCGAGGCGATCCGCGACCGGCTGGAGCGCGCGGCGGCGCCGCGACCGGTTCGGTGAATTTTCTTGTTCGACCGCGGAACCGATCCCGCACCGCAGCGTTGATGACGCATAGAAGGCCACTTCAAGCCCCCATCGGCCTTCCGCCTTACAAGGCTCGGACTCGCGTCCGAGCCTTTTTTCATGGCCTTTGCGAGCGAGAGGGCCGGCTGCGGGATCAGCGAGCAGCCGGTTCGGGAACGTCAGCGGACCGCGATGATCTCGCTCTCGTGGCCGGCGACCGCCACGGTATCGCCGGCCCGCTTGCCGGTGAGGGCGCGGGCAAGGGGCGCGACATAGGCGATGGTGCCCTGAGCCGGGTCGGCCTCGTCCTCGCCGACGATGCGGAAGGTCTGCTTCACCCCGTCGTCGCGCTCGATCTCGACGGTCGAGCCGAAATGCACCTCCTCGCCGGAGGCCGGCTCGACCACCTGGGCCGAGGTGCGCCGGGAAGTCCAGTAGCGCAGGTCGCGGCTCACCCGGGACTGACCGGCCTTGTCGTCGGGCGCGAGCGCGGCGTGCTCGGCGTGCAGCCGCTCCAGCTCGGCCTCGATCCGGGCGAGCCCCTCGGGCGTGACGAAGTTCGGATGGGGCGAGATCGGACGGTCGGGGAGGTCCTCGAAGGCCTCCCCGCCCTCCTTCTCGCGAACGAAGGCGATGCTCATGCCTTGAGCAATGCCGGAACGACCGCCGCGGTTCCGGCCGGTCAGCCGATCTCGACCACGATCCGTCCGCGGACCCGGCCGGCCAGGATCTCCGGCGCCGCCTCGAACACCGCGTCGAGGCCGATCGTGGTGGTCATCGCGGCGAGCGCCTGCGGGTCGAGGTCGCGGGCGAGGCGCACCCACGCCTCCCGCCGCAGGGCCTGCGGCGCCATCACGCTGTCGATGCCGTACAGGGCGACGCCGCGCAGGATGAACGGGGCGACCGAGGTCGGCAGGTCCATGCCGGCGGCGAGCCCGCAGGCCGCGACCGCGCCGCCGTAGCGGGTCATCGACAGGACGTTGGCGAGGGTGGTCGAGCCGACCGCGTCGACGCCCGCCGCCCAGCGCTCCCTGGCGAGCGGCTTGGGCGGCTTCGTCAGCTCGTCGCGCGGCAGGATCTCCGCCGCGCCGAGGCCGCGCAGATACTCCGCCTCCTCCGTCCGTCCGGTGACGGCGAGGACGTGCCAGCCGGCGCGGGCGAGGAGGGCGGTCGCCACCGAACCGACGCCGCCGGCCGCGCCGGTGACCACCGCCGGGCCGGCAGCGGGGGCGAGGCCGTGCCGCTCCAGGGCCAGGACGCTCAGCATCGCGGTGTAGCCGGCGGTGCCGATCGCCATCGCCTGCTGCGGCGTGAGGCTCGCCGGAAGCGGCACCAGCCAGTCGCCCTTCACCCGGGCCTTCTCGGCGTAGGCGCCGAGATGGGTCTCGCCGAGGCCCCAGCCGTTGAGCACCACCGCGTCGCCGGGCTTCCACTCCGGATGGTCCGAGGTCTCGACGATCCCGGCGAAGTCGATGCCCGGGATCATCGGGAAGCGGCGCACCACCGGGGCCTTGCCGGTGAGGGCGAGGCCGTCCTTGTAGTTCAGGGTCGAGTGCGTCACCCGCACGGTGACGTCGCCCTCCATCAGGTCGGCCTCGTCGAAGCTCGCGAGCGCCGCCTGGCCGCCCTCGCCCTTGTCGATCACCACGGCCCTGAAGCTGCCCATGCGACCCTCCCCGGTCATTGTCGTTCGGGGAGGTTGTGGAGCCCGCCCGCGGCCGCGGCAAGGCTCACCGCGGCCGGGCGCCTCAGTATCCGTCGTAGATGCTGCCGCGACCGCCCATGACGTAGTCGGCGCCGCCGATGCTGAACCCGAAGCCGCCGCCGGCCGGGCCGTAGACGCCGGGATAACCGACCGCCGGGCGCGGTCCGGCGAACGGGGCCGGGCCGCCGGCCGGCACCCAGCCGGTGCGGGCCGGGGCGACCAGCACCTGACGCTGATAGGTGGCGTAGGCCGGCGGCACCACCTCCGCCACCGCCTGCGGCGGCGAGACCATCACGCGGCGCTGGCGCGTGGCGAACTGGGCCGGGATCGTCACCCAGCAGCCGACGACCTGACCGTAGGCGTCGAGCGAGGTCTGCCAGACCCGGCGGGCCGGCGCGACCACGACCTGCTCCGTGACCACGTCGAAGACCGGCGGCACCACACGGCGGATGGTGCGCGGCGGCCGGACCATCACCTGCTCGGACACGGTGTCGTAGACCGGCGGCGTCGTGACCTGCCGGTAGCAGTCGGTGGTGCAGCCGAACCCGCCCGCGAAGGCCGGGGCGGCGAGGAGGGAGCCCGCCGCGAGGGCGAGCGTGGCCGTAAGGCGGGCGGCCGGGGCTGTCATGCGGATGTCCTCACGGTGCGTCGGATGGCGGCGCACGGCGTCCTGCCGCCACGCTTCTGGAGTCCAGAAAGCCGCCTCGATGCCCCTTGGGCAAGCTGATTCCCGCGGAACGGTAAAACCGTCCTCCGGGAATACTACGCACTTCTCTGCAAGCGGGACACGATCTCTCAACTTTAAGCAAATCGTCGGGGATGGACGCCCGGATCACCCCCCTTCGGCCGGACAGGTCTTCGTCAACCCTAACGGAAATTTCGACGTCCGCGAGAAGGGGCAGCCCACCGCGCAGGCCCGCGGACGGCATGGCGACGCCGCTGCGTCAGGGCCATCGCTTCGGAGCGATTGCCCTGGTTCCTTGCTCGGCCTCAGGCGCCGGCGTTCGTGCGCGACACGTCGTGTCGCCGCTCACTTGACTCTCGCTCCGCTCTGCGTTCGAGGGGACATCCGTCCCCCCGAACCCGCTTCGCGGGGCGCTTTTCGCGCCCGCCATGCGGTGTCGCCCTCCGGGCGACCGCAGAACAGTCGCTGAAGCGATGGCCCTGGCCGCTGCGTCCGGTCGGATCGCGGTCGGGAAGCCTCGCCCCTATCGTCGCACGCGGTCATGAGACCGGGCTCGACAGGACTGCCGTATCGACGATGAACGCACTGAAGGCTTGGATCCAGGGCGGCCTGAGCGCGGCCCGGGCGGACATCGTGGCCGGACGGCAGAACGTGATCCTGCGGCGCCACCTGCCGCTCGCCTTCGCCGCCGGGCTCGCGACCGGCTGCGTGTTGAGCGTCCTCGCGGCCCCCGCGGCGCTGCTCGTCCTGCTCGTCACCGGCGGCGCCGTGGGCTATGCCGCACGCTCCTTCATCTCGTGGCGCCGCCGCCAGCGTTACATCGCCCGGCAATGGGAGCAGGGTCGCTGAGGCGATCAGCCGATCGCTCCCGAACTCCGGCCGTCCCGGCTCAGGTCTGACCGGGCTTCAACTGGTAGAAGATGTGGCGGCCGATCACGTCCATCTTCCTCAGGCGGCGCGACCAGCGCGGCTTGACGTAGTCGGCGTGGTAGTGCGTCGCGTTGCCGACATCGGCGAGGTAGGTGCGGCCCTCGACCACCTCGCGGGCGACGCGGGTCGCGGTCTGCCACGAGGCGTCGTCGGTGATGCGCAGGGACTTGCCCTCGCAGGCGAACGAGAACTGGCAGCCCATGAAGCGGTGGCGGTTCTGATAGACGACGCCGCAGATGTTCGACGGGTAGAGGCCGCTCTTGGTGCGGTTGAGCACCACCTGCGCCACTGCCGCCTGCCCCTGCTCGGACTCGCCGCGGGCCTCGAAATACACCGCCTCCGCGAGGCAGCGCTGCTCCTTCTCGGCCTGTTCGGGCGCGTAGAGGTCGGCGTAGCGCCGCCGGGCCTCGTCGTCCGGCGCCGCGTCGGGGGCGATCCGGGCCGCCGCGGTCACGCCCGGGCGCCGGTCGAGCCGGGGCGACAGCAGCCCGCCGGAGACCGGGGCCGCCGCGACCTCGATCGGGGTCGACTCGGCGGGGGCCGGCGTGGTCGAGGACAGGGCGACCGCCCGCGGCACCGCCGGGGTCGCGCCGCCGGGCCGTCCCTTGCGCAGGCCGGGTCCGGCATCCTCGCGGGTCTGGCCGCCGGCCCCGCCGCCGCGGGTCGCGTCGGACGCGCCGCCGACCGGTGAACTCTCCGCCGCACGGTCGGCGTCGTCGGCGGGAACCGGCACGAAGCCGGCTTCCGGTTCAAGGTCGGGGCTCCAGGTGGCGGAACCGGGCGTCAGGGCCGCGGCGATGCCGGTCGCGGGCGACCCGAGCCAGCCCCGGGACGCCCCGGCGAAACCCCGGCGCTCCGTCCCGACGCGGGCCGGGTCGAGGGGATCGCCCTTGTGTCCGCGCTGCGGCAGCGGATGCAGCGCGACGCCGGCCTTCGCCTCGTCGTGCAGCGGCTCGGCATCGAGGGTCAGGCCGGGCCTGAGCAGGCCGGAGAGGGAGACCGGCCCGACGAGGCCGCCGCGCGGCAGCGGCGGCACGGCGCGGGCGGAGAGGGCCGCGACGGCGCTGGCGCCGGCCGAAGCCTCGTAGCCGGCCGAGGCGGTGAAGGAGACGAGGAGGCCGGCGCCCGCCATCCAGGGTGCCACCGCGGCTCCGAGCCACCGCAGGCCGGTCCGGCGCGAGCCCGGGGACCGCACGGGGCGAATCCCGACGGCACGGACGGCCGGGTCGTCCGCCGGCCAGATGACCCTTTGAACTCGCCTGTTACGCACGCAACCCGATCCCGCGATGAACCGTTCGGCCGCCCTGGCGGCGTGCCGAAGTATCGCGAGGTTATGGTTGCGGGAGGGTTAACCCGCCCGCGGCGCCCATCGTCCGGCCCCGGGACACGACCCCGGAGCCGGCTTCGCTCAAGCATGCGGAGCAAAGCTCCGCCGCGCGGGCTTCGATACGGTTTTCGAACTCATCGTTCGAAAACCGTATCAGGCCTGGCTCTGGGCCACCGTCTTCAACGCCGCCTGGGCGGCGGCGAGGCGGGCGATCGGCACCCGGAACGGCGAGCACGAGACGTAGTCGAGGCCGACCTCCTGGCAGAAGGCGACCGAGTCGGGGTCGCCGCCGTGCTCGCCGCAGATGCCGAGCTTCAGCGTCCCGCGCACCGCCCGGCCGCGCTCGGCGGCGAGCTTCACCAGCTCGCCGACGCCCTCCTGGTCGATCGACACGAACGGGTCGGCCGGCAGGATGCCCTTCTTGGTGTAGGTGCCGAGGAAGGTACCGGCGTCGTCGCGGCTGATGCCGAGGGTCGTCTGGGTCAGGTCGTTGGTGCCGAAGGAGAAGAACTCCGCCGAGCCGGCGATGTCGCCGGCCTTCAGCGCCGCCCGGGGCAGCTCGATCATCGTGCCGACCTGATACTCGACCCGGGTGCCGGTCTCCCCCGCGACCGCCGCCGCCATGGCGTCGATGCGCGCCTTGACGAGGTCCAGTTCCGCCTTGGTGAAGACCAGCGGCACCATCACCTCGGGGATGATCGGCGCGCCGGTGGTCTTGCCGGCCTCGACCGCGGCCTCGAAGATCGCCCGGGCCTGCATCTCGGCGATCTCGGGGTAGAGGATCGCGAGGCGGCAGCCGCGGAAGCCGAGCATCGGGTTCGACTCGTGCAGCTCGTTCATGCGCGAGCGCAGCTTGTCGGCCGGCAGCCCGGTCTCGGCGGCGAACGCCTCGACCTCCTCGGGCTTGGGCAGGAACTCGTGCAGCGGCGGGTCGAGCAGGCGGATCGTCACCGGCAGGCCGGACATGATCGTGAACAGCTCGACGAAGTCCTGGCGCTGGTAGGGCAGCAGCTTGGCGAGAGCGGCGCGGCGGCCCTCGGCGTCGTCGGCGAGGATCATCTCGCGCACCGCGGTGATGCGCCCGCCCTCGAAGAACATGTGCTCGGTGCGGCACAGGCCGATGCCCTCGGCGCCGTAGTTGCGGGCGGCGCGGGCATCCTTCGGAGTCTCGGCGTTGGTGCGCACCTTCATGGTACGGACCTTGTCGGCCCATTCCATCAGGGTGGCGAAGTCGCCCGAGAGTTCGGGCTCCTGCATCGCCACCTCGCCCCGGATCACCTGCCCGGTGGCCCCGTCGATGGTGATGCGCTCGCCCGCCTTCAGGGTGACGCCGCCGACCGAGAGGGTGCGGGCGGCGTAGTCGACCCGGATCGAGCCGGCACCGGAGACGCAGGGCTTACCCATGCCGCGGGCGACCACCGCCGCGTGCGAGGTCATGCCGCCGCGGGTGGTCAGGATGCCCTCGGAGGCGTGCATCCCGTGGATGTCCTCCGGCGAGGTCTCGACGCGCACGAGGATGACCTTGCGGCCGGCCTTGCGGGCGGCCTCGGCCTCCTCCGAGTTGAACACGATCTCGCCGCTCGCCGCACCCGGCGAGGCCGGCAGGCCGCTGGCGATGATCGTGCGCTCGGCCTTCGGGTCGATGGTCGGGTGCAGGAGCTGGTCGAGGGAGGCCGGCTCGACGCGGCCGACCGCCTCCTCGTGGGTGATGAGCCCCTCGCCCGCGAGTTCCACGGCGATGCGCAGGGCCGCCTTGGCGGTGCGCTTGCCGTTGCGGGTCTGGAGCATCCAGAGCTTGCCCTTCTCGACCGTGAATTCCATGTCCTGCATGTCACGGTAGTGCTGTTCGAGCAGGCCGTAGATCCGCACCAGCTCGCCGTAGGCATCGGGCATCGCCCGCTCCATCGACGGCTTGTCGGAGCCGGACTCGACGCGGGCGGCCTCGGTGATGTCCTGCGGCGTGCGGATGCCCGCCACCACGTCCTCGCCCTGGGCGTTGATGAGGAACTCGCCGTAGAGCGCCTTCTCGCCGGTCGAGGGGTTGCGGGTGAAGGCGACGCCGGTGGCCGAGGTCTCGCCCATGTTGCCGAACACCATGGCCTGCACGTTGACCGCGGTGCCCCAGCTCGCCGGGATGTTGTGCAGTTCGCGGTACTTGTTGGCGCGCGGGTTCATCCACGAGCCGAACACCGCGCCGATCGCGCCCCAGAGCTGGGCCTGCGGATCCTGCGGGAAGTCCTCGCCGAGTTCCCGCTTCACGATCTCCTTGTAGCGGCCGATGAGGCGCTTCCAGTCGTCGGCGGAGAGCTCGGTGTCGAGGGACAGGCCCTTCGAATCCTTGTAGTGCTCCAGCGCCTCCTCGAAGGTGTGGTGCTCCACGCCGAGCACGACGTTCGAGTACATGGTGATGAAGCGGCGGTAGCTGTCGTAGGCGAAGCGCGGGTCGCCCGCATCCTTGGCCAGGGCCTCGACGGTGGCGTCGTTGAGGCCGAGGTTGAGCACCGTGTCCATCATGCCCGGCATCGAGGCGCGGGCGCCGGAGCGCACCGAGACCAGCAGCGGCAGGGTCGGGTCGCCGAAGCGGCGGCCGGTGAGCGTGCCGACCGCCTCCAGCGCGGCGGCGACCTCGCCCTCCAGCTCCGGCGGGTACTGCTTGCCGTGGTCGTAGTAGTAGGTGCAGACCTCGGTGGTGATGGTGAAGCCGGGGGGCACCGGCAAGCCGAGATTGGACATCTCGGCGAGGTTCGCACCCTTGCCGCCGAGCAGGTTGCGCATCGACGACTTGCCCTCGGCGCGTCCGTCGCCGAAGGTGTAGACCCACTTCGCCATGGTGCTTCCGTCCGTTGTGCGGGGTTCCGCTATTGCGCCGGGTTGGACCATCCCGCAGCACAACGCAAGATGAACGGTCACGCTCGCGGCGGGCGGCGAGTGTCCGAAAACGAAGAGCCGCGCTGCGGGTCGTCGCAACGCGGCCGATGGCACGGATCCCTGAGATACCGAGGCGGTCAGAGCGCCCAGGCGAAGGTGGCGGCGAAGGCGGCGCCCGTCGCGGTGACCGCGACGGCGACCGGCGCCACGAACCGCCGCAGCGCCGTCGCCGGGCGAAGCACCGGCCCGTCGTCGAAGCCGAAGGCGAGGCCGGCCGCCTGCTCGGCGCGTTGCAGGAAACGGTGGTGCGCGTAACGGGCGGCGGTCATCGCGGGCATCTCCGTGGCGTCGGGATCGCGAAAGCTTTGTAGATGGAACCCGTAAACCGCCGGTTCGGTTCCATGCCGCATCGTGACGACATCCGGATGACGCGTTCTTAACCGATCCTGTTTACGATCCGGTGACAATCCGCCGGCCCCCGGGCCGGCACCGCGCCGTTCCACCACGCCCGCTCCGCTGCGGGCGACCTTTCTGTTTCCGGTTTGTTCCGGTATAGGGAGAGGATGAAGACGAATGCTGCCAGAGCCCTCCCCTCACCGCGAGGCCGCCGCGTGACCCAGGCTGCACGGGATCTCTTCGGACCGGGCGCGTCGCCGCAGCCCGCGGACCCCATCGCCAAGCCCGCGGATGCGCCGACGAAGCGCGCGAAGCCGGTCGTCGTGCCGGATCCGGCTCCCGCCTCGGCGGAGGCGGGCTACGACGCGTCGGCGATCGAGGTCCTGGAGGGGCTGGAGCCGGTGCGCCGCCGGCCCGGCATGTATATCGGCGGCACCGACGAGAAGGCGTTCCACCACCTCTTCGCCGAGGTGATCGACAACTCGATGGACGAGGCGGTGGCGGGCCACGCGAGCTTCATCGAGGTCGAGCTGGAGGAGGGCGGCACCCTCGTCGTCACCGACAACGGCCGCGGCATCCCGGTCGACCCGCACCCGAAGTTCCCGGGCAAGTCGGCGCTCGAAGTCATCATGACCACGCTGCATGCCGGCGGCAAGTTCGACTCCAAGGTCTACGAGACCTCGGGCGGCCTGCACGGCGTCGGCATCTCGGTGGTCAACGCGCTCTCGGACGTGCTCGAGGTCGAGGTCGCGCGCAACCAGACCCTCTATCGGCAGAACTTCTCCCGCGGGCTGGCGCAGGGTCCGCTGGAAACGGTCGGCCGGGTGCAGAACCGCCGCGGCACCCGGGTGCGCTTCCACCCCGATCCGCAGATCTTCGGCGAGCAGCGATTCGACCCGCGCCGGCTGTTCCGGATGGCGCGCTCGAAGGCGTACCTGTTCGGCGGCGTCGAGATCCGCTGGCGCTGCGCCCCCGCCCTACTGGAGGGCGTCGAGGGCGTGCCGGCCGAGGCGGTCCACCGCTTCCCGGCCGGCCTCAAGGACTACCTGTCGCGGGAGATCGACGGCAAGGACCTCGTCACCGACGCGGTGTTCTCCGGCAAGGTCACCAGACCGGGCAGCCACGGCTCGCTCGAATGGGCGGTGGCGTGGCTCTCCGGCGGCGAGGACGGGTTCTCGTCGTCGTACTGCAACACCGTGCCGACGCCGGAGGGCGGCACCCACGAGAGCGGGCTGCGGGTGGCGCTGCTGCGCGGCCTGCGCGACCACGCCGAGCGGATCGGGCAGGCCAAGCGCGCCCAGGCGGTCACGACCGACGACGTGATGGTCACCTGCGCGGCGATGCTGTCGGTGTTCATCCGCGAGCCGGAGTTCCAGGGCCAGACCAAGGACAAGCTCGCGACGCTGGAAGCCTCGCGCATCGTCGAGGCGGCGATCCGCGACGCCTTCGACCACTGGCTCGCCGCGTCGCCGGCCCAGGCGGCGAAGCTCCTCGACTGGGTGGTCGACCGAGCCGAGGAGCGCCTGCGCCGCCGCCAGGAGAAGGAGGTCGCACGCAAGACGGCGACCCGCAAGCTGCGCCTGCCGGGCAAGCTCGCCGACTGCTCGAAGGCCGGCGCCGCCGGCTCCGAGATCTTCATCGTCGAGGGCGACTCGGCCGGCGGCTCGGCCAAGCAGGCCCGCGACCGCGCCACCCAGGCGGTGCTGCCCCTCCGGGGCAAGATCCTCAACGTCGCCTCGGCGAGCCGGGACAAGCTCGGCGCCAACCAGCTCCTGTCCGATCTGACCCAGGCGCTCGGCTGCGGCCTCGGCTCGCATTTCCGCGAGGACGACCTTCGTTACGAGAAGGTCATCATCATGACCGACGCCGACGTCGACGGCGCCCACATCGCCTCGCTGCTCATCACCTTCTTCTATCGGCAGATGCCGCGGCTGATCGACAGGGGCCACCTCTACCTCGCGGTGCCGCCGCTCTACCGGCTGACCCAGGGCGCCAAGAGCGCCTATGCCCGCGACGACCGCCACAAGGAGCAGTTGCTCAAGACGGCGTTCAAGAACGGCAAGGTCGAGATCGGCCGCTTCAAGGGTCTCGGCGAGATGATGCCGGGGCAGTTGAAGGAGACCACGATGGACCCAAGCAAGCGCACGCTCCTGCGGGTCGCGGTGGTCGACGAAGCGCGCGAGGCGACCGGCGACACGGTCGAGCGGCTGATGGGCAACAAGCCCGAGGCCCGCTTCGCCTTCATCTCGGAGCGCGCGGTCTTCGCCGACGAGGCCGGGCTCGACATCTGATACGGATTTCGGACGATTTGTTCCGAAATCCGTATCATCAGCCCGCGCGGTGGAGCCGGAGGCTCCACACGCTTGAGCGAAGCCGATTTCCGCATCGCGAAGCGATTGCGCAGCAATCGCCACGATCCCGCAGGGATCGCCGAGCGATCAATCGGAAATCGTATGATCCGTCGCCCTCCCCGCTCATCGGAGAGGGCGAATCGCGGATTCGATCCGCATCGGTTCTCGTGGCGGACGCCGGCCGGATCGCTCCCGGCCCCGCAATCCTACCCCTCCCCCTCTGCGCACGACTGTCCGGGGAAATTTCCTCGTAAAATCAAGCGCGGGATCCCCTCTCCCAAGGGGGAGAGGGGAGACGAGCACCTTGTTTTCCCCGGACAGCCCTGCCGCGGACGGGGAGGGTGCTCGCGCATGGTCCACGGATGGATCACCCTCGTCGACTGAGCAGTTCCTGAGCGACGAGCATGGATTCGGCGTGAGCCGCCACGCTGGGCACGAAATGCTGCCGGCGCGCCCGATCCGCTCAGCGCACACCCGAGCAACGCCAGTTCCCACACTCATGGCGGCCGCATAGTTGCCATGGCAACGAAACGGTTGCCATGGCAACAGAACCGTGACACTGTCCGGTCGAGAGCGATCAATCGCCCGGTACGGAGGAAACGATGCGCGAGGCCCAGGCCGCGGGCAAGGACGGTGCCGTCGTGATCGTCGGCGCGGGGCAGGCCGGCTTCCAGGCCGCCGCCTCGCTGCGGGAGGCCGGCTTCGCCGGATCACTGACCCTGGTCGGCGACGAACCGGTCGCGCCCTATCAGCGCCCGCCGCTGTCGAAAGCCTACCTGACCGGCAAGGTGGCGGCCGACTCCGTCTCCCTTCGCCCCGGGAGCTTCTACGCCGACCACCGCATCGCCCTGCAGCCCGGCACGCCGGTCGTGGCCCTCGACCGGCACCGCCGGGGGGCGGAACTCGCCTCCGGCGAGCGGCTCGCCTACGACCACCTGATCCTCGCGACGGGGGCCCGCAACCGGCCGCTGCCGGTGCCGGGCGCCGACCTGCCCGGGGTGGTGCAGCTCCGCACGCTGGCCGAGGCCGAGGACATCCGGCGGCGCCTCGACGGGGCGGCGCGTGTCGTGGTGGTGGGCGCCGGCTTCATCGGGCTCGAATTCGCCGCGATGGCGGCGGCGCGATCCATCGCGGTCACGGTGATCGAGGCCGCCGACCGGGTGATGGCTCGGGCCTCCTCCCGGCCGATCTCGGACTTCGTCCGGGAGACCCACGAGGCGGCCGGGATCCGGTTCGCGTTCGGCGCGGGCGTGACGCGCATCGTGGGCGAGCACGGACGCGCCGCGGCGGTCGAGACGGCCGGCGGCGACGTCCTGCCCGCCGACCTGGTGCTGATCGGGATCGGCGTCGTGCCGAACGTGGAACTGGCCCGCGACGCCGGGCTCGCCGTCGCGGACGGCATCCTGGTCGATCGGCACCTGCTCACCGCGGACCCGGCGATCTCGGCGATCGGCAATTGTGCCGCCTGCCCGAGCGTCTTCGCCGATGGGGCGCCGACGCGGATCGAATCGGTGCAGAACGCGGTCGATCAGGCCCGCTGCGTCGCCGCCCGCCTCGCCGGCCGACCGGCGCCCTACGCGGCGGTGCCGTGGTTCTGGAGCGACCAGGGCCGGCTGAAGTTGCAGATCGCCGGCCTCGCCCACCCGCACGATCTGGCGGTGGCGCGCGGCGACCCCGGGAGCGGCGCCTTCTCGGTGTTCTGCTTCCGGCAGGACACGCTCGTCGGCGTCGAGTCGGTGAACCGCCCGGCCGACCACATGCTCGCCCGCCGGCTCATCGCCGAGCGGCGCCCGCTGCGCCCGGACGAGGCGGCCGACCCGGCCTTCGATCTGCGCGCGCTGGTCAAGGCCGCGGCGGCCTGACGGACAGGGCCGACTTCGTCACCGCGGGAAGGTTCGCATGCAGGCGGTTCAGCAACTGGATCAGGGTGTCCTGCTGGTCCTGCGTCAGGCAGGCCAGCAGGCGCCGCTCGCGGTCGAGCGCCACGACGATGACCTCGTCGTGCAGCGCCGTGCCCCGGGCGGTGAGCCGGATCAGGCGCCGGCGCGCGTCGGACGGGTCGGCATCCGTCGCGACGAGGTCGCGGCGCTCCATCGAGGCCAGGGTCCGGCTCACCGGTCCCTTGTCGAACCCGATCACCTGACAGATGCGCGAGGCCGGGATGCCGGGCTCGATGGCGAGCAGCGACATGATCCGCCACTCGGTCACGTTGACGCCGAAGCGCCGCTGATAGGTGGCGCTGGCGCTGTGCGACAGCTTGTTGGCGACGAAGGTCAGGAGCGCGGGCACGTACCGGTCGAGATCGAGCCGCGGCCCCGTTCCCGCGGCGTCGGGCTCCGCCGTCCGATCCGCCGCGCGTTTCGCCCGCCCCGGTGCCATGTCCCGCCTCGAAGGTCCGTGTCAGGTCGGGGTTATGGCGCAGCCGAGGCCGGACGTCGAGGCCACCATAAGCAATCCGGGACCGGAATCATCGGATCGCGCCGGATTTTCCACTAACCTTCGAGTAAAAACAAAGAACGGGAGGAGAAACGATGACCGTTCCCGCATATCATCCACAGTCGAATGCACCGGATCGGGCGGCGATCGTGGCCGGAATGCACGCCACGGGAGCGCCGATCGTCGACGTGGATCCGTTCTCGACCGAGTTCTTCGAGGATCCGCACCGCATCCACGAGGCGCTGCGCGAGGCCGGCCCGGTGGTGTGGCTGCCGCGCTGGGGCGTCCACGCGGTCGCCCGCCATGAGGAGGTCCGGGCCGTGCTGCACGACCCTGAGACCTTCTGCTCCGGCCGCGGCGTCGGCCTGAGCGACTTCGCCAGGGAGACGCCGTGGCGGCCCCAGAGCCTGATCCTGGAGGCCGACCCGCCGGCGCACGGGCGCACCGTCGAAGGTCAGCCCGTCGCCCGCCTTGGTCATGGCCGACCCGCCGGCGCACGGGCGCACCCGCGCGGTGCTGAGCCGGGTGCTCTCGCCCGCCGTGATGAAGACGTTGCGCCAGCGGTTCCAGGCGGCCGCCGTGCGGCTGGTCGACGACCTCCTCGCCCGCCGCGAGATCGATGCGGTCGCCGACCTCGCCGAGGCGTTCCCGCTCTCGGTGTTTCCGGAGGCGGTCGGCCTGCGCCAGGACGGGCGCGAGCACCTGCTGCCCTATGCCGGCCTCGCCTTCAACGCCTTCGGCCCGCCCAACGAGCTGCGCCGGCGGGCCTTCGAGACCGCGGCGCCGCACGTCGCCTGGGTGACGGAGCAGTGCCGGCGCGAGAACCTCGCGCCCGACGGCTTCGGCGCGGCGATCCACGCGGCGGCCGATGCCGGCGCCATCACCCACGACGAGGCGCCGCTCCTCGTGCGCTCGCTGCTGACCGCCGGGCTCGACACCACCGTGAACAGCATCGGGGCGGCGGTCTACTGCCTCGCCCGCTTTCCCGAAGCCTGGGCGCGGCTGAAGGCCGACCCCGGCCTCGCCCGCGCCGCCTTCGAGGAGGCGGTGCGCTTCGAGAGCCCGGTCCAGACCTTCTTCCGGACCACGACCCGGCCGGTCGAGATCGGCGGCGCGCATCTCGACGAGGGCTCCAAGGTGCTGATGTTCCTCGGCGCCGCCAACCGCGACCCGCGCCGCTGGGACGCGCCCGACCGCTACGACCCGGCCCGCGCGACGGTCGGCCATGTCGGCTTCGGCTCGGGCATCCACATGTGCGTCGGCCAGCTCCTCGGCCGCCTCGAGGGCGAGGTGATCCTCTCCGCCCTCGCCGCCCGTGTGGGATCGATCGCGATCACCGGCCCGGCCGTGCGCCGCTACAACAACACGCTCCGGGGCCTGGAGCGCCTGCCCGTCACCCTGACCGCCGCCTGAGGGACGAGAGCCATGCCGACCATCACCGTCATCCGCCCGGACGGCTCGCCGCGAGACCTCGCCGTTCCGGAGGGCGCGAGCCTGATGCAGGCCGCCATCGGCCAGGGGATCGAGGGCATCGTGGCCGAGTGCGGCGGCAACGCGATGTGCGCCACCTGCCACGTCTACGTGGACGAGACCTGGGCCGACCGCCTGCCGCCGCCCGGCGAGGACGAGGACGCCCTGCTCGACGGCGCGGCCGCCGAGCGCAGGCCGACGAGCCGGCTGTCGTGCCAGATCACCGCGACGCCCGATCTCGACGGGCTCGTGGTGACCCTGCCCGACCGGCAGGTCTGATCGAGAACCACGACAACAGGGGAGGACGAGAATGCGCAGGACGATGCAGGCGGCGCTGGCCGCCACGACGCTGCTCGCCGCCGGGGTGGCGGGCCCGGCCGCCCGGGCGGAGGTCTCCGACGGCGTGGTGCGGGTCGGCGTGCTGACCGACATGTCGGGGCCGTTCCAGGACACCAACGGCCAGGGCTCGGTCGAGGCCGCCCGGATGGCCGCCGAGGATTTCGCCGGCGGGGCGAAGGGCATCCGGGTCGAGATCGTGGCCGCGGACCACCAGAACAAGGCGGATGTCGGCTCGGCCATCGCCCGCAAGTGGCTCGACGTCGAGAAGGTCGACGCCGTCGTCGACGTCCAGAACTCGTCGGTCGGGCTCGCGGTCAACGCGCTGGTGCGCGACACCCGGATGGCGCTGCTCGCCTCCGCCACCGCCACCTCGGACCTCACCGGCAAGGCGTGCTCGCCCAACACCGTGCAGTGGGTCAACGACGCCTGGGCGACCGGCAACACCACCGCGGCGGCGATGATGAAGCGCGGCGGCCAGTCGTGGTACTTCCTGACCGTGAACTACGCGCTCGGCCAGGGCATCGAGGCCGAGGCGAGGAACTACGTCGAGGGCCATGGCGGATCCGTGAAGGGCGCGAGCCGCCATCCCCTCGGCACGGCGGACTTCTCCTCGCTGCTGCTCCAGGCCCAGGGCTCGGGCGCCAAGGTGGTCGGGCTCGCCAACGCGGGCGCGGACGCGATCAACATCGTCAAGCAGGCCAACGAGTTCGGGCTGAAGGCGGGCGGCCAGTCCCTGGTCGCGTTCCTGGTCTTCATCAACGACGTTCACGCCATGGGCCTGAAGGACGCCCAGGGCCTGCTGCTGACCGAGTCGTTCTACTGGGACATGAGCGACGAGACCCGCGCCTTCGCGAAGCGTTTCGCCGCGCGCCCGGGCCAGGCCGGCAAGGTGCCGAGCGGCAACCAGGCCGGCGTCTACTCGACGCCGTGGCCCGCACCGGCAGCGACGACGGGCGCACCGCGGTCGCGGAGATGAAGCGCCAGCCCCCGCGCGACAAGCTCTTCGGCGACCTCAGCGTGCGCCCGGACGGGCGGGCGATCCACCCGATCTACCTGTTCGAGGTGAAGAAGCCGGGCGAGTCGAAGGGGGCCTACGACTACTACACCCTCGTCGACACGGTGCCGGCCGATCAGGCGTTCCGGCCGATGGCGGATGGCGGCTGCCCGATGGTGAAGTAGCCGCCTCCGGCCGGTCGCCGCAGGATCGGAGACCGGCCGCGTCCCATGGGCGAAGCCCCTTCCCGACGCGGGAAGGGGCCGGAGCGGGATCAGGCCGGGGCGCCGGCGGCCTTGGCCTCGCGGCGGCGGGCGGTGAGGACCCACTCGGTGTAGCCGTTGGGCTGCACGCGGCCCTTGAAGACGAGGTCGCAGGCGGCCCTGAAGGCGGAGCCGTCGAAGTCCGGCGCCATCGGGCGGTAGAGCGGGTCGCCGGCATTCTGGCGGTCGACCACCTTGGCCATCCGCTTCATCGTCTCCATCACCTGTGCCTCGCTGACCACGCCGTGATGCAGCCAGTTGGCGATGTGCTGCGAGGAGATCCGCAGCGTGGCGCGGTCCTCCATCAGGCCGACGTCGTGGATGTCCGGCACCTTCGAGCAGCCGACGCCCTGGTCGATCCAGCGCACGACGTAGCCGAGGATGCTCTGGGCGTTGTTGTCGATCTCCTGCTGCACGTCGTCGGGGGCGAAGTTCGAGCGCGCGAGCGGGATCTGGAGGATGTCGTGCAGGGCCGAGCGCGGCCGGCGGGCGAGCTCCTCCTGGCGGGCGCGGACGTCGGTCTCGTGGTAGTGCAGGGCGTGCAGCGTCGCGGCGGTCGGCGAGGGCACCCAGGCGGTGCTGGCGCCGGCCTTCGGGTGATTGCCCTTCTGCACCAGCATGTCGGCCATGGCGTCGGGCGCCGCCCACATGCCCTTGCCGATCTGCGCCCGGCCGAGCAGGCCGCAGGCGAGGCCGACGTCGACGTTGTTCTCCTCGTAGCCCTTGATCCAGGGCGTCGACTTCATGTCGTTCTTGCGGATGACCGGGCCGGCCTCCATCGAGGTGTGGATCTCGTCGCCGGTGCGGTCGAGGAAGCCGGTGTTGATGAACACCACCCGCTCCGCCGCCGCCTGGATGCAGGCGGCGAGGTTGACCGTGGTGCGGCGCTCCTCGTCCATGATGCCCATCTTGAGCGTGTTGCGCTCCAGGCCGAGCATCGTCTCGACCCGGTCGAACAGCTCGACCGCGAAGGCGACCTCCTCGGGCCCGTGCATCTTCGGCTTGACGATGTAGGCCGAGCCCTTGCGGCTGTTGCGGAAGCCGGAATCGCCCTTGAGGTCGTGGATCGCGATCAGCGCGGTCACGGCGGCGTCGAGCATCCCCTCGGGGATCTCCCGGCCCTCGCCGTCGAGCACCGCGTCGGTGTCCATGTGGTGGCCGACGTTGCGCACCAGCATCAGGGACCGGCCGGGCAGCACCACCTCGCCGCCGCCCGGGGCGATGTAGTGCCGGTCGGGGTTGAGGCGGCGCTCCTGGGTGCGGCCGTCCTTCTCGAACGCCGCCGCCAGCGTGCCCTTCATCAGGCCGAGCCAGTTGCGGTAGACGACGACCTTGTCATCGGCGTCGACCGCGGCGACCGAGTCCTCGAGGTCCATGATCGTCGAGATCGCGGATTCGAGCAGGATGTCGGCGACGCCGGAGGCGTCGAAGCGGCCGATCCGATGGGTGCGGTCGAGGACGACCTCGATGTGCAGCGTGTTGTGGCGCAGGAGCAGCGCCGAGGGCATGCCCGCCCGGCCGCGATAGCCCGCGAAGGCGTCGGGCCGCGCCAGCGGCACGGTCTCGCCGCTGTTGAGGTTGGCGAGGAGAGCGCCGTTCTCGACGACGTAGGTGACGACGTCGGCGTGGCGGCCGCCGGCGAGCGGGACGATCCGGTCGAGGTAGGAGCGGGCGCGGGTGACGACCCGGGCGCCGCGGGTGCGGTTGTAGCCGCCGCCGCGGGTGGCGCCGCCTTCCTCCGACACCGCGTCGGTGCCGTAGAGCGCGTCGTAGAGCGAGCCCCAGCGGGCGTTGGCGGCGTTGAGGGCGTAGCGGGCGTTCGAGACCGGCACCACGAGCTGCGGCCCGGCGATGCGGGCGATCTCGTCGTCGACGTTCCCGGTCCGCACCTGCACCGGACCCGGATCGGGCAGCAGGTAGCCGATCTCGCGCAGGAAGGACTCGTAGGCCGCCGGGTCGGCCGGCCTGCCGGAGTGCTCGCGGTGCCAGGAATCGAGCCGGTCCTGGATCGCGTCGCGCTTGGCCAGCAGGGAGCGGTTCTTCGGGGTCAGATCGCGCACGATCGCGCCGAGCCCGCCCCAGAACACCTCGGGCGAGATCCCGGTGCCGGGCAGCGCCTCCTCGACCACGAAGTCGTGAAGCACCTTCGCCACGTTCAGGCCGCCGACACTCAGTCGATCCATGTCCGTCCTCCCCAGCGGCGGCCCCGTCACGGCCGCCGCGGAGCCGTCCTTATCAGGAGCCGGGATCGGGCCCAAGGGCTGGCAGACGTCCAGCACCCGCCGCGCCGCGGCGTCCCGGCCGGATCCTTTCGCGGTGGCGCGGGATTGTCCGTCATGACGAAAACGTAATCTGTCCAGGCGCCGAAAACGCGACGGTTGAACCCCGGCGCCCCCTGACAAACCGGGTTCAACCACCCATCTCGTGGTCGCCGCGGTGCAAAAACCGCCACGGTATCCGAACGGAGTACGCCTCCATGAACAGCGAAGAACGCGACGTCATCAACGGCATTTTCCAGCGCCTGGAGCAGGCCGCGCAGCAGCCCCGCGATGCCGACGCGGAGCGCTTCATCGCCGACAAGCTGCGGGCCCAGCCCTACGCTCCCTACGCGATGGCCCAGCTCATCTACGTGCAGGAGGAGGCGATCAAGAGCCTCAACCAGCAGCTCGAACAGGCCCGGGCCGAGGTTCAGCGCGGCCAGGGCGCCGGCCAGTCGTCCGGCGGCGGTGGCTTCCTGTCGAGCATCTTCGGCGGGGGCTCGCGGCCCGAGCCGCAGCCGCAGCCGCAGCAGCGCCCCGGCGCCTGGGGTCAGCAGGGCGGCGGGTACGGCCAGCAGGGTGGCCCGCAGGGCGGCGGCTACGGCCAGCCCGGCGGCTTCCCGCCCCAGCAGGGCTACGGCGCCCCGCAGCAGGGCGGTCCCTGGGGCGGCCAGCCGCAGCAGCCGGCCCGCGGCGGCGGCTTCATGGCCACCGCGCTGCCGATGGCGGCCGGCGCCGCCGGCGGCATGCTGCTGGGCAGCGCCCTGAGCAACGCCTTCGCGGGCGGCCACTCCTCCCTCGGCGCGCTCGGTTCCGGCGCGGGCGCGGGTGCGGGCGGCGAGACGGTGGTCGAGAACAACTACTTCGGCTCCGGCAACCAGCCGGCGGGCGCCGAGGATTTCGGCTCGCCGCTGAGCGGCGGCGGCGCGGACTTCCAGGATGCGTCCTACGACGACGGCGACGTCGGCGGCGGGGACGACGACTGGGTGTAAGCCCCCTCCCCCGTCATCGGGCCCCGCCGCGACGCCGCGGCGGGGCCCGTCTCACGTCGTACCGAGGGCCCGAGATGCCGACGCATCGGGCCGTCGACCCATCTCGGATCGTCGATGCTGGAGCAGGGTCCGATCACGCCGCAATCGGACCCTGCTCCAGGTCATTGATTTCGCCGCATTTTCTGCGACGAAGCGGCATCCGCTCCGTCGGAAGATGCTCCAGGCCCAGAGCTTGAACGGCTGTGGAACGGCTCGGGCTTGACGAAGATCCGGGAACAGAACCGGAGGTCGTCGAAGACGACCCCCGGCATCAGATCACCACGACCTTCGTCCCGACCGGGACCCGCTCGTAGAGGTCCATCACGTCCTGGTTCATCATCCGGATGCAGCCGGACGAGACGTTCTGCCCGATCGTGTGCGGCTCGTTGGTGCCGTGGATGCGGTAGAGCGACGAGCCGAGATACAGCGCCCGGGCGCCGAGGGGATTGGACGGGCCGCCCGCCATGTGGGTCGGCAGGTCGGGCCGGCGGCGCAGCATCTCGGGCGGCGGCGTCCAGCCCGGCCATTCCCGCTTCTGGCTCACCGTCTTCACGCCCGACCAGGCGAAGCCCGGCCGTCCGACGCCGATGCCGTAACGCAGGGCCTGCCCGTTGCCCTGGACGAGGTAGAGGAAGCGCGAAGGCGTATCGATGACGATCGTGCCGGGGCCGTAGCGGCCCTCGTAGGGCACGGTCTGGCGGGCGAAGCGGGGGTCGGGCGCCCGCGCGGGCGCCGCCTCGTCGGCATACCCCTGCGGCAGGCCCGGCTGCGGCAGCGCCGCGACGCGGGGCGCGACGGGCGCCCGGGCCGCCGGCAGCGGGTCGGCGTCCTGGCGGCCGATCCAGTCCCCGGAGCGCGGCCCCGGCCGTGCCAGGATGCTTCCGTCCGCGGCAACCGGGGCCGGCCGCACCGGGCGCGCCACCGCGCCGGGGTCGCGTCCGGTCATCAGGAACTCGATGAACCCACCGCCATACTGACCCGCCTCCTGTGCCGCCGCCGGCCCGGCCAGCAGCAGGACCGCCAATCCGGCGGCCCGCAAGGTTCCGGCTCCTGTCATCCCCGCGCTCCTTGTCCTCGCTCGACCGCGAGGAAACGCCGCCCGATGCTCGCGGGCGGTGAAGGAACATGGTGTGCGCTTCGCTAACCCCGCGCCTCGATTCGACAATCGTCGATTAGCGTGAATCGATCCGAAATGTCGCCACATCTCGGGCAACGTTCAGCAAATCGCAATCTATTCAGTGGAGCCTGCAAGAGGTTGGCGGCACCGCGGCCGCGACGGCGGACTCACTCGGCACCATGAAGAACAAGCGCTTCCGCATCGAAGGCAATCTCGCGACCACGGCGCCGATCGAGGTTCCGGTCGCTTCCGCGGCGGCGGACGACCACCGCATCTCGGAGATCCTGTCCGCGGTCAACGAGCTCAAGCGCCTGACCCAGGCGACCACCACCGACGTGGTCGAGGCGTGCCGGCGCGAGATCACCGAGGTCTACGGCCTGCGCCACGAACTCGACGTGATGAAGGACGCGATCGGCCGCACCAAGCGCGACATCGCGATGCTGCATCGCCAGGACAACGACGGCAAGGGCGTGCGGCGTGCCGCCGACGAGCTCGACGCCGTGGTGGAGGCGACCGAGCGTGCCGCGACCTCGATCCTCGCCGCCGTCGAGGACATCGAGACCCATGCCTCGGTGCTCAAGGCGACGGCCAAGGGCAACGACACGTCGAGCATCGAGGCGATCCTCGAACGCACGGTGACGCTGTACGAAGCCTGCAACTTCCAGGACCTGACCGGCCAGCGCATCAGCAAGATCGTCAGCGTCCTGAAGTTCGTCGAGGACCATATCGACCGGATGATCGAGGCCTGGGGCGGTCTCGACGCGTTCCGCGACCTCATCGGCGATCTCGCACCGAGCAATCCCGACGACGAGAGCAGCCTGCTCAACGGCCCCAAGCTGGCCGAGGATTCCGGCCACGTCGATCAGTCCGACATCGACTCGCTGTTCGACTGAGTGGAGACCGGTTCTCCCTGCCCGCATCCGCAGCCGCATCCCGGAGAGGCTCGGACCCGGATACGAGGATGGCCACGGCGGTCCGTGCGCGGTCTCCTCGCCCCGCCCGCGGGCAGAGGCGAAGACCCGTGCTCGTCGCGAAACGCATCGGCTCGCCGGCCCGCGCACGGGTGTCATTCACCAGGGTCCGCTCAGCCGGTGGCGACTGATACCGCCGCGCTTTCGGACGGACTCGTTCGGAGGCGCAAGGCGAGCCCGAACCGGCGCCGGCGCTGATGCGCCGGACGCTTTGCCGTCGACACGTCGATGGCAAAGCGCGACGGATTGCACCGCGATCGCCACGATCCTGCCGCGACCGCCGAGCGATCCCGATCGGAAACCGCTGATACGATTTTCGGACGATCAGTTCCGACAATCGGATCACCAGCCCGCGCGGCGGAGCTTTGCTCCGCACGCATGAGCGAAGCCGATTTCCGCAAGGGTCGCCGAGCGATCAACTGGAAATCGTATGAGATCTGCCGTCAGGACCGCCGGAGCCGGCGCGCCAGGGCAGCGAGCGCCCGCTCCACCGGCGCGAACGGTGCCGGGCGCCGGGGCGCCAGCATCGCGTCGGTCCGGCGCAGCAGATCCTCGGCCGCCCCGCGCGGGTCGGGCAGGCGGTGCCGGATGCTGAAGGCGCCACCGTGGGCGTCGCGGGTCCCGGGCTGATGCAGGTACGCGACCTCGTTGCCCGCCAGCACGTCGACGAGGTGGAAGGTCGGGTTGATCCGAGCCGCGTGGCTCAGGCCGATCACCCGCCGGCCGGGCGGCGCGAAGATCGCGGTGTGGAGCGCCGAGCCGACCGAGCCGAGCACCACGCGGCGGGTCGCGAACAGCCGGACCTGCTCGGCGAAGCTCATCGCCTCGGGGTGGACGATCTCGACGCCCGCGCGCTCCAGCACCTCCACCACCTCGTCCTCGTTGTCGATCCGCCGCACGCCCCCCGCGAGCCGGGTCTTGGCGAGGTAGGCCGGGCGCGCCTCGGCATCGACCTCCTCCGGCGCGTAGCAGCCGGCGCCGACCGCGAGGCAGAGGTCGCGGTAGACCGGGTGGGCGAAGACCTCCTCCTGGAGCGCCGGCGCCGGCACCACCACCCGGCGCAGCAACCGCGGCTCGTCGAAGGCCGCGATGTCCCGCGGCGCCAGCCCGAGGCGGGCGAGGATGTCGACGGCGAAGCGGTAGGGCTGCCACAGCGCCTCGGCGACCGGCGCGTAGCAGAGGATCGGCGGGCGCGGCGCGTCCCGGTCGAGGAGCGGCCAAAACCGCGGCAGCGTGTTGATGACGAAGTGCCCGTAATGCATGTGGGCCCCGCCGAGGAACAGGTAGGTCTCCTCCGGCGCCTCGGGCACCGAGGCCGGCAGGTCGTCGGGCCAGTCGGTGCGCTGCCACGCCGGCTCGTTCCGCCGCCCGCGCCGGTCGACGCTCTCCGGCACGAAAAGCCGCGCCGCGTCGAACAGCGCCGAGGGCCGGCCGCGGGCCTCGCTGTGGGGCAGGTAGAGCGCGTTCTCGACCGTCCGCACCGCCGGGCGGCCGTGCCGGATGCGGATGCGCGACGCGATGGTGCAGGCTTGGAGCGCCATGGCGGGAGTCACTCTGCCGGCGGGCGCCGGCGCCTTCCGGGTTTGCAGGTGCCGGCCGGCACGCCCGGAGCCTCCCTCGGTCGCCGTCCGGCGTCGGGTCATGGCCCGTCCGGCGGCGCACCGCAATGGCCGATCCCCGCTGCGATCGGGACCAGCGCCGCGCTCGCGAGCGTCCCTGCGGTCGCACCCGCCGGAGAAGCCGGCGCGTCGCCGCGATCTGGTCCGCCGCGATCCCGAGAATGCTCGATATCGCCTTCGCGATCCGGTCACCATTCCGGATCGAAGACCCGGGTCACGCAGGAATTCTTCATCCACCGTGGCGCTCTCATCGGCTCGACGACAGACCACGAGCCGGGTTGGAACCGCGGTGATGCGTAGCGCAGCGAAACGGCATTGGCCGACCGAGACCGAGATCACGACGCCGCCGGAGGAGGCGCCTCACGCCTCGATCCCCGATCCCGCGCCGGAGCCCGCTCCGTCGGCGGAATCCGCGTCGTCCCCGGAACGGCCCGCCCTCGACGTGCACGGCCTGCACCGCACCCTCGAGGAGAACCTTCCCCTGTTCGCGCCGCCGGTGCCGGACCCGGCTCCGCCGGCAGATCCGGCCCCGGCGGCGAAGTCCGCGGCGCGCGGCGCGTGGTGGCGCGAGCCGGTCGTCCGACGCGCCGGCAAGACCCTCCTGGGCGCCGTCGTGGTGGCGGTGTTCGGCGTGGTCCCGCTGCGCGCCCTGCTGCAGACCTCCAGCGTCGAGGCGGTCGTCAACGCCCGCGTCGTCACCCTGCGCGCGCCGATCGCCGGCGAGGTCGTCGCCGCCCAGCCGGACCTCTCGCCGACGGCGATCGTTCCCCGCGGCACCGCGCTGCTGAGCGTGGTCGATGCCCGGGCCGACCGGGCGTCGCTCGCCGCGTTGCAGCGCCAGCTCGGCCAGGTCCGGGGCCAGCGGACGACGGTCGCCGCGAAGCTCCGCCACGCCGAGATGCTGGCGGCCGCCCTCGCGGAACAGGCGGAACAGTTCCGCCACGGCCGGATCGAGCAGCTCGAGGCGCGCTCGGCCGAACTGGAGAGCCTGATCGCGGTCGCGGCGGTTCGCCGGGAGGAGGCCGCGGCGGCCCGCGAACGGGCGGCGGCCCTGGCCCGCAGCGGCAGCGTCTCGGCGGCGGAGCTGGCGCGGCTGGCCCGCGAGGCGAGCGCGGCGGCCGGGACCGAGGTCGCGACGCGGCATCGCCTGACGGCGGCCTCGGTCGAGCTGAAGAACGCCCGGGCCGGGATCTTCATCGGCGACAGCTACAACGATCGCCCGAGCTCGATCCAGCGCGGCGACGAGGCCCGCCAGCGCGTCGCCGACCTGCGCGCCGAGGACGACGCCCTCGCCGCCGAGACCGACCGTCTGCGCGCGGAGATCGACGCGGAGACCACGCATCACCGGGCGCGCGCCGAGGCGACGATGACGCTGCCGGTCGCCGGGCGCGTCTGGGAGGTGCTGGTCTCGCCCGGCGAGCAGGTGCGGGTCGGGCAGGACCTCGTCCGGTTCATCGACTGCTCGGCGACCTACGTCACCGCGAACGTGACCGAGGCGGTCTACAACCGCCTGTCGGTCGGCAGCCCGGCCCGCTTCATCCCCGCCGATGGCGGCCCCGACCTCGTCGGCAGCGTCGCCAACCTCACCGGGCTGGCCGGGGCGCCCGCCAACCTCGCGATCACGCCGGCCGCCCTCAGCAAGGAGCCCTACCGGGTCACGGTCGCGCTCCGGGATTCCGGCGCCCAGCCGCGCTGCGGCGTCGGCCGCACCGGCCGCGTCGTCTTCGGCGGCGACGAGGCGGGGACGCGGTGATGTCCCCGCTCCTGACGGCCCTCGCCCCCGCCTTCGCCATCGCGGGCCTCGCCGTCATGATCGTCCCCTGGCTGCGGCGGGAGCACATGCCGGCGCGCGTGCTGATGGTCGGCGTGACGCTGGCGCTGCTCGCCCGCTACTTCGTCTGGCGGGTGACCAGCACCCTGCCGCCGACGGGATGGACGGTCGATTTCGCCGCCGGGCTCGTCTTCCTGCTCGCCGAAGCCGCCTCCCTCGCCGCCGCGGCCCTGGCGATGGTCTTCCTGGCCCGGACCCGGAACCGCAGCGCGGAGGTCGAGGCGAACAAGGACTGGCTCGCGAGCGTGCCGCCGCCGCTCGTCGACGTCTTCATCTGCACCTACAACGAGGAGGAGGCGATCCTCGAGCGCACGATGATCGGCGCGACCGGGATGGACCACCCGAACTACCGCGTCTGGGTGCTGGACGACGGCCGCCGGGACTGGCTGCGCGACCTCTCCGCCCGCCTCGGCTGCCGCTACCTCACCCGGCCCGACAACAGCCACGCCAAGGCTGGCAACATCAACCACGCCCTCGCCCACGTCGCGCGGCTTCCCGATCCGCCCGCCTTCGTGTCGATCCTCGACGCCGACTTCGTCCCGCTGCCGAACTTCCTGTCGCGGGCGCTGTGCCTGTTCCGCGAACCGGGCGTCGGACTGGTCCAGACGCCGCAGCACTTCATCAACCCGGACCCGATCCAGATCAATCTCGCGGCGGCGCATGTCTGGCCCGACGAGCAGCGGTTCTTCTTCGACGTCGTCCTCGCCGCCAAGGACGCCTGGGGCGCCGCGTTCTGCTGCGGCACGTCGTCGGTCATCCGCTTCGAGCCGCTGCTGCGGCTCGGCGGCTTCCCGACCGACTCCGTGACCGAGGACTACCTGCTGACCCTGCGCCTGAAGGAGAGCGGGTTCACCACGTCGTACCTCAACGAGCCGCTGACGCTCGGGCTCGCCCCCGAGGGGCTGAAGGAATACATCACCCAGCGCGGCCGCTGGTGCCTCGGCTTCATGCAGATCGCGCGCGGGCGCAGCGGTCCGTTCTCGCGCTCGTCCCGGCTCGACTTCATCGACCGGCTGTCGCTGGTCGACACCTTCCTGAACTGGACGGCGGTGTACGTCGCGAAGTTCCTCGGCCTGCTGATCCCCCCGGCCTACCTCCTGTTCGGCGTCCACGCCGTCGACGCCGACCTGTGGGACCTCCTCGGCTACTTCCTGCCGTTCTTCCTCTGGCAATCGATCACGATGAGCTGGATCTCGACCGGGCGCTCGCTGATGTTCATGACCGACGTGTCCCAGTTCATCGCGACCCCGGCGATCCTCCGGGCCGTCGTCGCCGGCCTGCTCCGCCCGCAGGGCCAGAAGTTCAAGGTCACCGCCAAGGGCGGCGACCGCGGGCAGCGTTTCGTCGAGTGGGGCCTCCTGAGGATCTACGGGACCCTCGTCGTCCTGACCCTCGCCGGCATCCTCTACGCCTTCGCGATCCACGTGCGGGGCGACAGCCTCACCTCCGGCGGGCTGGCCTTCGCGTGGAGCTGGTACAACCTCGCGGTGCTGATCGTGGTGTGCTTCGTCTGCATCGAGCAGCCGCGGCGGCGCAAGGCAGAGCGGTTCGCGACCGACGAGGCCATCATGCTGCAGCTCGCCGACCGGCCGATGATGTTCCGTCTCGCCGACATCTCGGTCAGCGGCGCCCGGGTGCAGGGCGTGATGCCGTGCGCCCCGGGGACGCGGCTGACCTGCACCATCCGCGGCCGCTCCGTCGGGGCGACGGTGGTGCGCGGGCTGTCGGGCAGCTTCGCCATCAAGTTCGACGACGGGCTCGACACGCGGGTGGAGATGGTGCGCGGCTTCTACGCCGGCAGCTACGTCCGCGCCTTCGAGCGGGTCGAGGCGGGCCGGCGTCGGCACCGCCATCATGCGGCGGCTGTTCGACTGATCCCCCCGGGAGCCGGACGCGCCGCCCTTTCCTCCCGCCGCCCGGCCTCTTACATCGGTGGACATGAGCCGCACCACCGGGAACGACGTCCCGCCCGACGCCCTCGACGTCCTCGACGAGGACGCCGACGAGGCGGTCGAGGCCCTCGACACCGCGCCGGAGATCGACTTCGACCTCGACGCCGAGGCCGGCCAGTTGCGGGCCGGGACCGAGGTGATCCGGCGGTTCTGGTCGACCCTGCCGCCCTCGCCGGGCGTCTACCGGATGTTCGACGCCAAGGGCGACGTGCTCTACGTCGGCAAGGCCAAGAACCTGAAGAACCGGGTCGGCTCCTACGCCCGGGGGCAGGCGCATTCGAACCGCATCGCCCGGATGATCGCCGAGACGGCCTCGATGGAGTTCGTCACCACGGCGACCGAGACCGAGGCGCTGCTGCTCGAGGCCAACCTCATCAAGCAGTTGAAGCCGCGCTTCAACGTGCTGATGCGGGACGACAAGTCCCTGCCCTACATCCTGCTCACCGCCGACGGCGAGGCGCCGCAGCTCGTCAAGCACCGCGGCGCCCGGCGCCGGCCGGGCAACTATTACGGCCCGTTCGCGAGCGTCTGGGCGGTCAACCGAACGGTCAACGCGCTCCAGCGCGCCTTCCTGCTGCGCTCGTGCTCCGACAGCTACTACGAGAACCGCACCCGCCCCTGCCTGCTGTTCCAGATCAAGCGCTGCTCGGGCCCCTGCACCGGCGAGATCGTGCCGGAGGACTACGCCAGGCTCGCCGACGAGACCCGGGCGTTCCTGTCCGGCAAGTCGACGGCGGTGAAGGAGCGGCTCGCCGCCGAGATGCAGGGGGCGGCCGAGACCTGGGAGTTCGAGAAGGCGGCGCGCCTGCGCGACCGCATCGCCGCGCTGGCCGCCATCCAGGGCGTGCAGGGCGTCAACACCCAGGACATCGAGGAGGCCGACGTCTTCGCCCTCGACGAGCAGGCCGGGCAGTTCTGCATCGAGGTGTTCTTCTTCCGCAACTGGCAGAACTGGGGCAACCGCGCCTACTTCCCGAAGGCCGACCGCTCGATGGGCCCGTCCGAGGTGCTCGGCTCGTTCATCGGCCAGTTCTACGACGACAAGCCGGCGCCGCGCCTCGTCCTGGTCTCGCACGCGATCGAGGATGCCGAGCTGCTGGCCGCCGCGCTCTCGACCCGGGCCGAGAACCGGGTCGAGATCCACGACCCGCGACGGGGCGAGCGGCGCAACCTCGTCGAGTACGCCGCCCGCAACGCGAAGGAGGCGCTCGGCCGCCGCCTCGCCGACACCGCCTCGCAGGGCAAGCTGATGGCGGCGCTCGGCACCTCGCTCGGGCTGGCGCGGGCGCCGCGGCGGATCGAGGTCTACGACAACTCGCACATCATGGGCACCAACGCGGTCGGAGCGATGATCGTCGCCGGGCCGACCGGGTTCATGAAGACCCATTACCGCACCTTCACCATCAAGTCGGCCGAGGTGAAGCCCGGCGACGATTACGGCATGATGCGCGAGGTGCTGCACCGCCGCTTCAGCCGTCTGGTCAAGGAGCATCCCCGCACCCCGGCCGAGGCGGCGGTCGCCGCGGCCGAAGGCGGACCGGCGGTGCCGGAGGCGCCGCCGCCGGAGGATTCCGACGTGTTTCCGCCCTGGCCCGACCTCGTGCTGATCGACGGCGGGCGCGGCCAGCTCGACGCGGCCCGCACCGCCCTGGAGGAGATCGGCGTCACCGACGTGCCGCTGGTCGGCATCGCCAAGGGCCGCGACCGCGACGCCGGCCGCGAGACCTTCTTCCTTCCGGCCAAGCCGCCGTTCAAGCTGCCGCCGCGCGACCCGACCCTGTACTTCGTCCAGCGCCTGCGCGACGAGGCCCACCGCTTCGCCATCGGGGCGCACCGGGCCAAGCGCAAGCGCGAGCTGGTGAAGAACCCCCTCGACGAGATCCCGGGCATCGGCCCGACCCGCAAGCGGGCGCTGCTGCACCATTTCGGGACGGTGAAGGCGATCGAGCGGGCGGCGCTCGAAGACCTCGCCCGCACCCCGGGCGTCAACGCCGCCACCGCGCGGGCGGTGTACGACTTCTTTCACGCCAACGGCTGAGCATCCGGCTTGCCCGGGCTCCGGGTGCTCCCACATGATTTCTCATCCGGGGGAGTTCTGGAACCGTCCCTGTCTCGGAACCCGGACGACGCCGATGGAGATCGTCATGAGAAAGCTTGAAGGCGTTCGCTACTGACGTGAGGTTGCGGGAGCGAATCAGGTAACGGGCGACATCGATGCCATGGTGGAGCCCGTTCGTCCCTGCCATCGCGACCCTGGTATCGGTGATCGCCGCAGGGATCTACGCTACGGTCACGATCCGCAACAACCGGGAGATCGCCCGTCTCAAGGCGACGCTCGACCTGATCGAGAAAGCCGAGTCGTCGGAATTCTACCGTGATCTTGCCGTCGCGTTCCGCAATGCCCTGGCGCCGGACGACCCGACCAAGAAGACGCCTCTCGACGCCATCCTCAGACCGAAAAATCCCTACGAAATCGACCAGAGAACAAAGATCGTTTTCTTCCTCAATCACTATGAACTGATTGCTACGGGCTTCGAGCGCGGGGTCCTCGACAAGAGCTTCTACGCATCGTCCATGCGTGGAGCCGTGGTCCACGATTGGCGCGCCGCCGAGCCGTTCGTCATCGCGTTGCGCTGGAAAGATCCGAGCCCCCATCCCAGCCCGAAGAAGATCTATGATACGGGATCCGGAAGATTGCTTCCGGATCCCGTATCACCAGCCCGCGCGGCGGAGCTTTGCTCCGCACGCATGAGCGAAGCCGATGTCCGCATCGCGAGGCGATTGCGCAGCAATCGCCACGATCCCGCAGGGATCGCCGAGCGATCAACCGGAAATCGTATGAGAGGTTCGAGGCCCTGGCCGGCGGATGGGCAAGAGAGATCGAGGCCGAGGCGCGAGCTGCACGCGCTCTATCCCGGAACCCGACGGGTATCGCGCGGTGAGAATCCGGCATCTGCGCCGCACGCTCCGGCGGCCCCAAACCGGTTGACGGCCCCTCCCCGCGCGTGGTTTCACCCGGGGCAATGAACGCGGTCCTGCCCCGGCGCCGGTCGAAGGCCCTGAACCTCGCCAACCTCCTGACCTACGGCCGTCTGGTCGCGGTCCCGGTGGTGGTGGCGCTGCTGTTCTGGCCGCTCGACCCGACCGCGCGGTTCAGCGCGCTGGCGGTGTTCGTCGCCGCGGCGATCACCGACTATCTCGACGGTTACGTCGCCCGCACCTACGCGCAGAGTTCGGCGCTCGGGCGGATGCTCGACCCGATCGCCGACAAGCTCCTCGTCGCCGCCTGCCTGCTGATGCTGTGCGCCGACCACTCGATCACCGGCTACTCGATCTGGGCCGCGATCGTGATCCTGTGCCGGGAGATCCTGGTCTCGGGCCTGCGCGAGTACCTCGCCGAGCTGAAGGTCGGCGTGCCGGTGAGCCGGGTCGCCAAGTGGAAGACCGGAGTGCAGCTCGTGGCGCTCGGCTTCCTCATCGCCGGACCGGCGGGGGAGCAGATCCTGCCGCACACCATCGACATCGGCCTCGTCCTGCTCTGGGTCGCCGCCGCGCTGACCCTGTGGACCGGCTGGGACTACATGCGCGCCGGCATCCGGCACGTCATCGACGACGACGCGTGAGGCCGCGATGAAGCTCGTCTACTTCGCCTGGGTCCGCGAGCGGATCGGCCGCCCGGACGAAATCCTCGACCCGCCGCCCGAGGTGACGACTGTCGCCGAGCTGGTCGGCTGGCTGCGCGGCCGCGGCGAGGAATACGCCTACGCCTTCGAGAACGAGGGCGTCGTGCGCGCCGCCGTCGACCGGGTCCACGCCAGGCCCGACACCGCGCTCGCGGGGGCCCGCGAGGTCGCGTTCTTCCCGCCGATGACCGGCGGATGACGCGTCTTCGCGGTCCCGCCGCGCTCCTCGTCGCCCTGCTCTGGGCCGCCGCGCCGGTGCGGGCCGACGTGGCGGTGGGGCCGGTGCGCGACCATTCCGGCATGTGCGAGGCGTCCGGCGCCGTCGCCTACCCGGCCGGAGGCTTCGGCGACCGCTTCCTGGTGGTCAACGACGAGGACAACCGCCTGCGGCTCTACGCGGCCGACGGCGACGGCCCCGCCCTGCCGCTCGACGGCGCGGAACTCGGTTCGGCCCTCGGCCTGTCGGGCAGGAAGGCGGCCGATTTCGAGGGCGCGACCTGGCTCGGCCCCGACCTCGTGCTGACCGGCTCGCACAGCCGCAACCGGCACGGCGAAGTGTCCGAGGGCCGCCGCCGCCTCGTCGCCCTGCGGGTCACCGGTTCGGACCAGCCGCGGGTCGCCGTCGTCGGAACGGTGCGGCGCGACCTCGCGCCCGCCTTCGCCGCCCTCGACCGCCGCCTCGCCAGGGCGATCGGGGACACGACCGGATCCGAGGCCGGCGCGCGGCCGAAGCTCGACCCGAAGCGCAAGGGCTTCAACATCGAGGGGCTCGCCGCCGCGCCGGACGGCGCGACCCTGTGGTTCGGCCTGCGCAATCCCCTCACCCGGCGGGGCGGGGCGCTGGTGGTGGCGCTGGAGAACCCGCGCGAGGTGATGGCCGGGACGGCCGAGCCCCGCTTCGGCCGGCCGGTCCCCCTCGCCCTCGGGGGGCGGGGCATCCGCGCCATGAGCTACAGCCCGGCGAGCCGCGGCTACACCCTCGTGGCGGGTCCGGTCGGCAACGACGGGACCTTCGACCTCTACCGCTGGTCCGGCCGGGCCGGCGAACCGCCCCGCCCGGTGCCGGGCGCCGCCGCGGCGCTGGCGTCGCTGCCGCATTTCCAGCCCGAGGGGCTCATCGCCGATCCGGAATCCGACCGGGTCCGCCTGCTCAGCGACGACGGCAACCGCACGATGCCGGACGGCAGGACCTGCGACGAGTCGAACAGTCCCGCCTTCCGCAGCGTGGTGCTCGACCTGCGCTGACCTCGACCTGCGCTGACCGGGCGCCGTCATACGGTTTCCGATTCATCGCTTCGCGATGCGGGAACCGGCTTCGCTCATGCGTGCGGAGCAAAGCTCCGCCGCGTGGGCTGGTGATACGGAATCCGGAAGCAATCTTCCGGATTCCGTATCACTCCGCCAGGGCGGCGGTGAACTCCTTCAGGTTGTGGCGCATCATCGCGAGATAGGCCGGGGCCGGGCCGTCCGGCTCGGAGAGGGCGTCGGAGAACACCCGCCCGCCGGCCTTGGCGCCGCTCTCGCGCGAGATCTGCAGCATCAGCCGCGGATCGGCGACGTTCTCAAGGAACACCGCCGGGATCTTCTCGCGCCGGATCTGGCGCACGATGCGGGCAACGTCCTTCGCCGTCGCCTCGCTCTCGCTCGACACGCCCTGCGGCGCGATGAACCGCAGGCCGTAGGCGCGGGCGAAGTAGCCGAAGGCGTCGTGGGTGGTGATGACCCGGCGGCGATCCTCGGGGATCCTGGCGAGCCCGGTGCGCAGTTCGGCGTCGAGGGCGGACAGCCTCTCCCGGTAGGCGGCGGCGTTGGCCTCGTAGGTGGCCCGGCCCTCCGGATCGGCGGCGATCAGCCCGTCGCGGATGTTGGCGACGTAGATGTCGGCGTTGGCGACGTTCTGCCAGGCATGGGGGTCGAGGGCGTGGTCGCCGTGGGCATGGCCGTGCGCGTGGCCGTCCTCCTCGATCGCCTTCACGCCCTTCGAGGCGGTGACGACCACCGCCTTCGTGCCGGACGCCTTGACGAGCCGGTCGATCCACCCTTCGAAGCCGAGGCCGTTGACCACCACCACCCGGGCCGCCGCCAGGACCTTGGCGTCGCCCGGCGAGGGGGAGAAGCCGTGGGCGTCGCCGTTCGGCCCGACCAGCGACGCGACCTCGACCCGGTCGCCGCCGACCTGACGCACGAAGTCGGCGAGGATCGAGAAGGTGGCGACCGCCTTCAGCGGCGCGGCCGCCGCCGGCATCGCCGTCAGGGCGAGGAACAGCACCCCGGCCCAAAGTCTCGCCCCGATCATCGCGCACCCCTCTTGGAACGGGGCCGCTTATGCCGCCGGGCGGGCAGCGATGCAACACTGTTACATTGCGCCCGCTACTCCGCCGGCACCGCCCGGTGCGGCACCGCCGGCGCCGGCGCCCCGGCCCGGGCGGCGGCCATCAGCAGCCCCGCGACGAGGAGGTAGGAGGCGGCGAGAGCCGGCTTGACCGCGAGGCCGACCGCCGGGCCGTGCATGAAGCCGAAGAAGGTCAGCACCGCGCCGGCGAGGGCGAAGGCGGCGGCGCGGCGGAACTCGCGCTCGATGATGAAGGCGGCGATCGCCCCGAGGATCAGGCCGCCGAGGATCGCGCCCTCGCCGAGCACTTCGAGGCCGGCATACAGCACCCCGGCCTGTCCGAGCTTGTCGAGCCCGACCGCGGCGGCGCTGGTCCCGGCGGCGGCGAGGGCTCCGTCGATGAGGGTCCGGGCCCAGTGGGCGAGGTGGGGCGCGAAGGCGAGCACGATCGCGGGCGCGTGGGAATGCGGCGTCTCCTGGAACGCCTGCGCGCCGATCAGCATGCCGATGTAGAGCAGGATCGGGGCGATCGCGACGACGGGCACGAGGCTCGACAGCAGCGAGATCAGGTTGAGCCAGGCGAGGACCAGCACCACCGCGCCGGTGGCCAAGGAATAGCCGATCCGCCCGCCCATCGCCTTCCAGCCGGGATGGCCGATATAGACCGCGTTGATGAACGGGTTGCCCATCAGGCAACCGATCAGGCTGACGGCGCCGTCGGCGGTGAGGACCCGGGTGGTCGGGTAGGCGTCGCCGGCCGCCTCCGCGCTCTCGACGTTGTCCATCGCCTCGACGAGGTCGTAGATCCCGAACGGGATCGCCGTCACGAGGATCACCCCGAGGAATTCGAAGCCGCCGAAGACGTGACCGAAGGCCGGCAGCGGCACCGAGAAGCCGATGCCGTGCAGGGCGGCGAGGAAGCCGGGCCCGCTGACGCCGCCGATGTCGATGCCGAGGAGCTTGGCGCCCCAGGCGACGGCGAGGCCGAACAGGATCGCGACCAGCCCGGCCGGCAGGCGGCCCGGATAGCGCACGCCGCCGAACCACGCGAGCAGGATGATCGCGAAGGCGACGACGCCGATGACCGGCGTGGTGATGAGTTCGAGCGCCGGGCGCATGGCGATGAAGGTGACCGACACGCCGGCGAGCGTCCCGAGCAGGGCCGCCCGCGGGGTGATGCGGCGCACGACCGGGGCGACGAAGCCGCCGATCATCAGGATGAAGCTCTGGATGAACACCCAGGCGAGGCCGGCCTCCCAGCCCTTCACCGGATCGCCGGTGGCGAGCTTGATCGGCAGCATCACCACGAAGACGACGATGAACATGTGCGGCACGCTGATGCCGGAGGGCAGCGCGCAGACGTCGTCGCGGCCGCTCGCCCGCGCCAGACTCCAGGCGAGCCAGCCGTAATAGGCGGTGGACAGGAACAGCATCAGGCCGGCCGCCGGCAGGATGCGGCCGAAGGTGATCGCGTCCGGCATGCCGAGGACGAAGCGCAGCAGCCCGGTCAGCACCAGCAGGTTGACCAGGATGTTGGTGCCGAAGCCGAACAGGGCGTTCCAGTCGCCGGGCACCCAGAGGACCGGCCGGAACCCGCGTGGAGCGGTTGCTGCGCTGACTGCCATCGTGACCTCCTGTTGCGCGGGGCGGAGAACGGTCAGCCGCCCTGCCGCAGGGCCGCCACCGCGGCGGCGCTGGTCGAGACCCAGCCGAAGATGCCGCCCTGCGCCTTGACCATCGCGAGGCCGGCCTCGTGGAATTCGGGGAAGTACGAGGCGCAGGCATCGGCGAGCACGACGCAGCGGTAGCCGCGGTCGTTGGCCTCGCGCACGGTGGTGTGGACGCAGACCTCGGTGGTGACGCCGCAGACGAGGAGGGTGGCGATGCCGCGGGCTTCGAGGATCGCCGCGAGGTCGGTGGCGTAGAACGCGCCCTTGCCGGGCTTGTCGACCACCGGCTCGCCGGGGAGCGGCGCCAGGGCCGGCACGATGTCGTGGCCGGGCTCGCCGCGGATCAGGATGCGGCCCATCGGCCCGGGGGCGCCGATGCGGGCGCTCGGCTCGCCGCGCTCCAGCTTGGCCGGCGGCGCGTCCGACAGGTCGGGGGCGTGGCCCTCCCGGGTGTGGACGACGAGGAGCCCGGCCTCGCGGGCGGCGTCGAGCACCGCCCGGCACGGCCCGACCGCCCGGGCCAGCCGCGACACATCGTTGCCGAGCGATGCGCCGAACCCGCCCGGCTCCAGGAAATCGCGCTGCATGTCGATGATGACGAGGGCGGTCGCCGCGGGGGCGAGGCGCAGGGGCGCGGGCTCGGCATCGATGAGCACGGTCATTCGGAAAAGCCCTCGGCGGGGCCACAGCGTCCCGGGTCGCGCGGCGCCGGTTCGGACTGTGCCATCCCGGCAACGACTTGGCGTGAGGGAAGAACAGGCAGTCCTGCCCAGGATCGGCGCAAGCTTTGCCACCGGGATGAGCCGTCGCGGTCCGGAACAGACCTGCGTCAGGTGCCAGGCCGGGGTTGACGCTCGCGGCGCGGTCGGGCCACCATTTCCCTCCCGATGCGGTTCGCCGCGCAAGGCCACCCATGCCGCAACGCCACACCTCCGCCCGGCGCGCCCCGACGCAGACCGACCTGATGAGCCTCGACGACGCCGCCTGTCCCGCCTGTCACGGGCAGATGCGGGCGCACTGGGAGGAGCGGCCCCACGCGCGGCTGATGGTGGTGGCGTCGACGCCGGTGGTCGAGGCGTTCGGCGGCGGCATCGAGACCCGCTACGTCTGCCTCGATTGCGGCCACACCCTGCTCCACTCCACCGGCCGGTTCGGCCGCGGCTGGCACTGAGGACAGATCAGCCGCGCGCGGCTCCGCGTTGCCGCCCTCCGCGGAGCATGGTAGCGCCGCGGCCTCGCGAGGAACCGGAGGGCAGCCCGTCCGGAGGCCGGGAGGGCCCACATGGCGCGGCGCATCCGGGGAGACACGCTCCCGCTCCTGCGGCGCCTGTGGCGCGAATGGCTGAGGCCGCATGCCGCGACCCTCGCGCTGGTGCTGGTGCTGATCGCGGTCGTCGGCGCGAGCACCGGCTTCTACCCGACCCTGATCAAGGGCGCCTTCGACGCCTTCGACGCCAAGGATGCCGGCGCCCTCGCCTACGCGCCGATCCTCGTCATCGCGGTCACCTCGGTGCGCGGCTTCGCGCTGTTCGCCCAGACCGTGCTGACCAACCGGGTCGTGACCCGGGTCGAGGCCGACATGCAGGCGGCGCTCTACGCCCACATGATCGACTCCGACCTCGCGCAGCTCGACCGCGAGAGCCCGGCGAGCCTGACCCAGCGCTTCACCACCGACTTCGCCTACGTCAAGGAGGCGCTGACCCGGATCTCCACGGTGCTGCTGCGCGACATCGCGATGCTGCTGGCGCTGTTCTGCGCGATGCTGTGGATGGACCCGGTGCTGACCCTCGTCGCCGCCGTGACGGTGCCGTTCGTCGCAGGTCCCATCGCCCGCATCGGCAGGAAGCTGCGCCGGGTCTCGACCTCGACCCAGGAGCAGGTCGGCTCGACCGCGAGCCTCATCAGCGAGAGCCTCGCCGGCGCCCGTGTGGCGAAGACCTACGGCCTCGAGGGCTACCTCAAGGCCCGCACCGCCGCCGCCCTCGAGGAGGTGCGCCGCCTCAAGATGAAGGCCGCCAACGCCCGCGGCCGGCTCGACCCGCTGCTCGAGGTCGGCGGCGGCCTCGCCGTCGCCGGGGTGCTGGTGCTGATCGGCAACCGCATCCTGTCGGGCGAGAAGACGGTCGGCGACTTCACCGGCTACGTCGCCGCCCTGCTGCTCTCGGCCCAGCCGGCGCGGGCGCTCGGCAACCTCAACGCGATCCTCCAGGAGGCCGGGGCGGCGCTCGCGCGCACCTTCGCGCTGATGGACGAGGCGCCGACGATCCGCGAGGCGTCCGGCGCCCCGGCCCTGCGGGTCGCCGGCGGCGAGATCCGCTTCGAGGGCGTGCGCTTCCGCTACCGCGACGACGCCCCGGCGCTGGAGGGCATCGACCTCACGGTGCCGGCGGGGGCGACCACGGCGCTGGTCGGCCGCTCGGGCTCGGGCAAGTCGACCCTGCTGTCCCTGGTGCCGCGGCTCTACGACGTCACCGGCGGCCGGGTCGTCATCGACGGGCAGGACGTGCGCGCGGTGACGCTTCCCTCGCTGCGCCGCGCGGTCGCGGTGGTGTCGCAGGAGATCGTGCTGTTCGACGACACCATCGCGCAGAACATCGCCTTCGGGCGCGAGGGCGCGAGCCCGGACGAGATCGAGGCCGCCGCCCGCAGCGCCGCGGCGCACGACTTCATCGCGGCCCGGCCGGGCGGCTACGGCTTCCGGGTCGGGCCGCGGGGCGAGCGCCTGTCGGGCGGCGAGCGCCAGCGCATCGCGCTGGCCCGCGCCTTCCTGCGCGACGCGCCGATCCTCCTCCTCGACGAGGCGACCTCGGCCCTCGACACCGAATCCGAGCAACTGGTCCAGGCGGCGCTCGCCCGGCTGATGCGCGGCCGCACCACCCTCGTGATCGCCCACCGCCTGTCCACCGTGCGCGAGGCCGACCTGATCGTCGCGATGGAGGGCGGCCGGGTGGTCGAGACCGGAACCCACGCCGCCCTGCTCGCGGCCGGCGGCACCTATGCCCGGCTGCACCGGCTCCAGCTCGCCGGCGGCGCCGGTTCCGACCTGGCGTTCGCGCCATGAAGCCGCTGCCGCCCTCCGCCGTCGAGCCGGCGGCCGGCCCCCTCGCTCCGCCGCGGCCGCGCCTCGCCGCCGGGATCGCCTGGGCGCTGCTCGCGGTCACGATCTGGGGCGGCTGGTTCGTGGTCACCCGCCGCACGGTCGGGGCGGGCGGCGCGCTCGGTCCGGCGGACCTCGTGGCCCTGCGCTTCGGCATCGGCGGGCTGGTGCTGCTGCCGGTGCTGCTGCTGCGCCTGCGCGAGGTCCGGCGCGCCCGGCTCAGCGACGGGGTGGCGCTGTTCCTCGCCCAGGGCGCGCCGTTCGCGCTGTTCATCTCGATCGCCCTGCGCTACGCCCCCGCCGGCCACGGCGCCGCTCTTACGCCGGGCACGATGCCGCTCTTCGCCGGGCTGTTCGGCATCGTCCTCCTCGGCGACCGGCCGCGCCGCGGGGCCCTGGCCGGGCTCGGGCTGATCGCGCTCGGCGCGCTCAGCCTCGCCGGCGGCTTCCGCGACGCCGACGAGCTGTTCGGCTACGGGCTGTTCGTCACCGCCGCGATGGTGTGGGCCTACGGCACCGCGCGGATGCGCCGGTCCGGCCTGAGCGCCCTCGACGCCACCGCCCTGATCTGCGTCGCCTCCCTGGTCACCTACGTGCCGACCTATGTCGCGCTCGGCCTGTCGCGGCTGGCGCAGGCGCCGATGCACGAGGTGCTGTTCCAGGGCGTCTACCAGGGCGTGCTGGCGAGCGTCGTGGCGCTGATCGCCTTCAACCGCTCGCTGGAGCTGATCGGCCGGCGCACCCCGGGCTTCACCGCCCTGGTGCCGGTGATCGCCACGGTGCTGGCGATCCCGGTGCTCGGCGAGGTGCCGAGCCCGCTTCACGTCGCCGCGATCGTGGCGATCGGCGCGGGCGTGCTGCTGACGACGCGGGGCTGAGGCGAAGGGCCCCCTATTCCCGCCGCAGCAGCCGGTCGACCACGAGGTCGGACCAGAATCCGGCCCGGAACTCCCGCGTCAGCACCTCCGGATCGTAGACGGTCTCGACCCAGTCGAGGAAGGACAGCCCCCGGGGCTCGCCCTCGGCGCGGTAGCGGTCGAAGAACGCGTCGAGGATGCCGGTCTTGGCGAAGCGGAAATGGCCGAAGCGCGGCGAGAGCTGGCGCGCGGCCTCGGCCACCGGCCTGCCCTCGTGCAGGATCAGGTACAGGGCGGCGGCGAAGCCGGCGCGGTCGGCGCCGGACTTGCAGTGCAGCACCGCCGGGTAGTCGATGCCGGCGAAGAAGTCGCGCGCGGCGAGCAGCGTCTCGCGCGACGGCGCCTCGCGCGAGCGGACCACGAACTCGACGAGGTGCAGGCCCTCGCGCTCGCAGGCCTCGCGCTGGAGCTGCCACGACCCGTGCTCGCGCCCGCCGCGCAGGGAGATGATCGTGCGCACGCCCCGGCGCTTGAACCAGACGAGATCGTGCGGCGCCGGCTGGGCCGAGCGCCACAGCCCGCCGACGCCGACCCGGTGGCGGTTCTGGTAGGCCAGCCGCAGCACGCCGTGATCGACGAACAGCATGTTGGCCCAGGCGCGCAGGCGGCCGCGGCGGCCGACGATCGGCTTCTCCCACCGGGCGATGCGGGCCATGCGGCGGGCGTAGCGGGTCTCGGGCGGAAGGAAACGATTGATCACGCGGTCACGAACCGGGGCGGGGCGGCACCGCGTCGAGGCACCGGCATCCCGGACGGGATGCGGTCGCGGACCCGGGCGGGCCCTGCTGTCGGCGGGTCGTGTGCTCTAGCAGCCGCGTGGCGCCACCGCAACGAACGACGCGGAACGAAGCCGGCTCGCAACCGTGGCATTGCGCTTGCTGCACCCGCTCCCGCAATCTGGCGCCTCGGTCGCGCGAACCGGTCCCACCGAAGGACCGGGGCGCGGACGGCGCCGCACCGATCGTCGGGCCCGGAACCGGTCGCGAGACCCGGCCGCCGGACCCGGGGCGCCGGCCGGGTCGTGGGGACCCGGACGATCCATCAACCGGTTCGGGGGCTTAGCCGTGAGCACAAAGGTCGTCAGCATCCGCAGGGCGCGTCCGGACGATGCGGTGATGCTGTCGGAGGTATTCGATACCGCCTGGCGCGAGGCGTATCAGGGCATGATTCCGGGCGTCGCCCTCGACCGCATGCTGTCGCGGCGCGGACCCGCCTGGTGGCGCTCCACGATCGGCCGCGGGCGGCCGCTGGTGGTGCTGGAACTCGGCGAGCGGGTCGTCGGCTACGTCTCCTACGGCCGCTGCCGCGACCGCTCGCTGCCGGCCGAGGGCGAGATCGACGAGATCTACCTCGATCCCGCCCACCAGGGCCTCGGCTACGGCGCCCGGCTGTTCCGCGCGGTGTGCAACGACCTCGGCGACCGCGGCATCGAGCGGGTGGCGGTGTGGGCGCTCGCAGACAACGAGCGGGCCCGGCACTTCTACGAGCGGCTCGGCGGCCGCCTCGTCGCGGAAGGCTCCGACCGGGTCGCCGGCATCCATCTGTCGAAGGTCGCCTACCTGTTCGCGTGATGCGGTTTTTCGGACGATGAGTTCCGAAAAACCGTATCCAAGCCCGCGCGGCGCGTGAGCGAAGCCGATTTTCGCATCGCGAAAGCGATCCCGCAGGGATCGCCTGAAGCGATCATTCGAAAATCGCATGAGATCCGCCCGGCACCTGAACCAGTAACCCTGTCGGGTCGATCGTGGCCGGGCGGCGCTTGTGCTCCCGGCACGGGGTCTCTAAGCAGCCGGTGATCCGGGGCCCGCGGCCCTTCTGGGAGTTCGATACGCCATGCGCCTCGATGCCATCTCCATCGGCAAGAACCCGCCGGACGACGTCAACGTCGTCATCGAGGTTCCCCTCGGCGGCGAGCCGATCAAGTACGAGATGGACAAGGAAGCCGGGACGCTCATCGTCGACCGCTTCCTCTATACGTCGATGCACTACCCGGGGAACTACGGCTTCATTCCCCACACCCTGTCGGGCGACGGCGACCCGTGCGACGTGCTGGTGGCCAACACCCGCGCCATCGCCCCGGGCGCGGTGATGAGCGTGCGCCCGGTCGGCGTGCTGGTGATGGAGGACAACGCCGGCGAGGACGAGAAGATCATCGCGGTGCCGTCGCGCCACCTCACCAAGCGCTACGACCGGATCGAGAACTACACCGACCTGCCCGACATCACGATCCACCAGATCCAGCATTTCTTCGAGCACTACAAGGATCTGGAACCCGGCAAGTGGGTGAAGATCGTGCGCTGGGGCGACAAGGCCGAGGCGCAGCGTCTGATCCTCGAAGGAATCGAGCGCGCCAAGGCGAACAAGGCCTGAGCCTGCCGGCGATTGTGAGGCTCTGCCTCAGCCCTCCCCCCTCTGCGGGGGAGGGTTCGGGCGTGGTGCCTGCCGTCTCATACGGTTTCCGGTTGATCGCTTCGGGCGATCCCTACGGGATCGTGGCGATTGCTGCGCAATCGCTTCGCGATGCGGAAACCGGCTTCGCTCACGCATGCGGAGCAAAGCTCCGCCGCGCGGGCTTCGATACGGTTTTGCGGAACTGATCGTCCGAAAACCGTATCAGAAGAACGCCTGGAGCCCTGTCTGCGCCCGGCCGAGGATCAGGGCGTGGACGTCGTGGGTGCCCTCGTAGGTGTTCACCGTCTCGAGGTTCTGGGCGTGGCGCATCACGTGGTACTCGCCCATGATGCCGTTGCCGCCGTGCATGTCGCGGGCCTCGCGGGCGATGGCCAGCGCCTTGCCGCAATTGTTGCGCTTGACCAGCGAGATCATCTCCGGCGCCATCCGGCCCTCGTCGAACAGCCGGCCGACCCGCAGCGAGCCCTGGAGGCCCAGCGCGATCTCGGTCTGCATGTCGGCGAGCTTCTTCTGCACCAGTTGGGTCTGGGCCAGCGGCCGGTCGAACTGCTTGCGGTCGAGGGTGTATTGCCGCGCCCGGTGCCAGCAATCCTCCGCCGCACCCATCGCCCCCCAGGAGATGCCGTAGCGCGCCCGGTTGAGGCAGCCGAACGGGCCCTTGAGGCCGGACACGTTCGGCAGCAGCGCCGATTCCGGCACCTCGACCCCGTCCATCACGATCTCGCCGGTGACCGAGGCGCGCAGGCTCAGCTTGCCCTTGATCTTCGGCGCCGACAGCCCCTTCATCCCCTTCTCGAGGACGAAGCCGCGGATCTGGTTGTCGTGGGACGGCGACTTCGCCCAGACCACGAACACGTCGGCGATCGGGGCGTTCGAGATCCAGGTCTTCGCGCCCGACAGCCGGTAGCCGCCGTCGATCTTCTCGGCGCGGGTCTTCATGCCGGCGGGGTCGGAGCCGGCATCCGGCTCGGTGAGGCCGAAGCAGCCGACGAACTCGCCCGAGGCCAGCTTCGGGAGATACGTCTTGCGCTGGCTCTCGTCGCCGTAGGCGTAGATCGGGTACATCACCAGCGACGACTGCACGCTCATCATCGAGCGGTAGCCGGAATCGACCCGCTCGACCTCACGGGCGACGAGGCCGTAGGCGACGTAGGACGCGCCGGCGCAGCCGTACTCCTCCGGGATCGTCACCCCGAGCAGGCCGAGTTCGCCCATCGCGTTGAACAGCGAGCGGTCGGTCTTCTCCTCGGCATAGGCCTCGACGATGCCGGGCAGCAGGCGCTCCTGGGCGAAGCTGCGGGCGGTGTCGCGGATCAGCCGCTCGTCGTCGGAGAGCTGGTCCTCCAGCAGGAAGGGGTCGTCCCACTGGAACGCGCCGCGGGTGCCCTGATGGGGCTTGGCCTCGCTGAGGTTGGTCTGGGTCGCGACGGCGACGGATGGGGCGTTCATGCGGCTTCCTCCGGTTGCTCTCTCGATCGGGTCGCCCCGGTTCTACCCCGCACGCCCGCACGCCGCCAGAACGTGAAACCGCGTTTCGCACACGGCCGCCATGCCGCCGCGGACGGGACGGATCCCGGCCGGCCTCACGGGGCGGCGCTGCGCTTGCGCAGCACCATGTCGCCCCGGAACAGGAACTTCTGCGCCCGCTTGCCGGTATCGACCTCGGTGGTGAAGACGTTGCCCCTCGAATCGACCGCGAGGTTGTGGACCCAGTGGAAGTCGCCGGCCATGCGGCCGTTGCGGCCGAAGCGTCCCAGCACCTCGCCGGTGTCGCGGCTCAGCGTGCGGACCTCGTTGTTGGCGCCGTCGGCGTTGAGGAGGTAGCTCTCGCGCTCGTCCGGCCACAGGGCGAGTTCCCACACCGAGCCGTTGGCGCGGGTGTTCTTCTCGACGAACATCTCCTTCACGAAGCTGCCGTCGCGGCGGAAGACCTGGATGCGGTTGTTGGTGCGGTCGCAGACGTAGACGAGGCCGTCGCGGGCGACCTGCACGCAGTGGACCGGGTTGCGGAACTGCTGCGCCGGTCCGGCGGCCGGGTCGAAGGCGCCGAGGGTCTCGTCGGTCGGCGGCTTGCCGTAGGCGCCCCACATCCGCCTGAACGCGCCGGTCTCGGCGTCGAACACGATGACGCGATGGTTGTAGTAGCCGTCGGCGACGTAGAGTTCGTTGGTCTCGGGATCGACCATCATCCCGGCGGGCCGGCCGAGGCGGGTGGTGTCCCGGCTGTCGGTCTGCGGCCCCTGCTTGCCGATCTGCAGCACGAAGCGGCCGTCCTGGGTGAACTTGAGGATCTGGCCGTCCTGGTCGCCGTTGCCGGCGAGCCAGACGAAGCCCTTGTGGTCGATGTGGATGCCGTGCTCGTTCTGCGGCCAGTCGTAGCCCTGCCCGGGGCCGCCCCAGGACCGGATCAGCGTGCCGGCCTGATCGAACACCAGCACCGGCGGCGCCGGCTTGCAGCAGCGGGTGCGCGGCGGGTCGAGGCTCGCCGCCTTCTCGTCGTCGGTGAGGGTGCGGGGGCGCTGGACGACCCAGACGTTGTCCTGGGCATCGACCGCCACGCCCGAGGCCTGCCCCATGATCCAGTCGTTCGGCAGGCGCTTGGGCCAGGCGGGATCGACCTCGAACCGCAGCGGCTCGGCGGCCAGCGCCGGCAGCGCGCTGACGACGACGGCCGCGGCCGCCGCCACGGCCGCCGCGCGACGCAGCAGGTCTCGCACCATGATGTCCTCCCTCGATCCGTCCCGGTGTGGTCCCGGGTACGGGAGGCAGTGGACATCATGCCGCACGGGGAGTCCAGCGCCGCGAGTCCGGCCGCATCAGCGCGCCGGGACGGGTCGGCCGGGGCGCTGGTGCGGGCGCTCGCCCGCGACCCTCGACGCAGGTCCGCCCCGCACGGGCCCGCCCCGCACGGGCCTGCCCCGCACGAGGTTGAGCGGCACCGTGAGCGCCACGAGGCCGGCGACCCACCACGCGGGGCGGATCTCGTAGAAGTCGAGGTTGGCGGCCAGGACCGCGCCCGCCGGAACGCCGGTGGCGAGGGCGTACCACAGGTACTCGATGCCGGCCGTGGCGAGACCCGAGAGGATCGCGAGACCGGCCAGCGTCAGCGGGGTGGTCGGAACCCGGAAGCGCTGCATCGCCCGCCAGCCCATCAGGGCGAGGAAGAGCCCGGTCCAGAACACCGGCGTCGAGACGTCGATCTTCGATTGCAGGAAGAAGTGGAACAGGGCGAGGGCGGTGAGGGTGTAGACCAGCCGGTGCAGCTTCGGCCAGGTCTGGCCGAGCCGGCGGATCATCGCGTCGGTCGAGGTGGCACCGAGCACCGCGAGCCCGACCAGCGCGACGAAGCCGACCGTGAGGTAGAACCTGACCGCGATCTCGGTCGCGACGCGGACGAGGTCGAATTTCTGGTCGGCGACGTAGAGGACGAGGTGGATCGCCGCATACGCGAGCGCCGTGAGGCCGAGCATCCGCCGCACCAGGATCAGCCGCGGCGCCCCGGCGATGCGCCGCATCGGCGTGACGGCGAGCCCGAGGATCAGGAACCGCACCGACCAGTCGCCCATGGCGTGCAGGTACGCGGTGAGCGGCTTGGGGCCGAGCTGACCGAGGCCGTAGGCGGCGCTGTACCAGAGGCCCGGCGCGAGGGCGCCGAGGAAGACCGCGAGCTTGAGCCAGGACAGGCGGCCGGCGCGGTCGAGCCAGGGAAGGGCGAGCATGCGGGGAACCGGTGATGGGAGAGATCGAACCGGGATTCGCCCGGGAGCGGCCCGGGGTTACGGCCTGGGGCCGGGTTCCGTTCCGCACGAGGCCGTGAGCCGCGACGCCTTGCCTCCGGCGCACCGGCCGGCCAGGAGGACGTGACGCTACAGCCACCAGGGAGATGGCCCTTGCCCGTTTCGACCAAGAGGTCTGCCGCGAAGCGAGCCGTGCGGAGTGCCGGCGCCCTCGTCGCGGCCCTGCTCGCCGCCGGTCCGGCGACGGCGGCCTGCACCGCCCCGTCCCCGCCCCCGGTCGCCGAGAAGCCGGCGAAGCCCGCCCTCCCGGCGAAGCCCGCCTGCCTCGACGCCAAGGCCGGCTGCCCCGGCTGGGAGGCCTACACCTACAACGACCAGATCAAGGCCTACAACGCGCAGCTCGGCCCCTATCGGACGGGCGCCGAGGCCTATGCCGGCAAGCTGAAGGCGTTCGTCGATGCCAGCGCGGCCTACGCCAATTGCGAGATGAGGACGCTGCAGTAGCGCGACGGCCCGTGATAGGCTGACGGCATGGGTCCGCAGCCGAAACCCCGCATGACCGTCGACGAGTTCCTGGCGTGGTCGGAGACCGTGCCGGGCCGGCACGAACTCGTCGCCGGCGAGGTGGTGGCGATGGCGCCGGAGCGGGCGCGGCATGCCGAGGCGAAAGCGGCAGCGTACACCTCGCTTCGTCAGGCTCTGCGGAGCGCCGGCCTGCCCTGCCGCGTCCTCCCTGACGGCATGACGGTTCGGATCGATGAGCTCACCGCGTACGAGCCGGACGCCCTCGTGTATTGCGGACAACGGATCAATCCGGAGGCGGTCGAGGTTCCGGAACCGCTGATCGTGGTCGAGGTTCTGTCGCCCGGTACACGTAGGATCGATACCGGCGAGAAACTCGTCGGCTACTTCCAGGTCCCGAGCATCGTGCATTATCTCGTGGTCGATCCGGTCCGCGCCGTAATCATCCATCACCGCAGGGCCGGCGAGCGGATCGAGACCGCCGTCGTCGCGCGGGGCTCCCTCCATCTCGACCCGCCCGGCCTGCGCATCCCCGTCGCCGACCTGTTCGCCGACCGCTGACCGGCCCGCTTGACCGGCCCGGCCCCGGATGCCACAGGCGTCCCAGGACCGCCGGATACCCCAGGCCACCATGCCCGACTCCCTCGACCTCCTCGTCCTCGGCAACGCCATCGTGGACGTGATGGCCCGCACCGACGATGCGTTCCTGGTCCGCGAGGGCGTCCACAAGGGCGCGATGCAGCTCATCGACGAGGCCCGGGCCGAGCACCTGTTCGGCGTGATGGGCCCGGCCACCATCGTGTCGGGCGGCTCGGGCGCCAACACCGCGGTCGGCGCGGCCCTGCTCGGCGCGAGGACCGGCTTCGTCGGCAAGGTGCGCGACGACGAGCTCGGCCGGCTGTTCGCCCACGACCTCAACGCCACCGGCGTGCGCTTCGACACCGCCCCGGCGAGCGACGGGCCGGCGACCGCCCGCTGCTTCATCCTGGTGACGCCGGACGGCGAGCGCACCATGAACACCTATCTCGGCGCCTGCCAGGGCCTCTCGGCCGCCGACGTGGACGAGGCGACGGCGGCGAGCGCCCGCTTCGTCTACCTCGAAGGCTACCTGTGGGACCCGCCGGCGGCCAAGGACGCGTTCCGCAAGGCCGCCCGGGCCGCCCACGGCGCCGGCAACAAGGTCGCGCTGACCCTCTCCGACGCGTTCTGCGTCGACCGCTACCGCGACGAGTTCCTCGGGCTGATCCGCGACGGCAGCCTCGACATCCTGTTTTCCAACATCCACGAGCTGAAGAACCTGTACCAGACCGCCGACGCCGACACGGCGGTGGCGGCCCTGCGCGAGGAGACGGGCCTGCTCGGCGTCGTCACCCGCTCGGACGAGGGCGCCCTGGTGATCGCCGGCAGCGACACGCGGGCGGTCCCGGCGGCGCCCGTGCGCGAGGTGGTCGACACCACCGGCGCCGGCGACCTGTTCGCCGCGGGCTTCCTCGCCGGCCTCGCCCGCGGGCTCGACCACGCCGATTGCGCCCGCCTCGGCGCGGTGGCGGCGGCCGAGATCATCCAGCATATCGGCGCCCGGCCGCAGGCCGACCTCTCCGGCCTCGCCACCCAGGCCGGCCTCCTCTAAGCGGACCTGCGTCGGCACGCCAACGCTTCGTCCGCTTAGGTTTCTGGTGTGCCGCAGGTTTTCGTCGCAAAACCGGCGACCACGTTTGCGAAACCTGCTTAGAAGGGCCCGGGCCCGTGGTCGAGAACCGCCGCTTCGGCAACCTGATCCCGCACGTCGTCCTCTGCGCCGGGGTCGGGATCGTCGCCTTCCCGGTGCTCCTGGCGATCATCGCCTCGACCCACGACGCCGCCACCATCGCCAACGGCCAGATGCCGCTCTGGCCCGGCGGCCAGCTCGTCGAGAACTACCGCCGGGCGCTGACCGAATCCGGCATGGCCGGCGCGCCGGTCGCCGCGATGCTGCTCAACAGCCTGATCTCGGCGCTGGTCATCGCGCTGGGCAAGATCGCGATCTCGCTGCTCTCGGCCTACGCGCTGATCTACTTCCGCTTCCCGTTCCGGCAGGCGGCGTTCTGGGCGATCTTCGTCACCCTGATGCTGCCGGTCGAGGTGCGGATCTTCCCGACCTACAAGGTCGCGGCGGACCTGCGCCTGCTCGACACCTATGCCGGCCTGACCCTGCCGCTGATCGCCTCGGCGACCGCGACGCTGCTGTTTCGCCAGTTCTTCCTCACGGTGCCGAACGAGCTGGTCGAGGCGTCGCGCATCGACGGCGCCGGGCCGGTGCGGTTCTTCTTCGACACCCTGCTGCCGCTTTCGCGCACCACCACCGCGGCCCTGTTCGTCATCCTGTTCATCTACGGCTGGAACCAGTACCTGTGGCCGATCCTGGTGACGACCCGGGACGACATGCAGACGGTGGTGATCGGGCTGCGCAAGATGACCTCGATCACCGACCAGCTCACCGAGTGGCAGATCGTGATGGCGACCGCGGTACTGGCGATGCTGCCGCCGGTGGTGGTGGTGTTCGCGATGCAGAAGCTGTTCGTGCGCGGTCTCGTCGAGACCGAGAAGTAGCGAGTTCCCCACGATGGCAAGCCTCACCCTGGACCGGCTCGGCAAGACCTATCCGGGCGGGTTCACCGCCGTGCACGGCATCTCGCTCGACGTGCCGGACGGCGCCTTCTGCGTCCTCGTCGGCCCCTCGGGCTGCGGCAAGTCGACGGTGCTGCGGATGATCGCCGGCCTGGAGACGGTCAGCGCCGGCGACATCCGCATCGGCGAGCGGGTGGTCAACCAGGTCGAGCCGGCGGCCCGCGACATCGCGATGGTGTTTCAGAACTACGCGCTCTATCCGCACATGCGCGTCTACGACAACATGGCCTACGGGTTGCGCAACCGCGGCACGCCGAAGGCCGAGATCGAGACCCGGGTGCGCGAGGCCGGACGGATGCTCGGCCTCGACGCGCTCCTCGACCGCTATCCGCGCCAGCTCTCCGGCGGCCAGCGCCAGCGCGTCGCCATGGGGCGGGCCATCGTGCGCAAGCCGCAGGTGTTCCTGTTCGACGAGCCGCTCTCCAACCTCGACGCCAAGCTCAGGGTGCAGATGCGGGTCGAGATCCGCCGGCTCCAGCGCCAGCTCGGCGTCACCACGGTCTACGTCACCCACGATCAGGTCGAGGCGATGACCATGGCCGACGTGCTGGTGGTGATGAATGGCGGCCGCATCGAGCAGGTCGGCACGCCGCTGGACATCTACCGCCGTCCGGCGAGCCGCTACGTCGCCACCTTCATCGGCGCGCCGCCGATGAACATCCTGCCGGCCGAGGTGGTCGAGGGCGGCGTGCGGATCGACGGCCGGGTCCTGCCCACGAACACCGCCGGCCTCGCGCCGGGCACGAAGGTGGAGGCGGGCCTGCGCCCGGAGGCCCTGCACCTCGCCGCCGAGGGCATCCCGTTCCGGGTCGTCTTCATCGAGGAGCTCGGCGCCACCCGCCTGCTGCACGGGCGGCTCGGCGAGACCGATCTGGTGGTGCAGGTGCCGGCCGGCACGGCACAGGCCGAGGGCGACACGATCGGGCTGGTGCCGGAGCCGGGCGCAGTCCACCTGTTCGACGCCGCCTCGGGGCAGCGGGTCGGCGGAGCCTGAAGCCGGAGCTCTGCGTCGGAACGGGCCCTGCGGTGAGCAGGGTTCTGCGCGCACCTGAGCGGGGCCATCGCTTCAGCGATTGTTCTGCGGTCGCCCGGAGGGCGACGCTCCCGACCGGGCGCGAAATGCGCCCCGCGAAGCGGGTTCGAGGGGACGAATGTCCCCTCCGGGGGGACGGATGTCCCCTCGAACGCAGAGCGGAGCGAGAGCCGGGTGAGCGGCGACACGACGTGTCGCGCACGAACGCCGGCGACTGAGGCCAAGCAAAAAACCAGGGCAATCGCTCTGAAGCGATGGCCCTGCCTTGGACTCCGGTCGGGATTGACGCCCGCTCCGTCCCGCGGCCTCATCGCGGTTCGAGCGGGCACCCCAGAACGCCCGCCGCAGGAGACGCCATGGCGTGGCGCGCGCGACAGACCGGATTCCGGCCGCTGGACGTCCGGACGCGATGAGGGAGCCGGGATGGGCTTCGGGCGAGCTGCCCGCGGACGGCGTCCGCGAGCGGCTGCTGATCCTGCGGACTTGGCTGGAGGACGGCCTGATCGGCGCGCAGGCCCTGGTCGAAAGGCTGCTGATCGGGCTCCTCACTGGCGGCCACCTGCTGATCGAGGGAGCGCCGGGCCTCGCCAAGACCCGGGCGGTCAAGCGCCTCGCCGACGGCCTGCAGACCGGCTTCGCCCGGGTCCAGTGCACCCCCGACCTGATGCCGGCCGACCTCACCGGGACCACCGTCTGGCGTCCGGACGGCGGGCGGTTCGATTTCCTCGCCGGCCCGCTGTTCCACTCCCTGGTCCTCGTCGACGAGATCAACCGGGCGCCGCCGAAGGTGCAGTCGGCGCTGCTGGAGGCGATGGCCGAGCATCAGGTGACGGTCGCCGGCACGACGCACCCGCTGCCCGATCCGTTCATGGTGGTGGCGACCCAGAACCCGATCGAGCATGCCGGCACCTACCCGCTGCCGGAGGCCCAGCTCGACCGTTTCCTGCTCCACGTCGTGGTCGGGATGCCGGACGAGGCGGCTGAGCGGCGCATCCTCGACCTCGTCGAGGGCGAACTCAACGAGGCGGCGGCGGCGGCGATGCCGCTGCGCCTCACCGCCGGGGAGCTGCGCGCGGCCCGTGCCGCGGCCCTGCGCACCTACGTCTCGCCGGCCCTCAAGGACTACCTCGTGCGCCTCGTCGCCGCCACCCGCGGCGGAGAGGCCGCGCCGGACCTGCGCGGTGCCATCGAGCATCCGGTCTCGCCGCGGGGCACCCTGGCCCTGATGCTCGCCGGCAAGGCCCAGGCCTACCTGCACGGGCGCGACCACGTCGTGCCGGAGGACGTCGCGGCGCTCGCCGCCGACGCCCTCGCCCACCGCCTCGCGCTGACCTGGCGCGCCGCCGCCGAGGGGCAGACCGCCCGCGGCCTCGTCGCCGGGCTGCTCGACCGCGTGCGCCCGCTCTGAGGCGGCGATGACGACCCCCGCCGCGGATCCCCTCGCCGCCCCCGGCATCGGCCTCGACGCCGGCGCGCTGATGGGCCTGCGCCACCTCGCCCGGCGCGGCGCCGCGCCGAGGACCCGCTCCCTCGTCGGCCTGCCCGGCGGCATCGTCACCCGGCGGCGGGGACGCGGCGCGGAGCCCGACGACGTGCGGCTCTGGGCCGAGGGCGACGACGTGCGCCACATCGACCGCAACGCCACCGCCCGCACCGGCCAGCTCCACACCCGCACCCACCACGAGGAGCGCGACCGCGCGGTGGTGATGCTGGCCGATTTCCGGCCCTCGATGCTGTTCGGCACCCGCCGCGCCCTGCGCTCGGTCGCGGCGGCCGAGGCCCTGGCCCTCCTCGCCTGGCGGGTGGCGGGCGACGGCGGCCGGGTCGGCCTCGCCGTCGCGGCGGCCGGACCCGAGGCGACGGCGCTGCGCCCGGCCGGCGGCGGGCGCGGCGTCGCCGCGATGGCGAGCGCCCTCGCCCGCGCCCACGCGGCGGCGCTGGCGGCACCGGCCGCGGTCGATCCGCCCCTCGGGCCCGCCCTTACCCGGGCGCAGTCGCTGCTGCCGGCCGGCGGCCATCTCGTCCTGGCGAGCGCCCTCGACGCCCCCGGGCCCGATTTCGAGACGGTCCTGGCGGCCCTCGCCGAGCGCATCTCCGTCAGCCTGATCCTGGTCAGCGACGCCTTCGAGCGCGCCCCGCCGCCCGGGCTCTACCCGTTCGCCACCGCGGACGGCCGGCGCGGCACCGGCCGGGTCGGGCGCGGCCCCCTCCCCGCCGACGACCGGCTGGCGCGCTGGGCACGGGGCGGCCTCGCCGGAGTGCGCATCGACGTCGAGGCCGGGCCGGACTCGTTCGCACCGCTGATGGAGCGGCTCGATGACGTGCTGTGACGCCGGCCTTCCGACCGGTGCCGGCCTTCCGGCCGGTGCCGCGGCCTCCCCCCTCCCGGCCGCCCTCGACGGCCTGCGCGGGCTCCACCCGCCGCCCGCCGACCCGCCGCGCCTCGACGGGCTGGCCGGCGCCGGCCTCGGCCTGATCCTCGCCGGGCTCGTGATCCTGGCCCGCCGGCGCCTGGACCGGCGGCGCTGGCCGCTGCGCCGGGCGATGCTGGCCGAACTCGACGCGGCGAGCGGGCGCCCCGCCGCCGACCGACTGCTGGCGCAGGCGCGGATCCTCGACCGGGTCGCCCGGGCGGTGCCGCGTCCCCGGGACGGTGCCGCCCCTTCCGGCCGCGCCGAGATCCTCGACCGTCACTTCGGCACCGACTTCTTCACCGCCGGCCCTGGGCGGGCACTGGCCCACGGCCTCTACGCCCGCCCCGCGGCGGGCGACGCCGACGCGATCGAGGCCGGGCTGCGCCCGTTCCTCGCCCGGCTGCGGGCCTGACCGCGATGGCGCTCGCCCTCGCCTACGATTTCGCGGCGCCGCTGGCCTTCCTGCTGCTCCCGCTGCCGCTCCTCGCCACCCGGCTGCTGCCGCCCGAGCCTGCGGACGGCAGCGGCGCGCTGACGGTGCCGGACTCGATCGTCGCCGGCCTCGGACGCGGCGCGGCCGTGCCGGCGGCCGGCCGCCGGCAGGCGGCGCTCGCCTGGCTGCTCTGGGTCGCCCTCGTGACCGCGCTCGCCGGGCCGCGCCTCGTGCTGCCGGCCTCCGCCCTGCCGGCGACGGGCCGGGAGATCATGCTGGTCCTCGACCTCTCCGGCAGCATGGAGCGGGTCGACTTCGCGATCGAGGGCCGCAACGTCTCGCGGCTCGCGGCGGTCAAGCGCGTCGGGGCCGACTTCATCCGCCGCCGGGCCGGCGACCGGATCGGCCTCGTGGTCTTCGCCGACCTCGCCGACGTCGCCGCCTCGCTCACCTTCGACACCGAGGCCGTCGCCCGCACCCTGGAGGAGGCGCGGGTCGGCCTCGTCGGCCGCTCGACCGGGATCGGCGACGGGCTCGGCCTCGCCCTCAAGCGCCTCGACGCGACGCCGGGCCGGGCCAAGGTGGCGATCCTGCTCTCGGACGGGGCCAACAATGCCGGCCAGACCACCCCGCACGACGTCGCCGAACTCGCCCGCGACCTCGGCATCCGGGTCCACACCATCGCGCTCGGCTCGCGCGAGAAGGGCGAGGCCGACGGCGACCCGGACGTGGTCGACGTCCAGGCCCTGCGCGACGTCGCCGAGACCAGCGGCGGCCGGGTTTTTCGGGTCCGCACCACCGACGACCTCGCGGCGGTGGCCGCATCCATCGACGAGATCGAGGCCGACCGCGCCCCGGCCCCGCCGGTGCCGCTGCGGCGCGACCTCTGGCCCTGGCCCGGCGCGCTCGCGCTCCTGACCGCCGCGGCGCTGCTGCTGACGCGGCGCGGCGCATGAGGGGGCCGAGCATGATTGCACCGAAGGTGCAGCCGTGAGCGAAGCGGTCTCCCTGCTGCGCCCGTGGTGGCTGCTCGCCCTGCCGCTCGTCGGGCTGCTGGCGTGGCGGGCCGCCTACCGGGCCGCGCCGCTGGGCGACTGGCCCCGGGCGGTGGAGCCGGCGCTGCTCGCGGCGCTCAGGGCCCGCGGCGCCGTCCGCCCCGGGCGGCGGCAGGCCAAGGGCGCCCTGGTGGCGCTCGCGGCCCTCATCGTCCTCGCCCTGTCGGGGCCGGCGGTCGAACGCCCCGGGGCGAGCGGGTTTCGCAACCTCGACACCGCGGTGATCGTCATCGACCTGTCGCGCTCGGTGGCGGAGGGCGGCGGGCTCGGCGAGGCGAAGACCGCCGCGCAGGGCGTCGCCGAGGCGGCGGGCACCCGCTCGGTCGCCCTCGTGGCCTATGCCGGCGACGCCTATCTGGCGGCGACGCCGACCACCGATCGCGACGCCCTCGGCACGGTGCTGTTCGCCCTCGACGGCGCCACGGTTCCGGATCCCGGCAGCAATCCGGCGCGCGCCCTCGCCCTGACCCGCCGCCTCCTGGCGGAGGCGAACGCCGTCGCCGCCGACGTGGTGCTGCTCTCCGACGGCGGCGGAGTCGATGCGGCGGCCGGGCGGGAGGCGGCGGGTCTGTCGCGCGAGGACGGGCACCGTCTCCACACCCTGTTCGTGCCCGGCCGCTCGCTGCCCGCGCACGCCGCACGGCCCGACCGGGCCGGCCTCGCCCGGCTCGCCGCGGCGGGCGGCGGCGCGGCCGGGGAGGTCGCGGCGCCCGCCGCCGTGCTCGCCAGCATGGCCGAGACGCTGCCGCGGCGGCTGGCGGAGGGCGGGTTCGCCGTGCTGGCGTGGCAGGATTGGGGGCGGGCGCTGCTGCTTCTCGCCCTCGTCCCGGCCCTGCTGCTGTTTCGCCGGAGCGCCCGATGGCCCTGACCTTCCGTCCGGCGCGGGCCGGCCCCGCGGTGCTGGCCGGCCTCGCCGCGGTGGGGATCGGCCTCGCCGTCGCGCCCCCGAGCCTGCCAGCCCGGACCGCCCTCGCCCTCGGCTGGCCCGCTGCCGCGGCGGCGCTGGCGCCCGATCCGCTCTGGCGCGGCACCGCGCTCCACGCCGCCGGGCGCTACCCCGAGGCGGCGGCCGCCTTCGGCGAGGCGCCCGGCGCGCGGGCGGCCTACAACCGCGGCAACGCCCTGGCGCTCTCCGGGCGGTTCGGCGAGGCCGTCGCGGCCTACGACGCGGCTCTCGCCCGCGATCCGGGCGACGAGGACGCGCAGGCCAACCGCGAGCTGGTCGCCCGCCTCGCCGAGGGCCCGCCATCGCCGGGCGGCCGGACGGCGGGCGAGGCCAATGCCCGCGCCGACCAGAGCACCCGCTACGCCACACGCACCGCCTCCGACCCGGACGATCCCGGCAACGCCTCGACCGGCGAGGGGCTCGCCGGCAACCGCGAGGCCAGCGCCGCCACCTCGTCGCCGGGCACCTCGAAGGCGGCGCGGGCGGGTCGGGCGGAGCAGGCCCGGATCGATCCCGGCCGCGGGCAGGCCCGCGGCTCGGCCGGCGACGCCGAGGGTGGCGGCCGCAGCGGCGGCGGCAATGCCAGCGTGTCCCGGGTGGTCGAGCGCGAGGTGCGGCGGATCTCGAAGAGCTTCGAGGCGCGGGAGATCCGCGCCGACCGGCACTGGCTGACGACGCTGCCCGACGATCCCGGCCGTCTGGTCAGGCTGCGGCTGCGGGCGGAGCGCGAGCGCCGCGAGGAGGCCGGCACCGCGGTCCAGCCGGGGAGCGACCCGTGGTGACCCTCCCTCGCCCCATCCTCCCTGTCCTCACCCTCGTCGCCGGTCTCGCCGCGCTGCCGGCCCGCGCCGTCGAGGACGGCGACCTCGCCCTCACCGTCACCGCCGAGACCGGCGGCGGCGCGACGCCCTATCCCCGCGAGATGGTGCTGCTGCGCATCCAGGGGACCTACCGGGCGCAGATCACCCTGGAGGAGCTGCGCCAGCCCGGGCTGGCGCATTTCAGTTGGACCCAGCTCGGCCGCGATCGCTGGTTCAGGACCAGCATCCAGGGCCGGGAGGCGCGGGGCTTCGAGCGCCTCGTCGCGGTGTTTCCCCAGCATGCCGGCCGCTTCGCCATCGAGCCGTTCACCCACCGCCTCACCGTCGCGGAGGACGGCGCCCGCCGGGTGGTCGACGTGCGCTCCCCGCCCGTGACCGTCGCGGTCGCCGATTGGACGGGCCCGGGAGGGCCCGAGGCGAAGGAACCGTGGTGGCTGCCGGCCCGGTCGGTGACGGTGACCGACCTGTGGAGCCAGGAGCCGGAGACCCTGAAGGTCGGCGAGGCGGCCCGCCGCACGGTCACCGTCGAGGCGGTGGGCATGACCGCGGACGGGCTCCCGCCCCGGCCGATCATGCGCACCCGCGGCGTGCTCACCTTCGCCGGGCCGACCGAGCGCCGGACCACGATCACGCCCGCCGGCCCGGTCGCGGTGGCGACCTACCAGTGGGACGTGCGCCCGGGGGTCGCCGAGCGCATCACCCTGGAGGCGATCCGGATCCCGTGGTTCGACATCGAGGCCCGCACCCTGCGCGAGGCCGAGATCCCGGCCCGGATCGTCGGCAGCCGGCCGGCGCCGATCGCCGATGAGGTCCCCGCAACCGAGCCCTCGCCCATCCGCGCCGCCCTGGCGGGGCTCGCCGCCTTCCTTGCCGGGCTCGCGCTGTGGCGGGCCTGGGCCCGCGCGCCCTCGCCGCGGGCGGGCCTGCTGCGGCCGCTCCGGCGGGCGGCCCGGCGGGGCGATGCGGCCGGCCTGCGCGCCGGGATCGCCGACCTCGCCCGCGGCGATCCCGCCCTCGTCGCCCGCTGGCGCGCCGACGCGCGGGCCGGGCCCGCCCTCGTGGCCCTCGACCGCCCGCTGTTCGCCGCCGGGGCCGGACCGGTCCCGGATCTGCGCCGCCTCGTCCGGGCGCTGGCGGCGGCGACGCCCCCCGCCTGAGGACCACGCCCCCTCCGGAGGGAGAGGGCGGGTCCGTCCTCGTACGAAATCCGCATGATCGCCCGGCGATCCCTGCGGGATCGTGGCGATGGCTGCGCAATCGCTGTCGCGACGCGGATTTCGGCTTCTCTCAGGCGCGTGGAGCCTCCGGCTCCACCGCGCGGGCTCGTGATACGAAATCCGGAAGTCATCGTCCGGATTTCGTATCACGTCTCTCCTGTGGCGCTGATGTCGTACAATCACGTCAAAAAAACATTCATCGACCAAACGACAGGATGGTGAATTTCGTATCGTGAGATCCTACCAGTCCGTTCATATGACCGATGATCCACGAACGACGCACGGGACAGGCAGGTGTTTGATTTCCATTTGTCCGTGCCGGACGGCAAATTCCGGATCCGGAGCCGCAAGACGCCGCCTCGATGACCGATCCCGGCAGCGGGTTGCAGCCTCGCATCGCGTCAGCTCCAGCCGATCCTGAACTTGCCGCGGCGGCACGAGGCCGACGACACCCGCACGATCTCTTCATCCGCGAGCGGATCGCCATCACGTTCCCGCATGGAGAAAACGGCGGCTCCACTTCGCGCCGCCATCGATCCGGCCTCCTGCGGCCATGGTTGCAGCCGAAAGGCGGTGGTCCCGTCATCCGCAGGGAGCCACGCCATGCCCGTCCTCACCCGCCGCGCCGCGATGATCGGCGCCGCCTGCCTCGGCCTGTCCACCCGGCGCGGCGTCGCGGGGACTGCTGCCGACACGCTGGCCGCGCTCGAACGGGCGGATGGCGGCCGGCTCGGCGTGGCGGTCCTCGACACCGGCACCGGGAGGCGCCTGGAGCACCGGGCCGCCGAGCGCTTTCCCCTGTGCAGCACCTTCAAGATGATCGCCGCCGCCGCGATCCTGGCCCGGGCCGACCGGGGCGAGGACAGCCTGGAGCGCCGCGTCGCCTACGGCCCGGGCGACCTCCTCGACTACGCTCCGGTCACCCGCGAACGGGTGGCGGAGGGCGGCATGAGCCTCGCCGACCTCTGCGCCGCCGCGGTGGTGTGGAGCGACAACACCGCCGCCAACCTGATGCTCGCCACCCTCGGCGGCCCCGAGGGCCTGACGCGCTTCATCCGGCGCCAGGACGACGGGATCACCCGGCTCGACCGCACCGAGCCGACTCTCAACGAGGCCGCGCCCGGAGACCCGCGCGACACCACCACCCCGGCCGCGATGCTCGGCCTGCTCCGGCGTCTGCTGGTCGGCGACGCCCTCGCCCCGGCCTCGCGCGAACGGCTGGTCGGCTGGATGATCGAGAGCCCCACCGGCGCCGGGCGGCTGCGGGCGGGCCTGCCCCCGGGCTGGGTGGTCGGCGACAAGACCGGCACGGGCGACAACGGCACCGCCAACGTGGTGGCGCTGGTGCGCCGCCCCGGCGCGGCCCCGCTGCTGGCCGCGGTCTACCTCACAGGGTCGCCGGCCTCGCCCGAGGCGCGCAACGCCCTGCACGCCGACATCGGCCGGCTGGTGGCGGCGACCTTTCCAGCGGCCTGAACCCGGCTAAGCTCGGCGGCGAGACCAGTCCGGACCACCCGATGTCGAAGACCACCCGGGCCACCCAGGCCCTCGCCCGCGCCGGCGTGGCCCATACCGTCCACGCCTACACCTACGACCCCGACGCGCCGCGCATCGGCCTCCAGGCGGCGGAGGCCCTCGGCGTCGCGCCGTCGCAGGTGTTCAAGACCCTGATGGCCCTCGCCGACGGCAAGCCGGTCTGCGCGCTCGTGCCCTCCGACCGCGAGGCGTCGCTGAAGAAGCTCGCGGCGGCGTTCGGCGCCAAGTCGGCGGCGATGATGCGGCCGCCGGACGCCGAGCGGGTGACCGGCTACCACGTCGGCGGCATCAGCCCGCTGGGCCAGAAGCGGGCGGTGCCGACCCTCGTCGACGCCTCGGCGCTGGACCAGGAGGCGATCTTCGTCAATGGCGGCCAGCGCGGCCTCCAGGTCCGGCTCGCACCCGGCGACCTCGTCGCGCTGCTCGGCGCGCGGACGGCCGCCGTAACCGACGGTTAACCGTCGGATGGTCAGGCTCGGGGGCGTGCAAGGCTGTGCGGACGACGGGGAGGCGTGGGATCCCCCCTCTCCCGAGTGGGAGAGGGGCCGGGACGGATCTGAAAGATCCGCATGAGGGTGGCTCGGATTCAGGATGAGATGCGGACCGTCGAGCTGCGCAGCTCGACCTTTGAGCCGTTTTCGGAACCGTCTCCACCCTCGCGCGATCTTCGATCGCCCCTACCCCTCTCCCACTCGGGAGAGGGGATCCCGCGCCCATCTTTTCGCATGCAGCCCGGCCGGGCACAGGACAGGAGTCTGGAATGCGACGCGGTGGCTGGCTCTGGGGCGCGGCGGTCCTCGCCCTGTGCGGCCCGGGCGCGGCGGCGGCCGCGGACCTGCTCGGTCCCCTGCCGCCCCCCGTCATCGAAGCGATGCCGCGCTACTTCCCCCGCGGCGACGGCGAGCCGTCCCCCGGCAGCCTCCGGCTGCCCCGGCCGGTGGCGATCGTGCGCTGCCCTCTCGGCTACGGCATGATCCCGACCAACGCGCCGGAGGACCCGAGCTACGTCGGATCGGCCTACGGCCTCGCCAAGCCGAGCTATTACGGCTTCACGCCGCCGCTCGGGGTCGACGATCCCTACGGCCGGCGCCTGCGCCCCTGCTCATGACGATCCGGCATGCGCCCGGCGCACCCGCGCCCTCTGATCGCCCGCGGCCGGCTGGTGTAGGACGGACGTCCCGCGGCGGCGGACCGCCCGCCGACCATTCAGGGACCCGCCGTGACGGCCTTCCTCGTCCTGCTCCTGGCCTACACGATCAGCCAGTTCGACCGCGGCTTCCTGGCGATCGTGGCGCCGGATCTCGGGCGCGACCTCGGGCTGGCCGCCTCCGATCTCGCGATCCTCTCGGCGTCGTGGTTCGCCGCCTTCGCGGCGGGCCAGGTTCCGACCGGCCTGTGCCTCGACCGGTTCGGGCCGCGCGGCACGGTGGCGGCCTTCCTGGTGCTGGCCGCCCTCGGCGGCGGGGTGCTGGCGCTCGCGCACGGCTTCTGGGCGGCGCTCGCCGCCATGGTGCTGGTCGGGTTCGGCTGCGCCCCGGCGCTGATGGGCGGGCTCTACCTGTTCGGCCGGCTCTACCCGCCCGGGCGCTTCGCGATGCTGTCCTCGATGATGATCGGGCTCGGCACCGCCGGCGACATCCTCGGCTCGGCGCCGCTGGCGCTCGCGGTGCGGGCCTTCGGCTGGCGGCCGATCCTCGCCGCCCTCGCCGTGCTCACCGCCGCGACCGCGCTGCTGATCGTCGCGGTCATCCGCGACCCGCCACGGCTCAACGCGCAGCCCTCACCGGCCCTGCCGGCCCGGGAATCGCTCCTGAGCGGCTTCGCCGCCGTGGCGGCGATGCGGCCGCTGTGGTTCATCTTCCCGGTCGTCTTCGTCAGCTACGCGGTGGTGATCGCCACCCGGTCGCTGTGGGTCGGCAGCTACCTCGGCGAGGTGCACGGCTTCGACACCCTGGCGCGCGGCAACGGCACGCTGGCGATGAGCGTCGCGATGGCGCTCGGCGGCATCGGCTACGGCCCGCTGGAGCGGTGGGTGGGCGAGCCGAAGCGCACGGCGCTCGCCGGCTGCCTCGTCACCGGGCTCGCCTTCGTGGCGCTCGGACTGCTGGGCGCCGGCTCGGCCGCCGGCGCGGTCGCGCTGCTGGCGCTGATCGGCGCGGCGGGCCTGAGCTACGCGATCCTGATGGCGCATGGCCGGCTGTTCTTCCCGGCCCATCTCCTCGGCCGCGGCGTCGCGCTGATGAACATCGTGTTCATGGGCGGCGCCTGCGCGGTCCAGGCGGCTTCCGCCGCCTTCGTGCTGCGGGCCGGCGGGCTCGATCCGGCGGCGCTCTACGGCCGCCTGTTCGTCGCCTTCGGCCTCGCCCTGCTCGCCGCGACCGCGCTCTACGCCCGGGCGCCGCGGGCCCCCGTCAGCGCCCCGCCTCGGCCGGCGTCCGCGCCCGCAGCGCCAGGGCGTGCAGACCCCGCCTGAACGCCTCGTCGAGGGCGGCGTTCACCATCCGGTGCCGCTCGACGCGGCTCTTTCCCTCGAAGGCCGCCGACACCACATCGACGTTGAAGTGCGTCTCCCCGCCCTCCCGCCAGCCGGCATGCCCGGCATGGCGGTGGGATTCGTCCTCGACGCTGAGGGACAGCGGCGCCAGCCGCTCCTCCAGGGTCGTCCTGATCCAGTTCTCCAGGCTCATCGCTCTTCCTCCGGCTCCGGGTTCGTTCCTGGCGTCAAGCCGTCCGGCGGCGCCTGCGGCATCAGGCCCGGAGCCCTTGTGTCACGCTTCCCTCCCCTCATAATCGCCCCGTCATGGATCTCAACTCGCCCCTGTTCGACCGCATCCGCATCAAGCCCACCTGCGACGACGCCAAGCCGGCGGCGGGGCCGGGATGCGAGCGGCCCGGCTGCGGCCAGCCCGGGCTGTACCGGGCGCCCAAGGGCCGCAAGCAGGAGGGCCAGTACTGGCGCTTCTGCATGGACCACGTGCGCGAGTACAACGCGTCGTACAACTACTTCGCCGGCATGAACGACGCGGCGGTCCAGGCCTTCCAGAAGGACGCGATGATCGGCCACCGGCCGACCTGGGCGATGGGCGTCGGGCGCGGCGAGGCCAAGCCCGAGGCCGCCACCCGCGACTGGGACTACGTCGACCCCCTCGGCGTCCTGCGCGCCGCCGGCGTCGGGCCGCAGGGGCGCCAGAAGGCCGAGCCGCAGGGGCCGCGCTTCTCGGCGCCGGTGCGCAAGGCCCTCGACGTGCTCGGCCTCGACGAGAACGCCGACGCGGCGGCGATCAAGGCCCAGTACAAGGTGCTGGTGAAGCGCTTCCACCCGGACGCCAACGGCGGCGACCGCTCGTTCGAGGACCGGCTGCGCGACATCATCCGCGCCCACGACACCCTGCGCGCCGCCGGAATGTGCTGATGCGCGGCACAGGCCGCCGGGCTTGAACCCCGCGCCCGATCCGTCGATGGTCCGTCCCCGGCGTCAACGGCCCGGGGGAACGGCATGGCGATCATCGGGATCGATCTCGGCACCACGAACTCCGCCGTCGCGGTCTGGACGCCCGAGGGACCGCGCCTGATCCCGAACGCGGTCGGCGAGCCGCTCACGCCCTCGGTCGTCGGGCTCGATGCCGACGGGACGGTGCTGGTCGGCCGCGCGGCGCGGGAGCGCCTCGCCACCCATCCCGAGCGCACCGTGGCGTCGTTCAAGCGCCGGATGGGCACGGGCCACGTCGCCCGCCTCGGCCGCGGGCAGGGCTTCCGGCCGGAGGAACTCTCGGCCCTGGTGCTGAGGAGCCTCAAGGTCGACGCCGAGGCGCATCTCGGCACCGGCGTCACCGAGGCGGTGATCTCGGTCCCGGCCTACTTCAACGACATCCAGCGCAAGGCGACGCTCGACGCGGCGCGGCTGGCCGGCCTGCCGGTGGAGCGCCTCGTCAACGAGCCGACCGCGGCGGCCCTCGCCTACGGCGTCGAGAGCCGCCGCGAGGGGGCGGTCCTGGTCTTCGACCTCGGCGGCGGCACCTTCGACGTGTCGCTGCTCGAACTCTACGAGGGCGTGATGGAGGTCCGCGCCACCGCCGGCGACGTCTCGCTCGGCGGCGACGACTTCACGGCGCTCCTCGCCGGGCTGATCGCCGCCGACCAGCACGTCGCCCTCGACGGTTCGCTCCCGCCCGGCGAGCGCGCCCGGGTCGTGCGCGTCGCCGAGGCGGTCAAGCGCGGGCTCACCGGCGCGCCGGAGGCCCGCTACGAGATCCTGCTCGGCGACCGGGTCCGGCACGGCGGCATCGCCCGCGCCCGGTTCGAGGAGGCGGCGGCCCCGCTCCTCCACCGCCTGCGGGCGCCGCTGGAACGCACCCTGTCCGATTCCGGCACGCGGCTCGCCGACCTCGCCGGCGTCATCCTGGTCGGCGGCGCCACCCGGATGCCGGTGATCCGCAGCCTCGTCGCCCGGCTGTTCGGGCGGCTGCCCCTGGTCCACGTCGATCCCGACACCGTCGTGGCGCAGGGCGCCGCGGTCCAGGCCGGCCTCAAGGCCCGGCACGCCGCCCTCGACGAGGTGGTGATGACCGACGTCTGCCCGTTCACCCTCGGCATCGCCGTCACCGAGAACGCCCGCACCGCGGCGGCGACCCAGGTCATGCTGCCGGTCATCGAGCGCAACGCCGCCGTGCCGGTGAGCCGGGCCCACGCCGTGACGACGATCCACGACGGCCAGACCCGGATCACCGTGCAGGTCTACCAGGGCGAGAGCCTGCGCCCGGACGACAACGTCCGCCTCGGCGAGGTCCCGGTCACCCTGCCGCAGGCCCCGGCCGGGGCGGAGACCGCCGAGGTGCGCTTCACCTACGACATCAACGGCGCCCTGGAGGTCGAGGTCGCCGTGCTCTCGACCGGCCTGCAGCGCCGGCAGGTCTTCCGCAACGGGGCGAATCTCGACGAGGCCGAACTCGACGCCCGCTTCGCCGCGCTGGCGGCGATCAAGCTCGCGCCGCGGGATCAGGCCGAGAACCGCGCCCTCCTCGCCCGCGCCGACGCGCTCTACGCCGAATTGCGCGGCGAGATGCGCCAGCACGTCGCCGACCGGGTCGCCCGGTTCGAGCGCGCGATCACCGAGGTGTCGGGCGCCGACGCCGCCGCGGCGCGCGCGGCCTTCGCGGCCGACCTCGACGCCCTCGACGACCACCGCTTCCGGTTCTGAGGACCCGCCGGATGAGCGATGCCGCCTGGCGCCTGCTCGACCTCGCGCCGACGTCGGACGAGGCCGCGATCCGCCGCGCCTACGCCCGCCGCCTCAAGCAGACGCGGCCGGACGACGACCCGGAGGGCTTCCAGACCCTCCTCGCCGCGCGGGACCGGGCGCTCGCCGAGGCGAGGCGCCGCCCGCCCCCGCCGCCATCCGAATCGCCCGTCGAGGTCCTGCCCGCCGAGAACCCGGCCGCCCCGGATCCGGCGCCCGCGCTCGTCGTCGACGTATCGCCGCCTTCATCCGAGCCGGCCCCTGCCCCGGTCGTGCGGGTGAGCGACCCGGACCCTGCGCCGCCCGCGGCGGAGCTGCCGCTGGTGATCGACGTGGCGCCGCTGGAGGCGGACCGGGCGCAGTGGCAGGCCGCCGCCGCCCTCGCCGACCGCCTGCCGCCGCTCGATCGCGACGCCGAGGGGGCTTTCGCGGACTGGCTCGCCGGCGTGCGCCGCCTGCCCCACGAGCCCCGCCGGGGGGTGGAGGAGGCGCTGCTGCACGCGCTGCTCGCGGCGTGGCGCGGTCCGGACGGGCAGCCCGTCGCCCGGCGGATCGCCGCGACCCGGCCGGCGCTCCTGCGCGCCGCACCGGTCTTCGGCTGGCCGCGGGAGGACGCGGTGATCGCGGCCAGCCTGCCGCCCCGGGACGCCGCGGTCGTCGTCCAGGTGCTGCGCGACGCGCTGCCGCCCGCCCCCGACGACCCCGCGACGGTGCTGGTCCGGACCGGTCCCTGGACCTGCCTGCCGCTCCAGGCCGGCGACGCCCGCGCCTTCCTCGACGGGCACCCGCACGCGCTCAGGGCCTACGAGGCGATGCTGCGGCGCGCGCCCGTCGCCCGGCGCGTCTCGGCCTTCGCCCTCGTGGCGCCGCACCTCTGGGCGGTCGCCTACCGGCGCTGGGGCGTGGCGCTGGCCGCGCTCGCCGGGCTGTGGCTCTCCTTCGGCCTGTGCATGGTCGCCACCGACGGAGACGCGGGCCGCGGGGCCGCGGTCGCGGCAGGCGTCGCCGCGGTCCTCGCCTGGGCCGGCACCGCCGGCGCGACGGCGGTATGGGCCGACCGGATCCTGGTCGCCGGCGCGGCCCGCGCGGCCCGGCGCGCCGGCCGCCGGGGGGTCTGCGCGCCGGGCGAGCGGACGGCCCGGCTGCGGGCGGCCGGCACCCGCCTCGGAGCCTGGAACTGGATCGCGATCGCCTGGCTGGCGTCGTTCCCGTTCGTCGTCCCCTATGTCGGGCTCGTCAGCCTCGCCGCCCACCTCACCGGCCGCTGATCGGACGGCGAGCGGACGGGGCATCCGAGAGGGGCGCCCCTACCGCTTGGGCGCCGGCGCCTTCGGCTCGCGCGTCTCCTCGACCGCCTCGGCCTTCTCCTCGTCGGTGTCGCCGCCCTGCTCGATGGTCCGGTCGGGATCGGCCACCAGTTCGCGCAGGATCGTCACCAGCCGGCTGCAATCGGCCGGCTTCTTGTAGGCGTCGAGCACGATGGCGGCGTCGCGCAGGGTGCGCAGGTCCCGCACCGTCTGCTCGTTGGCGGCCTGGCGCAGTTCGGGCCTGCGCGCGATCTCGTCCTCGAGCCGCAGGCCGACGACGTCGCAGCCCTTCACCGGGTCGGCCTTCGCGACGGCCGCCTTCGCCGTCTCGGCCCTGGCCGCCTCCGGCGACGGGGATTTGGTCTGCGCCGAGGCGACGGTGACGAGAACGAGGCAGACTCCGAGGGAAGTCAGCGCGCGCATGGAAATCGGGCTCCAGTGAGGGGATGGTCCCGGCCGGTCAGTGGCCGAGGATACGGTTGGCGAGGGCGACGATCTGGCTCGGGCGGTAGGGCTTCGGGACGAAAACCGAGTCGGAGACCGCCTCCCCGTCCTGAAGGGCGCACCGCCCGCCCGAGGTGTAGACGACCGGCAGCGTCGGGCGGTGCCGGCGGGCGTCGCGGGCGAGGGCGACGCCGTTGGTGTTGCGGGCGAGGTCGATGTCGGTGAACAGCATGTCGACCTCCTCGCGCTGGAGAATCCGGCCCGCCTCGTCGGCATCGGCTGCCGTGAGAACGCGGTAACCCTCCAGGGACAGCGCCTCCGCGGCGATCTCGCACACCATCGCCTCGTCCTCGACCACGAGCACGGTCTCGATGACGCCGGCCGGGGGAGCGGCCATGCACAGGGCGGGGGCGAACTGGATCATGACGCAACTCCGTCCGAGGACATTCGCCGGAAACACCCGCCGCCCTCTCGGGCGGCGGAGCGCCGGACCCCAAGCGTGGCCGGCTTTCGTGTCGGGAGAACCGGTGGACCGGCCGCGATGTTCAGGGACTTTGATGCGAAATGGCGGGGTTTGGTAAGCAAGCGCTTAACCTTGACGGAATCCGTCTTAACGCGTCCCCGGAACCGCGGGCGGCCGGGCCGCGGCCGCCGCCCGGCCTTGCACCCGGTGCAACCATGTGACACCCACGGCCCGCGACCCCCATCCCGTTCCCGGTCCGAGGCCGATTCCAAGGTTGACCCGATGAGCGCCACCGCCGCCCCCTCCCTCACCGAGCACGTCGTCGAGATCGAGGCCGGTGCCCACGTCACGGCGGCGCACTGGCTCGGAGACAGGATCGCCCTGGCGATGGCCGACGGCGTCGTCCTGCTCACCGACGGCGCCGCGGAAACCCGGGTCGAGGCGCATCCCGGGGCCGGCATCCTGGTCGCCGCCGGCGACGGCGCCCGGCTGGTGACCGGCGGCGACGACGGCCGCGTGGCGGTGACCCGGGCGGACGGGACGAGCGGGGACCTCGCCACCTCCGGCGGCGCCTGGATCGACGCGCTCGCCCTGCACCCGGACGGCGGCGTCGCCTACGCGGCGGGGAAGTCGGTGGTGGCCCGCGACGCCAAGGGGCGCGAGCGGACCTTCCAGGCCCCCTCCACCGCCCGCGGCCTCGCCTTCGCGCCCAAGGGCTACCGCCTCGCCGTGGCGCATTACGGCGGCGCGAGCCTGTGGTACCCGAATCTCGAGACCGCGCCCGAGCCCCTGACCTGGAAGGGCTCGCACATCGACGTGACCTGGGCGCCCGATGGCCGCTTCGTCATCACCACGATGCAGGAGAACGCCCTGCACGGCTGGCGCCTCCAGCCCGACCGCGGCCACATGCGGATGAGCGGCTACCCGGCCAAGGTGCGCTCCTTCGCGTGGTCCTCGGACGGCCACTGGCTCGCCACCAGCGGTGCCGAGGGGGCGATCGTGTGGCCGTTCGACTCCAAGGAGGGGCCGACCGGCAAGCAGCCGCGGGAATGCGGCGTCCGGCCGGCCCGGGTGTCGCGGGTGGCGTTCCATCCCCGCTCGCCGGTCCTGGCGACCGCCTACGAGGACGGCTGCATCCTGCTGGTCCGCTTCACCGACGCCTCCGAGCTGCTGGTGCGCCCGGCCCGCCGCGGCGGCGGCGTCACCGCCCTGGCCTGGGACCGCAGGGGCGAGCGTCTCGCCTTCGGCTGCGCCGACGGCGCGGCCGGCCTGCTCACCCTGCCGCGCTGACCCATGGGGGTGTTCGGCGCCTTCCGCCGACGGCGCCCGGAGGATGCGGAAGCCCGCGCCCGGGTCGCGGCCTGGGTGCGCGAGGTCGGCGGCTATGGCCCCGAGACCACCGTGTCGGTGAGCGAGATCGTGTGCGCGGACCCGGCCTGCCCCGGCACCGAGACCGTGATCCTGATCATGGTGCCGCGCCGCCCGACCCGGGCCTGCAAGGTCTCGGGCCCGGTCGAGGCCGTGGATCGCGAAGGGGTCGCCTCCGCACTTTCCGCCTGATACGGATTTCGGACGATTAGTTCCGAAACCGTATCCGAGCCCGCGCGGCGGAGCTTTGCTCCGCACACGTGAGCGAAGCCGATTTCCGCATCGCGAAGCGATCCCGCAGGGATCGCCGAGCGATCAACCGGAAATCGTATGAGAAGGCTCGCGTTGGCAGGCGACGCTTCGTCCGCTCGGGCGACTGTTTCGTCGCAGGCTTTCCTCGTGGAACCGGCGGCCGCCGTTGCGCGGCCTGCCCGACCGGACTGTTGCATCGCATCCCCGGTGTTGCGCGGCATCTACAGCATCGCGGGCCGGGGCTCGACTACGAGTGGGGTCCGGGCGCAGCCCTGACGCGCCGGCCCCGTGGATTCATCGGACCATGCCGCGTGCGCCCGCCACCGCTCCCAGCGACCCCGCCTCCGACGCGGCGGCCCTGCTGCGGCGCATCGGATTCGCCGGCCTCCTGGTGGTTCTGCCGATCGCGGCGCTGATCTCGCGGCGGGCGATCGTCATCCTGGCGCCGATCGGGCTCGCGCTGCTGATCCTCGCGGCGATCATCGACGGCGCGCCGCGGCCGGTCGCCGCCGGCCTGACGCGGATCCTCGCATCGCGGGCCGCCGCCGCCGGGGGGATCCTGGCCGGATGGTGCGCCCTGTCCCTGGTCTGGACGCCGTTTCCGGGGCCGGCGAGCGAGCGCCTGCTCAACTTCGCCGCCACGGTCGGGCTGACGCTCGCCGGCTACATCGCCCTGCCGGAGCGGATGCGCTCGGCCAACCTCTACCTCCTGCCCCTCGGGGTCGGGCTGGCCGGGCTCGGCGGCGCGGTGCTCGGCCTGTTCGGCGGCGCGATCCTGCCGGCGGGCTTCGACGACGACAGCGCCCTGGAGCGGGCCGCGATGCTGATCGCCCTCCTGCTCTGGCCCGCCGTCGCCTGGCTGCGCTCCCGCCGCCGCGACACCGGCGCCCTCGTCGTCGCGGTGGCGGCGGCCCTCGCCCTGGTCCTGGCGCCGCGCACGATCCCGCTGCTGTCGCTGGCGGCCGGCGCGGCGGCCTACGCCCTCGCGACCTGGGACCTGCGGCGGGGCGCGCGCATCGTCGCCGGCATCGCCGCCGGCCTCGTCGCCCTCGGCCCGCTCCTGCCCTTCGTGCTGCGGCCCCTGCTGTCGCCGGTGCTGGATCCGCTCCATCCGGTGATGCTGTCGCTGAAGGTCTGGCTGAAGGTGGTGACCGGCGAGCCGCTGCGCCTCATCACCGGCCACGGCTTCGAGACGGCGTTGCGCGGGCGCGTCGTGGGTCTGCTGCCGGTGAACGCCCCGTCCTCGCTGCTGTTCGAGATCTGGTACGAGCTCGGCGTCGTCGGCGCCTTCGCGGCCGCCTTCCTGCTCTGGGGTGCGATCCGGACCTCGGGCCGCGACCACCCGGCGCTCACCCCGGGCGCGATGGGCACCGCCGCCACGGCCTTCGCCTCGGCCTGCCTCGGCATCGGCACCACGACGGCGTGGTGGGTGACCAGCGTGGCGCTGGCGGTGCTGGTCTTCATCGCGGTCGAGCGCGGGCAGTTCCGCACCTCGCGGCCGAAGGCGAGCGCGCTGCCGACCCTGAAGACCCGGTGAGCGGCCTTCAGCCGAGCACGGGAACGTGGGGTGCGGCGTCCGCGGGCAGGTGGCCCGACAGCCGCGGATCCGGAATCACCTCGACCGCGCGGGCGTAGGGCGCGAAGCCGCAGCGCCGGTAGAAGGTCAGGGCGGCGGGATGGTCGAGGGTGCAGGTGTGCAGCCACACCCGCGCGACGTCGCCGCTCCAGGCCCGGCGCAGGGCCTCCGCCATCAGGTGCCGACCGAGGCCCCGGCCGGTGGCCTCCGGCACGAGGCCGAAGAAGGCGATCTCGACCTCGCCCGGAACCCGCCGGTCGAGTTCGAGCAGGCCGGCATCCTCGCCCGACCGGGGCAGCGCGAAGGCCGAGACCGCCGGATCGGTCAGGATCCGCGCCAGCGCCGCGTCGTCCATGCGCCGCCGGCTCGACCACAGCCAGGGCTCGCCGATCCGGGCGTAGAGCGCCCTGTAGCGGGCGAGATCCGCGCCGACCGGCTCCAGCGGCAGCGGTGCGACGGGAGGGGGCGGCGGCCGGCGCATCTCCAGGTAGGTCACCACCGCGGCGACATGGGTCGGGGGAACCGGCGTGAGACCGTCGAGGGCGAGGGCGGGAGCGGACATGGCGACCTCGATGGGCGGGAGGGAGACGCGGACCGGCGAGCCGCCGGCCGCCCGGTCGTCGCACCGCGGCACGGTTCGCGGCCCCGGAGGATGCCCGGGCCGCGGGCTTGCGTTAAGAGCTTTGCCTTAAATCCCGGTTCCCGTGAACGCGCCGCCTCCGGGGGCGTTGTCGCAGCCGGACCGGGCCGGAACCCCACACCATGAACGATCCATCGGGCCATGAATCCGCCGCGCGACGGAGCCGGTTTCCGACCGTGCACGACGCCCTGCCGTCGACGGCCACCAGGATGCTCCCCCGCCCCGATGCCCCCGCACTGGAATGGATCGAGGCGCGCCCGACCGGCACGCCGCAGGGCGCCCCGCTCCTGTTCGTCCACGGCGCTTTCGGCGGCGCCTGGATCTGGCAGGAGATCTTCCTGCCGCACCTCGCCCGCCGCGGGCGGCGCGCGGCGGCGTTCAGCCTGCGCGGCCACGGCCGCAGCGGCGGCGGCGGGCGGCTGCGCGAGGCGAGCCTCGGCGACTACCTCGACGACCTGCGCCACGCGATCGGCCAGTGGGGCGAGCCGCCGGTGGTGGTCGGCCACTCCCTCGGCGGTCTCCTGGCGCAGCGCCTGATCGGCCACGTGCCGATGCGCGGCCTCGCGCTGCTCGCGCCGCTGCCGCCCGAGGGGCTCGCCCTCGTCGGGTCGCAGATCGCCCTGACCGACGCCGGCTTCTGGTTCGAGGCCCTGGCCGGGGCCCTGCTGCCCGGGCGTGCGCCGGCCCAGTCCCTCTCGATGCGCTGGCTGTTCTCGGAGGGTCTGCCGATCGAGCAGGCGCGCAGCTACGCCGCCCGGATGTCGTCCGAGAGCCCCCTCGCCCTCGCGGAGGCGCACCGGCCGCTGCCGCCGGTCTCCGCCGCCCTGCTCGGCCTCCCGGCGGTGGTGGTCGGCGGGGCCCTCGACCGCATGATCTGGCCGGTGACGACGTGGCGGACCGCCCTCTATCACGGGGCCGAGCACCACACGGTTCCGGGCATCGCGCACTTCCTCCAGCTCGACCACGGCGCCGAGGGCGTCGCCCGCCTGCTCCTCGACTGGCTCGACCGCCGCGGCCTCTGAGGCACGGCCCGCCGGCACGAAACCGTCACGATCCCGCGTCAGGAGGAGGCGGCCGGCGCCAGGCGCTTTGCAGCAAGCGCCTTGCGGCCTGCCGAACCCTCGGGCAGAAGCGCCCGAACCATGCGGATGTGACGGGACCCCATGAAGAAACTTCGCGACTTCATCTGGCCGCTGATCGGTCTGGCCGCCGTGGTGGTCTCGGTCTACCTGCTGTGGAAGCTTCTCCGGGGACTGTCCTTCTTCGACGTGCAGGCGAGCCTCGCGGCGATCCCGCCGCACCGCTACGCGCTCGCCGCGCTCTCGACCCTCGTCGCCTACGCGGCCCTGGCCTGGTACGACCGCATCGCGCTGCTGCACCTCGGCGTGAAGGGCATCTCGTGGATGTTCGTGTCGGTGTGCTCGTTCACCACCTACGCGCTGTCGCACAACATCGGCGCCTCGGTGTTCTCCGGCGCGGTGGTGCGCTACCGGGCCTACACCTCGAAGGGCCTCTCCACCGCCCAGGTCGCGGTGCTGGTCGCCCTGTGCTCGTTCACCTTCGGCCTCGGCACGATCCTGCTCGGCGGCGTGGTGCTGACGCTGATCCCGGACCTGCTGCTGCGCATCAAGGACCTGCTGCCGGGCCCGCTGTCGAACCCGGTCACCGCCCGCACCATCGGGCTGGGCCTGCTCGCCTTCGTGGCGCTCTACGTCATCGGCTCGATCCTGCACCTCAAGCCGCTGACGATCCGCAGCTTCAAGCTCGAATACCCGCGCCCCAACATCATGCTGCGCCAGCTCATCGCCGCGCCGCTGGAGCTGCTGGGCGCCGCCGGCATCATCTACTTCGCCCTGCCGGAGGCCAACAATCCCGGCTTCCTGGTGGTGCTGGCGGTGTTCCTCGGCTCGTTCTCGGTGGCGCTGGTCTCGAACGCGCCGGGCGGGATCGGGGTGTTCGAACTCGTCTTCATCACCGCGATGCCGGAGGTGCCGAAGGTCGACGTGCTCGCCGCGGTGCTGATCTTCCGCCTGTTCTACCTGCTGATCCCGTTCGCCCTGGCGATCGTCGTGGTGCTGCTGTTCGAGCGCGGGCGCCTCGCCGCCGCCCTGAAGGGACGGGCGCAGTCGCCGGCCGCGGTGCCGCAGCCGCCCGTCGAGGGACCCGGCATCACCCCGGACCTCGGCGGCACGGCGGCGCCGGCGCGCAAGGTCGGCTGATCCCGGCATGATCCGGACGCGCCTGCGCCGGGCCCATCTCGGCGTCAGGACGCTGTTCGGCCGGGTGCCGCAGGGCTTCTTCATCCCCTACCGGCACGCCGGTGCGGTCCGCCCCGCGGACTACCCGGCGCTCCGTCCCCTGTTCGACGCCGCGGAACCCGCGTTCCGCGGCGTTCTGGCGACGATCGAGGAGCACGCGGCCGAGCTGTCGCGCATCCGGGCCGGCGGGCCGGGTCTCGCCGGCGCGACGCCGGCCCGCTTCACCCAGGACTGGTTTCCCCGGCTCGATGCCTGCGCCGCCTACGCCCTGGTGCGGCGCGAGCGGCCGCGGCGGATCGTCGAGGTCGGCTCCGGCCACTCGACCCGCTTCCTCGTCCAGGCGGTGGTCGACGGTGCCCTGGCGACCCGCATCACCTGCATCGATCCGGCCCCGCGCGCCGGCCTCGCCGGCCTGCCCGGGATCGAGCACCGCGCCCGGCTGTTCGACGGGGCGGAGGCCGACGCGGCCGTCGCGGCCCTCGGCCCGGGCGACGTGCTGTTCATCGATTCGAGCCACGTCGCGATGCCGGGCTCCGACGTCGACCGCCTCGTCCTCGACGTGCTGCCGCGCCTCGCCGCGGGCGTGCTGATCCATCTCCACGACATCTTCCTGCCGGACGCCTACCCGGCGGAATGGGCGTGGCGGGGCTACAACGAGCAGGGCCTCGTCGGGGCGCTGCTCCAGGGCGGGGCCTACCGCATCGTGTTCGCCAGCCGGTCGGTCGCGGCGTCGGGCCTGCTGGCCGGGTCGGTGGTCGAGCGGCTGCCCCTCCCCGCCGGCGCCCTGGAATCGAGCCTGTGGCTGCGCAAGGGTGACGGCCCGGCGCGAGAGCCTGTCTGAGCGGCTGTCGATTATTTACCGCGCGCAGCACCCCTTTCCGGGCCCGGAAAGGGGTGGGCATTCCTTGGATCGAGAGTGAAGCAGTCTCTTAAGCAGCCACGAAAAAACCCGGCACTATGGCCGGGTCCATCGAACCGTCGAAGGTCTGTCGTCCGGGATCGCCGGCGATCCCGAAGGATCGCGTGACGATTCCGGCTCCGGCTTACGCCGCGACCTGGAGCGCCTTCACCCGCGCGGCGAGGCGCGAGACCTTGCGGGAGGCGGTGTTCTTGTGAACGATGCCCTTCTGCGACGCGCGCATGAGTTCGGGCTCGGCGGTGCGCAGGGCCGTCAGGGCGACCGAGTGGTCACCGGCGGCGATCGCCTCCTCGACCTTGCGCAGGAAGGTGCGCATGCGGCTGCGGCGCGAGCGGTTGATCGCCGTGCGCTTGGCGATCTTGCGGGTCATCTTCTTGGCCGACACTGTGTTGGCCATCGGCAGTCCTCATTCTCGTCTGGCGAGGCCCAGGAGCCCGTCCGGGCCATGGCGGCGTCGCGTAAAAGGGCGCTGGAAGCACGGTGAACCCGTCCGGTGGAGCCGGCGGGTCCGTGAGCCGCGGTCTATAGCGGCGGCGGGCCGGAAGGTCAACGCTCTCGTCCGGACGGACCAGGGCAATCGCTTCAGAGCGATCGCCCTTGTTCCTTGTTCGGCCTCAGTCGCCGGCGTTCGTGCGCGACACGTCGTGTCGCCGCTCACTCGGCTCTCGCTCCGCTCTGCGTTCGAGGGGACATCCGTCCCCTCGAACCCGCTTCGCGGGGCGCTCCTCGCACCCGCCATACGGTGTCGCCCTCCGGGCGACCGCAGAACGATCGCTGAAGCGATTGCCCTGCCGGACGGACGCCGTGTCGCCTCCGCGGTGGAGCGCGCCGCGGCGTTGCCCCGGGTGCCGCCTCCGGGTCACTCTTCCGTCAGGGCCGGCCCCGCGCCCCGCCCGGCGCGCGGCCCGCATCCCGGTTCAGCCCCACCGGAGGAGACCCGACCGATGACCGACCTCCCGGCGCGCCTCGCGCGCTTCCAGCCCCTGTCCGGCATGGCGATGCCGCGCTTCGCCGGCCTCGCGAGCTTCATGCGCCTGCCGGTGCTCGACACCGCCGCGGCGGTCGCCGAGCCCCTCGACATCGCGCTGTTCGGCATCCCGTTCGACAGCGCCACCACCAACCGGCCGGGAACGCGGCTCGGGCCGCGGGGCGTGCGCGAGCAGTCGGCCCTGATGCGCCTCGTCAACCACGCCACCGGCGTGTCGCCCTACGAGACCTGCGCCTGCGCCGATGTCGGCGACGTGCCGGTCAACCCCGCCGACGTCGCCGACACGCTCGGGCGGATCGAGACCTTCGTGGCGCCGCTCGTCGGCGCCGGCATCACCACGCTCGCGGTCGGGGGCGACCATCTCGTCACCTACCCGCTGCTGCGGGTGATCGGCCGCGACGCGCCGGTCGGGCTGATCCACGTCGACGCCCACAGCGACACCGCCGATTCCTACTTCGGCGGCGCCAGGCTCACCCACGGCACCCCGTTCCGCCGGGCGATCGAGGACGGCGTGCTCGACCCGAGGCGAACGGTGCAGATCGGCATCCGCGGCACCCTCTACGCCCGCGACGAGCGGCAATGGGCGCTCGACCAGGGCATCCGGATCCTGGAGATGGAGAAGGTCATCGCCCAGGGGCTGCCGGCGGTGGTCGAGGAGGCGCGCTCGATCGTCGGCGCCGGCCCGACCTACGTCAGCTTCGACATCGACTCCCTCGACCCCGCCTTCGCCCCGGGCACCGGCACGCCGGAGATCGGCGGCTTCACCTCCCGCGAGGCGCTGTTCCTGGTGCGCGGCCTGCGCGGCCTCGACCTCGTCGGCGCCGACGTGGTCGAGGTCGCCCCTCCCCTCGATCCGACCGGCACCACCGCCCTCGTCGGCGCGACGATCGCGTTCGAGCTGCTGTGCCTCCTCGCCGAGGCGCGGGCGCGGCGTCGGTAACCCGCGCCCGGCAGCGTCAAGGGCCCGGCGGGGCGGAACCGCGTTTCCACCGCCCCGCCACCGCGGCGCCCCCGTTCTCGACAAGTGCCGGGACGACCTGGAGAACCTCGCGGCGCCGCACGATCGCTTCCACGAAGCGTTCACGATTCCAGACGGTTGCGCCGGGACAAGCTGTGGGCCGGGCGTGAGCGGGGCACGGCATCAACGGTCGGTTTACCATTCCGTCAATCGTTCCTGTTGCGAAGCTTCACCAGGACAGCTTAGTTTTCCCCCGTTCCGCCGCTCCGGCGGTGCATCCCCGAGCAATCCCAAGGAAGAACCGGACAATCGGCCGCCCCCGGCGCGCCGGAAGGTCATGCCGTGGCGCGGCCTGATCGTGACCGTGCGGGAAATGTGGAGATCCGGTGAACCGGACCTTTAACACAAACGAGACTTCTTGTTGATAGAACCGAGATAACCACGGGAAAGACGCCGGACGCTGTTGACGCCCGGCGCCGACCACGAGGCGGCGCGCCCCACGGACCGGGGCGTGCCGGACAGTCAGCGTATCGGCGTACGGACGGGCAGCGGGCAGCCGCTTCCGGTCCGAGAGAGGACCAGTCATGCGGTTGGACGGCGGCTTGGCGGAAGGGGTCGATCCCGTGTCCGGGATGGGCGAGGGCGCGGTGCAGGCGGCCTGGCAGCGGGTGAAGCGCCGGTTGCGGGCGGAACTCGGCGAGGACGTGTTCGCGAGCTGGTTCGCCCGGCTCGAACTCCAGGATGTCGAGGGCGGCATCGCCCGGCTCACCGTCCCGACCCGGTTCCTGAAGAGCTGGATCGAGTCGCACTACCTCGACCGGGTGCTCGCCACCTTCCGCAGCGAGGCCGACGGCATCGAGGGCATCGCGGTCGGCGTGCGCGGCGCCTCCGCCCCGCCCCGCCCGGCGGCGCCCAAGCCCGCGGCCGCGCCGCGGCCGGCTCCGGCGATGCTCGCCCCCGTCCTCCCGGAGAGCGGCGAGGCCGAGCGCGCGCCCCGCCCGGCGCCGGCGACCGGAGAGGCCGCGGGCGACCTCGGCGGCGCCCCGCTCGACGTCCGCCTGACCTTCGAGAGCTTCGTGGTCGGGCGCTCGAACGCGCTCGCCCACGCGGCGGCGGAGCGGGTCGCGCGCACCGACGGCGGCCCCGCGCTCTACAACCCGCTCTACTTCCATGCCGGCGTGGGCCTCGGCAAGACGCACCTGCTGCACGCCATCGGCCACGCCGTGAAGGCGGCCGGGCGGCGGGTGACCTACCTCACCGCCGACCGCTTCATGTACGGCTTCGTCAACGCCCTGAAGACCCAGAACGCGCTGGCGTTCAAGGAGCGGCTGCGGGCGATCGACCTGCTGATCCTCGACGACGTGCAGTTCATCCAGGGCCGCTCGATCCAGGCCGAGTTCGGCCACACCCTCAACGCGCTGATCGATGCCGGGCGGCAGGTGGTGGTGGCCTCCGACCGGCCGCCGGCGGAGCTGGAGAGCCTCGACGAGCGCGTGCGCTCGCGGCTGGCCGGCGGCCTCGTGGTCGAGATCGGCACCCTCGACGAGACCCTGCGGGCCCAGATCCTGCTCTCGCGCCTGGAGGCGGTGCGCGCCGCCCACCCGTCCTTCGAGGTCGGCCCGGCGGTGGCCGAGTACGTCGCCAAGGCGATCACCGCCAACGGCCGCGACCTCGAGGGCGCGGTCAACCGGCTGCTCGCCCACGCGACGCTCACCGGCGCCCCCGTCACCCTCGACACCGCCGAGACCGCGATCCGCGACCTCGTGAAGAACCGCGAGCCGAAGCGGGTCAAGATCGAGGACATCCAGAAGCTGGTGGCGAGCCGCTACAACGTCTCGCGCTCCGACATCCTGTCCGAGCGCCGCACCGCCGCCGTGGTCAAGCCGCGCCAGATCGCGATGTACCTGTCGAAGGTGCTCACCCTGCGCTCGCTGCCGGAGATCGGCCGGCGCTTCGGCGGGCGCGACCACACCACGGTGCTGCACGCGGTGCGCAAGATCGAGAAGGCGATCGGCGAGGACACGGCGTTGTGCGACGAGGTCGAGCTGCTCAAGCGCATGCTGCAGGACTGATGCGGTTTTCGGAAGGTTCCTTCCGGAAACCGCATCACCAGCCTGCGCGGCGCCTGAGCGAAGCCGATTTTCGCATCACGAAAGCGGCCGCTTGCGGTCGCCTGAAGCGATTGCGCGGCAATCGCCACGATCCCGCAGGGATCGCCGAGCGATCGATCGAAAATCGCATGATGCCCCGGGGGCGATCGGACCGCGGTCCGATCGCCCGGAAAGCGCCCGGCTTGCCTTCGGGAGGCGCCTTCGCCAATGTTCCGCTCCCGTGCGCGGCGCGGGACGAGAGATGCGGTGCCGGCCTCGCGGGGCCGGACAGGACGAGACACGGATCACCCTGATGAGAGTCACCGTCGAGCGCGCGGCCCTCCTACGGTCGCTCGGCCACGTGCACCGCGTCGTCGAGCGGCGCAACACGATTCCGATCCTGTCGAACGTGCTGCTGCGCTCGGATTCGACCGGGCTGCAGCTCAAGGCGACGGACCTCGACATCGAGGTGACCGAGACGATTCCCGCCGACGTCGCCGACGGCGGCGCCACCACGGTGCCGGCCCACGTCATCTACGACATCGTGCGCAAGCTGCCGGACGGCGCCCAGGTCTCGCTCGAGACCACCGGCGAGACCGGGCAGATGGTGATCCGCTCCGGCCGCTCGCGCTTTGCCCTCGGGGCGCTGCCGGAGACCGATTTCCCCGACCTCGCCGCCGGCGAGCTGCCGCACGGCTTCCAGCTCCAGGCCGCCGAGCTGAAGCGCCTGATCGACAAGACCCAGTTCGCGATCTCGACCGAGGAGACGCGCTACTACCTCAACGGCATCTACTTCCACACCATCGAGGCCGAGGGCTCGCTGAAGCTGCGCGCCGTCGCCACCGACGGCCACCGGCTCGCCCGGGTGCAGATGGAGGCGCCCGAGGGCAGCGCCGGGATGCCGGGCATCATCGTGCCGCGCAAGGCGGTGGCCGAGATCCAGAAGCTGGTCGAGGACGGCGGCGAGAGCGTCACCGTCGAGATCTCCTCCGCCAAGGTGCGGTTCAGCTTCTCCAGCGGCGTCACCCTGATCTCGAAGCTCATCGACGGCACCTTCCCGGACTACCAGCGGGTGATCCCGAGCGGCAACGACAAGCGCCTGACGGTCGAGCGCGAGCAGTTCGCCAAGGCGGTCGACCGGGTCTCGACCATCTCGTCCGAGCGCGGCCGCGCGGTGAAGCTCGCCATGGCGGAAGGGCGGCTGTCGCTGTCGGTGAACAACCCGGATTCCGGCAGCGCGACCGAGGAACTCGACGCCGACTACGAGGCCACGCCCCTCGATATCGGCTTCAACGCCCGCTACCTCCTCGACATCACCGCCCAGCTCGACGGCGACACCGCCCTGTTCCGCCTCGCCGACCCGGGCTCGCCGACCGTGATCCAGGACAAGGAAGGGGCGCCGGCCCTCTACGTGCTGATGCCGATGCGGGTGTGATACGGTTTCTGCATCGCGACAGCGATCGCGCAGCAATCGCCACGGATCCCGCAGGGATCGCCGAGCGATCGATCGGAAACCGTATGAGGAGGCCGGCTTGCCCGATCCGCCCGCCCCTGTCAGGGTGGACGGCATGTCGAAATCCGTGGTCCTGGACCCTCCGTCCGAAGAGATCCTCGACGGTCTCATGCGCAGCGGGCGCTACCGGTCGGAGGGCGATGCCGTCTCCGACGCATCGCGCCTGCTGAAGGAGCAGGAGGCGGAGGCGTCGCGCCTGAGGACGGCCTGGAGGGAAGGCGTGGAGAGCGGCGGCCATCGTCCGGCGGACGCCGTCCTCGCCAGCCTTCGCCAGCGCGACGCCGGATGGACGGACAGCCCCCCTTGATGCGGGTCGTCGTCTCGGCTCGCGCTGCCCTCGATTTGGAAGAGATCGGAGATTTCATCGCCGGCGATTCCCTCGCCAGGGCCGCCGCCTTCATCGATGCGCTGTCTCAGCGCTGCGAATCCCCCGCTCGCCATCCCTTCAAGGGCAGGCTGGCGCCGGAGATCGGCCCCGGGGCCAGGATCAACGTCCTGGGACGTCATCTCGTCCCGTATCAGGTTGTGGGCGATACGATCTCGATCGAGCGCGTCGTCCATGGCGCCCGCGACCGGACCGGCCTTCTCGACGATCCCTCCGAATCATGACTGCCTCCGACGCCGCCCGCGTCACCCGCCTGATCCTGCGCGACTTCCGCAACCACGCCGACCTCGATCTCGGCGTCGGTCGCCGCTTCGTCGCCCTCGTCGGCGAGAACGGTGCCGGCAAGACCAACCTGCTGGAGGCGCTGTCGCTGTTCGCCCCCGGCCGCGGCCTGCGCCGCGCGGATTTTTCCGTGATGGCCCGGGACGGCGGCAGCGGCGGCTTCGCGGTCTCGCTCACCCTCGCCGGCCCGCACGGCGAACACCGCGTCGGCACCGCCTGGGAGCCGGCCCGCAGCCGCGAGGAGGCCCGCGGCGGCCGGCTGTGCCGGATCGACGGGGCGACCGCCCCCTCCCCCACCGCCTTCGCCGAGCACCTGCGGGTGGTCTGGCTCACCCCCGACCTCGACGCCCTGTTCCGCGGCCCGGCCGGCGACCGCCGCCGCTTCCTCGACCGCCTCGTCCTCGCGGTCGATTCGAGCCACGGCGCCCGGGTCAACGCCCTGGAGCGGGCGCTGCGCTCGCGCAACCGCCTGCTGGAGGAGCGGCCCGACGACGGCCCGTGGCTCGACGCGGTCGAGCGCGAGGTGGCGGAACTCGCCGTCGCGGTGGCGCTGGCCCGGCGCGAGACCGCCGAGCGCCTCGACCGGCTGATCCTCTCGACCCGGGACGAGGCCTCGCCCTTCCCCTGGGCCTCGATCCGGCTGGAGGGCGACATCGACGACCTCGTGGCGGTGTGGCCGGCGGTCGATGCCGAGGACCGCTACCGCGCGACCCTGCGCCAGAACCGGTTTCGCGACCGCGCCGCCGGCCGCACCCTCGCGGGGCCGCAGGCGTCGGACCTCGTGGTGCGCCACGGCCCGAAGGACGTGCCCGCCGCCACCGCCTCGACCGGCGAGCAGAAGGCGCTGCTGATCGGCCTCGTCCTCGCCCATGCCCGGCTGGTGGCCGGGATGAGCGGCATCGCGCCGCTGATCCTCCTCGACGAGGTCGCGGCCCATCTCGACCCGCGCCGCCGCGCCGGGTTGTTCGACGCCCTCGACGCCCTGCCCGGGCAGGTCTGGATGACCGGCGCCGACCCGGCCCTGTTCGGGGAACTGGGGGAGCGGGCGGATCTGGTGCGCGTGGCCGAGGGCCGGGTCGAGCCGTGACGGGCCGCCGGGAGGGCGGGGGCGGGCCGGCCGCGGATGCCGTTACGATAGCGTGGCGAGTTTCGGGCAAAGTTGCCTCGGCACCGGTCGGCGTCGCATGGTCCCGGCTTGGCTGGGATCCGCCCCCGGCCTCATCGGGAGCTTGACCCCGTGAAGATTCTGCTCGGCCTTGCGGCCGCCCTGGCGCTGGTCGCGCCTGCTTCGGCCGCGACTCTTTGCACGATCGTGACGGACGCAGCCGATGGACGGGTCCTTCTGGAACAGGGCGATTGCCGCACTCGGGTGACGCCGGCCTCGACTTTCAAGGTGCCGCTCGCCGTCATGGGCTTCGATGCCGGCTTCCTCAAGGATGCGGGGACGCCGGTCCTCGCCTTCAGGGCGGGCGATCCCGCCTGGGGCGGCGAGGCGTGGAAGCAGCCGACCGATCCGGCGCGCTGGATGCGGTACTCCGTCGTCTGGTACTCGCAGCGCATCACCCACGCCCTCGGGGGGGCGCGCGTAGCGGATTACGCCCGACGGTTCGGCTTCGGGAACGCAGATCTCTCCGGCGATCCAGGCAAGGGCAACGGCCTCGACCGGGCTTGGATCATGTCCTCGCTCAAGGTGTCGCCAGTCGAGCAGGCGGCCTTCCTGCGCACGCTCATCAACCGGCAGCTTCCGGTGGCCGGCGCCGCCATCGACGGAACGCTGGGTATCATCGAGGCGACCCCGGCGCAGGACGGCTGGGTCGCCCACGGCAAGACCGGGACCGCGTTCCTGCGGACGGCGGACGGGAGCCTCGACGAGGCACGGGGGTTCGGGTGGTACGTCGGCTGGATGACCAAGGCCGGCCGTACCCTCGTCTTCGCGCGCCTCGATCAGGACGAACGCCGCGACCCGCTCTCGGCCGGCCTCCGCACCCGTGCGAGCTTCGTCGCGGCGTGGCCGTCCGTCCTCGCCACGCTTCCACGGTAGCCGGCGCGCGCTCGTCGCCGGCAAGGCGAGCCTCGTCCGACCCGGGGCCGGCCTTGCCGGGTGCCGGAGCCGGGGGCACGTCCGCGGTGCCACCCCACCTCTCTCGCCGGCGAGCGGCACCGCGGCGCCTCCCCGATCCCGCCGCACTCGGGTAAAGGTTCGTCAACGCTTTCCCCGGGCGCGAATCGCCCCAACCCGGTCCCGGCCCCACCCGATGACAGACCGCCTCGACGAGGCCCGCGCCGCCCTGCGCAGCACCTTCGGCTACGACGATTTCCGCCCCGGTCAGGCGGAGGTGATCGGCGCCGTCCTCGACGGCCGCGACGTGTTCGCCGTGATGCCGACCGGCTCCGGCAAGTCGATGACCTACCAGTTGCCGGCCCTGGTCGAGCAGTCGCTCACCGTCGTGGTCTCGCCGCTGATCGCGCTGATGCACGATCAGGTGCAGCAGATGCTCGGCTTCGGCGTCGCCGCCGCGACCCTCAATTCCACCGTCTCCGAGAGCGCGGCGCGCGAGACCTGGCGCGGGATCCGGGCCGGCACGCTGCGGCTCTTGTTCGTCTCGCCCGAGCGGCTGCTGATGGAGGGCCTGATGGAGGCCCTGCGCGGCGCCGGGGTGCGCCGGCTCGCCGTCGACGAGGCCCATTGCGTCTCGCAATGGGGCCACGACTTCCGGCCCGAGTACCGCGACCTCGCCCGCGCCCGCGAGGCGCTCGGCGACGTGCAGACGGTGGCGCTGACCGCCACCGCCGACGCGGCGACCCGCACCGACATCAGCGAGCGGCTGTTCCCGAAGGGCCGGCCGCCGGAGGTGTTCGTCCACTCCTTCGACCGGCCGAACATCCGCCTCACCTTCGCGCCGAAGGACCAGCCGACCCGGCAGATCGCCCGCTTCCTGCGCACCCGCAAGGCCGAGAGCGGCATCGTCTACTGCTCGTCGCGCAAGCGCACCGAGCAGATCGCCGACCTGCTGCGCGCCGACGGCTTCAACGCCCTGCCCTACCATGCCGGCCTCGACCAGGGCGTCCGGATGAGGAACCAGGACACCTTCCTGCAGGAGGACGGGGTGGTGATGGTGGCGACCGTCGCCTTCGGCATGGGCATCAACAAGCCCGACGTGCGCTACGTCTGCCACGCCGACATGCCCTCCAACGTCGAGGGCTACTACCAGGAGATCGGCCGCGCCGGCCGCGACGGCCTGCCCGCCGACACGCTGACCCTCTACGGCCTCGACGACATGGCGCTGCGCCGGCGCCAGATCGACGAGAAGGACATCCCCGACGACCGCCGCCGGGTCGAGCGGCGCAAGCTCGAGGCGATGATCAGCCTGTGCGAGGGCGCCACCTGCCGGCGCCAGTCGCTGCTCGGCTATTTCGGCGAATCGATCGGGCCGTGCGGGCGCTGCGACCTGTGCCGGGGCGGGCTCTCCCTCGTCGACGGCACGGTGGCGGCGCAGAAGGTGCTCTCCGCGATCGTGCGCACCGGCCAGCGCTTCGGCGCGGCCTACATCTGCGACCTCGTCCACGGCAAGGAGAGCGAGCAGATCCGCCGCAACGGCCACGCCGGCCTCAAGACCTTCGGGGTCGGCGCCGACAAGCCGGTGGCGGCGTGGCGGGCGATCCTGCGGCAGCTCTTCGCCGCCGGCGCGGTGACCGAGAACAGCGACGGCTACGGCGGCCTCGCGATGACCGACAAGGGCGAGGCGATCCTGTTCGGCCGCGAGACCGTGCAGGTGCGCCCCGACCCGGAACCCCGCGCGCCCAAGGAGCGCCGCAGCCGCACCGCGGCCTCCGACCGCGACGACGGCATCGGGCTGTCGGACGAGGACGAGGCGCTGTTCCAGCACCTGCGCGGCCTGCGCGCGACGATCGCCCGCCAGGAGGGCGTCGCCGCCTACATGATCTTCCCCGACCGCACCCTGATCGAGATGGCCCGCGCCAAGCCGGTCGACCTCTGGGCCCTGCGCTCGGTCCACGGCGTCGGCGAGCGCAAGCGCGAGGCCTATGGCGAGCGGTTCGTCGACGAGATCAAGCTGTTTCTCGTCGATGCGGCGAAGCGGGCCGGGTGACGGCGGGCCGATCCTGTGGAGCGCCGCCGCCGGTCGCAGGCGCCGCCCGGGCGATGGGCTATCCTGCCGCCTTCCAGCGGACGAGAGCGATGCCCGACACCGTCTACACCACCCTCGACAGCCCGATCGGCCCGCTGCTGCTCGCCGGGGACGGCGTGCGGCTGTCGCGCCTCGGGTTTCCGAGCGGCAAGGGCGCGGTGCCGCCCCGGCCGGACTGGCGGCGGGACGACGCGGCCTTCCCCGAGGTGCGCGCCCAGTTGGGCGCCTACTTCGACGGGCGGTCGACCCGGTTCGACATCCCGCTGGACCCGCGCGGCACGCCGTTCCAGTTGCGGGTCTGGGAAGCGCTGACCGCGATCCCGCCGGGCGAGACGATCAGCTACGGCGAACTCGCCCGCCGCATCGGGCAGCCGACGGCGAGCCGCGCCGTGGGAGCGGCCAACGGCGCCAACCCGCTGCCGGTGATCGTGCCCTGCCACCGGGTCATCGGCGCGGGCGGCGGCCTCACCGGGTTCGGCGGCGGCATCGAGACCAAACGCTGGCTGCTCGCCCTCGAACGCGGGGAGCGGCCGCAGGCGGTCCAGTTGCCGCTGCTGTGAGCCGGGTGGCTCGGGAGATCAAGATGAGGGGTTTTCACCATGGAGCTCAGATGGAGCTGGGTGCGCCGGCCGGCCGAAACGTTCAGGCCCCGCATGACCATACTCACGGCATGCGACAAGAATTATCTGCCCTATGCAAGAGCATTGTTGCGGAGCATTGATTATTTCTCCCCAGGATACGACCTCATAATACTCCTGATAGATCACGATCAGGACGATCTGGACAGCCTGGAGCTGCTGGCGAGCCAAACCAAAAATACAACTGTTTTCGTGGTGTCCGATACAAGCCCGGTGTCGGGCTCCATGAACCAGGAACAGCGGCTGTCCTACTACGCCTGTGCACGCTTCCTGTTCGTTCGGACCTTGCTGGACCAGACTCAAGGTCCGGTGATGTGCATCGATGCGGACTCGCTCGTGGTGGGGAGTCTGGAAGCCCGCCCCTCGCTCGAAGCGGACGCCGACGTTGCCCTGTGGCGCCGGGAGAAGCGCAACCTTCCGGATCACCAGAGGGTCGCGGGCCGGGGTGGTTGTCTTCTTTCCGACGAGCGGCGCGAGGGCCTTCGCGAAGCGCGTCTCCGAGATCCTGACGGACCGTTTCGAGTCCGGAGCGGCACCCTGGTACGTCGATCAATCGGCACTCTTCCAGGCGATGACCGAGTTGGCCGATCAGGTCCGGGTCTCGGATCTGCATGGCAGTTTCCGGGACTTCGAGACCTTCAAGGCCACGTCCGCACTGTGGTCGGCCAAGGGCGAGCGAAGGGCGTTCGGCGAGCCATTCGCGTCGCTTCTCAAGATCTTCGGCGATTCCGAACTCGGGCGCATCCAGGCCAAGCACGTCATCAACCGCGCTCGCCGCCTCTCCCACAGCAAGGTCGACACGTTCTACCAGGCCAACCGCGAACTCCAGAAGCGGCTGCCGCGGTCGGGCACCCTCTACCTGCCTCGGATCGACCTGCCCTGGAAGCCCTACAAGGGCACCACCGCACCGGCGATCAGCGACGATACCCTGGCCGTCCGCCTGACCTGGAAGAAATTCGCGAGCCACCTCGCCAGCCGCCTCGAGATGAAGGGGGTGCGCATGGAGATCCAGGAGATTCCCGCCTGGGACATCACGCCGGAACGGGTCGGCACGTCGAGCGGCGACTTCGCGATCATCGCTCACAAATGCAACTTCCAGATGAAGGGCCTGGATCTGCCCGTTTATTTCTACATGCAGGAATACATGCCCTGGCTGTTCACGGTCGATCCGGCGGGCTGGGGCGCGGGGGCGTCGGTCTATCCGGTCCCGTCAGGGGATCTGGTGGAGCGGCCGGCGGCGGGAGAGGCGGACGCCTTCGAGCATTACCGGTCGCAGCTCGATCAGAGGACCCTCGGCACCAAGTTCCCCCAACCGTCCCGGCAGGATTCCGCGCACCCGGAATCTCCGAGCTACGACCTGTTCATCCCTCTCCAGATCCCGCACGATCAGGTCATCCGGTTCTTCTCCGACGTGAAGCTGGCGGAGATGCTGGAGGCGGTGACGGCGTTCGCCACGCGCAGGAACCTGCGCCTCGTGATGAAGCCCCATCCGGCCAACCTCAAGGCAACCCGACCGTTCCAATCGCTGGCCGACGGCCGGAACATCGTCTGGTCCGAGGGCAACATCCACGAGCTGATCGCGCAATCGAAATCGGTGTTCACCCTCAACAGCAGCGTGGGCTTCGAAGCCATGCTGCATGGCAAACCCGTCGTCACGTTCGGCCGGACCCTGTACGACGTCGCGACGATCCGGGGCCGTCTCGACGACCTGGATGGGGCTTGGGCGCAGTGCCAGGACTGGGACGCGGAGGCCGGCCTCGCCCGGTACCGGGCGTTCTACGGATGGTTCTGCGATCGCTACGCCGTCGACCTCAGCCGTCCGACCCGACGCGACCGGAGCCTCGACCGCCACGTCGAACGCCTCCTCTCGAGCGTCTACGCCTGACGACGGCCGCTCGCGGAGCGTGATACGAAATCCGATTGATCGCTTCAGGCGATCCCTGCGGGATCGTGGCGATTGCTGCGCAATCGCTGTCGCGATGCGGATTTCGGCTTCGCTCAGGTGCATGGAGCCTTCGGCTCCACCGCGCGGGCTGAGGATACGGTTTCTGAACGGATCGTTCAAAAACCGTATGACTGGACAAGCCAGAGGCGAGGGGCATGGAAGCCGGGCTGCGTGAGCCCGGCCGCCTCAATGCGCCTCCTGCCAGTTCGCCGCCGCCTTGGCCTCGACGGCGAGCGGCACCCGCAGGGTCACCGCCGGGTGCGGCGCCTCCTCCATCACCCGGGCGATGATCGGCAGCGCCCGCTCGACCTCGCCGTCGGGGGCCTCGAACACCAGTTCGTCGTGGACCTGGAGCAGCATCCGGGCCGAGAGGCCGGCCTTGGCGAGCGCGCCCTCCATCCGCACCATCGCCCGGCGGATGATGTCGGCCGCCGTGCCCTGGATCGGCGCGTTGATCGCCTGCCGCTCGACCGAGGCGCGCTCCTGCGGGTTGTTGGAGCGGATCTGGGGATAGTGGCAGACCCGGCCGAACAGCGTCGTGACGTAGCCCTTGTCGCGGCACGCCTTCTTGGTGTCGTCGATGTAGGCGCGGATGCCGGGGAAGCGCTCGAAATACTGCTTGATGAAGGCCGCGGCCTCGCCCTGCGGGATGCCGAGCCGGTCGGCGAGGCCGAAGGCCGAGATGCCGTAGATGATGCCGAAATTGATCGTCTTGGCGCGCCGGCGCAGGTCCGGCGTCATCTGGTCGAGGGGCACGCCGAACATCGCCGAGGCGGTCGCCGCGTGGATGTCGATGCCGTCCTCGAACGCCTGCCTGAGCTGCGGGATGTCCGCGATGTGGGCGAGCAGCCGCAGCTCGATCTGGCTGTAATCGGCCGAGATCAGCTTGTGCCCGGGCTCGGCCACGAAGGCCTGCCGGATGCGCCGGCCCTCCTCGGTGCGGATCGGGATGTTCTGGAGGTTCGGCTCCGACGACGACAGCCGCCCGGTGGTGGTGGCGGCGAGCGAGAACGAGGTGTGGACCCGGTCGGTGCCGCGGTCGGCGTGCTCCTGGAGCGCGTCGGTGTAGGTCGATTTCAGCTTCGAGAGCTGGCGCCACTCCAGGATCTTCTTCGGCAGGTCGTGGCCCTGGCCGGCGAGTTCCTCCAGCAGCGTCGCCGGGGTCGCCCACTGGCCGGACGGCGTCTTCTTGGCGCCCGGCAGGCCCATCTTGCCGAACAGGATGTCGCCGATCTGCTTGGGCGACGACACCGAGAATTTTTCGCCGGCGGTCTCCTGGATCTCGTCCTCCAACCGGGCCAGCGACTGCGAGAAGTCGCCCGACAGCCGGCTCAGCATGCCGCGGTCGACCCGGATGCCCTCGCGCTCCATCCGGGCGAGGATCGTCAGCAGCGGCCGCTCCAGGGTCTCGTAGACCGTGGCGCGGTGCTCGGCGACGAGCCGCGGCTTCATCACCCGCCACAGCCGCAGGGTCACGTCGGCGTCCTCCGCCGCGTAGGCGGTCGCCTTGTCGAGGGGCACGCGGTCGAAGGTGACCTTCTGGCGGCCGGTGCCGGCGACGTCCGCGAAGGTGATCGGCTGGTGGCCGAGATGGCGGCGGGCGAGCTCGTCCATGCCGTGCGAGCCCTTGCCGGCATCGAGCACGTAGGAGATCAGCATCGTGTCGTCGAACGGCCGCACCTCGATGCCGTGGCGGGCCAGAACCAGCCAGTCGTACTTGATGTTCTGGCCGACCTTCAGCACCGCCGGGTTCTCCAGCATCGGCTTCAGGCGCTCGCGCACCGCGTCCCAGGAGAGCTGGTCGGCGATGCGCCGGAACTCGCCGGTCGCCGCCTTCCCGCCGAACAGGTCGCCCTCGCCCTTGGCCTCGACCGGCTCGACGTGGTCGAGCGGGATGTAGGCGGCGCGGCCCGCCGCGGTGGCGAGCGAGACCCCGACGAGGTCGGCCTTCTGGGCGTCGAGGGCGGTGGTCTCGGTATCGACCGCGACGATTCCGGCCTCGACCGCCTCGGCGATCCAGGCGTCGAGGCGCTCCAGCGACGTGACGGTCTCGTAGGCCGTGGTGTCGAACGGCTTCACCGCCTCCGCTGCCCGGGCGGCGACGAGGGTGGCGGGCGACGCCTCCGCCGGCTTCTTCGGCGCCGGCGGCGCGTCGGGCAGGTCGAGGTCGGCGAAGGGATCGATCCCGGCCGCCGGCGCCGCCTCGCCGCCGGCATCGGGCGCGTCGCCGAAGAACGGCATGACGTCGCTGCCGCCCTGCGGGTTCGAGTAGCCCGGGTCGGCGCCGCCGGGCAGCAGGGCCGGGTCGGGCCGCACCGCCTCGGGGTCGACATGGAGCAGCGACGCGATCCGGCGCGTCAGGGTGTTGAACTCCATCGCCTTGAGGAAGCCGACGAGCCTTTGCGGGTCGGGCTTCGGCAGGCCGAGCGCGTCGAGGGGCACCGGCACCGGCACCGCCTCGTCGAGGGTCACGAGCCGGCGCGACAGCCGGGCCTGATCGAGATGGCCGAGCAGCGTCTCGCGGCGCTTCGGCTGCTTGATCTCGCCGGCGCGCTCCAGCAGGGCGTCGAGGCTGCCGAACTCCTTGATGAGGGCGGCGGCGGTCTTCAGCCCGATGCCCGGCACGCCCGGCACGTTGTCGGAGGTGTCGCCGATCAGCGCCAGGGCGTCGCCGATCTGCTCCGGCGCCAGCCCCTCCCACCGCTCCATGATCGCGGCGCGGTCGAGGCTGCGCTCGGGCCGGTAGCCGGGCTTGCCCTTCTGACCCGACTCGAAGTCGTAGAACCGCACCGTCTCGCCGACGAGCTGCATCAGGTCCTTGTCGGACGAGACGATGATGACGCCCGCGCCCCGCGCCTCGGCCTGCCGGGCGTAGGTGGCGATGAGGTCGTCGGCCTCGTAGCGGATCAGCTCGATCGGTTCGAGGCCGAAGGCCCGCACCGCGTCGCGCATCAGCGGCATCTGCCGCTTGAGGTCGTCGGGCGCGTCGGGCCGGTGACCCTTGTAGTCGGGGAAGATCTCCTTGCGGAACGACCCCTCGGACTTGTCGAACACGATGCCGAGATGGGTCGGCACGATTCCGGCCGCGCCCTCCTGCACGAACTGGGCGATCTTGGCGCAGAACAGCCGCACCGCGCCGGTCGGCAGACCGTCCGAGGGCCGGAAGTTGTAGCGCTCGGGCTGGTTGATCGACTGGAAGTAGGCCCGGAAGATGAACGACGACCCGTCGACCAGGAGCACCTGGTCGCCGGGGCCGACAGGCTTCGGGTCGGGAGGGGTGTCGAGGGTCATGGGCGTTCCGGTCCGGCGATCGGGCCTGTCTTAGGGCGTCCCGGGCGACGGGGCCACCGCCGCGACCGTCGCACGGCCGGCCGCGTGTGTGCCCGCGGCACACCAGCGGCCTGGGAAAGCGCGCCGGCCCGCCGCCGCGGCTTGACTTGGGGAGGCCCGGCGGCATCGTCGGCGCTCACGCTTCCAGGCGGGCCGGGGTGGGTCCGTCGCCCGGCGCGGTGACCCGCGTCCCACGAGGTTCAGGCCCGCATGCGCCACTCCCGACTCCCCGCCGCGAAGGCCCTCCCCGCCGCGAAGGCCCTTCTGGCCGCCGCCTCCCTCGCCGCCGCGTCCCTCGCCCTGGCCGGCCCGGCCGGCGCCCGCTCGGCCCGGCAGGAGGTCCAGCCCGCCGAGGAGCGCGAGTTCCCGTTCGACGCCCGCATCCCGGGCTGCCAGGACCCGGCGGTGCTCGAAGAAGTCTCGAACAACTTCGCCGAGAAGGAGTCGAAGTTCTGGAACTCCTCGCTCACCATCGTCGGCTTCGACAGCATCGAGCGCACGGCGTGGCGCCCCTGGGGCCTGGACTTCATCCCGCGCCGGTACTGCTCGGCGGTCGCGACGACCTCCGACGGCGTGCGCCGGCGGGTCGACTACTCGGTGCGCGAGAGCACCGGCATCATCAGCTCGACCTGGGGCATCGAGTTCTGCGTCCACGGCCTCGACCGCAACCTCGCCTACGCCTACGCCTCGACCACCTCGTGCCGCGAGGCCCGGCCCTGAGCCCCCTGCGCCGTCTCGCCGCCGCCGCCCTCCTCCTCGCGGCGGCCCCGGCCGCGGCGCAGGAGCGCGGCGGCACGCCCGGCGTGTTCGACTTCTACGTCCTCGCCCTGTCGTGGTCGCCGACCTTCTGCACCCTGACCGGCGAGCAGCGCGGCAACCCGCAATGCGACGCCGGCAGGCGCCTCGGCTTCGTCGTCCACGGGCTGTGGCCGCAATACGAGCGCGGCTACCCGAGCGAGTGCGGCGCCGCCCCGCGCCCGCCCTCGCGCATCGCCCTGGAGGAGGCCGCCGACGTCTTCCCGACCGAGGGGCTGGCCCGCCACGAGTGGCGCCGCCACGGCACCTGCTCGGGCCAGGATCCGGCGAGCTACTTCCGCGACACCCGCCGCGCCCGCGCCGCGGTGACGATCCCCGACCGCCTGACCAAGCCCGACGGCGACCAGCGCCTCGCCCCGATCGACATCGCCCGCCTGTTCGTCGCCGGCAATCCCGGCCTGCGCCCCGACATGATGGCGGTGACCTGCCGCTCCGGCCGGCTGGAGGAGGTGCGGATCTGCTTCTCCAAGGACCTGCGCGGCTTCACCCCGTGCCCCGAGGTGGCGCGGCAGAACTGCCGGGCGGGCGAGGTGGTGGTGGAGGCGTCGCGGTAGGGCGACGGATATCCTCGGCGGCTCACTCCGGCATACGCGCGAGCAGAGCCACCACGGCTCGGTCCAGGGGCACGAGGTGGTCGGTGATGACGGACCAGAGAACCTCCGGATCTACGCGACGGTACTCATGTCGTAACAAGTTGCCGAGCCCGTGGATCTTCCGCCACGGGATAGACGCTTGCGACAGTTTTTCCTCGTCGGGGATGTGCTTCGCGGCCTCCGCGATGATGAGTAATGCGTGCTCGACGGCGCGCCTCATCGCCCAGCTCGCAGCAAATTCCTCGATGGATGCCGAGGAGGTCGAACCAATGATGCCTGCGATTTCCTCGCGGATATCGAGCAATCGGTGCCGATGAGAGTGAGCAGCCATCAGAACACCCGAACCGCCTCCCGCTCGATCTGGGGTCGCAAGGCCGGGTGGAGCCCGCTCCGGGTCCCGTAATCCACGGGAAGGCTGACGGTGTCGGCGATGATCTCGTACGCCTCCATGAACGGCAGGAAGCCCGAACCCGGCTCCAGGTCGACGAAGACATCAACGTCCGATCCCTCCCGCGCCTCGCCGCGGGCATAGGAGCCGAACAGGTACAGGTGCGCGATGCCGGACGCCCGCAAGGGGGCTTCGACGCGCTTGAGCCGGGCGATGAGGTCGTCACGGTGCATGCGGCGATGATACGGACTTTGCCGGCGGCCGCCACACCGATCCGGCGGGCCCGGCCGACGACACGGGGACGGAGTTCGTGAATTACCGCCACGCCTTCCACGCCGGCAACCATGCCGACGTGCTCAAGCACCTCGTGCTCGCCCGGGTGCTCGCCTATCTCTGCCGCAAGCCGGCGCCGTTCCGGGCGATCGACACCCATGCCGGGCTCGGCTTCTACGACCTCGCCGCCGACGAGGCCGAGCGCACCGGCGAGTGGCGCGACGGCTGGGGCCGGCTCGACCTGCCCTTCGCCCCCGAGGTCGAGGAATTGCTCGCCCCCTACCGCGAGGCGGTGGCGGCTTTGCGCGAGCGGCACGGGCCGCGGACCTATCCCGGCTCGCCGGCGCTGATCCGCGAATTCCTGCGGCCCGGCGACCAGGGCGTGTTCGTCGAGCTGCACCCGGCCGACGGCGCGGTGCTGCGGGAGCGGTTCAACCGCGATCCCCGCACCAAGGTGATGAATCTCGACGGCTGGACCGCCCTCCCCGCCCTGATCCCGCCGAAGGAGCGCCGCGGACTCGTGCTGATCGACCCGCCCTACGAGGTCGGCGGCGAACTCGACCGCCTCGGACGCGACCTCGCCCGGGCGGTCGCGAAGTGGCCGACCGGCACCTACCTCGCGTGGTACCCGATCAAGGAGGTCGCGGCGATCGACCGGTTCGCCGCCGGTCTCGACACCGCCCTCGGCCGGCCGGTCCTGCGCCTCGACCTGATGATCGACCGTCCGGACGACCCGTCCCGCCTCAACGGCAGCGGGCTCGTCGTGGTCAACCCGCCCTACACCCTGCGCGACGAGGCCGAGATCGTGCTGCCGGCCCTCGCCGGGCGGCTGGCCCGCGGCGCCTACGGCGCCTATCGCTGCGAGGCGCTCGGCCCGGCGGCGTGAGACAGGGCGCCGCCGATCAGGCAGCCGGCGAGATAGGCCGGCAGCAGGATCCCGGCGCTCTCGATCCACAGGCCGGCGCGGCCCGGGACGATGCCGGAGAGGGCGAGCCCCGCGGCGACCAGGGCGAGCCCGGCCACCGTGACCGCCGCGACCCGGGAGAGGCCGCCGGCGGGAAGGCCGGCCCAGAACCCGGTCGCGCCGCCGATGAGGAGGGCGGTGAGGAGTGCCGGCCACAGGGCGGCGAGGAGGATCGTCACGGCAACCGCCCTCAGGAGCGCAGGGAGAACACGACCGCCCGGGCCTCGGCCGGCTGGTCCGCCGCCGGGGCGGGCGCGATCCGGTCGGCGCCGATCCCCGCCTTGAGCAGGTAGTCGACGATGGCCGCGGCGCGGCGCTGCGGCAGGCCGGGGTCCGGCATCGCGGCGGCCGGCGTCGCCTCGGGCTTGGCCGCCCGGCCCTTCCCCTTGGCGGAAGCCGGCTGCGCCGGCTTGGCTTCGGGCTGCGCCGGCTTGGCTTCGGGCTGCGCCGGCTTGGCTTCGGGCTGCGCCGGCTTGGCTTCGGGCTGCGCCGGCTTGGCTTCGGGCTGCGCCGGCTTGGCTTCGGGCTGCGCCGGCTTGGCTTCGGGCGGGGGGACGGTGCCGGGCGGGTCGTCATGGCCGGCGACGGTGAACCGCTCCCCCGGGCAGGTCAGGGCGAGGGAGGCGAGGTCGTCGAGGACCGGGTAGAATTCGGCCCGCAGGTCGGCGCTGCCCGGGGCGAAGCGGACCGGGCGGCCGGTCACGCGCTCGGACAGGGCGGTCCGGCACGCTTCGGCGCTCATCCGCGCGGGCGCGTCGGGTGCCGAGACCGCCACCGTCGCGGTCCAGCCGGCGGGGGAGAGCTGCGGCGCCAGGGTGGAGAGGCGCCGCGCGGCCTCCGGATACAGGCTCTCGCCGGTGAGCCGCAGGGTCGCGTCGCTGGCGGCCAGCTCGCCCAGGGCGAGCTGGCCGAGGAGCGGGATCGCGCCGCGCAACGCCGTGACGAGGCCCGCCGGCGCCCCCTCGGCGGTGCGCGTCCGGTCGGTGATCCGCTCGCCGAAGCTCTGCTGGCGCAGCGCGGCGACGAGGACGGCCCGGCTCTCCGCGTCCGGAAGGTGGCCACCGAGCGACAGGCTGTCGGCGTCGCGCCGGATGGTGACGCGGTAGGGCGAGACCGTGCCCGCGGTGAGCGCGACGCTGCCGCGGCTCAGGCCCGGCGGAAGGCTGCCGGTGGCGAGGGCATCGGCCTCGCGCAGGGCCTGGGCATCGATCGTCGTCCCCTTGAGCGAGAGGGCGGTCCCGTCGAGGGTCACGGTTCCCTCGCGCAGCAGCGCGAGGGCGCGGAAGGCGCGGTCGATCAGGGCGGGGCCGTCCACGCCCGCCGGGACTCCGCGGGCGATCTGCATCGCATCCTCGACCGGGGCGCCCTCGGCGGCGGAGCGGGCGGCGGCGAGGATGCCGGCCCGGGCGGAGTCCGACACCGCGTAGCCGTCGAGGCGCAGCGAACCGTCCGGACGCCGGGTCGCCGACCAGGTGAACCGCGCCGCCTCCGCCGGCTCGACCGCGACCGTGCCGACCTCGAATCCCTCCGGCGGCGCGGCGAGGGCCGCGCGCAGGGCGGCGTAGTCGGCGACCGAGGCCGCCTCGCCGGTGACGGTGAGGGTGCGGCCGTTCAGCGAGGCGACGGCGCCGGGCTTGAGCCGCGCCGTCTGGCGCAGCAGGAACGTCGCCCCCTGCACGAAGCCGGGCGGGGCGCCGCGGGCGGCGCGGGCGAGATCGCGCACCGCCAGGGTGTCGGGAACCGCGGGGGAGAGTTCGGCCAGCAGGGCGGCCCGCCCGGTCTCGGCCGGGCGGAAACCGGCGAGGTCGAGGCGCTCGGCGCTGCGCAGGGTCGCGGTCCAGACGAAGGGCGAGACCGATTCGACCACCCCGAGGCGATCGATGATCCGGCGCGGACCGGGCAGGCCGGACAGCCGGTCGAGCGCCGCCTGCCGCCCGGCCGGATTCGGTGCCTCGCCCAGGGCGACGAGATCGCGGCCGCGCCGCTCGACCCGCAGCCAGGGCTCCGAACCCGCGGGCAGATCCGCTTCGGCGACGCCGGCGGCATCCTCGGTGAAATCGGCGTCGAGCTGCGATTCGGTCCAGAGCGTGCAGCCCACCCACAGGCCCGCGAGAAGCGGAATCCCGGCGATCCAGCCGATCGAACGCATCGCCACCTCCGGCCGCACGCCGTTCCTACCGGCGCGCATCGGTCATCATCGCGCCGTTTCCGGCATCCTCATGGCGAACGGGGCCGTTCGGAGGGTCCGGCAACGATAAAGGGCCCCGGCGATGCCGGGGCCCCGATCAGGCGGCGCTGCGGGAGACCTGTGCGATTGCCGCATCGCTCAAGCCTGCGGAGCAAGGCTCCGCCGCGCGGGCTTCGATACGGTTGTCGGAACTGATCGTCCGAAAACCGTATCAGAAGTCGCGCTGCACGCGCATGCGGACCTGGAACGTGTCCGCGTAGTTGGTGGTCGCGATCGGCGCGCCGGCGGCCGTGACCGGCTGACCGGCGGCGTTCACGAGGTTGGTGGCGGCGGCGACCGCACCCTTGTTGACGTCGTAGACGCGGCCGTTCTTGATGTCGACGCGGTTGTAGAGACCCTCGATGCCGATATCGAGATCCTTCACCGGCGACCAGATCAGGCTCGCGCCGGCGACGACCTGGCTCGTGTCGCGCAGCGCCGGGCTGAACAGGAAGTTGGCGTTGCTGTTGACCGGGTTGCCGAGGCCGTTGAAGTTCAGGCCACCGAGCAGGTTGCGCGAGGTGGAGCCGAACGACATCTCGCCGTAGCTGCCGATGATCGCCGAGCGCCACTCGGGCGTCCAGTAGTGCAGGAACGAACCGACGACCGTCCAGCTCGTCGACAGCTCCATCCTGCCGGTGAGCGGGTTGACCGCCGCATCGGTGAAGAAGGTGCCGAACGGGGCGCCCTGGGTGTTGCCGGCGCTGGCGGTGTAGGTGCCGATGTACTGGGAGTAGCCGGTGTAGATCGCCGCGCCTTCGCCGTAGGAGCCCTGCAGGTACAGGGTGTCGCCCGGGGCGATGAACGGCGTGTTGATCTTCACGCCGGCCTGCACGGCCCAGCCGTACTCCGAGTTCACCCGCGGCGCGATCGCCGACCCCGCCGGCAGGGCGACGCCGCCGAAGCTCTGGACGACGGACGCGTTGCCGGCGTTCAGTTCGTGGACGGCGGCCGACAGCTGGGCCGAGCCCCAGGCCGAGTCGTAGCGCAGCACGCCGACGAAGTCGGGCATGCGCGAGGTCTGGCGCAGGTCGTAGAACGCCTCGCCCACCACGGCGCCGGCCGGGTTGGTGGCCAGCACCGGGCTCAGGTTGCCGTTGTTGCCGAACACGATGAACTGGCTGGCGGCGTTGCCGGCGACGGCGGTGCCGAACAGCGGGTTCTTGCGGAAGTTCGGATCCTCGACCGACAGCGTGGCCGAGAAGCCGTTGCCGAAGGTGGCGGTGTAGGCGAGCAGGTTGGTCGAGGCGACGTCCGAGCCCAGCGAGGTGCCGATGATCTCGAAGTCGTGGGCGTAGAAGTCGTAGAACGAGGCCGCGCGGCCGGCGGTGAGGCCGGCGAACTGGATGAACGCCTTGTCGACGTTCACGTATTGCTGCACGCGGTTGAAGGTGTCGACGCCGGTCGCCGAGAAGGCGTTGCCGTTGCGCTCCTGCGTACCCGACTTGAGGTAGGCGCCGGTGCGGCTGGCGAGTTCGAAGCGGACGAAGGCGCGCAGGGTGCCGTAGGCGGTCTGCGTGCGGGCGTCGAGGTTGAGGCGGCCGAGGCCGCGGTAGCCCATCAGGTCGCCGTTGTTGCCGCTGCGGCTGTAACCCTGGGAGTAGGTGGCCTCGAAGCGGGCACGGCCCGAGACGCGCAGGCAGGTGTCGGTGCCGGGGATGTAGAAGAAGCCGGCGCCGTAGGCCGAGCAGACACGCACGTACTCAACAGGAGCCGCCTTCTTGACCGGCAGGTCAGCGGCATTCGCACCCGCCACCACGGTCAGGCCAGCAGCCGACCCCAGCAGAAGGCTCTTCACGAGCTTCATCGAGACCTCCAAAGTTTCGAGACCCTTTGGGGTGATCGGCTGCGCTTCGAAGATCCTCGACGGACCACGAACCACGCCAGTCTTATCCCCTTCGGTTCGAACGTCCCGATTTTCGGGTATCGGCCGAACCGCCTCCGGGTTGTTCCCGGTGCAGAGGCACCATGTGCGAGGCGGGGCGGTCGATCAACATCGATCAGCGTGATCGCACCGGGACGGCAAGGCTTTGGGAAGGGTTGTTGCAACCGGGCAACGAAGTCTTGACCCTCAGGTTGTTGCCGGTTCCACAGTCCCGGCGGGCCCGCACGGCGACCGGGGCAGGTGTCCCGGCGCCGCGCCGCCGCGGGCGGGCGCCCTCGGGTCGGGGTTCATCCGATGGCGGTTGCGAGGCGGCAGGAACGCGCCGCCGGCACGGGCCGGTCCGTCGAACGGGGGCCTTGAGGCGCCTTGCGCGGGTCGGTCGCGTCTCCGGCAGACGACGCGCGCGAGGACCCCGCGCGGGGCGTCCCGGTGCAGCTCTGCCCGGGCGAATCGGTGATGCGTCATCGCGGCCGCCGGAACGGTGGCCGTTCCGGCACCGGGCGCATGCGGCCGGCGGAACGATGCTCAGCCCTCGAGTTCCTCCCGCAGCATCTCCAGGGTGAGCCAGCGCTCCTCGGCCGCGGACAGATCGGCGTCCGTGGCGGCGAGCGTCGAGGAGATCCTGGTGAAGCGGGCGGGGTCGCGGGCGTAGAGTTCGGGATCCTCCAGCGCCGCCCGCAGCTTGGCGGCGTTGGCGGTGAGCGTCCCGATCCGGCCGGGCAGGGTTTTCAGCTCGTGCTGCTCCTGGAAGCCGAGCTTGCGCCGCGGCGCCGCCTCGCCGCGCCGGGGCTGCGCCCTGGCCTCGGGCCTCTCGGCCGCGACGGCCTTCTCGACGGTGCGCCCCTGCACGCCGACCCCGCGCTGGGCGACCATGTCGCTGTAGCCGCCCGCATAGGCGACCCAGCGCCCCTCCCCTTCCGCGATCAGGACGGTGTCGACCACCCGGTCGAGGAAGTCGCGGTCGTGGCTCACCAGGATCAGGGTCGAGGGCGATTCGCCCAGCATCTCCTGGAGCAGGTCGAGGGTTTCGAGGTCGAGGTCGTTGGTCGGCTCGTCGAGGACCAGCAGGTTGGCCGGGCGGGCGAGCGCCCGGGCGATCAGCAGGCGGTTGCGCTCGCCGCCGGAGAGCACCCGGACCGGCGTGCGGGCCTGCTCCGGGGCGAACAGGAAGTCCTTCATGTAGCCGACGACGTGGCGGCCCTGCCCGCCGACCGTGACGCTGTCGCTGCCGCCGCCGGTGAGCACGTCCGCCACGGTCTGCTCGGGATCGAGTTCCGCCCGGCGCTGGTCGATGAGGTTCAGGCTCACGTTGGCGCCGAGGCGGATCCCGCCCGAATCGGGCGCGAGCCGGCCGGTCAGCAGGTTGACGAGGGTGGTCTTGCCGGCGCCGTTGGCGCCGACGATGCCGATGCGGTCGCCGCGGGCGATGCGCAGCGACAGGTCGCGGACGATCGGCCGGCCGCCGTAGCCCTTGGCGACGTCGCGCGCCTCGACCACGAGGGTGCCGGACGCCTCGGCCTCGCCGGTCGACAGGGTGACGGTGCCGACCGGCCCGCGATGCTCCTTGCGCTGGCGCCGCAGGTCGTGCAGCCCGGCCAGCCGCTTGACGTTGCGCTTGCGCCGGGCGGTGACGCCGTAGCGCAGCCAGTCCTCCTCGGCGGCGATCTTGCGGTCGAGCTTGTGGCGCTCGCGCTCCTCCTCCTCGAAGAAGGCGTCGCGCCAGCCCTCGAACGCCTCGAAACCCTGCTCGATCCGGCGGGTGACGCCGCGGTCGAGCCACACCGTCGCCCGCGACAGCGCCTGGAGGAAGCGGCGGTCGTGGCTGATCAGCACCAGGGCGGCGCGGATCCCCTTCAGCTCCGCTTCGAGCCACTCGATCGCCGGTAGGTCGAGGTGGTTGGTCGGCTCGTCGAGGAGGAGGATGTCGGGCTCCGGGGCCAGCGCCTGGGCCAGGGCCGCCCGGCGCGCCTCGCCGCCCGACATCCGCGCCGGGTCCTCGTCGCCGGTGAGGCCGAGGCTCTCGAGGAGGTAGCGCGCCCGGTAGGCGTCGTCGCCCGGGCCGAGGCCGGCCTCGACGAAGGACAGGGCGGTGGCATGGCCGGAGAAGTCCGGCTCCTGGGCGAGGTAGCGGATGGTGGCGCCGGGCTGGACGAAGCGCCGGCCGCGATCGGGCTCGACGAGGCCGGCGGCGATGCGCAGGAGCGTCGACTTGCCCGAGCCGTTGCGGCCGACGAGACAGGTCCGGTCGCCGGGGGCGATGGCGAGGTCGGCCCCGACGATCAGCGGCGTGCCGCCGAAGGTGAGGGCGACGTCTTGCAGGGTGAGGAGCGGAGGAGCGGCCATGGGCCGGGCTTATGGCAGGCCCGGGCGGGACGCAAAACCCGTTCCGCCGGCGAGGGCGGGACGGAGCCGGGTGCCTACATCGTTGGGTTGGCGGGCCCCGGCGGCGACGGATCGGGGGTGATGGCCGGCGACTGGCCGGGATCGTTCACCGGGATCTCGACCGGTCGCTCGCCGGGCGCCTCGCTCGGCACGTCGGCGGGGCCGGTCGGCTGCGGCGGCTGAACCGGCGGGACCGGATCGTAGGGCTGGTCCGGGACCGGGCCTGGATTGGCCATGGGGACACCTCCTGGGACTGTCCCTTCGTAACCGGGGCCTCGCGGTCGCGGTTCCTACTTCTTGGTCAGGAGTTTGGTCCCGTTGCTGTCGATGAGCTGACGCACCTTGCCGGCGAACAGCGACAGCAGCATCGGCATCCGCACCTCGACGCGGACCGAATCCTCCTCGACGTCGATCTGGCCGTCGACGTTCTGGTTCATGGCGCCGACGAGGAAGCTGAGCTGGTCGCCCTGCCACCTGGCCTCCGCCATGCGGATGCCGGCCTTGCCCAGCATGTCCTGCGCGGTGCTCAGGCCGGTGTCGAGGCGGCGGCGCGCCTCGGCCCGCCCGAGCTGATGGGGAATCACGACGACCAGAGGCTTCACCATCGCTTCCGAGACTCCCTGCGATCTCTCGGCTACCTAATCAGCGCGGTCTCGTCACGGAAGTGTCGAAGCGGTGAAACCGCGCTCCTGCGCAGTCTTTTGCCGCCTTTTGCCGCCCGGGCATCGGGCGGTCCGGCGGATGCCGGCCTCAGTCGACCACCGTGAGGGCGACGCGGCTGACCCCGGTCATGCCGATCGCGCGGGCCGAGCCGCGGCTGAGGTCGATGACGCGGCCATGGGCGAACGGCCCGCGGTCGTTGATGCGCACGACGATGGCGCGTCCGTTGGTCTGGTTCACGACCCTGACCCGGGTGCCGAAGGGCAGGCTGCGGTGGGCGGCGGTGAGACCGTTCGGATTGAAGCGCTCGCCACTGGCTGTGCGTGAGCCGGATGCATACCACGAGGCCCGGCCGTCCTGGGCGCGTGCCGGGGACACCCCACCGAAATCGAGCGTTCCGGCCAGGGCCAGACCGCACCCGAGACCCACCGCAACCGCCCGTCGCACAGACTTCGTGCCAATCATCCCGACGTCCCTTGTCATTGATACCGGGGCGCCAAATCGAGACCGAACAGGACGAAAATGTGACCGGCAGAACAGGAGGGCGAGCGGTCGCATTGCTGCCCGATATCCTACCGGGCGCTTAAGATATGTGGCACCAAGTCTCGCGAAGACAACTTATCATCGGAATGTCTTGGGCATCGGGCGACCGGACTGCGGAAAGTCAGCATCCGCAAGTCGCGCTTGCCGCGCTCCGGCGGCAGGCCCGGAGAAGGTTCCCGGCAGAGGTCGCATGCGTGCCCTGCACTGCGCGCAGAGCATGGCGGGAACCTTTCCCGGATGCCGCGCGCCGCCCGGACGATCCCCGACGAGGAGAGCAGTCCCGTCGCACGCGCGTGGTCCGACACCCGGATGAGCCGTCAGGGAACCGCGCCGCCCGGCAAAAATTGCAGCCCCAAAACGAGACGCGGAATGTTTCCGTGGGCAACCCGACCTTTACCGTAACCGGGCCATGGTCTGCCGGTCAGTCGCGTAACGGTGTTTGCCATGGCTTCCCTGCGTACCGCGGTTGCCGGCGCCGCCTCCCGGAAACAAGTCTCGCGTACCGGGCGGCCAGCGTCGGCGCCGCGGATGGGTCTCGTCCCATCCACCCAGCGCCTTCCCCTCGACGAGGTCATCGTCGGCGATTGCCTCGCCGCCCTCGACCGGCTCCCGCCGTCGAGCGTCGACCTCGTCTTCGCCGACCCGCCCTACAACCTCCAGCTCGGAGAGGGTTCGCTGCTGCGCCCCGACCAGAGCGCCGTCGACGCGGTCGACGACGAGTGGGACCAGTTCGCGAGCTTCGAGGCCTACGACACCTTCACCCGCGACTGGCTCTCCGCCTGCCGGCGGGTGATGAAGCCGACCGCCACCCTCTGGGTGATCGGGTCGTACCACAACATCTTCCGGGTCGGGAGCGCGTTGCAGGATCTTGGTTTCTGGATCCTGAACGACATCGTGTGGCGCAAGGCCAACCCGATGCCGAACTTCCGCGGCAAGCGCTTCACCAACGCCCACGAGACCCTGATCTGGGCCTCGCGCTCGCCCCAGAAGGGCTACACCTTCCACTACGAGGCGCTGAAGGGCGGCAACGACGACCTGCAGATGCGCTCGGACTGGTTCATCCCGCTCTGCACCGGCGAGGAGCGCCTGAAGGGCGCCGACGGCCGCAAGGTCCACCCGACCCAGAAGCCCGAGGCGCTGGTCGCCCGAACCCTGCTCTCGGCCTCGAATCCCGGCGACGTGGTGCTCGACCCGTTCTTCGGCACCGGCACCACCGGCGCGGTCGCCAAGCGCCTCGGCCGCCGCTTCATCGGCATCGAGCGCGAGACGGTCTACGCCGAGGCGGCGCGGGCCCGGATCGCCGCGGTCGAGCCGCTCTCCACCGCCGCCCTCCTCACCGCCCCGGCCAAGCGCGCCGAGCCGCGGGTGCCGTTCCTGAGCCTGATCGAGGCCGGCCACGTCCGCGCCGGCGAGCCCCTCACCGACGAGCGCCGCCGCTTCAAGGCCCTGATCCGGCCGGACGGCACCCTCGCGGTCGGCCCGGCCACCGGCTCGATCCACAAGATCGGTGCCCTGGTCCAGGGCTTCCCGGCCTGCAACGGCTGGACGTTCTGGCACGTCGAGCGCGCCGGCCGGCTGGTCTGCATCGACGATTTCCGCGGGACGATGCGGGCCGGGATGCGCTCGGCCTGAGGTGCGACGGCGGGGGGCGGTGGCCGCGGAGGCCTCTCCTCCGTCCGACGCCACATGATGTATCCCGTGCCGTGTCCCTCCGGGGAGACGGCAGGACGAGAGCGGCCGTGGCCGATTCCAAGCGCGTGACCGTCGAGTTTCCGGAGCCGATGGCGGCGGAGATCCGGGCGGCCGTCGAAGCGGGCGAATACGCCAGCGCGGGACGGGGATCGTCCGGCGAGCGGCGGATGCGAGCGCGAACGAGGTCGAGACGCTTCGCATCCTCGTCGCGCACGGCACGGAGCCGCTTCGGGGTCATGACGATGCCGATCGTCTCCGCCGGCCACGCCGCTCGGCCTCGTTCAGATGTCCGCGATTGGTGCACGCACTGCGACCGGCCGCCTCTTCACCCTCACCGCTCCTTCGGCCGCCCGCGCCCGGTGGTCTTGACCACCGGCGCCGCGGCGGCCGGGCGGCGCGACAGCACCTTCGGCACCGGCGCGCGCCGCGGCGGCGGCTCGGCGGGGGCCGGGGTCGCGAGGTCGGGCGGCGGCTCGGGGGCCGCCGGCGTCGCCGCGGCGAGGCGCGTGTCGAGGGCGTGGGCCAGCACCTTCTTCATCGCGCCGGGCAGCGGCTCGGCGGCGAGGTCGGCGGCCGGGGTGAACCGCATGCCCTCGGGCGCCGGCGTCCCGGCGGCGACGCGGGCGTGGAACACCGTCAGTTCGAGCGGGAAATGCGTGAAGACGTGGCGTACCGTGCCGGGCAGGCGCTTCCAGCGCGCGTCGAGCGGCGCGTCGAGGAGCGCCCGGGCCGGGTCGTAATCGGCCAGCCACGGGCTCGTCGGCGGCTCGGCCATCGACCCGAGCAGCCCCTCGGGCGGGCGGGTGCGCAGCAGCACCGCCCCGTCGCCGGCCCGCACCGCCACGAAGGCGGCGCCGCGGCGCAACTGGCCCGGCACCTTCTTCACCTTGCGCGGAAACGTCTCCTGCAACCCCTCGGCCCGGGCGCGGCAGGGCCGCATCCACGGACACAGGGCGCAGGCCGGGCGCTTCGGGGTGCACAGGGTGGCGCCGAGATCCATCACGGCTTGCGCGAAGTCGCCCGGGCGCTCGCGCGGCACGAGCGTCTCGGCGAGGCGGCGGATCTCCGGTCGCGCGGCGGGGATCGGGGTCTCGATCGCGAACAGGCGCGACACCACCCGCTCGACGTTGCCGTCCACCGCCGCCGCCGGCCGGTCGAAGGCGATCGCCGCGATGGCGCCCGCCGTGTAGGCGCCGATTCCCGGCAGCCGGCGCAGGCCCTCGACCGTGTCCGGGAAGCCGCCGGCCTCGGCCACCGCCCGGGCGCAGGCGTGAAGGTTGCGGGCGCGGGAATAGTAGCCGAGGCCGGCCCAGGCGCTCATCACCGCCTCCTCGGGCGCCGCCGCGAGGTCGGCGATGGTCGGGAAGCGGGCGAGGAACGTCTCGAAGTACGGCTTCACCGCCGCGACGGTGGTCTGCTGGAGCATCACCTCCGACAGCCAGACCCGGTAGGGGTCGGGCACGGCGCCGGGAAGCGCGCGCCAGGGCAACACCCGGCGGTGACGGTCGTACCAGTCGAGGAGATCGGCCGCCTCGGGCTTTGAGCGTGGCGGTTCGGGCGCTACCATGGCGGCCCGATTACTTGGTTTTCGCCGGCCTTGGGAGCGGCCCCGCCGGGAATTTCCGGCGCGGCCCCGACCGGGCCCCGGCAGCGTGGCGGCGTGGAGACGATGGCGCGGGTCAAACCCCTGAGCGAACTCATCGAGCGGTCCCTCGGCCCGGTCTTCGCCGCGCAGGGCTTCGCCTCGACCGACATCATCGCGTCGTGGCCGGACATCGTCGGCGAGCGGCTCGCCCGGGCCTGCCAGCCGGAGAAGCTCGACTGGCCGCGCCGCCGCTCGACCCAGGAGCGCGGCCGCCCCGCCCCCGGCACGCTGATCGTGCGGGTCGACGGCGCCTTCGCGCTCGAACTGCAGCACCTCGCCCCCCAGGTGATCGAGCGCATCAACCGCCATTACGGCTGGGCCTGCGTCGGCAGGATCAGCCTGCGCCAGGACCGCATCGCCCGGCCCGGGCCGCGCAAGCCGGCTCCCCCGCCCCTCGATCCCCTGCGCCGCGGCGAGGTGGCGCTCGCGGTCTCCCGCGTCGGAGAGGACCGGCTGCGCGACGCCCTCGACCGGCTCGGGATCGCGGTGCTGACCGCCCGGCAGCGCGGGTAGGCGCGGCGGGGCGGCCGCTTGCCACGAGGCGGCCGGGATTCTACCGCAGGCTCAACGTATGACGCTCAGAGCGGAGGACCGCCCCATGATCACCCGGCGCGATGCACTGACACTCGGCGGCGCGGCGGCCGCGGCGGGCCTGCTCCTGCCCGGCCTGCCGGTTCCGGCCCTGGCGCAGGGGCCGTCGGTCGAAGGACTGATGCAGCCCGGCCCCCTCGGCGACGCCTGGCTCGGACCGGCGGACGCCAAGGTGACGATCATCGAGTACGCCTCGATGACCTGCTCGCACTGCGCCGCCTTCCACACGAACGTCTGGCCGGTGCTGAAGTCGCGCTGGATCGACACCAACAAGGTGCGCTTCACCCTGCGCGAATTCCCGCTCGATCCGCTGGCCACCGCCGCCTTCATGCTGGCGCGGTCCGACGGCAGCGCGCGGTACTACCCGATCACCGACATGCTGTTCGACCAGCAGGCGAGCTGGGCCTTCGTGCCCAAGCCCCTCGACGCCCTCGAGCAGATGATGCGGCAGGCCGGCTTCTCGAAGGAGCGGTTCGAGGCGGTGCTGAAGGACCAGAAGCTCTACGACGGCGTCAACACCGTCAAGGAGCGGGCGATGACCGTCTACAAGGTCAACGCCACGCCGACCTTCTTCATCAACGGCCAGAAATACACCGGCGAGATGACGGTCGACGGCATGGAGAAGGTCATCAAGCCGATCGTGGGCGCGTAGCGCCCGCCGCCTCACCGTCAGGCGAGGCGTCGTCCGATGAAGCTCACGCGGCTGCGCATCGTCGGCTTCAAGACCTTCGTCGAGCCGAGCGAGTTCCTGATCGAGCCCGGTCTCACCGGGATCATCGGGCCGAACGGCTGCGGCAAGTCCAACCTCGTCGAGGCCCTGCGCTGGGTGATGGGCGAGAGCTCGCACAAGAGCATGCGGGCCTCCGGCATGGACGACGTGATCTTCTCCGGCTCGGGCCACCGGCCAGGGCGCAGCCACGCCGAGGTGACGCTGAGCCTCGACAACGGCGCCCGCACCGCGCCCGCGGCCTTCAACGGCGCCGACGCGCTGGAGGTGAGCCGGCGGATCGACCGCGGCGCCGGCTCGACCTACCGGGTCAACGGCCGAGAGGTGCGGGCGCGGGACGTCCAGCTCCTGTTCGCCGACGCGGCGACCGGCGCCCACTCCCCCGCCATGGTGCGCCAGGGGCAGGTCGCCGAGATGATCGCGGCCAAGCCGCAGGCGCGCCGCCGCATCCTGGAGGACGCCGCCGGCATCGGCGGCCTGCACGCCCGCCGGCACGAGGCCGAGCTGCGGCTGAAGGCCGCCGAGGACAACCTGCTGCGGGTCGAGGACGTGCTCGGGGCGATCACCGCCGGGGTCGAGTCCCTGCGCCGGCAGGCCCGCGCCGCGCACCGCTACCGCGCCGTCGCGGCCGAGATCCGCCGGCACGAGGCGCTGCTGCTGCTGATCGGCCACGCCGCCGCCCGGGCCGAGGCGGCGCAGGCCGGGCGCGACGCCGCGGCGGCCGAAGCGGGGGTGATCGCCGCCGGGGCCGCGCAGGCGCGGGCGACGCAGGACGAGGCGGTCGCCGCCGCGGCGCTGCCGCGCCTGCGCGAGGCCGACGCGGCGGGCGCGGCAGCGCTGGAGCGTCTCGCCCACGCGGCGGTCGAGATCGCGGCGCGGGAGGCGCGCATGGCGGAGCGCCTGCGCGACCTCGGCCGGCGGATCGGCGACCTGCGCCGCGACCTCGCCCGGGAGGCCGCCTCCCGTGCCGACGCGGCGACGACGCTCGAACGCCTCGACGCCGAGGCGGCGACGCTGGCGGAACCCGGGACCGATGACGACGCCCGGCACGTGGCCGAGGCGGCCGACCGGAGCGCCCGGGCCGAGGCGACCGCGGCGGAGGCGGCCCTCGCGGCGGCGCAGGCGCGGGCGGCCGGGCAGGCGGCGCGGCGTTCCGCCCTGGAGCGGACCGCCCGCGACGAGCGCGCCCGCGCCGGCCGCCTCGCCGCCGAACGGGCCGGGCTCGCCCGGGAGGCGCGCGACCTCGCCACGTCCGGACCCGACGCCGACGCCCTGCGCACGGCCTTCGCCGATGCGGCGGAGCGGGCCTCGGCCGCCGAGGAGGCGGAGGCCGAGGCCCGCTCCGCCCTCGCCGCCGCCCGGGAGGTCGAAGCCCTGGAGCGCCAGGGCCTGACGGCCGCGGACACGGAGGCGGCGCAGGCCGAGACCGCCTGGTCCACCCTCGCGGCGCTCCTCGCCGCTCCCCGGGCCGGGCGGTTCGCCCCGGCGATGGATGGGTTCCGGGTCGCGGCGGGCTACGAGGCGGCGCTCGCGGCCGCGCTCGGCGAGGATCTCGACGCCGCCCTCGACGCCGCCGCTCCGACCCACTGGGCCGGCAGCGAGCCCGCGGACGACCCGCCCCTGCCGGCACCGGCCGCGCCGCTCACCGACTTCGTCACCGCCCCGCCCGCCCTGGCGCGCCGGCTGGCGCAGATCGGCCTCGTCGAGCGCGAGGCGGGCGCCGCCCTGCGCCCGGAGCTGCGGCCCGGCCAGCGCCTCGTCACCCGCGAGGGCGACCTGTTCCGCTGGGACGGCTTCACCGCCGCCGCCGAGGCGGCGAGCCCGGCCGCCCGGCGCCTCGCCGAGCGCAACCGCCTCGACGGGCTCCGGCACGCCGCCGGGGCGGCCCGGACCGCGGCGGAGCAGGCCCGCTCCGACTTCGCGCAGGTTCGGGCACGGATCGACGCCGCCGCCTCGGCGGAGAGCCGGGCCCTCGACGGCGCCCGCCTGACGCGTCGCGCCCGGGACGAGGCCCGGGACGCCCTCGCCGAGGCGGAGCGGCGCGAGGCCGCGGCGGCGGCCCGCCGCACCGCCCTGGCCGAGGCCGAGGACCGCGCCGCGGCGAGCGCCGAGGAGGCGGCGCAACGGGCCGAGTCGGCCGAGACGGCGCTGGCGGATCTCGACGACGGGGCCGAGGACGCCGCGACCCTGGAGGCGGCGCGCGACGCGGCCGGGCCGGCGCGCCGGCGCGCCGCCGCGGCGCAGGCCGCCCTCCTCGCCCTGGAGCGGGAATCCGCCGAGCGCGACCGGCGGGCGGCGGCCCTCGACGCCGACCGGACCCGCTGGCGCGAGCGGGCCGCCCGGGCCGAGGCCGCGATGGCGGAACTGGCTGAGCGGGAGATCCAGGCCGCGGACGAGCAGGCCGAGCTGGCGGAGGCGCCGGAGGTGTTCGCGGTCGAGCGCCGCCGCCTCGCCGCCGCCACGGAGGAGGCCGGGACGGCGCGGCGGGAGGCCGCCGACCGCCTCGCCGCCGGGGAGGCGCGCGCCGCCGCGGCCGGGCAGCGTTCCCGCGCCGCCCTCGACGCCCTGGCGAGCGCCCGCGAGGCCCGGGCGGCGGCGAGCGCCGCCCACGAGGCCCTGGCGCGCCGCCTGCACGAACTCGCCCGCGCCATCGCCGACACCCTCGACACGACGCCCGAGGGCCTGTGGCCGCTGACCGGCCTCGCGCCCGGCGACGCGCTGCCGGAGGCTCCCACGGTCGAGGCGCGCCTCGGCGGGCTGCGCGCCGACCGCGACCGCCTCGGTGCGGTCAACCTGCGCGCCGAGGCGGAACTCGCCGAGGCCGAGGGGAGACGCGACGAACTCGGCCGCGAGCGCGACGACCTCATCGAGGCGATCCGGCGCCTGCGCGGCGCCATCGCGGGCCTGAACAGGGAGGGGCGCGAGCGCCTGCTCGCCGCCTTCGCGGCGGTGAACGGCCATTTCCAGAGCCTGTTCGGCACCCTGTTCGGCGGCGGCACCGCCGAGCTGACGCTGATCGATTCCGACGACCCGCTGGAGGCGGGGCTGGAGATCCTCGCGCGGCCGCCGGGCAAGAAGCCGCAGACGATGACGCTGCTCTCCGGCGGCGAGCAGGCGCTGACCGCGACCGCGCTGATCTTCGCGGTGTTCCTCACCAATCCGTCGCCGGTCTGCGTGCTCGACGAGGTCGACGCGCCCCTCGACGACGCCAACGTCGAGTGCTACTGCGACCTCCTCGCCCGCATGGCGCGGGACACCGACACCCGCTTCATCGTCATCACCCACAACCCGATCACGATGGCCCGGATGGACCGGCTGTTCGGGGTGACGATGGTCGAGCGCGGCGCCTCGCACCTCGTGTCGGTGGACCTTGCGACAGCGGAGCGGCTGCGCGAGGCGGTGTGACCTGCGGCGAACAAAATGCCAATCAGGACAAGGTGTTAAGCGCGACCGGGGTCGCCTTGACTCCCAAGGTGGGCGAAACTATGGTGCGCCGCGCTTGAGGGGGCCCGGACCGGATCTCTTCGTCTCACGCCAGCGAGGTTTCGCCATGACCGGCAACGACCCGCGGGGTGACGACGGCACCGATCGGAACCCCGACAGCGATCTCTCCGCGAGGCTCAAGCGTCTCGAGATGCAGATCGACCGGCAGCGGCCTCCCGCCTCCGGCCCGGTCGCGCATGACGGGACGCCCGGCGAACCCTCCTCCCTCGGCCGCGCGCTGCGTCTCTCGACGGAGTTCGTGGCCGGCGTGCTGGCGGGCGGCATCCTCGGCTGGGCTTCCGATCGTTTTCTCGGGACGAAACCCTGGGGTCTGATCGTGCTGCTCGTGCTCGGATTCGGCGCCGGAATCTACAACGTCATGCGGGTGTCCGGGTTTTTTTCGCCCCCTGGGACGCAGAAAGACCGGACGGGGACTTGATCATCCGGTGGATGCCGTGCATCCGCCAGCGCGAACCAGGCGGCGGAGGGGCTCCGCGGCGCCGACGAGACGAGGGGCGGGACCGGCATGGCCGTGAAGATGGATCCGATCCACCAGTTCGAGCTGAAGCCGCTGATCTCGTTCGGCCATATCGGCCATCAGGAAATCGCCTTCACCCAGTCGGCCCTGTACATGTTCGCGGCCGTGGGCGTGATCGCGCTGCTCACCATCGCGGCGACGAGCCGCCGCTCCCTCGTGCCCGGCCGCATGCAGACCATGGCCGAGACCTTCTACGAGTTCATCGCCTCGACCGTGCATCAATCCGCCGGCCACGGCAGCGAGCGGTTCGTGCCGCTGGTGTTCTCGCTGTTCATGTTCGTGCTGGTCTGCAACCTGTTCGGCATGATCCCCTACACCTTCACGGTGACGAGCCACATCATCGTGACCTTCATGCTCGCCCTTGTGGTGATCCTGACGGTGGTGATCTACGGCTTCATGGCGCACGGCACCCACTTCCTCGGCCTGTTCGTGCCCCCCGGCGTGCCCGGCTGGCTCAAGCCGCTGATCGTGGTGATCGAGGTGGTGTCGTTCATCTCGCGGCCGATCAGCCTCTCGGTGCGTCTGTTCGCCAACATGCTGGCCGGCCACATCGCGCTGAAGATCTTCGCGGGCTTCGTGCCGGCGCTGCTCGCCGCCGGCGTCTGGGGCATCCTGTCGCCGCTGCCGCTCGCCCTCTCGGTCGCCGTCACCGCCCTCGAGATGCTGGTCGCGGTGCTGCAGGCCTACGTCTTCGCCACGCTGACCTCGATCTACCTCAGCGACGCGCTGCATCCGGGCCACTGAGCCGCGCTCGGTCCCGGCCCCTCGCACAGTTTCCCACCCCGGTTCGCCGTGTCGCGGCCGGATCCCTCCCGCCAGACGACTAGACGACCTTAGGAGCACTCTGATGGATCCCGTTGCTGCGAAGTACATCGGCGCCGGTCTCGCCTGCCTCGGCATGGCGGGCGCCGCCGTGGGCCTCGGCAACCTGTTCGGCCAGTTCTTCGCCGGCGCCCTGCGCAACCCCTCGGCGGGCCGACGGCCAGCGCGCCAACCTGCTCCTCGGCTTCGCGCTGACGGAAGCGCTCGGCATCTTCTCGCTGCTCGTCGCGCTGCTGCTGCTGTTCGCGGTCTGATCGATCCGGTCCGGGGACCTCCCCGGGCTCGTCGCGCGCATCGGTCGTCCCGGCCGGTGCGCGCGCTGCTGACCAGGGGGGCCGACCCGGTTTCCCCAGGACGACTCCACGACGGACACCAGACCGGCCGGGCGCTCGCAGGCGCTCCGTCTCCCGCTTGAACCGGACGACACGATGGCGCAGCCCCACCCCCCCGCAGGCCAGACCAACACTCTCATCGAGGAGCCGGCCTCCGAGCATGGCGGCGGCTTCCCGCCGTTCAACAGCACCACCTTCGCGTCGCAGATCCTCTGGCTCGCCCTCGCCTTCGGCCTGCTCTACTACCTGATGTCGCGCATCGCCCTGCCGCGCATCGCCGGGATCCTGCACGACCGCCAGTCGCGGCTGGCCGCCGACCTCGACGAGGCGAGCCGGATGAAGTCCGAGGCCGACGGCGCCCGCGAGACCTACGAGCGCTCGCTCAAGGAGGCGCAGGACAAGGCCAAGGGCATCGCCCAGTCCACCCGCGACCAGCTCGCCGCCGAGGCCGAGGAGCGCCGCAAGTCGCTCGAGGACGACCTCGCCGGCAAGCTCGCCGAGTCCGACGCCGCCATCCGCAGCCGCACCGCCACCGCGATGGGCAACGTGCGCGAGATCGCCACCGACACCGCCGCCGCCATCGTCGAGCGCCTCACCGGGCAGAGCCCCGAGCGCGCCGCGGTCGAGGCGGCCTACGACCGCGCCCGGCCCGTCCACTAAGGCCCCGCTCCAGAGGATCACGTCATGCTGCTACAAGCGGAGTTCTGGGTCGCGGTCGCCTTCGTGGTGTTCCTCGGCATCGTCTGGAAGGTCGGCGGCTTCACCAAGCTCATCGAGGCCCTCGACCATCGCGGCGTCCGCGTGCGCAAGGAACTCGACGAGGCCCGGCGCCTGCGCGAGGAGGCGGCATCCGTCCTCGCCGACTACAAGCGCCGCCGCGCCGCCGCCGAGAGCGAGGCCGCCGCCATCGTGGCGAGCGCCCGCGAGGAGGCCGAGCGCGCCGCCGCCGAGGGTCATGCCCGGCTGAACGAGTTCGTCGCCCGGCGCACCAGGGCCGCGGAAGCGAAGATCGCGCAGGCCGAGGTCCAGGCCGCCGCCGAGGTCCGGGCCGCCGCGGCCGACGCCGCGGTCCAGGTCTCGGAGACCATCCTGCGCGAGCGGATGAGCGGCGACGCCGCCCAGGACCTCGTCCGCCGCAGCCTCGGCGAGGTCCGCACGCGCCTCCGGGCCTGAGCCCGGCGCCGGATCAGGCGCTTCGCCCACATGTCGGTTCGGTCAGGAAGCCGCCCCTCGTCGGGGCGGCTTCCCGCGTTTCGAGCCCGCGGCACGGTACCGGCACAGGGGGCGGGGCGGGGTGAAACTACTCACGGCTGCGAGAGCAAGGCCAAGTCATGCGATTTCTAGTTGTGCAATCGAGAATTGCGTGCGAACTAGCTGGCGAGTATCCATCGACCGGACGCCCAGCTTCGACAGTCGCCATGCCGATATATTACTTCCACTTTCGCTTCGGATCCCGGCTGATCATGGATACCGAAGGCATCGCCCTGGGATGTCACGCCGATGCGCTTGAACGGGCGGCCCGGATGGCGACCGATCTGCTGGCCGATCTCGACTCGCGGCGATGCTGGAAGGATGGAGTCGTGGTCGTCGAGGATCAGAACCGGCAGCAGATCCTCCGCATGGCGATGACGAGCGTCCACGCCCGCCGCGAGCGGGCGCAGGGGCGGGTCCACTGATGGCCCGCCCCGCTCGACGCGGGGCGAGGGCCGTATCAGGGGCGGGAGGCCAGGAAGTCGATCACGCCCTGCTTGTGGACCTTGTCGCCCACCGCGAGGTTGTGGTCGCGGTTCGGAATGTCGAGGGCGCGGGCGTTCGGCATCAGGGCGGCGAGGGCCGGCCCCGAACCGGCGACCTCGTCGGTCGTGCCGACCGAGACGAGGACCGGCACCTCGATCTGCGCCACCTCGGCCCGCGACAGGGTCTGGCGCGATCCGCGCATGCAGGCGGCGAGCGCGCGCAGGTCGCTGCGGGTCTGCTCGGCGAAGATCCGGAACGAGCGCGCGACCGGATCGGCGACGTCGTCGCTCGACGGCGCCTCCATCGCCTCCGGAACGCCCTCCGGCAGTCCCCTCCCCTCGACCAGGTGGATGCCGAGACCGCCGAGGAGGGCCGAGCGCACCCGCTCGGGGTGCAGCAGCGACAGGAAGGCGGTGATCCGCGCGCCCATCGAGTAGCCCATCACGTCGGCGCGTTCGATCCCGAGGTGGTCGAGGAGGCGGCGGGCATCCTCGGCCATCAGGTCGGAGGCGTAGGCGGCGGGGTCGTAGAGCCTGCCGCTCCGGCCATGGCCGCGGTTGTCGAGGGCGACGACCCGGTAGCCGGCCTGGGTGAGGGTGCGGACCCAGCCGGTATTGACCCAGTTCACCGCGTGGTTGGAGGCGAAGCCGTGGATCAGCAGCACCGGCTCCCCCGCCCCGTCCGCGGGCGCGGCGTCGAGATAGGCGATCGGGACGCCGGCGGAATCGAAGGTCTGCATCGGGGACGCGCGCTCCAGAAGGTCGGACCGCTGACTAAGCAGACTTGCGTTGGCACGCCAACGCTTCGTCCGCTCAGGTTCTCGTCATACGGCATCCGGAAGATTGCTTCCGGATGCCGTATGACCAGCCCGCGCGGCGGAGCTTTGCTCCGCACGCATGAGCGAAGCCGATTTCCGCATCGCGAAAGCGACTGCAACGCAGTCGCCGAGCGATCAACCGGAAATCGTATCGTGCCGCAGGTTTCCGTCGCAAAACCGGTGACCACTTCTGCGGAACCTGCTTGGCAGCCCCTGCCGCGGCGAGACAGCCCCGTCAGGTTGCGGCCCGGGCGCGGCGGTGGCATCAGGCGCGGGCCGGAACCGCCGCGCGAACCCCGCCGGTCCGGCTCCCGATCCTCACGAACCTCGCGAATGTCCCAGAGCCCGCACCCTTTCGGCACCTACGCCCCCTCCGGTCTCGTGCGCTGGATCGTCGGGCAGACCCAGCGCCTGCCCGAGGAAGCGTGGAGCGGCCGCCGGCTCGCCCTGTTCCTGCGCCGCTGCGCCATCACCCTGCTCAAGGGCCGCCCCCTCGACGTCGAGCGCTACGGCGCGCGCATGCGGCTGCACCCCTACAACAACAATTGCGAGAAGAAGGTGCTGTTCACGCCGCAATTCTTCGACGCGGTGGAGCGCCGGATCCTCGCCGAGCGCCTCGGGCCGGACTGCGTGTTCCTCGACATCGGCGCCAATATCGGCGCCTACACCCTGTTCGTCGCCGCCCTGGCCGGGCCGGGCGCGCGGATCCTCGCCGTCGAGCCGCAGCCGGACATCTTCGACAAGCTGACCTTCAACATCGCCCAGAACCCGTTCGGCACCGTGAAGGCGGTCGATTGCGCCGTCGCCGACAAGACCGGGGAACTGACGCTGTTCGTCGATCCGCGCAACCGCGGCGAGTCGAGCCTGAAGGTCGTCGGCACGCACGAGAACGCGGCGATCCGGGTTCCGGCCGTCACCCTGCTCGACCTCGTGCGCGGCGAGGGGATCAGCCGCATCGACGCGATGAAGCTCGACGTCGAGGGCGCGGAGGACCTGATCCTCGACCCCTTCCTGCGCGAGGCCCCGTCCGGCCTGCTGCCGCGCCTGCTGATCATCGAGGACGGCACCGACCTGTGGCAGACCGACCTGACGACCCTGCTGACCGGCCACGGCTACCGCAGGCTCGCCCGGACCCGGCTCAACCTGATCTTCGAGCGCGAGGCCGCCTGAGCACGGGGGCGGCGCGGCCCCCGTCCCGGGCACCCGCGATCCGGTCGTCGACCCGGCCGGGGCTTCGATACGATTTCCGGAAGGCGACTTCCGGAAATCGTATCACACCAGTTCGGGCCGGCGCCGGTGCCGGGCGAGGGCATGACCGACCAGGGCGTCGATCAGCGCCGGGCCGGGCAGGCCGTCGGCGGCCCACAGCTTCGGATACATGCTGATCGCGGTGAAGCCCGGCAGGGTGTTGACCTCGTTGAGATAGATCTGATCCGGCGCCGCCGGGTCGACGAAGAAGTCCACCCGCGCGAGCCCCTCGCAGCACAGGGCGTCGAAGCAGGCGACCGCAAGGCCCCGGATCCGCTCGGCGGTCGCGGCCGGCAGCTCGGCCGGGATCAGCAGGCCGGCGCCGTCGGCATCGACGTACTTGGCGTCGTAGCTGTAGAAGCCGTGCTCGGCCGCGGGCGCGATCTCGCCGAGCACCGAGGCCCGCAATTCGCCCTCCGCGGTCTCCAGCACGGCGCACTCGATCTCCCGCGCCCGGGCGATGCTGCGCTCGACCAGCACCCGCTCGCCGTAGGCCGCGGCCGCCGCGACGGCGCGGGCGAAGGTCGCGGCGTCGCCGGCCGGGCCGACGCCGACCGACGAGCCCATCCGGGCCGGCTTGACGAACAGGTCGGGCGAGCCGAGCGCCTCGACGGCCTCGGCGTAGGTGACCGGGCGCCGCGGCGTGACGGTGACGAACGGCACCACCGGCAGGCCGGCATCGCGCATCAGGCGCTTGGCGACGTCCTTGTCCATCGCGACCGCCGAGCCCGTCACCCCGGAGCCGACATACGGCACGCCCGCGAGTTCGAGCAGGCCCTGGATCGTGCCGTCCTCGCCGTTGGGGCCGTGCAGGACCGGCACCGCCACGTCGAGATGCGCCACCTCGCGCCCATCCGCGTCGACGAGGCGGCCGCCGCTCCCCGGCGCGAGGAAGACCGCGCCGCCCGTCGCGGCGGCGATGGCGGGAAAGTCGCCGGCCTGCGGATCGCACAGCCGCCAAGCGCCGGTCTCGCGGTCGATGCGGATCGGCACGACCTCGTGGCGCGCCGGGTCGAGGGCGCGGTGGACATGCGCCGCCGACATGATCGAGACGTCGTGTTCCGGCGAGCGGCCCCCGAACAGGAGCGCGGTTCTCGATCGGGCGGCCATGGCATCTTCCTCAGGGTCAACGGGCGAATCGGCCTGCACTCCGGAGCGAGCGTGGCGGCAAATGATGACCGGATCATGGATGGCGGGCAGCGTTCCGTATTTCAGCCAGTACGAGACGCCCGATCTCGCGGCGCGGGTCGCGGCCGGGGGCGCGGCACGGGTCCTCGGCCAGGATCCCCGCCGGGCCGGCTCGGGGGCTCGCGACCGCGAGGAGTACATCTGCGGCATGGCCTGCCTCGAGATGGTCATCGCGGCCCGGACCGGCCGGGTCGTCCCGACCCTGACCCTGGCCCGCCTCGCCACCGGGGCGGGAGCCTACCGGATCGAGCCGGACGACGCGATCGGGGGCTGATCTACGCTCCGGTGGTTCCGCTGCTCCTCCGGGAGTTCGGCCCGAGGGCCGAGGTGGTGACCGGGATCGGTGCCGGCGCCATCCCGCCGCTGCTGGGGCCGGGGGCCGCCTTCCTGCTCGCCTCGGTCCACCCCGCCATCGTGCAGCCGGACGACGTCCCGCCGCGGAAGGGCGGCCACCTCGTCCTGGTGACCCGAGCCTGCGCGACGGGTGGGATCGTGTTCCACAACCCCTCGGGCTACGAGGATGCGTCGCGCGAGAACGTGCGGCTGCCGCTCGCCACCTTCGACCGCTTCTTCGCCGGCCGCGGCATCGTGGTGAAGGGCTGATACGGTTTCTGATCGATCGCTTCGCGATGCAGAAACCGTATGATGCGGTTTCCGCACCGCTCGGAAGCCGCACGACCGGCGATCAGGCCGTCCGTGCCATCGCGTCGCCGAAGATCTGCACCAGCCGCGCCTCCAGCTTGCCCTCCATGGCGGCGAGGATCGACATCGCGCCGGCCGTCGTCATCGGCTCCTTGTAGGGGCGGCGCTCGATCAGTGCGGCGTAGATGTCGCAGATGGTGAGAAGCCGCACCATGTCGGTGATCTCGGCCCCGCGCAGGCCGTCGGGATAGCCCGTGCCGTCGAGCATCTCGTGGTGGTGGCGCACGACGTCGAGCGTCCCGTCCTCCCAGCCGCCGCTCGCCCGCAGGATGTCGTAGCCGAGGGCGGCGTGGGTGCGCATCACCGCCATCTCGTCCGGGTCGAGCCGTCCGGGCTTGTTGAGGATCGCCTGGGGGATGCGCGCCTTGCCGACGTCGTGCACGAGGGCGGCGCGCACGAAGCGGCGCCTGTCGTCCTCGCCGAAGCCGAGATGCGCGACGAAATGCGCCGCCAGGCCGGCCACCATCAGGCAGTGCTGATAGGTGGCGTCGTCGTGGGTCCAGACCCGGTCGAGCCAGAGGGACAGGCCGCCCTCCTGCACCGCGGTCAGGATCGGCGCGAGGCCGGTCTCGATCGGCGCCAGCCGGATGCGGTTGCCGCCTCGCGCCTCGGCGAGCAGGCTGGTGAGGGTCTCGCCGGCCCGGGCGATGCCGTGGGCGACCTTCACGTCGGCGGGCGTGAACGCCTCGACGTGCTTCATCAGGGCCTCGGCGATGGTGCGGGGCGGCGCGTAGGCCGGCAGGCAGACCGTGGCGCCGAGGCTCTTGGCCTCGCGCAGCGCCTCGGCGGTCGGCTTGCGCAGCAGGCAGACGACCGGAAGGTTGCGGCCCTTGAAGCGCGCCGTGAGCGTGCGCAGGCACTGCGCCGCCACCGGCCGCGTCAGGGTGAGGTCGCAGACGACCCCGAGGGGAACGGCGTGCATCCGCGCCCACGACACCTCGGCCCCGACGATCTCGCAGTCCGAGATCTCCCGCAGGGCCTTCGCAACATCCTCGCTCCGGTCGAGGCGGTCGGTGACGAGAACGATGGTCCCGGCGGCCATTCCGCTCCTCCCAGACAGCGGTCGCTCCTGCCGCGGACTTCCGATTAGCGGACGCCGCAGAACAAGTGCTTAAGCCGGTCCCGGGCGGTCGGAGGCGTGATCGCGCGGATTCTTAGCACGCAGAGGCTCCGGCGGGAGAGAGCTTGCCTGCCCGGGCGACCGGTCGCCCGCCGGACCGGGGGAGGACGCGTCCGGCGCCGCCGCCGTCAGAAGCGCCCGCCGAGGCCGACCGAGCCGCCGCTGCCCATGGTGGGCGTCATGCCGCCGCCGCCGGAGCGGCTCTCGTCGGAGGTTCCCTCGATCTCGTCGCGCCGGATGCGCCGGGGGGCGGAGGCGGCGGAGGCCTGGGCGCGGGACGCCGGCACGTCGAGGCGGCGGGACGGCTCGGTCGGCATCACGCGGTCGGGATCGACCTGGGACGGCGTCGCCGAGCGCGAGGACGCCCGCAGGTCGCCGCGCATCGAGGGCGGCGGCCCGACGTCGCTCGCCGGAAGCACGCCGCCGGTCTGGCCGAGGGGGTTGACGCAACCGCCCGCGACCGCCGCCATCACGGCGACGAGGCAGGCTCTGTTCAGAACGGGCATCGCAGGATCCCTTGTACTCTTCAACGGCCCCCGCCGCGCCGGCGGGCGCTGCCACGGAGGGCGCACCTCGCGCCCTCGTGTAGCGGTCGTGCCGGGCGAAGGCCAGACGGACGGCGGGTCAGGCGTCCGGCAGTCCGGCCCCGGAACCCGCCGCGGCCCGGGCCGTTCGTATCGGGTCTCCGGGCCCGTTCCGGGCCAGTTCTCCGCGCCTCCCGCCTGGACCGCCATGATCCGCTCCGTGATCTTCGACATCGATGGAACCCTCCTCGACAGCGTCGACCTGCACGCGGCCGCCTGGGCCGAGACCTTCCACGCCTTCGGGATCCCCGCCGCGACCGCGGCGATCCGCGGCCAGATCGGAAAGGGCGGGGATCAGCTCATGCCGGTCTTCGTGCCGCCCGAACGGCTGGAGCGCGACGGCGAGGCGATCGAGCAGCATCGCGCCGCGCTGTTCAAGACCCGCTACCTGCCGCAGGTGAAGCCGTTCCCCGCGGTGAGGACGCTGTTCGCGCGCCTGCGCCAGGAGGGGCACACCCTGGCGCTCGCCTCCTCCGGCAAGGCCGACGAGGTCCGGCACTACATGGAGATCGCGCGGATCGCCGACCTCGTCGACGTCGCGACCAATTCGGACGAGGCCGACCGCTCCAAGCCGCATCCGGACATCTTCCAGGCGGCGCTGAAGAAGCTCGGCGATCCCGACCGGAGGAGCGCCATCGTCGTGGGCGATTCGCCCTACGATGCCGAAGCGGCCGCCAAGGCCGGCCTCGCGGCGATCGGGGTGCTGTGCGGAGGGTTCGCCGAGGCGGATCTCGGCGCGGCCGGTTGCGTCGCGATCTTCCGGGACCCGCAGGATCTGCTCGACGGCTACGACCGCTCGCCCCTTCGCCTGGGCCTGCCGGGATAGGGCGTCGTCCGCGCCGCTGCGGAACATGCCGACATTCCGGCACTCCGGGGCCGGTCGAAGGGAGCGTGAGCGGTTCCCGCACGAGGCGGACGCGCGGGGCGATGCGTGCGCCCGTCCCCATCCGGCGGCTGAACCGCGGGCCGCGGCGGGCCGGGCCATGCGATCCCCGGGGACAGGTTCCGCGCACGCCACGGGATGCCACCGTGTGTTGCATCGCCGCCATTGACCGCGGCCCTCCCCGCGGACATGGTCAACGAGCCGTTAGGTATTCATCATTCCCTCGCCACTTCCGTTGCGTTCGCCCCACCGGCCAGACCTGAATACGCCGCAGTACCCGCGCAGGACGTGGAGTTGACGCTCCATGCCCGGACGGATGCCGCGCGCCCGCAGGCGAGGCCGGCAGCGTTCGGGAACGGCCGCGCGGTGATATCCGTGGGGATCCGGGTTTCATGTACATCTTCGTCGATGACCGGCAGAGCGTGACTGCGGGGTACACGGCGAGCTTCGACCGGGAAGGCGTCTCCTCCCTCGGGCTGGTCTCCGGCGAGTTCCGGAGCTGGTTCCAGGCCGCCTCCCCGGTCGACATCGATGCGATCCAGGGCTTCCTGCTCGGGGATTTCGACGACCGCATCACCTGCGCCGGCCTGATCCGCAAGCAGTCGCGGGCACCGATCATCGCGCTCAGCGACATCCGCTCCCTGGAGCAGACCCTGCAGCTCTTCACGGCCGGCATCGACGACGTCCTGCCCAAGCCGGTCCACGTCCGCGAGATCCTGGCCCGCTCCGAGGCGATCTGGCGCCGGGTCAACGCCCTCACGGTGCCGGCCGAGGAAGCGGCCCCGGTGAGCGAGCGCCTGAAGGTGCACGGCGACGGGCGGGACCCCGAGATCGACGGCGAGCCCCTGTCCCTGCCCCGCCGCGAGCGGCACATCCTCGAATACCTCGTACGCAACCGCGGCCGGCGCCTGACCAAGACGCAGATCTTCAACACGGTCTACGGCGTCTACAGCAACGAGGTCGACGAGAGCGTCATCGAGGGCCACGTGAGCAAGCTGCGCAAGAAGCTGCGCGGCCGCCTCGGTCACGACCCGATCGAGGCCAAGCGCTACATCGGCTACACCTTCGTCGGCTGAGCGGCCGCGGCGCGCGGCCGGTCCCGCCCTCAGCGCGAGGCGATGAGATCCTTGATCCGCGAGGCGAGGGCCTCCATCGGGAACGGCTTGCTCAGCACCATCATGCCGGGTTCCAGGTGCCCGTGGCCGATGACGCTGTTCTCGGCGTAACCCGTGATGAACAGCACCTTCAGGTCCGGCCGCCGCTCGCGGCCGGCATCCGCCATCTGCCGCCCGTTCATGCCCCCGGGCAGGCCGACATCCGTGACCAGGAGATCGACGCGCACGTCGGAGTGCAGGACCTTCAGGCCGGCCCCGCTGTCGGCCGCCTCGATCGCCGTGTAGCCGAGATCCTCCAGGACCTCCGTCACCAGCATGCGCACGGACGGCTCGTCGTCCACGATCAGCACGGTCTCGCCCTGCTCGGCGCGGGCGACCTCCGTCAGGTTGCGCACCACGTCCTCGCCGTCGGCCTCGCCGTAATGGCGGGGCATGTACAGGCACACGGTCGTGCCCTGGCCGACCTCCGAGTAGATCCGCACCTGCCCGCCCGATTGCTGTGCGAACCCGTGGATCATCGACAGGCCGAGCCCCGTTCCCTGGCCGAGGGGCTTGGTGGTGAAGAACGGTTCGAACACCCGGGCGATCACCTCCGGCGGCATGCCGATGCCGGTATCGGTCACGCACAGCGAGAGGTACTGGCCCTCGGGAATGTCGTGCGCGATCGCGGCGGGCCGGTCCAGCCACTTGTTGGCGGTCTCGATCGTGATGCGCCCGCCGTCCGGCATCGCGTCGCGCGCGTTGATGCACAGGTTCAGAAGCGCGTTCTCGAGCTGGCCCGGGTCGATCACCGCCGGCCACAGGCCGGCCGCCCCGACCACTTCCAGTCGAATTTCCGGCCCGATCGTGCGGCGGATCAGCTCCTCCATCCCGCCGATGAGCCGGTTCACATCCGTCGGCTTGGGCGAGAGGGTCTGCCGTCGCGAGAAGGCGAGCAGGCGGTGCGTGAGGGCGGCCGCCCGCTTGGCCGCGCCCTGCGCGACCGTCATGTAGCGCTCGATGTCGCCGAAGCGGCCCTGGCTCATCCGGGCCTGCATCAGTTCCAGCGAGCCGGAGATGCCGGCGAGCAGGTTGTTGAAGTCGTGCGCCAGACCGCCGGTGAGCTGGCCGACCGCCTCCATCTTCTGCGACTGGCGCAGGGCCTCCTCGGCCTGCGCGAGCGCCTCGGCCTGCGCCTTCTCGGCGGTGATGTTGCGCCCCGTCGCGTACGCCACCTCGCCGGCCGGCGCCGCCACCCAGGAGATCCAGCGCGTCGAGCCGTCCTTGTGGCGGTAGCGGTTGACGATCCGGGGCGAGCCCCCTTCCGCCGCGAGGGCATGGGCATCGGTGGTCGCGTCGTGGTCGTCCGGAAGCACGAACTCGTTGACGTGATGGCCGACGAGTTCCTCCGGCGCGTAGCCGAGCATCTTCGTCCAGGCCGGGTTGACCCGCCGGAGGACGCCGTCGAAGCCGATGACGAGCAGGAGGTCGGGCGAGGTGTCCCACAGGCTGTTCAGCTCCAGGGTCCGCTCCTGGACCTGCTGCTCCAGCGTGTCGTTCAGCCTGCGAAGCTCCTCCTCGGCGCGCTTGCGGGCGGTGACGTCGTTGAAGAAGATGGCGATCTGCCGCTCGGAGGGATCGCCGACGCGGATCGCCCGGACGTCGAACCAGCGTTCGAAGTTCCTGGCGTAGCTCTCGAAGCTCGCCGGCTCCCCGGTCCATGCGACGCGTCCGTAGGTCTCGAACCAGAACCGCTCGAGGTCCGGCGCGAACTCGGTGACCCATTTGCCGCGGAGGTTGACCCCGGCCTGTCGCTCGAAGGCGGGATTGGCCTCGATGAAGCGGTAGTCCACCGGGCGGTCCTCGGCGTCGAACTTCACCTCGACGATGGCGAAGGCCGTCTCGACCGTGTCGAGGAGGGTCCTGAACCGGTTCTCGGTCTCGCGCAGGCGCTCGCCGGCCTCCCGCTGGCGGGTGCGGTCGCGAACGATCTTGACGTAGCCCCGGTGCGCGCCGTCCTCGTTGCGCAGGGGCATCAGCTCGCCCGAGGCCCACAGCCGGCTGCCGTCCTTGCGGAGATGCCAGCGCTCGTCCTTCGCCCGGCCCTCGGTCAGCGCGGCGCGCATCTCCTGCCGGACGCAGCCGGCGGCCCTGTCCTCGGGGGTGAAGATGGGGTCGGTCGGCCTGCCGGTGATCTCGTCGCGCCGCCAGCCGAAGATGGTCTCGGCGCCCGCGTTCCAGTCCGTGACGATCCCCTCCAGATCGGTCACGATGACGGCGAAGTCGATGGCGCTCTCGATGACGTGCTGAAGGTGGCGGCGTGCGGGCATGGCCCCGTGTAGCCGGTCCTGAGGCAAAAGCGAGGTAGTACAGGCGCGCCGGCGGGCATCCCCGGCCCGGGCATCGATCCGCCGGCCGCAGGGCCGGTGCCGACGCGGCGGGCCGTCCTCCGCGCGGCCGTCACGCGCCCCCGGACCAGCCGAGGGCGCGGCTGATCGCCCGGGCGGCCGCCAGCACCTCGCCGACGAGACGATCCATCCGCGCCTCGTCCATGTACTGCGCCGTGCTCGACACGCTGAGGCCCGCCACGATCGCGCCGCCGGCCTTGCGGATCGGCGCGGCGACGCAGCGCACCTCCGGCTCGTTCTCCTCGTGGTCGAAGGCGACGCCCCGGCGCGCGTAGTCGCGCATCCGGGCGAGCCAGGTGTCGAGGTCGCGGGCGTGGCGCGCGCCGCGGGCCTGCCCGACCTGGTAGAAGTCGCGCCAGCGCGCCTCGTCGAGGTCGAGGATCAGCGCCTTGCCGAGGCCGGTCGACCAGACCGGCTGGCGCTCCCCGACCCGCGAGCTGATCTCGATCCGCCGCCGGCCCGGGATCTTGTCGAGGTAGAGCGCCCACTCGCCGTCGAGGATGCCGAGGTGGATCGTGTCCTCGCAGGTCTCCGACAGCCGTTCCAGGTGCGGCCGGGCCACCTGCGGCACCGCCATCGCCGCCTGGGCGCGGAAGCCGAGTTCGAGCAGCTTCGGGCCGAGGCCGTAGCCCTCCCGCGGCACGAAGGTGAGGTAGCGGCGCTCGACCAGGGCGGCCGCGAGGCGGTGGGTGGTGCTGCGCGTCGTGCCGAGGGCGGCCGACAGGGCGGCGAGGTCGGTCGCGCCCGCAGCCACGGCGTCGAGGATGTCGAGGCCGCGCTGCAGGGTCTGGCTGCCCGATGCCGCGTTCCGCGCCTCCGCCGCATCGGAGCCGTCCGGCTGCATTTTCGACATTGACGCTGTCCCTCCCGCCCGCGTAGGGTCCCAGATATAAAAACTAGATCCCAAAATATGGGATTTTGCAAGGGCGGCGCGGCTGCCGGGAGGATCACGATGCCGGCACCACGAGGGGACGCCGCGCGACCGGCGCAGGCCCCGTCCGGGCCGGCCCGAACTCCCGTCCGGCCCGGCCGCCGGGACCGGCGTTCGCGCCCACAACCGAGGGATCACCTGCAATGAAGCTTCTGCGCTACGGCCCGGCGGGCCGCGAGAAGCCCGGCCTGCTCGACGGTCAGGGCCGCATCCGCGACCTGTCGGGGCACCTGCCCGACATCGACCCGCGCTGCCTCGGCGCCGACGGCCTCGCCGCCCTGGCGGGTCTCGCACCCGAGAGCCTGCCGCTGGTGGAGGGCGAACCCCGCCTCGGCGTGCCGCTCGCCGGCATCGGCAAGTTCATCGCCATCGGGCTGAACTACGCCGATCACGCCGCCGAATCGAACCTGCCGATCCCCAAGGAGCCGGTGGTCTTCACCAAGGCGATCACCTCGCTCAACGGCCCGAACGATCCGGTGATGCTGCCGAAGGATTCGGTGAAGAGCGACTGGGAGGTCGAGCTCGGGATCGTGATCGGCACCCGGGCGAGCTACGTCGAGGAGGCACAGGCGCTGTCCCACGTCGCCGGCTACTGCCTCGTCAACGACGTCAGCGAGCGCGAGTACCAGATCGAGCGCGGCGGCACCTGGGACAAGGGCAAGGGCTGCGACACCTTCGGGCCGCTCGGGCCGTGGCTGGTCACCGCCGACGAGGTCGGCGACCCGCAGTCCCTCGACATGTGGCTCGACCTCAACGGCAAGCGGATGCAGACCGGGAGCACCCGGACGATGATCTTCGGCTGCGCCCACATCGTCAGCTATCTCAGCCGGTTCATGACCCTGATGCCGGGCGACGTCATCACCACCGGCACGCCCCCGGGCGTCGGCATGGGCATCAAGCCCGAGCCGGTGTTCCTCAAGGCCGGCGACGTGATGACGCTCGGCATCGAGAAGCTCGGGCAGCAGCGCCAGGACGTGGTCTCCTGGCGGCGCGGGGAGGGCTGAGCCATGACGTATCCCAACCGCTTCCAGGGCCGCCGGGCCGTCGTCACCGGCGGCGCCTCCGGCATCGGCCTCGCGGTCGTCGCCCGGCTCGTCGCCGAGGGCGCCCGGGTCAGCATCTGGGACCTGAACGCCGAGGCGCTCGACAAGGCCCGGGCCGAATCCGGCGCCGCCGACGTGCGGGCCCTCGACATCGCCGACGCCGCCGCGGTGGCGCGGGCGATGGAGGGCAGCCTCGCGGCGCTGGGCGGCCTCGACGTGCTGGTGTGCAGCGCCGGCATCACCGGCCCCAACACCACGGTCAGGGAGTACCCGGCCGATGCCTGGCGCCGGGTCGTCGACGTCAACCTCAACGGCCTGTTCTACTGCAACCAGGCCGCGATCCCCGCGATGGAGAGCGGCGGCTACGGCCGCATCGTCAACGTCGCGTCGATCGCCGGCAAGGAGGGCAACCCGAACGCCTCCGCCTACTCGGCCCTCGAAGGCCGGGGTGATCGGTCTGACCAAGTCGCTCGGCAAGGAGCTGGCGAAGTCCGAGATCCGGGTCAATTGCATCACGCCGGCGGCGGTGCGCACCGCGATCTTCGACCAGATGACCCAGGCCCATATCGACTTCATGCTGTCGAAGATCCCGATCGGCCGCTTCGGGGCGATCGACGAGGTGACGTCGCTGATCTGCTTCCTGGCGAGCGAGGAAGCCTCGTTCTCGACCGGCGCCGTGTTCGACGTCTCCGGCGGACGCGCGACCTACTGATACGAGATCCGGACGATCAGTTCCGGAAGCCGTATCCAAGCCCGCGCGGTGGAGCCGGAGGCTCCACACGCTCGAGCGAAGCCGGTTTCTGCATCGCGAAGCGATTGCGCAGCAATCGCCACGATCCCGCAGGGATCGATCGGAAACCGTATGAGCGGCGCGTTCCGCGCCCCGTGCCGCGGCACGGGGCCAACCACCACGTCCCGGGGAAACCGGGCCCGTCTTGTCATCTCGGGAGAAAACCGTGTCGTCCCTCGCCACCTCCGCCTTCGCGGCCGATGCTTCGCACGACGACGCCCTGCGCCGGCGCGTGCTGTCGAAGCTCAGGCCCCGCATCGTCTTCTACTGCTTCGTCCTGTTCATCATCAACTATCTCGACCGGGTGAACGTCGGCTTCGCGGCGTTGCACATGAACAAGGACCTCGGCTTCTCGGCCACGGTCTACGGGCTCGGGGCCGGCATCTTCTTCCTCGGCTACATCGCGTTCGAGATCCCGAGCAACATGATCATGCACCGGGTCGGCCCCCGGCGCTGGATCGCCCGCATCATGGTGAGCTGGGGCCTGATCTCCGGCGGCATGGCCTTCGTGCAGGGCGAGACGAGCTTCTACGTCATGCGCTTCCTCCTCGGCCTCGCCGAGGCGGGCTTCGTGCCCGGCATCCTGCTCTACCTGACCTACTGGTACCCGGCCCGCGACCGCGCCAAGGCGACCGCCGGCTTCATGACCGCGACGGTGCTGTCCAGCGTGATCGGGGCGCCGCTCTCGGGCTGGATCCTCGCCAGCAACCCGACCTGGTTCGGCCTCGCGGCGTGGCAGTGGCTGTTCATCCTGGAGGCGGCGCCGGCGGTGATCCTCGGCGTGGTCACCTACTTCTACCTCGTCGACCGGCCGCAGGACGGCCGCTGGCTCGACAGGGAGGAGCGCGAGTGGCTCATCGCCACCCTGGAGCAGGAGAACCGCCAGATCGCGCGCACCGGCTCGCACGAGTTCCGCACCATCTTCCGCGATCCGCGCGTCTGGATGCTGACGCTGATCTACATGTTCAACGCCATCGCGATCTACGGCGTGGTGCTGTGGCTGCCGCAGATCGTTCGCAGCATCGGCGGCCTGTCGGACTTCCAGACCGGTCTCGTCACGGCGATCCCCTTCGCCTGCGCGGCGGTGGGGCTCGTGGTGGTGGCCCGCAACTCCGACCGCACCGGCGAGCGCAAGTGGCACACCGCCCTCTCGGCGCTGATCGGCGGCGTGTTCCTGGCTGCCAGCGCGCTGGCACCGAGCCCGCTGACCGGCCTGCTGCTGCTCTGCGCCGCCGCCTTCGGCGTGTGGGCGCTGCTCGGCGTGTTCTGGGCCCTGCCGACGCTGTTCCTCACCGGCGCCGCGGCGGCGGGCGGCCTCGCGATGATCAACGGCTTCGCTCAGATCAGCGGCTTCATCGGCCCCTATCTCGTCGGCTGGATCAAGGACGCGACGCAGAGCTTCACGCCGGCGCTGCTCACCCTCGCGGCCGGCCCGATCATCGCGGCGCTGCTCTGCGCCGGGCTGTCGCTGAAGACCGGCGGCGACCGCGCCGGGCGCTGAGTCCGGGGATCGGAGTCCGGGCCTCCGCCCGGGCTCCGATCGGTTCTCGGCCAGCCATTCGACAGCTTTCGTTTTGATCGTCGGAAAACCGTATCACACAACTGTTGCATCGGCCGAGTAGATGCCGCCGCGGCCGCACGGCCTCCCTCCGATCCTCATGACGCTCACATCCCGCCCGGCGGACGGAAACCGATGTTGATGTTCCTTGTAAGCAGCGTCGCGGTCGTGGCCATCGTCCTGTCGGCGCGCCTGCTGGCGGATTGACCGGGACGCGGAACCATCATCGCGAGCCCCGAAAAGGATCGCTCCGCCCGCCGGTGCCGGCGGGCGGAGCGATCGGTCCGGTTCGATACGACCCGGTTCTCAGCCGCGCAGGGAAACCCCGAGATGCGCGGCCACCGTCGAGGCCCGGGGACCGATCTGCCGGACCACCTGACGCAGTTGCGCATCGGTGATACCGAAGCGTTCGCTCCACTGGGCACGGCTCTTGTCGCAGTAGATGTCGATGTTCTGGATCGAACGGGACGGCGAAGACGGTCCGGAAGCCATGAGAATGCTCGCACGCGGAAGACGATGAAGGGGAGTGCCGATGACGGGCCCGAGCATCGGCGCCTTCGTCAACGTGGCTCCGCCGGATTCGTTGCCGGTGAACCGGCGCGGTTCGTGTGGACGACGGCTCAGCGCAGACGATCGAGCCGGTAGGCGTCGGTGCGGGTCTGGACGCCCGGAGCGAGGAAGTCCCGGGCCCTCGCGATGAACAGGTCGGCGGCCTCGTCGCCGCCGAGCGGGTAGTCGGTCTCGCCGGTCCAGTGAACCAGCACGACCTCGCCGCCGGGCGCGAGGCCGGCACGCACCCGCTCGACCAGCCGCGCGACGTCGGCGGCGTCGAGGTAGTAGACCACCTCCGACAGCAGGATCAGGTCGAAGCGGCCCTCCGGCCACTCGTCCGGGACGCGGATGCGGGCGAAGCGGATGTGGGCCTGATCGGCGCAGCGGATCCGCGCCCCGGCGAGCGCCGCCTCCGCCACGTCGAGGCCGAGGAGCGCGTCGCAGCGCCGGCCCAGGGCGGCGGTCAGCACGCCGATCGAGCAGCCGATCTCGAGGACGGACCCGTAGCGCTCGCGCGACAGGGCCGCGAGGGTCGCGGCGTACTTCTCCCGCTCGTACGGGCTGGTGGCGAAGCGCCAGGGATCGGGGTCGGCGGCGTAGCGGGCGTCGAAGTAGTCCGGCGGCAGCGAGGTGGAATGCCGGCTCACGGGGCGACCTCCAGGAAGATCTCGAACGGCCGGGCGAAACGGTCGAGCATCGCCGGCTCCAGGCGGAAGCCGTCCGGATCGTCGGCGATCAGGTCGGTGGTCTGCGAGCGGTGAGCGGCGACCGCCGCCCGCTTGGCCGCGAGGCGGGCGGCGATGGCGAGCCGTGCGCCGCGGGGCGCGGGCCCGACCTCGATCTCCGGCGGCAGCGCCCAGCCCCAGACCGGATAGGCGTGGAGGCGCACCGGGCCAAGTCCCGCGTGCGAGAGTCGCGCGCGCGCCATCCGCGCCAGGGCGGCCGAGGCCTCGTGGTCGCAATGCGGGTCGTGCGCCCAGGTGACGAACAGGCTGGTGGCGCCGCAATCCCGCGCCGCCGCCGCGATGGCCTCCGCCGCCGCCTCGGCCTCCGGGCCGGCGCGCGGCACGAAGCGGTCGGGCAGCCGCAGGAAGCGGACGTGGCCGGCGTCGAGGCCGAGCGCCCGGGCGGCCGCGAGGGTCTCGGCCTCGCGCAGGTCGCGCAGCCGCTCCGGCGGATAGCTCGGCGAGTTCGGGTGCGAGCCGACGCCGTCGCTCACCACCACGAGCCGGACCGACACGCCGCGGGCGCGGGCCTCGGCGATCAGGCCGCCGCAGCCGAGGCTCTCGTCGTCGGGATGGGGCGCGACGACGACGAGTCCTCCCTCCCCGACGAGGTCGCGCAGGTCGCGGAACGGCAGCGCCTCTGCCGCGGCGAGGAAGGCGTCGGCGCGCATCACGCCTCCTCCGGTCCGGATCGCCACAGGTCCCCGACCGCCTCGCCGGCGGCCAGGATCTCGGCCGCCGCGCCGGTGAGGGCGCGGTCGGGGGCGGGCTGGCGCAGGTAGGTGGCGAGGTCGCGCGACAGGCGCTCCAGCGGATGCTCGCGCAGGAAGCCCTGGAGGCCGACCGAGCGCTGGGCGAGCTGCAGCACGTCGAGCCCGGCCCGTTCGACGGCGAGGCGGGCGAGGTTGACGTAGGCGACGACCCGATCCGGGGCGAGGGCGTCCTCGGCGACGTGGCGGGCGGCCTGCGCCACCCACAGCCGGGCGCCCTCGACGGCGATCGCACCCTCGCCGAGCCGGGCGAGCTGGTGCGGATCGTGCCCGCGCCCGGTCCGGGCGAGATGCCCGCGCCACGCCTCGAACACCGCCTCGATGCCGCCGAGCTGGACCGCCGCGAAGCGCCAGGCACCGCCGGAGAAGTGCGGCTGGCGGTGGTAGTCGTCCGGCCCGCCGAGCACCGCCTCCGCCGGCACCTCGAGGCCGGTGAAGTCGAGGCTGCCGGTGGCCGAGGCGCGCATCCCGTGCGCGCGCCACCGCGAGAGGTCGGCCCGCGTGCCGGCGTCGAGCGGCACCACGAGCATCAGCGGCGCCGCCTCGCCGGGACGGCGGGCGGTCACCAGGGCGCGGGTGACGAAGCCCGCCCCCGACGCGAAGGTCTTCGTCCCGCTCAGCGCCAGGGTCGCGCCGGATTCGGCCAGGGTCAGCCCGCCCTCGGGCGACTCGGTGTTCCAGACCCCGAACAGGTGGCCGGCGCGGGCGTCGTCGAACAGGCGCAGGCGCTGGGCCGGCGTGCCGTAGCGGGCGACGAGCTGGAGCGCGTTGACGTGCCCCTCGTAGACCCGCCCGAGGGCGAGGCTGCCCGCTCCGACGAGGCGCAGCACCTCGGCCAGCGCCTGCGCCCCCGGCTCGTCGCCGAGCCCGGCACCGCCCGCGTCGCGCGGGACCGGAGCCGAGAGGAGACCGAGCGCCGCCAGATCGGCGATGTCCTCGGCCGGGAAGCCGCCGTCGTGATCCTGGGCCCCGGCCCGGGATGCGGCGGCGGCGGCGGCCTCTCGGGCCGCCGGCACCGGGTCGCCGGTCCGAGAGGCCGTCCGGTCCGAGGGGCGCGGACGAGCGGCCGCTCCATGAGCAGACATAGCCAGAGCAGAAATGGCCGGATCAGGCATGGGGGGCGGACTCCGCGGCCGTCTGCTCCCCGGTCCGGGCCGGCACGAGGCCGGCCGCCAGGACCGGATGCGGGGTCCGGGCGGCCGGGTCGGCACCGGCCGCGGGACCGGCACCGATCCGCCGGCGCAGCCATCCCGCGCCGTCCAGCAGACGCAGGACCGCGCGGGCGGCGCGGATCGCCTCGGGCAGGGCGCGCGGCGTCAGCGGCCGGGGAGCGAGGAGCGGGCTCGCCGCCTCCACGGCGGCGATGACGGCTCCCGCCGTGCCGAGCGGCGCGATCGCCCGCGCGGCCTCGGCCCGGATTCCGAGCCAGGGCGCCCACGACCACCTGCGATCGAGCCGTCCGGCCGCGTGCAGCCGCCGCAGGCGGCGCCGCGCGGCGAAGCGCAGCACGGCCCGCCCCACCGGCTCCAGACGCCGGTCGCACGGGCTGTCGGGATCCTCGCAGCGCCGCCGCATCGTGTCGGCGGCACCGCCCGGGGCCCGGCCGTCGAGACGGCCGGAGGTGACGACGGTGATGGCGGGGTCGTGGCGCAGGCGGGCGTCCTGCGCCAGGAGCGCGGCCACGAAGGCCCGGTCCTCGCCGACCGGCAGGGCCGGCATGCCGCCCACGCCGCGGTAGGCGGCGAGGCGGACCGCGAGGGTCGCGCCGGAGGCGGTGGCGTGGCCCGGCCACGGATCGTGCGGCAGCGGATCGAGGCGCGCGGCGAGTTCGTCGAGGAGGGCTTCGTAGGCGCCCTCGAGCCGGCCTCGCTCGTGCAGGCGCGCGGGCAGCCGCGCCGCCTCGACCGGATCGAGGGCGATCCGCCCCGCCACCGCATCGGCTCCGGCATCGATCGCCGCGAGGTTGAGGGCGACCCAGTCGGGGGGCACGCGGCTGTCGGCGTCGGTGGTCAGGATCACGCCGTCCGCCGCGCCGGCCTCGTCGAGCCAGGAGGCCGCCGCCTCCATCGCCTCGCGCCGGGCCCAGCCGGCCGTGGCGTCGGCGAAGTCCCGCTCGATGACGCGAACGTCCAGACCCGGGACCGGGAGCCGCGAGGCGACGACGGCGGCGGTCGCGTCGGTGCAGTTGTTGAGGAACAGGACGAGACCGAACGGCCGGCCGCCGAGGCCGTCCTGGTCGGCGAGCGCGTCGAGGCAGGCGGCGATGCGCTGCGCCTCGTTGCGGACCGGGATCGCCACCACTGCGCGAAGCGGGCGCGCCGCCACCGATCCTCCGGATCGAGGATGCAGGACCATGGAAAGAGGCTTCACGCGAGACTCCGGCTGGCCGCGTGCGACCGCCGGCGACCTGATTTCGACATAGGTCGGCTTTCGGTCGTGCCCCGTGCCTGCGACATTTCTTCCCGAAACGCTTCGCGGCGGGCCGGGACGATGATGGGACGGCGGATCATCGTGCCGAAATCCCGCCTTCACCGGTCGCGACGCCGGATGATCTCGCGGGCCGTCGCCGGCCGCGGGCGGGATCATCCGTCCGCGCCCCGCGTTGCGCCCGGATGACCGCCCTCTTCGCCGAGCCCGCCGCCGACACCCCGCCGAAGCTGTGGCGGCCTCGGCGCGTCCTCGTCACGCCGGCCGCGCTGGAGTGGGAGCACGGCCGGGCGATGGCGGCGCGGGCGGAGGCCCTCGGCATCGAGGTGGTTCGCCTGAAGGCCAACCGCCTCGCCGGGCTCGCCGATCCCGACCCGCGCAGGGCCTATGTCGAGGCCAAGAACACCCTCGCGGTGGTGGTGGCGCCGGCGGCCAGGCGGCGCCTCCAGCCGATCCCGCCGAGCGCCGACTGGCGCGTCGACCTCGCCGAGGGCTGCCCGGCCCATTGCCAGTACTGCTACCTCGCCGGCAGCCTCGCCGGACCGCCGGTGACCCGGGCCTACGCCAACCTGCCGGAGATCCTCGGCGGCCTCGGGGACTACCTCGGCGCGGGGGCGGTGACCTCCCGCTCCGAGGCGCGGCGGCACGAGGGCACCACCTTCGAGGCGTCCTGCTACACCGACCCCCTCGGGATCGAGCACCTGACCGGCTCGCTCGCCGAGACGATCCGCCATGTCGGAAGCTGGGACGCCGACGTGCAGTTGCGCTTCACGACGAAGTTCGACGCGGTCGCGCCGCTCCTCGACCTGCCCCACAACCGGCGCACCCGGATCCGGATCTCGGTCAACGCCGCGCCGCTGGCGCGCTTCGAGGGCGGCACCGCCGCGCTGCCGGCCCGCTTCGCCGCGGCGCGGCGGATGGCGCTCGCGGGCTACCGGGTCGGGCTCACGGTCGCGCCGATCATGCCGGTCGAGGGCTGGGAAGACGCCTACGGAGCCCTGCTCGACCGGGCGGCCGGCGCCCTCGGCGACCTGCCCGGGGCCGACCTCACGGTCGAACTCATCACCCACCGCTTCACGCCCGGCTCGAAGGCGGTGCTGACCGGCTGGTATCCGGGATCGGGCCTGGAGATGGACGAGGCGAGCCGGTCGCAGAAGCGCACCAAGTTCGGCTCGCTCAAGTACGTCTATACGGCCGGGACGATGCGGGCGATGCGGCGCTTCTTCGAGGCCGAGCTGCCGCGCCGCCTGCCCCACGCCCGGATCCTGTACTGGACCTGAGCCCCGCCCGAGGACCGCTCCCCCTGGGCGCGGGCGGTGGTATCCGCTACCAACCGCGCCGCGGCCCCCTCGCGGCCGCCCGACGGAGCGACACGGATGGATACGGCAACCCTCGCGCCCCACGCCCATCAGGTCCTGCGGGAAGCGACGCTGCCGGAGCTGCCCGGCCGTTACCGCGGCAAGGTGCGGGACAATTACGACCTGCCGGACGGGCGCCGCATCCTCATCAGCAGCGACCGGATCAGCGCCTTCGACCGCGCGCTGGCGGCGATCCCGTTCAAGGGGCAGGTCCTGACCCAGACCGCCCGGTACTGGTTCGAGGCCACCGCCGACCTGTGCCCGAACCACGTCCTCGCCTATCCGGACCCGAGTGTGGTGGTGGGGCGCCGGCTCGACATCCTGCCGGTGGAGGTCGTGGTCCGCGGCTACCTCGCCGGCACCACCGCGACCTCGATCCTGACCCGGTACAAGGCCGGGGCCCGCGAGATGTACGGCCACCGCCTGCCGGACGGGATGCGCCCCAACGAGCGCCTGCTGCGGGCGATCATCACGCCGACCACCAAGGCGGCGGACGGCGCCCACGACGAGCCCCTGACCGAGGCGGCGATCCTCGAGGGCGGCCTGCTGACCCGGGAGCAGTGGCGGACGGTGTCTCAGGCCGCCCTCGCCCTGTTCGCCCGCGGACAGGCGCTGGCGGCGGAGCGCGGGCTGATCCTCGCCGACACCAAGTACGAGTTCGGCACCGACGCGGACGGCCGCATCGTGCTCGCCGACGAGATCCACACCCCCGACAGCAGCCGCTATTGGTTCGCCGCGAGCTACCCCGAGCGCTTCGCCGCGGGCGCGAGCCCGGAGAGCTTCGACAAGGACTTCGTGCGCAACTGGGTCGTCGCCCGCTGCGATCCCTACCGCGACCCGGTCCCGGAGATCCCGGCGGAGGTCGTGCTGGAGACCGCCGCGGTCTACATCCGCGCCTTCGAGACCATCACCGGCCGGCGCTTCGCGCTGCCGGACCCGGCCGAGGACCCGCTGGAGCGCGTCCGGCGCAACCTCGCGGCCTATCTGGCGGGGTGATACGGATTTCGAACGATTCGTTCCGAAATCCGTATCATTCGCCAGGGTCCGCGCAGCCGGTGACGATTCACGGGCCGCGCGGCCCCGGCGATCCGGAATCCGGAGGCGATCGTCCGGATTCCGGATCAGAGATAGTTGGCCAGGGTCAGCTTCGCGAGCGTCGAGGTGGTCTGGTAGCTCGCCTGGAGCTGGGTCTGGAGCGTCATCAGCTTGGTCGCGACCTCCTCCATGCTGGCCGATTCGACGCCGTCGATCGCGCTCTGGAGGATCGACTTGGTCGCCGCGTTGTCGGCCTTCTGGGTCGCGACGGTGCTGGCGGCGAGGCCGAACTCGGTGGCGATCTGCTCCAGGGTCTGCGAGCCGTCCGTCGGCTTGACCTGGGCCTGGATCCGGGTGGCGTAGGCCTGGAACCGCGCGTCGTCGGTCGTCGCGCCGTCGAAGCTCACGCTCGCCATCACGGCGATGCCGGCGAGCGCGCCGCGCAGGGCCGCCTCGTTGGCCTGCGCGCCGATCCCGACCGTCTGGTTGGCGGAGATCTGCACGGTCGTGGTGGTGCGCGGATCGGACGAGGTGTCGTCGCCCTTGTACCAGATCACCGTGCGGCCGCCCGGGTCGGCGGCGAAGCCGGTCGCGTTGCCGGCCGCATCGGTCACGACCCGGCGCGGGCTGAGCCCGGCCGAGCCGGAGCCGGCGAAGAAGTCGTCCGCGGCCCGGGTGGCGGCACTCGCCGCGAGGTCGGTGGTCGCCGCGGCGTCGAGGGCGGTGCCGAGCGCCGTCCTGAGGTTCCCGGCCGTCTCGGCGGCGGTCGCGCCGATCACGAAGGTGTTGGCCCCGCCCGCCTTGGTCGCGGCGGTCAGGGTCAGGGTCCGGGTGGTGCCGTCGCGCATCCCGAGCGTGATCTTGACGCTGTCGCCCGCGACCGGCTGCTGCGCCACCGTGACGGCGGCGGAGGCCGCCGAGCCGCCCGAGAGGACGACGGCGACGCCCGGCGGCGTCCCGCTCTGGGCGCCGGTCACGACGGCGCCGCCGAGGGCGCCGCGCAGGTTGGCGGCGCTCTCCGCCGCGCTCGCCCCGATGAGGAAGGTGCCGGCGCCGGCCTTCGGGTCGCTGCTGGCCCTCAGGTCGACGAGGCTCTGGCTGCCGTCCTGGTTCTCCACCGTGACCCGCACGAGGTCGCCCTCCTTCGGCTGACCGGCGAAGGAGAACGCCGCGGAGGCGGCGCTGCCGGGCGTGAGGACGACGCCGAGCGCCCCCGGATTGGTGCTCGTCGCGGCCTCGATCGTGAAGCCGAAATTCGCCCGCACCCCGGGGTCCGCGCTCTCCGACAGGCCGATGCCGGTTCCGGCTCCGGCCAGGAGAAGCCGCCCGGTCGCGGGCGAGCCGGTGCCGAGGTCGGCCGACTGGCGCTCCCTGATCAGGGTGGCGACCCCGGCCAGCCCCGCGGCCGCGTCGCCGTCGAGGATGATCCCGGCCTCCTCGACCGGCGGGGTCGTGGTCGCGCGGCCGGAGAACAGGTAGCTGCCGGCGACGTTCTGCGACAGGGCGTCGAGGGCGGTGCCGAACCGGCTGGTCGCCAGGGTCCTGAGGTTGGCCCGCGCGCTGCCCTCGGATCCCGAGCGGTTGACGTCGAGTTCGGTCCAGGTCGAGGTGGCGAGCTTCTGCACCTGCTGGATGCTCGTGGTGGCGAGCGACAGCCGCGTGCCAGCGTTGGTGATGCCCGCCGCGTAGCCGTCGAGGGCGCTGATCTGCGAGCGGGCGGTGAGGCTGGTGGTGCGGCCGGCGCCGAGGCCGGCATAGGTCTCCGAGGTCCGCCCGGTGGTGAGCTGGCGCGACAGCGAGTCGAGCTGGCCCTTCATGTCGAGCAGGCGGCTGGTATTGAGGTCCCGGGCGTAGGTGCCGGCGGCGAAGGGGCTGATCGTCATCGGGAATCTCCGCCGGATCAGATTCTCAGGAGCGTGTCGAGCATGTCGCGCGCCGCGGTGAGCACGCGCGCATTGGCGCTGTAGGCGGTCTGGAGCTGGATCAGGTTCGCCATCTCCTCGTCGACGCTGACGCCCGAATCGGCGCTGAAGCGGCTCCGGGCGGTCGAGAGGGCGATGGTCTGGCCCTGGTCGAGCTGGTCCGCCTGCTCGGCCGCGGCGCCCTGGAAGTCGATGATGCCCTGCGCGAAGCTCTGCACCGAGGTGGTGTAGGGCGCGCTGATCCCGCCGAGGCCGCTCGCGGCCGAGAACGTCCGGGCCGTGCCCGTCAGCGCGTCGTGGAGCGCCTTCGGCCGGGTGCCGTCGCCGGGGAGCGTACCGGCGGCGCTGACGATGAGGCCGGCGCTGTCGCCGGAGAGCGACGGGTTGAGGGCGAGGCGCTGGGCGAGGCCGGTGAGGTGCGGGCCGCCCTCGAACGAGCCGGTATAGACGGTGTTGCCGTAGCCGGAATCGACGAACACCGCGAGCTGCGTGCCGGCGGTGCGGACGTCCTCGGCGCGTGCCGGCACGGTGACCGAGGCCTGGATGCCGGTGAGCGCCGCGGTCCCGGTGGCGAGGACGCGCACCGCGCCGCCGGCGCCGCCCGGCACCGCCGAGACGCCGTAGCCGTCCCCGAGCGCCGCGGCGATCCGGGTCGCGTAGGTCGAGGGACCGCCCGAGATGTCGAGCGTGACCACCGTCGCGGTCGGGTCGATCGTCTGCGCCGCGGCGACCCCGGCGGCGTTGCCGGTGGTCGGCACCAGGATGATGTTGCGCGCCGCGCCCGAGGCGCTGCGGGTCGAGACCGTGACGGCGTTGCCAGCCTGGAGCCCGGTCAGGTCGATGTCGAAGCCGCTCGCCGAGCCCTCGGTCACGGCGGTCCCGGTCGCGTTGCGGTCGCTGAGCGCCCGCGACAGCCCGGCGGCGAGGTCGTCGAGCTGGCGCTGCGCCTGCACCAGGGTGTCGTCGCGCAGGACGAGGCCGGCGGCGATCGAGCCCGAGCGGATCGCCCCGGTCCCCACGAGGTCGATCGCCGCGCCGCTCGGCATCACCGCCGCGATGGTGCCGACGCCGCGGGTGGCGGGATCGGTGGTGTAGACCGCCCCGGGCGTCAGCCTGCCGCGTCCGTCGAAGCTCAGGCGCGCCGCCGCGCCGTGGTCGACGAGGGTGATGCCCGAGCCGGTGGTGACGGTGACCGAGCCGTCGTTCTGGAGGCTGGTCTGCACGTCCATGTAGCGCGCGAGCTGCCCGAGATGCTGGTCGCGCTGGTCGGCCAGTTCGGCGCCGGCGGAGGCGGCGCGGTCGGTGCCGTTGAGCCCGATGATCTTGGTGTTGAGGTCGGCGATCCGCGACAGCAGGCCGCTGGCGGCGGCGACGTCGGCGCCGAGCTGGCTCTCGGCCCCGCTGCGCAGGGTCTGGACACCCTCGGCGACCGTCGCGATCGATCCCGCGAGGCTGCGGGCGCCGGCGAGCACCGCGGCGCGCGCCGCCGTCGAGGACGGGTCGCCGGCGAGGGTCTGGAGCGACTGCGTGAAGGTGTTGAGCACCCCGTCGAGGGACGAGGCGCTGCCGGGCGTGCCGTAGAGCGCGCTGAGGCTGGCCTGGGTCGTCGCGACGAGGTTCGTATAGGCGGCGCCCGAGGTCTCGAGGCGCAGCTGCTTCTGCGCCGTCTCGTCGAAGACCCGCGTGACGGTGCCGCTGCTCACCCCGGCATTGCCGGTGGTCGAGACCGTCGAGAGCCGGCGCTTGACGTAGCCGTCGCTGCCGGCATTGGCCACGTTCTGGGAGACGATCCCGATCGACGCCTGGGTGACCTTCAGGCCGGCGGTCGCGGTGTTGAGCGCGTTGATCGTCATGGCGCGAGCGTCCTCGCCTCCGGGGCGGCACGGGCGGGGGGCCGGTCGGGGCGGGGGTCGCCCGCCCCCCGGAAGGTCAGCGGATGATGTTGATGACGTCCGACATCATCTGCTGGGCGGTCGACATCACCCGGGTGTTGGCCGAGTAGGCCTGCTGGGTCACGATCAGCTTCGAGAACTCCTCCGAGGTGTCGGTGTTCGAGGCCTCAAGGTTGCTGCCGACGATCGACGATCCGTTGAGGCCGTTGACCGGCACCCCGGACTCGGCCGTCTGGATGTAGTTGCCGCCCGACGTGGCCTTGAGGGCGTTGTCGGCGGCGAACTGGACGACGCCGGTCCGGGCCAGGGCGATGTTGTTGCCGTTCGAGTACGCGCCCATGATCCGGCCGTCGCTGGTGACCGAGAGGCTGTTGAGGGTGCCGGCGGCGTAGCCGTCCTGCTGCACCGTGCTGGTCGTCACCGTGCCGCTGGAATCGGCGTACTGGGTCAGGCTGCCGGGGCCGGTCCTCAGGGTCAGCGAGCCGAGGTTGACCCCGTCGATGGTCACGTTCGGCAGGGTGAGGGAGGAGGCGGTCGGCGAGGTGAGCTGGCCGCTGGCGTTGAAGCTGAAGGCCGTGCCGGCGTTCTGCCAGGCCGCGCCGCCGGCGGTGGCGCCGTTGGTGGTGGCGTAGAACAGGTTCCAGGTGTCGCTGGTGCCTCCGGCGGCGTTCGCCTGGGCCACCTTGGCCCAGCGCAGGTCGAGGTTCACCGGCGAGCCCGCCGCGTTGTAGGCGGTCAGCGAACCGCCGGCGACGCTCGACGACACGAAGGCGGTGGTGTCGGTGGCCGCGACGCCGAGCGTCCCGGCGGCGGTGCCGCTCAGCACCCGGACGTCGCCGCCCGGCAGCGCGCCGAGGATCGCCGAGGCCGCGTTGTCCCCCGCCCCGGTCTTGGGCGTCGCCGGCAGGTTGGCCGCGTAGGTGAGGGTCGTGGTCGGCCGGGCCGGAATCGCCGCCTTGGGAATCGTGACCACGCCGGTGCCGGTGGTCTGGCCGGTGAGCGGGTCGAGGCTCTGGCCGACGAGGTACGAGCCGGCGCCGTTCACGAGGTGGCCCGAGGCGTCGACCGAGAAATCGCCCCGCCGCGTGTAGAGGTCGGAGGTCGAGAAGGTGGAGAGGTTGCCGCTGTCGCTGGTCTTCGTCTTCACGACGAAGAAGCCCTCGCCGTTCAGCGCCATGTTGGTCGGGACGCTGCTGCTGGTGATCGTGCCCTGGGTGGTGTTGGTGAGCTGCGACGAGGCCGCGACCGAGCCGCTGGTCTGGTAGCGCGGAACCTGCTCGGTCAGCATGTCCTCGAACGCGGTGTCGATGCGCTTGAACCCCGTGGTCTGCGAGTTCGCGATGTTGCCCGAGATGTTGTCGAGGGAGAAGGACTGCGCCTTCAACCCCGAGACTGCCGTCTGCAATGCGCTGAAAATATCCATCCGTCCGGCTCCGGCCCGCAGGGCTCCGGAAGCGGGCGGCGCAACCCCCGTGCCAGGGCCAAGCCCTTGATATCGCTGCATCGCCCGGGTCCGCGGCGGCGGATTCTGCCGCCCCGGCCGGCCCCGTGCGGCAGAAAGTGCCGGGTGATGGTGAAGCCTTGCGGGACCGTGTTTACGGCCTGTTGAACCTCTCGGGGCTATCACCCTCGGACGTGTCGGAGAGGGCTCATGCGAGCGAAGCGGCCAAGCCTCATCCATCTGATCTATTTCTCGCGCTCGCTGCTGTCGGCCGAGGCCCCCGCACGCATGCGCGAGCTCGGCGACATCGCCCGGCAGGCGCAGAAGAAGAACGAGTTCGCGGTCATCACGAGCTTCCTGATCATGGAGCAGGGCTACTTCCTCCAGATCCTGGAGGGCGAGCGGACCTCGGTTCAGGAGACCTTCGGGCGCATCAACGGCGACGGCCGGCACCGGGACGTGCAGATCGTCGAGTGGCGCGAGATCGCCAAGCGCGAATTCGTCACCTCCTTCGCCACCGCCGTGCGCACGCCGGCGAACGAGATGCTGTTCCAGAAGGCCAACCTGACGCCGATGCTCCAGCGCGGCACCCCGAAGGCCGCCAGCATCTACGGCCTCGCCCAGGCCCTGCACACCGAGAGCATGTCGAAGCAGGGCATCGAGCACCTGTTCGTGTGATGCCAACGGTCATTGGAAACGACCGTTGGTTCCGTTCTCGGATTCTCGCCAAGCCTCTGGCTTGATGTCGACGATTCGAGTTGGTTCAACGGCCCGATGCGTCAGCATCCCGGGCCGTTGGCATGATGCCGCGCCGGCGGCGGGTCCTCCGTCCCCGGCACGCCGACGCCCCCTCCTCCGGCAGCGGAGGCCTGACCCGGCCCGAGTCCGAGCCCCGACGAGCCCCCATGAGCGAGACCCCTCCGATCCTCATCGTCGACGACCAGGTCAAGCTGGTCCGTCTCGTCACCGAGCTGATGAGCCGCCTCGGCTTCCCCGACGTGGCCGGCGTCACCGACGGCCCCCAGGCCCTGGAGCAGATGCGCGCGCGCCGCTTCGGCCTGGTGATCTCCGACCTCGAGATGGAGCCGATGGACGGCATCCAGCTCCTGCGCGAGATCCGCGCCGACGACGCGCTGATGAACACGCCGTTCATCCTCACCGAGACCTCGTTCAGCTTCGAGGACATCAACATGGCCCACCTCGCCGGGGCCGACGCCTTCATCCTCAAGCCGTTCGACCTCGCGCTGCTGAAGACCAAGCTGAAGCAGGTGCTCAACGGCCGGCCGCGCAAGCGCGAGATGCCGGTGACCCCGGTCTCCAGCCTCTCGGTCGACTTTCCGATGCTCGGCAAGTTCTGATACGGAAGCCGATTGATCGCTTCGCGATGCGGATTTCGGCTTCGCTCACTGGTGTACCTTGCGGCTGTTGGATGCGGGGCTCGCTGCGAGGCGGCCTCATGTCCGACAGCCCGAGCCTCTGGCGTGACGGCCTGCTTCGCTTGCCGCGCGACGGCCCGCCTGAGACCTGCCGCGCGGCAGGGGCCGGGAGACCGCGACGGACCACAGGGTGATGCGCCAGTGCCAGCCAGCCGGAGCGCCTGTCAGTGAGCGATCCGCACGATCTCCCGGCTCGGGCGAGCCTACTCCACCCCGAGGAGATCGCGACATGTCGTTTCATGGAGGCCTGGACTGGGGCGGCGCGAGCCATGCCCTGTGCATCCTCGACGCCACCGGCCGGGTCGTCGCCCGGCTCGACGTGCCTCACGATGCGGCCGGGCTGGCCGGCATGGTGAGCCAGCTCGGCCGCATCGCCGCCGCGGCCGACCTGCCCATCGCCATCGAGCGGCCCTCCGGCCTGATCGTCGACACCCTGATCGAGGCCGGACATCCCGTCGTCCCGATCCATCCCAACGTCGTCAAAGCCTGCCGGCCCCGCTACCGCGCCGCCGGCGGCAAAAGCGATCCGGGCGACGCGTTCATGCTCGCCGACATCCTGCGCACCGACGGCCACCGGTTCTCGCCCCTGACGCCCGCCTCCGACGCCATCAAGGCCCTGCGCGCCCGGGTGCGTGCCCGCGACGATCTCGTCGCCCAGCGCACCGCCCTCACCCATCGGCTCCGCAGCCTGCTCGACGGCTTCTGGCCCGGCGCCACCACGATCTTCTCCGCCCTCGACAGCCCCATCGCCCTCGCCTTCATCGCCCGCTATCCCACCCCCGACAGCGCCAGACGGCTCGGCGAGACGCGCCTCGCCACCTTCCTCGACCGCCACGCCTATTCCGGCCGACGCTCGCCCGCCGAACTGCTCGCCCGCCTGCGCGCCGCGCCCGCCGGGCTGGCCCGCAAGGCCGAGGCCGACGCCAAGGGCGAGATCGCCCGCGCCCTCGTCGCCGTCCTCGAACGCCTCCGCACCGCGGTCGCCACGCTCTCCGCCCGCATCGAGCAGGCCGTCGCCGCCCTGCCGGACGGCACCATCGTCATGTCCTTCCCCCGCGCCGGACGCCTGTGCGCCGCCGCGATCCTGGCCGAACTCGGCGACGTGCGCGAACGCTTCCCCACCGAGCAGCACCTCGCCGCCGAGGCCGGCGTCTGCCCCGTCACCCACGCTTCCGGCAAAAGCCGCGGCGTCGTCGTCCGGTGGGCCTGCAACACGCATCTCAGAGGGGCCGTCACCTGCTTGGCCGACAACTCCCGCCACGCCTCGGCCTGGGCCAGGGACGTCTACGACAGAGCCCGACACCGCGGCTGCCGGCACGCCCACGCCGTCCGGATCCTCGCCCGCGCCTGGATCAGGGTGCTCTGGAGAGCCTGGACCCAACGCACCCCCTACGATCCCCACAAGCACCGAGCCGCCGCAAAAATCGCCCCATGACCAACAACAGGTGGACACAGGGTGTCTCAGGCGTGCGGAGCAAAGCTCCGCCGCGCGGGCTGGTGATACGGTTTCCGATTGATCGCTCGGCGATCCCTGCGGGATCGTGGCGATTGCTGCGCAATCGCCGAGCGATGCGGAAACCGGCTTCGCTCAAGCGTGTGGAGCCTCCGGCTCCACCGCGCGGGCTTCGATGCGGTTTTGCGGAACTGATCGTCCGAAAACCGTATCAGCCGGTGGCGTGCAGGCGTGACCGCGGATCGGCCTCCCGGTTCCGCGCCCCGCGCGCGCCGAGCGCCGCGCACAGGTCGGCCATCGCCGCGAGGCTGTGGATCGGGCGGAAGTCGTGGACGTGCGGCAGCATCGCCCGGATGCCGGCGGCGCGGGCCTCGAAGCCGTCGAAGCGCAGCAGCGGGTTGAGCCAGATCAGCCGCCGGCACGAGCGCTTGAGCCGGTCCATCTCGAAGGTGAGTTCGGGCGTCACCTCGCGCTCCAGCCCGTCGGTGAACAGCAACACCACGGCGCCGCCGCCGAGCACCCGGCGCGACCAGTGCCGGTTGAAGTCGTGCAGCGCCCCGGCGATGCGGGTGCCGCCCTCCCAGTCCTGCGCCCGGCGGCTCGCCCGCGCCAGGGCCTCGTCGGGGTCGCGGCGGGCGAGTTCGCGACTGATGTTGGTCAGCCGCGTCGCGAACACGAAGGCGTGGACCCGCCGCCGCTCGCCCAGCGCGTGCAGGAAGTGCAGGAACAGGCGGGAATACTCGGCCATCGAGCCGGAGATGTCGGCGACGGCGACCAGCGGCGGCGGCCGCTCGCGGGGCGCCCGGAACGCGAGGTCGATCAGGCCGCCGGTGCGCACCGTGCGCCGGAAGGTGCGGCGCGGATCGATCCGCCCCCGCGGCGTCGGGGTGAAGCGGCGGGTGAGGACGGCGTCGTCGGGCATCCGCAGGCCGGCGAGGAGGCGGCGGGCCTGCGCGACCTCGTCGGCGCTCATCTGGGCGAAGTCCTTCGCCTTCAGCGCCTCGCGCTGGGAGACGGTCAGGACCGCGCTCGCCTCGACCTCCTCGGAGGGTTTTTCGGGAGAGGGTGGCGGCTTCGGCGCCATCGCCTGCTGCACCCGCAGGGCGCCGGGCCGCGGCGCCTCGGCCGGGCGCTGCCCGGGCGAGAGCGGCGACATCTGGGCGATGAGTTTTTCGATGAGGTCGCGCCGGCGCCAGAACAGCCGGAACGCCTCGTCGAACAGCACCGAATGCTCGTGGCGGCGCACCAGCACCGCGTGCAGGGTCCAGTAGAACTCGTCGCGGGTGCCGATGCCGGCGGCCTCCACCGCCGCGACGGCGTCGAGGACGTCGCCCGGCCCGACCGGCAGGCCGGCGGCGCGCAGCGCCCGGGCGAAATACGCGATGTTGTCGGCGAGGCGGCCGGGCGGGCTCATCGGGGCGCGGACCGCACCTCGTCGAGCAGCGCCTTGGCCCGGCCGCCCTGCATCGCCTGGATGTCGTCCTGGTACTTCAGCAGCACGCCGAGGGTGTCGGAGACCAGAGCCGGGTCGAGGGCGACCGCGTCGAGTTCGACGAGCGCGGTGGCCCAGTCGAGGGTCTCGGCGACGCCGGGCGCCTTGAACAGGTCCTCGCGGCGGATCGCCTGCACGAAGGCGACCACGTCGCGCGACAGCCGCTCGGGCGCGCCGGGCAGGCGGCGATGCAGGATCGCGAGTTCGCGCCCGGCGTCGGGGTAGTCGACCCAGTGGTAGAGGCAGCGGCGCTTGAGGGCGTCGTGGATCTCGCGGGTGCGGTTCGAGGTCACGATCACCACCGGCGGCTCGGGCGCCCGCACGGTGCCGAGTTCGGGAATCGTGACCTGGAAGTCGGAGAGGATTTCGAGCAGGTAGGCCTCGAACGCCTCGTCGGTGCGGTCGAGTTCGTCGATCAGCAGCACCGGCGCCCCGCCCTCCCCCGGCTCCAGCGCCCTCAGCAGCGGCCGGCGGATGAGGTAGCGGTCGGAGAACAATTCGGATTCGAGCCGGTCGCGGTCGAGGCCGCCGCCGGCCTCGGCGAGGCGGATCGCCATCATCTGCCCGGCATAGTTCCACTCGTAGACCGCCGCCGCGACGTCGAGCCCCTCGTAGCATTGCAGCCGGATCAGCGGCCGCCCGAGGCTCGCCGCCAGCACCTTGGCGATCTCGGTCTTGCCCACCCCCGCCTCGCCTTCGAGCAGCAGCGGCCGGCGCAGGCGCAGGGACAGGAACACGACGGTCGCCAGCGCCCGGTCGGCGACGTAGCCGCCGGAGGAGAGCAGGGCGTGGGTCTCGTCGATGGAGGTGGGCAGGGGCATGCGGGGGTCCGGGAAAGATTTCTCTGAGAGACGTACGATCTTCAGCCTGGGCGCATCCGCCCATCACGGCCGCCCCTTTCCCGGACGACTGGAGCGTCAGCGGAAGGAGATCCGGGATCCAGCGAAAGAAGTGCCGCGGAGCGGCTCAGCCTGTCGGCACTGTGGCTGAGTACGGACGCTTCGCGACTTGTCGTGCTGGATCCCGGATCTCCTTCCACTTCGTTCCAGTCGTCCGGGAAAGGGGTGGATGGGAGTTCGGTCAGCGGCTGAGGTCCTCCGTCAGGTCGCGCCAGTCCGGGTTCATGGTCTCGATCAGCGCGAGCTTCCAGGCCCGCCGCCACTTCTTGATCGCGTATTCGCGCTGGCGGGCTTCGACGACGCGGTCGTAGCCCTCGTACCAGACCAGGGCCCTGACCCCATAGCGGGTGGTGAACCCCTCGGCGAACGCCTGCTGGTGCTCGTGGACCCGCCGGGCGAGATCGACCGTCGAGCCCACGTAGAGCGTGCCGTTGCGCCCGCTGGCCAGCATGTACACGAAGCCGCCCGGCGCCATCGCCCGCTCCCGGCCCTGTTCGCGCCGGGAGCATAACAAGAACCTGCCGCTGCGGCAGCGCCCTACCGGTCCGCCGCCTTCTGCACCGCCCGCCGCGTCATCACGCCGATGAGATGCGCCCGGTAGGCGGCATCCGCGTGCAGGTCGCTGTTGAGCCCGTCCGGCGAGGCCGACATGCCCTCCAGCGACTTCGGCGAGAACCGCTTCCCCAGCGCCTCCTCGGCCTCGGTCCAGCGGAACACGCCGTTCGAGCCCGAGCCGGTCACCGCGACCCGGATGTCGCTCGGCCGCTTGGCGACGAAGACGCCGACGAGGGCGTAGCGCGAGGCCGGGTTGCGGAACTTCTCGTAGGCCGCCTTGTGCGGGATCGGGAAGCTCACCCCGGTGACGATCTCGCCCTCCTCGAGCGCGGTCTCGAACAGGCCGAGGAAGAATTCCTCCGAGGACAGCTTGCGCTTGCTGGTGAGGATGGTGGCGCCGAGCGCGAGGCACGCCGCCGGGTAGTCCGCCGCCGGGTCGTTGTTGGCGACCGAGCCGCCGATCGTCCCGCGGTGGCGCACAGCCGGGTCGCCGATCAGCGCCGCGAGCTCGGCGAGCGCCGGGATCGCCTCCTTCACGTCGGACGACTCGGCCACCGCGCCGTGGGTGGTCATCGCCGCGATGGTGAGCGAGCGCGGCGTGCGCTCGATCCCGACGAGGTCGGGGATGCGGCCGAGGTCGATCAGGCTCTCGGGCGCGGCGAGGCGCTGCTTCATCGTCGGCAGCAGGGTGTGGCCGCCGGCCACGATCTTGGCGCCCTCGTTGAGGAGGCCGACGGCCTCCTTGACGCTGGTCGGACGGTGATAGTCGAAGGCGTACATCGCGGAGACCTCCTGTTATTCGGCGGCGAGCGGCTGCGGGCGGCTGGCCTGGGCGGCGCGCCAGACGGCGAGCGGCGTCGCCGGCATGGCGATGCCCTCGTGGCCGAGGGCGTCCGTGAGGGCGTTCATCACCGCGGCCGGCGCGGCGATCGCCCCGGCCTCGCCGCAGCCCTTGATCCCGAGCGGGTTCGACGGGCACGGCGTGACGGTCATGCCGACCGCGAAGGACGGGAAGTCCTCGGCCCGCGGCATGCGGTAATCCATGAAGCTCGCGGTCACGAGCTGGCCGTCGGCATCGTAGACCGCGCCCTCGTAGAGCGCCTGCCCGACCCCCTGCGCGATGCCGCCATGGACCTGCCCCTCGACGATCATCGGGTTGATGACGGTGCCGAAATCGTCGACCGCGGTGAACCGCGCGATGGTGACGTGGCCGGTCTCGGGATCGACCTCCAGCTCGCAGATGTGCATGCCGGCCGGGAAGGTGAAGTTGGTGGGGTCGTAGAACGCCCCCTCCTTCAGCCCGGGTTCGAGGTCGGCGCCCGAGAACTTGTGGGCGACGTAGGCCTGGAGCGCCACCTCGCCGAAGGCGAGCGAGCGGTCGGTGCCGGCGACCCCGAAGCGGCCGTCCTTGAACTCGATGTCGCCCTCGCCGGCCTCCAGCACGTAGGCGGCGACCTTGCGGCCCTTGGCGATCACCTTGTCGATCGCCTTGGCGATGGCCGACATCCCGACCGCGCCGGAGCGCGAGCCGTAGGTGCCCATGCCGAACTGCACCTTGTCGGTGTCGCCGTGCACGATGGTGACGCTGTCGATCGGCACCCCGAGCCGGTCGGAGACGAGCTGGGCGAAGGTGGTCTCGTGGCCCTGGCCGTGGCTGTGCGAGCCGGTCAGCACCTCGATCGAGCCGGTCGGGTTCACCCGCACCTCCGCCGATTCCCACAGGCCGACGCCGGCGCCGAGCGCCCCGACCGCCTGGGACGGCGCGATGCCGCAGGCCTCGATGTAGGACGAGTAGCCCAGCCCCCGCAACTTGCCGTTGCGGGCGCTCTCGCGGCGGCGCTTCGGGAAGCCCTTGACGTCGGCGATCTCCAGCGCCTTGTCGAGGGAGGCGCCGTAATCGCCGCAATCGTAGTTCATGATGACCGGCGTCTGGTGCGGGAAGCTCCGGACGTAGTTCCGGCGCCGGAACCGGGCCGGGTCCTGGCCGAGCCGGCGCGCCGCCACCTCGACGATGCGCTCGATGACGAACGTCGCCTCCGGCCGCCCGGCGCCGCGATAGGCGTCGACCGGCGCGGTGTTGGTGTAGACGCCGTCGACCTCGCAGTAGATCGCCGGGATGTTGTACTGGCCCGACAGCAAGGGCGCGTAGAGGTAGGTCGGAACCGACGAGGCGAAGGTCGAGAGATAGGCGCCGAGATTGGCGACCGTGTGGACCTTGAGGCCGAGGATTTTTCCGCCCTCGTCGAGCGCCATCTCGGCCCGGGTGACGTGGTCGCGGCCATGGGCGTCGCACAGGAACGCCTCGGTGCGGTCGCAGGTCCACTTCACCGGCCGGCCGACCTTCTTCGCCGCCCAGACGCAAACCGTCTCCTCGGCGTAGATGAAGATCTTCGAACCGAAGCCGCCGCCGACGTCGGGGGCGACGACCCGCAGCTTGTTCTCCGGCGCGATGCCGATGAAGGCCGACAGCACCAGCCGGGCGACGTGGGGGTTCTGGCTCGTGGTGTAGAGGGTGAAGGATTCCTCGGCGTCGTCGTACTCGCCGACCGCGGCCCGCGGCTCGATCGGGTTCGGAACCAGCCGGTTGTTGACGATATCGAGGCTCACGACATGGGCAGCGCGCCCGAAGGCGGCGTCGACCTCCGGCTTGTTGCCGAGGTGCCAGTTGAACACGACGTTGTCGGGCGCCTCGTCGTGGACCGCCGTGCCGGCGCCGGCGGCCTTGGCGGTCTCGACCACGGGGGTGAGCACGTCGTACTCGACGGTGATCGCCTCGACGGCGTCCTTGGCCTGGTTCAGGGTCTCGGCGACCACCACGGCGACGTGGTCGCCGACGTAGCGCACCTTGCCCTGGGCGAGCGCCGGGTGCGGCCCGGCCTTCATCGGCGTGCCGTCCTTGGAATGGATCATCCAGCCGCAGATCAGCCCGCCGACCTTGTCGGCGGCGAGGTCGTCGCCGGTCAGGACCGCCAGCACTCCGGGCATCGCCCGCGCCGCCGCGGCGTCGATGCCGCGGATCGCCGCGTGGGCGTGCGGCGAGCGCAGGAAGCAGGCATGGGCCTGTCCCGGACGGTTGATGTCGTCGACGTAGCGGCCCTTGCCGGTGATGAAGCGCTGGTCCTCCTTGCGGCGCACGGCGGCGCCGATGCCGGTGGCGGTCATGTGCGTGTCTCTCCCATGATGGGCCGGGTCACGCCGTGGCTGGGGCCCCGGGGCCGGCGCTCGTTCTTGTGTGGTGGTGGGGTCGGCGCGGGCCTGAACCCTCCCCCCTGTGCCGCACGGCTGTCCGGGAGAAGAAGGGGCGGGTCTCCCCTCTCCCGAGTGGGAGAGGGGCCGGGGGATCGAAGATCCCGCGTGAGGGTGGAGACGGTTCGGCAATGACCCTGAACCGTTGAACTGCGCAGCCTGACGCTCGGAGCTTCATCCCGAACCCGAGCCACCCTCGTGCGATCTTCGATCGCCCCTACCCCTCTCCCACTCGGGAGAGGGGATCCCGCGCCTGATTCCAAAAGGATTTTTCCCGGACAGCCGTGAGCAGAGGGGGAGGGTCGGGCGTCGAGCTACTCCGCCGCCTCGCGCACCGGCTCGGCCGCCATCGCCTCGGCCCCGGCGGCGATCGCCTTGACGATGTTGTGATAGCCGGTGCAGCGGCAGATGTTGCCCTCCAGCTCGTGGCGGATCGTCGCCTCGTCGAGGTCGTGGCCCTTGCGGCGCACGAGGTCGACCGCGGTCATGATCATGCCGGGGGTGCAGTAGCCGCACTGGAGGCCGTGATGCTCGCGGAACGCCGCCTGCATCGGGTGCAGCGTGCCGCCGGCGGCCAGCCCCTCGATGGTGGTGACGGAGCGCCCGTCGCACTGCACCGCGAGGGTCGTGCAGGCCTTCACCGCCTCCCCGTCGAGATGGACGACGCAGGCGCCGCACTGGCTGGTGTCGCAGCCGACATGCGTGCCGGTGAGGCGCTGGCCGTCGCGCAGGAACTGGACCAGGAGCGTGCGGGGTTCGACATCGGCGGTCACGGCCTTGCCGTTCACCGTCAGGCTGACGGATGTCATGGTGCCTTCCTCCATCTCGGGCCGGACCGCCGGAGCCGTTGGGCCGGCTCCTGCGGCGGCGGATTGCCGGGTCTATCGCCCGCGTTCTTGGAATTCGTCGAATTCGAGTGTCAACCGCCGCCATCGGGCGGTCAAGCCGTCCGAAACGGCATCTTCCGCCCCAAAATCAGGCGGCGTCCCGCGCCGCGGCGACCTCCTTGGCGAAGGTGTCGAAGAAGCCGTCGGCGTATTTCTTGGCCACGCCGTTGATGAGGCGGCCGCCGAGCTGGGCGATCTTGCCGCCGACGCTGGCCTCGACGTCGTAGGTCATCCTCGTCTGCCCGGCCTCGGCCGGTTCGAGCCGCACCACCGCGCCGCCCTTGGCGAAGCCGGCGACGCCGCCCTGGCCCTCGCCGGAGATGCGGTAGCCGTTCGGCGCGTCGATGTCGGTGAGCGTCACCTTGCCCTTGAAGGTCGCCTTCACCGGGCCGACCGCGATCTTGGCGGAAGCCTGGAGCTCGTTGTCGGCGGTGCGCTCCAGGCTCTCGCAGCCGGGGATGCAGCGCCTGAGAACCTCGGGATCGTTGAGGGCCGCCCACACCGTCTCCTGGTCGGCCGGCAGAACGACCTCCCCCGTCATCGTCATCGCCATGGCGTTTCCCCCGTCGTGATGTTCGCGGAACCCGAACGATAGCGGAGCGGCCGCGGGCGCGCCAAGCCGCGGACCCTCACGATCCACGCGCGGAAATCGCCCCATGCGTCAGGCGAAACCCTGCATTGTGGTGTGGTGCGGGGCTTGCTAGGACTTCCCTCGAACAGGCCGGATCGGACAAGAAGCGCCGGCCGAACAGGGACATCGCCGGCCGGGCGCGCGGGATGCGACGCGGCCGCAGCGGGGGGCAGAGGGACCGCATGGAGGTCTTCGTACAGCAGCTCATCAACGGGCTGACCCTGGGCTCGATCTACGGGCTCATCGCCATCGGCTACACGATGGTGTTCGGCATCATCGGCATGATCAACTTCGCGCACGGCGACGTGTTCATGCTCTCGGCCTTCATCGCGCTCATCACCTTCCTGGTCGTCACGACCTGGCTCGGCATCTCGTCGATCGCGCTGGCGCTGCTGGTGGTGCTCATCGTCGCGATGGTGCTGACGTCGCTGTGGAGCTGGACCATCGAGCGGATCGCCTACCGGCCGCTGCGCGGCTCGTTCCGGCTGGCGCCGCTGATCTCGGCGATCGGCGTCTCGATCTTCCTGTCGAACTTCGTCCAGGTGGTGCAGGGCGCCCGCAACAAGCCGACCCCGCCGATGATGCGCGAGGTGATCGTGCTGTTCGAGCGCAACGGCTACGCGGTCGCGATCTCCTACCGGCAGATCGTCATCATGGTGGTCACCACGGTGCTGCTCGCCGGGTTCTGGTACCTCGTGCAGCACACCTCCCTCGGGCGGGCGCAGCGCGCCTGCGAGCAGGACCGCAAGATGGCGGCCCTGCTCGGCATCGACGTCGACCGCACGATCTCGATCACCTTCGTGCTCGGGGCGGCCCTCGCCGCCGTCGCCGGCACGATGTACCTGCTCTACTACGGCGTGATCTCGTTCTCGGACGGCTTCGTGCCCGGGGTGAAGGCGTTCACCGCCGCCGTGCTCGGCGGGATCGGCAGCCTGCCCGGGGCGGTGCTCGGCGGCCTCATCATCGGCCTCGTCGAGACGTTCTGGTCGGCGTACTTCTCCATCGAGTACAAGGACGTGGCGTCGTTCTCGATCCTCGCCATCGTGCTGATCTTCATGCCCTCCGGCATTCTCGGCCGGCCCGAAGTCGAGAAGGTCTGATGAACGCCCCCGCGATCACGGCGGCTCCCGCCGCCACCCGCCCGGCGGTCGACGTCGGCGCCATCGTCAAGGACGCGCTGCTCTTCGCCGTCGTGACCTTCGGCCTGTGCGTGCCGGTCGTCGCCCTGCGGACCGACCTCAGCGCCACCAGCGCCCTCGACCTCAGGCCGCGCTGGGGCCTCGTGGCGATCCTGTGCGGGCTCGTCTTCGTGGCGCGACTGGCCCAGCGCCTCGTCCTCGCCAACCGCGACGCGCGCCGGGCGCTGACCCCGTCGCCGCGACAGGCGACGGAGGCGGTCGATGCGGCGCCGAACGCCTCCCAGAGGATTTCCAGCCTCGGCCTGCCGCTGTTCCTCGGCATCGCCGTGACGTTCCCGTTCCTCGTCGTAGCGGGCACCGGGGGGCTCGGCGAATCGCGCTACTGGATCGACCTCGGCATCCTGATCCTGACCTACGTGATGCTCGGCTGGGGTCTGAACATCGTCGTCGGCCTCGCCGGGCTGCTCGACCTCGGCTACGTCGCGTTCTACGCCGTCGGCGCCTATTCGTACGCGCTGCTGTCGACGACGTTCGGGCTGTCGTTCTGGGTCTGCCTGCCGCTCGCCGGCCTGTTCGCCGGCCTGTGGGGCATGATCCTCGGCTTCCCGGTGCTGCGCCTGCGCGGCGACTACCTCGCCATCGTGACCCTCGCCTTCGGCGAGATCATCCGGCTGGTGCTCATCAACTGGACCGATTTCTCCGGCGGGTCGGCCGGCATCTCGTCGATTCCCCGCGCCACCTTCTTCGGCCTGCCCTTCACCCCCGGCGACGACGGGTTCGCGGCGACCTTCGGGCTCGAATTCAACCCGATGCAGCGGGTGATCTTCCTGTACTACCTGATCCTGGTGCTGGCGCTCGCCACCAGCCTCGTGACGATCCGCCTGCGCCGGCTGCCGATCGGCCGCGCCTGGGAGGCCCTGCGCGAGGACGAGATCGCCTGCCGCTCGCTCGGCATCAACACCACCAACACCAAGCTCACCGCCTTCGCGCTCGGCGCGATGTTCGGCGGCTTCGCCGGCTCGTTCTTCGCCGTGCGCCAGGGCTTCATCAGCCCGGAGAGCTTCAACTTCCTCGAGAGCGCGATCATCCTGGCGATCGTCGTGCTCGGCGGCATGGGCTCGCAGATCGGCGTCGCGATCGCGGCCGTGGCGATGGTCGGCGGGCCGGAACTGCTGCGCAACCTCGGCTTCCTCAGCGCGGTGTTCGGCGAGGGCTTCGACCCCAACGAGTACCGCCTGCTGCTGTTCGGCCTCGCGATGGTGGTGATGATGATCTGGCGCCCCCGCGGCCTGATCTCCGAGCGGTCGCCCTCGGTGGTGCTCAAGGAGCGCAAGCGCATCTCGGGCTCGCTGGTGAAGGAGGGGCACGGCTGATGACCACCCCCGCATCCCCTCGCCTCGCCTCCCCCCGCCTCGCCGACCCGGTCCTGCGGGTCGAGCACCTGACGATGCGCTTCGGCGGCCTCGTCGCGGTCAACGACCTGTCGTTCCTCGTCGGGCGCGGCGACATCACCGCGCTGATCGGCCCCAACGGCGCCGGCAAGACCACGGTCTTCAACTGCATCACCGGCTTCTACAAGCCGACCGAAGGCATGATGACCCTGCGCCACCCGGCCGAGCGCGGCGGGTCCGAGTACCTGCTGGAGCGGCTGCCGGGCTATCAGGTCAACCGCCGCGCCCGCGTCGCCCGCACCTTCCAGAACATCCGCCTGTTCACCGGCATGACCGTGCTGGAGAACCTGCTGGTGGCCCAGCACAACCCCCTGATGCTGGCCTCGGGCTACACCATCGCCGGCCTGCTCGGGCTGCCGGGCTTCCACGCCGCCGAGCGGGCGGCGATCGAGAGGGCGAAGGACTGGCTGGAGCGCATCCGCCTCATCCACCGCGCCGACGACCCGGCGGGCGACCTGCCCTACGGCGACCAGCGCCGGCTGGAGATCGCCCGGGCGATGTGCACCGACCCGGTGCTGCTGTGCCTCGACGAGCCGGCGGCGGGCCTCAATCCGCGCGAATCGCTCGAACTCAACGACCTGCTGCGGGCGATCCGCGACGACCACGACACCTCGGTGCTGCTGATCGAGCACGACATGTCGGTGGTGATGGAGATCTCCGACCACGTCGTCGTGCTCGACTACGGCACCAAGATCGCCGACGGGACGCCGGCCGAGATCCAGAGCGACCAGAGCGTCATCGCCGCCTATCTCGGCGTCGAGGACGAGGAGGTCGAGAAGGTCGAGGAGGAGGTCGGGATATGACCCTCACCACTTGGCTCGCCTTCGCCGGCACCTCGGCGGTGCTGCTGCTGATCCCCGGGCCGACGATCCTGCTCGTCGTATCCTACGCCCTCGGGCGCGGCGCCCGCGCCGCGGTGCCGGCCGCCTGCGGCGTCGCGCTCGGCGACCTCACCGCGATGACGCTGTCGATCCTCGGCCTCGGCGCGCTGCTCGCCACCTCCGCCGCCCTGTTCACGCTGCTCAAGTGGTGCGGCGCCGCCTACCTCGTCTGGCTCGGCATCAGGCTGTGGCGGGCCGGCGACGGGGCGCTGGCGGCGGCCCGCCCCGGCACCGCGCCGGCCCTGCGGATCGTGGCCCATGCGTGGCTCGTCACCGCGCTGAACCCGAAGAGCCTCACCTTCTTCATCGCCTTCCTGCCGCAGTTCATCGATCCCGCGGAGCCGTTCCTGTCCCAGATGCTCGTGTTCGAGGCGACCTTCGTCGCGCTCGCCTTCCTCAACGCCTTCGGCTACGCGCTCGCCGCCTCGCGCCTGCGCGCCGTCGTCGCCCGGCCTGGCCGCCTGCGGCTGCTCAACCGCCTCGGCGGCAGCCTGCTGATCGGCGCCGGGATCGCCACCGCGAGGGCCGCATGAGCGTCGCAGGCATCAACGTGCTGGTGGACGAGACCCGGGCGCGGACGGCCGGGACGCGCTCGCCGCTGCTCACGGTCCGCGGGGTCAAGACCTATTACGGCAACATCATCGCCCTGAAGGGGGTCGACCTCGACGTCAACGAGGGCGAGATCGTCACCCTGATCGGCGCCAACGGGGCCGGCAAGTCGACCCTGATGATGACGATCTTCGGCTCGCCCCGGGCGCGCGAGGGCACGATCACCTACGCGGGCCGCGACATCACCCGGATGCCGACCCACGAGATCGCCCGGCTCAACCTCGCGCAGTCGCCGGAGGGGCGGCGGATCTTCCCGCGGATGACCGTCTACGAGAACCTCCAGATGGGGGCGGCGGTCAACGGCGGCGGCCACTTCGCGCAGGACCTCGACAAGGTCTGCACCCTGTTTCCGCGCCTCAAGGAGCGGCTGCACCAGCGCGGCGGCACGATGTCGGGCGGCGAGCAGCAGATGCTCGCCATCGCCCGCGCGCTGATGAGCCGCCCGCGGCTCCTGCTGCTCGACGAGCCCTCGCTCGGCCTCGCGCCGCTCATCGTCAAGCAGATCTTCTCCGCCATCCGGGAGCTGAACCGGGAGGAGGGAATGACGGTGTTCCTGGTCGAGCAGAACGCCTACCATGCCTTGAAGCTCGCCCATCGCGGCTACGTGATGGTGACCGGCACGATCACGATGTCGGGCAGCGGCCAGCAGTTGCTCAACGACCCGTCGGTGAAGGCGGCCTACCTCGAAGGAGGACGGCACTGATGCAGGGCATCCTCTACGAGGAGAGCACGATCTGGCTCTTCCTCCTCGTCACCGTGGTCATGGGCGGCTGGATGGCCTGGATGATCGCCCGCGGCATCGCGCTCGGCTGGCGGCCGTACTGGCAATGCGTGCTGGCGCTGCTGGTGCTCGGCCTCGCCGTGCGGTTCATCCACTTCGCCCTGTTCGAGGGCACCCTGCTGTCGCCGCACTACTACGCCGTCGACACGGTCGTGCTGCTCCTCGTCGGCTCGGCGGGCTTTCGCGCAACCCGCGCCCGGCAGATGACCCGGCAGTACCGCTGGCTCTACGAGCGGGCGGGCCCCTTCTCCTGGCGCCCCCGCGGCTCCGCGTCGTGACGCCGTCCTCCGCCGCCTCGCGGCGACCCGCCGCCCGGCGGCGACACGCCGCCTCGCGGCGACACGAGTTCCAGGGGAGCGTGCCCCTGGCCCACGGCCCGATCAACGCCGTGACGATGTTCGATCCCAGAGGAGTTCATCCATGAAGAGCACGCGACTGGCAGGTCTCGCCCTGGTGGCCGGCCTCGCCTGGACCGGCGCGGCCCAGGCCCAGATCAAGATCGGCGTCGGCGGCCCGATCACCGGCCCGAACGCCGCCTTCGGCGCCCAGCTCAAGAACGGCGCCGAGCAGGCGGTGGAGGACATCAACAAGGCCGGCGGCATCAACGGCCAGAAGATCGTCCTCGTCGTCGGCGACGACGCCTCCGATCCCAAGCAGGGCGTCTCGGTGGCCAACAAGTTCGCCGCCGAGGGCGTCAAGGCCGTGGTCGGCCACTTCAACTCCGGCGTCTCGATTCCCGCCTCGGACGTCTACGCCGAGTCGAACATCGTCGAGATCACCCCGGCCTCGACCAACCCGAAGTTCACCGACCGCAAGCTGTTCAACACGTTCCGCACCTGCGGCCGCGACGACCAGCAGGGCGCGGTGGCCGGCGCATGGCTCGCCGAGAAGTTCAAGGGCAAGAACGTCGCCTTCGTGCACGACAAGACCCCCTACGGCCGCGGCCTCGCCGACGAGACCCTGAAGGCCCTCAAGGCCAAGGGCGGCAAGGACGTGCTGTTCGAGGGCGTGAACCCGGGCGAGAAGGATTACTCCGCCCTCGTCTCCAAGCTGAAGCAGGCCAAGGTCGACGTCGTGTATTTCGGCGGCCTGCACACCGAGGCCGGCCTGATCGTGCGCCAGATGCGCGACCAGGGCCTCAATGCCCCGCTGATGAGCGGCGACGGCATCACCGACAAGGAATTCGCGCAGATCGCCGGCCCCGGCGCCGACGGCACGCTGATGACCTTCTCGCCCGACGCCCGCAAGAACCCGAACGCCAAGGACGTGGTCGCGGCCTTCAAGGCCAAGAACATCGACCCCGAGGCCTACACCCTGTACTCCTACGCCGCCGTGCAGATCCTGAAGCAGGCGATGGAGGCCACCAAGTCGACCGACGGCAAGAAGGTCGCGGCCTACATGCACGAGGGCAAGCCGTTCAAGACCGTGATCGGCGACATCTCCTACGACAAGAAGGGCGACATCACCCGTCCCGACTACGTCATGTACATGTGGAAGAAGGGCGGCGACGGCCGCATCGACTACACCGGCAACGAGCTGACCCAGTAAGCCCGTCCGCACCGCGCGGATCGTTCCTGCCTCCCCCGGCACCGTCGCCGGGGGAGGTTCCTGACGAACCGGTGCATCCGTCACCGTGGCGGCTTGCGCGCTCCTGCGCACCATCCTACATGCACGGTTACGCGTTCGATGGCTTCTCGCGCCCGGCTGGTGGCCGAGCCCCGCCGGCCCGAGCGCCTCGCGCAAGAGATGAGATGTCGCTCCCGGTGCCCCGCCCGCGACGGTAACCCGGGTGGAGAGTGTGGATGGCGAAAGAAGAGTTGATGCAGTTCGACGGTCTCGTTCTCGAGATCCTGCCGGACGCACGGTACCGCGTGCAGCTTGACCAGGGTCACGAGATCGTGGCCTACACGGCCGGCAAGATGAAGAAGAACCGCATCAAGACTCTGGCCGGCGATCGGGTCACTGTCGAGATGTCGCCTTACGATCTCGAGAAGGGCCGCCTCGTGTTCCGCCACAAGGACGAGCGTTCGTCCGGGCCGCGCCCGCCCTTCCGCGGCGGCAGCCAGTTCCGCCGCCGCTGAGCGGCGCACGCCTCACGCAAGTCTGAACGGGCCGGGCCGGATCCTTCCGCTGCCCGGCTTTTTGCTGTCCTCGACCAGCCAGTACGGAGCCCCTGCCATGACGCGCCCGCTGCGGATCGCCCCGTCGATCCTCTCCGCCGACTTCGCCCGCCTCGGCGAGGAGACCCGGGACGTGATCGCGTCCGGCGGCGACTGGGTCCATCTCGACGTGATGGACGGGCATTTCGTTCCCAACATCACCTTCGGCCCGGCCGTCGTGAAGGCCCTGCGCCCGCACACCGACGCGGTGTTCGACGTCCACCTGATGATCGCCCCGGCCGACCCCTATCTCGAAGCCTTCGCCGAGGGCCGGCGCCGACGTCATCACGGTCCATGCCGAGGCCGGGCCGCACCTGCACCGCTCGCTCCAGACCATCCGGGCGCTCGGCAAGCGCGCCGGCGTCGCCCTCAATCCCGGCAGCCCCGCCGCCCTGGTCGAGCCGGTCCTCGACCTCGCCGACCTCGTGCTGTGCATGACGGTGAATCCCGGCTTCGGCGGCCAGAGCTTCATCGCCGCGGCCTGCGAGACCGTGGCCCGGGTCAAGGCGATGGTCGGCGGGCGCGACATCGACATCGAGGTCGATGGCGGCGTCACCGCCGAGACCGCGCCGCAGGTGGTTCGGGCCGGCGCCAACGTGCTCGTCGCCGGCTCCGCCACGTTCAAGGGCGGCCGCGATGCCTACGCCCGCAACATCGCCGCCATCCGTCAGGCGGCGGAGGACGCCAGGGGCGTGTGGGTCTGATACGGAATCCGGAAGATTGCTTCCGGATTCCGTCTCCCCAGCCCGCGCGGCGGAGCTTTGCTCCGCGCGCATGAGCGAAGCCGATTTCCGCATCGCGAAAGCGATTGCGCAGCAATCGCCACGATCCCGCAGGGATCGCCTGAAGCGATCAACCGGAAATCGTATGACGCGCCCCGCCCCGTCCATCTTGCCTCACGGCCGGTTGGTCTTCGGGAAGCCGCGCGGCGCCATCGCCCCGACGGTGCCGCGATGCGACACCCACTTGGCGAGTTCCTCGCCGACGACGGTGCGGGTGCGGCCGGCGCTGTCGGGCCACGTCAGCCCCTCGGCGAGCCTGAACACCGACAGGTAGGCGAGGCTGGCGTCGCGGTAGCGTTGCAGGCGCACGCCCTTGCCGCGGGCCATCTCGGGGATCTCGTTCAGCGGGAACACCACGAGCAGCCGGTTGTCGCCGCAGGCGACGACGTGGTCGCCGTCCCCGACCTCGATGCAGTGGGTCGCGACCGCCTTGTCCTCCAGGGTCACGACTCCCCGGCCCTTGCGGGTGTTGGCGACGAGGCCGTCCGACGACACCGTGAAGCCGCGGCCGTCGCTCGTCCCCATCAGCAGTCTGGTGCCCGCGCGGTACGGCCACGCGGTGACGATCTCGGTGCCCTCGTCGAGGTCGACCATCAGCCGGACCGGATCGCCGAAGCCGCGCCCGCCGGGCAGCTTGGCGGCGTCGAGGGTGAACACCTTGCCGTTGGTCGCGAGCACCAGGATCTTCGCGGTGGTCTCGGTCGGGAAGCCGAGCTTGAGCGAGTCGTCGCCCTTGAACGCCACCCCCGACAGGTCGGCGACGTGGCCCTTGAGGGTGCGGATCCAGCCCTTCTGCGACACCAGCACGGTGATCGGCTCGCGCTCGACCATCGCCTCGGAGAAGTCGATGCCGGTGGTGTCGGGCGGGTTCTCCAGGGTGGTGCGGCGGCGACCGATCGCGGTCTCGGGCCCGAAGGTCTTCCTCACCGCGCGGATCTGCGTGGTGATCGACTTCCATTGCAGCGGCTCGGAGCCGAGCAGGGCGTCGAGGTCGGCCTTCTCCCCGGTCAGCGCGTCGTGCTCGCGCTTCAGCTCCATCTCCTCCAGCTTGCGCAGGGAGCGCAGGCGGGTGTCGAGGATCGCGTTGGCCTGCAGCTCGGTGAGCTCGAACACCCGCATCAGCTCGGCCTTCGGCTCGTCCTCCTCGCGGATGATCCGGATCACCCGGTCGAGGTCGAGATAGACGATCAGCAGGCCGCCGAGGATCTCGAGGCGCCGCTCGATCTGGGCGAGGCGGTGGCGCGAGCGGCGCTGGAGCACGGTGCGGCGGTGGTCGAGCCACTCGCGCAGGGCCTCCGCGAGGCCGATCACCCGCGGCACCAGCCCGCCGACCAGCACGTTCATGTTGAGCGGGATCCGGCTCTCCAGCTCGGTGAGGCGGAACAGCGACTCCATCAGCACCACCGGATCGACGGTGCGCGAGCGCGGTTCGAGCACGACGCGCACGTCCTCGGCCGACTCGTCGCGGACGTCGGCGAGCAGCGGCAGCTTCCGCTCGGCGAGCAGCTCGGCCATCTTCTCGATCAGCCGGGCCTTCGGCACGCCGTAGGGAATCTCGGTGACGACGACGACCCAGGCGCCGCGGCCGAGATCCTCCCTCTGCCAGCGCGCCCGGACCCGGAAGCCGCCGCGGCCGGTGCGGTAGGCCTCGGCGATCGAGGCGGCGGAGTCGATGACGATGCCGCCGGTCGGGAAGTCCGGTCCCTTGACGAAGTTCGTCAGTTGCTCGGAGGTCGCCGCCGGGTGGGTGATGAGGTAGAGCGCGGCGTCGCACAGCTCGGCGGCGTTGTGCGGCGGGATCGAGGTCGCCATGCCGACCGCGATGCCCTGCGAGCCGTTGGCGAGCAGGTTCGGGAACGCCGCCGGCAGGACGACCGGCTCCTCCTCCTGCCCGTCGTAGTTCGGCCGGAAGTCGACCGAATCCTCGTCGAGCCCGTCGAGGAGCAGGCGGGCGACCTCGGTCATCCGCGCCTCGGTGTAGCGCTGGGCGGCCGGGTTGTCGCCGTCGATGTTGCCGAAATTGCCCTGGCCGTCGACCAGCGGGTAGCGCTGGGCGAAGTCCTGCGCCATCCGCACCAGGGCGTCGTAGGCCGCCTGGTCGCCGTGCGGGTGATACTTGCCGATCACGTCGCCGACGATGCGGGCGCACTTCTTGAACGCGCTGCCCGGATCGAGGCGCAGCAACCGCATCGCGTAGAGGATGCGGCGGTGCACGGGCTTGAGCCCGTCGCGGGCATCCGGCAGCGCCCGGTGCATGATCGTCGAGAGGGCGTAGGCGAGGTAGCGCTCCTCCAGCGCCGCCTTCAGCTCGACGCTCTCGATGCCCTCGCGGTCGCTCGGCGGCTCGAACGGCTTACCCATGCCCCACTCCGGTCATCTCACAAGCTGAGCATCATTCGCCGAACTGGTCACCGTTTCGGCGAATGATGCGACTTCGATCATCTCAGCGGAGCTGCCCCTCGCAGCTCCGCTTAACGGTCTCACGACCGGAACATAACACGAACATCACCGTGCATCCGCGGTGCCGAGTGCGACGAATCGCGTCCGCTCCTCCGGCACCGGCAGGTCGCGCGGGCGCCAGACGCGCTGATCGAGGAAATACCCGGTTAAGGTAAACCCTTGCCGAACGTCCTCGACACCTGGGGCGTTGAGACCGCGGCGCCCCTCGGGCCGCTCGACGAGGAAGTCCGGCAGCTTGAGCAGCCGGTCGCGCCACGGCTCGCCGGCCTCGGCGCTCACCGCCCGGCCGGTCTTCGGCGAGACGTAGGCGAGGTAGTCGTTGGACCCGGTGGCGGCGCAGGCGCCGAGGTCGAGGCCGAAGCCGAGTTCGGCCAGCACCGCCACCTCGAAGCGCACCATCAGGGCGGGAGCGATCGCGGCGTCGTGCAGATGGGCGATCAGGACCTTCGCCATGGCGAACAGGCCGGGATGGGGATCGCGCTCGGGCAGCAGCCGCAGCAGGCCGGCGACGTGGCCGACGCCGTAGAGGGCGAGGCGCGAGCCCATCAGCCGGGCGACGGCGCTCTCCAGCGGCTCGACCGCGAGGCTGCCGAGGCTCTCGTCGAGCCGCGCCCGCCACACCGCGCGCACGAGGTTGCCCGGCTGGAGCACCGGCTGCATCCGGCGCGAGCGCCCGCCATGGACGAGGCCGAGATGGCGGCCGTGCTCCGCGGTCATCAGTTCGAGGACGACGCCCGTCTCCCCGTGCCGCCGCGCCCCGAGAACGAGGCCGTCATCCTGCCACTGCATCGGGGAGAGATAGGATGGCGGAGGCCGCCTGGGAACGGCCGCCGCGCCCGCCTCAGGCCGCGGCGCCGGGTGCCCCGCCGTTCATCCAGCGGGCGATGGTGGCGCTCAGCACCTCGCGGCGGAACGGCTTGCCGATGTGGTCGTCCATGCCGGCCTCGTGGCACTGCGCGATCTGCGGCGGCAGGACGTTGGCGGTCATGGCGATGATCGGCACGCCGCCGGCCCGGCCCGGGCAGGCGGCGGATCGCCCGCGTGGCGCTGAGCCCGTCCATCACCGGCATCTGCACGTCCATCAGAATGACGTCGTAGGTCTTGGCCAGCACCGCCTCGACGGCCTCGGCGCCGTCGTTGGCCACGTCGACCTCGTAGCCGCTGGCGGCGAGCGCGGACCGGACGAGTTCCTGGTTGACCGCCATGTCCTCGGCGAGGAGGATGCGCCCGCCTGCCGCCGCGGGGCCGGCCGGCACCATGTCGGCGTCATCCGCGGCGGCCGTCGTCGCGGCCGTCAGCGGCAGCACGAACCACAGGGTCGATCCCTGCCCCGGCTTGCTGTCGACACCGATCGAGCCGCCCATGAGCGCGACGAGGCGGCGGCAGATCGCGAGGCCGAGGCCGGTGCCGCCGAAATTCCGGCGGATCGAGCCGTCGCCCTGGCTGAAGCGACGGAACAGGCGGTCGCGCTGGCTCTGCGAGATGCCGATGCCGGTGTCGTGCACCGAGAAGTGCAGCCACGCCACCTCTCCCTCGGTCTTCTCGCGGTAGACCGAGAGCGTCACGGACCCGCTCGGAGTGAACTTGATCGCGTTGTTGAGCAGGTTCAGCAGCACCTGCCGCACACGCCCGACGTCTCCGACCACCTGCGCCGGCAGCATCGGATCGAGATCGACGCCGATCCCGAGTTGCTTCTTCGCCGCGATGCTGTGGATCATCGAGACGGTGCCGTCGATGAGATCCCGGATCGCGAAGGGCTGCGGGTCGAGTTCGACGCGCCCGGCCTCGATCTGGGAGAAGTCGAGGATGTCGTCGACGACCCGCAGCAGGGCGGACCCGGCCTCGTGGACGTGGCCGAGGTGGCGCCTCGTCTCGGGGTCGTGCGGCCGGTCGAGCAACAGGTCGGTGAAGCCGAGCACGGCGTTGAGCGGCGTGCGGATCTCGTGGCTCATCGTGGCCAGGAACTCGCTCTTCGCCCGGTTCGCCTCCTCGGCCTGATCGCGGGCGACCGCGAGAGTCTGCTCGGCCGCCTTGCGGGCGGTCACGTCGAGGGTCAGCCCGACGATGCGCGACGGCTGGCCGGCCGGATCGGTGAGGACCCGGCCAAGGCTCTGGATCCAGCGGACAGAGTCGTCGCGGTCCCGGATCCGGACCTCGACCGTGAACGGGGTATCGGTCGAGACCGCCTGCGTCACGGCGCTCCACAGGGCCGAGCGGTCCTCGGCCTCGATCAGGGAGGTCCAGGCCGCCGAGGTGATGGTGCAGGTCTCGGCCGGCAGCCCGTGCAGGCGGGCACCCTCGGGCGACAGCGCGAGGGCGCCCGAATGCATGTTCCAGTCCCAGATCCCGGCCCCGGCCGCCGTCTGGGCGAGCAGGAGCAGGTTGCTGGTGGTCTCGAGGGTGTGCTCGGCGGCGCTCTCCTCGGTCACCACCGCCGTCATCATCCAGGCCGAGATCCCGCCGTCCTGCCGGACCGGGTTCGTATCGACCCGATGCCAGATCCACGTCCCGTCCGGGTCGCGCAGACGCACGGTCACGCAGCTCGCCTGACCGCGTGCCATGGCCGCCTGCCGCACGTCGCCGACCCGCAGCCGGTCTTCCGGATGGATGCCCGCGACCGCCCAGGTCTCGCCGGACTCGATATCGGACCGTCCCTCGCGGACCCGGGAATTGGCGTAGAGGACCGTTCCGTCACCGGCGAGGAGCCAGGTCTTGTGCGGCAGGGAATCCAGAAGCGGGGCCGCCGGCAGTGCGAGCGGTTGCGCAGCGGGAATTTCCGGCGATTCCGGATCCCGACGGCTCCCCACGCTCCCCACCTCGGGCCCGACGGGCGCCGGATGGTCCGGGTGTGTGGATTGAGAGACCATCGTTGCTCTGCCTCGGCTTCCCAGCGGCCCGGCCGCCCCTGACGCATCCACCCGGTCGCGCGGCATGGATTCCTGTCCTCCGGAGCCCGCATCCGACGAATCGGACGAGCAGAAGCGACACCTTGGTAGCTGAGAGTGGCGCGATGTTCAAATGCCCAAAGTCGAATCGGAACCGTCCGTGATCAGGCCGGCCGGCGGGCCCTCGCCTGCTGCGTCTCGATACAACCGAGATTTCCGCATGCAAGTTGTACTTCGCAGCAAGATCATGGTGTCGACCGCGGCAGGGTCGCGGTCGGATCCCTGACCCAGCGGCAATCGCACGGGCGCATCGGATCCCGGGACAGCGGCGGCCCGGAGAGGTCCGAGCTAGGGCGCTCCCCGCTCGGGACTTCGGTAACCATTTCGTGCGGATGTGGCGCTAAACCCCTTGCGCGGGCCCCGCCCGACATCTTCGCGCCTGATTCGCCGGCTTCATGGAGGCGGAGGGCGTACCCGTGGAGTGCCCGGCTGATGATGCCTGTGGAGATTGATCCGAGCGATCGGCGGCCGGTTCCGGCTTCGCCCGGCGGTCCAGCGGGATCCGTGCTGCTGCGGATCGCGGCGGTCTGCGGCGTGACCGCCGGAACCGTGAGCCTCGCCATCGCGGCCTACCCCGCCGTCGCCGCCCTGTGGGCCCCGCGCCCGTCGTCGATCCATGTCGGCCGCGTCGCCGACATGCCGGACATCAGGGACGGGATCCCGGCTCTCAAGACGTCGAGCGCCGCCGAGACGGCCCCGGCCTCACCCGGGGAGGGGCTGGTGCCGCCGACCCCCATGTCACCGATCCCCAAGCCGGCGGTTCGCACGGTCGCGATCCCGCCCGCCGGTGCCGAGCCGGCGCCCGCCGTGGAGCGCGCCGCGCCGGCGATCCGCCCGCCCGACGCGGCCGTGACCGGCGCGCTGTCGCCTCCCCTCTCGACTCCGTCCCCCGCCTTCACTCCGGTCGCGACGCCGGCCCCGGCGGCGCAGCCGCAATCCCGTCAGGCCACCGCAGCGCCCGCCCCCGCGGTGGCGACGCCCCGCCCGCCTGCCGCCCAGGAACCGCCGGCCAGGCCGGCGCCGGAACCGGCCGCCAAGCCGCCGGCCCGCGCTGCGGGCAACGAGGCGAAGCCGTCCGCCGAGCCGAAGCCGGCTCCGGTGAAGGCGGTGCCGGTCAAGCCCGCGCCGAAGCCGGCCCTGGCCGAGAAGCCCGCTCCGGCCGAGAAGCCGGCCACTCCCGCCCGGGTGGTCCGCCGCGACCGGCCGGACGCCGCCGAGCCGCGCCAGCGCACCGCGGCGGCCCAGGCCGAGCCCGCGGCCTCCCCGCCGGCGACGCCCAAGCCGGAGGAGCCCAACCGGTTCCTCGGCGTGCCGATACCCGACTTCGCTCCCGCCGGCCGCGCGATCCGCGAGACCGTCGACGCCGTCGGCGACGCGGTGGTGAACTTCCCCAAGAACTTCTGAGCCAGGAACTTCCAGGCCAGGAACTTCCGGGACGGGCCCGGCTCAATCCAGGCCGGGCTTGCTGCCGCGCAGGCGCTTGGTCGCACTGCGCTGGCCCTTGGTCTCCAGCCGCCGCTTCTTCGAGGCCAGGGTCGGGCGGGTCGGACGGCGCGGCACCGGCGGCACCGCGGCCTCCCGCACCAGCTCGGCGAGACGCTCGCGCGCCTCGGCCCGGTTGCGCTCCTGGGTGCGGTGGGTCTGGGCGGTGATGACCAGCACCCCGTCGCCGGTGAGGCGACGCCCCGCGAGCTTCATCAGCCGGATCGCGACGGCGTTCGGCAGCGAGGGCGAGCGGCGTACGTCGAAGCGCAGTTGCACCGCGGTCGAGAGCTTGTTGACGTTCTGGCCGCCGGGACCGGAGGCGCGCACGAAGCTCTCCTCCAGTTCCGCCTCGTCGATCGTGATCGACGGCGTGCATTCGAGTCCCATGACGATCGCGTGCCCCGCGGCTCCGGTCGCGCCGAGATGACGCGCCGGCCGCCGCGGCGCAAGACCGGGCTTCTCGCGCCGGGCTTCTCGCGCCGGGCCTCTCGCCCGGGCCGCCCGCGCCCTACTTGTCCGGCGTGTCCGACCGCCTCCCCGACCACGGCCCGCTGCCGCCCGCCTTCCGCCGCTGGTTCGCCTCCCGTGGCTGGGCGCCGCGGCCGCACCAGCTCGACCTGCTCGCGGCGGCGCAGGCCGGGCGCTCGGCGCTGCTGGTGGCGCCGACCGGGGCCGGCAAGACCCTGGCGGGCTTCCTGCCGACCCTCGTGGATCTCGCCGGGAGAAGTCCGGCCCGATCCGGCCTGCACACCCTCTACGTCTCGCCCCTGAAGGCGCTGGCGGTCGACATCGCCCGCAACCTCGACGCGCCGGTGACCGAGATGGGACTCGGCATCCGGGTCGAGACCCGCACCGGCGACACGCCGTCGCACAAGCGCACGCGCCAGATCGCGCGCCCGCCCGACATCCTGCTGACCACGCCCGAGCAGCTCGCCCTGCTGATCGCCCACCGCGAGGCCGCCGAGCTGTTCGCCGGCCTCAGGCGGGTGGTGCTCGACGAGCTGCACGCCCTCGTGACCTCGAAGCGCGGCGACCTCCTGGCGCTCGGCCTCGCGCGGCTGCACCGGCTGGCGCCGGGGCTGCTGGCGACCGGCCTGTCGGCGACGGTGCGCGAGCCGGAGGCGCTGCAGCGCTACCTCGTGCCGCAGCAGCCGGACCCGGCGCTCGCCGACCTCATCGTGGTCGAGGGCGGTGCCCGGCCGGACCTGCGGATGCTCGACGTCGGGCGCACGCTCCCGCTCGCCGGCCACACCGCCTGGCAGTCGATGCCGACGATCTACCGGCTGATCCGCGAGCACCGGCTGGTCCTGGTCTTCGTCAACACCCGGCTCCAGGCCGAGTACACCTTCCAGGAATTGTGGAACCTCAACGAGGACGGGCTCGCCATCGCGCTCCACCACGGCTCCCTCGACGCGACCCAGCGCCGCCGGGTCGAGGCCGCGATGGCGGCGGGCACCCTGCGGGCGGTGGTCTGCACCGCGACCCTCGACCTCGGCATCGACTGGGGCGACGTCGACCTCGTGGTCAACATCGGCGCGCCGAAGGGCGCGAGCCGGATCATGCAGCGCATCGGCCGGGCCAACCACCGGATGGACGAGCCGTCGAAGGCCTATCTCGTCCCGGCCAACCGGTTCGAGATGCTGGAATGCCGCGCCGCCCTCGACGCGGTCGAGGCGGCGGCGCAGGACACGCCCGATCCGCGCATCGGCGCCCCCGACGTGCTGGCCCAGCACGTGCTGGGCATGGCCTGCGCCGGCCCGTTCGACCTCGCCGACCTCTACGAGGAGGTGCGCTCGGCCGCGCCCTATGCCGGGCTGGACTACGCCGACTACGAGGGGGTGGTCGACTACGTCGCGACCGGCGGCTACGCGCTGCGGGCCTACGAACGGTTCGCCCGGATCCTGCGCGGATCCGACGGGCTGTGGCGGGTGCGCGACGCCCGCACGGCGCAGCAATACCGCATGAACATCGGCACCATCATCGAGGCCGCGACCGTGACGGTGCGGATGGCCCGCGGGGTGCGCGGCAAGCCCGGCACGCTGCTGCCGGCCGGGGGGCGGCGTCTCGGCGAGATCGAGGAGGACTTCGCCGAAACCCTGACCCCGGGCGACACCTTCCTGTTCGCCGGCGAGGTGCTGCGCTTCGAGGGATTGAGGGAGGACGAGGCCCTGGTGACCCGCGGGCCGCCGGGCAGCGACCCGGCGATCCCGAGCTACGCCGGAGCCAAGTTCCCGCTCTCGACCTTCCTCGCCGCGCGGGTGCGCGCCCTGATCGCCGACCCGGCGGGCTGGGACCGGCTGCCGGCCCAGGTCGCGGGCTACCTCGCCGAGCAGCGCCGGCGCTCGCGGCTGCCCGGCCCGAGCGACCTCCTGGTCGAGACCTTTCCGCGGGCGGGCCGGTTCTATCTCACCTGCTTCCCGTTCGAGGGCCGCCTCGCCCACCAGACCCTCGGGATGCTGCTGACCCGTCGCCTGGAGCGGGCGCGGCTGCGGCCGCTCGGCTTCGCCGCCAACGATTACGGCCTCGCGATCTTCTGCGCCCGCGACCTGTCGCGGCACGCCGAGGAGCATCCGGGCTTCCTCGACGCGCTGTTCGCCGAGGACATGCTCGGCGACGACCTCGAGGACTGGCTCGCCGAATCCGCGATGATGAAGCGCACCTTCCGGCAATGCGCGGTCATCGCCGGCCTGATCGAGCGGCGCCATCCCGGCCAGAAGAAGACCGGGCGGCAGGTCACGATCTCCACCGACCTGATCTACGACGTGCTGCGCCGGCACCAGCCCGACCACCTGCTCCTGCGGGCCGCGCGCCAGGATGCGGCAACCGGACTCCTCGACGTGCGCCGCCTCGGCATGATGCTGTCGCGCATCCGGGGGCGAATCATCCACGTGGCTCTGCCCCGGGTCTCTCCCCTCTCCGTCAACGTGATGCTCGAGATCGGCCGCGAGCGCGTCTACGGCGAGGGGGCCGACGAGATCCTGGCCGAGGCCGAGGCGGCGCTCATCGACGAGGCGCTGGGCTCGCCCCCTCCCCCGTGAGACAGGCGACGCGACGTGGTGACGGCAATCAGGCTTGAGAAGAACCCGAAGAGCCCGATGGTGACGCTGGCGGGAGAGGAGCTCCATCTCGATCTCTCCGGGGCGCTCTGGCTCCCGGCCCACCGGACCCTGGTGGTGTCCGACCTCCATCTGGAGAAGGGGTCGTCCTTCGCGGCGCGCTCGGGCCAGTTCCTGCCACCCTACGACACCCGCGAAACCCTCGCCTGCCTGCACGAGGTCATCGCCCGCCACGATCCGGCGCGGGTGGTGGCGCTCGGCGATTCGTTCCACGATGCCGGCGGTCCCGGACGGATGGACCCCGCCGACCACGCGCTGATCGCGGCGCTGCAGGAGGGGCGGGACTGGGTCTGGATCAACGGCAATCACGACCGGGCGGTGCAGGACGGGGTCGGCGGGCGTTTCGCCGACAGCCTGAGCCTCGGCGATCTGACCTTCCGGCACGAGCCCGCCCCGGGACGGACCGCCCACGAGATCGCCGGGCACCTGCATCCGGTCGGGAAGGTCGCGATGCGCGGCCGCTCCGTGCGCCGCCGCTGCTTCGCGACCGACGGGCGCCGGATGGTGATGCCGGCCTTCGGATCTCTCACCGGCGGGCTCAACCTGCGCAATCCGGCCTTCGACGACGTCTTTCCGGACGGCTGCACCGCCTACCTGCTGGGCGACGGCCGGCTCTTCGCCATCGGGCGGGCGATGCTGGCCCGCGACTGAACCGCCCGCCCCTCGGACAGTCCGGGCCGGAGCGCGGGCCTGTCCGAGGTTCATGCAATCTCAAGTTGAGACACGGCGGCACGTCGATCGATGCAGCATCGGTCAGCCATCGCGATGACTGCGAGATTCGACCTACCCCGAACAGATTAGAACAGTCGAAAAATATAAATCTATGTGAACCTGCGTGTCGTCAAGAGAATTTATACTTCTTTCATTATTGTTTGCCAGAACCGTCCTCGGAAGGGCCCCGGGTCTCATGGATTCCCGGGGCCGTCGCCTGAGGAGAGACGGCGTGGCATTCTTCGAGCACCGGCATTCGGCGAAGCTCGCTGCTCTCGGCAGATCGCAGGCGATCATCGAGTTCGATCTGTCCGGTCGGATCCTGGACGCGAACACCAACTTCCTCGACGTGATCGGCTATGAAATCGGGGAGCTCAAGGGCCGTCATCACCGCCTGTTCCTGGCTCCGGAAGACCACGAGACTTCCGAGTACGACGCGTTCTGGACCGCCTTGAACCGTGGCGAGTGCCGCTCGGGAGAGTTCAGGCGGATCGGCAAGGACGGACGCGAGATCTGGCTCCAGGCATCCTACAACCCCGTCCTCGGGCGCGACGGCAGGCCCTGGCGCGTGATGAAGGTCGCCACCGACGTGACGGCGTTCAAGCTGCGGCAGGCTGCGATCCAGGGCCAGATCGACGCCATCAACCGGTCCCAGGCGGTGATCCATTTCGATCTCACCGGGAAGATCCTGGATGCGAACCAGAACTTCCTCGACGCGCTCGGCTACGAACTCGGCGAGATCACGGGCCGCCACCACAGCCTGTTCGTCGAGCCGGACCAGCGCGAGAGCGGCGCCTACCGGGAGTTCTGGGCGGCGCTGAACCGCGGCGAGTACCAGTGCGGCGAGTTCAAGCGCATCGGCAAGGGTGGGCGCGAGGTCTGGATCCAGGCGACCTACAACCCGATCCTCGATGCCAGCGGCCGGCCGCGGGGCGTGGTCAAGTTCTCGACCGACATCACCGCGCAGGTGTCGCGCCGGCTGCAGCGGGAGGCCGCCCATCGCCAGATCGACCACGACCTCGGCACGATCACCCGGGCGGTATCCGACGTGACGACCGAATCCGGGACGACCGCCGAGGCCGCGTCGACGACATCCGGCAACGTGCAGGCGATCGCCGCCGGGGTCGAGGAATTCGCCGCCTCGATCCGCGAGATCAGCCGAACCATCAGCGCCGCCAAGTCGCTCGCCGACGAGGCGGTGGTGAAGTCCGACGAGGCGAACGGCATCATCGCCGGGCTCACCACCGCCGCGGAGCGGATCGGCGACGTGATCGGCCTGATCCGCACCATCGCCTCTCAGACCAACCTGCTGGCCTTGAACGCGACGATCGAGGCGGCGCGGGCCGGCGAGGCGGGCCGCGGCTTCGCCGTCGTCGCCGCCGAGGTCAAGGAACTCGCCACCCAGACCGCCAAGGCCACGGACGAGATCAACGGTCAGGTCGAGGCGGTGCGGGTCACCACGGGTTCCGCCGTCGCGTCCCTGGCGGCGATCACCGAGACCATCCGGCAGCTCAACGTCAGCTCGACCAACATCGCCAGCGCGGTCGAGGAGCAGTCGGCGGTGACCTACGAGATCTCGCAGAACATGCAGAGCACGGCGGGCGCGGTCGAGACCGTGAACCGCAGCATGGAGACGATCGCCCGGTCGGTCAGCGCCATCGACGGCTCGGTGCGACAGGTCAAGGAGGCGTCGCGGGCCATCGCCTGATCCGATTTTCGGGATGCGGCTTTCGAACTCATCGTTCGAAAACCGTATCAGTCGCGCCGGAAGATCACGCTGGCGAGCCAGCCCGACAGCAGCGCCAGGGCCGCGGCGGCCAGCCCGTAGACCGGCGACCAGTCGCGGGCGAAAGCCGCCATCCGCTGCTCGAAGCCGGTCTTCACGAGGTCGAAGCCGGCGGCGCGGGTCGCGAGCGGCGTTCCGCCGGCGAGCAGCGCGACCTCGACCTCGTAGGAGCCGACCGGAGCCCCAGCCGGCAGCGGAAGGTTGGCCTGGAACACGCCGGAGGACAGGAACCGCACTCCGGCCGGGCGCTCGATGAACAGACCCTCGTCCTTGCGCAGGCGCAGGAGCGCGCTGCGGAACGGGTCCTCGCCCTCGGACGACGCGAGAGTGAGTTCCGGTGCGCCGATGATCGCATCGAGCCCGAGCCGCAGGCGCCGCCGGGTCGCCGCGTCGGCGAGGGCGTCGAGGGGGCGGGAGGAGGCGACGGCCAGGAACACCGGCACCTCGCCGAATTTCCGCTGGCGCCGGTTGAGCCAGACCGGGCCGAGGGCGTCCTTCTCGCGGACCGTGAGGCTGCGCCGCGGCCCCCGGATCGTCACGACGACGTCGTAGTCGCCCGAGCGCGCCGCGCTCTGACCGTCGCGCTCGATGGCGCCGAACACCGCCACCGATGCCCCGGCATAGGTCGAGTTGATCGCCATCCGGTTGAACGACAGGCCGACGACGAGCGTCTCCGCCCTGGCCGGCACGACGCCGAGCGTCAGGAGGGCGGCGAGGGCGAGGCCGGCCCGCATCACCGCTCCTCCGCGACCACGACCGAGAACGGCTCGACAGGCGGGACGATCAGGTCGATGGCGAAGCGCAGGCCGACCGTCAGCACCAGCGCCGCGAGCAGCAGCCGGAAGGTCTCGGATCGCAGGTTGCGCCCGAACCGGGCACCGAACTGCGCCCCGAACACGCCGCCGGTGATGAGGATCACCGCGAGGACCATGTCGACGGCCTGGTTCTGGATCGCGTGCAGCACCAGCGCGACGAGGGAGGTCCACAGGATCTGGAACTGCGAGGTTCCGACGACGACGCCGGTCGGGACCCGCAGGAGGTAGAGCAGGGCCGGCACCATGATGAAGCCGCCGCCGATGCCGAGCACCGCGCCGGCGAAGCCGACGAACAGGGCGAGCGCGAGGATCGGGATCACGCTGGCGTAGAGACGCGAGCGCGGGAACCGCATCCTCAGCGGCCACGCCATGTAGGCCGGATGGTCGCCGCCGAGACGCCGCGGGCGGGGCCTGCCGCGCCGCCTCGACCACAGGTCTCGCAGCGAATCGGTCAGCATCAGCCCGCCCACGGCGGTGAACAGGGTGAGGTAGGACAGCGCGATCACCAGATCGAGCTGGCCGGCGCGCCGCATCGCCGCGAAGAACCACACGCCGAGGCCGGTTCCGGCGAGGCCGCCGCCCACCAGCACCAGACCGAGCCGCAGGTCGATGGCGTTGCGCCGCAGGGCCGCGAGGACGCTCGTGGTCGAGGAAGCGGCGATCGGCGCCGTCTGGGTCGCCACCGCGATCGCCGGCGGGATGCCGAGGAAGATCAGCATCGGCGTCATCAGGAAGCCGCCGCCGATGCCGAACAGGCCGGACACGAAGCCGACCAGCGCGCCGAGCCCGAGGAGCGTCAGCACGCTCACGGGCATCTCGGCGATCGGCAGGTAGATCTGCAAGGAGGGTTCCGGGGACGCGTCGTCCCGCCGGGTCTAAGCATCATTCCGCCGGCCATCAACGGCCGGTGCCGAAATGGCCACCGTTTCGGCGACGGGAATGGTGCAGGGACAAGAACCTGAGCAAGAAGGCCGGATCCGTTGCGGCCTGCCCGGATCCCGCTCCCCGAACGGCCCGCGACGCCGTCAGGCGGCTCGTGGAGCGGCGGCCGGCGTCAGCTTCTCCCCTGGACGCTCTGGCGGGCGAGGGAGAGGGGCGGCGGAGCGCCGACCAGCGTCATCGCCGCCGGTTCCGGCGCCGCGGCCGCCGCGGCCGCCTCGGCCCGCGGCGGGGGCGGCTCGTTGACGGCCGGATCCGGCTGGCGCGGCTTCCACGCCTCGGCGGCGGCGCGGGCGGCGGCGAGATCCTTCGGCGCCAGCTTGGCGGCGACCTCGTCGCGCTTGCGCCCGGCATCGTCGTCGCCCTGCCCGGCGGCGGCGGCGAACCAGCCGTAGGATTGCGACAGGTCCTGGGAGACGCCGAGGCCCCGGGCGAGCAGGACCGCGAGGTTGTACTGGCTGTCGCGCACGCCGAGTTCGGCGGCCCGCCGGAACCACGACGCGGCGGCGGCATAGTCGGGCTTGCCGTCGGCCGAGGACGCCTCGGCCAGCATGACGGCGAGGTTGTGCATGGCGCGGGCATGCCCCTGCTCGGCGGCCCGCCCGTACCAGCGCCGGGCCTGAGCGGGATCGCGGGTCGTGCCGGCCCCCTTCTCGTACTGACTCGCGAGGCGGTACTGCGCCGGCGCATAGCCCGCCGCGGCGAGGCGCTCGTAGAGCTTGGCCGCCAGGGCCGCGTCCTTCGGCAGGCCGAGGCCGTCGGCGGCGCGGCTCGCCAGTTCGTAGATCGCGGCTCCGTCGCCGCCGAGGGCGGCCTCCCGCAGGGCCGAGAAGGCGCCCGGCACCTTGGCGAGGTCGCCGCCGAGCGAGGCGATGTCGCGGATGGCGGGTACGACGGGCGGCTTCGCCGGACGATCGGGCTCGGGCAGCGCCGCCGGCGGCGCCCCTCCCGTCACCGGGGTGGATGTCGTTGCGATGGACTGGGTGGCGGTCGGCTCGGGGAGGGTTGCGCCCGCGGCGGCCTGGGGAGCGGCGGCGACGGGAGCCTCCGCCACGGCGCGGGCCGCCTCCCGCCCGCGGGACTGGCCGAGATAGGCGTGCACCGCCTGGAAGGCGCCGAGCACCAGCACGACGGCGGCGAGGCCGAGGAGCAGCGGCCGCCTGTGCCTCTCCAGCGAGGCGCGCAGGCCCGCGAGGGTGCCCCCGGCTCCGGGGAGGGACGCACCGCGCCGGCCCGCATCCGCGGCCGTGCCGCCGGACCGCTCGCTGGAGGCTTCGGCCGCGGCGGTCTGCGCCGCGCGGCGGGCGGCGGCGATGAAGCTCGCCTTGACGTCGGTCGAGGGATCGACCGCCGGCGGCGTCTCGGGCGGGACCTGTCCGGGACGCGGACGGCTCGTGCCGGGTTCGAGGATCTCGTCGACGGCGAGCCGGCCGGACGCGACCGGCGCGGCGCGCTCGCTCTCGAGGCGGCGCGGGGCGCCGCGCCCGGCGAGGGCGGTGGTCTCCCGCAGGGTGTCGCGCAGCACGGTCCCGCGCCGCGTCGCCGCCTGCTCCTGGGCCGGAAGCTCCGCCGCCTCCATCTGGGCGAGACGGGCGACGAGGCGTTCGAGGGCGTCGTGTACTCCCTCCATGGTGGCGTGGATGCGCCGGTCCGAGGCGGAATGCTGCGTCCTGAGATCGGCGAGCGCGGCCTGGAGCGAGATCATCTGGTCCGACCCCGGCGAGGCGCCGGTCCGGGGCGTCGCTTCGAGCGCGCTCGCGATCGCCTGCCGGGCGGCCCGCTCGACGGCGGCCTCGGTCGGGGCTTCGTCGCGCAGGAGCGCGACCTGGGCCAGAAGCTCGCCCATGGTCCGCTCCAACCCGGCGAGGGCGGGATCGGAAGCGCGGGAGTCGAGGCGGCCGGCGAGCGCCAGAACCTGCTTCTCCAACCCGTCCAGGGCTTCGCCCCCGCTTCCGGTCCCGACACGGTCGAGCCGGTCGGCGAGGGACCGGAGCATGCCGTGGATCGAGGCGAGGTCGCTGCCGGCAGCCGCCGGATCGATCGACTCCGGCCGGTCCACGGCGCCGGCGCGCGGGGTGCCGGAGGCGAGCCGGTCGACTTTCGCCGACAGGGTCTCGATCCGGGCTAGCAGATCGTGCGCGGAGTCCACCCCGTCCCGATCCGCGGTCCGGGCCTGCGGACCGTCATCGGCGGTGGCGGCCACCGGTTCCGGCGCGGCCGCGGCGGGCGCGTGCAGGCCGTTGCGGATCTCCTCCAGCAGGGGCTTCAGCTCGGCCATCAGCGGCCGCTTCCCGGCCATGCCGGCGCGCAGCCGGTTCATCTCCTCGTCGAGTTCCCGCACCGAGTCGGCGAGGGTCCGGACGCGCTCGGGGTCGGCGAGGGACGCGATCTGATGGCGGACGGCGTCGATGTCGTGGAACAGGCCGGCCGCATCCCTGTCGGCGATCCCCGACGTTCCCAGCGCCTCGTCGACGCGGCGGGCGAGCTGCTCCAGATCCCGCGTCATCCGGGCGTGGACGTCGTCCGCGATCTCCCTCGCCAGACGCTCGATCTGGCTGCGCATCAGGTCGAGCGGTCCGGTGATCGCCGCGAGGTCCGCCGGCTCGCGGGCCCGCAGCAGCTCGCCCGTGAGGGTGCGGACAGCCTGTTCGAGGGCGGCGACGTCGCGGCCGGTGGCCAGTTGGGCGAGCGCCTCGCGCAACCGGGCCGTCTCCGCCCGGAGACCGGCGAGGGCCGGTGATCGGGCCTCCTCCGCGGGCGCGTCCGCGGGCGCGCGGGACGGTTCCTGCTCGGGCGCCCCGGCCACGTCGCGGCCGGCGAGCCCGTCGATCTCCTCCTGCCGGCGCCGGATGGTCACCACGGCGGAGCGCAGGTCGTCCTGAAGGGTCCGCGCGCCGCGGCCGGCCTGCCGCCGGCTCGCCGGGATGACGCGGCCATCCAGAGCCGCGAGCCGATGCTCGAACTCCTTCAGTACGGTCTCCACCGGGGTGGTGCCGCCGGCAGCGGCTTCGCGGAGCCGCTCCTCGATCCCCTCGACCGCCCGCGTCACCGCTGCCACCGCGACGTCGCCGCTGCGCGCGAGCTTGAGATCGAGATCGTCGAGGCGGCGGGAGATCGCCGCGACGACATCATCCAGCGCCGGCTCCGGCCGGGTCCTCGCTGCCGGGGCGCGCACCCGGGAGCGATCGGGCCGGCGCGCCGCCGCGGCCTCGCCGGAATGCCCCGCGCCCTGGCGCTCGGTGGCGGCGCCGTCCGCCGGGAGCGTGCGCCGCGCCGCGACGGCGGAAGCCGGCCGCCCGTCATCCTCCTCGCCCGCGATCGTGGCGGCGACCCACGCCTCCAGCGGGACTCCCGCCCGACGCGCCGCCTCGTACGCGGCGTCCTGGATGTCGGGATCGAGGGTGTCGAAGCTGAGGCTTGCGGTCCGGCTCATATGCAAACTCGGCGATGAGAGTTCGGAAGCGGATGCGACCGTCTCAGGTGGACCAACCGGCGCCAGCGGCCGGGCCGCTGCCTCCATGAAGATTTCGTCGATGATCGAGCACCAGGAAGTCCTGCCTTGAGGTTTCGGCGAACAGGGTAAACAACTCGTTAATCCAGTGCGGACCGGCCGATCACGCCGTCCGGCGGATGAGATGAAGGGCCGCGCCAAGCCCCGCGGTCGCTCCCGGCAAGCCCCGGATCCGCGTCCCGGCCGCCGTCGCAGAGCCTGTTCCCGCAGGTAAGTCACAGGTGCGGCCATTGGTGGCAGGTGACGCAAAAAGCGCTTCAAACCGCTGAAACAAAAGGCTTTTTACCGTATTTAACACACGCCTTGGTTGATATTACCTTTCCCCAAGGGAGTGCAAATGAACGTATTTGTGTCAGATGACGGTCGCCGGGGAGAAGGTGCGGCCGTCGTTCGATGCGTTCGCTGGGGAGAACAAGGCATGACGTACAATCGGATCGACACTGCCGGAGCAGCTTCGAGCCGCGCCGGACGCGCTCGCGCGGCACCCGCCCGCTCGACGGCGCCTGCCACTCTCACGATCGGGGATCTGGCCGAGGAGTTCGGAGTGACCCTGCGGGCGCTGCGCTTCTACGAAGCGAAAGGGCTCCTGCGGCCCCAGCGTCGGGGCACCACCCGCCTCTACACCGAGGACGACCGCACGCGTCTGGCCACGATCCTGCGCGGCAAGGAACTGGGCTTCACCCTGCGTGAGATCGCCGCGATGGTCGACGGCGAGGATCCGGGTGCCGAGGACGGCGCCCCGAAGCTCGCGCTCTCGCCCGAGCAGGTCGCGGAGCAGATCGCCCATCTCGAGAGCCAGAAGGCCGACATCGAGAAGGCGCTGCTCGCCCTGCGCAGCTACGGCAAGGCGCTGCCGAGCGCCTGAGCGAGGCCGGCTTCCGCATCGCGAACGCGACCGCTCGCGGTCGCCCAAAGCGATGGCGCAGCAATCGCCACGATCCCGCAGGAATCGCCGGGCGATCGATCGGAAACCGTACGACACCGTTCGAACCTTCGACGAGAAGGCCCGCACCGGATGCCGGTGCGGGCCTTCTCGCTGCGTCCAACGACCCCGCTTCCGTGGTCCGGCCCTTCCGTTCCGCGGCGGGATAGTTTACATGTGAACTATCAGCGGCGAGACGGCCGCCAGGGTCGGTGGGAGAGGACCATGCCGAGCTACAGGGCGCCGGTGGAGGACGTGCTGTTCCTCCTCAACGACGTGTTCGGGATCCGGAACTACAATCATCTCCCGGGCTTCTCCGACGCCTCCCCCGACGTGGTCGAGGCGGTGCTGACGGAAGGCGCCAAGCTGTGCGAGGAGGTGCTGGCGCCCCTCAACCAGGTCGGCGACGCCCAGGGCTGCACACGCCACCCGGACGGCAGCGTGACGGCGCCCGAGGGCTTCAAGGCCGCCTACGACGCCTATGCCGGGGGCGGCTGGATGGGGCTGTCGATGCCGGCGGCCTATGGCGGCCAGGACCTGCCGCACGTCCTCAACAGCGCGATGCAGGACTTCGCCTCGGCGGCGAACCTCGCCTTCAGCATGTATCCCGGCCTCACCCAGGGTGCGATGGCCGCGCTCCTCGTCCACGGCAGCGAGGCGCAGAAGCGCCTGTACCTGCCCCGGATGATCGACGGACGCTGGACCGGCACGATGAACCTGACCGAGCCGCATTGCGGCACGGATCTCGGGCTTCTGCGCACCCGCGCGGCTCCCAACCCGGACGGGTCCTACGCCATCACCGGCACCAAGATCTTCATCTCGGCCGGCGAGCACGACCTGTCGGAGAACATCGTCCACCTCGTGCTCGCCCGCATCGAGGGCGCGCCGGCCGGCACCAAGGGCATCTCGCTGTTCGTGGTGCCGAAGGTCCTGGTGGCCGAGGACGGGACGCTGGGCGAGCGCAACGGCGTCGCCTGCGGCTCGGTCGAGCACAAGATGGGCATCCACGGCAACGCCACCTGCGTCATGAACTACGACGGCGCCACCGGCTGGCTCGTCGGCGAGGCCAACCGCGGCCTCAACGCGATGTTCGTGATGATGAACGAGGCCCGGCTCGCGGTCGGCATCCAGGGCCTGAGCCAGTCCGAGGTCGCCTACCAGAACGCCGTCGCCTACGCCCGCGACCGCCTCCAGGGCCGCGCGCTCACCGGCGCCAAGGCGCCCGACAGGCCGGCCGACCCGATCATCGTCCATCCGGACGTGCGCCGGATGCTGCTGACGATCCGCGCCTTCAACGAGGCGGCCCGCGCCCTGGTGCTGTGGACCGCGCTCCAGGCCGACATCTCGCACCGCTCGCAGGATCCTCAGGAGCGGCAGGCGGCCGAGGACCACATGGGCCTGCTCACCCCGGTGGTGAAGGGCGTGCTGACCGATCTCGGCTTCGACAACGCGGTGCGGGCGCAGCAGGTGCTCGGCGGCCACGGCTACATCGAGGAATGGGGCTTCTCGCAATTCGTGCGCGACGCCCGCATCGCCCAGATCTACGAGGGCGCCAACGGCATCCAGGCGATGGACCTCGTCGGCCGCAAGCTGCCCCGCGACGGCGGGCGGGCGATGATGCGCTTCCTCGGCGAGGTCGAGGGCTTCTGCAAGCAGAACGCCGGCGACGAGGCGATGAGACCCTTCGTGGCCCCCCTCGGCAAGGCGCTCGGCGACCTCCAGGGGGCGACGATGTGGCTGATGCAGAACGCGATGGCCAAGCCCGACAATGCCGGTGCGGCCGCCACCGACTACATGCACCTGATGGGCCTCGTGGCGCTCGGATACATGTGGGGCCGGATCGCCAAGGCAGCCTCCACCAAGCCGGCCTCCACCAAGGCGGCCCAGGCCGCGCCGGCCTCCCCGCGGATGGAAGCCAAGCTCGTCGCCGGCCGCTTCTTCATGGAGCGGATGCTGCCCGAGACCGCCACCCGCCTCGCCCGCATCTCCGCCGGCGCCGACGCCGTGATGGCGATGCCGGCGGAGGCGTTCTGAGCGCGGACCGACGTCCCACGCCGGCACGCCCCATCATCCGCATCCGCGACAAAGGACGCCGCAGCCCGCCCCGAGCTGGCCGGCCCGAGGAGGACGAGATGCCAGAGGCCTACATCTACGATCACGTCCGCACCCCACGGGGCCGCGGCAAGCCGGACGGCTCGCTGCACGAGGTGACGGCTCTGCGGCTCGCCGAGACGGCCCTGCGGGCGCTGAAGGAGCGCAACAACCTCGACACCCGGGCGGTGGACGACGTCGTGCTCGGCTGCGTCGACCCGGTCGGCGAGGCCGGCGGCGACATCGCCCGCGCCGCCGCCCTGGTGGCGGATTACGGCGATCACGTCCCGGGCGTGCAGATCAACCGCTTCTGCGCCTCCGGGCTCGACGCGGTGAACTTCGCCGCCGCGCAGGTGATGGCCGGCCAGCACGAGCTGACGGTCGGCGGCGGCGTCGAGTCGATGAGCCGCATCGGGCTCGGCGCCTCCGGCGGCGCCTGGCCGGTCGATCCGGCGATCGCGATCAAGTCGTACTTCATGCCCCAGGGCGTGTCGGCCGACCTGATCGCCAGCAAGTACGGCTTCTCCCGCGACGCCTGCGACGCCTACGCGGTCGAGTCGCAGGTGCGCTCCGCCGCCTCGTGGGAGGACGGGCGCTTCGCCGCCTCGGTGGTGCCGGTGCGCGACGTCAACGGCCTCACCCTGCTCGCCCGCGACGAGCACATGCGGCCGGGCACCGACATGCAGTCGCTCGCCGCCCTGAAGCCCTCCTTCGTGCAGATGGGCCAGATGGGCGGCTTCGACGCCGTCGCGATCGAGGCCCATCCCGACGTCGAGGCGGTGGACCACGTCCACCATGCCGGCAACTCGTCGGGCATTGTCGACGGCGCCGCGGCGGTGCTGATCGGCTCGCGCGAGGCCGGCGAGGCCGCCGGCCTGAAGCCCCGCGCCCGCATCCGCGCCTTCGCCAACATCGGCTCCGACCCGGCGCTGATGCTCACCGGCCCGGTCGACGTCACCCGCAAGGTGCTCCGGCGCGCCGGGATGACCACCGGCGACATCGACCTGTTCGAGATCAACGAGGCCTTCGCCTCGGTGGTGCTGCGCTTCCAGCAGGCCTTCGACCTCGACCCGGCCCGGGTCAACGTCAACGGCGGCGCGATCGCGATGGGCCATCCGCTCGGCGCCACCGGCGCGATGATCCTCGGCACCGTCCTCGACGAGCTGGAGCGCACGGGCAGGCGGACCGCGCTGGTCACCCTGTGCATCGGCGCCGGCATGGGCACCGCCACGATCATCGAGCGGGTCTGATACGGTTTTTGAACGAATCGTTCAAAAACCGTATCGAAGCCCGCGCGGCGCTTGAGCGAAGCCGGTTTCCGCATCGCGAGGCGATCAATCGGAAACCGTATGACCGCCCCGCGGGACGACGCTCTCGGGAGACGCCACCATGAGACGGATCATCCTGTGTCTCGCCCTGGTGCTCGCCGGCGCGCCGGCGGCCCGGGCCGACGAGCGGCGGGCGCTGGCCCGCGCCCTGGTCGAGAAGACCGTGGCGAAGAACCTCGCCGAGGGCTTCCGGCAGGCCGCCGCCGGGACGCTGGCCAAGCTCTCGCCGGAGCTGGCCGGGCAGGTCCGGCCGGAGATCGAACGGACCTTCGCCCAGGAGCGCCAGAACCTCGTCGAGGCGCTGTCGCAGGAATACGCGCAGACGTTCTCCGAGGACGAGCTGCGGCACATCGCGAAGATCTACGACGACCCGGTCTACCAGAGGTTCCAGGCGCTCAACGCCGACCCGAACTCGCTCGTCTCCGGGATCACCAAGGAGACGGTGACGAAGCTGATGAACCTGCTCGCCCTGACCTCCCTGTCGCAGCAGAAGCCGGCCGAGCAGCCCTCTGCTCCGCAGGCTCCTGCTCCGCAGGCCCCTGCCCTCGCCAAACCCTGATGGAGCGGCCGCGATGAACCTCACCCACTTCCGCTTCGAGACCGATTCCGACAGCATCGCGCTGGCCACCTGGGACATGGCGGGCCGCTCGATGAACGTCATCACCCCCGAGGTGATGGACGAGCTCGGCCGCATCGTCGACGAGGTCGTCGCCGACCCGGCGATCAAGGGCTGCGTGATCGCGTCCGGCAAGGAGACCTTCTCCGGCGGCGCCGACCTGACGATGCTCCAGGGCCTCGGCGCCGAGCACGCCCGCCTCGCCGCCGAGCGCGGCGAGGAGGAGGCGATGCGGTTCTTCTTCGAGGAATCGCGCCGGCTGACCCTGCTCTACCGGCGGCTCGAGACCTGCGGCAAGCCGTTCGCGGCGGCGGTGCACGGCACCTGCCTCGGCGGGGCGTTCGAGCTGGCGCTCGCCTGCCACCACCGGGTGCTGTCGGACGACGACAGGACCCGGGTCGGGCTGCCGGAGATCAAGGTCGGGCTGTTTCCCGGCGCCGGCGGCACCCAGCGGGTCGCCCGGCTGATGCAGACCGGCGACGCGCTCCAGATGCTGTTCAAGGGCGACCAGATCCGGCCGCTGATGGCGCGCAACATGGGCCTCGTCCACGCGGTGACGCCCCGAGCCGAGCTGATCGCGGCCGCGAAGTCCTGGATCAAGGCCGGCGGCTCGGCCGTGGCGCCCTGGGACGTGCCGAAGTTCAAGGCCCCCTCCGGCAAGGTGTACTCGCCCGCCGGCATGATGATCTGGCCGCCGGCCAACGCGATCTACCGCCGCGAGACCCACGACAACTACCCTGCCGCGAAAGCGATCCTCCAGGCCGTGTACGAGGGCCTGCAACTGCCGATGGACCTCGCGCTGAAGGTCGAGAGCCGGTACTTCGCGAAGATCCTGCGCAGCCCGCAGGCGGCGGCGATGATCCGCACCCTGTTCGTGTCGATGGGCGAGCTGAACAAGGGCGCCCGGCGGCCGGAGGGCGTCGGCGAGGTGCCGCTGAAGCGCGTCGGCGTGGTCGGGGCCGGCTTCATGGGGGCGGGGATCGCCTACGTCACGGCGAATGCCGGGATGGAGGTGGTGCTGGTCGACCAGAGCGCCGAGGCGGCCGAGAAGGGCAAGGGCTACGCCCACAAGCTCGTCAGCGACCAGATCATGAAGGGCCGCGCCAAGTCGGCCGACCGCGACGCGCTGCTCTCGCGCATCACCGCGACGGCGGATTACGGTGCGCTCGCCGGCTGCGACCTCGTGGTCGAGGCGGTGTTCGAGGACCCGCGGGTCAAGGCCGAGGTGATCGCCAAGGTCGAGGCGGTGCTCGGCCCCGACGCGGTCTTCGCCTCCAACACCTCGACGCTGCCGATCTCGGGCCTCGCGCAACACGCGTCCCGGCCGAAGAACTTCATCGGCATCCACTTCTTCTCGCCGGTCGAGAAGATGATGCTGGTCGAGATCATCCTCGGGCGCGAGACCGGCGAGCGGGCGCTCGCCGCCGCCCTCGACTACGTGCGGGCGATCAGGAAGACCCCCATCGTCGTCAACGACGCCCGCGGCTTCTTCGCCAACCGCTGCGTCGGCGCCTACGTCCTCGAAGGCCACCTGATGCTGGCCGAGGGCGTGCCGGCGGCGATGATCGAGAATGCCGGGCGGCAGGCCGGGATGCCGGTGGGGCCGCTGTCGCTCAACGACGAGGTCGGGGTCGACCTCGCGCTCAAGATCGTCAAGGCGACGAAGGCGCAGCTCGGCGACGAGGCGGTCGACCCGCACCAGGAGCGCCTTCTCACCGCCCTCGTCGAGGGCGAGGGCCGGCTCGGGCGCAAGAACCGCAAGGGCTTCTACGACTATCCCGAGCAGGGCCAGAAGCGGCTGTGGCCGGGCCTGCGCGACCTCGGCGGGCCGGCCCTCGACCCCGATTCGGTCGATTTCGCCGAGCTGAAGCAGCGGCTCCTCGTCACCCAGGCGCTGGAGGCGGCCCGCACCGTGGCCGAGGGCGTCGTCACCGACCCGCGCGAGGCCGATGTCGGCTCGATCCTCGGCTTCGGCTTCGCGCCGTTCACCGGGGGTGCGCTGTCCTACATCGACTTCATGGGGGCAGCCGCGTTCGTCGATCTCTGCCGGACGCTGGAGGCGCGGCACGGCGCCCGGTTCGCGCCGCCGCCGAACCTGCTGGCGATGGCCGAGAGCGGCGGCACCTTCTACGGCGAGGGCGCCCGGCAGGCGGCCTGAACGGACGCTGCCGCCATACGCCCGATCATACGAAATCCGTATGATCCTTCAGGCGCGTGGAGCCTCCGGCTCCACCGCGCGGGCTGGTGATACGACCGAACATCGGCCGCGGGATCCGTCGCATCCGGGAGAGTGGATCCCGCGCCTCGATCGGACGATGCCGGTCCGCGGCAGCGGCCGGCATGAGCAGCTCCTATGATACGGAATCCGGAAGGTTGCTTCCGGATTCCGTATCACCGGCCCGCGCGGCGGAGCTTTGCTCCGCACGCATGAGCGAAGCCGACTTCCGCATCGCGAAAGCGATTGCGCAGCAATCGCCACGATCCCGCAGGGATCGCCTGACGCGATCAACCTGAAATCGTATGACGTGGCATCGTTCTCGCCGCCGGGGTGGCGGCCGATAGCGCCCGGCCGACGATTGTCCATGCTGAGGGTGAGTACAGCCGGCATTAACCGCCACGGTTGTATCCGGGTCGGCGATCCGCTTCACGGCTGCGAGATTTCGACGATGCGCCCCTCCGTTACGGCGACCCTGGCCGGCCTGTTCGGCCTGATGACCGCGATCACCGTCGCGCAGGGGAGCTTCACCCTCTTCAACCTGGGCCAGATCGACGGACGGGTGCACGACGTGACGCAGGACGCCCTGCCGTCGGTCGACAGCATCCACACGATCAACACCCTCGTGATCCGCTCGCGGCTGTGGCAGTTCCGCTACCTGACCGCCGACGACGCAGCGGAACGCGAGCGCAGCTCGACGCAATGGGCCGCGATCGTCAAGGAGGTCGACGCGGCCCAGGCGCGCTACCGGCCGCTGGCCCATCCCGGGCCAGAGCGCGAAGCCTTCGAGGAGTTCGAGCGCCGCTGGTCGATCATGAAGGCGAGCTGGGAGCAGTTGCGCCGGATTGATCCCGGCCGGGGCGAGGAGATCCGGTCGCTGTTCCGCGGCCCGATGAACGCGGAGTACCTCGCGGTGAGCGCCGCCCTGCAGAAGGGCGTCGAGATCAACCGCGCCGGCAGCCAGGAGGCGAGCGCGGCGGTCGCCCGGGTGCAGGACGAGACGCGCCGGGGCCTCGTGGATCGGGCTCGCGCTGGCGCTGCTCGCCGCCGCCGCAGCGTCGGCCTACGCCTTCCTGGGAGTCGCCCGGCCGATCCGTCGCATGACCGCGGCCATGGGGCGTCTCGCCGGTGGCGATGCGAGCCTCGCGATACCGAGCCTCGAGCGCCGCGACGAGATCGGTGCGATGGCCGGCGCCGTCGAGGTGTTCCGCGCCAACCTTCTGCGCAGCCGGGAGCTGGAGGAGGAGACCGCCCTCGCCCGGGCGGGAGCGGAAGCGCAGCGCCGCGCGACCATGCGGGAGATGGCGGACAGCTTCGAGCAGGCGGTCGGCAGCATCGTCAGCCGGGTGTCCGCCTCGGCCTCCGAGCTTCAGGCCACCGCCCGCAGCATGACGGTCACGGCGAACGACGCCGCCGGTCAGTCCACCGCCGTCGCCGCGGCGGCGGAGCAGGCGAGCTGCAACGTCACGATGGTGGCGAGCGCCGCCGAGCAGCTCGGCGCTTCGGTGCAGGAGATCGGCCGCCAGGTCGACGGTTCGGCGAGCCTCGCCGGCGTGGCGGTGGAGGAGGCCGGCCGGACCGAGACCCTGACCAACGACCTGCGCGATGCCGCGAGCCAGATCGGCGACGTCGTCGGGCTGATCTCGACCATCGCGGCGCAGACCAACCTTCTGGCCTTGAACGCGACGATCGAGGCGGCGCGGGCCGGCGAGGCGGGGCGCGGCTTCGCCGTCGTCGCCGCCGAGGTCAAGGCGCTCGCCGACCAGACCACCCGAGCCACCCAGGACATCACCGTCCAGATCGGCCGCATCCGCGGCTCGACCGACGAGGCCGTCTCGGCGATCGCCGGAATCACCGGTCGCATCCGCGAGATCAGCGGGGTCGCGACCTCGATCGCGGCGGCGGTGGAGGAGCAGGGGGCGGCGACCGGGGAGATCGTGCGCAACGTCGGCGAGGCGGCGCAGGGCACCGGCGCCGTGACCCAGAACATCGCCGGGCTCGCCGGCACCGCCCGCGAGGCCGGTGCCGCCGCCCATCAGGTCCTGGCGGCGGCGGACGACCTGACGGATCAGGCCGGTCATCTCGGCAGCGCGGTCGACCGCTTCCTCGCGAGCATCCGCGCCGCGTGACGGCGGGCGAGACGCCGCGCGGCGTCTCGCCCGCCGGGCCCGTGCGCCCTACTTCCCTTCCGGCCTCCTCCCATCCGGGCGGGGCAGCGGATGGAGACGTCGCCTGAGCCCCTCGCCTCCCGCACCTCGCGGCCCCGCCACGGATGGAGGCCGGCCGTGAGGCGGATCGCCCACATCTCCGACCTGCATTTCGGCCGCACCGATCCGGCGGTGGTCGAGGGACTGGTCGAGGAACTCACGCGGGATCCGCCCGACCTCGTCATCGCGTCGGGCGACTTCACGATGCGCGCCCGGCGGCGGGAATACGCCGAGGCGCAGACCTTCATGGCCCGGCTGCCGCGCCCCTGGCTGGCGGTGCCGGGCAATCACGACATCTCGCCGTTCCACCTGTGGCAGCGTTTCTTCCATCCGTTCCGGCGCTACAGGCGCTACATCGCGCCCGAGACCGAGCCGGTGTTTCAGGACGACGAGATCGCGGTCGTCTGCCTCAACACCGTGCGGACCTGGGCGCCCGAAACCGACTGGTCGCAGGGCAAGATCACCCGCGCGCAGATCCGCCGGACCGAGGCGCGGCTGGCAGCCCTGCCGCCGGACCTGTTCCGCATCGTGGTCGCCCATCACCCCTTCATGCCCCCGCCCTGGGACGAGGAGGCCCGGCTGGTGGGACGGGCCGACGAGGCGCTCGCCGCCTTCCAGCGCCACGGCGTCGGGCTGACCCTGGCCGGCCACCTCCATCGGGGCTACGCCCGTTTCGCCGCCCCGAGCCAGGACGGTCCTCCCGAGGCCGAGTTGAACCGCAGCGAGATCACCACCCGCTCGCAGCGGCTGCTGGCGGTCCAGGGCCGGCTCCGCAACCTCCACCCGCCTGAGGGGGAACGAACCCAACGCCTACAACCGCATCATCGTCGCGGACGGCGTGGCGACGGTCCAGGTCCGCCTGTGGACCGGCAGCGGCTGGTGCGATGCCGCCTCCTCCGGCTCGGCCCGCTGCGCGTCGGTGGAATAATGCCGAGCCACCGGAACCCGGATCATCTCCCCATGCCAGGAGAGCAGATGCCGAGTTCATCCCGCCATCTGCTTGATCAGACGAAGACGACATCCAGTCGTCATGCCCATGATCGTCCGTACCGTGCCGACCTTTCGATGCCTTGCGGTATTTCCATGATGATCAATTCTCGATTGATCGATCCTCCGAAGAACGACGATCCTGAGTAATTCGACTATATATCGATCAGTCACACCCATGATTCTGACAGGCCACATCGGCGATCATCCGGCAGGCGAAAACGTTGTTCGAAAATCCCGAAAAGGCACAGCAACAGCGACGACAAACCAGGGAATTCAACAGCATCGAACTGTTTTCGATGCCGCCGGAGACCGGCAGCGGAAAAATGCAGCCTCGCGACTACGCCGAATTTTCTGTGCCTACCACCAGCGAGCGCTTGCAGGGCTGAGGCACTTTGCTGGATAAATAGTTTCGACCACCTTGGGAGGCAGATGCGGCCCTCCGGCTCGGAGCATACCGCGTCTGAGAATCACATGCTCTGGCTCGCGATCCTGCATCTGGCGTGTGCTGCGGTGTTCCTGTCCCTCGCGGATCGCGCATCCGAGCTGGAGTGGCATGCCTGAGCAGGAAGCGCCCGCCTGCACCGATCGGCCTTCCAGCGCGGATGGCGGTGGATCTCGGATCGCGCCTGCCCGGCCGGTCTGATCGCGTGGCGACGGCGAACCGGCATCCGCAGGCCGGACATGCCGCCCGTCCTCGAGCCGCCCGTCTTCGAGCCGCCAGTCTTCGAGCCACCCTGCATCGACCGGCCGAAGCTCTCGTGACGGAGCGCGTTGCCGTGACGGATGCTCGACGGCGCCCGGTGTCCGGAGACGAGAAGGATCGGCACGGGAACGCCGCGCCGCCGTCCCGGACCGCGACGACGAGCCGGCCCGCGCCGAGCGGAGCGCCGGTCCCGCACCCGCGTGCAGTGACACCGTGTCGCCGCCTCCGCCGATCGAACCCGCCGGGCGGGACGGCTACACCGGCCGGATGACGGCGATCTGGCTCATCCTGGCGCTCATGACCGGTGCGGCGGTTCTGGCCCTGCTGTGGCCGATGTCGCGGCGACCGGTCCCGGTGGCGGCGGGCGCCGTCGTCCTGGCGACGGAAACCGGGTTCTACGAGGACCAGCTGCGGGAGATCGAGCGCGATGCCGGCCGCGGGCCTGCTCGCACCGCCCGAGGCCGAGGCGGCTCGAACGGAGGCGGCCCGCAGATTGCTGCGGGCGAGCCGCGGCAGCACCGGCGACGCACAGGCCGTCGGCGAGCCGACCCTGAGGCACCGGCGCGCCGCCTCGGCCTTCGCGCTCTCGACGATTCCGCTGATCGCCCTCCTGGTCTACGGGCTGTACGGGTCGCCTGATCTGCCCGGACAGCCGCAGGCGGCGCAGGTCGCCGCCGCGCAGGGCGACGCCCAGGATCTCGCGGCCGCGATCGCCCGCATCGAGGCCCATCTCGCCCGCAGCCCGGACGACGGCCGCGGCTGGGACGTGCTGGCACCGGTCTATCTCCGCGTCGGGCGCACCGAGGATGCGGTGAGAGCCTACGAGGCGGCGCTGCGGCTGCTGGGCGACAGCCCCACCCGACTGTCAGACTACGGCGAGGCGCTGACCAGCACCGGCGACGGCGTGGTGTCGGACAAGGCGCGGGCGGCGTTCGAGAAGGCCGTCGCCCTCGACCCGAAGGCGGTGAAGCCCCGGTTCTACCTCGCGCGCGTGGCCGAGCAGGACGGCGACAAGCCCCTGGCGCGGGCGCGCTACGGCGAGATCGAGGCGATGTCGCCGCCGAACGCGCCCTGGCTGCCGCTGGTCCGCAGCTCCCTCGCCCGCCTCGACGGACGCGCGGCGCCGGCGGAGCCGCCCGCCCTGAGCGAGGAGCAGGCGGCGGCGGTCCGCGGCATGGTCGAGGGCCTCGATCAGCGCCTCGCCTCCCAGGGCGGGAGCCCGGAGGAATGGGCGCGGCTGGTGCGCGCCTACATGGTGATGGGCGAGCGCGGCAAGGCGGAGGAGGCCCTGGCCCGGGCCCGGGACGCCCTCGGCTCCGATCCGGGCCGGCGCGCGCCGGTCGAGGCGGTGGCGCGCGAGGTCGGCCTTCCCGCCCTGCCGTGACCGCTTCCGCAGGAGTAGCGGCCGGTTTTGCGACGATGAACCTGCGCCCGGCCGGTAATCCGAGCCGACGAGGCGTTGGCACGCCGACGCAAGTCTGCTTAGACACGCGAGGGCTTCATCGATGAGCGCTGAAACGCTCACGGGGATCAGGAGGTCGCCCTTGTTGACGCCACGCCCGGGCTCCGGCGCCAGGACCATCACGTCATGACGCGCAAGCGCCGCCGTCTCGTGCTGATCGCCGTCTGCGGCAGCGTGCTCGCCGTGGCCCTCGGGCTGGTCCTGTCGGCGATGCGCGACACCATCGTGTTCTTCCGCTCGCCGACCGAGGTCGCCAACAACGTCGTCGCGCCGGGAACACGCTTCCGCCTCGGCGGCCTGGTCGAGACCGGCTCGCTGATCCGCGGCGCGGACAACCGGGTCGATTTCGCCGTGACGGACACCGGCTCGACCGTGAAGGTCCATTACCAGGGCCTGCTGCCGGACCTGTTCCGCGAGGGCCAGGGCGTCGTCGCCGAGGGGGCGCTGGAGCCCGGCGGCGTCTTCCGCGCCGACACCGTGCTGGCCAAGCACGACGAGACCTACATGCCGCGGGAGGTCGCCGACGCCCTCAAGGCGCAGGGGCGCTGGCAGGAGGGCGCCGGCCCGCCGTCGCCCGCCTCCCCGGGCCCGCGCAGCGAACGCTGAGGATCCCGCGCGACCCGGCTCTCCGGGCCGTCCGACCCGCGGGCGGCGTTTCGCCGTGCGGCGGAAGGTCTTGGCGGCTCGTTCCGGGAACATGACTAAGATGGACCACAGGCTCGCCCGCGCCTCGCGCTTCGAGAAAGGCCGCATCCCTTGCTGATCGAGGCTGGTCACTACGCCCTGGCCCTGGCCCTGGCCGTGTCGCTGGTGCAGGCGGCGATGCCGATCTGGGCCGCCCGGGCCGGCGATCCGGGCCTGCGCAGCGTCGCGACCGCCGCCGCCCTGGCCTCGTGCGTCTGCGTCGCCTTCGCCTTCGGTGCCCTGACCTGGGCCCACATCGTCTCCGACTTCTCGGTCCAGAACGTCGTCGAGAACTCGCACTCGATGAAGCCCTTCGTCTACAAGGTCTCCGGCGTCTGGGGGAACCACGAGGGCTCGATGATGCTCTGGGTGCTGATCCTGGTCCTGTTCGGGGCCGTGGTCGCACTCGCCCGCAACGCGGTGCCGGCGACCCTGCGCGCCAACACCCTCGGGGTGCAGGGCGGCATCAGCTTCGTGTTCCTGCTGTTCATCCTGCTCACCTCCAATCCGTTCGCCCGGCTCAACCCGGCGCCGATGGAAGGACGCGACCTCAACCCGATCCTCCAGGATCCGGGGCTCGCAATCCACCCGCCGCTGCTCTACCTCGGCTATGTCGGCTTCTCGATCACCTTCGCCTTCGCGGTCGCGGCGCTGATCGAGGGCCGCATCGACGCCGCCTGGGCCCGGGCGGTGCGGCCCTGGACCCTCGTCGCGTGGTGCTTCCTGACGGTGGGCATCGCGATGGGCTCGTACTGGGCCTATTACGAGCTCGGCTGGGGCGGCTGGTGGTTCTGGGACCCGGTCGAGAACGCCTCGCTGATGCCGTGGCTCGCCGGCACCGCCCTCGTGCATTCGACGGTGGTGATGGAGAAGCGCGACGCGCTGAAGGTGTGGACGGTGCTGCTCGCCATCCTGACCTTCTCGCTGTCGCTGCTCGGCACCTTCCTGGTCCGCTCCGGCGTTCTGACCTCGGTGCACACCTTCGCCACCGACCCGACCCGGGGCACCTTCATCCTCGGCATCCTGGTCCTGTTCATCGGCGGCTCGCTCGCCCTCTACGCGTGGCGCGCGCCGCTGCTGCGCCAGGGCGGGCTGTTCGCCCCGATCTCCCGCGAGGGGGCGCTGGTCCTCAACAACCTGTTCCTGTCGGCGGCCTGCGCCACCGTCCTCGTCGGCACGCTCTACCCTCTGGCGCTGGAATCCCTCGTCGGCGACAAGATCTCGGTCGGCGCGCCGTTCTTCAACCTCACCTTCGTGCCCCTGGTGGTGCCGCTGCTGCTGCTGGTGCCGTTCGGACAGACCCTGGCGTGGAAGCGCGGCGACCTCGCGGCGGCCGGTCAGCGCCTGCTCGCGGCCCTCGGCCTCGGCCTGCTCGCCGGCCTCGGCGTGGCGGCGGCGACCTGGGGCGGCCCGGTGGCCGCCCCCCTCGGGATCGGCCTCGGCGCCTACCTGATCCTCGGGGCCGCGATGGAGATCGCCGTCCGGGTGCGCGGCCGCACCCTCGGCCTGTCCCTGCGCCGCGCCGCCGGCCTGCCGCGCTCGGCCTGGGGGACCGCGCTCGCCCATGCCGGCGTCGGCATCACGGTCGTCGGCATCGCCGCCCAGGCGTGGAGCGTCGAATCCCTCGCCACCCTGCCCCGCGGCGGCACGCTGCGCGCCGGCCCCTACGCCGCCAGCCTGGACGGAATCCTGCCGCGGACCGGGCCGAACTACACCGAGACCGTCGCCCGCCTGACCATCCGCGACCGCGACGGCGGGGTCGTCGGCCATATCGAGCCGGGGCGCCGGTTCTACAGCGCCCGCAACATGGCGGTGAGCGAGGCCGGGCTCCTCACCCTCGGGGCGAGTCAGGTCTATGCCAGCGTCGGCGAGACCGGCAGCGACGGCGCGGTCGGCCTGCGCCTGTACTACAAGCCGCTGGTGCTGCTGATCTGGGTCGGCGCCGTGGTGATGGCGCTCGGCGGCGGCCTCTCCCTCACCGACCGGCGATTCCGCGTCGGCATTCCCGCCGCGCGGGCCCGGGCGCGGGAGGAGGCGGCAGCGATGAAGCCGATGCCGGCGGAGTGAGCCCGATGCTCCGGCTCCTCCCCCTCCTCGCCGCCCTCCTCTCCCTGGCCGGCCCCGCCGCGGCGGTGCAGCCCGACGAGGTGATGAGGGACCCCGCCCTGGAGACCCGCGCCCGGGACATCTCGGCCGGGCTGCGCTGCCTCGTGTGCCAGAACCAGTCGATCGACGATTCCGACGCGCCGCTCGCCCGCGACCTGCGCCTGATCGTGCGCGAGCGCCTGCGCCAGGGCGACAGCGATACCCAGGTGGTCGACTACGTGGTCGGGCGCTACGGCGAGTTCGTGCTGCTGCGCCCGGTCCTGTCCTGGCACACCGCCCTGCTGTGGCTGACGCCGCTCCTGGTCCTGGCTCTCGGCGCCCTCGGCCTGTGGCACCGCGCGCGGCGCCCCGGGCCGGTCCGGGCGGCGCTGTCGCCGGCCGAGCAGGAGGCGGTGGACGACCTCCTGCGCCGGCACTGATGCCGACGGCCCGCGATGCTGACGCATCCGCCTCGATCCCGGGCTGGCCCGAGATCGGCAGGACCGTCTCGATCCCGGGCAGGACCGTTGCCATGAACCTCCGCGCTCAGGCGGCGCGGCGCGAGCCGGGAGCCGGATGGTCGTCCTCGGCCCAGACCAGACGATCGCGGCCGAGATCCTTCGCCCGGTAGAGGGCACGGTCGGCCCGTCGCATCAGGATGTCGAAATCCCGGCCGGTCGCGGCGCCGATGCTGACCGTGACGGCGAAACCGGGGAGCGCCTCCGGCCGCATCAGCGTGGTCGAGCGGCGGATCGCCTCCGCCACCTGCCGCGCACGCTCACGGTCGGCACCGGGCAGCAGGCAGGCGAATTCCTCGCCACCGAGACGGCCGAAGACCCCGTCCTGCGGCAGCAGCGCCCGGGCGGCGGTGCAGAAGCCGACCAGCACCGCATCGCCGACGCCGTGGCCCCAGGTGTCGTTGATCCGCTTGAAGTGGTCGAGGTCGAGCAGCAGCAGCGTCGCCTCGCCGCGCCTCAGATGCGCCTCGGCCCAGCTCTGGAGGGCCCGCCGGTTGGCGACTCCGGTGAGGGCATCGGTGGAGGCGGCATGGTGCTGCTCCCGTTCGAGCCGCTCCTTGCCCAGGGCCATGAACAGGAACGCCACCGCCACCGTGTAAAGCACCGCCAGGAAGCACAGGAGGGCGAGGATCGGCGTCGGAGCCGGCTGCTGCCCCGCACCGACCGGGAATGCGAGGGTGAGCGGCACCCGCACCCAGTACAGGACGCCCTCGCTCGCGAGCAGCAGGGCCGCCGGGTAGCGCGACGGCAGCCGCTCGGCGCGTCCTCGCCAGACCTCCCGGGCCGCCAGGATGCAGTAGGACCCGGCCAGCACGGAGGCCAGGACGATGCGGGCCGGGACCGAGTCGTAGAAGACCGGCACCAGGCATGCGCCGCACCAGAGGCAGGCCCCGCCGAGCGTCGCCCCGATCCAGGCCGGCCGCCGGTCGAAGGACCGGGTCGCGCTCCAGATCAGGCCGTAGCCGGCGAGGATCAGGGTGTTCGCCACCCCGATCGAGATCCAGTCGGCGATGACGCCGCGGGCGCAGAGCAGGGCCGATCCGGCCGCACCGAGCAGATGGGCCGCGCCGAGGATCGCGAGGGCGCGCGTCCCCCGGGCCTGGCTCCACGAGAACAGGAACAGGATTCCGACGATGAGCGTGATGAAGACGGTGACCGCCATCAGCGTCGGGATGTCGAGTGTCATCCGCTCCCTTCCCGCCGCCCCGGAACCCGCCACGCCTGCTTAGGCGCTCGGAGGGTCCGGGGGAAGGGAGCGGCGAAGCCTCCCCGCCGGCACGCCGCCCCGCCCCGATTCCCCCGGCCGGAACGTCCCGGCCCGGGCACGGATCCGAGAAACCCGGCGACGGGCGTCGCTTCCGGTCGATCTGGTGCATCCGGCGGATAGCCGGGTGGGGGTGACACTTGCTATGAGTAGAGCGGGCCGCGTCCTTCGGGAGGCGGCCGTTTCGCGCCATGAGGAGGCGGTGATTTTTTCCGACGGTCCTTGGGGAACGGCTTTCGGCCTGTTCGCCATCGTATTCCTGGTCTTCGCGAACGGGTTCTTCGTCGCGGCGGAATTCGCTCTCGTGGCGGTGCGGCGCAGCCGGGTTCAGGAACTGGTCGCCGAGAAGCGCATGAACGCGACCGCCCTGCAATGGGCGACCGACCACCTCGACGCCCATCTCGCCGCGACCCAGCTCGGGATCACGATCTCGTCCCTGGCGCTCGGCTGGGTCGGCGAGCCGGCGCTCGCCCACCTGATCGAGCCGCTCCTGGCGTGGCTCCCTCCCCTCCTGGGAAACATCGGCGCCCACGCCCTCGCGGTGGTGATCTCGTTCATCATCATCACGGCGATGCACATCGTGCTCGGCGAACTGGCGCCCAAGAGCCTCGCCCTCCAGCGCAGCGAGCGCACGGCGCTGGTGATCGTCCGGCCCCTGAGCGTGTTCCTGCTGGTCTTCCGCCCGGCGATCCTGTTCCTCAACGGCCTCGGCAACGGCATCCTGCGCCTGTGCGGCCTCCAGCCCGGCTCGGGAGAGGGCTCGCTCCACTCGCCGGCCGAGCTGAACCTGCTGGTGGCGGCGAGCCAGGAGGCCGGGCTGATCCAGGAGGCGCAGCAGGAGGCGGTCGCCCGCATCCTCGGGATCGGCGAGCGGCGGATCCGGGACATCATGACCCCTCGGCACGAGGTCGACTGGATCGACGTCGACGACCCGCGCGAGGCGATCCTCGAAACGGTGCGGGCCTGCCGCCACGAGCAGCTCGTGGTCAGCCGCGGCGAGATCCACGAGATCGTCGGCGTCCTGCGCAAGCAGGACATCCTCAACCAGCTCCTCGAAGGGGCTCCGATCGACGTCAACGCGATCATCCGCGAGCCGATCGTGGTCCACGAGGGCATGGCGATCCTGCGCGTGCTGGAGACCTTCAAGTCCAAGCCGGTGCGGATGGCGATCGTGGTCGACGAGTACGGCAACCTCGAAGGGATCGTCACCCAGACCGACCTCCTCGAGGCGATCGCCGGCGACATCCCCGACACGGACGACGAGGAGCCGATGGTGGTCGAGCGGGCTGACGGCTCGCTCCTCGTCGACGGGATGATGCCCGCGGTCGACGCCTTCGAGCGCCTCGGCTTCACCGAGCGGCCCGAATCCGACGACTTCTCGACCTTCGCCGGCTTCGTGATCTCGCAACTCGGCCGCATCCCGACCGCCGGGGACGCCTTCGACCAGAACGGCTGGCGCTTCGAGGTGGTCGACATGGACGGGCGCCGGGTCGACAAGGTCCTCGTCGAGCGGGTGCCCGGCCCCGGGGGCACCGGGGGCTGATACGGATTTCGGACGATTAGTTCCGAAAACCGTATCCAAGCCCGCGCGGCGCGTGAGCGAAGCCGATTTTCGCATCGCGAAGCGATCCCGCAGGGATCGCCGAGCGATCAATCGAAAATCGTATGACGCGCCCGAGCATCGCTCCGCCGGCCGCTTCCGGCCGGCGCCGACGTGACCACCGCGTCGGCCGCGGCAACGCCATCATCCGCCGTGGACGGCGGACAGGCGGGCGGGCGGGCGGCTCGGGAGCGAGGGCAGGACGGACGTGAACGCTCCGGTTGAAGGACGAGCTGATGTTCGCCTCCCGGTAGAAATCAGGACCCTGCGGCGGTTGCTGCGCCGGCGGCGGCGGTGATCGCGGATGGACTGCGGCGCCGGCGGCCGATGACCTGAAAACGGCCCCAATCTGCGCCGATCCCTCGGGCATGCGTTTTGTCGCAGGGCGGCATCCGTGCCGGCTCCGGGTGGTCGCCCACCGGCCCACGCGGCGGGTTCCGGTCCGTCGGCCCGGAACTCGCAGCGCCGGGACCGGCGCCGCTTCGCGCGTCGATTCCGCTGGATCCCCGGTCGGCCGATCGGGCGTCGTACGACATGGGAGACCTGAGCGCGGTGAAACTACCGGTCCCCCAGCACGCCTGGTTCTGGATCGCGATCCTGGCGCTGAGCGCCGGGGCCGGAGTCCTCTACGATTCCCTGTTCAGCAACGGGATTCCGCTGGCCGCCGCGATCTACGGTCTGTGCATCGGCGCGAGCGCCCTCGTGCTCGAGCGGGGCGCGCTGGTACCGGGCATCCAGGCGCGCCTGCGCCGCCTGCCGACCCTGCTCTACGTGCCGGTCGCCGAACTCGTCTACGTCGGGATGATCGCCCTCGGCCACGCCACCGGCGGGCTGATCGTCTGGCTGCTGGGCCTGCATCCCGAGACCTTCACCGCCTCGGTCGTGCCCTCGCCCCGGGTACTGGTCTACGCCCTGGTCGTATCGGCGCTCCTGGTCTTCGTGGTGAGGATGCGGGACCTGATCGGTGCCGAGATCTTCGTCAACCTGATGATCGGACGCTACCATCGTCCGGTCGAGGAGGAACGCATCTTCCTCTTCGTCGATGTCGTGGGCTCCACCGCCTACGCCGAGACCCATGGCGACCTCAAGGCTCAGGCCTATCTCGGCGCGGTCTTCGCAACGATCGCCGAACCCGTGCGGCGCTGCCAGGGCTCGACCGACGATTTCGTCGGCGACATGGCGCTCATCACGTGGCCGATGGCGCGCGGCCCTGAAGGACGCCCGCTGCGTCGCCTGCATCTTCGCCATCCGCGAGTGCCTCGCGCGCGACGCCGAAGCCTGGACGCAGCGTTTCGGCACCGTGCCGGAGGTCCGCGCCGCCCTTCACGGCGGATCCATCGTCGCCGCCGAGATCGGCGTCGATCGTCACAAGATCGCGTATTTCGGCGATGCCGTGAACGTGACCGCGCGCCTCGAAGCCCTCTGCCGGACACTCGACGCTCCGGTTCTGATCTCCAGCGATCTCCTCGCGCGGCTGGACAGGTTGCCCTCCGGCATCCGGGCGCGGGCGCTCGGTGTCCACCCGGTCCGGGGACGCGACCGCACCCTCTCCGTCGCCGCCCTCGAAGCCGAGGCCGACCGCGCGCCCTCGCGCACCCCCCCTGCCCTCGCGGCCGCGCCGTCCCGCTGACGGCGCGCTCGGCCCGGACCGGGTGCATCGCCCCTGGACTCAACCGGAGTGCAGAAGAGGCGGATCGACGTAGCGTAGAACAGCATTGTCATCCGGCGTCGGCCCAGCTTTCAAGCGTTTTCGAAGACACTGCCAACACACGGCAATTTCAATGTGCTGCCGCGGTTATGTCCGGAAAGGACCGCGAAATCAGCGAATCAATCTATGGTTGCAATTTGAATATTATAGCCGATCTGACCTGTATTTCTGTTTTCGGTCAGGACGATCGACCATCAGGCGCACATAAACCCTAGGGTCAGAACCAAAACATCAAGATTTTTTTATGCGATCGCAGCGGACGCAAGTCGTTCAAACCCTTGAAAGAGTCCCGGCGGTGCAATAATTTGGCGCACAAGACGAAAACCAGCCCCACCCGGCGATCGCAGCGTCGAAGGTTTTACGTCCGAGAGCGTTCCTAGCAGAGGGTTGTCATGGAGGAGGAACATGTTGGACAGGTCGACTACGTGGGACTTGCCGCGGACATCGTGTCGGCCTTCGTCAGCAATAATTCGGTTCCGGTCGGAGAGCTGCCGGGACTGATCAGTTCGATCCATGCGGCGCTCACCACGCTCAACGCGGGCAGCGAAGCCGAGAAGCCGGAGGCCCTGGTTCCTGCGGTCCCGGTCCGGAGGTCCATCCAGCCGGACTATCTCATCTGCCTGGAGGACGGCAAGAAGTTCAAGTCACTCAAGCGGTACCTGAGAACCCGGTACGGGATTTCTCCGGAGCAGTACCGCAGCAAGTGGAATCTTCCGCCGGACTATCCGATGGTGGCCCCGAACTACGCTGCGGCGCGATCGGAACTTGCCAAGACGATGGGACTTGGTCAGCAGCGGCGCAAGAGCCTGAGTGGACGGCCGCAGCAATCCTGATGCGGTTTTCGGACGGTGAGTTCCGAAACCCGCCTCGTCGGCCCGCGCGGCGCGCAGTCCGGCTCCACGCACACCTTGAGCGAAGCCGGTTGTCGCATCGCGGCGCGGTTGCGCAGGGATCGCCGAGCGATCCATCGAAAATCGCACGACGCCACCCGGCTTCGCCGCGGGGCGAGGCCGTTTCGGCGCGGGATGCTCAGTCCCAATCCACGTTGGGACGCTCTCCCGCGAGGCAGTTCCCGCGCGGCTCGGTCTGGGCCGGCTGGAGCAGCGGAACCATCCCGCCGCCCGCGACCTCGCGGATGATCTTGGTGCGGATGGCGGCCGCGAACTGCTCCCGTTCGCGCACCGGCACCATGAAGCTGCCGCTGCCGCCGATCACGCAGTCGCGGTAGTACAGGTCGAGGTCCTTGATGTCCCAGGGACCGCTCGGCTCGCGCAGCATCAGCGGCAGCCCGTTGATGGTGATGCCCTGCGCCACGGCATCGTCGCGGGCCCTGGTCACCGAACGGCCCTGGTTGTTGGGGCCGTCGCCCGAGACGTCGATCACCCGGCGCATCGGCTCGAAGCCGGAACTGGCCAGGAGCCCGACCGAGAAATCGATCGCGCTGGCGATCGACGTCCAGGTCGAGCGGCGCGGCGGGCTCCCGGCGAGCTGGTCGGCGAAGGCGTTGGCCTCGGCCGATCCCGAGATGATTGTCCAGGGCACCACGATGCGCTGGTTGCCCATTCCGGCCCACTCGACATACGTGACCGCGATCCGACCGACGAGGCCCTGGCGGATCGCCTGCTGCACCGCAGCCGACCGGAACGCCTCGACGTAGCCGCCGCGCTGGATCGACTGCTCGTCCGCCGTCATCGACAACGACACGTCGACCGCGAGCACGAGGGCGACGTCAACCTCCGCCGCCGGCTCGGCCGCGAGGCCGGGAAGCGTGCCCGCGAGCACGAGGCTGACGAACAGCGCGCCGATCCGTGATCCCATCGCGGCCTCCCGAACAGGTATTTGTCGGAAGAGTGCCCGCGCTCCTCCGAGAAAAACCCGCTCTCGCGCCTCCGGGCCCGGCTGGGGAAACGGCTCCTCCGTTCCTGTGGATCAGGGGTGCAGGATCAACCGAGGCGGGCATTCCGCGCAAGCGCAGCCTGCTGCGCCGTTACGCCACCGCCGCGCCGGCGGGCGGCCGGCCCGGGCGGCGCACGAGAGTGCTGTGGATCGAGCGTTTCACCGGGGTCGCGGCACGCCGTCGTTTACCCTCCCGGCAAGGCCGCCTGCGAGGGTGCCGCAGGAAGGGAGCCCGCATGGCCGCGCCGCGCAGCATCGCCGATCGCCTGTTCTGGCCCGTCATCCTCGTCGGAGCCGCGAGCCTGTGGTTCGGTCCCCGCGCCCTCGCGGCGGGCGGCGCGGTCGTGGCGGCGATCCTGCTGCACCGCCTCGGCCGGGGCCGGCGCTTCCGGCGCCGGGTCCGGGCCATCGCCGAGCATCACGGCGAGACCCTGGCGCTGCGCCGGCGGCAGGAATGCTACCTCGACCCCTACGACAACCTGATCGTCGACGGCTGGCTGCGCGAGCGGGACTACTTCGCCGAGCGCACCGTGGCGCCGCGGCTGGAGAAGGCCGGCTACGGCGACCTGCTCGACGCGCGCTGGGACGAGGTACTGGCGATCATCGAGGCGGCGGCCTCCCGGCCTGAGCCCGAACCGGCCGAGGACGAGCTGCCGGACGACGGCATCGCCTACGAGCGTTACTGCGCCGCCCTGCTGGAGCGGGCCGGCTGGCACGCCCGCGCCACCCGGGCGAGCGGCGACCAGGGCGCCGACGTGGTGGCCGAACTCGACGGGCTGCGCCTCGTGGTGCAGTGCAAGCGCTACGCCCGGCCGGTCGGAAACGGTGCGGTGCAGGAGGTGGTGGCCGCCCGCAGCTACTGGAGCGCCGACCTCGCCGCGGTGGTCTCCAATGCCGGCTTCACGCCCTCGGCGCGGAAGCTCGCCGCGGCGACCGAGGTCTGGCTTCTCCACCACGACGACCTCGCCACCCTGGCGCCGCCGCGATCGGCGGAGCGGCGGTGAGTCCGGAGGCGGCGCCCCCGTTCATACGATTTCCGGTTGATCACTTCGCGATGCGGAGACCGGCTTCGCTCACGCGCGCGGAGCAAAGCTCCGCCGCGCGGGCTGGTGATACGATTGTCGGAACTGATCGTCCGAAAATCGTATCACTCGTCGACCCGCGGCGACTGCCCGCCGTCGATCGGCAGGGTCTCGAACCGCTTGAGCTCGTCGCCGGAGGGCAGGCTGGCGGCATCCCAGCCGCCGCCGAGCGCCCGGATCAGCGCCACGGCGTTGGTGTAGCGGTTGAGCAGGATCTGCAGCGCCGTCACCTCGTTGTTGAGCTCGATCGCCTGCGCGGTCACGACGGTGGTGTAGTTCTGGGTGCCGGCCCGGTACTCGTTGAGCGCGATCTCGACGGCCCGGCGCGACGACAGCACGGCGATCTCCTGCGCCGCCGCCTGCCTGGCGAGGATGCGCTGGCCGGCCAGCCCGTTCTCGACCTCCTGGAACGCGGTGAGCACCGTCTGGCGGTAGTTCGCCACGGTGACGTCGTAGGCCGCCCGCGCCGCCTGGAGCACCGCCGCCCGGGCGCCGCCGTCGAACAGCGCCTGGCTCGCCGCGCCGGTCACCGACCAGACCGTGCTGGCGGCGGAGAACAGGGCCTGCCCGGTGCCGCCGGTCACTCCGCCGGACGCCGACAGCGTGACCGTGGGATAGAACGCCGCCACCGCGACGCCGATCTGCTCGCTCTGCGCCTGCACGTTGCGCTCGGCCACCGCGATGTCCGGGCGGCGCTCCAGCAGGTCCGAGGGCAGGCGCACCGGCACGGCGGGCGGGCGGCTCGCGAGGCCGTTGCGCGGCAGCGACAGCTCGGACGGCGGCCGGCCGATCAGCGTCGCGATGGCGTGTTCGAGATTCGCCCGCTGCAACCCGACCGCGATCGCCTGGGCCTGGGTGGTCTGGAGCTGGGTCTGCGCCGTGATGACGTCCGAGCGTGCGGCGATTCCGGCGGCGTACTGGTTCTCGACGATGGCGAGCGAGCGCCGGAACGCCTCGACGGTGCGGTCGAGGAGGTTCTGGAGCGAGTCCTGGTAGCGCAACTGGAAATAGGCGGTCGCCAGCTCGCCCTGGTTGGCGAGGCGCAACGCCGCGAGGTCGGCGGCGCTGGCCTGGGCCGCCGCGACGTCGCTCTCGATCTGGCGCCGGATCCGGCCGAACAGGTCGAGTTCCCAGTTCGCCGTGCCCAGGAAGCTCACCGTCGTGCGCTCGATGCCGAGGGTGCGGGCGCGGGTGATCGTCGGAGCGCCGACCACCGTGGGAAGGAGCTGGGCGCGGGCTTCCTGCACCAGGGCCCGGGACTGGCGGTAGGCGGCGACGGCGGCGCGCAGGTTCTGGTTGTCGACGTCGACCAGCCGCGCCAGCCGGTCGAGCTGCGCATCCCGGAACACGCGCCACCAGTCGCCGCGGTCGGCGCCGTCGCTCGGCCGGGCCGGGCGCCAGTTGCGGCCGGGCCCGCGGGGACCGCCGGGATCGCCCGCCGGCGCGCCGCCCTCCTTGAACGCGAGCGGGGTCTCGACCGAGGGCCGCGAATAGTCCGGGCCGACGAGGCAGCCGCCGAGGACGAGCGGCAGCAGGCCGCCGGCGGCCGTGCGGAGGAGCGCGCGGATCGTCATTCGCCGGCCGGGAGCGGACCGGGGGAGCGGCGCCGGCGCCCGGCCCACAGCCGGAAACGGTCGAGGTAGAGGTAGACCACCGGGGTCGTGTAGAGGGTCAGGACCTGGCTCACGGTAAGGCCGCCGACGATGGCGATGCCGAGCGGACGGCGCAGCTCGGATCCCTCGCCGGTCTCGAGAATCAGCGGCAGCGCCCCGAGCAGCGCCGCCAGGGTTGTCATCAGGATCGGGCGGAAGCGCAAGAGGCAGGCTTGCGTGATCGCCTCGCGCGGGGACAGGCCGCGGCTGCGCTCGGCGTGGAGCGCGAAGTCGATCATCATGATCGCGTTCTTCTTCACGATGCCGATCAGCAGGAACACCGCGATCAGCGCGATGACGCCGAACTCCTCGCCGGCCAGCATCAGGGCGAGCACGGCGCCGATGCCGGCCGAGGGCAGCGTCGAGAGGATCGTCACCGGGTGGATGGTGCTCTCGTACAGGACGCCGAGCACCGCGTAGACGGCGAGCAGGGCGGCGAGGATCAGGAGCGGCTGGCGCGAGGCCGAGGCCTGGAAGCTGCGCGCCGACCCGGCGAACTCGCCGTGGATCGTCGCCGGAACCCGCAGGGCGCGCATGTGTCCCTCGATCGCCGCGGTGGCGTCGCTGAGGGACTTGCCCGGCGGCAGGTTGAACGACAGGGTGGTGGCGACGAACAGGCCCTGATGGCTCACCTGGACCGGGGTGCTGCCGGTCTCCAGCCGGGCGAAGGCGGTGAGCGGCACCATCGTCTCCTTGGCGCTGCTCACCGGCGCGCTCGCCGAGGCACCGGAGCGCCCGCCCGCGATGGCGTTGCCGGCGGCGTTGCGGGCCGAGTCGGTGGCGACCGAGGTCGCGGTCGGACCGGCGGCGCCCGCCCCCTCGACGGTGCCGGCGACGGCGTTGGTGACCGCCGAGCCGCGCGCCCGGGCGCCGGAGGTCGAGACGTAGATCAGCTTGAGCGTCTCGGGATTGTCGAGGTAGCGCGGGGCGATCTCCATCACGACCCGGTACTGGTTGAGCGGGTTGTAGATCGTCGAGACCGCGCGCTGGCCGAAGGCGTCGTAGAGGGTGTTGTCGATCGTGTCCGGCGTCAGGCCGTAGCGGTAGGCGGTCGGCCGGTCGATCACCAGCATCGTCTCCAGGCCGCCCTGCTGCTGGTCGGAATTGACGTCCGTGAAGGTCGGGTCGGCCCGCATCGCCTCGAGCAGCTTCGGCGTCCACTCGTAGAGTTCCGCGGCGGTGTCGCCCTGGAGCGAGTACTGGAACTGGGCGAAGCTCTGGCGGCCGCCGACGCTGAGGTCCTGGCGCGGGAACAGGAACAGCCGGGCGCCCGGGATGCCCGAGAGCTTCGGCCGCAGCCGGGCCATGACGGCGCTGATGGGGTCGCGCTCGTCCCGGGGCTTGAGGCCGACGAAGACGTTGGCCGAGTTGGTGCCCCGGCCGCCGGTGAAGCCGACGACGCTCGCCACCGCCGGATCGGCCCGCACGATGGCGATGGCCTCGCGCAGCTTGACGCTCATCGCCTGGAACGAGATGCGCTGGTCGGCCTGGACGCCGCCGATCATCTGGCCGGTGTCCTGCTGCGGGAAGAAGCCCTTCGGCACGATGACGTAGAGCCAGACGTTGAGGGCCACCGTGCCGAGCAGGATCAGCATCACCAGCGGGCCGTGGCGCAGCGACCAGCCCAGCGTGCGGCGGTAGAAGGCGAGCATCGCCTCGAACCCCGCCTCCAGCCCGCGGGCGATCGGCCCGGGCCGGCGGCGATGCTCCTCGGTCACCAGCAGGCGGGCGCACATCATCGGGGTCGTGGTCAGCGACACGACGAGGGAGATCAGGATCGCCAGCGACAGCACGACGGCGAATTCCTGGAACAGCCGGCCGATCAGGCCGCCCATCAGCAGGATCGGCAGGAACACCGCGATCAGCGACAGGCTCATCGACAGCACGGTGAAGCCGACCTCGCGGGCGCCGAGCAGGGCGGCCTCGACCCGGCCGCGGCCCTCCTCGATGTGCCGCTGCACGTTCTCCAGCACCACGATGGCGTCGTCGACGACGAAGCCGGCGGCGACGATCAGGGCCATCAGCGACAGGTTGTCGAGGCTGTAGCCGCACAGATACATCACCGCGAAGGTGCCGATGAGCGAGACCGGCACCGCCACCGCCGGGATCAGGGTCGCGCGCGGCGAGCGCAGGAAGACGAACACCACGAGGATCACGAGGCCGACCGAGATCAGCAGGGTCCGCTCGGCTTCCGCCAGGGAGGCCCGGATGGTGACGCTGCGGTCGCCGGCGACGACGAGTTCGACGTCGCCCGGCAGCGCCGCCTTGAGCTGCGGCAGCGCCGCCTTGAGGGCATCGACGGTCTCGACCACGTTGCCGCCGGGCTGCTTGTAGACCAGCAGCATCACCCCGGGCTTGCCGTTGACGAGGCCGAGGTTGCGCCGGTCCTCGACCCCGTCGATCACCTGCGCGACGTCGGACAGCCGCACCGCGGCGCCGTTGCGGTAGGCGACGACGATGTCGCGGTAATCCGCCGCCACCCGGCCCTGGTCGTTGGCGTAGAGCTGGTAGCGGCGCGGACCGACCTCGATCGCCCCTTTGGGCGAGTTGGCGTTGGCGCTGGCGAGCGCCGCCCGGATGCCCTCCAGGCCGATGCCGTAGTTGAACAGCGCCCACGGATCGAGTTCGACCCGCACCGCCGGCAGCGAGGCGCCGCCGATGTCGACGTTGCCGATGCCTTCGAGTTGCGACAGCTTCTGCTGCAGCACGGTGGCGGCGGAGTCGTAGAGCGTGCCGGGGCTCAGCGTGTTCGAGGTCAGGCCGACGATCAGCACCGGCGCGTCGGCGGGGTTGAACTTGCGGTAGGTCGGGTTCTGGCGCAGCGCCGTCGGCAGCTCGGCCCGCGCCGCGTTGATCGCCGCCTGGACGTCGCGGGCGGCGCCGTCGATGTCGCGGTCGAGCCCGAACTGGAGCACGATCCGGGTCGACCCGACCGAACTGGTCGAGGTCATCTGGTCGACGTCGGCGATCTGGCCGAGGCGCCGCTCCAGGGGCGCCGCGACCGTGCTCGCCATGGTTTCCGGGCTCGCACCGGCCATCTGGGCCTGGACCAGGATGGTCGGGAAGTCGACCTGCGGCAGCGGCGCCACCGGCAGCTTCACGAACGCGAACAGCCCCGCGAGCACCACCCCGAGGGTGAGCAGCGTCGTCGCGATCGGGCGCAGGATGAAGGGGGCGGAGAGGTTCACCGGGGGGAGTCCGGTGAGGAGGCGACACTAGCGGTGGGGATGATCGGTCCGACCCAGATCCACGTCAGACTTGCTGTCTCCTTTCCCGGACGACTGGAACGCAGTGGAAGGAGATCCGGGATCCAGCACGACAAGTCGCGAAGCGTCCGCTTCTCTGCAACGTTGCTGCTGGTGAGCCGCTTCGCGGCACTTCCTGTGCTGGATCCCGGATCTCCTTTCGCTATCGCTCCAGTCGTTCGGGAAAAGGGGGCTCCCGAAACCCCGTTACCGCCCCTCACGGCACCACCTCGCCGCGCCGCAGGCCCCCGCCCCGGCGCCCGGACAGGCGCCGCGCGAGCCGGTCGAAGGCGAGGTAGATCACCGGCGTCGTGTACAGCGTCAGGACCTGGCTCACGATCAGCCCGCCCGCGATGGCGACGCCGAGGGGCTGGCGCAGCTCCGAGCCGGTGCCGGTGCCGAGGATCAGCGGAACCGCGGCGAACAGGGCCGCGAAGGTCGTCATCATGATCGGGCGGAAGCGCAGGATGCACGCCTCGTAGATCGCGTCGCGCGGGTCGGCGCCCTGCTCGCGCTCGGCCTGGAGCGCGAAGTCGATCATCATGATCGCGTTCTTCTTCACGATGCCGATGAGCAGCACGATCGCGATGATGCCGATGATGTCGAGGTCGTGCCCGAACAGCATCAGCCCGGCCAGCGCACCGATGCCGGCCGAGGGCAGGGTCGAGAGGATCGTCACCGGGTGGACGAAGCTCTCGTAGAGCACGCCGAGCACGATGTAGACCGTCACGATCGCGGCCAGCACGAGGAACAGGGTGTTGCTGAGCGAGGCCTGGAACGCCAGCGCCGAACCCTGGAAGCGCAGGGCGAAGCTCTCGGGCAGGCCGACCTCCCGCTCCGCCGCCCGGATCGCCGCCACCGCCCCCCCGAGGGAGGCGCCGGGGGCGAGGTTGAACGAGATCGTGGTGGCCGGGAACTGGCCGAGATGGCTGATCAGCAGCGGCGCGCGCCGCTCGCCGATCCTGGCGATCGCCGAGAGCGGCACCTGCCCGTTGGTGGCGGTGGCCGAGGGCAGGTGGATCTGGCCGAGGGAGTCGAGGGTGCGGTGGAGGTCGGGATCGGCCTCCATGATGACCCGGTACTGGTTCGACTGGGTGAAGATCGTCGAGACGATGCGCTGGCCGAAGGCGTCGTAGAGGGCGTTGTCGATCGTCGCCGGGGTGATGCCGTAGCGGCCCGCCGTCGCCCGGTCGATGGTGATGTAGGCCGACAGCCCGCTCGCCTGGAGGTCGCTCGCCACGTCGGCGAGTTCGGGCAGGTCGCGCAGCCGGTCGACGAAGCGCGGCACCCAGGTGTCGAAGGCGGCGAGGTCGGGGTTCTCCAGGGTGAACTGGTACTGGGTCGCGCTCACCGCGGTGTCGATGGTGAGGTCCTGCACCGGCTGCATGTACAGGTTGATGCCGGCCATGCCCCGGGTGCGGTCGGCGAGCCGGCGGATGATCGCGCTGGCGCTCTCGCGCCCGTCCTCGCGCGGCTTGAGGCTGATGAGGAAGCGGCCGGAATTGAGCGTGACGTTCTGGCCGTCGATGCCGATGAACGACGACAGCCCGGCGACGTCGGGATCCTTCAGGATCTCCTCCGCCAGCCGCCCCTGCCGCTCGGCCATCGTGCCGTAGGAGACGGTCTGGTCGGCCTGGGTGACGCCCTGGATCAGGCCGGTGTCCTGGATCGGGAAGAAGCCCTTCGGGATCACGACGTAGAGGTGGACGGTCAGGACCACCGTGGCGAGGGCGACCAGCAGGGTGAGGCCCTGGTGGTTGAGGACGAGGCGCAGGGTGCGGGCGTAGAACGCGATGCCGGATTCCGTCATCCGGCCGCCAAGAGCTGCGAGGCGGCCGCGGGCGCGCGCCTGCGGCGGCTGGTGGCGCAGCAGGCGCGCGCACAGCATCGGCACGAGCGTCAGCGACACCACCGCCGAGATCACGATGGTGGCGGCGAGCGTGATGGCGAATTCGTGAAAGAGCCGTCCGACGACCTCGCCCATGAACAGGAGCGGGATCAGCACCGCGAGCAGCGACACGGTGAGCGAGATGATGGTGAAGCCGATCTCGCGCGAGCCCTTCAGCGCCGCTTCGAGCGGGCTCTCGCCCTCCTCGACGTGGCGGGCGATGTTCTCGATCACCACGATGGCGTCGTCGACCACGAAGCCGGTGGCGATGGTGAGCGCCATCAGCGACAGGTTGTCGAGGGAGAAGCCCCAGGCATCCATCACCGGAAGCGCGCCGACGAGGGAGAGCGGCACCGACAGGCTCGGAATCAGGGTGGCGGGCAGCGAGCGCAGGAAGAGGAAGATCACCAGCACCACGAGGGCGATGGCGAGCAGCAGCTCGAACTGCACGTCGTGGACTGAGGCGCGGATCGTCACCGTGCGGTCGGTGAGCGGGGTGACCTGGACCGCCGCCGGCAGGGTCGCCTGGATCTGCGGCAGCAGCGTCTTGATCCGGTCCACCACCGCGATGACGTTGGCGCCGGGCTGGCGCTGGATGTTGACGATCACCGCCGGGGTGGTGTCGCTCCAGGCGCCGAGCCAGACGTTCTCCGGCCCGTCCGCCACCTCGGCGACGTCGGACATCCGCACCGGGTTGCCGTTGCGGTAGGCGATGATCGCGTCGCGATAGGCGGCCGGATCGCGGATCTGGTCGTTGGCGTTGATGGTGTAGGACTGCGTCGGCCCGTCGATCGAGCCCTTCGGCGTGTTGACGTTGAGGTTCGCGATCGTGGTGCGCAGGTCGTCGATGTTGAGGCCGTAGGCGGCGAGCGCCCGGGTGTTGACGCGCACCCGCACCGCAGGGCGCTGGCCGCCGGCCATGGTGACGAGGCCGACCCCGGCGACTTGGGCGATCTTCTGCGCGAGGCGGCTCTCGGCGAGGTCGCGGACCTGGGTCAGCGCCATCGTCTTCGAGGTCAGGGCCAGCGTCAGGATCGGGGCGTCGGCCGGGTTGACCTTGGCGTAGACCGGCGGCGCCGGCAGGTCGCTCGGCAGCAGGTTGCCGGCGGCGTTGATCGCCGCCTGGACCTCCTGGGTCGCGATGTCGAGCGGCAGGTCGAGGTTGAACTGCAGGGTGATGACCGACGCCCCGGCCGAGGACTGGGACGACATCTGGTTGAGGTTGGCGAGCTGGCCGAACTGGCGCTCCAGCGGCGCCGTCACCGCCGAGGTCATCACCTCGGGACTCGCTCCCGGATAGAAGGTCTGGACCTGGATCGTCGGGTAGTCGACCGAGGGCAGGGCCGAGAGCGGCAGGTTGAAGTAGGACAGCATCCCGGTCAGCAGGATCGCCAGCATCAGCAGCGACGTGGCGACCGGGCGCAGGATGAACAGGCGCGACGGGTTCACGGGGCGGCCGGCCGGCGCCGTCCCTGGTGGCGGCCGGCCTCCGCGGGCGGCTGGTCGCCGGAGGGCGCGGCCGGGGCAGCCGCGCCGGCCGCCGCCTCGGCGGGCCGGTGCCGCCCCCTGCCCTCTCCGGCGGCCCCGCCGTCGCCGACGACCCGGACCTCGGCGCCGTCGCGCAGGCGGTCGGTGCCGTCCACCACGACCTTGTCGCCGAGCGCCAGCCCGGAGGTCACGACGGTGCGCATCCCGTCGGTCTCGCCGATGGTGACGGGCCGGACCGCGACCTTGCCGTCCCCCCCCAGCAGATAGACGTAGGTCCCGGGCGTGCCGCGCAGGACCGCCGCCGCCGGCACCAGGGTGGCGCCGCGGATCGTGTCGACGAGGAGCCGGACGTTGACGAACTGGTTGGGAAACAGCCGTTCGTCGTCGTTGGGGAACAGCGCGCGCAGCCGGAACGTGCCGGTGGTGGGGTCGATCTGGTTGTCGATCGTCTCGAGGGTGCCGGTGGTGAGTTCGGTCGTGTCGCTGCGGTCGAAGATCCGCACCGGCAGCCCGGCGCCGCCGCGCAGGCGCGCCTGCACCCGCTGCACCCGGTCCTCCGGCAGGATGAACAGCACCGACATCGGCTTGGTCTGGGTCACCACCACGATGTCGGTCGAGCCGGCCGAGATGTAGTTGCCGAGGTCGACCTTGCGCAGGCCGACGCGGCCGTCGACCGGCGAGACGATGCGGCCGTACTGGATGTTGAGCTTCTGCTGGTCGATCTGGGCCTGATCGGAAGCGACGATGCCCTCGTACTGCTTCACCGTCGCGGCCTGGGTGTCGACGTTCTGCTTCGAGATCGAATCCTGCCGGTTGAGGGTCTGGTAGCGGGCGAGGTCGAGGCGGGCGTTCTGGAGCAGGGCCTGATCGCGCTGGATCTGACCCTGGTACTGCGCCAGCAGCGCCTCGTAGGGGCGCACGTCGATCTGCGCCAGGACGTCGCCGCGCCTGACCGCCTGCCCTTCCCGGAACTCGACCGCCGTGAGATAGCCGCTGATCTGCGAGCGCATGGTCACGGTGGCGAGCGGCGTGACCGTGCCGAGCCCGGAGAACACCACCGGCATGTCGCCGGCCGTCACGGTTGCGGCGCCGACCGCCTGCGGTCCCTCCATGCCGCCCCGCCGCGGACCCGCGCGGCCGCCCGCGGGCGCCTGCGCGGTCTGCGGCTGCATCCCGGTCTGCCGGTAGGTGCGATACCCCCAGACGCCGGCGGCGCCGAGGGCGGCCAGGATCAGGAGCCAGACGATCCGGCCCCTGCGGCGCCGCGGACGCCATTCCGCCTGGGCGTCGTCGGTGCGGATGGGAGACAACTCGTTCATTCGCGTACCCGAGACCCGCTCCGGTGAGGCCCCCCGTCATGAGCCTGGTCGCTGATAGATGGGTGATCGCCGGCCCGGAATGGTTCAGTCGCCGGTTCGGGGCCGTATCGACGCTCTCCGGCACCCCGGCCGGCCAATCGCCACCGTAATACGTCACCAGTACGGCTGGCATGTTGCGACATGATTGCTGAACGCCGCCCGACGACCGGCGCCCTGGAACAGCCACGATCTGCGACCACGTCTTAATCCCGACGGCGCCGTCATCCGGCGCGGTTCCCGACGCGTCGTCGGACTCTCCTTTCGCCACACCCGCCCGAAGGCCGACCGCCGGCCCGGGCTGCCGACGAGGACCTGATGTCCTTCCTCCACGACCTGCCGGTCGCCGACCTGATCACCCATTACGGCTACTGGGCGATCTTTCTCGTCATCACCCTCGAGAGCGCCGGCGTTCCGATGCCGGGCGAGACCGCCCTCATCACCGCCGCCGTCTATGCCGGCAGCACCGGCCACATCAGCATCTGGCTCGTGGTCGCCTCGGCCGCCGCGGCGGCGATCCTCGGCGACAATCTCGGCTACTGGGTCGGACGCCGCTGGGGCATGCCGCTGCTGCTGAAATACGGCAAGGCCATCGCCCTCGACCATCGCCGGCTCAAGCTCGGCCAGTACCTCTTCCGCCAGCACGGCGGGAAGATCGTGTTCTTCGGCCGCTTCACCGCGATGCTGCGCGCCTACGCGGCCCTGCTCGCCGGGGTGAACCAGTTCGACGCCCGCCGCTTCTTCCTGTTCAACGCCGCCGGCGGCGTCGCCTGGGCGTCGCTGATGGGCTTCGGCGCGTATTTCTGCGGCCGCTCGATCGAGCACATCGCCGGGCCGGTCGGCCTGACCATGCTGGCGGTCGTGGTGTTCGGCGGCATCGCCCTGTGGCTGTTCGTGCGCCGCCACGAGGCGCGGCTGACCCTGGAGGCCGAGCAGGCCCTGCCCGGGCCGATCGGCTGAACCCTCAGCATCGTTTCCGCCGACCGTGACCGGCCGGCGGAAACGATGCATGAACAACGATGCATGAACGAAGACCCCGGCAGAGCTGCCCTGTGCAACTCTGCCGGGGTGGCGGGGGCCGCGGCTTTCCCGCCACACCGGCATGGAAAAGCCGCCTTCCGTCCCGCGGGCGGGGGCGATCGCCATAAATCGGCGCGGTCGCCGGTGTTTGGATGGCCGCTCATCCACACAGGGTCAGAACGATGCCGATCCTCGCCTTCCTGGTGTTCCTGGCCATGGGGCTGACCAACCTCGCGGCGGTGCAGGCCGGCCTCGTGCAGTTGACCGGAATGCCGGTGGCGCTCGCCGTCCTCGTCGCCATTCCGGTGTTCTACATCCCGATCCTCGGCTCGATCGCCGGCTGCATCGGGGCGATCATCGCCTGGAACCTGCCGCTTCCGGCGGCCGTCCTGCTGTTCACCTGGCCCGCCGTCGTCGCGGCGCTCCTGTGGAGCGTCGGCAAGGTCCAGACCCTTCTGGCGAACGGATCGGCGGCCTGAGGCGGGAGACCGGGCTCAGAGCCCGGTCGCCGTCACGTCGGCACGATCGGCTCGCTCGCGCCAGTCCTCGACGCCGTGCTGGCGGGCGAAGCGAAGGGTCGCCGCCCGCAGGGCGCGCTCGGAATCCCGGGCGCGGGTGATCTCCACCGCGCCGACGGTGAACGGCACGCCGAGGATCTGCTTGGCGAACAGCACGCGGTAGTGCGACATTCCAGTTCTCCTCCTCGTGAGGGCAGCCTGCGCCTGTTGCGGCGGCGGTCTGCCGCAGGGTTCTCGGCCCTGCTGCAACGATCATGCGGGACGGCGACCATCCTTGATCAGGATGCGGACCTGACCACGGGGTGCCGTGAACTCCCGCCACTCCCGGCATTTCGGGACTCCGTGCGGACGATTCAAGTCGTGGCCCGGCGCATGCAGCCGTCGGGGCGGCTTCCCGCGCGCGACCGCCGCCATGTCCGCAGGACAGGGCCGACCCGCGGGCGGCGGCGCTGCCGCGATGCGGCCGATCCCTAACTTGTGCGGGACCCGTTCGGAGCCGCCTCCCCTCATGACCGCCACGCCCGCACCGCCCGTCGCGGCCGGCCGCGCCCCCGCGCTCACCGCGGCGACCCGCGTCAGCCTGAGCCTGATCGCCGGCGGAGCCGTCGCCAACATCTACTACAACCAGCCCTTGCTCGCGCTGCTGGAACAGGATCTCGGCCATGCCGCCGCCGTGCTGGTGCCGACCGCGACGCTCGCCGGCTACGGGCTCGGCATCCTCGGTCTGGTGCCGATCGGTGACAAGTACCCCCGAAGGACATTGATCACCGGCCAGCTCGTCGCCCTGGCGCTGGCCCTGGTCCTCGCCGCCCTGGCGCCGAACCTCGCGGTGCTGGTCGGGGCGAGCCTCGTCATCGGGGTGCTGTCGACGGCCGCGCAGCAGGCGGTGCCGTTCGCGGCCGAGCTGGCGCCGGATGCCAGCCGCGGCCGGATGGTCGGGCAGGTGATGACCGGGCTGCTGCTCGGCATCCTCCTCGCCCGCACGGCGAGCGGGTTCGTCGGCGCCGGCTTCGGCTGGCGGGCGGTGTTCGGGGCCGCGGCCGGGCTGTCGCTGCTGCTGGCGCTCCTGGCGGCGCTCACGCTGCCGCACACCTCCGGCGCCCGCCACCTCGGCTACGGCGCCCTGATGCGCTCCCTGGTCGAGCTGGTGCGGACCCACCCTGCCCTGCTGCGCTCGGCCCTGTCGCAGGCGCTGCTCTTCGCCGCCTTCAACGCGTTCTGGACCAGCCTCGCGCTGCTCGTGCAGGGGCCGCCCTTCGGGCTCGACCCGGCCGGCGCCGGGCTGTTCGGCCTCGTCGGCGCCGCCGGCGCGCTGTGCGCGCCCCTGGCCGGACGCTTCGCCGACCGCCGCAGCCCGCGCCCGGTGGTGATCGGCGGGGCCCTGGTCACGATCGCGGCCTTCGCGGTGTTCGGGCTGTTCGGCGGAACCTCGCTGATCGCCCTGGTGGTCGGCGTGCTGCTGATCGACATCGGCATCAACGCCGCCCTGATCGCCAACCAGACCCGGGTCTACGCCCTCGCGGCCGGCGCCCGGGGACGGATCAACACCGTGTTCTTCACCCTGATCTTCGTCGGCGCCGCGGTCGGCGCCTCGGTCGGGACCCGGACCTTCGCGGCGGCCGGCTGGCCGGCGCTGTGCCTCGTCGGCGGCCTGTTCGCCGCCGCGGCGCTGGCGGTGACGCTGCTGGAACGGCGCTGAGGAACGCCTCAGCCCGCCGGCGCCCAGCCGTACTCCGCCGCCTCGGCGACGCGGCGGTGGAAGGCGAGCCTGCGGTCGTATTCGAGCGGGTCCTTCGGCTTCACCAAGGCGCCGGGCGGCACGTTGAGCCAGTCGACGAGGCGGGTGAGCATGAAGCGCAGGGCCGCCCCGCGGCACAGCAGCGGCAGCGCCGCGACCTCGGCGGGCTCCAGCGGCCGCACCCCCTGGTAGGCGGCGATCATCGCCTGGCCCTTGGTGCGGTTGAACGACCCGTCGCCCTCGAAGCACCAGGCGTTGAGGCAGATCGCCAGATCGTACGCGAAGGCGTCGTTGCAGGCGAAGTAGAAGTCGATCAGGCCCGAGACGGCGTCGCCGATGAAGAACACGTTGTCGGTGAACAGGTCGGCGTGGATGACGCCGCCCGGCAGGGTCCGCGGCCAGTTCGCCTCCAGGATGTCGAGGTCGGCCCGCGTGCGGTCGGCGAGGTTCGGCGCCACCGTGTCGGCCTGCGCCTCGGCATGGGCGAAGAGCGGCCGCCACGCCGCCACCGACAGGGCGTTGGGCCGGCGGATCGGAAACCCCGCGCCGGCCGCGTGCAGCCCGGCCAGCGCAGCGCCGAGCGCGCGGCAATGGCGCGTCGCCGGCCGGCGCACCGACACCCCGTCGAGGAACGACACGATCACCGCCGGGCGGCCGCAGAGGCGGCCGAGCGCCTCCCCGGCCCGGTTGCGGATCGGCTGCGGGCAGGCGAGGCCGTTGGCGGCGAGATGCTGCATCAGCCCGAGGAAGAACGGCAGGTCGCCCTCCGCCACCCGCTTCTCGTACAGCGTCAGGATGTAGGAGCCGGCGGTGGTGTGCAGGTAGAAGTTGGTGTTCTCCACCCCCTCGGCGATGCCCTTGTAGGACAGCAGGCCGCCGATGTCGTAGGCGGCCAGGAAGGCGGCGAGCGCCTCGTCGGGGACTTCGGTGTAGACCGCCACGGCCGGGATTTCCGTCTCGAGAGCTGAGGGGGTGACGCGAAAAAGGCGCCGCCCCGGTGATGGGGCGGCGCCTCGGACCAGTCGGAGCGGTGACGCGGGCGGCTACTCCGCCGCTTCGCTGCGCAGTTCGCGCGGCAGCGGGAACACCATGTCCTCGGTCGTGGTCGAGACGGTGTCGACCGTGACCTCGAAGCGGGCCGCGAAGGCGTCGATGATCTCCTCCACCAGCACCTCCGGCGCCGAGGCGCCGGCGGTGAGGCCGAGACGGCGGATGCCCGAGAAGGCGTTCCAGTCGATCTCCTCGGCGCGGTTGAGCAGCCGGGTGATCGGGCAGCCGACCCGCTCCGCCACCTCGCGCAGGCGCTGCGAGTTGGAGGAGTTCGACGAGCCGACGACGATCAGCGCGTCGACCAGCGGCGCGATCTGCTTCACCGCCTCCTGGCGGTTGGTGGTGGCGTAGCAGATGTCGTCCTTGTGCGGCCCGACGATCGCCGGGAACTTCGCCTTGAGCGCCTCGACGATGTGGCGGGTGTCGTCCACCGACAGCGTGGTCTGGGTCACCCAGGCGAGGTTCTGGCTGTCCTCGACGGTCAGCACCTCGATCTGGTCGATGTCCTCGACCAGGGTGATCGAGCCCGGGGGCAGCTGGCCCATGGTTCCGACCACCTCGGGGTGGCCGGAATGGCCGACCAGCAGGACGTGGCGGCCGCGCTTGTGGTGGATCTCCGCCTCGCGATGGACCTTCGTCACCAGCGGGCAGGTCGCGTCGATGGTGATGAGCCGGCGGGCCTCGGCGGTCTGCGGCACCGTCTTGGCGACGCCGTGCGCCGAGAAGATCACCGGGGCCTTGCCGTCCGGAACCTCGTCGAGTTCGGCGACGAAGACCGCGCCTTTGCGCTTCAGCCCCTCGACCACGTACTTGTTGTGGACGATCTCGTGCCGGACGTAGACCGGCGGCCCGTAGATCGCGAGGGCGCGCTCCACCACGTCGATCGCCCGCACGACGCCGGCGCAGAAGCCGCGCGGCGCGCAGAGCAGGATCTCGAGCGGGGGCTTCACGGGCGCGGCGGCGCCGGCGGTGTTCTGGTTGGCGGGATCGCTCATGGTACCCGGGATGTGGCGAGGCGGGGCGCCCCCTGTCAACCTCTTGTGCCATTGAATTCCGGCGATCAACAGGCGCTCCGGACGATCCCCGGCGCGGAAGACGGGTGGTGTGACGTCACGGCACGCGACCGGTCCCGGCCCCGCCGCAATCCAGGCCGGGCCCCGAACCGGGACCTTCCCTTGCAAACGACTCGATTGCGGGGCCGATGAAACTCCGGCGCCCCGTCATCGCCCCGTCATAGTCGGAGCCGCCGAGACGTGGCGGCCTTCTCCTCGCAGAACAATCCTCACGCCATGCCTGGAACAGTTCCGATCCTCATCGTTCCGGCCGCCACGGCGTTGAAATGACGGACGATGTGCTTTTAGATCGGCGGCATGACCGTCGCCTCCAGATCCGTCGCACCGGGCCGGCCCTGTTGGCCCGGGCCGTCCAGGTGCTCCCTGAGGCGAGGGCCGCGGCTCGCGCCGCGGGCGGTCGCGGCCTCCGGCACCGGAATCGAGGACCCGTCCGGACGCCCGGCGTGATCGAAGAGCGGCCCGGCTTCCCCGCCGCGGCGAAATCCGCTCTGGCGCGTCCAGGGTCCCGTCGGACCACGATCCATCCTCGCCGCCTCCCGCGCCCTGGCCCGGGCGGCGACACCTCTCCCTCGGCCACAGGAGTTCACGATGCCCCTTGAAGGAATGCTCGCCCGGCTCGGGCGCGTGATCGCCGGCGTCGCCAACAGCGCCGTCGATGCGGCGGAGGCCGCCTACCCGGCCGCCGTGGCCCAGCAGGCGCTGCGCGAGATCGACGCCATCGCCGACGAGGCCAGCGCCGCCCTCGCGGTCGCCCTCGCCGCAGGGCACCGCCTGAAGGCGAAGGCGGACGACCTCGAGGCCGAGATCCGCGACCTCGACGGCAAGATCAGGCTCGGCCTGGAGAACGGGCGCGAGGACCTCGCCCGCGCCGCGACCGGCGTGCAGATCGATCTCGAGGCGCAGCGCGAGGCGCTGGCGAGCGCGCTGGCGGAGAACGCTCGCGAAATCGCCGAGGCGCAGGCGGCGTTGCGCAGCATCGCCTCGGCCCGCGACGACGCCCGCAAGCGGCTCGACGACGCACGGCGGGCCGAGCGGGCGGTGCCCGCCGCCTCGACGCCGTCGCAGCGCAACGACGCCCGTCTCGCCGAGGCGCTCTCGGCGGTCGAGCGCGTCACCGGCGTCCCGGTCCGGACGCCTCGGGACGAGGCGGGACTCGAGGAACTCGGGCGGATGCAGCGCGAGAACGCCATCGAGGCGCGGCTGAGGGCGATCCGGGACGGCGGCCGCTGATGGACGGGATCGTTCCGCCCGGGACCGGTCCGTTCGTCGTGGCGCTGCTGGTGGTGGCCGGCCTCGGCCTGGTCGAGGTCGTCTCGGTTCTGCTCGGCGCGACCGCCTCCGGGCTGCTCGACGAGAGCCTCGGGCTGCACGGCCCCAGCGATTCCGATGCCGGCCTCCTCGGCGGCTGGATGTCGTGGCTGAATGCCGGCGGTGTGCCGGTGCTGGTGCTGGCGGTGATCCTGCTGTCGGCCTTCGCCGTCGTCGGCTTCGCCCTCCAGGGGGCGTTCGCGGGCCTCGCCGGACCGCTGCCCGCCGGGCTCGCGGTCCCGCTCGCCGCCGCGGCGGCGGTCCCGGCGACGCGCTGGGTCAGCCGCGGCGTCGCCCGCATCATCCCGCGCGACGAGACCACCGCCGTCGAGCAGGCGGAGTTCATCGGCCTGATCGGCACCGTCACCCTCGGGCCCCTGGATGGGGGCCATCCCGGCCGGGTGAGGGTCAAGGACCGGCACGACAACCTCCACACCCTGCGCGCCACGGCCGTGCCCGGCCACGTCATCGCCACCGGCGCGCTCGTCGTCATCGTGGACGGGGCCGACGGCCTCTTCCACGCCATTCCCGCGCCGCCGGAACTGGCGGGCGCCACAACCAGGAGCTGACGGACGATGGACTTGCTCTCGCTGGGACTGATCGCAGGCGTCATCGTGACGGCGATCGTCGTCATCGGCGTCGTCATGACGTCGCTCTACACACGGGCGACCCGCGACCGGGCGTACGTGCGGACCGGCCTCGGCGGCAAGAAGGTCGTGCTCGACGGCGGCTCGATCATCCTGCCGATCTTCCACTCCTATTCCTGGGTGTCGCTGAGCACGCTGCGGCTGGAGGTGAAGCGCTCGGAGCACGAATCGCTCATCACCCGGGACCGGATGCGGGCCGACATCACCGCCGAGTTCTACGTCCGGGTGAAGCCCGACGCCGAGAACATCGCGCTCGCCGCCCAGACCCTCGGCGACCGCACCAACGACGTCGACGCGCTGAAGACCCTGGTCGAGGCCAAGTTCGTCGACGGCCTGCGCTCGGTGGCCGCGACGATGAGCCTGCGCGACCTGCAGGAGCAGCGCGCCGAGTTCGTGAAGTCGGTCCAGGCGGCGGTGGCCCACGACCTCCAGTCGAACGGGCTCGAACTCGAATCGGTCTCGCTCACCCGGCTCGACCAGACCGACATCAAGCACTTCAACCCGAACAACACCTTCGACGCCGAGGGCCTGACCGCGCTGACCCGGATCACCGAGGAGCGCAAGCGCGAGCGCAACCAGATCGTGCGCGACAACGAGGTCGAGATCGCCACCAAGGACCGCGAAGCCTCGCTGCGGCGCCTGACGATCGAGCGCGAGCAGCGCGACGCCGAGCTGAACCAGGAACGCGACATCGCCAACAAGACCGCCGAGACCCGCGCCGAGACGGCGAAGGCCGAGCAGGCGGCGCGGCTCAGCGAGGAATCGGCGCGGCTGGAGGCCGAGCGCGGCATCGCCGAGCGCGACGCCGAGGCGCGCCAGGCCAAGGAGACCGCGCGGATCGAGGCCGAGCGCCGCATCGCCGAGCGCGAGGCGGAGGCGCGCAAGATCACCGAGACGGCGCGGATCGACGCCGCGATCGCGGTCGCGGAGAAGATCGAGGCCGAGCAGGCGGCGCGCGCCCGCGCCGACGAGGCCAAGGCGTCGGCGACCACCGCCGAGGAGCAGGTGGTGACCGCCCGCGAGGTCGAGATCGCCGAGCGCGCCAAGCGCATCGCGGTGATCGACGCCCGCAGGGCCGCCGAGCGCGAGGCGACCGCGATCACCGTCAAGGCCGAGGCCGAGCGGCAGGCGGCCGCCAACCTCGCAGAGGCGGCGAAGATCCAGGCCGAGGCCGAGGCGGAGGCCGCCAAGATCCGGGCCCAGGGCGTGATCGAGCTGGGCGAGGCCGAGGCACGGGCCGAGCGGGCGAGGAACGAGGCCCGCAACGCCCTGGCGAGCAGCGTCATCGACTACGAGCTGAGCAGGGCGCGGATCGAGATCGTGCCGCGGGCGCTGGAACAGGCGATGAAGCCGATCGAGAAGATCTCCGACATCCGGATCTTCAGCGCGGGCGGGCTCGCCGGCGCCATGGGCGGCACCATGGGCGGCGCGGGAGGGGAGACCGGCGGCCCGGTCGGCGACCTCTCCAGCCAGTTGCTCAGCTTCACCGCCCAGAAGCCGATCCTCGACGAGATCCTCGCCCAGGCCGGCTTCCACGGCGCCGATCCCACCCAGGCCCTGATCGCCGCCTCGCTGGGTGGGCTGAACCACGCCAGGGGTGCGGAGCCTCGGGCCAAGCCGGAGGCTGCACCGACGGCCTGATCCGGTTCCAGGACGATCGGTTCCGAAAACCGGATCGACACCCTTCCCCCTCTGCCGGGAAGGGTTCGGGTGCGAGACGGGACCGTCCGCAGGACCGGTTCAGTTCGCCTGCGCCCTCGGCTTCGGCGCCGCCTTGGCGCCGGCGACCGGCTGGGCCGGCTGCGGGCAGCCGGCCTGCTTGCCCTCGGGCTTCCTGTCGTCCTTGCCGCCCGGCACGAACATCGCCGAGACGCGCCCGCCCGCGACCGGGTCCATGTTGGCCCGGCCGGTGGTGATGTCGTAGACGAGGCGGCTGCCGCGGGTGACGTTCTGGCACTGGCTCAGCACGACGTTGCCGGTGAGCACGACCCGGTTCGCGACCCGGTCGAACACCGCGTTGTCGCCGGTCGCGACCTGATCCTTCGACACCACCGTCACCGGCCCGGCGCACACGACCTGCCGGATCGCGCTGCCGTCGGTCGGATCGCCGGGCTTGGTCTCCGCAGATTTGGCCTCCGCGGGCTTCTCGGCCGCCTTGTCGCCGGTCTTGCCGTCCTGCTTACGCTGGTAGTGCACGGTCATGCTGGAGCAGCGGATCGTGCTCTCGCCCTGCACCGCCACGACGTTGCCGGCGAAGACCGCCCGGTTCTCGCGGTCGAACACGTCGAGCCGGTCGGCATCGATCTTGATCGGCTCCTTGCCGGTGCCCTTGCCGAAGGCGCCGAAGCCGGAATTGCGCTCCTTGGCGGCGGGCGGCGCGGTCTCGCCGTTGGCGGCGAGCGCCGGCACGGACAGCAGCAGGACGGCGGCGAGCGCGGGGCGGAAAAGAGGTCTCACGGCCGGTCGTCCCGGATCTCGGCGGAGGAGGTTCGCACCGTCACGGGCTCCTCGGGCTCGGCCTGGCTGGTGAACACGGCCTTGACGTTGCCGACGAACGAGATCGTCTTGCCGTTCTCGGCGACCGCGATGGTGTCGGACCGGATCGAGCCGGTCGGCATGGTGACGGTGACGGGCTCGGCCGACGTCATGCTGCCGGACTTGAAGTCGACCTGGGCGGAGGTCAGCCGCGCCTCCTGACCCTTGTCGGTCCACAGGCGGATGCTGCGGTTCAGCTCCAGCGATTCCTTCTGGGTGTCGAACACGCCGGCGCTCGCCTCGATGTGGGCGAGGCTGCCGCTGGCATCGGTGATGAGGCGGCCGCGCATGCTCTCGAGTTCGATGATGAACGGCTTGCGCACGTCCTGGAGCGCGGCGCGGGCCGTCACCTCGTAGGGGCGGTTGTCCTTCGAGCGGTAGCCGGACAGGCGCGGGCTCTCCATCGTCACCTTCGAGCCCGACACGCCGATCGAGCCGAGGCTGACCGAGACGCCGAGATCCGCGAACGGGTTGAGCCACGCCGCGGCGGCGATGGCGAGCGCCGAGACGCCCGCGGCGAGGGGAATGGCCCGGCGCAGCCAGCGCACCTGGGTGCTGTGCCGGCGCGCCCGGCGATGCGCCCGCGACCGGCGGGCGTCACCGGCCGCGCGCTCCCCGCCCTGCTCCATCGGAGAGGATCCCGCGGGGATCGAGGTCTCGACCGCTTCCAGCACTGGCGTGACCACCTGACATGCGCTCCGGGCTCGAACGCGCCGCCGCCCTCGCCGCGCGCCCGCCGTCGCCCTGCGCCCCCCCGATGTCGAAGTTATGGCCGCCGTGTCGCCGGATGGGCAATCGGCGCGGAAGCCACAGCCGGAGAGAATCCGCCTCAGCTATGGGCGAGCAGGTCGGTCTCGGCCCAGCCGAGGAGATCGAGGCGGGCGCGGGTCGGCAGGAACTCGAAGCAGGCCTGCGCCATCGCGGTGCGCTCCTCGCGCGCCAGCATGCGGTCGAGCTTGTCGCGCAGGGCGTGCAGGTGGAGCACGTCGGAGGCGGCGTAGTCGATCTGCGCCTGGGTCAGGGTGTCGGCGCCCCAGTCGGAGGATTGCTGCTGCTTCGACAGCTCGACCCCGAGCAGTTCGCGCACGAGGTCCTTCAGCCCGTGCCGGTCGGTGTAGGTCCGGCTCAGCCGCGAGGCGACCTTGGTGCAGTAGATCGGGCCGGGCATCACCCCGAGGCGATGGAACAGCACCGCGAGGTCGAAGCGGGCGTAGTGGAAGATCTTGGTCACCGCCGGGTCGGCGAGAACGCGCTTGAGCACCACCGGCTCGGGCCCGATCTTCGGGATCTGCACGAGGTCGGCCTCGCCGTCGCCGCGGGAGATCTGCACCACGCAGAGCCGGTCGCGGTGCGGCTCCAGGCCGAGGGTCTCGGTATCGACCGCGATCGCCGGCCCCGGCACGTAGTCGTCGGGCAGGTCGCCGCGATGCAGGCGGTGGGGCATGTCTCGAAATCCGGCCGGTGTCGGGTCGCGCGGGGGGGGTGTCCGGCGCGCGTAACATTCCGCCCGTGAGCCGGCAAGCGAGGCGATCAGGGCACCCAGGGCAATCGCTTCAGAGCGATTGCCCTTGATTCCTTGCTCGGCCTCAGTCGCCGGCGTTCGCGTCCGCTCACTCGGCTCTCGCTCCGCTCTGCGTTCGAGGGGACATTCGTCCCCTCGAATCCGCTTCGCGGGGCGCTCTTCGCGCCCGGTCGGGAGCGTCGCCCTCCGGGCGACCGCAGAACGATCGCTGAAGCGATCGCCCTGTCAGGGCACCGTCACCCGCCGCAGGGTGAGGTTCAGCCGCCCGCCCGGCGGCACCGCCTCCAGTTCCGCCCCGAACAGGCCGCCGGCCGGCAGGATGCGGTCGACGCCGTGATGGATCAGCCGCGACGGGCCGCCGATCACCAGGGCGTCGCCGCTCTCCAGCCGGATCGAGCGCGTCGGCCCGCCGCGGGTGGTGCCGCCGTAGCGGAACACCGCCGTGGCGCCGAGCGACAGCGAAACCACCGGGGCGGCGAGGTCGCGCTCGTCGCGGTCCTGATGCAGGCCCATCCGGGTGCCCGGCGCGTAGAGGTTGACGAGGCAGGCTTCCGGCGGATGAGGGTAGCCGGAGAGGTCGTCCCAGGCCCGGCGCACCGCGTCGGGCATCGCCGGCCAGGGCAGGCCGGTCTCCGGATGGGCCGGCTGGTAGCGGTAGCCGTCGCGGTCGGAGACCCAGCCGAGGGGGCCGCAATTCGTCATCCGCACCGAGAACGGCGCCCCGGTGCGGGGCATCCGCGGGGTGAAGGGCGGCGCCTCGCGCAGCAGCGCCGCGAGGTCGGCGGCCAGCGCCGCCTGCGCCTCGGCGCCGAGATAGCCGGGATGGTGGAGCAGGGCCGGGGGCGAGTTCGTTCAGGGATCCGTCTCCGGTTGCGGCCCAGCCCCGTGCCGGGCACGCCTTGACCGCGGCGGGAGGCCGCGCCACCTGCGGATCGCGGCGCATCTGCACCCGGAGCGGTCCATGATCGACCTCTACTACTGGACGACCCCGAACGGCCACAAGGTCACGCTGTTCCTCGAAGAGGCCGGCCTACCCTACGCGATCCACCCGATCAACATCGGCAAGGGCGAGCAGTTTCAGCCCGACTTCCTCAGGATCGCACCCAACAACCGGATCCCGGCGATCGTCGACCGCGAGCCGGCGGGCGGCGGCGCGCCGGTGTCGCTGTTCGAGTCCGGCGCGATCCTGCTCTACCTCGCCGAGAAGACCGGCCGCTTCATCCCCGCCGACCTGCACGGCCGGGCCGAGGTGCTGCAATGGCTGTTCTGGCAGATGGGCGGCCTCGGCCCGATGGCCGGCCAGAACCATCACTTCGTGCAGTACGCGCCCGAGCCGATTCCCTACGCCGTCGACCGCTACGTCAAGGAGACCAACCGGCTCTACGGCGTCCTGGACCGGCGCCTCGCCGACCGGCCGTTCGTGGCGGGTCGGGACTACAGCATCGCCGACATGGCGATCTATCCCTGGATCGTGCCCCACGAGCGCCAGCGCCAGAACCTCGACGACCATCCGCACCTGAAGCGCTGGTTCACCGCCATCGCCGAGCGCCCGGCGACCGTGGCCGCCTACGCCAAGGCGGCGGAGATCAACCAGCAGCCGACGATGTCGGAGGAGGCCAAGAAGGTGATGTTCGGCCAGACGGCCACGAACACCCCGCGCTGATGGCGGCGGGCCCGAAGGCCCCGCGGACATCCGAGACACCAAGGACGTGGCGCACGGCCTTACGCCTCGTCCTCACCGTCGGGCCGCCGCTCGTCGGCCTGTTCCTGATCGGGCAGGCGGTGGTGGCCTCGATCGGCGGCGACATCCGCAAGGGGCAGTTCGCCCTCGGCGTGCTGTGCCTCGTGCTGGGCACCGCCGGGCGGCTGGTACGGGGGCGGTGACGGGTCACCCCGGCAGGATCGCGTAGGTCCGGTCGACCGACGAGGCGTGCGCCTCGTGATCGTAGCCGTAGACGTGGATCGAGATCGCCTCCTCCGGGCCGTCATTGACGATCCGGTGAAGGTTCGGTCCGGTCGGCAGCATGCAGGCGACGAAGCCGGGGCGGCGCAGCACCTCGGCGGTCGTGACCGCGTGGGTCGGGCTCACCGCACGGAACCACGTCTCCCGCAGCGCGCCGCTGAGGATGCCGAAGCAGCACGAGCAATGATGATCGTGCACCGGCGTCCCGGCGCCCGGGGACCAGACCATCGCCCAGACGCTGATGCCGCCGGCACCGAACAGCAGGTTGCGCGACAGGGCTCCCGGCCGGCGGTCGAGCCGCGCCGGATCGACGAGGCCCGGCTCTGCGACGAGGCGGTTCAGCACCGTGCGGGCGGCCGCGAGGTATTCCTGCCCACCCCCTCGCGCCGACCGGGCGAGCGCCGCCATCAGATCATGCGGCGCTGCCGCCAGAACCCGCTCCACGTCGTCCCCCTGACTTTGACCGTGGGGAAAGATAGTCGGCCGCGCGCGGGATATTCTCTCGATTGCGCCGCCGATCGCGGAGAACCCGGCAATGAGGTTTCAACGGACGGGCGGGACGCGGAAATTTTTCTCGCACGGACGCCGAAGCATCCTCACTCGACGTACAGGGTCGGCACCGCGGTGGTGTGCTTCATCTCCTCCATGGCGATCGAGGCGGAGAGATTCGAGAATTCCAGCCGGCCGGTGAGGCGCTGGTAGACGGCGTCGTAGGTCTCGATGTCCGGCACGACGATCTTGAGCAGGTAGTCGATCTCGCCGGTGAGCCGCCACGTCTCGACGATCTCCGGGAAGCCGCCGATCACTCGCCGGAACGCCTCCGACCACTCGGCCGCGTGGCGCGGCGCCTTGACGGCGACGAAGACCGTCATCGGAACGTTGACCTTGCGGCGGTCGACGAGGGCGACCCGGCGCGCGATCACGCCGCTCTCCTCGAGCTTGCGGATCCGCCGCCAGCACGGCCCGGCGCTCAGCCCGACCCGCTCGGCCACCGCCGCGACCGGCAGCGAGGCATCCTCCTGCAGGAGATCGAGGATCCTGCGGTCGGTGGCATCGATCAACCCCGCCTCCCCTGTCGGTCAGGGCCATCGCTTCAGAGCGATTGCCCTTGTTCCCTGTTCGGCCTCGGTCGCCGGCGTTCGAGGGGACATCCGTCCCCCCGAACCCGCCTCGCGGGGCGCTCCTCGGGCGCAGGGCGCACCGCGCCCGGTCGGGAGCGTCGCCCTCCGGGCGACCGCAGAACGATCGCCGAAGCGATCGCCCTGCCCTGTCGGTCCTCCCGAGGCCATCGCCGCCCGGCGCCGGGCGGCAGGGCCGGGATCAGGCCCCCAGCGCCCGCTCGTAGCGCCACGCCGTCATCCCGTCCTCGTAGTAGTCCTCGACCGTCTCGAAATGCGCGTAGCCGGCACGCTCGTAGAGCCGGATGCCGGCGCCGTTGTCGGCGCGGACCTCCAGGCGCAGGTGGGTGCAGCCGTGGCGCCGCGCCTCCGCCTCGGCCGCCTCCAGCAGGACGCGGCCGAGGCCGGTCCCGGCCCGGCTCGGGGCGACGGCGATCGAGGACAGGCGGGCGCGGCGGCTGGTGCGGCGCCGCTCCAGGGTCGCGGCGCCGACGAGGCGCTCGCCGTCGAGGGCGGCGAGCACCGACATCGTCGGCGAGCCGATGGCGTGGCGGATCGCCCGCCGCTCGGCCCGGTCGCCCGCGAAGGCGGCGGTTTCCAGGGCGACCAGGGCGTCGAGGTCGGCCGGGCGCGCCGGCCGGATCGTCACGGAGCCGGCGGGCCGGCTCACGCCGCCGTCCACGGATAGGTCCAGGTCTCGGACAGGGTCCGCTTCCCGACCCGCAGGAAGGCGCGCAGGTCGGTGGACTGGCCGACCTTGTCGAGCTTGACGTCGATCGACGCCCGGAAGCCCTTGACGTGCAGGTTCGGCACCAGGGAGGTGGCGGTGATCTTCCCCTGGGTGGTCGAGGGCACGATCTCGACCGCCTTCGGGTCGTCGAGCCAGTAGGCGAGGTCGCCGCCGGAGAAGTCGATCAGGAAGCGGCGCACCGTCGGATCCGGCTTCTCGGCCCCGCCGCTCGCCACCGTGCGGGCGACGTAGGTGTTCACCACCCGGGCCCCGGGATGCAGGCCCTCGGTGTCGCCGATCGCCCGCAGCTTGTAGGACAGTTCGACGGCGCTGCCGGGCTGGTAGGGCTGGCGCGGGCGCCAGTACGCCACGATGTTGTCGTGGGTCTCGTTCTCGGTCGGCAATTCGACGAGGCGCACCTCGCCCTCGCCCCAGGTCCCCTGCGTCTCGACCCAGTAGCCCGGCCGGCGGTGGTAGAACGCTTCGAGATCCTGGTAATCCTCGAACACCCGGTCGCGCTGCATCAGCCCGAACCCCCTCGGGTCGCGGTCCTGGAACGACGAGATCCAGCGCCCGCGCGGGTTGCGCAGCGGCCGCCACAGCCATTCGCCGCCGCCGGACTGCATCAGCAGCCCGTCCGAATCGTGCAGCTCCGGCCGGTAATCGTCGGAGTGGTGGCGGTCGTTCTCGCCGATGAAGTACATCGAGGTCAGCGGCGCGATGCCGACCGCCGCCAGCTCCCGCCGGGGATGCAGCGACATCCGCACATCCACCACGGTCTCCTCGCCGGGATAGACGAGGAACTGGAACGCGCCGGTGCAGGACGGGCCGTCGAGCAGGCCGTAGACCACCGCCCGGTCGGCGTCCTTGGGCGGCAGCTCGATCCAGAACTCGCGGAAGACCGGAAACTCCTCCGGACCGCCCTCCCCTTCCACGTTGACGGCGAGGCCGCGGGCCGAGAGCCCGTAGAGCTGGTCGCGGCCGAGGAAGCGGAAGTAGCTCGCGCCGAGGAACGAGATCAGCTCGTCGAGCACGCCGGGCCTGTTGAGGGCGGTGTGCAGGCGGAAGCCCGCGAAGCCGAGATTGACCGGCAGCGGCGCCTCGATCCGGGTGCGGCCGTAATCGAACAGCGAGGTCTGGAACGGGATCGGCGTCGGCACGCCGTCGCGCACCACGTTCACCACCACCGGCCGCGTGTACAGGAAGCCGAGGTGGAAGAGCTGGAGCCTGAACGGCCCGTCCCGGTCGCCGAGCAGCGCCTTGTCGGGGCGGAAGCGGATGTCGCGCCAGGCGTCGTAATCGAGGCCGGCGAGCGGCGCCGGCAGGCCCAGGCTGCCGGCGTCGAACGGCGCGCCGGCGAGGTCGCGGGCGCGCCGCACCACCTCGTCGAACCGGAACGGGTTCGGGTTCGGCCCGCCCGGCGGGACCGCGCCCGGCGCCGCCGGCAGGGCGCTCGGCCCGGGCTGGGTCGGCCCGACCTGCGCCAGGGTGACCGGCGCGAGAGCCGGCAGCGAGACGGCGGAGAGGAGGCCCGCGAGAAGGGCGCGGCGGGAGGGATCAGAAGTCATGCACCGGGATCTACATCGCCCGGCCTGAACGGAAGGCCGCCGGGACGAGGCTGCGGAACCGGCTGAATGGCCCGTCCGGCGCCGCTTGAGAAGGGGAATCGAGAACCGGGGCCGCGACGGCGGCTCGGCGTGGCCGGTGCGGCATCGTGGTGACACCGGCCCGGGAGTGCAGAATTTCTGCGCAAATCCCCGCTCCGGGGGTTGCCGCCGGGGGAGTGCCTGCGTATCTACCGCCTTGCCCAATTTCGCACGTGCCTGTGGCCGCGTGTCGGTTGGTGGGCATCCGGACAAGAGGCCGGACAGCCGCCAGGGGTCTTAAAGGATCGATGGTCGGACAGGGTGGATCCCTCCGGCCGGCATCCAGGTGGCGACACCGGACCCCGACAACAACCGGCAGCCGGAGGCGAAACCGGCGAACCCCGCTCTCCACGGGGGACGCAGCTTAAAGCAACGACGAACGGGCTTTTTTGGTCTCGTCGGCCCTCCACAGGCCGGCACCGAAGAGGCTTGTTTCTCCTTGCCCGCCGTGCGGTTCGGGAATCCCCGTTCCAATCCAAGGCAGCTTCCGGGTGCTCTGCACCGCCGCCGCGCGCCGTGTCTCCACAGCATGGCCGCGACGCGACGCATCGCCCCCTGACGCCGGACGGCTCCGCCGTCTGATCTTCGACATCGGGGCCCGCGCAGGCCCCCTGCGAACCTTTGGTGGGGATGATCATGACCGATCGCATCCGCGAGTTTCTGCGCGCCCGTCGTGACCTCGGCCGTGACGAGGGTCCGGTGATGGTCCTCGACCTCGATGTCGTGCGCGAGAACTACGGCGCCTTCGCCCGCGCCCTGCCCGACACCCGCGTGTTCTACGCCGTGAAGGCCAACCCGGCGCCGGAGGTGCTGCGCCTGCTCGCCTCGCTCGGCTCCTGCTTCGATACCGCCTCGGTTGTGGAAGTGCAAATGGCGCTCGCCGCCGGTGCCACCGCCGACCGGATCTCGTTCGGCAACACCATCAAGAAGGAGCGCTGCATCGGCCGCGCCCTCGACCTCGGCGTGCGGCTGTTCGCGGTCGATTGCGAGGCGGAGGTCGAGAAGATCGTCCGTGCCGCCGACGCCGCCGGCATCGCCGCCGACGAGGTGCAGGTGTTCTGCCGCATCCTGTGCGACGGCGCCGGCGCCGAGTGGCCGCTGTCGCGCAAGTTCGGCTGCGTGCCGGAGATGGCGGTCGACGTGCTGGAGCACGCCCATCGCCAGGGGCTGCACGCCTACGGCGTGTCGTTCCACGTCGGCTCGCAGCAGGGCAACACCGAGGCGTGGGACGGGGCGCTCGCCTCGGCCGCGATGATCTTCGGCGAGTGCGCGCTTCGCGGCATCGCCCTGTCGATGGTCAACCTCGGCGGCGGCTTCCCGACCAAGTATCTCAAGCAGGTGCCGGGCGTGGAATCCTACGGCGACGCGATCTTCCGGGCGCTGACCAAGCATTTCGGCAACCGCCTGCCGGAGACGATCATCGAGCCGGGCCGCGGCATGGTCGGCAACGCCGGCGTGATCGAGGCCGAGGTCATCCTGGTCTCGAAGAAGTCCGACGAGGCCGACGAGGTCCGCTGGGTCTACCTCGACATCGGCAAGTTCGGCGGCCTCGCCGAGACGATGGACGAGTCGATCCGCTACGCGATCCGCACCGATCACGACGAGGACCGCATGGTCCCCTGCGTGCTCGCCGGCCCGACCTGCGACTCGGCCGACGTGCTGTACGAGAAGACGCCGTATCCGCTGCCGGTCTCGCTCGCGATCGGCGACAAGGTCCTGATCGAGGGTGCCGGGGCCTACACCACCACCTACGCGGCGGTGGCGTTCAACGGCTTCCCGCCGCTCGCCTCCTACGTGATCTGACGATCACCAGTGATCTGAGGATCACACGAACCGGGTTCGCGCCTACGGACCCGGTGACGCATCGGAACCCGGCGGCCCCGCTTCGCGTTCAGGCCGTCGCCGATGCCATCTGCACCCCTCATCTCACCGGTCCCGGACGGCCTGCCCTGTGACGGCAGGTGCGAGGGCTGTTCTTCCCCTGTTGGTATCGGGAGGGTACGGCCGTGTTTCTGATCCGTGACGAGCGCGCCGCCGACGTCGCCGCGCGCGAGGAGCTTCTCGACGCCTGCTTCGGCGAGGCCCGCTTCGCCAAGACCTGCGAGCGCCTGCGCGAAGGGCGGCTTCCGGCCGAGGGGCTCGCCCTCGCGGTGGAAGCCGAGGGGCGCCTCGTCGCCACCGTGCGGCTGTGGAGCGTCGACGCCGGTCCGGGCCGCCCGGCGCTGATGCTCGGCCCGATCGCCGTCGATCCGGCGCTGCACGGGCTCGGCCTCGGCGGCCGGCTGATGCGCGAGGCGCTGTCGCGCGCCGCCGCCCTCGCCCACCGCGCCGTGATCCTGGTCGGGGACGCGCCGTACTACGCCCGGTTCGGCTTCTCGGGCGAGCGGGTGCGGGGCCTGTGGCTCCCCGGCCCGCTCGAGCGCGAGCGCTTCCTCGGACTCGACCTCGTGCCCGGCGCCCTCGACGGCGCCGCCGGCCTCGTCGCGGCGACGGGGCGCCCGGCACCCTGGGCTGCGGCCGAGGCCGGCCGCCTCGCCGCCTGAACCGCCCATACGAAAATGGCGCCGGGACCAGGGTCCCCGCGCCGCTTTCCGTTCAGGTTCGGTGTCGAGCCGAGCGCTGCGGGCTCAGCAGAAGTACTGGCCGATCTGCCGCTCGAGGTCGTCGGTCATCCGGCCGCCGCGCTTGGCGACGAAGTCGGCGATGTGCGCCTCACGGCGGCGCTGGCGCTCGGCATGGACGGCGTGGACGATGCGGCTGACCAGGGTCAGGAATCCGGGTTCGACGTCGGACCGCTCGACGACGGGGGCAGGGGCGGTGTGAGAGAGAACCGCGAGCATGGTGATCTCCTGTGAGAACAGTTGCGCGCGGGCGTTTCCGGTTGTTGTTGTTGCATTGCAATATGGACCTTACTGCGCCGCACTCAAGCGCGGTCGCCGCAGGAGCGGCATGCGAAACGGGCATGGGCCGCGGTGACGCTCGATTAAGCAGAGTCTGCCCTGCCCCGCCGCCCGCGGGCGGGGTTGACCGTCCCGGGGCGGTCTTTAATGACCGGCGCCATCGTCGCCGGTGCGTCATCGTGGCCGGCTAAACCGGCCCCGACATCACCGAGGAGTTTCGTTTCATGACCGACTGGCCCGTCCACGGCCGCATCACCGGCCCCATCGTGATGATCGGCTTCGGCTCGATCGGCCGGGGCACCCTGCCGCTGATCGAGCGGCACTTCGCGTACGACAAGGCCCGGTTCACGGTCGTCGAGCCGTCCGACTCCCACAAGGCCCTGGCCGAGCAGCACGGCCTGCGCTTCGAGCAGGTGGCCCTGACCAGGGACAATTACCGCGAGGTGCTGACCCCGCTGCTGACCGAGGGCGGCGGCCAGGGCTTCTGCGTCAACCTGTCGGTCGATACCTCGTCGCGGGACATCCTGGAGCTGTGCCGCGAACTCGGCGCGCTCTACATCGACACCGTCGCCGAGCCGTGGGCCGGGTTCTACTTCGACAAGGGCCTGGGCCAGGCCGACCGCACCAACTACGCCCTGCGCGAGAACATCCTGGCGGCCCGCCGCGCCGCGCCGGGCGGCCCGACCGCGGTGTCGTGCTGCGGCGCCAACCCCGGCATGGTGTCGTGGTTCGTCAAGCAGGCGCTGCTCAACGTCGCCAAGGACACCGGTTCGACCACCCCGGAGCCGAAGACCCGCGAGGACTGGGCCGCGCTGATGCGCGAACTCGGCGTCAAGGGCGTCCACATCGCCGAGCGCGACACCCAGCGCGCCAAGCACCCCAAGCCGATGGGCGTGTTCGTCAACACCTGGTCGGTCGAGGGCTTCGTGTCCGAGGGCAACCAGCCGGCCGAGCTCGGCTGGGGCACGCACGAGACCTGGAAGCCGGCCAACGCCGAGGAGCAGACCAGGGGCTCGCGCTGCGCGATCTACCTGCTCCAGCCCGGCGCCGACACCCGGGTGCGGACCTGGGTGCCGACCGCCGGGGCGCAGTTCGGCTTCCTCGTCACCCACAACGAGGCGATCTCGATCTCGGACTACTACACGGTGCGCGAGAACGGCGAGGCGGTCTACCGCCCGACCTGCCACTACGCCTACCACCCGGCCAACGACGCGGTGCTGTCGCTGCACGAGATGTGGGGCAATGCCGGCACGGTGCAGGAGAAGCACCACATCCTCGACGAGAACGAGATCGTCGACGGCATCGACGAACTCGGCGTGCTGCTCTACGGCCACCGGAAGAACGCCTACTGGTTCGGATCGCAGCTCTCGATCGAGGAGACGCGGCGGATCGCCCCCTACCAGAACGCCACCGGTCTCCAGGTGACCTCGGCCGTGCTCGCCGGCATGGTCTGGGCGCTGGAGAACCCGCAGGCCGGCATCGTCGAGGCCGACGAGATCGACTTCCGCCGCTGCCTCGAAGTGCAGACGCCGTATCTCGGGCCGGTCGTCGGGGTCTACACCGACTGGACGCCGCTCACCGACCGTCCGGGTCTGTTCCCGGAGGACATCGACGAGAGCGATCCCTGGCAGTTCCGCAACGTGCTGGTGCATTCTTAACGACTCCGCAGGGCGCACCACGGCGGGCGCGGCGGCATCGGCCGTTGCGCCCCCCTCGAACCGGGGGCGGGCGCACTGTCCCGCCCGCCTCGCGGGTGCTAGGATCGGGCTTCGAGACAGGAGCTTCGATGGCGCTCGCGCTACGACGCAGCCCGCCGATGCGGGTCGCCGACTTCCTCGCCATGATCCGCGCCCGCCCGGACGAGGAGCGCTGGGAGCTTCCCGACGGCGAGCCCGTCCTGATGGCGCCGCCGAGCGAGCGCCACCAGCAGATCGTCGGCAACCTCATCCGGCAGATCGGACCACTTGCGGACAAGCTCGGCCGCCGCGCGCGGCCCGGCCTCGGGCTCCGCAACGACTTCGTGGACGACACCGCGCCGATCCCCGACCTCGTGGTGCGCCGCGGCCCGCTCCTGTCCGACGGCTACGCCCGCGACCCGATCGTGGTCGCCGAGGTGCTGTCGCCCTCGACCATGAACAACGACCGCGGCCGCAGGGCGGAGTTCTATCACGGGCTCCAGACCCTGCGGACGTACCTCATCGTCTACGGGGACGAGCCGCGGGTGGAGGTCTGGTCGCGCGGCAACGGGTCGGACCGGGCGCTGCGGGTGCTCGGCCCCGGCGACACCCTGCCCCTGTCCGACCTCGCCGGCGAGATGCCGGTCGCGGCCCTCTACGCCGGCATTCCCCTCTGACGCCAGAGCTGCCCTTGCCCCATTTCGACGAATTCTACGCCAACAAGCTGCGCGGCTCCCTCGGGGTCACCGATGCGGAAGCGGTGCTCGACCTGCGCCTCGCCGACCGGACCAAGGCCGAAGCCTCGCTGACCGACATGCTGGAGCGCAGCCGCTTCGCCAAGGGCAAGACCGTGGCGGTGCGCCTCGCCGCGCCGTTCCCCGGCGGTGGCGAGACCCTGTTCCAGCCGATCGGCCGCCTGCTGCTGGAGGCCAAGCGCCGCGGCTGGATCGAGCGCCTCCAGACCCTGCCGGCCCAGGACGGCCTCGGCTTCTACGTCGCGCTCGCCGGGAAGCCCGCCTCGACCAAGGATTGACCGACGCCCGCATGCACCGGGCGCATGGCTGCGCGTCATCCCTGCCGCATCGCAGCGTGACCACCCGGCACGGGTCGTGAATGATCGGGGCCACGAGCCCTCCCCTCTCCCGTTGCGGACCGCGATGAGCCAGAACCCCGCCGACCTCTCCGCCACCGACCTTCTCGGCCTCTTCGCCCGCCGCGCCCTGTCGCCGGTCGAGGTCATCGACGCGGTCATCGCCCGGGCGGAGGCGCAGGAGCCGCGGCTGAACGCCCTCTACGCCTTCGCGCCGGAGGAGGCCCGGGCGGCGGCGCGGGAGTCGGAGGCGCGCTGGATGCGCGGCGAGGCGCTGGCCCTCGACGGCGTCCCGGCGACGGTGAAGGAGAACATCGCCACCCGCGGCGTCCCGATGCCGCTCGGCACCGCCGCCCGGCGCGACGTGGCTCCGAGCCCGGCCGACGCCCCGCCCGCCGCCCGGCTGCGCGAGGCCGGCGCGGTCGTCTTCGCCAAGACCACGATGCCGGATTACGGCATGCTGTCCTCGGGGCTGTCGAGCTTCCATCCCCTCACCCGCAACCCGTGGAACCCGGCCTACGGCCCGGGCGGCTCCTCGGCGGGAGCCGGCGCCGCGGCCGCCGCCGGCTACGGGCCGCTCCATCTCGGCACCGACATCGGCGGCTCGATCCGGCTGCCGGCGGGCTGGTGCGGCATCGTCGGCCACAAGCCGAGCCACGGACGGGTGCCGATCGATCCGCCGTATTACGGCCGCTGCGCCGGCCCGATGACCCGCACCGTCGCCGACACCGCACTGGCCATGCGCGAGCTGAGCCGGACGGACGAGCGCGACGCCACCGCGCTGCCGGTGCAGGACATCGACTGGCTCGGCCTCGACGGACTCGATCTCAGGGGCCTGCGCCTCGGCCTGATGGTCGAGCCGGGCGCCGGCCTGCCCCTCGACCCCGTGGTGCGCCGGGTGATCGAGGCGGCCGCCGGCCTGCTGACCGAGGCCGGCGCGGTCGTCGAGCCGATCGCCCCGATCCTCACGCCGACGATGCTGCACGGCCTCGACCTGTTCTGGCGCCAGCGCGCCTTCCTCGACATCGAGGCCCTCGACGCCGAGCGCCGGGCCGCGGTGCTGCCCGGCATCGTCGCCTGGGCCGAGGGCGGCCGCGGGCTCACCGGCGCGCAGGTGTTCCACGGCCTGAGCCAGATGGCCGCGATGCGCGACGCCAGCCTCGCGGCGCTCCGCCCCCACGACTTCCTGATCGGTCCGGTGGCGCCGATCGCCGCCTTCAGGGCGGAACTCGCGTGGCCGACCGACGACCCGGCCCGGGCGATGGACCACATCGCCTACACGGTGCCGTTCAACATGTCGGAGCAGCCGGCGGTCTCGGTTCCCGCCGGGACGACGCCGGACGGCCTGCCGGTCGGGCTCCAGATCGTCGGCCGGCGGTTCGACGACCACGGCGTGCTGCGGCTGGCGGCGGCGTTCGAGCGCCTGCGTCCGGCGCTTCCGGCGTGGCCGGTGCCCCGCTGACGCCGCGTTGACAGCGCAGGGACCGCAGCCGATACCGCGGCCGGTCCCCGATGCCCAGACAGCTCCTCAAGACAGCGACGATCATCGCCCACGACCTCGTGGCGACGGCCCTCGCGGTGATCCTCACCTTCGTCATCCGCTTCGACGGCCCGATGCTCGCCGAGCGGATGGCGCACCTGCCGCTGCTGCTGCCGCCCTTCGTGGCGCTCGCCGCCCTGGTCTACCGGCATTTCGGGCTCTACCGCTCCAAGTGGCGCTTCGCCTCGCTGCCCGACCTCGCCGACATCGTCCGGGCCGTGTCGGTGCTGTGCCTCGTGCTGCTGGTCGTCGACTACCTGCTGGTGTCGCCGGTCGCGTTCGGGATCTACTTCTTCGGCAAGGTCGCGATCGGGCTGTACTTCGTCCTCCAGATCTTCCTGCTCGGCGGCCCGCGCCTCGCCTTCCGCTACCTCAAGTACAGCCGCACCCGCCAGAACCTCGCCCGCTCCCCGGCGACGCCGACGCTGCTGCTCGGCCGCGGCGGCGACATCGAGGTGGTTCTGCGGGCGGTGGAATCCGGCACGGTGCGCAAGCTCGCCCCCCTCGGCATCCTGTCGCCGCGGCCGGAGGAGCAGGGCCAGACCCTGCGCGGCGTGCGGGTGTTCGGAAGCTTCTCGGACCTCGAGCGGATCGTCGCCGACTTCGCCGCGCGCGGCATCGCCGTGCGCCGGCTCGTCGCGACCCCGAGCGCGCTGGCCCCGGAGGCGCGGCCCGACGACCTCATCGCCCGCGCCCGCCGCCTCGGCCTGCCGCTCGCCCGGGTGACGAGCCTCGGCGAGGGCCTGCGCGACGCCGAACTGGCGCCGCTGGAGATCGAGGACCTGCTGCTGCGCCCGACCGTCGCCATCGACCGGCCGCGGCTGGAGCACTTCCTGCGCGGCCGGCGGGTCGTGGTCACCGGCGGCGGCGGCTCGATCGGCTCGGAGATCTGCGCCCGCGCCGTCGCGTTCGGCGCCGCCGCGGTGCTGGTACTGGAGAATTCCGAACCGGCGCTGCACGGGGTGCTGAGCCGGCCGGCGCTCGCCCAGGGCGAGGCCGAAGTCAGCGGCGTCATCGCCGACATCCGCGACCGCGAGCGGCTGTTCCCGGTCCTCTCGGCGTTCCAGCCGGACTACGTCTTCCACGCCGCGGCGCTCAAGCAGGTGCCGTACCTCGAGCGCGACTGGACCGAGGGCATCAAGACCAACGTGTTCGGCTCGGTCAACGTCGCCGACGCGGCGCTGGCGGCGGGCGCGCGGGCGCTGGTGATGATCTCGACCGACAAGGCGATCGAGCCGGTCTCGCAGCTCGGCGCCACCAAGCGCTTCGCCGAGATGTACGCCCAGGCGCTCGATGCGCAGAACGTCCTCGATGCACAGGATGCCCTCGATGCGCGGCAGGCCGAGGGCGTCCCCCGCCTCGTCGCGGTGCGGTTCGGCAACGTGCTCGGCTCGGTCGGCTCGGTGGTGCCGGTGTTCAAGGCCCAGATCGCCCGCGGCGGCCCGGTCACCGTCACCCATCCCGACATGGTGCGCTACTTCATGACGGTGCGGGAGGCGTCCGACCTCGTCCTCACCGCCGCCTCGCACGCCGACCGCGAGGCGCGGGTGGCGGCGGCCGGCGACCAGCGCGCGGCCGTCTACGTGCTCAAGATGGGCCAGCCGGTCCGCATCCGCGACCTCGCCGAGCGGATGATCCGCCTCGCCGGCTTCGAGCCCGGCGAGGACATCGAGGTCGTGACCACCGGCGCCCGGCCCGGCGAGCGGCTGAACGAGATCCTGTTCGCCCACGACGAGCCGATGGTGAACCTCGACGGCATCGACGGCGTGATGGCGGCGCGTCCGATCTTCGCCGACCGCGCCCAGCTCGAAAGCTGGCTCGCCCGGCTCGCCGCCGCGGTGGCGGCGGGAGACCGCGCGGCCGCCGAGACGGTGTTCGAGGAGGCGATCCCCGACTTCGCGCGCCGGCCGGGCGCCTCCATCGCCCGCCCCGCCGAGCAGGCCCTCACCTGAGCCGGCCGGCGATGCGGCTTTTGCATCGCTGGATGCCGCAATTGGATTGGAGGGCGAACGGCCGGGCTTCGTAAGGTCCCGCCAGCCGCCCGGCGCCGCCCCGACGAGCGCCGGCGAGCCGGGGAGGACAATCGCATGACCACGACACGACGCGCCCTGCTGGGCGCAAGCGGAGCCGCCGCGGCCCTGGCCGCCTCAGCCCTGGCCCTCCTGCCGCGCGGGGCGCGGGCCCAGGCGTTCCCGTTCACGCCCAACCAGCGCTACCCGGACCCGGCGGTCGAGATCCTCGATCCGAGCTTCGCGAAGTACCGGATCTACAGCAGCACCCTGGAGCAGCTCGCCAGCGGCATGCGCTGGGCCGAGGGGCCGGCCTACTTCCCGGAGACCGGCACGCTGCTGGTCAGCGACATCCCCAACAACAGGATCATGCAGTACGACGAGAAGGACGGCCGCTTCTCGGTGTTCCGCAGCCCGTCGAACTACGCCAACGGCAACACCCGCGACCGGCAGGGGCGGCTCGTCACCTGCGAGCATTCGGTGACGCGGCGGGTGACCCGCACCGAGCGCGACGGATCGCTCACGGTGCTGGCCGACACCCACGCGGGCAAGCGGCTGAACGCGCCCAACGACGTGGTGGTGAAGTCGGACGACTCGGTCTGGTTCACCGACCCGCTGTTCGGGATCAACGGCAACTGGGAAGGCTTCAAGGCCCAGCCCGAGCAGCCCGGCACCTTCGTCTACCGGATCGATCCGGCCGGCGGCTTGAGGCCGGTCATCACCGACCTCGTCAACCCGAACGGCCTCGCCTTCTCGCCCGACGAGTCGAAGCTCTACGTCGTCGAGTGGAAGGGCACGCCCAACCGCAGCATCTGGAGCTACGACGTCCGCCCGGACGGCACGGTGGCCAACAGGACCAAGCTCATCGACGCCGCCGACCAGGGCGCCCTCGACGGGTTCAAGGTCGACCGCGACGGCAACCTGTGGTGCGGCTGGGGCAGCAACGGCGCGCTCCAGGCCGAGCCGACCGAGGTCGGCGGCCGCAAGGTCTACGGCCTCAAGGGACGCCCCGAGGATCTCGACGGGGTGATGGTGTTCAACCCGCAGGGCAAGCCGATCGGCTTCATCCGCCTGCCGGAGCGCTGCCCCAACCTCACCTTCGGCGGCCCGAAGAACAACCGGCTCTACATGGCGAGTTCGCACTCGCTCTACGCGCTCACCGTCGAGGCGCACGGGGCGGTGTGATACGGGATCCGGAAGATTGCTTCCGGATTCCGTATCACCAGCCCGCGCGGCGGAGCTTTGCTCCGCACGCATGAGCGAAGCCGATTTCCGCATCGGGAAGCGATTGCGCAGCAATCGCCACGATCCCGTAGGGATCGCCGAGCGATCAACCGGAAACCGTATGAGGCACGCCCGGCGGGCGCGGCCTTACCTCGCCCCCCGCCGCAGGTCGTCGCCGATCAGCAGCGCGCTCTTGCCGTCGAGGCGGTGGCGGTAGACCTGCAGGTTCTCCGTCACCCGCTGGACGTAGTTGCGGGTCTCGGTGAACGGGATGCGCTCGACCCAGTCGACCGGGTCGACGGCCGGGTCACGCGGGTCGCCGTAGGCGTCGATCCACTTCTTCACGTTGCCGCCGCCGGCATTGTAGGAGGCGAAGGCGAGGATGTAGGAGCCGCGCCAATCCTCCATCAGCTCGCCGAGATGGGCCTGGCCGAGACGGGCGTTGTAGGCCGGGTCGCTGGTGAGGCGGTCCTGGTCGAAGGCGGTGCTGACGCGGCGGGCGGTGCGCTGGGCGGTGGCCGGCATCATCTGCATCAGCCCGCGGGCGCCGACGCTCGACATCGCCCGGGGGTCGAACTGGCTCTCCTGCCGGGCGATGGCGAAGACCATCGCGCGCTCGACCTGCGGCACCGCCGAGAACGCCTCGTAGGTCGGGATGCCGATCACCGGATAGGCGTGCTGGTCGAGCGGCAGGCCGCGCTGGACCGCGATCTTGCCGATCGCCACCAGGGCGCGGGGATCGTTGACCGCCACCGCGACGTCGCCGAGCGCGTTCAGCTCGGCGGGGTCGTTCAGGCGCTGGGCGAGGTCGATGGAGAGCGGCAGCGCCAGCTCCTTCAGCCCGGCGGCGGCGAGCGTGCGCAGGGCCTTGATCGGTGCCCGCGCCTCGAAGGCGGCGCGGGCCTCGCCTTCCAGGCTGTCGGGCTGGCGCAGCGGCAGCGTCGCCTGCCCGAGCTTCGCCCTGGCGAGCTGGCCGTAATAGGCGATCGGCTGCGAGGCCGCGCGCTCGTAGAAGCCCCTGGCCTCGGCCCCCTGCCCTCCGGCCTCCGCGGCGCGGCCCTGCCAGTAGGCGGCGCGGGCGAGCGAGATCGGCGTCTCGGCGACGGCCGCGGCGGCGGCGAAGTGGCGGGCGGCGGTCTCGGGCTCGCGCAGGAAGCGCAGGGCGATCCAGCCGGCGTGGAACTCGGCCTCGATGCGCTTCTCGGTCACCCGGGCGCTGTGGCCGGCCACCACCGCGTAGGCGGTGCGGGCGTCGCCGAGATCGAGCAGCTTGCGGGCGACGATGCGGCGCTCGGTCCACCACTCCTCGGGGTCGACCAGCACTTCGGGGTTGCGCGGAGCGGCGAGCAGCGCCGCGGCGGCCTCGGTGAACTTCTCGCTGCGGCGCAGGTACTGGGCGCGGGAAAACAGGAACGACGAATCGTTGCGCAGCGACGGCGGCACCGCGTCGAGGGCGGCGCCGGCATTCGACGCCTTGCTCTCGACGGCGCGGCGGGCCCGCACCAGGGTGCCGTAGGCCCGGCCGGCATAGGTGGCGGCCCGGCCGGCGGTCTCCCAATCCTCCTTCATCAGCGCCCGCTCCATGCGGGCGCGGTGCTCGACCTCGCCGATCAACCCCGGGAAGGCGTCGAGGACCCTGAGTTCGAGGCTGCGGCCGAAAACGTCGTCGCGCCACAGCTCGCGCACCAGGGTGGCGGCGTCCTCGTCGAGGCCGTCGGCCCTGAAGGCGAGGGCGAGGGCGAAGCGGCCCGGCGGGCTCGACGGCCGGCGGGTGGCGAAGAACGCCCGCACCAGAGCCGGGGACTTGCGCTGGCTGAGCAGGGCCGCCTCCGCCCGGCGGCGCAGCAGGCCCGTCGCCGGCCAGTCCGGCGTGTCGCGCACGAAGGCGGTGATGCGCTCGAAGCTGATCCCGGCCCCGAAGCGGATCGCCACCCAGTCGAGCAGCGCCCGCGCGGCGGGGTCGCCGAAGCCGTCGCGGATCCGGTCGCCCTCGTCGACCTTGCCCCGGCGATAGGCCTCGACGGCGCTGCGCAGGGCGGGGATGTCGAGGTCGACGGCGAGCGACGGCCGGCCCGGATCGGGCACCGCCGGGACCGGGGCCGGCGGCGTCACCGCGGCGTCGGGAATCGGGAAGGCGATCGGCGCATCGGGATCGGCGGAGGCGTAGGCCGACACCCCGGCCGGCAGCTTGCGGGAGGAAGCGCCCTCGTCGGGGCCGACGCTGCTGCGCAGGCCGGCCTCGTCGTCGTCCGGGACCGTCGCCCGCGGCGAGAGGGCGGCGCCCGCCTCGTCGCCGATGGCCGCGGAGCCGGTCGCGGCCGGGCGGCCGAGCCCCGGCGCGGCCCCGGCCTGCGTCGCCGCCGCGGTGTTGGGCCCGGCCGCGAGGGCGTGCCAGCCGCCGAGGGCGCTGCCCGAGGCCAGGAGGGCCAGAACCGCGAGGCGGCGCCGCCGGAGCATAGGCTGCATGATCCTGCTTCCCTCTTCGCTGGTTCCCTGGATGGCCCGACGCCGCATGGTGGAAGCGTCGCGTTAAGAAGCCATTAGCCCTGTGCGTTCGGCGTTTGCGCGCCGCCCGCGGAGGCCCTATGTGTCGGCAGCCGAACGGCCGGGTCCGAAGCGATGCGGCCGCCGGGCCGCAGTCCCGGAGCGAAACAGCCCGGACCGGGTCGAGGAACGCCAGCATGACGTCGACGCAGATCTCGCAGCGCCTGAGGGGCTCGCTCACCGCCCTGGTGACGCCGTTCCGCGACGGGGCCTTCGACGAGAAAGCCTTCCGGTCCTTCGTGGGCTGGCAGATCGAGAACGGCACCCACGGCCTCGTCCCGGTCGGCACCACCGGCGAGAGCCCGACCCTCACCCATGGCGAGCACGACCGGGTGGTCGAGGCCTGCATCGACGAGGCCGCCGGCCGGGTGCCGGTGGTGGCCGGTGCCGGCTCCAACTCCACGGCGGAGGCGGTCGAGCGCGCCCGTCATGCGGAGAAGGCCGGGGCGGATGCGGTCCTCATCGTCACGCCGTACTACAACAAGCCGACGCAGGAGGGGCTGTACCGGCACTTCAAGGCGGTGAACGACGCCATCGGGATTCCCATCCTGATCTACAACATTCCGGCCCGTTCGGTGATCGACATGAGCGTCGACACCATGAAGCGGCTCTACGAGTTGCCGAACATCGCCGGGGTGAAGGACGCCACCGCCAACGTCGCCCGGGTCAGCCTGCAACGCCAAGCCATGGGCGAAGACTTCGTCCAACTTTCTGGCGAAGATGCGACGGCGCTCGGCTTCATGGCCCATGGCGGCCACGGCTGCATCTCGGTGTCGTCGAACGTGGCGCCGCGCCTGTGCGCCGACTTCCAGGAGGCCTGCCTCGCCGGGGACTACCGCGCGGCGCTGACGCTCCAGGACCGGCTGATGCCGCTCCACACCAACCTGTTCCTTGAGACCAACCCGGCGCCGCCCAAATACGCCCTCTCCCGCCTCGGCCTGATGAGCGAGGAGGCGCGCCTGCCGATGGTGCCGGTCGGCCCGGCCACCCGCGAGGCGGTCGACTTCGCCCTCCGGCATGCCGGCCTGATCAACCACTGAGGGCGGTCCCCGCGCGAGCGGGCACCCCGCTCGCGCAAGCCCAACAGACACGGACCCGATGGCCCCGAAGCCCGACCCGAGCCGACGCATCGTCGCCGACAACCGCAAGGCCCGCTTCAACTACGAGATCACCGACACGGTCGAGGCCGGCATCGCGCTGACCGGCACCGAGGTGAAATCCCTGCGCGGCGGCAAGGCCACGATCGGCGAGGCCTATGCCGGCCCCTCGGGGGAGGAGTTCTTCCTCTTCAACGCCTACATCCCGGAATATCTGGAGGCCAACCGCTTCAACCACGAGACGAAGCGGCCCCGGCGCCTGCTGCTGCACAAGCGGCAGATCCAGAAGTTCATCGGCGCGACCCAGCGCGAGGGCTACACCGTCATCCCGCTCAAGATCTACTTCAACGACCGCGGCCGGGCGAAGGTCGAACTCGGCCTCGGCCGCGGCAAGAAGCTCCACGACAAGCGCGAGACCGCCAAGGAGCGCGACTGGCAGCGCGACAAGGCGCGCCTGATGCGCGACAAGGGGTAGGCTGGAGCCTGCAACCCAGCGCGTCCCTCTTGGGCGCGTTCACCGTCCCGACGAGCAGCGGGCGCCCGCCAGCACCGCGAAGGCCGCTTCGAGGTCGGGCGCCTCCGGCTCCTCGACCTGCGTGGCGAAGTGCAGCGTGACGATGGCGTCGGCGCAGCGCCGCTCGGCGACCAGCGTGACCTCGTCGCCGCCCGATCCTCCGGGACTGCGCACCACGCCGTAGCGGATCGCCGCCGCGCCGGTGCCGCGGACCTGATCGAAGGAGACCCCGGCCGCGTCCCGGCCCAGTTCCAGCGTCATGGCGTCGATGCGCCGCCGCGCGCCGGCCTTCTCCAGTCCGAGCACGAGCCCGGCCGGGATCGCGACCGCCCGACGCCCGGAGGGCACCGCCACGCTCAGGACGGTGCCCGCGACCTCGGCCGTCGCGATCCGGGCCGCCGGTTGCGGCGCGTCGCGGTCGCAGGCGCCCAGCACAGCGAGGGTGCAGGCGCCGAGCGCCGCGAGAGCCCGGGATCCGGCGGCACGGGGCACTGCCGGACCCGTCGCCGGGTCCACCGGTCAGATCGACCGGATCGCGCCGCCGTCGACCCGCACCATGCTGCCGGTGACGTAGGAGGCCCGCTCCGAGGCGAGGAAGCAGGCGACGTCGGCGAATTCCTGCACCCGGCCGTAGCGCCTGGCGGGGATCGCGGTGCGCGCCGCCTCGGCGATCTCCTGGGGGGTCTTGCCCTGCTTCTTGGCGTTGGCGGCGTCGAGTTCGCCGGTGCGGTCGGTCTCGATGCGGCCCGGCAGGATCATGTTGACGGTGACGCCGTCCGCCGCGACCTCGGCCGAGAGGGTCTTGGCCCAGCCGGCGATCGAGGCCCGCAGCGCGTTCGACATCACGAGGTTCGGGATCGGCTGCTCGACGCCGCTCGACGCCACCACGACGATGCGGCCGAACCCGGCCTCGCGCATCCCCGGCAGGACCAGCCCGGCGAGGCGGAACACCGGCACCGCCATCGCCTCGAATTGCGGTGCCCAGGCCTCGGGCGCGACGCCGAGCGCCGTGCCGGCGGGGGGGCCGCCGGTGTTGGCGACGAGGATGTCGACGCCGCCGAGCTTCTCCTGCGCCGCGGCGTGGATCGCCTCGACGCTGCCGGTGAGGTCGCCCACGAAGGCGTGGGCGCGGCCCTGGCCGCGGCCGTTGATCGCCGCCACCGCCTCGTCGAGGCGCTCGGCCGAGCGGGCGGTGAGCAGCACGTCGGCGCCCTCCGCCGCGAGGCTCTCGGCGATGCCGCGGCCGAGGCCGCGGCTCGACGACAGGACGATGGCGCGCTTGCCCTTGAGTCCGAGATCCATGGAAAGTCCTCCCCTTGAAGGTCCGGTGTTCGAATGAGGCGCGGCCCTCCGGGGAGGGCCGGCCCCGGTGACGGTCAGGCCGGCGATTGCTGCGCGAGCAGGCCGAGCCAGCGCTCCGCCTGCGCCCGCACGTTGGCCGGGGCGGTGCCGCCGTAGCTGGTGCGGCTGTTCACGGAGTTCTGGACGCCGAGCACCGCGTGAATCTCCGCCGTGATGCGCGGCTCCTCGGCCTGCATCTCGTCGAGGCTCAGCGCCTCCAGGCCGATTCCACGGGCGGAGGCGAGGCCGACGAGGCGGCCCGTCACGTGATGGGCATCGCGGAACGGCAGGCCGAGTTCGCGCACCAGCCAGTCGGCGAGGTCGGTGGCGGTGGCGTAGCCGGAGCCGGCTGCGACCTTCAGCACCTCCGGCACCGGCTCCAGGTCGCGCACCATGCCGCTCATCGCCGCGAGGCACAGCGAGAGGGTCTGGAGCGCGTCGAAGGTGCCCTCCTTGTCCTCCTGCATGTCCTTGGAATAGGCGAGCGGCAGGCCCTTCATCACGATCAGCAGCGCGGAGAGCGCGCCGATCACCCGGCCGGACTTCGCCCGCACCAGCTCGGCGGCGTCGGGGTTGCGCTTCTGCGGCATGATCGACGAGCCGGTGGTGAAGCGGTCGGAGAGCTTCACGAAGCCGAACTGCGCCGAGGTCCAGACCACGATCTCCTCGGCGAAGCGCGACAGGTGGATCGCGGTGATCGAGGCGGCCGAGAGGGCTTCGAGGGCGAAGTCGCGGTCGGCGACGGAATCGAGCGAGTTCGCGGTCGGCCGGTCGAAGCCGAGCGCGGCCGCGGTGGCGTGGCGGTCGATCGGGAACGAGGTGCCGGCGAGCGCCGCCGCACCCAGCGGGCACTCGTTGAGGCGGGCGCGGGCGTCGCGGAACCGGCCGCGGTCGCGGGCCAGCATCTCGACATAGGCGAGCAGGTGGTGGCCGAAGGTGACCGGCTGGGCCGATTGCAGGTGGGTGAAGCCCGGCATCACCGTGCCGGCGTGCCGCAAGGCCGTCTCGGCCAGCGCCCGCTGGAGGTCGGCGGCCTGGGCATCCAGCTCGTCCAGGGTGTCGCGCACCCACAGCCGCATGTCGGTGGCGACCTGGTCGTTGCGCGAGCGGGCGGTGTGCAGCCGCCCGGCCGTGGGCCCGACGATCTCGCGCAGCCGGCTCTCCACGCTCATGTGGATGTCTTCGAGGTCTCGACGGAACGTGAACTGCCCGGCCTCGATTTCGCCGCGGACCGTCTTGAGCCCTTCCTCGATCGCCGCCACATCCTCGGCCGGCAGGATCCCCGCCTTGCCCAGCATCGCGACATGGGCGAGCGAGCCCCGGATGTCCTGGGGGGCGAGGCGCTTGTCGAACCCGATGGAGGCGTTGATCTCCTCCATGATCTCGGCGGGGCCGCTCGCGAAGCGCCCGCCCCACATCCGGTTGCTCATGTCCACACCTCGTCCGGCCCGACTCTCATGACGAAGACCCTTCGCCTCGCCCTCGGGGGCGGACTCCTCGTCGCGGCACTCGGTCTCGGGGCCGCCCTATACGGGAGTCGGGACGGGGGCAACAGCGCCTGCCCGGCCGCCGCGGCGACGGCCGCCCGCCTCGCGCCGCTCGCCCGCGGCGAGGTGGCGGCGCTCCAGGTCGATCCGGCGCCCAAGCCCGCCCCCGCCCTGTCGTTCCGCGGCCCCGACGGTGAGCCGACGAGCCTCGACAGCCTGCGGGGCAGGACCGTCCTCTTGAACCTGTGGGCGACGTGGTGCGCGCCGTGCAAGGCCGAGATGCCGGCCCTCGACCGGCTCCAGGGCGTCCTCGGCGGGCCGGATTTCGAGGTCGTCGCCCTCAACGTCGACACCCGCAACCTCGACCGCCCGCGGGCCTGGATGCGGGAGAACGGGATCACCCGCCTCGCCTACTACGCCGACCCGCCCGGCCAGTCCCTGCCGGTGCTCCAGAAGAGCGGCGATCTCGTCGGCCTGCCCACGACCCTGCTGATCGATCCCGCCGGCTGCCGCCTGGGCGTGATGAAGGGACCGGCGGAATGGGCGAGCGAGGACGCGCTGAAGCTCCTGCGCGCGGCGGTCGGGCGGAGCTGATCGCCTACCACGCCACGCCGGTGCAGGGCTCCAGGCGTTCAAGCACCGTCCGGTACGCGCCCAGCACCCCCTCGGCCATCGCCGCGGCGGTGTAGGCGGCGGCGCGGGCCTGCGCCTCGGCCCCGAGGCGGGCGCGGACCGCAGGGTCGGCCGCGACGGTCTCGATCGCGCAGGCGAAGCCGGCCTCGTCGTCCGGCGGGATGAAGATCGCCGCCTCGTCCCAGAGTTCGCGGTGGGTCGGGATGTCGGACAGAACCAGGGCGCAGCCGGCGCCGGCCGCCTCCAGCACGCCGAGGCCGAACGGCTCGTAGCGCGCGGCCGAGACGTAGATCGGCGCCCCGGCGAGCCAGCGGGTGATGTCCTGCTCGCTGAGCACCCCGAGGGCGCGCATGTGGCGCGGCACGAACTGCGCCGCGTTCGGCCCCTTCAAGGGCCCGGCGGCGAGGAGCGGCAGGCCGATTCGCCCGGCGACGCCGTCGAGGATCCGGGCGTTCTTGGCCTCGTCCCACAGCCGCCCGGCGGCGAAGGCGAAGGGCGAGGCCGACCCGGCCGGGCTGCGGTGACCCCGGGCGGCGGCGCTGCGCCGGCCGTTCGGCACCACCAGCGGCGCCGAGGACAGGCCGTAGGCCGCGGCGGTCGCCTCGGCGAAGGTCCGGGTCGGGGCGAGGAGCAGGTCGGCGCGCCGGCAACCCTCCGCCGTGAGGGCCGCCCGCCACGCGAGGTCCGGCGGCAGTTGGCTGCCGCGCATCGCCATCCACCAGGTCGCGACGCAGCCATGGGTCGCGGCCACCACCGGCGCCCGGAACTGCGTCAGCGCGGCGAAGGTCGGGCTGTTGAGGTGGATGAGGTCGGCCTGCGCCCGCTCGGCCTCGCGGGCGACCATCCAGGCCGCCATCTCGATCTCGTTGCGGCCGAGCGCCCCCCATTCGAGGGCGGCGCCGGGCACCCGCAGGTCGAGGCCGCGGATCGCCCGGGTCGCCCGCAACTGGTCCTGGCTCGGCTCCGGGCCGAGCACCGCCAGGGTGACGCCGATGCCGTGGCGGTCGAGCTCCATCGCGAGGTCGAGGCCGTACTGCCAGATGCCGCTGACCGCATCGACCGTCATGAACAGGTTGAAATCGACCGAGCGGCTCGGGGCGAGGCGCTCGACCGGCCGGAGGGGAACCATCACGGCGGCGCTCATCGATGCGAGCCGGTGCGAGAGGGCGCCGTCGCTACCGGGCCGGCGCGACGCCGTGCCCCGGCGTGGTGCGCGGCGCTCGGCCGCGTGTACCGCCTGACGGTCATCTGGAACTCCCCTGGCCTTGCGGGCTTCCGAGCCTAAGCTTGGCCGTACTCATTCTCGCAACGCTTCGATCAAGGGAGCGGTTCCAGGGACCGGACGGGACCGGACAGGGTGGCGAGAGCGGCGCTCCGAAGGCGCGGCCGGCGGGTGCGGCCGAATCGCCGGAGAACGGCGGCATCCTGTTGGGAACAGGGTTTCCGAATGGTTTCCGGAATATGCGCGGGCGGCATGCCTCGTCTCCGCCAACGTTCTGACGCCGTTCAGCCCCCGCGACCTAGCAAGACACCGCCGGACGTGGCAGCACCCCGTCGTCAGGTTCCTTCCCTTCCGTGCGGCTCCCCCAGATCGATCCGTCGCCCATGACCCCTTCCGACCTGCCGCGCCCCGCGTCGCTTCGCGCGCGCCGGCTCGCCCTCGCGGTGCCGACCCTGGCCACGACCGCCCTGGTCGCGTGGCTCGCCTGCCTCGCCGCCCCGGTGCGGGATCCGCTCGGCGGGACCGTGCTGGCCCTGTTCGTGCTGGTCATGGCGTGGCAATCGTACATCGCGTGGCAATACGCCTACGGGGCGGTCGCCGCCCGGCTCGGCCGGCGGGTGCAGTCGGAGATCGAACGCGCCGCGGCCGTCCTTCCCGCCGTCGCCAGCGGGCGCAGCCGCACCGCGGCGGTGGTGGCGATCCATGCCGAGGATCCGGCCGCCGTCTTCGCCGCGATCCGGGTGATGGCGCGCTCCCTCGCCCGGGCGGGCGGCGACGGGAGCGATCTCGACATCTTCGTCCTCAGCGACACCCGCGATCCCGGCATCGCGGCCGAGGAGGAGCGCGAGTTCGCCCTGGCGCGGGAGTGGCGCGCGGCGGCCGGCCCGGGCCTGCCGGCGATCCGCTACCGCCGCCGCGCCGACAACAGCGGCCGCAAGGCCGGCAACATCGACGAGTTCTGCCGCAGCCACGGCGCCGAGTACGACTTCATGATCGTGCTCGACGCCGACAGCCTGATGACCGGCGCCACGATGCGCCGGCTGGTGCGGCTGATGGAGGACAACCCCCGCGTCGGCCTGATCCAGACCGTGTCCTACGCCGCCGGGCGCGACACGCTGTTCGCCCGCATCCAGCAATTCGCCGTGCGGCTCTACGCGCCGCTCTCGATCCGCGCCCTCGACGCCTGGCAGGGACCGGACGGCAGCTACTGGGGCCACAACGCGATCCTGCGGCTCACCGCCTTCGCCGAGACCGCGGAACTGCCGGTGCTGCCCGGCCGGGCGCCGCTCGGCGGCGAGATCCTGTGCCACGACACGGTGGAGGGCGCCCTGTTCCGCCGCGCCGGCTGGGAATTGCGCCTGCTGCCGGAGGAGGGCGGCACCTGGGAGGAGATGCCGACCAACCTCGTCGACCTCCTCGGCCGCGAGCGGCGCTGGTGCCAGGGCAACCTGCAGCATCTCGGCGTCGTCGGCCTGCCGGGCCTCACCGCCGGCAGCCGCTGGCACCTCATCTCCGGCATCCTCGCCTACCTCGTCTCGCCGCTCTGGGTCGCGTTCCTGGCGCTCGGCACCCTGCAGGCGGCCCGCGACGGCAATCTCGGCCTGCTCGGCTACGGGCTGACCCTGCCGGGCGCGGCCGCCCACGCGCTCGCCGCCGTCACCGTCGCGGTCCTGGCCGTGCCGAAGCTCGCGAGCCTCGCCCACGTCCTGTTCGACCGGACGCGCCGGGCGGCGTTCGGCGGCACCGGGCCGCTGCTGGCCAGCGCCGCCCTGGAGCAGGCGCAGTGGGTGCTGCTGTGGCCTGTCCTGACCCTGTTCAATGCCGGCGCCGTGGTCTCGACCTTCGCCGGACGGGTGGTGCGCTGGGACGCGCAGGTCCGCGACGACCGCCGGGTGCCGTGGCCGGAGGCGTGCCGGCTCCAGCTCGACGCCCTGGTGGCCGGCGGCGCCCTCGCGGCCGGGCTGCTCTATGCCGGCGACCCGCTGCTCGGGCTGTGGATGGCCCCGGTCGCGGCCGGCCTGCTGCTCAGCCCGGCGATGAGCGTGCTCACCAGCCGGGCCGATCTCGGCACCGCCGCCCGCCACCGCGGCCTGTTCCTGACCGTCGACGACACCGCCCAGGCGCCCGAGCTGCGCGAACTCGCGAGCCAGCGCGGCACGCCGGTGCCCGCGGCACCTCCCCGCACTCCCGCCGCGCTCCTGGCGGAAGAGGCCGCGCCCGCCCCGCGCGGATGACCCCTCCCCGGTCACGCCCGTGCGCCGGCCGCAGACGTCCCATGCGGACCGGCCCCTGAACCGTGGCACCGCACGCGCCCTATGTTGCAGCGCAACAGCGGGAGCCGTCATGCAGCACATCCTCCGGGCCGGGGTCGAAGCCTCGCGCTCCCCGGTCACCCTCGCGCTCGTCGCCCTCGCCGTGGCGTCGTTCGGCATCGGCACCACCGAGTTCGTCATCATGGGCCTTCTGCCCGAGATGGCGACCGATCTCGGCGTCACGATCCCGCAGGCCGGCCTGCTGGTCTCCGCCTACGCGCTCAGCGTCACCTTCGGCTCGCCGGTGGTGGCGATCCTGGTCGCGCGGCTCGACCGGCGCCGGGCGCTGCTCGCCCTCATCGGCCTGTTCATCCTCGGCAACGCGCTGTGCGCCCTCGCCTCCGGCTACGGCCTGCTGATGCTGGCCCGCATCGTCACCGCGCTCTGCCACGGCGCCTTCTTCGGCCTCGGCTCGGTGGTAGCGGCGGACCTCGTGCCGCCGCACCGCAAGGCGAGCGCCATCGCAGCGATGTTCACCGGGCTGACCCTCGCCAACGTGCTCGGCGTGCCCTTCGGCACCGCGCTCGGCCACGCCTTCGGCTGGCGGGCGACCTTCGCGGCGGTGGTCGGGATCGGGGTCGTGGCGGCGGTCGCCCTGATGGCGTGGCTGCCGCGCCACCTGCCGGCGGAGGGCGGCAACCTGCTGGCCGAGGCGCGGGTGCTGCGCCGGCTGCAGGTGGTGCTGGCGATGCTGCTCAGCGTGCTGGCATCCGCGAGCCTGTTCAGCGTGTTCACCTACGTGGCGCCGCTGCTGGCCGACACCGCGCGGGCGACGCCGGGCCAGATCACCGGGATCCTGCTGCTGTTCGGCGTCGGCCTGACGCTCGGCAACATGCTCGGCGGCCGCCTCGGCGACTGGCGGCTGATGCCCTCGGTGATCGGCCTCGCGGTGGCGCTGGTCGCCACCCTCCTGGTGCTGATGCCGGCGAGCGCCGGGCTGATCCCGGCCACGGCGGTGATCGGCCTGTGGGGCATCCTCGCCTTCGCGCTGGTGGCGCCGCTGCAGATGCGGGTGCTGAGCGCCGCCGAGGGTGCCCGCGCCCTCGCCTCGACGGTCAACCAGGGGGCGTTCAACTTCGGCAACGCCGCCGGCGCCTGGATCGGCGGCGTGGCGATCGATGCCGGCCTGGCCTACGGCCACCTGCCGGCGCTCGGCGCCGGGCTCGCGGCGGCGGTCGCGGCCGTCGCCGTCCTGGCTCACCGGATGGACGGCTGAGCCGGGTGCCGAAGCCTCACCCGGAGCGTCAGGCCGGCGCTCCCGGCTGGCGCTTCGGGTGGGCGCGGGCGAAGGCGTCCTGCGACAGGCAATCCTCGGCGATGCGGCGCACCGTGGGATAGGACGCGGTGTCGACGCCGAAGATCGCGGTGCCGACCCACAGGCTGACGAGGCAGAGGTCGGCGTGGCTGATCGCGTCGCCCTGGCAGTAGCGGCCGGTGCCCGGCTCCCGGGTCAGGCGCGTCTCCAGGGTCGTGAGCCCGGTGGCGAACCAGTGCCGCAGCCAGTCCAGCATCGCGTCGCGCGGCACGCCGAGGGTGTCGGTGAGGTAGTGGCGCACCCGCGGCACGTAGAGCGGGTGGCTGTCGCAGGCGACGACCTGGGCCAGCGACCGGGCCCGCGCCCGCGCCCTCGGGTCGCGCGGCAGCAGCGGCGGCTCGGGATGGATGTCCTCGAGGTAGTCGAGGATCGCCAGCGACTGGGTCAGGGGCGGCCCGTCGCCGTCGAAGAAGGCAGGCACAGCGCCCTGCGGGTTGATCGCCCGGAACTCCGGCCGGTGCTGGTCGCCGGCGTCGAGGTCGATGAAGGTCTCCTCGCAGGGAAGCCCCTTCAGGTTGAGGGCGATCCGCACCCGGAAGGCCGCCGCCGAGCGCCAGTTGCCGATCATCCGCATCGGATCTCACCTCCCATGCCCCGGATTGAGAGGGCGAGGTAGGGCGGGCGCGGGTCAGTGCGAGAGGATGCGCGACAGGAACTGCTGCGCCCGCTCGCTGCGGGGGCTGCCGAAGAAGTCCTCCTTGTGGGCGTCCTCGACGATCTCGCCCTTGTCCATGAAGATCACCCGGTTGGCGACCTTGCGGGCGAAGCCCATCTCGTGGGTCACCACCATCATGGTCATGCCCTCGCGGGCGAGTTCGACCATCACGTCGAGCACCTCGCCGACCATCTCGGGGTCCAGCGCCGAGGTCGGCTCGTCGAACAGCATCACGATCGGGTTCATCGCGAGCGCCCGGGCGATGGCGACGCGCTGCTGCTGGCCGCCGGAGAGCTGGCCCGGGAACTTGTGGGCGTGCGCCTTCAGCCCGACCCGCTCCAGCAGCGCCAGCCCCTTGGCCACCGCCTCGTCCTTGCCGCGGCCGAGCACCTTGCGCTGGGCGAGGCTGAGGTTGTCGGTGATCGTCAGGTGCGGGAACAGCTCGAAGTGCTGGAACACCATGCCGACCCGCGAGCGGAGCTTCGGCAGGTTGGTCTTCCTGTTGGCGACCTGGGTGCCGTCGACGGTGATCTGGCCCTTCTGGAACGGCTCCAGGGCGTTGACGCACTTGATGAGCGTCGACTTGCCCGAGCCCGAGGGACCGCAGACCACCACCACCTCGCCCTTGCGGGTCGCGGTGGTGCAGTTGGTCAGCACCTGGAAGTCGCCGTACCACTTGCTGACGTTGTCGATGGCGATCATCGGCGTGCCGGGCGCGGCCTGGGTGGCGGCCGGCGTGGCGAGCGGCGCCGTCACCGGGCCGGTCGGCGGGACGTCCAGGGGGGCGGCCGGGTTCGGGGCGGGGGTGGCCGGGGGCATCGCGGACGAGGTCATGAGCGTGGTCCCGAGGTCAGCGGATGATGGCGACGCGGCGCTGGAGGCGGCGCACCAGCAGCGAGGCGATGAAGCAGATCGTGAAGTAGACCACCGCCGCGAAGAGGTACATCTCGACGAGGCGGCCGTCGCGCTGCGCGACCTTCGAGGCGGCGCCGAGGAAGTCGGTGATCGACAGCACGTAGACGAGCGACGTGTCCTGGAACAGCACGATGGTCTGGGTCAGCAGTACCGGCAGCATGTTGCGGAAGGCCTGGGGCAGGATGACGTTGCCCATCGACTGCCAGTAGGTCAGGCCGAGCGCCGAGGCCGCCGCCGCCTGGCCCCGGGGGATCGACTGGATGCCGGCGCGCATGATCTCGGAGAAGTACGCCGCCTCGAACAGCGTGAAGGTGATCAGCGACGAGGAGAAGGCACCGACCTGGATCGGCCGCTCGGCCCCGGTGACCCACTGGCCGATATACGGAACCAGGAAGTAGAACCAGAAGATCACCAGCACCAGCGGCAGCGAGCGCATGAAGTTAACGTAGAGCTTGGCCACCTGCGGCAGGCCCGGGATCCCGGACAGGCGCATCATCGCGATCAGGGTGCCGAGCACCACGCCGCCGACGGCGGCGAGCGCCGTCAGCGTCAGGGTGAAGGTCATGCCGTCCAGGAACAGGTACGGCAGCGCGTTCAGGATGACCTTGAAGTCGAAATCAGCGAACATCGGAGGGCTCTGCCGGCTGAGCATCATTCGCCGAGGCGATCGCCGCGTCGACGGCGAACATGATGCGATGACATACACGCTCAGCGGAGTTGCCCCGTGCAGCTCCGCGGGGTTCCAGGACGATCAGCGACCCGGCACCGCGAAGCGGCGCTCCAGCATTCCGGAGACGGTCACGACCACGAGGTTGATGAGGATGTACAGGAGCGTCGCGGCGGTGAACGCCTCGAAGACCTGGAACGAGAATTCCTGCATCGAGCGGGCGCGGGCGGTGAGTTCGAGCAGCCCGATCGTCAGCGCCACCGACGTGTTCTTCAGGTTGTTGAGGAACTCCGAGGTCATCGGCGGCAGGATGATGCGGTAGGCGTTGGGCAGCAGCACGTAGCGGTAGGTCTGGGCGGTGGTGAGCCCGAGCGCGGTGCCGGCCATGCGCTGGCCCCGCGGCAGGGCCTGGATGCCGGCCCGCACCTGCTCGGCGACGCGCGAGGCGGTGAAGAAGCCGAGGCAGACCACGGCGGTGTAGAACGGCGCGTTCGGGAGCTGCTTGAGCCAGGCGCCCCAGGATTCCGGCAGCACCTCCGGCAGCACGAAGAACCACAGGAACATCTGCACGAGGAGCGGGATGTTGCGGAACAGCTCGACGTAGGCGTTGCCGGCCGCCTGGGCGGCGGCCCGGCTCGGCAGGGTGCGCAGCACGCCGACCACCGAGCCGATCGCGAAGGCGATGACCCAGGCGCACAGGGCGGTCACGATCGTCCAGATCAGCCCCGACAGCAGCATGTCGGCGTAGGTGCCGGTGCCCTCGGGCGACAGGTCGAAGAAGATGCCCCAGTTCCAGTTGTAGTTCATGCCTTGCCCCAGGACCGTCCTCTGCGGGGATGTCGTCGCTCGCGTCCGCCGGCGCTCCGGCGAGTGATGCTTAACCGTTTCCGCCGGCCCCGGAAGGCCGACGCGGCCCCGGCGACGGGCTGTCACCGGGAATTTTCAGGAGAACGGCCCGGCTCGTGTCACCGAGCCGGGCCGCCGGGGCCTCAGTACATCGCCGGGTCGGGGCTGTCGCTCGGCTGGGCGAACGCCTTCTGCAGCGGCTCGCTCATCGGCAGGTTCAGGTTGATGTCCCGCGGCGGGATCGGCTTGGTGAACCACTTATCGTAGGTCACCTTGCCCTCGGGGCTCTTGTAGAAGGCGGCCGTGGCGGCATCGACGACCTTCTTGAACGGGGCGTCGTCCTTGCGCAGCATGATCCCGTAGGGCTCGGGCTTCGACAGGGCGTCGCCCGAGATCATGTAGGCGCCGGGATCCTTCGAGCCGGCGGCGAGCGAGGCGAGCAGCACGTCGTCCATCACGAAGGCGACGGCGCGGCCGGTCTCGACCATCAGGAACGCCTCGGCGTGGTCCTTGGCCGGCAGGATCGTGATGCCGAGCTTCTTCTCGGTGTTGTACTCGTTGATCTGCCGGATGTTGGTGGTGCCGGAGGTCGAGACGACGGTCTTGCCCTTCAGGTCCTCGAACTTCGAGACGTTGCTCGCCTTCTTGGCGACGAAGCGGGTCGCGGTGAGGAAGTGGGTGTTGGTGAACGAGACCTGTTTCTGGCGGTCGACGTTGTTGGTGGTCGAGCCGCATTCGAGGTCGACGGTGCCGTTGGCGATCAGCGGGATGCGGGTCGCCGAGGTCACCGGGTTCAGCCGGGTCTCGAGCTTGTCGAGCTTCAGGTCGGCCTTCACCGCCTCGACGATCTTGTGACAGATGTCCATCGCGTAGCCGACCGGCTTCTGGCTGCCGTCGAGATAGGAGAACGGCACCGACGAGTCGCGGTAGCCGAGGGTGATCTGGCCCGTCTCCTTGATCTTCTTCAGCGTCCCGGTCAGCTCCTGAGCCGAGGCCGGGGCGACCGCGAGACCGGCGATCAGGACGGGAAGCAGACTTTTCAACCGCATACGTGCTCTCCGAGTGGGCAGGGCCATACGTCCGTCACGCCAGCTTTGGCGTCAAGGGCGGCCATTCCGGGTTGTGGTCCGGGATGACGCCGCCGGATGCTGCCCGGTTCTGTCGCGGGTCGCCGAGGCAAGGAGCGGGCCACCGGGCACCGGATCGCATCCGGGACGAGCCCGCCCGCGGAGCGGGGGCAGGACCCCGGCCGGGGACCGTTGCCCACCGAGCCTTGATCGAGACCCCTTGCCCGAGGGCCCGCCGCCCCGCATCATCCGCCCGGCCGCGAAGACGCCCTCGGCCGGCTCCCGGCCGGCTGCCTGCCACCGGCCAGCCCCGATCGATCGTAGTCCCCGACGGAGCGGATCATGCAGATCGCCACGCCCTACCTGATGTTCCTCGGCGACGTGCCGGACCGCCTCGCGGCGAAGACCGCCTACGGGATCGTCGACTGGCGGCCGGAATGGTGCGTCGGCCAGTTGCGGCTGCCGGGCTGCGCCGCCGATCTCGGCATTCCCGACCTCACCCTCGCGGAGGCGATGGCCAAGGGTGCGCGCACGCTGATCGTCGGCGTCGTCAATGCCGGCGGCGTGCTGCCCGAGCACTGGATCGCCAGCATCGTGGCGGCGATCGAGGCCGGGCTCGACGTGGCGAGCGGCCTGCACACCCGCCTCGGCTCGGTGCCGGCCATCGCGGAGGCCGCGCAGCGGAGGGGCCGCCAGCTCCACGACGTGCGTCACTCCGACCAGCATTTCGACACCGGCAAGGGGACGAAGCGGCCGGGGCGGCGCCTGCTGACGGTCGGGACCGACTGCTCGGTCGGCAAGAAGTACACCGCCCTCGCCTTGGAGCGCGGCCTGCGCGCGGCGGGCTTCGACGCCGATTTCCGCGCCACCGGCCAGACCGGCGTGTTCATCTCCGGCCGCGGCGTCGCCATCGATGCGGTGGTGGCCGACTTCATCTCCGGCGCCGTCGAGTGGATCTCCCCCGCCGCCGCGCCGGAGCACTGGGACCTGATCGAGGGCCAGGGCTCGCTGTTCCACCCCTCCTTCGCCGGGGTCAGCCTCGGCCTGCTGCACGGGGCGCAGGCCGACGCCTTCGTGATCTGCCACGAGCCGACCCGGACCCGGATGCGCGGCGTCCAGCACCCCCTGCCGACGATCCAGGAGGTGATCGACCTCACGATCCGCTGCGGCGGCCTCACCAATCCGGAGATCCGGCCGGTCGGCATCGCGGTCAACACCCAGGCCCTCGACGAGGGCGAGGCCCGCGCCCTGCTCGACCGGCTCGCGGGCGAGCACGACCTGCCGGCGACCGATCCGGTCCGCTTCGGCGTCGAGGGCATCGTCGAACGGCTCGGCGCCCTCTATCCGGCGGGAGCCGGCGCATGATCCGGCTCGACGTCGCGGTGGAGACCTGGCCGATCGCCGGCCGCTTCACCATCTCGCGCGGCAGCCGCACCGAGGCGGTCGTGGTGGTGGCCGGGGTGACGGACGGCGTCGTCCACGGCCGGGGCGAGTGCGTGCCCTACGCCCGCTACGGCGAGACCGTGGAGGGCGTGCGCGACCTCATCCTCGCCCAGGCCGGGGCGCTGGCCGCCGGCGCGACCCGCGAGGAGTTCCAGACCCGCATGAAGGCGGGCGCCGCCCGCAACGCCCTCGACTGCGCCCTGTGGGACTACGAGGCCAAGGCACGGGGCGTGCCGGTGCACGACCTCGCCGGCGTGCCGGCGCCGGGGCCCGCGACCACCGCCTACACCCTCAGCGTCGGGTCTCCGGAGGAGATGGAGGCGGCGGCGCGCAGGGCGGCGGCACGCCCGTTGCTGAAGGTCAAGCTCGCCGGCGACGGCGACCCGGAGCGCATCGCGGCGGTGCGGCGGGGCGCGCCGGCCTCGCGGCTGATCGTCGACGCCAACGAGGCGTGGCGCCCGGCGAACCTGGAGGCGAACCTCGCCGCCTGCGCCGCCGCCCGGGTCGCGCTGATCGAGCAGCCCCTGCCGGCGGACGCGGACGGGCTGCTCGCCGAGATCGACCACCCGATCCCGCTCTGCGCCGACGAGAGCCTGCACGACCGCGCCGGTCTCGACGGGCTCGCGGACCGCTACGACGCGATCAACATCAAGCTCGACAAGGCCGGTGGCCTGACCGAGGCCCTGGCCCTGGCGCGGGCGGCGCGGGAGCGCGGCCTGTCGGTGATGGTCGGCTGCATGCTCGGCACCTCGCTCGCGATGGCGCCGGCGATGCTGCTCGCACGCTTCGCCGAGGTGATCGACCTCGACGGCCCGCTCCTCCTCGCCCGCGACCGCGAGCCCGGCCTGCTGTTTCAGGGCAGCACCATCCACCCGCCCGACCCCGCGCTCTGGGGCTGACACGCGATCCGGCATCCAGGCCGCCATCGGAGCGGGCTTCCCCAACGTTCCGCCGCGGCGTAGGGTCGCGGTGGACGCGACCAGGTACGGGCCCGAGGCAGCATGACCAGCACGGATGGAACGGAACGCCACCGGATCGTGGTGGTGGGTGGCGGCGCGGCGGGCCTCCAGCTCGCCACCCGGCTCGGCGACCGCTTCGGGCGCCGCAAGCTGGCGGAGATCACCCTGGTCGACCGCTCGCGCACCCACATCTGGAAGCCGCTGCTGCACGAGGTCGCCGCCGGCAGCATGGATGTCGGCCACCACGCGGTGGACTACCTCCACCACGCCCACGCCCACCACTTCCGCTACCGCATCGGCCGGATGACCGGCCTCGACCGCGGCGCGAAGACGATCCGCCTCGCGGCGAGCCACGACACCGAGGGGCGCGAGGTCACCCCCGAGCGCTCGGTGCCCTACGACACCCTGGTGATCGCGGTCGGCAGCGCCAGCAACGATTTCGGCACGCCCGGGGTGAAGGAGCACGCCATCGCCCTCGACACGCCGGATCAGGCCGAGCGCTTCCACCGCCGGCTGATCAACGCGATGATCCGCGCCCACAGCCAGGAGCAGCCGGTGCGGCCGGGCCAGCTCCACGTCGCGATCATCGGCGCGGGCGCCACCGGCACCGAGCTCGCCGCCGAGCTGCACCGCACCACCCGGCAGGTCGCCGCGACCGGGCTCGACCGGATCGACCCCGACAAGGACCTGAAGCTCACCCTGATCGAGGCGGCGGACCGGGTCCTTCCGGCGGTTCCGGCCAAGCTGTCCCAGGACGTGCTCGCCCTCCTCGGCCGCATCGGCGTCGAGGTGCTGACCGGCGCCCGGGTGACCGAGGTCGGGGGAGACGGCGTCCGGCTCGCCGACGGCCGCTTCGTGCCGGCCGAGCTGACCGTGTGGGCGGCCGGCGTGCGCGCGCCGGACTTCCTGCGCGACCTCGACGGGCTGGAGACGGCGCGAAACAACCAGCTCGTCGTGACCCCGACGCTGCAGACCAGCCGCGACGAGGCCATCTTCGCCCTCGGCGACTGCGCCCACCTCGTCGATCCGGCCACGAACATCCCGGTGCCGCCCCGCGCCCAGGCCGCCCACCAGCAGGCGACGCACCTGCTGCGGCAGATGCCGAACCGCCTCGCCGGGAAGCCGCTGGCGCCGTTCCGCTACCGGGATTTCGGCTCCCTCGTCTCCCTCGGCGAATACTCCACCGTCGGCAACCTGATGGGCTTCATCCGCGGCAGGAATTTCTTCATCGCCGGCCTGTTCGCCCGGATGATGTACCAGTCGCTCTACAAGATGCACCAGCGGGCGCTGCACGGCACCGGCAAGGTCGCCCTCGACACCGCGGCCCGGGCGCTGACCCGCCACACCGAGTCCCGGGTCAAGCTGCACTGATACGATTTGCGGGGGACTGCCTCCGGAAGTGGCAGCATCACCCCCGCGGCGCTCCAGCGGGGCCGGTTTCCGCATCGCGACGCCATCGATCGGAAACCGTACGACTCATCCCGGTTGCACCCGGCCGGCTTCGATGCTCCTCTCTCGGCGGGCCCTTCGGGTCCGCGGGAGGAACCACGATCATGATCCTGGTCAGCGTGCTCTATCCGAAGGGCGAGGCGTTCGACCTCGACTACTATCTCAAGACCCACATGCCGCTGGTGCGCGAGCGCTGGTCACCGCTCGGGCTGGAGAAGGCCGAGGTGATCCGCGGCGCCGCGACGCCCGACGGCTCCCCGCCGCCGTTCCAGATCATGGCGCTGCTGAGCTTCCGCTCGCTGGAGGACTTCCAGGCCGCCGCCGCCAGGCACGGCCGGGAGATCTTCGCCGACATCCCGAACTTCACCAAGGCGCAGGCGGTGGTGCAGATCAACGAGCCGCTGTCCTGGTAGACGGCGGGCCGATGATCGACATCGTGAAGGTCGTGCGCGAGCAGCACCCGGATCTTGGTCCCTGCGTCCTCGTGCTGCGCGAGCCGTCCGGGCTGCTGGCGCCGGAGGATCCGGACGCCCTCGCGGCCGAGGTGCAGGAGTGGACGACGACCCAGGCGCCGGGCGCGCGGCTGAGCCGACGTCCGGTCACCTACGTCGCCGTTCCGGGCTGGCCGGAGGAGACCCGGGATCTCGCGGTCGTCGCCTTCCCGGATGCCGGCGAGCTGGCGCGCTTCGCGGCACGGTGGACGGCATAGTCGCGCGACCGGGGTTCGGGACGGTGCCGAGGAGCCGAGCCGGAACCGTATCCACGAGCCCGATCGGACGATCGAGGCGTCGAGCATGGGATCCCCTCTCCCATCCGGAAGAAGGGGCTCCGCGCCTCGATCGGCAGCACGGGCCGAGGTCGCGGACTCCGCCGGCGGTGAGGCGAACCCCGGCGGTGACGGCACCGGTGCCGCGGAAGCCGGCGGCCGGGAAACCGCGGCCTCATACGGTTTCTGATTGATCGCTTCGCGATGCAGAAACCGGCTTCGCTCACGCGTGCGGAGCGAAGCTCCGCCGCGCGGGCTTCGATACGGTTTTTGAACTCATCGTTCAAAAACCGTATCAGATGAGGGGCGGCAACGCCGCGGTCAGGTTGCTCAGGAACGCCTGACAGGCGTGGGGCAGGCGCCGCTCGCGCATGGTCTGGATCTGGATGCCGCGGTCGAGCCGCCCCTTCCCCCGCAGCGGGATCGCCGCCAGTTCGCCGTGGCGCAGCGGCGTGGTCACCGACAGGCCCGACATCACCGCCAGCCCGTTGCTGCCGCGCACGAAGGGAAACAGGGCGGCGAGGCGGTTGGCGGTCAGCACCGGCTCGACCGCGAGCCCCTCCTCGTGGCAGGCGGCGTCGAACACCCGGCGGGCGGTGGTGTCGGCGGTCGGCAGCGCCAGGGGATACGGGATCAGGTCAGGCAGGAAGACGACCTCCCGTCGCGCCAGCGGATGATCCGGCGCGCTCACGGCCACCATCTCGACGCGGGTCTCGTAGATGACCCGGACCGCGCCCTCCGGCCCTGACGGACGCGCCCCGAGGGCGAAGGTGACGCCGAGATCGACGTCCCCCTCCGCCACCAGCCGCGTCACCGTCGCGGGGGACTCGACCGTCAGCTCGAAGCGGATCCCCGGATGGGCGGCGTGGAACGCCGCGACGGCGTTGGGCAGCAGGTCGAGGCCGAAGCCCTCGGTGCAGGCGATCCGGACGACGCCGCGGCCGAGGCCCGCGCAGCTCGTGGATCTCGGCGACGGCCTGCTCGGCGCCGAGGAGCATCCGCTGGGCATGGCGCGCCAGCAGCTCGCCGGCTGGGCTCGTCACCATCCCCCGCGGCCGGCGCTCGAACAGGACGCAATCCAGTTCGGCCTCCAGGTTGGCGATCTGCCGGCTGATCGCCGAGGCGGCGACGTTGAGCTGCTCCGAGGCGCGGGCGATCGAGCCGGTGCGGGCCACGGCGAGGAAGTAGCGCAGGCTGGTGGTCTGCATCGACGGCCTGCCTTGCCGATACGGCAACAGTGCGATCGCCAAATTGTACTTGCCGCGATGGCAGGTGCACAACACCATGGCATGATCAGATTTTCGGCAACCGTTGCCGCAAGATCCGGAGCAGGAGTCGGCAGATGCGGTTCAGCTCTCGCGCCTCACGTCTCGTCCTCGGGCTGGTCCTGGCGGCCGGCACCGGGCCCGCCCTCGCCGGCAAGGCCAGCGACACCCTGGTCTACGCCTCGGACACCGAGCCGGAGAACGTCAGCCCCTACCACAACAACGCCCGCGAGGGCGTGATCCTCGCCCGCAACGTCTGGGACACGCTGCTGTACCGCGACCCGAAGACCGGCCAGTACCTGCCGATGCTGGCGACCGCCTGGCGCTGGGTCGATCCGACGACGCTCGAACTGACGCTGCGCGACGGCGTGACCTTCCACAACGGTGATCCCTTCGGCGCCGACGACGTCGTGTTCACGGTCAACTGGGTGCTCACCCCCGAGGCGCGGGTAGTGACCAAGCAGAACGTCGACTGGATGAAGTCGGCCGAGAAGGTCGACGCGCGCACGGTGCGGATCCACCTCAAGGCGCCGTTCCCCGCCGCCCTCGAATACCTCGCCGGCCCGGTGCCGATCTACCCGGCCGCCTACACGAAGAAGGTCGGGCTCGACGGCTTCGCCAAGGCGCCGGTCGGCACCGGGCCCTACCGCATCACCGCGGTCGAGAACGGCCGCGGCGTGAAGATGGAGCGGTTCAAGGGCTACTGGAAGGGCAGCCCGGCCGGCGAGGCGAAGATCGGCAAGCTCGAATTCCGGGTCATCCCCGACGCCGACAGCCGCATGGCCGAGCTGATGACCGGCGGCGTCGACTGGATCTGGCGCGTGCCGAGCGATCAGGCCGACCAGCTCAGGACGGTGCCCAACCTCACCGTGCTCAGCGCCGAGACGATGCGGGTCGGGTTCCTGCAATTCGACGTGCGCGGCACCGCGATGGCGAACTCGCCGCTCAAGGACGTGCGGGTCCGGCAGGCGATCTCCCACGCCGTCGACCGCAAGGCGATGGTCGACAACCTCGTGCGCGGCGGCAGCCGGGTGATGAACGCCGCCTGCTTCATCGAGCAGTTCGGCTGCACCGACGAGAGCGTGCCGCGTTACGCCTACGACCCGGCCAAGGCGAGGAAGCTCCTGGCCGAGGCCGGCTACCCGAACGGGTTCGACATCGACCTCGGCGCCTACCGCGAGCGCGACTACGCCGAGGCAGTGCTCGGGTATCTGCGCGCGGTCGGCATCAAGGCGCGGCTCAACTACCTCAAGTATGCCGCCCTGCGCGAGCAGGGCCGGGCCGGCAAGGTCTCGATCTTCTACCAGACCTGGGGCTCGTTCTCGGTCAACGACGCCTCGGCCTTCACCGGCGTGTATTTCGGCGGCGGCGACGACGACACCGCCAAGGACCCGGAGACGGTCGCGCTGCTGAAGGCCGCCGACACCGCCACCGACCCGGCCGCGCGCAGGGAGAAGTACGCCGCCGCCCTCGCGCGCATCGCGGCGCAAGCCTACGCCCTGCCGCTGTTCTCGTACTCGACCAACTACGCCTTCACCAGCGACCTCGCCTTCACGGCCCAGCCCGACGAGGTGCCGCGCTTCTACGCGACCGCGTGGAAGTGAGGGCGCCATGCTGCGCTTCACCCTGCGCCGGCTCCTCGTCGCCCTCGCGGTCGCCGTGACGGTCTCGGTCGCGACCTTCCTGCTGCTGCACCTGTCGGGCGACCTCGCCACCGCGATCGCCGGGCCGGAGGCGTCGGCCGAGCAGGTCGCGGCGGTCCGCACCGAGTACGGCCTCGACCGGCCGCTCGCGGTGCAGTTCGCCGCCTGGGCGTGGCGGGCGCTCCGGTTCGACTTCGGCAACTCGTTCTACTTCCGCGAGAGCGTCGCCGACCTGCTCGCCTCGCGCCTGCCGATCACCCTGACCCTCGGGATCATCGCGCTCGCCGTCGCGCTGTTCGTGGCGATCCCGCTCGGGGTGCTGGCGGCGGTGAAGCGCGACACCTGGATCGACCGGCTGGCGCTGTTCGTCTCGGTGCTGGGGCAGGCGATGCCGAGCTTCTGGTTCGGCCTGACGCTGATCCTGGTCTTCGCGGTCAACCTGCGCTGGCTACCGGTCTCCGGCAACGCGACCTGGAAGCATTTCGTCCTGCCGGCGGTGGCGCTCGGCTACTACGCCATGCCGGCGGTGATGCGGCTGACCCGCAACGGCATGCTGGAGGTTCTGAACTCCGATTACGTCCGCACCGCCCGGGCCAAGGGCCTGCCGGCCCGCACGATCCTGGTGCGCCACGCCCTGCGCAACGCGGTGATCCCGGTGATCGCGCTGGCCGCGGTGCAGTTCGGCTTCATGCTCGGCGGCTCGATCGTCATCGAGGCGGTGTTCTCGCTCCAGGGCCTCGGCCAGCTCGCCTGGGAATCGATCGCCCGCAACGACTTCCCGGTGGTGCAGGCGATCGTGCTGGTGCTGGCGATGATATACATCGCGCTCACCCTCGCGGCCGACCTCCTCAACGCCCTCCTCGATCCGAGGCTGCGCCGATGACGACGCTCCCGCCCCCCGCCGCCGCGGTGACCCCCGCCCTGCCGCCGGTCGCCTCGCCGCTGAGCCTCGCGCTCGGCCGCTCGCTCGGCCATCGCGGCTTCGTCCTCGGCGCCGGCATCCTCGGGGTGATCGTGCTCGCCGCGCTCGCCGCGCCGCTGATCGCCCCGCACGACCCCTACGCCCAGGACGTCGCCCGGCGCATGGTGCCGCCGGTCTGGCACGCCAAGGGCACCTGGGAGCACGTTCTCGGCACCGACAAGCTCGGGCGCGACTACCTCAGCCGGCTGCTCTACGGCGCCCGGATCTCGCTGCTGATCGGGCTGTCGAGCGCGCTGATCTCGGGGGTGATCGGCACCGTGCTCGGCGTCTGCGCCGGCTATTTCGGCGGCCGGGTCGACGCGGTGGTGAGCTACGTCGTCACCACCCGCCTCGCGATGCCGGTGGTGCTGGTGGCGCTCGCCGTCGCCGCCCTGGTCGGCGGCTCGCTCGAGGTGGTGATCCTGGTCCTCGGCCTGCTGCTTTGGGACCGCTTCGCGGTGGTGACGCGGGCGGCGACCCAGCAGGTGCGCAGCCTCGACTTCGTCTCCGCCGCGGTCTCGGCCGGGTTCTCGACCCCGCGCATCGTGCTGCAGGAGATCCTGCCCAACATCCTCAACCCGCTGATCGTGGTGGCGACGCTGGAGATGGCCCACGCGATCCTGCTGGAGGCCGCCCTGTCGTTCCTCGGCCTCGGGGTGCAGCCGCCGCTGCCGTCCTGGGGCCTGATGATCGCCGAGGGCAAGCCGTACATGTTCTTCTCGCCCTGGGTGATCACCATTCCGGGCGTGGCGCTGCTGCTGCTGGTGCTCGCGATCAACCTCGTCGGCGACGGCGTGCGCGACGTGACCGCCCCCGAGGCGCGCCGTTAACCCTCCTCCCTGCGTAACGGGACCCTGCCATGAGCCGATCCGACGCCCTCGCCCGCGCCGCCCGCCTGTTCGACGACGGCGGCTTTCTCGCCCTGCTGCGCGACAAGGTCGCCCTGCGCACCGAGAGCCAGGCCGTCGGAGGGGAGACACTGCTCGGCGCCTACCTCACCGACGGGCTCGGCCCCGACCTCGCCCGCCTCGGCTTCACGAGCCGGATCCACGACAACCCGGACGGCCGCCACGGCCCGTTCCTGATCGCCGAACGGCACGAATCGGCCGACCTGCCGACCGTGCTGGTCTACGGCCACGGCGACACCGTGCTCGGGGTGCCGGAGCAGTGGCGCGCCGGGCTGGATCCGTGGCGGGTCGTGGTCGAGGGCGAGCGCTGGTACGGCCGCGGCACCGCCGACAACAAGGGCCAGCACCTCCTCAACCTCGCGGCCCTCGAACAGGTGATGGCGGCGCGCGGCGGCCGGCTCGGCTTCAACGTCAAGCTGCTGGTGGAGATGGGCGAGGAAGTCGGCTCGCCGGGCCTGCGGGCGCTGTGCGCCGCCGAGCGCGAGGCGCTCGCCGCCGACCTGCTGATCGCCTCGGACGGGCCGCGCCTGAGCGCCGAGCGCCCGACGCTGTTCCTCGGCTCCCGCGGCGCCGTCAATTTCGAGCTGGTCGTCGATCTGCGCGAGGGCGGCCACCATTCCGGCAACTGGGGCGGGCTGTTGCGCAACCCCGGCACCGTGCTGGCCCACGCCATCGCGTCGCTGGTCGATGCCGACGGCCGCATCCTGGTCGAGGGGCTGCGCCCGCCGCCGATCCCCGCCGGGGTGCGGGCGGCGCTGGAGGGCCTCGATGTCGGCGGCGGCCCGACCGACCCGGCGATCGACCCGAGCTGGGGCGAGCCCGGCCTGACCGCGGTGGAGAAGCTGTTCGCCTGGAACACCCTCGACGTGCTGGCCTTCAAGACCGGCAACCCCGAAGGCCCGCTCAACGCCGTGCCGCCGCACGCGAAGGCGACGCTGCAGATGCGCTTCGTCGTCGGCACCGACTGGGAGAACGCGCTGACGATCCTGCGCGACCACCTCGACCGCCGCGGCTTCGGATCGGTCGCGGTCCGTGCGGCGCGCCAGGAGGTGTTCCAGGCCACCCGCCTCGACGTCGAGGATCCGTGGGTCGACTGGGCGCTCGACTCGATCCGCCGCTCGACCGGCAAGGATCCGGTGCTGCTGCCCAATCTCGGCGGCTCGCTGCCGAACGACGCCTTCGCGCACATCCTCGGCCTGCCGACCCTGTGGGTGCCGCATTCCTACCCGGCGTGCTCGCAGCACGCCCCGGACGAGCACCTGCTCGCCCCAGTGGTGCGCGAGGGACTGGTGCTGATGGCCGGCCTGTTCTGGGACCTCGGCGAGACCGGCCCCGCCCTCCTGGCGAACAGGAGGGCCGCGTGAGCGAACCCGTCGTCGCGATCCGCGACCTCACCATCGCCCTGCCGAGGGGTGCCGACCGGCCGAACGCCGTCGAGGGCGTCAGCCTCGACCTCGTGCCCAGCCGCATCCTCTGCCTCGTCGGCGAGTCCGGCTCGGGCAAGTCGATGAGCGCCTACGCGCTGATGGGCCTCTTGCCGCACGGCTTCGCCCCGAGCGGCGGCGCGATCCGGTTCGAGGGCCGCGACCTCGTGGGCCTGAGGGAGGCCGAGTGGCGCAGGATCCGCGGCCGGCGGATCGCGATGATCTTCCAGGAGCCGATGACGGCCCTGAACCCGGTCCTGCGCATCGGCGACCAGATCGCCGAGATGTTCGAGGCCCACGGCCTGCTCACCCCGAAGGAGCGCCGCGCTCGCGCGGTGGCGCTCGCCGGCGAGGTCGGGCTGCCCGATCCCGAGCGGATCGTGCGCGCCTACCCGCACCAGCTCTCCGGCGGGCAGCGCCAGCGGGCGATGATCGCGATGGCGCTCGCCCTGGAGCCCGCCGTGCTCGTCGCCGACGAGCCGACCACGGCGCTCGACGTGACGACGCAGGCGCAGATCCTGAAGCTGATCCGCGACCTCCAGCGCCGCCGCAACATGGCGGTGCTGTTCATCACCCACGATTTCGGGGTGGTGGCCGACATCGCCGACCACGTCGCGGTGCTCCAGCGCGGCCGGGTGGTCGAGGAGGGCCCGGCCGAGACCGTTCTGCGCACGCCGCGTCATTCCTACACCAGGAGCCTGCTCGCGGCGGTGCCGGGGCTGGTGCCGCCGACGCGCGCGCCCCTCGACGACGCCCCGCCGGCGCTGGCCGTCGAGGGCCTGGCCAAGACCTACGTCACCCGCACCGGCCTGATCGGCCCGCCCCGGGTGGTCGCCGCGGCCAAGGGCGTGAGCTTCGTGGTGCGCCGGGGCGAGACCCTCGGCCTCGTCGGCGAGTCGGGCTCGGGCAAGTCCACCACCGCCCGGCTGGCGATCCGGCTGGTCGAGCCGGATTCCGGCGCGATCCATCTCGGCACCACCGACTACGCGGCGCTGCCGCCGGCCCGCCTGCGCGAGGAGCGCAAGCGGGTGCAGATGATCTTCCAGGACCCATTCGCCTCGCTCAACCCGCGCCGCACCGTCGAGCAGATCATCGCCGGCGGCCCGATCGCCCACGGCACCCCGGCGGCGGAAGCCCGGGCGCGGGCGCGCGAACTCCTCGCCCTCGTCGGCCTCGACCCGCGGGCGGGCGACCGCTACCCGAACGCCTTCTCGGGCGGCCAGCGCCAGCGCATCGGCATCGCCCGGGCGCTCGCCCTCGAACCGGACGTGCTCGTCGCCGACGAGGCGGTCTCGGCCCTCGACGTGTCGGTGCAGGCGCAGGTGCTGGCGCTGCTCGACGACCTCAAGCGGCGCCTGCACCTCGCGATGCTGTTCATCACCCACGATCTGCGGGTGGCGGCCCAGATCTGCGACCGCATCGCGGTGATGCAGAAGGGCGAGATCGTCGAGATGCAGCCGGCCGCGGCGCTGTTCGCGAATCCCGGCCATCCCTACACGCGGACGTTGCTGGACGCGATCCCGGGCCGCTCGGTGTTCGGGCGTGACGACGCGGCCTGACCTGCCCCTCGCGGCCACCCGTCACGCCAGATCTCAGGATGTTTTCGCCGACGACGACCGGATGTTCAAATAAAAAACAGAACTATTATTGTTGATATGGTATATTCACATATATATTGCCACCAATCGCGCCCGGCGCGAGGCATATTTTATCCCAGATATCGATGCGATCAAGGAAAACATATTGATAGTCGCGCAAGGGACGAAGGTCGATAGGCTCGATCCATCGATCATCGACAGGGTTGTCCAGCCCATGCGCATCCGGCTGCATCACGAACTGGTGGCGGTGGTGGCGCTGCTCGGCCTCGTCGCGGCCGGGATCGCCCTGGTCGCGGCGATCCAGTCCGCCGCCGGCAGCATCACCGGAACGAACGACGCGGCGACCGCGGGAGCAGACGCCTGATTCGCGACATCGATAGTTAACGACAAGTTAAGATCTTTTCAAATCCAATCGCAAATCCATCGCGATGCAGCCTGAGACGATAGGATGCTTGTCTGAGACGTTTTTCCATTCACGCTCCAGGTCTGCTCTTGTACAGAGGGTCCGATTAGACCGAGGACCAACTCCCGATGCCGACCTCCCCCGAATCCCTGATCTCCGGTGATGCAGATAGCTGGCACAAGGGCAACCGGACGATCTCGGTGTCCTTCATCGATCAGGTTCCGTCCTACTACCTGACCGTGGACACCAACCGGGATGGCGTCGCCGATTCCTACCTGATCGCCGGGAACCAGCAGGGTCCCGTCGCCGACGCCGGCGGGGCCGATGCGGGGGACGAGGACCAATCCTACACGATTCCGATTGGCGCCCGGGTCGCGATGTCGGACACCGAGAAGGCGCTGATGCGCACGGCCATCGACGAGTGGAACGCGGTCGCGACCATCAACGCCGTGGTGACCGAGGCGGGAGCCGGCGCCGACATCACGCTCGGCGCCTACGATTTCGGCAACAAGCTGTACGGCTTCGTGACGGAGATCGGCGGGACCCTCGGCGTCCCCTCCCCGTACGGCGACCTGTGGCTGGATCTCGGCAATCCCGACCAGCGCGATCCTCAATACGGCAGCACCGGCTGGGAGACCTACCTGCACGAGTTCGGGCACGCCCTCGGCCTCGAGCATCCGGACGACGATCCCTACAACAAGGCGGGGGATCCGCGGAACAACCAGAAATACACGCTGATGTCCTACGACATGCATCCGAGCTGGAAGGCCCTCGGCCTCAGCGAGGCTGCGGCGGACTGGGCGATCACGCCGATGCAGTACGACATCGCGGCCGTCCAGAAGCTCTACGGCGCCAACCTGACGACGCGCGCCGACGACACCCGCTACCTCGCCCCCGGCAGCGCCTACGCACTTCAGGATGGCGGCCGGCTGGAGAACGGCCGCACCGCGATCCTGACGATCTGGGACGCCGGCGGCATCGACACCCTCGACGCCTCGGGCCAGACCGGCGCGGTCAGGCTCGACCTCAATCCTGGCGCGTTCTCGACCGTCGGCCAGTACGCCGACAACATCGCGATGTCGCTCGCCCACGAGGAGAACGGCGTCATCGTCAACCTGATCGAGAACGCCACCGGCGGCAGCGGCGACGACATGCTGACCGGGAACGTCGCCGACAACATCCTGCTCGGCCGGGACGGCAACGACTCGGTCTCCGGCGGCGACGGCAACGACTTCGGCTCCGGCGGCTGGGGCAGCGACACCGTGAGGGGCGAGGCCGGCAACGACCTGCTGTTCGGCGACGACGACAACGACGTCGTCGACGGCGGCACCGGCGACGACGTCATCTACGGCGGCACCGGGGACGACACGGTCCTGGGCGGCATGGGCGACGATCAGGTGCGCGGCGAGGCGGGCAAGGACTTCGTGTCGGGCGGCGAAGGCCACGACTTCGTCGACGGCGGCGAGGGCGACGACCTCGTCAAGGGCGGGACCGGGAACGACACCCTCTTCGGCAGCCAGGGCAACGATTCGGTCTACGGCGACGAGGGTGACGATTTCCTCGGCGCCGGCTCCGGGAACGACACCGCCAGCGGCGGGTTCGGCAACGACGAGGTGCACGGAGAGGACGGCGGCGACCAGTTGTTCGGCGGCGACGGCAACGACGGCGTCTACGGCGAGGCCGGCGACGACATCGTCCTCGGCGGCAGCGGCAACGACTACCTCACCGGCGATGCCGGCTTCGACCGGATCCGTGGCGAGGACGGCGACGACCGGCTGTTCGGCGGCGACGACGGCGACGATCTCTCCGGTGGGGCGGGCGACGACGTGCTGGAGGGCGGCCTGGGCGCCGACCTGCTGTTCGGCAATGCCGGTGCCGACATCCTGAGCGGCGGGGCGGGCGTGGACGTCTTCGCCTTCGGCATGGGGGACGGCCTCGACCGGATCCTCGACCTCATGCTCGGCGGCCCGGAGGCCGACGTGATCGCGTTCAACGGCGGCGCCTTCGCCGATTTCACCGCGGTGCAGGCGGCGAGCCGGCAGGAGGGAGCGGACGTGGTGATCGCCTACGGCGCGGGCGACGCGCTGACGCTCCAGAACGTGCAGTTGGTCTCGCTCTCGGCGGCCAGCTTCTCGTTCGTATGATGCGGCTCTCGGACGATCCGTTCCGAGAACCGCATCATACGATTTCCGAATGATCGCTTGGCGATCCCTGCGGGATCGTGGCGATTGCTGCGCCATCGCTTCGCGATGCGGAAATCGGCTTCGCTCAGGTGCGCGCAGAGCTTCGCTCTGCGCCGCGCAGGCTGGTGATACGATGTCCGGAACTGATCGTCCGGACATCGTATCAGAGCCGCACCCACATCACCCGCGCGATCCAGACGATCGCCTCGTTCGGGACCGTGCGGGCCGCGCCGCCGGCGAGATCCGTCACCCGCGCGGTCCGGCGCACCAGTTCGCCCGCCGCCCAGCCGCCCTCGGCGAGGCGGGCGACCACCCGGTCACCCTTGCGCGGCGACACCGTCGCGCTGACGACCACGAGGTCGCCGTCGCGGTAGGCCGGGGCGAGGGCGTCGCCCTGCACCTCGATGGCGAAGCAGCGGCCGGCATCGAGATCGGGAAACACCATCTCCTCGCCGACGCCGTCCGGCAGTCCGGACGGAGTGAGGACACCGGCTTGCGTGCTGGTGACCAGCGGCACCGCGCTGCGGCCCCCGCCCCCGGCCAGCGACAGTTGCAGGAACGCATCGAGATCGGTGCCGGTGGCATCGAGGATCTTCGCGACCGATTCCGTCGAGGGCCAGCGCCGGCGCCCGTCCGAGCCGATCCGCTTCGAGCGGTTGAAGCTGGTCGCGTCGAGGCCGGCCCGCCGCGCCAGACCGGACGGGCTGAGGCCGTGACGCTGGGCGAGTCCGTCGATCGCCGCCCAGATCCGATCATGGGACAGCCGGACCGGGGAGTGCTGATCCGGGGAGGGCCCGTCCGAGACTTCCGACACGGCGTCCGCTCTCCCTCTGCCCGTCGCCACCCTACAAAACGGCCCCCGAAACGCAACGGCGTCGCGGCGGGCCCGGGCCGCGCGACCCGGGCGGGCAACGGCGTTGCGGCCCGCAGGCAGCGCCGCTATGCCGGCCGGCATCCCGGAGCCGAGGGCCGCCCCATGCCGCTCATCTACAAGATCTGCCCCGCCGGCCTCTGGCGCGAGGCCGAGGCCGCCGGGCGCTTCGCCGGGGCGCCGGTCGATCGCGCCGACGGCTACATCCACTTCTCCACCGCCGCCCAGGCCCGGGAGACCGCCGCGAAGCACTTCGCCGGGCAGGACGACCTCGTGCTCGTCGCCGTCGAGGCCGAGGCTCTGGGCGAGGCCCTGCGCTGGGAACCGTCCCGCGGCGGCGCCCTCTTCCCGCACCTCTACGCGCCCCTCGACCTCGCGGCGGTGCGGTCGGTCGCGCCCCTGCCCCGCGATCCCGGCGGCGCCCACGTCTTTCCCTCCGGTTTCGAGGCCTGAGCATTGCTCCCGACCCTGTTTCCCCTCGCCCGCCCGCTGCTGCACGCCCTCGACGCCGAGACCGCCCACGGGCTGACGATCCGCGCGCTGTCGCTGCTGCCGCGCCGCGCCGCGCCGCCGGACGACCCGCGTCTCGCCGTGACGGTGCTCGGCCGGCGCTTCCCCAACCCGGTCGGGCTCGCCGCCGGCTTCGACAAGGGCGCCGAGGTGCCGGACGCCCTCCTGTCCCTCGGCTTCGGCTTCGTCGAGGTCGGCGGGGTGGTGCCGAAGCCGCAGCCGGGCAATCCCCGCCCCCGGGTGTTCCGCCTGCCCGCCGACGGCGCGGTCATCAACCGGTACGGCCTCAACAGCGCCGGACTCGACGTCGTGCGCGCCAGGCTGGAGGCGCGACGCGGCCGCCCGGGAATCGTCGGGGCCAATGTCGGCGCCAACAAGGACGCGTCCGACCGGCTGGCGGATTACGTCACCTGCACCCGGGCGCTCGCCGGGCTGGTCGACTTCATCACCGTCAACGTCTCGTCGCCGAACACCCCGGGCCTGCGCGACCTTCAGGGCGAAGCCTTCCTGGACGACCTGCTCGCCCGGGTGGTCGAGGCCCGCGACGGCGCCGGCACGCCCCGCCCGGCCGCGATCCTGCTCAAGATCGCCCCCGATATCGGTCTCGATGCCCTCGACGCGATGACGGCGACCGCGCAGCGCCGCGGCCTCGACGGGCTGGTGGTCTCGAACACCACCGTGGCGCGGCCGGCGAGCCTGACCGAGGCCGCGACCGCCCGCGAGACCGGCGGCCTGTCCGGCCGGCCGCTCTTCGGCCCCTCGACCCGCCTCCTCGCCGAGACCTATCTCCGGGTCGGCCCCGACCTGCCGCTGATCGGCGTCGGCGGGGTCGATTCGGCGGAGGCCGCGTGGGCGAAGCTTCGCGCCGGGGCCCGGCTGGTCCAGCTCTACTCGGCCCTGGTCTATGCCGGGCCGGGCCTCGTCGGCACCATCAAGAGCGGACTGCTCGCCCACATGCAGCGCGAGGGCGTGAGCGACCTCGCGGCCCTCGTCGGGCGGGACGCGGCGGACCTCGCCAGGGCGGCGTGAGCCCTCATACGGTTTCCGATTGATCGCTTCAGGCGATCCCTGTGGGATCGTGGCGATTGCTGCGCAATCGCTTTCGCGATGCGGAAACCGGCTTCGCTCAGGTGCGCGCAGAGCTTCGCTCTGCGCCGCGCGGGCTGGTGATACGATTGTCGGAACTGATCGTCCGACAATCGTATCAGGTCTCGCCCGAGGAATCATCCCGCGCCCCGGGGAAACCCGGCAGGCCCGGCAGCGGCACCATCCAGGGGATGCGGTGGCCGAGCTGGGTCTGGTCGCGCGGCGGCACCGCCCCCGGGTCGTCGAGGCTGGCGGAGGTGACGTCGATCTCGTCCGGCAGGTCGTCGCGGGCGTAGGTCAGCGGCGTGCCGCACGCGCCGCAGAAGCCCCGGGCGACGCCGGGGCTCGACCGGAACTCCGTCGGGGTGCCGGCGACGAGGCGCAGGTCGGCGCGCCGGACCGTGAACCACGCCACCGCCGGCGCCCCGGCGACGCGCCGGCAGGTCGGGCAATGGCACAGGGTCTCGTGCCAGGGGGTGCCGTGCGCCTCGTAGCGCACCGCGCCGCAGGCGCATCCGCCGGTCAGCATCCGGTCGCCTCCGCGAGGGCCGCAGGCCGCGGGCCCGGGAAGGCGCCGCGGACGAGGCGGGGATAGAGCAGCGCCTGCCCGAGGCTGCGGGCGGCGAGGAAGCCGAGGATCGCGAGCCACAGGCCGGCATTGCCGAGGTCGCGGGTCACGAGCAGCAGCACGAGGTAGGCGGCGAGGGCCGCCAGCATCAGGTTGCGCATCGGCCGCGTCCAGGTCGCCCCGATATAGACCCCGTCATACGCGAAGGCGGCGGCGGCCACGAGGGGCGTGAGCGCGGCGTAGGGCAGGTAGTCGCGGGCGAAGGCGCGCACCTCGGGGCTCGTCGTCACCGCGTCGATGAACCCGCCGCCCACGGCGAGGAAGAGCGCCGAGACGGCGAGGCCGAAGCCGAGGCACCAGCCCAGCGACAGCCGGGCGGCGCGGCGGAAGCCGGCCTCGTCGCGGGCGCCGAGGGCCTGTCCGCACAGCACCTCGGCGGCGGTGGCGAAGCCATCGAGGAAGAAGCTGCCGATGAGGAAGAGGTTCTGCAGCACGGCGTTGGCGGCGAGCGCGACGTCCCCGGTGCGGGCGCCGAGCGCCGAGAACAGCCCGAAGGCGGTGATGATCGCGACCGTGCGGATCATCACGTCGCCGTTGACCGCCAGCATCCGCAGGAGGCCGGCGCGCTCGGCGATCTCGGCGAGCGGCACCCGCCACGGCCGGGCGCCGAGGCGGCGCAGCACGAGGAGGCCGAGGCCGACGCCCGCCGCCTCGGCCAGGACGGTGGCCAGCGCCGCCCCCTGCACCCCGAGGCCGGCGCCGAGCACGAAGGCGAGGGTGAGCGCGATGTTGACGAGGTTGACCGCGACCTGGAGCGTGAGGCCGAGATCGGTGCGCCCGCGCCCGAGGGTCGAGCCGAGGATCGCGTAGCCCGCGAGGGTGAACGGCGCGGCGAAGATGCGGATGCCGAAATAGCCCGCCAGCGCCGCGGTGACCGCGGGGCTCGCCCCGGCCAGCGCGAAGGCGCCGGCGCCGACCGGCCCCTGGAGCAGGATCATCGCGACGCCGACGAGGACGGCCACGGCCAGGGCGCGGGCGAGCGCCCGGTCGATCTCCGCTTCGTCGCCGGCGCCGGCCGCCTGGGCGGTCAGCCCGGCGGTCGCCATCCTGAGCGCGCCGAAGGTCCAGAACAGGTAGTCGAAGATCACCGCTCCGAGCGCGAGGGCGCCGAGCAGGGCCGCGTCGCCGAGGCGCCCGATCACCGCCGCCCCGACGATGCCGAGAAGCGGCGTCGTCACGTTGGCGAGCGTCATCGGCAGGGCGAGGGCCAGCATGCGGCGGTGATCGACCACCGGCCGGCCGGAGATGGGAGCGGACATGCGCGTCAGCGGCCGCCGGCGAACAGGCGCGACAGCAGCCAGAGCGGGACGACGATCACCGCCCCGGCGGCGAGCCACCGGCCGGCATCGTGGAAGGTCTCGAAGCCGAGATCGGCGATCGCCCGCACGGTCTCGTAGGCCTGGTGGAACAGCAGGCCGGGCGTCACCCCGATCATCGCCATGCCGGCGCCGACGAGGAGCGACAGGAAGATCAGCTTGACGAGCACCGCGCCGGGCGAGCCGCCGAGGAACCGGCGCAGTTCGCCGCCGGCCCGGTGCGGGCCGGTCTCGCCGGGCGGATAGGCGCCGCGGGGGTCGTGCGGGCCGCCGGGCGGCTGACGGAACCGGAAATCGGTCATGCTTCCTCGCGGGGTCTTGGTCGGGCGCCGTCCCGCCGCGGGCTCCTCGACCGTGGCAGGGGACGGCACCGAGATGGCGATCGCAATGCCGCACCGAAAGGGCGGACGGCAAGGCCCCCGATCCGGCGACCGTTTCCGTCAGCCGCCCGGCCCCGGCCGCGTTCGAGCTTGAGTGGAACGGATCCTGCTCCCAGACTTCGCGCGGGACGAGGTCGAGGACCGGTTCCGGCATCGGTCGAGGAGGGGGTGATGGACGTGAAGCGCGGAGTCCTGGCCGGAGAGCGCGGGGCCGGGGGCTGGCTCGAGCGCACCTTCGCCCTCAAGGCGCACGGCACCACCGTGCGCACCGAGCTGCTGGCGGGCCTGACCACCTTCCTGACGATGGCCTACATCGTGTTCATCAACCCCAACATCCTGGCCGATGCCGGGATGCCGAAGGGGGCGGTGTTCGTCGCCACCTGCCTCGTCGCCGCGATCGGCTCGCTGGTGATGGCGTTCCTCGCCAACTACCCGATCGCCCTGGCGCCGGGCATGGGGCTCAACGCCTACTTCGCCTACGTGGTGGTGCTCCAGATGGGCTTCACCTGGCAGGCGGCGCTCGGCGCGGTGTTCATCTCGGGGGTCTGCTTCCTGGTCGTGACGCTGACCGGGCTGCGCCGGCTGATCGTCGAGGGCATCCCGCGCTCGATGCGGATCGCGATCACCGCCGGCATCGGGTTGTTCCTGGCGATCATCGCGCTCAAGAACGCCGGCGTGGTCGCGGCGAGCCCGGCGACCTTCGTCACCCTCGGCGACCTGCACAAGCCGAGCACCGTGCTCGCGGTCCTCGGCTTCCTGATGGTGGCGGTGCTGTCGGTCCGCCGGGTCAAGGGGGCGCTGCTCGCCAGCATCCTCACCGTCACGGTGCTGAGCTTCCTCGTCGCCGGCAACAGCTTCCAGGGCGTGGTGTCGCTGCCGCCCTCGATCGCCCCGACCCTGTTCGCCCTAGACCTGACGGGGGCGCTCTCGGCCGGGATCCTCAACGTCGTGCTGGTGCTGTTCCTGGTCGAACTGTTCGACGCCACCGGCACGCTGATGGGCGTGGCCAACCGCGCCGGGCTCCTCGCCGATGGCCGGATGGCGCGGCTCGACCGGGCGCTGATGGCCGATTCGTCGGCGATCTTCATCGGCTCGCTGCTCGGCACGTCGAGCGCCACCGCCTACCTGGAGAGCGCGTCGGGCGTCGAGGAGGGCGGCCGGACCGGGCTCACCGCCGCGACGGTGGCGGTGCTGTTCCTCGCCTGCCTGTTCTTCGCCCCGCTCGCCGGCTCGGTGCCGCCCTACGCCACCGCGCCGGCGCTGTTCTACGTCGCCTGCCTGATGCTGCGCGAGCTGGTCGACCTCGACTGGGACGACCTCACCGAGGTGGTCCCGGCCTGCGTCACCGCGCTGCTGATGCCGTTCACCTACTCGATCGCCACCGGCGTCTCGTTCGGGTTCATCACCTACGCGGTGCTGAAGCTCCTCGCCGGCCGCGCCCGCGAGGTGAAGCCGGTGGTGTGGGTCATCGCGGCGGTGTTCCTGTACAAGTTCATCGAGACTGGCGGGGCGCATTGATACGGATTTCGGACGATGAGTTCCGAAATCCGCATCCAAGCCCGCGCGGCGGAGCTTTGCTCCGCACGCGTGAGCGAAGCCGGTTTCCGCATCGCGAAGGCGATCATTCGGAAACCGTATGAGAGGCGGCGCCCCGGCCCTCCCCCGCAAGGGGGGAGGGCCGGCAGGCCGAGCCTCCTACGGCATCAGCCTCAGCGCGTCGGAGAAGAACGCCCGCCCGCCGAAATTGCCCGACTTGAGCGCCAGCACCATCCCGCCGTCGGTGGTGCGCAGGACCGGCACCCCGGCGGCGATCTCCGGGCCGAGCAGGAAGGCCGGCAGCTTCAGGCGGTCGACCACGGCGCCGGAGGTCTCGCCGCCCGCCACCACGAGGCGGCGCACCCCGCGCTCGACGAGGCCGGCGGCGATCGTCGCCATCGCGGTCTCGATGGCGTGGCCGGCGGCGTCGCGGCCGTGCCGGGCCTGGAGCGCCGCGACCGCGCCGGGATCCTGGCTGCTGGCGATCAGCACCGGACCGTCGCCGATCCGCTCCATCGCCCAGGCCAGCGCCGCGCCGGCCTCGTCCTCGCCGGCGAGCAGCCGCCCGGCATCGAGCCGGTGGACCGGCATCACCGCTTCCGCCGCCGCGATCTGCCCGAGGGTCGCCTGCGAACAGCTTCCGGCGAGGCAGGCCGCAGGCCCGCCGATCGCGGCGCCCGCCCCCGTCTCGGCCGGCCTCGGCGCCACCCGGCCGGCATCGATCAGCGCCCGGGCGAGGCCGAGGCCGAGGCCCGACGCCCCGGTCGAGAGCCGCGCGTCGAGGGCGGCGGCGCCGAGCACCGCGAGGTCGCCGTCGAACACCGCGTCGGCGATGGCCGCGCCATGGCCCTCGCCGGCGAGGGCCCGCAGCCGTGCCCGCACCGCCTCGACGCCGCGGGCCACCGTGGCGAGGTCGACGAGCCCGACCGGGGCGCGGCTCTGCCGGGCGAGGACCCGCACGAGGCTGGAATCCCGCATCGGGTTGAGCGGGTGGTCCTTCAGCGGACTCTCGTTCAGCGGCACCGCGCCGACGAACAGGTTGCCCTGGTAGACGGTGCGCGCCGTCTCCGGGAAGGCCGGGGTGACGAGGGCGATGGCCTCGCCGGCATCCTCGCGCAGGGCGTCGGTGACCGGGCCGATGTTGCCGGCATCGGTCGAGTCGAAGGTCGAGCAGACCTTGAACATGACGTGCGCGGCGCCCCGCGCCCGCAGCCAGGCATCGGCCTCGCAGGAGCGCGCGACCGCCTCCGGCGCCGGGATCGACCGGCTCTTGAGCGACACCACCACCGCGTCGACCTCCGGCAGGACGAGGTCGCCCGCCGGCACGCCGATGGTCTGGACGGTGCGCAGGCCCGCCTTGCTCAGGGTGTTGGCGAGGTCGGAGGCGCCGGTGTAGTCGTCGGCGATGCAACCAAGGGCGAGGGTCATGCCCGGGCTCCGGTCTGGGTGGGCCTGTAGGGATCGAACCAGGTCAGGCCGGGCACGGTGCCGGCCTTCGGGTTGTACTCGCAGCCGACGAAGCCGTCGTAGCCGAGGCGGTCGAGCTCGGCGAACAGGAAGGCGTCGTTCATCTCGCCGGTGCCGGGCTCGTGGCGCTCGGGCACGCTCGCGGTCTGGACGTGACCGACGATCGGCATCATCTCGCGCAGCCGCATCGTCACGTCGCCGTGCAGGATCTGGCAGTGGTAGAGGTCGAACTGGAGCTTCAGGTTCGGCAGCGCCAGTTCGCGGATCAGGCCGGCGGCGGTGGCGAAATCATCGAGGAAGTAGCCCGGCATGTTGCGGGCGTTGATCGGCTCCAGCACGAGGTCGAGCCCCTCCCGCGCCAGCCGCTCCGCGGTCCAGGCGACGGCGCGGCGGTAGGCGGCCTGCGCGGCGGCGTCCGTGCGCGGCGCCATGCCGGCCATCAGGTGCAGGCGCCGTACGCCGGTCGCGGCGGCGTAGGCCAGCGCCGTCTCCACTCCCTGCTGCAATTCGGCGAAGCGGTCCGGCAGGGCGGCGAGGCCGCGCTCGCCGGCGGCCCAGTCGCCCGGCGGCAGGTTGAACAGCGCCTGGGTCAGGCCGTGGCGGGCGAGCCGCTCGCCGATCGCCTCCGGCGGGTGCTCGTAGGGAAACAGGAACTCCACCGCCGTGAACCCGGCCTCGGCCGCCGCGGCGAACCGGTCGAGGAACGGCACCTCGGTGAACATCAGCGTCAGGTTTGCGGCGAAGCGCGGCATGGGACCTCCCTCGTTGTGCCCCCGGCGGGGAATCCCGCCTCGGGGCGGGTTGCGGCGATGATGGACCGGCCGCAGCGGCAGGGCCAGGATGAACCCCGCCGCGCGAACCCTCCCCCCTCTGCGGGGGTGTCGGGTGCGTGGTCAGCCCTGCCTGCCGCCCGGCAGCGCCGTGCCGGTGACCTGGGCGTAGAGCCGCGCCACCGAGGCGTCGTCGTCCCGGCCCATCCCTGCGGCCGAGGTCATCAGGAACATCTGCAACGCCGCGGCCGCGACCGGCACCGGGAATTTCTGCGCCCGCGCCATGTCCTGGATGATGCCGAGATCCTTGACGAAGATGTCGGTCGCGCTGCGCGGCGCGTAGTCCCCGTCGAGGACGTGCGGCATGCGGTTCTGGAACATCCAGGAATTACCGGCCGAGGCGGTGATGACCTCGTAGACCCTGCACAGGTCGAGGCCCTGGCGCGCCGCGAAGGCCATCGCCTCGCTCGCCGCGGCGATGTGGACGCCGGCGAGGAGCTGGTTGATCATCTTGAACGCCGCGCCCTGACCGGCGGCATCGCCGAGTTCGTAGAGCGTCGCGGCCATCGCATCGAGGGCCGGGCGCGCGGCGGCGAAGGCGGCGGCGCTGCCCGAGGCCAGGATCGTAAGCTGCCCCTCGGCGGCCCGCTGCGCGCCGCCGCTGATCGGGGCGTCGAGGTAGTGCCGGCCGGTCGCCTCCAGGCGGGCCGCGAGGCGGCGCACCACGTCGGGATCCATGGTGGCGCAGGAGACGAACACCGCGCCCTCCGGCATCGCCGCGGCGATGCCGCCCTCGCCGAACAGCACCGCCTCGGTCTGCGCGGCGTTGACGACCACGGAGACGACGATCGCCGCATCCGCGGCGGCCTCGGCCGGGCTGGCGGCGCCGCGGCCGCCCTCGGCGGAAAAGCGCGTCACCGCATCCGGGTTCACGTCGCAGCCGGCGACGTCGAGCCCGGCCCGGCGCAGGGACTGCGCCATGCCGTAACCCATCGAGCCGAGGCCGATGACGGCCGCACGCGAAGCATCGTTCGACATCATGATCCTCCCGGGCCTGCCGTCCTCGCGGGTCGGGACGGCATGGCGCCTCGTGTCCGGCCTACCATGTCCGATCACCCCGGATCGTCGATGTAACAGCGGTTGGCAGCGCTGCCAATCGGGTTTCCCGAGCGTTGAGCGCGGCGGCGAGACGTGACAACTATCCCGCATCGACGCCATCGGGCACAAGGCACAGCCGGACGGGAGGAGCTATGGACGAGGGCGAGCGGGTCCGGCCCGACCCGGGCGACGAGGCGCTGCCGGCGCCCGAGGGCATCCTGCGCCGGGCCGTGACCCTGGCGGACGTCGCCCGCGAGGCGCAGGTCGGCGAGAGCACGGTGTCGCGGGTGCTGCGCAGCCACGGCTCGTTCTCGCAGAAGACCCGCAGCCAGGTCGAGGCGGCGGTGGCCCGCCTCGGCTACGTGCCCAACCGCATCGCCGGGACCCTCGCCTCGACCGGCTCGCGCCTGATCGGCATCGTGATCCCGTCGCTGTCGAACATCGTGTTCCCGGACCTCCTGCGCGGCGCCACCGGCGTGCTGGAGGCCGACGGATTCCAGTCGGTGATCGGCGTCACCGACTACGACCAGGACCGCGAGGAGGCGCTGGTCGCCTCGCTGCTGAGCTGGCGCCCGGCTGGGCTGCTCGTCACCGGCCTGGAGCACAATCCCGGCACGGTGCGCAGCCTTCGGGCGAGCGGGGTGCGGGTGGTGGAACTGCTCGACGTCGACGAGCCGGGGCTCGACATCGTGGTCGGCTACTCGAACCGCGCCGCCGGCGCGGCGAGCGCGCGGCATCTCGTCGGGCGCGGCTACCGGCGCATCGCCTATCTCGGCCACGACCTCTCGCGCGACCGCCGCGCCGCCAAGCGGCTCGCGGCGTTCCGCGAGGCCCTCGCGGAGGCGGGCCTTCCCCTCGCCGACGAGGAGCGGGTGCCGGCGCCGTCCTCGGTCGAGGCCGGGCGGAGCGGGCTGGAGCGGCTGCTCGCCCGCGCCCCCGACCTCGACGCGGTGTACTTCTCCAACGACGACATGGCGCTCGGCGGCTACTTCCACTGCCTCGCCCGCGGCCTGTCGGTGCCGGGGCAGCTCGCGCTGTTCGGCTACAACGGCCTCGACGTCGGCCGGCTGATGCCCCAGCCGCTGGCCACCATCCGCACCCCGCGGGTCGAGGCCGGGGCGACCGCCGCGCGGCTGGTGCGCGCCGGCGGCCCGCCCGAGGTGGTCGACCTCGGCTTCGAGCTGATCGAGGGCGCGACCGCATGACGAAGGGATCCACGATGACGGAAGCCGGCCTGCGCGAAGCGATCTGCCGCTTCGGCCGCTCGCTGTTCGAGCGCGGCCTGACGCCGGGCTCGTCGGGCAACATCTCGGTGCGCCTCGACGACGGCGGCTGGCTGGTGACGCCGACCAACGCCTCCCTGGGCTTCCTCGACCCGGGGGCGATCTCGCGGCTCGACCGCGACGGCCGCCTCCTGTCGGGCGACGAGCCGACCAAGGAGATCCCGCTCCACGGCGCGCTCTACGACAGCCGGGCCTCGGCCCGGGCGATCGTCCACCTGCACTCGACCCACGCCGTCGCGGTCTCGATGCTGCCCGACATCGACCCGAAGGCAGTGCTGCCGCCGCTGACCCCCTACAGCCTGATGCGGGCCGGCGCCGTCGCCCTGGTGCCGTACTACCGCCCCGGCGACCCGGCGGTGGCGGACGCGATCCGCGGGCTCGCCGGGCGCTACTCCTCGGTGCTGCTCGCCAACCACGGCCCGGTCGTCGCCGGCGACACCCTGGAGGCCGCGGTCTTCGCCACCGAGGAACTGGAGGAGACCGCGAGGCTCCACCTGCTCCTGCGCAACCTCAACCCGCGCCACCTCACCCCGGCGCAGGTGGCGGATCTGGTGAGCCATTTCGGCCTGACCCTGCCGGAGCACGGGCACGATCATTGACCTTGCCGCGGAGGGCGGCGCTTCCGCCACGGTGGGTACAGCTTCGGATGATCCGGAAGCCTTTCGGTACGCGCCTGGATGTCGTCCTTCAACCGCTGCGCGGCATCGGGGTTGTCGTCGGAGATGCAATCGATGATCGCCAGGAGATCGGCGAGGGCGGTCGGGCGCCACTCGAGAACCGGCACGGCGCTTGCCGTCGATCAGCGCCTGGACGTCCGCCATCGCCTCTCGTTGCGGAATCGCCGGTCGGGCATCGTCCAGGGCCTCCCGTACCTTCGCGCGAAGCCAGGCATCGCGGGCGTCGGGATCGAGGACCAGCGCGGCCGGAACGCCGCCTTCCCTGACGATGCGGGTCAGCAGGATTCTGACGGCATCCGAAACGGTGAGTCCGACATCGGCCAGCGTGTCGGCCGCCTCGGGCTCGAGGCTGGAATCGACGCGGACATGCAGCATGCTGGTCTGATACGGTTTCCGATTGATCGCTTCGCGATGCGGAAACCGGCTTCACTCACGCGTGCGGAGCGAAGCTCCGCCGCGCGGGCTTCGACACGGTTTCTGAACTCATCGTTCAAAAACCGTATGACCGGTCATGACGGGGCTCCTCGCGGGAGAGCGCGCACGTTTCTCGATTGAGAGACGGTCAATGCCCGTACAAAGGTTGTCGAGCGATGGGCTGAGTGCGACGGTCCGGCTCGGCTCACGCTTCTGTCCCGACCTTCGACGGCAGCGGGAACAGCGTGAGGAAGCGTTCCGCGACCGCCCGGTCGCCCTCGACCGCGAGCCCGCCCGCGGCCAGGGCGTCGAGCGGCACTCCGCCGTAGAGCGCCGCCGCGACGAGCGGCGGCGTCCCGGCGAACACCGCCTCGGCCGCGTCGAGGTCGGCGCGCGCGGCGGCGAGCGCCCCGTCCCCGACGCGGACGAGGTAGGTTCCGGCGCCGAAGCGGAAGCCGACCCGCATGGCGACGTCCCGGGCCCGGTCCGGCGCGAACATCGTGCGCAGCGACAGCATCAGCGATGCGGCGCTGAACGGCAGGGTCGGATCGTGGTGCGGCGAGCGGGAGGCCCAGCGTCCGAGCGCCATGAAGACGGGCTCGCTCTCGTAGCCCCACGGGGTCAGCTCGTAGACCTGGGCCGAGGCCGGCGGCGGCAGCCGGCGGCGGCGCAGGATGCCGGCCGCCTCCAGCCCTTCGAGGCGCTGCGTCAGCACGTTGGCGCTGAGGCCCGGCAGGTCGGTCCGCAGATCGCCGAACCGCCGCGGCCCGAACATCAGTTCGCGCATCACCAGCAAGGCCCAGCGCTCGCCGACGAGGTCGAGGGCGTGCGCGGCGGCGCAGGAATCGTCGTAGCGGCGGCGCGACCCCGGCCCCCTGCCGGTTATTTTTCCTGACTTCATGGTTGTTTTTTATAACTCTGCCGTCATGCTGGTCCAGCGCGAATCGGATCGGAGCCCGCGATGCCCCGCATGATCTTCGTCAACCTGCCCGTCGGCGACCTGCCCCGGAGCGTCGCCTTCTACGAGGCGGTCGGTGCGACCAGGAACCCGCATTTCAGCGACGACACCGCCGCCTGCATGGTGCTGTCGGAGGTCATCCACGTGATGCTGCTGACCCACGACAAGTTCCGGCAGTTCACGCCGCGCCCGGTCGCCGACGCCCGCGCGGCGAGCGAGGTGCTGCTCTGCCTCTCGGCGGAGGCGCGCGACGAGGTCGACGCGATGGTGGAGCGCGCCGCCGCGGCGGGCGGGGCGGCCGATCCCGGGGAGCCGCAGGATTACGGCTTCATGATCAGCCGCAGCTTCGAGGACCCGGACGGGCACATCTGGGAAGTGATGTGGATGGACCCGGCGGCGGTGCCGCCCGGTGCGCAGGCCGCCTGAGCGCAACGACCCCGATGGTCGCGTGGCCGGTGCGGACATCCTCTCGTCACCGGATCACCGCCTCCATTCCCCGCCCCCTGAAGAACCGGAAGGCACGACCATGACCGCCTCGTCTCCCAAGCCGTTCGTTTGGTACGAGCTGATGACCACCGACCCGGACGCCGCCCGGGACTTCTACGCCGCCGTGGTCGGGTGGAGCGCGCGCGAATGGGACGGCGCCGGCCTGCGCTACACGATCATGAGCGCCGGCGAGCGGATGACGGCGGGCGTGATGGCGCTGCCGGACGAGGCGAGGGCGGCCGGGGTGCCGCCGTGCTGGGTCGGTTCGATCGCGGCCGACGACGCGGATGCGGCCACCGGCCGGGTCGTGGCGGCCGGCGGCCGCATGCACCGGGCGCCCGAGGACATCCCGGGCGTCGGCCGGTTCTCGGTCGTGGCCGATCCTGGCGGGGCGGTGTTCCAGCTCCTCGCCACCCTCGAGCCGAACGACCCGCCCGCGGCACCGGGCATGCCGGGCCACGTCGGCTGGCACGAGCTCTACGCCGCCGACGGCCCGCAGGCCCTCGCCTTCTACGCCGGGCAGTTCGGCTGGGAGGCGACCGAGGCGCTCGACATGGGCGCCATGGGCACCTACCAGCTCTTCGCCGCCGGCGGGCAGTCCTGCGGCGGCATGATGACCAAGCCGCCGCAGGTGCCGGTCCCGGCCTGGCTGTTCTACTTCACCGTCCCGGCTCTCGACGCCGCCCTGGCGCGGGCGCGCGACGGCGGCGGACAGGTCGTCCACGGCCCGATGCAGGTGCCGGGCGGAAGCTGGATCGCCCAGTGCTTCGACCCGCAGGGGGCGCTGTTCGCCCTCACCGCCCCGGGGCGCTGACGGGAACCCGCGCGGCGCCCGGGCGGCGCGGATCCCGGACGGGAGGTCGCAGGCGCGGTTCGTCGTTCGGGGCGGCATCGGTTGATACCGGGACGCCCCGCAACATCTTCCCCCCATGACACGCCTCGACACGCTCACCCCGCGACATCCGACCCGGCGCACCGCAGGCCCGTACCGGGATGGCGGGAGGCCCGCGGATGCCGCCTGATCGTTCCGGCCTCCCCTCCTTCCTGTCGGGCGGGGGGGAGTGCGGCGCGCTGATGCGGGGCCTGGACTGGGCGGCGACGCCGCTCGGCCGGCCGGAGGCGTGGCCGCCGGCGCTGAAGACCCTCGTCGGCGTGATGCTGGGCTCGCAGCAGCCGATGCTGATCGTGTGGGGACCGGCGCACACGACGCTGTACAACGACGGCTACGCCGAGATGTGCGGCACCCGCCATCCGGCGGCCCTGGGCCGTCCGTTCGAGGCGCTGTGGCACGACATCTGGGACGAGGTCGAGCCGATCCTGGCGCGCTCCTATGCCGGCGAGGCGACGCACCGCAGCGACATCGCCTTCACGATGCACCGCAACGGCTACCCGGAGGAGACCCATTTCGCCTTCGGCTACACGCCGGTGCGCGACGAGGCGGGCCGGGTCGCCGGCATGTTCTGCGCCTGCATCGAGACGACGAGGCAGGTGAAGGCGGAGCGCCGGCTGCGCGAGAGCGAGGCCCGCTTCCGCAACATGGCCGACCACGCCCCGGTGATGATGTGGGTCACCAACGCGGCGGGGGAGTGCACCTACCTCAACCGGCGCTGGTACGACTTCACCGGACAGAGCGAGGCGGACGGCCTCGGCCTCGGCTGGGTCGAGGCCACCCACCCGGACGACCGCGGGCCGACCGAGCGCGCCTTCCTGGAGGCCAACGCCGCCTGCGCCCCGTTCCGGATCGAGTACCGGCTGCGCCGCGCCGACGGCACCTACCGCTGGGCGATCGACGCCGCCGCGCCGCGCTTCGGCCCCGACGGCGACTTCCTCGGCTATGTCGGCTCGGTCATCGACATCGACGAGCGCCGCGAGATCGAGGACGCCCTGCGGGCGAGCGAGGCCCGGTTCCAGACCATCGCCAACTCGATCGACCACATGGTGTGGTCGACCCGGGCCGACGGCTTCCACGATTTCTACAATCAGCGGTGGTACGACTACACCGGCGTGCCGGAGGGCACGACCGACGGCGAGGGCTGGAGCGGCATGTTCCATCCCGACGACCAGGAGCGTGCCTGGGAGGTGTGGCGCCACAGCCTCGCCACCGGCGAGCCCTACCAGATCGAGTACCGGCTGCGGCACCGCTCCGGCGCCTACCGCTGGGTCCTCGGCCGGGCGCAGGCGATGCGCGACGCGGCGGGGCGGATCGTGCGCTGGTTCGGCACCTGCACCGACATCCACGATCAGGTCGAGGCCCGCGAGGTGCTCGCCCGCTCCCGCGAGAGCCTCGCCCGCGAGGTGGCGCAGCGCACCGCCGAGCGCGACCGGATCTGGCAGGCGACGAGCGACCTGCTCTGCGTCGCGACCCTGGAGGGCCGCTTCGTCAGCCTCAATCCGGCCTGGAGCAAGACCCTCGGCTGGTCCGAGGCGGCGCTGAAGGCCGAACCGTTCCTCGCCTTCGTCCATCCCGACGACCGCGAGGCGACGCTGGCCGCCGCCGCCGGCCTGGAGCGGGGCGAGCCGCAGTTCCAGTTCGAGAACCGCTACCGCCACCGGGACGGGAGCTATCGCTGGCTGTCCTGGAACGCGGTTCCCCGCGACGGCGTGATCTTCGCCACGGTGCGCGACGTCACGGCGGTCAAGCAGCAGGCCGAGACCCGGCGCGAGCTGGAGGAGCAGTTGCGCCAGTCGCAGAAGATGGAGGCGGTGGGCCAGCTCACCGGCGGGCTCGCCCACGACTTCAACAACCTGCTCGCCGGCATCACCGGCTCGCTGGAGCTGATGCAGTCGCGGATGCGCCAGGGGCGCGTCGCCGACGTCGAGCGCTACATCACCGCGGCCCAGGGGGCGGCCCAGCGCGCCGCGGCGCTGACCCACCGCCTGCTCGCCTTCTCGCGCCGCCAGACCCTCGACCCCAAGCCGACCGACGTGAACCGCCTCGTCTCCGGCATGGAGGATCTGATCCGCCGCACCGTCGGGCCGGCGGTCGCCGTCGACGTGGTCGGGGCCGCCGGCCTGTGGTCGACCCTGGTCGATCCCAACCAGCTCGAGAACGCGCTGCTCAACCTGTGCATCAACGCCCGCGACGCGATGCCGGAGGGCGGGCGCATCACCGTCGAGACCGCCAACCGCTGGCTCGACGAGCGCGCCGCGCGGATGCGCGACCTGCCGCCGGGCCAGTACCTGTCGCTGTGCGTCTCCGACACCGGCACCGGCATGGATCCGGAGGTGCAGGCGCGGGCCTTCGACCCGTTCTTCACCACCAAGCCCCTCGGCCAGGGCACCGGTCTCGGCCTCAGCATGATCCACGGCTTCGTGCGCCAGTCCGGCGGGCAGGTGCGGATCTACTCCGAGCCCGGCCAGGGCACGACGGTCTGCCTCTACCTGCCGCGCCATTACGGCGAGGCCGACGACGTCGACGACGTGCTCGGCGCCGGCGCGCCGCCGCGGGCCGAGCAGGGCGAGACGGTGCTGGTGGTCGACGACGAGCCGACGGTGCGGATGCTGGTGTCCGAGGTGCTGGAAGACCTCGGCTACACCGCCATCGAGGCGGCGGACGGGCCCTCGGGCCTGAAGGTGCTGCAATCGGACGTGCGCATCGACCTGCTCATCACCGATGTCGGCCTGCCCGGCGGCATGAACGGCCGCCAGGTCGCCGATGCCGGGCGCTGGATGCGGCCCGACCTCAAGGTGCTGTTCATCACCGGCTTCGCCGAGAACGCCGTGCTCGGCAGCGGCCAGCTCGAACCCGGGATGCAGGTGATGACCAAGCCATTCGTGATGGAGGCGCTCGCGACCCGCATCCGCGACATGATCGGGGAGTAGGGGCGGCGGCGGGGCCGTGGATTACGGCATAGCGATCGGCGTCACGGTCCGAACCCGGCACGCCATGGATCGATCACGGCGAGACCTGCCGCCGCGAAAGCGCTGGTATCGCGCGTTGCGATACCGAACCTGTTGGCTACGGCGATCGCAGCGATGTAGCCGTCCGGGGTGGGAAAGCCCTTGCCCGCTTCACGAGCGGCAACGGCCAAATCGGCGTAGCAGCGTGCGGCATCGGCATCAAACGAGAGAATCCTGCCGTCGAACAGGTCGAACACTCCGTCCAAGGTCGAGACGAGAGAGCGCTTGCGTCGGCCGTCGGGCATCGCGCCTGCCCTGAACCGCAATTCGGCAACCGTATCGAAGCCCGCGCGGCGGAGCTTCGCTCCGCACGCGTGAGCGAAGCCGGTTTCTGCATCGCGAACGCGACTGCAACGCAGTCGCCGAGCGATCAATCAGAAACCGTATGACACTGGAGAGGTGGATCGTCTCGGCTGCCTGCTCGTCGAGCCAGTTGCGGACAGCCGGAGCGGGGACGGGCCTCATCGTCTCCGAGATGACGCTGGTGTCGAGAAGGATCATTCGAATGTCATCGGATCGGCAGCCTTCCGATCATGGATCCGGGTCAGATCATCCACGTCAGCATCAGTGAGTCCCGCGTCGCGGCTCGAGGCGGACAGCGCGGTGCCCAGACGAAGGCGGTTCACAGGACGAGCGACCGCTTCGAGGATGTTGCGGATCTCAGCCTCGGTGCTGCAGCCATGTCGTACCGCGCGGAGATTGAGGGCGCGGTGAGCCTCCTCGGACAGATTGCGGATGGTGACGGCGGGCATCCGATCGCCTCTGATCAAGCAGGAACGCTGATATCAATATGATGAAACTGCTATCATACGATTTCCGGTTGATCGCTCGGCGACTGCGTTGCAGTCGCTTTCGCGATGCGGAAACCGGCTTCGCTCATGCGTGCGGAGCAAAGCTCCGCCGCGCGGGCTGGTGATGCGATGTCCGGAACTGATCGTCCGGACTCCGTATCAGACCACAAGGCCGATCGCCCCCGGACCGATGCCGGTCGCATCCGGAGAGGCTCGGGTCGACGTTCAGTGCCGCGAAAGCCGAGCGATCCGACGCTTCGCCTCTCCGGCCCCCCCGCTCACCAATGGTGCAGCACCACCGCGTCGGCGAGGCAGGCCGGGCGCTCCTGGCCCTCGACCTCGACGGTGACCCGGTAGGTGGCGCGCAGGCCGCGCGGCGGGACGTCCTGGGCGGCGGCGAGGATCACCCGTCCGCGCAGGCGTGCGCCGACCAGAACCGGCGCGGGAAACCGCACCCGGTCGAGGCCGTAATTGAGGCTGAGCTTCAGCCCGTCGAGGCGCCGCGCCCCGGCGATGAACTGCGGCACCAGCGACAGGGTGAGGTAGCCGTGCGCGACCGTGGTGCGGTAGGGCGATTCCCGCGCCGCGCGCTCGGGATCGACGTGGATCCACTGATGGTCGCCGGTGGCCTCGGCGAAGCGGTCGATCGTCGCCTGATCGACCGTGATCCAGTCGCCGACGCCGATCTCCTGGCCGAGGGCGGCCTTCAGCGCCTCCGGCCCGTCGAATGCCTGCATGGCGCGCTCCTCCCCGGCGTCGCGGCGGCCGCGTGCCGCCCCGCCTTGCTATGCCAAGCGCCAGTCGATCGGCTCAAGCCCCTTCTCGGCGAGCCAGGCATTCGCCTGCCCGAACGGCCGCGAGCCGCGGAAATCGGCCCGGCGGTTGAGGGGCGAGGGATGGCCGGCCTCCAGCACGAGGTGGCGCGCGCGGTCGACGAGTTCCGCGCGGCGGCGGGCCGGGGCCCCCCAGAGCAGGAAGGCCACCGCCGGCCGGGTCGCGGACACGGCCGCCACCGCTCCATCGGTCAGGGCGTCCCAGCCGAGCTTCATGTGCGCCCCCGACTTGCCGGCCTCGACCGTGAGGGCCGCGTTGAGGAGCAGCACGCCCTGGCGCGCCCACGGCGTCAGGTCGCCGGAGGCCGGGACCGCGGAGCCGGTCTCCTCCGCCATCTCGGCGAGGATGACCTTCAGCGAGGCCGGCAGCCGCCGCTTGCCGACGTAGGAGAAGGCAAGGCCGTGGGCGTCCCCCGGCGTCGGATAGGGATCCTGGCCGAGGATAACCGCCCGCACGCCGTCGAGCGGCGTCAGCGCGAGGGCGCGGAACACGTTCCCGGGCGCCGGCAGCACCGTCGCGCCCGCGCCCGCCCGGGCGTCGACCGCGGCGGCGACCCGCTCGGCGCTGCCGTCCCGGAAGAACGGCAGGGTGAGCCAGGGCGAGCCGCCCTCCCGGAAGCGGGTCAGGGCCTCCGTCACGGTCGAGCTGTCGGTCATGCGGCCCCTGAGCGGGTTTCGTCAAAGTGGTCACCGGTTTCGCGACGAAAACCTGCGGCGCAACAAGAACCTGAGCGGACTTGCGGTGGCATGCCGCCGCAAGTCCGCTCAGCGGATCACGATGCGCCCGGTCTCGATGGCGAGCGGCGCGGAGCGGCGGATATAGTCCGCCACGGTGGTCGCGACGAGCGTGCCGTCGGTGCCGCCGATCAGGGTGCGCCCCTGCGCCAGCACCCCGTAGCCGTTGCCGCCGCCGAACATGAAGCTGTTGGCGGCGACCTCGTAGACCCGCTGCGGGTCGAGTGCCTCGCCCGCGACGGTGACCTCGCGCACCCGGTGCCCGGGCTTCGCGGCGGCATCGACGGCGACGCGCAGCCCCGAGACCTGCGGGAACCGGCCGGCCGGGCGCTCGACCTCCCAGAACCCGTTCTCCAGGGCCGCCCGCACCTGCGCGCCGGTGATCGCGACGAGGACGGTGGTGTTGCCGAAGGGCAGCTCGGTCATCACGTCCCGGGTCGTCAGGACGGTGCCGGGGGCATAGAGCCGGTTGCCGCGGATGCCGCCGCCGTTGGTGAGGGCGATGGAGGCCCCCGTCGCCGCCCGCATCGCGTCGGCGACGAGATCGCCGAAGGCGGATTCGCCCTGGCGCACGGCGCCGGTGCGGGTGTCGAGCGCCGTCTCGGTGCGGCCGAGGGGCTGGTCGAGCACGCCGTCGAACTCGCGGCCGAGGCGGTCGACGGCCGCCTGCACCTCGGGATCGGGCTCGATCGTGGCCGAATCGTGGATGCGGAAGCGCGGCGTCCAGGTGGTGCGGCGGGTCTTGCCCTCGCCGGCGGTCTCGGCGTGGATCTCGATCGCCGTGACGTACTCGGCGTCGTGGCCCGACTCGGCGAAGACGGTCCGGCCGTCGTACCGCAGGGCGAGGTCGTGGTCGTGCCCGGACAGCACGACGTCGGCGAGCCGGCTCGCCACCAGGATGTCGTCGGTGGCCCGGTCGGTGTGGCAGACCGCGACCACCATCTCGGCGCCGGCCGCCCGCAGCCGCTCGGACTCGCGGCGCAGGGTGTCGAGGGCCGGTCCGAAGCGCCAGTCGCCGGAATTCGACTTGCCCGCGGTCTCCGGCAGCGCGATGCCGACGATGCCGACCTTCAGGCCGCCGAGGGTGAGGATCGCCGAATCCTGCAGGCCCGGCAGCGGCGTGCCGTCGGCCTGCCGCAGGTTGGCGGCGAAGACCGGGAAGTTCGCCTCCGCCATGCGCTGGCGAAACACCGCCTGGCCGAAATCGAACTCGTGGTTGCCCGGCACGAACACGTCGGGCCGGATCATGTTGGTGAGTTCGATGATGTGCCGGCCCTTGTCGAAGCCGGAGAGCAGCGAGGGCGACAGGGTGTCGCCGGCGTGGCAGACCAGCACCGGCACGCCCCGCGCCCGCTCGGCCTTGACGATGGCGGCGAGCTTCGGGAAGCCGCCGCGGCCGTCCTCGGTCCCCATCCGGTAGATGTCGTTGACGAGGACGAGGGTGAAGTCCGCCTCGGAGGTGCGACCGCCCTGGGCCCGGGCGGCCCCGTCGTGCAGAAGGGGAGCGAGGCCGGCCGCGAGCCCGAGGCCGAGGGTCTGACGACGATTGGGGCGCGGCATGGGCGGGGACATGGGCGGGCGGGTCTCCAGCGTTCGATCCGGCCCGGCCGCCCCTGGCCCGCGCGTGACCGGCGGATGGCGGGCGAGCCGCGCGGCTCCGCCGCGTTGGATCGCGCGCATCCTGCGTTATCTAAGGCCCGTTGCAAGGCGGGCGCAGCCTTCCCCTAAGGAAAATCCGAGCGATCATGACCGAGGTGACACAGACGGCCGTCCTGGAGCGTGGCGCCACCCCGCTCGCGCCGGGAGCGAACGCCCTCCCCGCCGACCATCCGCCGGTGAAGTGGGGCCGCGTCGGCGTGCTGCTGATGAATCTCGGCACGCCCGAGGGCACGAGCTACTGGCCGATGCGCCGCTACCTGAAGGAGTTCCTCTCCGACCGGCGGGTGATCGAGGTGCCGCGGGCGATCTGGTGGCCGCTGCTCAACTTCGTCATCCTCACCAAGCGGCCCGGTCCCAAGGGGCGCGACTACGCCTCGGTGTGGAACAACGAGCGCGACGAGGGCCCGCTGAAGACCATCACGCGGGGGCAGGCGGAGAAGCTCCAGGCGGCGATGGGCGACCGGGTCGTGGTCGACTGGGCGATGCGCTACGGCAAGCCGGAGGTCGACCGGCGGATCCAGGCCCTGCTCGACCAGGGCTGCGACCGCATCCTGCTGGTGCCGCTCTACCCGCAATACGCCGCCGCGACCTCGGCCACCGCCTGCGACCAGGCGTTCCGGGCCCTGATGCAGATGCGCTGGCAGCCGGCCGTGCGGGTCTCGCCGCCCTACCACGACGACCCGGTCTACATCGAGGCCCTGGCCGGCTCGATCCGGGACGGGCTGGCGAAGCTCGACTTCGAGCCCGAGGTGATCCTGACCTCGTTCCACGGCGTGCCGAAGAGCTACCTGCTCAAGGGCGATCCCTACCATTGCCAGTGCCACAAGACCGGGCGGCTGCTGCGCGAGGCGCTCGGCTACTCGCCCGAGCGGATGCGCGTCACGTTCCAGTCGCGCTTCGGCAACGAGGAGTGGCTGAAGCCCTACACCGACGAGACCGTGAAGGCGCTCGCCGCCGGGGGCGTGAAGCGCCTCGCGATCGTCGCGCCGGGCTTCACCGCCGACTGCCTCGAGACCCTCGAGGAACTCGACGGCGAGAACCGGCACTACTTCGAGGGAGCCGGCGGCGAGCACTTCGCCTACATCCCGTGCCTCAACGACGGGCCGGAGGGCATGCGGGTGATCGAGCACGTCGTCGCCCGCGAGCTGAGGGGCTGGATCGACTGACGCCGGACCCGTGCCGGCCCCTTGCGGACCCGGCTCCGCTTGCCGCATCCTCGCGCCCCATGCTCCCCCTGATCGTCGGCCTCGTGCGCGGGCTCGTCCTCGCCTTCGCGCTGCTGTTCCTCGCGCCGCTCGCCACCCATGCGGCGTGGTGGCTGAGCCGCAACGACCCCAATCCCGACTGGGCCACGGCCGACTGGTCGAGCGCCCGCCTGCTGCCGCCGGCGGCCTCGGTGCCCGGGGCGATGGTGCGCATCTACGCCGCCCGGGTCGGGCGGTGGCGGGGCATCTTCGCCCACCACACCTGGATCGTGGTCAAGGAGGAGGGCGCGAACCGCTACAGCCGCTTCGACGTCGTCGGCTGGGGCCTGCCGGTGCGCACCGACGCCTACGCGGCGGATGCGCGCTGGTTCGGCAACCCGCCCCAGGTGGTGCTCGCCCTCGACGGCGAGGCGGCGGCCCGCGCCGTGCCGCGGATCCGCGCCGCGGTCGCGGCCTACCCGTACCGCAGGGCCGGCAGCTACACCGTGTGGCCGGGGCCGAACTCGAACACCTTCGTGGCGCAGGTCCTGCGGGCGGTGCCGGACCTCGCCACCGCCCTGCCGCCGACCGCGCTGGGCAAGGATTTCTCCGAGCGGCTCGTCTCGCTCACCCCGAGCCGGACCGGCGTGCAGGTCTCCCTGCGCGGCTATGCCGGGCTGACCCTCGGCTGGGTCGAGGGCGTCGAGATCAACCTCATGGGCGCGGTGCTCGGGCTCGACCTGCGCCGCCCGGCCCTCAAGCTGCCCGGCTGGGGCCGCATCGGCATCGACCCGGCGGGCGCCGTCGAGACGCTGGTCGCGCCGACCCCGAGCAGTTGAGGCCCGGGCCGCCGGCGAGCGGAAGTCCGTACGACCTCCGACCGATCGTTTCGGCGATTGCCGCGCCGTCGCCTCGCGACGCGAAGGACCGGCTTCGCTCCGGTGAGCGCAGAGCCTTGCTCTGCGCCGCGCGGACTGGTGATGCCGATTTCCGGAAGCGATCTTCCGGATGCCGTATCAGAGCAGCAGCCCGGCGACATGGCCGCGGCCGCCGAGCGGCCCGTCCTCCTGCCGCGCCCGCATCAGCAGGATGTCCTCGCGCCGCCCCGGGACGATCTCGAGTTCGTAGTCCGGGAACGGGAACATCTGCGTCTGGGTCACGAACTGACGCACCTTGTGGGCGAATTGCGGCAGGGCCTGCGGCGAGCCGCTGCGCTTGAGCATCTCCGACATGCTGTAGCGCGCCTCGCCCTGGCCGGCCGCCTTGCGCGCGAGCCGGTAGATGAAGCGGCCGATTCCCTGGCCGATGAGGAAGTATTCCGGGTTGAGCGTCAGGATCTGCGGCGCCACGTCCTGATGCACGATGCCGTCGTAGACCCAGTCCGGGATACCGATCTCGACGATGTCGATGTTGCCGGTGTTGGTCTTGCTGACGACCTTGTACATCTGGATCAGCGGCATCGACACCACCTCGCGGCGGCGGCCGTTGACGAGGTTGACGATCTTGATCCGGGTCCCCTGAAGCCGGTCGAGCGCGGCCTCGATGTCCTTGTACTGCTTGCCGCCCGAGTTTCGCCGGCAGAAGCGCAGGATGTGCGCGATGTTCGGCCGGTAGACCCGCCCCGGCAGATCGACCCGCAACCCCTTGGCTATGTCGATCCGATACTGCCGCACGGCGTCGGCGAGGCTCGACACCATGTGCAGGAAGATGTCGTAGTCGAAGACGGTGGCGAGCCCGGCCGAGACACTGCCGTCGACCGTGATGATGCAATCCTTCAGCTCGTACCGGATCACCCCGTCGCGGCGGTTCTTGCTGAGGGAGAACGGAGCGATGTCCATCAGGTTGATGTCGTCCTTCAGCGGCGCATCATAGATGTTAGGCGCGAAGAACGACAACTGTGTTTCAGCATGGGCACCCTGCAGCATCGGCGGCCGCAGGGCCGGGAGGCGGGATACCGACACCGGCGCCGGCGCCGGCGCCGGCAGTTCGGCGACCAGGGCCCCGACGATGTCCGTCCGCCGGTCGCTGAGCTTCACCGCCTGCCCGAGGTCGCGGAGGGCCAGTTCGAGACTGCTCGCGGGCTCGGCCGCCGGAATCTTGAGGTCGGCGAGGCTGCGCCGGCTGTAGAAGCGCCGCAGCCGGCTCAGGGCATCGCGGTCGAGCAGGATCTCCGGCCGGCCGGTCTTGCGGCAGAACTCGTCCGCGAGCTTCTGCAGGTACCTGTTCTTCTCGTGCAGCCCGAGACCCGAGAAAGTCTCGATCGGCATGAGATCAAGGCGGACTGGAGTCATGGGGCCGAGATCCTGACTGAGGTTCCGCCTGACGCACCCGGAGCATCAGGCAGGCTTGCAACGCGATCCCGCTCAGGCTCCCGTCATCGCATCATCGCCTCCGCCCGAGCGACGCCACCAGACGGCCACTCCGGCGGCCGATCCTTAGCGCGTCCCGCCGGACGATGCCAACACAGCAACGCAAGACCCGGCTCCGGCAAAGGTTCCAGGTTTGGGTTCCGGTGTGCGCATCCACAGGCGAGCGCGTCCGCGGGCGCCCATCCGGCGCCGGCGCCCTGCCCGGTTATCCCAAGGCCGATGACCGGGCCCGGCTTGCAACCGGCGGCGCCGCCATGCGTTAGTCGGTGCATCAAAGTCACACGCAAGGGAGTGAGCGGTGGCCATCTACCAGATCAAGCAGACCACCACGGGCGCCGTGCTGTGGACCGGAGGAGCCGAGGACGAGCGTCAGGCCCTGGACGCGATGGCGCGCGAGGCCGGCTACACCGATTACGAGGCGCTTCCGGAAGCGCTGCGCGCCCTCAAGGCCGATCGGCTCAATCTCGGCTGACGCTCCCACCTCCTCGCATTGCCACGAAGCCGGGCTCGCCCGGCTTTTTTCATGCCTGCCCCGCCTCCCGGCCGGCGGTGGCGGCACGTCCCGGGCAAGGCCGCATTTCTCAGATTCGCCGCTTTTGCAGCGCAGGGCTGAGCGGACGGGCCTCCCCGGCCCCGAACCGGGCGCATGGCGCTCGGTGACGACACCCAGCGCGATGCCGATGACCCCGAGCAGAACGATCGTGTGCGAAACGGCTCCCGGGCGACCGTGTCCGGGACCCGTCCCGCGCGCCGGCACGGTCCGGGACATCGCCCGACCGGTCGCCGCGCTCCTCCGGCCTCCCGCGAAACGGACCCCGGCGTCATGATCCGCTTCGATTCGGTCACCAAGATCTACAAGACCAACGGACACCGCCGCGTCATCCTCGACCGCTCGTCCCTGACCCTCAAGCCCGGCATCAGCTACGGCGTCCTCGGCATCAACGGGGCCGGGAAGTCCACCACCATGCGCCTCATGGCCGGTACCGACATGCCGACCCGCGGGCGCGTCATCCGCACCACGCGGGTGTCCTGGCCCCTCGGCTTCTCCGGCGGCTTCCATCCGCTGATGACGGGCAAGGAGAACGTCATCTTCGTCGCCCGCATCCACGGCGAGGACCCGCGCAAGGTCCTGGAATTCGTCGAGGACTTCTCCGAGCTCGGCGAGTACATGAACGTCCCGATCTCGTCCTACTCCTCGGGCATGGGCGCACGCCTCGCCTTCGGCATGAGCATGGCGATCCCGTTCGACTGCTACCTCGTCGACGAGGTCACGGCGGTCGGCGACGCGCGCTTCGCCAAGCGCTGCGACGAGGTGTGGTCGAAGCGCCGGGCCAACGCCGACATCATCATGATCTCGCACAGCATGGATTCGCTGCGCGCCTATTGCAGCCAGGGCATCGTCATCGCCAACGGCCGCGCCGTGATCTATCCCGACATCAACGACGCCATCGAAGTCTACAAGCGCCTGAACCAGTGACGGGGCCGGGCCGCAGCCCGGCCCCTCCGCCCGGACAGTCCCGCCCTCAACCGGAACCCCGCCGCATGACGGTCGACGCCCGCAACCCGGAAGGCCAGCCGCTGAGCCCGGCCGACCGGTCCCGCATGATCTCGCAATCCCTGCGCCAGATGGCGCGGGTGTCGCGCTTCTCCGATCCCAAGCGCGGCATGCGGGCGATCCGCGCCCAGGGCAAGCGGGACATCATCACCCCGATCCTGTTCGTCGCCCTGTTCGTGCTGCCGTCGATCGCCGGCGCCGTCTTCTACGGGCTCTACCTCTCGGACCGCTACGTGACCGAGACGCGCTTCGCGATCCGGCCGGCCATCGGCGGCGCCGAGAAGGCGACGCCGGACCAGATCGGCACCTCCAGCGGCGTGCCCAAGGAGATGATCGCCCAGGACACCACGATCGTGATCGACTACGTCGAGAGCCGGCCGATGGTCGAGGCGGTCGAGAAGGTGCTGCCGCTGCGCGAGATGTTCTCCCGCTCCTCGATCGACGCCGTCTCGCGCTTCGACGCCGAGATGCCGATCGAGAAGCTGCTGAAGTACTGGCGCAAGCGGGTCGAGGTCCGGGCCGAGGGCACCTCCGGCCTCATCGTGGTGACGGTGAACGCCTTCACCCCGGAGGATTCGCTCGCCCTGGCGAAGGCGATCGTCACCGAGGCCGAGCGGATGGTCAACGAGCTGACCCAGCGCTCCCGCAACGACTCCCTGGCCGAGAGCGACCGCCAGATGGCGCGGGCCGAGGAGCGGCTGACCAAGCTCCACGTCGCCGTCCGCGACCTGCGCAACCGCGACGGCGTGCTCGACGCGCAGGCGACCAACGAGGCCAACCTCAAGATGGTCGCCGAGATCCGCTCGGTGCGGATCAACCTCGCGGTGAAGCTGAACCTGCTCCAGCGCGACCTGCGCGAGGATTCCCGCAGCATCCTGGACCTGAAGGCCCAGATCGCCCAGCTCGACGACCAGATCGGCCGGATCGAGCGGCAATCCGCCACCCAGGATCCGCAGCAGCGTCAGGTCCTCGCCGACACCCTGACCCGGTTCGAGCAGCTCGACGAGGAGCGCAAGACCGCGGAGAAGTTCTACGCCCTGACCATCGCGGCGCGGGAGCGGTCGCGGATGATCGCCGACCGGCAGATCGAGTTCTTCAGCCTCGCGGTGGCGCCGGTCCTGCCGGAATCGGCCCAGCAGCCCAAGCGCCTGATGATGATGAGCCTCGTGGTGGCCGGCGCCGGCATCGTGTTCGGGCTCGCGGTACTGATCCGCCGCTCGATCGACTGATACGATTTCCGGACGATCAGTTCCGGACATCGTATCACCAGCCCGCGCGGTGGAGCCGAAGGCTCCACGCACCTGAGCGGAGTCGATTTTCGCATCGCGAAAGCGACCGCTCGCGGTCGCCTGAAGCGATCCATCGACAATCGTATGAGGAACCGCACCCACGGCGGGATGCCGGCCGCTCGGGTTCGCGCCCGGCCGACGATGCGGCGGCCTCCGCGTCGTCGGGCAACGCTGCGATGAGTGCCCCCGGTCAGGCGCGGTAGCGCCGGTGCAGGCTGGAGACGAGGTCCTCCGGCAGGGCGAGACGGCTCGCCAGGAAATCGAGGTAGAGCTGGCTCACCCGGCGCCGCTGGTCGAGCACCATCAGCGAGGCGGCGTAGGCGTAGGGGCCGAGGTCCCGTGCCCGCACCGCGTCGAGCAGGCCGCCGAGGCCCGGCTCCTCCCCCCGGGTTGCGGCGAGAAGATCCCGCTCCGCTCCCCCGGCCCCGATCCGCGCGAGGACGTCGCCGGCCCCCGCCTCGGCGGCCGCATCCTCCTGGCCGGCGGCGGCCAGGGCCGCGGCCATCGCGCGAACCACCAGCGAGCGGCCCTCGGGATCGAGGGTGCGCAGGTTCAGGGTCAGCGGCACCAGGGTCTGGTTGCGGTTCTGGAGCCAGGCGCGCAGCACCTTCTGGCTCAGGGCGTCGAGGACGATCGCTTCGGCGTGATCCGCCCGCCGCTCGCGGCGCGAAGCCCGGGCGGGCGCCGGATCCTCCTCGTCCCCGGGCGACTCATCGGGCTCGCCGGCGCGCCGCAGCCGCGGAACCAGACGGCCGATCACCGACAGCAGGCCGTTGCGGCCCTCCCCGCCCCCCTGCACCCCGCTCGCCATGCCGTCCCTCCGTGACCCCGCGACAACGCCGGCGCGGCCTCCGGGCTCCGATCCCGGGCGCGGCCCTGGCCGCGCAGCCCGCCCGGTCCATGTATGGGGATCGTTTCCCACCGACAGAAGCGCCCGGAGCCCGATGACCACACCGCGGCCGCACGGCCATCGCCTCCGGACCCGCCTGCCATGACGCTCGACCAGGGGCTCGCCTTCGGGCTGATCGGCGTCACCGTCGCGCTGTTCGTGTGGGGCCGGCTGCCCTACGACCTCGTCGCCGTCCTGTCCCTGGTGGCCGGCGTCGCCATCGGGATCGTGCCGGCGAACAAGGCGTTCGACGGCTTCGCCGACGACGTGGTGATCATCGTGGCGAGCGCCCTGGTGATCAGCGCCGCGGTCTCCCGCTCCGGCGTCGTCGAGAGCGCGATGCGGCCGCTGCTGCCCTACCTGCGCAAGCCGCGCCAGCAGGTGCCGGTGCTGGCGGGCGCCGTGATGGGCATGTCGGTGTTCACCAAGAACATCGGCGCCCTCGCGATCTTCATGCCGGTGGCGCTTCAGCTCGGCCGCAAGACCGGCACCTCGCCCTCGCAACTGCTGATGCCGATGTCGTTCGCCTCGCTGATCGGCGGCCTCGTGACGCTGGTGGGCACCTCGACCAACATCATCGTGTCCAAGGTGCGCGAGGACGTCACCGGCAAGCCGTTCGAGATGTTCGACTTCACCCCGGTCGGGCTCGGCATCGCCGTCTCGGGGCTGGTCTTCCTCGCCTTCGGCTACCGGCTGCTGCCGCGGGACCGGCGGCCCGGCGCCTCGGCGGCGCAGTTCCGCCTCGACGCCTACACCACGGAAGCCTGCCTGCCGGCGGAGTCCCCCCTGGTCGGCGCCACGGTGGCGGAACTCGAGGCCCTCGGCGACGGCGACGTCGCGGTGGCGACGGTGATCCGGGAGCGCTTCCGCCGCTACGCGCCGGGCCCGGACTGGCGCCTCGCCGCAGGGGACATCCTGCTCCTCGACGGCGAGCCGGAGGACCTGGAGCGTCTCGTCGCGCGGGCGAAGCTGACCCTCGTCGGCCCGCCCCCCGGCGAGGGCGAGATCGGGGTGATCGAGGCGGTGGTGCCGGCGGACTCGCCCCTCGTCGGCGCCACCGCCTCGGGGGCCGACCTCGGCGGCCGGCACGGCGCCACCCTGCTGGCGGTGAGCCGCAGCGGCGCCCGCATCACCCGGCGCATCGCCAGCGTGCGCCTGCGCGCCGGCGACGTGGTGGTGCTGCGCGGGCAGGCCGAGCAACTGCCCGACATCCTCACCGGCCTCGGGCTGCTGCCGCTCGCCGAGCGCAGCATCGCGCTGGGCCACAGCCGGCGCGGCATCATCCCGATCATCGTCCTGGCCGGTGCGATGGCCCTCGTCGCCCTCCACCTCGTGCCGGTCGCGATGGCGTTCTTCGGCGCCGCGGTGCTGCTCCTGCTCCTGCGGGTGCTCAGCATGCGCGAGGCCTACGAGACGATCGAGTGGCCGGTGATCGTGCTCCTCGGCGCGCTGATCCCGGTCAGCGACGCGGTGCGCACCACCGGCGGCACCGACCTGATCGCCGAGGCGATGTCGGGGGTGGCGCAGGCGGTGCCTCCGACCCTGGCCCTCGGCCTCCTGCTCATCACCGCGATGGCCGTGACCCCGTTCCTCAACAACGCCGCCACCGTGCTGGTGATGGGCCCGATCGGCGCGAGCCTCGCGGGCAAGCTCGGCCTCAACCCGGACCCGTTCCTGATGGCGGTCTCGGTCGGCGCCGCCTGCGACTTCCTCACGCCGATCGGCCACCAGTGCAACACCCTGGTGATGGGGCCGGGCGGCTACCGCTTCGGCGACTACGCCCGCCTCGGCCTGCCGCTCTCGCTTCTGGTCATCGTGGTCGGTACGGTGCTGATCAGCGTCGTCTGGCCCGTCGCCCCGACCTGACCGCAACCCGGAGTCCCGTTCCGATGTCCTCCCTCGACGCGGTCGCCGCTCGCCACGGCGTGAGCCCCGACGCCGCCCGCCACCTCCTCGATGCCCTCGCCCGGGGCAACGGCCGCGCGGCGCAGTTCGACCATCCCGAACTCGGCGGCCTGGGGCAGTGGTCGGCCGGCGGCATGATCATGGTCGGCGACATGTTCAATGCCGGGCTCAAGGCCCGGGTCGCCGCCCTGTGCGACGACCTCGTGCCGCTCGTCGCCGGGACGGCGAGCGAGCCGGGCGCCGGTATCGGCACCGGCACCGGCGGTGCGTGGTGGCCCGAGGCGCTCGGCCGGCCGGGCACGTCGGGTTCGCAGAACGACGCCCGCTACGCCGTCTTCCCGCAGGCGCGCCGCCTGGTGGTCCAGTCCGGCGGGCGGACCACGATCTACGATACCGGCGACCACCGGATCGGCGGCGTGTCGCAGCAGCAGAGCCACGGGCGCTCCCTGAGCTTCACCAGCCAGCACGGTCCGGTCGACCTCGACGATCTTCCGGTGGTGGACGGGACGGCGCCCGCCGGGGCCGGCATGCCGGCCTCGCACGCGGCCCCGGTCGAGGCGCCCGCGGCGACGCCGGTGGTTCCGTCCTCCCCGGGCGGGCCGGCCGGAGGCGACGTGCTCGCGACCCTGGAGCGGCTGGCCGACCTCCGCGGCAGGGGCGTCCTCACCGAGGCCGAGTTCGCGGCCAAGAAGGCGGAGCTGCTGGCGCGGCTCTGAGCGCGCGACACTGCGCCGGGCTGGCGCCGCCGCAGGCGGCCGCCATCTCAGGGAGCGCCGCCCCTCCCGCGGCTCCTCCCCCTTCGGCCGACGCGAGCCCGCCCTGTCCCGCCTCCTCGCCATCGACACGATCTACCTCGAACCCGCCTCCGCGGAGTACCCGCGCGGGCGCGAGATCCTCGGCCGGTTCCCGGAGGCCCGGCGGATCGAGGTGCCGTCGCACTGGAACATCCCGGACCTGCACGGCAACGAGGGCTCGGCGGAGGACTGGCTGCGCATCAAGCGCTCGACCCTGGTGCTCGGGGTCAAGAAGGGGCTGACGATGCGGCCCAACGGCCGCAGCGCCCACTTCATCGCGCCGTCCAGCTCCAACGGCTGCGCCATGGCGTGCGCCTATTGCTACGTGCCGCGGCGCAAGGGCTACGCCAACCCGATCACCCTGTTCGCCAACACCGAGGCGATCGGCCGGGCGATCGCCCGTCACGCCGTGCGGCAGGGTCCCCTCCCCGCCCCCGACCAGATCGACGAGCGCGCCGTCGTCTACGACATCGGCGAGAACGGCGACCTCTCGGTCGACGCCCTGGCCTGCGACTCGGTGCGCGACCTCGTCGCCCTGTTCCGCGGCCTGCCGACCGCCAAGGCGTCGTTCGCGACCAAGTTCGTCAACCGCGACCTCCTCGCCTACGACCCGCAGGGACGCACCCGCCTGCGGATGTCGCTGATGCCGGAGAGCGTGGCGAAGGTAGTGGACGTGCGCACCTCGCCGATGGCGGAGCGGATCGCCGCGCTCGACGACTTCGTGGGTGCCGGCTACGAGGTTCACGTCAACTTCTCGCCGGTCATCCTCTACGAGGGCTGGGAGGCCGACTGGCGGGAGCTGTTCCGGCAGCTCGACGCCGCCCTGAGCCCGGCCACGAAGGCGCAGTTGCGGGCGGAGATCATCTTCCTCACCCACAACGCCGCCCTGCACGCGGTCAACCTGCGCTGGCATCCGAAGGCCGAGACGCTGCTGTGGCGGCCCGACATCCAGGAGGCCAAGCGCTCGGAGGGCGGGATGGAGAACCTGCGCTACCGCAGCGGCTGGAAGGGCCGCTGGCTCGCCCGCTTCAAGGCGCTGCTGGCCGAGGAACTGCCCTATTGCGGCGTGCGCTACGCCTTCTGATGCGGTTTTCCGATTGATCGCTCGGCGACTGCGTTGCGGTCGCCTGAAGCGATGCGGAAACCGGCTTCGCTCACGCGCCGCACAATCGACGATCGATCCGGGAACCTGCCGTCATCGAGGCACCCGGGATCGGCGCTCGACGGACCGGACTGCCGGGAACCGCGCGGGCAGGTGGGGGTTCGCCCCAACCCGCCGCCTCCCTGTCATACGATTTCCAGGTGATCGCTTCGCGACGCGGAAACCGGCTTCGCTCAGGTGCGCGCAGAGCTTCGCTCTGCGCCGCGCGGGCTGGTGATACGATGTCCGGAACTGATCGTCCGGAAATCGTATCAGGCGGCCCGGACGCTCGGGCTGTGCTGGATCAGAACCTGGGCGATGTCGGCCTGCCGGAACGGCTTGTCGAGCTGGCGGAAGCGGCGGGCGCCCTCCGGCAGATGGCCGCGCGGGGCCGCCAGGACGATGTCGAGGCTCGGGTTGGTCAGCGACACCACGGCTGCGAGCTGCAGGCCGGAGAGGATCGGCATCGCGTAGTCGGCGATCATCACGTCGAAGTCGCGGTCGGCGGCGAGAAGCTCCATCGCCTGAAGCCCGGACCCAGCCTGGGTGACCGAGTGGCCGAGATCGGCGATCGCCGCGGCGGTGCTGTCGCGCAGCAGGCCGTCGCCATCCACCAGCAGAACCCGCAGCGGCCGCTGGAGGGCCGGGGCCGGCATCGGAGCCGAGAGCCGCGGCATCTCGGGCGAGGCCGGCAGCCACAGGACCGTCACCGCCGCGCCATCGGCGTCGGCGACGCGCTGCAGCGTCCCGCCGACCTGACGCAGCAGCAGGGCCACCGCCTCGATGCCGGCGGCGCCGGGAGCCTCGCCGGAGGCCGGGACGGGAGCATGGTTGGTCACCGTCACCCGAAGGTAGGGTCCCGGGGGGAGGGCCGGGCCGCCCGGGGCGGGCAGTTCGGCCGCGACGGCGGTGATGGAGAGCCGCCCGTCGGGATGCATCGTGTCCCGGGCCTCGAAGGCGAGGTTGAGCAGAGCGATCTCGATCTGGCGCTCGCTGCACTGGGCGGGCGGCAGCGGCTCCGCCGCCTCCACGGCGAGCCGGGCCTCGGGCAGGACGGAGATGCGCAGGAAGCCGTCGAGGTCGGCGAGGATCATCCGCAGGTCGGCCTGGGCCAGGGTGTTGGTCTGGCGCCGGGTCAGGGCCACCATGCGGCGGGTCAGGCCGGCGCCGCGCTCGGCGCCCTGGAGGGCGTGGTCGAGCAGGCGGGCGCCCTCCGGCGACACGTCGTGGCGGTGCTGGAGCACCGACAGGCTGGTCAGGATCACCGTCAGGGCGTTGTTGAAGTCGTGGATGATGCCATCGGTCATGCGGCGCATCACGTCCTTGCGCCGGCGTTCGACCGCGGCATCCGGCTCGCCCGGGCTGAGCGGGTGGGCGGGCGCCGCGCGCACCGGTCCTTCGAGGGCGTCCTCGACCTCCCGGCTCAGGGCGTGCAGGCGCGCCGTCGGGCGGCCCTGGTCGATGATGCGGGTGAACCGCATCAGCAGCCGCCGCTCGCGGCCGTCCTCGCGGCTGCGCACGGTGACGTCGTGGGGCACGTTGCCGTCGAGGGCGGCCTGCATCGTGAGCTGCAGCATCGCCCGGTCCTCGGGGTGGATGCGATCGATGATCTCGTCCAGGGAGGCGGCCCGCTCGGCGGCGTCGGAGACGCGGGTCCGGGTCAGGTCGGACCACGTCACCTGCCGGGTGGTGTGATCGATCTCCCAGCAGCTCCAGCCCGCCAGGGTCTTGAACGCCTGGACCCGCTCCTTGCTGCGCCGGAGGGCGGATTGCGCCTCCCGCAGGGCGTGGTCGCGGATCATGTGCCGGTCGCCGCTCTCGATCGCGCGGGCGGCGAGGAGGCGGAACTCGGCGATCGGGGGGCTGGCCACCGTGCGGCTGGTGTCCTCGCCGAGGCAGGTCCGGCCGGCGGAGCGGAGGCAGCGCACCATCGGTCCGGCGAGGAGCCAGCCGAGGGCCGCCGCGAGCAGGACCGCGCCGAGGAGCAGCGGCAGGAGGATCGGCGTTCCGAGCCCGGGAAACAGGCCCGGCACGAGGGACGCCTCGGCCGGCGCCCGGGCGACCACCATCCAGCCGAGGCCGGAGAAGTCGCGGAAGCCCGTGGCGGAGGCGGAGCCTTCGAGCAGCGGAGCGCCGGCCCCGGCCCAGCCCTGCTCCGGCCCGGAGCGGTACAGCACCTGCCCGGCGGCGCTCAGCACCGTGAACGAGACGTCGCGCTGGGCCTCGCCGAGGGCGGTGCGCGCCAGTTGCTCGGACTCGCGGGCCCAGGTCTCGTCGAGCTGGATCGCGACGACGCCCCGCGGCGCACCGCCCTCGGTCGTCACCGGGGCGGCGACCTGGACGAGGCGGCCGCCCGAACCGGCCCGGCCGGTATCGGCCCCGTCGATGATGGCGGTGCCGGTGCGGCCACGGCCGAACCAGGCGCTGCCGCCCGCATCGCTGCCCTCGGCCCGGCCGCTCGCGGTGGCGAGCACCCGCCCGTTGTTGGCGGCGAACAGGATCTCGCCGTATTCCGGCCGGAGCTTGCGCCAGGAGGCCAGGAACTGGTGCTGGGTGTCCGGCGAGGCGCCGGACTGGGTCAGGAGCACGTTCTGGGCGGCGAGGCGCACGTCGCGGGACACGTCGTAGAGCGTGCGGTCGAGCCCGTTCGACAGGATCGTGGCGGCGCTGCGCAGGGCCAGTCGCGTCTCGTCCGCCCGCCGCTCCTCGGTGCCGGCGCCGAGCCCCGCCAGGATCGCCGCCGCCCCGAGGGCCGCGGCCAGACCGAGCGCGACCGCGGAGACGCTCCGCAGCGACGGCGTCGAGAACCCAAGCATCGCAAAGCCTATCCTGAGGGCCGGGCAGAGGACCCCGCGGCGCATGGCCGTCCGCGCGAGTCGAGACGCAAGCTGGCATCTTGAGGTTAAGACGGCTTTAACGATGTCGCCGCGGGAGGGGGTGGCCCGGCGCGGCCCGCATCGTGGAGGCTCCCCCGGCTGCCGCCGTCACCGGCCGACGACCCGGACCTTCCGCCCGTCCTTGTCGCAATGGCCGTCCTTCTCGATGTCGCGAAGGCGCAGGCAGGATTGCGGCGGGAGCGGCGCCATCACGGCCTCGGTGTCCGCGGCGGCGCGGGACGCGGCGGGGTTCTGCTCCGGACCGACCGCGGCGCCCGGCGAAGGAAGGCACAGAAGCAGCCCGGCCGCGAGCGCCCCCGCGACCGCCGCGCTGCCCGCCGGGAGCAGCACGCGACGCAGGAGGGGCACGCTCCGGTTGCGGCGAGGGCGTCTCAACGGCGTCATCGGGCGGTCTCTCCCGGGCAGGCTCAGAACATTTTCCGACGAAGGGATACCGCTTCGTCGTAGAAATGCGGCAAAATCAACGATCTGGAGCAGTGTCCGATCGCTCTGCGATCGGACACTGCTCCAGGCGGAACGATCGTGCGGCCCCCTTCGACGGCCGTCGTTGCGGCGGCGTCGGCAGACGGGCTGTCGGGATCTTCCCCCTGACTACCGGACGGCACTTGAGAACACGCAAATTTTCTTGATTAATTTTCCAAATCTATTTTGCGCATCTGTTTACGGACCCGCGGCCCGCGAACGAGGGCCGGCCCGTCGCCCGCATTCCCTGATCCGAGAACCGCTCGAACGCTCTGCGGTGCGAAGGAACTCGCTTCGTCGCGGAGGATGCGGCGAGATCGTTCTTCACCGATGGCGCCGCCGCCCAGCCCTCCCCTTCCGCGGGGGAGGGTTCGCGCGCGGTCCACGAATGGAGCGTCTATGCTGGACGGCCGCGAATCACGACCCGTTCTCACGGCGAGACCGTGCGTCGTCGATCGACCCGCCGATGCCACGCCTCGGTCCAGGGTCTCGGGGCGGGATGTGGGAATGCGACCGCCGCCGCTGAGAGGCGCCCTCTCGCGCCCGGTCGATCCGGGCGCCCCTGATCCTCGTGATACGGAATCCGGAGGATTGCTTCCGGATTCCGTATCATCAGCCCGCGCGGCGGAGCTTTGCTCCGCACGCATGAGCGAAGCCGATTTCCGCATCGCGAAGCGATTGCGCAGCCATCGCCACGATCCCGCAGGGATCGCCGAGCGATCAACCGGAAATCGTATGACTCGCCTCGACCGTGCGGATCCCGTTCCCGGTCAGTGCGTCCAGGGGGCGGTACGATTGAACTTGAAGTTGTCGGAGTAGGACAGGCCCTTGCGCAGGAGCTGCTGCGGCTCCTCGACCCGATAGGCGATGCCGGCGCGGGTGGCGTAGGCGACCGCCTCCTCCTTGGTGTCGAATTCCAGGCGCACCTGCTGGAGCATGTCCGAGGACGAGGTCCAGCCCATCAGCGGCTCGGTCTCCCGCGGGCTGGTCTGGTCGAATTCGAGCATCCACTGCTTGGTGCGGGCGAGACCCGACTGGGTCGGATCCTTGGCGGGCTTGAAGATGCGGGCGCTCGACATCGGGGTTCTGGTCCGTCGTGAAACCATGGTCGGGGCGGCCGGATTCGAACCAGCGACCCTCTGGTCCCAAACCAGATGCGCTACCAGACTGCGCTACGCCCCGACGCCGCTTTGGCGCCTCGGTACCTAGAGATTTTCCACTCTGAGCGCAAGCGGCGGGGAAGAACGGACTCATGCCGAGCGTGCCGGAAAAGGCCCTCGCGGAGCGCCCGTTCTCGAAGAACTCCCGAAGCGTGTTCCGCCCTACGTTTCGACAGGGGCGACGCCCGGAACGTGCGTGACCACGACTCGCGAACAGGAGGCACGGTCACGGATCGTGGCGTCTCCTACAGCATCGGAGGAGTGACATCTTTCAATGCTGCCTGGAATTGATTCCAGGCCGATCCATTGCCGCTTGCATCAGTGAGGTGCAGCGTTTCGGTGCCATGCGTCTGGTCATGAATGCTCAAAATGAGAACGCCGGTCGTACCCTTTTGAGAAACCGAAACATGAGCGGCGTCGCTCATCAGCAGGCGAGCGATGTCATGATATGAATCGACAATTGCCCCCGCTCCGTTACTCACCACCTGCAAGGACTTGTCCCCGCCGTTGACAAAAGTGCCGACGTCGAAGTGGTCAAAGACGAGCTTGTCGCCGTCGCCGAAGTTAAGATCAAAAATTTTGTCGATATCGATGTGCTTGGCCTGGGGGCCAGACTGGATGTCGGCTCGCAGCAGATCAGTTCCATAAAAACGAAATTGGTCAGCGCCCTTGCCGCCGTACATTAGGTCATTGCCTGCCCCACCGATCAGCCAATCATCTCCGGTGCTGCCGCGCAACGTGTCGTTGCCTGCGCCACCATCGAGATAGTTGTTGCCCTTGTCGCCGTGCAGGTCGTCGTTACCAACCCCGCCGAGGAGAGCGTCGTTTCCACGGCCGCCGTAGAGCGTATCGTTGCCTGCGCCGCCAGCGATGTAATCGCTGCCGTCCTTGCCTCGTAGAACATCGTTGCCGGCCCTGCCTTCGATCTTATCGCTCCCAGAGGTGCCGTTTATTGTATCGTTGCCCGTGGTAGCACCAAGGACAGGAACCGCCGTTTTGGCAAGCAAATTTACGTCGACCGGATTAGCCACTTCATTCTCCAAATATCTTATTGCATTTCCGCGAATGACACGATGTACTTATCTTAATTCATATGCGAATAAAGTCAGCAAATCGAACTATTTCTTACGGACTAGTCCTAAATATATAGCAATGAAGCCATGATGGTCGCAGCCAGCAACACGCCCTGGGAGGTTCAGAATAGCGAATCACGTTGCCGGTTAATCGACTATGCCGGCAATCCACATCGATCCTTCCTAACGGCATTGTGATTGGGATCAAGCATGGTGGCGCGACTCGCCCTGGTAGACGGAAGAAGGCGATTACCTTCGATGAGGCGTGACACAAAATCCAATTGATTGCTTCGCATTGCGGATTTCAACTTCGTTCAAGCGTCGTACGGGCCGGTCATACGGTTTTCGGAATGGATCGTTCGGCTGGACCGCGATCGCAGCGCCAGCGCCGAGAACGACGATGGCGCCAGACCGGAAAACCGTCGGACCGCCAGATGTCTCGCCGCAGCAGCCTACAGCCACATATCAGGTACAGAAAACCGTATGACTCCCCACCGCGGATGGTCGATCTGCATGAAGCAGGCATGCGACGACGCCATAACCTGATGCAGACGGCGCGGGAGCATTTTCCAACAAAGTGAAGATTTGCAAGGGCAAAGCCGATCTCCCGGCTATCTGGAATGATGCGGCGTGGTTGGGTGCTGCTAACCCGCTGTTGCGCCATCTTGGGACTTCGAGCTTATCCCCGCGGAGTGTATTCACGCCGTCTTGCGGCAAACGCCGCTTTGGATTGCACTCACAACCAAGCGGCTTCCGTTGGCGTGTATGATACGAGACGAAGGGCGGCATCCTGGCGCCCGCAATCCTTCTTCTCTCATCGGGTTCACGGCGTCAGTTCGTTCGAACTCTTGAACGAGCAGAGTGATTCGGCTTCGGATGATGCGTTCCGGAAACCATGTCATCAGCCCGTGCGGCGGAGCTTTGCTCCGCAGGCTTGAGCGAAGCCGATTTTCGCATCGCGAAGCAATTGTGCAGCAATTGCCGAGCGATTGATCGAAAATCGTATGGCATAGTGTCCTGGCACTGAAGTTCGGCGATGAACGGGCTCATGTCTCTGCGAGCTGAGCCGTTCGGAGGTAGAAGCGCTTGATCGATGCGATGATCTGGTCGGCGGACTTGGTCCAGCGGAACGGCTGGGAATCGGCATTGTGCGCCTCCAGGAAGGCGCCGATCGCCCGCTCCAACTCCTCGACGTTGCGGTAGACGCCGCGCCGGATCTGGCGCTCGGTCAGCAGGGCGAACAGACGTTCGACCTGATTGAGCCACGAGGCGCTGGTTGGGAGTGTGATGCACCTGCCAGCGCGGCCGGCGCGCCAGCCACTCCCGGACCTCGAGCGTGGTGTGAGTGGCATGGTTGTCCGTCACCAGGTGCACGTCGAGGTCGGCGGGCACGTTGCCTCGATCGTGTCCAGGAAGGCGCGGAACTCGCTGGCGCGATGGCGCGTCTGGCATTGCCCGATCACCCGACCGGTAGCGATGTCGAGCGCCGCAAACAGGGATGTCATGCCGTGTCGCTTGTAGTCGTGGGTGCGCCGCTCGACGTCTCCCGGCCGCAGCGGCACCACGGGTTGCGACCGGTCAAGCGCCTGGATCTGGCTCTTCTCGTCGACGCACAGCACCACGGCGCGGGTCGGCGGATCGAGGTAGAGCCCGACGATGTCGCGCACCTTGCCGACGAAGTTGGGATCGGTGGAGAGCTTGAAGGTCCTAGTGCGGTGCGGCTTGAGCCCGAAGGCGTGCCAGATGCGCTGGACGCTGGCATGGGAGAGGCCGTGGCGTTTCGCGATCAGGCGGGAACTCCAGTGCGTGGCACCCTCGGGCCTGCTCTCCAGGGTGTCGAGCACGAGGGCCTCGACCTGAGCGTCGTCGATGCGGCGGGGAGCACCGCTGCGGGGTTGGTCGTAGAGACCCTCGACGCGGTCGCACAGGAAGAGGTTGCGCCACTTGCTGACGGGTGGCCGGGTCGAGGGCGAGGTCGGCCGCGATGGCTGTGTTGGAAGCCCCCTCGTCCGCCAGCAAAGGATGCGGGCGTGCGTGGACAAGCCTTGCGCGGTCTTGCAACGCCCGGCCCATTTCTCCAGGGCGTCACGCTCGGCCGGGCTCAGCTTCACCGCAGGCAGGGGACGAGGCATCGGCGCGCTCCATGGCAGGGGCCTGCCTCATAACCTTCGTCGCCGAACTTCAGTACCAGGACACTAGGACGGACCGGCGTTCCACGCGTCGTCACCGATCCTCCGCCTCCCTCAGCACGGGCAGGAGGTCGTCGAGCGCGAGCGGCCGGCTGATCAGGTAGCCCTGGACCATCAGGCAGCCGGCCTGCCGCAGTCTCTCGAGCTGCTCCGGGGTCTCGACCCCCTCCGCGGTCGTCGCCATGCCGAGGCTCCGGCCGAGCGCGATGACGGCCTCGACGATGGCGGCGGCGTCGGGGCGGGTGTCGAGGTCGGCGACGAAGGAGCGGTCGATCTTGATCTTGTCGAAGGGAAACCGGCGCAGGTAGCTCAGGGACGAGAAGCCGGTGCCGAAATCGTCGAGGGCAATGCGCACGCCGAGCCGCTTGAGCCGGTGCAGGATCGCGAGCGTCGCCTCGCCGTCGTGCAGCATCACCCCCTCGGTGATCTCGAGTTCCAGGCGGCGTGGATCGAGCCCGGCCTCGTCCAGGGCCGCGACGACGGTGGTCACGAAGGCGTCGGTGCGACACTGCACCGGCGACAGGTTCACCGACACGCACAGGGGCGCCGGCCAGCGCGACGCGGCCTTGCAGGCCTCCCGCAGGACCCATTCGCCGAGAACGTCGATCTTGCCGATCTCCTCGGCGATCGGGATGAACTCGGCCGGCGGGACGGCGCCCCGGACCGGGTGGCGCCAGCGCACCAGCGCCTCGCAGCCGGTGATCCGGTCGCCCTGAAGGCTCAGGAACGGCTGGAAGTGCAGCGTGAATTGCGGCGCGGCCGCCAGGACCGGCGGATCGAGGGCCGCGCGCAGATCCATCTCGATCGACCGGCGGGCCCGGATCGCGGCATCCATCTCCGCCTCGAAGAAGCACCAGAGGCCGCGCCCCTCGGCCTTGGCGCGGTAGAGGGCCATGTCGGCGGTTCTCAGCAGCCCCTCGGGCTCGCTCCCGTCCTGCGGCGCCAGGGCGATGCCGACGCTCAGCCCCACCGTCACGCACTTCCCCTCGATCGGGTAGCTGCGGCCGACCGCGTCGACCAGGCGCCCGGCGAGGCGGCTCGCCCGGTCGCGGTCGGCCTCCGGCACGACGAGCGCGAACTCGTCCCCGCCCATCCGGGCCAGGACGGCGCCCGCGATGCCGTCGATCCCGGCGGCGAGCCGCGCGGTGACCTGCCGCAGCAGCGCGTCGCCGATGGCGTGGCCGAACGTGTCGTTGACCGACTTGAAGCGGTCGAGGTCGAGGCAGAACACCGCGACCGGCCCGGCCGGGCGGGCCAGCGCCGCGGTCAGGCTCTCGTGGAGAAGGGAGCGGTTCGGCAGGCCGGTCAGGGCGTCGTGGCGGGCCATGTGCACGATCTGCGCCTCGGCCCGCTTGGAGGCGGTCACGTCCTCGTGCACGGTCACGAAGCCGCCGTCCGGGGTCGGGGCGCAGGTGACCGCGATGGTGCGGCCGTCGGCGTGGGGCTGGTCGAGCCGGTAGGCGGTCCGGCTCGCGAGGCGGGCGGCGACCTGCGCCCAGACCTCGTCGGCGTCCTGTCCGGGGAAGCCTCCGACGGCCGTCCGCTCGCGGATCACCTGCCGGGCGTGGACCCCCGGATGGACCGAGGCGGAGGACAGGCCGTAGAGGTCGAGGAACTGCCGGTTGACCACCGCGATCCGGTGATCGGCGTCGAACAGGACCAGTCCGTGCGACATCTGCGCCAGGGCGGCGCCGAGCCAGCGGTTCCTCTGGGCCAGCCGGTCCTCCGCGAGACTGCGGTCCGTCGTATCCTCGCAGACGGCGATCGCCCCGTCCGGGGTCGGCGTCAGCGTCACGGTCACCACCCGGCCGTGGCGGAGCCGGTGCTCCATCCGGCGCACGGCCCGGACGGCGAGGCCGGCCTCCATCTCCCGCCAGATCTCGTCCGCCGTCATGCCGAGGGGCGCGCCGTGCGTCACGAGATGGTGCACCAGCGTCTCGGCCGGCATGCCGGCGACGAGGGCACCGGGAGGCAGGCCGTAGAGGTCGGCCACGCGCCGGTTGAAGGCCGCGACCCTCCGGCGCGCATCCAGCACGACGACTCCGTGCGGCAGATGCCCCATCAGCAGGTCGAGGCGCCGCTGCGCGGCGCGCAGCTCCCGTTCGAGTTCCCGGACGCGCTCGGCCTCGCCCTGCCCGGGCGCCGGGATCTCGGCGCTGACGCTGCGATAGCCCAGGAACGTCCCGTCCGGCCCGAGAACCGGCCTGCCGCTGAACCGGAACAGGCGGGTCCGGCCGTCGGCGTGCCGATGGGCCACGACGACGTCGCGGAACGGCAGCCGGGCGGTCATCGGGCCCCCGTCCGTCCCGGTGCCGGCCAGCTCCAGATCGGCCGCCGCCCCGTCGAGACCCGGCCAGGGACGGCCGAGTCCGTCGTGGACCGCACGACCGGTCAGTTCCTCGTAGCGGCTCGATAGATGTGTCAGTCGCAGATCGGCATCCGTCTGCCAGGACCAATCGGCGACAACGCCAACATCATTATCCGGACGCATGGACCAGCCTCGGCGCATGACGAACAGATACCATTGATAAACCCTGATTGGCTGAAAATCGCAACGCGATCGACCGGATCTCACGGGGATTGGTTAAGGCGGGCACCGCGGGCCGCCCGGCGCTGCGCCCGCGACGGGCCGCCCGCCGGTCCCGCGCCACGCGCGGGGCCCCGGGGCGGGCATCCGTCCATCGCATCATGATCGGCGGGACATGTCCCCGACCTCGGCCACCCTCACCGGCTCCGGGGCGATCCTGCCGTGGTCGCTCCTCGCCCTGTTCACCGCCGCCTCCGGCGCGGTCCCGCCGTTCCAGCTCGCCGCGATGACCTTCCTGGTCGGCAGCCTCGCCGACGCCGCGAGCTGGATCGCCCGGCCGGCGGGTTTCCGCGCCCTGCGGCAACCCTGGCGGGTGTGGGCCCTCGGGGTGGCCGGATTGTTCGGCTACCACGCCCTGTACTTCGCGGCCCTGCGCCTCGCGCCGCCGGCGGAGGCCGGGCTGGTCAGCTATCTCTGGCGGCTGCTGCTGGTGCTGTTCTCATACGGAATCCGGAAGATTGCTTCCGGATTCCGTATGAGAACAGCCCGCGCGGCGCCGAAGCAATCAATCGGAAATCGTATGAATCCCCTACCGCGGCGTCGGCCGCCAGCCGGGCGGGGCGAGTTCGAACCCCTCGAACCGGAACCCGGGCGAGACGGTGCAGCCGACCAGCGTCCAGGCGCCGAGGCTGGTGGCGGTCTGCCAGTGGCCGGCCGGCACGACGATCTGCGGGCGCTGGCCTCGGGCGAGGTCGGGGCCGAGATGGCGCGCCTCGGCATCGTGGCCGTTGGGGCTGACGGTGATGACGAGCGGCGCCCCGGCGTGCCAGTGCCAGATCTCCGTCGCGTCGACCCGGTGCCATTCCGAGGTCTCGCCGACGTCGAGCAGGTAGTAGATCGCGGTGCCGGCCGAACGGCCGTCGACCTCGCGCGCGTCGCGGAAGGTCTCGCGGTAATGGCCGCCCTCCGGGTGCGGCGCGAGGCCGAGGAGGCGGATCACCTCGGCGGCGGTGAGCGGCGAGGACGGGCCCATCGCGGTCAGGACCGGTTCTTCCAGTCGCGCAGGGCCACGAACACCGCCGCCGGGTCGGCGCCCGCCTCCATCCCGACCGCGCGGGCGAGGGCCGGGATGCCGGCGCGCAGGAACGGGTTCGTCGCCTTCTCCTCGCCGAGGGTCGTCGGCACCAGGAAACGCCCCTCCTGCGCCGCCCGGGCCGCGACCCGGGCGCGGGCCTGGAGGTTCTCGTTGTCCGGCTCGGCCGCGAGGGCGAAGCGGGCGTTCGCCTGGACGTAGTCGTGCCCGGAGAAGATCACGGTCTCGTCGGGCAGGGCGAGGAAGCGCGAGAGCGAGCGCCACAGCACGTCCGGCGGTCCTTCCAGCACCCGGCCGCAGCCGAGGGTGAACAGGGTGTCGCCCGCGAAGGCGAGGCGCTGGCGCTCGAACCAGTAGGTGACGTGGTCGTCGCAGTGGCCCGGCGTCTCCCAGACGGTGCCGGCGAGCCCGCCGAGGGTCACGGCGTCGCCCTCCCCCACCCGCCGGTCGACCTGCGGCACCGCCTCGCCGGCCCTGGCGGGGGCGGTCACCCGGGCGCCGGTGCGGGCCTTCACCTCGGGAATGCCCTCGACGTGGTCGCCGTGGCGGTGGGTCACCAGGATGTCGGTGAGGCGCCAGCCGGTCTCGTCGAGCACCCGCAGCACCGGGGCGGCCTCCGGCACGTCGATCGCCGCGCAGGCGCCGGAGGCGGGATCGCGGATCAGCACGCCGATGTTGTCGCTCCGGCACAGGAAGGTGCGGATCTCCGGGGCGGGAATCTCTCGAACGGGGGCTTCGGCCATCGCGGCACCTCGGCGGCTGGGATCCTTCGGGGCAAGGTAGGGCGGCGGAAGGCGGGCGGCAGCCGGGGAACGCGGGCATCCGGCCACCGGCCGGGGCCGCCGCATCGGAGCGATTGTCCTCGATCGGGCGTCGCCGTCGCCTTGCCGCAGGGGCCGACAGTGCCCATTGATGCGGACCGGGGCGCGTCCGCCCCGCCCGCACGGGGTCCGGTCCGGTTTCATGAGCCTCGACGTCACCGATCTGCGCACCTTCTACGCCAGCCCCCTGGGCGCGGTGACGCAGCGTCTCGTCGGCCGCACGGTGCACCGCTTCCTCGGCTCGGTCTCGGGCCTGCGGGTGCTCGGCCTCGGCTACGCGGTGCCGTATCTCGGACCGGTCCGGCACGCGGCCGAGCGGACGCTCGCGGTCATGCCGGCGGCGCAGGGGGTGGTGAACTGGCCCGGCAACGGGCGCTCGGCCTCGGTGCTCGCCGACCCGACGATGATGCCGCTTCCCGACGCCGCCATCGACCGGGCGATGCTGGTCCACGCCGTCGAGGCGGTGGAGAGCCCGGCGGAACTGATGCAGGAGGTGTGGCGCATCCTCACCCCGGGCGGCCGGCTGATCGTGGTGGTGCCCAACCGCCGCGGCCTGTGGGCGCGGCTCGACACCACCCCGTTCGGTCACGGCCAGCCCTACAGCCGCTCGCAGCTCGGCCGGCTGATGCGCGAGACCCTGTTCTCGCCCGAGCACTGGGCCGAGACGCTCTACGTGCCGCCGATCGAGAGCTGGCTCACCCTGCGCACCGCCGCCGCCTGGGAGCGGCTCGGCACCGGCCTGTCGCTGCCCTTCGCCGGGCTGCACGTCATCGAGGCGACGAAGCAGCTCTACCGCCCGGTGACGGTGCAGGCCCGCCGCGCCGCCCGGCTCGCCCCGCGGGTGCTGGTCCCGGCCCCCGCCCCGGTCCCCGGCGGAGTGTGACCCGTGGCACTTCCCTGGCACGAGGCCGCGCTCCACAGCTTCCTGCTGTCGCTGCCGGCCCTGTTCTCGATCATCAACCCTCTCGGCGGAGCCCTGATCTTCGCCCAGGTCACCGCGAGCCGCAGCCACGCCGACAGGGCCTGGCTCGCCCGCCGGATCGGGCTCTACGCCGCCCTGGTGATGCTGGTCTCGCTGTGGACCGGGGCGGCGGTGCTGAGCTTCTTCGGCGTCTCGCTCGCGGCCCTGCGCATCGCCGGCGGCCTCGTCGTCGCGGCGAGCGCCTGGAACCTGCTCGCGGCCCCCGAGACCCGGGAGGCGACCAAGACGGCGGAGGCCGATCCGGCGCGGGCGAAGGCGTCCGGCGAGGTCTCCGGCGGCCTCGACGAGATCGCGTTCTTCCCCCTCACCCTGCCCTTCACCACCGGGCCGGGGACGATCTCGGTGGCGATCGCGCTGGGCGCCAACCGGCCGAAGGGCGACCACGCCGCCCATCTCGGCTCGCTCCTCGGCGACACGGTCGCGGCGCTGGTCATCACCGCGGCGATCGTGATCGCCTACGCCTCGGCCGACTGGGTGGTGGAGCGCCTCGGCCATGCCCGCGTGCGGGTGCTGGGGCGGCTCGCCGCCTTCCTGCTCCTGTGCGTCGGCATCCAGATCACCGTCACCGGCGTCACCGACGTGCTCCTGTCGATCCAGCCCGGGCACGCCCGCTGACGAACAGGGGTGCGGCGGCAGCGTCCCGCGCCGGCCCTCAACGGGGAGACCACCATGGACCCGGACGACCTGCAGGGCCGCCTCGCCTTCATCCGTTCGGCGGAGAGCCTGAAGGACGTGCTGCGCAGCGGCTTCACCTCCCGGGGCCGGGCGGAGAGCACCGCGGAGCACACCTGGCGCCTGTGCCTGCTCGCGCTGGTGTTCGAGGACCGGCTGACCGGTCTGGACTTCCCGAAGCTGCTCCGGATGTGCCTCGTCCACGACCTCGGCGAGGCGATCGGGGGCGACATCCCGGCGACCGCCGCGGGCGCCGCCGGCAAGGCGGCGCAGGAACGGCGCGACCTGACGCAGCTCCTCGCCCCGCTGCCGCCGGGGCTGCGCACCTCGCTGCTGGCGCTGTGGGACGAGTACGAGGCGGCCGCCGGCCCGGAGGCCCGCGCCGCCAAGGCGCTCGACAAGCTGGAGACCCTGATCCAGCACAACCAGGGCGCCAATCCCGACGGGTTCGACTACGCCTTCAACCTCGGCTACGGCACGGCCTACACCGACGACGGCGGCCTGTTCCGGCAGATCCGCGACGCCGTCGACCGCGACACGCGGGCGAGGATGGCGGATGAGCCCGCGTCTCCGGCCGCCTCGGTCCCCGGCCGCCTTGGCAGCACCCTCCCCGGCCTGTAGAGGCGAGGGCGGCCTGAGCTGAGGGAGCGGGAGCGATGCGTCTCGTCGTGGTGGGCGCCTCCGGGCGCATGGGACGCATGCTGATCCAGGCGGTCGCGGCAGCGGAGGGCTGCACGCTCGCCGGCGCGATCGAGCGCGAGGGCGCGCCGGCGATCGGCGGGGATGCCGGCGTGCTCGCGGGCCTGCCGCCGCTCGGCGTGCCGGTCACCGACGACCCGCTGCCGGTCTTCGCGCAAGCCGACGGCGTCCTCGACTTCACCGCGCCGGCCGCGACGGTGTTCTACGCCGAACTCGCGGCGCAGGCCCGCATCGTCCACGTCGTCGGCACCACCGGCCTGTCGCCGGAGGATCTGGCGAAGCTCGACGCCGCCGCGCGCCACGCCCGCATCGTGCGCTCGGGCAACATGTCGCTCGGGGTCAACCTGCTCGCCGGGCTGGTGCGCAAGGTCGCGGCGACCCTCGGCGAGGAGTTCGACATCGAGATCCTCGAGATGCATCACCGCCACAAGGTCGACGCGCCCTCGGGCACCGCCCTCCTCCTCGGCGAGGCGGCGGCCGAGGGCCGGGCGGTGGCGCTCGCCGAGCGCAAGGTCGCGGTGCGAGACGGCCAGACCGGCCCGCGCGAGCCCGGCACGATCGGCTTCGCCACCCTGCGGGGCGGCAGCGTCGTCGGCGAGCACACCGTGATCTTCGCCGGCGCCGGCGAGCGCCTCGAACTGACCCACCGGGCCACGGATCGCGGCCTGTTCGCCCGCGGCGCCGTCCGGGCCGCCCTGTGGGCGCAGCCGCGCGAGCCCGGCCTCTACGGCATGGACGACGTCCTCGGCCTCTGATTCCCGATTTTCCCGCAGCCCCTACGGAGCATCATCGATCATGGAGCGTCTTCTCGTCCTCGCGCGCCACGGCCAGAGCGAGTGGAACCTGAAGAACCTGTTCACCGGCTGGAAGGACCCGGGCCTGACCGACCTCGGCGTCGAGGAGGCCCGCGCCGCCGGCCGCCGCCTCAAGGCCAAGGGCGTGCAGTTCGACGTCGCCTTCACCTCGGCCCTGGGCCGGGCGCAGCGCACCTGCGCGCTGATCCTGGAGGAACTCGGGCAGTCGGGCCTCCAGACCATCGCCGACCAGGCGCTCAACGAGCGCGATTACGGCGACCTCTCGGGCCTCAACAAGGACGACGCCCGGGCCAGGTGGGGCGAGGAGCAGGTCCACGTCTGGCGCCGCTCCTACGACGTGCCCCCGCCCGGCGGCGAGAGCCTGAAGGACACCGTCGCGCGGGTGCTGCCCTACACCATGCGCGAGATCCTGCCGCGGGTGCTGCGCGGCGAGCGGGTGCTGGTCGCCGCCCACGGCAACTCCCTGCGCGCCCTCGTGATGGTGCTCGACGGCCTGACCACCGAGACGATCCCGGGCCTCGAACTCGCCACCGGCGTGCCGCTGGTCTACCGGCTCAACGCCGACACCACCGTCGCCGACAAGGTCGTGCTCGACCGGGACTGAGGGTCCGGCCGCCCGGAAGCGGTCGCCCCGGGTTTCTGCCCGGCGGAACACGTTTTCGAGATCGCATCGGTCTCGAACAGAGGCGCGCGGGTCCGGCCCGGATGCAGAACATCCCGGTCCGGGCCCGGCACTGCGATAACCCGGAGACAGTTTCTCCCGTCGGCCACGATGTTGGAAACGTTCTCGTTCGACACCTGGACGCAGGCAGACGAGTTCTCGGGCGTGCCGGCGTCCTGCTCCAGTCTCGCCGTGACTTCCCGGCCGGGCTTTTCGGCCGGCTCTCCCCTGCCGGTTGAGCGTGACACGATTGCAGCATCCGCCGGCCGAAACGAGCGCAGAATTGATTGGCGTCGTCGGGAGGCCCGGCACCACGTTGTGATGCCGGGCCTCCTCGATTATACGCCTGCTTCATTCGGCTGACGCCGCCAGAAGATCGATTTCTCGAGGGGCCAGATGGCAAAGGTCGTGATCGAGGAGGGTTATGCCCCGAGTGACGCCGAGCCCTTCATGAATGATCGGCAACGCGAGTATTTTCGTCGCAAGCTGTTGAATTGGAAACAGGACATCCTTCGCGAAGCGCAGGACACGCTGGTCGCGCTACAGACCGAGAACGAAAATCATCCCGATCTGACTGACCGCGCCTCATCCGAGACAGATCGCGCGATCGAACTCAGAGCGAGAGATCGCCAGCGCAAGCTGATTGCCAAGATCGACTCCGCTCTCGCCCGACTTGAGGACGGATCCTACGGCTACTGTGAGGAAACCGGCGAACCGATCGCGCTGAAGCGCCTCGAGGCCCGTCCGATCGCGACGCTGTCCCTCGAAGCGCAGGAGCGTCACGAGCGCCGTGAGCGGGTCTACCGCGACGACTGATACGGTTTCCGATCGATCGCTTCGCGATGCGGAAACCGGCTTCGCTCACGCATGCGGAGCAAAGCTCCGCCGCGCGGGCTTCATACGGTTGTCGGACGATCAGTTCCGGCGATCGTATCACAGCGAGAACGGGCCGCGCTTCGTGGCTGTCCAACGAAGAAGCCCGGTCCGTGAACCGCGCGAAGCTCTCCCGCCCTCTGCGGCGCGGGGCGGCGGGCGCAGCGGGCCGGGGCGCCGGGTCACCGGGCGGCGAGGCTGGTCTCCGTCTCGGTCGCGAGCACGCGCTTCACCATCGCGCGCATGTCGGCGAGGGTGAACGGCTTCGTCAGCACGTCCGACACGATGGCGTCGAGACCCCGGGCGCGCTCGCGCTGATCGGCGAAGCCGGTCATCAGAAGGATCGTCAGCATCGGGAAGTCGCGCTTGGCCGCGAGCGCCAGGGCGATGCCGTCCATCAGCGGCATGCGGATGTCGGTGAGCAGCAGGTCGAACGCACCCTCGGCCGCGGTCAGGCGATCGAGGCCGTCGCTGCCGTCGATCGCCGTCACGACGGAATGTCCGTCCATTTCGAGGCCGCGCTTCAGGAAGCCGCGGATCGGTTCCTCGTCATCGACCAGCAGGATGCGCGCCATGATGCCCTGTCTCTTCCGCCTCCATGATCGCGGCTGCGATCAGACACTAACGTAGGTCAAGCTTCCACAACAGCCCAGGTTCCCGCGCCGGAAAAACGCCGCGGCGTCTACGGACGGTCGAACAGATCGGCCTCGCCGTCACCATAATCGACCAGCCCGACGAAGGGCAGTTGCCGGAACGCATGGGCGACATCCATGCCGTAGCCGACGACGAACACGTCCGGGCAGACGAACCCGATGTAATCGGCGTCGATCGTGACGGCGCGCTTGCCGGGCTTTTCCAGGAGCACCGTCGTCAGGACACGCCTCGCGCCGCGGGCCATCAGCAGATCCTTGGCGTAGACGAGGGTCCGGCCCGATTCCAGGACGTCGTCGATCAGCAGCACGTCGCGGCCGCGCACCTCGCTCTCGACGTCGCGCAGGATCTCGACCTGTCCCGACGACACCGTCGAGGCCCGGTAGCTCGACAGGTGGATGAACTCGACCTGCGGGGCGAGGCCGGCCCGGTGCAGGGCCCGGATCAGGTCCGCGGCGAACATGAAGCTGCCCTTGAGCACCGCGACGACCAGCAGATCCTTCAGCGGCTCGCCGGCGATGGCCTTCGCCATCTCCTCGTTGCGGGCGGCGATGGCGGCCTCGTCGAACAGGACGTGGACGCGGGGCAGGGCGGACTTCATCGGACCTCGATCGGTCGGGGGGACGCTGCCGCAAGGCTGACCGGAGTTTCCACGGTGTCAACCGTGGCAAAGCGGATCAGCACCCGCCGGCCGCCGGCGGGCGGGGAGGACAGTTCGGCGCGGAAGCGCGCGCGCTCGCGGGGCTCCATCCGGTCCCGGGGCGGCTCCGTGGTCCAGCGGTACAGGACCCGGTCGCCCGCGTCGCGGATCTCGACCGCGATCGCCGGCACCGGCCGGGCGTCCGCGGCGACGGCCACGACGTCGCCCTCGACGACCAGCCGTCCGGCGCTGCCGGAACCGGCCGGAACCTGGTGGGCCGCGACGTCCTCCAGGGCGAGGCCGCGCAGGTTCACCGGCAGGCCGAGCGCGGCGTAGAGCGTCGCCGTCCGGGGCAGGCCGCGCACGACCGGCTCCCGGGCGAGCACGGCTCCCGCCGCGAGGACGACGGCGAGCGCCGCGGCGAGGGGAGCGGATCGGCTGCGCCGGATGCCCGGGGCCGGGCGCCGGAGGACGGACCGGCCCGCGGCGGGAGCCGGCTCGTGCCCGGCCGCCGCGGTCTCCGCCGCGCCGGGCGACGCCGCCTCCGGCGGCACGAACCAGGGTTCGCGGCACGCGGCGCAGCGCACGGTCCGCCCGTCCGGGCCGATATGCTCGGGAGCGATCGTGTATTCGCTTGCGCAGGACGGACAGACGATCAGCATGGCGAATCGGGGCGAGGCGCGGCACGGCCCCGCACCGCCAAGCTCCCGCCGCAGGCTTAATGCGTGGTAAAGCCGCGCGAATCATCGTGTGGGTTGGTCCGGGCCGGGAGATGCGAAGCGTGGGGCGACAGCCGGAGCGGAACGGGTGAGCGGGGACAGCCTCCTGTCAGGTGCGGACGAGTCGGTGGTCCGGTTCGAGAACGTCGGCATGCGCTACGGGGTCGGCCCCGAGGTGCTGAGCGACGTCAGCTTCACGATCGCGCCGCACTCGTTCCAGTTCCTCACCGGGCCGTCGGGCGCCGGCAAGACCACGCTGCTGCGGCTGATCCTGCTCTCGGCCCGGCCGAGCCGGGGGCTCGTCTCGCTGTTCGGCGAGGAGGTCAGCGGCATCTCGAGCCAGCGCCTCACCGGCCTGCGGCGGCGCATGGGGGTGGTGTTCCAGGATTTCCGCCTGCTCGACCATCTCACCACCTACGAGAACGTCGCGCTGCCGCTGCGGGTGCAGGGCCGGGCCGAGACGAGCTACCGGGCCGAGGTGGTGGAGCTGCTGCGCTGGGTCGGCCTCGGCGAGCGCATGCACGTGCTGCCGCCGCTGCTCTCGGGCGGGGAGAAGCAGCGCGCCGCCATCGCCCGGGCGCTGATCGCGCGGCCTGAGCTGCTGCTGGCCGACGAGCCGACCGGCAACGTCGACCCGCAGCTCGGCCGGCGGCTGCTGCGCCTGTTCATCGAACTCAACCGCCTCGGCACCTCGGTGCTGATCGCCACCCACGACTACGCCCTGATGGACCTCGTCGACGCCCGCCGCTTCGTCCTCGGCAACAACCGCCTGCGGATCGAAGGATGATGCCCGCTCCCCTCCCCTCGCCCGGCGGGACCGCGCCGTGAGCGCCGGCGCCAGCCCGGAGCGGCCCCCGGGCGACTCCGCCGCCCTGCCGCAATCTCTGCGCCGCAACGCGCCCCTGGTGCCGACCGACGGCAGCGCCAGCCGGGCGCTCGCCGCGGTGATCGCCATCCTGACCTTCCTCGCCGCCCTGTGCGCCGGGGCGGCGGAGATCGTGGCGTCGAGCGCGGCCCAGTGGCAGGGCGCGGTGTCGCAGGAGGTCACGATCCAGGTCCGCCCCGGACCGGGCCGGGACATCGAGGCCGACGTCGCCCGCGCGGTCGCCCTGGCGAAGGAGACGCCCGGCATCGCCGGGACCCGGGCGCTGAGCAAGGCGGAATCCGAGCACCTGCTCGAACCCTGGCTCGGCAGCGGGCTCGACCTCGGCGACCTGCCGGTGCCGCGGCTCATCACCGTGCGGCTCGCCGGCACCCCGGCGGACCTTCCGGCCCTGCGCGCCCGCCTCGCCGAAACCCTGCCGGGGGCGGCGAGCCTCGACGACCACGCCCTGTGGCTGTCGCGGCTGTCGACCATGGCGCACACCTTCGTCGGCATCGGCGTCGGCGTCGTCGCCCTGGTGCTGGTGGCGACCGGCCTCGCCGTCACCTTCGCGACCCGCGGCGCCATGGCCGGCAACCGGGAGGTGGTCGAGGTGCTGCACTTCGTCGGCGCCGGCGACGACTACATCGCCCGCGAGTTCCAGCGCCGCTTCTTCCGGCTCGGCCTGCGCGGCGGCGCGGTGGGAGCCGGCGCCGCCCTGGCGCTGCTGGCGCTCGCCGCCTGGCTCGCCCGGGTGTGGCGGGCGAGCCCCGCCGGCGACGAGATCGAGGCGCTGTTCGGCGGGTTCGAGATCTCCTGGCGCGGCTACGCCAGCGTGGTGCTGATCGGGGCGATCGCCTCGGTGGTCACCGGGGTGGTGTCGCGCCTCACCGTGCGCCGCTTCCTGACCTGAGCGGAGCTGCCCCTTGCAACTCCGCCCGGAACGTCGCGGCCCCGGCCGAAGCCGTCTCATACGAGATCCGCATGATCGCTTCAGGCGATCCCTGCCGGGATCGTGGCGATTGCGCGGAAATCGCTTTCGCGATGCGGATTTGGGCTTCTCTCATACGATTTCCGGTTGATCGCTTCGCGATGCGGAAATCGGCTTCGCTCATGCGCCGCGCGGGCTGGTGATACGGAATCCGGAAGCAATCTTCCGGATTCCGTATCAGGGGCGTGGAGCCTCCGGCTCCACCGCGCGGGCTCGTGATGCGAAATCCGGAAGTCATCGTCCGGATTTCGCATCACCTGAGGAAAAGGCGGACCGGCGAACGATCGGCCCCGTGAGGGGTTGCCTCTCGGCCGCCGCAATCGGCACTATCCTCTCACGCCACGATGGCCTCGCGGATGAAGCGCCGGATGAAGATGCGAGCCGCCGATGCGGTGGAGTGGCCCGGCGGGGCGGCGGGGCAGACGCGCCGCGGCGGATGGCGGCGGGCGATCGGATTCGGGCTTCTCGCATCGGGCCTCGTCGCGGCCCTGGCACTCGGCGCCGGGTTCCTGGTCTTCGCGGCGGACGTCGCCCGCACCGGGCAGCGGCCCTCGACGCGCGCGGACGGCATCGTCGCCCTCACCGGCGGCGCCCAGCGCATCGAGGATGCGATCGTCCTGCTCGCCAGCGGCCACGGCCGGCGCCTGCTGATCAGCGGCGTCAACGAGCGCACCAGCCGCGAGGAGATCGCCCGGCTCAACCCGGGCCAGCAGCACCTGATCGACTGCTGCGTCGACCTCGACTACCGCGCCCGCAACACCATCGGCAACGCCATCGAGACCCGGCGCTGGATGCGCGAGAACGGCTTCCGGTCGGTCGCGGTGGTGACCTCGAACTACCACATGCCGCGCACCCTGCTCGAACTCGACCACGCGCTCGCGGCCCAGGACCGCATCGTGCCTCACCCGGTGGTGCCGGAGGGCTTCACCTTCGGCGACTGGTGGCGCAACCCGCCGGCGGCCCGCCTGCTCGCCTCGGAATACGTCAAGTTCCTGGTCGCCTGGATGCGCATCCGGATCGAGACCGATCCGGAGGGCTCGCGGGCGGCCTACCTGATGAGCCGCGGCCATCCGGTGAAGGTCGCAGGCCCGCTGGAGCGGTAGGGGGCGATCGATTCCCGCGCCGCCCGGATGCTGGCGGAGCAGGGTTTCGCGCCATGGGCCGGTGATGCGATCTTCGGGGTTGGTCGCCATCCATCGTCCCGGACGGACGAGACGGCTTCCTGATGATGAGTTCAGCTTGGCAGTGGCCCTCTGGTCGGGATCGCCCATGGCCACGCTGAACGGATCGAGTGAAAACCGCATCGTACCAACGGCCCGGGATGCCGACGCATCGGACCGTCGGACCGACTCGAATTTCCGATATCGAGCCAAGAGCTTGGCTGGAATCTGAGAACAAAGCCAAAGGTCGTTTCCGATGACCGTTGGTGTCGATCAACACGGCTTCGGGCCGAGGAGCCACACGAATGAGACTCTGCTTCGTCAGCCGGCGCTACTTCCCGGCGATTTCCGGCATGAGCGTCTATGCCCAGAACCTGCTGCGGGAACTCGTCCGGGCCGGGCACGACGTGACGATGGTGAGCCAGTACCGCGGCGACGCCTTCGGCACCCGGGTCTATGGCGGCGGGCCGCCGCCGCCGGTCGAGGGCGTGCGGGTGATCGGGCTGGAGCAGAGCGGCGAGCAGGAGGGCGGCGACTTCGAGCGCGACGTCGCCACGATGGTCGAGACCATCGCGACCGAGCACGCCCGCCGGCCGTTCGACGTGCTGCACGCGCAGTACGGCTATCCGACCGGCTGGGCGACGCTGCTCGCCTCACGCCGCCTCGGGGTGCCGAACGTGGTGTCGATCCAGGGCGGCGACGGCCACTGGGTCGGCTCGTGCTGCGAGACCCACCGCCTCGCGATGGTGCGGGTGCTCGCCCACGCCAACGCCCTGCTGATCGGCGGCCGCTCCTTCGTCGCGGAGGTCTGCGACCGCCTCGGCAGCGATCCCGACCGCTTCACCATCGTGCCGGGGGCGGTCGACACCGCCCGGTTCAGGCCGCCGGCGGGCTGGCGGCCGGGCGATGCCGCCGAGCCGGTGCGTCTGTTCTATCACGGCCGGGTCGACCGCCGGAAAGGCGTGCTCGACTTCCTGCACGCCCTCGCCCGGCTGCGCGAGCGCGGCACGCCCTTCGCCGCCGTCATCTCGGGCATCGGCCCCGACGTCGATCCCGCGAAGGCGCTGAGCGCGGAACTCGGCCTCGACGACGCGGTGCGCTTCACCGGCTACGCCGATTACGACGCGGTGCCGGGCCTCTACGCCGGCGGCGACGTGTTCGTGTCGCCGACCTATGCCGAGGGGTTCTCCAACACCATCCTGGAGGCGATGGCGGCGGGGCTCGCGGTGGTCTCGACCCATTCGGTCGGCGTCTCCGATTGCCTGCGCGACGGCGAGAACGGCCTGCTGGTCCAACCCGGCGACGTGCCGGCGCTGACCGAGGCGCTGCACCGGATCGTCACCGACCGGACCCTGCGCGCCCGCCTCGCCGCCGCGGCGCTGGAGGAGTGCCGCCGGGTCTATTCGTGGAAGGCGGTCGGCCGGCAGATCATGGACGTCTACGCGGCCGTGCGCGACCAGTCTCCGGATCCCGACCTGGATCCCGACCTGCCGCACGACCCGGGTTGCCGGTTCCGGGCCGAGCCCCATCTGCTGTGAGGAGCCCGCGGCCTTTGCAGCGAAAAATCGTGCGTGACGGGAGGGTCCGGGAGAATGGCCTTCGCGGTTCCGCCCCGCTCGCGAAAGCTTGACCCTGCCGGGGTGCAACACACCGGTGGTTCAGGCGTTCAACCTCGACGGGTATGTCTTCGCCCGCAACTCCGGAGTGTCACAGTGTTGAAGAACCTGACCCTCGCCCTGACCGTCGTCGGCGGCCTGTTCGCCGCCGCCCCGCAGGCGGTGCAGGCGGCGCCCTTCGCTCCGTCCTCCGCCGTGGCCGAGACGGCTCCCGGGGCGTTGACCCAGGTGCAGTACACCCGGCGCGAGCGGATGATGCACCGGCACATGATGCACCGCCGGCATATGATGCACCGTCGCCACATGATGCGGCACGACCGCATGATGCACCGTCGGCACATGATGCGTCACCACCGCCGCCACATGATGTAACGGCGACGCGACGCGCTTCGACCCTCCCCCCTCCGCGGGGGAGGGTCGGGCGGTGTTGCAGATCAGACCGCGAATCCGCCCCCACCGCCCCGGCGGATCCCGGAGACGACCACCGCCGTGCCGACCGCCCTCGCGCTCTCGCCACACCTCGACGACGCCGCCTTCTCCTGCGGCGGCGTCCTCGCCCGGCTCGCCGGGTCCGGCTGGCGGGTGGTGATGGCGACCCTGTTCACAGCCACGGTGCCCGGCCCGACCGGGTTCGCCCTCGCTTGCCAGCTCGACAAGGGGCTCGGCCCCGAGGTGGATTACATGGCCCTGCGCCGGGCCGAGGATCGCGACGCCGCCGCGGCTCTCGGCCGCGTCGAGCCCGTCCACCTGCCCCTGCGCGAGGCGCCCCATCGCGGCTACGCCTCGGCGCCGGAGCTGTTCGCCGCCCTGCGGCCCGACGACGATGTGCGCGGGTCGCTCGCTGCCGTCCTCGCCGACCTGCTCGCCCGGGAGGCGCCGGACCTCGTCCTGGCGCCGCAGGCGGTCGGCGGCCACGTCGACCACGTCCAGCTCGTGACCGCGTTGCGGGCGGCCCCGCCATCGGCTCCGGTCCTGTGGTGGCGCGACTTCCCCTACACCGTGCGCGACCAGCACCCGAAGGAGCCGTTCGGCGCCGGCTTCGCGGCCCTGCCCGAGCTGGTCTGCCGGCTCGATGCCGACGCGTGCGCCCGCAAGCACGCGGCCTGCGCCGCCTACGCGAGCCAGATCGGGTTCCAGTTCGGCGGGCCGGACGGCCTCGCCACCCGGCTCGCCGCCGAGGACGGACGCGAGGTTTTCCGCGTCTCGGGCGCGCAGCCGCAGGATCTCGCGGTCCTGCGGCCCGGCGCATGACGGCTCCCGACCGACCGAAGAGCCTCGCCGACCCGGCCGCCGTCGCGGCCCGCCACGCCCTCGTCGGAGCCGCGCATCTCGCGCCCCTGCGGCGGCTCTCGGACCGGATCCGCGCCGAGCGCGACGCCCCGGTGCCGGAGGCCGACCCCCTCGACGGCGGCGTCGCGGCCCGGCTGCTGCTGCTGCTCGAAACCCCCGGTCCCGCCACCGGCCGCACCGCCTTCGTGTCCCGCGACAACCCGACCGGCACCGCGGCCAACCTCCACCGCTTCCTCGATCGCGCCGGCATCGCCCGCACCGACACGCTGATCTGGAACGCGGTGCCATGGGTCATCCACGCCCCCGGCGCCCGCAACCGGGCGCCGCGGGTGAGCGAGATCCGCGCCGCGCAGCCCTACCTCGTTCCGCTGCTCGACCTCATGCCGCGCCTCGCCGTGGTGGTGCTGTCGGGCCGGGTCGCCGGCGCGCTCCGCCCGGCCCTCGCGGCGGCACGGCCGGGCCTGCCGGTGATCGAGGTGCCGCATCCGAGCCCGACCTACGTCTGCACCAGCCCGGCGGTGGCCGGGCGCATCGTCGCCGGACTGGAGCGGGCGGCGGGCCTGCTGAGGGGTTCCGAACGCTTGCCTCCCTGAGCGGGCCGGCTTTGGCAGGCCAGCACTTCGTCCGCTTAGGTGCCTGTTCCGTCGCAGGTTTCTGTCGCAGAACCGGCAACCGCTCATGCGAAACCTGCTGAAGTCCGGCTGGCCTTCCCGGTGGCAAGCGCCTAAATGGCGATCACGGCGGGGCTCGCCCGAGTGCCGCCGGGGGCGCCTCGCGTCCCCGATGCCGCCGGCCGACCCCGGCGGCCAGCGGAGTCGAACGCCGGCGACATGAACTTTGCCAGACAGGACACCCGCCTCGGGGATGCCGCCCCGGCGGCGGCGCCCCGCGACACAGATCCGGCCGGGCAGGATCCCGGCCCGCCGCCGGCCGCGCCCCGGCCGGCGCACCGGCGCTGGCGCTACGCCTGGATCGGCACGGCGGCCAGCGTCGTGCTGTTCGGGGTTTCGCTCGCGGTCCTGTGGAACCTCGTCTCGACCGTCACCTGGGCGGAGCTGCGCGATGCCTTCACGGCGACCTCGCCGAAGCGGATCGGCCTCGCCATCGTGCTGGTCGCGGTGAGCTACCTGTTCCTGACCTGCTACGACGCCCTCGCGCTGCGCCAGCTCAGGATCAGGGTGCCGTACCGGACGACGGCGCTCGCCTCGTTCACGAGCTACGCGGTGAGCTTCAACCTCGGCTTTCCGCTGCTCACCGCCGGGACGATCCGCTACTGGATCTACTCCAACAAGGGGCTCAGCCCCGGGCGGATCGCGGCGCTGACCATCGTCGCCGGGTTCACCTTCTGGCTCGGCATGGGCGCGGTCCTCGGCATCAGCCTGATCCGCGACGCTGAATCCCTGGCGGGCCTGACCTACACCAGCATCGTCCTCAACCAGGCGCTCGGGGTCGCCGTCATCGCGGCGGTGCTCGCCTACCTCGCCTGGGTCACGCTCAGGCGCCGCTCGGTGCGCGTGAAGGGCTGGCGGCTGGAACTGCCGGGCCTCAGCCTGTCGCTGAGCCAGATGCTCGTCGGCGCCGGCGACGTCTGCGCGGCGGCCGGGGTGCTCTACGTGCTGCTGCCGGCCGGCCACAACGTCAACTTCGAGAGCTTCGTGGCGATCTACGTGCTCGCCGCGATGCTCGGCATCGCCAGCCACGCCCCCGGCGGGCTCGGCGTGTTCGAGGCGACGATCCTGCTCGCCCTGTCGTCGATGCCGCGGGAGTCGATCCTCGGCGCCCTGCTGCTGTTCCGGGTCTGCTACTACCTGATCCCGTTCGTGGTCGCGCTCGCCGCCCTCGGCGCCTACGAGATCGCCAAGCGGGTCCGCCTCACCCCCCGCGAGGCGTCCGACGACGACACCGAGACCGACCCCGCCTGAGCCCCGCGCCGTGCCGCCGCTGCCTCTCGACCCCCGGCCCGACGCCGAGGCCCGCGCCCGCTGGGCGGTCTGGCGCGGCGCCGTCGTCACCGGGCTGGTGCTGTTCGGGCTCGCCGGCTGGTTCGGGTCCTGGGACCTGCGCCTCGCCGCCGCCTGCGCCGCGGCGGCGGCGGCGGGGGGGCTCCTCGCCGCGCCGCGCCGGATCATCGCGCCGCCGCCGGCCGAGAGCGCCGCCGAGGCGCGGTCCGGCATCGCCGAGGCGCTGCTCGCCAACATCCCCGATCCAGTGATCCTCGTCGATCGTCGGGCCCTGGTGATCGAGGCCAACGCGGCGGCCCGCGCCCTGCTGCCGACCCTGCGTCCGCGCCACCCGCTCTCCTTCGCCCTGCGCGATCCCGACGTGCTCGCCGGCGTCGAGGCGGTGCTGCGCACCGGCGAGCCGCTGAAGACCGCCTACGCCCCCCGCGTGCCGACCGAGCGCAGCTTCGAGGTGCAGATCGGCGCCCTGAAGATCCCGGGCGCCGACGGGCGCGGACCGCCCAACGTGGTGCTGTTCCTGCGCGACCTCACCTCGGCCAAGCGGCTGGAGACGATGCGGGTCGATTTCGTCGCCAATGCCAGCCACGAGCTGCGCACGCCGCTCGCGACCCTGATCGGCTTCATCGACACCCTCCAGGGCCCGGCCCGCAACGATGCAGCGGCCCGCGAGCGGTTCCTCGGCATCATGCACAACCAGGCGATGCGGATGACGCGGCTGATCGACGATCTGCTGTCGCTCTCGCGCATCGAGCTGCGCGCCCACGTCCAGCCGACCCGGGCCGTCGACGTCGGCCCCGTGGTGCGGCAGATGGTGGATTCCCTAAGCCCGCTCGCCCTGGAGCGGGGCGTCGTCATCGCCTTCGAGGCCGACGAGCACGGCCCCCACCGCGTGCTCGGCGACCGCGACGAGATCCTGCGCGTCGCCGAGAACCTGATCGAGAACGCGGTGAAGTACGGCGGCGACGGCGGCCGGATCGACGTCCGGGTCCGGCGCGACCCGGCCGCCGCGGGCAGGCCGGACCAGATCGTCGTCGAGGTGCGGGACGCCGGTCCGGGCATCGCCCCCGAGCACCTGCCGCGGCTCACCGAGCGGTTCTACCGGGTCGACGTGAATTCGAGCCGCCAGCAGGGCGGCACCGGGCTCGGGCTCGCCATCGTCAAGCACATCCTCAACCGCCACCGCGGGCGGCTCGCCATCGAGAGCGAGCCCGGTCAGGGGGCGGTGTTCCGCGCGCTGATCCCCGCGCATGACGGCGGGACGCCGCCCGGGCGGGACGCCCGGCACCAGGGCGAACGCCTCACTTGAAGCCGGTCGAGACCGCCGTTTTGTAGCCGGCCGCCGTCGCGTTCAGCAGGCGGGCATTCGTGGCACCGGAATTGATGAAGCCATAGACGTAGGCTCCCACGAACTGGCGGTTCGCGACGCTGGCCCCGTCGATGGTCACGGCATCGGGATAGACGAGGTCGCGCGATCCGCCGGCCGTTCCTTCCGCCAGCCGGATCCCCCCCACCGAGGGACCGCCCCAGGGCTGGAGCGGCTTCCGGTCGAGGTCGAAGTACCCCATCTCGCTGAGCGTCGCGTCGCGGATGACCGCGTCCCTCACCGGGCCGTACACGACGATGCCGTCATAGCCGGCGCGGGTGACGGTGGGGCGCTCGACCCGCACGCCGCTGAGGCTGTAGCCGAGCTTGATCCCGAAGGCGAACACGTCGCTGATCCGGGCGTCGTTGATGGCGAGGTTGCGGGTTCCGCTTCCGCCGGCCACGACGTCGATGCCCTCCCAGACGTGGTCGATCTGCGGCCGGTTGAGGGTGATGTTTGCGCTCGACGAGCCGATGTCGAACCCGTCGGCCTGCCACGGCAGGAAGCCGGTGTCGAAGAAGGCGCCGCAGCGCGACACCCGGGCGTTGTTGACCACGACGTTCGTCGAGGTCGTGATGTAGCCGCATGTCACGCCTTCCTGAACGCGAACGCCGTAGAACTTGCTCTCCCTGGCGTCCCGCCCGTTGGCGGCCCGGAATTCCCGGACCGGGATGGAGTTCCACCCGAACCTCTGGGCCCGCTCCCGGGTGAGCGGCGCGTCTCCCTTGTAGGGGGTCCAGATCATGTCGTGGATGTGGATGTCGTTGATGGTGACGTTGCGCGAGTCGGCGATCAGCAGGCCGTAGCCGCGGCCGTAGCCGGTGATCTCGACCCGGTCGAGGTCGATCCGCTCGGCCTTCTGCAGCCAGAGGCCGGCCGAATCGCTGCGCGAGCCGCTCTCGGGATGCGGACCGCGATCGATCTTCACGTTCGCGAAGTTGATCCGGATGAGCGTGTCCGGTGCGTCCGAGCGGACGAGCAGGGTCCGGATCGACAGGCTGCGGTTGAGCGCCGCCAGTTCGGCCTGCGGCACCGCCGGGTCGCCGCAATCCACGACCGCGCCGGCATCCTTGATGTGGGGGCAGGTCTGGGTGATGTACGGGGCGGTATCGAACGGAACCGCGGTCTGGATGATCGTCGCGTTCCTGAGGCAGACGCTCTTCTCGATCCGCAGCATCCCGTTGACGCGGTAGGATCCCCCCTCGCCGTCGAGGCAGTGCTGGTCGGACCGGGCGAAGGCGCGGTTCAGCGCGGCGGTGTCGTCCGCATCCTGCCGGCCGAGGGCGCCGAACTCGCGCAGGGTCCTGGTGGCCGCCGGCTCGAACCGCGGCGGCGCCTGGCCGTCCGCCGCCCGGGCCGCGGTGCCGGAGAGGGCGCCGAGGAGAACGAGGTGCAGCGCCAAGCAGGCTTCGCGAAAGCGGTCACCGGTTTTGCGACGAAAACCTGCGGCACGACAAGAACCTGAGCGGACGAAGCGCTGGCACGCCAACGCAAGTCTGCTGAGGAGTTTGAGCGCGGATCCTGCTGAACCGTCCGTCATCGTGTCGCTCCCGTGGGGGATGTGGGACGAGGCCGGCGCGGCGCCGGCGCCGCGGGCCCGGCAGGCGAGCCATCTCATACGGTTTCCGATTGATCGCTCGGCGACTGCGTTGCAGTCGCTGTCGCGATGCGGAAACCGGCTTCGCTCATGCGTGCGGAGCAAAGCTCCGCCGCGCGGGCTGGTGATACGGAATCCGGAAGCAATCTTCCGGATTCCGTATCACGGGCAGGCGACCAGCACGCGCCCGGTGTAATCCGCGGCGGTCGCGGCGGCGGCGCCGGGCCGGCTCGTCGCCACCTCGTCGGGGATCAACTGCTCGCCCTCCTGCGCGTCCCTGGCCGGCCGGGTGACCTTCAGCACGCAGGCCGGGGCGCCGGCGACGCGGACCGCCTCGGGGCCGGGGGCCAGCGCGAACGAGACGTAGAAATCCGGGTCGTCGTTGGTCAGCACCAGGGTGCGCACGGCGGCCGGCGCCTGCGGCGTCAGGGTGAAGTGCAGGGTCAGGCGGCCGTCGCGGTACTCGGCCCGCGGCTCGCTCGCCGGGCCGAAGGCCACGGGCCGGCCGTTGAGCTTGACCGCGGTGAAGAACGCCGTCTCGCCCATCGCGTCGATCCGCTCCCGCGCCATCGCGGCGAGCCTGTCGGGATCGGGCACGCCGTCGCGCTTCGAATCGAGGTTGATGACCGCGAAGGCGGAGTAGTCGGGGTCGAAGGTCCAGCTCTGCCGCAGGGCGGCGAAGCGGCCGCCGTCGAGGACGACCTCGGCCCGGCTCCGGACCCAGACATGCGGGTGCGCCAGGGCCGGGCCCGCTCCCGTCACGATCCCCAGCACGATGGCCGCGGCCCTCGCGATCATTGGATTCCCTTCCATCACCCGGCCTCTCTCACCGAGGACGGCGGCGAAACCATGTTGCGGCCGCGTGGGAGGCACGCCCCCGGCGCGGCTGCCGGCCGAGGCTTGCGCTCCCCATATCACCGGCGGAGCGAGGAACCTGTCCCATGTCCGCCCAGCGCCTCACCCTGCCCGTCGAGGGCATGACCTGCGCCTCCTGCACCGGCCGGGTCGAGCGCGTGCTCGGGGCGCTGCCGGGCGTCAGCGGGGTCGCCGTCAACCTCGCCACCGGGCGGGCGAGTCTCGACCTCGCCCCGGACAACGACCCCGGCGCCATCGTCCAGGCGGTCGAGGAGGCCGGCTACGCCGTTCCCGAGACGGCGACCGAGTTGTCGGTCGCGGGGATGACCTGCGCCTCCTGCACCGGGCGGATCGAGCGCGCCCTGCGGGCGGTGCCCGGCGTGCGGGAGGCGAGCGCCAACCTCGCCACCGGCCGCGTCACCGTGCGCCACCCGGCCGGCCTCGTCCCGGTCGCCGCCCTGGAAGGGGTGGTGCGCGGCGCCGGCTACGAGCCGCGGCCCGCCGCCGCGCCCGCCGCGGCCGGGCCGGTGCCGTCTTCCGAGGCCGACGCCCTGCGCCGCGACCTCGTGACCGCGGGCCTCCTCGCCGCGCCGGTCGTCGTGCTCGACATGGCCGGCCACTTGGCCGGCCACCTCCCCGGCGACGGCGGGTTCGGGCCCTGGAGCGCGGCGGTCCAGGCGGTGCTCGCGACCCTCGTCCTCGCCGGGCCGGGCCGGCGCTTCTTCCGCCGCGGCGTGCCGGGGCTGCTGCGCGGCCACCCGGACATGAACGCCCTGGTGGCGCTGGGCACCAGTGCCGCCTACGGCTACTCGCTGGTCGCGACCCTGGCGCCGCACGTGCTCCCGGCGGGCACCGCCCACGTCTATTTCGAGGCGTCGGTGCTCATCGTCACCCTGATCCTGCTCGGGCGCTTCCTGGAGGCGCGGGCCAAGGGCCGCACCGGCGCCGCCATCGCCCGCCTCGTCGGCCTGAGCCCCCGCACCGCCCGGGTGATCCGCCCGGACGGCGAGGCCGAGGTCGAGACCGGCAGCCTGCGCCCGGGCGACCGGGTGCGGGTGCGCCCCGGCGAGCGCATCCCGGCCGACGGCCGCGTCGTCGAGGGCGGGTCGCGCCTCGACGAGAGCATGCTCACCGGCGAGCCGGTGCCGGTGCGCAAGGGCATCGGCGACCCGGTGACCGGCGGCACCCTCAACGGCACCGGCAGCCTCACCGTCGCGGTCGAGCGGGTCGGCTCGGACACGGTGCTGGCGCAGATCGTCCGGCTGGTCGAGGCGGCGCAGGGCTCCAAGCTGCCGATCCAGGCGCTGGTCGACCGGGTGACCGGCTGGTTCGTGCCCGCTGTGATGGCGCTCGCGGCCGCGACCTTCCTGGCCTGGCTCGTCCTCGCACCCGGCCCGTCGCTCGGCCTCGCGATCGTCAACGCCATCGCGGTGCTCATCATCGCCTGCCCCTGCGCCATGGGGCTCGCCACCCCGACCTCGATCATGGTCGGCACCGGGCGGGCCGCCGAGCGCGGGGTGCTGTTCCGCAACGGCGCGGCGCTCCAGGCCCTCGACGGCATCCGGGTCGTCGCCTTCGACAAGACCGGGACGCTGACCGAGGGAAGGCCCGCCCTGACCGACCTGATCCCGGTGCCCGGCCAGGATCCCGACGCGGTGCTCGCCCACGCCGCAGCCCTGGAGGCGCGCTCCGAGCATCCCCTCGGGCGAGCGATCCTGGCCGCGGCGGAGGCCCGGGGGCTGCTCCTGCCCGCGGTCGCGGAGTTCGAGGCGGTGCCGGGCTTCGGCATCGCCGGGCAGGTCGGTGGCCGGGCCGTTCTGGTCGGAGCCGAGCGCCTGATGGCCCGCCACGGGATCGCCGTCGCCGACCTCGCCCCGGAGGCGGCCCGCCTCGCCGAGGCCGGCGCCTCGCCGGTCTACGTCGCCCTCGACGGGCGCCTCGCCGCCCTCATGGCGGTGGCCGATCCGATCAAGCCGGGCGTCGCCGAGGCGGTGGCGGGGGTTGCGCCGGCACGGCCTCGCCGTCGCCCTCGTCACCGGCGATGCGCGCCGCACCGCCGAGGGCGTCGCCCGCCGCCTCGGCATCGAGATCGTGCGGGCCGAGGTGCTGCCGGAGGGCAAGCTCGCGGCTTTGCGCGACCTGCGCGCGGCGCACGGCGCGGTCGCCTTCGTCGGCGACGGCATCAACGACGCGCCGGCGCTCGCCGAGGCGGAGGTCGGGCTGGCGCTCGGCACCGGCACCGACGTTGCGGTGGAGAGCGCCGACGTGGTGCTGATGTCCGGCGACCCCGCCGGGGTCGGCACCGCGCTCGCCCTGTCGCGGGCGGTGATGCGCAACATCCGCCAGAACCTGTTCTGGGCCTTCGCCTACAACGCCGCCCTCATCCCGGTCGCGGCGGGTGTGTTGCGGGTCTTCGGCGGCCCCCTGCTGTCGCCGGTGCTGGCGGCGGGCGCGATGGCGCTGTCGAGCGTGTTCGTGGTCGGCAACGCCTTAAGGCTGCGGCGGGCGTGACGCTGGCTCAGCGCGCCGCCGGCGACTGCGCCAGGGCCGGGCAATGGCCCTGGTCCAGCGGCCGGAACGCCTCGGCGCCCGGGATCGTGGCCACGCGGTCGTAGAAGTCCCACTCCCCCTTGGAGGCGCCGGGCGCCTTGACCTGGAAGACGTAGAAATCGTGGATCAGGCGCCCGTCCGGACGCAGGCTGGCGTTGCGCACCACCTCGTCGGCGACCGGCAGGGCGTGCATCCTCGCCATCACGGCGCCGGCCTCGTCCGTGCCCGCGGCGGCGGCGGCCTTCAGGTAGTGCCGTACCGCCGAGTAGATCCCGGCCTGGATCGCCGACGGCACGGCGCCGTGCGCCGCCCGGAAGCGGGCCGAGAACGCCCGGGTGCCCTCGTCGAGGTCCCAGTAGAAGCCTTCCGTCAGCACCGTGCCCTGGGCGGTCGGGAGCCCGATGCTCCTCACGTCCATCACGGTGAGGAAGAACGCCGCGAGCCGCTGCCCGCTGCCCATCAGGCCGAAATCGCGCGCCGCCTTGATGCCCGTGATGGTGTCGCCGCCGGCATTCGCCAGGGCGACGATGTCAGCCCCCGAGCCCTGCGCGGTGAGGATCTGCGACGACAGGTCGGCGGCCGGGAACGGATGGCGCACCGAGCCGAGGAACGTGCCGCCCTTCGCGGCGACGAGTTTCCGGGTATCGGCCTCCAACTGGTTGCCGAGGGCGTAATCCGCGGTGACGAGGAACCACTTCGTGCCGGGCTTGGTCAGGGCGTCGGAGACGCCGGCGACCTGGACGTAGGTGTCCCACATCCACTGCACGATGTGGCTCGGCAGGCAGGCGTCGCCGGTGAGGCGGGCGGTGCCGCCGGGAAACAGGCCGATGCGGTTCTTGGCCTTGAGCAGCGGCGGCAGGGCGAGCTGGATCGAGGCGTTCGACATGTCGGTGAGCACGTCGACGCCGCCGCGGTCGATCCACTCGCGGGCGATGCTCGATCCCACGTCGGCCTTGTTCTGGTGGTCGGCCGAGACGACCTCGATCGTCATGCCCTGGCACTCGGCCTTGAGGCAATCGTCGACCGCCATCTGGGTCGCGACGACCGAGCCCTTGCCGGTGATGTCGGCATAGACCCCCGACATGTCGGTGAGGACGCCGATCCGGATGCGGCCGTCCGAATGCTCCGCGGCGGCGGGCGTCGCGGCGAGGAGTGCGGCGGCGAGCAGCGCGGCTCGGCCTCTGCCGATCGTCGTCCCGGGCATCGTTTCCCCCCTCGCGGTCGTCGGCCGGTGTTCCGGTCTTTGATGACTTCCCTGGAACCGCCGGGACACGCTTCGCCCCCCGGCGTATGGCGTCACCCCCGTTCCGGGCCCGGAACGGGGGCCTTGTCCGGCTCCCTTAAGCCACCGCCTGCATCCCCGGCACCAGCCGCCCCTCGTGGACCGCGTGGCACGCCACCCCGTCCCTGAACGGCGGGACCTCGGCGACGCAGCGCTCGTTGGCGAACGGGCAGCGCGGGTGGAAGGTGCAGCCCGAGGGCGGGTCGATCGGGTTGGGGATCTCGCCCTGGACCGGGATGCGCTGGCGGCCGGTGTGGCTCATGTCCGGCACCGCGTCGAGCAGCATCCGGGTGTAGGGGTGCTTGGGCGTCGCGAACAGCTCGCGCCCGCCGCCGATCTCGACGAGGCGGCCGAGATACATCACGCCGATCCGGCTCGCCATGTGGCGCACCACGGCGAGGTTGTGGCTGATGAACAGGTAGGTCAGGCCGAAGCGGTCCTGAAGGTCGCGCATCAGGTTGAGGATCTGCGCCTGGACCGAGACGTCGAGGGCCGAGGTCGGCTCGTCGGCGACGAGGAACTCGGCGTTGGAGGCGAGGGCCCGCGCGATGGCGATGCGCTGGCGCTGCCCGCCCGAGAAGGCGTGCGGGTACTTGCGGCCGTCGTCCGGGTGCAGGCCGACGAGCGTCAGCAGCTCGCCGACCCGGGCCTGGATCTCGCGCTCGCCGCGGATCAGGTCGAAGGCGCGGATCGGCTCGGCGATGATCCGGTCGACCCGCCAGCGCGGGTTCATCGAGGCGTAGGGGTCCTGGAAGATCATCTGGATGCGGCGCCGCAACTGGCGCCGGGCGGCGGCGGCCCGCGGGTCGGTCATCGACACGCCGGCGATCGAGACCTCGCCGTCGGAGGGCGGCAGCAGGCCGACCACCATCCGGGCGACGGTGGACTTGCCCGAGCCGGATTCGCCGACCACCGCGAAGGTCTCGCCCTTCGCGACCTCGAAGCTGACGCCATCGACGGCGCGCAGGATCTGGCGCGGCTGGCGCTCGATCATCCGGTTGAGCCACGGCCGCGAGACGTCGAACAGCCGGCGCAGGTTCTGGACCCGGACGTAGTCGTCCTGACGGGGAAACGGAGTCGTCATGCGGCGGCTTGTCCGGACTCGTCGTAGAGGTGGCAGGCGACCCGGTGCGAGCCGACCGGCAGCGGCTCGGGACGCTCCACGGTGCAGCGGGGAGAACACCTTCGGGCAGCGCGGGTTGAAGGCGCAGCCGGGCGGGATCGCCGAGAGGCGCGGCATCGATCCGGGGATCTGCGCCAGCCGGTCGGCGGAGTGGGCGAGCGTCGGGATCGCCCCCATCAGGCCCTTGGCGTAGGGGTGGAGCGGGTCGCCCACCACCGCGTCGACCGGGCCGATCTCGGCGACCCGGCCGGCATACATCACCGCGACCCGGTCGGCTGCCTCGGCGATGACGCCCATGTCGTGCGTGATCAGCATCACGGCGGTGCCGTGGTCGCGCCCGAGCCGCTTGAGCAGCGCGATGATCTGGGGCCTGGACCGAGACGTCGAGGGCGGTGGTCGGCTCGTCGGCGATGATGAGTTCGGGCTCGGCGGCGAGCGCCAGCGCGATGACGACGCGCTGGCGCATGCCGCCGGAGAACTCGTGCGGGTAGCCGTCGATGCGCCGCTCCGGCGCCGGGATGCCGACCTCGGCGAGGAGGTCGATCGCCCGCTGGCGCGCGGCGCGGCCCGAGAGGTCGGTGTGGGTGCGGATCGTCTCCTCGATCTGCCGGCCGACCCGGTAGAGCGGGTTGAGGCTGGTGAGCGGGTCCTGGAAGATCATGCCGATGCGCCGGCCGCGCACCTGCCGCATCCGCTCGGGCGGAAGATCGTCGATGCGCTCGCCGCCCAGAAGGATCTCGCCGCCGGCGATGCGGCCGGGCGGGTCGATCAGCCCGATGACCGCCGAGCCGGTGACCGACTTGCCGGCGCCGGATTCGCCGACGACGCCGAGCACCTCGCCGCGGGCGATGTCGAACGACACGTCGTCGATGGCGGTGAGCACGCCGCGGCGGGTGGCGAACTCGACCCGCAGGTTGCGGACCGAGAGGATCGGGGGAGGGGAAGGGGTGGGTGGGGACATGGGAACGCTACGGGGTGTCACTGGAGCTTCGGGTTCAGCGCGTCGCGCAGCCAGTCGCCGAGCAGGTTGATCGCCAGCACGAGGCCGGCGAGCGCGAGGCCCGGGAAGGCGACGATCCACCACTCGCCCGAGAACAGGAAGCGGTTGCCGGTGCGGATCAGGGTGCCGAGCGACGGCATCGTCTCGGGCAAGCCGGTGCCGAGGAACGACAGCGTCGCCTCGGTGATGATCGCGAGCGCGAGGTTGATGGTGGCAATGACGAAGACCGGCCCGGTGACGTTGGGCAGGATGTGGCGGGTCAGGATCACCGGGGCCGAGAGGCCGATCAGCCGGCCGGCCTGGACGTAGTCCTTGTTCTTCTCCACCAGCACCGAGCCGCGAACGGTGCGGGCGTACTGGACCCAGAACGACAGGCCGATCGCCACGATGATCAGGGCGAGCTGGGCGTCGACGTCCATGTGGGCGCCGAGCACCGCCTTGGCGACGCCGTCGACGACGAGCGCGATCAGGATCGCCGGGAAGGTGAGCTGCACGTCGGCGACACGCATGATCACCGTGTCGACAAAGCCGCCGACATAGCCGGCGACCAGTCCCAGCCCGATCCCGATCGTGCCCGACACGACGACGCCGAGGACGCCGATGAACAGCGACAGGCGCATGCCGTAGAACACCGCCGAGAGCACGTCGCGGCCCTGGTCGTCGGTGCCGAGCCAGAACGGCGACTGACCGTCCGCGGCCCAGATCGGCGGCAGGTTGGCGTTCATCAGTTCGAGCTGGGCCGGGTCGTAGGGATTCTGGGCCGAGATCCACGGCGCCAGGACCGCGACCGCGAAGAACAGCAGGGTGGCGGCGAAGGCCACCATGGCGAGCTTCGAGCGCCGGAAGCTGGCGTAGAGGTCGGAATCGAGGAAGCGGGCGAGCCGCGAGGCCGGGCGCGCGGCCTCGGGGGGCAGCGTCGCGGAGGTGGTGCTGGGGGCAGAGGTGGCCATGGAGGGCTCCGCGATCAGGCCGGGCGCCGCACGGCGACGCGCAGGCGCGGATCGACGACGGTGTAGAGGATGTCGACGACGAGGTTGATCGAGACGAAGATCAGCGCGACGAGCAGCAGGTAGGCGGCCATGATCGGCACGTCGACGTTCTGCACCGCCTGCACGAACAGCAGCCCCATGCCGGGCCACTGGAACACCGTCTCGGTGATGATCGAGAACGCGATGATCGAGCCGAGCTGGAGCCCGGCCACGGTGATGACCGGCACCAGGGTGTTCTTGAGCGCGTGGCCGAAATGGATCGAGCGGGTGGTGAGGCCGCGCGCCCGGGCGAAGCGGATGTAGTCGGTGCGCAGCACCTCCAGCATCTCGGCCCGCACCAGCCGCATGATGAGGGTCATCTGGAACAGCCCGAGGGTGATCGAGGGCAGGATCAGCGCCCGAAGCCCTGAGGCGGTGAGGAAGCCGGTGGTCCACCAGCCGAGCCGCACGGTGTCGCCGCGCCCGAACGACGGCAGCCAGCCCAGCGTCACCGAGAACAGGAAGATCAGCAGGATGCCGATGAGGAAGGTCGGCAGGCTGACGCCGACGAGCGACACGACCTGGAACAGCTTGGCGAGCGCGCTGTCGCGGCGCAGGGCCGAGTACACGCCCATCAGGATGCCGAAGACCAGGGCGAACAGCGTGGCGCACAGCGCCAGCTCCAGCGTCGCGGGCATCCGCTCGGCGATCAGCGACGAGACCGGCTGGCGGAACTGGTAGGAATTGCCGAACTGGCCGCGCATCGCGTTGCCGACGTAGCGGGCGAACTGCACCAGGACGGGGTCGTCGAGGCCGAGGCTCTCGCGGATCTGGAGCCGCTCGGCGTAGGGGGTGTCGGGGGCGACGAGCTGGTTCACCGGGTCGCCGGCGAAGCGGAACATCGAGAAGGCGATCAGCCCGACCGCGAGCAGAACCCCGATGGATTGCAGCGCGCGGCGGAGGACGAAGGCGAGCATGGTGGGTGCGTGATCTCGGTCTTGAGCGGGAACGGCCGGGCGAGACGCCCGGCCGTCCTGATGATGGAAACGGGCGGCCGGGCCGCCCCGCGGATCACTGTTCCTTCGAGACCCAGTAGAGCATCAGCTGGTTGTCCGGGCGAGGGGCGACCTTGACCTTCTTCGACACGCCCCAGGCCAGGGCCTGCTGGTGCAGCGGGATGTAGCCCCAGTCGTTCTGGATGATCTCGTAGGCCTGCTTGATCATCAGGTTGCGCGCCTCCTGATCGGTCTCGCGCTCGACCTTGTCGGCCAGCTCGTCCACCTTCGGGTTGCAGTAGTTGCCGAGGTTGGTCGTGCCGCGGGCGGAGGTCTTGTCGTTGCGGCAGCCGGCGATCTCGAACAGGATGTTGTGCGAGTCCTGCGACGACGGCGTCCAGCCGAGCAGGTAGAACGAGGTGTCGTAGTTCGGCTTGAGGATCTTGGCGAAGTACTTCGCCTTGGGCTGGGCGTTGAGGGCCACCTTGACGCCGACCCGGGCGAGCATCGAGGTGATGGCCTGGCAGATCGCCTCGTCGTTGACGTAGCGGTCGTTCGGGCAGTCCATCGGCACCTCGAAGCCGTTGGGGTAGCCGGCCTCGGCGAGCAGCGCCTTGGCGCGGTTCGGGTCGTAGGCCGGCCGCTTGAACTCGCCGGCGAGGGGAAACAGCGGCGGGGCGATCAGCAGCGCCGAGGCGGTGGCCTGCCCGCGCATGACGCGCTTGACGATCGCGTCCTCGTCGATGGCGCGGTAGAACGCCTCGCGCACCCGCACGTCCTTGAACGGGTTCTTGCCCTTGACGTTGGAGCCGCGCAGCTCGTCGCTCGACTGGTCCATGCCGAGGAAGATCGTGCGGAGTTCCGGCGTGCTGATGACCTGCGTGCCGGCATTGCCGTTGACGCGGCTCTGGTCCTGCAGCGGCACCGGCTCGATCCAGTCGACCTCGCCCGACAGCAGGGCGGCGACCCGGGTGGCGTCGTTGCCGATGGTGGTGAAGATCGCCTCGTCGAGGTTGGACTCGACCGGCCCCCAGTAGTTCGGGTTGCGCTTGAACACCGTGCGCACGCCGGGCTGGTGCTCGGTGATGACGAACGGCCCGGTGCCGTTGGCGTTGAGCGCCGCGTAGCTCGGCGTGGTGGCGGCGGCCGGCGTCGGCTTCAGGGCGTCGTGCTTCTCGGCCCAGATCTTCGACATGATGTACCAGCTGCCGAACTGGTAGTGCGCGATCGGGTTGGGCGCCTTCAGCACCATGTCGACGGTGTGGTCGTCGACCTTCACGAAGGTGGCGTCGCCCGGGACGTTGGTCTGGAAGTTCGAGCCCGGCGCCCGCACCCGCTCGGCGGAGAAGATCACGTCGTCGGCGGTGAAGGGCGAGCCGTCGTGGAACTTGACGTTCTTGCGCAGGTGGAAGCGGTAGCGGGTCGGCTCCGGCATCTCCCACCTCTCGGCGAGGCCGGGGATGAACTTCAGGTCCTTGTCGCGGGTGATGAGGGATTCGTAGACCGCGCCGTGGGCGGCGATCGTGAACGTCTCCTTCAGGGTGTAGGGGTCGAGGGACTTGAGGTCGCCCTGGAACGCGAAGCGGAAGGTCGGGGCGGCCACGGCCGGCGCGGTCACCAGGGGCGTGGCCGCCGCGAGGGCCAGCGCCACGGCGGCGGAGGCGGCGAGGCGCGACAGGACCGAGCGGGTCTTCACCAGGGACATGGACGAACGAACTCCCGAGGGCACGATAGGCCAGTTGGACGCTACTCAAACAGGCAATGCAACCCCGCGGTCGGAGGTTAGCCCCAGGCCCGGCACGGGCGCGGGGTCGCCTGCGCTCTCCTGCACGCAAGAGGACGGCCAACCGGCCGGGCCTGGAATGCGACGTCCTGCCGCTGGCGCTCAAGTCGCGGCGGCGGTGGAGGAAGCTTGGCAATCGTATGCGTGCGTATGCGTGCCGCGGGCCCGGCCGGCGGCGCCCGGATGCCCGGCCATGCCAACCCGGAGGTTGTGCCCGGCCATGCCAACCCGGAGGTTGACCGCGGCGCCGGCCTTCGGCTTGCATGGGCGCACGCGGCGGTTGTTCGCCCGCCCACTGGAAACGGATCATGCCTGTCGTCAACCGTATCGCTGCCCTCACCGACGAGATCACCGCCTGGCGGCGCGACTTCCACCAGCACCCGGAACTGCTCTTCGCCGTCGACCGCACCGCCGGCCTCGTCGCCGAGCGGCTCAGGGCCTTCGGCTGCGACGAGGTGGTGACCGGCATCGGGCGCACCGGCGTCGTCGGGGTGATCCGGGGCCGCAACGCCGGGTCCGGCCGGACGATCGGGCTGCGCGCCGACATGGACGCCCTGCCGATCGAGGAGGCGACCGACGTCGCCTACCGCTCGACCGTGAAGGGCAAGATGCACGCCTGCGGGCACGACGGCCATACGGCCATGCTGCTCGGCGCCGCCAAGTACCTCGCCGAGACCCGCAACTTCGACGGCACCGCGGTGGTGATCTTCCAGCCCGCCGAGGAGGGCGGCGGCGGCGGCGACGCGATGGTCAAGGACGGCCTGATGGAGCGCTTCGGCGTGCAGGAGGTCTACGGCCTGCACAACAAGCCCGGCCTGCCGCTCGGCAGCTTCTCGATCCGGCCCGGCCCGATCATGGCGGCTGCCGACCGGTTCGTCATCGAGATCGAGGGCCGCGGCGGCCACGCGGCGGCGCCGCACGACTGCATCGACACCGTGCTGGTCTCGGCCCACATCATCACGGCGCTGCAATCGATCGCGTCGCGCAACGTCGATCCGGTCAAGTCGGCGGTGGTCTCGGTCACCACGATGCAGGCGGGCGACGCCTTCAACGTGATCCCCCAGAAGGCGACGCTCACCGGCACGGTGCGCTGCCTCGACGAGGCGGTCCGCGACCTCTGCGAGGCCCGGCTCGGCGCGGTCGCCGGGAGCGTCGCGGCGGCGTTCGGCGCGAGCGCCCGCACCGCGTATCACCGCGGCTATCCGGTCACCGACAACCACCCCGATCAGGCCGCCTTCATGGCCGACGTCGCCGCCGAGGTATCGGGCGAGAGCATGGTCCGGCGCGCCGCCGACCCGATGATGGGCGCCGAGGACTTCTCCTACATGCTCAACCGGCGGCCAGGGGCCTACATCTTCATGGGCACCGGCGACGGCCCCGGGCTGCACCACCCCGCCTACGACTTCAACGACGCCGCCACGCCCTACGGCGTCTCGCTGTGGGCGCGCCTGATCGAGCGGGCGATGCCGGCGGCCTGAACCCCGTGGCGCGGGCATCGCGCCACCCCGTCCCGGCCCCTCGTCGCACCACAGGGTAAATCGATGATAAGCAGAGGGCGCCGCGGGAGCGGAGTTGACGTCAGCATTTCCTAACGCCACACCCGGGTTGACTTAAGGTCGGCCGCGCCGCGAGGCTGGCGCCCGGCCGGGTCGCGGGGCATGCTGGTCATGCCCTGCGACGGCATGGGCCACGGCCCCGCCGTCCGCGAGCGACCGACGGCTTTGACGGATGCCCGACTTCGGTCTAAACCTGCCGGAGCTCTTACGAAGCAAGAATCATGCCGGCTTCGGCGCGTCCGCGCCCTGTGCCGTGGGGTAGCTGATGGGACTGCTGCAACGGCTCGAGATGCGCCAGGGTCAGGCCCTGGTGATGACGCCGCAACTCCTGCAGGCGATCAAGCTGCTGCAGCTCTCCCATCTCGACCTCGCCACCTACGTCGACGCCGAGCTGGAACGCAACCCGCTCCTCGAACGGGCGGAGGCCGAGGGGCACGACGCCGCCGAGGCCCGCGGCGAGGCGGCCGAGGCCCGGGACGAGCCCGGCGGGCCGGACGGCTTCGACGGCGAGGCGTCGCCCGAGCCCTGGCTGTCCCACGACCTCAACCCGAGCCGCAGCGAGATCGAGGGCGATCTCGGCACCCGTCTCGACAACGTCTTCCCGGACGAGGGGCCGGCGACGCGCGGGACTCTCGCCGGTGAGGCCCCGGGCGGCGACAGCCTCTCCCTCACGCCGGCGCCCTGGGGCAATGCCGGCGGCAGCTTCGACGGCGAGGCGCCGGACTTCGAGGCGAGCCTCACGGTCGAATCCTCCCTGCGCGAGCATCTGGCGGCGCAGCTCGACCTCGCCACCCGCGATCCAGTGGAGCGGCTGATCGGCGGCTTCCTCATCGACGCGGTCGACGAGGCCGGCTACCTGCGCGAGGATCTGCCGGCCCTGGCCGAGCGCTTCGGCGTCCCGCTCGCGGTGATCGAGCGGGTGCTCGGCCTCGTCCAGACCTTCGATCCCTCCGGCGTCGGCGCCCGCGACCTCGCCGAGTGCCTGGCGATCCAGTTGCGCGAGCGCGACCGTTTCGACCCGGCGATGCAGGCGCTGGTGTCGCGCCTCGACCTCGTGGCCAAGCGCGACCTCGCGTCCCTGCGCCGTCTCTGCGGGGTCGACGACGACGACCTCTCCGACATGCTCGGCGAGCTGCGCCGGCTCGATCCGAAGCCCGGCCGCGCCTTCGGCGGCGGCCCGGTCGAGGTGCTGGTGCCGGACGTGTTCGTGCGCCCGGCCCCGGACGGCTCGTGGCTGGTCGAACTCAACAGCGAGGCGCTGCCGCGCGTCCTCGTCAACCAGAGCTACTACGCCACCGTCGCCCGCGGCGCGAAGACCGACACCGACAAGGCGTTCCTCTCCGACTGCCTCCAGACCGCGAACTGGCTCACCCGCAGCCTGGAGCAGCGCGCCCGCACCATCCTGAAGGTGGCGAGCGAGATCGTCCGCCAGCAGGACGGGTTCTTCGTCAACGGCGTCGCGCACCTGCGGCCGCTGAACCTCAAGACCGTCGCCGACGCGATCGGCATGCACGAATCCACCGTCTCGCGGGTGACCTCGAACAAGTCGATCGGCACCAGCCGCGGCACCTTCGAGATGAAGTACTTCTTCACCGCGGCGATTCCCGGCGCCGCCGGGGCGGCGGCGCACTCCTCCGAGGCGGTGCGTCACCGCATCAAGCAGCTCATCGATGCCGAGCCGGCCAACGACGTGCTCTCCGACGACGCGCTGGTGCAGCGCCTGCGGGCCGAGGGCGTCGACATCGCCCGCCGCACCGTCGCCAAGTACCGCGAGAGCCTGCGGATTCCCTCATCGATCGAGCGCCGGCGCGAGCGCGCCGCGATGACCGCGCGGTAGCCTCCGGAACGCGCACGGTCGCGTGAGAACCCGCATGCTCCCCGTGGGTCCGCGTTGACTTCACCACCCTGCATTCATAGCTCTTCAAGGGCAGCGGTCCGGTCCGGATGCGTGGCTCCGGATCGCGGCGAGACAACAACAGCCGGAGGGTGCTCATGACAGGCTTGCGGGTGACCGGTCGCGGTGTGGACCTTGGGGAAGCCCTCAGGACGCGTGTCGAGGACCGCATGGCCTCCACGCTCGCGAAATATTTCGACGGGGCCTATCACGGCCATGTCACGGTCGCCCGCGACGGAGGCGCCTACCGCACCGACTGCGTGCTGCACCTGACCTCCGGCATCACGCTCGAAGCCTCCGGCAGCGCCCAGGACGCGCCGGCGAGCTTCGACCAGACCGCCGACCGCATCGAGAAGCGCCTGCGGCGCTACAAGCAGCGCCTGAAGACCCACGCCAACGGCGCCAACGGACAGGCCAAGGAACTCGGCCCGCTGCCGGTGCTGGAGGCGGCCTACTCGGTGTTCGAGCCCCCCGAGGAGGACGGCGGCGACGGCGACCACCCGCCGGTGATCGCCGAGAGCACGCGCTCGCTGCACCGGCGCTCGGTCAGCGAAGCGGTGGTCGAACTCGACATGACCGGCGCCCCGGTTCTCGTCTTCGTTCACGCTGGCACCGAGCGGGTCAACGTCGTATATCGTCGGAGCGATGGCGCGATCGGGTGGATCGATCCGCCGGAACGCGGCACACCGTGACCGGCTCGGATCCGGCCCACGGATTGCCTCTGGGTGGAGTCAGTGCGGGGCATCACGCCCCGCCGGTAGAGGCAGCGGTCTCGATGCCATTGCTGGAATTCCTCAAGCCGGAGGCAGTCCTCCCGGCGCTGCGGGCGCAGGGCAAGAAGCAGGTTCTGCAGGAACTGGCCGCCCAGGCGGCCAGGCACCTGCCCGACCTCGACGAGCGGGAGATCTTCGAGACGCTGCTCCAGCGCGAGCGTCTCGGCTCGACCGGCATCGGCGAGGGCGTGGCGATCCCCCACGGCAAGCTGCCGGGGCTGGATCACCTCTTCGGCCTCGCCGCGCGGCTCGAACGCCCGGTGGATTTCGAGGCCCTCGACGGCCAGCCGGTGGACATCGCGTTCCTGCTGCTGGCGCCCGAGGGTGCGGGAGCGGACCATCTCAAGGCGCTCGCCCGGGTCGCCCGGGTGCTGCGCGAGCCGGGCATCCTCGACCGGATCCGCGCGGCCCGGGACGGCGACGCCCTCTACGCCCTCCTGACCCAGTCGCCGGCGCGGGCGGCCTGATGCGCGGGACCGCGATGTCCGGCGGGCTGGTGCTCGCCCTCCTGGCCGCGCCCGGGGCGCAGGCGGCCGACGGCACCTGCGCCCGCGACCTCCTGGTCGCCCAATCGTCGCAGAAGGTGGCGATCGACCGACTCGAGACCCTCGGCGACAGCGAGGCGGACCGCTGCCGCGGCTGGCGCCAGCACGTCGACACCATGCGCCGCGCCGCCGCCGTCTACGGCCGCTGCCTCGACGGTCCGGAGCGCACCGGGAGGCTGGCGCAGGTCCAGGGCCAGGAGCGGGAGTTCAGCGCCCTGCTGCAGGCGCGCTGCCGCGGCCGCTAAGCAGGTTCCGCGGCGAGAACCCGCGACACGGCGAGCGCCCGAGCGGACGAAGCGTCGGCCCGCCGACGCAGGTCTGCTCAGACGGAACACCGGTCGTGCGACGCTGCCGGGCATCCTATGACCGGCATCCCCGCAGATACGCCAGACTCTCCGGGATCATCCGGTCGGCGCGGTGGCTCTCGCGGGAGAGTTCGACGCAGACGAGCTTCCGGAAGCCGATCCCCTCCAGGGCCGAGAGCACCCCCGGCACGTCCATGTCGCCCTCGCCGAACGGCAGGTGGATGTGCGCGCCCCGCTTCATGTCCTCGATCGCCACGGTGCCGAGGCGGGAGGCGAACTCGACCAATGCGGCGGCCGGCTCGCGCTCCTGGGTCACGAGGCAGTGACCGGTATCGAGGGCGAGGCGCAGGCCCGGCACGTCGAGGGCGGCGAAGTCGTCGAGGGTCTCGACCAGCATGCCGGGCTCGGGCTCCAGGGCCGCGACGACGCCGCGTTCGGCCGCGAACGCCGCCACCTCGACGAGGCCGTCGCGCAGCCATTCCCGTGCGTCGGCCAACGCGAGGCCCGGCCGCGGCACGCCGGCCCAGAACGACACGGCCTCGGAGCCGAGGATCGCCCCGATCTCGATCGCGCGCTCGAGGAAATCGACGCGGCGGGCGCGGCCCGCGGCGTCCGGGGTGATGAGGGTCGGCTCGTGCTTGGCGCGCGGGTCGAGGAGGAAGCGCGCCCCGGTCTCGATCACCGAACCGAGGCCGAGCGCGTCGAGCCGGCCGCGCACCCGCTCGGCCTCGCGGTGCCAGTCCGGCGCCAGCGGGTCGAGGTGGTGGATGTCGAGGGTCAGCGCGACGCCGTCGTAGCCGGCCTCGGCGATCAGCGCGAGGGCGTCGTCGAGGCGGTGGTTGGCGGCGCCGTTGGTGTTGTAGGCGAAGCGGAGCGTCATGCCGCCCTCCCCCGCCGCTCCAGCCGGAACGGCGCGTGGTGCGATTCCGGCTCGCGGTAGAGCGGGTAGAGCGGCCCGACGATGGTCTCGGCCAGCGCGACGTCGAACAGCGGCTGGCGGCCGAACCGTTCCAGCGCCTCCGGCGTCAGGCGCACCGGGCGCAGGGTCTCGCTCTCCTCGCCGAACCGGATCAGCGGGTGGTCGCGGTCGAGGAGCTTCCGCGTGTTGCGCTCGCCGATGCGGTAGTAGCTCATGGTCTCGACTTCGAGGCCCGGCACGATCGCCTTCACCACCCCGACCCCGCCGCCGGGCGGCGAGGCGTCGACGTAGAGCACGTCGAAGCCGGCCTGCTCCAGCCGCTCGCGGGCGATGCGGCCGCGGGCCTGCCCGTCCGGCGCCCCGGTCGTCGGCAGGTCGGTGAACGGCTTCACCGACTTCCCGGAATAGACCGTGTCGGCGAGGTAGCCCTGCACCGCCTCGGGCGGGCCGCCGATCCAGTCGAGCATCGCGGCGAGCGCCCGGCTCTCCTCCAGGTCGAGGCTCGGCAGCGCCTTCTCGATGAAGGCGTCGACGTAGCCCGGCGGGGTGATGCCGCGGGCGAGGTCGAGGGGGCCGTGCCCGAAGGTCTTGCGGACGCGGGCGGCCTGGAACTCCAGCAGCGCCTTGCGCAGCGCCCGCTCGCGGTCGGGGTCGCAGGCCTCGCCGCAGGCCGAGAGGGCGATCGGTGCCGGCGCCCGCGCCGGGTCGTGGTCGTAGCCGACGCAGTAGACGTTGGCGAAGCCGAACTGGTCGGTGGCGAATTTGGGCATCGCCCGGATGCCGAGGGCGTCGAGCCGCTCCAGCATCGCCCGGGTCTCGGGGCCGATGCCCTCCAGGCCGAGCATCACCCCCTGGTCGAGGGCGCGGAACAGCAGGCCGTTGCCGTCGCGCTGGAGCAGTTCCAGCAGGCCGTGCCCGAGGGCGAACTCGACGTCCGGCCCGGCGCCGAGGCCGTTGGTGATCAGATTCGTGAACGGCTGGTAGCCCTCCGACAGCTCGAAATAATCGGTCGCCGCGATGTCGAGGGGCATCAGCACCGTCTCGCCGGTGCGGGCGCGGATCGCCGGCGTCCATTCGAGCACGGTGTCGCGGCCGACCGGGCTGCCCGCCGGTAACCCGAGGGTGAGCGGGTCGGCGACCGAGCCGGCGCCGAAGACCCGCACGAGGTCGTGGTAGCTGGCGCGCTCCTTCCTGCGCGGGATCAGCGCGAGGCTCGGCATCAGGTTCTCGGCGATCTCGGCGACGCTGCCGATGATCGCCTCGGCGTCGGTGGCGCCGTAGCCGATCCCGCTCGGCATCGCGCCGACGAAGTAGGGATCGTCGAGGAACAGCGACACGAACCAGCACGGCGTGCCGGTGCGGTCGAGGGGCGCGAGCGGGAAGCCGACGATCCGCCCCGGCGGCAGCACGTCGAGATAGGCCCGCACCGCGTCCGGCAGGTCGGCGGGCAAGCCCTCGACGACGCGCCGTCCTCCGTAGGCGTAGGGACGCGGCGCGCGGGCCGGGGCGGAGGTGGGGGTCGCTTCCAAGGGCGGTCTCTTCTTCCGGTCGGTGTCAGGCGGCGTCCCTTGCGGATGGAACCCGGAGGGCCGTGTCGGCCTCGGGTGCAGCCATCTGGGGGGCGGTTCTAATCCTGGCGCGGGTCCCCCTCTCCCGAGTGGGAGAGGAGACAGGGGATCGAAGATCCCGCGTGAGGGTGGCTCGGGTTCCGAATGAAACACTCGGTGTCGAGCTGCGCAGCTCGACGGTTCAGGGTCATTGCGGAACCGTCTCCACCCTGCGCGATCTTCGATCGCCCCTACCCCTCTCCCACCGGGGAGAGGGGATCCCGCGCTAGAACTCTGGCTGTGTCATCAACGTCATGGAGTTGTTTCCATCGAGGTCTCCGCGCCCTCGTAGGCCCGCGCGAGCAGGCGCATCGTGTGCAGGTCGCGGGCGGCCGACCACGCCTCGCGTTCGGCGGGCTCGCGCAGCGCCCGGCCGAAGGCGCGGACCTGTTCGAGGAACGGCGAGGCGCCGGCGTCGAAGGCGAGGTCTTCCGCAGTCCCGTCGCGCCCCGAGATCCACCGCGCCCGCCCGCCCGGGTCCTGGCCCATCGTGTTCTCGGCCACCAGCACGCCGCCGGTGCCGGACACCTCCAACCGCCGCCGCGGCAGTGCGTCCGGATAATTGTAGGCGACGTGCAGGCTCGCCAGCACGCCCGACGCGGTGCGGCCGATGATCTGGGCGCCGTCGTCGACGGCGTAGCCGTGCGCCCGGCACTGGGTGAGCGCCGCGACGTCGACGATCGGCTCGCCGAGCAGGAAGTCGATCAGGTCGAGCCCGTGCGGGGCGAGGTCCATCAGCGCGCCGCCGCCGGCCTGGGCCGGGTCGATGCGCCAGTTCGGCTGGCCCGGCACCGAGGTCCAGGCCCGGTCGAGCCAGCAGGCATAGACGATGCGGATCGCCGTCGTGGTGCCGACGCGGCCCTCCCGGATCGCGTCGCGCAGGGCCCGGTGGGCCGGGTGGTGGCGCTGGTCGAAGGCGGTGCCGTAGAGGATGCCGGTGCGGGCGACCGCTGCCTCCATCGCCTCGGCGTCGGCGAGAGAGGCGGCCATCGGCTTCTCGCACAGCACCGCCTTGCCGGCGGCGGCCAGCGCCTCGACGGCGCCGCGATGGAGGTGGTTGGGCGTCGCGACGTAGACCGCCTCGACCTCCGGCTCGGCGATCAGCCCGGCGAGGTCGGCGTGCGCCCGGGCGCCCTGCGCCTCGGCGGCGGCGCGGGATTCCCCGCCGGGGTCGCAGACCGCGACGAGGCGGTGCCCGGCGGCGCGGATGCCCGGCGCCATGTAGTCGCGGGCGACCCAGCCGTAGCCGACGATGCCCCAGCCGACCGGCTTGTCCGGGGCCATCACCAGCGCTCCGGCAGGGCGACGAACTCGCGCCGCCGCGCCCGCTCGACGGTCCCGGGCGAGACGACGATGGTCTCGGGACCGGGCGAGTGCGGCGGGTAGGTGGCGCGCGGCGCGTACTCGGCCTCGTAGCGCGGCGACGGCCACGCGATCGCGTAGCCGCCGGCCGGGTCGGGCCGGTAGAGCGGGTTGAGCCGCAGCCGCGTGCCCTCCGGCGGCAGGGTCAGGCCGTCGACCAGGGATCGCGGCGCCGGCCGCATGCCGGGGCCGCACACCACCGAGAACGCCTCGACTTCGCCGAGCGCGGCGGGCGCCTCCGGCGACGGCGCACGCGCCTCGACCAGGGCCCGGGTCAGCTCGGCGTCGTCGTAGACCAGCCCGTCGGGGAACAGCTCCTCGATCTCGGCGGCCGAGACCGCGCGCCCGGCCGAGTAGCCGGGGCGGTCGCTGTTGTGGATGTGGCTGATCGCGAGCCAGCCCTCCTCGCCGGCGCACTTGCGCAGGTTCTCGAGGGTGCCGGCCTTGTCGGAGAGGAAGTAGAAGGCGTCGTGGCACAGAACCACGTCGACCGGCGAGGCCGCGATCGGCCAGTGCGGCGAGGCGGCGTCGAAGCAGACGAATTGCGCCTTCGGACCGACCACCCAGTGCCGGGCGACCCACAGCTTGGCGAAGACCACGTCGGCGCCCGAGACCTTGACGCCGCGGCCGTGCAACTCGCGCAGGTAGTGGCCGATGCCGCAGGCGAACTCGAAGGCGCAGAGCGGCTTGTTCCAGTGCGCCTCCAGCAGGGCGAGGCCGGCGAGATAGGTCGGGTCGCTCCAGCGATGCAGGAAGTAGTCGCCGACCCGGCCCCAGCCGAGACGCCGCACCGCGTCGCGCAGGGTGGCGGCGTCGCGGTCGCGCACCAGGGCGAGCAGATCCGCCTGCGGCGGGGCCGGCTCGGTCCACCACTCGTCCTGGTCGGAGAGCAGCCGGGCCAGCGCCCGATCGGCCTCGTCGGCATCGAGGTGGTCGAGCACCTCGCCGACGAGGTCGTCGCGCCCGACGCGGAGATAGGGGATGCCGTCGACCACCGGCCAGCGGCGCCCCCCCTTCCCTTCCCGCAGGGAGTGAGGGGTGTCGGCGCGCAGCGGCGTGCCGCTCACCGGCGAGAGGAGTCCAAACGGGATCACGGCAGGTGCATCGCGGCGAGCACGCGGTCGTGGAACCCCTTGACCGGTCCGTCATGGACCAGCGCCATCTCGCCGAGCACCGTGTCCATGGTGAGCGAGGCGGCCCGCAGGTGCTGGGCGATCTGGAGCACCCGGTCGACGACGTCGGCGGCGTGGAAGGCGCGGCCCTCGGCGGTGGCGTCGTCGGGCAGGATGCGCCGGGCGCTCTCGACGGTGGCGCGCAGTCCCGGCTGCAGCTCGTCCAGCGCCATCGCCGCGGTGCGGGCGATCACCGCGTCGAGATGCGGGCCGAGCAGCATCTCGCCGGTGAAGCCGGCATCCGGCATCAGGGCGTTGTGGAGGTGGTGGGCCATCGCGGCCACGAACACGGTGCCGGGATCGGCGCCGTAGAACGGGCTCAGCACCACGCCGTAGACCGCCACCATCAGGCAGTGCTCGGCGTGGTTCTCCGGCGGCTCCAGCACGATGCGGGGGCGCCCCGGGCAGGTGACGCCGGCCCGCGGCTGCTCGGCCTGCATCGCGGCGAAGCCCGGCACCGGGCCCGCCGGCCGCTCGGCGCGGGAAGCGAGACGTTCGCGCAGGCGCCGGGCGAGGGTCGGATCGAGATCCCCGGCCACGGCATCGAAGCCGGCCTGCAGCACGGCGGCCGTCTCATCGGGCGAGAGGCCGGCGGCGGAGAGGAAGGCGGCGTCGATGTCGCCGAGGCGCGCAGCGGCGAGGGCCGTCGCGGTGATGTCGAGGGCGAGCGCCTCCGGCTCGGCGCCGCCGACCAGGGCGGCCCAGCCCTGGAGGAACAGCCGCTCGGCGATCGAGCCGCGGCGCCCGGCGGACCGGACGCGCTTGAGGTCGCTCAGCTCGACCAGGAGCGCCCGCAAGGCGTCGGGCGCCGCGGCCGGCGAGCTGGCCGCCGGAGAGGCCGGCGCCATGCTAGTGCACGCCGAGCCAGTCGAGCAGCATCCGCTCCTGCGCGCCGAAGGCGTGCTCGGGACCGTGGCCGTTCTTGACCATCGGCGCCTTGAAGAACAGCGAGAGCTGCTCCTGCACGCCGCCGTCGCCGCGCTTCTTGGCGAGGTCGAGGACGCGGGCGATCTCGATCACCAGCGGCGCCGCCAGGATCGAGTCCTTGCACAGGAAGTTGACCTTGATCTGCATCTTCTGGCCGAGGAAGCCGGTGATGTCGATGTTGTCCCAGGCTTCCTTGTCGTCGCCGCGCGGGCGGTAGTAGTGGATGTGGACGAGGTGGTCCTCGACCGGGTAGCCGAGGATCGAGTCCAGCACCGTGCCCTTGGTGTTGATCTTCGACTGGAGCGAGTCCTTGTCGTTGAGGGCGAGGCCGTCGCGGTTGCCGAGGATGTTGGTCGAGAACCAGCCGTCGACGTGGAGCGCCCGCGCCTTGAAGGCCGGGGCGAGCACGGTCTTCATCATCGTCTGGCCGGTCTTGCCGTCCTTGCCGGCGACCGGGACGTTGAGCTGGCGGGCGAGGTCGACGAGCGCCGGCACGTCGGCGGCGACCGAGGGCGTGAAGTTGGCGTAGGGGATGCCGTTCTTGATCGCCGCGTAGGCGTAGAGCATCGCCGGGCTGATCGCCTCGTCGCTCGAATCGAGGCCGCGCTCGAAGGCGTCGGGCGAGTTCAGGGTCGGGTCGTCGAGATCGGGCCAGCGCTCGGTCGAGGCGAGGTTGACGACCACGACGTCGTCGACGCCGGATTCCTCGCGGAACCGCTTCAGGTCCTCGGCGATCACCGTCACCGCCTCGCGGTGGTCACGCGCGACGATGCGGTTCTGGCCGTCGATGTTGCGGCAGAACTTCGCGCTGCCGACCGCCGGCCACGGCTTCATGGTGTTGAGGACCTGGGCCCCGTTCTCGATGTCCTGCCGGGTCAGGACGCCGTGCCCGGTCGCGGGCCGCGCCGAGGTCGTCGCCGTTGAGGTCCCAGCCGCCGAACACGAGATCCTTGTAGTCGGTCATCCCGGCGACCGCCTTGCCCGCAAGGGGCAGCCCATCGAGACGGTTCGAGCCTGCCTTGATCATCTCGATGCCCGCGATGGCGGTGGTGGCGACGGCGCCGCCCATGCCAACGAACGCGACGCCGAGGCGGCGACCGGTCTGGATGCTCATCGGAATTGACTGTCCTTCGGCTGGGGAGCGGACAAGGAGGTTTGGACGCCCCTTCCCGACTGCGCTCCCCTGATGGGGGTGCGCCTGCTTGGCGAAAGGAAATGCGCCCCGGCGCTCCCGGTTCCCGGATGACACGAATGAATTTCGCGTGATTCCCCCGGCCCCGTCCGGCTGACGTACGGAACTGTGTCATCTCAAAGGCTTGTCGCGTCTCGAAAATTCCCAATTTCCCACGGCCACGCTGTCCCATTGTGGTCACAGCCAGCCGCCAGAGGTGCGGACGAGCGAAGCAATGGCGCGGCCGGAGCGATCCGGTCGGGCGGTGACAAGCAAGGCAAGGACATGGGGGTTTTCCCGGAGCCGGCGCGCTGCGCCGACGACGCAGGCCGACTCGTGCCCGGTGGTGGGACGGTGAGTGAGGACGCGGCCATCCGGTGGCTGCACAAGACAGAGAGCGACACCGATCTGCGGCGCCTCCCGGAGCGCCCGCGCGCCGGCTGGGCCGCCGCCCTGACCCGCAAGGCCGCGGCCGCGATGGCGGTCGGACTCGCCTTCGCGGCGACCCTGCCCGAGGATGCCCTGGCCCCCGCGGCGGAGGCCCACGACCGCATCGACATGCGGGCGCCCCGCGGCCAGACGAGCCCCCAGACCGGGACCGAGTGGCGGGGCCTGCCGGATCTGGCGGAGACGCCGAGCACGCTGGCGATGGTCGAGAAGGATCTCGCCCGCCTGCGGAGCGAGACCGATTCCCTCGACGAGGCCGTCCTCGACGCGGACAGCGACAGCTTCGTGTTCGGCGAGCACCGGGTGCCGCGAACGCTGGTCGAGACGATCCTGCGCGCCGCGAGGGACACCGAGGTGGATCCGGTCTACCTGATGGCGCTGGCGGACAAGGAATCGAGCTTCCAGCCGGAGGTGAAGGCCGGGACGTCGTCGGCCGAGGGGCTGTTCCAGTTCGTCGCCAGCACTTGGCTCGAGGTCGTGCGCAGCTTCGGCCCCAAGCACGGCCTGGAGGCGGAGGCGGCACGGATCGAGCGCCGGGGCGGAATCCTCGCGGTGGCGGATGCGGGCGATCGCCAGCGCATCCTCGCCTTGCGGCGGGACCCCTACCTGTCGAGCCTGATGGCCGGCGAGATGATGAAGCGCGACCGCGCCCGGGTCGAGCAGCGCCTCGGGCGCGACCTGAAGACGACCGAGTACTACCTCGCGCACTTCTTCGGGGCCGCGAGCGCCGGCCGCTTCATGGAGATGACGACGGAGAAGCCGGATCAGGTGGCGCAGCACGTCTTTCGCGCCGCCGCCCAGGCCAACCGGAGCCTTTTCTTCGAGCGCAACGGCCGGAAGACGCGCAGCCTGACGGTCGCCGAGGTCTACGAGAGACTCGACGGCATGATCGACCGTCGCCTCGACCGATACCAGTCGGCCGCGGCGATCGCGGATCGCATCGACACCCGCCGGCCGGGTGAGTTGCAGCCGACGACCGCCGTCTTTGCTCCGTAGGCAGGTGAGCGAAGCGCCCTCGGAGTACCGGCCCGGGGCGGCTCGCGCCGGGCGGTACAGCCTCACAACACGCCGCACGAACCGGAGTTCCGGAAACAGTTAAAAAATCCTTCGGCACCATGGCCACCCCGGCGCCTCAATGTCCGGCCGGCTTGGCGCCCCCGAGCTTCACGTTCCTGAGGATCATCGCCAGCGGCACGGCGCAGGCCGAGACCAGGGCGAGGGTCCAGAACACGTCGATGTAGGCGAGATAGGCCGACTGCGTCCGCACCTGCTGGCCGATCCAGGCGATGGCCTGTCCCTGGGCGTCGACCGCCGAGGCGCCGCGGGTGGCGAAGAAGTCGGTCACCGTGCGCAGGGTGTTCTGGTAGGCGGGCTCGGAGGGCACGACGTGCTCGACCAGCCGGCTCTGGTGGAACTGCTGCCGGTAGGCCAGCACGTTCTGGGCCAGCGACACGCCCATCGAGCCGCCGACGTTGCGGGCGACGTTGATGAGGGCGGAGGCCTGATCGGTCTGGTCCTTGCGGATCCCCTCGTAGGAGGCGGCGGTGATCGACAGGAAGATCATCGGCAGGCCGATGCCGATATAGATCCGCGACCAGACGAAGAACCCGAAATTCAGGTCGCCGTAGAGGTTGGTCAGGTCGACCATGGCGAACGCGATGATCGTCGCGCCGGTGGCGATGAGGTACTTCGGCTGGACGAAGGACGAGACCCGGCCGATGACGAACATCATCACGCAGGTGATGAGCCCGCCCGGGGAGAGGGCGAGGCCGGCCCAGGTGGCGGTGTAGCCGAAATAATCCTGGAGCAGTTGCGGCAGGAACTGCGTCGTGGCGATCAGGATCGCGCCGGTGGCGAGCATCACCAGGAAGCACGAGCCGAACTGGCGCTGGCCGATCAGGCGCAGGTCGATCACCGGGTTCCTGTGGTTGAGCTCCCACGGGATCATCGCCACGAACGACACCACCGCCAGGACCGCGAACACCACGATGAGGTTCGAGCCGAACCAGTCCTTGCGCTGGCCCTCGTCGAGGACGACTTCGAGCGAGCCGAGGAAGGTCGCGACGAGCAGGAAGCCGACGATGTCGAAGCGCACGCCCTCGCGGCGCAGGCGGCGGCGCTCCTCGACCGCCGATTGCGGGTCCTGCACCAGCCAGTAGACCAGAAGGAGGGCCGCGACGCCGACCGGGGCGTTGATGAGGAAGCACCAGTGCCAGGAATACTGGTCGGAGAGCCAGCCGCCGAGGGTCGGCCCGACCACCGGCGCGACCACGATGGCGACGCCGTAGAGGGCGAAGGCTTGGCCCCGCTTCTCGGGCGGGAACGAGTCGGCGAGGATCGACTGCGCCAGCGGCGCCATGCCGCCGCCGCCGAGCCCCTGGAGCACCCGGAACACGAGGAGCGATTCGAGGCTCCAGGCGAAGCCGCACAGCACCGACGACACCGTGAACAGGCCGATCGCCGCCATGAAGAACGCCTTGCGGCCGTAGCGCTTGGCGAGGAAGCTCGACGCGGTGAGCACGATCGCGTTGGCGACGAGGTAGCTCGTCACCACCCAGGCGGCCTCGTCCGGGCCGACCGCGAGGCCGCCGGAGATGTAGCGCAGGGCGACGTTGGCGATGGTGGTGTCGAGCACCTCCATGAAGGTCGCGATCGCGACCACCATGGCGACGATCCAGGGGTTGTGGTCTCCCGCGGCGCTGTCGGGAACCCGGGCCGCGCTCACCGGACCCGGACCGTCGGCACGATCGACATCCCGGGGCCGATCGAGACGTCGGTCGGCCAGTTCCCGACCGTGATCTTGACCGGCACGCGCTGCACCACCTTGACGTAGTTGCCGGTGGCGTTCTCGGCCGGAAGCAGGCTGAAGGCGGTGCCCGATCCCGGCTGCACCGAATCGACCGTGCCGGTGATCGTGCGGTCGGGATAGGCGTCGATGCGGATGTCGGCCGTCTGGCCCGGCCGCATGTCGGTGATCTGGGTCTCCTTGTAGTTCGCCGTGACCCAGATGTCGTCGGGCACGAACATCGTCAGCGCCTGCCCGGCCTGGGCGTACTGGCCCACCGCGCCGGTCAGGCGCACCACCCGGCCGCCCTGCGCCGCCGTGATCGTGGTGTAGCCGAGGTTCAGCTCGGCCTGCTCGACCTGGGCCCTCCCCTGCGCGAGGCTCGCCTCGGCGCTCGCCTTCTGGGCTTCCAGCGCGCCGATCTGCTTCTGGGCGACGGTGACCGCGGCCCGGGCCCGCGACAGGTTGGCCTGCTGCTGCTGCAGATCGGCGGTGGATTGCTGCGAACGCTGGACGCTGCCGGCGCCGCGCTGGGCGAGGTCCTGGTAGCGGGCGGCGTCCTGCTCGGCGAAGCGCAGTGCGGCCTGGGCCTGCTCGACCTGAGCCTTCGCCTCCTGGATGCTGCCCTGCTGGGCCTCGATCTGGGCGTCGATGTTGCGGATCGATGCCTGCGCCGCAACGACCTGGGCCTTGGCCTGATCGAGGGCGACGCGGTAGTCGCGCTGGTCGATCTGGAACAGCACGGTGCCGGCCGCGACGTGCCGGTTGTCGGTCACCGGCACGGCGACGACGTAGCCCGAGACCTTCGGGGCGACCGAGAACTGGCGCGCGTCGACGAAGGCGTCGTCGGTCGACTCGTAGGGGTGGACGAAGACGAGCCAGTACCAGAAGCCGACGGCACCGAGCGTCAGGGCGGCGAGACCGCCGAGGATGAACCACCACGGATGGCGCCGGATCACGCTCGGGCGCTTCTCGCCCGCATCCGCCTCGCCGCCGCCGTCCTGCTGCGCCTCGTCCCGGCCCGGCCCGCGGCCCTGCGCGCCGTCGTCGCCCTCGCGCAGGGCCCGCTCGGGCCGGCCCCGTCCGCCGTCGTCGCGCGCCGGGTCCGGGCCGGAGGGCGGCGCAGGATCACCCTCGCGCACCCCGCCGGTTCGCTGATCGTCCAACATGATGCGACATCCACGGCCGCTCGCGGCCAATCCCCGGGGCAAGAAGCCCCGACCCGAGGTGCCCACCTCGGGACGGATGACGCACCGCTCCCTCGCCCGGTTCCCGAATGGCTGGGATGAAATCCCGGCCTGAGCCGTGGGAGGGGGATCATACGATGTCCGGGCGATCGCTTCGGGCGATTGCCAAGCGATCGCTTCGCGATGCGGAAACCGGCTTCGCTCACGCGTGCGGAGCAAAGCTCCGCCGCGCGGGCTTCGATACGGTTTCCGATCGATCGCCTCGGGCGATCCATCGACGATCGCACGGGCCTCCGGCGCGCCGGCCCGCCTCTGGACGCGCGAGCCCTTCCGCCCTCCTTTCGGCGGGTGGCGGCCGGCGCCATCGCCGGATCCGGGGCGAGCCGGCGCGGCGGCCGCCCCGATCCGCGCGAGGACCGCCCGATGCCGCCAGAAACCCTCGTCTTCTTCAGCGAGTTCGACACCTTCGAGCCGTGGCGCGACGCCCTGCGGGCCGAGCTGCCGGACCTCACGGTCGAGCGCGCCGACGCGATCCCCGATCCCGCCCCGGTGCGCTACGCCCTGGTATGGAAGCCGCCGCAGGACTTCTTCGGCGCCTACCCGAACCTCGCCCTGATCACCAATCTCGGCGCCGGCACCGATGCCCTCATCGGCCGCGACGACCTGCCGGACGTGCCGGTGGCCCGCCTGTCCGACCCGGCGATGGGGCGGATGATGGCCGGCTACGTGCTGTTCGCGGTGCTGCGTTACGCCCGCGAGATCCCGGTCTTCGAGGCGGCGCAGCGCGGGCGGCGCTGGGAGTACCGCCATCCGCGGCCGGCGGAGGAGATCCGGGTCGGGGTTCTCGGCCTCGGCGAACTCGGCGGGATGGCGGCGGAGGAACTCGCCCGTCAGGGCTTCACCGTCAGCGGCTGGTCGCGGACGCCGAGGACGGTGCCGGGCGTGCGCACCGTCGCGGGGATCGAGGCACTGCCGGATTTCCTGGCGGGATGCGAGATCGTGGTGGTGATGCTGCCGCTGACCCCGCAGACCCACGGCCTGCTCGACCGGGCGATGCTGGCGCGGCTGCCGGCGGGCGCCAAGGTGGTCAATGTCGGCCGCGGCGGCATCCTCGACGAGGCGGCGCTGCGCGAGGGCCTCGTGAGCGGGCGGATCGGCGGCGCCACCCTCGACGTGTTCGCCCGCGAGCCGCTGCCCGCCGACGACCCGCTCTGGGACGCGCCGAACCTCCTCATCACCCCGCACCTCGCCTCGATCGGCCTGCCGCGCTCCGCCGCGCCCCAGATCGCCGACAACATCCGCCGCCTGCGCGCGGGCGAGCCGATCCGCCACCGGGTCGATCCCGGCCGCGGCTACTGATGCGGTTTCCGGTTGATCGCTTCAAGCGACCGCTGCGCGGTCGCTTACGCGATGCGGAAACCGGCTTCGCTCACGCATGCGGAGCAAAGCTCCGCCGCGCAGGCTTCGATACGGTTTTCGGACGAATCGTTCGAAAACCGCATGAGGCCGGATCCTACCGCCCGTGCTCCCGCGCCACCGCGCGCTTGACCACCTGGAGCACCTCGGGGTTCGACAGGAACAGGTCGTGGTTGATGAGGCCGCTGCCGTAATCCGAGGCGTCGGCCACCCGCACACCGAGCGCCTCCAGGCGGTCGCGGTCGGCGGCGCCGGCCCGCATCACCCCGCCGGCGATCCGGCTCGACAGGCCGAGCGCCCGGTCGTTCGTCGACGAGATCACCGTGATCTTGCCGGCATCGGGGCCGAGGCGCTCGACGCCGCTGGTGAACAGGTCGATGTCGATGTCGGGCGCCGCCAGCACCACCGCGCCGATCTTCGTCATCGCCGCCTCGCCGGCATCGGCCCGCAGCATCCGCAGGGTCTCGAGGGTGAGGAGCGTGCCCATCGAGTGGGCGACGATGTGGATGCGCCCGCCGCTCGTCGAGGCGGCGACCGCCCGCAGCAGGTCCTCCAGGGAGTCGCGCGACCACAGCGCGCTCTCGCGGTCGTAGCCGTAATCGAAGGTCGAGGCCGCCGAGGGCCAAGTGAACAGCGCCGAGGCACCGTGGAAGCGGATGCCGTCTGAGAGCTGGGCGGCGCTGAGCGCGGCGGATTCGAACGATTCGCGGTAGCCGTGGACGTAGAGCAGCACGTCGCGCCCGAGCGCCGCCTCGGCGAAGGCGGTGGCGGCGGCGGGTCCCGTCTCGACCCGCGGCACGCCGGCGATCGCCCAGTCGCCGGTGACGACCGACGACACCTTGCCGATCAGCGAGCGGTCCGGCGCCGAGAGCCGCACCTGGGCGAAGGAGAGGCCGCGCCCGCGCTGGTCGCTGAAGTAGGGCGGCCGGTTCGGGTCCGACGCCTGCCGGCGGGTGGTGGCGACGAGGAGGAGCGGACTCACGTCGAGGGCCGACTGCTTCTCCGGCCCGGCGACCGTGCCGGTGATCATGCTCTCGCCGAGGCAGCCGCCGAGGGACAGGGCGGCGAGGGAGGCTCCCGCGAGCCGGACGATCCCGCGCCGCGTCGGCCCGATACGCTGTGTCATCACTCCCCGCCCCGTCCCCGATCTCCGGCCGTGCCGGCGCCCGCGCTTTCCAGGCAAGAGATGCGGCGCCATCGTGGCCGGGTCACGGCGCTCCCGCGGTGCCGGGCGCCGGGCGCACCGCCTGTGGCCGGGACGACACGGGACGGGCGTGGACAACCCGGCATCGCCGGCCGCGAGCCGTCCGCACAAGCCCTCGACGGCGCGGCGGCGAGCCGGCACAACGGGGCCATGACGCGCTCGCCGGCTCCCGACCTCGACCAGCTCCTCCAGGGCAACCGGGCGGCGCTCGCCCGCGCCATCACGCTGGTCGAATCGAAGCGGCCCGATCACCGCTCCGCCGCCCGCGCCCTGCTCGACGCCGCGCTGCCCCATGCCGGCCGCGCGGTGCGGGTCGGCATCACCGGCGTGCCCGGCGTCGGCAAGTCCACCACCATCGACGCGCTCGGCGCCAACCTGACGGCGCAGGGGCACCGGGTGGCGGTGCTGGCCGTCGATCCGAGCTCGACCCGCACCGGCGGCTCGATCCTCGGCGACAAGACCCGGATGGCGCGGCTCGCCGCCGACCCCAACGCCTATATCCGCCCCTCCCCGTCCTCCGGCACGCTCGGCGGCGTCGCCGCCAAGACCCGCGAGACGATGCTGCTGTGCGAGGCCGCCGGCTTCGACGTGGTGCTGGTCGAGACCGTCGGCGTCGGCCAGTCCGAGACGGCGGTGGCCGATCTCACCGACTTCTTCCTCGTGCTGATGCTGCCGGGGGCCGGCGACGAGTTGCAGGGCATCAAGAAGGGCATCCTCGAACTCGCCGACATGATCGCGGTCAACAAGGCCGACGGCGAGGACGGACGGCGGCGGGCGGGCGCCGCCGCGGCGGAGTACCGGGCGGCCCTGCACATCCTGACCCCGGCGAGCGCCACCTGGACGCCGCCGGTGGTGACGGTCTCGGGCCTCGCCAACCAGGGCCTCGACGGCCTGTGGGACAACGTGCTGGACCATCGCCGCAAGCTCACCGCGACGGGCGAGATCGCGGCCCGGCGCCGGGAGCAGGACGTGAAGTGGATGTGGGCGATGGTCCACGAGCGGCTGCACCAGCGCCTCACCGGCAGCGCCGAGGTGCGCCGGCAGACCGCCGAGGCCGAGCGCGCCGTCGCGGCGGGCGAGCAGTCCGCGGCCGCCGGCGCCGACCGGATCGCCGCATTGATCGGGCTGTGACGACGACCGGTTGCGACTTGAAAAAACCGACACCCTCACCCATGATCCCTGGGTGAGGGCCAGCGGTGGGCTAGACCGCGAGTCCTCTTGTCGAGCGACGAGACGCTAGATGAGCCCGATCGTGATGGTCAGAGACCATCCGGGCGGGTTTTTCGCGACGGTGATCGTCACGATCGGCCAGCCGCCCCTATCATGCTCACCTCCTTCCCGGTCATGCCTGCTCGAATGGCGGCGGTCGGCGGTTCCGCCGCAAGCCCCGCTGCCCCGGGACCCTCGCGACCGGGAAGGCTGTCGCCCGACATCGCAAAGTGACACGCTTGACCCAGCGGCATCAAGCAGGGCGGCGGGCCGCATCGCGCCGGGACCGCGGGTAGACTATATCTCGACGGAAAGCCGGAGCCCGCGCAGGCTCCGCCGCCCGCGAGGACACGCCCGGAGGACACCGCCCATGACCATCGCCTTCCCGGTTCCGGATCCCGACATCCTCGCCCGCCGCGACGCAATCATCGCCGGCCTGCGCCCGCTGGTCGCCGCCGAGGCGCTGGTGACGAGCGAGGACGAGCGCCGCGCCTTCGAGACCGACGGGCTCACCGCCTACCGGCGGATGCCGCTCGCCGTCGTGCTGCCCTCGACCACCGAGGAGGTCGCGGCGGTGATGCGCTACTGCCACGGGCAGGGCGTGCGTGTGGTGCCGCGCGGGGCCGGCACCTCGCTCGCCGGCGGCGCCATCGCCCAGGAGGACGCGGTGATCCTCGGCGTCGCCAAGATGAACCGGGTGCTCGACGTCGATTTCGCCGGCCGCACCGCCCGGGTCCAGGCCGGGATCACCAACCTGGCGATCAGCGCGGCCGTCGCGCACGAGGGCTTCTTCTACGCCCCCGACCCGTCGAGCCAGCTCGCCTGCACCATCGCGGGCAACATCGCGATGAATTCCGGCGGCGCCCACTGCCTCAAGTACGGCGTCACCACCAACAACCTGATGGGCGTCACCCTGGTGATGGTCGACGGCACGGTGGTGGAGATCGGCGGCGACCACCTCGACAGCGCGGGCTACGACCTGCTCGGCCTGATCTGCGGCTCGGAGGGGCAGCTCGGCATCGTCACCGAGGCGACGGTGCGGATCCTGCGCGCCGCCGAGGGCGCGCGCCCGGCCCTGATGGGCTTCGGCTCGGTCGAGGCGGCGGGCGCCTGCACCGCGGCGATCATCGGTGCCGGCATCATCCCGGTGGCGATCGAGTACATGGACCGCGAGGCGATCACGATCTGCGAGGCGTTCGCCCATGCCGGCTACCCCCTCGACGCCGAGGCGATGCTGATCATCGAGGTCGAGGGCTCGGACCGGGAATGCGACGCGATGCTCGCCCGCATCTGCGAGATCGCCGCACCGTTCAACCCGACCAGCCTGAAGGTGTCGCAGTCCGAGGCCGAGAGCGCGGCGATCTGGAAGGGCCGCAAGTCGGCCTTCGGGGCGACCGGCCGGATCTCCGACTACATCTGCATGGACGGCACGATCCCGACCGGCCAGCTCGCCCACGTGCTGGAGCGCATCGGCGAGATCACGCGATCCTACGGCCTGCGCTGCGCCAACGTCTTCCACGCCGGCGACGGCAACCTGCACCCGCTGATCCTGTTCGACATCAACACGCCCGGCGAGATGGAGAAGGCCGAGGCCGCCGGCGAGGACATGCTGAGGCTGTGCGTCGAGGTCGGCGGCTGCCTCACCGGCGAGCACGGCGTCGGCATCGAGAAGCGCGACCTGATGACCGTGCAGTACAACGAGGCCGACCTGCACCAGCAGATGCGGGTGCGGGCGGTGTTCGACCCGGCCTGGCTGATGAACCCGGCCAAGGTCTTTCCGCTCGAAGGCCGCATCGCGGCTTGAGGCGCCATCCCGGCGGAGATGCGCCTCGCAGCCCTGCCGGGCGCTTCATTCTCCCGCGGGCATTCCCGAGGCGCGCTTCGACGCCGATCGAAGCATCGTCGCTTCGTCGGCCTCTACGATCCGGCTCTTCCCAGCGAGGAGCCGGCCATGGCCGAAGACACGGACGCCACCATCCGCCACATCTACGAGTGCTGGCACGAGACGGTCGTCGGGCGTGATATCGCGGGACTGACGGCGCTGTACGCCGAGGACGCGATGTTCGAGAGCCCCCTGGTCTGGGCGGTCCAGCCGGAGGCTGGCTCTGGCATCCTCCGGGGCAGGAAGGAGATCGGCGCCTTCTTCGATGCCGGTTTCCGGACACCGGCGAACGGCCTTGGGCGCTGGTACCGCACGGGACTCTACTTCACCAATGGACGCCAGCTCATCTGGGAGTATCCGCGCGTGGGCCCGGACGGCGACCAGATCGATCTGGTCGAGGTCATGGACGTGTCCGGCGGGCTCATCGTGCAGCATCGCGTCTACTGGGGCTGGGTTGGCGTAAGGACGCTCTCCGCCCTGCCGAAGTCCCGGCCAGCCCGGCGCGACGGCTGACGGACGCCGCAGGAAGAGCCCGACCCCGGACGCCGCACGAGGCCATCATAGAAGCGGGCGCTCGGCGACGATGGAGAGGGAGGCGACATCCCGCCTCCCTGGTACGCCTCAGCCCAGCACCGCCTCCACCCCGGCGCCGATCTCCAAGAGGCGCCGGTCCTGGCCGTGGCGGGCGAGCAGCATCAGCCCGGTCGGCAGGGCGAGGTCCGGCATCGGCAGCGACAGGCCGCAGAGGTCGAACAGGTTGCCGACCATGGTGTTGCGCAGCATCAGGAGGTTGCCGCGGTTGAAGGCGTCGTCGGCCTCGACCGACGCGATGGTCGGCGCCGGGGTCGCGGTCGCCGGCAGGGCCAGGACGTCGAGGTCGGCGAGCCGGGTGTCGCAGTCGCGGATCAGCCCGGCGCGGGTGCGCATCATCCGGATGTAGGTTCCGGCCTCCATCGAACGGCCGCGGGTGATGCGGGCATGGACCCGCGGGTCGAAGGCGGCCATCTCGGCGTCGAGCCAGTCGGCGTGGATCTCGTAGGCCTCGACGGCGGCGATCGGCGCCGCCGCCGTCGCCTCGGTCATCCGGGCGAGCAGGTCCTCGATCGAGATGTCGACGACGAGGGCGCCGGCGGCCGAGAGCCGGCCGAGCGCCGCCTCGAACGCCGCGGCGACGGCCGGGTCGGTCTCGGTGAACAGGATCCCGCGCGGCACCCCGACCCGCAAGCCCGCCAGCGAGGCCGTGCGCAGCGGCGCCGGCTCCTCGCCCGCCATCACCGCGTCGGCGGCGGCGCAGGCCGCGACCGTGCGGGCGAGCGGCCCGATCGAGTCGAGCGAGGGCGAGAGCGGGAACGCGCCTTCCAGCGGCACGCGCCGGGCGGTCGGCTTGAAGCCGACGACGCCGTTGAGCGAGGCCGGGATGCGCACCGAGCCGCCGGTATCGGTGCCGATGGCGATGTCGCTGGTGCCCGTCGCCACCGAGACGCCGGCGCCCGAGGACGAGCCGCCCGGCACCCGCGACGGGTCGGCGGCGTTGCCCGGGGTGCCCCAGTGCGGGTTGAGCCCGAGGCCCGAGAACGCGAACTCGGACATGTTGGTCTTGCCGACGATCACCGCCCCGGCCCGGCGCAGGCGCGCCACCACGGGGGCGTCGGCGCCGGCCGGGCCGGCCTTGCGCCGCAGCGCCGAGCCGGCCGTGGTCGGCTCGCCGGCGACGTCGAACAGGTCCTTGATCGACACGATCGCGCCGTCGAGCGGCCCGAGGGCGATTCCGGCCCGGCGCCGGGCGTCGGCCGCGTCCGCCGCCGCCCGGGCGGCCTCCGGGTAGAGCAGGGTGAAGACCGGGCGGCCGGCATCCGCCGCGATGGCGGAGAGGCGGCGTTCGAGGTCGTCGCGGATCGAGGTCATCGGGAGGGCTCCAGGCTGCGGGTGGAACGATGCCGGGCGGCAAGCAGGATCGCGCCGTTCCAGGCGACGGAGATGAGGAGGGCGAGGAAGAGGGACGCCGCCGCGCCGAGGCGCTCGACCGTGAGGGCGAGACCCGCCAGCGCGACGACGAAGCCGGCGAGGCCGGGCAGGCTGAGGACGAGCACCGTCGCGGTGGCGGGACCGCCGATGCGCGGGTGCAGGATCACCGCGAGGCTCACCATCACCACCGGGGCGAGCGCCAGGACGCCCGCCGCCGCCGGCCCGGCGGCGCGGCCGGCGAGGACCACCGCGGCGACGAGGGTCATGACGATGCCGGCCCGGATCGCCACGTCGCGCCGGCGCCCGGGCCGGCGCGGCACCGCGCCGCTGCCGCGCAGGGTCCGGCCGGCGACGAGGCAGGCGCCGAGCACCAGCACCGCCACCGCGGCGGCGCCGGCGAGGTTCTGGGCCAGCGCCCGCAGCAGCACCACCGCGATGACCCAGACCAGGAGCGCGGCGCCGAGGCTGGCGCCGAGCCCGCGGCGGCGGGCGAGGCCGGCATAGGCGAGGATGAACAGGCCGGTGGCCGAGATCGCCGGCAGGCTGGCCACCGCGGCCTCGCGCAGGAAATCCGGCTCGTGGTCGAGGGCGAGGAAGACGTAGGCCGGCCCGGCGGAGAGCGGCAGGGTCGCGATCATCGCCCCGACCAGGGGGCCGGCCCGCTCGACGCCGTAGGACGCCACCACGACCACGGCGGCGCTCGCCACCATCTTGGCGGCGAGGACAAGGAGGAAGGCCCCCATCGCGGCGGGCTCAGGCGACGACCGGCATGACCGCGACATCATAGGCGTGGCGCAGGGTGCGGCCCAGCACCGGATCCTCCAGCTCCATCTCGAACCGGGTCGCCGGGCGGATGCCGCCGATCGCCCCGAGGGTGCCGCCGAACATCACCGTGCCGGGGGGCAGGCCCGCGCCCTCGGGACGGCGCTGGATCAGGTCGCGGGCAGTGCGCAGGGAGGCGAGCGTGCCGTCCTGGTAGAGCACGCGCTCGCCGTCGATGGTGGCGTAGGCGCGCATCAGCAGGGAATCCCAGTGCGGCTCGACCTCGTCGAGGCGCCACAGGCCGGTGCCGACCGGCTTGCCGCAGAGCTGCTTCGACAGGGCGATGCCGATGGTCTCCGCCTTGCGGTCGGTGTGGTCGGAGCCGAGGCCGAGCCACAGCCCGTCGGCGAGCGACACCACCACCGGCTCGACCTCGCCGGAGCTGTCGGGCCCGAGCACCTCCAGCACCGGCGCCTGGGTCAGGGTCGCGGCCGCCGCCCGGTAGTAGACCGGGACCGAGGACGGGCGCGGCACGCCGATGGCGGCGAGTTCCTCGATGTGGTGCCGGATCGACGCCTCGTCGCGGCCGGCCCAGCCGGCGATGACGAGGGCGGTCGGGGTGAACGCGATGGTGTCGATGTGGTCGCGGGTGTGACGGGTGAAGGTGAGCATCGGGGTTTCCTCAGGTGGTGCCAGACCCTCCCCCTCTGCGCAGATCTGCCCGGGGAAGGAAGTAGCGCGAGATTTCTCCTCTCCCCGCGGGCGGGGAGAGGGCCTGGGGATCGAAGATCCCACCTCCGTCCAGGAGACACGGCAAGCGCAGGCGCAGCCGGAGCGAGGGTGAGGGGGTAGTGCCGGAAGAGGCTCGTCCGGCCCCCCCTCACCCTCGCCCTGCGAGCTCACTGCGCTCCCTGAACGGGAGCACAGTCCTCTCCCCGCCCGCGGGGAGAGGAGGAAGCCCGCGATTGTCTCGTCCACCGGACAATCCTGCCCAATGTGGAGGGAGGTCCGGTGGTGGTCAGGCCGTCGTCGGCGCCAGCCGCGCCGCGCCCTCGCGCCAGCGGGCGAAGCCGAAGGTGAGGATCGCGGCCAGCAATTCGAGGCCGGCGACGAAGTACAGGCCGTTGCTCGACGAGCCGGTGTACTGGGTCGAGAGGCCGACGGTGTAGGGCGCCAGGAAGCCCGCGAGGTTGCCGATCGAGTTGATCGCCGCGATCGAGCCCGCCGCGGCGGTGCCGGCGAGGAAGGTCTGCGGCAGCGACCAGAACACCGGGAAGGCCGCGAGGATGCCGACCGCCGCGACGGTGAGCGAGGCGAGCGCCAGCGTCGCCTGCCCGATCAGGGCGGCGGTGGCGGCGAGCCCCGCCGCCGCCACGAGGCCGGCGACCGCGCAGTGCAGGCGGCGCTCGCCGGTGCGGTCGGAATGGGCGCCGTTCCACACCATCGCGATCGTGCCGGCGATGAACGGGATCGCCGCCAGGAAGCCGATGGCGATCGGATCGCGCACGCCGATCTCCTTGATGATCGACGGCGTCCAGAACGCGATCGTGGCGTTGCCGCTGACGATGCAGAAGTAGATCAGTGCGCAGAGCCAGACCCGGCCGTCGCGCAGGGCCGCGGCGAAGCTCGCCTCCTTGCCGGCCTGCCGGCCTTCCTCGGCGACCCGGGCCTCCATCGCGGCGGCGACGGGCTTCGACAGCCAGCGCGCGTCGGAGGGGCGGTCGGGCAGGAAGCGCAGCACCGCGAAGCCGGCGAGCACCGAGGGGATGCCCTCCAGGATGAACAGCCACTGCCAGTTGGCGAGCCCGAGCCGCCCGCCCATCGTGCCCATGATGATGCCGGCGAGCGGCCCGCCGATCACGCCCGCCACCGCGAACGAGGTCATGAACAGGCCATTGATCCTCGAACGTTTCGCGCTCGGGAACCAGTAGGTCAGGTAGAGCACCACGCCGGGAAAGAACCCGGCCTCGAACACCCCGATCAGGAACCGGATGGCGTAGAACGCCCACTCGGACTGCACCCAGGCCAGCGCCATCGAGGCGAGCCCCCACAGGATGGTGATGCGCGCCAGAGTCTTGCGGGCGCCGATCTTCTCCAGCAGCAGGTTGCTCGGCACCTCGAACAGGAAGTAGCCGATGAAGAAGATGCCGGCGCCGAAGCCGTACACCGCCTCGCTGAACTTGAGGTCGGACAGCATCTGCAGCTTGGCGAAGCCGACGTTCACCCGGTCGATCCAGGCCAGGATGAACAGGAAGACGAGGAACGGGATCAGCCGCAGGGTCGCCCTGCGGTAGCCCTCGTCGAGGTCGGCTGCGCTCATCGGGGTGTCCACCCTGTCCATCGCTCGTCTCCCAGGCCGATGCGGCCGATGCGGCGTTGGCCGTGCAAGTAGCATGCCTGTGAAATTTCACAACTCATGAAAAATCCGCCGATCCATGGTAAGCGCGGCGGGAGATACGGGATCGGAGATCGATGGCGACGACGGAGGCGCGGCGGGGGGCGCTGTCGCAGAACGAGCGGGCCTACCGCCGTCTGAAGGAGGACATCGTGGCCCTGCGGCTGAAGCCGGGGGACGCCCTCAACGAGGGCCGGGCTGTGCGCCGAGTTCGGCATCGGCCGCACGCCGGTCAACAAGGCGCTGCACCGGCTGATGCACGAGGGGCTGGTGCAGATCCTGCCCCGCAAGGGCGTGCTGGTGCAGCCGCTGTCGATGGACGAGTTCGCCGACCTGATCGCGGTGCGCCGGCTCAACGAGCCGGCCTGCGCCGCCCTGGCGGCCGAGCGCATCAGCGCGGAGGATCTCGCCACGCTCGACGCCCTGCTGAATGCGGCGCCGGTCGATCCCCACGCCCTCGACGCCGTGCTCGACGGCGACCGGCGCTTCCACGCGATCATCGCCCGGGCGTCGCAGAACGGCGTCCTTGCCGAGGTGCTGGGCAGCCTGCACGGCCGCTCGGTGAGATTCTGGGCGCTGTCCCTGGCGACCGGCGGCCACCTCGCCGAGGTGGCGGACGAGCACGCCCGGATCCTCGCCGCCCTGCGGGCGCGCCGGCCCGGGGACGCCGCCGCGGCGATGGAGGCTCACATCGACTCCTTCGCCCGCACCCTGGCGACCCGCCTCGGATCGGTGCAGGCGTGAGCGACGCCGGCACCGGGGGAGAACGGCGGCCCTGTAGCCATCCCGCCTCCCGGCGGGGCATACGGGGGCGCTGCGAGACGGAGGGACCCGGCCATGATCGACGCTCACGCTCCGCACCGGGGATGGCTGCGGTGAGCGGCCCGGAGGCCGGCCTCGCCGTCGACCTGAGGATCCTCGATCCCCGCCTCGGCGAGTGGGGGTTCCCGCACTGGGGCTCGGCGCTCGCGGCCGGTCTCGACCTGCACGCCTGCCTCGACGCTCCCCTCGCCCTCGACCCGCAGGCGGCGCCGGTCCTGATCCCCGCGGGCTTCGCGGTCGCGATCCGCGATCCCGACTGGTGCGCCCTGGTCTGCCCCCGCTCCGGCCTCGGCCATCGCGGGCTGGTGCTGGGCAACACCATCGGGGTGATCGACGCCGACTACGAGGGACCGCTGATGCTGTCGGTCTGGAACCGCAACCCCGCCGGATCGGAGCCGCTGGAGGTCCGGCCCGGCGACCGCATCGCCCAGCTCGTCTTCACCCGCGTGGTGCGGCCGTCGCTGCGGGTGGTCGAGGCGTTCGCGCCGGGCGCCGAGGACGGGCGCGGAGCCGGCGGCTTCGGCTCCAGCGGCCTGCGCTGACGGAAGCGGGATGGCGCCCGTCCCTGAGCCGGTGGCGGGGCCCCGGGCATCATTCCACCGGCGTCGCGACCCGATGCGGTTGCCGGACGGTGCGTTCCGCGAGCCGGACCGCCAGCCCCGCGCGGCTGAGGAGCGTCGCCGTGCACCCTGGGTAAAACGGGATGACTTGCCGAGACCGGGATGTCTTGCCGAGACCACGGAGCAATCGCCCCGGACCCGCACGCTCCCATGTCCCAAAGGATCCGTTCCGGAAGATCCGCGTCGCGGGTGTGATTCGTTGCAGGCCGCGTGGCAAGCCGCGTGGCAAGCCGCGTGCGCGCGCCACCCCAAACCTTGAGGCGGCCCGCGATCCCGCCGATGAGCCGGCCCGCGATATCGGGGATGGTGCGTAGTCCGCATCCGCCTCATCCTGGCTCTGCACGCGGAATAAGCTTGACGACGCTGCACCCCCTGAGGGTTTAAAGGATTCTTTATCAGAACCGGTCAATTGTCGGGTTATCCGGATGGGACCGGATCCTGGCTGCGGAAGGATGCCATGACCAGTCGAGCAGGGCCTTCGGTCGTGGTCGTCACCCGCCGCCAGGATCCGGCGGTGCTCACCCGGATCTTCGCTGCGGTGTTCCCGACCGTCGCGGTCGCCGACGCCGCCGAGGCGTGCGACACCCTCGCCTCGCACAGCCCCGACCTGGTGCTGGTCGAGGACCAGCCGGGTCTCGACGGGACGGCGCTCATCCGCGACCTGAAGCGGCGCGACCATCTCGGCGCGACCTCGATGATGCTGATCGCCAGCGGCGATCCCACCGAGGCCCGACGGCGCGGCATCGAGGCGGGAGCGACCGACGTGGTTCTGCCCCCGCTCGACGGCTTCGACCTCCACATCCGCGGCCGCAACCTCATCGCCCTCGCCAGGGCCCAGGCGCGGGCGACGGAGCACGGACGCGACATGGCCCGCCAGATCGAGTCCGCGGCGGCGGACAGCCGGGAGCGGGAGCGGGAGGTCATCCACCGGCTGATGCTGGCGGCGGAGTACCGCGACGACCAGGCCGGCGACCACCTGACCCGGGTCGCCGCCTGCGTGATCGCCATCGCGGACGGGCTCGGCCTGGACGAGGCCGAGGCCAACGACATCGCCCTCGCCTCGACGATGCACGACATCGGCAAGATCGGCGTCGCCGACAGCATCCTGCGCAAGGCCGGCCCGCTCAGCGACGCCGAGCGCGCCGAGATGATGCAGCACACCCTGCGCGGTCACCAGATGCTGAGCGGGAGCCCGTCGCGCCTGCTGCGGCTGGCCGCCGAGATCGCCCTGACGCATCACGAGCGCTGGGACGGCACCGGCTACCCGCAGGGCCTGAGGGGCGAGGCGATCCCGCTCGCCGGCCGCATCACCGCGGTGGCCGACGTGTTCGACGCCCTGATCTCGGCCCGGCCCTACAAGCCGGGCTGGCCGCTCGAACGGGCGCGCCGCTTCCTGGAGGAGCAGGCGGGCAGCCACTTCGATCCGACCTGCGTCTCGGCTTTCCTGTCGCGCTGGGACGAGATCGTCGGGCTCGTCGAGGAGCGCCCGGTCGGCTGGGCGGCCTGAACCGCCCGGGCGCGCTCCGCGAAATCCGCACGGCCGTCCGAAACCCGTATCATACGGTTTCCGAATGATCGCTCGGCGATCCCTGCGCAATCGCTGTCGCGACGCGGATTTCGGCTTCGCTCAGGCGCCGCGCGGGCTGGTGATACGATTTCCGATTGATTGCTTCGCAATGCGGAAATCGTATCACACCGCCCGCCTGAGGAAGTCGCGGAACGGGCGCCGGGCCGGCGCCGCCTCGTCGCCGGCCGGCGGCGCGGCCTCTGGCTCGGCCGGGGCGGGCGGCGGCGACAGAACCTCGGGGCGCACGATCCGGGGCGGCGAGAACACGTCGCCCTGGGCCAGCGGCAGGTCGAGATCGATCAGGTCCGGCACGTCGGCCTCGCGCTCCACCCCCTCGGCGACGACCCGGATCCCCGCGCTGGCGAGCGCCGCGACGAGGTCCTCCGGGCGGCCGCCGGGGCGGGACCCGGCTCCGCGCAGCAGGAGGCCGGCGCCGACCTTGGCGTAGCCGACGCCGCGGGCGGCGAGGGCGGCGGGGTCGAGCCGCAGGTCGATCGCCCGGTCGAGGGCGAGGCCGATCCGCTCGCGCAGGGCGGCGAGGGCGCCGGCCTGCTCGGCGTCGAGGGTGCGCCAGCTCCGCTGCGGCAGGGCGAGGATCAGCCGGCCGGACAGTTCCGGATGCAGGTCGATCAGCCGGCCGACCGCCCGCAGGAAGCCGGGCTCGAACAGCGAGTGCGGCGACAGGGCGTAGGCGACCGCGGCATCGCTGCCGCGCACGGCGAGATGGCGGCTCACCGCCGTGACCCGGGCGAGCATCAGCCGGTCGAGTTCGGTGGTGCGGCCGTGCCGCTCCAGCACCGGCATGAACTCCGCCGGGATCAGCCGCTCCTCGCCGAGCCGCAGGCGGGTCAGCGCCTCGTAGAACGCGACCTTGCGCTGCGGCAGGCTCACCACCGGCTGCAGGTGCACCTCGAGGCCGCCATCGGCGAGGGCGGCGAGGATCTCGCCCTCGCGTCGGGCGTCGGGTTCGGCGCCGCGCCGGTCGGCACCCGGAACCAGGGGCGGGGCGGCCACCGGCCCGGGAATGAACGGTGCCGGCACGGCGGCGTCCCGCGTCAGGACGACGGCCGGCCGCGGCGGCTCGGCGGCAGGGGTTCGCGGCAGGGCCGGGACCGCCGCCGGCGCCTCGACCGGACGGCGGGGCGGGGCCGCGGCGGCCTTCAGGCGCGTCAGGTCGTCGTCCTGCGCCGCGACCGCGACCGCGAGCTCGCGCACGATCCCGCCGAGGAGGCCGATCTCGGCGGTCACCTCGGACAATCCCTCGACCAGACGCGGATCCGGGGCGGACGAGGCCGGGGCGGAAGCGGCCGGCGCGGCCTCCGCCGCCCGCCGTTCCAGGCCGAGCAGGCGCTGCGACAGGGCGTCGATCTCGCCGGAGAGCTTCTCGGCCTGCACGGCGAGACGGCGGGCCCGCCGCAGGGCGACGGCCGCCGCGACTCCGGCCAGCGTCGCCGCCCCCAGCCCGAGCCCGGCCGCCACGCCGAGGGCCGGGGCGGTCAGGAAGGCCACCACGAGGCAGAGCCCGCTCCCGAGGAGCGCGGCGAGGCTGAAGGCGACCCGTCCCGCGGAGGACCCGCCGGCAGGCCGGCGGCTGGTGGGGGTCATCGGCGGTTCCGTACCCTGAGCGAGAGCGCCGGGAGGGCCCGGCCGAACCACGGTTTTCGCCGACCCGCCCCGGTCGGGCAAGCCGTCCGCCGGCGCCGCCCACGGCTTTCCCGGTGCTGTCGCGCCGCGGCCATGGCGGCGGGCGGGTCCGGGCATGCGGGCCCGTTGATCCGCCCCCCTTGTCCGGCCCCCGGCGCGGCCCGACATCCGGCACGCGGCGCGACGGCCGCGGGACGACGGAGGCCGGAATGGCGCGGACGGGCGAAGGCGACCGCATGGAACTGCTGATGCGGGTCGAGGGGATGACCTGCCAGGGCTGCGTCGCCGCGGTGACCCGGGCGATCCAGCGCCTCGACCCGGGAGCCGAAGTCGGCGTCGATCTCGCCGCCGGCCGCGTGGCGGTGACGACGGCGGCGCAGGCGCTCGACGTGGCCGAGACCCTGCGCCGCGCGGGCTACGACGCCCACGCGATGACCGGCTGAGCGACCTGCCCCGGATCGGCCCGGCGGCCCGGCGGCCCGGCGAGCGCGGCCATAACGATCGTTTAAGCGCGAGGTGCGAGGCTCCGGATCTGTGGAGTCGAAGGGGCGCGGAGGCTCTGTCCTTCTGCGCTGGCGTGGCTTTGTGCGTAACTACAGTGCCCTCGCGTCTCTGATCGATGCCCGTCTGACGGGCCTCGTTCACGAGTCCGTCGCCAGCGATCCGCAGGAGCGGGTGCGCCACGAACGCTTCCTCGTGTCGCGGCTGGCGACCGGCGTCGTGATGATGGCGATGATGCCGCCCTACCTGCTGTGGCGCGGCGTCCCGTCGACCCTGGAGGCCGTGGCCGCGATCTGCCTCATCCTGCCGGTGGTGGCGGCGCTGATCCTGGCCCGGACCGGCAACCTCACCCTGGCCCACGGCCTGTCCTCCGCGGCCCTCACCGGGCTGATCGTCTGCCTCGCCACCCTCACCGGGGGGCCGACCTCGGCGGCGAGCATCTGGCTCGCGATGATCCCGATTGAGGCGCTGATGGCCGGTTCGCGCCGCGCCGCGCTCGCGGCGGCGTGCTTCGCCGTGACCGGGGCGCTCGCCATCGCGCTGATCGAGCCCGACGGCGGCCGGCTGATGTTCGCGTGGTCGGCCGCCCTGGCGATGCCGATCTTCGCCATCACGGCGATCTGCCACGCCCTCGCCCTGTCGATCGAGAGCCTGCGGCGGGAGGGGAACTGGAGCGACCGGCTGCGGGCCGCCTCGGCGCGCAACGCGCTGCTGCTCGAAGCCATCGACGACCTCGTCACCTGGCACGACCGCAACGGCACCGTGACCCAGGCGAGCCCGGCGGCGCACAAGCTCGCCGGCGCCCCGCCCGAGGCGCTGCTCGGCCGCGGCCTGCTCGGGCGCGTCCACGTCTCCGACCGCCCCGCCTTCCTGAAGGCGATCAGCGACGCCGGCAGCCACCCCCTGCCGGTGACGGTGCAGTTCCGCCTGCACGTCGACGGCGTGCCGGGTCAGCCCGGCGAGCCGGGGCGGGTGATCTGGGTCGAGATGCGCGCCCACCGCGTCGCCGAGGGGACCGGGGCGGCAGGCACGGCCGCGGTGGTCGCCGTGACCCGCGACGTCTCGGCCCACCACCGCCACGCCGAGGAGCTGGAACTGGCCCGGGCGGAGGCCGAGCGGGCGAACGAGATCAAGAGCCGGTTCCTCGCCACGGTCAGCCACGAGCTGCGCACGCCGCTCAACGCGATCATCGGCTTCTCCGAGATGCTCGCCGCAGAGGCGACCTACGGCCTGCCGCCGGAGCGGCGGCGGGAATATGCCGGGCTGATCCACGGCTCCGGCCAGCACCTGCTCGAAGTCGTCAACGGACTCCTCGACATGTCGAAGATCCAGAGCGGCAACTTCGACGTCGCGCCGGAGCCGTTCGACCTCAGGAGCCTCGTGCGCGGCTGCTGCGACCTGATGCAGCTCCGCGCCCAGCAGAGCGGGCTTCAGCTCGCCTGCGAGGTCGCCCCGGACCTGCCGGAGCTGATCGCCGACCAGCGGGCCTGCCGGCAGATGGTCATCAACCTGCTGTCGAACGCCGTGAAGTTCACCCCCCGCGGCGGCCGGGTGACCGCGTCGGTGCGGCGGGTCTACGACCGGATCGAGATCGCGGTCTCGGACAACGGGATCGGCATCGCCGAGACCGACCTGCCGCGCCTCGGCGACCCGTTCTTCCAGGCCGATCTCGGCGGCGGCGGCTACGGCCGCCCGCACGAGGGAACCGGGCTCGGCCTGTCGGTCGTGCGCGGCCTCGTCGGGCTCCATCACGGCGAGATGCAGATCGAGAGCACCATCGCCCGCGGGACCCGGGTGATCGTGATCCTGCCGATCGATTGCCGCGGCAGCCGCGACCCGGGCCGCCCGGCGGCGATCCGGACCGCCCCGCTGGCCGCCGAGCCCGCGGCCCTCAACCCGGTGATGCTGCGGAGCGCGTGATACGGTTTTCGCATCGCGAAGCGATTGCGCGGAAATCGCCTGACGCGACTGCACGACAATCGCCACGATACCGCAGGGATCGCCGAGCGATCCATCGAGAATCGTATGGCATCCGTCCTCCGGATCGCCGCCCCGCTCTTCCGTCCTCTTCTTCCGTCCTCTTCTTCCGTCCTCTTGCCTGAGGAGACACGATGCCCGAGGCGCCCGCCCGGCGAGACGAGACCGACCGGCCGGCCGCCGATCCGCGGCCGGCGCCGCGCTCCCGCGCCGCCGCCCCTGCCCGGCGCCCGGCGCCGCGCAGCAGCGCGATGCCGCCGCAGCCCGGTCCCCTGCACCGCGCCGGCGCGATCCTGCGCCATCCGGCCGGAATCATCGGGACGCTGCTCGGGCTCGGCGCCGTCGCGGCGGTGGCGACCAACGCCCTCACGTTCCAGTCCGGCCGCCACCCGGCTCCGCTCTTCGCCAAGGCGCCGCCAGCCGGCAAGGCGCCGCCGGGGGGTGAGCCCGCGCGCGATGGTGCCGTCGCGGCCCGGACGGCGGCGAAGCCGGCCCCCGACCGTCCCCCCGCCGAGCCGGAAACGGCCGCCGCGCGCGCGCCGGACGGCATCGGCGATCTGATCCGCGGCGACACCCACACCACCGCCGCCCTTCCCAGCCGGGAGCCGGCGAGGGCAGGCCCGCCGCGGTCCGATCCGCCGCCGGCCTCGCGCCCGGCGGCCAACCCGCCACAGGCCCGCGAGACGACCGCACCGGGTTCCAGGCCGGTGGCGGACAAGGGACAAGCGGGCAGGTCGCAGCCGGCCGCGTCGGCCCGCGGCCCGGAGCAGGAGGTCCGGCTCCTGTCCGCGCGGGCGAAGCCCGGCCCGGCATCGGCCTCCGCCCCGGACAAGGACGTCGCCTTCGCCCAGCGGGCGCTGGTGAAGCTCGGCTACGGTCCGCTGACGGTCGACGGCATCATCGGCCCGGGCACCCGCGCCGCCCTCGACCGGTTCGAGCGCGACCGCCGGCTCAACGGCGTGTCCCGCGGCACCCTGCGGGAACTCGCCGCTCGCTCCGGCCTCAAGCCGGAGTGATACGGAATCCGGAAGATTGCTTCCGGATTCCGTATCACCAGCCCGCGCGGCGGTTGAGCGAAGCCGAAATCCGCGTCGCGAGGCGATCTGCGCCGGACGGCGGCCGGATCGATGCCGGCGGGAGGCCCCCCGCCGGTCCCGGTGCGGCGGGGGCCGCGTGCTCAGGGCTGCTCGAAGCGGATCGGCTGGGCGCCCTTGTAGAGGGTCATGCGGCCGAGGTCGTAGACGTGTTCGAGCCCTTGCGTGATGGTGAGGAAGTGGTTGCCGGCGAGCTGCCCGACCTTGCTGGCGAAGTGCACGCCGCCATAGGCGAGGAGGATCTCGGTCTCGCTGATGCCGCCCGGATAGAGGATCATCTGGCCCGGAGCCGGGTAGCTGGTGTGGTTCTCGTAGCCGACGCCGAAATCGAGGTCGCCGAGGGGCATCCACACCCCCTCGCCGCTCCAGCGGACGTGGACGATCTCGCTGACGAAGGGCAGGGCCTTGAGGAAGGCCGCACAGGTCTGCGGCGCCTTCTCCAGCTCCAGCCGGCCCATGAGGTCGTAGGGGCCGGCCTTGATCTTGAGTTCCTGCATCGGGGTCTCCTGGTTGGGAACGGGGATCACGGCGCCAGATGGCGCAGGACGTCGACGAGGACGCGCACCGCCACGTCGGCATCCGCCGCGGTGATCGATTCGGCCGGGGAGTGGCTGACCCCGCCGGCGCAGCGCACGAACAGCATGCCGATCGGGCAGAGCGACGCCAGGGCGAGGCCGTCGTGGCCGGCGCCGCTCGGCAGGAGGAGGGGGCGCAGGCCGAGGCGCGTCACGCCCTCGGCGAGCGCCTGCTGCAACCGAGGCGAGCAGGCCGCCGCCGGGGCGTCGTAGCCCGGCGTCACGGCGAGACCGACCCCGCGGCGCCCGGCGATGGCGGCGAATCGCTGCATCAGGTCGTCCAGGGCGGCGCGGCGCACGGCGTCGCTCGGGCTGCGCACGTCGAGGGTGAAGCGCGCCTCGCCGGCGACGACGTTGACCGCCCCGTTCGGCACCGCGACGACGCCGACGGTCGCGACGAGATCCGGCGTCTCGCCCGCCACCGCCTCGGCGGCGAGCACCATCTCGGCGGCGGCGGCGACCGCGTCCCGGCGCAGTCGCATCGGCACCGTGCCGGCATGCCCGGCCTGCCCGGTGACCGCCACGGTGAAGCGGCTCGCGCCGGCGATGGCGGTGACGATGCCGACCGGCAGGTCCTCGGCCTCCAGCACCGGCCCCTGCTCGATATGCACCTCGAGGTAGCCGAGGATCGATTCGGGCGCCCGGGCGAGGGCCGGCAGCCCGTCCGGGTCACCGCCGAACGCGGCGAGCGCCTCGCGCAGGCTGATCCCGTCGCCGTCGCGGACGTCGAGGGCGCCGGCCGCCACGGTGCCGGCGAGCGCCCGCGACGAGGTCAGGGTGACGGGAAAGCGCACACCCTCCTCGTCGCCGAAGGCCAGGACCTCGATCGCGAAGGGCAGCCGCTCCCCCCGGGCGTTCAGCTCGGCGACCGCGGCGATGCCCGCCACCACGCCGAGGGTGCCGTCGTAGCGGCCGGCATCGCGGATGGTGTCGACGTGCGAGCCGATCAGCAGCGTCGGCGCCCCGGGGCGCGCCGCCTCGTAGCGGCCGACCACCGTGCCGGCGGCGTCGAGCGAGGCGCGCAGGCCGGCCTCCTCCATCCAGGCGGCGACCTGCAGCGCCGCGGCGCGGTGGGCCGGGGTCAGGTAGAGCCGGGTCAGCGCCTCGGGCTCAGCCGTGAACCGCGCCAGGGCGTCGAGCCGGCGCATCACCGCTTCGCCGGCCTCGTGCCGCGTCGTCGTCATCGCCCCTCTCCCGATCAGTGCTCGCGGGCCGGCTCGGCGAGCACGGCCTCGGTCGAGGTGCTGGCCCTGCCGTCGAGCACCCGGTGGGCCTGCTCGCGGTCGATGTCCCCTTCCCAGGCGGCGATCACCACCGTGGCGACGCAGTTGCCGACGAGGTTGCCGAGCGCCCGGGCGATGCCGACGAACCAGTCGACCGACAGGACCAGCACGAGGCCGATCACCGGGATCGCCGGCACCGCCGAGAGCGTCGCGGCCAGGACGACGATCGCCGAGCCCGGGATGCCGTGCGCCCCCTTCGAGGTGAGCAGCGAGATGCCGAGGATCAGCATCAGGTCGCCGAACGCCAGCGGCGTGTTGGTGGCTTGGGCGATGAACACCGTGGCGAGGGTGAGGTAGAGCGAGAAGGCGTCGAGGTTGAAGGAGTAGCCGGTCGGGATGACGAGGCCGACGGTGGAGTCCCTGATCCCGAGGGCTTCGAGCTTGCGCATCACCTGCGGCAGCACGCTGTCGGAGGAGGCGGTGCCGGCCACCACCGTGAGTTCCTCGCGCAGGTAGGCCAGGAGCCTGATCAGGCTGAAGCCGGCGAAGCGCAGGATGAGGCCGAGAACCCCGAACACGAAGACCGCGACGCCGGCGTAGAACAGGGCGACCAGGGCGCCGAGCTGGGCCAGGGATCCGACGCCGTAGCGCCCGACCGTGAAGGCGACGGCGCCGAGCACGCCGACCGGCGCCAGCCGCACGATGAAGCCGATGACCTTGAACAGGACCGCGGTGATCCGGTCGATCGACTGCGCCAGCGGCCGGCCGCTCTCGCCGAGCAGGGCGAGGCCGGCCCCGAACAGGATCGCGATCACCAGCACCTGGAGGATGTCGCCCTTGGCGAAGGCATCGACCACCGTGGTGGGGATCAGCTTCAGCAGGAAGTCGACGGTGTTGGTGACCTGCCCGACATTGGCGGTGTAGCCGGCGATCGCCTTCGCATCGAGGCTGCCCGGATCGATGTTCATGCCGACGCCCGGCCGCACGACCATCGCGAGAACGAGGCCGAGGACGAGGGCGAGCGTGGTCACCGCCTCGAAGTAGACGAGGGACTTGAGCCCGACCCGGCCGACCTTGCGCAGGTCGCCGGCCCCGACGATGCCGTGGACCACGACCCCGAACACCAGCGGCGCGATCACCATCTTGATGAGCTTGATGAAGCCGTCGCCGAGAGGCTTGAGCGCCACCGCGAAGCCCGGTGCCGCGATGCCGAGCACCACGCCGAGGACCAGGGCGACCACCACCTGGCCGAACAGGGTCGTGAAGAAGCGTGGCATCGCGGGGGCGTTCCGGCTGCGGTGGCCGCGATCGCCGGAGGCGACGCAGGGTGAGGCAGCCTGTCCCAACTTCATCTAGACGTCCAATATTTTGTTCGGCATGATGATGTCGTCGAACCTATGGATGCCGGGTCGTGGAGCTTCGCCACCTGCGCTACTTCGTGGCGGTGGCCGAGACCCTCAGCTTCACCGCCGCCGCCGAGCGGCTCGGCGTGTCGCAGCCGCCGCTGAGCCAGCAGATCCGCGACCTCGAGGCCGAATTGCGCACGACGCTGTTCCTGCGCACCAGCCGGCGGGTGGCGCTCACCCGGGCCGGCGCCGCCTTCCTCGACCATGCCCGGGCGATCCTGGCCCAGGTCGAGCAGGCCGCGGAGCAGGCGCGGGCGATCGGCGGCGGCCGCAGCGGCAACCTCGACATCGGCCTGACCGGCTCGGTCCTCACCGGGCCGCTGTCGCGGCTGATCCGCGCCTACGGCCTCCTCTATCCCGGCGTGACGGTGCGGCTGCACGAGATGCCGCCGCAGGACCAGCAGGCGGCCCTGCACGCCCGGCGCACCGACATCAGCTTCCTGCGCCGCCCGCCGGACGATCCGGACCTCGCCGTCGAACTCGCCTGGCGCGAGGTGGTCGGCGTCGCCCTGCCGGAGGGCCACCGGCTCGCCGCCGGCGGCGCGGTCGCCCTCGCCGACCTCGCCGGGGAGCCGTACCTGTCGCTGCGCCTGCGCGACTCGCCCTTCGCCCGGCACCTGTGGGCGTGCTGCACCGAGGCGGGGTTCGTGCCGCGCCTGACGCAGCAGGTGGTCGAGTCCGCCTCGCTGCTCAGCCTCGTGGCGGCCGGCCTCGGGGTCGCGCTGGTGCCGGCGCATGTCGGCGCCCTGGCCGGCCCGGGCGTGGTGTTCCGGCCCCTCGCCGACCCGGCGCCGGCCGCCGACGTCAGCGCCGTCTACCGGGCGCCGCCCAACGCGGTGGCCGACAACCTGCTGCGGCTGATGCGGGACACCCTCGGGCGGCCGGGTTCGGGCTGACGAGACGGTCGTGATGCCATCGGGGCCCGCCCGCCGGGCACACGGCATGAGCGGGAGATCGGGATGAGGGTCGCGGCATTCGTGTTCGGCGTCGCCCTGTTGGGTGCGACGCTCGTCTGGTTCTTCTACCTCGTTCCCCTGGGCTGCGCGATGAACACCACCGGCTGCAAGGAGCGGTTCACGGTGTGGAGCGGCACCGGCCTGATCCACTTCTGGGCCTCGCTCCTCGTCGCGACGGCGGCGATGGCCTACGGCTCGGGGCGGCGGTAGAGCCCCCTCATCCGAGGCTCGGCAGCGCCAGCCCGTGCTCGCGGGCGCAGGCCGCCGCCTCGTCGTAGCCGGCATCGGCGTGGCGCATGACGCCGGTCGCCGGGTCGTTCCACAGCACCCGCTCCAGGCGGCGGTCGGCCGCCTCGCTGCCGTCGCAGACGATCACCATGCCGGCATGCTGCGAGAACCCCATGCCGACGCCGCCGCCGTGGTGGAGCGAGACCCAGGTCGCCCCCGACGCGGTGTTGAGGAGCGCGTTGAGCAGCGGCCAGTCCGACACCGCGTCGGAGCCGTCGCGCATGGCTTCCGTCTCGCGGTTGGGCGAGGCGACCGAGCCGGAATCGAGGTGGTCGCGGCCGATGACGATCGGCGCCTTCAGTTCGCCGTTGCGCACCATCTCGTTGAAGGCGAGGCCGAGGCGGTGGCGGTCGCCGAGCCCCACCCAGCAGATCCGCGCCGGCAGGCCCTGGAACCGGATTTTCTCCTGCGCCATGTCGAGCCAGCGGTGCAGGTGGTGGTTGTCCGGCAGCAGTTCCTTGACCTTGGCGTCGGTCCTGAAGATGTCCTCGGGGTCGCCCGAGAGGGCGCACCAGCGGAACGGGCCGATCCCGCGGCAGAACAGCGGGCGGATGTAGGCCGGCACGAAGCCCGGAAAGGCGAAGGCGTCGGCGACGCCCTCCTCCAGCGCCATCTGGCGGATGTTGTTGCCGTAATCGACCGTCGGCACCCCGGCGCGGTGGAAGTCGAGCATCGCCCGCACATGCGCGGCCATCGAGCGCTTCGCCGCGGCGGCGACCCCGGCCGGGTCGCTCTCGCGCCTGGCGTCCCACTCGGCGAGCGTCCAGCCCACCGGCAGGTAGCCGTTGACGGGGTCGTGGGCCGAGGTCTGGTCGGTGACGCAGTCCGGCCGCACGCCGCGGGCGTAGAGCTCGGCGAAGACGTCGGCCGCGTTGCCGAGCAGCGCGACCGAGCGCGGGGTTTTTTGGCGGCAGGATTCCTCGATCAGCGCCAGGGCCTCGTCGAGGTCGCGGGCCTGCACGTCGACGTAGCCGGTGCGCAACCGGAACTCGATGCTCGACGCCCGGCACTCGACCGCGAGGCAGGAGGCGCCGGCCATGGCGGCGGCGAGCGGCTGCGCGCCGCCCATGCCGCCGAGACCGGCGGTGAGGATCCAGCGTCCGGCGAGGTCGCCGCCGTAATGCTGGCGGCCCATCTCGACGAAGGTCTCGTAGGTGCCCTGAACGATGCCCTGGCTGCCGATGTAGATCCACGAGCCGGCGGTCATCTGGCCGTACATCGCCAGACCCTTGCGGTCGAGTTCGTGGAAATGCTCCCAGGTCGCCCAGTGCGGCACGAGGTTCGAGTTGGCGATCAGCACCCGCGGGGCATCCGCGTGGGTGCGAAAAACCCCGACCGGCTTGCCCGACTGCACCAGCAGCGTCTGGTCGTCGTCGAGATGTGTCAGGGCGGCGACGATGCGGTCGAAGCTCGCCCAGTCCCGCGCCGCCCGGCCGATGCCGCCATAGACCACCAGCTCGCCCGGCCGCTCGGCGACGTCGGGGTCGAGGTTGTTCATCAGCATCCGCAGCGGGGCTTCGGTGAGCCAGCTCTTCGCGGTGAGGTCGCGGCCGCGGGCAGCACGGACGACGCGGCTGTTGTCGAGGCGGGTGGTCATGGCCGGGCTCCCGGAGCGAAGACGACGAAGAATTACGGGGCGACGCCCGGCAGCGCCTCGGCCACCGAGGCGACCGCGCCGCCGCGCACGAGGTCGACCGCCGCCAGCATGTCGGGATGCAGGAAGCGGTCCTCGGCCAGCGTCGGGACGCGCTCGCGCAGCAGGGTCCGCAGGCGCTCCAGCGGCGCGCTGGAGGCGAGCGGCTTGAGGAAGTCGCAGCCCTGGGCGGCGGCGAGCAGTTCGATGCCGACCACCGCGACGGCGTTCTCGACCATCGGCCCCAGGCGCCGGGCGCCGTGGGCCGCCATCGAGACGTGGTCCTCCTGGTTGGCCGAGGTCGGGATCGAATCGACGCTCGCCGGATGGGCGCGCTGCTTGTTCTCGGAGACCAGCGCCGCGGCGGTGACCTGCGGGATCATGAAGCCGGAATTGAGCCCCGGCCGCGGGGTGAGGAAGGCCGGCAGGCCCGACAGGGCCGGGTCGACCAGCATCGCGATCCGGCGCTCGGCGAGCGAGCCGATCTCGCACACCGCGAGCGCGATCATGTCGGCCGCGAAGGCGACCGGCTCGGCGTGGAAGTTGCCGCCCGACAGGGCCTCGCCGGTGTCGGAGAAGATCAGCGGGTTGTCGGAGACGCCGTCGGCCTCGGTGGCGAGCGTCGCGGCGGCCTGCCGCAGGACGTCGAGGGCGGCGCCCATCACCTGCGGCTGGCAGCGCAGGCAGTAGGGATCCTGCACCCGCTCGTCGCCGGTGAGGTGCGAGGCGCGGATCGCCGAGCCGGCGAGCAGCCCGCGCAGGGCGGCGGCGGTCTCGATCTGGCCGCGGTGGCGGCGCAGGGCGTGGATGCGCGGGTCGAACGGCGTGTCGGAGCCGCGGGCGGCGTCGGTCGAGAGCGCGCCGACCACCAGGGCGGCGCGCAGCAGGTCCTCGGCGCCGAACAGGCCGGCGAGCGCGTAGGCGGTGGAGAACTGGGTGCCGTTGAGGAGGGCGAGCCCCTCCTTGGCGCCGAGCACCAGCGGTTCGAGACCGGCCTCGCGCAGGGCGTCCGCGGCCGGCACGCGGCCCTTCTCACAAAAGAACTCGCCGACGCCGAGCATCGCGGCGGTCAGGTGGGAGAGCGGCGCGAGGTCGCCCGAGGCGCCGACCGACCCTTGCGCCGGCACCACCGGGGTCAGGCCGCGCTCCAGCAGGGCGGCGAGGAAGGCCAGGGTCTCGGGCCGCACGCCGGACGCGCCCTGCGCGAGGCTCGCGAGCTTGAGCGCCATCATCAGCCGGGCGACCGGCACCGGCATCGGCTCGCCGATCCCGGCGGCGTGGGACAGCACGATGTTGCGCTGGAGCGTGCCGAGATCCTCGGCGCCGATCCGGACGGTGGCGAGCTTCCCGAAGCCGGTATTGATGCCGTAGACCGGCTCGCCCTTGGCGACGATCGCCGCCACGGTCTGCGCCGAGCGCGCCACCGCGGGCAGGCAGGCCGGGTCGAGGCGCGGCACCGCCCCGTCGAGGATCGCGCGCCACGAGGCGAGCGGGACGGCGCCGGGGGTGAGGGTCGGGGTCACTGGCCTCTCCGGATGCGGGCGTGGAGCGGGTTGAAGCCGATGCGGTAGACGAGCTCGGCCGGGCGCTCGACGTCCCAGATCGCGAGGTCGCACCACTTGCCGGCCTCCAGGGTGCCGATCTCCGGCAGCAGCCCCAGCGCCCGGGCCGCCTCGCGGGTGACGCCCGCGAGGCATTCCTCGACGGTCATCCGGAACAGGGTCGCGCCCATGTTGAGGGTGAGCAGCAGCGAGGTCAGCGGCGAGGTGCCGGGATTGCAATCGGTGGCGAGCGCCATGCGGGTGCCGTGGCGGCGGAAGGCGGCGACCGGCGGCACTTTCGTCTCGCGGATGAAGTAGTAGGCGCCGGGCAGCAGCACCGCGACGGTGCCGGCCCGCGCCATCGCGGCGGCGCCGTCCTCGTCGGTGTGCTCCAGGTGGTCGGCCGAGAGGGCGCCGTAGCGGGCGGCGAGCGCGGCGCCGCCGAGATTCGAGAGCTGGTCGGCGTGCAGCTTCACCGGCAGCCCGAGCCGCCGCGCCGCCTCGAACACCCGGGCGGTCTGCGCGGGCGAGAACGCGATGCCCTCGCAGAAGGCGTCGACCGCGTCCGCCAGCCCCTCGGCGGCGACCGCCGGCAGCATCTCGTCGCAGACCGAAGCGATGTAGCGGTCGCGGTCGCCCTCGTCGGGCGGCAGCGCGTGGGCGCCGAGGAAGGTGGTGACGACCGAGACCGCGCGGTGGCGCCCGAGCGCCCGCGCCGCCCGCAGGCTCGCCAGTTCGGCGTCCCGCGACAGGCCGTAGCCCGACTTGACCTCGATCGTGGTCACGCCCTCGGCGATCAGCGCATCGAGGCGCCGCAGGCCGCTCGCCACGAGGTCGGCTTCGGAGGCCGCCCGCGTCGCCCGCACCGTCGAGACGATGCCGCCGCCGGCCCGGGCGATCTCCTCGTAGGTCGCGCCGGCCAGCCGGCGCTCGAACTCCCCGGCCCGGTCGCCGCCGTGGATCAGGTGGGTGTGGCAGTCGATCAGCCCGGGGGTGATCCAGCGCCCGTCGCACGCGACGACCTCCGGCGCGTCGAGGGACGGCGCTTCGTTGGCCGGCCCGGCGAAGACGATGCGCCCGTCGCGGCAGGCGACGACCCCGTCCTCGATCGCGCCGAGGCCCGGCGCCTGCTCCGCCAGGGTCGCGAGCCGCGCCCCGCGCCAGATGCGATCGCACTGCATGGCCTGCCTCCTGCTCCTGCGCGCCGGCATGGTGGTCTGCACTGAGTATGTATATACATAATCGCAGGCCGGGCGTGCTGTCCATCCGTCCGGCCCCGTCGCGAGGTCGTCCGATGCCCCAGCTCTGGTTCCGCTCCGCCCTGCTGCCCGGGGGCTGGGCGCGCGACGTCAGGATCACGGTCGAGGGCGGGCGCATCGCCGCCGTGGCGGCCGGCGTCGCCCCGGAGGCGGGGGACGAGCGCCACGGCATCGCGGTGCCGGGCCTGTCGAACCTGCACAGCCACGCCTTCCAACGCGGCATGGCCGGCCTCGCCGAGACCCGCGGGCCGGAGCGCGACACGTTCTGGACCTGGCGCGAGGTGATGTACCGCTTCCTCGACCGGCTGACCCCGGAGGACAACGAGGCGGTGGCGGCGATGGCCTATGCCGAGATGCTGGAGGCCGGCTTCACCCGGGTCGGCGAGTTCCACTACCTGCACAACGACCGCGACGGCACGCCCTACGCCGAACCGGCCGAGATGGCGTTCGGCCTCGCCGCGGCAGCAGCGGCGACCGGGATCGGCCTGACCCTGCTGCCGGTGTTCTACGCCCATGGCGGGTTCGGGCCGCGCCCGGCGGTCCACGGCCAGCGCCGGTTCCTCAGCGACCCCGACGGCTTCGCCCGGCTGGTCGAGGGCGGGCGCCGTGCCGTCGCCGGGCTCGACGGGGCGGTGGTCGGCATCGCCCCCCACAGCCTGCGCGCCGCGACGCTCGACGACATCGCGGCGATCCTGCCGCTCGCCGCCGGCGGCCCGGTCCACATCCACGCCGCCGAGCAGGTGCTGGAGGTCGAGGAATGCGTCGCCGCCCTCGGCACGCGGCCGGTCGAGACCCTGCTCAACGGCGCCCCGGTCGATGAAAGCTGGTGCCTCATCCACGCCACCCACATGACGCCCGACGAGACCCGGCGCCTCGCGGAGAGCGGCGCGGTCGCGGGCCTGTGCCCGGTCACCGAGGGCAATCTCGGCGACGGCATCTTCCCGCTCGAAGCCTATGCCGAGGCCGGCGGCCGGTTCGGCATAGGCACCGACTCGAACGTGCTGATCGGCGCCGCCGACGAATTGCGGATGATGGAATACGCCCAGCGCCTGAGCCTGCGGCGGCGCAACGTCCTCACCGCGCCCGCCTCGCCCTCCACCGGCCGGGCGCTGTTCGACACGGCGCTGGCCGGCGGCGCGCAGGCGCTGGGGGTGCCGGCCGGGCTGGAGCCGGGCGCGGCCGCCGACCTCGTCGCCCTCGATCCCGACCACCCGGCGCTGGTCGAGCGCGACGGCGACGCGCTCCTCGACGGCTGGATCTTCGCGGCGCGCTCCTCGCCGGTCGCGGCTTCGTGGCGGGGAGGCCGGCAGGTGGTGGCGGGCGGTCGCCACGTCGACCACGCGGGGATCACGGCGCGCTACCGCGCCACCCTGGCGAGGCTGCTGGCGTGAGCGCGCCCCTCAAGGAGCGGATCCGGGCCGACCTCGAAGCGCGCATCCTCTCGGGCGAGTGGCCGCCCGGCTACCGCATCCCGTTCGAGTCCGAGCTGACCGACCTCTACGGCTGCTCGCGCATGACGGTGAACAAGGTGCTGGCCGGCCTCGCCGAATCGGGGCTGATCCAGCGCCGGCGCCGGGCCGGCTCGTTCGTCGCCCAGCCGGCGCTGCAATCGGCGGTCCTGCGCATCCCCGACATCCCGCACGAGGTCGAGGCGCGGGGCGAGCATTACGACTTCGAGCTGGTGGCGCGCGAGCGCCGCGGCATCGGGCCGAAGGACCCGCCGGCCTCCGGGCTGGCGCCGGGCGAACCGGTCCTCGCCCTCACCTGCCGCCATCTCGCCGACGGCCGCCCCTTCGCCTGGGAGGAGCGGCTCATCAGCCTCGCGACGGTGCCGGCGGCGGCCGAGGCCGATTTCTCCGCGGTGCCGCCGGGCACGTGGCTGCTGCGCCACGTGCCCTGGACCGAGGCCGAGCACCGCATCACCGCGCTCAACGCCTCGCCGGCGCTCGCCGAATCCCTCGACCTGCCGCCCGGCGGCGCCTGCCTCTCGGTCGCCCGCCGCACCTGGCGCGGCGACGGGACGCTCACCTACGTGCAGCAGGTGTTCCGCGGTGATTTGTATAGTCTGGGGGCGCGGTTCGCGCCGTGAGGGGATTTTTCGTGGGGTCTGGGCGGTGGCCGGGCCGGGATCGGATCCTAGCGGCTTGACCGCTTCTGCGGAGCCGCTGAACGTGGAAGGCGGCGCGCATCGATCGAACGGGGTGAATTTTTCCCGGATCGTCGTGTCACACTCAGCCGGGCTGGCCTGTCATGCCTTCCGAACGAATTCGGACAAGAGAGCATGATGCACATTGTCGAAGATCCCCGCCGGCATGACAAGCAGTCGGAAGACAAGATCTGCATCGCAATCGTCTATCACAGCGGCTATGGACACACCGCCCGGCAGGCCGAGGCAGTGGCGGAGGGAGTGCGGAGAGCCAGTGCCAGCCCTTTGCTCCTGTCGGTCGACGAGGCACAGCAACGCTGGGACGATCTCCATGCCGCGCACGCGATCGTTTTCGGCACGCCGACCTACATGGGTGCGGCCTCGGCGTCGTTCAAAGCTTTCCAGGAGGCGACATCAAAAGTGATGATGGCAGGAGGCTATCTCTGGAAAGATAAAATCGCCGCCGGCTTCACCAATTCCGGAGCCCAGGCCGGCGATAAACTTTCGACGTTGCTCCAGATGGTTCTGTTCGCCGCGCAACATGGGATGCACTGGGTCAGCCTCGATCTGCCGCCCGCCAACAATTCCACGTCAGGCTCGGACGACGACCTGAACCGGCTGGGCTTCTGGATCGGCGCCGCGGCACAATCGAACACCGACGAAGGCCCGGACAGAGCGCCGCCGGAAGCCGATCTCGCCACCGCTCGGCATCTCGGCGCACGGGTGGCACGGGTCACACGGGACTTCGTTCGCGGTCGGGTCCTGGCAGACGCGTAGTCTACGTATGACCCTCGCTCCCGGTCCCGATCTGCAAGAGCTTCGCCCGCGCCTTATCCGGCTCGCCTATCGGATACTGGGATCGGTCGCGGATGCGGAAGATGTCGTGCAAGACGCCTATTGCCGCTGGCTCGCGGCGGATCCGCTGTCGGTGCGCGAGCCAGCCGCGTTTCTGCATGTCATCGTCACGCGCCTCTGCCTCAATCAGTTGAAATCGGCCCGCCGCCGACGCGAGACCTATATCGGCCCATGGTTGCCGGAACCAATCTTCGAGCCCGAGGATGCCGACCCGGCCGACGATATCACCCTGCCGCTGATGATCGCGCTCGAACGGCTGTCGCCCTTGGAGCGCGCCGCCTTCCTGCTGCACGACGTGTTCGGCATGGATTTCCCCGAGGTCGCACAGGCCATCGACCGGACTCCTGCTGCCTGCCGTCAGCTCGCCAGCCGGGCGCGGACTCATCTCCGGCATGAGCGCTCGCGCTTCGCGGTGAGCAAAGAGCATGGCATCAGGATCGCCGCCGCTTTCTTCGCGGCATCTCGCAATGGCGACCTGAGCGCTCTTCGCACCATGCTGGCGGAGGATGTGATCGCCTGCGCCGATGGGGGCGGCAAGGTTCCGGCAACACCGACGCCACTCATCGGCATCGACGCGGTGCTGAGGCGCCACGCGGAAATGGCTGATGATTTCGTGCGCTGTCCGTCGCAACTCCTGCGGCATGCTGTCGTCGACGATTTGCCGGGTTTCATCACGGTGGAGGCAGGCAACATCGTGCAGGTGACGGCGCTACACATAGAGGGCGATCGAATCATCGCCCTCTATGTGATGCGCAATCCCGACAAGCTGAAGCGCGTGCCAAACGTGTCATGAACCTGAAGCAGCCTCCACGGTTTGCGTGAGCACGGCGCAGGCAAAAACGGGCAAGTGGAGGCCCACACGGTCGTTCACGTCGAACAGCCGCCGCCGACGCCCAACGTCAAGCCTGAAAGCGGTTCCCGCGCCGCGCAGCCCCCGCCCCGGCGTGGCCTCCACGCCCTTCCGTCGCGCGCCCTCAACGGCTATGGCCGCGGCAACTCCCTCGACACCACGCCCCGGACCCGATGATACGCCTCGACAAAATCGGCAAGCAGAACGGCAAGCAGATCGTCTTCATCGAGGCGTCGGCGGCGCTCCAGAAGGGCGAGAAGATCGGCCTCGTCGGCCCCAACGGCGCCGGCAAGACGACGCTGTTCCGGCTCATCATCGGCGAGGAGCAGCCCGACGAGGGGCAGGTCGCGACCGATCGCGGCATCACCATCGGGTATTTCAGCCAGGATGTCGGCGAGATGGCCGGCCGCAGCGTCGTCGCCGAGGTGATGGACGGCGCCGGGCCGGTGAGCACGGTCGCGGCCGAGCTGCGCGAGGCCGAGACCGCGCTCGCCGACCCCGACCGGGCCGACGAGATGGACGCCCTGATCGAGCGCTACGGCGAGGTCCAGGCGCGGTTCGAGGAACTCGGCGGCTACGCCCTAGAGGGCCGGGCGCAGGAGGTGCTGGCCGGGCTCAGCTTCAGCCAGGAGATGATGGACGGCGACGTCGGCGCGCTGTCGGGCGGCTGGAAGATGCGGGTGGCGCTCGCCCGCATCCTCCTGATGAACCCCGACGTGATGCTGCTCGACGAGCCGAGCAACCACCTCGACATCGAGAGCCTGATCTGGCTCGAAGGGTTCCTGAAGGGCTACGAGGGCGCCCTGCTGATGACCTCGCACGACCGCGAGTTCATGAACCGCGTCGTGTCGAAGGTGATCGAGATCGACGGCGGCGCGCTCACCACCTTCTCGGGCGACTACGCCTTCTACGAGCAGCAGCGGGCGCTCAACGAGGCGCAGCAGCAGGCGCAGTTCGAGCGCCAGCAGGCGATGCTGGCCAAGGAGATCAAGTTCATCGAGCGGTTCAAGGCCCGGGCCTCGCACGCCGCCCAGGTGCAGAGCCGGGTCAAGAAGCTCGACAAGATCGAGCGGGTCGAGCCGCCCAAGCGCCGCCAGACGGTGATGTTCGAGTTCCAGCCGGCGCCGCGCTCCGGCGACGACGTGGTCAGCCTCAAGAAGGTGGCCAAGCGCTACGGCAGCCGCACGATCTACGACGGGCTCGACTTCGCGGTGCGGCGCCGCGAGCGCTGGTGCGTGATGGGCATCAACGGCGCCGGCAAGTCGACGCTGCTGAAGCTCGTCACCGGCACGACGGCGCCCGACGACGGCACCGTGTCGGTCGGCGGCACCGTCAAGCTCGGCTACTTCGCCCAGCACGCCATGGACCTGCTCGACGGCGACCTGACGATCTTCCAGGACCTCGAGAGCAGCTTCCCGCAGGCCGGCCAGGGCTCGCTGCGGGCGCTCGCCGGCTGCTTCGGCTTCTCCGGCGACGACGTCGAGAAGCGCTGCCGGGTGCTGTCGGGCGGCGAGAAGGCCCGGCTGGTGATGGCCAAGATGCTGTTCGACCCGCCGAATTTCCTGGTCCTCGACGAGCCGACCAACCACCTCGACCTCGGCACCAAGGAGATGCTGATCCGGGCGCTCGCCGGCTACGAGGGCACGATGCTGTTCGTCAGCCACGACCGGCACTTCCTCGCCGCCCTGTCGAACCGGGTGCTCGAACTGACGCCCGACGGCGTCCACCAGTACGGCGGCGGCTACACCGAATACGTCGCCCGTACCGGCCAGGAGGCGCCGGGGCTGCGCAGTTGAGGCGACGGCCGGTCGCCCCCTACAGCCGGAAATCCTCACCGAGATACAGCCGCCGCGCCTCCGGGTCGGCGACGATCTGCTCGGGCGTGCCTTCGGTGAGGATGCGCCCCGAATGGGCGATGTAGGCCCGGTCGATGAGGCCGAGCGTCTCGCGCACGTTGTGGTCGGTGATGAGCACGCCGATGCCGCGGCCCTTGAGGTGCATCACGAGGTCCTGGATGTCGCCGACCGCGATCGGGTCGATGCCGGCGAAGGGCTCGTCGAGCAGCATGAAGGACGGCGACGAGGCCAGCGCCCGGGCGATCTCGCAGCGCCGCCGCTCGCCGCCCGACAGGGCGATCGAGGGTGCCTTGCGCAGCCTCGTGATGTTGAACTCCTCCAGCAGCGAATCGAGCTTGCGCTCGCGCGCCTTGCGGTCGGGCTCGACCACCTCCAGCACCGCCCGGATGTTGTCCTCGACGTTGAGGCCGCGGAAGATCGAGGCTTCCTGCGGCAGGTAGCCGATGCCGAGCCGCGCCCGCTGGTACATCGGCAGGTGGGTGATCTCGTGCCCGTCGAGGCTGATGGTGCCGCGGTCGGCGGAGACCAGCCCGGTGATCATGTAGAAGATCGTGGTCTTGCCGGCGCCGTTGGGGCCGAGCAGCCCGACCGCCTCGCCGTTATGCACCACCAGACCGGCATCGTGCACGACGGTGCGGGCGCCGTAGCTCTTCTTCAGCCCGTGGACCGCGAGGATCCCGGGGCCGCCGAAGGCGGTGGCGGACGGGGCCGGGGCCTCGGCGCGGGGGGAGCGGCTGAACAGGCGGGTGAAGCGCGAGACGGCCGGCATGGTCGGGGCCTGGAGCGGCAGGACCGGGGAGGGAGTCAAGGCATGCTCTCTGACAGGGTCGGAGGCCGACCGGCACCGCGCTCCTCCCACCCCGCGGAGGCGACACCGCAATCGACAGGCGGGGTCCTTAGCGGAGCCGGGCCGGCACCGCAACGCGAACGATGGATTCGGGGCGGCCCGTCGTCGCGAGGCGGCCGGCGGGCGAGGCCCGATGCCGTCCCCGAAACCCCGAACATCCGCCATCCGAATCGGGGAGATCCACCGGCGGCGCGAACCTCCGGCGTGCCGCGTCGAGCCCGCGCGACGCCACGCCCCGGGCGCCCTCCCCTTCGGACGATCCGCGCCCATCGGGGCCGCGCCTGTCCCGCCCGCGCGAGCCACCCGACGAGGAATCCTCCGGTGACCGGCCTCCGGCGCCGCCTGCCGGTTCGGCTTCCGCCTGGAAATCGGACTGCGGCCGAACGCAGAGCGGGCCGGGATGATGCCCATCCCGGCCCGCGATTCTCTCAGTGCGACCGGTCGGTCCGGTCCGGCGCGCGGCCATTGTTGCTGTGAGTATGATGGCTGTCGCGCTCGCCGCCGCCGCCGGACACATGGGATTGGCGGTCGCTGGTCGGAGTGCCGGGGGCGGGGCCGTGCCGCGGCTCGGCCTGCGGCTTCGAGGCGTCCTGCTGGCTGCTGCCGGGGCCGCCGTGGTGGCGGTCGGTCTGGGGGGCCTTGCTCGATGGGCTCATCGGTCCTGCTGGTATCCCTGGTTGGTGGTGTTCACCTTCGCATTGCCGGACTGCCCGACCTTGTCCGGGTCCCTGGTCTGGCTGCCGGAGGAACCGAGTTCGGTCGCCGCGCGCTGCGCGCTGCCGGGGCCCTTGTCGGACTGGTTGGCGGGGGGAACTGGGGGTGGCTTCGTCGTCAACGCGGCCTCCGGGGTTGAGAGTGTGCCGGTCAACGTGGTCGCGGCGAGCCTGTTCCTACGGATACGTGGCGCCGGACGAGGCTCGACTGTGCGGGGCGCAACTTCACCGTTGCTGACGCCGCCGCAGCTTGGCCTATACCTTTGCCGCACGGAGACGACGACAGGCCATCACCCCGAAACGCCACAGGCGGCCCCTGCGGACCGCCTGTGCGTGAACGTCGAACCCGTCAGGTTCGCCCGGGAGGCCGCAGCCTCCCGGGCGGTTCAGCCTACGAGCACCCGGTGGTCGAGCCGCAGGTGTCGCACTTCAGGCAGGTCCCGTTCCGCACCAGGGTGAAGTTGGCGCATTCCGGGCAGGATTCGCCGACATAGCCCTTCATCTTCGCCTCGGCGCGCCGGTCGGCAACGCTGCGCTCCGGCTTGGCGAAGGGCAGCGCCTCGACGAGGCTCTCGGTCCGGCCGGCGGTCACCGGCTCCGCCTTGAGCGCGATCGACCCGCGCACCGCGTGGATCGTGCCGCCGGCCGGGGCCGACTGGCCGGTGGCCGGGGCGGCGACGCCGGGGGTGGCGCTCGCCGGCCCGCCATGGACCAGGGTGAGCCGGTCGGCCGAGCCGCGCAGCAGGCCGCGCGACACGATGCTGGTCACCGCCGGCTCAGGGTTCGCCTGCTTCGACTGCGCGACGCCCCCGCCCATCACCGTCGAGCCGATCTCGGACGGATCGACATGGGCGAGGTCGGCGCGGCCGAGGTAGGAGATCGCCAGTTCGCGGAAGACGTAGTCGAGGATCGAGGTCGCGTTCTTGATCGCGTCGTTGCCCTGCACGAAGCCCGCCGGCTCGAAGCGGGTGAAGGTGAAGGCGTCGACGTACTCCTCCAGCGGCACGCCGTACTGGAGGCCGAGCGAGATCGCGATGGCGAAGTTGTTCATCAGCGAGCGGAAGGCGGCGCCCTCCTTGTGCATGTCGATGAAGATCTCGCCCAGCCGCCCGTCGTCGTACTCGCCGGTGCGCAGGTACACCTTGTGGCCGCCGACCACCGCCTTCTGGGTGTAGCCCTTGCGCCGGTCGGGCATCTTCTCCCGCGAGCGGATGCGCTCGATCCGCTCGATGACGCGCTCGACCACCTTCTCGGCCACCGCGACGGTGCGGGCCGCCGTGGGCTGGGCGAGCAGGGCGTCGAGGGCCTCCTCGACCTCGTCCTCGGCCTCGTCGGCGATCAGCGCCGCGTTGAGGGGCTGCGACAGCTTCGAGCCGTCGCGGTAGAGGGCGTTGGCCTTGAGCGCGAGGGTCCAGGACAGCCGGTAGGCCTCCTTGCAATCCTCGACCGTGGCGTCGTTCGGCATGTTGATGGTCTTGGAGATCGCCCCCGAGATGAAGGGCTGCGCCGCCGCCATCATGCGGATGTGGCTCTCGACCGAGAGGTAGCGCTTGCCGACGCGCCCGCACGGGTTGGCGCAGTCGAACACCGCGTAGTGCTCGCGCTTGAGGAACGGCGCCCCTTCCAGGGTCATCGACCCGCAGACGTGGATGTTGGCGGCCTCGATCTCCTTCTTCGAGAAGCCGAGATGGGCGAGCAGGTCGAAGGCCGGGTCGGCGAGGCGCTCGGCCGGGACCTTGAGGGTGCCGGTCAGGAAGTCCTCGCCGAGGTTCCAGCGGTTGAACACGAACTTGATGTCGAAGGCCGACTTCAGCCCGGCCTCGACCGCCGCGATCTTGTCGTCGGTGAAGCCCTTGGCGCGCAGGCTGCCCGGGTTGACGCCCGGCGCCTGCCCGAGCGAGCCGTGGCCGACGGCGTAGGCCTCGATCTCGGCGATCTCGGATTCGCGGTAGCCCATCGCCCGGAGCGCGTCCGGCACCGCGCGGTTGATGATCTTGAAGTAGCCGCCGCCGGCGAGCTTCTTGAACTTCACCAGGGCGAAGTCGGGCTCGATGCCGGTGGTGTCGCAATCCATCACCAGGCCGATCGTGCCGGTCGGCGCGATCACGGTGGCCTGGGCGTTGCGGAAGCCGTGCTCCTCGCCGAGCGCCAGCGCCCGGTCCCAGGCCGCCCTGGCGTGGGCGACGAGGTTGGGCTGCGGGCAGCCGAGATGGTCGAGCGGCACCGGCGTGGTGTTGAGGAACTCGTAGCCGCCGGTCTCGCCGTGGGCGGCGCGGCGATGGTTGCGGATCACCCGCAGCATCGCGTCGGCATTGTCCTCGTAGGCCGGGAACGGCCCGCGCTCGGACGCCATCTCGGCCGAGGTGGCGTAGGACACGCCGGTCATGATCGCGGTCAGCGTGCCGGCCAGCGCCCGCCCCTCGCGGGAATCGTAGGGCAGGCCCATGGTCATCAGCAGGCCGCCGATATTGGCGTAGCCGAGGCCGAGCGTGCGGTAGCGGTAGGACAGCTCGGCGATCTCGCGGCTCGGGAACTGCGCCATCAGCACCGAGATCTCGAGCACCACCGTCCACAGGCGGCACAGGTGCTCGTAGCCCTCGACGTCGAAGCTCTTCGCCGTCCGGTCGTAGAGCGCCAGCAGGTTCGCCGAGGCGAGGTTGCAGGCGGTGTCGTCGAGGAACATGTACTCGGAGCACGGGTTCGAGGCCCGGATCCGCCCGCCCGACGGGCAGGTGTGCCAGTCGTTCATCGTGGTGTTGAAGTGCAGGCCGGGATCGGCCGAGGCCCAGGCGGCCTCGGCGATCTTCTCCCACAGGTCGCGCGCCTTGACGGTCTTCGTCACCTTGCCGCTGACGCGGGCGGTCAGGTGCCAGTCGGCGTCGGCCTCGACGGCGCGCAGGAAGTCGTCGGTGAGCGAGACCGAGTTGTTGGAGTTCTGGCCCGAGACGGTGAGGTAGGCCTCGGAATCCCAGTCGGTGTCGTAGACCGGGAAATCGAGATCGGTGTAGCCCTGGCGGGCGTACTGGATGATCCGCTTGATCGAGGCGTCCGGCACCATCGCCTTGCGGGCGGCCTTGACCTCGCGCTTCAGCGCCGGGTTGCGCTCGGGGTCGAAGCAGGCGTCGCCCTCGGCCTCGCAGTTGACGCAGGCCTTGAGCACCGCCTTGAGGTGCTTGGAGGCGAGCTTCGAGCCGGTGACGAGGGCGGCGACCTTCTGCTCCTCGCGCGCCTTCCAGGCGATGAAGGTCTCGACGTCGGGATGGTCGATGTCGACGATCACCATCTTGGCGGCGCGCCGGGTGGTGCCGCCGGACTTGATCGCGCCCGCCGCCCGGTCGCCGATCTTGAGGAAGCTCATCAGGCCCGACGACTTGCCGCCGCCGCCGAGCTTCTCGTTCTCGGCCCGCAGGGACGAGAAGTTGGTGCCGGTGCCCGAGCCGTACTTGAACAGCCGCGCCTCGCGCACCCACAGGTCCATGATGCCGCCCTCGTTGACGAGGTCGTCGGCGACGGACTGGATGAAGCAGGCGTGCGGCTGCGGGTGCTCGTAGGCGGTGGCGGACTTGGTCAGCTCACCGGTCCGGTAGTCGACGTAGTAGTGCCCCTGGGCGGGCCCGTCGATGCCGTAGGCCCAGTGCAGGCCGGTGTTGAACCACTGCGGCGAGTTCGGCGCCACCATCTGGCGGGCGAGCATCGCGCGCAGCTCGTCGTGGAACGCCGCCGCGTCGTCCTCGGTCGAGAAGTAGCCGCCCTTCCAGCCCCAGTAGGTCCAGCAGCCGGCGAGCCGGTCGAAGACCTGGGTCGCGGAGGTCTCGGAGCCGGTGCGCTCGTCCTCGGGCAATCCCTCCAGCGCCGCCTCGTCGGGCACCGAGCGCCACAGGAACGACGGCACGCCGTTCTCCTCGACGCGCCTGAGCGCCTTCGGCACCCCGGCCTTGCGGAAGTACTTCTGCGCCAGCACGTCGCAGGCGACCTGGCTCCACGCCTCCGGCACGTCGATGCCCTCGAGGCGGAACACGACCGAGCCGTCCGGATTGCGGATCTCGCTCACCGCCTTGCGGAACGGGATGGAGGCATAGGGCGAAAGCCCGGCCGTGGTGATGCGCCGCTCGATCCGCATGGGTGGTACTCTCCCGTCACGCCCTGGGGGCCGGCCCGCCTGCCGCGGGCGCCGGTCCGTATTCGATGCGCGATGCCGCCTTCAGCCGCCAGCCGCACGAGCGGGCCGGCCGAGGTCGCATCGCGGCCCCCGACTGTGCCGCCAAGCTAGCGACTCCGGGGCCTGCGCGTCAACAACTTGTGTTGCGGCGAAGCGTTCCCGACTACATGTTGTGTCTAAGCCGCAAAATCCTGTGGATTGTCGGACCTCCGCGGCTAAGCTCCGGCGACTCAATCGCGAATCGGTGGCGGATTTTTTGCGAATCACAGGTTGTACAAGCCGGCGGCGCATCGTCGCCGTGCGCGCGGCGGTGGCTGGACTTCGGGGGACGGCCTCACCATAGTCCCGCGCGAACACGGGCGGGGTCGGATCGCGGCGCCGCCGGCATGCCCACGAGACGGTCCGCGATGGCGCTGAAAGACACCCTGTTCCGCATCTTCACCTGGTGGAGCGGCTCGACCGTCAGCCTGGACCTCTACACCAAGCGCCACGGCCGCTACGTCGGCACCGACGAGATGGGCAACCGCTACTACCGGGCCAACGGCCCGCTGATCGACCCCTCGGTCGGGCCCGAGCGGCGCTGGGTGATCTACAACGGCTATCCCGACGCCTCGAAGGTGCCGCCGGGCTGGCGCGGCTGGCTGTGCCACGCCTTCGACGTGCCGCCGAGCGAGGAGACCTACACCCCGCGCGAGTGGCAGAAGCCGCACGAGGAGAACCTGACCGGCACGGTGGCGGCCTACCGCCCGCGCGGCTCGCAGCTCTCCTACGGCCAGCGCCCGGCGGCGACCGGCGACTACGTGCCGTGGACGCCCGGCGAGTAGGGCTCCGCCCTTTTTCCACCACCCTTCGGGTATCTACGGCGAGTCCCCTGTCAGTGCTCCGAGGGTTGGGTCGAGTCGCATGATCGTCCGTTCCGCCGCGCGTGCCGGCCTTCTCGCCGCCCTCTGCGTCGTCTCGACGGCGGCGCTCGCCGACAAGATCCGCAACCCGACCGCGGTCTTCTCCGGCCTCGACAAGATCACCGGGCGCATCGTGTCGTTCGAGGTCGCCGTCGACGAGACGGTGCAGTTCGGCGCGCTGCAGATGACGCCGCGGGTCTGCTACACCCGGCCGCCGACCGAGAGCGCCAAGACCACCGCCTTCCTGGAGGTCGACGAGGTCACGCTGGAGAACAAGTACCGGCGGATCTTCACCGGCTGGATGTTCGCGTCGAGCCCTGGGCTGCACGCGATCGAGCACCCGATCTACGACGTCTGGCTGGTCGACTGCAAAGGCGGCACCGACATCGTGGCGGAGCCGAAGGAGCAGGAGGACACCCCGGTGGCGGCCAAGCCCGAGCGCAAGCGGCGGGAGCAGGCCCAGCGCGGCGAGGACACCCGCCCGGCCCGCACGGTCAACCGCGAGGGTCAGGTCGACGTGACGCCGCTGCGCGGGACGCCGGTCCAGCCGCGCCAGTCGCCGTCGCGACGGTTCTTCCCGACCAATGACGGCCCGCTGCCGCTCAACGCCGACCCGAACGCGGTCCCGCGCTGAGGCGGCTGTGCGTCCCGTCCGGCACTGTCAGCCGGCGAGGCGGCGGGTGCAGGCGGCGTAGTAGCCGCCGCCCTTCTGGGTCCAGCGCAGGCCGCCATTGCCGAGACCGGCGGCCTGATTCGCCCGGTACTGGTCGAGGCAGGTGCGGCGCCGGGCCTCGCCCTCCGGCAGGGTGCGGTAGCGCGGGCCGGGGACGTCGGGCAGGACGAGGGTTCCGGGGGCGGCGGGCGCCGGGCGCACCGGCCGCGAGGGATAGTTGGACGCGAACGGGTTGGTGACGAGCCCGCCCTGCGCCAGCGTCGGTCCGGCAAGCGTCAGGGTCAGGATCGCCGGCACCGGGCGAAGCAGACGGAGCAGCGGGGCCATCGTGAGGGGTCCTCGAACAGCGGAAAGGCCCGCCGGCGTCACCGGCGAGCCTCTGAAGGCAGGGTCCACGTCCCAGGGTTATCGGAGCGGTTCGAGGAGGGCACGGAACGAAGCCGTCTCGGCATCGTGCCCGATCAATCCGCCCTGGGGCCACTATCCCTGTCGGGCGTGGTCCGGTGGCGTATCCTGATCGCCGGCATTGGTCTGCATCGCGTGAGAGCTGCGGCCGTGATGTCTCATGGCAAGCCTCCTCGAGTCCGACTCGATGGGAGGATGCTGCTCCCGGGATGCGGTGGGGTCAAGCGGATTGTTGAGCCGGCTCGCGGACCCGTGAGCGGCGTGTCCCGGAGCCGCTCTCCCTCAGGCGACGTGCAGCACGGCGTCCTTCACCACCCGGGCGACGATCTCGCAGGAGAGGTCGTCGGCGGCGCAATGGGTCACCTGCCGGTCGGCGTGGTCGTGGTCGAGGCGGGGGTCGCAGGCGCTGGCGAGGAAGTAGCCGGCATCGGTGATGCTCATGACGTAGACGTCCGAGCGCTCGCCGGTATGGCGGTTGATGAGCATGAACTGGGTGTAGGCCTGCTCGAAGTCCGGCCGGCCGCGCAGGGGCGGTCCGCGCTCCACCAGCACCCCGTGCGGGGCGAGCTGCGCCGCCGCCTGGCTGAGCACCTCGGCGGCGATGCCCTTGAGCAGGGCGACGTAGCGGGCATCGTCGGGCGAGGGCTTGCCCGGCGGCCGCACCTCGTCCGCGTCCGCCGCGTGCCGCCGTCGCTGCTGCTCCGCGAAGAAGTGCCCGAAATCCGGCAGCACCGTCTGCTGACAGCGCGGTGGGGTCGCCTCGATGACCTTGTCCTGCTCCGCCATTGCACGCACTCCGCGCCGGCCTCCGGACGGGGAGCTTAGCCCAGCGGCGGGACCCGGCAAGCCGGGCGGCGCTCCGGCTCAGGCCCGCTCCCGGGCCCGGTGGGCCTCGTAGGCCTTCAGGTGGATGAAGGCCGTCGTGAGATGCGGCAGGGCGGCCTCGGGGGAGCCGGCGCGGCCGCGGCGGATCAGGTCGCCGACGATGTGGTCGGCCTCGATCCGGTTGCCGGCGGAGAGGTCGCGCATCATCGAGGCGGTGGCCGGGGAGCCGGCGGCGGTGAGCATCGCGCGGCTGCTCTCGACGAACCTGTCCCGCGGCGGATGACCCGCCGCCGCGGCGATGCCGCGGCACTCCTCGAACAGGCCGAGCATCCAGTCGCGCCCGCCCGGCGCCGCCACTATGTCGCCGACGGCCGAGCGCATCAGGCAGGTGCCGGCGGCGAGCGTCGCGAGGAAGACCCACTTCTCCCACATCTCGAGCAGGATCCTCCCGCTCGGGCGGGCCTGGAAGGCGACGCCCTGCATCAGGGCGGCGACCGCCGCCATCCTGTCGGGCGACGCGCCCGAGTGCATGCGCTCGCCCGAGTGCGTGCGCTCGCCGAAGGTGAGGCTGTGCAGCTCGGTCATCCGCACGATCTCGCCGGCCTCGTTCACCGTGCCGGCGACGGCACAGGAGCCGCCGAGCACCCGCCCGGAGCCGAAGCGGGCGTCGAGGACGTCGAGATGGGCCATGCCGTTGAGGATCGGCAGCACGGCCGTGTCGGGGCCGACCGCCGGCGCCACCGCGTCGACCGCGTCGTCGAGGTCGTAGGCCTTGCAGCTCAGGAGCACGAGGTCGTAGGGGCCGTCGAGGGCGTCGGCGGTGACCGTGCGCGGCGCCTCGATGTGCAGCACGCCCTCGGGGTTGCGCACCACCAGCCCGTTCGCGGCGAGCCGCGCCGCCCGCGCCGGCCGGACCAGGAAGGTGACGTCGCGCCCCGCCTCGACCAGCCGCGCCCCGAAGTAACCGCCGGTGGCTCCGGCTCCGACCACGAGCACCCGCATCCCCGTCTCCTCCCGTCCCTGCGCCCTTCGTCCCCGCCACGCCGGGGCCCAAGCCGACGAGGCGGTGGCAGGCCACCGCCTCGTCGGCTTGGGTGCTCGCCTTATCGCAGGTTTTTGTCGCAAAACCGGCAGCCACCTTTGCGAAACCTGCTTGGACCGGGCCGCCGCGTGCGCCACGGCGGGGTGATACGGTTACAACGTGCGGCCGATGATCCGCGTCGGCGTCGGCCAGTCCCCGCCGGTGGAGCACCTCGCCGGCCAGCGGGTGCAGATCATCAGGCGCGATCCCGAGCTGGGCGGCGTGCTCGAGCCCGGCGCCGAGATCATGAGCACCGGGGACGGCAGCAACGCCGACAGGCCGGTCCCCGGCCTCGCGCCCTGAGCGGGTCGTGCGCGGGCGCCCGTCGTCCGCGCGGGTCCGCTTTCGGCCTTCGCAAGCCGCGCGCTTTCGGCCAAGGTTGCCCCGGCATCGCAGGGGTCGGAGCGGACGCGGGAATGGGTCGATTGCGGGAATTCGTGCAGCGTCTCACCGGCTCCTCGCGGGTGATCGCCGACCAGTGGCTGCGGCGCTCGCTCTTCGTCGTCGGCGGCCTCGCGGTCGGCGGGGCGGCGGTGCTGATGGCCAAGCTCGCCGACGGGGCGCAGGCGGTGTTCCGGGAGATCCTCGCGGTCTCGCCCTGGATCGCCCTCGGGCTGACCCCGCTCGGCTTCGCCGGTGCGGTCTGGCTCGCCCGCCACGTCTTCCCGAACTCGCAGGGCAGCGGCATCCCCCAGGTCATCGCCGCCCGCGAGATCGAGAACCCGGTGCGGCGCGACGCCCTCGTCTCGCTGCGGGTCGCCTTCGGCAAGATCGTCGTGATGACGATGGGCCTGCTCTGCGGCGCCTCGATCGGGCGCGAGGGGCCGACGGTCCAGGTCGGGGCGGCGCTGATGGCCGCCGCCGGGCGCCTGTCGCCCGAGCGCCTGCGCGGCCTGCTGCTGGCCGGCGGCGCGGCCGGCGTGGCGGCGGCGTTCAACACGCCGCTCGCCGGGATCGTGTTCGCCATCGAGGAACTGAGCCGCAGCTTCGAGGCCAAGACCTCGGGGCTCGTCGTCACGACGATCATCGCGGCCGGCCTCACCTCCCTCGCGCTGGTCGGCGACTATTCGTATTTCGGCAAGACCGCGGCCCGGCTGCCGTTCGGGGCCGACTGGATCGCGGTGGCGGCCTGCGGCGTTCTCGGCGGGCTCGCCGGCGGGCTGTTCGGCCGGATCGTGATCGCCTTCGGGCGCGGCCTGCCGGGACGATCCGGCGCCTGGATCCTGCGGCGTCCGGTCGTGTTCGCGGCCCTCTGCGGCCTCGGCGTCGCCCTGTGCGGCCTGCTCACCGGGGGGCACGCCTACGGCACCGGCTACGAGCAGGCGCGGGCGCTGCTGCACGGCACCGAGGCGGTCCACGAGGGCTTCGCCCCGGCGAAGTTCGCCGCCACGGTGCTGTCCTCGATCAGCGGCATCCCGGGCGGGCTGTTCGCCCCCTCCCTCGCGGTCGGGGCCGGGCTCGGGGCCGAGGTCGCCCGGCTGTTCACCGCGGCGCCCCCCGGGGCCCTGGTGCTGATCGGGATGGTGGCCTACCTCGCCGGCACGCTCCAGGCGCCGATCACCGCCTTCGTCATCGTCTCGGAGATGACCGAGACCCACGCGATGATGATCCCGCTGATGATCGCCGCCCTGATCGCCGACGCGACCGCGAAGCTGATCTGCCCGCACGGGCTCTACCACGCGCTGGCCGCCCTGATCGTCGCGGAGGCGGCCCCCGCGACGCGGGAGCCCGAAGGCCCCGTCCGGGACCTGCCGGAGCGGCCGTAACCCCTTGACCCGGCGTCGCTTCGTCGGGAACCCGCGCGACCGGCCGGCCGGAACGACTCGCCCGGGCGCGACGTTGTGACCACGACCGCCCACGCTTGCCGGCCGGTCCCCCACGGAAGGTGCCTGATGATGCCCGATACCCGGTCCGGTCCCGCCGCGTCCGCGACCTCGCTGCTGTGGACGGCGTTCCTCGGCATCGCGCTGGTGCGCCTCGTGACCGCCCGGCGGCCGGACGGGGCCGACGCCCCCCCCGACCCGACCCGGCACCTCGGCCAGGGCGCCCGGTCCTATGCCGGCCGGCCGGCGCACTGGGTCGCCGACACCGAGGAGGATCGCGGCCGCAAGGCCGAGACCCCGACCGAGATTCCGGCCAAGGGCTGGAAGGACATCCTCTACCGGGTCTACCTCGAGTTCCAGAAGGACCGGGTGCTCTCGGTCGCCGCCGGCACCACGTTCTACACCCTGCTGGCGATCTTCCCGGCGATGGCCGCGCTGGTGTCGCTCTACGGCCTCGTCGCCGACGCCGCGACCATCAACGACCACCTCGCGATGCTCCACGGCGTGCTGCCGTCGGGCGCCCTCGACATCCTCAGCGAGCAGGTCAAGCGCATCACCGCCAAGGGCAACACGACGCTCGGCCTCACCTTCTTCACCAGCCTCGCGATCTCGCTGTGGAGCGCCAATGCCGGCGTCAAGGCGATGTTCGACGCCCTCAACATCGTCTACGAGGAGGAGGAGAAGCGCAGCTTCGTCCAGCTCAACCTGCGCTCGCTCGCCTTCACCCTCGGCGGGCTGCTGTTCGTCGTCACCGCCCTGACCGGCATCGTGGTGCTGCCGGTGATCCTCAACTTCATCGGCTATTTCGGCATCAGCATCAGCCCGAAGGCGTGGTACATCGCCCTGCTGCGCTGGCCGGTCCTGCTCGCGATCCTGCTGTTCGGGCTCGCCATGCTCTACCGCTACGGTCCGAGCCGCGACCTGCCGCGCTGGCGCTGGATCACGCCGGGCAGCATCGTCGCCGGGGTGGTGTGGCTCGTCGCCTCGATCGGCTTCTCGTGGTACGTCAGCAACTTCGGCAACTACAACGAGACCTACGGCTCGCTCGGCGCCGTGATCGGCTTCATGACCTGGATCTGGATCTCGTCCACGATCGTTCTGATCGGCGGCGAGATCAACGCCGAGATCGAGCACCAGACCGTCCGCGACACCACGGTCGGGCCCGAGACGCCGCTCGGCACCCGCAAGGCCCGGATGGCCGACACCGTGGGGGCGCCGGCCTGATCGGCTGGTGCATGACCGGCGCCGCACCCTGGCGCCGGGATGGTTTCGATATAAACTATCTCGCATGGAGCCGCTGCCGCCCCCCGACCCCGCCGCCGACGAGACGGAGCCGCTGCGGGTGTGGTTCCGCTTCCTGCGCCTGCACCGCCGGGTCTCGGCGGCCATCGCCGGGGAGCTGCGCACCCTCGGCCTGTCGATCCCGCAATTCGACGCCCTGTCCACGCTGTCGGAGCAGGAGGGGCTGACCCAGCAGGACCTCGCGGCGCGGCTCTACGTGACCAAGGGCAACGTCTCGGGGCTGGTCGACCGGCTGGTCGAGGCCGGGCTGGTCGAGCGCCGGGCGAGTCCGGCCGACCGGCGCTCGCACGCGCTCCACCTCACCCCCGCCGGCCTGTCCCTCGCCGAGGCGGGCATCGCCGTCCAGGCGGCCTATGTCCGCCGCACCCTCGGGCGCCTGCCCGAGCGGGACGTCGCGGAACTCGACCGGGTGGTGCGGGCGTGGCGGGCGGCGGCACGGGACGACGAGGAGAGCCGATGTCCGACGCCATCCTGACCCTCGGCGCCGCCGCGCAGCGCCGCCTGCTGCTCGCGCGGGAGATCTCGGCCCGCGAGCTGCTCGACGCGGCGCTCGCCCGGATCGCGGCGCTCAACCCGCGCCTCAACGCGGTCGTGGCCCTCGACGCCGCGGCGGCCCGGGAGCGGGCCGCGGCCAGCGACGCCCGCCTCGCCTCCGGCGCGGCACTTCCCCTCGACGGGCTTCCGGTCACGATCAAGGACGCCTTCGACGTCGCCGGCCTCGTCTCGACCGCCGGCGCGCCGACCCACCGCGACCGGGTGCCGGAGGCGGACGCGGCGGCGGTCGCACGCCTGCGGGCGGCCGGTGCGGTGATCCTCGGCAAGAGCAACGTCCCGCCCTGGTCCGGCGACTTCCAGACCGTCAACGCGGTCTACGGCACCACCCGCAACCCCTACGACCCGGACCGCTCCCCGGGCGGCTCCTCCGGCGGGGCGGCGGTCGCGGTCGCCACCGGGATGAGCGCGGTCGAACTCGGCTCCGACCTCGGCGGCTCGATCCGCTGGCCGGCCCATGCCTGCGGGCTGTTCGGCCTGAAGCCGAGCTGGGGGCTGGTCTCGACCCGCGGCCACGTCCCGCCGGAGCCGGGGGCGACGCGCGAGGGCGACCTCGTGGTCGCCGGCCCCCTCGCCCGCTCGGCGGCCGACCTCGACCTCGTCCTCGACGTGATCCTCGGGCCGGCCGCGCCCGGGGGCCTGCGCCCGCGCCTCGACCCGCCCCGGCGCACCGCGCCGGAGGGCCTGCGGGTCGCCGTGATGGCGGCCGCCCCCGGCTTCGCCCCGGCGGATGCCGCCGTGAGCGGGGCGGTGACCCTGGCGACGGACCTCCTGCGCCGGGCCGGCGCCCGGGTCGACGAGGCCCGGCCGGCGGTCGACCTGGCCGAGAACTTCCGGCTGTTCGCCCTGCTCAACCACGCCCTCGTGGCGGCGAGCCTGCCGCTGGCCGTCCGCGACCGGATCGCCGCGCGCGCCCGGGACTTCGCTCCCGACGACGACTCGCACCCGGCGCTCCAGGCCCGCGGCGCCCGGCTCGACGCTGCGACCTACGGCGCGCTCCAGGCCCGGCGGGCGGCGATCCACGCCGCCTGGACGACGTTCTTCGCCGACCACGACGTGCTGCTGTGCCCGCCGGCGCCGGTGCCGGCGATCCCGCACGACCACGGACCGGACCTGCACGCCCGCCGGCTGTCGGTCGACGGCGAGGCGCATCCCTATTTCGACCTGCTGAAATGGCCCTCGCTCGCGACCCTCAGCGGCCTGCCCGCCGCGGTCGCGCCGGTGACGCGCGATCCGGCGGGCCTGCCGGTGGGCGTGCAGATCATCGCCGGGCCGGGGCAGGACCGCACCGCGACCGCGGTCGCGGCGATGCTGGAGGCGCTGGGCTGCCGCTACGTTCCGCCGCCGCTTCTCGCGACGGCGTGAGCCTGTCGGACTTTGGTCCGGATGCCCGGCGACGGACACCGGAGCGCCCGCAGGAGTTGTCCCCCGTCCGGACGCCCGGAGGAGACAGACCGATGCGCAGCCTCACCCTCGCCGCCCTCGCCGTGCTGGCGGGCGCCGTCCCCGCCCTCGCCAGCCCGTGCGGCGAGCAGATCGCCACGATCGAGCGCCGGCTCGACAGCCCGGGCGCGGCCTCGGTGACGGGCAGCACCGGCAGCTCCGGCACCGCGACCGGCTCGCCCCGTGCCCTGCCGGCCCCCGCCGGCCGGCCAGCCGAGCGACCCGGCCATGAAGCCCGACGCGCGGAAGATCGGCGAGGCCCGGCGCCTCATCGAGCAGGCCAAGACGCAGGACAAGGCCGGGCAGGACGCCGCCTGCGAGGACACCATGACCAAGGCCAAGGAGATGATCGGCGCGCTGCCGTAGAGCGGGAGGCTCTCGGGTTTCGCGGCGGTCGACCGGACCGCGACGCCGACCCTCCCCCGCAAAGGGGGGAGGGTTGATGGTGCGCCCCGCCGTCCGCCCCCTCAGTGGTTGTCGCGCGGCGGGCCCATGCTCTGCGCGACGCGCTGGAACGCCTCGGCGCCCTTGAGGATCATGCCCTCGGAGAGCTGGCCGACCATCGCCCGCTGGATCGCCTGCCACGGCGTCTGGCTCGCCGGGTAGGGGAAGCCGCCCCGCGCCGCGAGGTCGTCGCGGCGGCGCTGAAGCTCCTCGTCGGGCAGCAGGATGTCGGCGGTGCGCTTGTTGAGGTCGATGCGGACGCGGTCGCCGTTCTGGAGCAGGGCGAGGCCGCCGCCCGCCGCCGCCTCCGGCGAGGCGTTGAGGATCGAGGGCGTGCCCGAGGTGCCGGACTGGCGCCCGTCGCCGATGCAGGGCAGCGACAGCACGCCCCGGCGGATCAGCGCGCCCGGCGGCTGCATGTTCACCACCTCGGCCGCACCCGGATAGCCGATCGGCCCGGCGCCGCGCATGATGAGGACGGTGTTCTCGTCGATGTCGAGGGCGGGGTCGTCGATGCGGTGGTGGTAGTCCTCCGGCCCGTCGAACACCATGACGCGGCCCTCGAAGGCGTAGGGGTCGTCGGGGTTCGACAGGTAGCGGTCGTAGAACTCGCGGCTGATGACGCTGGTCTTCATGATCGCCGAGTCGAACAGCGTCCCCTTGAGGTTGAGGAAGCCGGCGCGCTCGCGCAGGGGCTCGCCGTAGGGCCGGATCAGGTCGCGGTCCCAGGTCTGCGCCTCGCGGCAGTTCTCGCCGATGGTGCGGCCGTTGCAGGTCAGCGCCCCGGTGTGGATCCGCCCGGCCTCGATCAGCTCGGAGATCACCGCCGGCAGGCCGCCGGCCCGGTAATACTCCTCGCCGAGATACTGTCCGGCCGGCTGCATGTTGACCAGCAGCGGCACGTCGTAGCCGACCTTCTCCCAGTCGTCGCAGGTCAGCGGCACGCCGATGTGCTTGGCGATGGCGTTGATGTGGATCGGCGCGTTGGTCGAGCCGCCGATCGCCGTGTTGGCGACGATCGCGTTCTCGAACGCCTCGCGGGTGAGGATGTCGGAGGGCTTGAGGTCCTCCCACACCATGTCGACGATGCGCAGGCCGGTGGCGTAGGCGGCCTGCCCGCGCTCGCGGTAGGGGGCGGGGATCGCCGAGGAGCCCGGCAGCGCCATGCCGAGCGCCTCGGCGAGCGCGTTCATCGTCGAGGCGGTGCCCATCGTGTTGCAATGGCCGGTCGAGGGCGCCGACGACGCGACGATGTCGAGGAACTGCTGGTAGTCGATGTCGCCGGCGGCGTGGCGCTCGCGCGCCTTCCACACCACGGTGCCCGAGCCGGTGCGCTCGCCGCGGCTCCAGCCGTTGAGCATCGGCCCGACATTGAGCGAGATCGCCGGGATGTTCACGGTCGCCGCCGCCATCAGGCAGGCCGGCATGGTCTTGTCGCAGCCGGTCAGCAGCACGACGCCGTCGAGGGGGTAGCCGTACAGCACCTCGACCAGCGACAGGTAGGCGAGGTTGCGGTCGAGGGCGGCGGTCGGGCGCTTGCCGGTCTCCTGGATCGGGTGGCACGGGAACTCGAACGCCACGCCGCCCGCCGCGGTGATGCCCTCGCGCACCCGCTTGGCGAGTTCGAGGTGGTGGCGGTTGCACGGCGACAGGTCGGAGCCGGTCTGCGCGATGCCGATCAGCGGCTTGCGGGATTGCAGCTCGGTCTGGGTCAGGCCGAAATTGAGGTACCGTTCGAGGTAGAGCGCCGTCATGCCCGGGTTGTCCGGATTGTCGAACCACAGCCGCGAGCGCAGGCGGCTGGCATCGATGCGTGGGCGCGGCGTCTGGGCCATTCCGGCCTCCCCTTCTCCCGAGAATGATTCGAAAGGACCATGGACCCGGGCGGTGCCGGAAGGCAACACCGGGCGGCACCGCTGCCACGGGGTCGGGCCCTCGTCGTCGCAGGACCAAAGAATCGCGCGCGGGGGTGTCCCCAAGCGGACCGCAGCGATGCTAAGACCCCGGCGCTAGAACATTCCGGTAGGATGCGCCCCATGGCCGAGAAGCCCTCCAATCCCCTGATCCCGATCGGCATCGTGGTGTCGCTGCCGGTGCTGGCCTGCCTGCTGATCATGCTGACCGACGCCGGCATCGAGCGCTCGCTGCTCTGGGCCGCGATCAAGGTCGGCCTGCTGCTGATCGTCATCGGCGGCGCCCTGTCCTTCGGCGTCAGCCGGCTGGCCGAGCGCAAGACGCACTGAGGCGGGACGGGCGGGGGCTGGACTTCCGCCTTCCCGGCAAATGCACTTCGAAATGACGCGCGGGATCCCCTCTCCCACCCGGGAGAGGGGGACGCGCCTGTTCCTGCCGCGTTTGGCCCTGCACTTGTGGGGCGACGCCGCACGGCTCGCCTCCGCCGGCGCCCCGGGGTGACAGCCGCCGCCCACCACTGTCCAAGAACACGACGGGCCACGCCCGCACCCAGCCCGAGGAAACCCCGCCCATGCCGCAGGTCGTGCCCGCCTTCTCACGCATCGGCGAGGAGAACGCCTTCGCGGTGCTCGCCCGGGCCACGGCGCTGGCCCAGGCCGGGCGCGACGTCATCAATCTCGGCATCGGCCAGCCCGACATGCCGACCCCGCCCCACGTGGTCGAGGCGGCGATCAGGGCCCTGCGCGACGGCCACCACGGCTACACCCCGGCGACCGGCATCCTCCCGTTGCGCGAGGCGGTGGCGCGAGATCTGAAGACCCGGCTCGACGTCGAGGTCTCTCCCGACGGCGTGATGATCGTGCCCGGCGGCAAGGTCACGATGTTCATGGCGATCCTGATGTTCGGCGAGCCGGGGGCCGAGATCCTGTATCCGGACCCCGGCTTCCCGATCTACCGCTCGATGATCGAGTTCACCGGCGCGACGCCGGTGCCGGTGCCGATCCGCGAGGAGAACGGCTTCGCCTTCTCGGCGCAGGAGACGCTGGCCCTCATCACGCCGCGCACCCGGCTGCTGATCGTCAACTCGCCCGCCAACCCGACCGGCGGCGTGACGCCGAAGGCCGAGATCGACACCCTGGTGGCCGGCCTCGCTGCGCACCCGGACCTCGCGATCCTGTCGGACGAGATCTACGGCACGATGACCTACGACGGCGAGCGCCACCACACGCTGCTCGCCTATCCGGAGATCCGCGACCGGCTGATCTACCTCGACGGCGCCTCGAAGACCTACGCGATGACCGGGTGGCGCCTCGGCTGGTCGGTGTGGCCGGCCCCGCTCTACGACGCCGCGCGCAAGCTCGCGGTCAACTCGTTCTCCTGCGTCAACGCCGCGACCCAGTGGGCCGGCATCGCCGCCCTCGACGGGCCGCAGGATTGCGTCGCCGCGATGATGGCGGAGTTCGACCGTCGCCGGGTCCTGGTGGTGGACGGGCTGAACCGGCTGCCCGGCATCTCCTGCATCACGCCGAAGGGTGCGTTCTACGCCTTCCCGAACATCCGCGAGACCGGCTGGAAGGCGAAGGCGCTGGCCTCGGCGCTGCTGGAGGAGGCCGGCGTCGCGACCATCGGCGGGCCGGATTTCGGGATCCACGGCGAGGGCTACCTGCGCCTGTCCTACGCCAACTCGGCCGAGAACATCCGCCGCGCCCTGGATCGCATGGGCGAGTTCCTGGAGGCCAACCGGCGCTGATCAGCGCCGGCCCGCCAGGGCCTCCCGGGCGTCGCCGAGATCGGGCGGGTCGATGCGGCGGTAGCGGGCCTGGATCAGCCCGAAGGCGCCGAAGGCGGCGAGACCCGCCGCGACGAGGCCGAGCAGCACCCAGCCGTAGGGCTGCAACCGCAGGGACTGGAGGGCGCCGCCGAGCCCCTTCACGTCGGCCGAGCGGCTGTCCCAGGCCGCCGAGACCAGGAATCCGCCGATCAGCCCGAAAGTGACCCCGCGGGCGGCGTAGCCGAGGCGGCCGACATGCACCGCCCAGGTGCGGGCGTCGACCGGCAGGGCGAGGCGGTGGACCACGTCGCCGCGCCACGCCTTGACCAGGAAGGCCACGCCCGCGGCCATGATGCCGAGGCCGATGGCGGCGACGCCCCAGCGGCCGAACGGCTGGCGCAGCAGCCACGCGGTCCAGTCCTGGGCCGCCCGATCCTCGCCGGCGGCGACGCCGAACCCGGCGGCGGCCCGGGCGACCGAGAGGGCGAGGGAGCCGTAGAGCACGGCGCTGAGCAGATGGCCGCCGCGGGTGGCGAGGCCCTTGGCGGAACGGCCGTACCCGTCGGCGTCGGTGACCGCCTCGATCAGGCGCCACAGGGCGAAGCCGGCGAGCCCGACGGCGACGAGCCCGAGGAGGATCCAGCCGAACGGCCGTTCGAGCAGGGTCAGGAGGGCGCTGCGGCTGCCCCCGGTCTGGCCGCCCTCCCCGATCGCCGCCAGGACGGCGAGGCCGCCGACGAGGCAGTAGGTCAGGCCGCGGGCGCCGTAACCGGCGCGGGCGACGAGTTCGAGGACGGAACTGCCGCCGGAGGTCAGCACGGCCGGCCCCGCGAGGCCGGGGGACTCGCCTGTTCGCGAGGGTCGGATGGCGTCACGGCAGGTCTCCCCCTCGGGCGGGCAGGAGAGATGTCGCGTTCGCCCGGCGCGGCAAGGGCCTCGCGGCGCCGGGCGCCGCGGGTTCATGCGGCGTCCGGCGCTCGTCTGCCCGGACATCGTGATCAGTCAAAGCGGACGCTGATCTCGTCGCCCTGACGGCGCACCACCGAGCAGGACAGCGGCGCGCCGTCGGGCGGCGTCAGGACGAACCGGTCGGGCAGGCCCGCCTCGGCGAGGCGCAGCCGCGCGCCGCCCGCGGAGCGGTCGACGATCGTGCAGGCGACGATCCGGCCGGCGACGTCGATGCTCGCCGCCATGAAGACGCGCTCGCGCGGCTTTTCCCGGCGCTCGTCGAGGCCGATCACCCACTCGTCGAGGCAGCGGGCGATTCCGGCCACGCCCGAGGCGGTCGTCTGCATGTTGGCCGAGACGGTCCCGGTGGTGTGGCGCTGCGCCTCGGTCGCCTCGGCGGTCTGCGTGACGAAGCCTCCGACCGTGACGACCGCGGCGCCGATCTGCGACAGGGTATCGCCGACCTCCGACGATACCGCCTGCATCGCCGCGATCTCGCCCGAGATGCGGGTGGTGGCCGATTGGGCCTGGCTCGCGAGGTTCTTCACCTCGCTCGCGACAACGGCGAAGCCGCGACCGGCGCTGCCGGCCCGCGCCGCCTCGATCGTGGCGTTGAGGGCCAGCAGGTTGATCTGCTCGGCGATGCCGCTGATCGTCTGGACCACCCCGTCCATCGCGAGGGCCGCCTCGCGCAGGCGGAGGGTCAGGGCTTCGGCGGAATCGGCCCGGGCCTGGATCTCCTCGACGGCCTGACGCGACTGCACCATCTGCCCGACGATCGCCGCCGAGGTGGCGTGCATCGCCTCGGCGGCGGAGGAGACCGCGTGGACGTTCTCCAGGGCCGCGCCGGCGAGGCGCACGACCTCGTTGCGGACCGACATGCTGTTGGTGATGTCGGTGGCGTACTTCACCACCTTGTAGGGGCGGCCGTCGGGATCGAGGATCGGGCTGTAGGTCGCCTGGATCCAGACCTCGCGCCCGTTCTTGCCGAGGCGCTGGTAGATGGCGGAGGCGAACCGCCCCACCCGCAGGCCGTCCCAGAACTCGGCGTAGGCGGCACTCTCGGCGTAGCCAGCGGGAACGAAGATCCGGTGGTGGCGGCCCCTGACCTCGTCGAGGGCGTAGCCCAGCGCCGAGAGGAAGTTCTCGTTGGCGTCGAGGATCGTGCCGTCGAGGCCGAACTGGATCACCGCCTGCGACCGCTCGATCGCGGCGATCTGCCCGGCGCGCTCCGCGTCGGCCCGCTTGGCCGCCGTGACGTCGAGGGCGAACTTCACGATCTTGACCAACCGGCCGTTCATGTCGAAGACCGGATTGTAGGTCGCCCGGATCCAGACCTCGCGCCCGTCCTTGCCCTGGCGCTTGAACTCGCCGTCCCGGACCTCGCCGCGCTTCAGGCCGTCCCAGAACTCGGCATAGGCGGCGCTCTCGGCGTGGCCCGCGGGGACGAAGATCCGGTGGTGGCGGCCCCTGACCTCGTCGAGGGCGTAGCCCAGCGCCGAGAGGAGGTTCTCGTTGGCGTCGAGGACCATGCCGTCGAGATCGAACTGGATTACCGCCTGGGAGCGGCTGATCGCCCGGATCTGGCTGGTCGCCTCGGCCCGGGCGAGGCGTTCGGCGGTCACGTCGAAGGCGTACTTCACGATCTCGACGGGGCGGCCGTGCCGATCGGGCACCGGGCAGTAGGTCGCCCGGATCCAGACCTCGCGCCCGTCCTTGGCGACGCGCCGGAACGCCGCCGTGCGGGTCTCGCCGCGGCGCAGGGCGTCCCAGAAGGCGGTGTAGTCGGGGGAATCCGCCTCCTCGGGATCGACGAAGAGCCGGTGCGGCCTGCCCCGGACCTCGGCGAGGCCGTAGCCCATCAGCGCGAGGAAACGCTCGTTGGCGTCGAGGATGGTGCCGTCGAGGGCGAAGGTGATCATCGCCTGCGACTGCTCCACGGCGCGCAGCCTCGCTCTCGCCGCAGCCGACCGATTCAGGGTAGCGAACATCGTGACCTGCGCAACTCGAGCGTCCCACTCGAATTGTGTACGATCGGATTTTTAAGAAACCGTGTTCGCTGACCCCGTCGGTCTGTTTCCGTCATTCCATCATAGGTTAACCCGGATCCGGAACGGATCGGCAGAGGTCGGGATCACGTTGCAGGAACTGTACGACATTCAAGTCGACTTCGCTTCGATGCGGTCGATAGCCTCCTGATCGAGATCGAGAGCCTCCGCCAACATTCTCAGGAAGGTCCGTTCCTGCATCGTGTCGGGATCGATGGCGAGGCGCGCCGCCGCGTAGAGCCGCGCCGCCTTCTCCGGGGTGCCGATCCGGTCGGCGATCTCGTCGATCGAAGCGGGATCCTCCAGTTCGCGATCCAGCCACTGTCGTTCCGGCACGCCGATGCCGGCCTCCGCGATCGCCGCCTGGAGACGCTCGCGCTCGCGGGCATCGATCACTCCGTCGGCGGCGGTGGCCGCGACCATCGCGCGCAGCATCAGGGTGGCCTCCTCGTCGTCGAGGTCGGCTTCCGCGAAGGGCCGCACGGCCTCGTCGCCGCTCCCCTCCCGCCGCAGCGCGAGGGAGCCGAGGCCGACGACCAGCGCCAGGCCGCCGAGGGCGGCGAGCCCACCCCTGCGGGCGCGCACCAGGGCATCGACGATCCGCATAGCCTCGGCCATTCCGCTCTCTCCTCGTGGTTCGCTCCGGCCCGGGTCCGGGAGCCGGGTCATGGCCGACAACCCGTTCGGGCCGCACCGGTTGCCGCCGGAACGATGGCAGCCGTGGCCGGTTGCCCGGGACAGCCTCTCCCGGCCGCCGGCACCGTAGAGCCGCGCCGCCGGACGATTACCAGGAGGATTTCATGACCCGGCGCCCGAACCTGCGCGACTTCGATGCCTACGCCGACCGCAACGGCCAGGATCTCGGCCAGGACGATCCCAGCGACCTCGCCCGCCCGGCCGACCTGCAGCGGCGGCTGAACGGGGACCCCGACTGGGATGCCGAGACCGCCCGGGTCGCCTCGGACCGGCAGCGGCTGGACTCCACCGCGGGCGGCAGCATCGAGACCGTCGAGGCGACGGAAGCCGAGACCCCGGAGGAGAACCTGCGCCGGATCAGCGATCCGAGCACCGGCAGCCCGGGCCGCTCCTGAGCGGGAACCGCCTCTCCCTGCCCGTATCCAGGTCCGGACGCGGCGAGGTTCGAGACAGGGCGATACGATTCTCGGGCGATCAGTTCCGACAATCGCATCACCAGCCCGCGCGGCGGAGCTTTGCTCCGCACGCATGAGCGAAGCCGATGTCCGCATCGCGAAGCGACTGCGCAGCAATCGCCGCGATCCCGCAGGGATCGCCGAGCGATCAACCGGAAATCGTATGGCGCTCTCGCGCGGACCCACCCGCCCGCCCTGGCTCACAGCACCACGCCGTTCGCCTCGGCGAAGGCGGTGAGCGCCGGGCGCAGGGACGCGCCGTCGGTGGCGCGGGCGAGTTCGGCGTCGAGGAAGGCACCGATCGCCCCGGCATCGAGGCTCAGCACCATCGCCTTGACCGGGCCGATCGAGGCCGGCGACATCGACAGCGAGCGGAAGCCGAGGCCGATCAGCGCCATCGCCTCGAGCGGCCGGCCGCCGATCTCGCCGCAGACGGTGGCGGGCGTGCCCGCAGCGTCGGCCCGCTCGGCGATCAGCCGGAAGGCCCGCAACGCCGCGGCGGAGAGGGGGTCGAAGCGGTCGGCGACCTGACGGTTCTCGCGGTCGACCGCGAACAGGAACTGCATGAGGTCGTTGGAGCCGACCGAGAGGAAGTCCGCCTCCGCCGCGATCTCGTCCATCTGGAACAGCAGCGAGGGCACCTCGACCATCACGCCGAGGCGGCAGTCGGAGGGCAGCGGGTGGCCGTGGCGGGAGAGATGCACCCTCTCCCGCTCGACGATCGTGCGGGCGCGGACGAACTCCTCCACCGTCGCAACCATCGGGAACATGATCTTGAGCGGACGACCGCCGGCCGCCTTGAGGAGGGCGCGCAGCTGCATCCGCAGCAGGCCCGGCCGATCGAGGCCGATGCGGATCGCCCGCCAGCCCAGCGCCGGGTTCTCCTCCTCCAGGGCCTTCATGTAGGGCAGGATCTTGTCGCCGCCGATGTCGAGGGTGCGGATCGTCACCGGCAGGTCGCCGGCGGCGGCGAAGACCGCCTCGTACAGGGTCTGCTGCTCGGCCGCCGAGGGCATCCGCTCGGCGACCATGAACTGCAGCTCGGTGCGGAACAGCCCGATCCCCTCGGCCCCGGTCTCGTGCAGGTGCGACAGGTCGACGAGCAGCCCGGCATTGAGCTGGAGCCCGACCGGCACGCCGTCGCGGGTGGCCGAGGGCAGGTCGCGCAGGGTGCGGTACTGCTCCTGGCGGCGGGCGCGCAGGCGCGCCTTCTCGGCGTAGGCCGCCTCGATCTCGGGACCGGGCCGGATCTGCACCTCGCCGGCGACGCCGTCGACGATGATCGCGTCGCCGCTCTCCACCAGGGCGGTGGCGTTGGCGACCTCGCCCACCGCCGGAATGCCGAGCGCGCGGGCCACGATGGCGATGTGGCTCGTCGGCCCGCCCTCCTCGAGCACGACGCCGCGCAGGCGCGAGCGGTCGTAGTCGAGCAGCGCCGCCGGCCCCATCGAGCGCGCCACCAGGATCGCGTTCTCGGGCATCACGCCGGGGCCGGCGGTGGTGCGGCCGACGAGCTGGCGCAGCAGCCGGGTCGCGAGGTCGTCGAGGTCGTGCAGGCGTTCGCGCAGGTAGGGATCGCTCTGGCGCAGCATCCGGGCACGGTTGTCGGACTGCACCCGCTCCACCGCCGCCTCGGCGGTGAGGCCCGACAGCACCGCCTCGCGCATCCGCCGCAGCCAGCCCTGGTCGTGGGCGAACATCCGGACGGTCTCCAGCACCTCGCGGTGCTCGCCGGCCCCCGCGACGTCGCCGCGCTCGACGAGGTCGTCGATCGCCGAGCGCACCTCGGCGATGGCGGTGTCGAGCCGCGCGACCTCGCGCTCGACGTTCTCGGCGATGAGGTTCTTGACCACGATGCGGGGCTCGTGGAGCACCACGTGCCCGAGCCCGACGCCGTCGGCGAGGGCGACACCGGACTGGCACAGCGACCGGCGCGAGGCGTTGACCGTGCCGGGCGAGAGCGCCTGGAGCTCGCCCGAGGCGATCATCTCCGCCAGCACCATCGCGGTGGTCTGGAGCGCCTCGATCTCCTCCTCGGAATAGACGCGGTAGGTGCGGTTCTGCACCACCAGCACGCCGAGGGTGTTGCCGGCCCGCAGCAGCGGCACGCCGAGGAAGGCGTGGTACGCCTCCTCGCCGGTCTCGGGCCGGTACGAGAAGGACGGGTGCGCCTGGGCGTCGGAGAGCGACAGCGGCTCGGCACTGGCGGCGATCAGGCCGACGAGGCCCTCCCCGGCCCCGCATGGTGGTGAGGTGCACCGCCTCGCGGTTGAGCCCTTCGGTCGCGAACAGCTCGAGCATGCCGTCGTCGCGCAGGACGTAGACCGAGCAAACCTCCGCGACCATGTTGGACGCGATGATGACGACGATGCGGTCCAGGCGGGCCTGGGGGCTCACCGGCTCCGCCATGGCTTCACGGAGGCGGCGCAGAAGCAGGCGCGGGCCTCCAGGCGCAGCGGGCATCGTGTCGAATTCCACCCTGTGGCGAACCGGACCCAATCGGGGCGATCCCGAGGGCCGAACCGAGCCCCGGGAGCGGCCTCGTGTCCCGTCGTATAGCGACTCGAAGCCCCGACCGGCAAGCGCCGTGTTCCCGCACCGATGGCGGAGACACAGGAAACTCTCTGTCTAGAGGCGCTTCAGTTCCAGTGAACCGCCGACGAGACGAAGTCGAGATTGCAGTGCAGCATCGTCGCGAGCGTCCTTGCGGACGACCCTCGCGCGATCAGGCCCGGTCGAGGCCGTAGAGCGCGTGCAGGGTGCGGACCGCCAGTTCGGTGTAGGCGGCGTCGATCAGGACCGAGAACTTGATCTCCGAGGTGGTGATCGCCCGGATGTTGATGCCCTTCTCGGCCAGCGCCCGGAACGCCTTGGCGGCGACGCCGGCGTGGCTGCGCATGCCGACGCCGATCGCCGAGACCTTCACCACGTCGGTGGCGCCCTCGATGCGCTCGACCTCCAGGAACTGCGCCTGGGTATCGAGGATCGACCGGGCGCGCTCGTAGTCGCTCGCCGGAACCGTGAAGGTCATGTCGGTGGTCGCCCCGTCGCCGGAGACGACCTGGATGATCATGTCGACGTTGATGTTGGCGTCGGCGAGCGGGCCGAAGATCGCCGCCGCGATGCCGGGCTTGTCCTTCACCCGGCGAAGCGTGATCTGGGCCTCGTCCTTCGAGAAGGCGATGCCCGTGATGATCTGCTGTTCCACGATGTCGTCCTCGTCGCAGATGAGGGTGCCGGGGCGGGCGTCGTCGGGGTCGTCGAAGGAGGAGCGAACGGTGGTCGGCACGCGGTGCACCATGGCGAGTTCGACCGAGCGGACCTGCAGCACCTTGGCGCCCAGCGAGGCCATCTCCAGCATCTCCTCGAAGGCGACGCGCTCCAGCCGGCGGGCCTTGGGCACCACCCGGGGGTCGGTGGTGTAGACGCCGTCGACGTCGGTGTAGATGTCGCAGCGCTCGGCGCCGATCGCCGCCGCGACCGCGACCGCGCTGGTGTCGGAGCCGCCGCGGCCGAGCGTCGTCAGCCGTCCCGTCCCGGGGTGGATGCCCTGGAAGCCGGCGATGACCGCGACCTCGCCGCGCCCGAACCCGGCGTCGAGGCGGGTGCCGTCGATGTTCGCGATGCGGGCCGAGCCGTGCTGGTCCGAGGTCTCGATCGGGATCTGCCAGCCCTGCCAGGACCGGGCCTTGATGCCCATCTCGGCGAGCACGATGGCGAGCAGGCCCGACGTCACCTGCTCGCCCGAGGCGACGACGGCGTCGTACTCGCTCTGGGCGAACAGCGGCGAGGCGTCCTTGCACCACGCGACCAGCTCGTTGGTCTTGCCCGACATCGCCGAGACCACCACCGCGACCTCGTAGCCGGCGCGCACCTCGCGGGCGACGTGGCGGGCGACGTTGCGGATGCGGTCGACCGTGGCGACGGAGGTGCCGCCGAATTTCATCACCAGGCGAGGCATCGGGTCTTCGTCACGCTCCGCTGCGTCAGCGGCGGCGCTCGAGGCCGCCGGGACGGGATCGGGGGCGGGTACAGGCGGGGCGGGGCGGTGTCAATGCGAGCGGCGGGCGCAACAGCAACCGCAAACGCTCGGCAATCCCAAACGCTTGGCGAACGGTGGGCGCTTGCACAAGCGCAAACGCTTGCGCAAAAGCCGGTGCGATGCGCTACCTGCGGCACGCGCCCCCTTGCCGGCTCCGGCCGGCTCCCCATCAGGATGCCCTGCGCCGATGAGCGAACCGACCGGACCCTCGATCGACCGCGACGAGGTCGCGCGCTTCGAGCGCATCGCCGCGACCTGGTGGGACGAGGCCGGGCCGACGCGGGTGCTGCACCGCTTCAACCCGGTGCGCCTCGCCTACATCCGCGACGCGGTGTGCCGGCATCTCGGCCGCGACCCCGCCTCCCCCAATCCCCTCGACGGGGTGAGCCTCGTCGATGTCGGCTGCGGCGGCGGCGTGCTGTCCGAGCCCCTCGCCCGCCTCGGCGCCCGGGTGACCGGCCTCGATCCGGCCCCGACCAACATCCGGGTGGCGCGCGCCCACTCGGAGGAGGCCGGCGTGCCGGTCGACTACCGGGCCGAGACCATCGAGGCGATGGTGGCGGCGGGCGAGCGGTTCGACGTCGTGCTGGCGATGGAGGTGGTCGAGCACGTCACCGACATGCGGGCCTTCGTGGCGACCGCCGCGGAGGCGGTGAAGCCGGGGGGATTGCTGTTCGCCGCCACGATCAACCGCACGATGCGCTCCTTCGCCCTCGCCATCGTCGGCGCCGAGTACGTCCTCGGCTGGCTGCCGAAGGGCACCCACGACTGGGAGAAGTTCGTCACCCCCGATGAGCTGAGCCGCGCGGTAGAGGCCGGGGGCCTCGCGGTCACCGACCTCACCGGCGTGGTGTTCAACCCGCTCACCAACCGCTGGCACCCCGCCCGCGACACCGCGGTGAACTACATGATCACCGCCGAGAGGAGCGCCGCCGGGACGGCCTGAGCCGAACCGTTCCCCACCGTCACCGTTGTCCGCACAGGACAGCGGAGACGGACATGCTCGAAAAGCTTCCCCACGCGGTCGGCGCGGCCCTGTCGGGCGTGAAGGCCGGCCTCGACCGGACCGCGTGGCACGCCGAGTTCGCGACGGTGCCGGGCGGGCTCACCCTCACCAGCACGGCCTTCGCCGACGGCGCCGCGATGCCGGCGCGCTTCACCGAGGACGGGCCCGGCCTGTCCCCTCCCCTCGCCTGGACCGGCGTCCCGGCCGGCACCGTCGCCCTGGCGCTGCTGGTCGAGGACGCCGACAGCCCGACCCCGAAGCCGATCGTCCACGCCATCGCGTGGAACCTCGACCCCGGCCGCAGCCACCTGGACGAGGGCGAGCTGGCGCCGGACGCCCCCGATGCGCCGGGCCTGGGCAGGAACACCTACTTCAAGGCCGGCTGGCTGCCGCCGGACCCGCCGACCGGGCATGGTCCGCACCGCTACCTGTTCCAGCTCTACGCCCTGAAGGCGCCCCTCGACCTCGACGGGACGCCCGGGCGCACCGCCTTCCTCGACGCGCTGCGCGGCGAGGTCATCGCCCGGGGCCTCCTCACCGGAACCTACGAGCGGCCTTGAACCCCTCCACGGGCTTGCCAGCCGCCGCGGCCTCCCGCACCAGGGGCGGGGCCGCGAGGACGCGGCGCGGGGAGGAACCACCATGAAGGCGCTCCTGTGCAAGGCGCTCGGCGGGCCGCAGGATCTGGTGATCGAGGACATCCCGGATCCGATGCCCGGGCCCGGTCAGGCCCTGGTGCGGGTGACGGCCGCGGCGCTGAACTTCTTCGACACCCTCATCATCGCAGGCCGCTATCAGGTGAAGCCGGAGCTGCCGTTCTCCCCGGGCGCCGAGGCCGCCGGGGTGATCGAGGCGCTCGGCCCCGGCGACGGGCCGCGGGAACTCGGCGGGCCCGGCGTGCGGGTCGGGGACCGGGTGATCGTGCATCTCGGCTACGGCGCCGGCCGAGAGCGGGTGGTGGTCGAGGCCGCCGGGCTGACGCCGATCCCGGACGGCGTCAGCGACGAGCAGGCGGCGGGCCTGACGGTCACCTACGGCACCTCGCTCCACGCGCTCCAGGACCGGGCGAACCTCAGGCCGGGCGAGACGCTGGCGGTGCTCGGCGCCTCGGGCGGCGTCGGCCTCGCGGCGGTGGAACTCGGCCACGCCATGGGCGCGCGGGTGATCGCCTGCGCCTCCTCGGCGGAGAAGCTGGAGGCGGCCCGCGCCCACGGCGCCGACCTGACCCTCGACTACAGCCAGGAACCGCTGCGCGACGGCCTGCGCCGGCTCGGGGGCGAGGCCGGCATCGACGTGGTCTACGATCCGGTCGGGGGCGATTTCGCCGAGCCGGCGCTGCGGTCGCTGAACTGGAAGGGCCGCTTCCTCGTCGTCGGCTTCGCCGCAGGCGAGATCCCGAAGATCCCGCTCAACCTCGTGCTGCTGAAGGGCATCGACGTCCAGGGCGTGCACTGGGGCGTGTTCGTGAAGCGCGAGCCCGAGGCTCACGCCGCCAACCAGGCGCGCCTGCTGTCGCTGGTGGCGGAGGGCCGGCTCTCGGCCCGGGTGCACGGGGTCTACCCGCTCGAACAGGCCGCCGAGGCGCTCGGCGTGCTCAGCCGCCGGGAGGCGGTCGGCAAGGTGCTGTTGCGGCCCTGATACCGAAGGTCATCGGGACCGACCTCTGGTTCGGTTCTCGAATTCTCGCCGAGCCTCCGGCCGGGTATCGGCGAGAATTCGAGACGGGCCGGCGCCCCGATGCGTCGGCATCCTGGGTGGCTGGCATGAGATGTCTGGATGCCCGGCACCGGGATGCGGTGCCGGGCACGAATCCGGTTACTTCGGCTCCTTGTCGCCGCGATGGATGCCCTTGTCGCGGTTCTCCTTCAGGCGACCGTCATCCGAGTGTTCGACAGTTCCCTGGTTGGGCTTGTCGGGATTCTTGCCGTTCTGGCGGTGATCATCCTTGGCATCGTGGGACTGAGACTGTTGCTTTCTCTCGGCCATGCCTGATCTCCATTGTGAGCGATCTGGCGTCGCTCGGACAGGCTGACAACCGGACGGCGGCTAGTCGGTTCCTCGACCGATTTTCCCAGATGTTAACCTCGCGCTCTGCGACATCACCGCAGATCGACAGCGAATCCCGAAGCCGGACCGGCCACTTGCCCGGACGCGGCCGCGGACCCGAACCGGCCCGGGTCTCGCGCCGATGCGCCTGCTGCGCAACGCCGCACGCTCACGCCTGACCGGGCCACACCGCGACGCCGATCAGCCAGGGATGGAGCACGCGGGCGAACAGCAGCCAGCTCGCGAGGCCGATGCCGGCGGCGAGCGCGTCGTTGCGCCAGCCGCGCGGCGACGTGGCCGGCCCGGCATGGGCCCTCACCTCGTCCCGCCGCTTGGCGCTGATGCGGGCGGCGACCGCCCAGGCGAGAACCGCCGCGAACAGCACGATCGAGCCGAGGTCGCCGTTGGCGAGCAGGTGGGCCGTCGCCCAGATCTTCACCCCGAGCAGCATCGGATGCTTCAGCCGCGCCTTGATCCGTCCCGGCAGGTAGGCCGCCGCGAGGCAGACGAAGGCCGGCAGCATCAGCAGCAGGGCGAGGTGGCGGGTCCAGACCGGGGGCGACCAGACCGGGATGTACCCTTCGGCGCGGTAATGCCCGTAGCCGACCCCGATCAGCACGAGCCCGAGCGCCGCGACCAGGGTGTAGCCGAGCTTGTAGGGCGCCTCCCCGAACCGGGCGATCAGCCGCGCGCGCGGTCCGCGCAGCATCGTGAAGGCATGCGTGCCGAGAAACAGCACGAGACCGGCGAGGAGGAGCGTCATGGCACGAGGATTCCGGTGGGAAAGGCCGCCCGGCTAAGCGGGCGGCAAGCATCCTCGGGCAGGCTCCGGGGGCTGTCCAGGGTCCCCGCCATGCGCCGCCGCCTGCCCGCGCTCGTCGCGCTCCTCGCCGCCACCCTCGCCGGGCCCGCGGCAGCCGAGCCGGCGATCCCGCTCTCGGCCCTCACGCTGGTCGGGCCGGCCCGGACGATCTTCAAGGCCGGGCGCGACGCCTGCGACGGCCACGACGTGCCGGACGCGCCGGCCCGGGCGATCCGCGAGGCGGACGGCGCCATCGCGCTGTTCGGCATGCACGACCGCAACCGGGTGCTGCGCGGCCCCGACTTCGACCGGCTCAAGCTCGATTGCCGGATCGTGCTGGATTCCGGGCTGAAGGCCGACCCCGCCGCCTACGACGACCACACCTGGATCACCGCGACCTGGACCGAGGACGGCAAGCGGGTCGAGGCGCTGCTGCACCACGAGTACCACGCCAACGAGCATCCCGGCCGCTGCATCGCCACCACGATGATGCCGTGCTGGTACAACACCCTCCTGGCGGCCCGCTCCGACGATGGTGGGCGCAGCTTCGCGCGCGCGACCCCGCCCCAGGTCGTCGCCGCGGCGCCGTTCCGGCAGGAGGTGGGCCAAGGCCGCCACCGCGGCTTCTTCAACCCGACCAACATCGTGCGCGACGGCGCCCACTGGTACTTCTGGGCCTCGAACACCGGCTGGGACGGGCAGCCCTTCGGGATCTGCCTGTTCCGCTCCGACGACGTGCGCGACCCCGCGCGCTGGCGGGCCTGGGACGGCAAGGGTTTCGGCGCCCGATTCCCCGACCCCTACCGGCCCGGGTTCAAGCCGGGCGGCACCTGCCGGCCGGTCGGGCCGTTCCCGGCCCCGGTCGGCTCGGTGTCGCGCCATCGCGGCAGCGGCGCCTGGATCGCGGTGTTCCTCGCCGGCGCCGGCGGCGCCTTCGCCAGGCCGGGCATCTACTGGACGACCTCGCGCGACGGGCTGACCTGGGACGAGCCGCGCCTGCTCGTCGCCTCGCCGAGCCTCTACGACGATCCCTGCGGCAGCGGCGGCGAGGTGGTGAGCTACCCCTCGCTCATCGACCCGACCGCGCCGGGCCGCAACTTCGACACGGTCGGGGACAGCGCCGAGCTGTACTACGTGACGATGAAGGTGAAGGGCTGCGAGGTCACGTCGGAGCGCGACCTCGTGCGGCGCCCGGTGGCGATCAAGGTGTGGCCGTGAGGCGCGCTCACGGCGCCTCGATCAGGAACCGCCCCGCGGCCTCCCGCGCCGCCGCGCCGAGGTCGACCGGGCGGCGGGTGCCCTGGTCGAGCAGCACGCAGATCGCCTCGGCCTCCCCGGCGATCCGCCCCTCCGACAGGATGCGGTTGCGCAGGGTGATCGAGGTGCGGCCGAGGCGGGCGATCCAGGTCGCGGTGCGGACGCGGCCGGGATAGTGCAGCTCGGCCCGGTAATCGATCGCGAACCGGGCGACGACGAAGAAGGTGTCCGGCGGCTGGACGCCGCCGCCGAACTGGGTGCGGAAGAACTGCACCCGGCCGCTCTCGCAGAACGCCGCGAAGACCGCGTTGTTGACGTGGCCGTTGGCGTCGGTGTCGCGGTAGCGCAGGACGTCCTCGCTCCACTGCACCCGCGGGTCGCCGTCGAGGGCGGTGGGGTCGGCACTGTGCTCAGCCACGCTGTGCCGTCCCGCCGAGGTGGAACACCCGGTGCGGCACCAGCTCGCCGCGCTCGACGTCGCCGACCGCGACCAGAATGCCGCCGCAGGTCGCGTAGGCCTTGCCCTCGGTCGGCGCCTCGCGCCCGCGCAGGATCACCGGCTGGCCGCGCATCAGCCGCATCGCCATGTCGCGGGAGACCGGCACGCAGGGCACCGCGTCGAGGGCGGTCTCGACCGGCCGCAGCACCGCGGCGTTGGCCTCGCTCTCGGCCGCCTCCAGGGCGCCGATGGTGCAGGACTGGTCCTCGACGAACGGCCCGACCCGGGTCCGGCGCAGGGCCGAGACGTGGCCGAGGCAGCCGAGCGTCCGGCCGAGGTCGCGGGCGATGGCGCGGACATAGGTGCCCTTGCCGCACTCGGCCTCGATCACCGTGCGGTCCTCGGAATGGTGCAGCACCGCGAGGTGGTCGATCTGCACCGCCCGGGGCGCGAGTTCCACCACCTCGCCGTCGCGGGCGAGGTCGTAGGCCCGCTCGCCCTGGATCTTGATCGCCGAGTAGCGCGGCGGCACCTGCTCGACGGCGCCGACGAAGCGCGGCAGCGCCGCCTCGACCTCCTCGCGGGACGGGCGCTTGTCGGTGGTGCCGACCGGGCGGCCCTCGGCGTCGTCGGTGTCGGTCTCGGTGCCCCAGGTGACGGTGAAGACGTAGGCCTTGCGGCCGTCCATCACGAACGGCACGGTCTTCGTCGCCTCGCCGAGCGCGATCGGCAGGATGCCGGAGGCGAGGGGATCGAGGGTGCCGGCGTGTCCCGCCTTCTTGGCGTTGAGCGCCCGCTTCACCGCCGCGACGGCGTGGGTCGAGGTCATGCCGACCCCCTTGTCGAGGATCACCCAGCCGCTGATCTCGCGGCGCTTGGGCCGGTCTCCCTGCGGCCGGCCGCGGCGCGGCGGGCGGGCTTCCCGCACCGCCCCGTCGCTGGCCCCGTCGCGCGCGCCCTCGCGCAGCGGTGCAGGCTGTTCCTCGTGCATCTCGTTCCTCGTCCACACACGGCGCTGCAGCGGCACAAGGCGCTCCCCAACCGGCGCCGGCCCCATGCAGCGTTCATCTCAACTGAACCAAACGGCCCGCCCTGCCGGCGGGTCCACGACTCGCGAAAACGGGATCAGCGCTCCGGCGCCGACTCGTCCCCGGCCTCGTCGTCCGGCGCGAGGTCGCGCTGGACCTTGTCGCTGCGCAACAGCGCATCGATCCGCGCCGCCTCGTCGAAGGTCTCGTCGCGGCGGAAGCGCAGGTCGGGCGCGTATTTGAGGTTCACCCTACGGGCGACCTCCTGGCGCAGGACCTTCCTGTTGCGCTCAAGCGCGGCGATCACCGGCGTCTCGTCCTCGCCGCCGAGCGGCATGACGTAGGCGGTGGCGAGCTTCAGGTCGGGCGACATCCGCACCTCCGGCACGGTGACCACGTGCCGGCTCAGCTCGGGATCCTGGATGTCGCCGCGGCTCAACACCTCGGCGAGGGCGTGGCGCACGAGTTCGGCCACGCGCTGCTGACGCTGCGAGGGACCGGCTTGTTCGGATGGTTTACGCACGTCTTGTCTCCGGACCGGACCACCCGGACTGGTTGAGCCGAGGGTCCTGAACCGACGAGCCCGAGGCGGGTCGCGCCTCGGGCTCGGGGGGAACGAGGGCCGCCGCCCTCGCGAGAAGACGGCAGCGGGGAGGACGGATCAGAGGGTCCGCCGCTCCTCGTGGACGAGGTAGCACTCGATCACGTCCCGGGCGCGCATGTCCTGGTAGTTCTCGAACGCCATGCCGCATTCCTGGCCGGCGGTGACTTCCTTGGCGTCGTCCTTGAAGCGCTTGAGCTGCGAGAGCTTGCCCTCGTGGACCACGACGTTGTCGCGGATGAGCCGGACATGCGCGCCGCGCTCGACCCGGCCGTCCTCGACCCGGCAGCCGGCGATCTTGCCGACCTTCGAGACGTTGAAGATCTCGAGGATCCGCGCCTCGCCGAGGCGCTCCTCGCGCAGGGTCGGCGGGAGCAGGCCCGACATCGCCGCCTTCACGTCATCCACGAGGTCGTAGATGATGTTGTAGTAGCGGATCTCGACGCCGGCCCGCTCGGCGGCCTCTCTCGCTTCCTTGTGGGCGCGGACGTTGAAGCCGACGACCACCGCCCCCGAGGCCTGGGCCAGGGTGACGTCCGACTCGGTGATGCCGCCGACACCCGTGTGCAGGATGCGGGCCGCGACCTCGTCGTTGCCGAGCTTGTCGAGGGCACCCGAGATGGCCTCGACCGAGCCCTGCACGTCGCCCTTGATGACGAGCGGGAACTCCTTGCGGCCTGCGCCCTCCTTGAGGTCGCGCATCATGTCCATCAGCGAGCGGCCGGCACCCGAGCCGGTCGCAGCCGCACGGTCGCGCTTGACGCGGGCACGGTACTCGGTGACCTCGCGGGCGCGGGCCTCGTTCTCGACCACCGCGACGCGGTCGCCCGCCTCCGGCGTGCCGTTGAAGCCGAGCACCTCGACCGGGACCGACGGCGCGGCCTCCTTCACGGTGCGGCCGGTGTCGTCGATGAGGGCGCGCACGCGGCCCCACTCGGCGCCCGCCACGACGATGTCGCCGGTGTGCAGGGTGCCGCGCTCGACGAGCACGGTCGCCACCGGGCCGCGGCCGCGGTCGAGCTTGGCCTCGATCACGGTGCCTTCCGCCGAACGGTCGGGGTTGGCGCCGAGATTGAGGATCTCGGCCTGGAGCGCGAGGCCCTCCAGCAGCTCGTCGAGGCCGTCCCGGGTCTTGGCCGAGACCTCGAATTCGAGGGTCTCGCCGCCCATCGACTCGACCTGGATGTCGTGCTGGAGCAGCTCGGTGCGGACCCGCTGCGGGTTCGCGTCGGGCTTGTCGATCTTGTTGATCGCCACGATCAGCGGCACGCCGGCCGCCTTGGCGTGGGAGATCGCCTCGATCGTCTGGGGCATGACGCCGTCGTCGGCCGCCACCACCAGCACCACGATGTCGGTCACCCGGGCGCCGCGGGCGCGCATCGAGGTGAACGCCGCGTGGCCGGGGGTGTCGATGAAGGTGATCGCGCCGCCGGACGGCGAGGTCACCTGGTAGGCGCCGATGTGCTGGGTGATGCCGCCAGCCTCGCCGGACACGACGTTGGCGTTGCGGATCGCGTCGAGCAGCGAGGTCTTGCCGTGGTCGACGTGGCCCATGATGGTCACGACCGGCGGGCGCGGCTGGGTGTCCTCGTCGGTATCGGGCTCGTCGAACAGGCCCTCCTCGACGTCGGACTCGGCGACGCGGCGCACGGTGTGGCCGAGTTCCTCGGCGATGAGCTGGGCGCTGTCCGAGTCGATCACGTCGGTGATCTTGTGGATCTGGCCCTGCTTCATCAGCAGGCGGATCACGTCGACCGCCCGCTCGCTCATGCGGTTGGCGAGTTCCTGGATCGTGATCGTCTCGGGAATGACCACCTCGCGCGCCAGCTTCTCCTTCTGCTCCACCTGACGGTGGCCGGTGAGGCGCTGGTTGCGGCGGCGGAACGAGGCGAGCGAACGGGTCCGCTCGTCCTCACCCGAGGTCGCGGTCGCGATGGTGAGGCGACCGCGGTTGCGGTCGCCGCCCGGAGACTTCGGCGTCTTGGGCGGGGTGATGACCTTCAGCGGCATGCCGGGACGGCGAATGACCCGCTTGGCCTCGCTCTCCTCCTCGGCCGCGGCGGCGCGGCCTGCGGCCGGGCGGGCAGTGGTCGCGGGCTTGGCGGCGCCGGCCTGAGCGGCCGGGGTCGCCGGCTTCGCCTCGGGCTTGGGCTCCGGCTTCGGCGCCGGACGGGCCATGAAGTTCAGGTCGCGGGGCTTGCGCGCGTCGACGGTCAGCACCCGGCGCGGCTCGGCCGAGGCCGGGCGCGGCGCGATCGCGGGACGGGCCGACGCGGCGGCCGGACGCGCGCCGCCGGGCGCCGCCGGGCGCGGGGCGGCGGCGGGGCGTGCCGCCGGAGCCTTGGCCGGTGCCTTGGGAGCGGCAGCCACGGCAGCCGGTGCGGGCGCCTGCGCCGGGGTCGGGGCGGGAGCCGGCGCACTGGTGCGGGCGGCCTCCTCGGCGCGACGCTCGGCCTCCTCGGCGGCGCGGCGCTTGCGCGCCTCTTCCTGCCGGCGGCGGTCCTCCTCCTCGCGCTTGCGCGCCTCGGCGGCTTCGCGCTCGCGGACCTCGGCCGCTTCGCGCTCGACGCGGCGGCGGGCCTCGTCGGCGGCGCGACGGCGGTCGTCCTCCTCGCGACGGCGGGCGTCGGCGAGGGCGGCGAGCCGCGCGCTCTGCTCCTGGTCGCTGAGGGTGCGCAGCACCACGCCCGAGCGGGCCGGCCCCTGCCGCTCCGCCGAGCGCGACGGCCGGCTCGGTGCGGGGGCGGCGGCCGCCGACTCCTTCGCGGCCGTGGGCGCCGGACTGGCACCGCCGACACGACGCTTCACCGTCTCGACCACCACCGACTTCGAGCGGCCATGGGAGAAGCTCTGGCGCACGACGCCCTGCTCGACCGGGCGCTTCATCGAAAGCGTCTTCGAGGGGGCCGTGTGCAACGTCTTGTCGCCCGGATTCTTCGTCTCACTCATTCAGTTCAGACCCTGGGGGTTCTCATCGTCCCGGGACGCAACCCATCGGAGGCCGCCTCCCACTCGCATCCCGGGAGCGAGCCCGCGGAGGCGGGCCGATCCCATCCATTCACTCAACCACCGGCCTCGGAGGGGCCGGCCCGATCAATCCCGCCGTCGTCCTGGGCGTCGTCCGGTAAGCCGGCTGCGTCCGACGACGCTCCGGTCTCTCCGGATGTCGCCGGCTCGCCGCGAAACGTGCGGAGCCGACGCCAACGCGCGAGCAAGCCGGTTGTGCCGGCTCCCGCGACGAGGGCTGCATGTATCACATGATCCCGGCCCAAGGCCATGTCCAATTCCTCACTGGACAGGTCATTCACCACCGGGACCCCCGATATGGCATCGCCGTACCGTCTGCGCAATGCCTGGGCGAGCTTGCGTCGCCCGTCGGCGCTGGCATCGGCCGCGTGCACGAGGGCGGCGATGCCGGCCTCGCTCGTGACGGCGCTCTCGACCTTGGTGAAGCCGGTGACGACGCAGCCCGCCTTGTTGGCGAGCGCGAAGCCCTGGCGCAGGTCCTGGCGCAGGGCCGCCTCGATCACATCCGCGAGATCGGGCGCCGCGACCACGCCCTGACGCTTGAACGCCCGGGCGAACTGACGGCGGCGCACCGCCTCCTCGACCGCCCGGCGCGTCGCGGTGACCCAGCCGCCGCGCCCCGGCAGCTTCGCCCTGAGATCGGGCACGACCGTTCCGTCCGGCCCGAGAACGAAGCGGATCATCGCCGCTGGCGGCAGGACCTTGCGGGTCGCGAGGCAGGTCCGCTCGGCTCCGGCGCGGCCACGGCCGAGCCCGGCGTCGAGGACGTCCGGGGCGGTCCCGGCATCGGTCGGCGTATCGGTGCTCATCGCGGAATCCTGCCCGTGCCGCGAACTCAGACCGGCCGGTCCTCGGCGGCCTCGTCCGCGGCCGTCCCGGCCCCGACCACCTCGTCCCCGGCCGGGACCTCCTCGGCTTCGCCGTCCTCGTCGTCCCCGGCGGCCTCCGCCTCCTCGACCGGCAGCGCCTCGACCCAGCCGGCATGGACGCGGGCCGCCATGATCATCGCCTCGGCCTCGGCCCGGGACAGCTCGAAGCCGTCGAGGTAGCCGGCGTGGCGGACGGCGTCCGCTCCGCGTCCCTCGGTGTAGCCGACGAGATCGTCGGTGGCGCAGCCGGCGAGGTCCTCGACGTTCTTCACGTCGTTCTCGCCCAGCGCGACCATCATCGGGGTGGTGATGCCGTCGATCTCGCGTAGGTCGTCGGACACGCCGAGTTCGAGGCGGCGGGCGTCGTTCTCCGCCTCGATGCGGGCGAGATAATCCTGGGCGCGGGCCTGGATCTCGGCCGCGGTCTCCTCGTCGAAGCCCTGGATGCTGCCGAGGTCGTTCGGCTCGGCGTAGGCGATCTCCTCCACCGAGCGGAAGCCCTCGGCGGCGAGGAGCTGGCCCACGGTCTCGTCGACGTCGAGGGCGCCCATGAAGGTGTTGGTGCGCTCGACGAACTCCTTCTGCCGGCGCTCCGACTCCTCGGCCTCGGTCAGGATGTCGATGTCCCAGCCGGTGAGCTGCGAGGCCAGCCGCACGTTCTGGCCGCGCCGGCCGATCGCCAGCGAGAGCTGGTCGTCGGGCACCACGACCTCGATCCGGTCGGCCTCCTCGTCGAGCACCACCTTCACCACCTCGGCCGGCTGGAGCGCGTTGACGATGAAGGTCGCTTGGTCCTGCGACCACGGGATGATGTCGATCTTCTCGCCCTGCAGTTCGCCGACCACCGCCTGCACGCGCGAGCCGCGCATGCCGACGCAGGCGCCGACCGGATCGATCGAGGAATCGCGCGAGATCACCGCGATCTTGGCGCGCGAGCCCGGGTCGCGGGCGACCGCCTTCACCTCGACGATGCCGTCGTAGATCTCCGGCACTTCCTGGCCGAACAGCTTGGCCATGAACTGCGGGTGCGAGCGCGAGAGGAAGATCTGCGGCCCGCGCACCTCGGAGCGGACGTCGAACAGGTAGGAGCGGATGCGGTCGCCGGGCCGGAAGGTCTCGCGCGGGATCGTCTCGTCGCGGCGCACGATGCCCTCGCCGCGACCGAGATCGACGATGACGTTGCCGTACTCGACCCGCTTGACCGTGCCGTTGATGATCTCGCCGATGCGGTCCTTGTACTCGTCGTACTGGCGCGCCCGCTCGGCGTCGCGGACCTTCTGGACGATGACCTGCTTGGCCGACTGGGCGGCGACGCGGCCGAAATCGAACGGCGGCAGGGTGTCGGAGATCACGTCGCCGACCTGGGCCGCCGGGTTGTGGCGACGGGCGGCGGCGAGGTCGATCTCGCGGGCGTCGTTCTCGATCTCGTCGACGACGAGGAGGTGGCGCGACAGCCGCAGTGCCCCGGTGCGGGGGTCGATCTCGGCGTGGACGTCGGTCTCGGCGCCGTAGCGCGAGCGGGCGGCCTTGGCGATCGCCTCCTCCATCGCCTCGATGACGATCTGGCGGTCGATCACCTTCTCGCGCGCGACCGCGTCGGCGATCTGGAGGAGTTCGAGCCTGTTGGCGCTGACGACGGCCATCGGGTCAATCCTTACTCGCAAGCGGGGTGGGTCTGGGGTGCTTCAGTGGGTGGAGACGGGCGGGACGTCGTCGTCCGCATCCTCGTCCTCGTCGCCATCCTGCGCCGGGGCCGGGCCGCGGCGCAGGGATTCGCGGATCAGCTCGTCGGTGAGCACGAGATGGGCCTCGCCGAGGTCGCGCAACGGCAGGTCGTAGGCGTCCGGCAGCCCCTCCTTCACGTCGTCCAGCGCGATGCGGACCGTGGCGCCGGCGGGATCGACCGGCCCGATCACGCCGCGGAAGCGCTTGCGGCCGTCGAGCGGCACCGCCAGCTCGACCTTGGCCTCGTAGCCGGCCCAACGGACGAAGTCGCCCGCGCGCACCAGCGGCCGGTCGATGCCCGGCGAGGAGATCTCGAGGTGGTAGGCCCGGCCGACCGGGTCGTCGAGGTCGAGCAGCGGCGAGATCGAGCGGCTCACCGCCTCGCAATCGTCGACCGACATCGTGCCGTCCGGGCGCTCGGCCATGATCTGCACGGTGCAGCCGTTGTGGCCGGTCACCCGCACCCGCACGAGGCGGTAGCCGAGCCCCTCGATCGCCGGTTCGACGATCTGCGCCACGCGGGCGGCGACGCCCGTCTCGGCGATCAGGCGCTTCTCGTGCGGGGGAGTCTCGGGCGTGTCGGTCATGCTGGCTCGGGCCGTGGGCAGTCGTCGTCCCGGCGCGTCCGTGTCAGCGGCAATAAAAAAGAGCGGACCCCGAGGGGCCCACTCCCGAACCGCGACCTCTCGACCGCAACCAGAACTGATGCCGGGGACATAATCCCGTATGGCCGGTTTTGCAAGGGATTTGCGCGGCCGCCGGCCCTCCCCGCCATGCGGGCAGGGCCGGCCAAGTCGCTCGGTGCAAGTCGCTCAGTGGAAGTACTGGCCGCCGTTGATGGTCAGGGTCGAGCCGGTGATGAAGCCCGCCTGCTCGCCGGCCAGGAACTCGACCGCCCGGGCGATCTCCTCGGCCTCGCCGAGGCGGCCGACCGGGATGTGGGGCAGGATCTTGGCCTTCAGCACGTCCGGCGAGATCGCCTTCACCATCTCGGTGGCGATGTAGCCCGGGGCGATCACGTTGACGGTGATGCCCTTGTTGGCGTTCTCCTGCGCCAGGGCCTTGGCGAACCCGATCACGCCGGCCTTTGCGGCGGAGTAGTTGGTCTGGCCCATCTGGCCCTTCTGGCCGTTGATGGACGAGATCAGGATGATGCGGCCGAAGCCGCGGGCCCGCATGCCGTCGATCAGCGGACGGGTGCAGGTGAACATCGAATCGAGGTTGGTGCGGATCACCGCCTGCCACTGCTCGAAGGTCATCTTGTGGAACATGCCGTCGCGGGTGATGCCGGCATTGTTGACCAGGACGTCGATCGGGCCCAGTTCGGCCTCGGCGGCGCGGATGCCGCTCTCGCAGGCGGCGGCGTCGCCGACGTCGAACTTGAACACCGGAATCCCGGTCTCCGCCTTGAAGGCCTGGGCGGCCTCGTCGTTGCCGCCGTAATTGGCGGCGACCTTGTAGCCGGCCTCCTTGAGACCTTTCGATATCGCAGCGCCGATGCCGCGCGTGCCGCCGGTGACCAGTGCGACGCGTTCTGCCATGTCCCTCTCCTCGAAGCGTTCGAGACGTTTCACATCCCTTCGGCGATGCTCCGCACGATGGCCGGAGAACCGCCGCCTTACCCGGTTGGTCGGGTCTGCAAGCCCCGCCCGAGCAATCTTTATGGCAATCCCGGTGACCCGGGCTAGATCTTCCGCAAGGTCGGGCAGGACCAGCACACCGAAAAAGTCCTGCACAAGCCCTGCCGGGCAATCGTCGGGCCGGCTTGCCAGAACAAAACTACCCAGACCAAGCAACGTTGCATCATTTTTCGCATCGGCGCCGCGAATCGGCCGACGGCGGGCCGGAGCGGGAGGGGGCGCCCGGGACCAGGGCGCCCCCATCGCGGTGTTTCCACGGGAGGGGCCGCGACGGCGCTCCTCCCGGATCAGGCGCCGCCCGGCGCCCCGGGCGGGCTCAGCGCTCCAGGCACATGGCGACGCCCATGCCGCCGCCGATGCACAGGGTGGCGAGGCCCTTCTTGGCGTCGCGGCGCTGCATCTCGTGCAGCAGCGTCACCAGCACCCGGGCGCCGGACGCGCCGATCGGGTGACCGATCGCGATGGCGCCGCCGTTGACGTTGACCTTGCCGTCGTCGAAGCCGAGCTCCTTGTTGACGGCCAGCGCCTGGGCGGCGAACGCCTCGTTGGCCTCGACCAGGTCGACGTCGGAGGCCTTCCAGCCGGCCTTCTCCAGCGCCTTGCGCGAGGCCGGGATCGGGCCGGTCCCCATGATCTTGGGATCGACGCCGGCGGTGGCCCAGGAGGCGATGCGGGCGAGCGGCTTGAGGCCGCGGCGCTCGGCCTCGGCGGCGGTCATCAGCACCACCGCGGCGGCGCCGTCGTTGATGCCCGACGCGTTGCCGGCGGTCACGGTGCCCTCCTTCGAGAAGGCCGGGCGCAGCTTGGCCATCGACTCGACGGTCGCGCCCTCGCGGATGTACTCGTCGTCGGAGACGACCACGTCGCCCTTGCGGGACGGCACCGTGACCGGGGCGATCTCGTCCTTGAACCGGCCTTCCTTGCGGGCGGCCTCGGCCTTGTTCTGCGAACGGGTCGCGAAGGCGTCCTGCTGCTCGCGGGTGAGCTGCCACTTCTGGGCGATGTTCTCCGCGGTGGTGCCCATGTGGTAGCCGTTGAAGGCGTCCATCAGGCCGTCGTTGATCATCGTGTCGACGAGCTTGAGGTCGCCCATCTTCTGGCCGCCGCGCAGGTACTGGGCGTGGGGCGCCATCGACATCGATTCCTGGCCGCCGGCCACGATGATGCTGGCATCGCCGTTGGCGATCTGCTGCAGGCCGACCGCGACGGTGCGCAGGCCCGAGCCGCAGAGCTGGTTGAGGCCCCAGGCGGTCTTCTCCTGCGGGATGCCGGCGGCCATGGCGGCCTGGCGGGCGGGGTTCTGACCCTCGCCGGCGGCCAGCACCTGACCGAAGATCACCTCGTCGACCTCCTCGGGGGAGACCTTGGCCCGCTCCAGCGCCGCCTTGATGGCGACGGCGCCGAGCTTGTGGGCCGGCACGTTGGCGAAGGCGCCGTTGAACGAGCCGACCGGCGTCCGGGCGGCCCCCACGATGACGATGTCCGTGTCTTGTGCCATGCGCATCTCCTCAAGGCGTGCGTTCGGCTGCCGGATGTGGATCCCCGGCTCAACCGGGCACTCCGCGCCTTCCTCGCTCCCGGCGTCGATGAAAGCCCTGCCCCACGGGAAGTCAAGCCGCCCCTCGGCCCGGAACGCGGCCGGGCGGCGCGGTCGTCCCCGGTCCGGGCGGCGTCGGGTTTGGGTGGATCATGCGCAAATTGCTGTTTTCGCCAGCGCACGAAGGCCTTAAGGTTGCATCCGTAGAACGTGACTGGATCCCGGATCGGCGTCATCGCACCGGGATCGCACAGGGAGATGCCGTCGAGATGGCGGACAGCGGCAAGTCGGCACCCACCGTCATCAAGAAGTACGCCAACCGGCGGCTCTACCACACCGGCACCTCGACCTACGTCACGCTCGAGGATCTCGCCGCGATGGTGCAGGGCGGCGAGGATTTCGTGGTCTACGACGCCAAGTCGGGCGAGGACATCACCCGCTCGGTCCTGGCCCAGATCATCTTCGAGCAGGAGAACAAGGCCGGGGCCGAGAACCTCCTGCCGGTGGCGTTCCTGCGCCAGTTGATCCGCTTCTACGGCGACAGCATGCGGGCGATGGTGCCGAGCTACCTCGAATTCTCGATGGACCATCTCGCCAAGGAGCAGAACGGCCTGCGCGAGAAGATGTCCCAGACCTTCGGGCCGAGCGCGTTCCAGCACGCCATGGAGGAGCAGGTGCGGGCCAACGTCACCCTGTTCAGCGAGGCGATGCGGATGTTCACCCCCTTCACCCCGCCCGGAGGCGAGAAGGCGGCCGAGCCGGCATCCACGCCCCCCGCCCCGCCCCAGGCCCCGCGCGGCGAACTCGACGACCTGAAGCGCCAGATGGCCGAGATGCAGAGCCGCCTCGAGGCCCTGGCGAAGAAGTAGCCCGCCGCCGCGGCCGGAGGCGCCCGCTCCGGGCAACGCAGCGCAGCGTCGTGCCGTCGCGAGCGCCCGCGGCCACGCTGGAACGCGGCCTGCCCCTTGCGGCGTTGCCTCCGCAGCAGCCTGTGGAGGGGGCATCGATGTCAGATCGTGGGACGGTCGTGCCGGAGCGGGACGAGGCCGGCGCGGAGAACGAGCCGACCGGACGCGCCCTGGTGCCGCTGACGCCGCGCGCGCCGCCGGGACCGGTCCCGGCGCGGCCGCTGGCGACGTTCCTCGTGCAGTTGATCGACGGGCCAGCCGGTGCGCTGCGCCCGCCGCGGCGGCGGCGCACCCGTGAGGCGGCGGCCCGCTACGCGGTGGGCGGCCGGAGCTGAACGGCCCCCGGCACAAACGACGACGGCGCCCGCGAGGGGCGCCGTCATGCCGTACCGGATCCAGGCGGCGCGGGCGCCGCCCGCCCGATCACGCCTCGGCCTTGACCTTCAGCACCTGCCGGCCGCGATACATGCCGGTCTTCAGGTCGATGTGGTGGGGGCGGCGCAGTTCGCCGGAATCCTTGTCCTCGACGTAGGTCGGGGCCTTGAGGGCGTCGGCGGAACGGCGCATGCCGCGCCGCGACGGGGAGGTCTTTCGCTTCGGAACGGCCATCGAACGTATTCCCGTACAAACAAACACAGGCGCGGCCGCCCCGGGCGGAGCGCCGCGCGCGTCGCGATTCTGATCGGAGCGGGGCTTATACAGAGCGGGACCCGCCATGGCTAGCCCGCCGGGCGGGTTTTTGGCGCCGGATCCCTTAAGCTCCCGTTCAAGCGCGCGGGCGCCCCATGCGGGTCCCGGCGGCGGGCGCCCCGCGCCGGCTCGCGCCTTCCGGAGGGCCCCATGACGTCAGCGATCCACTCCCTCGCCCGCCTCGGCCGCGCCGCGGCCGTGCTCGCCTGCCTCGCCGCCCCGGCCCTGGCGCAGGCACCGGCGCCCGCCCAGGCACCGGCTCGGGCAACGGGGACGCGCGACGCCGCCCCGAAGCCGGCGCCGATCGATATCAACTCCGCCAGCAAGGACCAGCTCGACGCCCTTCCGGGAATCGGACCCGCCCGCGCCGACGCGATCATCAAGGGCCGCCCCTATCGCGGCAAGGACGAGCTTCTGTCGAAGAAGATCCTCCCGTCCGGCGTGTACGACGGCATCAGGGACAAGGTCATCGCCCACCAGAAGGGTTGAGGTCCAGTCCAGACGCCCGGGATCCGGTCCTCGCGACCGCGGCCGCGCTTGACATGCGGCCTGTGCGGGACGACCCATCGTCACGGTCGTCCGCCTCCGGCGCGGGGCGGATCCGGGAGAACACCACAACCATGTCGCTGCGCGTCCTTGCCGCCCTGCTGAGCCTCGCCGTGCTGCCGGCCCAGGCCCTGGCGGCCGATCCGATCTACCCGCCGGGCTCCCGCTTCGGGTTCGAGCCGGCGGGCGAGATGGCGGTCTCCCGCCGCTTCACCGGCTTCGAGCGCCAGGGCGGCGGCGCCACCGTGTCGGTGGTCGAGCTGCCGCCGCAGGCCTACCGCGACCTCGACACGAACTTCACGCCCGACAACCTGAAGAACCAGGGTCTGACGCTGAAGAACCGGGAAACGCTGAAGCTCCCGGATGGGCAGGAGGGCGTGCTGTTCAGCGGCGAGCAGCCGATCGAGCAACCCGGCGCCCCGGTGGTGCACAAGTGGATCCTGCTGGTGTCGGACCCGACCGTGACCGGTCTCGTCATCGGCCAGTCGCTGCCCGGGTCCCAGAGCGACGACGCGATGCGGGCGATGCTGACCAGCGTGCGGGTGCGCCCGGCGCTGAGTCTCGACGCCCAGGTCGCGGCCCTGCCGTTCAAGGTCACGGAGACCGCCGGCTTCCGCCCGGTGCGGGTGCTCGCCGGCAACTCGGTGCTCTACACCGACGGGCCGAAGGACCAGATGATGAGCCTGGAGCAGCCGATCCTGGTCCTCGCCGAGGCGGTGCAGCCGGCACCGGGGCCCGAGCAGCGCGACGCCTTCGCCCGGGCGGCGCTGTACTCGAATCAGACGATGAAGGACTTCGTGGTCGAGCGGTCGCAGAGCTTCCGGCAGAACGGCGCCGACTGGCACGAGATCGTCGCGCGCGCCACCGACATCCCCTCCGGCACGCCGGTGGCGGTGAGCCAGACGATTCGCTTCAAGCCCGACGGCTACTTCCGCGCCGTCGGGGTGGTGCGGGCCACCGACCGCGACGCGACGCTGCCGCGGTTCCGCAAGGTGGTCGACAGCGTCGGGTTCCCGTGACGGAAGCCGGGAGGGCATCGGCCCTCCCCGGGCGGGCGCCGCCGGCGTCAGCCCTCCGCCGGCTTCGGGGCCGCATCCGGCTTCGAGGCGTCCGGCTTGGGACCGCCCTTGGCGACGCCGACCAGGGCCGGGCGCAGGACGCGGTCGCCGATGACGTAGCCGGTCTGGACCACCTGGACCACGGTGCCGGTGGCGAGGTCGGGGTTCGGCACCTCGAACATCGCCTGATGCAGGTTGGGGTCGAAGCGCTGGCCCTGCGGGGTCACCGGCTTCACGCCGTGGCGCTCCAGGGTCTTGAGCAGATCGCGCTCGGTCAGCTCGATGCCGTCGACCAGGGCCTTGAGGGGGCCTTCGGCGCCGGAGCGGGCGTCGTTCGGCACGCTCTCCAGGGCGCGCCGGATGTTGTCGGCGGCGTTGAGCATGTCGCGGGCGAAGTTGGTCACCGCGTAGGTCCGGGCGTCGGCAACCTCGCGCTCGGTCCGCCGGCGCAGGTTCTCCATGTCGGCCAGGGTGCGCAGCAGCTTGTCCTTGAGGTCGATCTTCTCGGCCTCGAGCAGGGCGACCCGATCGGGTTCGGCGCCCGGGTAGTTCGGATCGAGCAGGCTGGCGGCGTCCTGGGCAGGGTCCGCGCTGACTTCCGGCGTCGTGCGCGCGGCATGCTCCGTGTCGTTCGGCGTCATCGTCGTTCCAGAACAGAAATCGGGGATGGCGCTGATATCAGGCCCCGCCGGGCGGAAATCAAGCTGGGCCTTGAGGCCGGCGGGAGCGGGCGGCCTCAGGTCGGGGGGGCCGCACCGGGCTCTGGCGCGTCGTCCCCGCTCCGGCCGGGCTCGATGCGGCGCGGGGGCGCCCGGCGCGGACCGGCCTCGGCCTCGAACACCGCCATCACCGCCCGGCGGATCGTCGCCTGCCGGTCGGGCTGGGTCACCTTCGTGCCGGTGAGATCGGTGATGTAGAACACGTCCACCGCCTTCTCGCCGAAGGTGGCGACGTGGGCCGAGGTAATGTTGAGGTTGAGCCGGCTGAGCGCCGTGGTGAGGTCGTAGAGCAGGCCCGGCCGGTCGAGGCCGGAGATCTCCAGAACGGTCTCGCGGGCCGAGAGCGCGTTGTCGACCGCGAGGTCCGGCGCGACCGGGAAGGTGACCGGCCGGTCCTTGGCCGGGTGGCGGTCGGCGACGAGGTCGGCGATGCGGATCTCGCCCTTGAGCGCCCGCTCGATCGCGGTGGCGATGCGCGAGGCGCGCCGCAGCTCGTCCTCGTCGCGGTCGAAGGCCCGCGACAGGGTGATGGTGTCGAGGACGAAGCCGTCGGTGGTGGTGAAGATCTGGGCGTCGACGATGTTGCCGCCGGCCGCCGCGCAGGCGCCGGTGAGGATCGCGAGCAGCCGCGGATGGTCGGGCGAGTAGACCGTCAGCTCGGTGACGCCCCGGGACGGGTCGGTCTCGCAGGCGGTCGCGACGGTGCGGCCCGCCGCCTCCGCCTCGGCGACGAAGCGGGCGTTCTCGAGCTGGCGGCCGGCCTCCACCTTGAGCCAGTAGGGCGGGAAGTGCCGGGCGGCGTAGGCGTCGAACGTCTCGGACGACCACTCGCCGAGCTGCTCGCGCAGGCGCATCTGGATCAGGCGGACCCGGTCGGTGCGGGCGATCTCCGAGTGGCCGCCCGACAGCACCACCTCGGTCTCGTAGAACAGCGTGCGCAGCAGCGTCGCCTTCCAGGCGGTCCACACCCCCGGCCCCACCGCCTTGATGTCGGCGATGGTGAGGATCAGCAGCAGCTTCAGCCGCTCCAGGCTCTGCACCACCTTGGCGAAGGTCTCGATCGTCTTCGGGTCGGACAGGTCGCGGCTCTGGGCCGTCATCGACATCAGCAGGTGGTGCTCGACGAGCCACGCGACCGTGTCGGTCTCGGCGGCATCGAGGCCGAAGCGCGGGCAGAGCTTGCGGGCGACGGCGGCGCCGGCGGTCGAGTGGTCCTCCTTGCGGCCCTTGGCGATGTCGTGGAGGAACATCGCGACGTAGAGCGCCCGGCGGTTCTGGATCGTGCCGGCGAGGCGATGCGCGAGGGGGTGCTCGTCCCTGGCCTCGCCGCTCTCGATCGTCGCCAGCACGCCGAGCGAGCGGATCAGGTGCTCGTCCACCGTGAAGTGGTGGTACATGTTGAACTGCATCATCGCGACGATGCGGCCGAAATCCGGCACGAACCGCCCGAGCACCCCGGTCTCGTTCATGTGCCGCAGCACCGTCTCGGGGGCGTTCTGCGAGGTCAGCAACTCCAGGAACAGGCGGTTGGCCTCGCGGTCGACCCGGACCATCGGGCTCATCAGGCTCAGCGACCGGGTGGCGAGACGGCTGGCGTCGGGGTGGATCGGCAGGTCGTGACGGTCGGAGAGCCAGAACAGCCGGATCAGGTTGACCGGGTCGCGCTCGAAGGCGTCGTCGCCGCGGACGTTGAGGCGGCCGTTGTCGATGCGGAACTCCTCCGCCTCGAGATCGGTGCTCCGGAAGCGCTGCTTGAACCGGCCGAGCCAGCGGTCGAGCACCGGCGGGCGCTTGGCGTGGCGGGCCTCCATCTCGGCGCAGACGATGGCGGTGAGGTCGCCGACGTCCTTGGCGATGAGGAAGTACGACTTCATGAACCGCTCGACGGCGGTGAGGCCGCCCCGGGCGGCGTAGCCGAGCCGCTCGGCGATGCGCGGCTGCAGCCCGAACGACAGCCGCTCCTCCGAGCGGCCGGTGACGAAGTGCATGTGGCAGCGCACCCGCCACAGGAACTCGTCGCAGCGCTCGAACAGCCGCAGCTCCTCGGTGGTGAACAGGCCGGCCTCGACCAGCTCCTCCTGCTCCCTCACCCGGAAGGTGTACTTGGCGATCCAGAACAGGGTGTGGAGGTCGCGAAGCCCGCCCTTGCCGTCCTTGACGTTCGGCTCGACGAGGTAGCGCGAGGCGCCGCTCTTCGACACCCGGGTGTCGCGCTCGCGCAGCTTGGCCTCGACGAACTCCGCCGCCGTGCCCTGCACCACCTCGCGGTCGAACCGGGTGGCGAGTTCGTCGAACAGCGTCCGGTCGCCGAACAGGAACCGGGCCTCGAGCAGCGAGGTGCGGATGGTCATGTCGCCGCGGCCCTCGCGCAGGCAGTCGGCGACCGAGCGGGTGGCGTGGCCGACCTTCAGCTTGAGGTCCCACAGCACGTAGAGCATCGCCTCGACGACGCTCTCGCTCCAGGCGGTCTGCTTGTAGGGCAGCAGGAACAGCAGGTCGATGTCGGAGCCCGGCGCCAGGGTGCCGCGGCCGTAGCCGCCCGTCGCGACGACGGCGATCTGCTCGGCGGCGGTCGGGTTGTCGGCCCGGTAGAGCCGCTTGACCACCGCGTCGTAGATCGCCCGGATCACCGCATCCATCCCGCCGCACAGGCGGCGGGCGCAGGCGAGGCCGTCGCGCTCGCGCAGCAGGCGCTGCTCCGCGTCGGCGCGCCCGGCCTCGATGATGCGCCGCAGCTCGGGCACGAGCCGCTCGCGCAGGCGGGTCGGGTCGCTGGTGGTCTGGTCGATGCTGGCGAGGAGGCGGGCGAGATCAGCGGCGCTGTCGTACATGCGGTCCGGGAGGTCTGGCAAACGGCGGGGTATCCGATCCGGAAGGCCGGGCGCCGGCCGGGATGTTCGCACCCGCCGGCCGGAATGCAACCCCCGGCGCCGCCGAGGCGCGACCGGCGCCCCCGGATCAGTCCCCGCCGGTCAGGCCGTCGAAGTAGTCGAAGAACACCCGGTCGGGATCGTACCGGTCCCGCAGCGCGCAGAGCCGCTGCCACTTCTCGGGCGTGAACGCCTGCGTCGCGCTGGACGGCCGCTCGACCGTGTTCGTCTCGCCGATGTAGTAGCCGATGTTGTAGGGCCGCAGGGTCTCGATCATCTCCCGGTGCCAGGCGGCGTTGGACGCGTCGTCGCGCGCGTCCCACCACATCGTCCACGGACCGCCATAGACCCGCGCGGAGATCGAGCAGGCCATGTCCTTCTGCGGCGCGGGCACGGCGGGTCCGCAGAAGATGGTGAACAGGAACACCGTGGTGGCCGAGGGCGCGTGCGGCAACAGGGGCAGCACCGCCCGCATCATCTCCCCGGGGCCGTGATCGTAAAGGGTCGCCTCGACCCTGGCGCGGACGCCGTCCGGCCACAGGGCGCCCGAGCCGTCGAAGAGCTGCTCGAAGTCGAGCGGTGCCGCGGCCGAGGCCGAGAGCGGCGGGACCGGCGAGTTCTCCAGCGGCCGCAGCGCGGCCCTGGCCGCCTCCGGCGTGTCCTCGAACGCCGTGCCGGTCACCATGCAGAGCCAGCCGCCGTCCGCGGCGGCGGCGCCCCGGAGGTCCGGCGGCGCCTGCAGGACGAACTGGCTCAATTCGACGCTCGGCGCGATCCGCGCCGCCGCCTCCCCGAGCCACGCGCCGATGGCCGGTGCGTCCTCCAGCCGGAAGAAATACGTGCTGCCGTGGATGGCTCCCGGCAGCGCATGGAGCCGGAGGTGGTACCGGGTGACGACGCCGAAGAAGCCCGAGCCCGCGCCGCGGGCGGCCCAGAAGAAGTCGGGGTTCTCGGTCGCGCTCGCGCGGATCAGCTCGCCCTCGGCGGTGACCAGCTCGATCGCCTCCACGCTCTCCGCGGCGCAGCCCCAGACCGTGGGGTTCCACGCCATGCCGCCGCCCAGGAGGTAGCCACTCGCCTTCACCTCTGGGCAATGGCCGGTCGGGAAGGCGAGCCCGAGCGGATTGAGGGCCTTCTGGATGTCGCGGTTGCTGATGACCGGCTGGATGACCGCCCGGCGGTTCGCGGCATCGATCGACACGACCTTCGTGAAGTCGCGCAGGTCGATCATGACGCCGCCGCGGCGCAGGGTCGGCTGGCACCAGTTGTGACCGCCGCCGCGCACCACGACCTTCAGGCGGTTCGCCCGCGCGAACCGCACGGCGGCGGCGACGTCGTCCTCGTCCGCAGCCCTGACGAGGACCTGCGGCGCGCGGTCGTCGGGGATCAGCCGGTTCCAGAGGTTCCCGTGCAGCGTCCGCGCGAAATCCGGATCCTCCGCCGTGAGGACCGCGCCACGGCAGGTGGCTCTCAGGCCGTCGATGTCCATGACCCAGCACACCTTCAGGTTGGCTCCCGCCCGGGCACGCCGCCCGGGCGGGTCTCCTTCGTCCGCGCCGGGATCCCGGCGCCGGTCAGTACGGGACCCGGTCCTCCTTCTGGGCGTACTTCTTCCAGACCTCGACCGCCTCGGCGCGCATGATCTGCTCTGTCGGGATCGAGCGTTCCCCGACGTCCTTCTTGAGCTCGGCGTAGATCATGCTGTCGTCGAAGCCGCCGTATTCCAGCGCGTCCTCGACCTGCGCCGCGTAGTAGACCCGCTTGACGCCGGCCCAGTACGCCGCCGCCATGCACATCGGGCAGGGCTCGGCGCTGGTGTAGAGCGTCGCGTCGCGCAGCTTGAAGCTCCCCTGCGCCTTGCACGCCTTGCGGATCGCCTCGATCTCCCCGTGCCAGGTCGGATCGTTCTCGGCGACGACGCGGTTGGCGCCCTCCGCGATGATCTCGCCGTCCTGCACGATGACGCAGCCGAAGACGCCGCCGGCGCTGTCGACCAGCGAGGTCTTCTCCGACAGGGCGATCGCCCGGGCCATGAACCTCTCGTGATCCTCGCCGTGTTCCTGGGACATGGTCGTCTCTCCTCGTCGTCGACGGTCGTTTCTCACCCCCGCACCCTGCGAGAGGCGATCAGAGCAAGCGGGTGAAGATCAGGAGCTCGAGGGCGTAGAGGCCGGCGAGGACCGCCGCTCCGAGGATCTCCGTGCGCCAGCGCCGGTGCGGGGGCCGGCCGCAGCCACCAGCCCAGGCAGACGATGGCGCCGGCCATCAGCGGCCAGGACACCACCGAGACGCTGATCGCGTTGCCGATGAAGGTCGAGACCGCCACGTCGAGACCGCTCAGCAGCGGGCTCAGGAAGCGGATCTCCAGCATCACGACCGGAAACAGCACCAGGAGCACGAGGCAGGTCTGCTTCCAGGCCGGCGGCGGGGCCTGCCGCGGCGCGTCGGCGAACCAGCCGGAGAAGCCGCCGGTCATCCGGTGGTTCTGCCAGGTCGACATCCGGGGTGCCGCCTCGGCCAGGATCGCCTTCCGCTCCGGCGACCCGAGCCAGGCATCGAGGAAGGCCGGGGACTCGAAGCGGATCAGCGTGGTCCAGTACGGGACCTCCGGCGACAGAGGCGCCTGGACCAGGGTGCCCATGTAGCCGGGGAAGCGCGCCTGCACCTTCTGGATCCGTTCGACCCAGAGCCGGAATGCCTCCTCCTGCCCGGGGGTGACGACGGTCGTGACCACCTCCGTGACGGTGGTGGTCGAGTGGAAGTCCGGCGCCGCCTCGTCGGCGTGGGCCGGCCGGCCGGGGCCTTCGAGATCGGCGAGAGCGGCCAGGAGCGCGGCGCGCTCCGCGTCGTCCAGCCAGCGGGCGAGCGCCCCGGGCGTGCGGAAGCGCTGGATGACCTGCCAATCGGGCGAGCCGGGCGAGGCCGGAATGATCTCCAGGCTCACGAAATCGGCGGCGGCGGAGGCCGCCCGGGTGAAGGCGGCCTGCCACTCCGCGAAGGCTGCCTCGCCGCCGGACCGGAGAGCGAACTTCGTCGCGACGGCCCTCGTCGTTCCGGGCGTCGTCGAAACCGGCGCCCCTCGCCCGTCCTGCCGGCTTTGATCCGTCGGGCGGCTGCCGATGTCGCTGAGGCCGTCCATGATCGGATAATCCCCGTGGATCCGAAAGCGGCTCCGATCGGCGCACCATGGCAGATCATCCGGGCTGATCAAGCAAATAATATTTGCCGACATGCGCCTTCGGAAACATGATTGTCGATTTCATAATCGTCAACGAACACATACCAGTGGTAGAGGCCGGGCCATGTATTGCGATCGGTTTAATGCGTCGCCGACTTGTCGGCCCGTGACTTCTGCCACTTCAGCGTGAAGCCGCGCCGAGCCGGCCGGTGCGCGACGAGATCCGGCCCTTCGAACGGCCCTCCACATCCGGATCACGTCGCGAGACTCGCATCGTCCGAGTCGGATCACCCGGGGGCGCCGGGGCCGGACCGATCGTCGCGCAATCGAGGAGGGCGCCACGAGGACAACCTGTGCGAGATCGGCTAAGCCGGCGCTCCAAGGGCGGCGGCAGGCCGCCCGTGCCGCGGAAGGACACCCCATGGACGCCACCGAACTGCGCGCGCTCCAGGCGCCGATCAAGGACCGCTACCGCGCCGAACCGGAGGCGGCGGTCGTCACCCTGCGGGCGCAGGGCTCCCTCGACGACACCGCCATCGCCTGCAAGGTCGAGACCGGCCGGGCCCTGGCAGTAGCCGGGCTGCACCCGGCCTCCGGCGGGTCCGGCGCCGAGCTGTGCTCCGGCGACATGCTGCTCGAAGCCCTGGTGGCCTGCGCCGGCGTGACCCTGAAGGCGGTCGCGACCGCCCTCGGCATCGCGCTGCGCAAGGGGACGGTGACGGCCGAGGGCGACCTCGACTTCCGCGGCACCCTCGGCGTCGACAAGGAGGCCCCGGTCGGCTTCCGGGCGATCCGCCTCGGCTTCGCCGTCGACACCGACGCGCCGCAGGACAAGATCGACCAGCTCCTCAAGCTCACCGAACGCTACTGCGTGGTGTTCCAGACCCTCAACCACCGCCCGGTCCTCGACGTGACGGTGACCCGCAGCTGAAACCCGGCGGGGCCGGAGGCCCAGCCCGGCGGGGCTGGAGGCCCAGCCCCGCGCAAGCCTCCCGGGCTATCCCGCCCCCTATCGTGGCGGGGGCCGCGATTCGGGGGAGGCGGGGGCCTTGGGCTTCGTCATCGGTTTGGTCATCGCGGTCGGCTCGATGCTCGGCGGCTTCGTCGCCATGGGCGGGCACCTGATCGTCATCTGGCAGCCCTGGGAGTTCGTCATCATCGGCGGCATGGCGGCCGGCACCTTCGTGATCGCCAACCCGATGAAGACGGTGGTCGATTCCGGCAAGGCGTCGGTCCAGGCGATCCTCGACAAGGTGCCCAAGCGCGGGGACTACCTCGCGCTGCTCGGGCTGCTCCACGCCCTGATGCGCGAACTCAAGACCAAGCCGCGCAACGAGGTCGAGCCCCACCTCGACGACCCGGCCAGTTCCGAGATCTTCAAGGCCTATCCGGACGTCACCAAGAACCCCGACCTCGTGATGTTCATCTGCGACTACGCCCGGCTGATCCTCATCGGCAACGCCCGCTCGCACGAGATCGAGGCGCTGATGGAGGAGGAGATCAGCAGCTTCCGCAAGTACGCGCTCAAGCCCTACGCGGCGATCAACACGGTCGCCGAGGCGCTGCCGGCGCTCGGCATCGTCGCGGCGGTGCTCGGCATCGTCAAGGCGATGGGCGCCCTCGACCAGTCGCCGCAGATCCTCGGCGGGTTGATCGGCGCGGCGCTCGTCGGCACCTTCATCGGGGTGTTCGCCTCCTACGGCGTGCTGGCGCCGCTGGCCGTCAAGGTGAAGGGCGTGCGCGAGAAGCAGGGTTCGGTCTACGTCATCGTGAAGCAGAGCCTCATCGCCTACATGAACGGCGCCCTGCCGCAGATCGCGGTCGAGCACGGCCGCAAGGGCATCGCCGCCTCCGATCGCCCGACCATCGACGAGGTCGAGACCGCCACGGTCGGCGGCGGCGCCCAGCGGGAAGCGGCCTGATGGAGCGTCCCGACGAGGACGCGGCGCCGGAGCAGCCCGTGCCGGAGCAACCCGGATCGGAACGCCCCGACGTCCGCGACCGCCTGCTCAACGCCGCCGGGCTGTCGCTCGACCGGCTGCCGATGCTGCACGTGATCTTCGACCGGCTGGCGACCGCCTGCGTCGACACGATGAAGCATCTCGTCGCCTCGCCGATCTACTACACGCTCAACGGCATCGAGAGCGGCCGCTTCGGCGACCTGCTCGATCCCTACGACGCCAACGCGGTGGTCGGCATCTTCCACGCCGAGAAGTGGGACGGCCACATCCTGGTCGGGCTCGACCGCGACTTCATCTTCACGATGGTCGAGGTGCTGCTCGGCGCCGACGGCTCGGAGCAGCCGCTCGACGACGAGCGCAACTTCTCGGGCATCGAGCTGCGCATCGCCCAGATGACCTTCGAGCAGGTCGGCAAGGCGCTCGAATCGGCCTTCGCCCTCGTCTCCGAGACCCCGTTCCGGCTGGAGCGGACCGAGACCCGGCTCGACTTCGCGGTGATCGGCCGGCGCAGCAACAAGGCGCTGGAGGCGAAGTTCCTGCTCCAGGCGCTCAACCGCGGCGGCGAGATGTTCATCATCATCCCGCAATCGGTGCTGGCGCCGATGCGCCAGAACCTCGCCAAGGTGCTCACCGGCGAATCGTCCTCGCGCGACCCGCGCTGGGCCGAGCAGATCGCCGCCAAGGTCCAGCGGACAGAGGTGCGGCTGCGCGCCGTGCTGGAGGAGCGGACGCTGACGCTGGGCGAGATCGCCGACCTGAAGGTCGGGCAGATCCTCGCCCTCGACGCGACGCCCAAGACGCTGGTCAAGCTCGAGGGCAACGACCAGGCCCTGTTCTGGTGCCATGTCGGGCAGGCGCAGGGGTCCTACGTGCTGCGGATCGACGAGCCGATCGCCCAGGAGAAGGAGTTCATGGATGACGTCCTCGGTCGTTGACGCCGTCCTGTTCGCAGCCCTGCTGCTGACCTGCGCCTGCGTGCTGCCGATGTACCTGAAGCTGAAGCGCCTCGACCGGGTCCAGGCCGAGTACGGCCGGGCCTTCGCGGAGACCAGCCGCTCCCTCGCCCAGGCCGGCGAGGCGGTGCGCGGCTTCTCCGGCGAGGGCCGCGAGATCCTCGAGGCGCTGTCGGCGAAGATCGACGAGGCCCGGGCCACCCTGGCCGAGCTGGAGGCCGGCCGCCGTGCGGCCGGGCGGGACCCGCGGCCGGCGCGCGAGCCGGCGAGCGACCGGTGAATCGTGTCCGCCTGATCCTTGTCCCGCCGGCCCGCGTGCCTCACTGTCGTTAAGAATCTCGCGTTAAGCATTCCCAATCCCCGAGGTCAGGCCGATGAGCCGCAGCCCCTTCGACGACGCCCCCTCCTCCGGCCACACCGACGCCCTGTTCGCCGGCGTCTCCGCCGCGCCCGCCGCCGGCGGCGAGACCCTCGGCTCGGGCCGCAACCTCGACGCGGTGCTGCGCATCCCGGTCCAGATCCAGGTGGTGCTCGGCTCGGCCACGATGCCGGTCGCCAACCTGATGAAGCTCGGACGCGGCGCGGTCGTGCCCCTCGACCACCGGGTCGGCGAGCCCGTCGACGTGATGGTGAACGGCCGGGTGATCGCCCGCGGCGAGGTCGTGGTGGTGGAGGAGGACAACACCCGCTTCGGCGTCTCGCTCACCGAGATCGTCGGCCCCCAGGGACCTGATTCCAGAGGCTGAGCGAGGCAAGGCGGATGACGGCCCCGATCACGGCGCCGACGGTTCACGGCGGGCGAAAGCGCCTCGGGGCGGTCGACGAGGTCGCCACGCTGCTGCTTGCCATGGGCAAGCCGGCGGCCGGACGGCTGCTGAAATACTTCGACGAGGACGAGATCAAGCGCATCACCCGCGCGGCGGTGTCGCTCGGCCCGGTCAGCCCGGGGACGGTCGAGACCGTCGTCGACTCGTTCGTCACCGAGTTCTCGAGCGGGGCGACCCTGGTCGGCACGGTGCAGGAGGTCGAGAAGCTCCTCACCGGCCTGCTGCCCGCCGATCAGGTCGCCGACATCCTCGCCGAGGTGCGCGGCAGCGCCAACCGCTCGGTCTGGGAGCGGATGTCGAGCGTGTCGGAGAGCGTGCTGGCGAGCTACCTCGTCAAGGAGCACCCGCAGACCGCCGCCCTGATCCTGTCGAAGATCAAGCCCGCCGCCGCCGCCAAGGTGATGAGCCACCTGCCCCACGCCCTGCGCAACAGCATGATGCGCCGGATGCTGACCTTCAAGCCGATCGTCGAGGAGACCCTCCGGGCCATCGAGAAGACCCTGCACGAGGACTTCATGGCGAACTTCTCGCGCAATTCCGGCGCCGACACCCACGCCAAGATGGCGGACATCATCAACAAGATGGAGCGCGAGCAGATCGACGAGGTGCTCACCAGCCTCGCCGAGTCGCGGCCGAAATCGGCCGAGATCCTCAAGGACCTGCTGTTCACCTTCGACGACATCGTCAAGCTGGCGCCCCGCGCCCGCACCGCCCTGTTCGACGCGGTGCCGAACGACCGCCTCGTCCTCGCCCTCAAGGGCACCGACGCGGAGTTCCGCAACCTCATCCTCAGCGCGCTGTCGGCCCGCGTCCGCCGCATGGTCGAGCACGAGCTCAACGGCGGCGAGCCGGCGGCGCAGCGCGACGTGGTGGAGGCGCGCCGCGGCATCACCGACCTCGCCCTGGAGATGGCCGGGCGCGGCGAGATCGAGATCAACGCGAGCAGCGAGGAGGAAGCCCTTGTGCGCTGAGTGCTCCCTCGCCCGCGTGACGCTCCACGGCGCCGCGGCCGGCGGCCGGGCCACGGACCGGTCGCATGGCTGACGACACCGACCAGGAGAGCAAGACCGAGGAGCCGAGCGCCCGCCGCATCAGCGAGGCGATCGAGAAGGGCAACATCCCGTTCTCGCGCGAGGCGCCGGTCTTCGCCTCGTTCCTCGCGCTCCTGGTGGTGCTGAGCTACTTCGTGCGCGAGCACGGGGCGAGCCTGGCGCGCGACCTCGCGCCGCTGTTCGACCATCCCCGCGGCTTCACCCTCGCCGACGGCCAGGACGCCATGACCCTGCTGCTGGCGGTGGCGGCGATCTGCGGCCGCTTCCTGCTGCCGGTCCTGGTGGTGATGTGCGCCTTCGGCCTCGCCTCCACCCTGCTGCAGAACCTGCCGACGGTCTCGGCCGAGCGGATCCGGCCGCAATGGTCTCGGATCTCGCCGGCGACCGGCTGGGGACGGCTGTTCGGCGTCGCGGGCGCGGTCGAGTTCCTGAAATCGCTCTTTAAGTTCTCCGCGATCACTGTCGTGTCCCTGCTGCTGCTGCGCTCCGAGCAGCACAAAGTCGTGAACGCCATGTACGTCGATCCGAGCCAGCTCCCCGAGCTGATCCTGAGCATGGCGATCCGCCTGGTCTCGGCGGTCAGCGTGGCGACCATCGTGCTGGTGGCGGGCGACCTGATCTGGGCGCGGCTGCGCTGGCAGCGCTCGCTGCGGATGACCCGCCAGGAGGTCAAGGACGAGCACAAGCAGTCCGAGGGCGACCCGACCGTCAAGGCGCGCATCAAGTCGCTGATCCTCGACCGAGGCCGCCAGCGCATGTTCGCCGCGGTGCCCCGCGCCACCGTGGTCATCGCCAACCCGACGCACTACGCCATCGCGCTGCGCTACGAGCGCGACGAGAACCCCGCCCCGATGGTGCTCGCCAAGGGCAAGGACCTGATCGCCCTGCGGATCCGCGAGATCGCCGAGCAGAACGGCGTGCCGGTGATCGAGGACAAGCCTCTGGCAAGGTCGCTCTACGACAGTGCGGAGGTCGACAAGATGATTCCAGCGGAGTTCTACCGCGCGGTGGCCCAGATCCTGTTCTTCCTGTTCGCGAGGTCCCGATGACGGCGATGCCCCTTCATCCGGCCTACGGCGCGGCGGCGATCTCCGACGCGGCGCTGGTCGGCGCCGAGCGCGTGTTCGCGACGGCGATCCGCGACTTCATCGCCGAGTTCTGCCTGCTCGACGGCTCGGTGCTGATCGGCTGGGTGCGCAGCGGGTATCACGGCAACATCGCGGACCTCGTCGCCTCCTCGGCCGAGCCGTTCTTCAAGGAAGCGACCCTCAGCTACGCCGACGGCGCCGACGTCCGCCTCGACTGGGGCCAGTCGGTCACCGTGATGCTCGACATGGAATTCGTCACCGAGGCCGTGACGGTGTTCTTCAAGCTCGTCCTCGACGGGCTCTACGTCGGCGTCGCGATCCAGGACATCCTGGCCGGCGACCAGCCCGACCTCGACCTCGGCCGGTTCGAGGCGGCCCTGTCGCACGCCCGCCTCGGCCTTCCCCAGTAGCCCCGGGAACCGCCGATCCGATTGTCGGACGATTCGTTCCGACGATCGTATCGAAGCCCGCGCGGCGGAGCCGAAGGCTCCACGCACCTGAGCGAAGCCGAAATCCGCATCGCGAAAGCGATGGCGTAGCCATCGCCACGATCCCGCAGGGATCGCCGAGCGATCGATCGGATTTCGACTGACAGCCCCGCGCAAGATCGCCCCGGCAGGGTCGGTGACGATCGGCGGCGGGACGCCGGGGCGGGGAGCGCAGCGGAATGAGGCGGCAGGCAGCCGGAGAGGTCGGGCCGGCGGGAGCACGGCAGGAATCCCTCGAATGCGTCGCCCTCGGCCTGCGGCTGAGAGCCCAGGGCGACGGCGACGGCGCCGGGAACCTCTTCCGCCGGGCCGCCGCCCGCGACCCGCAGAACGCCTTCGCGCACCACCTGATCGGCCTCGGCCTGCTGGAGGCCGGGCGCTCCGGCGAGGCCGCCGACGCCCTCGCCCGCGCCGTCGCCCTGCGGCCGCGCGACACCGAGATGCGGGCCGATCTCGGGACCGCCCTGCTCGGGGCCGGCCGCCGCGACGAGGCGGCGGAGGCGTTCCGGCGCGTGCTCAAGCGCGATCCCACCCCCGGGGCGGCGGCGAAGGCGGCCCTCGGCCTCGCGGCGATCGATCCGCCCGCCGAGGCCGTGGGCGCCCTGCGCCGCCTCGTCGCCACCCAGCCCGGCGCCCCGGACGCCTATCTCGAACTCGGCCGCACGCTGCTGTCCCTCGGCGACGCCGAGGCGGCGCGCGGCGTCTACGGCGACGCCGTGCGCGCCGGGGCGATGGATGCGGTGCGGCTGTGCCGGCACGGCGCCGCCGCGTTCGAGCGCGGGCAGGAGCGGGAGGGGGCCCTGATCGCCGCCGTCGCCGCCGACCTCGCCCCGGACGATGCCCGGGTCCAGACGGTGCACGGCTACACGCTGCTCGAGGCGCGGCAGGTCCCGGAAGCCCTCGCGGCCTTCCTCCGGGCGACGAACCTCGATCCCGGCTACTGCGCGCCGTTCGTCAACCTCGGCGCCCTCCACGGCGAGGTGCAGCGGGTCGGCGAGTCGATGCAGTTCTACCGGCGCGCCCTCGCGCTGAACCCGGACATGGTCGAGGCCCGCCACGGGCTCCTCGACCAGCGCCGCCACGCCTGCGAGTGGCGCGGGATCGAGGAGGAGGATCGCGCGGTGACGCGGCTCCTGGAGCGGACCGGGACCCGCGTCGCGCCGTTCGTGCGGCTGGCGGCGAGCGCCCCGCCGGAGGAATTGCTGCGCGCCGGCCGGGTCTGGGCCGCCGGCCTGCGGGTGCCGCAGGGCGTCGCGCTGCCGCCGTTCACGGTGCCGCCGGCAGGCCGCCGGATCCGGGTCGGCTACCTGTCGTTCGACTTCTTCTACCACGCCACCGCGCTGCTCGCGATCGAGCTGTTCGAGCACCACGACCGCGAGCGGTTCGAGGTCTTCGCCTATTCCTACGGCCCCGACGACGGCACCCCGATGCGCCGGCGCCTCGTCGCCGCCTTCGAGCACTTCGTCGAGGTCGGGCACCTGTCGAGCGAGGAGGCGGCCCGGCGCATCCGCGCCGACGAGATCGACATCCTCGTCGACCTCAAGGGCTACACCCTGCGGGCGCGCACCGAGATCACCGCCCTGCGGCCGGCCCCGGTGCAGGTGAACTACCTCGGCTACCCGGCGACGATGGGCGCGCCGTTCATCGACTACATCGTGGCCGACGCCTTCATCGCGCCGTTCTCGTCGCAGGCGCAGTTCGACGAGCGAATCGTGCACCTGCCCGGCTGCTACCAGCCCAACGACCGCCGGCGCCGGATCGCCGAGGCCGCGCCCGACCGCGCGGCCGTCGGCCTGCCGGCGGACGGCTTCGTGTTCTGCTGCTTCAACAACACCTACAAGATCACGCCGGCGATCTTCGCCGTCTGGATGCGCCTGCTCGCCGCGGTGCCGGACGCGGTGCTGTGGCTGTTCGAGGGCAACGCCGCGGCCCGGGACAACCTCCAGTACGAGGCCGGCTCCGCCGGCATCGATCCGGCGCGGCTGGTCTTCGCGCCGAAGCTCGACTCGCCCGAGCACCTCGCCCGCCTGCGCCTCGCCGACCTGTTCCTCGACACCCTGCCGGTCAACGCCCACACCACCGCGAGCGACGCGCTGTGGGCCGGGCTGCCGGTGCTCACCTGGGCCGGGGACGCCCTGGTCGGCCGGGTCGCCGGAAGCCTGCTGCACGCCATCGGGCTGCCCGAACTGGTGACGCACTCGGCCGGGGAGTACGAGGCCCTGGCGCTCGCCCTCGCCCAGGACCGCCCGCGCCTCGCGGCCCTGCGGGCCCGCCTCGCCGCCAACCGGGACACCTCGCCGCTGTTCGACGCCGCCCGCTACACCCGCAACCTCGAAGCGGCCTACCGGCAGATGCACGCGCGCCGCTGCGCCGGGTTGCCGCCGGACGCCTTCGCGGTGCCGGATCCGGGCTGAGCCGGCCGCGCTCGCACCTCCGGCGGCCCTTCCTCTCCGACCCACGACCGTCGCGGCGCGGCGAGCGGCCGGAGGAGCAGGCCCTCCACCCGCCGGGGCATCGCCTCGATCGCAAAATCGGAAACGATGCTTTTCGATCGTTTCCGTTTTCACCGTGCCGACGAGAGCGCACATTCCTCGCATCGAAGCCTCCGCGAGCGCCGCGGCGGCCCTGCGAGGACCCCGCCATGACCCGCCACGGCCTCCACCACGTCACCGCCCTGTCCGGCCCGGCCGCCCGCAACGTCGACTTCTACACCCGGGTGCTCGGCCTGCGGCTGGTGAAGAGGACCGTCAACTTCGACGATCCCGGCACCTGGCACCTCTATTACGGCGACGAGGCCGGGCAGCCCGGCACGATCCTGACCTTCTTCCCGATCGCCCACGCGGCGCCGGGCCGGGTCGGGCTCGGGGAGACCCAGGAGACCGCGTTCCGGGTGCCGCGCGCCGCGATCGGCTGGTGGACGCACCGCTTCGTCGAGAAGGGCGTCTCGCACGAGGGGCCGGTCCAGGTGTTCGGCGAGCCGGTGCTGCGGTTCCGCGATCCCGACGGGATGATGCTCGCCCTCGTCGGCAGCGACGGGGCCGGCGACGAGCCGGGCTGGAGCACGAGCGGGGTGCCGGAGGAGGCGGCGATCCGCGGCTTCCACGGCGTCACCCTGCTGCTGCGCGAGGCCGGGCCGACCGCGGCGATCCTCACCGACGTGCTCGGTTTCTCCGAGACCGGCCGCGAGGGTTCGGCAATCCGGTTCGGCAGCGGCACCAGCCCGGGCGGGTTCGTGACGCTGCGGGCGGTGGGCGAGTTCCTGCCCGGCCGGGCCGGCGCCGGATCGGTGCACCACGTCGCCTTCCGGGCCGCCGACGACGCCGCGCAGGCGGCGATGGTCGAGCGCCTGCGGGAGCGGCACGGGCTGGCGGTGACTGAGCAGCGCGACCGCAACTACTTCCGCTCGGTCTACTTCCGCGAGCCCGGCGGCGTGCTGTTCGAGATCGCCACCGACGTCCCCGGCTTCGCGGTGGACGAGCCCCTGGAGAGCCTCGGCCGGACGCTGAAGCTGCCCGCCGGCCTGGAGCGGCACCGTGCCGAGATCGAGGGCGTGCTGCCGTCGCTCGACACCGCCCCGCAGGCCGCCTGACCCGACGCACGGCCGGGCCTCCACGAGGCCCGGCGGGAGATCCGTCATGACCACCCTGTCCCTGATCCACCGCTTCGCGCCGGAGACCCGGCCGGGGCGCCCTCCCCTGCTGCTCCTGCACGGCACCGGCGGCGACGAGTCCGACCTGCTCGGCCTCGGCCGGACGGTGGCGCCGGGCGCGGCGCTGCTGTCGCCGCGCGGTCCGGTGAGCGAGAACGGCATGCCGCGGTTCTTCCGGCGCCTCGCCGAGGGCGTGTTCGACGAGGCCGACCTGCGCGCCCGCGCCGACCAGCTCGCCGACTTCGTCGCCGCGGCGCGGGCGGAGTACGGCCTGCCGGCGCCGATGGCGCTCGGGTTCTCGAACGGCGCCAACATCGCCGCCGCGCTGCTGCTGCTGCGCCCCGAGACCCTCGCGGGGGCGGTGCTGCTGCGGGCGATGCGGCCGCTCGCGGCGCCGCCGCGGCCCGACCTCGCCGGTCGGCCGGTGCTGATGCTGTCGGGCAGCCTCGATCCGATCGCGCCGGAGGCGACCGCGACGGCACTCGCCGGCGACCTGTCGGCGGCCGGAGCCCGGGTGGAGCACCGGACGCTGCCCGCCGGGCACGGCCTGTCGCAGGCCGACATCGCCCTGGCGCGGGCGTGGCTCGACGGGGCGCAGGCCGCCGCGACGGCGGCCTGACCGAACGGGCCCGGCGGTGTCTCCGTCGGGCCCGACTTCCTCAGAACACCTGCCGCAGCGCCGCGTAGAGCAGGCCGGCCAGGAGCATCGCCGCCGGCAGGGTGAGCACCCAGGCGGCGGCGATGTTGCGCACCGTGCGCCATTGCAGGCCCGAGCCGTTGGCCGCCATGGTGCCGGCGACGCCGCTCGACAGGATGTGGGTGGTCGAGACCGGCAGGCCGTAGACCTCGGCGAGGCCGATCGTCCCGGCCGCCACGATCTCCGCCGAGGCGCCCTGGCCGTAGGTGAGGTGCTTCTTGCCGATGCGGCCGCCGACCGTGCGGACGATGCGCCGCCAGCCCACCATCGTGCCGAGGCCCAGCGCGAGGGCGACCGTCACCTTGACCCAGGTCGGGATGTAGCGGGTGCCGTCGTTGAGGCTGCGCTCGTAGCTCTTGAGGATCTCGGCCTCCTCGCCCGGGACGGCGCCCTCGCGCTTGGTCATGGTGTGGATCGCGTCGGCAGCGAGATACATGTCGTTGCGCAGGTTCGGCGTCGCCTCGGCGGGAACGTGGCGGATCGCGCCGTACTCCCTGACCTTGGTGGCGACGTCCGCCGCGAGGCTGGCGAGGGCGGCGTGGACCTCGGGCTTGTCGAACTCCTTGCTGCGCAGGGCCTCGCCGACCCGGGCGCGGGCCCGGGCCGGGTCCGGCAGGGGAGCTTCCCCGGCATGGCCGCGGAACACCGCCCCCGCCCGCTCCGACAGCTCGACGAAGCGGGGCGTCGCCGATTCCTCCATCGTGCGGTTGAGGGCGTAGGCGGTCGGGGCGGCACCGATGAGGATGAGCATGACGAGACCCATGCCCTTCTGGCCGTCGTTGCCGCCATGGGCGAAGGAGACGCCGCCGCAGGTCAGGATCAGCAGGGCACGGATCCACAGCGGCGGGGGCGTGTCGGGCTTGGGCTCCTCGTAGAGGGCGCGGGTGCGGATCAGCAGCTTCATCGCCAGCAGCAGCAGGCCCGCGAACACGAAGCCCATCAGCGGGCTGACCAGCAGGGCGCGCAGCACGCTCAGCGCCTGATCCCACTGCACGCCCGAGGCGCCCTGCCCCTCGGGGGCCAGGAGCTGGTTGGTGAGGCCGACGCCGAGCACCGAGCCGATCAGGGCATGGGAGGACGAGTTCGGCAGGCCGAGGGCCCAGGTGCCGAGGTTCCAGACGATCGCGGCGATCAGCAGGGCGAAGATCATCGCGTGACCGGCCGGCGAGCCGATCCGGAGCACGAGTTCGACCGGCAGGAGCGTGACGATGCTGTAGGCGACCGCCCCGGTCGAGACCATCACGCCGAGGAAGTTCAGCACGCCCGACCACACCACCGCGGGCACCGGCGGCAGGCTGTGGGTGTAGATCACCGTCGCGACGGCGTTGGCGGTGTCGTGGAAACCGTTCACGAACTCGAAGCCGAGGGCGATCAGCAGCGCCAGGCCGAGCAGCACGAAGGCCCCGATGGCGAGGGGCGCCTGCCCGGCGGCGTGCATGTCGACGACGATGTTGTAGGCCGCGTAGCCGATGCCGCCGACCAGCAGCAGCAGGAAGGCGGTGATCCCGGCGGGATGGACCTCGTGGTCGAGGTTCGGGCCCGCCGCGCGGGCCGGGGCGGGTGGCGCGGGCGAGTTCGCATTCAGGCTTGCAGCATCGGACATGGCAGCCCCTCGACGATGGCGGTTTCCCGATCGGAACATCGATCAGCCGTCACCCGGCCGCACCGGAGCGCGTCCGGGCAGCGATCGCATGACGAACCGAAACCCAGACCCTTAAGAAGCGCCAAGCTGAACGGTTCCATGACCTTTCGATGACGGCCGTGACCTTGGGGCACGTCCTGTCTCATACGATTTTCGATTGATCGCTCGGCGATCCCTGCGGGATCGCTTTCGCGATGCGAAAATCGGCTTCGCTCACGCGCCGCGCGGGCTTGGATACGATTTTCGATTGATCGCTCGGCGATCCCTGCGGGATCGTGGCGATGGCTGCGCCATCGCGTTCGCGATGCGAAAATCGGCTTCGCTCAAGTGCGCGCAGAGCTTCGCTCTGCGCCGCGCAGGCTGGTGATACGATGTCCGGAAGGAATCTTCCGAAAACCGTATCATGCTCGCCACCGCGCAGGAGGAGCGGGTCAGCCGGCCGCGGATCCGGCCGCCATCCACTCTTCGAGGCTCGGCGCCACCATGTCGAAGCGGCCGCGAATGGTGCAGCAGGTCGAGCCGCCGAGGCGGGCGACGGCATCGAGCTTCTCCGGGTCGACCCGCAGGCGCTCCGCGTCGACGAGGTCGGCGTGGTAGTGCGCGTGCAGGATCTCGCCGAGCACGATCTGGCGCGAGCGGCCGAGTTCGAGCGTGGTGTGGCGTCGGCACTCGAAGGCGACGCCGCCGGCCGGCGGAGCGAAAGTGGTCATCGGGATCCCGGGCTGGCGATGCGCCGTCAGGACGCGCCGGGCTCCGGCGAGGGATGTGCCACCTCCGGTCGATCCGGGTAGTCGACGCCGATCAGGGTCAGGCCGGCCGCCGGGGCGAGCGGGCCGCAGCGGGTGCGATCGCGGGAATCGAGCACCGCGCGCACGCCCGCCGGGGTCAGGCGTCGGCCGCCGGCGAGCATCAGGGTGCCGACCATGCCGCGGACCTGATGGTGCAGGAACGAGCGCGCCGCGGTCAGCACCACGATCTCGTCGCCGTATCGGGCCACGGCGAGGCGGTCGAGGGTGCGAACCGGGCTGTTGGCCTGGCACTCCGCCGCCCGGAAGGCCGAGAAGTCGTGGCGGCCGAGCAGCCCCTGCGCCGCCTCGTGCATCAAGTCGGCATCGAGGGCCCAGGGCACGTGCCAGACCCGGGCGCGGTCGAGGGCCGGCGGGCTGCGGCGGTTGAGGATGCGGTAGCGGTAGTGCCGCTTCACCGCCGAGTGGCGGGCGTCGAAATCCGGCCCCACCACCTCGGCGGCGACGACCGCCACGGGTTCGGGCCGCAGATGGGCGTTGGCGGCGTCGCGCACCGTGTCGGTGCGCCACTCGCGGTCGAGATCGAGATGCACGACCTGATGGGTGGCGTGGACCCCGGCATCGGTGCGGCCGGCGCAGTGCACCCGCACCGGCACCGAGACGAAGCGGGTAATCGCCTCCTCCAGCGCCTGCTGCACCGAACGGTGGGTGGCCTGACGCTGCCAGCCGGCGAAGGCGGTGCCGTCGTACTCGACGACGAGCTTGTAGCGCGGCATGACTCAGCCGAGGCTCTGTCCCGGCTCCAGCCGCCGGCCGCGCAGGAAGTCGGCGATCCCCATCGTGGGCTTGCCGGCGGGCTGCACCCGCAGGAGGCGCAACGCCCCCTCGCCGCAGGCGACCGTACCGGCTTCGTCGAGGAGCGTTCCGGGGGCGCCGGAGCCCGCGGCCGGCATCGCCTTGAGGACCTTCACCCGCTCCGGGCCGCGGCCGAGATCGGCGAGGACGAAGGCGCCGGGGAACGGCGACAGACCGCGGACATGGTCGTGGAGGGCGCCCGCCGGCCGCGACCAGTCGATCCGGGCCTCCTCGTTGGTGATCTTGCGGGCGTACTCGATCCCGGCCTCGGCCTGCGGCGTGAACATCAGGCCACCGCGCTCCAGGGCGCCCAGCGCCCGCACCATCAGGTCGGCGCCGAGCGGCATCAGCCGGTCGTGCAGTTCGCCGGCGGTCATGTCGGGGGGAATCGTCACCCGCTCCAGCATGCCGACCGGACCGGTATCGAGGCCGGGCTCCATCCGCATCACCGCGACGCCGGATTCGGCATCGCCGGCCATCACGGCGCGCTGGATCGGCGCCGCGCCGCGCCAACGCGGCAGGATCGAGGCGTGGAGGTTGAGGCAGCCGAGGGCCGGGGCATCGAGGATCGCGGGCGGCAGGATCATGCCGTAGGCGACCACCACCGCGACGTCGGCGCCGTGGGTGCGGAACGCCGACGCGGCCTCCTCGGTGCGCAGGGTGGCCGGCGTGAGGACCGGCAGCCCGAACCTTTCCGCCAGCGCCTGGACCGGCGAGGGCCGGAGCGCCATGCCGCGGCCGGCGGGCGCGGGCGCGCGGGTATAGACCGCGACGACCTCGTGGCCGCCGCCGACGATGCCGGCAAGCGTCGGCACCGCGAAATCCGGGGTGCCCATGAACACGACCTTGAGCGCCATGGCGGAACCTCAGGCGGCTTCCGGGCCGCGGGCGTCCGGGGTCCGCTTGGCCGCCTTGGCGAACTTCTTCACCACCCGGTCGCGCTTGAGCTTCGACAGGTGATCGATGAACAGCACGCCGTTGAGGTGGTCGATCTCGTGCTGGAGGCAGGTGGCGAGCAGCCCGTCGGCCTCCTGCTCGACGACCGCGTTGTCGAGGGTGCGGAAGCGGACCCGGACGCGATCGGGGCGGATCACCTCGGCGTAGTATTCGGGAATCGACAGGCAGCCCTCCTCGTAGCCGCGGGTCTCCTCGGAGGACCACACGATCTCCGGGTCGATCAGCACCAGCGGGTTGCGGGCGTTCTCGTCCTTCGAGGTGTCGACGGTGACGATGCGGGTCGGCTCGCCGATCTGGATCGCCGCGAGGCCGACGCCGGGGGCGTCGTACATCGTCTCCAGCATGTCGGCGGCGAGCTTCTTCACCTCCCCGGTGATCGTGCCGACCGGTTCCGAGGTCGCGCGCAGGCGCGCGTCCGGCAGGATGACGAGGGGACGGATGGTCATGGGTGTGGAAACCAAGGCGCAGGGGCGCCCGCGGCGCCGTTCATCGTGCCCGCGGAGATAGGGATTCGTGGGGTGACGGTCAAATGACCGGGGTCAGAACACCGTCCGCCGCTGGATCGCCGCAGAGAGGGTGCCCTCGTCGAGGTAGTCGAGTTCGCCGCCGACCGGGACGCCGTGGGCGAGCCGGGTCACCGTCAGGGGCAGGTGGGCCAGCAATTCGGTGACGTAGTGGGCCGTGGTCTGGCCGTCGACGGTGGCGTTCAGCGCGAGGATGACCTCGCGCACCGCCGGGTCGCCGGCGCGCTCGACGAGGCGGGCGAGGTTCAGGTGCTCGGGGCGCACGCCGTCGAGGGCGGAGAGCACGCCGCCGAGCACGTGGTAGCGGGCCTTGACGGCGCCGGAGCGCTCCAGGGCCCAGAGGTCGGACACGTCCTCGACCACGACCAGCATCGAGGGATCGCGGCTCTCGTCGCGGCAGATGGTGCAGGGGTCGGCGGTGTCGACGTTGCCGCATTCGTGGCAGACGACGATTCTCTCGACCGCCACCCGCATCGCGTCGGCGAGGGGGGCGAGCAGGGTCTCGCGCTTCTTGATGAGCTGGAGGGCGGCGCGGCGGGCCGAGCGCGGCCCGAGGCCGGGCATGCGTGCGAGGAGCTGGATGAGCCGCTCGATCTCCGGCCCCGCAACGGCGTTCGGCATGGGATTCCCGAAAGAGAAGGGGGTCCCGGGGTCCTGGCCCCGGGCGGGTGCGGGCGGAGCCCGCCAGCCGAAGGCTTCTGAAACTAGAACGGCAGCTTCATGCCCGGGGGCAGCGGCAGCCCTTTGGTCAGCTCCTCCATCCGCTCCTGGGCGGCACGCTCGGCCTTGCCCCGGGCGTCGTTCATCGCGGCGACGATGAGATCCTCGAGGATCTCCTTCTCGTCGGGGACGATCAGGCCGGGATCGAGGCTGACGGAGCGGACCTGGCCCTTGGCGGTCATCGTGACGGTGACCGATCCGCCGCCGGCGGTGCCGGACACCTCGACGGTGTCGAGCTCGCTCTGAAGGTCGGCCATCTTCTGCTGCATGGCCTGAGCCTGCTTCATCAGCCCCATGATGTCGCGCATGCCACGTCCTCGCGTGCTGGAGTCGAATTCCTCAGGCCCCATGTGGGGCGTCCGGGCCGCCGGCGCTACAGGTCCGGCCCGTCCTCGTCGGGATCGGGCGGGGGAGCGGGCGGGGCCGTATCGTCGGGCTCGCCGGGCCGCTCGCGCACGTCGACGATCTGGGCGCCGGGAAAGCCCTTCAGCACCGCCTGGACGAGGGGATGGGCGGCGGCGCCCTGGTGGCTGCGCTCGACGGCGGCGCGGGCGCGGGCGGCCAGCGTCGGCTCGCCGGACTCCTTCGACAGGGCGACGACCCAGCGCCGGCCGGTCCAGTCGAGCAGCGCCCGGGCGAGGTCGGCGGCGAGCGTCGGGCGGCCGCCCTCGGCGAGGCGGAACTCGACGTGGCCGTCGGCGAAGCGGACGAGGTGGGCGTCGCGCTCCAGGGCGATCTTGAGGGCGATGTCGCGCCTGCTCTCGGCGAGGGCGACGACGTCCTCGAAGCGGCCGAGGCGCGGGCCGGCCGGACCCGGCGGCGCGGCGGGCGGCGAGACCGGCGGGGCAGGCGCCGGCACCGGTGCAGCGTGCACCGGCGCGGGAGCAGGCTCGATCGCGGGCAGCGGGCGCGGCGGTTCGGCGGCCGGCGGAAGGGCGCGGGGGAGAGCGGCCCCGCCGCCTGCGCTCAGGCGGGCGGGGCCGTCACCGGGGGGGAGGGAGGAGCCTCCGGGCGGCGCGGCGGCGCGGCCGCCCTCCTTGAGCTGGCGCAGCACCTCGTCGGGCGTCGGCAGGTCGGCGGCGTAGATGAGGCGCACCAGCGCCATCTCGGCGGCGGCGAGGGGGCGGGGCGCCGCCTGCACCTCGGGGATGGCCTTGAGCAGGATCTGCCAGGCCCGCGACAGGGCGCGCACCGAGAGCCGGTCGGCGAAGTCGCTGCCGCGCTGGCGCTCGATCTCGCTGAGCGCCGTGTCGGCGCGGGCGGTGTCGGGGGCGAGCTTGAGGCGGGTGACGAGGTGGGTGAACTCGGCGAGGTCGGAGAGCACCACCGCCGGGTCGGCGCCGGCCTCGTGCTGGGCGCGCAGTTCGGCGAAGCTCGCCGGGGCGTCGCCGCGCATGGCGGCCTCGAACAGGTCGATGATGCGGGCGCGGTCGGCGAGCCCGAGCATGTCGCGCACGGTGTCGGCACCGACCGTGCCGGCGCCGTGCGCGATGGCCTGATCGAGCAGCGAGAGCGAATCGCGCACCGAGCCCTCGGCGGCGCGGGCGATGGCGGCGAGCGCCTCGGGCTCGACGCCGACGCCCTCGGCGTCGCAGATCTTCTGGAGATGCGCGATCAGCGTCCCGGCCTCGACCCGGCGCAGGTCGAAGCGCTGGCAGCGCGACAGGATGGTGACCGGAACCTTGCGGATCTCGGTGGTGGCGAAGACGAACTTCGCGTGCGGCGGCGGTTCCTCCAGCGTCTTCAGGAAGGCGTTGAACGCCTTCTCGGACAGCATGTGGACCTCGTCGACGATGTAGACCTTGTAGCGGGCCGAGACCGGCGAGTAGCGGATGCCGTCGATGATCTGGCGGACGTCGTCGATGCCGGTATGCGACGCCGCATCCATCTCCATGACGTCGATGTGGCGCGATTCCATGATCGCGGCGCAGTGCAGGCCGAGGCCGGGCATGCGGATGGTCGGGCCGGCCCTCGCGTCGTCGGCGAGCGCGTAATTGAGGCCGCGGGCGAGGATGCGGGCGGTGGTGGTCTTGCCGACGCCGCGGACGCCGGTGAGCATCCAGGCCTGCGGGATGCGGCCGGCCTCGAAGGCGTTGGCGAGGGTGCGCACCATGGCGCCCTGCCCGATCAGGTCGTCGAAGTCCTTCGGGCGGTACTTGCGCGCCAGCACCCGGTAGGGGGTCGCGGAGGGCAAACCGGGGAGACCCGGCTCGTCGGTCGAGGGCGTGCCGGAGGTCTCGTCCATGCGGTCGCGACGGGGCGCGGCGGAGTGCGCGCCGGAGGGTGATGAGGTGGGAGGCTGGACGAAAACCCGCTCGGTCTCGTTAGGGCTGCTTCCTTCCGGACCTGACCCGGTTGGCGAGTGAAACGTCCCTCGCCAACCTCCCGGGCGCTATATGAGCGGGGATTTCCCGAAACGCAAGCGGGTTGCGAGCCCAGGGCAATCGGGTGAACCCGATTGCCCTGGGTTTCCTGCTTGGCCTCAGGCGCCGGCAGTCACATCCGTGACTTCGGCTTTCGCTCCGCTCTGCGTCCGAGAGGACATTCGTCCTCCCGGACCCGCTGCGCGGGGCGCTCTTCGCGCCCGCCGGATCGACAATCGGGTTTCACCCGATTGCCCTGGTTGCGAGCCGACTCAGAACGGCGTGTCGCCGGCCTGCTCCTCGCGGGCGAGGCGCAGGAGGTTCTGGCCGTAGGCGGTCTTGGCGAACATCTCGCCGCGGGCGACGAGCTGCTCGCGGCCGATGAAGCCCTGGAGGTAGGCGATCTCCTCGAGGCAGGCCACCTGGAGCCCCTGCCGGCGCTGGAGCACGCGCACGAACTCGCCCGCCTCCAGCAGGTTGTCGTGGGTGCCGGTGTCGAGCCAGGCGTAGCCGCGCGACATGCACTCGACGTGCAGTTGCCCGCGTTCCAGGTAGGCCTGGTTGACGTCGGTGATCTCCAGCTCGCCCCGCGGCGAGGGCTTCACCGCCGCGGCGATGTCGAGCACCTGATTGTCGTAGAAGTACAGGCCGGTCACCGCCCAGGTCGATTCCGGGGTCTTCGGCTTCTCCACCAGCCGCAACGGCTTGCCGGCCCGGTCGAGGGTGACGACGCCGTAGGCCTCGGGATGGTCGACGTGGTAGGCGAACACCGTCGCGCCCGCGCTCCGGTCCCGCGCCCGGGCGAGCAGGTTCTGCATGCCGGCGCCGAAGAACAGGTTGTCGCCGAGGATCAGCGACACCGAATCGTCGCCGACGAACTCGCGCCCGATGATGAAGGCCTGGGCCAGTCCCTCGGGCTTCGGCTGAAGCGCGTAGGAGAACCGGACCCCGAACTGCTCGCCGGTGCCGAACAGCCGCTTGTAGTTGTCGAGGTGCTCCGGCGACGAGATCACCAGGATCTCGCGGATGCCGGCCAGCATCAGCACCGAGACCGGGTAGTAGATCATCGGCTTGTCGTAGACCGGCAGCAACTGCTTGTTGATCGACAGCGTCGCCGGGTGCAGGCGGGTGCCGGACCCGCCGGCGAGAACGATCCCCTTCATCGGGTGGCCTCCTCAGGCGCGTGGGCGGGACCGATGAGCTGGTCCAGGATGTCGTCGAGGGCGCTCCGCCACGGCCGCGGCGACAGGCCGAAGTCGCGGGTCAGCGTCGCGGTCGAGAGTTCGGAATTGGCCGGGCGCCTCGCCGGGGTCGGGAAGGCCGAGGTCGGGATCGGCGCCACCGGCACCGCGCGGGCGCCGCGCGCCGCCGCCCCGTCCATGATCGCCTCGGCGAAGCCGAACCACGTCGTCGCCCCGGCATTGACGCAGTGATACGTCCCGGTCGGGGCCGCCGGATCGCCGGCGAGCCGCAGCGCGATGGCGGCGAGCGCCGCCGCGAGGTCGCCGGCCGAGGTCGGGCAGCCGCGCTGGTCGTCCACCACCGTCAGGCGGTCGCGCTCGCCGGCCAGCCGCAGCATCGTCTTGACGAAGTTGCCGCGGTGCGGGCTCACCACCCAGGCGGTGCGCAGAATCGCGTGGCGCGGGTTGGCGGTGCGCACCGCCATCTCGCCCGCCGCCTTGCTGGCGCCGTAGACGCTGGTGGGATTGACCGGCGCGTCGGGGGCGCAAGCCCCCTGCCCGCTGCCGTCGAAGACGTAGTCGGTCGAGACGTGGACGAGCGGGATGCCGGCCTTGGCGGTCGCCGCCGCCAGATACGCCGGCGCCAGGGCGTTGAGCCGCCACGCCGCCCCGACCTCGCTCTCGGCCTTGTCGACCGCGGTGTAGGCCGCGGTGTTGATCACCGCCGCCCACGGCTCGGACGAGACGATGCCCGCCACCGCCGCCTCGTCGGTGATGTCGAGGGCCTCGCGCGACGGGGCCGAGACGGTGACGCCGTCGGGCCAGGCGTGGCGGGTGAGTTCGGTGCCGACCTGTCCGCCGCCGCCGAGGATGAGGATGCGCTGGCTCATGGTGCGCTCACCCGGTCAGGCCGAGGCGCTCGCCGGAATAGCGGCCCTCGCGGATCGGCCGCCACCAGCCCTCGTTGGCGAGGTACCAGCGCACGGTCTCCTCCAGCGCCCCCTCGAAGGTCTTGGTCGGCGTCCAGCCGAGTTCGGCCTCGGCCTTGGACGGATCGATGGCGTAGCGCCGGTCGTGGCCCGGGCGGTCGGCGACGAACTGGATCAGGCGCTCGTGCGGGCCCTGCTCCGGGCGCACCCGGTCGAAGATCGCGCACAGCGTCCTCACCACGTCGAGGTTGTTGCGCACCGCGCGCCCGCCCAGCAGGTAGGTCTCGCCGACCCGGCCCCGGGTCAGGGCGGCGACGAGGCCGCGGGCGTGATCCTCGACGTGGATCCAGTCGCGCTCGTTCCGGCCGTCGCCGTAGACCGGAAGGTTCTTTCCCTCCAGGGCGTTGAGGATCATCAGCGGGATCAGCTTCTCGGGGAAGTGCCGCGGCCCGTAGTTGTTCGAGCAGTTGGTCAGCACCACCGGCAGGCCGTAGGTCTCGTGCCAGGCGCGGGCGAGGTGGTCGGAGGCCGCCTTCGAGGCCGAGTAGGGCGAGCGCGGGTCGTAGCGGCTCTCCTCGGTGAAGAAGGCGCCGGGCGGCAGCGAGCCGTAGACCTCGTCGGTGGAGACGTGGTGGAAGCGGAAGGCGCCCTTGGCCTCGCCGGTCAGGCCGTTCCAGTAGGCGCGGGCGGCCTCCAGCATCACCTGGGTGCCGACGACGTTGGTCTGCACGAAGGCGGCCGGGCCGGTGATCGAGCGGTCGACGTGGCTCTCGGCGGCGAGATGCATCACCGCGTCGGGGCGGAAGTCGGCGAAGAGCCCCGAGACCCGCTCGTGGTCGCAGATGTCGGCTTCCTCGAAGCGGTGGCGGTTGTTGCCCTTGAGGGGCATCAGCGAGATCGGGTTGGCGGCGTAGGTCAGCGCGTCGAGGGTGAGAACCTCGTGGCCGAGATCCTGGACGAGGTGCAGGACGAGGGCCGAGCCGATGAAGCCGCAGCCCCCGGTGACGATGATGCGCATGCTGGGAAGACTCCGTGGGCGCCGGATCAGAACAGGGGCGGCAGGTCGGCGAAGCGCGGCGCGACCTTGTCCTTGTCGGACAGGATCGCGGTCTCGGCGGTGACCGGCCAGTCGATGCCGAGGTCGGGGTCGTTCCAACGGACGGCGCCGTCGTGCTCGCGGCTGTAGGTCCCGCCGGCGACCTTGTAGGCGACCATCGTGTCCGGCACGAGGGTGCAGAAGCCGTGGGCGAAGCCGACCGGGAGGTAGAGCTGGTGGCCGTTCTCGGCGTCGAGCCGCACGGCAACGTGGCGGCCGTAGGTCGGAGAGTCGCGGCGCAGGTCGACGGCGACGTCGACGATCGCGCCGGACAGCACGCGGACCAGCTTGGCCTGGGCGAAGGGGTGGCGCTGGAAGTGCAGGCCGCGCACGGTGCCGACCGGCGCCGAGAAGGACTGGTTGTCCTGGATGAAGGCGACGTCGACCCCGGCCGCCTCCATGAGATCGGCCCGGAAGGTCTCGGAGAACCAGCCGCGGTCGTCGCCGTGCCGCTTGGGCACGACGAGCTTCAGTCCTGGGATCTCAAGGTCGGTGATCTGCATGCTCTGTTGCCCTCATCCGTGGCGTCACGGCACCGTCGCACCAATCGGACCACGGCCTCGCCAACGACACGGACGCCCATATCTCGGTGTCACGCCTCGGTGTCGCGGCCCTGCTGGCCGCCTGCCTTAACGGGCCTGCGTGCCGAAGCAAAGTGGAGAATGGCCCATGATCGGCCACAGCGCAGGCTGCAGCGGCAAGTCTCGCCACCATCAATGAAGGATCGGCGGCTTGCTTGGACACCCTTTTCTCCAGCAATGTCATCTTCCGATGAAGATCGCTCATGAGCCTCGCGCCTGGGGGTGGCGATTCCCGCAAAAATCCCACTCTCATCACGCCCATGCCGTAGCTGGTCCGATGGATGAACCCGCCCCGCGGCACCCGTGCAATTCGTTGTCCAGGATAATCCTGGTGGGCAACATGTCTTGCTTGGCTAGAGCAGGGTCCGATCACGTTGCAATCGGACCCCGCTCTATATCATTGATTTTGCGGCATTTTCTGCGACGACGCGGTATCCACCTCGTCGGAAGATGCCCTAGGGCGCTCTCCTTCCAGGAAGCGGCCCTGCCATGGCGCGTCCAGTGGCAGCTATCCCGCCCGTAGCCCATGCGAACGGCCACCGTCCGGTGCCACATCGTATGGCACAACAGCCAGACCCTCGGGATGCTGGCCGACTTGACGCTTGCGTTTCGAACGGGAGATGTACGGTTCCACGTTTTCATTCAGCCCAGGGCGGCATAAGACGGAAACGAGACCTCGCGCAGCGGGACCATCCTACGCCCCAAAGTGGTACAAATGCTGCCAGGGCACCGTGACTGGAAAAATATCCGACTTCAACGGGGGAATGCAATGGATCAAGATTTCAGCCACAAGGGCGATGATTATCGTCTCATCCTTAAAGAAATCCACGAAAATCTCAATCCCAAGACTTATCTTGAAATCGGAACTCGTGAAGGCGGGACCTTGGCCTTGTCACGCTGCCCTTCGATTGCAATCGACCCATACTTTGTCTTGGACGATTCGGCCACCGGCACAAGAAAATCAACTCTGTTCTTTCAAACCACGAGCGACGACTTCTTCGAGAATTACGATCCCTGCGCGCTTCTGAAGCAGAAGATGGACTTTTGCTTTCTTGACGGCCTGCACGAGTGGGAAACTTTGCTGAGAGATTTTATTAATACTGAAAAACACTGCAAACCAAATTCCATTATTGCGATCCACGACTGCCTGCCATCGGAAATCGCAATGGCGAGCCGGACCGACAACGGCGCTTGGTGGACGGGAGACGTATGGAAGATCCTCCCCATACTGAGCAAATATCGTCCAGATCTCAAGATTTTTTCACTGGATGCGCCCCCTACCGGCCTGATCTTTGTCACCGGCCTCAACCCCGGATCCACACGTCTCGCAGAGCAATACTTCGACATTGTCGAGGAATGGAGACACGTCGAACTCGAAAACCATGGTTTAGAAAATCTCTTCAGGAACAGCAACGTTCTGTCGACATCGCTGTTCCGAGGCAGAGAGAATCTCTCGCGCTACTTCTGGCTGTAAAATTCATTCCCAGCATAGCGAGCAGCGCCGCAACGTCACAATTTGCCAAGTCAGGAGGCGCCCTGCCGCCTGACCTTCCCATCAATCAAAGTTGTGCCCTTGCGTTCTTGGAGTAGCGTCTCATGCCGAATGAACCGGGCCCGGACGATGGCTGGCGACATCTGCGCTTTGGCGGCCTACAGAAAACGACCGATCTCTGGGGTGGCGATGAGATCTTCGCCGGCCAACCCAAACTCGTCGAGGCCCGAAACGTCTATTATGTCCCGTGGGAACACAATGGCCGGTGGGGCATCTTCGACTCGAACGATCACATCATCGAATCAGCCATCGACCGCGCGCATCCAAGCGGCGAGATGCTCCAACAAGTGCCGGAGAGCCCTGTTCATTATGATGACATCAATTTGCGTGCAATCGACAGCGAATACATCTATGGGGGGCGGTTTCACCCACATTTCGGCCATTTCCTAGTTGAAGCTCTGCCGCGTTACTGGATGCTTGCGCAGGAGAGGAGACGTTTTCAGAAAATCCTCGTGCATACCGACGCGCATGAAAATTTCTTCGGTGATTTTCCTTTCGCTCGCATCATTTTCACGGCGCTCGGCCTGACCCGTGGCGATTTTCTGAAATTTCCAACTCCTGCCAAGATCGACAAGCTGCTGATTCCCGAAACGAGCCTGAGACCACAAGCGTTCGGTTACGAGGCCTATGGTGAGCTTTGCCGTTATATCGGAAAACGGCTTCTCGGTTCCGAACCAATCATCAAAAATCCGAAACCAGTCTGGCTATCAAAAACCAAACTCCAACATGGTGTCAGCCGCTTCATCAATGAGGATATCATCGAGAGACGCCTGCTCGATGCAGGATTCGACATCATTTATCCAGAAGAACTTGGTTTCGTCGATCAAATTAAGCTCTTTACAAGCCGCCTCGTCATCGCCGGCACTACAGGTTCAGCCTTTCACACCAGCTTGTTCACGGAGCCGAACGCCAAGCTCATCATGATTGATCCGGTCGGCTTCCGGAACTCGAACTTCTCGATCTTCGAGAAGCTCAGCGGTCACCGTGTCGATCATTATTTCCCGGCAGGCACGGAGATGATACCGGACCCAACCTTCATTCGATGTGTTGCATTCCCGGAACCCGAAAAAGTCGCGGACGCGATCATCGCTTTGGTCAGGAGCTGAGACTTCAGGCTCTTGCGATCGGGCGGCCAGAAAGCCGTCTCGTCGACAAGCCCGGGGGTCCCAAGCCTGAGGGATCCTGGAATCACGGGATGACGTCGAGCCCGTTCGAGTCGCCCCGGTTTCCGCTCCAGCATCGGGTGCCGCCGAAGCGACCATCGGCTTGGCCGCGGCCGCTCCGGCAATGGATGCTCACGTCAATCACCCCGCCATCGCGGCCTGGATCGCCTCCAGCGCGGCCTCGGCCGCCGCCCCGTCGGGGCCGCCGGCCTGGGCCATGTCGCGGCGGCCGCCGCCGCCCTTGCCGCCGAGGCGCTCCGAGCCGGCGCGAACCAGGGCCACGGCGTCGAAGCGCCCGGTCAGGTCCTCGGTGACGCCGACCACCAGCCCGGCCTTGCCGTCCGGGGCGACACCCACGATGGCGACGACGCCGGAGCCGAGACGCTTCTTGCCCTCGTCGGCCAGGCTCTTGAGGTCGCGCATCTCGACGCCCTCGACGGCGCGGGCCATCAGCCTGACGCCGCCGACGTCGCGCACCGGGTCCTCGGCCGCGCCGCCTCCGCCCATGGCGAGCTTGCGGCGCGCGTCGGTCAGCTCGCGCTCCAGGCGCCGGCGGTCCTCGATCAGCGCGGCGAGGCGCTCGGGCGCGTCCGCCGCCGGAACCTTGAGCAGGGCCGCGACCTGGGCGAGGCGGCGGCTCTCCTCGGCGGCGTGGCGGCGGGCCGCGTCGGCGGTCGTCGCCTCGATGCGGCGCACGCCGGCCCCGACCGCGCTCTCGCCGAGCACCGCGACGGTGCCGATGTCGCCGGTGCGCGCGACGTGGGTGCCGCCGCACAATTCCACCGAGAAGGTGCGGGGCTTCGCGCCGTCCTGCGCCTCGCCGAGGCCCATCGAGACGACACGGACCTCGTCGCCGTACTTCTCGCCGAACAGCGCGCGGGCGCCCGACGCGATGGCGTCGTCGACCGCCATCAGCTTGGTCACCACCGGCTGGTTCTGGAGCAGCACCCGGTTGGCGATCGCCTCGACCTCGGCGACCTCGTCCTCGCTCATCGGCTTGGGATGGCTGAAGTCGAAGCGCAGGCGGTCGGGCGAGACCAGCGAGCCCTTCTGGGCGACGTGGTCGCCGAGCACCTGCCGCAGGGCCTCGTGCAGCAGGTGGGTCGCCGAGTGGTTGGCCCGGATCGCGCCGCGGCGGGCGTGGTCGACCTTCAGCTCGACCGGCTGGCCGACCGCGAGCCGGCCCTCCTCCACCGCGACGTGGTGGACGAAGACGTCGCCGAGCTTCTTCTCGGTGGCGGTGACCCGCACCCTGAGGCCGGGCCCGGCGATCACGCCGGTATCGCCGACCTGACCGCCCGACTCGCCGTAGAACGGGGTCTGGGTCGCGACCAGCAGCCCCTCCTCGCCGGCCCCGATCGCCTCGACCTCGGCGCCGCCCTTCACCAGCGCGGCGACGACGGCCTCCGCCTCCTCGGCCTCGTAGCCGAGGAACTCGGTGGCGCCGACGCGCTCGCGCAGGGCGTACCACAGCGTCTCGGTGGCGGCCTCGCCCGAGCCCGACCACGCCGCCCGGGCGGCGGCGCGCTGGCGCTCCATCGCCGCCTTGAAGGCGTCGGTGTCGACGCCGATGCCGCGGGACTTGAGCGCGTCCTGGGTCAGGTCGAGGGGGAAGCCGTAGGTGTCGTAGAGGGTGAAGGCGGTCTCGCCGGAGAGGTTCTGCCCCTCCGACAGGTCGCGGGTCTCGGCGTCGAGGATCGACAGGCCGCGCTCCAGGGTGCGGCGGAACCGGGTTTCCTCCAGCCGCAGGGTCTCGGAGATCAGGCTCTCGGCCCGCACCAGCTCGGGGTAGGCCTGCCCCATCTCGCGCACCAGGGTCGGCACGAGGCGGAACATCATCGGGTCGCGGGCGCCGAGGAGCTGGGCGTGGCGCATGGCGCGGCGCATGATCCGGCGCAGCACGTAGCCGCGGCCCTCGTTGCTCGGCAGCACGCCGTCGGCGACGAGGAACGACGAGGCCCGCAGGTGGTCGGCGATGACGCGGTAGGAGGCGGTGGACGCCCCCTCCGGCGCCCGCCCGACCCCGTGCGCCACCGCGTCGATGAGGCTGCGGAACAGGTCGGTGTCGTAGTTGCTCTTCACGCCCTGGAGGATCGCCGCCATGCGCTCCAGGCCCATGCCGGTGTCGATCGAGGGCCGCGGCAGGCCGACCCGGTTGCCCGGCTCGATCTGCTCGTACTGCATGAACACGAGGTTCCAGAATTCGAGGAAGCGGTCGCCGTCCTCGTCCGGGCTGCCGGGCGGGCCGCCCCACAGCTCCGGCCCCTGGTCGATGAAGATCTCCGAGCACGGCCCGCACGGGCCGGTGTCGCCCATCTGCCAGAAGTTGTCGGAGGTCGGGATGCGGATGATGCGGTCGTCCGAGAAGCCGGCGATCTTGCGCCACAGGGCCGCCGCGTCGTCGTCGTCGGCGTAGACCGTGACCAGCAGCCGCTCCGGCGACAGCCCGAATTCCCTGGTGACGAGGTTCCAGGCCAGTTCGATCGCCAGCGGCTTGAAGTAGTCGCCGAACGAGAAGTTGCCGAGCATCTCGAAGAAGGTGTGGTGGCGCGCCGTGTACCCGACGTTGTCGAGGTCGTTGTGCTTGCCGCCGGCGCGCACGCACTTCTGCGCGGTGGTGGCGCGGTCGTAGGCCCGTTTCTCGACGCCGGTGAAGACGTTCTTGAACTGCACCATGCCGGCGTTGGTGAACATCAGGGTCGGGTCGTTGCGCGGCACCAGCGGCGACGACGGCACGATCTCGTGACCATGCTTGGCGAAGTAGTCCAGGAAGGTGGACCGGATCTCGTTGACGCCACTCATCGGATAACGACTCTGCGGATCTCAGGAGCTGGGACAGAGCATTTTCCGACGCAGTGGATCCCGCTTCGTCGTAGAAAATGCGGCAAAACCAATGACCTGGAGCAGGAGTCGATCGCAGCGCGATCGGCCCCGGCTCCAGCCGGGAGGGCGCGGACAGCCCCAAGCGACGTCCGCTGTCTTAGTCACGCGATACTTCCCTGTCGAGGCAGGGCTTTTCGAGGCGGGGCTTTCGCGCCACCTCCCGGCCCCTATCTCCGCCGGCATCCCGTCACGCCGGAGAGATCCCGCATGCCCATCGAGATCAGCCTGCTCGCCGCCGCGGCGGTGCTCGGCTTCGTCCACATCGTCGCCGCCTCCGCCGCCGGGCTGAAGCAGCGCGGCGGCCTCGCCTGGGCGGCGGGCAACCGCGAGGCGCAGCCCGGGCCGATGGAGGGCGCCGCCGGCCGGCTGGAGCGCGCCTCGAAGAACTTCTTCGAGACCTTCCCGCTCTTCGCCGCCCTGGTGCTCGCCGCCGTCGCGACGGGACGGCTCAACGCCACGACGGCGCTCGGCGCCCACCTCTACGTCTGGGCCCGGCTCGCCTACCTGCCGATCTACGGCCTCGGCCTCCCGATCGTGCGCACCCCGGTCTGGGGCGTGGCGATCGTCGGCATCGGCTTCGTGCTCGCCGGCCTGTTCGCCTGAGGCCCCCGGGACGCAAGCCTTGCGGAGGCGGCCGTCGCGGAGCAGGGTCCGGCCGGGTCGCGGGCTCGCCCCGCACGGCCCGATCCGCCGTCCGCTCTCACAAGGCAGAAATGATGCGCCACCTCGCCCCCTGCCGTGCCGCCCTGGCCGCGCTCCTCCTCGGCAGCGCCCTGCCGCTCGCCGGCACCGCCCTCGCCCGGGAGATGCCGCAGGCCGGCACCGAGGCCGCGCCGCGCAAGGCCAACGTCGTCATCCTGGCGACCGGCGGCACCATCGCGGGCGCCGGGGCCGATGCGAGCAACAGCGCCACCTACCAGGCCGCCAAGGTGCCGGTGGACAAGCTGCTGGCCGCCGTGCCGACCCTGGGCCAGGTCGCCAACGTGCGCGGCGAGCAGGTGTTTCAGATCGCCTCCGAGAGCTTCACCAACGCCCAGCTCGTGCAGCTCGCCAAGCGGGTCTCGGCGCTGCTGAAGCAGGACGACGTCGACGGCGTGGTCATCACCCACGGCACCGACACCCTGGAGGAGACCGCCCTGTTCCTCGACCTCGTGGTCAAGTCGGACAAGCCGATCGTCGTGGTCGGCTCGATGCGGCCCTCGACCGCGATGTCGGCCGACGGCGCGCTCAACCTCTACGACGCGGTCGCCACCGCGGCGAGCCCGGATTCCAAGGGCAAGGGCGTGCTCGTCACCATGAACGACGAGATCCAGTCCGGCCGCGACGTGACCAAGCGCGTCAACATCAAGCCGAGCGCGTTCTCGAGCCAGTGGGGCCCGCTCGGGATGATCGTCGAGGGCAAGACCTACTATTTCCGCGCGCCGATCAAGCGCCGCGGCACCTCGTCCGAGTTCGACATCGACAGCATCGAGACCCTGCCGGAGGTCGCGATCGTCTACGGCTCGGGCAACATGAGCCCGGCGCCCTACACCGCCGCGGTGCAGGCCGGCGCCCGGGCGATCGTCCATGCCGGCACCGGCAACGGCTCGGTCGCCGGCTACCTCGTCGACACCCTGAAGGACATCCGCGGCAAGGGCGTGCTGATCGTGCGCTCGTCGCGCGTCGGCGACGGCTTCGTGCTGCGCAACGCCGAGCAGCCCGACGACACGTACGACTGGGTGGTGGCGCACGACTTCAACCCGCAGAAGGCCAAGATCCTCACCGCGGTGGCGCTGACCAGGACCAGCGACACCAGGGAGCTGCAGCGCATCTTCTGGGAGTACTGAGCCTCAGGAATCCTGCGCGGCGAACCACGCCGCGTAGGGCGTGGTGCGGGCCATGTGCCGGTTGTAGTCGGGGGCGCCGTCGCTCCACCAGGGCGGGCCGCGCTCGCCGAGGCCGCGCTTGGCCGCGTCGACCGCCGCCCGGGCCTGCACCAGCGCCGTGCCGCCCTCCGGCTTCGCCGCCCGCACGGCGCGCCGCGCCGCCATCAGGTCGCGCACCAGCCGGGCGCGCTCGGGCTCCGGGAGACCAGGATCCGACCGCCGCCACAGGCGCCCGCGCACCACGAGGTAGCGCCCGTCCGGGGTCGTCAGCGGTGTGTTCACGCTAATCCTCGTTGTCTCCGGAGCGACGCCGGGCGGAGCATCCACCTTGAGACGCCGTTAAGTGGCGCGTCACAGGATGGCGCCAAGAACAGCCGATGCCCCGATCCGCCCTCCGGCGCCGCGGCCTCGCCTCAGGGGGCTCCATGCACATCGTCGTCGTCGATCCGAGCCGGGTCGTGCTCAAGGTCATCAGCACCCTGCTCACGCCCCGCGGTCACACGGTCAACACCTTCACCGACTCGCGCGAGGCGCTGGCCTACGTCACCGACAACACCTCGGTGACCGCCCTGATCACCAGCCTGGAGGTCCAGCCGATCACCGGGCTGGAACTGTGCTGGTCGGCCCGGCTGCTCGCGGACGCCCACCGGCCGCTCTACATCATCGCGATGTCGGCGGCGCGCAACGCCCGCAACCTGTCGGAGGTGCTCGACAGCGGCTCGGACGACTTCATCGACAAGCCGCCGAGCCCGGAGGAGCTGTTCGCCCGCCTGCGGGCGGCCGAGCGGATGACCGCGATGCAGCAGGAGCTGATCCGCCTCGCGGAGACCGATTCCCTCACCGGGCTGCTCAACCGCCGCGCCTTCCTGCACCATGTCGGCGAGGCGACCGACCGGGCCGGGGCGCACGGCCGGGTGGCGCTGATCCTCGCCGACATCGACCACTTCAAGGCGATCAACGACCTGCACGGCCACGATGTCGGCGATGCCGCGATCAAGGGCGTCGCGGGCGCCCTGGCGACGGAGACCGGCGGCATCGTCGGGCGGATCGGCGGCGAGGAATTCGCCGTCGCGCTGCCCGGCCGCACCCTGGAGGAGGGAGAGGCCGCGGCCGGCCGCCTGCGGCTGCGCTGCACGCAGTTGCGCTTCAAGGGCAGCCGCGGCCCGGTCCAGCTCACCGCGAGCTTCGGGGTCAGCGCGTGGTCCGAGGGCGAGACGGTCGGGGGCCTGCTCAAGCGCGCCGACATCGCGCTCTACGAGGCGAAGTCGACCGGGCGCAACCGCGTGGTCTCGGCGGCGACCGACCTCGTCCTCGCCCGGGCCGGGTAGGACGGCACGGCCGCGCGGGCGGTCCCGCGTTGGCGCAGGGCGGCGCAAGCCAGGGTTGACGAACCCTTCACGCAAAGCTGCGCAATCTCACGACCATGCGTCGTGGACTCGTTGCGTTCTCAGCCCTCACGCTGTTCGGCCTGGGGCTGTCCGGATGCGCGCTCAACCGGTTTGAGCAGCGCGAACCCTGGCGAGATCAGGCCGAGGAGGCCTGCCTCTCCCGCAAGCTCGTGCGTCCGAGCGAGGACATGGTCCCGGTCAAGGAGATCGACGGGCCGGGCGTCTGCGGCATGCGCCAGCCGTTCCGCGTCACCCGCCTCGCCGGCGGCACGGTGACGCTCAAGCAGCGCATGACGCTGGCCTGCCCGATCATCCCGGAGGTCGAGGCGTGGCTCGCCGGCACGGTGCAGCCGGCAGCCCAGATCTATTTCGGCCAGCCGGTGGTCGAGATGAATTCCGGCTCCTACGCCTGCCGCGGCCGCAACAACCAGGTCGGCGCCAAGCTGTCGGAGCACTCCTTCGGCAACGCCGTCGACGTGATGTCCTTCCGCTTCGCCGACGGCTACGTCGTGACGGTGAAGGGCGGCTGGCACGGCACCGAGGCCGAGCAGGGCTTCCTGCGCGAGGTGTTTCTCGGGGCGTGCAACCACTTCACCACGGTGCTGGCGCCCGGATCGAACGTCTACCACTACGACCACCTGCACCTCGACCTCGCCCGGCACGACCCGCGCGGGCTGCGCCGGATCTGCAAGCCGCTGCTCAAGTTCCAGCCGCAGGTGCCGCCGCCGGGCTCGGCGCTGTCGCCGGTGCGGCGCAAGCCCCCGGCCTGGCAGCCGGCGCCCGATCCGGCACCGATCGACGTCGAGGAGGACGATCCCGGCCGGACGGTGCCGATGAGCGCCCGGCCCTCGCCGACGAGCGTCGCCCGCAGTCCCGTCCCCCTGCCGCCGGCGTCCCGTCCGGCGCCGGTCCAGGCCTACGCGGCGCCCCCGGCGCCACGCCTTCACTCCGAGCCGCTGCCCCTCGGGGGACCGTCGCAGACCTGGACATCGGGACAGACCTGGACCTCGGGCCCGATCTACTGACGGCGTGGCGAGTTCGGGGATTTCTCGCCCGGCTGTGAAAAGATTGTGGCGATTGATCCAGAGCCCCGAACCCTCCCCCCCCCTTTGCGGGGGAGGGTGCCCGGCGGATGCCGGGCGGGTCGGGACGAAGTCCCGCAAGAGGGGAACGCGACGCTTCATACGAAATCCGTATGATCGCTCGGCGGTCCCTGCGGGATCGTGGCGATGGCTGCGCCATCGCTTCGCGATGCGGATTTCGGCCTCGCTCAGGCGCCACGCGGGCTCGTGATACGATCCGAACGCCGGAAGTCATCTTCCGGATCTCGTATCAGAAGGTGGCGCTCTTCATCACGGTCGCGACCTTCCCGGAAGCGACGTCCCCTTTCCCGGCTCACTGCGTTCGCCACCCTCCCCCGCAGAGGGGGGAGGGTTCGCGCGGAGCACCTTCGTCGAACGAGAACGAACGTGACGGTTTCGGGCGGCTGGTGAATCTGCCCCGACGTGCCGCCTTCTCGCTCGCGCGGGCCAGCAGGGCGAGGGGCCGCATCGGCGTTCCAGCCCTAGGACGCGCGCAGATCCGCCACCACGGCGCGGCGCTCGGCCTCGCCCTCCGCCAGCCGGTGAACGTGCATCTCGGTGGCACCGCGGGCGCGGGCGCGGTTCATCCAGCCGCGCTGGAGGCGCTCCCGCGGGCTCTCGCCCGCCGCCGTGACGTCGAGGAGTTCGGCCACGCCGGCGCTGTCGCGGCGGACCGCGATGACCACCGCCTCGCCGAGTTCCGCAGGATCGTCCTCGATGCCGTGGATGCCGACGACGTAGCGCCGGCCGGAGCGACCGCGCCACGCGCTCAGCGGCAGCCCGGGAGCGCCGCGCAGGTTCATCGTGGTCCGGAGCCGTTCCTCGCGCACCGCAGATCTCCTCGATCGCTCGTTCTCCAGGTCACGCATCGCCGTCGACCAGGACAGGGCTCGCTTGTTCGCCATTTGTTCCAACCTACGGCAAGGATCCGACAGGCGTCAACCACCGATCCGCATTGAGAACAAAATGGCAACTCATGCGGTCCCGCGCAAGGGGGCGGGCACCGGCTTGCACGCATCTGCAAGCCGGCCCGGCGATCCGTCAGCCGAAACGGTGCCAGTGGGTGTGCCAGGTGAAGTGGCGCCAGTGTCAGTGCTGGTGCCACGCCGCCGGGCGGAAGACCGGCCCGCCGAAGAGCGCCGGCCCGCCGAGATTGGGCCGGCAGGCGCCGTAGAAGCCCTGGTGGAAGCCAGGGCCGCAGCCGTCGCGGGCCTCCGCCATGGTTCCGGTGCCGACGAGCGTACCGAGCGCGCGGATCGCGGCTCCTGCCATCTTCCAGCGCATTGTCGTCTCCCACGTCCCTGTGGACACCACGTCATCGTGGATGCCGGGAAAACGCGCAGGAAAATCAGGTCGTTGCAGCCTTACGAAGAGTTCATCCCAGGGTGAGCGGACAGGGCAATCGCTTCAGAGCGATTGCCCTTGTTCCTTGTTCGGCCTCAGGCGCCGGCGTTCGCGTCCGCTCACTCGGCTCTCGCTCCGCTCTGCGTTCGAGGGGACATCCGTCCCCCCGAACCCGCTCCGCGGGGCGCTCTTCGCACCCGGGCGACCGCAGAACAATCGCTGAAGCGATGGCCCTGGGTGAGCGTCCGCTCACCCGGCCGTCGCGGTCCCGCGGGTGCCGGCCTGCGGCAGCGGCCGTGGGAAACCCGGCGGCAGCAGGGCGTCGGACGCCGCCTCGATCCGGTCCTGCACCTGCTGGAAGAAGGCCGCCCGCGGCAGGCCGGGCGGGATCGGCGGCAGGAACTCGATGATCGCGGTGCCGGGATGGCGCGCCAGCCGGTTGCGCGGCCAGAACAGGCCGGTGTTGAGGGCGACGGGAAGGCACGGCACGCCTAGCCGGTCGTAGAGATGGGCGACGCCGAACTTGTAGGCCGGGGCGGCGCCGGCCGGGCGCCGGGTTCCTTCGGGGAAGATGATGAGCCGGCGCCCGTGGCGCATCGCGCTCGCCGCCTCCTCGTTCATCAGGGCGAGGGCCCGCGAGCCCTTGGAGCGGTCGATCGCCACCATCTCGCTGCGGCTGAGATACCAGCCGAACAGCGGCAGCCACAGCAGCTCGCGCTTGAGGATGTAGGCGAAGTTGTCGAGCACCGAGACGAGGGCGATGGTCTCCAGCGCCGACTGGTGCTTGGCCGCCACCACCACGCCGCCCGGCGGGATGTGCTCGAGGCCGCGGAACTCGACCCGGATGCCGCAGGTCGCCCGCAGCAGCACCAGGGTCGCCCGCGCCCAGGTCCGCGCCAGCCACAGCACGCCGCGGCGGCTCGCCAGGGTCGGCAGGCCGGCGATCATGATCGCGGCGGTCACGAGGTAGAAGGCGACGTTGAACAGGAGCGAGCGGGCGAGGAGCATGACGGTCCCTGAGGCGCGGCCCCGCATGCGCCGCCTCGGGCGATCCGGAGCCGTGATGGCGGCCCGTCCCATAGCGCGGCGGGCCCGCCGCGGCCACTGCGGGGGTCGCGGCTCCCGGCCTGCGGCATGTTTCGCCCCGGGGGCAGACCGGCGCATCCGCCGATTGCGCGACCGGCCGCATTGGCGGCAGATGGGACAACAGCCGCGCGCCGTCGCGCGCCAACGACACAGGGGAGGACCGACCGATGACCGCGAGCGTCAAGCCGAATCCCGGCGCGCAGCCGGATGCGGGAAATCCGGTCCCGGCCAACGTCAACCAGCCGGTGACCGGTCCGCGCGGCGTCGCCGACCCCGACCCGGTCGAGACCGCCGACTGGCTCGCCTCGCTCGAATCGGTGCTGCGCCACTCGGGGGCCGCCCGCGCCCGCTTCCTCCTCGACCAGCTCGACCGCAAGGCCAAGGAGATCGGCGTCGTCGACGAGGCGCCGCCCTACTCGCCCTACCGCAACAGCATCCCGCTGGAGAAGCAGCCGCCCTATCCGGGCGACCTCGACACCGAGGAGCGCCTGACCTCGATCATGCGCTGGAACGCGCTCGCGATGGTGGTGCGGGCCAACATGGCCTACGGCGAGCTCGGCGGCCACGTCGCGAGCTACGCCTCGGCGGCGGAGCTGTTCGAGGTCGGCTTCAACCACTTCTTCCAGGGCGGCGGCGAGAGCGGCAACGGCGACCTCGTGTTCTTCCAGCCGCACTCGGCCCCCGGCGTCTACGCCCGCGCCTTCCTGGAAGGGCGCCTGTCCGAGACCAACCTGAAGCACTACCGCCAGGAGATCGCCGGCGAGGGCCTGTGCTCCTACCCGCATCCGTGGCTGATGCCCGACTTCTGGCAGGTGCCGACCGGCTCGATGGGGATCGGGCCGATCAACGCGATCTATCAGGCGCGCTTCATGCGCTACCTCGACGACCGCGGGCTCGCCGACACCGCCGGGCGCCACGTCTGGGGCGTGTTCGGCGACGGCGAGATGGACGAGCCGGAATCGGTCGGCGCGCTGACGCTGGCGGCGCGCGAGAAGCTCGACAATCTCACCTTCGTCATCAACTGCAACCTCCAGCGCCTCGACGGGCCGGTGCGCGGCAACGGCCAGATCATCCAGGAGCTGGAGAGCGTCTTCCGCGGCGCCGGCTGGAACGTCGTCAAGGTGCTGTGGGGCTCGGAGTGGGACGCGATCTTCGCCCGCGACACCAACCACGCCTTGCTGCGCCGCTTCGCCGCCACCGTCGACGGCAAGTACCAGACCCTCGGCGCCAAGGACGGCGCCTACAACCTCGCGCACTTCTTCGGCGAGGACGACGAGGTCAAGGCGCTGGTCGCCCACATGTCCGACGTCGAGGTCGACCGGCTGAAGCGCGGCGGGCACGATTTCCGCAAGCTCCACGCGGCCTTCGCGGCGGCCAAGGCGGCGAAGGGCCGCCCGACCGTGATCCTGGCCAAGACCAAGAAGGGCTACGGCATGGGCGGGGCCGGCGAGTCGCGCATGACCGCTCATCAAGCCAAGAAGCTCGACTTCGACGCCCTCAAGGCGTTCCGTGATCGCTTCGCCCTGCCGCTGACTGATCGCCAGGTCGAGGCGCTGGACTTCTACCGGCCGGCCGAGGGCAGCCGCGAGCTGCGCTACCTGCGCGAGCGGCGCGAGGCGCTCGGCGGCCCGCTGCCGCGCCGCCGCCGCACCGCGCCGCACGTCCCGGTGCCGGCGCTGGAGGGCTATGCCGGCTTCGCGCTGGAGGCCGCCGGCAAGGAGATGTCGACCACGACCGCGGCGGTCCGGGTGCTGGGCGCGCTGCTCAAGAACCGCGAGCTCGGGCCGCGGATCGTGCCGATCGTCGCCGACGAGGCCCGCACCTTCGGCATGGCCAACCTGTTCCGGCAGGTCGGCATCTACTCGCCGGTCGGCCAGCTCTACGAGCCGGAGGATGCCGGCTCGATGCTGTACTACAAGGAGGCCCGCAACGGGCAGCTCCTGGAGGAGGGCATCACCGAGGCCGGCGCGCTGTCGTCCTGGGTCGCGGCGGCGACCGCCTACAGCGTCCACGGCCTCGCGATGCTGCCGGTCTACATCTACTACTCGATGTTCGGCTTCCAGCGGGTCGGCGACCTGATCTGGGCCGCGGCCGACCAGCGGGCGCGCGGCTTCCTCATCGGAGCCACGGCGGGCCGCACCACGCTGGGCGGCGAGGGCCTCCAGCACCAGGACGGGTCGAGCCACCTCGTCGCGGCGACGATCCCGAACTGCCGCGCCTACGACCCCGCCTTCGCCTACGAGATGGCGGTGATCCTCGACCACGGCGCCCGCGGCATGATGGAGGAGGACCGGGACGAGTTCTACTACGTCACGGCGATGAACGAGAACTACGCCCAGCCGTCGATGCCCGAGGGCGTGCGCGAGGGCATCGTCCGGGGCATGTACCGCTTCGGCACCTACGGCGAGGGCGTGGCGGTGCGGCTGCTCGGCTCCGGGGCGATCCTGCCGGAGGTGATCGCGGCGGCGGGGCTGCTGGCCTCGGACTGGGGCATCGGCTCGGAGGTGCACAGCGTCACGAGCTTCAGCGAACTCGCCCGCGACGCCCGCGAGGCCGAGCGCGAGGCGATGTTCGCAGGGGAGGGCTCACCCCGCCGCAGCCTCGTCGCCGAGACGCTGGCCGGGCCGGCGCCGGTGGTCGCCGCGACCGACTACGTCCGGGCCTATCCGCAGCTCATCGCCTCCTACGTGCCGGCGCGGTTCGTGGCGCTGGGCACCGACGGCTTCGGCCGCAGCGACACCCGCAGCGCGCTCCGGGCGTTCTTCGAGGTCTCGCGCCACCACGTCGTGGTCGCGGCGCTCTCGGCGCTCGCCGAGGCGGGCACGATCGACCGCCACCGGGTGACCGAGGCGGTGACCCGCTACGGCCTGCGCCCCGACGCGCCGGCACCGTGGACGGTGTGATGCGATTTCCGGACGATCAGTTCCGAAAATCGTATCACCAGCCCGCGCGGCGCATGAGCGAAGCCGATGTCCGCATCGCGAAAGCGACCGCTCGCGGTCGCCTGAAGCGATTGCGCAGCCATCGCCACGATCCCGCAGGGATCGCCGAGCGATCAACTGGAAATCGTACGAGTCCCGCGCAGAATCGGCCTCCCCGGTTCGCTCCGGCGCCATCCTCCCCCTTCCGGGTGGAGGATGGCGCTCCCGCTCTCACGCCTGGAAGTCCATCAGCAGGGCGCTCACCGTCGGCGAAGCGCTGCTGCCGCCGGAGCCGTAGAGGCTCGTCTGCGACTGCTGCTCCTGCAACTGCTTGAGGAAGCCCGACATCAGCTCGCTGACGTCGCCGCCCGAACCTCCGGAGGAGGCGCCCGGGGCGCCGCCGGAGGGCGGCGGGCCGCCGGGACCGCCGGCCTGCGCGAACATCGCCTTGAGGGTGTCGGCCTGATCGCTGGTGAGGGTGCCGCCGGAGACCTGGGTCTCGATCAGGTCGTCGATCCGGCCCTTCATCTGCGACGGGTCGAGGCGGGTGGCCGAGCCCGGCGCCGAGGCGCCCGACAGGCCCTCGTCGATGCTCTCCAGGGCGTCCGACAGCGCGGTGGCATCGGTGGCGCTGATCGAGCCGGAGGCGGTGCCGGCGCTGATCTGGTCCTGGATGCGCTGCGAGGGCGGGGGCGGGACGGAGGTGGGGAGGGAGGACAGGGACGAGAGAGGTGTCATCGGGATCCCCGGGAAGGCCGCGGCGCGGATCGCGGTCGGCTCTCCCAGGCTGGGGCGTCGCCGCTTTAAGCGGCCCTTACCGGCGCGGACGATCGGGTTTCGCACCCTTGCCGCCAGCCGGCCGGCAACATCCGGAAACCAGATTCCTCCCGCAGCTCACGCATCGCGCAGTGGCGGAGCGGCGCAGGGCAGGCTCAGCACCACGCGCAGCCCCCGCGGCGCGCGGTTCTCCAGCACCAGCCGGCCGCCATGCGCCTCCGCGATGGCGTGGGCGATCGAGAGGCCGAGGCCGAAGCCGCCGGCCTGGGCCAGGGTCCGGGCCCGGTCCCCCCGCATGAAGGGCTGGAGCATCGCCGCGCGCTCGTCCTCCGGGATGCCGGGCCCGTCGTCGAGAACCTCGACGGCGACCGCGCCGGCGCCGTCCTCGCCGAGGCGCACCACCGCCGCGCCGGCATGCTTCACCGCGTTGTCGACGAGGTTGGTCAGCGCCCGTTGCAGCGCCTCGGCCGAACCCCGGGTGAGGGCGGAGCGCAGGTCCTCGGCCCGCACGTCCTGGCCGACATCCGAGAAGCCGTCGCAGACGGTCTGAACCAGCGAGGCGAGGTCGACCAGGGCCGAGCTGGTCCGCGTCCCGCCGTCGCGCACGAAGGAGAGGGCCGCGTCCACCAGGGCGTTCATCTGGGCGAGGTCGGCGAGGACCTGGCCGCGCAGCACCTCGTCCTCCAGGAACTCCGCCCGCAGGCGCAGGCGGGTGATCGGGGTGCGCAGATCGTGGCTGATCGCCGCGAGCATGTGGGTGCGGTCGTCGAGGAGGCGGCTGACCCGGGCCCGCATCCGGCCCAGCGCCCGCGAGGCCGCCACCACCTCCTCCGGGCCGGTCTCCGGCAGCGGGGCGGGATCGGCCTCGCGCCCGAACGCCTCGGCGGCGTCGGCGAGGCGGCCGAGGGGAGCGGTCAGCGCCCGCGCGGCCCAGACCGAGAGCAGCGTGAGCGAGAGGGCGAGGAACGCCACGGTGCTGAGGACGGCGCCGGTGATCGGCGGCCGGCGGTGGCGGCGCGCGGGCAGTTCCGCTTCGAGCCGCAGGCCCTCGGGCCCGGCGATGCGCAGGCGCAGCGGCGCGGAGGATGGTTCGCCGGGCTCGGCCTCGACGGCGTAGTCGTCGCCGAGGGCCGAACGGATCTCGGCCACCTCCGGCAGCTCCGGCCGCGACGGGACGGCCGGGGCGCGCGCCGTCGCGGAGGCGGGCAGCACCGCGAGGTCGACCGCGGCGACGCCGCGCTGGGCCGCCGCGACGAGAAGGGGGCGCTGCTCCACCGGGGCCGCGGCGATGACGTGGACGAGGGCGACGAGGCGGTTGCCGGGTGCGCCGGGGCGCTCGTCGAGGGCGCGGACGTCCGGCCGCAGCAGCAGGAACGCGACCCACAGGAGGAGATGGGCGACCACGATCGACGCGACCACCAGGACCGTGATCTGCCCGGCGATGCGACGCGGCAGCAGGCGGCGCAGGACGGTCATTGGGTGCCGCCGTCGCCCCGGACGTCCACCGGGCCGGCGGGACGACGCGCGTGGGCGGCCATCACCTCAGGCCTCGACCGGATCGACCTGGGCGACGGCCGGCGTGAACAGGTAGCCGCCCGAGCGGATCGTCTTGATCATCTCGGGGTTGCGCGGGTCGCGCTCGATCTTCTGGCGGATGCGGCTGATCAGCACGTCGATGCTGCGCTCGAACGGCCCGGGCGCCCGTCCCTGCGTCAGGTCGAGGAGCTGATCGCGGGACAGGACCCGGCCCGGCCGCAGGCAGAGGGCGTGCAGGAGGTCGAACTCCGCCCCGGTGAGGGAGACCTGGGCGCCGTCCGGATCGAGGAGCTGGCGCAGGCCGGCATCGAGGACGAAGCCGGAGAAGCCGAAGCGCCGCACGACGTCGTCGGGCCCCGGCTGGGTTCCGCCCCGGCGCAGGATCGCCCGGATGCGGGCGAGAAGCTCGCGCGGGTTGAACGGTTTGGCGAGGTAGTCGTCGGCGCCGATCTCCAGCCCGACGATGCGGTCGACCTCCTCGCCCTTCGCCGTCAGCATCAGGATCGGCAGAGACGAGGCGGCCCGCAGCCGGCGGCAGATGCTGAGGCCGTCCTCTCCCGGCAGCATCAGGTCGAGGACGATCAGGTCGACCCGCGCGTCGGCGAGCACCCGGTCCATCTCGCGGCCGTCGCCGGCCTGGGACACGCGGAGGTCGTTGCCGCGCAGGTAGCGGGCGACGAGGGCGCTGATCTCGCGGTCGTCCTCGACGACGAGGATGTGGGGCGTGGCCGTCATGGAGTGCGCTCGCCTGCGTCGCGGACGGCGGGCCGCCCCTGGCGCGCCGGTCCGGCGCACCGCGACCCGCGAACCTGATCCGGTTCGCCTTATGCCCGAGCCCCGATGCGGCTTGAAGGCGCGAAAGTGATTCCGGATGTTGCTGACCCGCCCGGATCCGCCGCCGGCTGGATCGCGGCGGCCGGGCGGGTTACCCGTGGGGGGACGAGGCCGGCCCGTTGCCCGGAAACCCGGCCGTGAACCCCGGAGGACCACCATGCAGACGCAGAACCGCCTGTTCGACGACTTCGCCCGCCTGATGACCGACGCCGCGGGCGCCGCCCAGGGGGTGCGCCGCGAGGCCGAGACGATGGTCAAGGCGCAGATGGAGCGGGTGCTGCGCGACCTCGACGTGGCGACCCGCGAGGAGGTCGAGGTGCTGCGCGACCTCGTGGCCGCCCTGCGCACGCAGAACGACGCGCTAGCCGCCAGGGTGACGGCCCTGGAAGCCGCGGGCGGGCCGAAGGCGGCCGGGCCCTCCGGGCGCCCGTCGCCCGGGTCCCGCGGCGGCCAGGGGACCTGACGTTCGCCCCGCACCCCGGCACGGAGGCGCCATGCACAGGAAGCTTCGGTGGATAGCCGCCTCCCGGGCGGCACCTGCCCCAGCTTTCCACTTTGAGCCCGCCGACTCGGCCGGGCTATAGTGGGTCACGCTCTGATTCGCCCCCGCTCGTGGAGAGACCGTCGTACGCTTAAGCTTGTCGTTGATCCGCGCACGAGGTGCGAAGATTTCGATCGGCCCGAGACCGGCACGGCTCAACGCCGCATGACGCATCGCTCTCCTGCCCGGACGAGCCAATATTGGACCGCCATGAACCCTCTTCAGATCGACGACCCGGATCGTGCCGAGCACCCGCTCGATGTCGTCGAACGGCTCGCCTCGGGGCAGGACTGGGCCTTCGACCGGGCGGACGCCGACGAGATGTCGATCAGCGTGGCCGGGCAGTGGGCGGAGTACCACGTCGCCTATACCTGGATCGGCGACATGGAGGCCCTCCACGTCGCCTCGGCCTTCGACCTCAAGGTGCCCGAGAGGCGGCGCAACGAGGTGCTGCGCCTCGTCTCGCTCATCAACGAGCAGCTCTGGATCGGGCATTTCGACCTGTGGAACAGCGAGGACGTGGTGATGTTTCGCCACGCCCTGCTGCTCACCGGCGGGGCCGAGCCGACGCAGAGGCAGTGCGAGATGATGCTGAAGTCGGCGGTCGAGGCGTGCGAGCGCTACTTCCAGGCGTTCCAGTTCGTGATCTGGGCCGGCAAGTCCGCGCGCGAATCCCTCGACGCGGTGCTGTTCGAGACCGAGGGCGAGGCGTGAGCCCCGCCGCAGGCGCCGGCCTGCCCGCCTCCCTGATCCTGGTCGGCGCCGGCAAGATGGGCGGCGCGATGCTGGACGGCTGGCTGGCCTCGGGCCTCGATCCGGCCCGCGTCAGCGTCGTCGATCCGGGCATCGCGCCCGAGGCCGCCGAGGTCTGGACCCGGCGCGGCGTCGCCCTCAACCCGGCGGATCCCGGCGAGCCGGAGGCCCTGGTCCTGGCGATCAAGCCGCAGGGGCTCGAAGGCGCCGCCGCCTCGGTCGCGCCACTCGCCGGGCCCGGCACCCTCGTGGTCTCGGTGCTGGCCGGCAAGACCATCGCCGACCTGAGGAGCCGCCTGCCCCGGGCGCGGGCGGTGGTGCGGGCGATGCCGAACCTGCCGGCGAGCATCGGCCGCGGCGCCACCGGCGCCGTGGCGAGCCCGGAGGTGAGCGAGGGCCAGCGCGGCATCGCGGACGCGCTCCTGTCCGCCAACGGCCTCGTCGAATGGGTTGCCGACGAGGAGCTGATCGATGCCGTGACCGCGGTCTCGGGCTCGGGTCCGGCCTACGTCTTCCTCCTGGCCGAGACCCTGGCCGCCGCGGGCGTCGCCGCCGGCCTGCCGCCGGAGACCGCCGCGCGCCTCGCCCGGCAGACGGTGGCGGGAGCCGGCGAGCTACTCGGGCGCAGCGAGGCCGAGCCGGCGGTGCTGCGGCAGAACGTGACGTCGCCCGGCGGGACCACCGCCGCGGCGCTCGGCGTGCTGATGTCCGGCGACGGCCTGAGCCCCCTGATGCGCAGGGCGGTGGCGGCGGCGCAACGGCGGGCCCGGGAACTCGCCGGCTGAGCGGGGCCTTTCGTCCCGCCCCCTGCCGCCGCCGGTGCCCACGGCCTACATGCCGGGAAGACCGCCAGCGGAGGCAACCCCATGGACAGCACCGAGACGACCCCGAATCCGACGCCGCGCCCGGACAAGCCGCCCCGGGAAGCCATCGTCGAAGCGCTGATGCGGCTCGCCGCCGAGCAGCCGTGGAGCGACATCGAGATCACCGACATCGCCCGCGAGGCCGGGGTGACCCTGGCCGAGTTCCGCGATGCCTTCCCGTCGAAGGGCGCCGTCCTCGGCGGCTTCGCCCGGATGATCGACGGCAAGGTGCTGGCGGAGTCGAGCGACGACCTCGCCGAGGAGCCGCCGCGGGAGCGGCTGTTCGACGTGCTGATGCGCCGCCTCGACGCGATGACGCCCTACAAGCCGGCCCTCAGGCGGATCGCCTTCGCGTTGCGCGGGGACCCGCTCGCCCTCGCGGCGCTGAACGGCGTGGCGCTCAACTCGCAGCGCTTCATGCTCGCCTCGGCCGGCATCGCCACCGAGGGTCCCCTCGGGCGGCTCAAGCTCCAGGGCACGGTGATCGCCTTCGCCCGCACGATGGAGACCTGGCTCGAGGACGACGACCCGTCGCTCGCCCGCACGATGGCGCGGCTCGACCGCGAGATCCGCAACGGCGAGCGCCTCATGGAGCGGGCCGACGACGTGCGCCGGTTCGCCGCGCCGTTCCGGGCGCTGGGCCGCTCGCTGATGGAGCGCAGCCGCAACTCCCGGCGGCGGCGGGAGCCCGAGGACGAGCAGGACCGCGACCCGGCCGCCGCGATCTGAAGGCCGTCCTCCGGTGGAAAACGGGGGCCGAACGCCCGGCGGGTGCGGACCTTCCGTCCGGCGGGCTCCCTTTTGATCGGAAAAACTCTAGCTTCCGGGGAGGGTGGGAGTTTCTCCCGCCCACGTCTTTCGGGAAGGCCCCCTGATGCTCGACATGCCGAGACCCCCGTCGCTGGTTCCTTCCCTGGCCGACCAGCCGCGCTACACGGCGACGGCGCAGGTGCTGCACTGGCTGACCGCGCTCCTCGTGCTCGCGGTCCTTCCCCTCGCCTGGGTGGCGGTCAGCCTGCCGCGGGACTCCGCCTGGAAGGGGTTCTTCTTCACCATGCACAAGTCGGTCGGGCTGACGATCTTCGCGGTCGTCGCCGTCCGCATCCTGTGGCGGGCCTTCAACCCGGCACCGCCGGAGGTCTACGTGCCGCGCCTGCTCACGCTGCTCGGCCGCATCAACCACTGGCTCCTCTACGCGATCTTCCTCGTCATGCCGGTGAGCGGCTACCTGCTCTCGGCCGCCGCCGGCAACGTGACGCAGTATTTCTACCTGTTCCCGATCCCGGCCCTGCCGAAGAACGAGGCGCTGTCGAGCGCGGCGGTGCAGGTCCACCTCATCGGGCAGTTCGCGGTCTACGCCCTTGTGGCGCTCCACGTCCTCGCCACCGTCTGGCACGTCGCGATCCACCGCGACGGCCTGCTCGGGCGGATGCTGCCGCGCCAGGACGTGTAGTAGGCGGCCCGCTCCGCCCACCGGCCGGCGCGGCGCTCAGGCCGCGCGGCGGATGTCCTCCAGCACCGTCGCGAGGTGGCGCAGGAAGCGCGCCGCCGCCGCGCCGTCGACGACCCGGTGATCCCACGACAGGCTGAGCGGCAGGATCAGGCGCGGCTGGAACAGCGCCCCGTCCCAGACCGGCTCGATCCGGGCGCGGGCGGCGCCGAGGATCGCCACCTCGGGGGCGTTGATGATCGGCGTGAAGCCGTCGCCGCCGATGCCGCCCAGCGACGAGACCGAGAACCCGCCGCCCTGCATCTCGGCCGGCGCCAGGGCGCCGGCGCGGGCCCTCTCGGCCAGGGCGGCCATCTCCTCGGCGATCTGCCCGAGGCCCTTGCGGTCGCAGTCGCGCACCACCGGCACCAGCAGGCCGCGCGGCGTGTCGGCCGCGAAGCCGACATGGACGTAGTCGCGCAGGATCAGGTCGGCGCCGTCGAGGACGGCGTTGAAGCGGGGAAAGGCGCGCAGCGCCACCGCCGACGCCTTCATCAGGAAGGCGACCATCGTGATCTTGGCCGCCCCGGCGCGGGCGTCGCCGTTGAGGGCGGCCCGCAGCGCCTCGGTGTCGGTGACGTCGGCGTGATCGAAGTTGGTGACGTGCGGGATCGTCGTCCAGTTGCGGGCGAGCAGCGTGCCGGAGATCTGCTGGATGCGCGACAGCGCCTCGCGCCGCACCGGCCCGTGGCGGGCGGGATCCGGCGGTGGCGCGGCAGGGGCCGGGGCCGGCACGGGAGCCGCCGGCGCGGGCCTCGCCGCGGCCGGGGCGTCGAGGGTCTTGCGATCGAAGGCGCCGCGCACGAACGCCTGAACGTCCTCGCGCAGGATGCGCCCATCCGGGCCGCTCGGCCGGACCGCGTCGAGGCCGACCCCGAGGTCGCGGGCATAGGCGCGCACCGAGGGCGAGGCGTGGACGTCGGTTCCGCCCGCGGCTGGACGGGGAGCAGCGGGGGTCTCGGCCCGTGCGGGCATCGGAGCGGGAGCGGCGGGCGCAGGCGCCGACGCGGCGGGCGCCGGGCCCGGGGCCTCGCCGGCCACATCGACGCTGACGATCGGCGTGCCGGTCGAAACCCGGTCGCCGACCGCGACCAGCCACTCGGCCACCACGCCGGCCACCGGCGAGGGGACCTCCATCGTCGCCTTGTCCGACTCGATGCTGACCAGCAGGTCGTCGACGGCGATGCGGTCGCCCGGCTTCGCCAGGAGTTCGATCACCGGCACGTCCTTGAAGTCGCCGATGTCGGGCAGGGCCACCTGCATGCGGGAGGTCATGGGATCGGCTCTCGTTCACGTCGCGGGGCTGGTTCGGAGCGAGGCCGCGCCGCAGTCCGCCGCGCGAGGCGCGGGAGCCGCCCGACCGGCCCGGAGGCGATCGGGATCCGGGCGCTGTCCCTCCCCTTCGCGCCGTCCGTTGCTCGGCCGGTCGCGGGTCTCGTTGGGTATCCGGGGCAGCGGCGGTCTCGCGCCGTGCCCCCGGTCATCGCTCAGGGTCGATGCCGCGCGCCGAGGATCCGTCCGGTCGACGAGGACGCCTCACCCGCGGCCCCTGCGCCACCCCTCCCGCCTCCGCGGGGGAGCGAGACGGCTCAGGACGTGGCGCTCTGCATCGAGGCCGCGACCTCTCCGGAACCGTCGTCCCCTCTTGCGGGACCTCGTCCCGACCCGCCCGGCCTCCGCCGGGCACCCTCCCCCGCTGAGGGAGAGGGCGAGGACGGCGCGGCGGCCGCGATCCGGCTCACACCGCCTTGCGGGCGGGCGCTGTCTCGTCCGGCTTCTTCGGATGCGGCAGCACGACCGGCGTCGGCGAGGCGGGCTGGATCGGCGCGGTGCTGGCGGGAGCCGGGCCGCCGGCATCCTTGCCGTTCGTCAGCGGGGCGGGGGCCGGAGGGACGGCCGCGGCGGGAACCGCCGGAGCCGCGGCAGGGGCCGGAGCGGCAGGGGCTGGAGCAGCAGGGGCCGGCGTCGCGGGAGCCGGCGCGGCGGAAGCCGCCGGGGCGGGAGCCGCCGGCAGCGGCTTGGCCGGTGCCCCGAGGACCTCCGGAGCCGCGGGCTCCGGATCGTGGTCGTGGTCCTGTCCCGGGACTCCGGCGAGGAGATCGGGCGGAGTCTGCCACACGAAGGCGTCGAGCCGGCCGGAGACCGGCGAGACCGGCGCCCAGCGCTCGGAGACGAAGCCGTCGGCGCACCAAGCCGGGTCGCGCTTGGCGTTGGCGGCGCGCGACAGCCACTCGCGGGCCCGGACGCTGCCGCGGCCGTGCTCGGCCTCCTCGATCTCCGCCATCAGCCGGTAGACGCGCCGGGTCGGGCCGTCGCTGAGCAGCGGCGCCAGCACGTCGCGGGCGCGGCCGAACTCCCGCGCCTCCAGGGCGGCCTGGGCGATGGCGAAGCGCGCTTCCGGGTGCCAGGACGACAGCCGGGCCAGGGTCTCGGCCCGGGCGAGGCGGTCGCGGCTCGAATCGCCCGTCCGCAGCTCGAGATAGACCTTGGCCAGATCGGGATGCGGCGTGCTGCGCCACGCCGCCTCGACCACGCGGGCGGCGCGCTTCAGGTCGCCGCGGCGGGCGAGCAGGCGGCCGGCGACCGCCGCCGCCGGGACGAGTTCGGGCGCGAGCTTGGTCGCCTCGCGGGACTGGGCGAGCGCGCGCTCCGGGTCGCCGGCCTCGCGGTCGAGGGCGCTCGCCGTGAGCAGCACCGCGCGCTGGCGCCGCGCCGCGGCCTTGTCGACGAGGCCGCCGGCGGTGCGGCGCGAGAGCTGCTCGAGGGCGCCGTCCCAGTCGCGGTCGGCGCACTGCGCCTCCAGCACCGCCTCGTTGGCCCAGGACACGCTCGGGGCGAGGCGCGCCGCCTCCAGGGCGTAGGCCCGGGCGGTGCCCTCGTCGTTCTGCCGCCGCGCCTCGACGAACAGGCCGCGCAGGCCGAGCACCCGGGTCTCCGGGTCGTCGACCATGCGCTGGAACGCCCGCTCGGCGCCGGCCCGGTCGCCCGAGATCTGCGCCGCCTGGGCCTTGAGCAGCAGCGCCAGCGGCTCGCTGCCGAGCAGGCGCTCGGCCTCGCCGGCGTGGCGGCGGGCCGCCACCGGGTCGCCGGATCCGACCGCCACCATGCCGCGCGACAGGGCGGAGTAGCCGCGGGCCCGGCGCCGCTCGCGCCCGGCGCGGGTCATCCGCTCGGGCAGGTGCAGGACGCCCCGGACGATGGCCCAGACGAAGCCGAGCACCACCGCGAGGACCAGGACGCCGACCAGCGCCGCCGCGAGGCTGGTCGCCAGCTCGTAGCCGCCCCAGGTCACGGTGACGACGCCGGGGCGGTCGGCGAGCCAGACCGCCCCGAAGGCGGCCAGGGCCAGAAGAGCCAGGAAGGCGAGAGCGCGCCACATCGGTTGATCAACTCCTCAGGTCTGCCCCGCCCGTCAGGGGCCGCGGGGCGGGGCAGCGGCCCCTGGATCCATCTCGTTCGCCGGACCGGGCGCCGCGCGCGGCGCCGCCGGTCCGGCGAGGCATGCGGGGTGTTGCGAACGGACGCGGAGGCCGGGGGTTCCGGCCCCGGCCGGGGTCAGCGGGTCGGCGCTCCGGTGAGGCCGCCGAAGGTGGAGGCGAGCAGCGCCCTGGCGGCGTCGCCCGCCGCGGCGCGGGCCTTCAGCCGGGTGCCGAACTCGGCGGCGACGTTGCGGCTCGCCTCCGGCAGGGCGGCGAAGGCCGCGACCGCGTCGGGGATCGACCCGCGGTCGAGCGCCTCCTGCACCCGCGACACGCCCGTGTCCTCCGGGGCCGCGCCTGCCGCGGGCGCGCCGGCGCCGGCGGCGGGCGCGCCGACCTTGCGCACCGAGACGATCGACTCGGCCATGCTGGTCAGGCGGTCGGTGAAGCTGCCGCGCTCGGCCACCGCCCGCTGCTGCGCCGCCCTGGCGGCGGCCTCGATCTTCGCCGCGACCGGCTGGAACTCCTGCGCCAGCCGGGCGGCGGTGGGGGCGCCGCCCGACGCGTAGGATTCGAGCGGGGCGAGGTTGGCGCCCGCCCCGGGATCGAGCTGCTTGAGAGCCGCCAGCGCGTCGGCGTAGGGCGTGCCGAAGGCGAGCGCCCCGGCGATCCGGTCGGCTGCCACGACCCGCAGGCCCGCCTTCAGCGCGCCGGCATCGGCCCGGCCCGCGACGTCCTTGGCGAGGTCGGCGAGGCGCTGGTCCTGCGCCTTGCCCTGCGCTTCGAGCGCCTGCTTCAGCCCGTCGAGACGCTGGCCCAGGGCCTTGTCGGCTTCCTGGATCGCCGCCTGATTGGCGCTGGCGCGGTTGCCGATCTCGGTCTGGAACGCCTTGAGGCCGCGATCGAGACCGTCGAGGCGGGCCTGGAGCCCGGCCGCGTCGCCGATCCGACCCTGGAGCCCCGTGACCGTCTGCGACAGTCCGTCGAGCTTGGAGCGCAGTTCGGGGCTGTCGATCCGGCCCTGAAGCTCGGCGAGGCGCTTGTCGAGGCCGTCGAAACGGGCCTGGAGCGCCGCCGAGGCCGGGACGGCGGGAGTCGGCGCCGGAGCGGCCGGTGCGGGCGTCGGCGCGGCGGGGGCGGGCGTCGGCGCCGCCTCGGCCTTCCGAAGGGCCTCGGCGGCCCGCTCGGAGGCGGCCTGGGCCGCGGCCTCGGCGCCGCGCACCGCGTCCGGCAGCGGCCGCAGGGCGGTCTCGGCGGCGGCGACCCGGCGGTCGAGGGCCTGCACGCTCTCCCGCGGCGCCAGCGCCGCGAGGCGCTGGTCGAAGGCGGCGAGGCGCTGGTCCACCGCCGCCGTGTCGGGCGCCGGGGACTTCATCAGGTTGAGGCCGTAGGCCGGCCCGTAGGCGAGGGCGGCGTAGAGCAGCCCGGCGCCGGCGACCCCGCCGAGCAGGGAGGCCGCGAGGACCGAACCGAAGCCGGGGCCGCGGCGGGCCGGCGCGGCGGGGGGCGTGACCGGCCCGGACGAGGCGCCCGGTCCGGATGGGCCCGGCTTCGCGGCGTCGCCGGGCTTCGCCGGACCCGCGGGCTTGCCGGGATCGGCCTTCTCCGATTCCGCCCTGGTCGCGTCCGGACCGGCCTTCGGCACCGTGGCGAGCTTCGGTCCGGTCGCGCCGGCCGGCACGGTGCCGCCCGGAGGCGTCGTGCCGGTGAGCGGGGCGCCGGGCTTCACGGCAGTGCCGGCCGCCGCGCCGGTCGGCGGCACGGCACCGGGCTTCACGGGCTCGCCCGGCTTGATGGTCTCTCCGGGCTTCGCAGGCTCGCCCGGCTTGGCGGCATCGCCGGGCTTCGCAGGCTCGCCCGGCTTGGTGGTCTCTCCGGGCTTCGCAGGCTCGCCCGGCTTGGTGGCATCGCCGGTCTTGGCCGCCTCGCCCGGCTTGGGAGCCATGGTCGACGGGGACGCGGCCGGAGAAGTCGCCGGCTTCGGCGGCTCGCCCGGCCTGACCGGTGCCGCGCCGGCCGGGCCCATGCCGGGAGCCGGCCTCGGGGCGTCCTTGCCCGGCTCGGCCGGCTTGTCGCCGGACTTCGAGGCGGCGGCTCCTGCCGTGGCCGTGGTGCCGAGCGGCGTGCCGGGCGGCTTCGCTCCCGGGCCGGCGGCCGGCGTCGACGCGGGCTTGCTCTCGCCGGGCTTGCCATCGCCGGGCTTGGCATCCGTCGCCCTGGCATCGCCCGGCTTCGCGTCGGCGGGCTTCGCCGACGGAGTCCCCGGCCCCTTGCCGGGCGTCTCGCCGATCCGGTTCGCCTTCAGGTCGATGATCGGTCCGTCGGCCGGGTTGTCGCCCCGTCCGCCGGGACGGTTGCGGGCATCCTTCGGGTCCTTGTCGGATGGGGTCACGGCCGAAGATCCTCACGACTGCGTTGGGGCCGGGAGGCGGACGACCACCCCCGGCCCGGTTGTGCCGCGGCCCGGGCGGACGGGGTCCGCCGGCGTCCGGCCGCGCTCTGATCCGCCGTCCTTAGCACCGCTGCCCGCCCGGGCGCGAGACCAGACCGGCAGCCGACATGCCGCGGCGGCGGGAGAACAGCGCCTCCAGGAGCGTCTCCAGGAGTGCGTCCTCGTCCGGCCGTGCCGCGACGACATGGGATGGCACGCCCGCGGCGACCAGGGGGGCGGCGACGTCGGCCGACAGGCAGGCATGGACCAGCCGGCCGAACGCGGCCTCCCGCCCGGCGGCACGGGCGAGGCCGAGCGCCGTCGCGGCGCTGCGGCGGGAATAGTGCAGGGCGGCGTCGAGGCGCCCTTCGCCGAGGGCGGCGGCGACCGCCTCCGGCAGCTCGGTCAGCGCCCGCGCCGCGTAGGCGGTCCAGACCGCGAGCCGGTAGCCGGCAGCGGTGAGCGAGGCTTCCGGCTCGGGCTTGCGCTCGCGGCCGGCGGCGTGGAGCAGGCGCGTCCCGGGGGGCAGTTCCGCCGCGACGAGGGCGGCGAGCGCCGCCGCGTCGCCCCCGGCCTCCCGCACGGGAGCGAGCCCGGCCGCCCGCGCCGCCGCCGCCGTGCGCGCGCCGACGCAGTACACCGGCGCTCCAGGTGCGAGGCCCGACGCCGCCAGGGGCCCGGCCGCGTTGGCGCTGGTGAGGATCAGCCCGGCGAAGACGCCCTGCGGCGGCGGCTCCCGGCCCGGCGCGAGATCGAGGACGGGCGCGAGGAGCGGGGCGTGGCCGAGGGTCGTGAGGCGCGCGGCGCTGCGCTCGCCCGCCGGACGCGGCCGCGCCACCCAGATCCGCCACGCACCCTCCGCCGCGCCGCTCCCGGTCACTCGGCCCCTCCCCGGCTTCCGCCTTTGCGCACTCGCGCTCGCGGGTTTATCTGACGGCACCATGACCGCGGGTCGGCGCCTGCGCCAGACCAACGGCTCAGGGACGGGACCCGTTTCCGACGAACCGGATCCCATCCGGGAGTTTCAAGTCGATCGCCTTTCGGCAACGAAGTCCGCTTATGCTTCGTCGCCAGGATGCGCCCCAATCCGCGAGAGCCGCCCCGCATGCACGTCCTCGGCATCGAGACCACCTGCGACGAGACCGCCGCCGCCGTCGTCGCGCTGACGGAGGACGGGCGCGGCCTGATCCGCGCCAACGAGGTGCTGAGCCAGATCGCCGAGCACGCCGCCTATGGCGGGGTGGTGCCGGAGATCGCCGCCCGCGCCCATGTCGAGGTGCTCGACCGGCTGATCGCCCGCGCCCTCAACGCCGCCGAGTTCGGCTTCGACGACCTCGACGGCATCGCGGTCGCGGCCGGGCCGGGGCTGATCGGCGGGGTTCTGATCGGGCTCGTCACCGCCAAGACCCTGTCCCTCGTCACCCGCAAGCCGCTGCTCGCCATCAACCACCTCGAGGCCCACGCCCTCACCGCGCGGCTCACCGACGGCGTCGCCTTTCCCTACCTGCTGCTGCTCGCCTCCGGCGGCCACACCCAGCTCGTCGCCGTCAAGGGCGTCGGCGACTACGTGCGCCTCGGCTCGACCATCGACGACGCCATCGGCGAGGCGTTCGACAAGGTGGCCAAGCTCCTCGGCCTCGCCTATCCGGGCGGCCCCGAGGTCGAGCGCGCGGCGGAAGCCGGAAACCCGGAGCGATTCGCCCTGCCGCGGCCGATGCTCGGCCGGCGCGAGCCCGACTTCTCCCTCTCGGGCCTGAAGACCGCCCTGCGGATCGAGGCCGAGCGCATCGCCCCCCTGACCCAGCAGGACGTCGCCGACCTGTGCGCGAGCTTCCAGGCCGCGGTGGTCGACGTGGTGGTCGACCGGGTGCGGGTGGCCCTGCGCAGCTTCGGCCCGGTCGCCGGCCATCCGACCGCCCTCGTCGCCGCCGGGGGGGTCGCCGCCAACGGCGCCCTGCGCCGGGCGCTCGCCCAGCAGGCCGGCGAGGCCGGGCTGCCCCTGGTCGCCCCGCCGCTGCCGCTGTGCGGCGACAACGGCGCGATGATCGCCTGGGCCGGCATCGAGCGCCTGCGGCTGGGCCTCGTCGACGACCTCACCGCCCCGGCCCGGCCGCGCTGGCCGTTCGCCGCCGCCGCACCGCGGGTCGAAGCGGCGACGGACGCCGCCGGATGACCGCGCCGCGACCGGGCGGCGCGCCGGGGCGGGACCCCGAGGCGCGAGACCCCGAGGCGGCGGAGCGGCAGCGGCTCTGGCGCCGGCTCATCGACGAGCGCCTGCCCGCCGCCGCCCGCCCCGGCTGGCCGGCCTCGCGCGACGGCTTCGCCCGCATCCTGCTCGACAACGCCAGCGGCGGCCCGTGGCGCGAGAGCCTCGCCCCACCGGCCTGGGCCAACCTGCCGCCGGCCCGCCTCGCCGCGGCGCTCGCCCTCGGCGAGGCGGTGCTGGCCGGGACGCAGGACCTCGCCGAACTCGACCGCCGCTCCCTCGCGTGGCGCGACCGCCCGGCTCCGCCCGTGCCGCCGCCGGCCGCGCTGGAAGGCGAGGGGTTTCGCCTGCGCCGCTGGCGGGCGCAGGACGACGGCCCCTTCGCGGCGATGAACGCCGACCCGGCGGTGATGCGGTTCTTTCCCGCCTGCAAGACCGCCCGCGAGAGCGTGGCCGAGGCCCGCGCCCTCGACCGGCGCTTCGAGCGCGACGGGTTCGGCCCGTGGGCGATCGAGACGGCGGAGGGGTTCTGCGGCTTCGTCGGCTGCTGGCGCCCGGCCCGGCCGCTGCCCGTCGTGTCCCTGGCCCTGCCCGGCACCCTCGTCGAGATCGGCTGGCGGCTCGCCCGCTCCGCCTGGGGCCGCGGCCTCGCCACGCGGGGTGCCCGCCTCGCCCTCGCCGACGCCTTCGGCCGCTGCGGCCTGACCGAGATCGTCGCCTACACCGCCGTGCTCAACGGCGCCTCGCGCCGGGTGATGGAACGGCTCGGCATGGAGCGGGGCGAGGTGTTCGCCCATCCCGACCTGCGCGACGACGATCCCCTGCGGCCGCACGTGCTCTACCGCCTGCGCGCCCCGGGAGGCGCGTCGTGACCGGGCCGGTCGCCGTCGTCGGCGGCGGCGCCTGGGGCACGGCGCTCGCCAACGCGGCCGCCTCCGGACAGGAGGGCGAGGTCGTGCTGTGGATGCGCGACGCCGCCGCGGCCCGGGACGCCGCCCGCACCCGCGAGAACGCGCGCTACCTGCCGGGGGTGCCGCTGCACCCGCGGGTGCGGCCGAGCGGGGAGGCCCGCGACCTCGGCGCCGCCGCGGCGGTGCTGCTGGTGGTGCCGGCCCAGACCCTGCGCGGGGTGCTGGCGGCCCTGCGCCCGGCGCTGCGCCCGGACGCGACCCTGGTGATCTGCGCCAAGGGCATCGAGCGCGGCAGCGACGCCTTCATGACCGAGGTCGCCGCCGCGGTCGCGCCGGGGGCGCCGCTCGCGGTGCTGTCGGGACCGAGCTTCGCCGCCGACGTGGCCCGCGGCCTGCCCACCGCCGTCACCCTGGCGGCGGCGGAGCCGGCGCGCGCCGCGGCGCTCGCCACGATCCTGTCGGGACCGGGACTGCGGGTCTATCATTCCGGCGACCTGCGCGGGGTCGAGATCGGCGGTGCGGCCAAGAACGTGCTGGCGATCGCCTGCGGGGCGGTGGTCGGCCGCGGCCTCGGCGAGAGCGCCCGCGCCGCCCTGGTCGCCCGCAGCTTCGCCGAACTGATGCGCTTCGCCCGCGCCTGCGGCGCCCGCTCCGAGACGCTGATGGGCCTGTCGGGCCTCGGCGACCTCGTGCTCAGCGCCTCGTCGGCGCAGTCGCGCAACTTCGCCTTCGGCGAGCGCCTCGGCCGGGGCGCCAGCCCCGAGGAGGCCGCCGGCGGCAAGCTCGCCGAGGGGGCGCTCACCGCCGCCGGCCTCGTCGGCCTCGCCCGCCGGCGCGGGGTCGAGATGCCGGTGGCCGAGGCGGTCGCCGCCCTCGTCGCCGGCACGCGGCACCTCGACGACGCCATCGCCGCCCTGATGCGCAGGCCCCTGCGCGGGGAGGACGAGTAGGCGCGTTCGGCCGGTGCGCCGGCCGGCTCAGAAGTCGCGCTGGATGCGCAGGCGCAACTGGATCGTGTCGCCGACGCTCCGGGTCGGCAGGACGGCGCCCGCCGCGTTGACCGGTTGTCCGGCCGCGTTGACGCCGGTCGCGACCTGCCCCGGAGCCTTGTTGGTGTCGACGACGCTGCCCTCCGCGGTGGCGATGCGCGCGTAGACGGCCTCGAAGCCGATGTCGAGGTCGCGCACCGGCGACCAGATCAGGCTGGCGCCGACCGTCGTGAGATTGGTGTCGCGCAGGATGCCGCTGAACGCGAAGGCCGGGTTCGCCGGGCTCGGCAGGTTGATGGGACCGCCGAGCAGGGAGCTGACGAGGCCGACATTGGCCCGGCTGGCCTTGCCGAACGATACCTCGCCGTAGCTGCCGAAGAACGCCGACCGCCACTCGGGCACCCAGTAGTGCAGGAGCGAACTCACCACCGTCCAGCTCGTCGACGGGTCGAGCTTGCCGGTCAGCGGGTCGAGCACCGCATTGGACATCCAGGTGTTGACGCCCGCGCCGGCCGAGACCGGGTTGTTCGAGAGCCAGGGGAAGGGATTGCTGTAGCCGGTGTAGCGCACGGCACCCTGGCTGTAGGCCCCCTGGAGATAGATCGAATCGCCCTTCGCGATGAACGGCAGGTTGACCTTGACGCCGGCCTGCACCGCCCACGCGTACTCGTTCGACGGGCGCGGGGCGACCGCCCCGGCCGTGGAGACGCCGGCGATGGCCCGGGTGCCGTTGGCGAGCCCGACATTGAGCTCGTGCACCGCTGCCGAGACCTGCGCCGCGCCCCACTCGCCGTCGTAGCGCAGCGCCCCGACGAAATCGGGCATGCGCGAGCGCTTGGCCATGTCGATGTCGGCGACGATCGGTTCACCGGCGGCGTTGGTGCCCAGCACCGGCGCGAAGTTGCCGCGGCCGGGCACGAAGGCCACGTACTGGCTGAAGACGTTGGTGGTGGTGCCGTTGCCGAACATCGGCGTGTGGCGGTACAGCGGGTCCTCGATCGACAGGGTCGCCGAGAAGCCGTTGCCGATCTTGGCGGAGTAGGCCAGCAGGTTGGTGGCGGCGACGTCCGAGGTGAGCGACAGCCCGATCAACTCGAAGTCGCGGGCGTAGAAATCGTAGAACGAGGCCGCGCGGCCGGCGGTGAAGCCGGCGAACTGGATGAACGCCTTGTCGACGCCGACGGTGGCGTTGCCGCGGTTGAACGTGTCGGCGGCCTGAGCCACGACGTTCAGGCCGACGAACCGCGCCGCGCCGAGCGCGAGATAGGGCCCCGTACCGTAACCGATGTCGTAGCGCACGAAGCTGCGCAGCAGGCCGTAGTCGGTCTGGGTCCGCGCGTCGAAGGCGAAGCGCCCCTGGCCCTGGTAACCGATGATGTCGCCGCCGTTGTTGCTGTTGCCGCGGTAGTAGACCTGGAGGTAGGAGCCCTGGAACCGGGCGCGCCCGGAGATGCGCAGGCAGGTATCGGTGCCGGGAATATAGAAGAAGCTGTTGCCGTGCGCGGTGCAGGTCCTGACGTAATCCACGGGCGCCGCATCGGGCCCCGGGAGATCGGCGCCCTTCGCGGCACCCGCCACGGTCAGGCACGCGACCGACCCGAGCAGACGACGCATCGAGACTTTCAGAAGTCCTCTCACTGCTCCCCTCCCAGGATGAGTGCGACGTTCGCTCATCGCTCGTCATCTCCAACAAGACCCGGTTGCCGAGTCGACGGCTCGGACCTCGGAACCGCGTCGGCGGCCCGGTGCGATCCAGGCGGCCCGGCGGGGTGATCCGGGGTACTGGTCCCACCCCGGATCACCCCCGCGTTCCCTCAGAAGTCGCGCTGGACGCGCACACGCACCTGGACCGTGTCGCCGAAGCTCCGGGTCGGCAGGACGGCACCCGCCGCGTTGACCGGCTGCCCCGCCGCGTCGACGCCGGTCGCGATCTGCCCCGGAGCCCCGTTGGTGTCGACGACGGTCCCGCTCGCGACGGCGATGCGGGCGTAGGACCCCTCGACGCCGATATCGAGGTCGCGCACCGGCGACCAGATCAGGCTCGCCCCGGCGACGACCTGATTGGTGTCGCGCAGAATGCCGCTGAAGGCGAAGGCCGGGTTCGCCGGGCTCGGCAGGTTGGTGAAGGGGCCGCCCGCGAGTGCGTTGACGAGACCGATATTGGCCCGGCTGGCCTTGCCGAACGACATCTCGCCGTAGCTGCCGAAGAAGGCGGACCGCCACTCGGGGGTCCAGTAGTGCAGGAACGACCCGACCACCGTCCAGCTCGTCGACAGGTCGAGCCGGCCGGTCAGCGGATCGACCACCGCATCGGACATCCAGGCGTTGACGCCGGCCCCGGCCGCCACGGAAGCGTTGGAGAACCACGGTCCGAGCCAGTTCGAGTAGCCGGTGTAGCGCGCCGCGGCGTGTCCGTAGGCGCCCTGGAGGTACAGCGCGTCGCCGGCGGCGATGAACGGCAGGTTGACCTTCACGCCGCCCTGCACGGCCCAGCCGTACTCGCTCGACGGGCGCGGGGCGACCGCACCGGCGGTGGACGCGCCCGCGATGGCGGTGACGCCGTTGGCAAGGCCGACATTGACCTCGCGCACCGCCGCGGAGAGCTGCGCCGAGCCCCAGGTCGCGTCGTAGCGCAGGGCGCCGACGAAGTCGGGCATGCGCGAGCGCTGGGCGGCGTCGATGTTCGCGACCACCGGCTGACCGAAGGCGTTGGTGGCGACCACCGGAGCGAAGTTGCCGCTGCCGATCACGAACGGCACGTACTGGCTGAACACGTTGGTCGTCGTGCCATTGCCGAAGACCGGCGTGCGGCGCAGCACCGGATCCTCGATCGACAGGGTCGCCGAGAAGCCCTCGCCGAACGTCGCCGTATAGGCGAGCAGGTTCGTGGCCGGCTGGTCGGAGCCGAGGGAGCCGCCGATGAACTCGAAGTCGTGGGCGTAGAAGTCGAAGAACGACGCCGCGCGCCCGGCGGTGAGACCGGCGAACTGGATGAACGCCTTGTCGACCGCGACGGTCGTCACCCCACGGTTGAACGTGTCGATGCCCTGGCCGACGATGTTGAAGCCGACGAGGGTGGCAGCGCCGGCGGAGAGGAACGGCCCGGTGCCGTAGCCGATGTCCATGCGCACGAAGCTGCGCAGGGTGCCGTAGGCGGTATCGGTCCGCGCATCGAAGGCGAAGCGGCCCTGCCCCTGGTAAGCCGAGGTGTCACCGCCATTGTTGCTGGTGCCGCGGAAGTAGTTCTTGAAGTAGGTGCCCTGGAACCGGGCGCGACCGGAGATGCGCAGGCAGGTGTCGGTACCGGGGATGTAGAAGAAACTGTTGCCGTGAGCCGAGCAGACCCGCACGTAGTCGATCGGTGCGGCCCTGCTTGCGGGCAGGTCGGCCGCCCGTGTCGCCGCCGCTCCTCCCAAGCCAGCAGCCGCCCCAACAAGCAGGCTTGCTACGGAACGCATCGACACCTCCGAGAATTCAACAGTACGAAAACCGCGCGAGAACCGACCCGAACGTTGCCGCACGGTGAATCCTCATCGTGTGATGGCCCTCCCCCCTGGCCGGCCGCACGAGCCGGACAAGAATGTTTTGTGAAAAACCGATGGCGCCACCATGACTAGCCATTTTTGGTTAGGCAACCCATGGCAAGTCATAACAAAAATCGTTTCCCCGTCGTCATGCCACGAAGCAACACTGCGTCAACCGGTCCGGGGATGAAACCGAAACCTGATCCTGGATCCTGCCACGCGCACCGGGCCGGCGTCCGGAGCCTGCCGGACCTCGCACCGGCCGAGCCGTCACTTCTGCCGAAACGACGCATCCTGCCAATCCAGGCACGGCACCTCGCAACGCCAGCCAAATTCATCCTGAGATATGTTGACTTCGTGTGTCGTAATGGTAGGTTTAATCATCCTCGGTTTCGAGACCCGGGACGACTCAAAAGGCGCACTCTGCAGGGTGCGCCTTTTTTATTGCTTTATTTTTACTTCAAAAAACAACACGAATAGGCCCCGGCGGAGCGCCGGAGCCTGATCTGTACTTTTGAGACTGCGGACGAATACCCGCGGGAGCGGTCGCCGTAGGCGAGCACCCCCGCGGTGAAGACTTCGTTAGAAGTCGCGCTGCACGCGCATGCGAACCTGGAAAGTATCCGTCGACGAGGTCGTCGGCAGGATGGCACCAACCGCGTTGATCGGTTGGCCCGCCGCGTTGACGCCGGTCGCCACCTGGCCGGGGGCCTTGTTCAGGTCGACGGTCCGACCGCTCGCCAGGGCGGCGCGGGTGTAGACACCCTCGACGCCGATATCGAGGTCGCGCACCGGCGACCAGATCAGGCTGCCGCCGGCGACGAGCAGGTTGGTGTCGCGCAGGATGCCGCTGAAGCCGAAGGCCGGGTTCGTCGGGCTCGGCAGGTTGGTCCCGACCGAGCCACCGAGGATCCCGTTGACGAGGCCGACATTGGCCCGGCTGGTCTTGCCGAACGACATCTCACCGTAGCTGCCGAAGAAGGCCGACCGCCACTCGGGGCTCCAGTAGTGCAGGAACGACCCGACCACCGTCCAGCTCGTCGACAGGTCGAGCCGGCCGGTCAGCGGATCGACCACCGCGTCGGAGAACCAGTTGTTGAGCGTGCCGCCCGCCACGACGGGGAAGTTCGAGCCGAACGAGCCGTTCCAGGCCGACAGGCCGGTGTAGCGCTGGGCGCCGACGCCGTACGAGCCCTGGAGGTACAGGGTGTCGCCGGCGGCGATGAACGGCAGGTTGATCTTCACGCCGCCCTGCACGGCCCAGCCGTACTCGTTCGACGGACGCGGCGCCGTGGCGCCGATGCTCGCCGCGGCGAACGAGTTGCCGAAGGCGAGGACGCCGGTACCGGGGGTGGGCGTCAGGTAGCCGGCCCGCACGTTGGGGGAGGCGAGGCCGACGTTGATCTCGTGCACGGCCGCCGAGACCTGCGCCGAGCCCCAGGCCGAGTCGTAGCGCAGGGCGCCGACGAAGTCGGGCATGCGCGAACGCTGGATCACGTCGACGTCGGCGACGATCGGCCGACCCAGAGCGTCCGTGCCGAGCACCTCGGCGAAGTTGCCGCTGCCGGGGGTGAACGCGACGAACTGGCTGAACGCGTTGGTGTTGGTGCCGTTGCCGTAGATCGGCGTGCGGCGGAACAGCGGGTCTTCGACCGAGAGGGTGGCCGAGAAGCCGTTGCCGAAGGTCGCGGTGTAGGCGAGCAGGTTGGTCGACGGCACGTCGGACCCGAGCGAGCCGCCGATCAGTTCGAAGTCGTGGGCGTAGAAGTCGAAGAACGACGCCGCGCGACCGGCGGTGAACCCGGCGAACTGGATGAACGCCTTGTCGATGAGGACGCTGGTCAGACCGCGGCCGAAGGTGTCGACGCCGAGAGAGGGGATCGCGTTGCCGCCGCGGAGCTGCGTGCCGGAGGCGAGGAACGGACCGGTGCCGTAGGCGAGATCGAAGCGGATGAAGCTGCGCAGGGTGCCGTAGGCGGTCGAGGTCCGGGCGTCGAGCGCGAACCGCCCGAGGCCCTGGTAGCCCATCAGGTCGCCGCCGTTGTTGCCGGTACCGCGGAAATAGTTCTGCAGGTAGGTGGCCTGGAACCGGGCGCGGCCCGAGATGCGCAGGCAGGTGTCGGTACCGGGGATGTAAAAGAAGCCGGCACCATGGGCGGTGCAGACCTTCACGAACTCGACCGGAACAGCCGCCTTCACCGGCAGATCGGCCGCCTGAGCACCGGCCACGACCGTCAGGCCGGCCGCCGACCCGAGCAACAGGCTCTTCACGAGCTTCATTGAGACCTCCAAAGTTTCGGACCCCTCAGGGATGAGCGACTCTGCTTCGGAGACTGGCGCCCCCAGTAAACACGTCCCTCTTATGTCCCCTCGAAACTCCAGCCTCTCCGAATGGATCGAGCCGGAGAACGTTCTTCGCAACAACCGTGCGGCGGAAACATGTTCCAAGAGGGCATTCTAATCAATCTGCACTAAGATATAACAACGTCATGTCAAGTCATAACGGCGAGTTTGTGGCACAATTAGCACAAGTAATATTTTGAGAGGCAAATCCACTATTGAGATAGAGAAAACCCAGTAAATCTCGTCTCTATGCGCTTCTTATTCCCTAGTTTCAGTTTTTCCATGTCATAACAAAAATTGATAGTTTAAGGTGTTTTTGATTTCTATTTGTATATGCAACGCATATAGAATTATTATCCTATAAAAATCTAAACTAATCGCTCAATATATCTGTTATTTCTGATATTAAACGAAAATATTTTACTGCAGTATGTTTTTTGTTTGCTACTTTTAGCGTATATCTGCAGTAAATAGCCTTAACATGAATTATCATGACGCAAATGAGCACGTAATTATTTGATTGCAGAGATTTTTTATTTCTTGATGCACCAATATATTACCGCAATATTATGCAACAAATACTTTGATTCGATGCCTCGCATCAGTATGATCGCGCAGGCGCCTCAGAGCACGGGGTGCGTGACGGTGGCCTGCTCGCGAGAGAAGCCGGCGGTTGCGCGCCATCGAACCTGGATCGCAGCCGTTCGTGCAGGGCCGGCGCCACGGAGGAAGGATGCTGACCGAGAGGCAATGGACGATACTGGAGCCGTTGCTTGATCTCTGCCGTCCGCGCGGCAAGACCCCGCCGCACGATCTGCGCGGGACGATCGAGGCGATCCTCTGGCGGCATTGTCACCACGAGAACTGGCGTGCCGTCCCCCAGCACTACGCCCCGTGGTGGCGAGCGGCGCAGACCTTCAATCGCTGGTCCAAGCGCGGCGTGTGGACGGTGATGGTGGACCGGCTGGTCGCGCGTTTCGAGGAGCAGGGATGGCCGGTGCCGCCGGCGCCGGAGACGGAGGCCGGATGCGCGGCACGCCAGGATGAACTCTGGATCAGCGAATGCCAGGTTCGCTACCTCATCAGCATCCTGAACGGCGTGCCGACGGCGGAGACGGCGCCCGCAGCCCGGATCGGAACCACCGAGGCCGCCGACGCGCGCCCGGCGGGGCCTGCCGCCGCGTCCGATGAGATGACCCGCTCGCTCCTCGCCCGGGCGGAAGCCGCGATCTCGCAGGCGGCTTCGCTGCGCGTCAGGCCGGTGCGCCTCGTCCTCGACGAACGCCGCCTCTCCTCCCGGTACTGAGATCCGCCGGCCGGTCGGCCGGTTCAGAACAGCCCTTCGATCTGCCCGCCCTCGCCGAGATGGATGCCCTCGGCCGCCGGCACCCGGGGCAGGCCCGGCATGGTCATGATCTCCCCGCAGATCGCCACCACGAAGCCCGCGCCGGCCGAGAGCCGCACGTCGCGCACCGCCACGACATGCCCGCTCGGCGCACCCATCAGGGTCGGGTCGGTCGAGAACGAGTACTGGGTCTTGGCCATGCAGACCGGGAGCCGGCCGTGCCCGGCCGCCTCGAACTGCGCGAGCTTGGCCGCCGCCTTCGATTCGATCTGCACGTCCGCCGCACCGTAGAGGGTCCGGGCGATGGTCCGCATCTTCTCGGCCAGCGGCGCCTCGTCGGGATAGGCGTAGTGCGGCACCCGCCCCCCGGCCTCGGCGAGCGCCGCGACCGCGTGGGCGAGGGCCTCGGCGCCGGCCCCGCCCTCGGCCCAGTGGCGGCAGGTGATCGCCTCGACGTCGAGCCGGTCGCGGCACAGCGCCTTGAGCGCGGCGTGCTCGGCCTCGGTATCGGCGTGGAAGTGGTTGACCGCGACCACGACCGGCAGGCCGAAGCGGCGCACGTTCTCGACGTGGCGGGCGAGGTTGGAGAAGCCCCGCTCCAGGGCCGCGACGTTCTCGGCCCCGAGCGCCGCCTTCTCGACGCCGCCATGCATCTTGAGCGCCCGCACGGTGGCGACGATGACCACCGCGCTCGGAGTGAGGCCGGCCTGCCGGCACTTGATGTCGAGGAACTTCTCCGCCCCGAGATCGGCGCCGAAGCCGGCTTCCGTCACGGTGTAGTCGGCGAGCCGCAGGCCCGCGCGCGTCGCGATCACCGAGTTGCAGCCGTGGGCGATGTTGGCGAACGGCCCGCCGTGGATCAGGGCCGGGCTGCCGTCGAGGGTCTGGACGAGGTTCGGCTGCAGCGCGTCGCGCAGCAGGACCGTCATGGCGCCGGTGGCCTTGAGGTCGGCGAGCGTCACCGGCCTGCGGTCGCGGGTCTCGGCCACGACGATGCGGCCGAGGCGGGCTTCGAGGTCGGCGAGGTCGCGGGCGAGGCAGAACACCGCCATCACCTCGGAGGCCACCGTGATGTCGAAGCCGTCCTCGCGCGGGTAGCCGTTGGCGACCCCGCCGAGGCTCTGGGTGACCTGGCGCAGCGCCCGGTCGTTCATGTCGACGACCCGCCGGAAGGCGATGCGGCGCAGGTCGATGCCGAGGTCGTTCGACCAGTAGACGTGGTTGTCGAGGAGCGCCGCCGCGAGGCTGTGGGCCGAGGTGATGGCGTGGAAGTCGCCGGTGAAGTGCAGGTTGATCGCCTCCATCGGCACCACCTGCGCCCGCCCGCCGCCGGCCGCGCCGCCCTTCTGGCCGAAGCAGGGGCCGAGCGACGGCTCGCGCAGGCAGATCATGGTCTTGCGGCCGATGCGGTTGAGCGCGTCGCCGAGCCCGACCGTCGTGGTGGTCTTGCCCTCGCCCGCCGGCGTCGGGCTGATCGCGGTGACCAGGATCAGCCGTCCCTCCGGCCGCTGGTCCAGGGAGCGGATGTAGGCGTGGTCGACCTTGGCGATGTGACGCCCGTAGGGATGCAGCGCCTCGTCCGGGATGCCGACCTTGGCGGCGATGGCGGTGATCGGTTGCAGGGTGGCGGCGCGGGCAATCTCGATGTCGGTCAGCATGGAACCCGTTTCAGTCTGGCGTGGCGTTCGCGTGACCCCATCCTAAGCATCATCCTGCCGGCCGTACACGGCCGGTGCCGGGGCGGACCGGGACCGGTCGCCCAGAGGAGTCGAGCGACAAGTGACGAGCGACGAGCGACGCGTCGTCCCGATGCCCGACGGGTCCCGGGGGGCCATGTCATGCAGGAACACCAGCCCGGGCCGATCCGATCGCCCGCCCCGTCCGGCCGGGGGAGCGAAGGCCGGGGACGGCCTGCCGGCGGCGGGCTCGTTAGCCATGCCGGCAGATCGCTCCCGCCGGCGGCCCACGGACTCGGATCCGCTTCACCAATCGGGATCATGGTGGCCGCCTCTGTTGCCGGGAGGACCGCATCATGACCTTCGTCCTGCGCGCCGGACTGGTGATCGGCATGATCTTCTACCTGTCTCCGATGCGGCAGGGACCGGCACCGAGCCTGCCTCCGGTTCCGGACGCGCTCCGCGAGCGGGCGCTGCGGGCCGGCGCCGAGGGCCTCGGCCGGGCCGTCGAAACGTCCCTGCGCGGAACCCTGACCCTCGACGCCCTCTCGTCCCCGCCCTCGCATCCCGAGGCGACCGCCGCCATCCGGTGACGGCGACGCATGCCGGAGGAGGACCCGGCGAAAAGGGTTCGGCTTCCAATGCTCATATGATACTGACGGGGAGTTATCAGGCACGTATGATCGACTAGGGCTGGAGGAACCCGGCCTCATGACGCCGGGACGGCCGCGCGACGCCGGCAGGGCTCCGGATCCTGGAAGGTGGCAATGCTCGAATCGGACGGGGAAGATCGCGGGGCCCTGGTCAGGGATGCCCTCAATACCCTGCTGCGGTCGAACCCGTTCGCCCGGTCACCGAAGCTCGCCGGCTTCCTGAGGTTCGTGGTCGAGGAGGAGCTGGCCGGCCGGGGAACCACCCTCAAGGCCTACACCATCGCGACCCAGGCCCTCGGACGGTCGAAGGACTTCGATCCCAGCCTCGATCCGAGCGTCCGGGTCGAGGCGGGCCGGCTCCGCCGGGCCCTCGACGAGGGCTACGCCCTGCTCGAGGAGCCGCAGCCCGTCCGCATCCGCGTGCCGGTCGGCACCTACCGGCCGCATTTCGAGTTCGCGGAGCCCTCCGCGAGCCCCGATGCCGGGCGGGCTCCTGCCCCGGCGCAACCGGATGTCGCCGTTCCGGCTCCGGAGACGCCCGCCGCGGTCATGGGCTTCACCCCGCGGGCCCAGACGGTCATCATCGCCCTTCTCGCCAGCATCCTGGTGCTGCTCTGCGTCGAGGTCTACCTGATGATCACCCTGCACCCGATGGCGGGCGGCAGCGACCGTCAGGCCCAGCGCACCGGGCTGATCCAGACCATCCGCTGAGCCGGCGCCGCCCGGGCCGGCCGGTCAGCCGCCCGCGCCGGCCGTCAACCGCCCGGCAGCAGGCCGCGCCGGCTCCGGCGGCGCTGGAGCCACAGATAGGTCCCGAACGCGAGGGCGATCACGGCGAGCGAGACGCCGGTGGTGACGGTGCCCAGCGCGTAGATCTCCGGCGTGGTCACGGTGGTGGTCAGCCCCTGCAGTTCCAGCGGCAGGGTGTTGCGGCCGCCGATCGCCTGGCTGGTGCGGGCGAGTTCGTCCCAGGACAGGGTGAAGCCGAACAGCGCGACGCCGACCAGCGACGGCAGGATGATCGGCACGACGACGTGCGCGAGGATCTGCGGCCCGGTGGCACCGCAATCGCGGGCCGCCTCCTCGTAGGCGCGGTTGAAGCGGTTGAACACCGCGAACATGATGAGCAGCCCGAACGGCAGCGTCCAGGTCAGGTGCGCGCCCAGGGCCGACGTGAACAGCCCCATCAGGGTGCCGTGGTCCTGGAGGAAGCCCCAGCCGGTCGCCGCGGCGAGCGCCTTGACCGCGTCGTCGAGCAGCCGGAACTCGAGCCCGATGCCGAGCGAGACCACGATCGAGGGCACGATCAGGCTCGCGACCGCGGTGTAGAACAGCAGGCCCTGGCCGCGGAACCCCTTGCGGAAGGCGAGCCCGGCGAAGAACGCGAGGGTGACGCTGAGCGCCATGACGACGAGGCCGAGCACCAGCGAGCGCCGGAACGCCGCCCAGATGTCGACCACCCCGAGCCCGGCCCACAGGCGCGAGAACCAGAAGGTCGAGACCCCGTTCATCGGGAAGGTCAGGCCGCCCTGCGGTCCCTGGAAGCTCAGCACCAGGATGGTCAGGGTCGGCCCGTAGAGGAACAGCACGAACAGGCCGAAGAAGGCGGCCAGAACGTAGAACGAGAACGGGCGGGGTCCATCGCGCAGCATCGGCTCACAGCTCCCGGCGCAGGTCGATCAGCCGCGTCAGCGCGACGATGACGAGGAGCACCGCCCCGAGCAGCACCACCGCGTTGGCGGCGGCGGCGGGGAATTGCAGGTAGGCCATCTGGACCTGGATCACCTTGCCGACCGAGGCGATCTGCTGGCCGCCCATGACGCCGACCGTGACGAAGTCGCCCATGATGAGGGTGAGGACGAAGATCGACCCGATGGCGATGCCGGGCTTCGACAGCGGCACGATCACGGACCACAGCGTCTGCCACGGCGTCGCGCCGGCATCGGTCGCCGCCTCGATCAGCGCGCGGTCGATCCGCATCATCGAATTGAAGATCGGCACGATCATGAACACGGTGTTGAGGTGCACGAAGGCCAGCACGACCGAGAAATCGGAATAGAGCAGTCCCTCGATCGGCGAGCCGATCAGGCCGAGGCCCGTCAGCCCGTCGTTGATCAGCCCGTTGCGGCCGAGCAGCGGCATCCAGGCGATCATCCGGATCACGTTCGAGGTCCAGAACGGTATGGTGCAGATCAGGAACAGCACCGTCTGCATCGTCGTGGAGCGGACGTGGAAGGCGACGAAGTACGCCACCGTGAACCCGATCGCGAGGGTGAAGCCCCAGCCGAGCAGGCAGAACTTCAGCGTCGAGAGGTAGGTGCGGAACGTCGTGCACAGGTCCGGCCCCGACAGGCAGCCCTCGAACACGTCGGCGTAGTTCTGGAGCGTGAAGGCCGGGATGATCTCGTACTCGTTGTACTCCCAGAAGCTGACCACGAGGGTCAGCGCCAGGGGCACGACGAAGAACACGAGGAAGACCAGGGCCAGCGGTCCGGCCTGGAGGTAGGCGAGGCGGCGCTGGCGCCGCTCCTCGCTGCGGAGGCCCGCCGCCGGGGCGGCGGGCACCACGGCCTCCGGGAGGGAGGAAGCGGCCTGGTCGAGCGCCGTGGTCATGCGGCGATGAACTCGTTCCACTTGCGGATCATGTAGGTGTTCTCGTCCATCACCGAGTTCCAGCACGCGACGGCGCCCATCCGCTGCTCGAACGAGCCGCCGTCGCGCACCGAGCCGGCCTTCTCCATCACGGTGCCGTCGGGGCCCTTGATGTCCTGCTCGGCGGGCTTGCCCTCCATCCAGTACGCCCACTCGTAGGGGGCCATGTGCTCGCGCGCCGTCTCCAGCACCGCCGAGTAGTAGCCCTGGCGGTTGAGGTAGGCGCCGGCCCAGCCCGACAGGAACCAGTTGATGAACTCGTAGGCCGCGTCGAGCTTGCGGCCCGACAGGGTCTTGGGCAGGCCGAAGCCGGTCGCCCAGGCGCGGTAGCCCTCCTTGAGCGGCTGGTAGGTGCAGGCGATGCCCTGCGAGCGCACCTTGGTGACGGCGGGCGACCACATCGACTGGATCACCGTCTCGCCGGACGCCATCAGGTTCACGGATTCGTTGAAGTCCTGCCAGAAGGCGCGGAACTGGCCGGCGCGCTTGGCCTCGATCAGCACCTTCATGGTGCGGTCGATCTCGGCCTTCGTCATGTTGCCCTTGTCGGGATAGGTGTAGTCGCCGGTCGCCTCCACCACCATCGCGGCGTCCATGATGCCGATCGACGGGATGTTGAGGATCGAGGCCCGGCCCTTGAACTCGGGGTTCAGCAGTTCCTTCCAGCTCGTGATCGGCCGCTTGATGAGGTCGGGCCGGATGCCGAGGGTGTCGGCGTTGTAGGTCGTCGGGATCAGGGTGATCCACTCGGTCGGCGAGCCGGCGAACTTGGTCGAGGTCTGGCCTTCGAGATAAAAGACCTTCTTGGGCGCGGTGCCCTGGTCGCCGATCTTTTTGCCGGCGACCTCGCCCTTGGTGAAGACCGGGGTGATCCTGTCGGCGTTCTTGATCCGCTTCGCGTCCATGCCGAGCAGGTTGCCGGAGGGCATCAGCTTCTTGAGGCTGAAATACTCGGTGTCGACGATGTCGAACGAGTTCGGCTGGGTGACGACGCGCTTCGAGACCTCGTCGGTGACGACCGGGATGTACTCGATCGTGATGCCGAGGTCCTCCTTCACCTTGCGGGCGATCTCGCCGCTCTGGTTCACGGCGGTGCCGAGGTAGCGCAGCGTCACCGGGTCGGCGGCGTGGATCGCCGGGAATCCGGTGATCGCGCCCGAGCCCGCGGCGAGGCCCGCCGCGGCGCCGGCGCCCTGGATCAGCCCGCGCCGGGTCAGGCCGCGGGTCTTGGTGGCATCGCTCATCTGTCTCTCCCCTGAAACGATCCGGACGCTCCGCCGCCCGGTCCTGGTTGCGTCGCGCTCACGCGTCGAGGCGGTGCGCCTCGTCCGGCTGCCAGCCGAGGCGCACGGTGTCGCCCGGGGCCAGCGGCCGGGCCGCGAAGGCCCTGTCGCTGAGGATCGCGGTCAGCGGCGTCGCCGCATCGGTCTCGATCCCCGGCGCGTCGAACCCGACATGGACCGCGCTGCCCTGGTACTCGACCGCCACGACCTGGGCCGGCAGCGCGTCCGGCCCGGCCTCGGCCCCGACCAGCATCCGGTCGGCGCGCACGGCGATGCGCCGGTCGGGCAGGGTGATGACGTTGTGGCCGCCGATGAAGCGGGCGACGAAGGCGGTGGCCGGGCGCTCGAACACCGTCCGGGGATCGGCCGCCTGCTCGATGCGCCCGCCATTCATCACCACCACGAGGTCGGAGAGGGCCATCGCCTCCTCCTGGCTGTGGGTGACGTGGACGAAGGTGATGCCGAGTTCGGTCTGGATCCGCTTCAGCTCGGTCCGCATCCGCACCCGCAGGAACGGGTCGAGGGCCGACAGCGGCTCGTCGAGGAGCAGCACCTTCGGGCCGGTGACGAGGGCGCGGGCCAGCGCCACGCGCTGCTGCTGGCCGCCGGAGAGCTGCGCCGGCAGCCGCTCGGCGAGCCTGTCCATCTGGACCAGGGCCAGCATCGCGTCGGCGCGGCGGTGGCGCTCGGCCTTGGCCATGCCGCGCATCCTGAGCCCGAACGCGACGTTGTCGCGGCAGTTCAGGTGGGGGAACAGCGCGTAGCTCTGGAACATCATCGCGGTGCCGCGTCGGGCCGGCGGCAGGTCGCCGACCGCCTTCGGGCCGATCACCACGTCGCCGCTCGACACCGTCTCGTGGCCGGCGATCATCCTCAGCGTCGTCGACTTGCCGCAGCCCGAGGGGCCGAGCAGGCAGCAATACGACCCCGACCGGATCTTCAGGTTGAGGCCGTCGACCGCGATGGTGGAGCCGTAGCGTTTGGTCAGGGCGACGAGTTCGATGTCCATGCGGGCTCCCGGTGGCTGGCCCAGCGTTAGCAAGCCCCAGGCCAGACGATCCCGCAAGCCTCACCTGCAAGGCTCACCTGCAAGCCTCACCCGCAAGCTGCTTCGCCGGCGAGTCTCACGCCGGCTCGTCGCACCGCATCAGGCCGAGCCCCGTCTCCAGCTTGCCGAGCAGGCGCTCGAACTCCCGGCGCTCGCCCGGGTCGAGCGCCGCCAGCAGGCGCTCCTCGCGGGCGAGGAGCAGCGGCACCAGCTCGGCATAGACCGCCCGCCCCTCCGGGGTCAGCGCCAGCATGATCTCGCGGCGGTCGCCCTCGTCCTCGTGGCGCTCCACCAGCCCGAGGCCGGCGAGCTGGCTCACCGCCCGGCTGATCCGCGACTTGTGGGTGCGGGTGCAGCGCACGACGTAGGCGGCGCTGCGGGGCCCGTCGTGCAGGCCGAGCGTCGCCAGAACCCGCCACTCCGGGATGTCGATGCCGAAGCGGGCGTAGTCCGCCGCCAGCGCCCCGCTGAACTCGGCGGCGAGGCGGTTGAGGCGGAAGGGCGAGAAGCGGAGCAGGTTCAGCCGTGCCATGCGCGGTCCGGGAGGAGCCGTCTTGACGGTTGCAGGTGCAACGCCCTACCAGATGGTTGCAGATACAACAATCATGGTCGCGCTCCGAGGGCAATGCCCCGGGGCGGCGGGGAGGAGCAGCGATGAGCAAGGGGTTCGCCAGCCAGGCCGATCTCGCCGAGAAGCGCGAGACCTTCAGCGAACTCGCTCCCGGCGTCTACGCGCTGACCGCCGAGGGCGACCCGAATTCGGGCGTCGTCGTCGGCGACGACTCGGTGCTGGTGATCGACGCCCGCGCCACCCCGCGCATGGCCGGCGACCTCGTGGCGAAGGTCCGCGAGGTGACCGACAAGCCGATCCGCCACGTCCTGCTGACCCACTATCACGCCGTGCGGGTGCTCGGCGTCGCCGGCTACCCGGACCGGGTCAACGTCATCGCCAGCGACGTCGCCCGCGCCATGATCGTCGAGCGCGGCCGGCAGGACATGGATTCGGAGATCCAGCGCTTCCCGCGCCTGTTCCGCGGGCGCGAGGAGATTCCCGGCCTGACCTGGCCGACGCTCACCTTCCACGGCGAGATGACGCTGTGGCTCGGCTCGCGCGAGGTGCGGATCATCCATGCCGGGCGCGGCCACACCGCCGGCGACACGGTCGCGTGGCTACCGCAGGAGCGGGTGCTGTTCTCCGGCGACCTCGTCGAGTACGGCGCGACCCCCTATTGCGGCGACGCGCATTTCGGCGACTGGCCCGCGACGCTCGACCGGCTGGAGGCCCTGGAGCCCGCCGCCCTGGTGCCGGGCCGCGGCGAGGCGCTGACGAACCCGGCCCAGATCCGTGACGGCATCGAGGGCACCCGGGCGTTCCTGCGCGACCTGTTCGCCATCGCCCGCGAGGGCGTCGCGGCGGGGCACGACCTCAAGGCGGTGTACGACCGGGCGATGCGGGAGATGCGGCCCCGCTACGGGCACTGGGTCATCTTCGAGCACTGCATGCCGTTCGACGTCAGCCGCGCCTACGACGAGGCCAAGGGCATCGATCATCCCCGGATCTGGACCGCCGAGCGCGACATCGAGATGTGGCGGGCGCTGGAGGGGTGAGGGGCGAGGGCGAGCGCGTCGGGATCGACCCGGGACGCTCACGGATGTCCGAGCTTATGCGCCTGACAGCGCGAGCCGAAATCCAAGCGCGGGTCCCCCTCTCCCGAGTGGGAGAGGGGGACCCGCGCCACACCGGCAACCGCCTTCGCCAGGGACAGCGAAGCGGGCGGCCAACAGACACCACACCCAACCACCAGCGGGCCTCATCCAACCCCAGGACGCGCCAGCATGACTTCCAGCCCCCGCTACGCCTTCGCGGCGCCGCCGGAACTGCGCGGCCCCGGGCCCCGCCGCCCGGTGGCGGTGATCGGATCCGGCCCGGTCGGGCTGACCTGCGCCCTCGACCTCGCGACGCGCGGCATCCCGGTGGTCGTCCTCGACGACGACGACACCGTGGCGAGCGGCAGCCGGGCGATCTGCTGGGCCAAGCGCACCCTGGAGATCTGGGACCGGCTCGGCGTCGGCGAGGCCATGGTCGCGAAGGGGGTGACCTGGAACGTCGGCCGCGTGTTCCACCGCGACCGCGAACTCTACCGCTTCGACCTGCTGCCGGAGGCCGGCCATCGCCGCCCGGCCTTCATCAACCTCCAGCAATACACCGTCGAGCGGATCCTGATCGAGCGGGCGGCCGACTTCCCGGACCTGATCGAGCTGCGCTGGAGGAACGAGGTCACCGGCCTGACCCGGACCGGCGACGGGGTGCGCCTCGCCGTCTCGACGCCGGAGGGCGCCTACGGCCTCGACGTCGAGTGGGTGATCGCCGCCGACGGCGCCCGCTCGCCGACCCGGACCCGGATGGAGCTGGCGCTCCACGGCCAGCGCTTCGAGGAACGCTTCCTCATCGCCGACGTGAGGATGCGGGCGTCGTTTCCGACCGAGCGCCTGTTCTGGTTCGAGCCGACCTTCCACGCCGGCCAGAGCGCCCTGCTGCACCGCCAGCCCGACGACGTGTTCCGCATCGACTTCCAGCTCGGCCCCCGATGCCGACCCCGACCGGGAGCGCGAGCCCGGGCGGGTGATGCGGCGGGTGCGGGCGGTGGTCGGGGCCGACACCCCCGTCAGCCTCGAATGGTCCTCGGTCTACTCGTTCCGCTGCGCCCGGCTCGACCGGTTCGTCCACGGCCGGGTGGTGTTCGTCGGCGATTCCGCCCACGTCGTGAGCCCGTTCGGCGCCCGCGGCGGCAATGGCGGCGTGCAGGATGCCGACAACCTGTGCTGGAAGCTCGCGCTCGTGCTCAAGGGCGAGGCACCTGCCGCCCTGATGGGCACATACAACGAGGAGCGCGGCCACGGCGCCGACGAGAACATCCTGCAGTCGAGCCGCACCACCGCCTTCATGACCCCGAAGACCGCGGCCGAGCGCCTGCTGCGCGACGGGGTGCTGGCGCTCGCGGGAGAAGCGCCCTTCGCCCGCACGCTGCTCAATGCCGGGCGGCTGTCGCGGCCGTGCAGCCTCGCCGGGCTGTCGCTCCAGACGCCGGACGAGGGAGCGGGCGGCTTGGCGGGCGGCCTTGCGGCCGGCACCGCCTGCCTCGACGCGCCGGTCGCCGACGCCGCCGGACGTCCGGCGTGGCTCCTCGACCGCCTCGGCGGCACCGGCTTCACCCTGCTGGTCTTCGCCGGATCCGAGCCGCCCTCCCTGCCGGACCTGTCCGGGCTTCGCACGCTGGTGGTGGGCGCCGTGCCGCTATCGGTCGCGGACGCGGAGTGCCTCACCGACTCCGAGGGTCTCGCCGCCCGCCGCTACGGCGCGGCGCCCGGCACCACCTACCTGATCCGGCCCGACGCCCACGTCGCCGCGCGCTTCGCCGCGCCGGACGAGGCGGCGATCGCCGCGGCCCTGGCGCGGGCGACCGGCCGGGCCGGCGCCCCGGTCCGGGAGGCGGCGTGATGCTGCGGCAGGATGACGGCTTCGCCGGCCGGGGCGACGACGCCTTCGCGCTGCTGATCCGCGGGCACGAGGGGCTGAGCGACGCCGAGAGCGCGGCCCTCAACGCCCGCCTCGTCCTGATCCTCGCCCACGAGGTCGGCGACCTCGCGGTGCTGGACGCGGCGGTGGCGCTGGCGCGACGATCCCTGCGTCCCGAACCCCTCGCTCCAGGAGAGAGCCCATGAACCAGCATGCCCGCCTCGACGGCGCGACCGCGGCGTCCTCCACGGGGATCCATGCCGGCTACATGTCGGGCTTCGGCAACGGCTTCGAGACCGAGGCCCTGCCCGGCGCCCTGCCGGTCGGCCGCAACTCGCCGCAGAAATGCCCCTACGGCCTCTACGCCGAGCAGATCTCCGGCTCGCCGTTCACCGCGCCGCGCACCACCAACGAGCGCTCGTGGCTCTACCGCATCCGCCCGACCGTCGCGCACTGGAACCGCTTCGCGAAGCTCGACGCCGGGCTGTGGCGCACCGCGCCCGCCCCCGAGGTCGAGATGGCGCCCGCCCCCCTGCGCTGGGACCCCGTCCCGATCCCCGACGCGCCGCTGTCCTTCGTCGAGGGCATCCACACCATGACCACGGCGGGCGATGCCGGCTCGCAGGCCGGGATGGGGGCGCATCTCTACCTCGCCACCCGCTCGATGCGGGACGAGTACTTCTACAACGCCGACGGCGAGATGCTGGTGGTGCCCCAGCAGGGCCGCCTGCGCTTCGCCACCGAGTTCGGGATCATCGACGTCGAGCCCGGCGAGATCGTCGTCATCCCGCGCGGGGTGAAGATCCGGGTCGAACTCCTCGACGGCCCGGCGCGGGGCTACGTCTGCGAGAACTACGGCGGCGCCTTCACCCTGCCCGAGCGCGGTCCGATCGGCGCCAACTGCCTCGCCAACCAGCGCGACTTCCTCACGCCGGTCGCCGCCTACGAGGACCGCGAGGCGCCCTCGCGGCTGATCGTGAAGTGGGGCGGGGGCCTGTGGGCGGCCGACATCGCCCACTCGCCCCTCGACGTGGTGGCCTGGCACGGCAACTACGCGCCCTACAAGTACGACCTGCGCAAGTATTCGCCGGTCGGCCCGATCCTGTTCGACCATGCGGACCCGTCGATCTTCACGGTGCTGACCTCGCCCTCCGAGACGCCCGGCACCGCCAACATCGACTTCGTGATCTTCTCCGACCGCTGGCTGGTGGCGGAGAACACCTTCCGGCCGCCATGGTACCACCTCAACGTGATGAGCGAGTTCATGGGGCTGGTCTACGGGGTCTACGACGCCAAGACCGGCGGCGGCTTCCGGCCGGGCGGCGCCTCGCTGCACAACACGCTGCTGCCGCACGGGCCGGACGTGGACGCGTTCGAGAAGGCGTCGAACGCGGAGCTGGCGCCGCACAAGCTCACCGGGACCCTGGCGTTCATGTTCGAGACCCGGTTTCCCCAGAAGGTCAGCCGCTTCGCCGCCGAGACGCCGGCCCTGCAGCAGGATTACGGGGCCTACGGCCACCGCCTCGCCCGCCACTTCGACCCGACCCGCCCGTGAGCCCCCGATGATCGACGCGACGCACGACCCGGCCCGGCGCAGCTTCGTCGCCAGCGCCGACGGCCACCCGGATTTCCCGATCCAGAACCTGCCCCTCGGGGTGTTCTCGCCGGAGGGCGGTGCGCCCCGCGGAGGGGTCGCGATCGGCGACCGGATCCTCGACCTTCCCGCCGCCCTCGGCCTCGGCCTGTTCGACGGGCCGGCGCGGGCGGCGGCGGAAGCCGCCTCGGGCAGGGCACTCAACCCCTGGTTCGCGCTCCCCGCCGCGATGCGCGGCGCCCTGCGCGCCCGGCTGAGCGACCTCCTCTCCGAGGGCAGCCCGGAGCGGGAGCGGATCGAGGCGGCCGGCGAGACCCTGCTCCACCGGGCGGGCGCCTGCCGGATGCACGTCCCGGCGCGGATCGGCGACTACACCGACTTCTACGCCGGCATCCACCACGCGGTCGCGGTCGGGCGGCTGTTCCGCCCCGACGCGCCGCTGATGCCGAACTACAAGCACGTGCCGATCGGCTATCACGGCCGGGCGTCGTCGGTGGTGGTGTCCGGCGAGCCGGTGTGCCGGCCGCACGGCCAGCGCCGGCCGGGCGACCAGCCCGAGCCGGATTTCGGCCCCTGCCGCAACCTCGACTACGAGCTGGAATTCGGGATCTGGATCGGCCCCGGCAACGCCCGGGGCGAGCCGATCCCGATCGGCGAGGCCGGCGACCGGATCGCCGGGTTCTGCCTGCTCAACGACTGGTCGGCGCGCGACATCCAGGCCTGGGAGTACCAGCCCCTCGGGCCGTTCCTCGCCAAGAGCTTCTGCACCACGGTCTCGCCCTGGGTGGTCACCACCGAGGCGCTGGCGCCGTTCCGCATCCCGCAGGCGCCGCGGCCGGAGGGCGACCCGCCTCCCCTGCCCTACCTCGCCGACGCGGCGGACGCGGCCTCGGGGGCCTTCGACATCGACCTCGACGTCCTCCTGCTCACCCCCGCGATGCGCGAGCCCGAGCGGCTCGCCCGCAGCAACACCCGCCACCTGTACTGGACGGCGGCGCAGCTCGTCGCCCACCACGCCTCCAACGGCTGCCCGCTCAACCCCGGCGACCTCCTCGGCAGCGGCACCATCTCGGGACCGGACCGGGAGAGCTGCGGCAGCCTGCTCGAACTCAACCGCGGCGGCCGCGAGCCGGTCCGCCTCGCCAGCGGCGAGACGCGCCGCTTCCTGGAGGACGGCGACGCGGTGATCCTGCGCGCCTCGTGCCGGCGCGACGGCTTCGCGCCGATCGGCTTCGGCGAGGCCCGGGCGGTGGTGACGGAGGGGCGGGCGCCGTGACGCTCCACGATTACTGGCGCTCGACCTCGTCGTACCGCCTGCGGATCGCCCTGGCGCTCAAGGGCCTGAGCCCGGAGCGGGCGCCGGTCCACCTCGTGCGCGGCGAGCAGCGCGAGCCGGCCTATCTCGGCCTCAACCCGCAGGGCCGGGTGCCGACGCTGGTGCTCGACGACGGCGCGGTGCTGACGCAGTCGCCGGCGATCGTCGAGTACCTGGAGGAGGTCCACCCCGCGCCGCCGCTGCTGCCGGCCGATCCCCTCGCCCGGGCGCGGGCGCGGGCGGTGGCGGCGATCGTCGGCTGCGACGTCCATCCCCTGCACAACGTCGCCGTGCTCGCCCACCTGCGCGGGCCGCTCGGGCGGCCGGAGGAGGAGGTCTCGGCCTGGATCGCCCGCTGGATCGGCGACGGCTTCGCGGCGATCGAGGCGCTGATCGGCGACGAGGGCTACTGCTTCGGGCCCGAACCGGGCCTCGCCGACCTCTACCTCGTGCCACAGCTCTACGCCGCCCGGCGCTTCGGCGTCCCCCTGGACGTTTATCGGCGCATCCTGCGGGTCGAGGCCCTGGCGGCGGAGCACCCGGCCTTCGCCGCCGCGCACCCGTCGCAGCAGCCGGACGCGGCGTGAGGCGGGCGCCGCAGGACCGAGGCCGGGGCGGGTTCACGCCGGGTCCCGCTCTGGGATCCGGCGTCGCATGTGGATGCTCGGAAAGCCGAGGCCGGGTCCCATCGGGACGGTCACCGGGCCGATGCGGTCGAACCCCAGCGCGGCATAGAACGCCTCGCCGTTGAGGCTCGCGTAGCACTCGAACACGCCCAGCCCGGCGGCGCGCGCCGCGGCCTCGCACCGGGCGGCCCGGCCGACGCCACGCCCGGCCCAGGCGGCGGCGGTGGCGAAGTGCCGGACGTGGCCGATGCCCGGCTCCACGACGGCGGTCCCGGGCCGCTCGACCGACCAGCCGCCGCACCCGACCGGGTCGGAGCCCGCCTCGGCGAGGTAGTAGGTCCCGGCGCGCAGGAGCGCCGGGTTGGCCCTCGTGATCCGCGGCAGGGCCCGCGCGAGCAACGCTGCGTCGTAAGCCCCGGCCATCAGCGCCGGGTACGAATCGTCCAGAACCCGTTCGACGGCCAGCGCATCGTCCGGCCCGGCGACCCGGATGGCGATCGACACGGACATGACCCCGTCCTCCCGGTGGCTCTCCTCCGCGCGAGGCGGGATCGCAGCAAGGGAAGCCGAGAGCCGGCGGCGGGTCAAACCCTTCGCGCGGTGCAGTCCCCGCTCGCTGCAACCCCTCCCCTCGCCGCCGCGCCCTTGCGCCGCCCCTGCGCTTCTGCAACGGCGGGGCGTGAACCGCGTCCGCGAGGAAGAGCATGAGTACCGATGCCCCGAGCCCCTGGTCGAAGCGCAGCCTAGCCGCCCAGGCGATGGGCCATGTCGACCCGCTGACGCGGGCGGTCGTCGCGCCGATCCACGTCTCGACCACCTACATCCGCGACCCCGACAACCAGTACAGCTCCGGCTTCGTCTACGGCCGGCCCGACAACGCCACGGTGCGCGAGGCGGAAGCCGTGCTGGCGATGCTGGAGGAGGCGCAGGCCGGTGCCCTGCTGTTCTCGTCCGGCATGGCGGCGGCCACCGCGGTGTTCCAGGCGCTCGATCCCGGCGACCACGTCGTCGCCCCGACGGTGATGTACTGGGCCCTGCGGCGCTGGCTCTCCGAGGAGGCGACCCGCTGGGGCCTGCACGTCGACTTCGTCGCCACCGACGACCTCGACGCGCTGCGCGCCGCGGTGCAGCCGGGCCGCACCAAGCTGGTGTGGATCGAGACGCCGTCCAACCCGCTCTGGACCGTCACCGACATCGCCGCCGTCGCCGGAATCGCCCACGCCGCCGGGGCGCGGCTCGCCGTCGACTCGACCTGCGCCTCGCCGGTCGTCACCCGCCCGCTGGCACTCGGCGCCGACGTGGTGATGCACGCCGCCACCAAGGTGCTCAACGGCCATTCCGACGTGATCGCGGGCGTGCTCGCCGGCGCGGAGGCGGACGAGTTCTGGGCCCGCATCCAGCGCATCCGCTCCGGCCAGGGCGCGATCCTCGGGCCGTTCGAAGCCTACCTGCTGCTGCGCGGCCTGCGCACCCTGCACGTGCGCATCGCCGCCCAGATGAAGTCGGCCGCCGACCTCGCCCGCCGCTTCCAGTCCCATCCGGCGGTGCATCAGGTGCTCTACCCCGGCCTGCCCGAACATCCGGGCCACGCGCTGGCGGCGCGCCAGATGCAGGGCGGCTTCGGCACCATGCTGTCGATCCGGGTCGCCGGCGGCGAGGCGGCGGCGGTGGCCGCGGCGGCCAGGGTCGGGCTGTGGAAGCGGGCGACCTCGCTCGGCGGCGTCGAGAGCCTGATCGAGCACCGCGCCTCGATCGAGGGGCCCGGCACGCCGTGCCCGGCGGATCTCCTGCGCCTCTCCACCGGCATCGAGGACCCCGACGACCTCTACGCCGACCTCGACCGGGCGCTGACGGCGCGCTGACCCTGCGCAACGGGCCGCCGTGGAACCGGCGGCCCGTCCCGCGCGTCGGTACGGCAAAGCCGCCCTCCGACCCTGGGACCCGACCATGCCCGCCGCCCTGCCCCTCGCGCTCTTCGGCGCGCACCTCGTCCTCGCCGCCGCCGACGGCCCGCCCAAGCTCGATATCGAGGGCACCTGCAACTCCGCCGGGCGCACCGCCGTGAGCCAGGATTCCAGCGCCGACGGCTGCCTGCGGTCGGAGCGCTCCGCCGGCGACGACCTGCGCAAGCGCTGGGGCAGCTTCTCGGATGCCGCCAAGCGGCAATGCTCGGCCCAGTCGCAGGCCGGCGGCTTCCCGAGCTACGTCGAGACTCTGACCTGCCTCGAACTCGCCAGCGGGAGCGTGCCGACGACGGGCCCGTCCAACGACGCCACCTCCGGCCAGGGCGGCCCGACCAGCACCGGCAGCGTCAACCGCGCGCCCGGCGCGGAAGGCACCGGCCTGACCCGCGAGCCGGACCCGAGCCAGCGCACCGATCCGCTCAAGGTTCTGGGCAAGCCGGCCCGCTGAGCCCGGCCCCGATCCGCGCGGATGCCGTATTCCAGGGATGCAGGGACGCCATGCCGCGGCCCGTCTGTCAGGCCGTCGTCGTATAAAATATGCATGCAGCACGCCGACGACGTGTCAGGGACCCCGGTGAACCACCCGATCCATTCCGCCGCCGCGGGCGGTGCCGCCAGAGGCACCACCACCAAGGGTGGCCTGCGCCACAGGACGGTCGCGGCCGCGGTCGCCGACGAGTTGCGCAAGCGCATCCTCGGCGGCGTCATCGCGCCCGGGGTCCAGTTGCGCCAGGACGCCCTGGCCGACGAGTTCGGCATCAGCCGGATCCCGGTGCGCGAGGCCCTGCTGCAACTGGAGGCCGGCGGCCTCGTGCGGATCGTCCCACACAAGGGCGCGGTCGTCGCCGGGCTCTCGGTGGAGGAGATCGAGGACATCTTCGAGCTCCGGATCGGCCTGGAGCCACAATTGCTGATCCTGTCGGCCCACCACTTCACCGCCGAGGATTACCGCGACCTGCGGGCCGTGCGCGACGAGTACAGCGCCGCCCTCGCGGCCGGACAGGTCGACCTGTGGGGCGAGCTGAACCGGCGCTTCCATCTCGGGCTGCTGCGCCATGCCGGCCGGCCGCGCTCGCTCGCCATCGTCTCGGGCCTGCTGCAGGATTGCGACCGCCCGACCCGGCTCCAGCTCTCGGTGAGCGGCGACGTCGCCCGGGCCGACATGGAGCACACCAAGATCCTCGACCTGTGCGAGGCCGGCGAGATCGTCGCGGCGGCCAACCTGCTGCGCAGCCACATCGAGCATGCCGGCCGCTCGCTGATCGCGATCTACCGCCAGTCGGCCGCGGCGCTGGCATCGTGAAGTCGCGGCCGGTTCAGGGGCGGCCGGTTCAGGGCATGACGACCTCGAACAGGCTCGAATCCGCCCCGATGGCGTCGCCGGCACCGCTCAGCCAGCGTTCGGCCGTGGCGCGGCCGAGGTCGCGCAGGCCGCTCAGCGTCGACCACCGGGTATCGAGCTTGTTGACGCTGCCGCCGGCGAGCAGGCAGGGCGCCCGCAGCAGGTGGATGTTGAGATCGGCGATGGCGCGCATGCGCGGGGCCTGCGAGTCGTTCTCGCGGGCGTAGCGCTGCAATTCGACGAGGGTGCGCAGGTCGCGCATGAGGCAGGCGTTGAAGCTGATGTCGCTGACCCGGCTCGCCGTCTCGGAGGGCAGCATGCCCACCGAGGCGGTCTCGAACGGAGTCAACTGCACCACGATCAGGTCGGTGGCGCCGGTCTCGCCGAAGACGAGCGGATCGAGGGCGGGATTGGCGGCGTAGCCGCCGTCCCAGTAGCGGCGGCCGTCGATCTCGACCGCCGAGAACAGCTCCGGCAGGCAGGCCGAGGCCATCAGGGCGTCGGACGTGACCTCGCGGCCGGTGAAGACCCGGGCCGAGCCGGTCAGCACGTCGGTCGCCGACACGAACAGCGGCAGCCGCTCCTGGCGGGCGACCAGATCCATGTCGATGCTGGCCTCCACCACCGACCGCAACGCGCTCATGTTGCGCAGGGAGGGCACGAACGGCGAGACGTAGGCCGCCATCTCGCGGGCGGCCAGCAGCGACTGGTTCACGACCGGCGCGAACATCGGCGCGTAGGGTCCGAACCAGTCGAGGCCGCTCAGGGGCGAACGCTCGGCGGTGGCGCGCCACAGGCGCTCCAGCGCCGCCCGCGCCGCCTCGTCGCCGCCCTCGACGAGGCCGGCCACGAGGGCCGCCCCGTTGAGGGCGCCGGCACTCGCGCCGCTGACCGCGACCACCTCGACATGCTCCTCGAGCAGCCGGTCGATCACGCCCCAGCCGTAGGCGCCGTAGGCACCGCCCCCCTGTAGTCCCAGTGCCACCCGAGGCGTCATGCTCGTCCATCCTCCCGATCGCCGCCGATCCCGGGAGCAACGGCCGTGCTCCGGGGCCGTTCCGCACCCCGATCCCTACGGCACGCCCATGAAGAGACGGGCTCGTTTCGAGATGTGCGCACCGGCACGCGGGAAGCGGAACTACGGACCCCGGCGCGCGCTTCCTCATAAAACCGGCACGCCCGCGCCGCGGCGGCCGTGCCAGGTTCGCGACGGAGGAGATGGAAGATGACAGGAGGATGTTCGAGCGGGATCACCCTTCTACGGACAGGTCTGCGCGGGGTCGCGATTGCCCTGCTCCTGTCGGGCGCCGCCGTGGCGGGTCCCTATACCGGCACCGGAGGCGGCCCCGAGACGACGGTCAACGCGCCTTTCCGGTCCTCGACCGGCCAGACCGTGCCACCCGGACGCGATGCGGCGCCGGACGCCGATCCCCGCCAGCGGACGGAGCGGCAGAAGAACCTCGACAGCGTGCTCGACAGCGTCTGCGAGACCTGCCGCCGGTGAGCCGGAGCGCACCGACGCCTCGAACGTCCGTCGCAGGCGCGATCCCTCGGGCGGACGCGGTCCCGCGCCAACCCGCCGCTCAAACCCGCCTGTCGACGACCTGCCCCTGACCGGCCGGTGCCGGCGGCGCCGCGGAGGCGGCCGTCTGGGCGACGAGATCGGCCACGGCGCGCTGCGCCGTGAATTGCTGGCGCAGCACGGCCGTGCCGACCTGCTGGTTGAGGGCGGAACCCGTCATCTGGGTGGCGGCGGCAGCGAGCGAGGACATGCCGCGAGGCTGCGCCCGATCTCCGAACGAAAGGTTACCACCGGATCGCGAGGCCGACGCGATCGCTGTTGACACACTAAATATTTTATACAATCTACGAACCACGCAGCGGGAGGCGGGGTCGTGGTGACATACGCTCTGGAGACGGCGGGCCTGACCAAGGCGTTCGGTGGCTTCACCGCCGTGCGCGACATCGACCTCAAGGTCCGCCGCCACAGCATCCACGCGCTGATCGGGCCGAACGGCGCCGGCAAGACCACGTTCTTCAACCTGCTGACCAAGTTCCATAAGCCGACGAGCGGGCGGATCCTCTACGAGGGCGCCGACATCACCGCCGAATCCTCGGCGGCGATCGCCCGGCGCGGCATCGTGCGCTCGTTCCAGATCTCGGCGACGTTCCCGCACATGAGCGTGCGCGACAACGTCCGGGTCGCGCTGCAACGGCGGCTCGGCACGCAGTTCCAGTTCTGGCGCTCGTCGAGAACCCTCGCGGCGCTCGACGGCGAGGCGATGCGGCTGCTCGCCGATGTCGGCCTCGCCGAGGCGGCGGAGTCGGACGCCGCCGACCTGCCCTACGGCCGCAAGCGGACGCTGGAGATCGCCACGACACTCGCCCTCGACCCGCCGCTGCTGCTCCTCGACGAGCCGACGCAGGGCATGGCGATCGACGACGTCGACCGCATCAAGCGGCTGATCCGCCGGATCGCGAAGGGCCGCACGATCCTGATGGTCGAGCACAACATGTCGGTGGTGGCCGACCTGTGCGACACCATCACGGTGCTCCAGCGCGGCGAGATCCTCGCCGAGGGCTCCTACGGGCAGGTCTCGCAGGATCCGGCGGTGCGCGCCGCCTATCTCGGGGGCGGCCATGGCTGAGCGTCCGGTCGTCCTCGAAACGCGCGGGCTGGAGGCCTGGTACGGCGAGAGCCACGTGCTGCACGGCGTCGACCTCGCGGTGCGCGAGGGCGAGTGCGTCACCCTGATCGGCCGCAACGGCGCCGGGCGCACCACCACCCTGCGGGCGATCCTCGGTCTCACCGACCGCCGCGCCGGCTCGGTGCGGGTGCGCGGGCAGGAGGTGATCCGGCTCGCCCCCCACCGCATCGCCCGGCTCGGGCTGGGCTACTGCCCGGAGGAGCGCGGCGTCTACAAGTCGCTGACCACGCACGAGAACCTGACCCTGCTGCCGCGGCTCGGCGGCGACGGCATGCCGCTCTCGGAAGTGCTGGCGATGTTCCCCAACCTCGCCGAGCGGGCCGACAGCTACGGCGGCCGGCTCTCGGGCGGCGAGCAGCAGATGCTCGCGATGGGCCGCATCCTCACCACCGGCGCCCGCATCCTGCTCCTCGACGAGATCACCGAGGGGCTGGCGCCGGTCATCGTCGAGGCGCTCGGTCGCGCCGTGGCTCTGCTCAAGAGCCGCGGCTTCACCATCGTGCTGGTCGAGCAGAATTTCCATTTCGCCCGCCACCTCGCCGACCGTCACTACGTCATCGAGCACGGCCGGGTCGCGGCGGAGATTCCCGCCGAGGATCTGGCGGAACGGGAAGAGGAAGTCGGCCGCCTGCTCGGCGTCTGATACGATTGTCGGACGATCAGTTCCGGCGATCGTATCACCAGCCCGCGTGGTGGAGCCGAAGGCTCCACGCACCCGAGCGAAGCCGATTTCCGCATCGCGAAGCGATCCCGCAGGGATCGCCGAGCGATCGACCGGAAATCGACAGGTTTCGCAGGTTTCGTCCTGCGGGTCTTCGTGTTGCGTCCCTCGCGGATCCTGGCCCTGGACGATCAGGCCCGCGGCATCTCGCTGTCATGTCTCAATCGGAGGCCAACCTCATGCGGTCGCGTGTCATCGGGTGTGCACTCGGGCTGTCGCTCGCGGCGCTGGCGTCGGCGGCCTGCGCGGCCGACAAGGTCAGCGACGGGATCGTCAAGATCGGCATCCTCAACGACCTGTCGGGCATCTATTCCGACTTCACCGGCCGCGGCTCGGCGGTGGCGGCGCAGATCGCCATCGACGAGATGGGCGGCAAGGTGCTGGGCGCTCCGGTCGAACTGGTCGCCGCCGACCACCAGAACAAGCCCGACATCGCGGCCAACCTCGCCCGCGAATGGTTCGACCAGGGCAAGGTCGACATGATCGCCGACTTCCCGACCTCCTCGACGGCGCTCGCCGTGATGGAGATCGCCAAGCAGAAGAACCGGGTGACGATGCTCTCGGCCGGCGTCGCCATGGCGGCGATCACCGACAAGTGCTCACCGCTCAACGCGCAGTGGATGGTCAACACCTACGCGCTCGCCGCCGGCACCGCCAAGGCGCTGCTGAAGGCCGGCAAGAAGAGCTGGTACTTCGTCACCGCCGACTACACCTTCGGCCACTCGCTGGAGAAGGACGCCTCGGCGGTGGTCGAGGCCGAGGGCGGCAAGGTGCTCGGCGTCTCGCGCCATCCGTTCCCGGGCGGCGACTTCTCGTCGTTCATGCTCAAGGCCCAGGCCAGCGGCGCGGGGGTGATCGCACTGGCGAATGCCGGCAGCGACACCATCAACGCGGTCAAGCAGGCGGCCGAGTACGGCATCGGCCGTTCCGACAAGCAGGTGATCGCGCCGCTTCTCACCTACATCACCGACGTGAAGAGCCTCGGGCTGGCCAAGGCCCAGGACATGTACCTCACGGAAGCGTTCTACTGGGACTACGACGACCGCTCGCGCGCCTTCGCGGAGAAGTACTTCGCCAAGATGAAGCGGATGCCGAGCGCCTCGCAGGCGGCGGTCTACTCGGCGGCGCTGAACTACCTCAAGGCGATCGAGGCCGCCGGCACCGACGAGGCCGGGGCGGTGATGGCGAAGCTCCGCACCATGACGATCGACGACGCGGTGATCCGCAACGGCCGCCTGCGCGCCGACGGGGCGCTCGTCCACGACCTGCTGCTGCTCCAGGTCAAGAAGCCGGCCGAGTCGAAGCGCGACTGGGACTTCTACCACGTCAAGGCGGTGCTGAAGGGCGACGACGTCTACCCGAAGCCGAGCGACGCCTGCCCGCTCAACGCCAAGGGGTGACGCGACGCTCCGTAACCCTCCCCCCTCTGCGGCAGGGCTGCCCAAAGAACAGTTCTGTTAGAATCAAGCGCGGGATCCCCTCTCCCGAGAGGGAGAGGGGTAGGGGCGATCGAAGATCGCGCAGGGTGGCTCGGGTTCCACAATAGAGCTGAACCGTCGAACTGCGCAGCTCAACCGTCAGTGCCTCATCCTGAACCGTCTCCACCCTCACCCCCGACCCCTCTCCCACTCGGGAGAGGGGAGACGCGCCTCTTCTTTTCTCCGGACACCCCTTCCGCAGAGAGCCTTGTCCGGAAACGGCGTCCCCTCTCCCGCCCTGCCTCCGCAGGGCACCCTCCCCGCAGAGGGGGGAGGGACAAATCCCCGATCCTCCCACCCGCCGGTCCCCATGTCCGACATCACCCTCCAGGCCTTCATGGCCCAGCTCACCGTCGGGCTCATCGGCGGCTGCTTCTACGCGATGCTCAGCATGGGCCTCGCGATCATCTTCGGATTGCTCAACATCATCAACTTCACCCACGGGGCGCAGTTCATGATGGCGGCGTTCCTGGCCTGGATCGGCCTGACCCAGGTCGGCCCCTGGCTCGGCCAGCCCGACCTCCAGGTCAATTTCTGGCTCGCCCTGGTGCTGGCGCCGGCCCTCGTCGCGGCGTTCGGCATGGCGATCGAGCGCACCCTGCTGCGCCGGCTCTACCACCTCGACCACCTCTACGGCCTGCTGCTCACCTTCGGCGTCGCCCTCGTGATGGAAGGCGGCTTCCGCTACGCCTTCGGCGTGTCGGGCCAGGGCTACGAGCCGCCGGAGATCCTCCAGGGTCCGGTCGATGTCGGCTTCATGCTGCTGCCGAAGTACCGCGTCTTCGTGGTGGTGGCCTCGCTGCTGATCTGCCTCGCCACCTGGTACCTGTTCGAGCGTACCAAGCTCGGCGCCTACCTGCGCGCCGGCACCGAGAACCCGCGCCTGCTCCAGGCCTTCGGCATCAACGTGCCGGTGATGATCACCCTGACCTACGGCTTCGGCGTCGCGCTCGCCGGCATCGCCGGGGTGCTGGCCGCGCCGATCATGCAGGTCACGCCGCTGATGGGCGGCAGCCTGCTCAACATCGTGTTCGCCGTGGTGGTGATCGGCGGCCTCGGCTCGATCCTCGGCGCGATGGTGACCGGGCTCGGCCTCGGGCTGATCGAGGGCCTGACCAAGGTGATCTACCCGGAAGCCTCGACCGTCGTGGTGTTCGTCATCATGGCGCTCGCCCTGCTGGTGCGCCCCGCCGGCCTGTTCGGACGCGAAGCGTGAGGCACCCCATGTCCCCCACCCAGAAGATCTTCGCCGGGCTCGTCGTCGCCGCCCTCGCGGTGCCGTTCGTGCCGGGGCTGATCTACCCGATCTTCGTGATGAAGGTGATGTGCTACGGGCTGTTCGCCTGCGCCTTCAACCTGCTGCTCGGCTTCACCGGGCTGGTCTCCTTCGCCCACGCCGCCTTCCTGGGCACCGCGGGCTACGTCACCGGGGCGCTGATGATCCGGTTCGGCGCCCATCCGCTCGGGGTGCCGGCGGCGTTCGCGGCAGGGGTGGCGGCGGCGGCGCTGGTCGGCTTCGCCATCGGCGGCCTCGCGATCCGGCGCCGGGGCATCTACTTCGCGATGATCACGCTGGCCCTGTCGCAGATCGTCTACTTCCTGGCGGTGCAGTTCCGCTGGACCGGCGGCGAGGACGGGCTCCAGGGCATCCCGCGCGGGTCTCTGCTCGGCCTCGACCTCTCCTCCGACACGGTGATGTACTACGTCGCCCTGGCGCTGTTCTGCGCCGGCTTCCTGTTCGTCGAGCGGGTCGTGCACTCGCCGTTCGGCCAGATCCTCCAGGCGGTGCGGGACAACGAGGCGCGCGCGACCTCGCTCGGCTACGATGCCGGCCGCTTCCAGCTCCTCGCCTTCGTGCTGTCGGCGGCGGTGGCGGGCTATGCCGGCGCCCTCAAGGCGCTGGTGTTCGGGCTCGTCTCGCTCAACGACGTGTCGCTGCACACCTCGACCGAGGTGGTGCTGATGACCCTGCTCGGCGGCGTCGGCACCCTGCTCGGGCCGCTGGTCGGCGCCGCCCTGGTGGTCGGGCTCCAGAACTACCTCGCGACGATCGGCGACCTCGTGACGGTGGTGATCGGGCTGATCTTCATCGTCTGCGTGTCGTTCTTCCGCCGCGGCCTCGTCGGCGAGGTCCTGCACTGGCGCCGCCGCCGGGCCGAGCGGGCGCGCCCGCTGCCGGCCCGCGAGCAGCCGGTGGTCGCCAAGGTCGCCTGATCGAGCCCGCCTGAGCGTTTCCGCCGCCGCGCAGGGCCGATGCGCGCGGCGCCCCTCACCCCTTCGGCCGCCCCCTTTCGAGGACCAGAGACCATGTGGAACGGTGTCATCCCGGCCGTCACGACCAAGTTCACCCCCGACGGCGAGCTCGACCACGCCGAGATGGAGCGCTGCTTCGCGTTCCAGATGGAGGCCGGCTGCGACGGCCTCATCGTCTGCGGCTCCCTCGGCGAGGGCCCGATGCTGTCGCAGGACGAGCGCCTCGCGGTGCTGAAGACCGCGCAATCGGCCGCCAAGGGCAAGCCGGTGCTGATGACGGTCTCGGAGGCCGGCACCCGCGAGGCCTGCGCCCTCGCCGCCAGGGCCGCCAAGGCCGGCGCGTCGGGCCTGATGGTGGTGCCGAGCCCGATCTACCACACCGACGAGGCCGAGACCGTCGCGACCCTGCGGGCGGTGGCCGAGGCCGGCGACCTGCCGGTGATGATCTACTCCAACCGCGTCGCCTACCGGGTCGACGTGACGCCGCGCATCATGGAGGAGCTGGCCTCCGACGCGCGCTTCGTCGCGATCAAGGAATCCTCCGACGACATCCGCCGCACCACCGAGATCATCAATCACCTCGGCGACCGCTACGCGGTGCTGACCGGCGTCGACAACCTCGCCTTCGAGGCGCTGAGCGTCGGCGCGGTCGGCTGGGTCGCCGGCCTGGTCGTCGCCTTCCCGGCCGAGACCGTGGCGATCCACCGCCTGCTGAAGGAGGGACGCGCCGCCGAGGCGCTGGAGATCTACCGCTGGTTCCGGCCGCTCCTCGACCTCGACGTCTCGACCTTCCTGGTCCAGAACATCAAGCTCGCGGAGGCGCTGGCCATCGATTCGACCGAGCACGTCCGGGCCCCGCGCCGGCCGCTGACCGGCGCCCGCCGGGCCGAGGTCGAGGCGATCGTGCGCCGCGCCCTGGAGCGGCGCCCGGCCCTGAAGCTGGCCGCGTAGCGGAGGGCAACCCGTGGAGGTCGCGGTCGTCGGGGCGGGCATCGTCGGCCTCGCCTGCGCCTTCCACCTCCAGGCGGAGGGGGTCTCCGTCCGCCTGATCGAGCGTGGCGGCGTCGCCGAGGGGGCGAGCTTCGGCAATGCCGGCGCCCTCGCGTTCTCGGACGTGCTGCCGCTCGCCTCGCCCGGCATCCTGCGCCGGGCGCCGGGCTGGGTGCTCGATCCCCTCGGGCCGCTGGCGATCCCGCCGGCCTACCTGCCGCGGATCGCCCCGTGGCTGCTGCGGTTCTGGCGCGCCAGCCTGCCCGACCGCTACGCCCGCTCCCTCGCGGTGCAGGCCGGCCTGATGCGGCTCGCCGCCGCCGCGATGGAGCGGATGGTGGCGGCGGCCGGGCTGGAGGACCGCCTGCGCCGCGACGGCAACCTCGAACTCTACGACAGCGAGGCGGCGGTTCGGGCGTCGCTTCCCGGCTGGGCGGCGCGCGAGCGCGAGGGCATCGCCTTCGAGCACGTCCGCGGCGCCCGGATGGCCGAGTTGCAGCCCGGCCTGTCGCCGCGCTTCGTCGCCGGCACCCTCACGCCGGGCTGGATCACCGTCGACGATCCCCACCGCTTCGCCCTGGCGCTGCACGACGCGGTACTGGCCGGCGGCGGCAGCGTGGAGCGGGCGGAGGTCGCCGGCCTCGCTCCGTCCGGGGACGGCGTGCGGATCACCCTGCGCGACGGCCGGAGCCTCCGGGCCGACGCCGCCGTGCTGGCGGCCGGCGCGTGGTCTCGCGCCCTGGCGGGCCGGCTCGGCGACCGGATCCCGCTGGAGACCGAGCGCGGCTACAACACCACCCTGCCGGCGGATGCGTTCGACCTGCGCCGCCAGCTCACCTTCGGCGGCCACGGCTTCGTGGTGACGCCGCTCGCCACCGGGCTGCGGGTCGGCGGCGCGGTCGAACTCGGCGGGCTCGGCCTTGCGCCAAATTACGCGCGGGCCGACGCGATGCTGACGAAGGCCGCCGCCTTCCTGCCGGGGCTGCGGGTCGAGGGCGGCCGGCGCTGGATGGGCTTCCGGCCCTCGCTGCCCGACAGCCTGCCGGTGATCGGCCGTTCGAAGGCGAGCCCGCGGGTGGTCTACGCCTTCGGCCACGGCCATCTCGGCCTGACCCAGAGCGCGGCCACGGGACAGCTCGTCGCCGAGCTGATCGCCGGGCGCCCGCCGTCCCTGCCGCTGGAGCCGTTCCGGCCCGACCGCTTCTGATCCGGAGAGAACGCCATGGCACGCCACAGCTTCTTCTGCATCGACGGGCACACCTGCGGCAATCCGGTGCGGCTGGTCGCCGGCGGCGGCCCGGTGCTCTCCGGCGCCACGATGATCGAGAAGCGGGCGCATTTCCTGGCCGAGTACGACTGGATCCGCACCGGGCTGATGTTCGAGCCACGCGGCCACGACATGATGTCGGGCTCGATCCTCTACCCGCCGACCCGGCCCGATTGCGACGTCGCGATCCTGTTCATCGAGACCTCGGGCTGCCTGCCGATGTGCGGCCACGGCACCATCGGCACGGTCACGATGGCGATCGAGCACGGCCTCGTGACGCCCAGGACCCCGGGGACGCTGCGCCTCGACACCCCGGCCGGGCTCGTGACCGCGACCTACCGCCAGGAGGGCGGCCACGTCGAGGAGGTCCGGATCACCAACGTGCCGTCGTTCCTGCACGCGCAAGGGCTGACGGCGCCCTGCGCCGGGCTCGGCGACCTCACGGTCGACATCGCCTACGGGGGCAACTTCTACGCCATCGTCGAGCCGCAGGCGGGCTTCCGCGACATGGCCGACCACACCGCCGGCGACCTCGTGCGGCTGAGCCGCTGCCTGCGCCGCGCCCTCAACGAGCGCCACGCGGCGGTGCATCCCGAGAACCCGGCGATCCGCGGCATCAGCCACATCCTGTGGACCGGCGCCCCGACCGAGGACGAGGCCCATGCCCGCAACGCGGTGTTCTACGGCGAGAAGGCGATCGACCGCTCGCCCTGCGGCACCGGCACCTCGGCCCGCATGGCCCAGCTCGCCGCGACCGGGCGGCTGAAGGTCGGCGACGAGTTCGTGCACGAGAGCATCATCGGGTCGCTGTTCCGCGGCCGGGTCGAGGCCGAGGCGCGGGTCGGCGACCGCCCCGCCATCGTCCCGTCGATCGGCGGCTGGGCCCGGATGACCGGCCTCAACACGATCTTCATCGACGACCGCGACCCGTTCGCTCACGGCTTCGTGGTGACCTGACGCACATCGCGACGGTCTGCCGTCTGGGACCCGCGCCCGGAGATCCTACCTTCAGGTCCCCGCACCACGGCGGAATCCGAGGATGGGTTGGCGATGGAGTACGTCTGCGACGCCCCCGGCGGCAAGACCTGGTTCCGGATCGAGACCGAAGCCGAGGCGATGCGCGAATCGGCCCTGATGGGCCACGCGGTCGAGAAGCATTTCCGGCGCGCGCAGGAGCGCGCCGCCGCGAGCTACGTCCCGCCGCCCGGGGGGCCGTGGATCGAACAGGAGATCGGCAAGAAGGCGCATCTGCGCCGCGCCATGCCGGTCTTCCTCACCCTGCGCGATCCGGACGGCACCGGCCTCGCCACCGCGATGCTGCCGGGCGACGGACAGGCCCCGTCAGCGGGCGTCCAGCGCCCGGTGATCGTCGGAGCGGACAACGGCGATCCCTACGGCGAGCACGGGGAGGCGATCGCCGTCCTCGGGCGGCATTTCGGCCTCAGGCTCGACCGCAGCCGGTGCTATCCCTACGGGGCCGGGTGATACGGAATCCGGAAGTCGTCCTCCGAAATCCGCATCATGCGTGGCATCGGCTCCGCAGGACCGTTGTCCGTTCAGGCGGCCAGCCCGGACAGGTAGCGTTCGGCCGCCTCCCAGTGTCCGGCGCCGGCGACGAGGCCGGCATAGCCGTCCGGCCGCACGAGGGCGAGCCGGGCCGGGTCGGCGGCGGGCCGCGGTGCCGTCTCGACCAGTTCCGGGAACCGGGCGGTCAGGGCCGCTCCCCTCGCCGCATCGTCGGCGTAGAGCACGAAGAGCGGCGTCGCGCCGGCACCGGGCGGCGCGCCGGCATCGTGCTCCGGCAGCCAGCGGTCGCCGGCATCGGGTCCGCGGGAGAGCGGGCTGCCCGCATAGGCGATCTCGATCTCGCTCATCGTCGCGGCCATCCGGTCGCGCACGGCGTGGAAGCCGAACAGGACCCGCAGGGCGAGGTTGCGCACGGCCTGCGCCGCCGGGTTCGACAAGGTCGCCATGTCGGTGAGCCGGCCGGCATTGCGCAGCACCATCTCGCCGACCGCGTTGCGCTCCGGGCTGTAGCTGTCGAGGAGCGGCTCCGCCGCCTGCCCCCGCGCCACCATGGCGAGCTTCCAGGCGAGATTGATCGCGTCCTGCATCCCGGTGTTCATGCCCTGGCCGCCGGCCGGGCTGTGGATGTGGGCGGCGTCGCCGGCGAGGAAGACCCGGCCGTGCCGGTACTCCGACACCTTGCGCTCGTTGATGCGGAAATGGGTGAGCCAGACCGGGTCGGCGACCGCGATCCCGGCCCCCGCCCGCGCGTCGAGCACGGCCTGCACGTCGGCGAGCGTCGGCTCGGCCCGCGGATGCGCCGGGTCGGTGCGCCCGACCACCCCGATCACCCGGGCCCGGCCGCCGGGAATCGGGAAGATCACCAGCGGCCCGTCGCGGTGCAGGTAGGTGGCGATCTCGTCGCCGGGCGGGGTCCCGTCCCCGTCGAGGCGCACGTCGGCGAGCAGCCAGTCGTCGCCCTGGGCGGAGCCCGCGAAGGTGATGCCGAGGCCGTGCCGGACGGTGCTGTGGGCGCCGTCGCAGCCGATCAGCCACGGCGTCGCGACGCTCTCCTCGCGTCCGTCGGCGTGGCGCAGGCGCGCCTCGACCCCGCCCCCCGCCTCGCGGAAGCCGGTGAGTTCGACCTGCCGCTCGACCGCGACGCCGAGGCCGCTCAGGTGCTCCGCCAGCAGCCGCTCGGTGGCCGATTGCGGGATCATCAGGGCGTAGTTGTAGGCGCTGGCGATGCTCTCGAAGCTCGGATGGCCGAGCACGGCACCCTCGCGCCGCAGGGTGGCGCCGCGGGCGCGCAGGCCCGCCGCCAGGAAGGCCGGCGTGCAGCCCGCCCGATCGAGCAGTTCGAGGGTGCGCGACCACAGCACCAGCGCCTTCGAGGTCTCGGTCGGATGCGGGCATCGGTCGATCAGCCGGACCGCAACGCCGTAGCGCGCCAGTTCCGCCGCCATGGTCAGTCCGACCGGTCCGGCCCCGACGATGAGGATGGGTGCCATCTGTCCGCTCCTTCGCTTCCGCCCGCGGCGATCATGCCGGTGACGGGCGAGGAAGGCGATCATCGGCGGCAAGGCTTGCCGTTTCGAGCAGTGCGACGACCGCCGCCGGAGCAACCGGGCGATGTGGTGAAGGATTCGCTTCCCGCCTCGGAGGCTCGCCACGCCGTGTTCGGGCGGGCAGCCGGGCGGCGGCTCAGCCGTTCAGCCCGAGCAGTCCGGGCAGGGCCGCCACGTCGGCGAGGTTGCCGGAGATCAGGTGCTCGACCTCGCCGTTGGCCAGCGCGGTGACGTGCCGGCAATCGGGCCGGAACCGCGCTCCGACGCAGGTGCAGCGCAGCCGGAACCCGGACCGCTCCCGCACCAGGGTCACGTCGTAGGGCGTGCCGCGGCTGCCGCGCACGACGAAGCGCAGCACGTCGCCCCGGGCCCGCGAGGGGCGTTCCAGCGCCGCGCCCGGGGGGGCCGCCACGACGCGCAGGGCCCGGGCCGCGAGGCCGGCCGCATCCCGCGCGGCGCGGGGTGCCTGCGCCCGGGCCAGACCGGTGCTGCGGGCGAGCGCCGGCAGGTCGGCGGCTTCGGCGTCGCGCAGGACCGCGAGGGCGATCTCGGCGCAGGCATAGGCGTCCTCGCCGGCATCGTGGTGGCGGAACGACACCCCGACCCGCTCGGCGAGCGCCGAGAGCTTGTAGCGCGGCTGGCCCGGCCACAGGCGCCGGGCGAGCTGGAGCGTGCACAGCGAGGTGTAGGCCGGCTGCGGCAGGCCGTAGGCGGCGAGCGTCGCCGCGAGCACGCCGGTGTCGAAGCTCGCATTGTGGGCGAGCACCAGCGCGCCGGCGATCTCGGGCAGGAACGGCGCCATCGCCTCGGGAAAGGCCGGCGCGTCCTCGACGTCCCGCGGGCGGATGCCGTGGACGCCGACATTGCCGGACAGGAAGCGCATCTCCGCCGGGCGGATCAGGGTCGCGTGCCGGCGCACCACGCGGCCGTCCTCGATCCAGGCGAGGCCGACCGCGCAGGGGCTGTCGCGGCGCTCGTTCGCCGTCTCGAAATCGATCGCGATGACCTTCATGGCCGGCGGCTACCGGCGGATTGGGCCGGATTTCAGGCCGCCGGACCTCAGGCCGCCGGATTTCAGGCTTCTTGGACCATGGCGAGCCACTCCTCCTCGCTCACCACCTTGACCCCGTGCTTCTCGGCGTCCTTCAGCTTCGAGCCGGCGCCCGGCCCCGCCACGACGAGATCGGTCTTGCCCGAGACCGATCCCGAGACCTTGGCGCCGAGACGCTCGGCGGTCGCCTTGGCCTCGCTGCGGGTCATCCGCTCGAGGGTGCCGGTGAACACCACCGTCTTGCCGCCGAACGGCGCCGCGCCGGCGGGCGCCGCCCGCTGCTCGGTCGAGATCTCGGCGATCAGGGCCTCGACCGCCGCGACGTTGTGCGCCTCGTCGAAGAACTGGATCAGCGAATCGGTGGTGACGGCGCCGATCTCGCTGTCGTCGGCGAGGTGGCGGTAGGCGTCGCCGGGCTCCTGCAGCCGGGCGCGGTCCACCGCAGCGCGCAGCCCGGCGGCGTCGCCGTAGGCGTCGAGCAGCGCCGCGCGCTGGGGGGCGCTGAGGCGTGCGACGACGCCCTCGGCAAGCAGGTCGGCGGCCGGGTCGGCGGCGGCCGCGGCCAGCAGCCGGTCGCGGGTGCCGGCGCCGACGCGGTTGAGGCTGGCGAGCGCGAGCCAGTCCGCGCCCGGCCGGCACGCGGCGGCCGCCCGCACCCCGGCGATGAGGGCCGGCATGTCGGAGAAGTGCTTGGCCAGCGCCTTGGCGGTCGCCTCGCCGACCTGCTCGATGCCGAGGGCGAAGATCAGCCGGTTGAGCGGGATCGTCCGGCGCGCCTCGACGGCGGCGAGCAGGTTGCGGATGGCCTTGTCCTCGTCGTCCTTCTTCGCCGCCTTCTTCTTCGCTTCCGCGGCCTTGCCGGCGGCGGCGGCGCGCTCGGCCGAGAGCGCCTGCCGGCGGGCGACGATCGCCGCCTTCAGCGGCTCGAACTCCAGGCGGAACAGGTCGGCCGGCTGGTGCACCAGCCCGGCCTCGAACAGCACCGCGATCACCGTCTCGCCGAAGCCCTCCAGGTCGAGGGCGTTGCGCGACACGAAGTGCTTCAGCCGCTCCTGCCCCTGCGCCGGGCAGATCAGGCCGCCGGTGCAGCGGCGCACCGCATCGAGCTTGCCGGTGCGGGCGTTGGTGGAGCGCACCGCGTGGCTGCCGCAGGCCGGGCAGGTCTCGGGGAAGACGTAGGGCCTGGCCCCGGCCGGGCGGCGCTCCAGCACCACGTCGGCGACCTTCGGGATCACGTCGCCGGCCCGCAGCACCACCACGGTGTCGCCGACGCGCACGTCGGCGCCCTGCGACAGGTCGACGTCGTCGCGAAGCCGGAACCCGTTCCAGATGTCGATCCCGCTGCGGATCACCTCGCCGTCCGGCCCGAGGCCGCGGACGTAGTCCTCGTTGTGCAGGGTCGCGTTCGACACCACCACGCCGCCCACCGTCACCGGGCGCAGCCGCGCGAGGGGGTTGAGCGAGCCGGTGCGGCCGACATTGATCTCGATGTCCTCGACCACCGTCACGGCGCGCTGGGCCGGGAACTTGTGGGCGAGCGCCCAGCGCGGCGCCCGGGCGACGAAGCCGAGCCGGCGCTGAAGGGCGAAGTCGTCGACCTTGTAGACGACGCCGTCGATGTCGTAGCCGAGGTCGGCCCGCTCGGCCTCGATGGCGCGGTAATGCGCCAGCATCTCCTCGACCGAGAGGCAGCGCCGGGTGCGCGGGTTCACCGGCAGGCCGAAGCGGGCGAAGGCCGCGATCAGCCCGGACTGGCTCGCCGCCGGCAGCGCCGACATCTCGCCGCCTGCGTAGGCGAAGAAGCGCAGCGGCCGCGAGGCGGTGATGGCGGGGTCGAGCTGGCGCAGGGAGCCGGCGGCGGCGTTGCGCGGGTTGGCGAAGAGCGGCTTGCCCGCCGCCGCCTGGCGTTCGTTCACCGCCGCGAAGTCGGCGTGCGACAGGTAGACCTCGCCGCGCACCTCGCACACCTCCGGCACGTCGTCGCCGGCGAGGGCCTCGGGGATCTCGCGGATCGTGCGCACGTTGGCGGTGACGTCCTCGCCGACCTCGCCGTCGCCGCGGGTGGCGGCGGTGACGAGGCGCCCGCCCTCGTAGCGCAGGGACAGGGACAGGCCGTCGATCTTCGGCTCGGCCGTGAAGGCGACCGGGTGGTCCCCGGCGAGGCCGAGGAAGCGGCGCACCCGCTCGACGAACTCGCCGATCTCCTCGTCCGCGAAGGCGTTGCCGAGCGACAGCATCGCCACCGCGTGCCGCACCTTGGCGAACTTGTCCGAGGGTCTGGCGCCGACCCGGGTCGAGGCCTCGCCGGTGCCGGCGAGGTCCGGGAACTGCGCCTCGATCCGCTCCAGCCGGCGGCGCAGGGCATCGTACTCGGCGTCCGAGATCGTCGGGGCGTCCTCGCCGTGGTAGCGGCGGTCGTGCTCGGCGATCTCGGCCGAGAGGGCGGCGTGGGCCGCAGCGGCCTCCTCGGCGGTGGGGATCTCGACGGTGTCGTCGGGGGATGCGGGCATGTAAGGAGCGATACGCGATTCGGTTGAGATGCGACGGATCCTAACCCCGAAAGATGTCGATGTTACCGCGACGCTGGCCCCGGGCCGTGCGCCGCCAGCAGGTCGAGGACGATCGGCACCACCGAGGCGACGAGCATCGCCGCGAGGACGGCGTTGAACAGGCGCCGGCGCAGGGGCGTGTCGAGCCAGCGCGCCACCACGGTGCCGGCCCCCGCCCACAGGCTGCTGGAGCCGAAGCCGACGATGCAGAAGATCACCACGATCCCGGCCAGCGCCGCGGCGAAGTCGAGTCCGGCGGTGTAGGCGGTGATCGCCGTCGTCGCCATGATCCACGCCTTCGGGTTGACCCACTGGAACAGCGCCGCCTCGACGAGGCCGATCGGCCGCGCGGCCGATTTCTCCGAGGGCCCGGCCCCGACCGAGCCGAGCAGCGTCCAGGCGAGGTAGAGCAGGTAGAGGATGCCGATCACCGCCAGCGCGTCGTGCAGCCACGGCAGGGCCGTGAACACGCCGCCGAGGACGAGTCCGACGATCAGCACCATCACCGGGAAGCCGAGATTGATCCCGACGACGTGGCGCAACGTGCGGACGAAGCCGAACCGGGCGCCGGAGGCGACCAGCAGCAGGTTGTTGGGGCCCGGGGACACGCTGGTCGAGATCGCGAACAGCGTGACGGCGGTGATCCAGGCCGGATCCGGCATCGCGGAGCCTTCGTTCTCGAGCCATGTTCCGGGGCGAAACGCCGGACGGCATCGCGGAGGATGCGGCGCCGGTCGGAGCGGGGACGTATCTCGCATCGACGATGCCGCAGACAATCAACTTCAGGATGTCTTGAATCCGCCCCACGGACGTGCCCCTTCAGGCGGCAGATGGTCCGACGACCCTCCCCGGCTGCCGAGGATTCCATGCCCGTACGTCCCGCTCTCGTTCTCGCCCTCGTCCTCGCCGGCAGCCCTGCCGTGGCCCAGATCGCCGCGACCGTTCCGGCGGCGCCGCTTCCCGGCATCGGAGCGCCGGGCGCCGAGCCTCCCGCGGCCTCGTCCCGCCGGCGCCAGCCCCGGATCGCCGCGGCGCCGGCCGCGCCCGAGGCGGCGCTGAGCGGGCCGGCGGCCGGCGACAAGGCCGCGGTCGCGAAGGCCAACGCCGCCGCGCGCAAGGCGCAGGCCGCCGCCGAGGCCCGCGACAAGGCCTGGGACACGCGGATGAAGCGCACCCTCGGCTCGATCTGCCAGGGCTGCTGACCGCCGGCGATGATCCGCTTCGAGGGGGTCGCCAAGACCTATCCCGGGCAAGCGCGGGCCGCGGTCGACGCGGTCGACCTCACGGTCGCGGACGGCACCACCGTCGCGCTGATCGGCCCGTCCGGCTGCGGCAAGTCCACCCTGCTGCGGATGGTCAACCGGCTGGTCGACCCCGATGCCGGCCGGGTGCTGGTCGGCGGCGAGGACGTGGCCGGCCTCGATCCGGTCGCCCTGCGGCGGCGGGTCGGCTACGTGCTCCAGGGCGTCGGCCTGTTCCCGCATCACAGCGTGGCGCGCAACGTCGCGACGGTCCCCGGGCTGCTCGGCTGGCCGAAGCGCCGCATCGCCGAGCGGGTCGACGCGATGCTCGACCTCGTCGGCCTCGAACCGGCGGCCTATCGCGGCCGGCGGCCGGACGAGCTTTCGGGCGGGCAGCGGCAGCGGGTCGGCGTCGCCCGGGCGCTCGCCGCCGATCCGCCGGTGCTGCTGATGGACGAGCCGTTCGGGGCGGTCGATCCCCTCAGCCGGACCCGGCTCCAGGCCGAGATCGGCGAGATCCTCAGCCGGCTCAAGAAGACGGTCGTGCTCGTCACCCACGATCTCGACGAGGCGGTGCGGCTCGGCGAGCGGGTCGCGCTGATGCGGGACGGGCGGCTGGTCCAGGACGCCGCCCCGGCGGATCTGCTCGCCCGGCCCGCCGACGCCTTCGTGGAGGATTTCGTCGGCGCCGACCGGCTGATGCGCCGCCTCGGCCTGATCGCGGCCGGCACCGTGGCGGAGCCCGGTTCCGCCGCCGGCCTGCAGGTCCTGCCGGCCGGGGCCTCGGCCCGGGAGGCCCTGACCGCGATGCTGGCGAGCGGCGCCGACCGACTCGCCGTCCCGGAGGCCGGCATCGTCACCCTCGCGGGCCTGCGGGCCGCGGCCCGGGCCGAGGCGCCGGGCGGCTTCACCTCCGGCGCCTGATGGTGTAGGCGCGGCGCTTCCGCCGGATCGCGGGCATCTCCGTCGCGCCGCGGGCGCTTCCTACCGGCCGCGGACGACATCCTCGTCGCCTGAGGCGATTGCGTGAGGCTTCTGCCATGACCACCCGCCTCGACGATGCCTTCGCCCGCTGCCGCGCGGAGAAGCGTGCCGCCCTCGTGACCTACGTCATGGCCGGCGACCCCGACCTCGACACCTCGCTGGCGGTGCTGAACGCCCTGCCGGAGGCCGGCGCCGACATCGTCGAGCTCGGCCTGCCGTTCACCGACCCGATGGCCGACGGCCCGGCGATCCAGGCCGCGGGCCTGCGGGCGCTGAGGGGCGGCCAGACCCTGGAGAAGACCCTCGACGTGGTGCGGCGCTTCCGCGAGGGGAACACCCGCACGCCGGTCGTGCTGATGGGCTACTACAACCCGATCTACATCTACGGCGTCGAGCGCTTCCTCGAGGCGGCGGCCGAGGCCGGGATCGACGGCCTGATCGTCGTCGACCTGCCGCCGGAGGAGGACGACGAACTGTGCCTGCCGGCCCGGGAGGCCGGCCTCGCCTTCATCCGCCTCGCGACCCCGACGACCGACGCCGCCCGCCTGCCCGCCGTCCTCGCCAACACCGCGGGCTTCGTCTATTACGTGTCGATCACCGGCATCACCGGCTCGGCCACGCCGGATTTCGGCGCCGTCGCCGAGGCGGTCGCCCGCATCCGGGCGCGGACGCCGCTTCCGGTCGTCGTCGGGTTCGGGGTGAAGACCGGCGCGCACGCCGCCGCCATCGCCCGGGGCGCCGACGGCGTCGTGGTCGGCTCGGCCCTGGTCGACGCCCTCGCCCGCTCCCTCGACGCCGAGGGCCGTGCCGGCTCCGGCAGCGTCGAGGCGGTCGCCGCCCTGGTGCGCGAACTCGCCGCCGGCGTCCGCTCGGCGCAGGCCGCCTGATCGTCCTCGTTGATGGAGGTTCGACCGCGATGAAGGTCGAGACGATGAACTGGATCTCCGAGGTCGTCCGCCCGAAGATCAAGACGCTGTTCAAGCGCGAGACGCCCGAGAACCTCTGGGTCAAGTGCCCGGAGACCGGCCAGATGGTCTTCCACAAGGAGGTCGAGGCCAATCTCTGGGTGATCCCCGGTTCCGAGCACCACCTGCGCATGACGGCGCAGCAGCGCCTGAAGGCGATGTTCGACGAGGGCACCTGGCTCGACGTGCCGCTGCCCGAGGTGGCGGCCGACCCGCTCAAGTTCCGCGACGAGAAGCGCTACGCCGACCGCCTGAAGGACGCCCGCGCCAAGACCGGCATGACCGACGCCTTCAAGGTCGGGTTCGGCCGGGTCGGCGGCCTGCCGATGACGCTGGCGGTGCAGGATTTCGGCTTCATGGGCGGCTCGCTCGGCATGGCGGCGGGCGAGGCCTTCGTGCGCGGCGCCGAGACCGCCCTCGACAAGCGCACGCCCTACGTGCTGTTCGCCGCCTCCGGCGGGGCGCGGATGCAGGAGGGCATCCTGTCGCTGATGCAGATGCCGCGCACCACCGTGGCGGTGCGCCGGCTCAACGCCGCCAAGCTGCCCTACGTCGTGGTGCTGACCAACCCGACGACCGGGGGCGTCACCGCCTCCTACGCGATGCTCGGCGACGTCCACCTCGCCGAGCCCGGCGCGCTGATCGGCTTCGCCGGCCCGCGGGTGATCGAGCAGACCATCCGCGAGAAGCTCCCCGACGGGTTCCAGCGCGCCGAGTACCTGCGCGATCACGGCATGGTCGACCAAGTCGTGCATCGCCGCGACCTGAAGCGGACCATCGCGCGGCTGTGCGGGCTCCTCACCCAGGCCCCGGTCGAGCGGCCGGTCCCCGCCCGCGAGCCGGAGACGACCGAGGCGGCCTGACCGGCGCGCCGGCCTGGCCCTGCCACGAGGGCGATGACTGCCGGCGAAGCCGGAGTGCCGGGCGATCGCGTCCCCGGTCCGGTCGTGGGAAGAGGCCGCGGCCGGGCTTCCCGCGCAGCCGGTGCCGCCCCGGCATCGGGTCCCTCACGACGTCGTGCGGCACCGAAGAGCGCGCCCTTCCCCCGAGACCGAGCACGGGACCACTCCGATGGAGTCCACCGACGCGCTGATGGCGCGCTTCCTCGCCCTGCACCCGCGGACGATCGACCTGTCGCTCGGCCGCATCGAGCGGCTGCTGGCGCGGCTCGACCATCCCGAGCGGCGGGTGCCGCCGGTGATCCACGTCGCCGGCACCAACGGCAAGGGCTCGACCATCGCGACGATGCGGGCGATCCTCGAGGCGGGAGGGCTCGCCGCCCACGTCTACACCTCGCCCCACCTCGTGCGCTTCCACGAGCGGATCCGCCTCGGCCGGGTCGGCGGCGGGCGCTTCGTCGCCGAGGACCGGCTGGCCGAGGCCTTCGCCCGCTGCGAGGCCGCCAATGCCGGCGACCCGATCACCGTGTTCGAGATCACCACCGCGGCGGCGTTCCTGCTGTTCGCCGAGCATCCCGCCGACGTGCTGCTGCTGGAGGTCGGCCTCGGCGGCCGGGTCGACGCGACCAACGTCATCGAGCGCCCGGCGGCGGCGGTGGTGACGCCGATCGGCCGCGACCACGCCGAGTATCTCGGCGACACCGTCGCGGCGGTGGCCGGCGAGAAGGCCGGCATCTTCCGCCGCGGCTGCCCGGCGGTGATCGCGCCGCAGGACTATCCCGATGCCGACCGGGTGCTGTGCGACCGGGCCGAGGCGGCGGGGGCGGTGCCGATCCTCGTCGGCAACCAGGATTTCTCCGCCCACGAGGAGCGCGGACGCCTCGTCTACCAGGACGAGGAGGGGCTGCTCGACCTGCCGCGTCCCCGCCTCGCCGGGCGCCACCAGATCGTCAACGCCGGCATCGCCATCGCGGCCCTGCGCGCCGCCGGCTTCGGCGACATCGGCACCGAGGCGTTCGAGGCCGGTCTCGCCGCGATCGACTGGCCCGGGCGGCTCCAGCGCCTCGCCCGCGGCCGGCTGTCGGAACTGGTCCCGGCGGGCGCCGAGCTGTGGCTCGACGGCGGCCACAACGTCGACGGCGGCCGCATCCTCGCCGCCGCCATGGCCGACCTCCAGGAGCGGGGCGACGCGCCGCTGGTCCTCGTGGCCGGCCTCCTCGGCACCAAGGACGCCGAAGGCTTCCTGCGCAACTTCGTCGGCCTCGCCCGCGCCCTCGTGGCGGTGCCGATCGGCGGCCAGATCGCCGCCCGTCCGGCCGAGGAAGTGGCGGCGATCGCCCGGGCGGTCGGTCTCGGCGCCGAGACGGCGCCGAGCATCGAGGCCGCGCTGGTCGGGCTGAAGGACCGCAAGTGGGAGCGGCCGCCACGGGTGCTGATCTGCGGCTCGCTCTACCTCGCCGGCGCGGTGCTCACCGCCAACGGCACGCCCCCTGCCTGAAACGGATCGGGACGGCCGCATCGCGGACGACGATCGGGAAGCCGGCCCCGGGAAGCCGACCCCGGGAAGCCGCGTCGATCCGGGTCGCGGGCTGAAGAAATCCGGAGAGACCAGCGGACTGACGGCCCGCCCCCGCGCGGCGTCCGCCGATGACGGCCGCGGCCGGGAGGCGACGGCGAGCGGCCGCAGGCCCCCGCTGTGTCGCCCAGTCCCCGGTGTGGCGCCGACGCTACATCCACTATCACCGGAATGGTCTAGCTTGCGAGTCGATGAGGGAATTTCTCGGGGGATCACTGATGAAAAAGCTTCTGAGTTCACTGGTTGCGTTCACTGCGCTCACCGCCGCCGCCTCGGCAGCGGACCTTCCGCGCCGCGTGGCGCCGCCGCCGGTGTTCACGCCCGTGCCGGTCTTCACCTGGACCGGCTTCTACGCCGGTTTCAACGCCGGCTACGGCTTCGCCACCGACGACAACCGCAACCGCTCGACCGTCGTCGGCGTCGGCCCGGCCACCGGCCTCGTCCCCGCCGGCCAGTCGGCGGTCATCGCCTTCCCGGGCCAGCGTTCGTCGGACGGCTTCGTCGGCGGCGGCCAGATCGGCTACAACTACCAGTTCACCCCGGGCTCCGGCATCGTCGTCGGTCTCGAGGCGGACGCCCAGTACGTCGACTTCGGCCGTGACCGCAACCGCTACTCGATCCTGACCACCTACCCGGGCAACACCGTCGCGGCGCAGCAGGTGTTCAACCCGGCCGGCATCGCGGGCCTGGACTTCTTCGGCACCGTGCGCGGCCGCCTCGGCTACGCCTGGGACCGCACCCTCGTCTACGCCACCGGCGGTTTCGCCTACGGCTCGGGCGGCGGTCGCGACTTCGGCCTGCCGAACTCCTCGCGCGACGACTTCCAGACCGGCTGGACCGTCGGCGGCGGCGTCGAGTACGCCCTGCCCACCGACTCGTTCCTGAACTTCTTCAAGTCCTCGGCCGTGACCGTGAAGGTCGAAGGTCTGTACGTGAACCTCGAGCGCGACCGCCTCGTCGGCGCCTTCGCGGTCAACAACGCCGGCACGGTGATCTCCACCGTCAGCCCAGGCGTGATCGTCGTCCAGTCGGCTCAGAACCGCCGCGACACCGAGTTCGCGGTCGTCCGCGCCGGCCTGAACTACAAGTTCGGCACCTGGTAGGATCATCCTGCATCGAGATCCGTCCGGTGGGTTCGCCCACCGGACGGACCGACCGACCCGGCCGCTCGGCCGGGTTTTTTCGTTGTGGACCGAGGTGGTCACGCCTCCGCAACCGCCGGGTGCGCCGGGACGGAAGCGGGCCAATGCCCTATCTGCCCCGTGCAGGCCGCACCGTGCGGACGAGGGAGACGGGCATGCAGGGTCACGCGAGCGCCGGCCAGGAGCGGCGCGGCGATGGGGAGCGCCCGCCGACCGGCGCGCGGCCGCTCCTCCTTGCCGGGATCGGGGTGGTGTGCTTCGTCGTCCTGCTCGCCCTCGTCTGGCACGCGGCCGACACCCTTCTCCTGATCTTCGCCGGCCTGCTGTTCGCGGTCTTCCTCGAAGGTCTCGCGCATTACCTCGGCCGCCTGCTGCCCCTCGGCCACGGGATCCGGCTCGGCCTCGTCACCGTCGTGCTCGCGGGCCTGTTCCTCGGCCTCCTCGGCCTCGGCGGGGCGACGCTGTCGCAGCAGGCCGGCAGCCTCGGCCGCACCCTCCAGCAGCAAGCGGGCGAGGTCCGCGACTGGCTGAAGCAGCGCGGGGTCGACCTGCCGCTGCCGCAACTGCACCAGGACGGATCGGACCAGGGAGCCGATCCGCAGAAGAAGGCGTCCTCGCCCTCCCCGCTCGGCAGCGAACTGCCGAATCCCGGCAGCCTGCTGTCGGACGCCGGCAGCATGCTGGGGCGGGCCTCGACCATCGTGTTCGGGATCTTCGGGGCGATCGGCAACATCTTCGTGGTGATCGCGCTCGGCCTGTTCCTCGCCGCCGACCCGCGGGCCTACCGCGACGGGATGCTGCGCTTCGTGCCCGGCCGGCACCGGCCGCGGGCCGCCGAGGTTGCGGACGACATCGGCCGGACCCTGCGGCACTGGCTGTTCGGCCAGCTCGTCATCATGGCGGCGATCTTCGTCTGCGTCTGGCTCGGCCTGTGGCTGGTCGGTATCGACGGGGCGCTGATCCTCGGCCTCCAGGCCGGCCTGCTCTGCTTCATCCCGATGATCGGGACGCTGGTCGCCGGCGTGGTCATCGTGCTCGCGGCCCTCGCCTCCGGTCTGAAGGGCGTGCTCGGCGCGATCGCGGTCTACCTCGTGGTGCAGGCGCTGGAGAGCTACGTCCTCACGCCGTTCGTCCAGAAGCAGGCGATCGACATCCCGCCGGCCACGATCTTCGCCGGCCAGATCCTGCTCGGGGTGCTGTTCGGCCTCTGGGGCATCGCCCTCGCCCTGCCGCTCATGGCGATCATCAAGGTGCTGCTCGACCGCCTCTACATCGAGGACACGCTCGGCGAGCCCGCGGAGGGCTGACCGGACGGGCCGGCGGCACCGTCTTCCTGCCGCCGCTCCAGGCTGCGCTGCAGCATGTCGAGGTGGGCCTCGCGGTAGCGGGCGAGATCGAGGGCATGGGCCTCGCCGAACAGGGTCTGCCAGGTGCAGGCCATCATCACCGGCGAGAAGATCAGGTGCGGAAACTCCTCCGCCGCCGTGGCGTGGAACTCGCCGCGGGCGATGCCGTAGCGCACCACCTGCCGCAGGGCCTCGACGGACGGGCCGATCACCTCGGCGTGCCAGCGCTCGGTCAGGGCCGGGAACCGTCCCCCTTCGGCGACCAGCATCCGCAGCAATTCGCGACCCTGCGGATCCTCGACCATGCGCCCGTACACGAAGTGGAAATGCGCCCGCAGGATGTCCATCGCGCCGCCCTCGGGCGAGGCGGTGAGCGCCTCCATGTGCTCCATCGTCGGCCGCATCCGCTCCTTGATGGTCGCCAGGAACAGCTCCTCCTTGTTGGGGAAGTAGACGTAGATCGTTCCCTTGGTGATGCCGGCCCGGCTCGCGACGTCCTCCAGCCGCGTGGCGGCGAAGCCGGCGGCCGAGAATTCCGCGAACGCCGCCTCCAGGATCTCGCCGGGCCGCGCCTGCTTGCGCCGTCGGCGGGGCTCCGCGCGAGCCGCTTCCATCTCCGCTCCTTATTGACCAACCAGTCAGTCAATAGTACAGCGCCGGTACGGGAAGCAAGCGGGTTGCCCGCTCCCCGGACCGAACACGCCCGTCCGGTGCCGGGCCCCGGAACAGGAACGCGCGGCCGGGAGGCCGGGGTTCCTGGAAGGAGCGGCCGCTCCCGCCCCCTCGCGGCCGCTCCTTCATGGTGTCGACGCGCGGCGCGGGCGCCGGAGGATGAGGAGCACGATGCGACTGGGCGCTTTCCTCCTGCCCGCGGCCATCGCCGCGGCCCTGGCGGGAGCCGCGGACGCGGCCGGCCCCGACCTGTCGAAGGAGGCTCCGGCCCGCGCTCCGGCGCGGGCGGGGCTCGCCGAGATCCGCACCGTCACCGCCCGGATGGTCCCGGTCGCCGACACGGTGGTGCTGACCGGCGACGTGCAGGCCAAGTTCCTCAGCAACATCTCGTTCCGGGTCAACGGCAAGATCGCCGAGCGCAAGGTCGAGGTCGGCGACCACGTCGCGGCGGACGCCGTGATGGCCCGCCTCGAGCCGCAGGAGCAGCAGGTCAACCGCGACACCGCGCAGGCGGCCCTCGTCTCGGCCGAGGCCCAGCTCACCCAGGCCAAGCTGACCTTCGAGCGCCAGAAGTCGCTGATGCGCAGCGGCTACACCACACGCAGCGCCTACGATCAGGCCGAGCAGAGCCTGCGCACGACCCAGGCCGCGGTCGATTCGGCCCAGGCCGCCCTCGGCACCGCCCGCGAGCAGCTGTCCTACACCGAGCTGACGCCGGGCGTCGCCGGCATCGTCACCGCCCGCAACGCCGAGGCCGGGCAGGTCGTGCAGGCCGGGCAGACCGTGTTCACCCTGGCCCAGGACGGGCCGCGCGACGCGGTGTTCACCGTGTCCGAGACGCTCCTGGCGGTACCGCCGGAGAGCCGGCAGGTCGAGATCGTGCTCCAGTCGAACCCCGCGATCCGCACCACCGGCACGGTGCGCGAGATCTCGCCGGCCATCGACCCGAACAGCGGCGGCGTCCGGGTGAAGATCGGCCTCGACCGGGTGCCGCCCGGGATGGGCCTCGGCGCCGTCGTCATCGGCCGCGGCCGGTTCCGGCCGCAGGACGCCGTGACCCTGCCCTGGAGCGCGCTGTTCCGCTGGCGGGACCAGCCGGCGGTCTGGGTGCTCGATCCGTCCTCCCGCACGGTGCAGCCGCGGCCGGTGCGCATCGCCCGCTACGCCGGCTCGGCCCTCGTCCTCGCCGGCGGGGTCGAGCCGGGCGAGCAGGTGGTGAGCGCCGGGATCCAGTTGCTGCGCCCCGGGCAGGAAGTCGCCGTGGTGGGGGAGGGCGCCCTGTGAGGCCGCAAGTTCTGCTGCGAGTGCTGACGCGTCCGGCGCTGCCGCTCCTCGTCCTCGGCCTCGCCGCCTGCCAGGAGAAGACCGAGGCGCCGCTGCCGCCGCGACCGGTTCTCGCCGCCACCGTGACGCCCCGCGCCACCGAGACCTTCGGGCCGTTCGCCGGCTCGATCGAGCCGCGCTACCAGACCCAGGCGGGCTTTCGCGTCGCCGGCCGGATGGTCGCCCGCGACGTCTTCGTCGGCGACCTCGTGACGAGGGGCACGCGCCTCGCGGCCCTCGACCCGGTGGTGCCGCAATTCGCCCTGACCCGGGCCCGCGCCGACGTCGCCGACGCCGAGGCCCAGCTCGCCAACGCGGGCGCCACCGAATCACGCCAGCGCACCCTGTTCGAGGGCGGCAACGTCACCCAGGCCCAGCTCGACACGGCGGTGGCCAACCGCGACACCGCCGCGGCTCGGCTGTCCCAGGCCAAGGCCGCGCTCCAGAAGGCGGAGGACGAACTCGGCTACGCGACGCTGAAGGCCGACTTCGACGGCGTCGTCACCGCCTGGAGCGCCGAGGTCGGCCAGGTGGTCTCCGCCGGACAGGCGGTGGTGACGGTCGCCCGGCCGGACGTCCGCGAGGCGGTGGTCGACATCCCGGACGCGCTGATGGCCGACGTGAAGCCCGGCGTGATGTTCGCCGTGACCCTCCAGGCCGCGCCGGCCATCGCCGCGCAGGGACGGGTGCGCGAGATCGGCCCCCTCGCCGATGCCGCCACCCGCACCCGGCGGGTTCGGATGACCCTCGTCGATCCGCCGGAGGCGTTCCGCCTCGGCACCACCGTCACGGTGGCGCTGGAGCGCCGGACCGCACCGCAGGTGGTTCTGCCGGCCACCGCCCTGCTGGAGCAGGACGGACGGTCGAGCGTCTGGGTCGTGACCCCGGCCGGAGCGGATGGCGGCCGCGCCACGGTCGCGCGCCGCGACGTGACGGTGATCGCCCGCGACGATGCCGCCGTCACCCTGGGCGACGGCCTGTCGGCCGGCGAGCAGGTCGCGGTCGCCGGCGTCCACAGCCTTCGCGAGGGACAGGTCGTGCGCCTGCCGCAGGCCGGTCTCTGAGCCGCCTCTCCTTCGCTCCCTCATCGCCCCGCCCCGCGAGGCCGCCGCCATGCTGAAATCGTTCAACCTCTCCGAGTGGGCGCTGTCGCACCGCTCCTTCGTCTGGTTCCTGATGGCGGTGTCGATCGTCGCCGGCGCCATGGCCTACCGCAACCTCGGCCGCGAGGAGGATCCGGCCTTCGCGATCAAGACCATGGTGGTGCAGGCGAGCTGGCCCGGCGCCACCATCCAGGACACCCTCGATCAGGTCACCGACAGGATCGAGAAGGAGCTCCAGCAGATCAACGCGGTCGACTACACCCGCAGCTACACCACGCCGGGCCAGGCCACGGTGTTCGTGCAACTGCGCGAGACCACGCCGCCGAAGACGATCCCGTGGCTGTTCTACCAGGTGCGCAAGCGGCTCGGCGACATCAAGGGCACCTTCCCCTCGGGCATGCAGGGGCCGTTCTTCAACGACGAGTTCGGCGACGTGTTCGGCAACGTCTACGCCTTCACGGCCGACGGGCTGTCGATGCGCCAGTTGCGCGACTACGTCGAGCAGGTCCGCACCGGGATCATCAAGGTCAGGAATATCGGCAAGACCCAGATCCTCGGCGCCCAGGACGAGGTGATCTACCTCGATCTCTCGACCCGCAAGCTCGCGGGCCTCGGCATCGACATGCAGTCGGTGATCCGCACGCTCCAGGCGCAGAACGCGGTGGCGCCGTCCGGGGTGATCCAGGCCGGGCCGGAGCGGGTCTCGGTGCGGGTCGGCGGCCAGTTCGCCGACGAGAACAGCCTCAAGGCGATCAACCTGCGGATCAACGACCGCTTCTTCCGCCTCTCCGACGTCGCCGAGATCCATCGCGGCTACACCGACCCACCCCAGGCGCTGTTCCGCTACGACGGGAAGCCGGCGATCGGGCTCGCCATCGCCATGCAGGCGAGCGGCAACCTCCTGACCTTCGGCGAGGACCTGAAGGCGCGGATGCGCGTGGTCGAGGCCAACCTGCCGGTCGGCGTCGACATCCACCTCGTCTCGGACCAGCCGAGGATCGTCGAGGAGGCGGTCGGCGGCTTCACCAAGGCGCTGATTGAAGCCGTCGTCATCGTGCTGGTGGTGTCGTTCCTCAGCCTCGGCCTGCGCGCCGGGCTGGTGGTGTCGTTCTCGATCCCGCTCGTGCTGGCGATCGTGTTCGTGGTCATGGACGTCATGGGGGTGACGCTGCAGCGCATCTCGCTGGGCGCGCTCATCATCGCGCTGGGGCTGCTGGTCGACGACGCGATGATCACCGTCGAGATGATGGTGGCCCGGCTCGAACTCGGCGACAGCCTGCACAAGGCGGCGACCTTCGCCTACACCTCCACCGCCTTCCCGATGCTCACCGGCACCCTGGTGACGGTGGCGGGCTTCCTGCCGATCGGCTTCAACGGCTCGGCGGCGGGCGAGTACACCTACTCGCTGTTCGTCGTCATCGCCGCCGCCCTGCTGGTGTCGTGGGTGGTGGCGGTGCTGTTCGCGCCGCTGATCGGCGTGAAGCTCCTGCCCAGGACGATGAAGGGCCACCACGAGAAGCCGAGCCGCCTGCTCAACGCCTTCCGGGCGATGCTGCTGCCGGCGATGCGGTTGCGCTGGCTCACCGTGGCGTTCTGCGTCGGGCTGCTCGGGCTGTCCATCGTCGGCATGGGCCACGTGCAGCAGCAGTTCTTTCCCTCCTCCGACCGCAACGAGGTTCTGGTCGACCTCACGCTGCCGCAGAATGCCAGCATCGGCGAGACCAGGGCGCAGATGGACCGGTTCGAGGCGGCGCTGAAGGGCGATCCGGAGATCCGGCGCTGGAGCTCCTACGTCGGCCAGGGCGCGATCCGGTTCTACCTCCCCCTCGACCAGCAGCTCGCCAACGCCTTCTTCGGCCAGATCGTGGTCGAGACGGTGTCGCTGGAGGCCCGCGACAGGACGATGGCGCGGCTGAACGACCTCGCCCGGCGCGAGTTCGTCGGCACCGACGTGTTCGTCCATCCCCTCGACCTCGGCCCCCCGGTCGGCCGGCCGATCCAGTACCGGATCAGCGGGCCGGACCTCCAGGTGGTGCGGGCGCAGGCGCTCAAGCTCGCCAACGTCGTCGCGGGCAATCCGAGCGTCGGCGTGCCGACCTTCGACTGGAACGAGCCCGGCAAGGTCCTGAGGGTCGAGATCCTGCAGGACAAGGCGCGCCAGCTCGGCGTGACGAGCCAGGACATCGCCGGCATCCTCAACGGCGTCGTCGGCGGCACCTCGATCACCCAGGTGCGCGACGCGATCTACCTCGTCGACGTGGTCGGCCGCGCCCAGGCGCTGGAGCGCAACTCGGTCGACACGCTCCAGGCGCTCCAGGTGCCGCTCGCCAACGGCTCCACGGTGCCGCTGCTCGCCTTCGCCCGCATCCACTACGACCTCGAGCAGCCGATCGTCTGGCGCCGCGACCGAATGCCGACCATCACGGTGCGGGCGGCGATCGCCGACGCGACCCAGCCGCCGACGATCGTGGCGGCGCTGCAGCCGGCGATCGACCGCTTCGCCGCCGAGCTGCCGCCCGGCTACGACCTCGCCACCGGCGGCGCCGTCGAGGAGAGCGCCAAGGGCCAGGGCCCGATCGCCGCCGTGGTGCCGGTGATGCTGCTGGTGATGCTGTTCTTCCTGATGGTGCAGCTCCAGAGCATCCAGAAGACGATCCTCGTCGTCAGCGTCGCGCCGCTCGGGCTGATCGGCGTCGTGGCGGCATTGCTGCCCTCCGGCGCGCCGATGGGCTTCGTCGCCATCCTGGGCGTGCTGGCGCTGATCGGCATCATCATCCGCAACGCCGTGATCCTGGTGACCCAGATCGACGAGTTCGAGGCCGAGGGCATGGCGCCGTGGGACGCGGTGGTGGAGGCGACCTGCCACCGCATGCGGCCGATCCTGCTCACCGCGGCGGCGGCGAGCCTCGGCATGATCCCGATCGCCCGCGAGGTGTTCTGGGGCCCGATGGCCTACGCGATGATCGGCGGCATCATCGCGGCGACCTTCCTGACCCTGTTCTTCCTGCCCGCGCTCTACGTCGGCTGGTACCGGATCAAGTCCCCGCCCCGCGGTCGCGGCGGCGACGGGCCGCCGGCCCGGGATCCCCGCAGCCGCGTCCATGCCGAGGCGACGGCATGATACGATGTCCGGACGATCAGTTCCGGACATCGTATCACCAGCCCGCGCGGCGGAGCTTTGCTCCGCGCGCATGAGCGATGCGGAAACCGTATGACCCGTCCGGCCGGGACCGGCATCAGTTTATAATTATTCTAAAAATAAGCCTTGGCCTGCGACTGCGCCTGTGCCATGGGAAGTCACGCTGGTTTCCGCCGCGGCGTGACCCGCCCGTGGCGCAGAAGGAGTTCGATCATGAAGGGTGACACCAAGGTCATCGAGTACCTGAACCGTGGCCTGCGCAGCGAGCTGACCGCGGTCAACCAATACTGGCTGCACTTCCGGATCCTGAACGACTGGGGCTACATCGACCTCGCCAAGTTCTGGCGCAAGGAATCGATCGAGGAGATGAACCACGCCGACCGGTTCATCGACCGGATCCTGTTCCTCGATGGCTTCCCGAACCTTCAGGAACTCGATCCGCTGCGGATCGGTCAGAACGTGCAGGAGATCATCGAGTGCGATCTCGCGGCCGAGGTCGACGCCCGCGCGCTCTACCTCGAAGCCGCGAAGTACTGCGACTCGATCAACGATCGCGTGTCGAAGATGCTGTTCGAGGAGCTGGCCGCCGACGAGGAAGGCCACATCGACTTCCTGGAGACGCAGCTCGAGCTGATCAAGCAGGTCGGCCCTGCCGCTCTACGCCCAGCGCCACATCGGCGGGCTGGAGCAGATCGCTCCCGAATCCGAGTAGGCACCCGGGATCACGCGGCCGCGGCGGTTTCCGCGGCCGCGCCGAGGGGGCAGGCCGCGCCGCAGGCGGTGGCGCAGGCCGCGTGGGTCTCGCTCACCGAGCGTTGCAGGATGCTCCGGATCGTCCGGGCGCAGCGCCCGCATTTCGGGCTGCAGCCGAGGCAGGCATAGACCTGGGCGGGCGTCCGCGGACAGCCGGGCCCCGGCGCGAGGCACGCACGGACTTGTCCGTCGGAGAGGACGTTGCAAGAGCAGACGATCATGCTGAGTGTCGCGCACCGGCTCCGGGAGCGGAAAACCAGATCGCCAGTCTGGCTTCCGGCTCCTTAGAACGATTGAAAACTATAGCAGTTTCAGCAGGTTAGATCGTATCGCCGGGGTGCGCAAGGTGGTCTGCCCGCGGTGGCGGCTTCGTGCCGCATGCGGGCACCCGCGCGGTATCGGGGCGCGTGCCGCTAAGGTATGCCGGCTCGTGCAGTGCGACGAGGAGCCCGGACGATGCCGCCACCGCCGCTGCGGGTCTTCCTGGCCTTCGGCCTCGGCACGGCCGGCCTGTTCGCGACCCTGGTCCTGGCTCTCGTCGCCTCACGGGTGGCGAGCGATCGCCTGGAGGCGCGGATCGAGGGCGAACTCGGGGATTTCGCCCTCCAGATGTCGCGCCAGCTCGACCGCGCGATGTTCGAGCGCTGGCGCGACATCCTCGTCCTGGCCGAGAACGACACCATCCGCGACCCCGACATCGATCCGTCGCAGAAGCGCCGCGTCCTGCGCCGGGCCCAGGAGACCTACCCGGACTACGCCATCGTCGGCCTGATCTCGCCGGAGGGGCGCGTCGTCGCCACCAGCAGCGGGATGTTCGAGGGCATCGACGTCGCCCACCGCGACTACGTCGTGCGCGGGCGCGAGGGACCCATCGCGATCGACGTGCACGACGCCCACCTGCTGGCCAAGCTCCAGCCGGAGCGGGACCCGGCCGACCCGCCTCGGGTGCTCGACCTCGCGGCGCCGGTGCGCGCCGACGACGGCAGCCTGTCGGGGATCGTCATGGCCCATCTCGACTGGGCCTGGGCCCGCGACGTCGAGGCCGGCTTCCGGCGCGAGACCACCCGCGACCGTCCCAGCATCGACGTGATGGTGCTGGCCCGCGACGGCACCGTGCTGCTCGGTCCTCCGGACCTGAAGGGCACGGTGCTGCCGGGCCGCGGGTCGGGCCGGCAGGGCCGCGCCGGCACCGCGACGGAGCGCTGGCCTGACGGCAACACCTATCTCGTCGGGCTCCACCCGACCCGCGGCTACCGCGACTATCCGGGCCTCGGCTGGTCGGTGGTGGTGCGCCAGGACGCGGGTCGGGCCTTCGCCTCGGTCTCGGCGCTGCGCCGCCAGATCCTGCTCTGGGGCGCGCTGGTCGCGGCATCGGCCGGCCTCGTCGGCTGGTTCGCCGCCGGCCTGCTCGCCCGCCCCCTGCGCCGTCTCGCCGTGGCGGCGGCCGCCCTCGGGCGGGGCGGCGCGGTCCGGCCGCCGGAGACCGTGGTGCGGGAGGCCCAGGCGATCGGGTGGGCGCTCGCCGCCGCGGCCGACAGCCTGAACCGTCAGGCGGAGGAGCGCCGTCAGGCCGACGAGCGCCAGCAGCTCCTCATCCACGAGCTGAACCACCGGGTGAAGAACACCCTCGCCACGGTGCAGTCGATGGCGCGCCAGACCGCCCGCAGCGCCGAGTCCCTCGACGGCTTCATCGCCTCCTTCGAGGCCCGGCTGCTGGCGATGTCGCAGACCCACAACGTGCTCACCGCCAACCAGTGGCAGAGCGTCGGCCTCGCCACCCTGCTGGCGGCGGAGCTCGAACCCTATGCCGGCACCCGGCCCGAGCGGCTGGCGCTCGCGGGCGAGGTCGTGGCGCTGCCGCCGGCCGTCGCGGTTCCCCTCGGGATGGTCGCGCACGAACTCGCCACCAACGCCGCCAAGTACGGCGCCCTCTCGGTGCCGGAGGGGCGGGTCGCGGTGGATTGGCAGGTGAGCGACGGGATGCTCTCCCTGCGCTGGAGCGAGGCCGGCGGCCCGCCGGTGAGCCAGCCCAGCCGCTCCGGCTTCGGCACGAGGCTGATCCGCACCAGCATCGAACGCGAACTCGCCGGGGCCGCCACGCTCGATTACGCGGCGGACGGGTTCGTCTGCACCATCACGGTGCCGCTCGCCCCCAGGGATGCGTCGCCCCTGGCTCCCGATCTCACCGCCACCCCTTCGGACGCCCGGCCCCGGGACGCGGCGTGAGGACGCGGCCGCCGGCCCGAGGGAAGCCGGCTGCCACGATCTGATCTCATACGGTTTCCGGTTGATCGCTTCGCGATGCGGAAACCGGCTTCGCTCACGCGCCGCGCGGGCTTGGATACGGCTTTCGGAACGGATCGCCCGAAATCCGTATCATGGAATCCCGCTCGACCGGGCCGGCGCAGCCGCTTCGGGCAGGGCGCACCGGCTGCGCCGGTTGCATCGCGGCCGACATGACGAAGGCGGGTCCGCGCTCGCGCGCGGCCCGCCTCATGCTGTCGGCAGCGTCGGTCCTCAGTGCGTTTCGCGCAGGGCCACCGCGTTCGGAGTCAGACCGAAGCGGTCGGCGAGATGCCAGCGCAGCTCGCGGGAGGAGTGATAGCCGTAGCTGCTGTCGATGAGATGGCTGACGTCGATCGGCCGGCGGTCATCACCGAAGCGGCTGATGTGATCGACGTGGAAGGTCTGCCCGTCGTTGAAGACGGACGGGGCGCCGGAGCGCCGGGTGAACTCGAACAACATGTCTTTTCTTCTTCTCTCTGGGTTGGCGCCCCGCGGGTCGCGGAGCGTCGTGTTTGGCGGGCCTCGATGGCGTTCCCGCAGCCGATCCTTAACGCCCGGTTTCCGCTGAAGATCCAGCGGCACGGGCGGATCAGCGAAGAAGCAGGTCAGGCGGCCTGCAGATTGCCGGCCGAGACCTTGCCGCTGCGCTTGTCGGTCTGCATCTCGTACGAGACCTTCTGCCCCTCGGCGAGGCCGCGCAGACCGGCCCGCTCCACGGCCGAGATGTGGACGAAGACATCCTTCCCGCCGTTATCCGGCTGGATGAAGCCGTAGCCCTTTTGGTCGTTGAACCACTTGACAGTACCGGTTTCCACGTAAGTCGTCCTCGTCTCGTGACGAAAATCCCCGGCATGCCGCTCCGTGAGCGACATGCGATCAGCAACGATGAAGCTTGGGGAATGGCAGGGCTTTCTCACGGACCCCGGGTCCTTGACCCGATCCGTCTGCCCGTCGTCGCCGAACGGTATCTAGGGAGCCTCTGCGGCCTTAACAAGGCATGATGCCCCCGCTATCTCATACGGTTTCCGAATGATCGCTCGGCGATCCCTGCGGGATCGTGGCGATGGCTGCGCAATCGCTTCAGGCGACCGCGAGCGGTCGCTTACGCGATGCGGAAACCGGCTTCGCTCATGCGTGCGGAGCAAAGCTCCGCCGCGCGGGCTGGTGATGCGATCTCCGGAACTGATCGTCCGGACATCGCATCACTTGTTCTTGCGCGCACGCTGGTTCGGGTCGATGCCGCCCTCCGGGGTGGTGTCGTTCTCGACATCCCCCTCGAAGGAATTCTCGCCCTCCAGCTCCTCCGGATCGCCGCCGGACATCGTCATGCCCTTGCCGCCGCCGATGCCGGGATTGCCCTTCAGGTCGGCGTCGGTCGGAGTGGTGGTCTTCGGCTGCTTCGAACTCATGCGGCCTCTCCTTGGTGGACCGGTTCAACGGTTGAGCGCCTGCTCCAGTTCGCCCCGGCTCATCCGCGAACGGCCGGGAATGTTGCGGCGCTTGGCCTCGTCGTAGAGGGCGGCCCGGGTCGCGTGGGAGCGGGTCTCGCGCTCCTTGCGGCGGGTGCGCCGGAAGTGGCTGCGGTTGGCTTCCGGGCTCTCCTGGTTGGAGGCGCCGGCCTCCCGCAGGGCGATGGCGATCGCCTGCTTCGGGTTGGTCACCGGCTCGCCGTCGCGCCGTTCCAGCTCGCCTTCCTTGAACGCGTGCATCACGCGCCCGATCGTGTCCTTCTGCGCCTTGGTCGGAGAGGCCATGTTCGTCCTCCGGTTGCCGGGACGGGCGGCCGACGCACCCTTCCCATCCGGGCCAACGCCCGGCGCCGGCTTCCGTTCGGCGCCGCGATGTCCGCGGCGATGGCGGGCTTCGAGGCCGCACGCGCCTGTCGCAACGGCGAAGCGACTCCCATATAGGACGGTCCTGCAGACGTATCGGGCACTCCATGGCGGGTATTTCGGTTTCCCTCGAAGGTTCCAACATCCAGCTCGCGTTCCAGAAGGACGACCAGGCCACCGCGGTGATCATGGACGCCCGGGCCGCGCGCGCCCTGGTGCGGGCCGTGGGCCAGCTTCTGATCGCGATCGACGAGCCGGACGAGGATGCCGGGACCGAGCGCGACCCGCACGACGACATCGCCACCCTGGACGTGACGTCCTCGGCGATCGAGGTCGGGACCGACGAGAGCGGGCAGGCGGTGGTGGCTCTCCAGGCCGGCGCGCTGCCGCCGTTCCAGCTCCGCCTCACCGACGACGAGGCGCGCCACGTCGCCAGCAGTCTCAACGAGATCCTGAGCGCGCCGCGCGACGTGCGTACCTCGCACGGCGGCCATTGAGGTGGCGGACGCGCCGCATCCGTCACCCGTCGCCCGTTCCGCTCAGAAGCGCGTTCCCGGGTTGGTCGGCCCGCCCGGAAGGTAGTCGGGCTCGGAGCCGGGGCCCTTCGGGTCGGTGATCCCGGGATCGTTCACCGGATAGGGCGAGCGCGGGCCGGTCGGGCCGGTATCCGGCAGGTCGTCGGGCTCGGGCGGCATCGGGAGGTCGCCCGGAATGGTGCCGCCCGGGTTCGGTTCGGGGGTCGGCACGCCCGGGTTGGCCATGTCGCAGCCCGTGCCGTGCAAGGTGTTCGCGTCAGCCATGTCCATGACGGCCATGTCCTGTCTCCTGTCGTCGATGTGAGGGATCTGAAAAGAAAACAGGCCCGGCCGGAGGCGGTTCCGGACCGGGCGGACGGGTCTCCCTGCGGCCATCGGACCGGGATTGCGCTGCGGAACCGCGTCGTCGGCCACCTGTTGCCGGGGCATTCCGACCACCCGAGGAGCGAGACGATGCCCGACATCAAGCAGGCGAGGATCCTGATCATGGCGACCGACGGCTTCGAGCAGTCGGAGTTGGAAGTGCCGAAGTCCAGGCTCGCCGAAGCGGGCGCCACCGTGATCGTGGCCGCACCGAAATCCCGCCGGACGCCCGACGCGATCCGCGGCTGGGACGAGACCGACTGGGGCCGACCGGTGACGGTCGATGCCGACATCGAGAGCGTCGATGCGAGCGGGTTCGACGCCCTGGTCCTGCCCGGCGGCCAGATCAATCCCGACAAGCTGCGCCTGGAGCCGAAGGCGCTCGAGATCCTCAGGAGCTTCCTCGACGGCGGCAAGGTCGTGGCCGCGATCTGCCACGCGCCGTGGCTGCTGGTCGAGGTCGGCGCCGTGAAGGGCCGCAAGGTGACGTCCTTCGCCTCGATCAGGACCGACGTCGTCAATGCCGGCGGCGACTGGCGCGACGAGGCGGTGGTGACCGACAAGGGCATCATCACCAGCCGCAATCCCGGCGACCTCGACGCCTTCAGCGCCAAGATCATCGAGGAGGTGCAGGAGGGCCGCCACCGGCGCGCCGCCTGACGTCTAAGCGGGGCAGGCCCGGCGTCGCGGCGCTTGGTGCCTGCCCCCGACCTCCTCTAGACAGGATGCCGCGACCCCGAACGGGGCGCCGACACGTCCCGAGGAGCGCCCGTGCACAAGCCACTCGCCGGCATCAAGGTCCTGGAACTCGCCCGCATCCTGGCCGGGCCGTGGATCGGCCAGCTCCTCGCCGATCTCGGCGCCGACGTGGTCAAGGTCGAGCGGCCGGGGGCCGGCGACGACACCCGCTCCTGGGGACCGCCCTTCGTCGAGGCGGCGGACGGGGGCCATCTCTCGGCGTCGTACTTCCACTCGACCAACCGCGGCAAGCGCTCGGTCGCGGCGGATTTCGAGACCGAGGACGGCCGCGCGGTGGTGCGGCGGCTGGCCGCCCATGCCGACGTGGTGATCGAGAACTTCAAGGTCGGCGGGCTGAGGAAGTACGGCCTCGACCACGAGTCCCTGCGCGCGCTCAACCCGCGCCTCGTCACCTGCTCGGTCACCGGGTTCGGCCAGGACGGTCCCTACGCGCCGCGCGCCGGCTACGACTTCATGATCCAGGGCCTCGGGGGCATCATGTCGCTCACCGGCGAGCCCGCCGGCGAGCCGGTGAAGAACGCCGTCGCGTTCGCCGACGTGTTCACCGGGGTCTACGGCACCGTCGCGATCCTCGCCGCGCTCCAGGGCCGCCACGCCACCGGCGCGGGCTGCCACATCGACATGGCGCTCCTCGACACCCAGGTCTCGGTGCTCGGCAACCAGGCGCTGGTCTACCTCGTGTCGGGCCTGCTGCCGCCGCGGATGGGCAACGAGCACACTAGCATCGTGCCCTATCAGGTGTTTCCGACCCGCGACGGCCACGTCATCGTCGCCTGCGGCAACGACGGCCAGTTCGCGAGGTTCTGCGGCGTGCTCGGCACCACTTGGCACGAGGATCCGGACTACGCCACCAATCCCGGCCGGGTGACGCGCCGCGAGGTGCTGATCCCGCTCATCGCCGCCGAGACCCGCCGCCACGCCAAGGCCGACCTGCTCGCCGGCCTCGCGGCGGTCAACGTGCCGAGCGGGCCGATCAACGACCTCGCCGAGGTGTTCGAGGACCCGCAGGTGGTCCATCGCGGCCTGCGCCTCGACCTGCCCGAGGAGCGGGCGAAGGGCGGCAGCGTGCCGACGGTGCGCTCGCCGATCGTCATCGACGGCGAGCCGATGGTGGCGAAGACCGCCCCGCCGCAGGTCGGCGACCATACCGAGAGCGTGCTCGCCGACCCGGCCTGGGGCGGGTGAGGAGCGATGCCGTGCGCCGCGAGGCGTGGTAGCCTGTCCGCCGCGACGGTGCGGCCGTCGCCTGACCAAGGTTGTGCCAACCCATGACCGCCGTGGCGTTCGACACGCTGAAATTCGCCCGCACGTTGCGCGATCAGGCGGGGATGCCGGCCGAGCAGGCGGAGGGCCTCGCCGGTGCGATGGCCGAGGCGCTCCAGGGCGACCTCGCCCGCAAGGGCGATCTCGACGGGCTCGGGCACGATCTCCGAACCCGATTCGACGCCCTGCGGACCGAGATGAGGTCGAACCTCGAGCGCCAGAACGCGGACACCACGGCCAGTATCAACGCTCTGCGCGCCGAGACGACCGCCAGCATCGATGATCTGAGGTCCGAAACAGCTGCCAGCTTCGAGCGCCTGAGCGCCGAGACGAAGGCGAGCATCGACGGCCTGAGAGCCGAGACGAAGGCGAGCGTCGACGGCCTGAGAGCCGAGACGAAGACGAGCGTCGACGGCCTGAGAGCCGAGACGAAGGCGAGCATCGACGGCCTGAGAGCCGAGATGAATTCGAATTTCGAGCGCCAGAAATCAGAAACGACCGCCAGCATCGAGGCTCTGCGAGCAGAAACGAAATTCGGCATCGAAGGGCTGCGGTCGGAAACAAACTCTCGCTTGGATGCTCTGCGGGTCGAGATGAAGGCCGTCGAGTCGCGTCTCGAAACCAGGATCGAGGCGACCAAGACCGACGTCATCAAGTGGGTCGCCGGCATGATCGGCTTCCAGACCCTGGCGGTGATCGGCGCCGTGATCGCGCTGGCCCGCCTCATCCGGCCGTGACACGGCCCTGCGGTGAACGACACGGAAGGAGCACTATGGCCGAGGACCCGCGCCCGCGCACCGGCGGGCAGATCCTGATCGACCAGCTCGCGATCCACGGCGGCGCCGACATCTTCTGCGTGCCGGGCGAGAGCTACCTCGCGGCCCTCGACGCGCTGCACGACTCGCCGATCCGCCTCACCGTGTGCCGGCAGGAGGGCGGGGCCGCGATGATGGCGGAGGCCGCCGGCAAGCTCACCGGGCGGCCGGGCCTGTGCTTCGTCACCCGCGGGCCGGGCGCGATGAACGCCGCGCCGGGCCTGCACGTCGCCCGCCAGGATTCGACCCCGATGATCCTGTTCGTCGGCCAGATCGAGCGGGCGGCGCGGGAGCGCGAGGCGTTCCAGGAACTCGACTACCGGGCGGTGTTCGGCACGGTCGCCAAGTGGGTGACCGAGGTCGACGACCCCGCCCGCCTGCCGGAGATCGTGTCGCGCGCCTTCCACACCGCCGTCGCCGGCCGCCCCGGCCCGGTGGTGGTCGCGCTGCCCGAGGACGTGCTGACCGAGACCGCGACGGTCGCCGACGCGCGCCCGTACCGGCCGGTCGAGACCCATCCGGCACTCGCCCAGATGGTGAAGCTCCAGACCCTCCTGCGCGAGGCCGAGCGGCCGCTGGCGATCCTCGGCGGCAGCCGCTGGAGCGCCGAGGCGGTTCGCCGCGTCGCCCGCTTCGCCGACCTGTTCCGCCTTCCCGTCGCCTGCTCGTTCCGCCGCCAGGGCCTGTTCCCGGCCGATCACCCGTCCTACGCCGGCGATCTCGGCCTCGGGGTCAACCCGGCCCTGCTGGCGCGCATCCGCGAGGCCGACCTGCTGCTCCTCGTCGGCGGCCGCCTGTCCGAGATTCCCTCCCAGGGCTACACCCTGCTCGGCATTCCCGAGCCCGGGCGGCGCCTCGTCCACGTCCACCCGGATCCGGAGGAACTCGGCCGGGTCTACAGCCCGCACCTCGCGATCAACGCCGCCCCCGATGCCTTCGCGGCGGCGATCGAGACCGTGCAGCCCCCCGGCCGCCTGCCCTGGGAGGACGGCACGGCACAGGCCCATGCGAGCTATCGCGCCTGGAGCGATCCGGGCCGGATCACGACTCCGGGCGCGCTCCAGATGGGCGGCGTGATGGCCCACCTGCGCGAGGCGCTGCCGACCGACACGATCGTCTGCAACGGCGCCGGCAACTTCGCGACCTGGGTCCACCGCTTCTGGCCGTTCCGCGCCTTCGACGGCCAGCTCGCGCCGACCTCCGGCTCGATGGGCTACGGCGTGCCGGCCGGCGTCGCCGCCAAGCGCCTGCGGCCGGACCGCACCGTCGTGGTGGTGGCCGGCGACGGCGACTTCCTGATGAACGGGCAGGAATTCGCCACCGCGGTCCAGTACGACCTGCCGCTGATCGTGATCCTGGTCGACAACGGCATGTACGGCACGATCCGGATGCATCAGGAGCGGGAATATCCCGGCCGGGTCTCCGGCACCGGTCTGCGCAACCCGGACTTTGCCGCCTACGCGACCGCCTTCGGCGGTCACGGCGAGCGGGTCGAGCGGACCGAGGACTTTCCCGCCGCCCTCGCCCGGGCCCGGGCGAGCGGTTTGCCGGCGATCCTCCACTGCCCGACCGACCCCGAGGCGATCACGCCGACGACGACGATTCAGGCGCTGCGTGGGGCCAAGCGCCCCTGATCCCGGTTGCAGGAAAGCCCTGGCCGTGCTTTGCGGTTGAGCCACCGCAGGCCGGCCGGCGCGGGCCACGCGGCGTGGCCCCGACCGGCACGATCGGGATTGCCGGCAATCTTTCGTGACACGCCGTCACGGAGTTGCAATCGAACCCGACCATGACGGGCCGCGGCACGAGGAGACATCGCCCATGGCCCCGACCCCCACGATCCGGATCGCGCTCACCGCCCTCGCCCTCACCGCGGCCGGTCCGGCCTTCGCCGTCACCGAACTGCAGTGGTGGCACGCGATGACGGGCGCCAACAACGACGCGGTCAACCGCCTCGCCGAGGAGTTCAACGCCTCGCAGGGCGACTACAGGATCGTGCCGGCCTACAAGGGCAATTACGGCGAGACGCTGAATGCCGGCATCGCGGCGTTCCGGGGCCGGCACCGCGCCGCACATCATGCAGGTGTTCGAGGTCGGCACCGCCACCATGATGGCCGCCAAGGGCGCGGTGAAGCCGGTCTACCAGTTGATGAAGGACGCGGGCGAGCCGTTCGACCCGAAGGCCTACCTGCCGGCGATCACCGGCTACTACTCGACCTCGTCGGGCGACATGCTGTCGTTCCCGTTCAATTCGTCGTCGATGGTGATGTGGGTCAACAAGGACGCGCTGAAGACCATCGGCCTCGACGAGGCGCCCAAGACCTGGCCGGAGGTGTTCGAGGCGGCGAAGAAGCTGCGGGCGAACGGCTTCCCGAATTGCGGCTTCTCCAACACCTGGGTGAGCTGGGCCCATCTGGAGCAGCTCTCGGCCTGGCACAACGTGCCGCTCGCCACCAAGGCCAACGGCCTCGACGGCTTCGACACCACCCTGGAGCTGAACGGCCCGCTCCAGGTCAGGCACCTCGCCAACCTCGTCGAGGCGCAGAAGGACAAGACCTTCGACTATTCCGGCCGCTACGACAACGGCTTCGGCCGCTTCACCGCGGGCGAGTGCCCGATCATGCTCGGCTCCTCGGGCTCCTACGGCGCCGTCCGGGGCGCGGCCAAGTTCGCCTGGGCCTCGGCGCCGCTGCCGTACTATCCCGACGCGCCCGGCGCGCCGCAGAACAGCATCATCGGCGGCGCCTCGCTGTGGGTGATGGGCGGCAAGAAGCCCGACGAGTACAAGGGCGTGGCGAAGTTCCTCGGCTTCCTGTCCGACACCGACCGGCAGGCCAAGCTGCACCAGACCACCGGCTACATGCCGATCACCCGGGCCGCCTACGAGAAGACCAAGGCCGAGGGCTTCTACGACAAGAACCCGGCGCTCGAAGTGCCGGTCAAGGAACTGACCAACAAGCCGCCGACCGAGAATTCCCGCGGCCTGCGCCTCGGCAACATGCCGCAGATGCGCGACGTCTGGGCCGAGGAGATCGAGGCGGCGCTCGCCGGCAAGAAGACCGCCAAGCAGGCCCTCGACGAGGCGGCGACCCGGGGCAACGCCATCCTGCGCCAGTTCGAGCGGCAAGTGGCCAAGTAGCAGGCTGACATGGACAACCGGGTCGTCTTCGGGGGCTGGCGGCTGCCGCTGGCCCTCCTGCTGCCGCAACTGCTGATCGTCGGCGTGTTCTTCTACTGGCCGGCCTCGCAGGCCGTCTGGCAGTCGTTCCTGTCGCAGGACGCGTTCGGGCTCTCGACCGAGTTCGTCGGGATCGCCAATTACCGCGCGCTGTTCGACGACCCGGCCTATTACGCCTCGCTCGGCCTCACCTTCGTGTTCGCCGCCGCGGTGGCCGGGCTGTCGCTGTCGGCGGCCCTCTTGCTCGCCGCGATGGCCGACCGCGAGATCCGGGGCTCCGGCCTCTACCGCACCCTGCTGATCTGGCCCTACGCGGTGGCGCCGGCGGTGGCGGGCGTGCTGTTCGGCTTCCTGTTCCAGCCCTCGCTGGGCATGGTGGCGCGGGGGCCTGCGCGACCTCGGCATCCCGTGGAATCCGCTGCTCGACGGCGACCACGCCCTGATCCTGGTCGTGCTGGCCTCGGCCTGGAAGCAGATCTCCTACAACTTCCTGTTCTTCCTCGCCGGGCTCCAGGCGATTCCGGCGAGCGTGATCGAGGCGGCGGCGATCGACGGCGCCGGGCCGGCGCGCCGGTTCTGGACCATCGTGTTCCCGCTGCTGTCGCCGACCACCTTCTTCCTGCTGGTGGTCAACGTCGTCTACGCCTTCTTCGAGACCTTCGGCGTCATCGACACCCTGACCCATGGCGGCCCCGGCCGCTCGACCCAGACCCTCGTCTACAAGGTCTATCTCGACGGCCGCCTCGGCGCCGACCTCGGCGGGTCGGCGGCGCAGTCGGTGGTGCTGATGGTGATCGTGATCGCGCTGACCGCGATCCAGTTCCGCTACGTCGAGCGCAAGGTGGCGTATTGAGGCCGCTCGCTACGGCGCCGCCACGCCGGCGCGGGCGGTGTCGAGGCAGCACTTCTTGAACTTGCGGCCGCTGCCGCATGGGCACGGATCGTTGCGGCCGACATGCCGGTACGGGTTGCGCTCCGGCTCCAGCGGCACGTAGTCGGGATCCTCGTCGTCCGGCAGGGGGGCGAACTCCGCGTCCAGGTCCGTCAGGTAGCAGTAGCCGTAATCCTCGAAGCGGGTCCGGTCGTCCGGCTGGGCGACGGCCTCGGCGAGGACCCCGCGGAACTCCTCCTCCAGCCCGTGATCCGGCGAGATCCGGCCGTCGCGCCACGCGGGCTCGGCCCGCTCGACGAGGTCGGTCAGGCCGAGCAGGGAGATGGCGTCGATCCAGCCGACCCAGGCGTCGTCGTCGTCCTCGGCGAGCCGCTCGTCGTCGAAGCGGATCAGGAAGTCGCGCATCGCACCCGCATCGACCCGCCCCTCGGCGGTCAGGAAGGCGAGCATGCCGAGCATCATCGTGCGCAGCATGCTGTCGGCCGTGCGGCGGGCGGCGAGGGCGAAGATCGGCCCGGCCTCGCCGTCGAACAGGCCGGCGACGATCCGCGGCAGGGTCGCGGGCAGGTCGTCGTCGAAGGCCCGGTCGATCGGCGCCTGCGGCCCGGAGAGCAGCCGCATCAGCGGCCGGTAGGCGCGGGTGTCCCGCGCCACGGCGAGGACGTGAAGGCCCCAGAACAGGAGGTTCACCTCGCCGTCGGGCAAGTCCTTGCCGGCCGCCACCTTGTCGAGGGCTGCCAGGACCGGGGCCGCGATCGCGTCCGGCGCGGCGATCGCGCGCGCCAGCGCCTCCTCCGGATAGGCGTCCGCGCCCGACAGAGCTTCGATCAGATTCCGATCCATGGCGATTCTCCCGATCCGTCTCAGCCGCGCAGGGTCGCGCCGGTCTTGCGGCCGACCTCGGCCACGATGCGGGCGCTCACCGCCTCGATCTCGGCGTCGGTCAGCGTCCGCTCGGCCGGCTGGAGCCGGACCGCGACCGCAACCGACTTCTGGCCCTCGCCGACATTCGGCCCCTCGTAGACGTCGAACACCTCGATCCCGGCGATCAGATTGCGCTCGGCCGCCTGCACCGCCTTGAGGATGTCGCCCGCCGCGACGTCGCGGCCGACCACGAAGGCGAAGTCGCGGGTGAGCGGCTGGAAGTCCGACAGCTTCGCCGCCGGCTTGACCTTGGTCGGGCGGTGCTTGGGCAGCGGCAGGGCGTCGAGGGTGATCTCGAACGCCACCACCGGCCCGCGCACGTCGAGGGCCTTCAGCACTCGGGGATGCAGTTCGCCGAACACGCCGACCGGGTTGCGCGGCCCGAACTGGAGCGTGCCCGAGCGGCCGGGATGCAGCCAGTCCGGCCCGCCGGCGGCGACCTGGAGGCCGCCGGTCGGCACGCCGAGCGCGGTGAGCAGCGCGAGGGCATCGGCCTTGGCCTCGTAGGCGTCGACCGGCTGCGCCGCGCCGTCCCAGTGCCGGCCGGCGCCGCCGTGGCGGGCGGTGCCGCGGCGCAGGGCGGCAGCCTTCACCGTCTGGCCCTCGGGCTCGTCGGAGGCGAAGCACTGCCCGACCTCGAACAGGGCGACGTCGGGCAGGCCGCGGTCGGCGTTGCGCTGCGCCGCCTTGAGCAGGCCGGGGATCAGGCTCGGGCGCATGTCCGACAGGTCGGCGGCGATCGGGTTGGCGAGTGCCAGTTCCGGCCTGCCGCCGCCGAACGCCACCGCCTCGTCGCGGGCGATGAACGACCACGTCACCGCCTCGGTCAGGCCGCGGGCGGCGAGTTCGCGCTTGGCCAGCCGGGTGCGCTTCTGGAGCACGGTCAGCACCGGGCGGATCACCGCGGCGTCGATGCGCGGCAGCGGCTTCGCCTCGATCCGGTCGAGCCCGGCGATGCGGACGATCTCCTCCACGAGGTCGGCCTTGCCCTCGACGTCCGGCCGCCAGGACGGCGGTAGCACCTTCACCCGGTCGCCGGTGCCGGCGACGTGGAAGCCGAGGGTTTCGAGGGTCACCTTCATCTCGGGCCGGGGCAGGTCGAGCCCGGAGAGCCGGCGCACCTCGGTCCACGGGAAGTCGATGATGCGCTCGTTCTCCGGCATCGCGCCGGAGACCACCGCCTCGCTGGCGCTGCCGCCGCACAGGTCGAGCACCATCCGGGTCGCGAGGTCGAGGCCCGGCACCGCGTAGGCCGGGTCGACGCCGCGCTCGAAGCGATAGCGGGCGTCGGTGACGATGCCGAGGCGCCGCCCGGTGCGGGCGATGGCGAGCGGATCCCACAGGGCCGATTCGATCAGCACGTCGGTGGTGGTCTCGTCGCAACCCGAGACCTCGCCGCCCATGATGCCGGCGATCGATTCGACGCCGGCCGCGTCGGCGATGACGACGGTGTCGTCGTCGAGCCGGTAGGTGCGGCCGTCGAGGGCGAGCAGTTCCTCGCCCGCCCGCCCCCGGCGCACCACGAGGTCGCCGTTCACCTTGGCGGCGTCGAAGACGTGCAGCGGCCGGCCGCGGTCGAAGGTGATGTAGTTGGTGATGTCGACGAGCGCGTTGATCGGGCGCAGGCCGATCGCCGCGAGGCGCCGGCGCAGCCATTCGGGCGAAGGGCCGTTGCGGACGCCGCGCACCCGGCGCAGGGCGAAGAGCGGGCACTGCCCCTCGTCGCCCTGGGCGAAGTCGCGGGTCACGGTGACGCCGGCACTCCCCTCCCCCCGCAGCGGCGGCGCGGCCTCGCGCTTGAGGCTGCCGAGCCCGGCGGCGGCGAGGTCGCGGGCGATGCCGTGGACGCCCGTGCAGTCGGGGCGGTTGGGCGTCAGGTTGATCTCGATCACCGGATCGTCGAGCCCGGCCCAGACCGCGTAGGGTTGCCCGACCGGGGCGTCGGCCGGCAGGTCGAGGATGCCGTCGTGGTCGTCGGACAGGCCGAGCTCGGCCCCCGAGCACAGCATGCCGCGGCTCTCGACGCCCCGGATGGTGCCGACCGATAGGGTGATGTTCTTGCCCGGCACGTAGGTGCCGGGCGGCGCGAACACGCTGCGCATGCCGGCGCGGGCGTTCGGCGCCCCGCACACCACCTGCACCGGCTGGCCGTCGCCGACGTCGACGGTGCAGACCCGCAGCCGGTCGGCGTTGGGGTGCTGCTCGGCGGTGAGCACGGCGGCGATGCGGTAGGGCGCGAGATCGGCCGCCTTGTCGGCGATGCCCTCGACCTCGAGGCCGATGCGGGTGAGGGTCTCGGCGATCTCGGCCACCGGGGCGGCGGTGTCGAGGTGGTCCTTGAGCCAGGAGAGGGTGAATTTCATGGATGCGGACCTTGCGTCCTAGGCCGCACGCTGGCGGCCGATGAGAAGAATGGCGAGTTGCTGGCGCTGACCGGTTTCCAGGGCCTCGATCAGCCGGACTGCCTCGCGGGCCTGATCGATCAGGGCGAGGGCCCGCGTGCGACTGAACAACGGCTGCGGCGGGCTGTAGTCGGCGGCATGCCGCTGCTCCTGCAACTCGGCGAAGATCACGCCGACCCGCGGAAGCGACGGATCGATCGGTCGAACCGCCGGCCCGTTGAGCCGCTTGCGGGCCAGTCCATGATCGATCGAGCGGTAGATCGGCTCGCTCAGGGCGACCTTCGACCGACCGACGAGTTCGTCGGCGCAGACCGCGCAGACCGCATGAAACACCGCGTAATAGGCGGAACTCACGGCGCGCCGGAGGGCAGTCTGGCGCAACAGCGGCCGTCCCTGCTGGTTGGCGAGGGACTCGGCGATCTCGATCAGGTCGTGGATGAGCGGCCTCGGAAGAGGCTGCGTCATGACGCGGCCTCGCTCTCCTCGGCCTCGAAGGGCGGTTCGTCGTCGGGGTAGTCGTACAGGAGGTACGGAAACCGCTGGTCGCCCCGGCTCTGCAGAGCGTCGCGGAGCGTCACCATCGCGTCGGCGGAGACGCTGCCGCTGGTCACGCCGGCCCCGGGCCGGAAGCGCACGGTGATGAACAGCGCCTCCTCGCCCTCATGGTTCGGACGGGCTTCGGCGTGCGCGGTTTCGAACCCGGCACCGGCGAGGACCTGGGAGAGAACGCGGTCGGCCAGCAGGGTGACATCGGCATCCGACATCATGGGGTCGTCTCCTCAGCCCGTCAGGCCGCCCACGAGGCTCGGGATGTCGAGCGGGCGGAAGCCGTAATGGTCGAGCCAGCGCGCGTCGGCCTCGAAGAACGGGCGCAGGTCCGGCATGCCGTACTTGAGCATCGCGATGCGGTCGATGCCCATGCCCCAGGCGAAGCCCTGCACCACGTCGGGGTCGAGGCCGCAATGGCGCAGCACGTTCGGGTGGACCATGCCGCAGCCGAGGATCTCGAGCCAGTCGTCGCCCTCGCCGAAGCGGATCTCGCCGCCCTTGCGCGAGCACTGGATGTCGACCTCGGCCGAGGGCTCGGTGAACGGGAAGAACGACGGCCGGAAGCGCATCCTGACGCTGTCGACCTCGAAGAACGCCTTGCAGAACTCCTCCAGCACCCACTTCATGTGGGCGATGGTGGCGCTCGAATCGATCACCAGCCCCTCGATCTGGTGGAACATCGGGGTGTGGGTCTGGTCGGAATCGTGCCGGTAGGTCCGGCCGGGGCAGATCACCCGGATCGGTGGCTGCTGCGCCCGCATGGTGCGCACCTGGACCGGCGAGGTGTGGGTGCGCAGCAGCTTGCGGCGGCCGTTGCGGTCGGGCGGCAGGAAGAAGGTGTCGTGCATCTCCCGGGCCGGATGGCCTTCGGGGAAGTTGAGCGCGGTGAAGTTCAGCTCGTCGGTCTCGATGTCGGGCCCCTCCGCCACCGAGAAGCCCATGTCGCCGAAGATCGCCGTGATCTCGTCGATGACCTGGGAGATCGGGTGGATGCGCCCGCGCGTCTCCGGCCCCTCGCGCACCGGCAGCGTCACGTCGATGCGCTCGGCAGCGAGCCGGGCTTCAAGGGCGGCGCCGGCGAGCGTCTCGCGCCGGTCGAGGATCGCGCCCTGGACCCGGTCGCGCAGGCCGTTGATGAGCGGGCCGCGCTCCTTGCGCTCCTCGGGCGTCATGCTGCCGAGGGTCTTCAGCAGGTCGGAGACGGCGCCCTTCTTGCCGAGGGCGGCGACCCGCAGGCTCTCCAGGGCGGCCTCGTCGGCGGCGCCCGCGACCTGGGCCAGGAGGTCGGCTTCGAGGCTGGAAAGGTCGGTCATCGGATCCTTGCACCATTCGCCGGAACGGCGACCGTTCTGGCGGTGGAAATGATGCAGAGCCAGGGACTTCGGCAGAGTTGCCCCATGCAACTCTGCTGAGGGCCGGTCTGCGGCGCCGGAATCCGGCGCAACGAGAAACGGCCCGCGCGAGGCGGGCCGTGGGACGCATCGCGGGCGGCGCGGGCCTCTGCCGCGCCCCCGCGGGGACGGTGTGCCGGGCCTTTGGGAAAGCCCCAGCCGCCAACGCGGCCTTGGCGAGCTCCGCCGCTTACGCGGCCTTGGCGAGCTCCGCCGGCAGCGCCGCCTTGGCCTTCTCGACCACCGCGGCGAAGGCCGCCGGCTGGTGGATGGCGAGGTCCGACAGCGCCTTGCGGTCGACCACGACGCCGGCCTTGGCAAGGCCGTCGATGAAGCGCGAATAGGTCAGGCCGTGCTCGCGGACCGCCGCGTTGAGCCGCTGGATCCACAGCGCCCGGAAGGTGCGCTTCTTGTTCTTGCGGTCGCGGTAGGCATACTGCATGCCCTTCTCGACCGCCTGCTTGGCGATCCGGATCGTGTTCTTGCGCCGGCCGTAATAGCCCTTGGCGGCCTTGAACACCTTCTTGTGCTTCGCGTGACTCGTCACGCCGCGCTTGACGCGGGCCATGGTGATCTCCTCGGATTAGAAACAGACGGACGCGGGAAGGACTTCAGCCGTTGGGCAGGAAGTACTTCTTGACGTTGGCGGCATCGCCCTCGAACAGGGTGGTGGTGCCGCGCAGGTTGCGGATCTGCTTCGTGGTCCGCTTGATCATGCCGTGGCGCTTGCCGGCCTGGGCGTACATGACCTTGCCGGTCCCGGTGATCTTGAAGCGCTTCTTGGCGCCCGACTTGGTCTTCAGCTTGGGCATTTGGCTCTCCTGACGCGAACTCCACCGGGCCCGTGTCCGGGCCCGACCATCGCGTGCGATGTCTCGTGGAGCGACACGAACCGCCACGGCAGCCCTATCGGCCGGGCGGTTCGATGAGGCGCGCCCTATAGCAGAGGTGCCGGCGCTCCGCAATCAGGATGGTCGCCGGAGCGCGAACACGACGCCGGAAACCGGGGGATTGCGGGCATTCCGGGCCCGTCCGCCAAGCTCGGCCGGTGTTGTGCGCCGCACCGGAACCATAACCGTATAAGCGTGGTTTCGTTCATATCCCGCTCAGGCCCGATCGTGCTTGTTGCCGCCAACGATTGGCGTTTCAGGAGAACCCGCCGTGCGCATTGCCCAGATCGCCCCTCTCGCGGAGGCCGTCCCGCCGAAGTTCTACGGCGGCACCGAGCGCGTCGTGTCGTGGCTGACCGAGGAGCTGGTCCGGCAGGGCCACGACGTGACGCTGTTCGCCAGCGGCGACTCCGAAACATCGGCCAAGCTGGTCGCCTGCGCCCCCGAGGGACTGCGGCTGGCCGGCATCCGCGACCACGTCGCCAGCCATCTCGCGATGCTCTATCACCTGCGTCGCCGGGCGGACGAGTTCGACATCATCCACTTCCACATCGACCTCCTGCAGTACCCGCTGTTCGAGGACCTGAACCACAAGTGCGTCACGACCCTGCACGGCCGGCTCGACGTGCCGGACTTCATGCCGGTCTACCGCACCTTCACGGGCATGCCCCTGGTTTCGATCTCCGACCACCAGCGCGGGCCGATGCCGTCGAACGCCAACTGGCTGTCGACGATCCATCACGGCCTGCCGGCGGAGAACTGCCGCTTCTCGCCGAACCCGAAGGACGGCGGCTACCTCGCCTTCCTCGGCCGCATCTCGCCCGAGAAGCGCCCCGACCGCGCGATCGAGATGGCCAAGCGCTCCGGCGTGAAGCTGAAGATCGCCGCCAAGGTCGACAAGGCCGACCAGGAATACTGGGACGAGGTCATCGAGCCGATGATCCACCACCCGCTGATCGAGTATATCGGCGAGATCAACGAGGATCAGAAGCACGAGTTCCTCGGCAACGCCCTGGCGCTCGCGTTCCCGATCGACTGGCCGGAGCCGTTCGGCCTCGTGATGATCGAGGCGATGTCGGCCGGCACGCCAGTGATCGCGTGGCGCAACGGCTCGGTGCCGGAAGTCATCAAGGACGGCGTGTCGGGCGTCGTGGTCGACTCGATCGACGAGGCCGTCGCCGCGGTCGAGACCGTCAAGGCGATGAGCCGCGAGCGGGTGCGCCGCTATTTCGAGACCCGCTTCACCGCCACCGTGATGGCGCAGAGCTACGTCTCGGCCTACGAGTCGCTGATCGCCCGCGAGGCCGACGCGATCAAGCTGCCGGGCCTCGGCCTCGGCGCCCCGGGGGCGATCAACGGGGTCGCCAACGGAGCCCACGCCCACCTGCGGGTCGTCTGACCCGAGCGGGTCGTCAGCCCCGCTCACCGGTTCCCTGACACGACCGGAAAGCCCGGCCTTCGCGAGGAGGCCGGGCTTTTCCGCGTCGGGACGCTGCCCAACGGCGCGGCGCCGGCTGCCCGACATCCGCGCAGGCATGCCCCTGGCACCGGCCGCACGATGGCCCACATTGGCAGGCGTTAGGAGACCGCGGGCGGCGAATCGGGCCGGCCCTGCTCTTTCCCGGGAGAATCGTGCCGATGACCGAGACCGCGACGGCGCTCGCTCCATCCCCCGTACCCGGCGCCCCGTCGGACGAGAACCTGCCCCAGTACCACATCGAGGCGCAGCACTCCCTGATCGAGCGGCCGCTGCGCTCGCTCAAGCACGGCGACGCCTTCGCGGTGCTCGACAGCTACGGCGACATCGGCGTTTTTCCGGGCCCCGAGGGGCTGTACTTCCAGGACACCCGGTTCCTGTCGCGGCTCCAGCTCACCGTCGAGGGCCAGCGGCCGATGCTGCTCGGCTCGGTGATCCAAGACGACAACGGCGCGCTGTCGGTCGACCTGACCACCCCGGACATCCGCCTCGAGGCCAACGACGAGACCAGCATCCCGCGCGAACTGATCGCGCTCGAGCGGACCAAGTTCCTGTTCCGCGGCACCTGCTACGACCGGATCGGCCTGCGCAACTACGACACCCGCTCGCGCCACCTGCGCCTGCGCGTCAGCTTCGACGCCGATTACCGCGACCTGTTCGAGGTCCGCGGCAGCAACCGCCCGCGCCAGGGCGAGCGCAGCGTGGCGGTCACGGGCGAGGACGAGGTGACGTTCCGCTACACCGGCCTCGACGGCCGCACGCGCACGACCCGCCTGTGCTTCGGCCCGGATCCGGCCCGCATCAACGAGGGCTTCGCCGAGTTCGAGGTCAGGCTCAGCCCCGGCGGGCGGGCCTCGGTGTTCGTGCGGGTGGTGTGCGAGATCACCGAAGCCGGAGAAGGGCGCAGGGCCGTGGTCGGCAGCGCCCTGCCGCCGACCTCGCCGAGCTATCCCAAGCCCCTGCGCGCCGAGGCCCACCCGAAGGGCGAGGGCATGACCTTCGCGCTCGCCTACCGCGACGCCCGCCGCGACCTGCGCGCGGCGACCGCCAACATCACCACGATCGAGAGCTCGAACGACCAGTTCAACGAGGCCGCCTGCCGCTCGACGGCCGACCTCTACATGCTGGCGACCCGCACGCCGCACGGCATCTACCCCTATGCCGGCATCCCCTGGTACAGCACGGTGTTCGGCCGCGACGGCATCATCACCGCGATGATGGCGCTGTGGATCGACCCGGAGATCGCCCGCGGCGTGCTGCGCTACCTCGCGGCGACCCAGGCGAAGACCGTCGATCCCGCCGCCGACGCGCAGCCCGGCAAGGTCCTGCACGAGACCCGCAACGGCGAGATGGCGATCCTCGGCGAGGTGCCGTTCCGGCTCTATTACGGCACCATCGACGCCACGCCGCTGTTCGTGATGCTGGCCGGCCAGTATTTCGAGCAGACCGGCGACCGGGCGACGATCGAGGCGATCTGGCCCAACATCACCGCGGCGCTCGCCTGGATCGACACCTACGGCGACCGCGACGGCGACGGCTTCGTCGAATACGCGCGCGAGACCGACAAGGGGCTGGCCAACCAGGGCTGGAAGGACAGCCACGACTCGATCTTCCACGCCGACGGCCGGATGGCGCAGGGGCCGATCGCCCTGTGCGAGGTCCAGGGCTACGTCTACGCCGCCAAGCGCGGCGCGGCGAAGCTCGCGGCCGAACTCGGCCACGCCGCCCTGTCCGAGCGCCTGAAGGCCGAGGCCGACCGGCTGCGGATCGCCTTCGACAAGGCGTTCTTCCTCGAGGATCTCGGCACCTACGCGCTCGCCCTCGACGGCGACAAGCGCCCTTGCGCGGTGCGCTCGTCCAACGCCGGCCACGCCCTGTTCACCGGCATCGCCCTGCCGGAGCGGGCGGCGCGGGTGGCCGAGGCGCTGATGTCGAAGGACGGATTCAGCGGCTGGGGCGTGCGCACGATCGCCCAGGGCGAGGCGCGCTACAACCCGATGTCGTACCACAACGGCTCGATCTGGCCGCACGACAACGCGCTCTGCGCCCTCGGGCTCGCCCGCTACGGCTACAAGCGCGAGGCGGCGCGGATCTTCGAGGGCCAGCACGGCGCCGCGCTCTACCAGGAGGGCCGGCGGCTGCCGGAGCTGTTCTGCGGCTTCGTCCAGCGCAAGCAGCGCGGCCCGACGAACTACCCCGTCGCGTGCAGCCCGCAGGCCTGGGCGGCGGTGGCGCCGTTCGCGTTCCTGGCCGCCTGCCTCGGCCTGGAACTGCGCCAGGACCGCAACCGGATCCGCTTCCGCGACCCGATCCTGCCCGGCTTCCTCGACGAGGTGCTGATCCGCAACCTCAAGCTCGGCTCATCGAGCGTTGACCTGCTGCTGCACCGGCACGGCGCCGACGTGACGGTGAACGTCCTGCGCCGCCAGGGCGACGCGCAGGTGCTGCTGCTGAAGTAGCGTACAGGCCCCCTCCCCTACGGGGGAGGGGGCCTGTCATACGATAATCCGTAGGATCGCTTTCGCGATGCGGATTTCGGCTTCGCTCAGGGGCGTGGAGCCTCCGGCTCCACCGCGCGGGCTTGTGATACGAAATCCGGAAGCTGACTTCCGGATTTCGTATCACGCATCCATGCGACAAATCCCGGCGAGGCGGAGCCTGCCGGGGCGGATCGTCGCATCAGGAAGTGATCGGGCCGCGCAGCCTCAGCGCGGCGCCAGGATCATGATCATCTGCCGGCCTTCGAGCTGGGGCTCGCTCTCGACCTTGGCGACTTCCTGGGTCTCGGCCTTGACGCGCTCGAGCAGACGGTAGCCGAGGTCCTGGTGCGCCATCTCGCGGCCGCGGAAGCGCAGCGTGACCTTGACCTTGTCACCTTCCTCGAAGAACCGCTGCACGGCCTTCATCTTGGTGTCGTAGTCGTGCTTGTCGATGCCGGGGCGGAGCTTGATCTCCTTGACCTCGACGGTCTTCTGCCGCTTGCGCGCCTCGGCCTGCTTCTTCTGCTCGTTGAAGCGGTAGCGGCCGTAATCGAGCAGCTTGCAGACTGGCGGTGCCGAGTTCGGGGCGATCTCGACGAGATCGAGACCCGCCTCCTCGGCCACTTGCAGCGCGTCGAAGAACGCCATGACGCCGCGGTTCTGGCCGCTCTCGTCGATAAGCTGAACTTCACGAACGCCGCGGATGTCCCGGTTGGCGCGCGGCCCGTCCTTCTGCGGGGCCGGCATGGCTCTCATAGGTCTGCGAATGGCTGTAATCTCCTCATCGATGACGGTTTGCGGCGGGCCGTGAGCCACCCTCGATCAGGTCGGCTCGGAACCACCGCGCGGTCACACTCAGTTGAACCGCGACACCTTGGCCAAACTCCACGCGATGTCAACTCGCAGCGGCGCCACTTGGTTGCGACGACACGAATCTCCGTCGAGAACTTGTAACAACCGCGTCATGCGGACGCCGCCCCGGCGCCAGGATCAGCCAACAGGCCAGTATAGACATCGAGCGTGTCGCCGATCATCCGTTCGAGCGAGAAGTGCTGCTCGACGTGCCGGCGCGCCCGGCGGGCGAGGGCGTCGCGGGCGCTGGCGCCGAGCTGCAGCGCCTCCAGGGTCGCCGCCGCGAGGGTGGCGGCGTCGCCCGCGGGCACGCGCCAGCCGGTGCGCTCGGCCGGTGACACCTCCGGCGGCGCCAGAACCGTCTCGGGCACGGCGCCGAGATCCGAGACCACGACCGGCGTGCCGATCGCCTGGGCCTCCACGGCCGAGCGGCCGAACGCCTCCGGCTCGGTCGACGGCACCGTGACCACCGAGGCGGCCCGGAACGCCGCCGGCATGTCGGTGCAATGCCCGACCCGCCGCACGACGCCGCCGAGATGGTGGGCCGCCACCATGGCGTCGATCTCCCGGACCGGGCCGGTGCGCCCCTGGGCGTCCCCGGCGAGGACGAAGGCGACATCGCCGAGGCCCTGCTGGCGCAGGATCGCGGCGGCCTCGATCAGCACCCGGTGTCCCTTCCAGCCGGTGAGCCGGGCTGCGAGCAGCACGACCCGCTCGTGCGGGGCGACGCCCCAGGCCCGCCGCACCGCCTCGACCCGGGCCGGCGCGACCTGGGCCGGGGAGAAGGCCGCGAGGTCGGTGCCGCGGTGGATGACCCGAACCCGGTCCCCGGCGGCCTGCGGATGCAGGGCGCGGATCGCCTCGGCGGTGAAGCGCGAGTTGGCGATCACCACGTCGCCGCGGGCCATGACCGAGTTGTAGAGCAGCTTCACCGGCGAGCGGCCGGAATAGCTGCCGTGATAGGTGGTGACGAAGGGCAGTCCGAGGCGGCGGCTGGTGCCGAGGGCCACCCAGGCCGGCGCCCGCGAACGGGCGTGGATCAGCCCGACGCCCTCCTGGCGGCAGATCCGGGCCAGGCGCCCGACATTCAGCACCATCGCGGCCGGGTTCTTGGTTCCGGCCGGAAACGGCACCCAGACGCCGCCCTTGGCCTGCAGCTCGCCGACGAGGCGTCCGCCCTCGCTCGCCACCAGGGCACGCGCCCCCACCGCGGCCAGGGCCGCCGCGACGTCGACGGTGGTGCGCTCAGCGCCGCCGGCGTCGAGATCCGGGATGATCTGCAGCACCGTCCGTCCCGCGAGGGGATGGACCGTGGTGGGGAACGTCGCCTGGTTCGGCAGATTCTGGCTCCGGGTGAGGGCGGTCGCGAGGGAACGGAAGCGGCGCGGAGCCGGCTGATCGGGTAGAAGCAGGGGCGCCGTCGCGGTGCAACGGCTGGATGCAGGGCGACAGCCTCGCGCGATTGGGTTTCCGGCTGGTAAATCACCATCGGGCAAGCCGGGAGAAGGGCCACGGGATGAATGAGGTGACGATGACCGACGCCGCGAGACCTCCCGCGACCCCAATGCCCTCCGGCGCGGGCCGGCACCGCCTCGCCACCCTGGTGCGGGACGGCGCCGGGCCGCCGGTGGTGTGGCTCGGCGGCTTCCGGTCGGACATGCGGGCGACCAAGGCCGAAGCCGTCGACGCCTGGGCCGCGGCCCGGGGCCGGCGCTTCGTGCGCTTCGACTATTCCGGCCACGGCGAGTCGGAGGGCGATTTCGCCGACTTCACCATCTCGGACTGGCTCGCCGATGCCGAGGCGGTGATCCGCCGCCACGCCCCGGAGCGACCGGTCCTGATCGGCTCCTCGATGGGAGGGTGGATCGCCCTCCTGGCGGCGCGGCGGCTGAAGCCGGCCGGACTGGTGCTCATCGCCCCGGCGACCGACTTCACCGAAGTGCTGATGTGGCGGCAGTTCCCGGACGACATCCGGCGGCAGGTGATGGAGGACGGGGTCTGGCACCGCGAATCGGCCTACTCGCCCGAGCCGACGCCGGTGACCCGGGCCTTGATCGAGGACGGACGGCGCCACCTCCTGCTCGACGGCCCGATCGACCCCGGCTGTCCGGTCCACATCCTTCAGGGGATGGCCGACCCGGACGTGCCGTGGCGCCACGCCCTCGCCCTGGTCGAGAGGCTGCCGGAGCGGGACGTGATCCTGACCCTGATCAAGGGGGGCGATCATCGCCTGTCCGGCCCGGAGGACCTCGCCCGCCTGACCGCCGCGGTGGAGACGGTCGCGGCGGGCTGAGGCCGTCGCGGGCCGTGGATCGCGGCCCGCGGCGGCGGGATCAATGCACGCTGACCGCCTGCAGGTCGTGCGCCCAGGCATTGGCGATGGCCGCGTCGCGGCTGTCGGTGAGCAAGATCGGCGCGCCGCTCGCGGAGAGCAGGGCGAAGAGATCGACCCCGGGGGTCAGGTCCGGCGCCTGCGGGAACAGGCGCTTGACCTCCTCGGACCGCATCGCCTTGACGTAGGCGACGTGGCCCTCGCCGAGGCTCGCGAGGGCGGTCGGATCGATGACGGCGTTCCGGTCGGTGACGGCGGTGCTGGACATGGTGCGCCCTCCTTTCAGGCGGCAGAGCGTGGGTCCGGCCGGCTCCCGTCTGGGCAGGCCGCCGGAGGCGTTGAACCGGATATGGGGATGGTCAGTCGGTCTCGCGCGAGGCGATGTCGATCCGTCGCACGATGCGCTCCGGCTCGGGACGGGCGAGGTCGATCGACAGCAGGCCGTTCGAGAGGTCCGCCCCCAGCACCTCCATGCCGTCGGCGAGGAGGAAGGCGCGCTGGAACTGACGCGCGGCGATGCCGCGATGCAGGAAGTTCCGGCTCTTGTCGTCGGTCTGGCGACCGCGGACGATGAGCTGGCTTTCCTCCAGCGTCACGTCGAGCTGTTCGCGGGTGAAGCCGGCGACCGCGAGGGTGATCCGCAGGCGTTCGGGCTCCCGCTCGGTGCGGGCGAGGCGCTCGATGTTGTAGGGCGGGTATCCGTCGTTGGCGGCCTTGGCGACGCGGTCGAGCGCCTGCTCGATCTCGTCGAAGCCCAGGAGGAACGGATGCCCGAACGGCGAGGGACGCGACATGGCCAGAAACGAAGCCCTTCCATGAGAGGCACTTCGGAGGTGAGGGCCCACGGCTGCGGCGCCCCCGGGCCGGCCTCGGCCGGCCCCGGTGATATGAGGAGGCGGCCGCAGCGCATCAAGGGGCGCCCCCGCCCCGTTACCGGGGCGTAACGTCGGGCCGGTAAGGGGAGCCATCATGTCGGGTCGTCCGTCCCCTTCCCTCGTCGCTCTCGCGGGAGGACTTGCCCTGCTGCCGGCGGCCGCCCTCGCCCTGTTGCCGGCGGCCGCCCTCGCCCAAGCTCCCGGAGGGACTCCCGGAGGCCCGGGGCTCGTGCCCCTGCCCTTCGCCCTGCCGGAGGGCGCCGGCGGCGATCCGCGCACTTCGGTGGCGCAGCCGGAGGTCTCGGCCAAGCGCTCGGCGGGCGAGGAGAGCTCGATCCAGGGCCTTCTCGGTCCGTTCGGCGATCCCGGAGGGTTTCGGGCGCGCCTCGGCGCGGCGGGCATCCGCTACAGCCTGACCTATACGAGCGACATCCTCGGCAACGTCACCGGCGGCGCCCGGCAGGGTGCGATCTACCAGGGGCTGCTCGACGGCCAGCTCGACGCCGACCTCGACACGCTGCTCCGCTGGTCGGGCGCGGCGTTCCACGCCAACGCCTACCAGATCCACGGCCGCGGCCTGCAGCGCAGCTACCTGCGCAGCCTCAGCGCGGTGAGCGGCAACGAGACCCTGCCGGCCACGCGCCTGTTCGAGGCCTGGATCGAGCAGCGGCTGCTCGACGACCGGCTCGGGATCCGGTTCGGCCAGCTCTCGGCCGACACCGAGTTCATCGTCAGCCAGACCGCGACGCTGTTCATCAACGGAACCTACGGCTGGCCGGACATCGCCGGCGCCAACCTGCCGGGCGGCGGTCCCGCCTACCCGCTGGCGACGCCGGGCGTGCGGGCGAAGGTCGAGCCGAACCGCAACCTGTCGCTCCAGGTCGGCCTCTACAACGGCGACCCCGCGGGCCGGATCGACCCGGCCAACCCGGTCGATCCGGCGCGCCTCAACCGCAACGGCACCAATTTCCGCCTCAACGACCCGCCGCTGGTGATCGCCGAGGCCGCCTACGCCTACAACCTCGATCCGGCGACCTGGGGCGGGCTCATCCTCGGGGAGCCCGGGACGGTGACCCTCGGCGGCTGGCACCATTTCGGCCGCTTCGACGACCTGCGCCGCGACACCGCCGGCCGGCTCCTCGCGAGCCCCCTCGGCAGCGGCCTGCCCCGCCGCCTGCGCGGCGAGGACGGCCTCTACGCGATGATCGATCAGACGATCCTGCGCGAGCCCGGCCAGGACCAGGGCCTCAGCGCCTTCGTCCGGCTGATCGGGTCGCCGGGGAGCGGCAGCCTCCTCGACCTCTACGTCGATGCCGGCTTCGCCTACAAGGGGCTGCTGCCCGGACGCCCGCGCGACACCGCCGGCATCGCGGTGACCTACCAGCGGATCTCCGACGCCGCCCGGCGCGCCGACCGCGACGCCATCGCGCTGACCGGCCGGCCGCAGCCGGTGCGCAACTTCGAGGCGGTGGTCGAGGCGACCTATCAGGTCGTGGTCGCCCCCGGCCTGACCGTGCAGCCGCACGTGCAGTACTTCTTCCATCCCGGCGGCGGAGTCGTGAATCCGATCGATCCCGCCGCCGGGCGGATGAAGAACGCCCTCGTGTTCGGGGCGAGCGCGGCGATCCGGTACTGATCAGCGCCGGGGCAGCCGCACCAGCGCCTGGGTGAGGCGCGCCCGCAGCGCCGCCGGCAGGTCGAGTTCGACGACCCGCCACGCCAGTCCCTTCAGGCGCAATCGCAGATGGTACTGCTCGCTGCGCTCCAGGTCCGGCGGATAGCTCACCACGAGGCCGCGGAAGCCCCGCGGCTCGGCGGAGCGGAACAGGGCGAAGAGCTGCGCCAGCGTCGCGCCGTGCAGGCCGCTGCGGTGGCGGCGCTCCTCGATGGCGGCGGCCTCCTCGCCCCCCGTGCCGAGATCGAGGTGCTGCGGCCAGCCGTCATCGAGGAGATCGGCCACCGCCTCCGGGGTGACCAGCGCCGTCACCACCGGTTCGGCGAGGCTGGCGGCGGCGTCGGTGAGCATCTGCCGCTCCGGCGCCGAGAGGTCGCGCCGCGCCGCGATCGCCGCCACGGCCGCGGCAGTGGCCTGACGGGTCAGCGACAGGCGCAGGGTGCGGAAATTGACCCGGTCGGCCACCGCCTGCACGTCGTGCGCCTGCGCCGCCCGGGTCAGCCGGTAGAGCGCCACGTAGGGCGACAGACCGTAGGCGAGCCAGAGCAGGAACAGGGCGAGGAGAGCGGACCACCAGCGCATCGGCTCAGCCCGGCCCGGGTCGTGCGCCGGCCCTCACGCCGGCCGCGCATGGGGCGCGAAGGCCGCGACCACCTGCTCGTAGACCGGCCGCTTGAACGGCACGATCAGGTCCGGCAGGCGGGCGAGCGGCTCCCAGCGCCACTCGTCGAACTCGGCCCTGTGGGCTCCGCCGCCGGGATGACGGATGTCGATCTCGCTGTCGGACCCCAGGAAGGCGAAGGCGAACCATTTCTGCGTCTGACCCCGGTACCGCCCCTTCCACGGCTTCCCGGCCGCGAAGATCGGAAGGTCGTAGCTGTACCAGCCCGGCGCCTCGCCGAGGAACCGGACCGAGCCGGCCGCGACGCTGGTTTCCTCGTAGAGCTCGCGCAGGGCGGCGTCGCGGGGTGCCTCGCCCGGGTCGATGCCGCCCTGCGGCATCTGCCACGCCCGCCCGCCGAGGCCGCCCGCGCCGAGGGCGTCGTCGAGCTTGCGCCGGCCGACGAAGACGAGACCGTCGCGGTTGAACAGCGCGATGCCGACGCAGGGACGGAACGGCAGGTCGGCCAGGGACGGGGTGTGGGGGTGAGAGACCATCCGGACGACCTTGGCCTGTTTGAGCGCGCGGCAGAACCGGGCTGCCAGCATGAAGGGAGCGTTGGCGCCGCTGGTTGCGCGATCAGCGCCCGTTGCGCAAGGCCCGGCTGACCGGAACCAGGAGCAGGCCGCGCGCCTCCAGGCCGCGGGCCCAGCGGGCGACCCGGTCGAGGGTGAGGGGCTGGGCGGTGGCGGTGGCGAGCACGAACCCCTTGCGCCGGGCGGTCTCCTCCAGGCGGGCGAGCTCGCGGTCGATGGCATCGGGCCGCGGCACGGCGTCGACCACGACGTCGGCCCCGGCCGCCGGCACCCCGGCCCTGCGGGCGACGTCGAGGGCGAGGGAGCGCGGCGACGCGCCGTCGTCGAGGTAGCCGAGGCCGCGGCCGCCGATCTCCCGCAGCACCGGCTCCAGGGCTGCGGCGTCGCCGGTGAAGCGGGCGCCCATGAAGTTCACGACGCCGACCGCGCCGGGCACCCGGCCGAGGACGAAGCCGAGGCGGTCGATGTTGTCGGCGGGTCTGGCCCCGGCGAGCAGGGTCTGCGGGCCGGGATCGTTGTCGGGATAGTCGAACGGCTCCATCGGCGCCTGCACCATCACCTCGTGCCCGGCCTCCCGCGCTCGCGCCGCCGCCCGGGCGATGTCGGGCCCGTAGGGGGTGAAGGCCAGGGTGACCGCCGGCGGAAGGGCGACCGCGTCCCCGGTCGCCGTCTGCCCGATCCCGAGGCCGGCGATCAGGAGGGCGATCCGCCCCGCCGGCGCGGCGCCGCCGGGAAGGGACGGGGCCTCGGGCCGGGCGTAGAGGTCGAGGGCGCGGCTGCCGTTGGGTCCGATCCGCGGCAGGGTGCCGTAGCGCCCGCGCTCGCTCACCCGCGGGTCGGGCGCCGCCACGAGGCGGGCCGGTGCAGGGTCGGGGCCCCGGACAACCGCCGCGTCCGGCGCCGTCCCGCCCTCCGGACTCCTCGCCGCGCCGCCGGAGACCGGCTCCCCCTCGCCGGCCCCGCGGCCCGGCCGATCTGCGGGAGCGGGTGGCAGCACCTCCGGCGCCCGCCTCTCGATCACCGCGACGGCGAAGGGCTCGCCGCCGAGGGGATCCCCGGTCAGGACGACGAACGCGGCGAGTCCGAGCCCGGCGAACCCCGTCGCCGCGGCAAGGAGCGGCCCGGGCCGGAGCGCGGCCCGCCCGCGGGCGAACCGGCCGGGAAGCCGGGACACGGCATCGTGCGACGCGAGGGACACGGTGGATGGGATCCGCAGCTTGTCTCGGGACGACGCCGCGGCAGCAGAAGGCCCGCAGCACCGGCCGTTCGACCGATATTGCGGGCCCGCCCGGTTAATGGAGACTTAAGCCCGCCGGGCTCCAGACCTGGAACCCGGCGCCGCGCCCTCAGTTCGGCACGCCGGACTTCTGGGTGTTGGCCGCGCCCTTCTGGACGCCGCGCAGGAAGTCCTCGGCGGCGAGGATCTGCTTGTCCTTGGCCGGATCCGGCGGGATGTAGGCCGACGAGCCGCCGCGCTCCTCGGTGTCCTTCTGCTTCAGGTGGCCCTTCAGCCCGGCCTCGCCCTTGGTCTCGTCCTTGCCCTTCAGCTCGTCGGGCACGTCCTGCAGCACCTCCTGGTCGGGCTCGATGCCCTTGGCCTGGATCGAGCGGCCGGACGGGGTGTAGTACCGGGCGGTGGTGAGCCGCAGGGCGCCGTTGCCGCCGAGCGGGATGATCGACTGCACCGAGCCCTTGCCGAACGAGCGGGTGCCCATCACGGTGGCGCGCTTGTGGTCCTGGAGCGCGCCGGCGACGATCTCGGACGCCGAGGCCGAGCCGCCGTTGACCAGCACGACGATCGGCTTGCCCTTGGTCAGGTCGCCGGTCTTGGCCGAGAAGCGCTGGGTCTCGTCCGGGTTGCGGCCGCGGGTCGAGACGATCTCGCCGCGGTCGAGGAACGCGTCGGAGACCATCACCGCCTGATCGAGCAGGCCGCCGGGGTTGTTGCGCAGGTCGATGACGTAGCCCTTGAGCTTGTCGGCCGGGATCTCGCCCGAGATCTTGTCGACCGCGGTCTTGAGCCCGTCGAAGGTCTGCTCGTTGAACTGCGTCAGGCGGATGTAGCCGATGTCGCCGCCCTCGACCCGCGAGCGCACCGGCTTGATGCGGATCAGGTCGCGGTTGAGGGTGACCTCGATCGGGTCCTTCGCCTCCTTGCGGGAGATCTTCAGCTTGACCGGCGAGTTGACCGGGCCGCGCATCTTGTCGACGGCCTGGTTCAGGGTCAGGCCCTGGACCTGATCGTTGTCGATCTGGGTGATGACGTCGTTGGCGAGCAGGCCGGCGCGGGCGGCGGGCGTGTCGTCGATCGGGGTGACGACCTTGATCAGGCCGTCCTCCATCGTGACCTCGATCCCGAGGCCGCCGAACTCGCCGCGGGTCTGGACCTGCATGTCACGGAAGCTCTTGGCGTCCATGTAGCTCGAATGCGGGTCGAGCGAGGTCAGCATGCCGTTGACGGCCGCCTCGATCAGCTTCGCCTCTTCGGGCTTCTCGACGTAGTCGGTCCGGACCTTCTCGAAGACGTCGCCGAACAGGCTGAGCTGCCGGTAGGTCTCGGCCGAGGCCGCCACCGCACTGGTGCTGGACAGCAGGTGGGTCTGAGTCGCCACCGTGGCGGTCCCGGCGCCCAGGATCGCTCCGAACAGGACGAGGGAAACTTTGCGCATTATCCGCGAACCTTCTCGCTTGATCCCTTTGCCCACCACGGCTCCGGATCGATGGAGCCACCGTCTTTTCGAAACTCGACGTACAGGACGGGATCGTTCCGCCCCCCGGTACCGACCGGAGGGGCGGGACCAGCGTCTCCCATGGCGGCGACCGGCTCCCCCGCGAGCACGAACTGACCAACCTCGACGTTGATCTGGTCCATGCCAGCCAGGAGCAGATAGTAGCCGTCGCCCGCGTTGATGATCAAGAGACGTCCGTAGGAGCGGAACGCCCCCGCATAGGCGACCCATCCGTCGGCCGGGGATGACACGACGGCGCGCGGCCGGGTGGCGAGCGAAATGCCGCGCGTCACCCCGCCATTCCCGTCCGGACTGCCGAAGGTGCGCACGATCTCCCCGCTCGCCGGCCGCGGCACGAGGCCGCGGGCCTGGAGGAACGGCATCTTCGGGGCGAGCCGCGCCGGATCGCGCAGGGCGGCGGCGGCGAACTTCTCCCGGGTCTCGCGGCTCTCGGCCTCGGCGGCGCGGCGCGCCTCCTCGGCCGCCCGGCGGGCGCTGGAGAGTTCGCCGTCGAGGCGGTCGACGAGGTCCTTCAGGGTCCGGGCCTGACTGGCGAGGCCGGAGGCGCGGTCGCGCTCGGCGGTGATCCCGCTCTCGGCCTCGCCGATCCGGGACTGACGGGCCGAGACGAGGGCGGAGAGCCGCTGCTGCTCGTCGGCCCAGCCCCTGATGTCGCCGCGCAGCGCCTCCTGGTCGGCGGCGATGAGGCCGCGCAGGCGCACGAGCTCGGCGAGGTCGCCGGCCAGGGTCTGGGCCTCGCCCTGCAGCTCGGGCACGACGGCGCCGAGGAGCATCGAGGTCCGGATCGCCGCCAGCACGTCCTCGGGCTGGACCAGCACCGCCGGCGGCGGGCGGCGCCCCATGCGCTGAAGCGCCGCCAGCACCTCGGCGATGACGGCGCGGCGGGCCTGGAGCGAGCGGCGGATGCCGGCCTCGCCGGCGGTCATGGTCTGGAGACGGCCTTCGAGGGCGCTGATCCGGCCCTCCGCCTCCTGGGCCTTGCGGGCCGCGTCGAGGAGCGCCTGGTTGAGCCGCGCCCGGTCGCCCCTGAGGTCGGCGACCTCGCGTTCGAGGCGGGCCCGGATCTCGGCGCTCTCGCTCATCGCCGCTTCGAGGGCGCGCAGGCTCTCGGCGCGGCGCTCCTTCTCGGCCCTGGCCTGCTCGATGGGGTCCGGCTTGGCTGCCTCGGCCTTGGCTGCCTCGGCCTTGGCCGCCTCGGCGCCGGCCGGGGGCCTCTCCTGGGCCGACGCGCCGGCGACGAGCCCCAGGCACAGGAGGGCGGACAGGGGGCGGGGGCGGATCACGGGGCGCCGCGGTGATAGGGGTGGCCGGCCAGGATGGTCATCGCCCTGTAGACCTGCTCGAGGACGAGGACGCGCACAAGTCCGTGAGGAAGGGTCGCGGCGCCGAAAGCGAAGACGAGGTCGGCCCGCGCCCTGACGGCGGGGTTGAGGCCGTCGGCGCCGCCGATCACGATCGCGAGATGGGAGCGCCCGCCGTCGCGCCACGCAGCGAACCGGCCGGCGACGTCCGGGCTGGTCAGTGCCTTTCCACCCTCGTCGAGGACGAGGGCGGCGGCGCCCGGCGGAATCTGCCCGAGGATGGCGGCGCCCTCCTCGGCGCAGCGGTCGGCTGCGCGCCGGGCCCGGCTCTCCGACAACTCGTGGAGCTGGATCGGCGAGAAGCCGAGGCCGCGGGCGAGCGCGTCCGCACGGGCGCGGTAGCCCTCGGCGAGGTCACGCTCGGGGCCGCGCTTGAGGCGGCCCACGGCGACGAGGGCGAGCCGCATCGCGGCAGGATCCCGGTCGGGGGCGCGGCGCGGTCAGCCGGCGAGGCGGTCGCCCGGCCGGTCGGCACCCCACATCTTCTCGAGGTTGTAGAAGCCGCGCACCTCTGGCCGGAAGATGTGCAGCAGCACGTCGCCGGCATCGATCAGCACCCAATCGCAGGCCGGCAGACCCTCGACCCGGGCATTGCCGAAGCCGCGGTCCTTCAGCTCCTGGATCACCTTGCCGGCGATCGAGCCGACATGGCGGTGGGAGCGGCCGGAGGTGATGATCATGGTGTCGGCGATCGAAGTCTTGCCGGCGAGGTCGATCTCGACCGTGTCCTCGGCCTTCATGTCCTCGAGGCAGGCGAGTGCGACCGACCTCAGATCCCCGGCCGCCGGCGCATCCGCCTCGGGCCGAGCGGAGAGCTCGTGGATGTGAGCCTCGCGGGACGTCAATTCGTTCAGTTCCGACCCCTGTCGATGTGGCGCCATCATGGGCAGCCTCGCTAGAATAAAGCCGGCCCGCCGCGGTTTTCAAGTTGTCGCCCGCCGGTTTCGCAGGGCGGTCGAGGACAGGTCCGAGCGCGGCCCGTGCAGGAACACCCAGGCCGGGGGCGGCGTCGCGGCGAGGCGCGCCGCGTCGGCCTCGTCGAGCCGGTGGGCGCCCAGCGCCCCGGCGGCGCGGGCGGCTTTCGCCGTCAGGGTGTAGCCGGGCCGGTCGATGACCGCGATCGGCATCGTCGCGGCGATCCCGCGCCAGCCCTGCCAGCGGTGGAAGCTCGCGAGGCTGTCGGCCCCCATGATCCAGACGAAGCGCAGCCCCGGCCGGTGACGCCTCAGCCAGGCCAGGCTCTCGCGGGTGTAGCGGGCGCCGATCTCGGCCTCGAAGCCGGTGACGGCGATGCGCGGGTCGTTCGCCGCGAGCGCCCGGGCCCCCGCCGCCCGCTCGGCGAGGGAGGCGAGATCGTGCCGGTCCTTCAGCGGATTGCCGGGGCTCACCAGCCACCACACGCGGTCGAGGGCGAGCCGGCGCAGGGCGAGCCGGCTGACGTGGAGATGGCCGGCATGGGCCGGGTTGAACGATCCGCCGTAGAGCCCGATCCGCAGGCCCGGGGCGGCCGGCGGCAGGCGCACGGTCACGGCGGCACTCTCATGCAGCGGCTATCCGGTTAGGGCCGGATCTGCCCGGTGCCGTGGACCCGGTACTTGAAGGTGGTGAGCTGCTCGACGCCGACCGGGCCGCGGGCGTGCATCCGGCCGGTGGCGATGCCGATCTCGGCCCCGAAACCGAATTCGCCGCCGTCGGCGAACTGGGTCGAGGCGTTGTGGACGACGATGGCCGAATCGACCTCGGCGAGGAAGCGCCCGGCGGCGGCGGCATCCGCGGTGACGATCGACTCGGTGTGGTGCGAGCCGTAGGTCTCGATGTGGTCGATGGCGGCGTCGAGCCCGTCGACCACCCGCACCGCGATCACCGCGTCGAGATACTCGGTGTACCAGTCGGCCTCCTCGGCCGCGATCACCCGGGGGTCGGCCGCCCGGGCGGCTTCGTCGCCGCGCACGGCGCACCCGGCCTCGATCAGCGCTTCGATCAGCGGCGTCAGATGCGTGCCGGCGCAGGCGCGGTCGACCAGCAGGGTCTCGGCGGCGCCGCAGATCCCGGTGCGCCGCATCTTGCTGTTGCGCACGATCCGCAGGGCCATGTCGAGCTCGGCCGCCGCATGGACGTAGACGTGGCAGATGCCCTCCAGATGGGCGAAGACCGGGACCCGGGCCTCGCCCTGGACCCGGGCGACGAGGCTCTTGCCGCCGCGGGGCACGATGACGTCGAGGCCGCCGTCGAGGCCCGCCAGCATCGCGCCGACCGCGGCGCGGTCGCGGGTCGGGACGAGTTGGATCGCCTCGGCCGGCAGGCCGTGGGCGGCCAGGCCCTCGGCCATCGCGGCGGCGATGGCGGTGGCGCTGCGGTGGCTCTCCGAGCCGGCGCGCAGCACCGCGGCGTTGCCGGCCTTGATGCACAGGGCGGCGGCATCCGCCGTGACGTTGGGACGGCTCTCGAAGATCACCCCGACGACGCCGAGCGGCGTCGAGACCCGCTCGATGACGAGGCCGTTCGGCCGCTCGAAGGCGGCGAGCCGGCGCCCGACCGGATCGGGCAGGCCGGCGATGCTCTCCACCGCCTCGGCGATGGCGGCGACGCGGGCCGGGTTCAGCTCCAGCCGGTCGAGGGTCGCGGCGGGCAGCCCCTTGGCCCGGGCCTCGGCGAGGTCCCCCCGGTTGGCCTCCAGCAATCCGGCCTCGGCGGAGCGCAGCCGGGACGCGGCCTCGCGCAGGGCCGCGTCCTTGCGCTCCGCCGGGACGAGCGCCATCCGCCGGGCCGCCGCGCGGGCCTTGCGCCCGATCGCCAGCATGAGGGCGTCGACATCGTCCGCGGAGCGGGGCTTGAGGGAGAGCACTGACACGGCGGCGGTTCCCTGCCGCCCCGACCGGGCGGCGACGTTGGTGTGCGCCCTCCCTCATGCCATGCCGCGGGCGCGGGCGACAAGTTTCCGGCCGGCACGCCCGCTCCCGGCCGACGATCGGACTCGCCCAAGCCGCCCAAGGCTGCTTAGAAGCCTCACCGATCCGCCTCGGACATCGCCGCCGGCCATGCGCATCCTGTTCGTCCACCAGAACTTCCCCGGCCAGTACCGGCACGTCGCCCCGGCGCTGGCGGCCCGTCCGGGCTGCGAGGCGGTGGCGCTCGGCATCAACCCGGCGCCGCCGCTGCCGGGGGTGCGCCACGTCCGCTACGCCATCGAGGCCAAGCAGGTGCCCGGCATCCACCGGCTCGCCCGGGAGTTCGAGACCAAGGTGATCCGCGGCGAGGCGGCGGCGCGGGCGGCGCTGGCCCTGCGCGCCGAGGGCTTCGTGCCGGACGTGATCTGCGGCCATCCCGGCTGGGGCGAGACCCTGTTCCTGAAGGACGTCTGGCCCGACGCGCGCCTCCTCAGCTTCGCCGAGTTCGCCTATCGCTCCCGCGGCTCCGACGTCGACTTCGATCCGGAATTCCCACCCGCCAGCGAGACGTCCGCCTTCGCGGTCCGGACCAAGAACGCGCCGCACCTCCTCGCCTTCGAGGCGTCCGACTGGCTGGTCTCTCCGACCCGCTGGCAGGCCGCCCAGCTGCCACAGGTCTTCCACGACCGGATCAGCGTCATCCACGACGGCATCGACACCGCGGCGGCGAAGCCGGACCCGCGGGCCCGCATCACCCTCAACCGCGAGGGATTGCAGCTCAAGCCCGGCGACGAGGTGATCACCTTCGTCAACCGCAACCTCGAACCCTACCGCGGCTACCACAGCTTCATGCGCGCCCTGCCGGAGATCCTGCGTCGCCGGCCGCGGGCGCGGGCCCTGCTCGTCGGCGGCAGCGGCGTCAGCTACGGCGCCGCGCCCCCGGGCGGCGGGAGCTGGCGCGAGATCTTCCTCGACGAGGTCCGGGACGGCCTCGACCTGTCGCGGGTGCACTTCGTCGGCAACGTGCCCTACGGCGTCTACCTCAACCTGCTCCAGGTCTCGGCGGTCCACGTCTACCTGACCTACCCGTTCGTGCTGTCGTGGTCGCTGCTCGAGGCGATGGCCGCCGGCTGCGTCGTCGTCGGCTCGGCGACGCCGCCGGTCGAGGAGGTGATCGAGGACGGCCGCAACGGCGTACTGGTCGACTTCTTCTCGCCGGAGGGGATCGCCGCGGCGGTGGTCGACGCCCTGGCGCGCCCGCACGCCCACCGGCCCCTGCGCGAGGCCGCCCGGCGCACCGCCGAGGGCTACGACCTCAGGCGGGTCTGCCTGCCGCGGCACCTGCAGCTCATCACCGACCTCGCCGAGGGGCGCACGCCCGAGCCGGCGCGGCCCTGAACGGGATCGGGCTCGACGCGCCCGAGGTGACGATCCGACTAATCCCCGACGAGGGCCATGTCGTCGCGGTGGATCATCGCGGCCCGACCGGGATAGCCGAGGACCGCCTCGATCTCGCGGCTGGAGCGGCCGAGGATCCGGGCGGCGTCGTCGCTGTCGTAGGCGACGAGGCCGCGGCCGAGGACGTGGCCGCCCTCGGCGCGGATCGTCACCGCGTCGCCGCGGGCGAAGGCGCCCTCGACCCGGCGCACGCCCACCGGCAGCAGGCTCGCCCCGCCGCGCAGCGCCCGCTCGGCGCCGGAATCGATGGTGAGGCTGCCGCGGGGTTCGAGCGATCCGGCGATCCAGGTCTTGCGCGCGGCGTTGGGCGTCGAGGCCGAGAGGAACCACGAGGCGCGGGCGCCGGCCGCCACCGCCCGCAGGGGGTTCTTCACCCGCCCGTCGGCGATCAGCATGTGGGTGCCGCCGCCGACCGCGATCTTGGCCGCCTCGACCTTGGTCCGCATGCCGCCGCGGGAGAGTTCCGAGGCCGGCCCGCCGGCCATCGCCTCGATCTCGGGCGTGACGCGCTCGATCACCGGGAGGTGGCGCGCCTCCGGGTCGCTCGCCGGCGGGGCGGTGTAGAGGCCGTCGATGTCGGAGAACAGCACCAGCAGGTCGGCGCCGATCATCGTGGCGACCCGGGCGGCGAGGCGGTCGTTGTCGCCGTAGCGGATCTCCGAGGTCGCCACGGTGTCGTTCTCGTTGACGACCGGGACGGCGCGCATTTCGAGGAGCTTCAGGGTGGTGGCGCGGGCGTTGAGGTAGCGCCGGCGCTCCTCGGTGTCCTGCGGCGTCACCAGGATCTGGCCGGCGACGATGCCGTGATGGGCGAGTGCCTCCGACCAGTAGCGGGCGAGCGCGATCTGCCCGACCGCCGCCGCGGCTTGGCTCTCCTCCAGGCGCAGGGCGCCGGGAGCGAAGCCGAGCACCGTGCGGCCGAGCGCGATCGAGCCCGACGACACCACGAGCACGTCGACGCCGCGGCCGTGCAGCTCGGCGATGTCCTCGGCGAGCGCCGCGAGCCACGCCTGCCGCAGGCGGCCCCTGGCGCGGTCGACGAGGAGGGCCGACCCGACCTTCAGGACGACGCGGCGGAAATGGTCGAGGGACGGGGGCTGGAGCAGGGACGTCATCGGCGGGCGGGCTGCGGGCAGGCGGGTTGCGGGCGAGCCGGTCACGGAACGGCCGGCGTCAGGTCGGTGTGCACGAAGTCGTTGCCCTTGAAGAGCAGGGGCAGGCCGTGGACCTTCGCCACCGCGTAGGACAGGCAATCGCCCATGTTCAACCGGGCCGCATGACCGCGGCCACGGCCGAAGCGCAGGAACGCCTGCGAGGCGGCATGATGCATCGCCAGGGTGAATGGAACCGGCTGGACGGCGGAATGCGCCATGAACCCGCCGAGGAACTCGGACACGCCTGCGGACATCCGTCCCTCGAGAACCATTCGCGTTTCGAGCAGTGTCGGCGTGCCGATCAGAGCGGAGCCTGCATCCACGATCCGCCGCACGAACGCGTCTTCCTCCGGCTCGCACAACGCAATCGCGACGACCGCCGAGGTGTCGAGAACGATCATACCGGCAAGCCGTCCCCGTCATACAGGTCGGCGTGGTCCGAGATAGCGCCGGGACGTCTGTTCCGCGCCGCCTGCTTCGCCAGGGTGTGCAGCGCCTCGTATCCGGAGTGCTGCGCCTGCGCCGAGGCGCGGTCCTCGCCGTAGGACCGCAGCGCCCGCACCACCACCTCGTCCGGCGTGGTCCCAAGCCGCTCGGCGAGGTCCCGGGCGAGGCCGACCGCCTCGTCGTCGTCGATGATGAGCCTGTCCGCCATCGCCCGCTCCGTGCCCTGCCGCCCGTCCACGCCCTCGGCATCATGCGCCGGAACGGTCACGGTCTCCAGGCCGGGGCGGCGGCGCGCACCTCGTCGGCCGCGGCGGCGTCGATGCCGGCCATCACGGCGCGCAGGGCCTCGGTGACGCCCTGGCGGGTGGCCGCCGAGAGGATCAGCGGCGGACGGCCGGCGGCCTCCTCCAGGCTGGCGCGCTGCGCTTCCAGGGTGTCGGGGTCGAGAAGGTCGGCCTTCGACAGGGCGACGACCTCCGGCTTGTCGCCGAGGGCGTGTCCGTAGGCGTCGAGCTCCGCCCGCACCAGCCGGTAGGCCGCGCCGGCGTCCTCGCTGGTGCCATCGACGAGGTGGAGCAGGACGCGGCAGCGCTCGACATGGGCGAGGAAGCGGTCGCCGAGGCCGACGCCCTCGTGCGCCCCCTCGATCAGCCCGGGAATGTCGGCGAGGACGAATTCGCGGGTGTCGGCCCGCACCACGCCGAGCCCCGGATGCAGGGTGGTGAAGGGATAGTCGGCGATCTTCGGCTTCGCGGCGGTGACGGTGGCGAGAAAGGTCGACTTGCCGGCATTCGGCAGCCCGACGAGGCCGGCATCGGCGATGAGCTTCAGCCGCAGCCACAGCCAATGCTCCACGCCCTCCAGGCCCGGATTGGCGTGGCGCGGGGCCCGGTTGGTCGAGGTGGTGAAGTAGGCGTTGCCGAAGCCGCCGTTGCCGCCCTTGGCGAGCCGGATCCGCTGTCCGACCTCGGTCAGGTCGGCCACGAGGGTCTCGCCGTCCTCGGCGAGGATCTGGGTTCCGGCCGGGACCTTCAGCACCGCGTCGGCGCCCTTGCCGCCGGCACGGTTGCGCCCCTGGCCGTGGTCGCCCTTGCGGGCCTTGAAATGCTGCTGGTAGCGGTAGTCGATGAGGGTGTTGAGGCCCTCGACGCACTCGGCCCAGACGTCGCCGCCGCGGCCGCCGTCGCCGCCGTCCGGCCCGCCGAACTCGATGAACTTCTCCCGCCGGAACGAGACGCAGCCGGCGCCGCCGTCGCCGGAGCGGACGTAGACCTTGGCCTCGTCGAGGAATTTCACGGTGTCGTCTCCCAATCTGGCAGGTCACGGAGCCGGAGGGTCAACCCGCCGGCCCCGGGGTCCGATCCTCACGCCCCGCAGCGGGGCTCGTCATGCGAAGCGGCGCCGTGGCGCCCGAGCACGAGGCCGGCGGTCTGCCACGACTTCAGGCTGTCCCAGGCCCGCCGGTCGAGGCGGAAATGGTCGACCGGAAAAACCCCGCCCCGGGCCGGGAACGGCGTCAGGCCGGAGCCCATGGCGGCGAAACCGCACTTCTCCAGCACCCGCCGCGACCCCGGATTGACCACCCGGGCCGAGGACACGAGTTCGTCGCCCTCCGTATAGGCGAAGTAGGCATCGACCAGCGCCCGCGCCGCCTCGGTGGCGAGGCCCTGGCCCCAGTGCGCGGCCCCGACCCAGTAGCCGAGATGGGGCGCGCCGCTCTGCGCGTCGGGCTCGATCGACACCACCCCGATGACGCCCGTCGGCTGACGCCGCGGCGCGACCGCCATCACGAGCGCCCGCCCCTCCGTGTTGGCCCGCCGGGCGCCGAGGATGAAGGTCTCGGCGTCCGGCGGAGCCATCGGATGCGGAATGCGCGACGTCATGTCGGCGACGGCTTTGTCCCCCGCGAAGCGGACGATGGCTTGTACGTCGGCCTGACGGGGCCAGCGCAGCCACAGTCTCCGGGTCTCGAGCCGGAAGACGTCGTCGCGGGTGAGGTCGGGGAACATCGCCTGACTCCGGTCCGGCCGCCTGGGGCATCCCGCCCGCCGCGGCCACGTGAACGACGAAGGGGAGGGTGGTGCCCCACCCTCCCCTTCGGTTCCTGATCGGAGCTTGGCCGTTTCAGAGCCAGGATCTCAGATCCGCCGGGTCGGTGTGGGGACACCGGCGGAGCTCCTTCGTCACTGGCTCCGTCGGTTATTCGGCTGCGGCCAGGGCCGGTGCGGCTTGCGCCGGGACGACCGTTACGAAAGCTCGGCCGCGTTTCGTCTCGAAGCGCACGCGGCCGGCGGCGGTGGCGAACAGGGTGTGATCCTTGCCCATGCCGACATTGGCACCGGGATGCCAACGGGTGCCGCGCTGACGAATGATGATGTTGCCGGCGAGAACGGCCTCGTCGCCGAACTTCTTCACGCCGAGACGGCGGCCTTCGGAATCGCGGCCGTTGCGGGACGAACCGCCTGCCTTCTTGTGAGCCATGGGGCTAACTCCTGAATTCTGTCGGGGTACGGGCGTCTGCGGCCGGCCGTCAGGCGGCGCTGATGCCCGTGACGCGGATCACGGTGTAGTCCTGGCGGTGCCCGCGCTTGCGGCGCGAGTTCTGCCGGCGGCGCTTCTTGAAGGCGATGACCTTCGGGCCGCGGGTCTGCTTCACGATCTCTCCGGCGACGCTGATGCCGGAGACGAGAGGAGCGCCGACCTGGGTCGCGCCGGCCTCGTCGGCGTAGAGCAGGACCTCGCCGAAGGAGACGGAGGCGCCGGCCTCGCCCTCGAGCTTGTCCACCGTGATGACGTCGTTGGCGGCGACGCGGTACTGCTTGCCGCCGGTCTTGATGACTGCGAACATCGTTCTGGTCTCGTGTTCCATCCGGACTCCGGCGCGGGGCCGGGACCGTCTTCTTGGCAGTTGACGCACGGGCAGCCCGATCGGCCGCACACGAACGCGACGACGCGCGAACCAGACGGTCCGCGCGTCATTGCCGGATCGATAGCGGCAAGGGGTGGGGGTTGTCAACGACGCGGCGGCGGTCCGCAAGGGCGATCGCTTCAGAGCGATTGTTCTGCGGTCGCCCGGAGGGCGACGCTCCCGACCGGGCGCGAAAAGCACCCCGCGGGGGCGAGGAGGACCGAGGTTCGGGCGCCTTGATTTCCCGTCCGGCTTCGCGGCAAGTCCCCGGGACGCTGCCATGAGCGGGAGATCTTAGATGGAAGAGCTTGTTGCCCGGGTGACGCAGGCCACGGGACTGGACGCGACCACGGCCCAGAAGGCGATCGGGCTCATTCTGGCCTTCCTCCAGAAGGAGGGGCCCCAGGCCGAGGTGCAGCAGCTGATCGCCGCGATGCCCGGCGCCGAGGCGGCGATCGCCCAGTCCGGCGACGGCGGTCCCGGCGAGGGCGGCGGCGGGCTGATGGGCATGCTCGGCGGCATGATGGGCGGCGGGGTGATGGCGCTCGGCCAGAAGCTGATGTCGGCCGGGGTGCCGATGGGCCAGATGCAGCCCCTCGGCCGCGAGCTGTTCGCCTACGGCCGCGAGAAGGCCGGCGAGGACGTGATGGGGCCGATCGTCGGCTCGATCCCGGGCTTGAGCCAGTTCGTCTGACCCGATCCCGCGCCGGCCGCGCCAGCCGCGGCCGGCGCCTCTGTCACAAAACCGTACGCGCCCTCGTGGTTCTGTCGCCGGAGCAGCGGCGGGCCATCCTCACGGCCGCACCTTCCGACGCCGCCCGGGATGCCAGACCATGGTTCCGTTCCTCACCCGCGGCGCGGCCGCCGGCGATGATCACGCGGCCCCCGCGCCGTTCTCGCGCCTGTTCCCGCGGCCCGGATCGGGCGACGGCATCCTGCTGCGGTCCCCCGCCTCGCCGGCGCGGCTGTTTCCGCGGCTGAAGCGCCCGGACCTGCTCGGGCTCGACCCGGTGCTCGGCCGCATCGGCTCGCTCGAGGTGCGCCTCGCCACCCGGCCGAAGGAGGTCAAGCGGGCGCAGCGCCTGCGCTACCGGGTGTTCTACGAGGAGATGGCCGCGGTCCCGACCGGGCTCGCGATGCTCAAGCGCCGGGACGTCGACGAGTACGACGCGGTCTGCGACCACCTTCTGGTCATCGACCACGCCGCGACCGAGGCCGAGCCGTTCCGCAAGCCGCGGCCGATGATCGTCGGCACCTACCGGCTCCTGCGCCAGGATCAGGCCGGCCGCCACTTCGGCTTCTACAGCGCCGGCGAGTACGACATCGCCCCGGTTCTCGCCGCCAACCGCGGCAAGCGGGTGCTGGAACTCGGACGCTCCTGCGTCCTGAAATCCTACCGCACGAAGCGCACCGTCGAGCTGCTCTGGCACGGCATCTGGGCCTACGTCCTGCACCACCGCATCGACGCGATGTTCGGCTGCGCCAGCCTCGAGGGGACCGATCCCGACCGGCTCGCCCTGCCCCTGAGCTTCCTGCACCACTACGCCCGCGCCCCCGAGGCGTGGCGCGCCCGCGCCCTGCCGCAGCGCCGCGTCGCCATGGACCGCCTCGCCCGGGAGGCGATCGATCCGCGCATGGCGCTCCAGTCGCTGCCGCCGCTGGTCAAGGGCTACCTGCGTGTCGGCGCCACCTTCGGCGACGGCGCGGTGGTGGACCGGCAGTTCGGAACCACCGACGTGTTCGTGGTGCTGCCGGTCGAGGCGATCGCGCCGCGCTACATCGGCCATTTCGGTGCCGGCGCCGACCGGCACGCCGCCTGAACGTCGCTACAGCGCCTCGCCGCGCATCAGCCGCGGCGGGGCTCCGCGCAGGCCGGCCGCCTCGCGGATGAAGACCCGCTTCAGGCCCGGCAGGCGGTCGACGAGGCCGAGGCCGAAGTCGCGGACGAGGCGCACCGGCAGGGCATCGGTGGAGAACAGGCGGTTGAGCCCGTCCGTCGCCGCCCCCATCGCCAGGGCGTCGAAGCGGCGGGCGCGCTCGTAATCCTCGCGCACGTCGGAGCCGCCCGGATCGAGGCCGAGGCGGAGCGCGTCGGCCAGGACCTCGGCGAGGGCGGCGGCGCTGCGCAGGCCGAGGTTGAGGCCCTGGCCGGCGATCGGGTGGACGACGTGGGCGGCGTCGCCCAGCAGCAGCAGCCGGGACGCGCCGAAGCGGCGGGCGAGCCCGAAGGAGAGCGGGTAGGCGTGCGGCGCGTCCTCCAGGGCGAGGCGCCCGAGGGTCGGCCCGAAGCGCCGCTCGACCTCGCGCAGCACGTCCTCGGGCCCGCCGCCGAGGAGCGCCGGCAGCTCGGCCTTCCGCTCGGTCCAGACGATCGAGGAGCGGTGACCGAGCGATCCGCCCGGGGCGAGCGGCAGGATCGCGAACGGGCCGGAGGGCAGGAAATGCTCGTAGGCCCTGCCCTCGTGGTCGCGCTCGTGCGCCACCGTCGCGACGACGCCCGATTGCGGGTAGGACCAGCCGACCCAGCCGATGCCGGCCGCCTCCCGCAGCCGCGAGCGGGCGCCGTCCGCCGCCACCACGAGGGCGCTCCTCAGCGTGCGCCCGTCGGCGAGCGTCGCGGTGATGCCGGTGGCGTCCGGCCGGGCGGTGGAGACCGGCGCCGGTTCGAGGGCGACGCCGGCCGCCGCGCAGGCCCGCCGCAGGGCGTCGAGGAGGCCCGGCCCCTCGATCATGTGCGCGAACGGCTCGCCGGCCTCGACCTCGCCGCCGAAGGTGAGGAAGACCGGCCGCACCGGGTCGGCGACGCGGCTGTCGGTGACGACCATCTCGGTGATGACCTGGGCCTGCGGCGCCACCGCCGCCCAGACCCCGAGGCGCTCCAGCATCCGCCGGGCGCCCGCCGCCACCGCGAAGGCGCGGTTCGGGCCCGGTCCGGTCCGGGCGAAGGCGGGATCGCAGACCGTGAGCCGCACGGCCTCGCCGAGGGCCTGCCGCAGGGCGAGGGCGAGGGACAGGCCGGGCAGGCCGCCGCCCGCGACCACGATCTCCCGCGCCGGACGAGTCTGCGCCACCATGTCCCCTCCTTCGCGAGTCCCGCTCCGCGGCGCCACCGCCATAGCACAGTGCCGGGCCGCCCGGGTCATCCGCTTGACGGGTCGGAGAGCCCCGCGCCAGATCGGCGAAACGCCGCGGTCCGGCGCAAGGGGAGATGACACGGTGAAGGCGGTCGACGAACTACTCGCCATCCTCGATCTGGAGCAGCTCGAGCAGAACCTGTTTCGCGGCCGCTCGCCCAAGGACCGCTGGCAGCGGGTGTTCGGCGGCCAGGTCATCGGCCAGGCCCTCGTCGCCGCCACCCGCACCGTGGCGCCGGAGCGCCGGCCGCACTCGCTGCACGGCTACTTCCTGCTCGGAGGCGACCCGAAGGTGCCGATCATCTACGAGGTCGACCGCATCCGCGACGGCCGCAGCTTCACCACCCGCCGCGTCGTCGCGATCCAGCACGGCCGGGCGATCTTCTCGATGTCGGCCTCCTACCACGTCGAGGAGCCGGGCCTCGCCCACCAGATGCCGATGCCGGCGGTGCCGACGCCAGAGGAGCTGGAGGGCGAGACCGCCGTGAAGGCGAAGGTGATGGCGCGGATGCCCGACCCGGTGCGGGCCTATTTCGAGCGCGAGCGGCCGATCGAGCTGCGTCCGGTCGAGATCGAGCGCTACGCCTCGCCGGAGAAGCGCGACCCGCGCTTCCACGTCTGGATCCGGGCGACCGCGCCCCTGCCCGACGACCCGGCGGTGCACCAGAGCATCCTCGCCTACGCCTCCGACATGACGCTCCTCGACACCTCGCTGATCGCCCACGGCCGCACGGTGTTCGAGAGCGCGATCCAGCCGGCGAGCCTCGACCACGCCCTGTGGTTCCACCGCCCGTTCCGCGCCGACGACTGGCTGCTCTACGCCCAGGACAGCCCGAGCGCCTCGGGCGCCCGCGGCTTCTCCCGCGGCCTGATCTTCACCCGCGACGGCACCCTCGTGGCTTCGGTGACACAGGAAGGCATGATCCGCGAGCGTCGCGAGGCGCCGCCGGAGCCGTGAGCGCCGGCACGCGCCGGTCGTTTGCCCTGCCGATATGCAGATGATGGATTTTTAATCTCCCCTGCCTGCCCGATCGGCGCCTTTTCCCGCAATCGGCCCAGGAACCGGGCAGCTCGGCCTTTCCCTTCCGGAACTCCCCCTGGCACGGTCCTTGATACGAGCGCGTCATCGGTGGCGCGCTGTCCGGGCGTTGCGCCGAACCACGAGCCGCCGCGCGACAGCGTCGGGCAGCCCGGGCCAATCCGAAAGGGGGCACGACCCATGAAGATCGTCATGGCCATCATCAAGCCGTTCAAGCTGGAGGAGGTGCGCGACGCCCTGACCAGCATCGGCGTGCACGGCCTGACCGTGACCGAAGTGAAGGGATACGGACGGCAGAAGGGGCACACCGAGATCTATCGCGGTGCCGAATACGCCGTGAGCTTCCTGCCGAAGCTCAAGATCGAGGTCGCGGTCGCGGTCGACCTCGTCAGCAACGTCGTCGACGCCATCGCGGCCGCCGCCCGCACCGGCCAGATCGGGGACGGCAAGATCTTCGTCCTTCCCCTGGAGAAGGCCGTCCGCATCCGCACCGGCGAGACCGACATCGACGCCCTGTGATCCGCGGCGCCGGCCGGGGCCGGCCCGCCACTCCCGTCAAGCCAAGCGACCGTTCGGAGGTCCCGTTTCCATGAAGCTTCGTCATCTCCTGGCTGCCGGCCTGGGAGGCGCCGTCCTGGCGCTGGCCCTGGTCGAGCCGTCCCTGGCGCAGACGCCGACCGTGGAGGCGCCGACCGCCGCCGCGGCGGCGGCGGCGCCGGTGCCCAACAAGGGCGACACCGCCTGGATGCTGATCTCGACGGCGCTCGTGCTGATGATGTCGGTGCCCGGCCTCGCCCTGTTCTATGGCGGCCTCGTTCGCACCAAGAACATGCTGTCGGTGCTGACCCAGGTCTTCGCCATCGTCAGCGTCGCCGCCCTGCTCTGGGTGTTCTACGGCTACAGCCTCGCCTTCACCAACGGCGGCGGCATCAACGACTTCGTCGGCGGCTTCTCGAAGGCGTTCCTGCGCGGGATCGACGCCAACGCGACGGTCGGCACCTTCTCCAACGGCATCGTCATTCCCGAATACGTCTATCTGTGCTTCCAGATGACGTTCGCGATGATCACCCCGGCGCTGATCGTCGGCGCCTTCGCCGAACGGATGAAGTTCTCGGCCCTGATGCTGTTCAGCGTGCTGTGGCTCACCTTCATCTACTTCCCGATGGCGCACATGGTCTGGTACTGGGGCGGCCCCGACGCGGTCGGCAACGCCGCCCGGGCGCTCGCCGCGGCGACCGACGAGACCTCCCGGAAGGCCGCCCAGGACGCGCTCGACGCCGTCAACGCCGACGCCGGCATGCTGTTCAAGTGGGGCGCCCTCGACTTCGCCGGCGGCACCGTGGTGCACATCAATGCGGGCATCGCCGGCATCGTCGGCTGCCTGCTGATCGGCAAGCGCATCGGCTACGGCCGCGACCTCCTCGCCCCGCACTCGCTGACCATGACGATGATCGGCGCCTCGCTGCTGTGGGTGGGCTGGTTCGGCTTCAACGCCGGCTCGAACCTCGAGGCCAACGGCTCGGCGGCGCTCGCCATGCTCAACACCTTCGTGGCCACCGCCGCGGCGGCGGTCTCGTGGCTGTTCGTCGAGTGGGCCGCCAAGGGCAAGCCGTCGCTGCTCGGCATGCTGTCGGGCGCCATCGCCGGCCTCGTCGCCGTCACGCCGGCCTGCGGCTTCGCCGGCCCGATGGGCTCGATCGTCCTCGGCCTCGTCGCCGGCGCGGTCTGCTTCGTGATGTGCTCGACGGTCAAGAACGCCATCGGCTACGACGACTCCCTCGACGTGTTCGGCGTCCACTGCGTCGGCGGCATCATCGGGGCGCTCGCCACCGGCATCCTGGTCAACCCGGCGCTCGGCGGCGTCGGCGTCCCCGACTACACCACCAAGCCCGGCGAGCTCGTCGCCGCCGCCTACGAGTTCGGCCCGGCCTTCCTGGCCCAGGCCAAGGCGGTCGGCTTCACCATCCTGTGGTCCGGCATCGGCTCGGCCATCCTCTACAAGCTGGTGGACGTGCTGGTCGGCCTGCGGGTGACCTCGGACGAGGAGCGCGAGGGTCTCGACGTCGCCGACCACGGCGAGCGCGCCTACAACTACTGACCGACCCCGACCATCCTCTGGGTCAGCGAGCCCCGGTGCCACCGCACCGGGGCTTTCTTTCGTCGACAGGTTTCCCGGAGGCCGGTGGGACGCGGTTCCGGGCGCTGGACAGACCGGTCCGCTCATCCCCGGTCCGACCGGACCGTCCGCGAACTGTGGCAGCATGGCAACATTTTCGCGGCGCGATCATCGAACCCTCCGGAATGCCCATGAAATAGGCAAATGCTCGAAAGTTAGTTTTGATCAAAACGGCAGAATTCGCCACCGTGCTTCGAAAGCACGATGGGGCCTTCCAAGATGAGTCAGCGGTTTTTTCTGAAGGGTGCGATCGCGGTTCTCGGCGCGACCCTGAACTTCGGTCCGGTCCAGGCCGCGGATCTGTCGACGGCGCCCAAGGTGATGCCCGCCGAAGCGAAGGCTCCCGATCCGCTGATCGGCTTCTCCTGGTACTCGCAATACGCCACGGACTACAACTTCCGCGGTGTCTCGCAGTCGAACCTCCAGGGCAGCTACCAGACCTTCTTCGAGGCGCAGTTCTTCAATAACTTCGCCTATGCCGGCTTCTACACTTGGCAGACCCGCCTGCCGACGCGGCCCGACTTCGAGTTCGACCTCGTCGCCGGCATCCGGCCGACCTTCGACAAGCTGTCGTTCGACCTCGGCGTGATCTATTACTTCTACCCGAACGAGCAGCGCCTGTTCAGCGCCGCCGGTACGCCGCTGACGACCGCCAACACCGACTTCATCGAGTACGCCGGCAAGGCGCTGTTCCAGGCGACGCCGGAACTGGCGATCGGCGCCAACGTGTTCTTCGCGCCGAACTACCTCGGCCAGCACACCAACGGCACCTACACCTCGGGCACCATCGCCTACACCCTGCCGGCCTCGTGGTTCTCGTTCCTGCCGGAGGCGTATGCCGGCGGCTTCTCGTTCTCGGGCGAGGGCGGCCACTACTTCCTCGGCGCGGCCAAGACCTCGGCCACCGGCTTCAACCCCGACATCAACCGCTTCGCCAGCTTCAACCTGCCGAGCTACAACTACGGCAACGTCGGCCTGTCCTGGTCGTACAAGAACCTGCTGGTCGATTTCCGCTTCCACACCACCGACCTGACGCCGACCCAGTGCTTCGCGCTCACCGGCGACTTCCGCGGTTACGGCAACGGCGGCACCTCGCGCTGGTGCGGCGACGCCTTCATCGGCTCGATCCGCTGGCAGGCCTCGACCGCCAATCCGGGCGTCTACGCCGAGCCGGGCGGCCTTCTCAACATCTTCAAGTAGGGCGCAGCCGGGCCGCACCGGCCCCGCCCCACGCGAGACCAGGAGCCCCGGAGGAGATCCGGGGCTTTTTCCGTCGGCGCGCCCCGCCAGCTTCCGGCGCACGGCCCCAGGCCCTACGGTCGCGCTCGAGATCGCCTTCAGCGACGCCATCACGGGAGGGACAGGACGTGGCCGACGATTCCGCGGGCTCGGAGGGCGCGCAGCGCGTCCGGTCGAGCTTCGCCAGGCAGGGATTGATGCGGACGCTCGGAGCGACGCTCGACGCGGTCGCGCCGGGATCGGTCGAGATCGCCCTGCGGCCGGGCCCCGCCGTCTCGCAGCAGCACGGCTTCGTCCATGCCGGGGCGGTGAGCGCCATCGCCGACAGCGCCGCCGGCTACGCCGCGCTCAGCCTGATGCCGCCGGGCGCCGGCGTTCTGACTACCGAGTTCAAGATCAACCTCGTGGCGCCCGCCGCCGGCGAGCGCCTCGTCGCCCGCGGCCGGGTGGTGAAGGCCGGGCGCACCCTCACCCTGGCCCAGGCCGAGGTGTTTTCCGAGAGCGAGGGCCGCGAGCGGCTCGTCGCCCTGCTCACCGCGACGCTGATGACGGTGCAGGGACGCGACGGGATCGGCGATTAGGCCGAACCCCGGTCAGCCCGACCACGTGGAGGGTTGCAGATGGCGGAAAGGACAAGGTTCGGCCCTGCGTGCCGAACGCCCGCTCCGGACACGCAACCGGCGAGGCGAGGGCCGGCGCCCGGGTCGATGGCCTGCCTGTTGCCCGCCGGGGCTGGAGGCGTGATACTCGGTGTCATACGGTTTCCGAATGATCGCTTCAGGCGACCGCGAGCGGTCGCTTTCGCGATGCGGAAACCGGCTTCGCTCACGCATGCGGAGCAAAGCTCCGCCGCGCAGGCCTGGATACGGATTTCGGAACTCATCGTCCGAAATCCGTATCATTCTGCCGGCCGTGAACGGCCGGCGCCGGAATGATCACCGTTCCGGCAACGAAAACGATGCAGGTCCAGGGACCTGGGCAGAGTTGCCCTGTGCGGCTCACGGCACACGACAGGGAGCGCAAGCAGCCTCACCCGCCATCGAGCACGATCTCGTGCGGATCCACCGCAGGAGGTCGCATCCTGCCCTTTCCGGGACCGGAGTGGGGCGGCAGTCATGGCGGGCGGGCACCACACCCGAGCACGGCTCTTCCCCACTGTCGTGTACCGTGTCTGCAACCCTGCCCGGGTCAGTCCGTCAACAAGAAACCGATGCTGCGGAGGAAGACGAATGCGAATCTTGAGTCTGTTGCAGACCGCAAGCGCGGCCGCAGCCCTGTCGTTGATTGCTCTCGCATCGATCGCCGCAGACTACCCAGCGCCCAAGGAAGGCGACTGGACGATCAAGGACTTCAAGTTCCACACCGGCGAAGTCCTGCCGGAGCTGCGTCTGCACTACACCACGGTCGGAGATCCAAAGGGCGAACCGGTGGTCGTCCTGCATGGCACGACCGGCTCGGCGGCCAGCATGCTGACGCCCGGGTTTGCCGGCGAGCTGTTCGGTCCTGGCCAGCCGCTCGATGCGGCCAGGTACTACATCATCATCCCGGACGCGATCGGCCATGGAAAGTCGTCCAAGCCTTCGGATGGATTGAAGGCAAGGTTTCCACGATACAACTACGACGACATGGCCGCAGCGCAGTACCTGCTGCTCAGGGAGCATCTCGGCCTCAAGCACGTCCGGCTCGTCATCGGCAACTCGATGGGAGGCATGCACGCCTGGATCCTGGGCGTGAAGCATCCCGAGTACATGGACGCCCTCGTCCCCATGGCGTCGCAGCCGAGCGAGATGGGGAGCCGCAATTGGATGACGCGCAGGCTCCTGATCGAGACCATCCGGCGCGACCCAACCTATGCCGATGGCGAGTACACGACCCAGCCGCCCTCGCTGCGGGTCGCCAACGTCTTCTTTGCTCTGGCCACCAGCGGCGGCACGCTGGCCCTGCAAAAGCAGGGGCCGACAGGTGCGCTGGCCGACAAGCTCGTGGATGCTCGCCTGGCGGCGCCGTTCAATCTGGACGCCAACGATTACATCTATCAGTGGGAGTCGTCGCGCGGCTACGATCCCTCTGCGGGCCTTGAGAAGATCGAAGCGGCAGTGCTGGCCATCAACTCCGCGGACGACGAGCGCAACCCACCCGAGACAGGGATCATGGAGCGCGAGATGAAGCGCCTGAAGAGCGGGCGCCTGTACCTGATACCGTCCAGCGACGAAACCACCGGCCACGGCACCACGGGCTTCGCCAGGTTCTACAAGCAGCAGCTCCAGGAATTCCTGCAGGCTGCTCCCAAACGAGCCATGTGATACGATGTCCGGAAGATTCCTTCCGGAAACCGTATCACCAGCCTGCGCGGCGCAGAGCGAAGCTCTGCGCGCACCTGAGCGAAGCCGATTTTCGCATCGCGAAAGCGATGGCGCAGCAATCGCCACGATCCCGCAGGGATCGCCGAGCGATCAACCGGAAATCTTATAATTCGTCCGCGATCGGCTTGGCACAGCATCCGCTCCCGAGAATGCTGGCGAGTCCGTCCCAGGGGGCGGTCGACGCGAGGAGGCAGCCCGGTTGCCGGGCAGGGCCAAGCAGAGTTGCACGGGGCAACTCTGCTTGGGTCCCTGTTCTAGAAAATGCGGCAAAATCAACGACCTGGAGCAGCATCCGATTGCAACGTGATCGGATGCTGCTCCAGGTCTTCGAGTTCGCCCTTCAGCCCGCGGCCCCGCGCCCGCTCAGCGGATTGTCCGGGTCCCAGCCGTAGCGCAGGGTCTCGAACCGCAGCGAGCGGGCATCGACCATCAGCAGCCGGCCGACGAGGCTGTCGCCGAAGCCGGTCAGCGCCCGGATCACCTCCAGCGCCATCAGCGAGCCCATCAGGCCGGCCAGCGCCCCGATCACCCCGGCCTCGGCGCAGGTCGGAACCGAGTCCGCCGGGGGCGGGTTCGGGAACAGGCAGCGATAGGTCGGGTTCGGGCGCCCGTCCGCGCCGGCCTCGTGGGCCCGGATCGTGGTGAGCGAGCCGTCGAACTGGCCGAGCGCCGCCGTCACCAGCGGCCGGCGCGCCCGGAAGCAGGCATCCGACACCGCGTAGCGGGTGGAGAAATTGTCCGAGCCGTCGGCGACGAGGTCGTAGCCGGCGACCAGCGCCTCGGCGTTGCGGTCGTCGAGCCGCAGCGGATGCGCCTCGACCCGGACGTGGGGGTTGAGGCGCGACACCGCCTCCGCAGCGCTCTCGACCTTCGGCCGGCCGAGATCGGGCGTGCCGTGGATCACCTGGCGCTGGAGGTTCGACAGCGACACGGTGTCGTCGTCGACGATGCCGATCGTCCCGAGTCCGGCGGCGGCGAGGTACTGGATCAGCGGCGCCCCGAGGCCGCCGGCCCCGACCACCAGCACCCGCGCCGCCTTCAGCCGGACCTGCCCCGGGCCGCCGACCTCCCGCAGCACGATGTGGCGGGCGTAGCGCTCGATCTCGTCGGGGCTGAGACTCGTCATGGCCCGTGAGATAGGCGAGGCCGGCCGGCGGAGGAAGAGCCGGTTTGCAAGCCTCTCCTGCGGCGCTACCGCTGTCGCCACCCGCCGCGACGAGACGAGCCCCCGTGACCGCACTCCCCTCCCCGCTGGCCCTGGCCCAGGACCTGATCCGCTGCCCCTCCGTCACCCCGGCAGAGGGCGGGGCGCTCGCCACGCTCGCCGGCCGTCTCGGGGCGGCCGGCTTCTCGGTCGAGCGACCGGTCTTCTCCGAACCGGGCACCCCGGACGTCGAGAACCTCTACGCCCGCATCGGCCGCTCCGGCCCCTGCCTGCTGCTCGCCGGCCACACCGACGTGGTGCCGCCCGGCGATGCCGGCGCGTGGCGGCACGGGCCCTTCGACGGCACCGTGGCCGACGGCGTGCTCTACGGCCGCGGCGCGGTCGACATGAAGGGCGGCATCGCCTGCATGCTCGCGGCGGTGCTCGGCTTCCTCGCCGCGCGCGGCCCGGATTTCGGCGGCTCGATCGCCTTCCTCATCACCGGCGACGAGGAGGGCCCGGCGGTCAACGGCACCCCGAAGCTGCTCGACTGGGCGCTGGCGCGGGGCGAGCGCTTCGACCATTGCCTGCTCGGCGAGCCGACCAACCCCGACCGGCTCGGCGAGATGATCAAGATCGGCCGGCGCGGCTCGCTCACCGGCGACCTGACGGTTCACGGCATCCAGGGCCACGTCGCCTACCCGCACCGGGCCGACAACCCGATCCCGCACCTGCTGCGCCTCGCCGCCGCGCTGCTCGCCGCGCCGCTCGACGCGGGGACGGCGCATTTCGACGCCTCGAACCTCGAATTCACGACGCTGGACGTCGGCAACCCGTCGACCAACGTGATCCCGGCAACGGCCCGCGCCACGTTCAACATCCGCTTCAACGACCTGTGGACGCCCGTGACCCTGGCCGAGGAGCTGCGCCGCCGCCTCGCCGGGGCCGCGCAGGGCGCGCGCTACGACCTCGCCCTGCGCCCGACCAACGCCGTCGCCTTCCTGACGCGGCCCGACGCCTTCGTGGAGCGCGTCGCCGATGCGATCGCGGCCGAGACCGGCCTGCGCCCGGTCCTGTCGACCACCGGCGGCACCTCGGATGCCCGCTTCATCAAGGATGCCTGCCCGGTGATCGAGTTCGGTCTCGTCGGGCAGACCATGCACCAGGTCGACGAATGCGTCCCCGTGGCGGATCTCGATCGCCTCGCGGCGATCTACCGCCGGGTGCTCGACACCTGCTTCCCGGCGGATGCTGCGCCGCGAGATCCGGCTTGACCGATCTACGACGAAAGTCGAATCTCCTTCGGTCAACGGTGGACCGACCACCGTTTGGTCGCCGGAGGCGTCATGCTCGTCACCGCCGAGGAAGTCGGCCGCTCCCTGCGGGGCGCCGCCGCGCTGCTCAACCGCCATCCGCAGGCCCTGCGCCAGTTCGACGTCAGCGAGCGCGGGTTCTGGCGCTCGTTCGGGGCGATCTGGCTCACCGCGCCGGCGGTGGTGGTCGCGCTGGCCCTGGAGCGGGGTCCGGGCACGCCGCTCCTGCGCGCCGATCACACCACCCTGGCGGTTCTGGGCGGCGCCCTCGCGGCGTTCCTGGTCGTGCCGGTGACGGCGGGCGCGGTCGCACGGCGCCTCGGCCTGACGCGGGCCTACGTGCCGTTCGTCATCGTCACCAACTGGACCCTGGCGCTCGCCCTGGCGGTGCTGTCGCTGCCGGGGCTCCTGCTGCTCCTCGGGCTGGCGACGCCGGGCCTCGCGGCGCTCTACGCTGCCGCCTTCGGGGTGATCCTGCTGCACATCCATGCGGTCGCGGTCCGCGTCACCCTCGGGCTGCCAGCCCCCGTCGCGCTGCTGGTCAGCCTCGCCTGCGGCGGCCTGATCGCCGCCGTCGCCGCGGGCGCCCACGCGGTCGCGTGAGGCAGGCGCCTCAGAACCGGGAACGGTTGCCGCGCGCCCGTCCGAGCAGCCCCACCGCCAGCGACAGCCCGAGGCCGACGAGGCCGGCGGTCTTGGCCGGATGCAGGCTCGCCCGGGTGTAGTAGCTCTTGCGCCGCACGAAGCCCGGCTGATGGCCCTTCGCCGCTCCGTCGCCGACCGGTTCGCGCAGGGCGCCCTCCGGGTCCCGCGGCGGCTCGTTGCGCTGCTGGAAGGCGATGATCGCCGGCGCCAGCTTGTCGTAGGCGCCCGGGGCGAATTCCTTCAGGCCGACCAGGACCCGGCCGCCGCCGCCGACGAAGATGTCGCGCTGCGGATGCACCGCCGCGTGCAGGATCGCGTGGGCGACCTCCTCCGGCGGGTAGATCGGTGGCGGCAGCGTCGGCTCGCGGTCCATGTAGTTGCGCGCCCGCTGCGGCAGCGGCGTGTCGATCGAGGTCGGCTTGACCAGCGTCACGCTGATTGGCAGGCCGTCCTGCTCCAGCTCCATCCGCAGGGCGTCGGTGAAGCCCTTCACCGCGTGCTTGCTGGCGCAGTACATGCCCTGGAACGGGAAGGCGAGGTCGGAGGCGACGCTGCCGACGTTGATGAGCGCGCCGCCGCGCTCCTTCAGGTGCTCGACCGCGACCAGGGAGCCGAACACGGTCCCCCAGAGGTTGGTCTGGAGCAGGCGGGCGTGGTCCTCGTCGCTGACCTTGCGCAGCGGCCCGTAGATAGTCAGGCCCGCGACGTTGACCCAAGTGTCGAAGCCGCCGTAGGCCGCCACCGCGCGGTCGGCGGCCGCCTGGACGTCCTCGCGCTTGCCGACGTCGGCGACGACGTGGATCGCCCGGCCGCCCGCCGCCTCGATGTCGGACCGGATGCGGGCGAGGGCTTCGCCGTTGCGGGCCACCAGCACCACGCGGGCGCCGCCCTCGGCCGCCATGCGGGCGGTGGCAAGACCGATCCCGCTCGACGCGCCGGTGACGACGACGACCTGATCGCGCAGAGACTTGTGCTGTTTCATCGGCGGGCACCTCAAGCAAGGGAAGCGGGCGGGACCCGAGAAGCCCGCCCGCCGGTCGTCAGCGGCTCTTCTGGTAGAGCTTGCTCGCGATCTCGAAGATCTCCTCGGGGGCGTAGTTCGGCGCGAAGGCGCCGTAATTGCCGTCGAGTTCGGGGATCTTGCCGCCCTCCGGCAGGCCGTCCACCACTTCGAGGTTGCCCGGCGGATCGCCCGGCAGCGCCACCTCGTCGTTCGACCACACGCCGGCGGCCTCCTGGTAGTCGCTCGGGCTGAAGCGGTAGAGCCGCCGGTGGCTGCCCTCCTGCAGGTACTTCTGGCATTCCGGGATGTTGTCGAGCTTGATGTTGGGCGTCGGCAGCATCTTCTCGATCTCGACGCCGGTCAGCTTCTTCAGCGCCAGGCCGTAGGCGTGGGCGTGGACCGAGCCGCGCACCAGCAGGTAGCCGCAGACCTCGCGCCCGGTCGGATCGGTCAGGGTCTCGTAGACCCGCAGCTTGTGCAGCCGGGCGCCGCATTCGAGATGGAAGTTGTGCAGCAGATCGATGATGATGTTTCCGGTCGTGGTGACCATGTCCATGTTCCACGACGCCGCGTTCGCGTTCATCGGCATCGCGCCGCCGCCGTTCGACAGGAAGCTGCCGGCGAGGCGGACGTCCTTCATCTCCTCGAACGGCGCCTTCGAGACGTCGACGTCCGGGGTGTCGTCGCCGGGGCCGTTGTTCAGCATCGAGATGCCGGTCGAGACCAGCTCGACATGGCCGAGTTCCTCGGCGAAGATGCTCGACACGAGGCTATAGAACGGACGCAGCTTCGACTTGTTGCGGAAGTTGAAGCTCTGGAACATGTAGTTCCCCAGCGTCGACATCTCGCCGTACTTGCCGCCCAACAGTTCCTGCAGGGCAGCCGCCGCGTTCGGGTCTGGCTTTTTAGGCTGGGGAAGCTCGGCCTGAAGCCGATCGATCCGCATGAACATGTCCGGGCCCTCGTGTTTGGGACGACGGCGGGGCTACGGTTCAGCGGCGGATGCGTTCCACGATGGGTTAAAATTCCCCCTGCGGCCGATCCGCCGCAGGGTCTGTCCTCGCCTCGTCCGGCCTGCGCCGGCGACCGCGCCCGGGCCGGGCGCGGCGGGCCGATCACATGTGCAGGGCGCGCTTGTCCACGGCGAGGGCCGCCTCCTTGACCGCCTCGGTCAGGGTCGGGTGGGCGTGGCAGGTGCGGGCGATGTCCTCCGACGAGGCGCCGAACTCCATCGCCACCGCGACCTCCATGATGAGGTTGCCGGCATCCGGGCCGACGATGTGGACGCCGAGCACCCGGTCGGTCCCGGCATCGGCCAGCACCTTCACGAAGCCGTCGGTGGTGTGGTTGACCTTGGCGCGGCCGTTGGCGGTGAACGGGAACTTGCCGGTGTTGTAGGTCACGCCATCCTTCTTCAGCTCCTCCTCGGTCAGGCCGACCGAGGCGACCTCCGGCGTGGTGTAGACCACGTTCGGGATCACGCCGTAATTCACGTGCCCGGCCTTGCCGGCGAGGATCTCGGCGACCGCGACGCCCTCGTCCTCGGCCTTGTGGGCCAGCATCGGGCCGGCGATGACGTCGCCGATGGCGTAGAGGCCGGTGACGTTGGTGGCGTAGTGGTTGTCGGTGAGGATGCGGCCCTTGTTGTCGAGCTGCACCCCGACCGTCTCCAGGCCGAGCCCGGCGGTGTAGGGCACCCGGCCGATGGCGACGAGCACCACGTCGGCCTGGAGCGTTTCCGCCGCGCCGCCGGCGGCCGGCTCGACCGTCACGGTGGCGCCGGCGCCGTCGCGGGTCACGCCGGTGACCTTCGAGGACAGCTTGAAGGCGATGCCCTGCTTCTGGAGGATGCGCTGGAACTGCTTGCCGACCTCGCCGTCCATCCCCGGCAGGATGCGGTCGAGGTACTCGACCACCGTGACCTCGGCGCCCAGCCGCCGCCACACCGAGCCGAGTTCGAGGCCGATGACGCCGGCGCCGATGATGAGGAGCTTGCCCGGCACCCTGGCGAGGTCGAGGGCGCCGGTGGACGAGACCACGACCTCCTCGTCGATGGTCACGCCCGGCAGGTTGGCGACGTCGGAGCCGGTCGCGATGACGACGTTCCTGGTCTCCAGCATCTGGTTGCCGCCGTCCTCCGACAGCACCTCGACCCGGCCGGCGCCGGCGAGGCGCCCGGTGCCGTGGAAGCTCTCGACGCCGTTCTTCTTGAGCAGGAACGCGACGCCCTTGGTGTTGCCGTCGACGCCGTCCTGCTTGAACGCCATCATCTTCTTGAGGTCGAGCTGCGGCTCGCCGACCGTGATGCCGAGGTCGGGGAAGTGCTTCGTCGCCTCCTCGAACGCCTCCGAGGCGTGCAGCAGCGCCTTCGACGGGATGCAGCCGACGTTGAGGCAGGTGCCGCCGTGGCTGGCGCGCTTCTCGACCACCGCGGTCTTGAGGCCGAGCTGGGCGGCCCGGATGGCGCAGACGTAGCCGCCGGGGCCGGTGCCGATGACGACGAGATCGTAGGACATGAGAGCTTCCGCACAGTGAGGTCGCCCGACCGGCGCAGCAAGGCCCGCGCCGGTCGTGCGACCGGATTGAGGAGGGCGGTGTTAACGGCCGCCCGAGACCGTCACGATGGTTCCGGTGGTGTAGGACGCCTCGTCGGAGAGCAGCCAGACGATCGGCGCGGCGACCTCCTCGGCGGTGCCGACGCGCTTCATCGGCACCGAGGGGCCGAGGCGCACGAGCCGGTCGGGCTGGCCGCCGCTGGCGTGGATCTCGGTCTCGATCAGGCCGGGGGCGACCGCGTTGACGCGGATGCCCTCGGCGGCGACCTCGACCGAGAGGCCGGTGGTGAAGGTGTCGATCGCCCCCTTCGAGGCGGCGTAGTCGACGTACTGGCCGGGCGCGCCGAGGCGCGCGGCGACCGACGACAGGTTGACGATGGCGCCGCCCCGGCCGCCGTGCCTCGTCGACATCCGCCGCACCGCCTGGGCCGCGCACAGGAACGAGCCGACGACGTTGGTGGTCATCATCCGGGTCAGCCGCGCGCCGGTCATCTCCTCGACGCGGGCGGCGTAGTCCACGACACCGGCATTGTTGACGAGGCCCCCGAGGGTCCCGAGCCCGTCGGCCTCCCGGAACAGCGTCTCGACCTCGGCCTCGACCGCCACGTCGCTGCGCACGGCGAGCGCCTTGCCGCCACCGGCCTCGATCTCCCGCACCACCGCGTCGGCGGCCTCGCGGTTCGACACGTAGGACAGGCAGACGCGCCAGCCGCGTTGCGCCGCGAGCAGCGAGACCGCGCGGCCGATTCCGCGGCTGCCGCCGGTGACCACCAGGACCTTGTCCATCGACGTTCCTTCCCGAGCTGAACGCCCCCGGTTCTGCGAGGGGCCCCTCCCCATTCCCGAGGCGGGCCCTGCCGTCAAACGATCATGCAATGTCAGGTTGATGGGTCGCGGGCTGCCCCTGGTGGGTGAGACGAGCGCGGCCTCGCCGGAGAGCCGAAGGGAGCAGGCAAGGGTGCGGGTCTTCTCCTCCCCCCGCGGGCGCACGACTGCCAGGGAAAATTCCTGTTCAGAATCACGCGCGGGATCCCCTCTCCCGAGTGGGAGAGGGGTAGGGGCGATCGAAGATCGCGCGAGGGTAGCTCGGGTTCAGGATGAGACGCTGATCGTCGAGCTGCGCAGCTCAACCGTCCTGGGTCTTTGCGGAACCCGAGCCACCCTCACGCGGATCTTTCAGATCCGGCCCGGCCCCTCTCCCGATCGGGAGAGGGGAGACGCGCCCATTCTTCCCCGGACAGCCGTGCCGCAAGCGGGGCGAGGAGAATGCGCGCCACCGACGGCGCCCGGACTCAGCCCACCGAGACGGGCCGGCCCCGCCTCACAGATCCAGCACGAGACGCGCCGGGTCCTCCAGGGGCCTCCTTGATCCGCACCAGGAAGGTCACGGCCTCCTTCCCGTCGACGATGCGGTGGTCGTAGGACAGGGCGAGGTACATCATCGGCCGCGCCTCGATCTTGCCGCCGCGCACCACCGGCCGCTCCTCGATGCGGTGCATGCCGAGGATGCCCGATTGCGGCGCGTTGAGGATCGGGGTCGACATCAGCGAGCCGTAGATGCCGCCGTTGGTGATCGTGAAGGTGCCGCCCTGCATCTCCTCGATCGACAGCTTGCCGTCGCGGGCCTTGCGGCCGAAGCCGGCGATGGCCTTCTCGATCCCGGCGATCGACAGGGCGTCGGCGTCGCGCACCACCGGCACGACCAGTCCCTTGTCGGTCCCGACCGCGATGCCGACGTGGTAGTAGTTCTTGTAGACGAGATCCTGACCGTCGATCTCGGCGTTCACCGCCGGCACGTCCTTCAGGGCCTGGATCACCGCCTTGGTGAAGAAGCCCATGAAGCCGAGCTTGGTGCCGTGCTTCTTCTCGAACACGTCCTTGTACTGCTGACGCATGCTCATCACCGCGCCCATGTCGACGTCGTTGAACGTCGTCAGCATCGCGGCGGTGTTCTGCGCGTCCTTCAGGCGCCGGGCGATGGTCTGGCGCAGCTTGGTCATGCGCACCCGCTCCTCGCGGGACGCATCGTCGGGCGCCGAGGGAGCGCGGGCGATCTGGGTCGGGGCCGGAGGAGCGGGCGCGGCCGCGCCGCCGCCCTTCACCGCGGCGAGCATGTCGCCCTTGGTGACGCGGCCGTCCTTGCCGCTGCCGGAGACGGTCGCGGGATCGACGCCGCTCTCCTGGGCGATGCGGCCAACCGCCGGGCCGTGGTCGCCGGCCGGGCGGGACTGGCCGGCGGGGGCGGCCTCGCCGTGGTTGCCGTAGGCGGCCGCGGACGACTTCGCAGGTTCGGACTTCGCCGGCTCCAACTTGGCCGGCTCCTTGGCCGCCTCCTTCGGGGCTTCCTTCCTGGAGCCGTCCTTCGGCGCCTCGCCGGCGCCGCCCTCGACGATCGAGCCGAGCAGCGCGCCGGGCTCCACCGTCTCGCCGTCCTTGGCGACGATGTCGCCGAGCTGGCCCGAGGCCGGGGCGTTGACCTCGAGGGTCACCTTGTCGGTCTCGAGTTCGACGAGGGGCTCGTCGGCCTTCACGGTGTCGCCGGGCTTCTTGAACCAGCGGCCGATCGTGGCCTCGCTCACGGATTCGCCGAGGGTCGGGACGCGGATTTCGGTGGCCATGATGTCCGTCTGTCAGGGTTGGGGCCGGGGGCCCGGGCAGGGGGAGAGCGGCGCCCCGCGGGCGGGGTGCCGGGAAGGATGCGGCGCGATCCGGCGGATCAGACCGCCAGGGCCTCGTTGAGGAAGGCCTGGAGCTGGTCGAGATGCTTCGACATCAGGCCGACCGCGGTCGAGGCCGAGGCCGGGCGGCCGACGTAGCGCGGACGCTTGGAGGCGGAGCCGGCCTGGTTGAGCACCCATTCGAGGTAGGGCTCGACGAAGGCCCAGGAGCCCATGTTCTTCGGCTCCTCCTGGCACCACACCACCTCGGCGTTGCGGAACCGGGCAATCTCGGCGGCGAGCGACTTCAACGGGAACGGGTAGAGCTGCTCGACGCGCAGGAGGTAGACGTCGTTGACGCCGCGCTTCTCGCGCTCCTCGAACAGGTCGTAGTAGACCTTGCCCGAGCACAGCACCACGCGCCGGACCTTGTCGTCCTTGGCGAGCTTGATCCCGTCCTGCGCCTTCTCGGCGTCGTCCCACAGCACCCGGTGGAAGGTCGAGCCCTCGGCGAGGTCGGAGAGCGGCGACACCGCCCGCTTGTGGCGCAGCAGCGACTTCGGCGTCATCAGCACCAGCGGCTTGCGGAAGTCGCGCTTGAGCTGCCGGCGCAGGATGTGGAAGTAGTTCGAGGGCGTCGTGCAGTTGGCGACCTGCATGTTGTCCTCGGCGCACATCTGCAGGTAGCGCTCCAGGCGGGCGGAGGAGTGCTCCGGCCCCTGGCCCTCGTAGCCGTGCGGCAGCAGCATCACGAGGCCCGACATGCGCAGCCACTTGCGCTCGCCGGACGAGATGAACTGGTCGACCACGACCTGGGCGCCGTTGGCGAAGTCGCCGAACTGCGCCTCCCACAGGACGAGGGCGTTGGGCTCGGCGAGCGAGTAGCCGTACTCGAAGCCGAGCACCGCCTCCTCCGAGAGCATCGAGTTGATGACCTCGTAGCGGCTCTGGCCGTCCTTGATGTGGTTGAGGGGCGTGTAGCGCTCCTCGTTCTCCTGGTCGATCAGCACCGAGTGGCGCTGCGAGAAGGTGCCGCGCTCGACGTCCTGGCCCGAGAGCCGGACCTTGTGACCCTCGAGCAGCAGCGAGCCGTAGGCCAGCGCCTCGGCGGTGGCCCAGTCGAGGCCCTCGCCGGTCTCGATCGCCTTGGCGCGGTTGTCGAGGAAGCGCTTGATCGTGCGGTGGAGGTGGAACTCCGCCGGGACCGTGGTGATCCGGTGGCCGATCTCCTTCAGGAGGTCGGTCGCCACGCCGGTGCGGCCGCGGCGCGGGTCGTCCTCGTCCTCGCGCACCGCCTTCAGGCCCGACCAGCGGCCGTCGAGCCAGTCGGCCTTGTTGGCCTTGTAGCCGGTGGCGATGTCGAACTCGGTGTCGAGGGTGGCGCGGAACTCGGACTTGCGGGCCTCGACCTCCTCGGCCTTCACCGCGCCGGCCTCGATCACGCGCTTGGAGTAGGTCTCCAGCGTCGACGGGTGCTTGCGGATGATCTGGTACATCTTCGGCTGGGTGAAGGCCGGCTCGTCGCCCTCGTTGTGGCCGAAGCGGCGGTAGCACAGCATGTCGATCACGACCGGCTTGTGGAACTTCTGCCGGTACTCGGTCGCGATCTTGGCCGCGAAGGTCACCGCCTCCGGGTCGTCGCCGTTGCAGTGGAAGATCGGCGCCTCGACCATCTTCGCCACGTCGGACGGGTAGGGCGAGGAGCGCGAGAAGCGCGGATCGGTGGTGAAGCCGATCTGGTTGTTGATGATGAAGTGGATCGAGCCGCCGGTGCGGTGCCCCTTCAGGCCCGACAGGCCGAGGCACTCCGCCACCACGCCCTGTCCCGCGAAGGCGGCGTCGCCGTGGATCAGCAGCGGCAGCACGCTGGTGCGCTGCTCGTCGCCCGCCTGATCCTGCTTGGCCCGCACCTTGCCGAGCACGACGGGATCGACGATCTCGAGGTGCGACGGGTTCGCGGTCAGCGACAGGTGGACGGTGTTGCCGTCGAAGGAGCGGTCGCTCGACGCGCCGAGGTGGTACTTCACGTCGCCCGAGCCCTCGACCTCGGCCGGGGACGACGAGCCGCCCTTGAACTCGTGGAAGATCGCCCGGAACGGCTTCGACATCACGTTGGCGAGCACGTTGAGGCGGCCGCGATGGGCCATGCCGAGCACGATGTCGGTGACGCCGAGCGCGCCGCCGCGCTTGATGATCTGCTCCAGCGCCGGGACCATCGCCTCCGAGCCGTCGAGGCCGAAGCGCTTGGTGCCGGTGTACTTGAGGTCGAGGAACTTCTCGAAGCCCTCGGCCTCGATCAGCTTGTTGAGGATCGCCCGCCGGCCCTGCTCGGTGAACGAGACCTCCTTGTCCTTGCCCTCGATCCGCTCCTGGATCCACGCCTTCTCCTCGGGATCGGAGATGTGCATGAACTCGAAGCCGAGGGTCTGGCAGTAGGTCCGCTCCAGGATCGCGACGATCTCCCGGATGGTGCCGAATTCGAGCCCGAGCACGTTGTCGAGGAAGATCGGGCGGTCCCAGTCGGCCTCGGTGAAGCCGTAATGCTGCGGGTGCAATTCCTCGTGGTCGCCGCGCGCCTGCAGGCCGAGGGGATCGAGCTTGGCGTGCAGGTGGCCGCGCATGCGATAGGCGCGGATCAGCATGATCGCGCGCACGGAATCCTTGGTCGCCTGCTGGACGTCGACCGGGGCGGCCGCCGGCCCCTTGGCCTCCTGGCGCGCCTTGATCTTCTCGCCGACCGCCTTCTCCAGGGTCGCCCAGTTGCCGTCGAGCGCTGAGACGATCTCGCCGTTGGCGGCGATCGGCCAGTTCGGCTTGGTCCAGGACGCGCCCTCGGCGTTCCTGACGACGGTCGCCCGGTCCTCCTTCAGGCCCTCGAAGAAGCTGCGCCACTCCGGATCGACCGCGTTCGGGTCCCGGGTGTAGGTCGCGTAGAGCTCCTCGATGTAGGTGGCGTTGCCTCCGTAGAGGAACGAGGTTCCGAGGAGGGCTTCGTTCGCGTCCTGGCGTGCCATGGCGTGTCTATCCGCGGTTTCCTGCCCGGGAGGACGTGAAGGGGGTCGGGCCGCCCTCTCGCCGGGGAATGGGGGCGCCCAGAGGGACCGGGCGCCGGATTCGTCGCTGTCGAGCCCCGGATGTGGGGTCGGGGCTCGTCCGGTGCCGGGCGGTCTGCCATGCGCCGGGTGCAGAAAGCGTTGCCGCCTTCCGGTTGCGGGAGGTCAGCCCCGCGCCGGGAATCAGCCCCGCAGGACTTCGACCAGGGTCTTGCCGAGGCGGGCCGGCGAGGGCGAGACCTTGATGCCGGCGGCTTCCATCGCGGCGATCTTGTCCTCGGCGCCGCCCTTGCCGCCCGAGATGATCGCGCCGGCATGGCCCATGCGGCGGCCGGGGGGCGCCGTGCGGCCGGCGATGAAGCCGACCATCGGCTTCTTGCGGCCGCGCCTGGCCTCGTCGGCGATGAACTGCGCCGCCTCTTCCTCGGCCGAGCCGCCGATCTCGCCGATCATCACGATCGACTCGGTCCTGTCGTCACGTAAGAACAGTTCGAGCATCGCGATGAACTCGGTGCCCTTGACCGGGTCGCCGCCGATGCCGACCGCGGTGGTCTGGCCCAGCCCCTCGTTGGTGGTCTGGAACACCGCCTCGTAGGTCAGCGTGCCCGAGCGCGACACGATGCCGACCGAGCCGGGCTTGAAGATGTTGGCCGGCATGATGCCGATCTTCGACTCGCCCGCCGTGACGATGCCGGGGCAGTTCGGGCCGATCAGGCGCGACTTCGAGCCTTCGAGCGAGCGCTTGACCCGCACCATGTCGAGGACGGGAATCCCTTCCGTGATGCAGACGATCAGCGGGATCTCGGCGTCGATCGCCTCGCAGATCGCGTCGGCGGCGCCCGGCGGCGGCACGTAGACCACCGAGGCGTCGGCGCCGGTGGCCTCGCGGGCCTCCTTCACTGTGTCGAAGACCGGCAGGCCGAGATGGGTCGAGCCGCCCTTCCCGGGCGAGGTGCCGCCGACCATCTTGGTGCCGTAGGCGATCGCCTGCTCGGAGTGGAAGGTCCCGTTCTTGCCGGTGAAGCCCTGGCAGAGGACCTTGGTGTTCTTGTCGATGAGGATGGACATTGAAATCTGAACTCCGGATTAGGCGGCGTGCATCTGGCGAATTGTGTCGGAAAAGGACCGGATCGATCTCCAGACAGCCAAGAAGCTGATGATCGACGATGGAAGGAGCACGAGGCTCAGGATGATCGTCGATCGCGCAGTGCTGTCGTTATCGATGGCCTCGTTCCCCACGTAGACGGGTGGAGCGTCGATCACGGCCGAACACTCGGCGAACATCCAGATCGGGAGCAGAGCCAGGACGACGAGCGTGATCCTTCCAGCCACGACCCCGGCTTGAAGGCCCGCGAGCCACCGGATCCCCCGGACGGCACCCAGGACGACGGCGACCATGGATGCCATCAGGAGAACGGGGAAGACGACCAGGAGGACGAACAGCCCCATCTCGGCGCTCACGCGTCGTCAGCCCTTGCGCACCGCCGCGACGATCTTCTGCGCCGCGTCGTCGAGGTCGTCGGCCGGGATCACGTTGAGGCCCGAGTTGCGGATGATCTCCTTGCCCTTCTCGACGTTGGTGCCCTCGAGGCGCACCACCAGCGGGACCTGGAGGCCCACCGCCTTCACCGCCGCGATCACCCCGTTGGCGATCACGTCGCACTTCATGATGCCGCCGAAGATGTTGACCAGGATGCCCTTCACGTTCGGGTCGGCGGTGATGATCTTGAACGCCGCCGTGACCTTCTCCTCCGAGGCGCCGCCGCCGACATCGAGGAAGTTCGCCGGCTCCTCGCCGTAGAGCTTGATGATGTCGAGCGTCGCCATGGCGAGGCCGGCGCCGTTGACCATGCAGCCGATCGTGCCGTCGAGCGCGATGTAGGCGAGGTCGTACTTCGACGCCTCGATCTCCTTCTCGTCCTCCTCGGTGGTGTCGCGCAGCTGCACGATGTCCGGGTGGCGGTAGAGGCTGTTCGAATCGAACGAGATCTTGGCGTCCAGGCACTTCAGGTGCCCGTCGGTGGTGACGATGAGCGGGTTGATCTCCAGCATGCTCATGTCCTTGGCGGTGAACGCCTCGTAGAGCTTGGTGGTGACGTCCGCCGCCTCCTTGGCGAGCGCGCCGGTGAGGCCGAGCGCCTTGGCGACCGCGCGGCCGTGGTGCGGCAGCACGCCGGTGGCCGGGTCGACCGAGAAGGTGACGATCTTCTCGGGGGTGTCGTGGGCGACCGCCTCGATGTCCATGCCGCCCTCGGTCGAGACCACGAAGGCGACCTTGCCGGTCTCGCGGTCGACGAGCATCGACAGGTAGAACTCGGTCTCGATGTCCGAGCCGTCCTCGATGTAGAGGCGGTTGACCTGCTTGCCGGCCTCGCCGGTCTGGATCGTCACGAGGGTGTTGCCGAGCATCTGGCCGGCGAAGGTCTTGACCTCCTCGACCGACTTGGCGAGGCGCACGCCGCCCTTCTCGCCGGCCTCGGCCTCCTTGAACTTGCCCTTGCCGCGCCCGCCGGCGTGGATCTGGGACTTCACGACCCAGAGGGGACCGCCGAGCTCGTTGGCGGCGGCCTCGGCCTCGCTGGCCTTGAAGATCGCGCGGCCGTTCGAGACCGGCAGGCCGAACTCCTTGAGCACGGCCTTGGCTTGATATTCGTGGATGTTCATCGGCGGTGTTCCTGTTCAGGCGGGGCGGGGACGCGTCGACGGAAGGCCGCGGCAGGGTCACTCCCCACCGCGGCCCGCCCGCCGGGCAGCCGGTTACGCCAGCGCGCCGTTGATGCTCTTGCAGGCCTCGATCAGGCCCTTCACGGAGTTGACCGACTTCTCGAACATCGCCTTCTCGTCGGCCGAGAACTCGACCTCGAGGACACGCTCGACGCCGTTCTCGCCGATCACGATCGGCACGCCGATGAACAGGCCGTCGACGCCGTACTGGCCGGTGAGGTGGGCGGCGCAGGGCAGGACGCGCTTCTTGTCCTTCAGGTAGCTCTCGGCCATCGCGATCGCCGAGGCGGCGGGCGCGTAGAAGGCCGAGCCGGTCTTGAGCAGGTTGACGATCTCGCCGCCGCCCTTGCGGGTGCGCTCGACCATCGCGTCGAGCTTCTCCTGGGTCGTCCAGCCGAGCTTGACGAGGTCGGTCAGCGGCACGCCGGCGACCGTCGAGTAGCGCACCAGCGGCACCATGTCGTCGCCGTGGCCGCCGAGCACGAAGGCGGTGACGTCCTCGACCGAGACCCCGAATTCCTCGGCCAGGAAGTGGCGGAAGCGGGCCGAGTCGAGCACGCCGGCCATGCCGACGATCTTCTTCGGATCGAGGCCGGAGAACTTCTGCAGAGCCCACACCATCGCGTCGAGCGGGTTGGTGATGCAGATCACGAAGGCGTTCGGGGCGTGGGTCTTGATGCCGGTGCCGACCGCTTCCATCACCTTCAGGTTGATGCCGATCAGGTCGTCGCGGCTCATGCCGGGCTTGCGCGGCACTCCGGCGGTGACGATCACGACGTCGGCGCCCGCGATGGCGCTGTAGTCGCTCGCGCCGCTGTACTTGGCGTCGAAGCCGTCGACCGGGGCCGACTCGGCGATGTCGAGGCCCTTGCCCTGGGGCACGCCATCGGCGATGTCGAACAGCACGATGTCGCCGAGTTCCTTGAGGCCAGCGAGGTGCGCGAGCGTGCCGCCGATCTGTCCGGCGCCGATCAGGGCGATCTTCTTGCGTGCCATATGAGATCCGATCCTTCGCGGTATGGAGGAAACCGTCAGGGGCCGGGGTCCGCTCGCGTGGAGCCCGCGCCAAGCGGGGGTCTGTTTGGCGAAAAAAGCCCGGCGCGACAACCCGAGCCGTCCTGCCCTACGGGCCGAACCGGCAGGACCGCACCTCGGTCAGCTTGTCCGGCGTTCGGAAAACGCTTTGACGGTTAAGCGTTTGCGCGATTGTGGCAGCGCGGGTTACAGAAATGCTGGATTGTCACCCGCGTCAGAGTACTCCGGTCCGCAGGGCTCGCAGGAGGACCCGGATCACCGCGCCGAGCCGCAGGTCGATCAGGTCGCGCGGGATCTCGGCATCCAGTTGGATCGAGGCCGGATGGGTGAAGCGGTGGCTGGCGTCGAAGATGAAGGCCAGCGCCCGCTCCCGGTCGCGCAGGGAGAAGGCGCCGGCATTGAGGCCCTCCTCGATGACCCGCTCGACGAGCACGCGCAGCCGCCCGCGGTGGCGGCGGGCGATCGGGCGCGACTCGACCGTCGCGTCGAGGTGGACCGCGAACAGGTTGGGATCGTGGAGCAGCGCGTCGCGCTGGAGGGCGGCCAGGGCCAGCAGCAGGCGCTCCAGCTTGTCGTCGGCGGGATCGGGTGCGTCGGCGATGACGGCGAGTTCCGCCTCGACGTCCCGCAGCCAGCGTCCGGCGACCGCGTCGACCAGCGCGACCTTCGAGGGGAAGTAGCGGTAGACGTTGGCGTGGGTCATGCCGGCCTGCGCCGCCACGCCCACCACCGTGACCTGCCGGTGCCCGAGGCGGCGCAGGTGCTCGGCCGCGATGGCGAGGAGGCGGGCATCGGCCGAGGGAGGTGCCGCCCGCACCCGGGCGGCGGCCCCGCCAGGGAACGGCCCGTCCGCGGCCTCACCGTCCGATGGTGCCGGCTCGTCGCGGTTCTGGGTGCCGGAGGTCCTGGCGCCAGGGCGGCTGCGGGTCATGAACGGAAGAGTCTGCCGAGGTCAGGATGTTCCCGGGAAAAGGCGGACGTTACCGGGCCGCGGGAGGAGCGAGAAGCCCTCTCGCGAAATCCGACCGATCGCTCCGGGCGATCGCCGCGGGATCGCGGCGGTTGCGAGGCCATCGCTTCGCAACGGGGCTTCCGGCTTCGCTCGGGTGCGCGCGGAACCCTGCTCCGCGCCGCGCGGGCCGGTAATACGATTTCCGGTTGATCGCTCGGCGATCCCTGCGGGATCGCGGCGATTGCGGAGCAATCGCGACGCGAGGCGGAAACCGGCTTCGCTCATGCGTGCGGAGCAAGGCTCCGCCGCGCGGGCCGGTGATACGGGATCGGGGCGACGGGCCCTCGCGCGTCAGGTCTCCACCAGACCGGTCGTGCTTCCCGACGCCTCGGAATCCGGCCGGCCATGCGGCAGGGCGAGGTATTCCTCCGAGCGCATCTCGATCAGCCGCGACACCGTGCGCTCGAACTCGAACGCCTCGCGGCCGGTCTCGGCGCGGTACAGTTCCGTCGGCTCGGCGGCGGCCGAGGCGAGGAGCTTGACCCGGGCGTCGTAGAGCGCGTCGATCAGGGTGATGAACCGCTTGGCCTCGTTGCGCTGGGGCAGGTCCATCACCGGAATGCCCTCGACGATCACCGTGTGGAAGCGTTCCGCCAGGGCGAGGTAGTCGGCCGCCCCCAGGGGACGGGCGCAGAGGTCGGCGAAGGTGAAGCGCGCCGTGCCGCCGGACGCCTCCGGGATCGCCACCTCGTGCCCCTTGACCGCGATCGAGGCCGGCCGGCCGCGGCGCTCGCCGGTCAGCGCCAGGAAGGCGCGGTCGAGCGCCTCCGCCGAGGCGGCATCCGCCGGGACGTGGTAGACGGGCGAGCCGCCGAGCTTCTCCAGTCGGAAATCGGTCCGGGAGTCGAGCCGCACCACCTCGACCCGCTGCTTCAGCAGGTCGATGAACGGCAGGAACAGCGCCCGGTTCAGGCCGCCCTCGTAGAGCCGGTCGGGTTCGACGTTCGAGGTCGCCACCATCACGACGCCGTGGCCGAACAGGGCGGTGAACAGGCGCCCGAGCAGCATCGCGTCGGCGATGTCGGTCACCGTGAACTCGTCGAAGCACAGCAGCCGCGCCTCCTCGGCGAGGGCCTCGGCCACCGGGGCGATCGGGTCGTCGCCCTTGGCGGTGCCCTGCTTCACCGCCTGCCGGTGGCGGTGGATGCGCTCGTGGACGTCGCCCATGAAGGCGTGGAAGTGGACCCGGCGCTTGGGCTCCGGCGCCGTCTCGTGGAACAGGTCCATCAGCATCGTCTTGCCGCGGCCGACGAGGCCCCAGACGTAGAGTCCCTTGGGCCCCGCCGCCGGCTCGGGCCTGCGCCCGAACAGCCGGCCGAGCACGCCGGGCTTCGCGGGCGCGGGCGCGTGGTCGAGTTCCAGCAGCAGCGCGTCGAGGCGCTCCACGAGGACGAGCTGGGCCGGATCGCGCTCGATCGCGCCGGAGGCCACGAGGGCGTCGTAGCGGGCGGCGACCGGGCCGGGGCCGGATCGCCCGGGAGCAGGGCTGTTCGTCACGAGGCCCGGCTTAACCCGAGGCTCCGCCACGGGCAATGCGGTCAGAATGGGGCCGCCCCATGCACCTCGGGCACGGCGGCCTCCCGCCGGGGCGGCGGAACGGCGCCGCCCGTTGCTGCATTGCACAATCCGCGGATCGGACCGGGGTGATCCCCGGCCGGGCGCGGCCGGCGCCGCGGTGCCGGTCCGGGGGTGGAGGAACGGACGGGGGCGGGCGAACCACAAGAAGAACGGAGCCGACAGACATGTCCGATCACGATCATCCTGCCGCCGGATGCGTCATCCGACGACTGTGGCCGCGCGACCGCGAAGCGGTCGTGGGGCATTTCCACCGCCTCGACGGCGAGGGCCGCTTCAACCGCTTCCTGGGGCCGGTCAGCGACGACGGCGCGGCGGCCTACGCCGCGCGGGCGCTCGGCGCCGCGGGTCGGGTCTACGGCGCCTTCGTGGGCGACACCCTGCGCGGCATCGGCGAGCTTCGTCCGGCCCGGGGGCACCGCCTCGGTGCCGAGGCCGAGGCGGCCTTCACGGTCGAGGCGCCGTTTCGCCGGCGCGGCCTCGGCACCGCCCTGGCGCGGCGGGTCGCCGAGGCGGGGCGCAATGCCGGCGTGCGGCAGCTCCACATGCGAGTGCTGGCGAGGAACCGGCCGATGCGGGCGCTGGCGCAGGGACTGGGAGCGGATCTGCGGGCCGCGGGGCGCGAGACCCACGCCGTCCTCGCCCTCGCCCCGGCGACCCTGTTCTCCCTCTGGCAGGAGAGCTGGGACGGCCTGTTCGAGGCCGCCCTGACGATGATGCCCTGACCACGGACCCGGCGGGACCGGCGTCCCGCCCGGCAGGCGAGGCCCGGGCCGCCGTTGCGCCGGCCCGGGATCGCGGGCGGGAAGCGGTGGCCGGGGCGGCGGCTTCGCCGGACCGTCCAGGCTCTCGACGCACCCACGGATCGGGCCCGCGCGCTCAGGCCCCGATATCCGGCGGCAGGCCGGCGAGGGGATCGAGAGCGGCGACGCCGGTTGCCGCGAAGCGGCCGGGGTCGCGGGTCAGCACCGTGAACCCGCGGGAGCGGGCAGTGGCGGCGACGAGCAGGCCCGGCAGCGGGACGGCGTCCGGCGCCTCGGCGAGGCGGGCGGCGACCAGCGCGACCTCGGCGTCGACGGGCAGGATCCTCGGGCCGAAATCCCGCAGCAGCGCGTCGCGCAGCGCCTCGATCACCGCGGCCCTCCGCTCCGCACCCTCGCGTCGGAGGGCCAGGAGACCGCGCTCCAGCTCCAGCACCGTGACGGCACTGAGAAACAGCAGCCGGTCGTGCCGCTCCATCCAGGCGATCGCGGCGCCGGCCTCGCCGCGCAGCCGGGGATCGAACAGGGACACGACGGAGGTGTCGATGAGGTACATGGGCCTGGCCGCCGGGGATTGCCGTGAGGTGTCTGGATCCCAAAGAGGCGGGGGTCGAGGGCCCTGTCGCTTTGTTGTCCGGCCTTTAGCACGGCCGCAGCGCGGCTGTCTTGACCGGCTCAGGCGCGGCGGACGGCCAGAAGTGCCCGGAAGGGGGCGGCCAGAAGATTGAGCAGGGCGCCGACTGTCAGGACCATCAGGACCGACAGCAGCATGGCAGAGAGGCTGATGAACCGCATGGGGAAGCCCTTACGCTGGCGACTGGATTCGTGGCCCAGTGAGGGCTCCGAAGGTGGCGAGAGTGAGGGCTTGCGAGCGATGAGTGCCCTGTCGGCCTCGGCGAGGGCCGCGACACAATCGCACCGGACGAGGCGCGCGGCGGCCGTCGGGAAGCCGGCCGGTCCGCAGCCGCCCCGGCCGGCCTCCACCGTCGCGAGGCTCGCTCGTGGAGCATCCCCGCTCGGGCAGACGGCGTGACCGCCTGAAGGCCGTGCCGCGGGATCATGGTCGATCATACGGTTTCCGAATGATCGCTCGGCGACTGCGTTGCAGTCGCTGTCGCGATGCGGAAACCGGCTTCGCTCAAGCGTGTGGAGCCTCCGGCTCCACCGCGCGGGCTTCGATACGGTTTTGCGGAACTGATCGTCCGAAATCCGTATCAGACGTTCAGCCGCCTGCTGTCTTCGAGTTCCCGAATCGAGGCGACGATGGTTTCGCGCAACCTCTTCTGCTGCTCCAGCAGCCTCTCCATGTGGTCGAGCACGCGGGCTGCCAGATCCACGTCCCAGCCGTAGGCGCTGACATGCGCCGTCCGCAGGCGTTGCTCCGCAACCCGCACCTCGCCCTCGGCCAGCATCCGGTCCATGCGATCGAGGCGGTCGCGCGCCCGATCGAAGGGATGCTTGAGGCTGTCGTGCATGGGACCTCAGGAGGTTGATCGAACCTTATTTCCACAACCCCGGATTGCGCGTTGACGCAGGTTAATCTCCGTCAGCTTCGACGCCTCCCAGTATCAGCGCCCGAGTCGACCCGCCGACAGAATAGTCGATCCGATTTTTCAATCAATTCTCGCCACTCCCCGACGATCGGAGCGAAGTGGAAGGAGACCAGGAAACAGCACAGGATGCACCTCGGGGCGACCAGCCTGCCAACAGCGTCGCCGCACGGGGAAACGCTTGGCAACCTGCCGCGCAGTTTACCGGATATCCTTCAGGGCCATCGCTCGAGAGCGGTTGCCCTCGTTCCCTGCTCGGGCCTCGGGCGCCGGCAGTCGTGCGCGACACGGCGTGTCGCCGCTCACTCGGCTCTCGCTCCGCTCTGCGTTCGGGGGGACGTTCGTTCCCCCGGAGGGGACATTCGTCCCCCCGAACCCTCTCGGCGGGGCGCTCTCGATCGCCGAAGCGATGGCCCTGGAATATCCTTCCGTCGGTGCCGCATTCGTCCGGGGAATGGGCGTCCGCGCGAACGATTTACCCGGGCCACCGCCATATCGGCCCACGGCCGTGCCATGCGGGTTGAGGACACGGTTTTCGGAACTGGCCGCCTGATACGATTTTCGGACGATGAGTTCCGACGATCGTATCACCAGTCCGCGCGGTGGAGCCGAAGGCTCCACGCACCTGAGCGAAGCCGGTTTCCGCATCGCGAAAGCGATGGCGCAGCCATCGCCACGATCCCGCAGGGATCGCCGGGCGATCGATCGGAAACCGCATGAGAACCGTATCGGTTCGTCACGGGCTTTGCGGCCCCTGGCCGATGCAGGCGGCCGGAGCCCTCCCCTCTGCAAGCGGCGCGAGGAGCCCGTTCGTCAGCCGGGGCTGTCATCCTCGTTCCATGGCCGAGGATTTTCGGCCCCGGACCGTCCGTCCGACCGGACGGGGCCAGGACAGGGCCGGTACTCCCTCTAAGCTCCGCCTCGCCCTCCGTTCGGCAGGATGTCGGCGTAACCGGCCTCCCCGGTCTCGCCCGCATGGGCGAGGAACAGGGCCGCGAGGGTGCCCGGCTGCGCCTGCCGGCCTTCCCATTCGGCCTCCGACACCACCACCACCGCCTCGCGGGGCGAGCGGGTGATGCGCTGCGGCTCGCCGGCCAGGACGCGCTCGACCAGGGCGGAGAGTTCGGCCCGTGCCTTGTGCAATGGGTGGGTCGGCAGCGGCGCCGGCTTCATGGGGACCTCCGGTCCGGGATCGGGCCTCCGTTGTAGCGGAGCCGGCGGTGAGGCTCCAGGCGCGATCCCGCCGGACCCGTGCGTCACGGGGTGATGACGATCGCTCCCGTGACCTGCCGGGGCCTCCGCCGCCGCGTGGACCGCCACGATGTCGTCGAGGGGAAACCGCCGTCCGACATCGACCTGAACATGCCCCCGGGCGATGGCATCGAACAGGTCGGCGGCGTTGGCGCGCAGGAGAGCGGCGTCGGCGTTGTGCGGGAACACCGACGGCCGGGTCAGGAACAGGCAGCCCTTCTTGCCGAGCAGTTCGGGCTCGATCGCCGGCGCCGGTCCCGAGGCCGCGCCGTAGGACACGACCAGACCGAACGGGGCGGCGCAGTCGAGCGAGGCGAGCAGCGTGTCCTTGCCGACCGCGTCGTAGACCACCCGGGCCTTGCGGCCGCCGGTCGCCGCGAGGAACGCCTGCGGCCAGTCGGGGTCGGTCAGGTCCACCACCGCCCGGCAGCCGGCGGCCAGCGCCGCCTCGCGCTTCTGCGGCGAGCCGGTGGTGCCGACGACGGTGGCGCCGAGCGCCGTGGCCCAGCGGGTCAGGATCTGGCCGACGCCGCCCGCCGCCGAGTGCACCAGCAGCAGGTCGCCCGGCTGCACCGCGTGGGTCCGGCGCAGCAGGTACTGCGCCGTCAGGCCCTTGAACAGCAGGCTCGCCGCCGCCTCGTCGGAGACCGCGTCGGGCAGGGCCACGAGCTTGTCCGCCGGCACGATGCGCCGGTCGGCGTAGGCCCCGACCCCGGCATTCATCGTCGCGACCCGGTCGCCGGGGCTGAAGCCGGACACCCCCGGACCCGGCCGCCTCGACCACGCCCGCCGCCTCGAAGCCGAGACCGGTCGGGAGCGGCAGCGGGTAGATCCCCTTGCGCTGGTAGACGTCGATGTAGTTGAAGCCGATCGCCGCGTGCCGGATCAGGACCTCGCCCTCGCCCGGCGGCGGCAGGTCCCCGGTCTCCACCGTCATCACCTGCGGGGCGCCGAACTCCCGGATCACGACGCGGCGTTGGGTCGACATCGGCTCTTCGTCCTCCGTGGCGCGGCCGGGGCGCAGCCGCCTGCCCACGTATGGCCCTGCGGCGGCGCGTGATAAATCGACGATCGCGCACATCACTCGAAACGACTGGTTTCCGATCCATGGACCGCTTCGCCAGCATGGCGATCTTCGCCCGGGCCGTGGAGGCGGGCTCGTTCTCGGCGGCGGCCGACGCCCTCGCCCTGTCGCCGCAGGCGGTGGGCAAGCACGTGCGGCTGCTCGAGGAGCATCTCGGCGTGAAGCTCATCAGCCGCACCACCCGCCGGCAGAGCCTCACCGAGACCGGCCGGCGCTTCTACGAGCGCGTGCGCACCATCCTGGCCGAGGTCGAGGCCGCCGAAGCCCTCGCGGCGGAGAGCCGGGCGGAGCCGCGGGGCGAGCTGCGGGTGAACGCCCCGGTCACCTTCGGCGCCTACGAGCTGGCCCCGGCGCTGTCGGACTACCTCGCCGCCTGCCCGGAAGTGTCGGTCGACCTCACCCTGTCGGACCGGATCGTCGACCTCGTCGACGAGGGCTACGATGCGCTCATCCGCGTCGGGCCGCTCGCCGACAGCGGCCTCGTCGCCCGGCCGCTGCGGCCGCACGCCCTCGTGCTGTGCGCCGCCCCGGCCTATCTCGACCGGCGCGGCACGCCGTCCAGGCCGGCCGAGCTGCGCGGCCACGAATGCCTCGGCTTCGCCCACGGCATGACCCGGGGCCCGTGGACCTTCCTCGGGCCGGACGGCCCCGAAACCGTCGCGGTGTCCGGGCGGCTGCGGGTCAACAACGGTCAGGCGCTGCTGAACGCGGCGCTGGCGGGCCTCGGCCTGCTGCTGCAACCGGAGCCGCTGGTGCGCGAGGCGCTCGCCACCGGGCGGCTGGTGCGCCTGCTGCCCGGCCACGCGCCGCCGACCCGCCCGATGCACGTCCTCCATGCCCCCGACCGGCGGATCACCCCGAAGCTGCGCTCGTTCCTCGATTTCGTGGCGGCGCGGTTCGGCGAGTGATACGGTTTTTGAACGATCCGTTCAGAAGCCGTATCCTCAGCCCCCGCGGCAACTGAGCGAAGCCGAAATCCGCATCGCGAAGCGATCCCGCAGGGATCGCCTGAAGCGATCAATCGGATTTCGTATCACCAGCCCGCGCGGCGCCTGAGCGGAGTCGATTTTCGCATCGCGAAGCGATTGCGCAGCCATCGCCACGATCCCGCAGGGATCGCCGAGCGATCATTCGGAAACCGTATGACCGCGCCCCTTGCCCCCAGCCGCCGGAGGGGGCATCCCGGCGCCATGAGGTTTCCGCCATGAGCTTCCTGCCCGACGCCCCGGCGCTCGCCGCCTACCTCCTCGCCTGCCTCGTCCTCTGGATCACGCCCGGGCCGGACATGAGCCTGACGCTGGCCCGCACCATCGGCGGCGGCCGCCGGGCCGGCATCGCCACGGTGCTCGGCACCGGCGTCGGCACCCTGTGCCACACCCTCGCGGCGGCCTTCGGCATCTCGGCGCTGATCGCCGCCTCCGCCACCGCCTTCACGGTGCTGAAGGTGGTGGGCGCGCTCTATCTCGGCTGGCTCGCCATCGACGCGATCCGCCGCGGCTCGGCCCTCACCGTGCGCGCCGAGCCGGTGCGGGGCAGCCTGCGGCGCACCTTCTGGGTCGCGGGCCGGCGTCAACCTCACCAACCCGAAGGTCGTGCTGTTCTTCATCACCTTCCTGCCGCAATTCGTGCGCGCCGACGCCGCGAACCCGGCCGGCCAGCTCCTGTTCCTCGGCCTCACCTTCGTGGTGCTGAACCTGCCGCTGGGCCTGCTGCTGGTGTTCGGCGCCGAGCGGATCACCGGCGCGCTCATGGCCCGGCCGCGGGTGATGCGCGCGATCGACTGGACCTTCGCCGGGCTGTTCGGCGCCTTCGCGGCCCGGATCCTGATGACGAGCCGGTGAGGCCGGTCTATCGCCGCGCCCGCGCCCACATCCGCGCCTCGCCCCGTCCCGCGGAACGCCCGGCGAGCAGCCAGTAGACCAGTCCCGACACCGCGCCGGCCGCGAACAGCAGCCCCGCCACCCGGGTCTCGCCCGTGCTGAGCGGGCCGGCCGCGCCGTCGCCGCGCGAGGCGCGCATCAGCCAGGGCAGGCAGGCGGTGAGAAGCCCGGTCGCGCCGGCATACCAGGCGAGGGAGCGCCAGCGCAGCACCTCGCCCACCACCGCGTTCAGGGCCGGCGGCACCGCGAGCAGCAGGAGCACCGCACGCCCGGCGCCGAGCAGCGCGTCGAGCATCCCGGAATCGGGCGGATAGCCGGCGGCGAGTTCCGACAGCACCGAGTCGATGGCGTAGAGGCCGAGCCGGCCGAGCAGCTCGCGCAGGCCCTGGTCCATCAGCGTGCCGAGGCCGAGCGCCGTCGTCCCGGCCGGGATCGCGAGCAGCAGGGCGAAGCCCATCACCAGGAAACGGCCGAAGAGGCGCATCGCGAGAACAGACCCGTCCGCAGGGGCGCCGCCCCTGCACCCCGCCAGAGGACGTCACGTCCTCCGGACTCCCTTCAGTCCTCGCCGTGGCCGGCGCCGTAGACGCCCTCGGCGCCGATCCCGTCCTCCAGCATCAGCCGGGCGCGGGCACGCAGGCGCTCGGTCTCGCTCTTGAGCTGGCCGCAGGCCGCCAGGATGTCCCGCCCCCGCGGCGTGCGCACCGGCGAGGCGTAGCCGGCATTGAACACGATCTCGGAGAACCGCTCGATCCGCTCCCAGTCCGAGCACTCGTATGTCGAGCCGGGCCAGGGATTGAACGGGATCAGGTTGATCTTGGCCGGGATGCCCTTGAGCAGGCGCACCAGTTCCCGCGCCTCGGCGTCGGAATCGTTGACGCCCTTCAGCATCACGTACTCGAAGGTGATGCGCCGGGCGTTCGACACCCCGGGATAGTCCCGGCACGCCTGGAGCAGGTCGCGGATCGGGTACTTGCGGTTGAGCGGCACCAGTTCGTTGCGCAGGTCGTCGCGCACCGCGTGCAGCGAGATCGCCAGCATCGCGTTGGCGTCGATGCCGAGCCGCTCGAACTGCGGCACCACGCCGGAGGTCGAGACCGTGATGCGCCGGCGCGAGAGCCCGAGGCCCTCGTTGTCGCTCATCACCCCCACCGCATCGACGACGTTGTCGACGTTGTAGAGCGGCTCGCCCATGCCCATGAACACGATGTTCGACACGAAGCGCGAGCCGTCCACCGGCACGAAGGCGCCCTTCGGCGGCGTCTGGCCCGGCCAGTCGCCGAGCCTGTCGCGGGCGACGACGAGCTGCGAGACGATCTCCTGGGTCGAGAGGTTGCGCACCAGCCGCTGCGTGCCGGTGTGGCAGAACGAGCAGGTCAGGGTGCAGCCGACCTGCGACGACACGCACAGCGTGCCGCGGTCGTTGGCCGGGATGTAGACGCACTCGATCTCGGCGCCGCGGTTGTGGTCGTGCCGCCCGGTCGGCGGCATCCGCAGCAGCCACTTGCGGGTGCCGTCGCGCGACACCTGCTCGCTCACCACCTCCGGCCGGTCGAGGGTGTGGACCTCCGCGAGCCGGGCCTTGAGCACCTTGCTCACGTTGGTCATCGCGTCGAAGTCGGCCGCGCCGCGCACGTTGATCCAGTGCCAGAGCTGGCCGGCGCGCATGCGCTGCTCGCGCTCGGGCACGCCGAGGGCGGCGAGGCGCTCCTTCAGGGCATTGCGGGTCAGGCCGACCAGCGAGCCGCCCGCCGCGATCGCTTCGGAATGCACCTCGGGCGTCTTCTCGATCGGGCCGAGGGAATCGGGAACGGCGCGGGGCTCGCGCCGGGCGGTGTCGGTCGACGCCGTCGCCATGGAACGGAAGAACCTTCGGGTCGTGAGGGTGTGTCCACCCGGCATATAGGAGGTTTGCGGCCGAAACGCGAACCCCGCTTCCCGTGATCCTTACTTGCACTCCTCGCGGGTGCGCTTCATCGCCTCGCCGAAGCCGTCGAGACTGTACTCGTCGGTCGAGACGTTGCCGCGCTGCGAGACGGCCTTGACGGTGAGCTTCTTCACCTTGCCCATCTCGGCCACCACGCGGCCCTCCTCGGCCGGGTTCTGGAGCCAGGCGTTGGTGCCCTTCACCACCAGGGCGTAGCGGGCGGAGCCGAGGGTCATCATCGGATCGTTGGCCGCCGACTGCGCCGGAGCCGCCCCATTGGCCGCGGCGGTCGTGGCCGCGGCCTGGGCGCTGCCGGGCTTGGGCGCGAAGCCGAGCATCACCGCGACCTCGTTGGCGACCTTGTCGCCCTTGCGCACGGTCACGAACAGGTAGGCCGGATCGCGCTTGAGGCTCTTGGGCAACCGGGTCTCCGGCTGGCTGATCGCGTAGCACAGCCGGTTCCGGCCCTCGCCGGCCGCGAAGACGTTCCAGTCGCCGTAGGTGCCGATCGGGCTCGCCTGAAGGCTCGCCGGCGCGGCCTCCTCCTTCTTGGCCTTCGACCGGGCGAGGACGGGAGAGGCGACCAGAACGGACGCCGCGGCGAGGAGGAGAACGCGAATCATGCGGGCATCCTAACCGGTTTCAACCCGAAGGCGATGGATTCGTCGCGGAAGCGCCGCCGTGCAATGCCGGAAACGCAACCCGGGGAAAAGACTTAACTCCCGCCTCGGCCCCCCCCGGCCGCGAGAATTGCTGCACCGCACGAATGACCGCGCGCCGCGGCTGGGGCATGGTCGCGGCCGAGGAACCGCCGAAGGGAGCCGACGAGGCCGCATGTCCGCCCTGCCCGAGACCATTCCGGTGCGCGAGGCGCACCGCTTTCCGACCGAGGCGCTGGACGCCTTCCTGGCCGAGCAGGGCCTCGGCGGCCTCAAGGAGCTGCGCCAGATGCGCGGCGGGCAGTCGAATCCGACCTTCCTGGTCGAGACGCGGGACGGCGAGTACGTCCTGCGCAAGCAGCCGCCCGGCAAGCTCCTGCCCTCCGCCCACGCCGTCGACCGCGAGTTCCGGGTCCTGAACGCCCTGCGCAAGACCGACGTGCCGGTGCCGGACGCCGTGGCGTTCTGCGCCGACCCGGCGGTGATCGGCACGCCGTTCTACCTCATGGAGCGCCTGCGCGGCCGGGTGTTCTGGGACCCGGCCCTGCCGGATCTGGCCAGGGAGGAGCGCGCGGGAATCTATTTCGGGATGAACGAGGCGCTGGCGCGCCTGCACCGGGTCGACCCGGCGGCGATCGGCCTCTCCGACTTCGGCAAGGCCGGCAACTACTTTAGGCGCCAGATCGATCGCTGGTCGTCGCAATGGGCGGCCTCGAAGACCCGCGACAACCCGTCGATCGACCACCTCGCGGAGTGGCTGCCGGCCCATATCCCCGACAGCGACGAGACCCGGATCTGCCACGGCGACTTCCGCCTCGACAACATGATCTTCCACCCGAGCGAGCCGCGGGTGATCGGCATCATCGACTGGGAGCTCGCGACGCTGGGTCACCCGCTCGCCGACCTCGGCTACAACTGCATCGCCTACAACACCGACCCGACCGCCTATCGCGGCATCCGCGGCCGCGACCTCGACGCCCTCGGCATCCCGGACCAGGACGAGTACGTGCGCCGCTACTGCGAGCGCACCGGACGCCAGGACGGCATCACCCCGTTCCACCTCGCCTTCGCGCTGTTCCGGCTCGCGGTGATCCTCGAAGGCGTGCTCGCCCGGGCCAAGGCCGGCAACGCCTCCAGCGACGAGGCGAGCGAGAAGGGTGCGCTGGGCGTCGTGCTCGCCGACAGGGCCTGGGACATCGCCCGCGGCTAGAGGATTGCCGGCAAATCTGTTTCCTTTGCCGGCAATGTCAGGTCATGCGGCCTTCAGCAACCGGCGGCGCAGCCGCATCGCGCCGTAGATCGTCGCGATGCGCAGCCGGGCCGAGCGGACGGGTGCCGAGTTGCGCTCGGCCTGCACGGCGGCAATGGCCTCCAGCGCCGCCGCGACGGATCGGTTCAGGTCGAGAGCCTGTTGCGGTTCGTCTTGCATCGCCCTTCCCGTACTCCGGCGTCGTCGTTGCGGCGCAGGAGGCCGGATGATTTCGGCACGGGCGGGGCCGCACCGTGGCAGCTTGGCCGCAAGCGGCTGTGAACGCTCGGTTTTCTGTGCACAACGGCAACCGGACCTCTCCGCCCCGTTTCCGAGCGCCCTGCGACGCCGCGCGTGGACATCGCGCCGGACGCCCCGTACAGCCGGGCGCGTGCGCACCTCCCTCATCCGACCCGCCCCATGCGACCGCTCGGCGCGCTGATCCGGCTGCTCGAGCCGCGCGACCGCCGCCGGCTCGCCCTCATCGGCCTCGGCCTGCTCGCGGCCGCGGCGACCGAACTCGTCGGCGTCGCCTCGGTGGTGCCGTTCCTCACCCTGGTGGGGGATCCCGGCGCCGCCTCCCGGCTGCCGGCCCTGGCGGCCCTGCGCGACTGGCTCGGCGCCCCGGACGAGCGCGGCTTCCTCCTCGCCGCCGGCTTCGCGGCCCTGACGGCGATCGCGGTCTCGACGGCGACCAACGCCGCAGTCACCTACGCCCAGCTCCTGTTCACCAACCTCGTCGGCTTCCGCCTGTCGCGGCGGCTGCTCGCCCGCTACCTCGACCGCGACCGGCTGTTCTTCGCCCGCGCCAACAGCGCCGAACTGGCCAAGAACGTGCTCGCCGAGACCGACCGCCTCGTCGTCGGCGTGCTCACCCCCGCCTCGGTGCTGGTGACGCGCCTCCTCACCGCGCTCGCGATCGTCGCCTTCCTGATCGCCTACGAGCCGCGCCTCGCGCTGATCCTCGGCGTCGGCTTCGGCAGCCTCTATGTCGGGCTCTACCTCGTCGTGCGCCGCCGCCTCGCGGTGCTCGGCGCCCGGGCGAGCCGGGGCAACGAGGCGCGGTTCCGGGTCGTCGCCGAGTGCTTCGGGGCGCTGACCGAACTGCGGCTCTACGGCCGGGTCCGCAGCTTCGCCGCCGCCTATGACGGCCCCGGCGAGAGCCTCGCGCGGGCGACCGCCGCCGGCCTGCTGATCGGCCAGATGCCGCGCTTCGCCATCGAGGCGCTGGCCTTCGGCGGCGTGATCGCGGTGGTGCTCTACGCGCTCGGCCGCGGCGGCGACACCGCCGGGCTGCTGCCGCTGCTCGGCCTGTTCGCCTTCTCGGGCTACCGCCTCCTGCCGGCGTTCCAGAACATCTTCCTCGCCGTGGCGCAGATCCGCTACAACCTGCCGGCCGCCCGGATCGTCGCCGAGGAACTGGCCGGCGAGCGCCCGGAGCCGCCCCGGCCGCCCGAGCGGCTGCCGTTCCGCGACGAGATCCGCCTGGACGGCGTCGCCTTCGCGTATGGCGACGAGGCGCCGGTCCTGCGCGGCATCGACCTCGCGATCCCGGCCCACCGCACGGTCGGGTTCATCGGCCGCACCGGCTCGGGAAAATCGACCCTGATCGGCCTGATCCTCGGGGTGCTGCACCCGACCGCCGGGCGGATCGCGGTCGACGGCGTCGCCCTCGACGGGGCCACGCTGCCGCTGTGGCAGAACCGCATCGGCTACGTGCCGCAGGACGTCTTCCTCATCGACGACAGCGTGAGCGCCAACATCGCGCTCGGCGTGCCGGCGGCCGAGATCGACCGCGACGCGGTGGAGCGCGCCGCCCGCATCGCCGAAGTCCACGAGGTGATCGCCGCCCTGCCGGAGGGCTACGCCACCCGGGTCGGCGAGCGCGGCACCCGCCTCAGCGGCGGCCAGCGCCAGCGCCTCGGCATCGCCCGGGCGCTCTACCACGACCCGGACGTGATCGTGTTCGACGAGGCGACGAGCGCCCTCGACCACGAGACCGAGGCCGCCGTGATGGCGGCGATCGACCGGCTCGCCGGCACCCGCACCATCCTGATGATCGCCCACCGCCTCGCCAGCCTGCACCGGGCCGACACCGTGCACGTCCTGGAGGGCGGCCGCGTCGTCGCCTCGGGCAGCCTCGCCGAGGTCGCGCCGCATCTCGGAACCGCCTGACTCGAAGAGGGAACCTCCGATGACCGACACCGTCGAGATCCGCCACGCCGACACGATCGCCCGGATCGCTCTCGCCGGGGCCGAGCCGGTGTCGTGGCGGGTGGCCGGCACCGAGTACCTGTGGGGCGGCGACCCGGCGCACTGGAACCGCCACGCGCCCTGGCTCTTCCCGGTCGTCGGCGCCTCGGCCGACGGCGCCGTCACGGTCGGCGGCCGCGCCTACCCGATGGCCCAGCACGGCTTCGCCCGCGACTGCCGGTTCACCCTGGTGGAGCAGGCCGGCGACCGGGTCACCCTGCGGCTGACCGAGAGCCCCGACACCCTCGCCCACTACCCCTATCCCTTCGTGCTCGACATCACGGCGACCGCGGGCGACGGCACGCTCGCCTTCGACTGCGCCGTCACCAACCCGGGCGGGACGCCGCTGCCCTACGGGCTCGGCTTCCACCCGGCCTTCCCGTGGCCCTTCGCGGGCGGCGAGCGCGCGGCCGGCGGCTACGCGGTGCGCTTCGAGCACCCCGAGCGCCCCGCCGTCCCGAAGGTCGGGCCCGGCGGCCTGCTGGTGCGCGACGAGCAGGCGGTGCCGCTCCACGGCGACACCCTGCCCCTCGACCCCGACCTGTTCACCGAGGCGCTGGTGTTCCTGAACGCCCGCAGCCGCACGATGCGCTTCACCGCGCCGTCGGGCGCCGCGATCCGCCTCGCCGCCGAGGATTTTCCCCATCTCGCGGTCTGGACCCGCCCGACCGCGCCGTTCCTCTCCCTCGAATGCTGGACCGGCCACGCCGACTGGGCCGGGTTCTCGGGCGAGCTGGCGGAGCGGGATTCGCAGCGCCTGCTTCCCCCCGGCGCCACCGCCCGCCACCGGGTCGTGCTGGCCTTCGAGGCCGCCTGACCGGCGAGTCCGCCGATCGAGAGAGCGCGTCAACCGGTCGTCAACCCTCCGGGTCCAGCCTCCGGGCCTCGCCGGCACCCCGCGCCGGCCCGGATCCCGGCAGCCCCGATGACCGACGACGCCCTCCTCGATCTCCTCCTCCCCGGTGCGCCGGACGTGCGGGCCGAGGCGACCGCGTGGCTGCGCGGCCTCGCCGGGGAGCGGCGGCTCAGCCCCGCCACCGTCGAGGCCTATGGCCGCGACCTGCGCCAGTTCCTGCGGCATCTCGGCCGGGACGGCACCGCGCCCGACATCCCGACCCTGGTCGCCCTCAAGCCGCGCGACCTGCGCGGCTACATGGCGGCGCGTCGGGCCGAGGGCCTGAGCGGGCGCAGCCTGATGCGGGCCCTGGCGGCCCTGCGCTCCTTCGCCCGCCACCTCGACCGCGAGGGGCACGGCACCGTGGCGGCGCTCTCCGCCGTGCGCTCGCCGAAGGTCGAGCGCCGCCTGCCGCGGCCGCTGCCGGTGCCGGCCGCGGTGGCGATGACGACGCCCGACCTGCGCGCCGGGGAGGAGCGGCCGGACTGGATCCTCGCCCGCGACGCCGCGGTGCTGGCGCTGCTCTACGGCTGCGGCCTGCGCATCGGCGAGGCGCTGGCAATCCGCCGCCGCGACGCGCCCACGGGCGAGACCGACACCCTCACGGTGCTCGGCAAGGGTCAGAAGACCCGCGGCGTGCCGGTGATCCTGCCGGTGCGGGCGGCGGTGGAGGAGTATCTGCGCCTGTGCCCGTACCGGCTGGCGCCGGAGGGGCCGCTGTTCGTCGGCGCCCGCGGCGGTCCGCTGTCGCCGCGGATCATCCAGCTCGCCGTCGCGACGATGCGCGGGGCGCTCGGCCTGACCGAGACCGCGACGCCCCACGCCCTGCGCCACTCCTTCGCCACCCACCTCCTCGCCCGCCAGGGCGAGTTGCGGGCGATCCAGGAACTGCTCGGCCACGCCTCGCTGGCGACGACCCAGGTCTACACCAAGGTCGACGCCGCCCGGCTGCTGCACGCCTTCGACGCCGCCCACCCGCGGGCGCAGCGCGCCTGAGGGCTTCGCTTTTCGGCTTGTCCTCCCCTCGCGGCCGCGCCAAGACCGGCACAAGACGCCGCGCCGGGCCGACGAAGCCGCGCGGGCCGACAGGGAGAAGGACACCGATGAGCGACGCGGCCCCCTCCGGCCCCCTCTCCGGCCTGCGCATCCTGGAACTCGGGCATTTCGTGGCGGCGCCGTTCTGCACCCGCCTGCTCGCCGACCTCGGCGCCGACGTCGTCAAGATCGAGCCGCCGGGGGGCGATCCCGTCCGGCAATGGGGGCGTCAGGTCGAGGGGGCCGGCGCCCCGTGGTGGTCGATGCACGCCCGCAACAAGCGCTGCATGACCCTCGACCTCAAGCGCGAGCGGGCGGTGGGGCTGGTCCTCGACCTCGTGCGCACCTGCGATGCGGTGGTGGAGAACTTCCGCCCGGGCCAGCTCGCCCGGATGGGCCTGACCCGCGAGGCGCTGGAGGCGGCCCGGCCCGGCCTCGTGGTGGCGCACATCTCCGGCTACGGCCAGGACGGGGCCTACCGCGACCGCGCCGCCTTCGGCGTCATCGGCGAGGCGATCGGCGGCCTGCGCCACCTCACCAACCATCCCCCCGGCGAGACCGACCTGCCGCCGGTGCGGGTCGGGGTCTCGATCGGCGATTCGATCGCCGGGCTGTACGCCGCCTTCGGCGTGGTGGCGGCGCTGCTCGCCCGCGACCGCGCCGGCGGCGACGGGCGCGGGCGCACCCTCGACGTGGCGCTGAGCGAATCGGTGCTGTCAATGATGGAGGGGATGCTGCCGGAATACGGCGTGTTCGGCACCGTGCGCCAGCCGACCGGCTCGCGCATCGCCACCGCCGCCCCGTCCTCGGCCTACCCGACCCGCGACGGCGGCTGGATCCTCATCGGCGGCAATTCCGACCCGATCTTCGAGCGGCTGACCACCCTGATGCGGCGGCCGGACCTGTTCGCCGACCCGCGCTTCACCGGCAACGCCAACCGGGTGCGGAACGTCGAGGCCCTCGACCGCGAGATCGGCGACTGGACCCGGCGCCACGACGCCCACGACCTCGACCGGATGCTCGCCGCCGCCGACGTGCCGGCGACCGTCACCTACACCGCGGCGGAGATCGCCGCCGACCCGCAGTTCCGCGCCCGCGGCATGGTGCGCGAGGTCGAGGACCCGGCCTTCGGCCGGGTGCTCCAGGCCGGCATCGTGCCCCACATCCCCGACGACCCGGGCACCGTGCGCTGGCCCGGCCCGCGGCTCGGCCAGCACACCGACGCGATCCTGCGCGACGACCTCGGCCTCGACGAGGCGGCGATCCGGGCGTTGCGCGACGAGGGAGTGGTGGCATGACGAACGCCGTCGAGATCGTCGAGGTCGGGCCGCGCGACGGCTGGCAGGGCATCGGTCCGTTCATCCCGACGCCGACCAAGATCGACTTCCTGCGCCGGCTGGTCGCGGCGGGGCTGCGGCGAATCGAGATCGGCTCGTTCGTCAGCGCCAGCGCCCTGCCGCAGATGCGCGACACGCCCGAGCTTCTGGCCGCCTGCGCCGGCATCCCGGGCATCGACCCGCAGGTGCTGGTGCCGAGCGAGCGGCGCGGCCGCGAGGCGGCGGAGGCCGGGGCGCCCCGCCTCGGCTTCGTGCTCTCGGTCACCGAGAGCCACAACCGCAACAACGTCCGGCGCTCGCCGGAGGAATCGGCGGAGGACTACGCCCGCCTGCTCGCGGCGATCCCCGGCTCGGTGACGATCCGGCTCAACCTCGCCACCGCCTTCGACTGCCCGTTCGAGGGCCGGGTGGCGGCGGACCGGACCCTCGCGCTCCTCGACCGGCTGGTGCCGGTGCGGCCCGACGCCGAGATCTGCCTGTGCGACACCACCGGCCGGGCCGACCCGGCCGGGGTCGGCGACCTGTTCCGGGCCGCGCAGGCGCGCTTTCCGGGGGCCGGCACCTGGGCCTTCCACGCCCACGACACCTACGGGCTCGGCCTCGCCAACGTGCACGCGGCCCACGCGGCCGGGGTGCGGATCTTCGACGCCTCGTTCGCCGGGCTCGGCGGCTGCCCGTTCGCCCCGGGAGCCACCGGCAACGTCGCCACCGAGGACCTCGCCTGGATGTTCGGGCGCATGGGCATCGCCACCGGCATCGACCTCGCGGCGCTGATCCCGGTCGCCCGCGACGGCGCCGCCCTCCCGGGCGGATTGCCCGGCGGCCGGGTGCGCGACGCGCTGAGCGCCGACCCGGAGGCGTGCTCCGCCGCTCGACTCACCTAGAGGAAAATAAATCGTCAAAAATCCATCGAGTTTGACTTGAAATCGGTAGTAAACCCTTAGAACTTTCGCCGCCACACTGCGGCCCGCAATACGAGCGGGATGGCGGTTGATGTCGATCGGGGCGCGGCTTTTCGGAGGGTTCGGGCTGATCCTCCTGCTCACCGTGGCGGTGGCCGGCGTGGGGTGGCGGAGCCTCAGCGGCTTCTCCGGCCGCGTCGACCTCGCCAACGCGGCGCAGACCACGGCCGGCGAGATCGGCGCCATGGCGCTGACCTCGCAGCAGGTCCTCTCGGGCGACGACCCCAAGCGCGACGCTGCCCTGGCCGAGGCCGTCGCCCGGGTCCGGCAGACCCTGGCGGGCTTCGCCGGTCGTCTGGCTCCCGACTCGGACGCGGCCCGGGACGCGGCCGGGATCGCCACCTCCCTCGACGCCTTCGCGGCCGAGGTCCAGGCCTTCGGCCGGCAGCGGAGCGAGAAGCAGGATCTCCAGGACCGGCACGCCGCCCTGATCGGCGAGGTCCAGGACGCGGTGGCCACGATCGGCAAGGCCCAGGAGGAGCGGCTGCGGGAGGCCGGCCGCGAACTCGAGCGCGCCATCGCCGACCAGAAATCCGCCGCCAACACCAGCGTGGTGATCGCCTACGCGATCCGCTCGGCGCTGGAGATGCGGGCGCTCCAGTTCGCCCTCCAGGGCGGCGAGACCGGCGTCACCCGGGCGCAGTTCGACGCCAAGGCGGGCTCGGTCGCGACGCTGATCAAGCGGCTCGGCGCCATGTCGGCCTCGCAGGAGATTTTTCAGGAGGCCGGAACCGCCCTCGACGAGTACGTCGAGCAGATGGATGCCGGCGTCGGCGAGGATGCCGGCGCGAGCCGGCAGGCGGCCCTGAGCGACCGCTTCGCCGCCCTCACCGGCAGCCTGCGCAAGGCCGAGCAGGGGCAGAACAACACCCAGACCAACACCCAGGTGAGGCTGCAGGAGCAGCAGGACAAGCTCGCGACCGGCGTGACCCTGCTGACCGCCAGCGCCCAGGCCATCGCCGCCGCCAAGGAGGCGCAGGGCCAGGAAACGCTCCTGGTCCTTCGTCGCGACGCGAGCGAGGGGAAGGGGCTCGACGCCGCCGCGGACGCGCTCCTCGACCACCTCGATACCATCCTGTACGGGGTCAACGACCCGGCCGCCATCGCCACCCTCAAGGCGCTGACCGAGAAGGTGCGGACCTTCAAGGCCAGCATCCCGGAGATCGTGAAGGCCAATGCCGGGCAGGCGGCGATCCTCGCCAGCCTCGACCGGCGCGCCGCCGGCCTCGTCGCCGCCGCCCGGGCGATCGGCGCGCAGGAGCTGCGCCAGCTCGACGGCGAGCGCCGCTCCGCCACCCTGCTGCTGCTCGCCGGCGTGGTCCTGGCCTGCGCCATCGGCGCCGGGCTCGCGGTCGCGATCGGGCGGAGCATCGCCCGGCCGGTGGGCCGGCTCTCCGGCGCGATGCGCGCCCTGGCGGAAGGCGACCTCGCCACCGAGGTCCCGGCCCAGGCCCGGCGCGACGAGATCGGCGCGATGGCCAGGACCGTGCAGGTGTTCCGCGAGGCCCTGGTGGCCAAGGCGGCGGCCGATGCGCAGGCCGCCAGCGAGGCCGCCGCGAAGGCGGAACGCGCCGCCCGGATGGAGACGCTGACCCGGAGCTTCGAGGCCAAGGTGGTGGCGCTCACCGAGCAGCTCGGCCGCTCCTCCGCCGGCATGGAGGCCACGGCCAGGACGATGAACGCGGCGGCCGACCTCACCAGCGGCCGCTCGGTCGAGGCGGCCGGCGCCGCGGCGCAGACCCTCGCCAACGTGCAGATGGTGGCGGCGGCGAGCGAGGAGCTGTCGGTCTCGATCGGCGGCATCGCGACCCAGGTGGCGGAATCCTCCGGCATCGCCCGGGCGGCGGTGACCAAGGCGCAGGAGGCCGACGCGACGGTCCACCGGCTGGTGGGCGCGGCCGAGCAGATCGGCGACATCGTGGCGATGATCCAGTCGATCGCCGGGCAGACCAACCTGCTGGCGCTGAACGCCACCATCGAGGCGGCGCGGGCCGGCGAGGCGGGCCGCGGCTTCGCGGTGGTGGCCGCCGAGGTGAAGGAACTCGCGGCCCAGACCGCCAAGGCCACCGACGAGATCTCCGGCCAGATCGGCGAGATCCAGACCACGACGGCCGGCGTCGCCGCGGCCCTGCGGGACATCTCGTCGGTGATCGAGCAGATGTCGGGCATCGCCGACGGGATCGCGAGCGCGGTCGGGCAGCAGGGCAGCGCGACCCAGGAGATCGCCCGCAACGTCAACCAGGCGGCGGCCGGCACGCAGGTGGTCTCGAACGGCGTCGAGGCGGTGCAGCGCGAGGCCGGCAGCACCGGGCGCGCCGCGGCCGAGGTCCTCGACGCCGCCCACCAGCTCGGGCGCTGCGCCGGCGAGATGGAGCGGGAAGTCGCGACCTTCCTCACCGGCGTGAAGGCGGCCTGAGGCGGGGCGGCGCCCGGTCCCTGGGCGCCCTACTCCTCCGGGCCGAGCCGTGCGCTCACGGTGCCGAGGGCCCCGAGATCGGCGGTGACGGCGTCGCCCGGCGCGATGGCGAGCGGCACCGTGGTCGTTCCGGTCGTGACCACCTCGCCGGCCCGCAGCGGCAGGCCGAGCCCCGACAGCTCGTTGACGAGCCAGGTCAGCGCGGCGCTCGGGTCGCCGAGCACGTTGCCGCCGCGGCCGGGAACCGGCGGGCGGCCCGCGACGAGGCCCCTCGTCTCCAGGGCCGCGAGATCGAGGGTGCGCCACGCCGCCGTCGCCGCCGGGCCGAGCACGAACCAGTGCGCGCAGGCGTTGTCGGCGATGAGCTGCGGCGCCCCGGCGGTCGCGAGGTCGTCGTAGCGCGAATCCGGGACCTCGATCGCCGGGTGGATGCTCGCCACCGCGTCGAGCACCTCGGACATGGCGTAGGGTTCGGGTCGCGGCGCCAGGGTGCGGCCGACCCGGAACGCGATCTCGACCTCGGCCACCCGCATGTGGTTGCGCCCGAACGGCACGGTGCCGCCGGCCGCGACCACCCGCGAGGCGAGGATCCGCCCGGCCATCGGCCCGTCGACGCCGATATGGGCCTGCCCCGCCGGGCTGGTGGCGGCGATCTTCCAGCCGAACAGCGGGGCGGCCTCGCGCTCCTCCAGCAGCGCCTGGATGGCGTAGCCCTCCCGGCGGGTTCCCGGCCGCAACTCCTCCGGCAGGGCGGTCAGGCGCCGCTGCTCCTGCCAGTGGCGCCACAGGAGATCCGACGCCTCGCGCCGGTCCGCGGACGGCTGCGCCCCGATCGGCCCCATGGCTCTCCTCCCCGGCTGCGAGCCGTCTTGCCGGCCCTGAACGCGGCCCTGTCGGCCCGCGGCCCGACACCCTATAGTGCGGGCCAACGCCCGCAAGGGCGGCGCCCCGGCGGGAACCGGGGCGGGACCGTGGAGGAAACCCGATGCCGACCCGCATCCTGGCGCCGGCGGCGCCGCGCCTGTCGCCCGACCTGATCGCCCGCTGGGCGCGGATCCCGAGTTCGATCGCCGCCGACCTCCTGGAGGGCCGCACCCTGATCGATCCGGCGCTCCGGCCGCTGCGGCGCTTCGACGGCGCGCGCCTCCTCGCCGGCCCGGCGGTGACGGCGCGGTGCGAGGAGCGGGATTACGGCGCGGTCCACCACGCCATCGCGGTCGCCGGGCCCGGCGACGTGGTGGTGATCGACGCCGGCGGGCGCGGCGACGCGGCGATGATCGGCGAACTCCTGTCCGGTGCGGCGCGCCGGCGCGGCGTCGCCGGCCTCGTCGTCGACGGGGCGGTGCGCGACGTCGGCACCCTCTCCGGCTGGGCCGACTTCCCGGTCTTCACCCGCTCGGTCACGCCCCGCGGCCCGTCCTCGAAGGCGGCCGGGATCGTCGGCGGGCCGGTCACGGTCGGCGGCGCCCGCGTGCGCCCGGGCGACCTGATCCTCGGCGACGACGACGGCCTCGTGGTGATCCCGCACGAGGAGGCCGCCGGCCTGATCGACCGCGCCGGCGCGATGCTGGAGGCCGAGGCCGGCTGGGAGCGCCGGCTCGCCGCCGGCGAGAGCACCCTCGACGTGTTCGCGGTGCCGCCGGCCGAGCGGGACCCGGCGTGACGGCGCCGCGGACGCAGCCGACCTGGATCGAGGCGGCGCTCAACGGCCCCTGGGGCCGCGAGCGCCAGCCCGGCATCCCGGTCGCCGTCGAGGAGATCGTGGCGGACGGGATCGCGGCGGCGCAGGCCGGCGCGGCGATCGTCCACGTCCACGCCTACGATCCGGCCACCGGCCGCCAGCGCGACGACTGGGAGACCTACGCCCGGATCATCGAGGGCATCCGCGCCCGCGTCGACGCCATCGTCTACCCGACGATCCCGCTCGCCGGCTCCGACTACGCCGCAGCCAACGCGGCGCGGCGCTTCGCCCACACCGCCGCCCTCGCCGAGCGCGGGCTGATCGAGTGGGCGGTGCTCGACCCCGGCTCCACGACCTTCGCGCGCTTCGACGAACTGGCCGAGCCCGGCAGCGGCTTCATCTACCAGAACCCGATGGCCGACATCCGAGAGGGCCTGCGCATCGCCGGCACCCACCGGGTGCATCCGGGCTACGCGATCTACGAGCCGGGCTTCACCCGCCTCGGGGCGGCCCTCGCCGCCCTCGATCCCCGGATTCCGACGCCGATCTACCGCTTCATGTTCTCCGACGAGTTCGCCTGGGGGTTTCCGCCCCGGCCGCGCTACCTCGACGCCCACCTCGCCCTCCTGGCGGAGGTGGCGCCGCACGCCCCCTGGATGGTCGCCGGCCTCGGCGTCGACATCCGCCCGCTGATCCCCGAGGCGGTGCGCCGCGGCGGCCACGTCAGGGTCGGCCTGGAGGACGCCCCGTGGGGCTGCGGCGACGGCAACCGCGTCCTGGTGGAGGACGCGGCGCGTCAGGTCGCGGCGGCGGGCGGCACGGTCGCCGACGCGGCGGCGGTGCGGCGGGCGCTGGCCGGGAACGGCGTCGCGCGGCGGACGCCGGATCAGAACCGGTAGCCGAGGCCGGCGCCGACGATCAGCATGTCGAGCTTCACCGTCGCGCTGCCGGGTCCGACGCGCGACACCTGCGTCGGCAGGAAGAAGTGCTTGATCTCGAAGTTGGCGTACCAGCGGCCACCGAGATGGTAGTCGAAGCCGGCCTGGACCATCGGCCCCACCTGCGGGCTGGCCTTCATGGTGGTCACGAACGGCTTCGCCGGCTCGTAGGCCAGCGGAGCCGTGTAGGCGACGCCCGCCCCGACATAGGGGTTGAAGGCGTCGTGCGGGAGGACGTGGAACTGCACGGCGCCGTTCACGCCGGCGCTCCAGGTCGTCCCGACCGGCAGGTCGCCGACACGCGATCCCCGGATCGAGGTCCGCGTCGGAAGGATGCCGCCCTGACCGGCGATCGCGAAGTGATCGGTCAGGAAGTAGGTCACGTCGAGATCCGGCAGGGCGCGCGTCGGGGTGACGACGCGTCCGCCGACCGGCTCGACCCGGGACTTCTGGTTGACCGGGATCGAACCGATGATCCGTCCGCGGATCAGGAGGCTTCCCGCGGTCAGCCCACCGGTGGCGTCCGGCCCGGGCTCGGCCGCCCGGCAGGGCGCGGCGAGCGCGAGCGCGCACAGCGCGGCACCCGGGTACCACCGCCCCGGGGCGGCGAGGAGGGACATCGAACGGACGGATCGGGTCACGGTCTCGACTTTCGTGCGGGGTCGCCATCGCCACCAGCGTCGCGGTCGACGCCCGGTGGAGACACCGATGGAAGAAGGGGATTGCGGGCGCAGCCGTCCGGGGCGGCGTCCTCAGGCGAAGTCGGATCGCGGCCGGCCGGCGGCCTGGATGGATTCCACGGCGCTTCGCAGGCCGGATGGCTGATCCGTCCGGCGCGCGCCGACATCCTGCCTCGGCGGCACGGGCAGCGTGAGGACGACACGATCCCGCCCGCCGCTCTTGGCCGCGTAGAGAGCCGCGTCGGCGCGAGCGACGGCGGCATCGATCCTCGCCTCGTCCGCCGCCGTGACGGAGACCCCGATGCTGGTCGTGACCACGATCGCCCCGCTGTCGAGCGCGAAGGGCCGGCCGGCCACCGCAGCGCGCAGGCGCTCGGCCGTCGCCACCGCCGCAACGCCGTCGGCCTGGCCGAGAACGACCAGGAATTCCTCGCCGCCCCAGCGCGCGACGACATCCTCCGTCCGCACGACGCCGCGCAGCCTCTCGGCGAAACCGACCAGCACCCGGTCGCCGTTCTCGTGGCCGTGGGTGTCGTTGATCGACTTGAAGTGGTCGATGTCGATCAGCAGCGTCGCGCCGCTGAGGCACCCCCCCATGCCGGCCCGGCGGCCGAGAGCCGCGAACAGCCCGCGCCGGTTCGCCAGACCGGTCAGCGCATCGGTCTCGGCGAGGCGGCTGAGCTTCAGTTGCGCGCGCTCGCTCACCATCGCGAGATACCCGACCTGGATGAAGACGCCGCACCACTGGTCGAACAGCAGCGAGTAGGCGCCGTTCTCCGGCGCGGCGAAGCGATCACCCGCGAAGTGGACGATCGCGATCGAGAGGAGAAAGGCCGCGAAGTAGCCGATGAAGCCCGCCAGCACGATGTACTGGGTCCAGAGGCGGGTCCGGGTCGGCGTTCGCAGGATCTCGGCGATGCAGAGCCCGGTGCTGAGGGCGATCGACGCGAAGACCGCCTTCAGCCCCCATTCGACCAGGCCCTGGGACAGCATGACGCCGTAGATCAGGCCGGGACCGAGGGACAGTGCGGCGACCTGCGCCGGAGCGACGGCCCGGTCGTAGAACAGCCGCAAGCCGGCCCACGACGTGGCCAGGCTCGCGCCGTACAGCGTGTAGACGACAGCGCCCCTGACGGCCCCCAACGGAATCGTCGGCGGGTCCCCGACCATCATGAAGCTGGCGGTCAGCGAGCAGGAGAGCGCGCCGGCCCAGACCCCGAAATAGATCTCGCGCGGGTTCCGCAGCAGGGTGACCATGAACACGAAGACGAAGGCGACACGGCTGATGATGCTGGCGACCTGAAGCGTGCCAAAATCAAGCGTGCTCACTTGCGTCCCCCGTGAGACGGACTGGCTCGACGGCCGGTTCCAGGTGCGGCGGAGGCGGCGGCCGGAAGGCGGCTCACCGCGTCGGGCCCGGCCGGGCGGCCGGGCAGGGGGCCCTGCAACCCGTCGCATCCGAGGTCCCGGAGGATCTCGACCCCGCGGGCGGTTTCGACGCCCCCGGCGTCGGCCTCGAGCCGACCGAAGGCGAAGCGCTGCAGGCAGCCGAGCGACGCGTACCCGGTTCCGACATCGCCGGGCGCCACGGCGACGCCGGGCGAGCGGACATGCGCGATGCCGGCATCGTCGACCTGAACCGTTCCGGTCAGCTCCGGTTCGAGCCCGCCCGCCGCCGCCTCGGCCGCGCCCGCAGGGTGCCTCAATGCCGGCGCGCACCGGAGGGCGGCCCGTCTCGCCGGGTGCGGACAGGAGGCCGCGTCGATGACGGGCGGGAGATGCGCAGGTGCCGCCGTCCCGTCAGCGCCTGGATGGGCTGTCACGATGTCAGTCCCGTCAGCACCGAGTTCATGCTTGTCGATCACCTACAAGGCTGATAAATCTTTATATAACCAAAGGTAACGTAGCACAACAAAAACTAATGATCCATTATTTTTCGGCAGCAATATGTAGAGTTCAATCCATCATGTTACATACACGCAATCGGACACTTCAATGTCCGGTTGCAACATCCCGACGAGGCCGGGATCCCTCCGGATCCGCGCCGGCGTGCTCCCTCGCACCACGGACGCATCGTTCGGGCCGCGGACGCTGCGGCCCGATCGGAAACCCGGAGCCCGGTCCCCCGGGTGGACAGCCCCCTACGGCTGCGCCTCCGCGGCAGCAACCCGCTCCGCCTTCAGCCCGGCGATCCGTGCGAGGACCGCGGCACGGGCGGCATCGAGGTCGGTGCGCAGGGCGGTGAGGTCGTCTCCGGCCTCGCAGGCTTCCTCGAAGCTGCGGCACAGCTCCGACAGCGCACCGAAACCGAGCAGGCCGGCGGCCGCGACCACCGCGTGGGCGTCGCGGGCGAGCCGGTCGCGGTCGTCGCCCTGGAAGCGCAGCCTGAGGTCCTCGGCCAGCCGGTCGAGCATGGTGGCGATGCGTCCGGGACCGAGGAGGTCCGCGAGGGACGAGAACGCCTCGCGGTCGAGGGCCGCCTCCGGGGGAGGCGCGGCCCCCGGGGGAGGGGCGCCCGGCCCGGGTCCGACGCCCGGCTCCCTGCGGTGGGCCGCGATGGCGGCGGCGAGTTCCTGGCGCTTGAACGGCTTGCCGACGTGGCCGTTCATGCCGGCCGCCCGGAACGCCTCGATCTGCGCCGGCAGCACGTTGGCGGTCATCGCGACGATCGGTACGGAGCGGGCCGGTTCGGGCAGCGCCCGGACGATCTCGGTCGCCGTGATGCCGTCCATGCCGGGCATCTGCACGTCCATCAGCACGAGGTCGTAGGCGCGGGCCTGCACCGCCCGCACCGCCCCGGCGCCGTCCTCGGCCACGTCGACGGCGTGCCCCTCCGCCTCCAGCACCGTCCGGGCGAGGTCGCGGTTGATCGCCACGTCCTCGACCAGCAGCAGGCGGGCGGGGGGCGCCGGAACCCGGCCGGGCTCGTCGCCGGCCGGGACCGGCGCCTCGGCCGGCGGCAGCGGCAGGCTGAACCAGAACCGGGCGCCCTCGCCGAGCCGGCTCTCGACGCCGATCTCGCCGCCCATCATCAGCACGAGGCTGCGGCAGATCGCGAGGCCGAGGCCGCTGCCGCCGAACTCGCGCCGGATCGACGGATCGAGCTGGCCGAAGCGCTGGAACAGGCGCCCGTGCTGGGCCGGGTCGATGCCGATGCCGGTATCCTCGACGCAGAAGCGCAGCGAATCCGGCGGCCCGTCCGGGTCGGGGGTGACCCGCAGGGCGACGCGGCCGGCCCGGGTGAACTTGACCGCGTTGTTGAGGAGGTTGAGCAGGATCTGGCGCAGGCGGTCGGCGTCGCCGGTGGCGAAGGCCGGCAGGCCCGGGTCGAGGCTCACGTCGAGGGCGAGGCCCTTGCGCTCGGCCATGCCGCGCACGATCGAGACCGCGTTGTCGACGAGCCCCTCCGGCGAGAACGGGGCCGGGGCGAGCTCGATCGCGCCGGCCTCGATGCGCGAGACGTCGAGGATGTCGTCGACGACGGTGAGCAGGGCCGCCCCGGCGCTGCCGATCCGCTGGGCGTAGCGGCGCTGGCGGGGATCGAGGGCCGGGTCGTCGAGGAGCAGGTCGGCGTAGCCGAGCACGCCGTTGAGCGGCGTGCGGATCTCGTGGCTCATCGCGGCGAGGAAGTCGGTCTTGGCCTGGCTCGCCCGCTCGGCGGCGATGCGGGCCTCCTCCAGGTCGCGGGCCTGCCGCTGGCGCTCGCTCACGTCGCGGAAGGTCGCGAGCAGCGTCGGCCCCCCGGGCGCCGCCGGCACCCGCCGCACCACGCCCTCGAGCCAGACGACGCCGCCGCGACGGCGCCGGGCCCGGCAGACCACGGTGACCTGGGACACCTCGCCCCCGAGGCGGCGCACCGCCCGGAGCGCCGGCCGGTCGGCCGGATGGACCAGCCGCAGGGGGCCGGCGGCGAAGACCTCCGGCGCGTAGCCGAGGAGCCGCTCCACCGCCGGCGAGACGTAGCCGCAGCGCCCGTCCTCGTCGGCGAGCACGATCAGCTCGCTGGTGTTCTCGGCGAGCAGGCGGTAGCGCGCCTCCTCGGCCGAGAGCCGGCCGGCGGCCTCCCGGGCCCGCGTCTCCAGGGCGGCGTGGCGGGCAAGCACCCGGGTCAGCCCGAGGCCGAGGCCGACCAGCACCAGGCTGACCGCGAGCACCAGGGCCGCGTCCTGGCGGATGCCGGCGCGCCACGGCGCCAGCGCCTCGTGCCGGGCGATGCCGGCAGCGACCACCAGAGGGGCGTCGGCGAGGCGGCGGAAGCTGATGGTACGGGCCACGCCGTCGAGCCGCGAGGTCGTGGTCTCGACGATGCCGGCCTTCGCCCGCGCGGCGGCCTGCATCAGCTCGCCCCCGGCCAGGGCCGCGCCGACCTGATCGGGCAGGTAGGGGTCGCGCACCAGCAGCACCCCGTCGGTCCGGATCAGCGAGATCGCCCCCTGGGCGCCGAGGTCGAGGCTGGCGTAGAACCGCTGAAGCTCGGCGAGCGACAGGTCGGCCACGGCGACGAGGGGCGTCTCCTCCTCGCGGGCGGCGATGCGGCGGGCGACGCTGACGTGCCACCCGGTCTCGGACGGCAGCGGCGACCCGACCCAGAACGACTCCCCCGGATGGGCCGCCATGTCGGCCAGGAGGGCGGCATCCTCCCCCGGCGCCTGCCTGCCGTGGGTGAACAGGGGGGTGCCGGTGGCGCCGTCGAGCACCCGCAGGTCGGTGACCGCCGGAACGCGGCGCATCAGGCCGTCGAGCAGCGCGCGGGTGTTGCTGTCCCTGGCCCCGGCCGCGTGCATGTCGACCCGGGCGGCGGCGGCCGAGAGCATCATGTCGACCGCCGAGAGCAGGCGGCTCGCATCCTGGTCGAGGGCCTGGGCGGCGGTGGCGGCGGCCGTTCTGATGTCCTGGACCGCGCGCTCGTGGTCGCGCCAGTCGGTCCAGGCCGTGATCCCGGCGAGCGCCGCGCAGGTGGCGAGCACGCCGGCCCAGATGCCGGCGGCGACGAAGCGGTAGGGCGATCGCAGGGTCATGCTCGGCTCCGGGCCGCCCGGGGGCGGCTCCGCGTCATCCTCGGTCCTGCCGGCGCCGGGATGGCGCGGGCGGAACCGGGGGATCTCGCATGGATCGGCCCTCCCTGCCCGTGCGACATGTCGGCCGGGTTTCCCTGCCCGCGGCATGGGAGCCCGGGCAACGATGCATGCGCCGCCGCATCCGCGCGTGATAACAGCACGCGGGGACAGGCGGGTCCGTCCCCTCCCCTGCCCCGCGCGGACGAGAGCCCGGCCCTCCGGCCGAACCGCCCCGGCAGCCCAGGCGGTTTTCGGCACCATGACCACAGAGCCCGCTCACACCGTCCCCTCCGCGCGGCGCAGCTATCGCACCATCGCGCTCATCGTCGCGAGCGCGATGTTCATGGAGCAGCTCGACGCCACGATCCTGGCCACCGCGCTGCCGACCATGGCGCGGGATTTCGGCGTCGGGGCCCCGGCGATGAGCGTCGCCCTCACCGCCTACCTGCTCAGCCTCGCGGTGTTCATTCCGGCGAGCGGCACCGTGGCCGACCGCTTCGGCTCGCGCACGGTGTTCCGGGCGGCGATCGCGGTGTTCACCCTCGGCTCGGTGCTGTGCGCGCTCGCCCCGACCCTGCCGGCCTTCGTGTCGGCGCGGATCGTCCAGGGGCTCGGCGGCGCGATGATGATGCCGGTCGGGCGGCTCGTGCTGCTGCGCAGCGTCGAGCGGCGCCACATGGTCTCGGCGATGTCGTGGCTGCTGGTCCCGGCCCTGATCGGGCCGATCCTCGGCCCGCCGCTCGGCGGCCTCATCGTGACGTTGTTCGACTGGCGCTGGATCTTCCTCATCAACCTGCCGATCGGCCTCCTCGGCATCGCGCTGGTCGGCCGCTTCATCGAGGAGGTGCGGGGCGACGCCCCCGGGCGGTTCGACTGGCGCGGCCTCGTGCTGTCGGGCCTCTCGCTGGGGGCGCTGTTCTTCGGCTTCGAGCTGACGAGCCACGTCGCCGAGCCGTGGATCGTCGCCGCCCTGCTCGGCACCGGGCTCGCGTCCGGTGCCGCCTACATCGTCCATGCCGGGCGGGTGGATCACCCGATCCTCGACCTGTCGCTGATGCGGGTGCCGACCTTCCGCCTGTCGGTGATCGCCGGCTCGCTCACCCGGATCACGCAGGGTGCCCAGCCGTTCCTGCTGCCGCTGATGCTCCAGCTCGGCTTCGGCCTGTCGGCGGCGGAGAGCGGCTCGCTCACCCTCGCGACCGCCGTCGGCTCGCTGTCGATGAAGACGCTCGCCCCGCGGCTGCTGCGGCGCTTCGGCTTCCGCGCCAGCCTGATCGTCAACGGCGTGGTGGCGAGCCTCGGCTACGCGGTCTGCGCGCTGTTCCGCCCCGACTGGCCGCACCCGGCGATCGTCGCCGTGCTGGGGGCCTGCGGCTTCTTCATGTCGTTCCAGTTCACCGCCTACAACACCGTCGCGTATGCCGAGATCCCGGCCCGGCGGATGAGCGCGGCGACGAGCTTCTACACCACGTTCCAGCAACTGATGCTGTCGGTCGGGATCTGCGTCGCGGCCGGCGCGCTCGAGGTCGCGATGCGGGTCGGCGGCCACGCCCGCCCGACGCTCGCCGACTTCTCGGCCGCCTTCCTCGCCGTGACGGCGATCTCGCTCACCGCCACGTTCTGGAACCTGCGCTTCGCGCCGGATGCGGGAACCGAGATCAGCGGGCACGCGCCGGTGCGCGTAGCGGCGCCGGCGGCAGAGACGACGGCTCGCGGTTCGTCCAGGACCTCGTGAGGGCGCGGCCGGCCGGGGCTATCGCCCGGCCCGCGCCAGCAGCCGCTCGGCCCGGCGCAGGTGCGGCCGGTCGAGCATCTGGCCGTCGAGGCCGACGACCCCGGTGCCGGGATGGTCGGCGAAGGCGGCGACGATGGCGCGCGCCCGGGCGAGGTCGGCCTCCGAGGGCGTGAAGGCGTCGTTGATGACCGCGACCTGGGCCGGGTGGATCGCCATCTTGGCGACGAAGCCGTCGCGGCGGGCCTCGCGGCACTCCCGGGCGAGGCCGTCGAGGTCGCGGAAGCCGGCATAGACCGTGTCGATCGCGTCGACCTGCGCGGCGGTGGCGGCGAGCAGCATCAGGTCGCGGGCGAGGCGGAACGGGCCGGTCCAGGCGCCGGATTCGTCGCGGTTGGTCTCGGCGCCGATATCGGCCGAGAGATCCTCGGCGCCCCAGGTCAGGCCGGCGAGGCGCGCGCTCGACCCGGCGAGGCTGTCGAGCGAGAACACCGCCCGGGCGGTCTCGGTGACGATCGGCAGGATGCGGGTGGCGCCGTCCGAAAGGCCGATCCCGGCCTCGTGGACGGCGAGCGCCACGCTGAGGCGCCCCACGTCCGGGCCGCCGGCGGCCTTCGGCAGCACGATGCCGTCGGGCGCCTCCGGCATCACCGCCGCGAGGTCGTCGTCGGTGAGCCCGGTGTCGAAGGCGTTGACCCGGACGTAGAGGCGCGGGCGTCCCGCTCCATCGCGCACCCGCTTCAGGAAGGCGGCGGTGGTGGCGCGGGCCTCGGCCTTGGCGTCGGCGGCGACGGAATCCTCGAGGTCGAGGATCAGCGCGTCGGCGCCGGATTCGAGCGCCTTGTCGAGCTTGCGCGGGGTGTCGCCGGGGGCGAACAGCAGCGAGCGCATCAGGCGGCCTCGCCGGCCGGGCGCCGGCGCATGAACGCCTGCCGGCGGCACTCCGCCACCAGCGTGCCGTCCTGCTTGTAGGCGCGGTGGATGAAGTCGACGATGCCGGCATCGGGCCGCGAGCGCGATTCGCGCTTGGCGGCGATCTCGGTCGTCACCCGGATCGTGTCGCCCTCGAACAGGGGCGCGGGGAACCGGGTGTCGGTCATGCCGAGGTTGCCGATGGTGGTGCCGACCGTGGTGTCGTTGACCGAGATGCCGATCATCAGCCCGAGGGTGAACAGCGAGTTCATCAGCGGCCGGCCCCACTCGGTCTCGGTGGCGCAGAAATGAGCGTCGATGTGGAGCGGCTGCGGGTTGAGGGTGAGGTTGGAGAACAGCATGTTGTCCATCTGCGTCACCGTGCGGGTGAGGCGATGGTGCAGCACGGCGCCGATCTCGAAATCCTCGAAGTACAGGCCGCCGCGCGGGTGGGTCGAAACCGGGATGGTGCTGCCGGTCATGCCGCGTCCTCCGTCGTCAGGGTGATGAGCCGCGCGCCTTCGGCGACCTGCTGGCCGGCCTCGGCCGCGACCTCGGCGACGGTGCCGTCCGCCGGGGCGGTGAGCGCGTGCTCCATCTTCATCGCCTCGACGATGGCGAGGCGCTGGCCGCGCACCACCGTCTCGCCGGGCTGCACCAGCACCGCGACGAGGCGGCCGTGCATCGGCGCCTTCACCACGCCGCCGGCCTCGCCGATGTGGTCGAGGTCGACCGCGAACGGGTCGGGCGGCTCGACCGCGACCTGACGGCCGCCGGAGACGGCCAGCACCCCGCGCCCGGCCTCGACGAGGCGCACCGTGCCACGATGGCCGCCGTCGCCGAACCCGACCGCGAGCGTGCCGCCGGGCCAGGACAGGCCCGCCTCGTGCCGCTCGCCCTCGACCGTCACCGGCCAGGACTGGCTGCGGGGGGCGCCGAGCTGGAAGGCGTCGCCGGCATCCCACGGCGAGGCCGCCCCTAGGCCGGTCGGCCGCTCGCGGGCGACGAGGTGGGCGATGGCCGCCCGCACCGCCGCCGGGTCGGGCGTCGTGCCGCCGGTGAGCGCGTCGAGGTGGCGGTCGATGAAGCCGGTATCGAAGCGGCCGGCGCGAAACTCCTCCGCCTCGGCCAGCGCCTTGAGGAACGCCACGTTGGTCTTCGGGCCGGCCACCAGCGTGCGGCCGAGCGCCCCGGCGAGGCGGTCGAGGGCCTCGTCGCGGGTGGCGCCGTGGGCGATCACCTTGGCGATCATCGGGTCGTAGAACGGCGTCACCGCGCCGCCCTCGCGCACCCCGGTATCGACCCGGATGCCCTCGCCGTCGGGCAGGTCGAGGGCGCGCAGCCGCCCGGTCGAGGGCAGGAAGCCCGCAGCCGGATCCTCGGCGTAGAGCCGTGCCTCGACGGCGTGGCCGCGGATCGCGATGGCGTCCTGGGCGAGCGGCAGCGCCTCGCCGGAGGCGACGCGGAACTGCCACTCGACGAGGTCCTGGCCGGTGATCGCCTCGGTGACCGGGTGCTCGACCTGGAGCCGGGTGTTCATCTCCATGAACCAGAACCCGTCGGCGCGCAGGCCCTCGCGGCCGTCGGCGATGAACTCGACCGTGCCGGCGCCGACATAGCCGACCGCCTTGGCGGCCTCGACCGCGGCCCGGCCCATCGCCTCCCGCACCGCCTCGGGCATGCCGGGGGCCGGCGCCTCCTCGATCACCTTCTGGTGGCGGCGCTGGAGCGAGCAGTCGCGCTCGAACAGGTGGACGGCGTTGCCGTGGGAATCGCAGAAGACCTGGATCTCGACGTGGCGCGGCGAGAGCACGTACTTCTCCACCAGCACCCGCGGGTCGCCGAAGGCGCCTTGCGCCTCGCGCTGCGCCCCTTCGAGGGCGGCGGAGAAATCCTCGGCGCGCTCGACCCGGCGCATGCCCTTGCCGCCGCCGCCCGCCACCGCCTTGATGAGGACCGGGAAGCCGATCTCGGCGGCCTGCCCGGCGAGGAAGTCGGGCTCCTGGCGGGCGCCGTGATAGCCCGGCACCACCGGCACGCCGGCCTCCGCGACGAGCGCCTTGGCGGCGTCCTTCAGCCCCATGGCGCGGATCGCGGACGCCGGAGGGCCGACGAAGACGATGCCGGCCGCCGCGCAGGCATCGGCGAAGTCCGGCCGCTCGGACAGGAAGCCGTAGCCCGGATGGATGCAGTCGGCGCCCGCGCGCTTCGCGACGTCGAGGATGCGCTCGACCCGCAGGTACGACTCGGCGGCGGGCGCCGGCCCCGATCGAGTGGGCCTCGTCGGCGAGCGCGACGTGGAGCGCGTCGCGGTCGGCCTCGGAGTAGACCGCGATGGTGCGCATCCCGAGGCGGCGGGCGGTGCGGATCACCCGGCAGGCGATCTCGCCCCGGTTGGCGATGAGGACGGAGGTGAGGCGTCGGGCGGTCATCGGGTCCCTTCGCGGTGCGGCGGGGCGGAACACAGAACGGGTGCGGGGAACCCCTCTCCCACCCGGGAGAGGGGAGATCGTGCTACATCCGGAACAGGCCGAATTTCGTCTCCGGCACCGGCGCGTTGAGGCAGGCGGAGAGCGACAGCGCGAGCACCCGGCGGGTCTCCTCCGGCAGGATGATGCCGTCGTCCCACAGCCGGGCGGTGGCGTAGTAGGGCGAGCCCTCCTCCTCGAACCCGGCGCGGATCGGCGCCTTGAACGCCTCCTCCTCCTCCGGGCTCCAGGCGCCGCCGCCGGCCTCGATGTTGTCGCGCCTGACGGTGGCGAGCACGCTCGCCGCCTGCTCGGCGCCCATCACCGAGATGCGCGAGTTCGGCCACGCGAACAGGAAGCGCGGCGAGTAGGCCCGGCCGCACATGCCGTAATTGCCCGCGCCGTAGGAGCCGCCGACGATGACGGTGAGCTTCGGCACCGCGGCGGTGGCGACCGCCGTGACCAGCTTGGCGCCGTTCTTGGCGATGCCGCCGGCCTCGACCTCGCGCCCGACCATGAAGCCGGAGATGTTCTGGAGGAAGATCAGCGGGATGCGGCGCTGGCAGCACAGCTCGATGAAGTGCGCGCCCTTCAGCGCGCTCTCCGAGTACAGGATGCCGTTGTTGGCCAGGATCCCGACCGGCATGCCGTGCAGCCGGGCGAAGCCGGTGACGAGCGTGGTGCCGTAGAGCCGCTTGAACTCGTCGAACTCCGACCCGTCGAAGAGGCGGGCGATGACCTCGCGGGCGTCGTACTGCTTGCGCAGGTCGGTCGGCACGATCGCATCGAGGTCGCCGACGGCGTAGGCCGGATCGACCGCCTCCGCGATGTCGAGGTCCGGCGCCTTGACGGTGTTGAGGGTGCCGACGATGCGGCGCAGGATCGCGAGCGCGTGCGGATCGTCGGTGGCGTAGTGGTCGGCGACGCCCGAGAGCCGGGCGTGGACGTCGGCGCCGCCGAGATCCTCCGCCGTCACCACCTCGCCGGTCGCCGCCTTCACGAGCGGCGGGCCGCCGAGGAAGATCGTGCCCTGGCGGCGCACGATGACGCTCTCGTCGGACATCGCCGGCACGTAGGCGCCGCCCGCGGTGCACGAGCCCATCACGCAGGCGATCTGCGGGATGCCGGCGGCCGACATCTGCGCCTGGTTGTAGAAGATCCGGCCGAAATGCTCGCGGTCGGGAAACACTTCCGTCTGCTGCGGCAGGTTGGCGCCGCCGGAATCGACGAGGTAGAGGCAGGGCAGCCGGTTCTGGAGCGCGATCTCCTGCGCCCGCAGGTGCTTCTTGACCGTCAGCGGGTAGTAGGTGCCGCCCTTGATGGTGGCGTCGTTGCAGACGATCATCACCTCGCGGCCGGCGACCCGGCCGATGCCGGCGATGACCCCGGCGGCGTGGATGTCGCCGCCGTAGAGGTCGAGGGCGGCCAGCCCCCCGATCTCCAGGAACGGCGAGCCAGGATCGAGCAGCCGCAGCACCCGGTCGCGGGGCAGCAGCTTGCCGCGGGCGACGTGGCGCTCGCGGGCGCGGGGCGGGCCGCCGGCCGCCGCGGCGGCGCGGCGCTCCTGCAACTGGCCGCGCAGCTCGTCCCAGGAGGCGCGGTTCTGCGCCGCCGCCTCGGAGGCGAGGTCGGCGCTGGTGGGGATGACCGGCATCGGACGCCTCAGGCGGACTTGTTGAACAATTCGCGGCCGATCAGCATCCGGCGGATCTCGCTGGTGCCGGCGCCGATCTCGTAGAGCTTGGCGTCGCGAAGCAAGCGCCCGGTCGGGTAGTCGTTGATGTAGCCGTTGCCACCGAGGAGCTGGATCGCGTCGAGGGCGCATTGCGTCGCCCGCTCGGCGGCGTAGAGGATCGCGCCGGCGGCGTCCTCGCGGGTGGTCTCGCCGCGGTCGCAGGCCTGGGCGACGGCGTAGACGTAGGCCTTGGCGGCGTTGGTCGAGACGTACATGTCGGCGAGCTTGCCCTGGACGAGCTGGAACTCGCCGATCGGCTGGCCGAACTGCTTGCGCTCGTGGACGTAGGGCATCACCACGTCGAGGCAGGCCTGCATGATGCCGATCGGCCCCGCCGCCAGCACCGCGCGCTCGTAGTCGAGCCCCGACATCAGCACGTTGACCCCGCGCCCGACCTCGCCGAGCACGTTCTCCTCCGGCACCTCGCATTCCTCGAACACCAGTTCGCAGGTGTCCGAGCCGCGCATGCCGAGCTTGTCGAGCTTCTGGGCGGTGGAGAAGCCCTTCTGGCCCTTCTCGATGATGAAGGCGGTGATGCCGCGCGGCCCCGCCGCCGGATCGGTCTTGGCGTAGACCACCAGGGTCTCGGCGACCGGGCCGTTGGTGATCCACATCTTCGAGCCGGTCAGCACGTAGCGGTCGCCGCGCTTCTCGGCCTTGGTGCGCATCGACACCACGTCCGAGCCCGATCCCGGCTCGGACATCGCCAGCGCGCCGACGTGCTCGCCGGAGATGAGTTTCGGCAGGTATTTCCGCTTCTGGGCGGGCGAGCCGTTGCGGCGGAGCTGGTTGACGCACAGGTTCGAGTGCGCGCCGTAGGACAGCCCGACCGAGGCCGAGGCCCGCGACACCTCCTCCATCGCCACGCAATGCTCGAGGTAGCCGAGGCCCAGCCCGCCATACTCCTCCTCGACCGTGATGCCGTGCAGGCCGAGCGCGCCCATCTCGGGCCACAGGTCGATCGGGAAGGTGTTGGTGCGGTCGATCTCCTCGGCCCGCGGCGCGATGCGTTCCTGGGAGAAGCTGCGCACGCTCTCCCGGATGGCCTCGGCCGTCTCGCCGAGGCCGAAATTGAACTCGCGCGCGGCGTTGGGGATCATGGCGTGTCCTCCCGGCGGATTTTCACCGAGGTATACGAACGATTGTTTTTTAAGGCAAGGAGCGATTGCTCCCTTTGTCCGGGCGCCGGCGGAACCTCAGAGGGCCGGCTTCGGCCAGGACGACTGATCAACCGGCAATTCGCCGTGCGGGTCGTGGACCGCAACCCGGTCGGCCGGCGTGAGGTTGGCCGGAAACAGGACGAGGTTGATGCCGCCCGCCCGGCGCGTCGAGGGGAACAACAGGCCGCGGCGGCCGGCGGTGATCAGGTCGTCGGCCAGGAACCACGAGGGCGGAGTCCGCCGCTCGATGCGGGCGATGTATTTCCAGTCGGCATTCCAGCCGCTCCACGCCGCGGCCCAGATCGCGGGATCGAACCCGTTCGAGAAGTCGACGATGTCCTCGGCCATGACCCAATAGGCCGCCAGGGTCGCGGGAGGCGCGATGGACGCGCTCTGCCGGATCTCGGCCAGGGCCGTTTCCGGCTCCGTGCTGAGATAGACCGCCTCGACCCCGGGACGGTTGAAGCGCCCCCCGTTGACCGCGGCGCCGGCTCCGCTGAGCGGCTGGTGCGACCACCGCGGCGTGAGGAAGCGGTAGAATATCCTTTCGGTCCCGAACCGGGTGACGATCACCCGGTCGCTCCGTTGCCGAGGTCATCGAGATAGGTCAGGACGGCCTCGACATGGCCGTCCGACACGAGGTCCGCCGCGGTCCTGTTGCGATAGTCGGCGATCGGCTCGTTCAGGAACCAGTACAGGGCCTTGTCGATGTCCCGGGTGAGCTGGCTCGCCGCCACGATGACCTTGATCATCTCGCGCAGGCGGGATTGCAGCGCCTCCGCACCCGGATTGGTGCGCAGCGTGTTGCGGTGGACGCCGGCCATGCGGGCCAGGGTGTCCTTGCTGAGCCCCAGGCGCCGCGCGAAGCGCTCCGAGGAGATGTAGGGGGTCCGGGGCTCCTGAAGCTCGTCCATGAACTGCGACAGGAGGACCGTCGACCCGTCCGCCCGCAGGGCTGCGCCAGCACTCATGCGACCGTCCTCCGCACATCACACGCATCAAATATGCACATTCCACGCACGATGCGCCAGGGCTCCCCCGAGCCCGCAGCGGCGATCGATCGCCCCACAAGCCCGCAGACGACCGCCGCCCGGCATGGTAGCGTCCCCAAAACGACCGGTGCCCAGGCCCGGACCGGGAGGACGATCGAACGATGACGCAGCCCTGCCGCGCGCGTGCCCGACGCTGCGGAATCCCGTCATCCGCACCGCGGACGCCCTGCCCGACCGGCCCGGCTCCTCGCCCGGAGCGTTAGCACACGGGACCCGAGGCCAGCCGGCGGACGCTGTCCGGACCGCCGCGCCCCCACCCGCATTCCCCCATCGACACTCCCGGAGGCTCCCATGGCAGTCACCAAGTTCGGCATCGGCCAGCCGATGCGGCGGGTCGAGGACCTGCGACTCATCACCGGCGAGGGCCGCTACGGCGACGACCACGCGCCGGAGGGCTGCCTCCACGCGGCCGTGCTGCGCAGCCCGCACGCCCATGCCGCGTTCCGCATCACCGACCTCGACGCCGCCCGGGCGATGCCGGGCGTGCACCTCGTGCTCGCCGCCGAGGACGTCGCGGGCCTCAACCCGATCAAGTGCCAGGCGCCGATCCCGAACGCCGACGGCAGCCAGGGCCACGTCGCCCACATTCCGGTCCTGGCCAAGGACACCGTCAAGCATGTCGGCGACGCCGTCGCCTTCGTGGTCGCCGACACCCTCGCCCAGGCCCGCGACGCCGTCGAGGCGATCGGCGTCGACTACGACGTGCGGCCGGCGGTGGTCGGCATCCGCCACGCCCTCCAGGGCGGCGCGCCCGCGGTGTGGGACGAGGCGGCGAACAACCTCGCCTTCGACGCCCGCATGGGCGACGAGGCCGCGGTCGAAGCGGCCTTCGCCAAGGCCGACCGGGTGGTGCGGGTCGAGGTCGAGAACCAGCGCCTCGTGACGAACTACATGGAGACCCGCAGCGTGGTCGCCGAGCACGACGGCGCCGGCGGGTTCACGCTCACCATCCCGAGCCAGGGCGTCCACGGGCTCCAGAAGACCATCGCGGGCGTGCTCGGCGTGGGCAAGGAGACGGTCCGCGTCGTCACCGGCGACGTCGGCGGCGGCTTCGGCACCAAGACCTTCACCTACCGCGAGTATCCGCTGGCGGCCGAGGCGGCGCGCCGGCTCGGGCGGCCGGTGAAGTGGGTGTCGGAGCGCGGCGAGCACTTCCTCGCCTGCACGCAGGGGCGCGACAACCTCTCGGTCGGCGAGGTCGCCCTCGATGCCGACGGCCGCTTCCTCGCCATGCGCTTCGACGTGGTCGGCGACCTCGGCGCCTACCTGTCGCAGTACGGCCCCTACATCCCGTATCTCGGCGCCACGATGCTCACCGGCGTCTATCGCACCCCGGTGATGTTCGCCCGGGTGCGCGGCGTCTACACCAACACCGTCCCGGTCGACGCCTATCGCGGCGCCGGGCGGCCCGAGGCGGCCTACCTCGTCGAGCGGCTGGTCGACCGGGCGGCGCGCGAGGCCGGGCTGTCGCAGGCGGAGATCCGCCGGCGCAACTTCATCCCGCCGGAGGCGATGCCCTACACGACGCCGATCGGCGACCGCACCTACGACACCGGCGACTTCGCGGCGCATATGGGCCGCGCCGTCGAGGCGTCGGACTGGGCCGGCTTCGACGCCCGCCTCGCCGAATCCCGCGCCGCCGGCCGCCTGCGCGGCATCGGGCTCGCGACCTACATCGAGTGCACCGCCTGGGGCGAGGGCGAGGACGTGAAGGTGACCCTCGACAAGGACGGCGGCGCCACCGTCTATGTCGGCACCCAGTCGAACGGGCAGGGCCACGCCACCGCCTACGCGCAGTTCGTGGCCGAGCAGCTCGACCTGCCGCTCGACCGGATCCGGATGGTCCAGGGCGACACCGCGCAGGTCGCCACCGGGGCCGGCACCGGCGGCTCGCGCTCGATCCCGGTCGGCGGCATCTCGGTCGACGCCGCCTCGAAGAATCTCGCCAAGAAGCTCAAGGACCTCGCCTCCGAGGAGCTGGAGGCCGGAATCGGCGACCTCGAGATCGCGGACGGCGCGGTGCGGGTCGCCGGCACCGACCGGGCGATCGATTTCGCGGCGCTGGCCGCCCTGCCGCGGGCCACCGAGGCGATGCTGACCGGCAACGGCGACTTCGTGCCGCCGAGCGCCACCTACCCCAACGGCACCCACGTCGCCGAGGTCGAGATCGACCCCGAGACGGGCATCACCAGCATCGTGCGCTACACCGTGTGCGACGATTTCGGCACCACGGTGAACCCGCTCCTGCTGGCGGGCCAAGTGCATGGCGGTGTGGCGCAGGGCATCGGCCAAGCGCTGCACGAGCGCACGGTCTACGATTCCGAGGGCCAGCTCCTCACCGCGAGCTTCATGGACTATGCCATGCCGCGGGCCGCCGACGTGCCGTTCTTCCACTTCGAGACGAAGAACGTGCCCTCGACCACCAACCCGCTCGGGATCAAGGGCGCCGGCGAGGCGGGCTCGATCGGCTCGTGCCCGGCGGTGATGAACGCGGTGGTCGACGCCCTCGACCGCGGCGTCGGCGTGCGCGACGTCGACATGCCGGCGACCCCCGCCAGCCTGTTCGCGATCCTCAACCCGACCCGCCTCGCGGCGGAGTGAAAAGCCATGCCGGGGATGCGCCCCCGGCATGGCCCCCGCGCTCCGGTCCGGCTGGTCCGGGCGCCGGGATGCTCTACCGTGCGGCGCCGGCCGCGGCGCCGCCCGATCACGGGCGCCCGGCCGCGGAGGCCCGCCCGATGACCCGCGACAGCGCCGCCCCGGCCCCGCCCCTCGCCGGGGCGGAGGCGGCCGAGACGTACTGGCGCCGCAACCTCGCCGTGTGCGTGTTCGGCTCCTTCACCACCCTCGTGGCGATGACGCTGCTGCTGCCGTTCCTGCCGCTCTACGTCGAGGAACTCGGCGTGACCGGTCAGGCGGCGATCGTGCAGTGGTCGGGCGTCGCCTTCGGGGCGACGTTCTTCAGCGCCGCCCTCGTCGCCCCGCTCTGGGGCCGCTTCGCCGACCTCTACGGCCGCAAGCTGATCCTGCTGCGCGCCAGCCTCGCGATGGCGATCACGATGTCGCTGATCGGCATGGCCCAGGACGTGTACCAGCTCGTCGGGCTGCGGCTGCTCGCCGGGTTCCTCGGCGGCTACTCGTCCGGCGCGACGGTGCTGATCGCGACGCAGACCCCGAAGGCGCGCTCCGGCTGGGCGCTGGGCACCCTCGCCTCCGGGGTGATGGCCGGCAACCTCGTCGGGCCGCTCGCCGGCGGCGCGCTGCCGCCGCTGATCGGCATCCGGGCGACCTTCCTCGCCGCCGGCGGCGTGATCTTCGTCGCCTTCCTGGCCACCCTGCTGCTGATCCGCGAGGAGCGCCGCCCGACCCGGGCCGAGCGGCGGGCCAATCCCGGCTGGGCGGCGATCCCCGACAAGCGGCCGGTGCTGGCGCTGCTCGCCACCGGGACGCTGCTGATGCTGGCGGTGATGTCGATCGAGCCGATCATCACCGTCTACGTCGCCGAACTCGTCGCCGACCCGGCCCGGGTCACGATGGTGGCCGGCCTCGCGATGTCGGCCACGGCCCTCGGCAGCATCCTGGCAGCGCCGCGGCTCGGGCGGCTCGCCGACCGGATCGGGCCTTGGCGGGTGATCGCCGGGGGACTCGCCGCCTCGGCGCTGCTGCTGGTGCCGCAGGCGCTGGTGACCGAGGGCTGGCAGCTCGTGGTCCTGCGCTTCCTGATGGGCCTGTCGCTCGGCGGCCTGCTGCCCTGCCTCGCCAGCGCCCTGCGCCACAGCGTGCCCGACCGGGTCGCCGGGACGGTGCTGGGCTACTCGACCTCGGCGCAGTATGCCGGGCAGGTGATCGGCCCGCTGCTCGGCGGCTTCGCCGGCGGGCATCTCGGCATGCGGTCGGTGTTCCTCGCCACCGCGGTCCTGATGGCGCTCGGCGCCGCCGGCACGATCCTGGCACGCCCGCGCTCCGAGGATTGGGTGGGAGACAGCAGACCGTGACCTTCGAGAGCGACGCCGCCCCCGTCGAGGCCCCGGCCCCTCCGCGACGGCGGCTGATCGAGATCGGCGACCGCTCCGGCGGGGCGCTCGCCGCCATCGAGTTCGGCCCCGCGGACCGGCCGGTCGCGGCGATCGTCCTGCACGCCAACGGCTTCAACGCCCTCGCCTACCGCTTCCTGCTCGCGCCCCTGGCCGGGGGGCACCGGATCCTCGCCTACGACCAGCGCGGCCATGGCGGCACCACCCTGCCGGCGAATCCGGAGGGACGGCGGGGCTGGGACGACGTCGCCGGCGACCTCGTCGCCCTGCTCGACCGCCTCGACGGTCCGCCGGTGGTGCTCGTCGGCCACTCGATGGGCGGCATCCAGTCGCTCCTCGCCGCGATCCGCCGGCCGGAGCGGGTGCGCCGGCTGGTGCTGCTCGACCCGGTGATCCTGGAGCGCCGGGTGAGGCTCGCCGCCCGCCTGCCCTGGCTGTGGCTCCCCCGGAGGCTGCGGCCGCACTCGACCCTCGCCGAGGGCGCCCTGCGCCGCCGTCCGGTGTTCCCGTCCCGCGACGCGGCGTTCGCGGCCTATCGCGGCCGCGGCGCGTTCCGCGACTGGCCCGACGAGGCCCTGGCCGACTACGTCGCGGACGGTTTCCACGACCGGCCCGACGGCAGCGTCGCCCTCGCCTGCTCCGGCGCCTGGGAGGCGTCGAACTACCGGGCGCAAGGGCACGACACCTGGGGGGCGCTGCGCCGCCTCGCCTGCCCGGCGCAGATCCTGAGGGCCGAGATCGGCAGCACCTGCCGGCTCGCCGCGGACCGCCCGGGCCGGATCGCCGTCGAGACGGTGCCGGGCACCACCCACTTCCTGCCGTTCGAGCGGCCGGACCGGGTCCGGACGGCGATCACGGCGGCCCTGGACGGGGACGCCGCGGGATGAGGACGGAAACCTGTCGCCCGGTCCTCGGAACCGGCTTCGCGCTGTCGCTCGCCCTGATGATCCTGCCGCAGGGCGGAGCCGCCGACCCGGCGCCGCCGGCCGCGTCCGGGTCGGGCCCCGTCGCGGCGGAGGCGCCCCCGCCGCGGGGCGACGCGGTCCGCATCGTCACCCTCGGCACCAGCCTGACGGCCCGGCACGGCTGGCAGCCGGATCTGGCGGCGCGGTTGCAGGCGGCCTGGGGCCGGCCGGTGACGGTGCACGCCGTCGCCCGCGGCGGCGCCGGCTCGCGCTGGGGTCTTGGGCAGGTCGCGGCCGTCCTCGCCCACGACCCCGACATCGTCCTCATCGAGTTCGCCGCCAACGACGCCGACCTGCGGCGCCGCACCGGGCTGTCGGAATCCCGGGACAATCACGTCCGCCTGATCGCGGCGATCCGCGAGCGGCGCCCCGGCACCCGGATCCACCTGATGACGATGAGCCCGCAGCACGGCCTCGTGCGGCGCTGGATCCTGCGGCCGTTCATGGATGCCTACTCGGATCAGTACGCGGCCCTGAGCCGCGAGGCCGGCGTCGGCCTGATCGATGTCCGGCCGCTCTGGCGGGAGGACTCGGTCGATCCGGGCCGCGACATCCCGGACGGGGCGCACCCGACCCGCGCGGCGACCCTGCGGATCACCGTGCCGGCGATCGTCCGGGCGCTGCCGCGGCCGTGACCCTCACGGCGTCACCCGCCGCAGCACGAAGGTGGTGCCGATCTCCGGGTCGCGCCGCCAGCGCCCGTCGCCGGTCGGGATCAGCTCGACGCTGTGGCCGCGGCGGGCGACCAGGGTGAGGCGGCCGGCCTCGTAGCGCCAGGAGGCCGGATCGAAGGTCGCGAGGCCGCCGTCGCGGCAGCCCTCCAGCACCTGCACCGCCCCGTCCGCGAGGGAGAGCCGGCAGACGTCCTTCTCGACGAAGCGGTCGAGGGTGTAGGTCCCGGCCACCGCCCCGGCGTCCCGCGGGGCCACCGCACCATGCCCGGCCGGTCCTCCGGCCGCCGGCAGCGCGACCGGCACGATCGCGGGCGGCGCTCCCTCGGCCGGGCCGCGGCCCATGGCCGCCAGGGCGTAGCGCTCCCCGGACGCCGTCTGACCCGCGAGCGGCCCCGGCTTGTCCGGGACCGGGAATTCCAGCACCGGATTCGCCTCGTGGTCGACGAACTGGATCGCCCCGTCCTCGTAGCGCCAGCCGGCGAGTCCGTTGAGGAGCGGCAGCGCCCGCCGGCATCCCGCCGGAAACCGCAGGATGCGGCCGGGCCCGGCCTCCTCCGGCGCCAGGGTGAGGACGCAGCGCCGGTAGCTGCCGGTGAGAGAGAGGTCCCACGCCCCGGCCGCCGTGGCCGCGTCCCGCGGCGGGCCGGCCTCCTGCGCCGGCACGGGCCATGCCCACAGCAGGAGGCCGATCAGCGGAACCAGGCGGTGGGCGGGCATTCCTGCGCTCTCCCGGATCAGGCGCGGGTTGCGGGCGTCTCGGCGACCGGCGTCACCGGGCCCTTGCCGGAGAACCAGGACACCAGGTTGTCGATCACGAGCTGGCCCATGGCGTTGCGGGTATGGGTCGAGGCGGAGCCGACGTGGGGCAGCAGCACCGTGTGCTCCTGCTCGATCAGCGCCTGGGGCACCCGCGGCTCGTCGGCGAACACGTCGAGGCCGGCGCTCTGGATCGTGCCGTCGGCGAGCGCCGCCGCGAGCGCGTCCTCGTCCACCAGGGTGCCGCGGGCGACGTTGACCAGCACGCCCTCGGGGCCGAGCGCCTCCAGGATCTCGCGGTTGACGATGCCCCTGGTCTCCGGGCCGCCCGGGGCGACGACGATCAGCACGTCGACGGCCTCGGCGAGGCCGAGCAGCGTCGGGTGGTACTCGTAGGGCACGTCCTCCTGGCGCCGGCGGCCGTGATAGGCGACCGGCGCCCCGAAGGCGACGAGGCGGTGGGCCACCGCCCGGCCGATCCGGCCGAGGCCGAGGATGCCGACCTTGCGCCCGCGCAGGGTCCCGGTGAGCGGGAACGGCTTCTCCTGCCAGCGGCCCTGGCGCAGGTAGCGGTCGGATTGCGGGATCTGCCGCAGGGTGGCGAGCAGCAGGCCGAGGGCGAGGTCGGCGACCTCGTCGGTGAGGACGTCGGGGGTGTTGGTCACCATCACGCCGCGCCGGCCGCACTCGGCGGCGTCGATCGTGTCGTAGCCGACGCCGAAATTGGCGACGATCTCGAGGTTCGGCAGCCGGTCGAGGAGCGCGCCGTCGACCTGGACGTGGCTCACCGCCATGCCGCGGATGCGCGGGCCGACCTCGTCGAGGACGCGGTCCTTGTCCTGCGCGAGGTCGCCGCGATGCAGGGTGAACAGCCGGTCCAGGTTGTCGGCGACCAGCGGCATCATCGGGCGCAGCAGCAGCAATTCGGTGGACTTCAACGCTCGTCTCCCCGTGGTCGCGCCCATCCGACGATGGGCGCAGATGGCGGGTGCTTGATCTCCCGCTCGTCCCGACGGATGATGGCGCCCAAGACGAGAGGCGGCAAGCCGAACCGGCCGCCCCGGCAGAACATCGGGAGGAAAACCTATGTGCCTTGGGCGCAACCCGTTCGTGCATCCGTCTTCCGGGTGTGGCAGCGCTGCCAGTCCGCCCCGCTCCCGCGTCGTCTGAGGAGCCGCAGCGATGGCCGGACTTGAGATCAAGAACGTGCGCAAGTCGTTCGGCACCGTGCCGATCCTGCACGGCGTGTCGATCGACATCCAGGATGGGGAGTTCGTGATCCTGGTCGGCCCGTCGGGCTGCGGGAAGTCGACCCTGCTGCGGATGATCGCGGGGCTGGAGAACATCACGGCGGGCGAGATCCGGATCGGATCGAAGGTCGTCAACGCGGTGCCGCCCAAGGAGCGCGACATCGCGATGGTGTTCCAGAACTACGCGCTCTACCCGCACATGAGCGTGCGCGACAACATGGCGTTCTCGCTCAAGCTGCGGAAGGCGCCCAAGAGCGAGATCGACTCCCGGGTCAGCCGGGCGGCGGCGATCCTCGGCCTGGAAAAACTCCTCGACCGCTACCCGCGCCAGCTCTCCGGCGGCCAGCGCCAGCGCGTCGCCATGGGGCGGGCCATCGTGCGCGACCCGCAGGTGTTCCTGTTCGACGAGCCGCTCTCCAACCTCGACGCCAAGCTGCGGGTGGCGATGCGGGCCGAGATCAAGGAGCTGCACCAGCGCCTGCGCACCACCACGGTCTACGTCACCCACGACCAGATCGAGGCCATGACCATGGCCGACAAGATCGTGGTGATGCACGACGGCGTGGTCGAGCAGGTCGGGGCCCCGCTCGACCTCTACGACCGGCCCGACAACCTGTTCGTCGCCGGGTTCATCGGCTCGCCGGCGATGAACTTCCTGAAGGGCAAGGTCGCGGGCGAGTCGTTCCGCACCGATGGCGGCCTGACCCTGCCGCTGCCGTCCCGCGGCGCCCGCCCGGCGGACGGGATGCCGGCGGTCTACGGCCTGCGGCCGGAGCACGTGCAGCTCTCCGCCGACGGCGTGCCGGTCGAGGTCGCGGTGGTCGAGCCGACCGGCTCCGAGACGATGGTGCTGGTCCGCCCCCCCGGCAAGCCGGTGGGCGAGGACGTCACCAAGGAGATCGGCCGCGACATGGCCTGCGTGTTCCGCGAGCGGATCACCGCCGGGCCGGGCGAGCGCATCGGCATCAGCGCCGACCCCAACCTCGTCCACCTGTTCGACGCCGAGAGCGGGCGCCGGCTGAACTGAGCCGGGCCGCCGCAAGGCCGCCGGACCGAGATGCGGGCGCCGCCCGGGAGCGGCGCCCCGACGACCGCGAGAGGGCCGCCAGAAGCCCCCGCATCCCCACGACACGATCAATGCCCAGAAGGGAGTGAACGCCACCATGACGACCCTCGACCGCCGCACGCTGCTCAAGGGCGGCGCGGCCCTCGGCCTCGCCTCCGCCGCCGGCCTCGACGGGTTCGCCCGGGCCTGGGCGCAGGAGAACCAGTGGAAGCCGGAATCCGGCGCCCAGCTCAAGCTCCTGCGCTGGAAGCGCTTCATCCCGTCCGAGGACGAGGCGTTCATGCGCCTCGTCGAGGCCTTCACCAAGGCGACCGGCGTCCCGGTCTCGGTGACCAGCGAATCGTTCGACGACATCCAGCCCAAGGCGTCGGTCGCGGCCAATACCGGCCAGGGCCCGGATATGGTCTGGGGCCTGTACTCGTTCCCGGCCCTGTTCCCGTCGAAGTGCCTCAAGGTCGGCGACGTCGCCGACTACCTCGGCAAGAAGTACGGCGGCTGGCTGCCCGCGGCCGAAGCCTACGGCAAGGTCAAGGGCGAGTGGATCGCCATCCCGATGGCGTTCAACGGCGGCTACCTCAACTACCGCATCTCGGCCATGAACAAGGCCGGGTTCACCAAGTTCCCGGAAGACCACGAAGGCTTCCTGGAACTGTGCAAGGCGATGAAGAAGAACAACACGCCGGCCGGCTTCGCGCTCGGCCACGCCACCGGCGACGCCAACTCGTGGATCCACTGGGCGCTGTGGTCGCACGGCGCCTACCTCGTCGACGCCAACGAGAAGATCATCATCAACTCGCCGGAGACGGCCAAGGCGCTCGAATACGTCAAGGCCCTGTACGAGACCTTCGTGCCCGGCACCGTGTCGTGGAACGATTCCTCGAACAACAAGGCGTTCCTGTCCGGCGACCTCTACCTCACCAACAACGGCATCTCGATCTACGCCGCGGCCAAGAACGAGAAGAAGGACATCGCGGCGGACATGGACCACGCCGCCTACCCGGTCGGCAAGTCCGGCAAGCCGACCGAGTTCCAGCTCGCCTTCCCGATCCTGGCCTACACCTACACCAAGGCCCCGAACGCCTGCAAAGCCTTCATGGCCTTCGCGCTCGAAGCCCAGAACTACAACGCGTGGCTCGAAGCGGCGCAAGGCTACCTCTGCCATCCGCTCCAGGCCTATTCCAACAACCCGGTCTGGACCTCCGACCCGAAGAACAAGGTCTTCGGCGAGGCGTCCACCCGGACGCTCGCCGCCGGCGGCCTCGCCCCGGTGAGCGAGAAGGTCGCGGCCGTGCTCGCCGACTTCGTCGTCGTCGACATGTTCGCGAGCTACTGCACCGGCCGCGAGGACCTGAAGGGTTCGATCCGCACCGCCGAGCGTCAGGCCCAGCGGATCTTCCGCTCGGCCTGACGGGCAGGGGCGGGCGCCGACTTCCGAGAGGAAAAGCTCCCGCCCCCGGTCGTGCGGGATCGGAACGATCCCACACGAGCCTGTCGTCGTCGCAGCGAGGCGGCGCATCGATCCCGAGGGGATCGACCCGAGGGTGAGGGGGCGATCCAGGAAGAGCCTCCTCCGGCACCCCCTCACCCTCGCTTCGGCTTCGCCTGCGCTCACTGCGGACCCGACGAGGGGTCAGCAGCCCTCTCCCCGCCCGCGGGGAGAGGAGAGACCCGCGCCGCATCCGGCAACGGTCGGCCGTACCGCTCCGTCCCGGGGCGGGGACCGACACGACGCACATCCCCAGGAGGCTCCCCGTGGCCGACATCGCCCTTGCCCGCCCCGCCGCGGCGACGCCGGAATCCGGCTCCGCCTGGGCCCGTTTCCGGTCGAGCCGCGGCTGGCTCGGCTTCTGGTTCATGCTGCCGGCGGCCGCGATCCTGCTGCTGTTCCTGGCCTACCCGCTGGGCAAGGGCATCTGGCTGTCGGTGACCGACACCCGGATCGGCCGCGGCGGCTCGTATGTCGGGCTGGAGAACTACGAGTGGCTGTGGGACGACAGCGTCTTCTGGCTCTCGGTGTTCAACACCCTGCTCTACACGGTCATCGCGTCGATCGCGAAGTTCGGCATCGGGCTCTACCTCGCGCTGCTGCTCAACAAGCGGCTGCCGTTCAAGGCGCTGATCCGCTCGATCGTGCTAATCCCCTGGGTGGTGCCGACCGTGCTGTCGGCGCTGGCCTTCTGGTGGATCTTCGACAGCCAGTTCTCGATCATCTCGTGGTCGCTGCGCCGCCTCGGGGTGATCGACAGCAACATCGACTTCCTCGGCGACCCGACCATGGCGCGGATCTGCGTCACCTTCGCCAACATCTGGCGCGGGGTGCCGTTCATCGCGATCACCCTGCTCGCCGGGCTCCAGACCGTGTCGCCCTCGCTCTACGAGGCGGCGAGCATCGACGGGGCGACGCCGTGGCAGAACTTCCGCCACATCACCCTGCCGCTGCTCACCCCGATCATCGCCGTGGTGATGACCTTCTCGGTGCTGTTCACCTTCACCGACTTCCAGCTCATCTGGGCGATGACCCGCGGCGGCCCGGTGAACTCGACGCACCTGATGGCGACCCTGTCGTACCAGCGCGGCATCCTGTCGGGGAACCTCGGCGAGGGCGCGGCGATCGCCACCGCCATGGTGCCGTTCCTGATCTTCGCCATCGGGATCTCGTGGTTCGGGCTCCAGAACCGCAAGTGGCAGTCGGGCTGACGGCCCGCCCGGGGCGGCCCGGCGCCGCCCCGCCCCTCGATCCCCCGCTCCCGCGTGCGTTTTTCCGGAGACCGACGCCATGGCCAACGCCACGACCGCCGACAACAACGAAGGCATGGCCTACCTCGACACGCTGCCGCGGCGCGTGATGACGGTGTACCTGCCGCTCGTCGTGATCCTGGTGGTGCTGCTGTTCCCGTTCTACTGGATGGCGCTGACCGCGATCAAACCGGACGACCAGCTCATCGACATGGAGACCTACAACCCGTTCTGGGTGGTCTCGCCGACCTTCAAGCACATCGGCAAGCTGCTGTTCGAGACCCGCTACCCGCTGTGGCTGTGGAACACGATGCTGGTCTCGGTCGCCGCGACCGTGCTGTCGCTGTTCGCCAGCGTGCTCGCCGCCTACGCGATCGTGCGGATCCGCTACAGGGGTTCGGCGCTGGTCGGGGTGGCGATCTTCCTCGCCTACCTCGTGCCGCCCTCGATCCTGTTCATCCCGCTGGCCACGATCATCCAGGCCTACGGCCTCTACGACTCGCCGATGGCGCTGATCCTGGTCTACCCGACCATCCTGATCCCGTTCTCGACCTGGCTCCTGATGGGCTACTTCAAGACCATCCCCTACGAGCTGGAGGAGTGCGCCCTCATCGACGGCGCCAGCCGCTGGCAGATCCTGGTCAAGATCATCCTGCCGCTCGCGGTCCCGGGGCTGATCTCGGCCGGCATCTTCTCCTTCACCCTGTGCTGGAACGAGTTCATCTACGCGCTGACGTTCCTGTCCTCGACCCAGAACAAGACCGTGCCGGTGGCGGTGGTGAGCGAGTTCGTCGACGGCGACATCTACCGCTGGGGCTCGCTGATGGCCGGGGCGCTCGTCGGCTCGCTGCCGCTGGTGATCCTGTACTCGTTCTTCGTCGAGCACTACGTCTCGGCGATGACCGGCGCGGTGAAGGAATAGGCGGATGCCGGGCCGCCGCTCCCGGGCGGCCCGCCCCCGGGCGCGACCTCGCCGCCGCGACCGGGGACGCCGATCGTCCGTATGGATGATGGCCTTCGGCTCCGGAAACCCCGCCTGGGGCGTCAGGGGGAGGCGGTGACGCGGATGGCGGATGGACGGGAGCCGGACCCGCCGCGGTGACCCTGAGGGAGTAGGCGCTGAGGCGGAGTGCCCGGCCACCGGAGGTCACGCTAGGCTTGCCCTCGAATGCAGAGGGAGGCCGCCATGGGCGCCGAAGACGCCACGGTTCGACGCGTGGACGATGGGTGCCCGGACGGGCCCGGGGCGCGGCCGGCGGCCGGCCGGCACGCCCTCGCGGCAGGGCTCACGATCCTGCTTCTGGCGGCGCCCGCCGCCGCCGCCCCTCCCGGCGACGGGCCGTCCGACTGGCGCGCGATCCTCGACCAGATCGGTCCGGCGCTGCCGGAACTGGAGCCTTCGGCGCTGGCGTCCGATGCGGGCCGGGGTGTGGCGCCCGCGACGGCGCCGGCCTCGTGGAGCCCCGAGCAGCGGGCCATCCTGACCCGGGAGCGCGAGCGGACCGAGAGGCTCGAATGGGAGGTTGCCGCGAGGGACGCCCGGATCGCGGCCCTGACGGCGCAGGTGGCCGAAGCGGAGCAGTCCCAGCGCAGGACGGCGGCCGAACAGACCGCGGGACGCGAGCAGATCGAGCAGCTCCGGCGCGACCTCGCGCAGGCCGAGACATGGGCTTCCGACGTCGCGCAGCACCTCTCGACCCGGAACCGCGACCTCGATGGCGGGCCCGCCGTCCGGGCGGAGAGGGAGGCCGCCGTCGAGGAGCGCGACGCCGCCCTCCGGGAGCGCGATGCGGCGCGCGGCGCCGGCGACCTCGCCCGCCGGGAGCGGGATGCCGCCGTCGTCGAGCGCGAAGGGATGCGCCGGGAGCGCGACGCGTCGCGGCTCGACCACGAGGTGTCTCGCCAGGACATCGCGCGGCTGGAACGCGCGCTGCGGACGCTCCCGTCCCAACCGGCCCCCCGCCCCGTCGCCTTCGCGGGCTTCGATCCGGCCCTCTGGCCCCTGCCCGGCCCGGTCTCGCTGCCGCTTCCGCGGCTGGACGTCGTCGATGCCAGCGCGGTGACCGCGCCGGCCCGCCCGCCCCAGCCCGCCGCGGCCGCACCGCCCCGAGCCCCGCGTCCGGCCACGGCAGACGACGCCGACCGGCTGCTCGGCCGGGCCGAGGCCCTGCTCGCGCGCACCGACATCGGCGGCGCACGCCTGCTCCTGGAACGGGCGGCGGATCTCGGCGACGGGCGAGCGGCCTTCCGCCTCGCCCAGACCTACGATCCCGAGATCCTGGCGACACGGTTCGCCAGCCGGCTGAAGGGGGATCCCTCGAGGGCCGCCACGCTCTATCGCCGCGCCTCGGAGGCGGGAAGCGCCGAGGCGAGCGCCTGGGTCACGGCGCAGGGTCCCGAGCCGCGGTGACCGCTCCCGCCACGGCGCACGCGGTGCCGACGCCCGCACTCCCGGCGGGCGGCCGCGCGGCGCGACCGACCTGCGACCGCATCCGATCGGAACGGGACCACCTTCTGGCGAGGCCGATGATCCACGTCGATGCCCCTGCGACCGCGCGGCCGATGACGGACGGCACGCTGACCCGCCTCGCCGCCCGCCGGGTCGCCGAGGCCGGCCGGCCGCTGCAGCCGCTGCTGCGCCGGGCCGGCCTGTCCCCCTCCGTGATCGAGTATCCGGAGCCCGTCCAGGCGCCGCAGCAGGCCGGCTTCCTCGACCTCGCCGCCCAGGCCCTCGGGGACGACCTGCTCGGCTTCCACCTCGCGCTCGCCACCGATGGCCGCGAGTTCGGCCCGCTCCACTACCTCGTCGCCTCGTGCGCGGATCTTGGCGAGGCGCTGGAGAAGCAGGCCCGCTACCTTCCGACCGTCAACCGCGGCCTCGTCTGCACCGTGGAGCGGTCCTCGGGACTCGTCGCGCTGGAATTCGGCCTGAAGGGCATCGAGCGCCACCGCAGCAGCCAGGAGGTCGAGTTCTGGATCACCTACCTGCTGCGGCAGGCCCGGCAGCTCACCACCCTGGATCTGATCCCGAGCCGCGTCGCCTTCCTGCACGAGCATCTCGGCGACAGCGCGGAGATGCCCGCCTACTTCCGGCACGATCCGGCGTTCCGCGCCGGGCGCGACGGCCTCGCCTTCGACGCGCAGGTCTGCGCGCTGCCCCTGATGACGGCCGACCCGTACCTGAACGACTTCCTCACCCGCTTCCACGACGACCTGCTCGGCCACGGCGTGTCGTCGTCGGGCGACCTCGCCTCGCGGGTCGCGAACGCGCTGACGCCGCTCCTCGCCCACGGGCATGCCGACGTGACGAGCGTCGCCAGCGCCCTCGGCATGAGCACCCGCACCCTCGGCCGGCGGCTGGCCGAGGAGGGAATCAGCTTCCGGTCGATCCTCGAACAGATCCGCGCCGACCTCGCGGTCCGCTACGTCCGCGACACGACGATGCCGATCTCGCAGATCGCCTGGCGCCTCGGCTACCGCGATCCGAGCGCCTTCATCGTCGCCTTCAAGCGCTGGACCGGCAGGCCGCCCTCCGCCGTGCGCCGCGAGTGCCGGACCTGACGGCGGCGCCGGCCGCGGGCGGCCGGCGAGAACGATGCTCAGCTCAGTGGGCTACTCCCTCAGTGCGAGTTGAACGCGGCCGGGCCCGGCCGCCACTCTGCCGGGCAACGGGAATCACGGTCCGTCGGAGGGCCGGGGGCGACGCTCCCCGCGGCACCGCCGCGGGTCCCGAGCCAGGGGGGGCTCTCGGTGTGCGGACTGGTCGGCTATCTCGGAGACATCTCGCCGGACGCCGGTGCCCTGCCGTCCGGCGGCCCGGCCGGCGCGCCCGCCCGCCGCGGGTCCGACGGTGACGGCCTTCCCGCCCCTGCGATCCTCGGCGCCAAGGTCGGACGCCGGCCGCCGGCGAGCCGCGGCGGCGCCGCGACCTCGCCGGACGCGGCCTGAGCCGGGGGCATCGATGCGCATCGAATCCTACCTGCGCGACAGCGCGAGCCGCGACGGCTCCAAGGAGGCACTCGTCACCGCCGAGCGCCGGCTCACCTACGGCGACCTCGACGCCCTGTCCGACCACCTCGCCGGGGCGCTCCAGGCCGGCGGCGTCCGGCGCGGGGACCGGGTGGTGATCCAGATGGGCAACACCTGGCAGGCGGTGGTGTCGCTCTTCGCCGTCCTCAAGGCCGGCGCCGCCTTCAGCATCCTCAACCCCTCGGTGAAGGCCGACAAGCTCGGCACCATCCTGCGCCACTGCGAGGCGCGGGCCCTCCTCACCCAGGGCGCGCTCGCCCTCGTGGCGGCGGAGGCGGTCGCGCTCGCCCCGAGCGTGCGCCTCGCCATCGTGGCCGAAGCCCCGACGGCGACCGTTCCCGGCGCGGTCTCGTTCGCCTCCTGCCTCGACGGTCCCGCCCCGGTGCCGCATGGCGGCATCGACGTGGACCTGGCGATGCTCGTCTACACCTCGGGCTCGGCCGGGCACCCCAAGGGGGTGATGATGTCCCACCGCAACGTCGACGCGGCGGCGACCTCGATCACCACCTATCTCGGGAGCCGCGCCGACGACGTCGTCCTCGCCGTGCTGCCGGTCGCCTCCGATTACGGGCTGTACCAGATCCTGATGGCGGCGAAGGTCGGCGCCCGGGTGGTCCTCGCGACCTCGTTCGCCTACCCCCAGGCGATGTTCGCCCTGATGCGCGACGAGCGCGTCACCGGATTGCCGCTGGTGCCGACCATGGCGGCGATGATCCTGCGGATGACCACCCTGACGCCGGATCCGCTGCCGCACCTGCGCTATCTCACCAACACCGCCGCCGCGCTGCCGGTGTCGCACATCGCCCGCCTGCGCCAGTTGTTTCCGCGGGCGGCGCTCTACTCGATGTACGGGCTCACCGAGTGCAAGCGCTGCACCGGGCTGCCGCCGGACCGGATCGACAGCCACGGCGGCTCGGTCGGGTTTCCGATCCCCAACACCGAGGCGTTCGTGGTCGACGAGGCCGGCCGGAAGCAGCCGCCGCACGTCGTCGGCGAACTGGTGATCCGCGGCCCCCACGTCATGCAGGGCTACTGGGGGGACGAGGCGGCGACGCGCCGGGCCCTGCGCCCCGGCCCGAACCCGTGGGAGCGCGTGCTCTACACCGGCGACCTGTTCTACGCCGACGGGGACGGCTTCCTCTACTTCGTCGGCCGCCAGGACGACATCATCAAGACCCGCGGCGAGAAGGTCGCGCCGAAGGAGGTCGAGGCGGTGCTGCACCGCCTGCCCGGCATCGAGGAGGCGGTGGTGTTCGGGGCGCCCGACCCGGTCCTGGGCCAGTCCGTCCGCGCCCTGGTGGTCGCCTCCGACCCGGCCCTGACCGGGGCGGCGGTGATCCGCCACTGCCAGCGCCACCTCGAGGATTTCATGGTGCCGCAGGGCATCGCGTTCCGCATCGACCTGCCGAAGACCGACACCGGCAAGGTCAGCCGGCGGCTCGCGGCGGCGACCGTTCTGGAGGCCGGAGAATGACCAGGCTCGCCATGCTGCCGACCCGTCCGGCCTTCTCGGCCGCCGACATCGACCTCGATCCCGCGGCCGAGTCCGACCGCATCGTGGCGGCCCTGCGCCGGCAGGTGCGGGACACCCTGCGCCGGCGCGGCGTGGTGCTCGGCGTGTCGGGCGGGGTCGATTCGAGCCTCTGCCTCGCGCTGGCGGTCGCGGCCTTCGGGCGCGAGAACGTGCTGGCGCTGATGATGCCCGAGCGCGATTCCGACCCGGAGAGCCTCCGCCTCGGCCGCGAGGTCGCGGAGGGCTTCGGCACCCAGGTGGCGCTGGAGGACATCGGCCGCACCCTCGACGCCATGGGCTGCTACGCCCGCCGGGACGCCGCGATCCGCACCGTCGAGCCGGCCTACGGACCGGGCTGGAGCGCCAGGGTGGTGCCGGCCGACCCGCCGGCGGGGGCGGAAGACGGCCTCCCGTCGCTGATCGTGCGGTCGCCGGACGGCGAGATCCGCAGGGTGCGGCTGCGGGCCGCCACCTACCAGGCGCTGATCGCCGCGACCAACATGAAGCAGCGGACCCGCAAGCAGATGGAATACTACCACGCCGACCGGATGAACTACGCGGTTCTCGGAACGCCGAACAAGCTCGACGACGACCAGGGCTTCTGCGTCAAGAACGGCGACGGCGCGGCCGACGTCAAGCCGATCGCGCATCTCTACAAGTCGCAGGTCTACCAGCTCGCCGAGTTCCTCGGCGTGCCCGAGGGCATCCGCCGGCGGCCGCCGGCCGACGCCTGGTCGCTGCCGCAGAGCCAGGAGGACTTCCACGTCGCGCTGCCGTGGCGGGCGATGGACCTGTGCCTCGCCGGGCTCAGCCTCGGCGCGACGGCAGGCGAGGTCTCCGCCTGCGCCGGCCTCGACGAGGATCAGGTCGAACGGGTGTGGCGCGACATCGCCGCCCGGCACGCGGCCACCGCCGCCCTGCACCTGCCGCCCCTGATGGTCGACGATTGACCGGGCGCGATGGGCCGCGCGGCGTCACGCATCCCCGCCCGCGCCGACCTTTCGAGGTGAAGCGCGCTTCCCCCGTTCCCCACCCGGGCAGGGGATGCCGCGCGCTTCCGCGCAGCGTTCGCGCATCGGGCGCCGCGTGTCCGCAAGGATCGCGGAGCGATCGGTCGACGATCCGACGACGCGCGCCGACCGACGTGGTTCAGACAAACTTTACCGTCCGCCCTCGCTTCGAGGCCGTGAGGTGGCTCCCCGCCGGGACCAGCCTATCGCGAGACGGCGGGCCTGGGGCAGACTGCCCCTGCGACAGCCCTCCTGCCGCATCCGGACCAGACAGAGGAACGCCATGTCGCCAGCAGCCACGCCCGATCGCCGCACCACCGCCCGCTTCATGGGGGTGGAGGTCGAGGTTCCGCCCGGCGTTCTCGTGCCGCGGGAGGAGACCGAACTCCTCGGCTACGCGACCTTCGCGGTGCTGCGCACCCGGCCGCAGCCGGCGCTGGTCGTGGACATGTGCTGCGGCGCCGGCAACCTCGCCTGCGCCATCGCGGTCGCGTTCCCGGACGCCCGGGTCGTCGCCAGCGACCTCACCGACGAGGCGGTGGCGGCGGCGGCGGCGAACGTCGCCCGGCTCGGGCTCCAGGACCGGATCACCGTGCGCCAGGGCGACCTGTTCGCGCCGCTGGCCGCCGACGCCCTCGCCGGCCGGGTCGACCTGGTGGTGAGCAACCCGCCCTACATCTCGACCGGCCGCCTCGCCGCCGAGAAGGCCCACCTGCTCGAAGCCGAGCCGCGGGAGGCGTTCGACGGCGGTCCCTACGGCCTGTCGCTGCACCAGCGCATCATCGCCGAGGCGGCCGCCGTCCTGAAACCCGACGGCTGGCTCGCGATGGAGTTCGGCGAGGGACAGGCCCGGCAGATCGAGATGCTGTTCCGGCGCGCCCGCCACTACGCCGATCCGGAATTCCTCGACGATGAGCGCGGTGTTCCCCGGGCGGTTCGCGCGCGCAACCACGCCCGGGCCGCGCTGCCGGCAAGCACACGCGCGGACTGCGCCGTGTCCTGACGGGCAATCCTACCCCCAAATGCCTACCTCGTCTTGCCCGCTGCTTCCCCGCCGCGTCCGTGCCACGATCTCTCGACGGGCGTACAGACCCGGGAGGACGGGGAATGCGGAGGCAGGGTCGGGCGGGACCGTGGGTCCGGGGCGTCGTGCTCGGGGTTCTCGCTCTGGCGGCGGGCCCGGGCGCCGCGGTCGAGACGGCCGCGCCGCCGCGCAAGCCGGCCTCGCGCACCACCGAACCCGCCCGCGAGGCGATCAACGCCTGGACCCTCGGAATGGCCGGGGGCCTGCTGGAAGGGGCGCCGCTGCGGTTCGCGGTCGAGATCGCCCGGGTGGTCGACGAGGGCGAGGATCTCCACGTCCTGCCGATCGTCACCCGCGGTCCGGCCGAGAACCTCGAGTCGCTGCTCTACCTCAAGGGCGTCGACCTCGCGATCGTGAACTCGGATTCCCTGGCCCAGTTCAGGCCGTTCGTGCCGAACCTGCGCCGGCGGGTCTCCTACGTCCTCAACCTGTTCCCGTCGGAGCTGCACGTCTTCGTCCGGCCCGAGATCCAGTCCTTGCAGGACCTCGCCGGCCGCAAGGTGAACTTCAACACGCCCGGCACCGCCGCGGCCTATTCCGGCCCGATCATCTTCGAGCGCCTCGGCGTCGCGGTCGAGAAGGCGTTCCTGCCGCATCCGCGCGCGGTCGAGGCGATGAAGCGCGGTGAGGTGGCGGCGGTGGTGTTCGTCACCTCGAAGCCGGTCGACGCCTTCGCCCGCAGCCAGTGGGAGCCGGGCTACAAGTTCCTGCCGGTCGCCTACGACAAGTCCTTCGAGACCGACTACCTGCCTTCCACCCTCACGAATGCGGATTACCCGGCGCTGATCCCGCAGGGCGAGACGGTTCCGACGATCGCCGTCTCGACCTTCCTCGCCGCCTATTCGTGGCCGAAGGAGGCGTCCCGCCACGCCCGGATGGCGCGGTTCATCGACCGGCTGTTCGGCCGCGTCGAGCAGCTCCAGGCGCCCGGCTTCCACCCGAAATGGGCCGACGTCGACGTCGCGGCCGAGGTCGCGGGCCTCGACCGGCTTCCCGCCGCCCAGGCCTGGATCGACCGCAACCTGCCGCGCCAGGGCAAGCCGGCGACGGGCAGCCGGGCCGTGGCGGGGCCGCGATGAACCGGACCGGATCAGGAGGACGCCGGATGTCCCATACCACCGCAGCCCTCGCCGCCTTCGCCCTTGCGGGAACCGGCCTCGTCGCTCTGGTGAGCCTGCCGGTCTCCCGCGCCGCCCCGCGCGCCGCGGTGGCGACCGCCGCTCCGGCGACCCCGCACCGGGTCGTGATCCAGATCACCCAGAACGATCCCGGCACGATGACGATGGCGCTCAACAACGTCGAGAACATGACCCGGCGCTACGAATCCCTCGGAGAGGCGGTCGAGGTCGAGATCGTCGCCTACGGCGCCGGCCTGCACATGATGCGCAGCGACACCTCGCCGGTCCGCGACCGGATCGCCGCCCTCGCCCGCCGCGACAAGCCCGTGGTGTTCACCGGCTGCGGCAACACCCGCACGGTCCAGAGCCGCCAGGAAGGCCGGGAGATCACCCTCGTGCCGGAGGCGCGCACCGTCGAGGCGGGCATCACCCGGATCGTCGAGCTGCAGGAGCAGGGCTGGAGCTACGTCCGCCCGTGACCGGCGCCCGGCCCCTGTCCTGGCGGCTGGGCCTCGCGGTGGCCGCCCTCGGGCTGGCCGCGCCGGTGCCGGCGGCGGCCGAGGAACCCTGCTCCGATCTGCTCGCCACCTGCACCGCCGGGTGCCGGGCCGGCACCTTCATCGGCGACCCGGCCCGCCGCGTCTGCATCACGGCCTGCGGCGAGCGCGAGCGGACCTGCCGGCAATCGGCCGCCGGGCCCTGCGCCCCGGCCGGCACCTGCCCCCCCGACCCGGCGACGCGCCGGGAGCCCGGTCGGCACAACTCCCGTCTCCAACCCTGATACGGTTTTTGAACGGTTCGTTCAAAAACCGTATGAAGCTCGCGCGGCGATTGAGCGAAGCCGGTTTCCGCATCGCGAAGCGATCAATCGGAAACCGTATCGAAGCCCGCGCGGCGCCTGAGCGAAGCCGGTTTCCGCATCGCGAAAGCGACCGCTCGCGGTCGCCTGAAGCGATCAATCGGAAACCGTATGAGACCCGTCAGGAGCGCGACCCCGGGCCGGCCCGGCAGGCGAACGGATCCGTCGGCGACGAGCCTCGAGCGGATGATGGCGCAGTTCCGCTCCGCCCCGGCGCCGGGCACTCCCGACCGACCGGCGGTGCGATGCCGATCACCCGCAACGGCGATACGCGATCCGGAAAGTTGCTTCCGGATCGCGTATCGCGAGCCCGCACGGTGGAGCCGGGGGCTCCACAGGCTTGAGCGGAGCCGACATCCGCGTCGCGCGGCTGCGCCCGCGGAACGCGCGCGCCTCTGCGGGAGAGGGCGAGGCGTGCAGCACCCGGATCGATCGCGGGAGACGATGAACGTGTTTTTGCGCGATCCAGGAACGCGATGGCCGCGAGCGGACGAGGGCGGCGCGCACCAGCCGATGCGCGCATCGTTGTCACCACTGCCGGCCGCGTCCGGGACTGGTGGGCAGCTTCCCCCACCCGGACGGGACCCGGCTTCCGCTCAGGGCATGGATGAGATCGCGGAGACGGCGACGTTGCCGTTCGACGCCCGGTAGATGCTCTCCTGCAGGGTCTCCAGCTTCGCGGAGCGCTGCGGACCGGGCTGGAGATGCTTGAGCGCCCAGATCGCCGCCTGGGTCCGGTTGGACACGCTGATCTTGCGGAGCACGCCCTTGACGTGGATCTTCACGGTCGATTCCGCGATCGAGAGCCGCCGGGCGATCGCCTTGTTGGACTCGCCGTTGACGAGGCAGTGAAGGATCTCGAACTCGCGCTCCGAGAGGTTGCGGCGGCCTTCGAGCGGGGGGAGAACCGCCGGCCGCGACGGGACCGGCTCGGCGGGGCGCGGATCCTCGGCCGGTGGCGAGACGACCTCGCCCAGCAGGCCCATCGACATGATGCTGAAATCCTCGGTCACCAGGTAGAGCAGCCGCACGAGCGCCGTCGCCGAGATGTCCCGGCTCACCACCGCGTTGACGGCTCCGAGGCTCGCCAGCTCCGATGCGCCGGAGGCATCGGCCGCGGCCAGGACCACCATGCGGCTCGACGCGACCTGCCCGCGCAACCGGGCCGCCGCCGCGGCGACCTGGGCGGGATCGACCTCGCTCGCGCAATCGACCAGGACGATCGAACCCTCCCGGACCGAGCTGGCAAGATCCTCGATGTCTTCCAGCCGGTCGAGACTGGCCGTCACCCTGATGCCGCTCGCCGACAGAACGCTCCTCAGCCCCTCCCTGAACATGCCGTTGGGACCGACGAGCACCGCGGCAGCAACAACCTGCGTCTTGGTCTTCCTGCTTGAAGACGAGCTGGGTGGATTGGTGCCAGGATGACCGCTGATCCCGCCCTGATACTTCGGCATCTCCTCGGACTCCTTTTGAGCGCCTGGGATTTCGGTTCGCCCAGGAATGGTTATGGCCATTAATCAATATTTTCAAGCAAAAAATCCGCATTACTGATCGTATACTGCAACTTATTTGTCGTACTATAAACAGATGACACCACACGGAGGAAACCTTGAGCATAAACCGACAGTCACAGCCCTCCCGGCTCGCTGCAATGCGGCTCAATCAAGCAATTTTTGTGGCGATTTGACTGCCACATGCCGTCAATCAGCCTATGCCGACTGGCCGGCTCCATTCAATCGAGCCGATCCATGCGGACATTGCTGGGCTTGCCCCCACAACAAACAATCAGCCGGCTTCGATGACGAACACGATGCCGCCGATGATTTCAGATTTACGATCAGGCCGCCGGCGTCATCGCTTCCGACGACCGTCGACCATCATCGACGGAGGTGCGGGCAGGGTCCACGCGCCACCGTCGCCGCCGCATCCCGGGCCCGGCCTCGCGACCCGCCGCAATCATGCCTGCCCGAGCTGTCGACACCTCGATCACCAGGGAGAGAATAGGTTCACCCGGATCTTCCGCACGACGCCAATCATCTCCGGCTCCTCCTGGTTCATGAACTTTCTGTCGGGAGTCAGCGACCGTACCACCATGCCGACGACACTATCCCTCGATTCCCGCATGAGCCAACATCAATTGATAATCTCATAATCCCCAAATCGAGAAAAAATTATCTGACAGTCCAGTCCGGCGGCGACTTGTCCCTCAAATCCACCGCCCGCGTGGTCGATTGACGATGAATCGGTTCATGACTGCCCCCCTCGCGATCCGACCTTGTGCGCAACGCGGTCGCCCCGTCCCGTCCCCGGCACAAGGGCGTCAGGCCGCGACCATCGCCACGCTCCGGAGACGCGGCGCCCGGAGCGGCCAGATGGCGGGAGCGATCACCGTTCCATCATGGAGCGGCCGCCGCCCCGGGTTCTTGATGACGACACGTGTTCTCCGACAAAGCGGCATTCTCTTCGCGATGGGTCGGATCTCAGTAGAAGACGGCGTTTCTACTTAGAAACTCTCGCGGTACGGTCGCAGGTCGATCTCGTGGGTCCAGGCCGGGCGCGGCTGGCGGTGGAGCTGCCAGTAGCTCTCCGCGATGGCGTCGAGGTCGAGGAGGCCGTCCTCGCCGCGCTCGGCGGCAAGGTCGGGGAAGCGCGTCAGCAGTTTCTCCCCGGCGATGCCGCCGTCGATCACCACGTGGGCGACGTGGAGGCCCGCGGGTCCGAATTCCCGCGCCATGCTCTGGGCGATCATCCGCAGCCCGGCCTTGGCGGACGCGAACTGGGCGAAGCCCGGCTTGCCGCGCAGGCTCGCCGAGGCGCCGGTGAAGATCAGGCTGCCGCGCCCGAGCGGCACCATCCGGCGGGCGGCCTCGCGGCCGACCAGGAAGCCGGCGAAGCAGCCGAGGCGCCAGAACTCCTCGAACTCCGCCGCCGCGAGGCTCAGGAAGTCGATGCGCCGGTTGTTGCCGGCGTTGAACACCACGAGGTCCACCGGCGCCCTTCCCTCCCCCGGCGCCGCGGCGCGGTCGAGGAGGCGCACCATGTCGGCCTCGCAGGTCGCGTCGGCGACCATCGCCTCGGCGCTGCCGCCGGAGACCCGGATCGCCGCGGCGACGGCCTCGATCCGCCCGGCCGTGCGGCCGGCGGCGAGGACGTGGCAGCCCTCGCGGGCGAAGCGGCGGCACAGGGCGGCGCCGAGCCCGCGCTCGGCCCCGACGCCCACCACCAGCGCAGTCGGCTGCGTCATTCCCGTTCCCTCCCGAGAGGCTGCCCGTCGCGACAGGATGCCCGATCGGAGACCGTGGCGGAAAGACCCGCGGCCCCGGAGGGCCCGCCTCGATTCACGCGAATTTTCCCGGGAGCCCCCGCGACGGGAGCGGAAATCCCGCCTACGATCCGGCAACCACCGGTCGCACGAGCCCGCATCCCGCTCGTGAGGGAGGACCCCGCATGATCCTGGATCGCCGCGCCTTCCTGGCGGCCGGCGCCGCGGCCGCGAGTGCCGCGGCGGGCCTCGCCCGCGCCGCCGAGGCCGCCGGGCCATTGCTGCAACGGCCGATCCCGTCCTCGGGCGAGGCGATCCCGGCGATCGGCATCGGCACGTCGCGGCGCTACGACACCGACCCGGCCGGGCCGGGGGTCGCGCCGCTGCGCGAGACGGTCGCCCGCTTCGTCGCCCTCGGCGGCCGGGTGGTCGACACGGCGCCGGATTACGGCCGGGCCGAGGAGGTGCTGGGCGCGATCTTCTCCGGCTCGGACCTGCGCGGCAAGGTGTTCCTGTGTGGCAAGGTGGCGGCGCAGGGGCGCGAGGCGGGGCAGGCTCAGATCGAGCGCTCGTTCCGCCGCATGGGCACCGACCGCATCGACCTGATCGCGGTCCACAACCTGATCGACCCCGATGCCCAGTTGCCGCTCCTGCGCGAGATGAAGGCGGCGGGGCGCATCCGCTACGTCGGCGCCACCACCTGGGCCGAGCGACAGTACGCCGACCTCGAAGCCCTGATGCGGCGCGAGGCGCTCGACGTGATCCAGGTGAACTACGCGATCGACGCCCGGGCGGCGGCGGATCGGATCCTGCCGCTCGCCCGCGACCGCGGCGTCGCCGTGATGGTCAACGTGCCGTTCGGGCGCGAGCGCCTGTTCAACCTGGTCAAGGGCCGCGAGCTGCCGCCCTTCGCGGCGGAGTTCGACTGTGCGACGTGGCCGCAATTCTTCCTCAAGTACGTCCTCGGCCACGAGGCCGTGACCTGCCCGGTGCCGGGCACCGCCCGGGTCGCCTACGCCGAGGACAATCTCGGCGCCGCCCGCGGCCGGCTGCCGGACGCCGCCACCCGGCGCCGGATGGAGGAGGTCATCGATGGCCTGTGACCGCCTCTCGCGCCGGGCCGTCGTCGCGCTGGCGCTCGCCGCCGCCCTTCCCGCCAGGGCCCAGGAAAGGACGCAGGAGAAATCCCGCATCGGCGTCATCGGCGCCGGCAACATCGGCGGCACCCTCGCGGCCCTGTGGGTGAAGGCCGGGCATCCGGTGATGATCGCCTCGCGCCATCCGGAGGAACTGGCCGGCCTCGTCGGCCGGCTCGGACCGCTCGCCCGCGCCGGCACCGTGACGGAGGCCCTGCGCTTCGGCGAGGTGGCGTTCCTCGCCGTGCCCTACCGGGCCTATCCGGAACTCGGCCGCGAGCACGCCGCCGCGCTCGCCGGCAAGGTCGTGCTCGATGCCGGCAACGCCACGCGGGCCCGCGACGGCGACCTCGCGGCGGAGGCCGAGAGCAACGGCATCGGCGCCACCTCGGCCAAGTACCTGCCCGGAGCGCGCCTGGTGCGCGCCTTCAACGCCGCCAACGTCCGGCTGTTCGAGCGCAACGCCCACCGCGACGGCCCGGCGATGGCGGTGCCGATCGCCGGGGACGATGCCGGGGCGCTCGCGGTCGCCGAGGGGCTGGTGCGCGATGCCGGCTTCGAGCCGGTGGTGGTCGGCGGCCTCGACAGGGCGCGGCTGTTCCAGATGGGCAGCCCCGGCTTCGGCCACGACGCCACCGCGGCGGAGGCCCGCCGGACCTTCGGGCTCACTCCGTGAGCGCGTCTCATTCCGTGAGCGAGGGATCTCCGGCGGCGGACGGCGCCGCGGCCGCCGCGGCGCGGGCGGGCCGGCGGGTGCCGGACTGGCTGCGCCGCCTCACCGACGTGCGGGCCGAGGAGGTGCCGGCGCTCGGCTGGGCGTGGGCCTACATCTTCTCGATCCTGGCCTCGTACTACGTCATGCGGCCGATCCGCGACCAGATGGGCGTCGCCGGCGGGCTCGAGAACCTGCCCTGGCTGTTCACCGCGACCCTCGTCGGCATGGTGATGCTGAACGTGCCGTTCGGCTGGCTGGTGCGCAGCCTGCCGCGAGCGCGCTTCGTGCCGCTCACCTACCGGTTCTTCGCCCTCAACATCCTGCTCTTCGCCGCGGCGATCGCCGTCGCCGGACCGGACCAGCAGGTGTGGATCGGCCGGGCCTTCTTCGTCTGGCTGTCGGTGTTCAACCTGTTCGTGGTCTCGATCTTCTGGGCCACGATCGTCGACGTGTTCTCGACCGAGCAGGGCAAGCGCCTGTTCGGCTTCATCGCCGCGGGCGCGACGATCGGGGCGATCACCGGCTCGGCCTTCACCGCGCTGCTGGCCAAGTCGGTTCCGACCGAGATCCTGCTGATCGCCGCCGCGCTCCTGCTCGAAGTCGCGGTGTTCAGCATGCGCGGGCTGTCGCGCCTGTCGGACGCGCTGCACCGGCAGCCGGGCGAGGCCGGGCAGGCGATCGGCGGCAGTGCCTTCGCGGGCATCCGCCGCGCCTTGTCCTCGCCCTACCTCCTCAACATCAGCCTGTTCCTGCTGCTGTTCTCGATCACCACCACCTTCCTGTACTTCGAGCAGGCGGCGATCGCGAAGCGCAGCTTCCCCGACCGCGCCGCCCAGACCCAGTTCTTCGCCGCCATCGACCTCGCGGTGAACGTGCTCACCCTCGGGGTGCAGTTCTTCCTCACCGGACGCATCGTGCGGCGCATCGGCGTCGGGCCGACCATGGCGATCCTGCCCTTCGCCAGCGCGATCGGCTTCGCGCTGCTGGCGCTGTCGCCGACGATCGCCAGCGTGGTGGCGTTCTACGTCCTGCGCCGTGCCGGCAACTTCGCCCTCGCCCGGCCGGTGCGCGAGGTGCTGTTCACCGTCCTGCCGCGGGAGGACCGCTACAAGGCCAAGAGCTTCATCGACACCGTTGTGTACCGGCTCGGCGATCAGGTCGGGGCGTGGTCCTACAGCCTCGTCGGGGCGCTCGGGCTCGGGTCGGCGGCGCTCGCGGTCGCGGCGGTGCCGCTGTCGCTCGCCTGGCTCGCCAACGCCCTGTGGCTCGGCCGCCGGCAGGAGGCGCTGGCGCGGGAGCGGGCCGGGGACGAGGCGGCCGGATAGGGGGTTGGCAAGGCGCGGGATCGGCCCGACAAGCGCGCTTCGCCCAGGCGGGGTCGCACGGGGCCACTCCGCTTGGGTCTGTGTTCATGCGTCGATCCGCGGGCCGTTCACGGCCGGCGGATCGAGGCTGACGGAGCCCACGATGCCGCGCCACACCGAATTCGCCACCCGCCAGGGGATCGTCGACGCCGCCCGCAGCCTCGCCGGGCTCGGCCTCGCCGAGGGCACCTCGGGCAACCTCTCGGTGCGCTGGGAGGACGGCCTGCTCATCACCCCGTCCGGCCTGCCCTACCCGCAGATGAGCGCCGACGACATCGTGTTCCTGCGCCTCGACGGGGGCTTCGACCACCCGCTGCGGCCGTCCTCGGAATGGCGCTTCCACCGCGACATCCTGCGGGCGCGGCCGGAGGTGAACGCGGTGGTGCACGGCCACCCGATCCACTGCACCGCCTTCGCGATGTGCCGGATGGAGATTCCGGCGGCGCACTACATGATCGCGGCCGCCGGCGGCCCGACGATCCGCTGCAGCGGCTACGCCACCTTCGGCACGCCGGAACTCTCGGTCCTCGCCCTCGAAGCCCTGGAGGACCGCGCCGGCTGCCTGCTCGCCAACCACGGCATGATCGCCACCGGTCCGAGCCTCGACAAGGCGCTGTGGCTCGCGGTCGAGATGGAGACCCTGTGCCGGCAATACGCCGCGGCGCTCCAGGTCGGGCGCCCGCACATCCTGTCGGATGCCGAGATCGCCGAGACGCTGGAGAAGTTCCGGGATTACGGGCCGCGGCCGAAGGAGGCGTGATCCCGGCCGCCGGGCCGGCGGCCGGAGTTCGGCCTCATACGAAATCCGATTGATCGCTCGGCGATCCCTGCGGGATCGTGGCGATTGCTGCGCAATCGCTTTCGCGATGCGGATTTCGGCTTCGCTCAGGGGCGTGGAGCCTCCGGCTCCACCGCGCGGGCTGAGGAGACGGTTTCCGATTGATCGCTCGGCGATCCCTGCGGGATCGCTTCGCGATGCGGAAACCGGCTTCGCTCACGCGTGCGGAGCAAAGCTCCGCCGCGCGGGCTTCGATACGGTTTCGAACGATTCGTTCGAAACCGTATCACAGCTCCATCTTCATTGGCTCGGGGAAGTAGCGGAAGCCGTCGCCGCTCTTCGCGACGTGGCCGACGCCGGGCCACGCGAAGTGGTAGGCCAGGACCGGGATGCGGTTCTGCGCCAGCATGGTGAGCATCCTCAGCCGCGACTGCGCCGACTGCTTCGAGTCGCTGTCGTAGGCGAACTCGGTCAGCGGCTTCTCCATCAGCAGGACCGGGTGATGGGTCAGGTCGCCGAGGTAGCAGAGGTTCTGCCGGCCCGAGGAGATCATGAAGATCGTGTGGCCGATGGTGTGGCCGGGGGGCCGCGAGCGCCTGGATGCCGGGCAGGAACTCCTCGCCGTCCTTGAAGAACACGAGGCGGTCGCGCACCGGCAGCAGGTTCCTGCGCGCGGTGTCGAGGAAGGCGCCCATCGCCTGGGGCACCTTGGCCGGGTCGGTCCAGTAGTCGAAATCGGCCTGCGAGATGTAGAACTGCGCGTTGGGGAAGTTCGGCTTGCCGTCCTCGCCGACGCAGCCGCCGCAATGGTCGACATGGGCGTGGCTCATCACCACCGCATCGACGTCCTCGGGCCTGATGCCGGACTGGCGCAGGGTGGCCATCAGCTTGCCGGTGGTCGGGCCGAACAGCTTCAATGCGCCCATGCCGGTGTCGAACAGCACCACGCGGCTGCCGGTGTTGACGACGAGGATGTTCTGCTCGAGCACCGCGTTCGACAGCGGCAGGAAGTTGCGGGTGAGCTGCTCGTCCATCTCGGCCGCCGACAGGCCGAGGAAGTTGGTGTGGGGATCGCCGAGCGGCAGGGTCCCGTCCGACACGATGGTCGCCTCGGCGTCGCCGAGCATGAAGCGGTAGAAGTACGGCGCCTGATTCTTCAGCATCGGCGCCTTGGCGAGCGCCCCGGTCCCCGCCGTCACCGCCGCCGCGGCGGCACCCAGCATCAGGCCGCGCCGGCCCGGGTTCTCCAGCCCGATCGTCATCGTTTCCTCCACACGTCCCAAGCCGGCTCACCGGCTCGGCTCCTTATGCGGAGGGGCCCGACCACGGGTCGCAACCGCCGGAACCTTGCGGCGATGATGTTGCGGATCCCGCGAGGTTGTCAAACTCCCCGTCCGGTTTCGGATCGATCGCCTGGCGACTGCTCCGCCATCGCTTCGGGCGATCCCTGCGGGACCGCGGCGATGGCAAGGCCGTCGCTTCGCCTGCGGACACCGACTTCGCTCGAATGCGCGGGCGCGAAGTCCCGCCGAGGCTCCGCCGCGGGGGCGCGTGATGCGACATCCGGAAGTCATACGATTTCCGATTGATTGCTTCGCAAGGCGGAAATCGGCTTCGCTCAGGTGTGCGCAGAGCTTTGCTCTGCGCCGCGCGGGCTGGTGATACGGTTTCCGGATGTCGCATCAGACGAGGTGAGCCACCACCCAGAGCGGCGCCCCCAGGGCCACGAGCCCGAACACGAAACCCGCTCCGACGTCGCGGAGGAGCCGGCGGTCCGGCCCGGCATCGCGGAGTCCTCCGGCGAGGCCGCCCAACGCCCCCAGGACGGCACCGATCGCGAACCACACCACGGCCTTCGGCCTCCTGCCGCCTCGTCGGTCCGGGTCCCGCGGCCCGGACCGGCCGGTTCTGCGCGCACGGGGCCGCCGCCGGCAAGCCCCGGCATCGTCGCGCCGAGGCGGCCGGGTCCCGGTCATGCGAGATCCGATTGATCGCTCGGCGATCCCTGCGCAATCGCTTTCGCGATGCGGATTTCGGCTTCGCTCAGGGTCGTGGAGCCTCCGGCTCCACCGCGCGGGCTGAGGAGACGGCTTCTGAACGGATCGTCCGAAAACCGTATCAGATCCACCGGCGGGCGAGGGCCCGCGCCGCCTGGAACGCCGCGTCGGCGAGGAAGGCGAGGCCGGCCGCCGCCGCGGCGCCCTGAACGAGGTGGAGGCCGTTCTGGTTCTGGAGCCCGACGACGATCGGCGTGCCGAGGGTCGGCGCCCCGGCCAGCGCCCCGAGGGCGGCGGTGGCGACGGCGAGCAGCATCACCACCCGCAGGGCTTCGAGGATCGGCCGGGCGGCGAGCGGCAGCTCGATCCGCCACAGGATCTGGCCCGGCGTCATCCCGATCGCCGCGGCGGCGCCCCGCACCTCGGCCGGCACCGTCGCGAGGGCGTCGACCGTGCCGCGCAGGACCGGCATCAGCCCGTAGGCGGCCAGCGCCAGCAGGGTCGGCGGCGCGCCGAAGCCGAGGAGCGGCAGGGCGAGGCCGACCACCACCACCGGCGGCGCCGCCTGGGCCGCCGCCGCCAGGGTCTCGATGGCGTCGCGCAGGGGCGCGCCGGCGGCCCGCGTCGCCAGGATGCCGAGCATCACCCCGATCCCGCCCGCGAGGGCGAAGCCGCCGAGCGCCAGGGTCAGGTGGCGCTCGGCGAGCCAGAGCAGCCGCCCGGCCGGAACCGGCGTGCCGGCCTGGAGCCCGAGGGCGCGCACCAGCGGGCCGGCGAGGTCCGGGTGGCTCACGGCCGCGAGCCCGAGCCCGAGGAGGGCGGCACCGAGGCCGGCGAAGCGGCTCATGCCGCGCCTCCGGTGGCGGGCCGGGTGCCCGCGCGCCGGGTGTCCGCAAGTCGGCCGCTCGCAAGTCGGTCGCCGAGGAGCGACAGCAGCCGGTCGGCGGCGAGGGACAGCACCACGACCGGGAGGGCGCCGAGCAGGATCAGGTCGGAGGCGAACTGCGCCATGCCCTCGAACACCACCGCCCCGAGGCCGCCGGCTCCGACGAGGCCGCCGAGGGTCGAGAGGCCGATGCTCTGCACCGCCGCGACCCGCACGCCGCCGAGCAGGATCGGGGCGCCGAGCGGCAGGCGGACCCGCAGCAGTTCCTGCCGGGGCGTGAGGCCGACCGCCCGGGCGGCGTCGAGCACCGCCGGGTCCGGCGAGGCGAGGCCGGCCGAGAGGCTGCGGACCAGCGGCAGCAGCAGGTAGGCGGCGGTGCCGATTACCGCCGGGGTCGGCCCGACCGCCGCGAGGCCGAGCCCGCGCAGGGCCGGCACCAGGGCGAGGAGCGCCGAGAGCGCCGAGACCAGCCCGGCGAACAGGGCGAGCGCCGGCACCACCTGCACGCCGCCGATCACCCCGTCGGCGATGCGGCCGGCCCGGCCGCCGTCGAGCCGTGCGAGCGCGAGCGGCACGGCGACGAGGCCGGCGAGCACCAGGGCGGCGGCGGACAGTCCGAGATGCTGGAGGATCGCCGCGTTCACCGCCCCTGCCCGCCCGCGGTACTCGACCGCGAGCGACAGGTGGTCGAGGACGCCGCTGCCGAGGCCGGCCGCCGCGAGGGCGGCGAGGCCGAGGAGGGCGAGCGGGGCGGCGAGGCGTCGCCCGGCGGCGCGCGCGCCGTCGCCGAGCAGGCCGAGGAGCGCCAGGAGGGCGAGCCAGGCCCCCGAGCCGAGGGCCGCCCGCGCCGCCGCAGGCTTGCCGTCGAGGAGCAGCGTCGCGCCCTGCCCGGTCGCGAGGCCGAGGGCCGCGAGGGCCGCGAGCGCCGCGGCGATGCCGGCCGCCGCGAAGCCCGGCCGCCCCCGCGCCACCGCGATCAGGAAACCGGCGACGAGGGCGAGCACCGCCGCCGCGCCGGCGACCGGACCGCCGGCATGGGGCAGGCCCGGCACGAGGCGGTTCGGGGCCAGGGTGAGCAGCGGCAGGCCGACGAGGGACGCGGCGGCCAGGACCGCCAGCGCGAGGGGATACGGGGAAGCGTCGCGGATCATCGCGGGCGAGGTTACGCGGAGTGGGACCGCTTGTCGTGCCGGGAGCCTCACCCGAGGAAGCGCCGCGCCACCGTGTCGGGCGGCGCGCCCTCGACCGCGACCTCGGCGTTGAGCCGGCGCAGCACCGGCAGGGTGAGCCGGGCGAAGACCTCGGCGAGGGCCGGCGCGATGCGGGGGTATCGCTCCAGCACCGCGGCGCGGACCACCGGCGCCGGCTCGTAGACGATCTGGGCGCCTGCCGGATCGGTCATCACCACGACGTCGAGGGCGGCGATGGCCCCGTCGGTGCCGTAGACCATGCCGGCATTGACCCCGCTGATTCCCTGGGCGGCGGCCCGCAGGGTCACGGAGGTGTCGCCGCCCGGCAGGATGACGATGCGCTCCTGCGGCAGCGCGAAGCCGTAGGCGCGCTCGAACGACGGCAGGGCCGCCGGGCTCTCGACGAACTCCGCCGAGGCGGCGAGTTCGATGAGGCCGCGCCGGACCGCACCGGCGAAATCCGCCATCGTGGCGAGGCCCTCCCGGCGGGCGAGCGCGCCCCGGACCGCGATCTGCCAGGTGTTGTTGGCCGGCGCCGGCGCGAGCCAGACCAGCCCGCGGCCGGTGTCGAAACGCCGCGCCCCGTCATAGGCACCCTGCGCGCTCTTCCAGGCGGGATCGGTCTCGGTGCCGGAGAAGAACGCGGCGTTGCCGGTGTATTCCGGATAGAGGTCGATCTCCCCCGCCACCAGGGCGGTGCGGACGATCCGGGTCGGCCCGAGCTGGAGGCGGTCGGTCACCGGGATCCCGAGGCGTCGCAGGGTCTGGAGGATCATCTGCCCGAGCAGCGCGCCCTCGCCGTCGGTCTTCGACGCGACCACGACCGGCGGTCCGTCCGCGGCCAGGGCCGGGCCCGGCCTCGGGCCCGGCACGGTGCCGGCCGCGAGACCGGCGAGGACCGCGAGGCAGCCGCGCCGGGTCGGAGGCGGCACGGCCGCGCCCCGCGGCGGCGAGGGTTCGAGCACGACCGTCGCCCCCTCCGTCGCGCTTGACATGGCTGGCGTTCCGGGCGACGGCTCAGGAACATCTCGTGACCGGCCAGGCAGGACGCCGTGACGGATGCGCCGGTCCGGGGCTGCCGCCAACGCTGCGCCGGGACCGACCGATCGTAGCAGGGCCTCGGTGCGGGGCGATGAGGGAAAGAGCCTCCGGCGTGAGCACGGACACAAGCGACGAACTCCTGCAGGGTGCCAGCGTCCTCGTGGTCGAGGACGAGGCCGCGATCTCGATGCTCCTGGAGGACATGCTCCTGGATTTCGGCTGCACGGTGGTGGGACCGGCGGCCCGGCTGAGCACGGCCCTGGAGATGGCCGAGAAGGAGAGCTTCGCGGTCGCGATCCTCGACGTCAACGTCGCCGGCGAGCCGATCTACCCGGTGGCCGAAGTGATCACGAAGCGCGGCCTGCCGCTGGTGTTCTCGACCGGCTACGGCGGTGCCGGCATCCGCGAGCCGTTCCGCGAGCGGCCGGTGGTGCAGAAGCCGTTCAGCCAGATGGACCTGAAGCGGACCCTGATCGCGGCGATCAAGGGCAGCAACGACTGAGCCGAACCTGCTTCCACGAGCCTGATCGTACACCTGGATTTTCAAGCGCGGGGTCCCCTCTCCCGCTCGGGAGGGGGACACCCGCGCCCCGATCGCCACACGCCGACCCACGGCCGCAGTCGGCATCAAACACATAGGCCGAGGTTCCATCCGCCGGGGACGAACCAGGACGGTCTTCGGACGATCGGATCCGACCGTCATATCCTCAAGCCCGCGCGACGCAGAGCAGGGCTCCGGGCGCCCCGAAGCAGGGCGAGGCCGCCCGGATCACCCGGGAGCGGCGGGTCGGGCCGCGCATGGCCGCCCGGCAGGATTTCCTTCACCCTTTCGACGCACGCTTCATCCACGGCAAAGGTCAGGACGCCGCGATCTCGATCGGGGACGGCGCTCCGATCAGGTCCACGGCAGGGCCGCCCTCCGGCGGTGCCTCGGCCTCGACCCGGCGCTTGAACGCCCCCCAGGCCATCAGCGTGCAGCCGCAGCGATCGCACTGGATCGGCGCCTCGTCGTGCAGGATCGCGGGCAGCCGCACGGCGGGGCTGCCGCAATCATCGCATCCGAATCCACTCCGCATGCCATCCTCGCGTCGGGTTTCATCCCTGTTCTCGCCCAAGCTTAGGCATGGTGCGCTGCACATGAGATGAACGCAACCCGCGAAAAGCACGGATTGTTGATCACGTCACCCGGTTTCGATCTCGAAGGCCGAGACGACGTGCCGGGGCCAGCGCCCGGGCGCGACGAACACCGCGTCGGCCCGCAGGGTCAGGCCGATGCTGGCAGGATGGCGGCCGACCCAGGCCAGGGCCGCCCGGGAGAACCGCCGGCGCTTGTGGCGGTCGATCGCCGCCAGCGCCTCCTCCAGGGTCGGCCGCGCCTTCACCTCGACGAAGGCGATCACGCCGCCGCGCCGCACGATGAGGTCGATCTCGCCGCCGGCGGCGGAGAAGCGTCGGGCGAGCGGCCGGTAGCCCTTCAGCAGCAGGGTGGCGAGCGCCAGGGTCTCGGCCCGGTGCCCGCGCAGGAAGGTCGCGCGGCGGCGGGCGAGGTCAGCGGCCATCGCCGGACGCCTCGTCGTCGTGGCGGCGGGCGAGCGCCAGGGCGCGGGTGTAGACCTCGCGCCGCTTGCGGCCGGTCTCCTCGGCCACCAGGGCGGCGGCGTCCTTGATCGAGTGGCGGGCGAGCGCCGCTTCCAGGCGGGCGTCGAGGTCGGCGTCGTCCTCCGGGCCGGGGGCGGCCTCGCCGGCGCCGATCACCACCACCACCTCGCCCTTGGGCGGCCCGGAGGCGGCGTAGTCCGACGCCAGCGTCGCGAGGTCGCCGCGGCGCACGGTCTCGAACAGCTTGGTCAGCTCGCGGGCGACCGCGGCCGGGCGGGTGCCGCCGAGCACCTCGGCGGCGTCCGCGAGCATCTCGGGCAGGCGGTGGGGCGCCTCGAACACGACGAGCGTGCCGGGCACGCCGGCGAGCGCCGCGAGGCGGTTGCGGCGGGCGCCGCTCTTCTGCGGCAGGAAGCCCTCGAAGAAGAACCGGTCGGTCGGCAGGCCGGCGGCCATCAGGGCGGTGATCGCGGCCGAGGCGCCGGGGATCGGCGTCACCGGCAGCCCGGCGGCGATCGCCGCCTGGACCAGCTTGAAGCCGGGATCCGACACCAGCGGCGTCCCGGCATCCGAGACCAGGGCGAGGGCCTCGCCGGCCTGGATCCGGGCGATCATCCGCTCGCGCACCCCCTCGCCGGAATGCTCGTGGTAGGCGACCAGCGGCGTGGTGATGCCGTAATGGGCGAGCAGCGTGCGGGTGACGCGGGTATCCTCGGCCAGCACCGCATCCGCCGCCGCCAGGGTGGCCAGCGCCCGGAACGTCACGTCCCTCAGGTTGCCGATCGGCGTCGCGACCACGTGCAGGCCGGGCGGAAGCCGCTCGGCCTCGGCGGCGAGGCCGAAGGCGGTGTAGGTCGCCGGGCCGCGGCCGGGACCTGAGCGCGAGGTCGGGTCGGATCTCTGGGTCATCGCGGCGACACTGGCATGGTTTCGTGCAGCCTGACCATTCCGGAAGGCGCCCCGGCGGTTTACTTTTCCCGCCCAAGCTTCCACCCAGGTGACGGAGTCGACATCGCCGGCGGATTCGCCGGCCTCGCATCGGGGAGCGGATGCATGGTGCGCCGGGGAACGAGAGGCATCCGAAGGTTCGGACCCCTGCTGCTCGCCGCCCTCGGTCTCGCCGCCTGCGGCCGGGGGATGGACAGCCCGGTCGTCGCGAGCCGGCCGGTGGCCGAGGCGCCCGCCCCGCCGGAGAGCGCGCCCCTCGGCAGCGGATCGGTCAGGGTGGCGCTGATCCTGCCGCTGACCGGGCCGGGCGCCGCGGTCGGCGCCGCGATGCGCAACGCCGCCCAGCTCAGCCTGCAGGAGGCCGACAACCCCGACCTGCGGCTCCTGGTCAAGGACGACCGCTCGACCCCGGACGGCGCCCGCGAGGCCGCCGCCGCCGCCCTGGCCGAGGGCGCCGACCTCGTGATCGGCCCGCTCTTCGCCGGCAGCGTCCAGGCGGCGGCGGCCACCGCGCGCCCGGCCGGCAAGCCGGTGATCGCCTTCTCGACCGATGCCGCCGTGGCGGCGCGGGGCGTCTACCTCCTGAGCTTCCTGCCGCAGCCGGAGGTCGACCGCATCGTCGACGAGGCGAGCGCCGCCGGCCGGCGCTCCTTCGCCGCCCTCATTCCCGACAACGCCTACGGCAACGCCGTCGAGGCGCAGTTCCGCGAGGCGGTGGCCCGGCGCGGCGCCCGGCTCGCGGCACTCGAGAAGTTCCCGCCCGGCCAGCCCGGTGCCGCGGTCGCGCGGCTCGCACCGGTGATCACCGGCGCCGCGCCGCAGGCCGACCTGCTGTTCCTGCCCGACACGCCCGAGGGCCTCGCCGCGACCTCGGCGGCCCTGGCGAAGGCCGGCTACAACCCGGCCCGGGTCAGGCCGGCCGGCACCGCGACCTGGAACGACCCGCGGGTCTTCGCGCTGCCGGCGCTCCAGGGCGGCTGGTTCGCCGCCGCCGACCCGGCCGGCTTCACCGCCTTCGCCCAGCGCTACCGCGCCCGGTTCGGCACCGAGCCGACGCGGGTCGCCTCGCTGGCCTACGACGCCGTGTCGCTGGCTGCGGCCCTCAACCGCCAGTACGGGTCGCAGCGCTACGCCGACGCGACCCTGACCAACCCGTCCGGCTTCTCCGGCATCGACGGCACCTTCCGGTTCCGCCCGGAGGGACCGAGCGACCGCGCGCTGGCGGTGTTCGAGATCCGCGGCGGCACGCCCACGGTGGTGAGCCCGGCGCCGCGCACCCTCGGGCCGTCCGGAACCTGACGCATCCGGACGGCCCCGGCAGGGCCATCGCTTCGGCGATCGTTCTGCGGTCGCCCGGAGGGCGACGCTCCCGACCGGGCGCGGTGCGCCCTGCGCCCGAGGAGCGCCCCGCGAAGCGGGTTCCGGGGGACGGATGTCCCCTCGAACGCGGAGCGAGAGCCGGGTGAGCGGCGACACGACGTGTCGCGCACGAATGCCGGCGCCTGAGGCCGAGCAAGGAACAAGGGCAACCGCCCTGAAGCGATGACCCTGACGGCCCCAGCCCGCATTCTTGCCAAACGATCCGAACAAAGATAGAACATCGTCGGCCGTCCGGCCGTCTGTGTGTAGCGGGTACAGGCCCGCGCACCGGCTTGCCGGGCACGGTCCGTTCGGCCCATCTGGCAGGACCCGTCGCGGGTCCGTGCTCCCTTGGGCCGGGCGCGGCAGCCCGAGAGATGGATCGACAGGAGAGCGTGATGGCGGGCAGCGTGAACAAGGTGATCCTGGTGGGCAATCTCGGGCGCGACCCCGAGACCCGCCGGCTCGCCTCCGGCGACCCGGTGGTGAACCTGCGGCTGGCGACCTCGGAGTCCTGGAAGGACAAGGCGTCCGGCGAGCGCAAGGAGAAGACCGAGTGGCACTCGGTCGTGATCTACAACGAGAACCTCGCCCGGGTGGCCGAGCAGTACCTGCGCAAGGGCTCGAAGGTCTACATCGAGGGCCAGCTCCAGACCCGGAAGTGGCAGGACCAGTCCGGCCAGGAGAAGTACACCACCGAGGTGGTGCTCCAGCGCTTCCGCGGCGAGCTGACGATCCTCGACGGCCGCGGCGGCGGCGAATCGGCGGGCGAGGAGATGGGCGGCGGCCAGATCAGCCGCGGCGGCGACTACAACGGCGGCGGCGGTGGGGGCGGACGCTCCTACGGCGGCGGCGAGGGCCGGTCCGGCGGCGAGCGCTCCGGTGGTGACCGCGGCGGCGAGCGGCGCCCGTCCTCCTCGGGCGGCGGCAACCAGAAGCGCTACGACGACCTCGACGACGACATTCCGTTCTAGAGCAGGATCCGATCACGTTGCACTCGTGTGCTGCTCCAGGTCGCTGATCTTGCCGCATTTTCTACGACGAAGCGGTATCCGCTTCGCCGGAAGATGCTCTAGCACCCGGGCGACCCCGGCACCACGAATCCACGGCATCGGCCCGGCCTCCGCGAGGAGTGCCGGGCCTTCGCTTGTCCGCCCGTCCCCATGGCCGGGACGATGGAAACGAGCCGGCCTTGACCGACGCCGCTTCATGTAACATCGTTTGTTGCATGAAACGAGACAGCCGCCTGTCGGGGATCCTCCACGTCCTGCTCCACATGGCCGAGGAGCCGGAGCCGGTCACGTCCGAGCGGCTCGCCCGGGTGATGGCCACCAACCCGGTGGTGATCCGGCGGATCATGGCGGGCCTGCGGGAGGCGGGCTTCGTGCGCTCAGAGCGCGGGCATGGCGGCGGCTGGACGATCGCCCGGCCGCTCCACGCGATCACCCTGCGCGACATCCATCTCGCCCTCGGCTCGCCCGACCTCTTCGCCATGGGCCACCGCACCGAAGCCCCCGGATGCCTCGTCGAGCAGGCCGTGAACGCCGCCCTCGACGAGGGCTTCCGCGAAGCCGAGGCCCTGCTGCTGGAGCGGTTCGGCCGCGTCACCCTCGCCGCCCTCAGCGCCGATTTCCACGCCCGCCTCGCCGAGCGGGGCGGCACCATCGCCCTGGAGCAGACTCATGCGGTTTGACGCGATCATCGTCGGCGGTGGCTTCGCCGGGCTCTCGGCGGCCACCTACATCGCCCGCGGACGGCGCTCCGTCTGCGTGATCGATGCCGGCCAGCCCCGGAACCGCTTCGCGGACGCCTCGCACGGCGTCCTCGGTCAGGACGGCAGCAATCCCCTGGCGATGCTCGCCGGGGCGAGGGCGCAGCTCGGGCGCTATCCGGGCGTCAGGTTCGTGGACGGGGAGGCGGTGGACGCTCGCGCCGGGCACGACTTCACCGTCACCCTCGCGACCGGGGAGACGCTGAGCGCCGCCCGCCTCATCCTGGCCCACGGCATCTCGGACGTGCTGCCCGACCTCCCGGGCCTCGCCGAACGGTGGGGGAAGAGCGTGCTGCACTGTCCGTACTGCCACGGCTACGAGTTCGCCGACCGACGGCTCGGGGTGCTCGCGACCTCGCCCCTGTCGGCGCATCAGGCCCTGCTGATCGCCGAATGGGGACCGACGACGCTCTATCTCGACGGCGGGGAGGCGCCCGACGCGGCGACGCTCGCGGGGCTCGCCGTGCGAGGCGTCGAGGTCGAACCGGCGCCTCTCGCGGCCCTGGTCGGCGACGGCACCGCGCTGTCGGGCCTGCGCTTCGAGGACGGCCGCACCGCCGCGGTCGACGCGCTCTACCTCGCGCCGCGCTCGCGCCTGAACGGCCCGATCGCCGAACGGCTCGGCTGCGCGCTGGACGACGGGCCGTTCGGGCCGGTCGTCCGCACCGACGCCGCCCAGATGACGACGGTGGCCGGGGTCTACGCGGCGGGCGACCTCGCCCGGGCCCGCCACAGCGTCACCTGGGCCACCGCCGACGGGGTGACGGCCGGGGTGTCGGCCCACCAGTCCCTCGTGTTTTCCGGCCTCGCCGCGTAGGCAATCCCCGGCGAGGCGAGCGTGCCTCGTCGGACGATACGGTGACAGCCGGGAACAGGGGGCGAGCGCGAACCGATCGGGCAACCGCCTGCCTTCCGTCAGCGGTCGTGTCCAGGACCCGATGCCGTGCCACCGGCCCGAACCTCGCGAGCAACACCGGGCATTGCTTTTCCGGGCGGTGGAATGACGGCATGATCGGCCGAGCGGCCGCAACCCGGGAAAGGGGGGAACCTGAGATGGGATCGGCCGAGTTCGGATCGGCCGGGCTCCCTGTCCCGACTCCCTTGTCCGAGGACCAGTTCCTCGCCTGGGCGGAGTGCCGCAACGGGCGGTTCGAACTGATCGAGGGTGCCGTCGTGATGCATGCCGGAGCGACCCGCGACCACGAGCGGGTGGCCAAGCGGATCTTCATCGCGCTTCACGCTCAGGCCGACGAGACGAGCTTCGACGTCAACAAGGGCGATTTCGGCGTGAGGATCCAGGGCAGGCAGAGATCAGGGCACTGTCCTATACCCTGATGGCGTGGTTGACCAGCAGAGCGGTCACGGCAGCGAGCGGGCCACCTCGACCCCCATAGTCGTGATCGAGGTCCTGTCGGCCAGCACCGACTACGACGATCACGTCGCCAGGTTCGCCAGGTACCGGGTCACCAGGTACCGGGTCAGGCCGACGCTCCGGCAATACGTCGTCTTCGCACAGACCGAGCCGAGAGCCTTCGTGTGGCTGAAGGACGATACGGGGGAATGGCCGAAGGAGCCGACCGTCTACGAGAGCCTCAATGCAGTCGTGCCGTTCCCCTCCGTCGAGGCTGTGGTGTCCCTGGTGGACATCGATCCCCCCCCCCGAGCTGCGGCGTCGGCCCTGAGGCCCGGCCGACCTCTCATACGATTTCCGGACGATCAGTTCCGGATGTCGTATCACCAAACGCTAACCATTCGGCTCGACACTGCCGCTCCGGCACGGACAGGCAAGACCGATGCCGCGAGTGCCGGCGGCGGGTTGCGGACGGGACCCTGAAATCCCATCTAACATCCTGATCCGCCTCATGCTTCCGCGCGCCTTGGCCGCGCTGGCGACGGGGCCGCAAATCGGCTATTCGGACCGCTTCAGGTGACCCCGCGCGGGCCGCGACGAGAGAGTGACCTTGGCAGAGAACGACCCGACCGGCGCGCCCCCGCCCGCCACCGACATCAAGCCCGTCTCGATCACCGACGAGATGCGCCAGTCCTATCTCGCCTACGCGATGAGCGTGATCGTGAGCCGGGCGCTGCCGGACGCGCGCGACGGGCTCAAGCCCGTGCATCGCCGCATCCTCTACTCGATGTACGAGAACGGCTACCTGCCGGATCGCAAGTACGTCAAGTCGGCGCGCATCGTCGGCGACGTCATGGGTCAGTATCATCCCCACGGCGACCAGTCGATCTACGACGCCCTGGTGCGGATGGCCCAGGATTTCTCCATGCGGATGATGCTGGTCGACGGCCAGGGCAATTTCGGCTCGATCGACGGCGATCCGCCGGCCGCGATGCGCTACACCGAGTCGCGCCTCGCGAGGCCCGCGATGGCGCTGCTCGAGGACATCGACAAGAACACCGTCGACTTCACGCCGAACTACGACGAGTCGAAGGACGAGCCGGCGGTGCTGCCGGCGCGCTTCCCCAACCTGCTCATCAACGGCGCCGGCGGCATCGCGGTCGGCATGGCGACCAACATCCCGCCGCACAACCTCGGCGAGGTCATCGACGGCTGCATCGCGCTGATCGACGACCCGGCGCTGACCGTCGAGGGCCTGAACGAGATCATCCCGGGGCCGGACTTCCCGACCGGCGCGGCGATCCTCGGGCGGGCCGGCACCCGCTCGGCCTACGCCACCGGCCGCGGCTCGGTGGTGATGCGGGCGAAGTCGCACATCGAGGAGTTGCGCAAGGAGCGCGAGGCGCTGATCTTCACCGAGATCCCGTATCAGGTGAACAAGGCGTCGCTGGTCGAGAAGATCGCCGACCTCGTGCGCGAGAAGCGCGTCGAGGGCATCGCCGACCTGCGCGACGAATCCGATCGCGACGGCATGCGCATCGTGGTCGAGCTGAAGCGCGACGCCGTCGCCGACGTGGTGCTCAACCAGCTCTACCGCTACACCCCGCTGCAGTCGAGCTTCGGCTGCAACATGGTGGCGCTCAACGGCGGCCGGCCGGAGCTCCTGAACCTCCGAGACCTGATCCAGGCCTTCATCGACTTCCGCGAGGAGGTCGTCTCCCGGCGCACCAAGTTCCTGCTCAACAAGGCCCGCGAGCGCGCCCACGTCCTGTGCGGTCTCGCCATCGCGGTCGCCAATATCGACGAGGTGATCCGGCTGATCCGCACCTCGCCCGATCCCAACACCGCCCGCGAGGCCCTGATGGCCCGCGACTGGCCGGCGGAGGACATCGCGCCGCTGATCGCCCTGGTGGACGACCCGCGCCACCGGGTGAGCGAGGACGGCACCTACCGCCTGTCCGAGACCCAGGCCCGCGCGATCCTCGACCTGCGCCTCCAGCGCCTCACCGCGCTCGGCCGCGACGAGATCGGCGACGAGCTGAAGCGCCTCGCCGACGAGATCGCCGACTACCTCGACATCCTGCGCTCGCGCGCCCGGATCATGGGCATCGTCAAGCACGAGCTGGCCGAGGTGCGGGCCGAGTACGCCACCCCGCGCAAGACCGAGATCCTCGACTGGGATTCGAGCGTCGAGGACGAGGACCTGATCCAGCGCGAGGACATGGTCGTGACCGTGTCGCACGCCGGCTACATCAAGCGGGTGCCGCTCTCGACCTACCGGGCGCAGCGCCGCGGCGGCAAGGGCCGCTCGGGCATGGCGACGCGGGACGAGGATTTCGTCACCCGGCTGTTCGTCGCCAACACCCACACGCCGGTGCTGTTCTTCTCGTCGCAGGGCCAGGCCTACAAGGAGAAGGTGTGGCGGCTGCCGCTCGCGGCGCCGAACGCCCGCGGCAAGGCGCTGGTCAACATCCTGCCCCTCGACCAGGGCGGCGAGCGCATCACCACGATCATGCCGCTGCCCGAGGACGAGGCATCGTGGGAGACCCTCGACGTGATGTTCGCCACCGCCAGCGGCAACGTGCGGCGCAACAAGCTGTCGGACTTCGTGCAGGTCAACCGCAACGGCAAGATCGCGATGAAGCTCGACGAGGGCGACCACATCGTCCACGTCGAGATCTGCCGGCCCGACCAGAACGTGCTGCTCACCACCGCCAAGGGCCAGTGCATCCGCTTCCCGGTCGAGGACGTGCGGGTGTTCAAGGGCCGCGACTCGACCGGCGTGCGCGGCATCCAGCTCGCGCCCGACGACCACGTCATCTCGATGACGATCCTCAACCACTTCGAGGCGACGCCGGAGGAGCGGGCCGGCTACCTCAAGATGCGCCGGGCGGTCATGGGTGAGGCGGTGACGGGCGAACCGGCCGAGGGCGAGGGCGCCGAGGACGAGGCACCGGCCGCCGCGATCTCGACCGAGCGCTACGCCGAGATGAGCGCCAACGAGCAGTTCGTGCTCACGCTCTCCGAGCGCGGCTTCGGCAAGAGGTCGTCGTCGTTCGAGTACCGGACCTCCGGCCGCGGCGGCAAGGGCATCACGGCGATGCGGGTCAACGCCCGCAACGGCAGCCTCGTGGCGTCGTTCCCGGTCGAATCCTCCGACCAGATCATGCTGGTGACCAATGGCGGCCAGCTCATCCGGGTGCCGGTGGACGACATCCGCATCGTCGGCCGCGCCTCGCAGGGCGTGACGGTGTTCAACACCGACAAGGCCGAGCGCGTCGTCTCGGTCGAGCACATCGAGGGCGAGAGCGAGGCCGAGGTCGACGGCGACGAGGTGGCCGAGGGCAACTGAGCCTTCGGCCGCGCGTGACCCCGGCCCTCCCCCCTCCGCGGGGGAGGGCCGGGGTCGTCCGGCCTCCGCCGCAAAGCGGTTGTTAACCACGGCCCGCCAGACAGGCCCCTTCCCTGTCTCGAAGACCGCGAGAGTCTCCCCATGCGAACCATCGTGTATGCGGATGGCGGCTGCGATCCCAATCCCGGCCCGGGCGGCTGGGGCGTGGTGATCCGCGCCCCGGAGGGACCGGTCGAGCTGTGCGGGGGCGAGCGCGCCACGACCAACAACCGCATGGAGCTGACCGCGGCGATCCGGGCGCTGGAGCATTTTCCCGCGGGTGCCCCGATCGAGATGCGCTGCGACAGCCAGTACGTCGTGAAGTCGGTCACCGAGTGGATGCGCGGCTGGAAGGCGCGCGGCTGGCGTACCGCCACCGGCGACGTGAAGAACGTCGACCTGATGCAGCGCCTCGACGAGCTCGCCGCCGCCCGCGACGTGCGCTGGGTCTGGGTCCGCGGCCATGCCGGCGAGGACGGCAACGAGCGCGCCGACCGCCTCGCGGCGCAAGGGCGGCGCGAGACCCTCGGCCTGCCGCCCCTGCCCGCCCCCTCCGCGCCGCCGGCCCCGGCGCCCGCGCCGGCGACGACGCCGCGCACCGCCTCGGTGGCGATCGACAACGCCCTCGGCCTCCAGGTCACCCGGGCGGCGAAGCTCGCCGGAAAGACCCCGCAGGCCTTCGTCGAGGAGGCGCTGCGGCTGGCGCTGGAGTTGGGCCCGGAGGGCATCGCCCGCACCCGGGACTCACTGCGCGCGCCGGCGGCGTAGGTCAGGCTCCGACGGCCAGATCCGCCGCGCTCCCCTTCGTCTCGGCCAGGAACTCGCTCCGGTCCCGGTGGCAGGCGACTCGCTGTCCCGGCCCGACCGGGCGAAGCAGCGGCGCCTCGCTGCGGCAGCGCGGGATCGCGGCCGGGCAGCGGGGGTGGAAGTGGCAGCCGGGCGGCGGCGCCAGCGGCGAGGGCGGCTCGCCGGTCAGCCCGGTGAAGCGGCGCTTGCCCGGCACCAGCCGCGGGGTCTGGGCGAGCAGGCTCACCGTGTAGGGATGGGCCGGGGCGGAAAACAGCGTCTCGGCCGGCGCCTCCTCGACGATGCGGCCGAGATACATCACGCAGACCCGGTCGGCGATGTGGGCGATCACCCCGAGGTCGTGGCTGACGAACAGGTAGGTCAGGCCGAGGTCGCGGCGCAGATCCATGAACAGGTTGAGCACCTGGGCCTGGATCGACACGTCGAGGGCCGCCACCGACTCGTCGCAGACGAGGAGCCGCGGCCTCACCGCCAGCGCCCGGGCGATGCCGATGCGGGCGCGCTGGCCGCCGGAGAACTGGTGGGGATAGCGCGTCATCGCGTCCGCCGGCAGGCCGACCCGGTCGAGGAGCGCCGCCACCGCGTCCCGCCGCTCCCGCGCCGGGACGAGGCCGTGCGTCACCGGCGCCTCGCCGACGATGTCCTCGACCCGCAGCCGCGGGTTGAGCGAGGACGAGGCGTCCTGGAAGATCATCTGCACGGCGAGCGCCGCGTCGCGCCGCTCCCGCGCCGGCAGGCTCGCCCGGTCGCGGCCCTCGAACAGCACCCGGCCGTCGCTCGGCGCGGCGAGCCCGGCGACGAGGCGGGCGAGGGTGGACTTGCCGCAGCCCGATTCGCCGACGAGGCCGACCACCTCCCCCGGCCGCACCGCGAGGTCGACCCCCGTCACCGCCTGCACGGCGGCGGGGCGGCGCCCGGTGACGAGGCCGGCGAGGCGGGCGGCGAAGGAGGGCGCGGGCGAGAAGCGCTTCGAGACGCCTTCGAGGGCGATGAGGTCTCGGGTCACGGGCGCACCTCGCCGCGCAGGGGGTGACGGCACAGCGCCCGCCGGCCGGGCAGTTCGGCGACCGGCGGCGGCTCGGCGCAATCCGGGGTGGCGGAGGGGCAGCGGGGCGTGAAGGCGCAGCCCGGCGGGCGCCGGCCGAGCGACGGAGCGAGGCCGGGGATCTGGGCGAGCGGGGCGCCGCGGGCGTTGCGGCTCGGCGACGAGCCGATCAGGCCGGCGGTGTAGGGGTGCATCGGCGCCTCGATCACCGCGGCGACCGGCCCCTCCTCGACGATGCGGCCGGCATACATGACGCAGATCCGGTCGGCGAGACCGGCCACCACCGCGAGGTCGTGGGTGATCCAGACCAGCGCCGTGCCCATCTCGGCGCAGAGCGTCTGCGCCTCGGCGAGGATCTGGGCCTGGATGGTGACGTCGAGCGCCGTCGTCGGCTCGTCGGCGATCAGCACGGCCGGGCGGTGGAGCAGGGCGATCGCGATGGCGATGCGCTGGCGCATGCCGCCGGAGAGCTGGTGCGGATAGGCGCGCAGGCGCTCGTCCGGGGCCGGGATGCCGACCCGCACCAGGGCCTCGCGGGCCCGCGCCCGGGCGGCCGACGCGCTCACCCGCTCGTGCGCGCGGATCGCCTCGATCATCTGGGTGTCGACCCGCAGGACCGGGTTGAGGGTGGTCATCGGGTCCTGGAAGATCATCGCCATGCGGGTGCCGCGCAACGCGCGCAGGTCGCGCTCCGGCAGGCCGACGAGGTCGCGCCCCTCGAACCGGATCGCCCCGCCGCTGATCCGCCCGGGGGCGTCGATGAGGCCCATCAGGGCGAGCCCGGTCACCGACTTGCCCGAGCCGGATTCGCCGACGAGGCCGACCACCTCGCCGGCCGAGACGGCGAGGTCGATGTGGTCGAGGGCGGTGAGGTCGCCGTGCTCGCCGCGGAACGCGACGCTGAGAGCTTCGACGGAGAGGACTGGCGGGGTCATGCGGGTTCCGATGGATTGCTGCGCAATGCGGAACCCGGCTTCGCTCAAGCGCCGCGCGGGCTCGTGATGCGCGATCCGGAAGATCGCTTCCGGATCGCGCGTCACGCGGCGAGCCGGGGGTTGAGCACGTCGCGCAGCCGGTCGCCGACGAGGTTGATCGCCACGATGACGGTCACGAGGGCGATGCCCGGGAAGGTCGAGATCCAGTACTTGCCCGACAGCAGGTAGTCGTAGCCGTTCTTGATGAGCAGGCCGAGCGACGGCTCGGTCACCGGCACGCCGACGCCGAGGAACGACAGCGTCGCCTCGAGCGCGATGGCGTGCGCCACCTGCATCGTCGCCACCACGATCACCGGGGAGAGGCAGTTCGGCAGCAGGTGGCGGAAGATCAGGCTGCGGGTCGGGAGCGCCAGCGCCCGGGCCGCCTCCATGTAGTCGCGCCGCCGCTCGACCAGGGCGGCGGAGCGGATCGCGCGGGCGTAGTAGGCCCATTGCACCGCGACCAGCGCGATCACCACCTTGTCGACCCCGCGCCCGAAGCTCGCGAGCAGGATCAGCGCGATGAGGATCGCCGGAAAGGACAGTTGCAGGTCGACGAGGCGCATCAGCAGGGCGTCGACCCGCCCGCCGGCATGGGCGGCGAGGATGCCGAGGCTCGCCCCGACCGACACCGCGATCAGCGTCGCCGACAGGCTGACGACCAGCGACACCCGCAGGCCGTAGATGATCGCCGAGAGCATGTCGCGCCCCTGGGCGTCGGTGCCGAGCCAGTAGGTCATGCCGGAGAAGCTCTGCGAGCCCGGCGGCATCCCGGCATCCATGATGTCGAGGGTGGCGAGGTCGTAGGGGTTCTGCGGCGCGATGAACGGCGCCAGCAGCGCCGCGCCGCCGGCGAGCACCAGCACCGCGAGGCCGAGGAGCGCGAGCGGATCGCGCAGGAAGGCGCGGACGTGGCGGCGCCAGACCGGCTGCGGCCGGGCGGCGACCGGCCCTGCGGGCAAGGACGAGGCGGTCATGGCTCCGATTCCGACAGGCGCACCCGCGGGTCGAGGGCGGCGTAGATCAGGTCGACCACGAGGTTGATGACGATGAACAGGCAGACGGTGAGCATCAGGTAGGCGACGACGACCGGGCGGTCGAGGCGGTTGATCGAGTCGATCAGGAGCTTGCCGATCCCGGGCCACGCGAACACCGTCTCGGTGACGACCGCGAAGGCGATCATCGAGCCGAGTTCGAGGCCGATGACGGTGATGACCGGCAGCAGGATGGTCTTGAGCACGTGGACCCCGACGATGCGCGAGGGCGAAAGCCCCTTGGCGCGGGCGAAGCGGACGAAGTCCTGGAGCATCGCCTCCCGGGTGCCGGCGCGGGCGAGCCGGATCACCACCGCGAGCTTGAACAGCGCGAGGTTGAGCGCCGGCAGCACGAGGTGGCGCAGGCCGTCGAGAGTCAGGAGCCCGGTCTCGATGCCGAGCACCCGCACGGTCTCGCCGCGCCCGCCCGCCGGAAGCCAGCCGAGGGTGACGGCGAAGACCAGCACCAGCATCAGCCCCTGCCAGAAGTTCGGCAGCGAGAAGCCGAGGATCGACCCGGCCATGATGGTGCGGCCGGACGCCGACTCGGGCCGCAGGCCCGCCCACAGGCCGAGCGGCAGCCCGACCACCACCGCGATGGCCAGCGCCGTGAAGGCGAGTTCGAGGGTGGCGGGCAGGCGCTGGAGGATCACCTGCACGGCGGGCTCGTTGTAGACGAACGAGCGCCCGAGGTCGCCGTGCAGCGCGTTCCACGCGAAGGTGGCGAACTGCACCGGCAGCGGCCGGTCGAGCCCGAGCCGGGCGGCGATGGCCGCCCGCTCGTCGGCGGTGGCGTCGGGCGCCGCCAGCATGTCGATCGGGTCGGCGATGGCGTAGACCCCGACGAACACCAGCAGCGCCATCGCGGCGATGGTGATCAGCGCCTGGCCGAAGCGCTGGAACAGGTAGGTCAGCATGGCGTCGGCCGGGGGTGAGGTGGCAGGGCGTCGGGCGCGGGTGCTCGGTCAGGCGCGACGGTGGTGCGCATCGCCTCGCCCCGCCTCACTTCACCACCACGTCCATCGCCAGCGTGTACTGGTCCACCCGCGGGGTGTAGCTCAGCCCCTTGGCGGTGGCCCAGGGCGTGACCTCGAAGTGCAGCGGGATCAGCGGGTAGTCGGCCATCGCCAGCGCCGAGGCCTTGCGCAGCAGCGCCTCGCGGGCACCATCGTCGATGGTGCGCATCGCCTCGACGGTGAGCCGGTCGACCTCCTTGTTGCAGTACCGGCCGCGGTTGGTGAAGCCGAGGCCCGCCTCCGGGTTCAGGCACAGCACCAGGGAGTTGAGCGAGTTCGACAACTCGCCGGAATCGGCGCCCCAGCCGGCGAGGTAGGCCGAGAAGTCGAACTTGTTGCGCCGGGTGAAGAAGGTCGAGGCGGTCGAGGCGTCGATGCCCGTCTTCACGCCGATGCGGGTCCACATCTGCGCCACCGCCTGCGCGATCTTCTCGTCGTTGATGTAGCGGTCGTTGGGGGTGCCGAGCGTGATCTCGAAGCCGTTCGGGTAGCCGGCCTCGGCCAGCAGCGCCTTGGCCCGCGCGGGATCGTAGGGGACGACCGGGAAGTCCCTGGTGGTGCCGAACAGCGGGTAGGGCAGCAATTCGCCCGCCGGCTGCGCCACCCCGCCCATCACCCGCTCGACGATCGCCTTGCGGTCGATCGCCTTCGACAGCGCCTCGCGCACCCGCTTGTCGAGGAGCGGGTTCCTGTCGGCGCCGCGGATCGTCGGCGTCTTCCAGCCGGCGCCGTCGAACTGGTCGAGGTGGATGTAGATGATGCGGTTCGACAGCCCTTGCGTCACCGTGAACCCGGCCGCCCTGATCCGCGGCAGGTCCTGGATCGCCGGGGTCTCGATCAGGTCGACGTCGCCGGCGAGCAGGGCGGCGACCCGCGGGCCGGACGAGGGGATCGGCTTCATCGTCACGGTGCCGAAGGCCGGCGCGCCGCCCCAGTAGGTCGGGTTCCCGGTCAGCACGACCTGGGTGCCGCGCTGGTACTCCTTGAGCCGGTACGGCCCGGTGCCGACCGCGACCGCGGGGTTGCCGAAATCGGTCGATTTCGGCGGCGTGCCCATGCCCTCGCAGCCGCCCTTGCGGAAGCGCACGGTCTCGGCCGCCCCCGACGCCTTGGCGCTGAGAATGCCGAGCGCCGTCAGGTTGGTCGGCAGCAGCGGCAGCGGGTTGGCGGTCCTGACGACCAGGGTGAGGGGATCGGGCGTCTCGACCGATTCCATCGGCCGCACGAAGGTGGCGAAGGAGGACGGCGAGTTCTCGACCAGCGGGATGCGGCAGAAGGTGTAGACCACGTCCCGGGCGGTGAACGGCGTGCCGTCCGAGAACGTCACGTTCGGCCGCAGCCTGATCTCCCAGGTGGTCGCGTCCCGGGGCGTCCACGACAGGGCCAGCGCCGGCACGAGGCGCTGGTCGGGATCGGTGCCGATCAGCCCCTCGAAGACGTGCCGGCGCAGGGCGTTGTTGGGCCCGAGATTGTGGAAGTGCGGGTCCATCGAAGTCGCTTCCGCGGACAGCCCGACGCGCAGGTCGCGGGCCTGGACCGGACCAGACAGCACCGTGAAGCCGGCCACGAGGGCGAACGCGACCGTGGAGCGTCGAAGGGGAAGCGGGCGATTCATGCGGGGATTTCCGTTGCGGGGCTGGCCGGGCAAGCAATGTTCGTGCGAGGGTTGCCCGTGCCCGCCGGCAGCGTCAATCGCACGCGGCCGGGCCGGCTTCCTGCTTCGACCGGTTTTCCCGCTCTCCGTTCCACAAGACTCATGACCGCTCCCGCTCGCCCCGATCCCGTCGATCTCCTCGCCACTCTCGTCGGGTTCAGGACCATCAGCTCGGCCTCGAACCTCGACCTCGTCGCCTTCGTGGAGGAGCAGGCCCGCGCCTGCGGCGCCGCGGTCGAACGGGTCACAGACGCGACCGGCGAGAAGGCGGCCCTGTGGATCACGGTGGGACCGGGGGACCGGCCGGGCTACGTGCTGTCGGGCCACAGCGACGTGGTGCCGGTGGCGGGCCAGGACTGGACGCACGACCCGTTCCGGCTCACCGCCGTCGAGGGCCGGCTCTACGGCCGCGGCACCTCGGACATGAAGGGTTTTCTGGCCGTCTGCCTCGCGCTGCTGCCCGAGATGGCGGCGGCGCCGCTGACCCGGCCGATCCACCTCGCGGTGTCCTACGACGAGGAAGTCGGCTGCCTCGGCGTGCGTCCGCTGATCGCCCACATGCGCGAGCGCGGCGTGCGGCCGCTGGGCTGCTTCGTCGGCGAGCCGACCGGCATGGAGGTGGTGATCGGCCACAAGGGCAAGCACGCCGCCCGGGTCACCTTCCGGGGGCTGGCCTGCCACTCCTCGCTCGCGCCCCTCGGCGTCAACGCGGTCGAGTACGCCGCCCGCTTCATCGACCACGTGCGGCGCGTCGCGGAAGGCATCGCCCGCGACGGCGCCCGCGACGACCTCTACGACGTGCCCCACACCACCGGGCTGTCGGCGATCGTGCACGGCGGCAGCGCGCTCAACATCGTGCCGGACCGGTGCAGCGTCGATTTCGAGTTCCGCGCCGTCGCGGCCGACGACCCGAAGGCCCTCGCCGAGGCCGCCATCGCCTTCGCCCGCGACGAGCTGGCGCCGGAGATGGCGCGGGTCGATCCCGCCTGCGGCATCGGGACCGAGCCGCTGCTCGACTATCCGGGGCTCGACGTGGCGCCGGACGAGCCCCTGGTGACGCTCGCCAAGCGCCTCGCCGGCCGCAACAGCCACGCCAAGGTCTCGTACGGGACCGAGGCCGGCCTGTTCCAGAGCCTCGGCGAGGTGCCCTCGGTGGTGATCGGCCCCGGACGGATCGACCGCGCCCACAAGGCCGACGAGTACATCGAGACGGCGGAGCTGGACGCCTGCGCCGCCTTCGTACGCCGGCTCATCGCCGAGAGCTGCGCCTGAGAGCCGGCCAACGACGTGATCGAGGCACTTTGGGGCGCCTCATACGAAATCCGAATGATCGCTTCGCGATGCGGATTTCGGCTTCGCTCAGGCGCCGCGCGGGTTGGTGATACGGTTTTTGGACGGATCGTCCAAAAACCGTATCACCGCCGGCCGGCGAGACCGTTCATGCGTGCCTCGCGGCCCTGCTCGACGTGCCAGCGTGCCTCCGCCACCTGCCGGCGCAGGCTGCCGCGGCGCCAGCGGTGGAACAGCCGCAGCAGGAACGGCCCGCGACCGCTCCCCGCATCGTGGCGGGCGAGCCGGCGCAGCAGCCCCGGCAGGCAGGCGGCGGCGGCCTCGCCGGTGGCGATGTCGCCGAGGCGGACCTGACGCAGGAGTTCGGCGCGATAATCCTCCACGGGACGGTTTCCCTTCACCCCGGCTGACGTCACCCTATGCTGATCCTGCCGGCGCGGAGGTCAAGGTCCGTGATCGCCGACGCCGCGAACGGACGACGGGCATGAGCTTCACCGAGGACGACATCCTCCGCGCCTGCGGGCCGCGGGCCCTCGCCGCGGGCCGGCAGTACAACGACCGGAACCGCGTCCGGCTCGTCGACGAGTACGACGACGACGAGACCGTCGAGATCATCAACACGCGGGTTCGCGGCAGCGCGCCCCGCCCCTACGACCAGTCCATCATGATCGGGCCCGGTAGCCCGGCGATCATCGAGGGCGAGTGCACCTGCCCGGTCGGCTTCAACTGCAAGCACGTCGCGGCGGCGCTGCTGTTCTGGCTCGATGTCGAGGGCCCGATCGAGGCCGCGCCCCCGAAGCCGCCGAGTTCCGAGCAGCGCATCGAGCGGCTGCTGGCGGCGGGCCTGCGCCCGGCCGACCTCTCCCGCGACGGCCTGCCCCACGATCTCGCGCTGTGGCTGAACGACCTCGGCGAGGCGCAGGTCGCCGGCGTCGAGGCGTATCCGCCGACGGTCAACCAGCGCCTGATCTACGTCCTCGCCCCGATCCCCGCGGCCCCGCGCGCCGACCGGCTCGGCCTGCGCCCGGTCTCGACCCGCCTGCTCAAGGACGGCTCGCCGTCGAAGGCCGCAACCAACGTCGATCCCGGCACCGTCTACCAGCGCAATCCGGCCAAGTACCTGCGCCCGTCCGACCTGCGCATCCTGCGCGTCCTCGCCCGGGCCCGCGACGGGAGCCTGTCGGGTGTCGTCCCGCTCACCGGCGAGGAGGCCGGCGAGGTGCTGCCGGCGGTGCTGGCGACCGGCCGGGCGCGCTGGGGCGACGTGGACGGCCCGATCCTGGCGCAAGGCCAGCCGCGGCCGGGACGGGTCGAATGGCAGAGTCTCGACGACGTCGCGACGCTGCCGCGGATCGTGCTCGACGACGGCGGCCTCGTGCTCGCCGCGACGCCGCCGGTCTACGTCGACCCCGCCGCCGGGCTGGTCGGGCCGGTCGAGAGCGGCCTGCCGCCGCGGGTCGCCGCCGCCCTCCTCGACACGCCGCCGGTCCCGGCCGCCACGGTGCCGGACCTCGACGCGGCGCTCGCCCGGCGCGTCCCCGGTCTCGCCGCCCTGCGCCCGCCCGCCCGCGAGACCGAGCGCCTGGAGGGCGTCGCCCCGGTGCCGGTGCTGCGCCTGTTCCGGGCCGACCTGCCGCAGCAGGGCTGGGCGAGTGCGTTCATCTCCACGACCACGGCGTTCCGGCCGCCGACCGATTCGCTCCTGCTGGCGCGGCTGTCATTCCGCTACGGGCCGATGCGGGTCGCTCTCGGCGAGCCGCGCGAGACCGTGACGCGCCTGAGCGGGAACCGCCTCGTCACGGTGACCCGCGACCGCACCGCCGAGCGGGACGCCCTGCGCCGGCTGATCGGGCACGGCTTCGTCCCGCTGACCGAGCGCCGCCCGCAGGTGCCGCCGGCCCACGCCCACGACCTCGTGCCGGAGGGCGACGCGGATTGGCGCGGGATCCAGTACCGGGTCGTCCCGGCCCTGCGCGAGGACGGGTTCGAGACCGAGGTCGCCGACGACTTCCCCGGGCGGGTGGTGCGGGTCGACGGCACCGTCGAGGCCGAGATCCGCGAGGGCTCGGGGATCGACTGGCTCGAACTCGGCCTCGGGGTCGAGATCGACGGCGAGCGGGTCGATCTCGTCGAGGCGATCGTCGCGATGATCGCCGCACCGGACTTCGATGCCGCGACCTTCGCCGACGGCGCCGAGGGCGAGGCCCCGGTCTACCTGCCGCTGCCGGACGGGCGGGTGCTGGGCCTGCCGGCGGCGCGCCTCGTGCCGATCGTCGAGGCGATCCGGGAACTCGCCCTCGGGGGACCGGCCGGCGAGGGCCCCTTGCGGCTTTCGCGGGCGGATGCGGCGAGCCTCGCGCTGTTCGAGGACGCGACCGCGGCGGCCGGCCTCGTCTGGCGCGGCGGCGAGCGCATCCGCGAGATGGGACGGCGCCTCACCGCCGGCGGCGGCATCCCGCCGGCAATCCTGCCGGAGAGTTTTCGCGCCACCCTGCGCCCGTACCAGGAGCAGGGCGTGGCGTGGCTCGCCTTCCTGCGCGACGTCGGCTTCGGCGGCATCCTCGCCGACGACATGGGGCTGGGCAAGACCGTGCAGGCGCTCGGCCTGATCGCGATCGAGAAGGCGCGCGGGAGCCTCGACCGTCCGGCCCTCGTCGTCGCCCCGACGAGCCTGATGGCGAACTGGCGCCGCGAGGCGGAGCGGTTCGCGCCCGACCTGCGGGTCCTGGTCCTGCACGGCCTCGACCGCAAGGCGCAGTTCGGCGCCATCGCCGAGCACGACCTCGTGCTCACCACCTACCCGCTGATCGCCCGCGACCACGAGGTGCTGAGCGCGCAGGACTGGCACATGCTGATCCTCGACGAGGCGCAGACGATCAAGAACCCGGATGCCGCGACGACGCAGCTCATCCACGGGCTGAAGGCCGGGCACCGGTTCTGCCTCAGCGGCACGCCGCTGGAGAACAACCTCGGCGAGTTGTGGTCGCTGTTCTCCTTCGCCTGCCCGGGCCTGCTCGGCGAGCGGCGCCACTTCACGACGAACTGGCGCACGCCGATCGAGAAGCGCGGCGACGGCGAGCGCGGGCGCCTGCTTGCCCGGCGGGTGCGGCCGTTCCTGCTGCGGCGGACCAAGGAGGAGGTCGCCACCGAACTGCCGCCGAAGACCGAGATCACCGAGACGGTGGAGTTCGGTGGGCCGCAGCGCGACCTCTACGAATCGATCCGCCTGTCGATGCACGCGCGGGTGCGCGAGGCGATCGCCGCCAAGGGTTTCGCCCGCAGCCGGATCGTGATCCTCGATGCGCTGCTCAAGCTGCGCCAAGCCTGCTGCGACCCGCGCCTGCTGAAGCTGGAGGCGCGCCAGGCCAAGGCCCGCGCCCGGCAGGCCGGCTCGGCCAAGCTCGACCGGCTGGAGGAGCTGCTCGCGGCCCTGATCGAGGAGGGCCGGCGGGTGCTGGTGTTCTCGCAGTTCACCTCGATGCTCGACCTGATCCGCCCCCGGCTCGACGCCGCCGGTCTCCCCTACGCGCTGCTCACCGGCCGCACCCGCGACCGCGAGGCCGCGGTGCGCCACTTCGAGGAGGGCCGCGTGCCGGTGTTCCTCATCAGCCTCAAGGCCGGCGGCACCGGGCTCAACCTCGTCTCCGCCGACACGGTGATCCTGTACGACCCGTGGTGGAACCCGGCGGTGGAGGAGCAGGCGGTCGACCGCGCCCACCGCATCGGCCAGGACAAGCCGGTCTTCGTCCACCGGCTGGTGGCCGCCCGCACCATCGAGGAGAAGATGGAGCTGCTCAAGGAGAAGAAGAGCGCGCTCGCCCAATCGCTGTTCGACCCCGACGGCACGCCGACGCTCGCGATGACGGAAGCGGATCTCGACGTGCTGCTGGGGACGTGACGGGGGGAAGCAGCCGGCTCATACGATTTCCGATTGATCGCTCGGCGATCCCTTCGGGATCGTGGCGATGGCTGCGCCATCGCTTCGCGGTGCGGAAATCGGCTTCGCTCATGCGTGCGGAGCAAAGCTCCGCCGCGCGGGCTTATGATACGGATTTCGGACGATTCGTTCCGAAATCCGTATCACACCCGCCCCGGCACCGCATTCACCCACACCACCACCGCATCGCCCTCCCCCGCCGGGTTGCCGTAGCGGTGCGGCCGGCGGCTGGCGAAGCGGAAGCTGTCGCCGGCCGAGAGGTCCTGGGTCACCGACTCGACGGTGAGCGACAGGCGCCCCTCCAGCACCAGCCCGGCCTCCTCGCCGTCATGGGTGACCATCTCGTCGCCGGTGCTGGCGCCGGGGGAAAGCCGCATCAGGAACAGGCTCAGCGATCCGTCGCCGTCGGGCCGGGTGAGGAGCTGCTTGGTGATGCCGGAGCGCCACAGGGTCAGCTCGGCCCGCTCCCCCGCCCGGGTCACGAAGCCCGGTCCCCCCGGGGCCTCGGCGCCGAACAGGGCCGAGAGGCCGACCCCGAACAGGTCGGCGATCTGGGTCAGCACCCGCAGCGACGGCGACGACAGCCCGCGTTCGACCTGACTCAGGAAGCCGATCGACAGGCCGGTCCCCTCCGCCACCGCCTTGAGCGGCAGGCCGCGCTCGCGGCGCAGCGTCCGCAGCCGCTCGCCGACCGCGAGGTCGGCGGCGACCAGCCCCGCCGTCCCGTGCCCATTCTTTCGCCCAGGGTCAGCCTGTTTCATGAACATGAAATTCGGTTGCGCCAGCGATGAGAATATGGCCTGATGTTCATGTCAATGAAATCCTGATCGTCCGGCGCCGTCCTTCTCTCCCCGCCGCCTCTCTCGCACAGGAGCACGACGATGAAACGTCTGGTTCAGGCCGCCTGCGCGGCCGTCGCCCTCGGACTCGCGGGCCCCGCCGCGGCGCAGAGCGTGCTGAAGGTCGGCTCGACCCCGACCGGCGTCCCCTTCACCTTCCTCGACACCAAGACCAACAGCATCCAGGGCGTGATGGTCGACGTCATCACGGCGATCGGCCGCGAGGCCGGCTTCACCGTGCAGATCGAGCCGCTGCAATTCTCGACCCTGATCGCGGCCCTGACGGCGAAGAAGATCGACCTCATCTCGGCCGCCATGTTCATCACCCCGCCGCGCAGGGAGGTGATCGACTTCTCGGAGCCGGTCTACACCTACGGCGAGGGGCTGGTGGTGCCGAAATCCGACACCCGCGACTACGCCGCCTTCGCCGACCTGAAGGGCGAGACGGTCGGCGCGCAGGTCGGCACCGCCTTCGTCGAGCCGCTGAAGAAGTCCGGCCACTTCCCCGAGGTGAAGGTCTACGACACCAGCTCGGACCTGATGCGCGACGTCAATGCAGGCCGGATCAAGGCCGCCTTCGCCGACGCGCCGATCCTCGCCTACAACATCAAGCTCGGCAACTTCCCGAACCTGCGCCTCGTCGAAGCCTACAAGCCGGTGGTGATCGGCTCGGTCGGCGTCGGCGTGCGCAAGGAGGACAAGGCCCTGCGCGAGAAGATCGATGCCGGGCTCGCCAAGCTCAAGCAGAGCGGCGAACTCGCCAGGATCCTCGACAAGTGGGGCCTCCAGCCCACCGCGAACCCGACCTGAGTAGCCCCATGCAAGGGTTCCTCGCCGACGCGCGCGAGTTCGTGCCGATCCTGCTCCAGGGTGTGCAGCTCACGATCCTGATCACGGTCGGCTCCCTCGTCGTCTCGACGCTGCTCGGCCTCGTCTGGGCGATGATGCGGGTCTCGGGCGTGGGGCTGCTGTCGGGCATCAGCGCCACGTTCATCAACGTGATCCGGGGCATCCCGATCATCGTCCAGTTGTTCTACATCTACTTCGTGCTGCCGGATTTCGGCGTCTCGTTCACCGCGGTGCAGGCCGGCATCATCGGGCTCGGCGTCGCCTACTCGGCCTATCAGGCCGAGAACTTCCGCGCCGCGATCGAGGCGATCGACAAGGGCCAGATCGAGGCGGCGCAGACCATCGGCATGGGCTGGTGGCTGACCATGCGCCGGGTCGTGCTGCCGCAGGCGTTCCGGGCCGCCCTGCCGCCCTACGGCAACGTGATGATCATGATGCTGAAGGATTCGTCCCAGGCCTCGACCATCACGGTCGCCGAGCTGGCGCTCCAGGGCAAGCTGATCGCCTCGGCGACGTTCAAGAACACCAGCGTCTTCACCCTCGTGGCGCTGATGTACCTCGTTCTCAGCCTGCCGCTGATCCTGGCGGTGCGGCACTTCGAGAAGCGGACGGGACGGCCGTGATCGAGCTCGACGACGTGCGCAAGTCCTACGGCGCGGTGCCGGTGCTCAAGGGCATCACCGCCTCGGTCGCCCGGGGCGAGGTGGTCTGCGTCATCGGCCCCTCGGGCTCGGGCAAGTCGACGCTGCTGCGCTGCGTCAACGGGCTGGAGAGCTACGACGGCGGCGCGATCCGGGTGAACGGCCGGCGGGTCGACCGGGCCGACCGCTCGATCCGCGCCGTGCGGGTCCAGGTCTCGATGGTGTTCCAGCGCTTCAACCTGTTTCCCCACCGCACGGCGCTGGAGAACGTCATCGAGGGCCCGATCTTCGTGAAGGGCGAGACGCGGGCGGAGGCCGAGGCCCGCGGGCGCGACCTCCTCGCCCGGGTCGGCCTCGCCGGCCGGGAGGAGGCCCGGCCGCCGCAACTCTCCGGCGGGCAGCAGCAGCGCGTCGCCATCGCCCGGGCGCTGGCGATGCGCCCGGACGCGATCCTGTTCGACGAGCCGACCTCGGCCCTCGACCCCGAACTCGTCGGCGAGGTGCTCGGCGTGATGCGGGCGCTCGCCGAGGACGGCATGACCATGCTGGTGGTCACCCACGAGATCGGCTTCGCGCGCGAGGTCGCCGACCGGGTGCTGTTCCTCGACGGCGGCGTGATCGTCGAGCAGGGCCCGGCCCGCCGGGTCCTCACCGAGCCCGAGCATCCGCGCACCCGCGACTTCCTGCGCCGGGTGCTGAATCCCCTGTAGAGAGTCCCCGCCATGGCCGAGCCGTTCCCCCTCGGGCCCTCGCTCTGGGCCACCACCGCCGCCCCCGCCCCCGGAACCGCGCCGCTGTCCGAATCCGGCCGCGCCGACGTCGTGGTGATCGGCGGCGGGTTCTGCGGCCTGTCGACGGCGCTCCACCTCGCCGAGGGCCGGCGTGAGGCCGGTGCTGCTGGAGGCGCGCGAGATCGGCTTCGGCGGCTCGGGCCGCAACGGCGGGCAGGTCATCCCCGGGCTCAAGTACGACCCCGACGAACTGGTCGAGCAATTCGGGCCGGAGCGCGGCGAGCGCCTCGCCGCCTTCGGCGCCGGCACCGTCGACACGGTGTTCGACCTCATCGAACGCCACCGGATGGACGTGCCGCGGACCCGCACCGGCTGGATCCAGGGCGCCCACACCGACGAGGGGCTGGCCGTGGCCGAGCGGCGCGCCGCGCAATGGGCACGCCGCGGCGCCCCGGTGCGGCTGCTCGACAAGCCCGAGACCGACCGCCTGACCGGCTCGCCGCGCTACCGCGGCGGCTGGCTCGACGAGCGCGGCGGGGCGATCCAGCCGCTGTCCTACGCCCGCGGCCTCGCCCGGGCGGCGCTGGCGGCGGGCGCGCGGATCCACACCGACACGCCGGTCGAGAGCATCGACCGCGCGGGCGGCGACTGGGTGGTGAGGACGAAGGCCGGCCCGGAGCTGCGCACGGGCAAGGTGGTGATCGCCACCAACGGCTACAGCGGCGGGCTATGGCCGGGCCTCGCCCAGACGATCATCGCGGCGAACTCGTTCCAGGTCGCGACGACGCCGCTCTCCGACAACCTGCGCCGCTCGATCCTGCCGGAGGGGCAGGTCTCCTCGGACACCCGCAAGCTGCTGCTGTACTTCCGTCTCGACCATACCGGCCGGCTGCTGCTCGGCGGGCGCGGCCCGTTCCGAGAGCCGAAGGGCGCCTCCGACTGGGCGCATCTGGAGCGGATCGTCGGCAAGATGTTCCCGCAGCTCGGCGAGGTGGCGTTCGACCACCGCTGGTGCGGCCGCGTCGCGGTCACCCGGGACTACCTGCCCCACCTGCACGAGCCGGCGCCGGGCCTCGTCATCGACATCGGCTGCCAGGGCCGCGGCGTCGGCCTGCAATCGAGCATGGGCCGGGCGATCGCGGCCTACGTCCGCACCGGCGACGCCGACGCCCTGCCGCTGCCGTTCAGCCCGATCCGGCCGCTGCCTTTGCACGGCCTGCACCGCCTCTACGCCTCGGCGGTGATCGCCTGGTACCGGATCAGCGACGGGGGGCTCTGAGCATCATTCGCCGAAATGGTCACCGTTCCGGCGGCAAAATGATGCGCTGTGCAGGAACCTCAAGCAGAATTGCCCCACGCAATTCTGCTTAAGGCGCGCCGCGTTCCGGACTACCGTCGCGTCCGGATCTTTTTCCGGAGGGACGCCATGGCAGAGGACAGGGTCGCGATCGTCACCGCGGGCGGCAGCGGCATGGGCGCCGCGGCGGCGCGCCGGCTGGCGCAGGACGGGTTCCGGGTCGCGATCCTGTCCTCGTCCGGCAAGGGCGAGGCGCTGGCGCAGGAACTCGGCGGGTTCGGCCTCACCGGATCCAACCAGTCGGTCGAGGACCTGACCCGGCTCGTCGACGGCACGCTCGCACGCTGGGGGCGCATCGACGTGCTGGTCAACAGCGCCGGCCACGGGCCGCGGGCGCCGATCCTCGAGATCACCGACGCGCAGTGGCATGCCGGGCTCGACACCTACCTGATGAACGTGATCCGGCCGGCCCGCCTCGTCGCCCCGGTGATGGTGCGCCAGGGCGGCGGCGCGATCGTCAACGTCTCGACCGCCTGGGCCTTCGAGCCGAGCGCCCAGTTCCCGACCTCGGCGGTGTTCCGGGCCGGGCTCGCCGCCTTCACCAAGATCTTCTGCGACCAGTACGCCGCCGACAACCTGCGGATGAACAACGTCCTGCCGGGCTGGATCGACAGCCTGCCGGCGACCGAGGAGCGCCGGCAGGGCGTCCCGATGCGCCGCTACGGCCGCGCCGAGGAGGTCGCCGCCACGATCGCGTTCCTGGCCTCGGAGGGCGCGGGCTACATCACCGGCCAGAACATCCGCGTCGATGGCGGGCTGACGCGGTCGGTGTGAGGTTGTTCAGGGCAGCGGGCTCAGGACGTCCAGCCATCCCCGGATGGCCGCGGGAACCGGGGCCGCTTCGCGCCTGAGGTCGAAGACCTCTTTCGTTCCGATCTGCACGCGGCAGACGGTGAAGGCTTGCGTCTCGGTCCGGCTGTTGTCGGTGAAAACCGAGGCGTCGGCCACCTGCGATGCAGCGGCAATGGCGCGCTGGGTCTTGGGAAAGCGCCGGTGCAGGCGTTCGAGTGGAACGTCATGGCCATGTTCGGCCACCCGCGTCCGCACGCGCTGGATCGAGAGATTGACGTTCGTCAGGCCGACGAACAGCAGAAGCACAAAGTACCCCGCCGCCTGCAGGTCGCGAATGAGGTCGATCTTCGACAGAAAAGTGCCGTCCGGCTGCTCCTCCCAGTAGGAGAACACGGTCTCCATGGCGAACGGCACCTTCGCCTGCATGGCGTGACCGACGAAAGCCTGAACGCCGTCCTGAGCGACCTTCATCCAGCCTTCGTTCGTGTCGCGCAGTGTCTGCGCCCAGGGTTCGAGCGCACCATCCTTGCCCGGCTCGGGCAGGATCGACAGCATCATGCGATCGGCGTTGATCAGCGGGATCCGGAGATGCCCGGAGAGATACCGCCGCCACATCGTGGATTTGCCGGAGCCGTTGTGGCCGGCGAGGACCACCGCGAGCGCTTCCGAAGCCGCTCCAGCTCCTGAAGGATGACGTCGATCGGCTCGGCGATCCGGCTCAATCGATCACTCTGAAGACGCCGTCCACCAGCCGTCCGCGCTCCACCCGCCCGTTCAGACGACGAACGAAGAGGTCCGGGTCGTCGTCGTCGATCCAGAACAGCGGAACGTCCTTCTTGGGGCGCAACCGGATGCCGGGCTTGGCGAGCCTCTCGCCCAGGCGGACGAGCGCTTCGCTGCTCTGTCGGACGCTGCGCGCGACCGACTCGGCGCTCGGCGCCGCTCCGGTGACCGTGACGTTGCCGAACTTCGTCGTGGTGAGGCGATCGGGCGCGATCAGCCGGACCGTTATCGTCCGGCCCGAGGACGAGGTGTGGGTTCTCGTGGCTCGCTTCTTCATGTCGTCAAGATAACGGTTCCACCCGCGACCTTCCAGACGAAAGCCGTCTTCCCGGCCGGAAACGGCGGCTCCTCCGAGCCGCCGCCTCCGCTCACCGCCGCGGCAGCAGCTTCGTCACCTCGGCGCTCATGTCCTTCATCGCCTGCTCGGGCGTCGCCTTCTGCTCGGCGACCCGCGACAGGGTGTCGACGATGGTCTGGGTGATCTTGACGCCGTTGGTGCCCGGGAAGGCGTACCACGGCACCATGCGGTCCATCTGCGACAGGCCGGCGCGGAAGGTCGGGTTCTTCTCGTAGAAGCCCTTGAGATAGTGGTCGTCCGTCGGCGCCAGCTCGTTGGTCGGCACGTAGCCGGTGCCCGGCACCACGACGGTCTGGCCGAACGGGCCGGCGGCGAACTTGATGAAGTCGTAGACCGCCGCCTGCTTGGCCGGGTCCCTGGTGAACATCACCGCGGCGTTGCCTCCGGTCGGCAGGCGGCCCTTCTCCGGGTCGAGGAGCGGCAGCTTCGCGGTGCGCAGCTCGAACTTGTCGCCGACGCCGTTGAGGATCGAGCGCAGGGCGCCGGTGGTCCAGAAGAACAGGCCCATCCGGCCGGCCTGGAAGGTCTGCACCATCGCGTCGCCGGTGAGCGCCGGCATCCGGCCCTCCTTGACCATCCGGTCGAGCAGGCGCAGGGCCGCCAGACCCTCGGGGCCGTCGAACGCGATCCGGCTCTCGTCCGGGGTCATCATCCGGCCGCCGTCGCCGAACAGCAGGGCCGAGAACATCCAGTCGTCGAGCATCCAGCGGTAGCCCATGCCGACGGTGCCGTCGCCGAGCGCCTGGATCTTCGCCGCGAGCGCGATGAGGCCGTCCCAGTCGGCCGGCATGGCGTCCGGGTCGCCGCCGGCTTTCCGCACGAGGTCGGCGTTGTAGTAGAAGATCGGGTTCGAGGTTGCGAAGGCGAGCCCGACCTGACGGTCGCCGATGCGGGCGAGCGAGAGCAGGTGGTCGGAGAAGCCCTCCTGCCTCAGGCCGGCATCCCTGGCGACGAGGGGCGCGAGATCCTCGCCGACCTTGCGCTCGGCCAGCACCCGCAGCCGGTTGAGGCCGACGAAGGACACGTCCGGCATCTGCGGCGAGTTCGCCTGCCGCAGCATCAGTTGCAGCCCCTCCTCGTAGGTCGGCGAGGGCGCCGCGAAGGTGATCCTCACCTCCGGCTTGCGGCGCATGTACTCGGCCGAGATCGTGTCCATGACCGACTTGAAGAAGCCGGGCATCGGGTAGTGGACGACGATCTCGGTCTGCTCGGCCCGGGCCGGGGCGGCGGCGAGCATCAGCCCTGTCGCGAGGGCGGCCAACCAGCGGCGCATGACGAATCCATCCTGTTGCGGGAGAGGGGAGGCCGGCTTCAGCCCTTCACGCCGGTCATCGTCATGCCGTCGATGAACCGGCGCTGGGCGATGAGGAACAGGGCGACGAGGGGCAGCGTCACGATCACGGTCGCGGCCATCAGCGCCCCGTAATCGTCGCCGGCCTCGGCGGCCCGGAAGAACAGCAGGCCGAGCGGCGGGGTCGCCAGCCGGGTCTGCGAGACGGTGATGAGCGGCCAGTACAGGTCGTTCCAGTGCGCGACGACCGAGAACACCGCGAAGGCGGTGGCGGCCGGCCAGGCGTTCGGCAGCACCACCCGCCAGACGATCGCGCTCTCCGACAGGCCGTCCATCCGGGCCGCCGCGATCAGGTCGTCGGGCAGCGCGCGGATGAACTGGCGGAACAGGAAGATCGCGAAGGTCGAGAGAAGGAACGGCACCACCAGCACCGCGTAGGTGTCGAGCAGCGCGAGGTCGCGGGCGGCGGCGTAGAGCGGGATCGAGATCGCGTGGATCGGCACCAGCAGCCCGAGCAGGACGAGGGCGAACAGCACCTCGCGGCCGCGGAAGCGCAGCTTGGCCAGCGCGTAGGCGCAGGGGAGCGCGAACACGACCTGGAACAGCAGGATCGCGGCGCACACGCCCGCGCCGTTGGCGAGCACCCGCAGCATCGGGATGCGGGTCATCGCCTTGCCGTAGTTCTCCGCCGCGAACCACTGCGTCGGCCACGGCGACAGGCTGGCGGAGAAGATCTCGGTCTGCGGCTTGAGCGAGGCCGAGACCATCCAGAGGTAGGGGTACAGCACGACGACGGCGCCGAGGCCGAGGATCGCGAGCCGGGCGACCCGGAAGGCGGGGCTGGGCGGCATCATCCGTAATGCACCCGGCGGTCCATGACCCGGGTCTGGATCAGGAGCAGGACGAGGAGGACGGCGACGAACGCGACCGCCATGGCGGAGGCCGGGCCGATGCGCAGGAAGACGAAGCCCTCCTGGTAGATCGTCCACAGCAGCACCTCGGACGCCTTGTTCGGCCCGCCCTGGGTCAGCGCCGCCACCGGCTCGAACACCTTGACGGCGTTGATGATGGTGATCGTCACGACGAACAGGGTCGTCGGCCCGAGCATCGGCCAGGTGACGAGGCGGAACCGGTCGAAGGCCGAGCGGCCGCCGTCGATCTCGGCCGCGGCGTAGAGCTCGCGGTTGATCGCGGTCAGGCCGGCGAGGAACAGCACGACGTTGAAGCCGAAGGTCTGCCAGATGCCGATCAGCGCCAGGGCGACGAGCACGGTATCGGAGGAACCGAGCCAGTTCGGTCCGGGCAGGCCCGAAGCCGTCAGCAGCGCGTTCACCGGACCGCCGACCGGGTTGAGCAGGAACTGCCACACCGTCGCCATCGCGACGGTGAGCGAGACCACCGGCAGGAAGTAGGCCGAGCGGAACACCGAGCGCAGGGGCAGGTCGGCCTCGATCAGCAGGGCGAGGCCGAGGCCGAGCCCGACCGAGGCCGGCGTCACCAGGGCGACGTAGAGCGCGGTGTTGACGATCGAGGTCCGGAAGCCGCGGTCGGCGAGCAGGTCGCGATAGGCGTCGAGGCCGACGATGTGCCAGTCCGGCACCCCGAGTTCGGCGTCGGTGAACGACAGGACCAGCACCGCGACGGTCGGCAGCACGAGGAGCGCCAGCATCAGCAGCAGCGCCGGCCCGGCCAGCACCAGGGCGGCGCGCTCCTCGCTGCGGTCGACCGGGACCGCGGCGGCCTCCGGTGCCGCGGCAGGCGTGGCGAGGCGGACGGCGTCAGCCATGGCGCAGGGCCTGCCGGTCGCCGACGCTGACGATCTCCGCGCTCGGGCGCAGGCGCTCGCCGCCGGTGTCGAACGCGAGCCACGCGCCGTCGTGCCCCGAGACGTGGAGGTCGCGGCCCGCCTCGATCCCGGGCCGGCCCGCGGGCAGGCGGGCGGTCAGCCGCTCGTCGCCGTCGAGGAGCCGCAGATGGGCGAGGATCTCGGCGCCCTGGAATTCCAGCCGCTCGACCCGCGCCGGCAGCGAGGCCGGTCCGGACTCGGCCGCCAGGACGACGTGCTCGGGCCGCAGGGCGAGCTGCACCGGCCCCGGCGCGTCGGCGGCGAGGCCGGCGAGCAGCGCGGTGCCGCCGCGCCGCGCGATCCCGTCGGGACCGATCGTGCCGGCCACGAGATTGATCCGCGGGGCACCGACGAAGGTCGCGACGTCGAGATGGGCCGGGTCGCGGTAGACGGCGTCGGGCCGGCCGACCTGGAGCAGCCGCCCGTGCATCAGCACGGCGACCCGGTCGGCCATCGACAGCGCCTCCTCCTGGTCGTGGGTGACGTAGACCGTGGTGGTGCCGAGCCGGCGGTGCAGGTCGACGATCTCGCCGCGCATGTGGTGGCGCAACGCCATGTCGAGGTTCGACAGCGGCTCGTCCATCAGGAAGGCGCGGGGGTGGCGCACCATCGCCCGCCCGAGAGCGACCCTCTGGCGCTGGCCGCCGGAGAGCTGCGACGGGCGCCGGTCGAGCACCGGCCCGAGCCGCAGCGACGCCGCCGCCGCCTCGATCTCGCGCGCGACCTCGGCGAGGCGCGGGCCGGCCCCGAACCAGCGGCCGACCAGGGGCAGGCGCTGGGCCCGGTCGAGGCGGCGCATCACCAGCGGCACCGCCATGTTCTGCCGGGCGGTGAGGTGCGGATAGAGGGCGTAGGACTGGAACACCATCGCGACGTCGCGGTCGGCGGCCCGAACCGTGGTCACGTCGCGCTCCCCGATGCGGATGCAGCCGCGGTCGGGCCGGTCGAGCCCGGCGATCAGGCGCAGCAGGGTGGACTTGCCGCAGCCGGACGGGCCGATCAGGGCGGTGAACTCGCCCGGCGCGATGGCGAGCGAGATGCCGTCGAGGACCCGGGTCGGGCCGTAGCCCTTGCTGACCGTGTCGAGATGGATCGCGGCGGCCGTCATGCCACCGCGCTCCGGTCGTCGGCGGCCGAGGGGCCGGGATAGATCCGGTCGAGCCGCGGCTCGATCAGCAGCGGCTCGGCACCGGCGGGAAAGACGAACCGGCTCTCGACCCGGTCGGGGTCGAGTTCGTGCACGACGTAGCCGATGCGGCGCTCGCCCGGGACGCCGACCTGGCTCGGCCCGCATACGAAGGCGGCCGACGGGCACCAGACGTGGTCGGTCTCGCCGAAGCGGGCGTGCCGGGCGACGTGGAGGTGGCCCGAGGCGATCAGCCGGACGTCGGCGCGGGCGAGCAGGTCGAGGATCCGGCGGCGCGGCGCCGGCGGGATCGTCCAGTAGCCGCGCGCCGGCTCGTTGGGGTCGTCGACGAAGAGCGGCTTGTGCAGGAACAGGGCGACCGGGCCGGTGACGGCGAGCGCCGCCTCCAGCCACTCGTATTGCCGGTGCTCGTCGGGGTGGCCGGTGGCGCACAGCATCGCGTCGAGGCCGATCAGCCGCCAGCCGCCGGCGTCGCGGACCCACCGGTCGTCGCCGGCGCGGTCGCGGTAGCGGGCGAGGCGTTCGTCGTCGAGGCGCTGGTCGGCGCGCAGGTCCGGCAGGTCGCCGACGTCGTGGTTGCCGGGCAGCCACAGGGCCGGCTGCGGCAGGGTCCGCATCCACGCGACGGCATCGTCGAGATCGTCGGGCCCGACGGCGCCGTTCATCGACAGGTCGCCGGTATGGATCACGAGGTCGGCCGCCGTGGCGGCGACCTCCCCGCCCACGATCGCGAGGTTGGCGGCGAAATCGCCGTGCTCCCGCGAAAGGTGGGTGTCGCTGATCTGAATGATGCGCATCGTGTCGCTCCGATGCGCCGCGCTGGTAGTGGCGGTGTGTAACAGTCGGGTGACGGCGGGCCGAGCGGTTCGCCGGTGGCGTGACTGTGCCGGACGGATGTCATACGATTTTCGATTGATCGCTCGGCGACTGTTGCAGTCGCTTTCGCGATGCGAAAATCGGCTTCGCTCACGTGTGCGGAGCAAAGCTCCGCCGCGCGGGCTTGGATACGGCTTTCGGAACGAATCGCCCGAAATCCGTATCATCCGGCGGGGATTATTGGGGCCCCGTTTCAGACGAGGCCGATTCTCGGTTGGGCGCGGAGCCCCTCTCCCGAGTGGGAGAGGGGTTGGGGTGAGGGTGGAGACGATGCAGGATGAGAAGCCAAGCGCAGAGCTGCGCAGCTCAACCGTTGGTGCATTATTCTGAGGCCGAGCCACCCTCGTGCGATCTTCGATCGCCCCTACCCCTCTCCCACTCGGGAGAGGGGATCCCGCGCCCGGTATTCCGATGCCAAATCGGTCGCTTGACGTCAGCCCTCAATACCGCGCCGGCACGATCATCGCCGGCGGGACCGGCGCGCGCACGTAGTCCGGGTGGCGCACCCGGTCGGGCAGGCGGACCGGCGGATGCTCGACGTCGCCGTAGGGGATCCGCCCGAGCAGGTGGGCGATGCAGTTGAGGCGCGCCCGCTTCTTGTCCACCGCCTCGACCACCCACCACGGCGCCTCGGGGATGTGGGTGCGGGCGAGCATGTCCTCCTTGGCCCGGGTGTAGTCCTCCCAGCGCCGGCGCGACTCGACGTCCATCGGCGAGAGCTTCCACTGCTTGAGCGGGTCGTGGATGCGCATCCGGAAGCGCATCTCCTGCTCCTCGTCGGTGATCGAGAACCAGTACTTCAGCAGCACGATGCCGGAGCGCACCAGCATGCGCTCGAACTCGGGCACCGAGCGGAAGAACTCCTCCACCTCGGCCTCGGTGCAGAAGCCCATCACCCGCTCGACCCCGGCGCGGTTGTACCAGGAGCGGTCGAACAGCACGATCTCGCCGCCGGCCGGCAGGTGGGCGACGTAGCGCTGGAAGTACCACTGGCTGCGCTCGCGCTCGCTCGGCGCCGGCAGGGCGGCGACGCGGCAGACGCGCGGGTTCAGCCGCTGGGTGATCCGCTTGATGACCCCGCCCTTGCCGGCCGAGTCGCGGCCCTCGAACAGCACGACGACCCGCAGCCGGTTGTGCTGGACCCAGTCCTGCAGCCGCACCAGCTCGTGCTGGAGCCGCAGCAGCTCGCGGAAGTAGACGCGCCGGTCGAGCCCGTCGCCGGAGGCGAAGCCGAGCTGCGCGAGGCGCTCGTCCTCCAGTTCGAGTTCGATCTCCTCGTCGTAGCTGTCGGCGATGTCGCGCCGGACCGCCTCGACGGTGGCGGCGAAGGAACGGTCGTGGATGTCGGTCATGGGTTTGCGGTCCAGCGGGTCGGCAATCCCGCCGCTTAGAGCACCGGCCCGTGACAGGGCTGAGAAGCCTCGGCGGACGAAGCGTGGCCTGCCTGGATCAGATCTCGATCTCGGTCCCGACCTCGATCACCTGCCGGGTCGGCACGCAGAAATACGCCCCGGTGCGCTCGCTCATGCGGGTCATGACCGCGAACAGCGCCTCGCGCCACGGCGACATGCCGCTGCGGTTGCGCCGCGGGATGATGGTCTCGTGGCCGACGAACACCGTGACGTCGTCGAGGAAGTCTGCCGGCAACGACCCGGATCGGACCGCGCAGGCGAGGCCCTCCGGGATCGAAGCCTCCTCCATGAAGCCGTGATGCAGGGTGACCCGGTACAGGTCGGGGGCGAGCTGCGCGACCTCGGCGCGGCGGGCCTCGCTCACCGCCGGCACCTCCTCGTAGAGCGCGGTGACGATGAGCAGGCGCTCGTGCAGGGCGTGGCTGCGCTCCAGGAAGCGGGTCATGTGGAGCGGGATGCCCTGCGTCGCCGAGGACAGGAAGGCGGCCGCCCCGGGCAGCCGCACCGGCGGGTGCCGCCGCAGGCGGGCGAGGAACTCGGCCTCGGGCTGGCGCAGCGAGACCCGCAGCGCCTCGACCATCCGGGTGCCCTTGAGCCAGGTCAGCATCACCAGGGCGACGAGGGCGGCGAGCACCAGCGGGAACCAGCCGCCCTCGACGATCTTCACCGCGTTGGCCGACAGGAACACGAGGTCGACCGCCAGGAAGGAGCCGTTGACCGCGAGCACGGCCGGCAGCGCGTAGCCCCAGCGATGCGCCACCAGCCCGGCGAGCAGGGTGGTGATCGCCATCAGGGTCGAGACCGCGATGCCGTAGGCGCCGGCGAGCGCGTCGGAGGAGCGGAAGGTGAGCACCGCCGCGAGGGTCGCGGCGGCGAGCAGCCAGTTCACCGACGGCACGTAGATCTGGCCGCGCTCGTCCCGGGCGGTGTGGACCACCCGCAGGTAGGGCAGGAAGCCGAGCTGCATCGCCTGCTGGGTCAGGGAGAACGCCCCCGAGATGATCGCCTGCGACGCGATGACGGTGGCGAGCGTGGCGAGCCCGATCAGCGGGTAGTGCGCCCAGTCCGGCGCGAGGCGGTAGAACGGGTTCTCGATCGCATCGGGCTCGATCAGCAGCACCGCGCCCTGACCGAGATAGTTGACCGCGAGCGCCGGCAGGACGAGGCCGAACCACGCGAGGCGGATCGGCCGGGCGCCGAAATGGCCGAGATCGGCATACATCGCCTCGCCGCCGGTCACCGCCAGGAACGCCGCGCCGAGCATCGCGAAGCCGACATGCCAGCCGGCATGGGCGAGGTAGTCCACCGCCCGCCACGGATTCAGGGCGGCGAGGATCCCCGGCGCGTGCAGGATGCCGCCGAGGCCGAGCCCGATCAGGGCGAGGAACCACAGCAGCATCACCGGGCCGAACAGCCGCCCGAGGAAGGCGGCGCCGCGGCTCTGGATCAGGAACAGGCCGATCAGGATCGCGACGGTGATCGGCACCACCGCGGGCGCGAGGGCCGGCGCCTCGACCTTCAGCCCCTCGACCGCGCTCAGCACCGAGATCGCCGGGGTGATGGCGCCGTCGCCGTAGAGGAGCGCGGCGCCGATCAGCCCGACCACCAGCAGCCGTCCGCCCCAGGTGCCCGGCCGGGCGTGGCGGGCGCCGAGGAGCGCCAGCATCGCCACGATGCCGCCCTCGCCGCGGTTGTCGGCGCGCAGGATCAGGATCGCGTACTTGATCGACACGACGACGATCAGCGACCACAGGATCAGCGAGACCGCGCCGGTCACCGCCGCCGGGCTCGCCGCGCCGCCCCCGCTCGCCGCCCGCACCGCCTCCTTGAAGGCGTAGAGCGGGCTGGTGCCGATGTCGCCGTAGACGACGCCGAGCGCCCCGAGCAGCAGGGCGGGCTTCAGGGTGCCGGCCGGCCGCGCCGACGCCCGTTCCTCGATGGCCTTCACGACTGGACCCTCCGCGCCGCGCGCCGGACCTGCGTGCCGCAAAACCGTGAAGAAGGCGTCCCCCCGGAGTGACACGGGGGGACCGCCGTCACCCGAGGAGAGCCGCCATGTCGAGGCCGAGGGCGGCGGCGACTTCGCCGAGCGCCTTGTGCTCCACCGGGCTGATGCCCTCGTGGTCGGCGACGTCGGCGGCGATGAGGAACACGCTCTGGCGCTGCTCACGGGGCCGCCCGGCGACCGCCTCGATGAGGTGGAGGTTCTGCATCCGCCCGGCGCGGCTGCGGGCGCGCCCGATCGCGACGTAGAGCTCCTCCTCCAGCATCAGCGTGTCGTAGCCCTTCTCCAGCACCGGGTCGGCCCGCATCCCGGCGAGCGCCGTCTCGAACTCCTCGCCCGCGACCTCGCCGTCGGCGACGATCACGTTGGCGCTCGCCGAGACGGCGGCCTGCATCAGGGCCTCGTCGCCCGCATAGGCCGCCACCGTCTGCCTGAACCGGCTGAACGTATCCTGCACGAATCCCATCGAACCGCCCGCCGCTTCGCGTTGCGGCGGCTGCTTAGAGCATTTCCCGACGGGGCGGATCCCACCTCGTCGCAGGAAATGCGGCGCAGTCGCTCCGGCACAGCCGCGCGGCGGCGGAATCCGGAATTCGTCAGGCGCCGCCGATCGGCTCCGTGACCGTCCCGGTGCCGTTGCAATCAGGGCAGGGCCGGGTCTCGAACCGGCCGGTGCCGTGGCAGCGCGGGCACAGGTTGTCGCCGGTGCCGGGGGTGCCGGGAGGGGCCTTGTCGCCGGGCTTTCCCGGGGTGCCGGTCTGGTCGCCATCGATCGGGGTCATCGCGGGTCTCCTCGTCGCGTTACGGTGGCAGGCCGGATCAGGCGCCGCGATAGCGGGTGCCGCCGCTGTCGCGGGGCTGCTCCCGGCACGGATCGGCGGCACCGGGTCCGGTGCATCCCATGCCGCCGGGCTCGGTCGCGCCCGGGGAAGCGGCACTCTCGCCGCCCGGACCCGGCGGCCGCTGGACCGCAGCCCGGGAGCCTGCCGGCGGAAGCGGCGCGTCCGTGCCGTGACGGTCAGTCGGGGTGCCACGCATGGTTGTATCCCGGTCTGGTTGCATCTTATGAAGACAAGGGTGCCCCGCCGCGCCGGGTTCCCGACCTGCGAGCTTGGCCCGACAGCACGGACCGCCAGCGATGATGGCGGCGGGGACGTGGATCAGGGCGAGGGCTTTGTCGGGCTTCCTGGATCAGCGGAGCGGCACGGGACCGTTTGAACCATGCGTGGCAGCGCTCGGCCTTCCAGCGCCGTACCCGTTTGCCGGGCCCGCGGCCTCTCGGCCGCTCCGTCGCGCGGCGCCGGTGGTGTGGTTGGACGCGATCGCGGTGATCGTCACCGGCGTGGCCCCTGGGCCTTGGTCCTAGGCCGAATGGCCGAGGAGAGCACGGACACCGTCGACCGGCTTGCGAGAAGGTGCATCGTCGCCTCCAGCGTCGTACAACCTGCGCAGGCACATCAGGCCCTCGACCGCTGGAGGAGCGCCTGATCGAGGCGCGCCGCCTCGGTCGATCCCGGGATCGTTGAGCGTGGCCCCTTCTCCAACGCATCAAATGGATGGGAAACCCCTGCGACGGTGGTATCACGCCCTGACATCCCGAACCTGAGAGGCATGATGCACACAAGGATATTTGCCACAAGTGTTCCCAAGTCCGGCACGCATTTCCTGACGCAGATTTTCAACGGGATGGGCTATAATCTGCAGGCTTCTCGCAAATATGACAAATATGGACTCGACATCAGGTTGTTAGACGAAAAATTCAGGAACGCCGAGCATGCGTGCATTTATGGCCATTGGCGATACAATGCTCAAAGCGCGCAAGATCTGGCCGAGTATGATTACAAGATCATTTGCCTGATCCGCGATCCGCGGGATATTTGCTTGTCGATGGCTGACTACATTCTCAGAGGTTCGCCACGTGGAGCGCACGAGTCAGAGCCCGGGCTGAGAAGTCTTACGAAGCGAGAAGCCATCATCGCGACCATAAAAGGCTTCGGTCTGCCAAATTTCAAGTCAAAGAGTATCGACAAGGTCTGTGAAGGCTGGCTGGATTGGAAAAATGCGGGCGGTATCGTACTCAAGTACGAAGACATCATCACGTCTGTTGCAAACCAGTCGCCAATCGCCACGTTGCAGCAAGTTCGCGTTCGACCCACCGAATTTTTGAATTCGGCCACGAGCGAGTACCAAAGCACAAAATCAGCAACCATGAACGTGGGCAAAGCTGCTCGATGGCGCTCTGAATTCGATGACGAGCTTTCGACGATTTGGAACGAGCGCGCCGAAGGCGTTGCAACAGCCTGGGGATACGAGGAAACATAGGAAACCGTCATCTTCCAGGAATTACATCCGGACGAGAGCAAAATTCACCCAAAGGTTGCGACCGTGTCGTTTGAGCACTACCGCTTCTCCAGCGGCGCATTAGGCTGATCGGCAGAGCATACAAAGGCCGGCAGGGGTGCCTGATGAACGCGGTGTGGCAGAATTTCGATGTGTCCGCTGACAGCCGCGTCAAGCTGCTGCACCAGCAAGCCGCGATCCTCTGGTTCACTGGACTATCGGGCGCCGGGAAGACGACAACCGCCAACCTGTTGCAGAACGAGCTGCATGCCAGCGGACGCAACACCTATATCCTCGACGGCGACAACCTGCGTCATGGGTTGAATCGTGATCTTGGCTTTTCCGATGCCGACCGGAGCGAGAACATGCGCCGGACGGCGGAGGTCGCGCGGCTTTTCGCCGATGCTGGACTGATCGTGATCGTGTCGCTGATCTCGCCGTTCCGGAAGGAGCGGGCCATGGCGCGAGAGATCGCGGGCGGCATCCCGTTCCATGAGATCCACTTCGATGCGCCGCTCGCGGTGTGCGAGCGGCGAGATCCGAAGGGCCTCTACCGACGGGCGCGGTGCGGGGAGATCCCCAACTTCACCGGCATCGACTCGGCCTACGAGGCGCCCTTGACCCCTGACCTGCGCATCGACAGCGGCAGCTTGCCGGTCGAGGACACCGTCGACAGGATCCTGGAGTTGATCCGCACTCCGGCGGCACGCTGAACGATCCGCGTCGTACGATCGCGCGCTGTCGCGGAGCACGGGGCCGTGCAGGAACATCCCTGTCGATCGGGGGGCTTGCACCTGCCCGACTGACAGATGGAGCCGTTCCTCGTCGCCGCGATGAGTGCGCAGGCCCGGTGCCCGCTCCTGCGACGCCTGACTGGCGCCTGCGTCCGAATGGCCCGGTGGGGAAACCTTCGGGGCGACGGCGCGTCGCCTCCCGACAACCGCGAGGAGGTGTCCCGTGAGCGAGACGAGAAAGCCGATCAACCCGCTCGAGCGCGAGGAGAAGGTCGGCATCGCCGACGGCAGCGACCATGCCGGCGAAGCGGTCACGAGCGGCCGGCACGGCACCGGCGTCGATCTGTCGAAGGGCGAGAAGGCGGACGGGATCGCCACCAGCACCCGGACCGACGCCCTGCCGGAGCGCGACCCGTCGCGCTGAGGCGGAGCGGGGCGTTCCCGACCGGCCTTGACGCAGGTGGAGTCGTGGTCACTTACGGGCGCGGACCGGCCTGCCGGTCCGCCCTGTCCCACCCGCCTCTCCCGATGCCGCTTCCCGAACCCTCCGCTCTCGATTCGACGGCGCACATCATCCAGGTGGCGCTGACGCCGGTCTTCCTGCTGTCGGGCATCGCGACCCTGCTCAACGTGTTCTCGACCCGGCACGCCCGCATCGCCGATCAGGTCGAGAAGATGTCCGGCCTCGACGCCGACGACCCGGTCCGGCTGCTGCGGCTCGCCGACCTGCGCCGGCGCAGCCTCGCCCTCGACGTCGCGGTGGTGATCGCCGCGCTCGGCGGCGTCGCGATCTGCGGCGCGGTCCTGACCCTGTTCGTCGGCGCCCTGCGCGACGCCGCGGTCGCCAGCATCCTGTTCCTCCTGTTCGGGGCGGCGATCGTCTGCACCCTGGCCTCGCTGTTCGCCTTCGCGGTCGAGATGATGCTGGCGAGTCGGGACGTGCGGGTGACGGTGGCCAAGCGCGAGGCGGAAGGTGCCTCGTGAGGCGGCGGCCGGAACCGCCCTCCCCCGGGCCGGTTCCCCGCTTGAACCGCCACCGTCACGGGAGAGAGCCGATGCCGACCGAACTGCCGAACGAGCGCCCCCTGCGCACGCCGGGCACGATGGAACTCGACCCGTCCGGCGACGGCATCGCCCTCGACGAGACGAAGCGCCTGATCGCCTCGAACAAGGTCGAGGGCACCGCCGTCTACGACCGCAGGGGCGAATCCCTCGGCACGATCTACAACTTCATGGTCGACAAGGTCTCGGGGCAGGTCGCCTACGCGGTGGTGGCGTTCGGCGGCTTCCTCGGCCTCGGCGAGAGCTACCACCCGCTGCCCTGGAAGTCGCTGACCTACGACGTGCGCCTCGGCGGCTACGTCGTCGACATCGACGCCGACACCCTGGCGGGCGCGCCCCGGCACGGGCCGGACGAGGATCCGTTCGCCGAGCCGGGCTACGGCGAGCGCCTCGACGACTACTATGGCGGCCGCAAGCCGGCGATCTGACGATGCCGGCGACCCCGGTGGAACCGGAGGGCGAGGTGTCCCGCGGCGGCGGCTTCGCCATCGCGCCCGGCACCGCCCGGCGCCCGGGCGTGCTGGTGGCGCTGCCGTTCGACCGCGACCTCATCGCCCGGTTCCGCGCCAGCTTCCTGACCGCCCGGTGGCGGCGGGCGTTGCGGCGCTGGTTCGTGCCCGGCACCACCGCCGAGCAGCGGGTCGACGCCTGGATCGCCCGGGAATTCGCGACCCTCGATTCCCACGCCGACGACAAGGGCCGCGACGCCCACGCCTTCGACCCGCTGACGAGCCGCTACCTCGAGACGCCGCCCGAGAGCCTCGTGGTGCGCACACCCTACTCGCGCCGGGTGGTCGACCTCCTGCGCGGCATCGCCTCCGCCCATTGGGATCCCGGCATCCGGGCGTGGCGCGTGCCCTGGCGCGGCTACGAGGAGCTGCGGGCGGTCTGGCCGGCGATCGAGGAGGCCGCCGCCGATGCCGAGCCGGCGGCGCGGCGGGCGCGGGCCGCCACCCGCGACCGCGGGCGGGAGAGCGAGCGTCGCCGGCGGCGCCATCCGGTGCCGCAGGTGGACGCGCCGCCTCTCGGCGCCGCGGTCGAGACCCGCGAGCACGGCGTCGTCACCTTCGAGGCCCTCGACGCCGACCCGCTCGATCCCGCGGCCCTCGCGGAGACCTATCCTTTCCTGACCCGGCTGAGCGGCCCCTTCGTCTGGGGCTGGTGGCGGATGCCGACTTTCTCCGAACTCGCCGCGGTGCTCCCCGCCGCCGCACCGGACGACCCCGCCCGCGGCTGGTGGCCGCCGACCCGCGACGGCCTCGACGAGCGCCGCCGGCGCCTGCGCGAGACCGCTCACGCCCGCGAGACCCGTGCCGCCCGGCGGGCGGCGCGGGAGGGTGCGACTCCCGAGCGGGCGTGATGCGGCCGCGCCGCGCTATAAGGCGGGCATCCGGCCGATTCGACCCGAACGGCGAGAGATCAGGGAGCGGCGCGCGATGCGCGGTGGATGGTATGGGCGGGGTCTGGCCGCCGGAATGCTGGGTGCGGCGCTGGCCGCGACGACCGGTCCCGCCCGGGCGGCGACCTACGAGTTCGTGCCGGCGCCGCAGGCCGACCTGAACCGGGTCTACCGCGTCGACACGGTCACCGGCGAGGTCACCTCGTGCCAGTACGGCCTGCAGGAGAACACCGTCGGCACGACCCTGTGCTTCGGCCCCGGCGAGGGCGCCGGGCCGCAGCCGCCGTCGCAGTACGGCCTCGTCGCCACCCGCCACCTGCGCGAGGCCGGCGTGTTCCGGGTCAACCATCGCACGGGCGCGATGAGCATCTGCTACGTGCTGGAGGACGCGGTGGTGTGCACGCCCCAGGCGAGCGCCGGGGCCGCCGGCAATCCCGCCCCGGCTCCACCCCCGGGAACCCGCGGCACCGGGCCGACCCCGCAGGCGCCGGCGACCGGGCGGCCCTGACCCGCGGCGCCTCTACCGGCGCCGGCCGGCCCCGCGCCGGTCGGTCAGGAACCCGGCCCGGCGCAGGTCGGCCGCGACCGCCGCGACGCCCTCGCGGCCGAGGGCCGAGGCGTCGAAGACCAGCCGGGCCTCCCGCTCCTCGGCCGCGGCCCGCGGGCACGGTGAAAGGACGGGCGCGCCGGAGGCGGGTCCGGCTGCGGCGGTCGTCGGCGTCATGGGCTGTCCCCCCTGATCCGCTCTCACGGCGGTGATTCGTGGTCGGGATCACCATGCCGCGTCCGCGGCGCCGGCACCATCCGTTATCATCCGGTTAACCCGGCCCATCTCGCGGCGCGCCAGCGGCCATGCGGGGCAGATGGCGTCGGATCGGGACGGAACAGTCCTTGCCTCGGGGTCGGCACTCCCGCACACGCGGTCGATACCCCGAGAGAGCGAGCCCGCCGATGGACAGATCCGAGAGCAACGCCCCGTCCTCTCACGGTGCGGACGATCTGGAGCGGGATCTGCTCGACCTCGTCGAGCAGGCGCGCCAGCAGGCGAGCGAGGATCCGTTCCGCAACCCCGTCCTCACCGTCGCGCTGGCGATCAGCCGGCGCTTCGACCGCGGCGAGATCACCGAGGGCGACCTCGAGGGCCTGTTCCGGCGCCTGCGCCAGGACGCCCTCGGCGAGCGGGCGGCGCGCCTGCGGGCCTATGTCGGGCTGGGGGAGAACGGCACGAGCCTCGACGACACCGCGACGCTGGTCCTCGGCGATCCGGCGGCCCCGTTCGAGGAGGCCAGGGCGCGGCTGGAGCGCCCGCGCTTCGCGGCGGTGTTCACCGCCCACCCGACCTTCGGCATGTCGCAGGCCGTGGCGAACCTCCTGGCCGAGGCCGCCTCGGTCCCCCCCGAGGCCCGCGCCCCGCTCCTGACCGAGGCCGCCGCCCTCACCGCGCGGCCCGACCCGGTCATCACCCTCGACGACGAGTTCGACCGCGCGCGGCACGGGGTGCAGCACGGGCGCGCCGCCCTCGACCGGCTGAACGCGGCGGTGCTGCGCGCGGCGCGGGAGCGCTGGCCCGAGCACTGGCACGGGCTGGTGCCGCGGCCGGTGGTGCTCGCCTCGTGGGTCGGCTGCGACACCGACGGGCGCACCGACATCGACTGGTGGGACACCCTGCGCTACCGGCTCGAATCGAAGCGGACCCAGTTCGACCGGGTGCTCGACCAGTTGCCGGCCGACCCCGCCGCCGAGCCGGCCCGCCGGCTCGCGCAGGGCGCCCGGGACGCGGTGGTGCGCCAGCTCGCCGCGGCGCCCAAGCTCGGCGACAAGCCGGGTCTGGAGGTGGTGCACCGCTTCGCCCTCGCCCTCATCATCGAGCGCGAGCGGGCCCAGACCGAGGTCGCGCCGCTGCTGGCGCTCCTCGACCGGGCGGTGGCGGAGGCCGCCGACGACGAGGCCCGGCTCGCGCTCTGCGTGCTGCGGGCCGGCTGCGCCGCCCATGGGCTCCAGAACGGGCTGCCGCATTTCCGGCTCAACGCCAGCCAGGTCCACAACGCGGTGCGCCGCGCCCTCGACCACGACGGCGAGCCGACCGACCCGGCCCAGCGCCGCTCCCACCTCGCCTCGATCAACGAGCTCCTCGACCACGTCGCCGCGGTGCCGGTGGATTTCGGCGCGCTCGCCGCCGAACGCGCCTCGGCCGCGCGGCTGATGATGACGATCGCGCAGATCCTCAAGCACGTCGACGGCAGCCATCCGGTCCGCTTCCTCATCGCCGAGACCGAGACCGGCTACACCCTGCTCGCCGCCCTGTGGCTCGCCGAGCATTTCGGCATCGGCGACAAGGTCGAGATCACGCCGCTGTTCGAGACCGCCTCGGCGCTGGAGCAGGGCCTCCACGTCGTCGAGGACGCGCTGCGCTCGGCGCATTGGCGGCGCTACCTCCGGCGCCTCGGCCGGCTGGTGCTGCAATTCGGCTACTCGGATTCCGGCCGCTACGTCGGCCAGATCGCCGCGACCTTCTGGATCGAGCGCCTGCGCCTGCGGGTCACCGAGCTGATGGTGGCCAACGGCCTCACCGACATCGAGCTGGTGATCTTCGACACCCACGGCGAGTCGATCGGCCGCGGCGCCCACCCGGAGAGCCTGTCCGAGCGGCTGGCCTACCTCGCCCCGACCCAGGCGCGGCGGCGCAACCGCGAGGCCGGGATCCAGGTCCGGCTCGAATCGAGCTTCCAGGGCAGCGACGGCTACCTCCTGTTCGGCACGCCGGCGCTCGCCGAGGCGACGGTGCAGCGCATCGCCGAGCACGTCTATTCCCGGCTGCCGGACACGCCCGACCCGATCTACGCCGAGCCCGACTTCGCCACCGAGTTCTTCACCGGCATGCGCCAGGACATGCAGACCCTGGTGGACGACCCCGGCTACGCCGCCCTGCTCGGCACCTTCGGCCCGAACCTCATCGACCGCACCGGCTCGCGCCCGGTCGCGCGCCAGTCGGACGGCGGCGGCCCCGCCGCGATCACCCATCCGCGCCAGATGCGGGCTATCCCCAACAACGCGATCCTCCAGCAGCTCGGCTTCCTCGCCAACAGCCTGCACGGGCTCGGCCGCGCCGCCGGCCGGGCGCCGGACCTGTTCAACGACATGCGCGGGCAGTCGGAGCGGTTCGGGCGCGCCTTCAGCCTCGCCCGCCACGCCGCCGCGGTCAGCGACCTCGACGTGCTGCGGGCCTATGTCGACACCCTCGATCCCGGCATGTGGCTGGAGCGGGCCCGGCGGGCGACCCGCGACGGGCGGCGCGAGGAGATCATCGCCATCGCGGCGGCCCTCGACCGGCTCAACCTCGCGCCGCGGCTGCGCCGGCTGTTCGGCCGCCTCACCCACGACCACCTCCGGCTCCAGACCGTCGCGACGGACCTGTCCGGGATGGGGCCGCGCCTGACCCTGCTGCACGGGTTGCGGATCGCCCTGATCCACCGGATCTGGTTCCTCGCCGTCCACATCCCGGGCTTCCGGCCCCAGGCCGGCGTCACCCGCGAGGTCCTGATCGAGCGCATCCTGCGCCTCGACGTCGAGGCCTGCCTCAAGCTCCTCGACGAGATCTTCCCGGTCACCCCCGACCCGACGCTCGGCCTCAACTTCGGCGAGCCGGCGGGCCCGCGCGGCGTCGGCACCTACGAGGCCGAGCACCGCACCCTGTTCGCGCCGATCGGCCGCCTGTTCGCGCAGGTGCGCGAGATCAGCGGCATGATCCAGCACGAGGTCGGGGCGTTCGGGTAGGCGGCGCGGATCACCCGGAGCGCCTCCCCGCCCCGGGCGGGTCGTCGCGGGGCCGGCCACGCATTCGTGATGCCGGTCCCTCCGATACGGATTTCGGACGATGAGTTCCGAAAACCGTATCCCCAGCCCGCGCGGCGGAGCTTTGCTCCGCACGCATGAGCGAAGCCGATTTCCGCATCGCGACAGCGACTGCAACGCAGTCGCCGAGCGATCAACCGGAAATCGTATGACGCAGGGGAAATAAATCGTGTCCCCTCGCGTTCTCCGGCGATGCCGGCGCTCGAGCCGGCTCCTCGGAGGAAGGACGACGCATGTCACGAACCCGCCGCGACGAAGCCCGGCTGCTCAGCACCGACGAGCACGCCCTGGTCGATCAGACGCATCATCCGGCCCTGCGCGGCCTGAGCGACCGGGATCTCTCCGATCTGGTCGGCCGCCTGCGCGAGCGCCGGGACCGTGCCCGCGACGTCGCGCGCCAGCAGCACCGGGAGTTCCGGGGCAAGGCGGCACCCTCCGGGACGCGCGCCGCGACCGACAATTCCGGGACCAGGGAGAAGGCGGCCCTGCTCGCCGCCGCCGTCCAGCGGGCGAGCAAGGAGAACGAACGCCGCCGGCACGCCAGCGCCCGCAGCGATCTGACCCGCAACGCCCGGCGCGCCCTGGCGATGCGGCAGGCCGCCGGCGATCCGGCCGAGGGCCGGCCCTCCTCGCAGACGCCCGGCGAGGGAATGCGTCCGATCCCCAACGAGGGCATCGCCGTCTCCGGCGCCTTCGACGCCGAGGGGCACCGGCCGGTCCTGGAACGCAGCGGCATGCCGCGCTGAGGTGCGGCCGGCCCGGCCGCGAGGGCGCCGCCGCGCGGGCTTCGATACGGTTTTCGAGCGATGCGTTCGAAAACCGTATCAGCCGGCGTCCGGGCCGGTCCCCCCGAGCGGTTCGCGCCTCGCCGCCAGCGCCGCGATCACCGCATCCACCTGCGCCTCGGCCCGGGGAAAGCCGTCCCCGGTCTCGATCACGAAGTCGGCCCGGCGGCGCTTCTCGGCATCGGGCATCTGCTTGGCGAGGATCGCCGCGAAGGTCGCCCCGGTCATTCCGGGCCGGGCGAGCACCCGGGCGCGCTGCACCTCGGCCGGAGCGCTGACCACCGCCACCGCGTCGCAGCGCGCCTCGCCGCCGGTCTCGTAGAGCAGCGGCACGTCGAGCACCGCCAGCGGCGCCGCGGCATGGGCGGCGAGAAACGCCGCCTCGGCCTCGCGCACCAGGGGATGGACCAGGGCTTCGAGCGTCGTCATGCGCGCGGGGTCGTCGAGCACCCGGGCGCGCAGGGCGGCGCGGTCGACGGCGCCGTCGGGGGCGAGGGTGCCCGGAAACGCGGCGCCGATCCGCGCCGCCGCGGCGCCGCCGGGGCCGTAGAGGGCGTGGACGCAGGCGTCGGCGTCGTGGACCGGCACGCCGCGGGCGCGGAACATCGCCGCGGTGGCGCTCTTGCCCATCCCGATCGAGCCGGTGAGGCCGAGGACGACCGGCCGGGTCATCGGCGGCCCTCGATGTCGGCGACCACCAGGGCGCGCAGCGCCGGAGTGACCTGCGGCGTCACCCCGAACCAGCGGGCGAAGCCCGGCACCGCCTGGTGCAGCAGCATGCCGAGGCCGTCGACCGCGGCGAGGCCGCGGGCGCGGGCGGCGGCGAGCAGCGGCGTCTCCAGCGGCACGTAGACGGCATCCGCCACCGCCGCGTCCGCGGGCAGCGGCGACAGGTCGAGGACGAGGGCCGGGCCGCTCCCCATGCCGAGCGAGGTGGTGTTGACGAGGAGCCCGGTCTCCGGGAGGCGGTCCGGCAGGTCCTCCCAGGCGAGAGCCGCGACCCGCTCCGGGTCGAGGGCGCACAGGGCCCCGGCGCGCTCGGCCGTGCGGTTGGCGACGAGGATGCGCGACAGGCCGCGGTCGAGGAGCCCGACCACGATCGCCCGTGCGGCGCCGCCGGCGCCGACCACCAGGGCGGCGCGGCCGCCGGCGGTGCCGGTCGCCGCCGGCCAGCCCTCGCCGAGACTCGCGTCGAGATGCGCGATGAAGCCGGGGGCGTCGGTGTTGTCGCCGTGCAGCACTCCCTCGGCATCGAGGCTGAGCGTGTTGACGGCGCCGATCCGGCGCGCCCGCGGCGTGAGGCTGTCGGCGAGGCGGAACGCCGCCTCCTTGTGCGGGATCGTGACGTTGCCGCCGACGAAGCCGGCCTCGGCGAAGCCGCGCAGGAAGCCGGCGAACGAATCCGGCGGCACGTCGATCCGCTCGTAGCTGCCGGCGAGGCCGTGGGCGGCGAGCCAGTGGCCGTGGATCAGCGGCGAGCGGGAATGCGCGATCGGATGGCCGACCACGAAGGCTTTCGGCGGAGCGGACATGGGAGGTCGGGTCTTGGGTTGGGCTCAGAAGGCCAGCAGGCCCCGGCCGCGCAGGCGCGCGAGCAGGGGCAGCAGCGGCAATCCGAGGATGGTGGAATGGTCGCCCTCGACGGCGTCGAACAGGTGGATGCCGATTCCCTCGAGCTGGTAGGCGCCGACGCTTCCGGTCACCGCCGGTCCGGCGGCGTCGAGGTAGGCGTCGATCGCGGCGGCGTCGAGGGGCCGCAGGGTGAGCCGGGCGGTGGCGACGAAGCGGTCGACCACCACGCCGCCCAGCGCCAGCGCCACCGCGGCGTGCAGGCCGTGGGTCCGGCCCTGGAGCCGGGCGAGGTGGGCGTGCGCCACCTCGCGGCTGCCGGGCTTGTGCAGCACCTCGCCGTCGAGTTCGAGCACCTGGTCGGCCCCGACCACGACGCGCTCGGGGGCGGCGCGGGCGACGGCGGCGGTCTTGGCCTCGGCGAGGCGCTGCGCCAGCCGGTGGGGCGGCAGAGCGCCGGACGCGGCCTCGACCGCCCGCTCGTCCACCTCCGGCGCCCGCGTCTCGACGGCGAGCCCGGCGGAGTCGAGCAGCGCGCGCCGGGTCGGGCTGGTCGAGGCGAGGAGGAGCGGGGCGGAGCCGCGCCAGAGCGGACGGGTCATGGGGCGTCGCGATCGAGGGAGGAGATCCGGGAGGAGGACCGATGCCGGCCGGGTTTCGGCAGGCTCAGGTGGCGATGAACTTCAGCCGGTGCTCGCGGTGCAGGTCGACGATCGTCGCCGCGGTCTCCTCGATCGAGCGGCGGGTCACGTCGATCACCGGCCAGCGGTTGCGGGCGAACAGCCGGCGCGAGGTCGCGATCTCGTTGGCCACCGCGTCGCGGTCGACGTAGGGCGAATCCTCGTCCGCCTTGAGGCTGAGCAGGCGGTTCTGGCGGATCTGCACGATCCGCTCCGGCGAGGCGATCAGCCCGACGACGAGGGCCCGGCGCAGCCGTTCCAGCACCGGCGGCGGCGGCACGCCGGGGACCAGCGGGATGTTGGCGGTCTTCAGGCCGCGGTTGGCGAGGTAGATCGCGGTCGGGGTCTTCGAGGTCCGGCTGACGCCGAGCAGCACCACGTCGGCCTCGTCGAGGTCGACCGGCAGGTTGCCGTCGTCGTGCGCGAGGGTGAAGTTCATCGCGTCGATGCGCTTGAAGTACTCGGCGTTCAGCATGTGCTGGGCGCCGGGCCGCGCGGTGGAATGGGCGCCGAGATAGGATTGCAGCAGCCGGTGCACCGGCTCCAGCACCGACAGGGCCGGCGAGCCGGTGGCGCGGCAGGCCTCCTCCAGCCGCTCGGTCAGCTCGTGGCCGACGAGGGTGTAGAGCACGATGCCGGGCGCCTGCTCGATCTCGCTGATGACCCGCTCGAGCTGGGTGCCGGAGCGCACCAGCGGGTAGACGTGCTCGATCGCCGAGACGCCCTCGTACTGCGCCGCAGCGGCGCGCCCGACATTGATGAGGGTCTCGCCGGTCGAATCCGAGACGAGATGGAGGTGGAAGTAGCTGCGGACCACGTGCGCTCCCCGGCCGGGCGGTGAGATGCCGGACCGGACCCGGCGCGCGATCCCGGCCGCGGGCCGGTTATGCACCCCGGGGCGTGTCGGGAGTCGACAAGTGTGGATAATCCGGCCGTCGCCGGAGGTCCAGGCGCCGGGCGCCGCGAGCCATCGACTCCTGCGTCAACAGACGGGCGGGCGCAACGACGGCGCAACGGGCCGATGGGAGAATCCGGGACCCGGACCGGCGCAGGAGGTGCTCCCGGGGCGCAAGCCCCTCACCTCTCATGCGATACCCGAAGATTGCACCGAACCCGTTAAAGCCCTCTTAACGTCGTCGCCGTGGGGAGAGGCTGTGGACGCCGCTGGCACCGCCTGATTCCGCCCTCTAATAGAAAAAACAGAGTCCTAGATTCCTTCCTTCCTTTTATGAGGGTCCGGATGGGGATCGTCGGCGCGCACGAGCGACGAAGGGTCCCTCTGGGCGGGACCCGTCCGGCGGCTAGATCGCCGGGATGGGCCGACGGGCATCCGATCGAGGGGCAGGGCTTTCGGGCGACCTGCTCCGCGAACCGGACCGCCGGCGCGGCGCCGGGCACCGCTCGGCGCGCACGCGAGGGACACCGATGTCCGGCGCCTCGAGGCGACCGGACATCGCAGCACGAGGAGAGCGACGAGCGTGACGGGGAACCCCTCCGAGGCGGCCGGACCGGCTTCGACCCGACCCGACCCGGCCGATGCCGCCGCGCGCCGGCCGGTGCTGCGCGTCCTCGGCGGCGAGGCGCTGTCGCCGCCGCCGGCCTGGATGATGCGTCAGGCCGGCCGCTACCTGCCGGAATACCGGGCGGTGCGGGCGCAGGCCGGCTCGTTCCTCGACCTGTGCTACAATCCGGACTTCGCCACCGAGGTCACGTTGCAGCCGATCCGGCGCTTCGGCTTCGAGGCGGCGATCCTGTTCTCCGACATCCTCGTGGTGCCGCACGCGCTTGGGCAGGACGTGCGCTTCGTCGAGGGCGAGGGTCCCCGCCTCGATCCCCTCTCCGGACAGGCGGAGTTCGACGCCCTGCGGGAGCCGGAGGACCCGGCGGTGATGGGGCGGCTGGCGCCGGTGTTCGAGACCGTGTCGCGCCTGCGCGGCGCCTTGCCGGACGCCACCACCCTGCTCGGCTTCTGCGGCGCGCCCTGGACCGTCGCGAGCTACATGATCGGCGGGCGCGGCACGCCCGACCTCGCCCCGGCCCGCGCGCTCGCCGCCCGCGACCCGGCCCTGCTCGACGCGCTGATCGACCGGCTGGTGACGGTCTCGATCGAGTACCTCGCCCGCCAATGCGCCGCCGGGGCCGACGCGGTGCAGATCTTCGAGAGCCATGCCGGCGCCCTGCCGGCGGTGCCGGGGGACGAGACCGGCGATGCCCTGGCGCGCTGGAGCCTGCGCCCGATCGCCCGCATCGTCGCCGGCCTGCGCGCCCGGGCGCCGGGGGTGCGGGTCATCGTCTTCGCCCGCGGCTCGGGGCTCGACGGCCACGCAAGGGTCGTCGCCGAGACCGGGGCCGACGCGGTCGGGGTCGACTGGGCGGTGGACCTCGCGGCCCTGCGCGCCCACCTGCCCGCCGGCACCGTGACCCAGGGCAATCTCGCCCCCGAGACCCTGATCGCCGGTGGCGACGCCCTCGACGCGGCGGTGGACGCGATCCGCGCCGCCACGGCGGGGACGCCGCACGTGTTCAACCTCGGCCACGGGATCACGCCGCAGACGCCGATCGCGCATGTCGAGCGCATGCTCGACCGCCTTCGCCGATGATGTCGAGCGCATGCTCGACCGCCTTCGCCGATGATGTCGAGCGCATGCTCGACCGCCTTCGCCGATGATGTCGAGCGCATGCTCGACCGACCGCCGGTAGGTCGAGCCCATGCTCGACCGGTTCCGGCGCTGATCCTCTCCGAACTCAGGACGACCCGTGCTCTACCTCTGGATCAAGGCCGGCCACATTCTCGCGCTGATCGCCTGGATGGCGGCGATGCTTTACCTGCCGCGCCTGTTCGTCTACCACGCCGCCCAGCCGGCGGGCTCGGCCCAGAGCGAGACCTTCAAGGTGATGGAGCGGCGCCTCGCCAAGGCGATCATGCTCCCGGCGATGATCGCCACCTGGGTGTTCGGCATCATCCTGGCGGTGCAGAGCGGCGCCTTCTCCCAGGGCTGGCTGCACGCCAAGCTGCTGCTGGTCGTGGCGATGAGCGGCCTGCACGGCTGGTTCTCGCGGATGGTCAAGGACTTCGCCGCCGACCGCAACACCCGCTCGCCGAACTTCTACCGGGTTGTCAACGAGGTCCCGACGCTGCTGATGATCGCCATCGTGATCCTCGTCGTGGTGAAGCCGTTCTGATGACGCAGGCCCGCCTCATCCTCCGCTTGGCCGGTCGCGACGTCGACCTCGGCTGCGACGCCTCCGGCGAGGGGCCGGAGGCGCTGCTGCTGCCGGCCCCGTCATCTATCGCGACCCGGGAGGAGATGCGGCCGCTGGCGCAATGCCTCGCGGGACGGTTCCACTGCCTGGTGCCGGACTGGCCCGGCTTCGGCGCCGAGGCGCGGGCGCGGGTGCCGCTCGCCCCCGGAACCCTGCACGACTTCCTCGATGCCCTGGTGGCGGCCCGGCCCGGCCCCTACGCCCTCGGGGTCGCGGCCGGGCACGGCGCCGGCTACCTCGCGGCGGCGGCGCGGCGGCATCCCGGCCTGTTCGCCCGGCTCGTCCTCGTCGCCCCGACCTGGCGCGGGCCGCTGCCGACCGCGATGGGGCCGGAGCGGCGCCCGCTGTTCCGCCGCCTGCGCCGGGCGGTAGAGGCGCCGCTCCTCGGCGAGGCGCTCTACCGCCTCAACGTCTCCACCCCGGTGGTCTCCCGGATGATGCAGGCCCACGTCTACGCCGACCCGGGCCGGGTCACGCCGGCGGTGCTGGCCGACAAGCGGCGGGTGACGCACCAGCCCGGCGCCCGCTTCGGCACCGCCGCCTTCGTCACCGGCGGCCTCGACCCGGTCGAGACCCGCGAGGACTTCCTGGCGCTGTTTCGCCCCGGCCTGCCGCCGGTGACGGTGCTGCGGCCGCAGGGCGCGCCGCGGCGCTCCGGTGCCGAGATGGACGCGCTGGCCGCGTCGGGCCTCGTCTCCGCGGTGACGATCCCGGGGGCGCTGGCGGCGCACGAGGAGCATCCCGAGGCTGTGGCGGCGGCGATCCTCGACGCCGCCTGAGCCGCCCGGCGAAGCCGGCGGCGACGGGCTGGAGCGGGGTCCGATCACGCTGCAACGGACCCTGCTCCATGTCGTTGATTTTGCCGCATTTTCCGACGAAGCGGTATCCGCTTCGTCGGAAAATGCTCTAAGCAGGTTTCGCAAAGGCGGTCACTGGTTTTGTGACGAAAACCTGCGGCACGACAAGAACCCGAGCGGACGAAGCGTTGGCGTGCCAACGCAAGTCTGCTTAGGAACGGCGCCGGACACGACGCTGGAGACCGCATGACCCGCCTGATCCCGGCCCTCGCCGCGCTCCTCCTCGCCACCGCCGCGACGGGCCGGGAGGCGGCGCCGCCGATCGCCGCCGACCCGGTGCGGCCGGGCAAGCCGGCGCGGGTCCCCTATCTCGCCCCGGGCGCCCTCGACACCGTGGCGATCCTGCCGCCGCCGCCGTCGCCGGGGAGCGAGGCGGCCCGGGCCGACAGGGCCGCCTACGACGCCACCCGGGCGTTGAAGGACACGCCGCGCTGGCGCCTCGCCATCCACGACGTCGCCTCCGGGGTGGCGAGCCTGCTCGGCGACTTCTCGTGCAGCATCGGCCGCCGCCTCGATCCGGCCCGCCTGCCGGTGACGATCGGCCTGCTCGAACGCGCCCGCCTCGACGTGGTCCAGGCGGTGCGGCGGCCGAAGGAAGTCTACCGGCGCGAGCGCCCGCATCTCGGCAACGACGCGCCGATCTGCGTCGAACGCACCGAGCAACTGGCGCGCAGCCCGTCCTATCCGTCCGGCCACACCACCGAGGGCTGGACCTTCGCGCTGATCCTCGCCGCAGCGATGCCCGATCACGCCACCGCGATCCTGCGGCGGGGGCGCATCTACGGCGAGAGCCGGATCGTCTGCGGCGTGCACTGGCCCAGCGACGTCGAGGCCGGCCGCAGCAACGGCGCCGCCCTGTTCGCCGCCCTCCAGGGCAGCGCGGCGTTCCGGGCCGACCTCGACAGGGCCCGCGCCGAACTGGCCGCGACCCTGCCGGCCCCCGGCGAAGCCGACCCCGACCCGGCGACCTGCGCCATGGAGGCGGCCGCGGCCGGGAAGCCCCTCCCCTGAGCAGGGCGGCGCAGGGAAACCCTGCCCAGGTTGCTGACGTCGCATCGTTTTCGCCGCCGAAGCGGTGCCGGTTCGGCGGATGATGCCGAGGGAGGAACGGACCAATTGTCGCCCGATACCGCTATTGCCTATCTATCCCGCGCAACGCCATCCTGCCGGAGCGTCGGACGACAGGATCCGGGCGCGACCTGACCGGAAGCATGGGAAGGGATACGATGCCGTGTGAGGACCAGCCGGTCGGAAGAAGTCTCGCCCTGGTGGCCGAGATGCAGAAGCGCGTGGCGAAGCTCAGGGAAGAGACCGAGAAGGCGCGCCGCAACGTCGAAGCATGCCGCTCGCTGCTCGGGACGCTGGCGGTGCGCGCGGAATCCGGTCCCTGCCTCACGGTCCGGCCGCCGCAATCCGCACTCGCGCCGCGCCTTCCCTTCGGGGCCGGCAGCCCGTTCCAGCCGCCGGCACCCCCGATGGCGACGATGGACCCTGTGGATCCGGACCTGCTCAACGGCGTGGCGAGGGTGCTGATCGAGGCGCACTGGCTGTCGGAACTCGACGGTGACGCGGTCCTGAAGGATCTGGTCGAGGCGGCGCTGACCCATGTCGGCTTTCGCCTGACCGATCACGTCCCGCCGTCGCTCGTCGGGCTTCCCGTCCACTGACCGCGGCCGCCGATCCCGGCTGAGCGGGGAACCGCTCCGGGAGCGGCTCCCCGTCGGCCGGCTCAACGGCCGGCGGCGCCGCGTCGGGATTGCCGGGCCCGCCGGCCGAGGATGTTGAGCACCTCGACACCGGCCGAGAAGGCCATCGCGGTGTAGATGTAGCCCTTCGGCACGTGCGCCCCGAAGCCCTCCGCGATCAGCGTCATGCCGATCATGATCAGGAAGCCGAGGGCCAGCATCACCACCGTCGGGTTGGCGGCGATGAAGCGCGACAGCGGGTCGGCGGCGAGCAGCATCACGGTGACGGCGGCGACGACGGCCACGACCATGATCTCGACGTGCTCGGTCATGCCGACCGCCGTGATGATGCTGTCGACCGAGAACACGAGATCGAGGAGCAGGATCTGCCCGACCACCGCCGCGAAGCCGGCGGTCGGCCCCCTGACGGCGTCCTGCGTGTGCGCAGCGGGATCGACGGTGTGGTGGATCTCCTTGGTCGCCTTCCACAGCAGGAACAGGCCGCCGGCGATCAGGATGATGTCGCGCCAGGAGAAGCCCTTGCCGAACAGCGTCACCACCGGCTCGGTCAGGTGGACGATGAAGGCGACCGTGCCGAGCAGGGCGAGCCGCAGCACCAGGGCGAGCCCGATGCCGATGCGCCGGGCCTTGGACTGCTGGTGCGCGGGCAGCTTGTTGGTCAGGATCGAGATGAAGATCAGGTTGTCGATCCCGAGCACGACCTCCATCACCACCAGGGTCGCGAGGGCGACCCACGCCGCCGGATCGTCGGCCAGTTGCATGATGCTGTCCACGCCTTCTTCCCCTCGTTCGCCGGCCGCCATCGTCGTCCGGGCGGACCTTCGGACTGCATGGCGTAACGGCTCGGCCTGTCCTGCGCATCATTCCGCCGGCCGCGCACGGCCGGTGCGGTCACCGTTTTCGGAACTGATTGTCCGAAATCACGTCGTGGTGAACGGACGTCGATGACCGGGGATGCGCAGGATCGTGTCGGCCCCGGGTTCACGGCAGGAGGGCGTGCCGCCCCTGGGCCACCGGCTCCGGCGCGTGCACCCGCACCGCCTGCGGCACCACCTTGATGTGGGCCGGGGTGTAGGTGGTCAGCTCGCCATCGGTGTTGACCGGGCGCGGCTTCCTGGTGCGCAGCACGACCTCGGTGGTCTTGAACGCGCGCACGTCGGCGGCCTGTCCCTGGGTGCCCCGCCGCAGGGCCGGCAGCAGGGCCACCAGCCGCCACCAGTGGGCGACCTCCAGGCTGTAGAAGTTGAGCAGTCCGTCGTCGACGGTGGCGTTCTCCTCCACCGTCATCCCGCCGCCGTAGTGCCGGCCGTTGCCGACCGAGACCTGGATCGTGCGCACCGTCTCGATCTGGCCGTCGTGCTCGATGTAGACGGTGAACGGGCGCGAGCGGCGCAGCAGGCGCAGCGCGGCCATCGCGTAGCCGACCGTGCCCCATTTGCGCTTCAGGTCCGCGGTCAGCTCGCCGGCGAGGTCCGCCGAGAAGCCGACGCTGGCGACGTTGAAGAAGTAGTGCCCGTTGACGCAGCCGAGATCGACCGGCCGGGCCGGTTGGGTCGCGATGACCTGGGCCGCCGCGACCGGATCGAGCGGCAGGCCGAGGCTGCGGGCGAGGTCGTTGGCGGTGCCGAGCGGCAGGATGCCGAAGGGCAGCTTGCGTTCCGCCAGCGCCTGCGCCGCCGCGTTCAGGGTGCCGTCGCCGCCGCCCAGGACCACGAGGTCGACGTCCCTGGCGGCGCGGATCAGGTCGGTGCAGTCGGCCTCTCCCGGCGGGTCGACGGTCGTGATACCGCCGCGGCCGAGGGTCTCCTTGATCGCCGCCAGATCGAGCCCGCCGTTGCGGGCCTTCGGGTTGACGAGGAGCAGGGCGCGGCGCGCCCGCCCGGCGGAGTCGGTTGACGAGACGGAACTGGAGCCGGCCAAGACGCGGGGTCCTCCCGTGCGATCGTGCCGCGTCAGCACAAAGGCGGGGGAAGAGGTCCGACATCACGGCCGACGCCTCGACCGTCAGAGGGGCCCGGACCCGGGTTGCCCCCAGAGGTGGGAAGCCCTGACGCAATGGCAAGTCCCTCGGCAAGTCCCGGGGCCACGCTTCGCCGCCCGGCACCCGGCCATGGCCGGAATGTCCGTGTGGTCAACAGATCCTGAAACGGCGGAACGAATCCTCAAGCACGTTCGCAGATGGAACCGTCAAGGTGGCTGGGAACGTTCTATGGTGCAGTCCCGCTTTTCCCGGTGCCGCCATGTCCCGCCGCCTTCGACCGACCCTGATGCTCGCCAGTCTCCTCGTGACGACGGCCCTTCTGCCCGGCGTGGCGGGTGCCCAGGGAGGAAACGGCTGGGTCGATCCCCCACGGGCCGGCGAGACGGCGTCGAAGGCCGAGCCGGCCAAGTCCAATGTCGCCAAGTCCGATGCCGCCAAGTCCGACGCGGCCAAATCTGACGTGGCCAAGTCCGATGCTGCCAGGCCGGCCGCCTCGCAGTCCGGGCCGGAGCCGGTTCAGGCCGAGGCGCCGAAGGCCGGCACTCCCGGGACCGAGGTCAGGGAAGCGGCGAAGGCGTCTCCCGCCCCCGCCGCCCGCGGCAGGCAGGCCGGGCGGAGCCAGCCCCGCGTCGCCGAACGGCATCACGGCGGGCACTTCGCCGACGCGACCCGTCACCGCGAGTCGCGGCGCGACCCCGAGTCCCTGCGGCCGGCACCGGTCCCGATGCCGCTTCCGATGACCGTCCGCGCCGCCCCCGACCGGCAGATGCGGGACTGGGCCGCCGCCGCCCAGGGCCTGAACCGCGAGTACTTCGCGTCGATCTCCGATTCCAACGGCGCCACCCTCGGCGCCGCGCCGCGGTTCTACGGCGACAGCGTGGTCTTCCACGGCCGGCCGATGAGCGTGGCCTCCCTGCTGGCGGAGAAGCAGCGCTTCGTCGCGCGCTGGCCCGAGCGCCGCTACCGCCTGCGTCCGGACTCGGTGCGGACCTCCTGCAACGCCGAACTCGCCGTCTGCCGGGTTCAGAGCACGGTCGACTTCACGGCGTCGAGCCCGAGCCGCGGCACCCGCTCGCAGGGCACGGTGGCGGTCGAGCTGGCGATCCGCTTCGCCGGGAACCGGCCGGTGATCGTGGCGGAGAACAGCTGGGTCATGCATCGCGAGCGGCTCGCCGGCACCCCTCCGCTCCAGCGTTGATCCTGAACGGGCTCCTGTCCCCGCACCATCTCCAGCCGACGGAGCGGCGACCGTTCCGGGTCCGGCCGTCACCGGCCGGCAGAACGATGCCCACCACAGGCCCCGGCGGCGGCCGCAACGGCCAGGATCCAGATCCGCATGAGCGCGCGTGACCAGATGAAGGCCCTGATCCGGGCCGAGATCGACCGTCAGCACCCCGTCGAGGGAGCCCGGCGCACGCTCGAACTGCTGGTGGAATCCTCGACCCGCCCGATCGGGGAGGCGCCGGGCTACCGCGTCGTCGACCGCGACGGCAAACCCCGCAGCCGCGGCGAGGCCGGCCGGACGCAGCCGGTCACCCTGGCGGATCTGGTGGGCGAGCTGCGCCGGCAGCATCCCGGGATGTTCCGGGTCGTCTCCCCCTCCCCTGCCGCGCCCTCCCCGCCGCAGCCCTCGCCGCCCCTCCCGGCACCTGCACCTGCACCGGCGGCGCCGGCCGTCGCCGAGGGTTCCCGGTCCCGCCCGCCGGTCGACGGGCCGCCACCGGTCCCGCCCGCCGTCGCGCCGGCTCCGGCCATGCCGCCCCGGGTCGATCCCGGGCCCGGGCTGAAGCCCGGTCTCGCGAGGCCGCGCAGGGTCGGGCCGCGCCGTCCCGGGCGCCGGTCGCTCGCCGCGGCGGGCATCCTCGTCCTGCTCGGCGCCGGCTACCTCGCCACGCGGCCGTCCTCCGAGAAGGCTCCGGCGCCGACCCGGACCGCCGCGGCGCCGGAGCCCGCCCCCCGGCGCGATCCGCCCGCGACCGGCGCGGTGGCACCCGAGGCGCCGCAGCCGCCGGCAAAGCCCGCCGCACCGCGGGCCCTCGCCGGGGTCGCCGAGGTCATCGACACCGCGACCCTCCGGCTCGGCGGCGAGGTCGTGCACCTGTTCGGCGTCGAGTGGGTGAAGGGCAGTCAGCCCCAGGACCTCACCGGCTATCTCGCCGGACGGCCGGTGACGTGCCAGCCCGTCCCCGGCGGCGAGAGCCATCAATGCGCCGTCGACGGGCACGACTTGTCGGAGGTGGTGCTCTACAACGGCGGCGGCCGCGCCACCTCCGGGGCGACGCCGGACCTGATCGAGGCCGAGCGCCGGGCCCGCGCCGAGAAGGTCGGGATCTGGCGCAAGTAGCGCGGCGACCGTCCGCTTCCCGGCGGACAAGGCTGGTTAACGCTCTTCCGCTACAACCCGCGGGCGGACAGGCGTATCGTTCCGCCGCTTGCGCCCGGCCGGCGGGATGGTGCCCGGGCCGCGAAGGGAGCTTCAGGCGTGCTGCGCGAGATCGTCCTCGACACCGAGACCACCGGCACCGATGCCAAGACTGACCGTCTGATCGAGATCGGCGGCATCGAGCTCATCAACCACATCCCGACCGGCGTCGAGTTCCACCGCTACGTCAACCCGAAGCGGGCGGTGTCGCAGGGCGCCTTCGCGGTCCACGGCCTCTCGGATGCGTTCCTCGCCGACAAGCCGGTCTTCGCCGAGATCCTGACCGACTGGCGGAACTTCTGCGGCGATGCCACCCTGGTGATCCACAACGCCGCGTTCGACGTCGGCTTCCTGAACGCGGAATACATCCGGGTCGGGGCCGGGGCGCCGCCGCAGATCGACCTCGCGACGGTCGTCGACACCCTGGCGCTCGCCCGGCGCAAGCATCCTGGCGCCGCCAACAACCTCGATGCCCTGTGCTCGCGCTACGGCATCGACAATTCCCGCCGCACCAAGCACGGGGCGCTCCTCGACGCGCAGATCCTCGCCGAGGTCTACATCGAGCTGCTCGGCGGCAAGCAGACCAGCCTCGGGCTCGCCCTGGAGAGCGGGGCGGACGCCCGGCGCGAGGCCGGCCGGGTCGACGCGGCGCGGCGCGGACCGCGGCCGGCGCCGCGCGAGCGCATCGACGACGCCGAGCGCGCGGCCCACGCCGCCTTCGTGGGGGGCCTCGGCGCGAGCGCGATCTGGCGCGACTATCTCGGCGAGACCGGCGGGGGCTGAGCCGGGCCCGCGCCGGAGCGGCGGCCGCGACGGGACCCGGGCCTCGTCCTCCGAGGCCCGGCCGGCGTCACGACAGGGTCGTGCCGGCGGCGGCCTGCGCCTCGGCGGCCTTCTGCCGGTAGAGTCCGACGAAGTCGATCGGGTCGATGTAGAGCGGCGGGAAGCCGCCGTTGCGCACGGCGTCGGCGATGATCTGGCGGGCGAACGGGAACAGCAGCCGCGGGCACTCGATCATCACCGCCGGATGGATCTGGTCCTGCGGGATGTTGCGCAGCCGGAAGATGCCCGAATAGGTCAGCTCGAACGCGAACAGCACCTCGGCGCCGATCTTGGCGTCGCCCTCGAGGCGCAGGTCGACCTCGAAATCCGCCTCGGCGAGCTGCTTGGCGTTGACGTTGACCTGGATGTTGATCTGCGGACCCTGGCCCTGTTGCGGCTGCAGCGAGCGCGGCGCGTTCGGGTTCTCGAAGGAGAGATCCTTGGCGTACTGCGCCAGCGCGTTGAGGGAGGGCGTGAGATCGTCGGGCTGCGCGGCGGCGCCACCGTTGCCGTTCGGCACAGGGGAATCGGCCATGGTGGGGGTTCCTTCAGAGACTGGCGAGTGGTTCGGCCGCGCGGGCCGGCGCGAATGACGGCGCGCCCGCGGACGGCGAAGGCGCTATCATGCCCATTCCACGCGAACAAGTTGAGGCGCCGATCGTCCCGCCGGTTCCGGTTTCCCTTGCGATGTCTCCGGGTCCGGCCGCCGGATGCAGCCCGACGACTGCTGGATACGGCCGCCCGTGCACCCCATATGTCGGGGGTTGCCGGAGACACGGGCCGGCCTCCGGCTTGTCTTCCACCCGTGCCGATGCGAAAGCCGCCATTCTGGTGGTTCAGGCCCGGGCGGTTCGCGAGCGACCGCCACGAACGGATCGATGATGCAGGACTCCTTCGACCTCACGACCCTCATCTTCCTCGGGCTCGCGGTCTTCGTGATCTGGAAGCTGCGTTCGGTGCTCGGGCAGAAGACCGGCAACGAACGGCCCCCCGTCAATCCGCTGATGCGCCGCCGCGAGGACCCGTCGGCGCCGCCGCGGGACGGCGACAACGTGGTGCGCCTGCCCGGCGCCGGGCCCGAGCGCGCCGGTGCCGCGCCGGTGGCGACGGTGCCGCGCAACTGGAAGGGCGTGGTGGAGCCGAACTCCGCCGCCGCCAAGGGCCTCGACGCGGTGCTCCAGCAGGAGCCGGGCTTCGATCCCCGCGCCTTCGCCGACGGCGCCAAGGCCGCCTACGAGACGATCGTCACCGCCTTCGCCAAGGGCGACCGCAAGACGCTCAAGTCCCTGCTCTCCCGCGAGGTCGCCGACGGCTTCGAGCGGGCGATCCAGACCCGGGAGCGCGCCGGGCAGACCGTCGAGACCACCTTCGTGTCGATCGACAAGGCCGAGATCGTCGGGGTCGACGTGCGCAACCGCGTCGCCCAGATCACCGTGCGCTACCTCTCGAAGCTGATCACCGCGACGCGCAACGCGCAGGGCGGTGTGGTCGACGGCAGCCCCGAGACGGTGGTGGAGGTGACCGACGTGTGGACCTTCGCCCGGACCCTCGGCAGCCGCGACCCGAACTGGCAGCTCGTGGCGACCGAAGCCGGCCAGTAGTCCGGCGCCCGGAAATCCCATCGGTGCCGGCCTCCGGTCCTCTTCCCGAACCGACTTGCCGGCGGCGAGCCGGTTCGTTCCTCGACCGGGCCGGGGTCCCGCCGGCGCGCCGCCTGACGCGATCGGGGATCTGGCTCGCCGCCGCCCTCGCCGTGCCGCCGGCCGCCGCCGCCGCCCCGTTCAGGGTCGGCGAGGCGGTTCTGGAGCCCCTCGCCTTCGCCGATCTGCCCGGCTTCGCCGACGACGACCTCCCCGCCGCCCTCGCGGCGTTCCGGTTGTCCTGCGCCCGGGCCGGCCGGGCGGTTCCGGCGGAGGCCGCGCCCGAGGCGCCGTCCCAGGACCTCGCCGGAGCCTGCGCCGCCGCGGAGGGCGCGTCCGACGCTCGCGCCTTCTTCACCGGACATTTCGTTCCCTACCGCGTGACCCGCCCGGCGCGGGCCGAGGCGGCGGAGCGTCAGGCCGGTTTCCTCACCGGCTATTTCGAGCCCGAACTCCCGGCCTCCCTGGAGCCGTCCCGCGACTTTCCGATTCCGGCCCTCGCCCGCCCCGACGACCTGATCTCGCTCGAACCCGGCGAAACCCGCCCGGGCGTCGAGGCCGGCCTGCGGGCGGCGCGGCAGGACGGTGGCGGATTCCTCCCCTACCCCGACCGGGCGGCGATCGAGGACGGCGCCCTCGGGTCCCGGGCCAGGCCGCTCCTCTACCTGCGCGACGCGGTCGATCTCCTGGTGCTCCAGGTCCAGGGCTCGGGGCGGGTCCGGCTGCCGGACGGCCGCGCGATGCGCCTCGCCTATGACGGCCGCAACGGCCAGCCCTACACCTCGGTCGCCCGCCTCATCGTCGCCGAGGGGCACCTGCCCCTGGACGGGCTGACCCTCGACCGCTGGACCGGCTGGCTGCGCGCCCACCCCGAGACCGCCCGGCGGCTGATCCGCCGCAACGCGTCGTACATCTTCTTCCGCCTGGAGCCGCTGCCCGAGCGGCCGGAAGCCGGTGCCGCCACCGGGCCGTCCGGCGGCGGGGGCACGCCGCTGACGCCCGGGCGCAGCCTCGCGGTCGACGCAACCCTGTGGCGCTACGGCCTGCCGTTCTGGCTCGCCGGCCGTCTGCCGACGCCGGACGGCGGCACGGTCCCCCTCGCCCGTCTCGTGATCGCCCAGGACACCGGCTCGGCCATCACCGGCCCGGCCCGCGGCGACCTCTATCTCGGCACCGGGACCGAGGCGGGCGCCGTCGGCGGCCTGCTGCGCGACCGTGCCCGCTTCGTCGTGCTCCTGCCGAAGCCGCCCGCGGGCGACACGCGCTGATGCGCCCGCCCCGCCGCCGCCAGCTCAGCGCCGAGGAGCGCAGCCTCTGGGCCGAGATCGCCAAGCTGATCAAGCCCTTGCGCCGGGCCGGGCCGCCCGCCGCCGGTGCCGGGCCGGTCGCGGCGCCGGCGGTCCGGCCGGTGGATACCGCCGCGAAGGCGCCGCCCCCCGCACCCATCTCCCGCCCGGCCCGTCCGGTCCCGCCCGCGGCGCCGAAGCCGGCTCCTCCTCCGGTGGCGGTCATGCCTCCGCTGGCACCGCTGGAGCGTCGGGTCCGGACCGGCCTGCGCCGCGGCTCGCGCCGCGTCGACGCGGTCATCGACCTGCACGGCATGCGCCAGGCCGAGGCGCACGCCGCCCTCGCCGGCTTCCTCAACCGGTCGCGGGGCGCCGGTCACACGATCGTGCTCGTCGTCACCGGCAAGGGCGGCGCGGGGGGCGATCCGGAGCGGGAACGGGGCGTGCTGCGCCGCAGCGTCCCCCATTGGCTGCGCCTGCCGGAGATGCGCAATCTGGTTCTGGGCTTCGAGGAAGCCTCGCTTCACCACGGCGGCAGCGGCGCGCTCTACGTGCGCCTGCGGCGACGCTGATCCGCGGTGACGATACGACATGTGTTAAGGCGCACTTCCGCCGACCCTGCCATAAGGGTGTGGCGGTCCCGGGCGACGCACTGGGTTGTCGTCGTTCGCTCGCCGTGACTAGTACGGAAGATCCACCGCCGGGGACTTGAGCCGGCGACCGGAAGTCGCTACATATCGACCATCCCTCCTACAAAGTCAGGTCACGTCGCGCCGAGCCTCTCCGCTCACTCTCAGCGACTTCCGGGACACAATCAGGCGACGACGCGAGTTTGGTCCTCCGCCTCATCCTGCCTCCCGGCCGCCCCGCGGCCGCGATGATCCCGGCATGACGCCTCCCTCGATGACCCTCACGCCCGATATCCCATGATCGAAGAAACCCTCGCACCCCTCGACACCCTCACGCCCGCCATCCGGGAGGTGAAACTTCAGGATCTGAAGTCGAAGACGCCGACTGAACTCATCGGCTTCGCCGAGGAGGTCGAAGTCGAGAACGCCTCGACGATGCGCAAGCAGGAGTTGATGTTCGCGATCCTGAAGCAGCTCGCTGCCAAGGATGTCGAGATCATCGGCGCCGGCACGGTCGAGGTGCTTCAGGACGGTTTCGGGTTCCTGCGCTCCTCCGACTCGAACTACCTTCCCGGTCCCGACGACATCTACATCTCGCCGACGCAGATCCGCCGCTTCGGCCTGCGCACCGGCGACACCGTCGAGGGACCGATCCGCGGCCCGAAGGACGGCGAGCGCTATTTCGCGCTGCTGAAGGTCAACACGATCAACTTCGAGAACCCGGACAAGATCAAGCACAAGGTCCACTTCGACAACCTGACGCCGCTGTTCCCGACGCGGCGCTTCAAGCTCGAACTGAGCGAGCCGCAGCGCAAGGACTTCTCGCCCCGCATCATCGACATCGTCTCGCCGATCGGCAAAGGCCAGCGCGCCCTGATCGTGGCGCCGCCGCGCACCGGCAAGACGGTGCTGATGCAGAACATCGCCCAGTCGATCACCATCAACCATCCCGAGTGCTACCTCATCGTGCTGCTCATCGACGAGCGGCCGGAGGAAGTCACCGACATGCAGCGCTCGGTGAAGGGCGAGGTGATCGCCTCGACCTTCGACGAGCCGGCGACCCGCCACGTCCAGGTCGCCGAGATGGTGATCGAGAAGGCCAAGCGCCTCGTCGAACACGGCCGCGACGTCGTCATCCTGCTCGACTCGATCACCCGGCTCGGCCGTGCCTACAACACCGTGGTGCCGTCCTCCGGCAAGGTGCTGACCGGCGGCGTCGACGCCAACGCCCTCCAGCGGCCGAAGCGGTTCTTCGGCGCCGCCCGCAACATCGAGGAGGGCGGTTCGCTCACCATCATCGCGACCGCGCTGATCGACACCGGCTCGCGCATGGACGAGGTGATCTTCGAGGAGTTCAAGGGAACCGGCAACTCCGAGATCATCCTCGACCGCAAGGTGTCCGACAAGCGCACCTTCCCGGCGATCGACATCACCCGCTCCGGCACCCGCAAGGAGGAATTGCTGGTGCCGCCGGACATGCTCAAGAAGACCTACGTCCTCCGCCGGATCCTCAACCCGATGGGCGTCACCGACGCGATCGAGTTCCTGCTCGACAAGCTGCGCCAGACCCGCAGCAACGGCGATTTCTTCGACTCGATGAACACCTGACCGGCAGGCCGGCGAAGCGGTCCTCCGTACTGCTTTGCCGCCTCATCATCATCGTGGATCAAGCCGGCACTCTCTGTTGCCGGCTTATTTTTTGCTCGCTCCAGCGCCGGCCGGGATTGCCGGGAGGGGGACATGGCAGAAACGATCTTCGCCGCCGCTTCCGGCTTCGGGCGTGCGGCCGTGGCGGTGCTGCGTATCAGCGGTCCCGACGCCGGGCCGACCCTGGCAGCGTTGACTGGCAGGCCCCCTCCCCCGTCGCGTCGTCTCTCCCTGCGGACCCTGCGCGATCCCGCCAACGGCGAGGTTCTGGATCAGGCCCTCGTCGTGTGGATGCCCGGCCCTGCGACCTTCACCGGCGAGGATCAGGCCGAGTTGCACCTTCACGGCGGTCTGGCGGTGCGGGCCGCGGTTCTGCGCATCCTGGCACGGTGTCCCGGCATGGCGGCAGCGGAGCCGGGGGCCTTCACGCGCCGGGCGTTCCTCAACGGCCGCATGGATCTGACCGCCGTCGAGGGACTGGCCGATCTCATCGACGCCGAGACCGAGGCCCAGCGCCGGCAGGCGATGCGGCAGCTCGACGGTGTCCTCGGGCGTCGCGTCGAGTCGTGGCGGTCCGGACTCCTCGACGGTCTGGCGGCAACCGAAGCCGCCCTCGACTTCTCCGACGAGGGCGATGTGGATGACGAGGCGCTGTCGGATCGCGTCGTCCGGTCCGCCGTCGCGATCCGTGGCGAGATCGCCGCTGCCCTGGCGGATGGTCGCCGCGGAGAGCGCCTGCGCGACGGCTTTCTCGTCGTCCTGGCCGGGGCACCGAACGCCGGCAAGTCGACGCTCCTGAACGCTCTCGCCGGACGCGATGCCGCGATCGTCTCGGCGGTGCCGGGCACGACCCGCGACGCGATCGAGGTTCGGTGCGACCTCGGCGGCCTGCCGGTCGTCCTCGTCGACACGGCGGGACTCCGCGACAGCCGGGATGCGATCGAGGCCGAGGGCGTCGCCCGCAGCCGGAACTGGATCGCGAAGGCCGATCTCGTCCTCTGGCTGATTGCCCCCGGCGAGCCGGATCCGTCGCCGGACCGGCCATCGCTCCCCCATCTCCGCGTCCGCACCAAGAGCGACCTGTCGACCGGCGGCGACGATGCGGATCTCGCGATCTCCGCACTGACCGGCGCAGGGCTCGACGACCTGCTCAAGGCGATCGAGGCACGGGCGCAGCACAGCCTGGGACAGGGAGACGCCCTGGTGACCCGTGAGCGTCAGCGGCGGGCCCTCGAACGATGTCTCGCCCACCTCGATCGTCTGATCGCGTCCTGCCGCGACTTGCCTCCCGAACTCGTCGCCGAGGAGTACCGGCTCGCGGTGCGGGCGCTGGGTGAGGTCGCCGGGCGCGTCGGCGTCGAAGAGGTTCTCGACCGGCTGTTCTCGAGTTTCTGCATCGGCAAATGACGCCGACGCGGTTTTGTTTCACGTGAAACGGAAGGGTTCGCAGCTCCGTAAACCCTCGCATTGACGGCGACCGGGACCCGGCCCTAATCAGCCGCATGTGCACTCAGATTCCAGCGCGCTTCGACGTCGTCGTCGTCGGTGGCGGGCATGCGGGCGCCGAGGCGGCGTCCTGCGCCGCGCGAACCGGCGCCCGAACCGCACTCGTCACCCATCGTCTCGACACCCTCGGGGCGATGTCGTGCAACCCGGCCATCGGCGGGCTGGGCAAGGGCCACCTCGTGCGCGAGGTCGATGCCCTCGACGGACTGATGGGTCGCGTCGCCGATCGTGCCGGTATCCAGTTCCGCCTGCTCAACCGGCGCAAGGGGCCGGCGGTGCGCGGGCCGCGGACCCAGGCCGATCGCAAGCTCTACGCCCGCACGATGCAGGCGGAGTTGCGCAACACGCCGAACCTGACCCTGATCGCCGCCGAGGCCGACGACCTGATCGTACGGGACGGTGAGGTCGCCGGGCTGCGCCTCGCCGATGGACGCGCTCTCGCCTGCGCGGCGGTGGTGCTCACCACCGGAACGTTCCTGCGCGGGCTGATCCATATCGGCGAGACGCAAGTGCCGGCCGGCCGCGTCGGCGAGGCCCCGGCGCTCGGCTTGTCGGCCACCCTCGACCGTCACGGCTTCGGTCTCGGCCGGCTCAAGACCGGCACCCCTCCCCGTCTGGATGGCCGCACCATCGACTGGTTCGGGATCGACAGGCAGGCCGCCGACGACGAGCCGGTGCCGTTCTCGACCCTGACCACCCGGATCACGACGCCCCAGATCGAGTGCGGAGTGACCCGCACGACGGCCGCTGCGCACGACCTGATCCGTGCCAACCTCCATCGCTCGCCGATGTATTCGGGCGGCATCCAGAGTCGGGGCCCGCGCTACTGCCCGTCGATCGAGGACAAGGTCGTGCGCTTCGGGGACCGCGACGGCCATCAGATCTTCCTCGAACCGGAGGGGCTCGACGACCCGACGATCTACCCGAACGGAATCTCGACCTCGTTGCCCGAGGAGGTCCAGCGCGGCCTTCTGGCCCTGATTCCGGGCTGCGAGCGCGCGGTGATGCTGCGGCCGGGCTATGCGATCGAGTACGACTACGTCGATCCGCGCGAACTCGACCCGACCCTCCAGACCCGCCGCATCGCCGGCCTGTTCCTGGCCGGGCAGATCAACGGCACCACCGGCTACGAGGAGGCGGCGGCGCAGGGTGTGGTCGCGGGCCTCAACGCCGCTCGCCTCGCGGCCGGATCGGGCCTCGCGGTGTTCGACCGGGCCGAGTCCTACCTCGGCGTGATGATCGACGACCTCGTCACCCACGGCGTCAGCGAACCCTATCGCATGTTCACGTCCCGCTCCGAGTACCGGCTGAGCCTGCGGATCGACAACGCCGATGAGCGTCTGACCGATCGCGGCGTGGCGCTCGGCTGCGTGTCGGCCCACCGCGCGGCCCATCACGGCGAAGCGCAAGCCATCCGCTCCCGCGCGCGGACACAGCTCGACCGCTTGAGTCTCACGCCGACCGAGGCCGAGCGTCACGGTCTCGTTCTCAACCGCGACGGCATCCGTCGCACCGCGTTTCAACTCCTCTCCTACCCGGAGATCACCTGGGATCGTCTCGCGACGGTGTGGCCGGAACTCGGCGCCGTTCCGGCGATGGTGGCCGAGCGGCTGCGCACCGATGCGACCTACGCGGTCTATCTCGACCGTCAGCACGCCGACATCGCCGCGTTCCGGCGCGACGAAGCCGTCGTGCTGCCGCCGGGCCTCGACTACGCGGGCATCGCCGGGCTGTCGAACGAGTTGCGGATCAAGCTCGAAGGCGTGCGTCCGACCAGCCTCGGGCAGGCGGCCCGGATCGAAGGGGTCACGCCGGCGGCGCTGACGCTGCTGGCAGTCCATGCCCGGCGGGGTCGCGCTGCCCCCTCCCCCGTCGCGGAACCCGCACCATGAGCGACCGCGCCGCCGTTCTCTCGGCCCATGCTGTTTCACGTGAAACAGCGACGGCGCTGGACCTCTACGTTCAGCAACTCACCCGGTGGCAGACGATCAAGAACCTCGTCGGCCCTTCCACGCTGTCCGAGGTCTGGACCCGCCACATCGCCGACTCGTTGCAGCTCCTCGCCCTCGCGCCGGGCGCGAGGCGCTGGCTCGATCTCGGAAGCGGCGCGGGAATCCCCGGACTCGTCATCGCGATCGCCGGCCGGGACATCCCCGGTTTCCAGGTGGATCTCGTCGAGAGCAACGCCCGCAAGGGCGCCTTCCTCCAGGAGACGGCGCGACTCACCGGGGCTCCGGCGACAGTGCACGTCGCCCGGATCGAAGCCGTCATCGATCGGTTCGGGACGACCGACGTGGTCTGCGCCCGGGCGCTCGCGCCGCTGCCGCAACTCGTGGCATGGACGGCACCTCTGCTGAAAAACGGTGTGCTCGGGCTGTTTCCGAAGGGCCGCGAGGCCGGAACCGAATTGACCGCGGCGCGAGAAGAATGGAGATTCGATTCCGACCTGATCCCGAGCCGGACTGATTCCGAGGCCAGGATCGTTCGCATCTCAAGCTTAGGCGGCCCGCTTCCATGAACGTGGATCCTCCCGAGGCGCAGGCGACAGAGGCCCCTCGCCCGCTGCGCATCCTCGCGCTCGCCAACCAGAAGGGCGGCGTCGGCAAGACCACGACCGCCATCAATCTCGGCACCGCCCTCGCGGCGATCGGCGAGCGGGTGCTGATCGTCGATCTCGACCCGCAGGGCAACGCGTCGACCGGCCTCGGCATCGACCGGCGCCAGCGCCGCCTCTCGACCTACGAGGTCCTGGCGGGCGAAGCCGAGCTGGCCGAGGCGGTGCAGGAGACGGCCGTCCCTCGCCTCTCCGTCGCCCCCTCGACCATGGACCTGCTCGGCCTCGAGATGGAGATGGCGAGCGCCGCGGACCGGGCGACGCGCCTGCGCCGGGTGCTGAAGCCGCTGCACGACCAGGCCGCTTCGCCGGGAGGCGAGCCCTTCACCTACGTGCTGATCGACTGCCCGCCGTCGCTCAACCTGCTCACCCTCAATGCCCTCGCGGCCGCCGACGCGGTGCTGGTGCCGCTGCAATGCGAGTTCTTCGCGCTCGAGGGCCTGAGCCAGCTCCTCCAGACCGTCGAGCAGGTCAGGTCCGCGCTCAATCCGCGCCTCACCATCCAGGGCATTGTCCTGACGATGTTCGATCCGCGCAACAACCTGTCGAGCCAGGTCGTCGCCGACGTGCGCGAGTTCATGGGCGACAAGGTCTACGAGACCATGATTCCGCGCAACGTCCGGGTCTCGGAAGCGCCGTCGCACGGCAAGCCGGTGCTGCTCTACGACCTCAAATGCGCGGGCTCGCAAGCCTATCTGCGCCTCGCCTCGGAACTGATCCAGCGCGAAGGCCGCCTTCCGGCCGCGGCCTGACCGGACCCATCGACCAACAAGGATGAGATGATGGCGGAAGAGGTAGCCCGCCCGCGGCTCGGGCGTGGGCTCGCGGCACTGATCGGGGATTTCGGCGAACAGCCGGTCCAGCCGAGTGCCGACCGCAAGAGCGGCCCGCAGCGCCGGGTCCCGATCGAGTTCCTGCGCCCCAATCCGCGCAACCCGCGCCGGACCTTCGCCGATGCGGAACTGGAGGAACTCGCCGCCTCGATCCGCACCCGCGGCGTGATCCAGCCGATCGTCGTGCGGGCGGTGACCGGGGTGCCGGATGCGTTCGAGATCGTGGCCGGAGAGCGGCGCTGGCGCGCCTCGCAGCGTGCCGGCCTGCACGACGTCCCGGTGGTGGTGGTCGAGGTCGACGACCGCACCTCGCTCGAATACGCGATCCTGGAGAACGTCCAGCGCGCCGACCTCAACGCCATCGAGGAGGCCGCCGGCTACGAGCGGCTGATGTCGGAGTTCCGCTACACCCAGACGGAGCTGGCCGAGATCATCGGCAAGAGCCGCAGCCACCTCGCCAACACCTTGCGGCTGCTCCAGTTGCCGCCGGGCGTGCAGGAGCACGTCGTCGCCGGCCGCCTCACCGCCGGTCACGCCCGGGCGCTGCTCGCGGTCAGGGATCCCGACCTCGTGGCCCAGCGCGTCATCGACGAGGGCATGACAGTGCGCGACGTCGAGGCGCTCGCCGCCGAGCACAACGCGTCGTCCGGGCCGCGGCCGGGGCGTCCGCGCAAGGCCGCACCCGGGAAGGACGCCGACACCCGGGCCTTGGAGCGCCGGCTCGAGGATGTTCTCGGCCTGACGGTGTCGATCGAGCATCGCGGTGACAGCGGTGAGGTTCGTCTGCGCTACGGCAGCCTCGACCAGCTCGACGGGCTCTGCCGCCGCCTCGAAGTTCAGGTCGGCGGCTGAGGCACGCTCAGCCGCGGCGGTTCGCTTCCGCGGCGAGCTTCAGGACGGCATCGAGCGCCACGGCATGGGCGAAGCCGGCATCTGCCCGGCGGCAGGCCAGGATCGCGTCCTGCAACAGGCTGACGGAGCGGCGCAGGCCGGCGGGATTCCACCGTGCGAGGTGCGTCTCGACGATCTTTTGCCGGCGAAAATGAAGGCCGCGCCATCCCGCCACCATCGCGGACGGACTCTTGCCCTCGCCATCGATGCGGGTGCCGAGGAGCGTCAGGGCGTGGCGGAGGCCGGCTCCGAGCATCACCGAGGCATCCATGCCCTCGATCCGGAACCGCCGGTACTGGCGCTCGGCCTCGGCGAGACGGCCGGCGAAGGCGGCATCGATCAGGGCATTGAGGACCGAACCGGACACGTCGCTCGCGACCGCCTCGACATCCTCCAGGGTGACCTCACCCCGGCCGCGGGCGTAGAGCGCGAGCTTCTCGATCTCGCCCAGGCTGGCCCGCCGGTCGCCGCCGAGTCCGGCGGCCAGGGTCTCGCGGGCCTCGCGGGAGATGCGCAGGCCCTCGGCGCGCAGGGTGCGCTCGATCAGGTCGGCGAGCTGGCCGGCATCGTCCGGATAGCACGGGATCGCCAGCGCCTTCGCTGACCGTTCGCACAGCCCGCGAAGCGGCGAGGACTTGGCGAGGTCGCCGGCCTCGACCACGATGCGGGTGCCGGTGGGCTCGGCCTTCAGCACGGCGTCGATGGCCGGGGCATAGTTGCGGCTGCCGGGGCGGACCCAGACGGCGCGCTGGCCGCCGAACAGTCCGACCGTGCCGGCCTCGTCGATCAGGCGGCCGGGATCGCCGGCGAGCACGTCGCCGTCGATCTTGACCAGGGCGAAGGGGTCGGATGGGTCTTCGACCGCAGTCTCGGCGAGCTTGCGTGCCCGCTCGGCCACGAGGCCGGTATCCGGGCCGTAGACGAGGACCACGGCGATGCGCGGATCCGGTCCGCGGCGCAGCAATCCCTCGACGTCGCCCGCCCTGACCGCCGTCACAGGGGCTGCGTCGCCAGGATGGCGGCGACCCGGTTCTTGATCTGGTCGGCCAGGACCTTGGCCAGACGGATCTCGGCCTCGCGGGCGGCGCGGACGCTGGCGAAGCGCTGCACCGAGCGGTCGTAGGTCGCCGACCCCTGCGCCACGCCCTCGGTGAGGGTGCGGCTGCCGTCGAGCGTGGTGACCCGGTAGGTCGCGGTGCCGATCAGCGTCGCGGATTCGGCCCGGCCGGTGATCGAGCTGACGATCGGCGTCTGCACCTGCTCGCTCGCCACCAGGGACAGGCGGTAGCGTTTCTCGGCCGACTGGCCGGAGCCGTCGAGATCGAACACCAGTTCGCTTCGCAGGTAATGGCCGAGGCGTTCCTGGCCCGCGGCGGTCTGGGCCGGGTCGACCTGGATCGACGCCAGCATCGCGGCCAGCGGAACGCCCGACGGCGTCGGACCGTAGAGCGGGCGGAAGCAGGCCGACAGGCTCAGCGCGAGGGATCCCGCAAGGGCGAAGCGTCCCGCGATCGTCGCCATGCTGCGTGCCATGCCGGTTCGTCCCACCCCTTAAGAATCAGGCCGCACGGTCCGGTCGAAACCGCACGATGCCGGCCCGGGCCGTGCGTGTGCACAGGCCCGGGCCGAAAGCTAGAGCAGCAGGCTTAATGAAAGGCTGCGGCAGGATCGTGATGGCGCAGGCCACGATGGCTCACGCCACGGCGGCTCATGCCACCACGTTGACGATGCGCTTCGGGATCACGATGACCTTGCGCGGCGTCTTGCCGTCGAGGGCGCGTTGCACCGCCTCCAGGGCCAGCACGGCCGCCTCGACCATCGCCGCGTCGGCATCGGTCGGCACGGTCACGTCGGCGCGCTTCTTGCCGTTGATCTGCACCGGCAGAGTCACGCTGTCCTCGACCAGCAGGCCGGTCTCGACCTCGGGCCACGCCGCGTCGGCGACCAGACCGTCGCGCCCGAGCACCGCCCAGCACGCCTCGGCGAGGTGCGGCATCATCGGGGCGATGATCTGCACCAGGATCCCGCTCGCTTCCAGGAGGGCGGGGCGGCCGGGCCTGGTTCCGGCGTTCAGCGCCTCCTGGAGGGCGTTGGCGAGTTCGTAGGCGTGGGCGACGCAGCGGTTGAAGCGCAGCCGCTCGATGTCCTCGCCGACCGCGGCCAGTGCCCTGTGCGCCGCCTTGCGCACGCCGAGGTCGGCCGGTCCGTCCGCGCCTTGATGCCCGGCGGCCTCGTTGGCGAGGCGCCAGACCCGTTGAACGAAGCGGGAGGCGCCCTGCACGCCTTCCTCGGTCCAGATCACGTCGCGCTCGGGCGGTGAGTCGGAGAGCATGAACCAGCGCGCGGTGTCGGCGCCGTAGGAGGCGATGATGTCGTCGGGATCGACGACGTTCTTCTTCGACTTCGACATCTTCTCGATCGAGCCGATCGAGACCGGCTCGCCGGTTTTCACGTGAAACGCCTTGCGGGCGCCGTCCTCGCTGGCGAGGCGGATCTCGGCCGGCTGGACCCAGGCGCCGGCCGCGTCCTTGTAGGTCTCGTGCACCACCATGCCCTGCGTGAACAGGCCGGCGAACGGCTCGTCGATGCCGGCCCATCCGGTCTCGCGCATCGCCCGCATGAAGAAGCGCGAGTACAGCAGGTGCAGGATCGCGTGCTCGATCCCGCCGATGTACTGATCGACCGCGAGCCAGTGGTCGGCGACCTTCGGGTCGGTCGGGGCGTCGTCGAGCCACGGTGCGGTGAAGCGGGCGTAGTACCACGACGAATCGACGAACGTGTCCATCGTGTCGGTCTCGCGCCGCGCCGCCGCGCCGCAGGTGGGGCAGGGGACGGCGCGCCACGCGGCGTCGCGCTCCAGCGGGTTGCCCGGCACGTCGAACGACACCTGCTCCGGCAGCCTCACCGGCAGATCCTCGACCGGCACTGGAACGACGCCGCAGGCATCGCAGTGGATCACCGGAATCGGACAGCCCCAGTAGCGCTGGCGCGAGATGCCCCAGTCGCGCAGGCGGAACTGCACCTTGCGCTGGCCCACCGGGGCCTCACCCAGCCGTTCGGCTTCGAGCCGGGCGGCGACGGCCTGGAAGGCATCGTCGGTGGTCATCCCGTCGAGGAAGCGGGAATGGATCATCCGCCCGTCGCCGTCATAGGCGGTGTCGGTGACGACGAAGCTCGCCGGGTCCTGATCGGGCGGGCAGACCACCGGCGTGTTGCCGAGCCCGTACTTGTTGGCGAAGTCGAGGTCGCGCTGGTCGTGCGCCGGGCAGCCGAACACCGCGCCGGTGCCGTACTCCATCAGCACGAAGTTCGCGACGTAGACCGGCAGGGTCCAGGACGGGTCGAGCGGGTGGCGCACCCGCAGGCCGGTGTCGAAGCCGAGCTTCTCCGCGGTGTCGATCGCCTCCTGGGCGGTTCCGATCCGGCGGCACTCCTCGATGAAGCCCTGCAGCGCCGAATTGCCGGAGGCGACCGCGGCGGCGAGGGGATGGTCGGCGGCGACCGCCAGGAACCTCGCCCCGAACAGGGTGTCGGGGCGGGTGGTGAATACCGTCACCTCCGCCGGCACGCCGTCCGGTGCGCCGTCCAGGGCGAAGCGGACCTCCAGCCCCTCGGACCGGCCGATCCAGTTCTTCTGCATCAGCCGGACCTTCTCCGGCCAGCGGTCGAGGGTGTCGAGCCGGTCGCTGAGGTCCTGGGCGAAGTCCGTGATCTTCAGGAACCACTGGGTCAGCTCGCGCTGCTCCACCAGTGCCCCCGAGCGCCAGCCGCGGCCGTCGATGACCTGCTCGTTGGCGAGAACGGTGTGGTCGACCGGATCCCAGTTCACCTTCGCGGTGCGCCGCGCCACCAGCCCGGCCTTCAGGAAGTCGAGGAACATCCGCTGCTGGTGCTTGTAGTAGTCGGGATCGCAGGTCGCGATCTCGCGGCTCCAGTCGAGCGACAGGCCCATCGATTGCAGTTGCGCCCGCATCGTCGCGATGTTGGCGTAGGTCCAGTCCCGCGGGTTGATCCCGTTCTGCATCGCCGCGTTCTCGGCCGGCAGGCCGAAGGCGTCCCACCCCATCGGGTGCAGCACGTTGAAGCCCCTGGCGCGCTTGTAGCGGGCCACGACGTCGCCCATGGCGTAGTTGCGCACGTGGCCCATGTGGATGCGCCCCGACGGATAGGGGAACATCTCGAGCACGTAGTATTTCGGCCGCGGGTCGTCGTTGCGGGTCCGGTAGATGTCGCGTTCGGCCCAAACCGCCTGCCAGTGGGGTTCGGAGTCCTTTGCGTTGTAGCGTTCGGCCATGGCGGGCGTCTTGGGTTCGGAACCGGAGGGGAAACCAGGGAAAACGGCGGCACGCAGGGCGGTCGAGCTTGCCCGGCGCGGCGCGGCCGGACTAAGCAGGGTCGCCCGACCCGGCCTGCCCCGATTTCCTGGTGGCGCATCGTCGTTCGCGCCGAGACGTCGGACGCCGTCGGCGGATGGATGCTTAGGACACGGTTGCTTTCCAGGGTCAACGGCCCTGCCGGCGGGCCTGCTCTGTCTTCCGAAGACCCACTCGCATGAGGATCCGCGCATGACCGAGACCACCGTGACGCAGTGGCAGGCGGTGCGGGAGGAGATCGCCCGCGCCGCCGCGGACAACGACCGCGACCCGGCCGCGGTCGCCCTGGTGGCGGTGTCGAAGACGGTGGCACCGGAGGGCATCCGTCCGGTTCTGGAGGCCGGTCAGCGGGTCTTCGGCGAGAACTACGTCCAGGAGGCGCAGGCGAAGTGGCCGGCCTTGCGGGAGGCGTTCCCGGACGTCGAACTGCACATGATCGGCCCGCTGCAATCGAACAAGGCCCGCGAGGCGGTCGCGCTGTTCGACGTCATCCAGACCCTCGACCGGACCTCGCTGGCGGCAGCCCTGGCGAAGGAGATCCGCCGCGCCGGCCGGCAGCCGAGGCTGCTGGTGCAGGTGAATACCGGCGACGAGCCGCAGAAGGGCGGCGTCTCGCCCTCCGCCATCGACGCCTTCCTGGCCGAGTGCCGGGACGCGCACGGCCTCGCCGTCTCGGGGCTGATGTGCATCCCGCCGGCCGAGGATCCGCCCTCGGCGCATTTCGGCCTGCTCGCCGCCGTCGCGGCCCGGCACCGGCTGCCCGTGCTGTCGATGGGGATGAGCGCCGACTACCCGGCGGCGATCCAGATGGGCGCGACCCATGTCCGGGTCGGCAGCGCGATCTTCGGGGCCCGGCTGGCGAAGGCGTGATCGTCGCATCGCGGCATGGTTGCGTAGCAATCGCCAAACGATCGATCGGAAACCGTATGACTCACGCCGGAGCGCCGGCCGCCGGCCGGTCGAGATCGAGTTCGGCCCGCACGAGGTCCGGGTCGTCGGGGTCGGACCGGATCGCGAAGCCGAGGGCGCGGCACAGGGTCAGCATCGCCCTGTTCTCGCGCAGCACCTGGCCCTCGATGCGGGTGATGCCCTCGACCCGGGCCCAGTCGATCATCAGCTCCATGAGGGCGCGGCCCAGGCCGAGGCCCTTGAGGTCCGAGCGGATCATGATCGCGAACTCGCCGCTGCGGTGGTTGGCGTCGGCGTGCAGGCGCACCGCCCCCATCATCGTGCCGTCAGGCTCGATCGCCACGAAGGCGATCGCACGGGCGTAGTCGAGCTGGGTGAGGCGAGCCAGGAAGGCATGGTTGAAGTCGCGCACCGGCGCGAAGAAGCGCAGGCGCAGGTCGTCGGGACTGGCGGTGCGGAAGAACGCCTCGAACATCCCCTCGTCCTCCGGCCGCACCGGGCGGATCAGCACCGGCCGATCGCCCAGGGCGATCCGGCGCTCCCACTCGGTCGGGTAGGGGCGCACGGCGAAGCGGGCGTGGCTCGGGCCGCTGCCGGCATCGCGCCGGCCAGCGGCGGGGAGCGGGGCCACCGCGGCCCGGGCATCGAGGGCGATCACGCCGGTCTCGTCGGCGAGCAGCGGATTGATGTCGAGGTCCCGCAGTTCCGGAAGGTCGGCCGCCGCCTGGGCGAGCTTGACCAGGACCAGGGCGACCGCCCGCTCGTCGGCGGCGGCGACGTCGCGATAGGCTTTGAGCCGGCGGGCGACCCGGGTGCGGCCGATCAGCTCCGCGGCGAGGCGCAGGTCCAGGGGCGGCAGGGCGAGGGCGCGATCGTCGATCACCTCCACGGCCGTGCCGCCGCGGCCGAAGACCACCACCGGGCCGAAGACCGGGTCGTCGGCGAGGCCGGCGATCAGCTCGCGGGCCTTGGGCCGGCGCAGCATCGGCTGCACGGCGAACCCGGTGATCCGCGCCTCCGGCCGGTCCCGGGCGGCGCGGGCGAGGATCGCCGCGGCGGCGTCGCGCACCGCGGCCTCGCTGGTCAGGTCGAGGTGGACCCCGCCGACATCCGACTTGTGGACGATGTCGGGGGAGACGAGCTTGAGCGCCACGGTGCCGCCGGCCGCGATCACCGGCCAGGCGGCCTCGGCCGCCGCATCGGCACTCGCGACGACCCGAAGCGGGAGCGTCGGGATGTCGTAGGCGGCGAGCAGTCCCGTCACCTCCTGCGGGTCGAGCCAGGTGCGGCCCTGCGTCAGCGCCCCGGCGACGATGCGCCGGGCCGCCGTCACGTCGGGCGAGAAGTCCCGCGGCAGCGAGTCCGGCGTCTTCATCAGGTCGTCCTGCGCCTCGCGGTAGCGCACGAGGTGCATGAAGCCCTCGACCGCCTCGGCGTCGGTGGCGAAGCGCGGAATGCCGGCGCGCTTGAGCGGGTCGTCGGCGCCGTCGCCGTCGCCCATGGTCACGGCGAAGACCGGCTTCGCGCGGAAGCTCCCGCGGCGGTGGCGGCTCGTCGCCTCCGCGATCGCCGCCACCGCCTCGCCGCCGTCCGAGAGGGCGGTGGGAACGTTGATCGCCAGGACGGCATCGTTGGCGCGGTCGGCGAGCAGAGCGTCGAGAGCGGCCGCGTAGCGGTCGCCGCCGGCATCGGCGCCGAGGTCGAGGGGGCTGCGCCACGGCGAGGTCGCCGAGGCGGCGAGACCCGTCGCCGGCAAGGTCCTGTCGAGCGCGGCGCGGGCATCGGGCGACAGCTCCGCGAGGCCGCCGCCGAGATCCGCCAGCCGGTCGACCGCGAGGGCGCCGACGCCGCGACCGTTGGCGACGATGGCGAGACGCTTGCCGGGGAAGGGTCTTTGCCGGCTCAGCGTCTCGACCGCCGAGAACATCGTGTCGAGGTCGTCCACCCGCAGCAGGCCGGCGCGGCGGAACGCGGCGTCGTAGACCGTGTCCGGGCGGGCGAGCAGCCCGGCATGGGTGGCCGCGTGCTCCGGCCGGGCCGGATCGCTGCGTCCGGTGCGCAGCACCACCACCGGCTTGGCGCGGGCGGCGGCACGGGCGGCGGACATGAATTTCGGCGCGTCGGCGACGGCGTCGAGGGAGAGCAGGATCGCCCGGGTGGTGCGATCGGTGGCGAAGTGGTCGAGGCAGTCGGCGATGTCGACGTCGATCGCCTGACCGAGGGAGACCACCGCGGAGAAGCCGTGGCCGCGCGCCGCCGCCCAGGCGACGATGCCGGCCGCGACCGTGCGCGACTGCGAGATCAGCGCGAGGTCGCCCTTCGGCGGCTCCTCGGCCATCAGGCTCGCATCGAGCCGCGAGCCCGGCACCGCGAGCCCCATGCAATCCGGCCCGATCAGCCGCAATCCGTGCACGCGCGCCGCCTCGCGCGCGGCGTGGCCGACCGATCCGGGACCGCTGCCCAGCCCGGCGGTGACGATCACGGCGGCGGCGCATCCGAAGCGCCCCGCCGCCTCGACGATGCCCGGCACGCTCTCGGCCGGGGAGACCACCACGACGAGGTCGGCGGGTTCCGGGGTGGCGTCGATGGCGGGATGGCAGGGCAGGCCGGAGATGCTGGCATGGTTCGGGTTCACCGGCCAGATCGGGCCGGGGAATCCGCCCCGGCGCAGGTTGCGCAGGATGGCGGCGCCGAAGGATCGGTCGCGCCCGCTCGCGCCCACCAGGGCGACGGAGCGCGGCGTCAGGATGCGGTCGAAGCGGTAGGTGCTCATCGCGGCCTGCTGGAAGGAAGGCTCTCGGGGCGTCCCGAGCGCAACGGCGGGCGGCGGCGTCCGGTTCGGGCGGCGGTCCCCGGCCGGAGGCGTCGTCACCGACGATGGCGCCGCACGAATCTACCATCGCCGGCCGGTGGGCTGCGACCGGCGGTGGCGCTTGTGTTGCCGAGGGATCTGCGCCACCTCTCCGCGCGACGGACAGTTCGAGGCCCGAGGTTTCGCGGGCGCGATGTCTCAGGGTCAGATCTGCACGGTTGTCGAGGATCATCGATGTCCCATCTCACCTCCCTCTGGCGTTCGGGCGCCCTCGCGCTCTCCCTCGCGCTGCCGGCGGCCGCCCTCGCCCAGACCCCGCCCGCCGACAAGGTGATGGCGCGCGTCAACGGCGCCCCGGTCACGGTGGGCGACCTCGCGGTGGCGGCGGACGATCCCGCGCTGTCGCTGCCCGGCGTCGGCGAGGACCAGAAGCAGACCCTGCTGCTCGACTACATGATCGACCTCAAGCTCGGCGCCCAGGCGGCCGAGAAGGCGAAGGTCGCCGACAGCCCGGACTTCGCCCGCAAGCTCGCCTACTTCCGCGACAAGCTCCTGCTCGACGAGTACCTCGAGCGCGAGGCCAAGAAGGCGGTGACGCCGGAGGCGGCGCGCAAGCTCTACGACGAGACCGTGAAGGCGATGAAGCCCGAGGAGGAGGTCCACGCCCGCCACATCCTCGTCGAGAGCGAGGCCGAGGCGAAGAAGATCGCGGCCCGGCTGAAGGGCGGCGAGGATTTCGCCAAGATCGCCGCCGAGGCGTCGAAGGATCCCGGCTCGAAGGCCGAGGGCGGCGATCTCGGCTGGTTCACCAGGGACCGGATGGTGGCGCCCTTCGCCGACGCCGCGTTCAAGCTCGATGCCGGCAAGCTCTCCGATCCGGTGAAGACGCAGTTCGGCTGGCACGTGATCAAGGTCGAGGAGAAGCGCACCAAGCCGGTGCCGAGCTTCGAGGAGATGCGCGAGCAGGTCGACGCCTACCTGACCCGCAAGACGCAGCAGGAGGTGATCACCAGGCTGCGCGATCAGGCGAAGGTCGAGAAGACCGAGGCCGCGGCCCCCGCCAAGCCGGCCGATGCCGCACCGGCGGAGCCGAAGAAGCCCTGACCGGCCGGACGTCCGAACGCGCGAGCGGGGTCCCTCACGCGCGCTCGCGGTGCTCCGCCTCGCGGCGGGGCGCCCGCCCCGGGTTCGCTCCCGGGTCCAGCCGCCGGCGCAGGATGCGGTCGAGCGGGCGCTCGACGAGGCGGTGGACGGCCAGCGCCGCCGCGCAGGCGGCCCCCAGCATCGCTGCCACGAGGCCGGGCAGGCCGAGGCCGGCGGCGAGCGCGGCGCCGCCGAGGCCGACCGCCCGGATCGCGAAGGGGTGGACGAGGTAGAGCGCGTAGGAGGCGTCGCCGAGACGCGCCGCGGCCCGGACGAGGCCGCCCTCCGGCTCCCGCCGGCCCAGGGAGGCCGCGGCGACGAGCAGCGCCGCCGGCCCGCCCCAGGCCAGGGCCCGCGGCAGGACGGGAGCGTCGCCGGCGAGGGACAGGAGGGCGAGGCCGGCGACGGCCAGACCCGCCCGCGCGGGATCCGGCAGGCGCAGACCCTCGGCCCGCAGCAGGCCGAGCCCGAGGCCGAAGGCGAATTCGAGCACGATCGGGTCACCCCAGTAGGCGAGGGGGGTCGGCAGCGTTCCCGCGAACCGGGTCGCGGTGACGAGGGCGGCGAGGCTCAGGGCCACCGCCGCCACGGCCCGGCGGCGGGACAGGGGCAGGGCGAGGGCGAAGAGGGCGTAGAACGCCATCTCGTAGTTCAGGGTCCAGCCGAGGGAGTAGAGCGGCGTCACCGCCCCGTCCGGCCGCGCGGTCGGCCAGAACAGGTACGAGGCGGCGAGATAGGCCGGGTCGGCGCCGCCCGGCGCGTTCAGCAGGCCCGGCCGGACCAGGACCATCGCCAGATAGGCGCTCGTCATCAGCCAGTAGAGCGGCACCACCCGGGCGACCCGATGGGCGAGGAAGCGCCGGCGCGCGCGGGGCCGACCGTGCAGGGGGCCCGCCGCGTGGACGATGATGAAGCCCGAGATCACGAAGAAGATGTCGACGCCGGCGTTCCAGGGCAGCCACCCGGCAGGCTGGAACCCGAGTCCGAGGCGGGCCGCGAGCGCGGATGCCTCGGCCTGCCCGTGGCTGACGACGACCATCAGCGCCGCGACGGCACGCAGGACCTGGATCAGGGGCAGCTTCGACGGGCTCGGCACGGAACTCGGCACGGAACGAGGAGGATTCACGCGGGGTCGGAAGGGTCGGGTTCTACGCAGACTCGCGGCGGCGGGCCACCCCGCCTCGTCCACCTCGGCGGATCGCCGACACCGGGTCCGGGATGCCGGCCCCTCGCGCTGGGTTAATTTTTCTTTGGGAACCAAGCCGGACCGCTTCCGTTGTTGGGGCAAGGTAACTTGACCGGTTGGCGAGCGCGCGGGTTGGTCGATCCATCGCCGATCCCGACGCCGCCGAAGTTATTTCGTTCGGAGATTTCATGATGAAGAAGTACGTTGCTCTCTCGGGCCTGATGGTTGCTCTTGCGACCCCCGTCGCCGCACAGCAGATCGGCAACTTCAACGAGTTCCGCTCGCAGGCGCTGATGTCGAACGCGTTCGAGGTCAAGTCGAGCCAGATCGCCCTCGAGAGGAGCCGCAACCCGCAGGTCCGCTCCTACGCCCGCGAGATGATCCGCGATCACCGCGCCGCCAACGTCGCCCTGCTCGGCGGCCGCGAGAACGTGGCCCGCGGCACCAATGGCGGCCTCGTCGGCGGCCTGATCGAGGCGCCGTTCCAGATCGCCGGCACCGCGGTCGGCGCCGCCACCGGTGCTGCGGCCGGCGTGGTCGGCGGCACCCTCCAGGGCGGCCCGGTCGGCGCGGTCGAGGGTCTCGGCACCGGCCTGTCGAGCGGCGCTCGCGCCGGCGCGAACGCCTTCGATATGGACGGCGACGTCTCCACCACCGCCGCGACCCAGGTCGTGCCGCTGAGCCCCGAGCAGCAGGCGATGCTGAGCGAGCTCGCCAGCACCCCGGCCGGTCCGCGCTTCGACCGCACCTTCGCGCAGATGCAGGTCCAGTCGCACCGCATGGCCGTCGCCAGCCATCAGGCCTACGCCCAGTCCGGCCCGAACCCGGCCCTGCGCGCCTATGCCGAGCAGGCACTGCCGGTGATGCAGCATCACCTCGCTCAGGCCGAGCGCCTGCCGGGCGCCCGCTGAGCCGTCCATCCATCTCCGGCGTCCGGATCGAGCCATCCTGACGCCGCATGACGACGCGGCGGGTCCCCCGGGGCCCGCCGCTCGTGTTCGGGGATCAGATCTCCACCTCGCTCGCCGTCCCGATCGTGTCGGTGTCGAAGGCGACGGTCTTCACCACCGCGACGACGGCCTGTCCCGGGGCCAGCCCCATCTCGTGCGCCGCCTGCCGGGTGATCCGGGCGCCGAGCTCCGCGGAGCCGCAGGCGACGACCACGAGCGCGTGCGGCCCTTCGCCGTCCGCGGTCACCGCGACGATCCGGCCGGGGAGGCGGTTGCGGGCGCTGAGGCCGGAGAGCGGCGGCTGCGCGATCAGGACGTCGCGGGCGCGGACCCGTATCCGGACCGGCGTTCCGGGCGGCTGCGGAACCAGCGGGATCGTCAGGGATCCCACCGGCCCGTCGAGGCGGGTCAGGCCGAAGCCGGCATCGTGCGCGGCGATCCGCATGTCGAGCAGCGCGCCGACCTCGGCCGTGTCGCGACCCTGGAACAGGTCGCCGCGCCGCAGGATCTCGGCCGTGGGACCCGCGGCGGCGACCCGGCCCTCGGACAGGATCACCACGGTGCCGGCGAGCTGCGCCACCTCGGCGACGGCGTGGCTGACATAGACGATCGGCATCCCGGCCTCGTCCCGAAGGCGGGCGAGATACGGCATGATCTCGGTCCTGCGGGCCTCGTCGAGGGCGGCGAGCGGCTCGTCCATCAGCAGCAGCCGGGGCCGGGCCAGCAGCGCCCGCCCGATCGCCACGCGCTGACGCTCGCCTCCCGACAGGCCGGCCGGACGCCTCCCGAGGAGGGCCGCGATGCCGAGGAGCCCGGCGACGGCCTCGAGCGAGGGGCCGCCTTCCGCCCGGGCGAAGCGGCGGCCGAACAGCAGGTTGCCCCGGACGTCGAGATGCGGGAACAGGCGCGCATCCTGGAACACGTACCCGATCCTGCGCCGGTGCGCCGGCACGTCGATGCGTCGCGCGGTGTCGAGCAGCACCTGACCGTCGACAACGATGCGTCCGCGCTCCGGCCGCAGCAGGCCGGCGAGGGCGTTGACCAGGGTGGTCTTTCCCGAGCCGGAGCGGCCGAACAGGGCGGTGACGCGGCCGGCGGCGGTGAAGGCGACGTCGAGGGTGAACGCGCCCTGCCGATGCGTGAGCACGACCTCGATCATGCGCCGAGCCGCCGGCGGGCGCGGCGGGCGAGGCCCTCGGAGGCGATGAGCGCGAGCATCGACACCGCGACCGAGATCAGGGTCAGGCGGAAGGCGCCGGCCTCGCCCCCCGGCACCTGGATCAGGGTGTAGATCGCCGAGGGCAGGGTCTGGGTCTCGCCCGGGATGTTCGACACGAAGGTGATGGTGGCGCCGAACTCGCCCATCGCCTTGGCGAAGGCGAGCACCGCGCCGGCGAGGATGCCGGGCAGGGAGAGCGGCAGCGTCACGAGGAGGAACACCATCGCGGGACGGGCCCCGAGGGTCGCCGCCGCCTGTTCCTGCTTCCGGTCTACCGCCTCGATCGACAGCCGCATCGCCCGCACCATCAGGGGAAAGCCCATCACCGCGCAGGCGAGGGCCGCGCCGGTCCAGCGGAACGAGAACACGATGCCGATCTCGGCCAGCGCCGGACCGAACCAGCCGCGGCGGCCGAAGGCGAGGAGCAGCAGGTAGCCGGTGACCACCGGCGGCAGGATCAGCGGAAGGTGAACCAGCCCGTCGAGGAGAGCCCGCCCGCGGAACGAGCGGCGGGCGAGGCAATGCGCGACGGCGAAGCCGGGGATCAGGCTCGCGAGCGTCGCGACGCCCGCGACCTGAAGGCTGAGCCGGAGGGCGTTCCATTCGTCGGGCGTGAGCAGGGGAGGAGTCTCCGGAGGATGGGAGGAGGGGCGGCCGCGCCGCCCCTCCGCGATCTACTCCGCCGCCTCGATCCGCGGCCGCTCCTTGTCCTTGCGCTCGCGCTTGACGAGGTCGGCGGTCAGGAACGCGACTTCCAGCGCCTGCTCGGCGTTGAGCCGCGGGTCGCAGTAGGTGTGGTAGCGGTCCTGAAGATCCTCCGCCGTCAGCGCCCGGGCACCGCCGGTGCACTCGGTGACGTTCTTGCCGGTCATCTCCAGATGGATGCCGCCGGCATAGGTACCCTCGGCCCGGTGGACGTCGAAGAAGCCCTGGATCTCCTTCATCACCCGGTCGAACGGCCGGGTCTTGTAGCCGCTCGCCGTGATGGTGTTGCCGTGCATCGGGTCGCACGACCACACCACCTTGCGGCCTTCGCGCTCCACCGCCCGGATCAGGCCGGGCAGGTGGTCGCCGACCTTGTCGGCGCCGAAGCGGCAGATCAGGGTCAGGCGGCCGGCCTCGTTGTCCGGGTTGAGCAGCCCGATCAGCCGCAGGAGGTCGTCGGACTTGAGCGAGGGACCGCACTTGAGCCCGACCGGATTGTGGATTCCGCGGGCGTACTCGATGTGGGCGTGGTCGGCCTGCCGGGTGCGGTCGCCGATCCACAGCATGTGGCCCGAGGTCGCGTACCAGTCGCCGCTGGTCGAGTCGACCCGGGTGAGGGCCTGCTCGTAGCCGAGAAGCAGCGCCTCGTGGCTGGTGTAGAAATCGGTCTGGCGCACCTCCTGGTGCGTCTCCGGGTTGATGCCGATCGCCTGCATGAAGTCGAGGGTCTCGGTCATCCGCTGGGCGAGGCCGGCGTAGGCCGAGGACTGGGGCGAGTCCTTGACGAAGCCGAGCATCCAGCGATGCGCGTTCTCCAGGTTGGCGTAGCCGCCGGTGGCGAAGGCGCGCAGCAGGTTCAGGGTCGCGGCGGACTGGCGGTAGGCTTCGAGCTGCCGCTGCGGGCTCGGCACCCGTTCCTCGGCCGAGAAGCCGAGGCCGTTGACGATGTCGCCGCGGTAGCTCGGCAGCGCGACGCCGCCGACGATCTCGCTCGGCGACGAGCGCGGCTTGGCGAACTGACCGGCGATGCGCCCGACCTTCACCACCGGCGAGCCGCCGGCGAAGGTCAGCACCAGCGCCATCTGCAGGAAGACGCGGAAGAAGTCGCGGATGTTGTCGGCGGAGTGCTCGTCGAAGCTCTCGGCGCAGTCGCCGCCCTGGAGCAGGAACGCCTCGCCCGCCGCCACCTTGGCGAGGCTCGCCTTGAGCTTGCGCGCCTCGCCGGCGAAGACCAGTGGCGGAAAGCTCGCGAGCTGACGTTCGACCGTCTCCAGCGCCGCCGCATCCGGATAGTCCGGCACCTGCTGAATCGGCAGCCGCCGCCAGCTCGTCGGGTTCCAACGCTCGCTCATCGTTCGCTCCTGCACACCTCATGCGCCGTGGATTTCGCGCGGTGCTTCGCGGAGCGCGGCTTATAGGTCGGATCCGGGCAAGAAGCGAGATCGGTGTTGCGTCAGCCCGGGCTTCGCCGGTGAAACCGTGCCCGGGGCGTCCGCCGCTGTTTCACGTGAAAAACCGCGTCGCCTCCGGGTGGCCGGCCCGTAGCCGTCACGGACCCCCAAGTCCCTGAGGATGGCTGCGGGCCGGGGCGGGTTCCGAACTGTTCGAGTCGGTTGACCCACGTTAAGCATGGTGCGGTGTCATCCATGACCCGCGGAGCCCGCCCAGGATGCTGACCGGTTCTGCCGTGACCCGCGCTCTCGTCATCGTCGTCCTGGCCGCGGGCCTGGCGATGTTGTGGCAGATGCTGGCGCCGCGCACCGGCGAACCGCCGGTCTCCGAACCGCCGAAGGTCGGCGATGCCGGCCGCGGCGAGGCGGCGAAGCCTGCCGACGCCGCCGTCCGCTCCGTCTATCCCGGACCGCGCCCGCCCGAGGCCGCGCCGCCCCGGCCGCAACCGGACACCGCTCCGGTCGCGCCACCGCCGGTCGCGCAGGCACCGCCGCCGGTATTCTCGCCTCCGGCGGCACCGCCGGAGCCTTCGCCGGCCGCGGCGGCGCAGGCCGAGCCCGCGCCCCCGGCGGCAGCGGGCGTCCTCGATCTCAACACCGCGACCCTCTCCGAATTGAACGGCCTGCGCGGCGGCGGCATGATCGGCAAGGCGATCGTCGCCGGGCGTCCCTACGGACGACCGCAGGATCTGCTCTCCCGGCGCATCCTCAGCCGCAGCACCTTCGAGCGGATCAAGGATCAGGTCACGGTCCGCTGACCTGGGCGAGACGGCGCTCGCCGCCGGGTCGAACGATCGGACACGGTCCGACGTCGCCTATGCGGGGTTCGGCTGCGCCTTGCGGTCGAGGGCCTGAAGCGCCTCGGTGAGGCGCCGCCGGGCCCGCTCGACCGCGGCGCCGTCGATCGCGTCGACGTCGAGGAAGAGTTCGAGGCCGGTGGTCTGCTCGGAGATGACCGTCGGGACGACGGCGAGGTCTCCGGTCAGGCCGCGGACGGCGTAAGGCATCACCTCGCGGCTGATGCCCTTCATGCGGATCGGCGGTTGCGGCGCGGCGTGGACCACGTCTCGGACCTGGGAATAGGTCTCGAAGCTCAGCATGATGCCGCCGGGCTCGGCGATCGACTGAAGCCGGGCGGCGAGGTTCGCCTCCGCCCCGATGATCGTGTAGTCCAGCCGGTCGTCGCTGCCGAAATTGCCGACGTTGCAATAGCCGGTGTTGATGCCCATCCGGGCCCGGAACGGCACCTCGATGCCGCGGCTGCGCCAGATCGTGTTCAACTGCTCGAGCCGCCGCTGCATCTCCGCCGCCATGGCGAGGCAGGCCCGGGCGTCGCCCTTCACGCCGAGCGTCTCGGGGTCGCCGAAGAACACCAGCATCGCGTCGCCGATGAACTTGTCGATCGTGCCGCCGTGGCGGGCCGCGATCGCCGCCATCTCGGTGAAGTACTCGTTGAGGAGGGCGGTCAGCTCCTCGGGCTGAAGCCGCTCCGTCGAGGCGGTGAAATCCTTGATGTCGGAGAAGAAGATGGTGAGCTTCTTGCGCTCGGTCTGCACCACCACGTCCTTCTCGCCGCTGAAGATCCGCTTGTAGATCTGCGGCGGCAGGTACTTGGCGATCTTGAGCGAGATCGCGGCCAGGAAGTCGTTGGTGGTGGTGAGTTCGCGGTTCATCGCGCCGATCAGCCGGGCCTGCCGGCCCTGGAGCAGGATGATGGCGATGCCCGCCGCCGCCGCGAGGGCGAGATAGCCGAGCAGGAACTTGAACGCGAAGACGTTGGCCTCGATCGGCTGGCGGATCGTGACCTCCTGGATGCCGCGCACGTCGCCGACCGACCAGTCGGTCTTCGGGCTGAGGGGGTGGCTGTTGTGGCAGGCGACGCAGACCGGACCCATCAGGATCGGGCTGGCGATGCGGACCTGCCGGTCGAAGACCGAGCCGGAGACCTCGACCACCGGTTGTCGCGGCGGGCCGGCGGTCTGCCGGCGGAGCGCGGCGAGGGCGGATTGCTCGAACGGGTCGAGGGCGTAGGGATCGCGGTTCCTGAACGGCAGGTCGGAGACGAACTTGTAGCCGACGGCGCCGTCCCGGCCGCTGATCCGGCGGCCGAGTTCGATCGACAGGGTGGCGGGAATCGGGATCCCGCCGGGAGTGGAGCGGAACTCGTGCGTCACCGAGACCGGGCGGTCGGCCTTCAGCACCCGGTCCACCACCTCCTCGGCGTAGAAGCCCCGCATGTCGTTGATGAGCCGGCCGGTCTCGCTCGCCTGCTGGCGAAGGATCCGCTCGGACAACAGGCTGAGATCGAGCCAGACGGCGACCGGCAGGCTGAGCAGTCCGAGAACCACCGCCAGGACGACGAGCGGCAACAGCCGCCGCTGGTTGCGTTCGACGACCCGCTCCGATCGTTTCGACATGGTGCGCATTCCGTTGGTGCCGGAAGCGTGGTCTATCTCAAGTCGAAATCCACGGCGAGGACTTGTCGGCGACGGGCGGCGGCGATTCCTCCGTGTCGTCGCAAGACGACGCGAGGGGGAAGGACTTGGGCGCGCACCTTCTTCGCCGAAGCGGCGGCGCGAGCCGATCGCCGCGCCGGCCGCCCGGCGCGGCTTCGCTCCGCAGATCCGGCCTCAGGCCCTGCACGCCTCGAAGCCGTGGCGGATCTGCTCCGGGTCGAGGTTGCGGCCGATGAAGACCACGCGCGATTCGCGCGGATCGCCCGGCTTCCACTCGTCCTGGAGGTCGCCGTCGAGGATCATGTGCACGCCCTGGAACACGAACCGCCGCGGCTCGTCGGGGAAGCTGACGATGCCCTTGCAGCGCAGGATGTCGGGACCCTGGACCTGGGTGAGGTTTGAGATCCACGGCATGAACTTGTTCGGGTCGACAGCTCCCGGGAGCCTGGCCGAGACCGAGCGGATCTCGTCCGAGTGGTGGTGATGGTGGCCCTCCTCAAGGAAGTCGGGCTCGACGGCGATGATGCGGTCGAGGTCGAAGGCGCGGCGGTCGAGCACCTGATCGAGGGGGATCGCGCAGCGCTCGGTGCGGTGGATCTCCGCCGAGGGGTTGATCGCGCGGATCTGCCGTTCCACCGCCGCGAGGTCGTCGGGGGCCGACGAGATCGGACTTGTTGAGCAGGATCACGTCGGCGAAGGCGACCTGGTTCTTGGCCTCGGGCGCGTCCTTCAGGCGCTCGGTCAGCCACTTGGCGTCGGCGACGGTCACCACGGCATCGAGGCGCGCGACGTCGCCGACATCCTGGTCGACGAAGAAGGTCTGGGCGACCGGAGCCGGATCGGCGAGCCCGGTGGTCTCGACGATGATCGCGTCGAACTTGCCCTTCCGCTTCATCAGCCCGTCCATGATGCGGATCAGGTCGCCGCGCACGGTGCAGCAGATGCAGCCGTTGTTCATCTCGAACACTTCCTCGTCGGCGCCGACGACGAGGTCGTTGTCGATGCCGACCTCTCCGAACTCGTTGACGATCACGGCGTAGCGCTTGCCGTGCGGCTCGGTGAGGATGCGGTTGAGCAGCGTGGTCTTGCCGGCACCGAGGTAGCCGGTCAGCACGGTGACGGGGATCTTCTCCGACATGCGGAAACTCTTCGAGGTGAGGGGGGCCGGGCGCCGGCGCCGCAGGGGGAACGGGTGATATAGTGTATCAATCCGCCGGTCGGGAGGGCCGCGCGGGCAGGCTGAAGCGCGAGACGTCCCGCAGCAGGGTCACGAAGGCGTCGGCGCCGTGGGCCAGCGCCGCCTCGCCGGCCCCGGCATGGCCGAGAGTGGCGTCGCCGATCGCCCCGCTCGGGTTGAGGTCCTCCGCCCGCCACGCGAAGCCGGCCGGCCGGCCGGCGCGCAGGTGGGTGTAGTCCCGCTCCATCGCCCGGGTGAGGGGGACGAAGTCGGCGATCTTCTCCCGCCGCACGAGGTCGGGGCGCAGCGCCAGCATCAGCGCGGTCTCGACGCCGCCGCCATGGATGCCGTGGCGGATCTCGTCCTCGGGAAACAGGTCCGGCGGATAGCCGAACCGGCTCCACGCCGTCGTGACCGCGACGAGGCCGTGGCGCCCGCGCAGGTCCAGGGCGACGAGATCGATCAGCGCGCTGTTGCCGCCGTGCGAGGTCACGATCACCAGCCGGCCGCAGCCGGCCCGCGCCACCGCGCCGCCGATCTCGCCCCAGGCCCGCAGCGCCGTCTCGGGCGACAGGCTGAGGGTGCCGGGAAAGCCGGCATGCTCGGCCGAGGCGCCGACGCTCTGCACCGGCAGGACCAGCACGTCGAGATCCTCCGGCACCCGGGCGGCGACGCGGGCGAGGTAGCCCTCGGCGATGATCGCGTCGGTGCCGAGCGGCAGGTGCGGGCCGTGCTGCTCCACCGCCGCCACCGGCAGCACCGCGACGGCGCGGCTCAGGCGCGCCTGCGGGAAATCCTCGGTCGTGAGTTCGTGCCACTGGCGGGCCGGCATGGCGGGGCCTCCTTGAGGGCGGGGAGGATAGGGCCGGGCGGCCTGTCCGGGGAGGCGGCCCGCGGCATGGCCGGCGAAGCGCGGGGACAACGGTGCATAACCGCGCCGCCGTCATCGCACCGTCATCGCCGGGCGGGCAGATGCCGCGGTATCAGCGGCCTTTACGGCGATGGGGCGTTCGCGGCAGGGTCGATCTTCGCACAAGGGGACATCCGTCATGACGGTGGCCGAACAGGACCCGCCGGTGCGGTCCGAGGACGCGGCTCGGCGCAAGTCGTCCAAGGCCCTGCGCCTGCCGGGCTCGCGCAGCGTCGGCTGGGCCCTGGTCCAGGCGGCGCGGATGCATCGTGGCCGGGTCGGCGACCGTCTCGCCTCCCTCGACCTGTTCGCCGGCCAGGAGCAGGTGGTGCAGGCGCTCGCCGCCGCCGGCACGATGACGATGGGCGACCTCGCCGCCGCCCTGCGGGTACGGCCGCCGACCGCCTCGAAGACCATCACCCGCCTCGCCGCCCTCGGCGTGGTGGAGCGGCGGACCGAGGCCGGCGACGGCCGCGTCGTGCGGGTCCGGCTGACCGAGTCCGGGCTCGCCAAGGCGGCGGCGATCGAGCGGCTGTGGGAGGAGGTCGAGGACGAGATGCTCGACGGCTTCGAGCCCAAGGAGAAGCGCCGCCTGCGCAAGCTCCTGCGTCGCGCGACCCGCAACCTCGCCGAGGCCGCCGGGCTCGAGGCCCATGCCGCTGCCGACGCCGCCGAGGACCTCGAGACCGAAGCGCTGGACGCGGTCCAGGACGACGACCGCGACTGAGGGGCGACTGAGGGCGCGCCGTCCGGGCCGGCTCTCCCGGACGCCGTGCCTCGTGCGATGCCGCACGCGCTGCCCCTGCCCGCACCGGCCGCCGCTCGCGGTCGGGGAGAGCGGGACTATGTGCAGCGGGGCGGGCCGACGGACGGCCCGCGGGACGCGAAGGCATCGTTCATGACGGAAGATACGAAGAGGTCGGCGCTGGTGGCCGGCGCCTCCCGCGGCCTCGGCCTCGGACTGGCGAGGGTGTTTCTCGATCGCGGATGGGACGTCACCGCGACGGCGCGCGGCCCGGCGCCCGAACTCGATCGCCTCGACGCGCCGGGGCCTGCGGCGGGAGCGGGTCGACATCGACGACGACGCGGCCGTGGCGAACCTTCACCGGACCCTGGCGGGACGACGCTTCGACGTCGTGTTCGTGGTGGCGGGCGTCGCCACGGACGCCCACCTTCCGGCGCCGCAGGTCGACCGTGCCGTCGCGCTCAAGCTCTACGAGACCAACGCGGTCAGCCCGATCCGCTTCGCCGAGACTTTCGCCGACCGGGTCGCCCCCGGCGGGCTGATGGTGCTGATGAGTTCGATCCTCGGCAGTGTCGGCGCCAACGACGGCGGGACCTGGGAGACCTACCGGGCGAGCAAGGCCGCGCTCAACACGCTGGCCCGCAGCTTCGAGGCCCGTCACCGCGACGCCGGATTCGGGGTCGTGCTGATGCATCCGGGCTGGGTGCGCACCGACATGGGCGGGCAGGACGCCGACATCGACGTCGAGACCAGCACGCGGGGCATGGTCCGGGTCGTGGAAGGGCGGCTCGGTCGCGGGGGCTGCGCCTATCTCGACTATACCGGCGCGATCCTGCCCTGGTGAGGGATCGCCCGGTTCCGCTGCGGAAGCCGTGCGGCGCCGGACTTTGGCCCGGTCGATTCGAGCCCCCTCGGTAGAGCTTCCTTTCGTCGCAGGTACCCGCCGGCGGCCGGTCGCGTTTTTAAGGCTAACAGTTCTAAAGCTCGGCCGTGCGAGCAGGCTTTTCCGGAGGAAACTTCATGCGTCAGTTCATCCTGGGGACCGCCGTGGCGATGCTCCTGCCCGTCGTGGCGCAGGCGCAGGACGCCGCTGCCGGAGAGAAGGCGTTCGCGGTCTGCAAGGCCTGCCACGCCTTCGGCAAGAACGGCGTCGGTCCCGACCTCAAGGGTGTGGTGGGCCGCAAGGCTGGCACCCACGAAGGCTACAACTACTCGGCTCCGATGAAGAATTCCGGTCTGACCTGGGACGAGGCCACGATGAAGAAGTGGCTGGCGGACCCGAAGGGCACCGTCCCGGGCACCAAGATGATCTTCGCCGGCATCAAGGACGAGAAGAAGCTCGACGACCTGATCGCCTACCTGAAGACGCAGCAGTAAGCGCGGCTCGAGGAGCATCCGTCACGGGCCCGGTGCCGTCGCGCCGGGCTTTCGGCCGTACCCGCGAGGGTCAGGAACGGGCGTCGCGCGCCAGCTCGTCCAGCAGGAAGCCCCGCACTTCGCCCGGGTCGATGCCGGGGGCGATGAAGCTGCGGCCGATGCCGCGGGCGAGGATGAAGGTCAGCGCGCCGTCGCGGACCTTCTTGTCCTGCCGCATGGCGTCGAGGAGGCCGTCGGCGTCGCCGCAGCCGCCCGGCACCGCTCCGAGCGTGGTCGGCAGCCCGGCGAGGGCGAGGTGGTTGGCGACGCGGCCGGCCTCCTGGCCGGAGCACAGGCCGAGCCGGGCCGAGAACCGGAAGGCGAGGGCGAGGCCGATCGCCACCGCCTCGCCGTGGACGAGCCGGGCCGAATCGTAGCCGGTCAGCCGCTCGAGGGCGTGGGCGAAGGTGTGGCCGAGATTGAGCAGCGCCCGCTCGCCGTCCTCGCGCTCGTCGCGCACCACCACGCCGGCCTTGGCCCGGCAGCAGGAGGCGACCGCCGTCTCGCGGGCGGAGCCGCCGGAGAAGATGTCGCCGAACTGCGCCTCGCACCAGCCGAAGAAGGCCGGGTCGTCGATCAGGCCGTACTTCACCACCTCGGCGTAGCCCGCCCGCATCTCCCGGGGCGAGAGCGTGTCGAGGGCGGCGGTGTCGGCCACGACCAGCACCGGCTGGTGGAAGGCGCCGATCAGGTTCTTGCCGTGCGGCGAGTTGATCCCGGTCTTACCGCCGACCGAGGAATCGACCTGGGCGAGCAGGGTGGTGGGAGCCTGGACGAAGCGCACGCCGCGCCGGAGGATCGCCGCCGCGAAGCCGGCGAGGTCGCCGACGACCCCGCCGCCGAGCGCCAGCACGAGGTCGCGCCGCTCGATGCGCTCGGCGAGGAGCCCGTCGCAGACCTCGGCCAGGGTGGCGTAGCTCTTCGAGCCCTCGCCCGGGGCGACGGTGACGAGGCCGGCGCGCAGGCCCGCCTCCCGCAGGGAGCCGAGCACCGCCTCGCCGTAGAGCCCGGCGACGGTCGCGTCGCTGACCACCGCCACCGCCCGGGCGCCGAGGCCGGCGACCCGCGAGCCGATCGTGCCGAGGACGCCGCGCCCGACCACGATGTCGTAGGCGCGGCCCCCGTCGAGGGGAACGTGGACGGTCCCGGCCGCACTCATTGCGCGGCGACGCCTTGGGCCGAGGGGTCTTCCTGCCGGCGCACCAGATAGGCGTCGATGGCCTCCAGCACGTCCTGGACCACGCGGTCGTGCGACACGTCGCGGGACACCACGATCACGTCGGCGTCGCCGTAGACCGGGTGGCGCACGTCCATGAGCTTGCGCATCGTTCCCTCGGGATCCTCGTTCTGCAGCAGCGGGCGGCCCGGCCGCTTGCGCACCCGGCGCATCAGCACGTCCAGCTCCGCCTTGAGCCAGACCGAGACGCCGGCCTCGGCGATGCGGTTGCGGGTCGTCGCCCGCATGAAGGCGCCGCCGCCGGTCGCCAGCACCATCGGCCCCTCGCGCAGGAGCCGGGCGATCACCCGCTCCTCGCCGTCGCGAAAGCTCGCCTCGCCGTAGATCGCGAAGATGTCCGGGATCGTGAGGCCCGCCGCCGCCTCGATCTCGTGGTCGGCGTCCTTGAAGATCAGGCCGAGGCGGCTCGACAGCCGCTTGCCGACCGTGCTCTTGCCCGCGCCCATCAGGCCGACGAGCACGATCGAGCGCGCGCCGACGCCCCGCCGGACGCGGCTCTCGATCGTGTCGGCTGTCACGGGACGGGGCTCGGCCATGCGGCGTTCTTAACCTGTTTTCCGCGAAGGATGAAACGCCGGAGATTCAACGGATTCACGGCATCGGCGCAACAGCCTTGCGCAATCTGCCGCGCGGCCGGACCCCGCCCTTGCCAGCCTTGGCAGCGCGTGGTCGAACGGGGAGTGCGCCGCAGCAACGCCGCCGCGGATGCTGGACTGGCCCCTGTTCCGCGTACCTTCGAGGTTCGTCCGACGTGCCGACCCTGTTCCGCTTCCTCGTCGTCGTGGCGATCCTGGCCGGGCTCGCCTACGCGGCGATGTTCGCGCTCGCCACCTTCGTCGAGCCGACGCCGCGGGAGATGTCCGTGACCATCCCGGCCTCGAAGCTCCAGCCGCCCGGCCGATGAGCCGTCCGGCTCCTTCCGCCGCAACCAGGACCGCCGCGGTCCGGGCCGGGACCGGCGCGGCGCAATCCTATCTCGACATGCTGGCGGCGGAGCGGGGCGCGGCGGCCAACACCCTCGCGGCCTACCGGCGCGACCTCGACGACTACCTCGCCTATCTCGGCGCCCATGGGCTCGACCCTGCGGCGATCGAGGCGCCGGCGGTGCGCGGCTACATGGCCGACCTCGCCGAGCGCGGCCTGTCGGCCTCGTCCTCCGCCCGCCGCCTGTCCTGCGTGCGCGGCTTCCACCGCTTCCTCTACGCCGAGGGCCTCGCCGGGACCGATCCGAGCGCCCCGGTCGCCGGCCCGAAGCGCGGCCGGCCGCTGCCGAAGGTGCTGTCGGTGGCCGAGGTCGACCGCCTGCTCGGCGTCGCCAAGGCGGCGGCGGAGGACCCCGAGGCCGGTCCGGGCGAGGCGGCGCGGGCGCGCCGGATGCTCTGCCTGCTCGAACTCCTCTACGCCACGGGCCTGCGCGTCTCCGAGCTGGTGGCGCTGCCGCGGGCGGCCGCCCGCACCCGCGAGCGGTTCCTGATGGTGCGCGGCAAGGGCGGGCGCGAGCGGCTAGTACCCCTCACCGATGTCGCCCGGGCGGCGATGACGGCGCATCTCGCCGGCGTCGCCGCCGCCGGCCCGTGGCTGTTTCCCGCCGACAGCGAGAGCGGCCACCTGACCCGGCAGGCCTTCGCCCGCGACCTCAAGGCGGCGGCCGCGGCCGCCGGCATCCGTGCCGACCGGATCAGCCCGCACGTGCTGCGCCACGCCTTCGCCAGCCACCTGCTCCAGAACGGCGCCGACCTGCGGGTGGTGCAGGAACTGCTCGGCCATGCCGACATCTCGACCACTCAGATCTACACCCACGTCCTCGACGAGCGCCTGAAGGACATGGTGCGCGACCTGCACCCGCTCACCGATGCGTGAGCGGTGCTCCTCCGTCGCCTCCCCGACACAAACCGCGTCCACCTCCGCGTCCGGGTAACGCCGTCGCCCTATCTCGGGCAGGCGTGAACGGGAGGAGCGGGTGGCAGGTTCGGTGACGGAATGGCTCGTGCAGGGCGTCGGCCTCCTGCTCGTCGCCGCGACCCTGCTGCCGTACTGGCGCAGCCACGCCGGCCTCGTGCGCAGCTGCGACTTCCCGCGGATGCAGATCGCCTGCGCGATCCCGGTCGTGGCCGGGCTCCTGCTGCTGGCCGGCAGCGCGGCCTCGCAGGGGTTCGCGCTGGGCCTCGGCCTCTGCCTCGCCCTTCAGGTGCGGGCGATCCTGCCGTTCACCCCGCTCGCCCGCCGGCAGGCCGTCGCCCTGCGTCCGGAGGAAGCGCGGCCGGAGGCGGCGGTGACGATCCTGATCGCCAACGTGCTCGAATCGAACCGCGACTACGGCGGCCTGCTGCGGGAGGCGGCGCGGGTGCAGCCCGACCTGATCCTGGCGCTGGAGACCGACCAGGGCTGGCGCCGCGCCCTGGCCCCCCTGGAAGAGACCTACCCGCACGTCGTCGCCCAGGCGCAGGACAACACCTACGGCCTGATGCTCTATTCCCGTCTGCCGCTGGAGAGACCGCAGGTGCGCTTCCTGCTGGAGGACGACGTGCCGTCGATCCGGACCCGGGTGGTGCTGCGCTCGGGCGATCGCTTCACCTTCCACGGCGTGCATCCGCGCCCGCCGCATCCCGGCCGCAGCAGCGCGCCGCGGGACGCCGAACTGGTCCTGGTCGCCCGCGAAGTGGAACGGGAGGGCGGCCCGACCGTGGTCGCCGGCGACCTCAACGACGTCGCGTGGTCGTCCACCACCCGGTTGTTCCAGACCATCAGCGGCCTCCTCGATCCGCGCCGGGGCCGGGGGGCCTACGCGACCTTCAACGCCCGCTGGCCGTTCCTGCGCTGGCCCCTCGACCACGTCTTCTTCAGCGAGCACTTCCTGCTCGGCCGCCTGGAGCGCCTGCCCGACATCGGCTCGGACCATTTCCCGATCCTGATCTCCCTCCAGCTCGACGAGGCCAGGGGACCGGAACGCCAGGACGCGCCGGAGGCCGGGGCGGAGGAACGCGCGAGGGGCCGCGACGCGGTGGCGGCCGGCCGCGAGGAGGCGCGATGAGCACGCATCCGGACGGGACCGGACCGATCCACGCCTTCCTGGCCGGGCAGGGCCGCGACGGGCGCGGGCGCCTCCTCGCCGAGGTGCTAGCCTTCGACGATGGCCGCATCGAAACCGTGCACGACTTCATCCAGTGGCTGTTTCCCCTGCCGGACGCCAGCCGGGCCGTCTCCGGCGCGCCGGTGCTGGATGCGGCGCAGGCCGAGGCGATCCGGCGCGACCCGGCGGCCCTCGCGGGCCTGCGGGCGGCGCGCGAGCGCATGGCGCGGTTCTATGCCGGGACCGGCCACTGGCTCGCCCCGCACGACCACAACCATCTGCGCATCACCCGCATCCTCGCCGCCCTGCGCGACCTCCTCGGCCCGGAGGAGGCCCGGGCCTTCCACGCCGCGGTGACGGAGCGCAACCGCGCGGCCGGATCCCCGGTGAACCGGCGGAGCCTCTCTTTCTGGGAGCGGGCCTGCGCGTGACCGGCTGGACAGCCGGAGGCGGCCCGGGCGAAAGCGGTGGCCACGAGAGAAGGGGGAACGAGAGAATGGCGTACTGGCTCTACAAGTCCGAGCCGTCGACCTGGTCGTGGGACCAGCAGGTGGCGGCGGGCGAGGCCGGCACGTTCTGGAGCGGGGTGCGCAACCACGTCGCGCGCAGGAACCTGGAGGCGATGCGGCTCGGCGAGCGCGGCTTCTTCTACCATTCGAACGAGGGCAGGGCGGTGGTCGGGATCGTCGAGGTGATCCGGACCTACTACCCCGACCATACCGACGAGGCGGGCCGGTTCGGCATGGTCGACCTCAGGGCGGTGGAGCCGCTGCCCCGGCCGGTGACCCTGGAGCAGATCAAGGCCGAGCCGCGCCTCGCCGGGATGGTGCTGGTGACCAACTCCCGCCTCTCGGTCCAGCCGGTCACCGGGGAGGAATGGGCCCTCGTCCGCGCGATGGGCGGCCTGTGAGGAGCCGACATTCCGCAACCCGCCGGACGGCCGCGGCCCTGGTGCTCGGCCTGCTGGCCGCAGGCCCGGCCTCGGCCGACCGGCCGCAGGCGCCCCGGACCGTCGTGACCTGTCAGGCCCTCGCCAACCTGCGCATCCTGATGAACGAGACCGGCGGCGATCCGGCGGCGATCAGGAGCCGTCTCGGCGATCCCAACGCCGACCATCTCGGCTGCGCCCGCACGCCCCTCGACCGGATCGAGGGCACCGCCGACCGGGTGGTGATCGGCGGCGCGCCCTACGATTGCCTGAAGCTCAAGGACAGCCTCGTCTGCCGCTGGAGCGTATCGCGGACGCCGGCGGAGAAGTGATACGGCATCCGGACGATGACTTCCGGATTTCGTATCACCAGCCCGCGCGGTGGAGCCGGAGGCTCCACGCGCCTGAGCGAAGCCGAAATCCGCATCGCGAAGCGATTGCTGCGCAATCGCCACGATCCCGCAGGGATCGCCTGAAGCGATCATACGGATTTCGTATCAGATGCTCCAGTACGGGGTGGCGTTGTAGTAGCGGTGGACGTGCTCCTCCCAGGCCCGGTCGTAGGACGGGTCGCGGCCCTCGGACGAGGTCGCCGGCGCGGTGCGAAGCTGCTCCTCGGTGATCGCCACCTCGTAGGCATCGAGTTCCGGCTTGAAGCTCAGGGCGCTCCACGGGACCGTGTAGTAGCTCTCGCCCATGCCGAGGAAGCCGCCGAAGCTCATCACCGCGTAGGCGACCTTGCCGCTCGCCTTCTCGATCATCAGGCGCTCGATGCGGCCGATGCTGTCGCCGTTCGGGTTGCGCACGGCGGTGCCTTCGACCCGGTCGCTGGCGATCAGCGTGTTGGTCTCGTTGGTGGTGGTGCTCCCCATGTCGGAGCGGTCGCTGACAGTCGGTGCAACGGTGGTCATCGTTGTCACTCCTCGAACAATTCTGCCCGTGCAACGCCGCCCCGGCCGTAGCTGTTCCGCCGGGAGATGCCGGGGATGAACAGTCGATCGGGGTTCCGGACCCGGCCTTCGCCCGGGTTCCATTGACCGGCACCGGGGACCGGCGCTCCGCGGGACGATGGCGCACGCATCGCCTGCCGGATGCCGGCCTCGCCCCGGCCGGTCCCGGGATCGGCCGTTTCGACCGTGGCAGGTTTCACAAGCGGCGCAGGACGGCTAGCGTCCTGCCATGCCGATTCGCGCCCCCGCCCTGATCGTACTCGCCGCCCTCGCGGGCTCCGCGGTCCACGTCGTCCCGGCCCAGGCCCAGGACCGCGGCACCCTCACCCCGAAGCCGCTGCCGCCGCTCGCCAACCCCGACGACCCGTCGACGCCCGCCAAGGCGCTGTTCGGGCGCGCCACCACGGCGGCGGCGCTGGCGCCGCAGGCGATCGGCTCCTACGCCCGCGGCTGCGTCGCCGGGGCCGAGGCGCTGCCGGTGGACGGCGCGAACTGGCAGGTGATGCGCCTGTCGCGCAACCGCATGTGGGGCCATCCACGGCTCGTGGCGTTCCTGGAGCGCATCGCCGCCAGGGCGCCGGAGCGCGCCGGCTGGCCGGGCCTCCTGGTCGGGGACATGTCGCAGCCCCGCGGCGGGCCGATGCTGACCGGCCACGCCTCGCACCAGCTCGGCCTCGACGCCGACATCTGGCTGACCCCGATGCCGGACCGGCGCCTGACCCGGGCGGAGCGCGAGGAGATGTCGGCGACGAACGTCGTGCGCTCCGACCGCCGCGACATCGACCCTTCGGTCTGGCAGCCGGCGCATACCCGCCTCATCCGCATGGTGGCGAGGGAGCCGGAGGTGGCGCGGATCTTCGTCAACCCGGCGATCAAGCTCGCCCTCTGCCGCGAGGCCGGCGGCGACCGCGGCTGGCTGACCAAGGTGCGGCCGATGTACGGCCACAACTACCACTTCCACATCCGCCTCGACTGCCCGGCGGGGGAGCAGGCCTGCAAGGACCAGGACCCGCCGCCGAGCGGCGACGGCTGCGGCAGCGAACTCGACTACTGGTTCAGCGACGCGGTGATGAACCCCCGCCCCGGCCCGCCCGGCAAGCCGCGCCCGCCGATGACGATGGCCGGCCTGCCGGACGCCTGCCGGACGGTGCTGAAGGCGCGGTGAGGCCGGACCGATGCCACGGCCGATCGAGGCGGGTGGAACAGTTCGATCGCCTCCTGGCCCGGAGCCAGGAGGAGAACCCGAGGTCGGCGGCCATCGACCGGGCCCTCACCGGTCACCCGCTCGCCTGGAGACGGCCGTCCTGAGGAATGCTACTCCGCCGCCTGCACGCCGACCCCGGTTCCGACCGGGCAGGCGACGCCGGTGCCGCCGAGGCCGCAATAGCCGCCGGGATTCTTCGCCAGATACTGCTGGTGGTAGTCCTCGGCGAAGTAGAACGGGCCGGGATCGCGGATCTCGGTGGTGATCGGGCCGTAGCCGCGGGCCCGCAGGGCCTCGGCGTAGGCGTCGCGGGAGGCTTCCGCCTCGGCACGGCGGGCGTCGCCGTCGGGCAGGTAGATGCCCGAGCGGTACTGGGTGCCGACGTCGTTGCCCTGGCGCATGCCCTGGGTCGGATCGTGGCTCTCCCAGAACGTCCTCAGCACCGCGGCGAACGGCACCTGGGCCGGATCGTAGGCCACCAGCACCACCTCGTTGTGGCCGGTCAGCCCCGAGCAGACCTCCTCGTAGGTCGGGTTCGGCGTGGTGCCGGCGGCGTAGCCCACCGCCGTGGTGAAGATCCCGTCGCCCATCTGCCAGAACTTGCGCTCGGCACCCCAGAAGCAGCCGAGGCCGAGCACGACGGTCTCGATGCCGGGCGGGTAGGGGCCCTCGAGCGGGCGGCCGCTGACGAAATGGCGCTCGGCGGTGGGGAGCGGGGCGGGCCGGCCGGGAAGGATCTGGTCCGGGGCCGGCATCTCGGCGCGCTTGCGGAAGAACAGCATCGGCTCGCTCCGTGTCTCACTCTCGGTTCGGAATCGAACGGGATGTGGGGTGCCGGCGGCGGATTCTGTAGGGCGCGATGCTCCGGGTGCGTCAGGGCCGCCCGGTCCTTCGGGGCCGCCCGGTCCTTCAGGGCCGCACCAGCGTGCCGATGCCCGGACGCCCCGGCTGGCCGAGCCAGAGCAGCGCGAGCCCGAGCCCCAGGGCGACGAGCGCGGCCGGCGAGAGGGTGAGCGGAGCGCCGAGGATCTTCCACAGCAGCGGCTGGCCGCCCTCGGCCAGGGTCTGGAGGCTCGCCGCCCGGTCCTTCAGCACCGCGACCGCGACGTCGTTGACCGATGTGATCAGGACGGCGTTGTTCGCGATCGACCGGGCTCCGTCGTAGACGAGGCCGACGAAGCCTGCGGCGAGGAGCAGGAGCCCGAGGAAACGGCTCAGGAAACGGATCATCCTCAACTCCGGACCGCGCGGCGTCCGGGCGGGCGCCGCACCCGCCTGAGTAGAGAGGGGAGGGAATGCCCGCAAGCGCGGCCCTGCGTCCGGTTGATCCGGACGCCGCGCCCGTGCCAGGAGCCCCGGGCGACAGCGGGAGCGCGGGTGGATTGAGCGGCATGGCGGACGGCACGGGCGGCGGCCCGGACCTGATCATCTTCGATTGCGACGGCGTGCTGATCGACAGCGAGCCGATCAGCCTCGCCCGCCTGACCGACAACCTCAACCGGATCGGGGTGCCGATCGATCTCGCCACCGTGGCGCGGCGCTTCACCGGCACCAGCATGACCTCGATCATGGCGCACGTCGCCGCGGATTACGGGGTCGCGACGCCCGAGGGTTTCGTCGATGCGGTCCGGGGCCGACACCCTGCGGGCGTTCGAGGCCGAGTTGCAGGCGATCACCGGCGTCGCCGACGTGCTGGCCGACCTGCCGCATCGGCGCTGCGTCGCCTCCAGCAGCGATCCCGCCCGCCTGCGCCACGCCCTGACCCTGACCGGGCTGCTGCCGCTGTTCGGCGACCACGTCTTCAGCTCGACCATGGTCGCCCGCGGCAAGCCGTTTCCCGACCTCTTCCTGCTCGCCGCCGGGCGGATGGGCGCCGACCCGCGGCGCTGCGTCGTGGTCGAGGACAGCGTGCCGGGCGTCACCGCCGCCCGCGCCGCCGGCATGCGGGTGCTCGGCTTCTCCGGCGGCGGCCACTGGCGCCACGATCCCGCCGCGGCGGACCTGCTTGCGGCCGGCGCCGCGCTGGTCTTCGACGACTTCCACCGGTTGCCGGCTCTGCTCGGGGAGGTCCCGCCGCAGGCGTGACGGGCGGCGACGCCTCGCGGGCGTCGCCGAATGGCCGGGCCACCCTGCTCAGCTCCTTGTTCCCGCATCGCTTTCAGCGTCGATACGGCGAGCGTTCCGGCGGATGCGGCCCGGGACGGATCATTGACTTAACCGGGGGTGCGCCGCATCTCCCCGGGATCCGGGTCCGTCCGGCGCCGGAGCGCGTCCCGTGGCCCCGCGGGTGCAACCGGAGACAGGCCGCCGTGAGACTTCCCCGCATCGTCGCCTTCTCGGGCAATGCCGGCCGGCCCTCCCGCACCCGGGTGCTGGTCGAGGCCATCGCCGGAGAGGTCGCGCGCCAACGCCGGGTCGATCTGCGCGTGTTCGACCTCGTCGATGCCGGCCCCGGACTCGGCGTCACCGCCCGCGACGCGCTGCCGCTGCCGGCCCTGCGGATCATCGAGGCGATCGAGGGGGCCGACGCCCTCATCGTCGCCTCGCCGGTCTACAAGGGATCCTATTCCGGCCTGTTCAAGCACGTCGTCGACTTCCTGGCGCCCGAGGCCCTGGCCGGGAAACCGGTGGCGATCGCCGCGACCGGGGGCGGTCCCCGGCACGCCCTGATGGTCGAGCACCAGTTGCGGCCGCTCTTCGGCTTCTTCACCGCCCACGTCGCCGCGACCGCGGTCTATGCCGGCGAGGACGAGATCCAGGACGGGACCGTCAGCGATCCCCGCGTCGCGGAGCGGGTTCAGGCCGCCGCGACGGAGCTGTGTCACCTCCTCGACGCCGTCGAGGCGATGCGGCAGGCGCGGGACGCTGCGGACGCGCCGGCCGCGACCCGTTTGTGAGCCGGCTTCAGACCCGCGCCAGAAGCCGCTGTTCCCAGGTGGACAGCACGCGTTCGAACACGTCCGGCTCATCGAGCGCCCGGGAGAGGATCAGGGCACCCTGGATCGCAGCGACGCATTCCTCCGCGACGATCTCGACCGCCTCGCTACCGTCCCTCCCGCGCAGGGCCGTGGCCAACGCCGCGCGCCAAGCTGAAAAGTAGCCGGCTATTTTGCCGGCGAAAGGATCGCGTTCGGCGGTGAGCGCGAGGATGCCGACGAGGCACATCCGGTTTCCCGACCGGAAGTAGGTCCGCGTCTCCGCCATCATCGTCCGAAGGCCGGCGGCGGGGTCGGCCGTGTCGCGCAGGGGCGCGAACACCGACGCCTCGAACCACGCCTCGACGTCGTCGAGCACGGCCTGCGCCATCTCGGCCTTGCCGCCGGGAAACAGGTGGTAGAGGCTGCCCTTGCCGAGCCCGGTGCGGGCACCGATCAGCGCGAGGCTCGCGCCCGCGTAGCCGTGCTCGCGAAACACCTCGGCGACGGCGGCGACCGCCGCCGCCCGCGCGGGAGAAGCTCCGGTCACAGGCCGAGATCGGTCAGGCCCGGATGGTCGTCGGGCCGGATGCCGGCCCGGTCCCAGTGGAACAGCCGGTCGGCGGGCGTGATCGCCACGTCGTTGATGCTCGCGTGGCGCTCGCGCATCAGGCCGTCGGCGTCGAACCACCAGTTCTCGTTGCCGTAGGCCCGGAACCACTGCCCGGCCGCATCGTGGAACTCGTAGGCGAACCGGACGGAGATGCGGTCCCCGGTGAAGGCCCACAACTCCTTGACGAGCCGGTACTCGCGCTCGTGTTCCCATTTGCGGGTCAGGAACGCCTCGATCGCCTCACGGCCGCGGAAGAACGCCGAACGGTTCCGCCAGCGGCTGTCGGGCGTGTAGGCGAGGGCGACCCGGGCGGGGTCGCGCCGGTTCCAGGCATCCTCGGCGGCGCGGACCTTCCGGATCGCGGTCTCGCGGGTGAAGGGCGGCAGGGGAGGGCGGCTCTCGGACATCGACGGCTCCATCCGGATTTGTACCGATCGGTACAGGTCGAGCCGGCCGTCCGTCAAGCGGCGGTCATGCCGCGCCGTCCTGCGCCTTGCGGTAGGTCCGGCCATAGGCCGCGTACTGCTCGATCGTGCGCCGCATCATCGCCCGGCGATCCTCGTCCAGGCGGCCGATCCGGCGGGCCGGCCGGCCGCCCCAGAGCCAGCCGCTCTCCAGGTCCTGGCCCGGATCGGTGACGGTGCCGGCGGCGACCAGCACGTCCGAGCCGACGACCGTGTCGGGGGCGAGCACGGCACCCATGCCGATCAGGCTGCGGGCGCCGATGCGGCCGTCGCCGAGGTGGACGTTGTGGCCGACCGTGACCTCGCGGTCGATCATCAGGCCGCCGCCGCGGGTGCGGATCACGGTGTTGTCCTGCAGGTTCGTGCCCGCTCCGACGACGACCGGCCCGACCTCCGCGGCGAGGTCGCAGCCGAAGAACACCCCGCAGCCCGGCTCCAGGGCGATGCGGCCGTGCAGCCGCGCCGTGCGGGCGACGAACACGCTCGGTTCGAGGTCGAGGGCGTCGCCCGGCGGGCGCGGCGCGTCCTGCGCCGCCGCCTCGCGCAGGCGCTCGGCCCGCTCGGCGAGTTCGCCGGGGGCGAGGGGCCGCACCGGGCGGGCCGGGCTGCCGGCATAGGCGAAGCCTCCGGTCAGGGTCGAGCGCGGATAGACCGTGCTGCCGGCCTCGATCAGCACCCCGTCCCCGACCACCGATCCGTCGAGGACCACGCAATCGTCCTCGATCACGCCGTCGTCGCCGATCGTGCAGGCATGGACCACGGCGTTGCGCCCGACCGTGACCCGATCGCCGACGATGCAGGGATAGACGTCGTGGGCGATGTGCAGGGTCGAGCGGGCACCGAGCCAGAAGCGGTCGCCGATCACGATGTCATGGCCGTCGCCGCGGATCACCGTGTCGTCGCCGAGCCACGCCTGAACCCCGATGCTGGTACGGCCGATGACCGTGGAGCCGCCCCCGCACCAGATCGGCCGGGCGGCGAAGGCCGGCTCCTCGCCGGCGAAGGGGAGCACCAGTTCCGGTGTCACGGGCATCTCCGTTGATGCGGGAGCGGGCAAGCCGCTCGGTCGGGTTCCTTCATTGAACCCGCACGGGTTCCATTCATGAACCCGCACGGGTTCTTTCATGAACCCGCGCGGGGCTCCTCTGCCAGCCCGATTCGGCGCCAGGAACGCGATCGATCACCTTTGTCAACGCCGAGTGGCCCGCCGGCTGGCCCCGTGATAGGGAGCCACCAGATCATCCGAGAGTCCGATGACCCCGCGTCTCAGCATCCAATCCGCGCCCTTCGACGTCGCGGCCGAGATCGCCGCTCTCTCCGCGGGCGGGGCCGGGCGGGCCGGGGCGGTGGTGAGCTTCACCGGCCTGTGCCGGGACGAGGACGGACGCCTCGCCGCGCTGGAACTGGAGCACTACCCTGGCATGGCCGAGGCCGAGATCGGCCGGGTGGTGGACGAGGCGGCCTCGCGCTGGCCGCTCCACGGCGCGACGGTGATTCACCGCCACGGCCTGATCCGTCCCGGCGAGGGCATCGTCCTGGTGCTGACCGCCGCCTCGCACCGGGCAGCCGCCTTCGCGGCGGCCGATTTCCTGATGGACTACCTGAAGACCCGGGCGCCGTTCTGGAAGCGCGAGCACCTCGCCGACGGCACCACCGGCGGCTGGGTCGCGGCGACCGAGGCTGACGACGCCGCCGCCTCGCGCTGGTGATACGGGATCCGGACGATGAGTTCCGAAAGCCGTATCACCAGCCCGCGCGGTGGAGCCGGAGGCTCCACACGCTTGAGCGAAGCCGGTTTCCGCATCGCGAATGCGATTGCGCAGCCATCGCCACGATCCCGCAGGGATCGCCGAGCGATCAATCGGAAACCGTAGAGGCGTCCTCAGGCGGCGATGCGGGCCGCCGCCTCGTCGGCGCCGACGACCCGGGCCGGCTGGCCGGGCCGGGCGAGGAGCGTGGCGCCCTTCGGCACCACCTTCCAGCCGGTGCGGCAACCGTCGATCGGCTCCGACACCACCACCAGACCGGTCTTCGTCTCGCGCCAGTACAGGCTCGGCGGCTGGCCGTCGCAGGCCCAGCGGAACGCGGTCAGGCTGTCGCCGTCGGTGAGCACGGCGGTGAAGCGCACCGGCTCGTCGATGCCGGCCTGGGTCATCAGCTCGCGCACCGTGGCGAGGGTGCGGGCCATCGCGCCGACCGGATCCTGGGCGGCGCCGTTGGCGAGGGCGAGCAGGAACAGGGCCTCCGAATCGGTGGAGCCCTGGCGGGCGTCGTAGAGCGCGTCCGGGATCAGGCTCTCCAGGCGGCGCTTGATGCGCGCGTAGCCGCCGATCTGACCGTTATGCATGAACAGGTGGCGCTCGTGCCCGAACGGGTGGCAGTTCGCCCGGGTGGTGGCGGTGCCGGTCGAGGCCCGGACATGGGCGAAGAAGGTGCGGGCGCGGATCTGCCGCGACAGGCTGCGGAGGTTCTCGTCCGACCAAGCCGGGCGCACGTCCCGGAACAGGCCCGGCTCCGGGCGATCGCCGTACCAGCCGATCCCGAAACCGTCTCCGTTGGTCTCGGTCTTGGCTTCCTCCGCGTGGAGGGACTGGTGCACCAGCGAGTGGGTCGGGGCGCAGACCAGTTCGTCGAGGTAGACCGGTTCGCCGTGATAGGCGAGAAAGCGGCACATCGGCGTGAAACCTCAGGCGCGGCAGGACTCCACTTGCATCCGAGGAATCGGGTGCTTCCGGTCCGCTGCCGTCATCTCATCGTAACATTCGACCCTGTTGGGTGAACAGTTCGTTAATGCGGCGCGGCGTGCCCACCCGGCAGGCAGACGAGGCTTCGCGCAGGATCGTGGCGGGCGTGAGACCGCGGGTCCCGCGGGTCCCGCCGAACCGATGGGATCGAACTCGCGTCTCGCCCGTTGTCGGCATGTCCGGGGGGCGCCTTCGCGCCGGTCCGTGGCGTGTCCGCTGACCTTGAGTCGCATTCCGGGGGCCCGGACACGAGTTTACCCTGATGCCGATCCAGTCTGCTCCCGACCGGACGAGTGCGGGAGCGGCATCGATTCGATCCCGAAGAGGAGAACTCATGGGCAGAGCAGCGTCCGCCGTCCCGATCGCCGTCGTCGTCGAGGATGACGAGGCCGTCCGCGACTTCGCCGCGGCGATCCTGGAGGAGACCGACCTCGACGTGATCGCCTGCGAGAGCGCCGAGGACGCGCTCGCGGTGATGCGTCGGCACGGGCCGGACGTGGCGCTGCTGTTCACCGAGGTGCATCTCGGCGGCGCGATGGACGGGGCGGCCCTGGCGCGGACGATCGAGCGCGACTGGCCGGACGTGCGGGTCGTCGTCACCTCCGACGACGGCCGGACCCAGCCGCTGCCCGACCATGCGGTCTACATGCAGAAGCCGTGGCGCCCCCTCGACATCCTGGTCCAGGCCGAGCGCGCGGTCACCCTCCCGGCCCATCACTGACGGCGCGGCCGTCCGGATCGCCGGGCCCGCCGGCACGGCGAAAAGGCCCGGCGCCTGGGGCGCCGGGCCTTTCTCAGGTCCCATACGGTTTCCGATTGATCGCTCGGCGATCCCTGCTGGATCGTGGCGATTGCTGCGCAATCGCTTTCGCGATGCGGAAACCGGCTTCGCTCACGCGCCGCGCGAGCTTCGATACGATTTTTGAACGATGAGTTCAAAAATCGTATCACGCTGGCATCCGGCCGGTCGCTGTGCGACCGCCCCCGCCGCGGCTTGCGGCTTCGCTCAGGCGCTCGCGGCGGGAGCGGCGGCCGGGGCCGGAGCGGCGGCCGGACGGCGCGGCGAGGTGGGACGCGGCTTCGGCTTCGGCGCGGCGATCAGGCCCTCGCGGATCGCGGTCTTGCGGGCCTGCTTGCGGGCGCGGCGCACGGCCTCCGCCTTCTCGCGGGCCTTGCGCACCGACGGCTTCTCGTAGGCCTTGCGCTGCTTCATCTCACGGAAAATGCCCTCGCGCTGCATCTTCTTCTTGAGAACGCGGAGAGCCTGATCGACGTTGTTGTCCCGAACGAGTACCTGCAAGGGTGTGTCCTCTGACGAAATTTCGGTGGTGGCCGACCCTGGAGGCCGCGCCCGAAGGGGCTGCCCCCGCGCCAACCGACAGACGCCCCGGTCCCGGCGGATGAGGCCGGGAGGGGCGGCATGCGATGGCCGGGACGCGGCGTACCGGATCGGCGCACAATCTGCGCCTGCGTGGGGCCATACACCAGTTGGGTCCGACTTCCAACCGCGATGACCGCCGGGGCGTCCCTTTTTGAATCGCCCGCGGCTCAGGCGTTGGCCTGGATGAAGTTGCGCACCAGCGGGTAGGTCTGGCCCTCCCACCTGCGGCCGGAGAACACGCCGTAATGGCCGACGCCGGGCTGGAGGTGGTGGCGCTTGCGGAAGGGCTTCAGGCCGGTGCAGAGGTCGTGCGCGGCCATCGTCTGACCGACCGAGCAGATGTCGTCGCGCTCGCCCTCGACCGTCATCAGCGCCGTCCTGCGGATCGCCCGCATGTCGATCGGTGCGCCCCCGTAGGTGAGCCGGTTGCGGGCGAGGCTCGCGTCCTGGAACACGGTCTTCACCGTCTCGAGGTAGAACTCGGCGGCGAGGTCGAGCACGGCGAAATACTCGTCGTAGAAGGTCTCGATCTGCTGCGCCTTGGCGGTCTCGCCGTCGGCGAGGTGCCAGAACAGGTCGAGATGGCCGTGCATGTGGCGGCCGGCATTCATCGACATGAAGGCCATGACCTGCATGAAGCCGGGATAGACCCGGCGCCCGGCGCCCGCATGGCGCTTCGGCACGGTCGCGATCAGGTTGCGCTCGAACCACCCGATCGGCTTCGAGGTCGCGAGCTCGTTGACCCTGGTCGGGTTGATCCGGGTGTCCACCGGTCCGGCCATCAGGGTCATGCTGGCCGGGTGGGCGGCGTTGCCGGTCTCGGCCATCACGGCGGCGGCGGCCATCGCCTGCACGGCGGGCTGGCATACGGCGACGAGGTGGGCGCCCTCTCCGATCGCCTCCAGGAACCGCACGAGGTGGGCGACGTACTCGTCGAAGCCGAACCGCCCCGCCTCGACCGGCACGTCGCGGGCGTTGTGCCAGTCGGTGATGTAGACGTCGTGGTCGGCGAGCAGGGTCCGCACCGTGCCGCGCAGCAGCGTGGCGAAGTGGCCGGAGAGCGGCGCCACCACCAGCACCCGCGGCTGCCCGCGCGCCAGGTCCTTGCGGAAGTGCAGCAGCGAGCCGAACGGGGTGCGCAGGTCCACCTCCTCGGTGACCGGCACCTCGCGGTTGCCGACCCGCACCGACGGGATGCCGTAGGCCGGGCGGGCATGGGTCATGCCGGCGCGCATCATCATCCGGGCGGCGGCGCGCCACCAGCTCGCCGGCTCGCGGTACCCGGCCCGGGTCCAGGGCGAGACGGCGTCGTGCAGCAAGCCTCCCCAGGCCCGGGCGCCGGTGGCGAGGTCGGACTGGAACTCGAAGGTGTCGTAGAGCATCAGCCCGCATTCTCCCCGATGGGCGCAGCAGAATCGTGAGCCAGGGGGTGGATAACGTAAGGCAAGGCGTGCCCCCGCGCGATGTGACTTTGGTTCGAGACCGGTGCCGCGCCGCCATGCGACGACCGTGCCAGCCGGCCTCGCGCGGGGAATCCGGCACGAGTCTTGGATCGGGGGCCGGAACGGGAGGGAGGGGCGCCGGCGGGTCGCCGGCGGGATCTCCCGGGGAGGATGCGGATGGCCGAGGCGACGCTCACGATCTCAAGCCGCAACTACTCGTCGTGGTCGCTGCGCGGCTGGCTGCTGTGCCGGATGGCGGGCCTCGACTTCGTCACCGAGACGCTGACCGGGGATCCGGCGAGCCGGGCCGAACTGCTGCATCTCTCGCCGTCGTTCCTGGTGCCGCGCCTCACCCATGGCGGGATCCGGGTCTGGGACGTGCTCGCCATCGCGGCCTATCTCGACGAGTGGCGGCCGGAGGCCGGCCTGCTGCCGGCGGACCGCGCCGCCCGGGCCCTGTGCCGCGCGGTCTCCGGCGAGATGCATGGCGGCTTCATCAACCTGCGCTCGGCCCTGCCGATGAACCTCCGGGCCCGCTACGCCGACTTCAAGCTCTGGGGCGGGGCGCAATCCGACATCGCCCGCATCGTCGCGATCTGGGAGGAGGCGCTCGGCGCCCATGGCGGCCCGTTCCTGTTCGGCGGGCGGCCGACCCTCGCCGACGCGATGTACGCGCCGGTCTGCACCCGCTTCGTCACCTACGGCGTCGCCCTGCCGGACCTTTGCGCGGCCTACCGCGATCAGGTCATGGCCTGGCCCCTGATGCGGGAATGGATCGCCGCCGTTGCGGACGAGCCGGAGGAGATCGAGGAACTCGACATGGAGTTCTGACCGTCGAGAAACTCGACATGGCGTCCCGAGGGCTCAGTCCCCGATCACCCGGCGATAGATCCCGCGCAGCGACAGGCCGAGGCCGAGCGCCGGCAGGTCGAGCACCGCGTCGGGCCCTTCCAGCACCCCCAGCCCGGCCCAGGCTTCGCCGACCCGGTCGAACGCTTCGACCGAGGGGCGGTCGCGGGCGACCAGAACGTAATGCTGCAGGCTGGGCAGCCGCTGATGGATCTTCCACTTCTCGAACCGGTCGCGGGCCTCCGTGCCGAGCGGCATCACCTCGAACAGTACCGCGGTGCATCGGTCGAGCCCGGGGCGAAATCGCCGCACACCGCCATCACGTCGGGCAGCAGTGCCGCGTCGAGGCTGCGCTGCTTGAGGTAGAAGGTTTCGGTGAAGGTCTGGCAGGGCGAGCCGGCCGCCTCGAAGCTGCGTTCCAGCCGGGTGGCGATGTTCTGGACGATGCGGCCGTGCTCCCAGCGGGCGCCGACCATCATCCGAACGACGCGTCCGCCGATCAGCTCCCAGCGCTCCTCGCGGGGCTTGTCGGCGAGACGCTCCTCGAAGTCGTCCGGGGAGAGGGGTTCGTCGGCGGGAGGGGCTCTCATCGCGGCCTCCTCGCCGGGCGGATGCGGTGTCGGGAGAGTAGCGCGATCAGTCGCGTTGTGCGACGGCTGCGGACGACTACATCCGGTCTGCGGATGTCGGCGGCCGGCCTCCGCGCATCTCCGTCCGCGAAAGCCTCCGAGCCCGTCTTGAGCAAGCCCAAAGCCCTTCTCACGCCCGAGCGCCGCATGGACGACCTCGACACCTCGATCCGGCCGCTGAGCCTCGCCGACTTCACCGGCCAGCGGGCGGCGCGGGCGAACCTCCAGGTGTTCATCGACGCGGCGAAGAAGACCGGTCAGGCCCTCGACCACGTGCTCTTCGTCGGCCCGCCCGGCCTCGGCAAGACCACGCTGGCCCAGATCGTCGCCCGCGAACTCGGGGTGAACTTCCGCTCGACCTCCGGCCCGGTGATCGCCAAGGCCGGGGACCTCGCGGCGCAGCTCACCAACCTGGAGGAGCGCGACGTCCTGTTCATCGACGAGATCCACCGCCTCAACCCGGCGGTCGAGGAGATCCTCTATCCGGCGATGGAGGATTACCAGCTCGACCTCATCATCGGCGAGGGGCCGGCGGCGCGCTCGGTGAAGATCGAGCTGCCGAAGTTCACCCTGGTCGCCGCCACCACCCGGGCCGGCCTGCTGACGACGCCGCTGCGCGACCGCTTCGGCATCCCGATCCGGCTCGAATTCTACGAGATCGACGAGCTGGAGGCGATCGTCACCCGCGGCGCCCGGGTGCTCGGCATCGGCATGTCGCCGGACGGCGCCAACGAGATCGCGCGGCGGGCCCGCGGCACGCCGCGCATCGCCGGGCGCCTGCTGCGCCGGGTGCGCGACTTCGCCATCGTCGAGGACGCGCCGACCGTCACCCGGGCCATCGCCGACCGGGCGCTGCGGCTCCTCGACGTCGACCCGGCCGGGCTCGACACCATGGACCGCAAGTATCTCGGCATGATCGCGAACGCCTATAACGGCGGCCCGGTCGGGGTCGAGACCATCGCGGCGGCCCTGTCCGAGCCCCGCGACGCGATCGAGGAGATCATCGAGCCCTACCTGATCCAGAAGGGTTTCGTGCAGCGCACGCCGCGCGGGCGCATCCTCACCGCCCACGCCTTCCGCCATCTCGGCCTGCCGGAGCCGAACCGCGACCCCGCCCTGCAATACGGCCTGTTCACCGGCGACGAGGCCGAGACATGACGCCGCCGGCTCGGGACGTGGCGCCGGGGGCGCACGCGCTGCCGGTCCGCGTGTACTACGAGGACACGGACTTCTCCGGCTTCGTCTACCACGCGAGCTACCTGCGCTTCATGGAGCGCGGCCGCACCGAGATGCTGCGCGGGCTCGCCGGCGACCAGTCCGAGCTGCACCGCGACGCCGACGGCCTCGTCTTCGTGGTGCGGCGGATGACCCTCGACTACCGCAGGCCGGCGGTGATGGACGACCTGCTCACCGTCGTGACCGCGACGAGCGAGCTGCGCGGCGCCTCGCTCCACCTCGCCCAGGAGGTGCGCCGGGGCGGGGAGGTGCTGGTGAGCGCCGAGGTGGTGGTGGCCTGCGTCCGCGGCGGCCGGGCGATCCGGCTGCCCGACTCCCTGCGCCGGATGCTGAGTCCCGGGACCGCGCCGCAGGCGTCCTCAACCGAACCTTAACCTTGAGCGCGTCTTAACTCCTCCCGGGCCCGGCCCGGTTCTTCCTGCGTCGATGCCCCTTACTTTCGACAGATTCGAGCGCGATCCACCGTGGAAATCGCTCAGTCTGATGGAGCACTGGAGTGCTTGCCGGCGCAACCCGACCGGCAATCGCCCCGGGTCTTTGATTGTGCCGCATCCTCCACGCCGAAGCGGCCCCCCGCTTGCTTGGAGGATGCCCAGGGACCGGATCGCCCGGTCCCGGACGTGAGGACGACCGCATGACTCCCGCCGATGCCGTCCAGGCGCTGCCGGCCCACGACATCACGATGTTCGGCCTGTTCTGGCAGGCGCATTTCGTCGTCAAGGTGGTGATGCTCGGCCTCATCGGGGCGTCGATCTGGTGCTGGGCCATCATCGTCGACAAGACCCTGCTGTTCCGCCGCATCCGGGCCGAGATGGACGCCTTCGAGGAGGCGTTCTGGTCCGGCCGCTCGCTGGAGGAGCTGTACCGGGCCCACAACGACAAGCCGGCCACTGGCCTCGCCGCCCTGTTCGTCGCGGCGATGCGCGAGTGGAAGCGCTCGTTCGAGGGCTCGGGCCGCTCGATCCAGAGCCTGTCGCAGCGCATCGACAAGGTGCTCGACGTCACCATCCAGCGCGAGGTCGAGCGGCTGGAAGCGCGGCTGCTGTTCCTCGCCTCGATCGGCTCGGCCGGCCCCTATATCGGCCTGTTCGGCACGGTGTGGGGCATCATGACCGCCTTCACGTCGATCGCCGCCTCGAAGAACACCTCGCTCGCCGTCGTCGCGCCCGGCATCGCCGAGGCGCTGTTCGCCACCGCGATCGGGCTGTTCGCGGCGATCCCCGCGGTGCTGGCCTACAACAAGCTCCAGGCCTCGGTGCACAAGGCTCAAGGGCGCCTGGAGGGCTTCGCCGACGAGTTCTCCGCCATCCTGTCCCGCCAGATCGACGAGCGCATGGCGCTGGCCGCCTGACGCGCCGGTCCACCAGGGAGCAGAGCCATGGGTATGGCCACCGGAGCCGCGCAGGGCGGCGGGCGCCGCCGGCGCGGACGGCGCAGCGGCGCGATCAACGAGATCAACATGACGCCGTTCATCGACGTCGTGCTGGTGCTGCTCATCATCTTCATGGTGGCCGCCCCGATGATGACCACCGGCGTGCCCCTCGACCTGCCGCAGACCAGGGCGGCGCCGCTCAACTCCGACTCCAAGCCGGTCACCCTGTCGATCCGCCAGACCGGTCAGGTCTTCCTCGGCGAGGACGAGCTGACCGACGACACCATCGTGCCGCGCCTGACGGCGGGGGCGAAGGAGGGCTTCGAGGAGCGGGTGTTCGTGCGCGGCGACAAGCGGGTCGATTACGGCCGGGTCGCGCAGGTGATGGCGATCGTGACCGGCGGCGGCTTCAAGAAGGTCGCCCTGGTCACCGAGCAAGAGCAGCGCTGAGGCGCCGGGATGGGTCTGTCCCTCAAGCGTACCGAGCCGGGCGTCTGGATCTCGGGCGGCGTGCACGCGGCGCTCCTCGGCGTCGCGCTGTTCGCCGCCGCAGCGCACGAGCTGCCGCAATCCGAGGAGGGCGTGCCGGTCGAGGTCATCACCGAGAACCAGTTCTCGGAGCTGACCAAGGGCTCGCGCGACGGCGAGGCCCCGGCGCCCACGCCCCGGGCCGACCGGGTCTCCGAGACGCACGAGGAGCGCGATCCCGGCGAGGCCAAGACCAACGTCCCGACGCCGCCGACCCGCCCGCCGGACATCAAGGTGGCCAACGCCGAAGAGATGCCGATGCCGCCGCTGCGGCCGGTGCTGGAGCAGCCCGATCCGGCCCAGGCCGAGGCGGTACGGGCCGAGGCGGCGCGCGCGGAGGCCGCCAAGGCTGAAGCGGCCAAGGCCGAAGCGGCGAAGGCCGAGGCAGCCAAGGCCGAGGCAGCCAAGACCGCGGCTGCCGAAGCCGCGCGTCAGGCTGCCAGGGCGGCGGCTGCCAAGGCCGCGGCCGAAGCAAAGGCTGCCGCCGAAGCCAGGGCCGAGGCCGCCGCGAAGGCCGAGGCGGCGCGCCGGGAGGAACTGGCGGAGATCGCCCGCGAGGAGGCCGAAGCCAAGGCCAAGGCGGACGCCGCGAAGGCCGAAGCCAAGGCGCGCGCCGAGGCCAAGGCGAAGGCCGAGGCCGCCGCGAAGGCGCGTGCCGAGGCTCAGGCCAGGGCTGAAGCCGAGGCGAAGGCCAGGGCGGAGGCCGAGGCGAAGGTGAAGGCGCTCGCCGAGAAGGCGGCCGCGGATGCCAGGGCCGAGGCGAAGGCCGAAGCCGACGCGAAGGCCAAGGCGGAAGCCGAGGTCAAGGCCGCCGCCGTGGCGGAGGCCAAGGCGAAGGCGGCGGCGGAAGCCAAGGCCAAGGCCGTCGCCGACGCGAAGGCCAAGGCGGCGGCGGAGGCCAAGGCCCGGCGCACGGCCGAAGAGGCGGACCGCTTCAATGCCGGCTCGATCCGCGACGTGCTGGCCTCGCGCGCGCCGTCGCAATCGACGGGCGCCACCGGCCGCGAGGTGCAGCGCACCGCGGCGCTCGGCACCACCACGGGCACCTCGCAGCGCCTCAACCCGAGCCAGCGCGACGCCCTCGTCGGCCTGCTCCAGCAGCAGATCGAGCGCTGCTACTCGGCGCCGCCCGGCGCCCAGCAGGGCATCGTGCTGCCGCAGCTCGACATCCGCCTGAACCCCGACGGTTCGCTCACCACTGAGCCGCGCATCCTGCGCGCCGGCGGCAGCTCCGTCGACCGCTCGATCGCCGAGGCGGCGGTGCGTGCGGTGCGCCGCTGCGCGCCCTACCGCATCCCGGCCCAGTTCGCCCCGTTCTACAACGACTGGCGGGTGATCAACGCGGAGTTCGAGCTTCCGCGGGTGTGATGACGGATGTCAGGCTCATGGCTGGTCGGCGCGGTGCCGCCGCCCGACCTCCCCCACAGAGGGCAGGGCCGCCCGAGGAAAAGAATGGGCGCGGGTTTCCCCTCTCCCCGCGGGCGGGGAGAGGGCTGCGTCTCCGTTCAGGAGATGCAGCAAGCCCGATCCGTCAGGATCGCCGCGAGGGTGAGGGGTGGTTCCGGACGAGACTCCTCCGGCACCACCTCCTCACCCTCGCTCCGGCTGTGCCTGCGCTCGCCGCTTGCACGACAAGGTGCAAGCGGCCCTCTCCCCGCCCGCGGGGAGAGGAGAAGTCCCGCGCGACGCCTTTCCCCCTGACAGCCCTGTGCAGAAGGGGGGAGGGTTGGAACGCGGGGCTTCGTGCGCCTTCACCCCACCATGGAACCTCCCATGCCCCCACGCTCGTCCCCGCGGCGCATCCCCGCCGCGTTCCTGTGGCTCGTCATGGCCGCCCTCGCCCTGTCGGCCGGCCTCGCCCAGCCGGCCCAGGCGCAGCTCAACCTGCGCATCGGCTCCGGCGGCGCGTTCCAGCCGATGCCGATCGCGGTCGCGGATTTCTCCGGTGACCCGAGCCTCGGCCCGCTGGTCTCCGGCATCGTCACCAGCAACCTGAGGCGCTCGGGCTACTTCGTCCCGGTCGAGAAGGCGCGCTTCCCCGAGCAGCCCGGCTTCGACGCCGTGCCGAATTTCGCCGCCTGGAAGGAGACCGGGGCGCAGGGGCTGGTCACCGGCCGCGTCGCCCGCGACGGCTCGGGGCAGCTCCGCACCGAGTTCCGGCTCTGGGACGTCGGCTCGGGCCAGCAGATGATCGGCCAGCAATATGCCGGCGAGCCGTCCAACGCCCGCCGGATGGGTCACCTGATCTCGGACTCGGTCTACACCAAGATCACCGGCCTCGGCCCCTACTTCGACAGCCGCATCGCCTTCGTGGACGAGTCCGGCTCGAAGGAGAACCGCCGCAAGCGCCTCGCGATCATGGACCAGGACGGCGCCAACGTGCGCTACCTGACCAGCGGCGAGGCCGCGATCGTGGCGCCGCGCTACTCGCCCTCGACCCAGGACATCACCTACATGTCCCAGACCACCGGACAGCAGCCGCGGGTCCAGGTCATCAACCTCCAGACCGGCTCGCGGCAGGTGATCCCGACCCAGGCCGAGATGAGCACCAGCCCGCGCTTCGCGCCGGACGGGCGCCGGCTGGTGATGAGCGACCAGGACGGCGGCAACGCCAGCATCTACGTGATGGATCTCGGCTCCAAGGCCCAGACCCGGCTCACCAACGCCAACGCCATCGACACCTCGCCGTCGTTCTCGCCGGACGGGCGCGAGATCGTGTTCGAGTCCGACCGCGGCGGCCAGCAGCAGATCTACGTCATGGGCGCCGACGGCTCCAATCCGCGCCGGATCTCGTTCGGCGACGGCTCGGCCTCGCAGCCGGCGTGGTCGCCGCGGGGCGACTACATCGCCTTCACCCGGCAGCGGAAGGGCTCGTTCTCGATCTGCATCATGAAGCCCGACGGCTCCGGCGAGCGGGTGCTCACGGAAGGCTTCCACAACGAGGGCCCGACCTGGGCGCCGAACGGCCAGTACGTGCTGTTCTTCCGCGACCCCGGCGGTCAGGCCGGCGGCAAGCTCTACATGGTCGACGTGACCGGCAAGGTCGAGCAGCCGGTGCCGACCCCGTCCTACGCCTCGGACCCGACATGGTCGCCGCTGATCGAGGCGCGGCGGTAGAGGGCGTTCGAGCGCCGACAGCATACGACGAGGCGCCCGGCTCCTTGCGGAGCCGGGCGCCTCGTCGCGAGGCGGTCCCCCGTTTTCCCACAGGGAACACCCGAAGGGAGCCGCCAGATGAGGAGATGTGCCGGGCGTGTCCTTGGCGCGCGTCATCTCATGCGCTCCCTGCATGGCAGTGGGCGCGCGGATCGACTTGTATTGTGCGTCGCAGCGTGGGACACAACCCATAGCACGGACGCGATGGCGTCGCGGCCGTGTCGCCCTTCTCGGGCGTTTCCTCCCTAGACTTCGGGCCGCTCGCGAGAGCGGCCTTTTTTGTGTCGGCGGTCGGGTCTTAGCGGTCGGGACGCCTCGAAGCAAGCACAATCGTGCTCGACCGGTGGTTGAAGTGCACTTTGGTTCCCGCCCTGCCGGCGATGGGCAGTCGTTTGATCTGCCGTGACGCGCGCCTGGACTGAGCCGCGCGCACGGCAGCCGATGGGATTGCCCGCAGCATCTGCCGGTTCGTCGCCTTCACATGAGAGGGCTGCACATGAGACGGCTGCGCGAACATCGAGGGCGCGGCCCTGCGACCGGCCCCCGGGTCAGCGCCCGGCGGCGTCGAAGCCGTCCGGCACCCGCCCGGTCGGACGGACGAGGTCGTAGGGGTCGCGGGCGAGGAAGCGGCCGGAGCCGGGCCTGGCCAGCACCTCGCCACCGCGCACCGCCACCTCGCCGCGGCGGATCGTGGTCGTCGGGACTCCCTTGAGACGCGTGCCCTCCCACGGGGTGTAGTCGATGGCGTGGTGCAGGCCGGCATTGGTCAGGGTGCGCTCGGCATCCGGGTCCCACAGCACGAGGTCGGCGTCGGCGCCGGGCGCGAGGCTGCCCTTGCGGCCCTGGAGGCCGAACAGCCGGGCGGCGTTGGCCGAGGTCAGCCGCACGAAGGCCGGCAGGTCGATGCGGCCGGCCGAGACGCCCTCCGAAAAGAGCACCGGCATCCGGGTCTCGATGCCCGGCACGCCGTTGGGGATCGCGTTGAAGGCCGGCAGCCCGTCGGCGCGGGCCGAGGCGCCGCCCTGGCCGTAGCCGCTGCTGCCGGGGTCGCGCTTGGCCGTGGCGAACGAGAAGCCGCAATGGTCGGACGACACCACGTCGAGGGTACCGTCCTGGATCCGGGCCCAGACCCGCTCCCGCTCCTCGGGCGCCCGCAGGGCCGGCGAGCACACCGCCTTGGCGCCCTCGAAGTTCGGCTTCGCGAGGTCGTCGGTCGAGAGGGTGAGGTATTGCGGGCAGGTCTCGCCCCACACCTTCACGCCCCGGGCGCGGGCCCGGGCGATCTCCTCCGCCGCCTGATCGCAGGAGACGTGGAAGACCTGGATCGGCTGGTCGACGAGTTCGGCGAGCGCGATCGCCCGATGGGTCGCCTCGCGCTCGACCACCGGCGGGCGCGCCCAGGCGTGCTGGAGCGGATCGGTGAGGCCCGCCGCCAGCAGGGCGCGGATGCGCCAGCCGATGGCGTCGAAATTCTCGCAATGCACCGTCACCATCGCGCCGAGCCGCCGGGCGGTGGCGAGCACCTCGATGAACTGCCCGTCGGTGAGCCGGAGCGGATCGTAGGTGAGGAAGACCTTCAGGCTGCGGATGCCGCGGGCGACCAGCGCCGGCACCTCGCGCTCCAGCACGTCCGGAGTCGGGTCGGTGATGATCTGGTGGAAGCCGTAATCGGCGAGCGAGGCGCGGGCGGTCGCCTCGTAGCCCTCCGCGGTGGCGGCGATCGGATGACCCTTCCACTGCGGCACGAAGCAGAGGAACGAGGTGGTGCCGCCGGCGAGCGCCGCCGCCGAGCCGGTGACGAAGCTCTCCTCCTGCACGCCGCCATCGGCGGAGGGCTCCTCGATGTGGCAGTGGGGGTCGAGCCCGCCGGGGGTGACGATCAGCCCCCTGGCGTCGATCTCCTCCGCGCCCCGCCGCAGGCCGCGCCCGACCGCCGCGATGGTGCCGTCCTTCACGCCGAGATCGGCCTCGAACACCTCGGCCGCGCTGGCGAGCGTGGCCCCGCGCACGACGAGGTCGTAGTCGTGGTCGTGGCTCTGCATGGGCATGGTTCCTCGTCTGGCCTCGGGGGCGTTCTCGGCGCCCTTCGGTATCGGTGTCCCGCGCGCCCCACGCAAGATGACGGCCGGCTCGGGTGCCCCCGGCCCCGCGGCCGGAGCGGGGCCGGCTCCGAAAAAATCCGGCACGGTCCGACGCCGCCATCGACCGGGCTTCCGGTTTCGTGCAATCACTTCGATCACCAGCAGGATTCCGGCGCCCGGCTGGCCGGATCCGCAGCGTCCCGCCGCCGTACCGCGTTGGCACGAACGAAGCGGCACGGTCCCGGCAGGGTCGTCCCGGGCCGCTCCGCCGAAGCCGCCTGCAAGATCGCTCCGGATTGATGCGGACGCCAGGGACGTCTCACGATCCGACAACCCCGCCGCGGAGACCGGATGGAGTCCGTCGTGATCCTGGCTGCTGCGGCAGCGGTGCTGTTCTCGTGCCTTGCGGCCGGGTTCGCCTTCATGCGCGGGCGCCGTCCGCCCCTGCGCCTGCCGCACGAGGACACCCTGGAGGATCGCGGCGACGGCCTGTACAGGGAGGATCAGCCCGAGGAGCCCGCCCTGCACCGCCTGCCCGAGATGTTCGACAGCCCGTTGCCCGAGACCCGGATGCCGGCGCGCCGCGGCCCGGACACGATCGATCACGACCCGACCGAGCCGGGCCTCGGCGGACGGCCGGACCGGGCCGACCGCCGGTGACGGCGGCCCGTCTCGCCCTCGCGCTGGCCCTGCTGCCGGCGGCCGCGTCGGCGCAGGTCGCCGCCCCGGCACCGGGGGAGGCGCCGGTCGCCTGCGGTGCCGGGGCGGCGCGCTACGCGGCGCCCAGGGGGCTGTCCCTGTGGGTCACCCGCCGGGGCACGCTGACCTTCGAGAATCCCCTGCGGCCGCTCTCCCCCGAAGTGCTGCAGGTGCTTCAGGTGACGATCCGCAACAAGGTCGCGACCGCCTACGGCCCCGATCTCTCCAGCCTGCGGCGCGGCGCGTCGCCGGCCGCCCTGGAGGCGCAGAACGGTGCGCCGGTGAAGTGGGCCGCGCCCCTGGAGAACTTGCCGCGGTCGCTGCGGATCGTCGCAGACGACGGGGCGGGCGTGCTGGCGGAACTCCGCTTCGAGACCTGCGGCGACGCCCCGAAGGCGGCCGAGCCGCGCAAGCCGGCGCAGCCCTCCAAGCCGGCGCAGCCCTCCAAATCGGCGCAGCCCCGCAAGCCGCCGAAGCCGTCTGCCGCCCCCGAGGCCACGCGCACGCCTTCGGGCCGTGCCCTGCCCCAGGGGGCCCTGCCGGAGGGTGCCCTGTCGCCGGGGCCGCACCCATGACGGGTGGGAGCCGTCCGGGCTCTGGCGCGTTCATGCAAGGTCCGGCCGTCCTCCGTCGAGGCGACCCGCCGGGACCGGACGATCACGGCACTTCCTGACAGCCTTCGCCGATCACGCCCGGCGTGGAGACCCTCATGTTCGGACCCTGGATGCAACTCGGCCTCGCCACGACGCGCCTCGCCTTCGAGGCGCAGACCGTCATCGCCCTGCGGCTGGCGAAGCTGTCGCTCGGCGGGCCGGCGGCCGGGATCGAGGCACAGCGGATGGTGTCGGAGAAGGTGATGGCCGCGATGGAGGCCGCCAACACGCTCGCCACCGGCGGTTCGGCCTCGAAGGTGGTGAAGGACTACCGCCGGCACGTACGGGCCAACGCCCGCCGGCTCGGGCGCGGTTGAGGCCACCCATACGGCTCTCGATCGCCCGCCCGGCGATTGCTGCGTAAGTCATACGGTTTCCGATTGATACGATTGTCGGACGATCAGTTCCGACAATCGTATCACCAGCCCGCGCGGTGGAGCCGAAGGCTCCACGCACCTGAGCGGAGTCGATTTTCGCATCGCGAAAGCGACCGCTCGCGGTCGCCTGAAGCGATCCATCGAAAATCGTATGACAGCCGCCGAGGAAGGTCTTCAGGGGATGGGGAGAGACGGTGCCGATCAAGTTCCAGCGGTCGGGCTGCGCACTTCGACGCCTGGTGCTCAAACCCGAGTCCGGGCCACCCTCATGCGGACCCGAGGGTCCGGCCCTGCCCCTCTCCCGGCCGGGGAAGGGGACCCCGCGCTGACATTCTCGGTCGCGCGTTCGAGCGTATGGAACCGGTTTCCATTCGGGCCACCGGCGGGTCGCCGGGCGATTACTTGCGGGCCGCCATCATGTCGTGGGTGAGCACGGTGAGCTTGCCGATCAGGCTCGAAATGTCGCCGTGGGTGCACGACCACTGCGTGCCGATCGCGCCGCCATCCGACGACACCGACACGATCGCCACCGAGCGCAGCTTGCCCTCGCGGGCGAGACGGAGCTGCTCCTGCAGCACGTCGATCATCGAGGCGGTGTTCTCGTCCGCCGGCGTGACGGGCACTGCCCGGGGGAAGGAGACCACGCGGTCTTGGTCGGTCGCGGATTCGTTCATGGCACTCTACGCACGCAGGGGGGAGTCGCAGGGCGGGGCGGCGGCGGTCTGGTCGAGCCGCGCGACGAGATCGGCGAGGCACTCCGCCAGATCCGAGGGCAGGGCCTCGGCGAGGCAGTCGCCGTAGGCCGCCCGCAGCCCGGGCGAGAGGGCCGCGACGTACCTGTCGCCTTCGCCGGCTCCCGCGGGCGCCGGCCCGGCCGAGCGCGCTTCGCTGCTGTGACTGTGTGACGTCATCGGAACTCCGGGTCGATCGGTGTCTCCCCTTCCGCCTCACCCTGACAGTCTGCGCGCAGAGCACAATCCCCGCTCTGCGGTCGAGCTTGCACTCCGACTTCCCTTGTTGTGGGGCAGCAACACTCCGGCCCTGCCACGCTGAAGCGTCAGTTCCGATCCGCCGCCGTCACGGTCGTGCGCGCTGCAACATCTTTCCGCGCGGTTAATCGGCGCCGTCACGACTTGCCGCAGCCGCTTGCCGCAGCCACGGCGGCCCGGCTCAGCCGACGCCGACCGGGCGCTTGACCACCGCCGGCGTGCGCATCGTGACCAGCTCCTCGCCGGCGGTTGGGTGGACCGCGATGGTGCGGTCGAAATCCGCCTTGGTGGCGCCCATCGTCACCGCGATGCCGACCGCCTGGATGATCTCGCCGGCATCGTGGCCGAGGACGTGGACGCCGACCACGCGGTCGCTCTCGCGGGCGACCACCACCTTCATCAGGATGCGCTCGTCGCGACCCGACAGGGTCGCCTTCATCGGGCGGAACCGCGCCTCGTAGACGTCGACCTCGCCGTGGAGGGAGCGCGCCACGTCCTCGTTGTGGCCGACGACGCCGATCTCGGGCGTCGAGAACACGGCGGTCGGGATCAGCTCATGGTCCACCGCCCAGGGCCGGCCCCCGAACACCGTGTCGGCGAAGGCGTGGCCCTCGCGGATCGCGATCGGGGTCAGGGCGGCGCGGTTGGTGACGTCGCCGACGGCGTAGATCGACGGCACGGCGGTCTGCGAGAAGCGGTCGACCGGGATCGCCCCGGCGTCGTCGAGGGTGAGGCCGACCCGCTCCAGCCCGAGTCCGGCGACGTTGGGACGCCGCCCGGTCGCCACCAGCACCGCATCGACGAGGAGCGTGCTGCCGTCGTGGAGGGTGGCGCAGATCGCGCCGTCGCGGCGGTCGAGGCGGTGGACGGTGCTGTCGAGGCGCAGGTCCATCCGCTTGGCGTAGGCCGCGCCGAGCGCGTCGCGGATCTCGGCGTCGAAGCCGCGCAGCAGCCGGTCGCCGCGATGCAGCAGCGTGGTGCGGCTGCCGAGCGCGGCAAAGACCCCGGCGAACTCGACCGCGATGTAGCCGCCGCCGACGACGAGGATCCGCTCCGGCTGCGTCTCCAGCTCGAACACCTCGTTCGAGGTGATGGCGAGGTCGGCGCCGGGAATCGCCGGCTCCTTCACCGGATGGGCCCCGACCGCGATCAGGATGTGGCGCGCCCGCACCCGCTCGCCCGAGCCGACGAGACGCACCGTGTGCGGGTCCTCGATCACCGCCCGGTCGGCGGCGACGTCGACCCCGGCGCGCATCAGGTTGGTGGCATAGATGCCCTCCAACCGCGTCACCTCGGCGTCGCGCCGGCGCTTCAGCGCCGCCCAGTCGAAGCGCGTCGCCCCGACCTCCCAGCCGAAGCCGGCGGCGTCCTCGAACTCGTCGGCGAAGCGGCCGGCATAGACCATCAGCTTCTTCGGCACGCAGCCGCGGATCACGCAGGTGCCGCCGACGCGGTACTCCTCCGCCAGCCGGACCCGGGCGCCGTAGCCGGCGGCGATGCGCGCCGCCCGCACCCCGCCGGAGCCGCCGCCGATCACGAACAGGTCGCAGTCGAAACGATCGGATTCGCTCATTGCGGTTCTCCTTGGCGGGCGTCGTCGTCCCGCTGCATCGCACGCGCCCAGGCGATGGCGGCGCCGACGCTCGCGGCCCACCACGCCGCCCAGGCGCCGTGCTCGACGAAGGCCACGATCGCGGCGGCGGCCAGCAGCGCCAGCGCCGCCGCCCGCTCCGGCCGCGGCCACTCCGCGAGGGCGCGCAGGAGCAGCATCAGGGCGACGGCGGCCAGCGCCGCGCCGGGAAGGCCGAGTTCGGCCCAGACCTGCAGAAAGCTGTTGTGCGGGTGGCCGACCGCGAGCATCTCGCGCATCTCGGCCGGAAGGCCGGCGGCGACCGGGGTCTCGTGGAAGCGCGCGCTGGTGCCGTAGCCGGCTCCGCGCCAGGGATCGGACGCCACCGCGGCGCCGAAGCTGCGGGCGATCATCACCCGGGCCCGGGTGCTGCTCGTCGCTAGGCGCTCGTGTGCGGCCTCGGGCATCGCCTCGGTCAGGATCTCGCCCTCGACCGGCGCCAGGACGAGGGCGGCGAGGAGCGAGGCGCCGGCGAGCGCCAGGACCGGCCGCGCCGGCAGCCAGCGGGCGGCGGCGTAGGCGGCGAGCCCGGTGGCGAGGCCGAGCACCGTGGCGCCGCTCACCGAGCGCCAGCCGGCGACGAGGCAGGCCAGCACGGCGAGCGCCGCCAGCCCGCGCCGGCCCTGGCGCAGCAGCAGGCCCGCGAGGGGAAACACCACCAGCATCGCGGTGAGCAGCGGCCGGTTGAACGCGAAGGCGGCGAGCCGCATCCCGAGCGCCCGCCGGACGGCGAGGTCGGCGGCGAGGTCGGCCACGACGTAGGCGCAGGAGGCCGCGAGGACCCAGGCGGCGGGCACGGCGGCGGCGGCGAGCCAGGGCGGCGCCAGCCGGGCGACCAGGAACGCGCCGGCCAGGGCCGGCAGGAACTCCGAGAGGGCGCGCCAGGACGGGCCCGGCAGCGGCGTCCAGGCGAGGCTCGCACCGCACCAGGCCAGGAAGGCGAGGGCGGTGAGCCCGAGGGGGGTGCCGAGCGGTGCGAGCACGCGCCGCACGGCGCCCGCCCCGTCGTCCCTCAGCTCCGCCGCGAGGAACAGCAATCCGGCGATGCCGACGACGAGGGGGCTCGACCGGTTCGCCGCCGCCATGATCGCCGGCAGCGCGGCGACGAGCCCGACCGCGATCGCGCGCAGCGGGTCGACCGGCCGGCGGGGGGGCAGCCCCGTCGTCCGGGATCCGTTCGACGCCCCGGCGAGGCGCCCGGCAGGGCGGATGTCCGTCGCTCGCACGCCGCGCCGACTATTGCAGGTTGTGGCCGCGCTTGCCCATCTCCGCCCTCACGCGGACCATAGTGTATTCCGACACCTCCTGGGTCCAGGTCTGCATCGCCTGCACCATCTCGTCGAGCACCTGCGGCTGGGTCTCGACGTAGCGCTTGCCCGAGGGCGAGCGGAAGAAGGTGGCGATGTCGCGCAATTCCGCCTCGGTCAGCCGGGTGGCGTAGATGCGCGAGGCGGTGTCGATCATCCGCTGCTTCTGCATCTCCATCTCGGGCTGGAGCTTCTCCAGCACGTCGCCGAGGTCCTTGGACAGCTCCGGGCGGGTGACGGCGGCCTGTTTGATCTGCTCGCCGAAGGCCGGGATGATCGAGTCGAACGACCGGGCGATGCCGGAGGCCATCATCACCTCCTTGGCGAGGGCGAGGTGGCCCGGGCTGATCTCCTTGGCCGCCGGCGCGGGGGCCGGAGCCGGCGCCGGGGCGGCGGGCCGCTGCTGGGCCGAGGCCGGCGCGGCGAGGGCGGCGAGGAGGCCCGCCAGGACGAGGGAACGGCGCGGGGACAGGCGCGGGAACATGGGAGGGGCTCCGGGATGGGCGCGGGGCGAGGCCCGCCGCTGGGATCGGGATGGCGACGATGTGGCGACGGGGGGATGCGGACGCGGTCAGGCGAGCGCGCCGAGAAGGACGAGGCCGTCGCCGCCCGCGACCACGGCTCCGGTGGCGAGACCGAGGAACAGGCCGTGCTCGACCACGCCCGGCACGCCGGCGAGCCCGGCCGCGAGGCGCTCGGGATCGGGAATGCGGCCGAGATGGGCGTCGAGGATGTGGTGCGCGCCGTCGGTGACGAACGGCGACCCGTCGGCCCGGCCGCGCAGGGTCAGCTCGCCGGAGCAGCCCGCCTCCCGCAGCGCCTCGGCCACGGCCCGGCGGGTGGCGCCGAGGCCGAACGGCACCACCTCGACCGGCAGCGGGAAGCGGCCGAGGGTGTCGACCCGCTTGCTCGCGTCGGCGATGACCACCATGCGGGCGCTCGCCGCCGCGACGATCTTCTCCCGCAACAGCGCGCCGCCGCCGCCCTTGATCAGGCGCAGATGCCCGTCGATCTCGTCGGCGCCGTCGACCGTGAGGTCGAGTTCGGGCGTCTCCTCGAGGGTGGTGAGGGCGATGCCGGCGGCCTCCGCCGCCGCGCGGGTCGCCTCGGAGGTCGGCACGCCGACGACCGAGAGGCCGGCCCGCACCCGCTCGCCGAGGAGGTCGACGAAATGCGCCGCGGTCGAGCCGGTGCCGAGGCCGAGCCGCATCCCGTCCTCGACCAGCGCGACCGCGCGGGCGGCCGCCTGACGCTTCGGGTCGGCACTCATGCGGCGTCTCCGGAGAGGGGCAGGAAGGAGGAGAAGGGATCGGCCGGCATGGAAGAGGAGTCCTGACGGGCGCCGGAGCCCTGCGGCGTCCGGCGTCTCGGCACGCCCTACCACGCGGGCGGCGCGGCACGGAAGCGGTCACGGCGTCCGGCCGAGCGGGCCGGGGGCCTCGATGCCGTCCCGCTCCCATCGCAGGCCCGGTGATCCGAAGGCGGGACCAGGGTTGCGGATCCGGCGTCCGGTCCATGTTCTTCTGTCCCGACCGCCGAATGGAAGAAGGTTCTTCCTGGTTTTGCCGATGAGAAAGACGATGTTTCGCGTTGACATCGTGTGTCATCGAAGAGAGCATGAGTGCATGTTCACGGGTATCGGCGGTTATTCGATGGTTGTGCATCGGAATATGCGATGTAATCCGTAGCTTGATCCTTCGTTGTGGGATTTTTGTCATCGACGGTGCTGTCTGTTGCAGGTTTGACCTGAGAACGACGATCGGGGTTGCGAGGTTCGACATGACGACGCTTGCCGGGCGACCGGCCGACGCGGTCCGCCATCCCGGCGGTCCGGCGATACCGGTCCCTCCCGCGGAGGCGACCGGCGGATTGACGGCGTTGCCGCTCCTCGCCCGACGCGCGGCCATCATCCTGTCGCCGTGGATCGCCATCGCCGGCCTCTGGGCCGCGGCGGCGGGCTCCGGCCTGTTCGACCCCGTCCTGCTGCCGGCGCCCCCGGTCGTGCTGGCGCAGGCGGTCCAGCAGATCGGCGACGGGCGCCTGCCCGCGGCGGTGGCCGCCTCGACCGGCCGGGTCCTGGCCGGCCTCGTTCTCGGCGTCGCGCTGGCGGTGCCGGCCGGCATTCTCCTCGGCCGCAGCCGGGGCGTGCGCCTCGTCGCGGGCCCGCTGCTCGGCTTCTTCCGCGCCCTGCCGCCGATCGCGCTTATCCCCCTGGTGATCGTCTATTTCGGCATCGGCGAGGCCGCGAAGGTCGTCGTGCTGACCTTCGCGGCCTTCTTCGCCGCCGTGATCGTGGTCAGCGAGGGCGTGGCGCAGATCCCGCCGCTCTACGAGAACGCCGCCCGGACGCTGGGCGCCACCCGCTTCGAGGTCTTCCGCCGGGTCGTCCTGCCGCTGGCCCTGCCGCACATCCTGACCGGCATCCGGGTCGCGCTCGGCACCACCTGGGCCACCCTGGTCGCGGCCGAGCTGGTCGCGGCCCAGGTCGGGCTCGGCGCCACCATCCAGGTCGCCGCAGCCTTCTTCGACCTGCCGGTGATCTATCTCGGCATCATCGGCATCGGCGCGACCGCCCTCGCGATGGATGCCGGCCTGCGCCGCCTCAACGCCCGGCTGCTGTCGTGGCAGGACCGGAGGCCGGCATGACCGCATCCCCGGCCCCGCGCGGCCTGTCCTTCTCCGGCGTCGGCGTCTCTTACGACAGCCCGCGCGGGCCCGTGCCGGCCCTCGCGGACGTGACCCTCGCGATCGATCCCGGCGAGTTCGTCGCCGTGGTCGGTCCCTCCGGCTGCGGCAAGTCGACCCTGCTGAAGCTCGCCGCCGGCCTCATGGCGCCGTCCTCCGGTACGGTCACGGTCGGTTCGGAGCCGGTCACCGGCCCGGGCGCCGACCGGGGCGTGATCTTCCAGGATTACGCGATCTTCCCCTGGCTCACGGTCGAGGAGAATATCGGCTTCGGGCTCACGCTGGCGGCCAACCGCATCGGGGCCCGCGAGCGCGAGGCCCTGGTCGCCCACTACGTCGACCGGATGGGGCTGACCGAGTTCCGCCGCGCCCTGCCGAAGACCTTGTCGGGCGGCATGAGGCAGCGGGTGGCGCTCGCCCGCGCCTACGTGGTGCGGCCGGGCATCCTGCTGATGGACGAGCCCTTCGGCGCCCTCGACAGCCAGACCCGGCTGGCGATGCACGACCTCCTCCTCGGCGTGCTGCGCCAGGAGGGCACGGCCGGCCTGCTCATCACCCACTCGGTCGAGGAGGCGCTCTATCTCGCGAGCCGGGTCGTCGTGCTCTCGGCCCGTCCGGGCCGGATCAAGGCGGTGATCGACGTGCCGTTCGGGCACGAGCGCGACCATGCCCTGCTCGCCTCGCCCGAGCTCGCCCGGCTCAAGGGCACGATCACCGCCCTCGTGATGGACGAGTACCGGCGCCAGACCGCCCTCGACCGGCGCCCCGCCGCAGCCTGACCCCCCCGACCGCTCCGAGGATCCCATGATCTCCCGCCGCTCCCTTCTCGGCGCCGCCGCCGCGGGCCTCGCCGCCTCGGCGCTGCCCCGGCCGGCGCTCGCCGCCCGCGAGAGCCTGCGCATCGGCTACCTGCGCGGCCTCGCCTCCGACGCCCATCTCTGGACCGCCGAGCGCCTCGGCGCCTTCGGCCGCGAGGGGCTCGACGTCGCGACGATCCAGTTCGTCAGCGGCCTGGAGGCGTATCAGGCGCTGGTCGGCGGCAGCCTCGACCTCGTGACGACCGGGGCCGTCATCTCGAACTTCCCGGCCCGCGGCCAGGGCAAGGCGTTCCTCATCAACGCCGTCGAGCGGGCCTCGGCCCAGCTCTGGGTCCAGGCGGGCAGCGGCATCGCGAGCGTCGCCGACCTGAGGGGCAAGGCGGTCGCGACCACCCGCGGCACCACCGCCCACTACTTCCTCTACAAGCTGCTGCAGAGGGCCGGCCTCGCCGAGACCGACCTGCGCCTCGTCCACCAGCCGATGAACAACGCGGTGGCGAGCTTCATCGCCGGCTCGGTGCCGGCGCTCGTCACCTGGATTCCCCTCGACGCCTCGATCCGCAAGTCGGCCAAGGGGGCGGTCCTGCTCACCGATTCGGGCCGCTACGACGACGCCAGCGTCCTCAACGGCTGGTCGGCGCGCAACGCCGTCTTCGCCGAGCGCAAGGACGTCCTGCGCCGCTTCACCGCCGCCTGGATCGCCGCCAACGACGAACTCGTCACGCGGCGCGAGGACGCCATCGCGGCGTTGCAGGCGGCGAAGTACCCCGAATTCACCCCCGCCGAGATGGTCGAGCAGGCCAACGCCATCACCCTCTACGGCGCCCGCGACTGGGCCCCGCGCTACGGCGACGGCTTCGTGACCGGCATCCTCAACCGGGTCACCGACTTCAACGTCGCGGTCGGCGGCTTCACCAGCCCGCTGCGCGCCGAGACCTACTTCGACCCGAGCCTCTTCCTCGACGTCGCGCCGAAAGCCTGAGCCCCGAAGCCCGAGTCCCAAGGAGATCCAGCCCATGTCGCAGCTCGCCTATTCCGAGACCCGCCGCGCCGGCACGCCGTTCGGCGCCGGCCCCACGGTCGCCCCGGTCAGCCCCCATGTCGGCGCCGAGATCGACGGGATCGACCTGTCGCGGCCGCTCGATCCCGCGACCCGCGGCCTCGTCGCCGAGGCGCTGGCGAATCACGGCGTCGTGTTCTTCCGCGACCAGGACCTGACGCCCGAGCAGCACGTCGCCTTCGCCGAGCAGTTCGGCGCGATCAACGTCAACCGCTTCTTCCGCGCCGTCGACGGCCACCCGCAGATCGCCGAGGTGCGCAAGGAGGCCGACCAGCGGGCGGCGATCGGCAGCCAGTGGCACACCGACCACAGCTACGACCAGATCCCCGCCAAGGGCTCGGTGCTCTACGCTCGCGAGGTGCCGCCGGTCGGCGGCGACACCCTGTTCGCCAGCATGTATGCCGCCTACGACGCGCTCTCGCCGGCCTTCAAGGCGGTGCTGGAGCCGCTGCGCGCCGTGCATTCGAGCCGCCACGTCTTCGGCGAGACGAGCCGCACCGTCCGGTCGGGCGACCTGAAGGGCCGGATCCTGAATCCCGAACTCGCGACCCAGGACGCCATCCACCCGGTGGTCATCACCCACCCCGAATCCGGCCGCCGGGCGCTCTACGTCAACCCGAACTTCACCCTCGGCATCGAGGGCTGGAGCGACAAGGAATCCGCCGCCCTGCTCGGCTTCCTGTACGAGCACGCGCGCCAGCCGGAATTCTCCTGCCGCTTCCAGTGGCGCGAAGGCTCGATCGCGTTCTGGGACAACCGCGCCACCTGGCACCTCGCCCTCAACGACTATCACGGCCACCGCCGGCTGATGCACCGCATCACCATCGAGGGCAGTGCCCTGAGCTGAGCACGCCTTCGCTCCGGCGGCGGGAGCCGGCTCAGTCCGAGCCGGTGAACTCCACCGCCGCGCCCTTGGCGACGTGGAGGCCGAGGTCGCGGGCGTCCCAGTTGGTCAGGCGCACGCAGCCATGCGACTCGGCCTTGCCGACCTCCTCCGGCTCCGGGGTGCCGTGGATGCCGTAGGAATCCGCCGACAGGTCGATCCACACCACGCCGACCGGGTTGTTGGGACCGGGCTTGATCGTGAACGCCTTGCGGGTGTTCACGCCCTTGAACTCATAATCCGGGTTGTAGGTGTAGTCGGGGTCGAAGGCGACGCGGGTGACCTTGAACGTGCCGCTCGGCGCCGGCTTCTCGCTGCTGCCGACCGAGGCCGGATAGAGCCGCAGCAGGCCGCCGTCCTCACCGTAGGCCCGGACCTGCCCGGCCGACTTGTCGACGGTGATGCGGGCGACCTTCGGATCCTCCGGCAGATCCTTCGGCTTCGGGCGCCCGGTCCCCATCGCCGGCACCGCCGCGACCGTGATCACCGTGCCGGCCCTGTCCAGGGCCTTGCCCGGGTTCAGGGCCTCCAGCAGGGCGCGGCTCATGTGGAAGCGCTCGGCCAGCATCTCGGCCGGGCCGGCATAGGACAGCGCCTTCAGGTCGGCCTGCTCCTGCATGCGCGCCGGAACCTCGGCGAACGGCCCGGCGACGTCCTGCCCGGTGAGGGTGTAGTCGGCGAGCACCGGCCCGTTGCCGGTCGCCGCGAGCTTGTCCCACAGGGCGCGGTCGAGCCCCTCGCCCTTGAGCCCGTTGGCCTCGGCGAAGCCGGCGAGCGCGCCGCGCAGGTTGTTGCCCTGGCGCCCGTCGATCGCTCCCGGCGAGAACCCGGCGCGATCGAGCAGCACCTGGGCCTTGACCGTGAGGGGATCGGGCCGGCCGGACTTGCCCTCGCCGGACCTGCTCTCCCCGGAGCCGGGCTTGTCCGCGAGGGCCGCCGCCTCGACCGCCTGCCGGTCCAGCCCGGGCGCGTCGGCCGCCGCGGCGGGCCTGAAGCCGGCTCCGCCGACCGGACCCGCCGCGAGCGCGACCGCCACCAGCGCCACGCCCCACCTCCACCGACCCGACCGCATCGCACGCCTCCCGCGTTCGTCCGGGGGCACAAGCGCCGGATGGGCTTTCGCGTTCCACAACCGCCGCGGGCAGCGCGCTACTGGCAGAGCCGGTGGCCCGCGGGCCGCTCGCGCTCGTCGAGGTGGAGGTGGTTGCCGTGGGCGGCGTCCGAACCGGGGCCGAGCACGGTGCGGAAGAAGCCGCAGGCCCGCGCCCGCACCGCGGCGGCGAACGCCGCCTCCGGGCTGCCGTCGCGGGCCTCGCCGACCATCACCGGGGCGCGGCCGGGGAACTCGAAGCCCATCACGTCGACCCCGTTGGCGAAGGCGTGCTCGCTGAGCTTGGCGTCGGGGTCGTGGTTCTGGCCCCGGCACTCGTAGGAGGTGCTGATCCGGATCGCCTTCGGGGCCGATCCGAGTTGCCGTTCGCCGAGGACGCGCACCTCGGTGCTCCACCGCGCCAGCGCCTCGGCGGCGGTGCAGGTGAGGGTCGCGGCCGGCGTCAGGGCGAGGCCGTCGGGCAGTTCGGTCAGCTTCAGGGGTCTGGCCGCGCCGCACAGCCCGTTGGCGAGGGGCGGCTGCGGTTCGGCCTTCGCACCGAGCTTCTCCAGCCGCCGCAGGCAGGCGGCGTCGTCGGGCACGATCTCGGCGGGGGACGGCATCGCCTGCGGCGCCGGCAGGTCGGAGGGCCGCTCGGGCGGCAGCGGGGCCGGTTCCGGGGACGGGGCGGGCGCCGGGGGAGCCGGCGCATCCGCGGCGGCCGGCACGTCCGCGGGCCGCGGCGGCGGCAGGGGAGGGGAGGCGGTCTGGGCGAGGACGGGCGCGGCGAGGAGGATTGCGAGGACGGTGGCCGGTCCTGCCCCGATGCGCGACGTGATCCGGCCCATGATCGTCCCCCCGGCCGACATCGCGGCAGCGGGGCTCAACGGCCGGGCAAGCGTGGCTGTTCCATGGGTGCGGAGGTTCCATCCAAGCACTGGTACCCCGCCGTCTCGGCGCCTGAGGGCCTGCCGCGATGCGCCTTGCGCCGCCGACCCTGCCGGCTATCGTCGCGGCAGACCGGCCGCCCCGATGGGCGCCATTCTCGCATCAGGACTCCCCCGCATGAACGGCCTCACCCAGGACCACGCCCCCAACCCGTTCTCGGAGCCGGCCTGGACCACGCCCCACGGCCTGCCGCCGTTCGAGCGCATCGTGCCGGCGCATTACGAGCCGGCCTTCGCGCGGGCGCTGGACGAGCACGCCGCCGAGATCGCCGCCGTCGCGGGCAACCCGGAGCCGGCGAGCTTCGCCAACACGGTCGAGGCGCTGGAGCGCTCCGGCGCCGCCCTGCGGCGGGTGAGCAGCACCTTCTTCAACCTCACCGGCAGCCACACCAACCCCGAGCTGCAGCAGGTCGAGCGGGTGGTGGCGCCGCGCCTCGCCCGCCACCGCAGCGCGCTGTTCCTCAACCCGGACCTGTGGGCGCGGGTGAGGGCGGTGCCGGAGGACGGCCTGTCCGAGGAGCAGGCGCGGGTGCTCGACCGCTACCGCACGACCTTCCGCCGGGCCGGTGCCGATCTCGACGCGGCGGCCAAGGAGCGCCTCGCCGCCATCGCCGGCCGGCTCGCCGAACTCGGCACCGAGTTCAGCCAGCACCTCCTCGCCGACGAGGCTGGCTTCACCCTGGTGCTCGACGGCGAGGACGACCTCGCCGGGCTGCCGCCGTTCCTGCGCGCCGCCGCGGCGCGGGCGGCGGAGGAGCGCGGCCTTCAGGGCCAGCACGTCGTCACCCTGTCGCGCTCGCTGATCGACCCGTTCCTGGTGTTCTCCACCCGCCGCGACCTGCGCGAGAAGGCGTACGGGGCCTGGATCGGCCGCGGCGAGACCGGCGGCCCGACCGACAACCGCGCGATCATCGCCGAGACGATGCAGTTGCGGGCCGAGCGCTCGCGGCTCCTCGGCTTCGAAAGCTACGCCGAATTCCGCCTCGCCGACACCATGGCGGGCTCGCCCGACGCCGCGATGGGGCTGCTGCGCGACGTCTGGGCGCCGGCGCGCCAGCGCGCCGCGGAGGAGCGCGACCGGCTCCAGGCGATCGTGCGCGAGGAGGGCGGCAATTTCGACCTCGCGCCGTGGGACTGGCGCCACTACGCCGAGAAGCTGCGCCGGGCCGAGCACGACCTCGACGAGGGCGAGATCAAGCCGTACCTGCCGCTCGACGGCATGATCGCGGCGAGCTTCGACACCGCGAGCCGGCTGTTCGGCCTCGGCTTCGAGGAACTGAGCGACTTCCCGCGCTACCACCCGGAGGTGCGGGCCTGGAGCGTGCGCGACCGCGACGGGACCGAGATCGGCCTGTTCCTCGGCGACTACTTCGCCCGGCCGAGCAAGCGCTCGGGCGCCTGGATGAGCGGCTTCCGCTCGCAGGAAAAGCTCACCGGCCCGGTGACGCCGATCATCGTCAACGTGATGAACTTCGCCAAGGGCGGCGACGGCGAGCCGGCGCTGCTGTCGTTCGACGACGCCCGCACGCTGTTCCACGAGTTCGGCCACGCCCTGCACGGGCTGTTGTCCGACGTCACCTACCCGCTGCTCGCCGGCACCGCGGTGGCCGGCGACTTCGTGGAACTGCCCTCGCAGCTCTACGAGCACTGGCTGGAGCAGCCCGAGGTGCTGCGGGCCCATGCGAAGCACTACCGCACCGGCGAGCCGATGCCGGAGGACCTGCTGCGGCGCCTGCTCGCCGCCCGCACCTTCAACCAAGGCTTCGCCACCGTCGAGTACACCGCCTCGGCGATCGTCGACCTCGACCTGCACCTGTCGGGCGAGGCCGAGGCCGGGCTCGACGTGCTCGCCTTCGAGGCCGAGAGCCTGCGGCGCATCGACATGCCGGCGGAGATCAGCATGCGCCACCGCACGCCGCACTTCGCCCACATCTTCGCCGGCGAGGGCTACGCGGCGGGCTACTACAGCTATCTCTGGTCGGAGGTGCTGGATGCCGACGCCTTCGACGCGTTCCGGGAGGCCGGCGACATCTTCGACCCGGCGACCGCCGCGCGCCTGCGCGACTACGTCTACGCCGCCGGCAACCTGCGCGACGCCCGCAGCGCCTACACGGCGTTCCGCGGCCGACTGCCGAGCATCGATCCGCTGCTGCGCAAGCGCGGGCTGGCGGCGTGACGAGGCGTCCCGCCGGTTGCATGCTAACGATTTGGTAAACAAACATCGTTAGCAAAAGCTTCCTGAGGTTCGGGGAAGCCGGTGCCATGATGGACCAGAAGGACGACGCCAAGGCCAAGGTCGAGGAGGCCGCTGCCGCCGCGAAGGTCGATCCCGTCGCGGCGCCGCGCCGCCCGGCCTTCCGCCTCAGGCTGAAGCCGCCGGTCGTCGCGGCGCTGCTCGGCGCACTCTGTCTCGGCGCCATCGGCGGCGGGGCGACGGTGGCGCTGCTCGGCAAGGGCGCCCGGTCCGAGCGTCCGGTTGTGACCCGGGCCGAGTGGAAGGCTCTCGCCGCCCGGATCGACACCGCCGCCACCGACGGCTCCGGCCTCGCCACCGACCTGAAGCTCCTGCGCGATCAGGTCGCCCACGGCCGCGAGGCCGCCGACGCGGCACGAAGCGAGGTCGGCAATCGGATCGGGCAGATCGGTGAGCGGCTGCAGCGTCAGGACGCGGACGTGGCCACGAAACTCGGCGCGCTGACCGAACGCCTGGAGCAGATCGATCGCGAGCAGGCTGCGCGCCTGACGGCGCTCGGCGAGCGGATCGGCGAGCGGATCGGCGAGCGGATCGGGAAGAGGTCCGATCCCGGGCCGGCCGCGGCGGCACCGGCTCCCGCACTGCCCCTGGCCCAGGCGCCCGCGGCGAAGGTCGCCTCGGCGGAGCCCGCCCTGACCGGCAGCCTCCCCGACAAGGCCAAGCCGCCAATGATCGACAGTTGGGTGCTGCGCGACGTCTATGACGGCGTGGCGATGATCGAGAACCGCAACCGGCGGCTGGTCGAGGTCGGCCCCGGCGACACCCTGCCCGGCGCGGGCCGGGTCGAGGCGATCGAGCGTCGCGGCCGGACCTGGGTGGTCGTCACCACCAAGGGGCTGATCACGTCCCAGTCCTGGTAGGGCTCACGCGGCGGGATGCGCGGCGATCTCGCCCGAGACCGTGCCCGGGCGCGGTTCGAGGGTGGCGATGCCGGCACGCAGCCGCCGACGCCCCCGCGCCTTCGCCTGGCTGCGCTGAGCCGGCGTCGGGTGAAGAAGCTCGGCGAGCCTGGCGAGAGAAGCGGCGTCGTCGAGGTTCCGGGCGTCGAAATCGGACATGATCGTTCCCCGGGGCAAAGGCCCGCGGCTGTAGGGGGGTACGCTGATGGCTACTGGTTGCAGGGACAACGAGCGTCTGAGGCGACAGTTCCGCATTTGTGGATTTTGCGCAAGAACGAAGTTCTCGCGAGACTACTGACCGCCACCGGGGCCGTCGACGCCGGTTTCGGAAGTCCTAAATCGACCTCCGGAATTTCCGGGTGCGGCATCGCACACTGGTAACATGCTGCGGCGCAACGCTAGCCTTCACCCGCGCGCTGCCGTAAGACTTGGCCATGCCGTCATACCGAGCAGAGGTGGGAGGCCAATCCGCGAATCCCGGTTTCGAGGACGAACAGGTGGCCTGCCATAGGGTCGATGGTCGGGTCGCGGCCGCGCAGGCAAGTGGTGACGTAGAGGACGGACAGATCAGGGCCGCCGAACGTGCACTTCGTGACCAGTGCCGTCGGCATCGGCACGATGCGCTCGATCGTCCCGTCCGGGCGGAAGCGGGTGATGCGCGATCCACCATAGTGACAGATCCAGAGATGCTCCTCGGCATCCACGGTCAGGCCGTCCGGTTTGCCCCAGCCGGGCTCGAAGCGCAGGATCTCCCGCGCCGCGCCGGGGCGGCCGCCTGAGGTATGATCGGAGGCGCGGATCACGCCGTTGGCGGTGTCGACGGTGTAGAGGGTCCGCCCGTCCGCCGAGGCGACCGGGCCGTTCGTCACCGGGGTCGTTCCACCGAAATCGTCGAGGCGCTGTCCGTCATAGCGGTAGAAGGTGCCGGTCTGTGCCTCCTCGGCGTCGTCCATGCTGCCGAAATAGACCGCGCCGTCGCGCCCGACCTGACCGCTGTTGAGCCGGTTTCCCGGGCGGTCCGGCTCCGGGGCCAGGATCGTTTCGCGCTCGCCCGTGGTGAGCCGCAGGCGGGCGAGGCCCGGACCGGAAGCCCGCCACGACCACGTCGGGGTCGGGGGTGAGCAGGGCGAAGCCGAGCTTCTCGTCCAGGGGCAGGCGGGTGGTCTCGTCCCGGTCCGGCCAGTGGCGCCAGACCGCCGGGTCCTCGATGTCGACCCAGATCAGGCTGCCGGTCCGCGCATCCCACACCGGCTCCTCGCCGAGCGTGCAGCGGCACGGAACCGCGACGCGGGGGACTTCCGGGTGGATCGTGGGGGACATCGCCTCGGCTCCGGCTCGTTGAGCCGGAGCAACGTGCGGGACCCGGTTGGGTTCGGGTCCCGGGCCGGTCATGCGCCGCGGATGCGCCGCTTCCCGGTTCACTCGCGGCGCGGAGCGCCTCGTCTGGGTTCAACCGCGGCGCGGCGGCGCCTCCTCCATCCTCAATCGCGGCGCAGGCGTGCCGCCTGAGCCATCCGGATCAGCTCGCGGGCGGTCAGGCCGCGATGCTCGGGTTCGGCCGCAATCTCCTGCGGTCGGGCGGTGTAGGTGCGGAGGGCCACCGGGGCGGGGCGCCGCGCGGTTCCAGTCCGGTTCATGAAGGCTCCGAAACGCCAAGCCTTCGCCAGTGCTCTCATCAGGATCCCCGTGCGAATCGATGGCTTAACCATACCGGAGCTTTGCACGGCGCGACATTCTTGACCTCTCGGCCGACAGCCCTAGGCCGTGCCGCCGATCGGCTCAGCGGGTGTCCTCGCGCAGGAGTTCGGTGTTGACCGCGAAGGCGGCCATCGCCCCCTCGGCGGCCGCGACGACGGCGAGCTGGACCCGGCGCGAGGCGTCGCCGGCCACGAACAGGCCCGGGACGTTGGTCTGCTCGTACTCGCGGGTCGGCACCGTGCCGTGGGAGGTCAGGTCGCAGCCGAGGCGCGCCACCAGGGGCGAGGGGACGCATTCGGCGGGCGTGAAGAACACGGCGGCGCAGGGCAGGGTTCCGCCGTCGCGGAACCGGATCCGCTGCAGCCTGCCGTCCTCGCCCTCGACCCGGGCGACCGGCCGCTCCTCGATCCGGATGTCCTGACGGGCGAGCCGGGCCCGGTCGTCGTCCGACAGCGCCTCCCCCGGCCCGTCGGTGCACAGGGTGAGATCGCGGCTCCAGGCGGTCATCTCCAGGGCGAGGCCCTTGCCGCACCCGCCGCGGCCGTAGATCACGAGCGGCCGGTCGCGGTGCTCGAAGCCGTCGCAATAGGGGCAGTGGTGGACGCCGTGGCCCCAGAACTCGGCGAAGCCCTCGACCGGCGGCAGCTCGGTGCGAAGGCCGGTGGCGAGGATCATCCGGCGCGCCCGCTCGCGGGTGCCGTCCTTCAGCACGATCTCGAAGCCGTCCTCGGCCCGGCGGGCATCGGCCACGTCGCCGGCGCGGCGTTCCACCGTCTCGTAGCGGTCGAGTTCGCCGTCCGCGATCCCGCGCAACGTCCCGGGCGGGCAGCCGTCGCGGCTGAGGAAGCCGTTCATGTGGCCGGTCACGGCGTTGCGCGGATGGCCCGCATCGACGATCAGCACCCGGCGCCGGCAGCGGCCGAGGATGAGGGCCGCGCTGAGCCCCGCCGGCCCGCCGCCGACGATGATGACGTCCCGCATCGCGATCCCGCGTCTGGTGTCCCGTGGTCCGGGTAGACGCACCGGATCGCCCCGGGTTTCGTATCACTGGAGCGGGGTCCGATCACGTTGCAATCGGATGCTGCTCTAGATCGTTGATTTTGCCCCATTTTCTACGACGAAGCGGTATCCGCTCCGTCGGAAGACGTTTTAGCCCGCGCGGCGCGTGAGCGATGCCGGTTTCCGCATTGCGAAGCAATCGATCGGAAATCGTATGACATTGAAGCGGAAACGAAAAAGGGCGCTCGCGCGCCCTCGTCCGCCGGTCGTGATGCGGTCGCCTCAGGCGGCGGTCTTCACCGGCACGCCCTTCTCGGTCAGCATCTGCTGCAGCTCGCCGGACTGGAACATCTCGCGGGTGATGTCGCAGCCGCCGACGAACTCGCCCTTGACGTAGACCTGCGGGATGGTCGGCCACTGCGAGAACGCCTTGATGCCCTCGCGGATCTCCATGTCCTCGAGCACGTTCACGCCCTTGAACGGCACGCCGAGGTAGTTGAGGATCTGGGCGACCTGCCCCGAGAAGCCGCACATCGGAAATTGCGGCGTGCCCTTCATGAACACGACCACGTCGTCGGACTTGATCTCGTTCTCGATGCGGGTGTTGACGTCGGTCATGGGTGCGGTCCTCGTTCCGGGCTCTAGTTAATGATGGCCGGCCGAATGTCCAAGGCCGGGCGTTCGGCCGAAGGGGTCAGGCCCGCCCCCGCGAGCGCCGCGCCGGATCGAGCGTCGAGGCGAGATGGATCAGGCATCGCTCGACGTCGAAGTCGACCGCGACGAGGTCGTCCAGGGTGAAGGGCGAGGTGTCGGGCAGCCCCGCGGCCGGGACGTTGCCGAAGGCGTGGAGGGCCGCCTCCGCCTGCCGGACCGCGTCGCGCCAGACCGCGTCGAGATCGACCTTCCGCCGCATCAAGGCGCGGTAGCCGGCCCGTCCGGCGATCTGGAACGCCACCGGCTCGGCGCGCCAGTGCCCGGCCGGGGGCAGATGCGGGGCCGAGAGGTGCTTGACGAGGTGCACGAGCACGAGCCGGATCATGCTCTCGAAGGCGGCGACCTGCGACGACCCCAAGGACGCGATCTCCTCGGCGATGTTGTCCCAGTCGAGGGCGTTCGACAGGTCCGGGCGCGTGCCCAGCGCGCGGACGGCCGCCGCCTGCTGCTCGGCCCAGGCGACGACGTCTTCGTCGTAGAGGCTCGGCTGGTCCATGCGGCGGCCCTCGGATCGTCTAATCCTGCGGCACGCCCGTGGTCAGGGCAAGCGCGTGCAGCACGCCGCCCATCCGGCCCTGGAGGGCGCCGTAGACCATCTGGTGCTGCTGCACCCGCGACTTGCCCCGGAACGCCGCCGACACCACGGTCGCGGCGTAGTGGTCGCCGTCGCCGGCGAGATCGCGGATCTCGATCGTCGCGTCGGGCAGGGCCTCGCGGATCATCGACTCGATCTCGCGCGCATCCATCGGCATCGGTGTTCTCCAGCTCAGGCCGCGGAGTCGGCCGCGGAGGCGGCCATGTAGTCCGGCAGCCAGGATTCGTGGGCGGCGCGGAGCGCACTCACCGATATGGTTTCATCGCCCGGCAGGGTCAACGAATCCGAGCCGGTGACGCCGACCACCGCCGCGTCGATGCCCTGGGCAGAGGCGCTGTAGAGCAGGTCCGGCACCGTCTCGGGATCGACCGCGAGCAGGTAGCGGCCCTGGTCCTCGCCGAACAGGTAGGCGTGGCAGGGCACCGGCAGCGGGCAGTCCGGCAGCGCCGCGCCGATGCCCCCGGCCATCGCCATCTCGGCGAGCGCCACCGCGAGGCCGCCATCCGAGAGGTCGTGCACCGTGTCGACGAGGCCCGACACGATGAGCCCGCGCACGAAGTCGCCGTTCCTGCGCTCGACCGCGAGGTCGACCGGCGGCGGCGCGCCCTCCTCGCGGCCGCAGATCTCGGCGAGGTAGACCGACTGGCCGAGCCAGCCCTGCGTGGCGCCGATCAGCACCAGGGCGTCGCCCTCGCGCTTGAGGGCGAGCGTCGCGACTCTGGCCACGTCGTCGACCACGCCGACGCCGCCGATGGTCGGGGTCGGCAGGATGCCGACGCCGTTGGTCTCGTTGTAGAGCGACACGTTGCCCGAGACGATCGGGAAGTCGAGCGCCCGGCACGCCTCGCCGATGCCCTGGAGGCAGCCGACGAACTGGCCCATCACCTCCGGCTTCTCCGGGTTGCCGAAGTTCAGGTTGTCGGTGACGGCGAGCGGCCTGGCCCCGACCGCGGTGATGTTGCGCCACGCTTCCGCCACCGCCTGCCGGCCGCCCTCGACGGGGTCGGCCTCGCAGTAGCGCGGGGTCACGTCGGTGGTCATGGCGAGGCCCTTCGGGCCGTCCTCGACCCGCACCACCGCGGCGTCGCCGCCGGGCTTCTGCACGGTGTTGCCGAGGATGAAGTGGTCGTACTGCTCCCACACCCAGCGCTTCGACGACAGGTCCGGCGAGGCGACGAGGCGCGCGAGCGCGTCGACGTTGCGCATCGGCGCCGCCACGTCCCCGGCCTTCAGCGCCGGCCGGTGGGTGTTGGCGCGGTGCGGCCGGTCGTAGAGGGGGGCCTCGTCGCCGAGTTCCTTGATCGGCAGGTCGGCGACCGTCTCGCCGCCGTGCCTGATGACGAAGCGCAGGGTGTCGGTGGTGTGCCCGATGATCGCGAAGTCGAGGCCCCACTTGACGAAGATTCCTTGCGCCTGCGCCTCCATGCCGGGCTTGAGCACCATCAGCATGCGCTCCTGGCTCTCGGAGAGCATCATCTCGTAGGCGGTCATGCCGGGCTCGCGGGTCGGCACCGCGTCGAGGTTCAGCTCGACCCCGAGATTGCCCTTGGCGCCCATCTCGACCGCCGAGCAGGTCAGGCCGGCCGCGCCCATGTCCTGGATCGCGATCACGGCGCCCGACGCCATCAGTTCGAGGCAGGCTTCGAGCAGCAGCTTCTCCGCGAAGGGATCGCCGACCTGCACGGTCGGGCGCTTCTCCTCGGAGGCGTCGTCGAAGGCCGCCGAGGCCATGGTGGCGCCGTGGATGCCGTCGCGGCCGGTCTTCGAGCCGAGATAGACGATCGGGTTCCCGACCCCGGTCGCCGCCGCGTAGAAGATCGCGTCGGCCCGCGCGAGGCCGACCGCCATCGCGTTGACCAGGATGTTGCCGTCGTAGCGCCGGTGGAAGCCGACCGAGCCGCCGACCGTCGGCACGCCGAACGAGTTGCCGTAGCCGCCGATGCCGGCGGTGACGCCGGCGACGAGGTGGCGGGTGCGCGGATGGTCCGGCGAGCCGAAGCGCAGGGCGTTGAGCGCCGCGATCGGCCGCGCGCCCATGGTGAACACGTCGCGCAGGATGCCGCCGACCCCGGTCGCCGCGCCCTGGTAGGGCTCGATGAAGCTCGGGTGGTTGTGGCTCTCCATCTTGAACACGCAGGCGAGCCCGTCGCCGATGTCGATCACGCCGGCATTCTCGCCCGGCCCCTGGATCACCCACGGCGCCGAGACCGGCAGCTTCCTCAGGTGCAGCCGCGACGACTTGTACGAGCAGTGCTCGTTCCACATCGCCGAGACGATGCCGAGTTCGGTGATCGTCGGCTCGCGCCCGATCAGGCCGACGAAGCGGGCGTACTCGTCCTCGGTGAGGCCGTGCTGGCGCACGAGGTCGGGGGTGATGGAGACGTCGTTGCGGATCATGCGGCACCCTCGGGCGGCGGCGGGGCTGTTTGGGATTGCGCTTAAAGCCGGAACGGGCGCGAACGCAACCGCGCGGTGACACCCGGGTTTACGGGCGGCCTGCGATCCGGGAGGATCGGACGATCCGACAGCCGCGGCGGCAAGCCCGCGGAACGGGGAGGAGACCCGCCATGACCCACCATCCGCAGCCCGCGCCGCAACCCGCGAGTCCGGGAGTGCCGGCGTGAGCCTGTCGCAGAAGCTCGCCGCCCGCGCCGAGGCCGGCAACCCGGTCCGGGTCGGGGTGATCGGTGCCGGCAAGTTCGGCTCGATGTTCCTGTCGCAGGGGCCGCGCACCCCGGGCCTGCACGTCGCCGGCATCGCCGACCTCGACGCGGAGCGCGCCCGGCAGGCGGTCGCCCGGGTCGGCTGGCCGGCGGAGCGCAGTACCGCCCGCTCGCTCGCCGACGCGATCCGCACCGGCGCCACCTTCATCACCGAGGATTCCGCGGCGCTGATCGCCGGCGACGGCCTCGACGTGATCGTCGAGGCGACGGGCAATCCCGGGGCCGGCATCCGCCACGCGCTCCACGCCTTCGCGCACGGCAAGCACGTCGTGATGGTCAACGTCGAGGCCGACGCGCTCGCCGGCCCGCTCCTCGCCCGGCGGGCGGCGGAGGCCGGGGTGCTGTACTCCTTCGCCTACGGCGACCAGCCGGCCCTGATCGCCGAACTGGTGGACTGGGCCCGCACCGCCGGGTTCCGCGTCGTCTGCGCCGGCAAGGGCACGAAGTACCTGCCGGTCTACCACGCCTCGACGCCGGACACGGTGTGGAGCCATTACGGCTTCAGCGAGGAGCAGGTCGCCGGCGGCGACTTCAACCCGCAGATGTTCAATTCCTTCCTCGACGGCACCAAGTCGGCGCTGGAGATGGCGGCGGTGGCCAACGCCTGCGGGCTCGACCCCGCGCCGGACGGGCTCGCCTTCCCGGCCTGCGGCGTCGACGACCTGCCGAGCCTGCTGCGGCCGCGGGAGGATGGCGGCATCCTGTCCCGCTCCGGCACCGTCGAGGTGGTCTCGTCCCTGGAGCGCGACGGCCGCCCGGTGTTCCGCGACCTGCGCTGGGGCGTCTACGTCACGTTCGAGGCGCCCTCGGACTACGTCCGGCGCTGCTTCGCCGAGTACGGCCTGAAGACCGATTCCACCGGGCGCTACAGCGCGATGTACAAGCCCTATCACCTGATCGGGCTCGAACTCGGCCTCTCGGTCGCCAGCGTCGTGGTGCGGGGCGAGCCGACCGGCACCACGCGCGGCTTCTCCGGCGACGTGGTGGCGACGGCCAAGCGCGACCTCACGGCCGGCGAGCGCCTCGACGGCGAGGGCGGCCACACCGTCTACGGCCGGCTGATGCCGGCGGGCGACTCCCTGCGGGCCGGCGGCCTGCCGATCGGGCTGGCCCACGACCTCGTGCTGACCCGCCCGGTCGCCGCCGGCCGGCCGGTCTCGTGGGAGGATGTCGCGTTCGACCCCGACAGGCCGGCGATCCGCTTCCGGCGGGAGATGGAGGAGCTTTTCCGGCGCGAGGCGGGCGCCTGAGCGCACCGGGGCCGGCGGTGCGCCGCCGGCCGCTCAGTCGGTCGTGGAGATATCCGGCTGCTGCGATCCTTCCTTGAAGGTCTTCACCGCGGAATCCCGGCCCTGGTTGGAGGTCGAGATCGTCAGGTGCCCGAGCCGTGACGGCATCGTGTGGACGGTGGTCGCGGAGGGCGGCAGAGCCGGCTGCAGGGGCGGGGGAACGTGCTGGGCGCGGACGCCGCCGGCGGCGGCCGCGATGAGCGCGCAGCCGAGGAGGAGCTTGGAAACCATGGTCGCACTTCTTCGCGCAGGATGACTCTGTGGATCCCGGCAGGAAGCGGAACTTCCTGGTCAGGGGCAGGCCGGCCCGAAGGCGCCGCTGAAGCAGGTGTTGGCCGTGGCGGCACTGAGGACCTGGGCGGCGTACTTTGTGTTGAGACTGATTGTGTAAGTGTTGATCTGGTCGGTCGAAGTGTCGAAGTTCACGCTCAGAGGGTTGATGAATCCTGATATCAGCGAATAATTCCCGTTCAGTTCCGGCGTGATATGGAGCGTGAAAGAATAGGTGAGTTGGCCCACGAGAAGATTCTCGGACGTCGGGTAGATGGTCTTCTCGTTCGACGTCATCTCGGCGGCCGAGTTTTGCAGCCATTGTGCCAGCGTTCGCCCGCCGACCCGGATGCGGGTGAAATTCTCGTATTCCTCCCAGCCGGGATCGCTCGCGACGAGGTGCTGGACTTCCTGGATGGCGTCGAGCAGCGTCCGGCTCTTGCTCTTGAACAGGGATTTGAAGCAGTAAAACTTCTCGTCTGCCTGCGGTTGCGCGTTGTAGACCGTCGAGAACTTCGCTGCGCCCGGGGGCGTCTCGCCGCGTGGTGAGAACGACTGCACCGGGCCGAGGTCGCCATTCTGCAGGATCGCGTAGGAATGGGTGAACTCGGACGCCTTCGTCTGCGTCAGCGAGCCGCCAAGCCCGCGCCCGAGCGATCCGATGAGGTCGATGCGCCCGGCCTTCGTCGCGAGCGACGGCTTGTCGCGCGTGTATCCGATCGTCATCGACCGGGTGTCGAGGTTCTGGAGATCGACGCTGAGGAAGCCGAGCTGACGCGAATCGATGTCGATGTAGGGAAACTGCCGGACGAGATCGACCTTGTCGGCGACGAGATGGTCGATGCCGCGTCTGGTGTCGGCCTGCACCTGCGCGAACAACGGTGCCACGTAGGTGCTGCGCAGCTTGTTCTCGACCAGGAAGGCCGTGACCTCGCAGCGGATCGACTTCACGACGTCGGACACCCTCGGTCCCGCGCCGAGGACGGAGTCGGGTTCCTGGAAATGGTAGGGCGAGACGTTGCAGGCCGCCACGGCGAGGCTGGTCAACAGGGCAATGAGAAATCGCATGGCGCCAAACTGCATCTTGCGTCCCGGCAAGACCGGGATGCTTAATGAAGGGTTTCGCGCTGACAACGGATATGTGTGCGGGAAAAATGCTGCTCAACGAAAAGTGGCGTCCGGGCAACACCAGGATCGTGGTCGGCTTAATGTTTTATTAATACTTCCGGATCCCGGATTGTGTGCTCCTTCCGGCATCCGATGATTCGCTTGTCTCCGCCCCTCCCGGATCAGCCGGTGGATGCCATCCCTGAGCAGGTTTTCGTCGCGGACGTGGTTGCCGGTTCCGCGACGAAAACCTGCGACGGAACAGAGATCCGAGCAGACGAGGCGTCGGCCCGCCAGCGCAGGTCCGCCTAGGGCATTTTCCGACGGTGCGGATACCGCTTCGTCGTAGAAGATGCGGCAAAATCAACGATCTGGAGCAGGGTCCGATTGCGACGTGATCGGACCCTGCTCTAGCCGCCGTGCCGGTCCGCGCCGACCTGGAATTCCGGATCGACCGGGATCTGCATCGCCGTGACGAGGGCGTTGGTCTTGGCGGCCATGCCGATCACCGCGAGAAGCTCGCCGTGCTGGGCGTCGGTCATGCCCTTGGCGCGGGCGGCCGCGGTGTGGGAGTGGACGCAGTAGCCGCAGCCGTTCGCGGTCGAGACCGCGATGTAGATCAGCTCCTTGGTCAGGGGATCGAGGGCGCCGTCCGCGGCCATCACCACCTTCAGGCTGGCCCAGGTCCGCTCCAGCACCGCCGGCTGGTTGGCGAGGCCGCGCCAGAAATTGTTGATGAACGGACTCCCGCGCGAGGCACGGATGTCGTCGAACACCGCCTTCACCCGCGGATCGGCCGCAGCCTCGGCGTCGGTCCAGAGCTTCGCCGTCGCCATGCCGGGCCTCCTCGTTCGCGTCGGCCCATCAATCCAGCCCGGGACGGGTGCCGTCGAGGCCCCGTGGCGGCTCATCCACTGCCGTCAGCGCCGCGGCGGCGACACGGACTACCGAGGCGCGCTGCGGATTCCGTATCATACGATTTCCAGTTGATCGCTCGGCGATCCCTGCGGGATCGCTTCGCGATGCGGAAATCGGCTTCGCTCAGGTGCGCGCAGAGCTTCGCTCTGCGCCGCGCGGGCTGGTGATACGATGTCCGGAAGGAATCTTCCGAAAACCGTATCAAACGGCAGTCAGAGGCGCCGTCGCCTGCGCGAGCCACGCTCCGGTCGCCGCGTCGAGGAGCGGCGACAACTCCTCCCGCACCCGGGCGTGGTAGGCGTCGAGCCACGCCGCCTCGTCCGGGGTGAGCCGGCCGGGGTCGATCAGCGCGCGGTCGAACGGCGCCAGGGTCAGCGTCTCGAAGCCGAGCATCGGCCGCTCGGCGCCCGGCACGCCGCGCTCCTCGACCAGCACGAGGTTCTCGAGCCGGATGCCGTAGGCGTTCGCCCTGTAGTAGCCCGGCTCGTTCGAGACGATCATCCCGGCCTGGAGCGCGACGTGGCCGGTCTTGGCGATGCGCTGCGGCCCCTCGTGCACCGACAGGAACGAGCCGACCCCGTGGCCGGTGCCGTGGTCGAAGTCGAGCCCAGCCTCCCACAGCGGACGGCGGGCGAAGCCGTCGATCTGCGCCCCCGTCGTGCCGCGGGGAAACACCGCGGTCGCGATGGCGATGTGGCCGCGCAGCACCCGGGTGTAGCGATCGCGCATCTCGTCGGCGGGGGGACCGACCGCGACCGTGCGGGTGATGTCGGTGGTGCCGTCCGGGTATTGCGCGCCGGAATCGATCAGGAACAGTTCGCCCCGGGCGAGCGCCCGGTCGCTGGCGCGGGTGACCCGGTAATGCACGATCGCGCCGTTCGGCCCGCTGCCCGAGATCGTCGGGAACGAGACGTCGCGCAGCTCGCCGGTCTCGGCCCGGAACGCTTCGAGCCGCGCCACCGCGGCGATCTCGGTGACCGCGCCGCCGGGCGCCTCGCGGGCGAGCCAGGCGAGGAAGCGGGTCATCGCGGCGCCGTCGCGCCGGTGGGCGGCGCGGCTGCCGGCGATCTCGGCGGGGTTCTTCACCGCCTTCAGGGCGGTGATCGGGTCGGGCCCGACATCGACGCTGCCGCCCGCCGCCTCGATCCGGCGGCGCAGGGCCACGGCGCCGGTCGCCGCGTCGAGCCTGACCCGCGCCCCGGCGGCGCCGAGCGCCTCGAGCCGCGCCGGCAGCGCATCCGGCTCGGCGATCTCGGCCAGACCTGCGAGCGCCCCGGCCGCCGCCGGCGTCACCTTGCGCCCGTCGAGGAACAGGACCGGCGTCCCCTCCCGCGGCAGCAGCGCGTAGCCGAGGGGGATCGGCGTGTGGGCGACGTCGCCGCCGCGCAGGTTGAACGCCCAGGCGAGGTTGTGCGGGTCGGAGACGACCAGGGCGTCGAGCTTGGCCTTGGCGAGCGTCTCGCGCAGGCGCCCGAGCTTCCCGGCGGCGGATTCCCCCGCGAGGGCGTCGGGCTGCGGCACCACCGGGGCGCGCGGCGCGCCCGGCCGGTCGACCCAGATCAGGTCGACGAGGTTGAGGCTCGTCGGCTCCAGCCGCCCGCCCGCCGCCGCGGCCGCCCGTTCCAGCTTGGCGAGGCCGTCCGGGGTGTGCAGCCACGGATCGTAGGCCAGCACGCCGCCCGCCGGCAGGTTGGCCTCGATCCACGCCTCCGGCGTCGTCTCGGCGAGCGGCACCGGGGTGATGATCGCGGTGTCGACCTGCTCGGCCGCCTGGAGGGTGTAGCGTCCGTCCACCACCAGGGCAGCGCGGTCGGCCAGCACGATCGCGGTCCCGGCCGAGCCGGTGAAGCCGGTGATCCAGGCCAGACGCTCGGCGTGGGGCGGCACGTATTCCGACTGGTGCTCGTCGGCCCGCGGCACCACGAAGCCGGCGAAGCCGCGCTGCGCCAGGGCGGCGCGGAGGGCGGCGATGCGGGCCGAGCCCTCCCGGTGGCCGGGATCCTCGAAGCTCTGGAAACGGGCGGAGGCGAGGGGCGGGGACGGCTGCGTCATGGCCCAAGGGTTAAGCCGCGCATCACGGCCGGGCAATCCCGCCCCGCGGCTTCAGTACAGCGGGTCGAGCCGGACGTTCGGGATCGCGAACGGGCCGACCATCACCCGCCCGTCGGCGAGCCGCACCGTCGGCAGCGGCCGCAGGCGGGCCTCGTCGGGCGCACCGGGCCTGGTCGAGCCGGCCCTGGTCGCGTCGGGCTTGGCCGAGTCGGGCTTGGCCGGGGCGGCCTCCGGCTCCTGGCGCCGGCCGCCGCCGAGGAACTGGCCGACGAGGTTGCCGACCAGGGCCGCGCCGCCGCCGCCGAGTCGGCTGCCGAGCTGGGCGCCGATCAGCGGGGCGATCACGCTCTCGAGTCCGGCGGTGCGGACCTCGAAGCGGCCCTCGGGCCGGTGCTCGGGATCGAGGGTGAGGCCGCCCTCGGCCTGGACCCGCCGGTCGCCCTTGGCGAGCGACAGCTTCGTCAGCTCGACCTGACCGCCGGCCGCGCGCCACGCCTCCATCTCCTCCGGCAGCGGCCGGGTGTGGAACCCCGCCGCCCGCGTCACAGTGGCGTCGAGCGCGATGTCGGCCGGCTCCGATCCGCCGAGGAGGGGATCGAGCAGCGGCAGCGTCGCCCGGGTGACCCGGGTGCTGAGATCGATCGCGCCGTCGCTGTCGAAGCGGCCCGGGGTCGGCCGGGCGTGCAGTTCGAGATGGTCGGTGGTGAACCCGATCGGCTCCGGGTTCACTCCGGCGACCTGCCCCTTGAGTCCGTCGACCACCAGCGAGGCGCGCTGGAAGCCGTCGCCGGTGAGGTGCAGGCTGCCCTCCAGTCCGCTCCAGGTCACGTCGCCGACGCGGCCGTCCTGCTCGACGTGGAACGGCCCGGTCGCTTCCAGGATGACGTGGCGCGGCTGGTAGACCTGCGCCACCGCCACCACCGGCCCGACCGAGAAGGTGACGTCGGAGCGCGCGAAGCGCAGAGCGGCGCAGCGCAGCTCCAGCCGGAACGGGTAGCCGCCGATCGAGCGGTCGACGCAGGTCCAGGTCCGGCCGGAAGCGGCCTCGTGGGCGATCCAGGCGTCGGTCTCCTGCGCCGCCTTCGCCCGGGCCCAGAACCACCCGGCCGTCCACAGCCCTGCGACCAGCAGGAGCAGCCCGAACGGCGCGAACAGGCCGAGCCGCAGGCCCGGTGCCTTCCGGGCCGGGGCGACGGTGCCCGAACCGGTCTCCGGCGATGACGTCATCCGATCCATCCCCCGTCTGTGGCCCGATTGAATCGCATCCCCGTAGCTGTTACCGGCCGCGGCCTGCAAGGAGAGCGAGACGGGCAGGCCGCCGCGGCCGGGCCGGATCGCCGCGATTCCGGGGAGGAGACGGGGTGGAGGCGGGCAGCGCGCCGGCGGATCTGTGGGTGTTCGGCTACGGCTCCCTGATGTGGCGGCCGGGATTTCCCTTCGTCGAGGAGCGGCCGGGGCGCCTGAGCGGCTACCACCGCTCGCTCTGCGTCCTGTCCCACGTCCATCGCGGCACGCCGGAGCGCCCCGGCCTCGTCCTCGGGCTCGACCGCGGCGGGAGCTGCCGCGGCATGGCGTTCCGGGTCGCGGCCGGGGCGGTGGGAGACACCCTGGCCTACCTGCGGGCGCGCGAGCAGGTGACGGCGGTCTACGTCGAGCGGCGCCTCGGCGTCAGTCTCGACGACGGCCGCCGGATCGAGGCGGTGACCTACCTCGTCGACCGCGCCCACCCGCAATATGCCGGCCGCCTGCCGGAGGCCGACCTGCTGCGCCTCGTCCGCCAGGGGCTCGGCCAGTCGGGCCCGAACCCAGACTACGTGCGCCATACCCACGACCGGCTGGTGGCGCTGGGCATCGCGGACCCGCTGCTCGCCCGGGTCGCGGCGGCCTGCGCGGTGCCGAGCCCGTGAGGCGAGGGAGGCGTGGGGAGGACGCGGGACCGGCCTGATCCGAGCGATGGCACGGGTCGATCGAAGGCGCTGCCCCCTTCGCCCTCCCCCGCGGAGGCCATCGTATTCACATCTCTCCGAGCGATACGGTTTTTGAACGATTGGTTCAAAAACCGTATCGAAGCCCGCGCGGCGGAGCTTCGCTCCGCACGCGTGAGCGAAGCCGGTTTCCGCATCGTGAAAGCGACCGCTCGTGGTCGCCTGAAGCGATCCATCGAAAATCGTACGAGCCCCTCGTTGTCCCCGGACAGCCCTGCCGCAAGCGGGGCGAGGAGCGCGCGCAACCCGTTGTGCGGATCTCCAAGCCCGCAGAGGGGGGAGGGTTCGTCCGGCGGTTCGCCCGCGAACCACGGAGCCCCCGGGACACGCCCATGGCGATCATTCCCGGTTCAGGCGCGTTGGTCCCCCACCTCGCGGCCGCCGCCAAGGGGGCCGCATCCCGGCCGCCGCGCAACGGAGTCGCCTCGCATTGATGAATCCCACCACCCACCTCGCCCTGATCAACGTCTTCGTCGGCGACATCCAGGGCGGGCTCGGCCCCTTCCTCGGCACCTGGCTGGCGCAGTCGGCGCAGTGGGGGCCGAGTCAGGTCGGTCTCGTCACCACCATCGTCGGCTTCGCCACGCTGGGCCTGAGCGGTCCGATGGGGGCCCTGGTCGACCGTCTGGCGCGGCCGCGCCTGCTCCTCGCCGTGGCCTGCGGGGCGATCCTCGCCGGCACCCTGGCATTGCTGCCGGCCCGGTCCTTCGCCACCGTCCTGGCGGCCCAGTTCGTCGCCGCGCTCGGCGGCACGCTGGTCGTGCCGGCGGTGGCCTTCCTCACCCTCGGCATGGTCGGCAAGCAGGCCTTCCCGCGCCAGCAGGGCCGCAACCAGGCCTACAATCACGTCGGCATCCTCGGTGCCGCCCTGGTCATCGGCTTCGGCACGCCGCATCTCGGTCCCGGCATCGCGTTCTGGGTCCTCGGCCTCCTCGCGGCGGCTGCCATCGTCGCCACCGTGACGACGCCGGCCAGCGCCTTCAACCGGCGCCGGGCGGTGGGCTGGAAGGAGGACGACGCGGAGGACGCGCCGCAGCGCTCGGCGATCCTCGCGGTGCTCGCGGACCGGCGCCTGCTGATCCTGTCGGCGGCGCTCGCGCTGTTCAGCCTCTCCAACGGCTCGATGCTGAGCCTGCTCGGCCAGAAGCTCGTCGCCTCCGGCCAGGACGGCACCGGCTGGACCGCCCGCTACGTCATGGTGGCGCAGCTCGTGATGATCCCGGTGGCGCTGTTCGCCGGCTCCCTCGCCGACCGGCGCGGGCGGCGCCTGCTGCTCGTCGTCGCCTGCGCGGTGCTGCCGGTGCGGGCGGTGCTCTCCGCCGTCGTGGCCGACCCGCTCTGGCTGATCTCGGCCCAGATCCTCGACGGGGTCGCCTCGGGGGTGATCGGGGTCGCGGTGCCGGTGGTGGTCGCCGACCTCACCTGGGGCTCGGGCCGGACCCAGACCGCCCTCGGCTCGGTCGCCGCCGTTCAGGGCATCGGCGGGGCGCTGTCGGGCTGGTTCGGCGGCCTCCTGGCGATCCACCTCGGCTGGACCTGGACCTTCCTGATCCTCGCGGTGCCGGCCGCGGCCGCCCTCGGCCTCGCGTGGTGGCTGGAGGAGACCTGCGCGCCCGGCGCGACGGGTGCCGCCGGCGAGCCGTGCGGGACCGGAGCCCGGCAGGCGGAGGCGGCCTCGACCTGAGGCATCGCCGCCCCGGCGCATCCTTCCGAAGATGATGGAGGCCGTCGCTCGTCCATAGGCACAACGGCGAGTTGACACCCCCACGGCGGCCGTGCTGTTTCGCCATGCCGGAGGCGCATAAGCGCGGTCCAATAAATGCAGGGGTGAAGCGCCGCGATGGTCCAACCGACCACAGCCGTCACAGGACGGCCCTCCGCGCCGGACATCGTTCTGGCGACCGAGGGGCTGACGATGGAGTTCAAGGGCTTCCGGGCCGTGAACGGGGTCGCGCTCCAGGTGCAGCGCGGCACGATCCACGCGCTGATCGGTCCGAACGGAGCCGGCAAGACCACCTGCTTCAACCTGCTCACCAAGTTCCTGACCCCGACCGCCGGGGCGATCCGCTACAACGGCCGCGACATCACGAAGATGAAGCCCGCCGACGTGGCGCGGCTCGGCCTCGTGCGCTCGTTCCAGATCTCGGCGGTGTTCCCCCACCTCACCGTGAAGGAGAACGTCCGCATCGCCCTCCAGCGGCGCAAGCGCGGCGACTCCTTCGACTTCTGGCGCTCCGAGAAGGTGCTGCGGGCGCTCAACGACGAGGCGCTCGCCCTCGTCGAGGCGGTCGGCCTCACCAGCTTCTCCGACACCCCGGCGGTCGAGCTGTCCTACGGCCGCAAGCGGGCGCTGGAGATCGCCACCACCCTGGCGCTGGAACCCGAGATGCTGCTCCTCGACGAGCCGATGGCCGGCATGGGCCACGAGGACGTCGACCGCACCGCCGCGCTGATCCGCCGGGTGTCGCAGGACCGCACCATCCTGATGGTCGAGCACAACCTCTCGGTCGTCGCCTCGCTCTCCGACCGCATCACCGTGCTCGCCCGCGGGCAGGTGCTGGCCGAGGGCGACTACGCCACCGTCTCGAAGGATCCCCGCGTGGTCGAAGCGTATATCGGAGCCGGTCATGGCTGAGGCAGTGATGACGAGGCCGGCCGCGGCGGCGACCGGCGCCGCCCCGCTGCTGGCGGTCCAGGGTCTCGAGGGCTGGTACGGCGAGAGCCACGTGCTCCACGGCATCACCTTCGACGTGAAGCCCGGCGAGGTGGTGACGCTGCTCGGCCGCAACGGCGCCGGCAAGACCACGACGCTGCGCGCGATCATCGGCATCCTCGGCAAGCGCAAGGGCTCGATCCGCTACGATGGTCAGGAGACCATCGGCATGGCCTCCCGCAACATCGCCAAGCTCGGCCTCGGCTACGTGCCCGAGGAGCGCGGCATCTTCTCCAGCCTCTCGGTCTACGAGAACCTGATGCTGCCGCCGCGGGTGAAGCCCGGCGGCCTGTCGGTGGAGCAGATCTACACCCTGTTCCCGAACCTCAAGGAGCGCTCGGGCAGCCAGGGCACCAAGCTGTCGGGCGGCGAGCAGCAGATGCTCGCCATCGGCCGCATCCTTCGCACCGGCGCCAAGCTGATCCTGCTCGACGAGCCGACCGAGGGCCTCGCCCCGGTGATCGTGCAGCAGATCGGCCGCACGCTGGCCCGGCTGAAGACCGAGGGCTACACGATCGTGCTGGTGGAGCAGAACTTCCGCTTCGCCCAGACCGTGGCCGACCGGCACTTCGTGGTCGAGCAGGGGCGGGTGATCGACATGATCCCCAACGCCGAACTCGATGCCAACATCGACAAGCTCCACACCTATCTGGGTGTCTGAGCGACGACGAGCGACGAGGCCCGGACCGCGCGATCCGGGCCACGGCTTCCCGGGTCGGCACACCCAGACACCACAACGAACGACCCGACGGACGACTTGGAGCAGGTGCGGTGGGCTTCGGATCCCATCGTGGTCGTGACCCGAAGCCCGACGACCTGAGCGATCCACACGGCCGGCGCGGGGCGGCGCCGGACGGGGGGAGTTCGGTCGCGCCGCCCGCTCCCGAGCGGGTTGCCCCGTGCAGCCCCGCCCGGGGCTTCGTTCCGCGCATCGCGCCCGCGCCCGGACCGGGGCGGGCGATGCCGAGCCAGAATTCGCCCGCCCCAGGCGGGACCAGGACCGGAGAGACTTGATGCTGACACGACTTCTCCTCGCGACCGCGCTGTGCGCGCTGACCGCCGGCGCCGCTCTCGCCGAGACGCCGGTGAAGATCGGCGTGCTCAACGACCGCTCGGGCGTCTACGCCGACCTCTCCGGCGAGGGCTCGGTCGTCGCCGCCCGGATGGCGGTCGAGGACTTCAAGGCCGCCGACAAGGGGCTGAAGGTCGAGATCGTCTCGGCCGACCACCAGAACAAGCCGGATGTCGGCGCCTCGCTCGCCCGGCAATGGTACGACCGCGACGGGGTCGACGCGATCTTCGACGTGCCGACCTCCTCGGTGGCGCTGGCGGTCGCCCAGGTCAGCCGCGAGAAGAACAAGGCGCTGATCGATTCCGGCGGCGGCACCGCCGACCTCACCGGCTCGCAATGCGCGCCGACGACCGTGCACTGGACCTACGACACCGTCGCGCTCGCCAACGGCACCGGCAGCGCGATGGTCAAGCGCGGCGGCGACACCTGGTTCTTCCTCACCGCCGACTACGCCTTCGGCCAGGCGCTCCAGCGCGACACCACCGGCGTCGTCACCAAGAACGGCGGCAAGGTCGTCGGCTCGGTCAAGACGCCGTTCCCGACCTCCGACTTCTCGTCGTTCCTGCTCCAGGCCCAGGCCTCGAAGGCGAAGGTGATCGGGCTGGCCAATGCCGGCGGCGACACCATCAACGCGATCAAGCAGGCGGCGGAGTTCGGCATCACCGAGGGCGGGCAGGCGCTCGCCGGCCTGCTGATCTTCTCCTCCGACGTCCACGCCCTGACCCCGAAGGTCGCGCAGGGGCTGGTCTTCACCGAGCCGTTCTACTGGGACCTCAACGATGGCACCCGGGCCTTCTCCGACCGCTTCGCCAAGCTCTCCGGCGGCAAGAAGCCGACCGCCGTGCAGGCCGGCGTCTATGCCGGCGTGCTGCACTACCTGAAGGCGGTCGAGGCGCTGAAGTCGGCGAAGGACGGCACCCAGGTCGTCACCAAGATGAAGGAGATCCCGACCGACGACCCGCTGTTCGGCAAGGGCACGATCCGGGCGGACGGCCGCAAGATCCACGACATGTACCTGTTCGAGGTCAAGAAGCCGTCCGAGTCGAAGGGGCCGTGGGATCTCTACAAGACCCTGGCGACGATCCCCGGCAACGAGGCCTTCCGCCCGATGAGCGAGGGCAACTGCCCGCTCGTCGCCAAGAACTGAGCGCCTCACCGAGCCCCTCGCCCGGGGCGGCCCGCGCCGCCCCGGCCCTCGTCACCGCCCCGCAACGAGTCGCTGACTTGCCATGATCACCATCCTCGGCGTCCCCATGCAGGCGCTCTTCGGCCAGCTCCTGCTCGGCCTCATCAACGGCTCGTTCTACGCCATCCTGTCGCTGGGGCTGGCGATCATCTTCGGGCTCCTCAACATCATCAACTTCACCCACGGCGCCCAGTACATGATGGGCGCCTTCGTCGCCTGGATGCTGCTGAACTACGCCGGCCTCGGCTACTGGTGGGCGCTGATCCTCGCCCCCGTCATCGTCGGCATCTTCGGGGTGATCCTGGAGCGGCTCTTGATCGCCCGGCTCTACAAGCTCGACCACCTCTACGGCCTGCTGCTCACCTTCGGCCTCGCCCTCATCATCCAGGGCCTGTTCCGCAACGAGTACGGCGTCTCGGGCCTGCCCTACGCGATCCCCACCGAGCTGTCGGGCGGCCAGCGCCTGCCGTTCATGTTCCTGCCGAACTACCGCGGCTGGGTCGTGGTCGCCTCCCTCGTCGTCTGCATCGCGACGTGGCTCGTCATCGAGAAGACCAAGCTCGGCGCGTATCTCCGGGCCGCGACCGAGAACCCGACGCTGGTCCAGGCCTTCGGCGTCAACGTGCCGCTGCTGCTCACCCTCACCTACGGCTTCGGCGTGGCGCTCGCCGCCTTCGCGGGCGTGCTCGCCGCCCCGGTCTACTCGGTCAACCCGAACATGGGCGCCGACATCATCATCGTGGTGTTCGCCGTGGTGGTGATCGGCGGCATGGGCTCGATCCTCGGCTCGATCGTCACCGGCTTCACCCTCGGGCTGATCGAGGGCCTGACCAAGGTCTTCTACCCGGAAGCGTCCTCGACCGTGATCTTCGTCATCATGGTGCTGGTGCTGCTGGTGAAGCCCGCCGGTCTGTTCGGCCGCACCGCCTGATCCCTATCGCCTGATCCCCTTTTCGAGGACCGCCCGAGATGGCCCATTCCGCCGCGGCCGCCGACGCCGCCCCGATCGCGACCACCGGCCTGCCGGAGAGCCGCGACGCCCGCGCCCTGCACTTCCGCGTCTTCATCGGCATCGCGGTGATGCTGGTCGTGCTGCCCTTCATCCTCTATCCCGTCTTCCTGATGAAGGTGCTGTGCTTCGCGCTGTTCGCGCTGGCCTTCAACCTGCTGCTCGGCTACGGCGGCCTGCTGTCGTTCGGCCACGCCGCCTATTTCGGCATGGCGAGCTACCTCGCCGCCTACGCCGCCAAGACCTGGGGCGTGACGCCCGAGATCGCGATCCTCATCGGCACGATCACCGCGGCCCTGCTCGGTCTCGTGTTCGGGGCGCTCGCGATCCGGCGCCAGGGCATCTACTTCTCGATGATCACCCTGGCGCTCGCCCAGATGGTGTTCTTCTTCTCGCTCCAGGCGAAGTTCACCGGCGGCGAGGACGGCATCCAGGCGGTGCCGCGCGGCCACCTGTTCGGCGTCATCAGCCTCGCCGACGACCGGGTGCTGTACGTCCTCGTGGCGCTGATCTTCTTCGCCGGGCTGGCGCTGATCTACCGCATCATCCACTCGCCGTTCGGCCAGGTGCTGAAGGCGATCCGCGACAACGAGCCCCGGGCGATCTCGCTCGGCTACCGCGCCAACCAGTACAAGCTCGCGGTGTTCGTGCTCTCGGCGACGCTCGCCGGGCTCGCCGGCTCGACCAAGGCGATCGTGTTCCAGCTCGCCTCGCTCACCGACGTGCACTGGTCGATGTCGGGCGAGGTGGTGCTGATGACGCTGGTCGGCGGCATGGGCACGGTGTTCGGCCCGATCCTCGGCGCCTTCGTCATCATCGCGATGGAGAACTACCTCGCGCAGTTCGGCGCCTGGGTGACGATCATCCAGGGCGTGGTGTTCGTGGTCTGCGTGCTGCTGTTCCGCGAGGGCATCGTCGGGTTGTTCGCCCGCCTGCTCAAGAAGCCGCTTTGAGCCTCGGGGCGGGGCGTCAGCCTCGCCCCCCTACTCGTCGCCGTCCTCGGGCGTCCCGGCGCCCCACAGCACCTGGAGCCGGGCGCGCAGGCCCTCCGGGTCCGGGTCGCCTCCGAAGAACCTGCCGTCGTACTCGGACGTGACGCGGAACGCCGCCGCGGCGAGCCGGTCCCCGTCCGGCGTGAGCCGCAGGCCGTGCGAGCGCCGGTCGACCGGCGCCCGCTCGATCAGGCCGCGGCCGGCGAGACGCGCCACCAGCGGCGCCATGTTGGCCCGCTTGATCCCGAGCAGCCGCCCGAGCGCGCTCTGGGTCGCGTTCGGATTCTCCGCCAGCACCATCAGCACCGTCGCCTCGGTGATGCGCAGGTCGAGGAGCACGAGCGCCTCGGCGAGGCCGGCCATCAGCGCCGCCGAAGCCCGGCGCAACTGGTAGCCCAGCCGCGCCTCCATCGGATTGACGAGCGGCGTGTCGTCCTCGGCCATGAAGCGTGGGGTCCGTGTGGTGATGGGCTGCGCGGTAGCGCCTCCGAGTGTCGCCCTCCTAAGCACCGATCAACCGGACGTTCAACGCCGAGGCGAAGAGGCGATGAGCAAACAGGCAGACGGCGATGTGTTTGCAGTCCCCGCCTCATCAGCAGGGACGTTCAAGATCGAAATTCAGACGAAGAGTCGAATGGCGCTTCCAGGCGGGAAGACCAATCGTCCATCACGACATCGATGCGGTCTCATCGGCCACGATCGAGCGAATCCGGGGACGTAGGACGTTGACGAACCGGTTCACTCGCTCGGCCAGCCATGAGAAGGCTTTCTGCCGATGGGCAGGATCATCCAGCATTGCGAAGACGGCAGTATCGCCGATCCTCGGCCTGTCGTAAGAATCTTTGTAAAGACGAGCTGAACCGCCAAGTTCCTGACTCACGGTATCCCATTCCTCTGCGATAGCTTGGCTCGCCCGCTCCCCGACTGTGCCTCGTGTGGATGAGAGGAATACGCCAAGCTCATTCTTCTTTGAGTCTCTATAGACGGTAAGCCATGAGCTGCCGTTCGGAGCCGGCATCGAGACGGTTGTGTATCCTTGTCTTGCCGGCTTGGGTCTCGGCTGTTCTGGATCGTCTAGGGATAGGTTCTCTATAAATTCCTGCCAAAATGCGAATCTAGCGTCTGCATTTGCAGAATGTTCGGGATCGAGTTCAGACTTGACAGCTGGGTTGTCAGTGTCGGGCTGCTCCGCGAGAGCGAAGCCGTCGGGGACGGCAACGATGGTGCGAACGATGTTCGTTGTCCGTGCCAAGATCCTGGGCGAAACCAGTCGGCCGCCATCGGGCATCGCGAAAATCGGCATTTCAACAAGGCCGAGGGAGAAATGTAGGCCGGCATGCAACTGTAGGTATTCCGCGATGGCTTCCACGCCCTCTCGAATTCCGTCGCCGACGATCAGCAACAAGAATCGGCCACGGCGGAGATTGATTGTCAGATTGTCGTTGAATTGGATTTCACTTACTACATACCCGGCGCGGTAAAGCAAACTAATAATGGGATTGTCTTGCGTTTTCCACTTCAGACAACGAGAGACCTCGCGCTGGAGGTCGGCGGACGACCAGCGACTCAATTCCTTCGCATAATCGAGAATCTGACCGACGACCTCGCGTCTACCTTGAGGATTCCGCCAGAGCTTGCATTCGACAAGAAGTGGCAATCCAGCCGGCGTCACTAGCAGGTTGTCGATTGATCCCGCTGGTGTTTGAAGTTCCCTGCAAATCGAAACGGGGTTCGCAAAAATCGCGTCGATCTCCGTTACAGGAAGGCATGAGGGATAATCGTGCACGAGTGATTGTATATCTGCCTCGCTGACAGCCGCATCGCCTGATTGCATGCTCAGGGCGGCGAGCGGGACGCCAGTCAAGCTGCCGGGAGACAGAAGGATAGGAGTGGTGTGTTGCCTGCTCATCGGTCCCGTGCGGCCTTCTAGCTGTTCGACAAGGGCGTCGAATCACAGCTTGACCTTTATAGTCTTTCAGATGGGCGACCGCGAGGACGTTCGAGGGAACGCTCGCGGCCGCCCATCCGCCGACGCTCCTCATGCACAGGCTTGATCTCGCGGCCCTACGGTGCTCTATTGCTATACAACATAGCAATAACCCGACCGGGAGTGGAACGATGAAGGCGAGCGGGCCTGAACCGCGCGGGGCCTCCGCGCAGACCGGGGATGGAAACCAGCGCCGTCCGGCCCTGGCGCGGCTCCTCGCGCCGCGCTCGGTCGCGATCGTCGGCGCCTCGGACAAGCCCGGCGCCCTCGGCGCCTCGGTGCTCGCCAACCTGGAGCGGTTCGGCTTCTCCGGCGACATCCACCTTGTGAACCCGAAGCGCGACCGCATCGGCGGCCGGCCCTGCGTCGCGAGCGTGGCGGATCTGCCCCGCGGCATCGACGCCGCGGTGCTGGCGATCCCCGGTCCCGCCGTCCTCGACGCGGTGCGGGCGCTGGCGGAGCGCGGCGCCGGCGCCGCGGTGATCTTCGCCGCCGGCTTCGCCGAGGGCGGCGATGAGGGCCGGGCGGCGCAGGCCGAGATCGCCCGGATCGCGCGCGAGACCGGCATGGTGATCGAGGGGCCGAACTGCCTCGGGCTCACCAACTACGCCGCCGGCGTGCCCCTGACCTTCGTGGCGAGCGCGCCGCAGGCGGTGCCGGCGGCCGGCGGCGTCGGCATCGTGTCGCAATCGGGCGCGATGGCGGTGGTGCTCGGCACGATGCTGAGCGCCAAGGGACTGCCGCTGACGCTGTCGGTCTCGACCGGCAACGAGGCGGCGAGCGGCGTCGAGGATTACGTCGAGCACCTCGTCGACGATCCCGGCACCCGCGTGATCGCGATGGTGGTCGAGCAGTTCCGGGCGCCGCGCCGCTTCCTCGCCGCCGCCGAGCGGGCGCGGGCGGCGGGCAAGCCGGTGGTGCTGCTGCATCCCGGCCGCAGCAGCGCGGCGCGCGAGTCGGCCGCGACCCATACCGGCGCGATGGCCGGCGACTGGGCGCTGATGCGGGCCAAGGTGGCGCAGGCGGGCGTCGTCGTCGCCGACGGTCTCGAGATGCTCGCCGACGTCGTCGACATCGCGTTCCGCTGCGGCCCGGTGCCGGCCGGCGGCACCGCGGTCCTGACCGAGTCCGGCGCCTTCAAGGCGCTCGCCCTCGACCTCGCCGAGGCGATCGGCCTCGACCTGCCGGCGGTCGGTCCCGAGGCCGGCGCCGCCTTGCGCGCCGCGATGCCGGACTTCATCCCGGTCTCGAACCCCCTCGACCTCACCGCGCAGACGCTGGTCGATCCCGACCTCTACCGCCGCGCCCTGGCGGCGATCCTCGCCGATCCGGGCTTCGGCAGCGTCGTGCTCGGCATCATCCAGACCGATCCCGCGACCGCCGCGCAAAAGTTCCCGCCGATCACCGCGGCCTTGCGCGGCCTCGGGGTGACCAAGCCGGTCCTGTTCGCCGGCCTCGACGAGGGCGCCGCGGTGCCGCAGGACGCCATCGACGACCTGCGCGCCCTCGGCGTGCCGTACTTCCCGGCGCCGGACCGGGCGTTCCGGGCCCTCGCCGCCCTGCGAGCCGATGCGGGCACCGCCGCCGAAGCCGTCGCGCCGATCGCGCTGGCGCTGCCGGCCGCGGCGGGCATGATCCCCGAATACCGCGCCAAGGCGCTGCTGGCGCCCGCCGGCCTGCCTTTCCCCCCGGGCGCCTTCGCGGCGGATCCGGAGGAGGCGCGGGCCGCCGCCGCCCGGCTCGGCTACCCGGTGGCGCTCAAGGCGCAGGCGGCGGCGCTGCCGCACAAGAGCGATGCCGGCGGCGTGGCGCTCGGGATCGCCGATGCCGCCGCGCTGGAGCGCGCCTGGAGTGAGATGCAGGCAGCCGTCGCCCGGCACGCCCCCGGACTGGTGCTCGACGGCGTGCTGGTCGAGGCGATGGGCCGGCGCGGCACCGAGCTGATCGTCGGCGCCCGCAACGATCCCGACTGGGGCGCCGTCATCCTGGTCGGGTTCGGCGGCGTCCAGGCCGAGATCCTGAAGGACGTGCGCCTGCTGCCGGCCGGCCTGTCGCGCGCCGCCATCGCCGCCGAGCTGCGGGCGCTGCGCGCCGGCGCCCTGCTCGACGGCTGGCGCGGCACCCCGGCCCTCGACGTCGAGGCGGTCGTCGATCTGGTGGTGCTCCTCGGCCGCGTCCTCGCCGGAACCCCGGCGATCCGCGAGATCGACCTCAACCCGGTGGTGGTCCACCCGGTCGGGGAGGGCGTGGTGGCGCTCGACGCGTTGATCCTGGCGGATCAGGGCTGATCCTCGCGGATCAGGGCTGATCCTGGCGGATCAAGTGCACGCGATCGCGCGTCAGTTCTGCCACAGGCCGGCCTGCCGCGAGCGCGCGTCGGCCTCGGCCGCGGCGAGTTCCGGCGGAGCGCCCGGGGCCGCCCGGCCGGCGCCGTTGAACAGCACGACCTCGGACAGATCCTGCGTTCCCGCGCGGCAGCGATAGGTCTCGGGCTCCCCGGCCGGCGTGCAGTCCACCTCGCGCTTGCGCAGGTACTGGCGGAACTCGCGGGCGAGTCGGCCGCCCTGCCCCTCGACCCCGGCGAGCCGCACCATCTGCCCGTCGAGACGGAGCCGGCCGGTATCGACCACCTTCGGCACGCCGCGCAGCGACCGCGGCGTCGTGCTCGCGGTCTTGATCTCGGGATTCTGCCAGGGGGCCCGCGCCTCCGCCGCGGGTGCCGGGCGCGTCCGAGCGGCCTGGGCCTGAGGGCCCTGAGGCCGGGCGGCCTGGGCCTGCGCAGCCTGAACCTGGGTGGCGAAGTCGCGCCACAGCGCGTCGGGGGCGTCGCCGGCCCCGGCCTCCGGGGTGCGCTCGTCCTCGGCCGAGAACCAGGTGCCGACCAGCATCCCGTCGAGGCTGCCGAGGGTGAAGCCGTCGCGGCCCCCCGGTGCGGCGGGGTCCCGCGCCAGCGCCGGCAGGAGCGCGAGCACGCGCTCGCGCAGGGCGGCCTCGGGCAGCGCCGCCGCCTGGATGCGGTCGTGGACCGGCCGGCCGTCGCGCTCGATCCGGCGCAGGCTCGCCTCGGCGGCGGCCCGCGCCGCCGGCGACGTGCCGAGCGGCGCGCCTCCGGCCACCGCCACGACGGCGCCGTCCGGGGCCAGCGCCAGGAGCGCGGCGGCGCGGCGGGCGCCGGATTCGAGGCGGCGGGACACAGCCGCCTCGGCCGCGCCCTGGAACGCGCGGTCGAGGGAGGTTCGCACGACGAGGTCCGGCGACCCGCCCGCCCGCTCGCGGGCCGCCGCCGCCACGAGGTCGGGCAGGCCGCTGCGGGTCACCGCCGAGGTGCCCGCGACGGCGAGGCCCGGCAGCGCCCGCGCCGCCTCGTCGGCCCGGGTGCGGGACACCGTGCCCGTCATCACCAGGGTGTCGAGGACGTGGCGGGCCCGCGCCTGCATCTCGGTTCCGTCGCGGTCCGGGCGCAGGGTCGCCGGTGCCACGGTCAGGCCGGCGAGGGCGGCGGCCTCCGCGAGCGACAGGGCGTCCGCCTCCTTGCCGAACACCCGGCGGGCGGCGGCGTCGATCCCGGTCAGGCCGGGGCCGAACGGGGCGGTGTTCAACGCCCGGGTCAGGATCTCGTCGCGGGTGGCGGTGGCCTCCAGCCACAGCACCAGCATCGCCTCCTGGACCGAGGGGATGAGGCCGCGCTCGCCGCCGAGCAGGCTGCTGCGGACCAGTTCCTGGGTCAGGAGCGGGCTGCCCGCGCGCGGCGCCGGGTCGGGCGCGTCGCGGAACGCGCCGCGGATGATGGAGAAGATGCCGTAGCCGTCGAGGCGGGTGGGCTCGGCGACGTGAGGATCCCGGGCCGCCACCATCGCCTGCCGCATCGCCGGCGCGACCGCCTCGGCGGCGAGCGCCCGCCCGGCACCGGTGGCGCGCACCGCCACGACCTCCCCGTCCTGCGCCTGCACCGTCAGCGCCGTCTTGGCCGGCACCGGCCCGGAGAGCGGCGGCAGCGTCGCCGCGGCCCAGCCGAGCAGGGCCAGGGCCGGCACGGCCACGCCGAGCGCGAGCCCGGCGGCGACCCGCCCCCAGCGCACCCGCCCGAGGGACAGGGCGGTGCGTTCCACCTCGGCCGCGAGACGCCGCAGGCCGGGATGGCCGCCGAGCCGCCCGCCCGCCGCCCGCAGGGGCGGACCGAGCCGGCCGGTGACCTGGACCTGCAGGCGTCCGCGGACCTCGCCGCCGAGCCGGGCCGCGCCCTGCCGCGCGCGGGCGCTCCAGGGCAGGTCGGGACGTGCGGCATCGGCCGGGCGGCTCAGATCGAGCCAGTCCCGTCCGCTCGGGGTCGGTGAGGTCTCGGCCGTCATGCTGTGCGCGTCACCTCCGGTGGGCGTCTCCGGCAGGCGTCCGGCCCGCGCGCGACGCTTTCCTGCCCCTACGGCTACGGTAACGAGCAACGTCGCGGCAGGCGGGACGGTTCCACCGCCGCGCTTCACCCGTTCCCGCTCGCGACCCCTCGGCGGCAAATAAAACATCAATAAAACATCGATATATGTCGGATGTATTGGCGTATGTGGGCATTGTTTGCGTCGATCGAAGAAAAATCTGGGCGATTTCTCAATTATCGGAGTTTGAGGGCATCGTCGAACACGTGGAGGGGGCCCCATGAACAGATTGACGATGGGTCTTGCGGCGCTTCTCGTCAGCACATCGGCTTTCGCGCAGCAGGCGGGCGGGGCCGGATCGCCGGGCGCCGCCGGCAGCCCGAACACCACCAGCGTCGCGGCGCGCGGCGGTGGCGACCGTGGCGGGATGAACGGGAGCGCCACCCGGGCAGAGACCGGTCGTACGGCTTCTGATTGATCGCTCGGCGATCCCTGCGGGATCGCTTTCGCGATGCAGAAACCGGCTTCGCTCACGCATGCGGAGCGAAGCTCCGCCGCGCGGGCTTCGATACGGTTTTTGAACTCATCGTTCAAAAACCGTATCAGGCCGCGAACCGGGCGGCCGGTCAGGCCGGCGCCCAGGGCGAGTGCGCCCGCATGGGAGCCGAGTGCGGCGCCGACCAGAGCAGCGTCCGATCACGTTGCAATCTGACCATGCTCTATGTCATTGATTTTGCCGCATTTTCTGCGAAGATGCGGTATCCGCCTCGTCGCAGAAAATGCTCTAAGCAGGTTTCGCAAGAGTGGCTGCCGCTTTTGCGAGGAAAACCTGCGGCAGAACAGCAACCTGAGCGGACGAAGCGTTGGGCTGCCAACGCAAGTCTGCTTAGGCCGGCGGCAACAGGTCCGACGGGACGACGGCCCGGAACGGCGCCGGCGACGACCGCGGCGGCGAATCGCGCGAGGGCCGCCCCAGCGAGGGCCGCCCCAGCGAGGTCCGCGGCGGCGCCAGGGGCGGGTTCTCGGGGGCTCCCGAGACCACCGGCAGCACCCGCGGCACCGGGCGGGGCGACATGAAACGCGGCGACATGAAACGCGGCGACATGGGCCAGGGCGGCGGCAAGGGTCTGTAACCGGCGCTCCCCGGGTTCTCCCCGCTCGCTCCCGGGGCCATCGCCCTCGGGGCCGCCGGTCATGCCGGCGGTCCTTCGCCGTGGTCTACCCGGCGTGCAACTTCCCCGTGGCGCGGCACCGACCCGATGCCGTAGGCTCGCGCCGAGCCCGGGGCCGAGAGAACCCCGGGCCGGCTCAGGGGAGGCGTGAGGATGAAGCTCCGCGGACTGGCCGCGCTGCCCGAATTCGCCAGCGACGCCGACATCGCCGTGGCGCTGGTCGGCAAGGAGCGCGCGGCGCAGGCCGAGGCGCTGTTCCCGACCCTCGAAGCCGCCGGCTTCCCCCACGTCGATCCGCGCTTCAAGGCCCGCTACGTGCCGGCGGTGCGCCGCTTCTTCGAGGCCGAGTACGGCCTGGCCCCGTCGCCGACGAACGCGGCCGAGGCCAACCCGCGCCGCTGGCGCCATTCGTGAGGCCAGGGCTCCCGCCCGCCGCCGAACCGGCCTGGAGCGGGGTCCGGGCACGTGGCCATCGCACCCTGCTCTAGGTCGTTGATTCTGCCACATTTTCTACGGCGAAGCGGTATCCGCCTCGTCGGAAAATGCTCTAAAGCAGACCGGAGTCCCGACCTCCCGGATCCGCGATGACCGACGCCGCCCGCCACGACCATTATTCCGACGACAGCCTGCGCACCCTGCTGCGGCAGGTGCGCCGCATCGCCCTCGTGGGCGCCTCGGCCAACCCCGCCCGCCCGAGCTGGATCGTCACCAAGTACCTGCTGGAGCGAGGCTACGACGTCGTCCCGGTCAATCCCGGGCTCGCCGGCCAGCCGCTCCTCGGCCGGACGGTGATCGGGCGTCTCGCCGACCTCGCCGGGCCGGTCGACATGGTCGAGATCTTCCGCAATTCCGAGGCCGCCGGGCCGCTCGTCGACGAGGCCCTGGCCCTCGACCCGCTGCCGCGGGTGATCTGGATGCAGCTCGGCGTGCGCAACGACGCCGCCGCTTCCCGGGCGGAGGCGCGGGGCGTGACGGTGATCATGGATCGCTGCCCGAAGATCGAGTACGGCCGGCTCTCGGGCGAGATCGGCTGGACCGGCGTGAACTCCCGCATCCTCAGCGCCAAGCGGCCGAAGCTCGCCGGCAAGGGCTTCCAGAAGCTCACGATCGCGGAGCGGTGATCTGAGCGGACTTGCGTTGGCAGGCCAACGCTTCGTCCGCTCAGGTTGCTGTTTTGCCGCAGGTTTTCCTCGCAAAAGCGGCAGCCACTCTTGCGAAACCTGCTCAGGCGCCCGCCGGGGCGAGCCGGGCCACGGCGTCCGGCAGGGCGTCGAAATGCGCGATCACCACGTCCGGGTCGAGATCCTCGACCGGGACGTCGGTGTAGCCGAACGGCACCGCGATCACCGGGATGCCCGCCGCCTTCGCGGTGGCGACGTCGGTGCGGGAATCGCCGACCATCACCGCCCGGGCCGGGTCGCCGCCGGCACGGGCGATCGTCTCGGTGAGGTGGCGCGGGTCGGGCTTGAAGTACGGGAAGGTGTCGCGGCCGCAGATCGCCTGGAAGCGGTGGCCGATGCCGAGCAGGCGCAGCAGCTCGACCGAGTGCTGCTCCGGCTTGTTGGTGCAGACCGCCAGCCGGTAGCCCGCCGCCTCCAGCCGGTCGAGGGCCGCCGTGACGCCGGGATAGAGGTGCGAGACCTCGCACAGATGCTGGCCGTAATGGGCGAGGAAGACCCGGAACAGCGACTCGAGCCGGGTCGGCGTCAGCTCCTTGCCGGAGACCGCGAAGCCGCGCTCGATCAGCGCCCGAGCCCCGGCGCCGATCAGCTCGCGGGCCTTCTCCAGCGGGACCGGCGCGACGGTCTCGCGGGCGAGGACGACGTTGAGGGTCGCGATCAGGTCGCCGGCGGTCTCGGCGAGCGTGCCGTCGAGATCGAACACGACGATGGGGGCGGAGGCAGGCATGGGCTCTCGCGGGAAGGGGAGGGGCGAGAAGCCTCTAAGCAGAATCGGGCAGCCAAGCCAACGCCCGGCAAGCCGACGCCCGGCAAGCCGACGCCCGGGACGCGCGGCCGCCGCGTTGCACCACCCCGGCGTGGCCGGGGCGATCCCGCCCCGGTCTCCCCGCAGCGCGCACCGGGCGGGGGCGTTCCGGAATACTGGAATTCGCTCGGAATCCTGCGGTCAATGCTTGTCGCCGCGTCACCAGTACAGTCGCAAGACCGGTCGCACGGTGCGGACGACCGCTCCCGCACGCCGGCTCAGCGCGCGGCGAGCCCCGCCTCCGCCGGCCGCATGCCGAGCCGGGCGAGGAGCGCCCCGTCCTTCGCCCGGGCCGGGTTGCCGGTCGTCAGCAGCACGTCCCCGGTGAAGATCGCGTTGGCGCCGGCGAGGAAGCACAGGGCCTGGGTCTCGTCGCTCATCGCGTGGCGGCCGGCGGCGAGGCGGACCACGCTGCGCGGCATCAGGATGCGGGCGAGGGCGACGAGCCGCACGACGGCGATCGGGTCGGCGGGCTGCGCCCTGTCCATCACCGGCGCGCCGGCGATCTCGTTCCACAGGTTGAGCGGGACGCTCTCGGGAGGCTCCGCCAGGGTGGCGAGGGTCACCAGCATCGCGATGCGGTCGTCGACCGTCTCGCCCATCCCGACGATGCCGCCGCAGCAGACCCGGATGCCGCCCGCCCGCACCAGGGCGAGGGTGTCGAGCCGGTCGTCCATCGTCCGCGTGGTGACGATCTCGGGGTAGAACGCGCGCGAGGTGTCGATGTTGTGGTTGTAGTAGTCGAGCCCGGCCTCGCCGAGCCGCCCGACCTGTCCGGGCGTGAGCATGCCGAGGGTGACGCAGGTTTCGAGCCCGAGCGCCTTCACCCCGCGGATCATCGCGCAGATCGCGTCGAGGTCGCGATCCTTGGGGCTGCGCCACGCCGCCCCCATGCAGAAGCGGGTCGCGCCGCCGGCCTTGGCCTCGCGGGCCGCCGCCAGCACCGGCTCGACCGCCATCAGCTTCGTCGCCGCGATGCCGGTGTCGTGGCGGGCGCTCTGGGCGCAGTAGCCGCAATCCTCCGGGCAGCCGCCGGTCTTGACGCTCAGCAGGGTCGCCGTCTCGATCGCGGCCGGGTCGAAGTGCCGGCGGTGCAGGCCCTGCGCCCGGAACAGCAGGTCCGGGAACGGCAGGTCGTAGATCGCCCGCGCCTCCGCCTCGGTCCAGTCGCCGCGCGGAGGCGCGTCCGGTCCGCACGCGCCCGGGGAAGCCGGCCCGGGGCTCATCGGCCGTCCCTCCCGAGCCGGCCGGCCGGCGCCAGCGCGGTTGCGGCCGCCACCGTCGCGATGGCGACGAGGTCGCTGAGGAGGAAGGGCGCGAGGCCGAGGGGAACGAGGCGGTCGGCCGGGACGTGGAGCGCGAGCCACGACAGCCCGGCGGCGTAGATCGCCGCGAGGCCGGCGAGCATCGCGGCGATCCGCCCGGCCGGTCCGCGTCCCCGCGCCAGGGTGCCGGTGATCCAGCACGCCGCGAGGAAGCCGAGCAGGTAGCCGCCGGTCGGGCCGGCGATGTAGGCGAGGCCGATCCCGCGCTCGGGCGTGCCCGAGAAGACCGGCCACCCCGCGGCGCCTGCACCGAGATAGGCGAGGAAGGTCGCGCCGGCGAGCCGCGGCCCCGCCGCCACCGCCAGGGTCATGACGGCGAACGTCTGCAGCGTCATCGGCACCGGCCAGGACGGCACCCTGACCTTCGCGCACAGCGTCAGCAAGGCGACGCCGAGGGCGATCGCGGCGGCCTGTCTCGCCGCCAGCCGGAACCGGGGGGCGGATACGGGCAGGGATCGGATCATCGTCGCTCCTGTTTTATAGATAAAATCATGTCTCCATAGACAGAGAACCACCTCTCCCGCCGAGTCGCAAGCGGATCGTAGATAATTTCAGCCGACGATGGCGAAGGCGTTGCGGCGGCCCCGCGCGGCCGGCGGATGGCCGATCCATTGGACGTGGCGCGAGAGGGTGGAGCACGCGGTCTCGACGTCGCGCCGGCGGAGGGCGGCGAGGATCGTCCGGTGGTCGTGGTCGGTGCGCGCCTCCCATTCCGAGCGCCAGGCGGCGAACAGGAAGCGGGCGCTGGCCGCGTGGAGGTCGTCGATGGAGGCCAGTAGGCGCGGCATCGCGCAGGGCGCCAGGATCGCACGGTGGAAGCGGCGGTTGGCCTCCTCCCAACTGCGCACGTCGCGGGAGTGATCGCCGGCCCGGGTCGCCTCCTCGGCTTCGTCGAGGGTCGCCGCGGTGAGGTTCGGGGCGGCGTGACGGAGCGCCAGCACCTCCAGCGCCGCGCGCATCTCCGCGACTTCCTTCACCTCCGAGAGGTCGAACGACGCGACCCTGACCCCGCGCCGGGGCAGGCTGACCGCGAGCCCCTGCGCCTCCAGCCGCCGGAACGCCTCGCGGACCGGAACGTGGCTCGCGCCGAATTCCTCCGCGATGTGATCCTGCCGCAGGCGGGCGCCGGGCTCGATCTCGCCGGCGATGATGCGGTCCGCCAGGGTTCGGCTGATGCGGATCGCCAGGGTGTCTTCCGATCGGGCGCTCATGACTTATCGATAATCCACCGGCGGCCGCCGCTCGGGCGGGCGACCGGCACGGGGGTTGCCTCGGGTTCGGGCCGGGGCGACGCGCCGCCGGAGAGGTTTCGGAGAGCATATCATGGAGCCGTCGACCCTCGTGGCCTTCGCCCTGGCCTTCCTGGTCTTCGCCGCGAGCCCCGGGCCGGACAACGTCGCCATCATGGCGCGCACCGTCTCGCACGGTCCCGCCTCCGCCCTCGCCTACGGCGCCGGCATGACCGCCGGGATCCTGATCGTCCTGATCCTGGCGGCCCTCGGCCTCGCGCTGCTGGCGGAGCGCGCCGGCGGCCTGATGACGGTCCTGCGCTACGGCGGCGGCGCCTACCTGATCTGGACCGGCTTCCGGCTGTGGACCGCCGCACCGGTGGTGCCGGTGGCCGCAGTTCCGGCGGGACGCCGCGGCCTCGCGGCGGCGTTCGCGACCGGCCTCGCCCTGAACCTCGGCAACCCGAAGATGCCGCTGTTCTACGTCGCCCTGCTGCCGGGCGTGGTCGGCCCGTCCCTGACATCTGCCCAGGTCGGGCTCCTGGCCGGGATCATCGTCGCCGTCGAGATCGCGGTGGTCGGCGGGCACGTCGTGCTCGCCCAACGCCTGCGGACCGTGCTGCGCAGCCCGCGCGCCGTGCGGCACGCCAACCGCGCGGCCGGCGGCGCCCTGATCGGTGCGGGGGCCGCCGTCATCGCCGCCCGCTGAGGCTGCGATCTCATACGGTTTCCGGTTGATCGCTTCGGGCGATCCCTGCGGGATCGCTTTCGCGATGCGGAAACCGGCTTCGCTCAAGCGCGTGGAGCCTCCGGCTCCACCGCGCGGGCTGGTGATACGGCCTTGCGGAACCGATCGTCCGAAAACCGTATCAGGCCCGCGGATACGGCCCGCCGAACAGGTCGCCGAGGGCCTTGCGGCGGAACAGCGTGCGCCAGCGCTGGCGACGATGTTCCGGCCGGTCGTGCAGCAGGTGGCAGCGCTGGCAGAAGGCCGCGAGGTTGCCGTCCCGGTTGTTCGACGGGTCGTGGTCGCGGTGGGCGGTGGCCAGGACCACCCGGGTCGTGCGCACGGCACCCAGCAGGTCCTCGGTTCTGAGCCGGCCGCGCAGGCGCCGCCCGCTGCCGTCGCGCCACAGGCCCAGGGCGGCGTCCCACCAGCGCCCGTCGCCGAGATGGCAGATCCGCTCGCCGTGCGGCCGGCCGCACCCCTCGCATCGGCCCTTCGCCCGGTCGAAGCGGATCACCATCGACAGCTCGCGCCAGTCGATCGGGTAGTAGTAGCGCTGGTCGGGCCGGATCGGCATCGCCCATCCTTCCGGCCAAGCTCGGCCCGAAGTCAATCCGCCAGGGCCTCGCAAGCGATGCAGCGCCCTGAATCCGACGGCGCCGGACGAGCAGAAGATCGGTTCGGGGGGGGAAGGCCCATCGACAGGATGGCGGAGACGGAGGGATTCGAACCCTCGAAGCCCCTTTCGAGGCTTGCTCATTTAGCAAACGAGTGCCTTCAGCCGCTCGGCCACGTCTCCTTTGGTTCGAACGCTCTAGGGGCTCGGGGAGGTTCGGTCAACCGGATTCTGGCGGGGCGCCCGGGCGCACGGCCGCGGCGCGCTCCGCCGACGGGATGCGAGATGGCGACGCCTGTTAACGTCAGCCGATCCTTAACGCCGGCATCCTAGATCCGGGCTCCGGGATGTCGGTGCGGGAGGGTCGGACGTGACTGCGTTGGTGCCGAGGGAACTCGCGGAGAAGTTGCGTGCCTTGCCGCGTCGTCCCTGCTCCCTGGACGAGGCCGGGCATGCGCCCCATCAGCCGGTCTTCGCCGAGATCCTCGACCGGTCGGGGCACGGCACTGGGCAGTTCGTCCGGCTGTCGCAGGGCATGGTGGAGAAGATCACCCGCGAGGCCCGCGGTGCCGCCACGGCACCGTCATCGCCCCAGTTGCGGGAGCCGGCGGCGGAGACGCCCGCGCCGCGGAGATCCACAGTGAGGTCGAGGACGCGCAAGCGCGACGAGCCGGAGGGCGCCCGGCCCGCTGCGAAGGCCGGGGCGCCCGCGACCGCCTGAGCCTCGTCCGCCGCGGGTCCCCTCCTGTGCCGACCGGGAGCCCGCCGCGATCCGCCGACCCGCTTCGGGCGAGGGATCGCTTGCGGTCCGCGCCGAAGCGCCCCAGGCTCGGCGGGAGGAACGATGCGCCCTCGCGGCGCGTCCGCGGCCCGCCTCCGGCGGGTCTGCCGAGAAAAACCAGCTTTGCCGGCCCGGAGGCCGGTGCGGGAGACGCCCCATGCCCCTCTACACCCTCGACGACCTCCATCCCGTCATCGCCGACGCCGCCCGGGTGTGGATCGCCCCCGACGCCCACGTCATCGGCCGGGTCGAGATCGGCCTCGACGTCGGCATCTGGTTCGGGGCGGTGATCCGCGGCGACAACGAGCTGATCAGCATCGGCGACCGTACCAACATCCAGGAAGGGGCGATGCTGCACACCGACCCGGGCCTGCCGGTGACCCTCGGCGAGGACATCACGGTCGGCCACCACGCGATCGTGCATGGCTGCACGATCGGGTCGAACTCGCTGATCGGGATGGGGGCGACGATCCTCAACGGCGCCCGGATCGGCCGCAACTGCCTCGTCGGCGCCAACGCGCTCGTCACCGAGGGCAAGGACTTCCCCGACAACAGCCTCATCGTCGGCGCTCCCGCCAAGGCGGTGCGCACCCTCGACGAGGCCGCGATCGAGGGCCTGCGCCGCTCGGCCGAGCGCTACGTCGCCAATGCCCGCCGCTTCGCCGGCGGGCTGGTGCGCCTCGACGGCTGAGAGCGCCTACGCGGTCCCGTCGATGCGGGCGGAGAGCGCCGCGGGCAGGCCGAGGGTCGGCTTCGGGTCCGGCCGCCGGAACGCCCCGGCGGTGGCCTTGCGCGGGCGCAACGCCACCGCGGCCTCGGCGAGCTTCACCGCGGCGACGACCTGATCGACCACCGGCACCGGCACCCGGTCGCGCACCCGGGCGCCGAGGCCGGTGAGGGGCGCGCCGGCGAAGATCAGCGCGTCGGCGCCGTCCTCCGCCACCACCGCGTGGGCGAGGTCGAGGAGCTGCGCCTCCTTCTCGTCCTGGACGCCGGACAGCGAGGCGAACCGCCCCTCCAGCGCCCGCACCGCGGCGCAGCGCCCGGTCAGGCCGTGGGCGGCGACGCACTCGACGTACCAGGGCACCAGGGCGCGGGCGAAGGTGACGATGCCGAACCGGCCGCCGAGCAGGCAGGCGCTCAGCATCGCCGCCTCGGCGAGGCCGACCACCGGAAAGTCGAACAATTCCCGTGCCCCGAGCAGGCCGGGATCGCCGAAGGCCGCGATGATCGCCGCGTCGGGGCGCGGCGCCTCGGCCAGCATCTCCAGGGCGAGGGCGCCGCCGATCTGCGCCTCGGCCCGGGTCGCGATGTAGGGCACGCCGCGGGGGGCCGTCGCCGTGACGATCTCGGTGCCGGGCGCCGCCGCGGCGGCGCCGGTGGCGCGCATCAGTTCGGTGACGTCGCGGCTGGTGTTGGGGTTGAGGAGAAGCAGACGCATCGGGCACTCGGGGAGAGGGTCAGGCCGCGTCGGTCGCGGCAGGCGGGCACAGGCCGGCGAGCAGGGCCGCGCCGGTATGGGTGACGTGTTCCAGGAGAAGGCGCCCGGCGGCGTCCGCGTCGCGGGCTTCGAGGGCTTCGAGGATCGCCCGGTGCTCGGCCACCGATTCGTCCCAGCGCGACCGGCGGCCGAGGGCCCGGCGGCGCGCCAGTTCCGCCCGGGCGTGCAGGGCGTCGTGGGCGTCCTTCAGCGGCGCGTTGCGGGCCCCGGCGACGATCAGCCCGTGGATGCGGTGGTTGAGGGCGAAGTAGGGGGCGAGCGCGCCGGCGCGGTGATGCGCCTCCATCTCGGTCTGGAGCGCCCGCAGCCCGGCGAGGTCGGCCTCGCTCATCCGGCGCGCGGCGAGTTCCGCGGTCGCCCGCTCGATCCCGGCGATCGCCTCGAACAGGGCCGCGACGTCGCCGGACCGCAGCTCCGTCACCCGCGGCGAGCGGTTCGGCCGCAGCTCGATCAGACCCTCGGCGGCGAGCAGCTTCAGCGCCTCGCGCAGCGGCGTGCGCGAGATGCCGAGCGCCGCCGACAGGTCGGTCTCGACGAGGTCGGCCCCGGCCGGCAGCTCGCCGCCGACGATCAGCCCGCGCAGGCGCTGCACCGCGCGCTCGTGCAGGCCGAGGCGGGCGAGGCCCGGTTCGGCCTGGAGCAGAACCGGCTTGCGCGGGCGGCCGCGGGGGCGCCGGACCTCTTCCATGAACCACCTCGCTCCTCTCGTTCGCGGCCGAGCATAGCGTCTCCGGGCGAGCCTGCGCGCAGCAAGTTCGGGCATCTCGTGCCGCCGGCATCGGCATTTAGCATTAATTGCATGCAGAGCACGAAAAATGCGTTGCGCTGGTTCCGGGAGAGCCGCAACGTCTGTCCCGGCCGCCGAGCGGCGCCTGCGAATCCAGAGGGATCCCCGTGATGCGACGTCGATTCGGCCCCATCCTGGCCGCTTCCCTGTGGGCGCTGTCGTGGGTCCCCGCGCAGGCCCAGGGCGAGCCGGTGAAGGTCGGCTACGCCAAGTGCGCCCATTGCCTGCCGATGGCGCTGCTGCCGGAACTCGCCAAGGGGGCGACGATCGACGCGATCGGCTTCAATTCCGGCAACGACGTGCTGACGGCCCTGATCTCGAAGAGCCTCGACGTCGCGCAGGTGACCTACCTCCATTACGTCACCGCCCTCGACAAGGGCTTCGACATCGTGGCGGTGGCCGGCGAGGTGAACGGCGGCTCGGAATGCCTCTCCGCCAAGGGGATGGCGCTGAAGGCCGACGACTGGGCCGGGTTCAAGGCGGCGGTGGAGAAGGCGAAGGCCGCCGGCACGCCGCTGAAGGTCGCGGCGTCGCGCGGCAACGCGCAGGACATCCACATGCGCGGCGCCTTCCTCAAGCACGGCATCAACCCGAACAAGGACGTGCAGTTCGTCAACATCCCGAACCCGTCCGACCACCTCGCGGCGGTGCAGCGGGGCGAGATCGACATGGTGTGCTCGGTCGAGCCGTTCGCCTCGCAGATCCGCATGGCCGGGGCCGCGACCCGCTTCGTGCTCCCCTACGACCAAGCCGCCGGCAACCTGACCAACCTCATCGTCACCCGCTCGGACGTCATCAGGACCCGCCGCGCCGCCGTGCAGGCGGTGGTCGACGCCGACGTCGCCCTGGTGGCCAGGCTCGACGCCGACAAGTCGGTCTGGGTCGACGTCATCAACCAGAAGACCGGACTGTCGAAGGAGGTCGCCGCCGAGGCGATCAGGAACGCCGAGCCGGACTACCGCATGCACCGCGCCAAGACGCTGGCCATCGCCGCGATGATGCGCGACCTGAAATACATCAGCCGCGACGTCTCGGCCGAGGCCGAGAAGAACATGGACTACTCCTTCCTCGAAGCCGCGACGAAGAAGACCCGCGATGGCCTCGGTCACTGACGCCGCCCCCCGCGCCGCGCCGGCCGTCCTCCCGGGCCCGCGCCGCGCGATCGGCCGGCGCCTCGCCGGCCTCGCCGAGCGGGCGGCGCTGCCGCTCGTCCTCCTCGCCGGCTGGGAGGCGTTCTCCCGCTCCGGCGCGCTGCCGCCGGCGCTGCTGCCGGCGCCGACGGCGGTGCTGCACGCGCTCGCCGACTGGATGTTCGGCCTCGACGAGACCACCCAGAGCTACTCGGGCGAGTGGCTCGGCGGCGCGCTCGCCAGCCTGTCGCGGGTGCTCGCCGGCTTCGCCATCGCGGCCCTGAGCGGCACGCTGATCGGCATCGCCATCGGCTGGTGGCGGGTCGTCGAGCGCACGGTCGAGCCGACGCTGCAGATGCTGCGGCCGATCCCGCCGGTGTCGTGGATCCCGCTCGCCATCGTGTGGTTCGGCATCGCCAACAAGCCGGCGATCTTCCTGGTGTTCCTCGGCGCGTTCTTCCCCGTGCTGATGAACACCATCCACGGGGTGCGCGGCGTCGACCGCAACCTGATCCGGGCCGGCGCGATGATGGGCGCCTCCGAGCGCCAGCTCCTCACCGACATCGTGCTGCCCGCCGCCCTGCCGTCGATCTTCTCGGGTCTTCGCATCGCCATCGGCTCGGCCTGGATGCTGACCGTGACCGCCGAGATGGTCGCGGTGAAGAGCGGCCTCGGCTACGTGCTGTGGGATTCGTACTACTTCCTGCGCTACGACATCGTGCTCGCCGCGATGATCTCGATCGGCCTGCTCGGCTTCCTGTCCGACCTCGCCATCAAGGCGGCGATGGCCTCGGTGCTGCACTGGCAGAAGGGCACCACGGTCCAGGGGCGGTGAGGGGAGGGGGCGACAGCGAAGGGGTCTGCCCCCTGAAACCCTCCCCCCTCCGCGCAGGGCTGTCCGGGGAAAGGAAATGGCGCGTCTCCCCTCTCCCGCTCGGGAGAGGGGTCCCGCGATTGATTTTACAACGGAATTTTCCCCGGACAGCCCTGCGCGGGGGAGTCGACACTCGCCCCGCATCATCCTGACCCTCCCATGAAGGCACCCCGGCCATGAGCGCGATCGACTTCGCCGACGTCCAGAAGGTCTTCCGCGACCGCGACGGGCGCGACCTCGTGGCGGTGGAGCGCACCCGGGCGACGATCGAGGCCGGCGAGTTCGTCTGCCTGCTCGGGCCGTCCGGCTGCGGCAAGTCCACCCTGCTCAACATGATCGCCGGGTTCGAGGCCCCGACCTCCGGCGAGATCCGGGTCGCCGGGCGCCGGGTCGAGCGGCCGGGCGCCGACCGCGGCGTGGTGTTCCAGCAGCCGACCCTGATGCCGTGGCTGACCGTCATCGACAACGTCGCGTTCCACCTCAAGCTCAAGGGCGTGCGCAGGGCCGAGCGGCGCGAGCGGGCGCAACACTACGTCGACCTCGTCGGCCTGCGCGGCTTCGAGCGGCACTACCCGTCCGAACTCTCCGGCGGCATGAGCCAGCGGGTCGGCATCGCCCGGGCGCTGCTGATGAACCCGGCGGTGATCCTGATGGACGAGCCGTTCGCGGCGCTCGACGCCCAGACCAAGATCGAGATGCAGGAGGAGCTGGTCGCGATCTGGCAGCGGGTCGGCGCCACGGTGGTGTTCGTCACCCACTCGGTCGACGAGGCGCTGGTGCTCGGCAACCGCATCGCGGTGATGAGCCGGCGCCCGGGCCGCATCCGCGAGTTCATCCCGTTCGACCTCGCCCGGCCCCGCGACGTGACCGGCCCGGCCTTCAACGACATGAAGCGCCACGTCCTCGGGTTGATCCGGGACGAGTCCGCCCGCACGAAGGTTGCCGCCTGATGACCCGTCTCGGCATGCTGACGCCGTCCTCGAACACCCGGCTCGAACCCGCCACCGCCGCGATGCTGGCCGGGATTCCGGAGGTGACGGCGCATTTCTCGCGCTTCCGCGTCACCGAGATCTCGCTGTCGCCGCAGGGGCTCGGCCAGTTCGACGAGGCGCCGATCCTCGCCGCGGCGGCGCTGCTCGCCGACGCGAAGGTCGATGCGATCGCCTGGAACGGCACCTCGGCGGCGTGGCTCGGCTTCGAGCGCGACGAGGCCCTGTGCGCGCGCATCGAGGCGGCGACCGGCATCCCGGCCTGCACCGCGGTGCTCGGCTTCCGCGAGGTCTTCCGCCGCGGCGGCCACCGCCGGATCGGCCTCGTCACGCCCTATACCGGCGACGTGCAGGCGCGGATCCGGGCGAACTGGGCCGGGGCCGGCTTCGACTGCGCCGCCGAGCGCCATGCCGGCCTGAGCGACAACTTCTCCTTCGCCGGGGTCACCGGGGCGGACGTCGCCGGGATGGTCCGGGCGGTGGCGGCCGAGGGGGCGGAGGCGGTGGCGATCGTGTGCACCAACATGGCCGGCGCGGACCTCGCCGCCTCCCTGGAGGAGGAACTCGGCATCCCGGTCTACGATTCGATCGCCGTGACGCTGTGGGCGGCCCTGCGCCGGGCGGGGGCCGACGCCGCGCGGGTCGCCGGCTGGGGCGGGGTGTTCGGCATGTGACGGCGGCCCGGGACGTGCCGGAGCCGGCGGCCGGCAGGGGAGGGGGGCTCAGCTCCCCGGGTTGACGAACAGGGTGTCGAACTCGGCCGGGGCGTAGTCGCGGCCGGTGATGTCGGTGATCACCACGTTGTCGTGGCCGTCGGCAGTCAGTTCGTGGGCCTTCTCCAGGGCCGCCTCCGGCGTCGTGCGCTGGTAGGACAGGTGGCCTTCGAGCGTGTGGGCAGTCACGACGAGTTGCATCGAATCTCCTTCGTTCGCGGGCCGGTATAGCCGCGCTCCGCCGCGGCGGCGAGGCCGGGCCCGGCGGGGCAGGGTTCCTCCATGCGCACGCCCCGGGAAGGGCGAGGCGAGAACCGGAGAGCCGGCTCGCGCCGCCGGCCTGCCTCGCTCATACGGTTTCCGATTGATCGCTCGGCGATCCCTGCGGGATCGTGGCGATTGCTGCGCAATCGCATTCGCGATGCGGAAACCGGCTTCGCTCAGGTGCGTGGAGCCGGAGGCTCCCCGCGCGGGCCGGTGATACGATGTCCGGAACTGATCGTCCGGACATCGTATCACCGCGGCGGATGCCCGCCCCCGCGTGCTGCCCGAAGGCTGAACCAGCAGGGTTAACGAAAGGTTGCCGTCGGGCGGTGCCGCTGGCCGGCCCTGGATCCGTCTGCGGAACGGGAGCGGGTCGGGAGCCGGTGTCGTCGCCACGGCCCGCTCGGGCCGGCAGGGACGGGCCCGGTCCGGCGGCGCCTCGCCCGGACGGGGATCGTCCGGCCGTTTCGTCATGGTCCGCGCCTGCCGGTCCGCGATCCGCCGCGGCCGTCACCGGCCGCCGCCGCCCTTTCGCAGCGGCCGCTCCCGGTCGCCCCGGAGCGTGCAGGCGGCGTGGACGAGCGCGAGGTGGCTCAGCCCCTGCGGCGTGTTGCCGAGGAAGTCGCCGGTCGCCGGGTCGACCATCTCGCTCATCAGTCCGACGCCCGGGGCGAGCCGCTCCAGGGTGCCGGTGAACACCGCCTCGCCCTCCTCCTGGCGCCCGAGCTCGGACAGGGCCTCGGCGAGCCAGAACGAGCAGGCGAGGAACGCGCCCTCCTCCTCCTCGGCGCCGGAATAGCGGTACAGGAACGGGCCGCGGCCGAGTTCGCGCCGGATCGCGTCGAGGGTCGAGGACAGGCGGTCGCGGCCGTCGAACCCGAACCGCACCGCGAGGATCAGCGCGGCGTCGAGCTGGTCGGTGCCGGGATAGAACGTGTAGGCGCCCTTCGCCTCCGACCAGCAGTTCTCGTCGATCCACTGCGCGATCCGGTCGCGCTCGCGCGACCAGCGCGGCACGCAGGTCGCCGGGATGTGGCCGGCCTCGGCGAGTTCCACCGCCCGGGCGAGGGCCTGCCAGGCGCTGATTTTCGACATCGTGTAGTGCCGCGGCTCGCGCAGCTCCCAGATGCCGGCATCCTTGCGGCGCCAGCCGTCGGCGCAGGCATCGGCCAGGGCGGCGAGCACCGTGGCGCTGCGCTGGTCGAGGACGTTGCCGTCCTCGACGAACAGGGCGGCGGTCTCGAAGATGTCGCCGTAGATGCCGTGCTGGTGCTGGAGCGCCGCCGCATTGCCGACCCGCACCGGCTGCGAGCCGCGGTAGCCGGCGACCTCGATCGTGGTCTCGTCCGGGGCGACCTCGCCCCGCAGGGTGTAGAGCACCTGGGCGCCGTGCTCCCCGAGATGGCGCATCAGCCACGAGAAGGCGGCCTTGGCCTCCGGCATGGCGCCGACCCGCAGGAAGGCGTTCACGGTGTAGCCGGCGTCGCGGATCCAGGCGAAGCGGTAGTCGTAGTTCTTGCCCGCGCCGTAACCCTCCGGCAGCGAGGTGGTCGCCGCCGCCGCGATGGCGCCGCTCGGCGAGTAGAGCAGGAACTTGAGCGCGAGGGCGCTGCGCCGCACGGCGGAGCGGTGCGGGCCGTCGTAGTGCAGCCCCTCGGCCCAGCGCCGCCACGCCTCGTCGCTGACGTCGATGCGGTGGTCGATGTCGGCGACCGCCGGCACCCCGAGGGGCTCGTCCTCGCCGGCGAGCAGCGCCACCGTGGCGCGCTCGCCGGCCCCGAGGGTGACGGTCGCCGCGATGGTGCGGTCCTCCTCCTCGAGGATCCGCACGGCGTCGCTGCACCGGAACATGCCGAGCACCGGCCCGGCATGGAACACGCAGCCGTTGGGGTTCGGCTGCAACCAGGGCGAGACGGTGTCGCCGCGGGTGCCGAACACCGCGCGGATGCGCAGCGTCATCGTGCCCTCGATCACCTCGATGCGCCGCGCCAGCTCGCACCACGGCAGGCGGCCGGCGGTGGAGCTGTTGAGCGACTCGGTCAGGCGCGCCCGGCCGGTGGCGGTGGTGAACACGGTGTCGAGCACGTTGCTGTCGGTGCGGTAGCAGCGCTCAGCGGTGAACTCGTCCTCGGGCCGGATCTGGAAGTAGCCGCCGAAATCGGGATTGAGCAGGCTGTCGAACAGGGGCGGCGAGTCCATCTCGGGCACGCACCACCACGCGACCGACCCGTCCGGCGCCACCAGGGCGACGGAGCGCCCGTCGCCGAGCGCCGCGTAGTCCTGGATCGGGAAACCGGCTCCCTCGACGGACGGGCGTCCGGCGCGGGCCGGGCGCGTCGAGGCTCGGCACGGGGCCGGTATCATCGGCCTCGACACGATCGTGCCCGGCGGAATCGGAACCACGTCTTCCCGTCACGCACCACTCCCGCTCACCGGCTCCCGCTGGGTTCGCCGATGCCGCACCGCGGCGATGCGGGCTCGGCCGGCGATTCACTTACCGCGGGCAGCAGGAGCTTCAATGCCCGCGACCGGATGTCGGCCGCCGGGACCGGGACGGCCGTGAGGCGGCAGGCGGGCAACCCGCGGCGGACCCACCCCGGGATCCGGAAGGTCCGCACGTTCGAGGCGACGCGGATGAGGCGCCATCGCTGGCTGCCGCCCGGCCCGAGGACAGCGCGCGTTTCCGTGCCCATGGGACAACGCCACCCTGGGGACGGCGCACCGGTGCTTCGCCGTTCCACGGCGACGAGGCGCCCGCCTGCGCGAGGCCGACAGCCGCCACGTCGAGGGACAGGGCGGCACCACGGCCGCAGGAGCCCGACCCCGACCGTCAGCCCGCATCCATCGGCACCGCGAGGATCGTGCGCGCCGCGTCGGCACCGGTCTCGCCGGGCCGCAGGGTGCGGTTGGCGGCGTCGTCGACCAGCGTGACCGCGTAGCCGGCCAGCCGGTCGAGGAGGGCGCGCCGGTGTTCCGCCCGACTCTCGATCAGGAAGGTCGCGCGCCGGCTCGCCAGGAGGCGGGTGGCGCCCTTCAGCCCGTCCGGCTCGGCGCCCTCCATCCGGAGCTTCACGAGGTCGGGCTGGAGGCCGGTCCGGGCGATGTAGTCGTCGAGGGTGACGGCGTCGCAGCGCTCGCGCCGGTGCATCAGCTCGGCATCGCCCTGCGACAGGTACGAGGCGGTCAGGACGATCTGGTAGTCGTCGCCGGGGACGTGCAGCGTCCGCTCGCCGGTGCTGTCCGCCACCGCGGCGCGCTCGGCGGTGACCCGGGCCACGAGGCCGTTGACGATCAGGTTCTCGAGGATGCGGGCATGGGCCCGCGGCAGCGGCTCGAAGGCGACGACCTCCGCGAGGTCGGGGTTGGCGCCGCAGGCCAGGAGCGAGAACAACCCGGTATGGGCACCGACGTCGAACACCACCCGGGCGGTCCGGGCGCAGCGCACCCATTCGCGGACGCTCGCCGGGCCGTAGCCGTTCCGGCCGTACCAGAGATATTGCTGCGCCACGGCGTCGTCGTTGTTGGTGAGCATGTAGAACGGCTGGCAGCCGTCGTTCTGCACCTCGACATAGCCGAAGAACGGGTTGTGGAACCGGTACTCGAAGAAGCGGCGGTCGTAGGTGTCCGGCACATCCCGGGCGACGGCGCGGCGGAAGCCCGGAATCTCCGCGAGCGTCCGACCGTTCATCGTCTCGATGAAGTCGAGGATGGTCATCTCAGGCCACCGCGTGCTGCGGCAGGCCCATCGCGGCGAGCGCCGCGGCGGCGGCCTCCTCCGGCACGGCGTCCTTCGTCGCGACGACGGGGACGCCGCAGGATTCCGCCAGGGCGCGGTAGCGGCCGATGCCGGCGGCGTGCCTCGCCTCGCGGCCGACACTCTCCCCGCGCTCCCGCAGCCGGCGGACCACCGTCGGGGCGTCGGCGTAGCACAGGACGGTGCGTGGCAGAGGGGGCCACTGCTTCCGCCACGGCTCGGACAGCAGGACACCCATGGTCAGCGCGTGGCGGTCGATGACGAGCGGGTGCTCGCCCGGCTCGTCCGCGATCGCCCGGCGCAGTTCCTCGTGGGCGACCCGGCTCAGCAGGTCGTAGCGGCGTTGCCCGGAGAGCCAGAGCATGTACTGGCCGAACCGGCCGCCGAACGGCTTGACGATCCGCCCGCCGAGACGCTCGGCGATGATCGCCGCCAGCGTCGACTTGCCGGAGCCGTCGTGGCCGTCGAGGGCGACGATCAGCCGTGTCGTGGCAGGTCCGGTCGTCGGCGGGTCGAGACCCCGGTCGGCGCAGGGCGCCCCGTTGCCCTCGTCGCGTTCACGCCGCAGCGCCGCCAGCAGCCGGCTCCGGACGACCCGGGAGCCGACACGCAGCCATTTGCCGGAATCCGGCAGTGCCAGCGCCGTCATGCCGCTCTGCTCCCACGAGGATCCAGCATTGGCGTTCCCCCGATCGACGGTCGTGACTGGTCGGTTCTGTTCCGTCGATCGGCGTCGAGTTTGGAATAGCTCTGCCAAGTGTCAATGCGATATTCGTATGACCTTGTGTGTGCTTGTCGGAATTGATGGGAAGACCAGGTCGATGAATTGCCGGATTATCCCGAAATCGGGCGGGCAATGCCGGCGGACGAGAGGCGGAGTCTCGTCTCATACGAAATCCGATTGATCGCTCGGCGATCCCTGCGGGATCGTGGCGATGGCTGCGCCATCGCTTTCGCGATGCGGATTTCGGCTTCGCTCAGGTGCGCGCAGAGCTTTGCTCTGCGCCGCGGGGCTGAGGATACGGTTTCTGAACGGATCGTCCGAAGACCGTCTCAGGCGGATGAAGGGCGGGCCCGGCCGGTGCGGGGCACGCGCGTTCCCCGGCGGTTCCCGGTCGTCGCGTCGGGGGTGGAGGTGGCCGCGGGACGCCGGCCCTCGGAGAGCGCGAGCCGCGCCAGGAGGAGGGCGCAGCGGCCGTAACGGCCTGCGAGGGCCTGCGGGTTGTGGCAGAGGCGCCAGAGCCACTCGCAGCCGATCCGCTGCACGAGGCGCGGCGCCCGGTGCTGGACGCCCGAGATGAAGTCGAGCCCCGCCCCGATGGAGACGAAGGCGACCCCGTTGCAGCGCGCGGCGGCCCGGGCGGCGAAGATCTCCTGCTTGGGGGCGCCGAGGGCGACGAAGACGATGCGGGCGCCGGAGGCCGCGATCCGCTCGATGGCCGCCTCCGCCGCGGGAGAGGAGGGATCGAAGCCGAAGCGCGGGGCCTCGATCCCGGCGACGACCAGATCCGGAATGTCCGCCCGCAGTGCCGTGGCCGCGCCGCTCAGGCTCTCGGGCGTCGAGCCGAAGAGGTAGATGCCTGCGCCCTGCGCGGCCGCGGCGCGGGCGAGCGGACGGATCATGTCGGCGCCCGTGGTTCGCCGCAGCCGCGTTCCCTTCCGGCGCGCCATGGCCACGATGGGCCAGCCGTCGGCCGTGACGAGGTCCGCCCGGCGGTAGGCGTCCCGGAAATCCTCGTCGAGGCGCAGTTTGAGAAGATGGTCGAGGTTGAGCGTGTGCACGCACACCGAGCGCCTCTCGCCGAGGGCCCGGAGAATGCCGGCCACGGCATCATCCATCGTGGCGACGTTGATCGCCCACCCATCGACATGGGTCAGCGACGGTGAGGATGGAGGGCGGGACGAGACCATGAGGTGCCTGCCGATGCGCGATCAGCGAAGCAACCAGCAAGCCGGATACCGCGAGACCTGCGTCAAACCGGGACGAGTCGGAATGGTTAACGGCCGTTCCGCGCCACGGCGTCGGATGTCGGCTGTCGCAGGGGCGAAAGATCGTGGGTTTGGCCGGAAACGATGGTCGATCGGAGCGCGGAATTATTCAATGATACTTGACGGTCAGGATCACGGGCGGTGATGCGGCGCACGCTGGAGCTTTGCCGCCGGCTCTCTGCGAAGTCGATCGAAGTCCAGATCGAAACCGTTTCCACGGGCGTGGCCGGACACTCGCAGGGGACGGCGAAGCCGGGGGCGAACCGAGACGAACATCGATGGCCGTGAAGCGATGACCGGGGATATGCGGCCGCTTCTCGCGATGGGACACCGTTGTTCCACTTGCGGCACCATCCGGCTGATCGGACCGCCGGCCACGCCGCCGGCCGGGCGGCGGCCCTTCCGCCGATCGTCGTCGCCGAGCGGACGTTCGGCCCGTCGTCCTCCGGCAGAGGGCGATACGGCGGGACGACGGGCAGCGTCCCGATGTCGGGACGATGGTCATGACCTGAGCCATCACTTGAGCCATCGCCAGGGAAGCGGGCCGCGGCCGGGAGAGAACCGGCACGATGTTCGCGGAGACGGGGCGCACAGGCGCGGCGATCCCGGGGATCGTCCCGCATCGACACAACCCGGGTTCGTCCCTGTCACCATCCCCGGCGCGGGCGCGACGCGCGTGTCGGCCGCCGTCGCCCGGAGCGTTTTCGAGAGATGCCCGTGCCCGATCTGTCCATCGTCATCTGCACCTTCGAGCGCCTGCCGCTCCTCGCGAACGCCCTCGGGGCGGTCGCGGCGCTCGACGGGCTGGCCGGTGCCCCGGTCGAGGTGATCGTCGTCGACAACAGCCCGCGGGAGAGCGCGCGGGCGGCGGTTCAGGCCGCGGGCCGGGATTTCCCGGTGCCGCTCCGCTACGTCGCGGCCCGGCCGGCCAACATCGCGGTGGCCCGCAACGCCGGGGCCGCCGCCGCCGGCGGCGCGTTCGTCGCCTTCCTCGACGACGACCAGGAGGTCTCCCGCGGCTGGCTCGGGGCCGTGCTCGGCGCGGCGAGGCAGCAGCCGCACGACATCCTCTTCGGCGCGGTCCTGCCCCGCTTCGCCGAGCCGTCCTCGGAGAACGAGCCGGCGCGGGCGATGTTCTCGCGCGTCTGCGCGGCGCCCACCGGCACCCCGGTCCTCGCGCGCCGCCGCACCCATCCGTTCGTTCCGGGAACGGGCAACAGCGTGTTTCGCAGGAGCACGGCGCTCGCCGCGCCGCATCCGTTCGATCCGCGTTTCGGCGAATGCGGGGGCGAGGATCTCCACCTGTTCCTGAGGCTCGAACGCGACGGGCGGCGCTTCGCCTGGCTGTCGGGGGCCGAGGTGGTCGAGGTCGTGCCGGCGCAACGCTGCACCCGGGACTATCTCGCCACGCGCCATTTCGCCGGGGGGCAGGCCTACGCCGCGGCGATGATCGACACCAGCCCGGCTCCCGCGCTCAGCGCCCTGAGGATCGAGCTGAGCGGTCGGGCGCAACTCGCGGCCCTGGCGCTCGCCGGCCTGCTGCGGCCCGGCGACGAGGCGGAGGAGACCGTCCGCACCCTGCGGATCGCCGGCGCCAGGGGCAAGCTCGCCCGGCGCAGTCTGCTTCCCCTCTACCGCGTCGAGCGCCGGCAGGACGCGGCGCCCGAACCCGCCTGAGCGCAAGCAGGCCCTCTCCGAGCGGGGCTGCGGCACATGCGGGGCGGGGAGACGATCCGCGCCCGGGGACCCGCCGGCTTCCGGAGGCGCGATGCCGTGCCGGGGGAACGGTGCCGGACCGCCGCGCGGCGGCTCAGCGTCCGCACGCCACCGTGCCGTAATCCCGGCCGTCGACGGTGACGCGCAGCCCGTCGATCACGTAGTCGACGCGCCCGGAGATCGGTTCGACCCAGGTCCCCACCGCCCGCATCCAGTAGCGCGCGTCGGCCCGGCCGGTATGCGCGTTGTGCAGTTGCCGGATCGTCTCGATCACCGCCAGCATGTCGATCGCGAACGCCGTCCGGTCGGGGACGGCCACCTGCACGGTGTAGAAGTTGTCCTTGTAGCCGCCGATATCGACCCGCTCGATCACGAAGGGCCTGCCGTCGATCGTGCGTTCCGCGACGACGTTGCTGGCGGGATTGTTGACGCGGTTGAACACCACCATGACGTCGAGATACGGCGCGCCGTCGTGGCTCTTGCCGGTGTAGCGGTCGAAGTAGAGGTAGGTCTGGAAGGCGTGCGCGTAGCGCGCGCGCGGGCCGCTCTCGATGAGGGTTCCGGCAGTCTCGGCCCGCAGGCTCCCGAGGTCGCTCGTCCACAGGCCGGGCACGCCCCGGGTCGTGAACGGGTTGTCGCGCGAGGCGTGGTCGCCGTGCATCCCGACCAGCATGTAGGGCGCGCCCTTCGGCAATCCGGTCTTCGTCGCCGGCGCGCCGGCCCGCACCCGCAGCCGGCCGCTGCCGTCCTTCGCGTCGACGAACAGGTCGGTCACCAGGGCGTCGCCCGCCGCCATGTCGGCGGCCCCCCAGGGATTGTGGCCGATGGTGAGCGCGCCGACCTCGGCCGGCGGGCTCCAGTTCACGTCGGCGGCGGTCGAGCGCCAGCTCTGCGTCGGCACCGCGTCGCGCAGGCCCGGGCCCGCAGGCCGCATGCAGGGCGCCGCCGCGGCCTGCCCGGCCGCCAGCCCCATCGCCGCAACGACGCCGAAGGCTCGCAGTCTCATGGACTGATCCCGATTGGAGTGATCCCGATCATGAAGGAAGCCCGGCCGCCCCGGGGCGGGTCCCGATGCCGGCCCGGCGCAGCGCCTCGGCGATCGTCACGATCTCGAGCCCGGCCCGGCCGACCAGGCCCAGGGCGTCGCGGAAGACGGCCGGCGTGCAGCCCCACTCGGCCGGCTCCGGCTCGACGTCGTGGGTGTAGAAGATCACCCAGCCGCCCACCCGCCGGGCCTCGTCGAGCACCGCCGCGATGCGCCCGCTGTCCGGGCGCACGCCGTGCAGGTCGGTCACGCGCAGGTCGCCGAGGTCGACGCGACCGGCATTGACGCCGTTCCGGGTGCCGCGGCACGCGACGTAGCGGCGCTTGAGGGCGATCTTGCCGAGCAGCGACACGTCGCCGAAGGGATACGCGAAGGTCGTCGGCCGGGACAGGCCGTGATCGGCGAAGAAGCGCGCGTTGCGGTCGAGATCGGCGGCGAGCGCCCCGGCTCTCAGCCGATGCAGGGAACGGTGCCCGTGACCGTGGCAGCCGATCTCGTGCCCGCGGGCGTGAAGGCCGCGGACCTCGTCCGCAGTCAGCACCGGCTTGCCGTTCTCGACGCCGCCGGTCAGGCTGCCGGAGATGTAGAACGTGCCGCGGCCTCCGGCGCGTTCGAGCTGGGCCGCCCCTTCGAGGGCGCTGGCCGGGGCGTCGTCGAAGGAGAACGACACCAGCGCCCGCGGGAGCCTGATCCGGGCCGGGTGGAGCACGGTCCGCCGTTCGACGTAGCGCAGGCCCCGCAGGGCCAGGCTCGGCCGTAACGGAGCGGGTTCCGCCGAACTGACGACGCGCATCGCCCCATCTTTCTGGTTGAGATCACGGTTCTCCGGACTTCAATCAAGATCCCGCCGAAACATCAAGGTGGTGTTTTACGTAGGGCAGCGACCGGCGCGAAATTAACTATTCGATGATTATTCTTGTCGAATCGCGATTTGCGAGCGTTGAAGTCGAACGTGTTTGCATCTAAGGATCTGCCGGAATGATTTCTGACGGATCCGAAGCAGAATCCGTCGTCCGAGCCGGAAATCGATCATGTGCGGCATTGCAGGCTTCTACGGCGAGCGGGCCGAAGCTCCGCGGGACGCGGCGCTGGTCGGCCGGATGCTCGACGCGATCGCGCACCGGGGCCCGGACGGCCGCGGGGTCGAGGTGCGGCCCGGGGCGGTGCTCGGCCACGTCCGCCTCTCCATCGTCGACCTGGAGGGCGGCGCGCAGCCCCTCGCGGACGAGGCCGGGGCGGTGTCGATCACCTTCAACGGCGAGATCTTCAACTACGTCGAGCTGCGGAACGACCTCGAAGCCGCGGGCGTGCGCTTCCGCACCTCGTCGGACACCGAGGTGCTGCTGCAGCTCTACCTCGCCCGGGGCGAGGCTTGCCTCGACCTGCTCAACGGAGACTTCGCCTTCGCCATCGACGACCGCCGCCGCGGCCTGCTGTTCGCGGCGCGCGACCGGGTCGGGGTCCGGCCGTTCCACTGGACGCGGGCGGGCGGGCGGCTGTACTTCGCCTCCGAGATCAGGGCGCTGCTCGCCGTTCCGGGCGTCGAGGCGCGGCCCGACCCGCTCGGGCTCGCCGACATCCTCACCCTCTGGGCTCCCCTGCCGCCGCGGACCGCCTTCGCGGGGATCTTCGAGCTGCCGCCGGGCCACCGCCTCGTCGCCCGCGGCGGCGAGGTCGACGTGCGGCCGTGGTGGCGGCCCGACTTCCCGACGCTGGCGGAGGACGCCGCGGACGGTCGCGGCGAGGCGGAGCTGCGCGAGGAGCTGGCCGCCCTGATGCGCGAGGCCACCCGCCTGCGCCTGCGGGCCGACGTGCCGGTGGGGGCCTACCTCTCGGGCGGCTTCGATTCGAGCGCGACCACCGCGCTCGCCAGCGACCTCCTCGACCGGCCGGTCTCGACCTTCTCGGTGGCGTTCGAGGACCCGGAATTCGACGAGAGCGAGGACCAGCGCCGGGTGGCCGAGGCGTTCGGCACCGACCACCACACGGTGCTGTGCCGCGGCGCCGACATCGCCGCCGCCTTCCCCGAGGTGGTGCGGGCGGTCGAGCGGCCGATCCTGCGCACCGCCCCGGCGCCGCTCCACGCGCTCTCGCGGGCGGTGCGCGCCTCCGGCACCAAGGTCGTCCTCACCGGGGAGGGCGCGGACGAGTTCTTCGCCGGCTACGACATCTTCAAGGAGGCGAAGGTGCGCCGCTTCTGCGCGCGCCAGCCGGGTTCGAGCCTGCGGCCGCAGCTCTTCCGCCGCCTCTACCCCTACCTGCCCGGCCTCGCGGCCCAGAGCCCGGCCTACCTGCGCGCCTTCTTCGGCATGGGGCTGGACCGGACCGGCGACCCGCTCTTCTCCCACCAGCCGCGCTTCACCACCACCGCGCGCTGCCTGTCGTTCCTGTCCGGCGACCTGCGCGCCGCGGCGGCGGGCTACGATCCTCTCCAGGCGCTGCGCGAATCGCTGCCGGAGCGGTTCGGCCTCTGGCACCCGCTCGCCCAGGCGCAGTACCTCGAGATCGCGCATCTCCTGCCGGGCTACATCCTGTCGGCGCAGGGCGACCGGGTCGCCATGGCGCACGCGGTCGAGGGCCGGTTCCCGTTCCTCGACCCGCGGGTGATCGACTTCGCGGCGCGGCTGCCGGCGCGGCTGAAGCTGCGGGGCCTGCGCGAGAAGCACCTGCTGCGCGAGGCGCTCGGCCCGCGCCTGCCGGCCCGGGTGGCCGCGCGGCCGAAACAGCCCTACCGGGCGCCGGACGCCGCCGCGTTCTTCCCCGGCGCGGAGATCCCCTACGTCGCCGAGGCGCTGGCGCCGCCCGCGGTCGCGGCCGCCGGCCTGTTCGATCCCGGGGCCGTCGGCAAGCTCGCCCGCAAATGCGCCGGCGGGCGCGCCCGCGGCACCGGCGACTCGATGGCCCTCGTCGCCGTCCTGTCGGGCCAGCTCTGGGCCGACGGGATGGCCGCGGCGCCGGCCCGGCCGCTCGCCCGCACCGCCTGACCGATCAATCCCCTCGCATCCACCGGAGAGCACCATGACCCACGCCATCGAAGCCGAGATCCGGGCGTTCATCGACGAGAACTTCCTGTTCCGCTCGGACCAGGACGCCATCGACGCCGGGGCCTCGCTGCTCGAGACCGGCCTCATCGACTCGATGAGCGTGCTCGAACTGGTCACGTTCCTGGAGGGCCGCTTCGGCATCACGGTCACCGACGCCGAGATGATGCCGGAGAACCTCGACACCATCGCGGCCCTCACCGCCTTCGTCGCCCGCAAGACGTCGCTCGCGACCGCGGCCTGAGGAGACGTCCGATGCGCGTCGAACACTTCCTCGAAGAGAGCGCCCGGCGCCATCCGGACAAGGTCGCCCTCGTCGCCGGGCCCGAGCGGCTCACCTTCGCGGCCCTCGACGGGCGCGCCTCCCGCCTCGCTTCGTGGCTGCACGCCCACGGGCTCGGGCGCGGCGACCGCGTCGTCGTCTTCGCCGACAACAGCGTCGAGGCGGTCGTCGCGCTGTTCGCGGCGCTGAAGGCGGGGGGCGTGTTCTCCCTCGTCAACCCGAGCACCAAGGCCGACAAGCTCGCCTTCATCCTCGGCAATTGCCGCCCCTCGGCCTTCGTCACGCAGGAGAAGCTGGTCCCGGTCGCGGCCGAGGCGCTGGGACAGGCCGGCTTCGCCGGCACGGTGCTGGTCGCCGGCGACCCCGCCGGGCTCGCCGGCGCGGTCGCGATCGAGGAGGCGCAGGGCTGGGACGGCCCGGCGCCGACCGGCGCCGGCATCGCCCTCGACCTCGCGATGCTGGTCTACACCTCGGGCTCGACGGGATTCCCGAAGGGCGTGATGATGACCCACCGCAACGTCGTCGCCGCCGCGACCTCGATCACGACCTACCTCGAGAGCGTGCCGGAGGACGTCGTCCTCTGCGCCCTGCCGATCTCGTTCGATTACGGCCTCTATCAGGTCCTGATGGCGGCGAAGGTCGGCGCGACCCTCGTGCTCGAGACGTCCTTCGCCTACCCGCAGGCGGTGCTGGAGCGCGCCGCGGCCGAAGGGGTGACCGGCCTGCCGCTGGTGCCGACGATGGCGGCCCTGCTGCTGCGGCTGCGCGACCTCGCCCCGGGCGCCCTCCCGAGCCTGCGCTACGTCACCAACACGGCGGCGGCGCTGCCGCCGGCCCACATCGCGCGGCTCCAGGCGCTGTTCCCGACGGCGCGCCTCTACTCGATGTACGGGCTCACCGAGTGCAAGCGCTGCACCTGGCTGCCGCCGGCCGAGCTGGCGCGGCGCCCGGATTCGGTCGGCATCGCGATTCCCGGCACCGAAGCCTACGTCGTCGGCGAGGACGGCCGCCGGCTCGGTCCCGGCGAGACCGGCGAACTCGTGATCCGCGGGCCGCACGTCATGGCCGGCTACTGGGAGAACGAGGCCGCCACCGAGGCGGCGCTCCGGCCCGGCCCCTATCCGTGGGAGCGGGTGCTGCATACCGGCGACCTGTTCACCACCGACGCCGAGGGCTTCCTCTACTTCGTCGCGCGCAAGGACGACATCATCAAGTCGCGCGGCGAGAAGGTGAGCCCGAAGGAGGTCGAGAACGCCCTCTACCAGCTCGCCGGCATCCGCGAGGCGGTGGTCATCGGCGTGCCCGACGAGGTGCTCGGGCAGGCCGTCCGGGCGATCGTCGTGCTCGAACCGGGCTCGGCGCTCACGCCCCTCGACATCCGGGCGCATTGCAGCCGGAACCTCGAGGATTTCATGGTGCCGCGATCGGTGGTCGTGGCCGACGCCCTGCCGAAGACCGACACCGGCAAGATCAGCCGCCGCGCCGCGGCGGAACTCGATCTCGCCCGCGCGAACGGGAGAGCCGCATGACCCGTCCCGCCCTCGCGTCCCCGCCGCCCTCCGGCTGGCTCGCCCTCGACGGCGCGGCCGCGGCCGGTCGGATCGCCGCCGCCCTGCGCGACCAGACCCTGGTGCAGTTGCGCAAGCGCGGCATCGTCCTCGGCCTGTCGGGCGGCATCGACAGCTCGGTGACCGCGGCGCTCGCCGCCGCGGCCGTCGGCCCCTCCCGCGTCCTCGGCGTGCTGATGCCCGAGAACGACTCGGATCCCGACAGCCTGCGCCTCGGCCGGCTGGTCGCCGGGGCGCTCGGGATCGAGACGGTCCTGGAGGAGATCGGGCCGACCCTCGACGCCGCCGGCTGCTACCGCCGCCGCGACGAGGCGATCCGGCAGGTCGTGCCGGGCTTCGGTCCCGGCTGGGGCTGCAAGCTCGTCATCGACGCGGCGATCCGCCAGCGCGGCTACACCGTCTCGGTCCTCGTCGTGCAGGATCCGGACGGGCGCACGGAGCGGCACCGCCTTCCGGCCTGGGTGTATCAGGCGGTGGTCGCCGCCGCCAACATGAAGCAGCGCACGCGCAAGCAGCTCGAATACTACCACGCCGACCGCCTGAACTACGCCGTGGCCGGCACGCCGAACCGCCTCGAATACGACCAGGGCTTCTTCGTGCGCAACGGCGACGGCGCCGCCGACGTGAAGCCGATCGCCCACCTCTACAAGACGCAGGTCTACGCCCTCGCGCGCCGGCTCGGCGTGCCCGAGGAGATCTGCCGCCGCCCGCCGACCACCGACACCTGGTCGCTGCCGCAGACGCAGGAGGAGTTCTACTTCTCGGTCGACTACGCCGCGATGGACCTCTGCCTCTACGCCGTCGACCACGGGCACACGGCCGAGGCGGCGGCGGCCGAGAGCGGCCTGACGGTCGCCCAGGTCGAGCAGGTGTGGAAGGACATCGCGGCCAAGCGCAAGGTCGCGCGCATCCTCCACGCCGGGCCCATGACCATCGACCCCGTGACCATCGACCCCGTGACCGTCGAGGCCATCGGGTGACGGGAGCGGGCCGCCCTGGATCCCGAGGTGCAAGGGAAAGTTCATCCGTCCCGGGCCTTATGGGCCGGGTCGGCCGGCCGCGGGATGGCGCCGCGATGCCGACGACGGTCCGCGCCGTGCGTGGGAGGAGGTTCGGTTGATCGTGGCGCCTCCTCCATCCCCGGCCGGGAAGGTCTGGCCGCTGCCGACGCTCGGCGCGTCGCCGCAGACCGAGACTCAGGTCTTCGTGTTCGAGCTCGGCGAGGCCCTGAGGGCCGTCCGCCGCCGGATGGTCTGGCCCCTCGTCGGGGCGCTCGTCCTCGCCGCCGCGGCCGGCCTGCTGGCGATGCGGCTCGGGCCGACCTACCGCAGTTCGGTCCAGGTCGTGATCGATCCGCGCGGTGTGCAGGTCTCGACCCAGGATCTCGTGCCGCGCTCCTCGTTCTTCGACGTGCTGAACTCGGTGGTCGACACCGAGATCCGGCTGATCAGCTCCGACGACGTCCTGGGCAGCGCCGCGCGGATCATCGCGGCCGAGAGCGGCAGCCCGGCCATGAGCCCCGAGGTGCTGCGCCGGCAGCTCAAGATCCAGCGCGAGGCGGCGAGCTACATCGTCACCATCGAGGCGACGGCCAGGACCCCCGAGGGGGCGGTGCAGCGCGCCGACGCCGTCGTCAAGAGCTTCCTCGCCGCGACCCGGGAGCGCCGGCAGGACCTCGCCCGGCGCACCCTCCACGGGCTGTCCGAGAGCCTCGTGGTCCAGCGCGAGCGGCTGAAGGAGGCGGAGAACGCGGTCGACGCCTACCGCAAGCGGTCCAACATCGTCGACCGGGACGGCGTGACCATCAACAACGAGCTCCTGAGCGATCTCAACCGGCAGCTCCTGGAGGCGCGCGGCCAGATCCGGGCGCTGGCGGCGCGGATCAGCCGGGTCGACGAGATCCGGCGCCGGCCCGGCCGCATGCCTGAGGGCGACATCCAGGATTCGCTGATCCTCAACCAGCTCCGCACGACCCAGGGCGAGGCGCGGCGCGAACTCGGGGATCTGGAGACCACCCTCGGCACCAAGCACCCCCGGGTCGCCAGCGCGCAGGCGCAGGCGCGCGAACTCAGCGCCGCGATCGCCCGCGAGGCGGAGCGCGTCGCCACCAACCTGCGCTCCGACTACCAGACCGCGGTCAACCGCGAGGCGGCGCTGGCCAAGGACCTCGAGGCGATGCAGTCCCGCGCGACGCAGTCGAACTCGGCGCTGGTCGGCCTGCGCGACCTCGAGCGCGACGCCCAGGCCCAGCGCACCGTGTTCGAGAGCTACCTCCAGCGCGAGCGCGACCTGCGCCAGCAGGTCTCGTTCGACACCGAGACCATCACCATCCTGAGCGCGCCGCGGCTGCCGACCGCTCCCGCCGGCCTCAACCCCGCCCTCGTCATCGCGGCCGCGGGCATGTTCGGCGCCCTGCTCGGCGCGCTGGCGGCGATCCTGCTGGACCGGCTGGACGGGCGCATCCACTCGGCCGCACGGCTCGCCACCGCGACCGGCATCCCCGTGCTCGGCCTCCTGCCCCTCGGCCGCGCGCCGTCCGGGACGGTCGTCCACGCCCTCGCGCCGAAGGGCGGCAGCCGCAGCTCGCGCGTCCTCTACATCCTGCGCGACGGGCTCGAGATGCTGTTCGGGCGCGACCTCGGCATCACCCTCGTGGTCTCCCTGACCCGGCGCGGGACGCGGGACATCGTTCCCCTCAGCCTCGCCCTGGCGCAGGCGGAGGACGGGCGCTCGACGATCCTGCTCACCGGACCGGGAGCCGGCCCGCTCGGCGACCTGCTGGGGAGCGGGCGCGTGCGCAGCCCCCTCGCCCTGGCGGTCGACGGCGAGGGGCGCGGCGGGATCGAGGCGATGTCGCTGGCGCACATCGCCCCGCCGGGGCGGCAGGGTCCCGGCGAGATGTCCCTGGAGCGCGTCCTCGCCAGCCGCGGGCGGGTCGTCACCGGCCTCGGCCAGGAGACGGACGACGAGACGATCCGCGAGTTCGGCCGGCTGGCGACCACGATCCTCGTGGTCGTGGAGGAGAACGTCTCGACCTTCGCCGCCCTGGAGGATCTCCGGCTGACCCTGGGGGCCCACGCCGACAAGGCGATCGGGGCGATCGTCGTGACGCGCGGGCGCGACGGGCTCCGGGCGGCGGTCGAGCAGGCCGCCTCGGCGCCTCGTCTGGCCGTGGCGTAGGGCCGTGCCGCCGACCTCCCCGGGCGCCGTCGCCTCCCCGGTCGCGGGCGGCTGGGGGCGGCCCGCCGTCCCGGCGGCCCGGTCCTCGACGCTGCCGGTGCTCCTCGCCCACGGGCTCCTGGCGCTGTTCCTCGTCTACGTGTTCATCGGCACGACGCCGCTCGATGCCGGCAGCGCGGAGGGCCGGGCCGAGGGCGGTTCCCTCGACCGGCTCGCCGTGCTCGGCCTGACCGGGCTGTCGGTCCTGCTCCTGGCCTCGCGCAGCCGCTCCGCCCTCGCGGCGCTGAAGCGGACGGGGGCCGGTCTGGCTGATGGTCGCGGTGATCCTCGGCAGCGTGCTGTGGTCGGCCTTCCCCGACATCACGCTGCGGCGCGCCTCGGCCACCGCCCTCGTCGCCCTGGTCTGCTTCGCCATCGCGGCGAGCGGCCTGCCGCTCTCCCGCATCCACGGCGCGCTCGTCGCGGTCCTCGGCGTGGCGGTGGCCGGGGCCCTGCTGGTGACGGCGCTGCGGCCGGATTTCGCCGTCACGCCGATCGGCATCCGCGGCTTCTACCAGCACAAGAACGTGCTCGGGATGGTGGCGTTCATCGCCACGGTCGTCGTCGCCTGCCGCCTGTGCGCCCTCGGTCCGGGCCGCCTCGTCGCGAGGCTCGCGCACGCGGCCGTCCTGGCGGGCGGCCTGATCCTGCTCGTCCTGTCGCAGAGCAAGACCTCGCTGGCGATCGCCGCCGGCCTCGTCGCGGCGATCCCGCTCTTCGTCGCGATGCGCCGGCTCCGCGGCGGGCGCGCCGGCCTGTGGCTGCTGGTCCTGGCGCTGTTCGGACTCGCCGGTGCGACGCTCGTCGCCGGCCTGCCGTCGCGGTCGCTGATGACGCTCGTCGCCTCCGACGTCGACCTGACCTTCACCGGCCGGGACGAGATCTGGAACTTCGTTCTCTCCGAGGTCGCCCAGCGGCCGTGGACCGGCTTCGGCTACGGCGCGTACTGGGACGTGACGCCGGAGGCCGACCCGGTGACGCGGGCGCCGCCGGACGGCTGGCTGCGGCAGGCCCGGGTCGGAATCATCAATCAGGCCCATAACGGCTACCTCGACGTCGCGGTGCAGCTCGGTCTGCCCGGGCTGGCCCTCGCGGTCGGCCTCCTGCTGTGGTCGTTCTGGCGTGCCCTCGCGCTCTTCATGCGCCCGGAGACCCCGTCGGGCGAGCGCTGGGCGGCGCTGACCATCGTGCTGCTGTTCGCCGGGATCACCATCCACAACCTGTCGGAGACGAGCCTGTGGGCGCGCGGGCAGATCCTCGCGAACCTCACCCTCCTGCTGATGTTCCTGGCCGCTGCGGCGCCGGGCGCCGCGGCGGCCCGGCCGGACCGGCCGGGCCGGTGGGGGCGGGGATGAGCGGCTCGATCATCCCGTCGCGCTTCGGCCGCTGGGTCGGGTTCGCCCTCGGCGACACCGTCCTGCGCCTGGCGATCCAGGTCGGCGTCACGGCGGTGCTGGCCCGCCTCGTCGACCCGCAGGATTTCGGCGCCTCCGCCCTGGCGCTGTCGATCATCGCCGTCGTCGCCACCTTCGTCGGCTGCCCGTTCGAGGAGGCGCTGGCGCAGACGCGCGTCCTGCGCCGGCCCGACATCGAGGCCGCCCTCGCCGTCTCCCTCGCGACCGCGGGCGCGGGAATCGCGGTCTGCGCCGTCGCCGGCCTCGTCGCGGCGCAGGTCTACGGGCGGCCGGACCTCGCCGCGGTGCTGCCCGCCGGCGCCCTCCTCCTCGTGCCCCAGGCCCTCCTCCACATCGCCGTGATGCTCGGGCGGCGGCGGCGGCGGTTCGAACTCATCAACGTGGCCAATCTCGGCGGGCACGCGGTCGGCGCGGCCGCGGCGCTGGCGCTCGGGCTGGCCGGGCACGGCATCTGGGCGCTGGTCGGCTTCCGGGTCGTGACGGTCCTCGCCACCACCCTGTGGTTGTGCCGCAGCCTGCGCTACCGGCCCGGGCTGCGGTGGCAGCCGCGGCGGGTGATCCCCTATCTCGGCTTCGCCCGCACGGTCGTGCTCGGACGGCTGGTGGAGAACGCGACCTATCTCGGTTTCGCCGGCCTCGTCGGTCAGGTCTTCGGGCTCGCCGCCCTGGGCTTCGTCAACATGGCGCTGCGCGTCGTCGAGCCCGTGCGCGGGGCGGTGATGGCGATCACCCACAACCTCACCTTCGCGCTGTTCAAGGCGGCCGGGCGCGGCGAGGACCGGCTCGCCGCGATGGTCGAGGGCGGCGTCGGGCAGGCGGCGGCGATCACCGCACCGGTCTTCATGGGCCTCGCCGTGGTCTCCCCGCTCCTCGTGCCGATCCTCGCCGGGCCGGGCTGGGAGGACGCGGTGCCGATCGCCGTGCTGCTCGCGGTCGGCGGCATGGTGATGATGCCGGGCCAGATCCTCGTCTCCGCCCTCGCCACGATCGGGCAGCCGCAGCACGCGCTCCACGCCAGCCTCCTCGCCTTCGCCGTGCTCACGGGCATGCTGCTCGCCCTCGTGCCGTTCGGGATCGTGGCGATCGGGATCGCGCGGCTCCTCGCCGACGCGGTGCAGGCGCTGTCCGTCGTCGGCATCGGCGTGCCGGCGACCGGCGCGTCGCGGACCGCCCTGCTCAGGCGCCTCGCCGGACCGTGGGGCCGCCGCCGGCGCCATGGCCCTGTGCGTCGTCGGCTTCCGTCTCGCGGTCCCGCCCGGACTTCCGCCCGCCGTCGTCCTCGGCGGCTCGGTCCTGACCGGTGCCGCCGCCTACGGCGCCTTCCTTCTGCTGTTCGCCCGCGGGCAGGCCCTGAGCCTGCTCGCCTCCTCGCTCGGGCGTCCCGGCCTCGCCCTGCGCGGAAAGGCCCTCCCGTGAGCCGCGGGCGCGTCCTCGTCACCGGAGCCGGCGGCTTCATCGGCTCGGTCCTCGTGCGCGTCCTCGCCGCGCAGGGCCGGCCCGTCGCCGCCGGCCTCCGCTCGCCGCCGCGGGCGGCGCTGCCCCCGGGTGCGTCGGCGGCCGCCTGCGACCTCGACCGTCCCGACGAGATCGGATCCGCCCTGGCGGGAGCCGCCTCGGTGGTTCACGCCGCCTACGGAGAGGTCGGCCGGATGGAGGCGCAGCTCGACCGCCTCCTCCGGGCCGCCGACGCCGCCGGCCTCCGGGAGATCGTGTTCCTGTCCTCCATCGCCGTCTACGGCGACCGCGAGGGCGTGGTGACCGAGGACGTGGCTCCGGACGGACGCCTCGACGGCTACGGCGCGGCGAAGCTCGCCTGCGAGCGCCGGCTCGCGGACTGGGCCCGGGACGGGCGCCGCGCCGTCGCCCTGCGCCCGGGCATCGTCTACGGTCCGGGCAGCCCGCTCTGGGTCGAGAAGATGCGCCGGCGCCTCGAGGCCGGCGTGCTCGGCGACCTCGGCCCGGCCGGCGAGGGCATCGCCGCCCTCGTCCACGTCGAGGACGTCGCCGCCGCCGTGGATGCGGCTCTCGCGCCGGGGCCTGCGGGCTTCTCGGCCGCGAACGTGGTCGGCCCCGAGGTCGTGACCTGGAACGCGTATTTCCGCCACCTCGCGGCCGCATCGGGCCTGCCGGAGCCGCGGCGCCTCGGGGCGGGACGGCTCCGGTGGCAGGGACTGGTCCGCGTGCCGGCCCTGGCCCTCGCGCGGCTCGGCCTGGGGGCCGCGGCCGGTCCCGCGCTGGCGCCGGGGCAGGGCGAGCGCCGGCTCTTCGCCCGCAAGGCCGTCTATGCGGGCGCGCGGGCCCGCGACCTGCTCGGCTGGCAGGCCCGCATCCCCGTCGCGGACGGTCTCGGCCCGACGGAATCCGGCTGACTCCCGCGGCGGCCCGCCGGGGTCGAATTCCGGCTCCGTCCGGGGATCGCCGTGCGCGCGGGCACGCCCGCTGTTCCCGGCTCGAAGCGGGGCGATCGAGGGGGGCCGCCTCTCCTGCGGATCCCGGAGGCGCGGCGTCATACGATTTTCGATTGATCGCTTCGCGATGCGAAAATCGGCTTCGCTCAGGCGCCGCGCGGGCTGGTGATACGATTTCCGGAAGGAATCTTCCGAAAACCGTATCATACGGTTTCCGATTGATCGCTCGGCGATCCCCGCGGGATCGTGGCGATTGCTGCGCAATCGCGTCGCGATGCGGAAACCGGCTTCGCTCATGCGCCGCGCGGGCTTCGATACGATTGTCGGAACGAATCGTCCGACAATCGTATCAGGAGACGTGGCCGGTTCCGTAGAGCCGCGGCCGGAACCGGCGCATCCACAGCACCTTGCCGAGACCGCCGCGGGCGGTGGCGCGCCAGTGCTCGGCCCGGGTCGGCGAGACCGGCCGCGCCGCGAGGGCGGCGATGGAGAACAGCGCGAACTGGACCCCGCCGACGCCCATCCAGAGCGCGACCGAGCCGGCCTGGGGCGGGTCCAGCATCGCCAGGACGAAGGAGCGGATCTGCCCGCTCAGGAACTTGCGCCGCCGGACGTAGTCCCAGGTGAGGCGCCGGGGCGGGACCCATTCGGTCACCACCGCCTCCCCGCACCACGCCAGCCGGCACCCGCGCCGGACGAGGCGCTTCAGGAGCAGGCTGTCCTCCCCGCCGAAGCTGTTCAGCCCCTCGGCGAAGGGGGAGGGGTCCGACAGGCACCGCGCCTTCGAGAACAGGGAGTTGTTGGTGCCGAGACAGGCGCTCCTCGCCGTGATGTCCGTCCCGGTCGCGGCCTCGATCTCGCGGGTGAAGTAGCGGGCGAACGGGCCGAGCTCGGCGCCGGACTCCGCGACCGCGCGGACCGGGCCGAACACCGCGCCGGCCCCGCTCGTCTCGGCGGTGGCGAGCAGGCGCGAGAGCCAGTCGGGGCCGGCCTCCTCGTCGTCGTCGAGGAAGGCGATCCAGCCTCCGCGCGCCGCCGCGACCCCGGCATTGCGGGCGTTGGAGACGCCGGGACGCGGCTCCGACACGTAGCGCACCGGGACGGCGCTGCCGGCGGCGAGCGCCGCCACGGCGGCCCGGGCGTTCGCGTCCGGCGAATTGTCGACCACCACGACCTCGAACGCGCCCGGACCGAGCCCCGCCTGACCGGCGGCGCTGGCCAGCGCACGGGCGAGGGCGGCCGGACGGTCGAGGGTCGGGATCACGACCGAGGCGCGGGGCAGGGGCTGTGGGCTCGGCATGGTCATCGCGGCGTGAGGAGGCGCTCCGATCGTGCGATCGTCGCAGGGGAAGCTTTACGGATTGGCTACCGCACGACTGCTATCCAGGCCGGCATGACGGCAGGACTCAGCGACACGCCACCCGGACGGCCGATCGGGCTCGCCTTCGTCGGCTGCGGCTTCATGGCCGACTACTATCGCACCTGCCTGCCGATCCACGCCGGCCGGCTGTTCGTCGCCGGCGCGTTCGACCGCGACGCCGGCCGCATGGCGTCCTACCGCGCCTGCTGGGGCGACCGGACCTACGGCAGCCTCGACGAGGCGCTGGCCGACCCGGCCGTCGAGATCGTCGTCAACCTCACCGATCCGCACAGCCACGCGGCGGTGTCGCACGCGGCCATCGCGGCTGGCCGCCACGTCTATTCCGAGAAGCCGCTCGGCATGACCTACGCGCAGGCGCGGGGCGTGCGCGACGCCGCCCGGCGCCAGGGGGTCCTGCTGTCGGGCGCCCCCTGCGTCCTGCTCGGCGAGGCGGCCCAGACCCTGTGGAAGGCGGTCCGGGAGGAGCGCGCTGGCCGGGTCCGCCTCGTCTACGCCGAGATCGACGACGGGATGATCCATCGTCTCGACCGCTCGTCCTGGACGAGCCCCAGCGGCAAGCCGTGGCCGGCCGCGGGCGAGTTCGAGGTCGGCTGCACCTACGAGCATGCGGGCTACGTCGTGGCGATCCTCGCCGGCCTGTTCGGGCCGGTGCGTCGCATCACGGCGTTCTCGGCCCTGCTCGTGCCGGACAAGGGCGTCGGCGCTGGCGGGCTCGCCCCCGATTTCAGCGTCGGCTGCCTCGAGTTCGACGGCGGGATCGTGGCCCGCCTCACCAACTCGGTCGTCGCGCCCTACGACCACCGGCTGCGGATCGTCGGCGACGAGGGCGTGCTCGAACTCGGCGAGGTCTGGGACTTCGCGGCGCCGGTGCGCCTGCGCCGGCGGGCCGGCTCGCGCCTCGCCCGCTGGTCGGAGCGGCGCCTCGGCTACGCCCCGCGCACCCGCCTGCGACCGGTGCGGGCGTCGCACAACGGCTGGCGCCGCCGCTACCCGGACATGGACTGGCTCTGCGGCGTGCGCGACATGGCGGAAGCCCTGCGGGAGGGGAGGCGGCCCCGCCTCGACGACGACTTCGCCGTGCACATCACCGAGGTGACGGAGCTGCTCCAGCACCCCGAGCGCCGGCCCCGGCCGAGCGCCGTCGAGAGCAGCTTCGCCGCGCCGACCCCGATGCCCTGGGCGATGGAGACAGGCCGATGAGCGCGACCCTCCTGACCCTGAGCTTCCGCGGCGACTTCGAGCTGTGCCGCCTGCTCTGCCGTTCGGTCGACGAGTGGGTGGCGCCGGAGATCGGGCACCTGCTCGCCGTGCCGCGCTCGGACATGGCGCTGTTCGCGCCGCTCGCCGGCGGGCGCCGCCGGCTGGTGGCCGAGGAGGAGCTTCTGCCGCGCACGCTGGTCAAGCTCCCGCTGCCCGGGCAGCCGTGGCGGGCGCGGCTGCGCCTGCCGCGCCGCAACCTCTACGTCTCGCCTCGGGCCGGCCTCGTCCGCGGCTGGATCGCGCAGCAGATCATGAAGATCAGCGGCGCCGCCCGGTGCGGCGAGGACGTGATCCTCCACGTCGACAGCGACACCACGTTCATCCGGCCGCTCGACGAGGGCCGGCTGCTGGCGCGGGGCCTGCCGCCGCTGGTGCGCGTCCCGGGCGCCGACGACGACGACATGCACCGGCCCTGGCACGCCGCCGCCTCGCGCCTGCTCGGGCTTCCGGACACCGGCTATCACGGCGCGGACTACATCGACTCGCTCGTCGTGTGGCGGCCCGACACGATCCGCGCGCTCCTCGACCACGTCGGCGCCGTGACGGCCCGCAACCCCCTCGACGCGCTCGCGCGGATGCCGGCCTTCTCGGAATACATCCTCTACGGCGTGTTCTGCGACAAGGTGCTCGGCCTGCCGGCCTGCGGCCAGGTTCCGGTCGGGCGCCGCCTGTCGGCGGTGGTCTGGATCGAGGAGGAGTGGACCGACCGCCGGGCGCCGCCCCGCGTTCCGGTCGAGCCCCATCACCTCACCGCGGGCATCCAGTCGACCCTCCGGATGCCGTTCGAGTTCCGCGAGCGCGCCTACCGCGACGCCTGCGCCCTCGCCGCCGCCCAGGATGCCGAGGGACGCGCGGTGCGGACCGGTTCCTGAGCGGCGCGGCACTTGCTCGGGGTGCGGCGACGTTCACGCCAGGGGGCTTCACCGTGTCAATTCCGGCCGCAACTGCGCCGTCCGGGCGCGCCGCGACATCCACCGCACCATCCACCGCCCCGCAGGAGCCGGAGAGCGTCGGCCCCTTCCGCGCCGCGGACGTGCCGGTGGTGGCCGCCCTCTACCGGCGGGTGTTCGAGCGGACCGGCGAGCCCCCGGGGGGGGATCTGCGCGACCATCTCGCGGGCGTCTTCCTGCGCGGCGCTTCCGCCGACGCCGACCTGCCGTCCCTCGTCGTGCGGCGCGGCGAGGCGGTCATCGGCTTCATGGGGTGCGTGCCGCTGCGCTTCGCCGTCGATGGCCGGGAGCGGCGCGCGGCGCTCGCGAGCACCATCATGGTGGATCCCGAGCGGGCGGGCCCGCTCGCCGGCGCGCGCCTGATGCGCACCTTCCTCGCCGGGCCGCAGGACCTGTCCCTCGGCGAGACGGCGAGCGAGACCACCGAGGCGATGTGGCGCCATTGCGGGGGCGAGACCCTCGCGCTCTACAGCCTCGACTGGATGCGCGTGATCAATCCGGCCGCCCTCGCCGCCGGGACGCTGTCGGAGCGTCTCGCGTCCCTGGGCGCCCTCGCGCCGGCCGGGCGCGCCCTCGCCGCCTGGGTCGACGGCCGGCTGCGCCGCCGCCGCGGCGCGTCCCTGCGCTGGTCGGGGCACGGCAGCGACGCGCCGGCGCCGCGCAGGGCCTTGGACGACGGCGACGCGGACCCCGCCGACATCGCCGCGGCGGCGCAGGGATTCGTGCAGCGGTTCGCGGCCCGGCCGGTCTGGTCGCCGGAGGCGATCGCGCGGATCGTCCGGGACGGGGCGTCGAAGCGCCAGTACGGCGAGGCCGTGCACCGCCTCGTCCGCGACCGCCGCGGCACGCCGGTCGGGGCCTACATCCTCCACGGCCGGGCGGGCCGGCAGGCGCGGGTGGTTCAGTTCTTCGCCGAGCCCGGGGCGGAGGAGGGCGTCGTCGACGCGATGATGGCCCTGGCCGCGGAGCGCGGCTTCACCGCCCTGCGCGGGCGGGCCCAGCCGTGGCAGCTCGCGGCGCTGACGTCCCGGCGCTGCGTCTTCTTCAAGTCCTCGGCGAGCATGGGACATGCCCGCGACCCGCGCCTCCTGGCGGCGTTCCGGAGCGGCGAGGCGTTCTTCACCGGCTACGCCGGCGAGGGCTGGCTGCGCCTCATCGGCGACACCTTCGACTGACCACGGCGACGGGTCCGCCGTCCGCGGGCGCCCGGAAGCGGTCGGCCGTGGACGGGCGGAGCGTCCGGGACCGCGCCGCATGGGTCCGGGTCGCCGGAGTTCTCCGCAGATCTTCGCAAGGTTCCATCTCCGGTTCCCGCCGTCGCCGCGCGCTGATCCGGGGGCTCCCATGTCCGGATCGGATTGTGCATCCCCCCGGTGGGCGCGTAGAACGGCGGCCGTCGTCCCTCCGACAACGCAAGGAAGCACGCGACGATGTTCCCGAATGTTCGACTGCACATCGCCGGCGAGTGGCGCGACGGCGGCGCCGGTGAGACCCTTCCGATCCTCAACCCGGCCACCGGCGAGACCCTGAGCCAGCTCGCGGTCGCGACCAGGGGGGACCTCGACGCCGCCCTCGAGGCGGCCGAGCGCGGCTTCAAGGCGTGGCGTCAGGTCTCGGCCTTCGAGCGCAGCAAGGTCCTGCGCAAGGCCGCCAACCTGATGCGCGAGCGGGCCGAGGACATCGCCCGCATCATGACCCAGGAGCAGGGCAAGCCGCTGGCGGAAGCGAAGATGGAGGTCCTCGGCGGCGCCGACACCATGGACTGGTTCGCCGAGGAGGGCCGGCGCGCCTACGGCCGGGTGATCCCGGCCCGGGCCGAGGGGGTGATGCAGCTCGTGATCCGCGAGGCCGTAGGCCCGGTCGCCGCCTTCACGCCGTGGAACTTCCCGATCAACCAGGCGGTGCGCAAGGTCTCGGCGGCGCTCTGCACCGGCTGTTCGGTGATCCTGAAGGGTCCCGAGGACACCCCGGCGAGCTGCGCCGCCCTGATCCAGGCCCTGCTCGACGCCGGCGTGCCGGGCGACGTCCTCGGCCTCGTCTACGGCGACCCAGCGACGATCTCGTCCTACCTGATCCCGCACCCGGTGATCCGCAAGGTGACCTTCACCGGCTCGACGGCGATCGGCAAGGAGCTGGCGGCGCTCGCCGGCAAGCACATGAAGCGCGCCACGATGGAGCTCGGCGGCCATGCCCCGGCGATCGTGTTCCGCGACGCCGACGTGCAGAAGGCGGTGCAGGTGCTCGGCGCCAACAAGTACCGCAACGCCGGCCAGGTCTGCGTCGCCCCGACCCGCTTCCTCGTGCACGACTCGGTGTTCGACGCCTTCGTCGACGGCTTCGTCGGCCTCTCCCGCGACCTCAAGGTCGGCAACGGCCTGGAGGACGGCGTGAAGATGGGCCCGCTCGCCCATGGCCGCCGCATCGACGCGATGGAGGGCTTCGTCGCCGACGCCGAGCAGAAGGGCGCCAAGCTGCACACCGGCGGCAAGCGCATCGGCAACCAGGGCAACTTCTTCGAGCCGACGGTCTTCACCGACCTGCCGCTCGACTCCCGGATCATGAACGAGGAGCCGTTCGGGCCGATCGCCGCGATCCAGCGCTTCTCCGACGACGAGGAGGCGTTCGCCGAGGCCAACCGCCTGCCCTACGGGCTCGCCGCCTACGCCTACACCCGCTCGGCCGAGACCGCGACGAAGCTCGCCACCCGGGTCGAGAGCGGCATGATGTCGATCAACCATCACGGCATCGCCCTGCCCGAGACGCCGTTCGGCGGCGTCAAGGATTCGGGCTACGGCAGCGAGGGCGGCTCCGAGGCGATCGAGGCCTACCTCAACACCAAGTTCGTCACCCAGGCGGGCTTCTGACGCCAGCAGGGAGGCCGGCCCGCCGCGGCCGGCCTCCCCCGCGATTTGGGGGTTGCCAAGCCGGTGCGAACCCCTTAGATCCCACCTCCACCGGCCGAGGCCAAGCGCCTCCCGGTCAGGCGCCCGTAGCTCAGCTGGATAGAGCACCAGACTACGAATCTGGGGGTCAGAGGTTCGAATCCTTTCGGGCGCGCCATTCACGTACGACATGATGCCGAGGTCCTGTATGGACCATCGGCCGGGCGCCCGTAGCTCAGCTGGATAGAGCACCAGACTACGAATCTGGGGGTCAGAGGTTCGAATCCTTTCGGGCGCGCCATCGTCGTTCTGAGCAACGTCACCGGCGTGGTACGGACCGGGCCATGAGCGATCTTCCTCTACGCTCGGCGAAGCAGAGAGACCCCGCGACGTGGCACCGGTCCCGTCGCACGCTCGGGATCTCCGCCGGCACAGCCCATGCCCCCGTCGGCAAGGCCCGCCGTCTCCGCTCCTCCGGATAGGAAGATGGCGTCGCGCCGCGGCGAAGCCTGGACGTCGGAGGAGGACGACCGGCTCAGGAGCGCCTTCCACACCGGAGTGCCCCCGAAGGATCTGGCGGACCGCCACGAGCGCAGCGTCGGTGCCATCCACGCGAGGCTGGAGCGCCTCGGCCTGATCGAGGCGCGCGCCACGATCGGGCAGACCCGTCAGGCTGACCCCGTGCAGGTGGAGGATGGGCCGCCGGTCGCGGCATCCGCACGGGATGACGGGCGTCCGCAGCCCACCCCGCTCTGCGCCGGCATCGATCGCCTGATCGCGGCGCTCCAGGAGCTGAAGGAGCGGGTTCGGACGGGGCTACCCGATCGCAGGACCCTCGGGTCCGTGACCAGGGCCTACGACCAACTCGACCAGCTTCTGCTGCAGACGACCGTCTCCCCGGCCGTGCCCGTCGATGATTCCGACACGGTGGACGACCCCCTGCCCGACCGCCTGCGCGAGGCGCTGACCGGGATCGTCAGGGCCTGCATTCCCGATCCGCAGGACCGCCACATCGCCATCCGGTTGCTGGGCCTGAGCGGGGACGGCGAGCGGGTGACCCTGGCCCGGCTCGGTCGCGAACTCGGCCGTAGCCGGGAACGGATGCGGCAGCGCCGCAACCGCGCCTACAGGAGCATCGAGCTGACCCTGCCGCGCCGGATCGCCAGCGCCGTTCGGCTTCGGCGCGTGCTCGCCGACCTGTCGAAGGACGCGGACTGGTCGCAGCCGGCCGAGGCGGCCCGCGCGGTCGTCACGCTCGTCAACGACAATGTTGCCGCCGCCAGGCAGCTCACCGTGATGCTGCTGATCGGGGCCGGCGCCGCCGGCGGGCGCCCGCAGTTGCGCCGATGGGCGGAGGACGCCGTCCTGACGGCCTGCCGCGACCCCGACCTGCTCGGGCCATGGCGGCTGGATCGCTGGGCGGACGCGGCGGACAAGACCATTCTGCACGGTGCGTTCGCGCGGTTCGACGCCCCGCCCGAGGACATGCTGGAGGCGAAGCGGTCTCCCCTCGACGGGAGCGGCGACCATGCGCTCGACTTTCGCAGCGAAAAGCTCGGTCGGATCGTCGAATGCGAGTCCGCGATGGAGTTCGCCGTCTACACGTGGCTGGAGCGCTCTCCGGAGGTGCGGTGGTACCAGGAACAGCCCGTCGCCATTCCCTATCGGGCCGGATCGCAGCGACGGCTCTACTATCCGGACGCGGCGGTCTGGGACCGGGACGGCCGCGTGACGGTGATCGAGGTGAAGCCGGTCTTCCACATGTTCCGACGGCGAACGCTGGAGAAGGCCCTCGCTGCGACCGCCGCGCTGCGACCGCGCGGGATCGGCTACCTGCTCGTCGACTCGCGAGGCCGAACCCTGGCGGATCTCGCCAGGCATCCGTACGACGCCGCGATCGCCGAGGATCTGGGACACCTCATGAGCAGGGCCGCGCTGTCGTTCGGGGCAGCGAAGCGCCTGCTCGTCGAGCGGTCGGGCCGGTTCGACTTCGGCGCCTTCGTGTCGATGGTCATCAACCGGAACTGGAGCGCCACGGAGGCGCCCGTCGGCCTGTCGCGGCTGCCGGAGGAATTGTCCTTCCGGCCGATGCTCGGAGCGGAAGGAAGGCATCCGCCGCCGTGAGGCGGCGCGGCCGGCTCACGCGCCGTCGCCCCGGCGCGAGCCGCGCTCCAGCAGGCCGAAGCGGCTGCCGCCGGCGGGCGGACCATCCTGGCCGTTGCCGGCGACGACCACGAGGCGGCGCACCTCGCCGCGCAGGAACGCCTGGAGGAAGCGGTCGTAGTGGCGGAACGAGACGCAGCCGTTGGAGGCGCCGCTCGGCCCGAGCATGTAGGTGTGGGCGAGGATGCCGGTGCGGCCGTGGATCGCCGCCGGGCCGCCGACCGGGTTGAGGCGGATCGCCCGCACGCCGTGGAACAGCGCCTCGCGCTCGGTCAGGGTGTACACCCCCGGCGGGGTCGAGCCGCGCATCCGCAGGTGGACGTGGCGCGGGTCGTCCATGGTCGCGCCGAGGCCGGAATGCGCCTCCAGCTCCTCGCCGCCCGGCAGCGTGACCCGGCGGGCGGTGATGTCGTAGACGGCCGTTCCAGCCTCGGGGGAGGGCGAGAGGCGCGGCCGCGGCGTCCGCTCCAGCCCCCCGGGCGCCGCGTAGGCGAGTGCCGGGCCCGCGGAGGGCTCGGAGCGGCCGAACAGCCGTTCGAGGAACGACGGCTCCTCGCCGCCGGTGGCGGCCCGGAACACGCTCTGCGTCGAGGGGATGACGCGCCGGCTGGCGAGGCGCGGCGTCTCGGCGAGGCGCGGCCCGCGCAGCTCGGGCGGGCGCGGCACCGGCAGCGGCACGGCCTCGGCGAGGCGGGAGGTCTCCGTCGCCGGAGGCGGCGCCTCGGCCGCGGCCGGACCGGCTGCCGGGGCGGCCTCGGCCGTCCGCAGGGCCGGCATGGGCGCCGGCGGCCGGAAGCGGTGCACCCCCGCCCCGAGGGTGGGCGCGGGATCGAGCATCCAGCCCATCTCCGCCGGCGCGGCGGCCAGGGCCGGTGCCGGCGTTGGCGCCGGAGCCTGCGCGACCGGTGTCTCCGCCGTCGGCGGCGTCCCGGGCGCCAGGATCCGCCCGAGGGCCGCGAAGCCGAGGACGGCGCCGGCCGTCGTCAGCAGGAGCCGGTGGTGCAGCCTTCGGCGGCGTCCGCGGCGGCGGGGCGGGACCAACGGAGACGCGGCGTAGGACATGAGGCTCGACCCGGATACGCATGGCCGCCCGGCCGCTCCGCCGATCCTCGCCGCCGCCGGGGATGCGGCACGAAGATCAGGGAGCCAGATCCGTCCGTTAAGGAAGGATCAACCTTAAGCTTTTGCGTATTGAGCCGCCTCTTGGTTAATTCCCGATAAACCGGGCCGTGTCGAAGCCGGCTCTTTTCGGCATCGATCCGCGCCGCCGCCGGCCGGGAATCCCGGGCGCGCGGGGCGCTCCGCCCCTCGCTCCGTCGTGGCGGCCCACGGGCTCTGCCGCGATCGCCCCGACGGCCGCGGCGGTTGCCGGGCCCGGGCAGCGATCGGCGGAAAACCGCCGAAGGTCCGGCTGGAATCGGCGGGATGCCGCCGGACCGCGGCGCCGCGCGAATGTGCAGGTGATTGTCGGATAAGGACTTTGCTTGTTTTTCGGGGTTGGCATCCCGGTTGCCAGTGCTCCGCCGCGTGCCGTCGCGATGCCCGCAGGACCGCAGGGTCCGGGATCGGAGGTCGGCACGCTCAATCCCGGCGGCGAACACGCCGGTTCACAGGCAGATCAGGGAGAACGCCCATGAACACGGCTGCGCCCGCCGCGCTCGGAGAGATTTCGACGAGGGCCGAAGCTTCGGATCGCCAGAAGATCAAGGCCATCGTCGCCGCCTCGTCCGGCAATCTGGTCGAGTGGTACGATTTCTACGCCTACGCCTTCACCTCGATCTATTTCGCCTCGTCCTTCTTCCCGAGCAGCAGCCCGACCGGCCAGTTGCTGGCGACGGCGGGCATCTTCGCGGTGGGGTTCTTCATGCGTCCCCTGGGCGGCTGGATCTTCGGCCGGCTCGCGGACAAGCGCGGCCGCAAGACCTCGATGCTCGTCTCCGTCCTGCTGATGTGCGCCGGCTCGCTGATGATCGGCGTGCTGCCCACCTACGGGACGATCGGCGTGCTGGCGCCGGTGCTGCTCCTCGTGGCGCGGCTGGCCCAGGGTCTCTCGGTCGGCGGCGAGTACGGCACGGCGGCGACCTACATGAGCGAGATCGCCGGCCGCGGCCGGCGCGGCTTCCTGTCCTCCTTCCAGTACGTGACCCTGATCGGCGGCCAGTTGCTCGCGGTGCTGGTGGTGTTCGCGCTCCAGCTCGTGCTGACCGGCGAGGAGATGCGGGCCTGGGGCTGGCGCGTCCCGTTCCTGCTCGGCGCCGCTGCGGCGGTCGTCGCGCTGCTGCTGCGCCGCTCCCTCGAGGAGACCGCCTCCGAGGAGACCATGCGGAGCAAGGAGGCCGGCTCGCTGCGCGCCCTGATGGCCCACAAGCGCGCGCTGCTGATCACGCTCGCCTTCACCATGGGCGGCTCGCTCTACTTCTACACGATGACGACCTACATGCAGAAGTTCCTGGTCAACACGGTGAAGCTCGACCTCAAGGCGGTCAGCACCGTGATGACGCTGGCGCTGATCGTGTTCATGCTGCTCCAGCCGCTGTTCGGCGCCCTCTCGGACCGGATCGGGCGGCGCAACAACATGATCCTGTTCAGCGGGCTGGCCATGCTCGGCGCGGTGCCGCTGCTCTCCTCGCTCACGGCGGTGAGCAGCCCCTACGCGGCCTTCGCGCTGATCCTGGTCGGGCTCGTCATCGCGACCTTCTACACCTCGATCAGCGGCGTGGTGAAGGCCGAGCTGTTCCCGGTCGAGGTGCGCGCCCTCGGCGTCGGGCTGCCCTACGCCATCGCCAACGCCCTGTTCGGCGGCACGGCGGAGTACGTCGCGCTCTCGTTCAAGTCCTACGGCAACGAGAGCCTGTTCTTCTGGTACGTCGCCGCCATGGCGGCGGTGGCCTTCGCGGCCTCGCTGTGGATGCCCGACACCCGCAAGTACGGCTACCTCGACGGCAACGGCAGGATGAGCGGCTGAGGATCCCTCGGGCCGACGACCGCCGGCACATCACCCCCGATCCCGGGCCGGCCCGGGATCGGGGGCTGACGGCCCGTCCTGGCCGGATCAGAATGACGGGAAACCCCAAGAGCGGCGGCCCTCGCCCACCGAGGACCGCCGGTACGCGTCGAACCATCCGGGAGGAGCGCCATGTCCAAAGGATCCGACCTGCTCGTCAGAGCGCTTGAGAACGAGGGAGTCGAGCGCATCTTCGGCATCCCGGGCGAGGAGAACCTCGACGTCGTCGAATCGCTGCGCACCTCCAGGATCGAGCTGGTCCTGACCCGCCACGAGCAGGCCGCCGCCTTCATGGCCGCGACCTGCGGGCGGCTCACCGGCAAGCCCGGCGTCTGCCTCTCGACGCTCGGGCCCGGCGCGCTGAACTTCTCGACCGGCGCCGCCTACGCCCATCTCGGCGCCATGCCGATGATCATCATCACCGGCCAGAAGGGCATCCTCTCCTCCCGCCAGGCCCGCTTCCAGATCGTCGACGTGATCGCCTCGATGCGGCCGATCACCAAGATGGCGCGCCAGATCGTCTCCGCGTCCTCGATCCCGACCATCGTGCGCGACGCCTTCCGGGTCGCCGCCGAGGAGCGGCCCGGCCCGGTGCTGCTCGAACTGCCCGAGGACATCGCGGCGGAGGAGGCCGAGGCCGGCACGGTGCCGAGCCACCCGATCGACATCCCGGTGGCCCACCCGAGCGCGATCGAGCGCGCCGCCGCGATGATCGTCGCCGCCGAGCGCCCGCTGGTGATGCTGGGCGCCGCGGCGAGCCGCCCGCGCTCCACCGGCGACCTCGGCGGGTTCGTGCGGCGCACCGGCATCCCGTTCTTCACCACCCAGATGGGCAAGGGCACGGTCGCGCACGCCTCGAACCTCTACATGGGGACCGCGGCCCTGTCCGAGCGCGACTACGTCCACGAGGCGATCGACGCCGCCGACCTGATCATCGCCATCGGCCACGACACGGTGGAGAAGCCGCCCTTCTTCATGGGGCAGCCGAACCAGAAGGTCCTCCACGTCAGCTACACCCCGGCCCACGTGGAGCAGGTCTACTATCCCGACGCCGAGGTTGTGGGCGATCTCGGTCCGACCCTGAAGCTCCTCGCCGACCGGATCGAGGGCAGGCTGCCGAACGCGGGCGCGCTGCTCGGCCTGCGCGAGCACATCCTCGCCCGGATCGCCGACCGCGCCGAGGAGGACCGCTTCCCGGTCACCCCGCAGCGGCTGGTGCGCGACGTGCGCCGGGTGATCCCGGAGGACGGCATCGTCTGCCTCGACAACGGGATGTACAAGATCTGGTTCGCGCGGAACTACCGCACCGGCACCGCCAACACGCTGCTCCTCGACAACGCGCTCGCCACGATGGGGGCGGGGCTGCCTTCGGCCATGGCGGCGGCGCTGATCTACCCGGAGCGCCGGGTCATGGCGGTGTGCGGCGACGGCGGGTTCATGATGAACTCGCAGGAACTCGAGACCGCGGTGCGGCTCAGGCTCAACCTCGTGGTGCTGGTCCTCGACGACTCGGCCTACGGCATGATCCGCTGGAAGCAGGCGGTGGACAGGTTCCAGGACTACGGCATGACCTTCAGCAACCCGGATTTCGTGCAGTACGCCCGATCCTACGGCGCGACCGGGCACCGGGTGGAGGCGGTCGCCGACCTCGTGCCGACGCTGGAGCGGGCCTTCCAGGCCGGCGGCGTCCACCTCGTGGCGGTGCCGGTCGACTACACCGAGAACACCCGCGTGCTGGTCGACGAGCTGCGCGCCAAGGTGAAGGACCTGCAGATCGACCCGGGCGAGTGATACGGTTTTCGGACGATCAGTTCCGCAAAACCGTATCGAAGCCCGCGCGGCGCATGAGCGAAGCCGGTTTCCGCATCGCGAAAGCGACCGCTCGCGGTCGCCTGAAGCGATCGATCGGAAACCGTATGAGCGGCCCGGTCAGGGCACGGCTTCGGCCCCGGCCGGCGCTCGTCGACGGGGGGGGGAGGCGCATGCCGCAGTGGAGCACCCGGCCGCGCGCCCTCCTCGACGCCCTCGCGGCCAGGCGCTGGGCACTCGCGGCGCTGACGCTCGCAACCATGCTCGCGACCTTCGCCTTCGCCTTCGACGTCGGCCGCGAGCACCTGGGACGCGCGTCGCGCCAGCGCCTCGTCATCGGCGAGGCGGTGCTGCGCGCGGTCGTCGAGCGCTACCAGTACCTTCCCGCCGTCCTCGCCCTCGACACCGAGGTGCGCGCCCTGCTCGACGACGTCGAGGCCCCGCGCCACGTCGCCGCCGTCAACGCGAAGTTCGAGGCCATCGCGGAGGCTTCGAGCGTCGCCGCCGTCTACCTGCTCGACCGCGGCGGCCTCACCCGCAGCGCGAGCAACTGGAACCAGCCGCTCAGCTTCGTCGGGATCTCCTATGCCTACCGGCCCTACTTCCTCGACGCCCTGGCGACCGGCGCCTCGCGCTACTTCGGAATCGGCACCACCACGAACCAGCCCGGCCTGTTCATCGGCAGGGCCGTGCCGGCGGATGACGGGCGGGCCGCGGGGATCGTGGTGGTCAAGGTCGACCTCGAGACCCTGCAGGGCGAGTGGCGGCAGGCCGGCGAGCACGTCCTCGTCTCGGACGCGGCCGGGGTCGTGTTCCTGGCCAGCGAGCCGGCCTGGAAGTACCGCCCGTTCCAGCCGCTCGGCGCGAGCGAGGCGTCCCGCATCGATGCCGCCCGCCAGTACGGCGACAGCACCTTCCGGCCCCTCGTCGAGGGGGCGTGGCCGGGGCCGGGCGGGACCGTCGGGCTTCCGGCCGGCCCCGGCTCCGTCCGCGGCCTCCTGGTGAGCGTCGCCATGCCCGACCTCGGCTGGACGCTCTGGCACGTCGCGGAGACCGGGCCGGTGCTGCGGCAGGCCCTGCTCGCGGCCCTGGCCGCCGGGCTCTCCTGCCTCGCCCTCGCCTTCGCCCTCGCGGCGGCGAGCCAGCGGCGGCAGCGGCTGCGCAGCGAGCAGGCCATGCGCCTCACCCTGGAGCGCCGGGTGGCGGAGCGGACCCACGATCTCAGCGCCGCCAACGCGCGCCTGCGCAGCGAGATCGCGGAGCGGGAGCGGGCGACCGCCGCGCTGCGGGCGACCCAGGACGAGCTGATCCATGCCGGGCGGCTCGCGGCGCTGGGCCAGATCTCGATGGCGGTCAATCACGAGATCAACCAGCCGCTCGCGGCCCTGCGCACCTTCCTCGCCAGCTCCTCCGTCTTCCTGGAGCGCGGCGACACCGCGGCCGTGCGCGGGAACCTCCGGCGCATGACCGAGATGACGCAGCGCATCGCCGAGGTCATCCGCCACCTCAAGGTCTTCGCGCGCAAGACCGGGCCGGGGCAGGGCGAGACCGTGCGCCTGCGCGCCGCCGCCGAGGCCGCCCTCGACCTGCTCGGGCCCCGGATCCGTGCCGAGGGCGTCGCGGTCGCCTGCACGATCCCGCCGGAGGCCGTGGTGCGGGCCGAGCCGGTCCGCCTGGAGCAGGTGCTCCTGAACCTGATGGTCAACGCCCTCGACGCGATGCGGGACGCCCCGGAGCGCCGCCTCGCATTGACCGCGGCCCGCGAACCGGATTCCTGTTGGTGCCTCTGCGTCGCCGACAGCGGGAGCGGGATCGCCGAGGAGCACATGCCGCACGTCTTCGATCCGTTCTTCACCACCAAGGCGGCCGGCGAGGGGCTCGGCCTCGGCCTGTCGCTGTCATCGCTGATCGTCCGCGACTTCGGCGGCAGCCTCTCGGCCGCGAACGGGGTGCGGGGCGCCACGCTCTCCCTCGTCCTGCCCGCGGCGGAGGCGTGAGCGCGATGGCGGCGTCGGCGACCCGGGTCCTGTTCGTCGACGACGAGGAGGCGGTGCGCGAGGCCCTGCACCAGTGGCTGACGCTCGCCGGGTACGAGGTCTCGACCTTCGCCTCGCCGGAGGCGGCGCTCGCCGAGGTCGACGACCGCTTCCCCGGCATCCTCGTCAGCGACGTGCGCATGCCGCGGATGGACGGGCTCGAAGTGCTCGAGCGGGCCCTGGCCCGGGACCGGGACCTGCCGGTGCTCCTCGTCACCGGCCACGGCGACGTGCCGATGGCGGTGGAGGCGATGCGGCGCGGAGCCTACGACTTCATCGAGAAGCCGTTCGCGCCCGAGCGCCTCGCCGACGCGATCGGCCGCGCCTGCGAGAAGCGCGGCCTGACCCTGCGCATCCGCAGCCTTCACGCCACCACGGATGCGCGCGGGATCGAGGGCCGCCTGATCGGCACCTCGCGGGCGATGGAGAGCCTGCGGCGCGAGGTGCTCGACCTCGCCGCGACCCCCGTCAACGTGGTCGTCAACGGCGAGACCGGGTCGGGCAAGGAACTGGTCGCGCAGTGCCTGCACGCCTTCTCCGACCGGCGCGACGCCCGCTTCGTCGCCGTCAATTGCGGCGCCATCCCCGACACGATGGTGGAGAGCGAGCTGTTCGGCTACGAGGCCGGGGCGTTCACGGGCGCCGTCAAGCGCCGCATCGGCAGGCTCGAACACGCCCATCGCGGCACGCTCTTCCTCGACGAGATCGAGGCGATGCCGCTCTCCGGTCAGGTGAAGCTCCTGCGCGTGCTGCAGGAGCGCAGCCTGGAACGCCTCGGCTCGAACGATGCCGTCGCGGCCGACCTGCGCACGCTCTGCGCCAGCAAGGTCGACCTGCGCGCCGAGGCGACCGCCGGGCAGTTCCGGGCCGACCTGTACTACCGCCTCGGCGTGGCGGAGCTTCGCATCCCGCCGCTGCGCGAGCGCCGCGAGGACGTGCCGCTGCTGTTCGAGCACTTCGCGAGCCGTGCCGCCGAGGCCCACGGCCGGACGATGCGCCCGTTGAGCGCCCGGTTCATCCAGGACCTCATCGAGCGCCCCTGGCCCGGCAACGTGCGTGAATTGCGCAACGCCGCCGAGCGCTACGCCTTCGGTCTCGACCGGCACGACGAGGCGCCCCGGGCCCACGGGACCGCCGAGGACGGCGTGCAGCCCCTGGCCGCTCGGGTCGAGGCCTACGAGCGCAACGTGATCCGGCAGGCGCTGCACCGGGCCCAGGGCAACATCGCCGAGGCGATGCGCCTGCTCGACCTGCCCCGGCGCACCCTGAACGAGAAGATGCAGCGCCACGGCCTGAACCGGGGCGACTTCACCGGCTGAGGAGAAACCGGTTCCGGTCGGCGACGTCCCTCCCGCCGGGGCCGAAGCGCGCTATATGCCGGTGTCGGCGATCCGGCCATGGCCGCCCGACCCCAGGCCGGTCGACCTCACGAACCGGCAGTCACTTCCGCGAAACCAGCTTCGGGTCCGATGAGCACGAGCAAGCTGCGGTCGCGCTGGCGGCTGATCCTCTCCCGCACCCTCCGTCAGGGCCTGGGTGAGGGCGACGCTCTACTGCGCCGGCGGGGTCGTCTCCGCGCTGCTCGCGTGGAGGTTCCAGTCCCTGGTGCCGGAGGGGCTCGCCCTCGGCGTCGGGGCCGACGCGGTCGGCAACATCCTGAGCATCCTCGCCTCGTCGATGCTGACGGTGACAACCTTCTCGCTCACGGTGCTGGTGAACGCGCTCGGCTCGGCCTCGTCGGGCGTGACGCCCCGGGCGACCACGCTGTGGAACGAGGACCGGCGGGCCCACAACGCGCTGGCCACGTTCCTCGGCGCCTTCATGTTCTCGGTGGTCGGGATCATCGCCCTGTCCACCCGGATCTACGGGCCGGGCGGGCGCCTGCTCCTGCTCGCCGCGACCGTGGTGGTGATCGGGGTGATCGTCGTCACCCTCCTGCGCTGGATGCAGCAGCTCACCCGCTTCGGCCGGGTCGGAGAGACGATCCGTCTGGTCGAGGCTGCCGCGTCCGAGGCGCTGCGCGCCCGGCGGGATCGGCCGCATCTGGGCGGCGTCGCCCCCGACCCGGCGCGCCGGCAGCCGAGACCGGTCTTCCCGGACCGGATCGGCTACGTCCAGCACGTCGACATGGCCGCGCTCTCGCGGGCGCTGCGGGAGCGGGACGTGCGGCTGGACGTGGCCGCGCTGCCGGGATCCTTCGTCCACCCGGCCACGCCCCTGGCCTGGGTCGATGCGGCGATGGGGTCGGAGGCCCTGGATCAGGTCCGCAAGGCGTTCCTCGTCGAGCACGATCGCTCGTGGGAGCAGGATCCGCGCTTCGGCCTCTCGGTCCTGGCCGAGATCGGCTCGAAGGCGCTGCCCCCGACCGCGGCCGATTACGGCACGGCGATCGCGGTGGTCGGCGCCGGGCTGCGGGTGCTGGCGAACTGGATCCCGACCTCCGACCCGCCGCCGGAGCCGGAGCACCCGCGAATCAGCGTGCCCGCCCTGTCGACCGACGACCTGATCGAGGATTTCTTTCATCCGCTGGCGCGCGAGGCGGGCGGGATCGTGCAGGTCCTGGTGCGGATGCAGAAGGCCCTCGGCGCGCTGGAGGCTCTCTGCCCCGATCGGTTCGGCGCGCCGGCCCGCCGTGCCTCCGCTCTCATCGCGGCGCACGCGGAGTTCGGGCTGGCCGTGCCGTCCGAGAAGGCGCTCATGGAAACGTTCACGCTGCGCTGACGAGGTCGGGGGCGAGCGTCGGCCCGCCGCCGGCAACCGCCGCGAAGTCCCCGATCGCGCCGCACCCGAACGTGAACCGGCCGCCGCGCCGCCGCCCGGAACGCCACCGTCCGCAGATCGCGGGCCCACCGGCGTCCCGCGGTGGCCGGAAGCGGCGCGCCGCATCGGGCGAGCCGAGCGTGGCATGCACGCAACAGATGCAGAATGTGCTGGCTGCCACCCCAGGGCGCGGTCCTTTGAAGTTGACTTTACAACTTAAGATTGCGTTACTGGACCAGTCGAACTATTCGGAGGCTCACTGTGGCAGTAAACTTCGACAACACGGTGTTCGGGGCGGGTCAGGCGACGACCGGCCTCTATGCTCTGGGCACCTTCACGGGATCCGGTCTGCTCTCTGGCGCAGCGCCCGTGACCATCGACGGGACGATCGATCGCCCGAACTCGGTCGTCACGGTCGACCTCAACGCCGCCGGCCTCACGGCGGTCGGGGCGGCCGGCACCTATCTCGGCTATAGTCCGGCCGACAGCGACGACTACGTCTACTACTTCCGCGTGTCCGGCGGCGGACTGACCACGCCCGTCGTCATCGGCGTCTCGGGGGCGGCCGTTCCCGCCATCGGCGTCCTGACGCCCGTCACCACCACCAACGTCACCGCCCCGGTCGGTCCGAACACGCCCTGCTTCGCGGCCGGCACCCTGATCCGGACGGTGCGGGGCGAGGTTCCGGTCGAGCATCTGGCGGTGGGCGACCTCGTGGTGACGGCCTCCGGCGCGCAGCGCCCGATCCGCTGGATCGGGCACCGGCGGGTCAGTTGCCGCCGGCACCCCGAGCCCCGCACCGTCTGGCCGGTCCGCGTGCTGGCCGGTGCCCTCGGCGACGGCCTGCCCCGGCGGGACCTCTGGTTGTCCCCCGATCACGCGGTGTGCGTCCGCGTCCTCGACGAGGTGCTGATCCCGGTCAGGCACCTGATCAACGGGGCCACCATCGCCCAGGTGCCGCACGACGCGATCACCTACTGGCACGTCGAACTCGACAGCCACGACATCCTGCTGGCCGAGGGGCTGCCTGCCGAGAGCTTCCTCGACACCGGTGTGCGGGCCGGGTTCGAGAACGGGGCCGAGTGCCTGACGCTCCATCCGGATTTCGCCGTTCGCGGCGGCGCCGAGTTCTGCCGGCCGCTCGTGCAGGAGGGCCCGCTGGTCAGGGCTGTCCGCTCCCGACTGGCGGCGCGTGCCGCCGGCCTCGGCTGGACCATCACCTGCGATCCCGGCCTGCACCTCGTCGCGGACGGGCGGGTGATCCTGCCGCTCGCCGGCGGGACGACCACCGACTTCGCGGTTCCGGCGCGGACGCACGAGCTGCGCCTGGTCTCGCACACCTACGTCCCCTGCCTGATCGATCTCTACAGCGGAGACCGCCGCCGGCTCGGCGTGCCGCTGCGCGGCCTGGAGATCAGCGACGGCGACGGCTTCGCCCGGAGCGTCGCGGTGGACGACCCGGCGCTGAGCGACGGCTTCAGCTTCGTGCAGGGGCAGGGCGACGACCGTTGGCGGTGGACCCAGGGCGATGCGGTTCTCCCCGCGACGCTGTGGGCCGGCGCCACCGGCGACCTGCTGCTGCGGGTGACGCTGGTCCCGGCCAGCCACTGGGCCGGCGAGGGAGTCTACGTCCTGCCGGGGTCTGCGGTCGGCGCCGACACCGGGCCCGCCCTCGCCGCGTAGGAGCCCGCGTCCGACCGGCCGCCGGCATCATCAGGCGGACTTGCCCGGAGCATGTCCGTCCGGTGAGCCGACCTCGCGGTCGGTCGAGAACGACGCACGTTGAGCTGACCTCCCGAGACGACTCGACTTCGAGGCGGATGGCCCGTTCGGCGGCATGGTGGCCGCGCCGAGCATGCCAGCCGCCTCCTTTCCCGAAGATCGCGGCGCCGGCGGCGCGGGATCCGGGGACCGGCGCGAGCCGGGAGGCGTCGACATGCCGGCAACGGTGCGCGATCCGGAGCCGATCCACGGCACAACTTGGCTGGTCCCCGGCTCTGCCGTCCGCTTCGTTCCAGCCATCCGGGGAAATGCGGCAAGGATACTCGAGGGCGAGCCGCGCCGGAGCCCATACGCCCCGTTCGTCGCAAAATACAATTTTTAGTTGCATTGGTTGTTAACCGCCCCGATAATCGCGATCAGCACCTGATCCGGGACCTCGGACAGCCGTCTCCCGAACCCCGCTACGCCGCAAATCCCTGAACGCGACGCTCTCCCTTCCCGGGTGCTTGCCAAAGGAACACGCATGTCCGCATTCGGCGTTCGAACAGCAGTCGTCAGTCTCGGTGTCTCCTGCCAGACCGCCTGGCAGATCGATCGGCACGTGGATCTTCTGTCCAGCCTCACCGGGGAGGCCCTGGTCAGGTCGTCATCGCCGTTCGACTGGCTGATCATGCCGCCGCGCAGCTTCGCCGGTTGGATGGGGGCGCGAGGCGGGTTTCCGGACAGTCCCGACGAGATCGTCGTTCATCCGAATTTCTACTGGCCCAGGCACGACCTGCACTTCTGGCACGAGTTCACCCGCGACGGCGTGGTCGCCCTCGAAGACACGTTCGAGCAGACACGGGCGAAGTTCGCCCGCCTGCTCGACCGGTTCTCGTCGCTGCGGGACTATCGACGCTGCCTCTTCTTCGTCTCCAACACCCAGTCCAACCTCGACGAGGTGACGCGCGTCTCGCCGCGGATGAACTTCCACTTCGGCCGTGCGGCCATGGCGGCGCTCACCGAAGCCCTGAGCGAGGCGATCGGGCCTGCGGCGGAGGTCCACTTCGTCACCGGCCGGGATGGATCCGGCGCCGATCCCGACCCGGCCTTCCGCATCCATCGCCTCGACCACGACAATCCCGACGTGCTCGGGAACGACGCCGCCTGGGCGGATGTCTTTCGCCGCGCGATCCGGCCGCCGGCCCTGCCGGACGAGGCCGCTGCCTGACGCTCACGACTTCCGCAATCCGTCCCGTTTCTACCTGGAAGCCGCCGCCATGATCGAGAGACCGCTCACCGTCGTCGTCACTGGGACCGTCGAGGACAGGCTCAACACCAACACGGCGATCCGCCGCTACGTCGCCCAGGGCTTCCGCGATCTCGGATCGCAGCATGTGGTTGTCAAAGAGATCGGCTACGAATCGCTCACCGGCCCGGCCGGGCGCCACGACGCCGACCTCGTCCTGGCGGTGGGCGGCGTCGCGGTCGATGCCAGCAACCTGCGCGCCCTGCGCCGGTTCGCCGACCGCGCCGGGGCGGTGCTCGCCTTCTGGCTCCACGACGACCCCTACGAGTTCGACTACGCCTTCCGCCTGCGCGGCATCGCCGACATGGTGTTCAACACCGACCGCTGGGCGGCGATGCATTACGGCGACGTGCCGGCGGCGCACCTGCCGCTGGCCGGCTGCCCGCACACCCACCTGCGGGCCGTCGACGCCGCGGCCCCGCGCGACCTCGCCCTGTTCTTCTGCGGCTACGCCTACCAGAACCGGATCGACTTCCTCCGCGAGGGGGCGAGCCTGCTGCGCCGCCACCGGACCTACGTCTCCGGGGACCGGTGGCCGCAGGACCTGCCCTTCGCCCACAACGAGCGCATGTCCCCGGCGGCCTTCGCCGACACGGCGGCGCGGGCCCGGCTCACGCTCAACATCGGCCGCGATCTCAGCATCGCCAATGCCCGGTTCAACCTCGCGCCCTCGACGCCGGGGCCCCGCACCTTCGAGGTGGCGCTGATGGGCTCGGCACAGCTCTTCGTCGCCGAGAGCCTGGAGGTGCTCGAATACTTCGAGCGCGACCGCGAGATCATCCTGGTCGACGGGGTTCGCGACCTGGAGTTGTGGCTCGAACGGGCGCAGGACGAACCCGGGGCGATCCTCGACATCGCCGCGCGCGCGCAGCGGCGCGCCCTCGCCGAGCACACCTATCAGCACCGGGCCGAGACCGCCCTGGCGGAACTGCGCCTGCTCGGCGTGCTGCCGCGCCGGACCGCGGCGCCGGACCAGGCCCCGGTCTTCGCGGTCGCGGCCGAGTAGCACGATGTCCGGGCGGCCGGTTCGGACGAGGGATCGCCGCCCGTCGCCGGCGCACGGCGAGGCCGTGCGCAGGGCATAACGAACCACCGCATCCGCCGTCCGCCCCCGAAGCCTGCGCGAGAATCCCGATCAACGAAGCGGGCTGCGCGCAACCGGACGGCGAATGACCCCGAGAGATCGTCTCAACGCGAGCGCCACGTGAGCAAGACCTTCCGCATCCTCGTGCTGGACACGGCAGCGCAGACCCACAACTCCTACATCCCGCTCGCCATCGTGGACGCGCTCCAGCGCCACCCGGCGGTGGAGTGGGTGCGGCAGGCCGATTACGGCAACGCCGTCGACCTGTTCCGGCGCGAGGGCTGCGACACCCTCCTGGCCCTCGGGGGATCCGGCGGCGACCTCGCGGTGCTCGGCCGCCTGTGCGCGATGGCGGCCCGCTCGGTGCTCTGGACCACCGAGGATCCCTACGAGCTGGAGGAGAACCTGCGGGTCTCCGCGCCCTTCGATCTCGTCTTCACCAACGACCTCGCCTGCCTGCCGGTCTACGGCGCCGCTGGACACCACCTGCCGCTCGCGGCGAGCCGGCTCTTCCACGACCTCGTCCCGGTCGCCGACGACGACGCGTTCCTGTACGACGTCTGCTTCGTCGGCACCGCCTGGCCCAACCGGGTCGCCACCATCAACCGCATCCTCGACGGCACGCGCCGGCCGCTGCGGATGAAGATCGGCCTGCCCACCAACCCCTACCTGCCGCCCGTCGCCCTCAGCGACGAGACCCTTCTCACCGACTGGCGCGTGCCGAACCCCGAGCTCGCCCGCATCGCCAACCGCAGCCGCATCACGCTCAGCCTGGAGCGCAAGTTCTCGGCCTCGCGGCCGGATCAGGCCAGCGGCTCGACGCCGCCGCCGCGCCTGTTCGAGAACGCCCTCGCGGGGGCGTTCCAGATCGCCCTCGGCAGCGGCTCGGAGGCGACGCGCTACTTCGACGGCAGCGAGATCGCGTTCTGCGACAGCGAGGACGAGCTGCTGGCGCGGATCGAGTGGGCGCTCGATCACCCGGCCGAGCGCATCGCCATGGCGCGGGCGGCCCGCCGCCGGGCGCGGGCCGGGCACCTCTACGACCATCGCGTCGAGACCATCCTGTCGGCGCTCGCCGGCGTCGCGGCACCCGCGCGGCCCGAGGCCGGATCCAGGACCGGATCCGGGGCCGAAGCCAAGCCCGGCCGCAGGCGGGTCCTGCTCGTCACCCACAACGTCGCCGGGCACCAGCCCGGCGGCGGGGTCGAGATCTACCAGCAGGAGCTCGCCGAGGGCGCCTCGGCGTTCGACGTCTACACGATGTATCCGCGCACGGTCGACGGCGTCACCGCCTACGCGCTGATCGCCCACCGCACCGGCGAGCAGCACCAGTACGGGGTTCCCCGCCCCGCGGGCAGCGAGACCCTGCACGACGAGGCCCACGAGCGGGTCTTCGAGCAGATCCTGATCGAGAACGACATCGACCTCGTGCATTTCCAGCACCTGCTCGGATTGCCGCTGTCGCTGCCGCTGATCGCCCGGGCGTGCGGCGTGCCGGCGCTCTACACCCTGCACGACTTCTACCTCGTGTGCAGCCGCTTCAACCTGCTCGATTACCGCGGCGGCTTCTGCAACATCGCCCGCCGGTCGCCGACCGAGTGCGACATCTGCCTCTCGGCCGCCGGCATCCCGGCCGGAGCCCAGCAGCGGCGGCGCAACTTCGTCGCCCGGATGCTCGAATCCCTCGACGGCCTGATCGCCAACAGCCCGTTCACCGCCGACTACGTGCGGGCGATCTACCCGGAGATCCCGGCGGAGCGGATCAGGATCATCGAGATGCTGACCCCGCTGAGCCACCGCGCGCCCGCCACCGGCCGCGCCGCGGCGACCCCCGGTGCGAGCCTCAGGGTGGCGATTCCGGGCAACTTCACCCGGCCCAAGGGGGCGGACGCGATCCTGCGCGTCCTGTGCACCCTGCGCGACGAGCCGGTGGAGTTCCACATCCTCGGCGCGATCCAGGATCCGGACCTCGATCGGCACCTGCGGGCGCTGGCGCTGCCGCGGGTGATCATCCACGGCGGCTACGCGGCGCACGAGCTGCCCGGGCTGATGGCGGGCATGGACCTGTCGCTGCACCTGTCGACCTGGCCCGAGACCTACATGATCTCGCTCAACGAGGCCCGGGCCGCCGGCGCGGTGCCGGTGATCTCGGATCTCGGCGCCCCCGCCGAGCGGGTGCGGGCGGGCATCGACGGATTCAAGGTCGCTCCCGACGATGCCGGCCACGTCTGCGACATCATCCGCGACCTCGGCCGCGACCGCGAGCGCCTCGGCGCGATGCGGGCGGCCGCGGCGGAGCGGCGCATCGTCTCCCCGGCCGAGCACATCGCCGCCCTCTCGGCCCTCTACCGCGAGCTGCTCGCCGCGAGCCCGGTCCGGTCGCCCGCGGTGACGATCCGCCCGGAGCGCGACTACATCCTGAGCACCCGCGCCTGCGGCATCCGCACCAACACGCCGTCCTGGGTCCAGAGCGGCAGCGGCTGGGATGCGCCGCCGCCGGCGCGCCGCCCCGCCCGGGAGAAGCGCGACCTCGCCCTCTGGCGCACCTTCCCGGCCCGCTTCGCCCACCTCGCGCGGCGGGGCGCGGATCGCGACCGGTCCGGTCTCCGGATCGAGAGCGTGCAGGCCGACCGCCGGCCCGCGGAGTGGCCGCGGATCGTGCTGCGGCACTCGCTCAGCCTCGCCGGCTGGGCCTTCGTCGAGGGAAGCGGGCGGCCGCTCGACGTGATCCTGCACCTCAAGGGGGGCGCCCAGGAGATCTACGCCGTGAGCCCGCCGGTCCTGCGCGGCGACGTCGGAGCGCATCTCGGCCGTCCCGAGGCCGAGGCCGGCGGCTTCGCCTTCGATCTCGACCTCGCCGAGCTGCGCGAGGGCACCCACGCGGTCCGCCTGATGCAGGTCTACGACGGCGCCGTCGTCGATCTCGGCCCCGTCGGCGAGGTCGTGGTGGCGCGGGGCGATGCCCGGGAGCCGGCCGCCGTCCCGGGCCCGGCCCTCGAGCCGCCCCCGGGCGCGAACCTGCGGACGATCGAGGGCGACGCCGCGATCACGCATTACGAGGTCGCGGCGGGTCCGGCACAGGGCCCGTCGCTCACCCTCCGGGGCTGGGCCGTGGACCGGGCCGGGCGGCAAGTGCTGCCCGCGGTGCGGGTCGGCCTCGTGGCGCCCGGCGGGACGACGGCCTGGACCGACGCGGAACGCTGCCGGGCGCCCGCCGAGCTGGTCGCCGCCGACCCGCTCTACGCCTTCGGCGGCTTCCGGGCGGCGCTGGACCCCGGCGGGCTGGAGGCCGGGCTGCACCGGATCGTCGTCGCCGAGGCGGACCGCCGCGAGACCCTGCTGCACGAGACCGGCGAGGCCGTGCTGGTCAGGGCCGGGCGCCTCGTGACGCCGTGCCGCGAGGTCGGGATCGGGCCTGCGGCGATCCGGACCCGCCGGGAGCCGCCGGAGCACCGGATCGTCCTCGACGACGCCGGGACCGGGCCCGGCGGGCGGTTCGACGGCCGGGAGGCCGGCGGCCATCTCTATCTGCGCGGCTGGGCCTGGGTCCCGGGCCACGGGCGCGCCGACGGCCTCGTCCTCGTCCTCGCCGGGGCGCAGGGTTCGCTCCGGGCGGCGCTGCCCGCGGAGCGGCGCGACGACGTCGCGGCCCATCTCGGCACCCCGGACGCGCTGTGGTCGGGCTTCGAGGCCCTGGTGCCCTACGCGGCCCTGCCGCCCGGCCGCTACGAGGCCGAGCTCCACTACGGCACCGGGCCGGAGGCGATCGTGCTGCCGCTCGACCTGCCGCTCGACCTCACCCTGCCCCTCGCCGCCTGATGCGATGTTCGGACGGTCAGTCCCGAAAATCGTGTCGAAGCCCGCTCCCGCCCCGTCGGCCGGCCGCCGCCGCGGCCGGTCCGGGCGCAGACAGGACACCCCCATGACCATCGCCGTCTTCAGGGCCCGGCACGGCCTGCTCGCCCACTACGCCGAGGATCGGGTCATCGGCCAATCGCTGCGCCAGTACGGCGAGTGGGCCGAGGAGGAGATCCACCTCGTCTCGCACCTCCTGCGGCCCGGCGACACCGTGCTGGACATCGGGGCGAATGTCGGCAGCCACGCGGTCGCGTTCGGCCGGATGGTCGGCGAGACCGGGCAGGTGCTGGCGATCGAGGGACAGCGCCGGGCGAGCGACGTGCTGGCGCTCAACATCCGCCTCAACGGGATGAGCGGCATCACCCGGATCGAGGGGCTGATCGGGCGCGAGACCCGGGTGATGCGCCTCGACGCCGCCGAGCAGGGCATGGCCGACAACCTCGGCTGCATGTCGTTCCGCGGCCTCGTCGGCCGGCCGGAGGCCGAGCGGCCGTCCCTGCCGGTGCCGCTGTTCACGGCCGATTGCCTGGCCCTCGCGGCCTGCCGCCTGATGAAGATCGACGTCGAGGGCATGGAACTCGACGTGTTGCTGGGCGCGACCCGCACGATCGCCCGCCACCGGCCGGTGATCTACTTCGAGCAGACCAGCGCGGCGAACTTTCCCGAGATCGTCGCCCTGCTGACCGCGGCCGGCTACGGGCTGCGCTGGCACGTCGCCAACCCGTACAATCGACACAACTTCAACGGGTATCCCGCGAACATCTTCGGCGGCACCTGCGAGGTCAACGTGCTCGCGCTCCCGCGCGAGGAGGAGTGGATGCCCCCGCCGGGCCTCGACCTGCCGCCGGTCGAGGGCGACCGCTACGACCCGCCTCCGAGCCCGACCGGCCTCGACGGCTGGGCCCTGCCGGAGGACGCCTATGCCGGCCTGCCGCCGGTCCGGCACCGGCCGATGATCGAGATCCCGGCCCCCGAGGGGTTCGTGTCCCGCCACGACTACGACCTGCTCGCGATGCGCTTCCAGGACCTGGAGCGCGACCGGGCCCGGGCGCAGGAGATCATGACCCATCAGGCCGCGGTGATCGCCGGCCTCGCGCGGGAGCCCGAGCCGGCATGATCCTCGCCGAACCCCGCGCCGGCACGGCGGCGCGCGACATCCTGCTGATCGGCCACAGCCACACCCAGTGCATCGTGGCGGCGCTCCAGGGCCCGGTCGATCCCTGTCGGCTGGGGCGCCGTGGGGCTGCCCTCGGGTGGCAGCCCGCTGGTCGCCACCCCCGAGGGCATCCGCCTCGTCCCCGAGATCGCCGCCGGCCTGCGCCGGCGGATCGGGCCGGAGACGCTGTGCATCTCGACCATCGCCGGCAACGCCCACAACGTGCTCGCCCTGATGGCGACGGATCCGCCGTTCGACTTCCGGATGCCGGACGATGCCGGGCCGCTGCGGCCCGGCGCCGAGCCGATCCCCTACGGAAGCATCCGGCTCTCCTTCAGGCGGATCCTTCACGACGGCGACCTGTCGATGCTCCGCGCGGCGAGCGTCGCGGTCCCGGAGCTGCGGTTCCACCTCGAATCGCCGCCGCCGCTGCGGGACGAGGCCCTGATCCGCGCCCGGATGGACCCGTACTTCCTGGAGAGATACCCGGAGGCGCGGGTGGCCGACGCCTGGCTGCGCCTGAAGATGTGGCGGCTGCACTCGGCCCTGTTCGCGGAGGCCTGCGAGGGGCTCGGCATCGGCTTCGTGCCGGCGCCAGCCGAGGCGATGGACCGGGACGGCTTCCTGCGGCCCGACTACGCCCACCCCACCAGCTCGACCCACGCCAACGAGGAGTACGGCGCGCTCGTCGCCGACCAGATCGAGAGGCTCGCCCGATGACGCATCCCTACGAGCAGGCGCCGCCCTACACCAAGTGGCGCCACGCCGTGGCCGCGCCCGCGGTCGAGGCCGTCGACCCCGCGGTCGGGTTCCCGTTCCGCCTCGGCCGGCGGGACCGGGTCGCGACCGCCGGGAGCTGCTTTGCCCAGCATATCGGCCGCGCGCTCAGCGCCCGCGGCTTCTCCCACTTCGTCACCGAGGCCGCCCATCCGTTCATCGCCAACGTCGCGGCCTCGTGCGCCTACGGGCAGTTCTCGGCCCGCTACGGCAACGTCTACACCGCGCGGCAGATGCTCCAGCTCGTCCAGCGGGCGCTCGGCCTGTTCGCGCCCGCCGACGGGGTCTGGGCCGGGCCGGGCGGCGCCTGGTACGATCCCTACCGGCCGACGATCCAGCCCGGCGGCTTCCTCTCGGTGGCGGAACTGGAGACCGACCGGAGGCGGCATCTCGCCTGCGTCCGCACCCTCCTGGAACAGCTCGACTATCTCGTCTTCACCCTCGGCCTGACCGAGGCGTGGGTCTCGGCCGAGGACGGGGCGGCCTATCCGCTCTGCCCGGGCGTGGCCGCGGGCCGGTTCGATCCCGGGCGCCACCGGTTCGTCAACCTCGGGGTCGACGAGATCGTGGCCGACGTCGAGGCGTTCCTCGCCCTGATCCGCTCGGTCAACCCGGCGGCGCGGCTGATCCTCACCGTGTCCCCGGTCGCCCTCGCGGCGACGGCGGAGGACCGGCACGTTCTGGCCTCCAACACCTACTCGAAGGCGGTGCTGCGGGTCGCGGCCGAGATCCTGTCGCGCCGGCACCCGGACAGGATCGCCTACTTCCCGTCCTACGAGATCATCACCGGCATCCACAGCCGCGGCGCCTACGTGCTCGACGACCTGCGGTCGGTGAGCGACGAGGGCGTATCCCGGGTCATGGCCAGCTTCGCGCGGCACGCCACCGAGGAGGCGGCCGGCCCGGTCCCCGCCCCGCTCGCGCCGTCGCGGCAGGAGAGCCTGTTCCGGGATCTCTCCCGCCTCGTCGCGGCGGAGTGCGACGAGGCGATGCTCGGCGCCTGAAGCGCATCCCGCACCGGGACGACCCGGATGCCGCCGCGCGGCCGCCCGGCCTTCCGCGCCTGCCGCCGGGCCGGTCGTCCACGCGCGCGGGCTCCTCGTTCCCGCATCGCTGTCGCCGCCGAAACGGTGGCCGGGCCGGCAGCGGCCGCACGCGGCCGGCGGAACGATGCCGGGGAGCGACGGGCGGCCCCGCAGGCTCTCCAGGGGGGAAGGCGCGTGTCGGCGCAAACACTTGACCGCGAGCGTCAGGCATGGTGTCTCGGCCTCGTTGGCGCCCGGCCCCGTAGCTCAGCTGGATAGAGCAGCCGCCTTCTAAGCGGCAGGTCGTAGGTTCGAGCCCTACCGGGGTCGCCATCTTCCGGCCAGCCTAAAGTCATCAGACCGCTCACGTTTCCCGCCTCCGCGGTGCGACGCCCTCGTGCCCCGTGATGAAGCCCTGAGGGGAACGGAGAGCGAACTCCGCGACCGGCCACTGCCCGCGGTCCCACGACATTCCCACCCACCCCCAGCCGCGGCGGAGCCCGATCTCGCGAGACCGGCGTGGCCGAAGCCGTGTCTGGATCCGTGAAGCGGATACAACCCGCTCATCGTCGAAGGATGCCCTACGACGGCGTGACTGGACTGGCTCGCGTTTCATGTCGAGCAAAGACGGTCCAGTCCTCGGATCCCGTTCCAAATGACGACGATACGGCGTGATCCGCGTACCTTCGGCTGATGTTCGACTTGAGTTGCTGATGTAGGTTGGTGCGCTTGTGGGAGCGGATCAAACATGGATCGGCTCAGCTTCATCAAATTTGCCCTACGACAAGAACACAAGCATCTCGCTCTCGCGGATCGACATTGCCGAGGGAGAAGTGCGCGCTGCCCAGCAGGTCGTGCGGATCGCGTACATGGACGAGCAAGGTCGCGATACGGACTGTTCAAGGGATTTATTATTGGCGATGGGGGATGTGCTGATCCTGTGGTGGGAACACCGACATCTCATCCTTGAGGCGATCGCAAGGCACAGCTCTGCCGTAACAGGGGCACTCCATAACGATCGAGCTGCAATCGACCCGCTGCCTCATCAGGAACCAGCCTGCCGCACCTGCGCCAGAAGCCGCTTCGTCTCGGCAAGCGTATCGCGGAGCGCCACACGCTCCTTGCGAATCGAGACGATCAACTCTGCCGTTCGCGCCATCGTTGCCGCGGCCTTTCGGAAGCTCTCGGCTGTGGCTGGTGGAACGGGCCTCCGACCTCTGTCCAGTACCTCCGCGAAGGGCACCTCCATCAGAAGGGTGCCTCCCACATCCGCGATCTCGAAAGCGTAACGAAGGGGTCTCGCCCCCTTGCGGACCAACTCCTCGCTCAGGAACGGGATGGTGTGACAAGCCTCGAGGTAGGCTGCCTCAACCCCGTTCAGCTCTACCCCGATCGCGTCCTCGTCGCGGCCTGCCGGGCTACGAAGGTGGAAGAAGAACAATGGCATGGATCACTCTCTGCGCGGCTCTCTGCCCTGGACAACTCGGTCGCAGGCGTTTGGATCACGATTGCAGAGGCAAGTCGGTATGCAGGCTGCTAGTCCTGCCTCGAACGACTGCAATATTCACTTAAGTGAAATTCCGATGCACCTTATGTCGGTACGGTGTGAATGTATGTCGCAGAGGAGGCGTCGTGCCACATCGACTCATCCGCAAGCTCGAACACTTCACGCACCTCTCGGCTGCGGACAGGCAGGCTTTGCAGGAGCTTGCGAGGACGGTGCGTGCGTTCGAGGCCCACCGAGACATCATCCAGGAAGGCGACAAGCCTGAGCATGTCAACCTGATGCTGGAGGGCTGGGCCTGCCGCTACAAGCAACTGGAGAATGGCCGGCGGCAGATCATCTCCTTCTTCATGCCGGGCGATCTGTGCGACAGTCACGTCTTCGTGCTGCGCGAGATGGACCACTCGATCGGCACGCTCACACCGGTGTACTTGGCTGAGATCCCGCGCCACAAGCTACTCGACATCACACATCGACATCCTCGGATCACTCAGGCGCTGTGGTGGGAAACACTGGTCACCTTAGGCACTCAGCGTGAATGGGCGGTCAATCTTGGCCAGCGCTCGGCACTGGAGCGGATGGCTCATCTGCTCTGCGAGCTGTTCATCCGCTCGCGGACGATCGGGCTCGTGGAGGGAGATAGCTGCCCATTTCCAATCACGCAGGCTGAGCTGGCCGATGCCACGGGCATGACGACCGTGCACGTGAACCGCACCCTGCAGGAGATGCGCAGTTCCGGGCTGATCGTCTTGAAGGCCAAGCAGCTGACGATCCCGGATCTTGCGGCATTGCAGGCGTTGTCTCTGTTCAATGCCAACTACCTGCACCTGGAGCACGAGGGATGCCACCTCGACGCCAAAGATTGAAGTTGTCCGCGCATGCGATGCCGTGGCTGAAAATCCAATATATCCCAACTGAGTCGAGTGAATATGGGAAATTTATAATTTATATATGTGTTGATTGTCGGCGTGGACATTCATCAAATGTAGGTCCTGGCAGTTGAGAGGCTTGTAAGCTCCCGCTTTCATGCTCGAAGTGCAACCGTGCCTCGCACCGGGCCGTGTGAAAACGTCGATGTGTGAAAACGCCGAGGGTCGAGACCTCGGCGCAGCTCGATGACCGGGATGTCGGCGACCAGCCCGGCCTGCACCGCCTGATGGTCGATCTCGATCCGGTCGGTGGCGAAGCGCACCGGCACGTCGAACCGGAAGCCGGCCGTCAACGCTGCGCCTGCCGGGGGCGCAACCTTCAGCGTGACGAGGCCGGTCGCGGCATCGATGCCTATGCGCGTCGGCGATATCGTGCCGGTGCGATCGCGCGCGCCCTCGGCGTTACGATTGGCGCGTCGTTGGTGATGTTCGGCGTTTTCAAGAGCTTGGATCTCTGGGACGACTATCAGCGCGTGGCCGCCGAGACAGCGCTGGCTCGGAATTGCCGCGCCAGTATCGGGGAACTCAAGGCTGGTCCCGGTCTTGTGGTCGGCTCATTTCGATGGGCCTGAAGTCCGGCGTCGCCGCAAGGCTTTGCTGCAGGCGGGGTTCGCTCCTGTCGAGACCGGGTACAGCCGAACATTTCCGTGATGCTCCCATCACCCGAAGCGGCGAGGGGCGACCCACGGCACCTTGGCCGCCGCCCGCGTCACGGGCCAGGATGGGCGAGCCAGGGGATGTAGGAGGCTGGCGCCTTGCCCTCGATCCGCGCCAGCGTCCGGATGCCCTCCTCCAGGATCGCCCGGCTCCTGCCTTCGAGCGGGGACGGGGCCGGGAGGCCGCTGTGGCGCAGCTTGCCGGCCAGTTCGCGCCGGTTCCGGTAGAGGCCCTTGTCGCGCCCGAACGTCTCGACCAGCCCCTGGAGTTCCACGTCGTCGACCGGGCCGACATAGACGAAGCGGCTCTTTCCCGGTGCGTCGCCCGCCGCCTTGTCGTAGCCCTTGTAGTAGAAGTACTCCCGCCCGCCGCGCTTCTGCCTGACGAAGCTGCCGTTGGCCGGGAAACGCTGGCTGAACTGGGCCTCGAACGCCTTCGCGCACAGATCCGCGAACGCGACCTGATCGAGGTGGGACAGCAGCCGCATGGAGAACGATCTTGTTACCAAAATATGGATTTTGGTAACAAGATCGGTCGGAGTCGGCAAGCCGCTTGTTACCAAAGCGCCCGATTTGGTAACAAGCAACCCGACCTCGGAGCCGATCGGCCCTCACGCCTCCACGAAGCCCTTGCTGATCCCGGCCTTGTCTCGAAGCAGGGGCCAGCCTCGGAGTACGGGCGCCGATACGCCGCCCCCCCATGTCGGCCGTGCCGCGCCCGCCCGGGAAGGCGATCACCAGATCCGGCTTGCCCTCGGCGATCATGCGGGCGTTGCGCAGCGATCCCGCTGCCTTGCCGTGCTTCTTCCAGTCCGCCTTGAAGGTGAGGACCCGCAGGTTCTCGCTCTCGTCCCAACGGGCCGCGCCCGTGTCGGCGCGAGATGCACCGCCCTGGATGATGCAGGTAATCCGTGGCCCGCCGAGGCGGCCCGGAGACTCGGCAGCGCCCTGGTGGCCGAACTTCTCCAGCCAGTTCCAGATCTCGAAATGGGTTGGTGGCACGTCCGCCGCAGACGATCACTCTCATCGCGCCAACCCTTTGAGGGGCAGCGGTCAACCGATGCGTAAAACGGCTGTAAAACGCACGCAGTAGGTCAGGGCGACGAGACGCGCGAGCTTCCAGAAGAAGCCTGCGATTGTAGAGCCTAAGGCTTTCGAGAAAGTGGCTGGGGGACGTGGATTCGAACCACGACTAACGGAGTCAGAGTCCCCAACTGTACTTTGATTTCACTGCGCTTTTCTCCCGACCGAGGGAGAGGCCCCCCATGTTGCATCAAAGGGTTAGAACGGATTTCCCGACTGAAATCAGCCCGGATTTCGAGGCGCTGATCGAGGCCGATCGACGGTTCTTCCGGCGCTTCCCGCACCGGACCTACCGCATCCGTCGGATGGCGCGGTGCGAGGTGGCTCACTTCGAGGCGCTGAACGGCAGGCTCGCTCCGATGCCGGCCGACACCGCCGGGTTCACCGTGGTGAAGCAGATCGCCCCGGGTGTGCGGCTGCGCGTGTACACGCCCGGTCCGGCCGATCAGGACGGGTCCGACCTGTCCGACGACTTTGGCGCGTGGCTCTGGCAGCGCTCCATGGAAGTTCAGCCCCACCTCGCCTCGCTTGAGGCCGGGATGCGGAATGCCATCGCGAGGGTCGGCTGCCGGGTGCTCCAATGACGGCTGCTCTCGCCGTCCCGCCCCTTCCGGCACCGGACACGAAGTTCCCCGTCCTGCCTGCCGCGCTGGCTCCGCTGCAGGCCGAACCGCGCTGGCTGGTATGGCGGTGGGAGATTCACTGGAAGACGGGGCGGCTGACAAAGGTGCCCTTCCAGGCCGCGTATCCGGACCGCCACGCCAAGAGCAACGCGGCGAGGACCTGGGGAACGTTCGAGGCCGCCGCTGCCGCCTATGAGGCCGGCAGGTGCCACGGTATCGGTGTCTCGCTCGCGGAATCGGCCTGGGGCTCGTTCGACCTCGACGACTGCCGCGACCGGGATACGGGCGAGCTGGAGGAATGGGCCGGCGCGTTGGTTCAAGACGCGGCGTCCTACGCCGAGGTGACGGTGTCAGGCACCGGCCTGCGCATCATAGGCCACGCGACTGGGGCGAAGGTCCACAGGTGCCAGCGCGTGCCGAGTTCGTTGACTGGCAAGGTGGAGACGTACCGGGGTTGCGAGCGGTTCATCGTCGTCACCGGCGACCAGCTGCCGGGCACGCCCGACGTGCTGGCTGAAATTGACGGGTTGATCGACCGGACCGTGACACGGCTGGACGAGGCGGCCCGGGAGGCGAGGGAGGCAAAAGGGCGACGGAAGGCGTCGGGTTTCCAGGCCGGAGCCGAACGCGAGGCGTCCGGTTCGTCCGACGAACGGCGTCGCACCAACCTACCGCCGGAACTGGAGCGGCTGATCCGCGACGGCGCGCCGGAGGGCTCGCGCTCGGACGGCTTCATGCACGCCGTCGGCTGGCTGAAGGATTACGGCTGGAGCGCTTCGGACATCGTCGGGTTGCTCTCCCGCTACCCGGACGGCATCGCCGCGAAGTACCGCGACCGCCTCGAGCGCGAGGTGGAGCGGTGCTGGGATAAGGCCGAGACCAAGCCCAGGCGGGAGCGGGCGGGCCAGCGCGGCCGCCCGGCCGGTCCCCGGAACGGGGGAGCGCAAGGGTACTCGGGCGGTGAGGACCCCTCGGACAAAGGGGGGGCACCCGGTGCCCACCCTTGGCGCCAGCGCGCGTCGGCGATCGACGAGGTTGTCACCGAGGATGCCGCGGCAGTCCGATTCGCCGAGATGCACGCCGGGCGCCTTCGCTACTGCCACAGCACAGGGTCGTGGTTCGAGTGGACCGGCGCGGCTTGGCGCCAGAACACCACCGGCCTTGCGTTCCAGTGGGCGCGCGAACTCGCGCGGGAACTGGCGCGCCCGTTCGATGACGACCCGAAGGTCAAGGCCGTTCTGGGCAAGACCGCGTTTGCGGCCGGGGTCGAGCGCTTCGCCAGATCCGATCCCGCCTTCGCCGTGACGCACGAGGCTTGGGATGCGGACCTCTGGTTGCTGGGCACGCCCGGCGGCACGGTGGACCTGCGCACGGGCGAGTTGCGCGAACCGGACCCGGCCGAGGGCATAACGCGGCTGACAGCCGTATCCCCCGCCGAGACGCCCGACTGCCCCATGTGGCTGGCCTACCTCAATCAGGCTACCAAGGCTGATCCGCAGATGATCCGGCTCCTGCGGCAGTTGGCCGGCTATGCGCTGACGGGCGTGACCACGGAACAGGTGTTGGCCTTTCTGGAAGGCGGTGGCGGCAACGGCAAAGGCGTGTTCGTGAACACCATCCAGCACGTGATGGGCCAATACGCCGTCACGGCCGCCATGGAGACGTTCATCGCCTCGACGGGGGACAAGCACCCGACCGACCTTGCGATGCTCCGCGGCGCCCGGCTCGTGACCGCATCGGAGACCGAGGAGGGGCGAGCCTGGGCCGAGAGCCGTATCAAGCAGATGACCGGCGGCGATCCGATCACCGCGCGGTTCATGCGGCGCGACTTCTTCACCTATCTTCCGCAGTTCTTGTTGCTCATCATGGGTAATAACAAGCCCAATCTTAACAACGTGGACGACGCGATGAGGCGGCGATTTATCATGCTGCCGTTCAAGCATAGGCCGACAGTTGTTGATCCGTTGTTGCAGGAAAAGTTGAAGGCCGAATGGCCGGCCATTCTTCGATGGGCGATTGAGGGCTGTCTGGATCGGCAGCAGAACGGTATCGTTCGTTCTGATCGGGTCAAAGAAGCTACTGAAGCCTACTTCGCAACACAAGATCTCTTTGGGCAATGGCTCGCAGAAACGTGCGATGTCGAACCAGGGAACGAATACAAGTGGGCGTCTAGCAAGGATCTTTTCTCTTCATGGCAAGGCTACGCGAAGAATGCCGGCGAAGAGCCGGGAAATCAGCGTGGTCTCGCTGATCGCTTGGAGAAGCGCGATATTTTGCCGGTACGTAAACATCAAGGACGCGGGTTCGCTGGCATCCGGCTGCGTGTCGAGCGGCACTGGCAAGAGGCTGCGGAATGACGCGCGTGACGCATCGTGACGCGACTGGGGGTTACACCTCCTGTGCGCATACGCGCGCCCGCACGTGGGGCGATAACGGATTGAAGCGTCACGATGCGTCACGCGCATCATTCGGGAAGCTCTGACCATGGCTGACTGGCCCTACAACACCACCGCCTGGAAGAACCTGCGCGCCCCGAAGCTGCCCACCACGCTGCTGTGTGAGCTGTGCGAGCGGCGCGGTCTCGTCGCCGGCAAGATCGCAGGTGCGATTGAGCGGAACGCCATTGCCCCGTCGCCGCTCGACCCGGCTGACCTTCCCTTCGCCTGGATCGAGGAGTGTCCGCGCCTCGTCTTGCCGGAGGCGGCGGCTGATCGCGGACATAGGGGGCTGAAGGGACAGCCTGCCCGGACACCGGACAAACAGGACATTCCATGTCCTGTTGTCCGGTTTGTCCGGTCGCGGGCCTCGGACATTCCGGACAGATGTCCGGTTTGTCCGGTTTGTCCGCCCTCCCCTCGGCCGGTGCCGGGGAACCGCTCGCGGAGGGCATCGTCAGCCGCGCGCTTCCGATCGGATCGGGGAGGGGTAGAGTCGAGACTCCGGGCGGCCGGGGCCTGCACCGCATAGGGTGCCATGCGCAGATTTTTTTGCTGCTGCGGAGTAGCGGGGGTGCGCAAATGCCCGTCATCCGCAAGCCGGTCGGCATCCGAAAATAGCCTCGTGAAACTTGGTTTCACTTCGATATGGCCTTCTTAGACAGGTCAAAACACGATCAAATCACCGTTTTGATTGGCTCTCAGTGCTCTTCGGACTGCGCAGAAATCAAACGGGCGCTGCCACCGCTTGCTGAGGTCAGGATGCCGCGAAATGCCTATCTGCATCGAGTGCCAGGGACCGTTCACGGCCGAGTTGGGGAGGCGTGGTCCTCGTCCGCAGACCTGTGGCCCCAACTGCGCCGCGACCCGCCGGAAGCGGCTGGACGACGCGTCCCGGGCGGCCCGGCCGCGCCTGCACCGGGTCTGTGCCGAATGCTCGGCGCCGTTCGAGACGCTGAACCGGCAGACCGTCACCTGTGGCCCGGTCTGCGGGAAGGCGCTCGGCAACCGGCTCGCCAACGCGAGCCGGTCCAGCAACGCGGCCGGTCGCCGGGCCCGCACCTGCGAGGCGTGCGGCGAGCCCTTCACCGCTCGCAACCCGAGCGGCAAAGCGCGCCAGGGCACGGCTCGCGAGGGTCGGTTCTGCTCCAGGCGTTGCGCCGTGCGGGCACGGGCATCCACCAACAGTTCCGCCGCTTCAATGACCAATCGGAGATGACACATATGGACGCGAACATGTCGGCCGCGCTGAACGAGTACCTTGAGGACATGCCGGTTGCTGCTGCGACGCAATCAGCTATGCGCCGCGCCGTGGAGGCTGGCACGCCCCCGGCGGATGTGATCGAGCAGGCTTTCGTGGCAGTCGTCGGCTACTTGGTCGAAACGGAAGGAGCGTCGAAAGCTGCAGCCCGGCTGCTATCCGTCGCAAAATCCCTGGCGGGTACCATTCAACCGCCGGGGATAAGGCCGAACTAACCTTGCCTTCGGCTGCAAATGTGCTAATTCTACGCCATCGTCTGCGGTGTCGGGCAACGGTGCATCGGGATGATGCGCTGCGCCACCGCAGATAGAACCTCGCGAAGCGCCATCGGGACGACGGCAGTTGAGCGGGAAGACCTACCGGGGGCCCTGCGGGATGCGGGCGATGGCAGGGGCTAGAGGCGGATGCCTCGCTTCGCGCCGTTCGGTGGTCGTTACTCACGTCACGGATCGGCTTCACCCATCGCCCGCAATGATGCGCGGGCATGACGCGAGATTGCCATGCTGACCGAGGAAGAACTGAAGGCCGCCGCCGAAGGTCTGCGCGGCGCGAGTGCCAAGATCAACGACGCCGATGCGCGGATGCGAGCCTATGACGACCGCATCGCGGACGTCGAACAAAAAGTGGCGCGCCGTGGTGGGGGCGGTGCCCCGGCCGTGGTCAAATCCTGGGGCCAGCGGTTCGTCGAGAGCGCCGAGTACAAGTCCGTCGAGGGGCCGCGCGACCGGCAGGGCCGGCGCTATCAGGCCGTGGTCGCCGACTCGGAGATCGAGCACAAGAACATCACGTCCGTGGCCGCCTCGGGCGGCTCCCTTGTCCCCGTGGATCGGCGCATCGGCGATCCTTCGCTCCTGCCGTGGAATGCCGTCACCGTCCGCGACCTCGTGGCGCCCGGCACGACCGAGAGCAACGCGATCAGCTACCCGCGGCAGAAGACCCGCACCAACGCGGCCCGCGCCGGTCGCCGAGGGCGCGCTGAAGCCGCAGTCCGACACCGACTTCGAGGAGGTGACCGCCCCGGTGCGCACGCTGGCGCACTTCTTCCTCGCCACCCGGCAGATCATGGACGACGCGCCCGCGCTCGCCGCGACGATCGACGCCGAGGCCCGCGCCGGCCTCGCCGACGTCGAGGACAACCAGATGCTGTTCGGCGACGGCACGGGCCAGAACCTGTTCGGCATCGTGCCGCAGGCCACCCCCTTCGCGTCGCAATGGTCCATGGTCGCCGGCACGCCGCTCGACGTGCTGATCCAGGCCATCGCCCAGGTCGAGGGGCAGAACTGGAAGTGCGACGGGATCGTCCTGAACCCGGTCGACTTCCTGATGATCCAGGCTCTGAAGGACACCGCAGGCCGGTATCTCGCCGCCGGGCCGTTCGGCCCCGCCGGCACCCGGCTGCTGTGGAACACGCCGACCGCGACGACGAACCGGATGCCGCGCGGCAAGTTCCTGGTCGGGCCGTTCCGCACGCAGGCGCAGATCTTCGACCGCATGGGCGTCGAGGTGGTCGTCTCGACGGAGGATTCGGACAACTTCCGGCGCAACCTCGTGACGATCCGCGCCGAGGAGCGCCTGGCCTTCACCGTGAAGCGCCCGGCGAGCTTCGTCACCGGCACCTTCGTGTTCTCGTGAGGCGAGCCATGCCAGGAGTAGGACTGGCGGCGCTTGCCGCCTATCGCGGGCTCTTCCCCGAGGGAGCGTCCGCCGGGCTGACGGTGCCGCTGGCGCCCTCATGGAGCCTCCGGCCCCGGTTGGACCCTGCCGACGAGGGGCTGATCTACGACGTGAGGACGGGCCAGCTCCTCGAATGGCTCGGCTCGTCGTGGGTGAGGGCCGGCACCGAGACCCGGGTCGAGACGCTGGCCTTCGCGCAGGTTCCGCCGCGCTTCGACGGCGTTCCGAGGATGGGGCGACCCATCACCTGCCTGCCCGGGACCTGGGCCGGGTTCCCGGTGCCTGCGCTGACCTTCGGCTGGATCATCGACGGCGAGGGCTGGCTGACCAACACCACGGCACAGTTCGGCCGCAGCGCCGAGGAACTGGCCTTCCTGAAGCAGGGCCGGGAGATCCGCTGCACCGTGCTCGCCAAGCAGACCCTCGCCAGCGGAGACGTGTTCGACAAGCGCGCCTCGGCCGCCGCCTACGTCCAGCCGGCGGCATAGGGGAAGCGTGATGACCGACGAGACCGTGACCGTTCGCCCGGTTCGCACCTTCCTCGAGGGCGCCGAGCTGAAGCACGCCGGAGACGAGCCCTACCCCGTGAGCCGGTCGCGGGCCCTGGAGCTCGAAGCGAACGGGCTGGTGGAGCGCGTCGAGGCTGCGCCCGCCGAGCCGCCGTCCGCGGAGATCCTGGCCGAGACCGAGACGGAGGCCCCTGCCGAGCCGGCCGCGGAGGCGACCCCGCGCAGGCCGCGTGCCCGTCGCGGCGCCTGACGAACTGAGCTTCTGCCGGGGTGCGCAACCCTGGCGCGGACCACAGGGCGGGGATTAGGGCAACACCCTGGGCCGGCGGCCCTCACGATCAGAGCGGGGCGCGGCCGGCACGACGCCCCTGGCGGACCACGGAGGTACCGGCTGCCGGGGGTGTCAGCCAGACGTAAGAGCAAGCCATAGGCGGCCGGGCGTGCTGCGAGGCTGGGCACCGAGCCCAGAACGGTGAAAGGCGGCCCTGAGGCCGCCCTGCGCGATCCTATCGCTGTGGAGGCGCCGCAGTGGAGCGCCTTACCCTCAGGCCGCGAGGCGGGCGGTGAGCGCCTCGGCCTCGGTGGCGGTGCGGACGAAGGCGTAGACGCCGCCGGTGCGGGGGCAGCGCACCGGGTGGGTGGGTGCCGGAGCCGGGGTGGGAGACGACGGATGGGCACGCCGCGCGGATGGGGAATTTCGTTCAGTTGCCGGCCGAGCACGCCCCGTTGCTCGCCGAGGGCATCATGCGGGCAGTGCGTTGCGCCCTGGTCGGGGAGGCGATGCGGTCATGACGGCCCTGATCGAGCCGGCCGACGCCTTCGGACCATGGGCCTCAGACCTATCGACAGCCGAGCGTCGCGCCCGCCTCCGCTGCCTGCGCGGCTTGGTGCACGTGCTCTGCGGGCCGCGCGGCCAGGACCTCGCCGAGCTTCTGGACCGGGCCGAGCTCGACGGCGGGGCGCTGCGGGAATCGGTAGGCGCGCTGGCGCGGCTGGAGCCGATCGACCGGCGGCGTGTGCTCGCGACCTATGCGAAGCTCCACCGGCCTCAGTGAGCGGCCGCGGGCGATCGCGACGCAGTTCGTGCGGCGGTAGGTGGATGAGATCGGGCGGAGGTTTGGTGTGGAAAAGCGCAGCCCAAGTAATTAGGCCAACAACCTGCATATCTGTCTTAGAACTATTTTATTGCTTGCGGCGCTTTGTTTTAGGCTGCGGAAAATTCGGGCCTGCGCCCCATTCCACCCTGGGCCCCCGTTCTTGTGTTGATATTCTGACAAGTATATCTCGCTTGACAAGATATTTTATTATATCTCTAGATTTAAATACACCAACATCTAAGATGTTTTGGATAGTTTTGTTAGTTATTCTTCCGTATTCCTGGACATGCGCAATAATTTTTCTATCAATGTCATCAGTAGTGCGTCTTTGATATACAACCGCCGAGCCGAGTCCCTTCAATGCATCGCTTCTAAGACGGTAGGTGGCCTTCGATCGGCCAACCGTAGCTCTTGTATTTTCAAGCAGCCCGATATTATCTCCGGCAAGTCTTCTTAGTACAGCTTCTGCTTCTTCTGTAGATTTCTGTATAAAATTTGATATAGTAAGAGCAGAAACAGTCTTACTACTACAAAGGCGAAATATTATGAGCATTGTATCCGTGTCAACCTGCTCTTCTTCAGGGAGACTCGCTACAAATTTGGCTATATTCGTGTCTGGAGCGCCGCCAACAAGAACTACCTTAACACTATCAAAGCTACTCTCAATTTTTGGGATTCTTCTTCCAGACCTAATCATCTCGCGATACATGCGGTCAACGCCTCGCCCCAATTCCTCAGCCAGCCCAAGGATGCGAGCAATATTCGATAAAGCCGCGTTTCGTGGCCTTGATGGTATAGTAATAATATTTTCTGGCGTAACTCCCGAGACAAGAGGGCCTGGAGAGGAAATAATAAAAGACGAAGGAGAATGATCAATCACAACGGCATTTGCAAGATGGTAGTCACGGTGACAAATGCTGTTTGATACAGCCTCTCGTACCGCAAGAGATGGAAAGTCCTCAATGATAATTTGTTGTCCATTTGGAAGAGTTACAGGTGTCAAGCTTTGGCGAGCCGCAACAAGCTCCATGGTCCGCTGGTACGAACTTAAAAGTGGTGCCGTCATACGGTGAACGGCAGTTGGCTCTCCTCCCTGAGTTGGCCTGTATTGGTAAATTATGTCCGGATACGAATTAACGGCATCTCCGCAAAACATGAGATCGGCAGCTCTATTCAGCTCATCGCGGGAGTGTAGACCGCCCAGAGCAGACATTAGATCTACAGTAGACAGCGAAGCCAAGCTGCGCCGGTAATCATTAAATTTGAGCAATGTCGATCGAATGGAATTTATAACATCGCTGTTGATGTCGCTTACCGAACGGCCACTAGGTTCCGCAGACCAGTCGACGCCCCTTCTTTCCTCTCTAAGACGACTAAGCTGAACCGGATCCAGAATAACGCAATCTTTATTAATACGCTGCGTTGCTCTGCCTTGAGTATCTGAATGTATTTCGGCGCTCTGAGGGACAATTATAATTCTTACGTTCGGCTGTGAGATAGGAATATGCACGTCGACCACAAGGTGCGGCCTGGAAAGTTCATAAATGCGCTGCTTTATTCGCTCTGCTGTAAAATTTGTCCCTGTAATCGCGTCTCTGCCTTTCAGCTTGTCGCTGACACCAAGGACTATGGCGCCACCGGCACTATTGGCAAAACATATTGCAGCTGCTGCGATTATCTTCTCGGTATCTGCTGTGCTTCCCCTATCTTCTTTGAAGTCAAGAGTGTTGCTTTCGCACTCGTCACCAGTCGCCCCACCAATGACGCGGCTCAAGGCCGCTTCAGCTTCTGCCAAGGCTCTGCGCATTTGCGTCCTAGTTTGAGCGGCCCTGCAATCGTAGGGCACTCTCAAACTATCATCAAAAACGGCCTGTGACATCCCAGTTTGGAGTTTGAGCGGAGTTTGAGCGCACCATACGCCTGTAGGGCACTCTCAAACTGAGCTCAAACTGTGATGCCTCTTCTGGAAGAAGCGCGGCCTCCAGCGCTCATTCGCCTCGGCAAGATCGCGAAGCTGCGATGATCGGAGGTGGACGCTGAGGGCTCGTGCCTGCGGCTGGATGACAGCAAGGAGTGCGTCGGTCCGGCCGATCGGGAGCGCCGCGGTCGCGCTCCTAGCGGCCCTGAAACGGGTAGAGGGCTCACCGTTCGTCCTGCCCGCAGCTCAAGGCGACGGACCGTTCGGCAGCCTCAAGCGGCGCTCGAGCGTGTCACCGCCCGGGCGAAGCTGGAAAGCGTCACGGCTCACACGCTCCGGCACTCGTTCGCTTCCACGGCCGGGGATCTCGGCTACAGCGGCAGCACCATCGGGGCGATGCTCGGGCATGCTGGTGGGACGATCACCAGCCGGTATGTGCATCACCTCGATGCGGTGTTGGTTGCGGCGGCGGATCGAGTGTCAGAGAAGATCGCAAGTTTGAATGGCTCGGCGAACACAAGTTGCTACAATACGGCGCTCGATCCAGGAATTGGTGATTGATTTGTGTATTCACATCTAATCTAGCGGCGGTTTACGGTTGTTTTTTGCTGATCTAGGCTGCGGGGAGGCCAGATTTTTAGCTTTCCTGGATGCCATATCTCGGCGGAGCTTAGTCTCATCCTTCTGAAGCCTTCTATCTGCGCGCTCTAGGGCCTTCTGTGCAGCGTCGCGCATCATAGTCAGTGCTCGAACTTCGATTAGCCGATCCAATCCACGAAGTCTGCCTAGTAGAGCTGCCGTTATGCGGGTGAGTGTGAATGCAGTGTTCTGGCCAGGCTCTAAAAGGCCAGAGTTGCTGCGTCCTGCAATGGGAAGATCATAGCCTAGATCGGTCAGGCGAACGAACATACTCCTAGATCCAGCATGAACATTATAATTTGCTAGTTTATAATAAATACTCATACCTGATTGTTCTGATGCGTGCTGCATCGCTCGAAAATCAGGCCTTTTTAGATTTAAGTGTTGAGAAGCCCATCCATATTCATTGCGAAATTCTGAGCCGTATTTTCTAAGGGCTTCTTCATATTTTTGTTCCACATCTTTTCGAGTGCGTATGTCTACGGGTTTGTACCCGAGAGGAACTTGTTTCGCATCCCAATCATCGATCATTTTTTTCTGATCAATAATTTCATGATCGATATATCGTTGAGCGAGCTCTTCGTCCCCATCCTCAATAACCGCCGCTACAACATCAATCTCGTGAAGTGTACGCCAGCGCGCCATGGCGCCGTCGGCAAAGCCGTTTTCTAGGAGCGTGATTATCTCATCTGCGACTTGGCAAGCTCGTATATGAAGTCTAACGAGTACAAAACGACGATTAATGTGAGATTTTGATTTTGAGCGATGGTATCGTTTTGAAGCTTCGTGACCCATTTCTCTGGCCACTGTGAGCATCATGCGAAGTAGAGAGAGTCCTTTCCCCCATCTTTCTGTCAAGTTATCTGTAAAATTTGAAGTCTCGATATTGTCGATCTCATTATATGCAGGCCAGTCGCTAATCAGTATTTGATATAATTTCTTGCCACCATATTCAATTGTTGACTCTATCGCAGATTGAATGCGCTCTGGCATTTCTCTCATAAAAACGTCTAATTCAGCTAAATCTTTGTCATCGAACGAAAGATGTAGCTCTTTGTGTATTTCGTCGACGGAACCATCGTTCCAGAGGAAGGTGTCAGTATTGCCTTGAAGTAAATTATCCACAAGGCTATCAATCATTTTGTCGGGAACTTCTACGCCGCTTTCAGAAATTTTTCGCACAAGTATCTTTTTCAGCAACATCCGTGGTATGTTGGCGATCTGATCTTGCAACGCCTTTTGTAAATTTCCCATAGAACACCCAAGTTTTTTCTCGGGCCTCCTGAAATAGCATCGCTAATTAGGATGGGCGCCGCATTTATGTGGTTTCGGTCGATTGTAATTTATACTATGCGCCTACTTCAGAAGACTTTTCACCATGGCACAGCAATCTCTAACTTTTCCATTTGATCTTTCTTGGCCTAAGATGTCGCGTCTCACTTGCAAAATTAAGTTTAGCATCTATGTTCGCGCGCTCAACGGCAGGATAGATTGTCTTGAGGATTTCACTTAGAATTTCGATGCAATCAGATGGTCTAGGTACAGAAATCCTATAAATAGTTGGGTATCTGAAATCATAGTCGCTATTCATTTCTTGTAGATGAGCGATCAAAGACGAAAATTTGGCGCTTGGTCGAAGTTCATGCTTGACGCACTCAGCTAATATGCCAGGTAAGTTGTGCCCGAGCGGCTTCTTCCAGAGAAGGTCTTTGTGAAATCCTCGCGCAACCAAAAAAGACTTGAGGAAAAGTTCTATCGAATGAACAAGTAAGAAGTAGGCGGAAAACTTGTGATCCGGCATATGGTCGGATAGATGCTCGAAAGCCTCGATGTATTCGACGCCTCGTCTGTATAGATCGCCAGCAAAAATACCAGACGGCTGAGGCCACTCTACGGCTTCGCTCTCTGAAGCCGCATCCTGTTCAGAGCCCTCTTGCTGCTCAGAAGCTTCGTCGACACTCATTTCAGATAGCCTTTAGCCTTCAGGTGCTCCGCCAGCGCCTCCCGGATCGCCTCCGGCCGCGAGGGCTTAGGGTCGGGCTGGTCCGCGATCCAGGCGTCGAGCGGATCTAGCACGGGGCCCAGGAGCCGCACGCCAATAAGCGTGCCCTTGCCCGTCGTCTTCGGGCGGCCGCGCCTTTTTGTGTTATCCCGAATTGACGCATTCATGTTTTCAGGATAACACAAAATACGGCCCGACGGGAAGGTGGAAGCTCCCGCGCCGGGCCTAACCACGCACGTCCTTGGAGCGACGTCCCATGGCTACCCGTCATTCTACAGCACCAGCTCGCGCCGGTGAACGCTCACGTACGCCTTGCGCTGCCGAAACCGCTCTCCGCGCCGGCATCGAGAAGCACTTCGCCGATATCGGCCAGGCCATCGATCTGGACGCCGAGATCCCGCCGCCGGACTACGCTCACCCGGTCCGACCCAGTACGCCCCCGGCTCTTCTTGAATGCCACCGGTGAGCTGCTGGCCTGCATCGCTATCGTAGCCGGCGGCATGGTTCTCACCGGCCTCGCCACTCTCGTCTGACCCAGCCCGCTCGTCGCGGGCCGCTGGTCCGCGGCTCTTCCCTCAAAACCGAGAGTGCCCGCGTCATGCGCAATCCCCTCATGGCCCTGCGCCAGCAGTCCCAAACTTCCCGTCTCTCCCTCAAGGACCGTGCTGCCGCCCTGCGCGCCACGGCCGTCAAGGTGCTGCGCCGGCCGCTGCCGCGCCCATCGATCGCATCGCCCTCGTGAACTAGGCGACGTGGCTGTACTTCGACCGCAAGCGCATCTGCGTCGAGCTGTACCCGCACCTGGGGGTGAAGGCGACGAGCTTCGTCCTGTCGAACACCGCCGCGGACGATTGGCACTTCCCGGCGGGCGGTTTCGACCGGAGCTTGGTGCGATGAACCCGGTGCTGTCGTGGTGCGCGATGAACGCCAAGGCGGTGCCGGACCCGACCGGGGCGCGCAAGCTCGACAAGACCAGGAGCACGGGCTGGATCGACGGGTTGCAAGTCCTGACCATGGCGCTCGGCGTCGCCAACCGGCACGAAACCGAGCCGGAGTGGTTGCCGATGTGCGAGGCGTTCTAACGATTATCGCCAGATACTGAGATGTTACCATTTTCTGCTGCTTGTCTAGCAACATCAGCGAGTATATGGACTTTAAGTGGCTTCATCATCAAATAGGATGGCTCTGGCGACGACCCAGTTAGAAAAAACTCGGGGGTTGAAGTGCAAAATATCGCCAGTGCGTCTATATTTTCTAGAATGGAATTGACTAAGCCGACGCCAATTTCTCTACGTCCGATTACTGTCTCCGATATTATAATATTCGGACGACGTGAATGCGAAATGTCAATCGCTTCTTCTGGAGTTGAAGCGGTACCTACAATATTAAATCCCATCGATCCTAGAACAATACTTATTACAAGAGATATAGTTTTATCATCATCAATAATTAATACTTTATCTCCATTCCCATTGAATGACAAAGACGAAGCCTGAGACGCGTAATCAAGCGCCTCCGAAACTAGCAATCCACGATTGGCTAAATGTCGTATGGCCTGTGAGCGCGAAGGCAGTCTTGCATTCGAGCGGCGCCATTCATCGATAGCCGACAATTCTCTCTGCCCGAGAACGAGCGACACGCGCTCTGTCTTGATCCCGGTGTGGTCGATTGGCTTCCGGCCCATACGTGCTTGACAGACTTTCTGCATAAGTTATGCATAAACGGGCCAGAGAGAGGGTGCAACCTCTTTCTGGCCCTGACCACCACCAGGCTAGAGACCCCCTGACATGGCTACCGATATCGCTACCACGCCCACCTCTGTGGGTGAATGCTCCTGCGCGCCTACCGCCCCGCTAGACCTGAGCGCTGCCATGGATGCCGAGTTCGACCGCATCCATGCCTTGCGCGCCACCCTCGCCGATCGCGTCGAGGCGGACATCGCCCTCGACCGCAACGCTTGAAGGGAGGGCGAGCCATGGCACGTCTCGACACGAACTCACCTCTCCGCCAGCCCCCTCCCGTTCGGCCCCGCGATGCGATCACTGCCGAGATCGAAGACGAGGCAAGGGCCAGGACCCTGGCCCTGCGGGACGCCTTCGAAGCCCTCTACGCCGAGTGGCTGCGCAACCGGGCCGATTCCATCGCCGGCTTCGGCGGCAGCGACATCCCGCGGGCGCATTCCGACCGCGAGGACGAACTGGCGCGGCTCATCACCACCACGCCAGCGCCGCTACCGTGGATGATCTTCCAGAAGCTCAGGGTTCTGGAGCACTACCTCGCGGAGGACGGCACGAACTGGACCGACAACCGCGAGCTCGTGATGCTCGCCGGCATCCAGGCCGACCTCCTGCGCTTCGGAATCGAGGCCCCGCGATCGTGAATCTGTGGGCTCGGGCCGAATAGCGCAGAATCGCCCAATCCCATCTATAGTCATTGACTATGGCGTGGCACAGCCATATCTATGGTCAATGACTTCAGGAGGCGGGCGTGCGATTGGCGGAAATCGAGAGGGTGACCGGGGCCTCGCGCCTCGACATCGGCAACTGGCTGAAACGGCTGACGATGACATCGGACTTTCCTGAGGTTCAGCCGGGGGCTCCACGCGACTACTCATACCAGAACGTCGTGGAGTTAGCCTTTATCGCGGCCTTTGTAGCCGCTGGCTTGCCGCCATCGACTTCAGTCGCATTTGCGAGGCCCTTCGTCGTCTCTGCGCAGGCTCCTGGCGTCCGTATCGGTGAGTCACGAGCTTGGACGGTGTTCCCCGCCGGAGACCACCGGCGGGCAATCGCTACCGACCAAGTCGATATCGACAAGTTGGCTGCGTCCTTCGACGAAGGAACTCCGCCGACATTCACTATTGTGAACACGGACAAGATCTTCACGCGCGTGGATGATCTGTTCAATCACGCTCCCCCCTAGCCAGTATCAGGGACCCGAACACGAGATGCCCCGTCGCCAGACTGCAACACAGGCTGCTATCGCCCGCGCCGTGAAAGGCGCACAGGCCGCCGGCCTACGAGTCGCGCGAATCGAGGTCGAGGGTGATCGCGTCGTGGTCTACTCCGGCGAAGATGCCCCCAAGGCGCCGGCCTCCGAGTTCGATGCGTGGAGGGCCAAGCGCAATGCGCGTTAGGCTCAAGGGCATCAACTCCAAGACGAAGACGCTGAGCGACGGGACCCGCAAGACCTACTGGTACGCCTGGAAGGGAGGCCCGCGGATCGAGGGCGAGCCCGGCACGCCGGAGTTCATGGCGAGCTACAACGCCGCGGTGTCGCGCAAGGCCGAGCCTGCACAGGGCGTGATCCTGTCGATCATGCAGGGCTTCCAGGCCAGCGACGATTTCCGCTCGCTGAGCCCGCGGACCCGGCTCGACTACGTGAAACACATCAAGGCGATCGAGGCCGAGTTTGGGGACTTCCCGCTCGGCGCGCTCACCGACCGCCGGACCCGCGGCGAGTTCATGGCCTGGCGCGACCGGCTGGCGGTGCGATCGAGGCGGCAGGCCGATTACGCGTGGAGCGTGCTGGCGCGCATCCTGTCATGGGCGCTCGACCGCGGCCTGATCCTGGCCAACCCCTGCGAGCGGGGAGGGAGGCTCTACCGGGCCGAGCGCACCGACAAGGTGTGGACGGACGACGACGAGGCCCGCTTCCTCGCGACGGCGCCGGCGCATCTCCACCTGCCGCTAATCCTGGCGCTCTGGACCGGCCAGCGCCAGGGCGACCTGCTGCGGCTGCCTTGGTCGGCCTACGACGGCGCGATGATCCGCCTCAAGCAGGGCAAGACCGGCGCCCGGGTAGTGATCCCGGTCGGTGGCCCGCTGAAGGCGATCCTCGACGCGACGCCGCGCATCAGCCTGGTGATCCTGTTGAGCTCGGAGGGCCGGCCCTGGACCGGCGACGGCTTCCGCTCGTCCTGGGGCAAGGCGTGCCGCGCCGCCGGCATCACGGGCCTCACGTTCCACGACCTGCGGGGCACGGCTGTGAGCCGCTTGGCGCTCGCGGGATGCTCTGAAGCGGAGATCGCGACGCTCACCGGGCACTCGCTCCGGGACGTCCGCTCGATCCTCGATGCCCACTACCTGAACCGCGATCCGGAGTTGGCTCTGGCGGCGATCAGGAAGCTCGAAACGAGAACCAATTCTCCCGACCGGGTACCCGACCGGGCCTGAATATTCTCATTGTAGCAGAGGAAAAGCGTAGGAAGATCAAGTGGCTGGGGGACGTGGATTCGAACCACGACTAACGGAGTCAGAGTCCGCTGTTCTACCGTTAAACTATCCCCCACCGAACCGCTGGGCCGTCCTGTCCGGAAAACTGCGGGAGGCCGCAGATCCGTGGGCGAGCGCCTCGGGTGCGGTGCAGATAGTCGGGTTCCGGGACGTGGTCAAGTGGTTCGCGACCGTGATCCGCGAGCCGTGGCCCGCGAGGGGCCGTCACCGGGCCGCCGCCGCCGTGTGCTCCAGGTCGTCCTCACGGCTCACCTCGGCAGGCCCTCGATGGTCGGAGAAGGCGGAGCGTGCCGGGCGAGCGCGCAACCCCGCCGCGTGCCGTCGGCCGGGTCCATTGCAGGTAAAGATAACAAAGTATATGTCACAATACTTACCTATGTTATTTGTTTTTCCGGCCTGGAACCAAGTATTGACCGGATCGTTCCTCGCATGTGCCCGCGCCTGTCACCTCCTGTCACTCGGCGCGTGCCCCTCTGGCGTGGGCTCCGTCTGCTCAACTCCTCCCTCGATGGCAGTCGGGGCCCACGTTCAGCCTTCCTCGGACGACGAGGAGCGTGACACCGCGGAAGCCGTGGTGAGAGGGGAGGTTCGGGATTGGGGCTGGGCCGGGATGCTGACCTTAATCCCCGCCGATCCGGTCTCGCCACCGGCAGGGCGGCCCGGGGGTTCCACCTGGACGATCGACCGGGCGATGCGGCGTCCGGCAGGCGCGTTGCAGGTATGCCTCGCCCGGTTCACAAGACCATCGAGAGTGATGAGGATTTGCACTCGGCGCCCGGCGCGCCCATGTCCCGCATGTCAGCCGTTCCCGCGCTGACCGGCCGGGACGAGTACGGGGGAGCGGCGCATGGAGAAGGCGCGCGGGAGCGCACCGCAGGGGGTGAGAGCCAGGTGAGCACCGAGTCTGAGCAGGCCGGCGGCGTCGGCGCGTGGCGGTTTTCCGTGGCGCCGATGATGGACTGGACGGATCGGCATTGCCGGGCGTTCCATCGCGTGCTGTCGCGGCGGGCCCGGCTCTACACCGAGATGGTGACGACCGGCGCGGTGCTGCACGGGCCGCGGGAGCGGCTGCTGGGCTTCGATGCCGCGGAGCATCCGGTGGCGCTCCAGCTCGGCGGGTCCGATCCGGGCGATCTGGCGGCGGCGGCCCGGATCGGCGAGGATTTCGGCTATCACGAGATCAACCTCAATGTCGGCTGCCCCTCCGACCGGGTCCAGGACGGACGGTTCGGCGCCTGCCTGATGCGCGAGCCGGCCCTGGTCGGCACCTGCGTCGCCGCCATGAAGGCGGCGGTGGCGATCCCCGTGACGGTGAAGTGCCGCATCGGGGTCGACGACCAGGATCCGGAGGCGGCCCTCGACGCGCTCGCCGCCGCCGTGCGGGGGGCGGGCGTCGATGCCCTGGTGGTGCACGCTCGCAAGGCGTGGTTGCAGGGCCTGTCGCCGAAGGAGAACCGGGACATCCCGCCCCTCGACTACCCGCGGGTGCACCGCCTGAAGCAGGCCCATCCCGACCTGCCGGTGGCGATCAACGGCGGCCTGCGCAGCGTGGACGAGGCGGCGGCGCAGCTCGCGCATCTCGATGGCGTCATGCTCGGGCGCGCGGCCTACGCCGAGCCGGCCGGGCTGCTCGGGGTCGATCCGGTGCTGTTCGGCGAACCGGCGCCGGTCTCCGACCCGTTCGCGGCGCTCGACGCCTACGAGCCCTATGTCGCGGCGCAGCTCGCCGCGGGCGAGCGGCTGCACGCCATGACCCGGCACATGCTCGGCCTGTTCAACGGCAGGCCCGGGGCGCGGGCGTGGCGGCGCCATCTCTCGACCGCCGGCACCCGGCCGGAGGCCGGCCTCGCGACGCTGCGGGAGGCCGCCGCCCTGGTGTCGCGGGAGCGCGGGTTCGAGGATGCCGCCTGAGGAGGCGCCTCAGCCGGCGCGGCCGCGCAGGATGAGCCGGCTGCCGCGGACCTCGTAGGAGGCGAGGCGTTCGAGGAAGCTCATCCCGAGAAGGTTCACCGCCAGGGTGCCGGGACGGGTGACCAGTGCCGGCACCCGCCGCGCCACGATCGGCCCGACCGCGACCGCGTCGAGCATCACCGGTGCGGCGGCGGCGCGGCCGTTGGCGGTATGGACCGCCACCGTGAACGCCCCCGGTGCCGGATGCAGGCCGAGGCCGGCGGCCGATTCCGCGGTCAGCACCACCGTCGAGGCGCCGGTGTCGAAGGCGAACCGCAGGTCGCGGCCGTCCACCCGCGCCTTCACGGTGAAACCGCCGTCGGCCCGGCGCGGAAACACGATCTCGGCGCCCGTCGCGGCCACCGGCTCGCCCGGGTCGGCCTCGGCGAGGAGCCGCAGGCCCGCCTCGCGGGCCTCGTCGCGCCAGTGGTAGAGCGACGCCCCGGCGAGACCGAGGCCGAGCCAGAGCACGAGGGATTGCAGCCCGGCCCCGACGCCGTCGCGGAACCGTCCGGCGATGCCCGACAGGACCGCGAGGGCGAGTGCCGCCGCCACGCAGGCCGTCGCCAGGACGTCCGGGGCGAGGCCGGCGACCGGGCCTTCCGCCAGGGTGGCGGCCGCCCAGGCGAGGGCGAGGAGCAGGACGGCGAGGCCGACGGCGCCCGGCACGGCTCAGGCGTTCCGTCGCCGGGCGGACGATGCCGGCGATGATTCCAGCGATGGTTCCGGGGGGCGGAGGGCGGCGAGCCGGACGGACAGGCCGGCCATGATCCGGCGGCGCTCCGGCTCCGAAAGGCCGCCCCAGGCGGCGATCTCGTCGCGGGTACGGCCGCAGCCCTCGCACAGGCCGCTGACCGGATCGAGGGCGCACAGGCGGATGCAGGGCGTGGACGGGGCGGGCATCGTCAGGCCGGCAGGGCGATCAGCATCGCGAGGAGCACGCAGACCTCCGCCGCCTGCTGGCAGGCGCCGACGACGTCGCCGCTCTGTCCCCCGATCAGCCGTCCCGACAGGCGCGACAGGGTCCAGGCCGCGGTCCAGGCGAGGCCGGCGGCGAGGAGAAGCCCGAGCCACGGCAGGCCGAGCAGCCCGCCGGCGACGAGCAGCGCGAGGCACAGGCCCCAGGCGGTGGCGTGCGCCGCGGCTCCCGGCCGCCCGACCGCGTGCGAGGCGCCGCCCGGGCGGGCGGGGTCGAGATGCACCATCGGCCACAGGGCGGCGGTGCGTGACAGGGCGGCGGCGAGGACGAGGACCAGGGCGGCGCGCCAGCCGGCACGGTCGAGCAGGGTGGCGAGCGCGCCGATGCGCAGGGCGTAGACCAGCACCAGCGCCGAGGCGCCGTAGGCGCCGATGCGGCTGTCGCGCATGATCTTGAGCCGGCGCTCCGGCGTGGTCCCGCCGCCGAACCCGTCCGCCACGTCGGCGAGACCGTCCTCGTGCAGGGCGCCGGTGACCAGGGTGGCGGCGAGCGCCGCGAGCGTCGCCGCGATGAACGGCCCGAGGTCGAGGGCGTGCCCGCCGAGCAGCGCCAGCGCCGCCGGGACGGCGATCAGGGCGCCGGCGACCGGCAGCATCCGGGGCGCGGTGCGGAAATCCGGCACCGCGTGGCGGTCCTGCTCGCCGGGCAGCGCCGGCACGGGCAGGCGGCTGAAGAAGCGCAGGCACACCGCGAGGTCGAGGAGCGGGGGCCACGGGCCGGAGGATTCCGGCGGCGGCTCGAACTCGTCGTCCGCCTCGTCGGCGGGACGCCGCGCCTCCAGCTTCGCTCCCTCGGCCATCGTGTCCGCCCTCGTGCGGCGCCGCCGGCCGCGTGAGGCCGGCGCGACGCCTGAGCATCGTTCGCCGAAACGGTGACCGCTTCGGCGAACGATGCGATGCCGACAACCTGAGCAGGATTGCCCCGCGCAGCTCTGCTCAGGTCCGTCGTTCGTTCCGCCAGCCGATCATAGCCCGATCCGCGCCCGCCGTCCCGGGCCGGGATGCCGCCATCAACGGGCGACGCGCGCCCGCGGGACCGGGGGCGAGGATCGACATCGCCAGGGGACGTGGCCGCTGCAACCCTGGTACTGTCGAGGCACCGGGTGTGGCGAGGATCGGGCATGGCGGCGGTTGCAGGATCGGGCGGCTACGGTGAGAACGCGGCGGCTCTCGCCGAGCAGTACGAGAGCATCACCTTCGCGCAGGTTCATCGCGACGTGCTGCACCTGTTTCCCGCCGTCCCGGGCCGGGTGCTCGACATCGGCGCCGGCTCGGGACGGGACGCCGCGGCGCTGGCGGGACGGGGACATCGCGTCACCGCCGTCGAGCCGACGCGGGCGTTGCGCGCCCAGGGGCAGGCCATCCATGCGGCGGTGCCGATCCTCTGGGTCGACGACGCCCTGCCCGACCTCGATGTCGTGCACCGGGGCGGCGAGCACTTCGACCTCGTCCTGCTGACGGCGGTGTGGATGCACCTCGACGCGGCCGAACGCGACCGGGCGATGGCGCGGGTCGCTTCGATGCTGGCGCCCAACGGCCGGGTGGTCCTGTCGCTGCGGCACGGGCCCGTGCCGGATGGCCGCCGCATGTTCGAGGTCTCGCCCGGGGAGACCTCGGAACTGGGCCGCCGGCACGGATTGAACGAGGTCTTCCGATGCGAGCGGGAGGACATGCTCGGCCGCGGCGACGTGCGGTGGAGCTTCCTGTGCCTGGAGCGGCCGTAGAGCCGCGCCGGGGCGAGGCTGCGGACCTCACCGGCGCGCGGTCACGCCCCGATCCGTTCCCTGCATGCGGATCGGCGTCAGGCCGTCATCGCGGTCTTGATCGTAGGTTATTGATTCTGCCGCGTTTTCTGCGGTCTGGCGGTTTCCCCTGCGGTGGAAAATACCCTAAGAGGCCGCATCCGCGCCCTGGAGCGACCCCGATGACCTCTCCCTTCGACGACATCCGCAACCTCATCGCCACGATGCCGGGGCCGGACGACACCGCCGCCTCGCTGGTCGCGGCGCGGCAGGCGACCCTGACCAAGCCGGCGGGCAGCCTCGGCCGGCTGGAGGACCTGGCGGCGTGGCTCGCCGCGTGGCAGGGCAAGCCGATGCCGAGCCTCGACCGGCCGCTGGTCTGCGTCTTCGCCGGCAGCCACGGGGTCGCGGCCCGGGGCGTCTCGGCCTTCCCCGCCGAGGTCAACCGCCAGATGCTCGACAACTTCGCCGCCGGCGGGGCGGCGATCAACCAGATCTGCGCCGCCTACGGCCTCGGCTTCAAGGTGTTCGACCTCGCCCTCGACATGCCGACCGGCGACATCACGGTCGCCGAGGCGATGACCGAGAAGGCCTGCGTCGCCACGATGGCGTTCGGCATGGAGGCGGTGGCGGCCGGCACCGACGGCCTCGCGCTCGGCGAGATGGGGATCGGCAACACCACCGTGGCGGCGGCGATCTACGCCGCGCTCCATCACGGCTCGGCCGCCACCTATGTCGGGCGCGGCACCGGGCTCGACGACGCCGGCTACGCGCGCAAGGTCGCGGCGGTCGAGGCGGCGCTCGCCCACCATGCCGGCCATCTCCACGACCCGCTGGAGGTGCTGCGCCGGCTCGGCGGGCGCGAGGTGGCGGCGATCGCCGGGGCGATCCTGGCGGCGCGGATGCAGCGGGTGCCGGTGGTGCTCGACGGCTACGTCGCCACCGCCGCCGCCGCCGTGCTGCACGCGGTCGACCCGGCCGCCCTCGACCATTGCGTCGCCGGCCACCTCTCGACCGAGGGCGCCCACGGCGCGGTGCTGGAGCGCCTCGGCCTGAAGCCGCTGCTCAGCCTCGGCCTGCATCTCGGCGAGGGCTCCGGCGCCGCGCTGGCGCTCGGCCTCGCCAAGGCGGCGGTGGCCTGCCACCGCGACATGGCGACCTTCGATCAGGCCGGGGTGTCGGGGCGGCTGCCGGAGTAGCCGGCCTTCAGGGCTTGTGCGCGAACAGGTAGGTCCCGCTCGCCAGTTCGAGATTCTTCTCCGGAGGCAGCTCCCTGACGAAGCTCTCGTCGAGCAGGGTCAGGGGGTCGGCGGTGAAGTCGGACAGCCGGCGCGACAGGAAGCGCTTGCGGGCCTCCTTCGGCAGGCCCGCGGCCCAGCTCTGCACGATCCAGGTCAGGCTCCAGATCGGCAGCAGCGAGGTCGGCACGTACTGGTGGTCGACCGTCAGGTGGTTCTCGAACAGGGCGCGCAGGCCCTCGACGGTCATGTTGAAGTAGTGGTGCGGGTAGCCGTGCATCGGCTGGAGGAACGGCACCGCGCAGAGCAGCCGGCCGCCGGGCTTGAGCACCCGGGCGATCTCCCGGGCGCAGGCGAACGGGTCGCGGACGTGCTCCAGCACCGCGACCGAGATCACGCCGTCGAAGGTCGCGTCGCGGAACGGCAGCACCTCGCCGATCCCGAGGACGTCGGTGGTGTCGTAGTCGACGATCTCGAGGTTGACGACGTTGGAGTAGTAGCGGTCGCGCTGCCCCGCCCCGCAATCGAGGATCAGCCCCTCGGGATGGGCGCCGATCAGCTCCTCGACATGGGGGTCGTAGGCGTTCTGCGAGACGTTGGCGGTCGGGTCGGCGGTGGCGAGCGCCCGCAGCTCGTCGCTGAGGTAGTCGTACTTGTCGCCGATGCGCCGATGCGGGAGGTCGTCGCGCAGATGGGGGGCGAGCCGCTCCAGCTTCCGCGCCATCATCGCCGCGAAGCCCTCCGGCACCCGGCGCTGGCGCCGGCCCTGGCGGTGGCCCAGGCGGTCGAAATGCGCCCGCCCGCTCGCCAGACGGCCGGAGCGCACGCCCTCCTGCACGTCGGGGTTGGCCGCCAGATAGGCGGCCTCGGAGAAACTGGCCGCGGTCGCGGTCTCGGCGAGGTCGAGGAAGGGCAAGGCCGGGTTCCGGGCGGTTCAGAGGGTCTTGAGGAAGCCGGCGAAGCGCATCAGCCCCTCGGGCCAGGGGCCGTGGCCGCTCTCGCTGTTGAGGTGGCCGGATTCGCCGGCATCGACCAGCTCCGCGCCCCAGGCGGCGGCGAAGTCCCCGGCGCGGTCATAGGCGGTGTAGGGGTCGGTGCGGCTCGCCACCAGCACGGCCGGGAAGGGCAGGGGCGCGCGGGGGATCGGCGCGAAGCCGCGCAGGACCGCCGGGGTGTCGGCCCGCTCCACGTCGGGCAGGGCGACCAGGAAGGCGCCGCGCACCGCACCGGGCGGCAGGAGGGGAGCGGCCTGCACCACGGCGATCACCCCGAGGCTGTGGCCGACGAGGACCACCGGCCGGGACGCGGCCTGCACCGCCGCCACGACGGCGTCGCGCCACGCGGCCGGCTCGGGGTGGTCCCAATCCCGCTGCTCCACGCGCCGGGCGGTGGAGAGGCGGTCTTCCCACCGGCTCTGCCAGTGATCGGGTCCCGAGCCGCTGTAGCCCGGAACGAGGAGGATGTCGCATTCGGCGGTTCGCATCGCCCGACAGGTAACGCGCCGGGCCGGTGCCGTCTATTCCGCGGCGGCCGGGACGGGGGCCGGCACCGGCTGCAAAGCCGGCGCGACGTCGCCGGCGATCCCGGCCGAGGCGAGGTTCTTCAGCTTGGCCTCGATCTCGAAGTCGCTCCAGGCGAGGTGGCGGGCGACGAGGGCGTTGACCGCCCGGTTCCACATCATGTCGGAATGGCCGGCGAGGTCGCGGCCGTTGAGGCCGGCCATGGTCAGGGCGGCGAAGTCCGGCGCCCGCTCCGGGTCGTGGCCGGGAAGGAATTCCTCGCGCGAGACGCTGACGTGGCTCACCGGGCGCACCCCGCGCCAGGAGTCCCGGACCCGGGCGATGCGGGGGTCGTCCGGCTCGATGTACTCGCCGCGGCTGTGGATCCAGTGGTGGTGCAGGTCGAGCACCACCGGCACGAGGTCGCCGAGCTGCAGCACGTCGTCGAGGCCGAAGGAAGTCTCGTCGTTCTCGACCGTGACGAGGTCGCGGGCGGTCTGCGACACGCGCGGCAGGGTCTCGCGGAAGGCCGGGAGGCCGGGGTCGCGGGCGCCGACATGGATGTTGACGTGGGCGCCGTGCGGGTGCCAGCCGCCGTCGTAGCCCATCATCGCCATGACTTCGGCGTGGTAGTCGAGTTCGGCGATGCCGTTCTCCAGGGCGGCCGGGTTGCGGCTCGCCAGGATGCAGAACGGGCCCGGATGCATGCTGAGCCGCACGCCGCCGGCCCGTGCCGCCTCGCCGATGGCGCCGAGGCCGGCCTCGATCGCCGCGCGCAGCTCCAGCTCGGCGTAGAGCGGGCGCACCTCGGGGTGGGTGTAGCCGGGCAGCACCCCGCTGACGAGGCGCAGCAGGCGCTCCAGCGGCGGCCGGCCGGCGACCCACTCGACCTGCCGCAGCAGGGCGGCGAGGTTGTGGATGACGACCGCGGCCAGCTTCTCCCGCGCCGCCGCCGGGGACAGGCGGCGCAGATGCGCGATGGTGACGCTGGTGGCGTTCATCACCAGGGCGGCGTCCTTCGCCGCCTTCCGGGTGGCGTAGCCGCCGGGCGGTGCGTCCGGGATGAACTTGCAGCAGAAGCCGAGGCGGGGCGTGTCGTCGATCATGGGGCGACAACGCCGGCACCGCAAGGTTGGGTCCGTGCCCCCTGACGCCGAACAGCAGAACGGACGCACCGGGAAGTCCGGTGCGTCCGCTCGGGCCGGTTCGGGCCGCGATTGGTCAGTGCGTGCGGATCGTGCTCGCCGGCCGCGCCGTCTCCGGCTCGCTGCCGGCGCCCTGGGGGGCGCGCTGCTTCAACTCCTCGGAGGCGGCATGGGCCGCGGCGGAGGCGGCGTCCTGGGCCTGGTCGAGGGCGGATTCGACGAACTGGCGCCCGCGCTCGGTGGCGTCGCGGGCGTAGCGCAGGCCCTGGTCGCGGACCTCGTCCGACCAGGCGCCGACCGTCCGGTCCTCCTGGCGGGTGCGCGGCAGCAGGGCGCCGAGGAGGAGGCCGGCGGCGACCCCGACCACGCCGACGAGGACCGGGTTCTCGGAGACGAACCGCTCGACGGCGCTCTGCCCCTGGGCGAAGCGCTCGGCGCCGCGGTCGCGCAGGTCGGCGTAGCGGCGGGCGCCGGACTCGATCGTGTCGTCGGCCCAGTCGCGGGCGCGGTCGATGGTCTCGTTGCTGCGCCCGTGCAGGGCGCCGTAGCCCTGCGTCGCGCGCTCGTGGGCCTGCGCGACCGCATCGCTCGCCCCCTGGCGCAGGCGGTCGGCGGCGGCGTCGACCTGCCCGCGGAGCTGGTCGGCGGTCTGGCGCACCGTCTCGCCGACCTTCGCGGCGGTCTGCTGCGCCCGCTCGCCGAGATCCTGAGCGGTCTCGCTCGCCTGCCCGGCGAGGCCGGAGGCGGTGGCCTTGGCGTCGTTGGCCGCGTCGGCGGCCCGGTTCTGCGCCGCGTCCGCCGCCGAGCGGACGGCGTCGTGGTCCTGGTGCAGCATCTTCTCGGGCCCGGTCGCCGGGGTGTGGGCGGAGGGGGCGTCGGGGGTGACGGGCTTGATGGTGTGGTCGGCCATGGCGTGCGGCTCCTCGGCATCCGCCACCGAGCGGCGGCGGCGTCGGCGGACGTGATGCGAAAACGGGACTGGAAGCAGAGCTGCCCGCAGCTCTGCCGGGGTTGCTGTCAGGTCCGGGCGCCGGCCTCCCGGGAGGCGGCGACGGCGTCGGCCGCCGGGCGGCCGGTCGGACGATCCGGATCGTAGACCCGGGCGGCCGGGGTGCTCATCACCGGCACCGCCTCGGCCCCCTCCACCGTGGCCTGGATGTGGCGGCGGCGGCGGGCATCCTCCGACACCCGGTGCAGGAGCCAGCCGACGCCGGCCACGATCAGCATCATCGGCACGGGGTTGCGGCGCACGGCGGTGAGCGCCCCGTCGTAGAGCCCGCTCGCCGGCGACTGGCGCACGGTGCCGAGCATCTCGTCGACGATGCTCGCCGGCGAGAGGCGGTCTTGGATGCGGTCGATGGTCCGATCCAGGCGGGCCCGGGTCTGTTCGATGTCCTGCTCGAGATCCGAGATCGACTGGCTCATCCCGACACCCTTTCGGAGAGCACCCGGGCGTCCTGGCGGAACTGCCGGGTGGTGCGGGTCGGCGCGAGCGTCGAGGCCGACATCGCGCTGCGGCCCCACAGGGCGAGGCCGATGCCGATCACGAGGAACGCCACCCCGACGATGAGCGCCGCCAGCGCCTCGGAATGCACCACGGTCGCGAGCCACTTCACCAGGGCATCGGTGAGGACGAGGAGGGCGACGACCGCGAACACCGCCGCCCCGACCATCATGCCGAGCCCGAGGAACAGCGTCCTCAGGTTGTTCGACATCTCGGTGCGGAAGAGCGCGATCTCCTTGCGGGCGAGGTCGGTGGTCTCGCGCAGGGCTTCCGCGAGCAGGCCCTGGATGCTGCCGGATGGGCCGTTCTGATGCTCCGCCATGGCGAACCTCCTCAGCCGGGATAGCGGACGCCGGGGTGGCGGTCGCCGGGCTGGTAGGGCGAGGGCTCGACCGGCTCGCGCACCACCGCTCCGTAATCCGGCCCTGTCGCGGTGGCGTAGGGCTGGCGGGGCCGGGCCTGAGCCGGATGGGCCGATGCCTTGATGAAGCGGGCGGCGAGGAAGCCTGTGAGGAAGGTCGCCACGGCCACGGCGGCCGGGCGGCGGCGGGCCACCGCCTCGATGTCGCTGTAGAACTCCTCGAAGCTGCGCTCGCGGATCGAGCCCGAGAGCTGTTCCAGCCCGTCGGCGGCGCTGTCGAAGAAGGCGCGGACGTTGGGCTGCTGCTCCAGGCCCTTGCCGGATTCGCGCAGGGCCGAGGCCATGTCGGAGACCGACTGGGCGGCGTCGCTCTTGCGCCGGTCGACGTAGCCGCCGACCTGCTCGCGCGCCGCCTCGACGAGGCTGAAGCTGCGCTCGATCGCGACGTCGCCGAGCTGGCGCACGTCCTGGCGCAGGGAATCCCAGTCCGCGGGCTGGCCGGCCTGCGGTCCCGCTCCCTGCGAGCCCTGATATCCGTTGTCGAAACCCGCCGTCATCGCTGCCACTCCTCGATCGAGGCCCCGCCTCCGCCGCCGTCGGCGCGGCCTCGGACACTGGTCGCCGTCTTGCGAGTAACATCATCTGACGCTCACGGTTCCGGCTGCCGGGCAACCGGCGGCGCACCTTCCCCGGCGTCGGCCCCCCGCGACGGCCCCGCGGAAGGGCGGAGGTCCCGCGGTTTCCTGTGGAGTGCGATCCACGGCGCCGGAAACAGCCTGGACGAAGTGTTTTTCCGAAAGGGTTGACCCGCGGCGACGGATCGCGCTTGCTTCCAGCGCGTTGCCAGACCGTTGGGAAGACGAGCGCGGCGCCCGGGCCCTTCCCGCCAGCCGGAGTCCATATCCGCCGTGTCACGCCTCATCATCGTGTCGAACCGCGTCGCCGTCCCCGAGGCGGGTTCCAAGGCGGTCGCGGCCGGCGGCCTCGCGGTCGCGCTCAAGGAAGCCTTCACCGCCTACAAGGGGCTGTGGTTCGGCTGGAGCGGCAAGATCACCGACACCCCGTCGGACACCCCGACCATCGCCGACCGCGGCCGGGTGCAGTACGCGGTGATGGACCTCTCGCCCCAGGACCACCGCGAGTACTACAGCGGCTTCGCCAACCGGGCGCTGTGGCCGATCATGCATTACCGCCTCGGCCTCGCGGCGTTCTCGCGGGCCGACTTCGCCGGCTACCAGCGCGTCAACCGGATCTTCGCCCAGGCGCTCGCCAAGCTGATCGAGCCGGGGGACCTGATCTGGGTCCACGACTACCACCTCATCCCGCTGGCCTCGGAGCTGCGCGGCCTCGGCGTCGCCAACCCGATCGGCTACTTCCATCACATCCCGTGGCCCTCGGGCGAGGTGTTCAACACCCTGCCGGCCTCCAACGAGCTGCTGCGCGCGGTCTCGGACTACGACCTGATCGGCCTCCAGACCGACGGCGACGTCCACAACCTGTCGCGCAACCTCATGGACGAGCTGCGGGCGATCCCGCTCGGCGGCGGCTCGCTGATGGTCGACGGGCGCCGCACCCGCATCCGCAGCTTCCCGATCGGCATCGACGTCGATGGCTTCCGGCAGGCGGCCGAGCGGGCGGGCATGAACCGCACCGTGCGCGACACGATGGCGGGCCTGCGCACCCGCAAGCTGCTCATCGGCGTCGACCGGCTCGACTACTCGAAGGGCGTGCCCGAGCGGATGGAATCGGTCGAGCGCTTCTTCGCCTCGAACCCCGACCAGCGCGGCAACGTCGTCTTCCTCCAGATCGCCCCGAAGTCGCGCACCGAGGTGCCGGAATACGAGCAGCTCTCCCGCGACGTGAACGAGGTGCTCGGCAACATCAACGGCTCGCTCGGCGAGCCGTCCTGGACGCCGATCCAGTACGTCACCAAGGCGTATCCGCGCGCCGTCCTGGCCGGCCTGTACCGTGCCGCGCGGGTCGGGCTGGTGACGCCGATGCGCGACGGCATGAACCTCGTCGCCAAGGAGTACATCGCCGCCCAGGCCGACGACGATCCGGGCGTGCTGGTGCTGTCGAAGTTCGCTGGTTCGGCCCGGCAACTGCCCGAGGCGCTGCTGGTCAACCCCTACGACCGGTTCGAGGTCGCGGAGGCGATCCGCGCCGCGCTCTACATGCCGAAGGCCGAACGCCTGGAGCGCTGGCGGCCGATGTTCGACCGCATGGCGCGGGAGGACGTGGACTGGTGGGCCCGCTCCTATCTCGGCGAACTCGAAGGCTTCCGCACCACCGAGCGCGAGCCGCCGGCGGCGGCGGAGACGGCGTAGGCGGCCACGGCCTGAACCCTCCCCCGCGGAGGGGGGAGGGTCGGCGAGCCTACTCCACCACCTCCAGATGCAGCTCGCAGGTGATGCAGACCGCGTTGCTGCCGCGCTGAAGCGGGCCTTCGTGGATCGTCCCGTCCACGTCCACCACCGCGATGTCGATGGACGCACGGGGACGCCCGTCCTCGCCCGGGCCGACGATGCCGTCGCGGACGAACAGTTCGCTCGCATCGGTCGGCACCATGCGCCCGTCGGCGAAGACCGGGCGGACGATGCTGCCGAGCCCGCGCAGCCGGGCCTTGCGGATGCCGCGCCCGGCGCAGGCCGCCTCGACCGCCTCGAACAGTTCCTCGTTCGGCTGCACCTTCAGCAGGACCGACGCGCCCTCGCCCCCGACCGGTGACGGCGTGAACAGAGAGAAGTTCGTCTCCGCCTCGGGCTCGACCCGCCAGACGGCCGCGGCGGTGCCCCACGCCTCGGCCTCGCACGGTGCGCGCACCACGACCTCGCCCGGCAGCAGGTGACCGGCGCGCCGGCGTCCGTCCGGCTCTGTCCACACGCCGTGGATGTGCAGGAACGGCACGCCGTCGCGCTCGCCGAGGGTCGCGGTCGCCGCTTCCAGGCGGGTCTCCCCGGCGGGGCGGTAGGTGTCGCTGTACCAGGCGGCGTGGACCGCATCGGTGGTGAGCGCCGGCATCACGTAGGCGAAGGGGTCGAAGCTGCCGCCGTGCAGGTGCACCACGCCGCCGCGCATCCCCATGGCAGCGAGCGGCCCGGCCACCGCGTCGAGCAGCGTCCGGCCGGGCTCCAGGCTGAACCGGGTGTGAAGCAGCGGGCCCGCGGCGGCGAGGTGGCGCTCCGGCCGGGCCGGACCGGGCTGGTCGAGGCGCGAGCGGGGAAAAGGTCCCGCGTCGGCCCGGTCGCGCGACACGGCGATCATCGCGAGGGTTCCGCCAGAATCCGGTCGGTCATGCGGCGTCATCCCTCCTCAGGGCCGGTCTCGCTGCCGGCATGGCGGCCTTATGGCACGCCTTTGCCCCCGGCCCGAAGCGAAACCGCGCCGGAGCGGAAGCTCACGCGGTGGTGGCGGCTCACCCCGGCGCTCTGCATCGCGGCCCGGTGGACGGCGGTGCCGTAGCCGACGTTGCGCTCCCAGGCATAGGCCGGATGACGCCGGGCCAGCGCCCGCATCATCCGGTCGCGCAACACCTTGGCGACGATCGAGGCCGCCGCGATCTGCGGCACCAGCCGGTCGCCGCCGACCCGCGCCTCGGCCGGCAGGGTCAGGCCCGGCGGCACGTCGCGCCCGTCGACCATCACGGGCGCCGCGATGCCGAGCCGCGACACCGCCCGGCGCATGGCGTCGAGGGTGGCGGCCCGGACGTTGATGCGGTCGATCAGCTCCCGCGACCCGCCCGCATAGGCGACCGCGCCGGCGGCGGCGATGGCCGGGGCCAGCCGCTCCCGGGTGGCGGCGTCGAGGCGCTTGCTGTCGTCGAGGGCGCCGAGCAGCTCGGCCGGGATCCGCCGCGGATCGAAGTAGACCGCCGCCACGATCACCGGCCCGCACAGGGCGCCGCGGCCGACCTCGTCGCAGCCGATCACGGCGGGGTAGGTGTGGGCGAGGCGCGGATCGAACGGAGGCATGCCGGCTTCTCGCATCCCGCGGGCGGGGTGGGGAAGGGGCAAATCACACGGGTCGCATCACCTCCAAATACATTTGCGACCCTGATCGTTCTCTCGCAGTTTCACGCGTTGGCAATCCAGTTGGCTTTGCCACCTGCGCTCTGAAATCGATCGATGTCCTCTTTGTCCTATTATAATGATATCAGAAATCTGAGGCCGAAACACCGGCGCCCGCCTTGACTGGGGCTGCAGCAGGTGCGCCGCCTACATTACCATCAGCCGCAGCGGGTGCCTTTGGCATTCCGCCCTGCTGCTTCATTCGCTGTTCGGCAGCCCCCAACGCCCGTCCGACCGCGTCGGCATCCGCGGCCCACCGCTTGCTCCAGGCTACGGCGACGACCTGCATTTTCGCCTTCGACCAAGGATGCTCGCCACGCCATGCTAGAATTTCGGTGGCGCCCTTCAACTGGAGATCTGCGGCCTGTGCTTTGATCTCTTCGTTGAAGGCATCGAGGTTAAAGCTCTGTGTCGAGCGATCACTCATTCCTCGCTTCTCGTAGGGCCTCGTCGGATTTCCTATTCGCCACCACGCGTTCACTGACAAAGCGCTGAATAGCTGCCATCGCTGACAGACTCGCCCGGCTACGATCGGCAGGCATCAGGCTGGTCTGAGGGGCGACACCGAATCCAACGACCACGCGCTCTCCGTTCTCGTCCGTGAACACGCGCGCGCCCATCGTATAGGCCAGCCAATCTGCGTTCTCAGCCTTGATGGCCTCGAACTGCTGTCGGATGGGGGCTTGTGGCGCCTCTCGCTGAATCGTCAGAGTTGGGTTCCAGATCGTCTCCGCGATCGCAGCCAGTTTCGGCGTCCAAATCAATCCAGTTAATACGTAGTATTTACCGTCGTCCTGGCTCGGGCCCTCGCACTGGACTACCGTGAAAGCACCAGTGGCAAACATCTCGGTGCTGCTCTCTATGCTCTGGTCGATGCGCGCTTGCTCCGTGGCAATTGCCTCGCGCCGCTGCGCATCTGTTCCGCCAGGCCACTTCGGGTCGAATTTCTTGATTTCGACATCAAGGGCTTTGTCTGCAAGGATCAGCGACTTGTCGGCGATCGAGAGGCGCTCGACGACCGGCCTCAACGACGGCGGCGCATCATCACCGCCGAACATTCTGACCGCGGCTGAGCGGCTCGACCGGACAGTCGTGCGCATCGCCTCGGCCAACTTCTTCCGTGCGCTGATCTCAGCGTAGGTGAAGGCTGCATTGCGGCCTGCGAGCCAGTTCCTTGATCCAGCAGGCTCTTCCACAGAGGCTTGGTCGCTACTAACGAAGACGAAGTAACCGCTTTTCTTTTCGTTCTTGCCGTCTTGCAAATTTTCCTTGGTTTTCCAGCTTGACCAGCACGTCTCAACCGAGGTCAGTTTTGCTTCTGCGGGTAGGTGCGCACCACCGTTCAACGCCGCGAGCGCCTCCACCGTCCCAGCCTGCTCGCTCGTCTGCGCAAGAGGCGACGCGATCGTTCCGGTGAGTATGGCACAAATCACACTGCAGGAACCAAGACGCCTCACGTTCATTGGATTTCTCTCCACTCAGCGCCGCCCGATGCCACCGAGGGCGCCGCCCATGATTCCCATGAAGGCGCGAGCCGCCTGTTCATTCTGAAGCCGTTGTTGCTCGGCCTGTCGCTGGCCCTCCATCAGGCGATCGACCGCCTCGGCCGCCTCGCGGTGTCCCAATGACGCCGCGCGTTTGAAAAGCCGGAAGGCTTCTTCTGGACCGGCTCCCTCGACACGGCCCTTCGAGATCATCGTCGCTAGGCTGACCATTGCATCCGGATCTCCGAGGTTGGCTCCCTGCCGGAAGCTGGCAACGGCGTTGGCGAGATCGTTGCGGCCGACTCGGGTGTCGAGCAAGGCCCACCCGTAATTGTCGTAGGCGGCCCGATAGTTCTGCCGCATCAGCAGTTGCAGCAAGGGAATAGCCTTTTTCGGCTCCGACGCCTGATAGGCCCGAGCGAGCTGATAGCGGTAGCGTCGCTCTTCAGGATACTGCCGGGAGGCGATCTCGCACGCCTCTACCGCTGGGTCGGCGCTACCCCTCAAGACATCCCAGGGGACGCCGGGTGTGGTCTTCAGCCGATCGAGGTCGTAAGGGCCTGCCGCGGTCTGATCGCACAGTTCACCCGCCCGTGCGATCTTGGCTTGGCGTTGCGCCTCCGCCTCCCTTTGCGCCGCTTCACGCCGCATCCGGTCCGCGGTCTCCTGCTTTACCCGCTCGACGCTCTGACGCCAATCGTTCACGACCCTTCGATCGACGATCAGCAGTTTGTCTCCAGTTCGTGGATGGAAGCCTGAATTGTCAAAAAACTCGTAGATCTGCCCTTCACGCCAGTACCAGACACGAGGCTGACCGGTGACGGGGTCGAACCATGCTACGGTGACTGGATCGACAGATTTTGGCGGTCGTCGCTGCCTGTCGGCGCGCTCCTGCTCCTCCTTTCGCACGGCTTGAGATTTCGGGACACAAACCGTCACTTCTGATTTGATCGACAGAGAGCCGGTGGTATCGGTTGCCCTCCGGCTTTCTTCGATAATTTTCACCCGTACAAACCCAGCTAGGTTCATTTGCTCGATTTGCTTGAAAGCCTGCTGGGCATCGTTGTTCACGATCTCTGCGCGGTTCTCGCGCGACGACTTAACCTCGACGCCGACGACTTGGCTGATGGCCAGTTGGTTCGTCCGATCCAGCGCCCGCTTGCGCGCAGAATCCATCTCGCTCCAACTAGCGAACTCTTCATTGACGCTGATTGGGACGGTCTCCTGCCGAGCGCAATCATTGTCGTCATAAGCAAGAGACGGCGAACCCGTCAGGACCGTTATCCCGACACACATCACTGCCAGAGCAACGCCACGAGACCTTCTTGCTCTAGGTTTGCATTGGCATAATAGGATCGGTGCTTCAGGTAGCTGTCTCTCTAATTTGTCTAAGACCCATCGATCAGGGCAGGATGGTGTTGGCGCCTCCGGCGGCAGAATCGTTTTTCCACGCCACATGTCGCGCTCGATGGATTTTCGTCTCTACAGCCTGTGCTCCCAGATTGGCTTCTCGCTGTCGAGAAAAAAACGCAGGGGCTCTCAGCTTTTGCGTGAATCTCACTCCTTGCGGCGTCTGAGGCTGCGTTCGCCCGCCGCAGAATGAAACAAGGCGACGTTTTTCGATAACCTTTCAGCACGTCGATTTTGATTCGACGATCGTCACATCGAAAGGGCCGGCCACTCCAAAGCATTGTCTCGGATCGGAAGTGTGGCTGCGCTGGAGCCACGCTGAATATGGGCGTTCTGGCTTCAATCCAACGATCGCCCCGAGTGACCGCCGACACGATCAACCCGATCGTGTCTCGCCCCTACCCCGCCGCCGCCTCGTCGAGCAGCCACAGCGTCTCGCCCCAGGCGCGGGCGCGGCCGGCGGGCAGGTCCTCGCCGGCGGCGAGGCGGGCGAGCGGCGCGACCTTGCCGGCGCCGGTGGCGAGGAACAGCATCCGCCGGGTCGCGGCCAGGGCCGGGAGCGTCAGGCTGACCCGCGGCACGAACGGGGCGAGCCCGGCTTCCGGCACGCCGACGACCCAGGCCGAATCCTCCTCGACCGCCGGCTTGCCGGGAAACAGCGAGGCGGTGTGCCCGTCCTCGCCGAGGCCGAGCAGCACGAGGTCGAACAGAGGACGCTCGGGCGTCAGCGTGCCGGCGCCATGGAAGCTGCGCAACGTCGCCTCGTAGGCGCTCGCGCAGTCCTCCGGCGTGCCGTCGATCGGGATCGGAAACAGGTGCCCGGGCGGGACCGGCGGGTCGGCGCCGAATGCCTCCGCCACCATGCGGGAGTTGCTGCCGGCCTCCGGGGTGTCGCCGACGCGCTCGTCGCCGAAGAACAGGTGCAGCCGGTCCCATGGCACCCGCTCGCGGTACTCGCCGGCGAGCAGGGCGTAGAGCCGCTTCGGGGTCGAGCCGCCGGAGAGGCAGAGTGCGACCCGGTCCGAGGCCCCGGCCACCGAGACGATGTGGTCGGCCGCCGCCCGGGCGACCGCGTCGGGATCGGGCAGGACCGCCGCGCCGGGAGGAAGGATCGCCATGGCGTCAGGCCCTCTCGAGCGGACGCCACGCATGGCCGTCCTTCGCCAGCAGCGCGTCGGCCTCCTGCGGCCCGGCGCTGCCGGCGGGGTAGGGCAGGGGAGCGTCGTCGGTCTTCGCGTGATGGTCGAGGAGCGGCTGGACGATCCGCCAGCCCTCCTCGATGGTGTCGGCGCGCTGGAACAGCGTCGGGTCGCCGATCATCGCGTCGTAGATCAGGGTCTCGTAGCCGGTGCTGGGCTCGATCCTGAAGAAATCCTTGTAGCGGAAGCTCATATCGGCGGCGCCGAGGCGGACCTGCGGTCCCGGCACCTTGACGCCGAAATGCAGCGAGATGCCCTCGTCGGGCTGGAGTTGCAGCACCAGCCAGTTCGGCGCCGTCTGCTCGACGTCGGTGCCGCGAAACAGCGACAGCGGCGCCTGCTTGAACCGGATCGCGATCTCGGTGTCGCGCCGCGTCATCGACTTGCCGGTGCGCAGGTAGAACGGCACCCCGGCCCAGCGCCAGTTGTCGATGCCGAGCTTCAGGGCGACGTAGGTCTCGGTGCGGCTGCCGGCCTCGACGTCGGGCTCGCTCGTGTAGTCCTTCACCGGCTGGCCCAGCACCTCGCCGGCCCGGTACTGGCCGCGCACCGTCTCCTCGGGCCGGGCCGAGCGGGTCGCCAGCAGCACGTCCTGCTTGCGGTCGCGCACCGCCTCGGCGTCGAAGGAGATCGGCGGCTCCATCGCCACCAGGGTGAGGAGCTGGAACAGGTGGTTCGGCACCATGTCGCGCAGGGCGCCGGTGGCCTCGTAGAACTGGCCGCGCCCCTCGACGCCGACCGTCTCGGACACGGTGATCTGGACGTGGTCGATGTGGTCCCGGCGCCAGAGCGGCTCGAACAGGCCGTTGCCGAACCGGAACGTCATGATGTTCTGCACCGTCTCCTTGCCGAGGAAATGGTCGATGCGGAAGATCTGGCGCTCGTCGAGCACGGTGAGGATCTGCCGGTCGAGGGCCTGGGCCGAGGCGAGGTCGTGCCCGAACGGCTTCTCGATGACGACGCGGCGCCAGCGTCCCTCGGCCTCGGTGACGAGCCCGGCCTTGCCGAGTTGCTCGACGGTCGGGCCGAACAGGCTCGCGGCGATGGCGAGGTAGAACAGGGCGCTGCCGCCCTCCGGGTCGCCCGACACCTTGGCGAGGTGCCGCTTCACCTCCGCGAAGGTCGCCTCGTCGGTGAGGTCGCCGTCGAGGTAGGTGATGCGCGAGGCGATGCGCCGCCACACCGCCTCGTCGAAGCCGCCGCCCCCGGCCTCCCCGCCCCTCTGGGTCAGGAAGCCCCGCACCGTTTCGGTCAGTTCCGCGGCGTAGTCCTCGGACGACATCTCGGTGCGGCTCACCGCGATGATCGAGACCGGATCCGGCAGCAGGCCCCAACGGGCGAGGTTGTAGAGCGCCGGCATCAGCAGCCGGTGGGTCAGGTCCCCGGTCGCGCCGAAGATCACCAGCGTGCAGGGATCCGGCGGCGGCGGGCTCTCGGACGGGGTCGGTGCGGGCATCGGCGGGTCCGGGTCGGTGGCGGTGGGGCGCGGCGGTCGGCGAGGTCGGCCGGAAGGGGCTACTTCGGCTCCTGGTGGCCGCCGAAGCCCTTGCGCATCGCCGAGAGCAGCTTGTCGGCGTAGGTCGCCTCCTGCCGCGAGCGGAACCGGGCGTAGAGGGCCGCCGACAGGACGTGGGCCGGCACCGCCTCCTCGATCGCGGCGTTCAGCGTCCAGCGCCCCTCGCCGGAATCGGCGACGTGGCCGGAGAACCCGTCGAGATGCTCGTCGGTGGCGAGCGCCGAGGCGGTGAGGTCGAGCAGCCACGACGAGACCACGCTGCCCCGGCGCCACACCTCGGCGATGTCGGCGAGGTTGAGGTCGAAGCGCTGCGCCTCGGGCAGTTCCGGCGCGTTGGCGTGGCGCAGGATGTCGAAGCCCTCGGCATAGGCCTGCATCAGGCCGTACTCGATGCCGTTGTGGATCATCTTGACGAAGTGGCCGGCGCCGCTCGGGCCGGCATGGATGTAGCCCCGCTCGGCCCGGTCGTCGCGGCCCTCGCGGCCCTGCGTGCGCGGCACGTCGCCCAGGCCCGGCGCCAGGGTGGAGAAGATCGGGTCGAGCCGGTCCACCGCCTCCTTGTGGCCGCCGATCATCATGCAGTAGCCGCGCTCCAGCCCCCAGACGCCGCCGGAGGTGCCGACGTCGACGTAGTGCAGGCCCTTGGCGTCGAGCACCTGCGCCCGGCGGACGTCGTCCTTGTAGAACGAGTTGCCGCCGTCGATGATGGTGTCGCCGGGCTGCATCAGCTCGGCGAGCCGCATCACCGTCGCTTCGGTCGGCTCACCCGCCGGCACCATCACCCAGGCTGTCCGCGGCGCGTCGAGGCGCTCGACGAACTCCTCCAGGCTGCCGGCCCCGACCGCGCCGGTCTCGCCGGCGAGGGCCGTCACCGCGGCCGGGTTCTCGTCGAACACCACCGCCGTGTGGCCGTTGCGCAGGAGGCGGCGCACGATGTTGCCCCCCATCCTTCCCAGACCGACCATGCCGAGCTGCATCGCGACCGCTCCCGCGTTTCCCGGGCGAGTGACGGCCGGGCAAGGCCGCTCGCCGAATGGCATTCCTCTCGTGATGGTTCGAGCGGGAGCCTCACCCCGAGGCGACGGGGCCTCCGCGCCGCCCATCCGCTACGTCAGCGCCTCGCGCAGCCGCTCCAGGCCGCGCCCGACATCGCCCTTGATGTGCACCCGCAGCGCCCGGCGCCCGCGCTCGGAGAGCACGCCGAAATCGCCCCGCGCCTGGGCGGCGATGACGGTGCCGAAGCTGATCGTGCGGCCGGGGATCGCGAGGTCCTCGGCGTCGTCGGCGGTGATCTGGAGGAACACGCCGCTGTCGGGCCCACCCTTGTAGGCCTGCCCGGTCGAGTGCAGGAAGCGCGGCCCGAACTCGACGCAGGTCGCGACCCGCTTCGTGTCGCGCAGGTGCAGCCGCGCCGCCTGGAGCGGGGCGAGATGTTCGGGGTTGCGCGCGACGTAGGCGAGCAGCGCGACGTAGTCGCCGGCCCCGGCGCGGCCGATCTGCGCCGCGATCCAGCTCTCCGGGTCCGTGCCGGCGCCGGCCTCGCGCAGGGCGTCGGCGTTGTGCGGATCGGTGTAGAGGGCGAACCCGTCATCCTCCGCCACCGGCGTCTCGGCCGGCAGCGCCCCGTTCGTCTCGGCGGCGGTGGTCAGCTCGCGGGTCTTGATCTTGCTCGCCTCGACGTCGGGCTGGTCGAACGGGTTGATGCCGAGCACCGCCCCGGCGACCGCGGTGGCGATCTCGAACCGGAAGAACTCCTGCGGCAGCCCCTCGCGGCCGGTGAGCGCGATCCGCACGACGGGTTGGCCGGCCTTCTCCAGGGCGTCGAGGGCGGCGTCCTGGGCGGCGTCGGCTCCCTGGTCGAGGCGCAACTGCACGAAGATCCGGTCGCTGCCGTACACGTCCGGCGCGCCGAGGGTCTCGCCGTCGATCGGGATCAGGCCCTTGCCCTCCTTGCCGGTCGACTCGGCGATGAGCTGCTCGGCCCAGGCCCCGAAGGTGTCGATGCCCGGCGAGGCGACGAGCGTGACCTTGTCGCGTCCCTGGTCCCGGGCGGCGACGCCGAGGGCGAGGCCGAGCAGCACGCCGGGATTGAGGTCCGGCGGCACGTCGGAGCCGCAGGACTGCACCATCCTCAAGGCGTGCTCCAGGAAAGCCGCGACGTCGATCCCCATCGCGGCCGCCGGCACCAGCCCGAAGGCCGAGAGCACCGAGTAGCGGCCGCCGATCTGCGGCACGCCGTGGAAGATGCGGCGGAAGCCGTCCTGCTTCGCCGCCGTCTCCATCGCCGAGCCGGGATCGGTGACGGCGACGAAGTGGCGCCCGGCCTTGTCGCCGAGCACCTCGCGGACGCGGGCCAGGAAGTAGTCGCGGAAGACGTTGGGTTCGAGAGTCGAACCCGACTTGGAGGCGACGATGAACAGGGTGCGCTTCAGGTCGATCGCCGCCTCGACCGCCCGCACCTCGGCCGGGTCGGTGGAATCGAGGATGCGCAGGCGCGGGAAGCCGGGCTTCGCCCCGAAGGTCTCGGCCAGCACCTCCGGCCCGAGGCTGGAGCCGCCCATGCCGAGCACCACGGCGTCGGAGAAACCTTCCGCCCGCACCTCCTCGGCGAAGGCGGCGTAGTCCCCGGCCTTGGCGGCCTCGTCGCCCACGATGGTGAGCCAGCCGAGCCACTTCGCCTCGTCGGCGTCGCTCCACACGCCCGGGTCGCGCTGCCACATGCGGCGCACCAGCCCGTCCTTGCGCCACTGCTCGACGGCCGCGCCATGGGCCTCGCTCAGCGAACCGAGGGCGAGGGTCTGGCGGTCGAGCCGGTCGCCGAGGAACTTCTCCCGCTTGCCGGCGACGGCGCCCAGCACCTTGTCGGCGGCATCGACGAAGAGCTGCACGCCCTCCTGCACCAGGGTCTCGGCGACCGAGTCGAGGTCGATGCCGGCACGGGCGAGATCGGCCAGCACCTGCTCGGCCCCGCCGAGGTCCTCCTCCAGGCTCGCCCGGACCTTGCCGTGGTCGCGGAACGCCTCCAGCGTCGCGGGCGGCATGGTGTTGACGGTGTCGGGGCCGATCAGCTCCTCGACGTAGAGCACGTCGGAATAGGCCTTGTTCTTGGTGCCGGTGGAGGCCCAGAGCAGGCGCTGCTTCTGCGCCCCCTTGGCCGCCAGCGCCTCCCAGCGCGGACCGGCGAACAGGCGCTCGTAGCGCTGATAGGCGAGCTTGGCGTTGGCGACCGCGACCTTGCCCTTCAGTCTCTCCAGGGCCGCGCGGTCGGCGCCCTCCTCGATCTTCCGGTCGAGGAGCTTGTCGACCGCCGCATCGATGCGGCTGATGAAGAAGCTCGCCACGCTCGCGACGCGGCCGATCTCGCCGCCCGACGCCGCGAACCGCTCCAGGCCCTCGATGTAGGCGTTGGCCACCGCCTCGTAGGCGTCCTGGGCGAACAGCAGCGTGATGTTGACGTTGACGCCCTCGGCGGTGAGGTCGCGGATCGCCGACAGGCCCTCGGGCGTCGCCGGCACCTTCACCATCAGGTTGTCGCGCTTGGCCGCCGCCCACAGCCGGCGCCCTTCGGCCAGGGTCTCGGCGGTGTCGAGGGCGAGGTAGGGCGAGACTTCGAGGCTGACGAAGCCGTCGCGGCCCCCGGACGCGTCGTAGACCGGCCGCAGCACGTCGGCGGCGGCCTGGATGTCGGCGATGGCGAGACCCTCGTAGAGGTCGATCACCCGCTGGTCGCCGGCGCCGAGCACCTGCTTCAGCGCCGCGTCGTACTCGTCGGAATGGCCGATCGCCTTCTCGAAGATCGCCGGGTTCGAGGTCACGCCGCGCAGGCCGTCCTCGTCGACCAGCCGCTTCAGGTCTCCCTCGGCGACGAAGCCCCGCGCCACGAAATCGAGCCACACCGCCTGACCCTGTTCCGCGTGGAGCGCCTTGAGCGGATTCATGCCGATGTCCTTCGCGTCTTCGCCGGTCAATGTGGACCTCGCGCCGCGCGTGTCCAGGGGCAGGGCCGCCTGTCCTCCCCTCTGGCACCCGGGCCCGGTCGCACCGGCATTGACAGCCGCGTCAGGCCCCGGCACAGGGGGCGCCGTGCCCGCATGGCGGAATTGGTAGACGCGGACGACTCAAAATCGTCAGCCGAAAGGCGTGGGGGTTCGATTCCCTCTGCGGGCACCATCATAAAGATAAGATGCTGCAAGCGTTGATCTTTCTTCGATAGATCCCGCACCTTGGCGACCGGTGCGGGAATGACGGGTGCCCCCCGGTCCAGGTGAGTGTTGTCCGCCGTCCGCGTGCAAGGTGCATCCTCCTGACGGCCGTGCCGCCACCCGAACGGCACGGCGAGGGATGTTCGAGGGTTCCGGTTCCGCCGCCCGGCACGGCGCCGGCACGGCGCGGGCACGCCTGCCAGCTACCGGACGCCTCCTTCACGGATGACCAGCCGTTCCGGCCGACGATGAAGGTCGGGCCGCCGGCCTGCGTCGTCGCGAGCAGCGCCGGGATCGGTTGCGTCACCGTCGCATCGGTACTGTCCACGCACAGGGAGGACTCGGCCCTGCGGACTGTCGGCGGCTGGGCTGCGCCACATCACTTCAGCGCGAGCGGAAGCAGAGTAGGACGTCGAAGACGAAGCGCTCACGATTGCTGCCGGACTGCTAGCATCCGGCGATGCTCTGCGGGTTGCCGGATGATATTTTGCTGAACTCTGTTGCGGTGAGACATCGGTTCGTAATAGCCTGATCCAATGACCTGCTGATGGAGGATGCATGCACGACTTGGACGGTACGCGAGCCGGCGAGATCAACGCTATGAACGAGCGTGCATTGCAGGCAAGGCCATGGCGTCAATCGGGCTATCAATATCGGTCGGTCTCAATCCACGACCCAGCTTGTGCGCATTTCTGGTCACATTATCCTTATGCCGGCTGGGTGAATGCTAAGGTCGATGACATCGAAGTCGTCATGTTCATGGCCAACGATGACGGAGTCGCCCTGATTTACAATGCGTTCGGCCCCGACAGTTACGAGGCGGCAAGCGTTGCTGTTTGGGTGGCGATCGCTCGGCAAAGTCAGCAAATTGCAGACATAGGCGCATTTACGGGTCTTTATACTTTACTGGCTCAGAAATCATCGCCTGGAGCGAAGGTTCTAACCATCGAGCCTAACTCGGCCAGCCGTGCGCGATTGTACAACAACATGGTTTGGAATGGATGTGACCGTTCCAGGGTTGCTCCGTATGCTGTTTCGTCCGAAATTGGAACTCTGCCGCTCTTCGTGCCGATGGGTGCCGATCTGCTCGATACGGGATCATCCCTCAACCGAAGCCACCTGGTCAGTCGAACGGAAATCGTCGCTTGTGCTCCGATCGACGCCATCCTTCAGCAATTCGGCATCGACGGTCCCGACCTGATGAAGATCGATGTCGAGGGACTGGAAGAGGCTGCTGTAAGGGGGATGCCACTTGCAATCAGGTCGCGACCTACGATCCTGCTGGAGATATCGAGCGTTGATCTGCTCGAGCGGTGTTACGGCGTTTTGTCGCCGAGCAACTATGATATTTTTTGCATCAATGATGATGATCTGACATTGAGTCCGTCGCTCAGGGCGATGGATGTGAGGCAGTGGTATCAGAAATATTGTGACGGGCGAGGTGCCATAAATTATCTGTGCTGCGCTCGTGAAGAGCACCTGAAGCTGGCGCAGCAAGGCGTCCATCGGGTCCATTCGATGCTCTGATGTGTGCAGAGCATCGACGCATCAACCGCGATCATGAGCCCGCCCGGCTCTGGCCGTGGCGGGCTTTCCTGTCTCGACCGCCGGCCATGGCGTCCCGCTCCTCAGCGGCCGCGATCCCTTCGACGCCACGTCGCGCACGCGACCGTCCACCATCGCCTCGATCCTCTGACCGCCACGACGGGAGCATTGCGGCCGGGGCACGATGCCGGAAGAAGCGGCTCGCCGCAGGAAACGGCGCTGGCGAGGAGGCTGCGCTGTACCGGTCGCCCGGAGCGTGAGCCTTCCGACGCACCGCAGGCCGAGCCCGGGCTCCTCCATGCACCCTGCCGTTCGCGCTCACATCGCACCGACCGGGTCGGGGCCGATGGCGGAGGCGGGCATCGTCGATCACGCCGCGGCCGGCCCCGCGGCGGCCCGGGGAACCCACACCCTGCCGTCGAACAGGCGCCGCGCCGTCCGGTAGAACGACCCGGCGCGGGCGACCCAGGCGCCCTCGGCCGCGACGACGTCGGCTCCCACCGTGAGCACGCCGGACGGCATCCCGAGGCGGACCGGACCCGCGCCGGCCGCGACGGGCATCGCCTCGGCGACCACGGTGCCGGGAAGGCGGGCGGCGACCGCGGTGCAGAGGGAAACGGTGAGCGGAAGCGCGCGGTGCGGCTGCCCGTTCGAGATCACCCGCGCCGCCAGATCGATCGCATCCGCCGCGACCGTGTCGCCGGCGAGCGTCGGGGCCTGCGCGGGCGGGCTGACCAAGGCCACGAACGGAACCATGCGGATCGTGCGGGCGGCCTCGGCGTCGGGGGCGATGCCCATCCGTACCGAGCCCTGCACGCGGATGGCCTCGAGCAGGCCGGGAAGCCCCGGCGTCGCCTCGATCCGGTCGGGGAGTTCGGTGCCGGTCAGCCCGACATCGCGGGCACGGACGAACACCGTCGCGTTGGCGGCATCGACGAGGGACGCCTCGACCGGGCCGAAGCCCGGCACCTCCAGCCGGTCGACCACCCGGCCGGTCGGCAGCAGCCGGCCGGTCGTCGCGCCCCCCGGCTCCACGAAGTCGAGGCGGATCGGCGCGCCGGTGCCGCTCACCCCCGGGATGGCGAGGTCGCCGTCATAGCGGGCGCGCCCGCCCGAGACCGGGAAGGTCGCATGGATGAGCTTGCCGGTGTTGGTGTTGAAGATGCGCACCGTCGCGGCGTCGCCGGCGGCGGGGACCAGCCCCTCGTCGACCGCGAACGGACCGATGGCGGCGCTCATGTTGCCGCAATTGCCCGCGTAGTCGACCCGGCTCTCGCCGACCTGCACCTGGGCGAAGGTGTAGTCGACGTCGGCGTCGGGCCTGCGCGACGGCGCGATCACGCACACCTTGGACAGCGAGGAGACACCGCCGCCCATGCCGTCGAGCTGGCGCCCGTAGGGGTCCGGGGACCCCATGGCGGCGGTGAACAGCGCGTCCCACGCGGCGCGGCCGGCCGGCAGGTCGCGGGCGTGGAACAGGATCGCCTTGCTGGTCCCGCCACGCATGAAGACGGCGGGGATCGGATGCTGCATCGCTCGCTCTCGTTCGTCGCGGGCCCGGCGGTGACGTCGCCGTCCTCGTGCCCGCCGTCAACGGTTCCTCACGTCGCCGACCCGTCGGAGCGGGCGGGGGAGGTGCGCAACGCAGTCATGTCCGGCCCCGCCTTGCCGCCGGCCGGGCTCTCCGTCACTGCTCGCGCATTCCTCCAGACACGTCCGGGATTTCCATGGCGATGAGCGCCGCATCCAGGCCGGGCTCGGCCACGACCGCGTGGACGGGCCCCGGCTTCACCGAGTTCGTCGCCCTCACGGCCCTGGTCATGGGCCTCACCGCCGTCACCATCGACAGCTTCCTGCCGGCCTTTCCGGCGATCCAGGCCGACTTCGCCGTCGGCGACCCGAACCGGCTGCAATTCCTCGTCTACGTCTACATGCTCGGCTTCGGCACGGCGCAGCTCGTCTACGGGCCGGTCTCGGACGGGATCGGGCGCCGGTCGGCCCTGATGGCCGGCTTCGCGATCTATCTCGCCGGCAGCGTGCTGGCGATGCTGGCGCCGAGCTTCGAGGTGCTGCTTCTCGCCCGGGCGATCCAGGGCGTCGGCGGGGCCGCCGGGCGGGTGCTCGCCGTCGCCATCGTGCGCGACCGCTACGACGGCCGCGACATGGCGCGGGTGATGTCGTTCTGCATGATGGTGTTCCTCATCGTGCCGATCGTCGCCCCGACCATGGGCGGGCTGCTGCTGCTCGCCGGAAGCTGGCGGCTGATCTTCGGCGCCATGCTGGCCCTGTGCGTGGTGCTGCTCGCCTGGTTCGGCTGGCGCATGCCCGAGACGCTGCACCCGGCCTTCCGCCGCCCGCTCCACGCCGGCACCGTGGCCTCGGGCATCGCCGCCACGGTGACGACGCGGGTCTCGTTCGGCTACGCCACCGCCCTCGGCCTGCTCACCGGCTGCATCATGGCCTATGTCGGCTCGGCCCAGGCGGTGTTCGATACCGGGCTCTACCACCTCGGCGCGTATTTTCCGCTCGCCTTCGGGCTCATCGCCGGGGCGATGGGGGTCGCCACGCTCATCAACGCCCGCCTCGTGCGCCGCCTCGGCATGCGCCGCCTGTCGCATGGCGGCACCATCGGCCTGTGCGCGATGACGGCGCTCCAGCTCGCGGTGATCCTCGCCTTCGGCGGCCGGCCGCCGCTGCCGGTGCTGATCCTGACCCTCGGCCTGTGCCAGTTCCTGCTCAGCTTCGCGCTGCCGAACTTCAACGCGCTCGCCATGGAGCCGCTGGCGGCGATCGCCGGCACCGCCTCGTCGTTCATCGGCTTCTACACCACGCTGCTCGCCGCGTTCTGCGGCCTGCTCGTCGGCCAGTCCTTCGACGGCACGGTGATCCCGCTCGGGGTCGGCTACCTCGTGCTCAGCGCGGCGACCCTGGCGGTGGTCCTGGTGACCGAGCGCGGCCGGCTGTTCGGCGCCGGCAATCCGGTGCCTCCGGCGTCCGGCCGTTCCGCGGCTTAACCCGGCCTTCAGCCTTGCGGCGGATTCTCGGCCGGCGGCGGGAACCAGCCGCGGGATGCGAGGAGCCGGGGCCGTGGGTGGACGCTATGGGGATGCGGTGCTGCTGACCGGGCGGCTGCTGCTCGCGGCGGCTCTGCTGCCGGCCGGGATCCAGCACGCGCTCAACCCGTCCGGCTTCGCCCTGGCGCTGGCCGGCACCGGCATGCCGTACCCCAACGGCGTCGCCACCGGTTCGGTCGTCATCACGATCTTCGGCCCGCTGGCGCTGATGCTCGGCCTGCTGCCGCGCCTCACCGGCCTCGGCCTCGCCCTGCACAGCGTGGTGATGGGGCTGCTGCTGCACCGGTTCTGGCAGTATGGCGGCGCCACGGCGCGGGTCGAGCAGGAGCTGTTTCTCGCCCAGGCCGGCCTCGCCGGCGGCCTCGTCCTCTACGCGATGATCGGGCCCGGCGCCTGGGGCTGGCAGGGCTGGTGGAACGGCCGGCGCAGCGAGCCGGCCCCGGCGCCGGCCGCCCCGCGCAAGCGCCCTGCGGCGGCCCGCAGCGCCAGGCCCGCCCCGCGCCCGGCCCGGGCCGCGGCGTGAAACCGGCTCATACGAAATCCGGTTGATCGCTTCGCGATGCGGACATCGGCTTCGCTCATGCGTGCGGAGCAAAGCTCCGCCGCGCGGGCTGGGGATACGGAATCCGGAAGCAATCTTCCGGATTCCGTATCAGGCGGGGTCCTTGCGGGCGCGCACCATCTCCTCCAGCCGGGCGTGGCTGTAGCCGAGGGGCGGCAGCTCGGCCATGAACCGCTCGGCGATCTCGGTGACGACGACGTCCGGCCGCACCGCCGCGACGTAGTCCCAGTCGATGCCCGTCGACCACAGGAAGTGCACCTCGGCGAAGGTCTCGGCGAGGAGGCCGGTCAGCATCCCGGTGCGGATGTCCCAGCGGAAGTGCGAGCACGAATCGCCGAACACCACGAGGCGGCGCGGGTCCGCGCCCGGGGACGCGTTGCGCAGCACCACCCGGGCGCCGAGATGCAGGTACGGCCCGCGCCCGGCGGCCTCGAAGTCCTGTACCAGCGCGTTCGTCGCGGCGAGTTCGGCGTCGCGCCGGATCGTCCGCAGGCGCACCGACTCCCACTGCCGCGGGCTCAGCTTGATGCCGAGGTCGCCGCAGACCTCGATCGTCTCCGTCGCGTGGCCGTCGCGCAGGTCCTCCCGCGGCGCGGTGCCGAGCCGGCGGCACAGCGTCTCGTAGGCGACGAAGCAGCCGTCGTGGCTCCAGTGGGTGTCGGTGCGCAGGTAGAGGCCGTGCCCGCCCCGCCGCGCCGCCCGCAGCGGCCCGACGAGGTCGACGAGGCTGCCGGAGGCCCGCGACAGCCGCATCCCCCGCCGCAGGCGCGCGGCCGGCGCCGCCGATGCGTCCACGGCGAGCCCGTCGAGGCGGTCGTCGAGCACCGTCAGCTTCTCGGGCACCACGAGGTGCCGGTAGGTGATGCCGAGGCGCCGGCAGCGGGCCGCCCGCCGCTCGATCAGCCTGCGCCAGCGCCAGGTGTGCCGCCACGCGGACCAGGAATGCCGGTACTGGCCGAGGACCTGGTTGCTGCCGCCGATGAGGAACAGCCAGCCGTCGCGCCCGACATGCACCATCGCGGCGTCGCGATCCGCCGCGGCGGCCGCCGTCCCGGGAGCGGCGTGCAGGGCGTCGCCGGGGGAGGGGGGGATCGCGATCGCCCGCGGCCTCATCCGGCGAGCAGGCGGGCGCCGGCCACCGCCGCCGCGGCGCGGTTCTGCACGCCGAGGCTGCGCAGCAGTGCCGCCATGTGGACCTTCACCGTGCCCTCGCCGAGATTGAGGTCGCGGGCGATCTCCTTGTTCGACTTGCCCTCGACCAGCAGGGCGAGCACGTCGCGCTGGCGCGGCGTCAGGTCGGGCCCGCGGGCCGCGTCCAGGGTGCGGCCCGGCGCGACGCGGGTCTCGGCTCCGGCCGCGCGGCCGGGCGTCGGGTCGGGGGTGGCCAGGATGGCGGGAACGAAGACCTGGCCGTCGAGGATCGTCCCGATGGCACGGGTCAGCTCGTGGGCGCCGAGCCCCTTCGGCACGTAGCCGTGCACGCCGACCTCCAGGGCTTCGAGGATCCGCGCCCGGGTGCTGGAGGCGGAGACCACCGCGACCTTGACCGCCGGAAAGCATTCCCGCACCGCGCTGAGGCTCACCGGGCCGTCCATGCCCGGCATCGCGAGGTCGAACAGCGCCAGGGTGACGGCGGAGCCGCGCTGCGCCAACTGGTCGAGGGCGGCATCGAACGAGCCTGTCTCGATCACTTCCGCAAAGCCGATCCGGTTGAGGATCGCCGTCAGGGCGAGGCGGAAGAATTCATCGTCATCCGCGACCAGGGCGACCGGCGCTGAAGGGAGGGACATCACTCAACAATCTCGTCGGAATCGGCCCGATGAGGGCACGACGTGTCTTTATAGGATCTGCCGGGAGAAACCGTAAACGCCCGGATGTGTGACCGCCGGTCTCAAGAACTGGATGCGTCCTCGGCCGCCTCCGCCGGAGCCGTGCCCGCGAAGGCCGCCGCGAAGGGCGGAGCGGCGATCTCGTCGAGCAGGCCGCGCAGGAGCGCCGACTTCTCGGCGCCGAAGGTCCGCTCGAAGCGCGCCTGCACCTCGCGCCAGAGCCGGAACGCCTCGCGGAAGCGGGCCTCGCCCGCCGCGGTCACCGCGACCCGGCGGCTGCGGCGGTCGCGCGGGTCGACCGTGAGCGCCACCAGCCCGTCGCGGGCGAGCGGCCGCAGGGTGTGGCCGAGCGCCGACAGGTCCATCACCATCGCGGCGGCGAGGTCGCCCATGCTCGGCTGATCCAGGAGGCGGATCTGCGCCAGGAGCCCGAACTGCGTCGCCTTGAGGCCCGCCGGGGCGAGCGCGTCGTCGTAGAGCTGCCCGAGCCGCCGCGTCGCCCGCCGCAGGGCGGCGTTGCTGCAAGGATGAGGCCCGGTTCCCGCCATCGCTCCCGCCGATCTCCCTCTTGACGAAGTAGTGGCATATGCCACCATTCCCGCCGACGCCAGTCCGACGATGCCGGAGGACGGTCGCGAGGTCGAGCCGGAACCGGCCCGGCCCGCAGGGCGGGAGGCTTTGTGATGGACGACCGGACCCGCCGCCTGCTGCACGCGCCCATCGTCCCGACGCTCCTGCGTCTGGCCGGGCCGAACGTGCTGGTGATGCTCGCCCAGGCCCTGGTCGGGCTGATCGAGACCGGCTTCGTCGCCGGCCTCGGCACCGATGCGCTGGCCGGCATGGCGCTGGTGTTCCCCCTGCTGATGCTGGTGCAGATGGTCTCGGCCGGCGGGATGGGCGGCGGCATCCTCTCGGCGGTGGCCCGCTCCCTCGGGGCGGGGCGCCGGGACGTCGCCGACGCCCTGGTCTGGCACGCGGTCGCGATCGCGCTCGGCCTCGGCCTGCTCACCACCCTGGCGGCGCTGACCCTCGGGCCGGCGCTCTACGCCGCGATGGGCGGGGTCGGCGGCTCGCTCGCCGCCGCGTCGGCCTACGGCGGCGTGATCTTCGCCGGGGCGGCGCTGATCTGGCTGTTCAACGCCCTCGCGGCGGTGCTGCGCGGCACCGGCAACATGGCGCTGCCCGCCACCGTGACCTGCCTCGGCACCCTGGTGCTGCTGCCGGTCTCCCCGCTGCTGATCTACGGCTTCGGGCCGGTGCCGGGCCTCGGCATCGTCGGCGGCGGGGTCGCGGTCGTGGCCTACTACGCCGCCGGCAGCGCCGTGTTCGTCCACCATCTCTGGTCCGGGCGCGGGCTCGTGCGCCCCGCCGCCCGGCCGCCGCGCCTCGCGCTCGCGCCGATGGCCGCGATCCTGAAGGTCGGCGCGGTCTCGTCGGTCATCAGCCTTACCACCAACCTCACCATCGCGGCGGCGACGAGCTTCGCCGGCGCCGCCGGGCCCGGGGCGGTGGCCGGCTACGGCACCGGCGCGCGGCTCGAATACCTGCTGGTGCCGCTGGTCTTCGGCCTCGGCGCGCCGGTCGGCGCGATGGTCGGCACCTGCATCGGCGCCGGCGACCGCGCCCGGGCCGTGCGCGTCGCCTGGATCGGGGCTCTGATCGCCGGCGCCCTCACCGAGGCGATCGGGCTCGCCGCGGCGCTCCACCCCGAGGCGTTCCTGCGCCTGTTCGGCGACGACCCGGCGATGCTCGCCACCGGGGCGCGCTACCTGCACCTCGTCGGCCCGTTCTACGGCTTCGCCGGCATCGGCCTCGCCCTCTACTTCGCCGCGCAGGGAGCCGGGCGGGTCGGCTGGCCCCTCGTCGCCGGGCTGGCGCGGCTCGCCGTCTCGGTCGGCGGCGGCTGGCTCGCCCTGCGGGCGGGGGCGGGGCTCGACGGGGTGTTCGCGGCGCTCGGCCTCGGCCTCCTGGTCCTCGCCCTCGTCAACGCCGCCGCCACCGCCGCCGGCGCGTGGTCCCGCCGCGCTCCCGCCCCGGCCGCCGTGCCGGCCACCCGCTGACCGGAGACGACACGATGACCGACGCACCCCGCCTGTACCTCGACGACCTCGTGCCCGGCGCGATCCACCGCTCGGGCGAACTGACGGTGACCGCCGAGGCGATCAAGGCGTTCGCCCGCGACTTCGATCCGCAGCCCTTCCACCTCGACGAGAGGGAGGCCGAGGGCACGTTCTTCGGCGGCCTCGCGGCGAGCGGCTGGCACACCGCCGCCCTCACCATGCGGCTCCTCGTCGATGGCGGACTGCCGCTCGCCGGCGGCATCGTCGGCGCCGGCATGGACGAGCTGCGCTGGCCGCGCCCGGTGCGCCCGGGCGACCGCCTGCGCCTGGAGAGCGAGGTGCTGGAGGTCCGCCCGTCGCACTCGCGCCCCGACCAGGGCCTCGTCAAGGCGCGCACGACGACGCTCAACCAGGACGGCGAGCCGGTGCAGGTGCTGGTCGCCAACCTCGTGGTGCCGCGGCGGGAGGCGGGGCCGGCGTGAGGCCGGCCGATCCCGGCGATCGTTCAGGATCGGCCGGCCTCCTCGGCCTTCTGGACTTCCATGTAGCGGCGCAGGACGGCGTTCATGCGGGTCTGGTAGCCGCGCCCGCCGCGCTTGAAGAACTCGACCACGTCGCGGTCGAAGCTGGCATGGATCGAGGTCTTGCCCGGCGGCAGGCCGATGGCCGCGTCGGCCCAATGGTCGTCGCCGGACGGCGGGGTGTCCTCGTCCTCGGCCGCGATCCGTTCGATCTCGTCATCGCTCATCGCCTTGAGGGCCGCCCAATCGGTCCGGCCGGCCCCCGTCCTGGCTGGCTTGCTTGGCATGGAAGATCCTTCTCTCCCTGCGGCTGGCCGGGCGTGCCGAGATGATCCGGGACTCGGGAGACCGTGGCGGGAACGCGATGTTCAGCGTCACGCCCCGGACCTCGACCAGCATGTCGAAGCGCCGTTCGCCATAATCCCGTCGCCGGTCTTCGGCGACGATGACGAAACGACCGTCGAAAGCCTCATCGAGATCCGCGAAGTCGATCTGCCGACCGAGGATGTTCGCTTCGTTCTTCGGATCGTCCCAGACGGTCCGCTCGCCCTCGCCCACAGCCGTCTGTACATAATTCTGGCCATCGGACCAGGTGCGCTCCGATCCGGACGCCAGGACGTTGAAATTCGCGGCCCCGCCCCGCATATCGCCCCCCGTCACGAGGAATAGACGGAGTCCTTCGACGTGAGCGAGACGGTGGAGCGGCATGCCTTCGGGGCGGAGGTGGGGCGCCTCCTGGATCTGGTCGTCCACGCGCTGTATTCCGAGCGCGAGATCTTCCTGCGCGAACTCGTCGCCAACGCCGCCGACGCGGTCGATCGGCGCCGCTTCGCCGCCCAGACCGAGGCTGGCCTCGCGCTGCCGCCGGATTCCAAGGTGCGGATCCGGCCCGACAAGGAGGCCCGCACCCTGACCGTGTCCGATCCCGGCATCGGCATGACCAAGGACGAGCTGGCGCAGAACCTCGGCACCATCGCCCGCTCGGGCACGCGGGCCTTCAGCCAGTCGCTGGCCGACGCCGGGCCCGACGAGCGCCCGAGCCTCATCGGCCAGTTCGGCGTCGGGTTCTACTCCGCCTTCATGGTCGCCGACCGGGTCGAGGTCACCTCGCGCCGCGCCGGCTCCGACGAGGCCTGGACCTGGGCCTCGGAGGGACAGGGCGAGTACACCCTCGCCTCCGCGACCCGGGACGAGCCCGGCACTGACATCGTGCTGCACATCAAGGCCGATGCCGACGAGTTCATCGAGCCGATGCGCATCGAGCACATCGTGCGCAAGTGGGCCGACCACATCACGGTGCCGGTGACCCTGACGCGCGACGGCGAGGAGGAGACGGTCAACCAGGGCACCGCCCTGTGGCGCAAGCCGAAGGCGGAGGTGACCGGGGACGCCTACACCGAGTTCTACCGCCACGTCAGCCACAACTTCGACGCGCCGTGGGCGACGCTGCACTGGAGGGCGGAAGGGTCGCTCGAGTTCTACGCCCTGCTGTTCGTGCCCGGCATGAAGCCGTTCCTCGCGGTCGAGGAGGAGCGCGAGAGCAAGGTGCGCCTGCACGTGCGCCGGATGTTCATCACCGACGAGGCCGGCCTGCTGCCGTCCTGGCTGCGCTTCGTGCAGGGCGTGGTCGACACCGAGGACCTGCCGCTCAACGTCTCGCGCGAGATGCTCCAGGCGACGCCGGTTCTGGCCCGCATCCGCCGCGCGGTCACCGCGAAGGTCATCGGCGAGCTGAAGTCCCGCGCCAAGGAGCCCGAGACCTACGCGACGTTCTGGGAGGCGTTCGGGCCGGTGCTGAAGGAGGGCCTGTACGAGGACGTCGAGCACCGCGACGACATCGCCGCCCTGCTGCGCTTCCGCTCCTCGGCCGTGGAGGGCTGGACCTCGTTTTCCGATTACGTCTCCCGGATGAAGCCGGGGCAGGAGGCGATCTACGTCCTGGTCGGCGACGACGCCAGGGCGCTCGCCGCCTCGGCCCAGATCGAGGGCTTCAAGGCGCGCGGCCTCGAAGTGCTGCTCCTCTCCGACCACGTCGACGCGTTCTGGCCCGAGCGGTTCGACCGGTTCGACGGCAAGCCGATCCGCAGCATCACGCAGGGGGCCGACGACCTCTCGGCCTTCGAGCCTGAGGTGGCGCCCGGCGACGAGCCCGCCGACCTGTCGGGCCTGCTGCCGAAGCTCAAGGAGGCGCTCGGCGACGCGGTGTCGGAAGTGCGCGAGAGCCGCCGCCTCGTCGACAGCGCGGTGCTGCTCGCCGCCCCGGCCCACGGGCCCGACCTCCAGATGCAGCGTCTCCTGCGCCGGGCCGGCCGCGGCCTCGGCGCCGGCCAGCCGGTGCTGGAACTCAACCCGCGCCACCCGCTGGTGCGCCGCCTCGCCGAGCGGGCGGGTGCCGGCGAGGAGGTCGGGGAGGCTGCGCAGACGCTGCTCGACCTCGCCCACGTCCAGGGCGGCGACCCGCCCCGCGACCCGGTTGCCTTCGCCCGGCGGGTGGCGGCGGCGCTGGCGCGGGAGGGGTAGTCGGCTGCGTCCCACATGACCTGACGAGGGTCTTTGCATGGTTCCATCGCGAGCCGTCTCTTCGGGGCGGCTCGCGATTGGCAGGTCCCGCCGTCGATCAGCATCGTTCGGTGACAGGAGAGCACGATGACCCGTGCGGATCAGGACGCTGCCGCACCGCGGCGGATCGACATCCACGAGTTCGGCGGTCACGTCTCCGAGTTCCTGGAGCGGGTCCGGAGCGGCGCGTCGTTCGTCATCACCTCCCAGGCCGAAGCCGTCGCCCTACTCCAGCCTCCGCGAAGCATGGTGCGGCCGCCGCGTCGGCCCGGGGCGTTGAGGGGGCGGATCCGCATGTCGCCCGACTTCGACCCCCTTCCCCCCGACCTGCTGGCTGCCATCGAAGGTCGCGAGGAGTGAGGCTGCTTCTCGATACGCACGCGCTTCTGTGATGATTGAACGACGACGAGCGGCTCGGCTCACGGGTACGCGAGATGATCGCGGATCCTCATCATGAGATTCTGGTCAGCGCGGTATCGCTCTGGGAGATCGTAATCAAGATCCGGATCGGGAAACTCGACGCCCATCTTCAGCAGGTCCTTGCTGCCAGCCCGCATCAGGAATTTCATCTCCCCGGGGTGGAGCCTCATCATCTGGACGGACTCCTCGGCCTGCCTCTTCACCATCGCGATCCCTTCGATCATCTTCTCATCGCGCAGGCGATCGTCGAAGGGGCAGGCTTCGTCTCCGAAGACCGTAACGCCGCCTTGTATCCTGTCAGCCTCATCGCGTGCTCCGGCCACGCGCCCTTGTCGTCATAGGCAGCGGCTCAGGCCCGCGCATCATTCCGGCAACGCTCGGTTTACCATTCCGCACGATGGTTGACGGGAACAGAGCGGCCCCCGGGATGCCAGTCCCGGGCGCCCTCGCGTCGCGCCTGCGAGGATCCCGCCATCATGATGTCCCGCGCCGAACGCTCGCATCTCGGCGACTGGTGGTGGACCGTCGACCGGTTCCTGCTCGCCGGCCTCGGCACCCTGATGACCATCGGGCTGGTGTTCCTGATGGCCGGCGGCCCGCCGGTCGCCGACCGCCTCGGCCTGCCGACGTTCCACTTCCTCAACCGCCAGGTGATGTATCTCGCGCCGACCGTCGCGCTGATCCTGGCGGTGTCGTTCCTGTCCCTGCGCCACGTCCGGCGCCTCGCGCTCGTGACCTACTCGGTCGGCATCGTCCTGTGCGTGCTGGCGATCAAGTACGGACCCGAGATCAAGGGCGCCCACCGCTGGATCCAGTTCGGGCCGATCGGCGTGCAGCCGTCGGAATTCGTCAAGCCGGCCTTCGTCGTCCTCGCCGCCTGGGCATTCTCGGAGGGCTCGCGCCGGCGCGACATGCCGGGCGGCTTCCTCGCCCTGCTGCTGCTGCCGATGACCATCGTGCCGCTGATCCTCCAGCCGGATTTCGGCCAGACCATGCTCATCACCATGGTGTGGTGCTGCATGGTGTTCGTCGCCGGCCTGCACCTGATCTGGGTCGCCGGGCTCGGCGGTCTCGGCCTCCTCGGCGTCACCGCCGCCTACGAGCTGCTGCCGCATGTGCGCGCCCGCATCGACCGCTTCCTCAACGAGGATTCGGGCGACAACTTCCAGGTGTTCTGGTCGAAGGAATCGTTCAACGTCGGCGGCTGGCTCGGCACCGGCCCCGGCGAGGGCGTCGCCAAGCGCCACCTGCCCGACGCCCACACCGACTTCATCTTCTCGGTCGCCGGCGAGGAGTTCGGCGTCCTGATCTGCATCGGGCTGGTGCTGCTGTTCGGCTTCATCGTCATGCGCGGGCTGGTGCTGGCGCGGCGCAACGAGGACGTCTTCTGCCGCCTCGCCATCGTCGGCCTCGCCACCCTGTTCGGCCTCCAGGCCTGCATCAACATGGCGGTGAACGTCCGGCTGATGCCGGCCAAGGGCATGACGCTGCCCTTCGTGTCCTACGGCGGCTCGTCGCTGATCTCGCTCGCCCTCGGCATGGGCTTCCTGATGGCGCTCACCCGCCGGCGGCCCCGGGCCGCGATGATGCGCGGGCCGGACGCGACCGCGCGGTCCTGACCGCGACGCCTCCCGGGATCGCGCGGCGAGGCGGGCTCCCGGGCCCGGTCGATGGTCGCCACCGGCCGCCGGGGGGTGACCGCATCGTCCCAGCGTGACACAAGCGGCGCCGTCGGGCGGGCGGGACCCGGGGGTGCACGCCTCCGTCACCGCGGGTCCGGGCCCGCACCGCCGCCGATGAAACGCTGCTAACGAAACGCGCCTCATGACCGTTGCCCAACCCCTCGTGCTCGTCGCCGCCGGCGGCACCGGCGGCCACCTCTTCCCGGCCGAGGCCCTGGCCCTGCGCCTGCGCGACCGCGGCATCCGGGTCGCGCTCGCCACCGACAGCCGCGTCGCGGCGCTCTCGGGCGAGTTCCCGGCCTCGGAGATCGTGGCGATCCCCTCGGCGACGCCGTCGGGCCGCTCGCCGCTGGTGCGCGGGCGGGCCTTCCTCACCCTCGGGCGCGGCTTCGCCTCGGCGGTCGCGGCGGTGCGCCGCCTCAATCCGGCGGTGGTGGTCGGCTTCGGCGGCTACCCGACCGTGCCGCCGGTGCTGGCCGCCCAGATGCTCAAGGTGCCGACCCTGCTGCACGAGCAGAACGCCGTGATGGGCCGGGCCAACCGCTTCCTCGCCCGCGGCGCCGCGGCGATCGCCACCGGCTTCGCCGCGGTCGGCGGCGTGCCCGCCAAGGCGACGGCGCGCCGGGCCCATACCGGCAACCCGGTGCGGCCGGCGGTGCTCGCCGCCGCCGACATGCCGTATCCGCCGCTCTCGCCGGATTCGCCGCTCGAACTCCTCGTCTTCGGCGGCAGCCAGGGCGCCCGGGTGATGAGCGACGTGGTGCCCGACGCGGTCCTGCGCCTGCCGGCGCCGCTGCGCGCCCGCCTCACGGTGATCCAGCAGGCCCGGGCCGAGGACCTCGCCCGCGTCCAGGACCTCTACGGCCGGGCCGGGCTCGCCGCCTTCACGGCGGCGCCGTTCTTCAAGGATCTGCCGGCCAAGATGGCGGCGTCGCACCTCGTCGTCGGGCGCTCCGGCGCCTCGACGGTGGCGGAACTCGGCGTGATCGGCCGCCCGGCGATCCTGGTGCCGCTGCCCGGCGCCCTCGACCAGGACCAGGCCGCCAACGCGGCGGTGCCCGGGGCATCCGGCGCCGCCTTCCCGATACCGCAATCCGACTTCACTCCCGAGCGGCTCGCCGGGCAGCTCGAGGCGCTGTTCGGCGACCCGGCCCGGCTCACCGCGGCCGCCGCCGCCGCCCGCGCCGGGGGACTGCCGGACGCCGCCGAACGCCTCGCCGCCCTGGTGGTCGAAACCGCGCTCGCCGCCGCCCGCTGACCGACGCCGAAAGGACCCGCACCCATGCAACTGCCGAAAAAGCTAGGCCCCATCCACTTCATCGGCATCGGCGGCATCGGCATGTCCGGCATCGCCGAGGTGATGCACAACCTCGGCTACACGGTGCAGGGCTCGGACGCCTCCGACAACTACAACGTCCGGCGGCTGGCCGAGAAGGGCATGACGACCTTCGTCGGCCACCGGGCCGAGAACCTCGGCGACGCCGAGCTGGTGGTGGTCTCGACAGCGATCCGGCGCGACAACCCGGAACTCGCCAGCGCCCGCGAGCGCCGGCTGCCGGTGGTGCGCCGGGCCGAGATGCTGGCCGAGCTGATGCGGTTCAAGTCGAGCGTCGCGGTCGCGGGAACCCACGGCAAGACCACCACGACCTCCCTCGTCGCGACGCTCCTCGACGCCGGCGACCTCGATCCCACCGTCATCAACGGCGGCATCATCAACGCCTACGGCACCAACGCCCGGATGGGCGAGGGCGACTGGATGGTGGTGGAGGCCGACGAGTCCGACGGCACCTTCCTGAAGCTGCCGGCCGACATCGCCATCGTCACCAACATCGACCCCGAGCACCTCGACCATTTCGGCAGCTTCGACAAGGTCAAGGACGCGTTCCGCGCCTTCATCGACAACATCCCGTTCTACGGCTTCGCGGTGATGTGCATCGACCACCCGACGGTGCAGGACCTCGTCGGGCGGATCGAGGACCGGCGCATCGTCACCTACGGCGAGAACCCGCAGGCCGACGTGCGCCTGCTCGACGTCGACCTCAAGGGCGGCCAGAGCCGGTTCCGGGTGATGATCCGCGACCGCCGCCCCGGCTTCCGGCTGGAGATGGAGGACCTCGTCCTGCCGATGCCGGGCAAGCACAACGCGCTCAACGCCACCGCGGCGCTCGCGGTCGCCCACGAGCTCGGCGTCTCGCCGGAGGCGATCCGCCGGGCGCTGGCCGGCTTCGGCGGCGTCAAGCGGCGCTTCACCAAGACCGGCACCTGGAACGGCGTCGAGATCTTCGACGATTACGGCCATCACCCGGTCGAGATCCGGGCGGTGCTGAAGGCGGCCCGGGCCTCGACCGACGGCAACGTGATCGCGGTGGTGCAGCCGCACCGCTACACCCGGCTCGCCTCGCTGTTCGACGATTTCTGCACCTGCTTCAACGACGCCGACACGGTGATCGTCGCCCCGGTCTACGCCGCCGGCGAGGCGCCGATCGAGGGCTTCGACCGCGACTCGCTCGTCGCCGGCCTGACCTCGCGCGGCCACCGCAACGCCGTGGTGCTGGAGCGCAGCGAGGATCTCGCCGGGCTGGTCCGCGGCGTCGCCGGCCCCGGCGACTACGTCGTGTGCCTGGGGGCCGGCAACATCACCCAGTGGGCCTACGCCCTGCCGGGCGAGCTGGCGGCGCTGGGCGAGAAGGCGGCGTAGGGGCCACCACACCCGATCCTCCCCCCTTCGCGCAGGGCTGTCCGAGGAAAATGTCGTTCAGGATCAAGCGCGGGATCCCCTCTCCCGAGTGGGAGAGGGGTAGGGGCGATCGAAGATCGCGCAGGGTGGCTCGTCCACAGAATAGGACACTAAAAGTCGAGCTGCGCAGCTCAACCTTGAGAGCTTGATCCTGAACCCGAGCCACCCTCATGCGGATCTTTCAGATCCGGCCCGGCCCCTCTCCCACTCGGGAGAGGGGAGACGCGCCACGTCTTTCCCCGGATAACCCCCGCAGAGGGGGGAGGGCGAGGCCGGCTCGTGTCCGGTGACGACGACGCGCACGACCCTCGCTGGCAACACTCCCACGCAAAGCCGGCCGCATCCGCGACCACGACCATCCTGAACGGCGGGCCATGACCACCTCCACCGACCTCCTCGCCCTCCTGGCTCCGGCCCGCCTGCGCGGCCGGCTCCTGCCCGACCATCCCCTCGCCGACCTGACGTGGTTCCGCGTCGGCGGGCCGGCGCAGGTGCTGTTCACCCCCGCCGACGAGGACGACCTCGCGGCGGCGCTCGCCGCCCTGCCGGCCGAGGTGCCCGTGACGGTGATCGGCCTCGGCTCGAACCTGATCGTGCGCGACGGCGGCGTGCCGGGGCTCGTCATCCGCCTCGGCGGCAAGGCGTTCGGCAGCGTCGTCGTCGAGGGCGGGACGATCCGGGCCGGCACCGCGGTGCCGGACGTGAAGGTCGCCCGCACCGCCGCCGAGGCCGGGCTCGACGGGCTCGCCTTCTTCCGCGGCATCCCCGGCTCGATCGGCGGGGCGCTCAGGATGAATGCCGGCGCCCATGGCGGCGAGACCACCGACGTACTGGTCGAGGCGCGCGGCGTCTCCCGCGACGGCACCGCCCGCACCTACGCCCACGCCGAGATGGGTTTCCGCTACCGGCACAGCGGCGTGCCCGAGGACGTGATCTTCACGAGCGCGCTGTTTCGCGGCCGGCCCGGCGACCGCGAGGCGATCCAGGCCGAGATGGACCGGGTGACCGCGGCCCGCGAGGCGGCGCAGCCGATCCGCGAGCGCACCGGCGGCTCGACGTTCAAGAACCCCGACGGCGCCAAGGCGTGGCAGCTCATCGACGCCGCCGGTTGCCGGGGGCTCGTGCGCGGCGGCGCCCAGGTGTCGGAGATGCACTGCAACTTCCTCATCAACCGCGACGGCGCCACCGCGGCCGACATCGAGGCGTTGGGCGAGGAGGTGCGCCGGCGGGTCCGCGAGACCTCCGGCATCGACCTGCACTGGGAGATCCGGCGCATCGGCCGGCCGGCGGCCTGATTCGCCCGAACTTCACATCCACCGGGGAGCGAATCATGGCCAGGCACGTCGCCGTCCTGATGGGAGGCTGGTCCGCGGAGCGCGAGGTGTCGCTGCGCTCCGGCGCCGCCTGCGCGAAGGCCCTGGAGGAACAGGGCTACCGGGTCACCGCCATCGACATGCAGCGCGACGTGGCGGCGGTCCTGTCCGCGGTCGCGCCCGACGTGGTGTTCAACGCGCTCCACGGGCCGTTCGGCGAGGACGGCACCGTCCAGGGCCTCCTCGAACTCCTGAGCCTCCCCTACACCCATTCCGGCGTGCTCGCCTCGTCGCTGGCGATGCGGAAGGACCGGGCCAAGGTGGTGATGCGGGCGGCCGGCGTGCCGGTGCCCGAGGGCCGGATCGTTGACAGGTTCGACGCCGCGAGAGGCCACGTCCTGCCCCCGCCCTACGTCATAAAGCCGATCGCCGAGGGCTCCTCGGTCGGGGTCACGATCGTGCGCGACGGGCGCTCCCACCCGCCCCGGGAACTCGCCCGGGCGGACTGGCCGTTCGGCGACGAACTCCTTGCGGAGACTTACATTCCGGGCCGCGAGCTGACCTGCGCGGTGATGGGCGACCGGGCGCTCGGCGTCATCGACATCCGGCCGGCCACCGGGGAGTGGTACGACTACGACGCGAAATACGCCGCGGGGGGCTCGGTCCACGTCCTGCCGGCAGAAATTAAACCGAAAATTTACCAGACCGTTCGAGAGTTGGCGTTAACGGCGCATCAAGCACTTGGCTGCCGGGGCGTGAGCCGTGCCGACCTTCGCTACGACGACACACCGGGTGGCACCGGTGCGGTCGTGGTGCTGGAGGTCAACACGCAGCCCGGCATGACCGAGACCAGCCTGGTGCCAGAACTCGCAGCCCATGCCGGGCACAGTTTCGGTGACCTCGTCCGATGGATGGTGGAGGACGCTTCCCTGAACCGCTGACCGCCCCCGGCTTCGCCGGCGACGCGGCCGCCGGTTCCCCTGCCCCGACCCCGGCCCCTGCCCGGGCGGCGGGGCCGCGCCAGCCGTCGCGCCTGACGCGCCGGCTGCCGCGCTTCCTGCGCTCGCGCCGCTCGTCGGTGGCGGTGCCGATCGAGCAGCGCATGCCGGCCCTGCTCGGCACCGGCCTGATGCTCGGCTTCTTCGGTCTCGTCGGGATCGTCGGGTTCGGGGCGAGCGGCGCCTACACCGTCCTGCTCGCCAGCGCCGGCCGGCCGGTGGACGTGCTGGCGCGGGTGGCGGGCTTCGGGCTCGACAAGGTGACGATCACCGGGATCACCGGGCTCCATGCCCGGGAGATCCTCCAGGCCGCCGGCCTCGACCAGCGCGCCTCGCTGCCGTTCCTCAGCGTGGCCGAGGTGCGCGAGCGGCTGTCGCAGGTGCCGCTGATCGCGGCGGTCTCGGTGCGCAAGATCTATCCCAACGAGCTCCTGGTCACCCTGACCGAGCGCGAGCCGAGCGCCCTGTGGCAGCGCAACGGCGAGATCGCGGTGATCTCCGCCGACGGCCGCGAGATCGACCAGATGCGCGACGGCCGCTTCGCGGCCCTGCCCCTCGTCGTCGGCGAGGAGGCGAACCTGCGCACCCGGGAGTATCTCGACCTGCTGGAGGCCGCCGGGCCGCTGAGGGAGCGGATCAAGGCCGGCACCCTGGTCTCGGGCCGGCGCTGGACGCTCAAGCTCGACGGCATCGACATCCGCCTGCCGGAGGAGGGCGCCCGCGAGGCGATGACCCGCCTCGTGCGCCTGGAGGCCGAGTCGCGCATCCTGGAGAAGGACATCATCGCGGTCGACCTGCGCCTGCCCGACCGGGTGGTGGTGCGCCTCACCGAGGAGGCCGCCGCGGCGCGCCAGGACTCGCAGAAGAAGCGGCCGAAGAAGGGCACCGAGACATGAGCCGTCCGGTCGGTCCCGCACGAACAGGCTCGGTCATCGTGTCCAGTCGGGTGAGCGTCGCGTCATGAGTCTCCTCCAGCACGGCCTGACGCCCCGCCTGAAGCCGCTCTCGGCCCGGCGCAGCGCGACCCTGTCGGTGCTCGACATCGGCACCAGCAAGATCGTCTGCCTCGTCGCCGAGCTGCAGCCGATGGAATCGCTCTCGACCCTGCGCGGCCGCACCCACCTCGCCCGCATCATCGGCATCGGGCACCAGCGCTCGCTGGGCCTCAAGGGCGGCGCGGTGGTCGACCTCGAAGCCGCCGAGAGCGCGATCCGGCAGGCGGTCCACGCCGCCGAGCGGATGGCGAAGGTCGAGGTCCAGTCGGTCATCGTCAACCTGTCGGGCGGGCGGCTCGGGGCGCAGCATTTCGAGGCGCGGGTGCCGGTGCGCACCGGCTCGGTCACCGCCGGCGACGTCCAGCGGGTGCTGGAGACCGCGAGCACCCGCAGCGTCAGCCCCGGCCGGGCGGTGCTGCACGCCCTGCCGACCGGCTACTCCCTCGACCAGCAGAGCGCGGTGGTTGATCCGTCGGGCATGATCGGCGAGACCCTCGGCGTCGACCTGCACGTCGTCACCGCGGAGGCCGCCGCCGCCCGCAACCTGATGCTGGCGGTGGAGAACTGCCACCTCGGCGTCGAGGCGGTGATCGCCACCCCCTACGCGTCGGGGCTCTCGGCGCTCGTCGACGACGAGGCCGAGATGGGTGTCGCGGTGGTCGACATGGGTGGCGGCACCACCAGCGTCGGCGTCTTCTCCGGCGGCCACCTCGTCCACGTCGACGCGATCGCGGTCGGCGGCCACCACGTCACCATGGACATCGCCCGCGGGCTCTCGACCCGGGTGGTGGCGGCCGAGCGCCTCAAGACGCTCTACGGCGCCGCCATGGCGACCGCCTCCGACGAGCGCGACATGATCGCGGTCCACGGCGTCGACGAGGACGAGCGCGACCTGCCGCATCACATCCCCAAGTCCCAGCTCGTGCGGATCATCCGCCCGCGGGTCGAGGAGATGCTCGAACTGGTGCGCGACCGCCTGCGCAATGCCGGCTTCGCCGCCCAGGCCGGGCGCCGGGTGGTGCTCACCGGCGGGGCGAGCCAGCTCGTCGGCCTGCCGGACGTCGCCCGCCGCATCCTCCAGGGCCAGGTCCGGATCGGCCGGCCGCTCGGCATCAAGGGGCTGCCGGAGGCCGCCAAGGGGCCGGCCTTCTCGGCCGCGGTCGGGCTCCTGGTCTACCCCCAGGTCTCGCACATCGAGCATTTCGAGCCGCGAGGGCAGGGCGGGGCGGTCGGCCTCGCCCAGGACGGCTACCTCTCCAGGGTCGGACGGTGGATCCGGGAGAGCTTCTGAGATCGGCCGTCCGATGAGCCCCCGGGCTCGACGGACGGACGGAGACCAACCGGCGCCGGGTCGGCGCCCCACACGAACACCAGACGAGACGTGACGAGAGGCTCGCGCACCATGGCCATCAGTCTGCAAGCCCCCGACATCCGGGAACTCAAGCCCCGCATCACCGTGTTCGGCGTCGGCGGCGCCGGCGGCAATGCCGTCAACAACATGATCGAGTCGGGCCTGCTCGGCTGCGAGTTCGTGGTCGCCAACACCGACGCCCAGGCGCTGACCTCCTCGAAGGCCGAGCGCGTGATCCAGATGGGCATCGGCGTGACGCAGGGGCTCGGCGCCGGCTCGCAGCCGGAGGTCGGCCGCGCCGCCGCCGAGGAGGTGATCGACGAGATCCGCGACCAGCTCTCGGGCGCCCACATGTGCTTCATCACCGCCGGCATGGGCGGCGGCACCGGCACCGGCGCGGCGCCGGTCATCGCCCGCGCCGCCCGCGACATGGGCATCCTGACGGTCGGCGTCGTGACGAAGCCGTTCCAGTTCGAGGGCGTGCGCCGGATGCGCACCGCCGAGGCCGGCATCTCCGAGCTTCAGCAGGCGGTCGACACCCTGATCGTGATCCCGAACCAGAACCTGTTCCGGGTCGCCAACGAGAAGACCACCTTCGCCGACGCCTTCGCGATGGCCGACCAGGTGCTCTACTCCGGCGTCGCCTGCATCACCGACCTGATGGTGAAGGAGGGTCTCATCAACCTCGACTTCGCCGACGTGCGGGCGATCATGCGCGGCATGGGCAAGGCGATGATGGGCACCGGCGAGGCGTCCGGCGAGAAGCGCGCCAACCGGGCGGCGGAAGCCGCCATCGCCAACCCGCTCCTCGACGACGTCTCGATGAAGGGCGCCCGCGGCCTCTTGATCTCGATCACCGGCGGCAACGACCTGACGCTCTACGAGCTCGACGAGGCCGCGACCCGCATCCGCGAGGAGGTCGATTCCGACGCCAACATCATCCTCGGCGCCACCTTCGACGAGAGCCTCGACGGCATCATCCGGGTCTCGGTGGTCGCCACCGGCATCGAGCCGGCCCTGATCGCCGCCAACGCGGTCGGCTCGCCGGAGATCGCCCAGACCGAGCAGCGCATCGCCGAGGTCGCCGAGCGGCTGCGGGCCGAGGCCCGCGCCCGCGCCGCCGCGCCGGCCCAGGCGCCTGCCGCCTCCTTTCGTCCCGCCGAGCCGGCGGTAGCGGCCCGCCCGGCCGCGCCCGCGCCGGAGCCGGTCGCGGCCCCGACCCATCCGGCGATGCCGGATCTCGGGCGCCACGACATGCACCACCAGGCGGCGGCGCTGATCCGCGACGAGGTCCAGATCACCCCGGCCCAGCCGCGGATGCCGGCCTACGAGCCGCAGGCCCACGCCGCCCCGGCCGCCGAGGCGCCGATGTCGTCGGCCTCCGCCCCGTTCATCCCGCCGTCCCCGGCGGTGGTGCGCGCCCCGCGGATGCCGCGGGTGCAGGACCTGCCGCTGCCGGCCCAGAACCAGATCCGGGCCAGCCGCGGCGAGGAGCCGGTCGCCCAGGCGGCGAGCCCGGACGCCAAGCGGACCTCGCTGCTGCGCCGCCTCGCCACCGTCGGCTTCGGCGGCCGGCGCGAGGACGAGGCGGCCCCGGCCCAGCCGGCGCCGCAGCCCGCCGCGCATCATCCGGCGCCGCGCCCGGCGGTCCAGGCTCCCGCCGCCCCGGCGATGCCGCGCCCGCCCCAGGGCTACGCCCCGCAGGCCCACGCCCCGCAGGCCCATGCTCCCCAGGTCCCTGCCTACCGGCCGGCCCAGGGCAACCTCGATCCGCAGGGCCGGGCCGTGCCGGCGCCGCGGATGATGGACGACGATCAGCTCGAGATCCCGGCCTTCCTGCGCCGTCAGGCGAACTGATCCGGCCGCGCCGCGCCCGGCGACCCCGCGGGGTCGCCGGGCGACCGGCCGGGAGGGCTGCCACGGAGCCGCCACGAAGACGGTTCCGAGACTCCCCTTGCGACTTTTCCGCCACACCCCGGAGCCCCCCGGCTCCGGGGTTAAGCTGTTGTTCAAGCATTTGTTCTAAAAGGCTTTTACATCTTTGCGCGGAATCCCCTGCCTTGTTACAGAGCGTAAGAATCCGTGATTTGGCCGCGCTTGCGGGCCCGACTATAGCTCTTCTCAGAGATAAGGACGGGTGGCCCGCTCAGGCCGGCACGCACGTCCAAAGGGCTTCAAGCAGCGGACGGGTCTCAGTCGAACGCGCCTCCCCAGTGGGTCGCGGCGTCGGATCGCGGCCGAGGGCTGAGTAGATGAGAACGAGTCAACAAACGACCCTTCGCTCGGCCGTGAGCCTCACAGGCATCGGCGTCCACTCCGGCAACCCTGCCAGCATCACCCTTCATCCCGCCCAGGCCCATCACGGCATCGCCTTCCTCCGCACCGGCTTCGCACAGGGCCGGGACCGCCTGATCCAGGCGCACCACGCCCAGGTCTCCGCCACCGAGCTGTGCACCGTGATCGGCGACCGCCACACCGGCGCCGTCGCCACCATCGAGCACCTGATGTCGGCCCTCTACGGCCTCGGCATCGACAACGTCCTCGTCGAGATCGACGGCCCCGAGATGCCGATCCTCGACGGCAGCAGCGCCCCCTTCGTGGCGGCGATCGACGAGGTCGGCACCGCCTCCTGCGGCGTCCCCCGGCGCTTCATCAAGGTGCTGAAGGCGGTCCGCGCCGAGAAGGGCCGCGCCTTCGCCGAACTCCGCCCGCACGAGCGCGGCTTCCGCCTCGACGTCGAGATCGATTTCGAGAGCCCGGTGATCGGCCGCAGCCGCAAGGCCGTCGAGCTCACCCCGGCTCTGTACCGCCGCGAGATCTCCCGCGCCCGCACCTTCGGCATGATGCGCGACGTCGAGCGCTACTGGAAGGCCGGCTTCGCGCTCGGCGCCTCGCTCGAGAACACCGTCGCGGTCGGGGAGGGCGGCGTCGTCAACCCCGAGGGCCTGCGCTACCCGGACGAGTTCGTCCGCCACAAGATCCTCGACGCGGTCGGCGACCTCGCCCTCGCCGGCCTGCCGATCCAGGGCGCCTACCACTCCTATTGCGGCGGCCACGGCCTCAACGTGGCGGTCCTCGACGCGCTCTTCGCCGACCGGGCGAACTTCGCCATCGTCGAGGGCGCCGGCACCCGCCGCGAGCCGGTCCTGGCCGAGGTCGGGGTCGCCCTCGGCGCCGCGGTCTACGCTCCCGATCTCTGATACGATTTTCCGAACGATCCGTTGCGGCAATCGTATCGCTCAGCCCGCGCGGCGGAGCTTCGCTCCGCGCGCGTGAGCGAAGCCGGTTTCCGCATCGCGAAGCGATCAATCGGAAATCGTGTGAAACGCCCTCCGGACGGTCCGGGGCCGTGCCTGCGCGGCGGCCTCTCCGATCCTCGCGGGGTCCTGCCGGCACGCGAGGGCCTGCCGCCTCGACCCGCCGCCCCCGGCGGGTGGCTCCCGCGCCACACCTTCTTGCATTTCGGTTAAGAGGCGGCGTCGCGGACGGAACCATCCACCGGAACCGGTGACGGCGCCGCTTTCGCGCCCCAATCGCATCCCATCAGGTCACGCGGCGCGGAACCCGCCGGGCGTGGCCGACCACTCCGCGGTTCCGGTCCAGCCGCGCGGCTCTCATCGCGGCCTGCCGGCCGCCTGTTCTGGGGGAAGAACCCGAATGCCTCTCGCCCTCTTGCCTCGCGGTGCTCAGGGTCCGCTTCGCGGTGCGAAGGTCGTCGTTCTCCGGGTCGCGCTGCTCGCCGGCTGCGGCCTCGCGCTGGCAGGGTGCGACTCCCTCGACTCGCTCAACCCCTTCGCCGACCCGAAGTACAAGCCCGAGGTCGTGCCGGACGTTCCCGCCGACAAGCTCTACAGCGAGGGCCTCGCCAAGCTCGAGGACCGCGACTTCGAGGCCGCGAACAAGCGGTTCGGCGACCTCGACAAGCAGTACGCCTATTCCGACTGGTCGCGGAAGGCGGTGCTGATGACCGCCTACAGCAACTACGAGGGCGGCAAGTACGAGGACGCGATCACCGCCTCGAAGCGCTACCTCCAGCGCCACCCGGCGAGCAAGGATGCGGCCTACGCCCAGTACCTGCTGGCGATGTCGCACTACAAGCAGATCCCGGACGTGACCCGCGACCAGGACCGCTCCGAGCGGGCGCTCGCCGCCCTGAACGAGCTCGTGCAGCGCTACCCGACCTCGGAATACGCCGCCGACGCCAAGGCCAAGATCCAGATCACCCGCGACCAGCTCGCCGGCAAGGAGATGGAGATCGGCCGCTACTACCTCGAGCGGCGCAACTTCCCGGCGGCGATCAACCGCTTCCGCGACGTCGTGAGCAAGTACCAGACCACCCGCCATGCCGAGGAGGCGCTGGAGCGCCTCGCCGAAGCCTACATGGCGCTCGGCATCGTCGCCGAGGCCCAGACCGCCGCGGCGGTGCTCGGCCACAACTTCCCCGACAGCCCCTGGTACAAGGACGCCTTCGCCCTGCTCCAGAACGGCGGCGTCGAGCCGCGCGAGGAGAAGTCCTCGTGGATCAGCAAGGCGTTCAAGGACGTGATGGGCATCCCGCGCACGGCGCAGGCCCAGTAGGAACGCCGGCGCCCGGCGCCGCGGACCCCCTCCGTCGACTGCGGCGGCGGCGCGCACTCGCGCGCCGCCGCGCCGCGCTGTAAAGACCCCCGATCTCTCCCGTCACAGACCCGGCAAGGGCGGCATGCTGGTTCAGCTCGCGATCCGCGACATCGTCCTGATCGACAAACTCGAGCTGAACTTCCGCGAAGGCCTCAGCGTCCTCACGGGCGAGACCGGCGCCGGCAAGTCGATCCTGCTCGACGCCTTCGCGCTGGCGCTGGGCGGGCGGGGCGACGGGCGGCTGGTGCGCCAGGGCGAGGCCCAGGGGCAGGTCACCGCGGTCTTCGACGTGCCCCTCGACCACCCCGCCCGGACGCTGGCGGCAGCCTCCGACCTCGACACCGAGGGCGACCTGATCCTGCGCCGGGTCCAGGTCGCGGACGGGCGCACCCGCGCCTTCGTCAACGACCAGCCGGTCGGCGTGCAAGTGCTGCGGGCGATCGGCGCGGCGCTCGTCGAGATCCACGGCCAGCACGACGACCGCGCGCTCGCCGACCCCACCACCCACCGGGCGATCCTCGACGCCTTCGGCAACCTCCAGGGCCAGGGGGCCAAGGTCGCCGACGCGGCGCGGGAGGTCCGCCGGGCGCGCACCGCGCTGACCGAGCACCGCGCCCGGGTCGAGGCGGCGCGCAAGGAATCCGACTTCCTGCGCCACGCGGTCGAGGAACTGTCCGCCCTCGCCCCCAGGCCGGGGGAGGAGGCCGAACTCGCCGGGCGCCGGACCACGATGCAGCAGGGCGAGAAGGTCGCGCGCGAGATCAACGAGGCGCTGGAGGCGGTCGGCGGCCAGGGCTCGCCCAGCGCCCACCTCTCGGCGGCCCTGCGCAAGCTGGAGCGCCGGGCGGCGCAGGCGCCGGGGCTGGTCGAGCCCTGCGTCGCCGCCCTCGACGCCGCCCTCGTCGCCCTCGACGAGGCCCGCTCGGTCCTCGACGACGCGCTCCAGGCGGCGGAGTTCGATCCGCGCGAGCTGGAGCGCGTCGAGGAGCGCCTGTTCGCCCTGCGCGCCGCCGCCCGCAAGTACGACGTCGCCGCCGACGACCTCGCGGCGCTCAGCGACCGCTACGCCGCCGACGTGGCGGCGATCGATGCCGGCGAGGAGGCTCTCGGCAAGCTCGAATCCGCCCTCGCTTCGGCGGAGGCGGCCTATCTCGACCGCGCCCGGGCGCTGAGCAAGGGCCGGCGCAAGGCGGCGTCCGCCCTCGACAAGGCGGTGCAGGCCGAGCTGCCGCCGCTGAAGCTGGAGCGCGCCCGCTTCCTCACCGAGATCGCCACCGACGAGGCGGCGCGCGACGCCGCCGGCCTCGACCGGATCGAGTTCTGGGCCCAGACCAACCCGGGCACCCGGCCCGGCCCGATGATGAAGGTGGCCTCGGGCGGCGAGCTGTCGCGCTTCATGCTCGCCCTCAAGGTGGTGCTGGCCGACAAGGGCTCGGCCCCGACCCTGATCTTCGACGAGATCGACACCGGCGTCGGCGGCGCGGTGGCGGACGCGATCGGCGCCCGCCTCGCCCGGCTCTCGGCCCGGGTCCAGGTCGTCGCCGTCACCCACGCGCCCCAGGTCGCGGCGCGCGCCTCGACCCACTTCCTCATCGCCAAGGAGGCGGTGAAGGGCTCCGACCGGGTCGCGACCCGCGTCAACCCGCTCGCCGCCGCCCCGCGCCGCGAGGAGATCGCCCGCATGCTCGCCGGCGCGACGGTGACCGAGGAGGCGCGCGCCGCGGCGGCGCGGCTGCTCCAGGGGGCGGAGGCGTAGGCGTCGTCCGGTCCGGAGAGCGGCGGTACCGGCAATGCCCTCCTCGTGGTCCATCGGGCCGGCGGCTCGCCCGTGGCCGGGCCGCCCATGCTCGCCGAGGACGGCTGGCCCGGAAGGGCATCCTACCCCGGCCCTCCCGGGCTCGCATCCCCCGGCACCTCGATGACCGCCTTGAGCCCGCCGAGGGACGCCGCATCCAGGCGCAGGCGGCCGCGGTAGAGCGCGGCGAGGTCGGAGACGATGGAGAGGCCGAGGCCCGAGCCGGGCACGGTCTCGTCGAGGCGCTGGCCGCGCTTGAGCACCGCGATACGGGCCTCCGGCGGCAGGCCGGGGCCGTCGTCCTCCACGGTGACGATGAGGTGGGGATAGTCGCCCTTGCCGATCACCTCGGCCCGGATCGACACCCGCGAGGCGGCCCATTTCGAGGCGTTGTCGACGAGGTTGCCGATCATCTCCTCGAAGTCCTGGCGCTCGCCGCGGAAACGCAGGCCCGGGGTGATGTGGGTGTCGTACGTGAGGTCCTTGTCGCGGAAAATCTTGCCGAAGGTGCGCACCAGGGCGGCGACGGCCGGCTCGACGTCGGTGAAGGTGCCGAGCGCCCCGGCGAGCGCCGCCGCCCGGGCGCGGTCGAGATGGTAGTTCACCTGGTCGCGCATCACCGCCGCCTGCTCGCGCACCTTCACCGCCAGTTCGCTGCCGGCGTCGCCGGCCGAGGCCTCGTTGACGATGATGCTGAGCGGGGTCTTGAGGGCGTGGGCGAGGTTGCCGACCTGGGTCCGGGCGCGCTCCAGGATCTCGCGGTTGGTCTCCAGGAGCAGGTTCACCTCGCCGGCGAGCGGCGCGATGTCCCGCGGGTACTCGCCGGAGATGCGGTCGGCCTCGCCGCGCCGGATCGCGCCCAAAGCCGCCCGCAGCTTGATGAGCGGCGCGAGGCCGAAGCGGATCTGCAGCAGGGTGGTGAGGCCGAGCGACAGGCCGAGCAGCGAGAAGGTGGTGGTGAGCGCGAAGGTGAAGCGGCGCATGTCCGCCTCGATCTCGTCGGAGGGGCCGGCGACCCGCACGACGTAGCGGCCCTCCTCGCCGACGTCGACGTTGCGCTCGATGATCCGCAGCGGCCGCTCGTCCTGGGCCCGCCCGTAGCCCTTGCGGAGCTGGCCGGCGCCGGACTCGCCGACCGCGTCGTCCGGCGGCGGCAGCGGCACCCCGACGAGGGAGCGCGAGGTGCGCAGGTCGCGCGGCCGGGCGTTCGGGCGCCCGACCTGCCAGTACCAGCCGGAGAGCGGCAGGTCGAAGCGGGGATCGCCGAGGGAGCCGAAGAAGCGCGGGTCCGAATCCCCCGGCGAGACGAGGCTGGTGGCGAGATCGTTGGCGTAGACGATCAGGCGGCTGTCGAAGGCCCGCTCGGTGGTCTCGCGGTAGAGGGTCGAGAGGATCAGCCCGGCGACGAGCAGGATCAGGGCGCTCGACAGCAGCGCCGAGACCGCGAGGCGGACCGCGATCGAGCGTCGCCGCCACGGCCGCCACCCGCCGCGGCGGGCGGGCTCGGAGCCGAGGACGGTGTCGGCCGGTGCCGGCTCCGCCTCGGCCGGTGCGGCGCCGGGGCCCGACGCCGCGCTCACGCCTGCGGCCCGGGCCCGTTCGGATCGACGAGGTAGCCGAGGCCGCGCACGGTCTGGATCAGGTCGACCGAGAGCTTCTTGCGCAGCCGGCCGACGAACACCTCGATGGTGTTCGAGTCGCGGTCGAAATCCTGGTCGTAGAGATGCTCGGTCAGCTCGGCCCGCGACACGACGCGGCCGGCATGGTGCATGAGGTAGGACAGCAGCCGGTACTCGTGCGAGGTCAGCTTGACCGGGCTGCCGTCGACGAAGACCCGGCCGGAACGGGTGTCGAGCACCACCGGCCCGGCGCTGATCTGGCTCGAGGCGTGTCCGGCCGCCCGGCGCAGCAGCGCCCGCACCCGGGCGAGCAGCTCCTCCATGTGGAACGGCTTGGTGACGTAGTCGTCGGCCCCGGCATCGAAGCCGTTGACCTTGTCGCTCCAGCGGTCCCGGGCCGTCAGGATGATGACCGGCGTCTTCATCTGCGCCCGGCGCCAGCCCGACAGCACCGACACCCCGTCGGCCTTCGGCAGGCCCATGTCGAGGATGATGCAATCGTAGGGCTCGGTCTCGCCGAGGAACGCCCCCTCCTCGCCGTCGAACGCCTTGTCGACGGCGTAGCCGGCCTGCTCCAGGGCGGCGACCACCTGCCGGTTGAGATCCCGGTCATCCTCGACGACGAGCAGACGCACGGCGAGACTTCTCCTTCAGCATGGCGCGGGTGCACCGGGCGCGATGCGGCGCCACCCCGCGCGGGTCCACGGCCCGCCGGCACGGGACCCTACCACAATCCCGCGACCTGACCCGAGCGCGCATCGACCACGACGTGAACGAACTGCCCGTCCCGGCGCATGGCCGTCATCATGTAGACCAGGGCCTCGTCCTGCTGGCACAGGCTCGCCCGCACGATCTCGGCCCGCGGCACGGCGGCCTGCGCCGCCCGGATCGCCGCCACAGGGGCGACGACCCGCTTGTCGGCCACCGCCTCGCGCAGGTCGCCCGGCGAGAGGCAGCTCTGCGCCGCGGGCGGCGCGGCCTGCTGGGCCGTCCGCACCGGCGGGGCCTTCAGGGTCGCGGTCTCGGCCGCGTCCTGCGCCGCCGCGTACCAGCCCGCGACGCCGAGGGCGCCGGCGAGGCCGAGAAGCAGGGGGAGGACGGTCTGACGCATGCCCTGGACCATCGGTGGGAGGCACTGAATGCGGCCTGAATGGCGGGGATCGCCCCCGGACCGGAGCAGAGAATCGCCGCCACCCCGTCGAGCGCCAGGATCAAGCGCCAAGGTTCGGGAAAGGTTGCTGCGGCAGGCTGCCCCTTCGTCGGCGGATGGCCGCCGACCAGCCGGGGTGGGACGTGAACAGCGAAACGAAGACCGCCGCCCGCCCGACCCCGCTCCCGCGGCTTCCCGCTGCCGGCAGGGCGGCGGAGCGGGCGCGTCCCGCGGTGGTCGCCTACGACCCGCATTTCCCGCCCCGCCCGGCCGCTCCGGCGGCGGAGGTCCGCGTGGTCCGCTGGCCTCGCGGCTGAGCCGCCGGGGAGCGGGGTCGGGCGGGCCCGCCCGTCCCCTGGTTCGGCATCGCTCGCGCCGGCCGGGATGCCGACCGTCCCGGGACGCGCCGGTTTAACCTTTCGTTCACCGTGCCCACCGAGCCTCGACGGGAGCCGACCGGTGTGATTCGATCGCGCCGATGCCGGCCGGCCCCGGCCGTTCGCCGTCGGACGAGCGATGCCGGGTCGGCAGCAGGGAGGCTCCGCGCGTGCCGTCAACGTCGTCCCGTGGGCTCGCCGCCGCTCTGCTCGCGCCCCTGCTCGTCGCGGCCGTGCCGGCCTGCGGGCAGGAGGCGGAGGCGCCCCTGACGATCCGCATCCGCCCGCTCGGGACCGAGGAGTTCGACGGCGCGCTCCCCGATCGCGACGAGGCCGTCGCACGCTCGCTCGCGGCGCGCGCCGCGTTCGAGGCCCGGGCGACGGCGCGGGCCAACCGCGCCATCGCCTCGGTCTGCACCGGCTGCCTTGCGCCCGGCCCGCTGATCGACCAGTTCTTCGCCCGCGCGCCCTGACCCGGAGGCGCGGGATGGGTGGGGAGCGGATGGTCGTGGTGCGGTATGTCCGGGCGGGCGTCGCCGCCTGCCTCGTTGCGTCCGGCCTGCCGGCCCTCGCGGTCTCGGGCGGCGCCCCCGCGCCGGACGATCCCCTGGCGCGGTCGAGCGTGATGGTGCTGTCGTCCCGCGGCGGCGTCTGCTCCGGCGTCGTGGTCGGGCGCGACGCCGTGCTGACGGCGGGGCATTGCGCGGCGCCGGGTGCCGAGCACCGGGTGCATTTCCGCGACGAGGCCGACGCGCCGGTGCTGGTGCCGCTCGCCGCCGCCGCGGTCCATCCCGGCTACGATCCCGGCGCCGTCGCCGGCCGGCGGCGCTCGATCGACCTCGCGCTCCTGCGCACCGCGACGCCGCTGCCGCCGCGCTTCGCCGCCGCCTCCCTCGCCGAGAGCGCGCCGGGCGCCGGCGCCGAGACCCGCCTCGGCGGCTACGGCGTCGCCAGCCCCGGGGACGCGCGCAGCAGCGGCACCTTCCGCATCCTGCCGCTGCCGGTGGTCGAGCCCTACGGGCCGAGCCGCATCCTGATCTGGCTTCGGGGCGCGAGGGCCGCGGACGGCGCCTGCACGGGTGATTCCGGCGGCCCGATCGCCCGCGACGGCCGCGTCGTCGCGGTGACGAGCTGGGCCAGCGGCCGCGGCGGCTGCGGCGGCGTCTCGCAGGGCGTCCTCGTCGGGCCGCAGCGGTCCTGGATCGACTGGACCCTGGCCGGCTGGGGCGCCGCGGCGCGCTGGGAGTGAGCATCCAGGCCCATCGCCGGGTCGTCGGGGTGCGGAACCCGGCGCCGTATGCGAGACTTCACTTGTCGAGCGTGGCCGCACGCTTCTAGGTTCGAGACATGCGCTCCCTGCTTTCCCTCCGCCGTTCCGCCCTCGCCGCCCTCGCGACCATCCCCCTCGTCGGCTGGTCCGCCGGCGCCGGGGCGGTGGTCCAGGGGGAGGTGTCCCGCAACCCGAACGGCCTGCGCGGCTCCGTGGTGCGGATCGAGAGCACCACCGGCGAGATGTGCTCCGGCTCGCTCATCAGCCCGGACCTCGTCCTCACCGCGGCGCATTGCGTCATGCACCGGGCCGGCTACTGGGTGGTCGCGACCGACCGCGGCTTCCGCCCGCGGCGCCTGCGCGCCGTCGCGGCGGCGATGCACCCCGACTTCGTGCCGGGCACGACCCCCGAGAACCAGCCCGGAATCGATCTCGCGCTGCTGAAGCTGAGCGAGCCGCTCGGGGGCGACTTCACGCCCCTCGACCTGCGCGGCGGCGACATCTCCCCCGGCGACACCGTCGAGATCGCCGGCTACGGCGTGGTCGCCGAGAACCGCCGCGGCACCGCCCGGGTGCTGCGCGAGGCCCGCCTCGTCTCGCTCGGCGAGTTGCAGGTCGCCAACACCGTCACGGTGGTGGCCGACCGCCGCAGCCGCGCCGAGACCGCCGGGGCCGGCGCCTGCCTCGGCGATTCCGGCGGCCCGATCCTCCGCGGCGGGCCCGGCGGCTACCAGCTCATCGGGGTGGTGAGCTGGTCGAGCGGCGCCGCCCAGCAGGGGCGGGTCCGCACCGCCTGCGGCGGCTTCACCGCCGTGACCCCGACGGCGCAGCACGCGAGCTGGATCGCCGCCCGGGCGGCCGACCTGTCGCGCTACATCCCGAGCGAGGCCGCCCCCCGGGGCCGCGCCCGCGGCAACCCGGCCGACTGGACCGGGATCCGCTGACCCCGGGGATCACCTGAGCCGGCGAGCTTGACGGGAGCCGGGGAACGTCCCCAATCGGCGGGCCTGCCCGTCCGGAGCCCGTCGATGAGCCAGTTCCTGTTCAGTCTCGCCCGCATCCTCGTCGTGGTGCTGTTCGTCGTGTCCGGCGTCGGCAAGCTGATGAATCCGGGCGGCGTGGCGGCGGCGGTCGCCGGCAAGGGCCTGCCCTATCCGCAGGTCCTGGCCTACCTCGCCATCGCGGCCGAACTCGGCCTCGGCCTGCTGATCGCCCTGGGCTACTATGCCCGGGCCGCCTCCCTGCTGCTCGCGGTCTTCACCGCCGCCACCATCGTGCTGTTCCACGATTTCTGGCGCATGGGCGGCGACGCCCTGCGCCAGAACCAGATCCACGCGATGAAGAACCTGTCGATCATCGGCGCGCTGCTGATGATCTGCGCCGCCGGCCCCGGCCGCTTCGCCGTGAACCAGCGGTGACGCAGATGACGCCCGATGGTGGACGCCGGAGCGGAACGGCGGTAGGGCGGGAACGTTGAACGGCCTCTTGGATCTCTAGAGGCAACGAAGGGTCGGCAGGATGGCCGCGGACGCAGCAGCGCCGGACGAACGCAGCGACCCCGGGCTCAGCGGCGACGCGTTCCGGCGTTTCGCCGAGGGGGCAGGGCTGCTGATCTGGCAGGCCGACACCGCGTCCCGCTGTCTCTACGTCAACCCCGCCTGGCGGAGCTTCCGCGGACGCGGGGCGGCCGAGGAGGCCGATGCCGGCTGGCTGGACGGTTTGCACCCCGACGACCGGCCGGGCCACGCCGCTGCGATGGCGGAGGCGAGCGGCCGCCGCGACCCGTTCACGGTCGAGTTCCGCCTGCGGCGCCACGACGGGTGCTACCGCTGGGTCCATTGCCACGCCCAGCCGCTGATCGAGGGCCGGGGAGGTGCGGGGCTATTTCGGCGCCTGCTTCGACATCTCGGAGCGCAAGGCGGCGGAGGAGCACGCCGCCCTGGCGCTGGCCGAGAAGGAGACCCTGCTCGCCGAGGTCTACCACCGGGTCCGCAACAACCTTCAGGTGATGGTGAGCCTGATCGGCCTCTACGGCCGCGCCGCCCACGAGGCGTGCCGCCCGGCCTTCGAGGCCCTCGGCCAGCGGGTGCGGGCGATCGCGCTGGTGCAGCAGCACCTGCACGAGGCGCCGCACATCGCCAGCATCGATCTCGCCGAGTATCTCGACCGCCTCGGCCACGGCCTCGCGCAACTGCGCCGCTCGGGCCGGATCAACATCAAGGTCGTGCCCGGGCGCAGCGCGCTGCTGCCGCCGCGCACCGCCAACGCCCTCGGGATGATCATGGCGGAGATCGTCGCGGAATGCCTCGACGCCACCGCCGAGAGCGTCGCCTGCGCCATCACGGTGACCATCCCGGCGGAGGAGGCCCCCGACCAGCCGGTCCGCGTCCTCATCGTCTCCAGCGGCGGCACCGGGCAGGCGGCCCCCGCGGCGGTGCCGCGCCTCGGACCCCGGCTGATCGCCGCCTACGCGGCCCAGGCCGAGATCACGACCGCCGGCCAGGCGACCGTCGAGGCGCCCCTGGAACTGATCCTGCCGGCCGCCACCACCCTGCGGGCGCCCTGAGGCCGGCCCGGCACGTGCGCTGGCCGCGGACGGCGGCGATGCCTATATCCCGGACAGTCCAGTGGTTCTCCGAGCCCCGCCATCGCCTTTCCAGGGTCCCGCATGCTGCCGCCCATCGACGAGATCGTGTCGAACTTCGAGTTCCTGGACGAGTGGGAGGACCGCCACCAGTACCTGATGGAACTGGGACGCAAGCTGCCGCCGATGCCCGAGGAGGCGCATAGCGAGGCCAACCGGGTCCGCGGCTGCGCGAGCCAGGTCTGGCTCGACACGCGGATCGACCGCTCGGGTCCCGAGCCTCGGCTCCACTTCCTCGGCGACAGCGACGCCCACATCACCAAGGGCGTCGTGGCGGTGCTGATCGCGTTCTTCGACGGGCGCACCGCCCACGACGCGCAGGAGGCCGACGCCCTCGGCCTGTTCCGCCGCCTCGGCCTGTCCGAGCACCTCACCGCCCAGCGCTCCAACGGAGCCCGGGCGATGATGGACCGCATCAAGGCCGACGCCGAGCGCGCGATGGCGGCGGCCTGACGCCTTCCGGGCGTCACCGCCGCCCTTGCCGCGGGCACGGACGCGCGGCACATGGCACGGGATCGACGCTCGCCCGGTGCCCGCATGACCCTGCTCCGCCCGTCCGCCCCCGCTCCCGTCGCGCCCGCCCGCCCGGCGCCGTTCACCGTCCACGGCCGCACCATCACGGACGACTACGCCTGGCTGAAGGCGGCGAACTGGAAGGAGGTGCTGAAGGACCCGGCGGCGCTGCCGGCCGAGATCCGCACCTACCTGGAGCAGGAGAACGCCTACGCCGAGGCGGCGCTGGCCGGCACCGGCTCGCTGCGCGAGCCCCTGGTCGCCGAGATGCGCGGGCGCATCCGCGAGGACGACGGCGCGGTGCCGGAGACCGACGGGCCGTTCGCCTACTACACCCGCTACCGCGAGGGCGGGCAGCATCCTCTGGTCTGCCGCCGCGACAGCGCCGGCATCGCCGGCGTCGCGGTCGCCGACCTCGGCGGCGCGGGCGAGACGATCCTGATCGACGGCGACCGGGAAGGGGAGGGGCTCGCCTTCTTCAGCCTGGAGGGCGCGGCGCATTCCGACGACCACGCCCTGCTCGCCTGGAGCGCCGACACCAAGGGCTCGGAACTCTACACCATCCGGATCCGCGACCTCGCCACCGGCGCCGACCGCGACGAGACCGTGGTGGCGACCTCCGGCGAGGTGGTGTGGAGCGCCGACGGCGCGGCGTTCTGGTACGTCGCCGTCGACGAGAACCACCGCCCGGCGAAGGTGATGCTGCACCGCCTCGGCGCGCCGCAGAGCGAGGACGAGACCGTCTACGCCGAGCCGGATTCCGGCTTCTTCGTCCATCTCGGCGAGACCCGGTCGGGCGCCTTCCTCGCCATCACGGCGAGCGACCACGAGACCGCCGAGGTCCATCTCGTCGACCGCGCCCGGCCCGGCGGCCGGCTGCGGACCGTGGCGGCGCGCGAGCCGAAGCTGATCTACTCGGTCGAGCATCGCGGCGACGAGCTGATGATCCTCACCAACGCCGACGGCGCCGAGGACTTCAAGATCATGGTGGCGCCGCTCGACGATCCCGGCCGCGGGCGGTGGCGCGACCTGATCCCGCACCGGCCCGGCGTGATGATCCGGTTCCAGCACGTGCTGGCGCGCCACCTCGTGCGGCTCGAACTGGAGGATGCCCGCCCGCGCCTGATCGTGCGCGAGGCGGAGTCCGGTGCCGAGCACACCGTCGCCTTCGCGGAGGAAGCCTACTCTCTCGGCCTGTCGCCGGGCCACGAGTTCGACACCGACGCGATCCGGTTCACCTACTCGTCGATGACGACGCCGGCCGAGACCTACGACTACGACCTCGCCACGCGGGAGCGCACCCTGCGCAAGCGCCAGGACGTGCCGAGCGGCCACGACCCGGCGAACTACGTCACCCGGCGCCTGTTCGCGACCGCGCCGGACGGCGAGAGCGTGCCGATCTCGCTGCTGCACCGCCGCGGGCTGCCCCTCGACGGCACGGCGCCGCTGCTGCTCTACGGCTACGGCTCCTACGGCTCGCTGATGTCGGCGGCGTTCCGCACCAACCCGCTCTCGCTCGTCGACCGCGGCTTCGTCTACGCGATCGCGCATATCCGCGGCGGCACCGAGAAGGGCTGGCGCTGGTACCTCGACGGCAAGCGCGAGAAGAAGCCCAACACCTTCTCGGATTTCGTCGCCTGCGGACGGGTGCTGGCCGAGGCCGGCTACACGAGGCCGGGCCGCATCGTCGCCCATGGCGGCAGCGCCGGCGGGATGCTGATGGGGGCGGTGGCCAACCTAGCGCCCGAACTCTTCGCCGGCATCGTCGCCGACGTCCCGTTCGTCGACGTGCTCAACACCATGCTCGACGGCGAGCTGCCGCTGACCCCGCCGGAATGGCCGGAATGGGGCAATCCCGGCGCCGACCCGGTGGCGTTCGAGACCATCCTGTCCTACTCGCCCTACGACAACGTGCGGCCGGTGTCCTACCCGGCGGTCCTGGCCCTCGGCGGCCTCACCGACCCGCGGGTGACCTACTGGGAGCCGGCGAAGTGGGTCGCGCGCCTGCGCGCCACCATGACCGGGGGCGGCCCGGTGCTGCTGCGCATCAACATGGAGGCCGGCCACGGCGGCGCCGCCGGCCGCTTCGACCGGCTGGAGGAGGTCGGGCTGATCTACGCCTTCGCGCTGGCGGTGGTGGGGTTGGCGTGACGCCTCCGGCTCACGGCCGGGGGGCGGGCCGCCGCTCCTCGGCGATCAGGAAAAGCCCGGCCGCCGCCACCACCGCGCCGCCGACGAGCGTCCAGCGGTCGGGCACGTCGCCGAACACCGCAAAGCCGATCAGCAGCGCCCACAGGAGGTGGGCGTAGCCGAACGGCGCCAGGGTCGAGGCCGGGGCGTGGCGGTGGGCGAGGATCAGCAGCCAGTGGCCGAGTGTCCCGAAGCCGCCGATGGCGAACAGCCCGACCCAGGTGGCGAGGTCGGGCGGGCTCTCCCACAGGAAGACCAGCGCCGGAGCGGTGATGACCGCGCCGACGAGGCCGGTGAACAGCATCGTGGTCTCGGGCGGGTCGTGGGCGGCGAGCATCCGCGTCGCCACGATGTAGATCCCGTTGACCGCGGCGGTGACTACGGCGAGGAGCGCCGCCGGGGGCATCCCGAGGCCCGGCCGGGCGACCACCAGCACCCCGGCGAACCCGACCAGCACCGCCGCGAGCCGCCGCCAGCCGATGCGCTCGCCGAGCAGCGGCCCGGCGATCAGCGCGACGATCAGCGGTGAGGCGAAGGTGATCGAGGTCACCTGGGCCAGCGGCAGCGACCGCAGGGCGAAGAAGCTGCACACCGTCGCGATCACGAGGCAGAGCGAGCGGAAGACCTGGAGCCCGGGCCTTCGGCTGCGCAGCAGGCTGCTCCCGCGGTGCGGGCTGAGCACCAGGGCCACCAGCACGAAGCTGCCGACATAGCGCGCCGCCACGACGAGGAGCGGGTTCAGCGAGCGGTTGAGCGCCTTCGCGGTCGCGTCGATGCAGGCGAAGCCGGCCACCGCGCCGATCATCAGGGCGATGCCGAGAAGCACCTGCCTCCGACGCTCGCTGCCCTCGTCCCTCATTCCACGCGCCTCCCGAGCCCGGCCGTCCCGCTCGCGGCCAGTGCTGCCCCATGTGCCGACTCATGCCTTGACACGAAACGGAACATCATTCAAATCCGGAACAACGTTCCAGATTTGGAGCAAGAGGGAGGCCGGCATGGCGGGAGGGCTGATCAAGCGCGTGCTCGATCTGGTCGAGTTGCTCGCCGCGCACGCGCGCGGGCTGCCGCTCCAGGCCATCGCCGACAGTCTCGACATCCCCAAGAGCGGGGCCCACCGCCTCCTCGCCGAGCTGATCTCGTACGGCTACGTGGCTCAGGACCCGGAGACCGGGCGCTACCTGCTGACCACCCGGTTCGCGACGCTCGGGCTCAAGCACCTGTCGAATTCCGGCGTGGTCGACGTATCGCAATCGGTGATGAACCACCTCGCCTCGCTCAGCGGCGAACTGGTCCGGCTCGCGGTGGTCGACTACCCGCGCCTCGTCTGGGTGGCGAAGGCGCAGGGCGCGCGCTCGGGCCTGCGCTACGACGGCGACATGGGGGCGGAGGCCCGGCTCTCCACGACCTCGACCGGGATCTGCTGGCTCGCGAGCCTTCCCGACGAGGAGGCGGTGGAACTGGTGCTGCGCCAGGGCTTCAGCCGGCCGGAGAACAGCGGCCGCAACGCCCCGCGCACGATCCCCGACCTCCTCGCCCTGGTGGGGAGCGCCCGCGCCCGCGGCTACGCCTGGGTGTACGAGACCCATCTCGACGGGACGGCGGCGATGGCCGCCAACATCCTGCACCCGGGCACCGGCCGGGCGATCGGCAACCTCAGCATCACCGGGCCGAGCGCCCGCCTGACCGAGGCCCAGCGCGACGCCCTGGCACCGGACCTGCTCGCCGCCGTCGGCACGCTCTCCTCGGTGAGCGCGCTCAGCGCGTATCTCGGCGCCCTCGGCGGGACGCCGCGACGCGAAGCGGCCGGCGCCGGCCACTGAATCACCACGAACCCGAACAGAGGGGAGGAACGCCGTGAACGGACTCGACCGGGAATTCCTGCAACGCGACCGCAGCATCCATCCGCCGGCCTTCACGCCGGACTACAAGACCAGCGTGCTGCGCTCGCCCCGCACCGCCCTGATCTCGCTGGAGAACTCGCTGTCCGAGGTGACCGGGCCGACCTTCGGCCATTCCGAACTCGGGCCGCTCGACAACGACCTGATCCTCAACTACGCCCGCGAGGGCGAGCCGATCGGCGAGCGCATCCTCGTCCACGGCCACGTCCGCGACGAGAACGGCCGCGGCGTGCCCCACACCCTGGTCGAGTTCTGGCAGGCCAATGCCGGCGGGCGCTACCGCCACCGCAACGACCGCTACCTCGCGCCGATCGACCCGAATTTCGGCGGCTGCGGCCGGGCGCTCACCGACGAGAACGGCTACTACTACTTCCGCACGATCAAGCCCGGCGCCTATCCCTGGCGCAACTTCCTCAATTCGTGGCGGCCGGCGCACATCCACTTCTCGGTGTTCGGCTCCGGCTTCGCCCAGCGGCTCATCACCCAGATGTATTTCGAGGGCGACCCGCTGATCCGGCACGACCCGATGATCCTCGGGATCCCCGACCCGGCGGCGGCCGAGCGCCTGATCGCGCCCCTCGACCTGTCGGCGGCCCTGCCCCTCGACATGCTCGCCTACCAGTTCGACATCGTGCTGCGCGGGCGCCAGCAGACGCTGTTCGAGAACAAGCTCCAGGGCAATTGAGGAAACGCCATGGTCCAGTCCCTCTCCCCCCGCCTCAAGGAAACGCCGTCGCAGACCGCGGGTCCCTACGTCCATATCGGCCTGATTCCCCATCAGGCCGGGTTCGACATCTTCGAGACCAACTTCTCCAACGTCCTCGCCGGCCCCGACACCAAGGGTGAGCGGATCCGCGTCGAGGGACGGGTGTTCGACGGCGCCGACGCGCCGGTGCGCGACGTGCTGGTCGAGATCTGGCAGGCCAACGCCGCCGGGCGCTACAACCACCCCGCCGACCGCCAGGAGGGCAAGCCCCTCGACGAGAGCTTCCGCGGCTGGGGCCGCACCGGCTCGAACTTCGAGACCGGCCTGTGGAGCTTCGAGACGGTGAAGCCCGGCCCGGTCGAGGGCCGCAAGGGCCACCGTCCGCAGGCGCCGCACATCAATCTCTGGATCGCCGCCCGCGGCATCAACATCGGCCTCCAGACCCGGCTGTACTTCTCGGACGAGACCGAGGCCAACGCCAACGACCCGGTGCTCGGCCTGATCGAGCAGCCCAAGCGCCGCCAGACCCTGATCGCCCGGCGCGAGGAGCGCGACGGCGCCGTGGTCTACGTCTTCGACGTCCGGCTCCAGGGCCAGGACGAGACCGTGTTCTTCGACGCCTGAAACGACGCCCGCAAGCCCCAAGGAGAGTGCCATGAATCCCGTCGTCGTCGCCGTCGCGATCACCGGCTCGGTGCCGCGCAAGAAGGACAACCCGGCGGTCCCCACCGCCGTCGCCGAGCAGATCGAGTCGACCCATCAGGCCTTCGAGGCCGGCGCCACCCTCGTGCACATCCACGTCCGCAACGACGACGAGTCGCCGTCCTCGGACCCCGACAGGTTCGCGGCGGTGCAGGAGGGGGTGCGCAGGCACTGCCCCGGCATGATCGTGCAGTTCTCGACCGGCGGCCGCGGCCGCGACCCGAGCGCGCGGGGCCTGTCGCTGGTGCACCGGCCCGACATGGCCTCGCTCTCGACCGGCTCGGTCAACTTCCCGACCATCGTGTACGAGAACCACACCACCCTGGTGACCGACCTCGCCACGGCGATGAAGACCAACGGCATCCGGCCCGAGATCGAGATCTTCGACCTCTCGCACCTGCACGGCGCCCGGGCGCTGGTCGACGGGGGCCTGATGGATGCGCGCCCGCACGTGCAGTTCGTGATGGGCGTCAAGAACGCGATGCCGGCCGACGAGCGCCTGCTCGACATCCTGCTCGGCGAGCTGCGTCGGGTCCTGCCCGAGGCGACCTGGACGGCGGCGGGCATCGGCCGCGAGCAGGCGCGGGTGATGGAGTGGGCGCTCGCCCGTGGCGCCGACGCGGTCCGCACCGGGCTCGAGGACAACATCCGGGTGACCAAGGACCGGCTCGCGGCGAGCAACGCCGAACTGGTGTCGCTGGCCGCCGAGGCGGTCGCCAGGGCCGGCCGCCGCGTCGCGACCCCGGAGGAGGCGCGCACGCTGCTGCATCTGGCGCCGGCGGCCTGAGGCCGGACGGGGCCGGATCGACGGAATCCGCCTGCGCGAGCCGGCCTCCACGCTCGCGGTGCAAGGGCGGGTCCGCATCTCCCACTCGGGAGGTGAGGACCCGCGGCTCGACCGGGATGATCCGCGGCCGTCGCCGGCATGGCGGGCGTCGGACGGTTTCCTCCATCGGCGGCGGCAGGGCCGTCGCAGCGCTCAATAGAAACTCGCTCGACGACCCTGATTTGACGGTCGAATGTCTGCGCGGGATCCCCTCTCCCATCCGGGAGAGGGGATCCCGCGCCATCTCGACAACCGCCCTCGCCGACTCCGAGCAATCTACGCCGAGTTTCATCCGCCAGGGTCCGCGCAGCCGGTGAACAACTCATACGATTTCCGATCGATTGCTTCGCAATGCGGAAATCGGCTTCGCTCACGCGCCGCGCGGGCTGGTCATACGATTTCCGATCGATTGCTTCGCAATGCGAACGCCCGCCGCGTGGAACGCACTCTGCGCCGCCCGGCAGCGCGCCGTGCGAGGCAACACGGTGAGACCCGGGAGAGACATCGTCCCGAAACGTGTTCGCCGGCACCGGAACGGCATTGACGGCCCATCGCGGCGCTCGCTACAGCCAGGGACCATGGATCGCATCAAGTCATATCTGGCCCAATATCTGAAGCCGGCGGATCAGCGGCCGTTCTCATCTCCGCTGCCGGGCTTCGATTCTTATTTCTATCTCTACTGGTACCCCCGACGTCCGCAACAGCGGCACGGACCCGCTGGTGCACTACCTCGCGCACGGCTGGCGGGAAGGCCGCGACCCGAGCGCCGGGTTCAGCACCGACGGCTACCTCGCCACCAACCCGGACGTGGCCGAATCCGGCATCAACCCGCTGCTGCACTTCCTCGACTACGGTCTGGTGGAAGGCCGGAGCGGCTGGCAGCGCGACCCGAAGGCGGCCCCGCCCTCTCCCCGGCCCGCGGGGCCGCCGCCGAAGCTCCTGATGCCGCCCGAGGCGGAGGAGACGGACCCGCTGCCGCAGCCGTAGCGCGCCGCCGGGCGGAGCGCGATCACTCCCGGTAGGCCGGCTCCTCGGCGTCGAGCGTCCGGCGCAGGCTCAGGAGATGCAGCCGCGCCGATTCCGGGTCGCCCTCGCGCATCTGCCGCGCGGCGGCCTCGGCGATGGCGGTCGGCACCGGGATCACCGGGCGGCCGGTCGAGAGGGCGAGCACCTGCACCTGGGCGGCCCGCTCCAGGTAGTACAGGTCGTCCCAGGCTTCCGCGATGGTCGGCGCCAGCACCATCACCCCGTGATGCTTCATGAACACGATGTCGGCCTCGCCCACCGTGCCGGCGATGCGGTCGCCCTCGCGCTCGTCGAGGGCGAGCCCGTTGTAGTCGCGGTCGAAGGCGGTGCGGCCGTAGAACTTCAGCGCGGTCTGCCCGGCGAAGATCAGCGGCTCGCCTTCCGTCATGGTGAGCGCCGTGGCGTAGGGCATGTGGGTGTGGAACGCGACCCGGGCGCGGGGCACCGCCTTGTGGATGCGGGCGTGGATGTGGAACGCCGTCGCCTCCGGATTGCCCTCGCCCGCCACCACGTTGCCGTGGAAGTCGCAGATCAGCAGTGACGAGGCGGTGAGTTCCCGGAAGGCGTAGCCGTAGGGGTTGACGAGGAACAGGTCGTCGTAGCCCGGCACCATCGCGGAGAAGTGGTTGCAGATCCCCTCCTCGAAGCCGAGGCGGGCCGCCATGCGGAAGCAGGCGGCGAGGTCCTCGCGCGCCTGCCGGATCTCGTCGCCGTCGAGGTCCGGCTGGTTCGGTCCGGCGGCGGTGCCGGGGCGGTGGCCGAGGGAATGCGCCATTGGGGGATCCTCGCTCTGCGGGAGAACCCCCGAGGCTACCCGCCCGGCGCCGCCCGGGCTACTCACCGATGCCGAACAGCTTCTCCAGGAAGTTGCGGTCCTCGGGGCTCGGGCCCCGCCGCGGCGCCGGGCGGGGAGGGGAGGGCGCGGCGTCGCCGTTGATGAGGCCGTCGATGAGGGTGCCGAGGCTCGGCGGCTCGCTGGACGGGGCGGCCGAGGCGACCGCGCCCGAGCTGCGGCGCCAGCGGGCGGCGCCCGGCAGGGCCACCGGCCTGTCGCCCTTCAGCGCCTCGGTCATGAAGCGGTTCCACACCTCCAGCGGCAGGTTGCCGCCGGTGACGCGCTTGGTCGACTCGCCGTCGTCGTTGCCGAGCCAGACCCCGGTGACGAGGGTGCCGGAGAAGCCGACGAACCAGGCGTCGCGAAAATCCTGGCTGGTGCCGGTCTTGCCGGCGAGGTCCCAGCCCGGGATGTCGCCCTTCCTGGCGGTGCCGCTGACGAAGACCTCGTGCATCATCGCGTTCATCATGCCGACGGCGTTCGGGTCGATGACCCGGCCGAGGCCGCCGGGGCTGCGCTGGTAGATGACCTTGCCGGCCACCGTCTTCACGCTGCTGATGACGTAGGGGATGACCCCGGTGCCGCCGTTGGCGAAGGCGGCGTAGGCGCCGACCAGCTCCATCGGCGTCACCTCCGAGGTGCCGAGCGCGATCGAGGCGTTGGCCTGGAGCGGCGAGGCGATGCCGAGGCGCTGGGCGGTCTGCACCACCGCCTTCGGGCCGGCCTCCATGCCGAGGCGCACCGCCACGGTGTTGAGGGAGTGGGCGAGCGCGTCGCGCAGGGTGACCGGGCCGGAATAGGACCGGCTGTAGTTCTCCGGGCTCCAGCCCTTGATGGAGAGCGGCGCGTCCTCGCGCACGCTGTCGGGGGTCAGCCCGCGCTCGATCGCCGTGAGGTAGACGAAGGGCTTGAACGACGAGCCGGGCTGGCGCCGGGCGGTCGTGGCGCGGTTGAACTGGCTCTGGGCGTAGTCGCGCCCGCCGATCAGCGCCCGGATCGCGCCGTCCGGCTTCATCGACACCAGGGCGCCCTGGCCGACGTTGAAGCGCGTCCCCTTCTGGGTCAGCTCGTCCACCAGCGCCCGCTCGGCCAGCCCCTGGAGCTTCGTGTCGACGGTGGTCTGGACCGCGATGTCGGTCTCGATCGTGCCGACGTAGTCGTCGAGCACGTCCATCACGAGGTCGGCGACGTAGTTCGCCGAGCCGCCATTGGCCGCCCGCGCCGGCTTCGCCGGGTTGGCGAGCGCGAGCTGCACCTCGGCCGGCTTGGCGAAGCCGAGTTCCTGCATCGCCGCCAGCACCTGGGCGGCGCGTCCTTGGGCCGCCGGCAGGTTGCGGTTCGGCGCCAGCCGCGACGGCGCCTGGACGAGGCCGCCGAGCATCGCCGCCTCGGCGAGCGTCACGTTCTTGGCCGGCTTGGCGAAGTAGCGCTGCGCCGCCGCCTCGACGCCGTAGGCGCCGGCGCCGAAATAGACCCGGTTGAGGTAGAGTTCGAGGATCTCGTCCTTGGTGTACTTGTGCTCCAGCCACAGCGCCAGGATCGCCTCCTGGATCTTGCGCGAGGCGGTGCGCTCCTGGGTCAGGAACAGGTTCTTGGCGAGCTGCTGGGTCAGGGTCGAGCCGCCCTGGGCGACGCCGCGGCGGGTCAGGTTCTGGCCGATGGCCCGGGCGATGCCGATCGGGTCGATGCCGAAATGGCTGTAGAAGCGCCGGTCCTCGATCGCCACGAAGGCCCGCGGCAGGGCGGGCGGCAGTTCCCTGATGCCCACCGTGCGGCCGCCGGTCTCGCCGCGGTTGGCGAGCAGCGAGCCGTCGCTGGCGAGGATCGCGATGTTGGGCGGGCGCTTGGGCACCGCGAGCTGGTCGATCGGCGGCAGTTGCGAGGCGTGGTAGGCGACGAGGCCGGCGACCGCGACGAGCGCCCACAGGCCGAGCACCACCACGCCGTAGGTGAGGCGGCCGAGGAACGAGCGCCGCCGCCGCGCCGGCCTGCCTGCCGGCTGGCCGGTCGACTTGGCCCCCCGCCTGGCCGGTGCGGCCGGGGATCTGCTCGCCTTCGCCACCTCGCCCCCCGCGCGCTCGCCGCGCGACAGCCGCAGATCGAGCATCGCGGGATCCGGGCGCTCTCCGCCGTCGAATCTCGGCTCGATCCGTCCGCCGCGTTCGCGTCCCTTCGCCATCGCCTCGCCATCCCCGCACCCGGATCGGGCGCCGGATCGTGAAGAGACGCTAAATGAGGCGGGTTTAAGGGCTCTTAACCGCCGAAATCTCAAGACCTTGCCTTGACTTATCGGCGCGGCGGGGAAGTTCCGTCGCTGGTTGCGCCGAATCATCCGCTGCGGCGATGCATCCCGGAACGCGGCGGCCGGACCCGCGTTGCGCTCACCTCATGCATGATGACTCCGTAACCCAGCCCGCGCTGCATCTCCTGATTGCGGACGGCAACGACCGCGCGGGCCGTGCCCGCCACCGATCCGCCCGCGGCCGGACCTCGGCCGAGAGCTTCGCCGCCGTGATCGCGGATCTCGACCCGGCGGCGGCGTGTCACTGTATCGCCCCGGCCGATGCCGAGGCCGATCTGCCTCCTGGCGGGCTCGACGCCTATGACGGCCTCATCGTCACCGGCTCGACCCTCCAGATCCGCGACGAGAGCCCGGAAGTGATGCGGCAGGTCGCGCTGATGCGGGCGGCCCTGGAGGCCGGGCTGCCGGTGCTGGGCTCGTGCTGGGGGCTGCACGTCGCGGTCGCGGTGGCGGGCGGGACGGTGGACCCGAGCCCGCGCGGACCCGAATACGGCCTCGCCCGCGGCCTCGCGCTCACCGCGGCGGGGGCCGCGCATCCGTTTCTCGCCGGGCGTCCGGCACGCTACGACGCCCCCGCGATCCATTGCGACGCCGTGACCGGACTGCCGCCGGACGCCGCCGTTCTCGCCGCCAACGACCGCCTCGACGTGCAGGCCCTCGCCCTGCGGTTCGGCGACGGCACGTTCTGGGGCACGCAGTACCACCCCGAACTCGACCTCGACGACCTCGCGGCGATGCTGCGGCTGAGCGCGGAGGAGATCGTCGCCGCCGGCCTGCAGCCCGATCTCGCGGCGGTCGGGGAGGAAGCGGACGACTTCGACGCCCTCGCCCGGGGCCCCGACCCGGTCCGGGCCGACCGCCGCGGCCTCGGTCCCGAGATGCTGGAGCCGGAGCGCCGCCGGCGCGAGATCCGCAACTTTCTCGATCGGCTGGTGCGGCCGGGGCGCGTGGGGCGAGGTTAGGCGGAGATCCCGGCCGGCTCGATCGCGCGAGGGGTTTCATACGATTTCCGGTTGATCGTTTCGCGATGCGGAAACCGGCTTCGCTCACTGGTGTACCTTGCGGCTGTTGGATGCGGGGCTCGCTGCGAGGCGGCCTCGTGTCCGACAGCCCGAGCCTCTGGCGTGACGGCCTGCTTCGCTGGCCGCGCGACGGCCCGCCTGAGACCCGCCGCACGGCAGGGGCCGGGAGACCGCGACGGACCACAGGGTGATGCGCCAGTGCCAGCCAGCCGGAGCGCCTGTCAGTGAGCGATCCGCACGATCTCCCGGCTCGGGCGAGCCTACTCCACCCCGAGGAGATCGCGACATGTCGTTTCATGGAGGCCTGGACTGGGGCGGCGCGAGCCATGCCCTGTGCATCCTCGACGCCACCGGCCGGGTCGTCGCCCGGCTCGACGTGCCTCACGATGCGGCCGGGCTGGCCGGCATGGTCAGTCTGCCCCGTCACCCACGCCTCCGGCACAAGCCGCGGCGGCGTCGTCCGGTGGGCCTGCAACACGCATCTCAGAGGGGCCGTCACCTGCTTGGCCGACAACTCCCGCCACGCCTCGGCCTGGGCCAGGGACGTCTACGACAGAGCCCGACACCGCGGCTGCCGGCACGCCCACGCCGTCCGGATCCTCGCCCGCGCCTGGATCAGGGTGCTCTGGAGAGCCTGGACCCAACGCACCCCCTACGATCCCCACAAGCACCGAACCGCCGCAAAAATCGCCCCATGACCAACAACAGGTGGACACAGGGTGTCTCAGGCGTGCGGAGCAAAGCTCCGCCGCGCGGGCTCGTCATACGAAATCCGGAAGTCATCGTCCGGATGTCGTATCACTGGGTCAGCGGGCAGCCGCTCGCCTTGGCGGAGAGGAAAGCCTTGTCGCCCGGGATGGTGGCGAGGTGCTTGTAGTAGTCCCAGGGGCCCTTCGACTCCTCGGGCGACTTGACCTGGAACAGGTACATGTCGTGGACCATGCGGCCGTTGGCCTGGACCTTGCCGCCGCGCCCGAAGAAGTCGTCGACCGGCAGTTCGCGCATCTTGGCGGCGACGGCCTCGGTGGCGTCGGTGCCGGCGGCCTTCACCGCCTTGAGGTAGTGCAGCACCGAGGAATAGGTGCCGGCCTGGATCATGCTCGGCATCTTGCCGAACCGGGCCATGTAGCGCTTGGCGAAGCCGCGGGCCTGATCGTCGAGGTCCCAGTAATAGCCCTCGGTCAGCACGATGCCCTGGGCGGTCTTGAGGCCGAGGCCGTGGACCTCCGCGAGGGTGAACAGCAGAGCGGCGAGGCGCTGGCCGCCCTGGACGATGCCGAACTCGGCCGCCTGCTTGATCGAGTTCGAGGTGTCGAGCCCGGCATTGGCGAGCCCGACGATCTTGGCGCCCGACGCCTGGGCCTGGAGCAGGAACGAGGAGAAGTCCTGGGCGCTGAGCGGGTGGCGCACCGCGCCGAGCACCTTGCCGCCCTTGTCGGTGACGTACTTGCTGGTGTCGGCCTGGAGCGCGGCGCCGAAGGCGTAGTCGGCGGTGAGGAAGAACCAGGTGTCGCCGCCGGTCTCGACCAGCGAGCCGCCGGTGCCGACCGCGAGCGCGTGGGTGTCGTAGGCCCAGTGGAAGCCGTAGGGCGTGCACTGCTTGCCGGTGAGGTCGGTCGTGGCCGCCCCGTCCACGATGGTGATCTTCTTCTTCTCGCGCGACAGGCCCTGGACCGCGAGCGCCACCGAGGAGGTGGTCAGCTCGGTGATCATGTCCACCTTGTCGGTGTCGTACCACTGGCGGGCGATGTTCGAGGCGATGTCGGGCTTGTTCTGGTGGTCGGCGTCGATGAGCTGGATCGGCGCACCGAGCACCGTGCCGCCGAAATCCTCCACCGCGAGCTTCGCCGCCTCGATCGAGCCGCGGCCGCCGAAATCGGCGTAGACGCCGGACTGGTCGTTGAGGATGCCGATCTTGACGACGCCGTCGGAGACCGCCTGGGCCTGGGCGGCGAGCGGCAGGGCGAGGCCGGCGGCGAAGGCGCAGGCCCGCACGAGGCGGCGGCGAACAGGTGACGTCACGGTATCCTCCCGGGATCTCACGGCTTTTCGCAGCCGTCCGAACTTCTGGGCAGTTACCGTCCGGACCGGCGCGGAATCAAGCGGGACCGGGGAGGCGGCGCCTACGCCTTTCGCAGCACGGTCGAGGTTGTGGCAGGGGGCGGGTCCCTTTCTGGTGCGCGCGCGCCTATATGGCTCTATAAGCGCGCCCCACAGGCCGGCCAGCCCAATTCGATCGATCGCAGGTTCACGATGCTCGGTGCCATCGCCAAGAAGATTTTCGGGTCGTCCAACGACCGCCGGGTGAAGGGCTACCGCCCCCGCGTCCAGGCCATCAACGCCCTCGAGCCCGAATTGGCGGCGCTGAGCGACGAGGAGCTGCGCAGCCGGACCGAGATCCTCAAGGCGCAGCTCGCCGAGGGCAAGACCCTCGACGACATCCTGGTTCCGGCCTTCGCCACGGTGCGCGAGGCGGCCAAGCGGGTGCTCGGCCAGCGCCACTTCGACGTGCAGATGATCGGCGGCATGGTGCTGCACGAGAGCGGCATCGCCGAGATGAAGACCGGCGAGGGCAAGACCCTCGTGGCGACCCTCGCCACCTACCTCAACGCCCTCTCGGGCAAGGGCGTCCACGTCGTCACGGTGAACGACTACCTCGCCCGCCGCGACGCCGAGTGGATGGGCCGCGTCTACCGCTTCCTCGGCCTGTCGACCGGCATCATCGTGCACGGCCTCGACGATTCCGAGCGCAAGGCCGCCTACGACTGCGACATCACCTACGGCACCAACAACGAGTACGGATTCGACTACCTTCGCGACAACATGAAGTACGAGCTGGGCCAGATGGTCCAGCGCGGCCACAACTACGCGATCGTCGACGAGGTCGACTCGATCCTGATCGACGAGGCGCGCACGCCGCTCATCATCTCGGGCCCCATCGACGACCGCTCCGACCTCTACACCGCCATCGACGTGGTGCTGCCGCGGCTGGTGCGCGAGGATTACGACCTCGACGAGAAGCAGCGCACGGTCTCGCTGACCGAGGACGGCAACGAGCACATCGAGGAGCTGCTGCGCGAGGCCGGCATCCTCAAGGAGGGCGACCTCTACGACGCCCACAACGTGACCCTGGTCCACCACGTCAACCAGGCGCTGCGCGCCCACACCCTGTTCACCCGCGACAAGGACTACATCGTCCGCAACGACGAGGTGGTCATCATCGACGAGTTCACCGGCCGCATGATGCCCGGCCGGCGCTACTCGGAGGGGCTGCACCAGGCGCTCGAGGCCAAGGAGGGGGTGACGATCCAGCCCGAGAACCAGACGCTGGCCTCGATCACCTTCCAGAACTACTTCCGCCTCTACAAGAAGCTCGCCGGCATGACCGGCACCGCCTCGACCGAGGCCGACGAGTTCCAGGAGATCTACAACCTCGAGGTGGTCGAGATCCCGACCAACAGGGCGGTCGAGCGCGTCGACGAGGACGACGAGGTCTACCGCACCGCCGACGAGAAGCACGCCGCGATCATCAAGGAGATCGACCGGGCCCATGCCCGCCACCAGCCGGTGCTGGTCGGCACCGGCTCGATCGAACGCTCCGAGCACCTCGCCGGGCTCCTGGTCCAGCACGGCTACACGCCGCTCGACTACAGCGACCCCAAGGCGCTGGAGGACGTCTACGCGGCGGCGCGCGAGGGCCGGGTGACCAAGCGGTTCGCGGTGCTGAACGCCCGCTTCCACGAGCAGGAAGCCTACATCGTCGCCGAGGCCGGCGTGCCCGGGGCGATCACCATCGCGACCAACATGGCCGGCCGCGGCACCGACATCAAGCTCGGCGGCAACCTCGACATGCGGATCGAGCAGGAGCTCGCCGACGTGCCGGAGGGCCCGGAGCGCGACGGCCGCATCACCGCGATCAAGGCCGAGATCGAGCAGAACCGCGCCAAGGTGCTGGCCTCGGGCGAGCCGGCCGACCCGGAGGCCGGCCGCAAGACCGCGCTGCCCGGCGGGCTCTACATCATCGGCACCGAGCGCAACGAGAGCCGGCGCATCGACAACCAGCTCCGCGGCCGCTCCGGCCGCCAGGGCGATCCCGGCCGGTCGAAGTTCTACCTCTCGCTTCAGGACGACCTGATGCGGATCTTCGGCTCCGACCGCATGGACGGGATGCTGCAGAAGCTCGGCCTGGAGCAGGGCGAGGCGATCATCCACCCCTGGATCAACAAGGCGATCGCCAAGGCGCAGCAGAAGGTCGAAGCCCGCAACTTCGACATGCGCAAGAACGTGCTCAAGTACGACAACGTCATGAACGACCAGCGCAAGGTCGTGTTCGAGCAGCGCCGCGAGTTCATGGCCCAGGAGAGCGTGCGAGAGATCGTCGACGAGATGCGCCACGGCGTCGTCGAGGACGTGGTCGCCCGGCACATCCCGGAGGACGCCTACCCGGAGACCTGGGACGTCGCGGGCCTGCGCGACGAGGTCGTCCAGCACCTCAACCTCGACCTGCGGGTCGAGGACTGGGCCAAGGAGGAGGGCATCGCCGACGAGGAGATCCGCGAGCGCCTGCGCAAGGCCGCGGACGAAGCCTACGCCGAGCGGGTCGAGCGCAACTCGGCCGAGGTGATGGCCTACGTCGAGAAGCAGGTCCTGCTCCAGAGCCTCGACCACCTCTGGCGCGAGCACCTCGTCACCCTCGACCACCTGCGGCAGGTGATCGGCTGGCGCGGCATCGCGCAGCGCGACCCGCTCAACGAGTACAAGTCGGAGGCGTTCGACCTCTTCAACGGCCTCGTCGGGTCGCTGCGCGATCAGGTCACCGGCCAGTTGATGCGGGTCGAGATCATGTTCCAGGAGCCGCCGCAGCCCGAGCTGCCGCCGATGTTCGCCCAGCACCTCGACCCGGCGACGGGCGAGAACGAGATGGCATTGCCGGGCACCGGCAGCGTCGGCGGGGCGGGTGGTGCCTACGGCTACGCCGCACAGGACCTCGCGGTCGACGCGCCGGTGCTGGAGCGCGACCCCGCCGACGTCGCCACCTGGGGCCGGGTCGGCCGCAACGAGCCCTGCCCCTGCGGCTCGGGCAAGAAGTACAAGCACTGCCACGGCCGCTTCGCCGAGGCGTGAGGGGAAGCTTACGGTTCCCCGGTGGAGACGTTGTGGCGCGGGATCCCCTCTCCCGAGTGGGAGAGGGGATCCCGCGACCGACGATTAAAGAGTAAAGTCAACGACTTAGAGGTGATCCCGACCTCAGTGGTCGCCCTTCAGCGCACGCCGCCGCTGGCGTTGATGACCTCGCCGGTCACCCAGCGGGCGTCGTCGGAGGCGAGGAACGCCACGACGTCGGCGATGTCGTCGGGCCGGCCGGCGCGGCCGAGCGGGGTCTCGGCGACGAGGCCGGCCTCCATCTCCGAACCGGCGATGCCGGCGGTGTGGGTGCCCTCGGTGACCACGTAGCCGGGGCTGACCACGTTGACCCGGATCCGGCGTGGCGCCAGTTCGTTGGCGAGGACGCCGGAGATCGCGTTCACCGCGCCCTTGGTGCCGCTGTAGACCGCCGAACCCGGCATCAGCACGTCGGTGACCGCCGACGAGATGGTGACGATGCTGCCGCCCTCGCTCAGGTGCTTCGCGGCCGCGCGGGCGGCCAGCAGCACGCCGAGCACGTTGACGTCGAACTGCCGGCGGTAGTGCTCCCCGGTCACCTCCTCGATCGGCGCGAACGCGTAGACGCCGGAATTGTTGACCAGCACGTCGAGCCGGCCGAACTCCCGCACCGCCGCCTCGATCAGCGCGTCCGCCTGCGCCGCCACCGTGACGTCGCCCTGGACCGCGACCGCGCGGCCCCCATCCGCCTCGATCGCCGCGACGACCGCCTCCGCGCCCTCGCGGCTCGACGCGTAGTTGACCACCACGGCCGCGCCGTTCCGCGCCAATGCCCTGGCGATGCCCGCGCCGATCCCCTTCGATGCTCCGGTCACCACCGCGACCTTGCCGTTCAGCTTCGACATCCGTGCTAACCTTCGACCTGGGCCGGCGCCGGGATGGCCGCCGAATTCCCATAGTTCAGAACTTCGGAACTAATGGCCGGAGAATCAAGCCCCATATGGACGAAGCATGAGGCCCCTGTTGCATCCCGCGATCGAGGACGTCCGGCCGGAGGCGATCCTGCACGCGCTGGCCGATCCCGTCCGCGCGGCGATCTTCGCCCGCATCGCCACGGCCGGCTGCGTCGAGGCATGCTCGGCCTTGTCCTCGGTCGGCGACCGGGTGATCCCGAAATCGTCGCTGTCGAGCCACTTCAAGGTGCTGCGCGAGGCCGGGCTGATCCGCTCGGAGCGCCGCGGCGTCGAGATGCGCAACGAATCGCGCTGCGCCGAGGTCGACGTCCGCTTCCCGGGGCTGATCGCGGCGATCATGAGCGCCTACGCGGTGAGGACGGACCCGGCGGCGTGACGCGGCGCGATCCCGCTCAGGCCGTCCGCGTGGCCGCACGGGCCTGCGGCGCACCCACCAGCACCAGCGCCCCGGCGAGCGTCGAGAGCAGCGACCCCGCGAGCACGCCGAGCTTGGTCTCGGCCTCGAGGTCGGGGCGTCCCGCGAAGGCGAGGCCGCCGATGAACAGGCTCATGGTGAAGCCGATGCCGCACAGCAGCGCCACGCCGTAGACGTGCCGCCACGAGGCTCCGGCCGGCCGCGGGGCGAGGCCGAGACGGACGGCGAGCCAGACGCCGCCGAAGACGCCGACCTGCTTGCCGAGGAACAGGCCGGCGGCGACGCCGAGCGTCACCGGGGCCAGCAGCGCGTCGGCGCCGAGCCCGGCCACCGACACGCCGGCATTGGCGAAGCCGAAGACCGGCAGGATCGCGTAGGCGACCCAGGGCTGGAGCGCGTGCTCCAGCCGGTGCAGCGGCGAGTGGGCGTCGTCGGGCCGGCCGGGGCTCGCCCGCAGCGGGATCGCCAGGGCCAGCACCACCCCGGCCACGGTGGCGTGCAGGCCGGATTTGAGCACCGCGAACCAGAGGGCGGCGCCGAGGACGAGGTAGGGGCCGAGATTGCGCTGGCCGGTGCGGTTGAGGATCGCCAGCATCGCGACGAGCCCGGCCGAGAGCCCGAGCATCGGCCAGGACAGGTCGGCGGTGTAGAACGCCGCGATGATGAGCACCGCGCCGAGGTCGTCGAGGATCGCGAGCGCGGTCAGGAAGATCTTGAGCGAGACCGGGACCCGCGGCCCGAGCAGCGCCAGCACCCCGAGGGCGAAGGCGATGTCGGTGGCGGCGGGAATCGCCCAGCCGCGCAGGGTCGCGGGCGTGCCGAGGTTGAGCGCGACGTAGACCAGCGCCGGGGCGACCATGCCGCCCAAAGCCGCGATGCCCGGGAGCGCCCGGTCGGGCCAGGTCCGCAACCCGCCGTCGAGGACCTCGCGCTTGATCTCCAGCCCGACCAGCAGGAAGAACAGCGCCATCAGGCCGTCGTTGATCCAGTGCAGCAGGCTCAGCGGGCCGAGATACGCATGCAGGGCGTGCGCGTAGGCGTCGCCGTAGGGACTGTTCGCCACCACGAGGGCCAGCACCGCGCTCGCCATCAGCACGAGGCCGCCGCCGGCGCTGTTGGTGAGCAGTTCGCGCACGGCCGAGAGCGGGCGGGGCAGGCGACGGGACGCCGGACGGGTCGGGGAATCGGTCATGGCGCCGGGCCTGCCAGGAAGCGGCCGGCGGCTCAAGCCGCGCGGGTGAGGTAATCGACCAGCGTCATCGCGAACAGGATCGCGACCCAGAAGAACCCGATCCCGGCGAACAGCCGGACCAGCGGCGGCTCGTGGCGCACCTCCATCGAGACCAGCAGCACCACCAGCACCATCGCGGTCGCGACCGCGATCTCGACGAGCCAGACGCCGGCGAAGGGCCGGGTGGCGCCCAGCAGCACGTTGACGCCGAGCAGGCCGAGGAGCGCGGCCGAGGCCAGCACCGGGGCCCGCATCCGCTGCCACAGGAGCCGCCTGTCGTCCTGGCCGAGCCCGAACATCGCCGCCTCCTACCGGTTGAGCACGTAGAGGACCGGGAATGCCATGATCCAGATCAGGTCGATGAAGTGCCAGTACAGGCCGTAGATCTCGATCCGGTTCTGGTGCGCGGCGAGGAAGCCCGGCCGGCTCGCCTGCCGGGTCAGCACCAGCAGGATCGCGATGCCGGTGAACAGGTGCAGGGCGTGCAGCCCGGTGGCGGCATAGTACAGGTTGATGAACAGCCGCGAGGCCGGCAGGCGGTCGAGGGCGTAGGGGCGGTCGCCGAGGAACGGCATCAGGTGCTCCTCGTAGTCGGCGTGGTACTCGTAGCCCTTGAGCGCCAGGAACAGCGTGCCGAGGGCGGCGGTGGCGAGCATGCAGCGGACCATGCCGCGCTGCCAGCCGAGGCGCGAGAGCTGGATCGCCCCCGACATGGTGAGGCTGGAGGCGATCAGCACGACGGTGTTGGTGGCGCCGATCCAGAACTTGAGGTGGCGCGCCGCCTCCTGCACCGCCTCCGGGTGGAGCAGGCGCAGCACCAGGACGGTGAGGAACAGCCCGGCGAACAGCAGCAGTTCGGTGAGCAGCCACGCCCACATGCCGAGCACCGCCGCCCGGCGCTGCTGCTCGACGGTCGCGAAATGCCCGGCGAGCCGGACCCCGACCTCGCTCGTGCCCGGCGCGCTCACGAGTGGTGCCTCTGCGTCTCCGACGCCTGGATCGGGTAGTCGTAGGGAATCTCGGGGGCCTTCGGCTCGGTCAGGAAGTTGTGGGCCGGCGGCGGCGAGGCCACGGTCCATTCGAGCCCGCGCGCGTCCCACGGATTCGCCGGCGCCCGCTTCCCGAACCAGATCGAGTAGACGAGATACACCATCGGGAAGATGTAGCCGACCGCCAGGATGGTCGATCCGGCCGAGGACAGGATGTTGAGGAACTGGAATTCCGGCGGATAGACGTGGTAGCGCCGCGGCATCCCGAGATAGCCGAGGATGAATTGCGGGAAGAACGTGACGTTAAAGCCGATGAAGATGAGGAAGGCGGAGATCCGCCCCCACGACTCGACGTACATCCGGCCGGTGAATTTCGGCCACCAGAAATGCAGGCCGCCGAGGAAGGCCAGCACCGTGCCGCCGACCATGATGTAGTGGAAATGCGCGACCACGAAGTAGGTCGCGTGGACGTGCTGGTTGATGGCGAGCGTGGCGAGGTAGAGCCCGGTCAGGCCGCCGAGGACGAACAGCCCGATATAGCCCATTGCGTAGAGCATCGGCGTGTCGAGCCGCAGCGAGCCCTTATGGATCGTCGCGGTCCAGTTGTAGACCTTGACCGCCGAGGGCACGGCGACCGCGAAGGACAGCACCGAGAAGGCGAGCGAGGCGAGGTCGCTCTGCCCGTTGACGAACATGTGGTGGCCCCAGACGAAGAACGTCACCGAGGCGAGCCCGATCGCCGCGTAGGCGACGAACTTGTAGCCGAACAGCTTCTTGCGGGCGAAGGCCGGGACGATCTCGGAGATCACCCCCATGCCCGGCAGCACCATGATGTAGACCGCCGGGTGCGAGTAGAACCAGAACAGGTGCTGGAACAGCACCGGGTCGCCGCCATAGGCCGGGTCGAACACGCCGATGTGGAAGGCGCGCTCCAGGATCAGGAGCACCAGCGCCAGCGTGATGACCGGCGTCGCCAGCAGGAAGATCAGGCTGGTGGCGTAGTGGGTCCAGACGAAGATCGGCAGCCGGAACCACGTCATGCCGGGTGCGCGCATGGTGTGGATCGTGACGACGAAGTTGAGCCCGGTGAGGATCGACGAGAAGCCCACGACCGTGACGCCGATCAGCGCCGGCACGACCCAGGTGTTCGAGAACGCGGTCGAGAGCGGGGTGTAGAAGGTCCAGCCGGTATCGACCCCGCCGAGCACGACGCTGACCAGGGTGAAGAACGCCCCGGTCATGAACACGTACCACGAGGCGAGGTTGAGCTTCGGGAAGGCGAGGTCCCGGGCGCCGATCATCAGCGGGATCAGGAAGTTGCCGAAGGTCGCCGGGATGCTCGGGATCAGGAAGAACCACACCATCACGACGCCGTGGATGGTGAACAGCTTGTTGTAGGTGTCGTTGGTGAAGACCTGCCCGTCCGGGACGACGAGGGCGAGGCGCACGAGGCCGGCGGTGACCGCGCCGATGACGAAGAACGCCGTGATGCTGGCGAGGTACAGGATCGCGATGCGCTTGTGGTCGGTGGTGAAGAACCACGAGCGCAGGGTGTGCTCGGCGTGGAGGTAATCGGCCTCGCGGTCGAGGGTGGCGTGGGGAATGCCGGGGTCGCGCAGGGCGTGGGCGTCGCCGGTGGTCGCGCTGCCGCTCATCGCCGGTCCTCCTGCTGCGCCCGCGGGCCGGTCGCCTTGATGTAGGCGACGAGCCGGTCGAGGTCGTCGTTCGCGATCACGCCCTGGAAGGCCGGCATCACCTGCCGGTCGCCGCCCGCGAGCTTGTCGCGGTTCGGGTTCAGGATCTTGCGCCGCAGATAGGTCTCGTCGGCGGTGATCGTCCGGCCGTCGGCCAGCGCGACCGGCCGGCCGTAGAGCCCGGCGAGGGAGGGCGCCCGCACCCGGGCGCCGGGATCGTGGCAGTTGCCGCAGCCATAGGCCTCGTAGACCGCCCGGCCGGCGCCGGCCTGCCCGCCCTGCTGCGCGCCGGCATCCTGGAGCCACGCGGCGTACTCGGCCTGGGTCATGATGACGAGGCGGCCGTCCATCCGCGAGTGGTCGGTGCCGCAATATTCCGAGCAGTACATCCGGTAGGTTCCGGTGCGGTCGGCCTTGAACCACATCTCGGTGGTGCGGTCGGGCAGCACCGCCATCTGCATGCGCAAGACCGGGAAGTAGAGCGCGTGGATCACGTCCTGGCTGGTCATGCGGACCCGGATCGCCTGCCCGACCGGGATGTGGAGGTCGTTGATCTCCGACTGCCCGGTCGGATGCTGGAACTTCCACATCCACTGCCGGCCGATCGCCTCGACGACCATCGCGTCGGCGGGCGGGCTCTTCGAGATGAAGAACAGCCGCGCCCCCCAGGCGAAGAAGATCAGGGTGAGCAGGAACGGGATCAGCATCCAGCTGATCTCGATCGGCATGCTGCGCAGACCCGACGACGAGCGGTCGGCCCGCACGCCCTCGCGGTAGCGGATCGCGAACCAGGCGATGGCGAGGAAGACCGGCACGGTGAGCAGCAGGGTCAGGACCGTGAAGGCGAGGATCAGCCAGTCGGTCTCGACGGCGGTCGCCGAGGCGGCGGGCGGCCAGAGCTGGAGGGCGAGGTCGGAGGTCGTCACGGCCGGCCTGCCTCGACCGGGGCGAGGGAGCGGCCCTCGATCAGGGTCATCGCCCGCTCGACCGGGATGCGGGCGCGGCTGCGCTGCGCGTCGGTGTAGGCGTAGCCCTTCACCGCCGCGCGGTCGCGTGCCTCCTGCCGGGCGAGGTCGGCGTAGGGGTCGCCCTGGAGGTTGGGCGGCGGCGGGCGGATGGCGGCGGTCTGCTGGGGCGTGAAGCGCGGGGTCTCGGCCAGGGTCCAGGCTCCGAACAGGTGCATCATGAACGCGACGGCGCCGATCGCCGCCGCCACCGAGGCGGCGAGCACCAGCACCATCCAGGCGGTGCGGCCGACATCGACGTCCTCGCTCTCGAATCCGGCCGGGTGGCCGTGGCCCTCCGCCCCGCCGCCCGCCTCCGCCCCGGTCCGGCGCGCCGGCACGGCGCCGGCCGCCCGCAGCGCCAGGGCGGCGACGATCGCCGCGACGAGGCCGGGACCGCGCTCCGCGCTCACGAGGTGCCTCCGCGCAGGCGCCGCTCGACCGGCGCGTAGAGGCCGGCGGCGACCCCGACGACGCCGACCAGGGCGAGGAAATCGGCGAGGGTGAAGCGGAACCCGCCGCGGAAGGCCGGGGTGACGAGCCAGAACAGCTCGCCGCCGTGCAGCAGGAGGATCAGTCCGGCCACCGCCGCGAGGATCGCCGGGCGCCCGGCCGAGCGCCGCGGCGCCAGGGCGAGGGCGGAGACCACGACGACCGCGAGGGCGGCCCAGGCGGCGGCGCGGCCGAGCGGGCCGCCGCGGGCGAGATACCAGCGCGCCTCCTCGGGCAGGTTGGCCGACCAGACCACGAGGTACTGCACGGCGTGCAGGAAGCCCCAGATCGCGAGCAGGACCAGCATCGGGTCGGCGAAGGCGGCGGCGGTGCGCCCGTCGCGCCCGGGCCGGCCCGAACTGTCGCGGGCGGCGATGAGGGCGGCGGCCGAGAGGGCGAGGCCGGCCTGGATCGCCATCACCAGCAGGCCGAAGGCGGTCGAGCCGAGTTCGGGGTCGACCGACTGCACCCAGTCCTCCGCCGCCAGGGTGGCGACGACGGCGTGGAGCACGAGGCCGAGCACCGCGCGGGAGCGCCGGCGCGGATCCGGCGGGTCGCCGGGCGGGCGCCGGAAGGTCCCGGCGAGCCACAGCCACAGCGCCAGATAGACGAGGCTGCGCAGGCAGAAGAACACCGGGGTGAACCAGATCCCGGCGAACGCCGTCGCCGGCGCCTCGCCGCGGCTCCAGCCGTAGAGCGGTTCGAGGTTGGCCAGGACCGGCAGCAGCAGCAGCCCGGCCACCGGCAGCAGGCCGAGGAGCCGCCGCAGGCTCGCCGCCGTCGGCCCGGCGCCGAGCCCGGCGATCTCCAGCCCCATCAGCAGCGGCAGCGCGCCGGCCGGCAGCGCGATCAGCACCAGCCAGGCGGCGAGGTAGGACGGCATCACCGGCCAGCCCCAGGCGGCGAACAGGGCGCAGAGACCGAGGGCGCCGAAGCCGGCCGCGAGGGAGATCGGACGGCGGCGCATCACCGGGCTCCGTCGAGGGCGGCGCGGTCGGCCGCCGGCAGGGATGCCACGGCGACGTCGCGGCTGAGCTGGAGCGCCCGCAGGTAGGCGGTGATCGCCCAGCGGTCGGCCGGCGGCACCTGGGCGGCGTAGCTCGCCATCTCGCCCTTGCCGGCGCCGATGACCTCGTAGAAGTGCCGCGCCGGCGCCGCGCGCAGGCGGGGATCGTGGATCGAGGGCGGGCGGGGGAAGCCGCGGCCGACGATCAGCCCGTCGCCGTCGCCGCCGGCGCCGTGGCAGGGGGTGCAGAACACGCCGTAGCGCTCCTGGCCGCGGGCCAGCATCGCCGCGTCGATGACGGCGGGCTCGGGCAGCGGGCGGTTGGGCTCGGCCCGCGGCACGGTGCCGGGCACCGGCGGGCGCATCGTCTGCCCCTGCGGGAAGAAGGCGTTGGCGTCCCAGGTCTTCGCCTTGGGCTGGCTCACCATGTCGGCGCCGTCGCAGGCGGCGAGGGCGAGGGCGAGGACCGGCAGCAGGACGAGGAGCGCGGGGAGGCGGCTCATCGCGGCACCCTCCGGATCGAGAGCGGGCGCACCTCCGGCAGGGTCGCGAGCACCCGCTCGACGCGCGCCGCGTCGAACCGCTCCGGGTCGCGGATCTCGACGGCGAGGAAGAAGCGGTCGCTGGTGGCGCGGGAGAAATCCGGAATGTTGAAGGCCGGATGGTTGAGCCGCGGCAGGCGGCTGGCGACGAGCAGGGTGGCGAGCACCGCGAGCGTGCCGCCGAGCATGGCGAGCGAGGTGGACGGCACCATGAAGGCCGGCCAGCTGAAGCGCGGCCGGCCGCCGACGTCGAACACGTAGTCGATCCCCGAAGCGTAGAGGCACAGCCCCATGAAGCCGGCCCCGGCGGCGAGGGCGACGCCGAGGCCGATCAGCGGGATGTGGCCGGCCGGCAGGCCGAGGGCGCGGGCGGCCTCCGGCATCGGCACCGGCCCGTAGGCGTCGAGCCGCGCACCGAGGTCCCGGCGCCCGAGGGCGTGCAGCGCCGCCGCGAGGCTGCGGTCGCTGTCGAACTCGGCGCTGATGCCCCAGAGCGGGGCGTCGCGGGTCTCGGCCTCCGTCGCGCCCTGGTCGCGGGCGGGCGCGGCGGCCGGGCTGCGCGCGGCCTCCTGCCGGGCCTCGACCAGCGACACCATCGGCAGCAGGCGGAGCGCGATCAGCAGCAGGGCGAGGAACAGGCCGAGGGACCCGGCGAAGGTGGCGAGGCCCCAGAACCCCATGGTGTAGGCATGGGCCGAGGAGGGCAGGAAGTCGTGGCCGAGGGTCACGACCAGCAGCATGAAGTGGTCGGCGAAGCTCGCCACCGCGACCGCGACGCCGACGAGCGCGAGGACGAGGCCGGATTCCCGGGCCCGCGCCCACCAGAAGACCTGCACCGGCAGCAGCCCGAGCGCCACGATGGTCCAGAACGCCCAGGCATGGTCGCCGGCGAGCCGCCGGACGATCACCGCCCGGTCGAAGGCGTCGCCGTGCAGGGCGGCGGACAGGAGTTCGGCGGCGTAGCAATAGGCCGAGGCGAGGCCGAGCAGCAGCAGCAGCCGGGCGAGCACCGCGAGGTGGCGCCCGGTGACGACCGCGTCGAGACCGAGCGCCCGGCGCAGCACCACCGCGAGCGCCGCGGTGACGCCGATGCCCGACAGGAGCGCGTTGACCAGGAAGGTGACCGGCAGGAGGGTGTCGTGCCAGCCCGGCAGCAGCGAGCCGGCGAGCATCACCGAGGCCCCGGTCTGGAGCGCCAGGATCAGCCCGATGCCGAGGAGCGCGATCACCCGGCATCCTTGCGACCAGCGCGCCCAGTGCACCGCCGAGCCGCGCCAGCCGAGGGCGGCGATGCCGTAGAGCTGGGCCCGCAGCAGGGTGAGGCGGCGCGGGCGCCCGCGGCGCCCGATCTCGGCGAGCACCGCCTCGAAGGCGCGGTCGCGCAGATAGGCGAGATCCGGCAGCAGGCCGAGGCCCCACAGGGTGAGGCTCACCCCGAGGAAGCCGATGATGTCGACCGCGTCCCAGACCAGCGGCGAGCGGAATTGCGGCCACAGGCCGAGGGTGTTGGGGTAGGGCAGCGTCCAGTGGAACTTCCACGGCCGGCCGAGATGGGCGATCGGGTAGAGTGCGGCGGCGGCGGCGGCGAGCACCGCGACGGTCTCGGCGATGCGGCTGATGCCGGAGCGCCACTCGGTTCCGAGCAGCGTCAGCACGGCGGCGGCGAGCAGCGCCCCCGAGGCGATGCCGATCCACCAGTCGTAGGACACGATGTCGAGGGCCCAGACGACCGGGTTGTTGTTGTCCCAGATCCCGACCCCGCGGATCAGCAGCCACGCCAGGGCGGCGCCGAACAGCCCGACCAGGGAAGCGGCCCCGGCGAGGACGAGCCACCAGCGCCGCGGCGCGCGGCCGTCGAGCGCCGGCCCGGCGGCGTCGCGGCCGAGGGCGCCGAGACCCGCCGGGGCGGGACGCGCGAGGCTGGAGATGCCCCTCATCCGCGCCCTCCCTCCTCCGGCCGCAGCCGCGCGAGGTAGGTGGTGCGCGGCCGGGTGTTCAGTTCGGCGAGCAGGCCGTAGTTGCGCGGGTCGCGCGCCGCCGCGGCGACCCGGGACCCGTCGTCGCGCAGGTCGCCGAAGGTGATGGCGCGGGTCGGGCAGGCGCCCTGGCAGGCGGTCTCGACGGCGCCGTCGGGGATCGGGGCGTGGTCGGCCTTGGTCGAATCGATCCGCGCGGCGGCGATGCGCTGGACGCAGTAGGTGCATTTCTCCATCACGCCGCGGGCCCGCACCGTCACCTCGGGGTTGCGCTGCTGCTGCTGCACCGGAGCGATGTCGCCGGAATAGTCGAGGTAGTTGAAGCGCCGGACCTTGTAGGGGCAATAGCTCGAACAGGCGCGGGTGCCGACGCAGCGGTTGTAGACCATCAGGTTGAGGCCCTCGCGGTCGTGGACCGTCGCCTCGACCGGGCAGCCGACCTCGCACGGGGCCTGCTCGCAATGCATGCACGGCACCGGCATGAAATGGGTCGCCGGCGCGTCGAGCCCGCCCTCGTAGTAGCGGTCGATGCGCAGCCAGTGCAGCCAGCGGCCGAGCGCCGCCTCCTCGCGCCCGACCACCGGGATGTTGTTCTCCGACTGGCAGGCGGTGACGCAGGCATTGCAGCCGATGCAGGCGTCGAGGTCGATCACCATGCCCCAGGCGCGCTCGTCGCGGAACCGCCCCTCCGGCGAGGTCGGGGCCGGCGGGTAGAGCGAGGCCGGCGTCGCGGCCTCGGGCTGGCGCGCGCCGGGAGCCTGGACGCGCACGAAGTCGTGCCCCTCCATGGTGCCGTGGTTCTGGGTCGTGACCAGGGTCTCGTCGCGCCGCCCGGTCCCGGTCAGGGTCACCGGGCCGGCGGCCGCGAGCAGCGGGAACGCATCGTAGCCGAGCCCGTCCGGCAACTGGTCGGGCAGGCGCCGGCCGTAACCGAGGGACACCGCGACGGTGCCGTCCGCCTGCCCCGGCAGGATCCAGGCCGGCCCCTCGATCCGGCGGCCGCCCGCCGCCACCGCGACGACGTCGCCCCCGGCGATGCCCTCGCGGGCGGCGAGCGCCGGGGCGATCGTCACCGCGTTGCCCCAGACCAGCTTGGTCAGGGGCTTGGGCAGTTCCTGAAGCCACGCGAGGTGGGCGAAGCGCCCGTCGCGGATCGTCGGGTCGGGCCGGACCACCAGTTCGAGCCCCTCCCCCACCGGGCGCGACGCGAGCGCCGGGACGGCCGGCTCCGGCACCGGTTCGGGCGCGAAGGCGGTGTCGGCGACGAAGCCGGCGCGCAGGGCCTCGTCGAAGCGGGTGCGAAAGACCGCCTCGTCCTCGCCGTCCCGGCGCCACTGCGCCTCCAGCAGGCCGCGCCCGTCCTTGATCGCGGTATCGGCGAGGATCGCCAGGATCTCCGGAACCGAGCGGCCGTCGTAGAGCGGCGCCACGGTCGGCTGGATCAGGGTCGCGGTGCCGTCGAGGGAGCGGGCGTCGCCCCAGGCTTCGAGGGGATGGGCGAGGGGCAGGCTCCAGTCGCAATGGGTGGCGGTCTCGTCCGGGTAGAGGCCGGCCCGGATCTTGAGCCCGACCCGGGCCAGCCCCGCGGTGAAGTCGAGGGCGCCGGGGGCGTCGTAGACCGGGTTGCAGTCGAGCATGACGAGGGTCGCGACCTCGCCGCGGGCCATCGCCTCGGCGAGGGCGGCGAGCGGCTCGGGGTCGAGGACCGGCACCGGCGCGGTGTGGAACACGGCGTCGCTGCGCGCGGCGGCGTTGAGGCGGTGGACCAGGGCGTGCAGGGCCGGCCCCTGCCCGGCGCCCGTCACCGCGACGGCGCCGCCGCGCAGGGCGGCCAGGGCCGCGCCGCGCCACGCCGCGAGCGGCCCCTCGGTCACCGCGGCCGTGCCGCCCCCGATCTCGGCGAGGAGGTCGCGGGCGAGCCGGTCGAGGTCGGCGGAGGTCGCCGGCACGGCGCGGTCGGCCTTGGCCGCGGTGAGGCCCGGCACCGGGCCGGCATGGAGCAGCTGCAGCCGCCCGCCGGCGGCCCGGCGGGCCTCGATCCAGTCCCGGGACAGCCCGACCTGACCCGGGCCGGGATCGAGGAAGTCACCGTCGAGGGAGACGATCCCGCGCGCCCGCCCGAAGCGCCAGCGGGTCTCCAGCGGCCGGCCGAAGGCGAGCCGGGCGCCCTCGTACAGCGCCTCGCGCCCGGCCGGGGCATCGACGTGCCAGCGCATCGCCGGGAAATCCCGGCGCATCGCCGCGATCTGCGCGGCGAGCGCGGGCGAGGTCACCGGACCGGTGAGGAGGTGCAGGCCGCGCCCGCCCTCCGTCGCCCGCAGGGCCGCGAAGCGCGCCGTCACAGCGGCGCGGAAGGCCTGCCAGGAACTCGGCCGGCCGAGGTGCTGCGGCGTCTGGACCCGGAACGGATCGTAGAGGCCGAGCACCGCCGCCTGCCCGAAGGCGTCGGTCCCGCCGCGGCTCCACGGATGCTCGGGATTGCCCTCGATCTTCAGCGGCCGGCCGTCGCGGGTGGTGACCAGGATGCCGTCGGCGAACCCGTCGACCAGGGCCGCCGAGGCGTAGGAGAGCGGTGCCCCGGCGACGATCCGCTCGGGCTGGCGGACGTAGGGCACCTCCTGGTCGCGCCCGTCGCGGGCGCCGCAGGCGGTCAGCCCGGCCATGGCGAAGGAGGCCGCCATCGCCTTGAGGAAGCCGCGCCGGTCGGGCGACGCGGCGAGCCGGCTCGCCGCCGGGAACTCGCCGTCGAGGAAGGCGCGGAACTCGGCCGAATCCGCCACCGCGTCGAGGCTGCGCCAGAAGGCGGGACCGTCGCCGGCATCGAGGCGCGCGCGAAGGAGGCTCAGCGGTGGCAGATCGCGCATTCGGTCAGCCTCTCGCCTCCGCGGATATGGTAGTGGCGCACCAGTTCGGGCCCGATCTCGGCCTGATTGGCCGGCGGGGTCCAGGTCATGTCGAGGATCCGGTCCTTCGGCCGGACGTACTTCTCGGGGTTGCGGTGGCAGTCGAGGCAGAAGCTCATCTCGAAGGCGTTGGCCCGGTAGGTGAGCTGCATGTCGGTGACGGCGCCGTGGCAGGTCGAGCAGCCGATCCCGTTCCCGACATGGACGGCGTGGTTGTAGTAGACGTAGCCCGGCAGCTTGTTCAGGCGCTGCCAGCGCAGGGGCTCGTCCTTGGCGAGGCTCGCCCGCACCGGCTCCAGCATCGAGGAGCCGGACCAGATCTGCGAGTGGCAGGTCATGCAGGTGTGCGTCGGCGGCAGGCCGGCGGTGGCCTGCGTCTCGACGGTGGTGTGGCAGTAGCGGCAGTCGATCTTGAGCTCGCCCGAGTGGTGCTTGTGGCTGAACGGCACCGGCTGCTCGAGGGCGACGCCGACGCCGGTGACGTAGGACGAACGCACCAGTCCGGCCCCGATCACCGGCAGGGCCGCGAGGCAGAACACCCCGGTGGCGATGGCGAGGCGGAACAGGGCATCGGCCCCGGGGGCGAAGAGCTGCCGCACGGGGTCAGGCCGGACAGGATGGCATGGACTCTCCGCTCCCGCGGGCTGTCGCGTCCGTCACGCCGGTGACCCCCAGTCGAGAATGATGCCAGGGTATCTGGCGCGGCGGCGGCCGGGGGCCAGGGGTTGGTGAGGATCGCTCTCCGTGGCGTTGCTCCTGTATTGGCAACGTCCATGCGCGCGCCGATGTTCGGCGAATGTCCGATCGCGCATCATCCTCATCGACGCGAGCCGGATCCGCGGTCGCGGAGCGGCCTGCCGGCGATCCGAAGGGGAGCATCAATCCTCGGATCGAGGCGCAGACCCGCAAGCTCATCGACGATGCGGCGGCCCCGCTGGGCAAGACGCGAACCGGTTTCATGGTCGAGAGCGCCAGGAGCCAAGAGAGCGCCAGGAGCCAAACCATCGACGTCTTGCTGGACCAGCGCCCGTTCCAGCTCGACCCCGAGCGATGCGACGCTTTCGTCCAGACGCTCGACGCACCTCCGGAACCGGGACCTCGGCTGCGCGCCCTGATGCGGCGGGTTCCTGCATGGAAGACCTGACGCCGGGGGCGGACGATCCTCCAGCGGCGCTCTCGGCGCCGGTTCCGCTGAGCGCGGCGCATGATACGGTTTTCGGAAGATTCCTTCCGGACATCGTATCACCAGCCCGCGCGGCGGATGAGCGAAGCGGGTTTCCGCATCGCGAAGCGGTTGCACGGCAACCGCCAAACGATCGATCGGAAAACCGTATGACCGGCTTCGATTGCGGCCGGCCGGCTCTGAACGAGTGGCTGATGCAGCGCGCGCTCAGAAACGAGAGCCGGTTCTCACGCACCTACGTCGTCTGCGACGGCGGCCGGGTGGTCGCCCATTACCGCCTCGCGGAGCATCGGATCGGCGCGGTGCTGGTTCAGGCCAGGGACGACGACGCCAAGCGGTTCTACAGGGCCTGCGCCGAGTTCATCGAGTATCCGGCCGACAGCCGGATGCTGTTCCTGCCGATCGAGACGGTGGCGGCGACCTTCGGGTGATCGGCAGCCGTCGGGATGCGCTCAGCGCGCATCCTCCACGATCATCGCCGCGCCCTTCTCGGCCAGCATCACGGTCGGCGAGTTGGTGTTGCCCGAGGTGATCCGCGGCATCGCCGAGGCGTCGACGACACGCAGGCCGCGCACGCCGCGCACCCGCAGGCGGGCGTCGAGGACGGCGCCGGTCTCGTGGTCGGGCCCCATCCGGGCGGTGCCGACCGGATGGAAGATCGTGGTGCCGAGGTCGCCGGCCGCCTTGAGCAGGTCGGCGTCGCTGGCGAGGTGCGGCCCCGGCGAATGCTCCTCGGGCCGGTAGCGGGCGAGCGGCGCCTGGGCGACGATGCGGCGGGTGAGCTTCAGGGCGTCGACCGCGACCCGGCGGTCCTCCTCCGTCGCGAGGTAGTTCGGCCGGATCGCCGGCGGCGCGAGCGGGTCCGGGCTCGCCGCGTGGATGCTGCCGCGGCTCGACGGGCGCAGGTTGCACACGCTCGCCGTGAAGGCGCCGAACCGGTGCAGGCCCTCGCCCCACTTGTCGAGGGACAGCGGCTGGAAGTGGTATTGCAGGTTGGCGGTGGCGTAGTCGGGCGACGACCGGGTGAACAGCCCGACCTGGCTCGGCGCCATGGTCAGCGGCCCGGTGCGGAACAGGGCGTATTCCACCCCCATCCAGCCGCGCTTGAGCAGGTTGGCGTAGGTGAGGTTGAGGGTCGGCACCCCGGTCACCTTGTAGACCGGGCGGATCTGGAGGTGGTCCTGGAGGTTCTCGCCGACGCCCGGCGCGTGGTGGACCACCGGGAGATCGAGGGCGCGCAGGCGCTCGCCGTCGCCGATGCCGGACAGTTCGAGGATCTTGGGCGACGCGACCGCCCCCGACGACAGCACCACCTCGGCCGCGGCCCGGGCGAGGTAGCGGCGCCCGTCGCGGGAGAAGACCACCCCGGCGGCGCGGCCGTCCTCGACCAGCACCCGCTCGACGTGGATGCCGGTCTCCAGCCGCAGGTTCGGCCGGCCCAGCGCCGGCCTGAGGAAGCCGCGGGCCGCGCTCCAGCGCCGGCCCCGCCGCTGGTTGACCTGGAAGTACGACGAGCCCTCGTTGTCGCCGGTGTTGAAGTCCGGGATCTTGCGGATGCCCAGCGCCTCGGCGGCGTCGCGGATCGCGTCGAGGATCGCCCAGCGGATCCGCGGCGGCTCGACCCGCCACTCGCCGCCGGAGCGGTGGAAGGCGTTGGGCGGCGCGATGTGGTCCTCGTGCCTGAGGAAGTAGGGCAGCACGTCGTCCCAGCCCCAGCCGTCGAGGCCGAGCTGGCGCCAGCCGTCGTAATCGGCCGCCTGCCCGCGCATGTAGATCATCGCGTTGATCGCCGAGGAGCCCCCGACCACCCGGCCGCGGGGATAGGCGAGGGAGCGCCCGTTCAGGCCGGCCTCGGCCTGCGTGGTGAACAGCCAGTCGGCGCGCTTGTTGCCGATGGCGAACAGGTAGCCGGCCGGGATGTGGAACCAGATCCAGTTGTCGCGCCCGCCCGCCTCCAGCACCAGCACCGTGTGGCGCGGATCGGCGGAGAGGCGGTTCGCCAGCACGCAGCCGGCGGAGCCCGCCCCCACCACGATGTAGTCGTAGCTCCCGAAGGATTCCGGTGCCTCGGCCCCGCCCGCCATGCGTCCTCCCTGCCGCTACGCGGCCGTCTCGTTGGCCGCCGGTGTAGCGCATGCCGCGGGTGGATGCGCAAGCACCCGGCGCGGCCCGGCCGTGCGGTTGTTCCTGTGATGACCCTGGGCAAGTCCGTCGACAGGCGGCCGAGCTTGCGCCTATGCTCCGGGCGCAACCGGCACCGGGAGGGCGCGCCGCATGAGGGTCACCGTACTCGGGCTCGCCGCTCTGACGCTCCTCGCCGGACCCGCGGCGGCGTCCCCCGCGGACGGGGCCTGCGCCGCCCTCGCCGGGACGAGGATCGAGGCGACGAACCTCCTCTCCGCGGCGGAAGTGCCGGCCTCCGGCGACCTGCCGGCGCATTGCCGGGTCCTCGGCTTCGTGCGGCCGGCGATCAACTTCGAGCTGCGGCTGCCGCTCGAGGGCTGGAACGGCAAGCTCTACGCCACCGGCTGCGGCGGGTTCTGCGGCACCCTCGATTCCGACCGGCCCGGCTTCACCAACGCGATGAACCACGGCCTGCGCCGCCGCTACGCCGCGGTGACGATGGATTCCGGCCATTGGGGCGCCGGCGCCGCCGACGGGCGCTGGGCCGCGGGCGACCTCGTCGCCCGGATGGACTGGGGGCAGCGCGCCGTCACCGAGACGGCCCGGGTGGCGAAGGTCCTGGTGAAGGGCTTCTACGGCAGCCCGCAGCGCAAGGCGTACTTCGCCGGCTGCTCCACCGGAGGCCGGATGGCCGCGATGGAGGCGCTGAAGTTCCCCGGCGACTTCGACGGCATCATCGCGGGGGCGCCGGCCCTCGACTATACCGGCCTCGTCGCCACCGCCTTCGCGTCCGTGGCGCAGGCCAATGCCGGGCCGGAGGGGCGGCCGATCCTGTCCGGCGCCAAGGTCCGCCGGATCGCAGAGGCGGTCACCGCCGCCTGCGCCGCCCCCGAGGACCGCCGCTTCGGCCTCGTCGCCGACCCGCGCCGGTGCCGGTTCGACCCCGCCTCCCTGCGCTGCCCGGCCGGCGACGGCGCCGAGTGCCTCACCGAGGCCGAGGCCGGCGTGCTGGAGCGCTGGTACGCCGGCCCGCGCGACAAGGGCGGCCGGGCGCTCTATCCCGGCGGCATCCCGTACGGATCGGAGGTGCACTGGCCGCGCTGGCTCACCGGGCTCGGCAACGCGCCGGCGGTGCTGCCGCTCTTCGCCCGCGACTTCCTGCGCTACATGGCGTTCTGGCCCGCCGCCGGCCCGGCCTACCGCGTCGCCGACTACGACCTCGACGCCGACCCGCCGCGGCTCGCGCCCCAGGCCGAGACCTACAACGCCGCCACCTACGACCCGGCCACCGGCACGGTGCGGCTCGCCGGCGACCTCTCGGCCTTCCGCCGGGCCGGCGGCAAGCTGATCCTGTATCACGGCTGGGCCGACCCGCTGGTGACGCCCGCCATGACGGTGGCGTTCCACGACGCGCTGACGGCCCAGGCCGGCGGCGCCGCCGCCCTCGGCCAGACCGCGCGCCTGTTCATGGTGCCGGGCATGGACCATTGCGGCATCGGCACCGAGGGGCCGGGCATCTCCGACACCGGCATCGACCCGCTCACCGCCCTGGAGCGCTGGGTCGAGGCCGGCGAGGCGCCGGACCGGCTGGTGGCGACCAAGACCGACGGCCCGAACGGTCCGGTGCTGTGGTCGCGTCCGGTCTGCCCCTATCCGGGGGTGGCGCGCTACGACGGCGGCGGCGACCCGGCGAGGGCCGAGAGCTTCGCCTGCGTCGCGCCGTGAGGAGACGGGAACCGGCATGCCCCAGCGCGACGAGCGGTCGTTCAAGAAGGACACGCGGACCTACCTGCGCTTCGCGGAACGGTACTGCCCGCTGTCCAGGCCGGAGCTGAAGCTCAAGGCGCGCAAGATGGCCCAGGCGCCGTTCCCGTTCCTGCGCGGCAGCTTCTACCGCTGGCCGCACCACTTCGCCGTCGTCGCCGATCAGGTGCGGCTGGCGCCGATGCTGCCGTGCGTCGGCGACATCCACCTGGAGAATTTCGGGACGTGGCGCGACGCCGAGGGGCGGCTGGCCTGGGGCGTCAACGACTTCGACGAGGCGGCGACGCTGCCCTTCACCAGCGACCTCGTGCGCCTCGCCGTCAGCGCCGCCCTGGAGGTCCACCGCACGCCGAGCTTCCGCCTCGGCGCCGCGGAATGCGCCGACACCCTGCTCGAAGGCTACGTCGCCCACCTCAAGTTCGGGCCGGACCCGTTCATCCTGGAGGACCGGCACGGCTGGCTGCGCGACCTCGCCACCGCGACCGGCACCGACGCCCGCGCCTTCTGGCGCAAGCTCCTCGCCCAGGAGCCGGTGGTCGAGTCCGACCTGCCGGAGGAGCCCCGAGACCGGCTGCGGCAGGCCCTGCCGGAGGGTGTCCGCAACGTCCGGTTCTTCCGCCGCGTCGCCGGTCTCGGCAGCCTCGGGCGCCCGCGCTTCGTCGCGGTCGGCGAGTGGCTCGGCGGGCTCACCGCCCGGGAGGTGAAGGCGGCCGTGCCCTCGGCGGCGTACATGCACGAGGAGGAGCGGCGCGATCCCGCCGCCGACGGCCGCCGGCTCGTCGCCGCCGCCTGCCGCGCCCCCGACCCGGCGCTCGCGATCGACGGCGACTGGGTGCTGCGCCGGCTCTCGCCGGAGGCGCGCAAGGTCGAGATCGAGGAGATCGAGCACGCCCCCGACCAGCGCCACCTGCTTCACGCCATGGGGCGCGAGCTGGCCAACGTCCACCTCGGATCGGCCGGCGGCGCCGGCCCGCTGCGCAGCTTCCTCGAAACCCTGCCCGACCACTGGCTGCGCCACGCCGCCGCCCTGGCGGCCGACCGCGTCCGGGAGGATCACGACGACCTGCGGCGCAAGCTGGCGAAGGACGAGGCGCAGGAGGGTTGAGGCCGCCGCCGCTTCCCCCCTCCCCCCCGATCCTCTAAGCCGCAGGTCCATCCCCGCCGCCTGCCTGCCGGGCGGCCCCGCACAAGGCCGCCGATGGACCGTGATCCCGTCGCCTTCGCGTGGCGCACCGCGCCGCGCCAGCACGCCGCCGCCATCGCGACGGCGGTCGGCTTCGGCGGGCCGCTGGTCGGCCTCGGGCTGATGCTGCTGCGCGACCTCATCGACGATCTGCTCGGCGGGCGGGCGCCGGCGGAGCGGGTGGACTTCCTGCACTTGCACCTGCCACTGCCCGACCGCCTCGGCGGCGGCGTCCTGACGCTGGTTCCCGGCTGGCCGCTCGCGGACGGGGCGCTGGCGGCGTGGGCGCTCGGCGGGCTCGCGGCGATCGCCCTCATGCTCGCCGGTGTCGGCTGGGTCGTCGGACGGCTGTGCTTCGCGGCGCAGGGACGGGCGGTGCGGCGCCTGCGCGAGCGGGCGACCGCGGCGATCCTGGGCTCCGGCCCGGCGGGGCGGGACGAGGCCCGGGCCCTGGCGGCCCGGGTCGGCGAGGGCCTGCGCAGCGTCGACGGGCTTCTGGCGGTCGGGATCCTGGTCCCCGCCCTCGCAGTGGGGGCGGGTCTGCTGGCGGCCGCGGTGGCGGCGGTGGTGGCCCCGCGGCTGGTGGCGGCGGTCGCGGTCGGGCTCGTCGCGATCACCCTGGCGCGGATGCTGCTCCTCGCCCGCGGCCGCCGCCGGGCCGGCCTGCGCGGACAGGAGGCCGAGGCGATCGCGCTCGCCCTCGGCGACCTCGTTCGCCGCCTGCCGGCGGTGCGGGCGCACGGGACCGCGCCGTTCGAGACCGCCCGCCTCGGCCACGCCGCGACGGCGGCCCGGCGGGCGCTGGCGCGGGCCGAGATCGGGCTGGCGCGGGCGCGGGCGCCGGCGCTGGCGCTCACGGTGCTGCTGCCGACCACGGTCATCGCCACCGCCCTGTGGCGGGGCGAGGGGCCGGAGGTCAGCGCCGGCGGCCTCGCGGCCCTGCTCGGCGCCCTCACCCTCGCGGCGAGCCTCATCGCGACGCTGCTGCGGCAGGGCGAGCTCCGGCAGGCCGCCTTGCCGGCGTTCCGGGAGATCGCCCGGCTCGTCGCCGCCCTGGAGGGGCGCGCCCGCAACGCCCGGCGCGGCGGTCCCTTCCTGCCCCTGCCGGCCAACGGGCGCCTCGTCCTGTCGGGCGTCGCCGCCTACGATCCCGCCTCCGGCGAGCGCCTGACCGGGCTCGACCTCGCCCTGCCGATGCCTTCGCACGTCGCGATCATCGGCCAGCGCGGGAGCGGCGCCCGGGTGCTGGCGGCGCTGCTCGCCGGGCAGCTCGAACCGACCGTCGGCGCCGTGACCTATGCCGGCACCGACCTGCGCCGGACCGATCCGGCCGAGCGCGCCCGCCGCCTCGCCCATGTCAGCGGCGAGCCGGTGATGATGACCGGCAGCCTGCTCCAGAACCTGCTCTACGGCGATCTCGCCTTCGCGGACGGCACGATGCCGGACGCCGCGGACGCGCCGCCGCAGGCCGCCCACCTGGAGGAGCGGCTGGTCGAGGCCCTGGCGGTCACCGGCCTCGACCGGCTGGTCTACGCCCGCGGCCTCGCCAACCAGGTCGCCGCGAGCCTCGATCCGGCGACGGTCGAGGCGATCGTCGAGACCCGCTTCGCCCTGCGCGACGCCCTGGCCCGGGAGGACGCGTCCCACCTGATCGAATCGTTCGACCCGGCCCGCTACAACCGGCAGGCGACGGTGGGCGAGAACCTGCTGTTCGGCGAGCCGGTCGGCGCCACCTTCTCGGAGGCGCGCCTCGCCGGACACCCCTTCACCCGGGCGGTGCTGGAGGCCGAGGGCCTGACCCGGCCGCTGAGCGAGATGGGCCTCGCCATCGCCCGCGCCTCGGCCGAGATCTTCTCCGACCTGCCCGACGACCACCCGCTGTTCGAGGAATTCTCGCTGTTTCCCGCCGCCGAGCGCGGCTTCTTCGAGGATCTGGTGGCGCGCCAGCCCGAGGCGACCGGGTGGCGCCGGGGGCCGGCCGGGCAGCGCGACCGCGCCCGGCTGATCGGCCTGTCTCTGCGCTACAGCGAGATCCGCCACCGGTTCGGCCTCATCGACGACGCCTTCGAGGAGCGGCTCGTCGCGGCGCGGCGCACCTTCGCCTCGCTGCTGCCGGCCTCCCTGCGTGGCGCGGTGGAGTTCTACGACCCGGCCCGGGTCACGGCGGCGGCGAGCCTCGAGGAGAACCTGCTGTTCGGCCGCATCGCCGAGGACGAGGCCGGGGCCGGGGCCCGGGTGCGCACCCTGATGCAGCGGGTCCTGGCCGAGCGCGGGCTGGAGCGGACGGTCTATCGCCTCGGCCTCGCCAGCCGGGTCGACCCCCGCGCCGCCGAGAGCAGCCTCGCGACCCGCGAGGGCGCCTTCTCCCCGGCCGAGCGGGTGGCGATCGACATCGCCCGCTGCCTCGTGCGCCGGCCGGACCTGCTGGTGATCGGGTTCCTGCTGGAGGAGCGCGGCCCGGCGGAGATCCGGGCCGGGCTCGCCCGCCTGCGCGCGGCCCGAGCCGGACTCGGCCTCGTCGTCTGCCTGCCCGACGAGCGCGGCCTGCCGCCGGACCAGCCGTTCGACCTCGTCCTGCGCGCCGAGCGCAACACGGTGGCGCCGGCGGCGGCGGAGACTCGATAGGACAGCGGGGTCCGGCCGTTGCGCCGTGTGTGGGTCCCGCGAAACTCCTGAAGGCCGTCGCGACCCAACCAAGACGAGGATGCGAACTCTATTGGTCCGTTACATCGCGTGCAGCATCGCGAACTTCGGGGAGTGGGTCGCAGGCGGTTAGATCGCGCCACGCACGAACCGGTTCGGTTGTTACTCCTTTCCGCTCCAATGCTCTTGCCAAGCGGACGCACTCGGCCCGGACGAAAGGCAAGGAAACGACCCGGTCGGACGCAACATCCACGTCACCATCGGGCGGACCGTAGTCCGTCGCCGCGCGGAGTTCGTCAAGGACTTCGACGATCCGATCAAGTTCAGGATCGCCGCAGCGGTCCGCCTCGATCAGGCGACGCGCGAGATAGATGAGATTGGCCAATCCGCCGGTCCGTCCACGCTCCAGGGCCCGCAACACCCGATCGCGCAGGACATCGGGCAGAGGCGATACCTGACTATTGTCGGATAGGCGCAGCCAGCGGTCGAGTGCATCGACAGCGGCAGGCGTGGCGCGGCGGTCGCCGATCGCCAGTGGCTGACGAAAGACGTGTACGATCCGCGCATCGATGTCCGCGTTCAGACCATAGAATACGGGTAGCGCGGCAAGGCCCTCTGGTAGTTTCGTTTCGTCCAAAAAGTTCAGCGCGGCCTCGGCCCGCTCAACTGTACGATCATGTTTCGCGAGCGCAGGCGCGGCCACGATGCCGAGGATACAGGCCATTATCCGATCGCTTTCTTCTCGGGCTGGACGGGTGAAAGCATCAGCAATGCGATCGGATGCCGGTTCTTTCGGACGCCATTCTGCCACGTTACGGAACAATCGAACCGCATCCGCTTCGCTCGGCTGTAGGTAAGGCGTTCGAGCCGAAACCGCTGCCACCAAGTGGATCGGATCTGCTCTTGCGCCAGCCTTAAAAAGGTGCGCGTAGACACGCGCGCGCGCGTCGATGTCCGACGGCGCGGGTGCAATCAGGAAAGCGTGCGAGAGTAGGTTTCTGCCATCGGGCAGCGCGTTGCCTTCCTTTGGAACGTCTTTCCAAAGAATGCCGGCGAACGATGAAACCTGATCACTCGTCAACTGCCCTTTCTCGTGCAGGTAAAGTAAGCGTACGGCAGCCTCGGGCCGCAAGAACCCATCAGGACCCAGATGGTGAAGGAATGCGGCTACGCGAGCGTCGAAGATCGCTTCGTTCCCGCTTCGTCGAACGAAGCGGTAGGCGTCCGGACCGGGATCATACCAAGACATCGATGGGCCGTCTGCTTCCCGCTCCGCAGCCAGGGGGAAGCGCAGAAGTTCGGGTGACAACTCACCACGCTCATTGAGGGGAACGGCATTGACGGCGCGTTTTAGCAGATGACCAATCGGCTCGTTCAGCCGCCAGTAATTCAGCCCTTCATCGCTGCCCATTTCTACCGCAAGGCGCGCGTGCGCCTTGGCGGTGTCAGAGTCGTCGCGCGCAGCCATGCGAGACAACGCCTCGACGTAGAGACGCAGAACTTCAACGTCGTCGATAAGATTAACTCTCCTGCGAACGCGGGCGCGCCAGAAGGTGATCGCGTGTTCTAGCCGCTCCCGAAGCTCGGCAACTGTACCTGCATCAAGACGGGCGACGGGAATACGACCGAGATGGATGTCGATTGGTCCGTTGGAGCAACTCGGTTTTGTCGAAAGAAACGCGGCATGCCACGCTGCTGTTGGCTCGAAGACGAGCCGGAGAGCCTCTGCGAGGCGAGTGCCGAGCACGTTCACGTTCCGCGTACGGATCGGAAGTCCGGCCCGCTCGGCAACGTAGCGCAACTCGCCGAGGGGCGTGACCTGCGTGGCGCTGCCGAAGGTGACGGCGTTACGGTTGTCGCGGTAGGTCCCCGCCTCGAAACCGGGCTCGATTTGCCTCGCTTCTAATCGCTTCCGGAGCTCCTCGTCGATCTCGGCGTCGAGCGCGCGCAGTTGCTCCCACGGGTCGTAATCGCGCAACGCCAGCCGATCCAGGCCATCCAGTTCCGCAAGAAGGGCACCGTCGTCCTCCCAGCGCAACGCGCGAGCCAACGTCTTTGCCCAGGCCAAGCGCGAACGAAGCGCAACGCTGTCTGGGTCACGTAGAGCTCGTGCTCGCAACTGCCGGGCCGCCGCGCCGACCGTTCGCAGGGCCTCGTCCGCTTCCCCAACCCAGTAAAGCAATGCCGCCCGCCGCAGCCCCCAAACGGGATCGTCGTCATCGACCTTGCTCGCGTTCTCTGCAACGAACTCAAAGTCGAGCCAGTCGCGCGCGAAAAGGCAGCGCTCGTGAGCGACGAGAGCGGGCAGGTCGCCGGGCACGGCAAGCGCTTCGAAGCGCGCTGCGCGGGTCTCGAATGCCTCCCTGTCACTGACCGCTCGGGCAGCGGTTAGAAGGGCTCGGGCGAGCGCGCATACTAATTCCGGATCTGCCTCTACTAACGCTTCGGGCTTCGAAATCGCATCCATGCGCTCAGCTAGCCACGGCGGTAGAGGCTGCGCTCCGCGATCATGCCGCCAAGCCAACTCCAACAGGGCGTCCCGGCATTCGTTCTCGGGCAAGGTGTCGAGGGCGAGCAAAACACTATCGACGGCATCGGTCCCGTGACGGATCGAAAGACGCACGTCGCGGGGGCAGACGAGCCACCCTGGGCACGTTTGCCGGTCCTCTCGCCAGATCGCCAACACGGCACGGAACGCTTCTACGACCTTCTCAGCATCGCGGAGGTTGCGGAACCACGCATCGTTATCGCCGCGACGCAAGCTCGGATAACTGCCGTAAGATGCCGGCTTCCAATCGTCCGGCTCAGCGGGCCGAGCGGCCCTGAGGTACGCGAGAAACAAGGAAATCGCAGCCGCATGGCGCCGATCGGCCCGCTCGCCCTTGACCGCCGGGGCGAGATCGACCGGTGCGACGCCGCGCGCCTCCAGCAGGCGCCGCTTCACGGGCGGCAGGTCGAGTGCGCCTACGAGGTAGATGCGCCGGGCGCGACCTCCCAGCCGGTCGCGCACCCAGCCCGCCCATTGTAGGAAGTTTGGGTCGTCGCCCGAGAAGCCTAGCAGGCATAGCTCGTTTTCAATAAATACTTGCCGGGCCGTGTTGACGAACGCTGCTTGGCGCTGTGGGTAAGTACGGTAGTCCTCTTCTGAAATCACGACGCTCGCCCCGTCCCGCAGAGAGCCATGCAACTTGATAATTCGAGTGCCTCCAGCGTGGGCGAGGTCGTTTTCCGCAAGAACGAGATCGTAGCCGCGCCGCGCGTCCTGCGCCGCACGCTCAAGCAGCGTGTCGTAATTCGTTGTCAGCACGTCGGCCCACGGCAGGTCGAGTAAGTCGCGATGAATCTGTCCCGGCTCGAAGGCGTCATCGCGGATGCGGCGGCGCAGAAAATCTGCAAGCGCCGCGTCACCCAGGCCAGCGCGGAACTCCTCGGCAAGCCGCAGCGGGTCCCTCGGTGCGTTCGCGTGTTGCGCACCGTAAAGTTCGCGCGCCATGTCGTTCGCGAGATCGAACCACAAAGGCGGTAGTGGGGCGTCATTGGAGAGAAGCCGCACCCCCCCGCGGCTGACGCCGGCGCCGATGAGAACAGCCGCCCCGCGCAATGCTCCGCGCGACCACAGCGCCCGGCTGAGCTGCTCCAGCGCCGGACGGTCGGGTAGATCGGTCAAGGGATCGAAAGATGGCATGGAAATATCGAAGACCGACAAGGCCGCACCGAAACCAAAAATGGCTGCAGGCACAATATAAAAATTCTTTATTAATGTTAGGATAATTTTCTGGCCGGCGACTTGTCCGGGTGCCCAGGGTCAGTTGCAGATGATTGTATAAATGTCGGACATTCTCACCGAGAAACCAGAGCCGCCAACAATGCACAGGCTCACGACGAAATGCTCGCTATTGGTAATGTGATCAAATCTTAACTGCAAATAATGTTGGACTTTACCATCCTGCGCGCAAATTTTACAAGTTAAATCCGTTCACTCTACCGTCCAATTTCACTAAAAAATCCAAAAGACGACAACAAAGGCCCGCGGTGGATTGAAAGCAGCAGTTCAAGCTCAGCGCGTCCAAGTTCGCCTCCCGGCGCGACCCGTGAGCATCCGGGACGTCGCGATTCGAGCCGAGCCGCTCGGCTTTTGAAAAAGGCCGATGCGCCTCACCTAAGCCGGCAGCACGACCACCTTCGTCTTGACCGGCGTCCGTGAATAGAGGTGGATCATGTCCTGGCTGAGCAGGCCGACGCAGCCGCTCGTGATGCCGGTGCCGATCGATTCGGCGTCGCTGCTGGCGTAGATCGTGTAGAGCGTGTAGGCGCCGTTCCGGTAGAGGTGGAGGGTGCGGGCGCCGAGCGGGTTGTCGAGGCCGCCCGGCATGCCGCGGGCGTACTTGGCCGCCTCGGGCTGGCGCCTGATCATCTCCTTGGGCGGCGTCCAGGTCGCCCATTCGGACTTGCGGCCGACATAGGCGTCGCCGCTCCACAGGAAGCCGTCGCGGCCGACATTGGCGCCGTAGCGGGTCGCGGCGCCGTCGCCCTCGATGCGGTAGACGTAGAAATTGCCGGGATCGACGATGATCGTGCCGGGCGCCTCCTTGGCGGCGTAGCGGACCGTCCGACGATAGTACTTCGGATCGACCCTGCTGACGTCCACGGCCGGGATCGGGAACCTCTCGTTCGGCAGCGGCCCGTAGAGCTTCGTCGCCTCGGCGAGGAGCAGGCCGTCGGAGGTCGCGCAGCCGCCGAGCCCCAGCGCGCCGAGACCGGCGGCGGCCGAGCCGGCCAGGAACGACCGGCGGTCGAGGAGCCGCGCCCGACGCCCGGTCGGAGCGGTCTCGTTCCTCCCGCCGGCATCGGCGTACCGATCATCGCTCATCATGTTTCCGGACTTCCCGTGTCGCCTGCCCTGTCTCCGACGGCCCGATGAGGAACCGTTCCGACTGGCGAGCGTTGACTCCGCCGCCAAGCCGAGACTGCCGGGAACCAGCCCGACTGGCAACCTTGGACGGCGACGTGGGGCTGCGATGCGCCCGAGACTGCAGCGGCTGCGACACAGGCGAGTCCGGCGACACGCCGGCCGGCGGCTCACGTACCTCGAGGCGCCAACCGGACCGCGACCTCGTTCCTGCGCAGGAACGGCACCGAGAAGGGCGGGTCGTATCCCATGAAGAAGGCCGGCTCCGCCGGTTGCCGCCCGGCCCCGTCGAGCACCCGGGCGAGGATCGCGGCCTGCGCCTGCCGGAGTTCGGGCGTGGCGCGTCCGGAGAAGCGCAGGGCCGCCACCCGCTCCGGCGGGATGCGGACCAGCCGGACGCCGGCCTCGGTCGGTGCGGGCGCGCCCGCCTCGGCGACCGCCCGCGGCAGGGTGAACCGCATCGTTCCCCGGGCGCCCTGCTCGACCGGCACCGTCATCGCGATCAGGCGGCCTCCGGTCTCGACCGGTGCCGTCATGGCGATGCGGTCGCCGCCGCCGTTCGCTCCGGTGATGTAGCGGAACAGCCGTCCGAACGCCTCGCCGTCCTGCTGGCCCCCGGCATCCGTCTCGACCGCGACGCGCCCCTCGTAGGCCCGGATCTCGACCCCGTGGTCGAGCCGTTCGATCACCTCGTAGCGCGGCTGTTCGTAGGTCGCGCGGATGCCGACGACCGAGAGCGCCGATTCGAGGACGGTCACGAGGTAGTAGAGGAACTTGTCCACGGGACGGTATCCGATGCTCGGGTGACGAACACACAAGACCGGCCATCGTCCGTCGTTCCGCCCGCCGCGGCGGAAGCGCCGGGCGGGCGGTCAAGGAACCGCATGGTGCGCACGCGCCGCATCGGGTCTTGTCGCGGAGCCGCCTCTCAGGGAAGCGAACATGGCCCACGTCCTCGTCATCGGCGCCAGCCAGGGCATCGGCCTGGAAACGGTGAAGGCGGCCCTCGCGGCCGGGCATCGGGTGCGGGCCTTCGCCCGCTCCGCCGCGGGCATCGCCCTGACCGATCCGGGCCTGGAGCCGTTCGCCGGGGATGCCCTGAAGGCCGGCGACGTGGCGTCCGCCCTCGAGGGGATCGACGTCGTGGTGCAGGCCCTCGGGGTGCCGGCGAAGAACCTGCTCGGCCCGGTGACCCTGTTCTCGGACGCGACCAACCTGCTGGTGCCCGCGATGGAGAGAGCGGGCGTCCGGCGCCTCCTCGCCGTCACCGGGTTCGGCGCCGGCGACAGCCGGGACGCGATCGGCCTGCTCCAGCGCCTGCCCTTCCGCCTCGTGTTCGGGCGCGCCTACGACGACAAGGACGCGCAGGAGATGCGCATCCGCAGGAGCGGCCTCGACTGGACGCTGGTCAGGCCGGGGATCCTGACCCCCGGGGCGGCGACCGGCCGCTTCAAGGTCCTGGCCGACCCCGCCTCGTGGCGGAACGGCCTGATCGCCCGGGCCGACGTGGCGCAGTTCGTCGGGCAGATCGACGCCCCCACCTATCGCGGGCAGGCGGTGGTGCTGGTCGGCTGACCGGGCCCGGCACCGCGCGACGATCGCCGGTTCGTCCATCGGCCGCCGCGTGCGCCCGGACACCTCAGCCGCGGCCGCTCTCCAGCAGCCGCGACATCACCCGGGCGGTGAAGTCGACCATCGGGACGATGCGGGCGTAGTTCAGCCGGGTCGGGCCGATCACCCCGACGACGCCGACGATCTTCTGCTGACCGTCGCGGAACGGCGCGGCGATCATCGAGGAGCCGGAGAGCGAAAACAGCTTGTTCTCCGAGCCGATGAAGATCCGCACCCCCTCGCCGCCCTCGGCCCGGGACAGGAGGTCGATCACGTCCTTCTGGCTCTCGAGGTCGCTGAACAGCAGGCGCAGGCGCTCGAGGTCCTCGGCGGCGCGCAGGTCGTCGAGGAGGTTGGCCTGCCCGCGCACGATGAGCTGGCGCTCCTCGCTCGGGCCGACCGAGCGGGCGAGGCCGGCATCGACCAGCCGCTCGGTCAGGGCGTCGAGTTCGCGCTTCATCGCCTCGCGCGTGGCCTCGATCTCGGCCCGCAGCGCCCCGAGGGTGCGGCCGCTGATGCGGGCGTTGAGGAAGTTCGAGGCTTCCTGCAATGCCCCGGCCGGCAGGCCCGGCGGCAGGTCGACGAGGCGGTTCTCGACCGAGCCGTCGTCGGAGACCAGCACCACCAGGGCGCGGTTCGGATCGAGGCGCACGAACTCGATGTGGCGCAGGTGCAGGGTCTGCTTGGTCGTCACCACCACCCCGGCGCCGCGGGAGATGCCCGACAGCATCACCGAGGCTTCGGTGAGGGCGCTCTCGAAGGTGTGGCGCGAGGCGGCGGCGCGCATCTGCGCCTCGATCCGTCCCTGCTCCTCGGCGCCGACATCGCCGAGTTCGAGCATCGCGTCGACGAAGAAGCGCAGGCCGGTCTCGGTCGGCAGACGTCCGGCGCTGGTGTGCGGCGCGAAGATCAGCCCGGCCAGCTCCAGGTCGACCATCACGTTGCGCACCGAGGCCGGCGACAGCGCCATCGGCAGCAGCCGCGACAGGTTGCGCGAGCCGACCGGCTCGCCGGTGGCGAGGTAGCTCTCGACGATCTGGCGGAAGATCTCGCGGGAGCGCTCGTTCAGCTCCGCGACGACGCGGGCCTGGCCGGCGCCGGTGACGAGGGGAGGAAAGTCGCGACTGTTCATCGGTTCTGCGGCGGGACGGCCCACCAGTGTGGGGGCTGGGCACCGGGTGCGCAAGCGCGGGGCCAAAGGTGGGGCGAGGCGGACGAACACCCCGCCCCCTCAACCCGCCGGAGCGCGGAACCGATCCCGATTCATCCCGCCGCCCCGGTGCGGATGCAGCGGGCGGCATGGCCGGGGGCGAGCGCGACCCGCCCGGGCAGGCCGTCGTCGCAGGCCGGCACCGCCAGGGTGCAGCGGGGCGCGAACGGGCAGCCGGGCGGCGGGTCGGCGAGGTCCGGCGGCGAGCCGGGGATCGTGACGAGCCGGACACCCTTCGGCGAATCCGGGGTGATGCGCGAGGCGAGCAGGCCGCGCGTGTAGGGATGGGCCGGGGCGCCGATCACCTCGCCGCTCGACCCGACCTCGACGAGGTGGCCGCCATACATCACCGCCACCCGGTCGGCGACCTGCACCGCCACGCCGACATCGTGGGTGACGAAGATCACCGCGAGCCCGAGGTCGCGCTGCAACTCGCGCAGCAGCAGCAGGATCTGGATCTGCACCGTGGCGTCGAGCGCGGTGGTCGGCTCGTCGGCGAGCAGCACCTTCGGCCGGCAGGCGAGCGCGAGCGCGATCATCGCCCGCTGGCGCATGCCGCCGGACATCTCGTGCGGGTAGTTGTCGAGGCGCCGCGCGGCGGAGGGGATCTGCACCCGCTCGAACAGGTCGAGCGCCCGCGCCCGCCCCTGCGCGTGCGAGGCGCCCTCGTGGCGCACCACCGCCTCGGCGATCTGGTCGCCGATCCGGTAGACCGGATCGAGGGCGAGGCCGGGATCCTGGAAGATCATCGCCACGGTGCCGCCGCGGAACGCCGCGAGGCTCTTTTTCCGCAGCGCCAGCACGTCCTGGCCGTCGATGCGCAGGGTGCCGCCGATGCGGGTGCGCTTCTCGGGCAGGAGCCGCATCAGCGAGCGCAGGGTCACGCTCTTGCCGGAGCCGGATTCGCCCAGCAGCGCCAGGGCCTCGCCGGCCTTCAGGTCGAGGTCGACCCCGCCGACCGCCCGCACCGGCCTGCGGCCGCCGAGGAAGTCGACCGTGAGGCCGCGGACATGGACGAGGGCCGCGTCGGCGGCCACCTCGGGATGGCGAAGGGGAGCGTTCATGGTCAGGCCGCCATCGGCAGGGTGGGCGCTTGCGGGTGGCCGGAGCCCTCGACCGCCATGTGGCAGGCGGCGAGATGGGCCGGCGCGACCGGGTCGAGCCCCGGCTCGCGGGTGCGGCAGAGGTCGGCGGCGAAGCGGCAGCGGGTGTGGAAGCGGCAGCCCGGCGGCGGGTTGATCGGGTTCGGCGGATCGCCGGTGAGCGGCGCCTCCTCGATCCGCGCCGAGGGGTCGGTGGAGGGCTGCGAGGCGAGCAGCGCCGCGGTGTAGGGGTGGCGCGGCGCCCTGAGGATGTCGTCGGCCGGGCCAATCTCGGCGATCTTGCCGAGATACATCACCATCACCCGGTCGGACATGAACCGCACGACGTTGAGGTCGTGCGAGATGAACAGGTAGGTGAGGCCGAACTCGCGCTTGAGGTCGTCGAGCAGGTTGAGCACCTGCGCCTCGACCGACTTGTCGAGGGCCGAGACCGCCTCGTCGAGGATCAGCAGCCGCGGCTCCAGGGCGAGCGCCCGGGCGATGTTGACCCGCTGGCGCTGGCCGCCCGAGACCTCGTGCGGGTAGCGGCCGCCGAACCGGCGCGGCTCCAGGCCGACCCGGCGCAGGAGGTCGTGGGCGCGGGCGAGCGCCGCCCCCGCCGACAGGCCGTGCGCCCTCGGGCCGAACGCCACCGTCTCCTCGATGGTCAGGCGCGGGTTGAGCGAGGCGTAGGAATCCTGGAAGACCATCTGCACCTGCCGGCGGTAGGTCTTCAGGTCGAGGGCACGGGTGCCGAGCTTCTCGCCGTCGAACACGATGTCGCCGGCATCGGGCTGGTTGATCTGCATCAGGAGGCGGGCGGTGGTGGACTTGCCGCAGCCCGACTCGCCGACGACGCCGAGGGTCTCGCCCTTGGCCACCGCGAAGTCGACCCCGTCGACGGCGCGCACCACCGGGCCGCGGCCGAACAGGCCGCCCTTGCCGCCGAAATGCTTGACGAGGCCGGAGACGCTGAGCAGGGGCTGCGCCGGGCCGCCGCGGTCGCGGGGATCGAGGGTCATTGGCGCACCTCCATCGCCGAGCGCAGGCCGTCGGACAGCAGGTTGAACGAGATCGAGGTGAGGAAGATCATCACCCCGGGCAGGGCCGCGACCATCGGGTTGACGTAGATCGCGGTGCGCAGGGTGTTGAGCATCAGGCCCCATTCCGGCTCGGGCGGCTTCACCCCGAGGCCGAGGAAGGACAGGCCGGAGGCCAGGATCATCGAGACCGAGATCAGGCTGGTCGAATAGACGAAGACCGGGCCGAGGACGTTGCCGAGCACCTGCACCCGCACCACCGTCACCGGGTGGGCGCCCGAGACCCGGGCCGCCTCGACGTAGTCGCGGCCGCGGATCTGCACCGTGACGCTCTCGGCGACGCGGGTGATCTGCGGCACGAACACGACGGTCAGCGACACGATGGCGTTGAGGATGCCGGCCCCCAGCGCCCCCGACAGCGCGATGGCGAGAAGCACCGACGGGAAGGCGAAGAACACGTCCACCACCCGCATGATGAGGGTGTTGACCCAGCCGCCGGCGTAGCCCGCGAGGATGCCCAGCCCCGAGCCGATGAAGAACGCGATGATGACCGGCAGCACGCCCATGAACAGCGACAGACGGCCGGCGTAGAGCAGGCGGCTCAGCATGTCGCGGCCGAGCTCGTCCGAGCCGAGCCAGTAGGTCGCGTCGCCGACATGGCGCAGGCGGCGCACCATCGAGCCCTTGAACGGGTCCATCGGGGCGATCAGCGGCGCGAAGATCGCCGCGAGCACGATGCACAGGATCACCAGCCCCGCCCCCATCGCAACCGGGTCGCGGGCGAGGCGCGACAGCACGCTGCCCCAGTAGCCGCGCCCGGCCTGGACCGGTGCCGCCTCGGCGAGGTCGACCGGCGGCAGGGTCGCGCCGGCGGACGCCTCGACCGGCGTGAGGGTCGTCGTCATGGCGGCTCAGGCCCTCTCGATGCGGGGGTCGAGGGCGGTCTGCACCACGTCGACCAGGAGGTTGAGGGTGACGAAGAACATCGCCAGCACGAGGATCGTCCCCTGGAGCAGGGGCAGGTCGCGCTGGAAGATCGCCGCGTTGAGCAGGAAGCCGGTGCCCGGCCACGCGAACACCGTCTCGACCAGGATCGAGCCGCCGAGCAGGTAGCCGAGTTGCAGGCCCATGATCGCGATCGCGGTCGGGGCCGCGTTCTTGACCACGTGGCGGAACACGCCGAACTCCGACAGGCCCTTGGCCCGCAGCGCCTGGACGAAGTCCTGGTGCAGGATGTCGCCGACCAGCGCCCGCACGGTGCGGGAGATCACGCCCATCGGGATCACCGACATCGTGACCGCCGGCAGCACGAGGTAGCGCAGGTGCTCGGGGTCGGGCCACCAGTTGCCCGAGCCCTGCGGCCCGGCCCCGGTCGGCGGCAGCCAGCCGAGATTGGCCGAGAAGACGATGACCAGCACGATGCCGAGCCAGTAATGCGGCACGCTGACCCCGAACACCGCGACCGCCGAGGCGACGCGGTCGAGCCAGGAATCGCGGGCGTAGCCGGCGACGAAGCCGAAGAAGGTGCCGAAGGTGAAGCCGATCAGGGTCGCGGAGGCGGCGAGGATCAGGCTGTTGCCGACCGCCCGCGCTACTTCGGCCAGCACCGGCCGGCCGGTGGCGATCGAGTTGCCGAGGTCGCCGTGCAGCACCTTCCAGAGCCAGATCCCGTACTGGACCGGCAGCGGCTTGTCGAAGCCGTAGGCGGCGCGCATCTGCGCCTGCATCTCGGCGGTGGCGTCGACCGGCAGGATCGCGCTGAGCGGATCGCCCGGGGCGAGGTGGACGAGCAGGAAGCACACGAGGCTGACGCCGAGGGCGACCGGGGCGGCGTAGCCGATGCGCTTGAGGATGAAGAGAAGCATGGGATCAGCCCGGTTGCGGGGCGCGGGACCGCCGCGCGCTGAACCCTCCCCCGCAGAGGGGGGAGGGTCATGATCGAGGCGGCCGCGACGGCCATCGTCCGCGCTACTTCGCCATCGTGATCGGCGTCAGGTCCTGGTACCAGCTCTGGGCCTGGACGAAGCCCTTCACCTTCGGGCTCATCGCCCGCGGGTTGACGTCGTGGGTGACCATCAGGAACACGGCGTCGTCCACGAACTTCTCGTGCACCTTCTGCAACACCGCCAGTTGCTCCTTCGGATCGAAGGTGGTGCGGACCTGATCGAACAGCTTGTCCATCTCGGGGTCGCAGTAATAGCCCCAGTTGGTGCCGTTCGGCGGCGCGAGGTTGCACTGGGCGTGGCGGATGAAGGCGGTGAACGGGTCCTGGATCAGGTAGGAGTAGTTCATCGCCGTGCCGCCGCGGGCGGAATCGGCCTTGGCGCCGGCGCGCCAGATGTTGATGAGCGTGTTCCACTCGGTGACCTCGAACTCGACGTTGATGCCGATTTCGGCGAGGTTCTGCTGCAGGAACTCGTTCATCGGCAGCGGCTGCATCTGGCCGGAGCCCGAGGCCGAGATCAGGACCTTGGTCCTGATCGGCTTGCCGGGGCCGTAGCCGGCCTCCTTGAGGAGCTTCCTGGCCGCTTCGAGATCGGTGCCGGGCTTGAAGGTCGGCTTGCCGAACCACGGGTGGCCGGGGGTCATGAAGCCCTGCGCCGGCGTCGCGAGGCCGCCGAGGAACTCCTTCAGCCCCTCGCGGTCGACCGCGAGATTGGCCGCCTTGCGCACCCGGATGTCGTTCCAGGGCGAGCCCTCGGCCCGCGACAGGTGCCAGGTCCAGTTGTGGGGATAGATGTTGGTGACGATGCTGAAACCGGCCGACTTGAGCGACGGCACCGCGTCGGGGGCCGGCGCCTCGATCCAGTCGACCTGACCGGCGCGCAGGGCGGCGACGCGGGCATTGGCCTCGGGCAGCGGCACCAGCACGAGCCTGTCGAGCTTCGGAACCCGGTTCTTGTCCCAGTACTCCTTGTTGGGCACGAACTCGGCCCGCTCCCGCGGGGCGAAGGCGGTCATCTTCCACGGCCCGGTGCCGGAGGGGGCCTTGGCGACCGCGTCCCAGCTCTTGCCGAGCTTCTCCCAGTTGGCGGGAGACGACATCAGGATCCACGAGATCTGGTAGGGGAAGGTCGCGTCCGGGGTCTTCGTGGTGATCTCGACCGTCATCGGGTCGAGGGCCCTGTAGCCGGTGACGCCCGGGATGCGGATGCGCCCCTGCGCCGACTGGCGCGGATCGTAGTGCGGGCTGTCGGTCTTCAGCAGCTTGTCGAGGTTCCACACCACCGCGTCGGCGTTGAAGTCGGAGCCGTCGTGGAACTTCACGCCCGGACGCAGGGTGAAGATCCACCTGGTCTTGTCGGCGTCGTCGGTCTTCCACGACGCGGCGAGGCCGGGCGTCAGCCCCGACGCCTTGTCGGCGCTGCTGAGGTCCCAGTTGATGAGCGCGTCGTAGGCCGTGTAGCCCATGAACCGCATCCCCTCGCCGCCATTGTCCGGCTGGCCGGTGGTGAGCGGGATGTCGGACGCCGTCATGCCGATGCGGAGCACGCCCTGCGCGGCGGCGGGGGCGGTGAGGACCAGGGCGAGGGCGAGCCCCAACAGGGGGCCGCGTTGGACCATGCGCATCGAAGACAGCCTCGTTCGTCGTTTCGCAGGCCGTCAGGTTGCAAGAGGTTTGCCAAGGCTGATTTCCGTTGTCCCTCAATGATTTGAGATTGCATCTGCGCCGACCCCGCGGCAGCGGGCCGGCCTGTGCATCTTTTAGAGGCAATCGAAGGAGGGCCGCGGCCCGGCTGCCACCGGATCGCGCACCCGGGTCGTGAAGTCTGACCACCGCTCGCAGGCAAAGCCTGCCCGGCGGCACGGGAGCTTATCGGCGCAGCGTCCCTAATGGGGCGAATCAAGAGCGCGGGTCGGCAACAGACAATACCTAAATCACCATACATCATGATTTGGCACCCGACCACAACAGCTTAAGCATTCCTTAGAGCCATTCCGGCTAGCTCGTCGCGGCAGGCCGCGATGGTCGTTCGGAGTTTGGATATGCTGTGTCTGGGCAGGCTCGCTCTTGCGGCAACCGGCATGCTGATCGCCCTGTCCGGTCTGGCGGCGGCCGGGGACCTGGAGAGCCTCAAGGCGCAGTACCGGCGGCCGGACACGATCCCGTTTCCCGAGCAGGCGCCGTACTCGCCGCGAATGGCGACGCTCGGCAAGATGCTGTTCTTCGACCCGCGCCTGAGCGGCAAGCAGAACCTCAGCTGCGCGAGCTGCCACAACCCGTCCTTCGGCTTCGAGGTCCCGGTCGCGGGAGCGATCGGGGCGACCAACGCGCCCCTGGCGCGCAAGGCACCCACCGTGCTGAACGCGGCCTGGATCCCGACCCTGTTCTGGGACGGGCGCGCCCCGGACCTCGAGATGCAGGCGATGGGGCCGATCACCGCCGACGCCGAGATGGACGGCAAGTTCCCGCAGATCATCGCCCGGCTCAACGCCGTACCGGCCTACAAGGCGTCCTTCGAGGCGATCTTCCCGCGCGAGGGCGTGACGCAGGACAACATCCTCAGGGCCATCGCCACCTACGAGCGGACGATCGTGGCCGGATCCGCTCCCTTCGACCGCTGGATCGAGGGCGACGAGGGGGCCATGACGGATCCGGCCAAGCGCGGCTTCGTCCTGTTCTCCGGCAAGGCCGGCTGCGCGGGTTGCCACACGGGGTGGAACTTCACGGACAACAAGTTCCACGATCTCGGGGTCGAGACGGCCGATCCCGGCCGCGGCGCCTTCGAGCCTGACAATCCGCTCGCGAGGCACGCCTTCAAGACGCCGGGCCTGCGCAACCTGACCTATCGGGCGCCCTTCGGCCATGCCGGCCAGTTCGCCGACCTCGCCGCCATCGTCGCCTTCTACGAGACCGGCGGCCTGCCCCGGCCCTCGAAGTCGCCGCTGATGCGGCCGGTCGGCCTCAGCGGCGAGGAGCGGTCCGACCTCATCGCCTTCCTGCAGTCGCTGACGGCCGAGCAGACCCGGACGGCGCTGCCCAACCTCCCGAACTGACGCCAGCCACGCAAGGTCCCGCCAGAAGGTCCCTTCATGTCGATCCGCTACAAGCTCCTGCTACCCCTTCTCGGATTCCTGATCCTGGCCGGACTTCTGTCGGGCATCACCGGGCTCGCCAGCTTCGAGGCGCTCGACGACGTCGCGACGGTGGCCGAGCGGACGGCCGAGGCGAACGAGGCCGGCCGCGCCGCGCGCGACCATTTCCGGCAGGCCGAGGACCTGGTGTCCCAGGTCACCGCGATGACGGACCTCGCCGACATCGCGCCGGTCAACGACCGCTTCACCCGGGCGAGCGACGGGCTGATGCTCCTGCTCGGCCGGTTGAACGCGGCGGCGTTGTCCGGGCCGATGCGGGCTCTGGCGCAGCAGGCGGAGGCCGAGGCGCGCCGGTGGCGCAGCGATGCCGAGGTGCTGCTCGGGATCCGCTCCGCGCGGGAGATCCCGACCCTCGAGCGGATGGCGCGGCAGAGCCGGAGCGTGCAGCAGCGCTTCGACGAGATCGTGGTGCGCGCGACCGAGGATGCGCGAGGCCAGATGCAGGCGACCCGCGGAGCGACAGAGCGGACGATCCGGGTGATGCTCGGCCTGGCGGCGGCGGTGGTGGTGCTCGGATCGGCCACGGCGTGGTGGCTCGCCGGAACCCTGGCCAAGCCGCTGGTCCGATTGACCGCCGACGCCTCCCGGCTCGCCCGGGGCGATACCGGGGTGCAGCTTCTGGCGGCCGGGCGGCGGGACGAGATCGGCGACATCGCGCGGGCGGTGGTGGCGATCCGCGACACGTCGCGGACGGAGAGCGCCCGCCAGATCGAGGCCACGCAGGCCGCACGCCGGCGCGAGGAGGAGGCGCGTCGCGCGTTGCTGAGCGACCTCGCCGGCCGGTTCGAGCAGTCCGTGGGCATGATCGTCGCCGATGTCGGGCAGGCCGCGGACAGCCTTCAGGACTTCTCGGCATCGATGCAGTCGGCCGTGGCGGGAACTGCCCGGCGTTCGGCGACCGCCGCGGATGCGGCGCGGCAGACCAGCGACAACGTCAACGCGGTGGCCGCCGCGGCCGAGGAGATCAACGCGACCGTCGGCGAGATCGGCCGGCAGGTCGAGCAGGCGAGCCGGATGTCGGATTCGGCGGTGCAGACCGCCGCCCGCACCGAGGAGATCGTGGCGGCGCTCGGGGGTGCGGCGAGCCGGATCGGCAGCGTCGTGGAGATCGTCTCCTCGATCGCGAGCCAGACGAACCTGCTGGCCTTGAACGCGACGATCGAGGCGGCGCGCGCCGGCGAGGCGGGACGCGGCTTCGCGGTCGTGGCCGCCGAGGTCAAGGAACTCGCCTCCCAAACGACGCGGGCGACCGGAGAGATCAGCCGGCAGATCGACGCGATCCAGGCGGCGACGGTCGAGGCCGGGCAGGCGATCCAGGCGATCGCCGGCGAGATCCAGGCCATGAACGCGGTGACGACGGGCATCGCCGCGGCGGTCCAGGAGCAGAGCGCGACCACGCGGGAGATCGTGCGCAGCATGAGCGAAGCCTCGGCGGGCAGCGACGCGGTCAGCACCAACATCTCGGAGGTCGCCCGCTCGGCGACGGGTGCCGGGGACACTGCGCGCTCGGTCGCGACGGCCGCGACCGCCCTGGCCGACCGGTCCGGCACCCTGCGCGGCGAGATGGACCAGTTCCTCGCGAGCGTGCGGGCCGCGTGAGCGCGCGGCCGGTCGTCATACGGTTTCCGATTGATCGCTTCGCGATGCGGAAACCGGCTTCGCTGGGGCGTGTGGAGCCTCCGGCTCCACCGCGCGGGCTTCGAGACGATTTTCGCGTGAACGCTTCGCACGGGGTCGGGGCCCGGACCTTGTCGACGGCCCCTCACCCCACCGGGCCGACGATCCGCTCGAACGCCTCCCGCACCCCGTCCCGCTCCTCGGCGAGGCGGGTGAGCAGGGCGGCCTCGTCGGGCAGGCCGGCCGCCGCGGCGAGGCGGGCGCGCAGGGCCGGCGCGGTGTCGCGGCCGAAACCGCCCTCGACCATCAGCCGCTGCCAGTGGTGGACGTCGTCCATCAGCCGGTAGGCGCCGGCGAGCCGCGCGGCGTCGCCCGGCGGGATCAGGCCGGTCCCGCCTGCCCGGGCGAGCACCGCCTCGGGATCGAGGCCGACGAGGCCCGGATCGGCGTGGGCGTGCGACAGCACCAGGGCCTGGGCGAGGAAGTCGAGGTCGGTGAGGCCGCCGGGCGACAGCTTGAGGTCGTAGGCGCCGCCGTCGCCCTTGTCGCGGGCGATGCGGGCGCGCATGTCGCGCACCTCGGCCCGGACCGTCCCGGGATCGCGGGGAGCCGCGACGATGGCGGCGACCGCCGCCCCGACCGCGTCGCCGAGATCCGGGTCGCCGGCGAGCACCCGGGCCCGCGTCAGGGCCATGTGCTCCCACAGGCCGGCCTCCTCGCGGAAATACGGCACGAACCGCGCCCATTGCCCGGCGACCGGTCCCTGGCCGCCGCTCGGGCGCAGGCGCAGGTCGACCTCGTAGAGCCGGCCGCGGCGGGTCGGGGCGGTGAGGGCCGAGACGAGGCGCTGGGTCAGGCGGTTGTGGTAGACCGCGGCGTCGAGGCGGCGCGGGCCGTCGCTCTCCCGCTGCTCGGGGTCGAAATCGTACAGGACCACGAGGTCGAGGTCGGAGGTGGCGGTGAGCTGGCCCGAACCGAGTCTGCCGAGGCCGAGCACCGCCATCCGCCCGCCCGGCACGGTGCCGTGCTCGGCCACGAAGGCGCGCCGCACCGCCGCGAGCGATTCCGCCACCGCGGCCCCGGCGACCGCCGCGTAGGCCCGCCCGGCCCCGGCCGGCGGCAGGATGCCGGAGAGCAGCCGCGCCCCGGTGACGAAGCGCAGGTGCCGGGCGGCGTCGCGGCAGCGGTCGAGGAAATCCTCGATGTCGCGGGGCTCGCCGAGCAGGGCGCGGAAATGCGCCGCCAGGGCCTCCGCGTCGGTGACCGGGTCGACGAAGGCCGGGTCGATCACCGCGTCGAGGACGTGGGGGCTGAACGCCACCGTGTCGGCGAGCCGCGGCGCGGTGCCGAGCAGGTCGGCGAACAGCAGCCGAAGCCGCTCGTGCGAGCGCAGGATGGTGAGGAGTTCCACCGCCGCCGGCATCCGCCCGAAGGCGCGGTCGAGGGCGGCGAGCGCCCCGTCCGGGTCGGCGGTGCCGGCGAGCGCCTGGACCAGGGCCGGGACCAGCTCGGTCAGCACCTCGCGGGCGCGCGGGCTCGTCACCGCCGACCGGCGGCCGAAATGCCAGCCGCGGATCGTCTCGGTCGTCACCTCCGGCTGGCGGAAGCCGAGACGGCGCAGGGTGGCGAGGGTGGCCGGGTCGTCGTCGGAGCCGCTGAACACGAGGTCGCCGACCTCGGCCGAGAGGTCGGGCTCGGCCTCGAACAGCAGGGCATAGTGGCCCTGGACCCGGCGGGCCTGCGCCACCAGGGCGGCGCCGAAGGCGGCGGCATCGGGGTAGCCGCAGAAGCGGGCGAACCGCTCCAGCCGGGCGGGGTCGTCGGGCAGGCGCTGGGTCTGCTCGTCGGCGACCATCTGGAGCCGGTGCTCGACGGTGCGCAGGAAGCGGTAGGCGTCGGCCAGCTCGTCGCGGGCCTGAGGCGTGATCCAGCCCTCGTCGTGGAGCACGGCGAGCATCGGCACGGTCCGGCGGCCGCGCAGGGACGGGCGCCGGCCGCCGAAGACGAGCTGCTGGGTCTGGACGAAGAACTCGACCTCGCGGATGCCGCCGCGGCCGAGCTTGATGTCGTGGCCGGCGACCGCGATGGCGTCGTGCCCGCGCACGGCGTGGATCTGCCGCTTCATCGCGTGGACGTCGGCGATCGAGGCGAAGTCGAAGTACTTGCGCCAGACGAACGGCCGCAGCTCCGCCAGCACCGCCTCGGCGAGCGGGATGTCGCCGGCGACCGGCCGGGCCTTGATGAAGGCCGCCCGCTCCCAGTTCTGCCCGACCGTCTCGTAGTAGGTGTAGGCGGAGGCGAGCGACAGGGCGGTCGGGGTCGCGCCGGGATCGGGGCGCAGGCGGTAATCGACCCGGTGGACGTAGCCGTCGGCGGTGCGTTCCTGGAGCAGCCTGCCGAGGTTCTGGGCCAGCCGGCTGAAGAAAGGCGTCGCCTCGACGCCCTCGCGGAGCGGCGCCGCCGAGGGATCGAAGAACACGATCAGGTCGATGTCGCTGGAATAGTTCAGCTCGCCGGCGCCGTGCTTGCCCATGGCGAGCACGATCAGGCCGGAGCCGGCCTGGGGCCCGGCCGGGTCGCGGGGCCGGAAGCGCCCGGTCGCGGCGGCCTCGTGCAGCACCGCGTCGGTCGCCGCCAGCACCGAGGCGTCGGCGAAGTCGGACAAAGCCGCCGTCACCTCCTCCAGCGACCACACCCCGCCGACGTCGCAGAGGGCCACCAGCAGCGCGAGGGCGCCGCGGTTGCGGCGCAGGGTCCGCATCACCGCGTCCCGGGTCTGCCCGGGGGCGCCGGCGGCGCGCTGGCCGGCGACGATCTCCGCCAGCGCCGCCTCCGGCGGGGCGGCGAGGAAGCCGGCGAGGCGCTCCGGATCGCGGGTGACGAGCCCCCACAGGAACGAGGAATGGTCGGCGAGCCCGAGGAGCAGGGCGCGGACCGGGCCGTCCCGGGCGAGGTCGTCGGCGAGGGCGGCGAGGTCGCTCCGGTCCGCCGCGGCGGCGGCGAGGTCGGCGGCGCGGTCGCGGGCGCGCTCGGGGTCGGCGAGGACCGGGGCGGCGCGCAGCCGCTCGCGCAAGGGAGCGGCGGGAACGGGGGCGGCTGTCACGGGACCTCCGGGGCGGGCGAGCGGGCCGCCGGCAGGCGCAGCACCGCGCGCAGCCCCGGCCCGTTGTCCTCGATCAGCAGCGCACCGTCGTGCAGCCGCGCGATGGCCGCGACGAGGCTGAGCCCGAGGCCGAAGCCCGGGCGGCTGCGGGCGGTCTCGAGCCGCACGAAGCGGTTGAGCACGCGGGCGCGGTCCTCCTCCGGGATGCCGGGGCCGCGATCGGCCACCGCCAGCACCACGAAGTCGCCGTCGCGGGCGGCCGAGACGGCGACGACCGGTTCGCCGCCGGCGCCGTATTTCAGGGCGTTGTCGATCAGGTTCGCCATCGCCTGCCCGATCAGCTCGCGGCTCCCGTGGACCACGAGGTCCGGCGCGGCCTCCGCCGTCACCGCCACCCCGCGCTCCTCCGCCACCGCTTCGTACAACTCCGCGACCTCCAGGGCGACCGCCCCGGCGTCGAAATCCGCGAGGTCGTCGCGGCTGCTCCCGGCCTCCAGGCGGGCGATCATCAGCAGGGCGTTGAACACCCGGATCAGGTTGTCGCTCTCCTCGATCGTCGCCTCCAGCGCGGCGCGCAGCACCGCCGGGTCGTCGGAGCCGAGCGCCGCGTCGGCCTTGTTGCGCAGGCGCGTCAGCGGCGTCTTGAGGTCGTGGGCGATGTTGTCGGAAACCTCGCGCATGCCGCGCATCAGTTCGCCGATGCGGTCGAGCATCGCGTTGAGGTTGCGGGCGAGGCGGTCGAGCTCGTCGCCGCTGCCGGCGACCGCGAGGCGGCCGTCGAGGTCGCCCGCCATGATGCCCCGCGTGATCCCGGTCATGTCGTCGACCCGCTTGAGCACCCGGCGGGCGATGAACAGGCTGCCGACGAAGCCGAGGCCGACGACGAGGATCAGCGACCAGCCGAAGGCCCTGGCGATCACCGCTCGCAGGCGGTCGCGCTCCTCGACGTCGCGTCCGACCAGCAGGCGGAAGCCCCCCGGCAGGGTGAAGATGCGCACGATCGCCCGGTGGGTCAGGCTCTCGGCGTCGGCGCCGCGGCCGTAGGCGGTCTCGGTCTGGCCGGGCTCGGCCAGCACGCCCGGCGGCAGCGCGCCGACGTTGCCGGCGACGTGCTCCCCGGCCGGGGTGGTGACGAGGTAGAGCGAGGCGCCGGGCTCGCGCGAGCGGCGCTCCACCACCGCCACCAGCCGGCGCAGGCCACCGGCGGCGTACTGCTCCGACAGCCCGCTGATCTCGGCCTCGATGGTCGAGACGATCTGGTCGTCGAGCACCCGGCGGGCGTTCCAGGCGACGTAGCCGAGGACGAAGAACGCGAACGCCGCGAACACCGCGAGGTAGACGAGGGAGAGCTTGAACGCGGTGGTGCGAAACAGCGACGACAGGCGCGCCCACGCCCCGTCGGGCGGGCGCGACGCGGGATCGAACGCGGCCGGGGCGCTCACGCCTCGCCGCCGGCCCGCACCATGTAGCCGGCCCCCCGCACGGTGTGGATCATCGCGCGCTCGAAGCCCTTGTCGACCTTGGCGCGCAGGCGCGAGACGTGGACGTCGATGACGTTGGTCTGCGGGTCGAAATGGTAGTCCCAGACGTGCTCCAGCAGCATCGTGCGGGTCACCACCTGCCCGGCATGGCGCATGAGGTATTCGAGCAGCCGGAACTCCCGCGGCTGGAGCACGATCTCCTGGCCGGCCCGGGTGACCCGGTGCGACAGCCGGTCGAGTTCGAGGTCGCCGACCCGGTAGGCGGTCGGCTCGGCCCCGGCGGCGGCGCTGCCGCGGCGGCGCGCCAGCACCTCGCTGCGGGCGAGCAGTTCCGAGAAGGCGTAGGGCTTGGGCAGGTAGTCGTCGCCGCCGGCGCGCAGGCCCTTCACCCGGTCGTCGACCTGCCCCAGCGCCGAGAGGATCAGCACCGGCGTGCCGACCTCCTGCTCGCGCAGGGAGCGGATCAGCGACAGGCCGTCGAGCTTCGGCAGCATCCGGTCGACCACGAGCACGTCGTAGTCGCCCTCGCGGGCCAGCGCGTAGCCGTCGAGGCCGTCATGGGCGAGGTCGGCGACGTGGCCGGCCTCGCGGAAGGCCTTGGAGAGGTAGGACGCCGCCTCGCGGTCGTCTTCGATGATGAGAAGGCGCATTTCCGGCATTGTAGCGCACGCCCTTGAGAAAGTGGGCACCGGATTTTCCGGGCGCCGTCCGCGACGGCCCGACGGGCGGCCGGGGACAGGGGGCCGCCGCGTCGGGCTTCGCCGGAGGGCGGCAGGCCGGGCTGTCGCGCCCGGCCTGCCGGGCCGGGCCGCCGGTCCTCGTGGGGGCGACGAGTGAGGATCGGCGGCCTCGCGGCCCTCGGCCCGAGCGAGGCGGCGGCCGCTGGGGGGAGGCGGCGCCGCCCGCTCCGGCGACGATCCCTGTCTGGACCCGGCCGGCTTACGCCCGCGTCTCCGGATCATGAACTTTCGGAAAGGTTGCGCTTTTCGCGCCCTCAGCGGCGCGCGGGCGGGCCGGGGCGGCGGGGCGCCGATCCGTCGCCGGCCCGGGTCGCGAGCCAGACGACGTGGCGCCGGCCCCGTCCGGCGCTCGCCGGCACGCGGATCTCCTCGACGGCGAAGCCGCAGCGCCGCAGCCGGCCGGCGAAGGCGTCCTGCGGTCCCTCCGACCAGATCCCCAGGATGCCGCCCGGCCGCAGCCGCGCCCCCGCGCGGGCGAGGCCGCCGGCGTCGTAGAGCCGGTCGTTCTCCTCGCGCAGCAGGCCTTCGGGACCGTTGTCGACGTCCAGCAGAATGGCATCGTAGCTGTCCCGGCCGGACTTCAGGGCGTCGAACACGTCGGTCTCGCGCACCTCCACCCGGGGGTCGTCGAGGCTGCCGGCGAACAGGGGGGCGAGGGGGCCGCGGGCCCATGCGACCACCGCCGGCACCAGTTCGGCCACCACCACGCGGGCGTCGGGCCGCAGGGTGGCGAGCGCCGCCCGCAGGGTGAAGCCCATCCCGAGCCCGCCGATCAGCACCGTCGCCCGCGGCCGCTCGCGCAGGCGCCCGCAGGCGATCTCGGCCAGTGCGACCTCGGAGCCGCTGCGGCGGCTGTTCATCAGCTCGTTCACCCCGATGACGATCGCGAACTCGTCGCCACGCCGCATCAGGCGCAGGGTGCCGTCCTCTCCCGGGACGGTGCCGGTGCCGAGCTGGATCCAGGGGATCACGGGCGGACTCCTACGGGTTCGGGAGGCAGGCAGGACAAGGCTCACGGCTGGCCTCGGCGGTCGGTGCGCACGAACCCTCCCCCCTCTGCAGGGAAGGGTCGGCGCTGCATCGAGGGAGTGGTCCAACCGGTGCTGCGAAGGCAGGCCCGGACCGAATCCCTCGATGTCGTCGGCCCGTTTCAGCCCGCCTCACACCGCCCGCAACAGCACATGCCGCTTGCGGCCGAAGGACAGCTTCACCACGCCCTCCGGAGTCAGGTCGGAGGAACCGATCACTGCCTTCTCGTCGCTCACCGCCACGTCGTTGACCTTCAGGCCGCCGGCGCGGATCTGGCGGCGGGCCTCGCTGGTCGAGGGCACCAGGGCGGCGTGGTCGGGCCCGAAGGCGGCGAGCACCCCGAGGCCGGCCTCGAACGCGGCGCGCGCCACCTCGACGCTCGGCAGCGTCTCGGCGAGCGCCCCCTCCTCGAAGGTGCGCCGGGCGGTCTCGGCGGCGGCCTGCGCCGCCTCGCGGCCGTGCATCAGGGCCGTCGCCTCGGTCGCCAGGACCTTCTTGGCCTCGTTGATCTCGGCCCCGCCGAGCGCCTCCAGCCGGGCGACCTCGCCGAGGGGCAGCAGCGTGAACAGCTTCAGGAAGCGGCCGACATCGGCGTCCTCGGTGTTGCGCCAGAACTGCCAGTACTCGTAGGGCGAGCGCATCCCGGCATCGAGCCAGACCGCGCCGCCGGCGGTCTTGCCCATCTTGGCGCCGGACGCGGTGGTCATCAGCGGGCAGGTCAGGGCGTAGAGCTGCGGCGTGCCGAGCCGGCGGCCGAGGTCGATGCCGTTGACGATGTTGCCCCACTGGTCGGAGCCGCCCATCTGCAGCGTCACGCCGTAGCGCCGGTTCAGCTCGGTGAAGTCGTAGGACTGGAGGATCATGTAGTTGAACTCCAGGAACGACAATTCCTGGTCGCGCTCCAGCCGCATCCGCACGCTGTCCATCGTCAGCATGCGGTTGATCGAGAAGTGCCGGCCGATGTCGCGCAGCATCTCGATGTAGTTGAGCTTCGTCAGCCACTCGGCGTTGTCGGCCATGATCGCATCGTGCGGGCCGTCGCCGAAGCGCAGGAATCGCTCGAAGGTCTTCCTGATCCCCTGCTTGTTCTCCTCGATCTGCTCGATCGTGAGGATCTTGCGGCTCTCGTCGCGGCCGGAGGGGTCGCCGACCCGGGTGGTGCCGCCGCCCATCAGCGCCAGGGGCCGCCCGCCGGTGGCCTGGAGCCAGTGCAGCATCATGATCGACAGGAGGTGGCCGATATGCAGCGAGGCGGCGGTGCAGTCATAGCCGACATAGGCCGTCAGGCGGCCCTCGCGGGCGGCGGCGTCGACGCCCTCGTAGTCCGAGCACTGGTGGAGGTAGCCGCGCTCGGACAGGATCTTCAGGAAATCGGAACGCGGCGTGAAGTCGAGGGGCGCGGCCATGGCTCGGTTCGGTCTCTGGCGGCGGAGGGGGCCCGAGGCGACAGACCCGGGGCCGGCATGCTAGCTCCGCATGGACGATGCGCCGGCTCATAGCAGTGCCGGCCCGGAAAGGCACGGGGGCGGCGGATGGTGCGGGCGATCGGGCTGATGAGCGGCACCTCCCTCGACGGGGTCGACGTCGCCCTGATCGAGACCGACGGCGAGACGATCCGGGTGGTGCAGGGCCATAACGGCTTCCTCGAACCCCTCGGCCCGACCGGCTACCGGGCCTATTCCGACGAGGACCGGGAGCTGCTGCGCCGGGCCCTGTCCGACGCCGAGGCGATCACCGCCCGTGAGGAGCGCCCGGGCTGCCTGCCGGCGGCGGAGGACCTCGTCACCCGCCTGCACGCCGAGGCGGTCGAGGCGTTCCTCTCCGAGAACGGCCTCACGCCCGGCGACGTCGACGTGATCGGCTTCCACGGCCAGACCGTCGTGCACCGGCCCGACCAGAGGATGAGCGTGCAGATCGGCGACGGCGCCGCGCTCGCCCGCCGCCTCGGCATCCCGGTGGTCTCCGACCTGCGGCTCGCCGACATCGAGGCCGGCGGCCAGGGCGCGCCCCTGGTGCCGGTGTTCCACCGGGCGCTCGCCCGGGCGTCGGGCCTCACCGGCAGCCTCGGCATCCTCAACATCGGCGGCGTCGCCAACGCGACGCTGATCGGGTCGGACGGCGACCTGCTCGCCTTCGACACCGGCCCGGGCAACGCGCTGATCGACGACTGGATGCGCGAGCGCACCGGCCGCCCCCTCGACGACGGCGGCCGCACCGCCGCCCGCGGCCGGCCCGACGAGGCGCTGCTGGCGTGGCTGCTGATCCACCCGTTCTTCGCCCGCCGGCCGCCGAAGTCGCTCGACCGCAACTGGTTCTCGCACAAGCTCGCCGGCCAGCTCTCGACCGAGGACGGCGCCGCCACCCTCACGGCCTTCACCGCCAGGGCGGTCGCCCGCGCCCTCGACCACGTCGCCGAGCCCCCGGCCCGCTGGATCGTCGCCGGCGGCGGCGCCCGCAACGGCGAGTTGCTGCGCCAACTCCACTACCATTTGCGCTCGGAGATCACGACCGCCGACGCCATCGGCTGGTCGGCGGCCTACCTCGAGGCCCAGGCCTTCGCCCATCTGGCGGTGCGCTCGATGCAGGGGCTGCCGATCACCTTCCCGCGCACCACCGGAGTGGGCCGGGAACTGACCGGCGGGGTGCTGGCGCGGCCGTGAGGCCGGGCGACCGGTGACCGAACCGCTCCGGCCGGCATGCGAATCCGCGGGGCGTCGCGATCGAGCTGCGCCCGGTCGCGGCAGACCGCCGGCCTCCGATCCGTCACAAGGAACACCCGTCTCTTTCGACCCGACCCGCCGCCATGGAACTCAAGTGGATCGAGGACTTCCTCAGCGTCGCGGAGACCCGCAGCTTCTCGCGCTCGGCCGAGATGCGCCACGTCACCCAATCGGCGTTCAGCCGGCGCATCCGCTCGCTGGAGGTGTGGCTCGGCGCCGCCCTGCTCGACCGCAGCACCTACCCGATCACCCTCACGGCCGAGGGGCGCCAGTTCCTTGAGACCGCCGAGGAGGTGGTGCGGCTGCTGCGATTCAGCCGCGCCGACTTCCGCAACCGCAGCGAGCGCTCGCACCTGCCGGCGGTGACCATCACGGCCCTGCACTCGCTCTGCCTGTCGTTCCTGCCGGACTGGCTGAGCGGCATCCGCGCCGTCGTCGGGCCGATGGCGAGCCGGGTGCTGCCCGACAACTTCACCATCTGCGTCCAGGCCCTGGTCGAGGGCGGCTACGACCTGCTCCTCACCTACCACCATCCCGGCATCCCGATCCCCCTCGACCCGGCCCGCTATCCCTGCCGGGTGGTCGGGCAGGACGGTCTCGTGGCGGTGGCGGCGCCGGATCTGGTGCCGGACCGCGACGGGCGCCTGCCGCTGCTGCAATATTCCCGCGGCTCGTTCCTCGGCCTGCTCGCCGGCCTCGCCCAGGGGCGCGAGGGGGCGCCGGCGACCTATCCGGTCCACACCAACGAGAACTCGATGGCCGAGGCGCTGCGCGCCATGGCGCTCGGCGGGCACGGGGTGGCGTGGCTGCCGCACAGCCTCGTGGCCCCGGAGATCGCCGCCGGCCGGCTCGCCCTCGTCAGCCCCGAGATGCCGATGGAGATCCGGCTCTACCGCAGCGCCGAGCGCGCCCGGCCGTTCCTCGACGCGGTCTGGGACGCCGCCGGGGCGGCGCCGGCCAACTATGCGGATCCGGAATAGTTTTCTTCCGACTTGGCATTGGCCCTCGGGGACGCCCGGCAGTAATCCACCCCGGCACGGCGAGGCCGGCCGCCGCCCCCGATGAGGGCGGGGCCGCCCGAGCCCTTCACCCCGACCGGAATCGAGGCGGCGCCGCGCCCGGCGATGGCCCCCTCGTGCCGCCACGAACCGAAGAACCGTCCGCCCGCCGGCGCGCCGGAGCGCGGACGCACGCCCCGAGGAGAGCCCGATGAGCCCCGTCCCGATGAGCCCCGTCCCGATGAGCCCCGTCCCGACCCGCACCGAGCACGACCTGCTGGGCGACCGCGAGGTGCCGCAGGCGGTCTATTACGGCATCCACACCCTGCGCGCCGTCGAGAACTTCCCGATCTCCGGCACCACCCTGGCCTCCTGCCCCGACCTGATCCGGGCGCTGGCGGCGATCAAGCAGGCGGCGGCGCTCGCCAACCGCGAGCTCGGCCTGCTCGACCCCGCCCGCTGCGACGCCATCGTGACCGCCTGCGAGGAGATCCGGACCGGCGCCCTGCACGACCAGTTCGTCGTCGACCTGATCCAGGGCGGGGCCGGCACCTCGACCAACATGAACGCCAACGAGGTGATCGCCAACCGGGCGCTCGAACTGCTCGGACACGAGCGCGGGGCCTACGGGCACCTGCACCCGAACGAGCACGTCAACATGGGCCAGAGCACCAACGACGTCTATCCGACGGCGCTGAAGATCGCCGCCACCGGGGCGATCCGCCGGCTGCTCGTCGCGATGGCGAGCCTGCGCGAGGGCTTCGAGGCCAAGGCGCGGGAGTTCGCCGACGTCATCAAGATGGGCCGCACCCAGTTGCAGGACGCGGTGCCGATGACGCTCGGCCAGGAATTCGGCACCTACGCCCGGATGCTGGCCGAGGACGAGGACAGGCTCGCCGAGGCCGCCCTGCTGATCCGCGAGATCAACATGGGGGCGACCGCCATCGGCACCGGCATCACCGCGCATCCGCGCACCGCCGAGGTGGTGCGCGCGCACCTCGCCGGGATCACCGGCATCCCCCTCGTCACCGCCGAGGACCTCGTCGAGGCGACCCAGGATTGCGGCGCCTTCGTGCAGCTCTCGGGCGTGCTCAAGCGCATCGCCGTCAAGCTGTCGAAGACCTGCAACGACCTGCGCCTGCTCTCCAGCGGCCCGCGGGCGGGCTTCGGCGAGATCGCCCTGCCGGCGATGCAGGCCGGCTCCTCGATCATGCCCGGCAAGGTCAACCCGGTGATCCCGGAGGTCGTCAACCAGGTCGCGTTCGAGGTGATCGGCAACGACGTCACCATCACCTTCGCGGCCGAGGCCGGGCAGCTCCAGCTCAACGCCTTCGAGCCGGTGATCGCCGCGAGCCTGTTCCGCAGCCTCACCCATCTCGAGGCGGCCTGCCGGACCCTCGACGCCCGCTGCGTGCGCGGCATCACCGCCAACCGCGACCGCCTGCGGGCGAGCGTCGAGCAGTCGATCGGCATCGTCACCGCCCTCAACCCCTATATCGGCTACCGCAACGCCACCGCGGTCGCGATGGAGGCCCACGCCACCGGGCGCGGCGTCTACGACCTCGTGCTGGAGAAGGGCCTGATGGCCCGCGCCCAGCTCGACGCGGTGCTCCAGCCCGAGCGGCTGACCCGGCCGCAGGCCCTCGCGACGCTCTGATCGATCCGCCGACCCGCCGCGCCCGATCCCGGCGCGGCACGCCCCGCCGCGCGCCGGCTCCGGCGCCCGGCCAACACCCGTCCGTCACGCAAGGGAGGAAACCCGTGACCCACACCGACACCCAGGCCGGCGCCACGGCGCGATCCGGCCGCCTCACCCTCCTGACCGGGCTCGGCCTCGGTCTCGGCATCGTCACCGGCGCGGTCCTGCACGGGATGGCGGCCGGACCGGCGGAGGCCAAGGAGATCGCCTCCTACTTCACCCTCGGCACCGACATCTTCCTGCGGCTGATCAAGATGATCATCGCGCCGCTGGTCTTCGCCACCATCGTGTCGGGCATCGCGAGCTTCGGCGACACGAAGGCGGTCGGCCGCGTCGCCGGGCTCGCCATGGGCTGGTTCCTCGTCGCCTCGGTTCTGTCGCTGTCGCTCGGCTTCCTCGTCGCCAACCTGTTCCAGCCGGGGGCCGGGCTCGCGCTGCCGCTGCCCGATGCCGGGGCGCAGACCGGCCTCAAGGCCGCCTCGCTCAACCTGCGCGACTTCCTCACCCACGTCTTCCCGACCAGCATCGTCTCGGCGATGGCCGGCAACGAGGTGCTGCAGATCCTCGTCTTCTCGATCTTCTTCGGCTTCGGCCTCGGCGCCATCGACCGCCGCTATTCCGAGCCGATGATCCACGCCATCGACGGGCTGGCGCGGGTGATGTTCGCGGTCACCGACGCGGTGATGCGGGTGGCGCCGCTCGCGGTCTTCGCCGCGATCGCGGCGGTGGTCACGGTCCAGGGCCTCGGCGTGCTGGTCGATTACGGCAAGTTCATCCTCGCCTTCTATTGCGGGCTGGCGGTGCTGTGGGTCCTGCTGATCGGCGCCGGCTGGCTGGTGCTGGGCGGGCGCGTCGTCGAGCTGCTGCGCCTGCTGCGGACGCCGATGATCCTCGCCTTCTCGACCGCGAGCAGCGAGGCCGCCTTCCCGCGCACCGTCGAGGTGCTGGAGCGGTTCGGCGTGCGCCCGCGGGTCACCGGCTTCGTGCTGCCGCTCGGCTACTCGTTCAACCTCGACGGCTCGATGATGTACCAGGCGATGGCCGCCCTGTTCATCGCCCAGGCCTTCGGCATCCCCCTCGACGTGCCGACCCAGCTCACGATGCTCCTCGTCATGATGGTGACCAGCAAGGGCATCGCCGGGGTGCCGCGGGCCTCGCTGGTGGTGGTGGCCGCGACGGTGCCGATGTTCGGCCTGCCGGCCGCCGGCATCCTGCTCATCATGGGCGTCGACCAGATCCTCGACATGGGCCGCACCGTCACCAACGTCCTGGGCAACGGGCTCGCGACGGCGGCGGTCGCCCGCTGGCAGGGCGAGATCGCGGAGGATGGCGAAGCGGGCGAGGCGGCCCCCGCCCCGCTGCCGGCCGGCACGCTGGCGGCGCCCGCCGCCCGCGCGGCCTGAGGCGCCTCCGGCCGGGGGGGGCCCGCGCAAGGAACCCCCCGCGCCCCGTCCCGCTTGTTGTCCGGGCGACGAGCGAGGCCAGCATGCCGGACGGGATCGGGTACCTGCGCTACAGTGACTCCATCGAGACGAAGGCGCCGGACGAGGACGAGGCGATCCGCGGCATCATCGCCTCGATGTCGCGCGAGAGCGGGACGACGAGCGCCCGCTACGGCCACGCGGTGCGGGTCTCGCATGCCAAGAGCAGCGGCTTCGTCAAGGGCACGCTCACCGTGCTCGACAACCTGCTGCCCGAGCTGGCGCAGGGCCTGTTCGCCCGCCCCGGCACGCATCCGGTGCTGGTGCGCTTCGCCCAGGGGCCGGGGGAGTTGCTGCGCGACCGGGTCTCGACCCATCGCGGCATGTCGATCAAGGTGTTCGGGGTCGAGGGCGAGAAGCTGCCCGGGCACGAGGGCCAGACCACCCAGGATTTCGTCCTCGCCACCGGCCCGGTCTTCCCCAATGCCGACGCGGCGGGGTTCCTGCGGGCGATGCGCGGCATCGAGCAGAGCGCCAAGGCTCCCGAGGGCGTGAAGGCCGCGATCTCGGGCGCCGCCCGCCTCGCCGATCAGGCGGTGAAGGCGGTGACCGGCAAGGACGTGCCGATCCTCGATTTCTTCGGCCACCCGCCCTATCATCCGCTCGCCGAGAGCTATCACAGCCAGGCGGCGATCCGGTACGGCGACCACGTGGCGAAGATCGCGGCCTTCCCGGTCTCCCCGGCGCTCCAGGCGCTCGCGGGCGAGGAACTCGACACCGCCGCCGACCCGAACGCCTTCCGCAACGCGGTGATGAACTGGTTCCAGGACGGCGAGGCGGTGTTCGATCTGCGGGTGCAGCTCTGCACCGACCTGGAGCGGATGCCGGTCGAGGATGCCTCGGTCGAGTGGCCCGAGGGCGTCAGCCCCTACCGCACGGTCGCCCGCATCGCCCTGCCGCAGCAGGACGCCTTCAGCCCGGCCCGGCAGGTCTTCGTCGACGAGGTGATGGCGTTCCGCCCCGGCCACAGCCTCGCCGCCCACCGCCCCCTCGGCTCGCTGATGCGGGCGCGGCTGGCGGTCTACCCGGCCCTGTCGGAACTCCGCCACGCCCACAACACCACGCCCGCCCGCGAGCCGGCCTCGATCGACGAGGTGCCGGATTAGGCGCGCGTCCCGCCCTTCGCGGGAGAACCGGGGCGCCTGCTTCCCCGTGGTCAAGACACCCTGTCCGGGCTACTCCTGACCCCGTCGTCACGGCGATGGCCGGACGGCGTCAGGAGGGTGCATGTCGCCGACGGAACTCCTCGTCCCGGCCACCGCGCAGATGCTGCGCGCCCTGTCGGGCTGGCTCGACAAGGCGCAAGCACAAAGGCCGGACGCGGAGACGCTGCTCTCTGCGCGGCTCGCGCCCGACATGTACCCGCTGTCGTCGCAGATCCGTTTCGCCTGCCTCCAGGCGCAGGAAGCGACCTACCGGCTCATGGGCGAGCCGGTGCCGGAGGCGCTGGACCAGCTGGCGCGCGAGGGCCGGGAGGCAGGCGGGCGGCCGGGCTCCCTGGCCGAAGCCCGGGCACGGATCGGCGAGGCACTCGCGCGGCTCGCCGGCCTCGGTCCCGACGCCCTCGACGCCGGTGCCGGGCGGACGATCACCCTCGAGTTGCCGGGCGGCCTCGTCTTCGATCTGACCGGCGAGCGATACGTCCGCGACTGGGCGCTGCCCCAGTTCTACTTCCACCTGATGACGGCCTACGCGATCCTGCGCAGCCGCGGAATCGACCTGGGTAAGGCCGACTACGTGCCGCACATGTTCGCGTATCTCCGGCCCGCGCCGGCGCCATGAGGCCTCAAGCCGCGCTCTTCTCGACATAGGCCCGCAGCACGTCGTTGACGCGGCTCTGCCAGCCCTCGCCGGAGGCACGCAGCTTCTCCAGCACGTCGGAATCGATGCGGATCGAGATCGCCTCCTTGGTGCGGACCGGGCCGCGCTTGCGGAGCGAGGCGGCGAGATCGGGAAACACCTCGGTGAAGGGCCTCGCGGCCGCGAAGTCCGCCTCGGTCCATTCGGGGTTGTCTGACACCTCGTCCCAGTCGGCCTGCGTGTATCCGCGGCCGTCCTGAAAGCCCGGCTTCGTCATGGGATCGACCTCCGTTCGTCTGCCCTGGCAGGGCGCAGGCTGATGAGAGAGATGGCCTCCGATCCGAGGGGCCGGAAGACCACCGCGACCGGCAGGCCCTCGTGCCGGTTGAGGGCGAGGAAACGGCCGGAATGGCCAGCCCTGACGACGGCCGAGAGAAAGAAGCCGGGATCGAGCCGGGCGAAATCGAGCCCATGCTTGCCGAGATTGGCCAATCGCTTCGGCTCGTCCCGGACGATCACCATGAACCTGTATATACAGGTATCCCGAAAATCCGGCAACGACCGGGCCCGCTCTTCCCCCTTGCCGCCCGATCCGCGCGTCGCGCTGGCCCTCCGGCCCGCCGCGCGCTAGACGGGCGCGGTCATGTCGCACAACAGCTTCGGCCACCTCTTTCGCGTCACCACCTTCGGCGAGAGCCACGGGCCGGCCCTCGGCTGCGTGGTCGACGGCTGCCCGCCGCGGATCCCGCTGGAGGCCGCCGAGATCCAGGCCGAGCTCGACCGGCGCCGGCCGGGGCAGTCGCGCTTCACCACCCAGCGCCAGGAGCCGGACGCGGTCCGCATCCTGTCGGGCGTGTTCGCCGACGACCGCACCGGCGGGCGCCAGCTCACCACCGGCACGCCGATCGCCCTGATGATCGACAACGTCGACCAGCGCTCGAAGGACTATTCCGAGATCCGCGACGCCTACCGGCCAGGCCACGCCGACTACGCCTACGACGCCAAGTACGGCATCCGCGACTATCGCGGCGGCGGGCGCTCCTCGGCGCGCGAGACCGCGGCCCGGGTCGCCGCCGGCGCCGTCGCCCGCAAGGTGCTGCCGGCGGGCGTGGTGATCCGCGGCGCCCTGGTCCAGCTCGGGCCGCACCGGATCGACCGCGCCCGCTTCGACTGGGACGAGGTGCACAACAACCCGTTCTTCTGTCCCGACCCGGTCGCGGCGGAGCAGTGGGCGGAGATCCTCGACGGCGTGCGCAAGGCCGGCTCGTCGCTCGGCGCGGTGATCGAGGTGGTGGCCGAGGGCGTGCCGCCGGGCCTCGGCGCCCCGGTCTACGGCAAGCTCGACGCGGACCTCGCCGCCGCCATGATGTCGATCAACGCCGTCAAGGGCGTCGAGATCGGCGACGGCTTCGCGGCCGCCGAGCTGACCGGCGAGGACAACGCCGACGAGATGCGCCCGGGCAACCAGGGCGCGCCGGTCTTCCTCGCCAACCATGCCGGGGGCGTCCTCGGCGGCATCTCGACCGGGCAGCCGCTGGTGTGCCGCTTCGCGGTCAAGCCGACCTCCTCGATCCTGACGCCGCGCGCCAGCGTGACCCGCGACAACCAGCCCGCCGACGTGCGCACCAGGGGCCGCCACGACCCCTGCGTCGGCATCCGGGCGGTGCCGGTGGGCGAGGCGATGATGGCCTGCGTTCTCGCCGATCACTATCTGCGCCATCGCGGGCAGGTGGGCGAGGCGACGGGATTTCACCCCGAGTGAAATCCCGGAAGAAATTCGGTTTCGCCGAAACGGCGCCGGCGCTATGACCGGGTGGTGAAACTCGGCGACTGGCTCAGGGACCGGGGCGTGTCCCGCATCGACTTCGCACGCCGCTGCGGCCTGTCGCCGGCGGCGGTGACGGGGCTGTGCAACGGCGAGCGCCCGTGGCCGTCGCGCGAGACCGCCGTCCTGGTGCTGCGCGAGACCGGCGGCGCCGTCACCCCCAACGACTTCCTGGGGCTCGCCCGGCCCCCGCGGCAGGAGATGCCCGTGTCCCACGACTCCGTCCTCGAGACCATCGATGCCTTCGCCCGCGGCGAGATCGTCATCGTCACCGACGACGACGACCGCGAGAACGAGGGCGACCTCGTCGTCGCCGCCTCGCTGTGCACGCCGGAGAAGATGGCGTTCATCATCCGCAACACCTGCGGCATCGTCTGCGCGCCGGTGACCAGCGGCGAGGCGCGGCGCCTGCGGCTCGAACCGATGGTGGCCTCGAACGACGCGCCGCTCGGCACCGCCTTCACGGTCACGGTCGACGTCAAGCACGGCCTGACCACCGGCATCTCGGCCGAGCAGCGCTGCAACACCGTGCGGGCGCTCGCCAACGGCAACATGGGCGCGGGCGATTTCGTGCGCCCCGGCCACGTCTTCCCGCTCATCGCCCGCGACGGCGGCGTGCTGATGCGCTCCGGCCATACCGAGGCGGCCGTCGACCTGTGCCGGCTCGCCAAGCTGCCGCCGGTGGGCGTGATCTGCGAACTCGCCAACGACGACGGCACGGTGATGAAGGGGCCGCAGATCACCGCCTTCGCCCAGGCCCACTCCTTACGCCAGATCTCGGTCGCCGACCTCATCGCCTACCGGCAGGCGCGGGAGAAGCTCGTCGAGCGCGTCGGCACCTTCCCGGTGAAGACCGAGTGCGGCGCCATGACCGGCTACGCCTACACCACCCCGTTCGAGCCGATGCAGCAATTCGCCTTCGTGTTCGGCCGCATCGGCGACGGCCGCGACGTGCCGGTGCGGCTGCACCGCTCCAACGTCGTCGCCGACGTGATCGAGGGCGGGCACGCGATCGAGACGGTGATGCGCCGCTTCGCCAAGGAGGGCCGCGGCGTGCTGGTCTACCTGCGCGACGGCACCGCCGGGGTGCCGCTGTCGCACTACCCCGACGCCGAGACCGACGGGGCGGAGGCCCAGCGGGTGCGCCAGTGGCGCGAGATCGGCCTCGGCGCCCAGATCCTGCGCGACCTCGGCGTGGTCTCGATCCGCAACCTGACCACCGCCTCGCGCTCCTATGTCGGCCTGTCGGGCTTCGGGATCGAACTGATCGCCGACGAGCCGCTGGACGGCTGACGGCCGACGCCTCGCCGAGAATCGAGGCGATCGCCCCCACCGGACCTTTACCTCTGCGGGCTATCGCTGGGGGCCGGCCCTGCCATCGGGCCACCCCCGGGAGGCCCGCCATGACCGCAAGCCCGAGCCCCGACCCCGCCGCCTCCGTGCTCCCCGACGATCCGGTGCGGCCGGCGGGCGGGCGGCTGGACTGGGTCGACGTCGCCAAGGGGATCTGCATCATCCTCGTGGTGATGATGCACTCGACCCTCGGCACCGGCGAGGCGATGGGCGGCGAGGGCTTCCTGCACGAGGTCGTGGCCTTCGCGAAGCCGTTCCGGATCCCGGACTTCTTCCTGCTCTCGGGCCTGTTCGTCGGCCGGGTGGTCGACCGCGACTGGCGCCTGTTCGCCGACCGGCGGGTGGTGCACTTCGCCTATTTCTACCTGCTGTGGCTGGTGATCCAGTCGGCGGTGAAGTACGGGCAGGTCACCGGGGGCGGCGGTCCGGGGGTTTTTCTCGCCCATCTCGCCCACGGCCTGATCGAGCCGTACTCGACCCTGTGGTTCATCTACCTGCTGGCGGTGTTCTCGGTCGCGACCAAGCTGCTGCGCCGGCTGCCCTGGCCGGCGCTGCTCGGCGGGGCGGCCCTGCTCCAGGTCGCCTCGGTCGAGACCGGTCACCTGCTGATCGACGAGTTCTGCGCCCGCTACGTCTACTTCGTCGCCGGCTTCCTGTTCGCGCCCCGCATCGTCGCGCTGGCCGAGTCCGCCCGCACCCGGGTCCCGCTCGCCCTCGCCGGGCTCGCCGCCTGGGCGCTGGTCAACGGCGTCCTGGCGCTGACCCCGACCTCGCTGCCGCGCTTTCCGACCCTCGCCAGCCTGCCGGTGGTCGGCCTCGCCCTCGGCGCGGCCGGGGCGCTCGCGATCGTGGCGGTGGCGGCCCTGCTGACCCGGGCCGGCGGCCCGGTGACGGCGGGCCTGCGCGCCTGCGGCGAGCGCTCGATCGTGATCTACCTCGCGTTCTTCCTGCCGATGGCGGCGACCCGGATCCTGCTGGCGAAGACCGGCCTCGTCCCCGATATCGGCCTCGCCTCGGTGCTGGTCACGGCAGCGGCGGTGGTGGTGCCGCTCGCCCTCGAACGCGCCGTGCGCCACAGCCCGGCCAACCTGCTGTTTCGCCGGCCCAGGGCGCTCCACCTCGTCGGCGGGCGGCCGGGGGCGGGTGCTGCCGTTCCGCGTGTCGCCTGAGCAGAGTTGCGATGCCTCCGAGGACGTTGCAAGCTTGACACCAATGGCGGCCTCGCCCAGGTAAGCTGCGTTGAGGTAACGTCCTCACCCGTGGTGGGAAAAAGTCCGGGAACGGCCCGGCCCTTCAGAAGGGTCGGATTATGGCGTGGGCTTACCTCGTTCTCGCAGGCATTCTCGAAATTGGCTGGCCGCTCGGGCTGAAACTCGCTCAGACCCCCGGCTCGCGCGTGGTCGGCGTCCTCGTCGCCGTCGTGTTCATGGCAGCCAGCGGCTTCGCGCTGTGGCTGGCCCAGCGCGACATTCCCATCGGCACCGCCTACGCGATCTGGACGGGCATCGGCGCGGCGGGGACGTTCCTCGTCGGGATCACCTTCTTTGGGGACGCCATCTCCGTCGCCCGCTTCGCCGGAGTCGCCATGATCGTCGGCGGAGTGGTCGTGCTCAAGCTGGCCAGCGCATGAGCGCGCAGAGTGCGAACCCATCCGCAGCCGCGGCTGAGCATCCATCCGCAGGGCACTGGACGTTGATCCGCTGGTACGTCGCATCCGCCACCCTGAGCGTCCCTCAGGCCGCGGGCCCCCGTGGCTTTCTCCCTGGTTGCACTGAGCCTCACGGGTGATCCCAGCCGGGGCGCCGCGATGATGGTGGCCATGACGCTCGCTCAGGTGCTCGGCGCCATCCCGATCACCCGCCTGGGCCGGCACCTGCCGACGATCGGGTTCCTACGGTTCCTCGTGGGTCTGCGCACGATCGCCCTGGTCCTGCTCGCCGCTCTCGCGGTGTACGGCGCGGCCCTCCCTTGGCTGATTGCCTGTGCGGCGATCGCCGGATCGGTCAACGGCGCGGCGTTCGGATACCTGCGTTCGCTGCTCAACGCGCTCACACCGGCCTCGGGACTGCCGCGGGCGCTCGGGATCGCGGCCACCCTGAACGAGGTCACCTTCGTTCTCGCCCCGGTGATCGCGTCCGGCCTGGGTGTGGTCTCGCCCATCTTCGCGGTTCTCGCGCCCGCCGTCCTCGGCGTGGTCCCGGCGCTGCTGGTCCCCAACGCCGGCCGCCCCACTGTCCCGGACGCCTCGCACGCCCCGGGCTCGGTCCTGAGCCCGCCGATCGCCCTGTGGCTCGGCTGCGCGATGGCGGGTGGAGCGACGGTCGCGGCCGTGGAGATCGGCGCGGTCGCGCTCGCATTGCGGTACGACTACCAACCCGCGCTTGCCATCATCTTCACCGTTCCGCTCTGCCTCGCCTCAGTCGCGGGCGGGATCTGGGTCAGCGTGAGGAACCGAGCGGCTTCACGCCGGGCGGTGGTACTGCAGTTGGCTGTGATGGCGTTCGGCGCGGCCCTCGTCGCGTTGCAGTTCTCCGTCGCCGCGACGGTCGCCGGCGCCCTACTCATCGGCGCCGTGCTCGCGCCCCTCGGCACGTACTACTCGCTGATGCTGGACACCCTGGCGCCCCCTCATCGACGCGCAGAGGTGTTCGCGCTCCTGCGAACCGCGAATGCGGTCGGCTTCATCGTGGCCGGCCTCGCGCTGACGCTGTTCTCCTTGTCCACCACGTTGGTAGCCGTCACCGGCTTGATGGTCGTTGCTACGCTGGCGGTCGGAGCAGGACGGCGCCTCAAGCTCTCGACCTGACGGCGGACAGTCGAGCCGCGTTCGCGGCGCAACAATCGTCGAGGCCCCTGCAGGCATCTTGACCTCTCATCCGCGCACGAGGACGGATGTCCGCTGCCTACCCGAACCGGGTTCGCACGCTGGTCTGATACGGTTTTCGGAAGTATTCCTTCCGGATTTCGTATGACGAGCCCGCGCGGCGGAGCTTTGCTCCGCACGCCTGAGACACCCTGTGTCCACCTGTTGTTGGTCATGGGGCGATTTTTGCGGCGGTTCGGTGCTTGTGGGGATCGTAGGGGGTGCGTTGGGTCCAGGCTCTCCAGAGCACCCTGATCCAGGCGCGGGCGAGGATCCGGACGGCGTGGGCGTGCCGGCAGCCGCGGTGTCGGGCTCTGTCGTAGACGTCCCTGGCCCAGGCCGAGGCGTGGCGGGAGTTGTCGGCCAAGCAGGTGACGGCCCCTCTGAGATGCGTGTTGCAGGCCCACCGGACGACGCCGCCGCGGCTTGTGCCGGAGGCGTGGGTGACGGGGCAGACTGACCATGCCGGCCAGCCCGGCCGCATCGTGAGGCACGTCGAGCCGGGCGACGACCCGGCCGGTGGCGTCGAGGATGCACAGGGCATGGCTCGCGCCGCCCCAGTCCAGGCCTCCATGAAACGACATGTCGCGATCTCCTCGGGGTGGAGTAGGCTCGCCCGAGCCGGGAGATCGTGCGGATCGCTCACTGACAGGCGCTCCGGCTGGCTGGCACTGGCGCATCACCCTGTGGTCCGTCGCGGTCTCCCGGCCCCTGCCGTGCGGCGGGTCTCAGGCGGGCCGTCGCGCGGCAAGCGAAGCAGGCCGTCACGCCAGAGGCTCGGGCTGTCGGACACGAGGCCGCCTCGCAGCGAGCCCCGCATCCAACAGCCGCAAGGTACACCAGTGAGCGAAGCCGGTTTTCGCATCGCGAAGCGATCCCACAGGGATCGCCGAGCGATCAACCGGAAACCGTATGAGACCCGGCCGGGTCGGCAAAGGGAGATTCGGTCAAGTCCAGGGCCGCGGCTGCTCTTGACGAAGTCCCGGCGGGGATGGTCGAACGGGCCGCAGCCGAGGTCTTGCATGAAGCCGTCCCCGTTCCGCGACGCCGTTCCGCCCGCTCCCGGATCGTGCGATCCGCCCGGTCACGCCCGGCCGGCGGGGGCGCATCGATGACCGGCAAGCTGATCGCGGTCGCCAACATGAAGGGCGGCGTCGGCAAGACCACCACCGTGGTGATGCTGGCCGACGCGCTCGCGGCCGGCGGCGCCTCGGTGCTGGTGGTCGACCTCGACCCGCAGGCGAGCGCCTCGGTGTGCTTCGCCGGCGACGAAACCCTCGGCGAGATGATCACCGGAGGGCGGACGCTCGACTACTATCTCGGCCTGCGCATCGTCGATCGCAGCAGGGCCAACCTGCCCGACTTCATCCGCGGCGGCGTCAGCACCACCACCCATCTCGGCGAGCGGCTGCCGCTGTCGCTGCTGCCCTCCGGCCCGTCGCTGCGCATCGTCGAGCGCGAGATCATCTACGCGCTCACCAAGCGCAAATACTCGATGCACGCCATCGAGGGCCACCTGTGGAAGCTGTTCCACGAGGATTTCGTGCCCCTGCGCGAGACCTACGACTACATCCTGTTCGACTGTGCGCCGGGCATCTCGCCGATGACCGAGGTGGCGATCCGGGCGAGCGACCTCGTGGTGGTGGCCTGCATCGCCGACTTCCTGTCCACCTACGGGCTGAAGGCGTTCTACGAGACGATCTGGGGCGCCGGCAGCGACGAGAGCAGCATGCTGGCGCCGAAGGCGCTGCCGCACGTCCTCGTCACCCGCTGGCAGGAGACGAAGCTGCAATGGCGCACCTACGAGACGCTGCGCGCCAGCGCCGACGCGCCCGAGGCACGGTTCCGCCTGTTCCACACCCGGGTTCCGCAATCGGCGGCACTCGCGAACGCGCTGACCCTGGAGTCCCAGACCTTCGCCAACAAGTATCGTGACGCGACCCGCGACCTCATCGGCAGCGTGATCAAGCCGGTCGTGGCCGAACTGAAGGAAGCTCTCCATGGCCCTTGAGATCGACGGCCTCGCCGTCCTGTGCGCGATCGCGGAGGCACCCGAAGCCTTTCCGGCGATCCGCAGCGAGGTCACCAAGGCGGCGCAGACGCTGGTGGTGACGCAGCTCAAGGCGAAGACCCTCACGGTGGAGGGGCTGCGCAAGGTCGAGGCCGCGCTCGGGCCGCAGCCCCTCGCGCTGATCCTCGATGGGATGAAGGACGCCGAGGTGAAGAGCCTCGTCACTCGCCTCGACACGCATCACCCGGAGCTGAAGGCCGCCGCGCCGCTGGAGCACCGCCGCCGCCTTCGGGCGCTCGCCGCCGGTACCGACCCGGTGGAGAAGCCGAAGCCTGCCGCGAAGCCGAACGCGCCGGCCAGGGTTGCCTCCGCGAAACCCCGGGCGGCCAGGACCAGGCCGGCGGCCGGGCTGGACACGATGCCGGTCGAGGCCGCCGCACCGGCCCCCGCGGCGCAGGCCCGCGGCCGGGCCGCGCCGATGGACGCGCTGTCCTCGGCGGCGATGTCGGCCAAGCCGCCGCCGCGGCGCCGGTCCGGGGCATGAACGGTGTGTCGGTTCCTTCAGACCGCGCTCTTGCTTCGACCGAGGTGGCTTGCGGACTTGTAGCTGGGCGGCCCCTACGCGGCCGCCGGGATCGCGGTTCGCCTCCGCGCAGGCTCCGATCGGAGGGCCGATCCGGTCAGACTGGCGGCAGGCCATCCTCGTAAGGGGTGATGAACGCAACACCCATCGGAGCAAAATCTTTCGCATTGCGCGTTAGAGCATTTTCCGACGAAGCGGCATCCGCGTCGTCGGAAAATGCAGCAAAATCAACGATCTGGAGCAGGATCCGATTGCAACGCGATCGGACCCTGCTCCAGCAGGCGCAGGCCGCGCAGTTCGGCCGTCGCTGCAAGAGCGGCATCCGCGAAGCCCGGGGAGGATCCTGCCATCCGCGCACGTGCCGACAGGACTCCGGCCCGGCGGGCCATGTCGCGGTCGAGCAGCCGTGCCCCCTTCCGGTGGTGACCGCTGATGTCCAGCCTTTCGATTCCGGCCGCGATTTCGGCAATCGTCACGACCGACAGCCAAGGGCGGTCCGCAGCGGCTTCGAGCCAGTCAGCGAGTTCGACGAAGGTCGGTCCCTGCTCTTTCGTCGGTGCTGCCTGCGACAGGATATTGGTGTCGAGCAGGTACATCATACGAAATCCGTATGATCGCTTCGCGATGCGGATTTCGTATCAGACGTCGAGGGGGCCGGTCGTGCCCGGGCAGGTCTTCATCGTGCAACCCCGAAGGCAAGGAGTCTGCCGAAGTTCGGCACCGTCGAGAGGCGCTGCCATTCCGCGAAGGACGCCACAACAGCTTCCGGCCGGCCGCGCCGCGTGATGACGCTCGGCTCCCCGCGTACGGCGTCGTCGACGACGGTCGACAGAGTAGCCTCGGCGTCCTGCAACTGGATCTCGCGCATCTCGGCCTCTCGTGACGACCATGGTCACATCGGGGTGGGCCTCCGCCCCGCAAGGCTCGGGCGATCCACCCCGACCACAACGAGAAAGGGGCCGCCTCGCGGCGACCCCCTTCGTCGATGACCTGATGGGGCGCGGACTTAGAAGTCCATGCCGCCCATGCCGCCGCCCGGCATCGCCGGAGCCGGCGAGTCCTTCTTGGGCGCGTCGGCGACCATCGCCTCGGTCGTCACCAGCAGGCCGGCCACGGAGGCGGCGTCCTGCAGCGCGGTGCGCACGACCTTGGCCGGGTCGACGATCCCGGCCTGGATCATGTCGACGTACTCTTCGGTCTGGGCGTTGAAGCCGTAGGTCTCGGAGCCGGTGTTGTCGGAGATCTTGCCGACCACGATCGAGCCCTCGACGCCCGCGTTCTGGGCGATCTGGCGGATCGGGGCCTCAAGCGCCTTCAGGACGATCTTGATGCCGGCCTGGACGTCGGCGTTGTCGCTCGACAGGCCCTGGACGGCGGCCTTGGCGCGCAGGAGCGCGGTGCCGCCGCCGGGAACGATGCCTTCCTCGACCGCCGCGCGGGTGGCGTGGAGGGCGTCGTCGACGCGGTCCTTCTTCTCCTTGACCTCGACCTCGGTCGCGCCGCCGACGCGGATCACCGCGACGCCGCCCGCGAGCTTGGCCAGACGCTCCTGGAGCTTCTCGCGGTCGTAGTCCGAGGTGGTCTCCTCGATCTGCGCCTTGATCTGCGCCACGCGGGCCTCGATGTCGGCCTTCTCGCCGGCGCCGTCGATGATCGTGGTGTTCTCCTTCTCGATGCGGATCCGCTTGGCGCGGCCGAGCATCGGCAGGGTCACGTTCTCGAGCTTGATGCCGAGGTCCTCGGCGATCATCTGGCCCTGGGTCAGGATCGCGATGTCCTCGAGCATCGCCTTGCGGCGATCACCGAAGCCCGGCGCCTTGACGGCCGCGACCTTCAGGCCGCCGCGCAGCTTGTTGACGACGAGGGTGGCGAGCGCCTCGCCCTCGATGTCCTCGGCGACGATGACCAGCGGCTTGCCGGTCTGGACGACGGCCTCGAGCACCGGCAGCATCGCCTGGAGCGACGACAGCTTCTTCTCGTGGATGAGGATGTAGGGATCCTCGAGCTCGGCGATCATCTTCTCCGCATTCGTGATGAAGTACGGGGAGAGGTAGCCGCGGTCGAACTGCATACCCTCGACGACGTCGAGCTCGGTCTCGGCGGTCTTCGCCTCCTCGACCGTGATGACGCCCTCGTTGCCGACCTTCTGCATGGCATGGGCGATCATCTCGCCGATGTCCTTGTCGCCGTTCGACGAGATCGTGCCGACCTGGGCGATCTCCTCGGAGGCCGACACCTTCTTGGCGCGGCTCTGGATGTCCTTCACGGCGGCCTGGGTGGCGAGGTCGATGCCGCGCTTCAGGTCCATCGGGTTCATGCCGGCGGCGACGTACTTGGCGCCCTCGCGGACGATCGCCTGGGCCAGCACGGTCGCGGTGGTGGTGCCGTCACCCGCGATGTCGTTGGTCTTCGAGGCCACTTCGCGCACCATCTGGGCGCCCATGTTCTCGAACTTGTCGGCGAGCTCGATCTCCTTGGCGACGGTGACGCCGTCCTTGGTGATCCGGGGAGCGCCGAAGCTCTTCTCGATCACGACGTTGCGGCCCTTGGGGCCGAGCGTGACCTTCACCGCATCCGCCAGGATGTCGACGCCGCGCAGCATCTTCTCGCGGGCGTCGGAGGCGAAACGAACGTCTTTCGCTGCCATGTGCTTCCTCGTCTGGAATAGGGATTGAAGTTCAGGGTCGTCGCCCGAGGCGGCCGCGGAGGGCTGCGCTCAGGGCGCGGGTCTCGACGAAGCGATGCCGCCCGGGATCAGGCGATCACGCCCATGATGTCGGACTCCTTCATGATCAGGAGGTCCTGACCATCGATCTTGACCTCGGTGCCCGACCACTTGCCGAACAGGATGCGGTCGCCGGCCTTGACGTCGAGGGCGACGACCTTGCCGGAATCGTCGCGGGCGCCGGGGCCGACGGCGACGACTTCGCCCTCTTGCGGCTTCTCCTTGGCGGTGTCCGGGATGATGATGCCGCCCTTGGTCTTCTCCTCGCTCTCGATGCGACGGACGACGACACGGTCGTGCAGCGGACGGAATTGCATGTGCTGCCCTCTTGCTTCGCAAAACGAGTTGGGGTTGGTGCGCTGCAGGCAGCGCCGCCCCGGATCGTTGGCACTCTCGATCGGCGAGTGCCAACGACTGCCGGCGAGATAGGTGGCCGGCCGTGACGAGTCAAGACGCCTCACTCTCCGCGGCTCTCGAGTTCCTTCCCATCCCGGATTGTCCACGATGATCTCTCTGCACGGGCCCGACGGCGTCGTGGCCGAAGGGGAGGCGTGCCGGGTCCGGCCCGTCCCTCACCACGCCACCTGGCTCGACCTCGACGACCCGAGCCCCGCCGAGATGGCGCTGGCCGAGGAGACGATGGGCGCCGCGGTTCCGACCCGGGCGGCGCTGAGCGAGATCCAGAATTCCAGCCGCCTGCGACGGCGGCGCGACGCGCTCTACCTCAGCACGCCGATGGTCTCGTTCGACCCCAACGACCTGTCGCTGCGGCCGCTCGGCTTCGTGCTCACCCGCGAGCGGCTGCTGACGGTGCGGTTCCAGCGCCTCGCGGCCTTCGAGGCGGTGAAGACGGCCCAGGCCGAGCAGGACGGTCCGTCCTCCAGCATCCAGGTCTTCCTCGCCCTGATCGAGCAGTTGACCGACAGCATGGCCGACACCCTGGAGACGATGAGCGACGAACTCGACTCGCTCTCGACCCGGGTGTTCAACTTCGACGTCGGCGCCCGTGGCGACACCCGGCCGAAGCGCCGCGACCTCGCCCTGCGGCGGCTGCTGCGCACCATCGGCCGGCGCGGCAAGGCGCTGTCCAAGCTGCGCGCCGCCCTCCTCGGCCTCGGCCGCCTGCTGCCCTACGTCGGCGGCGAGGCCGACGGCTGGCTCCGGCCGGAGGAGAAGGCCCGGCTCGACAGCCTGCACCTCGACATCGGCTCCCTCGACGAGTTCGAGACCCGGCTGTCCGAGACGGTGCAGTTCCTGCTCGACGCGACCCTCGGGCTCATCAACATGGAGCAGAACAACACCTTCCGGGTGCTCACCGTGGTGTCGGTGATCGGCATCCCGCCGACCCTCGTCGCGTCGATCTACGGCATGAACTTCAAGCTCATGCCGGAACTCGACTGGGCCTGGGGCTACCCCTACGGCCTCGCCCTGATCGCCGCGAGCGCGCTCGCGCCGGCCCTCTACTTCAAGCTGAAGGGCTGGTTCTGACCGGCTGCGCCGCCGGGGCCTTCCGCACCGGCCGCGCCCGCAGGGCGAGCCAGGACCCGGCGAGGATCAGCGCCGAGCCGGCGAGCGTCGCGACGCCCGGCACCTCGCCGTAGGCGACGAAGCCGAGGCCGATCGCCCAGAGCAGCGCGGTGTACTCCATCACGGCGAGGCGTCCGGCCTCGGCCCGGGCGTAGGCGCGGGCGAGCACGAGGTGGCCGGCGACGCCGAGGGCGCCGACGAGGACGAGCAGCGCCCAGTCCGGCCCGCCCACCGGGCCCCAGCTCAGCGCCGCCGGCACCGCCAGCATCAGCGCCGGACCGACGTTCTGGATCGCCACGATGGTGACGACCGGGTCCTGCCGGGCGCGGGCGCGCAGCAGCACCATCGACAGCGCGTAGGTCAGCGCCGAGGCGAGCACCGCGGCGATGCCCCAGGCCGAGCCGCCGCCACCGGGCGCCCCGACCTGCCCGCCGACCACCACCGCGACCCCGAGAAGCCCGATCGCCAGGGCGGCCCAGACGGCGCCGCGCACCGGTTCGCGCAGGAAGCCGGCGGCGAACAGCGCGATGAAGACCGGGCTGAGGAACGACAGCGCCAGCGCCTCGGCCAGCGGCAGGGCCGAGAGACCGTGGAAGAAGCACAGGGCGGTGGCGACGACGAGCACCGCCCGGACCCCGTTGGTGCGCAGGGTCTCGGCCGAGGGCCGGCCCGGACGCAGGACCAGCACCAGCCCGAGCATGATCGCCGAGCCGACGGCGTAGCGGATGAAGGCGATGACCGCGACCGCGTGCCGGTCGGCGAGCCCCTTGATGGTCGCGTCCATCAGCGACAGCAGGGCGATGCCGAAGGCGGCCTGGAGCACGGCGGCGGCCGGGGAACGCAGGGAGGTCATGGCGGGTCCGGCGCGGGGCGGCGCCCCGGGGCCGCGAGTGATACGGTTTTTGAACGATGAGTTCAAAAACCGTATCGAAGCCCGCGCGGCGGAGCTTCGCTCCGCACGCATGAGCGAAGCCGGTTTCCGCATCGCGAAGCGATCAATCGGAAATCGTATGAGAGGCCGGACGCCCCGCGTGGTCACCCCGGGCCGCGGCTTAATCAATCGGACAGCATCCCTGCCAGGCCATGTTGCCGCCCGCGCATGTATAGATTTCCATTAATCGTTTCGAAATCGGCGGGAACGATCGTCGCTCGTATCTTGGTTGATCGCTCGACCGCCGATCGACGTGAGAGACTCAAGGAATGTTTAATGAACATTCGACATGATTTCGAGGCGTCGCGCCCGGTCCCCCGTCCGGGGGCGCCGGCCGGGCTGCGGGCCGTCGCCGAGGACCTGGGCTACACCCCGGACTGGACCTGGAGCTGGGACAACTACAAGCGGATGATCCTGGCGCTGACCCGGGACTACGACCTGCGCCACCACCTCGAGATCGGCGGCGGCCGCGATCCGGTCTTCACCCCGGCGGAACTCGCCGGGCACGGCATCAAGGTGACGATCAACGACCTGTCGCAGCGCGAGCTGGATCTCGCCCCGGCCGGCTTCGCGACGCTGTGCTGCGACATCGCCGCCCCCGACACGGTCGAGGCGACCGGGCGCGACCGCTTCGATTTCGCCTATTGCCGGATGGTGATGGAGCACGTGCCCGACGTGACCCGGATGTGGCGCAACGTCCACGACCTGCTGCGGCCGGGCGGCGTGGCGCTGAGCTTCTTCCCGACCCTGTTCGCGCCGCCCTTCATCGCCAACCACCTCATGCCCGAGCGGCTGTCGCGGACGGTGCTGCAAGCCGTGTTCCCGGACCGCGGCGACGACGGCGACAACCCGAAATTCCCGGCTCATTACGACCTCTGCCGCGGCCGCGAGGCGGTGCTGGTGCCGGTGCTGCGCGGGATCGGCTTCCGCGAGGTCGTGGTGCTGCCGTTCTACGGCTACAGCTACTTCTGGAAGATCCCCGGCCTGAGGCAGGTCGACGCCGCCTTCACCCGGCTGGCGCGGGCGCGGGACTGGCGCACCTTCACCAGCTTCGCCTACGTCATCGTCCGCAAGTAGCGGGGCCGGCGGATGACGATCATCATCGTGGCGGACCACGCCCACATCAACGGCGGCCAGGCCAAGGTCGCGATCGAGAGCGCGCTGGGTCTCGCCGCCCGCGGTCACCCGGTGGTGTTCTTCGCCGCGGTCGGCCCGGCCGACGAGCGCCTCGCCGCGGCCGGGATCGAGACGGTCGTCCTCGGCCAGACCGACGTCACCCTGACCACCTCGCTCATGCGGTTCGGCGTGCAATGGCTGTGGAACCAGCCCGCCGCGGCGGCGCTCGGCGACCTCCTGGCCCGCCACGACCCGGGCGAGACCGTCGTGCACGTCCACGCCTGGGCGAAGGCGCTGTCGCCGTCGATCGGTCCGGTCCTTGCAGCGAGCCGCGCCCCGGTGGTGTTCACGATGCACGAATACTACCTCGCCTGCCCGAACGGCGGGTTCTACGACTACCCGGTCTCGGCCGCCTGCCACCGGGCGCCGGTCTCGGTCGCCTGCATCGGCCACAACTGCGATTCGCGCGGCTACGCCCGCAAGCTGATGCGGGTCGGCCGCCACGTGCTGATGCGGCATACCGGGATGACCGGCAACCTCGCGGCCGTCGTCACCATCAGCCGGCTCCAGCGCGAGGTGCTGGCGCCCCACCTGCCCCCCGGCACCCGGTTCGAGGACGTGGCGAACCCGGTCGACGTCGCGCCGCTCGGGCCCAAGGGCGACGGACCGCCCGGCGACTTCGTCTTCGTCGGTCGCCTCTCGGCCGAGAAGGGGGCCGGCCTGTTCGCCGCGGCGGCCCGCCTGTGCGGACGGCGGGCGGTGTTCGTCGGCGACGGGCCGCAGCGGGCGGAGCTGGAGGCGGCCCATCCCGAGGCGGTCTTCCTCGGCTGGCACGATCCCGCCGGAGTGAGGCGGCGCCTGCGCGAGGCCCGCGCCCTGGTGTTTCCGTCGGTCTGGTACGAGGGCCAGCCGCTCACCGTGCTCGAAGCCCTGGCCCTCGGCACGCCGGTGATCGTCAGCGATCTCTGCGCCGGGCGCGAGGCGGTGACGGACGGCGTCGACGGCCTGTGGTTCCGCTCCGGCGATCCCGCCGCCCTCGCCGCCGCGATGACGCGGCTCGCCGACGACGACACCGCCCGCGCCATGGGGCAGGCCGCCTACGAGCGGTTCTGGGCCGACCCCCTGACCCTCGACCGCCACCTCGACCGCATCGAGCGGGTCTACCGCGAGGTGCTGGCCGGGGTTCGGGGGCCGGCGGCGGCTCGCGTTGCTGCGCCGGGGGCGCCGATGGCGCAAGGCATGGCGGATTGACGCGAAAGGGCGTGCGCGCTCTCCTCTCCCCGCTTGCGGGGAGAGGGCTGTGTCCCCCTTGTCGGGGACGCAGCGAGGCGGCAGCCGAGGGTGAGGGGGCGAGGCCGGAGGAGCCTCTTCCGGCACTTCCCCCTCACCCTCGCTCCGGCTTTGCCTGCGCTCGCTTCATCCCCGGCAAGGGGGATGAAGCCCTCTCCCCGCCCGCGGGGAGAGGAGAGGACCCGCGCCTCGTCCGTGGACGTCTCTCTGTGATCAAACAGATGGCTGACACCCGACCTCCCCCTCCGACGTGATGCCGCCACAGAGACGTGGCCCTTCCGCCCGGTTCCGGCGCCGCCTCGCGCCGCGAGAGATGTCATCCCCATGGCGGTCATCGCAGCCTACGTGGTCAACGCGGTCCTGAACCTCGCCCTCGGGCTGCTGCTGGCGCAGATCCTGGGGCCGGCGGATTTCGGCCGCTTCGCCCTCGGGATCGCCGGCTCGGTGGTGCTCACCACGCTGTTCTTCGAGTGGCTGCGGCTGTCGGCGACGCGGTTCTACTCCGAGCGGGTGCGCGACGAGGAGCCGTGGATCCGCGCGATGCTCGACCGCGCCTACGCGGTGACCGCCCTGTGCCTCACCGCGGCGGCGGTGCTGTGCCTCGCCGGGCGGCCCCTCGCCGGCCTGCCCGCGACGCTCGCCGCGGCGGCGGTGGCGACGGCGGTCGGGATCGGGTTGTTCGACTACCAGACCACGCTGGCGCGGGCCCGCTTCATCGGCGGCCTCTACCTCAGGCTGGTCCTCGTGAAGAGCGGCCTCGCCCTGGTGCTGATGGTCGCCACCGCCTGGCTCACGGGGGATGCCACCGCGGTGATCGCGGCGGCCGGCGCGAGCCAGTTCCTCGCCGCGATCCTGATCCACCGCGGTCTCACCGATCCGCGCCACCGCCCGGAGATCGGCCGGGGCCGGGCGACGATGCGGATCTTCGTCGCCTACGGCCTGCCGCTGATCGCCGCCAACGTCGTCTACCAGCTCATGCCGTTCGCCAACCGCAGCGCCATCGCGGCCTATGGCGGATTCTCCGAATCCGGCTACTTCTCCCTCGCCTCCGACATCGGCACGCGGATCTTCGGCACGCTGGGGGCGGCCCTCGACGTGCTGCTGTTCCAGATCGCCGTGCGGGCCGAGGAGGAGGGCGGCCACGCCGCCGGCGAGGAGCAGGTGGCGCGCAACGTCGCGGTGGTGGTGGCGCTGATCCTGCCGAGCGCCGCCGGGTTCTGGGCCGTGCTGCCGGCGATCGAGGCGATCGCGGTGCCGGACGCCTTCCGCGGTCACTTCTCGCGCTACCTGCTGCCGATGCTGCCCGGCCTCGTCGCCTTCGCGGCGATGAACTACGCGCTCAACCCGGTGTTCCAGATCCGCCGCCGCACCCTGCCGGTGATCGTCGCGGCGGTGGTCGGCGCCGCGGTCAACGGGCTCGGCCTCCTGCTGCTGACCGGACCGCTCGGGCCGATCGGCGTCGCGGTGGCCCAGACCCTCGGCTTCCTGGCGGCCTCCGCCTTCCTGGCGGCGCGGGCGCTGACCGGGGCGGGGCGCCTGCACCTGCCCTGGCGGGACCTCGCGGCGGCGGCGGCGGCGACGCTGGCGATGCTCGCCGCCGTGCTGCCCCTGCGCGGCCTCGACCCGTGGCTGGCGCTGCCGGCCTGCGTCGCCCTCGGCGCCGCGGTCTACGGCGCCCTGGTCTGGCGCTTCGACATCGCGGGGCTGCGCAGCGTGGTCCACGCCCAGCGGCGCGCGGGCGCGCCGGCCGTCTGAGCGCCGGCCAGAATCTCGGGCCGACGGGCTGGGCAAGTCGCCGCCGCTTCGCCAGGATGCGCGCTCGCGCCGGTTCCCGGCCCTCTGCGAGAACGACCCGATGAGCACCTACCAGCCCCGCGACGAGGCCGAGGCGGCATCCGTGGTGAGAACCGCGGCCGGACGGCGCGAGCGGCTGCGGCTCGTCGGCGGGAACACCAAGGCCGCGCTCGGCCGGCCGGCCCAGGACGAGGCGACGCTCTCGGCCGCGTCCCTGCGCGGCATCACCCTGTACGAGCCGGCCGAACTGGTGATCGCCGCCCGGGCTGGCACCCCGCTCGCCGAGATCGAGGAGCGACTGGCCGCCGGGCGGCAGATGCTGCCGTTCGAGCCGATGGACCACCGCGCGCTCCTCGGCTCGGCCGGCGAGCCGACCATCGGCGGCGTCGCCGCCGGCAACGTCTCGGGCCCGCGGCGGATCGCCGGCGGGGCGGCCCGCGACAGCCTGATCGGCGTGCGCTTCATCAACGGCCGCGGCGAGGCGGTGAAGTCCGGCGGCCGGGTGATGAAGAACGTCACCGGCCTCGACCTCGTGAAGCTGATGGCCGGCTCCTGGGGCACGCTCGGCTTCCTCACCGAGGTGACCTTCAAGGTGCTGCCGATCCCCGAGCGCACCGCGACCCTGGTCCTCGCCGGGCTCGACGACGCCCGCGCCGTCGAGGCGATGAGCCTCGCCCTCGGCTCGCCGTTCGAGATCACCGGCGCCGCGCACCTGCCGGCCGGGATCGACGGCGGCGAGGGCCGCACGCTGCTGCGCATCGAGGGGTTCTCCGCCTCGATCGACTACCGCCTCGGCGAGCTGCGGCGCCTGCTGCGTCCCTTCGGTGCCCCGGCCCTCGTCGAGGGCGGCGAGGCCGCCGCCCTGTGGGCCGGCGTGCGCGACGTGCGGGCGTTCGCGGCCGAGGCGTCGGACGGCGCGGTCTGGCGCCTGTCCACCGCCCCGGGCCGCGGCCCGGCGGTGGCCGCCGCGATCGGTGCCGCCCGCGAGGCGCGGTGGTTCTACGATTGGGGCGGCGGCCTGATCTGGGTCCTCACCCCGGCGGAGGGCGACGCGGGGGCCGAGGCGGTGCGCGCCGCCCTGCGGCCGGGCGGCGGCCACGCCACGCTGGTGCGGGCGCCGGACGCGGTGCGGGCGGCGGTGCCGGTGTTCGAGCCCCTCGCCGAGCCGCTGATGCGGATCTCCTCGGGCCTCAAGGCCGCGCTCGACCCGGCCGGGCTGTTCAACCCGGGCCGGATGTATGCCGGGCTGTAGCGCCGGGTCCCGGCCCGGTCAGTCCCCGGCCGCGAAGGCCGGGTGGAACCTGACTGTGCCCTGCGGCACGGAGCCGTGGAAGGCCGGGGCCTGGAAGAAACTTGCCGGCACGCCCGGCAGGACAAGGGCGGGGTGGGCCGCGAAGCCGAACCGCCCGTAGAAGCCCGGATCGCCCAGCAGCACGCAGCCCCTGGCGCCGGCCCGGGCGATCCCGTCCAGCCCTGCCCCCACCAGCGCCGGGCCGATGCCGCCGCGCTGCCGGTCCGGGCGGACGCAGAGCGGGCCGAGCCCGTACCAAGCCGCTGTCGTGGTCCCCGCGATGACGACCGGCGAGAGCGCGACATGGCCGACGACATGGCCGACGATTCCCGGCGCCGGCTGCGGCGACCAGCGAGACGCGAAGGGCCTCCGCCGGCCCGCGGCGCGGCACCGGCCCGACCGGGGCACGGCCGGCCTCCGCGCTGAGGGCGCCGGCGGTTCCTCGATGGCTCAGCTCTCGCCCGAGAGCTTCATCAGCACGAGCCCGGCGACGATGAGGGCGGCGGCGGTGATCCGCAACGGCGTCGCCGCCTCGCCGAGGACGGCGATGCCGACCACGAACGACCCGACCGCGCCGATGCCGGTCCAGATCGTGTAGGCGGTGCCCAGCGGCAGCGTCCGCATCGAGAGGGACAGCAGGACGACGCTCGCGATCATCGCCACCAGGGTGACGAGACTCGGCGCGAGCCGGGTGAAGCCGTCCGACTGCTTCATCGCCGCGGCCCAGACGATTTCGAGCAGACCGGCGGCGACGAGAATGATCCAGGCCAAGGCGGCCCTCCACGATCGAGAGCCGGGCCGTCCCGGACATGAACCCTCTTCCGCGAGCGGGTTCGCGAGGGGGAAGGACGTTGCCTCCCGTTGCGTCAGCTAAGGCAGGTTGCGTCCGCGTTCAAGCCGTCGGCGACGCGCCTTGCGGCGCCGGCCCGGACCGGCATGGTCGCTGGACGTCTCCGGGCGGACTGGCCCCGGCGGGCCGATGCCTCGCCTGCCCGAACCCCCGTCGTGTCGCAGGTCTCCGTCGCAGAACCGGCGACCGTTTTCGTGAAACCCGCTCAGAGAGGGCGCATGCCGACCCATCACGAGATTCCGGCGACGCCGGAGACGACGATCCTGGGCTACTTCGATGCGCAGGTGCCGCCGCTGCTGACGGTCGAGTCGGGCGACACCGTCACCCTGCACGCCCATCCGGCCGGCGGGAGCCGCACCCTCCATCCCGATCCCGCCCGGGTGCCGGCGGGCTACCGCGCGGCCCTCGCCGCCCACGAACCGGGCATCGGCCCGCACTTCGTCACCGGCCCGGTGCATGTCCGCGGCGCGATGCCGGGCGACGTGCTCCAGATCGACATCCTCGACCTGAGGCTGACCCAGGACTGGGGCTTCGTGTCGATCCTGCCGCTGCGCGGCACCCTGCCGGACGAGTTCACCGAGTACGAGACGATCCACCCGGACATCGACCTCGCCCGCGGCGTCGCCGTACTGCCCTGGGGGACGGACCTGCCGCTCGACCCGTTCTTCGGCGTCCTCGCGGTGGCGCCGCCGGCCGCCTGGGGCCGGGTGACGACGCCGGTGCCGCGGCGCTTCGGCGGCAACATGGACAACAAGGAACTGCGCGTCGGGTCCACCCTCTACCTGCCGGTGTTCAACGAGGGCGCGGGCTTCTACGCCGGCGACGGCCACGCGGTGCAGGGCGACGGCGAGGTCTGCATCACCGCCCTCGAAACCGCTTTGTCGGGGACGGTCCGGCTCACCGTGCGCAAGGATCTCGGCTACGTCTGGCCCTTCGCCGAGACGCCGACCGACCTGATGTCGATCGGCCTGCACGAGAGCCTGGACGAGGCGATGCGGCAGGCGGTGCGGGAGATGGTGGCGCGGCTGTGCGAGCGCACGCGGCTCACCCGCAACCAAGCCTACATGCTGTGTTCGCTGGCCGGCAACCTGCGCATCACCCAGACCGTCGACGGCAACAAGGGGGTGCACATGCTGATGCCGAAGGCCGCGCTCCCTCGGGAGCGATCCTGATCGTCTGGCTGTTCGGCTGACCGGAGGATGGTGGGCGCGACAGGGATTGAACCTGTGACCCTTCGCGTGTGAAGCGAATGCTCTCCCGCTGAGCTACGCGCCCGGTGACGGGGCTTCTAGGCGGGCCGGCGGGGGGCGTCAAGCGGTTCGACGCCGGTTGCGGGAAATCTCGGGTGCGCCCTGTGACAGCGCCGCCGCGGATGCGTAGAAGCCCGCCATGGCTCCCGTCGTCCGCTTCGCTCCCTCGCCCACCGGCTACCTGCATATCGGCAATGCCCGGCCGGCCCTGCTCAACGCGCTCTACGCGCGGCGGGAGCGGGGCCGCTTCGTGCTGCGCCTCGACGACACCGACACCGCCCGCTCGACCCCGGAATACGCCGCGGCGATCGAGGAGGATCTCGGCTGGCTCGGGATCGTGCCGGACCGGTTCGCGCGCCAGTCCGACCGCATCGCCCTCTACGACGCCGCCGCCGAGCGGCTGCGGCGGGCCGGGCGGCTCTACCCGGCCTACGAGACGCCGGAGGAGCTGGAGCGCCGCCGGCGCCGCCAACTCGGCCGCGGCCAGCCGCCGATCTACGACCGGGCGGCGCTGAAGCTGACCGGGGAGGAGCGCGCCGCGCTGGAGGCCGAGGGGCGCCGGCCGCACTGGCGCTTCCGCCTGGACCCCGGCCCGGTGACCTGGACCGACCTCGTGCGCGGCGAGTGCCACGTCGATGCCGGCTCCCTGTCCGACCCGGTGCTGGTGCGCGAGGACGGCAGCTACCTCTACACCCTGCCCTCGGTGGTGGACGACGCCGAGATGGGCATCACCCACGTCATCCGCGGCGAGGACCACGTCACCAACACCGCGGTGCAGATCCAGATCTTCTCCGCGCTCGGCGCCGCGGTCCCGGTCTTCGCCCATCACAACCTGCTCACCACCGCGAGCGGGGAGGGGCTGTCGAAGCGCCTCGGGCACCTGTCCCTGCGCGGCCTGCGCGAGGCCGGGTTCGAGCCCGGGGCGGTCGCCGCGCTGGCGGTGCTCACCGGCTCGGCGGAGGCGGTGCGTCCGGTGGCCGACCTCGACGAACTCGCCGGCCTCGTCGACCTCGCCCACGTCTCGCGGGCGCCGGCCAAGTTCGACGAGCACGAGCTGGAGCCGCTCAACGCCCGGCTCGTCCACGCGATGGACTACGCCGCGGTCGCGCCCCGCCTCGCCGCCCTCGGCATCGATCCGCCCGTCGCCGAGCCGTTCTGGGCCGCGGTGCGCGCCAACCTGATCCGGGTCTCGGACGCGGCGGAGTGGTGGCGGGTGGTGCACGGGCCGGTGACGCCGGCGATCGCCGATCCCGGCTTCGCCGCGCAGGCCGCCGGCCTGCTGCCGCCGGAGCCGTGGGATGGGGTCACCTGGAGGGGCTGGACCGAGGCGGTAAAGGCGGCGACCGGCCTGAAGGGCAAGGCGCTGTTCCTGCCCCTGCGCCTCGCGCTGACCGGCCTCGACCACGGGCCCGACCTCGCCGGCCTGCTGCCGCTGATCGGCCGCGCGCGGGCCGAGTGCCGCCTGCGGGGCGAGGCGGCCTGAGTCATGCGATTTCCGGTTGATCGCTCGGCGATCCCTGCGGGATCGTGGCGATTGCTGCGCAATCGCTTCGCGATGCGGAAACCGGCTTCGCTCAGGTGCGTGGAGCCGGAGGCTCCACCGCGCGGGCTGGTGATACGGTTTTCGGAACTGATCGTCCGAAATCCGTATCAGGCGTTCCGCTCCGGCAACGGCGCCAGCATCGCGAGGCGCAAGGCCACCGCGAGCGCGATGCCGTAGAGGGCCGCGATGAAGCCGGCGACGCCCGGCCAGCCCGCATGGGCGAAGAACCAGCCCCCGGCGGTGCCCGCCACCGACGAGCCGAGATAGTACATGAACAGGTAGACCGAGGAGGCCTGCGCCCGGTGGCGCAGGGCCCGCCGGCCGACCCAGGAACTCGCGACCGAATGGGCGCCGAAGAAGCCGACCGTCGTCACCAGGATGCCGGCGATGATGAGGATCAGGCTCTGCGCCAGGGTGAGCGCGATGCCGGCGAGGCCGACCACGATCGCGAGCCACAGCACCTTGCGCCGGCCGAACAGCCCGGCGGCGTGCCCGACCGAGGTCGAGGAGGCGGTGCCGGCGAGATAGATCACGAAGATCCCCGCCAGGGCGGTGTGGCTGAGCGAGTAGGGCGGCTCCAGCAGGTGGAAGCCGATGTAGTTGTAGAGCGTGACGAAGCCGCCCATCAGCAGGAACGCCTCGGCGAACAGCCACGGCAGCCCGGCGTCGCGGAAATGGCCGAGGAAGGTGCCGGGGATCGCCTGCCAGGGCAGGGGCTGCGGCGTGAAGCGGGACGAGGCCGGCAGGCTGAGCCGGAACGCGAAGGCGGCGGCGAGGGCCAGCAGCCCGATCACCGCCATGGCGACGCGCCAGCCGAAGTGATCGGTGAGGGCGCCGCTGAGCAGGCGCCCGGCGAGGCCGCCGAGGGAGTTGCCGCCGACCAGCAGCCCCATGGCGAGGCCGATCGCCTTCCCGTGCATCTCCTCGCTGAGATAGGCCATCGCCACCGCCGGCACGCCGCTCATCGCGAGGCCGGCGAGCGCCCGCACGAGGAGGAAGCTCTCCCAGTTCGGCATCGCGGCGGCGACGAGGGTCAGGATCGCCGAGGCGAACAGCGACACCGTCATCACCGGCTTGCGGCCCCAGATCTCGGACAGCGGGCTCACCACCAGCAGGGCGACGGCGAGGAAGCCGGTCGAGAGCGACAGCGACAGGCTGCTGGCGGCGGGCGAGACCCCGAACGCCTCGGCGAAGACCGGCAGCAGCGGCTGCACCGCGTAGAGCACCGCGAAGGTCGAGAAGCCCGCCGCCGCGAGCGCCAGGGCCGTGCGGCGGAAGGCCGGCGTGCCGACCGTGATGCCGCCATCTCCCTCGTGCACGTCCGCCTCCCGTCCCGCTTCCGCCCTCCCGGTGCCGCAGGCGCGGCACCGGGTCAATGCGGAGGTGGGGGCGAGGGACGAGCCCGCCCGGACCCGCTCTCAGCGCTGCCCGGCCTGTTGCTGGATCAGCGGCGTGATCCGCCGCACGGTGACCCGCCGGTTCTCGCGGGACGGACCCTGGGTGTCGACCTTGAGGTTCTGCTCGCCGTAGCCCTGGGTGGTCAGGTTCTCCGGCGCCACCCGGAAGTCGCGGGTGAGCACGGTCGCGACCTCCTGGGCGCGCCGGTCGGAGAGCGAGAGGTTGTCGACGTCGGCGCCGACCGCGTCGGTGTAGCCCTCGATCAGGAAGACTTCCTGCGGGTTGCGTTGGATCGCCTGGTTCACCGCCGTCGCGATGGCGGAGAGCCGCCGGGCCTGATCGGCCGCGACCTGCCACGATCCGGTGTCGAAGGTGATCGTGTCGAGGTCGACGCTGCGCATCCGGGCGCGCAGCGACGGGCTGTAGCGCACCTCGTCGAGGGTGTAGCGGCGCTCGACCGGGGCCACCGGCGGGGCGGTGAGGGTCTCGTAGATCAGCCCCTCGTCGGCCTGCTCGGCCTCGACGACGTAGCGGTCCCGCGGGATGCGGATGTCCGGCGGCGGCAGCACCACGACGTCGCGCTCGAAGGACCGCGGACCGCCGTCATAGGTGTTGTCGATCAGGACCAGCTCCCGGCCGTCGCGGCCCCGGCGCACCCGTCGCAGCAGGCGGCCGTCGTCGTCGACCACCGTGACGATCTGGCCGCCGTCGGGCCGGTCGATGATCGTCACCGTGTCGCGGCCGCGCCGCTCGATCCGGGCATCGCGGTCGAGGGCGCGGAAGCGCTCGGTTTCGTCGTGGCGGATGTAGGTGCGGTCGTCGTCGCGGACGATCACCCGCCCGGGCTCGCGGATGTAGAGCCGCCCGCCCTCGTTGTACTCGCGCCGGGCCCGGCGGACGTCGTCGTAGCTGCGCACGTCGACGTCGCCGCGGCGGAAGCCGCCCGGGATGTAGTCCGGCTCGTCGTGCCGGTAGCCGCCCGGGATGCCGCGGCCGAACACGCCGTCGCGCCGGCCGTCACGCTCGCGCTCGCGCTCGCCGCGTCTCCCGGGCCCCGGGGGGGAGTCGGGCTGCGCGTCGGCCGGAGGGCTCGCCGGGGGGGGCGGCGGAACGGCGGCCGGCGGGGCCGCGGCGGGCGGAGGGGCGGCAGGTGGTGGTGCCGCGGCAGGCGGCGCGTCGGCAGGCGGCACCGCTGCAGGCGGCACCGCTTCAGGCGGCACGAAGGGGCGTCCGGGAACGCCCGGCCGGGCGTTGGGCGCCGTCGGAGCCGGTGGCGTGTCCGGGGCGGGGTTTGCGTTACCCGGGACGGCGGCGGGCGGCGATGCCGGCGTCCCGGGCTGAGGGCCGCCGGACGGCTGCGGGGCGGCGGGCGGAGCGGCCGTGCCGGGAGCGGTTTGGGTCGCCGAAGGCGCAGGGGGACGCCCGACCGGCCGGCCGGGTATGCCGGGCTGCTGGTTGGGTGCGGCGGCCGGGGAGTGGGCCTCGGGGAGCGTGGGTGGAGCCGGCCGCTCGGGCTCCGCCGGCCGTGCCGGAGAGCGGGCCGCCGGAGGTCGTGGGGCCTCGGGATCGTGCCTGGACGGGGCCTCGGGATCACGCCTGGACGGGGCCTCGGGATCACGCCTGGACGGGGCCTCGGGATCACGCCTGGACGGGACGTCGGGAGCCCGCTGCGTCGGGGCGTCGGGAGCCCGCGGGGTCGGGGGCTCGGGATTGCGCGACGCCGGCGCGTCCGGGGTCCGCTGGGCGGGCGGACGCCGCTCCGGCGCCGGCTGCGGCCGCGTCTCGGAGTCATCGGGTCGCTCCGGCCGCCTGCGCGCCGGCGGTTCGGCCTGATCCGGTCGGGCAGGGCGGGTTGCCGGCCGCTCGTCGCGGTCCGGGCGGTCGCTCGGGGCACGCTCGGGCCGCGGGCCGGGTTCCGTCCGGGGTGCGCGGTCCGGGGCGGGCGCCCGGTCGCGCGGCGGCTCAGCCCGCTCGGCAGGGCGCGGGGCAGGTCGTTCCGGCGCCGGGCGCTCGGCGGCCGGCGGCCGCTCCCGCGGCGGCTCGGGACGTTCCACCGGGCGCTGGGCCGGGCGCTCCGCCGGGGCCGGCCGCTCGCCGCGCTCGTGGGGTGCGCCGCGATCCGGGCTCCCTCGCTCCGGGGGGGCGCCACGCTCGGAGGGACCGCCCTGGGCGAGCCGGAGCGAGGCCCCGGCAGGCCCGGTCTCGGCCAGCGCCCCCGCGAGGGGCGGGAGCAGCAGGGCCGGCAGGATCGTGCCGGTCAGGAGCAGCGCGCGGACAGGGCGCATCGGGGGACCCGTGGAACGTGACAGGACCCTTCGAACCGCGGACGCCGGATTTGGTTCCTGTTTCGTGCCTCAGGGCGTCGCCGCCGGAGCCGCGTCGAGGCGCACCTGGGCCGGCACCGGCACCACGTCCGGGGCGATGATGCGGATCGGCGCCCGTTCCTCCGGTCCGGCCGGATGGCGGGCGTCGGACGCCGTGCCGGCCTCGGTCAGGGTGTCCTCGCCGCGGGCCGCGGCGGTCGCCGCCACCGCCGCGGCGGTGCGGTCGGCCCGGCCGACGAGGGTCAGGCGGACCTTCGGGCGCGACAGCATCTCGGCCTGGGCCGGGGTCACGAAGATGTCGCCCTTGTGCCGGACCAGCATGCTCTCGGCCTTGACCAGCGACTGGGCCCAGGTCTGGCCCTCGGCCTTGCACGAGCAGTTCGGCACGAAGGTCTTCTGGAACCTGAACGCGTTCGGCAGCGAGGCGTAGGAGCGCCGGGTCGCGATCGCGGCGGCCTGATGCAGGCCGTTGTCGGTCGGCGGCATCGAGTAGGCGGCGGCCTCGGTGCCCGGGCACAGGGCCTTGCACATCTGGTCGGCGCCTTCGCGGCCGTCCGGCAGGTTCGCCATCGGGAAGTAGGCGCCGTCGCAGGTCCGCACGCAGATCACCCGCGAGCCGCCGGCCGCGGTGCCGTCGGCGGTCTTCGGCGCCGCCGGCGGAAGCCCGGTGCAGGCGTCCTTCACCGCCTCGATGAGCTGGGCGCGGCGCGCGTCCGAGACCTGGGTCGCGCCGGCTCCGTAGCCGGCATTGAGGGCGCGGATGCGCTGCTCGACCTGGGCGCATTGCGGCGGCCGCATGTCGAAGAACAGGAACCGGCCGCCCTCGCAGCCGATCGACTGGCGGTAGGAGACGAGGCGCTGGATCTCCTCGATCTGGCCGCGATTCGCATCCTGGCGCAGGTTGGCCAGTTCCGCGCGATAGCGCTGGCAGGCCGCGGGGTTGGGCTCGGCCGCGGCGCCCTGGAGAAAGGCGAGAACGGCACCGAAGCCGGCGAGGATCCGGGCGATCGAGCGTATCGGCGACATGGCTTCCGGGGCAGACCGAGGCGGGCGTCGAGGTCCTCGGCCGGGGCCGGAGACTCGCGCAACTGAGCTGTTCTAGCGGCCCTCGCCGTGGGGCGACAGCCGTCCTACATAAGTTAAGCTTGGGTACGCTGGGGATGAGGCGATGGTGTGGCGTCAGGGTCTCATGGTGGTCGGAGGCGTCGCGGTCGGGATGGCGGCATGCCTCGCCGGGACCGCCCGCGCCGCCGACGATCCGGACCGGATCTTCGACAAGTCCACCGTCTGGCGTCCCCTGACGCCGAACGACAAGCTCGTGGTCTACGGGATCGACGATCCGGACGTGGCCGGCGTCGCCTGCCACTACACGCAGCCGGAGAAGGGCGGCATCAAGGGGACGCTCGGCCTCGCCGAGGAGGTCTCCGACATCTCGCTCTCCTGCCGGCAGATCGGTCCGGTGCAGTTCAAGCGCAAATCCTCGCAGGGCGAGGTGGTGTTCAGCGAGCGCCGCTCGCTGATCTTCAAGAGCATGCAGATCGTCAGAGGCTGCGACGCCAAGCGCAACACGCTGATCTACATGGTTTATTCCGACAAGGCGGTCCAGGGCTCGCCGAAGAACTCGACCTCGACGGTGCCGCTGATGCCCTGGGGGACCGAGATGCCGCCGAAGTGCAGCGACTTCATCAGGTGAGCGGACCGGGCCCGGGGCGGGGGCAAGGGGGAGGGCCGCGCCCTGCCTACCTCTTCCGGATGACCGCGACGCCCTCGGAGAGGTTCAGGGTACGGAACTTCGACAGGCGCCGGGGCGACACGTTCCGGATCCCGCCGAAATGGGCCTCGTCGACGAGCTGCTTGATGAAGCCGACCATGCCGAACTGGTGGCTGTGGAACAGCTTGGGAAGGTGACCGAAGGACCCTTCCTCGACGTAGACGAACTGGTTGCGCTGCTCGGCTTCCATCTCCCGCTCGCGGGGCGCTGGCTGATACCGGGATCCATCGGGCCACTCGTCCCAATACCCGGTGCCCCAATCCTCGATGACGTAGTAGCCGCCCGGCACGAGATGGTCGTCGAACAGGGTTTCGTACGAGATTTTCGTGTACAGGCCGAAGTGCGAGCCGTCGTCGATGATGATGTCGAACTTCCCGCCCCGCACGGTCGAGGCGACCTTCCTCAGGAAGTCCGGGTCGTCCTGCCGTCCCTTGCAGAAGCTGATGTTGCCGGAAAACCGGATCGGCGGCTCCATGACGTCGATGCCGACCACCTGCGCGAAGCGGAAATACTGCGACCACATGAGCAGGGAGCCGCCGTGATGCACGCCGATCTCCAGGATGTTGATCGGCTTGTCACGAAGATGGCTGAAATTTTCTTCGTAGACTTCCAGATATCCGGAGTCCTTGATGGCGTTGTACTGGCTCGAAAGCTGGGCAAGGCTCGGCATCATGGTGCGACTCTCGCGATCGGCGTGCTCGACCCTCGATCAGCCGTATCGCCGGATGGTCTGCGCTCAGGGTCAGGGGCGCGGGCGAACGGCGGCGCGTCGCCGTCTCGCTCCGGAAAACGGCGGGCGGAGGGCCGAGACCCCTCTCGCGCGGTCTCCCGGATCCGTCCCGTGCGAGATCCGATGATCGCTCGGCGAATGCATTGCAGTCGCTTTCGCGATGCGGGATTCCAGCGTCGCTCGGGCGCGCGGAGCAAAGCTCCGCCGCGCGGACTCATGGCATCGAGTCCGGAAGTCATCTTCCGGAAATCGCATCACTCCTTGCAGGTGATGCGGACCGGGCGCTCGGCCGGGCGGGGCACGCTCGGCGCGTCGATCGCCCCGGTGTACTCGTCCTTGGCCGCCACGCCGAACGAGACCGCCTGCGAGAAGCCCTGCGACTCGCACCACGCATCCGCGACGACCTGACCACACGAGCCGCCGGCGGTGGCCAGACAATCGGCCACGCCATAGCCGTCGCTCGACGGGATCAGGAAGGTCTTCTCCGTGCGGGCGGCCGGCGGGCTGGTCGTCTCGGCGGCCGCGGCCGGCGCGGCGAGGCCGGCGAGGAGGCCGAGGGCGCAGAGAGCGGCACGGGTGCGTCGCATGAAACTACCTTCCGGGTCGGAACCACTTGCCTTCGAACTTGCCGTCGAAACTGGAAGCGGTTGGTAAACAAAACCTCAACTCAGGCGGTGCGCGCTCTCGATCCTGCCGGGGAGACGCGGGCCCGCGCCCGCATTCCCGCCGCGACCCGCCCCGGGACCGGGGCGGACCATCCTGGCTCGAAAAGCTCACGGATTTGGGCTAACCCGGATCGGCCGTCCGGGGCGTCTCGCAGGTGCAACACGAGGCGAAAACGGCCGGGCCGGCTCCGGTCCGGGCCGGGCGGCTCCACCCCGCGTGAAGCGCGGTGCCGCAAGAGGTTAGAAGCGTGGCGGGACCGCGTGGCAGCGGGTCCGGTCCGAACGAGTCCGAAGGTGTTTCATGGCCCCGTTGTTGCGCCTCTACAACACGCTGACCCGGGCCAAGGAGCCGTTCCGGCCGATCGATTCGGCCGACGTGCGGATGTATGCCTGCGGGCCGACGGTCTACGACGCCGCCCATATCGGCAACGCCCGGCCGATCATCGTCTTCGACCTGCTGTTCCGCCTGCTGCGGCAGCTCTACGGCGCGGGAGCGGTCACCTACGCCCGCAACGTCACCGACGTCGACGACAAGATCAACGCGCGGGCGCTCGAGCGCGGCATCGGCATCCGCGAGCTGACCGACGGGACGCTGGCGCAGTTCCACGACGACATCCGCGAACTCGGGGTGCTGATGCCCGAGGACGTGAACCGCCCGGGCGAGCGGGCGGCCTTCGTCGAGCCGCGGGCGACCGACCACATCCGCGAGATGGCGATGATCGCCGAGCGGCTGGTCGCCGCAGGCCACGCCTACGTCGCCGCCGACCACGTCCTGTTCGACGTGCCGTCGATGCCGGATTACGGCGCGCTGTCGAAGCGCCCCCTCGACGAGATGGAGGCCGGCGCCCGGGTCGACGTCGCGCCCTACAAGCGCTCGCCGCTCGACTTCGTGCTGTGGAAGCCCTCGAAGCCCGGCGAGCCGTCCTGGCCCTCGCCCTGCGGCATCGCCGCGCCGGGCCGGCCGGGCTGGCACATCGAGTGCTCGGCGATGGCGTGGCGGCACCTCGGCGAGACCTTCGACATCCATGCCGGCGGCATCGACCTCGTGTTTCCCCACCACGAGAACGAGGTCGCGCAGTCGCGCTGCTGCTTCGGCACGCCGGTGATGGCCAATGTCTGGCTCCACAACGGCTTCCTGCAGGTCGAAGGGGAGAAGATGTCGAAGTCCCTCGGCAACTTCGTCACCATCCGCGAGGTGCTGGCCGACTGGCCGGGCGAGGCCGTGCGCCTGAACATGCTGAAGACGCATTACCGCCAGCCGATCGACTGGACCCTGCGCGGCCTGGAGGAGGCGAGCCGGACCCTCGACCGCTGGTACGAGGCCGTCGGCGACGTGGCGCCCGCCGCGGAGGCGCCCGGGGTGTTCCTGGAGCCGCTCCTCGACGACCTCAACACCCCGGCGGCGCTCGCCGCGATGCACCACCTCGGCGATCCCGCCGCCCTGAAGGCGTCGGCGAACCTGATGGGGCTGCTGGCCCGCTCCCGCTCCGAGCGCGAGAGCGCCGCGGTGGCGGCATCCGGCATCGACGCCGCCGCCGTCGAGGCGCTGATCGCGGACCGCAAGGAGGCCCGGGCCCGCAAGGACTGGGCCGAGTCCGACCGCATCCGCGACGCGCTGACCGCGCTCGGCGTCAGCGTCAAGGACAACAAGGACGGGACGACGACCTGGACGGCGCTGCCGTGAAGGCGCGGGCCCGAGCCCTCGCCCGCGATGGGGGAGGGCTCGGGCCCGCCTCGCACCCTCGCCTCTAGAACCGCTCCTCGATCAGCGCCTCGGCCTCCGGCCGCGGCTCGCTGCGGCGGATCGCGTCGCGGAGCGCCGGCAGCACCTCCTCGGGGCTCGTGGCGACGAGATAGCTCAGGTCGAGCCCCTCGCGGATGAAGCCGCTGCGGCGCATGTGGTCGAACAGCGTCAGGAGCGGGGTCCAGAACTCCGCCACCGACAGCAGCAGGATCGGCTTGGCGTGCTGGCCGAGCTGGGCCCAGGTCATCTGCTCGACCAGCTCCTCCAGGGTGCCGATGCCGCCCGGCAGGGCGACGAAGGCGTCGGAGCGGTCGAACATCAGCTTCTTGCGGGTGTGCATGTCGGAGACCACGATCGTCTCCTGCACGTCGTCCAGCATGCGCTCGCGCGACTTCAGGAAGTCCGGGATGATGCCGGTGACGTGGCCGCCGTGATCGAGCACCGCGCGGGCGACCGTGCCCATCAGCCCGACATTGCCGCCGCCGTAGACGAGGCCGGTCCCCGCCTCGGCCAGCAGACGGCCGAGGCTGCGCGCCGCGTCCTTGTACACCGGATCGGCCCCGAACCCCGAGCCGCAATACACGCATACCGTCCGCATCGATGCTCCCGCCTTCGATCCGCGCCGATCCTGCCTCCGGTGCCGCAAAGGCAGCCGACGAGAGAGGTAAGCCGCGCGGCGTGGTGTCCCCTTGCGATGACTGATACTATGGTGGGGCGCCTCCCGTCTTGTCGACCCGGAGGCGAATGGCCGCGGCGCGAGGCGGATGCGACCATCCGGCCGCAGGCAGGGGAGTGGGGTGCCATGACGGCGGAGTGGCGGAAGGGCGTGTCGCTCGCAGTCGTCGGGCTCGTGATCGGGCTCGGCCTCATCGGCGCCGTCGCGACCGGGACGCGCGCGGTGCTGCACGACGGCGCGCCCGAGCCGGCCGACGCGGCGCGGGAGCCGTTGCGGGCGACCGCGGAGCCGCAGGCGCGAGCCCGATCGGAGACGGCCCTCGCGACGCGGTTCGACGTGATCCGGGTCGAGCCCGACGGGGCGGGCGTCGTGGCCGGCAAGACCCTGCCGCTCGCCGAGGTCGAACTCCTGGTCGGCGGCGCGACCTTCGCGCGGACCCGCAGCGACGAGGCCGGCAACTTCGTCCTCGTGCCGCCGCCGTTCCCGGCTGGCAGCAGCGAGATCACCCTGCGCAGCACCGGCCGCGATGGCGTGCCGGCGCTCGGACCCGACAGCGCGACGGTGGTGGTGGCCGCCGACCGGCGCACCCCGCCGCTGGTGGCGGTCAGCCGCGACGGGCAGCCGACCCTCGTTCTCTCGCGCCCGGACGACGCCGGCCCGGTGCCCCCCGGCGCCGCGGCGCCGGTCAAGGTGGTGAGCGTCGATGCGGAGGCCGGCGGCCGGCTGCACGTCGCCGCCCAGGGGGCGCCGCGGACGGAGATGCGCCTCTACCTCAACGACACCCTCGTCGCACCCGGCCGGGTCGCGCCGGACGGGCGGGTGAGCTTCACCATCGGCCGCGGCGTGCGCAGCGGGGATTACAAGGTCCGGGTCGATCAGGTCGATCCGGCCTCCGGCACGGTGAAGGCCCGCTCCGAGGTGCCCTTCGCCTATCCGCGCGCCCTCGATGCTCCCGCCACCGCTGCGGCGCCCCGTCCCGGTTCCGTGGCCGGGCGATCCGAGGGCGGGCCGCCGCGCGCCGGCGCCACCGTGGTCGCGGAGATGCCGGGCGGTGCGGCCGGATCGATGGTTCCGCAGGTGGCGAGCGCCGGGGAGCCCGGCACGGTGTTCGTGCCCGGGGTCGGCACGGCTCAGGTCGTGAAGGGCGACAACCTGTGGAGCATCAGCCGGCGGGCCTACGGCCACGGCCTGCGCTACACGGTGATCTTCGGCGCCAACCAGCCGCAGATCCGCAACCCGAACCGGATCTATCCGGGGCAGGTCTTCGTGCTGCCGGGGGACGGCCTCGGCAAGGGGGCCGCCGCGGACCCGGCCGACAAGCGGAGCTGATCGCCATCGCCCCTGCGCCGGCCGCAAGGCGCGGCGCCTGCGGGCGCAGGTGTCGCGGCGCATCTCCGGATCTATATGCGGGGCTCCACGCTCCCGGATCCTGCCGTGACCGACACCAACAACGCCGCGAGCGGCCCCGCGGGGCGGCCCGGCCTGATCGAGACCTACCGCCGCCTGTGGCCGTACCTGTGGCCCGGCACCCGCCCCGACCTGCAACGCCGCGTCTTCGCCGCCTTCGGGCTGCTGCTCTGCGCCAAGGTCATCACCCTGGCGATGCCGTTCACCTTCAAGTGGGCGACCGACGCCCTCGTGGCGGTGATCGGCGGCAAGGACGGCGCCGGGCCGCCGCCGACCGGGATCTGGGCCGCCCCGGTGGCGATGATCGTGCTCTACGCCGCGTCGCGGATCGCGATGTCGCTGCTGACCCAGGTGCGCGACGGGCTGTTCGCCAAGGTGGCGATGCACGCGGTGCGGCGCCTCGCGCTCCAGACCTTCGCCCACATGCACCGCCTGTCGCTGCGCTTCCACCTCGAGCGCAAGACCGGCGGCCTGACCCGGGTGCTGGAGCGCGGCCGGGCCGGCATCGAGGAATTGTCGCGCCTGATGGTGCTGACCCTGGTGCCGACCATCGTCGAGTTCGTGCTCGTCCTCGGCGTCCTCGCCTACGAGTTCGACTGGCTCTACTCCGCCGTCGTGCTGGTGATGGTCGCGGCCTATCTCGGCTTCACCTACAAGGCGACGGAGTGGCGGATCGCGATCCGCAAGCGGATGAACGAGTCCGACACCGACGCCAACACCAAGGCGGTCGATTCGCTGCTGAACTACGAGACGGTGAAGTATTTCGGCGCCGAGGCACGCGAGACCGAGCGCTACGACCGCTCGGTGGCGAAGTACGAGAAGGCATCGACCCAGACCTACGTCTCGCTCGCAGTCCTCAACGCCGGTCAGGCGGTGATCTTCACCATCGGCATGGCGGTGGTGATGTGGCTCGCTGCACGCGACGTCATGGCCGGGCGCGGCACGATCGGCGGCTTCGTGCTGGTCAACACGATGCTGGTGCAGCTCTCGATGCCGCTCAACTTCATGGGCATGATCTACCGCGAGATCAAGCAGGCGCTGATCGACATCGACGACATGTTCCGGATCCTGCACCAGAACCCGGAGATCGCCGACCGGCCGGGTGCCAGGCCCCTCGCGGTTTCCGAGGGCGTGGTGCGGTTCGAGGACGTGCGCTTCGCCTACGATCCGGCCCGCCCGATCCTGCGCGGCATCAGCTTCGAGGTTCCGGCCGGGCGGACGGTCGCCATCGTCGGGCCCTCGGGCGCCGGCAAGTCGACGCTGTCGCGGCTGCTGTTCCGGTTCTACGAGCCGGTCTCGGGCCGCATCCTCATCGACGGCCAGGACATCGCCGCGGTGACGCAGGGCTCGCTGCGCGAGGCCCTCGGCATGGTCCCGCAGGACACCGTGCTGTTCAACGACACGATCGGCTACAACATCCGCTACGGCCGCTGGGAGGCGAGCGAGGACGAGGTGCGCGAGGCCGCCCGCCTCGCCCAGATCGACCGCTTCATCGCCTCGCTGCCGGAGGGCTACGACACGCCGGTCGGCGAGCGCGGCCTGAAGCTCTCGGGCGGCGAGAAGCAGCGCGTCGCCATCGCCCGCACCATCCTGAAGGGGCCGCCGATCCTCGTCCTCGACGAGGCGACCTCCGCTCTCGATTCCTTCACCGAGCGCGAGATCCAGGATGCCCTCGACCGGGTGAGCCGGGGCCGCACCACCCTGGTCATCGCCCACCGGCTCTCGACGGTGGTGAGCGCCGACGAGATCATCGTGGTCGACCGCGGCGTGATCGTCGAGCGGGGCAGCCACCCGGATCTGCTCGCCGAGGGCGGCGTCTACGCGGCGATGTGGAACCGCCAGCGCGAGGCCGACGAGGCGCGCGAGCGGCTCAAGCGCGCCGAGGACGAGGAGGGCGAGAGCCTGCGCCGGCCGGTCGAGGCCGGGGACCTGCCGCCGCCGGCCGGAGCGTTCAAGCAGCCGGAGCCGGCATCCGTCCCGTGAGTCGACGCCCGATCGGCGGGCCGGGAGATTGACGGCGCGGGCGGCGCCTGCCATCCGCGGGCGCCGCCCACCGCGTCTTCAACCCGAGGCCCCATGACCGACCTGTTCGAGACGATCCGCCGCGTGCTGGTGCCGATCCACAAGGAGGGCTATCCCTTCATCGCGATCGGCATCGTGCTGACGGTGCTGGCCGGCACCTTCGTGCAGTTCCTCGGCTGGATCTTCTTCCTGCTCACCCTGTGGGTCTGCTACTTCTTCCGCGATCCCGAGCGGGTTGTGCCGGTCGGCGACGGGCTGGTGATCTCGCCGGCCGACGGCCGGGTCAACCTGATCTCGACCGTGGTGCCCCCGGCCGAGCTCGATCTGCCCTCCGTGCCGATGCTGCGAATCTCGGTGTTCATGAACGTGTTCGACTGCCACGTGAACCGCCTGCCGGTCGCCGGCACGATCGGGCAGATCCACTACACCCCGGGCCTGTTCCTCAACGCCGAACTCGACAAGGCGAGCGAGGACAACGAGCGCAACGGCCTCGTGGTCGAGACCACCTGCAACGGCGAGACCGTGCGCGTCGGCGTGGTGCAGATCGCCGGCCTCGTGGCGCGGCGCATCGTCGACTGGGTCAAGGCCGGCGAGACCCTCGCGGTCGGCGACCGCTTCGGGCTGATCCGGTTCGGCTCGCGGGTCGACGTCTACCTGCCCGCCGGCACCCGGGTGCTGGTCGGCCTCGGCCAGAAGGCGGTGGCGGGCGAGACCGTGCTCGCCGACCTGCGCGGCACCGGGCCGGTGCGCCAGTTCCGCCGGGTGTGAGGGGGAGCGCATGGACGACCTCTTCCCGCCCTTCGCCCCGGACCCGAACGAGGCCAACCCGCAGGGGGCCAGCCCGGAGGCCAAGCCGCGCCGGTTCAAGTCGGTGCCGGTGCGGATGATCATCCCCAACATGATCACCCTGATGGCGGTCTGCCTCGGCCTGACCGCGGTGCGCCTCGCCTTCGAGGACCGGTTCGAGCCGGCCGTGATCGCGATCGTGGTGGCGGCGGTGCTCGACGGCATCGACGGGCGGGTGGCGCGGCTGCTCAAGGGCACCTCCCGCTTCGGTGCCGAACTCGATTCCCTGGCGGATTTCGTCAATTTCGGCTGCGCGCCGGCGCTGATCCTCTACAGCTTCACCCTGCACAACCTGAAGCAGCTCGGCTGGGTCGTCGCGCTCATCTTCGCGATCGCGATGGCGCTGCGCCTCGCCCGCTTCAACGTGATGCTCGACGACCCCAGCCGGCCGGAATGGAAGAAGGACTTCTTCGTCGGCATGCCGGCCCCGGCCGGCGCCCTGACGGTGCTGCTGCCGCTCTACCTGCACTTCCTCGGCCTGTCGTTCGACTCGGGCCTCGCCTGGGTCGCGCTCGTGTACATGCTGGTCATCGCGCTGCTGGTGATCTCGACGGTGCCGACCTTCTCCGGCAAGACCATGGGCAAGCGGGTGCCGCGGGAATACGTGCTGCCGATCTTCGTCGTCACGGTGGCGGGGTTCGGGCTGTTCATCAGCTTCCCGTTCGAGACGCTGGCGCTGCTCAGCCTCGGTTACCTGTGCGCGATCCCGGTCGGCGCCAACCAGTACCGGCGCCGGGCCAAGGCCGACCTCGTGGCGGCGAGTCCGGCACCCGAAGGCCCGCAGCCCTGAGCCCGGCACCGGGGCGTCAGCACCGGCACCGGGGCGTCAGCACCGGCACCGGGGCGTCAGCGCCGGCACGCGACGAGGAACAGGCGCGGGAACGGCAGCAGCACCCGCCCGTCCTCCTGGGCCGGGTAGGCCCGGGACAGGGCGGCCTCGTAGCGGGCGCGGAACCCGGCCCGCATCGCCGGGTCGAGCGGCGCGAGGTAGGGCCGGAGACCGGTGCCGCGCACCCACTCGACGATTGCCCCGTGGCCCGGCAGGGGGTGGACGTAGGTCGTGCGCCACAGGTCGACGCGGCATCCGGCCCGGGTGAGCCAGCGGTCGTAGTCGGCGAACGAGCCGAGCCTGCCGCGGGCGACGCCGGCGAGGCGGTCGCGCCACGGGCCCTCCGCCGCCACCTCCCGCATCAGCCGGTGCGACGGCTCGTCGAGGTTGTCGGGCATCTGCACCGCGAGGCAGCCTCCCGGCGCCAGGAACCCGGCGAGGCGCGGCAGCAGGGCGGCATGGTCGGGCAGCCATTGCAGCACCGCGTTGGCGAACAGCAGGTCCGGCGCTTCGTCGGGCGTCCAGGCGGCGAGGTCGGCCTCGACGAAGGTCACCTCCGGCAGGGTGGCCCTGGCCTTCGCGAGCATGTCGGGAGACGCGTCGAGGCCGGTCACCGCCGCGCCGGGGAAGCGCGTCCGGAGCAGGGCGGTGCTGTTGCCCGGCCCGCAGCCGAGATCGACCACGCGCGCGGCCCGCGGCAGGGGCACCCGCGCCAGGAGGTCCGACGCCGGACGCGTGCGCTCGTCGGCGAACTTGAGGTATTGCGCCGCGTCCCAGTCGGCCATCCGTTTTCTCCGCCGCTTCGCCCTGGATGACCGACGGTTCCGCCCAAGGTTCGTGTCGGCCCCGGCAAGCGGGGCGGCAGGGAGACGGCGATGGCGTCGATGATCGAGGAATTCAAGAAATTCGCCCTCAGGGGCAACGTCGTCGATCTCGCGGTCGGCGTGGTCATCGGTACGGCGTTCGGCGCCATCGTGACCTCGCTGGTCCAGGACGTCATCATGCCGGTGGTCGGGGCCCTGACCGGCGGGCTCGACTTCTCGAACTACTACCTGCGCCTGTCCTCGGCCGTGCAGCCGGGTGCTCCCTACGCCGAGGCGAAGAAGCAGGGCGCCGTCTTCGGCTACGGCCAGTTCGTCACCGTGTCGATCAACTTCCTGATCATCGCCTTCGTGCTGTTCCTGGCGATCCGGGCGATCAACCGGCTTCAGCAGCGGGAGGAGGTGAAGAAGGAGGATCCGGCCGACGTGAGGCTCCTCACCGAGATCCGCGACATCCTGGCGGACAGACGGTGAGGCTCATCCGTGCCGCGACCGGCCGCCGGGCGGAGAACCGGCGGGATCCTGACCGAGCAGATCCTTGAGCGCGTCCTCGACGGCACCGGTTCCGGTCTCGTGGGCCTTCAGCCGGGTCTCCAGGCGACGGAGGTGGGGGCTGAGTTCGGGCGGCAGCACCGGGTCGCCGAGATATTGCGGCTTCTCGGCCGAGGCGTTGTAGACCGAGCGCAGTTGCTGCCCGAGATGGGTCCGGACCGGTTCCGGCAGGCTGGCGTTGTCGTCGTCGGCTTCGGCCATCAGTGGTTTCCCTCGCTCCGGCAGACAGGTTCCGCGGACGCCGGCGCGTCGTCGGCGGGTGGCTGGTGGACAGGCGTCGCGCCTGCGGGTTCCGGATGCTCCCGACGCCGGGACGGCGACGGTCGTTGCAGGCTTCCGTCGCCGGCTGCCCGCGCCGGATGCCCGACCCGGTCGCGCACCGCGCAAAGGAATGGCCCCGGCCGAGAGCCGGGGCCTTGCGGAAGGCCGCCGCCGGGCGGCCTTCGAGGCTGGGATGGATCAGTCGACGATCTGCACGATGCGGCGGGTGGCGGGGTCGACCAGCACGACGCGGTCGTTGACCACGGTGTAGCGGCGGCCGCGGATCCCGTAATCGGAGGGAACCTCGTAGTAGCTCACGCCGGACGGGGGCAGCACCGTGCCGACCGCCACGTCCCCGTCCCAGTCGTAGGAGCGGTGCTGACGCACGGCGTAGGAGCGGAAGCGCGGACGGTCGTCGACGCCGAGCAGGCCGCCGACCGCGCCGGTGGCCGCGCCGACCGCGCCGCCGACGATCCCGCCGATCGGCCCCGCCGCGGCGTTCCCCTCTTCCGCACCGCGCTGCGCACCCGGGATCAGACCCTGGGCCTGGGCCGCCATCGGCAGGGTCAGCGCCGTCACGGCCGCCGCGATCATGAGGGTCTTCTTCATGAGGATGGTCTCCGTCTCGCTCGCCGCACGGCTCAGGTCAGTGCGGCTTCTTGGCGGTGCTAACTCCGCAGGAGGCAAAACGGTTCAGTCGAAAATGCCGGAATGCCGCAGCGGGATCGCTCCCGCGGCCCGGGCGACCGGTCCCGCCTCGAGGATCGCCGCAGCGCGACGGTGACGGGGAAGCACTCGTCGGACGACCGATCGAGAACCGTTCGGGACGAAACGGGACGTCAGGTCGGGAGACAGTGCGGCCGTGCCGGGGCGAAGCAATCCCCGGCACGCTCATCTGGTCTGGCACGAGGGACCATCAGGACCTGATCCATCCGGTGATGGCGGGCCCCAGGAACGGGCCACCTCCGCCCGCTCGGCACAAGTTCATGCCAAGATGCCGGAAAATCGAATGCCGCGGCGACGCGGCGACGATTCGGTAACGCTTGCGCGGATAAGTTCCCGACACACAGGCGACATGACGTCCGCCGCGCAATCCCGGCCAACGGCTCACATGATGTGTTCCGCGGCCGCGACCAGAGTGGCGAGATGCTGCCGGTTCTTCCGTCGATGGCTGCCGCGTCGGTGCTGCCGGGGAGAGAGCCGGCCCGTGCCTCCTCGACCGGAGACGGGGCCGGGCCAGCCCCGGCGAAGGGGACCGGGGCGGTGATCGCCGGCCTCAGCCCGATCCGGCTTCAGGTCGCGGCCGTCGCCGGCAATCTCTGGCTCGCGACGACCGATCGGGCGGATCAGGGGATCCCGGCTGCGGCGGCCAGCGAAGCCACGCCGTCGCAGTTGTTCCAATCCCTGGTCGTGGCGATCCGGACCGACGACGGCGACCTCGCCAACCTCGCCTTCGATCCGGACCGCATCGTGGAGCTGAGGGCGGAACTCCACGAGACCCGCGACCCGGTGCGGGCGCAGACGATCCGGAAGCTCATCCGGCTCTGGGACACCTGGACGATGGACCGCGGGGCGAAGGCCGGCACCGGCGACGATCAGGCCCCGCACTGAGCCCGAACTGAGCGCCGCGATGCGGCCCGCCGCGGGGGCGGGAGATCACCCGTCCTTCGGCATCGCCGAGCGGATCAGCCGATCGGTGCCGAGATCCTCCTCGTCGTAGCCGAGCAGCTCGGCGAGCCGGCCGCGGGCGCGGCTGACCCGGCTCTTCACCGTGCCGACCTTGCAGCCCATGATCGCCGCGGCCTCCTCGTAGGACACGCCCTCGGCTCCGACCAGCACCAGCGCCTCGCGCTGGTCGGCCGGCAGCTTCGCCAACGCGCTCTGCAGGTCCTCGACGTCGAGGCGGTCGCCCTGGTGCGGCGCGGTCGCGAGGCGGGCGGCGTAGGAGCCGTCCTGGTCCTCGACCTCGCGCACCCGCTTGCGGTGATCCGAGTAGAAGATGTTGCGCAGGATGGTGAACAGCCAGGCGTTCAGGTTGGTGCCGGGCTGGAACCGGCCGCGATGCTGCCAGCCCTTGAGCAGCGTGTCCTGCACGAGGTCGTCGGCCCGGGCCGGGTTGCTGGTCAGCGAGAGCGCGAAGGCGCGCAGCGACGGCACCGCCTGGAGCAGCCCGTCGCGGAACTCCGGCCGCACGACCTCGCCCTGGGCCTTGAGCGCGGCTTCGAGCCGGGCGACCAGATCGGCGAAGCGGCTGCCGGGATCCTCGGAGCCGAGGCCCTCGTAGGCGGCGCGCAGGTGGTCGCCGAGATGGGTGCGGATCGTGGCGGACAGGCCGGGCCGCTGCCCGTCCGGCGGGTTCGAGGCTGTGTCGCGCGTCATGGCTCTCGCATCTGGCTCCCCCTGGACAGATGGGATCGATCCGGGAGGCGGAAAGGCTCGAACCCCGACCTTAACCGGCAAGATCCTGACCGGGAAGCGTTGCGCGAGGCCCGGGCTCACCCCCCGGCCGCGGCACCGTGCTCGTCGCCGTCCGGGACGCCGAGGCGGAACGCCATCACCTCGCCGGGCGCGAGGTCGGTCCAGGTCTCGTCCCGGGTCAGCGGCCGGGTGGCGATCACCGTCACGATGTCGTCGGGCGTGGTCTCCTGGGCGAAATCGACGCGCCAGTCCTCGTCGATCAGCGTCGCGGTCCCGAACGGCGCCCGCCGGGTCAGGGTGCACAGACGCTTGCCGCAATGGGCGTAAAGGGTGCGGCTGTCGGACAGCAGCATGTTGAAGACGCCGAGCCGGTGCAGCTCGGCGCACAGCTCCCGCACCGCCCCGTCGAGGCGCGTCGGCCGCGGCAGCGCCGACCAGCGCGCCTCGAGCCGGCCGAGCATCCAGCAGAAGGCGTGCTCGCTGTCGGTGGTGCCGACCGGCTGGAACCGGGTCAGCGGCAGCCGCTTCACGCCCTTCAACTGGCCGTTATGCGCGAAGGTCCAGGTGCGGCCCCACAATTCGCGGCTGAACGGGTGGGTGTTCTCCAGCGTCACCCGGCCGCGGTTGGCCCGCCGGACATGGGCGATGACGATCCGGCTCTTGATCGGGTAGCGGCGCAGCAGCCGGGCGATCTCCGAGCGCGCGCTCGGTTCGGGGTCGTGGAAGCTGCGGCTGCCGCGGCCCTCGTAGAACGAGATGCCCCAGCCGTCCTGGTGCGGGCCGGTCTCGCCGCCGCGGCGGGCGAGGCCGGCGAAGCTGAAGCGGATGTCGGTCGGGACGTTCGCGCTCATGCCGAGGAGTTCGCACATCGCGCTCAGCCGCCGTTGCGCAGCGCCGGCCCGGCCGCCCGCACCTGCGCCAGGAACCGGGGGCCGTCGTAGAGAACCCGTCCGCCGTTCGGCAGCGCCGCGAAATCCGGCTCGGGCGCCTCGCGGAACCGTTCCAGCGCGATCGGCAGGCGGTTGAGGGTCGCGGCCTGGCTGGCATGGGCGGCGAACAGCCGGGCCTTGAGGGCGCAGTCGTCCGGATCGAGGTGGAGGGCGATCGCCCGCCGCGGCGGCGTCGCCGGCAGGAAGCCGCCGGCCTCGAACCCGTCCGGCCCGGCATGGTAGAACGGCATCTCGATCACGCCGAGCCGGTCGGCGCCCAGCAGCCGGCGGGCCCCGGCGACCGCTAGGGCGACCGCGTCGTGGTCGCTGTGGCCGCCCTCGCAGGCGTGGGTGAGCGCGACGGTGATGCCGCGCTCGGCGAACAGCGCGGCGAGGCGGCGGGCGAGACCGGTCATCGCCTCCGCCACGCCGCCATCGGGATAGGCGAGGGCGAGGCGGCGCGATTCCGGCACCCCGGCCAGGGCGAGCGCGGCGTCGAGCTCGGTCAGCCTCCGCCCGGCTCCGGTGACGTGGATCAGGGTCAGCCCGCGCAGCCGCGGCAGTTGCGCGCCGCAGCCGATGCTCTCGTCGTCGGGATGCGCCACGACCAGGGCCGCCCGTCCCGCCTCGACCGGTCCGCAGGCCGGGTCGGCCAGGGCGGCGAGGAATCGCTCCGCGGGGGTGGCCGCCGCCCCCGGCCGGTCGGGTTGGGTGATGCGGCGCTCGTCCGGGTCTGGCGTCACGGGTCTCTGGCTCTCGAACGCGGTCGTCTGTCATGGCGGCGCGACCGCCACGGTGCAAGATGGCGCAGCGTGGCCGGGCCGCCGAGACCCGCCTCGTCCCGGTCGTCGAGAATCGCCGGTTGTTGAGAACCGATCGAAGTCGAACGATCGCCGCGGCTCGCGATCCGGCCCGGTCTGAAGCCGGCGCAGCCCTCCCGCGCTCGGGTCCATCTTGACGGCGATACCGCAGTTGCGAGATGACCCCTCGCAAAGGTTTCAAGCCCCAGGATCGCGCCCGATGAGCAACTTCAACGAGGAGCGTGTGCTGTCCGTCCACCACTGGACCGACACGCTCTTCAGCTTCCGCACCACCCGCGACCCGTCGTTCCGCTTCCGCAACGGCGAGTTCACGATGATCGGGCTGAAGACCGAGGGCAAGCCGCTCCTGCGGGCGTATTCGGTGGTGAGCGCCAATTACGAGGACGAGCTGGAGTTCTTCTCCATCAAGGTGACGAACGGCCCGCTCACCTCGAAGCTCCAGCACCTCAAGGTCGGCGACCCGATCGTGGTCAGCCGCAAGGCCACCGGCACCCTGGTGCTCGACAACCTGATGTCCGGCCGGCACCTCTACCTGCTCGGCACCGGCACCGGCCTCGCGCCGTTCCTGTCGATCATCAAGGACCCCGAGACCTACGACCGGTTCGAGAAGGTCGTGCTGGTCCACGGCTGCCGGCACATCCAGGAACTCGCCTACGGCGAGACGATCACCGAGACCCTGCCGAACCACGAGCTGATCGGCGAGCTGGTCCGCGACCAGTTGATCTACTATCCGACCGTGACCCGCGAGCCGTTCCGCAACCGCGGCCGCATCACCGACCTCATCACCTCGGGCAAGCTGTTCTCCGACATCGGCCTGCCGGAGATGTCGATCGACGACGACCGCTTCATGCTCTGCGGCAGCCCGGACATGATCCGCGACACCCGCGACCTGCTCGCGAGCCGCGACTACGTCGAGGGCAACCACGGCGAGGCCGGCCACTACGTCATCGAGAAGGCCTTCGTCGAGAAGTAGCCTTGAGGGAGGCGGGCCGGTGCGCATCCTGCTCATCAACCCGAACACCACCGCCTCCGTCACCGGACAGGTGGCGGCGCATGTGCGCCGCCTGATCCCGGCCGAGATCGTCGCCGTCACCGGACGGTTCGGCGCGCAGTACATCTCCAGCCGGGCGGCGGCGGCGATCGCCGCCCACGCCGCCCTCGACGCTCTGGCCGAGCATGTCGGCGGCTGCGACGCGGTCTACCTCGCCTGCTTCGGCGATCCCGGCCTGCTCGCCCTCAAGGAAGTCTCGCCGGTGCCGGTCGTCGGCATGGCCGAGGGGGCGCTGCACCTTGCCTGCACCCGCGGCCGCCGGGTCGGCATCGTCACCGGCGGCGTGCTGTGGCGGCCGATGCTGGAGGAGTTCGCCGCGACCCTCGGCCTGTCGTCGCGGCTGTCGGGCATCCGCACCATCGCGCTCACCGGCGGCGAGATCGCCCGCGACCCCGACGCGGCGCTCTCTCACCTCGCCGCCGCCTGCCGGGCCTGCGCCGAGCAGGACGGGGCCGACGCCGTGATCCTCGGCGGTGCGGCGCTCGCCGGCCTCGCCGAGCGGGTCCAGCCCGACGTGCCGGTGCCGGTGGTCTGCTCGACCGAGGCCGGGGCCCTGGCGGTGGTGGCCGCCGCGGGGCTGCGGGCCGGCCGCGTCCCGGCGCCGACCACGGCCAGCACGGGCCTGTCGGCGGCCCTCGCCGGATTGCTCAATCCCGGCTGATCGATCGTCCTCGGCCGGCATCGGACGGGCACCGGAGGGATACCCCCGGGCGAGGGCTCGCCGGAGCGCGATGATCGAGCGGGCAACGGCCGGAGCAGGCCCGCGGCCGGAGCGATGGAGGTCGCATCGCTCACGCCGGCGACACCGGTGCGGCCGGGGAGGGGGATTGCCATCGCTGTGCCGGCACGCGAAGCATTGACGCCGACAGGCCCCGCAGAGGGCCGCGACGCGAGGAAACCCACGATGCAGGACTGGAACGGCTACCGCACCGAACTGGCGGCCACGCTGGGGCAGATCGGCCAGATCAGCCCCGACCTCCTCAGGGCGCACGACCTGATCGCCACGGCGACGCCGAAGGAGCCCCAGCTCGACGCCAAGACCCGCGAGCTGATCGCCCTGGCGGTGGCGGTGACCACCCGCTGCGACGGCTGCATCGCCTTCCACTCCGAGGCGGCGCGCAAGGCCGGCGCCAGCAAGGAGGAGATGGTCGAGGCGCTGGGAGTGGCGATCGCCCTGAACACCGGCGCCGCCCTCGTCTACACCGCCCGCGCCTTCGACGCCTTCACCAAGAGCGAGGGCTGACGGTCCTTCCGCCGTTCACCGCCGGCGCCGGCATCCCGGCCGGCGCCTGCTCCCAACCCGGAACCATCCCCGCGGGCAGCGCTGCGGCGTGGACCGCCACGTCGCCGGCCCGGCACAGCCACATCGCGTCGCGATGGGCCGCGATGTGGGCGAGCGCCCGCCGCAGCGGGCGCAGGCGGTGCGGCTGGCCGACGAGATAGGGGTGGAGCGCGATTCCCATCACCAGAGGCGCGGCTTCCGCCCGCTCGCGCATCTCGTCGAAGGTGTCCACGATCATCTCGGCGAACTGCACCCCCGAATCCTTGCGGCCGACGATCGACGGGATGTCGTTGAGTTCCTGCGGGTAGGGCACCGAGAGGATGCGGCCGGAGCGGGTGCGGAACCAGACCGGCTGGTCGTCGTGGCACCAGTCGAGCAGGTAGGTGTAGCCCGCCTCCGCGAGCAGGTCGGGGGTGGTCCGGCTCTGCGAGATCCACGGTCCGAGCCAGCCCGCCGGGGGCCGGCCCTCCTCCCGCGTCAGCGTCGCGGTCGCCTCGGCGATCAGGGTCCGCTCCTCGGCCTCCGGCAGGGTGCCCTGACGCTCGGCATTGGTGCGGCCGTGGCCGACCACCTCGTCGCCGCGGGCGCGGAAGACGTCCATCAGGCCGGGACAGTCGCGGTAGATGTGGCTGTTGACGAGGATCGAGGCCGGCAGACGCAGGTCGTCGAACAGCTCGGCGAGGCGGAACACGCCGACCCGGTTGCCCCAGTCGCGCCAGGCGTAGTTGAGCACGTCCGGCTGCGGGCCGCCGGGGGCGAGTTCCGCGCCCAGGCCGTCGCCGAAGGCGAAGCACTCGACGTTGAGGGCGAGATAGACCGCGAGGCGCCCGCCGCCCGGCCAGTCGTAGACCGGCCTGCGGGGCAGCGGGCTGTAGGCGTAACGGCCGTGTCCGGCCCGGGTCGCGTCGGTCATGCTGGCTCCACAGGCTCCAGGGGGGGCGATGCCCCTGCAAAATCGGCGGAGGGTCGGTTCCGGCAATCCCCGTCGGGCCCGCCCCTCGGCGCGCGCGGCGCCCGGGCGAGGGCGATCCCGGCATCGCTCCCCGTCAGTGACCGAAGTCCTTCGAGCGGACGCCACGACGCGCCGGCCGCAGCGATCCCCGCCCGGCCAGAAAGAAAAGCTCCCCTGATGGCCGGAGCCGGCCATCAGGGGAGCCTTGGAGGAACTCTGGGCTGGCGCGACCCGAGGGGCCGCGCTACTGCCGGTAGTGCTGGATGCGCGTCGTGCGCAGGCCGGCGAGGCCGTGCTGCTCGATCGAGTACTGCCAGCTCAGGAACTCCTCCGTCGTCAGCGTGTAGCGCTGGCACGCCTCCTCCAGGCTGAGGAGCCCGCCGCGCACCGCCGCGACCACTTCCGCCTTGCGGCGGATCACCCATCGCCTCGTATCGGTCGGCGGCAGGTCCGCGATCGTGAGGGGACTTCCATCGGGCCCGATGACGTACTTCACCCTCGGGCGGTGCGGTTCGGTCATGATACGCTCATACACTCGACTGACCTGTCGAGATCAGAGGCTAGGGACCTGCGCTTAAGATTGCTTGAATCGGAGGGGGCGGATCCGATTCGTTGCCCACAGGCAATCGTTAACCGCGTTCGCAGGTGCGTCACGATGAAGCGGAACCGAGCGATTGCACGCTGCTGAGCGGCACCCTGGCGCCGTCCACGGTCAGCATCGGCTCCGTCCCGCTGAGGTCGACGGCGGTGATCGTCCCCGACACCTTGGAATCGACGGTGACCTTCTGGCCGGTGGCATCGGTCGCCTGGACCTTCACCGTGTACTTGCCGTCCGGGGCGAGCTGCCCGGTCGAGGCCCGGCCGTCCCAGGCGAAGGTCTGGCTTCCCTGCGCCAGGGCCTTGGTCTGGGTCGCCACCACGTTGCCCTTGGCGTCGGAGATCGTGATCGTCGCCTTCGTGGCGGCCCGCGCGGCGGTGAGGGTCCACGACGCCTTGCCCTCGGCGAGGGTCGAGGTGGCGCCGTCGGCGGTGACCGTCCGCCCGATCAGCCCGGCGGTCGAGGCGGCGGTCGTCGACTTGTTCGCGGTGCTCATCGTCGAGAGCAGGTCGTTGGTCTTGAGCTGCTGCTCGACCGAGGCGAACTGCACCAGTTGCTGCGTGAACTGGTTGGTGTCGAGGGGGTCGAGCGGGTTCTGGTTGCGCAACTGCGTCGTCAGGATGGTCAGGAACTGGTTGAAGTTGCCGGCGATGGTCGAGCCGTTGGTGGCCGTGCCCCCGGTCGTCGAGGTGCCGGTCGAAGTGCCGGCGCTGCCGGTGGTGCTGACGCTGGAGGCCATCGGGGATGCTTTCGAGAGAACCTGGCTGCCCGGGGACTGACTAGATCACGAGGTCGAGGCCGGACCGGACGCCGACGCGGCCGAGGGCGGCCACCGGGACCGGCTCGACATCCGGCCGGGACGGACGGGGTCCGGACCGGTGGCCGTCGTCGTCCCGGCTCATGCCGCCCTGCGACCCGGCCGAGCCGTCGCCGAGGGAGAAGCTGAGCGCCGCCTCGCCGGCGGAGAGGCCGGCCTGGTTCAGCGCCTGTTCGAGGCTGCGGGCATCGCGCTGGAGCAGCGCCAGCGTCTCGGGCCGCTCGACCACGAGGTGCGCCTTCACCGCCCCGTGCTCGCGGTCGATGTCGAGGCTCACCGACACCCGCCCGAGATGGGCCGGGTCGAGCCGGATCTCGAACCGGTTGCTGTCGGCGAGCGCCCGCAGCCCGATCGTCATCGGCACCGCGCTGAGCGGCGTCGGCGGGGTCGTGGCCGGCGCGTCGGACCGCTGCGCCGGCGCCGGCTGCGTCGGGGCTCCCGCCGCGCTGCCGGAGCCCGCCTTCGTCTCCGCCGGCATCAGCGAGGACGGGTCCGGGCCTCCCTGGGGCAGGACGAAACCGGCGGAGCCGGTCCCCTCCGGACCCGCCTCCGCGTCCGCGACCGCCCTCTGCATCGTCTCGGCCGCGGCGGCTCCCGTCCGGCCGGTGCCGGAGAGCGGCACGGCGTTCTCCGGTGCGTCGCCGGCGCCCGTCCCTGCCGCTGCCGGCACGGTCGGCTGGGATCGCATCGCCGCGGGATCGGCCGGCGGCGGCCCAGCGACGGCATCCTCCTCGTCGTCCTCGTCCTCGGGCGCCTTCCCGGCGGCATCCGCCTTCTTCGGCCCGTCCGCCTCCTCGGCACCGGACCCCGGTCGCGCCGCCTCGACGGCCTCCCGCGGCGATGCCGGCGCCTTGTCCGCGGCCTGTGCCGTCGTCCGGTCGTCAGCGGTCTGGCGCCGCGCGGCGTCCCGGGCCTGCGCCGCGTGCGCGGCGGTGCGCTGTGCGGCGCGCGTCTCCGCCCGGCGCTCGCGGACGGCCGCGGCGCCGGTGGGCCGGGATTCCCCGCCCGCCGCATGGCCCGCCGCGGACCGCTCGCCGTGGCGGTCGTCGAGGCTGAACCGCCGCTCCGCCGGCAGGGACGCCTCGCGCTCCCGCGGCCGGCTCGCTGCCGGTCGCGCCATCGCCTCGGACATCCGTGCCGGTCCCGTGCTCGTCATCGTCATCCTGGTCCGTTCCCGGCTCTCGCGGCTGCAACCGCCGGGCCAGCCGGGCGGTGGTGCAAGTCGTTGAAAAGCTTCGCGGCCGTGGCGGCCGGGCAAGGCCGGTGGACGGCGCCCCGGCGCATTCTGCCGGAGCGGCCGGCAAGTTCTGCCGGGTGGCGGGAGGCTCCGCCCGGTGCAAGAATGACCCGCCGCCCTGGAAGAATGACGGCGGGATCGCTATAGACTCAGTGGCACCGGTCGTGCGGAGCGGTGGCCCGGCGCGCAGCCGCACGCCGAGAAACGTCGCCCGGATGATGAACTCGCTCGATCTGCCGAAAGCCCCGGAGGAAACCCGCGTCGTCGTGGCGATGTCCGGCGGCGTCGATTCGTCCGTCGTGGCCGCTCTGCTGAAGCGCGAGGGCTACGACGTCGTCGGCATCACCCTGCAGCTCTACGACCACGGCGCCGCCACGCATCGCCGCGGCGCCTGCTGCGCCGGCCAGGACATCCACGACGCCCGCCGCGCCGCCGAGACGCTGGGCATCCCGCACTACGTGCTCGACTACGAGGACCGCTTCCGCGAGGCGGTGATCGACCGTTTCGCCGAGAGCTACCTCCAGGGCGAGACGCCGGTCCCCTGCGTCGAGTGCAACCGCTCGATCAAGTTCCGCGACCTTCTCGCCACCGCCCGCGACCTCGGCGCCGACGCCCTCGCGACCGGGCACTACGTCGCGAGCCGGAGGCGGCAGGACGGCGGCCGCGCGCTCTACCGCGCCCTCGACCCCGGCCGCGACCAGAGCTACTTCCTCTACGCCACCACGGCGGAGCAGCTCGACTTCCTGCGCTTTCCCCTCGGCGAGCGGCCGAAGGACGAGACCCGGTCCCTCGCCCGCGAGTTCGGCCTCTCCGTCGCCGACAAGCCGGACAGCCAGGACATCTGCTTCGTGCCCCAGGGGCGCTACCAGGACGTCATCGCCCGGCTGCGGCCCGACGCCGTGCGTCCGGGCGAGATCGTCCACCGCGACGGACGGGTGCTCGGCCGCCACGACGGCATCATCGGCTTCACGGTCGGCCAGCGCCGCGGCCTCAAGCTGTCCACCGGCGAGCCGCTCTACGTCCTGCGGCTCGAGCCCGACGCCGCCCGCGTCGTCGTCGGTCCGCGCGAGGCGCTGGCGACCTCGCGCATCCGCCTCGCCGACCTGAACTGGCTCGGCGACGCCGCGCCCGGCGGCCTCGGCGAGATCCCGGTGGCGGTGCGGGTCCGCTCGACCCGCGAGCCCCGCCCGGCCACCCTGTCCGTCGATCCCGCCACCGGCCGCGCCGAGATTTCCCTGCTCGCGGCCGAGGACGGTGTTTCCCCGGGTCAGGCCTGCGCCATCTATGCCGATGACGGCCCCCGGGCGCGGGTCCTCGGCGGCGGCACGATCCTGCGCGTCGAGGGCGCGCAGCGCGCGGCGGCCTGAGGCGCGGCGGACGACCCAGAGCCCTTCGAGAGAGAACCGACACATGTTGAGCGAGCCGCGGGAGGCCGGACCCACCACGGCCCTGATGCGCAAGGCCTATGCGCGCTGGGCCCCGGTCTACGACGTGGTCTACGACAAGCTGACCGAGCCGGCGGCCCGCGACGCCGTCGAGGCGGCGGTGGCGAACGGACGCCGCATCCTGGAGGCCGGCGTCGGCACCGGCCTGTCGCTGGGCTACTACCCGGCGGCGTCCGAGGTCTACGGCGTCGACCTGTCGGAGGACATGCTGCGGCGCGCCCGCCGCAAGGTCCTGCGCCGCGGCCTCTCCCACGTGAAGGGCCTTCAGGTCATGGACGTGTGCCGCCTCGGCTACGCCGACGCGAGCTTCGACGCCGTCGTGGCGCAGTTCCTCATCACCCTGGTTCCCGACCCCGAGGCGGCGCTCGGCGAGTTCCTGCGGGTGCTGCGGCCCGGCGGCGAGATCGTGCTCGCCAACCATTTCGGGCAGGACGGCGGCGCCGTGGCGAAGGTCGAGGAGATCGTCGCCCCGCTCTGCTCGAAGATCGGCTGGAGCTCGGACTTCAAGACCGCCCGCATCGAGGCCTGGGCCCGGCGCAACGGCGTCGGCTTCATCGGCGTCCGTCCGACCTTCCCGGGCGGCTTCTTCAAGATCCTGCGCATGCGCAAGGCCGCGTGAACGGCCCCGGCCAGGCTCCCCCCGAGAGCGACGCGGACCAGCCCGCCCGAGACGTCGCCCCCCTGTTAGAGGACGCGGTGGCCCGGGCGCCGTGGCGGCGCTGGCTGCGGGTGCTGCCCCTGGTCGTGCTGGTCGTGCTCTCGCTCGGCCTGCTCGTCGGCGGGGCGCCGCGCTGGTTCACCCTCGACCATCTCCTCGCCTCCCGCGACCTCGCGCAGGCGGTGGTGGCGGAGAACCGCCCCCGGGCGGTGCTCGGCGCCTACCTGTTCTATGTCGGCACCGTCGTGGTGTCGGTGCCGGTCTCGGTCGTCCTCACCATGCTGTGCGGCTTCCTGTTCGGCACCGTGACCGGCGCCCTCGTCGCCATCGCCTCGGCGACCACGGGCGCGGTGATCGTGTTCGGCATCGGCCGCACCGCGGCGGGCGAGCTGCTGCTCAAGCATGCCGGGCCGCGCCTGCGCCGCCTCGCCGAGGGGTTCCGCGAGGATGCGTTCTCCTACGTGCTGTTCCTGCGGCTCTTGCCGATCTTCCCGTTCTGGATGACCAATCTCGGCCCGGCGGTGTTCGGGGTCCGGCTGCGCACCTTCGCGCTCGCCACCTTCCTCGGCATCAGCCCCGGCGCCTTCATCTACGCCGCGACCGGCGCCCGGATCGAGGCCGTCGCGGCGGCGCACAAGGAGGCGCGGGCGGCCTGCCTCGCCGCGGGCGAGGCCCCGTGCGACGACGCGATCTCGCTGCGGCAGATCGTGACGCCGGGCATGATCGCCACCCTGGCGGGTCTCGGCGCCCTCGCGCTGCTGCCGGTCGTGGTGCGGCGCCTGCGCCGAAAGCCGGGCTGATCCGGACGGCGTGCTCCACGGTGACCGGCCGGCCTCCCGGGACGGGTCGGCCGCTGCCCCGTGGTGATGCGCACGCCCCGGCGACGAAACCGCCCCGGCGGCGCGATGAGGTGGGAACAAAACGGAAGCGGAACGGCTCTGCAAGTCTGTTTGGCCCAACCCGGAGGCGCATCGATGAGGAGGACCGCCGCCGTGCGTCCTGCCGAAGCCGTCCGGACGGGGTCCTCCCCGCGGCGCATCCTCGGACGGATCGGGCTTCGCCGCGTCGGATCCGGCCGCATCGGCCTCTCGGGCCGGCTGCTCCTGCTCACGGTGCTGTTCGTGCTCCTCGCCGAGGTGCTGATCTACGTGCCGAGCGTCGCGAATTTCCGGCGTGCGTGGCTCTCGGATCGGGTCGCGGCGGCGCAGGTCGCGGCCCTGGTCCTCGATGCGTCGCCCGAGCACCGGGTGTCCGACGACCTCGCCCGCCGCCTGCTGATGGGGGTGGGCGCGCAGGCCATCGCCCTGCGCGGGGAGGGGATCCGCAAGCTGCTCACCGTGGACGAGATGCCCTCGGAGGTGAGCGACACCATCGATCTGCGCGAGGCCGGGTGGCCCGAGCTGATCGCCGGGGGATGGCGGACGCTGGTCGACGCCGATCCGCGGCCGCTGCGGGTGGTCGGCCACGGCAGGAACGGCATCGACTTCGTCGAGCTGGTGCTCGACCCGGAGCCGCTGCGACGGGCGGTGGTGGCGTTCTCGCGCCGGATCATGCTGACCTCGCTCGCGATCTCGGGCATCACCGCCCTGCTGCTGTTCCTCGTGCTCCAGGTCTCGATCGTGCGGCCGGTGCGGCGTCTCACCCGCAACATCACCGCCTTCGCCGACGCGCCCGAGGACGCGACCCGGCTGATCGTCCCCTCCTGGCGCAGCGACGAGATCGGTCTCGCCGAGCGCGCCCTGGCGCAGATGGAGACGGCCCTCGCCGGCGAGCTGCGCCAGAAGCGGCGGCTGGCCGATCTCGGGCTCTCGGTGAGCAAGATCAACCACGAGCTGCGCAACCTGCTCACCACGGCGCAACTGCTCGGCGACCGGCTCGAGAATGCGCCGGATCCCGGGGTGCAGCGGGTGGCCTCGCGCCTGATGGCGACCCTCGACCGGGCGATCCGCTACTGCGAGGCGACCCTGGCCTACGGCCGGGCGGCGGAGCGGACGCCCGAGCGCCGGGCGGTCTCGCTGCGGGCGCTGCTCGCCGACCTCCCCGACCTCGCCGTATCGTCGGGCGGTCCGCAGGTCCGCGTCGAGGACCGCACCCCCGAGGGGATCGAGGTCTGCGCCGATCCCGACCATCTCGCCCGGGCGCTGGTCAACCTGATCCGCAACGCCGTCCAGGCCCTGAGCCTCACCGGCACCGCCGACGGGTCCGCGGCCCTGGTGACGGTCGAGGCCGAGCGATCCGGGGGAGCCGTCACGATTCTGGTCGCGGACAACGGTCCCGGCCTGCCGGAGCGGGCCAGGGCGCACCTGTTCGAGGCGTTCCAGGGCGCGGGAAGGTCCGGCGGCACCGGTCTCGGCCTCGCGATCGCGGCGGAGCTGGTGCGCCTCAACGGCGGCACGCTGTCCCTCGACGAGACCGTGACGGGAGCGCGCTTCCGCATCGTCCTGCCGCAGCGGGGGGAGGATGGCTGAGCCGGATCGGGGAACCGCGATGGCGGAGACGGATGGGAATCGAACCCACCGCACGCTTGTGGCGTGCCGCTGGTTTTGAAGACCAGGAGGGCCACCAGACCCCGATCGCCTCCGCGGCCGGTTATGACGGGTTCGCTGCCCCGGGTCCAGCCTCGACCAGCACGCGGGTGTCGCCGACCCGGCGGGTGAACCGGGTCGCGTCGAGATGTTCGAGCAGCGGGATCGAGAACTTGCGCGAGATGCCGAGCGTTGCCCCGGCCTCGCGGGCGAGGAAGCCGGGGGAGCCGGAGAAGGCCCCGCCGAGGGTCGCCTTGGCCTGCTCGACCGCGTCGCGGTGGAAGATGATGGTGCGGCGCTGCACCCGGTCGAGGGCGCGGATCAGGATCCCGGCCCGGACCAGATAGGCCATCGCCTCGGCCTTGCGCGTGTCGCGCCCGACCGCCTCCGCCTCGTCGGGCGGCGTCAGGCCGCCGCGCCGGTACGCCGCCTCCAGCACCTCGACCACCTCGGAGGCGTTGCGCGCCGGATCGAAGTCGGAGAGGCGGAAGAGGGTCTGGTCCTGCACCACCTCGCCGCTGGCCACGAGGTCGCGCAGAACCGCCTCCGCCACCGCGTCGTCGGTGCGCAGCAGCGGCGCGAAGCGGGGCAGCGGCAGGCCGTGCTCGATCGGCCGGTCGCGGTGGTGGGAGGAGAGCACCTGGAGCGCCCGCTGGCGCATCGCCGCGACGGCGTCCGGGCCGACGAAGCGGCCGGACACCTCGCGGGCCCCGAGTTCGGCCAGCCGCCGGCGCACCCTGTCGGGCGCGATGCCGACGAGGCGGGCGAGGTCGAGGAGGCCGGCGCCGGCGCCCCCGGCCTGCCGCAGGCGGATCAGCAGCGTGTCGGAGGGCCGTCCGGCGCTGATCGCCTGGAGGTCGGCGAGCAGCCGCGGGTCGTGGCGCTTGCGCCGGTGCGAGGCCGGATCGAGCACCCGGCCGCCGCCCACGGTCAGGCTCGGTGAATCGACCCGGAGGATGAAGGGATCGCGCGCCGGCACCGCGACCGGCTCGGCGCAGTGCAGTTGCGCGAGCGCCGTGTCCCCGGGGGCGAGTTCGTCGCGGTCGAGCAGGCGCAGGCGCACCTCCGTCTCGGTGGTGCCGACCAGCAGCCGAAGCCGCGCCCCGCCCGCCAGCGGGGAGGGGGCGCTGCGGGCGGCACTCAGCTCGACGTCGAGCCAGTCGGAGGCGGCGAGCACGCCGGCCGGCGCCAGGGCCTGCCCGCGGCTCAGCTCGGACAGTTCGACCCCGCGCAGCGCGACGGCGGTGCGCCGCCCGGGCTCGGCGGTGGTCACGGCGCGGCCGTGGATCTGCAGCGCGCGGACCGCACTCTTCAGCCCGGTGGGCGCCAGCACGACCGGGTCGCCGACCGAGAGCGGCCCGCGCCGGAGCGTTCCGGTGACGACCGTGCCGAAACCGGGCCGGGTGAACACCCGGTCGATCGGAAGGTACGGATAGCCGTCGTCGGGGCTGCCGGCGCCGTCGAGGAGGGCGGCGAGCCGCGCCTGCAACTCGGACAGGCCCTCGTTGCGCACGACCGAGGTCGCGACCACCGCGACCTCGGCGAGGCCGGCCTCCGCGACGAGGGCCGCGATCTCGGCCTCCCGCGTCCGGACCTCGTCGGCCGCGGCGAGATCGCACTTGGTGAGCGCGACGACGCCGTGGCGCACGCCGATCAGCCGGGCGATCTCGAGGTGCTCGACCGTCTGCGGGCGCACGCCCTCGCGCACGTCGACCGCGAGCAGCACCGCCCGCATGCCGGTCGCGCCGGACACCATCGCCCGCACGAAGCGCTCGTGACCGGGCAGGTCGACGAGGTCGATCTCGCCCCCCGGAACCTGGAGCAGGGCGAAGCCCGGCACGATCGAGACGCCGCGCTCCTGCTCCTCCTTCAGCCGGTCGGTCTCGATGCCCGTCAGCGCACGGACCAGGGCGGTCTTGCCGTGATCGACGTGACCGATGACTCCCACGAGCACAGACCTCATGTCCGCCCTTTCGTCCGGTGGCTCGTCCCGATACGCCCCGTCACGCTTCACCTCGTGCTGTCGCCGCGTCTATCGCGCACGATCTTCAAGTGTGCAACCGATGGTCGGACGCGCGTCCTCGCCTCCGCCCGCGGGCCAGGGTGGCGCCGTTGACCGGGGAGCGTCATCGTAGGGTCGCCTGCCGATGCTGAATCGGGGCAGAACGGGAGCCCGCCGACGTGACGACTGCGCCGCGCTACGCGCTGTACTACACCCCCGCCCCGGATTCCGGACTGGCCCGGTTCGGCAACGCGGTGCTGGGCTACGACAGCGCGACCGGCGAGGCGGTGGCGCCGCCGGCGGGTTTCGGCGAGGACCTCGACGCCGTGACGCAGGGGCCACGGGTCTACGGCTTCCACGCCACCCTGAAGGCACCGATGCGGCTCGCCGCCGGGGCCGGCGAGGCCGACCTGCTGGCGGAGGCCGCCCGCCTCGCGGCCGGATCCCGTCCGGTCGCGGTCGGCCGCCTCGTCGTCGCGACGCTCGGACGCTTCACCGCCCTGGTGCCGGCGGCGGCTCCGCCCGGCCTCGCGCTGTTCGCGGCCGAGTGCGTCGCCGCCCTCGACCCGCTGCGCGCCCCGCCGACTCCGGCCGAGCGCGCCCGGCGCCACCCGGAGCGCCTGTCGCCCCGCGCCCGGGCGCTCCTCGATCGCTGGGGCTACCCCTACGTCTTCGAGCAGTTCCGCTTCCACATGACCCTCACGGCGGCCCTGCCGGAGTCGGAATGCGCTCCCTGGCGCGAGCGGCTGGAGCGGCTCCACGGCGGCGGCGAGGACTTCGCGATCGAGGCGGTCTCGGTGCTGCGCCAGGAGGGCGGCGCACCGTTCAGGCTATTGGAGCGGTTTCCTCTTGCCGGCTAAATCATTGCCGTCATTCAACCGTCGTTAAAGCAGGGTCTACGTCCGGACGCACATTCTGCGGACGAGACCGAATGCTGGTTGTCGAGAACCTCACCCGACGCTTCGGCGGCCGCAATGCCGTCGACGGCGTGTCGCTCGCGATCGAGCGCGGCAGCTTCGTCGGGGTGATCGGCCGCTCGGGCGCCGGCAAGTCGACCCTGCTGCGGATGCTCAACCGCCTCACCGATCCGTCCGAGGGCCGGATCCTGTTCGACGGCACCGACGTCACCGCCCTGCGCGGCGGCGACCTGCGGCGCTGGCGGGCGCGCTGCGCGATGATCTTCCAGCAGTTCAACCTCGTCGGCCGGCTCGACGTGATGACCAACGTGCTGATGGGCCGCCTCAACCACGTTCCGGCCCACCGCTCGCTGCTGCGGCTGTGGACCGACGAGGACCGCGCCCTGGCGCTCGCGGCGCTGGAGAGCTTCGACATGGGGGGCTTTGCCGCCAACCGGGCCGACCACCTCTCCGGCGGCCAGCAGCAGCGCGTCGCTATCGCCCGCGCCCTGGTGCAGGAGCCCGACATCATCCTGGCCGACGAGCCGGTCGCCTCCCTCGACCCGCGCAACACCCGCCTCGTCATGGACGCGCTGGCCGACGCCAACCGGCGCTACGGCATCACCGTCCTGTGCAACCTGCACTCCCTCGACCTCGCCCGAGCCTATTGCGACCGGCTCATCGGCCTCTCGGCCGGCCGGCTGGTCTTCGACGGCCGCGGCTTCGACCTCACCGAGGACGTGGCGCGCGAGCTCTACGGGCTCGAGGCCGGCGAGGTGATGGACCGTGCGCCGCCGGTGCCGGCGGCCCCGGGGCCGCGGCTGCGGCCGGTGCGCGAGGCGGCCGCCCTCGGCGCCTGACCCGTTTCCCCGCGGGCCGCCTGCCCGCGCAACACCAAGGACCCCATCCATGCTCGACCGCCGCACCCTCCTCGGTGCCGCCGCCCTGGCGCTCGCCGCGTTCCCGGCCGCCGCCCAGGACTGGAAGGCCAGGTATCCGGAGCTGACCCTCGGCGTCATCCCGGCCGAGAACGCATCGGGCACCGTCGACCGCTACACCCCGCTCACCGCCTATCTCAGCAGGGAGATCGGCGTGCCGGTGAAGCTGCGGGTCGCGGCGGACTACGCGGCGGTGATCGAGGGCCAGCGCGCCGGCAACATCCAGCTCGCCTTCTACGGCCCGGCCTCGTTCGCCCGCGCGGCGATGACCGGCGTCAGGATCGAGCCGATCGTCAACCAGAAGCACGACAACGGCGCCTCGGGCTACTACTCGGTGCTCTACGTCAAGGCCGACAGCCCGTACAGGACGCTGGAGGACCTGAAGGGCAGGAACCTCGCCCTGGTCGATCCGAACTCGACCTCCGGCAACCAGGCGCCGCGGTTCTTCCTGCAGAAGGCCGGCCACGACGTCGACAGGCTGTTCGGCAAGACCTTCTACGCCGGCAGCCACGAGAACGCGGTGCTCGCCCTCGTCCAGGGCACGGCCGATGCCGCCGCCAACCTGTGGAACTCCGAGACCGACACCATGGTCACCCGGATGGCGGCCAAGGGCATGCTCAAGAACGCCGACGGCTCGCCGATGAGGCAGTCGGACTTCCGGGTGATCTTCCGCTCGGAGTTCCTGCCCGAGGGGCCGTTCGCGATGCTGGCAAACCTGCCCGACGACCTCAAGGGCCGCATCCGCGAGGCGCTGGTGGCGATGCCCAGGAAGGACAAGGCGGCCTTCGACCGGCTCTCGGACGGCAAGGACCTCGACCTCACCCCGGTGACGCTGAAGGACTACCAGCCGATCATCGAGATGCTCCGCTTCAACGACGAGCAGCGCAAGCGCTCGTGACCTGAGGCGGCCGTGGCTGTCCGCATCGAACCCGTCCGCATCGAACCTGTCCGCATCGAACCCTTGGCGCCGGAGCGGGCGGCCGCCCTCGCCGGCGCCTACGAGGGCGCCGTCGCCGCGTCGCGGCGGCGCAGCCTCGCGATCCTCGTCGCACTCCTGGCCCTGGTGCTCCTCGCCGGCTGGCTCGCCGAGGTCCGGCCGCTCACCCTGGCCGAGAACATCGGCGGCTTCACCGCCTACCTCGGCCGGCTGGTGCCGCCCCTCGCCCCCGCGACCCTGCCGGCCGACCTCGCCGCGTGGTACTGGGGCCTGCCGAAATGGCTGGCGCTCCTCGGCGAGACGCTGCTGATGGCCTATCTCGCCACGCTGCTCGGCGGGATCGGGGCGTTCTGCCTCTGCTTCGTCGCCGCCGCCAACCTCGCGCCGTCGCGCAGCCTGCGCTTCCTCGCCCGCCGCTTCCTCGAAGTCTGCCGGACGGTGCCCGAGGTGGTGTTCGCGCTGATCTTCGTCATCGCCTTCGGGCTGGGGCCGATGGTCGGCGTGCTGGCGCTCGCCATCCACAGCGTCGGGGCGCTCGGCAAGCTGTTTTCCGAGGTGGTCGAGAACATCGACCTGAAGCCGGTCGAGGGCCTGCGGGCGACCGGAGCGTCCTGGGTCGAGACCATCCGCTTCGCGGTGGTGCCGCAGGTGCTCTCGAACTTCGCCTCCTACGGCCTGCTGCGGTTCGAGATCAACGTCCGCGGCGCCAGCGTCATGGGCTTCGTCGGGGCCGGCGGCATCGGCCAGGAACTGCTGGTGGCGATCCGCAACTTCTACAATGCCGACGTCAGCGCGATCCTGCTCATGATCATCCTGACCGTGGTGGCGATCGACCTCGCCACCGAACGCCTGCGCCACGCCATCCTGGGTCGGGAGGCGGCGCGATGAACCGGCCCGCCTCGTCCCTGCGCGCGGGCGCGCTCGCCGACCTCGACGGCCTGCGCCGCCGTCATCCGGCTGCCTTCCGCACGCCGCCGGGCCGGCGCCTCGCCGTCGCGGTCACCCTCGCCGCCGTCGTCGGCCTCGCGATCCTGGCGATGGTGCGCCTCGACTTCTCGCTGATGCGGCTCCTCGACGGCGTCGGGCGGCTCGGCGACTTCGCCGTGCTGATGCTGCCGCCCTCGCCGCACGGCCAGTTCTGGACCTTCCTGAGGGCGCTGGGCGAGACCCTCGGCATCGCGTTCCTCGGCACGCTCGCCGCCTCGGTGCTGGCGCTGCCGGTGGCCTTCCTGGCGGCGCGCAACGTGGTGCCCAACCCGTTCCTGCGCTTCGGGGTGCGGCGCGGCTTCGACGTGATCCGCTCGGTCGACGTGCTGATCTGGGCGCTGATCTGGATCAACGTCGTCGGGCTCGGCCCCTTCGCCGGGGCGCTCGCCATCGCCTGCTCGGATGTCGGCGGACTCGGCAAGCTGTTCTCCGAGGCGATCGAGACCGCCGACCGCAAGCCGCAGGACGGCGTCGCCTCGGCGGGCGGCAGCGCCCTGCACCGGGTCCGCTTCGGCCTGCTGCCCGGCGTGCTGCCGGTGCTGACGAGCCAGATGCTGTACTTCTTCGAATCGAACACCCGCTCGGCGACGATCATCGGCATCGTCGGCGCCGGCGGCATCGGCCAGTACCTCACCGAGCTGATCCGGGTGCTCGAACTGCAGCAGGTGGCGTTCCTGGTGCTGATGATCCTCGTGACGGTCGCGGTCATCGACCTGATCTCCGGCCGGATCCGGCGGGCGATCATCGGCCCGGCGGCGCACTGAAGCGGCCGGACGGGAAGGCTCCACCGGAGCCGGGAGCGCTCTCGCCACGTTCCCACAAGCTCTGCCGGACCCGGGCGGCCCGAAACGCCGCCTCGGCGCCCGTTTGCGCTTGACGGGCCCGTCCGACGCGACTAAGAGCCCTCCCACTGAACGGCCGGCCGTAGGCGGCAGGCTGATCGAAGTGCCCTCTGTGCCTCGATCCAAGCCGCCTAAACGCGACCGAACTTCAAAACCGACTGACACGTGTCAGACCGGCAAGATCGCGGGGCCCTGCGGCCCTGGTGGTCCTCTGCTCGCATGGCGCGCCAAAGGCTGGTCGACAGCCTGGGGCGCGATTTGCGTTGCGCCGTCCCGGACGGCGACGGTCGTTCAGACGAGATGATGGAATTCGACGGTCGCCCGGGACGGCGACGCGTTGCGAGAGGAATGGCATGCCGACGATCAACCAGCTGATCGCCAATCCGCGGAAGGCACAGAAGGCCCGCAACAAGGTGCCGGCGCTGAACGCCTGCCCGCAGAAGCGTGGCGTCTGCACCCGCGTCTACACCACGACCCCGAAGAAGCCGAACTCGGCGCTGCGCAAGGTCGCCAAGGTCCGTCTCACCAACGGCTTCGAGGTCATCGGCTACATCCCGGGCGAGGGTCACAACCTCCAGGAGCACTCGGTGGTCATGATCCGCGGCGGCCGCGTGAAGGACCTTCCGGGCGTGCGCTACCACATCCTGCGCGGCGTGCTCGACACCCAGGGCGTCAAGAGCCGCAAGCAGCGCCGGTCGAAGTACGGCGCCAAGCGGCCGAAGTAAGACCCCTCCGTCTCCGGACGGGATGAGAATTGGTTTATCGCCCGTCTCACAAGGATGCCGCCGGCCTCTGGCTCGAGGCGGCCTGCGTGGGGCGCAACAATCTGATTTGAGACAGGTACGGAGCGAGCGATGTCCCGCCGCCACAGCGCCGAGAAGCGCGAGATCATCCCCGACGCCAAGTACGGCGACATCGTGCTCACCAAGTTCATGAACTCGGTGATGTACGAGGGCAAGAAGTCGGTCGCCGAGAACATCGTATACGGCGCGTTCGACATCATCGAGGCCCGCGCCAAGGCGAACCCGATCGAGGTGTTCCGCGCTGCCCTCGACAACGTCGCCCCGGCGATCGAGGTGCGCTCCCGCCGCGTCGGCGGCGCCACCTACCAGGTGCCGGTCGAGGTCCGCAACGAGCGCCGGCAGGCCCTGGCGATCCGCTGGCTGATCCAGGCGGCCCGCTCGCGCAACGACCGCACGATGGTCGAGCGCCTGTCCTCGGAGCTGCTCGACGCCGCCAACAATCGCGGCAACGCCGTCAAGAAGCGGGAAGACACGCACCGGATGGCCGAGGCCAACCGCGCCTTCTCGCACTACCGCTGGTAACCAGCGGCCACCCCCTTCAGGAGCCCCCCGATGCCCCGCACGCACGCGATCGAGGACTACCGCAACTTCGGCATCATGGCCCACATCGATGCCGGCAAGACCACGACGACCGAGCGGATCCTCTACTACACCGGCAAGTCCCACAAGATCGGCGAGGTCCATGAGGGCGCCGCCACGATGGACTGGATGGAGCAGGAGCAGGAGCGTGGCATCACGATCACCTCGGCTGCGACGACCTGCTTCTGGCGCGACAAGCGCCTGAACATCATCGACACCCCCGGGCACGTCGACTTCACCATCGAGGTGGAGCGCTCGCTCCGCGTGCTCGACGGCGCCGTCTGCGTGCTCGACGGCAACCAGGGCGTCGAGCCGCAGACCGAGACCGTGTGGCGTCAGGCCGACAAGTACGACGTGCCGCGCGTCGTGTTCGTCAACAAGATGGACAAGATCGGCGCCGACTTCTTCAAGTGCGTGGCCGACATCGTCGACCGCGTCGCCGGCAAGCCGGTCTGCCTGCAGCTCCCGATCGGCGCCGAGTCGAACTTCCAGGGCGTCATCGACCTTATCAAGATGAAGGCGATCGTCTGGACGGGCGAGGCGCTGGGTGCCAACTTCAACGAGACCGAGATCCCGGCCGAGCTGAAGGATCAGGCGGTCGAGTACCGCACCAAGCTGGTCGAGGCGTGCGTCGAGCTCGACGACGACGCCATGACCGCCTACCTCGACGGCGTCGAGCCGGACGAGGACACCATGCGCAAGCTGGTACGCCGGGCCGTGCAGCTGCGCGCCTTCCACCCGGTCCTGTGCGGTTCGGCGTTCAAGAACAAGGGCGTGCAGCCCCTGCTCGACGCCGTCGTCGACTTCCTGCCGTCCCCCGCCGACCGCGGCGAGATCAAGGGCATCGACTTCAAGACCGAGGAGGAGGTCGTCCGCCGGCCGACCGACTCCGATCCGTTCTCCATGCTCGCCTTCAAGATCATGGACGATCCCCACGTCGGCACGATCACCTTCTGCCGGATCTACTCCGGCAAGGTCGATTCCGGCGCGAACGTCATCAACTCGACCCGCGACAAGAAGGAGCGGGTGGGGCGGATGCTCCTGATGCACGCGAACAACCGCGAGGACATCAAGGAGGCTTTCGCCGGCGACATCGTCGCCCTGGCCGGCCTCAAGGACACCCGCACCGGCGACACCCTCTGCGACCCGCAGAAGGCCGTCATCCTCGAGAAGATGGAGTTCCCGGAGCCGGTCATCGAGATCGCGGTCGAGCCGAAGTCGAAGGCCGACCAGGAGAAGCTCGGCATCGCGCTGTCGAAGCTCGCCGCCGAGGATCCGTCCTTCCGCGTCTCGACCGACCAGGAATCCGGCCAGACCATCCTCAAGGGGATGGGCGAGCTTCACCTCGACATCAAGGTCGACATCCTGAAGCGCACCTACAAGGTCGAGGCCAACATCGGCCAGCCGCAGGTCGCGTACCGGGAGAAGCTGACCAAGCGGACCGAGATCGACTACACCCACAAGAAGCAGACCGGCGGGACCGGCCAGTTCGCGCGGGTGAAGTTCGTGGTCGAGCCGAACGAGCCGGGTGCCGGCTACGCGTTCGAGTCGAAGATCGTCGGCGGTTCGGTGCCCAAGGAGTACATCCCGGGCGTCGAGAAGGGCCTCAACAGCGTCCTCACCGCCGGCATCCTGGCGGGCTTCCCGGTGGTCGACATCAAGGTGGAGCTGATCGACGGCGCCTACCACGAGGTCGACTCCTCGGCGCTCGCCTTCGAGATCGCCTCCCGCGCGGCCCTGCGCGAGGCGCTGCAGAAGGGCGGCTCGGTCCTGCTCGAGCCGGTGATGAAGGTCGAGGTCGTGACCCCGGAGGACTACACCGGGTCGGTCATCGGCGACCTGAATTCCCGGCGCGGCCAGATCCAGGGCCAGGACATGCGCGGCAACGCCAACGTCATCAACGCGATGGTGCCGCTCGCGAACATGTTCGGCTACGTGAACCAGCTCCGCTCCTTCACCCAGGGGCGTGCGAACTTCACGATGCAGTTCGACCACTACGAGGAGGTCCCGCGCGGCGAGGCCGACAAGGTGGTGGCGAAGTACGCCTGACCCGATCCGTCAGGATCCCGGATCCGCAAGGATCCAGACCGGGACCCGGTGACCGCACCGGGTCCCCCGCGCCCCCTCTCCGCGGCCGATGGCCGGGAGGTTGAGCGCGACGAAGACGAACGCCTGAGAGCATTGGAGATTGGCAATGGCCAAGGAAAAGTTTTCGCGGACGAAGCCGCACTGCAACATCGGGACGATCGGTCACGTTGACCACGGCAAGACGTCGCTGACGGCGGCGATCACCAAGGTTCTTGCGGAGACGGGCGGGGCGACGTTCACGGCCTACGACCAGATCGACAAGGCGCCGGAGGAGAAGGCGCGCGGGATCACGATCTCGACGGCGCACGTGGAGTACGAGACGCAGAACCGGCACTACGCCCACGTCGACTGCCCCGGTCACGCCGACTACGTGAAGAACATGATCACGGGCGCGGCGCAGATGGACGGCGCGATCCTGGTGGTGTCGGCGGCCGACGGCCCGATGCCGCAGACGCGCGAGCACATCCTGCTGGCGCGCCAGGTCGGCGTTCCGGCGCTGGTGGTGTTCATGAACAAGGTCGACATGGTCGACGATCCGGAGCTGCTCGACCTGGTCGAGCTGGAGGTGCGCGAGCTCCTGTCGAAGTACGACTTCCCGGGCGACGACATCCCGATCACCAAGGGCTCGGCGCTGTGCGCGCTCGAGAACCGCGAGCCGAAGATCGGGCACGACGCGATCCTCGAGCTGATGAGCCACGTCGACGCCTACATCCCGCAGCCGGAGCGCCCGGTCGACCTGCCGTTCCTGATGCCGATCGAGGACGTGTTCTCGATCTCGGGGCGCGGGACGGTGGTGACGGGGCCGGGTCGAGCGCGGGATCATCAAGGTCGGCGAGACGGTGGAGATCGTCGGGATCCGGGCGACGCAGACGACGACGGTGACCGGCGTCGAGATGTTCCGCAAGCTGCTCGACCAGGGTCAGGCGGGCGACAACGTCGGCGTGCTGCTGCGCGGCACCAAGCGCGAGGACGTGGAGCGCGGTCAGGTGGTGTGCAAGCCCGGCTCGGTGAAGCCGCACACCAAGTTCAAGGCCGAGGCCTACATCCTGACCAAGGAGGAGGGCGGGCGCCACACGCCGTTCTTCACCAACTACCGGCCGCAGTTCTACTTCCGCACCACCGACGTCACCGGCGTGTGCCAGCTGCCGGAAGGCACCGAGATGGTGATGCCGGGCGACAACGTGACCATGGACGTCACGCTGATCGTCCCGGTCGCCATGGAGGAGAAGCTGCGCTTCGCCATCCGCGAGGGTGGACGCACCGTCGGCGCAGGCGTCGTCGCCTCCATCACCGAGTAAGCGGAGCCCGCTTTCATCCTTCAACCCGACGGCTGAGCAGGGGCGGGCCGCGAGGCTCGCCCCATCCCGTCGCGAGGCACGAACATGAACGGTCAGAATATCCGCATTCGCCTCAAGGCGTTCGATCATCGCATCCTGGACACCTCGACCCGCGAGATCGTCTCGACGGCGAAGCGGACCGGTGCGCAGGTGCGCGGGCCGATCCCGCTGCCGACTCGGATCGAGCGCTTCACGGTCAACCGCTCGCCCCACATCGACAAGAAGTCGCGCGAGCAGTTCGAGATGCGCACCCACAAGCGCGTGCTCGACATCGTCGATCCCACCCCGCAGACCGTGGACGCGCTGATGAAGCTCGACCTCGCCGCGGGCGTGGACGTGGAGATCAAGCTCTAGGCGGCCCCGAGGGACCGTTTAGAGCTTCGGATGGATCGCGCGGGGGAGAACCATGCGCACAGGAGTGATTGCACAGAAGGTCGGCATGACCCGCGTCTTCACGGACGCCGGCGAGCATGTCCCGGTCACGGTGCTCAAGGTCGATCAGTGCCAGGTGGTCGCCCACCGCACGGTCGAGAAGAACGGCTACGTCGCGCTGCAGGTCGGCGTCGGCAAGGCCAAGGTGAAGAACGTCTCGGCAGCCGAGCGCGGCCGCTTCGCGGTCGCCAAGGTCGAGCCGAAGAAGAAGCTCGCCGAGTTCCGGGTCACCGAGGATGCCCTCATCCCGGTCGGCGCCGAGATCACCGCGGACCACTTCATCCCGGGCCAGTTCGTCGACGTGACGGGCACCACCACGGGTAAGGGCTTCGCCGGCGGCATGAAGCGCTGGAACTTCGGCGGTCTGCGCGCGTCGCACGGCGTGTCGATCTCGCACCGCTCGATCGGTTCGACCGGCGGCCGTCAGGACCCGGGCAAGACCTTCAAGAACAAGAAGATGCCGGGCCACCTCGGCGTCGAGCGGGTCACGACCCAGAACCTGCGCGTCGTGCGCACCGACCCCGAGCGCGGCCTGATCCTCGTCGAGGGTGCGGTGCCGGGCGTCGCCGGCGGCTGGATCCAGATCCGCGACGCGGTGAAGCGCAAGCTCCCCGCCGACGTGCCGCTGCCGGGCAAGTTCCGTGAGAACGGCGCCGCCGCTCCGGTCGCCGAGGCTCCCGCCACCGAGGAGACCGCGTGATGAAGGTCGAGATCACCACGCTCGAGGGCACCGAGGCCGGCTCCCTGGAGCTCGACGAGGCCATCTTCGGCCTCGAGCCCCGCGCCGACCTGCTGCAGCGCTGCGTGCGCTGGCAGCTCGCCAAGCGCCAGTCCGGGACCCACCAGACCAAGCAGCGCGGCGACATCGCCCGCACGACCAAGAAGCTGTACAAGCAGAAGGGCACCGGCAACGCCCGCCACGGCGCGGCCTCCGCGCCGCAGTTCCGCGGCGGCGCCCGCGCCCACGGCCCGGTGACGCGCTCCCACGCCCACGACCTGCCCAAGAAGGTCCGGGCGCTGGCGCTCCGTCACGCGCTCTCGGCCAAGGCCAAGGGCTCGGCGCTGATCGTCGTCGACGACGTGCGGCTCGAGGAGAGCAGGACCAAGGTGCTCAAGGACCGCTTCGGCAAGCTCGGCCTGTCGAACGCCCTGATCATCGGCGGCGCCGAGGTGGACGAGAACTTCGCTCGCTCCGCCCGCAACCTGCCGCACATCGACGTCCTGCCGGTGCAGGGCATCAACGTCTACGACATCCTGCGTCGCGAGAAGCTCGTCCTGACGCGCGCGGCCGTCGATGCGCTGGAGGCGCGATTCAAATGAGCGCAGATCCGCGCCACTACGACGTGATCGTCTCCCCGGTCATCACCGAGAAGGCGACCAACCTCTCGGAGCAGGACAAGGTCGTGTTCCGGGTCGCCCCGAAGGCGACGAAGCCGCAGATCAAGGAAGCGGTCGAGAAGTTGTTCGAGGTGAAGGTGAAGGCCGTCAACACGGTCGTCACCAAGGGCAAGACCAAGATGTTCCGCGGTCAGCGCGGCCAGCGTTCGGACGTGAAGAAGGCGATCGTGACCCTCGAAGAGGGTCAGAGCATCGACGTCACGACCGGGCTCTGAGGGGAACGGCGTAAGGGAACAAGCCAATGGCTTTGAAGACATTCAAGCCGGTCACGCCGAGCCTTCGCCAGCTCGTGATCGTCGACCGTTCGGAACTCTACAAGGGTAAGCCGGTCAAGGCCCTCACCGAGGGCAAGTCCTCGACGGGCGGCCGCAACAACCTCGGTCGGATCACCGTGCGCTTTCGCGGCGGCGGTCACAAGCGCACGCTGCGCAACGTCGACTTCAAGCGCCGCGAGCATGCCGGCAAGGTCGGCACCGTGGAGCGGATCGAGTACGATCCGAACCGCACCGCCTTCATCGCGCTCGTGACCTACGAGGGCGGCGCGCAGAGCTACATCCTGGCTCCGCAGCGGGTGAAGGCCGGCGACCGGGTCGTGTCGGGCGAGCAGGTCGACATCAAGCCCGGCAACGCGATGCCGATCGGCAACATGCCGGTGGGCACGATCGTGCACAACGTCGAGCTGAAGATCGGCAAGGGCGGCGCGATCGCCCGGTCCGCGGGCAACTACGCCCAGATCGTCGGCCGCGACCAGGGCTACGTGACGCTGCGCCTCAACTCGGGCGAGCAGCGCCTCGTGCATGGCCAGTGCTTCGCCACCGTGGGCGCGGTCTCGAACCCCGACCACATGAACATCTCGCTCGGCAAGGCCGGCCGCAACCGCTGGCTCGGCAAGCGTCCGCACAACCGCGGCGTGGCGATGAACCCGATCGACCACCCACACGGTGGTGGTGAGGGCCGCACCTCGGGCGGCCGTCACCCGGTCACGCCCTGGGGCATCCCGACCAAGGGCAAGAAGACCCGCTCGAACAAGCGCACCGACACGTTCATCGTGTCGAGCCGCCACTCCCGCAAGAAGTAAGAGCTTCACGCCATGGCACGCTCAATCTGGAAGGGGCCGTTCATCGACGGCTACCTCCTCAAGAAGGCGGAGACCGCGCGCGGCTCCAGCCGCAACGAGGTCATCAAGATCTGGAGCCGCCGCTCCACGATCCTGCCGCAGTTCGTTGGCCTGACCTTCGGGGTCTACAACGGGCAGAAGCACATCCCGGTCTACGTCTCCGAGGAGATGGTCGGTCACAAGTTCGGCGAGTTCTCGCCGACCCGGACCTTCCACGGGCACGCGGCCGACAAGAAGTCGAAGAGGCGCTAAATGGGCAAGGCAGCAGCACCCCGCGCGCTCCCGGAGAACGAGGCGAAGGCTGTCGCGCGCATGCTGCGCGTCAGCCCGCAGAAGCTGAACCTCGTGGCGCAGCTCATCCGGGGCAAGAAGGTCGCGACCGCGCTCGCCGACCTGCAGTTCTCGCAGAAGCGCATCTCGGTCGAGGTCAAGAAGTGCCTCGAGAGCGCGATCGCCAACGCCGAGAACAACCACGACCTCGACGTCGACGATCTCGTCGTCAAGGAGGCCTACGTGGGCAAGGCGCTGGTTCTCAAGCGCTTCCATGCCCGCGCCCGCGGCCGCGGCGCCCGCATCCTGAAGCCCTTCGCGAACCTCACCATCGTGGTGCGCGAAGTCCGCGCCGAAGCGGCCTGAGGAGGACCTGATGGGACAGAAGATCAACCCGATCGGTCTCCGGCTCGGCATCAACCGGACCTGGGATTCGCGCTGGTACGCCAACAAGGGCGAGTACGCCAAGCTGATGCATGAGGACGTGGCGATCCGCCAGGCCCTCATGAAGCAGCTCAAGCAGGCCGCGGTCTCGAAGATCGTCATCGAGCGTCCGCACCGGAAGTGCCGCGTCACCATCCACTCGGGCCGTCCGGGCGTGGTGATCGGCAAGAAGGGCGCCGACATCGAGAAGCTGCGCAAGCTCGTCGGCGGGATGACCAAGGCCGACGTGACGATCAACATCGTCGAGGTGCGCAAGCCCGAGATCGACGCCACCCTGGTGGCCGACTCGATCGCCCAGCAGCTCGAGCGCCGCGTCGCCTTCCGTCGCGCCATGAAGCGCGCCGTGCAGTCGGCGATGCGCCTGGGTGCCGAGGGCATCCGCATCAACTGCTCGGGCCGCCTCGGCGGCGCCGAGATCGCGCGCCTCGAATGGTACCGCGAGGGCCGGGTTCCGCTGCACACGCTGCGCGCCGACGTCGATTACGGCACGGCGACCGCGTTCACGACCTACGGCACCTGCGGTATCAAGGTGTGGGTGTTCAAGGGCGAGATCCTCGAGCACGACCCGATGGCGCAGGACAAGCGTGCCCACGAGGAGGGCGGCCGCTCGAGCGGGCGTCGCGACCGTGAGCGTGGCGGCGAGCGTGGCGACCGCGGTGATCGCGGTGGGCGCGACGCGGCCTGAGCGCTCCGCGCCCTCAGAGTGTGAGAGACAGCCATGCTGCAACCTAAGAAGACCAAGTTCCGCAAGCAGTTCAAGGGCCGCATCCACGGCACCGCGAAGGGCGGGACCGACCTCAACTTCGGACAATACGGCCTCAAGGCCGTCGAGCCCGAGCGCATCACCGCGCGCCAGATCGAGGCGGCCCGCCGCGCGATCACCCGCGAGATGAAGCGTCAGGGCCGCGTCTGGATCCGGATCTTCCCCGACGTCCCGGTCTCGGCCAAGCCCACCGAAGTCCGCATGGGCTCCGGCAAGGGCGCGCCCGAGTACTGGGCGGCGCGGGTCCATCCGGGCCGGATCATGTTCGAGATCGACGGCGTCGCCGAGGACATCGCCCGCGAGGCTTTGCGCCTGGGCGCCGCCAAGCTGCCGGTCCGCACGCGCTTCATCCAGCGCATCGCGGACTAAGGAGAGACCATCATGAAGTCGAGCCAGAGGCTGTCTGACCTGAGCGCGATGACGCCGGATCAGCTCAGCGACGAGCTCCTGAACCTGAAGAAGGAGCAGTTCAACCTGCGCTTCCAGCGGGCCACGGGTCAGCTCGAGAACGTCGCCCGCGTGCGCGAGGTCCGTCGCGACATCGCCCGCGTCCGCACGCTGCAGCGCCGCAAGACGCTGCAGTCGGCGTAAAGGAGAGGGATCCATGCCGAAGCGCGTGCTGCAGGGCGTCGTCGTCAGCGACAAGCAGGACAAGACCGTCGTGGTGAAGGTGGAGCGTCGCTTCACCCACCCGGTGATGAAGAAGACCGTCCGCCGGTCGAAGAACTACCACGCTCACGACGAGAACAACGCGGCCAAGGTCGGCCAGACGGTGTTCATCGAGGAGTCGCGGCCGTTCTCGAAGCTCAAGACCTGGAAGCTGGTCGAGAGCGAGGCTGCGGCCGCCGGAGCGTGACGCCGGCGCCCCGCCCCGGGAGGGGAGGGGCCCGCGTCGAGCTTGCCAAGGAGTCGGAACCGTAGTAGAGGGCCGGCCTCCACGACAGACATGAGGGGCGGACACGCCCGTCATCGCGTGTGTTGACCGCGCCGGCGCCGAACAAGCGCCGCAGCGCGGTCTCTTCAATGGACGGGGACATCAGATCCCCATCAGGCTGCCGTCCGCCGGGCAATCGTGCCCCGCGGAGACCTGCCTGAAACAAGGAAAGGGCGTGAGTCCGTGATCCAGATGCAGACGAATCTGGACGTCGCCGACAATTCCGGCGCACGTCGCGTGATGTGCATCAAGGTGCTCGGCGGTTCCAAGCGCAAGTATGCCGGCGTCGGCGACATCATCGTGGTGTCGGTGAAGGAGGCGATTCCGCGCGGCCGCGTGAAGAAGGGCGACGTGATGAAGGCGGTGGTGGTTCGCACCGCCAAGGACGTCCGCCGTCCCGACGGTTCGGTGATCCGCTTCGACCGCAACGCGGCCGTGCTGATCAACAACCAGAAGGAGCCGATCGGCACCCGCATCTTCGGGCCCGTGCCGCGCGAGCTGCGCGCCCGCAACCACATGAAGATCATCTCGCTCGCCCCGGAGGTGCTGTGATGGCTGCGAAGGTGAAGAAGGGCGACACCGTCGTGGTTCTCGCCGGCCGCGACAAGGGCCGGTCGGGCGAGGTCATCCAGGTGATGCCGAAGGAGGACCGCGCCCTGGTCCGCGGCGTCAACCTGGTGAAGCGCCACCAGCGCCAGACCCAGACGAGCGAGGGCGGGATCATCTCCAAGGAGGCGGCGATCCACCTCTCGAACCTGGCGCTCGCCGATCCCAAGGACGGCCAGCCCACCCGGGTCGGTTTTCGTATTCTGGAAGACGGGCGCAAGGTTCGCTTCGCGAAGCGCTCGGGAGATCTGATCGATGGCTGAGGCGCGCACGGACGGCTACACGCCGCGGCTGAAGAAGCACTACGAGGACGTGGTGCGTCCGAAGCTGATCGAGGAGTTCGGCTACACCAACCCGATGCAGGTGCCGACGATCGAGAAGATCGTCCTCAACATGGGCGTCGGCGAGTCGACCCAGGACTCGAAGAAGGCGACCGTGGCGGCCGAGGATCTCGGCCTGATCACTGGCCAGAAGCCGGTCATCACCCGGGCCCGCAAGGCGATCGCGACCTTCAAGGTGCGCGAGAACATGCCGATCGGCTGCAAGGTCACCCTGCGCAAGCAGCGCATGTACGAGTTCATGGACCGCCTGATCACCATCGCGCTGCCGCGCGTGCGTGACTTCCGCGGCCTGAACCCGAAGTCGTTCGACGGCCGCGGCAACTACGCCCTCGGTCTCAAGGAGCACCTCGTGTTCCCGGAGATCAACTACGACAAGGCGCAGAATGCCTGGGGCATGGACATCGTCGTGGCGACCACCGCCAAGACCGATGCCGAGGCCCGGGCGCTCCTGAAGCACTTCAACTTCCCGTTCCGGCAGTGAGGGCCTGACGGCTCTCAGACGCGGACACCGGAGAACAGACCAAGATGGCTAAGAAGAGCAAGATCGAGAGAGACAAGCAGCGTCGCGAGCTGGTGAAGCTCTACGCGCCGAAGCGCGAGGCTCTGCTCGCGACGGCGAACGACGAGTCGCTGCCGATGGAGGAGCGCTTCGAGGCGCGCCTCAAGCTGGCCGAGCTGCCGCGCAACGCCAACCCGACCCGCATCCGCAACCGCTGCGCGATGACCGGCCGGCCGCGGGCGTTCTACCGCAAGCTCGGAATCTCGCGGGTCGCGCTGCGGGATCTCGGGTCGCGGGGGATGATCCCCGGCCTCGTGAAGTCCAGCTGGTAAGGGGAGGCAGTACCCATGATCACCGATCCCGTGGGCGACATGCTCACCCGCATCCGCAACGGTCAGCAGCGCCGCCGCAACGTGGTGCAGACGCCGGGCTCCAAGCTCCGCGCCCGCGTCCTCGACGTGCTGAAGTCCGAGGGCTACATCCGCGACTACGCCACGACCGATTACGGCAACGGGCGCACCGAGTTCGCGATCGAGCTGAAATACTACGACGGCGCGCCGGTCATCCGCTCGATCGAGCGGGTGTCCAAGCCGGGCCGCCGGGTCTATTCGTCGGTCGATACCCTGCCGCGCGTCGCCGACGGCCTGGGAATCACCATCGTGTCCACCCCGATGGGCGTCATGTCCGACCACGAGGCGCGCGAGCGCAACGTCGGCGGCGAGGTGCTCTGCAAGGTCTTCTGACCTCGCACGGCGCCACAGCCCCAAAAGGAGAGACACATGTCCCGCGTAGGCAAGAAGCCCGTGACCGTGCCGGCCGGCGTGACCGCCACGGTCGACGGCCAGACCGTCAAGGTCAAGGGATCGAAGGGCGAGCTGCAGTTCCGGGTTCCCGACCAGGTGTCGGTCACCCAGGAAGGCGGCGCGATCTCGGTCCAGCCCCGCTCGCAGACCAAGGAGGCCCGCTCGATGTGGGGCCTCTCCCGCGCTCAGGTCGCCAACCTGATCGAGGGCGTGAGCAAGGGCTACGAGAAGAAGCTGGAGATCAACGGCGTCGGTTACCGCGCCGCGGTCGCCGGCAAGGTTCTCAAGCTCTCGCTCGGCTACAGCCACGACGTCGATTACGAGATCCCGGCCGGGATCACGATCACGACCCCGCGTCCGGTCGAGATCATCGTCGCCGGCATCGACAAGCAGCGCGTCGGCCAGGTCGCGGCGGAGATCCGCGATTACCGCGGTCCCGAGCCCTACAAGGGCAAGGGCGTGAAGTACGCCGGCGAGTTCATCTTCCGCAAGGAAGGCAAGAAGAAGTAAGGGCCGACGATGTCTCGCAAACTCGAAATGCTCGACAAGCGCCGCGCGCGCGTCCGTCGGGCGATCCGGGCGGCGGCGAACGGCCGTCCGCGCCTGTCCGTGTTCCGCTCCTCGAAGCAGATTTACGTCCAGGTCATCGACGACGCCACCGGCCGTACCCTGGCCGCGGCCTCGACCCTGGAGAAGGACCTGCGGTCACGGATCAAGACCGGCGCCGACAAGGCGGCCGCGGTCGAGGTTGGCAAGCTCGTCGCCGAGCGTGCCAAGCAGGCCGGCGTCAGCCAGGTGATCTTCGACCGCTCGGGCTACCTGTTCCACGGCCGCGTCAAGGCGCTTGCCGACGCAGCCCGCGAGGGCGGCCTCGACTTCTGATACGATTTCCGGACGATCAGTTCCGACAATCGTATCACGAGTCCGCGCGGTGGAGCCGAAGGCTCCACGCACCTGAGCGAAGCCGGTTTCCGCATCGCGAAGCGATCCCCTAGGGCTCGCCGAGCGATCGATCGGAAACCGTATGAGATCCGGGTCCGGCCGCCTTGGCGGCCGATCCGTCCGGGCGGGTCCGTCGCGGCCCGCTCACGCAGGGGAGGGGACTTCTGGCCCGCCCCTGTTTCGGCGGAACGGTAATCATGCGAGCGGGACCGCCGCCCGCGTCAGTGAATTGGAATCACGATGGCACGTGAACGTGAGGGTCGTCGCCGCGACGACCGCGAGGAGCGCGACAGCGAGTTCGTGGACAAGCTCGTCCACATCAACCGCGTCGCCAAGGTGGTGAAGGGCGGCCGTCGCTTCGGCTTCGCCGCGCTGGTCGTCGTCGGCGACCAGAAGGGCCGCGTCGGCTTCGGCCACGGCAAGGCCCGCGAGGTGCCGGAGGCGATCCGCAAGGCGACCGAGGCGGCCAAGCGCGGCCTGATCCGCGTCGCGCTGCGCGAGGGCCGGACGCTGCACCACGACGTGCACGGCCGTCACGGCGCCGGCAAGGTCATCCTGCGCGCCGCGCCCCAGGGCACCGGCATCATCGCGGGCGGCCCGATGCGCGCCGTCTTCGAGACGCTGGGCATGCAGGACGTCGTGGCGAAGTCGCTCGGCTCCTCGAACCCCTACAACCTCGTCCGGGCGACCTTCGACGCCCTGAAGAACGAGGATTCCCCCCGTGCGGTCGCCGCGCGGCGCGGTCTCAAGGTGTCGGCCCTCCAGGCCCGTCGCCGCGATGCCGAGCCGGGCGTCGAGTCCGCCGACGCCGCGTGAGGGAGGCTGATCCATGGCCGACAAGACCCTGCGCGTGCAGCAGATCGGTTCGCCGATCCGTCGCGAGCACAGCCAGCGCGAGACCCTCGTCGGGCTCAAGCTGAACAAGCTCCATCGCGTCGCCACCCTGCCGGATACCCCGACGGTGCGCGGCATGATCGCGAAGGTGCATCACCTCGTGCGCGTCCTCGACGACGCGGCGTGAGGAGGGCGTCATGAAACTGAACGAAATTCGCGACAACGACGGCGCGACCAAGAACCGGATGCGCGTGGGCCGCGGCATCGGCTCCGGCAAGGGCAAGACCGCCGGGCGCGGCGTGAAGGGCCAGAAGGCCCGCAGCGGCGTCGCCATCAAGGGCTTCGAGGGTGGTCAGATGCCGCTGCATCGGCGCCTGCCGAAGCGGGGCTTCAACAACCCCGGCGCCACCGATCTCAACGAGGTCAATGTCGGCCGCATCCAGCAGGCGGTCGATGCCGGGCCGGCTCGACGCGTCGGCTCCGGTGACGGTCGAGGCCCTCCACGCCGCCGGCGTGGTCGCCCGGGTCCGCGACGGCGTGAAGATCCTCGGCGTCGGCGAACTCACCGCGAAGCTGACCTTCGAGGTCGCCCGCGCGTCGAAGTCCGCCGTCGCCGCGATCGAGAAGGCGGGTGGCTCCGTGACACAGTCGCTCGCCACCGCCGACGACGCGGTTGCGTCGGCGTAAGTCAGACTTTAAGTCACTGGTCATCGGCGGCGGCCCGTGCGAGCAGCGCGTGGCCGCCGTCCTCGTTTCAAGGCGTGACCGACGCCGAAGTCCCGCCCGTCAAGGACACCGTTCATGGCCTCTGCAGCCGAGCAGCTCGCCGCCAACCTCAATTTCGGGTCGATCGCCAAGGCCGAAGAGCTCAAGAAGCGCATCTGGTTCACCCTCGGCGCGCTCATCGTCTACCGGCTCGGGACCTACATCCCGCTCCCGGGCATCGATCCCGACGCGCTGCGCCAGAGCTTCGCCAACGCGCAAGGGGGCGTGCTCGGTCTGTTCAACATGTTCTCGGGCGGCGCCGTCGAGCGGATGGCGATCTTCGCCCTCAACATCATGCCCTACATCTCGGCCTCGATCATCGTGCAGCTCCTCACCTCGGTGCTGCCGTCGCTCGAAGCCTTGAAGAAGGAGGGCGAGTCGGGCCGCAAGGTCCTCAACCAGTACACCCGCTATCTCACGGTGGTGCTGGCGATCTTCCAGGCCTGGGGCATCGCGGTCGGCCTGCAGTCCAGCGGCGGCATCGTCCAGGATCCCGGGCCGTTCTTCGTCATCTCGACGGTCATCACGCTGACCGGCGGCACCCTGTTCCTGATGTGGATCGGCGAGCAGATCACGTCGCGCGGGATCGGCAACGGCTCGTCGCTGATCATCTTCGCCGGCATCGTCGCGCACCTGCCCTCGGCGATCGCCGGCACCCTGGAACTCGGCCGCCAGGGCGCGCTCTCGACCGCGGTCATCCTCGGCGTCGTGGTGATGGCGGCGGCGGTCGTCTACTTCATCGTGTTCATGGAGCGGGCGCAGCGCCGGCTGCTGATCAACTATCCGAAGCGTCAGGTCGGCAACAAGATGTACGAGGGCCAGACCTCGTTCCTGCCGCTGAAGCTCAACACCTCGGGCGTCATCCCGCCGATCTTCGCCTCGTCGCTGCTGCTGCTGCCGGCCACCGCCGCGAGCTTCCAGACCGATCCGAACGGCACCGGAATCGTCGCGACGCTCGCGACCTATCTCGGCCACGGCCGGCCCGCCTACATGTTCCTGTACGCGGCGCTGATCGTGTTCTTCGCCTTCTTCTACACCGCGGTGGTGTTCAACCCGCAGGAGACCGCGGACAACCTGAAGAAGCACGGCGGCTTCATCCCGGGCATCCGCCCCGGCGAGCGCACGGCCGAGTTCATCGACAAGGTCCTGAGCCGGATCACCGTCATCGGCGCGGCGTATCTCACGCTGATCTGCCTGATCCCGGAGATCCTGGTTTCCTACGCCTCGCTTCCCTTCTATTTTGGCGGCACGTCGCTGCTGATCGTGGTCTCCGTCACCATGGACACGGTGGCGCAGGTGCACGGCCATCTGCTGGCGCACCAGTACGAAGGCCTCGTCAAGAAGGCCAAGCTCCGCGGCGCCCGCCGGCGCTGAGGCTGCGCGATGCGGCCTGCCCCGACCGGGCGGGCCGCGCGACGTCCGGGGCGGCGCGAGGCGCGGCTCCGGAACCAGAAAACGGCCCGGGCGGATCCGTCGCCGCCGCCGGGTCTGGAGGGAGAAACAGGTTATGCGGATCATTCTCCTCGGCCCGCCGGGTGCCGGGAAGGGCACCCAGTCGGCGCGGATCGTCGAGCGCTACGGCATCCCGCAGCTCTCGACCGGAGACATGCTCCGGGCGGCCGTGGCCGCCGGCACGCCGGTCGGCCTCCAGGCCAGGAGCCTGATGGAGAGCGGTGCGCTGGTGCCCGACTCGGTCGTCGTCGGCATCGTCGCCGACCGGATCGAGGAAGCGGATGCCCGCCCCGGCTTCATCCTCGACGGTTTCCCGCGCACGGTCGCGCAGGCCGCCGCCCTGGACACGATGCTCAAGGAGAAGGGTCTCGGGATCGACGCGGTGATCGAGTTCAAGGTCGACGAGGACGCCCTCGTCGGGCGCATCGCCAAGCGCGCCGCCGAGACCGCCGCCCGCGGCGAGCCGGTGCGCAAGGACGACACGCCGGAGGTGTTCAAGACCCGGCTCGACGCCTACCGCACCCAGACCGCGCCGCTGTCCGAGTACTATGCCGGCACCGGCCTGCTGCGCCCGGTCGACGGCATGGCGCCGATCGAGGACGTGACCGCGCAGCTCGACGGCATCCTGCGACCGATCCGCCAGCCGGTCTCGGCCTGATCCCTGAAGTGGGCGGAGGCGGTTGACAGGCCGCCTCGTCCGCGCTAGCAGGCACACCTTCGTTCAGACCCGGACGGTCCGGCGCGCCCTCACCGGGCCGCACCGGGCCGATTTGCCGTCTGGACGGCGCGCAGGGGCCGGGCTCCACCGGACGCGCGTTCGCAACGAGAAAATCCGGTCCGTTGGTCATTTCGGCCAGGACGCGATGGAGAGCACACCGATGGCCCGTATCGCCGGCGTCAACATCCCGACCAACAAGCGCGTCGTCATCGCGCTCCAGTACATCCACGGCATCGGCTCCAAGAAGGCCGGCGAGATCACCGAGAAGGTCGGCATTCCGGCCGAGCGGCGGGTCAACCAGCTCACCGACGCCGAGGTGCTGCAGATCCGCGAAGCGATCGACCGCGACTACATCGTCGAGGGCGACCTGCGCCGCGAAGTGGCGATGAACATCAAGCGCCTGATGGATCTCGGCTGCTACCGTGGCCTGCGTCACCGCCGCGGCCTGCCGGTCCGCGGCCAGCGCACCCACACCAACGCCCGCACCCGCAAGGGCAAGGCCAAGCCGATCGCCGGCAAGAAGAAGTAAGGCTTCGGTTCGCCCGGAGCCGCCGCGCGGCCCCTTGCCGGGCCGCCACGATATCCCGGCGGTGCGGTGCCGCCGGGTGGACGAGATGAAATCCCGAGCGCCTGGCACGACGGGCGCGTCTGAAGGATCTGGAAGACAAGATGGCCAAGGAAACCACACGCGTCCGCCGCCGCGAGCGCAAGAACATCGTGTCGGGCGTCGCTCACGTGAACGCCTCGTTCAACAACACGATGATCACCATCACGGACGCGCAGGGCAACACGATCTCGTGGTCGTCGGCCGGCGCGATGGGCTTCAAGGGCTCGCGCAAGTCCACCCCGTACGCCGCCCAGGTCGCGGCCGAGGATGCGGGCCGCAAGGCCGCCGAGCACGGCATGCGCACCCTCGAAGTCGAGGTGTCCGGCCCCGGTTCGGGTCGTGAATCGGCCCTGCGCGCCCTCCAGGCCGCCGGCTTCACCGTGACCTCGATCCGCGACGTGACCCCGATCCCGCACAACGGTTGCCGTCCGCGCAAGCGCCGTCGCGTCTGATCGTTCCGGGCCGGGAGGCTGACGTCTCCCGGTCCCCGTCCCGGGAACAGGATTGCGTGTCGACCATGCCCACCGTCGAGACCGCCCGCCCCGGCGTCCTGCCCTGGACGCTGGGTGATCGCGTTGTGGTCCCTCTCAACGACGGCCATCTCGCAGGGTCTCCCGGGCTGGTCACCGGCCTCGATTCCGAGACCGTCGCGCGCCTCCAGGCAGAAGGCTTCCGCGATCCCGCGTCGCCGCGGATCTCGGTCAACGCCTTCCTGCTCCTCGGCGGCACGGCCCCGGTGCTGATCGATGCCGGCCTCGGGCAGGGCGGTCCCGACACCCTGGGCCACCTGCCCCGGGCGCTGGACGCCTGCGGGGTGACGCCGGAGGCGATCGGCACGGTCCTGATCAGCCACATGCATTCTGACCATACCGGCGGGCTCACCGCCCCGGACGGCACGATGCGGTTTCCGAACGCGGAACTCGTGCTGCCGGAGGCCGAGGCGGCCTACTGGCTGTCGGACGCGGAGGCGGCCCGTGCTCCCGAGGCGCGCCGGCGCAGCTTCCAGGCCGCGCGGGACCTCGTCTCGCTCTACGGCGACCGGGTGCGGCGCGCGGGCGGGGGTGAGGTGATGCCCGGGATCGAGGCGATCCCGGCCCCCGGCCACACGCCGGGCCACACCGCGTTCCGGATCCAGTCCGGCGACCGGGCCGTGCTGGTCTGGGGCGACGTGATCCACCTGCCGGCGGTCCAGTTTCCCCGGCCCGACGCCGGGATGGTGTTCGATATCGACGGCGAGGCGGCCCGTGCCACCCGTCGGCGCATCCTCGATCAGGCTGCCGCCGAGCGCAGCCTCGTCGCCGGGATGCACCTGGATTTTCCCGCCCTGGGTTACGTCCGGCGCGACGGCGCCGGCTTCGCCTGGGTTCCGGAGCAGTGGAGCGCGGCGTCCTGACCGCCCCGGCTTCGAAAGTCTGAGTTCAGGATGAGGCCGCCTCCGGGCGGCCGGCGGGGGCGGCGTCCGGGTCGCCCCCGCAACGATTGGCGAGAGGTGTGAACGTGGTCATTCAGAAGAACTGGCAAGAGCTGATCAAGCCGAACAAGCTCGACGTCACCCCCGGGCACGACCCGAAGCGGATCGCCACCGTGGTCGCCGAGCCGCTGGAGCGCGGCTTCGGCACCACCCTCGGCAACGCCCTGCGCCGGGTGCTGCTGTCCTCGCTCCAGGGCGCGGCGGTGACGTCGGTCCACATCGACGGCGTGCTGCACGAGTTCTCGTCGATCCCGGGCGTGCGCGAGGACGTCACCGACATCATCCTCAACATCAAGACGATCGCGATCCGCTCGTCGAGCGACACGCCCAAGCGCATGACCCTGCGCAAGACCGGCCCGGGCCTGGTCACCGCCGGCGACATCGCGGCGGTGGGCGACGTTCAGATCCTCAATTCCGACCTCGTGCTCTGCACCCTCGACGAGGGCGCCGAGATCCGCATGGAGTTCACTGTCGCCACCGGCAAGGGCTACGTCCCGGCCGAGCGCAACCGTCCCGAGGACGCGCCGATCGGCCTCATCCCGGTCGACGCCCTGTTCTCGCCGGTCACCAAGGTGTCCTACCGCATCGAGAACACCCGCGAGGGGCAGGATCTCGACAAGGACAAGCTGACCATGACGGTCGAGACCAACGGTGCGGTCTCGCCGGAGGACGCGCTCGCCTACGCGGCCCGCATCATCCAGGATCAGCTCCAGATCTTCGTGAACTTCGAGGAGCCGCGCAAGGAGGAGGCGACCCCGCTGGCGCCGCAGCTCCCCTTCAACCCGGCGCTGCTCAAGAAGGTCGACGAGCTGGAACTGTCGGTCCGTTCGGCGAACTGCCTGAAGAACGACAACATCGTCTATATCGGCGACCTGATCCAGAAGACCGAAGCCGAGATGCTGCGGACGCCGAACTTCGGCCGCAAGTCCCTCAACGAGATCAAGGAAGTGCTCGCCGCGATGGGCCTGCACCTCGGGATGGACGTTCCCGGCTGGCCGCCGGAGAACATCGAGGATCTCGCCAAGCGCTTCGAAGAGCATTACTGAGCTGCGCGCGGGGAGCGGCCAACGCTGCTCCCCGCATTCTTCGCCCCTCCCGATCCGCCCGCCGCGGACGGATCGGGAGGGGCGGACAGGGGGAAACGCCCCGCCGCCTCTCGCTTCCCAGAAGCCTCAGAACGACGGCCGGCCCGTGGCACGGCGGCCGAGAATCAAAGGAGTCGAGCCATGCGTCACGGATTCCGCGGCCGCCGCTTCAACCGCACCCACGAGCACCGCAAGGCGATGTTCGCCAACATGTCGGCGGCCCTCATCAAGCACGAGCAGATCGTCACCACCCTGCCGAAGGCGAAGGACCTGCGTCCGGTGGTCGAGAAGCTCATCACCCTCGGCAAGCGCGGCGACCTGCACGCCCGCCGTCAGGCGATCGCCCAGATCCGCGACGAGGCGATGGTCAGGAAGCTGTTCGAGGTGCTCGGTCCGCGTTACCAGAGCCGCTCCGGCGGCTACTGCCGCATCATGAAGGCCGGTTTCCGCTACGGCGACAACGCCGCGATGGCGGTGATCGAGTTCGTCGAGCGCGACGTCGAGGCCCGCGGCAAGGATTCCGGTCCGTCCCAGGTGGTCGAGGCCGAGGACGCCGAGGCGTAAGCCTCCCGCGAGGCTCCTGCTTCTCGCGCTGATCGGACACGAAGGCGGCCCGGAGGGCCGCCTTTTCGTTGTCCGCGGGCTGGACCGGCCGGACCTGCGGGAGCAGGGTGCTGCCGCTCGTGGCTACCCGGACCTTCCCGATGACACCCCTCTCCCAGCAGACGCCCGAGGCCCTTCGGGCGACGCTTCGCACGCTCCAGGACCGCTACGCCGGGTTGCAGGCCCGTGGCCTCAAGCTCGACATGACCCGCGGCAAGCCGGCGCCGGACCAGCTCGACCTGTCCGAGGACCTGCTGGCGATGCCCGGCAACCGCGATCACCACACCGAGAGCGGCGAGGACGCCCGCAACTACGGTGGCGTGCAGGGGCTGGCGGAACTGCGCGCCCTGTTCGCCGGCGTGCTCGGGGCACCGCCGGCGCAGATCGTCGCCGGCAACAATTCGAGCCTCGCCCTGATGCACGACTGCCTCGCCTACGCCCTGCTGAAGGGCGTTCCGGGCGGCGAGCGGCCCTGGTCGCGCGAGGAGGTCGTCCGCTTCATCTGCCCGGTGCCGGGCTACGACCGCCACTTCACCCTGTGCGAGACCTATGGCATCGAGATGCTGTCGGTGCCGATGACCGCCGACGGCCCCGACATGGCGGCGGTCGAGGAGCTGGTGCGCGACCCCGCCGTGAAGGGCATGTGGTGCGTGCCGCAATATTCCAACCCCGGCGGCGAGACCTACGGTGACGCGACCGTCGAACGCCTCGCCCGCATGAGCACCGCCGCAGCGGACTTCCGGCTGTTCTGGGACAACGCCTACGCCCTGCACCACCTCACGGAGCGCCGGCCGCAGCTTCGCAACATGATCGAGGCCGCCGCCGAGGCCGGGCACCCGGACCGTCCGTTCGTGTTCGCCTCGACCTCGAAGGTGACGCTGGCGGGCGCGGGCGTCGCCTTCCTGGCGGGATCGCCCGCCAACATCCAGTGGTATCTCGGTTGCGCGGGCAAGCGCAGCATCGGCCCGGACAAGCTCAACCAGTTGCGGCACGCCCGCTTCCTGCGCGACGAGGCCGGGCTCATGCGGCTGATGGACGGGCACCGCCGGCGGCTCGCCCCGAAATTCGCCGCGGTGACGCGGATCCTCGAACGGGACCTCGGCGGAACGGGCGCTGCCCGCTGGACCGACCCGGAGGGCGGCTACTTCATCCTGCTGGAGACGCCGGAAGGCTGCGCCGGCCGGGTGGTGACGCTCGCCGCGGGGTGCGGCCTCGCCATGACCCCGGCGGGAGCGACCCACCCCTACGGCCGCGACCCGCAGGACCGGACGCTGCGGCTGGCGCCGTCCTATCCGAGCCTCGCCGAGGTCGAGGCCGCCGCGGAGGTGATCGCCCTGTGCACCCTGATCGCGGCGGCGGAAGCGCGGCTGGGGAACCGAGCGTAGCGTCCGTTTCCGGCGCTCCCTCATCCCTCCCCCGATCGCCTCCCGGCTGGTCGCTGGAGGCGGCATGTGGCGGGTCTGCGCCAGGGCTCCGCTACTTCGCCAGCAGCGCCGCGACCCGGCTGCCGAGTTCGGCGGAGGGGAAGGGTTTTTCCAGCACCTCGCTGCCGGGTGGGATGCGGGCCGCCTCGGCGTGGCCGGTGACGAGGAGGAACGGCAGGTCGGGCCAGCGCCGCTGCACCGTCTCGGCGAGGTCGAGCCCGGTCATGCCCGGCATCGCGAGGTCGGCGACGACGAGATCGAACGCTTCCCGCTCCAGCCGCGCCACCGCCGCCTCGCCGCCCGGAACCTCGACCTCGTCGTAGCCGAAGCTGTTGAGGAACGAGGCGGTGACGTGGCGCACCTGCGGATCGTCGTCGACCACCAGGATGCGGGCCCTGCGGGGCGGGGCGGCCGCCTCCGCCGCGGGACCGGCCGCGGATTCGGGCGTCTCGTGCGAGCGCGGAAGCAGCAGCTCCACCCGGGTGCCGCGTCCGACCGTGCTGTCGATCCGCACCGTCCCGCCCGATTGCCGCAGAAGGCCGAACACCATCGCGAGGCCGAGCCCGGTGCCCTGGCCGACCGGCTTGGTGGTGAAGAACGGCTCGAACACCCGGCCCAGGATCTCGGGCGGGATGCCGGTGCCGCTGTCCTCGATCGCGATCACGGCGTACTCGCCGTCCGGCAGGTGCGGGTCGGTGCTGCCAGCCACCGTCTCGTTGCGGGTCGAGAGCGCGACGACGCCGCCCTCCGGCATCGCGTCGCGCCCGTTGATGCACAGGTTGAGGATCGCCAGTTCGATCTGGTCGGGATCGATCCGCACCGGCCACAGGGCCGGGGCGAGGCACCGTTCGACCTGGACGAAGCCGCCGAGGCTGCGGCCGAGGAGGTCGTCCATTCCCTGCACGACGGCGTTGAGGTCGACGACCCGCGATTGCAGCTCCCGCTGCCGGCTGAAGCCGAGGAGGCGCTTGGTCAGGGCGGCGCCGCGCTGGGCGGCCTGGGTGGCGTTGGTGAGGAGGCGCGACAGCCGCTTGTCGTCCTCGACCTTCGGCAGGGCGAGTTCGAGGCTGCCGAGGATCGCGGTCAGCAGGTTGTTGAAGTCGTGGGCGACGCCCCCCGCCAGGGTGCCGAGCGCCTGCATCTTGTCGGCTTGCCTCAGGCGCGATTCGAGCAGCCGCTGCTCGGTGATGTCGCGCTCGATGCTCGCCAGAGTGACGACGTTGCCGGCCTCGTCGCGGATCGGCACCCGGATGATCTGCGCGGCGTTCGGGGTTCCGGGCGGCCCGTTCGCGAGCGTGGTCTCGGTCGAGGATTCCGCCTTCATCGCGGCGCGGTCGGCCCGCGTCACCGCCTCCGCCGCCTCCGCGTCGAGGAATTCCTCCTCGCGCCGGCCGAGGCAGGCCGCGACCGGGGCGCCGAGCGCGTCGGCCTTGCGGCGGTTGAGGCGCAGGAACCGGCCCCCGGCATCCTTGAACGCGATCGCGTCGGCGGAATGGTCGAGGAGGCCGCGCAGCAGCGCCCGCTCGGTGGCGAGGTCGCGGGCGAGGCGGTGACGCTCGTAGGCGGTGCGCACGGTGTTGCGCAGCAGGTCCGGGTTCCACGGCTTGGTGACGTAGCCGGTGATGCCGCCGCGGTTCAGCGCCGAGACCACCGCCGACAGGTCGGCGTAGCCGGTGAGCAGGATCGCCTGGGCGTCGGTGATCTCCCGCGCGCGGGCCAGCAGGGCGTCACCGGTGAGGCCGGGCATGCGCTGGTCCGACACGATCACCGCGATGTCCGGCTCGGCCGCCAGGATCTCCAGCGCCTCGGCCGGCTGGCTGGTGGTCAGGACGCGGTACTCGTCCTCGAGCAGGTCTTCGAGCGCGACCAGGATGTCGGGCTCGTCGTCCACCGCCAGGATGGTGCCTCGCACGGGCTCCGTCTCCATCACGTCCGTTCCGGTTGCGCATTCCGCCGGGGGATGCTGATGACGAAGCAGGCCCCACCCCCGGGCGCCGTTTCGACGGTGATCATGCCGCTATGGGCCTGCACGACGCTGTAGGCAATCGCGAGGCCGAGCCCGGTGCCGGCGCCGATCGGTTTCGTGGTGAAGAATGGCTCGAAGATCCGCTCGCGCAGGTCCTCTGGCACGCCCGGTCCGGTATCGCAGACGCGGACGATGTCCGCGTCTCCGTGCTCCGCGGTTTCGATCGTGATCGTTCCCTCGTCCGGCATCGCGTCGGCGGCGTTGCCGAGCACGTTCATCACCACCTGGTTCAGCAGCGCCGGGGTGCAGTGGATCTCCCGGGCGCCGCGGAACCGCTTCTCGACGGTGATCCGGGTGCCGAGCTTGTGCTGGAGCAGGGCGAGCACGTTGTCGATCGCGTCCTCGACGTCGACGCTCAGCATCTCGCCCTCGTCGAGGCGCGAGAACTTGCGCAGGTTGACCACGAGGTCCTGGATCCGGGTCAGGCCGAGCCGCATCGACTGGACCCGGTCGCGGGCCTTGGCCAGGGCCCGGCGGGTCGGCTCCGGCGCCGCCTCGGACTGCGCCGCGACCTCGCCGACCAGACGTTCGACCGTTCCCTGATGGGCGAGGATGAAGGCGAGGGGATTGTTGATCTCGTGGGCGATGCCGGCGACCAGCTCGCCGAGCGAGGCCATCTTGGCCGCCTGGACGAGCTGGGCCTGGGCGTCCTTGAGCTGCTGGTTGGTCTGTTCGAGGTCGTGGTTGGCCTGGGCCAGGGCGCCGGCGAGGGCCGCCTTGGCCTCGGAGGCGGCGGCCTCGGCCTGGGCGCGCTCCACCGCCCGCTCGTGCTGGCGCATCTCCTCGGCGACGCGGCGGTTGTCCTCCTCCAGCAGCTTGCGCCGCACCAGCGTCCGCACGCGGATCACCAGGACCTGCCCGTCGGCGCCCTTGGGCACCACGTCGTCGACCCCGGCGGCGAAGGCGCGCACCAGCAGGTCCTTGCTCGACGCCGCCTCGCTGCCGATGCCAACGAGGTAGAGGCTCGACGCCCCGGTGCCCAGCGCCGCGGCGGCCCGGATCTCGCCGATGCGCCGGCACAGGGCGATGGCGTCGTAGCCGCTGGCGAGCAGGTCGACGGTGATGCAGTCGAAGTCGGGCCCGCGGCGTCCGGGCTCCAGGGCGGCGAGGGCCTCGGCCGGGCCGTCCGCGGTCACCACCTCGTGCCCCTCCTGCGACAGCAGCGCCGCGAGGTAGGCCCGGAAGGTGGCGCTGGCGTCGACGACGAGGATGCGGGCGCGGCGGAACGACGGCGCGCCCTGGTCGGCGGGCGCCGCGGCCGAGCGCTCGCGCAGCAGCGCCCGGATGCGCAGGATCAGGAGGTCGCGGTCGGCGGATTTCGGCACGTAGGCGTCGGCGCCGCTCTCCAGGCCCTGCCGCTCGAGGTCGCGGCCCTCGGCCTGGGTCAGCATCAGCACCGGCGTGGCGCGGGTGCGCAGCGACAGCCGCATCTGCCGGGCGAGTTCGTCGCCGTTCATCCCGGGCAGGTGGTAGTCGGCGACGACGAGGTCCGGCAGTCCGCGGTTCAGTTCGTCGAGGGCGGCCTCGGCGGTGGCGCAGCGCGTCACCGAAAAGCCGCTCGCCTCCAGCAGCAGGCGCAATTGCAGCGCCTGGGTCTCGGAATCCTCCACCAGCAGGATCCGGGGCGGCGTCGCCGCCGCGGCCACCGCTTCCAGTCCGTTCATGCCGTGGCCCCGGGCTGCGCGGCGCGCAGCAGGCGCGGGGCGATCAGGTCGAGGGGCAGCACCGATCCCGCCGCGTTCAGGCGCACGGCGGCGGCCGGCATGCCGTAGACCACGGCGGAACTCTCGTGCTCGGCGATGGTCGCGGCCCCCGCCGCGCGCATGTCGAGCAGGCCGGCCGCGCCGTCCTCGCCCATGCCGGTGAGAAGCACCCCGAGGCCGCGCGGGCCGGCGATCCGGGCGACCGAGCGGAACAGCACGGTGGCGGAGGGCCGCTGCCCCCCGACCGGCGGGTCGCCCGAGGTCGTCAGCAGGCCGGCGGTCCCGAGGGTGAGATGGCGGTCCCCGGGGGCGACGTAGATGTGGCCCGGCAGCGGCCTGACGCCGTCCTGCGCGACCACGACCCGCAGCGGGACGACGCCGTTGAGCCAGTCGGCGAAGCCCTCCATGAAGGCCGCTCCCATGTGCTGCACGAGCAGGATCGGCGCGGGGAAGTCCGCCGGGAGGGCGCCGAGCAGCCGGGCGAAGGCCGGCGGCCCGCCGGTCGAGGCCGCCACCGCGACATGGGTCGGAACGGTCGAACCCGGCTCGCGGAATTCCTCGCGCAGCGGGTCCGGGCTCGGGCGGCCGAGCCGCTCGGCGCCGATCGCCCGGCGGCGGATCACCGGCACCTGGCTCATGATGCGGAGCTGGGTGCAGATCTCGCCCGAGACCGCCTCGTAGGCCGCGTGCCCGGTGCCGACTGGCTTCTCGACCACGCTGAGGGCGCCGGCCCGGAGCGCGTTCATCGAGATCCTCAGCGACGCATCCTCGACCGCGTCGGCCACCACCACGATCGGGGTCGGGCGCTCCGCCATGATGCGCCGGGTGGTCTCCAGCCCGTCGATGCCGGGCAGGCGGATGTCCATCGAGATCACGTCCGGCGAGACCCGGTGGATCTCCCGCAGGGCCTCCTCGCCGGAGGCGACGGCGGCCACGAGGGCGAGGCGGGGATCGCGGCTGACGATGTGGGCGAGGAGCTGGCGCACGACCAGGGAATCCTCGACGAGCATGACCCGGACCGGCGCGCTCACAGCAATTGCCCGATGGTGTCGAGAAGCTCGCGCTGGTCGAACTTCTGCTTGGTGATGTAGGCGTCGGCGCCGAGGTCGAGGCCGCGGCGGATGTCGGCGGGGTCGCCGCGGGAGGTCATCAGGATCACCGGCAGCCGCGACAGGTGCGGGTCGGCCTTGACCGCCTGGAGCAGCCCGAACCCGTCGAGCCGGGGCATCTCGACGTCGGCGACGACGAGGTCGACCTCGGCTCCGTCGCGCCGCAGGCGGTCGAGCCCGTCCTGGCCGTCGACGCAGACGAAGACCCGGTAGCCGTGCGCCTCCAGGATGCTCTTCTCCAGGGTGCGGGTGGTGATCGAGTCGTCGACCACCAGCACCGTCGGGGTGCGGCGCGGCTTCGGCTCGACCCCGGCGGGCGCCGCCGTCGCGACCGCGAGGCCGCCGCCGGTCGCCCGCGCGCACAGGCCGGCGGGATCGAGCACCAGGGCGGGCCGGTCGTCGGCGAGGAGCACGGTCCCGGCCATCACGGCGGGGTCGCCGCCGATCGGCGGGGCGGGGCCGACCAGGAGGGCGCGCACGTCGAGCAGGCGGTCGACGGCGACGGCGCAGAAGCCCTGGCCGTGGCGCAGCAGGGCGGCGCGCACCAGCCCGTCATGGACCGGGACCGGAGCCGGGACCGAATCGAGCAGCGAGACCAGGGGAGCGAGGGGAGCGACGACATCACGGCCAGCGAACGGGATCCGGACCCCCGGGGTTCCGGCGGTCGACAGCAGGTCGCGGGCGGGGACGCGCAGCAGGCGGGCGACCGCCGCGCTCGGCAGGGCGTAGGTCCGCGCCGGCCCGTCCTCCGGCCGGCCGGCCTCGACCAGAAGGAGCGCCTGCCGGGCCGCCGAGAGCGGCACCGCGATCACTACCTCGGCGCCCGCCGGCAGGGCCGGCCGCAGGCGCGCGCGGCCGCGCAGGCGCCGGACCGCCTCGGCGACGACCGAGAGCCCGACGCCCCGCCCCGACAGGCGGTCGACCTGGGCGGCCGTCGAGAAGCCCGGCGCGAAGACGAGGTCGAGGATCTCCTCCGGGCCCGGGCGGCGGCCGGGGGCGACGAGGCCCTGGCGCCGCCCGGTCTCCAGGATGCGGGCGAGGTCGGGCCCGCGGCCGTCGTCGCGCACCGACACCACCAGCTCGCCGCCGCGGGAGGCGACCGACAGGGTGACGGCCAGGGCCTCGGGCTTGCCGGCGGCGAGGCGGGCCGCGACCGGCTCGGCGCCGTGGCTGACGGCGTTGCGCAGGGCGTGCAGGACCGGATCCTTGAGCGACTGGAGAAGGCCGCGATCGACCTGGAGGTCGAGCCCTTCGAGCCGGACCTCGACGGCGAGGCCGGAATCGCGGGCGAGGTCGCGCACCATGCGGCCGAAGCCGCCGAACACGCTCTCGGCCGGGACGAGGAGCAGGCGGTCGGCGTCCTCGCGCAGGCGCCGCACCGCTCCGTCGAGGGTGTTGGTGCTGCGGTGCTGGACCCGCGCCAGCGCCGACAGCCCGCGGGTGAGGGCGCGCAGGTCGCCGTCGAGGCGCCGCACCCGGTCGAGATGGCCGTCGAGGGCCGCCGCGGCGGGGTCGCCCTGCTCGCGCAGGCGGCGCAGCAGCGCGGTGACCTCGCCCGAGCGCTCGTGGAGCGCATCGATGTCCCGGCGCAGGGTCCGCCCTCCCGCGGCGAGGGCCGCGACCGCGCCGCCGACCGCCTCCTGCCCCTGGAGCGAGGCGGTCAGCCCGTGCACCGCCCGCGAGAGGCCGTCGAGCTGGTCGCTGGCGATGCGGAGGTAGGTGAGCACAGGCGCGGCGTCGGAGGCGGGATCCCCGGCCGGCGCGCCGGTCCCCGGGGCGGGCTCCTCCACCGGCGGGGAGGGGGGAGTGTCCGGGTCCGCGGTTCCCTCCACGGGGCCGCGCGCGGCGTCCGCGGAGGCGGGATGCTCCTGCGCCCCGGGCGATCCGGCATCTCCTTCCCGCTCCAGGCAGCGGTCGAGGGCGGCGAGCACCTCCGCGGGGGCGGCCGGGTTCGGCTCGCGGTCGAGGGCGGCGACGAGACCCTCGATGCGGTCGAGGGCGAGCTGCACCGCGCCGGAGGCGGCACGGTCGAGCCCCGCGCCTCCGGACCCCGTGCCTCCGGACCCGGTGCCCTGGACCACCCGGTCGAACAGGGCTTCGAGGCGATGGGCGATCTCTTCCACCGCCGGCAGGTCGACCGCCCGCGCGGCGCCCTTCAGGCTGTGGGCGCGGCGGAAGACGTCGTTCCAGTCGGCCGCGCGGCCGGCTTCGGCCGCCGCGAGGGCGTCGCGGATCGCGCCGAGATGCTCCCGGTGCTCGGCGTCGAAGGCCGCGAGGAGCAGGTGGCGGATGTCCACGGGCACGGGGGCGTCAGAGCCGGTAGCGTTCGGCGAGCGCCAGCAGCGCGGTGGCGAGCTCGCTCAGGTTGGCGGCGGCGGTCTCGACCTGCCGGGTGCCGGCGGCGGTCTGCTGGCTCGCCTGCCGGATGTTCTGGAGCGCGCCCATCACCTGCTCGATGCCGAGCTGCTGCTGGTTGGTCGAGGCGACGATCTGCTGGAAGGTCTGCACGCTCTCCTGCACCCGGGCGGTGATCTCCTCGATCGTCGCATGGGTGGTGTCGCTGCGCTCCTTGCCGGCGGCGACGCGCTTCACCGCCTCCTCGGTCAGCATCACCGACGCGTTGATGCCGCGCTGGATGTCGCCGAGGATCGCCCGCACCTGCCCGGTCGCCTCCTTGGCCTGGTCGGCGAGCCCCTTCATCTCGGCGGCGACGATGGCGAAGCTGCGCCCGCTCTCGCCGGCCGCCGCCGCCTCGATGGCGGCGTTGAGGGCGAGGAGGTGGGTGCGCTCCGAGACGTCGTTGACGGTGGCGATGATCTCGCCGATCGCCTGGGTCTTCTCGCTGAGCGAGACGATGTTCTCGGCCACCGCCTCGCTCTGCTCGCGGATCGCGTCCATGGCGCGGGCGGTCTCGTCGACGGCGCGCAGGCCGGCCTGCGAGGTCTGCGCGGTCGCCTGGGCGGTGGCGATCACCTCCTGGGCGCGCTTGCCGATCTGCGCGCCGGCATGGGTGATCTCGTCCACCGTGGCGGCGGTCTCCTGCACCGCGGCGAACTGCTCCTCGACGCTCGCCGCCTGCTCCTGCGCCGAGGCGCGGATCTCGGCCGCCGCCGCGTTGAGGTTGGCGGTGGCGCCGCGGTTCTGGCTCGCCAGCTCGCGCAGGTTGCCGACCATGCGGTTGAGCACGCCGCCGAGGCGGCCGATCTCGTCGCCCTCGCTCTCCGCCACCCGGCCGGTCAGGTCGCCCCCGCCGATCCGGCCGACGAAGGCCATCACGGTGTCGAGGGGGCCGACCACCGACCGGCGGATCAGCACGGTGATGACGAGCGCCATCACCACGCAGGCGACGAGCGCCGCGATGGTCGAGAGCCGGCTGTCGTCGTAGATCTGCCCGACCCGGCGCTGGCCGGCCTCGATCGCGCCGTCGAGGGCGTCGCGGGCGTTGCCCATCACCGTGACGAAGCTCTCCTGCCCCTTGTCGAGCACGATCTCGGCCGCCTGCACGCCGTTCACGTCGCCGGCGGCGAGGGCCTCGAACTGGCGCTCGGTGGCGGCGCGGATGCCGCGCAGCTCGATGCCGGCCGAGGTGAGGATCTCGCCGATCCGCTGCCAGGCGGCGATCCGGTCGGGCGACACGGCGGAGGAGCGGTAGCTGTTGGCGGTGCCGATCGCGGCGGCGAGGGCCGTCTCGGTCGCGGCAGCGACCCCGCGCCAGGTCACCGTCGGCTCCTCCTTCTGCCCGGGATCGCGGTTGAGGGCGCGCATGAAGTAGCGGGTCGTGGCCTCGTCGCGCAGGTCGCTCATCCGGCGCTGGCTCTCGCGGATCTGCTCGAGCTGGTGCATCACCAGGAGGTCGCGCGACACGATGGTGTCGGTGGCGTTCCTCACCTCGCCGATCTGCGCCAGGGCGTAGAGGCCGAGCGCCACGATCACCAGGATGACGGCGGCGAAGCCGAGGAGGATGCGGTTCCCGATCGAGATCGACACGCTGGTTTCAAGCTCCGAGGGAGGGGGTGAGGCGCCTCAGGCCGGGACCGGGCTCCGGGCGCCGGTCAGGTAGGGCAGCAGCAGGGCGTTGAGGTCGAGGAGGGACAGGCTCTGGCCGCCGGCGCGGGCGTGGCCGGCGACGCCGTGCCGGTGGCGCTGGCCGGCCGCGTCGTCCGCGACCGCCTCGACGGCGCCCAGCGCCCGGGCGACCCGCAGGGCGATCCGCGGCGCCTCGCGGCGCAGCAGGACGACGTGGGCGGCCTCGTCGGCGTCCGGCGTCCGGCCCAGGCCGAGGCAGGTGGCGAGGTCGAGGACGCTGACGAGGGTGCCGTTGCGGCCGGACAGCCCGACCAGCGCCGGCGGGGCGCCGGGGACAGGGGTGCAGGGGCGGGACGCCGACACCTCGGCGACCGCCTCCAGCGGCAGGCCGAACAGCTCCGGTCCGGCCCGGCACAGCAGCACCCGGCGGGTCGGGGCGGCGAGCGCCGCCGCGCCGCGGCGGGCCAGCCGGGCCGTGCGCTCGTCGAGGAGCGCCGCGACCCGTTCGGGGCTCAGGGCGGATTCGGCGTCGGGGCGGACGGGGCCGGTGGTCACGGTGCCCTCGCCTCCAGCAGCGGACGGGTGGTGTCGTGCAGGAGCGCGGCGGTGAGGCCGTCGCCCTCCGGCAGCACCGTGTCCCCGGGCAGGCCGTGCGCGAGGCGCAGGGCGTTGGCGAGCGACCGGCGCCCGGCCTCGGCCCGGCCGGCGGCGATCAGCGTCAGTCCGAGGTGGTAATGGGCCATGACGAAGCCTTTATCGAGGTAGAGCGCCCCGCGAAAGGCTCTCTCGGCCTCGTCCGGCCGCGCCCGGGCCCGGGCCAGCAGCCCCTCGTAGTAGCGCAGGCGCGGGTCGGTCGGCGCCGTGCGCAGCGCCTCCTGGCAGGCCCGCCAGCCGCCGTCGAGGTCGCCGGCATCGGCCAGCGCGCGCAGGGCGTCCAGCGGCGAGCCGTCCTCGCGCGGGGGCGGGACCGGCGGGCGCACCGCGGACGGCGGCGGCACCCGGCGCGGGGGCGCGGCCGTGATGAGTGGCGGCGGCGGCAGGGGCAGCGGCGCCCAGGCGGGTTCGGGCGGCGGCTCCGGCGCCGGGGGCGCCTCGCCCTCGTCCGGGCGGCGATAGGCGGCGGTGCCTGGCAGGCTCACCGGGTGCAGGAAGGTGGCGAAGGCCGGGTTCGGCTCGGCGTGGCCGAGGAGCAGCCAGCCGCCGGGTCTCAGCCGGGCGGCCAGGGCCCGGACCACGGCCTGGACGATGTCGGCGTGGAAGTAGATCAGGACGTTGCGGCACAGGATGAGGTCGTAGTCGTCGAGCGACAGCGAGGCGGTGCCGTCGAGGAGGCTCATCAGGTTCTGCGCCTCGAACCGGGCCAGCACGCGGTATTCCGACCGCAGGGCGAACACGCCCGGCCGGGTCTGGCGGAAGTAGCGGACCCGCTCCGCCGCCGGCAGGGTGCGCATCGCCCAGGCGCCGTACTCGGCCCGTCGCGCCGCCGCCAGGACCGCGTGGTTGATGTCGGTGCCGGTGAGGCTGACCCGCCAGTCCGGCAGCCGTTCGCCGAGCAGCTCGCGCAGCACGATCGCCAGCGAGTAGGTCTCGGCCCCGGTCGAGCAGCCGGCGCTCCAGATCCGCAGGCGCCGCTCGCCGGCCCGCGCCGCGATGCGCTCCGGCAGGATCGTCCCGCGCAGGGCCGCGAACTGCTCGGCGTAGCGGAAGAAGAACGTCTCGCCGATGGTGATCTCGGCTTCGAGGGCGTTCCACTCCGCCTCGGACTGGTCGAGGAGCGCGAGGTAGGCGGCGCCGTCCGAAAGCCCGCAGGCGCGGATGCGCTTGTGCAGCCGCTCCCACAGCAGGTCGTCCTTGTCGGCGTAATAGTGGTGGCCGGTGCGCGCGATCACCCGCGCCTTCAGCGCCGCGAAGGCCGGATCGGGGGCGGGACGGGCGGGGCGGAAGGCGGTCAGGCGGCCCACTCGGCGAGCCGGCGCTGCGCCTCCCGGGTCTCGTCGGCGAGCCGCCCGCGCTCCTCGGCGAGGAGGATGCGCGCGACCGCGAGGCCGTGCACGAGCCGGTCGCCGAGGCGGATCTCCTCCGCGACGCAGCCGTTGAGGGTCGTCGCGCCGGCGACCGGCCGCACCGCCTCCGGCGGCACCGTGACGAGGTCGCTGACCCGGTCGACCATCAGGGCGATGCGCGGCTCGGTGCACAGGACGAGGTGTCGGTAGAGCCCGCGGCCGGCCGGGACGGCGAGGCCGAGCAGCGCCGCGAGGTCGAGAACCGCCACCGCCTCGCCCGACAGGTTGAGGAAGCCCGCCAGCGCCGCCGGCGCTCCCGGCGGGCGCCATAGCCGCGGCAGCGGCAGGATCTCGTCGGCCGCGTCCCGTCTCAGGGCGCAGGCGGTGCCCGCCACGTCGACCAGAAGGTAGGCCGTCCCCGCCGCCGTCATCCCGAACCTGCTCCCTGCCGTCCCGCGGCCACAGATAGGTGCGGCCGCACCCGAGGGCCAGCATCCCGGGCGGCCTCCGGGCCGAGCGCGTCCCGAAGCCCGGGCGCGTCCCGGAGCAGGAACTCGGCCCGCTCGCGCGGGGTCGTGTTCGCATCCCGCGCCAGCCGTGCGGCCAGCGGCCCGACCTGACCCTACGCGATGGTGGCCGCTCCGTCATACGGTTTCCGAATGATCGCTCGGCGATCCCTACGGGATCGCTTCGCGATGCGGAAACCGGCTTCGCTCATGCGTGCGGAGCAAAGCTCCGCCGCGCGGGCTGGTGATACGAAATCCGGAAGTCGTCTTCCGGATTTCGTATCACAGGGCCGACCTCCCGGGCGCCGGGCCGTCGCGTCGGAGCGATCTTCGCGCCTGCCCGAGAAATCCGGTTGACCCGCTCCCGTGACCGGCCTAGGGTCCGCGCCATTCTTCGCCAAGGCAGGTTTCACGCGATGCGCGCGATCCTTATTGTAACGTGGGCGCCATTGACCGGGCGGGCTTGAGACGAGCCCGCGAACCGGGCGGTGGCGCATGCAGGGTCCTTCGGGGCCCTTTTTTGTTGCCTGAACGAACCCGAGGACGAGACGAGGACGGGAGCGGACCGATGAGTGCTGGTGAGATGATGTCCGGGGCCGAGATGGTCATCCGTGCGTTGCAGGATCAGGGTGCCGACACCCTGTTCGGCTATCCGGGCGGGGCGGTGCTGCCGATCTACGACGCGCTGTTCCACCAGGACCGGGTCAAGCACGTCCTCGTGCGGCACGAGCAGGGAGCGGTCCACGCCGCCGAGGGCTATGCCCGCTCCTCGGGCAAGGTCGGCTGCGTCCTCGTCACCTCGGGGCCGGGCGCCACCAACATCATCACCGGGCTCACCGACGCGCTGCTCGACTCGATCCCGCTCGTCTGCATCACCGGCCAGGTGCCGACGCACCTCATCGGCTCGGACGCGTTCCAGGAATGCGACACCGTCGGCATCACCCGCAGTTGCACCAAGCACAACTACCTCGTCAAATCGATCGACGACCTGCCGCGGATCCTGCACGAGGCGTTCTACGTCGCCTCGCACGGGCGGCCCGGCCCGGTGGTGATCGACCTGCCGAAGGACGTGCAGTTCGCCTCCGGCTTCTATGCCCGCCCGGCCGATAACGGCCACAAGACCTATCGCCCGACGATCCAGGGCGACCCGCAGAAGATCCGCGCCGCGGTCGAGCTGATGGCCGGCGCCCGGCGCCCGGTCTTCTACACCGGTGGCGGCGTCATCAATTCCGGCCCCGAGGCGTCGCGGCTGCTGCGCGAACTGGTGCGCGTCACCGGCTTCCCGGTCACCTCGACGCTGATGGGGCTCGGCGCCTATCCGGGCTCGGACCCGCAGTTCCTCGGCATGCTCGGCATGCACGGGACCTACGAGGCCAACCTCGCGATGCACGAATGCGACGTGATGGTCTGCATCGGCGCGCGCTTCGACGACCGCATCACCGGGCGCCTCGACGCCTTCTCGCCGTTCTCGAAGAAGATCCACGTCGACATCGACGCCTCGTCGATCAACAAGACCGTCAAGGCCGACATCGGCATCCTCGGCGACTGCGCCTCGGTGCTCGGCGACATGCTCGCGGCGTGGCGCGGCCTGGAGACGGCCCCCGACAAGGGCCGCCTGACCGAGTGGCTGTCGAAGATCAACGGCTGGAAGGCGCGCGAGTGCCTCGGCTACTGGCCGTCCGGCACCACGATCAAGCCGCAGCACGCGATCCAGCGCCTCTACGAGGCGACCAGGGACCGCGAGACCTACATCACCACCGAGGTCGGCCAGCACCAGATGTGGGCGGCCCAGTACTACAAGTTCGACGAGCCGAACCGCTGGATGACCTCGGGCGGCCTCGGCACGATGGGCTACGGCCTGCCGGCGGCCATCGGCACCCAGCTCGCCCACCGCGACGCGCTGGTGATCGACATCGCCGGCGAGGCGTCGATCCAGATGAACATCCAGGAGATGTCGACCGCCGTGCAGTACCGCCTGCCGGTCAAGATCTTCATCCTCAACAACGAGTACATGGGCATGGTGCGGCAGTGGCAGGAGCTGCTGCACGGCTCGCGCTACTCCGAGAGCTACTCCGAGAGCCTGCCGGACTTCGTCAAGCTGGCCGAGGCCTACGGCGCCAAGGGCATCCGCTGCGAGCGCCCGGGCGACCTCGACGCCGCGATCCGCGAGATGCTGGACTACGACGGTCCGGTCATCTTCGACTGCATCGTCGACAAGAAGGAGAACTGCTTCCCGATGATCCCGTCGGGCAAGGCCCACAACGAGATGCTCCTGTCGGACTATCTCGGCGAGACCGGCGCCGACCTCGGCGACGTCATCTCGGATGAAGGCAAGATGCTGGTCTAGGTGGCCCGACATGGTCTGAGAAGGGCGCGGGAACCCCTCTCCCGGATGGGAGAGGGGTTCCCGCGCCCTTGTCGAATTCGTAAGGACTGGAAGCGGTTTCCATGACGACGGAACCCCGGCGCTTCGCCAGAACCCTTCGTCACTGCGCGACGTCGGCCGAGGACGTTCTGTGGCGGGCGCTTCGCAATCGCCGCCTGCACGGCCTCAAGTTCAAGCGTCAGGTTCCGCTTCTTCTCTACACCGTCGATTTTCTGTGCTTCGAGCGAAAGCTCGTCGTCGAGCTTGATGGCCGGCAGCACGCTTGGCACCACGACTACGATGCCGGTCGGACGAAGGCGATCGAGAGGTCTGGTTTCGCCATGCTTCGCTTCCACAACGACGAGGTTCTGACCGATCTCGACGTCGTGCCGGAACGAATTTCCCTGGCCTGCCTCGCAGGCTCCGATCCACTCCATCTTCACCCTGACATTCCACCGAGCGGGGCGGGAGGCCAACAGTGAACGCCATGAACACCCACTATCCCGATCCGGTCCGGGTCGAGCCGGTCAACCGCCGCACCCTCGCGGTGATCGTCGACAACGAGCCCGGCGTGCTCGCCCGCATCGCCGGGCTGTTCTCCGGCCGCGGCTACAACATCGAGAGCCTGACGGTCTCGGAGACCGAGCACGCCCGCCACCTCTCGCGCATCACCATCGTGACCGCGGGCACCAACGCGGTGATCGACCAGATCAAGGCCCAGCTCGACCGGCTGGTGCCGGTGCACCGGGTGGTCGACCTGACGCTCCAGGGCGACTCGCTGGAGCGGGAGCTGTGTCTGGTCAAGGTCGCGGGGCGCGGCGAGCACCGGGTCGAGGCGATGCGGCTCGCCGCCGCCTTCGGCGCCCGGACCCTCGACGCCACCCTGACCTCGTTCGTGTTCGAGCTGACCGGGGTGACCGAGGAGGTCGACCGCTTCGTCAACCTGATGGCGGCGGTCGGCCTCGTCGAGGTGTCGCGCACCGGAGTCGCCGCGATGGGCCGCGGTCCCGACCCGATGTGAGGCGGGCGGGAACGACGGATGGGGGAGGGGGCTTCAGGGCCATCGCTTCAGGGCGATTGCCCTTGTTCCTTGCTCGGCCTCAGTCGCCGGCGTTCGTGCGCGACACGTCGTGTCGCCGCTCACTCGGTTCTCGCTCCGCTCGGCGTTCGAGGGGACATCCGTCCCCCCGGAGGGGACATTCGTCCCCTCGAACCCGCTTCGCGGGGCGCTCTTCGGGCGCGGAGCGCACCGCGCCCGGTCGGGTGCGTCGCCCTCCGGGCGACCGCAGAACAATCGCTGAAGCGATGGCCCTGGAGGGGGCTTCCCGCCCCCTTGCCCTCCGGGCGATCCTCCGCATGATGCACGACCGATCAGCGGAGGATCGTCGGCATGGACAGAGATCACGAGGCCAACGATCTCCAGGGCCTCGACGGGCTGGTGACGCCGCCCTTCTCCCGGCGCGGCTTCGTGATGACCGGCCTGATGAGCGGCCTCACCCTCGCGACCACCCGGGTCGAGGCGCAGGTCATTCGCACCGACGAGGCCGGCATCGAGGCCGGCGAGGTGCGCATCCCGGTCGGCGACGGGCCGATGCCGGCCTACCGGGCGAAGCCGCAGGGCAAAGGCCCGTTTCCGATCGTCCTCGTGGTCGAGGAGATCTTCGGCGTCCACGACTACATCAAGGACATCTGCCGCCGCCTCGCCAAGGCCGGCACAGTCGCGGTGGCGCCGGAACTGTTCGCCCGTCAGGGCGACGTGTCGACGATGACCGACGTTCAGCAGATCGTCCGCGAGGTCGTCTCCAAAACGCCCGACGCCCAGGTCATGGCCGACCTCGACGCCGCCGCGGCCTGGGCGGCGTCAGAGGCCGGCGGCGACGCCGGGCGCATCGGCATCACCGGCTGGTGCCGGGGCGGGCGGACGGTGTGGCTCTACGCCGCCCACAGCGCCAACCTGAAGGCCGGCGTCGCGTGGTACGGCAATTTCGGCGGCGCCCGCACCCCGATCCAGCCGAGGACCGCCGCCGACGTCATCACCGAGATCCGCGCCCCGGTGCTCGGGCTCTACGGCGCGGCGGATACCGGAATCCCGGTCGCCGACGTCGAGAAGGCGCGCGACGCCGCCAGGGCGGCCGGCCGCACGGTCGAGATCGAGATCTTCCCCGAGGCACCGCACGGCTTCCACGCCGACTACCGGCCGAGCTACCGCAAGGCGGCCGCCGAGGCCGGCTGGGACCGGATGCTCGCGTGGTTCCGGACCCACGGCGTTACTTAAAAGCAACGGTTCCGGCCCGTATCGGGCGTTCCGGCCGGCATGATGCAACCAGTCGCCAGGACGCTCGTTCCAGCACTATGACCGACCCCGGTTCCACCGCGAAGACTCAACCCGTCATCCTGGTCGTCGAGGACGAACCGGAGGAGCGTTTTCTCGCGGCGACTTTGCTCGAGGAAACGGGTTTTCGGGTCATCGAGGCCGAGACGGCCGAGAAAGCCCTGACCATCCTGCGCGAGCGCGCCGACGAGGTGAACGTCGTCTTCTCGGACGTGCGGACGCCCGGGCCGATCGGTGGGTTCGAACTCGCCCGGATCATCAACGTCACGTGGCCGCGGGTGCACGTTCTGCTCACCTCGGGCGATGCCAGCGACCAGCCGAGCGACCTGCGCATGTCGGCAATCTTCGTTCCGAAGCCGTGGCGGGCCCTCGACGTCCTCACCCTCGTCGAGCAGGCGGCGGGCCTCCACAACGGACGATCCGAGGTCGGCGACGCCAGCACCGGTTGATCGCGGCGCTTCACCTTCGCAGCCGCGGCATTTCGAACGCAACCGCACTGCCCTCTCCGCGTTGTCAGGAACAATTTGTTCGTCTTTTCCTGCTTTGATCGGTTCCCGTGCGAACCTGGACCAGGATCGACGATCGTCTTCCGCAATCAACGGCACCGGAGGCCGGGCTCGCGCCCGCAGTACAGGTCATGAAGGTCATTCCGAGCAACCTCGCCGCCCATTTCGGCCAGACACAAGCCACGGCCTCGTCCCTGGCCGATGCTCTGCTGCTGAGCAAGATCGGACATGACCTCCGTTCGCTCTACGCCGAAGCCGGCAACGCTCCGGTGCCCGAGGAACTGACTCGGATCATCGAGAGACTCGGCCCGATGGCCGAGGATCGTTCCGAAGGCCTCTGAGCGGGACCGTATCCTCGATCGGATCCCGCGTGCCGCCTCGGGCGTGCGATCCCGCGCGCGTTCCGCGGCGCCGTCGTCCGTCCCGGCCGAGGGTTTCTCCCGCCGCGGCCCCCGTTCCGGCCGGGATCCGCCCGTGCAGGCCGGAAGACATCTTGAGATCGCGCCGGAAGTGGTGTGGGGTGAGCGGGCGCCTTCCCGACATCTCACCCGCCCGGTCCATGCCCGCTCGAACTCGCCTCTGCCTCGCCTTCATGCTGACGCTCGGCCTCGCCGGCGGATCCGCGGCGTGGGCCGCCACGCCGCCGCCCCAGCCGAAGGAGGGGCCGGGCGGTTCCAACTACGCCGCCCCGACGGTGACGAAGCGGGCGGTTGGGCGTCCCGGCGCCGTGACCTTCGCGTTCTACGGCAGCACCCCGCCGGCGCCGCAGGGGCGGCCGGTGGCCATTCTCCTCCATGCCTGGGGCGCGACCAACCCGCAGGTCTACGGCGGCTGGATCGAGCATCTCGCCCGCTCCGGCTACCTCGCGCTGTTCCCGCGCTTCCAGGACATCAACCGCACGCGGCCGGCGGATGCCAGCGGCGTCGCCGCCGGGCTGCTCAAGGACGCGCTGGCCGAGCTGGCATCCGACGAGGCGGCCAAGCCCGACCTGTCCCGCGTGGCCCTGATCGGCCATCTCGCCGGTGTCCCGCTGGCGGCCAACCTCGCCGCGCATGCCGGGGAAACCGGGCTGCCGGCGCCGAAGCTGATCTTCGGCGTGATGCCGGGCGGCATCGCCCGCGACGATCGCTCCCGCGGCATCGCCCTGCACGACCTCGGCCACATCGCCCCGGGCACCCTGATCGTCACGATGATCGGCGACCGCGACGCCCGCACCGCCGACCTCGCGGCGCGCCGGATCATGCGCGAGGCCAGCGCCGTGCCCGTGGACCGCAAGCTGCTCATGCGCGCGCTGTCCGACGACCACGGCTTCCCGGCGCTGTCGGCAACCCTGGCCTCGCCGGCCGGGGGCAACAGCGCCTACGATGCCGGCGCGATCAAGCTGCCGGCCGAGGCGCCGAAGGATCCCAAGCAGAAGCCGCCGCCGTTCAAGTGGACCCCCGACATGGCGCTCACCGGCGAACAGACCACGCTGGTGGCACAGATCAACAACGCCGGGACCGACAGCCTGGATTACCTCGCCTACTGGAAGACCTTCGACATGGCGGCCGCCGCCGCCTTCGCGGGTCAGGATGCGACCTCGCTCAAGGGCAATCCGCGCTTCAGCGACATGGAGCGCTGGAGCGACGGCTGGCCGGTGCGCCGCCTCGGCGTGGAAGCCCCGCGGGCCCCGGCCGCGCCGGCGACCAAGACTCCGGACGCCAAGACTCCGGACACGAAGGCATCCGATCCGAAGGCTCCGGCGGCCCGGGCGCGCTGAGATCGCAGTCCGCCGCGAGTGCCGGCGGCGGGCGGGGTCGAGCCGCCCGCCGCCCGCCCGGTCGACCGTCACGCGGCCTGGATGTCGCGCAGGAAGCCGTCGACCTCCTGTTTGACCGCGAGCGATTGCGTGGCGAGTTCCGCCGCCGCCATCATCACCTGCGAGGCGGCGCTGCCGGTTTCACCGGCCGATGCCAGGACGCCCGCCATCGAGGCGGTGACGTCCTGCGTCCCCCGGGCCGCCTCGGTGGCGCTGCGGGAGATCTCGCCCGTGGCCGCGTTCTGCTGCACCACCGTCGAGGCGATCGTGCCCGCGATCTCGTTGACCATCCCGATCGTGCGGCCGATCTGCCGGATCGCCGCCGCCGCCTCGGCGGTCGCCCCCTGGATCGCGGTGATCTGCTCGCCGACGGCCTCGGTCGCCTTCGCGGTCTGGTTGGCGAGTTCCTTGACCTCTGCGGCGACGACGGCGAAGCCGCGGCCGGCCTCGCCGGCCCGCGCCGCCTCGATCGTCGCGTTCAGCGCCAGAAGGTTGGTCTGCCCGGCGATCGAGGCGATCATGCTCACCGTCGATCCGATCTGCTCGGCGGCGGAACTCAGGCGCGCCATGGCGGAGTCGGTCGCGTGCGCGTCGCGGGCGGCGTCGCCGGCCACCTCGTTGGAGCGCAGCACCTGCCGCTCGATCTCCCGGAGCGAGGCCACCATCTCCTCGGCCGAGGCCGCCACGGTCTGCACGTTGGACGAAGTCTGGGCTGCCGTGGTGCTGGACGCCTGCGCCTGGGCGCTGGTCGTGTCGGCGACGCCGGTCATGGTCCGCGCCGTGGCGTCGAGTTCGGTGGCCGCCGCGGTGACGATCTCGAGCGAGCCGGCGACCTTCTGCTGGAAGCTGTGGATCAGGGCGTCCACCCGGTCGGCGCGGCGCTGGCGGTCGGACTGCTCGGCGACCTGCCGCGCCTCCAGCTCGGTGCGCGCGATGGCGTTCTGCCGGAAGACCTCGACCGCCTCGGCCATCTCGCCCATCTCGTCGCGGGCGTCGCGGGAGGGCACGTCGAGGCCGGTCTCGCCGGCTGCCAGTCGCTTCATCGCTCCCGTCATGCCGGCGATCGGACCGATGATGCTGCGGGCGATCATCAGGGCCAGACCGGCGCCGAGAGCCAGGGCGACGGCGATCAGGCCGAACTGGATGGTGCGGGTCCGGTCCGTCATCGCGGTCGTGGCGGCCGCGATCTCGCCGACCACCACGTCCAGCTTGGCGCGGACTGCCTTCGTCGCCTGCTCGACGGCGGCGATGCGCGGCTTGATGCCGGTGTCGTAGGTCGTCTGGCTCTCGCTCGCGGCCGCGTTGTAGGCCTGGAAGGCGCCGACGTAGGCCGACAGCGCCTGCTCGGCCCCCCGGATCGGCTGAGCGAAGGCGCCGGCCGGGTCGAGGCCGCGCAAGGTCCTCAGGGCGGCCTCGGCCCTGCCGGCATTCGTCGCGAAGGTCGCCGGGCCGTTCGGATCGCTGGTGGCGAGGAAGCGCCAGTTGGCGACCCGCACCAGCAGCATCGCGCTCTCGACCGCGGCGGCCTGGGCCGTCTGCGCATCGGTGCCGCGCGCCCGCATCTCGGTCAGCAGCGCGTTGGTCGCGCGGGTCAGCTCGTCGCCGCCCTTGAACAGCCTGTTCTTGGTCTCCGTGATGGTGCGCCCCGTCGCCTCCAGGCGCTGAAGGTCGGGCTTCAGCTTGTGGGCCTGATCGCGGATCTCGCCGTACAGCCGGCGCCGGTCCTCCGCGATGGCCCGCTTGGCCATGGTGTCGCCCGCCTCCTCGATGGTCCGGCGGATCCCCTCGATCTCCACCATCTGCTCGGGCTTGGGGGCTAGCCGGTACTGCTCGGCCAGGCCGGCCAGAGCCATCGCCGAGCCGTTCACCGCGAGCGAGGCGCGCGAGAGGTCGTCGAGCAGGGCGCGCCTCTCGTATTGATCGGTGAGTTGGGCCTGCTGGTAGATCGAAAAGCCACCGAGACCGGCGGTGATCACCACCAGACCGGCGAAACCGACGTAGAGACGGGAACGGATACCGAGGCGCACCATGGGTCGTCCGGGACAGGAGGGCAGTCCTTGTTCGTCTATAGCGACAAAGCTTAATAAGCTGCGCTCGGTTACCGTACCGACGGAACGAATCGATCGATGCCGGATCGATCCGGGCGTCGGGACCGACACGACGCGTCATGCGATCGTCGGTCGATCCCCCGGCGCTTGCACTTGCAATCTCTGTCGCGAGGCACAAATCAGCGCCGCTCGAATCTCAGCAGAGCGCAGTTCTGCGCCGCGCGGGTCTCATACGGTTTCTGATTGATCGCTCGGCGATCCCTGCGGGATCGCTTCGCGATGCAGAGACCGGCTTCGCTCAGGCATGCGGAGCAAAGCTCCGCCGCGCGGGCTTCGATACGGTTTTTGAACGATGAGTTCAAAAACCGTATCGGTGCAACCCGGCCTTATCTGATCGGGTCCGGGATCCGGTTCGGGACATTCCGGGAATCCGCGGTCGTTGCGGGGTGCGATGCCCCGCCGGCACGCTCGCCCGTTTCGTCTGCCGGGGACCGAAGGGCCGGTACGCACCGATACGATGATGGCGGCTGGAGCGGTCGGCATCGATGGCTGCTTGCCGCCCCGGGCGGATCCGAGCCGTTACGCCGGTGCTTCGTCGGACGATGCGATCTAAACTGGACCGTGGCTCCGCACGCTTCGCGGGCCCGGGGAAACGCCATGCAGCTCTTCCACTCCAAGACCTCGCCCTTCGTCCGCAAGGTGATGGTGACGGCCCACGAGCTCGGCCTCGTCGAGCGCCTAGAACTGGTGCCGGGTGCGGCCCATCCGGTCAACCGCGATGCCGGCATCGTCGCCCACAACCCCCTCGGTCAGGTGCCGACGCTGATCCTCGACGACGGAACCGTCCTGGCCGACAGCCGCGTCATCTGCGAGTACCTCGACGATCTCGGGCAGGGAGGATTCTTCCCGCCCTCCGGCACGGCCCGCTGGCGGGCCCTGGCGGCGCAGTCGGTCGGCGACGGCCTGCTCGATGCCGCCCTGCTCACCGTCTACGAGACCCGGGTGCGCGGCGACGGCGAGCGTTCGCCCGCCTGGGTCGAGGGCCAGCGCGCGAAGATCGAGGGCGGGCTCGGGGCGATCGAGGCGGCGGCGCCCGGGCTCGGCGATCGGGTCGACATCGCCGCGATCACCTTCGGCTGCGCCCTCGGCTATCTCGACCTGCGCTTCGCCGGGATCGGCTGGCGCGACCGCTACCCGGCGGCGGCGGCATGGTTCGCGGGCTTCGATGCCCGGCCGTCGATGCGGGCGACCGTGCCGGTCTGAGGAACTGCAGGGCCATCGCTTCGGCGATCGTTCTGCGGTCGCTCGGAGGGCGCCGCCGCATGGCGGTCGCGGTGCGCTCCGCGCCCGAGGAGCGCACCGCGGAGTGGGTTCGGGGGACGAACGTTCCCCCGAACGCGGAGCGGAGCGAGAGCCGGGTGAGCGGCGACACGACGTGTCGCGTACGAACGCCGGCGCCCGAGGCCAGGCAGAAAAGAGGCCGAGCAAAAACCAGGGCAATCGCTCCGACGCGATGGCCCTGCGGGGAACTGGCCCGCCCCTTGCTCCGGGACGGGCACCGCACTCACACGCCCGGGGTCGGGATCATGAACGATTTCGTCGCGCTCCTCCTCGCCGCGCTGGCCTTCTGCGCCGGTTTCCTCGTGCTGGGCCTCGTCGTCCGGCTGGCCCTGCATGCCGACGTCAGCCCGGCGCATCTCGGCGAGGGAAGCTTCCTCCAGGTCGCGCTGGCCGGGGCCGGTGCGGTCGCGGTGTGGCGCCACGCGCTCCGCCGGCAGGCCCCGCTGACCTGATCCATGCGGGAACCGGAGGGTGGCTCTGCTTCGCACCGCGTTGCCGAGGCCCCCGGTTTTCCGCTCTCCTGTCGGCGGCAGGAGGGCACCATGTCCGAGCGACTGATCGGAAAGACCGCCATCATCTTCGGCGCCGGCTCGGCCGGAACCGGCTGGGGCGCCGGCAAGGCCGTCGCGGTCGCCTTCGCCCGCCAGGGGGCCCGGGTGGTCTGCGTCGACCGCCACCTCGCGGCGGCCGAGGAGACCGCCCACATCATCGCCGAGGAGGGCCACGAGGCCGAGGCGCTCGCGGCCGACGTGACCGACTACGCTGCGGTCGAGCGCGCCGCCGGAGCCGCCGAGCGCCGCTTCGGCCGCATCGACATCCTGCACAACAACGTCGGACTGGCGGAGGCCGGCGGCCCGGAGGAGCTGGACGAGGCCGCCTGGCTGCGGGTGGTCGAGGCCAATGTCGGTGGCGTCTGGCGCACCTGCAAGGCGATCCTGCCGGGGATGCGGGCCCGCCGCGGGGGTGCGATCGTCAACATCTCGTCGGTTGCCTCGATCCGCTGGCCCGGAGCGCCGGCATTCGCCTACGCGGCGGCCAAGGCGGCGGTGAACCAGGCGACGGTCGCGGTGGCGATGCAGTACGCCCGCGACGGCATCCGGGCCAACGCCATCCTGCCGGGCCTGCTCGACACCTCTCTCGCCGACCAGTGCCGGAGCACCGGCCGGGTCGATGCCGGCCGCGACCGGCTGGTGCCGCTCGGCCGGCTCGGCGAGGCATGGGACATCGCCCACGCCGCGGTGTTCCTCGCCTCCGAGGAGGCGCGCTTCATCACCGGCATCTGCCTGCCGGTCGATGGCGGCCAGAGTTGCAGCATGGCCGCCGCGGCGTGAGGCCGGCTACCGCGTCGCCCGACTGGCCTGGGTGAAATCGAGGTTCACCGGCCGGGCCGGCAGGCTCGTGACGGGTGCCGTGACGTCGGCGGTGGCCGGTTCCAGCGCGAAACCACCGGCCCAGGTCTTGCCGCCCCCGCGCAGGTAGAACCCGAAGTGCAGTGTCCGGGCCGCCTCGGGCACGTCGAGCACGATCCGCCGCTCGACCCAGTCGCGGGTCCCGGTCAGCACGCCGTCCAACGCGCGCTCCTCCATGTTGTCGAAGGCGAGGATCTGCCGGGGCTGCCCCTCGATCCGCAGCCACAGCGTCGCCGCGCCGCTGACGGCTTCGGTCTTCAGGTCGGCCCGAAGGCTCACCCGCTGGCCACGGAACGCCTCGGCGCGCACGCTCTGCATCAGCGTCGCGAAGCCCGGATCCGCCGCTTGCGGATCGCCTGGGGCGAAGCGGCTGCGGATCACCGCCGCGGCGCCGGCCCCATGCGGCATCCCGGCATCGATGCCGGCCTCGTAGAGATGCGGCTTCGATCCGGTCACCTGCCAGCCGGCCGGCATCGGCGGTCCCGGAGGCGGCGCGGGAACCGGCGAGGACGCCGGCTTCTCCTCCAGTCGCGCCGCCAGGACGTTCCAGTTGGCGAGGCCGAACTGGCGCGCGACGATATCGAGGCAGGTTCCGAGGGGGAGGGGAGTGTTGTGGCGCGTCAGTTCCTCGGCGAGGGTTCGCGCCATGAGCTTCGCGTCACGGTGGGTGCGCATGGGTCTGCTCCTGCTCGGGCGGTCCGGAGGATCAGTGCCTGCATTGCTGACCGGTTCGCCCAGCGTGGGAAGCCGACCGTTCGCGTCGAGGATGCTTTCACCGAACCCGAAGGGGCGCAGGCGGCAGGCCGCATCAGCCTGAGGCGAGAATGCCGGTCGATCCGATCCTGCGTCAAGCCGCGTGGTGGAGGGATCCGCGGCACCGCGCGGGAAACCGGGGCGCCCTACCGGCCGGATGATGGATCCGGCATCAGGGCGGAGCGTTTCCGGCACCGGCCAGGGCCGGCCGGCGGAATGTCGATCCGACCCTCAGCAGACTTGCGTTGGCGTGCCAACGCTTCGTCCGCTCAGGTTCTCGTTGTGCCGCAGGTTTTCGTCGCAAAACCGGTAACCGCTTTTGCGAAGCCCGCTTAGGTCGGCGGCCGTGCCCGACCCGCCACACGGCCGCCGCACCGGCTCTGGTATGAAGGATGCTCCGATGGGGCTCGTCGCCCTCAGCAACTCTCCGGAATCTCACCCCATGATCGTCGAGGACCACGCGGCCGCGGCACACCCGGTGCTGGCCGTGACCGGGCTTGCCCGCGAGGCGCGGCTCGCCGCCGGCCCGGGCGTCGCGACGATCGGGGCCGGGGGCAATCCGGAGCGGCTGCGGGCGATGCTGGGCTCGCGCGTCGAGCCCGGCTGCCGCGCCGTGGTCAGCATCGGCATCGCGGGCGGCCTCGATCCGGCCCTGGAGCCCGGCGACGTGGTGGTGGCGAGCGGGATCGTCGCCGCGGGCCGGCGGTTCGCGGCCCATGAGGCGGCGACAGAAGCGCTGCTGCGGCGCCTCTCCGGCGCGCCTTCGCGGGTGGTGTCGGCGGATCTCGCCGGAGTCGATGCGGCGGTTCTGTCGCCGGCGGCGAAGGCGGAGTTGCGCGCGTCGACGGGCGCGGCCGCCGTGGACATGGAATCCCACGTCGCGGCGGAATTCGCGGAGGCGCACGGGCTGCCGTTCTGCGCCATCCGGGCGGTGTGCGATCCCGCCGGCCGGGCGCTGCCGGCCGCGCTCGCCAACGCCCTCAAGCCGAACGGCGAGCCCGATCTGCTCGCCGTCCTGTCGGCCCTCGCGCGCCGCTCCGCCAAGGTGGGCGGGCTGATTCGCCTCGCCCGTGATTCCTCGGCGGCCTTCGGCTCGTTAGGCCGCTGTCGCGCGCTTCTTGGTGTCGGCCTTGGCGTCCCGGATCTCGGAAAGCTTCTGCGCGACGTTGCGTGAGAACACGAACTCGGCCGGGCGCTGGTTCTCGAGGGAGATCTCGGGAGCCATCTCGCCCTCGGTCTTGATCCCGCGCAGCGCATAGACCAGCGGCTTCCACGGCTTCTTGACCGAATCGACCACCGACGACGCCTCGTAGCCGGAGTGCACCATGCAGTCGGCGCACTTCTCGTAGTTGCCGGTGCCGTAGGCGTCCCAGTCGGTGGTCTCCATCAGCTCCTTGAAGGTCTTGGCGTAGCCCTCGCCGAGCAGGTAGCACGGCTTCTGCCAGCCGAAGACCGTCCGGGTCGGGTTGCCCCACGGCGTGCAGTGATAGGTCTGGTTGCCGGCCAGGAAGTCGAGGAACAGGCCCGACTGCTGGAAGGTCCACTTCTCGCGGCCCTTCTGCTTGCCGTAGCGGAACACGCCGCGGAACAGATCCTTCGTCGCCTTGCGGTTGAGGAAGTGCTGCTGGTCGGGGGCGCGCTCGTAGGCGTAGCCGGGGGAGACGGTGATGCCGTCGATGCCCATCCGGGTCACGCTGTCGAAGAAATCGGCGATCTTCTCCGCCTCGGAGTTGTTGAAGAAGGTGCAGTTGATCGTGACGCGGAAGCCGAGATCCTTCGCCTTCTTGATCGCCGCCACCGCCTTGTCGTAGACGCCGCGCTGGCACACCGACTTGTCGTGCATCTCCTTGTCGCCATCGAGGTGGATCGACCAGGTGAAGTACGGGCTCGGCTTGTACTGGGCGATCTTCTTCTCGAGAAGCAGCGCGTTGGTGCAGACGATCGCGAATTTCTTCTGCGCGATGATGCCGTCGACGATCTGCGGCAGATCCTTGTGCAGCAGCGGTTCGCCGCCGGCGATGACCACGACCGGCGCGCCGCACTCGCGCACCGATTCCAGCGCCTCGTCCACGGGGAGGCGCTTGTTCAGGATCTCGTCGGGATAATCGATCTTGCCGCAGCCGGCGCAAGCGAGATTGCAGCGGAACAGCGGCTCCATCATCATGACCAGCGGGTAGCGCTTCCGGCCGGTGAGGTGCTGCTTGAGGATGTAGCCGCCGATCGTCGCGACGTACCGGAGAGGGATGCCCAAGACCAAGGCTCCTTGAGATGTCGTTCGCAGTGCCAAGGGGGCTGATTAACGCCAAAAGCGGCGGAATTCCAGCAAGGTAGGTTCGAACCGGTCTAAGTGTTGCCCAAACTCGACGGTTATCCCCGCGTCACCGGGGGAAAGCGCGCTGGCACGGCCCCGGCTGCGACGCTGCACCGCAGCAAGGGCGTCCGCGTCCCCGGGGCCGTTCATGCTTCCTCAGGCGACATGCGTTGCAATCGTCGGAGGCGAACACTACTTAGCGCGCCAACACCATCGGGCGTGGCCAGCGGAGCCTTCCGGGCATCGCGACGCGACGGGATGGTGGTCCGATCGGGCGGATCCCCCTCCGGCCGGGACACGTGGCGCGGTCCAATGCCCGACGGGCCCTGATCCGACGATCGGGCGCACGCCGGGTCATGCACGCTAAAGGCAGGCTATCCATCGTGATCGAACGGCTCGTCGCGTTCTCAGTGCATCGGCGCTGGCTCGTCCTGATCCTGGCGCTGATCCTGACCGTCGCAGGCGCGGCGACCGCGGCCCATCTCTTCCGCATCAACACCGATGTCGAGCGGCTGATCGCCCCGGACGTGCCGTGGCGCCACGACGAGATCCAGTTCGAGAAGGCGTTTCCCCAACGCAGCAACCTGCTCGTCGCGGTGATCGATGCCTCGACCCCGGAGCAGGCCGAGGAATCCGCGACCCGGCTCGCCGATTCGCTCTCCAGGCACAAGGATCTGCTCCCCCTCGTCTACCGCCCTGATGGCGGCCCGTTCTTCGACAAGAACGGCCTGCTGCTGATGGGTCAGAAGGACCTGGAGCAGACCACCGAGCAGCTCATCCAGCAGCAGGGTCTGCTCGGGCCGCTCGCCGCCGATCCATCGCTGCGCGGCATCATGCAGGCCCTGGGCATGGGCGTGCAGGGCATCAAGGCCGGTCAGGCCAAGATCGAGGATCTCACCGGCCCGGTCGACCGGATCAACGAGGTGTTCGACAAGGCGCTGAAGGGCGAGCGGACGCAGCTCTCGTGGCAGCTCCTGCTGTCCGGCGGCAAGGCGGAGCCCGCCGACCTGCGCCGCTTCGTCATCGCCAAGCCGGTGCTCGACTACGACGCCCTCGAGCCCGGCGCCGCCGCGACCGCGCTGATCCGCAGCACGGTCCGCGAGCTGCACCTGACGCCGGAGAACGGCGTGCGCGTGCGCCTCACCGGCCAGGTGGCGGTGGCGGACGACGAGTTCGCGACGCTCGCCGACGACGCGTTCCTGAACTACGGCCTCACCATCGCGGCCATCCTGCTGTTCCTCTGGCTCGCCCTGCACTCGCCGAAGCTGATCCTGGCGGTGATGATCACCACTTTCGCGGGGCTGATCGTCACCGCGGCGGCCGGGCTGCTGATGGTGGGCGAGCTGAACCCGATCTCGGTCGCCTTCGCGGCGCTGTTCGTCGGCCTCGGCATCGATTTCGGCATCCAGTTCGCGGTCCGCTACCGCTCCGAGCGCTTCGAGCGGCCGGACCTGGAGCAGGCGATCCGCGCCGCCGCCCGCGGCGTCGGCTGGTCGCTGACGCTGGCGGCGATCTCGCTGCTGGCCGGCTTCTTCGCCTTCCTGCCGACGGATTTCCGCGGCGTGTCGGAACTCGGCCTCATCGCCGGCGTCGGCATGATCGTCGCGTACCTGTTCTCCCTCACCCTGCTGCCGGCGCTGATCGCGGTGCTGCGTCCGCCGGGTGAGAAGGACGACGTTGGCGTCGCCTCCCTCGCGGCGGTCGATCACTGGATCCTGAAGCACCGCACCCTGGTGCTGGTCGCCACCGGTGCCGTCACCATCGCCGGGCTGCCGCTGCTGTACTGGCTGCCGTTCGATTCGAACCCGATGCACCTGCGCAGCGCGAAGGTGGAATCGGTCGCGACCTATCTCGACCTCAGCAAGGACCCGCGCAACAGCCCCAACAGCATCGACGTGCTGGTCCCGAACCGGGATGCGGTGGTGCCGATGACCGAGCGGCTGCTGAAGCTGCCGAGCGTCGCGGACGTCATCAGCATCAACACCTTCGTGCCGCCGGACCAGGACCAGAAGCTCGCGACGATCGAGGATGCGGCGCAGGTTCTGAGCCCGGCCCTCAACCCGCCGCGGGTGGCGCCGGCACCGAAGGACGCCGAGATCGTCGCGGCGATCAAGTCCACCGCCACCGCCCTGCGCGGCGTCGCCGGCAACGGGTCGAGCGAGCCGCAGAAGCAGCTCCTCGCCTTCGTCGACACCCTCGACCGCCTCGCGGCGGCCGAGCCCCGGGCCCGCGAGGCGGCGACCGAGGCCACGGTGCCGAACCTGAAGCGGCTGCTGACCCGCCTGCGCAGCCTGCTCAACCCGGAGAAGATCACGCTGGAGAACCTGCCGGCGCGGATCCGCTCCGAGTGGATCGCCGCCGACGGCCGCGCCCGGGTCGAGGCCCAGCCGAAGGGCAACTCCAACGACAACACGGTGCTGGACCGCTTCGCCAAGGAGGTGCTCGGCATCGCGCCGCACGCCACCGGCGCACCGGTGGCGACCCTGCAGTCGAGCCACACCATCCTGGGTGCCTTCGTTCAGGCGGCGCTGCTCGCCCTGGTGTCGATCTTCATCCTGCTGTCCCTCGCCCTGCGGCGGCCGTGGGACGTCGCGATGGCGCTCGGCCCGCTGGTGCTCGCGACGTTCTGGACGCTGGAGGCGCTCTACCTCCTCGGCATGCCGCTGAACTTCGCCAACATCATCGCGCTGCCGCTGATGCTCGCGGTCGGCGTCGCCTTCCACATCTACTACGTCATCGCGTGGCGGGCCGGCATCGCCGACCTGCTGGCGTCGAGCCTGACCCGGGCGATCTTCTTCTCGGCGCTGACCACCGGCACCGCCTTCGGCTCGCTGATGCTGTCGAGCCATCCCGGCACCGCCAGCATGGGCAAGCTGCTCGCCCTGTCGCTGTTCTTCACCCTGCTCGCCGCCTTCTTCATCGTGCCGGCCTTCCTCGGCCCGCCGCCGAAGCCGAAGGATGCGGACGCGCCGCGGCGGGAGCCGGAGCGCAAGCCGGAGCCGGAAGCGGTCGTCGCCCGCCGGTTCGTGTAGGGCACGATCATGCGAAAGCCCCGGGACTCTGCCGAGTCCCGGGGCTTTCGCCATTCGGGGCAGGGGCGTCTCGTCGTTCTAGAGAAAGTCCGAGAAGCCCCCGCTCCGGGCCCCCGACGCAAGCAGGGCCTCGCGGCTCTCGGGCGCGGTCAGGGCGGCGAGTTCCCCGGCATAGTCGTAGCCCGGCGCCTCACCCGGAAAACCCCCGGTGGTCGCCGGGTGGGCGTAGAGCTCGGTCAGGCCGTCCGGCAGGTGGCGCAGGCACCCCGCGACGCGCGCGCCGGTCATGTGCCCCGACCACGCGAGGCCGAGCACCCCGTCCGGCGTCAGCAGGCCGGCACGGCGGGCGCGCCAGCCGAGCAGGGTGGCCCATGGCGCGGTGTCGAGCGCGCGCCCGAGGACGGCGCCCGGTTCCGCCCGTGCCAGCGCCGCCCGTGATTCGAGCGGGACGCGGATCGCGCGCACGCCGTGGCGGCGGCCGATCCGCAGGACCATCCCGGCGATGAGCGGGTGGACGTGGAAGTGCTTGTGGGCGTTGACGTGGTCGAGGGGCAGGCCGGTCGCCCGATAAGCGGCGAACTGCGCGCCGATCTCCTCCGCGAGCTGGCGGCGGGCGGCGCCCTTCAGGGCGAGGTCGAGGCCGAGGCGTTCCATGTCGGTGCGCATCAGGCCGTCGGCCGTGGTGAGGTCGGGCAAGCGCGATGCCGGCAGGGTCGGCCATGCCTCGACCATCACGAGATGGAGCCCGACCCGCAGCGACGGCATCCGGCGCGCCCGCGCCACCGCGTCGGCGGCGGCGGGCGCCGAGACCATGAGGCTCGCCGCCGTCAGGATGCCGTCGCGATGCGACTGCTCCACCGCCTCGTTGACCTCGCGGCTGAGGCCGAAATCGTCCGACGTGACGACGAGCCGCCTGCCCGCTGCCGGCATTCTCACGCGTTTCCTTCCATCGCATCGGCCTCGCCCGGCTTCGTCGCCACCAGCGCGTCGCGCCCGAGCACCAGCGTCGCGCCGCCCTTGCCGCCGGGATTGAGCGCCTGGAGCAGGCGCAGGTTCATCAGTTCGGGGTTGCCCTTGAGCATCCGGGCCGCGTTGGCGAGGGAGCGCAGGGCCGCCTGCTCGCCGCGGGCGCGCTCCAGGGCGGCCTGGGATTCGAGGCGGGCGCGCTCGACCTCGGCGTAGAGCCGGCGCAGTTCCGGCGGCAGGATCAGGGCGGTGACGGTGATCGAGACGACGCGGCAGCCGGCGACCGGTTGCGCGAAGCCGCCCACGAGCCCGGTCCCGATCCCGGGCCGGTCGCTCAGCATCGTCTCGACGCTGCGGGCGGCGGCGGCCTGCACCAGCGCGTCGGTCACCGCGAGCTTCAGGGTTTCGCGACAGTCGCTCTCGTGGGCGGAGCGGGGATCGACGATCTCGAAGCCGATCGCCGCCGAGACCCGGTAGAGCAGGCGATCGGCGCTGGTGACTTCGAGGCCGTGCAGGCGCTCGAAGGTGATGGAGCGCGGCAATGCCACCACCAGACGGTCGCGCCGGCCAAGGGTGCGGTAGCGGCCCGGGCCGAGAACCCCGGCGAAGCGGCCGTCGATGTAGAGCAGGCCCTGCTCCCACTCGTGGATGGTTCGGCTCGTTCCTCCGGGGCGTCGCCACAGGACGGCGAGAACCAGGGCACCGAGCAGCACGACGCTCACGAGGCTGAGGCCGGTGGACGACATTCTCGCTCCGTCTGGCAGGAACACCCCCCGGCACCGCGGGGACCGGACGGGGGTCCGTAACCCGCAGGGTCCGATCCCGGCTGCCCGGAGGCCGGCACCGGAGGGTTGATCAAGCTATGAAGTAGCCCTGGCAGATCCTTCGCCGCTGGCCGTGCCCGGACGGGCATCGCGCGGCACTCGTGATCTGCCGATGCGGAAGCTAGCACAGGGCAAGCGCTTCAGCGATTGTTCTGCGGTCGCCCGAGGGGCGACAGGTGCATACCGGGCGCGAAAAGCGCCCCGCTGAGCGGGCTCGGATGGACGAATGTCCTGCCGAACACAGAGGGGGGCGACAGCCAAGAGGAGCGGACGCGACTGCCGGCGCCTGAGGCCAAGCAGAAACAGGGGCAATCGCTCCGGAGGGGTTGCCCCGACGAGAACGGCCGGGCTCTCGCCCGGCCGCCGTCGATTCCCGGTGGTGGAGCGGCGCTTACGCCGCCCTGGCGCCGGTCTGGCGGTCGCGCAGGAAGTGCCAGAACTCGACGCCCTCGCGCAGGCGCCGCTTCATCATGTCGGGCGAGCGCACCATCTCGCCGACGATCGAGGCGATCTTCGGGGCGCGGAAGTAGAACTTCTTGTAGAATTCCTCGACCGAGTTGAAGATCTCGGTGTGCGACAGGTGCGGGTAGTGCAGCGGCGCGATCTGCACGCCGTTCTCGTCGACGAGTTCGGCGTTGGCCGCGTCGAGCCAGCCGTTCTCCACCGCCTGCTTGTACAGGAAGGTGCCCGGATACGGCGCGGCGAGCGAGACCTGGATGGTGTGCGGGTTGATCCGCTTGGCGAAGGCGATCGTCTCCTGGATCGTCTCCTTGGTCTCGCCCGGCAGGCCGAGGATGAAGGTGCCGTGGATGGCGATGCCGAGCTCGTGGCAGTCCTTGGTGAACCGCTCGGCCACCTCGACCCGCATGCCCTTCTTGATGTTGTTCAGGATCTGCTGGTTGCCCGACTCGTAGCCGACCAGCAGCAGGCGCAGGCCGTTGGCCTTGAGCACCTCGAGGGTCTTGCGCGGGACGTTGGCCTTGGCGTTGCACGACCACGTCACACCGAGCTTGCCCAGTTCGCGGGCGATCTCCTCGGCGCGGGGCAGGTTGTCCGTGAAGGTGTCGTCGTCGAAGAAGAATTCCTTGGTCTGCGGGAATTCCTTGAGGCAGTACTTGATCTCCTCGATCACGTGCGCGACCGAGCGGGTGCGATAGGTGTGGCCGCCGACGGTCTGCGGCCACAGGCAGAAGGTGCAGCGCGACTTGCAGCCCCGGCCGGAATAGAACGAGATGTAGGGGTGCTTCAGATACCCGATGAAGTACTTCTCCATCTCGAGGTCGCGCTTGTAGACCGAGGTCACGAACGGCAACTGGTCCATGTCGGTCATGATCTCGCGGTCCTCGTTGTGGACCACGACCCCGTCGGCGTTCCGGTAGGAGAGACCCTTGATCTCCGCCATCGGCACGCCGTCGGCGACCTCCTTCACGGTGAAGTCGAACTCGTTGCGGGCGCAGAAATCGACCACCGGGGCCTGGGCCATCGCGCCGGCGGCGTCCACCGCCACCTTGGCGCCGATCAGGCCGGCGATCAGCTTCGGGTTGGCGGCCTTCAGCGCCTCGATGGTCTTCACGTCGGACTTGAACGACGGCACCGAGGTGTGCAGCACCACGAGGTCGAAGTCGTTGGCCTGGGCCACGATCTCCGCGAGCTTGATGTTGTGCGGCGGCGCGTCGATCAGCTTCGAGTTCGGCACCAGGGCCGCCGGCTGGGCGAGCCAGGTCGGATACCAGAACGACTTGATCTCGCGCTTGGCCTGATAGCGCGAGCCGGCGCCGCCGTCGAAGCCGTCGAAGGTGGGGGCCTGGAGGAAGAGGGTCCGCATCAGTGAGTCTTTCGGAGGGTTGCGGGGCCGCGCCCGGGCGCGGGCGGAATCAGGTCGTGGGAGCGCCGGTTTCCTGGGCGAGGCCGGGCTCCGGGATCAGCGTGCCGTCCGCAACGACGCGATAATCATGACCTTTCCAAGTCACGGCGCCGGAAACGAAGCACCACGCGAAGCCGGCGAAGGACAGGAGATCGCGCACCGGCAGCAGCCAGTAGGCGTGCGGCACGAGGCCGAAGGCGCGCTCGACCCGCAGGCACAGGGTGATTCGGCAGGCGAGCGCCAGCGCCGCCACCGCGAGGCCGAGGCTGCCCGCGCCCGGGACCAGCGCGCCGATCAGCGCCAGCGGGAAGGCGTGGGTGACCAGCGAGCCGGCGTAGCCGGCCGGGTCGACGTTGCGGATGGTGCGGTTCCAGCGGGTCTCGTGCCGCCACAGCTCGGCGAGCGAGGTGTCGACGCAGGTATGCCCGATGGTGAAGTTCGGGATCGCCACCACGCCGCCGGCCTCGCGCAGGGCCGCGCCGAGGGCGTAGTCGTCGGCGAGGTCGTCCTTGATCCGCTCGAAGCCGCCGATCCGCGCGAGGTCGGCGGTCCGGAACGCGATGGTCGAGCCGAAGCACGGCTCGGCGAGGCCGAGCGCCGTGCCGACGAGGACGTTGGGCAGGAACTGGGTGTCGATGGCGAGGCCCGAGAGCTGGGCCCACGCGCCGCGATCGGCCGGGACGCCGTGATACAGGCAGGTGACCCCGGACACGCCCGGCCGGGCCAGTTCGGCGACCAGCCGGTCGAGGTAGTCGGGCGCCACCACCATGTCGCTGTCGGCCAGCACCACCACGTCGTGCGCGATCGCGCCCGCCATGTTGACGAGGTTCGAGACCTTGCGGTTCGAGCCGTGCTGGCGCGCGTCGAGCACGAGGTCGATCCGCAGGGCCGGGTGGGCGGCGCGCAGGCGCTGCACCACAGCGATCGCCGGATCGGCGGCGTTCTGGATCCCGAACACGATCTGCACCGATCCGGCATAGGTCTGGGTGCAGAAGGTCGAGAGATTCTCGAACAGGTTCGGCTCGGTGCCGCAGAGCGGCTTGAGCACGGTCACCGACGGCGCCGCCGCGCCGGCCGGCAGGCGCGGGGCGAGCCGGCGGGCGAGCCGCCCGGCGAGCCACGCCGCCGTCAGGGCGTACAGGCAGCCTGCGGTCGCGAGGCCGAGGAAGAGCGTCGAGATCCAGGTCCAGTCCATGGCGGTCGCGGATGTCCCGGCAGGGGGTTGAGCGGCGTGGCGGGGCGGGAGGCCGGGCCGCGGCGATGCCGCCGGCCCGTTCCGCTCGCGTCGGAGCGCGGAATCAGGGTTTGGACGGCCGGGCGGCCAGCATCGTCTCGGTGGTCTTGCGCAGGTGGGCGAGCAGGGCGTCCGGCCCGCCCTCCTTCAGCGGCTCGCCGAAGCCGGTGCGGAGCGTCCCCGCCTCGCTGACCGTGCCCTGGAGGAAGACGTCGGTGATCTTGCCGTCGGGCCCGATCACGTAGTCGACCGGCGAGGCGTCGCCGCTCGGGTCGGTGACCGTGCTCTGGACGAGCCGCCCCTGGCCCCGGGCCTCGCTCTTCGGCTGGACCGCGAACTTGCTGCCGGCGGCGGCGCTCAGGCGGGTGGCGTAGGTGGCGGTGAGGTAGGGGCCGAACGCCTCGGTCAGCGCCGCCTGCTTGTCGGCCGGGATGTCCTTCCAGCGGGTGCCGATCGCGAGGCGCAGCATCGCCGGCAGGTCGAAGGAGGTGGCGAGGGGCTCGGCGAGCAGGGCGGCGCGGCCGCGCACGTCCGGCTGCTTCAGCGCCTCCTGGAAGCTGGCGATGAGCGTCTCCACCAGGGCGACGGCGGCGTCCCCGGCGGCGTGGGCGGCGCCTGCGCCGAGCGGGATGCCCGGCCCCGCGAGGAGGAGGGCGGCGGCGCCGGAGCGCAGCATCTCTCGTCGGTTACGCACGATACTCTTCTCCCGTCTTGGCCTCGGCCGGCACGGAGGCCGGCGGCGGGGCGGCATAGGACATGCAAGCCGCGCCGGAATAAGGCGCCGCCGCGGCGGCCGCGTAGCCGTAGGCCGGCGAGAGCGAGGAGGCCGGCAGGAGACCGCGCAGGGAGGCGCCGATCCCGCCGGAGGGCGGGGCGGGAAGCGCCGGCTCGGCCTCGGCGCGGTCCTCCATCCGGTGCCAGAGCAGCAGGCTCGGGAGTCCGACCGCGAGGTCGGCGAGGCGCTTGACCAGCGACAGCGCGAGGGCGGCCTCGGCCGGGATGCCGAACAGCGCGCACAGGGCGATCAGGCCGCCCTCCTGGGCGCCCAGCGCGCCGGGCACCGCGAAGGCGGCGCCGCGGACCGCCTGGGCCAGGCTCTCGATCACCAGGGCTTCGAGGAAGCCGGCCTCGTAGCCCATGAAGCGCAGGACGATCCATACTTCGAGCGTGCCGATGAGCCAGCCGACGAGGTGGATGAGGATCGCGCCCCCGACCCGCCGCGGATTGGCGTAGAGTCCGCGCAGGCCGTCGTAGAGGGCGTCCACGGCGCCGATCGCCCGCCATTCCCGGCCGCCGGCGAAGCGGCTGATCGCGCCCTGGAGCAGGCGGTGGCCGTGCCGGCGCTGGATCAGGTAGAAGGCGAGCAGGGCCGGGGCGGCCAGGAGCAGGCCGATCTCGACGGCGTCGACGATCGGCCCCTCGCCGCCGAGGGCGACCAGCACGCCGAGCCCCAGCACCGTGAACAGGAACTGGGTCAGGGCCTGGACCATCAGGTCGACGAACATGCTCGCGCCGGCGAGCGCCCCGGACACGCCCCGGCGGGTGAGCAGGCGGGCGCCGATGAGGTCGCCGCCGACCTGCGCCACCGGCAGCAGCGTGTTGATGCCCTCGCGCACGAAGCGGATCAGCGAGCAGGTGGCGAGGGTCGGGCGGTTCGCCGCCGGGAAGACCACCCACCAGCCGAGGCCGGCCCAGGCGACCGCGACGAAGCGTGCCAGCACGACGAGGGCCGCGCCCCAGCCGGCACCCCAGGCCGCCACCATCACCGCCTCGGGCCCCGACGAGACGAGGAGCCCGATGACCGTGCATAGACCAGCGATGAGAGCCAGGGACGTCAGACGCTTCATGGTCCTCTTTCAGTGTATCCGGCCAGAACCGCGGCTGGAAAAAGCGCGTTGTTCGTGCAACGGGTGGCGCGCAAAGCACCGGCCACAGCACCAACCTTGCTCACGGCACGTTGCAGCTTTGGCAGGCGTTGTCTATCACCGCCCGGCCACACTGCCGGGCAATCCGGCACCGCCACCGGCGCATCCGGCCTCCGCCGGCAGCCGCCATAAACACTTGTGAGTGCGTGCTTTCTCCGCGCCGGGCCCGCTTGCCCCGCTGCCGCCGGAATCGCGCGTCAAGAGGCCGGCTCGCGAACAGCCGGGGGGATCTGAACATGGACCGGGACACCACCTTCGAGGCCGAGCGCCCCGCCACCGACGAGGCCACCCACGACCTGCCGGACTTCTCCTCCCCCGGCAGCCGGGGCCGCGAGCCGGCGCCGCAATCGCCGGTCATGGCCTGGAACGAGTGGGACCCGCTGGAGGAGGTCATCGTCGGCTCGCTCGACGGCGCCACGATCCCGACCCACCACCTCACGGTGATCTTCAACCTGCCGCGGGCGGCCCAGCCGTTCTACCGGCTGGCCTCGGGCTGGAAGTACCCGAAGTTCATGAAGAAGCTCGCCCAGCAGGAGCTGGACGGGTTCATCAGGATCCTGGCCGGCGAAGGCGTGAAGATCCGTCGGCCGGACTCGGTCGACTTCTCGAAGAAGTTCCGCGCCCCGCGCTGGACCTCGCGCGGCTTCTGCGTCGCCTGCCCGCGCGACCCGTACCTCGTCATCGGCGACGAGATCATCGAGAGCCCGATGTGCTGGCGCTCGCGCTACTTCGAGGGCGACGCCTACCGCGCGCTGTTCAAGGAGTATTTCCACGCCGGCGCCCGCTGGACCTCGGCGCCGCGGCCGCAGCTCACCGACGAGCTGTACAACTACGACTACCGGGTGCCGAACCTGAAGGCCGGCGAGCCGATGCAGTTCACGGTCAACGAGTTCGAGCCGGTCTTCGACGCCGCCGACTTCGTCCGCTGCGGCCGCGACCTGTTCGTGACCCGCTCGAACGTCACCAACCTGATGGGCATCGAGTGGCTGCGCCGCCACCTCGGCCCGGGCTTCCGCATCCACGAGATCGAGAGCCGGTGCCCGCAGCCGATGCACATCGACTCGTCGTTCATGCCGCTCGCCCCCGGCAAGGTGCTGGTCAACCCAGACTACATCGACGTCGAGAAGCTGCCGGCGGTGCTCAAGACGTGGGACGTGCTGATCGCTCCGCGCCCCGACCCCGTCGAGGGCTTCATGAGCAAGATCTCGATGTGCTCGCCCTGGACCTCGATCAACGTGCTCGCCATCGACGAGAAGAAGATCGTGGTCGATGCGAGCCAGCCGACCCTCATCAAGGCCCTCAAGGACTGGGGCTTCGACCCGATCCCGACCCCGTTCCTGTCCTACGGCCCGTTCGGCGGCTCGTTCCACTGCGCCACGCTCGACGTGCGCCGCCGCGGCACGCTGAAGTCGTACTTCTAGGCCGGAGGAGGGCCGGCGCCGCCGGGTGCCGGCCTGTCCGGCGGTCGATCGGGGAGCGGGCGCGCCGCCTCCGATTCACCGCTGCGGCGTCGCGATGCGGGCCGCGAAGGAATCGAAATCCGCGGCCGGCGCCTTGCGCCGGCGCAGCCCGGGCAGGATGCGCTCGCCGAAGGCGTCGATGAAGGCGCTCTGGCTGCCGCCGACCTGATGCAGGTCGATGCTGTCGAAGCCGAGCGCCGCGCACGCCGCGATCCGGTCGGCCATCGCCGGCAGGTCGTGCGAGACGAGCACCGCCTCGTGCATGTCCTCCGGCCGCACGAAGCGGGCCGCCGCCTCGAACTCCGCCGGGCAGCGAAGCTCCCAGGCGACCGGGCCGCCGAGCTGGTTGAAGCGCCACTGCGCGTGCGCCTGATGCAGCGCCTCGGCGGCGTTGGGCGCCCAGCTCAGATCCATCTTCAGGAAGATCGGCTTGTCGGCGCCGCCATGCTCCCGGAAGGCGTCGATGACCGGGGCCAGGGCATCCGGGCGGGTGCCGGCCGTGAGGAGCCCGTCGGCCCAGGTGCCGACCCAGGCCGCGGTCTCGGGCGTCGTCGCGGCACCCACCAGCCGCGTCGGCGCCTCGGGCCGCGTCCACAGCCGCGCCTCGGTCACCGGGATGCGGCCGCGCTGGGTCACGGTCTCGCCGTCGAGCAGCGCCCGCATGATCTCCGCCCCCTCGCGCAGGCGGGCGTTGCGCTCGGCCTTGTCGGGCCAGGGCGTTCCGACGACGTGCTCGTTCATCGCCTGACCGCTTCCGAGAGCGATCCACGGCACCCGGCCCGGGAACATCTGCCCGAGCGTGGCCACCGCCTGGGCCAGCACCGCCGGGTGGTAGCGCCAGCCGCCGGGCACGCTGATGATGCCGAAGGTGAGGCGCTGCGTCGCCTGGAGCGCCGCCCCGAGCCAGCTCCAGGCGAAGCCCGACTGCCCCTGCACCGAGGCCCAGGGCTGGAAATGGTCCGAGGAGAACGCGGCGTCGAAGCCGGCCTCCTCGGCCAGCCGGACGAGATCGAGCAGGTCCCTGGGCGGGATCTGCTCGTGCGAGACGTGGTAGCTGAACAGCGTCATCGCGGGCTCTCGGCGGGTCTCTCGACGGGTTCCCCGGCGCCCGCTCCGGGGCGCGGCGTGGTCACGGCCGCAAGCCGCGAGGACCCCGGACGGTTCCGCGCGGCAGGCCGTACCGCCACGCAATCCTGGTGCCGAACCCGCGCGGCCCGGGGTCACATGCCGACGGCGACCCGCAGGCTGTTGCCGCGCTTGAGGTTGCGATAGCGGGCCAGCGCCCAGAGCGGGAAGAACTTCGCGTAGCCGTGATAGCGCAGGTAGAACACCCGCGGGAACCCGGTGGCGGTGTAGCGCTCCTCCTCCCACAGCCCGTCGGCGCTCTGCGTGCGGGTGAGATAGTTGATGCCGCGGGCGACCGCCGGGCTGTCGGCCTGACCGGCCGCCATCAGGGCGAGCAGCGCCCAGGCGGTCTGGGAGGGGGTGCTCGAGGCGCGCTCGTAGCCGCGGTATTCGAGCTTGTAGCTCGTCGCGTCCTCGCCCCAGCCGCCGTCCGGGTTCTGGATCCCGGCGAGCCACGCCACCGCCTTGCGCACCGGCGGCGCGTCGGGGTCGAAGCCCGCGGCGTTGAGGGCGCAGAGGGCCGACCACGTGCCGTAGACGTAGTTCATTCCCCACCGGCCGTACCAGCTCCCGTCCTCCTCCTGGTCGGCGATGAGGTAATCGATGCCGCGGGCCATCGTCGGGCTGGTTTCGCGGGTCTCGCCGAGCTGCGCCAGCATCGAGATGCAGCGCGCCGTCACGTCGGCGGTCGGCGGGTCGAGGAGCGCGCCGTGGTCGGAGAACGGAATGTAGTTGAGGTAGTGGTAGGTGTTGTCGGCGTCGAAGGCTGCCCAGCCGCCGTCGCGGCTCTGCAGGCCCTCGACCCATTCGCGGGCGCGGGCGATCGAGGTGCCGTAATCGGCCGCGTCCTCGCTCGGGGTGCGGCGGGATTGCAGCCGGTCCATCGCCATCACCACCACGGCGGTGTCGTCGAGGTCGGGATAGTGCGGGTTGGCGTACTGGAACGCCCAGCCGCCGGGGCGGACGTCCGGCTTCGAGGCGGCCCAGTCGCCCTTGATGTCGAGGACCTGGAGCGGCTTGAGCCAGTCGAGGGCGCGCTTGGCCCGCTTCTCCGCCTCCGGGCCGCCGACCTCCATCATCGCGTGGGCGGCGAGCGCGGTGTCCCAGACCGGCGACAGGCACGGCTGGACGTAGGCCTCGTGCTCCTTGACGGTGACGAGCTTCTCCACCGAGGAGCGGGCGGTGACGACGAGCGGGTGATCCTCGGGGTAGCCGAGGCACTCGTACATGATCACCGAGTTGACCATCGCCGGGAAGATCGCGCCGAGGCCGTCCTCGCCGTTCAGGCGCTCGCTGACGAAGGCCACCGCCTTGTCGATGGCCCGCGCCCGCGAGCCGGCCGGGAAGGTGCCCTCGACCTTCTGGAGCACGCGGTCGATGGCGGCGAAGACCGGGCGCCAGGGCGAGGATTCCTGCGGCCCGGCCGGCCAGCGCCGCACCCGGTCCGGGGCCTGGGTGAACAGTTCCTGGATGTGGATGTCGCGCGGGTTCTTCGCCCGGGGCTTCTTCGCCTGGATGACGAACAGCGGCACCATCACGGTGCGGGCCCAGTACGACACCTTGTCAAGGTGGAACGGGAACCACTTCGGCAGCAGCATCACCTCGACCGGCATCACCGGCACCGCGGTCCACGGCACCTCGCCGTAGAGGGCGAGCAGGGTGCGGGCGAAGACGTTGGCGTGGGCGGCGCCGCCGCGGGTCAGGATCGCGTCCCGGGCGCGGGCCATGTGCGGCGCGTCCGGCGAGTCGCCGACCATCTTGAGGGCGAAGTACGCCTTCACGCTGCAGCTCATGTCGAAGCCGCCCTCGTGGACGAGGGACCAGCCGCCGTGCTGCGCGCTCTGGGTGCGGCGAAGGTAGTTCGCGATCTTGGCTTCGAGGTCGGGAGCCGGGATCGAGCCGCGGAAGTGATGGTAGAGGATGTACTCGGACGGGATCGTCGCGTCGGCTTCCAGCTCGAAGCACCAGTGGCCGTCCGGCCCGGCGAGCTGCCCGAGCGCCCGCGACGCGAGCGAAATCCTCCGCTCGACGTCCTCCAGAGCGTTGCCCTGCGTGCCCACGCGGCTCAGCGTCTCGACCTTGCCCACTGTCCTCATGCTCCCGTTGCGCGGCCTCTCCCGCCGCCGTCTGTCCCCGTCATGTGGTGCCGGCTCGGCACCGTCGATCGTGTCCGTCCCGTCCCGCCTCTCGGCGGAACCGGCCGGCAGCCGGATTCAACCGGCCTTCCTCTCGGGCATGGAACGCTCGAGCTGGAGAAGCGTTGCCGCGCGCGCACCCGACCGGATCGCCCCCTCGATGGTCGAGGGCAGCCCGGTCGCGGTCCAGTCCCCCGCCAGGGCGAGGTTGTCGTATCGCGTCGCCACTCCCGGCCGGCGCGCCGTCTCCGCGGGCGTGGCCGCGAAGGTAGCGCGCTTCTCCTTGACGATTTGCCACCGCGGCAGGGGCGCCCCCGCCTGACCGGTGAGCCGCGCCACCTCGTCCCAGATCGTCGCCGCGAGCTCCTCCCGCGGCACGTCGAGGAGGCGGTCGGCGCCGCTCACCGTCACCGAGAACCGGTCGGGATAGGAGAACAGCCACTCGGTCGTGCCGCCGATCACCCCGAGGAGGAGCGGCGAGCCGGGCGGCGGGGCGACGGCGAAATGCGCGTTGACGATCGAGCGGTGCTCCCGCGGCACGTCGAGACCGGGGATCATGTCGGCGGCGACCCAGGCCGGCAGCGCCATCACCACGGCGTCGTCCGGGCCGAGGGCTTCGCTGCCGTCGGAGAAGTCGAGACGCTCGACGCGGTGGGCGCCGAAGCCCAGAGCGCGCAGGCGCCGGCCCAACCGCAGCGAGGCGCCGCGCCGCTCCAGGCTCGCCACGGCGGGGTCGACGAAAGCGGTGGACAACCCCTCGACGGCGATCAGCGGCCGGCAGGCCCGCCCGCCGGCACCGAGCGTCTCGCGCAGGATGGTGGCGGCGAGGCCGGCATCGCTGTCCTTCGGCTCGGTGTTGAGGGCGGCGAGCAGCACCGGGTGCCACAGCCGCTCCCACAGCGCGCCCTCGCAGGCCATGCTCTCGCCGATCGTCGCCGAGCGGCCGGCGCCGCGGAAGATGCCCAGCGGCGCGAGGTAGTCGATGGCGCGGGTGCCCGGCACGCGCCGGTCGGCGGCCAGCACCCACCACGGCAGGCGCCCGGCATTGGGGCGCAGGGTCCAGCGCTCGCCGGTCCGCAGGTCGGCGAACGGGAACGCGGCCTCGTCCGGCCCGGTCAGCGCGTCCTTCGGCGCGCCGACCAGGGCGAGGAAGTCGAGGGCGTCCCGGTTGCCGGAGAGCAGCAGGTGGTTGCCGTTGTCGATGGTCAGGCCGAGCGTCGCGTCGTGGTACGAGCGGCAGCGGCCGCCGGCCTGCTTGGCCGCCTCGTGCACGACGACGCGCTCGCCGGCCGCCGCGAGCCGCACGGCCGCCGAGAGGCCGGCGAGGCCCGCGCCGAGGACGTGAACCGTTCCTGTCATCTCACGCGATCCCGTGGCGCAGGGCCACGCCGAGGAGGCGCAGCTTGCCCGGCTTGACCCGCGCCCGCGGCGCGGCCCAGCCGCGGCGGACGAGGGCGTCGAGGTAGAGGCGGTAGGCCGCCGCCATCAGCCGCGGCGCCCGGGTCGCCCTGCGGGGAGCGCCCGCCATGATGCGCCAGGAGGCGGCGTAATGCGCCTCCGCCTCGGTCACGAGGGCGGCGCAGACCTCGCCGAGGCGCGGATGGGCGAGGGCGCCCGCCGGATCCGGGTGCGGCAGGCCGATCGCCGCGAGGCGCTCCCGCGGCAGGTAGAGCCGGCCGCGCTCGGCGTCCTCGTCGATGTCGCGCAGGATGTTGGTGAGCTGGAGCGCCCGGCCGAGATGGTGGGCGAGGTCGCGGCCCGGCCCCTCGGGCAGGCCGAAGATCCGCACCGAGAGCCGGCCTACGGCGCTCGCGACCCGGTCGCAGTACAGGTCGAGGGTCGCGGCGTCGGGGGCGACGATGTCGGCCTCGGCATCCATCGCCATCCCGTCGATGACCGCCTGGAAATCCTCGCGCTTCAGGCCGAAGTCGCGCACCGGACCGACGAGGTTCTGCACCCGGGCCGGCGCCGCGCCGTTGGCGTAGAGCGCGTCGATGTCGGCGCGCCAGCGGGCGAGCTCGTCGGCGCGGACGTCGCGGGCGCCGCCGTCGTCGGCGACGTCGTCGACGGCGCGGCAGAAGGCGTAGACCGCGTACATCGCGTCGCGCTGCGCCGCCGGCAGCAGCCGCATGGCGGTGTAGAACGACGAGCCGGCCGCCGGCTGGGCCGACACCTCGGCAGGAATCGCGGCGGTGGTCGCGGCGGCGGTCACGGCCGGGCTCCCCGGAGCGCCGCGACGCGGCGGCGGAACGGCCGGCGGGCGAGGCAGGCGACGACGCCCTGGAGCGCGATCAGCGCGAAGGCGGCCTTGCCGTGGTGCACCGGCTCGCTCAGCGGGTCGCGGGTGGTCAATCCCTGCGCCAGCAGGACGGCGAGGCGGTGGATCGCCGCGATCTCGAGGCTGAGCCGGGTGTCCTCGATCAGGTCGGGGAGGGCGCGGCCCTCCTCCAGCAGACCGAGGGTGCGGTGGGCGAGTTCCGCGACGACGGCCCGCAGGGCCGGCGAGGCGCGCTCCGCCGCGAGATCCTCGACCGCGGCGCCGTGCCTGGCCAGTGTCTCGACCGGCAGGTAGACCCGGTCGTTGCGCCGGTAGTCCTTGCCGCAATCCTGGAGGTGGTTGATGATCTGGAGCGCGGCGCAGATCGCGTCCGACGGCCCCCAGGTCACGCCCGGATCCTCGCCGTGGACGTCGAGGAGGAAGCGCCCGACCGGCATCGCCGAGTAGCGGCAATAGTGGATCAGCTCGTCCCAGTCGGCGTAGCGCGTCTTGCGCGCGTCCATCCGGAAGGCGTCGAGGAGTTCGAGGGCGTGGCGCGGCGGCAGGCCGCGCGCGGCGAGCGCGGTGCGCAGCGGCGCCGCCTCGGGGTCGTCCGGACCCGCGCCGGTGAGCGCGTCGGCGAGGCCGTCGAGGAGTTCGATCTTGCGGTCGGGCGACAGCTCGGTGTGGTCGGCGACGTCGTCGCCGGCGCGCACGTAGTCGTAGAACGCCAGGATCGCGCCGCGGTGGCGGGGATGGATGAGGTGCGACGCGACCGGGAAGTTCTCGTCGCGATGCGACTTGCCGGAGCGCGCCTCGGTCGCGGTGGTCATGTCAGGTATCCTGCCTGGCGGAACCACGCGACGGCGTCGCGCAGGCCCTCGCGGTAGGGGCGGGCGGCGTAGCCGAGTTCGGCCCGGGCCTTGGCGTCGGAGAAGAACATCCGGTAGCGGGACATCCGCACCCCGTCGAGGGTCGCGAGCGGCGCCTTGCCGGTGACCCGGGCGGCGAGTTCGGAGACGAAGGCGATGGGGTAGACCGCCGCCCGCGGGAGCCGCACGGTCGGGGGCTTGCGCCCGACCAGATGGGCGATGTCGGCGAGCATCCGCGCCAGCATCACGTCCTCGCCGCCGAGGATGTAGCGCTCGCCGATCCGGCCTCGGCCCAGCGCCAGCAGGTGCCCGCGCGCGATGTCGTCGACATGGGCGAGGTTGAGGCCGGTATCGACGAAGGCCGGGATCCTGCCCTGGGCGGCGTCGAGGATGATGCGGCCGGTCGGGGTCGGCTTGACGTCGCGAGGGCCGATCGGCGTCGAGGGGTTGACGATCACCGCCGGGAGCCGGTCGCGGGCGACCATCTCCTCGACCACGCGCTCGGCCACCACCTTGCTGCGCTTGTAGGCGCCGATCGCGGTCTCGGGCGTCAGCGGCCGGGTCTCGTCGGCGGGCGTGCCGTCGTCGTGCGGACGGATCGTCGCGACGCTGGAGGTGTAGACGACGCGCTCGACGCCGGCCGCGAGCGCCGCCTGCATCAGCACCCTCGTGCCGTCGCGGTTGGTGCGCACGATCTCTTCGGGATGGGGCGCCCACAGCCGGTAATCCGCCGCGGCGTGGACGAGGTAGCGCATGCCCGCCATCGCGGCGGCGACCGCCGCCGGGTCGCGCATGTCGCCCTCGGCGACCTCGACGTCGTGCCAGGTCAGGTTGGTGCGCGGGCTCGTCGCGCGCACCAGGATCCGCACCGGGAAGCCGGCGGCGCGGAACACGTCGACCAGGGCCGGGCCGAGGAAGCCGCTCGCGCCCGTGATCAGGACCGGGCCGACCTCCGGCCGGGCTTCAGACTGGGTGCGGTCCGCCGCCTCGATCATCGCGTGTTCGTCATCCGGAGCGGCCGTCCGCTCGTGAGAAAAAGGGTGCCGCAGCCGCGGGCCGCGAGGTCCGCCGCTTCTGCCATCCCGGGTTGGGGGCGACAAGCTGAAGGAAGCCTGAACCCGTCGGCGGCGGGCGGCCGTGCCGCCCGCGCATCAGGTCGTCGGGATCAGGCGAGGCGCAGGCGGCTGCGCTCCTCGCGGCCGGCCTTTGCGTCGCGCGCCTTGGCCTCCTTGGCCGGGATGGCGGCCTCGACGGCGTTGACGATGCTGGCGGCGTCCAGCCCCGCCTCGGCGTACATCTTCTCGGGCGTGTCGTGGTCCTGGTAGCTGTCCGGCAGCGTCAGGGTCCGCACCCGCACCGTCCCGGCATCCAGCGCACCCCGCGCCGACAGCAGGTGCAGCACCATCGCGCCGAACCCCCCGACCGAGCCCTCCTCCAGCGTCACCAGAACCTCGTGGCTCCCCGCCAGATCCAACAGCAGCGCCTCGTCCAGCGGCTTGGCGAACCGCGCATCCGCCACCGTCACCCCGATCCCCGACGCCTCGAGCCGGTCCGCCGCCTTCAGCGCCTCCGACAGGCGCGTCCCCAGGCTCACCAGCGCCACCCGCGCGTTCGCCGGACGGCGCACCACCCGGCCCCGCCCGATCGCCAGCGCCTCGCCCCGCTCCGGCAGGTCGACGCCCACCCCCTCGCCGCGCGGGTAGCGCAGCGCGATCGGGCCGGCGTCGTGCGCGTGCGCGGTCGCCACCATGTGCACCAGCTCGGCCTCGTCGGAGGCCGCCATCACCGTCATGTTCGGCAGGCAGCACAGGTAGGCCAGGTCGAACGCACCGGCATGCGTCGCCCCGTCCGCCCCCACCAGGCCGGCCCGGTCGAGGCAGAACCGCACCGGCAGGTTCTGCAGCGCCACGTCGTGCACGAGCTGGTCGTAGCCGCGCTGCAGGAACGTCGAGTAGATCGCCACGAACGGCTTGTAGCCCTCCGTCGCCATGCCCGCCGCGAAGGTCACCGCGTGCTGCTCGGCGATGCCGACGTCGAAGGTGCGGTCGGGATGCGCCTTCGAGAACAGGTCGACCCCGGTGCCCGACGGCATCGCGGCGGTGATCGCCACCACCTTGTCGTCGGCGTCGCCGGCCTTGATCAGGCTCTCGCCGAACACCCTCGTGTAGGCCGGGGCGTTCGGCTTGGCCTTCGCCTGCACCCCCGAGATCACGTCGAACCTGACCACCGCGTGGCCGCGGTCGGCAGCGGCTTCGGCCGGGGCGTAGCCCTTGCCCTTCTGGGTCACGACGTGGACCAGCACCGGGCCGTCGGGGGCGTCGCGGACGTTCTTGAGGATCGGCAGCAGGTGGTCGAGGTTGTGGCCGTCGATCGGCCCGACGTAGTGGAAGCCGAGTTCCTCGAACATCGTGCCGCCGCCCGACAGGATGCCGCGGGCGTACTCTTCCGCCCGCGCGGCGGTGTCGTAGAGGGCCTTGGGCAGCAGGCGGCCGAAGGTCTTGGCGGTGTCGCGCAGGCTCCGGTAGGTGTCGCCCGAGACCAGCCGCGCGAGGTAGGCCGACATCGCGCCGACCGGGGGCGCGATCGACATGTCGTTGTCGTTGAGGATGACGACGAGGCGCGACTTGAGCGCGCCGGCGTTGTTCATCGCCTCGTAGGCCATGCCGGCGGAGATCGAGCCGTCGCCGATGACCGCCACCACGTTGCGCCGCTCGGGGGTCTCGCCGCGGGCACGCGCCGCGGCGTCGGCGAGGTCGCGGGCGACCGCCATGCCGAGGCCGGCGGAGATGGAGGTGGAGGAGTGGGCGGCGCCGAAGGGATCGTAGGGGCTCTCGGCGCGCTTGGTGAAGCCCGACAGGCCGCCGCCCTGGCGCAGCGTCCGGATGCGGTCGCGGCGGCCTGTCAGGATCTTGTGCGGGTAGGCCTGGTGGCCGACGTCCCAGATCAGGCGGTCGTCGGGGGTGTCGAAGACGTAGTGCAGGGCGACCGTCAGCTCGACGACGCCGAGCCCCGCGCCGAGATGGCCGCCGGTGACCGAGACGGCGTCGATGGTCTCGGCCCGCAGCTCGGCGGCGACCTGTGCCAGGTCGCTCTCAGGAAGCCGGCGGAGATCCGAGGGAACCCGGACCTGATCCAGGAGGGTGAGAACCGGTTGAGACAAGGGCGACACCTGTTTTCTGTTCGTCGGCTGGCCTGCCGCCTTCTCCCGCACTGAGGCGTGACGGGCCTTGGGGCAGCCGGGCATGATTGCCGGGACCCCTACAATCGGCAGCCTTTATCACGCAAGCACCCGACATTGCCATTCTGACGTCACAATCGTCGCTCGCCGGGGACCGCGCATTGTAGCAAGTTGAAAGATAAGTCCGAACTCGGGCCGAATCATGCCCTTCGCTCCGGGGACGGCGCGGCGTGATTCGGCTATGTCTCGCCCGCCGGACGGTGCGGGAGGGGAGAATGCGAGTGGCCGGGCGAACCGGAGCGATCCTCGGGCTGATGCTGGCCGCGCTTCCGCTCGCGGGAGCCGCCGAGGCGGCCGGGCGGCCGATCCCATCGGTTCCGCCATCCAACGCGCCGGCGGCGGCACCGGGCGGGAGAACCTGCGACCTGTTCCTGCACTGCACCTGGAATCCGGTCGACCGCCCGCCCTGCGGCTGGCGCTGGCGGCCGACCCCCGAGGGACCGCGCAAGGTCCGGGTCTGCTTCTGACCCGCCCGTGATGCCGAGACCGTCCGCCGCCCTTCTCCTCGCGGTTCTGGTTGCGGGACCGGCCGCAGCCCAGGACTGCCCGCGCTTCTTCGCCGGCGGCCGCGCGCCGGTCCTCGACAACCCGCGGCTCGCGGCGGGAACGACGCCGCTGTGCTACCGGGCCTTCGCGCTCCTCTACTCGGGCCTGTCGCGCACCCCGCTCTACGCCGCCGAGCGCCTGACGGCAGGGAGCGTGCGCGCCGCCCGGAGCGTCGACCGCGTCGATGCCTTCCACGAGGAGAGGCGCCTGCCGGAAGCCGCCCGCTCCGACCTCGCGGATTACGCCGGAAGCGGCTGGGACCGCGGCCACATGGCGCCGTCCGGGGACATGCCGGATCCGGAGGCCCAGGAGGAATCGTTCAGCCTCGCCAACATCGTGCCGCAGAATCCCGACTTCAACCGCACCCTGTGGGCCGGCATCGAGGCGGCGGTGCGCAACCTCGCGGTCGAGCGGGGCGACCTCCACGTCGTCACGGGCCCGCTGTTCGAGGGCGGCAGCGTCCAGGCCCTGCGCGGGCGGGTGCTGGTTCCGACCCGGCTGTTCAAGGCGGTCTACGACCCAGCCCGGCGCGAGGCCGGAATCTACCTCGCCCGCAACGCCGACGGCGGGACCTGGGAGGCCGTCTCGCCGGCGCGCCTCGCCGAGATCGGCGGGATCACGGTGTTCCCGGACCTGCCGCCGGCGGCCCGCGCCCGCACCATGGCGCTGCCCGAGCCGCAACGCGACGCCTATGCCGGCGGGCGCCGGCGCGAGCCGTCCTTCGCCGACTGGCTCACCACCGAACTCCGGCGCATGGCGCGCCGGGCGTGGCGCGAGTTCCTCCGCTCCCTGTTCTGAACGAGGCCCGACCATGGCCGAGCGCACCCTCACTCCCTTCGCCGACGACAGCACGGTGCAGACCCTCGGCGACCTCACGATCGAGAACGGCACCGGCCGGGTGGTGCTGCACGGCTCCCTCGAACTCGCCCGCGACCGCCGCAGCCTCGAGCGCGCCCGCGCCCTGCGGCGCCTCGTCGAGGCGGTGGTGGAGGCGCTGGAAGGACAGGACCTGCCGGAGCGCGCCGGGAGCGCGGAGGAGACGGCCGAGACGGTGAAGAACCCGTTCGGGTGAGCCGCTTGCGGGGCTCCGGCCGCCCTGATAATCGCGGGAGCAATCCCCATTCCGCGGCGCAAGGCGCCCTGCCGGCGGTCCGAGCCGCCCGTGCCGTTCCGGCAGCGCCGCCCCCATCGCCCTATCCGAGGATCACCCCATGGCCCGTGAATTCATCTACCACATGCGAGGTCTGACCAAGACCTATTCCAGCGGCAAGAAGGTGCTCGACAACGTGCACCTGTCCTTCTACCCGGACGCCAAGATCGGCGTGCTCGGCGTCAACGGCGCCGGCAAGTCGACCCTGCTGCGCATCATGGCCGGCATCGACAAGGACTATTCCGGCGACGGCTTCGTCGCCGAGGGCGCCCGGGTCGGCTACCTGCCGCAGGAGCCGCAGCTCGACCCCGACAAGACCGTGCGCGAGAACGTGATGGAGGGCGTCGCCGAATCCCAGGCGATCCTCGACCGCTACAACGACCTCGCGATGAACTATTCCGAGGAGACGGCGGACGAGATGACCCGCCTCCAGGACGAGATCGAGGCCAAGGGCCTGTGGGATCTCGACTCCAAGGTCGATCAGGCGATGGACGCCCTGCGCTGCCCCGGCGACGACGTCGCGGTGGCGACGCTGTCGGGCGGCGAGCGTCGCCGGGTCGCGCTGTGCAAGCTGCTGCTGTGGCAGCCCGAACTGCTGCTCCTCGACGAGCCGACCAACCACCTCGACGCCGAGACCGTCGGGTGGCTGGAGAACCACCTGCGCAACTACCCGGGCGCGATCCTGATCGTCACCCACGACCGCTACTTCCTCGACAACGTAACCGGCTGGATCCTCGAACTCGACCGCGGTCGGGGCATTCCCTACGAGGGCAACTACTCGTCCTGGCTGGTGCAGAAGCAGAAGCGCCTCGCCCAGGAGGGCCGCGAGGAGGAGGCGCGCCAGCGCACCATCGAGCGCGAGCAGCAATGGGTGTCAGCCTCGCCGAAGGCCAGGCAGGCCAAGTCGAAGGCCCGCATCACCCGCTACGAGGAGCTGGTCGCCAAGTCGCAGGAGAAGGGGCCCTCCACCGCCCAGATCGTCATCCCGATCGCCGAGCGGCTCGGCAACAACGTCATCGAGTTCGACCACCTGGAGAAGGCGTTCGGCGACCGGCTGCTGATCGACGACCTGTCGTTCAAGCTGCCGCCGGGCGGCATCGTCGGCGTCATCGGCCCCAACGGCGCCGGCAAGACGACGCTGTTCCGGATGATCAACGCCCTGGAGACGCCGGACAAGGGCGAGATCCGCGTCGGCGAGAGCGTCAAGCTCGGCTACGTCGACCAGTCCCGCGACGCCCTCAGCCCCGACGCGACGGTGTGGCAGGAGATCTCCGGCGGCAACGACATCCTGTATCTCGGCAAGCGCGAGATCAACAGCAGAGCCTATTGCGGCGCCTTCAACTTCAAGGGCTCCGACCAGCAGAAGAAGGTCGGGGTGCTGTCGGGCGGCGAGCGCAACCGGGTCCACCTCGCCAAGATCCTGAAGAGCGGCGCCAACGTGCTGCTGCTCGACGAGCCGACCAACGACCTCGACGTCGACACCCTGCGGGCGCTGGAGGAGGCGCTGGAGGATTACGCCGGCTGCGCCGTCATCATCAGCCACGACCGCTGGTTCCTCGACCGGATCGCGACCCACATCCTCGCCTTCGAGGGCGACAGCCACGTCGAGTGGTTCGAGGGCAACTTCGCCGACTACGAGGAGGACAAGAAGCGCCGCCTCGGCATCGACTCCACGATCCCGCACCGGATCAAGTACAAGAAGTTCAGCCGCTGACAGGAGCGGGGACGCCGTCCCCGCCACCGCGATCCCGAACGACGAGAGGCTCCGCCGGCGACCCGGCGGAGCCTCTCGTCGTCGAGGGGAGGGGGCTCCCGCGGGAACCCCGTCGTGGGATCAGCGGGCCGTGCCGTAGACCGCGGCGCCGGCGGTGACCGGGGCGGTGATGGTCGAGAACACGCCGAGGATCTTGCGCACCTCGTTGAACGGCGCGCTCGACACGTAGACGAGGTCGCGGTTGCGCATCCGGAACGCCTGGGTGACGAACACGCTGTTGGGGTCGCGCATGTCGACCCGGTAGACCACCGGCACCTGCGGGGCGGCGAGAAGCGGGCTCTCCGGCCGCAGCCGGCGCACCAGCGAGGACGGCTCGAAGCGGAAGACGAACACGCCGGTGGGGTCGGCGTTGGCATCGGAGACGCCGCGGGCCTTGGCCAGCGCCTGCGACAGGGAGATGCCGTCGGCACTGAACGGGATCTCGGATTGGGCGCCGAGCGCGCCGATCGCCAGGAATGTCTGCGGATCGCGCACCAGCGTGACCGTGTCGCCCGGGCGCAGATAGATGTTCTCCTGCGGGTTCGACACCACCGCGAGCAGCGGGACGGTGACGGTGGTCTGGCCCCGCGACAGGCGGACGAAGGTCTCGTTGACCGACGCCGAGACGCCGCCGGCGGTGGCGATGACGTCGAGCAGGCGGTTGCCGGTGTCGGTCAGGGGAACGCGGCCGCCGCCGAGGAGCGAGGCCGGGCCGGTGCCGCGGCCCGCCAGCGCGCCGCGGGCCGCGGAGCCGGCCGCCTCGCCGAGCACCGTGACGCTGGAGCTGAGGGCTGAGGTGACGCTGACCAGCACCTGGGGCTGGATCGACTTGCCGGCGAGGTCGGCCTCGATCTGCGCCTGGACGTCCTGGGGCCGCTTGCCCGCGACCTTGATCCGGCCGGCATAGGGCACCGAGATGGCGCCGTCGCGACCGACGATCTGCTCCGGGATCACCGAGGCCTTGGACCCCGCCGACAGGCCGTCCGGCAGGGCGGGCGCCGAGAACAGCCCGCCGGTGCCGGCCTCCCAGACCGTGACCGACACGGTGTCGCCGATGCCGATCACCGGCTGGACCGAGGCGCGGCGGTCGCCGAACGAGGCGAGCAGGCTGTCGAGGGGGCGTCCGCGCAGGGCCTCCACCACGGCGGCGTTGACGTCGACGATCTCGTAGCGGGCAAGAAGGCCCTGGTCGGTGGCGATGTCCTTGCCGGTGGCGACCGCCTCCGTGGAAGGACCCGACGCCGGCAGAACGCCGCTGCAGCCGGACAGCAGAACAGCCGCCAGGACCGCGAGCGTACCGACACGCACCATACACCATCCTCCAACCGACCCGGCCGCGCGGGCGGCCCGACAGGCCCCGCCGTGGGTATGTCCCGACTCCGCCGGAGCCGCCGGGCCGCCGGGGGCGGCCGGGGCTCGCTCGAAGCACCTTAACAGTCTGTGTCGCTCCGATCGATGAATCGGACGGTAACGGACGGCCGGGGGCGCAAAGCCTCCGGCACTGTTGCCCGGTTTACACATGACCGCGATCGGGGCCGCGGTTCGCTCGCGGAGAAATGCGGCGCGAGCACGGCCCGCCGGCCCGCGGCCGTGGTCCGGGGGCAACAGGTGTGGAGGACCGCACCGGCGCCGGGGGTCGGTCGTTTTCCTGCCGCGATCCTGGTGCCTCTGCGGGCCATCGGAATCACCGCCCGGTCGGGCCGGCCGACTCCGTCATCCGGACCGGCCCGTGAATCCCGGAGAGTGTTGCATTCCTGCCATTGCCCCTCCCGAAGCGGCCGATAGCCTTCGTCCGGGCGGTCCCGTCCGCTCCACCGCCCGCTTCCCATCCCCTCCGCGTACCCGAGAGGTGTGCCCGTGAGCGCCGATCCCGTCCGTTCCCAGGTCGCCGGCCCGAGCCAGCGCCAGGTCTTCCTGTTCCTCCAGGGGCCGGTCACGCCGTTCTTCGCCCGGATCGCGGACGCCCTCGAGGCGCGGGGACACCGCTGCCTGCGGGTCAACCTCTGCTTCGGAGACTGGTTGTTCTGGCGCCGCGGCGGCGCGTTCAACTTCCGCTCGTCGCGAGAGAAGTGGCCGGCCTACATCTCCGACCTGATCGATCGCGAGGGCGTCACCGACCTCGTCCTGCTCGGCGAGCAGCGCTACTACCACAAGGTCGCCATCGCCGCCGCCAAGGCCCGCGGGCTCCACGTCACGGTGACGGATTACGGCTATCTCCGGCCGGACTGGATCACCCTGGAGCGCGACGGCATGTCGGGCGACAGCTGCTTCCCGCGCGATCCGGAAGCGATCCTCGACCTCGCCCGCAAGGCGGCCGAGCCCGATCTCGCCCCGCGCTACAAGGACAGCTTCGTCACCCAGATCGTCTGGGACATGGCCTACCACCTGCTCAGCAACTGGCTGTGGTGGCTCTACCCGTCCTACAAGTCGCATCAGGTGCACCACCCGGCGCTGGTCTACCTCGGCACCGGCCTGCACATCCTCACCGCCAAGCGCCGGACTCCCAGGGTCGATGCCGCGGTCGACGCGCTCGAGGCCGCCGGCACGCCGTACTACGTGATGCCGCTGCAGATGGAGAACGATTTCCAGCTGCGGGCGTACTCGCCGTTCTTCGACCTGAAGACGCCGATCCACACCGTGATCCGCTCGTTCGCCAGCAGCGCGCCGGCGGGCTCGCGGCTGCTGATCAAGGTCCATCCCCTCGATCCGGGCGTGCGCAACTGGGGGCGGATCGTGCGCCGCTCGGCGCAGAAATGGGGGGTCTCGGACCGGGTCGACTACCTCGACGGCGGTGATCTCGGCCGGATGCTTACCGGCTCCCGGGGTGTCGTCACGGTCAACAGCACCGTCGGCATGTGGTCGATGCGGGCCGGCAAGCCGACCATGACCCTCGGCGCCGCGGTCTACGACGTCGCCGGCCTGACCTTCCAGGGGCCGCTCGACCGGTTCTGGACCGAGGGCCGGGCGCCGCGGACCGACCTCTGGGACGCGTTCATCAAGGCCATGGTCGCCCACATCCAGATCCGCGGCGTGTATTACGGACGCGACGGCATGCTGGCCGCGGTCGAGGCCGCCGCCGCCCGCCTCGACCTCGCTCAGGGGGCGTGGCTCGAGGACCGCCCGAGGCCGGTGCGGCGCCTTCAGCAGGACTTCGACGCCTCCGAAGCCGGCCTCGGCCCGATCGAGGTTCTCCAGAGCGTCTGATACGACATCTCCCGGATTTCGTATCATGAGCCCGCGCGGTGGAGCCGGAGGGCTCCACGCACCTGAGCGAAGCCGAAATCCACATCGCGAAAGCGATTGCGCAGCAATCGCCATGATCCCGCAGGGATCGCCTGAAGCGATCATACGGATTTCGTATGAACCGGCCGCCGATTCCGCGAGATCGATCGGACACTCGAAGTCTCGAACGCGGGATCCCCTCTACCGGATGGGCAGAGGGGATCCCGCGCCGTGATCGGAACACGCTGATCCGTGCGGCCGCATTCCGGAGTCCTGCCCGGTCGGCCCGCCGGAAGCGGATCATCCCCGGCAGGCCGGTGGCTCCGGAGCCGCGAAACCGCGGGCGTTCGCCTCAGCCGCGCCCGAGCACCCGGCGCCAAACCAGCGACCAGACCTGCTTCATCACGCCCTCCGGGGTGAGTACCCGGCGCGCCAGTTCCGGATCCCCCTCGGCGAGGCGGCGCACCAGCACCTCGGGCGGGCAGGGCAGGCCGGTGCGCGGGTCGACGTAGCGCGGATAGGCGATCAGCGCCCCCGCCACGAGTTCGTCGAGGCCGAGCCGGCGGGTGCGGCGCGGGCAGGGCGGGCTCTCGGTCAGGCCCCAGCCGGCGTAGAACGGCAGCCCGTGGGTGGTCACCGGCTTGCCGCGCAGCAGGGCCTCGAAGCCGAGGAGCGAGGTCATGGTCTCGATCCGGTCGGCGGCCTCGATCGCGTCGGCCGCCGAGACGTCGCGCAGCACCACGTCGGCGGAGCGCGCCAGTTCCTCCGGCGGCACCCAGCCGGGGCGCAGGCCGGCCTCGACGTCGGGATGCGGCTTGAACACGATCACCGCATCGGGATTGCGCTCGCGCGCCAGCCGCAGCAGGGCGGCGTTGCCGGCGACCGTCGTGCCGCCGAGTCGGATCGAGGCGTCGTTCTCGACCTGACCCGGCACCAGCACCACCGGACCGGGCCGCGGCATCGGCGGCACGGTGCCGGCGCCGACATTGTACTTGCTGACCCGCGCCGCGACGATGGCCTCCCGCAGGCGCGCCGCCCGGGCGAGCGTCTCGGGTGCGAACTCCCCCGCCTCCAGCAGGCGTTCCAGGTCGCTCGGCCGGGAGGCGTCGTAGTAGATGCCGGCGGCGTCGAGGACGTGCGAGGCGCCGGGCCGCAGGGCGACCCCGAGGCCGACCGAGCGCACGAAGCCGTCCTCCATCCGCAGCAGCGTCACCCCGGCGTCGCGGCAGGCCGCCATCGCCTCGTCCGAGGCGCGGCTCGCCCAGGCGATCGCCCGGCCGACGCCCTCGAGGTCGTGCGGGGCGAGGGGGCGTCCTTCCCGGGCGAAGGCGGGCGGGAAGCCGGGCGCGGCGAAGGTGCGGCCGATCCACGGGCGCTTCCAGGCCGAGAAGCCGAGGCACAGGGTCGGCACGGCGTTCTCGCGCTCGCGGCCGACCACGAGGTCGAGGATGTCGAGCGCCTCCTCGAACCGGCACGGCTCGCCGCCATAGGGCTCGAAGTAGCGCGAGCAGACGAGGTAGGCGGCGGCGAACACCTCCTCGGGCGCCCGGCGGCGGGTGCGGCGGGCGAGGTGCAGGCGGTCGTCGGTGAAGCCCCAGCCGGCGTAGAACGGCATGCCGAAGCAGGCGACGGGCTTGCCGGCCAGCGCCGCCTCGAAGCCGAGGTGGCTGGTGACGACGTAGAGGCGGTCGCAGGCTTCCACCGCCGACCACGCCGCCACCGGGTCGGCGACGAGCCGGGCCCCGGCGGCGCCGGCCATGGCGGCGTCGATGTGGCCGGGCTTGCCCGACCGGGCGGCCGGATCCATCACCACGATCCGCTCCGCCTCCGGGTGCTCGCTCGCCGCCGCGGCGAGCATGCCGGCGAAGCCCACCGGTCCCGCGAGACCGAACCCGATCGAGGGATCGCCCTTCGGCTGGTCGACGATGACCACCCGCCGCGGCCGCGGCGAATCCGGGGCGGCGTCCCGTGCCAGCAGGCCGGCGAGGTCGAGGCGCCGGGGATCGTTGTCGAGGCTGAGGCGGCGCCGGCGCAGGCGCTCGATCCCGCGCCGGGCCCGGGCGAGGATGTCCTCGCTCTCCCAGCCGCCCTCCTCGATCATCACCTCGAGTTCGCTCGGCGCCGTCGCGTCGTAGTAGATGCCGAGGCCGTCGACGATGTAGCTCAGGCTGCGCCGTCCGGGGGATTTGCCGAGGCGCAGGAAGCCCTCGTCCCAGCGATCGGTGAGGCGCACGCGGCGGGAAGTCGGATCGCTGCCAAGCCGCCGCGACCGCCGCTTGGCGGGAAGCTCGGCCTCGGACAGGGTCCGGGGCCACAGCCGCTTGAGCTTGCCGTGATCCATCCGTCTCTCACTCAACCTGGGATTCCGGCCCGCCGGAGCAGGGGCCGTTCCATATCGCCCCAGCCCCGTCAAGCGCCACGGTTGCGGCACCGAGGGCAATCGCCCCGAAGCGATGGCCCTGTTGCGGCGGGTCCTTTCACGCGGCGGCAACGGTTGTGCTACACGGCCGGGGCAACCATCGGGATCCTCATGCCGTCCGAGCCCTCCGTCATCGTCATCACCGGCGCGTCGAGCGGGATCGGCGCGGCCCTGGCCCGGCACTACGCGGCGCCGGGCCGGCTGCTGATTCTGAACGCCCGCGGCGCGGACCGGCTGGAGGCCGTCGCCGAGACCTGCCGGGCCAGGGGCGCCGAGGTCGAGGCCACGCCCCTCGACGTGCGCGACCGGGCGGCGATGCGCGACTGGGTGGCCGAGGTCGACGGCCGCCGCGGCATCGACCTCGCGATCGCCAATGCCGGCGTCAATGGCGGCCATCCGGAGGGCGGGATCGAGACCGAGGCGACCGCCTTCGCGGTGCTCGACGTGAACCTGATGGGGGCGCTCAACCTCGCCCTGCCGTGCGCCGCCCTGATGGAGCGGCGCGGGCGCGGGCAGATCGCGCTGATCTCATCCCTCGCGGCGATCGCGCCGCTGCCCGACGCGCCGGCCTATAGCGGCACCAAGGCGGCGCTTCTCGCCCACGGCCTCGCCCTGCGCGAGAAGCTGGCGCCTCGGGGGGTGCGGATGAACGTGGTCTGCCCCGGCTACGTCCGCACCGCGATGGGCGGCGACTACCAGGGCTGGCGCCCGCTGGAGATGAGCGCCGAGGCCGCCGCCCGCCGCATCGCCCGCGGGCTCGCCCGCGACGAGGGGGTGATCGCGTTCCCGGCCGCCCTCGCGGCGGCGGCACGGGGTGCCGCGCTCCTGCCCGAGCGCCTGCGCCGGCTCGGCATGCGGGGCTTCTCGTTCCGGATGCGCGAGACCCAGCAGCCGTCCTGATCCCGGAGGATTCTGATACGGTTTCTGATTGATCGCTTCGCGGTGCAGAAACCGGCTTCGCTCACGCGCGCGGAGCGAAGCTCCGCCGCGCGGGCTTCGATGCGGTTTTTGAACTCATCGTTCGAAAACCGTATGACCTGGAGGACATTGGCCCTTGCGCATCGCGCTGTTCACCCTGGAAGCCCTCGCCAACGCCCGCGCGGTGCGCCGGTTCGTGGCCGAGCATGCCGACGAGATCGCCGTCGTCGCCCTGTCGGACCCGCACCGCCCGAGCACCGGTGGCCTCACCGGGCAGATCCTGCGCCACGTCATGCGCTCCGGAACCGGCTTCCTGCCCTATCTCGGGGTGAATTTCGGCCTGCCCGACCTCGTCGCGGCGGTCGCACCGGCGCCGGCGGCGAGCCCGGGCGGCGACAAGGCGGCGGCGACGCCGCTGAAGCTGCTGTGCCGGCGGCTCGGCCTGCCCTGCGTCACGGTCGCCTCGGCGGCGGGGGCGGCGGTGGGCGACCTGATGCGCCGGCACGGGGCCGACCTGATCGTGTCGTTCCACTTCGACCAGATCTTCGACGCCGACGCCCTGGCCACGGCCCCGCTCGGCGGCGTGAACGTGCACCCCTCGCTGCTGCCGCACCATCGCGGCCCGGTGCCGACCCTGCACGCCCTGCTGGAGCCGGCGCCTCGCTTCGGCGTCACGGTCCACCGCCTCGCCGCTGCGGTCGACGCCGGTGCGATCCTGGCCCAGCAGGCGGTGACCCTTCCCGCCGACGTCACCGCGTCGCGGGCGGCGGTGCTGCTGCACGAGGCCGGCCGGCCGCTCCTCGACGGGGTGCTCCGCCGGGTCCGGGAGGACGGCCGCCTGCCCGAGGGCCGGACCGTCCCGGTCCTGCCCTATTGCGGCTTCCCGAGCCGGGCGCAGTTGCGCGATCTCAAGCGCCTCGGCCGGAAGCTGGTCGATGGACGCGACCTGCGCGAGGCGCTCGGCCTGACGCGGCCGGAACCGGGCTGAGCGGAGTGCAGGCGGCCGCCGGGCCGTCCGGTGCGAGGGAGGGTCGGGCCTCAACCGCCCCACCGGATGACGACGCCGTGCAGCGTTCCCTCGGCACGGGGAAAGCCGAACGCGATCCCGCCGCCGCTTCGGCAAAGCTCAGGTAGGAGACGGGCTGCTCCGGCCGGACCTCCGTCCAGACGGTGTCGCCGTCGCGGGCCGGCGCCGGGCCGTCGTCGCTCCGCGAGGATTGCGTGACCCGGCCTCCGTCAAGGCCGGAATCGCCCCTACGCCTTGCGCGCCATCAGCCGCTCGATCAGCGAGCCGCCGCGGTTGATCTCGTCGAGTTCGTCGGCCATCGCCGTGACGGTGTCGCGGATCTGCCCGGCGGTGTGCTCGGAGGTGAGGAAGAAGCGCAGGCGCGAGCTGCGCTCCGGCACCGCCGGGTGGATGATCGGCTGCACGTTGATGCCGCGCTTGAACAACCGGTCGGACAGCGTCACCGCCTTGAGCGAATCGCCGACGATCACCGGCACCACGGCGAGGCCGAGGCTCATCCCGGTGTCGAGGCCGCGCTCGCGGGCGGTGGCGAGGAACAGCGCGCCGTTGCGGCGCAGCCGCCCGACCCGCTCCGGCTCGCGGCGCATCAGCGCCAGGGATGCGACCGCCGCCGCCGCGAGGGGCGGGGACAGGCCGACCGAGTAGACGAAGCCGCCGGCGGTGCACTTGAGGTACTCGACCAGCGCGCCCGAGCCCGCGATGTAGCCGCCGCAGGTCGAGAGGGTCTTCGACAGCGTGCCCATCCAGATGTCGACCCGGTTCGGGTCGACGCCGCAATGCTCGTGCAGGCCGTGGCCGTTGGCGCCCAGCACGCCGAGGCCGTGGGCGTCGTCGACCATCAGCCAGGTGCCGTAGCGCTCCTTGAGGGCGACGAACCCGGCGAGGTCCGGGGCGTCGCCGTCCATGCTGTAGAGCCCCTCGATCACGATGAGGGCGCGGCGATGCTCGTGGCGGGTCGCCTGGAGCAGGATCTCGAGGGCGCCGAGGTCGTTGTGCGGGAAGCTGCGGCGCTGGGCGCCGGAGAGCTGGGCCCCGGTGACCACGCTGTTGTGGATCAGGGCGTCGTGATAGATCACGTCGCCGGGCTCCAGCAGCGCGCCGATCGTCGTGACGTTGGTGGCGTGGCCGCTCACCATCACGACGCAGGCTTCGGTGCCGTAATGCGCCGCCAGCGCCCGTTCGAGGGCGAGGTGGCCCGGCCGCTCGCCGGCGACGACCCGGCTCGCCGAGGCCGAGGTGCCGTAGGCGAGGAGCGCGGCCTGCGCCGCCTCGGTCACCTCCGGGTGGCCGTTGAGGCCGAGGTAATCGTAGGACGAGAAGTTGACGAACGGCGCCCCGTCGATCCGGGTCGTGGCGCCGGCCTTGGCGTCGTGGACCCGGAAGAACGGGTTGCCGAGGCCGATCAGCTCGGCCGCCGAGCGCTGCAGCTTCAGGTCCTTGTAGCCCGGCAGGGATTCGAAGTCCTGGGCCGGGTTGGAAGCGGCCTTCGGGGCCGGACGCGCCGGGGTCGGACGCGCCGGCGCCTTGCCGAGCCGGGTGGCGACGAAGCCCGCGAGGGCCTCGCGCCCGCCGCCGTCGGAGGAGGCGGTCATTTCAGGATCACCTTGATCTCCTGGCTCTTCTGCTCGACCAGGGCCTGGAACGGTTCGAGGCTGCCGGCATCGGCCGTGCCGCCGCCGTGGCGCTGGGCGAGGCTGAGCACCGCCGCCGCGCTCTCGTCCACCGGTGCCGCGACCGACTGGATCAGCGTCTCGGCGAGTTCGGTCACGGTCTGGCCGCTCGACGCGCCGGCGGGCGGCGCTTCGAGGCCGAATCGCTCCTGCAGGCTGGCGCCGAGCTCGACGCCCATGAGCGAGTCGAGGCCGATCTCCGAGAGCTGGCGCACCCGGCTGATGTCGTCCTTCGGCAGCCGCAGGATGCGGGCGATGTCCTCGACGATGGCGTCCTGGACCACCTTGCGCACCTCGTCGATGTCGTGGGTGCGCAGCAGGCCCGGGATGCTGATCGTCGCGGCGCCGCCGGCCTCGGCCTGCTGCTCCGACCCCATCGCGGCGTAGCTCGGCGAGCGCAGGGTCGCGAGGCGCTCGCGCGCCTTGCCCCAGTGCATCGAGGCGATCGCTACCACGGCGTCGTCGGAGCCGGCCCCCTGCGCCGACAGCGCCTCGGCCATCAGGTCGAGGGACTTGCGCGCCGCCACCGGGGTGACGCCGACGCGGCCGGCGAGGGTCTCCATCACCGCCTTGTTGCGGGCGAGCACGCCGACATCGCCGATCGCGCCCCAGGCCACCGCCAGGGCCGGAAGCCCGAGGCGGCGGCGCTGGCGGGCGAGGCCCTCCATGAAGCCGTTGGCGGCGACGTAGGCGCCCTGGCCCGGATTGCCGATGAAGGTCGTGGCCGAGGAGAACAGCACGAAGTAGTCGAGCGACCGCGACCGGGTGAGCTGGTCGAGGTGGATCGCGCCCGTCACCTTCGGGGTGACGACGGTGTCGAGGGCGGCCGCGTCGATGTTCGCGATCAGGCCGTCCTGGAGCACCATCGCGCCGTGGATGAGGCCGCCGATCGCCGGCCCGTTCGCCTCGACGCGGTCGAGCAGCCGCTCGACCGAGGCGCGCTCGGCGATGTCGCACGCCTCGACCCGGACGCTGACGCCGCGGGCCCTGAGGTCGGCGATCGTCGACAGCGCCTCCTCGCTCGACGGCGCCCGGCGGCCGACGAGGACGAGGTGGCGGGCGCCGCGGTCGGCGAGCCAGCGCGCCGCCTCGATGCCGAAGCCGCCGAGGCCCCCGGTGACGAGGTGGCTGCGGTCGGGCGCCACCACGAACGGCTTGCCCTGCGGCGCCGACACGGTGCCGGGCTTCGGCGGGGCGATCACGATCTTCCCGACGTGACCGGATTGCTGCATCAGCCGGAACGCGTCCGAGACCTCCTCCGCCGCGAAGGGCTGGTAGGGCAGCGGCTTCAGGGTGCGGTCGGAGAACAGCCCCATCACCTCGCGGAACAGCCGCTTGCCCTCGTCGGGCTGGAACTGCAGCAACTGGTCGAGGTCGACGCCGAAATACGACAGGTTCCGCCGGAACGGACGCAGGCCGATATGGGTGTTGGCGACGTAGTCGCGCTTGCCCAGCTCGACGAAGCGGCCGAACGGCCCGAGCGCGTTGAGGCTGCGCTCCATCGCCTCGCCGAACAGGCTGTTCAGCACCACGTCGACGCCGCTGCCGGTGATCCGCCGCACCTCGTCGACGAAGGCGAGGGAGCGGGAATCGAGCACGTGCTCGGCCCCGAGCGCCTTGACCAGCGCCCGCTTCTCGGTCGAGCCGGCGGTGGCGATCACCCGGGCGCCGAGCATCCGGGCGATCTGGAGCGCCGCGAGGCCGACGCCGCCGGCGCCGCCATGGACCAGCAGCCACTCGCCGGCCTTGAGCCGGGCGAGGGTGACGAGGCCGTAATAGGCGGTGAGGAAGGCGACCGGCGTGGTCGCGGCGGCCTCGGCCGAGACGCCCGCCGGCGCCGCCGCCACGACCATCTCGGGCACGATGATGTGCGAGGCGAAGCCCGACTGGGCGAAGGCCACGACGGCGTCGCCGGGCTTGAACGCGGTCACGCCCGCCCCGACCGAGGCGACGCGGCCGGCGCATTCGAGGCCGAGCCGCGGTCCGGCGAAGCCGTCCTCGAGGATCTCCTCGGGCAGCATCGACAGCGCCCAGAGCACGTCGCGGAAGTTGAGGCCGGTGGCCTCGACCGCGATCTCGATCTGGCCCGGTCCCGGGGCGGCGCGCTCGGCGGCGACCCAGCGCATGTCGTTGAGGCCGCCGGTGGTGCTGCGCTCCAGGCGCGCGGCCCGGGCCGGCGTGCCGCCGGCGTTGCGCAGCGACGGGGTGCCGGGGGCGAAGCGGACGACGCGGGTGCCATCCTCGTCCAGCACGATCTCGGTCTCCGGGGTGCCGGAGAGGATGAGGTCGCGCAGGCGCTCGGCCGACCGCTTGGTCGGCATCGCCGGGGCGAGGTCGATGCGGCGCACGTCGAGGTTGGCCGCCTCGTTGGCGAGCGTGCGGGTGAAGGCCCAGACGCCGGTCTCGACGCCGCAGGCGACGCCACCGCGATCCCGGGTCGCGCCCGGGCAGACGACCCACAGGCGGGTCGGCCGGGTGCCGAGATGCTCGATGCAGCGCTTGAGGCTGAGGCAGCGCTCGCGCAGCCGCTGCGCCGGCTCGCCGCCGCGGGTGAAGGCCCCGGCGAGGAACACCACGGTGTCCGGCGTCTCGCGCTCCAGCTCCCGCAGGGACGCCTCGGAATCGAGGATGATCGAGACGTGGACGCCGCTCGCGACGAGCAGGGTCGCCAGCGACGACGCGGTCTCGGCCGCGGCCTCGTCGGCCGAGCCGATGACGAACGCGAAGGTCTGGCCGGTCGCGATCCTCGGCCGCGGCGGCGCCTCGGCGAGCAGCAGCAGGTCGCCGCCGGTCTGGGTCGCGGCGCGGTCGACCGCGACCTTGACGAGGCCGGCATTGCTCAGGGTGCGCTGCCAGCCGGCGACGTCGTCGAGGCGCCCGACCGGCAGGTCGGCGGCGGTCTCGAACCAGTCGGCGTGCAGGCCGAACACGAGGTCGCGGAACAGCGACGCCGCAGGCTCGACGGCGGCGAACAGGCCGCTGCCGGCGAGCCCGGCCGACAGCCGCCCGATCAGCTCGCGGTCGCTCCGGTGCAGCACGTCGCTCGCCAGCACCGCGTCGATGCTCCCCGGGGCGAGGGCCCCGGCATCCTCCAGCACGGCGACGCCGGAGGGCAGCGCGAGACGCGCCCGCTCGGCGAGCCGGCGGTCGGCCTCGAACACCGTGAGGCGGGCCTCGTTCGCCTGGGCGAAGGTCGCGACCTGGGCCGAGAGCGGGCCGAAGCCGACCTGCAGCAGGCGCAGCGCGCGGTCCTTCGGCAGGGCCGCGGCGGCGCCTTCGAGCAGCCGCATCACCGCCGCCGTCGAGGCGCGGGTGGTCGCGCCGCGCAGGTGGAAGGCGTCGAGGGCCGCCTGGGGCAGGGACGGGGCCTCGCTCAGGCGCCCGGCGAGCAGGCGCTCGACGATCGCCCCGAGATCGGCCGCGAGCAGCAGCTCCGCCGACAGTTCGGGATGATCCGCCGCGATCCAGCGCATGATCTCGTCGGTCTGCGGCAGGGTCACGTCGGGGCGCGGACGCCAGACGCCCTCACCGGTCGCCTCGGCGAGACCGCTGCCTTCGAGCGCCAGCAGCAGGTTGTGGAACCACGGCCGCAGGCCCGCCGGCACCTTCGGGTTGTCCACCGCGACGGCGCCACCCTCGGCGAGGCCGCGGGCGAGCCGGTCGGCGAGCGAGGTCGCCCAGCCTTCGAGCAGCATGTGCCCGGAACTGAGGGCGATGGTGTCTTTGGCGGTGACCGCGCCGGCCCCGCGCCGGACCAGGGCCGCGATGCTCGGCTGCGGCTCCAGCGGGATCGCGGTCGGCTCGGTCGCGAGCTCCGTTCCCTGGGCGATGGCGTAGGCGGCGAGTTCGCCGCCGGTCTTCGCCCGCATCGCCTGGAAGCGGCCGTCGCGCAGGGTCGCGACGACGGCGCCCTCGGCGTCCATCAGCGTGAAGTCGGCGAGGATGCTGCGCTCGTTGCAGCGCCGGGTCCGGATCACCGCCCGGGCGATGACGGCGCCCGGCCTGACGAGGCGGATCTCGCCGAACCGGATCGGCACGTAGGCGCGGCTGCCCTCGTCGCCGAGGAGGTCGGAGAACAGCAGGATCAGGCCGTGGAAGCACGAGTCGAGGCGCGCCGGCACGAGGCCGAAGCGCGGGTTCGGCTCGGCGGCGACGAGGTCCGACACGATGGTCAGGTCGTCGACCCGGGCGCTGCGGGCGACTTGCCGGAAGCTCGGGCCGAAGCCGAGGCCGGCCTGGGCGGCGCGGCGGTACAGGTCGGCGCCCTCGACCGCCGTTTCGTCCGGCAGCACGACGTCGTCGGCCGGCGGAACCGGGGCCTCGCCCTCGACCAGCTTGGCGACGGCGTGGATCTGCCAGGGCGCCTGGCTCAGGCGCGGCCGCGACAGGATCTGGACGAGGTTGGCACCGGGGGAGATCCGGACCAGGACCTCGCGCAGCGACTCCTCGTTGAACAGCATCGGCTGCTGGATCTCGAGATCCGCGAGGGTCACGGCGTCGCTGCGCAGATGCTCGCGGGCGACGGCCAGCGCCATCTCGACGAAGGCGGCGCCGGGCAGGATCGCCTGCCCGTCGATGCGGTGGTCGTCCAGCTCGGGGACGGTCGCGACGTCGAGATGGGCGTGCCACTCGAGCCCGTCCGGCGCCAGCCGGCCGCCGACGAGGGGGTGATGGCTGCGGTTGCTCGCGATGCCGAGGACCTCGGTGGTCTCGGCGAGGCGGAACGCCTTGCGCTGCCAGGCGTAGTGCGGCAGCGCCACCGGCCCGGCCGGATCGGTGCCGAACGCCACCGTCTCGTCCACCGCCGCGCCGCTGGCGAGGGCGGCGGCCAGGGCCTGCCGGAACGGGTCGCGGTCGCTCGGCTTCTTGAGCAGGACGCCGACCGTGGCGCCGTCGGCGCCGAGCGGCTCCAGGCAGTCGCCGATATGGGGCAGCAGGGTCGGCCGCGGGCCGACCTCGACGAAGACCCGCGCGCCGCGCTTGGCCGCGGCCTGCACCGCCTCGCTGAAGCGCACCGGTTCGCGGATGTTGCGCCACCAGTACTCGGCGCCGAAGGCGTCGCCCGACAGCACGTCGCCGGTCACCGTCGAGGCGAGCGGCACCGTGCCGGCGGCGGGCTTCAGGCCGGCGAGGTCGCGCAGCAGCGGCGCCTCGATCGCGTCCATCAGCCGGCCGTGGAAGGCGTAGTCGAGGTCGAGCTTGCGGCCCCGGCGGCGCTTGCGCGACAGGGCCGCCATCGCGGCCTCGATCGCGTCGCGCGGGCCGGCGACCGTCACCGCCTTCGGGCTGTTGTAGGCGGCGATGTCGAGTTCGGGGAAGTCGGCGAGGAAGGCCGAGACCTCCTCCACCGGCGCCAGCAGCACCGCCATGGTGCCCAGCCCCCGGGTCGCCTCCTGGTGCTTCGAGCGGTTGAAGATGACGCGGACCGCCTGTTCCAGGCTCAGGATGCCGGCGGCCTCCGCCGCGCCGATCTCGCCGACCGAGTGGCCGAGGATCACGTCGGGCTTCAGGCCCGCGGCGCGCAGGGAGGCGGTCGACGCGCTCTGGATGGCGAAGATCAGCGGCTGCGACACGCTGGTGAGGGCGAGCCGCTCCTCGAGGTCGTCGGCGAACAGCGCCTCGGTCAGCGACCAGCCGGCGAGCGGGCGGAACAGCGCGTCCACCTCGGCGAAGCGGGCGCGGAAGACCGGGCTGGCGGCGTGGGCGTCCCGGCCCATGCCGGCCCACTGGCTGCCGTTGCCGGAATACACGAAGGCGACGCCGGCCTGACGCTCGACCGCCGTGGCGACCGCGGCGCCGGGCGCATCCTCGCCCTCGGCGACCGCCCGGAGGGTGGCGGCGACGTCGGCGCCGTCGCCGAGCGGGATCGCCACGCGGGCCGGCAGGCGCTCGCGGCGATGCGCGGCGGCGGCGGCGACGCGCGCCAGCTCGCCGGCATCGGCGCCGTCGAGGCGCGCGGCGTAGTCCTGGGCGAGTTCGTTCAGGGCGGCCCGGGTCTGGGCCGAGACCAGCAGCACCTCCGGCGCCGCGCCGGCCGGAGCCGGGGCGGCCGCCGCCGGCGCCGGGTCGGTGAGGATGACGTGGGCGTTGGTGCCGCCGAACCCGAAGGAGTTCACGCCGGCGAAGCGCGCAGCCCTGCCCCGGGGCAGGGGCAGCGGGGCGCGGTTGACCGACAGGTTCAGCTCGTCGAACCGGATGTTCGGGTTGAGCGTGTCGGCGTGCAGCGAGGGCGGCAGCAGGTCGTGCTCGAGGGCGAGACTCGCCTTCAGCAGGCCGGCGAGGCCGGAGACCGGCTCGGTATGGCCGATATTGGTCTTGATCGAGCCGATCGGCAGCGGCGTGCTGCGCCCGCGCCCGATCTTCGCGCCGATGGCGCCGGCCTCGATCGGGTCGCCGACCGGCGTGCCGGTGCCGTGCGCCTCGACGAAGGCGACCGAGTCGAGGGCGACGCCGGCCTCGCGGTAGATTTCCTCCAGCAGCGCTCCCTGAGCGTAGCCGGAGGGCAGCGAGATGCCGGTGGTCCGGCCGTCGGAATTGACCTTCGAGGCCGCGATGACGCCGCGGACCGACGAGCGCGCCCGCGCCGCCGCCTCGGCGGTCCGGAGCACCAGCACCACGCCGCCCTCGGAGCGCACGTAGCCGTCCGCCTCCGCCGAGAAGGCCCGGCAGCGGCCGGTGCGCGACAGCATCGAGGCGTTGGAGAACGAGATGAAGTTGAACGGGCTCGCGAGCAGGTTCACGCCGGCGACGACCGCGGTGTCGATCCGGCCCGAGGCCAGGGCCGCGACGGCGTTGTCGAGGGCGACGAGGGACGACGAGCAGGCGGTGTCGACGGTGAAGCTCGGGCCCTTGAGGTCGAAGATGTAGGAGATGCGGTTCGACAGGATCGAGAGCGTGTTGCCCGTCGCCGCGTAGGCGTCGCCCGAGGACGGGTCGAGCACCCGCAGGTTGCCGTAATCGAGCGACGAGGCGCCGACGAACACGCCGATCTGGCTGCCGGCCACCGCCGACGGCCGCAGGCCGGCATCCTCCAGGGCCTCCCAGGTCAGCTCGAGCAGCAGGCGCTGCTGCGGGTCCATCTGCTCGGCCTCGCGGGGCGAGATGCCGAACACCGACGGATCGAAAGACCAGATGTCGTCGAGGACGCCCGCCGCCCAGGTGTAGGACTTGCCGCGCTCCTGCGCCCGCGGGTGGCCCAGCCGTTCCAGCGACCAGCGGTCGCCGGGGATCTGCGACACGGCGCAGCGGCCTTCCGAGAGCATGTGCCAGAGGCCGTCGATGCTCGAAGCCCCTGGGAGCCGGCAAGCCCGACCGATGATGGCGATGTCAGGACGATGTTTCACGTTCGAATTCGCACGCGCTCAGGTGAGAGAAGGCCGGCAGAGGCCGTGGACGGGCATTCCAGCCACCCATAGTACGCCCCTGGAACGAGTCCAAGCCGCACCGGGGAGCGTCGGCGCCTCGCGGCGGCGGGATGTGCCGGACTGTGGCATGTCTTCCTCAGTGGAAACCATGGGACGAGGGCACAGGATCGTGGCGTTCGGCAGCGCGTTGCCGACGAGTCGGGCGGTTCGACTGCCGAAGAACGGCCAAGTTTACTGACGCACAACATCCGCCATCGCGTCGGCGCGACGGCCACCGCCATGAACACGGCAATTCGGGTGGCATTGCGGCGGTGACGGCCGCAGCGGTTGCATCGGTCCACCCGGTCTAGAACGCCTTGAAGGTGATGATCGTGCGGGTGTCCTGGATGTCGGCCACCGTCTGCACGTGCTCGGCGACGAAATGGCCGATATCGACCCCGTCGTCGACGTGGAACTTGGCCAGGACGTCGTAATGCCCGGCGGTCGAGTAGATCTCGGAGGCGATCTCCCGGTCCGCGAGGGCGCTGGCGACCGTGTAGGTCTTGCCCAGCCGGCACTTGATCTCGACGAAGAAGGTCTGCATCGCCTCGCTCCGGGCGGCCTGTCGGCCGGGCTTGCGCAAATGAAGGGAGCCCGGGGCGAATCGCCGCCCCCGGCCGGATCAACCTGCGGGAGGCGAGCGACCGGTGGCGGCGGCCCCGCGCCCGACTCCGGCGCGGCCCCGGCTCGATCGCCGCATGGCCGGGTCCACCCCGCGTCCCCCGCGTTCCTCGTTCCACCGCGCCGGTCCCCAGGGGGGCTCGCGCGGATCGTCGTCCTGCTCTAGCGATCCGTCGCGGAACGGGCAACCGGATCTGGTGCACTGCAACAAGAACGATCCCCTGCTCTGCTGCATTGCGGTAAACGCGGCTACCAGAGCCGGAACTGCGCCTTCGCGCGGGCGAGGTTGGGGTTGTAGTACGGGTCGTTGCGCAGTTGCGGTCCCCACCGCTCCAGCATCGTCGCGACCTCGGCCTCGAACCGCGCCCGCTTCTCGGGCGTGTCGTCCCGGCCGCGGCTCTTCGACTCGTGGTGCACGAGGGCGGCGTGCGGCGTCCAGACGATGGCGTAGCCGGCCTGACGCACCTTGAGGCACAGGTCGGTGTCGTTGAAGGCGACCGCGAGATGCACGGCATCGAAGCCGCCGACCTCCTCGAACACCGCCCGCCGCATCATCAGGCAGGCGCCGGTGACGGCGGAGACCTCCTGGAGCATCGCCATCCGGCCGAAATAGCCCGGATCCTCGCGGCCGATGCCGAGATGGCTGTGGCCGGCGACGCCGCCGGCGCCGAGGACGACGCCGCCGTGCTGGAGCGTCCCGTCGGGATAGGACAGCTTCGCCCCGACCGCGCCGACCGCAGGCTCGACCGCGATCGACACCATCTCGGCGAGCCAGCCGGGCTCGACCACCTCGATGTCGTTGTTGAGGAACAGGAGCACGCTGCCGCCAGCGGCGGCGGCCCCGCGGTTCGACAGGTCGGAGAAGTTGAACGGGCCGGGAGAGGCCAGCACCCGCATCCGGGGCTCGGCCGCCCATTCGGAGAACAGGGCGGCGGTCGCCGGCTCGGTGCTGCCGTTGTCGACGACCACCACCTCGATGTCGGGGTAGTCGGTCCCGCGCAGCAGGCCGCGCAGCGCCACCCCCAGCAGTTCCGCCCGGTCGCGGGTCGGGATCACCACCGAGACCCGCGGCGCCGGCTCGGGCAGCGCCCGCACCAGCCGGTTGAAGCCGAGCGGCCCGCGCTCGGCGCGGTGCGGCCAGCCGCGCCGGTCGATGAGGTCGCGCAGGGCGGCGAGCCGCGCTGCCTCGGCCCGGGCGAGCGCCGTGTCGGAGAAGGTGCCGGAGCCGATCGCGGTGCGCCAATGATACAGCACCATCGGCAGGTGGCGGACGCGCTCGGGCGTCAGCCGGTCGCTCAGGCGCAGCAGCAGGTCGTGGTCCTGGCTGCCCTCGAAGCCGGGCCGCAAGCCCCCGACCTCGCGGATCAGCGCGGTCCGCGCCACCGTCAGGTGGTTGACGTAGTTCTGGGCGTAGAGGAGTTCGGGGTTCCAGTCGCTCTTGAAATGCGGCTCGAACCGCTCGCCGCGGGCGTCGATCTTGTCCTCGTCGCTGTAGATCAGGTCGAGCTGCGGATCGCGCCGGATCGCCTTCGCCACCTCGTAGAGCGCGTGGGCCGGCAGGGCGTCGTCGTGGTCCATGAACGCCGTGTAGTCGCCCCGGGCCAGCTCCAGAGCGGAGTTGGTCGCCCGTGCGATGTGGCCGTTCTCGGGCCGGCGCACCACGCGGATGCGCGGATCCTCCCCGGCCGCCCTCCGCAGCAGCGCCGGCACCGCCGGGTCGGTCGAGGCGTCGTCGGCGATGCACAGCTCCCAGTGCGGGTAGAGCTGCGCCCGCACCGAGCGCAGGGCCTCCTCCAGCACCGCCGCGGCCGGATTGTAGACCGGCATCACCACGGAGATCAGCGGTCCCTCGCCCCAGCCGGCGACCTCGGCACGGATCCGCTCGCGGTCGGCCTCCGACAGGGTGTCGAACAGCGCGACCCAGGTGCCGTAGCCGGTGAGGCCCGGCGGGGTGAGGGCGCTGGCGAGGCGCAGCCGCGCCCGGACCCGCTTGCCGACCACCCGCCAGACCAGGGCCTCGGCGGTCAGGTCGGCCCGGCGCAGGGCGGCGCGCAGGGTCAGCGCGACCCGGCTGCGCACCGTGATGGTGAAGTCGGCGATCGCGAGGGCGCTCTCGCCGGCGAGCGGCGTGAGGCGCAGAGCCGTGAGATCCCGCGGCAGCCAGCCGATCCAGGCGAAGCGGCCGTTGCCGAACGCCTGCTCGGTGAGGCTCGTGCTCTCCGGTCCCGTCGGCCCGTCGGCGACGACCGACAGCTCGATCCGGCTGAACGAGCCGCTGCCCTCGTCGCGGAAGCCGATGCTCACCCAGCGCCCGGCGAGCCTGCTGCCGCGCAGGTCGAGCCGCAGGGAGGCGAGGGCGGCGTCGTAGGGGTCCGGTGCGAAGTCCCGCACCTGCGGCCGGCCGAACAGCGGCCTGATCCTGGCCCGCAGAGGAGCCGCCTCCCTGGTTCCCGTCTCCGCCACGCCGACCGCGCCCTCCGTCTCCATGGCGATGCCTCGTAGCCGAGAGGTGAGGGGACGGGAAGGCGGGGGACGGGAGCCCGGGCGACCTGTCTGCCGCCGGACGGGCGATCGGTGCCGGGCAAAATTCCTGCGCCGCGGCGCAAGAACCCGCTTGCCACCCCGGCCGGCACCGCTTATACGCCCCCTCACACCGAAGCCGGGACCCGAAGCGGCTTCGAGGGGCGCGTAGCTCAGCGGGAGAGCACTACGTTGACATCGTAGGGGTCACAGGTTCAATCCCTGTCGCGCCCACCATCACCCGGCAAGCATCACCATCCGCCGCCGGGCCGGCATCATCCGAACAGACCATCAGTCCGAACTCGCGGTTAGCGCCGTGGGACGCGACCCTGAATCTGCTCCACGTGCGAAGCGGGCTTGAGCGATGACCCGACCGGAACGGGACGCGGCCCGCGTCGCCGCTGATGCGCGTCTCGCCGCTCTCCTCGCGATCCTGAGCGAGGCCGGCGGCCAGCCCCTGCGAGGGGAGGGGACGTTCGATCTGCGCGGCGTGCGGGCGGGGCGCGACGACCTCGCGTCCTGCGCGGAGGCGGCGGCGTGGCGGGACGAGGCCGGCGGGCTCAACCTCGCCGGGGCCGGCCTGGACGGCGCCGACCTGATCGACGCCGATCTCTCCGGGGCGAACCTCGCCCGCGCCTCGCTCGCCGGCGTTCTCGGGCGCTCGGCCCGCTTCACCGGCGCGCGGATCGAGGAGGCCGACTTCTCCGATGCCGACCTCAGCGGCGCCGACTTCACCGGGATCGTCGGCGGTCAGGCGCGCTTTCCGGGCGCGATGGTGGAGGACGCGACCTTCGCCGATGCCGCGATGCGGTTCGCCAAGCTGCCGAAGGCGCTGCTCGACGGCGCCGACTTCTCCCGTGCCGACCTGTGGGGCGCGGATTTCGCCGGTGCCGACGCCGATTACTCGGTGTTCCGGGGCGCCCGCCTCGACGAGGCCAACCTCAGCGACACCAACCTCACCCATGCCGATTTCGAGGGTGCCAGCCTGAAGAAGACCCGGCTCGCCAATGCGCGCCTGCGCGGCGCCAACCTCACCGGACTGAAGCTCGACGGCGCCGACCTGTCGGGGGCCGACCTGTCCGACACCAATCTGGTGCGGCTCGACCTCGCCACCTGCAACCTGCGCCACGTCCGCTTCGCCGGGGCGTGGCTCACCGGCACCCGCTTCCGGGTCGAGCAGCTCGGCGGCGCGGTCGGCGAGGAGGTCGCCGGCGAGTACGAGGCCGCCAAGGCGAGCTATCTCGCCCTCGAGCAGAACTTCAAGAGCATCGGCAGCCACGAGGAATCGCGCTGGGCCTACAAGCGCGGCCGCCGGATGGGCCGGCGCCACGCCGCCGTCCAGGCGCAAGCGGCCTGGCGCGGCCGCGACGGGCGGCAGATTCTCGCGCACGGCTACCGCTGGGGCGCCGACCGCTTCGTCGAGTGGCTGTGCGACTACGGCGAGAGCCTGTCGCGGCTGGTGCGGGCCTTCGGGGTGGTGATCGTGCTGTTCGCCGCCCTCTACGGCGCCACCGGCGGCCTGCTCCTCGAGGAGGACGGCCACCGTCCGACCTACAACCTCGTCGATCTCGTCAGCTACAGCGCCCTCAACATGATGACCGCCAACCCGCCCGAGATCGGCATCAAGCCGACCGGCCGGGTCACCAACCTCCTCGTCGGGGTCCAGGGGGCGTTCGGGATCATCCTGATGGGCCTGTTCGGCTTCGTGCTCGGCAACCGCCTGCGGCGCTGACGGCGCCCGGCCCGGACACCTCCGCAATCGACCCCTCTTCGCGATCGGGGAACAACCTGTGGTAAGGCCCTCGCAGACAACAGCCCGGATGATCCATGCGGTTTGAGGTGGAGCGCAAGTTTCTGGTGTCCCACGAGGGCTGGCGGTCCCAGGTCGTGCGCCGCCGCCGCCTGCGTGACGGCCTGATCGGGCATTTTCCGTCGGGCAAGGTGCGGGTGCGCCTCGACGACGAGGGGGCGTGGCTGACCGTGAAGGGGCCGCGCATCGGCATCGGTCGCCAGGAGTTCGAGTACGGGATCCCCCGCGACGATGCCGAGGCGATGCTGCGCGGCCTGTGCGAGGGCGAGCTGATCGAGAAGACCCGCTACGAGGTTCCTCACGCCGGCCTGATCTGGGAGATCGACGTCTACGAGGGGGCGCTCGCCGGGATCGTGCTCGCCGAGGTCGAACTCGACCACGACGACCAGCCGTTCGAGGCGCCGGACTGGACCGGCCGCGAGGTCACCGGCGATCCGCGCTTCCGGCAGGCGACGCTCCTGCGGCTGGGTGCCGAGGCCGGCCGGCGGGAGATCCTCGCCGCCCTCGGCTGACCCGCCTGTAACCGCGCGGGGCCGGCCGGCGAAGACGGTGGTGCGAAGCCTGTTCGCGGATCGGGGCCCCGCCTGCGATGACCTGCCTGCCCACCCGCCCGACTCGGCGGCCGGGACGCCGTCGATGAGCACGGCCTGCCTGCCCTTCCCGGACGGCGTCCGCCACACCCCGTCTCGCCACACCCCGCCTCGCCAAGCCGGCCGGAATGCGGGAGTGTCGGCGCCCCGGGCCGAGGCCCGCAGGATCGAGGGCATGGACACCGAGGAGCGTCTCGCCGGGGGGATGCGGGCGGCGCAGGGCGGCGACGCCGCCGCCTACCGCGCCCTGCTGGAGGCGTGCGTTCCGGTGATCGCTGCCGCCGCGCGACGCCAGGGCCTGCCGCCGGACGAGGTCGACGACGTGGTCCAGGAGACCCTCCTGACCCTTCATCAGGCCCGCCGGACCTGGGACCCGGCGCGCCCGTTCCTGCCCTGGCTGCGCGCCATCGCCCAGCGGCGCACCGTCGACGCCCTCCGCCGCCGGGGCCGCCGGCCGCAGGAGAGCCACGATCCGCTCGCCTACGAGGCCCATCCCGATGCCGGCCCGCTGCCCGGCGAGGGGCTGGAGCGCCGCGACCAGGGCCGGCGCCTCGCCGCCGCGATGGCGGCCCTGCCGGAGCGGCAGCGCGAGGCGGTGGAGCATCTCGGCCTCGCCGAGCGCAGCCTCGACGAGGCCGCCGCGCTCACCGGCCGCAGCAAGGGCGCCCTGAAGGTCAACCTGCACCGCGCCCTGAAGGCGTTGCGCTCGACGCTGACCCGGGACGGGGGCAGGGCGGATGTCTGAGCTTCGTCGTCACGCGCCGCTCCTCGACGCCCTCGCGGGCGACCTCGCGCCGGTGCGGCCCCTGGCGCCTCCCCTGGTGCGAGCCCTCGCGTGGTTCGCGGCCGTGCTCGGTCTCGCCCTGGTCCTGCTGCTCGCCGCCGCCGACCTCGCCGACCTGCGCCAGCGCATGGCGCAGCCGGTGGTCCTGGTCGCGGCGCTCGGCGCCGGGGCGACGGCGCTCGCGGCCGCGCTCGCCGCCTGCCTCAGCGGCGTCCCCGGCCGCAGCCGGTTCTGGGCGCTGCTGCCGCTGCCGCCGGCGCTCGTGTGGATCGGCGCCAGCGGCGTCGGCTGCCTGAGCCCGTCCCCACCGGGTGCGGCGGACCAGACCGGCGGCTGCGCCGTGACCATCATGGCCCTGTCGCTGCCGCTCTCCCTGCTCGCCGTTCTGATGCTGCGGCGCACCTGCCCGCTGCGCCCGGCCCTGACCGCCGGCCTCGGCGGTCTCGCGGCGGCGGCGGGGGCGGCCGCCCTCCTCGCCCTCGTCCATCCGCACGCCGCGACGGCGGCGGACCTCGCGATCCACGTCGTGGCGGTCGCGCTGGTGGTCCTGGCCAATCTCGTCGCCGGAGGCCGCCTGCTCGGCCCGGCCTCTTGCTCCGGACCGGGAGGGCGGGCAGACCGGCGCTGAGCCGTCCGGCCCGAGCGGACCTGCCCAGAGGGGAGACGCCAACCCGATGTCGATCGCGCTTCACGGGGTCTTCCCCTATCTCGTCTCCCCGGTCGGCGAGGACGGACGGGTGTTGCGGCCGGTGCTGACGCGGCTGGTCGAGCACCTGATCGAGGCCGGCATCCACGGCCTGACGCCGCTCGGATCCACCGGCGAGTTCGCCTATCTCACCCGCGACCAGAAGCTCGACGTGGTGGAGACGGTCGTCGCGGCCGCCCGCGGCCGGGTCCCGGTGATCGCCGGCGTCGCCGACACCACCGTTGCGGGTGCCGTCTCCCTCGCCCGCGAGGTCATGGCCCGCGGCGCCGACGGGGTGATGGCGACGCTGGAAGCCTATTTCCCGGTCTCGGATGCGGGGATCGAGGCGTACTTCACCGCCGTGGCGGCCGCGGTCGACGGCCCGGTCGTGCTCTACACCAATCCGAACTTCCAGCGCGCCGACCTGTCGCTGGCGCTGATCCGGCGGCTCTCGCGGGTGCCGAACATCCGCTACATCAAGGACGCCTCGACCAATACCGGCCGGCTGCTGTCGATCCTCGGCGAGACCGAGGGCCGGATGCAGGTCTTCGCCGCGTCCTCGCACATTCCGGCCTGCGTGATGCTGATCGGCGGCGTCGGCTGGATGGCCGGCCCCGCCTGCCTCGTGCCGCGCCGGAGCGTCGCCCTGTACGACCGCGCCCGGGCCGACGACTGGGCCGGCGCGATGGCGCTGCAGCGCGAGCTGTGGCCGGTCAACCAGGCCTTCGCCCGCTACGGGCTCGCCGCCTGCGTCAAGGCCGGGCTGGAGTTGCAGGGTTTCGCGGTCGGAGCGCCGATCCCGCCCCAGGCGCCCCTCGATGCGGCCGCCCGGGAGGATCTCCGCGCCATCCTGGATCGGGTCGGGGCCTTGCCCGGGCGCTGAGATCCGGCCCGGTTCCGGAAACGGGGCGACGTCGTCCGGGAGAGGAGCCGGTCGGCCCCCGGGATTCGCATCAGCGCCGCCCGGCCTCGCGCTGGCGCCGCTCGCGCCGCTTGAGCAGCCGCTCGCGCCTGAGCCGCGACAGGCGGTCGAGCCAGAACACGCCATCGAGCTGATCGATCTCGTGCTGGAGGCAGGCCGCGAGGAAGCCCGACGCCTCGGCCTCCTGCGCGGTGCCGTCGAGGTTGCGGTAGCGCACCCGGATCCGGGCCGGGCGCTCGACCTCCTCGTCGAGCCCCGGCAGCGAGACGCTGCCCTCGCGGTGGCGGGCGGTCTCGGGGGAGGCCCAGACGATCTCGGGATTGACGTAGATCCCGGCCGGAGCGCCCGGCTCCGGCAGCCGGATCACCGTGAGCCGCACCGCCCGGCCGAGATGCGGGCCGGCGAGGCCGATCGCCCCGAGGTGATCGAGGGTGTCGCGGACGTCGCCGGCCACCGCCCGCAGATCCGGGCCGAAGACCTCGGCCGGGGCGATGCGCTCGCGCAGGCGCGGATCGGGGTAGAGGATGACGGGGAGGACGGCCACCGGCGCGGCTCAGCGGTGCTCGTAGAGCAGGCGGGCGCGGATGGTGCCCTCGATCGCCCGGATCTCCTCCAGGACCGCCTCGGCGTCGCGGCCCCGGGCCTCGGCCTCGACCACCACGTAGGCGAGTTCGCCGTCGGTCTGATGGTACTGCGCGGTGATGTTGATGTCGCGGCTGGCGAAGGCGTCGTTGAGGCGCCGCAGCATGCCCGGCAGGTTGCGGTGGACGTGGATGTAGCGGGTGCCGGCCGGCCGGGCCGCCAGCTGCACCTGCGGGAAGTTCACCGCCCCCACCGTCGAGCCGATGTCGGAATAGTCCACCAGCTTGCGCGCCACCTCGGCCCCGATCCGCTCCTGCGCCTCCTCGGTCGAGCCGCCGACATGCGGCGTCAGGATCACGTTCTCCAGCCCCTGCAGCGGCGACACGAACCGCTCGGCGTTCGAGGCCGGCTCGACCGGGAACACGTCCACCGCCGCCCCCCGCAGGTGACCGTCGCGCAAGGCGCCGGCCAGCGCGTCGAGGTCCACCACCGTGCCGCGGGCGTTGTTGATGAGGTAGGAGCCCGGCTTCATCGCCCGCAGTTGCGCCGCGCCGATCATGTTGGCGGTGGCGGGCGTCTCGGGCACGTGCAGCGAGACCACGTCGCTCTGGGCGAGCAGGGCGTCGAGGCTGTCGACCGGCTCGGTGTTGCCGTGGCGCAGGCGGTCGGTGAGGTCGTGGTAGACGACGCGCATCCCCATCGCCTCGGCGAGGTTGGAGAGCTGCGAGCCGATGCTGCCGTAGCCGACGATGCCCAGCGTCTTGCCGCGGACCTCGAACGAGCCGGCGGCCGACTTGTCCCATCCGCCGGCATGGGCGGCGACCGAGCGCGGGACGATGCGGCGCAGCAGCATGACGATCTCGCCGATGACGAGTTCGGCGACCGAGCGGGTGTTGGAGTAGGGGGCGTTGAAGACCGGGATGCCGCGGCGGCGGGCGGCGTCGAGGTCGACCTGGTTGGTGCCGACGGAGAAGCAGCCGACCGCGATCAGGCGGTCGGCGTGGGCGAGCGCATCCTCGGTGAGCTGGGTGCGCGAGCGGATGCCCAGGATGTGGGTGCCGCGGATCGCCTCGTGCAGGGCGGCCGGATCGAGCGCCGTGGGCAGGCGGGTGACGTTGGTGTAGCCGGCGGCCGTCAGCAGCGCGACCGCGCTGTCGTTGATGCCTTCCAGCAGAAGCACACGGATCTTGTCCTTGGGGAGGGAGTAGAGGATGTGGGCCACGGTCGCACTCTCACGGATTCCCGGCAGGGATTCGCCCGGACGGTCTCGAATTCGTCTTGGCCGTCGGCGGCGTTCCTTTAACGGAACGCTTCCCCCGGGGCCAGACGGCGTCCGCCCGGTCATGCGCGGCGGGGATGGCGGTCCCGTGCCGGGTGCCGTACCGGTCGGCGGAACGCTGGGGCACAAGGTCTGGTTGCCGGACGGCGCGCTGAACGCCGCTGACGGCCGACCAACGATCTGCGGCCGCGCGGGGCCGCGGGAGGACCTCCGGTGGGTGTGATCTACGCGCTCGGCGCCTACCTGAGCTGGGGCCTGCTGGTCCCGGTGCATTTCCGCCTGCTCGACGGCCTTCCGCCCTGGACCATCCTGGCCCATCGCATCGCGTGGTCGAGCGTGTTCGTCGTCCTGCTGCTGGTCGCCCTGCACCGCCGCCGGGAGCCGCTGCGGCTGCGGCGCCGGCACGCCTTCCTGGCGGCGTCGGCGGCGATCATCGCGGCGAACTGGTCGCTCTACCTGTGGGCGGTGCAGAACGGCCGCATGCTGGAGGCGAGCCTCGGCTACTTCATCAACCCGCTGGTCAGCGTCGCCCTCGGCGCGGCCTTCCTCGGCGAGCGCCTGCGGCCGCTCCAGGGGGCCGCGGTCGCCCTCGCGACGGCGGCGGTCGCCGGCGTCGTCATCGCGGCCGGCACCCTGCCGTGGATCGCGCTCACCCTCGCGGTCACGTTCGCGGTCTACGCCCTGATCCGCAAGCTGGTGCCGATCGACCCGATCCTCGGCTTCGGCGTCGAGACGATCCTGCTCCTGCCCGCCGCCCTGGCCTATCTCGCCCTCGCCGATGCCGGCACCGGAAACTCCGGCGCGCGGGACTGGGGGCTCCTGGCGCTCACCGGGCTGAGCACGTCGGTGCCGCTGATCTGGTTCGCCGCCGCCGCCGCCCGGCTGAAGCTCTCGACCCTCGGCCTGATGCAGTACCTCGCGCCGAGCTGCCTGCTGATGCTGAGCATCCTCGTCTACGGCGAGACCCTGACTCCGGTCCGCGCGGCGATGTTCGGGCTGATCTGGATCGCCCTCGCCCTCTACGCCTGGGACACCGTCCGGGCCTCGCGGCCGCCGCGGCGGCCTGATCCGCTCGTGCCGCGGGCCGAGGAATGCCCGGGGACGCGGTGACGTCGCCGCCCCGTCCGAAAGACCGCTTGATCGCGTCGCCGTCCCGATTGCACCGCGGGGTCCGCGCGCCGACAATGCGGGCAGGAACGGATCGAGCGACGTGATCGAGCAGATTTCGCAGCGCCAGCAGGACATCCTCGCCCTGGCCCGGGCCCAGGGACGGGTCAGCGTCGAGGACCTCGCCGCCCGGTTCGAGGTGACGCCGCAGACGATCCGCAAGGATCTCAACGAACTGTGCGAGGGCCGGCTGCTGTCGCGGATCCATGGCGGCGCCATCGTGACCTCGGGCGTGCGCAACGTGTCCTACGAGGCCCGCCGCCTTGTCGCCGAGACCGAGAAGCGGGCGATCGGGCTCGCCGCCGCCGCGCTGATCCCGAACCGCGCCTCGCTGTTCATCAACATCGGCACCACCACCGAGGAGGTCGCCCGGGCGCTCGGCGGCCACGAGGATCTGCTGGTCATCACCAACAATCTCAACGTCGCGACCCTGCTCTACCGCCATCCGTCGATGAACCTCATCGTCGCCGGCGGGCCGGTGCGGCGGGCGGACGGCGCGGTGATCGGCTCCTCGGCGGTCGACTTCATCAAGCAGTTCAAGGTCGATTTCGCGGTGGTCGGCGCCTCGGCGATCGACGAGGACGGCACGCTGCTCGACTTCGACTACCGCGAGGTCGAGGTCGCGCGGGCGATCATCGAGAATGCCCGCCGGGTGATGCTGGTCGCCGACAAGCTCAAGCTGGAACGCTCGGCGCCGATCCGGGTCGGCCATCTCAGCGAGCTCGACGACTTCGTGACCGACGCCCTGCCCTCCGCCCCGTTGCGCAGCCTGTGCGCGACCCACGGCGTCAACCTCGTCGAGGTCGGCCCCGGCCCCGACGCCGGCCCCGGGACCGATGGCGGCGATCCGGCCCCGGCCTGACCGCGGCATTCGCCACCGGGCCCCGGTCGCGCTACACAGGGGCCCGACGCCACCCTCCCTGGATCGCCCATGCCGAGCACACCCCGCGCCGCCATCGTCCCGGTCACGCCGTTCCAGCAGAACTGCACCCTGCTGTGGTGCGAGGTCACGAAGCGTGGCGCCGTGGTCGATCCCGGCGGCGACCTCGACCGGATCGAGGCGGCGATCCGGCAGGCCGGCATCACGGTGGAGAAGATCCTGCTCACCCACGGCCACATCGACCATGCCGGCGGGGCCGCCGGGCTGAAGCGGCGCCTCGGCGTGCCGGTCGAGGGTCCGCACCTCGCCGACAGGCCGCTCCTCGACAAGCTGCCGGAGACCGGCGCGGCCTACGGCATCGACGGGGCCGAGGTCGTCACCCCGGACCGCTGGCTTGACGAGGGCGACACGGTGACGGTCGGCGACCTCACCTTCGACGTGCTGCACTGCCCCGGCCACTCGCCCGGCAGCGTCGTGCTGGTGAGCCGCGACGCCCGCTTCGCCCAGATGGGCGACGTGCTGTTCCGCGGCTCGATCGGCCGCACCGACCTGCCCGGCGGCGACCACGCGGCGCTGATCGACGCGATCAAGACCAAGCTGCTGCCCCTCGGCGACGACGTCGCCTTCATCCCCGGCCACGGGCCGACCAGCACCATCGGTCAGGAGCGCCTGACCAACCCGTTCCTGCAGTAGGGAGAACCCCCGTGGATCTGCGCCCGCTCGGCCGTTCCGGCCTGTCGGTCCCGCCCCTGTGCTTCGGCGGCAACGTGCTCGGCTGGACCGCCGACGAGGCGACCTCGTTCGCGGTCCTCGACCGTCTGGCGGAGGCCGGCCTGACCTTCGTCGACACCGCCGACGTCTATTCGCGCTGGGTGCCCGGCCACCAGGGCGGCGAATCCGAGACGGTGCTCGGGCGCTGGATGAAGGCCCGGGGCAACCGCGACCGGATCACCGTCGCCACCAAGGTCGGCATGGACATGGGCGAGGGCCGCAAGGGCCTGAGACCCGCCTACATCGCGCAGGCGGTCGAGGCGTCGCTGCGCCGGCTCCAGACCGACCGGATCGACCTCTACCAATCCCACATCGACGACCCGGACGCCCCGATCGAGGAGACGCTCCGGGCCTACGAGGCGCTGATCCGCGCCGGCAAGGTGCGGGCGATCGGCGCCTCGAATTTCGCTGCCGCCCGGCTGCAGGAGGCCCTCGACGTCGCGGGCCGGACCGGCCTGCCGCGCTACGAGAGCCTGCAGCCGGAGTACAACCTCGCCAACCGCACCGGCTACGAGGCGGAACTGGAGCCGCTGTGCCGGCGGGAGGAGATCGGCGTCATCCCGTACTTCTCCCTCGCGGCCGGCTTCCTGACCGGCAAGTACCGCGCGGCCGGCGACGCCGCCGGCCGCGCACGGGAGAACCGGGTGACGCCCTACCTCACCCCGAAGGGCTTCGCGCTGCTCGCCGACCTCGACGCTGTGGCGGCGGACCACGGCGCGACGCCGGCCCAGGTCGCCCTGGCGTGGCTGATCGCCCGCCCGGGCCTGACCGCGCCGATCGCCAGCGCCACCTCCGTCGTCCAGGCCGGGGATCTGATCGCCGGGGCGCGGCTGCGCCTCGATCCCGCGGCGATCGCGCGCCTCGACGAGGCCAGCCACGGCGGCGTGCAGCCCTGAGAGGAGCCGTCCGCGGGCGGCTCTTCGCGGATCCTTAACGGGATCTGACGATGATGGCGGCCGGGGCGGCGAAAAGCCCCTCCGGCCGGCCGTTTCGGCGCCTGAAAACGATGCAATTTCAAGGCGGAATGCTTATCTCTGCATTCTGACAAGAGACTCGTGAAGGCGCGCGCCCCGCTGAGCCGGCACGTGCGCCCGCCTCCCCAGGAATCACCATGGCCGAACCCGCCCGCGACCTCAGCAACGACACCTATGGCGCCGACTCGATCAAGGTCCTCAAGGGCCTCGACGCGGTGCGCAAGCGGCCGGGCATGTATATCGGCGACACCGACGACGGCTCGGGCCTGCACCACATGGTCTACGAGGTGGTCGACAACGCCATCGACGAGGCCCTGGCCGGCCATGCCACCCTCGTCACCGTCACCCTCAACGCGGACGGGTCCTGCACCGTCTCCGACAACGGCCGCGGCATCCCGACCGACATCCACACCGAGGAGGGGGTGTCGGCGGCCGAGGTCATCATGACCCAGCTCCATGCCGGCGGTAAGTTCGACCAGAACTCGTACAAGGTCTCCGGCGGCCTGCACGGCGTCGGCGTCTCGGTGGTCAACGCGCTCTCGACCTGGCTGCGGCTGCGGATCTGGCGCGCCGGGCAAGAGCACGCGATGGAGTTCCGCCACGGTGACGCGGTCGCGCCGCTCGCGGTGGTCGGCCCGGCCGGCGACAAGCGCGGCACCGAGGTGACCTTCCTGCCCTCGCCCGAGACCTTCACGATGGTCGAGTTCGACTACGCGACGCTGGAGAAGCGCCTGCGCGAACTCGCCTTCCTCAATTCGGGCGTGCGCATCGTGCTGACCGATGCCCGCCACGCCGAGCACAAGCGCGACGAACTCGTCTACGAGGGCGGTGTCGAGGCGTTCGTGCGCTATCTCGACCGGGCCAAGCAGGCGCAGATCGAGGCGCCGATCGTCCTGCGCCAGGAGCGCGACGGCATCGGCGTCGAGGTCGCGCTGTGGTGGAACGACACGTTCCACGAGAACGTGCTCTGCTTCACCAACAACATCCCGCAGCGCGACGGCGGCACCCATCTGGCGGGCTTCCGGGCCGCACTCACCCGCCAGATCACCGGCTACGCCGAATCGAGCGGGGTGACCAAGAAGGAGAAGGTGGCGCTCACCGGCGAGGATTGCCGCGAGGGCCTGACCGCCGTGGTCTCGGTGAAGGTGCCCGACCCCAAGTTCTCGTCGCAGACCAAGGACAAGCTCGTCTCGTCCGAGGTGCGGCCGGCGGTCGAGGGCGTGATGAACGCGACCCTCGGCAACTGGCTCGAGGAGCATCCGAGCGAGGCGCGCACCATCGCCGCCAAGGTGGCGCTCGCCGCGGCGGCCCGCGAGGCGGCGCGCAAGGCGCGCGACCTCACCACCCGCAAGGGCGCCCTCGACATCGCCTCGCTGCCGGGCAAGCTCGCCGACTGCCAGGAGCGGGACCCGTCGAAGTGCGAGATCCTGCTGGTCGAGGGCGACTCGGCCGGCGGCTCGGCCAAGCAGGGTCGCGACCGCACCTTCCAGGCGGTGCTGCCCCTGCGCGGCAAGATCCTCAACGTCGAGCGCGCCCGCCTCGACAAGATGCTGTCGAGCCAGGAGATCGGCACGCTCATCACCGCGCTCGGTACCGGGATCGGGCGTGACGGCACCCACGCCTTCAACCCGGACAAGCTGCGCTATCACCGCATCATCATCATGACCGATGCGGATGTCGACGGCTCGCACATCCGCACCCTGCTGCTGACGTTCTTCTTCCGCCAGATGCCGGAACTGATCGAGCGCGGGCACCTCTACATCGCCCAGCCGCCGCTCTACAAAGCCCAGAAGGGCAAGACCGCGATCTACCTCAAGGACGACCGGGCGCTCGAGGACTACCTCATCGGCGGCGGCATCGAGGGCGCGGCCCTGCGGCTCGCCAGCGGCACCGAGTTCGGCGGCGCCCAGCTCAAGGCGCTGGTCGAGGAGGCCCGCTCGGTCCGGGGCATCCTGCACGGGCTGCATTCCCGCTACGACCGGGTGGTGGTGGAGCAGGCGGCGATCGCGGGCGCCCTGCGCCCGGCGGTGGCCGAGAACGCTGCCGAAGCCGAGGTGGTCGCCGACGAGATCGCCCGGCGCCTCAACGGCATCGCCGACGAGATCGAGCAGGGCTGGGAGGGCGAGGCCCGCGACGGCGGCTACGTCCTGTCGCGCACCCTGCGCGGCGTGAAGCAGGTGGCGGTGCTCGACGAGGCGCTGATCAACTCGCAGGAGGCCCGCCGCCTCGACGAGCGCGCCGAGGCGCTGCGGGAGATCTACGACGCCCCCGCGACGATGATCCGCCGCGGCGAGGAGATGGCGCTGCACGGACCGGTCGCGCTGTTCGATGCCATGATGGCGCTCGGCCGCAAGGGGCTCCAGCTCCAGCGCTACAAGGGGCTCGGCGAAATGACCGCCCAGCAATTGTGGGAGACCACCCTCGACCGCGAGATCCGCTCCCTGCTCCAGGTGAAGGTCAAGGACACCACCGACGCCGACGACCTGTTCGTCAAGCTGATGGGCGACGTGGTCGAGCCGCGCCGGGAGTTCATCCAGGAGAACGCGCTGAACGTCGCGAATCTCGACGTCTGATACGGAATCCGGAAGCAATCTTCCGGATTCCGTATCACCAGCCCGCGCGGCGGAGCTTTGCTCCGCACGCATGAGCGAAGCCGATGTCCGCATCGCGAAAGCGATTGCGCAGGGATCGCCTGAAGCGATCAACCGGAAATCGTATGAGCCGGGGGCCGCCCCGACCCTCGCGCGACGACGAAGCGGGCGACCGAAGCAGGCGCCTGCGTGCCTCCCGCCTAGCGGCAGACGACCTGGACCGTGAACAGCCTGGCCTGATCCGCCACGCCGGCCGCATCCATCGGCGCCGGGCTGCGGATGCCCGCCGCCGGCGGGATGCCGTTCGCGTCGAGGAAGTTCAGGGCGATCATCGCCTTGATGGCGAAGTTGACGTTCTGCGGGATGTCGTTGCTAGCCAGGGCCACCTTCATCGCGTTGAGCTTGCTCGTCACGACGCCGACCACCGTCCCGTACTGGTCGACGAGCGGGCCGCCGCTGTTGCCGGGCTGGATCGGCGTCGAGATCTGCAGCATGCGGCTGTCGTCGCGCAGGCCCGCCGACGCCGTGATGTTGCCGACCGTGAAGTTCCCCGTCGTCGCCAGCAGGCTGGAGAGCGGGAAACCGTAGGCGTAGACGCTCTCCCCGACCCGCGGCCGCAGGGACAGGGCCGGAACCACCGGCGCTTCGAGCGGCGTGCTGAGGACCGCGAGGTCGTTCTGTTCGTCGGCGGCGACGAGCCGGGCGCGCACCGAGGGAACGCCGGCTCGCCCGACATCGATCTCGGCGCAGCCGGCGACGACGTGATGGTTGGTGAGGACGTGGCCGGCCTCAGAGACGAAGAAGCCGCTGCCGGACGAGCCGCCGTCCCGCTTCGGCGGCGCGCCGGGGCGCGGGGTCTCGGGGGAGGATCTCGCCTCCAGCACGGCCTTGTGGCACTCGGCCATGGCGCCGATCGCGTCCGCGGAGCCTGCCATCGACAGCCGGGCGATGGACTTGCCCTCGAAGATCACGTCGAGGCCGCCGGCCCGGGTGAGATCGAGGACGAAGCTCTTCTTCAGCCCCGACTGGAACAGCCCCTTCTCGTTCGACCGCTCCAGGCCGGTGAAGCGGCCCTTCCAGCGGCCGCGGCCGGTGAGGATGCCGATGCCGTAGGAGCGGTCGCTGTCGATCGAGCGCCAGCGCGCATTGGTGAAGGCGAGGAACGCCTCGTCCTTCTCGCCGTCGAAGCCGATCCAGACGGTGGTCCCGTCCTGATAGCTCGCGGCCGCGACGCAGCCGCTCGTCGCCTTGCTGACGCCGATCGACCAGCCCGACACCTTGTCGACGACCTTGTCGACGCCGAGGACCACCGCGGCGGCCGGCCGGACCTGGGCCGAGAGCAGGGCGAGTCCGGCTCCCGCCGTCATCGCGAGAAGGAGGCGACGCATCGTTCGACAGCCCCGATGCTCTCACCGACCCGCGACGGGAATCGGCTTCAGGCCGGAGGAGCCGGCGAAGGGGTCCGCGGCGGTGTTGATGACGGCGCCGCGCGGGCTGGTGCCGCGGCCGCGGATGGCGGCGTGATGGCGTGGCGCGTTGCGGTAGACCACGACGCGCCGGGTGCGGGCCCGATAGTACGGCCGCGGCGCGTAGGCGCGCTGCGAGCCCGCGACCATCGCACCGAGCGCGAAACCGACGGCGGCCCCCGCGAGGCCGTCCATCGGACCCGCCTGGGCGGTCGAACGGGCGAAGCCCGCCAGGACGAAGGCGGCGAGAGCCGCGACGACGGCCGGTCTCATCATGATCAGGCAGGTCCTTCTCTGCATCAGGCGATGTCGACGCTCCCGTCGCGACAGACGAGTGCCATCTGATTCAAGTGCCAGATTCCGGCACGCCGCGATCTTAACCGCGCCATTCCTGTTTGCGGTGATTCGACAGTGAACAAGCCGATAACGGGAATAGTAAAATCAGCCCTTGTCTCGATTTTCCGAAGACGATCGCGTGATCCGTAAGTTATCCGAATGGCTGAGTTTGAGAAGAGGGCCGCCGCAAATTTTTCTCGTTGGCTGTGACGGCGAGAGCACAGCGTTCCGGGACGGGGCGGGCTCGCTGGCGCAGCCGGCCTCCGCACCCGGATTCGCCGGCCCAGTCCGCAGGGGGAGTTGGTCGAGGCCCGCCGCGGCGGCGCCCTCACGGCGCTGTGGATGACGGTCACGGGAAGACCCTCCGGCGATGTCGCCCGGTGCTCCGCGAGGGAGCGGCTCCCCTCCGGCCGGTGCGAAACGTGCCGGCCCGGATCAGTGGCTCGTGAAGGCCGTGGTCATCAGTTGCGCCGTCAGCACCGGCCCGAAGCGCACCGGGGTGGCGGCCGAGAACAGGGGCTTGGACGGTTGCGGCGCTGCGGCGAGCGTCAGCCGGGTCGGGCCCTCGGCCAGTGGCGCGCGGGCGAACAGCGACGGCTCGGTCTCGATCACCGGCAGAGAAACCGGGACCGGCACCATCGCGGCGAGCAGGACCGGGCGCTTGCGGCCCGGGATCAGCACGATCTCCTGGCCGGCGAGCGCGAGGGCCTCGGGGCGGCTGACCTCGCCGAGGGCGGCGCCGGCGCGCATCAGGGCGGCGAAGGTCGCGTGCTGGCCTCCGTCGGAATAGGTCGTGCGGACCGCCTCGATCCCCTGCGCGAGCAGTGACGCGTAGCGGGAGGTTTCCTCGTCGATGCGTGCGACCGCCGCCGCCTCGGTCGCCGGATCGGGGTAGGGCGCGAAGGCGTAGCGGTCGCCGGCGACCGTGACCGCCGGCTCCTGCCCGGTGGCCTCGAAGCGGTCGGAGCCCTCCTTGAGCTGGCGCCAGAAGGCGAGGTTCCGGTCGGTGCGGTGGCGGGCGAGGTTCTGCGCCGTCATCCGGAACGGGTAGGACTGGAACTGGAACGCCGCCTGCCCGCCCGCGAAGGCGTCGCGGGCCAGGGCGTAGATCTCGCCGACCTGACGGTCGGTCATGGCGAAGCAGCCGGCCGACGAGCAGGTGCCGTGCACCATCACCGCCGAGCCGGTGCCGCCATGGGCGCGGTCGAAGGCGTTGGGGTAGCCGACGTCGAAGGACAGGAAGTAGCGCGAATTCGGGTTCATCTGCCGCGGCGCGACGGGATAGAACCCCTCCGGGGTCTGGCGGTCGCCGGTGCGCGTCTTGGGCCCGAGCTGGCCCGACCAGCGGCAGACCGGGAAGGTCTTGAGCAGGACGTAGCGCCCGGCCGGCGATCGCTTCCACACCTCGATCTCGGATTCCTTCTTGTAGGCCCGCATCAGGATCGGTGCCGAGGCGGCGAGGCCGAGTTCGCCCATCCGGGCGAGCGTCGCGGCGGGAACCGGCAGGGCGTGCTTCGGCACCGCCCCGGCGGCATCGGGTCGGAGGACCGCCAGCAGGCCGACCGCCCCGAGCATCGCCGCCGCGCGAAACACCATCACCCGCCTCCGGCCGATCCGCCTGCCGCCCCGACCCGGCCGGCCGGTCTCCCTGTCACCGCATTGTGGCGGATGTTGCGGCGCCATCGTCGTCGGGTGCGGTGACGAGGCGGATCCGTCGTATTCGAGCGATCGGCTTAAGGGCTGGTTGTTCCGGAACGGCGATCATCGCGGCGCGGGCCGGGACAGGGCCGCCGGGAGACTCCGCGATGTCTCGTACCCGATCCGAGATCGGCCCGAACGCGACCGGCGATCGGGCGGGGGCCGCGCGATGAGCCGGTCGGGGCCGAACTGGCTGCACCTCGTGGACGAGGCCGGTGCCGCCTCGCCGCTGCCCGGCGCCGCCGGACGCCAGCGCCTGCTGGCGCTGCGGGGGCAGTTGCGCAATCAGCTCGTGCTGATGCAGAAGGCCGTCCCGGCGCTCGACGACGCCACCCGGGATGCGTTTCCCGATGCCGCCGCGGCGCTCGACGAGTTGCGGGACGAGGTCGAGCGCCTCGCCGACGCCTGGGACCGGCTCGCGACCCTGATGAGCGAGAACGAGGGCTGATACGAAATCCGGACGATCAGTTCCGGACATCGTATCACCAGCCCGCGCGGCGGAGCCGGAGGCTCCACACGCATGAGCGATGCGGAAACCGTATGAGCCCGGATTTCACGGAGGCCGGATCGGCTCTAAGATCGCCCGACCCGTTGCGGAACCGGAGCCAGCATGCCCCCCCGTATCAAGCTGCGGCCGTTGGAGCGGGAGGACCTGCTCTTCGTGCACCAGCTCAACAACAACGACAGCATCATGCGCTACTGGTTCGAGGAGGCCTACGAGTCCTTCGCCGAGCTGGCGCAGCTCTACGAGCGCAACATCCACAATCAGACCGAGCGGCGCTTCATCATCGCCTCGCCGAGCGACGAGCGGGTCGGACTGGTCGAGCTGGTCGAGATCAACCACCTGCACCGGAGCTGCGAGTTCCAGATCGCGGTCCATCCCGCTCATCAGGGACGCGGCTACGCCAACAGGGCGACCCGGATCGCGATCGACTACGCGTTCAGCGTCCTCAACATCCACAAGCTGTACCTGCACGTCGACAAGGACAACCAGCGCGCGGTCGGGATCTACGAGAGCTGCGGGTTCGAGACCGAGGGCATCCTGCGCGACGAGTTCTTCGTCAACGGCAAGTACCGCGATGCGGTCCGGATGTGCCTGTTCCAGCCGGAATACCTCGCCCGGCGCGGCGGCGGCGATGTGGCCGAGCCGGTGCTGAAGACCTGACTCCGCCGGCCGCAGTACCAGGACACCAGGGCATTTTCCGACGGAGCGGATACCGCTTCGTCGTAGAAAATGCGGCGGAATCAACGACCTGGAGCAGCATTCGATGGCAACGTGATCGGATGCTGCTCCAGACACCATCCGCCGGAACGGCCGCCGTCCTGGCGGCGAAAGCGATGCGGGAACAAGGACCCGAACAGAGGTGCCCAGGGCGGCTCCTCTCAGGGGGCACCCGGCACGGAGCGACCCGGATTTTGCGCGAGACCTTCCACATCGACATCCTCGGTTCGGACGAGACCGACCCCGGCGGGGTGGTGCAGCGGATCTCGGTTCGCGCCACCGCGGAGGCGGCGCGGGAGCGGGCACTGCGGGCCTTCCGGCGCGCCCGGGTGCCGCAGCGGGCCGGACCGCCGGTCGAGGCGGTCCGGGTGGTCGACGGCGCCGGCACCGAGGTGTTCCGGTGGAGCGTCTGGGACGAGGGAGCGGGCCGCTGATCGTTCAGTAGGTCGCGAAGATCTCCGCCACCTCCGCGGGGTCCGCGGTCACCGTCAGGGCGAGGGCGAGCAGGATGCGGGCCTTCTGCGGCGTCAGGTTGTCGGCACCGAGGATGCCGCGCTCGCGCAGCCGGGTGGTCGAGGGCACCACGCCGCTCCCGGCGCGGGTCGACTGCACCACCACGACGCCGGCGGCGGCCGCCGCCGCGAGGGCCTCCGCCTCGGCGGGCGGGGTCATGCCGGGAGCGAGGCCGGCCGAGACGAGGCCGCGGGCTCCCGCCGCCACGAAGGCCCGGACCGCGGTGCCGTCGGCCCCGGCGTAGGCGTAGGACACGTCGACCCGGGGCAGGGCATCGAGGGGGCGGAGGTCGAACGGCGTCCCGGGGGCGTGGCGCCGCACCGAGGCGCGGTAATACTGCACGCTGTCGCCGTCGACCTGTCCGAGGACGCCGAAATCGGGGCTGCGGAACGTCTGGAGCCGGGCGACGGAGGTCTTGGTAACCTCGCGCGCGGCCTGGATCTCGTCGTTGAGCACCACCAGCACCCCGCGCCCGCGGGAGGCCGGCGCCGCAGCGGTGCGGACCGCGTTGACGAGGTTCAGGCCGGCATCGCTCGACAGCGCGCTCAGGGGCCGCTGCGATCCGACCATCACGACCGGCACGGCGACGGTCAGGGTCAGGCCGAGGGCGTAGGCGGTCTCCTCCAGGGTGGCGGTGCCGTGCCCGATCACGATGCCGGCGAGATCCGGATGCTCGGCCACCGCCCGCTCGCACAGCAGGACGAGTTCGCGCCACTCCGGAAACGCGATTCCCGGGCTGGTCACCGCGCGGAAGCGCACCGGGATCATCTCGGCGATCTGGCGGACCTCCGGTACCGCATCGAGGATCGCGTCGGCTTCCAGGCGGCGGTCGGTCGCCGTGTAGTCGAGAAGGTCGAGGCTGTTCCGGCCGAGGGACGAGAGGGTTCCGCCGGTTCCTATGAACGCGACCTTCGGGGGCGAGGGCATCGGCTGACACTCCTGGTTGCAGGTGCCGGCCGGCGTGCGAGTTCCGGGCCGGCCGCCCTTCGCCCGACGAGGACCACCTGCCCGTCCACCGCATGACCGGGCGGGAAGCGGCCGGAACGCGAGACCGGTCGGACGGCCCGGGTGCGACGCGAGGGGCACGGTGCGCCGGCGGGAGGGGAGGGGCTCCCGGCCGCGCCGACCCGGCGAGCCGCCTCAATCGACCGGTGGCGCCGGATTGCGGACCGCGTGGTCGACCTGCGCCAGAACATCGACGGCCTGCCAGGGTTTGGGCAGGCAGACCACGTTGTCGGGCAGGGAGCCCGAGAGGGCGTCGGGGTAGCCCGACGTGACGACGAGCCTGACGCAGGGCCACAGCTTGCTCACCGTCTCGGCGAGGCGCAGCCCGTCCATGTCGCCGGGCAGGCGCACGTCGGTGAACAGCATCGCCACGTCGCCGCCGCGCTGGCGCAGGAGCTCGACGGCATCCTCGCCGGTCTCGCAGGCCACCGCATCCAGGACCGTATCCTGGAGCAGGGAGACGGCGAGGTCGCGGATCGCCGGATCGTCCTCGACGACCAGGACGAGCTTCATCGGAGCGGGTGAGGCCGTCCGGTCGGCGGATTGCGCCGCCTCGCGCTCGATCAGCATCTGGGCGAGTTCTCGCAGGCGATCGGGCAGCGGTTCCCGGTCTGCGGACGCGTAAGCTTCCATGAGCCCGCGGCCGACCCCGTGCAGGACGGGTTTCGACGTTCCGTCATAGGCCGCTTGGTAGAACCGATCGGCTGGACGCATACACCCTCCTCCTCCGAAGCAGGCGTCGTCCTGCCCGCCTCGGGTCCGCGCTTGATCCAGGTTAACGCACTCTTGAAGGGGAAATGAGCGGCCGGGGAGATGGTTTCAGCCTTGGCCGCATCGGAGGCGTGAACCCTGCCATTTACCGTCGAGACACCGTGCGGGAACAAAATCCGAGGCCGATCCTTGCGTCGATACAGGGCGGCGGCCAGTTCGACGAGACGGACGCTCCAGCCAATGCCGCCGCGGAAGCATACTCCGGAGCATACTCTGCTGGGGATTGCCATGGCCGATCGGTGGGCCGGGCCCTATTTCTCCCTGAGCCCTTTCGCCCGAGGACGGACGGGCTGGAGGAGTTCGACCGTGAACCACGACGACAGCAGCGCCCGCGACCGGGCCGAGACCCGCCAGGCCCAGGCACAGATGCGGGCGGCCCAGGGGGGCCGAGGCGATGGCCGAGTACCGCGCCCTCGCGATTGCCGAAGAAGCCAAGACCGTGCGTCTGCGGGCCCTGCGCCTCGCCCGCGAGGCCGAGGCGGCAGCGAAGCCGGTCGCCGCCAAGCCGCGCCGACGCAGTTGAGTGCCGGCGCGGACGCGCCCTTCCGTGCCGGCGCCCGTCGGCGGCTCGATGCCTGAAGCCAGGCTTTACCGTATTCGGAGAAAGCTGAGCCTTATCGCTGCAACCCTTCGTCCCTTCGCGACTTATCCATGGCAGAAGGATGGCGGTGGACGCGGAGATTCGCTCCCGCCCATGTTCCAATGACGGGGATGACATCATGCGCGCGCGTCTCGGCGCTCGGCTCTGCCTGCTCGCCTTCATGGCTGCCGCGTCCGCCTCGCCCGGGCTGTCCTTGACCGCCGCGGCGGCTCCTGCGGTCGACAAGAGTCCCGCCAAGCCCAGCGCGTCCGCCAAGCCCACAGCGAAGGTGGCCTCTCGCGATGTCGCGACGACGGCCGCCACGCAGGAGGACGCGCAGGACGACGCGAATTGCACGACGTCGCGCAAGCGCCTGTGGGTCGACAGCGAGGGCTGGATCGTGCGGCGGGTGACCACCTGCCGGTGAACGGGGTCGCATCCTCACCGGAGCATTGCGGTGGGATCGCGAGGAATTGGCAAAAGCGGATACGATGAACGGGGCAAGACGTCGTGGAACGTCCTTCTCCGGCACAAGGCGCCGAAGACCCGAGCTGATCGACGGCACGTCTTCGCGGAATCTCGTGTTTCGTCACGGCTCCGCACGCTTGGTCCGGGGCCGGTAAAAGGCCACGGATCCTCCAGCGCGCGGGCTCGTGACCCGCATCGCGAAGCGATCATGCGGATTTTCGTATGACCCGCCCGGCTGGACTGTTCCGAACCCGGTCTCGCGGCTGGCCGGTGTTCATCCGAGACAGAAAACCCCGCCTCTCGCGAGGCGGGGTTTTCTGTGTTGTCCTGCACGGGGCGGCCGCATCCGGCGGCCGGAGCCTCGCCGCTCATGCAGGCGCGAGGCTCCAGGTCTTCAGGTCGGGCGCCGCCTTCAGCGCGACGGCTCGCCTTCGTAGGTGAAGATGTCGCGATCCTTGGTCTCCGGCACGAACAGCAGGCCGACGACGAAGGTGAAGAGCGCGATCACGATCGGGTACCAGAGGCCGTAGTAGATGTCCCCGGTCTGGGCCACCATCGCGAAGGATGTCGCCGGCAACAGGCCGCCGAACCAGCCGTTGCCGATGTGGTAGGGCAGCGACATCGAGGTGTAGCGGATCCGGGTCGGAAAGAGTTCGACCAGTGCGGCGGCGATCGGGCCGTAGACCATCGTCACGTAGAGGACGAGGATCGTGAGGATCGCGATCACCGCGAGCTTCTGGCCGGAGAAGATGTCGACCGGATTGTTCACCTTGACGGCGCTCGGGTTGCTCGCCGCCGGGTAGCCCGCCTCGGCCAGGGCCGCCGGCACCGCCTTGGCGAAGGTCGGGTCGCTGACCGCGAAGTCCTTCGAGCCGACGCTGACCACGGTCGGCGTGCCGGCCGGGACCGCTTCGGTGCGGTAGGCGACGGCGCCGCGGGCGAGGAGGGCCTTGGCGACGTCGCACTCCTTGGTGAACTTGGCTGTGCCGACCGGGTTGAACTGGAACGAGCAGTCGTCGGGGTTGGTCTTCACCACCACCTGGATGCTGGTCTGAGCGGCGTGCAGCGCCGGGTTGGCGTTGGCGGTCAGCAGCTTGAACAGCGGGAAGTAGGTGATCGCCGCGATCAGGCAGCCGCCGAGGATCACCGGCTTGCGGCCGATCTTGTCCGACAGGGCGCCGAAGAACAGGAACCCGCCGGTGCCGAGGACCAGCGACCACGCGATGAGGACGTTGGCGGTGAACTGGTCGATCTTGAGGATGCTCTGGAGGAAGAACAGGGCGTAGAACTGGCCGGTGTACCACACCACGGCCTGTCCGGCGGTGAGGCCGAGCAGGGCGAGCAGCGCCCACTTGGCGTTGCGCCACTGGCCGAACGCCTCCGAGAGCGGCGCCTTGGAGTGGGTGCCCTCCGCCTTCATCTTCTGGAAGGCCGGGCTCTCGTGCATCTGCAGCCGGATCCAGACCGAGATCAGCAGCAGGGCGACCGAGACGAGGAACGGGATGCGCCAGCCCCAGACCTGGAACGCGGTCAGGGTCGTGGTGGTGCCGTCGGCGTTGGTGACGACGGTCGGTGCGTAGGCGCTGTTCACGTAGCCCTGGGTCGACAGGATGATGATCAGCGACAGCAGCAGGCCGAGGGTGGCGGTGGTCTGGATGAAGGCGGTGTAGAAGCCGCGGCGCCCCGGCGGGGCGTGCTCGGCGACGTAGACCGCGGCGCCGCCGTACTCGCCGCCGAGCGCGAGGCCCTGGAGCATGCGCAGGATCAGCAGCGTCGCCGGGGCGAGCCAGCCGATGCCGTAGGCGTTGAGGGTGCTGTAGGAGGGCAGCAGGCCGACCGCGAAGGTCGAGAGGCCCATGATCAGGATCGTGATCAGGAAGGTGTGCTTGCGCCCGACCATGTCGCCGAGGCGGCCGAAGACCAGGGCGCCGAACGGACGGACGAGGAAGCCGGCCGCGAAGGCGAGCAGCGCGAAGATGTTGCGGGTCGCCTCGGGGTAGGCCGAGAAGAACTGGGCGCCGATGACGGCGGCGAGCGAGCCGTAGAGGTAGAAGTCGTACCACTCGAACACGGTGCCGAGGGACGAGGCGAGGATGACTCGCTTCTCCTCCCGGCTCATCGGGCGGGCGGCCGCGGCCGTCTGTCCGACAGCGGATGCTGTTGCCATGGGGCGTTCCTCCTGGTGCGGGCGCGAAGCGGCCCGGGCGCGGGGCGCCCGGGGCCCGGCGGCGGCCCGCTCGCCGCCACGATGCCGGATGGCCGCGACACGGCACCGGGAGGGGTTGCAGGCCCGCTCTTCTCGGAACTCGCACGCAGTCGGGACATGGCGTAATCCAGGCTCGACGGGCGCCCAATGCTCCATTCGTCGTGAGACTTCCGTCGTTAGACTTCCGTCGGGTGCTCCGGATTGGTTGTGAAAGCTTTGTGCGGTGCAGCAGCACGGCGCGGTCCGCGCCCCGGCACACCCTTCCGGCGGGTGGGCCGCCGTCGTCGGAGGGGCTCCGCTGCGGGGCGCCGGCAGGCCGCTCGCAGCTCAGGCCGCCCGTGCGGTCGTCGGCAGCAGGGCGGCGGCCACGGCTTCGGGCCCGTCGAAGCAATGGGCGGGGCCGGCCGCCAGCAGGGCCTCGGGCCGGGTGTAGCCCCAGGTGACGGCGCCGAAGGCGAGCCCGGCGCGGGAGGCGGCCTGATGATCGCGCAGCTCGTCGCCGAGGCAGAGCACCTCGGCCGGCGGGATCCGGCTCGCGCGCACGACGGCACGGAACTTCGCCGCCTTGCCGAACAGCGAGGCGCCACAGGCGAAATGGCCGATCAGGGCCGCGCCCTCGGGGCCGAGCACGCGCCGGACCACGTCCTCGCGGTTCGAAGACACCAGCGCCAGGGAGATGCCGCCGCCCCTCAATCGCGCGAGGAGGTCCGGTATGCCGGGAAACAGCGCCAGGCCCGCGGCGTCCCGGGCCGCCCGGGCGCGCATGTGCCCCACGATCAGGGGCAGCTTCCAGCGCGGAACCGCGAGCCGCCGCATGACGGCCCGCGCATCGAGACCGCGCAGGGTCTCCACTTCGTCGGGGGCGACGGTGCGGAAGCCGTAGCGGATCGCGGCCTCGTTGAGGACGCCGGCGAACCACGGGAGGGTGTCCGCCAGCGTGCCGTCGAAATCGAGGATCACCAGCCGGTAGGGCAGGGCTCCCACGTCAGCGCGTTCCGCGCTGGTGCCCGGAACTCACCAGCAGACCCGTGGGAGGCGTCGCTTCCAGCGCTGGCCGGACTGGAGGTCCGCATCCCGCCGGCGCGCCTGACGGGACCGGGGCTCGCTCGGCCCCGGAGCGGCAGCCGGATCCTGCGCTTCCGCCGGCTGGACGGCCGGTTCGGCCGCCTTGAAGGCAGGGACGGGCGCCGGAGCGGCGACCACCGGCTCGTCGGGCCAGTCCTCCGGCCAGACGAAGACGGTGCGGGTCGGGCGCGGGGCGGGCTTCGTCGGCTTCAGCAGGGCCTGCGGCCGGCGCACCGGCGGCAGCCGCTCCTCGCGCTGGACCTCGACCGGCTCGGGAGCGGCAGGCTCCGGCGGAGCGATCAGGCTGGGGAGCACCCGGCGGGACTGGGCGGCGGCAGAGGGCGCCTTGGTGGTGACCGGCGCCGGCAGCGGCTCGGTGTCGAAGCGGCCGGAACTCTCGGCGGCGGCCACTTCCTCGAAGAGGCTGGTTCCCTCCCAGAGGCCGCGGCCCGTCGCTCGCTTGACCGTCTCGGTCGGGTGATGGTCGGCATCACCGACGGCGAGGGCAGGAGCAGGGCGGTTGCGCTTGATCTCGACCGTGAATGACGGTCTCGCGCGATTGCGCGTCATTGAATGTCCTGAAGCGATCTGTTCGGAATGGGGCCGGGGCCTTTGCACGCCCGAACCCATTCCTCACTTAGGATGAGATGTCGCGATTGTCCATGCCAAGCATTGCCAGAACGTCAACAGCGGAGAAAAAAGATGACATCTGACTGGCCCGTTACTGACGAAGCCGAATCACCGGCGATGTTCGGTGCCGGCCCGCGGATGGCGGCCGGTGCCCGCCTGTTCGTGCTGACCGGCGCGGGGATCTCGGCGGAGAGCGGCCTCGGGACGTTCCGGGATCCGGGCGGGCTGTGGCGCCGCTTCGATCCGATGCGCCTCGCGACGCCCGAGGCGTTCGCGCGCGATCCCGACGAGGTCCACGCCTTCTACAACCTGCGCCGGGCCGGGGTGAGGAATGCGGAGCCCAACGCCGCCCACGGCGCCCTGGCGCGCCTCCAGGACGGGCTGGCGGCGTCGGGTGGCGATCTCTTCCTGTGCACGCAGAACGTCGACGACCTGCACGAGCGCGGCGGCGCCGGGGCTGTGGTGCACATGCACGGCGAACTGACGCGGGTGCGCTGCCTCGCCTGCGGCGGGAGCCGGCCGTGGGCCGGGGACCTCGGCACCGGCACGCCCTGTCCGGCCTGCGGCGAGCGCGGCGGAATGCGGCCGGACGTGGTGTGGTTCGGCGAGATGCCGCTGCATCTGGAGGCGATCGACGCGGCCCTCGCGGGCGCCGACCTGTTCGTCGCCGTCGGCACCTCGGGGGCCGTCTACCCGGCGGCGGGCTTCGTCGCCCGGGCGCGGGAGGCCGGCATCCCGACGCACGAGATCAACCTCGCCCCCTCCGACACCGCCGGCCTGTTCGACACCGCGAGCTACGGGCCGGCCTCGCGGGCCGTGCCGGCCTTCGTCGAGGCACTGCTCGCCGGCCGGCCCATCCCGGTGGGACGTGATCATACGGTTTCCGGTTGATCGCTCGGCGATCCCTGCGGGATCGTGGCGATTGCTGCGCAATCGCTTCGCGATGCGGAAAACCGGCTTCGCTCAAGCGTGTGGAGCCTCCGGCTCCACCGCGCGGGCTTCGATACGGTTTTGCGGAACTGATCGTCCGAAAACCGCATGACACGAGGTCCGGAAAGATCACGTCCGGATATCGTATCAGGGCGCGTAGGCGCTGGCCGCCGCCGGCAGGGCCGGGTTGCGGGTCGGGATGAGGCGAACGACCGGCTCGGCCCACGGGCCGCTGATCTCGACGAGGCTGGCCGGGCCGGCCTCCGCGGTGCCCTGGAGGCGCGGCTCGAGCTCGACCCACACGCCCAGCCGGCGGTCGGGCAGCCAGACCCGCCCGCGCAGGCCCGCCACGACCGTGCTCCCGCGGATCTGGCCCTGGACGATGTCGCCGACGCCGTCGCTGAGGCTGAGGGTGACCTGGGCCCGTTCGAACGGGGTGCGTCCCCCGCGCCGCAGCGGCGAGCCGGCGCGTTGCGTCGCGTCGGCGAGGCCGAGGCCGAGGATCTCGCCGCCGTCCAGCGCCAGCGAGGCGCGGCCGGTGAGGCGACGGCTGATCTCGGTCAGGTCCCAGCCGCTGCCTTCGAGGCTGAGGGTGCCGCGCGCCCGGCCGAGGAGCCAGCGCGGGGCGCCGAGATCGGCGAGGACGGTGCCGAGGTCGATCCGGTCGACGCTGCCCTGCGCCTTCGCTTCGAGGCCGGCATCGCCGGAGAGGAGGGTGGCGCGACCCTTGAGGGTGCCGCCACGGATCGTCGCCCGGCCGAGGGTGGCCTCGACGATGCCCTCGCGGATCAGCAGCCCGGCGGCGACGTCCTCGGCGCCGACGGGACCGAGATGGGCGGTGCCCACGGAGAGGCGGAGGTCGAGGTCGCCGCCGGTATAGGGCGTGACGTCGAGGAGCTGGCGCCCCCAGTCGTCGGCGCGCCCGGAGGGGAGATCGAGCGCGAGGCGCTCGGCGGCGAGGGTGGCCGAGACCGCGAGGCGTCCGTCGCCGAGCACCACCGCTCCCGCGCCCTCGAACCGGTTGCCGCCGAGGCCGATCCGGAGGTCGGGAAGCTCGATGCGGTCGGCCCGGCTCTCGAACCGCCCCTCCAGGCTGACCGCCCCGAGCAGCGGCGCGAGGGGCAGCGTCCCGCCGAACCAGCCGAGGGTCGCCGGCATCGAGGCGGTGACCATGCGGCCGCTGCCGGCGAGGCGCAGGCCGCCGGCCCAGGTTCCGGTGCCTTCGAGGTCGAGGCTGCCGGCGGACGGGGTTTCGGCCGCCCAGGTCGCCGAGGCGACGAACGGCGACGCCTCGCCGGAGGCGAGGGCGACCGGGCGCAGGCCGGAGACCGCGACGGTGGCCGGAACCCCGCGCCAGACCAGCGAGGCCGTGACCGCCAGCCCGGACGTCGCCCGCGGCCATGTCGCGACGAGGTTGATGCCGCTCACCGTCTCGGACAGCCCGGTGCCCGAGCCCGGCGCCGTCACCGAGGCGTCGGTGAGGACGAGGCGGCGCGGGAAGGGACGCCCGGACGCCTCCGGCAGGCGCTCCAGCAGCTCCGCTCCCGGCGCGGCCCAGTCCGGCTCGTCGGGCAGGGTGATGCGGGCCCCGGCGAGAGCGACGGCCGCGATCTCCGTGCGGCCGAAGAGAAGCCCGCCTACCCCGAACTGAACCTGCATCGCCGCGCCCTCCGCCAGGACGTGGCCGCGGGTCCGCAGCCGCACCGACCGGAACGACAGAGTCGGGGCCGGCAGGAGCGAGAGCTCCACCGGCGCCGCGGTGTCGAGGACGAGGCCGTAGGACGCGAGGGCACGATCCGCGACGGCCGTCGCCCACGGCGTCGCCACCGGCCAGGTCAGGCTGGAGGCGCCAGCCAGGAGCAGGGCGACCGCGCAGAAGATCAGGACGGACCAGCGTGGCATTGCGCTCCAGCTCTCGGCGGGACCGCCCGGAGACCCGGCGCGACCCGAAAGACACGGCCGGCGAAAATCGTCGTCCTCTTACGGCTCCTTAACCCGGCGGACAGGTTTTGTCTTCCCGTCGCCGGCCCGCCACCCCGGCCGTCCACCGGCATCGCCGCCGCGGCGGGCCCCGGGGCGGGTCCCCAGGAAGGCGTCGGCCCGGCTCCGGGAGTCCTTGCGGCACCGCGCAGGGGGGTTCTAGAAGGAGGCGGCGAAGCGTCACAGACGCCCGGGAGGAGGTCGGTTCCGCGAGGCGGTGCACCGGCCCGGAGAGGAAGCGAGAATGAAGAAGGTGTATCCCGATGCCACCGCGGCGCTGGCGGGCGTGCTGCGCGACGGCATGACGATCATGGCCGGCGGCTTCGGCCTGTGCGGCATCCCGGACGTCCTCATCGACGCGGTGCGCGAGAGCGGCGCCAAGGACCTGACGGTGATCTCCAACAACGCCGGCATCGACGGCGTCGGCCTCGGCGTCCTGCTGGAGACGCGCCAGATCAGGAAGATGATCTCGTCCTACGTCGGCGAGAACAAGACCTTCGCCAAGCAGTACCTCGCCGGCGAACTCGAGATCGAGTTCAACCCGCAGGGCACTCTCGCCGAGCGCATCCGCGCCGGCGGCGCCGGCGTCCCGGCCTTCTTCACCAAGACCGGCGTCGGCACCCTGATCGCCGAGGGCAAGGAGGTGCGCGAGTTCGACGGCGAGACCTACGTCATGGAGCGCGGGCTGTTCGCCGACGTCTCGCTGGTCCACGCCTGGAAGGGCGACAGCGAGGGCAACCTCGTCTACCGGAAGACCGCGCGCAACTTCAACCCGATGATGGCGACCGCCTCGCGGATGACCGTCGCGCAGGTCGAGCACCTCGTGAAGCCGGGCGAGATCGACCCCGACCACATCATCACGCCCGGCGTGTTCGTGAAGCGGATGATCCACGTCTCCGCGCCCGAGAAGCGCATCGAGCAGCGCACCACCCGCAAGCGCCAGGAGGCGGCCCCCGACGCCGCACCCGCCGCGGCGCCCACCGGCGGCGGCGCCATCTAACGACAGGAGGATCGACCCATGGCCTGGACCCGCGACCAGATGGCGGCGCGCGCCGCCAAGGAGCTGCAGGACGGCTTCTACGTCAACCTCGGCATCGGCATCCCGACGCTGGTGTCGAACTACATCCCGGACGGCATGTCGGTGCAGCTCCAGTCGGAGAACGGCATGCTCGGCATGGGCCCGTTCCCCTTCGAGGGCGAGGAGGATCCCGACCTCATCAACGCCGGCAAGCAGACCATCACCGAATTGCCGACCACGAGCTACTTCTCGTCGTCGGACTCGTTCGGGATGATCCGCGGCGGCCACATCGACCTGTCGATCCTCGGCGCGATGCAGGTGGCCCATAACGGCGACCTCGCCAACTGGATGATCCCCGGCAAGATGGTGAAGGGGATGGGCGGCGCGATGGACCTCGTCGCCGGGGTCAAGAAGGTCGTGGTGGTGATGGAGCACGTCGCCAGGGGCAAGGACGGCTCGGAGAGCGCCAAGCTGCTCAAGGCCTGCGACCTGCCGCTGACCGGCACCCAGGTGGTCGACATGGTCATCACCGATCTCGGCGTGTTCACCATCGACAAGAAGGGCGATGGCGGGATGAGCCTGATCGAGCTCGCCGACGGCGTCACCGAGGACGAGATCCGCGCCAAGACCGAGGGCGAGTACCGGGTCGCCCTGAAGAACTCCTGAGTGGATCCCGGGGTCCCGGCCCCGGGACGTCCGTCGGCACAGGTCCGCCCCGCGGGCGTCGAACGGCTCGGCCCGGGCTCAGGCGCGAACCCGGGCCGTGTCATCCGACAAGCCGACGATGCGCCGGTCGATGCGACCGAGCCGCGCCTGCGCGGGACTCAGGCGGCGCGAGCGCCCGTTGCGCGAGGGCGCGGCCCGTCCCGGTCCGGAGTTCTGAACCGCTCCGCCGGGACGGCCTCGTCGGGATCGAGCATGGCGGTCGCCAGCGCGGCGAACCGCCGCCGCATCTCGGCAGCGTGAGGGTTGGCGCGCACGATCGCCTCGAACACCTCCGGGGCATCGTGCCGGACCATCCCGACCGCTTCCATCAGGAGGTCGAAGCTGCGGGTGGTGATGCGGCCCGGCAGCGGCTCCATCCGGACGACGACCTGCGCGATCAGGTGGGTGAGCCCCTGGGCGAGGGCGGCGTCGCGGTCGTGATCCTCCGGCGTCGTGACGATCACGTCGAGATCCAGGGCCCGGCGCAGGAACGCCGCGACCCGCCGGCCGGAGGCACCGCGCAGCGGGCAGACCGCGATCTTCAGCCCGGCGATCCCGTCGCGGGCGCTCTGCGGGCCGAACATCGGATGGGTCGCGACGATGTCGACGTCGGGCGGCAGGCCGTCCCGCATCACCCGCGCCGGTTCCTCCTTCACCGATCCGACGTCGAGGACGAGCGCCCCCGGCCGCAGGTGCGGCGCCACCGCCGCGACGGTCTCGGCGAGGCGGCAGACCGGCACCGCCAGGACGACGACCGGGCAGGATGCGGCCTCGCCGAGGCTGCGGAAGGCGATGCCCGGGGCGTCCGCGACGGCGGGGTCGTAGGCGAAGATCCGGAAATGCCGGCTCAGGTGGCGGGCCGCGAGCCGGCCGAAGGCGCCGAAGCCGATCAGCCCGAGGGCGGGGGCATCCGTGGGGGTGTGGGTCACGAGGGGATCTCCGCGAGGCGCCGCGGAGCCGGTGCAGTCCCCATCATCGGATCCCAACCGCCGGCGTGCCGCAGCGGTTGAAGGACGACACGCATCCCGCCGCTATGTGAGCGGCGCGTAATAGGATGCGGCGAGGGGCGACCGGGTCGTCATCGGGCTGCGGTATCGGCACGGGCGGTGCGTGTCAACGCCGAGCTTGCGCGCCGGGCGCCGCCATGCAAGCCTGGCGGCGATGACCCCCGCCGGCCACTCCCCCTGCTTCGCCTGGTGGCGCTTCCCCTGAGGAAGCGGCCGTCGTCATCTCGTCACGACCGATGCCGCCGTCTCGGCAGGCTCGGTCGTTCCCCGAATCCGGTCCCGACGCGGCGACTCCCTCCCCGGAGAGCCCGATGCCTGCCGACAGACCCGTCATCCTCACCGGCGACCGCACCACCGGCCCGTTGCATCTCGGCCACTACGTCGGCTCGCTGCGCAACCGCGTCGCGCTCCAGCACAGCCACCGGCAGTTCCTGCTCCTCGCCGATGCCCAGGCGCTCACCGACAACGCCGACGACCCGGCCAGGGTCGGCCGCAACGTCGTCGAGGTCGCGACCGACTATCTCGCGGTCGGCATCGATCCGGCCGTGACGACGATCTGCGTCCAGTCGGCGCTGCCGGCGCTCGCCGAACTGGCGATGCTGTACCTCAACTTCGTCACGGTGGCGCGGCTGGAGCGCAATCCGACGATCAAGGACGAGATCCAGGCCCGCGGCTTCGGCCGCGACATTCCGGCCGGCTTCCTGTGCTACCCGGCGGCCCAGGCGGCGGACATCACCGCGTTCCGGGCGACCCTGGTCCCGGTCGGCGAGGATCAGGTGCCGATGATCGAGCAGGCCAACGAGATCGTGCGCCGCCTCAACCGGCAGGCCGGCCGCGCGCTGCTGCCCGAGGCGACCGCGCTGGTGCCCCGCCACGGACGGCTTCCGGGCGTCGACGGCCGCGCCAAGATGGGCAAGTCGCAGGGCAACGCGATTCCGCTCTCGGCCTCCGACGCCGAGATCGCCGCGGCGGTGAACCGGATGTACACCGACCCCGGCCACCTGCGCGCCGGCGATCCCGGACGCGTCGAGGGCAACGTGGTGTTCACCTATCTCGACGCCTTCGATCCGGAGCCGGAGGCGGTCGCGGCGCTGAAGCAGGAGTACCGCCGCGGCGGCCTCGGCGACGTCGCGCTCAAGCGCCGCCTCGCCGGGGTGCTGCGGGACGTCGTCGGGCCGATCCGCGAGCGGCGGGCGAGCCTCGCCCGCGACCGCGGTTTCGTGATGGACGTGCTGCGCACCGGGACCGCGACGGCCCGGGCGGTGACCGCCGCGACGCGCGACGAGGTGCATTCGGGTCTTGGCCTGTTCACCCTGGGATGACGCGGCCCCCGAAACGCCGTTCGGGGTTGCGCCCGGCCGGCTACCGGCCACCCGGGGCGCCTGCTAAGCAGGTTTCGCAAAAGCGGTCACGGTTTTGCGACGAAAACCTGCGGCAAAACAAGAACCTGAGCGGACGAAGCGTTGGTGTGCCAACGCAAGTCTGCTTAGAGCGGCAACCTGCCCGATCCGGCGCCAAGTCCGGCCGGGCCTCGTTTCAGGGAAACGCCCGTGATCGCCTCCTCGCTGCCGGCCGACGGGCCGGATTCCGCCGCCGCCTGGCGGCGCCTCGCCGTCGCGGTGCTGCTGTCGATGCTCGGCGGCGCCAGCATGTGGTCGGTCGTGGTGGTGCTGCCCGCCGTCCAGGCGGAGTTCGGCATCGCCCGCGCGGCGGCGTCGCTGCCCTACACCCTGACGATGGTCGGATTCGCCTTCGGCGGGGTGCTGATGGGGCGGCTCGCCGACCGCTTCGGGGTCACGGTGCCGCTGCTGATCGGCAGCGTCTGCCTCGCACTCGGGTTCGGGCTGACGGCCGTCTCCGGCGGGCTGGTCGGGTTCACCCTCGCGCACGGCCTGCTCATCGGCGTCGGGAGTTCCTGCGCGTTCGGGCCGCTGATGGCCGACACCTCGCTGTGGTTCGTGCGCCGGCGCGGCATCGCGGTCTCGCTCTGCGCCGCGGGCAACTACCTCGCCGGAACGATCTGGCCGCCGCTGGTCCAGCTCTCGGTCGCCGAGGTGGGGTGGCGCCTGACCCAGGCCGGACTCGGCCTGCTCTGCCTCGGTGCCATGGTGCCGCTCGCCCTGCTCATGCGCCGCCCGCCCCCGGCGGCCGCGGCGCCCGCGCCGCAGGCCGGGGCCGGACGGGAGGCCGGCGTCGCCTCGCCGCGGCTCGTGCAGGGGCTGCTGATCTTGTCGGGCTTCTCCTGCTGCGTCGCCATGGCGATGCCGCAGGTCCACATCGTCGCCTATTGCGGCGACCTCGGCTACGGCGTCGCCCGCGGCGCCGAGATGCTGTCGTTGATGCTCGGCTTCGGCATCGTCAGCCGCGTCGGCTCCGGCTTCCTTGCCGACCGGATCGGCGGCGTCGCCACCCTGCTGCTCGGGGCGGCGCTCCAGGGGGTTGCCCTGGTCCTCTACCTGCTCTTCGACGGCCTGTTCTCGCTCTACGTCGTCTCGGCGCTGTTCGGCCTGTTCCAGGGCGGGATCGTGCCGGCCTACGCGATCATCGTGCGCGAGATCTTTCCGGCCCGCGAGGCCGGCGGCCGGGTCGGCATCGTCATCATGGCGACCCTGTTCGGCATGGCCTTCGGCGGCTGGGTCTCGGGCGTGATCTTCGACCTGACCGGCACCTACGCCACCGCCTTCGCGCACGGGATCCTGTGGAACCTCGTGACGGTGTCGATCGCCCTGTGGCTGCTCGTGCGGCCGACCGAGCGCGGGCGCGTCGCCGCCGCCTGAGCCGCATGCCTGCTCCGGCGGCCGGGGCGGTTCCCGCCGCCCTGATCCTGCGCCATGGTTGCCACCATGACCCAGACCCTCGAACTCGGCCTCGACACCTTCGGCGACGTGACTGCGGCGCCGGACGGAAACCCGCTCCCGCACGGGCGGGTGATCCGCGAGGTGGTCGCCGAGGCGGTGCTCGCCGACGAGGTCGGCCTCGACTTCTTCGGCATCGGCGAGCACCACCGCGAGGACTTCTCCGTCTCCTCGCCCGAGACCCTGCTCGCCGCCATCGCCGGGCGGACCCGGCGGATCCGCCTCGGCTCGGCGGTGACGGTGCTGAGCTCGGACGATCCGGTCCGGGTGTTCCAGCGCTTCGCGACGCTCCAGGCGGTGTCGGAGGGCCGCGCCGAGGTGATCCTCGGGCGCGGCTCGTTCACCGAATCGTTCCCGCTGTTCGGCCACGCCCTCGACCAGTACGAGACGCTGTTCGAGGAGAAGCTCGACCTGTTCGCGGCGCTCCTCACCGGCGAGGCGGTGACCTGGCAGGGCACTACCCGCGCACCCCTCGACCGGCAGCGGGTGTTTCCGACCGTCGAGACGCCGCTGCGGGCCTGGATCGGGGTCGGCGGCAGCCCGAACTCGGTGGTGCGGGCGGCGCGCTACGGCCTGCCGCTGATGCTCGCGATCATCGGCGGCCAGCCCGCCCGCTTCCGCCCCTACGTCGACCTCTACCACCGCTCCTGCGCCCAGCTCGGGCGGCCGGTCCCGCCGATCGGCGTCCATTCCCCGGGCTACGTCGCCGAGACCGATGCCCAGGCCCGCGACGAGTTCTTCCCCGACTACAAGCGCATGCGCGACCGCATCGGCGCCGAGCGCGGCTGGCCGCCGATGGCCCGCGACGAGTTCGAGCACGAGGTCGCCCACGGCTCGCTCCATCTCGGCTCGCCCGAGACCGTGGCGCGCAAGATCGCCGGCACGGCGACGGCGCTCGGCCTGTCGCGGTTCCAGCTCAAGTACAGCGCCGGGCCGCTGCCGCACGCGCGGCTGATGCGCTGCATCGACCTCTACGGCACCCGCGTCGCCCCGCTGGTACGCGAGATGCTGGCGGAGGCCGTCACGCCCTCGGCGTCGAGACCCTGAGCAGCAGCGCCACCGGCAGCAGGCCGACCGCGACGATCAGCAGGGCGGCGACCGCGCCGTCCTCGTAGGTGCCCCGCGCCGCCTCGCCGTAGAGGTGGGTCGCGAGCGTCTCGACGTTGAGCGGGCGCAAGAGCAGCGTCGCCGGCAGTTCCTTGACGCAGTCGACGAAGACCAGCAGGGCGCCGCTCAGCACCGCCGGGCCGATCAGCGGCAGGTGGATCCGGGTGAGCGCGCCCGCCGGGCTGCGTCCGAGCACCCGGGCAGCGTCGCCGAGCGACCGCGGCACCCGCGCCAGCCCGGCTTCGCTGGTGCCGACCGTGATCGCGAGGAAGCGCGCCACGTAGGCGTAAACGAGCGCCGCGCCGCTGCCGATTCCCACGAGGCCGATCCCGGCGCCGGTGACGAGGCGGCTGAGACCGTCGAGGGCGCCGTCGAGGGCCGAGAGCGGCGCCATGAGCCCGATCGCCAGGATCGCTCCGGGCACGGCGTAGCCGAGGGTGGCGCAGCGCAGCAGCGCGTCGCGCCAGACCGCGCCGCCCGCGGCGAGGAGCGGTCCGGCCGCCACGACGAGGCCGAGGGCCGTGGCGAGGAGTGCCGCGATCCCCGCATAGGCGAGGGTGGCGACGGTTTCGCCGACGATCGCGGGGCTGAGGCCCGCCGTCGACAGGCGCTCCGCTGCCGCGGCGGCGAGGTAGCCGGCCGGCATCAGGAACCCGGCCGTCACCGGCACGAGGCCGAGGGCGAGGGCGAGCAGCGCCGGCAGGCCCGAGAGGCGGGTGCGGCTCATCCGCCGCGACCGCTGCGCCGCTGCGGCGTAGTGCCGGCGCCGGCGCGCGGCCCGCTCGACCCAGGTCAGGGCCAGCACGAGGACGAGCATCACCAGGGCGATGCCGGCGGCCCCGGGCAGGTCAGAGCGGTTGACCCAGGTGGCGTAGATCGAGACCGTGAGGGTGCGCACGCCGAGGAATTCGGCCGCCCCGATGTCGTTGAGGGCTTCGAGCAGGGCGAGGCTGGCGCCCAGCGCCAGGGCCGGACGGGCGAGCGGCAGGGCAACGCGGCGGAACACCGCCGCCGGCCCGAGGCCGAGGCTCCGTCCGGCCTCGATCAGGCTCGCCGACTGCATCAGGAACAGGGCCCGCACCGGCAGGTAGACGTAGGGGTAGAGCACGAAGCCGAGGAGCAGGATGCAGCCGGGCAGCGAACGGATGTCCGGCAGGACGAGGTCCCGCGGCCGGGCGTAGCCGAGCAGCGCGCGCAGCCCGCTCTGGATCGGGCCGACCGGGTGCAGCAGGTCGAGATAGGCGTAGGCGACGATGTAGGTCGGCACCGCCAGCGGCAGCAGCAGCGCCCAGTCGAGGAGCCGCCGGCCCGGAAACTCGTAGGCGGCGACGAGCCAGGCCGCGCCGGCCCCGAGCGCGACGACCAGCAGCCCGACCCCGGCGAGGAGCAGGACCGTGTCGCGCACCGCCTGGGGCAGCACGTAGGCGAGGAGATGCGGCCACAGCCCGCTCGATCCCCGCAGGGCCTCGACCGCCAGGGAGGCGAGCGGGGCGAGCACGAGAAGGGCGGCGAAGCCCGCGGCCACGATCCAGGCGAGCGGGCTCCAGGCCGGAAGGGTCGGTGGGCCGGGCCCGGGGCGCGGGGCGAGGCTCCGGGCGCCGGCGCGCTCCGTCAGCATGGCGGGGGCATCCGGGAACGAGGCCGCAGACCCGCCGCCGCTACTTGTCGAAGCCGACCTTGTCGACCAGCAGGCTCGCCGCCTTGCGCTGGCGGGCGATCTCGATCAGCGGCGTCGGATCGACCTTGAGCGGGCCGAGTTCGGCGAGCAGCGGGTCCACGGGCGCACCGGGCTTCACCGGGTACTCGTAATCCGCCTTGGCGTAGAGACCCTGCGCCTCGTCGGAGACGAGGTAGTCGATCAGCTTCACGGCGTTGTCGCGGTTGGGAGCGTTCTTCGCCACCACGGCGCCGGAGACGTTGACGTGGGTGCCGCCGCCCTCGAAGACCGGCAGCGCGACCTTGATGCCGTCGCCCCACTTCTTCTGCTCGGGGCCGCCGCGGCCGCTGCGCATCAGCCCGACATAGTACGAGTTGGCCAGACCGACGTCGCAGAGGTCGGCGACGATGTCGCGGGCGACGTCGCGGTCGCCGCCGCCGGCCTTGCGGGCGAGATTGGCCTTCAGCCCGCGCAGCCACGCCTCGGTCTTCTCCTCGCCGTGCTTGACGAGGTAGGCGGCGATCAGCGCGGTGTTGTAGGGGTGCTGGCCGGAGCGCAGGCAGACCTCGCCCTTGTACTTCGGGTCGGCGAGGCTCTCGTAGGTGATCCCGTCGAGGCCCTTCAGGTCCGGCTTGGCGTAGGCCACCCGGGCGCGGATCGACAGGGCGAGCCAGCGCCCCTCCGGATCGCGCAGGGAGGCCGGCACCGCCGCCTCGACGGCGGGCGAGCGCACCGGCTGGGCGAGGTCCTTGTCGACCAGCTCGATCAGGTTGCCGATATCCACGGTCATCAGCACGTCGGCGGCGGAGCGGGCTCCCTCGGCGGCGACCCGCTCGGCGAGCCCCTTGTCGACGAAGACCGTGTTGACCTTGACCCCGGACTTCGCCGTGAACGCGTCGAGCAGCGGGCGGATCAGGCCCGGCTCGCGGGTGGTGTAGAGGTTGACCTCGCCGGAGGCCGGAGCGGACGCAGGGGCCTGCGCGTGGGCGGGGCCGCCGAGCAGGGCGGCGAGCGTCAGCAGTCCCAGGTGCGGGGCGAAGCGATGGCGGGGCAAGGTCGTGTCTCCACGGAGTGCCGCCCCGTAGAGAAACAGTTCCGCAGCAAAATCAAGCACAATAGATTATAACTGTTTTAATGTAATCATCCTGTGCTCCGCGGTTACAGCGTCACGAACGATGCGTGACTTTAATCCGCATCCGGCAGGACCAGGACGGCATCTGGATTCAGGACGAGCCCGACAGCCTCGTCCGGCGCGAAGGCGTCGGAATCGCCGAGGCGGGCGCGAAGCACCGGCTCCAGTCCCGCGACGCTGAGATGGAGCACGGTGGCGGCCCCGAGGAAGCTCCGGCGCACCACCCGCGCCGGGATGCCCCGGTCCGGTGCCACGATCCGCACCGCCTCCGGGCGCACGCAGACGCGCAGCCGCGCGCCCTCGGCGAAGCCGGGGGCCGGCACCGGGCCGAGGGGCGTCGCCACCGCGCCGTCCCGGCAGGTCCCGGGGATCTCGGCGGCATCGGCGAGGAAGCGGGCGGCGAACAGGCTGTCCGGGCGCCGGTACAGGGTCTCGCCGCTCGCCACCTGCACGATGCGGCCGGCGCGCATCAGGGCGACCCGGGACGCCACCGCCAGGGCCTCCTCGGGGTCGTGCGTGACGAGGAGCGCCGAGGTGCCGGTGCGGCGCAGGAGCGCGACGGTGTCCTCCCGCACCCGGTCGCGCATCCGCCGGTCGAGGTTGGAGAACGGCTCGTCGAGCAGCAGCAGGCGCGGCGCCGGCGCCAGCGCGCGCACGAGGGCGACGCGCTGCTGCTCGCCCCCCGACAGGGTCGGCGGGTAGCTGCCGGCGAGCGCCGACAGCCCGACCTGGGCGAGGAGGTCGTGGGCGGCGTCCTGCGCCGCCCGGGGCCGGCCGGCGAGGCCGAAGCGGATGTTCTGCGCCACGGTGAGGTGGGGGAACAGCGCGTAATCCTGGAACATCAGGCCGACGCCGCGCGCCTCCGGCGGCAGGAAGGCGCCGGCGCCGGCGACGACCTGTCCGTCGATGGCGACCCGGCCGCGCGAGGGCTGCTCCAGGCCGGCGACGACGCGCAGGAGGGTGCTCTTGCCGCAGCCGGAATCACCCAGAAGGGACACCACCTCGCCGGGGCGCACCTCCAGCGACACGCCGTCGAGGGCCTGCACGGCGCCGAAGCGGCAGGCGACATCCTCGACGGCGAGGGCGGGAACGGCGGGCATGCTGGAGACACCTCGATCGGGATGCGGGGAGGCCGAGGGCGCCCCGTTCTGGCACAGGCCGATGCCGGAGGCCGGGTACGTGGTCAATCACGCGTTAAGCCGAACGGCCGAATGCTGCGCATCGAAGCCCGACGCGCCGCCCGCGGTGCCCGGACCGTCCGACATCATCCAGGGTATGCGTATGCGTCAGCACGCGAACGAAGCCGGCAACGTCGTGCCGTTCCGGCGCTCCCGCGCCGCGCCGGTGCCGGCTCCCGCGGCGTTCGATCTCGACCTCGGGCCCGGGCCGGCGGTGGCTGCCGCCCGCCGCGACCAGCGCCGGCTGATGGACACCGTGTATGAGGTCGGAACCTTGCCCGTGGCTGCCGCGGACCGGGCGACGAAGCTCATCGCCTCGCGGCTCCAGGTCTACGGCTTCCTCACCATCGAGGAGGTCGCCGAGGACGGCGTGACCCGCCGCCTGCGCCCGTCCGAGGCGGTGCGCGCCACGCTGGAGCGGCCGTGGCTCCTGTCCCGCTCCTCCTGCGGCGCCAGCGTCTCGGTGCCGATTCCCGCCCGCGACGGCTTCCTGTTCGAGCCCGCCGCCCACCCGGCCTGAGCGCCTCCGGACGGGCCGGTCCGCGCCCGCCAAAAAAATTGACTTTCGGTGCAGGATCATCGACACGGGCGCCCGCCGCGCGGCCCCCGTGCCGGCCCCGGATCTGTGCATGACGAGCCTTGCCGCCGGGCGCCGCCCCGGCCTCGCCGCCGTGGCGGGCGCCTTCGCCGACACCCTCCTGTCCCTCGGTGCCCGCAGCCACGCCAGCGCCTGCGCGCTGCTGCTCGCCCTCGCCCTCGTCTGCTTCCTGCCGGGCTTCGCCTCGCTCCAGCCGATGGACCGCGACGAGCCGCGCTTCGCGCAGGCGTCCAAGCAGATGATCGAGACCGGCGACCTCGTCGACATCCGCTTCCAGGGCGAGGCCCGGCACAAGAAGCCGGTCGGCCTGTACTGGGCGCAGGCCGCCGTGGTGTCGGCGGCGGAAGGGCTCGGGCTGCCGGAGGCCCGCACGACCATCGCGCTCTACCGCCTGCCCTCCCTGCTCGGCGCCGTCGCGGCGGTGCTGCTGAGCTACTGGGCGGCGCTGGCCTTCCTGCCGCGGCGCCTCGCCTTCCTGGCCGCCGCCCTGGTCTGCGCCTCCGCCATGCTCGGGGCCGAGGCGCGGCTCGCCAAGACCGACGCGCTCCTCACCGCCACCGCGATCGCCGCCATGGGGGCGCTCGCCCGGGCGTGGCTGTGGCGCGACGCGCGGCTCGGCCGGGGCACGATCCTGGCGTTCTGGCTCGCCCTGGCCCTCGGCATCCTGGTCAAGGGGCCGATGGTGCCGATGTTCGCCGGCCTCGCGGCCCTGGTCCTGTCGGTCAAGGCGCGCTCCGGCGCGTGGCTGAAGCGGCTGCGCCCGGGCCTCGGGCTCGCCCTCGTGCTGGTGCTGGTGGCGCCGTGGTTCGTCGCCATCGCCCTGCGCAGCCACGGCGCCTTCTTCGGCGAGGCGGTCGGGCACGACATGCTCGGCAAGGTCGGCACCGCCCAGACCCAGCACTGGGCGCCGCCCGGAACCTACCTCCTCGTCGTCTTCGCGACCTTCTGGCCCGCCGCAGCCTTCGCGGCGATGGCGATCCCGTTCGCCTGGAGCCGGCGCCGCGACGACGCCGTCGCGTTCCTGGTCGCCTGGGTCGTGCCGTCCTGGCTCGTGTTCGAGGCGGTGCCGACGAAGCTGCCGCACTACGTCCTGCCGCTGTGCCCGGCGCTGGCGATCCTCGCGGTGATGGCGGTGGCGGGAGGCGCCGTGCACCGCGAGCGGCCGGGCGCGCGCTGGGTCGCCCTGCTGGTGCCGTTCATCCCCCTCGGGCTGATCATCGGTCTCGGCACCGCCGGCTGGCGCCTCGACGGAGCCGTGCCGGCGGCCGGGCTCCTCGCCCTCGGCGTCGCCCTCGCGGTCGCCGTCCTGTCCTGGCGCCTGTTCGTGGACGGGGCGCCGGAGCGGGCGCTGGCGGTGGCGGTGCTGGCGGGGGCCGTCGCCGGGCCGGCGGTGTTCGGGCTGGTGCAGCCGGTGCTCGCCTCGCTGAAGGTCTCGCCGCGCCTCGCCGCCCTGCGCGGCACGATGCGGTGCGCGCCGGCGGTCGCCACCCTCGGCTACCGCGAGCCGAGCCTCGTCTTCCTGACCGGAACCGATCTCGACATGCTGGAGGCCGCGCCGGAGGCGGCGGCGTTCCTCGGCCGGGGCGGCTGCCGGCTGCTCTACGTCGAGGACCGGTTCGCCGGCGCCTTCGCGGCCGCCACGGCCGCGGCGGGCGTCGCGCCGGTGCAGGTGGGACGGGTGACCGGCTTCAACATCAACGGCGGCAAGCCCGTCGCCGTCACGGCCTACGCGGTGACGCCGTGACCGAGCCGTTCCCCATCGACGCCGAGAAGCTGGCCGCGCCCCCGACCGCGCCGTCCGCGGAGGGGATGCGCCTGAGCGTCGTGGTTCCGGTGCGCAACGAGGCCGCCAACATCGCGCCGCTCGCCGCCGAGATCGCCGCCGCCTGCGCTGCCCTGCCGCCGTTCGAGATCGTCTACGTCGACGACGGATCGAGCGACCGGACGGCGGCGGCTCTCGCCGAGGCGGCCCGCCGCCACCCGATGCTGCGGGTGCTGCGCCACCGGGCGAGCTGCGGCCAGAGCGCGGCGGTGCGCTCGGGCGTCCTCGCCGCCCGCGGCGCCCTCGTCGCCACCCTCGACGGCGACGGCCAGAACGATCCCGCCTTCATCCCGGCGCTGGTCGCGGCGCTGGAGGCGGCTGGGCCGCGGGCCGGCCTCGCCCAGGGCCAGCGCGTCGGGCGCAAGGACGGCCGGCTCAAGATGGTCCAGTCGCGCATCGCCAACGGGGTGCGCGGCCGCATCCTGCGCGACGCCACCCGCGACACCGGCTGCGGCCTCAAGGTGTTTCGTCGCGCGGTCTATCTCGGCCTGCCGTATTTCGACGCCCTGCACCGCTTCATGCCGGCGCTCGTCGCCCGCGAGGGGTTCCGCGTCGTCCACGTCGACGTGGTCGACCGGCCGCGGATGAGCGGGCACTCGAATTATGGCCTGTTCGACCGGCTCTGGGTCGGCATCCTCGACCTCGCCGGGGTGTGGTGGCTGATCCGCCGCCGGCGCCGGGTGCCGGAACTGGCCGGCGACGAGGGGGAGGCGGGCTGATGGTCGCCGACATCATGCACGGGCTCGGCGCCTACCTCGCCTCGCTGTTCGTCGGCCCGGTCGATCTCGTGGTGCTGGTCGGCCTGCTCGGCCAGGCGCTGTTCACCGCCCGGTTCCTGGTGCAGTGGATCGCCAGCGAGCGGGCCGGGCGCAGCGTGATCCCAGTCTCGTTCTGGTTCTTCTCCCTCGGCGGCTCGGCGGTGCTGCTGGGCTACGCGCTCTATCGCCGCGACCCGGTGTTCATCCTCGGCCAGAGCCTCGGCACGGTGATCTACCTGCGCAACCTCGCCCTGGTGTTCCGCGAGAAGCGCGAGCGGGGAGAGCGATGACGGCTACCGCCCGGTGAGGTCCATCCGGTAGGATCGGCCCGGTTCACGAGCGGGAGATCACCGGATGAGCGAGCGACCGACCTGCCGGGTGGTCCGCGCCGAGCCGGACTACGTCGGCAAGCAGGGGCTGACCTATGCCCCGGCGATCTCGGCCGAGTCGGTCGGCGCCACGGGCCTCCACCTGCAACGCGTCACCCTGCCGCCGGGTGCGCGTGCGAAGGCCCACCGGCACGAGTCGCACGAGACCGCGCTCCACGTCCTCTCCGGAATCGCCGGCATGTGGTACGGCGAGGACCTGACGGAGCACATGTGGACCCGGTCGGGCGACTTCGTCCACATCCCGGCCAACGTCCCGCACCTGCCCTACAACGCCAGCCGCACCGAGACCTGCATGGCGATCATCGCCCGCACGGACCCGAACGAGCAGGAGAGCGTGGTGCTGATGCCGGAACTCGACGCCCTGCGGCCGCCGGGCGCCGACCCGATGGCGGACGATCCTCCGCCGTCGGCTCCGAGCCGCTCCGACCCGTGAACCATCCCCCGGAGGCAGGATCGTCCGAGGACATCGTCGTGAACCCTCGGCTCACGCGCTCGCGTCCGGGTTCAACAGCCCCGGGCATGGCGGGCCAGCGACAGATTCGAGCAGAGTCGGGGATGTCTGGCGGAGAGGGAGGGATTCGAACCCCCGATACGGTTGCCCGTATGCCGCATTTCGAGTGCGGTGCATTCAACCGCTCTGCCACCTCTCCGTGAGGTTCAGAAGAACGGATCCGGCGGTTGACCTCTGATCCGTCCGATCGCCGTATCGGGACCGCGGAAGGCGGCCGGTGCGGCGACAGGCGGGGATATAGCGAAGACGGCGGGGGGTGACAAGCGAGATGCGCGGCTTTTCAGGCGCAATCGCTCTTCGAGCGACCGCACGGCTGGAGCACCTTCCGACGAAGTGGATACCGCTTCGCCGCAGAAAATGCGGCAAATCAATGACATGGAGCAGGGTCCGGTCGCAGCGTGATCGGACCCTGCTCTACCGGGTGCTCGTCGCGCGTCTCCCCCGGCGGTTGGCAGCAGGGCAACCACCGAAACGGTCGCGCCGGCGGCTCCCCGCGAGATGCGGACACCCTGCCCGGCGCCCGCGGATCGCCGTCAGGCGAAGCCGTGCGCGTCGCCGCCCCTCATCGAGCCGGCGAGGCTGACGCGGCGCGTGGTCGGGGTGCGGCCTTCCGCGGTCCGGGCCGTACGGGTCCGGGACTGGGCGTAGAGGACCGCGCCGGCCACCCCGGAAACCTGCACCAGATCGAACTCGTCGCAGGTGGCGGCCACCCGCAGTCCGATCGCGTGGAGGTGGCTCTTGCTGTAGAGGTAGGAGGCGAGACGGGCCCGCGTCCGCGGCGGGATGCCCGCCACGATCGCATCGACCTCCTCACGGTCCCCCCGATAGATCGCACCGAGCGTTTCCAGCGGAACCGGGCACTCGGCATCGGTCAGCAGTTCGGGGCGAAGCTGCGGCTGCGGCATCGGAAAATCCTGTTACTCACTCTTTCCTAAAGGCTGTGTCAGGAAGATTAACAGAGTGTTAACAGACCCTGGCGTCGCTTTGATTTTGCCAAATCGCAGACTATTTTATGCCACACCCCGGAACCGAAGCGTGGCAGTGGCGTTGGATGCTTTAGGAAGCTCTCGACCTGTTGGCTCTGCGTTGCTTGGTGACGGTGAAACTATGCCCGGATCATCTGGTCCCCCCGGGGGGACTGCGTGCAGCCATTGGGTCAGGGTCGATGGATCGGGTCGATCCAGAGCACGGTTTCCGGCCGCTCGACCGGCTCGATGTCGGTGAGGTTCACCACGACAGCCTCGTTGTCGGAACGCACGAGGACGCATTCGAGCGGCTGGTCCGGGGAGGCGTTGATCTCCTGGTGGGGCACGTAGGGCGGCACGTAGATGAAATCGCCCGGTCCCGCCTCGGCGACGAATTCCAGGCGTTCGCCCCAGCGCATCCGTGCCCGCCCGCGCACCACGTAGATGACGCTCTCCAGTGCACCGTGATGATGCACGCCGGTCTTCGCATCCGGCTCGATCGCGACCGTGCCGGCCCAGATCTTCTGCGCCCCGACGCGCGCGTGGTTGATCGCCGCCTGCCGGAACATGCCGGGCGTCTGCGCGGTGTTCGGATCGAGCCGGTCGCCCGCGATCACCTGCACGCCGTCGTGCTTCCATCGTGACGATTCCCCGGCAGGGGAGGGGGCGGCGGAGTCGTGATCGTGAGGATCGTGTGAATCGCTGTGCATGGCATCACCCGGGAGAGCCGGCTCGATCCGGCCATCCTGGGTGCATCCGTCCCGGAACGCCAGGGCGGGGCGGATGACATTCGAGTGCATTTTCGTTCTTTTTATAGAACGGAAAACCCCGGTGGGGCCGTGTGGTTGGCCGAAAGTTCCCGGAATCGGGTTGGAAATATTCGAAAAAGGACGAGTTTTCGCTCCTGTTGCTCGGCGTGAGAACGTTGATCTCTTTTGATGTGTTCTACAGAAAGAACATCTTGCTTGACAGACGGGGAGGCGGAGGCGAGGATCCATCCGTGCTTCGGGGCCGGGTCGGCCGGAGGCGCCGCGGTGATTTGAGGCCAGCAGCTTGCGCCGCGTCAGCAAACGCTAAGCGCCACGGGGGCGGACGCCGCCTCGTGGGGACTGGAGATGTCGTGATGCGGTTGAAACGGACATGCGTCCCGGTCGGGGCGCGCGGCGGTGCCCGTGCGGCCAAACGGGCAACGGGGTGTCGGTGCCAGACTCGGCGGGCCCGTGCGGCCACGGACCGTTGTCGGCCCCGCCTTCGCTGATCGTTCCGAATCCTCTTCCCGTATCCATCGCGCCGCCCCTGCGGCCGCGCCGGCCCCGAGTCGGCGACAGGAGACCCGTGTCATGCAGACAGCCCGCATCGTCGAGATCGGCGAGACCTCCGCCGGCATCGTCGTCCCGGAGCCCGAGGGCTTCCGCTTCTTCTCGGCTCACCCGGATTACCATGCCCTCGAGGGACGGGTATTCCGCAGTCCCCGCCACGCGACCCGGGCCGCGATCGAGCACAGGGCCGGCCGCCGGCCCCGGCGCAGCAGCCACTGACCCGGCGCAGGCCGGGAGGCATACGATTTCCGCATCGTGAAGCGATCAACCGGAAACCGTATCAAGTATGAGAAGCCCCGGGACGCTGCCGTCCCGGGGCTTCTCACATTCATGGATGAGACAGGGGGCCGCGCTGGATTCCCGGCTCAGCGATTGCGGGCCAGCAGCAGGATCCAGCCGATCCCGATCGTCAGCACCAGGATGCCGATGGTGGCGAAGGCGGGCGTGCCGTGCTCCATCAGCTTCGGGGCGAGCTGGGTCGCGAAGGCGGCGACCACGAGACCCACGGCGACCCGGGCCGCGGCCCGCTCGATGCCGCGGGTCAGCTTGTCCATCCCCTTCAGCTCGATCTCGACCGTGACCCGGCCCTGCTTGAGCCGCACCAGCATCAGGTGGATCAGCGTCGGCAGTTCCGAGGCGGCGCCGAACAGCCCGGTCGCCAGGCCCTCGAAGCGCGGCTTGAGGTCCTTGAGGCTGAAGCGCGCCCGCATCGTGCGCCGCACCGTCGGCCCGGCGGCGGCGAACAGGTCGAAATTCGGGTCGAGCTGGCGCATCACCCCGTCCGCCGTCACGAGGCCCTTGAACAGGATCGCGAGGTCGGTCGGCATGGCGAGGTCGTTCTCCCGCGCCATGGTCATGAAGTCGGTCAGCACGAGGCCGAGATTGAGCGACGGCCCGTTGTGGCGGGTCACGAAGGCCTGGGAGGCCGCCTCGAGCCGGGTCAGGTCCGGGTTGCTGGCGCCGGTCCAGTCGAGCAGCACCGCCATCAGCCCGTCGGCATCCTCCTTCAGCATCGAGCCGATCAGGATGAGGAGCTGCGAGCGGCGCCGCTGCGACAGCCGTCCGACGATGCCGAAATCGATGAAGCCGATGCGGTTGCCGGGCAGCGCCAGGAGGTTGCCCGGATGCGGGTCGGCGTGGAACACGCCCTCGATCAGGGCCATCTGCAGGAAGGCATCGGTGCCGCGCTGGGCCAGCACCACCTTGTCGAGCCCGGCCTCGTCCAGGCGGCGCCCGTCGGTCGGCGGGATGCCGTGCATGAATTCCTGCACCAGCACCCGCTCGGAGGTCCATTCCCAGTAGATCTTCGGGAAGACGATGTCGTCGCGGTCGGCGAACTGCGCGGCGAGCAATTCGCAGTTGCGCGCCTCGTTGTTGAGGTCGAGTTCCTCGCGCAGGCCGTTGGCGATGTGGCGCATCTGCTCGTGCGGCCGGTAGCGGGCCATCTCGGGCCACTCGGTCTCGACGATCCGGGTGGCGTGGGACAGCAGGCGCAGGTCGGCCTCGATGATCTTCTGCAGGCCCGGCCGCCGGACCTTGACGATCACCTCCTCGCCGCTCTCCAGCCGCGCCCGGTAGACCTGGGCGATCGAGGCCGAGGCGATCGGGTTGATGTCGAACTCGGAGAAGATCTCCTCCGGCGGGGCGCCGAGGTCGGCCTCGAGCTGCGGGCGGATCACCTCCCACGGCACCGGCGCGACCTTGTCGTGCAGCTTGGCGAGTTCCTCGGTCCATTGCGGCGCCAGCAGGTCGGCGCGGCTCGCCAGCACCTGCCCGAGCTTGATGAAGGTGGGCCCCAGCGCCTCGATCGCCCGCCGCAGCCGCTCGGGCTGCGACAGGCGGGTCAGGTCGACCGCCGGGGTGCTGCGCCAGGACAGGCGCGGGATCGCCCGCAGCCCGAGCCGGTCCACGACCTTGTTGACCCCGAATCCGATCAGGATTCCGGCGATCTCCTGGAGGCGCTGGCGGTCACGCGCGGCGACGAAGGCGGTTTTCAGCATGGGAGCATCCGGTCGGGCCGCCTGTCGTGTGATGTGCGAGGGTCAGCGGGAGCGCGGGTCCTGACCCGGTCCCGTCGCTGCATGTGCTGGCCGCGAATCGATTGAGCACACCACCTGGGCGGGACTTGGGCGATCCGGGATCCTTGCGCAGCCAGGGATCCTCGGGCGATCCGGGAACTCGGGCGATGCGGGAACCTCGGGCCGGGCCGGGCGATCCCGCCGCGGCGAGCGCGGCTATTGTCCGCGCCGGGCCCGGGCCGCGAACCGCACCGCCTCCTCGGCGGCGCGAAACAGCGCCTTGGCCTTGTTGACGCATTCCTGCTGCTCGGAATCGGGATCGGAATCGTGCACGATCCCGGCCCCGGCCTGGACGTGCATGCGGCCGTCCTTCACCACCGCGGTCCGCAGCACGATGCAGGTGTCCATCTGCCCGTCGGCGCCGAAATAGCCGATGCAGCCGCCATAGGGCCCGCGCTTCTCGCGCTCCAGATCGTCGATGATCTGCATCGCCCGCACCTTCGGGGCGCCCGAGACGGTGCCGGCGGGAAAGCCGGCCGCCAGGGCCGCGAGGGCGTCGTGGCGGGCATCGAGCCGGCCCTCGACGTTCGAGACGATGTGCATCACCTGGCTGTAATATTCGAGGAAGAACGAGTCGGTGACCCGCACGCTGCCGATCTCGGCGACGCGGCCGACGTCGTTGCGGCCGAGATCGAGCAGCATCAGGTGCTCGGACCGCTCCTTCGGGTCGGCGAGCAGCTCGGCGGCGAGCGCCCGGTCCTCCTCGGGCGTCGCGCCGCGGCGGCGCGTGCCGGCGATCGGCCGGATCGTCACCGCGCCGTCGCGCACCCGCACCAGGATCTCCGGCGACGAGCACACGATCTGGAAGCCGACGAAGTCGAGGTAGCACAGGAACGGCGCCGGGTTGACCCGGCGCAGGGCCCGGTAGAGCGCGAAGGCCGGCAGCGTGAACGGCGCCTCGAACCGCTGCGACAGCACCACCTGGAAGATGTCGCCGGCGGCGATGTACTCCTTGGCCCGGGCGACGAGGCCGCGGAACGCCTCGGGGGCAGTGTTCGAGACCGGGGAGGGGACCGGGATCCCGGCCGGGTTGGCCCGCGCCTCGACCGGCAACGGCCCCTCCAGGGCGTCGGCGACCCGCTCCAGGCGGGCGAGCGCCGCCTCGTGGGCGGCGCGGAACGGCAGGTCGGGCCGCGGCCGGACCGGCGCCACGACGCTGATCTCGTCGCGCACGGCGTCGAACACCACCATCACGGTCGGCCGCATCAGGATCGCGTCCGGCACCCCGATCGGGTCGGGGCCGGGGGCGCCGAGGCGCTCCATCTCCCGCACCATGTCGTAGCCGAGATAGCCGAACAGGCCGGCGGCCATCGGCGGCAGGCCGGGCTCGCCGGGGATCGCGCTCTCGGCGATGAGCGCCCGCAGGCTGTCGAGGGGCGGCAGGTCGTCGGAGGCGAAGTGCGCGAGGTCCGGCAGCGCGGCGCGCGACGCCCGCCCGGCCTCGCAGCGCCAGATCAGGTCGGGGTCGAGGCCGATCATCGAGTAGCGGCCGCGGGTGGCGCCGCCCTCGACCGATTCGAGCAGGAAGGCCGGCCCGCCTTCGACTGCCCTCAGCTTCAGGAAGGCGGCGACCGGGGTTTCGAGATCCGCGACCAGCACGGTGCGCAGCAGGACGGGGCGCCCCTGCGCGTAGGCGGAGGCGGCGTCGTCGGGCGACGGCGAGACCAGCATGGGACGGCCCGCGACTCAGCTCTCGCCGCCGACGGCGCGGCGGAACAGGGCTTCGTTGACCGAGACGCCGGCCTGCTTCTGCACGTCGGCGAGGTACTCGGAGAGGATGTCGTCGGCGAGCGCGGTGCGGAACTGCTGCTCCACCCCCGCGGCGGCGGAGGCGGTGGCGGCGAAGGCCGGCACCGTGGCGCCGGTCACCCAGAACACCGCCCGGCCGCTGCCCTCGGCCGCCGAGCCCGACCTGTTCACCGGCGTCGCGAAGATGCGCGCCACCGTCTCGGTCGAGAGCCCGTCCTTGCCGCGGCCGCGGGCGAGGTCGGTCGCCTCCCTGGCCTCGACGCCGAGGGAGCCGGCGACCGCCTCGACGGTCTCGCCCTTGTCGAGCCGCTCCACCGCCTCCCGGGCCTTGGCCGAGAGGCGCCGGCCGGCCTCGTCGGCCTTCCACTGCGCCACGACCGCGTCGCGAACCTCGGCGAGCGGCTTGTCGTGGGCCGGGTCGACATGGGTGACGTCGTACCAGATGTAGCCGCCGTTGCGGGTGCGCAGGGCCTCGTTGTCCGCGCCCATCTCGGAGCGGAACAGGGCCGCCAGGGTCGAGTCCTTGTCCGGCACGCCCGCGACCGGGTTGCCCTGCTTGTCGCGCCCCTGCGCATCCACCGCCGGCAGGCTCACCAGCGGCAGGCCGCGCTCCCGGGCGATGTCGGCGAGCGGCTTGGCGCCGGCGCGCTCGTCCTCGATCGCGTCGTGCACCTTGTCGAGGTCGTCGCCGGCGCGCTCCCGGGCGATCTCGCCGCGGATCTGGTCCGCCACCTCGGCGAAGGGCTTGACCGATCCGGGCTGGATCGCGGTGACCCGCAGCAGCACCGTGCCGAACCGGCCCTTGACCGGCGCGCTGACCGCGTCGGGGGCGAGCGCGAAGGCGGCCTCGGCCACCGCGGGATCGAACAGCTCGGCCTTGGTCACCGTGCCGAGGTCGAGGGATTTCGGGTCGAGCCCGCGCTCCGCCGCGACGGCCTCGAACGGGACCGCGCCGGAGCGGATGCGCTCCTGCGCCGCCGCCGCGTCGGCCTCGTCGGGGAAGATGATCTGCTGGATCGTGCGGCGCTCCGGCGTGCCGAACTTGCTCTGCTCGGCCTCGTAGCGGGCCCGGGCGTCGGCCTCCGGCACGGCGTCGGGCTTGGCGAGCGAGGCCGGATCGAGCACCAGCAGGCCGACCGTGCGGTATTCCGGCGCCCGGAACGCGCCCTTGCGGTCGTTGTAGAAGGCGGTGGCCTCCTCCTCGGTCGGAGCCGGCACCTCGCCGGCCGCGCTCTCGGGCAGCACCAGGAAGCCGGCGCTGCGGCGCTCTGCGGAGTAGCGGTGGATCGCCTCGCGGGCGGCCAGCGGCACCGGCAGGTCGGCGGTGATCGCCTCGGCGAGCTGGAGGCGGGCGGCGACCGCGCGCTGCTCCTGCACGAAGCCGGCCTCGCTCAGGCCGGCCTGCCGCAGGGCGTCGTGGAAGGCGTCGACGCTGAAGGCGCCGTTCGGCCCCTTGAAGGCCGGCTCCTCCTGGATCAGCCGGATCACGGCGGCGTCCGACACCCGCAGTCCCATCTCGCGGGTCTTCTGGTCGAGGGTCGCCTCGGTGATGAGGTGGCCGAGCACCTGCCGGTCGAGGCCGAGCGCCCGGGCCTGGTCCGGCGTGAGGCTGCGGCGGGTCTGGCGGGCGAGGCGCTGGATCTGGTTCTGGTAGGCGGTGCGCAGCGCCTCAGTCGAGATCTGGGTGCTGCCGACCGTCGCGACCGCGTTGCTGCCGCCGCCGCGGAAGATGTCGCCGATGCCGAAGATCGCGAGGCCGACGATCAGCATGCCGAACACGATCGTCACGACGATCTTGCCGAGCCAGCTCTGGCTGGCGGCGCGGAAACCCTGCAGCATCGCGTTCCTCGAAGGCACCCCGGGCGATCCGGGGCCCGTGTATCCTGGGGACCTGACGCGCCCGCGATAGACCATTCGGAGCCGGGCGGGAAGGCTGGGGCCCGGCGGCGGTTTGCGCGCCGGGGAGGGGTCTGTTACGGCCGCGGTTCGGGCTTCAGGGAGCGAGAGATGACGACGGATCGGCCGCGGCCGCTGGTGGCGGGCAACTGGAAGATGAACGGCACCCGCGCCTCGCGGAGCGTCGTCGAGGCGGTCCGCGACGGGATCGACCCCGCCCTGGCCGGGCGCATCGACGTGCTGGTCTGCCCGCCCGCGACCCTCGTCGGCGCCTTCGCCGAGGCGGTGCGGGGCTCGGCCGTCCGCATCGGCGGCCAGGACGTGCACCCGGCGGCGAGCGGCGCCCATACCGGCTGCGTCGCCGCCGAGATGCTCGCCGACCTCGGCGCCAGCCACGTCATCGTCGGCCATTCCGAGCGCCGCGCCGACCAGCACGAGACCGACGCCGAGATCCGCGACAAGGCGCTCGCCGCCCGCCGCGCCGGCCTGATCGCGATCATCTGCGTCGGCGAGACCCGCGCCGAGCGCGAGGCCGGCCACACCCTCTCGGTGGTGTCGACCCAGCTCGCCGGCTCGCTCCCCGACGGCGCCACGGCGGCCGACACCGTGATCGCCTACGAGCCGGTCTGGGCGATCGGCACCGGCCTGACCCCGACCCCGGCCGACGTCGCCGAGGTCCACGCGCTGATCCGCCGGGAACTGGTGTCGACGCTCGGCGAGGAGGGCCGGGGCGTGCGCGTCCTCTACGGCGGCTCGGTCAAGCCGGGCAACGCCGCCGAGCTGATGGCGGTCGAGAACGTCGATGGGGCGCTGGTCGGCGGCGCCAGCCTCAAGGCCGAGGACTTCCTCGGCATCGCCGCGGCCTACCGCTGAGCGGCCCGCGCCGGGGTGGCACCGGTCGTCTTTGCAGTTTCCTGCGGATGATACGGATTTCGGACGATCAGTTCCGCAAAACCGTATCGAAGCCCGCGCGGTGGAGCCGGAGGCTCCACACGCTTGAGCGAAGCCGGTTTCCGCATCGCGACAGCGACTGCAACGCAGTCGCCGAGCGATCAATCGGAAACCGTACGAAGCTTCCTTCTTGGGCCGACCCACCCTCGCGCGATCTTCGATCGCCCCTACCCCTCTCCCACTCGGGAGAGGGGATCCCGCGCTCCGAAAACTGACCGTGAGATCGGTCGGTCGGAGCCAGTTTCCGATCAGGGCTTCGGCTCCGTCTTCGGACAGATGCCCTTCAGCGCAGTCCATTGCTCCGGCGGCAGGATCCGCCGTCCCGACGCGTCGGGCCCGGCCTGCGCGCGGATCGCCGCCGCCCGCTCGCGGGTGAAGGGGTGGCTGCGCAGGAGGTCGAGGCCGCCGCGCCCGCCGTCGTCGCCGTCGATCCGTTCGAGGATGTCGGCGAGCGCGGAGCCGTTGCCGCCGGCCCGCGCCATCAGGTCGACGGCGTAGGAATCCGCCGCCCGCTCGGCGTCGCGGCTGTAGCCCGCCGACAGGATCGCCTCGCCCACCGCGACGACGAGGGTCGAGCCGGTGAGGTCGCCCAGCACGAGGCTCAGCAGGAACGAGGTGCCGGAGGAGCGGATCAGCGAGCGCGTCGGGTCGCGCACGCTCACATGGCCGAGTTCGTGCGCCAGGATCGCCGCGACCTCGTCCGCCGTCGTCGCCCGGGTGATCAGGTCCGACAGCAGGATCACGCGGGCGCCCGGCAGCGCGAGGGCGTTGGCCACCCCGTGGCGGCGCACGCCCACCGCCAGATCCGCCGGCAGCGATCCCTCCGCCCGCCCCGCGCCCGCGAGCCGGCCGACGAGGTGGTCGAGGGCCGCGCGCCCGGCCGGGTCGTCGCAGGCCGGCGGGTTTCCGAGAAGGCGCAGCACCTGCGGCTCGACGGTGGCGCCGAGGCGGGCCTCGACGGCGTCCGGCACCAGCGGGGCGAGCACGCGGGCGAGGTGCGGCACCCCGACGATCGCGACGAGCAGAATCGAGGCGCCGGCGGCGAGGGACCACAGCACGAGGCGCAGCACGCCGCCCTCCTCCTCGCGCCGGTGCAGGGCCGGGCACCGTTGCGCGAGGGCGGCGGCGAGCGCCGCATCCGCGAACTCGACCCGCTCGGCCGCCTCCGCCGGGCCGACCCGCATCAGCGGCGGCACCGAATCCCCGGCCCGGAGATCGAGCGGGTTCCAGTCCCGGCTCACGCCGTGGCCGGCGACCCGGAAGCGGTCGTCGAGGCGAAGCGACACCGGGTGCGGCCGGGCGCTCGTGCCGTCGAAGTAGCGCCCCTCGGCCTCGACCGGGAAGGCGGGCGGCTGGATCGGCGGCGCCAAGCGTCAGAGGCCGATCTGGAGCGCGCCGCCGACGTCGAGCGCGTCGGCGAGACCCTCCTGGAGGCCGCTGCCGGCGCCGCGCGCCGAGGCCACGACCGCCGCGAGTTCCTCCGGATTCTCGACGACGGTGCTGGTCGCGACCGCCGCCCACAGCCGCGCCTGCACCACCCGGACGTAGAGCACCGCGAACAGGGCCGCCCCGACGGGGTAGAGCAGGACGATCAACCAGTGGACCGCGCCGATGCCGGTGCCCTGGGCGGCGAAGACCAGGAGCCCGCCGGCGAGACCCAGGACGAGCAAGAAGCCGAGAGCCGACAGCAGGTAGACGAGATAGGCCCGGTAGAACTGACGGGCACGCAGGGTCGAGGCGAGGCGCACTCCGCCGAGGCGCGCCGCCGAGACGAAGGCGCGGGTCTCGCTGGCCCGGTAGTACGGGATCAGCAGCAGGGCCGCCGGGATGCAGACGGTGGCGGCGTAGACGAGCACGTGGGCGATCAGGCCGATCCTCGTGCCCGCATAGGCCGGGTTGAGAATCGTGTCGCCCGGCTTCCCCTCGGGGTTGGGCACCACCAGATCGTCGGGCAGCGAGAAGTCCGCCGCGACCAGCAGGGCGAGGCCGAACCCGATCAGCGGGCCGAGCCCGACGAGGTAGAACAGCAGCCACGGCCCGAGCACGCTGCGCCCGCGCGCGGTCGAGGTCATCCGGCTGGTGCCGACCAGGGTGTGATTGATGCGGTAGCGTTCCTGGCTCGCCCGCATGAACGGGAAGGCGAGGCCGAGGGTCACGTAGACGAGCAGCCACCAGCCGCCGGCGCGGGCGGCGTAGGCGAAGCCCGACCCGTCCTGGCCGAGCCGGATGCCGCGCCACAGGGTGCGCATCGCGCGGTAGCGCCGCCCGCGATAGATCGCGTACTGCCCGAGCAGGAACAGGGTGACGAACGAGACCGCCACCGAGACCGGGGCGAGCGCCGGGACGACGAGGGAGAGCGCGAACAGGCCGAGATAGACCGGGACCAGGATCGCGAGCGCGACCAGGAAGCCGAGAAACAGTTCCCGGCCGGTGCCGGTGTACTCCGCCGGCGAGCCGTCGAGGGCGGTGCGGCTCCAGAAGAAGCGCCGGATGTTGGTGACGTACCAGAACCGGTAGATGCCGAAGGTCACGAGCGAGAGGAAGAACCCCTTCAGGGCCAGAGCGGTCAGGCCGCCGAGCCGGTCGTCGAAGGTCACTCTCGTCTGCTGCGGAGCGGTTCCGGTGGATGCGACATCCATGGCTTCGTCTTCACCCCTGCGATAGTCTCTGCGATGTAGCTCAGGTGAGCATAGGCCGAAGCGATCGGCAACCCCAGTCCAGGCTTTACCTTCCCCTGGTCGGGCGGTGACCTCGCGTAGCGTTGGGACAGGGAGCCCGTGCGTCTCCCGCGCGGGCGGCCCGTCGTTGCCTGCGATGTCTGCCGCCCTGCGGCGGGCGGGGCTTCCTAGTCGGCAACTCTGCTTGCCGACCGGATTCGTCATCCGGTCGTCCACGCGCGGCGGAGCGAGGGCGTCCCGCCTGCGGCGCCGGGCGTCGAAGCGCCCGGTGGCGCGCTTGGCGTCCGCCCGGTTCTCGTGTAGGAGCCCCCGGAGTTGAGGTCCGGGCGCCGTCAGGCGCGCCGGCCGCCGGCATGTTGGCGCGCGCGACGGCGCCGCCCTGGAATCCCGATGCAGACCGTCCTGATCGTCGTCCACCTGATCATCGTCCTCGCGTTGATCGCCGTGGTGCTGCTCCAGCGTTCCGAGGGCGGTCTCGGCCTCGGCGGCGGAGGCGGCACCCAGGGGTTCATGACCGGCCGCGGCCAGGCCAACGCCCTCACCCGGGCGACCGCGATCCTGGCGGCCCTGTTCTTCGCCACCAGCATGGTGCTGGCGATCATGTCCCACCGCGGCGCGGCGCCGCGCTCGATCTTCGAGGGCACCGGCCAGCCGGGCGCGCCGGCCCAGCCGGGCAACCAGCCGGCCGGCAACCTCCTCGACCAGCTTCGCCAGCAGCAGGGCGGCTCGCCGGCCCCCGCCGCCCCGGCGCCGGCCGCGCCGACCCCGGCGCCGGCTCCGGCCGCACCCGAGGCGCCGCAGTCGCGCTGAGGGCGCCGCCCTCCGTTCTCCCGGCGGCCGGCGACCCGGCCCCCCGGATCCTCTCCCGTGGATCCTCTCGGCCCTGCTCGTCGGGGCCGTCTCCCGTTGAGTTCAGGCGTTTGGCAAGCGAGCCGCGCCGCTGTATGGAGCAGGTCCCATGACGCGGTATGTCTTCATCACCGGCGGCGTGGTGTCCTCGCTCGGCAAGGGTCTCGCCTCCGCCGCCCTCGCGGCCCTGCTCCAGGCCCGCGGCTACAAGGTCCGGCTGCGCAAGCTCGACCCCTACCTCAACGTCGATCCCGGCACGATGAGCCCGACCCAGCACGGGGAGGTTTTCGTCACCGACGACGGCGCCGAGACCGACCTCGACCTCGGCCATTACGAGCGCTTCACCGGCGTGCCGGCGACCAAGGCCGACAACATCACGACGGGGCGGATCTACCTCGACATCATCACCAAGGAGCGCCGCGGCGACTACCTCGGGGCGACGATCCAGGTGATCCCGCACGTCACCAACGCGATCAAGGAGTTCGTGCTCGACGGCAACGACGAGTACGACTTCGTGCTGGTCGAGATCGGCGGCACCGTCGGCGACATCGAGGGCCTGCCGTTCTTCGAGGCGATCCGCCAGCTCGGCCAGGAGCTGCCCCGCGGCCAGTGCGTCTACATCCACCTGACCCTGCTGCCCTACATCCCCTCGGCGGGCGAATTGAAGACCAAGCCGACCCAGCACTCGGTGGCCGAGCTGCGCTCGATCGGCATCCAGCCCGACATCCTGCTGTGCCGCTGCGACCGGCCGATCCCGCGCGAGGAGCGCGGCAAGCTCGCCCGGTTCTGCAACGTGCGCGAATCGGCGGTGATCGAGGCCCGGGACGTGGCCTCGATCTACGACGTGCCGCTCTCCTACAAGGACGAGGGCCTCGACCGCGAGGTGCTGGCCCATTTCGGCCTCGACACCGGCACCGAGCCGAAGCTCGACCGCTGGCGCGACATCTCGGCCCGGGTGAAGAGCCCCGAGGGCGAGGTCTCGATCGGCATCGTCGGCAAGTACACCGGGCTGAAGGACGCCTACAAGTCGCTGATCGAGGCCCTGACCCACGGCGGCATCGCCAACCGGGTCAGGGTCAACCTGGAATGGATCGAGGCCGAGATCTTCGAGCGCGAGGATCCGGCGCCGTTCCTCGAAGGGCTCAACGGCATCCTGGTTCCGGGCGGCTTCGGCCAGCGCGGCGCCGAGGGCAAGATCCGGGCGGCGCGCTACGCCCGCGAGAAGAGGATCCCGTATTTCGGCATCTGCTTCGGCATGCAGATGGCGGTGGTCGAGGCGGCCCGCTCCCTGGCCGGCATCGCGGAGGCGAACTCGACCGAGTTCGGTCCGACCGCGGAACCGGTCGTCGGCCTGCTGACCGAGTGGATGAAGGGCAACGAGCTGGAGCGGCGGGCGGCCGAGGGCGACCTCGGCGGCACGATGCGGCTCGGCTCCTACACCGCGAAGCTCAGGTCCGGCTCGCGCATCGCCGAGATCTACGGCGGCACGATGATCGCCGAGCGCCACCGCCACCGCTACGAGGTCAACATGGCCTATCGCGACCGGCTGGAGGAGAGGGGGATGCGCTTCGCCGGCCTGTCGCCGGACGGGCTGCTGCCGGAAACCGTCGAGGTCGAGGGCCACCCGTGGTTCATCGGCGTGCAGTTCCACCCCGAGCTGAAGTCGCGCCCGTTCGAGCCGCATCCGCTGTTCAAGAGCTTCATCGCCGCGGCGATCGAGCAGAGCCGGCTGGTCTGAGCCGCTGGTGATCGACCGGAACCTGGGTTAGCACCCTCCGGTCGACACTGGCGGGGGCGTGGATGCTGTCTTCGATCTCGGGGCTCGGAGCGTTCCTGGCCTATTTCGCGACGGCAGCCGTTCTGTCCGGTGCCTATCTGGCGATCTACATGCTGGCGACGGCCCACGACGAACTGGCGCTGATCCGGCGCGGCGTCACCCCGGCGGCCATCGCGCTGGGCGGCAGCCTGCTCGCCTTCACGCTCCCGCTCGCCGTCTCGATCTACAACGCGCAGGGGCTGCTCGACTGCGCGGTCTGGGGCCTCGTCGCCCTGGTGGTGCAGATGGGGGTGTACTGGGCGGTGCGTTTCGCCCTGCCCGACCTGTCGCGCCAGATCGAGGCCGGCGAGAACGCCCCGGCGATCTTCCTCGCCGCCGCCTCCCTCGCCGCCGGCGTCGTCAACGCCGCGGCGATGACCTACTGAGCGGGGCCGGCATGGGCTGGGTGCCGTCCTCGTCGAAGCGGTCGCAGACCGTCTCCCTCGTCCTCGTGGTCGGTGCCGGGGTTGCGGCGCTGGCGCTCGGCCGCCGCGACCCGTCGCAGCGCGAGGAGGACATGCTGGTCTATGGCAGCCTCGACGCCTGCCTCGGCCAGGGCCTGCGCAGCGCCGGGGATTGCGAGGCCGCCGATGGCGAGGCCCGCGGCCTCTATCCCCGACTCGCGCCCCGCTATCCCTCGCGCGGCGATTGCGAGGCGCATCACGGCTGCGCCGGCTGCACCGAGGGCGGCGGCGTGTCGGCGGACGCGGCCGGGTCCTTCGTCCCGGTCCTGTCCGGCTTCATGCTCGCTCGCAACCCGGACCAGGGCGCCCCGGTCCAGCCGCTGTTCCGGCACGAGACCCGCGGCTGCACGCCGGGGAGTCACGCCGCCTCGGGAGGTGGCCACAGCTACTGCACCGCCTCCGGCGGGCGCGTCTGGGCCACCGGCAGCGGGTCCGGCGCCCGGGTTTCGCTGGGCGTGACCCGTTCCCTCGCCGCGACGCCGCGCACCGTCTCGTCGGGCGGCTTCGGCAGCACCGGCCGGGTGATCTCCGGCGGCGGCCGGAGCGGGGGGAGCTGATGCGCCGCCTCGACCTCGGCGAGCGGCCCGACTGGCGCGAGCACGCCGAGCGGGCCGGGTTCGGCTTCCACAGCTTCGACGGCGAGCCGTACTGGGACGAGAGCCACGCCTACGCCTTCACCCTCGACGAGATCGAGGCGGGGATCGAGGTGCCGAGCGCCGAGCTGCACGCGCTCTGCCTCGCCTTCGTCGATCGGGCGGTCGCGGACGAGCGCATCCTCGCCTCCCTGGCGATCCCCACCCACGCCTTCGACGCCGTGCGCGAGAGCTGGCGGCGGCACGACCCCGCGCTCTACGGCCGGCTCGACCTCGCCTACGGTGCCGGCGGCCCGGCCAGGCTGCTCGAATACAATGCCGACACGCCGACCGCCCTCTACGAGACCGGTGCGTTCCAGTGGCTGTGGCTGGAGGACGCTCTCGGCCGCGGGCGGCTTCCGGAGGGCGCCGACCAGTTCAACTCGGTGCACGACCGCCTCGTCGCCTGCTTCCGCGATCTCGGCGGGGCGGTGGCGTTCACCTGCCTCGACGACGCGCCGGAGGATCGCGGCACCGTCGCCTACCTGCAGGATTGCGCCCATCAGGCCGGGCTCGACACCCGCTTCGTCCCCCTGGAGACGATCGCCCTCCTGGACGACGGCGGCTTCGCCGACGCGCTCGCGGTGCCGCTCGGCCGCCTGTTCAAGCTCTATCCCTGGGAGTGGATGTTCCGCGACGCGTTCGGGGCGCGGCTCGCCGGCACGCCGACGCGGTTCCTCGAACCGCCCTGGAAGGCGGTGCTGTCGAACAAGGGCCTGCTGCCCCACCTGTGGGCGATGGAGCCCGGGCACCCGAACCTGCTGCCGGCCTTCTTCGAGGACGATCCGCGCAAGGCGAGCCTCGGCGCCTCGTTCGTGCGCAAGCCGATCCTCGCCCGCGAGGGCGCCAACGTGCTGATGGTGCGCGACGCCGCGGTGATCGCCCGGGAGGAGGGGCCCTACGGCGCCGAAGGGTACGTGCGGCAGGCGCTGGCCGAGCTGCCGGCCTTCGGCGATCAGCGCGTGCTCGTCGGAAGCTGGATCGTCGGCGACGAGCCGGCCGGGATCGGCCTGCGGGAGAGCCCCGACCTCATCACCGGCAACCGCGCCCGCTTCGTGCCGCACGTCATCCTGCCGGAGTGATACGGTTTCCGGCCGATCAGTTCCGGACATCGTATCACCAGCCCGCGCGGCGGAGCTCTGCTCCGCACGCGTGAGCGAAGCCGGTTTCCGCATCGCGACAGCGACTGCAACGCAGTCGCCGAGCGATCAATCGGAAACCGTATGACCGCACGGGATCGGGGCGGGATGCCGGCGGCCGGAACCGGCCCTATCTGTGTGCGTGTGACCGAGATCCTGTTCTACCACATGCAGCGTCAGCCGCTCGAAGCGGTGCTGCCGAGCCTCCTGGAGAAATCCCTGGAGCGGCGCTGGCGCGTCGCGATCCAGGCGTCGAGCGAGGAGCGGCTCCAGGCCCTCGACGACCACCTCTGGACCTTCTCCGACGAGAGCTTCCTGCCGCACGGCACCGACCGCGACGCCGATGCCGCGACCCAGCCGGTGGTGCTGACCCTGCGCGACACCAATCCCAACGGCGCGTCGATCCGCTTCCTGGTCGACGGCGCCACCCTGCCCGAGGATGCGGCCGGCTACGAGCGCATCGTGATCCTGTTCGACGGCAACGACCGCGACGCCCTGCTCTTCGCCCGGGAGCAGTGGCGCGGCGCCAAGGAGGCCGGCCACGGCGTCGCCTACTGGCAGCAGGACGAGAGCGGGCGCTGGCAGAAGAAGGCGTGACCGCCCGGTCGCCCGCGAGGGGGGAGGAACGATGACCCGGATCCTGGCCGTTCTGGCCGCGCTGATGATCGGCCTCGCGCCGGCCGCCTCCCAGCCGAGGCCGCCCGAGGGGCGGCCGCAGGAGGCTCGCCCGCCCGAAGGGCGTCCCGAGGGGCGCCTCGAAGGGCGCCGGCTGCCGCCGGACGCGGTGACCCGGCACAGCCTCGCCCTGCCCGGCGGGCGCAGCCTCGACCTGACGGCCGTGGCCGGCAGCCTGCCGCTGGTCGACGAGGCCGGCAAGCTCCAGGCCGAGATCGCGTTCACCGCCTACCTGCGGCCGGATCAGGGCGTGGGCCGTCCGGTGACCTTCGCGGTCAATGGCGGGCCCGGCGCCGCCTCGGCCTACCTCAACCTCGGCGCGGTCGGGCCGTGGCGGCTGCCCCTCGACGGCGGCACGGTCAGCCCCTCGGCCCCGCCGGTCCCGGTGCCCAACGCCGAGACCTGGCTCGACTTCACCGACCTCGTCTTCCTCGATCCCGTCGGCACCGGCTACAGCCGCGCCGCGGGCGACGACGCCAAGCGCTACTACGCGGTCGATGCCGACGCCTCGGTGCTCGCCTCCGCCATCGCCCGCTGGCTGCGCACCAACGACCGCCTCGCCTCGCCGAAATTCTTCCTCGGCGAGAGCTACGGCGGCTTCCGCGGCCCGCTCGTCGCGCGCAAGCTCCAGGACGAGATCGGCATCGGCCTCTCCGGGATGGTGCTGCTCTCGCCGGTGCTCGACTTCGCGTGGCTGCAGACGCCCCGGCACAATCCCCTCGGCGACGTCACCCGGCTGCCGTCCCTCGCCGCGGCGGGGATGGAGCGGCGCGGCGCCAGCCCCTCGGCCGAGAGCCAGGGCGAGGCGGAGAGCTACGCCACCGGCGAGTACCTCGCCGACCTCCTGCGCGGCCCGGGCGACGCCGCCGCCCTCGACCGGCTGTCCCGCCGGGTCGGCGCGCTGACCGGGCTCGATCCGGCCCTGGTGCGCCGGCAGGGTGGGCGGATCACCGCCGGCTCCTACCAGCGCGAGAGCGGCCGCGAGGCCGGGCGCGTCGCCAGCGCCTACGACACCGGCATCACCGGCTGGGACCCCAACCCGGAGGCGGCGCAGTCCGGCTTCGAGGATCCGCTGCTGTCGGCGATGCAGGCGCCGCTGGCGAGCGCGATGGTCGACCACTACGCCCGCACCCTGAACTGGCGCGTGCCCAACCTGCGCTACGAACTGCTCAGCACCGCGGTCAACCGCGGCTGGAGCTGGGGCTCGGGCCGCGTCCCGCCGGAGGCGGTGGCGGAGCTGCGTCAGGCGCTCGCCCTCGACGGCCGCCTGCGGGTCCTGGTCGCCCACGGCTACACCGACCTCGTCACGCCGTACTTCGCCTCGAAGCTGATCCTCGCCCAGCTTCCCGCCTACGGCCGCGGCGACAGGCTGCGCCTCGCGGTTTTCCCCGGCGGGCACATGTTCTATTCCCGCGAGGCGTCGCGGGCGGCCTTGCACGCGCAGGCCGCCGGCCTCTACGAGGCCGCCCTGAAGGCGCGGGATCAGGCGGACGAGGGCAGATGACGCGGACGGCGTGGGGCATCGCGGCGGGGCTGGCGCTCGCCGTGGGGGGATGCGGCGGCAGCCCGGACCGGGCGGCGCCGGCCGTGACCATCGCGGCGCCGAAGCCGGTCCCGGCCGGTCCCGATCACGGCCCGGTCCTGGCCCCGGACGGCCGCTGCACCGGTGCCGCCGCCGGCACCGCGGCGGCGATCGAGCCGGGAATCGGCGAGTGCGACCTCGTGCGCCTCAAGGGCCGGCCGCCGACCGACGTCCTCGTCGGCGAGAGCGGCCGCGGCCAGCGCGAGGTGCAGGTGCTCTACGCCGAGCCGACCGGCAAGGAACTGTACTTCTTCGTCAACAACAAGCTCGACCGCACCGTCAAATAGCCGCGATCGCGGTTCTCCTCACCGGGTCGGCGCAGGGCGCGGCCCGGTGCGACCGTCCGCGCCGCGGACCGTCACGCTCCCTCTCGCCGCCACGGCCGGGCCCCCGCAAGGACACGCAGCATGATGCGCGAACCGAACGCAGTCGATTTCTGGCGCGGTTTCGCCCTCATCACGATCTTCATCAACCACATCCCGGGCAACGTCTTCCAGGAGTACACCTACTCGCAGTACGGCATCTCGGACGCCGCCGAGCTGTTCGTGTTCCTCGCCGGGTGGTCGATCGGCATCGCGATCCACGGCCGCGGCGGCCAGACCGAGCCGGCCCTGCGCACGGTTCTGCGGCTGCTGTCGCGGATGGTCGAGGTCTACCGCGCCCAGCTCGTCATCACGGCGATCGCGCTGGCGATGCTCGCCGGTGCGGCTCTCGCCCTCGACAACCCCCTGCTGGTCGAGTGGCACAATGCCGGCCCGATCTTCACCGACCCGATCCAGGCCACGGTCGGCTGGGTCACGCTGCTGCACCAGCTCGGCTTCTTCAACATCCTGCCGCTCTACGTGGTGCTGCTCGCCCTCGCCCCGGCCTTCGTGCTGATGGCGCGCATCCACCGCGGCCTCACCCTGGCGATGTCGCTGTCGCTCTACGCCGTCTGCCTCGTGGACGAGATCAACCTGCCGTCCTGGCCGTCGGAAGGGCACTGGTTCTTCAACCCGTTCTGCTGGCAGTTGCTGCTGGTGCTCGGCTTCCTCGCCCACGAGTGGCACCGGGAATCGCCCCGCTTCCTCGCCTGGCGGCGGCTGCTGATGCCGCTCGGCATCGTCCTGGTGGCGGTCGGCGCGGTGCTCGCGGTGCTCCACCTGCGGCCCGACCCGCTGCTGGTGCCGGAGCCGCGCCTGCTGTTCACCTTCGACAAGTCCTACCTGTCGCCGGCGCGGCTGCTGCACTTCCTCGGCATCCTGCTCGCCTTCCAGCCGCTCTTCGCCCTGATCCAGCCGCGGGCGCCGTGGCTGGTCCGGCAACTCGCGGCGCTGGGGCGCAACTCGCTGGCGGTGTTCTCGGTCGGGTCGGTGGCCAGCCTCGCTGTGCAATTGGTGAGGTTCTCGACGGAAGGCGGTTTCGTCGTCGACGTCTTTGCCGTAGGCTGCGGATTGTTTCTGCTGGCCTTCACCGCATGGTTCGTCGAATGGCGTTCTCGCTCCCCTCGGCCCTCCTCGTCGGCGTGAGCCTCGCCATGGGCGCGAGCCTGCTCGGTGCCGCGGCCCAGACCCCCGCTCCCAGGACGCCGATCCCGCCGCCCGGGGCGACGGCGCCCGGTCCCGAGGCACCGGACCCGAGCCTGTCCCCCGAGTGCCGGGTGCCGGGCTCGAAGCTCTACACCCTCGCCAAGCTGCGGGGCGTGAAGAAGGCGCTGAGGGAGCACCGCGCCGTCGACGTGCTGTCGGTCGGCTCCAGCTCGGGCGGGCTCGGCATCGCCGGCAGCTATCCGGTCCGCCTGGAGGACGCCCTCGAGAAGTCGATGCCCGACGTCGCCGTCGAGGTGCAGAGCCGCGGCGTCTCGGGCGAGATCGTCTACGGCGCGGCCGAGCGGCTGCGGAACGTCATCGCCGAGACCGAGCCCGATCTCGTCGTCTGGCAGGTCGGCACCAACGACGCCCTCGCCCGCGTCGACATCGAGGAATTCTCGCGCTCGCTGTCCGAGACCGTGGCCTGGATCAAGTCCCACGGCATCGACGTGGTGCTGGTCGATCCGCAATACACCGCGAGCCTCGCCGGGGACGGCTACTTCGACCGCTTCGTCGCGGCGATCCGCACCGTCGCCGCCAGCGAGCAGGTGCCGCTGGTCCAGCGCTACGAGGCGATGCGCTACCTCTCGGCCCGCGCCAAGGGCGAGGCCGCCGGCGGCGGGTTCCGACTCGCCGATCTCGGCTTCCGCTGCATGGCCGAGCACGTCACCCGCGCCATCACCGTGTCGCTGCTGGAGCCCGACGTGACGGCGCCTCCGCCCGCCGGCCAGACCGCGGCCAGGAAGCCCGAGTAGCGCGAGGCCCGGGCGGGAGCGGGCATCCACTCCGGCAACTCGTCCGATCGTCTTAACGGGCCTGCAAGCCGTCCGCGGCGACACTCCCCGCACGTCGCGGCCGGCTTCCGACCGCGTTTCACCCGGGGTGGCGATGGCGGCCGGACTGTCGATCGACGAGGCGCGGGCGCCGCCGGCCGGTCTGGCCCGCACCGCCCTCGCCGTCTTCGGCGTGCGCATCGGTGCCGCCGCCTGCGCCTTCGCGGCCCAAGTGCTGATGGCCCGCCTGATGGGCCGGGCCGAGTACGGGATCTTCGCCACGATCTGGATCTGGACCGCGCTGCTCGGCCATGCCTCGACCTGGGGGCTGTCGCAGGCGGCCTGCCGCTTCCTCCCGGCCTATCGCGTCGGTGGCGAGGCGGCGCCGACCCGGGGCTTCCTCGCCTTCGGCACCCTCGTCTCGCTCGGGGCGTCCGCGGCCCTCGCGGCCGCGGGGGCGGCCGTGATCGTGTCGTGGCCCGGCCTCGTCGCGGCGCCCTACCTCGCTCCGGCGCTCCTCGCCGCCCTGGTGCTGCCGCTCTTCGCCGTGCAGGATTTCTGCGAGGGGGTCGCCCGCAGCCAGAACTGGACCCTCGTCGCCATCGTGCCGCCCTACCTCGTGCGTCAGGGGCTGATCATGGCGGCGATGCTGGCGGCGGTCGCCGCGGGCGCCCCGGCCGACGCCTGGGTCGCGGTCGCCGGAACGCTCGCCGCCACCGCCCTGTCCCTGGCGCTCCAGGCCGGCATCCTCGGCTGGCGCCTGCGCCGGCTCTGGCCGGGCGCGCACGACCACCGCGGGCGCACCTGGATGCGCGCCGCACTGCCCCTGGCGCTGATCGACCTCGCCGGGTCGGGCTTCAACTTCGTCGACGTGCTGATCCTCGGCTTCCTGCTGCCGCCCGAGCAGGTCGGGCTCTACTTCGCCGCGACGCGGCTGCTTCAGTTCCTCGTCTTCGTGTCCTTCGCCGCCTCGGCGGTCACCGCGCAGCGCTACGCCGAGGCGGCGGCCCGGAACGACCGGACCGGCCTGTCGGCCCTGGTGCGGCGCTGGTCGCGCCTGACCTTCCTCGCCACCCTCGCCACCGGGCTCGCCCTCGTCGCCGCCGGGCCGGTCCTGCTCGGCCTGTTCGGACCCGAGTTCCGCGCCAGCCTCGGCCTCCTCGCGGTGCTGGTCGCCGGGCAGGTCGGTGCGGCGGCGTTCGGGCCGGCGGAGGATCTCCTGACCATGCTCGGCGGGGAGGGCGCCTGCGCGGCGATCACCCTCGGACTCGTCCTGGCCGCTGCGCTCGGCGTGCTGCTTCTGGTCCCGGTCCTCGGCATCATGGGCGCCGCCCTCGCCGCCGCCGGGATCGCGGTCGCCCGCGGGGCGCTGCTGGCGCTGGCGGCCCGTCGCATCCACGGCCTCGTCACGCCGGCTCTCGCCCGGGGAACGCGGTGAGCGTGTCGGCGCAGCCCGGCGCGCGGTCGTCGGCCGCGGCGTTGCGGACCGAGATCGTCACCGCCGCCGCCCTGGCGGCGCGGCCGCCGGCGTGGGACGACCTCAGCCGCCGCGCCGCCGCGCCGTCGCCCGATTACGGCCGGCGGATGATCGAGGCGCACCGGGCGCACGGTCTGGCACCGGCGGATCTCGCCTGCCTCGCCGTGTGGCGCGGCGCCGAACTCGTGGCGCTGCTGCCGTTCCGCCCCCGGCCGGGGCCGCTCGGCGTCGTCTCGCCTTTCACCTCGCCCTACGTGACCGGCACGCTGCCGCTCGTCGCCGAGGGGCCCGACCGCTCCGGGATCCTCAACGCGCTGGTGGCCGGCCTCGCCCGCGTCGGGCGGGCGTGGTGGTGGCCGCTCCTGCCCGAGCGCGGTCCGGTCGGTCCCGGCCTCCTCGCCGCCATGGAGGCCCGGGGCTGGCGGCGGGTCGCGGTCGGCGTCGTCTCGCGCCCGATCCTGCGCCGCCGTCCGAGCTTCGAGGTGTTTCTCGCGCAGCATCCGCGCAAGAGCCGTCTGAAGGACCTGCGGCGGCGGCGGCGGCGCCTCGCCGAGGCTGGGGCCGTGTCGGTCGAGAGCATCGGCCCGGACGGCGACCTGACCGGGGCCGTCGCCGAGTTCCTCGCCCTGGAGCGGGCGGGCTGGAAGGGCCGGGCGGGCACCGCCCTGGCCTGCCGCCCCGACACCGCCGCCTTCGCCCGGATGCTGTTCCGGCCCGGTTCCGGCCCGGTGACGCCCCGGGCCGACCTCCTGCGGCTCGACGGCGAGACCATCGCCGCCAGCCTGTCCCTGGTCGGCGGCGGCACCGCGACCCTGCTGAAGACCGCCTACGACGAGGCCCGGTCCGCTCTCGCCCCGGGCGTGATGCTCGAATACGAGATCGCCCGGGCCGTGCACGCAACCGCCTTCGCCGATACCCTCGACTCCGCCACCCTCGACAGTCCGGTGCTCGCCGATCTCTACCCGGACCGCGAGCCGGTCGGCGAGTGGGTCCTCGCCCCTCCGGGGACGTGGCCGGGACCGGGACTCGTCGCGTCGGCGGTGCGCTGGCGTCATTCCGTCCGGGACTGGGTCCGGCGGGTGCGGACAGTGTGAACGAGGGGGCGGCTACCGTCTCATACGATTTCCGGTTGATCGCGTGGCGATGCGGATATCGTATGGACCCGCCCCGGAAGCAGCCTCCCGGGATTGGAGCCGCTTCGCGTCGCTACTCCCGCTCCTCCCTCCAGCCGACCCGCGCGTCGGGCTTCGCGTCCGTCGAGGCGAAGTACGGCTTGAGATCGAGCAGCGGCGTGCCGTCGAGGCAGTCGAGGCCGCGGACCTGGAGCCGGTCGGGTCCGACATCCAGGACGTCCACCACCGAGACCGCGATCGGGTTGGGCCGGGCCGGGGAGCGCAGGGCGAAGGTTCCGCGGCTCGCCGGGGCATGGCGCGGTTGCTGAGCCACGAGGTTCCTCGGTGCGCGGTCCATCCAGTACAGCACGATCAGATGCGTGGTGCCGGCGAGGTCGCGCAGGCCGGGAGCGTAGCGGGGTTCGATCTCGAGCGTGCACACCGCCGACGATTGCGCTGCATTCTTCGGGCAATCCTCTCGCCGGGTCCAGGGCGTGCGGACCCGACCGATGAAGTAGAGACCGGCGTCGAACATATCGGGCAGGGCGATTGTTTCTTCCCCAGGCCGAATACCGAATGGCTGCAATTGTCGAGATGCTTGCTCCATGCCGCTGCCTCCGGTTTGTCATTGCTTGATTGTCGCCGACCTCCTCCGAATGGAGGATGACGGGATGGGAGCCGTAGCCGAAGATGCGGTGCAGGGCGGGATCGCTGGGGGGCACCATGGCCGACATCGGATTGGATGACTACCTCGGGGTCGTCGATGCGATCTACGATGCGGCGTTCGACCCGGGGGGCTGGGACCGGGTCTGCACCCGGTTCTCCCGCCTCGCGAGCGGCCTTGCCCCCGAGGATCCGGTCGCCCAGGAAGGGCCGGCGATTCCCCGCACGCCCCTCGATCCGCACTGGATCGAGCGCCTCTACGGCGACCTGGTCCGGGTCAACCCGATCCCGGACGCCGATTCCGCGCTCAGGGCCGGCTTCGCAGTCACCCATTCGACGGTGCTTCCTCCCGAGGCCGGAGGCCGCACCGCGGCGTCCGGCGACCGGGCGGTGCCGCAGGGCGTGCGGGCCTCGCTGCTAGCGGCCCTCCACGGCTCCCGGGTCGGAGCGGGCGACGGCGGCGCGGCGTGCTGCCACCATGCCCGGGCGATCGACGGCGACGGCCTCGCCCTGTTCCATCGCCTCATGCCGCACATGATGCGGTCCCTGCGCCTGGGCCAGGAGATCTGGCTCGGCCGCCAGCGGCAGCAGCTCCTGGAGCAATGCCTCGCCGCGTTGTCGAGCGTCGTCCTCGTCCTCAACGAGAACCGGCAGGTGATCTTCCTCAACAATGCCGCCGAGACGCTGATCCGGCAGGGCGACGCCCTGACGATCCACGGCGGCAACCTGCTCGCCCGCGAGCCGGGATCCGACGCCCGGCTCCAGCGGGCGCTCGCCGCCGCCGTCGCCGGCGGGGCCGAGCCCGGATCGGGGACCGACATCACCATCGCGCGGCCGACCGGCATGGCCGTCGCCGCCACGGTGCTGCCGGTCGCCCGTCCGGAGCGTCCGCTCCCGGGCTCGCCGGTCGCCGCCGCCGCCCTGGTCCTGATCGGCAGCCCCGAGGCCCAGTGCCGCAACGGCGTCACCGTCGTCGCGGGCACCCATCATCTCACGCCGACCGAATCGCGCCTGCTCTCGGCCCTGGTGGTCGGAGACGGTCTCGGCGCCGCCGCGGAGGAACTGGCCATCGCCCCGACCACGGCCCGCACCCACCTGCAACGGATCTTCCTCAAGACCGGAACCGAGCGGCAGGGCGAGCTGATCCGCCTCGTCACCACCCTGGCGGCACCGAGCCTGCGCGGCGCAGGCTGAGGCCAGCGCGGCTCTGGCTGAGAGCCAGCGCGGCGCCGGCTGAGAGCCAGCGCGGCGCCGGGTGAAAGACGGGATTCAGGGCTCCGGCGCCGCGTTCGGGGGCGTCCGGACCCGGTCCCACTCCGCCCTGACTTCCGGGTCGGGCTCGTCCGGGGGAGGGGACGGCAGGCGCTCGGGCGCGAGCCGGGCGAGCGCCCACACCGCCATGCCGCGCACCAGCGGCGAGGGCGCGGCGAGGTGGCGGCCGGCCTCGCCGGCGAGGGCCGGGTCTCCGGAATTGCCGATCGCGATCAGGACGTTGCGCAGGAAGCGGGCGTGCCCGGTCCGCTTGATCGGCGTGCCGGCGAAGCGGGACCGGAAGCCGGCATCGTCGAGCCGCGCCAGTTCGGCGAGCGGGATCGCCGCGAGATCCTCCCGCGCGGCGAGCCGGGCCTCGCGGGCCTGCGCAGCGAACTTGTTCCACGGGCAGACCGCGAGGCAGTCGTCGCAGCCGAACACCCGGTTGCCCATCGGCTCGCGAAATTCGGCCGGGATCGGGCCGTGATGCTCGATGGTGAGGTAGGCGAGGCAGCGCCGGGCATCGAGCCGGTACGGCGCCGGAAGCGCGTCGGTCGGGCAGGCGTCCAGGCAGCGCCGGCACGAGCCGCAATGGTCGCGCTCCGAAGGGTCGCGGGGCAGGTCGGCGGTGGTGTAGATCGCGCCGAGCAGCAGCCAGTTGCCGAACGCCCGCGACACCAGCACCGAGTGCTTGCCCTGCCAGCCGAGGCCGGCGGCGGCGGCGAGCGGCTTCTCCATCACCGGCGCGGTGTCGACGAACGCCTTCACCTCCGCCCCCGCCCTGGCGGCGAAGTAGCCGGCGAGTTCCTTGAGCCGGCCCTTGACGACGTCGTGGTAGTCGCGCCGGCGGGCGTAGAGGGCGAGGGAGGCCCGGTCGGGATGCGCCAGGGCGGCCAGGGGATCGCCCTCCGGCCCGTAATTGACGCCGAGCATCACGACGCTGCGGACCTCCGGCCACAGCGCGGCCGGGTCGGCCCGCTGCGCCGTGCGCTCGGCCATCCACGTCATGCCGCCGTGATGCCCGGCGGCGAGCCACGCAGCGAGGTGCCGGCCCAGTTCCGGCACCGCCTCGGGGCCGGTCACCGCCACCGCGTCGAAGCCGAGCTTCGCCGCCCGCTCCGCGAGGAGGCGCCGCAGGGCCGCGCCGCCGTGCTTCGCGGCGTCGGGTCTCAGAAATCCAGGTCCGCGTAATGGTCCGCCGGCGCCATGCCCGGCACCCGGTCCGCCAGAAGGCCCCGGAACGACGGCCGCGACTTCAGCCGCGCGTACCAGTGCTTCGCCATCTCGTCCTCGTCCCATGGCACGTCGCCGAGGTAATCCACGCACGACAGATGGGCGGCCGCCGCCAGATCCGCATAGGTCAGATGGTCGCCCGCGAGCCAGTTCCGCCGCGCCGCGAGGTAGCCGATGTAGGTCAGGTGGTAGCGCACGTTGGAGCGCGCCGCCCGGATCGCATTCATGTCCGGCGGGCCGCCGCCGAGGCGCGACGTCATGAAGCGCTTGTGGATCTTCTCGGTGACGAGGTAGCCGGTCACCTCCTGGTCGAACTTGTTCAGGAACCAGTCGAGCAGGCGCCGCACCTCGACCCTCGCCCCCGGCGCTTCCGGCAGCAGCCGGCGGCCGGTGAGGCCGAGGCCGCGGGTCTCGTCGAGATACTCGGCGATCACCGTCGCCCCCGGCACCGTCAGCCCGCCCGCCTCGATCAGCACCGGCGTCGTCCCGGCCGGGTTGAGCAGCAGGAACTCCTCCCGCCGCTCCCACGGGCGCTCCTCGGCGAGGTGCGGCTCCATCCCCATCTCGGCCAGGACCAGGCGGATGAAGCGCGAATGCGGGCAGAACGGGGAGTGGTGGAGCGTCGCCATGCGGGCCGTGTCACGCTGGAGGTTGGCTGCCCGAGGACCGCCGGGAGGGCCGGCCGGCGGGGCAGCCACCTCGTACAGATCCCCGCCAGGATTAACAGCCGGTCACTTCTGTCGCGAAAAACTCTACCGATCCTTAACACGCGGCGCGCGACCGGGTAACGGGCGGGCAACCACGGGTGGGGCCGTGATCTGCGCCCGGCGCCGGGCTCCGAGCTTGGCGGCACGGGTCCTGCGATGGCATGACGGCCGCGGCCGGCCCGGGCGTCGGCCAGGGTGAGATTCGGGAGCACGGGATGACGACACCGATCGCGCGCGGCCTGCCGGGAGGGGCTGGCTGAGATGGACATCGCCAGCGTCGGCAAGGCCGTCCTGCTCGCCCTCGTCGAAGGGGCGACCGAGTTCATCCCGGTCTCCTCGACCGGCCACCAGCTCCTCGTCGGACACTTCATCGGCTTCGAATCGCCCAACAACACCTTCGAGGTGCTGATCCAGCTCGGCGCCATCCTGGCCATCGTCGGGGTCTATTTCCGCCAGCTCCTCGACCTCGCGCTGCGCGCGCCGAGCGATCCGAAGGCCCGCCGCTTCATCCTGGCGATCCTGGTCGCCTTCCTCCCGGCGGCGATCGTCGGCGGCATCTTCTCGAAGTACATCAAGTTCTACCTGTTCAACCCTTGGATCATCTGCGCGACGCTGATCGCCGGCGGCCTCGTGCTGCTGGTCGTCGACGACACCGAGATCGAGCAGCGCTACGACGACGTGCACGACTTCCCGCTGCCGATGGCGCTGAAGATCGGCATCTTCCAGTGCCTCGCGATGATCCCGGGCGTGTCGCGCTCCGGCGCCACCATCGTCGGCGCGATGCTGATGGGATCGGGCAAGCGCGCGGCGACCGAGTTCTCGTTCTACCTCGCGATGCCCACCATGGCGGGCGCCTTCGCCAAGGACCTGCTCGACAACTACAAGTACCTGTCACGGGACGACATCGGCCTGATCGCGATCGGCTTCGTCGTCGCCTTCCTGTCGGCGCTGTTCGTGGTCCGCAGCCTCCTCGGCTACGTCTCGCGGCACGGATTCGGCCTGTTCGCGTGGTGGCGGATCATCGTCGGCTCGGCGGGTTTCGCCGGCCTGATCGTGTTCGGCTGAGCCGGCGACCCGGGACGGGACACGGGGTTGTGTCCCGCCGTCGGCGGGGGCAAGTCTCGGGCTCCCGCCACAGCCGCGAGCCCGCCGATGATCCCGATGCCGAGCCACCCGTCGATGCCGCCGGTGAGCGCCGAGGCCGCCGGGGTCCTGCCGAGCGGCATCGGCGAGGTGTTCTCCTACGGCTTCGACCGGCCGGGGCTGATCCCGCTCTGGGTCGGGGAGGGCGACCGGCCGACGCCGGACTTCATCGGCGAGGCCGCCGGCCGCGCCCTGCGCGACGGCGCCACCTTCTACACCCGCCAGCTCGGCATCCCGCCCCTGCGCGCGGCCCTGGCCGAGTACGTCGCGCGGCTCTACGGCGGCGCGGCCGAGCCCGACCGCTTCTTCGTCACCATCGGCGGCATGCACGCGTTCCAGATCGCGGTGCGGATCGCCGCCGAGCCGGGGGACGAGATCCTCATCCCGACGCCGGCCTGGCCGAATTTCTTCGGCGCCATCGCGGCGCAGGGGGCCCGGACCGTCGCGGTGCCGATGCAGTTCGACGCGGTCGCCGGCTGGTCGCTCGACATCGCCCGCATCGCCGAGGCGGTCACGCCGCGCACCCGGGCGATCGTGCTCAACTCGCCGTCGAACCCGACCGGCTGGACCGCGACGCGGGAGGACTGCGCCGCGGTGCTGGCGATCGCCCGCCGGCACGACCTGTGGGTCATCGCCGACGAGATCTACGCCCGCTTCTCGTTCGATCCCGCCAATGCCGGTCTCGGGCGCGCGCCCTCGATCCGCGACGTCTGGGACACCGCGGACCGGGACCGCGTGCTGTTCGTCCAGACCTTCTCGAAGAACTGGGCGATGACCGGCTGGCGCATCGGCTGGCTCGAAGGCCCGGCGGGCCTCGGGCGGATCGTCGACGGGCTGATCCTGTACTCCACCTCCGGCGTGCCGACCTTCATCCAGCACGCGGCCGAGACGGCGATCCGGGACGGCGAGGCCCTGGTGCGCGGGCAGGTCGCCCAGGCGGCGGAAGGGCGGCGGATCCTGACCGAGGGGCTCGGGACGCTGCCCGGCGTCGCGCTGCCGCCGCCGGCCGGCGCCTTCTACGCCTTCCCCCGGGTGGCGCACGAGCCCGATGCCCGGGCGCTGGCCCTGCGCCTCGTCGACGAGGCGAATGTCGGGGTCGCGCCCGGCACCGCCTTCGGCCCCGGCGGCGAGAGCTTCCTGCGGCTGTGCTTCGCCCGCGGGGCGGCGGAACTGCACGAGGCGGTGCGGCGGATGTCCCCAGCCTTGTCCCCAGTCCGCGGCGGCTGATTCGGCGCGGGGCCGCGTTGTCTGCTATGGTTCGGAACGCGGCCGTCCGCCCGCGCGTCCTTGCGGAGAGTAGCCGGTGCCGGAGCTGCGCGCATCCGACGAGAGCAAGGCGGCCCCGCTCCGGGCGGCGCTCGACGCCGCGCCGCTGCCCTCGGTGCTGCTCGACCCGACCCGCGCCGGCAGCCCGGTGATCTACGCCAACGCCGCCGCCCTCGCCCTCACCGACGAGACGGCCGAGGACTGGCGCGGCCGCTGCCTGCCCGAACTCTGCGCCGACCGCGAGGGGCAGGCCGCCCTTCGCCTGCTGGTCGCGTCCGGCGGTCCCGGCCGGGCCGAGGCGCTGATCCGGCGGCGCGGCGGCGCCACCGTCTGGGCCGGGCTGCACCTGTCGCCGGTGCCGGGCGGAGGCGGGCCGGACCTCCTCCTCGGGCAGTGGGTCGAGCTGTCGCGCGCCCGCGACCTCGAGGCGGCCCTGGCCCAGGCCCAGCGCCGCGAGACCCTCGGACAGCTCACCAACAGCGTCGCGCACGAGTTCAACAACCTGCTGCAGATCCTCGTCGGCTACGTCGACGGCCTGAAGCGGCGCCTCGGCGACCATCCCGACCCGTTCGTCCAGCGGGCGCTGCTGCGCTCCACCGACGCCGCCGAGCGGGCCTCGACCCTGACCCGCCACCTCCTCGCCTTCTCGCGCAAGCACCGGCCCGAGCCGCGGCCGGTCGATCTCGCCCGGCTCCTCGCCGACTACGCGCCGCGGGCCCGCGACCTGCTCGGCCCCGGGATCGTGCTCGACATCCAGATCCCACCCGGCCTGTGGATCGCCTGCGTCGATCCGATCCAGACCGAGTTCATCCTTCAGATCGTGCTCGCCAACGCCCGCGACGCGATGCCGGAGGGCGGCAGCATCACCCTCACCGCGGCCAATCACGGCGGCGAGGGCGTCGCCGACGACGGCACGGTCGGCTGCCACGTCGTCCTGACGGCGGTCGATACCGGTCCCGGAATGCCGCCCGAGGTGCTGGCGCGGGCGCTGGAGCCGTTCTTCACCACCCGCGAACCCGGGCGCGGCACCGGTCTGGCGATCCTCAACGCCCTGGTGAAGCGCCAGAGCGGCTCCGTCACCTTGCGCAGCAGCGTCGGAGAAGGCACGCTCCTGCGGCTGAGCTTTCCGGCGGTCGAGGACACGGCGCCGCGCCGCCCCGCAAGTCGCAGCGCCGCGGTGGACGTCATACGCAAAGACGCCGCCCTTTAATCCCCTCGGCCGCAAAAAAATCGTGCTTGGCTTCCCCGGGGTCGGTGGTCGATTGTTAATCGGCCGGAAGTCATGAATCCCTCGTGACGATGGCCCCACCTCCCTTTTACTGCGGAGGTATGGTTCCCATATCCGACGCGGGCGAGGCAGCCCGGTGTGATCCTGCTGCGTGAGGCGAAACGAACCGATGATGACCACCTTCTCCCGCGGTCGCCGCTCGGCGGCGGCCTTCGGCCTCGCGGCGCTGATGGCCGTTGCGGCCACGCCCGGCGAGGCGCGTCCCGGAAGCGGCGGCTCGATGGGCTCGCGCGGCTCCAACACCCATTCGGCGCCGGCCCCGACCGCGACCGCGCCCGGTGGCGCCGCGCCGATGCAGCGCTCGATGACCCAGCCCGGCCCGCAGATGGGCAATCCCGGCCTCGCCGGGGCGGCGGCGCCGCAGCGTCGCTTCGGTGGCGGCTTCTTCGCGGGTCTGCTCGGCGCCGGCCTGCTCGGCGCGCTGATCGGCGGCGGCTTCTTCGGCGGCCTCGGCGGCATCGCGTCGTTCCTCGGCCTGCTGCTCCAGGTCGCGCTGGTCGGCGGCCTGATCTTCCTGGCGGTCCGGTTCTTCCGCCGGCGCCAGCAGCCGCAGCCGGCGATGGCCGGCGGCCCGTCGCCTTACGCCCGCGAGGCGGTTCCGCCGCAGGGCGGGCCGTCCTTCGGGTTCGGCGGCAACGGGCCGGGTGCCGCCGCCCCGGCGGCCCGGATCGAGAAGATCAACGTCGCCCCGCAGGACTTCGACGCCTTCGAGCGCACCCTCGGCGAGGTTCAGCTCGCCTACGGCAACGAGGACGCCGCCACCCTGCGCCGCCTCACGACGCCCGAGATGGCCGGCTACTTCACCGAGGAGCTTCAGGCCAACGCCGCCCGCGGCGTGGTCAACAAGATCGCCGACGTGAAGCTCCAGCAGGGCGACCTCTCTGAGGCTTGGCGCGAGGGACCGACCGAGTACGCCACGGTGGCGATGCGGTACACCCTGCGCGACGCCACCCTCGACCGGGCCAGCGGCCGGGTCGTCGAGACCGGCGCGCCGGAGGCGACCGAGATCTGGACTTTCCGCCGCGACCGCGGCGGGCCGTGGCTCGTCTCGGCGATCCAGCAGACCCGCTGATCGCGAACGCCAGTCGATGAGGAGAAAGCCGGCCCGGGGCGACCCGGGCCGGCTTTCTCATGCCGGATTCAAGGCTTCCGGGCGCCTTCGGCCGGAGGCGCCTCGCCGACCGCCGGCAGCAGCACGCCCTTCTCGACGCTGCCCTCCGGCCCGTACTCGCCCGCCACCGCGAGGCAGGCGGCCTCGCGGTCGAGCATCATCCGGTTGGACATCAGGGTGAACAAGGCCTGGACCTTGGCGCCGAACGGCCCGCGCGGCGGGCGCACCTCCTCCATCGTCACGCCGTAGCGGCCGAGAATCGTCTCGAACGGCGCCACCCCGATCCGGTAGCCGCAGACATTGGCGGCGGCGAAGATGTAGGCGGCGGTCTCCAGCGAGCGCGGGGGAGGGGCGTTGCGGATCTGCGCCCGGGCCGGCGTGGCGAGGGCCAGGGCGACCGCCAGCAGCGAGAGGCGGGTGGACATTGCGCGGGGCTTCCTCCGGTGCGACGGCCCGAAGTCTCGCAGATAGAGGATCGCCTCCCGGGCGGCGACCCGCCTCCCGGTCGCCCCTAAAGGCCGCCGGCCTCGACCACGAACCGCGCCACCGCCTCGACCCCGTCGCCGTTGCGGATGCTGGCGAACACGTAGGGCCGGTCGCGCCGCATCCGCTGCGTGTCGGCCTCCATCACCCCGAGATCGGCGCCGACCATCGGGGCGAGGTCGGTCTTGTTGACCACCAGCAGGTCCGAGCGGGTGATGCCCGGCCCGCCCTTGCGCGGGATCTTCTCCCCGCCCGCCACGTCGATGACGTAGATCGTCAGGTCGGCGAGTTCCGGCGAGAACGTCGCCGCGAGGTTGTCGCCGCCGGATTCGATCAGGATCAGGTCGAGGGCCGGGAAGCGCCGGCGCATCTCGGCGACCGCCGCGAGGTTGATCGAGGCGTCCTCGCGGATCGCGGTGTGCGGACAGCCGCCGGTCTCGACGCCCATGATCCGCTCTTCGGCCAAGGCGCCGGCCACGGTGAGGAGGCGGGCATCCTCCTTGGTGTAGATGTCGTTGGTGATCGCGCACAGGTCGAAGCGGTCGCGCAGGGCCTTGCACAGGCCCTCCATCAGGGCGGTCTTGCCCGACCCGACCGGGCCGCCGATGCCGACCCGCAGGGGTCCGTTGGCGTTGGACATCCGGGCCTCCTCTCAGAACAGCCGCACGCCGTTCGGCACGGCGCGCTCCGGCACCGCCAGCACCACGGCGCCGTCCGCGTCCGGCACGCCGAGGGTCAGCACCTCGGACCGCACCGGCCCGACCTGCCTGGGCGGCAGGTTGACCACCGCCAGCACCTGCCGGCCGACCAGTTGCTCGGCCGCATAATGCACCGTCACCTGCGCCGAGGATTTCCTGAGGCCGAGTTCGCCACCGAAGTCGATCACCAGCCGGTAGGCCGGGCGGCGGGCCTGCGGGATCGGCGCCGCCTCGACGATGGTGCCGGCGCGCACGTCGAGCTTGAGGAAGTCGTCGATGCCGATGGGGGCCGGCGCGGTCGGGTCGGTGCTCACCAGAAGGAATCCTGCTCAGGAACGGAAGATGCGGGTGTACTGGGTCTCGTGCCGGAACGAGCCGAGATCGAGCCGGACCGTCGCGGTGCCGAGGGCGTCGAGACCGAGGGGTTCGACCGACGCGGCCAGCGCCGCGACCTCCGGCGTCAGCGCCGCGACGACCCGCGTGCCGGCGCTCTGGCCGATCGGGGCGCAGCGCAGGGCCGCCGAGACGAGGTTCTGCACGAAGGCGCTGAGGAAGCCCGACAGCATCGTGATGCGGGCGACCCCGTGCGCTCCCGCCGCGAGCCCGACCGCCACCGGGTAGGCGACCGGCCCGTCGAGACCGGCAGCGAGGATCGGGAGGGCCGGGGCCGGCCACGCCGCATTGGTCGCGTCGAGGAACGAGCGGCCCTGCTGGCTCGTCTCGAGGTGAAGCTCCCGCGACGGCGCCAGGGCGAGGGCGAGGTCGTTGACCGCCGCCAGGGCGTCGGCGTCGCGCGCCTGCGCCGCGCGGTGGGCGTGGGCGGCCAGGATGGCGTCGTTGCGGCCGGCCCCGTGCGCCAGGACGTCGGCGAGCCAGCCGCGCAGGCTCGCCTCGTCGCGCACGTCGCCCGCCTCGACCGCCCATTCGAGGCCGTGGGAATAGGCATAGGCCCCGACCGGATAGCCCGGCGAGAGCCAGGCCAGCAGCAGGAGCGCGTCCCGTGCCGCCTCAGCCATGAGGATGCGTGTGGTGGCCGTGGTGATGCGAGTGGCCGTGCCCGTGCGCACGGTCATGACCATGCTCGTGAGCGTGGCCGCCCGCGTAGGCGCCGCCCTCGGGCCGGAACGGCCGCTCGACCGGCGTCGCGGTGCCGCCCAGCCCTTCGATCATCGCGGCGAGCACGTGGTCGTGGGCGATCCACACCGCGTCGGCACCGATCTCGGCCGGGATGTGGCGGTTGCCGATGTGCCAGATCAGCCGCTTGAGGGCGTGGTCGTCGGTGGCGCGGATCTCCAGCAGGTGCTCGGGGGCCGCCTCGACCCAGATCAGGCGGCCATCCTCCAACAGCAGGGCGTCGCCGTCGTCCAGCACCACCGGTTCGGGTAGGTCGAGCAGGAACGCGGTGCCGCCGAGGCCGCGCATCGCCATCCGGCGGCGGTGGCGGTCGCCGTGGTCGAGGACGATGCGATCGACGATCTCGCCGGCCGTCAGGTCGGCGCGGCGGACGACGCGGGTGGCGCGGATCACCGGCTCACCTCGCGCGTCCACCAGCCGGCGCCCCGGACGAGGTCGTCGCCATGGGGGTCCGGAAGCCAGGCTTCGTCCAGGGTCTCCGCGTCGGAGAACGGGCACGACTCGGAAAAGCTGTCGTCGAACAGGGCACTCTCCAGCACGGCGCGGGCCTTGGCCTCGGGATAGACGGTGGCGATCAGGCCGGGAAGCTCGGATCGCAGGCTCGGGCTGTCCCGCAGAAGCCGCAGCACCCGCCGCCGTTGGGTGCCGATCGTGACGGCCCAGCCGTGACAGCGCAGATCGACCTGCCCCGCCCAGCGCAGGAGGCCGGTCAGGATCACGCCGAGCCGGTCGCGGACCTCCTGCCGGTCGCGGTCCCCGAGTTCGTGCAGCAGGCCGGCGAGATGAGGGCGGTCGAGGTCGTCGAGGCGGCCCGCGGCGAGGGCCTGCGCCTGTTCCCCGGCCCATGCGGCGAGGTCGGCGTCGAAGGACGCCCCGGTCATGGCTCGAAATCCGGATCGAGGATGCGGGCGAGCGGGAACGGACAGGAATCCGGAAAACGCTCCTCCGGAAGCCGCGTCTCCCGGGCGGCATCCTCCACGGCGTCGCGATAGGCGTCGGCCAGGATCTCGGCGGGATACCCGCGCAGGCTCGGATTGCGGCGGATCAGCCGCTCGATCGCCCCCCGCTGCGCGCTGAGCGTGTGCCGCCGGCTCGGCGACGCGCGCTCCGGCTGGACCCGGAACTTCAGCAGGTGCACCAGCAGCACCCGCAGGTGGGATTCGATCGCGCTACGCTGGCTGCGGCCCACGCTCCCGACCTCGTCGATCAGGTTGCGGATGTCGAGCGCGGCGTCGTCCCGCTCGGCCAGAACCCGCGCCTGCTGCTGCGTCCAGCGATGGAAGTCGGATCCGTAGAGCCCGGCCGGTGGCCGGCGGATCGTGGACGGCCGATCCTCAAGGTCGTGCAGGCCCATCACACCACGTCCCGTTCCTCGGTCCCCGGATAGAACCCGTCGTCGAGGATCCGTTCGAGGGCGTAGGGGCAGGTGGTCGGAAAGGTTTGTTCCGGCAATCCCGTCTCTTCGACCGCCCGCACACGAGCGAGACGGTAGGCCCTCGCCAGAGCCTCGGCCGGCCATCGTCCCAGACTCGGGCTCATCTCCACGATGTCGGCGAGGCCGACCCGCTGCTCGATGATCGTCGCGCGCCAGCCGTACTTCCGTCGCTGCGGCTGAAACTCCCACTTCAGCAGATGGTGAAGCAGAACGGTCAGGCGACTGCGGATCCCCGACTTCTGCGACCCGCCCAAATCCGCGATCTCCTCCGCCAGCGCGTCCCGATCGAGGGCGGACCAGCGTCCGGCCCGCAACAGTGCCGCCTGTTCCTGCGTCCAGCGGTAGAAATCGGCCTCCTGCGACGCCGCGGCCTCGGGCGGGGGCGTGGCCTCGGGCGGCCTCTCGGCAAGCTTCGGCATCGGCGGGCTCCTCGCCCCATCCTACCTCAGAACAGGAAGTAGCGCTGCGCCATCGGCAGCACCTCGGCCGGCTCGCAGACCAGCAGCTCGCCGTCGGCGCGCACGTCGTAGGTCTCGGGATCGACCTCGATCACCGGGGTGGCGTCGTTGTGGATCATGCTCTTCTTCGAGATGCCGCCGCGGACGTTCTCGACCGCGATCAGTTCCTTGGCGACGCCGAGCCTGTCGCGCAGGCCGGCCTCGATCGCCGCCTTCGACACGAAGGTGAGCGCCGTCCTCGCCGGCACGCGGCCGAAGGCACCGAACATCGGTCGGTAATGCACCGGCTGCGGCGTCGGGATCGAGGCGTTGGGGTCGCCCATCGGCGCCGCCGCGATGGCGCCGCCCTTGATGACGAGGTCGGGCTTGACCCCGAAGAAGGCCGGCGACCACAGCACGAGGTCGGCGAGCTTGCCCGGCTCGACCGAGCCGATATGGCGCGAGATCCCGTGGGCGATCGCCGGGTTGATCGTGTACTTGGCGACGTAGCGCTTGGCGCGGGCGTTGTCGTGGCCCGAGGCGTCGCCCGGCAGGGCGCCGCGCTGGCGCTTCATCTTGTCGGCGGTCTGCCAGGTGCGGATGATGACCTCGCCGACCCGGCCCATCGCCTGGCTGTCCGACGACATCATCGAGAGCGCGCCGAGGTCGTGCAGGATGTCCTCGGCCGCGATGGTCTCGCGGCGGATCCGGCTCTCGGCGAAGGCGAGGTCCTCGGGAATCGACGGCGACAGGTGGTGGCACACCATCAGCATGTCGAGATGCTCGTCGATGGTGTTGCGGGTGTAGGGCCGGGTCGGGTTGGTGGAGGAGGGCAGCACGTTCGGCAGCCCCGCGACCTTGATGATGTCCGGCGCGTGGCCGCCGCCCGCCCCCTCGGTGTGGAAGGCGTGGATGGTGCGGCCCTTGAACGCCGCGATCGTGTCCTCGACGAAGCCCGATTCGTTGAGCGTGTCGGTGTGGATCATCACCTGCACGTCGTGGGCGTCGGCGACCGAGAGGCAGCAATCGATGGCGGGCCGGCGTGGTGCCCCAGTCCTCGTGCAGCTTCAGCGCGCAGGCGCCGGCCCGGATCATCTCCTCCAGGCTGTCGGGCTTCGAGGCGTTGCCCTTGCCAGCGAAGGCGAGGTTCATCGGGAAGGCGTCGGCCGCCTCGATCATCCGCGCGATGTGCCAGGGGCCGGGGGTGCAGGTGGTGGCGAAGGTGCCGTGGGCCGGCCCGGTGCCGCCGCCGAGCATCGTGGTGACGCCGGAATTCAGCGCCTCGTCGATCTGCTGCGGGCAGATGAAGTGGATGTGGCTGTCGAAGCCGCCCGCGGTGAGGATCTTGCCCTCGCCGGCGATGACTTCCGTGCCGGGCCCGACCACGATGGTGACGCCGTCCTGGATGTCCGGGTTGCCGGCCTTGCCGAGCGCCGCGATCCGCCCGCCCTTGAGGCCGACGTCGCACTTCACGATGCCCCAATGGTCGAGCACGACCGCGTTGGTGATGACGGTGTCGACGGCGCCGCCGGCATTGCTGGCCTGACTCTGCCCCATGCCGTCGCGGATCACCTTGCCGCCGCCGAACTTCACCTCCTCGCCGTAGCGGGTGTGGTCGTGCTCGACCTCGATGACGAGCGCGGTGTCGGCGAGGCGGATGCGGTCGCCCTTGGTCGGCCCGAACATCGCCGCGTAGGCATCGCGGGACAGGCTGGCGGGTTTCGGGGTGTTGGACACTGCGTGTCTCCCATTACCGATGTGCAAAATAATTTACTGTTTTTCTGTTTTGTGAATACTTGAAATCCATTCAGGATAGCAGAATGCAGCACCGGAGAAAATAATTGTAAAAATGACTAATGACCCCCAGAGCATCCATCTAGCATATTTTAACTTGCTGCGTTTCTGAGCATCGTAATAGGTCATCAAGCCGCGGAAGTCAGATTGTGATAATCGAATCTTGTCTTCTGCGGATTTGATGTATGATTCATGTATATTTATAACATGTCGCTGCGCATTATATCTTACAAGGCCGTACATCGCGATTCCTACTGGCAAAACAGATAGAAGGCGTAAAAACCAATGATCTGTTATTTTGAATTGAAAATAAGCGAGGTATATTGCTGCAATATATGTAATATTTAGAGCCTCATTGCTGTTCATAGAAGAAATTTCTTGATCGATCCTGGATCTCGCAGATTTTACCTCCTCAAGCAAATACTGCTGTGTATCGACAGCGCCAGTCATCAGAGCGACCCCATCACGTCGCCCCGGAACCCGTACACCGCCCGCCCGCCGCCCATCGGGATCAGGGACACTTCCCGGGTCGAGCCGGGCTCGAACCGCACCGCGGTGCCGGGCGCGATGTCGAGGCGCTGGCCGCGGGCCTTGTCGCGGTCGAAGCGGAGCGCCGGGTTGACCTCGAAGAAGTGGTAGTGCGAGCCGACCTGGATCGGCCGGTCGCCGGTATTGGCCACCTCGATCAGCGTGCGGGTTGCGCCCTCGTTGAACACGATCTCGCCGTCGGGGGTGGTCACGGCGCCCGGCACCTCGGCCGAGGGCGCGCCGCGGATCGGGTGGTGGACGGTGACGAGCTTGGTGCCGTCCGGGAAGGTCGCCTCGACCTGGATGTCGTGGATCATCTCGGGCACGCCCTCCATGACCTGATCGGCGGTGAGCACCCCGGCGCCGGCCTGCATCAGTTCCGCGACGGTGCGGCCGTCGCGGGCGCCCTCGACCACGAAATCGGTGATGAGCGCCACCGCCTCGGGATGGTTGAGCGTCACGCCCCGGGCCAGACGGTTGCGGGCGACCATCGCCGCCATGGCGACGAGGAGCTTGTCCTTCTCGCGGGGGGTCAGAAGCACGGTCGGTGTCCTCGTCGTTGCGGGTGACGGAGCGGGTGGCGCATCCTTCACGCGGCCGGGCGGTCAAGCAAGACGCGAGCCGGCGTCAGGTCTGCCACACCCGCGGCAGGGGGCGCTCGCGAAAGCCCTCCAGGATGCGGATCGCGGCGACGCGCAGGCCGCGGATGTCGCGGGCCAGCAGCCGAAGCAGGAGAAATCCGTTCCACGCGCTGGCACCGGCCTCGACCCCGAGCGCGGCGCAGCCGGCCCGCTCGATCAGGTCGCGGACCGGGTCGAGGCGCGCCTCGGCGTCGGGAGCGAGATGCAGCAGCGTCGCGCTCGCCCGCGCCCCGCCGGCCATGGCCGGCCGCGACAGCGTCTCCGAGAGCGCCCCGTCGAGCCGGAACGAATCGGCGTAGACCAGTCGCCCGGCCCGGATGACCCGCCAGTCGTCACGCACGGCGCCGTGAGTCAGGACCTCGCCGCGGGCGGCGCGGCCGAACACCATCGCCTCGAACACCGTCAGGCTCGCCCGCGGCGCGCAGGTGACCGCGAGGCGCCGATGCAGCCGGACGCCGTCGTACAGGATGGTCTCCTGCGGCACCCAGGCGAGGGAGGCCCCGTCGGCGACGGTGAGGGCGACGTCGAGCACCGTGGTCGGCCCGTCCGATCGGTAGATCTTCTCCGCCGCGGTCGAGGTCAGGACGAGGTCGGCGCCCGGCGCGAGGTCGGCCTCGACCCGGAAATGATCGCCGCAGGCGATGCCGCCGGCGCTGTTGAGCAGCACCGCCTCGAGCGGGCCCGGGCCGGTGCGCGGCAGGCGCAGGCGCAGGGGGCCGGCTTCGGCGAGGTCGGTCAGGCGCGTCGCCCCGCCGGGCATCCGCGCCGCCGCCAGGGCGACGCGCCCCTGCGAGCGCTGGCGCCGCGGCCACACGGGATTCGGGGAGGGAACGGTCAGGGGCGTCGGCTCCGCGGGACGGGAACGTCACGCGGCGGAGGTTAAAGCGTGGCCGCAGGCCGGAGCGCAAGCCCCGCCCCCATGGTTCGCAGCTCCGGCGTCAGAACCAGCCGACGCCGTAGGCCGGCACCGCGTCGGTGTTGTAGGGACCCCAGGACGGCCCCCAGGTCGAACGCGGCGCCGCGGCGGCGCGGGGGCGGGAGGACGGGAACGGGGCGGTGGCGCTGGCGAAGCCGTCGCCGTAGGCGTAGCCGACGGCGCTGTAGCCGAAGTCGATCGACCGCGGCGACGGCCCGCCGATCTCGGGGGCGGGTTCCTCGACGACGACGCGGGTCCGGCGCCAGCCCGCCACGACGCGCCGGGGGCGCGAGGCCACCCGCACCCGCCGCGTCGCGACCCGGCAGGTGCAGACGCGCCCGGCCGCGACGCGAACGGGGGGCGCGGTGCGGGCGCCCTCCGGCGCGAAGGCGAGGGGAGCCGGATCCGCGGCCAGCGCCGTGGCCGAGGTCAGCGCGGTCGCGGCCATCGCGATCAACATCGTGCGGATCGTCATCACGCTCGTCCCAGAGAACCCGATCGGCCAGCGCGAACAGCTTGGCCGTTTCGTATGGACAAGCCGCAGCCCTAACGTCCGGTTCCAGACCGGGGCCGCGGATCGCACCGCCCGCCAACAGGGTTAGCGGGATCCCCGCGCGAACCGGTGGCGATTGCCGGAGCGGGCCCGCGCGCCATCTCGCCCCGACCCGAGCCTGCCACTTCGAGCGAAGCCCGATGAGCGACCTGCCGCCCTTCTACGACGATCTCGACGCCATCCGGGCCGAGGCGTGGCGCCTGCTGGCCGAGGGGGCGGCGCACCGCCGCGGTGCGTTCCACACCCCGGCCCTGGCGACGATCGGGGAGGACGGCGGTCCACGCCTGCGCACCGTCGTGCTGCGCGCGGTCGACCCCGCCGCATGCCGGCTGCGCTTCCACGCCGACCGGCGCTCGGACAAGGTCGGCGAGATCGCCCGCGACCCGCGGGTCGCGCTCCACATCTACGATGCGGGTGCCAAGATCCAGCTCCGCATCGAGGGCTCGGCCGACCTGCATCACGACGACGAGCTGTCGCGCGCGGCCTGGGACGCCTCCCGTTCGCAGAGCCGCGCCTGCTACGGCATCGCGCCCGGCCCCGGAACGCCGCTCGCCGCCGGTGACGGCTACGCGATGCCCGCGGGCGATCCGGGCGAGCCCGGGCGCGAGCACTTCACCGCCGTCACCGTCGCGGTGACGCTGTTCGACTTCCTCTACCTCGCCCATGCCGGCCACCGCCGGGCACGGTTCGGTTTCGACGGCGGTCGCGAGCAGGGGGAATGGCTCGCCCCCTGATACGAGCCCGCGCGGCGGAGCTTTGCTCCGCACGCATGAGCGAAGCCGATGTCCGCATCGTGAAGCGATCAACCGGAAATCGTATTACCAGTCCGCGCGGCACCTGAGCGAAGCCGGTTTCCGCATCGCGAAGCGATCAATCGGAAACCGTATGACAGGCTCAGCGCGCCGGCGGGTCGGCGCGGGCTTCGAGTTCGTCGATCAGGCCCTGGAGCGTCGCCGGCACCGGCTCGGTGCTCTGGAGCGCGTACATCGTGCGCAGGTGGCGTCCGATCTCGTTCAGCGACAGGCTGCCCTTGACGATGACCCGCTCGGTGTCGCGGCCGAGGCGCTCGCGCTCCTCCGGGGTGATGTCCTTGGCGGTCAGCACCACCACCGGCACGTCCCCGTCCGGCCGGGCGCGCAGTCGCGACAGGAAGGCGAAGCCGTCCATCACCGGCATCATCAGGTCGAGGAGGATCAGCGACGGGCGGTCCTCGTCGAGGCGCTGGAGGGCGACGGCGCCGTTCTCCGCCTCGTGCACCTCCCAGCCGTCGCGGGCGAGGCTGCGCCGCAGCCGGTCGCGGGCATCGTCGTCGTCGTCGACGAGGAGAACCGACCCGGTCGATCCGGCGGGACGGTAGCGGTCCATCACTCCCTTGAGGTGCTCCCAGTCGATCGGCTTGACGAGGTAGTCGGTGGCCCCGAGCGCGCGGCCGAGGCCCTGCTCGTTGACGACCGAGGTGATGATGACCGGCGTCGCGGCGAGATCCGGGTCGCTGCGGACCGCGTGCAGCACCGACCAGCCGTCCATCCGCGGCATCTCGATGTCGAGCAGGATCGCGCGCGGCCGCAGCGCCCGAGCCAGGGTGAGGCCGGCCCGGCCGTCGCTCGCGGTGCGGACCCGGAAGCCCTCGCGCTCCAGGAAGCGCGAGAGCAGGTCGCGGGCGGCCGGGTCGTCGTCGACGAGCAGCACCACGTCGTGCCGCCCGGCCTCCTCGGCCTCGGCGACGGCCTGGGCGACCTCCTCCTCCGACGCCTCGCCGTCCTCGGCGGCGAGCACCACCGGCAGCCGGATGGTGAAGGCCGAGCCCTCGCCGTAGGTCGAGGTGACGGAGATCTCGCCGCCCATCCGGCGGCTGAAGGCGCGGGTGATCGCCAGCCCGAGCCCGGTCCCGCCGAACTGCCGGGTGGTGGATTCGTCTGCCTGGGAGAACCGCTCGAACAGCCGGCCGATCTGCTCCTCGGTGAGGCCGATGCCGGTGTCGATCACCGAGAACGTCACCCATTCGGCGCCCTCGTCATGGTCGCGGCGGGCCCTGAGGGTGATCGTGCCGTCTTCGGTGAACTTGGAGGCGTTGCCGAGCAGGTTGACGAGGCATTGCCGGATCTTGGTCTGATCCTGGCGCATCGCTCCGAGGTCGTCGGCGAGGTCGAGGACGAGGCGGTTGCGCTTCTTCGAGACCAGGGAGTCGATCGCCGCCACCACGTCGGCGATCATCGCGTCGACGGAGAAATCCTCGGCCGCGACGGTCATCCGCCCGGCCTCGATCTTGGAGATGTCGAGCACGTCGTTGATGAGCCCGAGCAGGTGGCGGGCCGAGGCCTCGATCTTGCGCAGGTCCGGCAGCAGCGACGCCTGACCGAGATCCTCCAGCTCCTCCGCCAGCATCTCGGAATAGCCGATGACCGCCGAGAGCGGCGTGCGCAGCTCGTGGCTCATGTTGGCGATGAACTGGCTCTTGGCGCGGTTGGCCGCTTCCGCGGCCTGCCGGGCCTGCTCGACCTCGGCCTCGGCCTCCTTGCGCTCGGTGATGTCGGCATGCATCCCGACCCACTCGCGGATCGTGCCGTCCTCCGCCGTCACCGGGGCGGCCCGGACCTCCATGTGGCGCCAGACCCCGTCGCGGCGGCGAAGGCGGTACTCGACCTCGTAGACGTGCCGCTTCTCGACCGCCCGCGACCACACCTCGGCGGCCCGGGCGCGGTCGTCGGGATGGAGGGCGTCGATCCAGCCCCAGCCCTGGGCCTCCTCGTCGCTCTGCCCGGTATAGGCGGTCCAGCGCCACTGGCCGGGGGCCAGGGCGCCGGTCTCGTCGGCCGACCAGATGATCGCCGCCGCGCTGTCGACGAGGGCCCGGAACCGCTCCTGCGAGTGGCGCAGGCGTTCCTCGGTCGCCCGGCGGCGGCTGATGTCGGTGTTGGTGCCGTACCAGCGCACGATCGTCCCGCTCCCGTCGCGCCAGGGCTGGGCGCGGGAGAGGAACCAGTGATACGACCCGTCCCGGGCCCGCAGCGGAAAGGTGTCCTCCCACGGCTCGCCGTTCTCGAAGGCGCGGCGGAAGCGCGTCTCGACCCGGGCGAGGTGGTCGGGATGGTGCACCTTGCGCCAGCCGGAGCCCCGCATCTCCTCCAGGGTGGTTCCGGTGTAGTCGTACCACCTTTGATTGTACCAAAGCAGGTCGCCGCCGGCATCGGCGATCCAGGCCAGTTGCGGCAGGGACTCGGCGAGGTTGCGGTAATCGTCCGCGCGCAGCGGTTCGGTCTGGTCGCCGCTCATCGGGCGGCTCCGGGGCCGGCGGGCGGGATCGTGTGAAACATCCTGTCTTCCGTCACGGGGCTCGCCGGCATGCGCCGGCCTGCCGGTCGGATATGTCCGGCCGGGCCCGAGTTTCCAGGGGCGTGCGCGGACCTGCGCCCCTGCGTCAGGGGTGCAGGCCGGGGACGCGCGGTTCAGCCGATCGTCACGGCGGTGCCCTTGTTCGGCACCACCACTTGGACTCCGCTGCCCTCCATCGCCGCCACGAAGGCGTCGGCGCTCGGGTCGATGATCGGGAACGAGCCGTAGTGGCAGGGAAAGACGGCCTTGGGCGAGAAGTACTTGCGCACCGCGAGCGCCGCGGTCTGCGCGCCCATGGTGAAGCGGTCGCCGATCGGCACCATCAGCACGTCGGGGCGGTAGAGTTCCTGGATCAGCGCCATGTCGCCGAAGATGTCGGTGTCGCCCATGTGGTAGACCGTCGGCTCGCCGGGCGCGCGGACGATCACGCCGTTCGGCAGGCCGAGCGGAACCGTGACGCCGGCCTCGCTCATGCCGGCGGAGTGGTCGGCCCGCACCAGGGTGACGCGGAACTCGCCCTGGTCGGTGGTGCCGCCGGTGTTCATCGGGTCGAAGGCGGTCAGGCCCTTGGAGGCCAGCCACATGCACAGGTCGTAGTTCGTCACCACCTTGGCCCCGGTCTCGGCCGCCACCTCCAGGGTGTCGCCGACATGGTCGCCGTGGCCGTGGGTGACGAGGATGTGGGTCGCGCCCGCCACGGCCTTCCCGCGGTCGCCGCCCTCGAAGGCGGGGTTGCCGGTGAAGAACGGATCGATCAGGAGGTGCGAGGACGCGAAGTCGAGGCGGAACGCGGAATGGCCGAACCAGGTGATGCGCATCGGGGTGTCTCCGGACTGGACACCCGCAAGGTAGGCCGGCGAGGCGCCCTGTGAACCGGGAGGACGCCGCCGCCTTCGTCGCCGCCGCCGGGCCGGCGACGCGCCTGCTCGGGCTCGATCTCGGCACCCGCACCATCGGCCTCGCCCTGTCGGATGCCGGGCGCCGGATCGCCTCGCCGCTGGAGACGATCAAGCGGGTGAAGTTCACGCCCGACGCCGCGCGGCTCGGCGAGATCGCCGGGCGCCACGCGGTCGGCGGGCTGGTGGTCGGCCTGCCGCTCAACATGGACGGCAGCGAGGGGCCGCGGGCGCAATCGACCCGCGCCTTCGTGCGCAACCTGAAGCCGATCCTGCCGCTGCCGGTGCTGCTGTGGGACGAGCGGCTCTCGACCGCGGCGGTGACCCGCACCCTGCTGGAGGCCGACGCCTCCCGGGCGCGCCGGGGCGAACTCGTCGACAAGCTCGCCGCCGCCTACATCCTTCAGGGCTGTCTCGAGGTGCTGGCCGACATGGCGGCCGGCTGATCTCGTCATCGCCCGAAGGCCACGATTGAACCTGCGGGCGTGCCGGTGCGGTCACGCTTGGGCCGATCACCCCCAGGTCAACGTCACGACATTCCGTTCTGGATCGAAGCCCAGCTTAGCATCCAGGGCGTCCGCGAACTCCTTCGTCGAGATCCAATCCTCCGGCTGAACGTCCGGATCGTCGGGCGCGATCGTCTCAGCGGCGAGAGTGAAGCTGCGTCCACCGACTTGTACCGGAACCATCTGCCCGACGCCGGCCGTTCCGATGGCGACGTCGGTCACCAACCTCAGTTCGGCGAGGGGAACCAGCACGTCCTCGTTGACGAACACAGCTCTCGGGATCGTCCTGCCATTCAGCAGGGCCGAAGCCATCGGGTGAGACTCGCCGGCCATGGCGAAGCTGGATCTGAGCGAAGTCGTGCCGGTGATGAGCGTCCGAACCGCAGCGCGGAAGTCATCCCCCACTTTGACCAGTGATCGCTGCGGGTTCCATGGAAGAACCATCGGATCCCACTTCCCCCGCTGCGGTTTGCCCAGGTACTTCTCGACCTCGCCGTGCCCCAGAATCGTCTGCTGCGTGACCGGGATGCCGTAGAATCGTGCCAGATCCGCGACGACCTCGGCCATCCGATCCCACTGCGACTGCATCATCGGGAATTTTCCAGGATCGAACGGACGTTCCTCCGCGCCCGCCATGCAGCATACGCTGACACCGATGGATTTCGTGTTTGCGCCTCTCGTGTGGGCGGCATAGTTGCCGTCGCCGGTGTAGACGTTGTCTTCGATCGAATGAAACCCTCTGATCAGATCGCCGCTCTTCTCGATGAGAATATGGTAGTGGCTGCGGTCGAGCGAGCTCGCCTTGTATCCTCCGGCCGTCCAGTGGCAGATGACGCGTTCCATGTCGCACTTCGGCATCCATTGCTTTGGAACGACAGTCATCGTTGCCTCCCGGTACCATCTCTGGTGGTAAGCAACGATGTCAGAAGGATCAAAGAAGATCCAGGACTGATTAGTTCAGGAATTCTGTTTTCGTCCGTATGGAAATCGGTCGGGCGGTGGATTTGTGCCGTATCATCAGCCCGCGCGGCGGAGCTTTGCTCCGCACGCATGAGCGAAGCCGATTTCCGCATCGCGAAGCGATCCCGCAGGGATCGCCGAGCGATCAATCGGAAATCGTATCAGCGCAGCGACACCGCTCCGCCGCCGTGGCGGGTGACCAGACCGTCGAGTTCGAGTTCCATCAGCAGCCCGGACACCGTGCGCGCCGGCAGGCCGGCGAGGCGGGCCAGGGCGTCGGAGGCGACCGGTGCCGGGCCGAGCAGGGCCAGCAGCCGGGCACGGTCGTCGTCCGGCTCCGGGGGCGGGGAGGGCGGCTCGACGAGCCCGGGCAGGGTCGGCGGTGGTTCGGCGGCCTCCGAGAAGAAATCGGTCTCGTCCCAGTACAGGTCGCGCCCGGGCGGCGGCTCGCCCTCCTCCAGCCGTCCGGGCTGCGGAGTCCCGGCGAGCAGCGGGGCGAGCACCGCGGTGACGTGCTCGGGGGCGGCGCAGACGGTGGCGCCCTGGCGGATCAGGTCGTTTGTGCCCTCTGCGCGGGGGTCGAGGGGCGAGCCCGGCACCGCGAACACCTCGCGCCCCTGTTCCAGGGCGAAGCGGGCGGTGATGAGCGAGCCGGACCGGCGCGCCGCCTCGACCACGACGGTGCCCAGCGCGAGGCCGGAGATGATGCGGTTGCGGCGCGGGAAGTCGCGGCCGCGCGGCTCCCAGCCCAGCGGCAGTTCCGCCACCACGGCTCCGCCATGGTCGAGGATGCGGTCGACGAGGCCGGCGTGGTCGGTGGGCGAGATGCGGTCGTGGCCGCCGGCCAGGACCGCGACGGTGCCCGAGGCGAGCGAGCCGGTATGGGCGCGCAGGTCGATGCCGCGGGCGAGGCCGGAGACGACGACGAGCCCGTCCTCGCCGAAGGCGTGGGCGAGGCGTTCGGCGAAGGTCAGCCCGGCCGCGGAGGCGTTGCGCGACCCGACGATCGCCACCGCCGGCCGGCGCAGGCAGGCGGCGGCGCCGCGCACGGCCAGCAGCGGCGGCGCATCGTCGGTGGCCTGGAGCGGGGTCGGGTAGTCCGGCTCGCCGGTGGCGACGAAGCGCACGCCGAGGCGGGCGGCGGCGGCGACCTCGCGCTCGGCATCGGCCCGGCTCGGGATCCGCACGCCCTTGCCTCGGGCGCGGGCGAGGCCGGGCAGGGCCTCGAGGGCGGCGCCGGCGCCGCCGAAGCGGTTGACCAGCCCGCGAAAGGTGCGCGGGCCGACGCCCTCGGCGCGGATCAGCCGCAGCCAGTCGAGGCGCTGCGCGTCGGAGAGTTGCATCCCGCCTGCCCCTGGCATCATTCGCCGAAATGGTGGCCGTTTCGGCGGCAGAAATGATGCGCAATCATAAACAAGCGGGATTGCATGACGCAATTCCGCTTGGTTGGGCGCGCGGTGCTTCTCAGCCCTTCTGCCCGATCCGCCCTTCCGTGCCGTCGAGGAGCCGGCGGATGTTGGGCGCGTGCTTCCACCATAGCAGGGCGGCGAGCACGATGAACAGCAGCGCCATCCGGGCCTCGCCGGTCGCGGCGAGGAAGAGCGGCGTCGCCGCGCTCGCCGTCAGCGCCGAGGCGGAGGAATAGCGCAGCCAGAACGCGAGGCCGAGCCACAGGGCGGCGAAGACGAGGAGCCCGAGGGGGGACAGCGCCAACAGGACGCCGATGAAGGTCGCGACGCCCTTGCCGCCCCTGAAGCCGAGCCAGACCGGAAACAGGTGGCCGAGGAAGGCGCCGAGCCCGGCGACCAGCGCGGCGTCCGGGCCGGCGAGGCGGCCGGCGACCAGGACCGGGACGGTGCCCTTGAGCGCGTCGAGGAGCAGCGTCGCGGCGGCGAGCTTCTTGTTGCCGGTGCGCAGGACGTTGGTGGCGCCGATGTTGCCCGAGCCGATCGCCCGCACGTCGCCGAGGCCGGCGAGCCGGGTGAGAATCAGGCCGAAGGGGATCGACCCGCACAGGTAGCCGCCGGCGAGGGCGGCGAGGAGGAGGGGCCAGATGCTCGCCATCACGCCGCCTCGTGCCGGTGGACGACGCGGCCGCCGACCAGGGTGAGGAGGGCGCGACCTTGCAGGCGCGCCTCGTCGAACGGAGAGTTCTTGGAGCGCGACCGGAGTTCGCGCTTGTCGAGCACGTAGGGATCGTCGGGATCGAACAGCACGAGGTCGGCGGGCGCGCCGGCGGCGAGGCGGCCGGCCTCGCGCCCGAGCAGGGCGGCCGGGGTCGATGACAGGGCGGCGAGCAGGCGCGGCAGCGGCAGCGCGCCGGCATGGACCAGCCGCAGGGCGGCGGCGAGCAGGGTCTCGATGCCGAGCGCCCCGTCCGCGGCCTCGGCGAAGGGGAGGCGCTTGGTCTCGACGTCCTGCGGGTTGTGGTCGGAGACGATCACGTCGATGACGCCCTCGGCGAGCGCCGCCACCACCGCCCCGCGGTCGGCCTCGTCGCGCAGGGGCGGCGAGAGCTTGCAGAAGGTGCGGTAGTGGCCGATGTCGTTCTCGTTGAGCACGAGGTTGTTGATCGACACGCCACAGGTGACCGGCAGCCCGTCTGCCTTCGCCCGGCGCACGATCTCGACCGAATCGGCGCACGAGATCATCGCGGCGTGGTAGCGGGCGCGGGTGAGGCGCACGAGGCGGATGTCGCGCTCCAGCAGGATCGTCTCGGCCTCGCGCGGAATGCCGTGCAGGCCGAGCCGCGAGGCCATCTCGCCCTCGTTCATCACCCCGTCGCCGACGAGGTCGGGTTCCTCGACGTGCTGCATCAGCAGCGCTCCGAAGTCGCGGGCATAGGTGAGGGCGCGGCGCATCACCTGGGCGTTGGTGACGCCCTTGAGCCCGTCGGTGAAGGCGACGGCGCCGGCTTCGGACAGGAGGCCGAACTCCGTCATCTCGCGGCCGGCGAGCCCCTTGGTGATCGCGGCTGCCGGCAGGACGTTGACGCTCGCGGTGTCGCGGGCGCGGCGCAGCACGAAGTCGACGATCGCCGGCCCGTCGATCACCGGGTTGGTGTCGGGCATGCAGACGAGGGTGGTGACGCCGCCGGCCGCGGCCGCCGCGCTGGCGCTCGCCAGGGTCTCGCGGTGCTCGGCTCCCGGCTCGCCGACGAAGGCGCGCAGGTCGACGAGGCCGGGGGCGAGGACGTGGCCGCCGCCGTCGATCACGGTGGCGCCTTCGGGCAGGGATGCGGGCCTGCCCCAGTGGACGTCGGCGATCCGCCCGTCGCGGACGAGCACGGCGCCGGGGCCCTCGCGGCCGGTGGCGGGGTCGAGGAGGCGGGCGTTGGTGAGGAGAAGAGGGGTCATCGCGGTTGTCCTGGTCACGCGTTCGGCAGGTGCGTGGCCAGCGCCTCCAGCACCGCCATCCGCACCGCGACGCCCATCTCCACCTGCTCCTTGATGAGGGACTGCGCACCGTCCGCGACCTCGGACGAGATCTCGACGCCGCGATTCATCGGGCCGGGATGCATCACCAGGGCGTCGGGCTTGGCCACGGCCAGCTTGTCGCCGTCGAGGCCGAAATAGCGGAAGTACTCCTTCACCGACGGGACGAACGAGCCGTTCATCCGCTCGCGCTGGAGCCGCAGCATCATCACGATGTCGGCGTCCCTCAAGCCGGCATGCATGTCGGTGAACACCTCGACGCCGAACCGCTCGACGCCCGGCGGCAGCAGCGTCGAGGGGCCGATCACCCGGACCCGGGCGCCGAGCGCCTGGAGCAGGATGATGTTCGAGCGCGCCACCCGCGAATGCAGGACATCGCCGCAGATCGCCACCACGAGGCCCTCGATGCGGCCCTTGTTGCGGCGGATGGTCAGCGCGTCGAGCAGCGCCTGGGTCGGGTGCTCGTGGGCGCCGTCGCCGGCATTGACCACCGCGCAGTCGACCTTGCGGGCGAGCAGGTGCACCGCGCCGGCCTGGCTGTGGCGCACCACGATGATGTCGGGGCGCATCGCGTTCAGGGTCGTGGCGGTGTCGATGAGCGTCTCGCCCTTCTTCACCGAGGACGAGGCGACCGACATGTTCATCACGTCGGCGCCGAGGCGCTTGCCGGCGAGCTCGAACGAGGACTGGGTCCGGGTCGAGGGCTCGAAGAACAGGTTGATCTGGGTTCGGCCGCGCAGGGTCGTGCGCTTCTTCTCGATCTGCCGGCTGATCTCGACCGCCTCGTCGGCACGGTCGAGCAGGGCGGCGATGTCGACGGGCGAGAGGCCCTCGATGCCGAGCAGGTGGCGGTGGGGGAAGCCGGGGCGGGTCGCGGTGCTCATCCTGAGCGAAGGGCTATAGGTGGGTGCGCAGGGACCCGCAAGGACGCCGGGTGGGCGATTTGACATCCGGCCGGCCTTCACCCACTTCTCCCGGGCTGCGGCGCTCCCCTGAGGCGCCGCGCGCCCGCCCAAGTCGAAGATCGCCCGGAAGCGGTGTGCTCGGAAAGAGGCAAGCCGTTCATGAAAGTCGTCGTCGTCGAGTCGCCGGCCAAGGCCAAGACGATCAACAAGTATCTCGGCCGCGATTACGAGGTGCTGGCCTCGTTCGGTCACATCCGCGACCTCCCGGCGAAGGACGGCTCGGTCGATCCCGAGCAGGACTTCCACATGCTGTGGGAGCTGGAGGATCGCGGCGCCAAGCGGGTGTCCGAGATCGCCAAGGCGGTGAAGGGCGCCGAGAAGCTGATTCTCGCCACCGACCCCGACCGCGAGGGCGAGGCGATCTCCTGGCACGTGCTGGAGGCGCTCCAGGCCAAGAAGGCGCTCAAGGACGTGCCGGTCGAGCGCGTGACCTTCAACGCCATCACCCGCGACGCGATCCAGACCGCGATGGCGCAGCCGCGGGTGATCGATCAGGCGCTGGTCGACGCCTACCTCGCCCGACGCGCGCTCGACTATCTCGTCGGCTTCAACCTCTCGCCGGTGCTGTGGCGCAAGCTGCCCGGCGCGCGCTCCGCCGGCCGGGTGCAGTCGGTGGCCCTGCGCCTCGTCTGCGAGCGCGAGCGCGAGATCGAGACCTTCAAGCCGCGGGAATACTGGTCGCTCGTCGCGACGCTCGCCACCGAGGCCGGGGCGGTGTTCGAGGCCCGGCTCGTCGGCGCCGACGGCAAGCGCATCCAGCGCCTCGACGTCGGCACCGGCGCCGAGGCCGAGGCGTTCAAGCGCGACCTCGAACTCGCGGTGTTCTCGGTCGCCTCGGTCGAGGCGAAGCCGGCCAAGCGCCATCCGCAGCCGCCCTTCACCACCTCGACCCTGCAGCAGGAGGCGTCGCGCAAGCTCGGCCTCGCCCCGGCCCAGACGATGCGGATCGCGCAGCGGCTGTACGAGGGCATCGAGATCGGCGGCGAGACGGTCGGCCTCATCACCTACATGCGGACCGACGGCGTCGACATGGCGCCCGAGGCGGTCGCCGACGCCCGCACCGTCATCGGCCGCGAGTACGGCGACCGCTACCTGCCCCAGGCTCCGCGCAAGTACAGCACCAAGGCGAAGAACGCCCAGGAGGCGCACGAGGCGGTGCGCCCGACCGACATGGGCCGGCTGCCGAAGGAGGTCGGGCGCTACCTCGAACCGGAGCAGGCGAAGCTCTACGAGCTGATCTGGATCCGCACCGTGGCGAGCCAGATGGAGTCGGCCGAGCTGGAGCGGACCACCGTCGAGGTGCAGGCGATGGTCGGCCCGCGCCGGATCGACCTGCGGGCCACCGGGCAGGTCATCAAGTTCGATGGCTTCCTCACCCTCTACCAGGAGGGCAAGGACGACGAGGAGGACGAGGAGACCCGGCGCCTGCCGGCGATGGCGGCGGGCGACCCCCTGCGCCGCGAGCGCATCGCCGCGAGCCAGCACTTCACCGAGCCGCCGCCGCGCTACTCCGAGGCCAGCCTCGTCAAGCGGATGGAGGAGCTCGGCATCGGCCGGCCCTCGACCTACGCCGCCGTGCTCCAGGTGCTGCGCGACCGCGAATACGTCCGTCTCGACAAGAAGCGCCTCCTGCCGGAGGACAAGGGCCGCCTCGTCACCGGCTTCCTCGAGAGCTTCTTCCGGCGCTACGTCGAGTACGACTTCACCGCCGACCTGGAGACGCAGCTCGACCGGGTCTCCAACGACGAGATCAACTGGCGCGAGGTGCTGCGCGAGTTCTGGCGCGACTTCTCCGCCGCGATCGCCGGGACGAAGGAGCTGCGCACCTCCGAGGTGCTGGAGGCGCTCAACGAGCTGCTCGGCGAGCACATCTTCCCGCCCAGGCAGGACGGCGGCAATCCGCGCGCCTGCCCGAACTGCGCCTCCGGCCAGCTCTCCTTGAAGCTCGGCAAGTTCGGCGCCTTCGTCGGCTGCTCGAACTACCCCGAATGCAAGTACACCCGCCAGCTCGCGGCGAGCAGCGTCGAGGGCGACGGGGAGGGCGCGTCCGGCGAGGGCGGCCAGCCCGGCGTGCGGGTGCTCGGCACCGATCCGGAGACCAACCTGCCGGTCAGCGTCCGCGACGGCCGCTTCGGGCCGTTCGTGCAGCTCGGCGAGGCCAGCGCCGAGAAGGGCGCCGAGAAGCCGAAGCGCTCCTCGCTGCCGAAGGGCGTGTCGGCGGCCTCGCTCGACTTCGAGACCGCGCTGAAGCTGCTGGCGCTGCCCCGCGAGGTCGCCCGCCACCCCGAGAGCGGCGAGCCGATCCTCGCCAATCTCGGCCGCTACGGGCCCTACGTCCAGCACGGCAAGACCTACGCCAACCTGGGCAAGGACGACGACGTGCTGGAGATCGGCGCCAACCGCGCCATCGACCTGATCGTCCAGAAGGAGCAGGGCGGCGGTCGCGGCCGTCCGGCGGCCGATCCCGGCCGGTCGCTGGGCACCGACCCGACCAACGGCAACGCGGTCGCGGTGAAGGCGGGCAAATACGGCCCGTACGTCACCGACGGCGAGACCAACGCCACGCTGCCGAAGGGCACGAGCGCCGAGGCCGTCACCCTGGAGGAGGCGCTGCCGCTCCTCGCCGCCCGGCGCGAGGCCGGCGGCGGGAAGAAGAAGGCTCCGGCGCGCGGCCGCGCCGCGAGCACGCGCAAGACGGCGGCCAAGGCTACGACCAAGGCCGCTGCGACGGCGGCGGACGGCGAGGCGGGTGCCAAGAAGGCTCCGGCGAAGAAGAGTGCCGCGAAGAGCACTGCCAAGAAGGCGGCGGCGGGCGAGTAGGAGCCCAGGCAAGTTGCCGCGATCACCAGAACCCTCTCCCGCAAGAGGGCAGGGCTGTCCGGGGACAACAAGGGGCTCGTCTCCCCTCTCCCGAGTGGGAGCGGGGATCCCGCGCTTGATTTTACAAGGAAATTTCCCCGGACAGTCGTGCAGCCCTCTCCGTGAGGATCGCCGCGAGGGTGAGGAGGGGGCTCCTGACGAGACTCCTCCGGCACCACTCCCTCACCCTCGCTCCGGCTTCGCCTGCACTCACCGCGGACCCGACGAGGGGTCCGCTCTCCTCTCCCCGCCCGCGGGGAGAGGAGAGATCCCGCGCCACTTCCGTCGCCCGGTGCTTCCCCGGACAGCCTGCCCTCGGCGGGAGAGGGGAGCCGCGGTTACGGAAAGGTCGCGATTGATCTGACGGGCTTCACCCCGGCTCGCCACCCTCCCCCGCAGAGGGGGAGGGCTCGGACGGCTCAGCCCTTCTTCACCCGCGCGAGCTGTTCGCGGGCCGCCTCCAGCACCTTCTCGGGCGTGAAGCCGAACTTGCTCTGAAGGTCCTTGATCGGGGCCGAGGAGCCGAAGGTGTGCATGCCGAGGATCGTGCCGGCGCTGCCGGTGTAGCGGTCCCAGCCCATCACCGTGCCCTGCTCGACGGCGACGCGGGCGGTCACCTCCGGCGGCAGCACGCTGTTGCGGTAGGACTCGTCCTGCTGCTCGAACAGCGACCACGACGGCATCGACACCACCCGGACCCTGGCGCCCTCGGCGGTCAGGGTCTCGTAGGCGCCGACGCAGAGCTGTACCTCGCTGCCGGTGCCGATCAGGATCACGTCGGGCTTGCCGCCCTCGGCGTCGGCGAGCACGTAGGCGCCCTTGGCCACGCCCGAGGCCGGGGCGTACCTGTCGCGGTCGAGGGTCGGCAGCGGCTGGCGCGACAGCGCCAGCACCGCCGGCTGGTGGGTGAGCCGCATGATCACCCGGTAGGCTTCCGCGACCTCGTTGGCGTCGGCCGGGCGCAGGGTGACGAGGCCGGGGATCGCCCGCAGCGCCAGCAGGTGCTCGACCGGCTGGTGGGTCGGCCCGTCCTCTCCGACCCCGATCGAGTCGTGGGTGAAGACGTGGAACACCGGCAGTTCCATCAGTGCCGCGAGGCGGATCGGCGGCCGCATGTAGTCGGAGAAGACCAGGAAGGTCGCGCCGTAGGCCCGCAGCCCGACGAGCCCGAGGCCGTTGACGATCGAGCCCATCGCGTGCTCGCGCACGCCGAAATGGATGTTGCGGCCGCCGGGCGTGAACGGCCCGAGGGTGCCGGCCTCCTCGCCTTCGAGCTTGGTCTTGTTCGAGGGCGCGAGGTCGGCCGAGCCGCCGAGCAGCCACGGCACCCTGCCGGCGAGCGCATTGAGCACCTTGCCGGAGGATTCGCGGGTAGCGAGGCCCTTGGCGTCGGCCGGGAAGGTCGGGATGTCGGCGTCCCAGCCCGGCGGCAGCGTGCCGGCGAGGTAGGACTCGACCTCCTGGGCCAGTTCGGGATCGCCGGACTTCGCCTCGTCGAGCAGCGCCTGCCAATCGGCGCGCAGGGCTGCGCCGCGGGCGCCGATGCCCTCGCGGAAGTTCTCGTAGACGCCGTCCGGCACCAGGAACTGCGCGTCCTCGGGCCAGCCGTAGGCGCGCTTGGCGCCCTTGACCTCGTCGGGGCCCAGCGCGTCGGAATGGGCCTTCGGCGTGCCCTGCTTGGTCGGCGCGCCGTAGCCGATCACCGAGTTGACGATGATGAGGGTCGGGCGGTCGAAGGATTGCAGGAAGGTCTCGATCGCGTGGGCGACCGCGGCGACGTCGTTGGCGTCGGCGACGCGCAGCACCTGCCAGCCATAGGCGAGGAAGCGGGTCGCGACCTCCTCGCTGAAGGCGAGGTCGGTGTGGCCCTCGATGGTGACGGTGTTGCTGTCGTAGATCCAGCACAGGTTCGACAGCCGCAGGTGACCGGCGATCGAGGCCGCCTCGCCGGAGACGCCCTCCATCAGGTCACCGTCGCTGCACAGGGCGTAGACGTTGAAGTCGAACAGCGGCTGGTCGCCGTAGGCGAGGCGCTCGTTGAGGAAGCGGCCGCCCATCGCCATGCCGACCGAGTTGGCGACGCCCTGGCCCAGCGGCCCGGTCGTCACCTCGACGCCGGTGGTGAAGTGGTACTCGGGGTGGCCGGGGGTGCGGCTGTCGAGCTGCCGGAACTGCTTGATGTCGTCGAGGCTCACCGCCGGCTCGTTGCCGCCGTCCTCCCGGGCGACGCCGGCGAGGTGGAGCAGGCCGTAGAGCAGCATCGAGGCGTGGCCGACCGAGAGCACGAAGCGGTCGCGGTTGGGCCAGTGCGGATGCGCCGGATCGTAGCGCAGGTAGCGGTTCCACAGGGTGAAGGCGACCGGCGCGAGCGCCATCGGGGCACCGGCATGGCCCGAATTCGCCTTCTGGACGGCGTCGATCGTCAGCGTGCGGATCGTGTCGATGCTGCGCTGGTCGATCTCGCTGATGCCGCCCTTCGGCTTGGTGTCTGCTGCGCTCATGTGCGGGGCCTCGTCAGTCCAGCGTCAAATCGTCGGGGCGCTCTGCGCCGCCTCGGGAACGAGGACCGGCCGCCCCTCGGCGTGCCCGTCCGCGTCCCGTTCTCCGCCGCGCTCCTTAGCGGGTCCGATCGCGCGACTGAAGTTCAGAAGCGTGTTGACCAGGGCGACGTGGCTGAATGCCTGGGGGAAGTTGCCGACCTGGCGCTTGCGCTCGACGTCGTACTCCTCGGCGAGCAGCCCGACGTCGTTGCAGATCCCGAGCAGCCGCTCGATGAGCGCCTTCGCCTCGTCGCAGCGCCCGAGGCCGATGAGGTTGTCGGCGTACCAGAAGCTGCACGGCAGGAAAGCGCCCTCGCCCCCGGGCAACCCGTCGGTGGTCTGGTCCTCGGTGGCGTAGCGCATGACGAAGCCGTCGCGCATCAGGTCGCGCCCGATCGCCTCGACGGTGCCGACGACCCGCGGGTCGTCCTGCGGCAGGAAACCCATATGGGCGATCAGCAGCAGGCTCGCGTCGAGGTCCTTCGAACCGTAATACTGCACGAAGCTGTTGAGCTCCGGGTCGAAGCCCTTCTCGCATACCTCGCGGTGGATCTCGTCGCGGACCGAGCGCCAGCGGACCGCGATGTCGTCGGTGTCGGCGCCGTCGTAGAGGCGGATCGCCCGGTCGAACGCGACCCAGGCCATCACCTTGGAATGGACGAACGGCTTGCGGCCGCCGCGCACCTCCCAGATGCCCTCGTCCGGCTCGCGCCAGGTGCGCTCCAGGTGGTCGAGCAGGGCGAGGCCGACGCGCCGGCCGACCTCGTCGCCCTCCATGCCGCGCTCGTGGGCCTGGTAGAGCGCGTCGAAGATCTCGCCGTAGACGTCGAGCTGGAACTGCTGCGAGGCGGCGTTGCCGACGCGCACGGGACGCGAATCCTCGTAGCCCGGCAGCCAGTCGATCTCGATCTCGGGCAGCAGCCGCTCGCCGGCGATGCCGTACAGGATGTGCGCCTGCTCCGGGCTGCCGGCGACCGCCCGCATCAGCCAGTCGCGCCACGCCCGCGCCTCGTCGAGGTAGCCGGCATCCATCAGGGCGAGCAGGGTGAAGGTCGAGTCGCGCAGCCAGCAGAACCGGTAGTCCCAGTTGCGCACGCCGCCGAGCGCTTCCGGCAGCGAGGTGGTGGGTGCCGCCACGATGCCTCCGGTCGGGCGGTAGATCAGGGCCTTGAGCGTCAGCAGGGAGCGGCCGAGGGCGTCGTCCCAGGGCGTGCCGCCCTGGCAGCGCCGCGACCACGAGCGCCAGTACTCCGTCGTCTCGCGGATCACCTTGCGCGGCTCGATCGGCGGCGGGTCGTCCTCGTGCGAGCGCCCGTGACTCATCACGAACGCGATGCTGTCGCCCTTGGCGACCCTGAACTCGGCGACGGTCGAGCGGCCCTCGCCGTGGGTCGGCACCTTGGTGCGCAGCACGAGCTTGTGCGGACCGCCGATCGCCCGCAGGTCGCCGTTCTCGTTGCGCGACACCCACGGGACGGCGGAGCCGTAGTCGAACCGGACCACGAGATCCATCCGCATGTCGACGGAGCCGCTCACCCCCTCGACCAGCCGGATCAGGTGGGCGCCGTCGTCGGCCGGCATCGCGTCGACGACCCGGACCACGCCCGATGCGGTCTCGTGCGTCGTCTCCAGCACCAGCGTGCCCCGCCGGTAGCGGCGGTGCGAGCGGACGCCCTGCCGGTCGGACGGGGCGATGCGCCAGTGCCCGTGCTCCTCGCGCCCGAGCAGCGCCGCGAAGCAGGACGGCGAGTCGAACCGTGGCCAGCACAGCCAGTCGATGCTGCCGTCGAGCCCGACGAGGGCGGCGCTGCGCCCATCGCCGACGAGCGCGTAATCCTCGATCCTGAGCGCCATGCCGTCACCGTCGAAGCCGTCACCATCGAACCTTGCTCCCGCGTCACCTAGGGGACGATCCGGGCTGTTCCAGGCTTCGGCGGCCGAGGGGCGTTCAGCGCGGGAGACGGGCGCCCGCCCGCAGGAAGCGCAGCGGATCGACCGGCTCGTTGTCGATGCGGGTCTCGTAGTGCAGATGGGGCGCCGTCGAGCGGCCGGTCGAGCCCACGCGTCCGACGACCTGTCCCGCCGCGACGCCCTGGCCAGGGGCGACGGCGATCGCCGAGAGGTGGGCGTAGCGGGTGCTGACGCCGTGGCCGTGATCGACCTCGACCATGTTGCCGTAGCCGCCGGCATACTCCGCCGCGGTCACGGTCCCGGCGGCGGCGGCGCGGGCCGCGGCGCCCTGCTCCGCGCGCAGATCGACGCCGGTATGGAGCGCGAGCGTCCGGGTGAAGGGGTCGTTGCGGTAGCCGAAGTGGCTGGACAGCCCGGCCTCGCCGTCCGTGGGGCGATGCAGCGGAAGGGATCGGACCATGCGGCGGAACTGGTCGAGCCTCGCGAGATCCCCCTGCGCGACCGCGACCGCGCTCTCGAACGGCCCGGCCCCGGCCGGGATCAGCGGCCCGCCGACGCCGCCCGGTCGCGGCGCGAAGCGTCCCGGGTCGATCCCGGTCTCCGCCACCACCTCCCGCAGGCGCGCGAGTTCGCTGCGGTTGCGCCGCACGAGCCGGTCGAGGATCAGCGACTGGCGGGCCGCGCTGCCCCCGATCGCCCCGTCGAGGGCGGCGATCCGGACCGGGAGGCCGGCCGGCGGGTCGCCGACCTTCCCCGCATCGGTGCGCAGGCCGAGCGCCTCCGGCGTCGGAGCGGGGACCGGCATCGGTTTCGGCGCGGCGGCCCGCGCGAGCGGCGTCGCCTCCGCGAACGGCTCGCCCGCCCCCTCGGCGAGCCCGAGCAGCATCGCCTGACGGTTCTCCAGGGTGACCTGCCGGCTGGCGAGGTCGGCGACGCGGTGCTCGATGCCGTCCTGTTCGAGGAGCGTCTGGGTCGCCATCCGGTCGAGGCGGGCCCGCAGGGCGCTCACGCGCTCCTCGTAGGCGTATTGCGCGGCGCCCTGCCGGGCCATGAACTGCGCCAGGACGTCGTCGTGGAAGACGATGAACCACGTCGCCGCGCCGGCCCAGGCCGACAGCAGGACGAAGACGAGGCCGGCGGCGATCACGGTCGGCCGGCCCACGGTCCAGGATGTCGGGCCGCCGGGAGAGAAGGCGGGGGAGGGGGAGGCGGGCATCGGGATGCTTGCGTGAGGTGCCCCGATCCCACCGCGTTAAGGTTAAGGTTTGACGAATGCCGGCCCCCCGACCTCGCGGGCCGGAGGGCCGTGGCGCGTCCGGGCGACGTCGCCCCGTCAGAGCCCGCGCGCCGCCGCCAGCACCTCGTCGGCGTGCCCGGCCACCTTCACCTTGGGCCAGACCCGCGCGATGCGGCCGTCGCGGTCGAGCAGGATCGTGGTGCGCTCGACGCCCATGTACTTGCGGCCGTACATGCTCTTCTCGACCCACACGCCGTAGGCGTCGAGCATCGCCTTCGACTCGTCGGAGGCGAGGGACAGATCGAGCCCGTACTTGGCGCGGAACTTCTCGTGGCTCGCGATCGAGTCGGGGGAGATGCCGATCACGACCGTGTCGGCCTGCGCGAAGTCCTGCTTCAGGCCGTTGAACGCCTGAGCTTCGAGAGTGCAACCGCTGGTGTCATCCTTGGGATAGAAGTAGAGGACCGCCTTGCGGCCCTTGAGGCCGGCGAGACTGATCGTCTCGTCGCCGGTGCCCGGCAAAGTGAAGTCTGGGGCGGGATCGCCTGGATTCAGGGGCATCGTGCCTTCCTTTCGGCCGATTGATGGTGTGCCTCGGGTCATGCGGTCGGGCAGGGCGAGGGCGTCCTGCCGCGGCGGCGAGCGCGGCCCGGTCCGCCCCGCCCGACGCACAGGGAGACGCCCGCGACCTTTAAGGAAGGGTCACCGGGTACCGAGGCGGTGAGCGGTCGCCCGCCCAGAGGCGGGCGCCGACGGCGACGAGAGGCATGGATCAGGTCACCCCTTCCCGTTCCAGGCTGCGCCCGGCCCGGCGGCCCTCGGCACTCGGCCGCTGCGTCCGCGGCATGCTGCTGCTCAAGCTCGCCGCCGCCCTGCTGCTCGGCGCCGCCGGCGGGTTCGCCTACCTGCGCCTGTCGAGCGGACCCGTCAGCTTCGCCAGCCTTGAGCCGCGGGTGGCCGAGGCGATCGCCTCCCGCCTCGGTCCGGGCTGGACGGTGTCGCTGACCGGCAGCGCCGTCGAGATCGACCAGGACGGCGCGCTCGCCCTGCGGGCGAGCGGCCTCGACATCCGCAATCCGGAGGGCGCCCTGGTGGTGCGCGCGCCCCTCGCCCTGGTCAGCCTCGACCTGTGGTCGCTCCTGAGCTTCTCGATCCAGCCGCGCTCGGTCGAGTTCCGCGATCTCCAGTTGCGCGCCCTGCTGCACCGCGACGGCTCGATCGCCTTCGCGGCGAGCCCGGACCCCGCCGACGCGCCGCCCCGCATGGTTCCGGAGGTCGATGCGGCCCGCGGCACCGTCTCGCCGGTCTCGGCCACGATGGCGTCGATCTTCGGTCTCGTGCTCGATTCCTCGGGCGTCACCGGCGCCCTCGACCGGGCGCGCCTGACCAATGCCCGCCTGACGCTCACCGACGAGGACGGCGCCGAGCGCGCGGTGTTCCAGCGGGTCGACGGCCTGTTCGTCCGCGACGCCACCCGGCCCGCCCGGGTGTTCGAGATGCGCGTCGTCGGGCCGCACGGGCCCTGGCGCTTCGGCGGCGACGTCGAGCAGATGGCCGATGGCGGCCGGCGCGGCGTGCTCACCCTCGACGACCTGCCGGTGACCGACCTGCTGCTCCTGTCCGGCCAGTCGCGCCTGCCCCTCAGCACCGACCTCCGGCTGTCCGGCCGGGCCTCGGTGGCGATGCACGCCGCCCGGCTCGACACGATGTCCCTGGCGCTGCACACCAGCGAGGGCACCGCGCTGATCGAGGAGAAGGACTTCAACCCGGTCTCGATCGAGGCGATCGCGGTCGACGCGACCTGGGACGAGGCGCAGCGCGCCCTGCGCATCGTCGCCCTCGACTACCGCGGCGGCGGCAACTCGGCCCGGCTGGAGGGCGAGTGGGTCGCCGGCCCAGCCGGAAGCGGGGACCCGTCCTGGACCGCGACGCTCACCGGGCGGGACGCGGTCCTGCGCGGCGCGACCACCGCCGACAAGCCGGTGCGCATCGCCGCTCTCGCCGCCCGCCTGACCGGCCGGGACGGCGGCGTGCGGATCGACGAGTTGACGCTGAAGGGCGACACGCTCAACGGGCGGATCTCCGGGACCGTCGGCACCCGGACCGACGAGGGCGGGCTGACCCTGCGGATCAGCGCCGACGGCGCCGAGGGCCGCGACGCCCTGCGGCTGTGGCCCGAGAACATCGCGCCGCCGATCCGCGACTACCTCGTCGACAACCTGCGCGGCGGTCACCTCGACAGCCTCGACATCGTCGTCGACATGACGATGGCCGAATTCGCCGCCGCGGCCCGCGGCGATCCGATGCCGGATCAGGCGGTGCGGATCGCCTTCGCGATCAGCGGCGGCGCGCTCCAGGTCTCGCCCGATGCGCCGCCCCTGTCCCGCGGCCGGGTGTCGGGGATCGTCACCGGCCGCAACACCGCGATTCGGGGCGTCACCGCCGAGATCCAGTCGGCGGAGAACCGGACGCTGGCGATCCAGGACGGGTCGTTCGTCATCAAGGACGCGACGCCCCAGAACACCGTGGCGCAGATCGGGCTGCGCCTGTCCGGCGGCGCCGACGCCCTCGCCGCCCTGCTCCAGTCGAAGCTGTTCAGGGGCGTGACCGGGGTCGAGATCGACCCGGCGACGATCCGGGGCGCGAGCGATCTGCGCATCGACTTCCCCCTCGACCTCAAGCACCTGCCCGACCTCGCCGATCTGCCCGCGGTGATGTCCGGCACCCTGTCCGATCTCTCGGTGGACCGCATCGCCGGCAAGGAGCGGGTCGAGGGCGGGCGCTTCGTCCTGGCCTACGAGCGCGGCGCCTTTTCGATGAAGGGGGATGCGAGGCTGTCGGGCACCCCGATCACCGTGGACCTGCACCAGCCCAAGGCCGGCGGTCCCGGCGAGGCCGTGGTCTCCGCCGTCCTCGACGACGCGGCCCGGACGCGGCGCGGGCTTCCCGCCGCGCCCGCCCTCGCCGGCCCGGTGGCGGCCAGGATCGTGCTGCCCTTCGGCCGGCCCGGCAGGACGGTCGTCAGGATCGAGGCCGACCTGTCCAGGGCGGCGGTCGATGGGCTGGTGCCGGGGTGGACCAAGCCCGCCGGGAAGCCCGGCCGGCTGACGCTCGGTCTCGTCGAGGGGGCGGGCGGCACCGAGTTGCGCGACATCGCGCTCGACGCCGGCACCGTTCAGGCCCGCGGCAGCGCCAACCTCTCGGGGGAGGGCGTCCTCGAGCGGGCGGAGTTCTCCAGCCTGAAGCTCTCCACCGGCGACGACATGCGGGCGCAGATCGAGCGCGCCGGCGGCGTCTACAAGGTGAGCCTCAAGGGAGCGAACGCCGATGCGCGGCCGTTCCTGCGCGCGCTGAGCGCCCCGGGCAGGAAGGGCGGCAAGGACGCCTCGGCCAAGGACGTCGAGGCCGATCTCAGCTTCGCGATCCTCACCGGGTTCAACGACGAGGCGCTGACCAATGCCAGCCTGAAGCTGTCCCTGCGCGGCGACGACCTGCGCCAGGCGCGGATCCAGGGACGGCTGCGCTCGGCCGGCGTCACCGTCGACGTCACCCGGGGTGACCGCGCGTCGCCGCCGCTCCTCACCGCCACCACCAGCGATGCCGGCGGCGCGCTGCGCTTCCTCGACATCTACAAGCGGATGCAGGGCGGCCGGCTCGAGCTGCAGATGACGATGAACGACGGGCCGCAGAGCGGCGCCGTGCAGATCCGCACCTTCACCCTGCGCAACGAGCCGGCGCTGAACCGGATCATGGCCCAGGGCGACGCGCCCGACGAACGGACCGGCCCCGGCGGCCGGGGCGGCCCCGAGAACGACGTCGGTTTCGACCGCTTCCTCGCCAACTTCACCCGTGCCGGCACCCGGATCGACTTCTCCGATGCGGCGATCTCCGGCCCGGCGATGGGCTTCACCCTCGGCGGCTGGCTCGACACCGCCCGCGACCGGGCCGACGTCGCCGGGACCTTCGTGCCGCTCTACGGGCTGAACAACGTGGTGGCGCAGGTGCCGCTGTTCGGACCGCTCCTCGGCGGCGGCCACAACGAGGGGCTGTTCGCGATCAACTTCCGGGTCGCCGGGGCGCTCAGCGCCCCGAGCATCAGCGTCAACCCGCTCTCCGCGATCGCGCCGGGCTTCCTGCGCAAGCTGTTCGGGGCCGGCGAACCGGACGGCCGTGCCCCCCAGGGGCGGCCCATGCAATAACCGGCGCACGATCGAATCGCCCGCTCATGCTGCCGCGGCGAGGAACGGCCCCACTGCCGGCCGGTTGTGGAAGTCGTGGCTGCCTCCAGCCCGGCCCTCACCCGGATTCCCGCGCATGACCGCCTCGGCTCCCCTCCGTTTCTCGCCGGACCTCGAATCGCCGGGCCCGGACGAGGCCGAGACCCACGCGGAGATGATCGCGACGTTCCGCAGGATCCAGGAGACGACGCTGGCGGATTACGGGCACGCGGTGCGCGGGGTCCACGCCAAGGCGCACGGCCTCCTGACCGGAACCGTCGAGGTGCTGCCGGACCTTCCCCCGCCGCTGGCCCAGGGGCTGTTCGCCCGGCCGGGATCGCACGAGGCGGTGCTGCGGCTCTCGACCAATCCGGGCGACATCCTCGACGACAGCGTCTCGACCCCGCGCGGCCTCGCCGTCAAGGTTCTGGATGTCGAGGGGGAGCGCCTGCCCGGAGCCGGGGGACGCAGCCAGGATTTCGTGCTGGCCAATGCCCCGGCCTTCACGGCCCCGGATGCCGGGGCGTTCCTGCGCAGCCTGAAGCTCCTGGCGGCGACGACCGACACGCCGCAGATCCTCAAGAAGGCCCTGTCCGCGACCCTGCGCGGCGTGGAGACGGTGCTCGAAGGGCTCGGCACCCGGAGCCCGACCGTCATCGGCCTCGGCGGGCACCCGGAGACCCACATCCTCGGCGAGACCTTCTACAGCCAGGCGCCCCTGCGCTGGGGCGACCACGTCGCCAAGGTGTCGGTCGCCCCCGTTTCGGCCGACCTCATCGCCCTCACCGGCGCGTCCCTCGACGTGAACGGCAGGCCGAACGGCCTGCGCGAGGCGGTGACGGAGTTCTTCCGGACCCGGACGGGCGTCTGGGAGATCCGGGCGCAGCTCCTCACCGACCCGGAGACGATGCCGGTCGAGGACGCCTCCGTGCCGTGGCCGGAGGAGGAGAGCCCCTATCGCGCCGTCGCGCGGATCACCGTGCCGCCGCAGGAGAGCTGGAACGAGGCCCGGGCCCGCTCGCTCGACGACGGCCTGTCCTTCAGCCCGTGGCACGGTCTGGCGGCACACCAGCCCCTCGGCTCGATCATGCGCGCGCGCCGCGCCGTCTACCCGCCCTCCGCGGGTTTCCGCTCGACGCATAACGGCTGCCCGATCCACGAGCCCTCTCGCCTCGCCGACCTTCCGGGCTGATCGATCCGCTCACCGCCACCGCAAAGGAGGGGCTCGTGGTGTTTCCTGCGACGACGGCGATCTGTGCCGCCTTGCTGACCCTGGTGTTTCTGGTCCTCTCGGCCTGGGTGATGGCGCGCCGGCTGTCGAGCGACGTGCTGCACGGCGCCGGCGACGACGAGGTCCTGCTCAAGCGGATGCGCTCGCACGCCAACTTCGCCGAGTACGTTCCGCTCGCCCTGCTGCTGGTCGCCCTCCTGGAGGCGCACGGCGCCTCGCGAGGTCTGGTCCAGGGCCTGCTCGGACTGCTCCTGATCGGGCGCCTGCTCCACCCCTTCGGCATGATCGCTGCGAGGAATTCGGTTCGGCAGTATGTCTGCCGCGGCGGCGGCATCCTCGCGACGATGCTGGTGATGCTGGGCGCGGCGGCCGCCCTGCTGTTCCGGCTGCTGTGATGCGGCTTGCGGACGATTCGTTCCGAAAGCCGCATCACAGCCCGCCCGGTGTCCGAGCGATCAACCGAGGATCGTATGAGCGCCCGTTCGACGCTCCCTCGACCTTTTCTTCGAACCCCTCCCGGATCCTCGTCCTCCGACGCTGCGGTCGTTCGGGAGAAGAGATGGCCGGTGCGACCGAGACCACGCCCGCCGGCCGGACGAGGTCGCCGGACCTCATCCCGTCGATGCGGACTTGATCAGGCGATCGACCAGACGATCGATCGCGACCTCGGCCGAAACGATCTCGTGCATCGCCACAGGGCAGGCGATGGGCTGTGCGAACTCGATCTGGCCCTGCTCGCGCCGCAGGGCCGAAGGCGTGGCATCGCCGAGGGCCAGCCACCACAAGCCGTCCAGCTTCAACCGGCCCAACGTCTCCGCATCGGTTCTCGCGATCTGGTCGCGCAGGCGTTCGGCTTCACCTCGCCATTCCAGACTGTGCTGATCGTCGGAGGTCAGCGCAGCCTTCATCAGGTTCGCCAGGAAGGCCCGGACGAGGTTGGCCGCCTCGGGCGCGTTGACAGGCTCCATCGGCTGACTGCTCCGTGTTCGGGAACGCGGCAGGTTCGCGTCGTGCGAGTCCACCCCCGTTCGTGCCTCGCCCCCGGGTCGCCGGGTGGCCGCCGCTCGGGCGGGCGATGCCGAGACCCGCAAGTCGGATGCCATGCGGCTCCGGTCGCCGCCCGCAGGGAGGCGGGACGACGGAGCCGGGCTGCATTAGCACGGCAGTTGCCATAGACGGACGATGCTGCGGATCTTCGGTGCCCCAAGCTGCGTTCTGGGCATGAACCGCCTGCGCCGTTCACGGATCCGGCGCATCGTCGGCGGCGCTGGAGAGCCTCCATGTCGTGCCGTCACCACTCCGCCACCGCCGCGCCTCTTCAACTCGATGCCCTGCCGTCACGCGACAGGAAGTGGCGCCGATGGCCGAGCCGGTTGCCGCGGGCCGCGAACGACAACCACCGCCCCCTGACCATGGAGACGGCGAACTTCGCCCTGCGCGCCGTGACTCGCTCCCTCCTCGGGCTGAGTCTCGTCGCCCTCGGCCTGCTGCGCTGACCGGGGGCGGAGCGGCCCTCTGCCGGCCTCGTCTGAACGCATCCCGCCGGTCGCGACGATCCCGGGACCGGGGTTCCTCCTGCGAGGTCAGATCGCGTCGCCTTCCAGCCCAGCCACCCGCCTGAGCGACCGGTATCCGGCCATGCCGCTTCGCGCCCCCGACGGCTGCGCCGTCATCGACGAGGCAGGCGAGCGCACGCTGGCTCCGCCGACCGCTGCGGTGGGGGAATGCGCGCAGGGCTGATCTCGCCGCCATGCGCTCAGGATTCTGTCAGGAGAGACCGGCGTCGCTGGCGCGCCCTACGGGACTCGAACCCGTGTTTTCGCCGTGAAAGGGCGACGTCCTAGACCGCTAGACGAAGGGCGCTCGGTGCGGCGAGGGGAGCTATAGTGGGGTTCGATCCGCACGGCAACCGCCTTTGTCGAGCTGCGGCGACGAAGTGGGGACAAGTCCGAGAGCCGGAAATGCGAACGCCTCCGGCCGCGGGGCCGGAGGCGTCGGGACGAGGGATCCGCGAGGCGAAGCGGCGATCGCTTCGCCGGAGAGGGCGATCAGGCCGCGGCCGAAACCGAGCCGGTGGTCGGCACGGAGGCGATGGTCTTCAGGATCTGCGAGGCGATCTGGTAGGGGTCGCCCATCGAGTTCGGGCGGCGATCCTCCAGGTAGCCCCGGTAGCCGTTGTTGACGAAGCTGTGGGGCACGCGGATCGACGCGCCGCGGTCGGCCACGCCGTAGCTGAAGGTGTGGATCGACGCGGTCTCGTGCTTGCCGGTCAGCCGCATGTGGTTGTCCGGGCCGTAGACGGCGATGTGGTCGGCGCGGGCATCCGCGAAGGCCGCCATCAGCGCCTCGAAATACGCCTTGCCGCCGGTCTCGCGCAGGAAGGCGGTCGAGAAGTTGGCGTGCATGCCCGACCCGTTCCAGTCGGTGTCGCCGAGCGGCTTGCAGTGGTACTCGACGTCGATGCCGTACTTCTCGGTCAGGCGCTGGAGCAGGTAGCGCGCCATCCAGATCTCGTCGGCGGCCTTCTTGGACCCCTTGCCGAAGATCTGGAACTCCCACTGGCCCTTCGCCACCTCGGCGTTGATGCCCTCGTGGTTGATGCCGGCGGCGAGGCAGACGTCGAGGTGCTCCTCGACGATCTGGCGCGCGACGCTGCCGACGTTCTTGTAGCCGACGCCGGTGTAGTACGGGCCCTGCGGGGCCGGGTAGCCGCTCTCCGGGAAGCCGAGCGGACGGCCGTCCTTGTAGAAGAAATACTCCTGCTCGAAGCCGAACCAGGCGCCCTCGTCGTCCAGGATGGTGGCGCGGGTGTTCGACGGGTGCGGGGTCGTGCCGTCCGGCATCATGACCTCGCACATCACCAGCACGCCGTTGGTGCGGACCGGATCGGGGAAGTGGCGGACCGGCTTCAGCACGCAATCCGAGCTCGAACCCTCGGCCTGCTTCGTCGAGCTGCCGTCGAAGCCCCAGAGCGGCAGCTGCTCCAGGGTCGGGAAGCTGTCGAACTCCTTGATCTGCGTCTTGCCGCGGAGATTCGGGGTCGGCTGATAGCCGTCGAGCCAGATGTATTCGAGCTTGAACTTCGTCATCGTGCGTCTTTCACCATCTAACGATGTGAAACCATGTCCCTATCGAACATCCACGCGGCCGCGTAGGGTCACCGCCGCTTAAGCAGGGAACATGCCAACGGCTCGCGCGTTCGAGTGACACGGTTTTTGAACGATTGGTTCAAAAACCGTGTCGAAACCCGCGCGGTGGAGCCGGAGGCTCCACACGCGTGAGCGAAGCCGGTTTCTGCATCGCGAAAGCGACTGCAACGCAGTCGCCGAGCGATCAATCGGAAACCGTATGAGCCGGTCGGCGCGGATGCGTGACCGGGGTCGGGCGCTCGAAACGATCCGATGATTGCCATCGGGGTTACCCTGCGCGCAGCACTCGCCGTGCGGATGCGGGATCTCCGACGCACGTCGCTGATCGTCGAATGGGCAATCTGCGCGCTATTTCATCATTCGTGGACGCGCCTGCATCGCGACGCCGCTCTTTGCCGCCGCCGGAAGCAGTCTGTTTGCAGTGCACAAGCGCTACAACTTCGATGCTTCGTGTTTTGGCAAGTTGCTCAATGCACATATTGGCGCCAAACGACGCTTTTTATTAGTGCAGGTCGTTTAAAACCGCGGCTGCCCTCGTTAGCTTGGTCCGATCAGGAGCCGGACAGGCTCGCGTGGAGGACCGGCGCGATGAGCACCGAGGGCCAGAGGCAGACAGCCAGGATCTACCAGTTTCCGGTTCGCGGCGGCACCGCGGCCGAGCGGGCCCGGTCGGTCGAGAGGAGTCCGGCGGGGGGCGCCCCGACCTATTGCGACGCCGCCCACGGCAGCGGGTGGTATCACGACGCCGCGATCCAGGAGGCGGCCCGGACGACGAAGTCCTGAACCGTCGCGGGCCGGGCCGGGGCATCCGGCCCGGCTCAGCTTCCGAACACCGACCATCCCATCCGCCGGGTCAGCGTCTCCAGGGCGATGCGGCCGAGATGGGAGTTCCCGGCCGCGTCGAGCCCCGGCGACCAGACGGCGATCGACGCCTTGCCGGGAGCGATCGCCAGGATCCCGCCGCCGACGCCGCTCTTCCCCGGCAGGCCGACCCGGTAGGCGAACTCGCCCGAACCGTCGTAGTGGCCGCAGGTCAGCATCACGGCGTTGATGCGCTTCGCCCGCTCCGGCTGGACGACGAGGTGACCGGTCGACGGGTCGCGGCCGGAATGGGCGAGGAAGCGCCCGGCCGTCGCGAGCTGGCGGCAACTCATCGCGATGGCGCAGTGGTGATGATAGACCCCGAGCGTGTACTCGACCGGGCCGTCGATGACGCCGAACGACTTCATGTAGTTGGCGAGTGCCGCGTTGCGGAACCCCGTGCGCTGCTCGGAGGCGGCCACCGCCTCGTCGATGAAGATCGTCTCGTCCTGGGCCAGCACCTGCATGAAGCGCAGGATCTCGCCCAGAGCCTCCCGCGGCTGGTGGCGCGACAGGATCTGGTCGGTGACCGCGATCGCGCCCGCATTGATGAACGGGTTGCGCGGCACTCCGCATTCGCGTTCGAGCTGGACGATCGAGTTGAACGGACTGCCGGACGGCTCGCGCCCGACCCGTCGCCACAGCCGGTCGCCGACCATGCCGAGCGCCAGGGTGAGGGTGAACACCTTCGAGATGCTCTGGATCGAGAACGGCACGTCGCCGTCGCCGCCGACCGCCACCTGCCCGTCGGCGTCGATCACCGCGAGGCCGAAGGCCGCCGGATCGACCCGCGCCAGTTCGGGGATGTAGGAGGCCACCTCGCCGCGGTCGGCCCTCTGCCGCATCTCCCCGGCGATCTCGGTCACGACGTCGTTCAGGTTCGGCACGGGGGTCCCTTGTCGTAGCGGCGCGGACGGCCTGGACGTCACGACGACGCCGGACGCGAGGAAGCAACTCGACGGCCAAGCCGGCCGGGCCGTCGTCCCGGCGCCATCGCTCGAAGGCGATTGTGGCGCCCGGTCATTCGTGTACGAATTGTCTCCCGGTGGCTCCACACCTCGTCCGCGGTCCGGGCTCCGGGCCGCGTCGCGCGGGATGGGCCGCCTTCGTCACCGATCAGCCCCGGGAAGCCGGTTCGCCGCGCCGTCCGGCACTCGGGAGCGTGCCGCCCCCTGATGACCCGCCATGATTCCGCGTCGGCCACGAGGGTGGCGCAACCGGTGCCGGTCCGGCTCAGCGTCAACGGGCGCAGCCACGAGGTCGCGGCCGCGCCGGCCACCCCGCTGCTCTACGTCCTGCGCAACGACCTTGCCCTCAACGGCCCGAAATTCGGCTGCGGGCTGGGCGAGTGCGGCGCCTGCACGGTGTGGGTCGAGGGGAGGGCGGTGCGCTCCTGCACGGTGCCGCTCGCGGCGATCGGTCCGCGGCGCGTCACCACCCTGGAGGGGCTGGCGCCGGACGGGGGCCTTCACCCGGTCCAGGCCGCCTTCATCGCCGAGAACGCGGCCCAGTGCGGCTACTGCCTCAACGGGATGATCATGACCAGCGTGGCCCTGCTCGCCCGCAACCCGGATCCGAGCGAGGCCGAGATCCGCGAGGCCCTGCGGCACAACCTCTGCCGCTGCGGCACCCATGTCGAGATCCTGCGGGCGGTGCGCCGGGCCGCCGCCGGGCTGCGCGACGCGGCGGAGGAGGGCCGATGACCGCGACGACGCCCCCGGGCCCGGACAGCCGCACCTGGCTCGACGCCCCGAACGGCCTCGTGGTGGTGGACCCGGAGACCGGTGCCCTCCACCTCGCGGTCGAGGCGGAGGGCCGGGTGGTCGCCTTCAACGGCCACGTCGACCTCGGCACCGGGATCCGCACCGCACTCGCCCAGATCGTCGCCGAGGAACTCGATCTGGCGATCGAACAGGTGACGATGGTGCTCGGCGACACCGCGGCGGCACCGAACCAGGGCGCCACCATCGCCAGCGAGACGATCCAGGTCGCGGCGATCCCGCTGCGGCAGGCGGCCGCCACGGCGCGGCGGCACCTCGCCGCCGCGGCGGGGCGGCTCCTCGGCCTGCCGCCCGAGAGCCTCGTGGTCGAGGACGGGGTGGTCCGCGCACCGGGCGACGACAACCGCCGCGTCGGCTACGGCGCCCTGGTGCGGGACGGCCGCATCGTGCTGGCGATCGATCCCGCGGCCGAGGTCAAGCCGGTGGCGCGCCACCGCATCGTCGGGCAGCCGGTGCCGCGCACCGATATCCGCCCGAAGGCCACCGGCGCCTGGACCTACGTCCACGACGTGCGGGTGCCCGGCATGCTGCACGGCCGAGTGGTGCGCCCGCCCTATGCCGGCATCGATGCCGGTCCCCATGTCGGCACCAGCCTGATCTCCGTGGACGAGGAATCGGTCGCCGACGTACCCGGCCTCGTCGCCGTGGTGGTGCTCGGCGACTTCGTCGGGGTGGTCGCCGAGCGCGAGGAGAACGCGGTGCTGGCCGCGCGCCGGCTGCGGCTGCGCTGGCGCGACGCACCGGGCATTCCGGACCTCAATGCTCCGGAGGCGGCCCTGCGCGCCAACCCGGCGACGCCCCGGCGCCTGCTCGACCGCGGCGACGTCGACCGGGCGCTCGCCGCCGCCGAGACCGCGATGGACCGGACCTATGTCTGGCCCTACCAGATGCACGGCTCGATCGGCCCGTCCTGCGCCGTCGCCGACTGGCGCGACGACGGCCTCACGGTGTGGTCGGGGACCCAGAATCCCTTCCCGCTGCGGGCCGACCTCGCCCGGCTGCTCGACATCCCCGAGGAGAGCATCCGGGTCGAGCGCCACGAGGCGGCCGGCTGCTACGGCCGCAACTGCGCCGACGACGTGACGGCGGATGCCGCGCTGCTGTCGCGCGCCGCCGGCCGGCCGGTGCGGGTGCAGCTCACCCGCGAGCAGGAGCACGCCTGGGAGCCGAAGGGCGCCGCCCAGGTGATGGACGTGCGCGGCGGCCTCGACCGCGAGGGCGGTCCGGCTGCTTACGACTTCGAGACCCGCTATCCGTCGAACGGCGCCCCGACCCTGGCGCTGCTGCTGACCGGAAAAATCCCGGCGGTGCCGGCGGTGTTCGAGATGGGCGACCGCACCGCGATCCCGCCCTACGCCTACGGCCACGCCCGGGTGACCGTGCACGACATGCCGCCGATCGCCCGGGCGTCGTGGTTCCGCGGCGTCTCGGCGATGCCGAACAGCTTCGCGCACGAATCGTTCATCGACGAACTCGCCACCGCCGCCGGCATCGACCCGATCGAGTACCGCCTGCGCTACCTGTCCGACGCCCGCGGCGCCGACCTGATCCGCGCGGTCGCCGAGAAGGCCGGCTGGGTGCCGCACACCGCCCCCGGCAGCCTCGGCGGCTCCGGCGACATCCTGTACGGCCGCGGCTTCGCCTACGCGGTGTACATCCACGGCACGTTCCCCGGCACTGCGGCGGCGTGGTCGGCCTGGGTCGCCGACGTCGCGGTCAACCGCGTCACCGGCGAGGTCGCGGTGACCCGGGTCGTCGTCGGCCAGGACACCGGCATGATGATCAACCCGGACGGGGTGCGCCACCAGATCCACGGCAACGTCGTGCAATCGACCAGCCGGGTGCTGAAGGAGGCGGTCGGGTTCGACGCCGCCGGCGTCACCAGCCGGGAGTGGGGCGCCTACCCGATCCTGACCTTCCCCGAACTGCCGGCGATCGACGTGGTGATGATGCCGCGCCAGGACCAGCCGCCGCTCGGGGCCGGCGAATCGGCCTCGGTGCCGAGCGCGGCGGCGATCACCAACGCGCTGTTCGATGCCACCGGCGTGCGCTTCCGCGAATTGCCGCTCACCGCCGAGCGGGTGCGGGCGGCGCTGAACCCGCCGGCCCTCGCGGGTCCCGAGGCGGCGAAGCCGCGCCGCCGGGGCCTGCTCGGCTGGATCGCCGGGGCGACGGGTGCGGCGCTCGGCCTCGCCGCGACGGCGCTGCCGTGGCGGCCGGCCTACGACCCGATCCCGCGCCCGGAGGCCGGGGTCTTCTCGCCGGCGACGATCGCCCGGGGCCGGCTCGCCGCCGCGGCCGGCGCCTGCAACGTCTGCCATGCCGGTCTCGACGGCGCGCCGCTCGCCGGGGGCCGCGGCCTGGAGACGCCGTTCGGGGTCGTCTACGCCTCGAACATCACCCCGGATCCCGGCAGCGGCATCGGCGCGTGGTCCTATCCGGCCTTCGCCCGGGCGATGCGCGAGGGGGTGAGCCGCGACGGCCGCCACCTCTACCCGGCCCATCCCTATCCGAGCTTTTCGCGGACCGGCGAGGCCGACCTTCAGGCGCTCTACGCCTACCTGATGGCGCAGGCCCCGGCGGCGAACGCGGTGCCCGAGACCGCCCTGCGCTTCCCGTTCGGCTTCCGCCCGCTGATGGCGGCCTGGAACCTGCTGCACCTGCGGCCCGGGTCGCTGCCGCAGGACCCGTCCCGGTCGGAAGCCTGGAACCGCGGCGCCTACCTCGTCGAGGCGCTGGGCCATTGCGGCGCGTGCCACACCGGGCGCGGCACGCTCGGAGCGGAGTTGCGCGGCGAGGCCCATCTCGGCGGCGGCATCGCCGACCGTTGGGAGGCCCCGGCCCTCAACGCCCTGTCGCGGGCGCCGATTCCCTGGGACGAGGACCAGCTCTTCGCCTATCTCCGTACCGGCCACGCCGACCGTCACGGCGGCGCCAGCGGGCCGATGGCCGAGGTCGTGGCCTCCCTGGCGCCGCTGCCTGATGCCGACATCCGCGCGATGGCGGTCTACCTCGCGGGCCTCGCGCCGGCCGCCCGGCCCGCGACGCCGGCCGAGAGCCCGGCCGCGGAGGCGCTGCCCGGCGCCCGGCTGTTCGCCGGCGCCTGCGGCGGCTGCCACGAGGGCGGCACCGGCCTCGCCACGGCCCTGTCCCTCAACACCAACCTGCACAGCGACCGGCCGGACAACCTGCTCCAGGTCGTCCTCAACGGCGTCCAGGCCCCGGCGACCCGGGTCGCGGGCGCGATGCCGGACGATGCGCCGGTCTCGGCGATGCCGGGTTTTCGCGACAGCCTCGACGACGGGCAGGTGGCGGCGCTCGCCGCCTACCTGCGGGCGCGCTTCGCCCCGGAACGTCCGGCCTGGGACGGGCTCGCGGCGGCGAGCGCGCGGATCCGGGCGGCCTCCGGGCCGTGACGCGGGGTCCTCAGCTCCCCCGGTAGCAGGTGTAGCTCCACGGCGTCGCGATCAGCGCGACGTGGTAGTGGCCCTCCGGCTCGTCGATGCCGAAGCGCAGCGGCACCGTCTCCAGAAACAGGTTGCCGACCGAATCCGGCACCCGGCCGCGAAAGTAGGGGCCGAGATCGAACTCGATCTCGTAGCGCCCGGCGCGCAGGGGAGCACCGGACATGAGCGGCGCGTCGGTGCGCCCGTCCCGGTTGGTGGTCGTGGCGACGACCAGCCGGCGCCCGGACCCGAGGGCGTAGAGGCGCAGCGCGACCCCGGCGGCGGGGCGGCCGCCATGGGTGTCGAGGACGTGGGTCGAGAGGCGACCGGCGACCCCCGGCGAGCCCGGCCCCTCGACCGAGGCGGCGAGGCGCTGGCGCAGGACGTGGCCGATCTCCGCCAGGGCCGCGGCGGGCTCCGCCGCCGGATCGTGGGCGAGGCGCGCCGTGAGCTGCGCCAGGGCCGAGGCCGGGTCGTGGCGGGTGGCGCAGAGCACGAACGGCAGGCCGAACCGCTCGCGGTAGGCCGCGACACCGCGGGCGAGGGCGGATAGCTGCTCCGGCGGGGCGTCGGCCTCCCCCGAGGCATCGCGCAGGTCCGCCGCGGCGAGGTCCGGGTACGACCCGAGGACGGTCGCGGCGTCGGCGGAGGCGGCCTGCACCAGCGCCTCGTGCAGGGCGGTCACGCTCGCGAGGGGCCGCCGCACCGCCGCCGCGTCGATCACCGGGGCGGGCAGCGGCGCGAGCGGAGCGGCGAGGGCCGCGACGAACGTGTCCCGGTCCGCCGCGTTCAGGGCGTCGAGGGTGAGGCTCATCGGCCGACCGTGCATTCGATCTGGCCGTGCGGCTCGTCGGTGGCGACGAAGACCTGATTGGCGTTGTCGAGCCCGAACGGCGCGAGGTTGAGCAGCAGGTAGTGCTTGTTGGGGCAGGCCATGGTGATCGTCTCGATCTCCGGCACCGCCCCCAGGGCGGCCGTGCCCATCCGGTACAGGCTGTCCTGGATGCTGTGGCTGTAGCTCGTCGCGAAGACCCGCAGCAGCGTGTCGAGGATCAGCCCGTTGGCTGCCGCGTAATCGGCCGGCGCCGCGCGCCACAGCCACGACGCCTCCATGCTGGTCGCGGCGATGCGGTCGTCGGTCTCGGGAATCGTGGTGTAGGGGTCCTTGTGGTAGCCGGCCCAGCCCGACTCGGTCGCCTTGAGGAAGGTGAAGCCCGTCACGCCCGATTCGATCCGGGTCTCGCCCCGGCTCATCGTCACCGAAGCGGTCGGCTTGCCGTTGCCGTCGAGGGTGAAGGTGTGCGGGTGCGGCGCCCCGTCGACGGTCAGGCGGGCCCAGCGGGTCTCGTGGGCCGAGACGGTGGCGGTCTCGGCGGCGTCGTAGGAGTCGAGCAGGCGCTGCGCCACCGCGCGGCAGAATTCCTCGTTGCCGAGCGCGAGGTTCTCGCGGGCGACGATGTTGACGACGTTCTTGATCGTGTCGGTCGAGACGGTGCGGGAATTGTCGGCGTGGGTGAAGGTGCGGCCGAAGTCGCCGGTCAGCATCGCCTGCACGGTGAGTTCGCGCACCTCGTGGCGCTCGCCGTCGCGGTGGACGCGCATCACCCGCACCCGTCCCTTGCCGTAGGTCTTGTGCACCAGCGTCATGTCGCTCCCCCGGCTCAGACGTGCTCGGCGGCCGCTGCTGCCGCCGTGGCCTCGCTCCGCGCCCGCTCGGCGCTGCCCAGCCCGTTGAAGAAGGCGTTGAGCAGCACCGCCACCAGGGCGGCGAGCAGGATGCCCGATTCGAGCAGCGGATGCAGCGCGTGCGGCAGGTTGCGGAAGAAGGTGGGCGCAACCAGCGGGATCATCCCGAACCCGACCGCGACCGCCACCACGAACATGTTCTTCTGGTTGGTGCGGAAATCGACGGTCGCCAGGATCCGGGCGCCGGTCGCCGCGACCATGCCGAACATCACCAGCCCGGCCCCGCCGAGCACCACCTGCGGCACCGCCTCGACCAGGGCGGCCATCTTCGGCAGCAGGCCGAGGCCCACCATGATGACGCCGCCCGCGACGGTGACGAAGCGCGAGCGCACGCCGGTGACGCCGACGAGGCCGACATTCTGCGAGAACGACGTGTAGGGAAACGTGTTGAACACGCCGCCGAGCAGCGTGCCGAGCCCGTCCGCCCGCAGGCCGCGGGCCAGGGCCGCCTGATCGACCGGGCGGCCGGTGATCTCGGCCAGCGCCAGGAACATCCCGAGCGATTCGATCATCACCACCACCATCACCACGCACATCGTGGCGATCGGCAAGAGGTGGAAGCTCGGCCAGCCGAAATGGAACGGCAGCACCGGCGCGAACCACGGTGCCGCGGCGACGCGGTCGAGATGCATCAGCCCGAGGGCGGAGGCGAGGACCGAGCCGGCGACGATGCCGAGGAGCACCGCGACGTTGGCGAGGAAGCCGGTGCCCCACTTGATCAGCGCCAGGATGACCAGGAGCACGAACAGCGCGATGCCGAGGCCGGCGGGCCCGCCATAGGCCGGGTTGGGGAAGGTGCCGGGTACGCCGTCGACCATCCGGGTCACGGTCGGCAGGCCGCCACCGGCCCAGTTGATGCCGACCCGCATCAGCGAGATGCCGATGACCAGGATGATCGTGCCGGTGACGACCGGCGGGAACAGCGGCAGCAGGCGGCTGACATGCGGCGCGACCGCGAGGCCGAACAGGCCGGCGGCGATGACCGAGCCGTAGATGCCGAGCAGGCCGACCTCCGGCGTCGCCGCCATCGCCAGCATCGGCCCGACCGCCGCGAAGGTCACCCCCATCATCACCGGGAGGCGGATGCCGATGCCCGGCGGGCCGGCGCACTGCACCAGGGTCGCGATCCCGCAGGCGAACAGGTCGGCGCTGATCAGGAAGGCGATGTCCCCCGGCGACAGCCCGAGCGCCCGGCCGACGATCAGAGGCACCGCCACGGCGCCGGCATACATCACCAGCACGTGCTGGAGCGCGAGCGGGATCAGCCTGCCGAGCGGCAGGCGCTCCTCGACGGGATCGGTGTGGGGGGCTGGCATCGGCGGTGTCTCGTCTCGCGTCTCGCCGTTGTACTGCGCAAGGTCCTGGCCTTCCGCAGGGAACGATCTTATGAGGCGCGCCGCAAGCCCCGTGCCACGGCAGACGAGGCCAAGATGTCGTGAGCCGGCACTCCCGCGCCGGCCGCTTCCGTCGTCAGGCCGCGGATCCGGCCTCGCCGGACCGGCGGCTCACCGCTGCCCGAAATGGGTGTCGCGGAACAGGTCCTTGTACTCCCGCGGCTGCGAGCGCCAGTACTGCTTCGGCGCCCGCACCCGGGCGCCGAGTTCGGCCGCGGCGTGCCAGGGCCAGCGCGGGTCGTAGAGGATCGCGCGCGCGAGCGAGATCGCGTCGGCCTTGCCCTCGGCGAGGATGCTCTCGGCCTGCCGCGCCTCGGTGATGAGCCCGACCGCGATCGTCGGCAGCCCGGTCGCCGCCTTGATCCGGTCGGCGAACGGCACTTGGTAGCCCGGCGACAGCGCGATCTGCTGCTTCGTCGACACGCCGCCGGAGGAGACGTGGATCGCCGCCGCGCCGCGGGCCTTGAGCGCCTCCGCGAAGGCGATGGTCTGCTCGACCTCCCAGCCCTCCTCGACCCAGTCGGTCGCCGATACCCGGACCCAGACCGGGCTGCCGCTCGGGAACGCCTCGCGCACCGCCTCGAACACCTCGAGCGGGAAGCGCAGGCGGTTCTCCAGGCTGCCGCCGTACTCGTCGGTGCGCTGGTTCGAGAGCGGCGACAGGAACTGGTGCAGCAGGTAGCCGTGGGCGGCGTGGATCTCGGCCGACTCGATGCCGAGGCGCACCGCGCGCCGGGCGGTGGCCACGAAATCGTCGCGCACCCGCTTCAGCCCGGCCCCGTCGAGGGCGACGGGCGGGATCTCCTCGGCGCCGTGGGCGAGCGGGGAGGGCGCCTCGGTCAGCCAGCCCTTCGGCGAGTCGGGCCGGATCTGCTGCCCGCCCTCCCACGGCGCCTGGCTCGACGCCTTGCGGCCGGCATGGGCGATCTGGATGCAGAGCGGGATCGGCGCGTATTCGCGGATCGCCGCCAGCACCCGGCCGAGTTCGCGCTCGCAGGCATCGTCGTAGAGGCCGAGGTCGCCGTGGGTGATCCGTCCTTCCGGCGAGACCGCGGTCGCCTCCAGGGTGAGCAGCCCGGCGCCCGACATCGCGAGCTGGCCGAGATGCATCATGTGCCAGTCGCTCGCCTGCCCGTCCCTGGCCGAGTACTGGCACATCGGCGCGATGATGATCCGGTTGTCGAGGTCGAGACCGTCGAGGCGCAGGGGCTCGAACAGGCGTGCGTCGGTCATGAAGGCGGCTCCGGGCCGGGGATACTCGTGCGGAGTGTGGCGCAAGGACCCTGCCCGAGCCAGCGCGGCGGTTGCAGGGGGGGCCTGCTCGGGTCTCGGCGTCAACCGAGACCGCGCGCCTTCAGGCTCTCGCCGATCTCGTCGAGGATCGCCGGGTCGTCGATGGTCGGCGGGGTGGTCCAGGTCTCGCCGTCGGCGATCTTCTTCATCGTGCCGCGCAGGATCTTGCCCGAGCGAGTCTTCGGCAGCCGCCCGACCGTCAGGGCGAGCTTGAACGCCGCCACCGGCCCGATCTTGTCCCGCACCAGGGCCACCAGCTCGCGCTCGACCTCGGCCGGGGAGCGGTCCACCCCGCTCTTCAACACGACGAAGCCGCACGGCGCCTCGCCTTTCAGCACGTCGCGGATGCCGATCACCGCACACTCCGCCACCGCCGGGTGCGAGGCCAGCACCTCCTCCATCCCGCCGGTCGAGAGGCGGTGGCCGGCGACGTTGATGATGTCGTCGGTGCGGCCCATCACCGAGACGTAGCCGTCCCGGTCGAGAAAGCCGGCATCCGAGGTGTTGTAGTAGCCCGGGAAGGTCGCGAGGTAGCTCTCGCGGCAGCGCTCGTCCTGCCGCCACAGGGTCGGCAGGCAGCCCGGGGGCAGCGGCAGGCGGATCGCGATGGTGCCCATCGCGTCGGGCGGCACCGGCTTGCCGCCCTCGTCGAGCACCTGCACGTCGTAGCCCGGCATCGGTACCGTCGGGCTGCCGCGCTTCACCGGCAGCGCGCCGAGCCCGACCGGGTTGGCGGCGATCGGCCAGCCGGTCTCGGTCTGCCACCAGTGGTCGATGACCGGGACGCCCGTGATGGTCTCCGCCCACGCGACGGTGTCGGGGTCGGCGCGCTCGCCGGCGAGGAACAGGGTGCGGAAGCGCGACAGGTCGTGGCCCTGCATCAGCCGCCCGTCCGGATCCTCCTTCTTGATCGCCCGCAGGGCGGTCGGGGCGGTGAACAGCGCCACCGCGCCGGTCTCGGCGACGACGCGCCAGAACGCGCCCGCATCCGGCGTGCCGACCGGCTTGCCCTCGTAGAGCACCGTGGTGCAGCCGTGCAGGAGCGGCCCGTAGACGATGTAGGAGTGCCCCACCACCCACCCGACGTCGGAGGCGCACCAGTACGTCTCGCCGGGCCGCACGCCGTACAGGTTCGGCATCGACCACGCGAGCGCCACGAGGTAGCCGCCGGTGTCGCGCACCACGCCCTTCGGCCGACCGGTCGTGCCGGAGGTGTAGAGGATGTAGAGCGGGTCGGTGGCGGCGACCGGGACGCACGGCGCGGCGCGGCCCGCCGCCCTGGCGGCAGCCACCGCCCCGTCCCAGTCGCGGTCGCGGCCCTCGGTCATCGCCGCCTCGCAGTGCGGGCGCTGGAGGATCAGGCAGGAATCCGGCTTGTGGGCCGAGAGGGCGCAGGCCTCGTCGAGCAGCGGCTTGTAGGCCACCACCCGCCCCGGCTCGATGCCGCAGGAGGCGGCGAGCACGGCCTTCGGCTCGGCGTCCTCGATCCGCGCCGCCAGCTCGCGCGCCGCGAAGCCGCCGAACACCACCGAATGCACCGCGCCGATGCGGGCGCAGGCCAGCATCGCGACGATCGCCTCCGGCACCATCGGCATGTAGAGCACCACGCGGTCGCCGGGGCCGACGCCGAGGTCCTGAAGCACTGCCCCGAGCGCCGCCACCTCGTCGCGCAGCTCGGCGTAGGTGAGGCTGCGCCGCGTGCCGGTGACGGGCGAGTCGTAGAGGATCGCCGCCTGCTCCGCACGCCCCGGCAGGTGGCGGTCGACGGCGTTGTGGCAGGCGTTCAGCTCGCCGCCGACGAACCAGCGTCCGTAGACCCCCGCCGCGGGATCGAACACCGTCTCCGGCGGCCGCGCCCAGTCGATCGCTCGCGCGGCCTCGCGCCAGAACGCTTCGGGATCGGCCTTCCAGGCAGCGTAGACCTCGGGATAGCGGCTCGTCGTGGCTGGCGTCGTCATGGTTCCATCCCGGCGGCCCCTTCGTCCTGGCGGCCGCGCCGGCGCCGGGGCTCTGTCGGGGAAACCTTACCGGGATCGCGCCGGATCGTCTCGGCCGGAGGATTCCCGAGCCGTCATCCGATGGTCTTACGCGCCTCGCTCTGTCTCAGCCGGCCGCCCCCGCGAGCGCCCGCAGCCACGTCGAGACCGCGCTGGCGCCGGCATCGGGCACGCCGAGCGCCCGCTCGCCGAGATAGCTCGCCCGGCCGAGGCGCGGCGTCATTCCGGCCGTCGCCGCGGCGCCGGCCTCGGCGGCGTCGGCCGCCGCGGCGAGGGCGGCGCCGGCACTCTGCCTCGCCTCCGTCGCGGCCCGGAACGCGCCGGCGGCCGGGTGCAGGGCGTCGAGCATCGTGCGGTCCCCCGGCCGGGCGCCGCCGAGATCCGCGATGCCCGCCGCCGCCTCCTCGAACGCCGCCGCCCAGGCCGCGAGGTCGGGATCGGCGCCGAGGCGGCGGGAGGAACGCAGCAGCGCCGTGGCGTAGAACGGGCCGGAACTGCCGCCGACCGCCCGCCGCAGGGCGTCGCCGAGACCCGCCAGCATCGCGGCCGGCGAGGTCCAGGCGGAATCCGGGAGACCCTCGATCGCCTCGGCGGCCCTGACCATGCTGGCGCCGAGGTCGCCGTCGCCGGCGCGGCCGTCGAGATCGGCGAGGCGGGCCTCATCCGACCGGAGGGCAGCCGCCGCGGCGCCGAGCGCCGCCCCGAAGCGCGGGGCCAGCGGGAAGGCGGCGCCGGATGCGGCCGGTGCCGGGATGGCCGCGCTCCGCACCAGCCCGCGCTCCGGCGCGAGGCGTCCGCCGCCCGGCCAGGCCGGGGCCGAGGCGGGTGCGTCGAGCGCCGCGAGCAGGGCGTCGTCGGCGGCCAGCACCGAGACCGAGCAGCCGGCCATGTCGAGGGCGGTGAGGAAGTTGCCGACCCAGGCCCGCTCCACCGTCACCCCGCGCCCGCGCAGGGCCGCCAGGGCGCGCCGGGCGACGATCGCCAGCTCCATCGGCGGGGTGGCGCCGAGGCCGTTGACGAGCAGCGCGGCGCGGGCGCCGGCCCCGAGGTCGAGGGCCGCCAGGATCCGTTCGACCAGGGCATCGACCAGCGCGTCGGCGGGCTGGACCTTCGCCCGCTGCGATCCGGCCTCGCCATGGATGCCGAGGCCGAGTTCGATCTCGTCCTCGCCGAGGGCGAAGCCGGGCCGGCCGACCGCCGGCACGGTGCAGGGCGTCAGGGCGACGCCCATCGTGCCGAGCCGTGCCGCCGCCCCGCGGGCCGCCGCCGCGACCTCGGCGACCGGCAGGCCGGCCTCCGCGGCCGCGCCCGCGACCTTGTGGACGAGGACCGTCCCGGCGACGCCGCGCGAGCGGGCCGGGTCGATCCGGTCGCGCAGGGCGACGTCGTCGGCCACCACCACCACCTCGGTCGGAATGCCCTCGGCCCGGGCCAGTTCGGCCGCGAGGCCGAAATTCAGGCGGTCGCCGGTGTAGTTCTTGACGATGAGGACCGCACCGGCGGGCCCCGCGCAGGCCCGGATTCCGACGAGCACCGCGTCGGTGCTCGGCGAGGTGAAGACGTCGCCGGCGATCGCACCGGCGAGCAGACCCGGCCCGACGTAGCCGGCATGGGCCGGCTCGTGCCCGGCTCCGCCTCCCGACAGCACCGCCACCGGGCGCCGCGCCGGCTCGGGCAGGCCGGCGCGCACGACCACCATCTCGTCCTCGAGGATCGCGAGCCCGGGATGGAGGTCGACGAGACCTTCGAGCATCTCGCGGACGACGTGGCGTGGATCGTTGATGAGCTTCTTCATGGGGCAGCTCTCATGAACGGTCGTGGTCTCCGAGGGCGCCGAAGCCCGCGACCAGCGTTCTCGTCGTATCCCGCCGGATCGGATCCTCGCTGCTGCCGAGCAGTCGCTCGCCGAAGACATCGAGCAGCATAAAGGGCGGTGACGCTCGCCGCCGCGTTCAGAAGCAAGGAGATGATGCCGCCGCGCGTGCGCAGAACGTGGAACGGTGCATCGCGGTAGCGGCTCAGGAGTTCTCCGGCGCCGACGGACGGGCCGGACAGCGCGACGAGAGCGTGGCAGATCATCGTGGCTGCTGCGGTCAGGCGGCCATGTCCGGCGCCGGCCGGCGCCCGCGAGGCGTCACTTCGACGACGATGCGGTCGTGGTCGCGCGTGCGATGGAGACGCTCCCTTGTCTCCGCCTCCGCCAGGACTTTCGCGAACCGATCCTCGCTCAGGCCGGTATGCCGGAAGAGATCGCTGATCGTCGGCCGGCTGCCCAGGCTCGGGCAGGCCACGACCACCCGCCCCACCGGCGACGGAGGCTGCACCGTGCGCAGGAATGTGCCGAGGACGTCGAGATTGTCGGAGGTCGCCATCGCATGCGTCCCAGAAGCCTGCTTAGAGTAAGGCCGCCGCCGACACGATGTCGAGCGGCGAGCGGCCGGACGGGCGAGGAGGAGACGCATGCACGCCGGGACCATCTACGACCACGGCCTCGACCGGAACCCGGCCAACCACCAGCCGCTGACGCCGCTGACCTTCCTGGAACGCGCGGCGGCGGTGTTTCCGGACCACGTCGCGGTGATCCACGGGCCGCTGCGGCGCAGCTACCGCGACCTCTACGCCCGCTGCCGGCGCCTCGCCTCGGCGCTGGCCGCCCGGGGCGTCGGGCGCGGCGACACGGTGGCGGTGATGCTCGCCAACACGCCGGCGATGATCGAATGCCACTACGGCGTGCCGATGGCCGGCGCCGTGCTCAACACCCTCAACACCCGGCTCGACCCGGCGGTGCTCGCCTTCAGCCTCGACCACGGCGAGGCGAAGGTGGTGATCACCGACCGGGAGTTCTCGCGCACGATGGGGCCGGCGCTGGCCCGGGCCGGCGTGACGCCTCTGGTGATCGACTACGACGACCCGGAGTTCAGCGGCCCGGGCCAGCGCCTGGGCACGATCGAGTACGAGGATGTCCTCGCCTCCGGCGACCCCGACCACGCCTGGGCGATGCCGGCGGACGAGTGGGACGCCATCACCCTCAACTACACCTCGGGCACCACCGGCGACCCGAAGGGCGTCGTCTACCATCACCGCGGCGCCTCGCTGCTCGCCGTCGGCAACGTCGTGGCGGGCAATCTCGGCCGCCATCCGGTCTACCTGTGGACGCTGCCGATGTTCCACTGCAACGGCTGGTGCTTCCCCTGGACCCTGTCGGTGGTGGCCGGCACCCATGTCTGCCTGCGGCAGGTGCGGGCCGGTGCGATGTACGACGCCATCGCGGATCACGGCGTCACCCACCTGTGCGGGGCGCCGATCGTGATGTCGCTGCTCATCAACGCGCCAGAGGCCGAGCGGCGCGCCCTCGCGCAGAGGGTGGCGTTCTTCACCGCCGCCGCGCCGCCGCCCGAGGCGGTGCTCGCCGGCATGGCCGAGGCCGGCTTCGACGTCACCCACGTCTACGGCCTGACCGAGACCTACGGCCCGGCGGTGGTCAACGAGTGGCACGCCGACTGGGACGCCCTGACCAAGCCCGAGCAGGCGGCCCGCAAGGCGCGCCAGGGCGTGCGCTACCCGCCGCTGGAAGCCCTCGACGTGCTCGATCCGGAGACGATGCGGCCGGTCCCGGCCGACGGCGAGACGCTGGGCGAGGTCATGTTCCGCGGCAACGTGGTGATGCGCGGCTACCTCAAGAACCCGGCGGCGACCGAGTCCGCCTTCCGCGGCGGCTGGTTCCATTCGGGCGATCTCGGGGTGAAGCACCCGGACGGCTACATCCAGCTCAAGGACCGGTCCAAGGACATCATCATCTCGGGCGGCGAGAACATCTCCTCGATCGAGGTCGAGGAGGCGCTGTTCAAGCACCCGGCGGTCGCCGCCGCCGCGGTGGTCGCCAAGCCGGACGAGAAATGGGGCGAGACGCCCTGCGCCTTCGTCGAGCTGAAGGGTTCCGGGATGGTCTCGGCCGAGGAGCTGATCGGCTGGTGCCGGCAGACGCTCGCCGGCTACAAGGTGCCCCGGCACGTCGTGTTCGTCGAGTTGCCGAAGACCTCGACCGGCAAGATCCAGAAGTTCCTCCTGCGGGAGATGGCGCGGGCGATCTGAAGACGGGCCGATCGGCGCGCCCTCGGGCCGCCGTGCTCCGCACGACACGAAGCGGAGCTGCCACGAGCACTTCCCGACGAGGCGGATGCCGCTTCGTCGTGGGAAATGCGGCACGATCGACGACCTGGAGCAGGGTCCGACTGCAACGTGATCGGACCCTGCTCTAGTGCAACTCCACCGTGAAAGCCGATCCGGCACCGCTGTCGTTGCCGATGCGCTCGCGGCTCCGGCGAACGCTGCGCGACGCGGCGGCTTGGCAATAAAGCTGAACTATAAATTCGGGTGGCTAATGCATCGTTCGGGAATCGCCCGAGCGGAGCCGGTTGATCTCGTCCTTGAGATGGAGCTTGCGCCGTTTCAGCTCGACGATGCGCAGGTCGTCACTGGAAGGGTGTGTGATTGCGTCCTGGATCTCACGCTCGAGCGCTTCGTGCTTGCGCTCCAGTTCGATCAGATGCGTCTGCAACGACATCAGCCGATACCTCCTGTCATGGTCCTGACATCGGGAACCTGCCACAGGCCGTGCCGCATGTCGAAGCCATTCGATGCTGCGCTGCGTCATGGCGAGCGGGGCGGCGGCCCCCGGCGCCGGAAGCCGGAGCCCGGCCTTGCCGGAATCCGGCCGCTGGCGCATGCTTTCCTGGCGGCAGTGCGGGACTGAACCACGATGGCGTTCGAGTTGAGTGCGGAATCGGCGGCGGAGTACGAGGATGAGCTGGCACGCCTGCGGCAGGAGCACCGCGACCTCGACGATGCGATCGAGGCGCTGATGCATCTCTCGAGCGGCGACCGGCTTCAGGTCCAGCGGCTGAAGAAGCGCAAGCTGTCCCTGCGCGACCGGATCACCTTCCTGGAAGACCAGCTCACGCCGGACATCATCGCGTAGGGCGCACCGGTCCCCGGCCGGGATGGGCGCTTGCGGCGCCGGAGGCGCGCCGCTACTTGCGGTTGGCGCGGGCCGGGCGCATTCCCGGCGTCAGACCGTCGCATCGCCGTCGCGCCGTGCGGGCGGCGCGCGGCGTGAGGAAGGAACGGGTCAGACATGGGGTCAGACATGGCGGCATCGCCCCCGGTCGCGATCATCATGGGCAGCCAGTCGGACTGGGCCACGATGCGCCACGCCGCCGAGACGCTCGACGCGCTCGGCATCGCGCATGACGACCGCATCGTCTCGGCCCACCGCACCCCCGACCGGCTCGTCGCCTTTGCCAAGGGCGCGCGGGACGCCGGGTTCCGGGTCGTCATCGCGGGGGCGGGGGGGGCCGCCCACCTGCCCGGCATGACCGCCGCGATGACGCCGCTGCCGGTCTTCGGCGTCCCGGTCGAGTCGAAGGCGCTCTCGGGCGAGGACAGCCTGTTGTCGATCGTGCAGATGCCGGCCGGCATTCCGGTCGGCACGCTCGCGATCGGCCGGGCCGGTGCGGTCAACGCCGCGCTGCTGGCCGCCGCGGTCCTGGCGCTGCACGATCCGGATCTCGCCGTCCGCCTCGACGCGTGGCGTGCCCGCCAGAGCGAGGCGGTGGCCGAGCGCCCGGTATCGGACGCGCCATGACGACCGCAGCGAGCGGTCCGTTGCAGCCCGGCGCGACGATCGGGATCGTCGGCGGCGGCCAGCTCGGCCGGATGATCGCCCTCGCGGCGGCCGCCTACGGGCTGAGGGTCCACGTCTACGCTCCCGACGCCGACAGCCCGGCCTTCGAGGTCGCGGGCCGCCGCACGGTGGCCTCCTACGACGACGCGGCGGCCCTCGCGGCCTTCGCCGATTCGGTCGACGTCGTGACCTACGAGTTCGAGAACATCCCGCGCCCGACCGCCGAGATCCTCGCCGGGCGCCGGCCGCTGCATCCGAGCGCGGCGGCGCTCGCGACCACCCAGGACCGGCTGACGGAGAAGAGCTTCGTCGCCGGGCTCGGCATCCCGACCGCGCCGTTCCGGGCGGTGGACGACGCCGCCGGGCTGGCCCGGGCCCTGGCCGATCTCGGCCAGCCGGCGGTGCTGAAGACCCGCCGGTTCGGCTACGACGGCAAGGGCCAGCGGATGCTGCGCGCCGACGAGACGGTCGACCCCGAGGCGGTGATGGCGGCGTTCCACGGCCAGCCCTGCATCCTCGAAGGCTTCGTGCCGTTCGAATCCGAGGTCTCGGTCGTCGCCGCCCGCACCGCCGCGGGCGCGTTCTCGGCCTTCGATCCCTGCGCCAACGAGCACCGCCACCACATCCTCGCCCGCACCGTCGTTCCGGCGCCCGGCCTCGCGCCGGACGAGGCCGGCGAGGCGCTGGCCATCGCCCGCGCCATCGCGGATGCGCTGGACTATGTCGGCGTGCTGGCGGTGGAGATGTTCCTGGTCCGCGGGGCGGACGGCCGCGCCGGGCTGGTCGTCAACGAGATCGCGCCGCGGGTGCACAATTCCGGCCACTGGACCATCGAGGGCGCGCTGACCTCGCAGTTCGCCCAGCACGTCCGGGCGGTCTGCGGCTGGCCGCTCGGCGATCCGGGCCGGGTCGGGGGTGCGGCGGTCGAGATGCGGAACCTCGTCGGGGACGAGGCCGAACGATGGCTGTCCTACCTCGCCGAGCCGGGCAGCCACCTGCATCTCTACGGCAAGGGGGAGGCGCGCCCGGGCCGCAAGATGGGCCACGTCACCCGCCTCGTCGCCGAGGGCTGAGCGCGCATTGTTGCCGGCCCGCCACACGCCCCGGTCTCGCCGCGGGCGGCACGCCCCTGCGCGACGAGCAGCCACACCTTCGCCACATCGGACCCGGAAGCGGGAGGCCGGCGCCTTAAGCCGGCATTCACCGCGATCCGAGATCGTTCCGCTCACGGGACCTCGCGCGGCGTCAGCTGGCGGCGCGAGGACCGTCACGGCCCGGCCCGTCAGCAGGGACGGAGCCCGTGCCGAGCGATTGGATGACGAGGGGTGAGCGGCAGGACCGGCCGCCGCCAGGGGATCGGGCGATGAACTCTGTGATCGGCCACAGCCGTGCGGTGCGGATGCTCGGGGCGACGGCTTTGACGGCGCTGGCCCTCGCCGGCTGCGACACCGTCAGCCGCGCCACGTCGACACGGCAATTCGCCGTTCTCGAAGCAGCCGACAAGTCCGGTGCCACCGAGACCAACATCGCCTCGCTGTCGGACGTCATCGCGCGCAATCCGAACGATGCCGCCGCCTACAACACCCGGGGCGCCGCCTATGCCCGGGCCGGCTCCTACACCGAGGCGATCGCCGACTTCACCAAGGCGGTGCAGCTCGATCCGAACTCCGCCTCGGCGCTGACCAACCGCGCCCTGGCCTACCGCCAGTCCGGCCGCAGCGACGCCGCGCTGCAGGATTTCTCCCGCGCCATCAACGTCGATCCGAATTACGGCGCCGCCTATATCGGCCGCGCCAACCTCCAGCGCGCCCAGGGCAACTTCGAGGCGGCCTACGCCGACCTGAGCCAGGCGATCCGCCTGACGCCGGAATCGGCCGAGGCCTACCACGCCCGCGGCCTCGTGCGGCAGGCGCAGGGGCAGCATCGCGCCGCGATCGGAGACTTCGACGCCGCCATCGACCGCAATCCGTTCGTCAGCGCGCCCTACGCCGCCCGCGGCCAGAGCCTGATCGCCACCAACCAGTTCGACAAGGCGATCGAGGACTACAACGCGGCGCTCAACGTCAACAACAAGGACGCCGATTCCTGGGCCTACCGCGGTCTCGCCTACGAGAAGAGCAACCGCCGGCAGGAGGCGACCGAGAGCTATCAGCGCGCGGTGGCGATCGATCAGAACAACGCTGTCGCCAAGCAGGGCCTCGGTCGCAGCCAGGGCGGGATGGCGTCGCTGTTCCGGTGACGGCACCGGCGCGGCCGGCGCCCGTCCCGCCTCCGCGGGTCCGGCCTCCCGGCCGGACCACGCTTCAGAACAGCTTGCGCAGCTCGCTCTTGAGGATCTTGCCGTTGGCGTTGCGCGGCAGGATCTCGTCGTGGAGCAGGATCCGTACCGGGACCTTGAATGCCGCCAGACGCCCGGCGACGAAGGCGCGCAGTTCGGCCTCGCTCGCCTCCTGGCCGCGCCCGATCGCCACGACCGCACCCGGCTCCTCGCCGAGGGTGGGGTGGGGGATCGCCACGACCGCGGCATCGACCACCGCCGGGTGCTCGTGCAGGGTGTTCTCGACCTCGCAGCAATAGATGTTCTCGCCGCCGCGGATCAGCATGTCCTTGGCGCGATCGACGATGGTGACGAAGCCCTCGGAATCCATGCGGGCGAGGTCGCCGGTGCGCAGCCAGCCATCCCGGAACGCCGCCGCGGTGTCCTCCGGCCGGCCCCAGTAGCCGGCGACCACGTTCGGTCCCTTCACCCACAACTCGCCGACCTCGCCCGGGGCGAGCGTCTCTCCGAGCGGATCGGTGATGCGGGCCTCGCAGACCGGCAGCGGCGGGCCGCAACTGTCGGGATGGTGGACGTAATCCTCGGCCTGATGGTGGGTGAAGGTGCCCGCGGTCTCGGTCATGCCCCAGCCGGTGGCCGGGGCGGCGTGCGGGAACGCGGCCCTCAGGCGGCGCACCAGCTCGGCCGGGGCGGGGGCGCCGCCGTAGCTGATGCTCTCCAGCGACGACAGGTCGTGGGTGCCGGCCTCGCGTCCGTCGAGGAGCTGCCAGGCGATGGTCGGCACCCCGCCGGCGCTGGTGCAGCGTTCGTGCTCGATCAGCGCCATCGCCTTCTCGAGATCCCAGCGCCGCATCAGGATCAGGCGCGAGCCGCGGTAGAGCCCGGTGACGAGGGTGGCGAAGCAGCCGGTGACGTGGAAGAACGGCACCGAGACCAGCGACACCTTCTGGGGTGCCGCCGGATCGGCGACCGGCAGGGCCTGCCCGCGGCGCAGCAGCGATCGTGCGAGGGAGTAGGGATGGGCCAGCACGGCGCAGGCGCCGTTGCGGTGGGTGCCGACCGCACCCTTGGACCGGCCGGTCGTGCCCGAGGTGTAGAACAGGGTGGCCGGGCCATCCGGCTCCAGCGCGACGTCCGGGATCTCGCCCGCCGGCAGGTCGCCCCAGGCCGCCACCGGGCCGATCACCCCCGCCAGGGCCCCGACGCCGGCGGCGTCCGGTGCCGCGCGGGCGACCAGAACCCGGCGCAGGTCCGGATAGAGATGGCGGCGCCCGGCGATCCGCTCCCACCGTTCGCCGTCGACGATCGCGACCGACGCACCGGAATCCGTCATGCCGTGGTCGAGTTCCGGCCCGGTCCACCACGCGTTGAGCGGGGTGGCGATGCCGCCGGCCAGGAGCGTCGCGAAGAACGCCACCGGCCATTCCGGCAGGTTGCGCATCGCGATCGCGACGCGGTCGCCGGGCCTCACGCCGTTGCGGATCAGATCGGCGGAGAGCGCCAGCACGGCGCGGGCGAAGCCCTCGAAGGTCGCCCGGTCGTCCTCGTAGACCAGGAAGGTGCGCTCGCCGTGGGCCCGGGCGGCGACGAACACGTCGCGCAGGGTCGGCGGCGCCGCGGCCCAGATCCGTGTCGGCACGCCGCGGATGACCGTCTCGGTCACCGCGAACGGCGAGCCCGGGGCCGTCAGCCGCGCGGTGGCCTCGGCGAAGGAGATCGCGGGCCAGGAAGCCACGGAGGATGCGGGCAGGTCGGTCATCGGCGGTCTCGCGGGTGAGGGCGGAACGGAGCGGGTGGCCGCGAGGCTGGGTCAGGTGATGGTCTGTCCGCCGTCGATCACGATGCTCTGGCCGGTCATGAACGCGCCGGCGGGACTCGCCAGGAAGACGGCCGCGCCGGCGATCTCGTCGGGCTGGCCGATGCGGGCGAGCGGCGTGCGCGACAGGTAGGCGTCGCGGGTCTGCGGGTTCTCCCACAGGGCCCGGGCGAAATCGGTCTGGACCAGCCCCGGGGCGATGCAGTTGACCCGCACGTTGTGCGGCCCGAGCTCGACCGCGAGGTTGCGGGCGAGCTGGAAGTCGGCGGCCTTGGAGACGTTGTAGGCGCCGATCACGCCCGACCCCTTCAGCCCGCCGACCGACGAGACCAGGATGATCGCGCCGTCGCGCCGGGCGATCATCCCGGGGGCGACGAAGCTCACCAGCCAGTTGCTGGCGATGACGTTGTTGTCGAGGATCTTGCGGAACTGCTCGTCGGCGATGCCGCTCATCGGCCCGTAATACGGGTTGCTGGCGGCGTTGCAGACCAGGACGTCGATGCGGCCGTGCCGCTCCTCCGTGACGCGGACGAGCCGCTCCAGGTCCGGCTTCGACGAGATGCTGGCGGCGATGACGTCGGCCCGTCCCTCGCCGTGGCGGGCGTTGATCGCGTCGGCGACGGCCCGGCAGGCCTCCTCCTTGCGCGAGGACACCACCACCCGCGCGCCGTGCTCGGCCAGCCGCTCGGCGATGGCGCGCCCGATGCCCCGCGACGAGCCGGTGACGACGGCGACGCGGCCGGACAGATCGAACAGCGACATGCCCTTCCTCCCGAAAACAGGTCTTGCGTTTTCGAGGACCTTAGCCCTGAATGGCGATTAAGCAAGCCGCCTTTTCGAAAACGCGGCCGGACGGCGCCCCACCCAAGGTTCCAGAACCCTTGCGGCGCCATACCGGATCCACGATAAAGGCCCCGAACAGAGACCGGACCGCTAGAGGCCGGCGCTTCCACGGAGGAAACCCGAGATGCGGGAAGCCGTCATCGTCGCGACCGCGCGCACGCCCATCGGCAAGGCGTACCGGGGCGCCTTCAACGACACGCAGGCCCAGGCGCTCGGCGGCCACGCCATCGCGGCGGCGGTGCAGCGGGCCGGCATCGACCCGGCCGAGATCGGCGACGTGGTGATGGGGGCCGCGCTCCAGCAGGGCTCGACCGGCGGCAACGTCGCCCGGCAGTCGGCCCTGCGCGCCGGCCTGCCCGAGACCGTCGCCGGCATGAGCCTCGACCGGCAGTGCGCCTCGGGCCTGATGGCGATCGCCACCGCCGCCAAGGAGATCGTCGGCGACGGGCTCGACATCGCGGTCGGCGGCGGGCTCGAATCGATCTCGCTCGTGCAGAACGACAGGATCAACCGCTTCCGCGGCGCCGATCCGTGGCTCGTCGAGCACATCCCGGCGATCTACATGACGATGATCGAGACCGCCGAGACGGTGGCCGACCGCTACGGCATCGGCCGCGAGGCCCAGGACGAGTACGCCCTGCGCTCGCAGCGGCGCACCGCCGAGGCGCAGGAGGCCGGACGCTTCGCCGACGAGATCGTGCCGATCACGACCCGGATGAGCGTCACCGACAAGGCGACCGGCGAGACCTCGTCGCGCGAGATCACCCTGTCGCAGGACGAGGGCAACCGGCCGCAGACCCGGCTGGAGGACCTGTCGGCGCTGAAGCCGGTGTTCAAGGACGGCCAGCGCATCGCGCAGGGCCGCCACATCACCGCCGGCAACGCCAGCCAGCTCTCGGACGGCGCTTCGGCCTGCGTGCTGATGGAAGCCCGCGAGGCCGAGCGCCGGGGCCTGACGCCCCTCGGCGCCTATCGCGGCATGGCGGTGGCCGGGTGCAACCCCGACGAGATGGGCATCGGCCCAGTCTTCGCGGTGCCGAAGCTCCTCAAGCAGCACGGCCTCTCGGTCGAGGACATCGACCTGTGGGAGCTGAACGAGGCGTTCGCCTCGCAGGTGCTCTATTGCCGCGACCGCCTCGGCATTCCGGACGAGCGCCTGAACGTCGACGGCGGCGCGATCTCGATCGGCCACCCCTACGGCATGTCGGGCGCCCGGATGACCGGCCACATCCTGCTGGAAGGCCGCCGCCGGCGCGCCAAGTACGGGGTGGTCACGATGTGCGTCGGCGGCGGCATGGGCGCCGCCGGGTTGTTCGAGATCTTTTGAGGGGGAGGGTGCCCGGCGCAGGCCGGGCGGGAGAGGGGACGCCGCTTCCGGAGAGGTCGCGACCGACCTGACCGGCGCCACACCCGGCACCGTCGCGTTCCCCTCTCGGCGGGACTGCGGCCCGCTGCGCTCGCTCCGCTCGCCACGCTCCCCCGCAGAGGGGGGAGGGTTGGGGTGGCGATTCACTCGCCGCCCCCGTCACTGCCGGAGGAAGTGCTTTCCATGACCCAGGACACCCCCGTCTCCGTGAGCCGCGAGGGCGCGGTCGCCGTGCTCACCATGCGCTCCGGCCCGGTCAACGCCCTCGGCGCGGCCCTGCGCGAGGCCCTGCGCACGGCGTTCGACGAGGCCGCCGCCGACCCGGCCGTGAGCGCGATCGTGCTCACCGGCGGCGGGCGGATGTTCTCGGCCGGGGCCGACATCTCGGAATTCGGCAAGCCGCAGAGCGGGATCTCGCTGCCGGCGCTGCTCGACCGGATCGAGGCGGTGCAGAAGCCCGTCGTGGCGGCGATCCACGGCAACGCGCTCGGCGGCGGGCTGGAGACGGCGCTCGCCTGCCACTACCGGGTGGCGGTGCCGTCCGCGAAGGTCGGGCTGCCCGAGGTGAAGCTCGGCATCCTGCCCGGAGCCGGCGGCACCCAGCGGCTGCCGCGGATCGTCGGCCCGCGCAAGGCGCTGGACGTGATCGTCGGCGGTGCCCCGATCGGCGCCAGGCAGGCCGCCGGGATGGGCCTGATCGACGACCTCGCGCCCGAGGACGGGCTCGTCGCCCACGCCGTCGCCTTCGCCGAGCGCGTGGTGGCGGAGAACCGCCCGCTGACCAAGATCCGCGACCGCGACGACCGCATCGCGGAAGGACGCGACGATCCCGGCCTGTTCGACACGTTCCGCAAGGAGAACGCCCGCAAGCTGCGCGGCTTCGAGGCGCCGGAAGCCTGCATCGCCTGCATCGAGGCCGCCTGCCGGCTGCCGTTCGAGCAGGGCCTCGCCTTCGAGCGCGAGCAGTTCACGAAGCTCGTCTCCGGCACCCAGTCGGCGGCGCAGCGCCACGTCTTCTTCGCCGAGCGGCAGACGGCGAAAATCCCCGACGTGCCCGAGGACACGGCGCCGCGCCCGATCCACAAGGTCGGCGTCATCGGCGCCGGCACGATGGGCGGCGGCATCTCGATGAACTTCCTGAACGCCGGCATCCCGGTGACGATCGTCGAGACGCGCCAGGAGGCGCTCGACCGCGGCCTCAAGACCATCCGCACCAACTACGAGAACACCGCCAGGAAGGGCCGGCTCAAGCCGGAGGACGTCGAGACCCGGATGGGTCTGCTCACCCCGACCCTGGAGCTGGAGGCCCTGCGCGACTGCGACCTCGTCATCGAGGCGGTGTTCGAGGACATGGGGATCAAGAAGGAGATCTTCTCGAAGCTCGACCGCATCGCCAAGCCCGGCGCGATCCTGGCCTCGAACACCTCCTACCTCGACGTCGACGCCATCGCGGCGATGACCGGCCGGCCCGGCGACGTCATCGGCATGCACTTCTTCTCGCCCGCCAACGTGATGCGGCTGCTCGAGGTCGTGCGCGGCGAGAAGACGGACAAGGACGTCATCGCCACCGCGATGCAGCTCGGCCGCAAGGTCGGCAAGATCGCGGTGCTGGTCGGGGTCTGCCACGGCTTCGTCGGCAACCGGATGCTCGCCCAGCGCCAGCGCGAGGCCAACCGGCTGATGCTGGAGGGCGTGAAGCCCTGGGACGTCGACCGGGTGATCCAGGATTTCGGCCTGCCGATGGGACCGTTCGCGATGATCGACCTCGCCGGGCTCGACATCGGCTGGAGCCGCGAGACCAACAAGTCCGAGAGCGTGCGCGACCTGCTCTGCGAGCTCGACCGCCGCGGCCAGAAGACCGGCGCCGGCTTCTACGACTACGACGAGAAGCGCAAGGCGACGCCGTCCAAGGTCACCGAGGACATCATCGCCAGGGTGGCCGAGCGCCAGGGCCTCGCCCGGAAGCCGGCCTCCGACGGGGAGATCCTGGAGCGCTGCCTCTACCCGATGGTCAACGAGGGCGCGAAGATCCTCGAAGAGGGCAAGGCGATCCGCGCCTCCGACATCGATATCGTGTGGATCAACGGCTACGGCTGGCCGGTCTATCGCGGCGGCCCGATGTTCTGGGCCGACACGATCGGTCTGCCGAAGGTGCTTGAGCGCCTGCGCGCCTATCAGGCCGAGTACGGCGACGACTTCAAGCCGGCGGCGCTGCTGGAGCGGCTGGCGGCGGAGGGGAAGGGGTTCAGGGATCTCTGAGCCGCGACCCCGACCCTCCCCCCTCCGCGGGGGAGGGCAGGCTGCCACCAACACGCCAAGACTAATACGCCAAGACTATTACGCCAAGACCAAGACACCGACCGAGGAGGCACCCCATGGACCTTCGCTTCACCCCAGAGGAGCGCGCCTTCCGGCAGGAAGTCCGCAGCTTCTTCGAGCAGAACCTGCCCAAGGACATCCACGCCAAGATGGTCGACGGGCGCCATCCGTCGAAGGACGACATCGTCACCTGGCAGAAGATCCTCAACGCCAAGGGCTGGGCGGTGCCGAACTGGCCGGTCGAGTGGGGCGGCACCGGCTGGGACCCGGTGCGGCAATACATCTTCCTCGACGAGCTGCAGAGCTTCCCGGCGCCGTCGCCGCTCCAGTTCGGCGTCTACATGGTCGGACCGGTGATCGCCCATTTCGGCAACGAGGCGCAGAAGACGCGCTTCCTGCCGCGCATCGCCAACCTCGACGACTGGTGGTGCCAGGGCTTCTCCGAGCCGGGTTCGGGCTCCGACCTCGCCTCGCTGAAGACCCGCGCGGTGCGCGACGGCGACCACTACGTCGTCAACGGCCAGAAGACCTGGACCACCCTCGGCCAGTACGCCGACTGGATCTTCTGCCTCGTGCGCACCGACACCACCGTGAAGAAGCAGGAGGGCATCAGCTTCCTGCTCATCGACATGAAGACTCCCGGCATCACCGTGCGGCCGATCCAGACCATCGACGGCGGCCACGAGGTCAACGAGGTGTTCTTCGACGACGTGCGGGTGCCGGTCGACAACCTCGTCGGGCAGGAGAACAAGGGCTGGGACTACGCCAAGTTCCTGCTCGGCAACGAGCGCACCAACATCGCCCGGGTCGGCGTGTCGAAGCAGCGCCTGCGCCGCCTGCGCGAACTCGCCGCCCTGGAGCGGGTCGGCGACGCGCCGATCCTGGAGAACCCGCGCTTCGCCGAGAAGCTCGCGGCCCTTGAGATCGAGCTGAAGGCCCTGGAGATGACGCAGTTGCGCGTCGTCGCCGCCGAGCGCAAGCGCGAGAAGGGCAAGCCCGATCCGGCCTCCTCGATCCTCAAGATCAAGGGCTCGGAGATCCAGCAGGCGACGACCGAGCTCCTGATGGAGGTGGTCGGCCCGTTCGCGCTGCCCTACGCGTCGGAGGACGAGGCCGACCCGCACGGCAGCAACGAGCCGCCGGTCGGGCCGGACTGGGCCTCGCCGGTCGCGCCGACCTACTTCAACTGGCGCAAGATCTCGATCTACGGCGGCTCGAACGAGATCCAGAAGAACATCATCGCGAAGGCGATTCTCGGTCTCTGAGCCGGGGGAGGGGACCAGCAATGGATTTCGATCTGAGCGAGGAGCAGACCCTCCTCAAGGACAGCGTCGAGCGGTTGCTCGCCGACCGCTACGACTTCGAGGCACGCAGGCGCCACGGCCGGCACGCCGAGGGCTTCTCGCCCGAGATGTGGCGGTCCTACGCCGAGCAGGGGCTGCTCGGCGTCCCGTTCGCCGAAGAGGATGGCGGCATCGGCGGCGGGCCGGTGGAGACGATGATCGTCATGGAGGCGTTCGGCGGCGCCCTGGTGCTGGAGCCCTACCTCGCCACCGTGGTGCTGGCCGGCGGCCTCCTGCGCCACGCCGCCAGCTCCGAGCAGCGGGCGGAGTGGCTGCCCGGCCTCATCGGCGGCGAGACCCGCTACGCCTTCGCGCATAGCGAGCGGCAGGCCCGCTACGACCTGCACGACGTCGGCGTCCAGGCCCGGCGCGACGGCGAGGGCTGGGTGCTGGAGGGCGAGAAGGCCCTCGTCCTGCACGGCGACAGCGCCGACCGGCTGATCGTCTCGGCCCGCACCGCCGGCTCGCGCCGCGACCGCGACGGGATCGGGCTGTTCCTGGTCGAGGCCGACGCCGAAGGCGTCTCCCGCCGCGGCTACCCGACCCAGGACGGCCAGCGCGCGGCCGAGATCTCGCTGTCCTCGGTGCGGGTCGCTCCCGAGGCGGTGATCGGCTCGTCCGAGGGCGCGCTGCCGGCGATCGAGCGCGTCGCCGACGAGGCGATCGCGGCGCTCTGCGCCGAGGCGGTCGGGGCGATGGACCGGATGCACCGGCTGACGGTGGAGTACCTCAAGACCCGCAAGCAGTTCGGCGTCGCCATCGGGTCGTTCCAGGTGCTCCAGCACCGCGCCGCCGACATGTTCATCGCCCTGGAGCAGGCCCGCTCGATGTCGTTCCTCGCCAGCATGATGGCCTACGAGGACGACGCGGCCGAGCGGTCGCGGGCGGTGTCCGGCGCCAAGGTGCAGATCGGCCGCTCCGGCCGGGTGGTCGGCCAGGGCGCGATCCAGCTCCACGGCGGCGTCGGCATGACGATGGAGTACAGCGTCGGCCACTACTTCAAGCGCGCGACGATGATCGACCAGATGTTCGGCGACGCCGACCATCACCTCGCCCGCGTGGCGCGGATGGGAAGCCTGCTGGCGGCGTGACCGGCGGGGCGTGGCCGCGGCGCCACGCTCCGCCGCTCTCGTGACGCGACGCCGGAACCATTCCGGAAATCTCCACAATCCAGCGACACGGACCCCGCGGGCCCGAGCACCGGGCCGGGAGGAGTCCGCCCATGCAACGCCGGGGTTTCGTCACGCTCGCCTGCTGCCTGTGGCTCGCCGGGTGCAGCGGCTCGGCGCTGTTGCCGGTCCCCGATCTGCCGACGACGCCGGTGATCCTCGACGAGACCGCCGCCGCCGCCGCGATCTCCCGCTACCGCGCGAGCCACGGCCTCGGCCCGGTCAGCATCGACCCGACCCTGATCCGCGCCGCCTCGCTCCAGGCGCAGTCGAACGCCAGGGCCGGCTACCTGTCGCACGAGGTCGGCGGCAGCTTCGACGCCCGCCTCGCCAGGGCCGGATTCGGCGGGCGCTACGCCGCCGAGAACCTCAGCGCCGGATCGAGCACCTTCGACGAGGTGCTGAAGCGCTGGCAGAACTCGCCGGAGCACAACCGCAACATGCTGTTGCCGCAGGCCCAGCGGATCGGTGTCGCCCGGGTCGACGCGCCGGGAACCCGCTACAGGCGCTACTGGGCGCTGATCCTGACCAGCCGGTGACGGCGACGCTGCGGCGCAACACACCCCAGCGTCAGCCCGGCCCGCCGCCTGCGACGATCCTGACCGGGCAGCGAGACCCCGAAGCGGTTGAGACAGGCGGGGTTGTCCCTATCTAACGTGCGGACGTTCGCGGTTTGTGCGGTGCGAACGCCCCTTGTTTCGTCATACCCGCTCGTTTAAGCCTCGCGCACCTTCCGGGCTTTGGAACCGTTCCGACATGGCGGCCCCGAAGCGGCGGGGCCCGCGCGGCTCCACCGTGCCCGCGACAACCATAGAGGGTGCTCGATGAACGGCCTCCTGTCGGACTATCTGCCCCTGGTGATCTTCATCGGCGTCTCCCTGGTGATCGCGCTGGCGCTGCTCGTCGCTCCGTTCCTGGTCGCCTACAACAGCCCGGATCCGGAGAAGCTCTCGGCCTACGAGTGCGGCTTCAACGCGTTCGACGACGCGCGCATGAAGTTCGACGTGCGGTTCTATCTCGTCGCCATCCTGTTCATCATCTTCGACCTCGAAGTCGCGTTCCTGTTCCCTTGGGCGATCACCTTCGGGGATCTCGGCTGGTTCGGGTTCTGGTCGATGATGCTGTTCCTCGGCGTGCTGACGGTCGGCTTCGTCTACGAGTGGCGCAAGGGCGCCCTCGAGTGGGATTGAACGCAGGACCGCTCCCGCCGCCTCCCGAGTTCCGGACATCCTCCATGGCCCTCGACACCACCCTCTCCCGCGCTCCCGCGATCGCGCCCCAGCCGAAGGGGATCCTCGATCCCGCCACCGGCCAGCCGATCGGCGCCAACGACCCGACCTTCCTGCAGATCAACAGCGAACTCGCCGACCGCGGCTTCCTGCTGACGACGACCGACGACCTCATCACCTGGGCCCGCACCGGCTCGCTGATGTGGATGACCTTCGGCCTCGCCTGCTGCGCCGTCGAGATGATGCAGATGTCGATGCCGCGCTACGACTGCGAGCGCTTCGGCTTCGCCCCCCGCGGCTCGCCGCGCCAGTCCGACGTGATGATCGTCGCCGGCACGCTGACCAACAAGATGGCTCCGGCCCTGCGCAAGGTCTACGACCAGATGCCGGAGCCGCGCTACGTCATCTCGATGGGCTCGTGCGCCAACGGCGGCGGCTACTATCACTATTCCTACTCGGTGGTGCGCGGCTGCGACCGGGTGGTGCCGGTGGACATCTACGTCCCCGGCTGCCCGCCCACCGCCGAGGCGCTGCTCTACGGCGTGCTGCTTCTGCAGAAGAAGATCCGCCGCACCGGCACGATCGAGCGCTGAGGCCCGGGCATGAGCAACGGCATCACCATCCTGGCGCACACCGCGGTCTCGCAGGGCGAGGGCGGGCTCGAGTCCCTGGGCGCTTCGATCGAGGCGGCGCTCGGCGAGGCGGTCACGGCGCGGGTCATCGCCTTCGGCGAACTGACGCTGGTCGTGAAGGTGGACGCGATCGTCGCGGTGCTGACGCATCTTCGCGACGACCCGGCCTGCGCCTTCCGCTGCTTCATCGACATCTGCGGCGCCGACTACCCGGGCCGCGAGAAGCGGTTCGACGTCGTCTACCACCTGCTCTCGCTGCGCCACAACCAGCGCATCCGGATCAAGGTCCAGACCGACGAGATGACCCCGGTCCCGTCGGTGATCGAGGTTTTCCCCTCGGCCAACTGGTACGAGCGCGAGACCTACGACCTCTACGGCATCCTGTTCTCGGGTCACCCCGACCTGCGCAGGCTGCTGACCGATTACGGCTTCGAGGGGCATCCCCTGCGCAAGGACTTCCCGCTCACCGGCTTCGTCGAGGTCCGCTACGACCAGGACGAGGCGCGAGTGGTGTACGAGCCCGTGCGGCTCAACCAGGAATTTCGGCAGTTCGACTTCCTCTCGCCGTGGGAAGGGACGGATTACATCCTCCCCGGCGACGAGAAGGCCGACAAGGCACCGGCGAAAGGCTGAGCCGACATGGGCGAGCACAGCATCCGCAACTTCTCGATCAATTTCGGCCCGCAGCATCCGGCGGCGCACGGCGTGCTGCGCCTCGTGCTGGAACTCGACGGCGAGATCGTCGAGCGGGTCGACCCGCATATCGGCCTGCTGCATCGCGGCACCGAGAAGCTGATCGAGTACAAGACCTACCTGCAATCCACTCCGTATTTCGACCGGCTCGACTACGTCGCGCCGATGAACCAGGAGCACGCCTTCTGCCTCGCGGTGGAGCGGATGCTCGGGATCGAGGTGCCGCGCCGCGCCAAGCTGATCCGCACGCTGTTCTGCGAGATCGGCCGGCTGCTGTCGCACCTGCTCAACGTCACCACGCAGGCGATGGACGTCGGCGCCCTCACGCCCCCGCTCTGGGGCTTCGAGGAGCGCGAGAAGCTGATGATCTTCTACGAGCGCGCGTCGGGCGCTCGCCTCCACGCCAACTACTTCCGCCCCGGCGGCGTCCACCAGGATCTGCCCCCGGCGCTGATCGACGACATCGAGACGTTCTGCGAGACCTTCCCGCAGGTGGTCGACGACCTCGACAACCTCGTGATGGCGAACCGCATCTTCAAGCAGCGCAACGTCGACATCGGCATCGTCACCGTCGAGGAGGCGATGGCCTGGGGCTTCTCGGGCGTGATGGTGCGCGGCTCGGGGATCCCGTGGGATCTGCGCAAGGCGCAGCCCTACGAGGTCTACGAGGAGATGGAGTTCGACATCCCCGTGGGGAAGAACGGCGACACCTACGATCGCCAGGTCATCCGCATGGAGGAGATGCGCCAGAGCGTGCGCATCATGAAGCAGTGCATCGCCAAGCTGCGCGAGCCGGCGGGGCAGGGGCCCATCGCCACCCTCGACGGCAAGGTGGCGCCGCCGCCGCGGCGCGAGATGAAGCGCTCGATGGAGGCGCTCATCCACCACTTCAAGCTCTACACCGAGGGCTTCCACGTCCCGGCCGGCGAAGTCTACGCCGCGGTCGAGGCACCCAAGGGCGAGTTCGGCGTCTACCTCGTCGCGGACGGCACCAACAAGCCGTACCGCTGCAAGATCCGCGCTCCGGGCTTCGCCCACCTGCAATCGATGGACTGGATGTGCCGCGGCCACATGCTGGCGGACGTGTCGTGCATCCTCGGCACCCTCGACATCGTGTTCGGCGAGGTGGACCGGTGACGACGGCGACGACCGCGCCCGGCGGAGACGTGTGAGATGGCCAACCGCAGACTAGCCCCCGTATCCGAGCAGCCCGAGAGCTTCGCGTTCACCCCCGAGAACGCCGAGTGGGCCGAGGGCCAGATCGCCAAGTACCCCGAGGGCCGGCAGGCTTCGGCGGTGATCCCGCTGCTGTGGAAGGCGCAGGAGCAGAACGGCGGCTGGCTGCCGCAGAAGGCGATCGAGGCGGTCGCCGACCAGCTCGGCATGCCGCATATCCGCGTGCTCGAGGTCGCGACCTTCTACACGATGTTCGCGCTGGAGCCGGTGGGCCGTCACTGGATCCAGATCTGCGGCACCGTGCCGTGCGACGTCTGCGGCGCCCGCGAGCTGAAGCAGATGCTGCACGACCGGCTCGGCCCCTCGGGCCACGTCGATCCGGACGGCAACTTCTCGTGGCTGGAAGTCGAGTGTCTCGGCGCGTGCTGCAACGCGCCGATGGTGCAGATCAACCAGGACTACTACGAGGATCTCACGCCCGAGTCCCTCGGCAAGCTGATGGACGACCTCGCCGCCGGTCGTCCGGTGCGCAAGGGCTCGCAGACCGGCCGCATCTCGTCCGAGCCGAAGGACGCGGTGACGACCCTGAAGGACGAGACGCTGTTCGACGGCTCGCGCGTCGGCGCGTGGCGCAAGCGCTTCGAGGAGCAGGACCGGAAGGACGGCGACGAGGCCAAGACGAACGAGACGAAGGCGAAGGCCGAGGCCGCCGGCAGCGCCCAGGCCGCGGCTGCCGACCCGAAGCCGGCCCGCCCCGATGCCGGCCGGCCGATCGAGAGCGGCTCGGTCGACACCCCGGCGCAACGCGCCGCCGGCGGCCAGGAGCCGGCGAATCCTCAGGGCGATGCCGGTCGCCAGGACCGCTCGACGGTCGTGGAGTCGAAGACCGGCCCCGAGGAGAGGGGCACTCCGCAGAGCGGGCGGTCCTACACCAAGACGCCGTCGAAGCCCGAGGAGGGCCGTCCGGTCGCCGAGACCAAGGGCTCGACCCCGGAATCCGGCGCTGAGCCGATCGCCTCGCCGGGCAAGACCGACGGGACCCAGGCCAAGCCGGTCGGGGTCGACCCCGCCGACAAGGGGCCTCCGGGCCCGAGCGGGAGGTAGGGCCACGACCCCGCGCCGCCGCCTCACCCCATCCGAGTCCGCCGCTTCAGGCCCGTAGGACGACCCCATGCTCTCCGATCAGGATCGCATCTTCACCAACCTCTACGGCTTCCACTCCGCCGGCCTCGACGCCGCGCGGAAACGCGGCGCCTGGGACGGCACCAAGTTCCTGCTGCAACAGGGCCGCGACTGGATCATCGAGGAGATGAAGAAGTCGGGCCTGCGCGGGCGCGGCGGGGCCGGCTTTCCGACCGGCCTCAAGTGGTCGTTCATGCCCAAGCAGTCGGACGGGCGGCCGCACTACCTCGTGGTCAACGCCGACGAATCGGAGCCGGGCACCTGCAAGGATCGGGAGATCATGCGGCACGACCCGCATCTCCTGATCGAGGGCTGCATGCTGGCCTGCCTCGCGATGGGGGCGCACGCGGCCTACATCTACATCCGCGGCGAGTACATCGCCGAGCGGATCGCGCTCCAGCGCGCGGTGGACGAAGCCTACGACGCCCGCCTCGTCGGCAAGAGCAACGTCCACGACTACCCGTTCGACATCTACGTCCACCACGGCGCCGGCGCCTACATCTGCGGCGAGGAAACCGCGCTGCTGGAGAGCCTGGAGGGCAAGAAGGGGATGCCGCGGCTCAAGCCGCCGTTCCCGGCCAATATGGGCCTCTACGGCTGCCCGACGACGGTGAACAACGTCGAGTCGATCGCGGTCGCCGGAACCATCCTGCGCCGCGGCGGCGCGTGGTTCGCCGGTCTCGGCACCAAGGGCAACACCGGCACCAAGCTGTTCTGCGTCTCGGGCCACGTCAACAAGCCGTGCAACGTCGAGGAGGAGCTGGGCGTCACGTTCCGCGAGCTGATCGACCGGCATTGCGGCGGCATGCGCGGCGGGTGGGACAACCTGCTGTGCTCGATCCCCGGCGGCTCGTCGGTGCCGCTGGTGCCGGCCGAGCAGATCATCGACGCGCCGATGGACTTCGACACCCTCAAGAACCTGAAGTCCGGCCTCGGCACCGCGGCCGTGATGGTGTTCGACAAGTCGACCGACATGGTCTCGGCGATCGCCCGCATCGCGTACTTCTACAAGCACGAGTCGTGCGGCCAGTGCACGCCGTGCCGCGAGGGCACCGGCTGGATGTGGCGCGTGATGCTGCGCATGGCGGAAGGCCGGGCGCAGAAGCGCGAGATCGACATGCTGCTCGACGTGACCAAGCAGATCGAGGGCCACACGATCTGCGCGCTCGGCGACGCCGCTGCGTGGCCGATCCAGGGCCTGATCCGGCACTTCCGCCCCGAGATCGAGAAGCGCATCGACCGCTACAGCGCCAACCCGCATCCGGAGCCGGTGCCGATGGCGGCGGAGTGAGGCGAGGATGGCGCCCGAGCCCGACAATCTGGTCCTCGTCTACCTCAGGCGCATCGACGAGAAGGTCGATCGCCTGACGGAGGACGTGCGCGAGCTGAAGACGCGCATGACCGATCTCGATGAGCGAAGCGCCAAGATCGAATTGTCCATTGCCGGCGTGAACCGGCGCATCGACCGCGTCGAGGCCCGCCTCGATCGCATCGAGCGGCGCCTGGACCTCGTCGAAGCACCTCATTGAGAAGATCCGCATGACCAAGATCGTCGTTGACGGCACCGAGGTCGACGTCCCGCCGGACTACACCCTGCTCCAGGCGTGCGAGGTCGCGGGCGCCGAGATCCCGCGCTTCTGCTTCCACGAGCGGCTGTCGATCGCCGGCAATTGCCGGATGTGCCTCGTCGAGCTGAAGGGGGCGCCCAAGCCCGTCGCCTCCTGCGCCTGGGCGGTGCGCGACTGCCGGCCGGGTCCGAACGGCGAGCCGCCGGCGGTCTCGACCAAGTCGGCGCTGACCAAGAAGGCCCGCGAGGGGGTGATGGAGTTCCTCCTCATCAACCACCCCCTCGACTGCCCGATCTGCGACCAGGGCGGCCATTGCGACCTGCAGGATCAGGCGATGGCCTACGGGGTCGACTCGACCCGCTACGGCGAGAACAAGCGCGCCGTCGAGGAGAAGTACATCGGCCCGCTGGTGCGGACGGCGATGAACCGCTGCATCCACTGCACCCGCTGCGTGCGCTTCCTCGCCGAGGTCGCGGGCGTGCCGGATCTCGGCGCCATCGGGCGCGGCGAGGACATGGAGATCACCTCCTACCTCGAACAGGCGATGGCCTCGGAGTTGCAGGGCAACGTCGCCGACCTCTGCCCGGTCGGGGCCCTGGTCCACAAGCCGCAGTCCTACAACGTGCGGCCGTGGGAGCTGAACAAGACCGAGTCCGTCGATGTGATGGACGCGGTCGGCTCGGCGATCCGGGTCGACACCCGCGGCCGCGAGGTGATGCAGGTCGAGCCGCGGATCAACGAGGCGATCAACGAGGAGTGGATCTCCGACAAGACCCGCCACATCGTCGATGGCTTGAGGCTCCAGCGCCTCGACCGGCCGTACCTGCGCGAGAACGGCCGCCTGCGGCCGGCCTCCTGGGCTGAGGCGTTCGCGGCCATCGCCGCGAAGCTGAAGGGCGCCGATCCCCAGCGCGTCGGCGCGATCGTCGGCGACCTCGCCGGGGTCGAGGAGATCTACGCCCTCAAGCGCCTCATGGCGTCCCTCGGCAGTCCGAACACCGATTGCCGCCAGGACGGCACGAGGATCGATCCGGCCTGGGGCCGGGCCGCGTACACCTTCAACCCGACCATCGCCGGCATCGAGCAGGCCGACGCGATCCTCATCGTCGGGGCCAACCCGCGCACCGAGGCGTCGCTGCTCAACGTGCGCATCCGCAAGCGCTGGCGGCAGGCTCCGCTGGCGGTCGGGCTGATCGGCGAGGCGACGGACCTCACCTACCCCCACACCTACCTCGGTGCCGGGCCCGACACCCTCGCCGACATCGCCGCCGGCAAGCACAGCTTCGCCGAGGTGCTGAAGAAGGCCGAGCGGCCGCTGGTGATCGTCGGCCAGGGTGCCCTCACCCGGCCGGACGGCGCCGCGATCCTCACCGCCGCCGCGGCGCTCGCCCGCGACATCGGCGCGGTGGCGGAGGGCTGGACCGGCTTCGGCGTGCTCCACACCGCCGCCGCCCGCGTCGGCGCCCTCGATCTCGGCTTCGTGCCGGGGGAGGGCGGTCTCGACTTCGCGGCGATGACGGAGGCCAGCGCCCTCGACGTGCTCTACAACCTCGGCGCCGACGAGGTCGAGATCGGGGCCGGCGCGTTCGTGATCTACCAGGGCACCCACGGCGACAAGGGCGCCCACCGCGCCGACGTGATCCTGCCGGGCGCCGCCTACACCGAGAAGGCGGCGACCTACGTCAACACCGAGGGACGGGTGCAGCTCGCCAACCGGGCGGCCTTCCCGCCGGGCGACGCCCGCGAGGACTGGGCGATCCTGCGCGCGCTCTCCGACGTGCTCGGCAAGCGCCTGCCGTTCGACTCGCTCACCGCTCTGCGCAAGGCGCTCTACGCCGACCATCCGCACTTCGCCGTGATCGAGCAGGTCGCGGCAGGCGACGTGACCGGCGCGGTGGCGACCCTCGCCGCTCTCGGCGGCGAGCCGGGCAGCGAGCCGTTCCGCAGCCCAGTCCTCGACTACTACCTCACCAACCCGATCGCCCGCGCCTCGCGGGTGCTCGCCGAGTGCTCCGGCCTCGCCCGCGAGCGCGTGCTCCAGGCGGCGGAATAGGACTGAGCGATGAGCGTCCTCGACATCCTGCTGACGGTCGGCCTGATCGCGCTCAAGAGCGTGCTCCTGCTGGTCGCGCTCCTGGTCTTCATCGCCTACGCGCTGCTCGCCGACCGCAAGATCTGGGCGGCGGTGCAATTGCGGCGCGGCCCGAACGTCGTCGGGCCGTTCGGCCTGCTGCAATCCTTCGCCGACCTCCTGAAGTTCGTGCTCAAGGAACCGGTGATCCCGGCCGGCGCCAACAAGACGCTGTTCCTGCTGGCGCCGGTGATCTTCGCGACCCTGGCGCTGTCGTCCTGGGCGGTGATCCCGCTCTCCGACGGATGGGCGATCGCCGACATCAACGTCGGCATCACCTACATCTTCGCGATCTCGTCGCTCGGCGTGTACGGCGTCATCATCGGCGGCTGGGCCTCGAACTCCAAGTACGCCTTCCTCGGCGCCCTGCGCTCGGCCGCCCAGATGGTGTCCTACGAGGTCTCCCTCGGCTTCGTCATCATCACGGTGCTGATGTGCGCCGGTTCGCTCAACCTGTCGCAGATCGTGCGGGCGCAGGACACCGCGATCGGCATCCTCGGCTGGTACTGGCTGTGGCTGTTCCCGATGTTCGTGGTGTTCTTCGTCTCGGCGCTGGCCGAGACCAACCGCCCGCCCTTCGACCTGCCGGAGGCCGAGTCCGAACTCGTCGCCGGCCACATGGTCGAGTATTCCTCGACGCCGTACCTGCTGTTCATGCTCGGCGAGTACGTCGCCATCATGGGCATGTGCGCGCTCGGAACCGTGCTGTTCCTCGGCGGCTGGCTCTCGCCGATCCCGTTCGCGCCCTTCACCTGGGTGCCGGGCGTGATCTGGTTCGTCCTCAAAACCAGCTTCCTGTTCTTCATGATCGCCATGGTGAAGGCCATGGTGCCGCGCTACCGCTACGACCAACTCATGCGCCTGGGCTGGAAGGTGTTCCTGCCGCTGTCCCTGGTCATGGTGTTCGTGGTCGCCCTCGTCCTGAAGCTGACCGGCCTCGCGCCGGTCTCCTGACCCTCGCTCACACCCGGAGAGATTGAGCCATGAAGCTCGATCAGATCGCCCGCGGTCTGCTGCTGAAGGAGTTCGTGTCGGGCTTCGGCCTCGCCATGAAGTACTTCTTCAAGCCCAAGGCCACGATCGACTACCCCTACGAGATGGGCCATCGCGGCCCGCGCTTCCGCGGCGAGCACGCCCTGCGGCGCTACCCCAACGGGGAGGAGCGCTGCATCGCCTGCAAGCTGTGCGAGGCGATCTGCCCGGCCCAGGCCATCACCATCGAGGCCGGCCCGCGCCGCAACGACGGCACCCGCCGCACGACGCGCTACGACATCGACATGGTGAAGTGCATCTATTGCGGCATGTGCCAGGAGGCCTGCCCGGTGGACGCGATCGTCGAGGGGCCGAACTTCGAGTTCTCGGTCGAGACCCGCGAGGAGCTGCTGTACGACAAGCAGAAGCTGCTCGCGAACGGCGACCGCTGGGAGCGCGAGATCGCCCGCAACATCGCGGCCGACGCCCCGTACCGGTAGGAGAGGCGGGCGCCGTCACGCGCCTTCGCCACCATTCGCTACGGACACCACGCCATTGTTCCCCGCATCGGTTGTGCGCTGCGGGGGGCGGATCTATAGACGGGCCGCCGGGTCGTCCGGGGTCGGGCAGGAGGCCGCCGCGAGGCGGCACGAGACGAGCGCATGACCGCAGCCGCCGCCTTCTTCTATCTGTTCTCGGCGATCACCGTCGCCTCGGGCTTCATGGTGATCGCCTCCCGCAACCCGGTCACCTCGGTCCTGTTCCTGATCCTCGCCTTCGTGAACGCCGCCGGCCTGTTCATGCTGATGGGCGCCGAGTTCCTGGCCATGATCCTCATCGTGGTCTATGTCGGCGCCGTCGCGGTGCTGTTCCTGTTCGTCGTGATGATGCTCGACGTCGACTTCGCCGAGCTGCGCCAGGGCTTCCAGGACTACCTGCCGGTGGGCGGGCTGATTGGCGCGGTGTTCCTGGTCGAGCTGCTGCTCGTGGTCGGCTCCTGGGCCATCGATCCCGGCCTCGTCCACGGCCCGCTCGCCAACGCGCCGGGTGGCGACACGGTCACCAACACCCAGGCGCTCGGGCTGGTCCTCTACACCAACTACTTCTTCCTGTTCCAGGTCGCCGGCCTGATCCTGCTCGTCGCGATGATCGGCGCGATCGTGCTGACCCTGCGCGAACGGCCGGGCGTCAAGCGCCAGGACATCTCGGTCCAGAACGCCCGCACCCAGGCGATGGCGGTCGAGGTGCGCCAGGTGCCCTCGCGCCAGGGCGTCGAGGTCTGATCCACCGGCGCCGGAGCGCCGGCACGGCGGTGTCGCGAGCCCCGGGCGCTGGCGCGCGGGCGGAGCCGGAACGGAAACCCCGCCTCCCATCCGGGGAGGCGGCGAGCGAGATTATGGGCGGCCGAGCGCGGCCGGAGGCACGATGATCGGTCTGAGCCACTACCTCACCGTTGCGGCGATCCTGTTCACCCTCGGGGTGCTGGGGATCTTCATCAACCGCAAGAACATCATCGTCATCCTGATGTCGGTCGAGCTGATCCTGCTCGCGGTGAACATCAACCTCGTGGCGTTCTCGACCCATCTCGGCGACATCGTCGGGCAGGTCTTCGCCCTGTTCGTGCTGACGGTGGCGGCGGCGGAAGCCGCGATCGGCCTCGCGATCCTGGTGGTGTTCTTCCGCAACCGCGGCTCGATCGCCGTCGAGGACGTCAACATGATGAAGGGCTGAGGGCCGGCGACGGCCCCCGATCCCTTCCCCGAAACCCAACGACCCGTAGCGGCCCACCGACAGGCCGCGAAGCGAGGCCGGACCGAGCATGTACCACGCGATCGTCTTCCTGCCCCTCATCGGCTCGCTCATCGCCGGGCTGTTCGGCCGCCGCATCGGCGCGAAGGCCAGCGAGTTCGTCACGACCTCGCTCGTCGCCTTCGCGGCCCTGCTGTCCTGGGTCGCGTTCTTCGAGGTGACCGGCGGCCATGGCCACGGCGCCACCCGGCATCTGGTCGCGAACTGGTTCACGGTCGGCGACCTCGCGGTCGACTGGGCGTTCCGGGCCGACACGCTCACCGTCGTGATGCTGGTAGTCGTGAACTCGGTCTCGTGCCTCGTCCATCTGTACTCGATGGGCTACATGCACGAGGATCCGCACCGGCCGCGGTTCTTCTCGTACCTGTCGCTGTTCACGTTCGCGATGCTGATGCTCGTGACGTCGGACAACCTCGTGCAGATGTTCTTCGGCTGGGAGGGCGTCGGCCTCGCCTCCTACCTGCTGATCGGGTTCTGGTACGAGAAGCCCTCGGCCAACGCCGCCGCCATGAAGGCGTTCATCGTCAACCGCGTCGGCGATTTCGGCTTCTCCCTCGGCATCTTCCTCGTCTTCGTGCTGACCGGCTCGGTGGCGTTCGACGGCATCTTCCCGAAGGTCGCCGAACTCGCCGACGCCAAGTTCCACTTCCTCGGCACCGATTGGCACGCCCTGACCCTGTGCTGCCTGCTGCTGTTCATGGGCGCGATGGGCAAGTCGGCGCAGTTCCTGCTGCACACCTGGCTCCCCGACGCGATGGAGGGCCCGACCCCGGTCTCGGCGCTGATCCACGCCGCCACCATGGTCACCGCCGGCGTGTTCATGGTCGCGCGCCTGTCGCCGCTGTTCGAGGCGGCACCGGACGCGCTGGTCGTGGTGACGATCATCGGCGGCATCACCGCCTTCTTCGCCGCCACGATCGGGCTGGTGCAGAACGACATCAAGCGGGTGATCGCGTACTCGACCTGCTCTCAGCTCGGTTACATGTTCGTGGCGCTCGGCGTCGGCGCCTACGCGGCCGGCGTGTTCCACCTGTTCACCCACGCCTTCTTCAAGGCGCTGCTGTTCCTCGGAGCCGGCTCTGTCATCCACGCGATGCACCACGAGCAGGACATGCGGAACATGGGGGCCCTGCGCCGCTACATCCCGTTCACCACCGCGATGATGGCGATCGGCACCCTCGCGCTGATCGGCTTCCCGTTCACCGCCGGCTACTACTCGAAGGACGCGATCATCGAGGCGGCCTACGTCTCGACCCGGCCCGGCCACACGCTCGCCTTCCTGGCGACGGTGATCGCGGCGTTCTTCACCTCGTTCTACTCCTGGCGCCTGTTCTTCCTGACCTTCGAGGGTCGGAAGCGCTGGGCGGCCCACGGCCATGACGACCACCACGCCGCCGATGCCCACGCCCACGCGACGGCCGGCGCCACCGCCCAGGCCGACGGTGCGCCGGGCCACCACGAGGGCGTCGCCCACGACGACAAGGGCCATGACGTCGAGGCCGCCTCGCACGCCGCGCACGAGCATCACGATCACGCGCCGCACACGCCGCACGAGAGCCCGAAGGTGATGACGATCCCGCTCGCGATCCTCGCGGTGGGTGCCCTCTTCGCCGGCATGGTGTTCAAGAACCGCTTCATCGGCGAGGGCATGGACGAGTTCTGGAAGGGCGCGCTGGCGCACGGCCCGAACAACCACATCATGCACGACATCCACAACGCGCCGGGCTGGGTGCAGAACTCGCCCTTCGTGATGCTGGTCCTCGGCTTCCTCGTCGCCTACTGGATGTACATCCGCAGCCCGTCGCTGCCGCACCGGCTCGCCGAGAGCCAGCCGCTGCTGTACCGCTTCCTGCTCAACAAGTGGTACTTCGACGAGTTCTACGACCGGATCTTCGTCCGCCCGGCCAAGGGCTTCGGCGAGTTCCTGTGGAAGGTCGGCGACGGCCGGATCATCGACGGCATGGGCCCCAACGGCATCGCCGCCCGCGTCCTCGACGTCACCCGCGGCGCGGTCCGGCTCCAGACCGGCTACGTCTACCACTACGCCTTCGTGATGCTGATCGGCGTCGCCCTGCTGGTGAGCTGGTACCTGTTCACCGGATCGCCGGCCGTCTCGGCCGTGGCCCACTGATCGACCGGAGATCGTCTTCCCCATGTTCGGTTTCGGGATCCTCTCCGGCCTCCTGGTGCTGCCGCTCGTCGGCGCCGCCTTCATCCTCACCCTGCGCGGCGACGAGGCGGCGGTGCGGCGCAACGCCCGCTGGGCGGCGCTGATCGCGACGCTCGCCACCTTCCTGCTCTCCCTCGTCGCCTGGGCGCGCTACGACACCGCGACCGCGGCGTTCCAGCTCGTCGAGAACCACGCCTGGCTGACCGAGACGATCCGGTTCAAGCTCGGCGTCGACGGCTTCTCGATGCCGCTCGTCCTGCTCACCACCTTCCTGATGCCGTTCTGCATCGGCGCCTCGTGGCTCTCGATCGAGCACCGGGCCAAGGAGTACTTCGTCGCGTTCCTGGTCCTCGAGACCACGATGATCGGCGTGTTCTGCGCCCTCGATCTCGTGCTGTTCTACCTGTTCTTCGAGGCCGGCCTGATCCCGATGTTCCTCATCATCGGCATCTGGGGCGGCAAGCGCCGGATCTACGCGTCGTTCAAGTTCTTCCTCTACACCCTGCTCGGCTCGGTGCTGATGCTGCTCGCCATCATGGCGATGTACTGGCAGGCCGGCACCACCGACATCCCGACCCTGCTGCAGACCCGCTTCCCGGCGCACATGCAGACCTGGCTGTGGCTCGCCTTCTTCGCCTCGTTCGCGGTGAAGATGCCGATGTGGCCGGTCCACACCTGGCTTCCCGACGCCCACGTCGAGGCGCCGACCGCGGGCTCGGTCATCCTCGCCGGCATCCTGCTGAAGATGGGCGGCTACGGCTTCATCCGCGTCTCGCTGCCGATGCTGCCCGACGCCTCGCACTATTTCGCGCCGCTGGTCTACTCGCTGTCGGTGGTGGCGATCATCTACACCTCGCTGGTCGCGCTGGTGCAGTCCGACATCAAGAAGCTCATCGCCTACTCGTCGGTGGCGCATATGGGCTTCGTGACCCTCGGCCTGTTCACGATGACCGAGCAGGGCATCCAGGGCGCGCTGTTCCTGATGATCTCGCACGGCATCGTCTCGGGCGCGCTGTTCCTCTGCGTCGGCGTCGTCTACGACCGCATGCACACCCGCGAGATCTCGGCCTATGGCGGGCTGGTGAAGCGCATGCCCCTATACGCGGTGGCGATGATGGTGTTCACCATGGCCAATGTCGGCCTGCCGGGCACCTCGGGCTTCGTCGGCGAGTTCCTGGCGATGATCGGCGCCTTCCGGGCCAACCCGATGGTGTCGTTCTTCTCGGTCTTCGGCATCATCCTGTCGGCGGCCTACGCCCTGTGGCTGTTCGCCCGGGTGGTCTACGGCAAGCTCGAGAAGCCGAACCTCCAGGGCATCACCGACCTCGACCGCCGCGAGATGATCATCCTCGCGCCGCTGGTCTTCCTGACGATCTACTACGGCTTCCATCCGAGCCCGATCCTCGACGTGTTCGCGCCCTCGACCGAGGCGCTGATGCAGGGAATGCGGGCCGCCCTGTCCTCGACCCAGACCGCTGCCGCGGCTCTGCCGGTCCCGCATTGAGCCCCGAGGGTTCCATGAACGCCGCCCAAGTCGTCCTGCCCGCCCTCGGGCCGGCCCTGCCGGAGCTGATCCTCGCGGTCGGCGCCCTGGTCCTGATCCTGTACGGCGCCTTCAAGGGGGAGAAGTCCGCCGAAGGCGTCAGCGTCGGCACGCTGATCGTGCTGATCCTCGCCCTGTTCGCGGTGGTGAGCCAGCCGCTCGCCGCCAAGGTCACCACCCTCAACGGCTCCTTCATCGTCGACGGCTTCGCCCGGGTGATGAAGTCCCTGGTCCTGCTCGGCTCGGCCGCAGCGATCCTGCTCGCCCGCGACCTGTTCGAGCGCGAGCGCATCGCCCGGTTCGAGTACCCGATCCTGATCCTGCTCTCGTCGATCGGGATGCTGATCATGGTCTCGGCCAACGATCTCATCGCGCTCTACATGGGCCTGGAGCTGCAGAGCTTGGCCGCCTACGTCATCGCGTCGTTCCACCGCGACAACGTGCGCTCGACGGAGGCCGGGCTGAAGTACTTCGTCCTCGGCGCGCTGTCGTCGGGCATGCTGCTCTACGGCGCCTCGCTGATCTACGGCTTCACCGGCAGCGTCTCGTTCCCCGGCATCGTCACGGCTTTGCGCGAGACCTCGGGCCTCGGCGTGATCCTCGGCATCGTGTTCGTGTCGGCCGGCGTCGCCTTCAAGCTCGCCGCGGTCCCGTTCCACATGTGGACGCCGGACGTCTACGAGGGCGCGCCGACCCCGGTCACCGCCTTCTTCGCCTCGGCTCCCAAGATGGCCGCGATGGCGATGGCGGTGCGGGTGTTCGTCGGCGCCTTCCCGGCGGTCACCGACCAGTGGCAGCAGATCATCGTCTTCGTCTCGATCGCCTCGATGGCGCTCGGCTCCTTCGCGGCGATCGGCCAGCGCAACCTCAAGCGCCTGATGGCCTATTCGTCGATCGGCAATGTCGGCTACGCGCTGATCGGGCTGGCCACCGGCACCGAGGAGGGCGTGCGCGGCGTGGTGATCTACATGGCGATCTATCTCGCCATGACGCTCGGCGCCTTCGCGGTGATCCTGTCGCTGCGGCGCGGCCGCCAGATGTTCGAGACCATCGACGACCTGTCGGGCCTGTCGCGAACCCATCCCTGGATCGCGTTCCTGCTCGCGATGATGATGTTCTCGCTCGCCGGCATCCCGCCGCTCGCCGGGTTCTTCGCCAAGTTCTACGTCTTCGCCGCCGCCATGAAGGCCGGCCTCGTCGCCCTGGCGGTGATCGGCGTGGTGACCAGCGTCGTCGGCGCCTACTACTACCTGCGCCTCGTCAAGGTGATGTACTTCGACGAGCCCCAGGGCGCCTACGAGCCGATGCCGCCGGCCCTGCGCATCGTGCTCGGCCTGTCGAGCGTCGTCGTGGTGCTGTTCTGGCTCGCCCCGGCCCCTCTCGTCGGGGTGGCGGGAACCGCAGCCCGCTCGCTGTTCTAGGGCGCGCATGACGTTCGTGCTCGATCCCGCGGCGGTTGCCGCGGGATACAGTCTCGAAGTTCACCCGAGCCTCGGCTCGACGAGCACGCACGCGATGGCGCTCGCCCGGGACGGCGAGGGCAGGCCGCGCTGGGTGGTGACCCTAGACCAGACCGACGGCCGGGGCCGGCGCGGGAAGGTCTGGACGTCGCCAGCGGGCAACCTCGCGGCGAGCCTGCTGTGGATGGTGCCGCCGGGTCTGGCCGCTGAGCATATCGCCACCCTCGGCCTCGTCGCCGGTCTGGCCCTGGCCGAGGCGTGCGACCGCGCCCGGGGGCCGTCGCCGGACGGGGCCCCGTCGCCTTTCCGTCTCAAATGGCCGAACGACGTTCTCGTCGGCGGGGCCAAGGTCTCGGGGATCCTGCTCGAGACCGAGCTGGTCCGCGCCGGCCGCGCGGTGGTGATCGGCTTCGGCGTCAACGTCGCGGCGGTCCCTCCGGATCTTCCCTACCGGGCGACCTCCCTGGCCGACTGCCGTGTTCCCGCCGATGCCGGCGGCCTGTTCACCCTCCTCACCGGATCGTGGATGGCGGAACTGGCGGCCTGGGATCGGGGCCGGGGCTTCGCGGCGACGCGGGAGCGCTGGCTCGCCCGGGCGGCCGGGCTCGGCACCGGCCTCTCGGTGCAGTATGGAACGGATCGCCGGGACGGGGTTTTCGAGACCATTGACGACAATGGCCGCATGGTCCTGCGCCTCGCGTCCGGCGAGCGCAGCCTGATCTCGGCCGGCGAGGTCTTCTTCGGCACCCCGGCGGTGGCATGACGGTTCGGCGCTCCCTGCTGGCGGGAGCGCGCGAGGACGACGAGCCGGACCGGCGCCGCGACGGCGACGACGGCGCTACCCGCGATCACGCGCGGCGGAGGTGCCCGGCATCTCGGCCGCGAGGCTGCTTGGCATCTCGGCCGCAAGGCCGCTCGGGCAGCCGACAGGAACCATGACGGCGCCGCGACCGTGGCGGCAGACGGGCCGTCTTTTCGAGGAGGGATCGCGACGGCGGTCCGCGAGGTGTTGGTGAATGACGACGCGTGAGGATGAAATCGTCTTCGTGCCGCTCGGCGGCGTGGGCGAGATCGGGATGAATGCCGCGCTCTACGGTTTCGGACCGACGAAGAAGCGCAAGTGGATCATGGTCGATTGCGGCATGGGCTTCGCGAGCGAGGAGCACATGCCCGGCGTCGACCTCATGTTCCCGGACATGAGCTTCGCCGAGGAGATCCGCGACGATCTGCTGGCGATCCTCATCACCCACGGCCACGAGGACCATATCGGGGCGCTGAGCGAGCTGTGGCCCAAGCTCAAGGTCCCGGTCTACGCCACCAGGTTCACCAAGAACCTGATCGAGACCCGGCGGCTCGGCGAGCCCGGCGCACCCAAGATCGACCTGCGCGAGATCAAGCCGGGCGTCCGCACGCCGTTCGGCCCGTTCGAGGTCGAGTACGTGCCGGTGGCGCACTCGATCCCGGAGGCGAACGCCCTCGCGATCCGTACCCCGCTCGGGCTGGTCCTGCATACCGGCGACTGGAAGCTCGACGACGGTCCGGTCGCCGGCAACGTCACCTCCGAGGAAGCCTTCACCCGGCTCGGCGACGAGGGGGTGATCGCGCTCGTCTGCGACTCGACCAACGTGACGCGCGAAGGCAGTTCGCCGAGCGAGACCGAGGTCGCGGCGCATCTCGCCGAGCTGATCCGCAGCGCCCCGCACCGGGTGGCGGTGACGACCTTCGCCTCCAACGTCGCCCGCATGCGGGCGGTGGCGGACGCGGCCCTCGCCTGCGGGCGCGAGGTCATCGCGGTCGGCCGCGCCATGGACCGGGTCATCGACGTCGCCCGCGAGTGCGGCTACCTCGACGGCCTGCCGGACTTCCGGCCGCCCGAGGCCTACGGCTACCTGCCGCGCGAGAAGGTGGTGGCCCTGCTCACCGGCTCGCAGGGCGAGGCGCGGGCGGCGCTCGGCCGCATCTCCCGCGAGGAGCATCCGGAGATCACCCTGGCGGCCGGCGACCGGGTGATCTTCTCGTCCCGGGCGATTCCCGGCAACGAGCGGGCGATCGGCGCGATCATCAACGACCTGATCGAGGCCGGCGTCGAGGTGGTGACCGATCGCACCGAGCTGGTCCACGTCTCCGGCCATCCGCGTCGGGACGAGATGGCGGCGATGTACCGCTGGACCCGGCCGCAGATCGCGGTTCCGGTCCACGGCGAGGCTTTGCACCTCGCCGAGCACGCCACCTTCGCCCGCAAGCAGGGCGTCGAGAAGGTGGTCAAGGCGCGCAACGGCACCCTGATCCGCCTCGCTCCCGGCGAGCCCGAGATCCTCACCCACGTCCGCACCGGCCGGATCTACAAGGACGGCAACGTGCTGGTCGGCGCCAACGACCGGGCGCTGCCGGAGCGGCGCAAGCTCGCCTTCACCGGCGTGGTCTCGGTGGCGATCGCGCTCGACCGCAACGGCGACGTGAAGGGCGAGCCGGCGATCGACCTGATGGGACTGCCGACCTACGGCCGCAAGGGCGAGCTCATCATCGACGTCGTCGGCGACACGGTCGAGCGGACGATCAACAATCTCTCGCGCCAGAAGCGCCGGGATTCCGAGGCGGTCGAGAACGCCGTCGACCGGGCGATCCGGTCCTCGGTGAACGAGGTCTGGGGCAAGAAGCCCGCCTGCCACGTCCTCGTGGTCGAGGTCTGAGCCGATCCGCTCGCGCCCGCGCCGAAAGCCGAGCTTGAGGGTGGGCCCGAAACCGGGCAATCGCTGATACGGTTTTCGGAAGATTCCTTCCGGACATCGTATCACCAGCCTGCGCGGCGCGTGAGCGAAGCTCTGCGCGCACCTGAGCGAAGCCGATTCTCGCATCGCGAAGCGATCCCGCAGGGATCGCCGAGCGATCGATCGAAAATCGTATGACAGGGTGATTGCCCGGAGGGGAAGTGACGCCATGATCGGACGGTTGAACCACGTCGCCATCGCGGTGAAGGATCTCGACGCCGCGTCGAGGATCTACCGCGACACGCTCGGCGCGACCCTGTCGCCGCCGTTGCCCCAGCCCGAGCACGGGGTGACGGTGATCTTCGTGGAACTGCCCAACAGCAAGATCGAGCTGCTCGAACCCCTCGGGGCCGACTCGCCGATCACCGCCTTCCTGGAGCGCAACCCGGGCGGCGGCATCCACCACGTCTGCTACGAGGTCGACGACATCCTCGCCGCCCGCGACCGCCTCGCGGCCCAGGGCGCGCGCATCCTCGGCACCGGCGAGCCGAAGATCGGCGCCCACGGCAAGCCGGTGCTGTTCCTGCACCCGAAGGACTTCCTCGGAACGCTGGTCGAGCTGGAACAGGTCTGACGTGCTGCGCCGCCTCCTCGATCTCGCCACCGTCTCGATCCCGCGCACGCTGCTCGCCTGCGTGCTCCTGGCGGTGCCCGCCTTCGCGGTGGCGGTGTTCGGCTTCCGGCTCACCTGGTTCGGCGCGACCGCCCTGTACTTCGTGGTGTGGTGGACGCTGCTGTTCGCGGTCCTGCCGTTCCGGGCTGCGGATGACGGCACCCAGGCCGTCGTTCCGGGCCAGGATCCCGGGGCGCCGCCGCTGCCGCAGATGCGGCGCAAGGCGGTGTGGACGACGCTGCTCTCCGACGTCGTGTTCGTCGCGGCAGTCGCGGCCTTCCCGCTCGCTGGTCTGTGACGATCGCCGTGCGTACACGACACGCGAAGGTCTTCCGCAGCGTCGCGGCCAATAAAAAAGCAAGGCTCGTGAGCCTTGCTTGAGAACGTCTGAATGTTATCGTCAGCGGTTGGTTGAGTCTTGTGCCGTTCCCGGCCGCTCGGCTGACTTATCCTCCCAAGACTCGGGCCCGTACGCGGCGCCGTTCGATCGTCGCCTCCGCACTGCGCGGAGGCGGTTATAGGAAGAACATTTCGCCATGTCACCTCCCCGGGAGAACCAAACTGCGTTTTTTTGCATGATCGGGTGAGGGTTCACTCTGCCTGTTCTGACGGCATGCCGACGCCCCGGGCAGCGAGCCCGCCCGGCACCGCCGATCGTACCCGGGACGCGTCTCGGCGCTTGTGTTGCGCGCGGGCGATGTGTTGTCTGCCGGATTGGGCTATAGCCCTTCAACCGGACGACGCCGGCCTGCCTGTCCGGGGCGCGGTCCGGCTTCCGTTCCAAGCCAAGGTCGATCATGCGTCTCAGCCGCTACTTCCTGCCCATCCTGCGCGAGACGCCCAAGGAAGCCGAGATCGTCTCGCATCGCCTGATGCTGCGCGCCGGCATGATCCGACAGGAGGCGGCCGGCATCTACGCGTGGCTGCCGCTCGGCCTGCGGGTGCTCAACCGCGTCAACGCGGTCATCCGCGCCGAGCAGGAGCGCAGCGGCGCGATCGAGATCCTGATGCCGACGATCCAGTCGGCCGACCTGTGGCGCGAATCCGGGCGCTACGACGCCTACGGCAAGGAGATGCTGCGCCTGCGCGACCGCCACGAGCGCGACATGCTGTTCGGGCCGACCAACGAGGAGATGGTCACCGAGATCTTCCGCTCGGCGGTGCGTTCCTACAAGGACCTGCCGAAGAACCTGTACCACATCCAGTGGAAGTTCCGCGACGAGGTACGGCCGCGCTTCGGCACCATGCGCTCGCGCGAGTTCCTGATGAAGGACGCCTATTCCTTCGACCTCGACCAGGCAGGGGCCCGCCACTCCTACAACAAGATGTTCGTCGCCTACCTGCGCACCTTCGCGCGGCTCGGCCTGAAGGCGATCCCGATGCGGGCCGAGACCGGGCCGATCGGCGGCGACCTCAGCCACGAGTTCATCATCCTCGCCCAGACCGGCGAGAGCGAGGTGTTCTGCGATCAGGCCTATCTCGATTTCGAGATCCCGCCGGTGACGACGGATTTCGACGACGTCCCCGGGCTCCAGGCCGTCGTCGATCACTGGACCTCGCGCTACGCCGCCACCTCCGAGATGCACGACGCCGCCGCCTTCGCCGAGGTGCCGGATGCGGCGCGGATGGCCGCCCGCGGCATCGAGGTCGGCCACATCTTCTATTTCGGCACCAAGTACTCCGAGCCGATGGGCGCGAAGGTGACCGGGCCGGACGGGGTCGAGCGCCCGGTCCATATGGGCTCGTACGGCATCGGACCGAGCCGCCTCGTCGCCGCGATCATCGAGGCGAGCCACGACGAGTCCGGGATCATCTGGCCGGATTCGGTGGCGCCGTTCGACGTCGGCCTGCTCAACCTGAAGGTCGGGGACGCCGCCACCGACGCCGCCTGCGCGGCGATCCGGGCCGATCTCGAGGAGGGCGGCCTGTCGGTGCTGTACGACGACCGCGACGAGCGCCCGGGGGGCAAGTTCGCCACCGCCGACCTCATCGGCCTGCCCTGGCAGGTGGTCGTCGGTCCCAAGGGGCTCGCCGAGGGCAAGGTCGAGCTGAAGCGCCGCGCCACCGGCGAGCGCGAGACCCTGGCCCCGGCGGAGCTGCTCGCCCGCCTGCGCCAGGGCCGGACCGCCTGAGACCGGCATGGCCATCGGAGCCCTCAACCGGGCGCTGCGGATCGGACGGTCCGGCACGCTGCCCTTCGCGCCCTACGAGTGGAGCATCGCCGGGCGCTACCTGCGCACCCGGCGCAAGGAGGGCTTCGTCTCGGTCATCGCGCTGTTCTCGTTCCTCGGGATCATGCTCGGCGTCGCGACCCTCATCATCGTGCTCTCGGTGATGAACGGCTTCCGCAAGGAGCTGCTGTCGAAGATCGTCGGCATCAACGGCCACATCTTCGTGGCGCCGATCGACCGGCCGCTCACCGACTACGCCGACCTGTCGGAGCGTCTCGGCAAGGTCGCCGGCGTCACCCTCGCCCTGCCGATGGTCGAGGGGCAGGCCTTCGCCTCCTCGCCCTACAACGGCTCCGGCGTGCTCGTCCGCGGCGTCCGCGCCGAGGATCTGCGCCACATCCCCTCGGTCGCCGGCAACATACGGGCGGGCTCCCTCGACGGCTTCGCTTCGGGCAACGGCGTCGCGATCGGCCGGCGGCTGGCCGAGTCCCTCGGGCTCCAGGCCGGCGACACCATCACCCTCGCCACCCCGAAGGGGGCGACGACGCCGTTCGGCACTGCGCCGCGGATCAAGGGCTATCCGGTCGCGGCGGTGTTCGAGGTCGGCATGTCGGAGTTCGACGCCACCTTCGTCTACATGCCGCTCTCCGAGGCGCAGGCGTTCTTCAACCGCGACAACGACGTGTCGGTGATCGAGATCTTCCTCGACGACGCCGATGGGGTGGGCGAGGCCCGCGGGGCGCTCGAACTCGCCGCCGAGCGGCCGGTGCTGCTCACCGACTGGCGCCAGCGCAACCGCACCTTCTTCTCCGCGCTCGAAGTCGAGCGCAACGTGATGTTCATCATCCTGACGCTGATCGTGCTGGTGGCGGCCCTGAACATCGTCTCGGGCCTGATCATGCTGGTGAAGGACAAGTCGAGCGACATCGCGATCCTGCGCACCATGGGGGCGACCCGCGGGGCGATCATGCGGGTCTTCCTCATCACCGGGGCGTCGATCGGCATCGTCGGCACCCTGGCCGGGTTCGTCCTCGGGCTGGTGTTCTCGGCCAACCTGACGGCGATCCAGCGCACGCTGTTTCCGGGAGCCTGGGACCCGACGGTGCGGTTCCTGTCCGAGATCCCGTCGGAGACCAATGCCAGCGAGGTGCTGGCCGTCGTCCTGATGTCGATGGTGCTGTCGCTGCTCGCGACGCTGTATCCCTCCTGGCGCGCGGCGCGGCTCGACCCGGTCCAGGCTCTGCGCTACGGCTGATCCGTGTCCCGCGCGCCGGTTGCACGCGGCCGTCCGAGTTCGAGTTTTCGATGTCCCGCTCCGCTATCGACCCGTTCCCTCGCCGCCTGCCGGCCCTCACCGGTCGGCGCGGCTGACGCCCGATGGACGCCTCCGCGCAACAGCCGGTTCCGGCGCTCTTCCTGTCCCGCGTCGAGCGGCGCTACAGGCAGGGGGAGGGCAGCCTCGAGATCCTGCGCGGCGCCGACCTCGCGATCTGGCCCGGCGAGATCGTCGCCCTGGTCGCGCCCTCGGGCACCGGCAAGTCGACCCTGCTCCACGTCGCCGGGCTGCTGGAGCGCCCGGATGGCGGCGAGGTCTATGTCGGCGGCCAGCCGAGCGCGCGGATGGACGATTCCGACCGCACCCGCATCCGTCGCGAGGAGATGGGCTTCGTCTACCAGTCGCACCACCTGCTGCCCGAATTCTCGGCGCTGGAGAACGTGGCGCTGCCGCAGCGCATCCGCGGCCTGCCGGCCAAGGAGGCACGCTCCCGCGCCGCCGAGCTGCTGACCTTCCTCGGGCTCAAGGAGCGGCTGTCGCACCGTCCGGCGGAACTGTCGGGCGGCGAGCAGCAGCGCGTCGCCATCGCGAGGGCGCTCGCCAACGGGCCGCGCCTGCTGCTCGCCGACGAGCCGACCGGCAACCTCGACCCGCAGACCGCCGGCCGCGTGTTCGGCATCCTGGTCTCTCTGGTGCGGGCGTCCGGCGTCGCCGCGCTGATCGCCACGCACAACCTCGAACTCGCGGCGCGCATGGACCGGCGCGTCACGATCCAGGAGGGATTGATCGTGCAGTTGCCGTGAGGCTGCGGTTCCGCTCAGAAACTCCACCGGTCGCCCGGTGAGATCCGGGCATCCGCGAGCGGTCGTCCGGAGATCGGAACGGACTGCGGCGCGCTGAGTGCCTCGGCGAGGTGATCCGCCGTATCGCGGTCGAGGCCGACCTGAAGAACGTCGTCGAGGATCGCGGTCTGTCCCGAGCGCAGGTCGTAGATGGTCCAGCCATGCCGATCGCGTCGGACATCGTACCGGACGGGCATCGCTCCGGTGGCCATGCGGGCAGTTCCTTCCTGATTCGCCCCGGAGCTTAACCGTCGGTCGAGGAAGCCCAGGTGCTCCCGCGCACCTGCGGGATCCGGTACGCCGCTCTTGATCCGGCCGCGAGGATGCCGCATCCCGGACCGGCTCCGCCCCGGATGTCGCGTGCGGGATCGCCGGCCCTGACGCTGCCCGATGGCCGTCGCGGGGGAACGTCGGGCGGAGGCGCCGTCCCTGCCGCGCGCGGCCGGCGCCGGTGACCGTCCTGACGACGCGGCGCTGCCGAAGGGACCCGATGCCGATGGCGCAACTCGCTGACGACTGCTTCGCCGCCCCCGACGGCGTGCTCTCGGTCGAGGCGGCGGCTGCGCTGATCGCCGGGCAGGTGCCCGTCGTCGCCGGAACCGAGATGGTGGGACTTGCGCGAGCCGATGGCCGCATCGCCGCGGCGGACGTCGTCGCCGGCACGGCGCTGCCGCCCTTCGACAACTCCGCCGTGGATGGCTACGCGGTCCGGTTCGCCGACCTCGATCCCGGCGGCCCCACGCGTCTGCCGGTCGCCGCGCGGCTGGCTGCCGGGGCCGCGCCGACCGGGCTGACGCCCGGGACGGCCTGCCGCATCTTCACCGGGGCGCCGATGCCGTCCGGCGCCGACACGGTGTTCATGCAGGAGGACGTGCGCCTCGCGGATGGGATGGTCACTCTGCCTCCCGGCCTCGCCCCCGGGGCGAACCGGCGGTCGGCCGGCGAGGATCTTCCCGCCGGCGCGGTCGCGGTCCCCGCCGGACGGCGCCTCCGCCCGGTCGATCTGGCGCTCGCGGCGGCGGCGGGCCATGCCTCCCTGAGCGTGCGCCGGCCCCTGCGCGTGGCGGTGTTCTCGACCGGGAACGAACTCGCGGAGCCCGGACAACCCCTCGCCCCCGGCGCGATCGCGGACTCGAACCGCTTCCTTCTCGCGGCGCTGCTGCGCCGCCTCGGCGCTGCCGTGAGCGACCTCGGCATCGTGCGCGACGATCCGGCCCTCCTGCCCGGGCGACTGCTCGCGGCCGCGCGGGATCACGATGTGGTCCTGACCTCGGGCGGCGTCTCGGTGGGGGAGGAGGATCACGTCAAGGCAGCGGTCGAGACGGTGGGCCGCCTGACGCTGTGGCGTGTCGCCATCAAGCCCGGACGGCCGCTCGCCGTCGGGCGGATCGGTGCCGCGGCCTTCGTCGGACTGCCCGGCAATCCGGTCGCCGCCTACGTCACGCTGCTCGTCGTGGTGCGCCCGCTCCTCGCCCGGCTCGCCGGGGAGACCTACCTGCCGCCGGTGCCGCACGTCACCCGGGCGGCCTTCCGCTACGCCAAGAAGGCCGGGCGGCGGGAGTTCCTCCGCGTCGGGCTTCGTCGGGGGGAGGGAGGAGCGATCGAATCCGTTCGTGAGCCTGCGGGCGGGGCTGCCCTCGCCGCCCTGGCCGGCAGCGACGGACTGGCAGACCTGCCGGAGGCCGCGACCTGCATTCGTGAGGGCGACCCGGTCGCGGTCTATCCGCACGCCCTGCTGTGGTGAGTCTCATACGATTTTCGATGGATCGCGTCAGGCGACCGCGAGCGGTCGCTTTCGCGATGCGATCAATCAGAAACCGTATCAGCCGGTGCTGCGCCGGCGCGCCGCTGCGGCCTCGCGGACGCCGAGTTCGCGATCGATCTCGTCGGCCGCCGCGCGCAGCTCCATCGACAGGCGGCGCAGATCGGGCCAGGGCAGCGAGACCCGCAGGTTGCGATGCCAGAGGACGAACGGGTTGAGATGACGATCCGCCAGCAGGTGGCCGAAGAAGCTGCCGCGGGAGCGGGCGTAGCCGTCGATCGCGGATTCCGCCTCGGCACCGTCACGGCGTCGGCCGTGCTCGTGGTAGACCTTCGGGCCGCGCATGATGGCCCCGACATAGCCGCGCTGGGACGCGGCATGTGCGGTGAGGATGTCGTTGTTCGGCTCGGTCCCGACCTGGAGGGGACCTCCGATCGCCTTCAGCACCTCGCGCAGGAAGAACATGTTGGCGCCCTGGACCCAGCCCGGCTCGACGACGGTGTTGGCCGGGATCAGGGTCAGGTCCTCGTAGGTCCACCAGTGGGTGTTGGCGATGCGCGGGTCGTCGTTCGGGTCGGCGAGCAGGATCTCACCGGTGCCGTACTGGAACTGGTTCGGGTCGAAGCGGTCGATCAGCTCGGTAAGGTAGGTCGGATCGAGGATGCAATCGTCGTCGGTGAAGATCAGCAGCTCGCCGCGGGCCAGTTCGACGCCGAGCTTCTGAGCATGCGCGAGGCCGGGCTGGCTTACGGTCACGTACCTGACCGGGAAGGGAGCCGTCTCCGCGAACTCGCGCATGACCTCGGCGGTCTCGTCGATGGAGGGGCCGTCGACGAGAACCACGTCCGTCCCGTGCGCGAGGAGCGAGGCGACCGGGAGGCGGGCGAGGGACCGGCGCAGGCGATCCGCGCGGTTGCGCGACGCGATGATGAGAGAAGTCGTGAGCATGTCTGGGATCCGGTCCCACGAGGAGCGGATCGCAGTATTCTGTGATTAGGGTTAACACGACATTAAGTCGGGTGGGGCCGGGCCACCGGCAAAGGGTTCAAGTTGCTGTGGTTACAGGCGGTCGCCGGCCTGGCCGGGCGAGTCTCCGAATGGAGGGGCGTCTTGGGGGAACGGCGGGATCATTAAGTTTCATCGTTTACATCTGCCGGCCTGTCGCCAGTTCGAGGTGTCACCGTGTCCCTTCGCCTCAACATCGCGGTCGCCGCATTGTCGGTCTTCGGCCTGGTCGCCGTTTGCGGCGTCTCGGCCGCCCGGCTGGACTACGCGCCCGATCCGATCCAGGCGCAGCCGATCCCCGTGCGCAGCGCCGCCGTGACGGCCGACCCGCCCGCCACCGGCTCGATCGCGCCGCTCGCGCCGTCGCCTGCCAAGCCGGCGGCCAAGGGCACTCCCGCCGCCCGCGCGAAAACCGAGACGAAGCCGGATAACGGCCTCGATTCCGAGCGCCTCGCTGCGCTCCTCAGCAATGCCCCGATCGGGGCCGTCAAGCCGACGCGCCGGCCATGAGGCGGCGACCGCCGGGGTCGGCCTGCCGTTGAGCAGTTTTCCACATCCGAAGGCCATGATCCGACGAAACCTTCGGCCTGTCTCCGCGTCTTCTTAGGAGTGGCCCATGTCGGGCCCGACCGAGCGAGATAGGGACGACACCATGAAGCTCCTCAGTGCTGCTCTTCTGGCCACCGCCGTGACCGTGTTGTCCGTGCCGGCCTTCGCCCAGGGCGGCGCGCCCTACAACCGTTCGGGCTCGCAGGCCGGTGGTCCTCTCGGCGGCATGGAGCGCCGGATGGGCGCGCCCGCCAGCGATCCCGCGGCCGTGCGCCCGATGAAGCGTCACCGCTCCCACGCCCCGAAGACCCGTCATCACCGGTACCGGGCTCACTGAGCCGGCCCGAGACCTCCAGCCACTCCGCTGGCCAACCCGGTCGATGCCCAGGCATCGGCCGGGTTTACGTCTGTGGCGACTCCGCGCGGTGTGCCGGGGAGAGGACGCAACGGTCGAGCCGCGCCGGCGGGATCGCCTCTGCGGTCGGAGGACCACTCGATCGATGTGTGGCGCCGCCACTCCTGGATTTTGCCGTCCATCGTGGCCGGTCCGCATCGGACGCGGCGCTAGCGCGGCTTCGAGGAAGCGAGACGGTACGGCCTCAACCGCATCGTCCACCCACCGTCGCGGACGGTCTTCGACGCGAGAGCAGAGGCCAGTCGAAAGATCAGACCCCGGAACATGGCCGGTTCCTCCTGAATGCGAGACAGTCGATCGCCTCGTTAACGCACGATCACTGCCCGGAGGTTCCGTGGCCGGCTGAACGTCAGGGGTGACTGGCCTGCCAGAGCAGGGTCGCGATGGCGGCGAGCAGCCCGAGCCAGGTCAGAACGAGGAGCGGGATTCGCGGGCGGCTGAGCCGGCGGTTGTCGTTGCCCGGGCGTGCCGGCCGCGTTCCCGCGACCCGGTAGCCGTAGACGGTCTTCGTGGCTCGCCCGGACTGGAAAGCAGGAGACTGGCGCGGCTTGGGCATACCGATCTTGTAGAATATCGCCGGACCGGACGGGAAGCGAAATCCGCAGCGTCATCCGGCGTCCGACGAGGCGACCCTCAGGTCTGCGACGACGCTTCCTCGCGATGGGGCCGCAGTTCCGGTGCGCCCTGCTCGGGCTCGGCCCCCACCGTGGAGGAGGTCCGGCTCTCGGCACGGCTCGTGTCGATGAACAGGCGCGCCTCGCCTTCGCTCAGGCCGAGGCTGCGGAGCGCGTACAGCGCCATGCCGAAGCCGAGTTCGCGCTCGGCCATCAGCACGAGGCCGACGCCGTCCTGTTCGAGGTGCCGGCGTTCGAGGTCGCTGTGCGTCCGTATCACGGTGTCGATGCCCGGGTTGGCCTCGCGGGCGATGCCGATCAGGCGCCGCGCCTGATGGGCGTCCGGGCTCGCGACGACGAGGAGGCGGGCCGCCGCGATGTCCGCCGCATCCAGGATGCCCGGCGCGCCGGCATCGCCGAAGACCGCGCTGATGCCGGAGGCGCGTAGGTCCTCGACCCGGCGCCGGTCGCGCTCGACCACCACGAAGGGAAGGTCCCAGGCTCCCAGCGCCTTGCCGATGCTGCTGCCGACCCGGCCGTAGCCGACGACGACCGCGTGCCCGCGCCGACGGAGGCTGCCCTCGGAGTGGATCGCGATGGCGTCGGCACCGCGCCGCTCGAAGCGGGCGGCGAGAGCAGGCCGCTTCGCCATGACACCGATCAGTCGCTCCACGCCGGCGAAGAACAGGGGATTCAGGGTGATCGACAGCAGCGAGCCGGCGAGGATCAGGTCCCGTCCCTCCTCGGGCAGCAGCTTGAGACTGATCCCGAGCCCGACGAGGATGAAGGAGAACTCGCCGATCTGCGCCAGACTGGCCGCGATGGTGAGCGCCGTTCCGAGCGGGTGCCGGAAGGCCAACACGATCGCCACCGCGGCGATCGATTTGCCGACCAGGATGACGCCGAGAACCGCCAGGACCGAGAGCGGCTCGCGCAGGATGATGCCGGGGTCGAACAGCATCCCGACGGAGACGAAGAACAGGACCGCGAACGCGTCCTGGAGCGGCAGCGAATCCGCTGCGGCCTGATGGCTGAGGTCGGATTCGGCGAGGACCATCCCGGCGAAGAACGCGCCGAGGGCGAAGGAGACGCCGAACAACTGTGCCGACCCGTAGGCGATGCCGAGGGCGAGCGCCAGGACCGCGAGGGTGAACAGCTCCCGCGACCCGGTGCGGGCGGCCTGACCGAGGAGCCAGGGCACGACCCGGCGGCCTCCGATCAGCATCAGGGTGGCGAAGGCCGCGACCTTGGCGACCGTCAGACCGAGCGTGACCCACAGCGAGCCGCCGGAGGCCACGTGGGCGAGGCCGGCGCTCTCCCCTCCGAGCGTGCCGGCGAAGGCCGGCAGCAGCACCAGCGTCACCACCATCGCCAGATCCTCGACGATGAGCCAGCCGACGGCGATGCGTCCCTTGTCGGAATCGAGGAGGCGGCGCTCCTCGAGGGCCCTGAGTAGCACGACCGTCGAGGCGACCGAGAGGGCGAGGCCGAAGACGAGGCCGGCGCCGAGCCCCCAGCCCCAGGCGACGCTGAGCCCCACCCCCATCAGCGTCGCCACCACGATCTGCACGACCGCTCCCGGCAGGGCGATGCTGCGCACGGACATCAGGTCGCCGATCGAGAAGTGCAGGCCGACGCCGAACATCAGCAGGATGACGCCCACCTCCGCGAGCTGCGAGGCGAGTTCGCCATTGCCGACGAAGCCCGGCGTGTAGGGACCGACCGCGATGCCGGCCACGAGATAGCCGACCAGGGGCGGCAACCGCAGGCGTTGCGCCAGCATGCCGCCGATGAACGCGAAGACGAGGCCCAGGGCGATGATGGCGATCAGCTCGGAAGCGTGCGGCACGGTGTCGATGACCTCCAGGATTGCGCGAAGGGAGCGGCGAGCGGCTGCGCGCGCTCATCACCTCAATCCACGAACGCCGTCCTGGTGCACGGATAAAATGACGAGAGCCTCACGCGGCCGACACGCGCGGGCTGACACTAGCAGATGTGCGGCCGCTCCGCCGTACCTCAACGCCTCGCCGCGGACGATTTCTCGTCGTCGCGATCCCGATCGGGACGAGCCCCCGACGGCGACTCAGATCCAGGGTCTGGGCCGGAACAGGAGCAGGCCGGTGCGCTGTCTCGCCCCGGCCGATGCGCTCGCACGGCCATGCCGCCACGACGCCGGACAGGCCGCGATCACGATCACGACCGCACCGAGCACGCCGGAGGTCATCACCAGGATCTCCGCCGACATCATCCGTTCCGCCCTGTGCGTGTCGACCGACGGTCACCATCGGTCGCGGGAAACGGGGCAACCCGGTTGCCGCCCCGGCGGATGCGCTCTAGCTCGTCTGCAGGAGCATTCACCATGTGACATCCCGCCATGAGGCAGCTTGTCCGCGGGCCCGCGGCGGCGGCGAACGGAGCGAAGTCGAGGTGCGGCGGGTCCGGGTCGCCTGGAAACTCGCTCCCGGATGCGGCATCGGCGGGTGCCGGAGGTTCAAGACGGGGTTCCGTCATCGGAGGGTGGTTTTGATGAACAGAATCCTGACCGCGGGCCTCGCGGCTCTCGGCCTGCTCCTGCCCGTCGCCGCACAGGCCGCGCCGCGCGATCCCGGCGGCGTCTGGCTCACCGAGGACGGCCGTGCCCGGATCCGGATCGAGAAATGCCTGGGCCGGGCCGACCGCGTCTGCGGTTACGTGGTCTGGTTGAAGACCCCCAACGACGACAAGGGGCAGCCGCGCGTCGACTTCAAGAACACCGACGCGAAGAAGCGGACCCGTCCGTCCCTCGGGCATCAGCTCATCATGGGGCTCAGGCCGAATGCCGAGAACCGCTACGAGGGGCAGATCTACAATTCGGAGGACGGCAAGCACTACGACGTGTCGATCTGGGTCGAGGAGGCGAGCGAACTCAACGTCCGCGGCTGCCTGCTCGGCTTCCTGTGCGGCTCGCAGACCTGGACCAGGGTGACCGACGTCCTGCCCGGCCAGCTCACCGGCCCGACCAACGGACCGGGCGGACCGTCCGCCGATCCCGAATGGTCGCCCAAATCCGGCACGCCGGCCCCGGCGAAGCCCGCCGGCCCCGCCAAGGACGCCCCGAAGCCCTGATCCGGCGACGTTCGTGTGCCGACACGGAGGAGCGGGCAAGTCGAGGCGAATCTCGGGCGGAGGTCGGGCGTCCCGCGGGTTCGACCTCCTCGGTGGACGAAACCATGGTGCGCGCCGCCGTCGCCCATGGTCATCGTGACGGGCGGGTCTCGGGGTGGCGCCGGATCTTGACGTTCGAGCGCGTCGGGCAGGTTTCCACGGCGTTCCGCGCCGGTTCCGCCGCCCGGGCGGATGAGGTGGGTGTGCGGGCCGGACAGCCGGCGTCATGAGCAGGACAGCGCAGGTCCTCACCTTGCTCCGGCTGGCGCACCGACCTCGTCACCGTGTCCGAGACCGGCCTCGGGTGCGATCAGCGAAAGTCGGTGTCCGTCGCGTACCGCGGACCGGCGACGCCTGCGGCCGATCGCTCCCCCGGCGATCCCGCGGGGCGCCTTCCGGAAGATGAAGTCGCAGAACGCACGGCCGCAGTTCCTCCGCGACCCACTCCCCCCACAGTCGGAAGACTTGGCGCTCAGGCTGCGGCGCGACCGCCGTCATGGCCCGGCCCTGCAACCGAGAATGTTGTCGAACAACCTGTAAGTGGTTGCCTCGTGGCCGTGGTGTTGCGTTTATGCACGCATATCGACACAGCATCTCTTCGGCATTTTTGAATCTATATTGACTTATTTCGATTTTCCCGCAGCATGAAAAAAACTTTTGCAACAGGGCGAGCGAATGAGCACCTCCGAAGACCCCTCGACTCCCGGCTTGGTCGATTTGTCCGCGAACATCGTGTCGGCCTACGTGTCGAGGAATTCTATCCCGATCGGTGAATTGGGAACTCTGATCGCTTCGGTCCATCGATCACTGGAGAAGCTCACCGCTCCCGTCGCATCGGAGCCTGAGAAGCTGACGCCGCCGGTTCCGATCCGCAAGACGGTGACGCCGGACCACATCATCTCGCTGGAGGACGGCAAGCCGTACAAGTCGCTGAAGCGGCATCTGGCCGGGCGCGGCCTGACGCCGGACCAGTACCGGCAGAAGTGGGGCCTGCCGCACGACTACCCGATGGTCGCCGCCAGCTACGCCGCCCAGCGCTCCGAACTCGCCAAGAGCCTGGGCCTGGGCCAGATCCGCCGCAACCGGACGACCGCCGCGGTGGCGGCCGAACCCGAGGAGGCGGAGCCGGCTCCCGAGGTGGCGGCGAAGCCGGCCCGGCGCGGCCGGGCGAAGACGGAAGCCTGACGCGAGCGAATCCCGAGCCGGGCGGGCTCCGTGCTCCGCCCGGCTCGGTGAGCCTCGGGAGCGGATGCCGCCCGCCCCGATTCCCGGCTCCGGCCGGGTGCCGCGGGCAGGCTGGAGAATGCCCGGACGTTCGCCGGAAGACGTCAATCGACCGCCACGGAGATCACGGCGAACAGCGAGGCGAGAACGAGGTTGGCGCAGGCCAGCACGACAATCACGGTCATCGGAATCTCCGGCAGGGCAGGGCGGCTCGAACCGAGCCGCCCGTTCCGATGACCAAGCGCCATGAGCGGCGAGCGGAGTGTTGCCGACCGCTGCCCTGTCCCCAGTCGGGAGCCGTCTCGTGGCGGCTCCCGCTCGACGTGGCGAAAGCCGGCTTCCTGGTTTCGCGCCGGATGTCGTGATCGCGGCGACGGTTCCTTCACCGTGCCGACGATGATCCGGGTCCTGTCGTACGGTTTCCGATTGATCGCTTCGCGATGCGGAAACCGGCTTCGGTCACGCGCCGCGCGGGCTGAGGGTACGGTTCCTGAACGGATCGTTCGAGAACCGTATCAGCGCTTGCGCGCCTTGCGGGCCGCGTAGCGGGCATCGCGGGCGGCCTTGCGCTCGGCTTCCTGGGCGGCCTCCTGCTCGGCGGCGAGCGCCGCCTCCTTCTCCGCCTGTGCCCGTGCCTCGACGGCAGCCGCCTCGGCCGCGGCGGCCTCGGCGGCGCGTTGCGCCTCGCGCTCGGCGGTCCGCTGCGCCCGCGCCTCGGCAATCCGCTGCCGCTCGGCCTTGCGGGCCTGCACCGCCGGATCGTCGGACGCCGGACGCGTGCGGAACTTGTCCAGCAAAGCCTTCTTCGCGCTCGCCGAAGTACTCTGCCGATCGTTGAAGTGCTGGTCCTTGAAGCCGGCCATCGTACTCGTCTTGCCTTCCTTGAGGGTGCGCCTGCATCCGTGGCGCGGGGTGAGAGTTCGGGAGGAGAACGCCGGTGGCGCGCAGGCGCTCCCGGCCGCGGCATCGGGCGTCCCCGGGCGTGCCGCGATCCCCACCCGCTGCTCTAATCCCTGACGCGCGCCGGTTCAAAGCCCCAGCGCCAAAAATGCCGGGCCGGCGCCGGCCCTCAATAGGTCCAGCGCTGGGCCTTCGCGACCAGGAAGTCCCGGAACGCCTGGACGCGGGCCACCGTGCGCATCTCTTCGGCGTAGACGAGGTAGCTCTCGAGGTTGGGCATCTCGACGTCGCGCAGCACCTGGATCAGCTCGGCGTTCCCGTCGGCGACGTAGTCCGGCAGGATGCCGATACCGGCCCCGGTCTCGACCGCGACCTGGAGCGCCGAGATGTTGTTGACCGTGAAATGGATCGACCGCGGCTCGCGCCCGTCCCGCCCGACGGTCGAGAGCCAGTGCGTCGCCATCAGGTAGGACGGCTGATCGCCGCCGAACGAGACCAGCCGGTGATTGTCGAGGTCCTCGATCGATTTCGGTTCGCCGAAGCGCTTGATGTACTCGGCCGAGGCGAAGACGTGGTAGTGCACGGTGAACAGCCGGCGCTGGATCAGGTCCGGTTGCGCCGGACGCCGCAACCGGATGGCGACGTCCGCCTCGCGCATCGCGAGGTCGAGTTCCTCGTTGGTGAGGATCAGCTCGACCCTGACGTCGGGATGGAGGTCGAGGAACTCCGCCACCCGCTGGGCCAGCCACGCCGTACCGAGGCCGACCGTGGTCGTCACCTTGAGGTCGCCCGAGGGACGCTCGCTCGTCTCCACCAGCCGGGCGCGGGTGGTCTCCAGCCGCATCTTCATGTCCCGGGCCGCACGGAACAGCAGGTCGCCCTGCTCGGTGAGGATCAGGCCGCGGGCGTGACGATGGAACAGCGGCGCCTTGAGCTCCCGTTCCAGGGCGCTGATCTGACGGCTGACCGCCGACTGGCTGAGCCCGATGTCGTCGCCCGCCTTGGTGAAGCTGCCCGCCTCGGCGACGTTCAGGAAGATCCGGATCTTGTCCCAGTCCACGGCCGTCATCCCCGCGCCAGAGGTCCGGCCGGCGGGGTCGGGGCCGGAACCGCTCGCGTACGCTCGCACCATCGCGCCGAGGGGAGGCGAGGCGTCGACCCCGCCGGACCCGGCCGCTCCCGCCCCCGGCCTATTCGGCCGCGGCTTGCCGTGGCGACTCGCCGATCGCGAGGTTCGCCAGGTACTTCTCGGCCTCCAGAGCGGCCATGCACCCCATCCCGGCCGCGGTGATCGCCTGCCGGTAGACGTCGTCGGTGACGTCGCCGGCCGCGAACACGCCCGGAATCTCCGTCGCGGCCGTGCCCGGCGCGACGGCGACGTAGCCGCCGGCCCGCAGGGGCAACTGGCCCTCGAACACCGAAGTCGCCGGCTGGTGGCCGATGGCGATGAACACCCCGTCGGTCCTGCGCTCGGTGACCGCGCCGCTGCGCACGTCCCTCAACCGCAGATGGGTGACGGACGGCGCCGGATTCCTCGTGCCGCAGATCTCCTCGACGGCGTGGTTCCACACCACCTCGACGTTCGGGTGCCGGAACAGCCGCTCCTGAAGGATGCGCTCGGCCCGGAACGCGTCACGGCGGTGGACCACGGTCACCTTCGCGGCGAGGTTGGCGAGGTAGAGCGCCTCCTCGACGGCGGTGTTGCCGCCGCCGACCACCACGACCTCCTTGCCGCGGAAGAAGAATCCGTCGCAGGTGGCGCAGGCCGAGACGCCGAAGCCCTGGAACGCCGCCTCGGACGGCAGGCCGAGCCACTTCGCCTGGGCGCCGGTCGCGATGACCAGCGCGTCGCAGGTCCACACCGCGCCGGAATCCGCCTCCAGGCGGAACGGACGCTGCTTCAGGTCGACCTTGGCGATGTACTCCGACACGATCCGGGTGCCGACATGCTCGGCCTGGAGCCGCATCTGCTCCATCAGCCACGGACCCTGGATCGCATCGGCGAAGCCGGGATAGTTCTCGACGTCGGTGGTGATCATGAGCTGGCCGCCGGGCTGGAAGCCCGAGATCAGCAGCGGCTCGACCATGGCGCGGGCGGCGTAGATCGCGGCGGTGTATCCGGCCGGGCCGGAGCCGACGATGATGAGCCGCTCGTGGACGGGAGCCTGGGACGTGGTGGGCATCGGGATCTCCGGGGCTGCCGCCCCGAACCGGCCGCGTCAGCGACGATCCGGGCGGGCAATCGCGTCACGGTGACGGTGATAGGCCACTGCGACAGCCTGCGCGATTGCGAGAGTGCAATCTAAGGGTTTGTGGGGCAAGGCTTCAAGCCGCCCCGGGAACGCATGCACAGCTCCGTGCTCCCGCAGCGCGGCGAAGAACGGGCGCAACCGGATGTAGGTGCCGGGAAGCTCGAACAGAAGGACCGGGGCACCGGCCGCCACGGCCTCTCCGACCATGTTGGCCGAATCGGACGTCACCACCACCGCGTCGGCGAGGGCGAGCATGGCGAGGTAGGGGTTGGCGCCCGACCCGTCCCAGGCGAAGCCGCCGCGCCGCGCCGCCAGGGCGGCGAGGGCGTCGCGCAGGCGCGCGGGCGTCCGGCGGGAGGCGGTGATCATCAGCCGCCCGTCCTCCGCGAGCCGGTCGAGCCCGGCGAGCAGCCTGTCCTGCTCCGCCGGCCCGAACGGGCCGTGACGGCTGTCGCCGCCGACCAGCACCGCGATCCGCGGCGGGGCGAGCGCGGCGAGGCGCGGGTCGGGGTCGGCGCGGGCGGCCGCGAGCCGCGCCGGGGTGATCCGGTGCGGTGGCGTCAGGGTGGCGACGACGTTCGGCCCGCGCAGGCGGTCGTGGGAGGGCACCCACAGCAGATCGGCGACGGCGGCGCCGATGCGGGGATCCTTGAGGAACACCGTGAAGCAGCGCCCGCCCGAGCGGTGCTTCAGCGCCCGGAGATACGGCACGGCGCGCCGTCCGGTGGCGATGGCGAGGTCGGGATAGGGCGGGGCGAGCGGGGCCGGATCGCGTGGGTCCGGCCACAGGCGGGGCGCCCACCACGAGAACGGCGGCCGCGGCGCGACCCGGCGCTCCTCCGGGCTCAGGGCGAGCGCGTCGGCGAGGCCGCGGCACGGCGCGAGGTCGCCGGCCTTGCCGTCGGTGAGGATCCAGGCGCTGGTGCCGGGGGGCAGGAGAGGGACGGTCACGCCCGCGCCCTGCCGCCGCCACGGCGCCCCGTCAAGCCGCCTTGTCTCCGGGCCGGCCGGCCTGTAGGGACCCGGAACGCCTCTTCCAAGGATGCCGCCCCGCCGTGCCCGCCCGCCTCGACGCTATCGACTGGGCGATCCTCCGGGAATTGCAGTCCGACGGCAACATCACCAACGTGGAACTGGCCCGGCGCGTCGGCCTCTCGGCCCCGCCCTGCCTGCGCCGGGTCCGAGCGCTCGAGGAGGCCGGGATCATCCGCGGCTACCGGGCGCTGCTCGACCCCAAGGCGCTCGGGCACGAGGTGGTGTGCTTCGCGATGGTGCAGCTCGCGACCCAGGGCCAGCCCGAACTCGCCGCCTTCGCCGGCGAGATGCGGCGTTGGCCGCCGGTGCGGGAATGCTGGACGCTCTCGGGCGAGACCGATTTCCTGCTCAAATGCGTCGCGCCGAACCTCGCGGCGTTCCAGCGCCTCGTCGGCGACCTGACCGGCCTGCCGAACGTCCGCAGCGTTCGCACCGCGCTCGCCCTCGATCAGGTCAAGGACGAGCCGATCGTTCCGCTTCAGGAGGAATGATACGGTTTTCGGACGATCAGTTCCGAAAACCGTATCCAAGCCCGCACGGCGGAGCTTTGCTCCGCACACGTGAGCGAAGCCGATTTTCGCATCGCGAAGCGATCATTCGAAAATCGCATGAAACGGTGAAGTGCTCCTGCGGAGATCGCTACGGCGATCGGTCGGTCCCCGCACGAGACGCGGGGAGGCGTGGACCTGACCCGGGCCCGTCCAGCGCCCGGTCGCTCTCGTCCTTCAGCGCGACACCGGTGAGGCCGCGGGCGAGGGCCTGTCCGATCAGCCAGTGCAGCTTGAACGCGGCGAGTTCGGGCTTGAGCCCGGCGGCGCGCACGTTCGAGATGCAGTTGCGCTCGGCGTCGCTGCGCCCCGGTCGCGGGGCGAAGGTGAGATAGAGGCCGAGGCTGTCGGGCGAGGACAGGCCCGGCCGCTCGCCGATCAGCACCGCCACCGCCCGTGCCCGGAGCGCCGCGCCGACCGCGTCGCCGAGGGCCACCCGGGCCTGACGGGCGATGACCACCGGAGCGAGGCTCCAGCCGGACGCCCGCGAGGCCGGGACGAGGGCGGCGAGGAGCGGCACCGCCCCCTCGTGGACGGCGCGGGCCGAGAGGCCGTCGGCCACCACCACGGCGAGATCGACGGGACCGGCCGCCGCGGCGCCCAGCGGGGCGGCGGCCCCGGGCGCGAGCCTCCGGCCGAGATCCGGCCGGCGCAGGTAGGTCGCCCGGTCGTCGGCAGCGGAAGATACCGTCACGCTGTCGAGGCCGAGCCCGTCGAGGCCGGCCCGCACCGCCGCGACGTCGAGTTCCGCATGGACCGCGTCGCGGGCCTGGGCGTGGGCGAGGCCGAAGCGCAGGACTTCGCGGGTCGGCAGGCCGGCACCGGCCCGTCCGAGCGCGATGCGGGCCGGGGTGAGGGCGGCGAGCCGGCGCCAGACCGCCTCGGCCTCGTCGCCGGTCATGCCGCCCTCGTCGCCGCGCCCGGCGCCGCGGCCAGCAGCGGCACGCCGCCGCCCGGCAGCAGGGCCCCGGCGGCGTCGGCCAGCCCGACCTGTTCGAGCCAGGCGGCGAATTCCGGCCCCCGCTTCAGTCCCAGCACCTCGCGCAGATAGAGCTGATCGTGGAAGGACGTCGACTGGTAGTTCAGCATCACGTCGTCGGCCCCGGGAACGCCCATGACGTAGGTCACGCCCGCGGTTCCGAGCAGCGTCAGCAGGGTGTCCATGTCGTCCTGATCGGCCTCGGCGTGATTGGTGTAGCAGACGTCGACCCCGAGCGGCACGCCCATCAGCTTGCCGCAGAAGTGGTCCTCCAGCCCGGCCCGGATGATCTCCTTGCCGTCGTAGAGGTATTCCGGGCCGATGAACCCCACCACGGTGTTGACGAGCAGCGGCCGGAAGGCGCGGGCGACGGCGTAGGCGCGGGCCTCCAGGGTCTGCTGGTCGATCCCGTGATGCGCCTCCGCCGACAAGGCCGAGCCCTGGCCGGTCTCGAAATACATCACGTTGTCGCCGAGCGGGCCGCGCCGCAGCGCCAGGGCCGCCTCGTGCGCCTCCCGCAGGATGGCGAGGGTGACGCCGAACGAGGCGTTGGCCGCCTGCGTGCCGGCGATCGACTGGAACACGAGGTCGACCGGCACGCCGCGGTTCATCGCCTCAAGGGTGGTGGTGACGTGGGTCAGCACGCAGCCCTGGGTCGGGATCGCCAGCCGGGTGATGAGGTCGTCGAGGAGGTGCAGCAGCCCGGTCAGCCCCTGGACCGAGTCCGAGACCGGGTTGATGCCGATCACCGCGTCGCCGCAGCCGTAGGACAATCCGTCGAGGATCGCCGCGGTGATCCCGGCCGGGTCGTCGCCCGGATGGTTGGGCTGGAGCCGCACCGCCAGGGTTCCGGGCAGGCCGACCGTGTTGCGGAACCGGGTGACGACCCGGACCTTGCGGGCGACCAGGATCAGGTCCTGGTTGCGCATGATCTTCGACACCGCCGCGGCGACCTCCGGCGTCACCCCGGGGGCGATCGCCGCCAGCGTCCCGGTGCTCGCCGTCAGCAGGAACTCGCGGAAGCCCCCGACCGTGAGATGGGCGAGCGGCGCGAAGGCGGCGGCGTCGTGGGAGTCGAGGATCAGACGGGTGACGTCGTCCTCCTCGTAGGGGATCAGCGGTCTGTTGACGAGGTCGGCGAGCGGCACGTCGGCGAGGCACCAGCGCGCCGCCATCGTCTCCTCGGCGCACCCGGCCGCCAGCCCGGCGAGCCGGTCGCCGGAGCGCGGCGGGCTCGCCTTCGCCATCAGTTCGGGCAGGCCGGAGAACACCCAGGAGCGGGAGCCGACGACGTGGCGGTAGACCATGCGGTGGGGCTCCCCGGGGGCAGGGCTTCAGGCGGCGCCGGCGTTCGGCGCCGGCTCCTCGGTCGAGATCGCGTCGGTGGTGCGCGGCCCGGCATCGGCCACTCCGTCGGCGCGGCCGATGCGGATCTCCATCCCGGTCGGCGTCATCTCGCCGAACGGGGTGGAGAAGGCGATCTCGGCCGCGTCGCGGCCGACGCCGATCCGCACCAGCCCGTCGAGATTGGCCTGTCGCGTCGCGTCGAACAACCACCAGCGGCCGTCGAGATAGGCTTCGAACACCGCGTGGAAGTCGCAAGGGACGAGGCCATAGGCGTAGCAGCTCACGAACCGGGCCGGGATGCCGAGCGCCCGGCAGAACGCGATGCCGAGATGCGCGAAATCGCGGCACACACCTGCCCGCTTGAGCAGCGTCTCGTCGGCGGTGGTCTCCTCGTCGCTGGCTCCGCGCTGGTAGGCGATGTGGTCGTGGATCCAGTTGCAGATCCGGCTCACCCGCTCGAAGCCCTTCGGGACGTCGCCGAACTCGGCCAGAGCGTAGGGCGCGAGGCGGTCGGAGGAGACGAACCGGCTCGGCAGGAGGTAGGGCAGGATGTCGAGGGGGAGGTCGGCGACCGCCAGCTCGCCGACCGTCGCCGGATCGGCGCGCAGCACGTCGAGGGTGACCTCCGCCTCGTAGTCGAGGGTGAAGGCTCCGGGCGGCACCAGGACCGCCGTGTAGCGGTTGCCGAGATCGGGCACGGTGTACCGGCGCAGCGGCAGCTCCGGCGACAGGCGCAGGCTCTCGGTGAGATCGACGTGGCGCACCAGCCGCGCGACTTCGAGATTGAAGATGAACAAGGTCTCCTGCTGGACCTCGTAGGCCAGATGACACCCCAAGGTGTAACGCACGCCCGAACTCCTCCGCCGGGTTGAAACCCCTCCGCTGACGCAAGAGACGCGCCGGACAGGCCGACGACGTGCGGCCATGGAGGCTCACCGGCGAGGCTTGCCGAAGCGTCCTCGCGTTCCACATCGGAAGCTGGGCGCAATAACCTATGTGGATGCTGTGCTCGCCGGCCGCGGCTTGAATGACAAGGCCAGGGCCAGGAAAAAAATCCGAATGAAATATCCAGGGAGGAGCGCCATGCATCGCTACTACTTCGACCTCGAGGCCGATGGGGTCCTGGCGCGCGACGAGATCGGCATCGTCCTGGCCGATGCCGGGGCGGCGCGGATCGAGGCCGCGCAGGCGCTGAGTTCCTGCGCCGGCGGGCTCCGGCACCGGTTCTCAGGTCTGGCCCTCCGGGTCCGCGACGAGAGCGGCCGGACGATCCTCCACCTGACCGCGCCGGCAGCGGCCTGAGCGACGCCCGGCCGGTCGAGACGATCCGGCCGGCGCGATCAGCCTTTCCCCGGCCGCCGTCAGATCATCGGCTTCCCGCCGGTCACCGCGATCGTGGCGCCCGAGACGTAGCTCGACTCGGGCGAGGCCAGCATCACGTAGGCCGGGGCGAGTTCGCACGGCTGGGCCGGCCGCTTCATCGGCACCTGCATGCCGAAGTTCTTCACCTTCTCTTCCGGCATCGTCGAGGGGATCAGCGGCGTCCAGACCGGACCGGGGGCGACGCAGTTCACCCGGATCTCCTTCTCGGCCAGCAATTGCGCCAGAGCACCGGTGAAGTTCTGGATCGCGCCCTTGGTCGTCGCGTAGGCGAGGAGCTGCGGGCTCGGCGTGTCGGCGTTGATCGAGGTCGTGTTGATGATCGAGCTGCCCGGCTTCATGTGCGGCACCGCGGCCTTCGCGAGGTAGAACATCGCGTGGATGTTGGTGCGGAACGTGACGTCCCATTCCTCGTCGCTCATCTCCTCGATCGACTGGACGGTCGCCTGATGGGCGGCGTTGTTGACCAGCACGTCGATGCCGCCGAACGCCGCCACCGCCTTCTCGACGATGGCCCGGCAATGGCCCGGGTCCTGGATGTCGCCGGGTACCAGCACCACCTTGCGTCCGGCCTCCTCGACCAGCCGCGCGGTCTCGCGGGCGTCGTCGTGCTCGTCGTAGTAGCTCACCAGCACGTCGGCACCCTCGCGGGCGAAGGCCAGCGCCACCGCCTTGCCGATCCCGGAATCACCGCCGGTGATGATCGCCCTGCGGCCGGCGAGCCGACCGGAACCGCGGTAGCTCGCCTCGCCGTAATCCGGCCGCGGATCCATCTCGGCGTCGCGGCCGGGCATCGGGATGGGCTTCTGACGGTCGAAGGGCGGCTTGGGGAACTCTGTCATCGAGGAAGGCTCCGGGCGGTGGAGGGGCGGGGCTACCAGCGGCCGTTGTTGAACGGGCGGCACCGGCCGTCGGCGATCTTGAAGTTCGGCGGATCGCACGGCAGGTCGTCCCACTCGCACCAGCGCTGGCACACCTGACCCGTGGCCCGGTCGATGACCTGACCGCGGGGCAGCGGACCGAGACTCCCGGTCGCGTCGGGGTCGCCGCGGAAGGGGTTTCCCTGCGCCGACGCCGATGCGGACGCGAGCAAAGCAATCGCAAGGACGGGCGCCCATTGAAGAGCACGCATCGCGGAACGCTCCTGAATCGAGGATCGACGGCTGTCTGGTAGAAATCTCCAGCGCCTCGTCCGATCAACGAATCGAAGCGATCACTGTTCCGCGTCCCGCAGATCCGTGTTCACCAGCGGTTCAACTTCACCAACGGTTCAACCTGAGCAATTCGGTGACGTTGGCGGCGTGATCGCCGAGCGATCATACGGATTTCGTATGATACGGTTTTGGGACGAGCAGTTCCGAAAACCGCATCGTCGGCCGGGGCGCACCCGAGCGATGCGACAATCACGTCACGGGGGATCCGCGATCACATGATCGGGTCCGCGGCGGGCTCAGCGGCCGGACCAGTCCGGCGGGCGCTTCGCCAGGAACGCCTCCATGCCCTCGCGGAAATCCCGGCTGGTGTAGCAGGTCAGGATCAGGTCGTCGCCGGGCCGGCCGCCCTCCCGGCCCGGGGCGTCGGGCTCGTCCCGCAGCCGTCGCAACCCTTCCTTGGTCGCGGCGAGCGTCAGCGGCGCGTGGCCGGCGACGAGGTGAGCCAGGGCCGTCGCCCGCTCCGAGAGCGCGCGCGCGTCCGCCACCACCTCGGTGACGAGGCCGATCGCCCGCGCTTCCTCCACCTCCACCAGCCGGGCGGTGAAGATCATCTCCTTGACCCGTCCCGCGCCGACGAGGGCCGAGAGGCGGCGCAGGTTGCCGAGGGACAGGCAGTTGCCGAGGGTGCGGGCGATGGGAAAGCCGAAGCGGGCGTCGCGGGTGGCGATCCGCAGGTCGCAGGCCGCCGCGATCGCCGCGCCGCCGCCGGTGCAGGCGCCGGCCACCGCAGCGATGATCGGGACGCGGCAGGTCTCCAGCGCCCCGAGAACCCGGTCGATGAACCGCTCGTAGTTCAGGGCGTCCTCCGCGGCGGCGAAGGAGCGGAACTGCGCGATGTCGGTGCCGGCCGCGAACGCCTTGTCGCCGGCGCCGGTGATCACCAGGGCCCGGACGGCCGGGTCCCCGTCGATCGCACGGCAGACCTCGTAGAGGCGTTCGTACATCGCGAAGGTGAGGGCGTTGCGGGCGTGGGGCCGGTTCAGGGTCAGCCGGGCGATGCCGTCCGGGCCGGCGGCGTACAGGATCTCGTCGGTGGCGCTCATGCGGCTCCTCGCTCCAGAGGACGTCCGTTGTTCCCCATCCCCCGCGCCGGCGCCAGCGGTCGGGCGAGGCTTTCGGTCACGGCCCTCCGCGTCGATCCCCGCGTGCCGGTGCGGCGTTGAAGCGGGTTGCCACGCACAGCAAGGGACAGGTCCGATGAGCCGATCCGACGCAGCCGACCACGAGGCGATCTGGTCCGGCTTCCGCGAGGCCGTGAACATGACGCCGTCCGAACTGGAGGCGTGGCTCGAGACCGAGGAGAGCCGGTCGGTCGGGGCGAGTCCGGACGCCGACGGCGAATCGGTCGGCCATCGCGAGGGCCGCCGGATCGTCGAGATCAAGCACAAGAAGAAGGCCGACCTCACCGACGACGACTACGCCCACATGCGCAAGGTTTCCGGCTACGTCAGCCGCCACCTCGCCCAGGGCGGCCCGGAGAAGGACCGGGAGCACTCGCGCTGGCGCTACTCGCTGATGAACTGGGGCCACGACCCGCTGAAAAGCTGATCCCGCGCTCGCCCGGGCGGCATTCTGGCACAATCCTCGCGAAGACTATCCTTCCGCCCGAGGCCGGAGCAGTTCTTTTCTTCCCTGTCGGCGCCGTTTCTCCGGGCATCGTCCTCCTGATCCTGCCCGGAGGAAATTTGCCGCGGTGTGCGGCAGGTTTTCAGCTTCTCTCGCGCCGCGGAGACGGGGATGATCGCCCCCTCGTTCATCTGCGAATCGGGATGGGCAGCATGACGGCTGACGGGACCGGGCGACCTGCGAATCATCGTTTCCTGGCGGGGTGGTGCCTCGCCGGGGCGGCGGCGGCCCATGCCGGCCTCGACGCCGACTGGGCCGAGGGTCCGGGCGGCGTCGTGCTCGCCGCCGCGGGCGCGGCCTCCCTCCTCGCCGGCCTCGGCCTCTGCCTCGCCGTCGCGGTCGGCCGCTCGCGGCGGGGCCCGCGCACGGCCCTCGTGCTTCCCCTCGCCGGCCTCGCCCTCGGCCTCGTCCTGCTCCCGGCCTGCTACGCCGAGCTGTCGCGCAATCTGGCTCAGGTGCTGGCGACGGACGAGGCGATGGAGGCGGCGAGCATCGTTCTCGGCCCGCACGGCCGCGACGTGCGCCTCTCGGGCGACTTCGCCGAGGGCACGGCGGCCCGCCTCGCCGCGATCCTCGCCGGCCACCCGGAGGTGGCCCGCATCCATCTCACCAGCGATGGCGGGCTGGTGGAGGAGGGGATGGCGGTCGGCGACCTGATCGCCGCGCGCAGTCTCACCACCTACGTGCCGGATTACTGCGTCTCGGCCTGCACCCTGGCCTTCATGCGCGGACGCGAGCGGCTGATCCTGCGCGACAGCCACGTCGGCTTCCACGCCCCCTACGAGCCGGGCGTGTTCGGCGAGAAGCTGCCGGTGGACGCGTCCGGCGAGCGCCGGGCCTATCTCGCGGCCGGCCTAGCGCCCGACTTCGTCGATCAGGTGCTGTCCACGCCGTCGCGGGACGTGTGGTTTCCCGATGCCGGCCGCCTGAGGCAGGCCGGGGTGATCACCGCCGCCGTCGAGGCCGGCCGCCTGCCCGATTCGACCCTCGACGACGCCCCGAACCTCGCGGGTGCCCGGGCGGCGGTGCTGCGCGCCGTCGAGTCCATGGGCGCGTTCTCGCGCGTCGCGCCCGAGGCCGTCGACGCGGTGGCGGAGCCCTATCTCGACGCCTATCGGCGCGGGCTCAGCGAACCCGACGGTGAGGAGATCATCCGGGCCGGAGCCACCCGGATGATCGCCGCGGCTCTCGCGCGGGGCGACGGCGACCTCGTCGTGGAGACCGGGCGTCTCGTCGGCGCCGCCATGGCGGCGGCACGCGACGAGGAGGATTGCGTCGCCATCGGCGAGGACGGCGACTTCGTCCTGGCGAGCGATACCCTGGCCGGCCGCGACCGTGCGGCGCCCGCCCGCCTGCGCGCGCTGCTCGACCGGGCGCTCGCCGGGCGCCGCTTCGTTCCCCCGGGACCGGGTACGCCCCGCCCGGATGGCCTGCTCGTCCGGGCGCATCGTCGCGGCTGCGCCGAATTGCGGCACCGGGTCGAGGCGGCCCTCGACCGGAGGGACGTCGCCGCCCTCCGGCCGCTGCTCTTCGGCGCCGTGGCATCGCCGCCGGCCCTCGAAGCGACGGCGCTGCCGTCGCGTCCCTGAGCCGGGGCCGGTCCGTTCGCCCGCGGGGCGCGGGCGGGCTGTCCGGCGCAAGCCGCGATCCGGAGGGGGAGCCTTGGGAGCCGGATCCCGGCCGGATGATGCGGCCTTGACCATCGGCCGGGGAAGCCGCTTCTCCCGCCGGACGCAGCCGCGCCCCGTGGCGGCACCACGCAGGATCCGCTCCATGACCGTATCCCAGGCCCGCCCGGACCCGATCCCGCTCACGGTCCTCACCGGCTTTCTCGGTGCCGGCAAGACGACGCTGCTCAACCGGCTGCTGCGCGACCCCGCCCTGGCCGACACGGTGGTCATCGTCAACGAGTTCGGCGAGATCGGTCTCGACCACCTGCTGATCGAGACGGTGGACGAGGGCATGATCCTGCTCGGCGCCGGCTGCCTGTGCTGCACCGTGCGCGGCGACCTCATCGCCACCCTGGAGGACCTGCTGCGCCGGCGCGACAACGGCCGCATCCCGCCGTTCCGCCGGGTGGTGATCGAGACCACCGGCCTCGCCGATCCGGCGCCGATCCTGCACGCACTGATCTACCACCCCTATCTCGTGCTGCGTTACGCGCTCCAGAGCGTCGTCACGGTGGTGGACTCGGTCAACGGCGCGAACACGCTCGACGCCCACCCGGAGGCGGTGCGTCAGGCGGCGGTCGCCGACCGGATCGTGCTGACCAAGACCGATCTCGGGGCGGCGACCGGAGCCCTGCGGAACCGGCTCGCCGCCCTCAACCCGGCCGCACCCGTCCTTCCCGCCGACGCGCCGGCCGAGGCGGTGCTCGGCGGGCTGTTCGGCTTCGACGGCAAGATCGCGGACCTGCGCGACTGGCTCGGCGCCGAGGCCGTCGCGCGAGCCGAGGCGCACGGCCATGACCAGGGCCATGACCATCACCATCACGGCCATCACGACGGGCACCACCACCACGACGTGAACCGGCACGACTCGGCCATCCGGGCCTTCAGCCTGACCAGCGACACCCCGGTGCCCCGGGGCGCCTTCGAGATGTTCCTCGACCTGCTGCGCTCCGCCCACGGTCCGAAGCTCCTGCGCCTCAAGGGACTCGTCGCCCTGGCCGAGGATCCGGGCCGGCCGCTGGTGGTGCACGGGGTGCAGCACGTCATCCACGCCCCCGTCACCCTCGACGGGTGGCCGGGCGAGGACCGGCGGTCGCGGCTGGTGCTGATCGTGCGCGACCTCGACGCGGCGTTCGTGCGCCGGCTGTGGAACGCCTTCCTGGGCCTGCCCGGCATCGACGAGCCCGACTCGGCCGCCCTCGCCGACAATCCGCTGGCGATCCCCGGCGGTTGAGGCCGGCACGACTCTTGTGTGCCCGACCGGGGCGGTCGGGACGCGTCCCGCCGCGGGACAGAAGCCGGAGCACGACGAACCCGCGATGACGACCTTCTCGGTGATCCAGGGCAGAGCCAGCGGCGCTGGACGGACGGGGTGGCGGGCGGAACTGCGCCGGCCCGGCGACCTCGACGACGGCATCGTCGGCGCGTGGCGGGATCTGCTGTCCCGGGCGCTCGAACCGAGCGTGTTCGCCGAGCCGGACTTCGTGCTGACCATGGCCCGGCATCTCCCGGACGGCGCCGGCCTCGCGATCCTGCTGGTCTGGCGCACGGAAACGGGCGGGCCCGTCCTCGCCGCCGTGCTGCCGCTGCATGTCGGAGGCGCCTTCGGCAGGACGGCGCGCCTGTGGCGGGTTCCGCTCGCCGGGGTCGCGACGCCGGTCGTCGAGGCCGCGCATGCCGTCGCGGCCCTCCGCACGGCGCTCGACCATCTCGAAGCCTCGCCCGTGCGGATCACCGGGCTCAGCCTGCCCGACCTCGTCGCGGATGGCACCCTCGCCGCCGCCCTGGGCGAGGCCGCCGGTCAGGAAGGAAGGCGCCTCGCGCTGCGCCGCCGGGGCGGGGCGACCGCCGCGGCGGAACCGTTTCTCGCCCTGCCGCGGGGCCGAACCTCCCTGGAGCGGGTCCGCGATCCCCACCGCATCCGGGATGCGGTCGAGCACTTCCTGGTGCTGGAGGCGCGCCGGCCGGCGGATTGCCTGCTCGACGCGCCGGACGCCCTGACGGCGTTCCGGGTCGTCACCCGCCTCTTCGCCGCCCGGCGACAGTGCTGCGTCGATCTCGTGCGGCGCGACGGCATCGTCGTCGCCGCCGCGGTGCATCTCGGCAGCGCCGAGCGCGATCAGGTCTGGCGTCAGGCGGGTCTCGCCCTGGCCTCGGCGCCGCCGCCCCGGCGGGCGACGGTCGAGGCGACCGTGGCGGTCTCCCGCGGCGTGCGGCGCCTCGCCTGGGGCGGAGAGAGTCCGCGCCGGAGCGCCTGACCGCTACTCGTCCTCGCCGAAGCGGTTGGCGACCAGGGCGTCGATCGCCTCCAGGCAGGCGTCCTGGTCGGGGGCCGAGGGCGGTGACGAAGATGCTGGTCCCCTTCGCGGCGCCGAGGGTCAGGAGGCCCATGATCGAGCGGCCGCCCACGGTCTCGCCGCTGCGGGTGACGGTGACGTCCGAGTGGAAGCGTTCGACCGCCTGGACGAACTTGGCGGAGGCGCGGGCGTGCAGGCCGCGGCGGTTGACGATGGAGAGGCGGCGGGCGATCGCACCCTCGGGAATCCGGGGTTCGCCGTCGTCGAGGTCGAGTTCTTCCATCGGGGGTCATGCCTGCCCGGGGACGGGCACGCGGGGCCGCGTCCGGTTCCCATGACGTAGGAGGGGGGCGCTCGATGCAGGGCACCGCGCCGGCGCGACGAATATAGGCCGCGGCTACTTCCCGGCCAGAACCCGGGAGGCGACGTTGATGTATTTGCGTCCTGCTTCCTGGGCGTGCAGCACGGCGTCTCCCAGGGTCTCCTCGTCGCGTACGCTGGCGAGCTTGATCAGCATCGGCAGGTTGATCCCTGCCACCACCTCGACCGAGCCGCCGTTCATACACGAGAGGGCGAGGTTCGAGGGGGTGCCGCCGAACATGTCGGTCAGCACCACCACGCCGTCGCCGCTGTTCACGCGGCACACCGCCGACATGATGTCCTTGCGCCGGACCTCCATGTCGTCCTCGGGACCGATCGTGATGGTCTCCAGTTGCTCCTGCGGGCCCACCACGTGCTCGAGCGCGGCCTTGAACTCCGTCGCGAGCAAACCGTGGGTGACGAGCACCATTCCAATCATCGACACGAGTTCCGACGCCCCTGAAACGAGCCGAGCCGCCATTTTGTGCAGTGCGGGGGCCAGCGCAAGGGCAATGCGCTGATATCCGCATCATCCCACCGTCATCATGGCATGGAGGCGGCGCCAGCGCCACAGGACTGTTTCGACGCGGGACGGGTCCCGGGGAAGGATCATCCTGGGCACGGCGGCGCCCAGGAGAAGGACCGTCTCCTCCTCCGGGTCGGCGAGCCGCGCCGCGGTCTCGGCGAGATCGACCACCAGCCGGACCAGCACCGAAGCGATTGCCGGCTCAAGGGGTTGCGGACCGCAGCCGCGGATCTCGATCAGGCCGGCCAGGGCCGGGTGGGGACGGGCGACGACGCGGCCATGCCGCAGGGTCAGGACGACGCGGTCGTCGCCGACCAGGGCGGCGAAGGTGCGCGAGATAGTGCCGCGGGCGAGAAGATCCCGCACCAGGGTCGTTTTGCCGCTGCCGGACGGACCGCGGACGAGGATCCCGACCTCGCCCAGGGCGAGGCAGCTCGCGTGGAGCGTCACCGGGGCCGGGACGGGCATCGCCCGGATCCTCAGCTCTTCAGGGCGGGGAAGCGGACGAGGAAGCGCGCACCGAGCACGGTCGGCTCGTCGTCCTCGTCCGGCGGCCCGGGGCGGTTCTCGGCCCGGATGGTGCCGCGATGCGCCTGGACGATCTGGCGCGAGATCGATAGGCCGAGGCCGGAATTCTGGCCGAAGCCCTGCTCGGGCCGGTCGGTGTAGAAACGCTCGAAGATCCGCTCGAGGGCGTGGGGGGGGATGCCGGGACCGTCGTCCTCCACCGCCAGCTCGATGGCGGTGCGGCGGCGGCGGAGCACCACCCGGACGTTCGCGCCCTTCGGCGAGAACGAGCGCGCGTTGTCGAGCAGGTTGTTGACCACCTGCCCGAGTCGGCTGTCGTGGCCGAGGATCGCGAACGGGTCCTCGGTCCCGGCCGCCGGCGCCTCGACCGCGAGGTCGATCCGGGCGCCCCCTGGCCGCTTGCGTTCGTTGGCCACCGACACCACCGTGGTGATGAGCTTGCGCAGGTCGACGCGGTCGGCCTCGGCCCGGGCCAGCTCGGCGTCGAGGCGCGAGGCGTCGGCGATGTCGCTGATCAGCCGGTCGAGCCGCTTCACGTCGTGCTGGATGATCTCCAGCAGGCGCCCGCGCGACTCGTCGCTGCGGGCGAGCGGCAGCGTCTCGACCGCGCTGCGCAGCGAGGTGAGGGGGTTCTTCAGCTCGTGCGACACGTCGGCGGCGAAGCTCTCGATCGCGTCGAGGCGGCGGTACAGCGCCTGGGTCATGTCGCGCAGGGCTCCGGACAGGTGGCCGATCTCGTCGGTGCGCCGGGTGAAGTCGGGGATCTCCTGGCGCGACTTGATGCCGAGCCGCACCCGCTCGGCCGCCTCGGCGAGCCGCCCGACCGGCCCGACGATCTGCCCGGCGACGAACAGCGACAGGGCGCCCATCACCAGGGCGGCGATGAGGAAGACCTGGACCAGGGAGAACCGCTCGGAGGCGATGATCTTGTCGATGTCGCCTTCCTGGGTCGACAGCACCAGGGCGCCGCGCACCGAGCGGCCGCGCAGGATCGGCACCGCCACCGACACGATCGTCTCGCCGGGAGAGCTGCGCCGCACCAGGGTGCCGCGGGAGCCCTGGAGGGCGCGCTGCACCTCGGGCAGGCTGCGGCCGTCGGTCGGGGCCGGCTCCTCCGGCCGCGGGGCGCTGAGGCCGGGAATGTGGGCACGCACCGCGTTCCACGCCTGCTCGATGAAGCTCGGCTTCTCCTTGCGGGTCGGCGGGGCGTCGCCGCGGGCGAGGTCGCCGCGGGCGTAGAGGCTGCGCGAATCGATCAGCAGGCCGCCGTCACGGTCGTAGACCCGGGCCCGGGTGCCGGTGGGGGTGATGAGGCGGCGCAGCAGCGGGGTGACCCGCTCCGGGTTGAGCGAGAATTCGAGGCTCGGCGCCGGCTCCTCGCTCCCGGCCCCCCTCGCCGGCCTGCAACTGCAGCAGCCGGTCGGGATCGATCGTGATCGCGTCGGTGTCGACGGTGGCCGAGGCGGCGATCGCCCCGGCGATGATGTCGCCCTGGGTCAGCAGGCTCTGGACCCGGGCCTCGATCAGTCCCTGGCGGAACTGGTTGAGGTACAGGAAGCCGACGAGGAGCGCGATCAGCCCGGCGAGGTTGAGGACGACGATGCGCCGGGTCAGGCTCGACGAGGCGCTCTGGGCGATCCATCGGCCGATGCGGCGGAAACCGAAGGGCTCGCGCGGGCCGGTCTCGGCCTCGGAATCGCCCTCGCCGCCGGCCCCGGGAGCGGCCGCAGCCAGAAGGCGCCGGACGGCGCCGCGTGTCGAAGCGGTCACGGCCTGGCGCTCAGGCTTCCTTGAAACGGTAGCCGACGCCGTAGAGCGTCTCGATCATGTCGAAGCTCTGGTCGGTGACCTTGAACTTCTTGCGCAGCCGCTTGATGTGGCTGTCGATGGTGCGGTCGTCGACGTAGACCTGATCGTCGTAGGCGGCGTCCATCAGGGCGTTGCGGCTCTTCACGACGCCGGGGCGCTGGGCCAGCGCCTGGAGGATCAGGAACTCGGTCACCGTGAGGGTGACCGGCTCGCCCTTCCAGGTGCAGGTGTGGCGCTCGGGGTCCATCATGAGCTGCCCGCGCTCCAGCGAGCGGGCGGCGGCGGCGTCGGCCTCGCGGGCCGCGGCGGCCTGGCCGGGCTCCTTGGGGGCGAAGCGGCGCAGCACCGCCTTCACCCGCTCGACGAGCAGGCGCTGCGAGAACGGCTTCCGGATGAAGTCGTCGGCCCCCATCTTGAGGCCGAACAGCTCGTCGATCTCCTCGTCCTTCGAGGTCAGGAAGATCACCGGCAGGTCGGACTTCTGGCGCAGGCGGCGCAGCAGTTCCATGCCGTCCATGCGCGGCATCTTGATGTCGAAGATCGCGAGGTCGGGCGGGGAGTGCTTCAGGCCGTCGAGGGCGGAGGCGCCGTCGGTGTAGGTCTGGATCCGGTAGCCCTCCGTCTCCAGTGCGATCGACACCGAGGTGAGGATGTTGCGGTCGTCGTCGACGAGGGCGATGGTCGGCATGGTCGTTCCCTGGAGGGCGAGGACGGCGTGGGGCAGGATCGCAAGGCCCTCCTGAACGCCGCCCGACGAAATGGCCGCATGGGCCCGGCTCGCGGTTCGGTGGCGCCGCCCGCGCGAAAACGCTGGACAGTCACCGCCGGGTCACGATTCGGTCACCCTTAAGGCCATCGCGGAAAAAAAGCGAGCGAGGTGGCGCCGGAGCCACACCGGCCCGCGGAACCCCCATGCCGCATCAACTTCCGCGGCGGGACATGGGACATCTCGGCCGAACGAACAGAGGGAGACGTGCGGTCATGGCGGACGAGGACAGGAAACAGGCTGCGCCCTTCGCCGCCGCCGACGCGCCCTTCGACGCGCTCGGCCTCGCCCGGGAGCTGCTGCGCTCCACCCGCACCGGGGCGCTCGCCACCCTCGATCGCGGCGACGGCTCGCCGTTCGCGTCCCTCGTCACCGTGGCGACCGACCTCGACGGCGCGCCGCTGATGCTGCTGTCCCGGCTCTCGGCCCACACCCTCAACCTCGAGGTCGACCCGCGCTGCTCGCTGCTGCTCAGCCCCGGCGGCAGGGGCGACCCGCTCGCCCATCCCCGCCTGACCGTCGCCGGCCGGGCCGGGCCCTCGGACGCGCCGCGCCTGCGCGCCCGCTTCCTCGCCCGGCATCCGAAGGCGGCGCTCTACGCCGACTTTCCCGACTTCGCGTTCTTCCGCCTGGACCCCGCCGCGGGCCATCTCAACGGCGGATTCGCCCGCGCCGCGACCCTGACCGGCCCGGAGCTTCTCGCCGACCTCGCCGGATTCGAGGGGCTGGCCGAGCGCGAGGGCCGGGGCGGTCGCGCACATGAACGAGGACCACCGCGACGCCATCGCCCTCTACGCCACGGTGCTGGCCGGCGAGGAGCCCGGCCCCTGGCGCATGACCGGGCTCGACCCGCACGGCATCGACCTCGCCGCCGGCGACCGCACCGCCCGGGTGCCGTTTCCCGAGCCGCTGACGGGACCCGCCGACCTGCGCCCGGCCCTCGTCGCCATGGCCGGCCGGGCGCGGGAGGCCGGGGAGTCGGCGCCTGACACAAAGGCGGGCCTGTCACCACCTGCGTAAACGAAGACGATTGAACCGCGAAGGTTGCCCCTCTACTAAAGTGGGATCGGGGCTCACGCTGGCGTGAGGCCGGTGGTTGGGCGCAACGCGGGACAACAGCGTTCGTCCGCCGGTGCAACGGAGATATCGGCCGCCGGGCCGGCTCGAGGTTCGGCCAGGGCCGACCCGCCGCCGCGTGCGTGCCAGGAGGAACACTCGTGGACGATATCGGCGTTTTCAACGGGGCCTTCGGCGCCGACTCCTTCGGCTTCCGCAACCTCAAGCGCGTCAACTGGAACCTGGAGGCACCGAGCCTCTACGAGCACGCGCTCCAGCGCGGCGAGGCCCAGCTCGCCGCCGGCGGCGCCCTGGTGGCGGAGACCGGCGTCCATACCGGGCGCTCGCCCAAGGACAAGTTCGTCGTCCGCAGCCCCGAGACCGAGAACGAGGTCTGGTGGGACAACAACGGGGCGATCACCCAGGAGCAGTTCGACCTCCTCTACAACGACTTCCTCGCCCACGCCGAGGGCAGGGAGCTGTTCGCCCAGGACCTGTTCGGCGGCGCCGACCCGTCCCACCGCGTCCGCGCCCGGGTCTACACCGAGTACGCCTGGCACTCGCTGTTCATCCGCAACCTGCTGATCCGGCCCGAGCGCGACGCGCTCTCGTCCTACGTCCCGGAACTGACCATCGTCGACCTGCCGAGCTTCAAGGCCGACCCGGCCCGGCACGGCGTGCGCACCGAGACCGTCATCGCCTGCGACTTCACCCGCAAGATCGTGCTGATCGGCGGCACGTCCTACGCCGGCGAGATGAAGAAGTCGGTGTTCACGTACCTCAACTACGTGCTCCCCCGAGCGGGCGTGATGCCGATGCACTGCTCGGCCAACGTCGGCGCCGAGGGCGACTCGGCCCTGTTCTTCGGCCTGTCGGGCACCGGCAAGACCACGCTGTCGAACGACCCGGCCCGGGTGCTGCTCGGCGACGACGAGCACGGCTGGAGCCCCGAGGGCATCTTCAACTTCGAGGGCGGCTGCTACGCCAAGACCATCCGCCTCTCGCGCGAGGCCGAGCCCGAGATCTTCGCCACGACCGAGCGCTTCGGCACCGTGATGGAGAACGTCACCATCGACCCGGTGACCCGCAAGCCGGACTTCGACGACGCGTCGCGCACCGAGAACACCCGCTGCGCCTACCCGCTGCCGTTCATCGCCAATTCGAGCGCCACCGGCCGCGCCGGGCACCCGAAGAACATCGTCATGCTGACCTGCGACGCCTTCGGGGTGCTGCCCCCGATCGCCAAGCTGACCGGCGCCGAGGCGATGTACCACTTCCTCTCGGGCTACACCGCCAAGGTGGCCGGCACCGAGAAGGGCCTGACCGGACCGGAGGCGACGTTCTCGACCTGCTTCGGCGCGCCGTTCATGCCGCGTCACCCGTCGGTCTACGGCAACCTGCTGCGCGACCTGATCTCGCGCCACCACGTCGATTGCTGGCTCGTCAACACCGGCTGGACCGGCGGCGGCGTCGGCACCGGCCGGCGCATGCCGATCCGGGTCACCCGCCGGCTGCTGACCGCGGCCCTCGACGGGTCGCTGGCCAAGGCCGATTTCCGCCGCGACCCGTATTTCGGCTTCGCGGTGCCGACCTCGGTGCCGGGCGTCGAGCCGCACATCCTGTACCCGGTCAAGACCTGGCAGGACAAGGCGGCCTTCGCCGAGACCGCCAAGCGGCTGGTCGGGATGTTCCAGACCAACTTCAAGCGCTTCGAGGCCCATGTCGACGCGGATGTCCGCGCCGCCGAGCCGACGATGTCGATCGCGGCGTGAGCCGCCGTCCGGCGGCGCCTCCGGGCGCCGCCGGCCTGTTCAGGCCGGCGCGCAGGCGCTAAGACCGGCCGCATGATCTGTCTCGTCATCGGTGCCGGAATCGTCGGCCTCGCCATCGGCCGGGCGCTCGCCCTGCGCGGCCACGAGGTGATCGTCGCCGAGGCGGCGGACGGGATCGGCACCGGCGTCTCGTCGCGCAATTCCGAAGTCATCCACGGCGGGATGTACTATCCCTCCGGCTCGCTGCGGGCGCGGCACTGCGTCGAAGGGCGGCGGCGTCTCACCGCCTATTGCGACAGCCACGGGGTACCGTACGCGCGGATCGGCAAGCTCATCGTGGCGACGACCGAGCCCGAGCGCGAGAAGATCGAGGCGATCCACCGGCAGGGCGTCGCCAACGGCGTCGAGGGCCTCGAACTCCTCGACGGCTCGCAGGCCCGGGCGCTGGAGCCGAACCTCGCCTGCGCCGCGGCCCTTCTGTCTCCCGAGACCGGGATCATCGACAGCCACTCCCTGATGCTGGCTCTCCAGGGCGACATCGAGGATCGCGGCGGGGCGCTCGCCTTCGGCACGCCGGTCGAGTCCCTGCGCCGGGACGGATCCGGCTGGATCGCCCGCTTCGGCGGCGCGGCGGCCGACGAGATCGCGGTCGATGCCGTCGTCAACGCGGCGAGCCTCGGCGCCCAGGCCCTCGCCCGGGCGACCGAAGGCTATCCGGCCGGGCGGGTGCCGCGCCTCGTCCTGGCCAAGGGCAATTACTTCGGCTGCACCGGCCGCCCGGCCTTCCGGCACCTCGTCTACCCGGCCCCCCGTGGAGGGGGGATTGGGCATCCATCTCACCCTGGACCTCGCCGGGCGGATGCGCTTCGGGCCCGACGTCGAGTGGACCGAGATCACCGACTACGAGGTCGATCCCGCCCGCGGCGCCCTGTTCTACGCCGCCATCCGCCGCTACTGGCCGGGCCTGCCGGACGACGCGCTGGTGCCGGATTACGCCGGCATCCGCCCCAAGCTCTCCGGCCCCGGCGAGCCGGCCGCCGACTTCCTCGTCGACGGTCCCGCCGAGCACGGGCTGACCGGCCTCGTGCACCTGTTCGGCATCGAGAGCCCGGGCCTGACGTCGAGCCTGTCGCTGGCCGAGGACGTCGCCGACCGGCTCTCGGTCTGATACGAAATCCGCATCGCGAAAGCGATGGCGCAGCAATCGCCACGATCCCGGCAGGGATCGCCGAGCGATCATACGGATTTCGTATGACGCCGGCTTCAGGCGGCCCGGACGCCGGCGAGGAAGCGGCCCACCTCGGCCGTGAGCATCTCGGACTGGCGCGACAGCTCGGAGGCGGCCCCGAGCACCTGGGTCGCCGCGGCCCCGGTATCCTCCGAGGCCCGCGCCACGCCGCTGATGTTGCCCGTGACCTCCCGGGCGCCGGTCGAAGCCTGGGCGACGTTGCGGACGATCTCCTGGGTCGCGGCGCCCTGCTCCTCCACCGCCGCCGCGATGCCCGCCGCCACGCCGTTGATCTCCCGGATGCGCTCGGTGATCGTGCCGATCGCCCCGACGGCCCGGCCGGTCCTGCTCTGAACCTGACCGATCTGGGCGGAGATTTCCTCGGTGGCGCGGGCGGTCTGGCTGGCCAGCTCCTTGACCTCGGCGGCGACGACGGCGAAGCCGCGGCCGGCCTCGCCGGCCCGCGCCGCCTCGATGGTGGCGTTGAGCGCCAGCAGGTTGGTCTGCGAGGCGATGGTCGAGATGAGCTGCACCACATCCCCGATCCTGCTCACCGCCGCGCTCAGTTCCTGCACCAGCGCGGCCGTCCGGTCGGCCTCGCCGACGGCCTGCCGGGCGAACTCGGCCGAGCCCGTCGCCTGACGTCCGACCTCTTGGACGGAGGCACCGAGTTCCTCGGCCGCCGCCGCCACGGTGTCGACGTTCGCCGCCGCCTCCTCGGCCGCCGCCGCCACCGCGGTCGATTGGCTGGCGGTCTCCTGGGCGATGGCGGTCATCTGCTGGGCCGTCGCCTGCAACTCCGTGGCCGACGAGGAGACCAGCCCGACGATGCCCCCGACCGCGGCCTCGAAGCCGTCGGCCAGCTCGATCATCGTTCGCGCGCGTTCCGCGGCCGCGGCGGTTTCGGCGATCTGCCTCCGCTCGGCCTCCTCGGCGGCCTTGCGGGCGACCATGGCCTTGATGTCCTCGACGGCGCGGCCAACGGCACCGATCTCGTCGCCGCGCTCGGCCTGCCTGATCGAGGCATCGATCTCGCCCCGGGCCATGCGCTGCAGCACGCCGACGAGGCTGCCCAGGGGACGGGTGACGCCGAACACCACGATCACGACCGCGAAGCCGAACGAGGCCAGCAGCCCGATCGCGGCAGCAGCGATCAGTTGCCGTGTCGCCGCGGCGGCGCCCTCCTGCGCATCGGTCCTGGCCTGGTCGAGTTCCTGGTTCAGGATGTCGATGCGCGACTGCACCTCCTCGCGGAGCTTCGTCCGGGCAGGGGATGCGTCGCGCATCGTCACGCCGGCGGCGGCGGCGCTGTCGTTGGCGAGTCCGAGGACGTTGGCCCGGTCGACGATCGCGTAATAGTCCCGCGCCAGCCCCATGATGGCGAGGTTCGCGGCCCTGCGCTCGGGCGTGTCGGCCAATGCGACCAGCTTGTCGACGGCCTCGTAGGTCGCCGCCACGGCGGCGTCGTAGCGGCTCTTGTAGGTCGCCAGCCGCTCCTTGCGCGTCTCGATCACGATGTTCCGGCTCAGCACCGCCGCCTCGTTGGCATTGATGCGCACCGACAGCATGTATTCCAGCCGCCGTGCCTGCTTCTCCACGATCTGAGAGGTGCTTTCGGCGAGTTCGTCGAGCGTCCCCTTCGCATGAACCACCAGGACGCCGGCAAGGACGCCCATTATAACCAGCGGCGCGAGAATTTTGATCAGGATCCGGCTGTTGTTCAGAAGTCTCATCTCACGCCCTGTCGCAGCCGAAATATCAGTTCAGATCACGATATCATTATTCAATATTGATTAAGTGCGGATTAATTTGCTGAAAGTCATAACAGGAACAGATTCCTGACAACTTGAACCGATATCTATCTGTGGTTGCACATTCGGTGCGATGCCGAAAACAGCGATGCCGGCCGCATCGTCCCCGCGGGGAGCACCCGCATCGCGCCCGCCGCTCAGCCTGTTCCCGGGGCGCGTCCCGCGCTCCGCCACCCCGACCACGTGGCTGGCGAAGCGGGATCCGACCGGCCGGGGGGCCCCGACGGCCGAAGCGATTGTTCTGCGGTCGCCCGGAGGGCGACGCTCCCGACCGGGCGCGAAAAGCGCCCCGCGGAGCGGGCTCGGGGGGACGGATGTCCCCTCCGGGGGGACGGATGTCCCCTCGAACGCAGAGCGGAGCGAGAGCCGAGTGAGCGGACGCGAACGCCGGCGACTGAGGCCGAGCAAGGAATCAAAGGGCAATCGCTCTGAAGCGATTGCCCTGGCCCGAGAGCCGCACCCGCTTGGCGCGGCACCGGCCCGCTGCTATCTCGGCGGAGAATTCCCGAGACCCCGTGCGCCGTGCCCGACGTCGCGCCAGCGCGCCGGAGATTGCTGTTCCATGACCGCGTCCGCCATCGACAACATCCGCAACTTCTCGATCGTCGCGCATATCGACCACGGCAAGTCCACGCTCGCCGACCGGCTGATCCAGACCACCGGCACGGTCGCCCTGCGCGACATGAGCGAGCAGATGCTCGACTCGATGGACATCGAGCGCGAGCGCGGCATCACCATCAAGGCGCAGACCGTGCGCCTGGAATACAAGGCCGAGGACGGCAAGACCTACGTCCTCAACCTGATGGACACGCCCGGCCACGTCGATTTCGCCTACGAGGTCTCGCGCTCGCTCGCCGCCTGCGAGGGCTCGCTGCTGGTCGTCGATGCCAGCCAGGGCGTCGAGGCCCAGACGCTCGCCAACGTCTACCAGGCCCTCGACGCCAACCACGAGATCGTGCCGGTCCTCAACAAGATCGACCTGCCGGCAGCCGAGCCCGACCGGGTCAAGGACCAGATCGAGGAGGTGATCGGCATCGACGCCAAGGACGCGGTGCCGATCTCGGCCAAGACCGGCCTCAACATCGAGGCGGTGCTGGAGGCGATCGTCACCCGGCTGCCGCCGCCGAAGGGCGACCGCGCCGCTCCGCTGAAGGCGCTGCTGGTCGATTCCTGGTACGACGTCTATCTCGGCGTCGTGGTGCTGGTGCGCATCGTCGACGGCGTGCTCAAGAAGGGCATGACGATCCGCATGATGGGGGCGGACGCCGCCTACGGCGTCGACCGCATCGGGGTTTTCCGCCCCAAGATGCAGGACGTGGCCGAACTCGGGCCGGGCGAGGTCGGCTTCCTCACCGGCTCGATCAAGGAGGTCGCCGACACCCGCGTCGGCGATACCATCACCGAGGACAAGCGCCAGACCTCCGGCCCGCTGCCGGGCTTCAAGGCAGTGCAGCCGGTGGTGTTCTGCGGCCTGTTCCCGGTCGACGCCGCCGAGTTCGAGAACCTGCGCGCCGCGATGGGCAAGCTGCGGCTCAACGACGCCTCGTTCTCCTACGAGATGGAGACCTCGGCGGCGCTGGGCTTCGGCTTCCGCTGCGGCTTCCTCGGCCTGCTCCACCTCGAGATCATCCAGGAGCGGCTGGAGCGCGAGTTCAACCTCGACCTGATCTCGACTGCGCCGAGCGTGGTCTACCACCTGAACATGGCGGACGGCTCGATGAAGGAACTGCACAACCCCGCCGACATGCCCGACGTGATGAAGATCGCGTCGATCGAGGAGCCGTGGATCCGCGCCACGATCCTGACGCCCGACGAGTATCTCGGCGGCGTTCTCAAGCTGTGCCAGGACCGCCGCGGCACGCAGGTCGACCTCAACTACGTCGGCAAGCGCGCCATGGTGGTGTACGACCTGCCGCTCAACGAGGTGGTGTTCGACTTCTACGATCGCCTGAAGTCGATCTCGAAGGGCTACGCCTCGTTCGACTATCACATCTCGGATTACCGCGAGGGCGACCTCGTGAAGATGTCGATCCTGGTCAACGCCGAGCCGGTCGACGCGCTCTCGATGCTGGTCCACCGCACCCGCGCCGACCATCGCGGCCGGGCGATGTGCGAGAAGCTGAAGGACCTGATTCCCCGCCACATGTTCCAGATCCCGGTCCAGGCGGCGATCGGCGGCAAGATCATCGCCCGCGAGACCATCCGGGCCCTGTCGAAGGACGTCACCGCCAAGTGCTACGGCGGCGACATCTCCCGCAAGCGCAAGCTCCTCGACAAGCAGAAGGAGGGCAAGAAGCGCATGCGCCAGTTCGGCAAGGTCGAGATCCCGCAGGAGGCGTTCATCGCCGCGCTGAAGATGGATAGCTGAGCCGGAACGCCGTCGCGGGCGCGGTTTCGCAGGTCGCGACGGCTGGGCCCGGCTTATTCCTTTCCGATCCCCATCATCAGCCCCGCCAGCAGCCGTGTGCGCGGCAGCAGGCTCGCCACGTCGACGTGCTCCTCCAGGGTGTGATAGCCGCGGCCGATCACCCCGAGGCCGTCGAGGGTCGGGATGCCGAGCGCCCCGGTGAAGTTGCCGTCCGAGCCGCCGCCGGCGCTGCGGTGGGGCAGGGGGATGCCGAGATCCGCCGCAAGGCGTGCCGCGAGATCGTAGAGCGCCATCGTGCCGGCATCGGGTTCCCAGACCGGGCGGGTGACCCCGCGGGTCACCGTGAAGGTCACGTCGTCCTCGGTGCCGCCGAGCGCCAGCATCCGGGCGACGCCCCGGTCGAGGTCGTCCTGGCGCTTGGCCATGCTCAGCGCCTGACCGTGGCAGGTCGTCGCCACGCAGTTCACCCACTGCCCGCCGTGGACGATGCCGACGCTGAAGGTGCAGTCGTCGCCGGACAGGCCGTCGATCTCCAGCACCTTGCGGGCCATCGCCCGGATCGCCGACCGGCCGGCCCCGGGGGTCGAGCCGGCATGGCTCGGGCGTCCCACCGCCTCCAGGTTGAATCGGGCGATGGCGTAGCGGCCGGTCACGACGCCGCCGTCCTGGTGGCCGGGCTCCGGCACCAGCACGAAGCGGTGGCGCTTCGCCTCGGCCTCGATCAGGTCGCGGGTCGCCGGACTGCCGATCTCCTCGTCGGAGGTGAACAGCATCGTCACCGGCAGCGGCGTGGTCAGCCCGGCGCGCATCAGCGCCCGGACCGCCTCGAAGGCGATCAGGTTGCCGCCCTTCATGTCGACGATGCCGGGGCCGTACACGACCTCGCCGTCCCGCCGCCACGGCAGGGTCGCGAGGGTGCCGACCGGGTGCACCGTGTCCATGTGGCCGAGGATCAGGATCCCGGGCTCGTCCCGGCGCGGATGGGGAAACCGCGCCCGCACGCAGTCGCCGAGGCCCATCCGCCCGGGGATGACCTCGACCGCGGCCCCGGCCACCGCGAGGTCGCGGGCGGCGAGCGCCATCATCCGGTTGACCGCGGCGGCGTCGTGGGTCGGGCTCTCGCACTCGATCCACGGACGCAGGCCGGCGAGGATCGCCTCGACGTCGAGGGGCAAGCCGGACGGATCGATGCCGGACGGGTTCATGGTGCCTCCGCGAAAGGATCGGCGACGCGCGGCCAGTAGCGGCCGTCGCGCTTGGTGTAGGGAATGCCGGCATAGTCCGGCGGCGTCGCGCCCGGGGCGGCCACGTAGCGCACCTCGCTCGCGATCGGCGCGAAGGCGGCGTAGAAGTGCTGCATCGACTTCACCACCACGATCCGCTTGTCGTCGAGGCGGCAGCCGAGGCCGGTGAAGGCGTCGGGGTCGAAGGGCTGCTGGCGGGCCGTGGTGAGGACGAGGTGGATCCCGTCCGCCTCGACCCAGGCGCTCGGCCCGAGCTTCGCCCGCCCGCCGCTGAGGCCGCCCTGGCTGTGGTCGTCGGAGAGCCCGCGCACGGTGACGCGCAGGTCGACCGGGTCGCCCGAGGTGAGTCCGGCCTTGCCGCCGACCCGCAGGTCGAAACTCGCGCCGACACCCGCCTCGCGGCAGCTCATCACCGCGCCGGGATCCCAGAACATGCCGATCGCCGCGCCCGTCACCCGGCGCTCGACGAGGCGGCGCAGGATCGCGGTGTTGTCGGAGGGCGAGCCGGCGCCGGAATTGTCGGCGATGTCGGCAAGCACCATCGGGCGCGGGTCGGTCGAGGCGAGGGCGGCGTCGATCGCCCCGTCGATGGTGTCGTGGCGGGTCTGCGCCGCCTCGCGCATCGCCCAGACCTCCTCGCCGAGGCGGGTCGCCAGCGCCTGCGCCCCGGCGAGGTCGCCGTCGGCCACCACCAGCATGCGGGCGCCGACATCCGGCACGTCTCCCCACGGGAAGCCGTGGCCGAACGACACCGACAGGATGCCGTCCTTCCCCTCCAGCGCCTCCATCCGGCGCACGAAGCCGGCGACCGGCTCGCGCGAGGTGCGCCACATGCTGACCATCCGGCAGTCGTGGTAGGCCATCACCGGCCGGATCCTCTTCTCCGCCGCGCCGATCACCAGCGGGTAGAGGTCGCGGGCGCGCTCGGCGATGTCGGTGTGCGGATACTCCTTGTAGATCACCATCACGGTCGCGGCCCGCCGCATCGTCTCGGTGAGGTGGCAGTGCAGGTCGAGTTCGACGCCGACCGGCACGTCGGGGCCGACCAGGGCCCGGACCCGGGCGATGGTGTCGCCCTCGCAGTCGTCGGTGCCCTCGGCGACCATCGCGCCGTGCATGAACAGCAGCACCGCGTCGACCGGCATCGCCGCTTCGAGGTCGGCGAGCAGGGTGTCGCGCAACTCCTCGTAGACGGCCCGCACGGTGATCCCGCCGGGCTGGGCGAAGGTGGTGAGGCTCTCGACCACCTCGTGCCCGTCGGCCTCGGCGAGGCGGCGCCACTCGCGGGTGCCGAGATTGCTCAGGGAGGGCGGCTGGCGGCTGCCGTCGCGGCGGGCGTAGTCGGCCAGGAAGGCGGGGCGCCCGGTCGGCAGCGGCGCGAAGGTGTTGGTCTCGGTGGCGAGGCCGGCGAGGAAGAGCTTCACACGGTTCTCCGGGATCGGGGTGGCCCGGGGCGAGCAAGCCCCGCGCCGGACAAGCCGCGCTCAGCTCACGGCTGCTCTGCGGCCAGCCGCTTGCGCTGGACCTTGCCGTTGGGGGTGCGCGGCAGCGCGTCGAGGAAGACGATCGTCTTCGGGCACTTGTAGGCGGCCAGCCGGTCGGCGCACCACGCCAGCAGGTCGTCCGGGTCCGGCTCGGCGCCGGCCTTCGGCACGACGTAGGCGGCGATGACCCGCACGTCGTCGCGGACCGCCCGCTCGGCCACCGCGACCTCCTGCACGCCGGGGTGGCCGACCAGCGCGCTCTCGACCTCGTTGGGCGAGACGCGGTAGCCGAAGGCGTTCATCACGTCGTCGCTGCGGCCGTGGAACCAGACGTAGCCGTCGGCATCGAGTTCGACGAGGTCGCCGCCGATGAACCACTCGCCCCGCATCACCGCCGCCTCCTCGTCGGGGCGGTTCCAGTAGCCGAGCATCATCGCCGGGTCGGAGCGGTGGATCGCCAGCAGCCCGGTCTCGCCCGGCGGCAGCGGCACCGGCTCGCCCTCGACCGGCACCGTGTCGTCCTCGACCGGCACCGTGTCGTCTTCGACCGGCAGCACCGCGATGCGGCGCCCGGTCTGCGGCCGGCCCGGGGAGCCGGGCTTCACCGGAACGCGCGGGCTCGACGAGATGTAGGTCGAGATCTCGCTCATCCCGAGCGCCTCGTAGAGCGGCGTGCCGGTGGCGGCCTGCCACTCGGCGAGCAGGTGAGGGGACAGCGCCTCGCCGGCGGTGATGCCGTGGCGCAGGGACGAGAGGTCGTGGGCGGACGGGTCGGCGTATTTGAGGATCTGGCGGTAGAGGCTCGGCACCGCCGCGAACAGGGTGGCGCGGTGGCGAGCGATCAGGGCCGGCCAGACCGCCGGGTCGCGCCGGCCGTTGTAGAGCACCGTGGTGGCGCCGCGCGCCCACGGGTCCTGCATGCCGACGCCGAGGGTGTAGGTCCAGTTCATGGTCCCGGCATGCAGCACCACGTCGTCCTCGCGCAGGCCGAGCCAGTCGTCGTGCATCGGCCGCCGGCCCCAGATGGTGCGGTGGGCGTGCAGCACGCCCTTCGGCCGGCTCGTCGTGCCCGAGGTGTAGACGAGGTAGGCGGGGTCGTCGGCGGCGGTGTCGGCGTAGTGCTCCAGCGCCGGCCCGAGCTTCATCCGGGCGACATCGGCCGGGCGCAGCACCAGCCGGCCGCGGCACGCCTCCGGATCGAGGGGGCAATCCCCGGCCGCCACCACGGCGGCGGCACCGGAATCCTGCAACAGGAACGCGGCCTCCCCGGCGGTGAGCTGGGGCGAGGAGGGCTGGGCCACCAGCCCGGCGGCGAGCGCCGCGAAGTACACGACGGCGTAGTCGGCGTCGTTGCCCATGCGGATCATCACCCGGTCGCCCGGCTTCAGCCCGAGGTCGAGCAGGCCCGCCGCGACGCCGCGCACCGCCCGGTCGATCTCGGCGAAGGTCAGCGTCTCGGTCCGCTCGCCGTCTCCAACCAGGATCAGCGCCGGCTTCTCTCCGCGGTTCCTCGCATTGGCCTCGAGGCAGTAGCGGGCGCCGTTGAAGCGGGACGGGGGCGGGCTCCGGTCGGGCTGGCTTGCGTCCGGTGTGGCGTGCACGGGCGAGGCTCCGGAATTTTTATCTCGTTGGACGCCCCTCGGCGGAGGCGAGGCCGGTCACGATGCTTAGGCCGAGCCTTCGGACCTGGGAAGGGGGAACCGCCGGCGCCGCGACCGGCGGGTGAGCCGCGATGGCCGACGTCACGGCATACGAAATCCGACTGATTGCGTCAGGCGATCGCCATGCGGTCGCTTCGGCGATGCGGATTTCGGCTTCGCCGATGCACCGCGCGGGCTTCGACACGGTCTTCGGAACCGATGGTCCGAAAACCGCATCATACGATTATCGATTGATCGCTCGGCGATCGCTTTCGCGATGCGAAAATCGGCTTCGCTCAGGCGCCGCGCAGGCTGGCGATACGATTTCCGGAAGGAATTTTCCGAAAACCGCATCAGGCCGCGACCGGCACCGGCTGGCGCGCCGCGCGCCGGACCATCAGCGACATCACCGCGGCGAGGAGCGCCGTCACGCCGGCGAGCACGAAGGCTTCGAGGTAGCGGCCCTCCGAGGCCCGCGACAGGCCGGCGCCGAAGGCGGCGGTCGCGGCGCCGAGCTGGTGGCCGGCGGCGATCCAGCCGAACACGATCGGGGCGTCGCGCTCGCCGAACACCTCGTTGGCGAGCCGCACCGTCGGCGGCACCGTCGCGATCCAGTCGAGGCCGTAGAAGACCGCGAAGATCGTGAGGCTGTAGAACGAGAAGTCGGTGAAGGGCAGCACCATCAGCGACAGGCCGCGCAGGCCGTAATAGATGAACAGCAGCTTGCGCGGGTCGTAGCGGTCGGTGAGCCAGCCCGACCCGGTGGTGCCGATCAGGTCGAACAGCCCCATCAGCGCGAGCAGCCCCGCCGCCCGAACCTCGGGAATGCCCATGTCGGCGCAGAACGAGATCATGTGGGTGCCGACCAGCCCGTTGGTGGTCAGCCCGCAGATGAAGAAGGCGCCGAACAGGAGCCAGAAATCCCCCTTGCGGCTCGCCCGCACCAGCCCGTCGATGGCGGCGCGGAACGGGTTCGCCCGCCGCGGCGGCTCGGCGACGGCGCCGGGCGCCGCGCCGTAGGGCACGAGGCCGATGTCGGAGGGACGCTCCGGCAGCAGCCAGGCGACCAGGGGGATCAGCGTCGCGATGGCGCAGGAGACGGTGAGCACCACCGGCCGCCAGCCGCCGGCTTGCGCGATCGCCGCGAGGCCGGGCAGGAACACCAGGGTGCCGGTGGCGGTGCCAGCGGTGAGCAGACCCATGAACAGGCCGCGCCGCACCACGAACCAGCGGTTGACCACCGTGGCGCCGAGCACGATGGCGACGCAGCCGCTGCCGAGACCCGACAGCACGCCCCAGGTGGCGACGAGATGCCACGGCTCGGTCATGAGGGCGGACAGGGCCGTCGAGCCGGCCATCAGCGCCAAGGCGCAGAGAAGGGTGCGGCGGATCCCGAAGCTCTGCATCAGCGCCGCAGCGAACGGCCCGACGAGCCCGTACAGGAAGATGCCCAGGCCGGCGGCGAACGAGATCGTGCCGCGGCTCCAGCCGAAGGACTGCTCCAGGGGCAGGATCAGCACGCCCGGCGTCGCCCGCAGGCCGGCGGCGGCGACCAGCGCGAGGAAGATCACGCCGACGACCACGAAGGCGTAGTTCTGGCCGAACGGGCGGCGGGACGGCGCCGTCCCGCCGGTCGTGAACGCTTGCGTCATGGTGGAACAGCTCCGGCGAATCGTGCTAGAATGTTACGTACCGGTCAGTAACATCGTCAAGGACCAGAATGGTGGACGAGGCGACATCGGGCGGTCGGGCAGGCGGCGCACCCGCTCCCCGGACTCGCGCCGGGGAGCGGGTGCGCGCGGCGGCCGGCGAACTGTTCTATCGCCGCGGCATCCGGGCGGTGGGCGTCGACGAGATCGTCGCCAAGGCCGGGGTGACCAAGCCGAGCCTGTACCGCGGCTTCGCCTCGAAGGACGCCCTCGCGGTGGCCTGCCTGGAGGATTTCGAGGCCGCGCTGTTCGCCCGCCTGGACCAGGGCCTCGCCGCCCATCCGGGCGACCCGCGGGCGGGGCTGCTCGCGTTCCTGTCCGGCCTCGCCGGCCGGACCGCGCGGCCGGACTACCGCGGCTGCGGCCTGAGCAACGCGCTGATCGAGCATCCCGAGCCCGAGCACCCCGCCCGGCTCGCGGCCCTCGCCCACAAGCAGGCCCTGCGCGCCCGCCTGACCGGGATCAGCACCGACCTCGGCGCCCGCGACCCGGAGGCGCTCAGCGACGGCCTGCTCCTGCTGATCGAGGGCACCTTCGCCAGCGGCCAGATGTTCGGGGCCGGCGGTCCGGCCCGGTCCCTGCCGGCGATCGCGGCGGCGCTGATCGCCGCCTCGACGGCCGGAGCGGCGTCCCCGGGTCGATGACGTCGCGGGTTCGTCCGGTTGTGAATTCAGGTCATTTCGTGCGGGGGTCTTGATTTCGTCGCGTTCCTCTGTCGAGTGGCGGAAGCAGCCTGAAGTCTGGAGTCTGAGCGTTATGACCGTCGTGCGGCGCTTCCTCGTTGCACCTGCCCTGGTTCGGCTGATCCGCAAGGAGCGCGGGGCGGTTCGCATCACCGAGGGCTACTTCCCGCCCCAGGCCGGGCGCACCTCCTTCGTCCGGGTCGAGGGGTCGCAGTGCCACCTCGTCCTGGTCACCGGCGAGCCGGGAAGCCCCGCCACCGAGGAGCGCACCGAGGTGCCGCGCGCCCACGGCGACGCGCTCCTCGACGTCTGCGCCGGCAAGGCGGCCTACGACCGCATCGCCCTCGGCCTCCAGAACGGCCGCGAGGCGCAGATCGACCGCTACGTCGCCCCGGGGGCGGTCGACGTCGTGTCGGTCACCTTCGCCGAGGCGAACGAGTCCGGCGACTTCGCCGTGCCGCCGTGGTTCGGTCCGGAGGTGACCGAGGACGCCGCCTACGAGGGCCGCTCGCTCGCCCTGCAGGGCGTCCCGGCACCGGTGACGATCGAGATCGGCAATCCCGGCCTCGACGCCGTCCTCGACCTCCTCGAGCCGCGCTACGGCCTCGGCCGCTACAGCGCGCCGGCCCCGCGTGCCGACGATCCGGGCAAGGCCGGTGCGATGCGCCGCCTCGCGGTCAACCCCGCGCCCGCGCAGCCGGCCGCCCCGGTGCCGTCCTCCCCCGAGGCGCCTGCCGCTCCGGAGGCGGAGGAGGGCGACGCGCGCATCGACGACGTCATCGAGAGCCTGTCGAAGGCTCTCGGCCAGTCGGTGCCCGCCGATGCTGCCCGCGACGACAACGCCGCCGCCTTCGAGCGCTGGACCGTCCGTCCCCGCCGCACCCAGCCGACCTGAGCCCGGCCCCGGCCCGAGCGGCTCCGGCCTGATACGGTTTCTGACTGATCGCTTCAGGCGACCGCTGTGCGGTCGCTTACGCGATGCAGAAACCGGCTTCGCTCACGCGTGTGGAGCCTCCGGCTCCACCGCCCGGGCTTCCCGGGCGGGACGCCCCGGCGCAGGGCTCACCTACCGTCAAATGTCGTTGACGGCGGTGTTTCCACGCGGCAAGACTTCATCCGATCGATATTTGGGCAGATCGATCGAATAGCCTAGATCGTCTCGAATCTGGCGCGCCTCGGGTGCGGCTGCTATGCCGTGCCGCCCGGCGCACCACTCCCCGTCGCCCCGCCTGCCGTAAAGGCAGGCGTCTTCGCTCCGTCGCAACGAACCGCAGAACGGCCGGATGGCGACCGCAGCCGCCAAGGCCGCATCCCCTCCGGGAGAGAAGCATGCAACACGCTGCCAGCCAGACCAAGGCGCCGGCCCCCGCCGCGTCGCAGCCCTGGTACAGGGTCCTCTACATCCAGGTGCTCATCGCCATCGCGCTCGGCGTGCTCCTCGGCTACGTGGCGCCAGACACCGCCAAGTCGATGAAGTGGATGGGCGATGCCTTCATCGCCCTCATCAAGATGATGATCGCGCCGATCATCTTCTGCACCATCGTTCACGGCATCGCATCGATCGGCGACCTGAAGAAGGTCGGCCGCGTCGGGCTGAAGGCGCTGATCTACTTCGAGGTGGTGTCGTCCCTGGCGCTGCTGATCGGCGTGGTCGTCGGCGAGATCGTCCAGCCGGGCGCCGGCTTCGGCGCCGACCCGTCGAAGCTCGACGCCGCGGCGGTGGCCGGCTACGCCAGCAAGGCCAAGGCCGATTCGACCGTCGCCCACCTGATGGCGGTCATCCCGAAGAGCTTCTTCGACGCGCTCGCCGGCGGCGACCTGCTCCAGGTGCTCCTCGTCGCGATCCTCACCGGCGTCGTCATCACCGGGCTCGGCGAGCGCGGCAAGCCGGCCGTCCACGCGATCGACGTCGCCTCCGAGATCTTCTTCCGCATCATCGGCATGATCGTGAAGCTCGCCCCCATCGGCGCCTTCGGGGCGATGGCCTTCACCATCGGCCAGTACGGCATCGGCAAGCTCGGCAACCTCGCCGGGCTGGTCGCGACCTTCTACGTCACCAGCCTGCTGTTCGTCCTGGTTGTGCTCGGGCTGATCGCCCGCTTCGCCGGGTTCTCGATCTTCAAGTTCCTCGCCTACATCAAGGACGAGCTGCTGATCGTGCTCGGCACCTCGTCCTCCGAGACCGTGCTGCCGCACATGATGCAGAAGATGCGCCGCCTCGGCGCCTCGGACTCGGTCGTCGGCCTCGTGATCCCGACCGGGTACTCGTTCAACCTCGACGGCACCAACATCTACATGACGCTGGCGACGCTGTTCCTGGCCCAGGCCGTGGGCGCGGATCTCAGCTTCGGCCAGTATGCCACCATCATCCTGGTGGCGATGCTGACCTCGAAGGGCGCGTCCGGCGTCACCGGCGCCGGCTTCGTCACCCTGGCCGCGACCCTCGACGCGATCCCCGGCAACCCGGTGCCGGTCGCCGCGATGGCGCTGATCCTCGGCATCGACAAGTTCATGTCGGAGTGCCGGGCGCTGACCAACCTCGTCGGCAACGGCGTCGCCACCGTGGTGGTCAGCCGCTGGGAAGGCGAGCTGGATCCGGTCAAGCTGCGCGAGGTGATGGCGCATCCCCTGACGATCGGCACCGAGATCTCGGACGACAAGCCGGTTCCGGCCTCGGCCGACGACAAGCCGGTCCCGGCCACGACCTGACGCCGCGATGCTGCGGCTCGGCATCGATCTCGGCGGCACCAAGATCGCCGGGATCGCCCTCGATCCCGGCGGGGTGGTGCGGGCAGAGACGCGCATCGCCACCCCGCGCGGCGACTACGACGGGACGCTCCGGGCGATCGCCGGCCTCGTCGCGGCTCTGGAGACGGAGGCGGGCGGCACCGGAACCGTCGGCCTCGGGATTCCCGGGGCGATCTCGCCGGCCACCGGCCTCGTCAAGAACGCCAACTCGACGTGGCTGATCGGCCGCCCGTTGCACGGCGACCTGGAGCGGGTCCTCGGCCGGCCGGTCAGGATCGAGAACGACGCCAACTGCCTCGCGGTCTCGGAGGCGGTCGACGGCGCGGGGGAGGGGGCCGGCCTCGTCTGGGCGGTGATCCTCGGCACCGGCGTCGGATCCGGCATCGCCATCTCGGGCCGGGCCCTGGCGGGGCGCCACCGCATCGCCGGGGAATGGGGCCACAACCCGCTGCCCCGCCCGCGCGACGACGAGAATCCGGGCCCGGACTGCTATTGCGGCCGCCGCGGCTGCCTCGAAACGTGGCTCTCGGGACCCGGTCTCGCCGCCGATCACGCCCGCCGCACCGGCGCCCCGCTCGCCGGCGAGGCGATCGTGGCGGCGATGCGGGCCGGCGACCCGGACGCGCGCGACACCGTCGCCCGCTGGCTCGACCGGCTCGGGCGCGGGATCGCCGCGGCCGTCAACCTGCTCGATCCCGACGTGGTCGTGCTCGGCGGCGGGCTCTCGACCGTTCCGGAGACCTACGCGGCCCTGCCCGGCCTCGTCGCCCCGCACGTCTTCTCCGACGCGTTCGACACCCCGATCCGCCCGAGCCGCCACGGCGACGCCTCGGGCGTTCGCGGCGCGGCGTGGTTGTGGAAGGATTGACCCGGCCGGCGCCCGACCGCGCCGGCCGAACCCCCATCGGAGGCCCGCGATGCACGTCGTGATGCTGGTCTATCCCGGCCTGACCCAGCTCGATCTCACCGGCCCGTTCGAGGTTCTGGCCCGGGTGCCGGAACTGAGCCTGCACCTCGCCTGGAAGACCCTGGAGCCGGTGCGCGCCGGCGGCGGCCTGTGCCTGCTGCCGACCACCGACTTCGCCGCCTGCCCGGCCGCCGACATGCTGTTCGTCCCCGGCGGGCCGGGCCAGATCGACCTGATGGAGGATGCCGGGACCCTGGCCTTCCTGCGGCGTCAGGCGGCGGGCGCGTCCCTGGTCACCTCGGTCTGCACCGGGTCGCTGGTCCTGGCGGCGGCCGGCCTGCTCGCCGGGCACCGCGCCACCTGCCACTGGCTCTCCCTCGACCAGCTCGCGCATTTCGACGTCGAGCCGGTGGCGGAACGGGTGGTGGTCGATCGCGACCGGATCACCGGGGCCGGCGTGACCTCCGGCCTCGACTTCGCCCTCACCGTCGTCGCGCGCCTGTTCGGCGAGGCGCGGGCGCAGGCGGTGCAGCTCGCGATGGAGTACGATCCCGCTCCCCCCTTCGCCTCCGGCTCGCCGGGCCGGGCCGATCCCGACCTCGTCGCGGCGGTGCACCGCAAGAGCGCCGCGTTCCAGGCCCGGCGCGACGCCGTCGCCCGCCGGGTCGCCGACGCCCTGCTGCGCGACGAGCGGGCGAGCCGCCACCAGCGCGACGCGGCGCGCTGATGGCCCGGCTGCGTTCCGACTTCTTCGTCGCCGCCCATCTGCGCCGCTGCGGCGTCGAGGGAGTGAGTGCGGTGCAGCGCCGCCGCGGCGCACCCGAGGCCGGGGCGATCTTCGTCAAGGTCGACCGGCTCGACGGGCGCGCCGACCTCTACGGGCCGGCGCCCCAGGCCCTGTTCGAGGCCGACGCGCCCGGCGAGCGCCGGTTCGAGACCCTGATGCGCGAGGCGCTGCCGCCGGACGTCGAGACGCGGCTCGCCAAGGAGGTGAGGTTCGACCCCGACCTGTGGATCGTCGAGATCGACGACCGCGCGGGGCGCCACTTCCTCGATCTCGCGGAGGGATAGGGGCGGCCGCGGGCTCAGGAGGTGCGCCGCACCCGCTCGGGCAGGCCCGGGCGGGCGGCCGGCGCGGCCGGGCGCAGCCGGGGCGAGGCCGGGCCGTGATGGGGCTGGTGCTGGTCCGGCGCGCCGCCGCGCCGGGCGGGGTCCTGGCCGAGGATCGAGGCGACGAGGTCGCGGGCGGTGGCCGGGTCGGTCTCCCGGAACAGCCGCGCGAGCGCGAACACCGTCTGGACCGAGCGGCCGATCGCCGGCTCCAGCCGCAGGAAGATGTAGAAGGCGTCGTCCTCCGACACCTCGGCGGCCCGCAGAGCCAGGGCGAGGAGGTCGTACCGCGCCGGCACCGACAGGTCGAGGCCGGCGCCCGGATGGCCGAGCGAGGCGGCGAGGAGCGCGTCGAACCGCTCGCGCTCGCCCCGGCCGGCGAAGCCCGCCAGCGAGGCCCCGGGTGCCCCGCGCGGACGGGTCTGCGGCCTCAGTGCGGCGGTGGCGGCGAGCGCCGCGCGGATCGCCGCCCGCAGCGGCGCCCCGGCCTGAAGGTAGAGCGGAGCGAGGTCGGCCGCCGGCAGGTCGGTGCGGCGCAGCAGGATCTCCGCGAGGTCGCCGCGGTCCCGCGCCCGCGCGACGAGCCGCTCCAGCGCTGGGCCGGCGAGCACGATCGCGGTGTTGCCGGCGAGCGCCCGGTCGATCGCCGGGTCGCCCAGGGCCGCGAGGTCGTCGACCAGCCTGCGGCTGAGATCGCCGCGGCGGGCGATCGCCGGATCGGGCACCGGGCCGCTCTCGGCGGCGTCGAGCACCGGCAGCGACAGGTGCGGGCTGAGCGACAGCACCGCGTCGCGTGCCTCGCCGCCCCTGGCGGCGAGGAGTTCGAGCACGGCCTGGGGCGTGTCCGCCAGCGGCGCGAGCTTCTGGGCCACGATCGCCGCGGTGGCGGCGTCCACGGTCGGGATCAGCCCGCAGGCCAGGGCTTCGAAGTCCCGCAGCGTCCCGGCATCCCGGACCGGGGCCGAGACGAACAGGTCGGTCTGCACCCGCAGCAGGACGGGCTTGATGTCGAGGCGGCGATCCCGGGCGAACTCGATGAGATCGGACAGGGTGCCGGCGGCGGAGCGGGACATGGGACCGATGACGCAATACGAGACGGCCCCGAGAATGCGGAGGCTGTCGTAAATCGGAGCTTAAGGCTGTCGCCCGGCCGCCTGGGGACCCCTGGGGAAAGCGGGGACGGCGCTCCGGCGCGGTGACGAAGGGTTTACGCCGGATCCGGATTCGGGACCGGCGCAAGCAGTTGTTAACCATGCCGTGATTGGCTGCCCCTCGCACGCCCGAGGTTCGCGTGCGGCGATCCCGCGGAGGGACGGATTTCGGAGGCACGGATGAACCGCCCACATCATCGCTCCGGCGCCGAACTGGTGCCTTTCCCCGGCCCCGAGGCGCGACGCCCGCGGCGGATCCCCGGCGAGGGCGAACCCCGCGGCACGATCCTGCTCTACACGGGCGTGCGCTACGAGCGGCTGCCGGACGCCGCCGCGGTCGAGGAGCGGGCGCACCGCGTCGGCGACCGCCGTCGGCAGGGGTAGAGCCGGATGGGCGCGATCACGGCGCGGCTGCCGCGCCTCGTCCTGCCGCTCATGGCCCTGCCGCTCGTGGCCGCCTGCGCGCAGATGGGCGATTTCGGCCGCCCGGCGCCGAGCGCCTGGAACAGCCTCATCGATTCCGCCGGCGAGGTCGCGGCCCGCGAGCGCGGCGAGCCGGCCTCGTTCTTTCCCTACACCGACGACGAGCGCGTCCTGCGCGACCGGGCGTGGCGCTTCCTGATGCCGGCGCGGGAGCGCAGCCTGTTCGAGGCCGCCCTCGCCAACCTGACCCGCGCCCGGGTGCTGCCGGTCGACTGGCGCCCCTCCGACCCGACCTCCTACTACGCGGCGGTGATGGGCGAGCCGTTCCGCTCCCCCGTCTCGCGCTACCGCCGGCTGTCGGACGACATCGTCGCCGACGGGCGCCTGATCCCGGCCTTCGCCGAGACCGCCGCACGGGTGGTGCGCGCCGACGCGGCCCGGCTGAAGAGCCTGCCGTTCATCCGCACCCTCGACGATGCCGACGTGCGCAGCGCCGCGATGCGGGTGGCGGAGAACCGCTGCCTCATCGCCTGGGTCCGGGTCGAGACCGGAGCCCGCTCCGAGAGCTACCGTTACGCCCTGGAGCACCTGATGCTGGCGGTGCCCGGCGACGAGGCGGTGGGAGCCGAGCGCGCCCTCGCCTTCCTCGACGCCCGCCGCCGATTCCTCGACCCGCTCGTCCCGCCCGAGGCCGAGATCCGCTGCGGGCTGGCGCCGCCGGGGGAGGGGGCCGGCGGGGCGCAGGCGGTGCTGGTGCGCAAGGGCTGAGCGACGCGGCTACTCGTCCGGTCCGTCGATGGTGCAGGAGACCGAGGCCGCGGCCTTGTTCGCCATCGCCTGCTGGCTCGGCAGGGCGGCGAGGACGCGCACCACCACGTAGCCCTCGCGGCCGGGCGCCACCACGCGCACGTCGCGGTTGCGGTCGTCCTCGCCCGCCTCGGCCAGGGCCTCGTCGAACTGGCGCCGGGTCATGATCACCAGTTCGAGGGTGCCGCGCACCGCGGCCTGATCGGTCACGGCGTAGTAGGCGCCGCTGCGGCCGTGGAGCGAGATCGATTCGAGCAGCGGCCCGGTCTCGGCGGTGACCCGGACCGGTCCGTCGTCGAGGTCGTAGGCGCAGACGCCGATCGCCGAGGCGGGATCCTGCGGCGGCAGCCAGTCCTCCGTCGCCTCCGCCGGACCGCCGACCTGGGCCGGGTGGATCAGCACCGAGGTGTCGTTGCTCAGGGTCGAGCGCGAGCGCGACAGCGCATCGCGGTCCGAGAGGTAGGGGATCGCCAGGACGACCGTGAGATGCACCAGCCCGGCCAGCACCAGCCCGCACAGGGTGGCGAGGAGGAAGCGTCCGAACGGCGTCATGGCGTGCAGCCCAGGCGGGTGATGGACGGGACGCCCTCGCGCTCCAGCACGCCGGTGCTCGCGGCCACCGGCGTGTCGTAGAGCCGCAGCACGAGGCGGATCGACCCTTCTCCGGGTGGCATCGGCAGCCAGTTGCCGGGTTGGACGGTCGGGCTCAGGGCGAGCGCGAAGCCGCCGCCGCGGTCGCGCAGGATCTCGGTCGAGGTGAAGCCGGTGCGCGGCGGCGGTCCTCCGGTCGCGGTCGCCCGCGCGGGGTGCCGCCGCTCGACGGCGAGGGTCCAGGCGCGGGCGGGCGGGGTGGTGCCCGACACGGCGTAGCGGCAGCCGGGATCAAGGCGCTGCCCGGCATCGTCCTGGGTTGCGGTGAGCACCAGCCCCTCGCCGAGCGCCAGCGGAATCTCCCCGGTGCGGGCGTCGATGGCGCGGGCATACGGGTCGGCATCGCGCGAGCCGATCCGCGGCCACGCCGTCCAGGCGTTGAGCGCCACCCCACCGAACGGATACCGCCCCCGCGTCGCCCAGTTGGCGCTGGCCAGCCCGAGGCAGGCGCCGAGGAGCAGGGCGTAGAGGACGAGGGCGACGGTGGCGACACGTCCCGAACGAAGACCGAAGCGTCGCATGCGGCTGGTGCCGCGCGGGAGACCAGGAAGGATGGCCGTTCGCCGGACTGCGGAAAGCAAATTGCCACTCGGCTTCAGGGTGAACATCGGGAAGCCTGCCTACAGGATGATCGTACAGCGTTGAACAGGTTTCTCGCATTCCCCGGACGCGTGGTTCGCGTGGCCCAAGGCGCCTTTGCTGTGCTGCATCAATGATGCTATCGAATGCAGACTGTCAGAGGATGAAAGTTTTAGCAAAGGATGGGCTCCAGTATGTCGGGCGAACCGCTAGGTTACGAGCACAACGACGGCGGCATCAACAATCAAAAGCTGGCCCTGCTGGGTCTTTTCGTAGCAGCAAATAAATCAGATAATCAAATCGGCCGTCGTATTTATCTTCCAAATATTTATAATAAAGATCAGCATGACCTGAAATCATCGTTCGAAAATTTTGAAGAGATATTTTGGTTGGATATTTTCTTCGATTTTGCAAAACGTTGGAATATTGAGATTGTAGATCGTCCGAACAGCTTTCATGGAGACAGGATCGAAAGGAATGGCTGGAATTATTTCGGACAAGGAGCGTGTTATATTGGCGACCTGGTGGAGCACGAAAGGCCAAACCTCAATAGCGACATTGCTTCGGATCTCTTCCGCTCACTGATCCCCAAAATCAAATCAAGTCGAATTTTTCAAACCGTCTGCGACAAAATATTTTATGTTTCAGAGATTAATACGGCGGTACAACTTCGCATCGAGGAAGATTGGCATAATCACGCCAATCGACATCTGAGCGCTGTCATCAAGCATGAAGAAGATTATCTCTTGTCTGCGGAAGGTATCATCAAAAAAGTTGCAAATAGCCTGCCAGACACAGGCGGAACGGTTTATGTTTCATGTGACGAAAGATACATCCTCCTTCCAAAATGGACCATTCGTGAGAATGTCCTGAATGAGACAGGCATCAATATCGTTTTCAAATCAGATCTGATCTCGCCAGAAACATTCGACTCGATCCGTCAAGTCGACGCCTCACTCATCGATTTTGAAATCGGGAAAGTTGCGGATCGGTTCGTAGGAATGACGCGATCAACTTTCTCGAACCTTTTATGCTTTGAGCGCCATGTATGCACGTATAAAACTAAACGACACGATTACATTTACAACAAAATAGGCCCTAAACTCGGCATTAGAACAGATCTAGGCTCAAAGGACGATCCACGTGTTGCAGCAATCTGAGGCACGCGCAATTTCAAGTCATGACGTGCCTCAAGATAGAAATGAATTACCCCGACCAAAAATCTAACAGGCCCGATCAATGCCAGTGATAATCATTGGTGACAGGGACAGCAATCAGCTAGATTTTCCAGATGGTTTTTTGGAACGCTACGATGGCGTAGTGCATCTAGAAGGTGTCAGAAACAAACTGTCCATTGGCAACCCAGGATCATTGCACTCGTTCGTATTCGGCTCGAAAGGCGGCGGGAAATACGAATCGGAGCCGGCCTGTGAGTACAATCATTGACCGCCCACGCATTGGCAGAAGGAGCAATTATTGAAGTCGGCGAAAGCGTCGCAGTTAATGGCCCTCTATCTATAACTACTCACGAGAAAGCTAAGTTTAGTATCGGATCACAGTGCTTGATCGCTCCGCGCTGCGATATTTCAGTCAGCGATTGCCATCATATCTTGGACGCCAACACCGGCGAACGCATCAACCCGACCCGTGATGTTTTCATCGGCGATCATGTCTGACTAGGATCGAGAGTGACTATCATGAAAGGCGCTAGTATTGGTAACGACTGCGTTGTTGGCACAGGATCGATTGTGACCGGCTGTCACCCTGAGGGAAGTCTTTTGGTAGGCGTGCCGGCCCGCGTTGTCCGCACCGGTATCACTTGGCGCTTCTGAGCCCGGAAGGTTTGGTGTGGGGCTCAAGTCCCCATATCCCACAGTAGTTTGAAGGTGGCCTTGATGGATGTGCCAGCACGTGTCATATCGCAAAGGCAAAGCACGTGAGCTTTTTTGCTCAACACAAATTTGATCTCATCACCTGAGAGAAATTGTTGGCTTGATATGGGCGATGGAAAATCCGCAACTCTCGTTGCGATCGCAAAAAACGAAGGCCGATACATAACAGAATGGATCGCCTATAACTTTGCTATTGGTTTCGACAAGATAATCGTTTTTGTCAATGATAGCATCGATGACATGACAGACATCATAAATTCTATTCAGAGGACGAACAAAAACCTATCGCATATAGTATGGCCGGCGCAGGTAGGCATCTCTCCTCAGGTGAGTGCCTACAATGAAGCGATTAAGCACGTCAACACCGACTGGATTTGCTTTCTTGATATTGATGAATTTCTGGTTCCGTTTCGAGACGGCGGTCTGAAGCAGTTCCTACATCGTATACCTGCAGATGTTTCAAGCGTTCACATCAACTGGCGTAACTTCGGTTCTAGCGGTCTGACAGGTACTGACTACGGTTTGGTAACCGAAGCGTTCACCAGATGCGCCCTGCCGGCGTGGGGAAATCATTTTCATTTCAAGTCGATCGCTCGGCGCGCATTCGTCACCGACGTTCATATTCATGACATAGGAACGTCGCAGGGCAAACGAACGCTATCCGACTTCAGCGAGTTCAGTATGCCGGTGCGCGGAATAGCGGATCGGATTGTCTACGACGGCATCCAGATCAATCACTATCAAGCCAAAACCTTCCAGGAATTCTGTGAAAGGATGAAGCGTGGCGACGCCAATTTCGCCATGAGTCAGCCTCGCGAACATTCGCTGGAGCGGTTCAGAGAGCTAGATCGGAACGAAGATGAGGATCTGAAAATCCATGCATTCAACGACAAATTGAAGGCTAAGCATTCCGAGTTGCAGGAAGAACTCGAAAAATATTTACCTCGGAAGTCTTGAAGGATCAGAAACCACGAGCATCAGACTGCTCACCTCACCCCCTTGGCCTCCCCGACGGTATTGAACGCCGCCTTCCCGGGCGGCGGGCTCTCCGCTGCCCGGAACAGCCCGACCATCCCGTTGAGCACCTCGAACGAGCGGCGCGAGAGGGCGCCGGGAGGGGCGCCGGGCGGCGGGGGCCGGCGCCGGGGTGGCGGCCTTGGCGGCGATGGTCTTCTCCGATTCGAGGCCCGGCATCGGCTTCAGCTCGATGCCCTGGTGGGCCGGGTTCATCACCTCGTGGAAGGTCATCGCCGGCAGCGAGCCGCCGGTCATGTTCTTGGTCGAGGAATGGTCGTCGTTGCCGTACCACACCGCCGTGACGAGGTTGCCGGTGTAGCCGACGAACCACGCGTCGCGGTAGGCGTTGGTGGTGCCGGACTTGCCCGCGGTCTTCACGCCCTCGACCTGCGCCTTGCGGCCGGTGCCCTCCTCCACGACCTTGTTGAGCATGTAGTTCATGTCGGCGACGACGCGGGGGGTGAGCACCTGCTCGGGCGGCGTCTCGCTGGTGTCGTGGCGGTAGATCACCTCGCCGCCCGAGGTGCGGATCTCCGTGGCGGCGTAGGGCTTGGCCCGCTTGCCGCCGTTGGCGAACACCGCGTAGCCGGCGGCCTGATCGAGCACCGTGACCTCGGCCGAGCCGATCGGCAGCGAGACCGAGTCGACGAGGTTGGTGGTGATGCCCATCTTGTGGGAGATCTCGATGATCTTGGCGCGGCCGAGCTTCGCCGCCCGGGCGTCGTGGGTCTCGCCCAGCGCCTTGCCCATCTGGATCGAGAACCGCACCGGGATGGTGTTGACCGATTTCGCCACCGCGAGCCAGAGCGGCATCGCGCCGGCGAAGGAGCGGCCGTAATTGGCCGGGCACCAGTTGCCGATGCAGACCGGCGCGTCCACGACCCGGCTGTCCGGCCGCCACTGCCCGGTCGCCAGCGCCGCGGCGTAGACGTAGGGCTTGTAGGACGAGCCGGGCTGGCGCAGGGCGTCGGTGGCGCGGTTGAACTGGCTCTGGCCGTAATCGGCTCCGCCGACCATCGCCCGCACGGCGCCGTCCGGGTCCATCGTCACCAGCGCCGCCTGCTCGACGTTGAACGGGTCGCCGTACTGGCGCAGGATGTTGTCCACCGCCTGATCGGCGCGGCGCTGGATGTCGAGGTCGAGCGGCGTCTTGACCACCAGCACCCGCTCGCGGCCGAGCTTGCCGTCGTCGGCGAGGCGCTTGATCTCGTTGAACGCCCAGTCGAGGTAGTAGTCGGCGCTGATGTCGCGCGAGCGCGTCACCGGCGTCGCCGGGTTGCGCAGGGCGGTCTGGATCTGCCCCTCGGTGAGGTAGCCGGCCTCGACCATGTTGCGCAGCACGTCGGCGGCCCGGGCGCGGGCGGCGGGCAGGTTGACGTGCGGGGCGTACTTGGTCGGCGCCTTGAACAGGCCGGCCAGCATCGCCGCCTCGGACAGCGAGATGTCCTTCAGGTTCTTGCCGAAGTAGTAGTCCGCCGCCGCCGCCGCCCCGAAGGTGCCGCCGCCCATGTAGGCCCGGTCGAGGTAGAGCTTCAGGATCTCGTTCTTGGTCAGGTGGAATTCGAGCCACAGGGCCAGGAAGGCCTCGTTGACCTTGCGCTCCAGCGAGCGCTCGTTGGTGAGGAAGAGGTTCTTGGCGAGCTGCTGGGTCAGCGACGAGCCGCCCTGGACGTGGCCGCCGCGGGCGTTGACGGTGACGGCGCGCAGCGTCCCGATCGGGTCGATGCCCCAGTGCTCGTAGAAGCGCCGGTCCTCGGTCGAGATCAGCGCCTTGATCAGGGTGTCGGGAAACTCGTCGATGCTCAGGGAATCGTCGTGCTTGATGCCGCGGCGCCCGACCTCGGTGCCGTAGCGGTCGAGGAAGGTGACGGCGAGGTCCTGGGCCTTGAGCCAGTTCTCGCTGGTCTGGTTGAAGGCCGGCTGGGCCAGGATCAGCATCACCACCGCGCCGCCGAGGCCGAGGGTCACGCCCTCGCTCGCGAGGTCGAAGACCATCCGCTTGGGGCCGCGCATCGTGAAGCGGCGGCGCATCACCTCCGAGAAGCGCTCGTAGGCATCGCCGAACGAGCGCCCGCCGTCGTACAGCCCCGCATTCATCCAGGCATCGAAGCCGAGGGCGCCGCGGGAGAAGCGCGACCGGAGCGCGGTGAGCCAGTTCACGGACACGTCGGACCTTCCTCGGCGGGCCCGGCGCGACGCCGGGTCCGAACCACGAAACTAGCAAGTCTCGCCGGGCTGCGCGAGGCGCCCGGCCGCGGCGGAGTCGCCCGGCCGAACCGCCGCGCGGCTCCGTCGCCGCGGCGCAACAACGCCCGACGGGGTGGTCCGGCTCCTGCGCCGTCCCCACATCCGTGCTAAGCCCCGGCGATGACGGGGTGCGGGGTCGCGGAACGCCGCGGCGCCGCGACCGACGATGCTTCCCGCGCCCGGCGCGCGTCCGGTCCCTGCGGGCTGCGACCGGCCCCGGGCCTTCGCCGAAATCGAGAGGGCCGCGTGGCCAGATCCGCCCCGAAGAAGATCCTGCCCGTGACGCCGGCCGCGACGCCGTTCTGGCGCGAGAAGGGCCTCGACGCGATGACGCCCGCGGAATGGGAGAGCCTGTGCGACGGCTGCGGCCGCTGCTGCCTGCTGAAGCTCGAGGACGAGGACACGGCGGAGATCCACCACACCGACGTCGCCTGCACCCTGTTCGACGCCCATGCCTGCCGCTGCGGCGACTACGCCCGCCGGCAGGCGCGGGTGCCGGACTGCGTGCGCCTGACCCCCGAGGCGGTGCGGACGCTGACCTGGCTGCCCCCGACCTGCGCCTACCGGCTGGTCGAGGAGGGGCGGGACCTGCCGTGGTGGCATCCGCTGGTCTCCGGCACGCGCCGGACCGTGCAGGAGGCCGGGATCTCGGTGAAGGGCCGGGTCAGCGGCACCGAGGAGGAGTTCTCCACCGACGAGCTCTTCGACCGGATCGTGTCGTGGCCGGCGGAGGATCCCGGCCGGGACTGAATACTCCGGAGACGTTCATCCGGAACCGGCCCGGCGAGGGGACGTTCCCTCGGCAACCGCACGGCGCGAACAAAGGCGAAGCTCTCACGGCGAGCCGCGCCCGCGCGAGGAGGTTGCCATGGGATTGTTCTCCAAGCCCATCAAGACGATGGACGACCTGTTCCAGCACACGCTGCAGGACATCTACTATGCCGAGCAGCAGATCACCAAGGCCCTGCCGAAGATGATCGCGAAGGCGAGCGACCCGCAACTGAAGAGCGGGTTCGAGACGCACCTGCGCGAGACCGAGGGACAGATCGCGCGGCTGGAGCAGGTCTTCCAGACCCTGGGCCTCCCGGCCAAGGGCGTGCAATGCGCGGCGATGGACGGGATCATCGCCGAGGCCGAGGAGATCATCGGCGACACCGGCGATGCCGACGTGCGCGACGCCGCGATGCTCGCCGCCGCCCAGGCGGTGGAGCATTACGAGATCACCCGCTACGGCACCCTGATTGCCTACGCCCAGCAGCTCGGGCACGGCACCGTCGTCGGGCCGTTGCAGCAGACCCTCGCCGAGGAGAAGGCCACCGACGGCAAGCTGACCGCGCTGGCCGAGAGCCGCGTCAACCGCAAGGCGGCGTGAGCGCAGATCTGGCGCGCGACTTGCAGGGAGGACCGCGCCCTCATGGGCGTTTCCTCCCCGTACTCATCAGGCCCCGTCCGGCGAATCCGGGCGGGGTTCTTTTCGGTCGCCTGCCCCCGGGGCATCCGCCTTCTCCCGGTGCGCGCGCCGGTTGCCTTCGCGGGAGCCCGGCCCGATAACCGCCGGCGACCGGAGTACTTCCTGCCATGGCCCTTACCGTCGCGGTCCAGATGGACCCGATCCAGGCGATCCGCATCGCCGGCGACACCACCTTCGCGCTGCTGCTGGAGGCCCAGGCCCGCGGCCACCAGTTGCTGCACTACACCCCCGACCGGCTGACGATGCGCGACGGGCGCGTCACCGCCCCGGTCGAGCCCCTGCGGGTGCAGGACGTCGAGGGCGCGCACGCGATGCTCGGCGCGCCCGAGCGGCTCGACCTGTCGCAGGTCGACGTGGTGCTGATGCGCCAGGACCCGCCCTTCGACATGGCCTACATCACCGCCACCCACATGCTGGAGCGGATCCATCCGGCGACCGTGGTGGTCAACAACCCGTTCGAGGTCCGCAACGCGCCGGAGAAGCTGTTCGTCACCCATTTCCCGGAGCTGATGCCGCCGACGGTCATCACCCGCGACAAGGCCGAGATCGAGGCGTTCCGGGCCGAGCACGGCGCGGTGGTGATGAAGCCCCTGCACGGCCACGGCGGCGCCGCGGTGCTGCGGGTGCTGCCGGAGGATCCGAATTTCGGCTCGATGTTCGACCTGTTCGCGGCGACCTTCCGCGAGCCGTGGGTGGTGCAGCGGTTCCTGCCGCGGATCACCGAGGGCGACAAGCGCATCATCCTGGTCGACGGCGAGCCCCTCGGGGCGGTCAACCGGGTGCCGGCGGCCAACGACATCCGCTCCAACATGGTGCGCGGCGGCACCGGCGGCGCCACCGGGCTCAGCCCGCGCGAGCGCGAGATCTGCGCGGCGATCGGGCCCGAGCTGAAGCGGCGCGGCCTGATCCTCGTCGGCATCGACGTCATCGACGGCAACCTCACCGAGATCAACGTCACCTCGCCGACCGGCATCCGGGCGATCAAGCGCCTCGGCGGGCCGGACCTCGCGGTCCCGGTCTGGGACGCGATCGAGGGCCGGGTGACGAAGCCGCAGGCGGCCTGACGCCGGCGGCCGAGGCGCCGGAGAAGGCCCGGGAGAAGGCGCGGGAGGGCGCGGTGATCGTCTGCTTCGGCTCGCTCAACGTCGATCTCATCGTCCGGATGGAGGCGGTGCCGCGCTCCGGCCAGACCGTCCTCGCCGACGGAGTCTCGATCCAGCCCGGCGGCAAGGGGGCCAATCAGGCGCTCGCCGCCGCCCGCGACGGCGCCGAGACCGTGATGGTCGGCGCGGTCGGCACCGATCCCCTGGCCGCGGTGGCGCTGGCCGACTTGCGCGCCGCCGACGTCGACCTCTCCCGCGTCGACGCGGTGGCGGGCGCCACCGGCTGCGCCTCGATCTGGATCGACGGCGAGGGCCGCAACCGCATCGCCGTCGCCCTCGGGGCCAACGCCGGGGCGCGGGCGGCGCAGGTCGGGGACGACCTCCTCGCGGGCGCCTCCTCGCTGCTGCTGCAGATGGAATGCGATGCCGGAGAAGTGACCGCGCTGCTGCGCCGCAGCCGCTCCCTCGGGATCCGCGCGATCCTCAACCTCGCCCCGGCCCGGCCGCTGCCGCCCGGGATCCTCGGCCTCACCGGGCTCCTGGTGGTGAACGAGGACGAGGCAGAGACGATCGCGAGCCGGATCGGCAGCCCGGCCGACGCCGCCGGGCTGCGGGCCGCCCTCGGGACCGACGTGGTGCGGACCCTGGGGGAGGGCGGATCCGAGGCGGCGACGGCGGAGGGCGCCTGGCACGTGCCGGCGCGGCCCGTCCGGCCCGTCGACACCACCGCGGCGGGCGACGGCTTCATCGGCGTCCTGGCGGCGGCGCTCGATCGCGGCGAGCCCCTGCGGCGGGCGATGGAGCGGGCCAGCACCGCGGCGGCCCTCGCCTGCACCCGGCCGGGCAGCCAGTCGAGCCTGCCGCGGCGGGAGGAGATCGACCGGGCGCTCGCCGGCCCGGCCTGATCAGGTCGCGTCCGCCGCCGGCTTCATCGTCAGGGTCCGGTGGCCCGACACCTCCGCGCCGGCCTCCGGCCGCAGGCGGCGGAAGACCAGCGCCGACAGGCTAGACACCAGAGCCACCGCGAGGAAGGCCGGCTGGAAGTCCGCGGCCTGGATCCCGCCGCCGCCCCGCCACCCGGCCACGGTCTCGAGGGCGAACGCCCCGAAGGCGACGCCGACGCTGAGCGAGAGCTGCTGGGCGACGCCGGCGAGGCTCGTCGCGGCGCTCATCTCCCGCGGGTCGATGTCGGCATACGCGATGGCGTTGACGGCGGTGAACTGGAGCGAGCGGAAGCAGCCGGCGACGAGCAGGACCGCGAGCATCGCCGCGTGCGGGGTCTGCGCGGTGAACAGTCCGTTGATCGCCAGCAGCGCTGCCGCCACCACGGCGTTGACGGTCATCACGGTGCGGAAGCCGTAGGCGCGCAGGATGCGGGCGGCGATCGTCTTCATGAACAGCGCACCGGCCGCGGCCGAGAAGGTGATGAGGCCCGATTGCAGCGGATCGAGGCCGAAGCCGAGCTGGAGCATCAGCGGCAGCAGGAACGGGATCGCCCCGGTGCCGACGCGAAAAAGGCTGCCGCCGGTGAGCGCCGCCCGGAAGGTCGGATGGCGCAGGAGATCGAGGCGGATCAGCGGGTTCTCCACCCGGCGGGCATGGAGCAGGTAGAGCCCGGTCAGGACGAGGCCGGCCAGGATGCAGCCGACGGAGACCGCCTCCGGCAGCAGGTGGCGGCCGCCGGAGGCGAGGCCGAGCATCAGGCTCGCCAGCCCGGTGCCGGACAGGAGGAAGCCGGTGACGTCGAGGTGAGGGCGCTCGGCCTCGCGCAGGTCGGCGATGTAGCGGGTGGCGAGCACGATCCCGGCGAGCCCGATCGGGATGTTGATGACGAAGATCCAGCGCCAGTTCAGCGTCGTGGTGATGAACCCGCCGAGCGGCGGGCCGATCACCGGCCCGATCAGCGCCGGCATCGTCAGGGTGGCGAGAGCCCCGACGAGTTCGCCCTTCGGCACGCTGCGCAGCAGCACCAGCCGGCCGACCGGCACCATCATGGCGCCGCCGAGCCCCTGGAGGAACCGCGCGGCGACGAACCAGGCCAGCGAATCGGCCGCCGCGCAGGCCAGCGACCCGGCCATGAACACCGCCAGCGCCCAGCGGAACACCGTGCGGGCGCCGAAGCGGTCGGCCGCCCAGCCGCTGACCGGGATGAACACCGCGAGGCTGACGAGGTAGGCGGTGAGCGCGAGCTTGAGGGCGATCGGGTCCTCGCCGATGTCGGCGGCGATCGCCGGCAGCGAGGTCGCGATCACCGTCGAGTCCGTGTTCTCCATGAACAGGGCGGTCGCGACCACCAGGGGGACGATGCGGGCGGGGCGCATGACGGGACCTCCGGAAGGCCGCCGGCACGGCCGGGCCTCCCCGAAACGGACCCGGTCATATCGGCCCGATCCGCCCCCGGGCCCATTCCCCCGGCGGGGGACAGCCATGAGGCCGGGGCTCAGCGGCGCTCATACGGTTTCCGAATGATCGCTCGGCGATCCCTGCGGGATCGTGGCGATGGCTGCGCCATCGCTTCGCGATGCGGAAACCGGCTTCGCTCAGGCGTGTGGAGCCTCCGGCTCCGCCGCGCGGGCTGGTGATACGAAATCCGCAAGTCATCGTCCGGATTTCGTATCAGACCCGCGCCGCAGCAGGAACACTCCCTGCGCGCCGGCGAGATTCCACACCCACCACGGCAGCGAGAACCGCATCGGATGGCCGCTGGCGTCGAGCGCCGTCGCCTTCTCGATCCGCGCCCCGACCAGCCGGCACAGGCCGACGAAGTCGCGGATCGTGCAATGATGGATGTTGGGGGTCTCGTACCAGGTGTCGGGCAGGTACTCGGTCACCGGCATCCGGCCGCGCAGCAGCAATTCGGTGCGGATGCGCCAGTGGCCGAAATTCGGGAACGACACGATGGCGCAGCGGCCGATGCGCAGGAGGTGCTCCAGCACCACCTTCGGGTTGCGGGTCGCCTGGATGGTCTGGGACAGGATGACGTAGTCGAACGCATCGTCCGGGTAGGCGGCGAGGTCGGTGTCGGCATCGCCCTGGATCACCGACAGGCCGTGGGCGAGGCAGGCGTTGACGCCCTCGCGCGACAGCTCGATGCCGCGGCCGCTGACGCCGCGCCGGTCGCGCAGCAGGGCCAGCAGCGAGCCGTCGCCGCAGCCGATGTCGAGGACCCGTGCGCCGGGCTCGACGAGGCCGAGCACCACGAGATGGTCGATGCGGCCCTGGCCGAGGCCGGGCTCCTGCGGCAGGCCGGCCGGGGCGACGGTGGTGTCGATCGCGCTCACAGGCCGCGCTCCCGGGCAGCGGCGGCGATGAAGCCGCGGGCGGCGGAGACCATCGCCGGCTCGTCGAGCAGGAAGGCGTCGTGGCCCTTGTCGCTCTCGATCTCCACGAAGGCGACCGGGGCCGCGGTGGCGTTGAGGGCGTGCACGACGGCCCGCGACTCGGCGGTCGGAAACAGCCAGTCGGAGGTGAAGGAGATCACGCAGAACCGCGTCCGGGTGCCCCGGAAGGCGTTGGCGAGCACGCCGCCGTGGTCGGCCGCGAGGTCGAAATAGTCCATCGCCCGGGTGAGGTAGAGGTAGGCGTTGGCGTCGAACCGCTCGACGAAGGTGCTGCCCTGATGGCGCAGGTAGCTCTCGATCTGGAAATCGGCGTCGAACGAGAAGGTGCGCTCGTCGCGGTTCTGGAGCCTGCGGCCGAACTTGCGGTGCAGCGCCATCTCCGAGAGGTAGGTGACGTGCGCGCCCATGCGGGCCACGGCGAGCCCCTTGGCGGGGCGGGTTCCGGCATCGAGGTAGCGCCCGCCGTGCCAGTCGGGATCGGCCATCACCGCCTGCCGGCCGACCTCGTGGAAGGCGATGTTCTGCGCCGAGTGGCGCGGCCCGGTGGCGATCGGCATCGCGGCGAAGACCCGCTCGGGGAAGCTCGCCGCCCATTGCAGCACCTGCATGCCGCCCATGGAGCCGCCGATACACAGGAAAAGGTCGGAAATGCCGAGCCGGTCGAGCAGCCTGCCCTGCGCCCGCACCATGTCGCGGATGGTGACGAGGGGGAAGTCGAGCCCGTAGGCGCGGCCGGTCTCCGGGTTGGCCGAGGCCGGTCCGGTCGTGCCCATGCACGAGCCGAGCACGTTGGCGCAGATCACGAAGTAGCGGTCGGTGTCGACCGGCAGGCCCGGCCCGACGAGGCTCTCCCACCAGCCCGGCTTTCCGGTGACGGGGTGACGGTGGGCGAAGTGCTGGTCGCCGGTGAGCGCGTGGCAGATCAGCACCGCGTTGCTGCGCGCGGCGTTGAGCGTGCCGGCGGTCTGGTAGGCGATCTGCCAGGGCGCCAAGGATCCGCCGGCATCCATCGGCAGCGGCTCGCCCGGACCGAACAGCGCCACGGGGCTCGCCGGCTCGACCGCCTGCGGCGTGACGTCCTGGCCGGGTTTCAGCAGGAGAGTGGCCATGAGCTTGAACGGATCCCCGCCATTCCGTCCGGCGACGGACGGCCTTCGTGATCCCGAAGGAACGACGTTCTTCTGAGCGGACCGGCCGTTAAAGAAGCCGAAAAATCCGTTTCGCCGGACGAGAGAGGTAGGCCGCCGGCCGGCACGGGTCAAGCCGGGACCGAGCGTCGCCTCCCTCGCGGTCGCCCGTCTCTGGACCGTGCGCACACCGCGCGCCCGATGGGACGAGGACCTCGTGCCCGTCAGGCCCGCTTCTGACGCGGTTCTCCCACACGGGGAGGGATGGTCAGGATGGCTTCGGATCGAATCGACGTCCCTTCCGCCAGGGCCGTGACGATGCGGTGTGCCTGGGTCAGGTCGTAGCCGAACCGCCTGAGGGCGCGGGCCGGGGCGACGGGTTCAGTGACCACCCGGACCGGACGGAACTCGACGACCGCCCGGATACCGGAAGGGTCTGGGCGGTCGGCCGGGGCGACGATGCGCGCGAGGACCACGTCGCCAGGGATTTCCTCGATCTCGATCGCGACTCGGCTCGTCGTCCACATCCGATCATCACTCAACCGCGGAAACTCTCCGCCGCCCGTGGGACGGCCGTGCCGACCCGACGACAGCCAAGGCAGCCCGCGCGGTCGCCCGCTGCCATCCCGGGCGGGGGAGCCGCCGCAAACTGCGGCAGATCAGTCAGTACTGACTTATCGTGCCGTCCCCCGCAGCGTATGACGGCGCCACCCGTGCCTCCAACGTCCCGGCCGCCGATGACCGTCGCACCCCCGCCCCCCGACCTCGCCAGCCTGCGGGCGGAGATCGACCGCATCGACGCCGCGATGCACGACCTGCTGATGGAGCGCGGCCGGATCATCGACCGGCTGATCGCGGTCAAGAAGACCTCGGCCTCGGGCTCGGCGTTCCGCCCCGGCCGCGAGGCCGCGATGATGCGGACCATCGCCGAGCGCCACGGCGGGCTGCTGCCCCTCGACACCGTCGAGGGGATCTGGCGGGTCATCATCGCGACCTTCACCTACGTCCAGGCGCCGTTCGCGGTCCATTCCGACGTGTCCGGCGGCGATCCGCCGATGCGCGATTCGGCCCGGTTTCACTTCGGCTTCACGGTGCCGTACCGGCCGCATCCGAGCGCCAAGGCGGTGATCGCGGCGGTCGCGGCGTCGCGCGGCGATCTCGGCATCTTCCGGCTCGACCAGGGCGTCACCGCCGGGGCGTGGTGGGAGAGCCTGTCGGCCGAGGGCCGGCCGAAGGTGATCGCCCGGCTCCCCTTCATCGAGCGTCCCGGCCACCCGGCCGGGACGCCGGTCTTCGTCATCGCCCGGCCGCTCGACGACCCGAGCGCGGCGCAGCGCGACTGGGTGCTCTACGCCGCCCGGTTCGAGCGCTGGCGCGACGCCGCCCGATCGGTGCTGGCCGAGGCCGGGGCCGAGGTGGTGGCGAGCGCCGGGGCCGGCGGCGGCCTGAGCCAGCTCCTCGCCGTGCCCGGGAGCGTCGCGCCGGAGGTGCTTCGCCACGACCTCGCCCGCGCCGGCGCCCCGGCGGCGGCCCTCGACGAGATCGGCAGCCACGCCGCCCGCTTCCGCGTCTGAGGCGCGCATCGTCCGCGATGACCATCAGCCTCGACACGGTGAGCGCGTCCCGCGCCGGGCGGCCGGTCCTGCACGGGCTGAGCGCCGAACTCGGCGAGCGGCGCATCGGCATCGTCGGTCCCAACGGCTCGGGCAAGAGCAGCCTCGCCCGGCTGCTCAACGGGCTGCTGCTGCCCGATGCCGGCCGGGTCCGGGTCTGCGGCCTCGACACCCGCACGCAGACCCGGGCGGTGCGGCGCCGCGTCGGCTTCGTGTTCCAGAACCCCGACGACCAGATCGTGTTTCCGGTGGTCGCGGAGGATCTCGCCTTCGGGCCGCGCAACCTCGGCCTGCCGAAGGCGGAGGCCGCCGCGCGGGCCGAGGCGGCGCTGGCGCGGTTCGGGCTCGGCCACCTCGCCGAGCGGCCGAGCCACGGCCTCAGCGGCGGCGAGAAGCAGCTCGTGGCGCTCTGCGCCGTGCTGGTGATGGAGCCCGACCTCGTGGTGTTCGACGAGCCGACCACGCTCCTCGACCTGCGCCAGCGCAACCGCGTCCGGGCCGCCATCGCCGGCCTCGGACAATCCGCCGTGGTGGTCAGCCACGACCTCGGGCTGATCGAGGATTTCGACCGCGTCCTCGTGGTCGACGAGGGCCGGATCGTCGCGGACGACGCGCCCCGGCCGGCCCTGCGCTGGTACGTGGACCGGCTGTCGTGACGCCCTCGCTCTACCGGCCCGGCACGACCCGCCTGCACCGCGCGCCGGCCGGGCTCAAGCTCGCCGCGCTGTGCGCCGCCGGGATCGCGCTCGTGCTGACGGGCAGCCTGCCGGTCCTCGCCGCGGCGGCGCTCGCCGGCGCCGGGCTGGTGCGGGCGACCGGCGTCCCGCTCCGCGCCCTGCGCGGGCACGCCGCCGGCCTCGCCTGGGTGACAGGTCTCGTGGTGCTGGCGACCGCTCTCCTCGACGGCCCGGATCAGGCCGTGGCGGCGGGCCTGCGCATCCTCGCCCTGGTGCTGCCGGCGCTCGCCGTGACGCTGACGACGCGGGCCACCGACCTGCTCGACGCCCTCGAACGCGCCCTGTCGCCCCTGGAACGGCGCGGGTGGATCCGTGCCGACCGGGTCGGCCTCGCGGTCGCGCTGGTGCTGCGCTTCGTGCCCGAGATCGCCGGGCAGGCCGCCGCCCTGCGCGAGGCCCAGGCCGCCCGCGGCGTGCGCACCGGCCCGGTCACGCTGATCGTGCCGCTGATCGTGCGCACCCTGGTCCGGGCCGATGCCGTGGCCGAAGCGATCGACGCCCGCGGATACCCCCCTGGAAAGGACGAGAGACCCCGATGACCACCCGCGACCTCGTGCTGATCGCGCTGTTCGCCGCGCTGATCGTGGCGCTCGGGACGATCCCGGCGATCCCCGTCGGCGCCCTGCCGGTGCCGATCACGCCGCAATCCCTCGGCGCGATGCTGGCCGGGCTGATCCTCGGGCCGGTGCGGGGCGGCCTCGCGGTCGCGCTGGTGGTGCTGCTGGTGGTGCTCGGCCTGCCGGTCCTGTCCGGCGGGCGCGGCGGCTTCGGCGTCGTGGTCGGGCCGACCGGGGGATTCCTGCTCGGCTGGCTCCTCGGTGCCGCGGTGACCGGCTGGATCGTCCGGCGCTTCGCCCCGGGCCCGTGGGGCTGGCGCGAGACCGCGCTGGCGGCCCTGGCCTGCGTCGCGGGCGGGATCGGGGCGGTGTACGCGCTGGGCATCCCGTGGCTCGCCGCCGTCACCGGCATGGGCCTGTCGCGGGCGGCGCTCGGCAGCGCGGTGTTCATCCCGGGCGACCTCGTCAAGGTCGTGGTCGCCGTGCTGGTCGCCCGCGGGGTGCGGCGCGCCTACCCGATGGATCTCCGGTAGGGCGCCGCGCCCGCTACACCGCCACGACCTTGCCGGGATTCATGATCCCGTCCGGGTCGATCGACCGCTTGAGGGTGCGCATCAGGTCGAGGGCCTCGGGGCCGTGCTCGATCTCCATGAACCGCATCTTCTTCTGGCCGATGCCGTGCTCGCCGGTGCAGGTGCCCTCCATCGCGATCGCCCGCTGCACCAGCCGCTCGATGAAGCCGGTGACGCGGGCGATCTCGTCGGGGTCGTCCATCATCACCAGCGGCGAGGTGTGGAAGTTGCCGTCGCCGACATGGCCGGCGATCGGTGCGGTGATGCCGCACTCGAGGATGTCGCGCTTGGTCTCGTCGACGCATTCGGCCAGCCGCGAGATCGGCACGCAGACGTCGGTGGCGATGACCTTGGCCCCCGGCCGCAGGGCGGTGGCGGCCCAGTACACGTCGTGCCGGGCCTGCCACAGCCGGGTGCGCTCCTCGGCCCTGGTCGCCCATTCGAACGGACCGCCGCCGTACTCGGCCGCGATCTCGCCGAACCGCTCCGCCTGCTCGCGCACGCTGGCGTCGGTGCCGTGGAACTCGAGCAGCAGCAGCGGGCTCTCCGGCAGGCCGAGCTTCGAGTAGGCGTTGCAGGCCGCGACCTGGACCTCGTCAAGCAGCTCGATCCGCGCCACCGGCAGGCCGGACTGGATCGTCACGATCACCGCGTCGCAGGCGGCCTTGATGGTCGGGAACGGGCAGATGCCGGCGGAGATCGCCTCCGGGATGCCCGACAGCCGCAGCGTCAGCTCGGTGATGATGCCGAGGGTGCCCTCGGAGCCGACCATCAGGCGGGTCAGGTCGTAGCCGGCCGAGGACTTGCGCGCCCGCGAGCCCGTGCGCACGACGTCGCCGTTCGGCAGCACGGCGGTCAGCGCCAGCACGTTGTCCTTCATCGTGCCGTAGCGGACCGCGTTGGTCCCTGAGGCGCGGGTCGCCGCCATGCCGCCGAGCGAGGCGTCGGCGCCCGGATCGATCGGGAAGAACAGGCCCTGGTCGCGCAGGTGCTCGTTGAGCGCCTTGCGGGTGATGCCCGGCTGCACCACGCAGTCGAGGTCCTCGGCGTGGACCGCCAGCACCGCGTTCATGCCCATCAGGTCGATCGACACGCCGCCATAGGGGGCGTTGACGTGACCTTCGAGGGAGGTGCCGGTGCCGAACGCCACCACCGGCATCCGGTGGGCGGCGCAGAGCCGGACCACCGCCTGCACCTCCTCGGTGCTCCGGGCGTAGACCACCACGTCCGGCGGCTGGTTCGGCACCCAGGTCAGGGTGCTCGCGTGCTGCTCGCGCACCGCCTGGCCGGTCACGGCGCGGTCGCCGAACTGCTCGGTGAGGGTGCGGGTGACGGTCGCGACGGTCTCGGCGTCCGGGCGCTGGCGGGGAGCGGATAGGGGGGCGTTCATGGTGGCTCTCGTGACCTCCCGGGCCGGGGCACGCCCGTGCCCCTGGCTGTTTTGCCGGGGAATCTAGCAGAGGCGGCGGGCGCGGCATATCGGGGACCGGGCACCGCGGAAACCGGCTCCCACGCCGGGGCAGGGCTGCGGCGGGCACAGCCGGACCCCGCCGCAAGGCCCGCCGCACGGCCGAGCCTTGTCTGAAGGTCGAGGATGATCGGGGGTGCACCTCCCGCTCCATCGTGCTAACCGAGGGTCCCGCCCGATCTAAGCTGCGTCCACCAGGGAGCCGCGCCATGGTCGACGAGCATTCCGCCTCGATCTTCTTCTTCGCCCCATTCGTTTCGTCCACGCAGGCGATCGAGCCCGGATGGATCGACTACAACGGCCATCTCAACATGGCGTATTACCACGTCGTGTTCGACCGGGCCGTGGACGAGGCGTTCGGCATCGTCGGCCTCGGGCCGGACTACAGCGTCAGCCGCAACGCCACCTTCTTCGCCGCCGAGACCCATGTCCGCTACCGGCGGGAACTGACCCTGGAGGACCGGGTCCGGGTCACGGTCCAGCTCATCGACTTCGACGAGAAGCGGCTGCACTTCTACGCCGAGATCCGCCACGCCTTCGAGGGCTGGGTCGCGGCGACCTCGGAGAACCTGTCGCTGCACGTCGACGGGGCGACGCGGCGGGTGGCGCCGTTCCCGGCCGACATCCTCGCCAACCTGACGGTGATGAAGACCTCGCATTCCCGCCTGCCGCGACCCGAGGATCTCGGCCGCGTCATCGGCATCCCGGGCCGCGGCGTCCGGACCGAGGAGCCGATGATCGCCGCCGCCGGGATGCGCGTGCGGCACTGAGCGGGCGTCATGCGAAATCCGAGTGATCGCTAAGGCGATCCCTGCGGGGTCGTGGCGATCGCTTCGCGATGCGGATTTCGGCTTCGCTCAGCCCTGCGCCAGCGCCCGCGCGGTCTCGATCAGCACCCGCACCGCCGCATCGGCATCCGCCACGGTGATCGATTCGGCCGGGTTGTGGCTGATCCCGCCGCGGCAGCGCACGAACAGCATCGCCGACGGGCCGAGCATCGCCATCGACACCGCGTCGTGGGTGGCGCCGGAGGCGAGCGCCGGCGGATCGAAGCCGAAGCCGCGGGCCGCCGCGGCGAGCGCCGAGCGCAGGCCCGGGTCGAGCCCGACCGCCGGGTTGTCCATGTAGGTCTCGCTGGCGAAGCCGACGCCGCGCCGGGCGGCGATCGCCCGGCACTCCGCGTCGACGGCCGCGACGAGGCCGAGGCGCACCGGGTCGTCCGGGGCGCGGATGTCGAGGCTGAACCCGACCTCGCCCGCGATGACGTTGACGGCGTTCGGCCGCACCGTGAGCGAGCCCACCGTGGCGACCGCACCGGGCGCCGCCGCGCCGAGCCGCTCGACGGCGAGCGCCATCTCGGCGGCGGCGGCCAGCGCGTCGCGGCGCGACCCCATCGGCACCGTGCCGGCGTGGTTCGCCTCGCCGGTCACGGTGCAGCGGGCCCGGGTCAGGCCGGCGATCGCCGAGACCACCCCGACCGGCTGGTCGCGCGCCTCCAGCACCGGCCCCTGCTCGATATGGACTTCGAGGTAGCCGGCCACGTCCCCGGGCCGGCGGGCCAGCGCCGCGATCCCGTCCGGGTCGCCGCCGAAGGCGGTGAGCGCCGCGCGCAGGGTGATGCCGTCGGCGTCCAGGCCGTCGAGCCAGTCCGGCCGGTAGGCGCCGGCCCACGCCTTCGAGGTCGAGAGGCTGGTGGGAAAGCGCACGTTCTCCTCGTCGCCGAACGCCACCACCTCCAGGGCGAAGGGGAGGGGAGTGCCCCCCGCCAGCAGTTCCTCGGCGGCGACGAGGCCGCAGACCACCCCGAGCGGGCCGTCGTAGCGCCCAGCATCGACCACGCTGTCGATGTGCGAGCCCAGCACCAGGGCCGGCAGGCCCGGCCGCGCGCCCTCGCGCCGCCCGACGACGTTGCCGGCCGCGTCGAGGCGGGCCTCGAGTCCCGCCGCGCGCATCATCCCGAGCACCGCCTCCGCCGTCGCCCGGTGACCCGGCGAGAGGTAGAGCCGGGTCAGGCGGCCGGGCTCGTCGGTGTGGCGGGCGAGATCGTCGATCAGCGCCATCACGCGCTGGCCGAGGCGGGGAGCGGAAACGGTCATCGGGCGGGGGCCTCCGGTGCGGGGGATTCGGCGAGGGCGGTCCGGGCCGCCTCCGGCATGGCGTAGGATTCGGCCTCGCCCGGGAAGCGGCCGGCGCGGACATCCTGGGCCCACTCCGCGAGGCCGGCCTGGAGCAGGCCGTAGCCGTCGGCGTAGGTGCGCACGAACTTCGCCTTGTGGCCGGGCAGCAGGCCGAGCACGTCGTGCAGCACCAGCACCTGTCCCGAGCAGGCGGGGCCGGCGCCGATGCCGATGGTCGGGATCGTCAGCCGCCCGGTGATCCGCTCCGCGAGTTCGGCCGGAATCCCCTCCAGGACCAGGGCGAAGCAGCCGGCCTCCTCCAGCCGCAGGGCGTCGTCGAGGATCCGGCGGGCCCCCTCTGCGGCCCGGCCCTGGACCCTGAACCCGCCCATGGCGTGCAGGCTCTGGGGCGTGAGACCGAGATGGCCCATCACCGGGATCTCGCACTCGACGAGCGCCCGCACGGCGGCGGCGCGGGCGGCCCCGCCCTCCAGCTTCACCGCCGCGGCGCCGCGCTGGAGGAAGCCGCCGGCGTTGCGGATCGTCTCGGCGAGGTCGAGGTGGTAGCTGAGATAGGGCAGGTCGGCGACGAGCAGCGCCCGCGGCCGCGCCCGGGCCACCGCCTCGACGTGGTGGTTCATCATCGCCATGCTCACCGGCAGCGTGTTGTCGAAGCCGAGGCAGACGTTGCCGACGCTGTCGCCGACCAGGATCGCGTCGACGACCGGGTCGACGAGCCGCGCCATCGCCGCATCGTAGGCGGTCACCATGACGATCCGGCGCCCCTCGGCCCGGAAGGTCTGGAGCATCGGCACGGTGACGGGGGCGGGAGCTGACCGGGCCGCGTCGCCCTGCGGGTGATGGCTCATGGCTGAACCTCCGGCGGGGATACCTAGTGAGACTCTTGAGAGGATTCCCGGGCGACCAGCCCGCGGCCGATCGCGGCGACGACGGTCTCGATCTGCCGGCGCAGCACCGGCTCGCTCAGCGTCATCAGCTTCTCGTCGAGGCCGAGGCTGACGAGGCCGTGGGTGGCCGAGAACAGCGAACGGGCGAGCAGCGCGCGCTCCGGCTCGTCGAGGCGCGGGCACAACACCTGCAGCGGCCCCTCGATGGTGCGGAACAGGCGCCCCTGCTCGCGCAGGTACCAGTCCGGGGGCGCGGTCTCGCGGCGGTGCTGGAACAGGGCGCGCCAGCGCATCGGGTGCTCGCGGGCGAAGCGCAGATAGGCGACGGCGAGCCGCACCAGGTCCTCGGTCGCCGCCGCCCTGGCGGCGCGGGACGGCGCTCCGGCCGGCACGCTCCCGGTCCGGACCTGCGCGATGGTGCGGTCGAACAGGTGCAGGGTGCGCAGGTTGACCGTCAGGATCAGCGCGTCGAGGTCCGGGAACACGGTGTAGATCGTGCCGATGGCGCAGCCGACCGTCTGGGCGAGGTCGCGCGCCCTGAGCCCGGCGAGCCCCTCCCGGTCGATCACGGCCTCCGCCGCGTCGACCAGCGCCGTGCGCAGATGCTCCCGCCGTTCCTCAGTCCGCATCGTGGAGCCTCGTCATGAACGTTGTTCAAAAATCGCTTGAACGACGTTCAAAGCTGTGGGAAGGTGCCCCCATGAACAACGTTCACGAGGCGCAATGATGTTCGGGATCGTCGCCACCCTGATCCGCGGCGCGAGCGCGCGGGCCTGCGAGGACCTCGCCGACCGCCACGCCCTGCCGCTGCTCGACCAGCGGATCCGCGAGGCGGCGGCCGCCCTCGACGGCAGCCGGCGGGCGCTGGCGGCGGCCCTGGTGCAGGAGACCGCCGACGCGAACCGGCAGGCCGCCCTGGCGGGCCGCCTGTCCGACCTCGAGGAGCGGGCGGTGGCCGCGCTCCGGGGCGACCGCGACGATCTGGCCGGCGAGGCCGCCGAGGCGATCGCCGGGCTCGAAGCCGAGATCCGCGAGCTGGAGGAGGCGCGCACCGCCTTCTCGCGCGAGGTGGCGGCGCTGCGCCGGACCGTGCGCGAGAGCGGGCGGCAGATCGCGGAGCTGGAGCGCGGCCGGCGCATCGCGCTGGCGGCCGAGGCCGCGCGGCGGCTGCGCGACCGGCGCGGTGCGGCGCTGCCCGGCACCGAGGCGGCGCTCGCCGAGGCGCAGGCGACCCTGCGGCGGCTGCGGGAGCGGCAGGCGGCGGATGCCGCGACGGCCGACGCCCTCGCGGCGGTCGAGGCGGAGGCGGGCGCGGGCATCGCCGAACGGCTGGAGGCGGCCGGGTTCGGGCGCCGCACCCGGCCGGACCGGGACGGCGTCATGGCGCGCCTGCGCGAGCGCGCCGCGGCCTCGCCCCGAGGCCCCGCCGCGTGATCCGTCCCGTCCGTTCCCCGCACCGCCCGAAGCAAGGATCCGATCCCATGAACCCGCAGACACCGCAGCATACCTCGGCCTGGGTCGCTTTCACCTACGCGTCCTTCCTGGGCTCCGCCACCATGGTCGCGGCCGGCATCCTGTTCCTGCCCCTCGACCTGTGGATCAAGGCGTACCTCGCCATGGGCGTCGTGATGCTGGTCCAGTCCTGCATCACCCTGGTCAAGACCCTGCGCGACGTCCACGAGGGCAGGCGGATGGTCAACCGGATCGAGGACGCCCGGGCCGAGCGGCTGCTGATGGAGATCGGCAAGGAGTGATACGATTTCCGATTGATCGCTTCACGATGCGGAAACCGGAAATCGTATGAGGCCGGGCGGCCGCCCAAACCCTCCCCCTCTGCTGGGGAGGGTTCTCGCGGCGGCCTCTTCACTCCCCCTGATACCGCAGCCGCGTGCTTCGGCGAATGCGGCAACCTCTGCTAGACTGAGCCCTTCGGCCTCGATGCGCCTGCGGGCTCGCAGGTCCGGCCTCCCGCCACCGACGAGGGCGCGTCACCACCATGTCCCGATCGCTGATGGCCTCGCGGCGCTTCGCGCCGCTGTTCTGGTGCCAGTTCTTCTCCGCCTTCAACGACAACTTCCTCAAGAACGCCCTGGTGTTCCTGATCCTGTTCGGGGTCCACGGCGCGGGCGGGGATGCCGCGGGCGGCGGCGCCCTGGTGACGCTCGCCGGCGCGGCCTTCATCGCGCCGTTCTTCCTGCTCTCGGGGCTCGGGGGCGAACTCGCCGACCGCTACGACAAGGCGCTGGTCGCCCGCCGGCTCAAGGCGGCGGAGATCGGCGCCGCCGGCGTCGCGGTGCTCGGCTTCTTCCTCGCCTCGGTGCCGGTGCTGTTCGCGGCCCTGGTGATGTTCGGCTCGATCGCGGCCCTGTTCGGGCCGATCAAGTACGGCATCCTGCCCGACCACCTCGCCAAGGCGGAGCTGCCCGCCGGCAACGCGCTCGTGGAGGCAGCGACCTTCCTCGCCATCCTCACCGGCACCATCGCGGGCGGGCTCGCGGTGACCCATGGCGGCGCCCCGATCTTCGGCGCCCTGGTGATGGGCTTCGCCGTGCTGTGCTGGGCCGCGAGCCTGATGATCCCCCCGACCGGCGAGGCGGCGCCGACGCTCGCCGTCGACCGCAACGTCCTGCGCTCGACCGCCGGCCTCGTGCGCGACCTCTATCCCGACGCGCGGCTGTGGCGGACCGGGCTCATCACCTGCTGGTTCTGGCTCGTCGGCGCGGTGGTGCTCGCCCTGCTGCCGGTGGCCGCCAAGGGCACCTTCGGCGGCGACGAGACCGTGGTGACGGCGATGCTGGCGCTGTTCTCCGTCGGGGTCGCGCTCGGGTCGGGCCTCGCCTCGTGGCTCGCCGCCGGGCGCATCGTGCTGCTGCCGACGCCGCTCGCCGCCTTCGCCATGGCGGCGTTCTCCCTCGACATCGCGGTCCTCGCCTGGGGCGCGCCGCCACTGCCGGCGGTCCCGACCGGCGCCCTCGACTTCTTCGCCTCCTGGCACGGCGTGCGGCTCGGCCTCGACTTCGTCGGGCTCGCCGCCGCCGCCGGCCTGTTCATCGTGCCGTCCTTCGCCGCGCTCCAGGCCTGGACCCCGAAGGAGCGCCGGGCCCGGGTCATCGCCGCCTCGAACGTGCTCTCGGCGGCGCTCATCGTCCTCGGCGCCGCCGGCATCGCGGCGCTCCAGGGGGCGGGCTTCTCCGGCGGGGCGCTGTTCCTCATCGTGGCGCTCGCCAACCTCGCGGCCGGCGTCGCCGTGCTGGCGGTGCTGCCGACGAGCCCGTTCCGCGACTTCCTGTCGATCCTGTTCCGCGCCTTCTACCGCATGGAGGTGCGCGGCCTGGAGAACCTGGAGAAGGCCGGACCGGGCGCGATCGTCGCCCTCAACCACGTCAGCTTCCTCGACGGCGGCCTCGCCCTGTCGCTGATGGAGGAGGAGCCGGTCTTCGCCATCGACCACGGCATCGCGAAACGCTGGTGGGTGCGCCCGTTCGTGTGGCTGACCAAGGCGCTGCCGCTCGACCCGACGAAGCCCCTGGCGACGCGCAAGCTGATCAACGCGGTCAAGGGCGGCGAGACCCTCATCATCTTTCCGGAGGGCCGGCTCACGGTCACCGGCAGCCTGATGAAGGTCTACGACGGCGCCGGGCTGATCGCCGACAAGTCCGGCGCCCTCGTGGTGCCGGTGAAGATCGAGGGGCCGGAGCGGACCCTGTTCTCGCGCCTGTCCCGGGCCCAGGTGCGCCGGCGCTGGTGGCCGAAGATCACCGTGACGGTGCTGGAGCCGGTGCGCCTCGCGATCGACCCGGCGCTCAAGGGCAAGCAGCGCCGGCAGGCGGCGGGGGCGGCGCTCTACGGCGTGATGTCGGACCTGATCTTCCGCACCGCGCCCACCGACCGCACGGTGTTCGAGGCGGTGGTGCAGGCCGCCGAGCGCGAGGGCGCCGGCCGCAAGGCGGTCGAGGACCCGGTCGCCGGCTCGCTGACCTACCGCAAGCTCCTGCTCGGCACCCGGGTGCTCGGGGCCAAGCTCGCGCCGCTCGCCCCCGCGGGCGGGGCGGTCGGGGTGATGCTGCCGAACGCCAACGGCGCGGCGGTGGCGGTGCTCGCCCTGATGTCGGCCGGGCGGGTGCCGGCGATGATCAACTTCACCGCCGGCGCCGCGACGATCCTCAGCGCCTGCAAGGCAGCGGAGGTCGACACCCTCGTCACCTCCCGCGCCTTCGTCGAGAAGGGCCGCCTCGACGCCCTGGTGGCCGCGCTCGGCGAGACCCTGCGGGTCGTCTACCTGGAGGACGTGCGCGAGACGGTCGGGCTCGCCGACAAGCTCGGCGGGCTGATGAACTGGCGCCACGCCCTGCATCCCCGGCGCCCGGACGATCCCGCCGCGATCCTGTTCACCTCCGGCAGCGAGGGCACGCCGAAGGGCGTGGTCCTGTCCCACCGCAACATGCTGGCCAACGCCGCCCAGGCCCAGGCGCGGATCGACTTCGGCCGCACCGACAAGGTGTTCAACGTCCTGCCGGTGTTCCACTCGTTCGGGCTGACGGTCGGGCTGGTGCTGCCCCTGGTCTCGGGCGTGCCGGTCTACCTCTACCCGTCGCCGCTGCACTACCGGGTGGTGCCGGAACTGGTCTACGGCTCCAACGCGACGATCCTGTTCGGCACCGACACCTTCCTGACCGGGTACGCCCGCGCCGCCCACCCCTACGACTTCCGCTCCCTGCGCTACATCCTGGCCGGGGCCGAGCCGGTGAAGCCGCAGACCCGCAGGGTCTACGCGGAGAAGTTCGGACTGCGGATCCTCGAAGGCTACGGCGTCACCGAGACCGCGCCGGTGCTCGCCCTCAACACCCCGATGTTCAACCGCTTCGGCACGGTCGGGCGGATCATGCCGGGCATGGAGGCGCGGCTGGAGCCGGTGCCCGGGGTCGAGGAGGGCGGGCGCCTGTTCGTGCGCGGCCCCAACGTGATGCTGGGCTACCTGCGCGCCGAGAATCCCGGCGTGCTGGAGCCGCCGCCCGAGGGCTGGCACGACACCGGCGACATCGTCACGCTCGACGAGGCCGGCTTCGTCACCATCCGCGGCCGGGCCAAGCGCTTCGCCAAGATCGGCGGGGAGATGATCTCGCTCGCCGCCGTCGAGGCGATGGCCGCCGAGCTGTGGCCCGACGCGGCCTCGGCGGTCGCCACCCGCCCCGACCCGCGCAAGGGCGAGCGCCTGATCCTCGTCACCGACCGCCGCGACGCCACCCGCGCCGCGTTCCAGGCCCATGCCCGTGCCGCCGGCGCGAGCGAACTGGCGGTGCCGGCCGAGATCCTGGTGGTCGACAGGCTGCCGCAGCTCGGCTCGGGCAAGACCGATTTCTCCGCCGTCACCGCGCTGGTGCGCGAGCGCGCCCCCGCCGAGGCGGCGGAATGAGCCGGCAACCCGAGGGAGCCCCGCCGATGCCGCTTCTGTCCCGCGCCCGGTCCAGCCTCCTCGTGATCGACCTCCAGGCCCGGCTGATGCCGGCGATCGCGGACGGGGCAGGCGTGGCGGGGCAGGCGGCGAGGCTGGTCCGCGGCGCGGAGACGCTCGGCGTCCCGGTGCTGCTGACCGAGCAGAACCCGAAGGGCCTTGGCGCCACGGTGCCGGAACTCGGCGCCGGCACCCATCCGGTGCTGGCGAAGCGGGAATTCTCGGCGACCCTGGCCGAGGGGTTCTCGGCGCACCTGCCGGAGCGTCCGCAGGTGGTGGTGGCCGGCTGCGAGGCGCATGTCTGCGTGCTCCAGACCGTTGCCGGGCTGATCGGATCCGGGCGCCGGGTCTTCGTGGTCGAGGATGCGGTCGGCTCGCGCGCGCCCGCCAGCAAGGCGGCCGCCCTGCGCCGGATGGCGGCTCACGGCGCCGAGATCGTCACCGTCGAGATGGTGCTGTTCGAGTGGCTGGAGAGTGCCGCCGACCCCTCGTTCAGGGATGTCCTCGCCCTGGTGAAGTGACCACGATATCCGGCCGGGGCCGGGCAGCGCACGGGGCACGCCCCTGCGTGTAGGTCCCGGGAGGCGCCTGCGAGCGTTCCACTCGCCGCTGTCCCGGATCTCCTTCCACCGATACGGTTTTTGAACGATCCGTTCAGAAACCGTATCCTCAGCCCGCGCGATGGAGCCGAAGGCTCCACGCACCTGAGCGAAGCCGAAATCCGCATCGCGAAAGCGATTGCGCAGCAATCGCCACGATCCCGCAGGGATCGCCTGAAGCGATCAAACGGAAATCGTATGAACCGATCCAATCGCCCACGAGATTTCGCGTGCGGCAGGAGATTTCGACATCTCGCGCCCGACTTTCGCGCATATCGATACTTACAGTGGTATCCTGGCTCACGATCGCATGTCAGAGTAGGATCGTATCGGGCTCATCTCGCGAGCGAGGCTTCGTTCCGCCGATGTACGAAACGGATGCCGAGCAACTCTCGTCGCTGATCGGTGCGTTCTATGATGCGGCACTCGATCCGAAGATCTGGCCCAGCGCCCTGGAACTGGCCGCCCGCTATCTCAACGGTGCCGGAGTGAATCTGTTCTGGCAGGACTCAACGACCCATTCGGCCACGGTCTTCCACAGTTGGGGCGACGATCCTGCCTACACTGAATCATACATCCGCGACTACATCCGCTTGAACCCGTTCTTCCCGGCGATGTCCTTCGTGAAGCCCGGGATCGTGTTCAGCGGCGGCGACCTGATCCCGCATGAGGAATTTGCAACGACCCGCTTTTTCAAGGAGTGGGTGGCGCCGCAGGGCTACATCGACGTCATCGGGGTCAACCTGCACCGCTTCGCGATGAGCGTCTCGTCGTTCACCGTCCGCCGCAGCCGGGAGCAGGGCTACGTCGACGACGAGATGCGGCACCGGCTGACGCTCCTCGTGCCCCACATCCGCCGCGCGGCGGCGATCGGCCGCGAGATCGACGGCCAGCGCGTGCAGGCGGCCAACCTCGAGGCGGTGCTCGACCGCGTCGCCGCCGGCGCCTTCCTGGTCGACGCGTCCGGCGCGATCGACTTCGCCAACGAGCCGGGACGGGCCCTGCTCGACCGCGGCGACCTGCTGACCGCCCGCGACGGCGTGCTGCGGGCGGTCGGGCGCGACGAGGACCGGGCGCTGCGCACGGCCCTGACCGCGATGGCCTCGCCGACGGTGCCGGAGAAGGAGCATCCGGACGCCTCGCTCGTGCTGACGAGCCGGAGCGGCGAACGCTTCCTCGCCCACCTCCTGCCGCTGACCTCGGGCGGCCGGCTGAGGGCCAGCCTCGGCCGGCCGGCGAGCGCGGCCGTGTTCGTGCGCCGGGCGGAGATCCCGATCATGTCCGGCATCGAGCTGGTGGCGAAGCTGCACAGGCTGACCCCGGGCGAGATCAAGGTGCTCCAGGCCGTGATGGCGAATGGCGGCGTCGACGAGATGGCGGCTTCCCTCGGCGTCTCGGCCACCACCGTCAAGACCCATCTCGGGTCCCTGTTCGCCAAGACCGGCGCCCGCCGCCAGTCCGACCTCGTCAAGCAGGTCGCCGCCCACGGCAGCCCGTTCCTGTTCACCTGAGGCGCCGGGGAGGGGGGCCCCGCTCAATCCCAGATGTCGGCGTTCAGGATCTCGTGCGCGAGGGTGCGGCTCGGCTCGCGGTGCAGGCCCGGACCGTCGAGAACGAACTCCACGTCGGCGAGGCGCGGGAGGTCGGTGCCGGCGAGTTCCTGCAACCCGTCGGGAATCAGGCTGCGCGGCTGCACCATGACGCCGACCCCGGCGAGCGCCGCCGCCCGCAGGCCGCTGAGGCCGGCGCAGGTGCAGGTGATGCGCCAGGGCCGACTCTCACCGGTCAGCGCCGCCAGGGCGATCGCCCGGGTGATGCTCGGCGGCGGGAAGGTGACGAGGGCGACCGGCTCGCCCCGCTCCGGCGCGGCATGGGGCAGGCCGACCCAGGCGAGGCGGTCGCGCCTGACCAGGACTCCCTGCGTCTCGCCGACGTGGCGCTTGCCGAGGACGAGGTCGAGTTCCCCCCGGGCGAGCGCATCGGTGAGGAGGCCGGTCAGGGCGACGCTGAGTTCGAGGTCGACCGAGGGGTAGGTGGCGCGGAAGTCCCGCAGCACCTCCGACAGCCGGCTCTGCACGAAGTCCTCGGACGCGCCGAAGCGCAGCCGGCCGCGCACCGCGCCGCCGGACAGCGTGCGCTCCAGCCGCTCATGGGCGTCGAGGACCGTGCGGGCGAAGGCCAGCACCGCCTCGCCCTCCGGGGTCAGGCCGACGGAATGGGTGGTGCGCAGGAGGAGGCGGCGGCCGGTCCGGGCCTCCAGCCGCTGGACGTGCTGGCTCACCGTGGATTGCCGCAGGCCGAGCTGCTCCGCCGCCCGGCTGAAGCTGCGGCTGCGGACCACCGCCGCGAGGCTGCGCAGCAGCACCGGATCGATCAGCCGGGTCATGCCGAGCCTCTGTTCCCCGCATGAAGCGACGCCACCTTATCACGCGTCATGATGACAGTCATCGTGTCCGGCGGCGTACCGCGGCGGCGCCCGGGGAGCTACATGACGGGGAGACCCGAATTCCGGACCCAGAGATGTCGCGCTTCCGCCCCGATACATTCACGCTGCTCCTCATCGTCACGGTCGTCCTCGGCACCGTGCTGCCGGCCCGGGGTCGCGCGGAGGAGATCGTCTCCCTCGTCGCCAATGCCGGCATCGCGCTGCTGTTCTTCCTGCACGGCGCGCGCATCGACCGGCGCACGGCGGTGGCGGGACTGGCGCATTGGCGGCTGCACCTCGTGGTCTTCCTCGCGACCTTCGGGCTGTTTCCGCTGCTCGGCCTCGCCGCCGGCCTGCTCAGCCCGAGCCTGCTCACGCCGACCCTCGCGGCGGGCGTGCTGTTCCTCTGCGTCCTGCCCTCGACGGTGCAATCCTCGATCGCCTTCACGTCGATGGCCGGCGGCAACGTGCCGGCGGCGGTGTGCTCGGCCTCGGCCTCGAACATCATCGGCATGTTCGTCACGCCGCTCCTCGTCGCGGCCCTGCTCTCGGTCCACGGCACCGGGTTCGAGTGGCGGGCGGTGGGCAACATCCTGCTGCAACTGCTGGCGCCGTTCATCCTCGGCCAGTTGCTCCAGCCCTGGCTCGGCGGCTTCCTCAACCGGCACAAGCCGCTGACCAACATCGTCGACCGCGGCTCGATCCTGATGGTGGTCTACCTCGCCTTCGGTCACGCCGTCGCCTCGGGGCTGTGGTCGCGCACGCCGCTGCCGGCGCTTCTCACCATGCTGGTCGTGGACGTGGTGCTGCTCGCCGTCGTGCTCGCCGTGACGACCGTCGCGAGCCGGCGCCTCGGCTTCTCCCGCGAGGACGAGATCACCATCGTGTTCTGCGGTTCGAAGAAGAGCCTCGCTTCCGGCGTTCCGATGGCCAACGTCATCTTCGCCGGGCAGGACGTCGGCGGCGTGGTGCTGCCGCTGATGATCTTCCATCAGGTCCAGCTCTTCGCCTGCGCGGCCCTCGCCCGCCGCTACGCCCGCCGGGCGGCGGAAGCCGGGACCGCCCCGCTGTCGCCGACGCTCGCCCCGCGTTGACGAAGGATTCACCGCTTCCCTGCATTCTCCCCGTCGAGCCAGGTTGCGTAGCGGCTCGCTCCATCGACCGGCCCCGTCGCAGTCCCTGCGGCGGGGCCGCGCGCTTTCCGGGCCGTCAACGCTTCGTTCACCCTGTCGCTTCAGCCGGCGCAAACCCTTTCCGACGAAGTCTCCTCTGCGCGCGATGTCCGTTCCGGACCTGCGCCCGACGCCCGCGGAGAAGACCGATGAGCACCGTCGTCCTGCCGCACTGGAATCCCGCCGCCATCCCGGTGCGGCGGGTCCTGCACGGCCTCGGCCTCGCCCTGATGACGGGCTTCATCTTCTTCGCCTGCTTCGCCTTCTCGGACGTGGCGCCCTACGACGTCGTGGCGGTTCCGACGATGCTCGTCTGGCTCTGCCTCGGCATCCGGCTGCATCGCGGCGCGCTGCCCTTCGCCGGGCTGATGCTGATCTATGTCGGCGCCGTCGTGGTGGCCCTCGTGCCGTATCTCGACGAGCCGCTGTCGGTGATCTGGACGGTCCAGCTCGCCTATCTCGCGGTGACCGGCGTGTTCTTCGCGATGTTCTTCTCCGACGACGTCGACCGCCGGGTCGAACTGGCGCTGAAGGTCTACACCGCCAGCACCCTGTTCTCGGCGGCCCTCGGCCTCGGCGGCTATCTCGGGCTGATCGGCGAGGACGGGCTGTTCAGCCGCTGGGGCCGGGCCTCGGGCACCTTCCAGGACCCGAACGTGTTCGGCTCGTTCCTGATCCTCGGCGCGCTCTACCTGATGCACGACCTGCTGAGCGGCCGCGCCCGCCGGCCGATCCCGTCGGCGGCCGGGCTGATGATCCTGCTGATGGGGATCCTGCTGTCGTTCTCCCGCGGATCCTGGGCCGCCGCGGCGGTGGCGATCGTGGTGATGGTCGCCTGCCTGTACCGCTGCGCCGCCCGCCCGCTGCGCCGCCGCATCGCGCTCCTGTCCGGCCTCACCCTCGGGCTCGCCCTCGCCGCCTTCGCGGCCCTGCTCTCGGTCGACAGCGTGGCCGAGACGCTCGCGCAGCGGGCGGCGGTGACCCAGGACTACGACGAGGGCGAGACCGGACGCTTCGGCAACCAGTTGCGCGGCCTCCCGATGCTGGTCGAGGAGCCGATCGGGATGGGCCCCCTGCGCTGGCGCCGCACCTTCGAGGTCGAGCCGCACAATTCCTACATCGGCTCGTTCGCCAACGGCGGCTGGGTGGCGGGCGTGGCCTTCATCCTCCTCGTCGGGGCGACCGGCTTCGTCGGGGTGCGGCTGATGCTCGCTCCGTCGCCCTGCCGGCGGTTCGCCCAGATCGTCGTTCCGGCCCTGCTGGTGTTCTTTCTCCAGGCGCTCCAGATCGACATCGAGAAGTGGCGCCACGTCTACATGATGCTCGGCATGGTGTGGGGGCTGGAGGCGGCCCGGGTGCGCTGGCGCGCGTCGGACGAGCCGTAGCGTCCCGCATGACGGCATCCCGCTCCGGCGTCGCAAGATGAGGATTTTGCACCCGCGAGATCATCGTGCGCATCGGCAGCAGCGGCGACAGATCTTCTCGCGGCTGCGAGGGCGGATATCCCGGTCGAGGAGCCGTGTCCGCGTGCCCTGACCATGTGCTCGTTGCCAAAACATCCCGGATCGATCGGAGCCCCTGGCGAAGATCGTTGACAGGCCGGCGATGCCCCGACAGGATCGACTTTGTCGAGTTCAAAGGAACCGTCCGTTCACCTGCCGCGGGCAGGCGACGGCGCCACCGTCGTGGCCGGCTCTCCGATCTCGGCACGACGAAGCTGGCCGCTCGACGAGCCGGCGTCACGAGGGAGGAGCCCGTGGGGATGGGCATGATCGCGCGCTACGGATTCGTCTGCGCCACCGTGCTGCTCGGCGCAGGCGTGCCGGCGGGGGCCCAGGCCCCGAAGGGACCGGCAGCGGCTGCCGGCACGGCGGCCGGGGGCGACCGCACCTGGACCGCCAAGGGCGGCGACGCCCGCGAATGGCACTACAGCCCGCACGAGCGGATCAACCCGGACACCATCACGCGGCTCAAGCTCGCATGGTACGGCGACTTCGAGACCAACCGGGGTCAGGAGGCGACTCCGATCATGGTCGATGGGGTGCTCTACACCTCGACCTCGTGGTCGCACGTCTACGCCTACGACGCGGCCACCGGCCGCCAGCTCTGGCACTACGACCCGAAGGTGCCGGGCGAGAAGGGCGTCGACGCCTGCTGCGACGTGGTCAACCGCGGCGTCGCCGCCGCGGACGGGCGGATCTTCGTCGGCACCATCGACGGGCGCCTGATCGCCCTCGACGCCGGGACCGGCAAGGAGGTGTGGTCGGTGCAGACCACCGACACCACCAGGCCCTACACCATCACCGGCGCGCCGCGGGTCGCCAAGGGCAAGGTGCTGATCGGCAACGGCGGCGCCGAACTCGGCGTGCGCGGCTACGTCTCGGCCTACGACACCGCCACCGGCAAGCTGGCCTGGCGCTTCTACACCACGCCCAACCCCGAGAACAAACCGGACGGCGCGGCCTCGGACGAGGTGCTCCGGCGGCTGGCCTACCCGACCTGGGGCAGCGGCATCTGGCGCCAGACCGGCGGCGGCGGCACGGCCTGGGACGCGATCGTGCACGATGCCGACTTCAACCAGATCCTGATCGGCACCGGCAACGGCTCGCCCTGGAACGCCCGCATCCGCTCGGGACCGGAGGGCGGCGACAACCTGTTCCTGTCCTCGGTGGTGGCGGTGGACGCCGACACCGGCGCCTACAAGTGGCACTACCAGGAGACGCCGGGGGAGGATTGGGACTTCACCGCCACCCAGCCGATCACCCTGACCGAACTCGTGATCGGCGGGACGCCGCGCAAGGTCGCGCTGCACGCACCCAAGAACGGCTTCTTCTACGTCATCGACCGCGAGACCGGCAAACTGGTCTCGGCGCGCAACTTCACGCCGGTGAACTGGGCGGCCGGCATCGACCTTCAGACCGGCCGGCCGATCGAGTTCCCGGAGGCGCGCTTCACCCGGAGCGAACTCGACTTCCTGGCGATGCCGGCGGCCTTCGGGTCGCACAACTGGCACCCGATGGCGTTCAGCCCGAAGACGAACCTCGTCTACCTGCCGACGCAGGAACTGCCGTTCGGCTACGCCGACGACAAGGGCTTCAGCTACACGCCCGGCCACGGGAACTGGAACCTCGGCGTCGCCTCGGCCCAGAACGCCGGCCCGACCAGCGCGGCCCGCCAGAAGACCCTCAAGGCCCAGACCCGCGGCCAGCTCATCGCCTGGGATCCGGTGGCCCAGAAGGAGGTCTGGCGGGTGCAGCATTCCTCGGTCGGCGGCGGCGGCGTGCTCGCCACCGGCGGCAACCTCGTGTTCCAGGGCATGCCCGACGGCAGCCTGCGGGCCTACGAGGCCACCACCGGCCGCAAGGTGTGGAGCTTCGCCGGCTATTCCGGCATCATCGCCGCGCCGATGAGCTACGAGCTGAACGGCGAGCAGCACGTCGCCGTCGTCACCGGCTACGGCGGCGCCAACGGCCTGCACGTTCCCTACATCGACGACCTCAAGATCGGCCGGACCGGGCGCCTGCTGGTGTTCAAGCTCGGCGGCACCGCGACGCTGCCGGACAACGAGGTCAAGCCGCAGCCCGCCAGCGTGGCGAGCGACAGCTTCGCGCCCGCGATGATCGCCAAGGGCGGCGACCTGTTCGGCGGCAACTGCCTGTTCTGCCACGGCTTCGCGGCGTGGTCGAACGGGGTGGTGCCGGACCTTCGCCGCTCGACCCTCAACGCCCACAAGGACGCGTGGAAGTCCGTCATCCTCGACGGCGTGCTCAAGGACCGGGGCATGATCAGCTTCAAGGACCGCCTGTCCGAGGACGACATCGAGTCGATCCGGGCCTACATCCAGGACCGGGCCAAGCAGCTCGCCCGCGACGAGGCGCTGGAGGCCCAGGCCAGATCCGCGGTCGCCGGACAGTAGCGCGGGGCCGCGACGGCGCCTCCCGCCGGCGCGGTGCCGGCGGGTCGTCACGTCGGACCTCCGGGGGCGCCGCGCGGGCGGCTCCGGCCGGGTCGTCCTCCGGGACACGTCGCCGGCAGCCATCACGGTAGGCAGCCGCCGCCAAATGGGCTAGAGCCCGGGCGCCTGCGAGCCCTCGGGCCGTAGCCGATGAACCCCGTGCCGGCTCGCCTGCCGCAGTGGCAGGCCCTGGGGCTCCGCCCAGCCGATTGTCCCTGCGAGACGTGATGTCCAAGCCCGCGAAGGCCGAGAAGGCCGCCACCCTCAAGCCCCGCCTGCCGCGCGGCTTCGTCGACCGCGGACCCGCCGACATCGCCGCCACCCACCGGATGCTGGAGAAGATCCGCGAGAGCTTCGAGCTCTACGGCTTCGAGGCGGTCGAGACCCCGTTCATCGAGTACACCGAGGCGCTCGGCAAGTTCCTGCCCGACCTCGACCGCCCGAACGAGGGCGTGTTCTCGTTCCAGGACGACGACGAGAGCTGGCTGTCGCTGCGCTACGACCTGACGGCGCCGCTCGCCCGCTACGTCGCCGAGCATTTCGACGCCCTGCCCAAGCCCTATCGCAGCTACCGCGCTGGCTACGTCTTCCGCAACGAGAAGCCGGGCCCGGGCCGCTTCCGCCAGTTCATGCAGTTCGACGCCGACATCGTCGGCTCGGGCAGCATCGCGGCCGATGCCGAGATCTGCATGATGGCCGCCGACACCCTGGAGCGCGTCGGCATCGGCCGCGGCGACTACGTGGTCAAGGTCAACAACCGCAAGGTCCTCGACGGCGTGATGGAGGCGATCGGCCTCGGCGGCGCCGAGCAGGCCGGGCGGCGGCTCACCGTGCTGCGCGCCATCGACAAGCTCGACCGCCTCGGGCCGGACGGCGTGCGGCTGCTGCTCGGCCCCGGCCGCAAGGACGAGAGCGGCGACTTCACCAAGGGCGCCGGCCTCGCCGACGACGCCATCGAGCGCATCCTGCGCTACGTCTCGTTCCAGGCCGCACCGACCCATGACGGCGACCGGCTCGCCTTCTGGGAAGCGTTCTTCGGCGGCTGGAGCGAGGTGGTCGGCACGTCCGAGATCGGCCGCGAGGGCATCGCCGAACTGCACGCGATCATGCGGCTGTGCGAGGCCGCCGGCTACGGCCACGACCGGGTGCGGGCCGACCCGTCGGTGGTGCGCGGCCTCGAATACTACACCGGCCCGGTCTACGAGGCCGAGCTGACCTTCCCTGTGGTGGACGAGGACGGCCAGACCGTGCGCTTCGGATCGGTGGCCGGGGGCGGGCGCTACGACGGCCTCGTCGGGCGTTTCCGCTCCGAGCCGGTGCCGGCGACCGGCTTCTCGGTCGGCGTGTCGCGGCTGTTCTCGGCGCTCCAGATCATCCGCAGCCCCCTCGTCGCCGGCCACGCCAAGCCCGGCCCCGTCGTGGTGCTGGTTCTCGACCGCGAGGAGATCCCGGCCTACCAGCGCCTCGTCGCCGCCCTGCGGCAGGCCGGCATCCGTTCCGAGCTGTATCTCGGCGGCTCCGGCATGAAGGCGCAGATGAAGTACGCCGACCGCCGCGGCGCGCCCTGCGTCGTCATCCAGGGCAGCGACGAGCGCGCCCGCGGCGAGGTCCAGATCAAGGACCTGATCGAAGGCGCCCGCGCCGCCGAGGGCATCGGGAGCAACGCCGAGTGGAAGGCCGCCCGGCCGGCCCAGTTCTCGGTGCCCGAGGACGAGATGGTGGCGCGGGTGCGCGAGGTCGTGGGACGGCATTTCGGCGAGTGATACGGTTTTCGGACGATCAGTTCCGAAAACCGTATCACCAGCCCGCGCGGCGACTGAGCGAAGCCGATTTTCGCATCGCGAAGCGATCATTCGGAAACCGCATGAGCCGGGATCGTTCACGCTAAGCAGTGACGGGCGTCGCCAACCGGGCGCTCCCTTGCTACAGGGGCGCCCGTGAGGACGGATCAGGACCGATGACAGGGAACGGAGCGGCGGCGCAGCGGCCGTCGGCAGCGCACGAGCGTCTCCTGGCGCTGTTCGAGGGACGCGGCTACGCCCGCATCGAACCACCGGTGCTGCAGCCGATCGAGCCGTTCCTGGAGCTGTCGGGCGAGGACATCCGGCGGCGCATCTTCATCACCCAGGACGAGGCCGGCAGCGAGCTGTGCCTGCGGCCGGAATACACCATTCCGGTCTGCCGCCATCACCGCGCCACCGCCGGCGAGGCGCCGGCCGAGTACAGCTATCTCGGCCCGGTCTTCCGCCTGCGCGGCGCCGAGCCGGACGAGTTTCACCAGGCCGGGATCGAGTCGATCGGCCGGACCGACACGCCCGCGGCGGATGCCGAGATCCTGGCGCTCGCCGTCGAGGGGCTGACCCGGCTCGGGCGCGGGGAGTGCCAGGTCCGCCTCGGCGACATGGGGCTGACCTCGGCGCTCCTCGACGCGCTGGCGGTCACGCCGGCGGCGCGGCGCCGCTGCCTGCGGGCGATCGCCGCCGGGCGCTCCCTCGACGACCTCGCGGCCCCGGTCGCGGTCGACGCCGCCCATGCCGGCCTGCTCAGCGCGATCCAGGGCCAGGACCCGCAGGGCGTGCGCGCCTTCGTCGAAGACGTGCTCGCCATCGCGGGGATCAGCCGGGTCGGCGGCCGCACCGCCGGCGAGATCGCCGAGCGCTTCCTCGCCAAGGCGGCGGCGCAGGGCGGCGGCGGCGCCGGCCTGTCGCCCCAGGCGCGGGCGGTGATCGACGACTACCTCGCCATCTCGGGCGATCCCGACGCCGCGGCGGCTGCCGTGCGCGACCTCGGCCGCACGGCCGGGCTCGACGCGACGGGCTTCTCCGCGGCCCTGGCGCTGTTCGAGGAGCGCACAGGCTTCATGGCGGCGAGCGGGCTGCCGATCGAGCGGTTCGGCTTCACCGGCCGCTTCGCCCGCAACCTCGACTATTACACCGGCTTCATCTTCGAGATCGCCGGGGGGGAGGGCGATCGTCCCTGGGTCGGCGGCGGCCGCTACGACGGCCTGCTGCGCCACCTCGGCAGCCCCGATCCCGTGCCGGCGGTCGGCTGCGCCTTCTGGCTCGAGCGGGCGGTCCCGGGGGAGGGGCAGTGACCATGGCCGAGATCGCCACGACCGACGGGCCGCTCGTCCTCGCCGTGCCCTCCAAGGGCCGGCTGCAGGAGAACGCCGCCGCCTTCTTCGCCCGCGCCGGGCTGACGCTGGCCCAGACCAGCGGCGTGCGCGACTATCGCGGCCACCTCAAGGGTGTCGCCGACGTCGAGGTGCGCTACCTCTCGGCCTCCGAGATCGCAGGCCAGCTCGCCAGCGGCGCCGCCCATCTCGGCATCACCGGCGAGGACCTGATCCGCGAGACGCTGCCGGATTCGGAGCACAAGGTCGAGCTGCTGACGCGGCTCGGCTTCGGCAACGCCACGGTGGTGGTGGCGGTGCCGCAGGCCTGGATCGACGTGCGCTCGATGGCCGACCTCGACGAGGTCGCGATCGACATGCGCCTGCGCCACGGCCGGCGCCTGCGCATCGCCACCAAGTACGTCAACCTCACCCGCCGTTTCTTCGCCGAGCACGGCGTCGCCGATTACCGCATCGTCGAGAGCCTCGGCGCCACCGAGGGCGCGCCGGCCGCGGGCAGCGCCGAGATCGTGGTCGACATCACCACCACCGGCGCGACGCTGGCCGCCAACGCCCTCAAGGTGCTCGACGACGGGGTCATCCTGCGCTCGGAGGCGAACCTCGTCGCCTCCCTCGCCGCACCGTGGGGCGAGCGGGCGCGGGCCGCGGTGAGATCGGTGCTCGGCCGCATCAGCGCCGAGGAGCGCGCCCGCACCACCCGCGAGGTCCGCGCCGGCCTGCCGGCCTCCGGCGAGATCGACCTCGCCGCCATCGCCGGCCTGCACGACGCCGAACTGCCCTACGGCGCGCCCGAGGGGCGGGGCGAGATCGTGCTGCGCTGCCCGGCCGACGCGGTGTTCGACCTCGCCGGGTCGCTCGCGGCGGCCGGCGCGCAGGCAGTCAGCGTGCGCCGGATCGACTATGCCTTCGCGGCGGAGAACCCGCTGGTGGAGCGGCTGTTCGTGCGGATTTGACCCCGGTCTGACGCTGCGCGAGACTGGGGGCTCGACGAGTCCGCCGGGTACAGACGACTTTTCAGCGGGTCTCGTGGATGACCAAGCTGCTCGAACAGGCGCTCGACGCCGTCAGACAGATGCCTCCAGCCGATCAGGATGCGATCGCGGAGGCGATTCTCAGCATGCTGAAGATCGGCGACGCAGACGAGATCGATCCGGACCACCTTCAGGATGTTCTGGAGGGACTGGCAGAAATTGATCGTGGCGAGATCGCTACCGATGAGGAGGTCGAGGCTGCGTTTCGTAGTTTCGACCGTTGAACCTCGTTGTCTCCAATCGGGCAACGCAGCGTCTTCTGGAAATTGCCGCCTACGTTCGCGCTCACAATCCGGGCGCCGCAGACGGTGTCAGCCGAGATATCCGCAGCGCATTCACACTGATCGAGCATTGCCCGGATGTCGGACGGCGTGTCCACCCGCGCGTCCGACACTTCGTCGTCCCCCGGTTACCCGATTTGATCTACTGCACAGTCGATGAAAGGGCAGGGACGGTGACAATCATCACCGTCCGCCACGCTTCCCAGTCGAAACGGATGCTCGACTGAGGTTGTCGTCTGTTCTGTGTGACGGACAGGCTTACTCCGCCGCCTCCTTGAACACCGTCCCGGCCCGCGGCAGCGACAGCGCGTCCCAGACCTCCGTCAGGGCGTCGGTGAGGTGGGCGATCCGGGCCTCGTCGTGGAACGGCGACGGGGTGATGCGCAGGCGCTCGGTGCCGCGCGGCACGGTCGGGTAGTTGATCGGCTGGATGTAGATGCCGTGACGCTCCAGCAGCCGGTCGGCGGCGGCCTTGCACAGCTCGGCGTCGCCGACCATCAGCGGCACGATGTGGGTCTCGGTCGCCAGGACCGGCAGGCCGGCGGCGTCGAGGGCCTGCTTGGTGCGGGCGGCCTGACGCTGATGCGCCGCGCGCTCGGCCTGCGAGCCCTTGAGGTAGCGGATCGAGGCGGCGGCCGCCGCCGCGATCGCCGGGGGCAGGGCGGTGGTGAAGATGAAGCCGGGGGCGAAGCTGCGCACCGCGTCGCACAGGGCGGAGTTGCCGGTGATGTAGCCGCCGACGACCCCGAAGCCCTTGGCCATCGTGCCCTCGATCACGTCGACCCGGTGCATGACGCCGTCGCGCTCGGCGATGCCGGCACCGCGCTCGCCGTAGAGCCCGACCGCGTGGACCTCGTCGAGATAGGTCATCGCGCCGTAGCGGTCGGCGAGGTCGCAGATCGCGCCGATCGGCGCGACGTCGCCATCCATCGAGTAGACGCTCTCGAACGCGATCAGCTTCGGCCGGTCGCCGGCCGCGCGCAGCAGTTCCTCGAGGTGGGCGAGGTCGTTGTGACGGAACACCACCTTGTCGCAGCCCGAGTGGCGGATGCCCTCGATCATCGAGTTGTGGTTGAACGCGTCCGACAGGATCAGGCAGTCCGGGATCAGCCTGGCGATGGTCGAGATGCCGGCCTGGTTCGAGACGTAGCCCGAGGTGAAGACCAGGGCCGCCTCCTTGCCGTGCAGGTCGGCGAGTTCGCGCTCCAGGTCGACCAGCGGCGAGGTGTTGCCGGCGATGTTGCGGGTGCCGCCGGCGCCGACGCCGCAGCGCTGCGCCGTCTCGGTCAGCGCCGAGACCACCGCCGGATGCTGCCCCATGCCGAGATAGTCGTTGGAGCACCACACCGTGATCTCCCGGCTGGTGCCGTCCGGCTGCCGCCACAGGGCGGTGGGAAACCGGCCGGCCACCCGCTCGATGTCCGCGAACACGCGATAGCGCCGCTCGCCGTGCAGGCGATCGAGGGCGCCGCGGAACAGGGACTGGTAGTCGGTCACGGTCTGACGGTCGGGCATCGGGGTCCTACGAGGCTGGCCGGACCGGGGGTCCGGGGCGGGACCGGGCGGGCCTCGGGGACCCGTCGTGCGGCGCAGGCGCGAAGCCTGCCGTGGTCGCGCCGTGTTCGCGCTGATATGGCTCGTCCCTGGAACTGGAGCAGCTCCAAGCGGCGAGGCGGTTGTGGCGCCTTCCGCGCGGGCAAGGAACCCGGAAAATGGTCATGGCGACGATGGGTCGCGCGAGGACAACGGGACCGAGGACAACGGGACGATGAGCGGAACTCGCGACGACGACAAATCGCAACGGTTGCGCGCGGCGCTGAGGGACAACCTCAAGCGGCGCAAGGCGCAGGCGCGCGGTCGGGCGGCCACCGGAGCGGAGGACGACGCGCCGGCCACGCCCCCGGAGGACGCGACGGATCCGGGCCGGCGCGACGTGCGTTGAGGCAAGCGTAGCCGTTCGGTTGCCGCTTTTCGTGTTTACGACGTGACCAGAGGGCTCGGGCCGAGCCGACGCAACGAGGGGACGGTGCCGCGGCGCGAACCGCGCGGCGCCGCACGAGGGATTCGACAATGGACCGCATTCACATCGTCGGCGGGGCGAAGCTCCACGGCGTCATCCCGATCTCGGGCGCCAAGAACGCGGCCCTGCCGCTGATGATCGCGAGCCTGCTCACCGGCGAGACCCTGGAACTCGCCAACGTGCCGCGGCTCGCCGACATCACCGCGCTCCTGCGCATCCTCGGCAACCACGGCGTCGACCACATGGTCGTCGGCAAGCGGCCGGGCCAGACCACCGAGACCGGCCAGACCATCCGGCTGACCGCCTCGAACGTCATCGACACCACGGCGCCCTACGATCTGGTCTCGACCATGCGGGCGAGCTTCTGGGTGATCGCGCCGCTGCTCGCCCGCTTCGGCGAGGCGAGGGTGTCGATGCCCGGCGGCTGCGCCATCGGCACGCGCCCGGTCGACCTGCTGCTGATGGCGATGGAGCAGCTCGGGGCGACGATCGAGATCGACGGCGGCTACGTCGTGGCGCGGACGAAGAACGGCCTGCGCGGCGGCGAGATCCACTTCCCGAAGGTCACGGTCGGGGGCACCCACGTCGCCCTGATGGCGGCGGTGCTCGCCAACGGCACCACGGTGATCGAGAACGCCGCCCGCGAACCGGAGGTGGTCGACCTCGCCGCCTGCCTCGGCAAGATGGGGGCCCGCATCCAGGGCGCCGGCACGCCGCGCATCGTGGTCGAGGGGGTCTCGCGGCTCAACGGCACCCGCCACGAGGTGCTGCCCGACCGGATCGAGACCGGCACCTACGCCATGGCGGTGGCGATGACCGGCGGCGACGTCACCCTGGAGAACACCCGGGCCGACCTGCTGCACAGCGCCCTCGACATCCTCGCCACCACCGGCACCGAGGTCACCCCGACCGCCGACGGCATCCGGGTGCGGCGCAACGGCGCCGGCGTCGCCGCGGTCGACGTCACCACCGATCCGTTCCCGGGCTTCCCGACCGACCTCCAGGCGCAGTTCATGGCGCTGATGACCCGCGCCCGCGGCCAGTCGCACATCCGCGAGACGATCTTCGAGAACCGGTTCATGCACGTGCAGGAACTGGCCCGCCTCGGCGCGCGGATCCGGCTGGAAGGCGACCTCGCGGTGGTCGAGGGCGTCGAGCGCCTCAAGGGCGCCCCGGTGATGGCCACCGACCTGCGGGCCTCGGTCTCCCTCGTCATCGCCGGCCTCGCCGCCGAGGGCGAGACGGTCATCAACCGGGTCTACCACCTCGACCGCGGCTTCGAGGCGCTGGAGGCCAAGCTCGGCCGCTGCGGCGCCGAGATCCGCCGCGAGCGGGCCTGAGCGGTCAGCGGCGCTCGACCTCGGCGAGGGCGAGGCCGGCGAGCCGGCGCAGGTGCGACAGCGCCTCGCCGTCGGGGTCGCGCGGGCGGGTGTCGGCGACGCACAGGGTGCCGATGCAGTGGCCGCTGCCGAGCACCAGCGGCTGCCCGGCGTAGAAGCGGATGTGCGGCGGCCCGGTGACGACCGGGTTGTCGGCGAAGCGCCGGTCGACCCGGGTATCGGGCACCACCAGGGCGTCCGGCAGGCCCCCGCCGGCCGCCGCGACCGCGTGGTCGCACAGGGACAGGTCGCGGGCCGACTCGCGGAAGCCGAGCCCGATGGATGCCTTGAACCACTGCCGGTCGCGATCGATCAGCGTCAGGGCGGCGTAGGGCGTCGCGAAGGCCCGGGCCGCGTCGCGGACGACGCGGTCGAATCGCTCCTCGTCCGGCGTGTCGAGAAGGGAAAGGTCGGCGAGGGCGGCGAGGCGTGCCGCCTCGTCCGGTCCCGTCCCGGCCCGTTCCCAGCGGCAGGTCTCGCGCATCAGCCAGGCCCGCAGCCGGCTTCGGGCGTAGCTCGCGGTGAACGGTGCCACGAGCCGGTCGTCGATTCCCAGGGCCTCGTCGCGCTCCGGGTCGTCCCCGGCGGCGACCAGCACCAGGGCGGGGATCCGTTGGCGCGACGGACCGCCGAGGGCTGCGCAGAGGGCGGCCACGGGCGGACTCGCTCCGGCCGGGTCCGCCAGCACCACCAGGGCCGGAGCGTGGCAGGCCACCGCGTCGGCGACGGCCTCCGGCTGCGCCGCCACCTCGTGCACCGTCACGCCGTCCTGCCGGAGGATGGCGGCGACCTGGGCGGCGAGAGCGGGGTCGGCGGCAGCCAACACCACGTCGTTCCCGGCGACGGCCGTCTCCGGTCCGCGCTCGGCGGAGGCCCCGCTCCGGTGGCGAACGGCCCCGGTCTCCGACAGGTTGAGGGTCAGCCCCTCCGCCGCCACGATCAGCTCCGGGCCGGGGCAGGCGGTCCGGTAGCGGGCGGCCAGCGCGTCGAGGGCCTCGTCGTCGCGAAGCGGATCGTGGTGCGTCAGCGCGAGGCGCCGGGCGCCCTGAGCAGCCCGCAGGGCGTACTCGACGGGGCTGTGCCCCCAGCCCCGTTTGTGCGGGTATTCCTCCGCCGTGTACTGGGCGTCGTGGATCACGAGGTCGGCCCCGTCCAGGAACTCGGCGTGACGGCGGTCGGGCCCGTGGAGCGGGTGGAGGCCATCGGCGGCACAGGGCGCGAAGGGCTCGTGATCGAGGGCGTAGACGAGGCTCGCCCCATCGGCCTGCAACCGGTAGCCGAGGGTGAGGGCGGGATGGTTGAGATACTGGGTCGCGACCGCCACGTCGCCGTCCTCGCCGAGGGTGAGGCTGCCCTCCACGAGCTCGTGGTAGCGGATTGTGGCGCCGAGCTGATCGAGCGAGACCGGGAAGTAGCGGTGCTGCATCTGCCCCGACAGCGTCTCGCGCAGGGAGGCGCCGAAGCCGCGCGGCGCGTAGATGTCCCACTCGTTGCCGGGCACGAAGAGCGGGGTGAAGAACGGCAGTCCCTGGATGTGGTCCCAGTGGGTGTGGGTGATGAGCAGGTGCCCGCGCCCGGCGAGCCCCTGGGCGGTCAGGTCGCGGCCGAGCGCGTAGGCGCCGGTGCCGATGTCGAGCACCACCAGGGTTCCGCGCCGCGAGCGCACCGCGACGCAGGAGGTGTTGCCGCCGTACCGGACCGTGCCGGGGCCCGGCACCGGCAGCGAGCCGCGCGTTCCGTAGAACCGAACCAGCATGGCATCAAACCCGGAAGGTGCCGCCCGGCGCGGGCCGCACGCCCGGGATGATGCCCCGTCCGCTGCCGTGCGGGAAGGGGCGCCGGGCTCAGGGGGCGACGTCGCCCCGCAGGATCCGCGCCACCTCGGCCGGGATCGGCGCCGCCTTCATCCGGCCGCGCTCCTCCGGGTGGTGGCCGGCCCAGACCCGGCGCTCGCGGCCCTCGACGGCGAGGTCGCCGGCGTTGAACAGCCGGTGGCGGATCGCGAAGCTGGAGCGGCCGACCTCGACCACCGTCGAGACGATCTCGACGGTCTCGCCGTAGGCGGAGGGCTTGAGGAAGCGGGCCCCGGTCTCGACCAGCGGGATGCCGATCAGGTCGTGCGCCGCCAGCAGCGCCGGCTTGGCGAGGCCGGTCGCGGCTTCGAGCAGCAGCGCGCTCGACCAGTCGAAGAACCCGAAGAAGTTCGGGTTGAAGACGATGCCGGCGGGGTCGCAGTGACCCCACTCGATCGTCAGCGTGCGGGAATGCGAGAAGCCCTCGCGCTCGTCGGCCTCGGTCACGGCGGCCTCCCGTCAGCTCTTGACCAGCGGGCAGCCGCCGGCGGCCAGCGGGCGCCACGCCTCGTCGGCCGGGATGGTCCGGATGATCCTGAAGAAGTCCCAGCCGCCCTTGCTCTCGGCCTCGGTCTTGGTGACGAGGAGGTGCATCGGGTGCAGCTTGCGGCCGTCGGCGCGGATCGAGCCCTTGCCGAAGACCGGGTCGTCGGTCGGCGCCGCCTTCATCGCCGCGACGACGGCGCGGCCGTCGCCCGGGTCCGCGCCGGCGGCGAGGGTCTTGAGGTAGTGCGCCACCGCCGAGTAGACGCCGGCCTGCATGTCGTTCGGCATCGCGCGGCGCGGATGGCGCGCGGCGTAGCGGGCCGCGAAGGCGCGGGTGCCGTCGTCGGTGTCCCAGTAGTAGCCGGTGACGATGTGGACGCCCTGCGTCGCCTTGAGGCCGAGCGCCGGCATGTGGGTGACGTTGAGGATCAGCCCGGCGAGGCGCTGGGCCGGGGCGATGCCGAACTCCGACGCCTGCTTGAGGGTGTTGGAGGTGTCGTCGCCGGCATTCGCCACCCCGATCACGTCGGCGCCGGACGCCTGGGCCTGGAGCAGGTAGGACGAGAAGTCGCTGCTGCCGATCGGGTGGCGGGCGCTGCCCTTGACGCTGCCGCCGGCGGCCGTGACCTCCTCGGCGGCGCTCGCCTCGAGGTCCTTGCCGAAGGTGTAGTCGGCGGTGATGAAGTACCAGCTCCTGCCGCCCTGCGCGACCAGCGCCTTGGCGAGGCCGTGGCCGAGCGCCCAGGTGTCGTAGGTCCAGTGGATCGTGTTCGGCGAGCATTGCCGCCCGGTCAGCTCGGCGGTGCCGGCGCCCGAGCCGATGAACACCCGGTTCTTCTCCCGCGCCAGGGTCGAGACCGCGAGCGCCACCGCCGAGTTCGGCACGTCGACGATGAGGTCGACCCCGTCCTGGTCGTACCAGCGCCGGGCGATCGCGGCGCCGATGTCGGTCTTGTTCTGGTGGTCGGCGGCCACGACCTCGACCGGGCGTCCGACCTTGGCGCCGAAATCCTCGACGGCGAGCCGGGCGGCGATGACCGAGCCCTGGCCCTGGTGGTCGGCGTAGGGGCCGGACTGGTCGTTGAGCACGCCGATCCGCACCGGCCGGTCGGCGGCCGCGGCGGGGAGCGGGAGGGTCAGGGCGAGGGCGGCGAGCAGGCCGGCCGCGAGGGGGCGGAGAGACATGGCGTTTCCTCCTGGGGGTGTTGTCGGGTTGGTGGTTTCTTGCTTGGGTTGGGTCGGCGCCGCCGGCGACCCAACCCCTCTGCGGGGGAAGGTCACCAGGAATTGCGGTGACGATGATGGCGCGGTGTCTCTCCTCTCCCCGCCCGCGGGGAGAGGAGATCATCGGCGCTTTTCCTGTCCCGGACAGTACTGCGGAGAGGGGGAAGGGCTTCGAGCGGCGCCTACTCCTTCGCCACCTTCGCCGCCCGGCCGGCGAGGAAGTCCGCCAGCCGGCGCTTGGCCTCGGCGTCGCTCTGGGCCACCGCGGCCATCAGCGATTCGGTGAGGAAGCCCATCGCCGGGTCGGCCTCGGCGATGCGGGGCAGGGCGTGGATGAGGGCGTAGTTGGTCAGCGGCGCGTTCTCGGCCGCGCGCTCGGCGAGGCGGATCGCGGTCTCCAGCCCCTCGCCGGCGGGCACGCGATACTGCGAGATGCCGAGCCGCTCGCCGGCATCGGCGTCGTGGACCCGGCCGGTCAGCATCATGTCGCGCATCCGCGCGACGCCGATCAGCCGCGGCAGTCGCACCGAGGCGCCGCCGCCGACGAAGATGCCGCGCTGGCCCTCCGGCAGGGCGTAGAACGCGCTGTCCTCGGCCACCCGCAGATGCGCCGACAGCGCCAGTTCGAGCCCGCCGCCGATCACCGCGCCCTTGAGCGCCGCCACCACCGGCACGCGGCCGAACTCGATCTCGTGAAAGGCGCGGTGCCACATCCGCGAATGCATCATCCCGGCGGCGGCGTCGCGCTCGGTCAGCTCGGCGAGGTCGAGCCCGGCGCAGAAATGCGGGCCCTCGGCGGCCAGGACCAGGGCGCGCACGTCATCCGGCAGCGAGCGGACGATCTGTTCCAGCCCCAGCACCATGCCGTCGTCGAGGGCGTTGCGCTTGGCCGGCCGCGAGAGCGTCACGATCGCGACCGCTCCCCGGCGCTCGATGCGAAGCGACTCGGTGCCGAGCCCGGCAAGCTCGTCCGGCATGGTGGATCCTCCCTCGTGGGTCCGGTCGATGCCGGATTGCCAAACCTGAAATGTAATGTGATATAACAATCGAACCGGGTCAATCGGCCGCCGCGGCGGCCGGGAGAATCCCGGAGCGAGACAGGGAGGGACGGGCCGATGCCGGAGAACCGGTCGGAGACCGTTTATCGCCAGGACATCCGCCGGGTGGCGGTGATCGGTTGCGGGGTGATCGGCGCGTCGTGGGCGTCGCTGGTCCTCGCCGCGGGGCTCGACGTGACGGCGAGCGACCCGGCTCCGGGAGCCGAGGCGCGGCTGCGGGCGACCGTCGCGGCGCAGTGGCCGGCCCTGGAGGCGATCGGGCTGGCGCCCGGCGCCTCGCCGGAGCGCCTGTCCTTCGTCGCCGGGCCCGAGGAGGCTGCGGCGCAAGCCGACTTCGTGCAGGAGAACGGCCCCGAGCGCCTCGAGGTGAAGCGCGAGACCTACGCCCGGCTCGACGCCGCCGCAGACCCCGACGTGGTGCTGGCGACGAGTTCGTCCGGCCTCAAGCCGAGCGACATCCAGGGCGCCTGCCGCCATCCCGGCCGGGTGGTGCTCGGCCACCCGTTCAACCCGCCCCACCTCGTGCCGCTGGTCGAGGTGGCGGGCGGGCAGGCGACCGACGAGGATGCGGTCGCGGCCGCGATGGCGTTCTACGCGGGCCTCGGCAAGCGCCCGATCCGCCTGCGGCGGGAGCTGACCGGCCACATCGCCAACCGGCTCCAGGCCGCCCTGTGGCGCGAGGCGTTCCACCTCGTCGGCACCGGCGCGGCGAGCGTCGCCGACATCGATGCCGCCATCGCCCACGGTCCCGGCCTGCGCTGGGCGCTGATGGGGCCGTGCCTGCTCAACCACCTCTCCGGCGGGGAGGGCGGGCTCGCCCACACCCTCGACCACCTCGGGCCGCTGATGGAGGCGATGTGGGCCGATCTCGGCGAGCCGCGCCTGACGCCGGAGCTGAAGCAGGCGCTGGTCGCCGGCCTCGCCGACGAACTCGCCGGACGCGATCAGGCCGCGATGCTGGCCGAGCGCGACGCCCTGCTGATCGACCTCGTGCGCCGCAAGCGCGGGACGCGTGAACTCCCATAACCATCGATCCACGGAGGAGACGACCATGGCCAAGGTGATCGTGACGGTGGCGCCGACCGGCGGCATGGCCTCGAAGGCGCAGAACCACAACCTGCCGACCCAGCCCGGCGAGATCGCCGAGTCGGTGCACAGGTCGTGGAAGGAAGGCGCGGCGATCGCGGCCCTGCACGCCCGCCGGCCCGACGACGAGGCGACCTGCAACGCCGAGATCTACAAGCGCATCAACGGCCTGATCCGCGAGCGCTGCGACATCGTCCTCAACAACTCGACCGGCGGCGGATCGAGCGGCGACATGCTGGTGCCGCGGCCCGACGGGCTGTTCGAATCGAGCTTCGAGGAGCGGCTGAAGGGCTGCGACGCCGGCGCCGAGATGGCGACCTTCGACGGCATGACCTTCGCGGACGTGCATGGCGGACGCGAGATCTGCGTCATCACCACGCCGTCGCGCTGCGAGGCCCTGGCCAAGCGGATGCAGGAGCGCGGCATCAAGCCGGAATGGGAAGTGTTCGGGCCCCAGCACATCCTGCAGGACGTCACCCGGCTGATCGAGAAGGGCTACGACAAGCCGCCCTACTACATCAACATGGTGCTCGGCGCCGACAAGGGCTTCCAGGGGGCGATGCCGTACTCGCACGACATCCTGGCGGCGATGATCCGGATGCTGCCGCCGCAATCGATCTTCTGCGTCTCGGCGATCGGCCCGGCGCAGTTGCCGGCGACCACCCAGGCGATCCTGCTCGGAGGCCACGTCCGGGTCGGGCTGGAGGACAACAACTACTATGCCAAGGGCCAGCTCGCGACCAACGAGCAGCTCGTCGCCCGCACGGTGCGGATCATCAAGGAGCTGAACCACGAGGTCGCCTCGCCGGGGGAGGCCCGCGAGATCCTCGGCCTGCCCGCCGTGGCGGCCTGAGGCACGACGATGCGCGCGCTCCTTCGAGCCCTGCTCGCCGCCACGCTCCTCGCCGCGCCGGCCGCGGCCCAGGCGCCGAAGGAGGCGCCCGCGATCTCCGGCGGCGCCGTCCGCATCGGCGTGCTCGCCGACATGTCGACCGGCATGGCCGACAATTTCGGCACCGGCAGCGTCACCGCCGCCCGCCTCGCCCTGGAGGATTTCGGCCCGACCGTCCTCGGGCGGCCGATCGAACTCGTCCAGGCCGACCACCAGAGCAAGCCGGACGTGGCGATGGGCCTCGCCCGGCGCTGGTACGACGACGGCGTCGACATGATCACCGACCTCGACAACTCGGCGATCGCCCTCGGCGTCCAGGCCCTCGCCAAGGACAAGGGCAAGCTCGCGCTCATCACCGGTTCGGGCTCGACCGTCATCACCGGGGCGCAGTGCTCGCCGAACGGGGCGCTGTGGGTGATCGACACCCACGCGCTCGCCCGCACCATCGCGAAGCCCATGGTCGAGGCCGGCGACACGTCCTGGTACTACATCGTCGCCGACATCACCCTCGGCAAATCCTTCGTCGCCGACGTGACCCCGGTGGTGACCGGCGGCGGCGGCAGGGTGGTCGGGCAGGTGTTCCACCCGCTGCTCTCGCCCGACCTGTCGTCGCAGATCCTCCAGGCGCAGAGTTCCGGCGCCGGCGTCATCGCGCTGTTCAACGTCGGGGCCGACGCGATCAACGCGGTCAAGCAGGCGTCCGAGTTCGGCGTGCTCGGCGGCAGCCAGAAGCTCGCCGGCTTCTACATGACGGCGGTGGACGTCCACGCCCTCGGACTCAAGGTCGCGGGCGGGATGTACCTCGCCGAGGCGTTCTACTGGGATAGCGACGACGCCACCCGCGCCTTCGCCCAGCGGTTCTTCGCGCGCCAGAAGGCGATGCCGAACAGCTATCAGGCCGGCGTCTACTCGGCGGTGACGCACTACCTCAAGGCGGTGCAGGCCGCCGGCACCGACGAGGCCGGCGCCGTGATGGCGAAGATGCGCGAACTGCCGATCGACGACTTCATGACGAAGAACGGCCGCCTGCGGCCGGACGGCCGGGTGGTGCGCGACGTCTCGCTGTTCCAGGTCAAGCGCCCGGAGGAATCGACCGTCCCCTGGGACGTGATGAAGCGCGTCGCGACGCTGCCGGGCACCGACGCCTTCCGGTCGATGGAGGCCGGCGACTGCCCGCTGGTGCGCCGGCCGTGAGCGGGCCGCTGCTGCCGGCTCCGGTGCTGGAGCACGTCTTCGACGCCCGCATCGACGTCGCGGTGCCGTGCGAGGTCGGGCTGACCGCCGCCGGCCAGCGCCGGGTGATCGCGATCACCGGCGGGACCGTGTCGGGTCCGGCCCTCTCCGGGCGGGTGCTGCCCGGCGGCGCCGACTACCAGACCATCGCGGCGGACGGGCTGACCCATCTGCACGCCCGCTACGTCATCGAGGCCGCGGACGGGGCGCTGGTCTACGTCGAGAATACCGGCCTGCGCTTCGGCCCGCCCGAGGCGCTGGCGCGGATCCGCCGCGGGGAACCGGTCGATCCGGTGCTGATCTACTTCCGCACCGGGCCGCGCTTCGAGACCTCCGCCCCGGGGCTCGCCTGGATGGCGACGAGCCTGTTCGTAGCGAGCGGCGCGCGGGCGCCGGACCATGTTGCGTTGAGCGTGTTCCGGGTCGGATAGACGCAAGCCCGCTCCCGAATGGTAACCGGGTCCGCTCAGACGCCGAATGTCACCGATCCGCGCGCGTCGATCGTCCAGGCAGGATTCCAGGCGATCTCCCAGGCGTGGCCGTCGGGATCGCTCACATAGCCGCGGAAGCCGCCGTGCGGCGGGCCGCCCGCCGGTCGCAGAAGCGTCCCGCCCGCCGCCACGAGGCGCCGGAGGGCGGGCTCCACGTCGTCGCGGCGCGCGACGTTGTGGGCGAGGCTGAACGCACCGGGGGTGGTTCCACTCGCCCGTCCCGTGTCGTCGTCCAGTCCGGGATTCCGCCACGTTCCGAGCATGAACCCGTTCATCTGGTAGAAAACGATCTCGTCGTTCTCGAAGACCGGCGACCAGCCGAACCCACCGACGTAGAAGGCACGGGATCGGGGGAGCGAAGCGACGCCGAGCGTGACCACCGAAATCTGCTGCTGCATCCCTGGGACCTTCCGCATGCATCGACGGTGCCAGCCGATCATCGCTGGCGGACGATCGCAAACCGGCGGATCGACGCCGAGCGCGAGATCGGATGGACGCGATCACACCCCGGGCAACTCGACCCAGCGCCGATCCTCCACCACCCGGAGGGCGATCGCCTCCCGATCGCCCGATGCCGCTTCCACTATCGATCGAAGCGGATTTCAGCGTCGCTCAGGTGCGTGCAGAGCACAGCTTTGCGCCGTGCCGGCTGGTGAGCGAAGCCGGTTTCCGCATCGTGAAGCGATTGCGCAGCAAGCGCCTGAAGCGATCGATCGGAAACCGTATCGAAGCCCGCGCGGCGCGTGAGCGAAGCCGGTTTCTGCATCGCGAAGCGATCAATCAGAAACCGCATGATATGGATTTCCAGAAAGGATCCTCCGAAGATTGAATCACACCGCCGCGATCTCCGCCAGCAGCGCCTCGCCCACGCTCAGCCCCTCGGCCCGGGCCCGCCCGCGCGCGGCGAGGCGGCGGCTGCCGGGGAGGCGGGCGCCGTCCTGGGCCTCGATCGCCTTCGCGAGGAATCCGAACCGGGCCAGGGCGCCGTCCGGGAAGGCGCCCGGATCGAGGGCGAGGATCAGTTGCCCGACCGAGGGCGGTCCTCCCGTCGCGTCGAGGAACGACGACGCCTCGGCGGCGAAGCGGCCTCCGGTGAGGCCGGCGGCGAGGAGTTCGACCATCAGGGCGAGGGCCGTGCCCTTGGCGTCGCCGAGCGGCACCATCGTGCCGGCGAGCGCCGCGTCGGGGTCGGTGGTCGGGCGGCCCGCGGCGTCGAGGGCCCAGCCCTCGGGGATCGGTTCGCGGCGCTTCTGCGCCGCGACGATGTGGCCGCGGGCGACCTTCGACAGGGCGAGGTCGACCACGATCGGGTCGCGGTCCGGCAGCGGGCAGGCGAAGGCGATCGGGTTGGTGCCGAACAGCGGCACCGTCCCACCCCACGGGGCCATCGCCGCCGGCGCGTTGGCGAACAGCAGCGCGACGAGGCCCTGCGCGGCCAGCGCCTCCACGACCAGTCCGGCGGCGCCGCAATGGTGCGAGCGCCGGATCGCCGCCGCGGCGATCCCCTCGCCGCGGGCGACCTCGGGCAGCGCCGCGCAGGCCGCCTCCAGGGCCGGATAGGCGAAGCCGTGGGCGGCGTCGACCGCCACGACGGCCGGGCGCGGCCGGCTCACGGCCGGGCGGGCATGGCCGTCGATCTTCCCCACCCGGACCTGCGCCCCGTAGGAGGGCACGCGCCCGAGCCCGTGGGTCGGCAGCCCGTCGGCCTCGGCACCGACCAGGGCGCGCGCCACCGCGGCGGCGTTGTCGGGCGTGGTGCCGCAGCGGATGAGGGCGTCGGTCGCGAGAGCGAGAGCCTCGGCGAGGGAGAGGAGCGGCATGGGTCGCCTCCTGGTCAGACGATGGCGAGGACGAGGGCGACCGCGATGGCGAGCAGCACCGCCAGGGAGGCGATCACCGCGAGCGTCACCCGGCCGCCGACCCGGGCCACCACCCGCACGTCGACGCCGAGGCCGAGCGCCGCCATCGAGATCACCGTGAGCAGGCTCGCGGTGCGGGTCAGCGGCTTCACGGCGGCGTCGGGCACCAGCCCGAGGGAGCGCGCGGCGGCGAGGACGAGGAAGCCGAGGATGAACCACGGCACCAGCCGGGAGAAGCCCGGCCGGACGGCCTGCGTCGGCGCGGCCTCGCCGTCGTGCTTCAGGCGCGGCGCCAGCAGCGACAGCACGAGGATCACCGGGCCGAGCAGCAGCACCCGCACCAGCTTGACCACCGTGCCGACCTGGGTGCTGACGAGGCTCACCGGCACGGTGGCGGCGAGGACCTGCGGCACGGCGTAGACGGTGAGGCCGGCCAGCACGCCGTACTGCGCCGGGGTGAAGCCGAACAGCGGGATCAGCAGCGGCAGGCCGAGCACCATCAGCACGCCGAGGATCGCCGTGAAGGCGATCGAGGACGCGATCTCCTCGCCGTTGGCGCCGATCACCGGCGCGACCGCCGCGATCGCCGAGTTGCCGCAGATGGCGTTGCCGCAGGCGATCAGAACCGAGATCCGCGCCGGCAGGCCGAGGAGGCGGCCGACGACGTAGCTGGCGCCGAGCGCGAGCGCGACCGTGACGACGATGCCGGTGAGCAGGGCGGGCCCCGACCCGAGGATCGCCCCGAGGCTGATCGAGGCGCCGAGCAGCACCACCGCGACTTCGAGGAGCTGCTTGGCGCTGAAGGCGATGCCGGCGCGCCAGACCGGGCCCGGCGTCCAGGCCGAGCGGACCGCGATGCCGATCAGGATCGCGATGACCAGCGCCTCGACGTAGGGGTGGTCGAAGACGCGCTCCTCCACCGCCTGCACGGCGCTCGCCACCGCGGTGATGCCCGCACACAGCGCGATGCCCGGCAGGAGCCCTGCCGCGCCCAACGCCACACCCGACCTGTCCCGCACGCCCTTCTCCCGGCTCGCTCCGCCGGAAGCGGTTTACAGGAGGCGGGGGCTGCGGTCATGGCCGCGCTCGGGCGGACGCGACGGTCCGGGCGTGCAGCCCCGATCTCGTACCGGCCATGTGTTCGTACCGGCCATGTGTTCGTACCGGCCATGTGCCGCCGGCAGCTTGCGGTTCAGCGAACGACGAACTGGTTCGACGAGGCGACCTGCTCGGGCATGTCGGTGCCGAAGGCGGTGCCGGGATCGAAATAGGCGCCGCGAGCGACCAGCAGGCCGGCCGCCACGACCCAGAACAGCGCCGCCCCCGCGGCATAGCGACGGCGCAGGCTCCGCGCACTCGGCGCCGGTTTCGGCTCGGCCGGGCGGGCCCCCTGGGCCCGGAGGTCGAGGCGCTCGCCGAACGGATCGAAGACGTCATCGAACATCGGAAATCACCGGCGGGCGGAGAAACTCGGCATGACCGTATGTAGGTGCCGGACCTAAATGCTGGCAATGGATGGGAGTTTTCGATTTTTCCGCGAATCGGAGAAGCTCTTTGCTGCCGATCGGCAGCGTGGGAGAAGTTCCTTCCTGAGACGCTCCGGCGCGGCCATGCGCGGCCCCGAACGCCTCGCGCGCGGGCCCGAGTCCCGCTAAGGGAAGCCATGACGCTCCCGCTGCGCTCCCTCCGGGTCCTCGCCCTGGTCGCAGGATTCCTGCTCGCGGCCGCCTCCGCCCTCGCGCAGGCGCCCCGGGTCGGCCCGCGTCCGGCCGACCTCGTGCGGGCCGACCTCCTCGCCGAGCCGGGCGCGGTCGAGCCCGGCCAGCCCTTCACCGTCGGGGTGCGCCTGACGATGAAGCCGGACTGGCACGTCTACTGGCGCAACCCCGGTGATTCCGGCCTGCCGCCGGAGATCGCCTGGACCCTGCCGCCCGGCTTCTCCGCCGGCCCGATCGCCTGGCCGGCACCGGAGCGCATCCCGGTCGCCGACCTGATGAACTACGGCTACGAGGGCGAGACGGTGCTCACCGTCATCCTGACCCCGCCGGAGTCGCTGCCGGCGGGACCGGTCGCGCTGCGCGGAAAGGTGTCCTACCTCGTCTGCGAGCGCGAATGCGTGCCGGGCGAGGCGATGGTCTCGACCACGCTGCCCGTCGCCCCGCCCGGCACCAGCGTGCGGCCCGACCCGCGCCGCCGCGACGCCTTCGCCGCCGCCCGCGCCGAACTGCCGGTGGCGTCTCCCTGGCCCTGGCACGGCGCCCGCGAGGGCGATGCCCTGGTGCTCACCGTCGCGGCGCCCGACCTCGCCGATGCGGCGGTCCGCGACGTGGCGTTCTTCCCCTACAGCGAGACCGCGATCGAGAACGCCGCCCCGCAGGAGGCGTCGGTCGATGCGAGCGGCCTGCGCCTGCGCCTCAAGCCGGCGGGGGAGGGGCCTGCTCCCCTCGACGGGGTTCTGACCTTCCGCGACCGAACCGGAGAGAGGCGCGCCTACACCCTCGGCGAACCGCCCGTCGCGACCGGGCCCGGCGCCTCGACGGCCGCCGGCAGCGCGCCGGTGGCCTTGCCTGCCCCGGCCGACGCGCCGGAGGGCCTGTGGGGGGCGGTGGTGCTGGCGCTGCTCGGCGGCCTCGTCCTCAACCTGATGCCCTGCGTGTTCCCGGTCCTGTCGATCAAGGTGCTGAGCCTCGTGCGCCATTCCGGCGAGGGTCCGGGCCGGGTCCGGCTGCACGGCCTCGCCTACGCCGCCGGGGTTCTCGCCGCCTTCCTGGCGCTGGCTGGGGTGCTGATCGGCCTGCGGGCGGGCGGCGCGGGGGTCGGCTGGGGCTTCCAGTTGCAATCACCGCTGGTGGTGGCCGGCCTCGCCTACGGGCTGTTCGCCATGGCGCTCGGCCTGTCGGGGGCGTTCCAACTCGGCGCCGGCCTCGCCGGGCTCGGCGACGGGCTGGCGCGTCGCTCCGGCCTTCCGGGCTCGTTCTTCACCGGCCTGCTCGCCACGATCGTCGCCACGCCCTGCACGGCGCCGTTCATGGGCGCGGCGGTCGGCTTCGCCCTGACGCAGGACGCGGCGACCTGCCTCGCGGTCTTCGCCGCCCTCGGCGTCGGCCTCGCGCTGCCGTTCGTGATCCTCACCGCGTGGCCGGCCGCCCTGCGCCAGCTGCCGCGTCCGGGGCCGTGGATGGAGACCCTGAAGCAGGCCCTGGCCTTCCCGCTCTACGCCACCGTGGCGTGGCTGACCTGGGTGCTGAGCCAGCAGGTCGGGTCCGGCGGGCTGTTCGCGGCGCTGCTCGGCTTCGTCCTCGTCGGATTCTGCGCCTTCGCCCTGGAGAGGGGGCGGGAGGCCGGGCCGGTCGGCCGCCGCCTCGCCACCGCGGCGGCCGTCGCCGCGGTGCTGCTCCTCGGCGGCCTCGTCGGGATGCTCGACCGGGACCGCGCGGCGCCGGCCGCGACGGTCGCCGGCGGCGCCGAGCCGTTCACCCGGGCCCGCCTCGACGCCCTACGGGCCGAGGGCAGGCCGGTCCTCGTCGACATGACGGCGGCGTGGTGCATCACCTGCCAGGTCAACGAACGCCTCGCCCTGCGCAGCGACGCGGTGCGCACCGCCATGGCCGCCCGCGGCGTCGTGCTGCTGCGCGGCGACTGGACCAACCAGAATCCGGAGATCACCCGGGTGCTGGAGGCGCACGGCCGCTCCGGCGTGCCGCTCTACCTGCTCTACGACGGGCGCGGCGGCGTGACCGTGCTGCCGCAGATCCTCACCGCCGGCCTCGTGCGTGACGCCATCGAGGCCCTGCCCGCCGCCACCGCTGCCCGCGCCGCCCTCAGGCCCTGACCGCCGATGACCGCTCCCGCCGCGTCCGGCCGGACGCTGTTTCGCAACCCCGACATCCGCCGCTTCGGCGCCGCCCGCTTTCTCACCGGGCTCGCCTACCAGATGCAGGCGGTGGCGCTCGGCTGGTTCGTCTACGACCTCACCCGCAGCGCCCTGGCGCTCGGCCTCGTCGGCCTCGCGAGCTTCGCCCCGGCGATGCTCGGCGCCCTCGTCACCGGCCACGTCGCCGACACCTACGACCGGCGCCGGGTCGCGGCGCTGGCCTACGGCCTGCTCACCGTGACGGCGCTCGGCCTCACCGCCCTGGCGCTCGCCCACGCGGCGCCGGTCTGGCCGGTCTACGCGCTGACGATCCTCGTCGGGACGGCGCGGGCCTTCGCCAACCCGGCGACCCAGGCGCTGCTGCCGACCCTGGTGCCGCGTGAGCAGTTCGGCACCGCGATCGCCTGGAACTCGTCGCTGTGGCAGAGCGCGGCGGTCTCGGGGCCGGCGCTCGGCGGCCTGCTCTATGCCCTCGGCCCGGCGGTGGTGTTCGGGGTCGCCGCCGCCTGCTTCGGCCTCGCGGCGGTCGCCATCGCGGGCATCCGCCCGCCGCCGCCCGCCACCTCGGGGCGCCCGCCGGTGACCTGGGCGACCCTGCTCGCCGGGCTGACCTACATCCGGGGCCAGCCGGTGGTGCTCGGCGCCATCACCCTCGACCTCGTGGCGGTGCTGCTCGGCGGTGCGACCGCGCTGCTGCCGATCTTCGCCCAGGAGGTGCTGCATGTCGGCCCGCTCGGGCTCGGGCTGCTGCGCAGCATGCCGGCCCTCGGCGCGGTGGCGACGGCGGTGTTCCTCGCCTACCGACCGCTGACCCACCGGGCCGGGCCGCGGCTGCTGATCGCGGTGGCGGTGTTCGGCGCCGCCACGATCGGGTTCGGCCTCTCGACGGCTTTGCCGCTGTCGATGGCCTGCCTGTTCGTCACCGGGGCCGCCGACATGGTGAGCGTCTACATTCGCCAGAGCCTCGTCCAGGGCGAGACCCCGGACGCGATGCGAGGCCGGGTCGCGGCGGTCAACACGGTGTTCATCGGCGCCTCGAACGAACTCGGCGAGTTCGAGTCCGGCACCCTCGCGGCCCTGATCGGCGCCGCTCCGGCGGTGGTCGTCGGCGGCGTCGCCACCCTCGTCGTGGCCGGGCTGTGGGGAAGGCTGTTTCCCGCCCTGCGGGCGCGGGACCGGTTGATCGCGTGAGAGGCGCCATTGCGCCGGAGCCGGTTCGAGCTTACCTTGGGCGAGGACCCGCGGACTGGCATTCCGCGGATCCTCTTTGCTGGACGCTTACCAGATTGCGAGCGTGATGGTCACTGACCATCCGCTCGCGTTCCTGGCGACGGTGACCGTCAGGATCGGGAACCTGATCACATCTCTCACCCCCCTTCCCCTTTGGGCCTGCTCGAAGGCGGCAGCCGGCGAACGCTGCCGCTGGTCCCCGATGCCCCAGGGATCGTCGCGAAGGGGAAGGTCCATCCAGCGCGGGGATCGTGGCGAAAACCTCGATGTGACGTAAGGTCATCGCTGTGCAGTCGCGTCCGCTTCGTCGTCGAACTCGTCCCATTCCGCCTTCGACGCCACGAACAGGTGCCGGCCGACCCTCGACGGGATCGGCCCGTCGAACGATCCGGCCGGGATCCACATCCCGTCGCCGGTTCGCATGAGGTTCGGCACCGTGCTGCCGCAGACGGTGCAGAAGTCGTTGCGGTAGCCGGTCTCGCGCACGAACGAGCGGATCAGCTCCTCGCCGCGCAGCCAGCGGAGCTGGCGGGCGGGCACGACCAGCGCGGTGCTGTTGGACGAGCCGGTCACCGTCCGGCACAGCGAGCAATGGTATTGATAGAGGTCAGGAAGCGGCTCCTCGACGCTGAACCCGACCTTGCCGTAGAGGCAGGACCCGCTGGCCATGGCTGAACTTTCCCGAAAGCCGCGTGCGAACCTTCGCCGGCCCGGTGACGCGGCGCGAGTCTCGGTGGGACCGCCTCAGCCCCCGGCCCGATGCAGGGTCAGCACCCGGGCGGCATGCTCCCGGGGCGGGGCGGGGCGTCGCGGCGGCAATCGGCGATGGCGGCACGGGCGGCGTCGACGGCGAGGATCAGGGCGCTCATCGTGCCGACGTCGGTGGCGTGGTCTCGGGCATGGCGCACCACGTCGACCACGAGGCCGTCGATCTCCACCGCCAGGGACGCCAGCACGGCCTCGTCGCCCGTGGCGCGGGCCTCGGCGAGGATCGCGAGCAGCCGGTCGAGCACCGCGTCGATGCGGGCACGCTTCTCGCGGGCGAGGCGCTGGCCGACCCAGGCGCCGGCCGAACCGAGCCCGCCGCCGAGGAAGGCGAACAGGTAGACCCAGTCCTCGTAGCGCTGGAGCAGCGTCTGCTGCTCGCGCTCGAAATAATCGACGGCGCCGGGATGGATCGGCAGCCGGGCGCTCGTCGCCGCGGCCGTGCTGTCGAACGCGGGCGCCTTCATCAGGTTGGCGCTCGGCGTCATCGCGGCGAGGCGCGAGCGGAGCTCGAACAGGTGCTGGGTCACCAGGGCTGCGGCGTCGCGGTCGAGGCCGGCCCGGGCCATCAGCCGGTAGGAGGCGCCGACGGTGCGCACCTCCTCGGCCGGACGGGCGGGCCGGCCGCCGAAGGTGCCGGGCGCGATCGTCACCGGCTGCAGCTCGGGCAGGCGCTGCACGATCGCCTCGCCGTCCGGCACCGCCACCAGCGTCGCCTCGCGCCCGGGCGAGGCCGCCTCCACCGCCCGCACGAGATGGGCGGCCTGGGCCGAGGACGGCGCGGCGACGATCGCCGCCGCATCGATCCGCCCGGAGGCCAGGGCGGCCGTGACCTCGTCGAGGCGGAGCGGCACGACGGCGACCGCGCCGGGCGTGCCGGCCGGCGCCGCAGGGGCCGCCGCGAGGTCGTAGAAGCCGAGCAGTCCCGCCAGGAAGGCGTGGTCGGCACCGTGATGGGCGACGAGCCCGAGGCGCCGGCCGCCGAGGTCGGGCAGGCTGCGCAGTTCGCTGCCGCCCGGTGCGGCGATCACCAGGGCCTCCTCGCTCAGCACCGCCAGGGTCAGGCCGTTCTCCGGCAGCCGCACGTCCGGCCGCACCACCGCGAGGTCGGCCCGCCCGGACTGAAGGGCCGCGGCGCTCTCGCGCACGTCGTCGCCATGGACGACCCGCAGGCGTATATCCTCGTGGTTGCGGGCCAGGGCGGCGGCGTAGGCATCGAGGAGATGCGCCTCGACGCTCTCCCGCGGCCCGACCGCCACCGTCAGCACCGGCGGGCGGGAGAGCCAGACCACCATGCCGGCCAGGGCCGCGAGGGCGAGGCCGGCGATCACCCATGAGGAAGTCCGTCTGTGCAGTGGCGCCGCCATCGATCCCCGTCCGAGTCCGGCCGGTCGCGCGGGCCGGGACGGTCCGAGGATGAAACGGGCCCGGATGGCGGTTTGAGGGCGAGGCGTCCGGACCGTGCCGCGGAGGGCGATCCGCGGCCGGTGCGTCCGATCACCCAGGCCGGCCTCGAACGCTCGGCCCTGCACTATCTCGAACGCTATGCCGCCTCGGCCGAGATGCTGCGCCGGGTCCTGCTGCGCCGGGTCGAGACCCGCTGCCGCGCCGGGGCCGGCGAGCCGGAGGCGTTCCGCGGCATGGTCGAGGCGGTGGTGGAGCGCGCCTGCCGCGCCGGCCTCGTCGACGACGCGGCCTTCGCCCAGGCCAAGGTCCGCTCCCTGCGCCGCCGGGGGGGCTCGGCCCGGGCCATCGCCGCCAAGCTCGCCGCCAAGGGGGTCGACCGCGGCACGGTCGGCGAGGCCCTCGCGGCGGAAGCCGGCGCGGAGGCGGGCGAGGACGACGAGGAGAACGCCGCCCGCACCTTCGCCCGCCGCAAGCGGCTCGGGCCGTGGCGCCGGGCCGCTGCGACGCCGGAGGGCCGCGCCCGCGAGCTGGCCTCGATGGCCCGGGCCGGCTTCGGCTTCGACCTCGCCCGCAGGGTGATCGACGGGCCCGGCGACGAGGAGGCGGGTTGACGTTGGGGATCGCCCCCTAGGTTCCGGGACGGCGGGGCCGCGTGGCAGCCCGCCGGCAGGAGATTCCAGCATGAACCGCAAGGCGAGCGCCGTCTGGCAGGGCAGCGGCAAGGACGGCAAGGGCCAGTTGACGACGCAGTCCGGCGTCCTTTCGGACAACCCGTACGGCTTCAACACCCGGTTCGAGAGCGAGCCGGGCACCAATCCCGAGGAACTGATCGCCGCGGCCCATGCCGGCTGCTTCACCATGGCGCTCGCGTTCCAGCTCCAGGGCGCCGGCTTCACCGCCACCGAGATGCGCACGGAGGCGGTCGTCAGCCTGGAGAAGGACGGCGAGGGCTTCACCATCACCAAGTCGGCCCTGACCCTCACCGCCGACATCCCGGGCATCGACAAGGCGAAGTTCGACGAACTCGCCGGGGTGGCCGAGAAGAACTGCCCGGTCTCGAAGGTCCTCAACGCCCAGATCAGCCTCGACGCGACCCTCAAGGGCGCGTAGGGCGGGGTCGGGGCTCCGCTCCCCCGGCCGTTTGATCCTGATCAAGGCGGCCTCGTGCCCGGCGGCCGAGGATCCGCTCGCAGGGACGTTCCGGTGCGATGGTCGCGCCGGCTCCCGGCGTCGGAGGCCGGTCATGGCACGGGTTGCGCAAGCGGTGCGGGCGGACGGAATCCCGGTCAGCATGGGCATTCTCGGCATCGCCCTCCTCGGGGCGATGCTGACCGAGGCGCTGGTGTGGCTGGTCCTCTGATACGATTTCCGGTTGATCGCTTCGCGATGCGGAAATCGGCTTCGCTCATGCGCCGCGCGGGCTTGGATACGGAATCCGGAAGCAATCTTCCGGATTCCGTATGACCGGTGCACCGGCTCAGCGCGGCTCCCGCCGCATGAAGCCGCGCAACTCGGCGCCGGACGCCGCCTCGGCGGCGTAGGTGAAGCTGCCGTGCTGCTTCACCTCGCGGGCGGCGCGCAGGAACCCGCCGAGGGCGGCGCGGGCGAAGGAGCCGCCGACGCTGATCCGCTTGACCCCGGCCTGCGCGAGGTCGTCGACCGTGAAGGCCGGGCCGGCAAGCCCCATGACGACGTTCACGGGACGCGAGACCGCGGCGCAGACGGTGCGGATCGCCGCCAGATCCGGCAGGCCCGGCGCGTAGAGCACGTCGGCGCCGGCGGCCTCGAACGCCTGGAGCCGGCGGATCGTGTCGTCGAGGTCGGGCCGGCCGTGGAGAAAGTTCTCGGCCCGCGCGGTGAGCAGGAAGGGGTGGCGCCGCGCCGCCTCCGCCGCGGCGGCGACGCGCTCGACCGCCAGGGAGAGATCGACGATCGGCGCCGCGGGGTCGCCGGTCGCGTCCTCGATCGAGCCGCCGACGAGGCCGGCCGCGGCGGCCAGCGCGATCGTCTCGGCGCAGGTCTCCGGGTCGAGCCCGAACCCGTCCTCCAGGTCGGCCGAGACCGGCAGGTCGGTGGCCTCGGCGATCGCCCGGGCGTTCGCGATCACGCCCTCGCGGGTGAGGGACGCGGCGGAGTCGAGCGTGCCGAGGGAGAAGGCGTAGCCGGCGCTCGTCGTCGCCAGGGCCTCGAAACCGAGGCCGGCGAGGATCCGGGCCGAACCGGCATCCCAGGGATTCGGGATCACGAAGGCGCCGGGGCGCCGGTGCAAAGCCGCGAAGACCCGGTGCTTGTCCGACTGGCTCGACATCGTGGCGCTCCCCTTGCGGGGGGCGGAGCCTCAGCCGCCGAATCGCTCCGCCCGCCCGTGGGGCGCATCGTAGTCCAGCACCGGCCCCAGCGGTACGATGCCGGTCGGATTGATGGTCGGATGGCTCTCGTAATAGTGCCGCTTGATGTGGGTCAGGTTCACCGTCGGGGCGATGCCGGGAGTCTGGTACAGGTCGCGCAGGTACGGCGCGAGGTTCGGGTAGTCGGCGATCCGCCGGCGGTTGCACTTGAAGTGCCCGACATAGACCGGGTCGAACCGCACCAGCGTCGTGAACAGGCGGATGTCGGCCTCGGTCAGGCGGTCGCCGAACAGGTAGCGGCCGGCATCGAGACGGGCGTCGAGGGCGTCGAGCTCGTCGAACAGCGCTGTGAACGCCTCCTCGTAGGCCGCCTGGGCGGTGGCGAAGCCGGCCTTGTAGACGCCGTTGTTGACCCGGTCGTAGACCCGGGCGTTCAGGGCGTCGATCCCGTCGCGCAGGTCTTCCGGATACAGGTCCGGCCCGGATTCCGGGAAGGCGGCGTTCAGCATCCGGACGATCTCGGCCGACTCGTTCGAGACGATCGTGCCGCGGGCCTTGTCCCACAGCACCGGCACGGTGACCCGGCCCGTATAGTGCGGGTCCGCCGCGAGATAGACCTCGTAGAGGCGGCTCGCGCCATGGATGGGGTCCGGCGTCGCGCCAGGGCTGTCGCCGAACGCCCAGCCCTCGGCGCCCATGTGGGGATCGACCACCGAGACCGCGATCGCGTCCTCCAGCCCCTTGAGGGCGCGCACGATCAGGGTGCGGTGGGCCCACGGGCAGGCCAGGGAGACGTAGAGGTGATAGCGCCCGGCCTCGGCCGGGAAGCCGCCTTCGCCGCTCGGCCCCGGGCCGCCGTCCCGGGTGATCCAGTTGCGGTAGGCGGAGTCCTTGCGCACGAAGCGCCCGCCCGTCTCCTTGGTGTCGTACCAGGTATCCTGCCAGACGCCGTCCACCAGCAAGCCCATCAGTCGTCTCCGGTTGCCGCGGATCGTCCCCGGCGGCCCGCCCTCGCGGGAAGGTGGGGCGCGGGACCGCCGCGGGAAGGCTCACGGGGGATGGCTGAGGTCATCCCGCCCGGCCGCCTCGACGTCGAACCCGTCGTTCGGCACCCGCCGCAGGAACCGCTCCGCGATCTCGACCAGCAGCAGGTGCGGCCGCACCCGGGCGACGTAGGTCCAGTCGAGGCTCGCCGACCAGACGAAATGCACCTCGCGGAAACTCTCGGCGAGGAGGCCGGTGAGGAAGATCGGCGCGAAGTGCGAGCAGGAATCGCCGAACAGCACCAGGGTGCGCGGGTCGGCGGCCGGGCTGTCGTTGCGGAACACCACGTGGGCGCCGGAATGCAGGTCGGCGGCGCGGCCCTCGCGCTCGTGGCGCTCGACCAGCGGGTTGGCGTAGACCCGCACGGCGTCGCGCTGGACCGCCGCCACCCGCATCGTCTCGCGCCAGGGCGGGTCGAGCTTGCCGCCGAGGTCGTAGATTCCTTCCGCGTCGTGCTCCGGCCGGTCGAACAGGTCGGGCGGCGGCGCGGCGCCGAGGGCCCGCATCACCACGCCGTAGCCGAGCCGGCAGCCGTCCGGGCTCCAATGGGTGTCGGTGCGCAGGTAGAGCGGCGGCCCGGCGTCGCGGGCGGCCCGCAACGGGCCGGTGAGGTCGATCCAGGCCCCGGCGATCGCCGAGCGGGCCATGCGGGCGCCGAGGCGGCGCGCCGGCGACAGGGCCGGGTCGAGCCGAAGCCCGTCGAGGCGGTCGTCGTAGATGCCGAGCTTTTCCGGCACCACGAGGTGGTGGCAGCGCAGGCCCAGAGCCGCCGCCCGCGCGGTGCGCCGCTCGATCAGCCGCTGCCAGCGCCACAGCCGCCACGCCCCGGCGAGGGTGGCGCGGTACTGCTCCCGCACCCGGTTGCTGCCCCCGATCAGGAAGAGCCACCCATCCCGTCCGACGTGGACGACGTCATCCGCCTCGCTGCTCATGCGGCCGTGTAGCCCCAGGGGGCGCGGCTGAACAGTGCGGGGACAGCACCTCTGGCGAAGCGGGGCGGCTGCGCCATTTGGCCGGGACGATGCCGAACGATCCCCTGATCCTCACCCTCGGGATGGACGAGGCCGCCTTCGCGACCTTCGACCGCCAGCGCCGCCAGTATTTTCCGGCGAAGCTCAACCACATCCCGGCCCACGCGACGCTGTTCCACCACCTGCCGGGCGACGAGGAGGCCGGCATCGGCGAGACCCTGACCGCCCTGCTGCGGACCGAGCCGCCGCCGGAGATCGCGGTGAGCGGCCTGCGCCTCACCGGCCGGGGTGTCGCCTACGTGCTCGATTCGGCCGCGCTCGCCGCCCTGCACGGCCGCCTCGCGAAACACTTCGCTCCCTGGCTGACGCCGCAGGACCGGCAGGGCTTCCGCCCCCACGTCACGGTGCAGAACAAGGTGGCGCCGGAGACCGCGCGGGCCCTGCACGAGGACTTGCAGGCCGGGTTCGCCCCGTTCCGCTTCACCGCCACCGGCCTGCTGCTGTGGCGCTATCTCGGCGGCCCGTGGGAGGCCCGGGGCCGGTTCCCCTTCGCGGGAGCAGCCCGATGAGCCTCATCGACCACCTCCCGATCCGCCACGCCACCGCCCTGTGGCTGCGGCTGCGCCTCAACGAGATCGGCCCGCTCGCCTCGCTGCTGGCGGTGAGCCTGTTCGGCTTCGGCTTCGTCAAGCTCGCCGGCGAGGTGAAGGGCGGCGACACCACCGCCCTCGACGAACGGATCCTCCTCGCCCTGCGCCACCCGGACGACCTCGCCCGGCCGATCGGCCCGTCCTGGCTGCCGGAGACGATGCGCGACATCACCGCCTTCGGCAGCGTGTTCGGCATCGTCTACGTCACCGCGGGCGTCGTGCTCTACCTCGCGGTGACCGCCCGCTGGCGGGCGGCGTTGTTCGTGGTCGTGGCGATCGGCGGCGGCGAGCTGCTCTCGACCGGGCTCAAGCTGCTGTACCAGCGCCCGCGGCCGGACCTCGTGCCGCACGGCATGGAGACCTTCACGGCGAGCTTCCCGAGCGGCCACGCGATGCTCTCGGCCATCGCCTACCTGACCCTCGCGATCCTGCTGGCCCGGGTCGAGCGCGGACGACGGGTCAAGGCGTTCGTGATGACGCTCGGGGTGGTGACGACGCTGCTGGTCGGGGTGAGCCGGCTCTATCTCGGCGTGCACTGGCCGAGCGACGTGCTCGCCGGATGGTGCATCGGCGCCGCCTGGGCCTCGCTGTGCTGGTTCGTGGCGCTCCAGCTCCAGCGCAGGGAGGTGGTGGAGGCGCCGGACCCGCCGCCGGCCTGACAGCCGTATCGCCCAAGAAAAAGGCCGCTCTCGCGAGCGGCCCGAAGTCTAGGGAGGAAACGCCCAAAGAGGGCAACACGGCCGCGACGCCATCGCGACCGTGTGAAAGCGTTTTCACATGCTGCGGCGCACAACGCAAGTGGGCCGATGACGGGGCCGGAATGTTTCCGAGGCATGGCTGTGCCGATGGCCGGCGTCGGGTCAGGGTGGGCCCGGCCTCTTCCGGCGAGGCTTCCTCGGCGCCGGCGCCGGCAGGGACGCGGCCGTCGCCCGGAACAGCGCCGCGAGGGACTCGCCGTCGTCCCAGAGGTCGCCCTCGACGAGCAGCCACGGCTTCGCGCCCGGGAACGGATGCGCCTCCACGACGGAGGCCAGCAGGCCCCGTCCGGCCGGCGTCGGCTTGAGGTAGAGCCGGTCGTCGCAGACCAGCGCGACGGTGCGTCCCTGGCAGCGGATCGCGTACTCGCCGAACATCCGGCGGGCGCTCGGGGCCGCCGCGGTCGCCTGTTCGAGGATGAAGTCGACGGTGCTCTGCTGCGAGGCCATCGGGCGCTGCGATCCGGTGCGGGTCGGCCGGCAGCCTAAGCAGGTTTCGCAGAAGTGGTCACCGGTTTTGCGACGAAAACCTGCGGCACGCCAGAAACCCGAGCGGACGAAGCGTTGGCGTGCCAACGCAGGTCTGCCTAGCGGCCGGAGTCCGGCGGGGGAAGCATGAGCGCGGCGGATCCCGCCGGCGCCCCTTGCCGCCGCGCTCCGGCTCTTCTAGCCAGAACCGGGACACCGGGAGGAGCATGGACGTGGTCTACGAGAACATCCTGGTCGAGACGCGGGGTCGGGTGGCGCTGGTCACCCTGAACCGTCCGGCCCAGCTCAACGCCCTCTGCAACGCGCTGATCGCCGAGCTGAACCACGCTCTCGACGGCTTCGAGGCCGATCCCGGCATCGGCTGCATCGTGCTCACCGGCTCGGAGAAGGCCTTCGCCGCCGGGGCCGACATCAAGGAGATGCAGGACCGCACCCACCCGGAATTCTACATGGCCGACCCGTTCGGCGAGTGGGACCGGGTCGGGCGCCGGCGCAAGCCGATGATCGCCGCGGTGGCGGGCTTCGCCCTCGGCGGCGGCTGCGAGCTGGCGATGATGTGCGACTTCATCCTGGCGGCGGACACCGCGAGGTTCGGCCAGCCGGAGATCAAGCTCGGGGTGATCCCCGGCGCCGGCGGCACCCAGCGCCTGACTCGGGCTGTCGGCAAGGCCAAGGCGATGGAGCTGTGCCTCACCGGCCGGATGATGGACGCGGCCGAGGCCGAGCGCGCCGGCCTCGTCGCCCGCATCGTCCCGGCGGCCGACCTGCTGGACGAGGCGCTGAAGACCGCGACGGTCATCGCCGGCATGTCGCTGCCGGTGGCGGTGGTGGCCAAGGAGAGCGTCGAGCGCGCCTTCGAGACCACGCTCCAGGAGGGCATCCGCTTCGAGCGCCGTGTGTTCTACGGCCTGTTCGCGACCCACGACCAGAAGGAGGGCATGGGCGCCTTCGTGGAGAAGCGCAAGCCGAGCTTCGAGCACCGCTGATGAGCGTCACCTTCGCCGACGTGCGGGCGGCCGCGCAGCGGATCGCCGGCATCGCCCACCGCACTCCGGTCCTGACCTCGCGCACCGCTGATGCCCGCACCGGGGCGTCGCTGTTCTTCAAGGCCGAGCCGCTCCAGCGGGCCGGCGCCTTCAAGTTCCGGGGCGCCTGCAACGCCATCGCGGCCCTGCCGGAGGCGGCGCGCCGCCGCGGCGTCATCGCGTTCTCGTCGGGCAACCACGCCCAGGCGATCGCGTATGCGGGCGCGCTCCAGGGCGTGCCGACCGTGATCGTGATGCCGCACGACGCGCCCACCATCAAGGTCGCGGCGACGCGCGGCTACGGCGCCGAGGTGGTGGTCTACAACCGCTACAAGGAGGACCGCGAGGTCCTGGCCCGGACCCTCGCCGAGGAGCGCGGGCTGACGCTGATCCCGCCCTACGACCACCCGGACGTGCTCGCCGGCCAGGGCACCGCGGCCCTCGAGCTGATCGAGGAGACCGGCCCGCTCGACCTGCTCCTCGTCTGCCTCGGCGGCGGCGGCCTCTTGTCGGGCTGCGCCCTCGCCGCGCGTGCGCTGTCGCCGGAGGTCGCGATCTACGGCGTCGAGCCGGAGGCCGGCAACGACGGCCAGCAATCGCTGGCCAGGGGCGAGGTGGTGCGCATCCCGGTCCCGGTCTCGATCGCCGACGGGGCGCTGACCACCCATCTCGGGCAGCACACCTTCCCGATCATCCGGCGCGAGGTCGCGGGCATCGTCACGGTCTCGGACGCCCAGCTCGTTTCGGCGATGCGGTTCTTCGTCGAGCGGATGAAGCTCGTGGTCGAGCCGACCGGCTGCCTCGCCGCGGCCGCCGCCTTCGAGGGCGTTGTGCCGGTCGCCGGCAAGCGGGTCGGCATCATCCTGTCGGGCGGCAACGTCGATCCGGCGGTGCTCGGCCGCCACCTCGCCGGATGAGCGAACCCGCGACCCCGGACGCGCTGTTCGCGTTCCTGGCCGAACTCGGCATCCCGGTCGTCACCCACGCCCACCGGGCGGTCCACACGGTCGCGGAATCCCGCGACCTCAAGGCCGGGCTGCCGGGCCTGCACACCAAGAACCTGTTCCTCAAGGACAAGCAGGGCCGGCTGTTCCTGGTGACGGCGGAGGCCGAGGCGCGGATCGACCTCAAGCGCCTGCATGGGGTCGTCGGGGCGAGCGGCCGGCTCTCGTTCGGCTCGCCCGAGCTGCTGGTCGCGGTGCTCGGGGTGCGGCCCGGCTCGGTGACGCCGCTCGGCGCGATCAACGACCGCGACGGCCGGGTGAGCGTGATTCTCGACCGGCGGCTGACCGCCGGCGACCCGGTCAACGTCCACCCCCTGCACAACGAGGCCACCACGGCCCTGTCCTTCGCCGACCTCGTGCGGTTCCTGGAGGCGACGGGACACCCGCCGCGGGTGCTGGCCCTGCCGGAGCCGGCGGAGGAAGGCGGCTGATAAACGCCGGCTCGTCGAGGAGGCGGGTCGCGGCGTCCGGTTGTCCACGCCAACCCTCCCCCCTCCACGGGGGAGGGCCGGGGCGTCTTGGCACCGACCGCGCTTCACAAAACTTTACACACGGCCGCGAGAGGCGAAACCTGCCGCCGCCATGGTGCTCCCGACGACGCGCCGCGCATCGGCCCCGATGCCCGGCGCAGCGACAGGGAGACACCACGATGACGGATTCACCGATGATCCAGCCCGCCCCCGCCCGCCGCCGCTCCACCCTGCGCCGGGTGCTGCTGGCGACCGGCCTGCTGATCGGCGGCGGCGCCGGCGTCGCCTACGCCATGGCCGGCCCGTTCGGGGGCGGCTTCGGGCCCGGCTTAGGCCACCGCGACCCGGCCCATCGGCTGGAGCGGATGCAGGCGATGGCGCGCCGGGCCCTCGACGGGGTCGGGGCGACCTCGGACCAGGAGAACAAGGTCCACGACATCATCGCGACGGCCTTCGCGGCGATGCAGAAGGAGGCGAAGACGGACGACGACACCCGCAAGCGCCTCGTCGAACTCCTGAAGGCGCCGAGCGTCGACCGCGCGGCGATCGAGTCCCTTCGCGGCGAGATGGTGCGCAGCCTCGACGCCCGCTCCAAGATCGTCGCCGGGGCGCTGGCCGAGGCCGCCGGGCAGCTCAACGCCGAGCAGCGCACCCAGCTCGCCGACCGCATGGCGGCGATGATGGAGCGCCGGCACGGCGGCTGGCGCCGCCACGACGACGGGCCCGGGCGCCCCGACCGCGGACCGGGCGAGTTCGGCCCCGGCGGCCCGCGCCCGGAGCCCCGTCCCGACCGGAACTGACCCCTGGACCGAGGTGACCGCGATGGCCGAGAAACTCCTCATCGTCGACGACGACCGGCGGCTCGCCGCCATGGTCTCGGAGTACCTGACGGGGGAAGGCTACGCGGTCACCGCCCGGTTCACCGCCGGGGACGGCCAGGAGGCGCTCCGCCGCGAGACCTTCGACGCGGTGATCCTCGACGTGATGCTGCCGGACATCGACGGGTTCGAGACCTGCCGCAGGATCCGGACGCATTCGACGGTGCCGATCCTGATGCTGACCGCCAAGGGCGACGACACCGACCGCATCATCGGGCTGGAGATCGGCGCCGACGACTACCTGCCGAAACCGTTCAACCCGCGCGAGCTGCTGGCCCGGCTGCGGGCGATCCTGCGCCGGCAGCGCGCGCCCGAGGCCGCGGCACCGCTCGATTTCGGCCGGCTCCAGATCGATCCGGGCTCGCGCAGCGTCCTCATCGACGGGGTCGAGCGGCGGCTGACCAGCCACCAGTTCGACCTGCTCCTCGCCTTCGCGTCCCATGCCGGCCGGGTGCTGAGCCGCGAGCGGCTGATGGACCTCGTCCGGGGCGAGGATTTCGACGCCTTCGACCGCTCGATCGACGTCCACGTCTCGCGCCTGCGGGCGGCGATCGAGGACGATCCGCGCCATCCGCGCCGGCTCCTCACCATCCGCGGCGCCGGCTACGTCTTCGCCCGCCAGCAGGATGCCGAACGGTGACGCTGTTCCGCCGCAAGCTGTTCTGGAAGGTCTACCTCACCCTGCTGGCGAGCCTGTTCGGCGTCGCCTTCGCGATGGGCAGCCTGTGGTGGGCGCTCGGCGAATCGCCGCGCCAGCGCTGGGAGACGCTGCAGGCGCGCCTCGCGCCGCAGATCGAGGCTCTCGGCCGGGGCCCCGGACGGCGCTGCCGCCGAGGGCGAGGTGCGGCGGATCGGCGAGGCGCTCGGGGCCGACCTCGCCCTCTACGACGAGTCCGGCGGCCTGATCGCGGCGCGCGGGCGCCGGGCCGTCCTGCTCGGCCAGGACAGGCCCGGGCCGTCGATGCACTGGGTGATGCGGTTCTCGCTGGCGGAGGGCCGGACGCTGCTCGCCAGCTTTCCGCCGCCCCGGCGCAACCGGATCGCCGGCATCGCCCTGCTCGCGCTGCTGGTCGCCGCCGGCATCGGCCTCGCCGCGTTCCCGGTGACGGCGCGGCTGACCCGCCAGCTCGAACGGCTGCGCGGCGGCGTCGCCCGCTGGGGCGACGGCGATCTCGGCGCCCGGATGGACGAGCGCGGCAACGACGAGGTCGCGGCGGTGGCGCGGACCTTCAACCTCGCGGCGGCGCGGGTCGACGCGCTGCTCGCCTCGCAGCGCCGGCTCCTCGCCAATGCGAGCCACGAGCTGCGCTCGCCGCTCGCCCGCCTGCGCCTCGCGATCGACCTGTGGGACGGGAACCCGGCCAGGCCGGCGCACCGGGAGATCCTGCGCAACCTCGCCGAACTCGACGCGCTGGTGGAGGAGATCCTCCTGTCCAGCCGCCTCGATCACGCCCGGTCCGGGCCCCGGAGCGGCCGGGAGCACCCTGCGAGCGTCGACCTGCTCGGGTTGGCGGCCGAGGAGGCCGCCCGGGTCGGGGCCGAGATCGAGGGATCGCCGGTCAGCGTCGTCGGCGACGACGTGCTGCTGCGGCGGCTCCTGCGCAACCTGATCGAGAACGGGGCCACCCATGGCCGGCCGCCGGTCCGGGTCGACATCGCGCCTCGGGACGAGGAGGCGGTGATCGTCGTCACGGATGCCGGTCCCGGCATCGCCCCCGCGGAACGCGAGCGGGTGTTCGAGCCGTTCTACCGACCCCGCGGCCGCGACGAGGGGGCGGGGGGATGGGGGCTCGGCCTGTCGCTGGTGCGGCAGATCGCGGAGCGCCACGGCGGTCGCGCGGTCTGCGAGCCCGGCGTGCAGGGCGGCAGCCGCTTCGTCGTGCGCCTTCCCCGGGAGCGGTGAGGCGCCCTCAGGCGGCCCCGGCCTCGCGACGGGCTCGCAGATAGGCGAGCATGGTGCCGGCGTCGGAGACCTGGAGCCCGACGCCCGGCGGGTCGTCGCGGAAGCCCGGCTCGACGAACATCCTGCGGATCGCGCCGTCCTCGATGTGCATGGCGTAGCGCCAGGAGCGCAGGCCCATGCCCTGCCGTCCGCGCTTGACCAGCATGCCCATCTGGCGCGTGAAGTCGCCGTTGCCGTCGGGCAGCATGAACACCCGCTCGACGGACTTGCTCCTCGCCCACTGGTACATGACGAAGGCGTCGTTCACCGACAGGCAGATCACCGCGTCGATGCCGAGCGCGGCGAAGTCGCCGACATGCGTCTCGTAGCCCGGCAGATGATCGTCCGAGCAGGCCGGCGTGAACGCCCCCGGGACCGCGAACAGCACGACGTTGCGGCCGCCGAACACCTCCGCGGAGGTGAGGTCCTTCCATTCGAACGGGTTGGGCCCGCCCAGGGCGTCGTTCCTGACGCGGGTGTGGAAGGTCACGTCCGGGACGGTCGCTGGCTGGATCATGGCACGTCTCGCAGGATTTCGACGGATGGCATCGCGACGCGGAAGCCGGCCTCGCCCGGGCCCCGCTCCGGCAGCGACGGGGCCGGACGCGCGTCGGGCGCGCCCGCCCCCACCCGCCGCCCGCGCGGCGTTCCGGGAGGTCATACGATTTTCGATTGATCGCTCGGCGATCCCTGCGGGATCGCTTTCGCGATGCGAAAACCGGCTTCGCTCAGGCGCCGCGCAGTCTGGTGATACGATGTCCGGAAGGAATCTTCCGAAAACCGTATCAGGGGAGAAGCTGGAACTTCCCGCCCTTCATCACCAGCACGACCACGCCCGAGGTGTCGGCCGGGTCGCGGGTGTCGGAGAACGAGAACGGCCCCATCACCCCGGTGTGCTTCACCTTGATGAGCGAGTCCTTGATCTTCTCCGAGTCGGGAGCCCCCGCCGCGTCGATCGCCTTGGCGACGATGTGCACGGTGTCGTAGGCCTGGGCCGCGAACTGGTCGGGCAGGTCGCCGTTGTACTTCTCCTTGAAGGCGGCGACGAAGGCCTGGTTGGCCGGGTCGGTCTTGCCGACGAACCACGGGCTGCCGACCAGGGTGCCGTCGGCGGCGGTGCCGGCGATGTCGCCGAGCTTGGGCGAATTCAGGCCGTTGCCGCCGATGAAGAACACCTTCGGGTCGATGCCGAGCTGACGGGCCTGCAGCTCGATGCCCGACGCCGCCTCGACCAGCGCCGACAGCACGATCGCGTCGGGGTTCAGCGCCTTGATCTTGGTGAGCTGGGCCGAGAAGTCCGAATCCTTCGAGCCGAAGGTCTCGGTGGTGAGGACCTCGATGCCGAGCTTCTCCAGCGCCGCCTTCATCACGTCGTAGGCCGACTTGGTGAAGGCGTCGTCGTTGCCGTACATCACGGCGACGCGCTTGATGCCGAATTTCGTCTGGGCGGTCTTCAGCGTGACCGGGATCACGTCGGCCTCGGGCAGCGAGGTGCGGAAGACGTAGGGACCGATCGCCGTGATGCCGTTGGCGGTGGTCGAGGTGCCGACGATCGGCACCTTGCGCTCGTTGGCAACCGGGGCCGGCGGCGAACATCTCGTTCGACAGGGTCGGCCCGAGGATCAGCGGAACCTTGTCGCGGCCGATCAGCTTGCGGGCGGCGTTGAGCGCCTGCTCCTTGGAGCCGGCGGAATCCTCGTAGGCGATCGCGAGCGGCCGGCCGCCGAGCACGCCTCCGGCCTTGTTGACGTCGGCGAGGGCGAGGTCGAAGCCGCGCTGGATCGCGATGCCGTAGCGGCTGTTCGGGCCGGTGAGGATCTCGATCGCCCCGAGCTTGACCGGGGTCTTGTCCTGAGCCTGGGCGCCGAATGCGGCGCTCCCGACGAGAGCTGCCGCCAGCAGCATCCTTCTCGACACCCCACGCATCGTTTCCTCCTGATTTCTCGGCCGCACCGGTGGCCGCGGGGTGGCCCGCGGCGAACGTTGCCTTAGATCAGGAGACCGCGCGGGTAAATCGCGGGAAATGGCCGATTCCGGGCCGCCGCGGCCCGGATCGGGCGCTTCAGAGCGCGCGCTCGAAGCGCAGTTCGCCGGCCTGGGTCTTGATGACGAGCTGCGAGCCGACGAGGTCCCACTGGCCCGAGGTCCGCAGGGCGGTGAGGAACTGCATCTCGGAGGCGCCGATGCCCTTGTCGCAGTTCTTCTTGGTCAGGGCGAGCGGGCCGACCGCGAGGTGCTGCTCCTTGAGCGGGAAGGCGGTCGCCGCGAAGGTGTTGCAGCCGCCGAAGCCGCGGGCGCGGAACTGCTTGTCGATGATGAAGCTCGGGCGTTCGGCGCCCGGGAAGGACTTGCCGTTGAGGCTCACCGCCGTCCAGGTCGAGTCGAGCGGGAAGATCTTCTCCTGCGCCTTGGCGGAGGGGACGTACTGCTTCTCGCTCGGCTTGTCGCGCGCCTTCTGCCCGAACCCGGTCAGCGACTGCGCGTGACCCTGGGTGGCGGAGAGCGCCAGCGCGAAGGCGCCGGCCGCGGCGGCGGCCTGCACAAACCTCATCTTGTTCCCCATCGTGCATCGTTTGGGAACCATTTTACGGGACAGCGCGCGTGCGACGCAAGCCGCCGGCCCGCCGGGACGACGGCCGGCCGGTTCGCAAGTTCACACTTCGACACGACTGTTGTATTTTTGCAAAAGCTTGGCCATAGGCCAAGCAACGGGGCCGCGGAAGCTTGGCCGTTCGGCAACGAATGCGATGTCGGCTCGTTGAAGGACGGCAAGCCCGGCGCCTCGCGAGGCCGGAGCACGATCACAGCAGCGGAAGGAAGCGTGGTGAGCAGCGCAGACGGGATCAACGCCGCACAGGCACGACGGGGCCGGGAATTGCTGAACTGGTCGGAGGACGACCTCGCGCTCAGCGCCAACGTCGATGCCGGCGTGATCCGGAGCTTCGAGGACGGCAGCTATCCGCCGTCGCCGGAGCAGGCCGAGGCGATCCGCGGGGCCTTCCTGGCCGCGGGGGTGCGCTTCACCGACGGCTCCCATCCGGACGCGACCCTGAGAGGCGAGGGCGAGCCCGACGACGGCATCCATCCGGACGACCTCACCACCGAGAACGACCGCTGAGCCGCGTCATACGATTTTCGAATGATCGCTCGGCGATCCCTGCGCAATCGCTTCGCGATGCGAAAATCGGCTTCGCTCGGGCGCGTGGAGCCCTCGGCTCCACCGCGCGGGCTTCGATACGATCGTCGGAACGATTCGTTCCGACGATCGTATCAGGCGGCCGGCCGGGCCGAGAATCCCTTCAGGTCGAAGCCGGGATCCGCGGCCTGGTCCGGAGTCGGGCTGAGCCCGGCCTGGAGCAGGCGCCGGGCGACCATGTGGTCGGCGGGCCGGTTGAGCGACTCGACGCCGACGAGCCGGTCCCCGCGGTAGCAGAACACCGAGAAACCGGCCGGGGCCGGCGTCCCGCGGCACACCGCGCGGTCGTGCGGGGTGGCGAGCCCCGCCATCTGCAACTTCAGCGGGCCCTGGTCGCTCCAGAACCACGGCACGGCGGAGAACGGGGCCGGGCGGCCGAGCAGGCGGGCGGCGATGCAGCGGGCGCCGTCGACCGCGTTCTGCACCGATTCGATCCGCACCCGCGCCCCCTCGGCATAGGGGGAGGGATGGGCGGCGCAGTCGCCGAGCGCCGAGATGGCCGGATCGGGCGTCGCCAGCATCGCGTCGACGGCGACGCCGTTGGCCACCGGCAGGCCGGCCGCCTCGGCGAGTTCGTGGTTCGGCAGCACGCCGATGCCGACGAGAACGATGTCGGCGGCGATCTCCTCCCCGTCCGCCGTGGCGATGCCGGTGGCCCGGACCGTCCCGGTGACCGCGCTCACCGCGGCCCCGAAGCGGAACCGCACCCCGGCGGTCTCGTGGGCCGCCTCGACCACGGCCGCCATCCCGGCCGAGACCGAGCGGGCGAGGGGACGCGAAGCCCCCTCGATGACCGTGACCTCCAGGCCCCGGGCGGCGCAGACCGCGGCGAATTCGAGTCCGATGAAGCCGGCGCCGACGACGGCGACCCGCCGCGCCTCCGCGATCGCCGCCTTGAGGGCGTCGGCCTCGGCGAGGGTGCGCAACTGGTGCACGCCCGGCAGACCCGCGCCCGGCACCGGCAGCGGGCGGTTGCGCGAGCCGGTCGCCAGGACGAGGTGGTCGTAGGCGAGCGTTTCGCCCGAGGCGAGGACGAGCCGCCGGCCGGCGCGGTCGATCGCGCTCGCGCGCTCGCCGGCCCGCACGGCGATGCCGTGCTCGTCGTAGAAGGCTGATGGGCGCAGCCGCAGGCCGGCCGCGTCGGTCTTGCCGAGGAGATAGGCCTTCGACAGCGGCGGCCGGCCGTAAGGCAGGCCCGGCTCGTCGCCGACCAGGGTGAGGCGGCCGCGGAAACCGCCCTCGCGCAGGGACGCGGCGAGCTGGAAGCTGCCCTGGCCGGTGCCGACCACGACGACGTTCTCAAGCGACACGGGACTGGCCTCGGGTTGGGACGACGGGCGCGGACCGTCGCCGCCCGGGGCGGCGCCGTCAATGCGCCTCGGCCGCCAGCACCGCCTCGGCGCGGATTTCCTCGGTCAGCCGCGCCTTGAGGCGGGAGAATTCCGGACTGGTCTTCACGGTGTAGTGGCGCGGATGGTCGAGGTCGACGGCGACGTCGGACTTGATGCGGCCGGGGCGGGCGCTCATCACGATCACCCGCGAGGCCATGAAGATCGCCTCCTCGATGTCGTGGGTGACGAAGATGACGGTCTTGCGCTCGCGCTCCCAGATGCCGAGCAGCAGTTCCTGCATCAGTCCGCGGGTCTGGTTGTCGAGGGCGCCGAACGGCTCGTCGAGGAGCAGGATCTCGGGGTCGTTGGCCAGCGCCCGGGCGATGGCGGTGCGCTGCTGCATGCCGCCGGACAACTGCTTCGGGTAGTGCTCCGAGAAGCCGCGCAGGCCGACCTTGTCGAGGTAGGCGGCGACGATCTCGCGGCGCTGCGCCGGCGGCACCCCGCGCTCGCGCAGGCCGAAGGCGATGTTCTCGGCGACCGTCAGCCAGGGAAACAGGGTGTAGGACTGGAACACCATGCCGCGATCGGGCCCGGGGCCGCGCACCTCGCGCCCGCCGACCCGGACGCGGCCCGAACTCGGGCTGTCGAGGCCGGCGACGATGCGCAGCAGGGTCGACTTCCCGCAGCCGGACGGGCCCAGGATGGTGATGAAGTCGTTCTTGGCGATGGTGAGGTCGGTGGGGGAGAGCGCCTGGACCGGCGCCCGGCCGCCGGCGCCCGGAAACACCCGCGACACGCCCTCGATCGACACCTCGACGGGTTCGGAGGTCTGGGCGGGCATCAGGCGAGCTTCCACGGGAACAGCAGGCGGTTGGCGGCCTTGAACAGGAAGTCGGAGACGAGGCCGATCAGGCCGATCACGATGATGCCGAAGATGATCTGCCCGGTGGCGAGCAGCGCTTGGCTCTCGATGATCATGTGGCCGATGCCCGACGACGAGCCGATCAGCTCGGCGACGATGACGTAGGTCCAGGCCCAGCCGAGGACGAGGCGCAGGATCTCGGCGATGTCGGGGGCGGTGGCCGGGATCAGCACCCGGCGGATGACGCCGGAATCCTTCGCGCCGAGGGTGTAGGCGGCCTCGACGAGGTCGCGCCGCGTGTTGCCGACCGTCACCGCCACCATCAGGATGATCTGGAACACCGAGCCGATGAAGATGACGAGCAGCTTCTGGGTCTCGCCGATGCCGGCCCACAGGATCAGCAGCGGCACGAAGGCCGAGGCCGGCAGGTAGCGGGCGAAGGAGACGAACGGCTCGAAGAACGCCTCGACCGGCTTGTAGGCGCCCATCAGCACGCCGAGCGGCACCGCGACCAGCGCCGCCAGCACGAAGCCGCCGACCACCCGCCAGACGGTGATGCCGATATCCGACAGGAAGTCGAAGCGGGTCAGCAGCAGCCAGCCGTCCTGCACCATCGTGACCGGGTCGGCCAGGAAGGTGCGGGGGACGAAGCCGCCGAGGGTCGCCGCCGCCCAGGCGAGCACGAACAGCACGAAGAACGACAGGCCCAGGACGACGCGCAGGGACCGGCCGACGGGCTGGAGGGGACGCAGGAGCAGCGGCATGTCCGCGGGCTTAACGGACGTAGCGCGAATCGGACAGGCTGGCGATGTCGGGCTTCTGCTTGATGACGCCCATCTCCAGCAGCAGGTCGGCCGCTCTGTTGGAGAAGTCCTGGATCGGGCCGTCGAAGAACACCTTGTTGGCGGCGCGGTCCTGCCAGCGCAGGAACTTGGCCGAGTTGCCGAACGCCTCGCCGGTCTGCTTCACGTCGGCGCCCATGGTCTCGAACGCCTTGGCCTGATCCTTGGCGATGAGGTCGAGGGCCTCGAAGTAGCTCTCGGCCAGCGCCTTGCCGGCCTTCGGGTTCTGCTCCAGGAACTCGGGCGTGCAGCCGAAGGTGTCCATCACCATCGGGTAGTCGAGGGTGGTGGCGATGATCTTGCCGGCCTGCGGCGCGGCGCGCACCGAGGACAGGTAGGGCTCGTAGGTCATCGCGGCGTCGTTCTGGCCGGCGATGAAGGCCTGGGCCGCCGGACCGGGCTCGAGGTTGACGACCTTGACGTCCTTCAGGGTCAGGCCGTTCTCCTTGAGGAACCACGCCAGGGCGAAGTACGGCGCGGTGCCGGGCACCGAGGCGGCGACGGTCTTGCCCTTGAGGTCCTTGATCGACGCGACGTCGTTGCGCACCGCCATGCCGTCGGCGCCGTAGGACTTGTCGAGCTGGAAGATCTGCTTCGTCGGGACGCCGTTGGCGTTCCACACCACCCAGGTCTCGACCGTGGTGGCGGCGCACTGCACGTCGCCGGAGCGGATCGCGAGGTGGCGGCTCGCCTGCGGGATCTTCTTGATCGTGACGTCGAGGCCGTTCTTCTTGAAGATGCCGGCTTCCTTGGCGAGGGTCAGGGGCGCGAAGCCGGTCCAGCCGCTGATCGCGATCGTGACCTTCGTGTCCTGCGCCTGCGCCGGCATCGCCGCCAGCACGGCCGTGGCGAACAATCCCGTGACGACCGCCTTCATGACCCGCCTCCCGCATTCGGAACGGGAAGGAGTCGTACCGCCGAGCCCCCGATTTGTATAGACATATTAGCGGGCAAACTGCCCTCTCGACCGGCAGCCGGTGCGATGTCCCTGCGTCAAGGTGACCATCGGCCGCCATGCAGCCGCCATCGCGGACGGGCGTTTGCGATGCGCAGCAACGGAGCGTCGGAACCAGACCATGCCATCATCGAGAGCCCGCACCGTCGTGGTGGCCGGTGGAAGCGCGGGGGTGGGGCGGGCCGTGGCGGTGGCGTTCGGACGCCGCGGCTGGAACGTCGGGGTGATCGCCCGCGGCGAGGCCGGCGTCGAGGCGGCGGTGGCGGAGATCCGCGCCGCCGGGGGTCAGGCGCTCGGGATCGCTGCCGACGTCGCGAACGCCCAGGCGATGTTCGATGCGGCGGACACCTTCGCCAGGGCGTTCGGCGAGATCGACGTCTGGGTCAACAACGCGATGGTGACGATCTACTCGCCGGTTCAGCAGATGAGCCCGGAGGAGTTCGCCCGGGTGACGGAGGTCAGCTACCTCGGGCAGGTCTACGGCACGCTCGCCGCCCTCCGGCAGATGCGCCGGCGCGACCGCGGCACCGTGGTCATGGTCGGCACGGCGCTCGCCTACCGCTCGATCCCGCTGCAATCAGCCTATTGCGCCGCCAAGGCCGCGGTGCGCGGCTTCGCAGACAGCCTGCGCAGCGAGCTTCTGCACGACGGCAGCGGAGTGCGCCTGACGATGGTGCAACTGCCGGCGGTGAACACGCCGCAATTCGACTGGGCCCGCTCGCGTCTGCCGCGGCGCTCGCAGCCGGTGCCGCCGATCTTCCAGCCGGAGGCGGTCGCCGACCGGATCGTCGAGGCGGCGCTGACGGCACCGCGGGAACTCTGGGTCGGCACGTCGGCCTGGAAGGCGATCCTCGGCACCATGGTGGCTCCGGGTTTCGCCGACCGCTACCTCGCCCGCAACGGCTATGACGGAACGATGTCGGACGAGCCGGCCGAGCCCGGACGGCCCGACAACCTCTACGCGCCGGTCGACCGCGACCGCGACCACGGCGCCCGCGGGCGGTTCGACGACCGCTCCGCGTCCCGCGTGGTCGCCACGGACCCCCGCTGGCTCCGTCTCGGCCTGGCGGCGGGCCTCGGCCTCATCGCCGGGGCGGCGCTGCTCGCAGCCCGGCGCGAGGGCGAGGAGCGGCGGCTGACCTGAGCAGGCTTCGCAAAGGCGTTGACCGGTTCTCGCGGTGGAAACCTGCGGCGAAACGAAGACCCGGGCAGACGACGCGCTGGACGGCCAACGCGTCGTCTGCCCGGTTCCTCAGCCGTGCATGAGCGAGGTCATGCTCCTGCGGTGATCCTCCTCGATCTGCTGGGCCAGGAGGCGCAGGTAGTTGGCGGCGGCGGCGGATCCCTGTCGCTCGGCGTAGACCCTGAACGCGACTTCCGCCATGGTTTCGAGGGCCATCGCCTCCTCGCATCCCTTCCTGACGAGGTGATCGAGCGCGAACTCCCATGCGGCCTGCGCCCGCTCGCGCTGCTCTACGAAATCCATCGACCCTCTGCATCCATGCGACCGGTCGGCTCCTGCCTCGGCATCGTGGCGAGAAGACGAATGCCGGTCCGCTGTCCTTGGGGGGGGGTCGAGGTCCGGGCCCGCCGTGCGGGCCCGCCGGACTCACCGCGGGTAGCCCGGCAGGCCCGAGGCCCGCTCGGCCGCGGCCGCGGCCCGCCGGTGGGCGCTGTCCTCGGCCTCGTCGGCGGCCTGACGGGCCTCGTCGAGCCGGCTGGCCTGGGCGCGGCTGGCGCAGCGGGATCGAAGCTCGGTCAGTTCCTCCTCGGTCAGGCTCTCGATGCCGATGTAGCGGTTCTGCGCCGCACTGGTGCGGATCAGTTCGTCGAGTTTGGCCTGGATCGCGGCACCGTCGCGGTTCTGGGTGTTCTGGATCAGGAACACCATCAGGAACGTCACGATGGTGGTTCCGGTGTTGATGATGAGCTGCCACGTATCGGAGTAGTGAAAGAACGGTCCGCTCACGGCCCAGGCCGCGATCGCGACCAGACTGACGACGAACGAGACCGGGCGCCCCGATGCGTGGGCGACGCGCGAGGCCAATGCGGTGAAAACCTTGCTGGGCGACATCGTCCGGCCTTCTTGAATCCCGTCGCTTCGTTCAACCCTGCCTCACCGGAAGAGTTGCCGACGGGAGCGGCCCGGCACGCCGCGTCCCGCGCGAAACCGGTCGCCGCACCGCGGCGGATCGCGAGGGCAGCCGACGCGATCCCGCAGCCGTAACCAAGCAGAGCGGCACGATCGGCACCGGCCTTTCACGGCCGGCGGAATGATGCCGGGGTGATCGCAAGGCGCCGAACCAGCCGGGGTTGCCGCAGGGGCGGCCCGCGCGTGAACCCGGGCACGGAAGCCGCGTTGTCCGACATCGCGACCCCGAGACATCACCCACCCCATGGCCGCCCCTCCTCCCGCCGGATGGAGAGGCGTCGTGATTCGCTCGGGGCCTGGACACGTCCTGCGGCATGGATCGGGAGAACACGATGTCACGAGTGAGCTTTCAGGGAGTCCTGGCCGGTGCCGGCCTGACCATGCTGCTCCTGGCGGCGCCGCAGGCTTCGGCGCAGGGAACCGAGCAGGAGCGGATGGCCTGCATGTCCGACGCCATGCGGATGTGCACCGCCGACATCCCCAACGAGGCCCGCATCGAGGCCTGCCTGCGGCGGAACTACGTCCGGATCAGCACGGCCTGCCAGCTCGTCCTCGGACCCGACAATCGGACCTCGGCCAGCCTCGACACCACCGGATCGGTCCGGACCCGACGCTGACGCGGCATCCGGACGGTGGCTCGACCGGGTCTCGCACGCCTCGCCCCGCGCCCGCCATGCGCCCCGTCCGGACCAGTAATTCCGAGGCCGCCACACTCTCCCGGCAGCGTGGTGGGCCGCATCGGAACGGAACGACCCTCGATCGGTGCGAGTTGGACCGCGTCACTGAGAGGGTCCGCGTCATGGAAGTCTGGCATCTGATCTCCCGCGATCATGCGAACATCGCCGAACTGATCCGCGACATCCCTCACGCCCTGAACGGCCGGGGCGTCATACGCAGCCGGGAGCGTCTTCTCGCCGATCTGATCGACGAACTGCACGCGCATGGCGCGGCGATCGAGGCGAGCCTGCTCACCCCGCTGGCCGAGGCGGATGGGCGAGCGAGGGACCTCGCCGCCTCGCTGCGCGACGAGCACGCGACCGTCATGCACGAGATCGAAGGGCTCGCCCGACACCGGACGGCGGGGTGGCTCGACGCGTTCGAGGACGCCACGTTCCGGCTCGACCAGCACCTGCACCGGCACAATCACGATCTGATCCCCCTGGCCCGGGCCCGGATGTCGCCGGCGCAGGCCGAGGAAGCGACCACGGCGTTCATCCGCGCCAGGACGCGGGCGCTCCGGGGCGGCCGGCGCAGGCCGACCGGCTCCGCTCTGGCGGGCGGCGAGGTCTTCCTCGGCGCGAGCGTCGCCGTCGCGGCGATCGGTCTCGGGCTCCTCGCGTGGCGCACGGGTGTTCTGCGGGGAACCGGCTCGTCGCGACCGCGGTTCGACGCGGGCGACGGCGGCCGTGCCGGGGGGCCGGGTCATGCCCGGGCGCACGATCTCAGGCGCGGACAGCCGCGTTCCGACCTTGCCGCCGCCGCGGCGCCCGCACCCCGCCGGACCGGAGAGGATCTGACGTCGAGGCAGGACGCGCTGCTCGATGAAGCCGTCGAGGAGACCTTCCCGGCGAGCGACCCGATCGCACCCCACCAGATCACGCGCTGACGCCCCCGACCCGGCGCCGGCATCGGCGCCTCGCCCGGGCTCCCGATCCCGGCCTCCCGATCCCGGCTTCTTCGGCGATGCGCCTGTCGCATCGTCGGATGACCGCGACGAGGCGCAGGGCAGGCTCGGGCGCTCAGTCGAGGCCGCGCTGGGACTTCCGCTTCAGGCGCTTGTCGTAGAAGGTCATCGTGATCCGGGAATTCGTCCGGTCATCCGACCAGGTGTAGATCTCGACCTCGCCGATACCGGGAACCATGGTCGCGGTGTCCAGGCTGCCGGGACACCCGATCGCGTCCTCGACCTCCTGCACCAGCATGTCGGACCGCACCTGCCGGAAGGCGGCCAGGGTGAGCAGGCAGGCGGGCGGTGCGGCGGGCCGGTACATCGGAACGACGCGGGACAGGGCGCGGGAGCCGGGCAGCGGGATCACGGTGCTGCGCTCGCCCGGCCCTCTCCCGGTGCCAGCGGCCGCCGCCGCGGCCGCGGGATCGGCCGAGGCGATCTGGCCGCTGCCGGCCGTCGGGCTTGCCGCCGCTTCGCCGTCCTCGGCCGCCGGGGCGGGTGCGCTCGTCGGCATGGCCGCGGGCAGGGCCTCCGGACGCTGGGCCGGCGCGGGAGCGGTGCGTGGCGGCGGCACGAAGGCGGTGTCCCTGCGCTCGCGCGAACGCCCGCCGGGTTGCTCAGGCGGGTGCGCCGCGGCCTGCTCGGGTGGTCCGGCCTCGTCCTCGAGGGGGTCCTTCGCCCGGGTCAGGCCGACGAGGCGGCGCAGGATCTGCTCCAGTCGCGCGGCCTCGGGCCGGACGGCGTCGCGACGGGACGACGGAACCTGCTCCCTGGCCTCGCACGCCGAATAGGCGGCCACGGCATCCCGGATGTCGGCCTCGGTCCAGGCATTGACCGGCTTGCCGAACAGATCCGCGAGCGGATCGAAGGGCCTCGCGGGCACGCCCGGCGGCGCCTCGAGGGAACCGAGCCTCCGTTCGGCCAGGATCCGGTGCACGCCGCATCCGCCCCGCGCCTCGAGCGCCGTGCGGAAGGGCGAACGGGCCGCCTGAACCGAAGCCGTCAGGCTCACGAGAACCAGGGCCGCGAGGGCCGGAACCCGCAGGACCGGGGAGGGGGAGGGATGAGGGATCATCGTCGGCTCCGCTCCACGCGCCCGTGCCGGCCGGCGCCGGCTCGTCGCACCGGCAGGCCGGCCGACCCGGCACGCCCCCGGCAGGGTCTGTGGGATCTGCGCATGCAAAGGTTAACCGCCCGCAAACCGGGCCGGCCACCGCGGCGCGGCGCTCGCTCCCCGAACAGCCCGGACCTTGACCGAACTATCCCGGACGTGGCGTGTTCACTTTATGTTCTTACCCGATTCGCCCGGAGCGATGCCCGATGCCGGATGCACGACACGCCGTCTCGAACGCAACCCCCACCTCCCGTGCCGCGGCCCCGCCGGCGTCCGGCTGCCCGGTCGAGGCCATCGCGGCGGCCTACCTTCTCCTCGCGTCCGGCGATGCCGACCTCGCGCTGCGCTGCGCCATCACCGATGCCCTCGCCGACCTGATGGAAGCCGAGCGGCGCACGCGCCGCCACAGCCGGCTGATCTCGCGAGGCTACGTCCGCGGCAGGCAAGATGCGCCCGGGTGAGTCGAATCCGGTCCGTGCCGGCCGGACCTTTCGGAGGTGGCGGACGTTGGGAGGCAGACCGACATCGACAGGAGTCTCCCCCATGCGTTCGACCGCTCTCGCCCTCGTGGCCTCGCTCGCCCTCGGCGGCGCCGCCCTCGCCCAGTCGGCGATGCCCGGCAGCGCCGAGAACAACATGAACAATCCTGCCAGCGTGAAGAGCAACGCCGAGAAGGGCATGCCCGGCCGCGACATGCCGGCCACCACCGGCACCGTCGCGCCGACGAGCCCGGACATGGCGGCTCCGGGTACGGCCGGAGCAACGAGCGGCCACAGCGGTGGCGCGAACACCAGCAGCGGCCCGGCGACCGGCGCCCGCTGAACCAGGAACCAAGATTCGAAGGGGGCCGGGCATCTTCCGGCCCCCTTCTCATACGATTTCCGGTTGATCGCTCAGGCGCCGCGCGGGCTGATGCCGAACGGCCCGAAGCGACCGTTCGCCGCCAGGGAGGCAGACCGATGGCAAAGCCGACGACAGAGGACCAGGGCCGCGTGCCCGCGGACCGGCCCGGCTCCGAGGCGACCCCCGCCGACATCGCCGCTCCGCGCCTGACGCCGCAGGGCCGCGAGGACCCCGACGCGGGCGGCGAGGACGCGACCGATCCCCGGGGCGGTGCGAAGCTCGGACAGGCCGACAAGGCCGAAGGCTGATGCACGCGGCGGTTGAACAATCACGCCCGGCCGCCGCCATCCGGCGATAGTCACCGCAACGCTGAAACCCGATGCCGGGCGATACGTTGGTGCGGTCCTTACAGTGCGGAAACGTATTCGAAAGGTCGACGCTCATGCATCGCAGTCTCACAATCTTGGCTCTGGCCTCCGTCATCGCTCTTCCGACGTTCGCTGGTGGCGCCATGGCGCAAAATCCGCCGAGTTCCGTGTCGCAGACGACCGGGAACACCGGTGCCCACATGGGCGAAGCCGAAGCCAAGCATGCGGCCGACACCCTCGCGGCCGGAGCGATGTCGCTGGCCGCGAGCCGCGTCGCCCTACAGAAGGCCAAGGACGACGACGTGAAGCAGTTCGCCCGGTTCGAGGTGGCCGAGCAGGAGACCATCGCCGACGTGCTCAAGGCGATGCGTGATCCCGCCACCACGGCCAGCGGTGCGGTGAAGCCGCCCGCCGAGGCCGAGGTGACCGGCCAGCTCGACGCCAAGGGCAAGGCGATGCTGGACAAGCTGGAACAGGCCAAGGCCGGCAGCGCCTTCGACCGCGAGTACATCCGCGGCCAGATCCAGGGCCATCAGGCCCTGCTCAAGATCCAGGAGGACTACCTCACCTCCGGCAAGGACCGCGAGAACCTCGCCGTGGCGAAACTCGCCCGCGGCCAGATCCGGGAGCACCTCGCCCTGCTCAAGGAGATCGAGGACGATCTCAAGGACTGAGCCGAAACAGGCCCATCCGTCCGCGGCGCAGAATCCTCGCGGCCGGATGGGCTGATGGAGTTCCCTCGCTCGACCCTGACGGCCTGTGGTTGCTTTCCCGAAGTCGCATTGCGTCGAACGGCTGAACGAGCCTCCGGCCCGGAACTGCGGCGGGTACGGAAAGCGGGCACACCGCCGGTGACCCAGGTGTCGGGTTGGCGGGAGCTTCGGCCCATCGTCCCGCGCTGCTGCGCAGACTTGCGCCGACTGGCCAACGCTTCTGCTGTTCAGATTTCCGTTTCGGGGCAGGTTTCTGCCACAAGACCGGTGAACACTTTTGCGACAAAAACCTGGTTAGGCTGGGTTCTCTCGGGAGCCAGGGAATCATGGCGCAGGCCGGCACATCGAGGCTGAATCTGGAGGATCAGTTCCAGCGCGTGCTGGTGGCCTCTCACGACCTCTTCGCACAGACCGTCCTGCTCGGAATCGCCGCCCATCTGTTCTGGCTGGAGCAGTGGACGCGCCCGGTCTTGGCGGCCGCGGAGGCTCAGGCCGACTGGTGCACGCGGCAGGCGCGCCGGAAGCGGCTGGTGCGGCGCGGCGTGCCCGATCATCTCGCCCGGCAGGAACTGCGCCTGGTGTGACACGGTTTTTTTGGTGATCAGTTCCTTGAAACCGTATCGAAGCCCGCGCGGCGTCCGCGCGAAGCCGGTTTCCGCGTCGCGATGCGACTGTGCAGCAACCGCCGAGCTGTATCGCATGAGTTGCTCACCGGCTTGGCCGTCGCTCGCGGATGAAACGGGGCCGTCATCCGGGTGAGCCCACGCCCTCCGCGAGAAGCACGGGTCTCCTCCTCTCCCCGCAAGCGGGGAGAGGAGAACGACCACGAACCGCCGTGTCCCTCCTCGTGTCCGGTCTCGAGCCACCCCGGACATTCGTCCATGGCCGCAGTCAGATGAAATCGGTTTCTATGTAGCTGGCCGGTCAGCCCTCCCTCGCCTCCTGGATCCGGTGGATCAGGTCGGTCGCCAGGGTCGCCCGCTCGGCGGGGGTCTCACTGGGGCGGCCCAGCACGAGGCGCCCCGGCTTGACGGCGAGGTCGTCCCCGGCCGGAACCGGGCAGGGGAGACCCGGGCGAAGGTCGGCGGCGATGCCCTGGGGACCGCCGGTGAGGCGGGCGACGCCGAGGACGAAGCAGCCGGCGCGCAGCCGCGCGAGGGTCATCAGCGCCTCCACCGGTTCCGGCAGCAGGCCGAAGCGGTCCTCGACCTCGCGCCGCAGCGCCTCGACCTCGCCGACGCTGCGCAGGCGCAGCAGGCGGGTGTAGAGGCCGAGGCGGATCTCCGGTTCCGGGATGTAGTCCGGCGGGACGCAACCGGCGAGGCCGAGGCGGATCTCCGGCGTCCAGTCCTCCGCGGGCTCGCCCTTGGCCGCCCGCAGGGCGAGGTGCAGCAGGTGCTGGTACAGGCCGAGCCCGATCAGCTTGACGTGCCCGGCCTGACTCTCGCCGACGAGGTCGCCGGCGCCGCGCAGGTCGAGGTCGCGGGCGGAGATCGCGAAGCCGGCGCCGAGGCGGTCGAGGGCCTCCAGGGTGCGCAGGCGCTTCTCCGCCGCGGGCGAGAGCGGCTTGTCCGGGCGGCTGAGGAGGTAGGTGACGCCGCGGCGCTGGCCGCGCCCGACCCGGCCGCGGAGCTGGTGCAACTGCGAGAGCCCGAACCGCTCGGCGTCGAAGACGATCATCGTGTTGGCCCGCGGCACGTCGAGGCCGCTCTCGATGATGCTGGTGGCCAGCAGCACGTCGCCCTCGCCGTCGGCGAAGCGGACCATGATCTCGTCCATCTCCGCCGGCTTCAGGTCGCCGTGCGCCACGGCGATCGACAGGTCGGGGGCGAGGCCGCGCAGCCGCGCCTCGACGGCGGCGAGATCCTCGATCCGCGGGCAGACCACGAAGCTCTGGCCGCCGCGGCCGTGCTCGCGCAGCAGCGCGGCGCGCAGGGTGTCGGGATCGAACGGGATGAGCACCGTGCGGATCGGCTGGCGCACCGCCGGAGGGGTCGCGATGACGCTGAGGCTCTGCAGCCCGGCCAGGGCCGATTGCAGGGTGCGGGGGATCGGGGTCGCGGTCAGCGTCAGGATGTGGCCGTCGCCGGCGGCCTCGCGCAGGGACGCCTTGTCCCTGGTGCCGAAGCGCTGCTCCTCGTCGATGATGACGAGGCCGAGATCGTGGAAGCTCACCCCGCGCCCGGCGAGGGCGTGGGTGCCGACGACGAGGCGGACCGATCCGTCCGCGAGCCCGGCCTTCACCCGCCTGGCCTCGGCCGGGGCGACGAGGCGCGAGAGATGCGCCACCTCGATGCCGAAGCGGGCGAAGCGCCGGGCGAAGGTGCGCAGGTGCTGGCGCACCAGCACCGTGGTCGGAGCGACGACGGCGACCTGCCGCCCGGCGAGGACCGCCGCGGCGGCGGCGCGCAGCGCCACCTCGGTCTTGCCGAAGCCGACGTCGCCGCAGACGAGGCGGTCCATGGGCCGGCCGGAGGCCAGGTCGGCCGCCACCGCGTCCACGGCCGCCGCCTGATCGGGGGTGAGGGGAAAGCCGAAGCCGGCGGCGAAGCGCTCCATCTCCCGGGGCGACGGCGCGAGGACCGGGGCGTTGCGGCCGCGGCGCTCCTCGGCGGCGGCGAGGAGCCGGCGCGCCATCTTGGCGAGGCTCGCCTCGGCCTCGAGCTGGCGCTTCTCCCAGGTGCCGCCCTCCAGCCGGTCAAGGGTGACCGCGTCCTCCTCGGAGCCATAGCGCCACACGCGGTCGGCCTTGGCGACCGGGACCATCAGGATCGCGTCGCCGTGGAAGCGCAGGCGCAGGGCCTCGGCGCTCTCGCCGTCGCCGGCACCGAGGGCCTCCAGCCCCTCGAACACGCACAGGCCGTGGTCGCGGTCGACCGCCACGTCGCCGACGCGCAGCTCGACCTCGCCCATCGGCAGGGCGGCCGGGCGCTCCTCGGCCACGGTGCCGGCCGCTCCGAGGAGGTCGGCGGCCGAGAACACCGTGGCGCCGGCCTGCGGCACCCGGAACCCGGCGTCGACGGCACCGACGAGGGACAGGATCTCGCCGGGCTTGGCCGAGACGAGGTCGGCCCAGGACGAGGCCGGGCGGACCTTGCGCGCGGCCGCCCGTTCCGCCTGACGCACGAGGCGCTTCAGGGCCTGGGCCGGCCCGGCGAGGAGCACGCGGTCCCCGGCCTTCAGGCGGCCGGCCAGGGCCTCGGCGAAGGCCGGTCCCGGCCGGCGCTCGCGGGCGAAGACCGGAACCGCCACCTTCTCGGCCGCGGAGGCCGAGGCGACCTCGCGGGCGCTCCGGGTTCCGGCCCACTGCTCGCGGGTCAGGTAGAGGCCGCCCTCCGCCGCGCGGTCGCCGGCGGCGCGGCGGCCGTCCCGGCCCTCGTCGATCTGCTCGAAGAACGCCTCGGCCCGCGCCTCGGCCCCGTCCTCGACCACCAGCCGCGCCGCCTCGACGTAGTCGAGCGGCGCGACGAGGCGCGGGTAGAACCCGGCGAGGCGGTGCTCCTGACCGGTGAACGGCTCGAACGCGATGCCGGAATCCGGCGCCAGGATCACCTCGGTCGCCGGGTCGACGACGAGGCGCTCGACCTCGCCGAGGGACCGCTGCGAGACCGGGTCGTAGCTGCGGATGGCGGTGACCCGGGCGCCGTCGTGCTCGATCCGGCACGGCCGGGGCGCGGCGGCGGGAAACACCTCGATGGTCCGGCCGCGCACGGCGATTTCGCCGGGTTCGTCGATGCGGTCGTCGAGGATGTAGCCGAGCCGGCGCAGGAACGCCGTGACCGCCTCGGGATCGAGGGCGTCGCCGGGGGAGAGTTCGAGATGCGCGCCGCCCCAGGTCTGCGGCGGCGGCACGCGCTGGATCAGGGCCGGGGCGGTGGTGAGCACGAGATCGGGCAGGGCGGCGGCATCGGTGAGCCAGCGCAGCACCCCGGCCCGCGCGCCCATCGTCCCCCGCGAGGGCGAGGCGCGGTCGAAGGGCAGGCAGTCCCATTCCGGGTAGACCGCGACCCGGCACAGCGGGTCGAGGGTCCGCAGCAGGGCGGCGAGGGCGTCGAGGCGGCGGGCGTCGCGGGCGACGTGGACGAGGGGGCGGCCGGTCTCCCGCAGGTCGAGCAGCGCCACCGCCAGCGCCCCGAGGGGAACGAGGGGCGCCACGCGCTCCCCGGTTTGGAGGTCGTCGCGCGTCCGGGTCTTCCGCTTGGCCATCGCTGATCCGTGAACCGCCTCGGGTCGGGTACGCAGAACGTTTCGGGTCCGCGCCGGGGTCCCGGCCCGGTGCCGTCATCCACGGGATTCGACGGTGGCGTTAAGCCGCCCATCCCCTGGTTTCGACGGCGGCATGACGCCGCCTGGGCCCCGGTTTCGACGGCGGCGTGACGCCGCCTGGGCCCCGGTTTCGACGGCGGCGTGACGCCGCCCGAGCGTCCCGGAGCGATCAGAGTTGCGGGTCGGCCGCCGCTTCGAGCCGCCCCTGCGCCACGGCGTCGAGCAGCAACCGGTGGTCGGCGGCGTTGCGGTCGCCGTAGGCCTGCGCCCAGCCGGCCAGGGCCTCGCGCAGATCGGGGCGCCGGCCGCAATAGCCCGCGATGGCGGCGGCGTCCCCGGTGCGGGCATGGGCGCGGGCGAGCAGGGCGCCGTAGGCCCAGGAGAAGTACATCAGCGGCTGGCCGCCGAGGCAGCCGACCGGGATCTCGCCCTTCATGTTCTTCATCTGCCGGACGTAGAACGGGCGTCCCTCGATGGTGGTCCAGCCGAGCAGGGGGTCGCCGACCGCCTGGAGCAGGCGCTGGCCGTAGATCACCCGCTCGCCCTCGTGCGAGGCGTAGGGCTCCGGCATCGGCGGCAGGTAGGGCGCGTGGGCTGGGGATACCGCCTCCTTGACCTGAAGGAACAGCGCATCCTGGTCGGAATTGCCGCACAGGAACGCCACGTAGGCCCGGGTGCCGACGCTGCCGACCCCGACCACCCGGTGGGCGACGTCGACGACGTGGTAGCGGCTGAGCATGAACCGGCGCTCCCGCGGCAGGGTCTCGGCGTAACGCTCCAGCCCCACCGTCACCGCCTCGCGGGTGTCGTCGTCGACCCGGGTGAGGATCGGCGGCTCGTCGCGGAAACGCCAGCCGCCGTTCACCTGACGCTCGCCGACCCGGTCGAGCAGGCTGCGGTTGTGGCGTCGCCGCGCCTTGGCGACCGCCCGCTCGACCACCGCCTGCGACGCCGCATCGATGTGGATGCCGGAGAAGTCGAGCTGGTCGGCTCGCGCCGCCCGGTGCCAGACGTCGAGGGGCCCTTGCGGCGCCAGCTCGGTCGTCGCGTGCTGGTAGCCGCCGACCGCCGCCATCACCGCCTCGTGCCGCTCCTGCACCGCCACGCCCTCGTCCCGGGCCCGCGACCTCGATGCTGACGGCGAGGCGCTTCAGATCCCACTCCCACGGGCCCACCGTCACCTCGTCGAAGTCGTTGAGGTCGAGGACGATGTCGCGCTGAGGCGTGCCGAACAGGCCGAAATTCGAGATGTGGGCGTCGCCGTTCATCACCACGGTGATGCCGCTGCGCGGCGTGTGCGCGAGGTCCCAGGCCATGACGGCGGCGGCGCCGCGCAGGAACGCGAAGGGCGAACTCGCCATCCGGGCGACCCGCAGCGGAATCAGGTGCTCCTGTCGTCCGGCATGGGCGGCCTCGATCAGGGCGACCGGGTCGGGGCGGTCCGGAGCCGGCGCCCACTCCCCGTGGTCGGCGTGGGGCACGTCCCGGCGCATCGCCTTGCCGGCCTGACGGCGGCGGTGCCAGGGCTCGCCGCTCCGGCGCAGGTCGATGTGCGGGAAGTCGGCCAGCGGCGCCAGGACCACCTCCTCGCCGGGCTCGTGCCCCATCGCGTCGGGCTCCTCGAACCGGGCGGCGTCATGAGGACGATCCATAGGCGAACTCTTTGCTGGTGCGCAAACCAACCGGAGCCTCCGGATTTCGTTCCTGACCCGGGGATTGCAACCGCACCCTCGATCGTGCGGCCTTGAGCCTCTCCCGCGTCGGACCTGCCCGGGACGAAGGACAGGTCGGGTGCTACCATCGCCGGGGCGGTCGCCGCCGCGATCCGGAGGAGCAGCGTGGACGACAGCGCCGCCGCCGACCACCCCTATTTCGGCCGGGTCCGGGTCGAGGGCCTGAGCCTGCGGCTTGGTCCTGCGCGACTGGCGGGCAGCGGCCTCGCCCGCACCGTGATCTGTCTACGGTTTCCGGTTGATCGCTTCAGGCGATCCCTGCGGGATCGTGGCGATTGCTGCGCCATCGCTTCGCGATGCGGACATCGGCTTCGCTCATGCGTGCGGAGCAAAGCTCCGCCGCGCGGGCTGGTGATACGATTGTCGGAACTGATCGTCCGAAAATCGTATCACGACGATCCCGCGGCGCAATACCCGCGGATCCCGCCCCACCTCGCGGCGCTCGGGCGCGGCCTCGCCGGACCGGCGGCGCGGGCCGATCGGATTCCGCCGGAGACCTTCGCCGCCGCGCCGAGGCTCCGGCGCGCCCGCCTGTCGCTGTCGCCCGAGGAGAGCGGCGGCGCCGACCTGACCCTCGATTACCGGATCCTGCCGCGCGGCCGCGACCACTCCGTCTTCGTGGCGCAATTCTCGGCCGCGGGCGAGGGCGCGCCCAGCGTGCGATCGGGGAATACGAACTCTCGACCTGCAGTGAACATGACCTGTCACCGATTATGGGCCTGCTCACTCGCCAGGGATTGGTCCCGATCGAACGTACCAAGCCATGATCTCACACGGAGATGCTGGAGCTTGGACACGAGGAGATCAGGAAATGCCGCAGCGTCATGAAGGGAGCCGACGCGCAACCGGCCATCGATCCAGCCGGACGAGGCGACGACGCTCTCGGTCAACACCGCGTCCGTGAATGCAATCGGATCACGCCATATTGGGGTCGGTGAGGTGTTCCCTGGGTAGGATGGCCATGAAAGATGAATGTGGCTGTGATCGAACCCGATGGTGATCTCGCCCTCATCGTCTTCGATCCAGAGGCCGCTGAACAAGTCGGAGCCGGGCGGCGCTGGTACGATCAGCGTAACCCCTGACCGGGGATCAGACTGCGCTGGGCAAAGCGGGATGTCGCGCCACTGCGGATGTCGCGCCAGGAGGGCGTCGAAGAACGGCGTCTGCAACATGGGTTCCATGTTCCCTCGTGTGCGACGTCTGCTGACCATCGTGCGGTCCTTCCGGCCCACGCGGTAGCACGGCGCCGCTTGACAGCGGAGGCCCGATTACAGAACCGTCGTTCATCTTCCTCTCCCACCCGCCTGCCGCGGGCGCCCCTCGATCGCAAGGCACGGGCGACCCGACACATCCTGCGGCGGTGCAGTCGTCGACCGTTCCCGCAAGCATTCACCTGTTTTCCTTGCGGAGCATGACGCAGGAATATCTTGCGACTGGACTTCACGGTCGGGTCGCGCGGGCGGCAAGGCTTGCCGGGAGCAGGGGAGGGGCCTAGTTCGACATCCGTCGACCGGCCGTGCCGGATCGCCGCGCCGTCGCGGCAGCCTCGACCACCGGGTCCCCATGACCGCCTCACGCACCACCCGCCGGCCCCTCGTGATCGCCGCCGTGATGGCGTCGATGTTCATGGTCGCCATCGAGGCGACGATCATCTCGACGGCAATGCCACAGATCGTCGGCGAACTCGGCGGGCTGTCGCTCTACAGCTGGGTCTTCTCCGGCTTCCTGCTCACCCAGACCGCCGCCACGGTGGTGTTCGGCAAGCTGTCCGACGTCTACGGCCGCCGCTCCGTCCTGCTCGCCGGGATCGGCGTCTTCCTGTTCGGCTCGCTGCTGTGCGGGTTCGCATGGTCGATGCCGGCGATGATCGTGTTCCGGCTGATCCAGGGGATCGGCGCCGGGGCGATCCAGCCGGTGGCGCTGACCATCGTCGGCGACCTCTACAGCGCCCGCGAGCGGGGCCGCATCCAGGGCTTCCTCGCCAGCGTCTGGGCGGTCTCGGCGGTGATCGGCCCGATGGCCGGCGGCTTCATCATCCAGCACGCCTCCTGGGCCTGGATCTTCTGGATCAACCTGCCGATCGGCGCCCTGGCGGTGACGTTCTTCCTGCTGTTCCTGCACGAGGACGTGGCGCGGGAGCGCCGCCGCATCGACGTGCCGGGGGCCGCGCTGTTCACCGCGGCCGTCGCCGCGATGATGGTCGGCCTGACCGAGGCGGGGGAGGGGCAATGGGCGCGGAGCGCCTGGGCGGCGCTGGTCTTCCTCGTCAGCGCCGCGCTGCTGGTGCGGCAGGAGCGGGCGGCGCCGGAGCCGATCATCGCCTTCGACCTGTGGAGCCGGCGGCCGATCGCGGCGGCCAATGCCAGCGCGCTCCTCGCCGGCATGGCGCTGATCGGGCTGACGACCTTCCTGCCGATGTACGTTCAGGGCGTGCTGCGCCAGACCCCGATCGTCGCCGGCATGGCGCTGACCGTGATGGTGCTCGGCTGGCCGATCGGCGCGACGCTGGCGGCGCGCAGCATCGGCCGGTTCTCGCTGCGCCGGATCATGATCGCCGGCAGCCTGCTGCTGCCGGTCGGCGCCGCCCTGCTCCTCACCCTCGGGCCGGGGCGCCACCCGGCGATGGCCGGAGCCGGGTCGCTGGTGATGGGCTTCGGGATGGGCCTGCTCAGCACCGCCGCCCTGGTGCTGATCCAGGAGATCGTGCCGTGGTCGCAGCGCGGCAGCGCCACCGCCTCGAACGTGTTCGCGCGCAACCTCGGCAGCACGCTGGGCGCGACGGTGTTCGGCGCCGTGCTCAACCACGGCCTCGCCAGCCGGGGCGCGGCCGTCAGTTCGGAGGAATTGCAGCGGGTCCTCGCCCCCGGCCCGGTGCCGGCCGACCTCGCCGGAGTGCAGGCCCTGCTGCATCAGGCCCTGCACCAGACGTTCTGGGCGGTGTTCGTCATCGCCCTGCTCGCGGTGGCGGCGGCGATCCTCGTCCCGCACGTCGCGCTCGGACGCGCCGCCGAGGCGCCGGCGGAGTGATCAGCCGAACAGATCCGGGTGCCGCGACCGCAGGGCGAGCACCAGGGTCAGCGTCTTCAGGTCGGTGAGCCCGCCCTTGTCGGCGAGGGCGGCGAGGGCGGCGAGCGGCATCTCCACCACCCTGATGTTCTCGTGCTCGTCCGCGACGCCGCCGCCCGCCTGCTCGCGGTCGGCGGTGCCGTAGGGCGCCAGGAACAGGTGGATGCGCTCGGTCGAGATGCCGGCGCAGGAATAGGTCACCCCGACCGGCTCGAGGACGTGGAGGCGCAGACCGGTCTCCTCCAGCGCCTCGCGCCGGGCATTCTCCTCCGGATCGCCGCCGTCGATGATTCCGGCCGGCGCTTCGAGCTGCGACTGCTCGCCGGCGACGAGGAGCGCCGGCACGCGCAGCTCGCGCACCAGCATCGCCACCCGCCGGGCGCGGTCATAGGGCAGCACGCCGACCGAATCGCCGTGATCCTCGACCTCGCGCTCGACTTCCGTGCCGTCGGCGAGCCGCACCCGGGCGAGGCCGAACCTGGTCCAGCCCTCGTGCAGGTAGCGCAGACCCAGGATCTCGGCTGTCATGGCGGCCTCCGGCGCGGCGTGTCGCTCGTGGAAGATAACGCCGGCCTCAGCCTTTCCAGTTGCGCAGGGCCGCGAACGGGCTGTTCTCGGCGGCGGATTTCGGCGGGTTCAGCACCGGTTCGACCTGGGCCACGGCGTCGGCGAGGGAGAAGGCCGAGCCGCCCGGCAGCTTGCCGCCCGCCGCATCCTGGTGGCCGCCGCCGCGAAACAGCCGCGCCCCCTCCAGAGCCGTGCCGTCGATCGACCGGAACGACAGCGAGCCGGACCGCTGCACGTTGACGAGGCGCCTCGCGCGCCCTCCCGCCATGATGAGGTCGGAGACGCGCTGGAACGTTCCGGCATCGAGGGAGAAGGACAGGAGAGTGCCGTCGCCGAGGGTGTGGAACAGCGCCTCCGAGCGGGCGAGCGCCCGGGCCATGCGCATGCGGGTCGTCAGGGCCGGGTCGTCACCGGGCTCGTCCCGCATCAGGTCGTCGACGATCGCGCCGCGGATCGCCGGCACGGCCTGCTCCAGGCGCGCGGGCGTCGCACCCGCGCGCAGGGCCCGGCTGGCGTCGAGCAGCAACCGCGCCACGAACGGGTCGTGGGCCGGATGCCCGACCGGAACCAGGGTCGAGACGTTGTCCCAGAACACCTCGTCGAGGGCGAGACCGCGGGAGAACACCGGATCGTCCTTGCGCCACAGATCGAGGGCATCCACCGCCTCGACCATCGCGGCGAGGTCGTCGGCGCGGTCGGCCGCCGCCTCGCGGGTGGCGAACAGTGCGCGATGCGCGAACGTCATCCAGGTGGCGCTGCGGCCCTCGTCGAGCAGCACGACGATCCCGGGATCGCCGAGATCGAGGCGGCTGAGGCCGACCTGATCCGGCTCGGGCTTCGGCTCCAGGCCCTGGCGGCGGAGCTGGTCGATCGAGGAAGCGTGGTGGTCGAGCACCACCAGCCGGTGGACGGCACCGGCGTCGCGGCGACGGTTCATCGCGGCGAACCGGCGCAGGAAGGCGATCGTCGGCTCCTCCAGGGCGAGGTCGGTGAGGAGCAGGATCTCGGAAGCCGCCTGCCGGCCGAGCCGCTTCAGCTCGTCGTCGACGATCGGGCCGACATCGCTGTAGCGCGGCACGTGGATGATGCAGGCCGGATCGGCATGGGCCGCCACGACGGCAGCGGCGCCGTAGCCGTCGAGGTCGTGGTGGGTGATGTGGGTCAGGCGCAAGGGGGATCTCGGGCGGTCGTCGGACCGGGCGAGCATAGACGCCGGGGCCCGATACGGCGAGGGCCGCCATCGGGAACGGCGAGACATCGCCGGACGACTCCGCCCGGAAACGCATCGTCGCGCGTCGCTCATCGTCCGAACCCGGTTGCGTCGCCCGCCGGCATGGGCTACTGAGATCCCGCGGTCAGCACCCGTAGCTCAGCTGGATAGAGCGTTGCCCTCCGAAGGCAAAGGTCACACGTTCGAATCGTGTCGGGTGCGCCAAATATTCTAGGGCGACAGGCTAGCTGGAACAAACGACAGCTGGTTGGAACAAACCGGTGTCGCTGCCTCCGTTCGGCCAGGACGTCTAAGTCATTTTAAAATCACGATTGGGGCGACGGCCGCCTACGTCTGCGCGCATGTCGAGATCGCTTGGTCCTATAGATCCAGCCTTGTGGTTGCGGGCTGCGATGCACCAAAATCCCCTAAGGTGACAGAACGGGCCCAGATGCGTCAGCGCTCAGCCCTGAGGTGCTCTGATGTCATTCGAGACAATGGGGAACCAGCGGCGTAGCACGAGCCAGGTGCTGGGGCGGCTCGACCACCGGTCGCAACTGGTCATCGAGCGCCGCATCAATGAGGCGTGCTCACACCCAAGGCAGGCCTATACCTGCAACGAGCTCGTCGTGATGGTGGGCGGGCGGTCGTAAAACGCAGCGGCGGGGGCCGTGACGAGAGGTGCCTTGCCCGGGCCGGAACGGCCTGGACCGGACCGGTCGGCTTCATGGAGAAGGCGGAGCTCTCCGAGGCCATCTCGTGCCTCCACGTATGCCTGCTGCCGGCCCTCATCGAGCACAGCGCCCTCGCGGACTACGGCATCGACGTCTCCCTGATCGAGTTGGCCTTCGTCGAAGTCGGCCCCTCGGTCATTCGGCCGATCCCGCCAATCGTGACAGTTAGATTTCAGAGCAAGAACCGGAGTTCCTCGCCGCACGCGCTGGCTCATAGGTGGCTCGTTGCCAAGCCATGGAGCCTGTCGTGACCGATACCCACGTCACCATCGAGCCGTCGATCCTCTACCTCGGAACGCCGGTCGTCCTCATCAGCACGCAGAACGAGGACGGTACCGCCAACCTCGCCCCGATGTCGGCCGCGTGGTGGCTCGGCTGGCGGTGCATGCTCGGCCTCCAGACCGCGTCGCAGACGCCGCAGAACATGATCCGGACCGGGCAGTGCGTGCTCAACCTGGCCTCCCCCGCGCAGGCCGACGCGGTGAACAGGCTCGCCCGCCTGACCGGCACCAAGGACATCCCCGCGCTCAAGCAGAAGCTGGGCTACTCGTACGAGCCCCGGAAGTTCGAGGTGGCCGGCCTGACGCCCGTCCCGTCGCAGACCGTGGCCGCGCCGCGTGCCCTGGAATGCCCGATCCAGCTGGAAGCCGTCGTCGCGGCACGGCACGGGATCATGGACGACGATCCCCAGGTCGCGGGCCTGCTCTCGGCCTTCGAGGTGCGCATCACCCGCGTCCACGTGCACCCCGACCTGCTCATGGACGGGCACGAGAACCGGATCGACCCCGCCAAGTGGCAACCGCTGATCATGAACTTCCAGAAGCTCTACGGCGTCTCGCCGACCGAGATCGTCCCCTCCCGCCTCGCCGAGATCGAGGAGAAGGCCTACCGCATGCCCGACGTCGACCGGGCGCGCGGCGAGGTCGGGCTCGCCGCCTGAGGACCGATGCCATGACCATCCAAGACACGCACGCCCAGGCCATCCTCGCCGATCCGCGCTGGGCCCGCATCGTCGCCCGCGACAAGACGGCGGACGGCCGGTTCTGGTACGCCGTCAGCACGACAGGCATCTATTGCCGGCCGTCCTGCCCCTCGCGTGGCTGCAACCCCGGGAACGTCACCATCCACGACACCCTTGAGGATGCGCGGCGGACCGGCTTCCGGCCGTGCAAGCGGTGCAAGCCCGACGGACCGGTCGCCGAGGCGGTGAACGCCGAACTCGTCACCAGGGCCTGCCGGCTGATCGAGGATGGCGAGACGGCGCCATCGTTGACCGACCTCGCGGCGGCGCTCGGGCTCAGTCCCGGATATTTCCACCGCATCTTCAAGGCGCAGACCGGCCTGACGCCGAAGGGCTACGCGGCCGCCCACCGAGCGAAGCGCGTCCGTAAGGCGTTGGCCGGCGACGGCAGCGTCACCGAGGCCATCTACGACGCCGGCTTCAGTTCGAGCGGCCGCTTTTATGCGGCGTCGGACGCCATGCTCGGGATGACGCCCTCGGCCTTCCGCAGGGGTGGGGTGCGGGAGGAGATCCGCTTCGCCATCGGCGAGACGACGCTCGGAGCGATCCTGGTCGCATCCAGCGCCAAGGGCGTGGCAGCCATCCTGATCGGCGACGACCCGGATACGCTGGCGCGCGACCTTCAGGACCGCTTCCCCAAGGCGAAGCTGATCGGGGGCGACGCCGGGTACGAGGCCGTCGTGGCTAAGGTGGTCGGCTTCGTCGAGGCGCCGCAGATCGGCCTGGACCTGCCCCTCGACGTGCGCGGCACCGCGTTCCAGCAGCGGGTCTGGCAGGCGCTGCGCGACATCCCGTTCGGCCAGACCTCATCCTACACCGAGGTCGCCGAGCGCATTGGACTGCCGAGCGCGACTCGCGCGGTAGCGGGCGCATGCGCGGCCAACAAGCTCGCGGTCGCCATCCCCTGTCATCGCGTCGTACGCAACGACGGAGCCCTGTCGGGCTACGCCTGGGGCGTCGAGCGCAAGCGCGCGATCCTCGACCGCGAACAGGTGGCGGCATGACCATGGCGCGCATCGACGAACTGGACTGGGGGACGGTCGTTGCCGACCTCGACCGGCAGGGCTGGGGCGTGCTGCCGAAGCTCCTGACCGCCGACCAGTGCGATGCCGTCTCCGCGATGTACGGGGGCACGCCCGCGTTCCGCAGCCACATCGTCATGGCGCGCCACGGGTTCGGGCGGGGCGAGTACCGCTACTTCTCATACCCCCTGCCCGACGTCGTGCAGGAAATGCGCACGGAACTCTATCCGAGGCTCGCGCCCGTCGCGAACGCGTGGCACGAGCGCATGGGCCTGGACGTCCGCTTCCCCGCGACCCACGCGGAGTTCCTGGAGCGTTGCCACGCCGCCGGGCAACGGCGGCCCACGCCGCTGCTGCTGCAGTACGTCCCGGGCGACTACAACTGCCTGCACCAGGACCTCTACGGCGAGCACGTCTTCCAGCTCCAGGTCGCCACGCTTCTGTCCGAACCAGGCGAGGCGTTTGAGGGCGGGGAGTTCGTCCTGACGGAGCAGCGCCCGAGGATGCAGTCGCGGGCCGCGGTCGTGCCGCTGACGAAGGGCGACGCGGTGGTCTTCGCCGTCCACGGCCGGCTCAGCGCGGGACCAAGGGCGACTACCGCGTGATGATGCGGCACGGCGTCAGCGAGGTCCGCTCGGGGCGTCGGCACACGCTGGGGATCATCTTCCACGACGCGACTTGAAGTGGCTCGTGGCGCGGCGCCCCGGACAAGCCGTATGGTGATCCCCACGACCTCGGACGCCGGACCACCATGCTCACGTCCCTGCGCCTGCCCCTGACCTGCACGGCCGCCCTCGTTGCCAGCCCCGGCCCCGCGACGCTGGCCATCGCCGACACCTTCATGAAGGCCGGCCGCAGGGTCGGGCTCGCCCTGGTGTTGGGATCGCTCGTCCGTAAGCCTTTTTGGTCGCCCCGCCTCCCTCGGGCGGCGGGACGCTAGGCTGCGTCTACTCGGCGAGGACGTCGCGCGCCCCCCTCAACCTTCTCGATCCGCTGTCCGGGACGCATCCCCGGCAAGGAGGCTAGCCCTTGCCGAGGACCTTGTCGGCCTTCGTGTCGACCCGCTCCCTGTCGGCCGCGGAGAGGTTGCCGGCCTTCTCTTGCTGGGCGGCGCGTGCCTTGGCGTTCCGGGCGTGCGCCTTGTCCTCGACGGGGTACTTCCGCTCCTCGGGCAGGGCGAACTTGCTCTTGCTCAGGTCCTCGCGGTCCTCGGTCTTCAGTTTCGACATCGTGCCCTCCGGGTGTCTGGAAGGTGAACGCGGCGCCGGTAGCCGTGGTGCCTCCGCCGGCGGGATCCTGGCGGACAGGCATCCGCTCCATGCCAGGTCTTCGTCCGGTTGCCGCATGTGGACGGCATCAGCTTCGGCCTTGCCCAGCGGGTGCGCCCAGGTGATGTAACGCCCTTCGTCCGGAGTCATTCACCATGAAACCCGCGGCCCCGCACCCACCCGTTTGACTCCGGAGTGCCGCGCCGCGTGCCGACCCTCCGCATTTGTGCGAGGCTCGCATGTCACCTCAAATTCTGTTCACGGCGGACAGTCACTGGTCCCATAGGGCTGTGCTTGGAAGCCGCCTCGGCCTCAACCGCCCCTTCGCCACCATCGAGGAACACGACGAGGCGCTGATCGCCCGCTGGAACGCGGCCGTACGGCCGCAAGACACCGTCTGGCACCTTGGAGACGTCTTCTACCGCTGCCCTGAGGCCCGGGTGCGGGAGATCTTCTCGCGCCTGAACGGCCGACGTTTCCTCGTTAGAGGAAACCATGACCGTATCGGGCAACGGATGCCGTGGGATGGTCCCGTTGTCGACGTCGCCCGGGTGCATGTCACTTGCGATGATGGCACGATGGCCACCGTGTTCGCCAGCCACTACGCGCATCGCGTATGGCCGGGCATGCACCGGGGAGACATCCACCTCTACGGTCACTCGCACGGCCGGCTGCCCGGTACCGCAGCGAGCACGGATATTGGGGTCGACTGCTTCGACTTCCGGCCGGTCACACTCGATGAGATCCGCGTGCGCCTCGCCGAGAACGCCAGGGCCTCGGGAGGCGCGCTATGACCGTGCCTGTCCAACGCCTCTGGACCTTTAGCGACCTGCACCAGGAATGGGCTGAGAACGCCTGGGACCCTGCCGCGCACGCGCCGGCGGGGGGCTTCGACGTGGCCGTGGTCGCCGGCGACATCCACATGCCGCTGACGCGGTCCCTGGACTGGCTGGCCGAGCGCCTCCCCGGCGCGTCGGTCGTCTACGTCCCGGGCAACCATGACTTCTGGTGGGACCGGGGCGAGGACCGCTACACCATCTTCGACCAGCTCGAACGAGGAAGGGATCGAGCCGCTGCGCTCGGCATCCACTTGCTACTCGACAACGCGGTGGTGATCGGCGGCACGCGGTTCCTGGGCGGCACGCTCTGGACAGACTTCCGGCTGGGGAGCCACGGCCTCACGCAGGCCTTCCGGGCCGCACAGGGTCGCTTCGGTATGGTGGACTACCGCCGCATCAGGACGGGCCCCCGGTCTCGGAACAGGATCGAGCCGGGCGAGGTGCTGGCCATGCACCGGGCGACGCGAGCCTTCATTGAGGCGGAGCTCGCCGGGTCCTACGTCGGCCCGTCTGTGGTCGTGACCCACCACGCCCCGCACCCGGCCAGCCTGCCGAACCCGCATGCCGACCTGGCGTGGTGCTACGCCTCGGACCTGACGGGCCTGATCCTCGACCGCGGACCGGACCTTTGGGTCCATGGGCACGTGCATCATGCGGCGGATAACCGGGTAGGTCGGACACGGGTGATCTGTAATCCACGAGGCCATGTCGGTGAACGCAGCGGGTTCGCCTCTGATCTTGCGGTCGTGACGCAATGAATTGTGCGATAGTGTAAACCGTACGCGAACAAGAAACCGCTGTCCAACGGCATCGACGCTAGCCTAAATAAGCCGGTTCTTTTCCCGCGAAAACCGCCTATCGCCTTGTCGCAATTGGAACGGGTCTCCAACGACCCGGTTCATCTCGCCGTCCGACTGGCCGATGATCCAGTCCAGAAACACCGCGCTGTCTTCCATGGAAAACACACGATGACCTCGGCCATTCCTATAACCGACAGAAGCGATGACGTCAGGCGGCACCTCCGGTGCCGATCTTCCAAAATAGATAAAATTCCGAGAAAGGAGGACGCGGTCTTCGCTGACGTCATGTGCCGTGTTCTGCGGATCCTGACTTCCATCCGGCCTGCTGTGGACCGAATTCTCCTGTAACCACTGTTCGCCTTGTGGATCGTGGCGATAGATATTGTCTCCTACCATAGCAACACGGGAGCCATTCCGCTTGGGCCTCTTACGGATGTAAGCCTCGTGGTTCCAGTATTCGTCGAAAGTCATCGCAGACGTGACCTGCATCGCGTAAATGCACCGGCCTGTCGCTTTGAGGTCGCGACCGCCCATTCCAATGATCCAGTCATTGATTTTCGCCCCCCTCCGGATGACGGGCATGCAGCACGCCAGCGTGCACGTCCCGTGGAAAGGGTTGGGCGCGAAGCCGAAGTCGTATTTGACCACGTAGACGTAAACGCGGGGCATCGGCTCGTAAGCTCAGGCTCCGCAGCGCGAGGTCGCCGGGCCATGAACTGGCGCTCGCTCTTCCCCGCCCGGCTTCTCGAAAGGACTATCCTGCCCGGTGATCGCATCCATCAGGCTACCGGAGTTCCAATTGACGAGAGCGCTTCCGTAATCTTCGAGCGCAGCGGGCACATCGGCCTCTGTGCCGCCGCGCGTGTAAATGCTGACAATCCGCTTGCCGAGTTCGTGAGCTTTCCTGATCTCCCAATCTACCCAGGGGCGGGTGTGCGTCCTCGCCCCTACCAGCACGACGACGGTGGACGCCCAGGACATCTTCATCCGCAGCAGACGCTTCAGAACCGCGTCCTTAATCAGGCCGTTCTTTAACCGCTCCCTGTTGGCCGGCTTCGCACGTATCGAACTGTTGCGGATGTCGTAGCCATTCCGCTTCAGCATATTGGTCAATCTCGTCACGTGGGCATCGTCCGCGTAATGATGACTGATGAAAACGTGCGATCTCTTGCTCATTGAGAGGGCGTCCGGCGTTTATGTGCCTCCGGTCGCAAGCCCAGCGCACTCAGAGTCCATGTGGGGACGAGCGGTTTTAGGATCAAGCACTCAAGGTCCACCTTGGCAAGTTTCTTGCCCCTATCTGCACCAGTCACCTGTGCTTCTGCGATCTATGGTATGTAGCCGACGTGGCAGCGCCTTGCGCGATGCCACCCGAGCGGTCGGATGAGCGTAGCTCAGCCGGGTGCAGCTTCGGCGGTTTTTTCGGATTCCCCTTCCTCCCGACAGCCTTCGTCCCTTGCCGCGCTCCACCCGCCCCTTCCTCACCGTCTACGTCGTGTGGCACCCCGCGTTTGCGGGCGGCCGGTCGATAGCCAAAGGCCTGTACAACCACTTCCGGCGCGAACTCTATGAAAACGTCGCGGGAGGTACCGGCCTAAGCGTCTTGTATCGCTCTGAAATCGACCCTCGCAGCGGAGGCCTTCGGACCATCGACCTTGACGAGAGCGAGACCACCGCGATCGTGCCGTTGATTGACGCTCGCTTCGCGGAGGATGCAGCCTTTATGGCTTGGATCCGCGATCTGGCCGACCGAGCGGATCTGGCCGGTCTGCGATCTGGCCTGCTGCCGGTTTGGTGGACACCATCCTAAGCTAACTGGGCCCGGTTCTCGAACTCGACAGGGCTGAGATAGCCCAGGGTCGAGTGCCGCCGGGCCGGGTTGTAGAAGCGCTCGATGTAGTCGAACACATCCGCCCGAGCCTCGTCCCGCGTGCGATAGGTCCGTCGGGCCGTGCGCTCGGTCTTCAGCGAGGAGAAGAAGCTCTCCATCGCGGCGTTGTCCCACACGTTGCCGGACCGGCTCATCGAGCAGGTCACGCCATGCTCGGCCATGAGGCGCTGGAAGGCTTCACTCGTATATTGCGATCGCTGATCCGAGTGATGCAGCAAGGCATCCGGCTTGCCTCTGCGCCAGATCGCCATGACGAGCGCATCCGTGACGAGTTGAGCTGTCATGCTGGTCTGCATCGACCAGCCCACGACACGGCGCGAGAACAGGTCGATGACAGCGGCGACGTAGAGCCAACCCTCAGCCGTCCAGATATACGTGAAGTCGGCGATCCACTTCCGGTTTGGAGCGTCGGCTGCGAACCGCCGATCCAGAAGATTGGGCGAGGCGGTCGCCCGCTCTCCCTCGTCCTTCGGCAGACCACGTCGGCGTGGCCGCGCCCGCAGAGCGTTCTCGCGCATGATCCGCTCGATGCGGTGCAGCCCGCACGAGACGCCCTCGGCGAGCACATCGCGCCAGACACGCCTTGCGCCGTAGGTGCGGTCGCTGGCCACGAAGCTGGCGCGGGCCTTGACCAAGATCGCTTCGTCGTCCTGCGTGCGTTGGCTGGGTTGCCGGGTGAGCCACGCGTGGAAGCCTGAGCGCGACACGCCCAGCGCTGCGCACATCCACGCGACCGGCCAGACGGTGCGATGCTTTGCGATGAAAGCGAACTTCATATCGCGTCCCTCGCAAAGTATGCGGCGGCCTTTTTTAGAATGTCACGCTCCGCCTTCAGACGAGCGACCTCCTTGCGCAGGCGATCGATCTCGATCTGCTCGGGCTTCATCTGCCCCTGACCGGGAAAAGCGTGTTGGGGATCGGCTGCCGCCTGCTTCACCCAACGGTGCAGCATCGTCTCGTGAACATCGAGATCGCGCGCGGCTTGCGCGACACTGACACCACGTTCCCGAACCAGTCGAACCGCCTCAATCTTGAACTCACGTCAGAACTTGCGACGCTGCATGGAGCACCTCCGGCTTCACCATCACACCTAAACCAGGTGTCCGTGAAACCGGCAGCAGGCCAAAGACGCCCAGTACGTCCACGGTCATGCGCCAGGTCGACAAGTGGCTGGCGCATGGGGATGCGCTGGGGAAGGCCGCGCTCATCCGGCAGCGGCGCTACGCCAACAACCCGCAGCCGTGGGCACCTAAGCTGCTCGCGGCGATGAAGTCCTGCACGTACCGCGCGCTGTTGATGCCAAAGGGCACCGCGGGCGACGCGCTGGCCTTGCTGCGGGTCGAGATGGACCGGCTCTACCCTGGGGTCGACATCACCCTGCCTTCCCTGCGCACAATGGAGCGCGAACTCGCGAAGGTCGACAAGTACATCAAGGATTTCCTTCGCAAGGGCGGCGGCAAGGCCGGTCGCGCGAACGCCGCCTATTACGAGCGACCGCTTCCCGCACTGCCCCTCGAAGAGGTCGAGACCGACCACACGACCTTCGACGTGCAACTCATCGATGACGAGTCGGACATAGTCTACGGTCGTCCGGACGTCGTCGGGATCCGGGACAGGCGTACCGGCATGGTCCTAGGGATCGGGGTCGGCTGGGAGATGCCGTCCTACGCCTCATTCATCGAGGGCCGTCCGCCATGCGATGTACGAGAAGGACCTGTCGCCGTTTCCAACGGTGAAGACCGGCTGGCCGTGCCGCGGCCGCTGGAAGCGTATGTTCGTCGACAACGCCATGCACTTCCTGGGCGTCAACATCGCCCACGCCGCGAACGAGCTGAAGTTCGAGGTTGTCGAGCTGCGGCCTGGCGAGCCCTGGATGAAGGGTGCGCAAGAAAGGCTGTTTGGCATCCTGAACAGGAAGGTTACCCACGCTGTCCCAGGTACGACCCTCTCGAACACCGCCGAGCGCCGGGAGCACGAGGAGGCGCTCGAACCGCCGACCCTGACCCTGAGGGAGTTTGAGGCCTTCCTCGTCACCTACATCTGCGACGAGCATCACTGGGCGCCCCACAAGGGCCTGGGCCCGCTCCGCACGCTGCCCGATGTCCCGATCAGGATCTGGCGGGAGGAGATCGGGAAGGTCAAGATCCGGGACCTGCCGCACCCCGACACCTTCGCCTCTTTGGCCGGCGACGTCGACCACCGCACCATCCAGCACTACGGGATCGAGTGGGACTACATCAGCTACCAGTCCGATGAGTTGATCCCCATCCTTACACACCCCAAGCACAAGCCTGGCAAGGCAAAGCATGGGGGCACCAAGTACCGTGTCACCCGCGACCCTCAGGATCTTTCGAAGATCTGGATTTTTGATCCCTATCGGAAGATCTCGATTGAGGTCCCGGCGGTCCGCCAGGACTATGCGGCAGGCCTGACGCAGCACCAGCACAAGGTGACCGTCTCGCATCACCTCCGCACGGTTGGGGAATTCGTGGACATCGACGCCCTGCTCCGGATGCGGGGGCAGATGCTCGTCGCGATCCAGCGCCTGCGGAAGCAGCGCGACGTGGAGGGCATCGAGCGCAAGCTCGCACGCTTCCTCGGTCAGCAGAAGGCCAAGCGCGTCCGCAGCCGGGTCGCCCCCGCGAACGACAGCCCCGAGGCCAGCGCGGCGCCCCTGGACATCGAGGATCCCGAGCACGTGACGCGGCCGGAGCACCGGTCCCCCCGCGCGCCCAACCTGACCCGCCGCCGGCGTGAGGAGCCGGAGCGCGTGCCTCAGGTCGAGGCAGCGTCGGGCGAGCGCCCCACCAAGGCCAGGCGGCGGCCCCGGAAGGAAACCCGACAGGCGTCACCGGCCACCGCGCCGGCCGCCCCTCTCACCGATCTCGACGCGATCCGAAACAAGCATGCTGGATGGGATGACGTGTGATGAGGGAGATTCGTACCTTCAACGATAGGAAGCTCACCCCCGAGGAGCGGGCGAGAGTCTCCATGCTGCCCCCTATCGAGCGCCAGCAACTCGTCGGGTCGGTGCTGGTCCGGTATCCGGGTTATAAGGCCGCCCACGCCTTCGTCAGTTCGTTCCACAAGCCTGTCGTCGGGGGCACGCACGACAGGGGCAATCTTGGAGCGCTCCTCGGTGCTTCGCGTGCCGGAAAGAGCTTCGTTCTGAAGGATTACGAGAGTTCGTTCCCATCGGAGCGTGTCCACGGCGCCATCACCCGACCGGTCGTCTACATCGAGATCAAGAACGACATGACGCCCGACGACGTGGCGAGATATTTTCTCTTCGCGCTCGGGTACAAGTCAATCCCGAAGGTTAAGACGCAAGTTCTGATGGATATGGCCATTGAGGCGCTGCCAGATCATCGCGTCGATCTTGTCATGCTTGACGATATTGACAATAGCTTGGCGAACCCCCGTGCCATGTACGTCAAGAAGACGATGGGGTTCATCAAGGGCATCCTCGACAGCGGGACCTGCAACGTCCTCTGCTCGGGTCGCATGGCCCTTTACCGGATCCTGAACGGATCCGAGCAGGTCGAGGGACGAGGCGGCCTGCCGAACACGGTGATCGAGCCGTATCGGTGGAGGATCCCCTCCGAGCGCGAGCAAGTCTGCCTCCTTCTGGATGGCATCGACAATCGGCTCCCGTTCCGCGCCAAGTCCGACCTGGGCTCGCCCGAACGAGCGGCGCACTTCTACGATCTGTCCGGCGGGCTGATCGGCCGGATGATGAACGTCATCAAGTCCGCGGCGCACGAGGCAATCAACGACGGCTCCGACCACATCGAGGACAAGCACCTCGTCTATGCCGCCAAGCTGCGAATGGCCCCTGGAGCTACCTTCGTGCACTTCCAGGATGTGCTCGACCCTGAGCGGGTGGACCTGGCCGAGGATGAGGCTGCCGGCCAGACCGATGGGGATGGCCCGTCGGCGATCCGCAAGGACATGTTTGACAAGAAGCGCCCGCGGGGGCGGTCGTGAGCGGGCCGGAAAGGCGGCTTCGCCGTCACCTGATCCAGCGCTGGTTCGAGCCGGCCGAACATGAGCCGGCCACGGCCTTCTTCTCGCGCCTCGCCGGCCGCAACAACCAGACCAGCGCACGCATCTTCGCCGACGACATGGGCATCGACGGTCGCAACCTTGATCCTGCCGACTGCCTCGACGCCGTATCGCACCTCGAAATCGAAGGCATGGAACGGCTGATCGCCGCCACGCCGGTCGTGACCGCCAGAACCGTCAAGCTGCTCGGCGTGGAGGTGCGACGCAGGCACTGGAGCGAGGCGCCCCGGGTCTGTCCCGGCTGTCTCGCGGAGAGCGCGCACCATCGGACCTACCACAGCCTTCTCTCCTTCACCGTGTGCCCGTTCCATGGCTGCGGGATTGTGGGAGGGTTGGACGGGCCGCTCGCTTGGTGGCATCCCCATATCGACGTGGCGCCCGACGGGACCCGCGTCGCGCAATCGCTGCCGCGCCTGTCCCGTCCCCTCCCCAGCTTCGAGCTCTGGCTTCTCGGCCGCCTCGGCGTCGTCGAGCCGATGTCGGTGCCTCTCATGGCCGAGGTCCCGGTCGCGACGGCCATCGACGCTGTCGACCTCCTGGGACGGGCGCGGCTCGGCGGTTGGCGCGCCGTCGCCCCGAGAACCGGCGGCAAGGGCTTCGCCCGCGCGGACGTCGTGAGGGCCGGCTTCGAGATCCTCGCCGGCGGTGCCGACGCCCTCGAACGTCTGTTCGACGACATCGCCGCCCAGAGCGAGGGTAGGACCGGGGTCGGCGGCTGCCAGTGGGGCCTGCAGCACATGTTCGGCTGGCTCTACAACGCTGCCTTCTACTCGCAGAGGCGGCCGCATCAGATGGAGGCCATCCGCGTCGCCGCCGCGACGGTGGCCCGGCGCAGGGGCACCTTCGCGAGGTCGGCGACCGCGCTGGACGGGGTGGCCGAGCCCGTGGCCTGCCTGCACCGTGACGAGGTCGCCCGCGCCCTCGGGATCCATCCACGCTTCGTCGACGCCATCGCCCTGCGCCTCGACATCCGCCCCGTCCCTGGCGGCGACCGCTTCGTGATGTACGAGGCCTCGGCGGTGCCCGTGCTCCGGGGGGCGCTCGCCCGGTGCCTCAAGCGGGCGGAGGCCGCGCGGGTCCTCGGCCTGGGCACGACCGAACTGGACGCGCTCGCCCGGATGGGCCTGATCCGACGCCTGTGCAGGCTCGGCGGCCCGACGGTCGCGGACGACATGTACCGCATCGAGGATGTTGAGGCCCTGCTCCCGGTGCCCGACCTTCCGCTCCTGCCCCCGGACGCCGGGCTTGCTCTCGCGCTGGACGATTACGCCGAGACGTCGGGTCTGTGGCGCCCTGAGGTGATCGGACTGTGCGCCGCCGGCCGTCTCCGTCCGGTCGGAAGGATCCCGGGCCGTGTCGGGCTGGCGGCCCTCGCGTTCGAGCGGCCGTCATCGGAGGTGCCCGAGGCCCCCCGACCGCCGGCCCACAAGCGAGGCGGCCGCCTGCGTCGCCAGCGCGCGCGGCCGGGCCTGACCAAGTGCGATGCGGCGTCCATGCTCGGCGTCAGCATGTCGACCCTCGCCGAGCTCATGAAGCAAGGGTACGTGAGGCACCTCGGTCCCGAGGCGAGCGGAACCTCGCGCACGCGGGTCGACGACCGGTCCCTGCGCGAGTTCGCCGGCCGCTACGCACCCGCCGTGGCCTATGCCGAGGCGCTCGGGTGCGGGAGGACGGACGCGGTTCGCAAGCTGAGGGACATGGGGGTGGAGATCATCCTCAAGGAACCGGGCGAGGCGCACCTGATGGCCATGGTGCGTCGGATACAGGTCACCCGGGCCCTGGGCCTCGCCACCGACCCGTTGGCCGATCCGCCATCGGGCTGGACCGCGTTCTGGTCGGCCTTCGGCAGGCACCTGGCCGCGAACGGGTCGGTCTTCCGGCTGGTCCGCATCCCGCCCGGGCGGGAAGGCCGTCTCCGGAGCGGGGATCGCCGCACGGTGACGACCATCGACCTGGGCGCCGACGGCCACGCCGTCATGACGCTGGAGACCGGCCGGGGCCCGGCAGAGGTCGCCCGCGCCGAGCGCGGAGGGTTCGCGTTGCGGGACACGACCTCATGGCCGGAGTGGTTCGAGTGGCTGGAGACCACGGCCTACCTGATGCGCTCGTCAGGCAGCCAAGCCACGGCGGCCTGATCAGGCCGCCTCGCAAAGTACCCTCGGTCGCCACCACAGCATCGGGAGCGTGTTTCCCGACCATGGGTGCCGCACGGGATCCGGGCTGACGCTTCCGAGGCTGCGCCGCTTCGACAACCGAGCCACCATTCCTACCAGCCAGATGCTAAAGCCGCCTGAGCCTTCAACGGTCAGGCTTGGCCGCTGGATTTTTGTTCCAACCAGCCTGGCGCCGGAACGCGGTTGTTCCAATTAGCCTGGCGGTGTGTTCCAAATAGGTGGCGGCCGATCAGAGGCTCTCGAAGGGAAATCGCCGTTCCTTGTTCCAACTAGCCTGTCGCCCTACAAATATCTCGTTCATGCCGGCTTGCATTTGGTCCAAGCGATCAAACCGGCAGAGACATGAGACATTCAATCTCAGAATAGTCGGTTGCGCCGGGAAGCCGACTGCTCGGCTTTTTTACTTCTTGCGCGGAAACACCGGGGTTTTCTGTGACCGATCCAGGGGTGCTTGGGCCTCTGCCCAACGAAATCGGTTGATGGCGCCGGTTGAGTTCCGGCCAAGGCTGATCGGCTCCGTACGTCTGTGCGCATCACCTCGCGAGGACACGCGTGGATGAACCTGCTGCCTCGACGACAGACGCACGGACAGCGCCCCAACCAGCCCCGTCCGTACCACTCGGCCTGAAAGCGGGCGAGGCCGACGCCTCGCCCTGTCGTCGCCCGTCAGCGTCGCCGGCGAACGCGAACCGGAACCAGGACGGGAGCGTGCGACGCTTCGGACGAGAACAGCGACAGGCACGCCGCGAGTCCAAGAGTGCTGACGGCTGCCATCAGGACGATCGGCGACGCGACGAAGGCGGTCAGGAGGCCCATTGTCAGGGCGAGCAGGACGAGGCTGGTTCGCAGGGCAACGGATCGATTCATGAACAAAGCCTCCATCCATCTGGCAGGGCAACGTATGGTGCGACGCCGCGGTTCCGCAGCCAAGCTCCGTGTTGCCCCTCGTTCATACGATGGTGTCTGATAATCGGTTCTGCACCTGCGACACATCGGAACCCGAAATCAGGCTTGACGTTTAAGCTTCGCGAATTCCGGCACCGTCGCCGGTGATTCGGTCTCACGAAGGGGTCGGGCGATGCTGGGTTGGGCGATCACATTTCTCGTCGTGGCTCTCGTGGCCGCGCTCTTCGGCTTCGGCGGCATCGCCGGAACCGCCGTCGAGGCCGCGAAGCTGGTCTTCTTCGTCGCCGTCGTACTGTTCGCGATCTCCGCGGTGGTCGGACTGATGCGCGGCCGCTCGCCGACGATCTGACGACACGTCATCGCGGCCGGATCGGAGCGACCGCCGCATGGGCCGGCGGTCGCTCCGACATCACGAGCCGCACAGGGCCGCCGCGACCGGGGACCGCCTCGTCTGGGTCTTTCGATGCCCGCACATCAGTACGATTTCGGGTCGACCTTGCTGGGAGCGTCCCGCCCCGGGCGGTCGAGATTGGCGAGCAGATCGATGAAACGATCGGGGATCGGCTGCTGCATCAACTCATCGTACATGGCGCGCAGATGCGACCCGATGCGCGTCTGAACATTGCGATCGAGGCCGGGCTGGTCGGCACCCGCAGCGAGATGCTCATCGTCCGCCGCCACGCCGGCGCCGGCGCTCGACGTCCCCTTGCAATCAATCATGCGTTTTCCTTGCCGCTGCCCCTGGCCCGGGGACGAAGCGGTTCTAGGTCGCCCGTTGACGGGGGCGCGTGCTTACGCCGACAACGCATGCGGCGCAGCGCGGTTCCCGGAACCGGAACGAAAGCGGCCGATAAACGTTACGGGACGAGGCCAGCGCGGCGGATGCCGCATCGAGCACGCGAACTAACGACACGCAAGGGGACCTGAATGTCGACAGCACAACTCGTCGTGCAGCACCTGCCTTACCTGCGCCGTTACGCGCGCGCGCTGACCGGCAGTCAGGTTGCCGGCGATGCCTACGTGGCGGCGACGCTCGAGACCCTCGTCAACGAACCCGAGACCCTCGGGCGCAGCGCGAACGTCAAGGCCGATCTGTTCCGGGTCTTCACTCGGATCTGGAACTCCCTGTCGGTGAACGGACAGAGCGATCAGGTCCAGCACGATCTGCCGGCGGAGGTGCGCCTCGGGCAGATCACTCCGCTCCCGCGCCAAGCCTTCCTGCTCTCCTGCCTGGAGGGATTCTCCGAGGAGGACGCCGCCGCGATCCTCGGGGTCGAGATCGACGAGGTGCGCGACCTCGTCGACGAGGCCGGCCGCGAGTTGGCCGCGGACATGGCGACCGAGATCCTCATCATCGAGGACGAGCCGTTGATCGCGATGGATCTCGAAGCCCTCGTCGAAGGTCTCGGCCACAACGTCACCGGCGTCGCGCGCACCCGCACCGAGGCGAGCGTCCTGGCCCAGACCAAGCGCCCCGGCCTCATCCTCGCCGACATCCAGTTGGCGGACGGCTCCTCCGGCCTCGATGCCGTGAACGACCTGCTCCAGAACTTCGAGGTTCCGGTGATCTTCATCACCGCGTATCCCGAGCGCTTCCTGACCGGAGAGCGGCCCGAGCCGGCCTTCCTGATCGCCAAGCCGTTCCAGCCGGCCAACGTCTCGGCGGTTATCAGTCAGGCCCTGTTCTTCCAGCAGAGCGCGAAGCGTCGCGAGGCTCGGGCGACCGCCTGAGCCCCCTGCCTTCGTCGGCTGTCAGTCAAGCCGCGGCCTTTGGTCCGCGGCTTTTTCGCGTCGCCCGCTTCGCGACGAAGGGTGAGGGCAGCGCGCGAAAAAACGGGCCGGATCGCGAGATCCGGCCCGTTTGAGTTTCCGGCCTATGCACAAGGGGAATGCGGGGAGGACCAGGTGGCCGGGTTGTCTTATCAACGTGAGCGTCCCGGCACCGGTTCCGCAGGACGACGGCCGAACGGGATTTTTTGTTGCCTGTTGCCATCTCGCATCAGCCGCGGCGACGAGCAGGTTAACAGGCGGTTACGCCGTTTCGTCGCATCCTCCTGATAAACTGTGCCGTTCGAAGACAGGACCGGGAACGACCCGCGGTACGCCGGCGTTGGTAAGATGACGTGTCAAGCTTCGCCGCGAGGGTCACGCGTATGCTTCGCGCCCATCTGTTTTTCGGCATCACCATCCCTGCGGCTCTGCTGGCCTTCATCGGCCAGCCGTTGCTGGAACACTCGTTGGAAGCCGTCGCACGCCCGGCGAGCAGCGACATCCTTCCGGCCAAGGGAGATCGTCTCGCGCGCAATCCCGCGGCACCCGTCGTGCACGCCCCCGTCGCGGTCGAGATCACCGGTCTCGGCGCCGCGACGGTCACCCTGCGCAACGCGGCCGGCGAGGTCGTCTACAGAACCGACCGGATCAGCAACACCACCCTGGTCGCCCGCGACACGGAGGTGCCGCACATCACCCTGCGCAGCCGTGAGGACGCACCGGTGGTCCGGAAGGCGCCGCTGGCCAGCGAGACGCCGCCGCGGAGAATGCTGGAAGGCTGCGAAGGCGCGGTCAGCAGCCTCGCCGGTCAGGAAGCCCGCCGCCTGCTCCCCAGCCGCTGCCTCGCCGAGGCCACCGACCTGCGCAGCAGCCAGGACACCTGAGGGCTCGCCGCTTCGACGGACACCACCCGGGTCGGAGACACAGCCATGTTCGACGTTCGTGACCAGGACGCGCCGCCCCCTCCGCCAGTCACGGCGCGGATTCACCACGATGCCACCTCGGTACAGGAGAGCGAGCGTCTCGCCGCCCTCCTGGAAGGCGTTCTGTCGACGCGGCCGAGCGACGAGGTGGTCAGCGTGACGCTGGCCCAGCAGAACCTCCTGGTCACATCACGGAAATGCTCGTTTTGATACAGCTTACGCATCGCGAAGCGATGGAGCAGGACTTGCCCTGCGATCCGCCATGAGGCCGTACAAGGCTGGATAATTTCTGTTTGCCGGCGCTCTCGCTACACAAGGATGCTTCGTGGCTGGCTTTTCCGCCCCCGAATCTCCTTACATTCGTGGCTTCATTGCTATCCAAAAAAAGAACAGGACGCGCCTCGAAGGCCTTGCTGGCAGCAGCCCTGAATAGTCCCCAGGCGATGCGTAGGGACCTGCTGGCTGGACGCCATGGATTCAGGCTGAATACCGCCAGTCCGTGCTGCCCCGTGAGGCCGGCGGCACTGCACTCGTGAGAAACGTCGCACGGGATCCGAACGCGGAAACGGCGCCCTGGGGCGCCGTTTCCGCGTATAGTGGCTGGCGTTCTGTCGTCTCGGCGCTCCATCCCGACATGACCAGGGCGCATCTGGGATGCTCCTGGTCATGCGATCGGTGGTCAGCGCCTACTCGTCGGCGGCGCGGCCCGAGCCGGAAGCCTGACCGCCTTTGCGTCCTGCCGACGACGCGAGTTCGCGATCCTGGGAGAACGAGCGCTTCTCCGCGGGTACGCTGCGGCCGCCCTTGCTGGCGATTTCGCGCTGCCGCTCCAGATCCATCGATGCGAAACCTCGCTTCGACGTCGAGTTGCCGGATGCCATGACTGCCTCCTTGTTGGGTGTTCTCAGTCCGGACAACCTTCAGCGGAAATGATGGTTCCTGCTAGGCTCCGCGCATCGGTGGTGTGTGGAGGACGTGGAAAACCTGTGCGGAAGCCTGTTGGCAACGGCCGGCCCGCCTCCGCCGGTGCAGGGAACCCGGCCGCGCACGCGTCCGTTCGGGAACCACGACGACCCGTCACGCCGCAGGGAGTGCTCCGATGACCAATTCCGACATGGTGAAGCGTGCCGCCGCCGAGAACGCCCCCGGGGCGCCGGCCCCGAACCGTCAGCCGACCCCGCCGGTACCGGCGCAGGAAGGGGCTCCGGGACCCATCGCCGACGAGGAGCCCGAGGATTCGCCGACGGCCGGCCGGCGGGTGCCGGAGCCCAACCCGCAGTTCCGCGGACCGCCGAAGGACGGGCTGTCGACGCGCAAGGACTGATCGCACCACCCTCCCGGTTCCAAGCCCGCCCCGGGCGCTTTACAGACAGCAGCGAGAGGGCGGGCGGTTGAATGAGCGCGGCACGGGCGAGGGGACGGGAACACGGCGCGGGCCGGGACGACCGCGACGGCGACGCCGAGGGTCGGGACGCTCAGGGCGGCCTCGACCGGAGCCTGTTCCGCTACGTGTGGCGGCACTCGAAGCGGGATCAGATCATGATCTGCGCCGTGGTGCTCGCGTCGCTGCCGCTGTACTTCGCCTCGCTCGACCTGCCGCGGCGCATCGTCAACGAGGCGATCCAGGGCCATGCCTTCGAGAAGGGCAACCCCACCACCTCGTTCCTGGTCCTGCGCCTGCACCTGCCGGACATGCTCGGCGGCGACCGGCCGGTCTTCGACGGCTTCGACGTCGACCGCTTCGGGCTGCTGTTCGGCCTCTCGCTGCTGTTCCTGCTGCTCGTCCTGATCAACGGTGCGTTCAAGTACTGGATCAACGTCGCCAAGGGCACCCTCGGCGAGCGCATGCTGCGGCGCCTGCGGTTCCAGCTCTTCTCCCTGATCCTGCGATTTCCCCCTGAATCCCTTCGTCAGACCAAGTCGTCGGAACTCGCCACCATCGTGCGCGACGAGGTCGAGCCGGTCGGCGGCTTCATCGGCGACGCCTTCATCCTGCCGGCGCATCTCGGCACCCAGGCCGCCACCGCGATGGCGTTCATCCTGCTCCAGAACGTCTGGCTCGGCCTGATGGCGGCGGCGGTGGTCGGGGTGCAGTTCGTGGTGATCCCGCGGATGCGGCGCGAGTTGCTGCGCCTCGGCCGCCAGCGCCAGCTCGCCTCCCGCCGCCTCGCCGGCCGGGTCGGCGAGGTCGTGGACGGCATCGAGGCGGTGCATTCCAACGGAACCGAGGCGTGGGAGCGGGCCGAGATCGGCAACCGCCTGTTCCACCTGTTCGACCTGAGGCTGCGCATCTACCAGCGCAAGTTCATGGTCAAGTTCCTGAACAACCTGCTCGCCCAGATGACGCCGTTCCTGTTCTACTGCGTCGGCGGCTACTTCGCCCTCAAGGGACAGCTCAGCATCGGCCAGCTCGTGGCGGTGATCGCGGCCTACCGCGACTTGCCGCCGCCGCTGAAGGAGCTGATCGACTGGGACCAGCAGCGCCTCGACGTCCAGGTCAAGTACGAACAGGTGCTGCAGCAGTTTCTCCCCGAGCGCCTGCGGCCGATCCGCACCGAGGGCCGCGGCACCGCCCTCCTCGGCGCCCTGGCGCTCGAGGACGTCACCGTGCGCGAGCCGGCCGGCCCGGTGCTCGAGGCCGCCTCCCTCGGCGTGACGCTGCCGACCCGGCTCGGCATCATCAGCGACGGTACCCCTTCGGCGAGCGCGGTCGCCCGCATCGTCGCCCACCGCCTCGTCCCGACCGGCGGGCGGGTCACCGTGGCCGGGAAGGACCTGTCGGACTGGTCGCCGCCCGCGCTCGCCCGCCGCATCGCCTATGCGAGCGTCGAGCCGGTCCTCTTCCCGGGCTCGCTGCGCGACAACATCGTGTACGGCCTCAACCGTCCGCCGCACGGCGCCAGGGGGACGCCGCGGGACGCCGAGGAGGCGCGCCGGATCGGGGAGGCGCGGCGCACCGGCAACCCGCTCGACGACCTGTCCGATGGCTGGATCGACTATTCCCGGGCCGGCCAGCCCGACGACGCCGCCCTCGACCGGGCGATCCTCGACTGGCTGCGGCGGATCGGGATGGGCGACGAGGTCTATCGCTTCGGCCTCCTCGGTCTGGTCCATCCCGACCGGCACCCGGATCTCGCCGCCCGGGTCATCGAGGCCCGGGCCGGGCTGCGGGCGAGCCTCGCGCGCAGCGGCAGGGACCACCTCGTCGAACCGTTCGACGCCGCGCGCTACAACCGGCAGGCGACGGTGGCCGAGAACCTGCTCTTCGGCGTGCCGACGAGCCCGGCCTTCATCGGCCGGGCGCTGGCGGAGCACCCGGTCGTGCGGGCGGTGCTCGACCGCTGCGACCTCACCGATTCCCTCGTCCTGATGGGCGAGCAGATCGCCTCGACGATGCTGGAGATCTTCCGCGGCCTGCCGATGGGGCACCCGCTGTTCGAGCAGTTCTCGTTCCTGTCGGCGGACGAGCTGCCGGAATACGAGGCGATCCTGGCGCGGCGCAAGGCGGTGGAGGCGTCGGTCGAGCGCCACCGCGGCTCGCGCCTGTCCAAGGCGCGGCGGCGGCTCATCGGCCTCGAACGCTACAGCAGCGCCGACGCGACCCGGCTGATCGCCCTGCCGCTGGCCTATATCGAGCCGCGCCACCGCCTCGGCCTCATCGACGACGAGTTCCGCACGCGGATGGTCGAGGCCCGCGGCCTGCTCCACGGCACCCTGGAGGCCACCGACGAGGACGGGGTCGACTTCTACGATCCCGAGGCGGTCTGCGAGGCCGCCCCGCTGCGCGACAACCTCCTGTTCGGCCGCATCAACCAGTCGGTGGCGGATGCCGCCGGGGCGGTCACCGCCGCCATCACCGGGACCGTGGACGAACTCGACCTCGCCGACGCGATCGCCCGGGTCGGCCTCGACCATCAGGTCGGCCCCTCGGGCCGCCTGCTGTCGGGGCCGCAGCGCGCCGCGGTCAGCCTGGTGCGGGCGCTGATCCGCCGGCCCGACGTCCTGGTCCTCGACGGTGCCCTCTCGCCGATGGGCGAGAACCGCGCCAAGGCGGTGCTGGCGCTGCTCCTGGAGCGGTTCGGCGAGGAGCGCAGCCTCGTCGTGGTCCTGCCGAGCGACCGGGCGGCGGGCCAGTTCGACGCCGTCTGGCGGGCCCACGGCACGCGGATCGCGGCGGAGGCGGCCGGCCCCCGGGCAGCGGATCCGGAGGCCGGCCCGGGCGACGGCGCCGCGCCCGCGCCGGAAGCCGGGGGAGAGCCGGAGGACGGGGCTGGCGCAGGGCGCGCCGCTGCGGCACTCTCGCGCGACGATATGACGGAGCCCGGCGATGGCCGGGCCGCGAGGCCGGTCCTTGCCGACCGGCCGGGGAACGACGCATGACGCTCGAGACCGAGGTGCAGTCGCTGCGCCAAGTGCCGATGTTCCGCGAGGTCGATCCGGCCCGCCTCAAGCTCCTCGCCTTCACGAGCGAGCGGGTGCATTTCGCCCCCGGGCAGCGCTTCTTCGACCAGGGCGACGCCGCCGACGCCGCCTACCTGATGCTGGAAGGGGAGGCGGCCGTCACCCTCGACGGCCCGCAGGGGGCGATCCGGGTCGCGGTGCTCGGTGCCAACGCCCTGGTGGGCGAGATGGGCATCCTCGCCGACCAGCCGCGCTCGGCGACGGTGACGGCCGTGGGGCCGACGACGGCCCTGCGCATCGACCGGCGGGTCTTCCTCGAACTGCTGAGCCAGTTCCCGCAGATCGCCATCGCGGTGATGCGCGAACTCGCCCACCGCCTCGAACTCACCAACCAGCAGCTCGCCCAGACCCGCGGCCGCTGAGGCGGCCCCGCGGAACAATCAAAAACTGCATCACGGGGAAACGCCATGGATCTCGCGGCCGGCCTCAAGGGCCGTCACGTGCTCGTGACCGGTGCGTCGAGCGGGCTCGGCGACCACTTCGCCCGGCTCTGCGCCGCCAGCGGTGCCGCCGTGACGGTGGCCGCCCGGCGGCGCGACCGCCTCGACGCCCTGGTGGAGGCCCTGCGCGAGGCCGGCGCGCCCCGCGCCCGGGCCGTCTCCCTCGACGTGGCCGACCCGGCTTCGGTCGCGGCGGCCTTCGCGGATCTCGACGCGCCCCTCGACGTGGTCGTCAACAATGCCGGCATCGCCGAGAGCGGGGCCGCGATCGACCTGCCGCTCGATGCCTTCGACCGGGTCATCGACACCAACCTGCGCGGCGTCTGGGCGGTCTCGACCGAGGCGGCGCGGGCGTGGCGCGACGCCGGCCGCGGCGGCGTCATCGTCAACGTCGCCTCGATCCTCGGCCTGCGGGTGGCGGGAGGCGTGGGTCCCTACACGATCTCCAAGGCCGCGGTGGTCCAGCTCACCGGGGCGCTCGCCCTCGAATGGGCGCGTTACGGCATCCGGATCAACGCGCTCGCGCCGGGCTACATCGGCACCGACATCAACCGCGACTTCTTCGAGACCGAGCCGGGCCGGGCGATGCTCAAGCGCATCCCGATGCGCCGGCTGGGCCGGCCGGAGGATATCGACGGCGCCTTCCTGTTGCTCGCCGGCGACGCCTCGGGCTGGATGACCGGGGCGACGATCCCGGTCGATGGCGGGCATCTCGTGTCGAGCCTCTGATACGATTTCCGATCGATTGCTTCGCAATGCGGAAACCGGCTTCGCTCACACCCCGACGAGCGCCTCGATCCAGGCTGCCGCGGCGCGAATGACCGGAACCCCGGCATCCTCCGGATGGCCCAGGAGGTAGACCGGTCGGTCGAGGACCGGCCCGCCGTCGAGGCGCGCGAGGCGCGGGTCGTCCTCGGCCATGATCCGGGGCAGGAGGCCGCGCACGCCTCCGGCGACGACGAGGCGGCGCAGGCTCTCCAGCCGCCCGGCGCGGTGCCGGGGCCCGGCCCGACCCGCCGCCCGCTCCACCGCGCGCACCTCCGGCAGGTGGCCCAGCGCGCCGTCGAGGCAGGCCCAGGGCAGGGCATCCGGCGCCTCGCAGCCGGACGCGGCGTAGGACGCGTAGGCGAGGCGCCCGATCTCCCGGGCCTCCCGCGGCACGGTGCCCAGGGGGCCGAGCCGGAGGGCGAGGTCGGCCTCGCGGCGGGTCAGGCTGAGGTTGCGCTCCTCCGGGATCAGTTCGACCCCGAGGCGGGGGCGGTCCGCGACCAGGCGCGGCACCGCGGGAGCGAGGAGGTGGTCGCACAGGACCGGCACGGCGGTGATGCGGATCCGCTGCCAGCCCGGCGCCTCCGCGCCCCCGGCCTCGCCGCGCGCCGCCTCGCCGACGCCGCGCAGGGCGCGCTCGGCGGCGTCGAGGCCCGGCATCAGGTCGAGGCAGGCGCGGGTCGGCACCAGCAGGCCGCCGCGGCGCGCGAGGAGCGGCCGGCCGACCTCGGCTTCGAGGCGCCGGATCCGCCGCCCCGCGGTGGTGGCATCGATGCCGAGCGCCGCGGCGGCGGTGCCGAGCTGCCCCGCGCGGGCCACGGCGAGCAGCGTCTGCCACCCGTCCCAGTTCTGCATCCGACGCCGCCCCCGCACCTGCATCCGTGCAGGTTCCGGACCGTAACATGCCGCTGGTCCGGCGCGGATGCCCGTGGGACCACGGATCCCGCCGGAGCGCGATCCCTGCCGCCCGGCGGCCCGGAGTCCCCGATGAGCGAACCCACCACCCTGCTTCAGCGCGCCGGGCTCAGCCTCGGCCCGGCCCGCCTCGCCGAGGCGACGCTGATCGTGATCGACGCCCAGGCGGAATACGCCGCCGGCGGCGGATTGCCGCTCACCGGGATCGAGGCGGCGCTGGAGCGTCTCGCCGACCTCCTGGCCCGGGCGAGGGCGGCCGGGGCGCCGGTGGTCCACGTCGTCCACCGCGGCAGGCCCGGCGGCCTGTTCGACGGCGCCGGCGCCGGGATCCTGGCCCGGGCGGCCCCCCGCCCCGGGGAGGCGGTCGTCGCCAAGGCGCTGCCGAACGCCTTCACCGGAACCGACCTCGCGGTGCACCTCACCCGTCACGGCCGCCGCGACCTCGTCCTGGCGGGCTTCATGACCCACAATTGCGTCAGCGCCACCGCCCGGGCGGCGCTCGATCTCGGCTACCGCACCACCGTGGCGGCGGATGCCACCGCCACCCGCGACCTGCCGGATCCGCTCGGCGGGCGGCCGCTGGACGCGGGGACGCTGCAACGGGCGACGCTGGCGGCGCTCGCCGACCGCACGGCCCACATCGCCGCCGTGGCGGCGATCGGGTGAGCCGGTCGCGGTCCCGTCGGCGATCTCCGGCATGACCCGCGCCGCGCGGTCGGCTATGCCTCCGGCGCCGCCCGAGGAGCGAGGAGCCAGCCATGCCGGACCACCGCAGAGCCGATTCCCGGGCGATGCCGACCCGGCGCGACCTCGTCGAGCAGGCGCTCGCCCGGCTGGCGCCGCAGGTGCCGGACTTCGAGGCCGAGGCGATCGTCGACCGCGCCCTGGCGAGCCCGGGGCTGCGCGGGGCCGCGCCGGAGACCGGCGCCTGGCTCGCGATGGTGGCCTATGCCCGCCACGTCTTCACCGAGTACGACGCCCTGCTGGAGGAGGGCTACGACCAGGACAGCGCCCGCCACTTCGTGCTCGAAGACCTCAACGCGGTCCTCGCCGACTGGGGCGTGCGACGGCGGATCGGCGACGAGGCCGAGGAGGCGTGAGGCCGGCAGCGGGGCGGGCGCGTCCCTATATGTCACCCGATCCGGAGCCGACCCCGCACCCCCGATGAAAGCCGCCATCGCCGACGTCCTCATCCCGCTCGCCCTCGACACCGCCTACAGCTACGCGGTGCCGGCGGAACTCGACCTCGCCGAGGGCGACGTGGTGCAGATCCCGCTCGGGCCGCGGGAGACCGTCGGCGTGGTCTGGGGCCTGCGCGACGGGGCGTCCGGCGGCAACCTGCGCAAGGTCTCGGCGCGGATCGCCGACGAGGGCATGGCGCCGCCCCTGCGCCGCCTCGTCGACTGGATCGCCCGCTACACCCTGGCGCCGAAGGGCTCGGCGCTGGCCATGGCGCTGCGGCTGCCCGACGAGAGCCCGCGCAGCGAGACCGCGAAGGTCGGCGTGCGGGCGACCGGCGCCGCCCCGAGCCGGGTCACCGCCGCCCGGTCGAAGGTGGTGGCGGTGGCGGCCGACGGCGCCGTGCGGGGCAAGCGCGCCCTGGCGCTGGAGGCCGGGGTCAGCGCCGGCGTGATCGACGGGCTGATCGACGACGGCGTGCTGGAGACGGTGGCGCTCGCGCCCGACCGGGTCGCCGAGCCGCCGGACCCGGATCATCCCCACCCGCCGCTCTCCGGCCCGCAGCGCGCGGCGGCCGACGCCCTGATCGCGACGCTGACCGCGCCGCCGGCCGGCGGCGGCCCGGCCGGGGAGGGAGGCGTGACCCTGCTCGAAGGCGTCACCGGCTCGGGCAAGACCGAGATCTACTTCGAGGCGGTGGCCGAGGCCGTGCGCCGGGGCGTGCAATCCCTGGTGCTGATGCCGGAGATCGCGCTCACCGCGCAGTTCCTCGACCGCTTCGCCGCGCGGTTCGGCACCCGCCCGGCGGCGTGGCATTCGGGCATCGGCGGCCGGCGGCGGGAGCGCATCCGGGCAGGGGTTCTGGCCGGCGAGATCCCGGTCGTCGTCGGCGCCCGCTCGGCCCTGTTCCTGCCGTTCCGCACCCTCGGCCTCATCGTCGTCGACGAGGAGCACGAGGCCGCCTACAAGCAGGATGACGGCGTCTGCTACCACGCCCGCGACATGGCGGTGGTGCGCGGCAAGCTGGAGACCGCCGCGGTGGTGCTGGCCTCGGCCACGCCGTCGATCGAGACCCGGGTGAACGCCGCCCGCGGCCGCTACCGCCGGGTGGTGCTGCCGGAGCGGTTCGGCGGCCGGCGCCTGCCCGAGATCCAGGCGATCGACATGCGCCGGGAAAAGATCCCGCAGGGGCGCTACCTGTCGCCGACCCTCACCGCCGCCATCGCCGAGACCAATGCCCGGGGCGAGCAGGCGCTGCTGTTCCTCAACCGCCGCGGCTACGCCCCCCTGACCCTGTGCCGGGCCTGCGGCCACCGCTACCAGTGCCCGAACTGCTCGACCTGGCTCGTCGAGCACCGCTTCCGCCGCGCCCTGGTGTGCCACCATTGCGGCCACGCCGAACGCCGGCCGGACGTCTGCGCCGGCTGCGGCACCTTCGACAGCCTCACCGCCTGCGGCCCCGGAGTCGAGCGCATCGCCGAGGAGGTCGCCGCCACCTTCCCCGACAAGCGGGTGATCGTGCTGTCCAGCGACTTCCCGGGCGGGGCCGAGCGGCTGCGGGCTGAGCTGCAGACCGTGGCCGAGGGCGGCTGCGACATCGTCGTCGGCACCCAGCTCGTCGCCAAGGGCCACAACTTCCCGCAGCTCACCCTCGTCGGCGTCCTCGACGCCGACATCGGTCTCGCCTCCGGCGACCCGCGGGCGGCGGAGCGGACGTTCCAGTTGCTGCAGCAGGTCACCGGCCGCGCCGGCCGCGGCGAGAAGCCGGGCCGCGCCCTGGTCCAGACCTACCAGCCCGAGCACCCGGTGATCGCGGCACTGATCTCCGGCGACGCCGAGCGGTTCTACGAGGAGGAGACGGCGGCCCGGGAGGTGGCGGGCCTGCCGCCGTTCGGGCGCCTCGCGGCGCTGATCGTCTCGGCGGCCGAGCGCGAGGCGGCGGAGGCGCACGGGCAGGCCCTGGCCCGGGTCGCCGAGCCGCCCCCCGGCGTGATGGTGCTCGGCCCCGCCGAGGCGCCGCTGGCCCTGGTGCGCTGCCGCCACCGCTTCCGCCTGCTGGTCAAGGCGGAGCGCGAGATCGACATCCAGAGCTACCTGCGCGACTGGATCGCCCGCGGGCCGAAGCCCCGGGGGAACGTGAGGGTGGCGATCGACGTCGATCCGCAGAGCTTTCTGTGAGGGTGGGGCCCCTGGGCGAAGGCGCCCGCCCGACCCTCCTCTGCGGCAGGGCTGTCCGGGGAAGTCTCCAGCGACGGAGATGGCGCGGGAACTCTCCTCTCCCCGCAAGCGGGGCGAGGAGATGGTCAGCGCCTTTCATTTCCCCGGACAGCCGTGCCGCAGACGGGGGAGGGTTGGTGCTTGCGATCGGTCGCCGAGCAGGCTGAGCGCCCTCGCGGACTACTCGCCCAGCGGCCGCGCCTCTTCCGGCAGCATGATCGGGATGCCGTCGCGGATCGGGTAGGCGAGCTTGGCCGAGCGGCTGATCAGCTCCTGGCGGCCGGCGTCGTATTCCAGCCGGTCCTTGGTCAGGGGGCAGACCAGCAGTTCGAGCAGCTTCGGATCGATCCGGGTCGCCTCGACCGGAGCTGGGTTGTCGGCCATCGGGGGTCCTCACGCGAAAACAGGCAGGGCAGGGCTGTGCGCCATCGTGGCGGCTCTGACAAGCCGCTGGCGGCTCTGACAAGCCGTCCGCACCTCCCAACGTCTATTGCAAGGTCGGCTCGGAGCCGGAGCCACGGACCAGTTCCATCTCGGTCACGGCGATCAGCACCTCGGCCCGGGTCTTCAGGTCGGGCGCCTCCAGCATCGCCTGCTTCTCGCGGGAACCGAACGGGCTCATCATGCACAGGGCGTTGACCAGCGCCTCGTTCGGGGCCTCCTCGATCCCGGCCCAGTCGACCCGCAGGTCGTTGGCCTCGACGAAGTCCTTGAGCGCCCGCAGCACGCCGGCCCCGGTCGACCGCCTCCTCGCCGGCCCGGGCATGGAAGTCCTGCTCGAACGGCGCGAACGAGACCCGGCAGCGCCGATAGGCGCTCGGCGTCGACAGCTCCTCCTCGACCCGGAACCGGGCGACGCCGGTGAGCGAGATGAGGTAGCGGCCGTCGCCGGTCTCGGCGAATTGCGTGATCCGGCCGGCGCAGCCGACGCGGAACAGCTTCGGGCTCAGCGGCGTCTCGCCCGCCTCGGCATCCGGCTGGATCATCCCGATCATCCGGTCGGTGCGCAGGGCGTCGTCGATCATCGCGAGGTAGCGCGGCTCGAAGATGTTGAGCGGCATCTGCCCGCGGGGCAGCAGCAGCGCACCGGGGAGGGGAAAGACCGGGATCACGGCCGGGCAGTCCGCCGGCCCCTTGTAGGCGACATTCATGCTCATGGCGTGCGGCTCCCTCGATGGTCGCACTTCGAGCCGGGCATCCCCCGACGAGCGGTCTCGCGCCCCGCCGCCGGGGGTGCGGCAACATCAGAGACCGGAAGCGGGTGGCTCTCCCTGGCGGGAGCCGCCCCGGTCCGGATACGCGCGGCGGAACGGCGGGCGAACCGCCGCGCGAGAACTCAACTGAACATCAGGGTCGACAGGCGGCGGCGTCCGCGGATCGTCATCGGGTCCATCGGTCCCCACGCCTCGAAGAACTGGAGCAGTTGCTTGCGGGCGCCGTCCTCGTTCCAGGTGCGGTCGCGGCGGACGATCTCGATCAGGTGGTCGATCGCGTCCTCGCGCCGGTCGAGGGCGGCGAGGCCGAGGGCGAGGTCGAAGCGGGCCTGGTAGTCGGCCGGGTCGGCCTCGACCTGACGCTGAAGCGCGCCGAGGTCGCCGAGCGAGGCGGCCTGCTCGGCGAGTTCGATCGCCGCGCGCACCCCGGCGATGGCCGGATCCTTCGCCTTCTCCGGCGGCGCGGTGTCGAGGAAGCGCTTGGCGCTCTCGATGTCGCCGCGGTCGAGGACGAGCTTGGCCAGGGCGGCGATGGCGCCGGCATGGCCCGGCTCCTGGGCGAGCACCGCGGCGTAGAGTTCCGCCGCCGCGTCGGCGTCACCCTCCTGCGCCGCCGCCGCGGCCTCGGCCATGATCTCCTCGACCGGGGTCGGCCCGAGCGGCCCGACGATGCGCTCGATGAACGACTTGATCTGGCTCTCGGGCAACGCGCCCATGAAGCCGTCGACCGGCTGGCCGCGCTGGAACGCGATCACCGCCGGAATCGACTGGATGCCGAGCTGGCCGGCGATCTGCGGATGCTCGTCGATGTTCATCTTGACGAGCTTGACCTTGCCGGCCGCGTCGCGGACCGCCTTCTCCAGCACCGGGGTGAGCTGCTTGCACGGCCCGCACCACGGCGCCCAGAAATCGACCAGGACCGGCTGCTGCAGCGATTCCTGCATCACGTCCTGGCGGAACGTGGCGGTGGTCGTGTCCTTGATCAGGGCATCGGCGGAGCCTTGGCCCGTGAGACTGGGCGGTGGGGTGTCGGTGAGCATGGAGACCTCGAGAAACGTCGCGCGGCCCGTGAGAGAACGATTCGGGCAGAGATGGGGCCGGGATGCCGGCTTGACCAGTGCGCAATGCCCGGTTCCCGGTCTGCCGTCGAGGCTCCCTCGACGTCGTTCCCGGAGCCGGGGGTGGATGGCGGGCGATGGGATGATCTTGATCGTCGATCGGTCGTTTCAGAGATGTTTCTTCCCTGCGTCAGCGAGTATTCCACAGTGGAACGGTGCAGGTTCGCCGATATCTCGACGGGTGTTTGGATTTCAGCTACCGCTGCGGCGATCGGGCCTCGCGGCCCCGACAGGCAGGAGCATCCGACATGGCCGACGCCGTTTCTCCGACCAAGGCCGGGCACGGCCGGGTCTACGATTCCATCACCGAGACCATCGGCAACACCCCGCTGGTGCGCCTGAACCGCCTCGCCAGGGAGCGCGGCATCGAGGCCGACATCCTGCTGAAGCTCGAGTTCTTCAACCCGATCGCCTCGGTCAAGGACCGGATCGGCGTCAACATGATCGACGCCATGGAGGCGGCCGGCGCGATCAAGCCCGGCGGCACGCTGATCGAGCCGACCTCCGGCAACACCGGCATCGCCCTCGCCTTCGTGGCGGCGGCCCGCGGCTACCGGCTGATCCTGGTGATGCCCGAGACCATGTCCCTGGAGCGCCGCAAGATGCTGGCCTTCCTCGGGGCCGAGCTCGCCCTCACCCCCGGCCCGCAGGGCATGAAGGGCGCCATCGCCAAGGCCGAGGAACTGCTGAAGGAGATTCCCGGCTCGGTGATGCCGCAGCAGTTCAACAACCCGGCCAACCCCGAGATCCACCGCAAGACCACCGCGGAGGAGATCTGGAACGACACCAAGGGCGAACTCGACGCCTTCGTGGCCGGCATCGGCACCGGCGGCACCATCACGGGCGTGGGGCAGGTCATCAAGGGCCGGCTGCCGCACCTGAAGGTCTTCGCGGTCGAACCCGAGGATTCCCCGGTCCTCTCGGGCGGCCAGCCCGGCCCGCACAAGATCCAGGGCATCGGCGCCGGCTTCGTCCCGGGGGTCCTCGACCGCGGCGTGATCGACGAGGTGCTCACCGTCTCGAACCAGACCGCGTTCGAGACCTCGCGCCTGCTCGCCCGCGTCGAGGGCATCCCGGGCGGCATCTCGACCGGGGCGAACGTGGCTGCGGCCCTCGAAGTCGCGGCGCGTCCGGAGTTCCGGGGCAAGCGCATCGTCACCGTCGCCTGCTCGTTCGCCGAGCGCTACATCTCGTCGGCGCTGTTCGAGGGCATCGGAGCCTGAAGCGCCGGGCGCCGACGCGGCGCCCGGTCGCGATGTCGAGAGGAGCCTACCCTCCTCGAACCGGTCGGAGCCGCCGCGGCGAGCGTCGCGGCGGCTCCGGTGATGCGGGACGACTACGCGAAGGTGAAGTTGGCGGCCGAGAGGGCGCTGGCCTGGAGGTTCTGCAGCGTGACGCCGTCGCCCGCGCCGTAGGCGATCACCACATCCGCCCCTTCCTGCCGGGTCGCCGCCTGCACCGCCGCGAAGTCCGCGAACGCCCCGCCGTTGAACGCGATCACGTCGGCTTCCGCCCCGCCGGTCACGAAGTCGCGGATCACGTCCCGGCCGTCGCCGCGCCCGAGTCCGAAGATGTCCGGCCCCGCCCCGCCAGTCAGCACGTCGTCCCCGGCATTGCCGAACAGCAGGTCGAAGCCCGCCCCGCCCTCGATCGTGTCGTTGCCCGCCCCGCCCGAGAGGTCGTCGCCGCCCTCGCCGCCGAACAGGCGGTCGTCGCCGTCCTCGCCGCGCACGTAGTCGGTGCCGGCATCGCCGGTGAGGTAGTCGTTGCCGGTGCCGCCGTAGACGCGGTCGTCGCCGTCCTCGCCGTAGACGCCGTCGTCGCCGTCGTCGCCGAACAGCAGGTCGTTGCCGCCCTCGCCGTGCACCTCGTCGTTGCCCCACCCGCCCGAGCCGAAATCGTCGCCCGCGCCGGCTCCGATGAAGTCGTTGCCATCCTGGCCGAGGACGAGATCGTTGCCTGCGTTGCCGAACAGCGTGTCGTTGCCGGAGTTGCCCGCCAGCATGTTGTCGCCGCCATTGCCGGTGACGAGGTTGTCGAGCACGCTGCCGGTGACGCCGCTGTTCCGGTCGCCGGTGAGGGTCGCGTTCTCGATGCCCTCCGGCAGGGTGAGGGACCCGGCGCCCGCGTAGCTCACGGTATCGGTCCCCGTCGTGGCGATGTCGGAGTCGAGGGCGGCCGGGTCGAGCAGCGTGATGGTACGGCCGTTGGCGGTGTCGCCGCTGACGGTGTAGGTCTGCTGCAACCGCAGCAGGGTCGACCCGTCGTCGTCCGCGGACGTGACGAACCGGGTGCCGGCGGAGGCCGCGTCGATGGTGAGCGTCACGGTGCCGCTGCCCTCGCCGAGGGTGAGGGCGCCGGTCGCGGCGTCGTAACGGAGGGATCCGGACTGCGAGTAGGAGAGGGCCTGCAGGTCGATCATGTCGCCGAGGTCGAACCGGCCGATGCGGTTGGCCAGGATGCCGGACTGATGGATCCGCAGCGTCTGGGCGTCGTCACCGAAGCTGATCCCGCCGGTGCCGGCCGCGCCGAGAGTACCGAGTTCGAGCGTGCCGCCCGTCAGCAGGGTGCCGCCCGTGTAGCTGTTCGTGCCGGTCAGCGTCAGGTTGCCGGACCCCGTCAGCTTCAGGCCGCCAGCCCCGGTGATGGTGACGGGCGTGGTGTCGTAGTCCACCCCGTTCAGGGTCGGGGTCGCGTTCGCCAGCAGGTTGACGGTCAGATAGCCGTCTTTCAGGATGTCCCCGGCCAGCGCGATGCTGCTCTCCATCCGCCCCACGGCGATCTTCACGGCCTCGCCACCGCCGTCCGGCTCGGATGGATGCCACGGGTCGTTGACGTCGAAGCTGAACTGCTTGATGGCGCCGGTCGCATCCGCGCTGAAGTAGAGCGTTCCCCTCCCGAGACCGCCCGGCTTCGCCGACGCCGGCGCACCCTCGGGCAGGGCCTGGTAATCGCGGGTATCGACGGCCGGCAGGGTGAAGTCGCTCTGCGGATGTCCGTGGGGCACGCTGCTCGAATCGACCACCGGGACGGCGTACACCGTCAGCGAACCGCTCGACGTGCCCTGGAGCGAGCCGGGCACCGTCCTGCCGGTGTACGGGACCGCCTGACCGGTGACGATCATGACATGGCCGGTATCCTCGGTCGTGGGAAGGCTGCTGTCGTTCGGGTCGGTGTAGATGCCGAGCGACCACGCCAGGATGTCGCCGGCTCGCAGATCCTGGATATTGGTGATCTGCGTGAAGCCGTTCGTTCCGTCCGCGACCTGATCGAAGAAGTAGGTGTCCGCGTAAGCCTGCGGCCAGGGTTGTGCCTGCTCCCGCAGGTCGAGGTTGACGAGCTCCGGCGTCCCGGCCCCGTGCTGACCCGTGTTGTCGACCGTGGCGACCACCCTCTGGTTGAAGATGCTGGCGTTGATCGAGGAACCCAGCGCGGCGGCATGGATCGGCGACACCGACGACAACGCGAAGTTGACCCATGTCGAACAATCAACGTAAGAGTAGAACTGCCCGGACGCATCAAGGCCGATATTGGCAGGATTGTTGGCGATGCCGTTCGTCTTGTCGTAGTCGTACGCGGTCGTCTGCGTCATGTAGACCGAATGAGCGGCGGCCAGCGCAAAGTCGGAGAGCTGATTGCCGACTGTCGAGGACGCGGGATGAGCGGGACCGGCAGACATCGAAGAACCCCCTTGAGCGGCGTTCTCTTTGTCCGAACGCCGTCGTGGGGCATGTATCTCGATATTTCGTGTGCGAACGGTGAACATGCACAAGTGTTTTGCGCACTCGTGATTCACCCTTCATCAGTCGAAGGCGTCCACCGGAACCACCGCACCGCTGCGGCGGACGCGCCGATCCCGGATCAGGCCACCAGTTCCGGCTGCCCGATGGCGGGGCTCTCGACGCAACCCGGAACGGCCCGGCGGAACAGGGCCGCGCAGCGCGACTCCCGATGGACGCTGAGGATCGACGCGCGGTCGATGTCCGGGTTCTCCGCCAGGATCCGGCGCACGTCCTCGACGAGATGGCCGTAACGGATCGCATCGTAGCCCGTCTCCAACGGGCTCACGGCGATGTAGGCTTCGACGACCAGAACCTTCTCGGACCTGTCCCGGCCGACTTCCGCGGCGATCCAGGCGGATTTGACCAAACGATTCGCGGTCACCATGGGCTACCTCCATACGTCGGGCCGCTCTCCGGCGGTCTCCTTGCCAGGAGAGTGCGGCATGACGCGCGTGGTTCCAAGCACCGTCCCCGGCATGCCCGTCATTCGACCGATGCACGGAACCGCAACCTCCTGCGGTCCGGCAGGTTGTTGCGGACATCGTCTGTCAACACCGGGAGGAGGCGCGCGATGCCGACGCTGTCGACGAAGCCGCAATCGGAAGGGTTCGACCCCTACAGCGACCGCAACGAACGGGACGTGGAGCGTCTCGCGCCCGGAGCGCGGCCCGCTGCCGGCGAGCCGGGGCAGGAGGGCCTGACGCCATCCGCCCGCGAGGCGGTCGCGCGGGCGACGGCGGCCCTGGGACAGGAAGAGGGAGACGAGGCGTGACGCGCAAACCCGACGACGTCGTCGGCAGCCCGGGCGGTCCCGCGGCGGGCGACGGCCACCAGACCGCCGAGCAGGCCGCCATCACCCGGCAGGGAACCGGGGGGCGCGACGACGCCGACCGCAACCCCGAATGGGCGCAGTCGGGCGGCGAGAAGGGCCGTCCTCCGGTCGCGGTCGGCGGCAGTTCCGGCGGGCATTCCGACCAGAAGTCGGCCCAGGGTCCCGACGAGGGCGGGAAGGTGGCCGCCGGCGAGTACCGGACCGAGCGGACGGGCGGCAAGGTGGACTGGTGAGGCGGGAAGAGGGGAGGTGCCGATGGGCGATCAGCAGCGCGCCGACAAGGCGAAGACCGACGACACGATCACGGCCGAGGATCTGAAGGGCGTGAGCGCGGTTCCGCAGGACGGAGACGGCAAGGACGGCAACCGTTCGGGGGCCGACGCCTCCGACAAGCAGGGCGACGAGGTCGATCCGGGCGCCGGCTGAGGCCGTTCGCCGGTCCGCCGCGACGGAGAGCGCCTCCGGCCGGCTCCCCGCTCCCGCGGCATCGTCGCCGAAGACGTGGTGACCACTCCAGGGCGATCGCTCCGAAGCGATGGCCCTGGTGACCATTCCCGCGAATGATGCTTAGAGGGTCGGCCGCATCGTGCGTGCGGGATCGCGAGGGACGGGATGGAAGCGGCAGGCCCGGTGACGGCAGGGTGCGGCGCCCGATGACGACGCCCGCCCTGATGATCCAGGGAACCGGGTCGGATGTCGGCAAGTCGCTGATCGTCGCCGGTCTCGCCCGCGCCTTCACCCGCCGGGGATTGCGGGTACGGCCGTTCAAGCCGCAGAACATGTCGAACAACGCCGCCGTGACAGCCGAGGGCGGCGAGATCGGCCGGGCGCAGGCGCTCCAGGCCCGGGCGGCCGGAGTCGCGCCGAGCGTCCACATGAACCCGGTCCTGCTCAAGCCGCAGAGCGAGACCGGTGCCCAGATCGTGGTGCAGGGCCGGATGGCCGGCACCGCCCGGGCGCGGGATTATCAGGCGTGGAAACCGCGCCTGCTCGACGCCGTGCTCGACAGCTTCGCCCGCCTCGGCGCCGAGGCCGACCTCGTTCTGGTCGAGGGGGCGGGCTCGGCCTCCGAGGTCAACCTGCGCCGGGGCGACATCGCCAACATGGGCTTCGCCCGCGCCAGCGGCACGCCGGTCGTGCTTCTCGGCGACATCGACCGCGGCGGGGTGATCGCCAGCCTCGTCGGCACCCGGGCAGTGATCGAGCCGGAGGACGCCGCGATGGTGCGCGGTTTCCTCGTCAACCGGTTCCGCGGCGATCCGAGCCTGTTCGCCGACGGGATGAGCCTGATCGCCGCCCGCACCGGCTGGCCGGCGCTGGGCCTCGTGCCGCATTTCCCGGACGCCGCGCGGCTGCCGGCCGAGGACGTGCTCGGCCTGAGGGGCAGCGAGCGTCCCGGCGGCCGGGTGATCGCCGTGCCGGTCCTGCCGCGCATCGCCAACTTCGACGACCTCGATCCGCTGCGGTCGGAGCCGGGGGTGAGCGTGGTGCTGGTGGAGCCCGGTCGGCCGCTGCCGGCCGAGGCCGACCTCGTGCTGCTCCCGGGCTCGAAGACGACGATTCCCGACCTCGTCTTTCTGCGCGAACAGGGATGGGACATCGACATCAGGGCCCATCACCGCCGCGGAGGCCGGGTTCTCGGCCTGTGCGGCGGCTACCAGATGCTCGGCACGCACCTGTCCGATCCCCACGGGATCGAGGGCGGCCCGCGGGAGGTCGACGGGCTCGGCCTCCTCGACGTCGCCACCGTGATGACGCCGCACAAGCGCCTCGTCGCCGTGACCGGCACGAGCCTGTCCGACGGGACGCCGTTCTCCGGCTACGAGATGCATGTCGGCACGACCACCGGCCCGGACACGGCCCGGCCGCTGCTGCGCCTCGCCGACGGTCGCCACGACGGTGCGGTCTCGGCCGACGGCCTCGTCTGCGGGACCTACGTCCACGGCCTCTTCGCCGACGACCGCCAGCGCGCGCTCTGGCTCGGCCGTCTCGGGACGTCGAGCGCCGGAGCGTCCTACGAGGCCGGGATCGAGCGGGTGCTCGACGGCTTGGCCGGGCACCTGGAGCGCCACGTCGATTGCGACCGGCTCCTCGCCATCGCGCGGGCCGGAGCGGTCTGATACGAAATCCGGAAGATGACTTCCGGATTTCGTATCACAAGCTCGCGCGGCGCATGAGCGAAGCCGGTTTCCGCATCGCGAAAGCGACCGCTCGCGGTCGCCTGAAGCGATCATTCGGAAACCGTATGATTTTGCTCACGCATGCGGAGCAAAGCTCCGCCGCGCGGGCTTCGATACGGGGGCGGCTGTCCCCGGCTACTCGGCAGCGGACAGCCGCCCCGCCGGAGCACGGGACGACACCATCGTCCCGTACAGCGCCAGGAGGTCGGCTCCCTGTTCCGCCGCCTTCCGGATCGGCCGGGTCCGGCCCGGGGGGGCGCGGAAGCGGGCGGGCTCGCCGTCGATCCGGGTCAGAACCTCGCGCAGGGCGTGCGGGGTGGTCACGTCGACCACGAAACCGTCGACCCCGTCCTCGACATCCTCGCCCATCGCGCCACGGTCGCTCGCCACCACCCACAGGCCGAGGGCGCTCGCCTCCCGGGCGACGAGCCCGAAGCTCTCGGGCCACAGCGACGGCACCAGCAGCACGTCGAGGGCGGCGTAGAGGCGGGGGACCTCCGCCTGCGGCACCGGACCGACGACCTCGACGGGAGTCGTGCCCCAGGTCTCCTGGCGCCGGTAGCCGCTCTCCTGGGCGAGATCGACCAGGGTGAAGCTCAGGTTGGCGAACGGCGTGGTGCGCAGCACCGCCTCCACGAGCGAGGCGCCCTTGTGCACCTCCAGTCCCCCGATATGGCCGAGCCGCACGCGCCCGGCGAGGTTGGGAAGCCGCGGCACCGGGACCAGCGGCGGAAGGCCGTTCGGAACCGCTCGCGTCGCGGTGATCCCGGCCCGGCGGTAGACGTCGGCGAAGGTTTCCGAGACCGCGAGCACCGCCCGCGCATCGTTCAGCAGCGCCGCGAGCCGGCGGCGGCGGACGATGGCAGCGACGGACCCCGCCGCCGTGTCGGAACCGACCGCGAGGGTGTCGTCGTCGGGCCGAACCTCCTGGCCGTCCCGGTCGATCAGGAACTGGTGGTCCGAGATCCACCAGCCGTCGTGGACGGTGACGAGATACGGGATGCCGCGTGCGCGGGTCTCCTCGACGCTCGAGGCGGTGAGGCGCTGAACGGCGTGGAAATGGACGAGGTCCGGCGCGAAACGATCGAGGAAGCGGCCGAACAGGTCGCCGAGCGCCGGATTGAAGGGCCGCCAGTCCATGTTGACCTCCATCGGCGTGGAGAGCCTCAGGACCGGGATCCCGCGATAGGCGTCGATGCGGCCGAGGCCGGCCGGCTCGACGCGGTCGTCGCTGGTCGCCACCGCGATGTCGAACCGGTCCGCGGCGTGGTCGAGCAGGTAGTCGATGTTGTCGCGCACGACGCGGGTCGCCCCGCCGACCGTCTGGGGCGGGAAGAACGCGTTCACGACGAGCAGGCGCGGGCGGCGGACCGCGGCCGGCGGCGGCGGCGGCGCGGCGCGGGGAACGAAGCCGGCGAGGTTGGCGGCCGCAGCGTCGAGCGTGTAGGCGGCCCGCGCCTTTCGCCGCGCGGCGGCGCCGATCCGCTGCCGCAGGGCCGGGTCGAGGACCAGACGCTCCAGCGCCTCGGTGAACCCGGCGGCTGATGCGGCGACGAGCGCGTCCCCGCCGTCGACCAGCACGTCGCGATAGGTGCGGGTGCCGCTCACCACGGACGGGATGCCGCACATGGCGGCTTCGAGCCACTTGATCTCGCTCTTGGCATCCGCCACCGGTCCGGGCAGGAGCACCGCCAGGTTGATGTCGGCGGCCGACAGGATCTCCCAATACTCCGCGACGTCGGCCGTGAACCCGAGCTGATGGATTCGCGCCTCGTGGGGGGCGAAGCGCGGATCGAGCTTGAGGTAGCCGGCGATCACGAGGCGGACCTGCGGATGCCGGTCGAGCATCGTCAGCAGCGCCGGCCCGGCCAGTTCGTTGAAGTCCTGGTTGTGCGCCTTGGTGCCCGAACCATAGAAGATCGTGACCGGCGCCGCCGGATCGGCGGGGGATCGGTCGGGCCGGCGCAGGAACGGGGCGTTGCGCTGATCGAGCCCGTTGGGAACGACATGGCACCGGCGGCCGCGCACGACCGGTTCGACCGCCTCCGCGAGGGCCGGGGTCGAAACGATGCCCTCGTCGCACAGGGACATCGCGAACCGGAACAGCGGCACTCCGAATTCGAGGCCGACATACTCGCCGCGGGTGATCTGACCCTCGAAGCTCTCGAACGGATCCGGATAGACCGAAGCGTCGAAGATCAGATCGTCGATGTCGTAGAACGTCTTCAGGCCCAGCGCCCGGGCATACGTGATGCTGTAGACGATCTCGGGAAAGGCCGGCACGCGGTAGAAGATCGCGGCGGTCGCATCGTGCAGCGCCTCGCGGAACCTGGGCGCTTCGTGCTGGCTGAAGACCCTGACGGTCCATCCGCCGTGTTCGAGCTGGCGCCGGCGCTGCTCGACGCGGTAATGCACGCATTGCGCGAGGTCGAGGTTGGCCAGGATCACGACGGTGCCGGCCGAGCCGGTGCCGGCCGAGCCGGGCGGCAGCGGGGCAGGCAGCGGCCGGGCCAGGGGCAGGTCCTCGGCGAGCCTCGAGAGGGCGCGGTCGAGAATGAGGTCGGCGTCGCTGCGCTCGCCCGTCCGGTAGGTGGTGCGCGCGAGTTCGCAGCGGTCGTCGAAGGCCCGGGTCACCGCGTTCCACGCGGCGTTGCGCCAGTGCGGGTTCCGGATCCAGACCGGGCTGGAGGCGCGAACCTGGGCGACGGCATCACGGTTCTCGCCGAGTTCCGACCGCAGCGACACCGCGTGGATGTGGCTCCAGACGCTCGCTCCGGGCAGGGCCGCGGCCCGCCGGTAATCCTCCGCCGCCGCCGCGGTCAGGCCGAGGGCGCGCAGGGCTTCGCCGCGGCCGTGCAGCCGGGCGCCGGTAGGATCTCCGAGGTTGAGGGACAGGTCGAAGGCTTTGCGCGCATGCGCGAACCGCTGAGCCAGCAGCATCCGCTGACCCAGCGTGGCATAGAGATGGGCGGCGTCCGGCCCTGCGACGCAGCCGGTGATCCCGGCCGGGAAGCCCTCGTTCAGCCAGTTGCGCAAGGCGGCGAGGCGGCCGGGGCCGATCGCGGTCCTGCCGGCGCGCCGCCTGTAGGCGGCTTCGTCGAAACTGGCCGGGAAGGACGACAGGCCGATCAGGTCGCGCAAGCCGCTCGCCTCGTTGGGCGGGTAGTGCAACGTCGAACCGAAGCTCAACCAGTGCCGGTAGAGTTCGACGTCGTCGCGGCCGGCTTCGGCCGGATGGGCGGTGCGGTAGAATTCGGGATCGAAGACCGAGGCGGCGTTGATCGGCGCCAGGCGCCGGACGCCTTCCTCCACGAACAGCCGGAGGCCGGCAGCCCGCGTCCGGGGCGGCTCGACGATCCAGTCCGCGTTCATCTGCACGAACTGAACCAGATTGAACGCGGCGGTCCACGGACCGGCATTGAGATCGTGGACGGCGAGAAGCGCCTCGAACTGGTCGCGATGCTCCTCCGGGGCATTCTCGAAGCCCTGGAGCGCGGGCCGGTACGGCCGCCCCTCCGCGCGTCCATGCTTGAGGTAGTGGGCAATCGTTTCCCAATCCTCGTCGAGCGTCGCGCTCAGGTCGTCGTGCAGTTCCCGGTAGATGACGGGGTCGAACCCATCGGGAAGAGGTCCGAACTCCTCGTTCAGCGCGGCGAGATACGTCTCACGCGTGCCGTACCGGCCCTCCGGACGGCCATGCAGGGAATAATGCTTCCGCAGCGCCTGCTCTCCGACCAGATGCCGCAGATCAGGGTACAGCCGGACATAGAAATCCGCCTCGAATGCTCCACCATACGTAGGATCGGCGCGGCGCCGCTTCAGCCCAAGGCGGGGAAGCAATTGTGGAAGATGCTGCGCGACCCTCAGTCTCAGCTTCGGCACATGCACCCCCTGACCGAGCGTCCTGCCCCGGCAAGGGGCAGACGGCATGAGTTGCCTGCGCCTGTCAACTCAATCTCGCACCTGCGAAGACGTCCGGGGGCGGGGTGGAACGCCTTCGCCGGCCAGCACTCTAGGTGACGAACCGGACGCCCGGAGCGATATGCCCTGCCGTTTCATCATCATAGGCGATGGCCGCCCGTTCGCTGGTCTCCCGCTCGGCATCGAGGATCGCCTGAGCGATGCGGGTGGTCAGGTTCCGGCAGGCTGCGTCGAGAGCCGTCTGATCGTGGCCGGACGCGGCGCTGGCCAGCGCCGTACCCTCCTCCATCACGATGATTCGCGCGGTGCGGATCGCATCGGCGACAGCTTCGCGGGGTCGAGGCATCGGACCTGTCCTCCAATCGAGGGAACGCGGGACGACCCGGATCCGCGGCGACGGGCCCGGGGGCCTGGAAACCGCGAGCCGGTCGAACGGTTCCGTGCGCGATCCGACCGGCCGCCCGCGGGACCGGCGGCCCCGCGGCCGAGACCGTCATGCACCGTCGAGAGCCGCGCGCGTCGCCGCATCGGTGCCGAAATCGTCCGGCCCCGCCATCCCCAGCACCTCGATCAGCCGGGCACGGGCGCGGCTGACCCGGCTCTTGATCGTGCCGACGGCGACGCCGCAGATCTGCGCCGCCTCCTCGTAGGTGAAGTTCTGGGCTCCGACCAGAACCAGCGCCTCCCGCTGATTCGCCGGCAGGTCGGCGAGGGCGGTCTGGAAGATCGTCAGCTCCAGGTGCGCCTCCTGATCCGGCAGGGTCGTCAGACGTCCGGCCATCGCCCCGTCGACATCCTCGACCTCGCGCCGGCGCTTGCGCTGCTCGGAGTAGAACAGGTTGCGCAGGATGGTGAACAGCCAGGCGTAGAGGTTGGTCCCACGTTCGAAGCTGTCGGCCTTGGTCCATGCCCGCACGAGGGTGTCCTGAACCAGGTCGTCGCTGCGGTCGGGGTCGCGGGTGAGGGAGAACGCGAAGGCGCGCAGAGCCGGGAGAGCGGCGAGCAGGAGGTCGCGCATCTCGGCGTCGGCGCCGCCCGGCGATGGGCCTGCGGTCATGGCGGCATCTCCTGGCTGTCGTCATGGGCCCGTCGGGCGCCGCGGCCCTGCGCGAGGTCGCCGAGCAATCGGCTGAACCGTTCCGGCACCGGTGCGCTCGGAAGATCACCGTAGAGCGCCCGCAATCCGTGTCCGATGCGCGCACGCGCATCCTCGGACAGCCCGCGGCTCCCGGGCGTCTCGTCCTGCCGCGGGCGGGAACCGGGAACGGACGGTGGGTCGGTCATCGGCACGCGCCTTCGCGAGGCCGGACCCGCGAAACCGACGCCCCGCGCACGGCAGGATCGGCATCGCTCGCAGGCCGGCTCTGACTTCGAACGGCGCGGAAATAGAATACCCAAATTTAATGGGCCCTGAAAACGCCGTTCATGCGATCTTAAGCCGAGAAACGCCGGGCCAAGCTTGGCCAGATTGTCGAAACAATTCCCGGCAGGATTCGGAGACGCTCCAGATCCGATCGCGATGACTGCCCTGAGCGGCAGGAGTGTGACATAAGCGGCGGTGTGGCGCGGACGCGCTTGCCCAGCCCGGTTCGGGGACTAACCTACGGCCGAGAGATCAGAGACGGGGACGTTCCCTTGGATTCGCAGCCGCTCCGCGTGCAGGTCGCCCTCGCGGCCCTCTTCACCGCCCTGCTGGCGACACCGGCCCTCGCGCAGCGGGACGATCCCGGCCTGCAGATGCATTGTGCCGGAGACTACTTCAAATTCTGCGCAGGCGCCGACCCGGACAGTCCTGAGGTCGAACGCTGCTTCGCCCGCAACCGCCCCCGCCTGTCTCCCGCCTGCAAGGCGGCGATCGGAGCCTACGACCGGGGTGAATCGACCACCACCGTGCGCCCGAACGCGCCGCAGTGACGCCACGCGGCCCATCGCCGTGAGACCGGCAGATCGCGGCGCATCTCGCCGCGACCGCGTCACTCCGCGCCGGCACACGAGGGCATTCGAGCGCCGGCCCGAGCCTGACCATGGATGAAGCTTGAAGAAAGGTGAACCCATCTGGGTCGCTGGACCATGCGGCGTCCCATTCGCCGGATGGAGGGGCGACGCGCCGGACCGTCAGGCTGCCGACATCTGAGCGGTCAGAAGGTCAGAATCCCGCACCCTCGATGCTGCGGCTTGAGAGGCAAGGCAGGATACTGGCGGAGAGAGAGGGATTCGAACCCTCGATACGGTTGCCCGTATACACGCGTTCCAGGCGTGCGCCTTCAACCACTCGGCCACCTCTCCAACCCGCCAAGCGATCAGGCGCCGGCGGGTGGCGTCGTGTAGCGGGGCGGCGGCTGGGGCGCAAGCGGGTATCGCGGCTTCCGGCCTCTTCGGCGGCTGCGGGATGTGACCGCGCGCATCTCCGGCACCGCTGGGTGCTGGACAAGCCCGGAAGTTGCCACATTTTATCGGAGCCGCGACCGGGATCCGGCAGCATGCGGCTCGTCTGAAGCACAGCCGGGGGACACGGCCCGCGAGCCGTCCGTCGTCCGGGGATCAGGCGGAGCCAGGACGACAGGAGCGCAGCGTGGGGGACGAGACCATGACGGATCAAGTCGAGCAGCCGGTCGTCCTGGTGGTCGAAGACGAAGCCTTGACGATCATGGATCTGGCCGACGTCCTGGAGGGCGCCGGTTACCAGGCGCTGCAATCGGCCCTCCGCGGAGCGCGCGCTCGGTCTGCTCGAGACCCGCAGCGACATCGTGGCCCTCATCACCGACGTCGAGCTCTCGGGGCGGATCGACGGCTTCGCTCTCGCCCGTTCGGCTGCGCAGTCGCGGCCCAGCCTGCCGATCGTCATCGTGTCGGGACGCGCCAAGGCCGACCCTGATCTCATCCCCCCCGGGGCGCGCTTCGTCGCCCGGCCGTGCGGGGGCGACGACATCCTCGATCTCCTCACGGGTCTGATGTCCGGTCGCGGGTGAGCGTGGCCGGGTCCACCGGCAACCAGAGCTCGACCGGTTCCTCGGCCGCGTCGAGATCCAGGATGAGGTTGTGCAGCCGGCGAGGCTTCGCTCCCTCGAAGCCCGGCAGGTCGATCGACCCGCCGATGGCCCGGATCTCGCCGCTCAACGTCGTTTGCCCCAGCGTCAGGGTCACCGGTGTCCGGCGTCTCGGCGGTTGCATGGTGCGGGGCTCCGAACAGCGATCAGTCTGCTCCGGTAACGCGGGCCGGCCGCGTCCCGCGCCAGACGTCATCCCGTTAGGGTTACGCAAGCGTTCACCGGCTCGAAGCGGCTCGGCGCGCCGGGCCGCCCTCCTTCAGCGCGAGGAGGCGGGCCGTCCCCTCCTGGGCCGGAGTCCGGCGCGGGATCAGGCTGCGCTCCAGGGCATCGAGTTGCCGGCTCTGAAGGATCAGCGCCTGACGCAGGGCGGCGATCCTGGCGTGGAGCGCGCGGGCATCCGCGAGGGGATCGGGCGGCGCCATCGGAGGAGAATCGTTGCTCATGGCCGGCATTCCGGCCCGCCATGGTTAATCATCGGTAAACCGGCGCCCTGGCTGTGCTCACGGCTGCGCGAGTGGCGCATGGTCGACAGGAGCCGGTGAAAAAATCGCGGGCTCCCGATGCGCGAACGCCGCAGCGGCATCATCTCACGGTAGTGCCTCGCCGGGGGACCCATGCCAACGCTCACGCTGCCAGGACCGGGCCCCGCCGTAGCCACCGGCATGCCGGTGCCGTCCGCGGGCCGGGGGACGGATCGTCGCCGGGCCCCCACCATCGCCCTCGCCCTCGTGGCCGGAGGAGTCCTTCTCGCCGCGGGGGTCACCGTGGTGCCGCGGGCGTCGGAAGCCTGGCGGCTGCGTCAGGCGGCCGACGATCCGGCCGCCCTGTCGGAGTTGCGGCTCGCCGCGGTCCCCACCGCGACCATGTCCCGCGAGATCGATGCGGCTCTGGCGGCCGGAGACATCGACCTCGCGAAGAGCCTGCTCGCCCTCGCCGAGGCGCGCGGTGCGACGCTGACGGCCGCGCAAGGCGCGACGATGGCGGATCTCGAACGGAGTGGACCGGGCCGGTCGGCGGCGGATCTCGCCCGCGGCTTCGCCACCGGCGAGGCGGAGGGGACGGCCGGTCTCGTCGGCGCGGTGGCGGGAGACCTCGTCGGCTACGGCGACCTGCGCGACCTGTGGCGGGAAGGCGGGCGGATGCTGCGGGGCGAGACCTACGACGAGGTGCTGCTCGGTCTCTCCGCCGTCGGTCTGGCGCTCACGGGCGTCACCGTCGCGACCCTCGGCACCGGAGCGGGGGCGAGCGCACCGGTCCATGCCGGGGCGACGACCCTGAAGGTGGCGAGACGCACCGGCCGGCTGTCGCGGCCGCTCGCCGGGCTGCTCACCCGCACCGGCCGCGCGGTGCTGGATGCCGACGCCGCGAAGGCCGCGGTCGTCGCGGCGGGACGCCTCGATCTGGCCGCGGCCCGCCAGGGGTTGCGCGGCGCGCTGCGCCCGGGAGCCGTGAAGGAGTTGCGGGGTCTGGGACGGTCGACGGCGGCCCTGCAGGGACGGCTCGGCAGCCGTGGTGCGCTTCAGGCGTTGTCGGTGGCCGAGACGGCGGACGATCTGCGCCGGGCGGCCCTGCTGTCGGAGCGGGCGGGCCTGCGGACGCGGGCGATCCTCAAGCTTCTCGGCCGCGGCGCCCTGGTGCTCGGGACCGGTCTCGCGGCGCTGGCGCAGGGGATCGGGATGGGGATCGTCTGGTTCCTCGGCCTCGCCCTGTTCTGCCGCCGCCTGGGCCTCGCATTGGGCCGGCTGATCTGGCGGCGCCCGGCCTGATCCGGCGGGGGAGGGCGGCTCGTCCCGGTCGATGGGATCGGTGCGCGGTCGCGGCGAATGCCTGCCTCACCCGAGCAGCGAGGTCAGGGCGTGCCCCATCATCGCGACGAAGGCCAGGGTGGTGAGGAACTTGAGGTCGTCGAGGCGCTCGCTCATCTCGGTCTCCATCGGATGTCCCGGTGTTCTCCGGGGATGGGAGACGGATACGACGACTCGGCACTCTTCGACGTGCGAAACTGCACCCGTCCCCGATCTTGCCCACGGATACGTAACGAAGTGGTTAAGATCGGAGCACTCCGATCCCGCCCCGGGCGGCAGTCGAAGTCAGGTTCCGGTAAGGTAAAGGAGGCTGGCTCCCCGAGCAGGACTCGAACCTGCGACAAGGCGATTAACAGTCGCCTGCTCTACCAACTGAGCTATCGGGGAACGACGGGCGCTTCTCTAGGGATTTCCGGGGGTGCCGTCAAACCGAAAATTCACCCTGGCTGACGTTTCACCGCGCGCCGGTCGCGGGTCATCCGGGTCGCGACGTGGAAATCGTCGGGCTTCGTGCGCACCCAGGCGAGGAACCGGGCGAGGTCGGGGTCGGCCCGCAGGCTGGCGACGTCGGCGAGGCGCCGGGCGATCTCGGCCTCGCTGAAGCGGGCGTGGATCGCCGAGTGGCAGATCTGGTGCAGTTGCACCGTCTCGCCGTGGGTGCCGCCCTTGAGCTTCGGCGTCAGGTGGTGCCGGCTCTGGCGGGCGCCGGCGGGAATCGGCCGCTCGCAGAGCGGGCAGACCACCGGATCCCGGCGCGGCAACCCGTGCGTCGCCGGATCGTCGTCGCGCCAGCGCCGCTCCCGTCGTCCCAACCACTCCTCCCCGTCGTGATCCGCAGGGCGATATGGCGGGTGGGGCCCCGGCGGCAAAGGAGCCGCGACATCGCCGACACGTCCGGCGGGGACGACCCGAGCGCCGGTGTCGTTCCGTGTTTGACAAGACCCTCCCCAACGGCAACAGTGGCGGCGTTCCGAGGGGGGCCCCGCACGAGGGGCTGAGATTGGGCTTGAGGCGCCCTGACCCTTGAACCTGATCCGGTTCATACCGGCGGAGGGACAGGAACCCGACCACGCACGCCCCCGACGCCCCAGGTCTGACTCGGATCTCGTCCACCAGGGAGAGATCCATGAACGCCCCCACGCCCGCGCCGAAAGGCTCGCCGCACTCCGTCACCACCGGGCCGGTCGCCGGCTCGTCCAAGGTCTATGCCAGCCCGAAGGACCGGCCCGACCTGCGCGTGCCGTTCCGCGAGATCGGCCTCAGCGACCCGAACGAGCCGCCGGTGCGGGTCTACGACCCGTCGGGCCCCTACACCGAGACCGGAGCGCGCATCGATCTCGCAGCGGGCCTGCCGCAGGTGCGCGCGCCCTGGATCGAGGCGCGGGGCTACCCGGCGGTCGCCCCCCGGGCGGTCAGGCCGGAGGACAACGGCTTCGTCGGCGAGGACCGGCTGGTGGCGCCGTGCCCGGCGGCGCGCACGATCCGCCGGGCACGGGCCGGGCAACCCGTGACGCAATACGAGTTCGCCCGCGCCGGGATCGTCACCGAGGAGATGATCTACGTCGCCCACCGCGAGAACCTGTGCCGCGAGGCGATGCTGGAGCGGGCCGGGGCGGCCCTCGCCGACGGCGAGAGCTTCGGCGCCGCGGTGCCGCCGTTCATCACGCCCGACTTCGTGCGCGACGAGGTCGCCCGCGGCCGGGCGATCATCCCGGCCAACATCAACCACACCGAACTCGAGCCGATGGCGATCGGCCGCAACTTCCTGGTCAAGATCAACGCCAATATCGGCAACTCGGCGGTCACCTCCTCGGCCGCCGAGGAGGTCGAGAAGCTGGTCTGGTCGATCCGCTGGGGTGCCGACACCGTCATGGACCTGTCGACCGGCCGCAACATCCACAACATCCGCGGCTGGATCCTGCGCAATTCCCCGGTGCCGATCGGCACGGTGCCGATCTATCAGGCGCTGGAGAAGGTCGGCGGCGATCCGCTCAAGCTCGACTGGGAGGTGTTCAAGGACACCCTGATCGAGCAGGCCGAGCAGGGCGTCGACTACTTCACCATCCATGCCGGGGTGCGCCTCGCCCACGTGCCGCTGACCGCGCGCCGGGTCACCGGCATCGTCTCGCGCGGCGGCTCGATCATGGCGCGCTGGTGCCTCGCCGGGCATCGCGAGTCGTTCCTGTACGAGCGCTTCGACGAGATCTGCGACATCTGCCGCGCCTACGACGTGTCGTTCTCCCTCGGCGACGGCCTGCGCCCGGGCTCGATCGCCGACGCCAACGACGCGGCGCAGTTCGCCGAGCTGGAGACCCTCGGCGAGCTGACGAAGATCGCCTGGGGCAAGGGCTGCCAGGTGATGATCGAGGGGCCCGGCCACGTGCCGATGCACAAGATCAAGGTCAACATGGAGAAGCAGCTCGCCGAGTGCGGCGAGGCGCCGTTCTACACGCTGGGCCCGCTCACCACCGACATCGCCCCGGGCTACGACCACATCACCTCCGGCATCGGCGCCGCGATGATCGGGTGGTTCGGCACCGCGATGCTCTGCTACGTCACCCCGAAGGAACATCTCGGGCTGCCGAACCGCGACGACGTCAAGACCGGCGTCATCACCTACAAGATCGCCGCCCACGCCGCCGACCTCGCCAAGGGCCACCCGGCCGCCCAGATCCGCGACGACGCCCTGTCGCGGGCGCGGTTCGACTTCCGCTGGGAGGACCAGTTCAACCTCTCCCTCGACCCCGACACCGCGCGGGCCTACCACGACGAGACCCTGCCCAAGGACGCCCACAAGGTCGCGCATTTCTGCTCGATGTGCGGGCCGAAGTTCTGCTCGATGAAGATCACCCAGGACCTGCGCGCCGAGGTGCTCGCCATGGAGGAGGCCGGGCAGGTGCTCGGGCAGGCGGCACCGCTCAGCGCGGACGAGCGGGAGGCCGGCATGGCGCGGAAGTCGGCGGAGTTCGTCGCCGAGGGCGGCAAGCTCTACGTCGACGCGGCCGGGTAGGGCCGGCTCCCGTCTCGTCGGCGGCCGGGACGGCGCCGGGGCACTGGACCCCGGGCCGCGCCCGGCCGATAAGCGGGCCCTTCCACGCTGCGGAGCCTGCCATGACCGGATCGACGGTGACCACGCCGAAAGTCGCGATGCTCACCGCCGGCGGGCTGGCGCCGTGCCTGTCGGCGGCGGTCGGCGGCCTGATCGGCCGCTACACCGATCTGCATCCCGAGATCGAGATCGTCGGCTACCGCGGCGGCTACAAGGGGCTGCTCCTCGGCGACGCCGTCGCGGTGACGCCGGAGGTGCGGGCGCAGGCGGCGGCGCTGCAGCGCCACGGCGGCTCGCCGCTGGGCAACAGCCGGATCAAGCTCACCAACGTCAAGGACTGCGTCAAGCGCGGCCTCGTGAAGGAGGGGCAGGACCCGCTCGCGGTCGCGGCCGAACAGCTCGCCCGCGACCGGGTGACGATCCTGCACACGATCGGCGGCGACGACACCAACACCACCGCGGCCGACCTCGCCGCCTACCTGGAGCGCAACGGCTACCACCTCACCGTCGTCGGGCTGCCGAAGACCATCGACAACGACGTGGTGCCGATCCGCCAGACGCTGGGCGCCTGGACCGCCGCCGAGCAGGGCGCGCTCTACGCCGAGAACATCGTCAACGAGCAGAGCGCCAACCCGCGCATGCTGATCGTCCACGAGGTGATGGGCCGCAATTGCGGCTGGCTCACCGCCGCGACCGCCCGCGCCTACCGGGCGCGCCTCGACCGGCTCGACTTCGTGCCCGGCTTCGGCCTCGACCGCGCCCACAAGGACATCGACGCCGTCTACGTGCCGGAGGCGCCGATCGACCTCGACGCGGAGGCCGGGCGCCTGCGCGCCCGGCTCGACGCCAAGGACTGCGTCACGATCTTCCTCAGCGAGGGCGCCGGCCTCGACGAGATCGTGGCCGAGATCGAGGGCCGCGGCGAGGTGCTCGGCCGCGACCCCTTCGGCCACGTCAAGATCGACACCGTGAACGTCGGCAAGTGGTTCGCCGACCGCTTCGCGCCGCGGATCGGGGCCGAGAAGACCCTGGTGCAGAAGAGCGGCCATTTCAGCCGCTCGGCGGCGCCGAACGCCGACGACCTGCGGCTGATCCAGGGCATGGTCGACCTCGCGGTGGAGAGCGCCCTCGCGGGCGTCTCCGGCGTCATCGGCCACGACGAGGAGAGGGGCGGGCGCCTGCGGGCGATCGAGTTCCCGCGCATCCGCGGCGGCAAGCCGTTCGACCCGGCGACGCCGTGGTTCGCGGATCTCCTCGACGGGATCGGCCAGCCGCGGCGCTGATCCTGCCTCACGCCGGCACGGTGATCCCCGACAGGTCGTGGGCCGGCTCGGGGAAGCGCGGGCCCATCGCCTCCAGGGTGTCGGCGATGGTGCGGGCGACGACGAGGTTGCGGAACCACTTGCGGTTGGCCGGCACCACGTACCAGGGGGCGTGGGCGGTCGAGCAATAGGTCAGGGCATCCTGGAACGCCGCGTGGTAATCGTCCCAGGCCCGCCGCTCGACGAGGTCCGAGGGGTCGAACTTCCAGTGCTTGGCCGGGTCGGCGAGGCGGCTCTCCAGGCGCTCCCTCTGCTCGTCGCGGGAGATGTGGAGCAGGAACTTCAGCACCACGGTGCCGGAATGGGCGAGCAGGCGCTCGAAGTCGTTGATGATCTCGTAGCGCGGTCGCCAGACCGACTCGGGCACCAGCCCCTTCACCCGGACGATCAGCACGTCCTCGTAGTGGCTGCGGTTGAACACCCCGATCATGCCGCGCCCCGGCACCTGGTGGTGGTAGCGCCAGAGGAAGTCGTGGTCGAGTTCCTCCTGGCTCGGGGTCTTGAACGACCACACGCGGCAGCCCTGCGGGTTGACGCCCTCGAACACGTTGCGGATCGTCCCGTCCTTGCCGCCGGTGTCGATCGCCTGGAGCACCACCAGCAGGCTGCGGCGGTGCTCGGCGTAGAGCCGTTCCTGCAGGTCGCGGATGCGGGCGCGCTCGCGGCCGAGGGCCTCCACCGCCGCCTCCTTGCCGTCGGACGAGCCGGGCCCGTCCGGGTTGACGGCGGCGAGGTCGCACAGGGCGCCGGGCCGGCAGACCACGATGCCGGGAGGCGCGGCGACCTGGGGCCAGCCATGCGCGTCGAGGGCTCCCGGACTCCTCAAGGCGGAGCGCCCGACCTCCTCCGCCCAGGCGGCGGAGGAGGGGCGGGGATGGTGCGGGGCGGAATCCTGCTTGTGTTTGGGTGACTTCTTCGACATCGGAACCCGGTGCGTGAGGCTTGAGCGGAGGCGGGAAGTGCGAGCGACAACGACACCGTGCAGGGGCCGTTCCGGTCTGTCGAGCCGTCCCGCCGCCACGGCGGTGCGCCGATGACCCGCCCGGTGCTCTACTTCGTTCGCCACGGCGAGACCGCCTGGAACGCCGAGGGGCGGCTCCAGGGTCAGCGCGACACCCCGCTGAACGCCCGCGGGGTCGCGCAGGCCGGCGAGGCCGGGCGGCGCCTCGGCTACCTCGTCGGCGAGGCCCGAGCCGGACTCGCCTACGTGGCGAGCCCGCTGGAGCGCACCCGCCGCACCATGGAGGGCCTGCGCACCGCCCTCGGCCTCGACCCGGCGGCCTACGACACCGACCCGCGGCTGGTCGAGATCGGCTTCGGCGCCTGGGAGGGCCGGACGTGGTCCGACCTGCGCCGCGACGACCCGGGCCGGATGGCCGAGCGCGACCGCGACCGCTGGCACTACCGCCCGCCGGGCGACGAGGCGGAGAGCTACGAGATGGTGCTGGCGCGGATCCGCCCGGTCCTCGACGGGCTCGCCGGGCCGGCCGTGATGGTGGCTCATGGCGGGGTGGCGCGGGCCGTGATGGTCGGCCTCGGCCTCGTCACCCGCGAGGAGGCACCGCGGCTCGAGATCCTCCAGGGCCGGGTGCTGGTGCTCGACGGCGAGGGCCGGCGCTGGGCCTGACCGCGGTCCGATCCGGATCCCCGGGCACCTGATACGGTTTTCGGAAGATTCTTTCCGAAAACCGTATCACCAGCCCGCGCGGCGCAGAGCGAAGCTCTGCGCGCACCTGAGCGAAGCCGGTTTCCGCATCGCGAAGCGATCCATCGGAAACCGTATGACGCGGGGTCGCGCGTTGACCGGACCCGGGATATGCCCGCGGCCGGGCCGCGGTGGCGGCCTCCGGCGTCGGCGCGCCGCGCGGCGTCGCCGGCCCGCCACGAACCGGCCGCTTTCTCGTCCACCTCCCGTTCCACAGCGGGCGCCCTGCCGACAGCCTTTCGATAAGGCCCGACCTGTATCCTCGCCCGGGATCCGCGCCCCCTCGGGCGCCGGGCGCCAGCGGAGCACGACATGAGTCACACAGCCGGGACCGCCCGCCTGCCGCGCGAGAAGAACGCTCCCGGTCCGGCGGTGCTGCGGGGCGAGTTCCGCCCCGACCTGCTGCGCGACGAGGTGCTGGCCGAGATCTTCCGCGCGAGCGCCCGGGAGCGGGCCGGGCATCCGGCCCTGATCGACGCGGCGAGCGGCGCGGCGGCCGCGCGCCGCCGGACGACCTATCGCGAGGTCGACGCGCGCTCCGACACGATCGCGGCCGGGCTCGCCGCCCGCGGCATCGGCCCCGGCGACGTGGTCGGGCTGTGGATGGCCCGCTCCCCCGACCTGCTGGTGGCGCAGATCGGCATCACCAAGTCCGGCGCGGCGTGGCTGCCCTTCGACGCCGAGGCGCCGGCCGACCGGGTCGCGGTCTGCCTCGACGACGCCGACGCCAAGGCGCTGATCGTCTCGGCCGCCCTCCGGGACGCCGCGCCCGCCGGCCGGGCCGCGGTGCTGACGCCGGACGAGGCCGCGGCCGCCGGGGAGGGGGGAGCGGCGCCGGACCTGCGCGCCGCCGGCCTCACGCCGGAGCATCCGGCCTACCTCATCTACACCTCGGGCTCGACCGGCGTGCCGAAGGGCATCGTCATCAGCCACGCCAACATCTGCCAGTTCCTGCGCTCGGCCAACGCCCTCTACGGCATGCGTGCCGACGACGTGGTGTTCCAGGGCGCCTCGGTCGCCTTCGACCTCTCGATGGAGGAGATCTGGGTCCCCTACCTCGTCGGCGCGACCCTGTTCGTGGCGAGCCCGGCGATGATGGGCGACGCCGAGGCGCTGCCGGACATCCTCGACGAGGCCGGGGTCACCGTCCTCGACACCGTCCCGACCCTGCTCGGCCTCATCACCCGCGACGTGCCGAAGCTGCGGCTGATCCTGCTCGGCGGCGAGGCGCTGCCGGCGCCGCTGATCGCCCGCTGGGCCACGCCGGGGCGCCAGCTCTTCAACACCTACGGCCCGACCGAGGCCACCGTGGTGGCGACCGCCGCCGAGATGCGTCCCGGCGACCCGGTGACCATCGGCGGCCCGATCGCCAACTACACCGCCTACATCGCCGACGAGTCCCTCACCCTCGTCGGCCCGGGGGTGCAGGGCGAACTCCTGATCGGCGGCCCCGGCGTCGCCAAGGGCTACCTCGCCCGGCCGGATCTGACGGCGGAGAAGTTCATCGCCAACCCGTATGGCGGCGACGGCGGCGACCCGGTGCTCTACCGCTCCGGCGATGCGGTCTCGCTCGACCCGCAGGGGCGCATCGTCTTCCACGGCCGCATCGACGATCAGGTCAAGGTCCGCGGCTTCCGGGTCGAGCTCGGCGAGATCGAGGCGCGGATCCGCGCGCTGCCCGGCATCGCCGGGGCGGCGGTGGTGCTGCGCCAGGACGACGGCATCGACCGGCTGGTCGCGTTCCTGGTGCCGGAGCGGGGCGCGGTGATCGAGCGGGCGCGCCTGCGCTCCGACCTCGCCGAAACGATGCCGCCCTACATGATCCCGGCCCATTTCGAGATCGTAGCGGTGCTGCCGATCCTGGCCGCCTCCGGCAAGGTCGACCGCAAGGCCCTGCGCGCCGCGCCCCTCACCGTGGCCGAGGTATCGGGCGAGCAGGAGGAGCCGCGGAACGAGACCGAGGCGGCGCTGCTCGTGGCGGCCCAGCGGGTGTTCGGCAACGGGCCGATCCCGTTCGAGGCCGACTTCTTCGCCGATCTCGGCGGGCACTCGCTGCTCGCCGCCCGCTTCGTCTCGGCGGTGCGCGAGGTGCCGGCGCTCGCCGCGATCACCCTCCAGGACGTCTATGCCGGCCGGACCCTGCGGGCGATCGCCGAGGCGCTGATCGCCCGCACCGGCGGCGCCGGGGCCGAGGCGGCTTTGCGCGACCTGTCGTTCGACGCGCCCCCGCTGCGCCGTCGCTTCCTCTGCGGCCTCGCCCAGGCGGCGGTGCTGCCCTTCGTCATCGCCCTGTCCACCGCCCAGTGGCTCGGCATCTTCGTCACCTACCTGCTCATCACCGGCGGCGAACTCGGCTTCTTCGCCGAGATGGCGGTGCTGCTGCTGGTCTATGTCGGGCTCAACGCGGTGACGGCCTGCCTCGCCATCGCGGGCAAGTGGCTGGTCCTCGGGCGCACCCGTCCGGGACGCTATCCGCTGTGGGGCACCTACTACTTCCGCTGGTGGCTGTCGCAGCGCCTGACGCCCCTCGTCCACGTCAAGTGGCTCCAGGGCTCGCCGCTGATCCGGATCTACCTGCGGCTGCTCGGGGCGCGGATCGGCCGCGACGCGATGATCTCCGACATCGAGGTCGGCGCGCCCGACCTGCTCGAGATCGGCGACGGCGCCTCCCTCGGCGGGCGGCTCGTGATCTCCAACGCCGAGGTGGTCGGCAACGAGCTGGTCATCGGCCCGGTCGAGATCGGCGCCGACGTCGCGATCGGCACGTCCTGCGTCATCGGCCCCGACACCCGCATCGGCGACCATGCCGAGATCGCCGACCTGACGACGGTTCCCGGCGGCACGGTCGTGGGCCGGGCCGAAGCCTGGGACGGCTCCCCCGGCCGCAAGGTCGGCGAGGTCGATCCCGCCTCGCATCCGTCCCCGCCCGAGGCGTCGCCGGCCCGGCGGGGGGCGTTCCTCGCCGCCTACGCCGTGCTGCTGGCCGCAGTGCCGGCGGTCGGCCTGCTGCCGATCTTCCCGGCCTTCTTCGTCCTCGACCAGATCAGCGATTCGCTCGGCGACTTCACCGACGTCGACTACCACTTCTACCTGCCGCTGCTGACCTGGCCGGCCGCGATGCTGATGACGGCCGGCACCGTGCTGCTGATCGCGCTGGTACGGTGGGTCGTGCTGCCCCGCCTCCAGGAGGGGCGCTACCCGGTCCACAGCGGCGTCTACCTGCGCAAGTGGGCGGTGGCGCTGGCCGTCGAGGTAATGCTGGAGACGCTGTCGTCGCTGTTCGCCACCGTCTACATGCGGGCGTGGTACCGGCTGATGGGCGCCGGGATGGGCCGGGGCGCCGAGATCTCGACCAACCTCGCCGGCCGCTACGACCTCGCCGAGGTCGGGGCCCGCAACTTCATCGCCGACGAGGTGGTGTACGGCGAGGAGGAGGTCCGCCGCGGCTTCATGGAGTTGCAGCCGGTGCGGACCGGCGACCGGGTCTTCGTCGGCAACGACGCGGTGGTGCCCCCGGGCGCGGTGATCCCGGACGACGTGCTGATCGGCATCAAGTCGAAGCCGCCGGCGAACGACCGCATGGCGCCCGGCGAGACCTGGTTCGGCTCGCCGCCGATCAGGCTGCCGGCCCGCCAGCGGGTCAATCTCGGCCAGCGCCAGACCTACGAGCCGGGAATCTGGCCGCGGGTCGGCCGCGGCGTCTTCGAGGCGTTCACCTCCTCGTTCTCGCCGATGCTGTTCATCATCTGCGCGATCCTGTCGATCGACTTCGTGTTCTACCCGAAGATCCTGGCGGGCGACTGGACCGGGCTGGCGCTCAGCTTCGTCGCCGCGAGCGTGGTGATCGCGGTCCTCCAGACCGCGGTCGTCATCGGGGTGAAGTGGCTGCTGATGGGTGCCTACCGGCCGGGCATGCACCCGATGTGGTCGTGGTGGGCGATGCGGACCGAGGCGGTGGCGGTGATGTACTGGGGGCTGGCCGGCAAGGTGCTGCTGGAGCACCTCACCGGCACGCCGTTCCTGCCCTGGCTGCTGCGCCTGTTCGGGACCCGTACCGGCGAGGGCGTGTGCATGCTCTCCACCGACATCACCGAGTTCGACTGCGTGACGATCGGCGACTTCGCCAGCGTCAACCGGATGTCGGCCCTTCAGACCCACCTCTACGAGGACCGGATCATGAAGGTCGGCCGGGTCGAGGTCGGCCGCGGCGTCACGGTCGGCGCCTTCGCGACCGTGCTCTACGACACCCAGGTCGGCGACTACGCGCAACTGCGCCCGCTCACCATCGTGATGAAGGGCGAGTCGATCCCCGCCAACACCCAGTGGGAGGGGGCGCCGGCGGTGCCGGTGATCCACAAGGCGGCGGCGGAGTAGAACCACCCCGAGCCGGGCGACCTCCGGCGGGAACCGCCAGGACCCCGCGGCCCAGGCCCCCCTTTGCGGATCGGAGGGGGGCAGGAGCCGGGAACCGGTCGGTCGGCCCGTGCGGGCTCGTGATACGAAATCCGCATCGCGAAGAAATCATACGATTTTCGATTGATCGCTCGGCGACTGCGTTGCAGTCGCGTTCGCGATGCAGAAACCGGCTTCGCTCACGCGCCGCGCGGGCTTCGCAAAAGTGGTCACCGGTTTCGCGACGAAAACCTGCGGCACAAGAACCTGAGCGGACGAAGCGTCGGCGTGCCAACGCAAGTCTGCTCAGCCGGAGCGGAGCCGCTACCGAAGCGACAGGCCAGAAAGCGCATGCCCGACACGGTTCGTCGTATCGCCCGAGTCACGACCGCCGGGACGCGGGCCGTCCCGGCGATGGCGGCACTCCTCGCGGGGCTCGTCCTCGCCTCACCCGCACGGAGTGCGCTGGCCCCCGCGTGGCAGCGCCTGCGCGAGTTCCAGAGCGTGCTGGAGGAGGCCGTCAAGGCTCTGGATGGCAGGCCCCTCGACGCCGTCGAGCGCCTGGACGCCGCCCGCTTCCGGGTGCGCGCCGGCCCGTGCCGCCTGGAGGTCCGGATCGTCTACCACCCGCGCCAGAACCCCGGCCCGCAGCTCTTCACGGCGATCCCCGGCCGGCCGGACTGCTCGTGAGGCCAGCAGGAACGGACGCGGCGGATCCGCTCACGCCGGCGGGATGTACTGATACGTCCAGGTCTCGCTCAGCGTCTCGTCGCCCCGCCGCAGGAACAGCCGCAGCTCGACCGGTTCCGGCCCGGTCACCGCGAGGTCGAACTCGGCCCGCCAGTGGCCGGCCACGTCGTCCGGCACCGGCTCGGTGCGGGCGAGGGCGAAGCTGCCGCGGGAGGCCGTCAGCACCGGCTCGGGCTTCACGCCCGAGGGCAGGCGGGCCAGGGGCTCGCCGAGGAACTCGACCACGAACTTGCGCACGCCCTTCGGCCGGTCGGTGCCGGCCTGACCGCCATTGCCCTCGCGGGTCGCGACGCAGCGGGCGAAGGCCGAGGGGTAGGGCTCGTCGGCGACCCAGTGCAGGCGGTAGTGCAGGTCGTGCGAGGAGCCGGCCTTCGCCGGCTCGGCCGGCACCCACATCGCCACCACGTTGTCGTGGATCTCGTCGTCGGTCGGGTTCTCGACCAGTTGCACCGAGCCGCGGCCCCAATCGCCGAGGGGCTCGACCCACAGGCTCGGGCGGCGGTCGTAGTACACGCCGTCCTGGTAGTGGTCGAACAGGCGGTCGCGCTGCATCAGGCCGAAGCCGCGGGGCTTCTGGTCGGAGAAGGCCGAGACCATCGTGCGCGGCGGGTTGCGCAGCGGGCGCCAGATCCGCTCGCCGGCGCCGGTCCACAGGGCGAGGCCGTCGGAATCGTGCACCTCCGGGCGCCAGTCGACGGCGGTCGGCTTGGCGGTCTCGGAGAACCAGTACATCGAGGTCAGCGGGGCGAGGCCGAACCGGCCGACATCCTTGCGCAGGTGCAGGCTCGCCTCGATCTCCATCACCACCGCCTTGGTGCGGCGCATCCGGAACCGGAAGGCGCCGGCCACCGAGGGGCCGTCGAGCAGCGTCATCACCGTGACGGTGTCGGAATCCGGCGCCGGGGTCTCGAACCAGACGTGGGTGAAGTCCGGAAACTCCTCGGGCCGGTCCGGCATCACCGTGTCGAGGGCGAGGCCGCGGGCCGAGAGGCCGTACTGGTACAGCTCGCCGATCGCCCGGAAGTACGAGGCGCCGAGGAACGCCACCCAGTCGTTGCGGCGCCAGTCGAGGGCGCCGCCGCGGCTCTCCTGGAAGCGGAAGCCGGCGAAGCCGGGATTGGGCGGCAGGCGCCGGGCCGGCGAATCCGCCGGCATCTCGAAGGCATCGGGATCGTAGACGATCTCCCGCGCCTCGCCGTTCGCCACGACGTGCATCCGCACCGGCTTCTGGAAGTAGCGGCCGAGGTGGAAGAAGGTGACCGGGAAGGCGCCGGGTCCGTCCGACCACAGGGCGTGGTCGGGCTTGAACTTCAGCTTGCCGTGGGCGTCGTAGTCGATCGCCTGGAGAACGTCGCGGTCGGGCACCGCCGGCGGGGCGTAGGGCGTGCGGGCGAGGTCGCGGGCGCGGTTCCTCAGGGCGGCGAAGTCGAACGGCACCGCTTCTCCCAGGGGCAGGTCCGCCGCACGGGAGGTGAGGCCGGAGCCGAGCAGGAGGGCGGCACCGGTGAGCAGCGTGCGACGGTCGATCATGCAGACGATATCCCGCAGGGGAATGACCCCGGCTTCTCCCGCGTCCCTGATGAATGCCGGCCGAACGGCTCAGCCGGGAATCGTCACCCGCGGATCGGTTCGAGCGTGCTGGCCCGGCGCCAGAGCTGGATCATCAGCCACAGGGCGAGCAGGCTGAACGCGACCATCAGGACGTGGCCGACGAGGTCGCCGAGTTCGAAGATGCCGGCGATGGCCCAGCCGGCCGCGAGGGCGACGCCGAACACCTCGATCCCGACCAGCACCATGATGCTGAGCAGGCTGATCAGGTTGCGGGGCTTGATGGAGCCGGGGGAGGCGGGCACGGGCAGCGGGCCTTCTGGAACTCGGGAGCCTGCGGACTAGCCCAAACCGGCCCTTTGGCGCAACGTCCGGCGAACCACGCCCCGCCTGCACGGACACGATGCCCGACACGCCGACCTTCTCCCGCGCCGCCTGCGCGGCACCCCACCACCTCGCGGCCGAGGCCGGCCGGACGATCCTGGCCGAAGGCGGCAACGCGCTCGAAGCGATGGTCGCGATGGCGGCCACCATCGCGGTCGCCTACCCGCACATGAACGGGATCGGCGGCGACGGCTTCTGGCTGGTGCGCGAGGCCGGCGGCCGGGTGCGGGCGATCGAGGCCTGCGGCCCGGCCGGGGCGCTGGCGACGATCCGGCGCTACCGCGACCGGGAGTACGACGCCATCCCGAGCCGGGGCCCCGACGCCGCCGTGACGGTGGCGGGCGCGGTCGGCGGCTGGCAGGCGGCGCTGGCGCTCGCCGGCGGGCGCCTGCCGGTGCGGGTGCTGGTCGAGGAGGCGGTGCGGCTCGCCCGCGAGGGCGTGGCGGTGTCGCCCTCGGAAGCGCGGTACGTGCCGAAGGAACTCGACGGCCTCTACGAGCAGCCGGGCTTCCGCGATACCTTCCTCGTCGACGGCGCGGCGCCGAAGGCGGGGACGAGGCGCCGGCTGCCGGCGCTCGCCGCGACGCTCGACCAGCTCGGCCATGCCGGGCTCGACGATTTCTACCGCGGCGATGTCGGGCGCGAGGTCGCCGCCGACCTGGAGCGTCTCGGCAGCCCGGTGACGCGGGCCGATCTCGCCGGCTACCGGGCCCAGGCGCGCGAAGCACTGTCCCTGCGGCTGAAGGGGGCGACGGTGTTCAACCACCCGCCACCGAGCCAGGGCCTCGCGGCGCTGATGATCCTCGGACTCTACGAGCGGCTCGGACCACTCAGGCCGGAGACGACGGCGCATTACCACGGGCTGATCGAGGCGACGAAGCGGGCCTTCCGGATCCGCGACGCGGTGGTGACCGACTTCGACCGCCTGCGCCACGATCCCGCGTCGTTCCTCGCCGCGACGATCCTCGACCGCGAGGCGACGGCGATCGCCATGGACCGGGCGTCGCCCTATCCGGTGGGGCCGGCCGGCGACGGCGACACGGTGTGGATGGGGGCGATCGACGGGAACGGGCTCGCCGTGTCCTACATCCAGTCGGTGTACTGGGAGTTCGGCTCCGGCGTCGTGCTGCCGGCGACCGGCATCACGTGGCAGAACCGCGGCACCGCCTTCTCCCTCGATCCGGCGGCCGTCAACCCGCTGGAGCCGGGACGCAAGCCGTTCCACACCCTCAACCCGGCCCTCGCCGTCCTCGATGACGGCCGGGTCCTGTCCTACGGCAGCATGGGCGGCGACGGGCAGCCGCAGTTCCAGGCCCAGGTCTTCACCCGCTACGCGACCTACGGCATGGGCGTCGCCGAGGCGGTCGATGCGCCGCGCTTCCTGTTCGGCCGCACCTGGGGCGCCGAATCGATGAGCGTGAAGGTCGAGGACCGCTTCGATCCCGGCTGCGTCGCCGCCCTGGCCCGGCTCGGCCACGAGGTCGAGGAACTCGGCGGCCCCTACATCGACTCCCTCGGCCATGCCGGCCTGCTGGTGCGCCACCCCGGCGACGGCCGGGTCGAGGCGACGCACGATCCGCGCTCGGACGGAGGCGCGGCGGGGCTGTGACACGATGTCCGGACGATCAGTTCCGGACATCGTGTCACCAGCCCGCGCGGCGGAGCTTTGCTCCGCACGCATGAGCGAAGCTCTGCGCGCACCTGAGCGAAGCCGGTTTCCGCATCGCGAAAGCGACCGCTCGCGGTCGCCTGAAGCGATTGCGCAGCAATCGCCACGATCCCGCAGGGATCGCAGAGCGATCGATCGGAAACCGCATGAGCGGAGGTGATGGCCGGCATCACCAAACGTGACGTGACTTCGAGAGGGCACGCGCGCAAGGCATCCCGGCGAGGCGGCCGCGCCGCTTCGCCGGAGCCTGTCCCATGCCGAGCCTGACGACCCTCACCGCCTTCGCGCTGATCGCCCTCGGGATGGGCCTCACGCCCGGCCCGAACATGATCTACCTGATCTCGCGCTCGATCTGCCAGGGTCGCGGGGCGGGGCTGGTCTCGCTCGGCGGCGTCGCCCTCGGCTTCGTCGTCTACATGCTGCTCGCCGCCTTCGGCATCACCGCGCTGCTGTTCGCGGTGCCCTACGCCTACGACGCCCTGCGCCTGGGCGGGGCCGCCTACCTGCTCTGGCTTGCCTGGCAGTCGTTCAGGCCGGGCGGGCGCTCACCGTTCGAGGTGCGGTCGCTGCGCCGGGACGGCCCGGCGAAGCTGTTCGCGATGGGACTGGTGACCAACCTGCTCAACCCCAAGATCGCGATGCTCTACCTCGCGCTGCTGCCACAATTCATCGATCCCGAGCGCGGCAGCGTGCTGGTGCAGTCCCTCGTCCTGGGGGGCACGCAGATCGTCATCAGCGTCGCGGTCAACGGCTGCGTCGCCGTCACGGCCGGCTCGCTCGCGGCGTTCCTCGGCACCCGGCCGGTCTGGCTGCGGGTTCAGCGCTGGCTGATGGGCACCGTGCTCGCCGGGCTGGCTTTCCGGATGGCGACGGAAGCGCAGCGCTGAGCGCCCCTCGAACGCGACGAGGCCCGGACCGTGAGATCCGGGCCTCGTCGCAGGGTTGCATGACAGGGTTGCACGGAGGGGGCTCAGCGCGGCGCGCGCTTGGCCAGGATGCGCTGCAGCGTGCGGCGGTGCATGTTGAGCCGGCGAGCCGTCTCCGACACGTTGCGGTTGCAGAGTTCGTAGACGCGCTGGATGTGCTCCCAGCGCACCCGGTCGGCCGACATCGGGTTCTCCGGCGGGTCGGCCCGCTCGCCCGGCTGGGCCATCAGGGTGCCGTGGATCTCGTCGGCATCCGCCGGCTTGGCGAGGTAGTCGAAGGCGCCGAGCTTCACCGCGGTCACCGCCGTGGCGATGTTGCCGTAGCCCGTCAGGATGACCCCGCGGGCCTCGGGCCGGCGCTCCTTCAGCCGGGCGATGACGTCGAGGCCGTTCCCGTCGCCGAGACGCATGTCGATCACCGCGAAGGCGGGCGGCTGCGCCTCGACGGCGGAGACGCCCTCGGCCACGCTCTCGGCGACGTGAACCTGATAGCCGCGCGCCTCCATGGCGCGGGCAAGTCGGGTCGAGAACGGCTTGTCGTCGTCCACGATCAGCAGGCTGCGGTCGGCATAGGCGGCCAGAGGATCGCCCTCGGCGATCACCGCGGGGTTTCCCGCGGCCTGGATTCCGGTCTGCGTCATCAAGCGACGCTCCTCACACTTCGTCGTTGTTTGTCAGAGCCTTATATAGGAACGCCGGATGCGCCCGTCAGGGGTGCCGATCAGTTGCCCGCAAGGTTTTTTCCGGTTCCGGCCTCCCTCTCGAAAACGTGACGCGGCCACGCGATGCGCACGACCGCGCCGGTCGACGGGTCGGCGGCGTTGGCGAGCGTCATCTGGGCACCGGAGCGCTCGATGAGCGTCTTGGCGATGAACAGGCCGAGGCCGAGACCGCCGCCGCCGGGCCTCGCCCACCGGCCGGGTGCCGCGGGTGGTCACGTAGGGCTCGCCCACCCGCAGCAGCACCTCGGGAGCGATGCCGGGCCCGTCGTCGCGGATCTCGATCGACACCCGCTCGGCGCTCCATCGCGCCTCGACGATCACCCGCTCCTCGGCGAAGTCGGCGGCGTTGTCGACGATGTTGGCGAGCCCGAACAGCACCCCGGGGTTGCGCCGGCACGACGGCTCGGGCCCCTCGCCCTGGGTCGAGACGTCGAGCACGATGCCGAGGCCGCGCTGCGGCGCCACCAGTTCCTCGACCATGTGGCTGAGCGAGATCGTCTCGAGGAAGGCCGACTGATCCTCGTTGAGGGAGGTGAGCTTGGACAGGATCCCGCGGCAGCGCTCGACCTGCTCGCGCAGGAGCTTCAGGTCCTCGGCCACCGCCGGGCTCGCCCCGGGACCGAGCTGGCGGTCGAGTTCGCGCGCCACCACCGTGATGGTGGCGAGCGGGGTGCCGAGTTCGTGCGCCGCCGCCGCCGCGAGGCCGTCGAGCTGCGACAGGTGCTGCTCGCGCGCCAGCACCAGCTCGGTCGCGGCGAGGGCCTGGGCGAGCATGCGCGCCTCCTCGGCGACCCGCCAGGCGTAGACCCCGGTGAAGGCGGTGCCGAGCAGGATCGCGGTCCACACGCCCGACACGTAGAGGAAAGGCAGTTCGAGGTGGCCGCTGGCGTACCAGGGCAGGGGGCGGTGGACGAGGGTGAGCAGGGTGGCGAGCCCGACCGCGAGCAGGCCGAGCGCCAGGGTGCGCTCCGGCGGCAGGGCGGTGGCCGAGATCAGCACCGGGGCGAGGAACAGCAGCGAGAACGGGTTCTGCAACCCGCCGGTGAGGAACAGCAGCGCGGCGAGCTGCACGATGTCGAAGGCGAGAAGGAGTGCAGCCGCGTCGTCGCTGAGGCGGTAGCTCGCCGGGAAGCGGATGCGCAGCACGAGGTTGAGCCAGGACGAGGCGGCGATGACGAGGAAGCACCAGCCGAAGGGCAGGGGCAGCCCGAGACCGAACTGCGCCCCGGCCACCGCCGCGCTCTGCCCGGTGATGGCGAGCCAGCGCAGCCGCACCAGGGTGTCGAGGCGCAGGTGGCGGGCGTTCCGCACGGAGTCGACAGGCAGCATCTCGATCATGCGGCAACGATAGGGCGCAACCCAGGGACGCACAGACCCTGCGGGTTACGACGTCCGGAGAGCTGATCTCCGATCGGGGCAGGGCTGACGCAGGGTCGGCATCCCTTCGTTCTATGATACCGAAAAGGCACAAGACGCCGAAATGGTATGCAGGGTCTGCTCAAACATTGTAATAAATTGCAGGAACTCGCACCCTGGGTGACCCGTTGGGGCAAACGCCGTCGCGGTGCTCACCGCCGCGACGCTCTCGTGAAGGCAGGGTCAGATGGATCTGTCCTATTTCTGGTACGAGGCGGCCCACTGGATGCTGACCCCGGCCCGCGCCGCCGCCGATGCGACGCAACTGGTGTTTCAGAATCCGGCCAATCCGGTCACCTACACCGCCTACGGCCGCACGGTCTCGGCGGCCTGCGAAATGTTCGAGCGCACCACCCGGCGCTACGGCAAGCCCGATTTCGGCCTGCCTCGCACCGTCGTGGAGGGCATCCCCACCGACGTCACCGAGGCGGTGGTGTGGGAGAAGCCGTTCTGCCGCCTCGTCCGCTTCGAGCGGGCGCTGAAGGTCACGCCCTCGCGGCCGCAGCCGAAGGTGCTGGTGGTGGCGCCGATGTCCGGCCACTACGCCACGCTGCTGCGCGGCACCGTCGAGGCGCTGCTGCCGGCGCACGAGGTGGTCATCACCGACTGGATCGACGCCCGCATGGTGCCGCTGGCCGAGGGCCGGTTCGATCTCGACACCTACATCGAGTACCTGATCGAGATGTTCCAGCATCTCGGGCCGGACCTGCACGTCATGGCGGTGTGCCAGCCGGCGGTGCCGGTCTTCGCCGCGGTGGCGCTGATGGAGGCGCGCGGCATGGACGGCGTGCCGACCTCGATGACCCTGATGGGCGGGCCGATCGACACGCGGCGTTCGCCGACCGCGGTCAACTGCCTCGCCGCCGAGCGCGGCCAGGAATGGTTCGCCCGCAACTGCATCACCACGGTGCCGCCGGGCTATCCGGGTACCTGGCGCCAGGTCTATCCGGGCTTCTTCCAGCTCTCCGGCTTCATGGGCATGAACCTCGACCGTCACCTGACGGCGCATTACGACATGTTCAAGCATCTCGTCCGCCACGACGGCGATTCGGCCGAGAAGCACCGGGAGTTCTACGACGAGTACCTGTCGGTGATGGACCTGACGGCGGAGTTCTACCTCCAGACCGTCAACACCGTGTTCGTCGAGCACGCGCTGCCCAAGGGCGAGATGCGCCACCGCGGCGAACTCGTCGATCCCACCGCGATCCGCCACTGCGCCGTCATGGCGGTGGAGGGCGAGAAGGACGACATCTCCGGCGTCGGCCAGACCCTCGCGGCCCTCGACCTGACCACCAATCTCGCTCCGGAGCGCAAGCTCTACCACCTCCAGAAGGGGGTCGGGCATTACGGCGTGTTCAACGGCTCGCGCTTCCGCTCGGAGATCATGCCGCGCATCTCGGAGTTCATGCACCAGATGCAGGGAACGGCGACCGAACCGCTGCGCGAGGCGGTCTGATCCGGTGAGCCGGGCCTCGTGCCCGGCTTCCTCGATCGCTGGCTGCCGTTCGGCGGCGGAGCCTCCGGCAACGACCCGGCCGGGCCGGCGGCACGATCACCGGTCTCGCTGACAGGACCGGGGCGGTCCCTCTACACTGCCGCGATGCGTGTCGCGTTGCTGCGCCGGCCGGCGCCCGATCCCAGTCATCTCAGCGTCCTCCACGAGGGCGTCCCGTTCCAGGTCGCGCTCCGGCGCCGGGCCGCGGCCCGGCGGATCACCCTGCGCGTGTCGAGCGCGACCGGCGAAATCGTCCTGACGCTGCCGGAGGGCATTCCGCTGGCCTCGGCGCAGCGATTCGCGGACGGCCACGGCGGCTGGATCGCGGCCCGGCTGGCGAAGCTGCCGCAGCGCGTCGCCTTCGAGCCCGGCGCCCTGGTGCCGGTCCGCGGCGTGCCGCACCGCATCCTGCACGGGTCCACCGCCTCGGGCGTCACCTCCCTCACCACGACGCCGGAGGGCGAACCGGTGATCGCGGTCTCGTGCGGGTTGCCGCATGTCGGCCGGCGGGTGCGCGACTTCCTCGAAGCGGAGGCGCGGCGCGACCTGACCGCGGCCGTCGCCCGCCATGCCGGTGCCCTCGGCCGGACGCCGAAGCGGCTCACCGTGCGCGACACCCGCAGCCGCTGGGGCTCGTGCTCGGCCAGCGGCCACCTCAACTTCTCCTGGCGCCTCATCATGGCGCCGCCGCACGTCCTCGACTACCTCGCGGCGCACGAGGTGGCGCACCTCGCCGAGATGAACCATTCCGACCGCTTCTGGACGACCCTCGCCCGGCTCTACCCCGACCTCGACGAGGCCGAGGCATGGCTCAAGCGCCACGGCAGCAGCCTGCACCGCTACGACTGACGGTTCCCACTTCGCCGCGCCGGCTTGTGCCGCCGCGCCCGGGAGCGCACATCGGCGGCATGATCGATCATCCCACCCGCGACGTCGGTTTCGGGGTCTACCTGCACTGGCCGTTCTGCGCCGCGAAGTGCCCCTATTGCGACTTCAACAGCCACGTCCGCCACGGCGGCGTCGACCAGACGCGATGGCGCGAGGCGTTCTCCCGCGCCATCGCGCACGCCGCCGCGCGGACGCCCGGCCGCACCGTCACCAGCATCTTCCTCGGCGGGGGAACGCCGTCGCTGATGCAGCCGGCGACGGTCGGCGCACTCCTCGACGCGGTCGCGGGCGCCTGGGGCGTCGCCCCGGACGTCGAGGTCACCCTGGAGGCCAACCCGACCAGCGTCGAGGCCGGGCGCTTCCGCGGCTACCGGGCGGCGGGGGTCAACCGCGTCTCCCTCGGGGTGCAGGCCCTCAACGACGCCGACCTGAAGCGCCTCGGCCGCCTGCACAGCGCCGCCGAGGCGATGGCGGCCGTCGCCACCGCGGCGGCGCATTTCGAGCGGTTCTCGTTCGACCTCATCTACGCCCGGCCGGAGCAGAGCCCGGCCGCCTGGGCGGCGGAACTGCGCGAGGCGATCGCGCGGGCGGCCGAGCACCTGTCGCTCTACCAGCTCACCATCGAGGAGGGGACGCCGTTCCACGGCCTCGCCGCCGCCGGGAGGCTGACGGTGCCGGACGACGACGCGGCCCGGGCGCTCTACGACGTGACGCAGGAGGTCTGCTCGGCCGCTGGCCTGCCGGCCTACGAGATCTCGAATCACGCCCGGCCGGGCGCCGAGTCGCGCCACAACCTGCTGTACTGGCGCTACGGCGAGTATGCCGGCATCGGCCCCGGCGCCCACGGCCGGCTGGTCCTGCCGGAGGGGCGGACCGGCACCGCCACCGAGCGCAACCCGGAAGCGTGGCTCGCCCGGGTGGACCAGGACGGCCACGGGGTCGTCGAGACCGAATCGCTGTCGCCGGAGCAGGAGGGCGACGAGTTCCTGCTGATGGGCCTGCGCCTCGCCGAGGGCATCGATCCGGCGCGCTACGCGGCGCTGACCGGGCACGCGCTCTCCGCCGGGCGCCTCGACGGGCTCGCCGCCGAAGGGCTCGTCATCCGCAGGCCGGACGGCCGGATCGCCGCGACGGCGCGCGGCGCGGTGCTGCTCAACGCGGTGGTGGCCGAGCTGGCGCGGGGCTGAGACTCACCGGAACCGCACCGACACCTCCCCCTTGCCCCTCGGCAGCCCCTCGTAGCGCGCCGTCATCGTGCGGCCGGCCTGGGGTGGGACGAAGGGCGAGAACGAGCCGAGGCTGATGACGTCGCCGGCCCTCAGCCGCTGACCGCTGGCCTTGAGGTCGCGGGCGAGCCACGCCACCACGGCGAGGGGATGCCCGAGCACCGCGCTGCCCGGCGAGCGGGCGTGTTCCTTGCCGGTGTCGTCCACGAAGGTGATCTGCATCGTGCCGAGCGCCTCGACATCGGCGGCGCTGCCGGTGAGCGGGACCGGCGCCCCGGTCACGCCCTGGCGGGCGAAGGCGTTGAGGGCGATGAGGTTGGGGCCGTCCAAGACCTCGCCCTTGGCGAGCTGGCTCGTCGCGGTCGGCAGCTCGATGAACGGGATCGCCGCCGAGAGGTGGCGGACGATCTCGGCCGGTTCGGTGGCGTCGTTGACGCCCTCGTCCTTGACCACCAGCAGCATGTCGGCCTCGGACATGAACCGGTCCGAGGCCGCGACCTCGCTGCCATCGGGCAGCAGCATCCGCTCCAGCAGCACGCCCCGCGCCGGGCCGTCGAGCTTCAGCACCTCCTGGATCCGCTTGCTGGTCGCCGCCGCCTTGTAGCCGACGACGCGGCCGAGCTGCGGCTGCAGCCGGGCGACCGTCTTGGCCTGGGCGCAGAGCCCGTCCTCGACGGTGAGGCCGGGGCCGAAGCTCGTCGCCGGGGTCCCGGCAGCGAGGGCGGCCTGGGTGGCCGCGACCGCCTCGTCCCCGGGACAGGCCGCCCCCGCGGGCGCGGCCAGGGCGACGACGAGACCGATGGAAGCGGCGAGCCTGTGCATGGTGTCCTCCCGATGCCGCCCCGTCTGCCGCGGGGTGGGCCGGCGGCATCGTGCGGGGGCCGGCCCGGGCGGTCAACGGCGCATCAGAGCTTCACCACCAGCTTGCCGAAGTTGCGGCCCTTGAGCAGGCCGATGAACGCCTCGGGGGCGTTCTCCAACCCCTCCACGACGTCCTCGCGGTAGCGGATCCTGCCCTCGCGCAGCCAGCCGGAGACGTCGCCGAGGAAGTCCTGCAACTGATCCTTGAAGTCCCAGACGATGAAGCCGCGGAACAGCAGGCGGCGGCTCAGCACGGCGCGCATCAGGGCGGGGGTCTTGTCCGGGCCGGGCGGCAGCTCGGTCATGTTGTAGTTGGCGACGAGGCCGCAGACCGGGATGCGGGCGAAGTCGTTGAGGAGCGGCAGGACCGCGTCGAACACCGCGCCGCCGACATTCTCGAAGTAGACGTCGATGCCGTTCGGACAGGCGGCCGCCAGCGCCCCGGGCAGGTCGCCGGTGCGGTGGTCCACCGCGGCGTCGAAGCCGAGTTCCTCGGTGAGATGGCGGCACTTGTCGGCACCGCCGGCGATGCCGACCGCCCGGGCGCCCTTCAGCCGGGCGATCTGGCCGACGAGCGACCCGACCGGCCCGGTGGCGGCGGCGACCACGACGGTCTCGCCGGGCTTCGGAGCGCCGATGTTGAGGAGGCCGGTATAGGCGGTCATGCCCGGCATGCCGAGCACGCCCAGCGCGGTGGAGACCGGAGCGGCGGCGGGATCGATGCGGCGCAGGTCGCCGCCGTCCGAGACGGCGAAGTCCTGCCAGCCGCCGTAGCTCGTCACCACGGTGTCGCCGGCGGCGAAATCCGGCCGGTTCGAGGCCACGACCTCGGCCACGGTGCCGCCGACCATCACGTCGTTGATCTCGACCGGCTTGGCGTAGGACTTCGCCGCGCTCATCCGGCCGCGCATGTAGGGGTCGAGGGAGAGGTAGCGGTTGCGCAGCAGCACCTCGCCGTCCCGCGGCACCGGCACCGCCGCCTTCTCGAAGCGGAAATGCCCCGGCGTCGGCTCGCCGTGCGGGCGCGAGGCCAGGACGATGCGGCGGTTCATCTCGGACATGGGTGCCTCCCTGCGGGGCCGTGGACGACGCTGCCGCGCAGCCGGTTCCGGTCGCGGCCAAGCCACGCGCGCTTCCCGGACTTGGGTCCCGGACGCGCGAGCGTCAACGCCACCCTGGTCATCGCCGCCCCGGCCCACACCTACGGGGAAGGCCCTGCGCCACCCGTCCCGGAGGCTCCCACAATGAACATCGGCCCGGTCATCCTCGCCGCCGTCCCGCTTCTCGTCGCCCTGCCGGCGGGAGCCGCCTCCCTCGACGCCTACCGCTGGAAGGCCCGCGTCCTGCTGGTCGCCGCCGCGAGCGCGGACGACCCGCGGCTCGTCGAGCAGCGCCGCATCGTCGCGGCCGCGCAGCGCGGCACCCGGGAGCGCGACCTCGTGGTGGTCGAGGCGGTCGGGGCGGGCGCGGAGGCCGAGTCCCTCCGCCGCCGGTTCGGCCTGACCGGGAACGACTTCCGCGCCGTGCTGGTGGGCAAGGACGGCGGCGCCAAGCTCAGCGCCGGGGAACCGATCGCCGCCGAGCGCCTCTTCGCCACCATCGACGCGATGCCGATGCGACGCGAGGAGGCGGCCGAGCGCCGCTGACCAACGAGAAGGGCCGTCCCGAGGGGCGGCCCTTCCTTCGTGAGAGCTTCGGTCGTCAGTAGCAGCGGGTCACGAGCACGCGCTGGTAGCCGTAGGGCGTCCAGCGGGTGCGCGGGACCTGATAGCACTCGCCGCCGCCGTAGTAGCCGCCCCCGTAATAGCCGACCGGGGCGAAGCCTCCGCCATAGCCGCCATAGCCGTAGCCACCGTAGCCGCCATAGCCGAGGCCGCCGTAAAGGGGCGCGGCCCCGAGGCCGAGGCCGAGGCCCAGGCCGAGACCCGCGCCGGCGAGCCCGTAGCCGAACCCGCCGCGGCGCCAGCCGTAGCCGCCGCCCCAGCCCGGGCGGCCGAAGCCCGCCCCGTAGAAGCCGCGCCCGAACCCGGGACCGCCGAAGCGGGCGCCGGCGAAGCCCGGCCGCCCGAAGCCGCGACCGGCGAAACCGCCTCCGTGGAACCCGCGGCCGCCGAAGCCTCCGCCGTGGAACCCGCCACCATGGAAGCCGCCGCCGCGGAACCCGCCCGGCCGCGCCTCGGCCAGGGTCGGGAGGAGCAGCAGGGAGCCGGCGAGTGCGGCCGAAGCCATCATCACCCGTTTCATGACACGATCTCCGACAGGAATTTCATCGAATCCCCCAGAACGACACAACGCGCCGGCCAGCGTCCCGGTTCGTGCTGCATTTTGTCCGGATGCGGTTATACCCGCCCACCGGCACAGCTTGGAGAGAGCGCGCCGTGAACGGAGAGCCTTACGTCATGCCGCGAGGACGCCTCTCTCTCATCCGCCTGACGGCCGGCCTCGTCGCCCTCGCCGCGCTGTCGTCGGCGCAACCCGGCGCGGCGGCGGCCGGCCCCTGCGCCCCGGTCACCCACGGCGGCGAGACCTACACCGTCTGCACCGCCGACCTGCGCCGGACCCGGGTGAAGCTGTTCTGGCGCGGGGCGGACGGGCAGCCCTACGGCTCGCTGTCGCGGCTCGCCGGCGCGCAGGGCCAGGGCCTCGCCTTCGCGATGAATGCCGGCATGTACGACGCGGATCTCGGCCCGGTCGGGCTCTACGTCGAGGACGGCCGCGAGCTGAAGGGCGCCAGCACCGCCGACGGCCCGGGCAACTTCCACCTCAAGCCCAACGGCGTGTTCTACGTCGCGGGCGACCGCGCCGGGGTGCTGGAGACCGGGCGCTACCTCAAGCTGCACCCCAAGGCGGATTTCGCCACCCAATCCGGCCCGATGCTGGTGATCGCCGGGCGCATCCACCCGAAGATCTCGGTCGACGGCCCGTCGCAGAAGATCCGCAACGGCGTCGGCGTGCGCCCGGATGGCCGCACCGCCGTGTTCGCGATCTCGGAGCGGCCGGTGAGCTTCGGCGCCTTCGCGCGGCTGTTCCGCGACGGCCTCGACTGCCCGAACGCGCTGTTTCTCGACGGCAGCGTGTCGAGCCTCTACGCGCCCTCGCTCGGGCGCTCGGACCTGAGCCGGCCGCTCGGCCCCCTCGTCGGCGCGGTCGCGCGCTGAATCCGACCCACGGTTCCGTTTCGGGGCGAAATGCTCTACCTCCGTCCTCGATGAACCGCACCGCCCTCTACGCCGGCTCGTTCGACCCGGTGACCAACGGCCACCTCGACGTGGTGCGCCAGGCCTGTCGCCTCGTCGGCCGCCTCGTCATCGCCATCGGGGTCCACCCGGGCAAGGCGCCGCTCTTCTCCGCCGAGGAGCGGGCCGACCTGATCCGGGAGACCTGCGGCCCGCTGGCGGCCGCGGAGGGGACGGCACTCGACGTCGTCACCTTCGACGACCTCGCGGTCTCGGCCGCGCGCCGGGCCGGCGCCAGCCTGTTCATCCGCGGCCTGCGCGACGGCACCGATCTCGACTACGAGATGCAGCTCGCCGGGATGAACGGGGCGATGGCGCCGGAGGTGCAGACGGTGTTCCTGCCGGCCTCGACCGGCGTGAGGCCGATCACCGCCACCCTGGTCCGGCAGATCGCCGCGATGGGCGGCGACGTCCGGCCGTTCGTGCCGGCCACGGTGGCCGAGCGGCTGGCGGCGCGGTTCGCCCGGGCCTGAGCGCCCTCGCGCCCGGTTCCACCATCCTCGGGAGAATCCACATGATCCGATGGCTCGTCGCCCTGACCCTGTCGCTGGCGGCCACGATCGGTTTCGGCCGCGCCGCCCTCGCGGCCGACGCGAACACGATCTATCTCGACACCAAGGACGGCCGGATCACGATCCAGCTCCGTCCCGACATCGCCCCGAAGCACGCCGCCCAGATCAAGGCGCTGACCAAGCAGGGCTTCTACGACGGCGTGCCGTTCCACCGGGTCATCGACGGCTTCATGGCCCAGACCGGCGACCCGACCGGCACCGGGACCGGCAAGTCGAAGCTCCCCGACCTTCCGGCGGAGTTCAGCAGCGCGCCGTTCAAGCGCGGCACGGTCGGCATGGCCCGCTCGCAGAGCCCGAACTCGGCCAATTCGCAGTTCTTCATCTGCTTCGGCGATGCGTCGTTCCTGAACAATCAGTACACGGTCGTCGGGGTGGTCACGTCGGGGATGGACGTGGTCGACAAGATCAAGAAGGGCTCGAAGGCCGCCAACGGTCAAGTCGACAATCCCGACAAGATCGTCAAGATGACGCTGGCTCAGCCCGACGCCAAGTAACCGCTCGGCAAGCAACCGATCGCCAGGCAACCGATCGCCAAGAAACCGATCGCCAAGAAACCGATCGCCAAGCAAGCGCTCGCCAAGCAGCGCGCTTTCCTCGAAACCAGGAGATTACCCATGGCCGACAGCAACACCCTCGTGATGGAGACGACCAAGGGCCGCGTCGTGATCGCGCTGCGTCCGGACCTCGCCCCCGCCCATGTCGAGCGGATCAGGACCCTCAGCGAGCGCGGCTTCTACGACGGCGTGCCGTTCCACCGGGTCATCGACGGCTTCATGGCCCAGACCGGCGACCCGACGGGCACCGGCTCGGGCGGCTCCGACCTGCCCGACCTGAAGGCCGAGTTCAACGCCGAGCCGCACGTGCGCGGCACCTGCTCGATGGCCCGCACCAACTTCCCGCACTCGGCGAACTCGCAGTTCTTCATCTGCTTCGCCGATGCCCGCTTCCTCGACAAGCAGTACACCGTATGGGGGAAGGTGACCGAGGGGATGGAGGTCGTCGACCAGATCAAGCGCGGCGAGCCCGTGCGCGATCCCGACACCATCGTGTCGATGCGCGTCCAGGCGGCGTAAGCCCGACGGTGACGGCGGTCCCGCCGCCGTCACCTCGCTTCCTCACTGCAACTCGCGCGGATAGATCTCGCCCGCCTGCGCCTTGAGGTGGGCGCCCGCGTCGCGGCCGATCGCCTCGGCGTCGGCGGCGAGGCCGGAGCGCGAGGTGGCCCAATGGGCGCTGCCATCGGGCTTGAACAGCAGCCCGCTGAGGGTCAGGCGGTCGCCGTCGATCTCGGCGAGGGCCGCGATCGGGGTCCGGCACGAGCCGTCGAGTTCGGCGAGGAGCGCACGCTCTGCGGCGAGCGCGGTCGTGGTCCGCGGACAGGCCACCGCCTGGAGCCGGGCGATGAGGCCGGCGTCGTCGGCCCGGCACTCGATGCCCAGCGCCCCCTGCGCCACCGCCGGCAGCATGGCGGAGACCGGCATCACGTCCTGGGCGAGATGGGCGAGGCCGAGCCGCTCCAGCCCGGCGATGGCGAGCAGCGTCGCGTCGCACTCGCCGTCCCGCAGCTTGCGCATCCGGGTGTTGGCGTTGCCGCGCAGGGGCACGATGCTGAGGTCGGGCCGGTGCATCAGCACCTGGGCCCCGCGGCGCAGGGACGAGGTGCCGACGCGGCTGCCCGGCGGAAGGTCCACCAGGCGGTTCGCCCGCGGCGACAGGAAGGCGTCGCGGGGGTCGTCGCGCTCCAGGACCGCCGCGATGACGAGGCCGTCCGGCAGCCACGTCTCGACATCCTTCATCGAGTGGACGGCGAGGTCGATCTGGTCGGCGAACAGCGCCTGCTCGAGTTCCTTGGTGAACAGGCCCTTGCCGCCGATGGCCGAGAGCGGCCGGTCGAGCACCTTGTCGGCCACCGTCGTGATGACGACGATCTCCATCGCGCCCGGCTCGGCGAGGTCCGGATGCGCCGCGGCGATGCGGTCGCGGACCATGCCGGTCTGGGCCAGCGCCATCGGACTGCCGCGGGTGCCGATGCGCAGGGGACGTGAGGCCATGGTGGTCTTCTGAGAACCGAGGAAGGGTGGGGCTCTCCGCCGAGTAGACGAGAACCCCGCCCGCGTCACCTCTCGGGAATCTGCTCGTCGTCGAGGGGCCCGCCCTGAGGCGTGCCCGCAGGGCGCTCGGCGTCGGTCGTCGCCGCGTCCGGGCGCCCGGGTCCGGCCTGGGGGTCCGGCGATCCCGCCGGGCGGCGGCTGGTGGCGGTGCTGAGGTTGGCGAGGCCGTCCTTGTCGGCGCCGCCGGTGTCGTCGGTCATCGGTGTCGCTCCCGTTCGTCCGCGAAGGGCAACGACCGGACGCGGCCGGTGTTCAGAAGCCCTGCACCGCCACGACGGTGTGCTCGACCTGGGGCGGGGCGGCGAAGTGCTCGGAGACCAGGGCGCGCCAGCCCTGGAAATCCTCGGAGCCGCGGAAGTCGACGGTGTGGTTCTCGAGGGTCTCCCACCGCACCATGAGCTGATAATGGCTCGGATTCTCGACCGAGCGCTGCAGCTCCATGCCGCGGCAGCCCTTGGCGCGGCGAAACAGCTCCGCCGCCTTGGCGACGCCCGCCTCGAAGGCGGATTCGTGGCCCGGCTTCACCTCGATCCGCGCGATCTCCAGAACCATCGCGTCCTCCCCTGTGAGGCGCCCGGCATGCGCGATCCTGGGGAAGAAGTCCATGATGAGCGGTGGACAGCCGGTGGATGCGGTTGCCAGACCCGGCCCTGGCGCGCACAAACCGTGAATATCCACCGGATGCGGAGCAACCCTGCCCAACCGCAGCCGTTCCCTCGGGACAGATGCCAGAAAGGGTCGCCATGACGACGCTGAAGGAGTTCGAGGAAGCCCTGCGCGAGAACGGCATGCTGATGGCGCTCGCGGTCCTGGAACGCCTGCGCGAACGCGACCGCGCCACCCGCACCACCAAGCCGGCCCGCCGGATCGCCGGCAAGAAGATGACCCCGGAACTGGCCCGCACGATCCTGGAGCTGCACGGCTCGACCGAGATGACCCAGCAGGAGATCGCCTTCAAGCTCGGGGTCAACCAGGGCCGGGTCAACGAGGTGATCAAGCGCGGCAAGTGGCTGTCGGGCGACCAGCACGCTCCGGAGGCGGTGGCCCGCGACAAGGCGAAGGCGCGGATGCGCGGCGCCGAACCGAAGCGGCCGCGCCGCCCGAGCGACAAGGCCGGCGCGTCCGCAGCGCGCAAGGGCAAGGGACCGCAGGCCCAACTGGCGTTCGGGGATCTGTGATACGAAATGCGGAAGATGACTTCCGGATTTCGTATCACCAGCCCGCGCGGTGGAGCCGGAGGCTCCACACATCCGAGCGATGCGGAAACCTCATGAGCTCCTTGCCGGCGAGCCAGCGTTCTCCGCGCTCATCGCGGCGGTCGTCCTCATATCCGGGTTCGAGCCTCTTCAGGATCCGGCTGCGGAATCAGAACGAGAGAACCTGTTTCTATCGAAGCCGGACGCCCGACGATCCCGGTGCGAGCCATCGGCCGAAACCTCCCGCCATCGCGGGGGGGAGGGTCGGCGCCCCGCGCATCCAGACAAGGCCGCACGCACAGGAGCGCCCCGGCCTCGCGGCCGGGACGCCTGTTCGACTTGGGAACCGTGTGGTGAGAGCTTTGCGCCTTACGCGGCCTGCTGCACCGTGCCCTCGATCGACTGCGGGCGACGGCCCGTCGCGATCTCGATCTGACGCGGCTTCTTGGCCTCCGGGATCTCGCGAACGAGATCGACGTGGAGCAGGCCGTTCTCCAGCGCCGCCCCGGTCACCTGGACGTGGTCGGCGAGCTGGAACCGCCGCTCGAAGCTGCGCGCCGCGATGCCCTGATGCAGGACCTCGGTCTGCCCGGCCTGGGCCGGCTTGCGCTCGCCCTTGATCGTCAGCGCGTTCTCACGGACCTCGATCGACAGATCCCGGTCGGTGAAGCCGGCGACCGCCACGGTGATCCGGTAGGCGTTCTCGCCGGTGCGTTCGATGTTGTAGGGCGGGTAGCTCGGCGCCGTCTCCGCGCTCACGAACTGATCGAGAGCCGAGAACAGACGGTCGAAGCCGACAGTCGAGCGGTAGAGGGGAGCAAGGTCGAACTGACGCATGACATATTCTCCGGTTGAAGCAATATGTGGTTGTTCGGTCCGCCGCGAAGGCCGGACCTTTCTTCGTCTGCGCCGCCACTGTGGGCCGGCGCTTCCGTGATATCGGGACGGGGTTTTGCTGTTCAAGAGGGGGAATCGCGAATTTCCGACGCTTGATTTCGGCCCGCGAAAGCGCAGCTTCGCAGGCGGGGTCGGGCCCGGCCGCGTCCCCGCCCGCGACTCCGGTTCGAGGTGCCGCTCCGTGACCCTCACGCTCCTCGCCACGCCCGGCAACCCGGTGCCCGCCGGGGCCACGCTCGTGCCGGTGACGACCGCCGACGGCCTCACCCTCAGGGCCGCCACCTGGCCGGCGACGACCCGGACGGTGCGCGGCACGGTCTGCCTCGTGCAGGGCAGGGCCGAGTTCATCGAGAAGTACTACGAGACGGTCGAGGACCTGCGCCGCCGCGGCTTCGCCGTGGTCACCTTCGACTGGCGCGGGCAGGGCGCCTCCGACCGCACGGTCGCCGACGCCCGCAAGGGCCATGTCGGCGATTTCAGCGAGTACCGGCTCGACCTCGCGGCGATCGAGACGCAGGTGCTGGAGGCGATGATGCCGCGGCCGTTCTTCGGCCTCGCGCACTCGATGGGCGGGGCGGTGTGCCTGACCGCGGCGCGGGAGGGCTGGCTGCCGTTCGAGCGGCTCGTCACCCTGGCGCCGATGGTGTCGATCTGCATGATCCGCCGGCCGCGCTCGGCGATGCGGCTCGCCGCGGCGCTCAACCGCCTCGGCTGGGGCCGCCGCACCATCCCGGGCGGCGGCCCGGTCTCGATCGCCACCAAGCCGTTCCCGGGCAACCGCCTCACCACCGATCCGGACCGCTATGCCCGCAACGCCGCCGCGGCCCTGGCGGTCGGCGCCGGCGCGGTCGGGGACCCGACGATCGCGTGGCTCGCCGCCGCGTTCCGGGCGATGGCGCCGTTCGAGGATCCGCGCTGGCCGGCACCGATCCGCCTGCCGGTGCTGGTCTTCGCCGCCGGCGACGACCCGGTCTGCAGCACGCCGGCGATCCAGCGCTTCGCCGCACGGCTGAAGGCCGGCCACACCATCACCCTGCCGGGGGCGCGCCACGAGATCCTGATGGAGCGCGACGCGGTGCGGGAGGAGTTCTGGGTCGCCTTCGACGCGTTCATTCCCGGCACCGCGGCCACGCCGGACCGCGCACCGGCCGCCGCCGGCGCGGGGCGGTGAGGCGGATCAGGGATTGAGGCGCTTCAGGGCGGCCTCGTGCAGGCGCGGGTCGCCGGCCGCGACGATCGCGCCGCCGGCCGCCGCCGGCCCGCCGTCCCAGGTCGTCACCACCCCGCCGGCGCCCTCGATCAGCGGGATCAGCGCCACGATGTCGTAGGGCTTCAGGCCGGCCTCGACCACGAGGTCGATCTGGCCCGCCGCCAGCATGCAGTAGGCGTAGCAATCGGCGCCGTAGCGAGCGAGCCGCGCCTCCGCCTCGACCCGGGCATAGGCCTCCCGCTCGGCGCCGTCGGCGAACAGGCGCGGGTCGGTGGTGGCCATCACGGCGTCCTTCAGCTCGGCCTTGCGCCGGGTGTGCAGGCGCCGGCTGCCGTGCGGGCCGCGATACTGCGCGCTCTTGCCGTCGCCGGAGAAGCGCTCGCCGGTGAAGGGCTGGTTCATCAGCCCGTAGCAGGGCACGCCGTGCCGGGTCAGGCCGATCAGCGTGCCCCAGAGCGGCAGCCCGGCGATGAAGCCGCGGGTGCCGTCGATCGGATCGAGCACCCAGACGTATTCGGCGTCGGCCCCCTCAATGCCGAACTCCTCGCCGAGGATGCCGTGCCCGGGGAAGGTCTGCTTGATCAGGCGGCGCATCACCGTCTCGCCGGCCCGGTCGGCCTCAGTGACGGGGTCGAAGGCGCCGCCGCCGCGGGCCTTGTCCTCGGTCGAGAAGGCGGCGCGGAAGAACGGCAGGATCGCTCCGCCCGACTGGGTCGCGAGTTCGTCCACGAACCGCGCGAAATCCACCACGCTCATCGATTCCGTCCCGGGTTCCATTCGCCGGCCCCGCGGCCGGTCGCACGGAGGGATCGAAAGAACCTCCCGGGGTCCGCGTCAAGCGCCGGACCGGTGTTTTGCCGGCTCGATCCGCTCAGGCCGGCGCGTCCTCGGGCACCGGGGCGGCACGGGCGACGGGCCGGACGCCGGCCGGGTCGTCGTCGCGGGCGGCACCGGCCGCATCGTCGCGGGCGGCACCGGCCGCGTCGTCGCGGGCGGCGGTGAGGCAGGCCTCGACGCCCTCGCGCAGCGACGCGGTGTAGTGGTCGGCGCCGAGGACCTCGTGGGCGGCGGAATCGCGGATCGCCGCGTCGTCGGACGACCACAGGCCGATCAGCATCCGGGCCTCGGGCAGGCGGCGGCGCAGGCGCTGGACGAGGTAGCGCAGATGGGCCGGCGTGCCGACGATCTCGAGGCACGAGATGCAGATCATCCGCGCCTCGCCGGCGTCGAGGTCGTCGATCCGCGCCCGCGACACCGCCTCGAACGGCACCAGACGGGTGCCGATGCCGTGCTTGCCGAGGATCTGCGCCAGCATCAGGGAGGCCGCCTCGTCGAGGGGCCCGCGCCCGGCGACGCACAGGACCGCACCCTCGCGCTTCCAGGCGTCCGGCAGCGCCTCGGGCGGCGGTGCGTCCGGCACCGCCGGCTCTGCGGCACAGGGGACCTCCTCGGAGGGGCGGCGCAGGAGGCGGCCGGCGAGGGTCGGGGCGGCGTCCGGCGTGACGTCGGGGCGGTCGGACAGGTCGTGGACGAGGCCGGCGATGGCGCTGCGGATGCGCTCCAGTTGCCCGTCGGTGAGGACGCCGCGGCGGGCATCGGCGGCGGCGAGCTGGAGCCCCTTGATCGCGACCTCGTCGTAGTAGGACGACAGCGAACACTCGGCGAGGATCGCCTCGGCGAGTTCGTGCGCCTCGTCCGGGTCGTCGGCGAGCATGCGCTGATAGAAGTTCTCGACCGGCGTCAGGGCCGGCCGGTCGCCGAACAGCACGTCGAGGAATTCCAGCGGCTCGACGTGGCGGCCGAGGACCACGAGGCAGACGGTGAGCGGCGTCGCGAGCAGCAGGCCGACCGGCCCCCACAGCCACGTCCACACCAGCGCCGCGACCAGCACCGCGAAGGGCGAGAGACCGGTGGAGTGGCCGTAGACGAGCGGCTCGATGAAGTGCCCGACCACCGGCTCGATCACGATGAACAGCAGGGCGGTCGCGAGCACCATGTTCCAGCTCGGATCGACCGCGGCAGCCAGCGCCAGCGGCAGCAGCGCCGACAGGAACGCCCCGACATAGGGCACGAAGCGCATCAGCGCGGCGAAGATGCCCCACAGGATCGGGTTCGGTACCCCGATCAGCCACAGCCCGATCCCGATCACGAGACCGAAGCCGGCGTTGAGCCCGAGCTGCACCAGGAAGAAGCGGCCGAGCCGGCGGGCGGCGTCGTCCATCGCCACGGTGGTCCGGTGCAGGTCGCGCGAGCCGACCAGCCGGATCATCCGGTCGCGCAGGTCCTCCCGCTGCACCAGGATGAAGATCAGCACCACGAAGACGATGCCGGTGGTGGCCAGCGGCGACAGGACCGGGGCCAGCACCCTCTCGACCAGTTCGAGCGGCGTCATCGCCCGCTGCTGCACCTCGACCAGGAGCGGCTTCTCGCCCTGCGCCGGTTCGGTGGGCCGGTCCGCCGCCGGATCCTCCTTCGGCTCGCTGGTCGCGGTCTGGATGCGCCGGCCGATGCTGCGCAGGTAGCCGGCCGCGTCGCCGAGCGGTCCCTGCTTCAGGTTCTCGACCTTCTGCTCGACGGTGCGCTGGTAACGCGGCAATCCGGACGACAGGTCGGCGAGCTGCATGCCGATGATGCCGGCGAGCAGCGCCACGACGCTGATGGTGGTGAGGACCGCGAGGCCGACCGCCGGAAGCCGTCCGAGCCGGAGCTTGCGCAGCAGGCCGATGAACGGGCTGAGCACGAAGCTCAGCAGCACCGCGATGGCGATCGGGATCAGGATGTCGCGGCCGAAATACAGCCCGGCGACGACGAGGGCGCAGATCACCAGCGGCGCCGCGAGGTTGCCTCCGGGCGTCTCGGCCGGGTGGACCCGGGCCGGACGTGGCGGCAGGAGGGACGCACGGTTCCGCGGTTCACTCGCCATCCGCTTACTCGACTCCGGGGCCTCGCGGCCGCACCATCAACTTCAGAGTGCAAGCCGCGGGGAGTCGGCCCAAACCGCACTCTCCGCGTGTACTCCAGCGAGGAACGGCGGCGAGGGGATTTGGATCCCGTCACGATGCGGGCCTCCGGCGAGCGCCTCTGCCGGGATTTTGCGTTGTGCCGCATCCGATCGCGCGTCACGGGCCGCCGAGGCCCGGGATCGCGCGGGAGGCGGGCGTTGCTCCGCCTTGGGCGCTGACGGCCGAAGCCGTCGCAGGAGGGGGCCCGTCAGTCCTCCCGGGTCAACCGCTCCCTCAATCCACCGCCACCATCACGTCGCTCGACTTCACCACCACCTTCACGGCCTTGCCGACCTGAAGTCCCAGATCGTCCACGGCCTCGTTGGTGATCGCGGCCGTCACGACCTGTCCACCGCCGATCTCGACCCGGACATGGGCGGTGGTCGAGCCCTTGGTGACGTCGCGGACCGTGCCCTCGATGACGTTGCGCGCGCTGATCTTCATCGCAGCCTCCCCGGCGCAACCACAGGCGGCACGCCGTCGTGCGAGATAGCCCGGAACAGCGCGCCCGGCGAGAACCGAAACCATTGCCGAGGTCGTCCGTTGTCAGGTCACCTCGGGCCGCTCGGCGGCCCTGCCGCCGCGCCGCGCTGCCGGCGGCCCCCGCTTCCCCACGGAGACCCACGACGATGCACCAGGGCAGCCACCGCGACCACGAAGGCGCGCAGAAGCTCTTCTCGCTCATCAAGGACGTGAAGATCGCGATGATGACCACGGTCGATTCCGACGGTCAGCTCCGCAGCCGCCCGATGTGGAACCAGGACGCGGACGAGAACGGCGACCTGTGGTTCTTCGTCAAGACCGACGCGCCGGTCACCAACGAGATCAGCCGCGACAACCAGATCAACCTCGCCTACGCCGATCCGTCGAACCAGAACTACGTCTCGGTCTCCGGCAAGGCCGAGATCGTGCGCGACAAGGCCAAGATCGACGAGAAGTGGAACGAGAGCCTCAAGACGTGGTTCCCGGGCGGCAAGGACGACCCGCAGGTGGCGCTGATCCGGGTCCACCCGGAGAAGGGCGAGTATTGGGACAGCCCGAACTCGACCATGCTGCACCTCTACGGCTACGTGAAGGCCGCGGTGACCGGCGAGTCGCCGCAGACCGAGAAGAAGGCCGTCGACCTCTCGGCCCGCTGATCCCCCGCTTCGTTCGCGGACCGGCCCGGCCGAAGCTTGACTTCGGCCGGGCTTCCGTGTGCGGTGCCGCCTCCGGCAGCGGCCGGACGGGGTCTCGACCAGTCAGGCGTTAAGTGATGCTCGATCTTGCCACCAGGGTTTACAACCACACCTGGAAGATCGACCCGATCATCCGCTCCGTGCTCGACACGGATTTCTACAAGCTCCTGATGGCGCAGACGATCTTCCGGCGCCACCGGGACGTCGCCGTCACCTTCGGCATCCACAACCGCACCGCCCGGGTGCGCCTCGCCGACCTGATCGACGAGGGGGAGCTGCGCGAGCAGCTCGACCATTGCCGCTCCCTGCGGCTCACCCGCGGCGAGTCGACCTGGCTGCGCGGCAACACCTTCTACGGCCAGCGCCAGATGTTCTCGCCGGACTTCATGGACTGGCTCGAGAACTTCCGCTTCCCCGACTACCTGCTGGAGAAGCAGGACGGCCAGTACGTCCTGACCTTCCACGGACCGTGGATCGAGACCACGATGTGGGAGGTACCGGCGCTCGCCATCCTCAACGAGCTGCGCTCCCGCGGCGTGCTCAAGGGCATGGGCAAGTTCGACCTCCAGGTGCTCTACGCCCGGGCGATGACCCGCCTGTGGGAGAAGATCGCCCGCCTGAAGTCGATGCCGGGCCTGTCGGTGGCCGATTTCGGCACCCGGCGCCGGCACGGCTTCCTGTGGCAGGACTGGTGCGTCGAGGCGATGATCGAGGGGCTGGGGCCGCACTTCCTCGGCACCTCGAACTGCCTGATCGCCCTGCGCCACGACATCGAGGCGGTCGGCACGAACGCCCACGAATTGCCGATGGTCTACGCGGCGCTCGCCGAGACCGACGAGGCGCTCGCCGCCGCCCCCTACGGCGTGCTGTCGGACTGGCAGGAGGATTACGCCGGCAACCTGCTGGTGATCCTGCCCGACACCTACGGCACCAGCGGCTTCCTGGAGCGGGCGCCGGGCTGGATCGCCGACTGGACCGGGATCCGCATCGACTCCAAGGACCCGGTCGACGGCGGCGAGGAGGCGATCGCGTGGTGGCGCGCCCACGGCAAGAACCCGAAGGACAAGCTCGCGATCTTCTCCGACGGGCTCGACGTGGACACGATCGAGATGATCCACCACCGCTTCCACGGCCGGATGCGGATCGGCTACGGCTGGGGCACGCTGCTGACCAACGACTTCCGCGGCCTCGCCCCCGACCGGCGCCTCGACCCGATCTCGATCGTCTGCAAGGTCATCTCCGCCGACGGCCACCCGACCGTGAAGCTGTCCGACAACCCGACCAAGGCGCTCGGCCCCGAGGAGGAGGTGGAGCGCTACAAGCGGGTGTTCGGGGTCGGGGCGCAGGAGGCGCAGCCGGTCCTGGTGTGATCACTGCTCTCGGACATATTTGCCGGGAACGGAAATATCCGGCCTGGCAGGATGGTGCCCGTGGCATGATGGCGGTAAATTGCGTCTCATGCGATTTCCGATTGATCGCTTCGCGATGCGGAAATCGGCTTCGCTCAAGCGTGTGGAGCCTCCGGCTCCACCGCGCGGGCTGATGATACGGATTTCGGAACGAATCGTCCGAAATCCGTATCACATGAAAATCAGAACGATCCCTCTTTATCTTATGCGATTTTCAGGATCCGCACCTGACGGAGACAGTTGGCAGCGCCGACCCCGTGAGATAGTTTCACTCCGACAGGCGCGTAGATACCTTTCGCTCAAGATTCCCATGCTCGGCCTGTCAGGCAAAGCTACATATAATAAAATTGGAACAGTGGAATGATGTATGATTCTGTAATCAGCATCGGCGGCGCCTGCGAAGTAGCTCATCAATTACGGCAATTTACCGGCAATCATTCAGCGAATTTGTTTGACTGGTGGATCACGCCGTTCAATGGGCTTGTGAACGTGATCGAGAACGATTTTGAGGGATTGTTACTACAACAAAACATGACGGTTGTTTCCAGACGCTCGGTTGCATGCAGTCGATATGGTATAGTACACCACCATGATTTTAGGCGCGACAGCGAAGGATTTATCGTCAGGGAGGAAATCCCGTCTCGTGTGGTGGAATTAAATAGCAAGCACACCATGCTTGTGTCTAGGTTCAGGCGTTCGTTAAGCGAAACTCGGAGGATTTTACTTGTAAGAGGGTGGCTTGATAAGCTTCATGAAAAGCGCAGCTCTGCTCAACGAGGGAGTCTCGATCACGATTTCGAAAGACTGATTTCCGCGGTCAGAACTCGATTTCCGGAAGCTAACGTATCTTTTCTTTTCGTAAATTACAATACATCTGACTATGTTGGAGACAATGTTTTCTTTGACGATGTTCATGATTACGACGATAAAGTTGATTGGCGCGGAAGCACGCGCGGGTGGCACGAAATGTTGTCAAAGCATGTTACAATTTAGAGCCCTGACAACAGCCGCATTGCCGAACTTTAATTTATCGAAATCGCAGGGCGAAGGCAATTTCGATAGTTGCTCTTAAGCTGCACAGAGGCAACAACTTCTCCCTGGGACGATCATTTCCTTCAGCAGCTCGATAGAACCAATGTGGCGGCGTCCGAGCCCCGACCTTCGTCCGCCCTGGCGTTCGCGCCTCCATCGGCTACATGCGGGGGGAACCGGGCCAGGAAGTCCCGGAAGGAGCAAGGCTGTGGCGATAACCCGTGACGACGTGCTGAAGGCCCTGGCCGGCGTGGCCGTGGATGCGGGCGGCACCTCCCTGCCGGCGTCCCGGCGCCTGTCGGAGATCGTCATCGATCCGTCGAACCGGGTGATGTTCTCGATCGTGGTCACGGCGGCCGAGGCGGAGGCGTTCGAGCCGATCCGGCAGGCGGCCGAGATCGCGGTCCTGAAGATCCCCGGCGTCAAGGGGGCCTTCGCCAGCCTCACCAACGAACGCGCGCCGGCCCCGCCCTCGGGCGCGGCGGCGAACGGCGCGCCGGTGCGCTCGTCCGGCGGGCCGGGCCATTCTCATGGTCATTCCCACGGCCGGCCCCCCGGCCCGGCGGGCGGAGGCGGGCCGCGCCCCGGCCCGGCGCTGCCGGGCGTGCGGCACATCGTGGCGGTGGCCTCGGGCAAGGGCGGCGTCGGCAAGTCGACCACCGCCTGCAACCTCGCCCTGGCGCTCAAGGCGCAGGGGGTGCGGGTCGGTCTCCTCGACGCCGACATCTACGGGCCGTCGGTGCCGAAGCTGTTCGGGCTCGACCAGAAGCCCGAGACCATCGACACGCCGCAGGGCCAGCGCATCGTGCCGCTCAACGGCTACGGCCTGCCGGTGATGTCGATCGGCTTCCTGATCCAGGCCGACACGGCGATGATCTGGCGCGGGCCGATGGTGCAGTCGGCGCTGACCCAGCTCCTGCGCGAGGTCGCCTGGGGCGAACTCGACGTGCTGATCGTCGACATGCCGCCCGGCACCGGCGACGCCCAGCTCACCATGGCCCAGGCGACGCCGCTCGCCGGCGCCGTCATCGTGTCGACGCCGCAGGATCTCGCGCTGATCGACGCCCGGCGCGGCGTGACGATGTTCCGCCGGGTCGAGGTGCCGATCCTCGGCGTGATCGAGAACATGGCGACCTTCATCTGCCCGCATTGCGGCGGCGCCTCGCACATCTTCGGCCATGGCGGCGCCCGGGTCGAGGCGCAGCGTCTCGGCGTGCCGTTCCTCGGCGAAGTGCCGCTGACCATGGCGATCCGCGAGAGTTCGGATGCCGGCCGCCCGGTGGTGGCGGTCGACCCCGACAGCCCGGGGGCGAAGGTCTACAAGGACATCGCCGCCGCCCTGTGGGCCAACCTCTCCGGCGCACCGGCCGGGCGGCAGGCGCCGCGGATCGTCATCGAGTAGCCGGTTGAGCCCGCCGACCCTCGGGGTGATCCTCGCCGGCGGCCTGTCGCGGCGGATGGGCGGCGGCGACAAGCCGCTGCTGCGCCTCGGCGGCCGGACGCTGCTCGACCGGGTGGCCGAGCGGTTGCGGCCGCAATGCGACGCCGGGCTGGTCCTCAGCGCCAACGGCGACCCGTCGCGCTTCTCCGGCTTCACCGGGCCGGTGGTGCCGGACACGGTCGAGGGCGCGCCCGGCCCGCTCGCCGGGCTGCTCGCCGCCCTCGACTACGCGGCGACGCACCGGCCCGACGTCGCCTCCGTGGCGAGCGCGGCCGGAGACACCCCGTTCCTGCCCGGCGACCTCGTCGCCCGCCTGCACGCGGCGCGGGAGCGCGACGGCGTCGCGGTCGCGGTGGCGGCCTCGGGCGGGCAGTTGCACCTCGTGACCGGCGTGTTCGCGGTGGCGTTGCGCCACGACCTGCGCGCGGCGCTGGTGGACCGCGGCCTGCGCCGGGTCGGGATGTGGATCGCCCGCCACAACGCCGCGGAGGCCGCGTGGCCGGCCGAGCCGGTCGACCCGTTCCTGAACCTCAACACCCCGGAGGATCTGGCGGCGGCGGAACGGGCGCTCGGGGCGGCGTTCTGAGCCCCCGCCGAAGCGGGGGGGGATCATACGGTTTCTGATTGATCGCTCGGCGACTGCGTTGCAGTCGCGTTCGCGATGTGGAAGCCGGCTTCGCTCACGCATGCGGAGCAAAGCTCCGCCGCGCGGGCTTCGATACGGTTTTTGAACTCATCGTTCAAAAACCGTGTCACCCCTCGGGCGGCAGCTCCGCGAGCAGCACCTCGATCTCCCCCGGCCGCAGGATGTGCCCGCTGGCGGTGATGATCCAGGCCGTGCGCCCCTCGCCGACCTGCCGGGCGGCGGTCACCGCCTCGCGCAGGGTCACGGTGACGGGCTCGTCGCCGACCGCGTCGTCGCCCGGCCAGCAGACCAGCCGGGCAGAATCGTTCCAGTCCGTCATTCCGGCACAACAGCACCGGATTGCGGCTGCGCCGGGGCAGTCCTCCCACCGGCCGGCGCAGCGTCGCGGATCCCCGGCTCAGCCCTGCATCTTGCTCATCAGGGCGTCGGAGACGGCGAAGTTCACGAACACGTTCTGCACGTCGTCCTGGTCTTCGATGACCTCGACGAGACGGATCAGCTTCTCGCCGGTCTCGTCGTCGACATCGACGGTGTTCTGCGGCCGCCAGACCAGGGCGGTGCGGGTGGGTTCGCCGAAGCGGCCTTCGAGGGCGCGCGCGACCTCGGACAGCGCGCCCTGCTCGCAGGTGACCTCGTGGCCGGTCTCGTCCGACTTCACGTCGTCGGCACCGGCCTCGATCGCCGCCTCCAGCATCGCGTCGGCGTCGGCGACGGCGGCCGGGAAGGCGATCAGCCCGACGCGGTCGAACATGAACGACACCGCGCCGGTCTCGGCGAGGCTGCCGCCGGCCTTGGTGAAGGCCGAGCGGACGTCGGAGGCGGTGCGGTTGCGGTTGTCGGTCTGCGCCTCGACGATCAGGGCGGCGCCGCCGGGGCCGTAGCCCTCGTAGCGGATCTCCTCGTAGTTCTCGCCCTCGCCGCCGACCGCCTTCTTGATCGCCCGCTCGATGTTGTCCTTGGGCATGTTCTCGGCCCGGGCCGCCAGCACCGCGGCGCGCAGGCGCGGGTTCATCGCCGGGTCGGGCGTGCCGAGCTTGGCCGCGACGGTGATTTCCCGGGCGAGCTTGCTGAACAGCTTGGAGCGGACGGCGTCGACCCGCCCCTTGCGGTGCATGATGTTCTTGAACTGCGAATGCCCGGCCATGGCTCCCCCGAAATGCCCTTGCCCGGGCGGAGGGCGCCGCCGGTGAGGGGGAGGCCCTCGACGCCGCGGGTCGAGATCAGGCCGGGTTATAGGCGCGCCGCAGCGGAAGACAATCGCCGCGACGTAGTCCTGTCAGAGCGTCTCCAGAAGACGCTGCATCAGCCGCCGGCGGGGCGCGACCGACGAGATCAGGGCGTGCTCGTGCAGGGTGTGGGCGCCGTCGCCGTCGATGCCGAGGCCGTCGAGGGTCGGGATGCCGAGCGCCGCGGTGAAGTTGCCGTCCGAGCCGCCGCCGGTCAGCGGCACCTCGCCGAGGTCGTGGCCGAGTTCCCCCGCCGCGAGGTCGCGGGCATGGGCGTAGAGCCGCTCGCCGCCGGCATCCTTGGCGTAGGGCGGGCGGTTCATGCCGCCGGTCACCGCGACGGTGAAATCCGGGCTCGCCCGGAGCCCGAGGATCGTCGTCGCGCAGGCCCGGCCGTCCTCGGCGCCGACCACCCGCAGGTCGACGCTGAAGCGGCAATGCTGCGGGACGACGTTCTGGGCGGTGCCGCCCTGGATCATCCCGACCGTGGTGGTGATGCCGCGCTCGTAATCGGTCATCGCCTCGATGGCGAGGATCAGCCGGGCCGCCTCGCGGATCGCGTTGCGGCCGTCGGCATGGCGGCTGCCGGAATGGGCCGGGCGGCCCTCGACGTGGACGTCGAAGCGGCCGACCCCTTTGCGGCCGGTGACGACGCGGCCGCCCTCGCGGGCCGGCTCGGTCACCAGCACCGCCGCGGCCCGGCGGCCATGGGCCTCGATCAGGGCCCGGCTCGTCGGCGAGCCGATCTCCTCGTCGCTGGTGAACAGGAAGGTGAGGGGCCGCCGGGCCGCGCCGCCGCGGGCGGCGGCGAGGAAGCCCTGGAGGGCGAGCCAGGCGCCGCCCTTCATGTCGTAGACGCCGGGTCCGTAGAGCCGGTCGCCCTCGACCCGCACCGGCAGGTCGGCGGCCAGCGTGCCGACCGGATGAACCGTATCGAGATGCGACAGGACCAGGATTCCCGCCTCGTCGCGCTGCGGGCCGGCCCGCAGGCAGAGATGGTCGCCGAGCCCGTCGCGGCCGGGGATGCGCTCGAGGGCGAGGCCGGCGGCCTCGGCTTCGGCGGCGACGAGGTCCATCATCCGGTTGACACCCTCGGCGCAATCGGTCGGGCTCTCGACGCCGAGCCAGCGGCCGATGCCGGCGACGGCCTCTCCCGGATCGGACTCGCCGGCAAGGCCGGGGGCGGCGGGATTCGGGCTCATCGACAACTCCTCGAACGCTGGCACGGCGTCCCGCGGCTCGCGCGCCTTCGCGGGGCGCGCCACCAGGGCGGGAAAGGTGCGACCATCGCCCCGGGCGGCGGCGGCCGCAACCCGAGGCGACGCGCAGGTGGTATTCCAGGCTCAACGCTGGTGTGCACGGATCCGGCGGGGGCAAGATCGACGGAGAGCCGCCGGCACAGAGGCGGCCGCATCGGGAGGACCACCATGGGGCTCATCACCTATCTCACCCGCATCCAGTTCGGGCGCGGGTCGCTCCGCCTGCTCGGGGAAGAACTCGACCTGCTCGGCGTGTCGCGGCCGCTGGTGGTCACCGACCGCGGCATCGTCGCCGCCGGGCTGGTGGCACGGCTCCTCGACGCCGCCGGGCTGCAGGACGAGACGGCGGTGTTCGACGGCACGCCGGAGAACCCGACCGAGGCGGCGGTGCTCGCCGCCCGCGACCTGTTCCGCGAGCGGGGATGCGATTCGGTGGTGGCGCTCGGCGGCGGCTCGCCGCTCGATCTCGCCAAGGCGGTGGCGCTGCTCGTCACCCACGCCGAACCCCTGTCGCAGTACGCCGCGATCCATGGCGGCATCCCGCGCATCCGCGCCGACCAGCCGCCGGTGATCGCCGTGCCGACCACCGCCGGCACCGGCAGCGAGGTCGGGCGCGCCGCGCTCATCACGATGAACGACGGGCGCAAGCTCGGGCTGATCGCGCCGCACCTCATCCCGAACGTCGCGCTGTGCGACCCCGACCTGACGGTCGGGCTGCCGCCGGGCCTCACCGCCGCCACCGGCATGGATGCGGTGACCCACTGCATCGAGACCTACCTCAGCCCGCGCGACAACCCGCCGGCGGAGGCCATCGCGCTCGACGGCCTGATGCGGGCGATGCGCTCCCTGCGCCGGGCGGTGGCCGACGGGCGGGATCTCGACGCCCGCGAGGACATGATGATGGCGGCGCTGGAAGGCGGGATGACCTTCCAGAAGGGCCTTGGCGCCGTCCACTCGATGTCGCACGCCCTCGGCGGGCGCCAGAGCCGGCCGCTGCACCATGGCACCCTCAACGCGGTGATTCTGCCCCACCTCCTGCGCTTCAACGCCCCGGCCTGCGAGGGCAAGTACGTCGCCCTGCGTCACGCCATGGGCCTCGCGCCGGGCGCGGACCTCGCCGCGGCGATCGAGGATCTCAACCGCGACCTCGGCCTGCCGAGGACCCTGGCCGGGATGGGCGTCACGGCGGAGGAATGCGACGGGCTGATCGGCTGGGCGGTCGAGGACCACTCGACGGCGACCAACGGCCGGCCGGTCGCGGCGGAGGATTTCCGCGCGCTGTTCGCGGCGGCCCTCGGCGGGACGGACCTGCCGCGGCCGTGACGGGACCGAGGGGAGCGCCGGCACCACCGGCGCTCCACTCTGCCGGGCGCGGGAGCCCCTACAGATATCCGGTCCCGGCCTCCGCGGCGAAGCGGTCGGGCGTGCCCTCCCAGACGATGCGGGCGTGCTCCAGCACGTAGACCCGGTCTGCGTGGGGCAGCGCGAAGGTGACGTTCTGCTCGCCGAGCAGCACGGTGATCGGGGTGGTCTGGCGCAGGCGCTCCAGCGCCTTCGAGAGCTGTTCGAGGATCACCGGCGCGAGGCCCAGCGTCGGCTCGTCGAGGATCAGCAGGCGCGGCTTCATCATCAGGGCGCGGGCGATGGTGAGCATCTGCTGCTCGCCGCCCGAGAGGGTGCGGGCGATCTGACCGCCGCGGCTCCTGAGGATCGGAAACAGCTCGTAGAGCCAGTCGCGCTGGCGCTCGCTCTCGGCCACCGGCAGGTGCTGGCCGCCGAGGTCGAGGTTCTCGCGCACGGTCATGTCGCCGAACAGTTCGCGGGTCTCCGGCACCTGGACGATGCCGCCGCGGGCGATCGCCGCTGGGCTGCGCCGCCGCAGGGTCTCCCCGCCGAAGCTGATCCCGCCGGAATGCGGCACCAGACCGGAGATGGCGTTGAACAGCGTCGTCTTGCCGGCGCCGTTGAGGCCGACGACGGAGACGAACTCGCCCTCGTGGACGTGAAGGCCGACGCCGCGCAGGGCCTGGGCCTTGCCGTAGAGCACGTCGAGGTTCTCGACCTTGAGGAGCGGCGCGCCGGAGAAACTCGATTGCGGCCGGGCGGCGGTCTCGATGCTGCCGCCGAGATAGACCCGGCGCACGGTCTCGTTGCGCATCACCTCGGCGGCGGAGCCCTCGGCGACCGGCTCGCCGAGATACATCGCCAGCACCCGGTCGACGAGGGCGGCGACGCTCTTCACGTTGTGGTCGACGAGCAGCACCGCCTTGCCCTCGTCGCGGAAGCCCCGGATCAGGGCCGAGAAGTCGGCGACCTCGCCGCTGGTCAGGCCGGCGAACGGCTCGTCGACCAGCACCACCTTCGGGTCGCGGGCGATGGCCTTGGCGAGTTCCATCCGGCGCAGGTCGGCGAAGGGGAGGGTGCCCGGGCGCCGGTCGAGGACGGCGCCGAGGCCGACCCGCTCGGCGATGGCCCGGGCCTGCCGCTCGACGCCCGGGTCGGCGATCAGGCGCAGCAGGTTGTCGGGCAGCAGCGCGAGCTTGACGTTCTCCAGAACGGTCTGGCGGTGCAGCGGCCGGGAATGCTGGAACACCAGGCCGATGCCGGCGCGGGCGACCCGGTGCGAGGGCCGGCCGGCGATCTCCTCGCCGTCGAGGCGGATGCTGCCGGCATTGGGCCGCTCCAGTCCCATGATGAGCTTCATCACCGTCGACTTGCCGGAGCCGTTCGGCCCGATCAGGCCGAGGATCTCCCCGGGGCGCAGCTCGAAGCCGATGTTCTTGACCGCGACGAGGCCGCCGTAGCGCTTGACGAGGCCGGAGACCGACAGGCGCGGTGCGGCCGCGTCGGCGCGGGGGACGGTCGGCGTCTTGAGGACGGCCAGGGTCATGCGCGGACCTCGGAATGGGGGCGGGGAGGCGGCGTCACGCGCGCTGGCCCTGACGGGTGAGGAGGCCGAGCAGGCCGGCCGGCACGAACAGGATGACGGCGAGCGCCATCGCCGAGACGACGAAGGTCGAGAGCGCGCCGAGCGGCCGCAGCACCTCGCCGGCGGCGATGAGGAACACCGCGCCGAGCACGCCGCCGACGATGGTGCGCCGGCCGCCGAGCACCGCCCCGATGATGACCTGGACGCCGACCGAGACGTCGACCAGCGTGCCGACCGAGGCGGTGCCCATGTAGAAGACGAACAGCGCCCCGGCGAGGCCGGAGAAGAACGCGCTGACGCAGAACGCCGCGAGCTTGTGCTTGGCGACGTTGAAGCCGAGCGCCCCGGCCTCGACCGGGTCCTGGCCGCTGGCCTGGAGGATCAGCCCGACCGGCGAGCGGGCGATGGCGAACAGCACCAGCCCGCTCGCCGTCATGAAGCCGAGCGCGATCCAGTAGTTCGTCGCCGCGTCGATCGAGATCACGTCCGGCACGGTCAGGCCGATCTCGCCGCCGGTGGTCTCGGCGAAGACCACGATGAGGTTCTGGAGGATCAGCACCGCCACGACGGTGGTGAGGCCGAAATAGGGTCCGCGCACCCGCAGGGCCGGCAGCGCCAGCACCACCCCGCCGACCACCGCCGCCACCGCGCCGGCGGCGAGGCAGAGCGGGATCGACACCCCGTCGCCGTTGAGGATGCCGGCGGTGTAGGCGCCGAGACCGATCAGGAAGGTCGGCCCGAAATTGACCTCGCCGGCGAAGCCGAACAGCAGGTCCCAGGCCATCGAGAACACGCCGAAGTAATAGGCCACCGTGAGCAGCCCGAGGATGTAGCCGGACACGCCGAGCGGCAGGAACGCCGCCACGACGAGGAACACGAGGGTGAGCCAGAACAGCGGGCTGGTGACGAGCTTCAGGGTCATCCGCAGGAGCCTCGACGGAAAGGGGTTCTGGTGTGCGTCAGCGCCGGCCGAGGAGGCCCTGCGGTCGCACGTACATGACGGCGACGAGGAGCAAGAGCGCGGGGATCGTCCGGTAGGCCGGCGAGACGAGGTAGGCGGTCATCGTCTCGAGGTAGCCGACGACGTAGGCGGCGATCAGCGAGCCCGAGACGCTGCCGAGGCCGCCGAGCACCACGATCGAGAACGCGCTCGCGGTGAGCGGGCCGACGCTGTAGGACGACACGCCGAGGAACTGGCCGAGCAGCACACCGGCGATGCCGGCGAGCACGCCGTAGATGAGCCAGATCACGACGTAGATCTGCGACAGCTCGAAGCCGAGCAGCGTCACGCCGCGGGGGTTCATCGAGGCGGCGAGCACCACCTTTCCGGTGCGGGTGCGGTTCACCAGCAGCCACAGCAGGCCGATCACCGCCCAGCACACCCCGGCGGTGACGATCTGGTTCCACGGCGTGCGGATGCCGGCGATGACCACGATGCCCTCGACCAGCGGCATCACCGTCTTGGCGTTGCTGGTGAACAGGTAGGCGATGAACTCCTGGATCATGATGCCCCACAGCAGCGTGCCGGTGAGGATGAAGATCTCCTTCTCGACGTTCGGGATCGCCGTCGAGCGGTCGATCGGCTTGACGACCAGGGCGTAGGTGGCGAGCGTCAGCACCGTGCAGGCGGCGATGCCGGCGGCCGCGCCCCCGAACGGCCCGAGGCCGAACTCGCTCGACGCCGCCCAGGCGACGACCGCGGCGGTGACCATCAGGGCGCCGTGCGAGAGGTTGAGCACGCCCGACACCCCGAAGATCAGGGTGAAGCCGGTGGCGCCGAGCGCGTACAGCGCCGAGATCGCGAAACCGTCGATGAGGATCTGGATGGCGGTCATGCGGGGTCCTGGCCTCCCGATCGGGGGCGTGCCTATTCGATGCCGTACTTGCCCCCCGGATACGCAGATCTGTCCGGGTAAGCGTCCGTCGGCGGGAGTTGCGCCGGTTTTCTCCTCTCCCCGCCCGCGGGGAGAGGAGACACGCGCGCCTTTCCCTCCTACCCGGGAAACCCTCTGCCCCTTGCCGGGGGAGGGCGAGGACTGCGCCGGCTCAGTTCGCCGCCGTTCCCGCCTTGATGAAGCTCGGGAAGGTCAGCTTGCCGTTGGCGACCGCCTCGGGCCAGATCGCGAGCTGCTTGCCGCTCTGCCACTGCATCATCATGCCGGAGACGAGGCCCGGACCGTACTTGATCGAGTGGGTGAACGGCTCGTCACGGCCGTAGAACTGGATCCGGCCGAGGGTGCCCTCCCAGTCGGTCTTCTCCAGCGCCTCGACCAGCTTGTCGGGGTCGGTCGAGCCGGCGCGCTTCACCGCGTCGACGATGTAGTAGACCTCGTCGTAGGCCGTGTAGCCGGCATAGCTCGGGTAGTTGCCGTATCTGGCCCTGAACGCCTCGGCGAAGGGCGCGGTCTTCGGCGTCACGTTGGTGCCGGGCGCGGCGAACATCTCGAACAGCACGCCCTCGACCGCGCCGTTGGTCTCCTTCCAGAACGTCGCGTTGGTGGCCTGCGAGGCGATGCCGATCATCGGGATCGGCAGTTGCTGGCTGCGCCACTGCACGGTCGGCTGGACGCCGACATGCGAGATGCCGGTGACGATCACGTCGGGCCTGGCGCCCTCGATCCGGCTGAAGATCGGGCTGAAATCGGTGGTGCTCGGCGAGAACCGGATGTGGTCGAGCACCTTGAGCCCGGCCTTGGGCAGGCACTCCTTGTAGCCCTCGTCGAGGGGCTTGGTCCACGCCGCGTCCTCGCTCATGATGACGGCGGACTTCATCTGCCGGCCCTCGGCGAGGATCGCCCTGGCGGCGTCGCACACCGCCTGCGCCTGCGCCGCCGAGGTGAGGTAGCCGTGGAAGGAATACTTGTTGCGGGCGTAGTCCTTGTGGACGTTGAGCGGGATCTCGTTCGAGGCCGCACCGGGCGTGATGAACGGCATCTTCAGCCGCGACGACCACGGCTGGAGCGCCAGCACCACCTCGCTGATGTAGCTCGCGATGACGGCGTGGGCCTTGTCCTCGCTCGCCGCGCGCTGGAACGCGCGCACCGCGTCCGCCGCCGAACTCTTGTTGTCGTAGGCGACGATCTCGACCTTGCGCCCGTCGAGCCCGCCCTTGGCGTTGATCTCGTCGGCGGCGAGCTGGGCCGCCTGCGGGATCGAGGCTCCGGCCAGCGCCTGCGCCTCGGCGATCACCGCGATCCTGATCGGGTCCTTCGTCTGCGCCTGGGCGGCTCCGGCCGCCATCAGCATCGTCGAGCCAAGAAGAGCCTCGAAGACGCGCCGCGTCATTCCCGGTGCAGACCTGCCCATGGCGTTCCCTCTGACTGACCGCCTTGTTTATTGGCGTGGCGGTTGCGCGGTCGAGTGTAACGAGCGTTTCGGGTTGTACAAGCGCCGAGCCATGCGAATACGTTGGGGGTGGGGTCGTTCATCCCGCCGGATCGGAGCGGGCCGGCCGATCGCGGCGGGAGTCCCGGAATGCGCGGATTCCGGATAGTCTGGCACCCGGGACCGTTGTCCGAGAAAAGGCCGCCGCCATGACCGCACCCCGCTTCGTCGCCGCCTGCGTCCAGATGCGCTCGGGCCGCGACCCGGCGCGCAACCGCGACGACGCCGTGGCGGGGGTGCGCGAGGCGGCCGGGCGCGGGGCAGCCTACGTGCAGACGCCGGAGATGACCTCGCTGCTGGAGCGCAACCGCGAGACGCTGTTCGAGACGATCCGGCCCGAGGCGGACGACGCCACCCTCGGGGCGCTGCGCGACGTCGCCCGCGAGCGGCGGGTCTGGGTCCATGTCGGCTCGCTCGCGATCCGCAACGGCGACAAGGTCGCCAATCGCGGCTTCCTGATCGACCCGGACGGCGCGGTCGCGGCCTCCTACGACAAGCTCCACCTCTACGACGTCGACCTGCCGAACGGCGAGAGCTACCGGGAATCCAACACCTACACCGGCGGCACCTGCGCGGTGGTGGCGGACCTGCCCTGGGCGAGGATCGGGCTGGCGATCTGCTACGACGTGCGCTTCCCGGCGCTATACCGGGCGCTGGCCGAGGCCGGCGCCGAGATCCTCACCGCGCCGGCCGCCTTCACCCGCCAGACCGGCGAGGCGCACTGGCACATCCTCCAGCGCGCCCGGGCGATCGAGACCGGCTCGTTCATGATCTCGGCGGCGCAGGGCGGCCGGCACGAGGACGGGCGCGAGACCTACGGCCACTCGCTGATCGTCGACCCCTGGGGCCGGGTGCTGGCCGATGCCGGCGGCGCCGAGCCCGGCGTGATCCTCGCCGAGATCGACCTCGGGCTGGTGACCGAGGCCCGCGGCCGGGTGCCGGCCCTGCGCCACGCCCGCCGGTTCACGGTCGAGGCGGCGCGGCGCGCATCTCCCTGACGGGGATTGCCGCAGCGTCGGACCGGGGATACATCGCCGCCGCGCTGTCACGGCAGCGCAACATCCCGTGACAACGTGGCGGCCGCCCCTCGCGCCGGCCCCGCCGCATGCCAATATCCGGTCCATGATCCGTTACGCCCTGGCCTGCGATGCCGGCCACGACTTCGAGAGCTGGTTCCCGTCGAGCGCGTCCTACGACGAGCAACTGGCGCGCGGCCTCGTGACCTGCCCGTTCTGCGACAGCGCCAAGGTGACGAAGCAACTGATGGCGCCGGCCCTCGGCCGCGGCGCGCGGGAGAAGTCCCTGCCGGCGCCCGTCGAGGCGCCGCCGGTCCCGGCCGCCGGATCGCCTCCCGCCGCGCCGGTCCAGTTGATGTCCGAGCCCGAGCGGCAGGTGCGGGCGATGCTGAAGGCGCTGCACGAGCACGTCGCCCGCACCGCCGACCATGTCGGCGAGCGCTTCGCGGCCGAGGCCCGCCGGATGCACTACGGCGAGGTCGAGGAGCGGGCGATCTACGGTCAGGCGAGCGCGGCCGACGCCCGGGCCCTTCTCGAGGAGGGGATCGCGATCCAGCCGCTGCCGGCGCTGCCCGACGACCGGAACTGAGCCGCCGCGCGGCTCAGGCCCGCCGGCCGGACCCGCGCCACGCCGCAGCCCCGGCGAGGACGGCGAGCGCCAGCGAGATCACCGCGCTCCAGCCGGCGAGCGAGATCCCGAGGAAGCGCCACGCCGCGCTGGTGCAGTCGACGATGCGGACCGTGTCGAGGGATTGCCGGAAGGCGTCGAGGCCGGTCGGAGCCGCCGCACCGCCGCCGCAGCCGGACGGGCCGGGCCAGAAGCCCCATTCCGCCCCGGCGTGGTAGGCACCGAGGCCGGCGCTGGCGAGGAACAGCAGCGCCAGCCCGGCGAGGACCCAGCGGGCGAAGCGGGCGGGCAGCAGGGCCGCCGCCGCCGCGAGGGGCAGGGCGAGGTAATAGGGCTGGCGCTCGGTGAGGCAGAGGGCGCACGGCACGTAGCCGAGGCCGTGCTCGAAGATCAGGGCGCCCCCGACCGTCGCCGCCGCCCCGGCGAGAACCAGGAGCGCGGCCGGCCGCGGGCCGGGGACGAGACGGGTGAGCGCGGTCATGGTCAGAGGAGATAGCGGAACCCGACGAAGCCGAGAACCATCACCGCGGCGAACAGGCCCGCCACCACGTTGAGGTGCCGGTCGAGCACGGTGCGGATGCCGACGCCGTAGCGGCCGACGAGGAAGGCGAGGAGGTAGAACCGCGCCCCGCGGGTGACGAGCGACAGGACCGTGAACCAGAACAGGTCGTAGCCGGCGAAGCCCGACGTGATGGTGACGAGCTTGTAGGGAATCGGGGTGAAGCCCTTCAGCAGGATCACCCAATGGCCGTAATGGGCGTAGGCCTCGCGGAAGGATGCGGCGCCCTTGTCGAGGCCGTAGAGCCGGAACAGCCAGCTTCCGACCGAATCGTAGAGCAGCGCCCCGATGGCATAGCCGAGCAGGCCGCCGACGACCGAGGTCAGGGTGGCGATGAGCGCGTAGTGATAGGCCCGCTCGGGCCGGCTCACCATCATCGGCACCATCATCACGTCGGGCGGCACCGGGAAGAACGAGCTCTCGGCGAAGGACACGGCGCCCAGCGCGTAGGGGGCGGAGGGTCGCGCGGCGAGCGCGAGGATCCACTCGTAGAGGCGGCGGAGCATCGAGGGCCCTGGCTTGTCTTGACAGGCTTGTCCTGGAACCGCGCCCTTTGAGCACAGGATCGCTGCGTTGGCGAGATCCTTGACGCAATGCAGCGAAGGACGCGAGCGGTCGCGCGGTTTCCGTTCGACCGGCCGATCACCCCGGCTCGGCAGCGACCGACATGCGGGGCCGGCATCCTGCGCCCTCGTTCTGCCGTTCCCAGCAGAGCGGCACGGGGAAACCCCACTCGGGTCGTCGATTTCGCATCGTGTTCGTCGCCGGAACGGTGACCGTTTCGGCACCGGCCGTTCACGGCCGGCGGAACGATGCCTAGATCCTCCGCCGGAGTCCAAGCGGCAAGGGAGATCCCATGAAAGCCATCGTCGTGCGCGCGCCCGGCGGCCTCGACCGGATCGAGACCGTCGAACGACCCGACCCCGGTGCGCCGGGACCGGGCGAGATCCGCGTCGCGATCCACGCCACCTCGCTGAACTACCACGATCTCCTCGTGGCCAGCGGCCGCTCGCCGGCGGAGGACGGCCGGGTGCTGATGTCGGACGGGGCCGGCGTGGTCGAGGCGGTCGGCCCCGGCGTCCGCGAGTTCGCGCCGGGCGACCACGTCGTCTCGTGCTTCTTCCCGCAATGGCCGGATGGCGGTCCCCGCACGGAGGTCGGCGGCTTTGCCGGCACGCCCGGGGACGGCATCGACGGCTTCGCGGCGAGCCACGCGGTCCGGCCGGTCGGCGCCTTCACCCGCGCGCCGGCCGGCTGGAGCCACGCCGAGGCAGCGACCCTCACCACAGCGGGCCTGACCGCGTGGCGGGCCCTGGTCGGCGACGGCGCCCTGAAGGCCGGCGACGTCGTGCTCGCCCTCGGCACCGGCGGCGTCTCGATCCTCGCGCTCCAGATCGCCAAGCTGATGGGCGCGGCGGTGATCGTCACCTCGTCCTCGGACGAGAAGCTGGAGCGCGCCCGGGCGCTCGGCGCCGACCACACCATCAACTACCGCCGGCACGCCGATTGGGGCGTCAGGGCCCGGGAATGGACCGGCGGGCAGGGCGTCGACCACGTGGTCGAGCTCGGCGGCCCGGGCACCCTGGCGCAATCGATCCAGGCGGTGCGGGTCGGCGGCCACATCTCGCTGATCGGCGTGCTCACCGGCCGCAGCGGCGAGGTGCCGACCTCGGTGCTGATGGCCAGGCAGGCGCGGTTGCAGGGACTGATCGTCGGCAGCCGGCGCCAGCAGCAGGACTTCGTCGCCGCGCTCGGCCTGTCGAGCCTGCGTCCGGTCATCGACCGGACCTTCGGGTTCGAGGAGCTGGCCGCGGCGTTCCGCTACCAGGAGGAGGCTGCGCATTTCGGCAAGATCTGCGTGGCGTGGTGAACCCGGGTCACGCCGCCAGCAGCATCCGCCCGTCGTGAGCGGCGATGGACAGGTCGGCGAGGCTGCCGGGCGCGATGGTGTCGGCGAGGCGCACCGGGAAGAACCCCTCGGTGCGTCCGATCCCGCCATGCTCGGCCAGCACCCGGCGCACCTGCCCGACCTCGCCGTCGAGCCGGCGGGCCAGCGCGCCGGCGCCCGCCTCGCGCAGGCGGGCGGCGCGGGCGCGGATCTCGGCCTCGGGCACCGGCGGCATCCGCGCCGCCGGGGTCCCGGGCCGGGACGAGTACGGGAAGACGTGCAGGTGGGTGAGGCCGCACTCCTCGACCAGGGCGAGCGAGCGGGCGAACTGCGCCTCGGTCTCGGTCGGGAAGCCGGCGATGAGGTCGGCGCCGAACACCGCGTCCGGCCGCCGCCGCCGCACGGCGTCGCAGAACCGGATCGCGTCGTCGCGGCCGTGACGCCGCTTCATCCGCTTGAGGATCAGGTCGTCGCCGGCCCTGGAGCGACAGGTGCAGGTGCGGCATCAGCCGCGCCTCCTCGGCGAAGGCGTCGAGGAGCGCGGCATCGGCCTCGACGGAGTCGATCGAGGACAGCCGGAGGCGGTCGAGGTCCGGCACGTCGCGCAGGATCGTCCGCACCAGCCCGCCGAGGCGCGATGCCCCGCCGAGGTCGCGGCCCCAGGCGGTGAGGTCGACCCCGGTCAGCACCACCTCGCGGGTGCCGGCCGCGACGAGGTCGCGGATCTGCGCCACCACGGTCCCGGACGGCACCGAGCGCGAGTTGCCGCGGCCCAGGGGGATGATGCAGAAGGTGCAGCGGTGGTCGCAGCCGTTCTGCACCGGCACGAAGGCCCGGGTGCGGCCGGCCGGGCGAGCCGGCGCCGGGCTCGCCGCGCGGTCGATCGCCATCATCGCGTCGACCCGGACCCGGTCGTTGCGCCCGTCGAGGCCGTCCCAGGTCGCCCGCCGCAGCTTGGCGTCGTTGCCGACCAGGGCCGCCACCTCCGGCATCGCCGCGTAGGCGTCGGTCTCGACCTGGGCGCCGCAGCCGGTGACGACGATCCGCGCCCCGCTCCGGGCCCGGGCGCGGATCGCCTTGCGCGCCTGCCTGCCGGCCTCGGCGGTGACCGCACAGGTGTTGACGACCACGAGGCCGTCATGCCCGGCGGCCTCGGCCTCGCGGCGCACCACCTCGCCCTCGGCGGTGTTGAGGCGGCAGCCGTAGCTCAGCACCTCGACCGGCATCAGGCGGCCCCGGCGAACAGGTCCGGCGCGAAGGTGCCCTCCCATTCGAGTTCGGTCGGGCCGGTCATCCGGACGTGGCCGTCCTCGCCCCAGGCGATGGTCAGATCGCCGCCGGGCAGGGTCACGACCGCCCGCCGGTCGGCCAATCCGAGGCGCGCCGCCGCCACGAGGGCGGCGCAGGCGGCGGTGCCGCAGGCCCGGGTCAGGCCGGCGCCGCGCTCCCACACCCGTAACGAGATGTGGCCGCGGTCGCGGATCCGGGCGACCGAGATGTTGGCCCTCTCGGGGAAGATCGGGTGGGTTTCGAGATGCGGGCCGATCCGGGCGAGGTCGTAATCCTCGGGGTCGCGCTCGACGAAGAACACCGCGTGCGGGTTGCCCATGCTGACGACGCCGGGGGCGCTCAGCACCGGCTCGTCGCCCGGCTCGCTCTGCAACGCGATGCGGCTCGTGTCGGGGACCGGCCCGGCGAGCGGGATCTCGTCCCAGTGAAGGCGCGGCGCGCCCATGTCGACGGTGAAGTCGGTGGCGGAGACCCGCTCGACCGTCAGCAGGCCGGCGCGGCTCTCCAGCCCCAGCCGGCCCCCGGGCGCCGGCCGGGCCATGACGGGATCGTCCATCATCGCCCAGGCGACGCAGCGGGTGCCGTTGCCGCAGGCGCCGGCTTCCGACCCGTCGGTGTTGTAGATGCGCAGGGCCGCGTCGACGCCCGGCCGGTCCGCGTCGTGCAGGACCATCAACTGGTCGAAGCGCGAGCGCGGGCCGGCGGCGATCGCCCGGGCCTCCTGCGGCCGCACCCGGTCGGAGCTGCCGCGCAGGTCGAGCACCACGATCTCGTTGCCGAGGCCGTTCATCTTGAGGAAGCGGCGATGGGCGAGGGGGCTCATGCGGGGAAACTCACGGCGGGAAAACTCACGACGGGGTCCGGAAGGCTGGCGGCTATATGGGACAGATCCGCCCTCGACGCGAGCCACGAAGCCGTGGCCTCGCCGGATCGCCGGAACGCTCCTATGGTTGGGGCGTTCGGTCCGTCGGCTCCGCCGCCGGGCCGACCCGGGCTCCCGCGGCCCGCGACCCATCAACGGAGCGCCTTGCCCGTGAAGAGAGTGTCTGCCCCCCTCGCCGTGCTCGGCCTCGCCCTGGTGGCCCTCGGCATGCCGGCCGGTTCCCTGCGGGCGCAACAGAACGTCCCGGCGCCCTCGGGCGCGGCGCCGCCCGCCGGCACGCCGTCCCCGGCCCAGACGAACCCGCTCCCGAGCACCACCGCCCCCGGTCCCGGCCCGTCCTCCGGCGAGGCACCCAAACCCCCGGCGTCCGACAAGGCGCTGCCGGTGCCCGGCCTCACCCCGCCGCCCGGGGCGCGTCAGCCCCTGGTCCAGGCCCCCGGCGACCCGTCCGACGTCGACGAGGTGACGCTGCCGGCCAAGCCGGTGGCGATCCTCGCCGGCAAATCGACCTGGGACAACGCGGTGCCGAGCCTGAGGGAGACCATCGGCCGCATCGAGGCGGCCCTGTCGCAGGCCGGCATGAAGGCCACCGGCCGGCCGGTGGCGGTGTTCACCCGCACCGACGACGACGGCTTCCAGTACGAGGCGATGGTGCCGGTCGAGGCCACGCCCGCCACTCGCCCCGCCGGGCTGCCCGAGGACCTGCGCTTCGGCACCACGCCGAGCGGCAAGGCCCTGCGCTTCGTCCACAAGGGCCCGTACGAGGGCATCGATCAGACCTACGAGACGGTGACCGCCTATCTCGACGCCAAGGGCATCGTGGTCCAGGACGCCTTCGTGGAAGAATACCTCACCGATCTGAAGACGGCTCAGGACGGCGAACTCGACGTCAACATCTACGCCCTGCCGAAATAGCCGGGGGGCGCCAGGGCCGCCGCAGCAGGGCCATCGCTTCAGCGATCGTTCTGCTGGGTCGCCCGGAGGGCGACGCTCCCGACCGGGCGCGGTGCGCTCCGCGCCCGAGGAGCGCACCGCGAAGCGGGTTCGGGGGGACGAATGTCCCCTCCGGGGGGACGGATGTCCCCTCGAACGCAGAGCGGAGCAAGAGCCGAGCGAGCGGCGACACGAGGCGTCGCGCACGAACGCCGCCGCAGCGGCCCCGGTCCGGCGCTCACCGCGCCAGCCAGCCGCCGTCCACCGGCAGCACGATTCCGTGGATGTAGGAGGCCGCCGGGGAGGCGAGGAACACCGCCGCACCGCCGAGGTCGCGCGGGTCGCCCCAGTGGCCGGCGGGGATGCGCCCGAGGATCTGGCCGCTGCGCTCCGGGTCGGCGCGCAGGGCCTCGGTGTTGTTGGTGACGAAGTAGCCCGGCGCGATCGCGTTGACGTTGATGCCGCGGCCGGCCCACTCGCAGGCGAGCAGCCGGGTGAGGCCGGCGAGCCCGCTCTTCGAGGCGGTGTAGGACGGGATGCGGATGCCGCCCTGGAAGGACAGCAGCGAGGCGATGTTGATGATCCGCCCGCCGCCCTCGTCCGCCAGCATCCGGCGGGCGAAGGCCTGGGACAGGAAGAACACCGACTTCAGGTTCACGTCCATCACCGCGTCCCAGTCGGCTTCGGTGAAGTCGAGGGCGTCGGCGCGGCGGATGATGCCGGCATTGTTGACCAGGATGTCGGGCCGCCCGGCGGCCTCGGCCTCGGCCACCACGCGGGCGACCGGCTCCAGGCTCGACAGGTCGGCGGTCACCGGCCGGAACGGCCGGCCGAGCGCCCGCACCCGGTCGCCGGTCTCGCTCATGTCCGAGCGGCCGACCGCGACGATGCCGGCGCCGGCCTCCGCCAGCGCGACCGCGATGGCCTGGCCGAGGCCGGTATTGGCGCCGGTGACGACGGCGTTGCGGCCCGAGAGGTCGAAGGCTCCGCCCATGGCGCTCACCGCAGCTCGGACATGGCGACCATGTCCATGTCGGTGTAGTCCTGGTTGTCGCCGCCCATCGCCCAGATGAAGGCGTAGTGGCTGGTGCCGACACCGGAATGGATCGACCAGCCCGGCGACAGGATCGCCTGCTCCGAGGCGACCACGAGGTGACGGGTCTCGGTCGGCTCGCCCATCAGGTGCAGCACCCGGGCGTTGGGGTCGAGGTCGAAGTACAGGTAGACCTCGGAGCGCCGGTCGTGGGTGTGGCACGGCATGGTGTTCCACATGCTGCCGGGTTCGAGCTGGGTCAGGCCCATCACGAGCTGGCACGACCGGCACACGCCCGGGATGATGTACTGGCGGATGGTGCGGCGGTTCGCGGTCGCCTGATCGCCGATCTCCATCCGGTTCGCGCGCTCGGCCGGGATCACCACGGTCTCGCAGGCGGCGTGGGCCGGGGTGCTGACGAGGTAGAACTTGGCCGGGTTGGCCGCGTCGTCGCTCTCGAACACGACCTCGCCGGCGCCCATGCCGACGTAGAGCGCGTCGCGCGGGCCGAGCGCGTGGACGGCGCCGCCGACCCGCACCCGGCCGGGACCGCCGACGTTGATGGTGCCGAGTTCGCGCCGCGCCAGGAAGGCGTCGGTGCCGACCGCCTTCGGGGTCGGCAGGGTCACCGGCCCGTTCGCCGGCATCGCACCCCCGACGACCAGCCGGTCGATGTGGCTGTAGGTCAGCAGCACCTCGCCCGGGGAAAAAAGCCGCTCGATGAGGAAGTGGCGGCGCAGGGTCTCGGTGTCGAAGCCGCGCACCGCCTCCGGGTGCGCCACCTGGCGGATCTCGATCGTCATGGAACGGGCGTCCTCGTGCTGGATGTCGGGAACCGCTCGGGGCGCGCTCCCGCGTCGAAGTAGTCGGGGTTGAGGCCGGCGATGTCGCCGAGGTCGGCGAGCAGGCCGTCGAGATGGGCGCCCATCCGGGCCGCCGCCGCGGCCGGGTCGCGGGCCGCGATGGCGTCGCGCACCGCCCGGTGCTCGACCAGCACCCGCTCGAAGCGCCCGGCCTGGGGCAGGGTGAGGCGGCGGAAGCGGTCGACCTGGACCTTCACCTGCTGCACCAGCCGCCAGATGCCCGGGTGGCCCGCCGCCATGGCGATGCCGGCATGGAACGCCTCGTCGGCCTGGTGGAAGTCCTCGTGGTCGCTGCGAGCGGCGGCGTCGTGCAGGGCGTCCATCGCCCGGTCGAGATCCGCGAGGGCATCGGCTTCCGCCCTCTCGGCGGCGAGGCGGGCGCTGGTCTCCTCGAGGGCGCGCCGGATGATGAGCGCCTCGGGCAGGTCGCCGAAGGGGATGCGCGCCACGAAGGTGCCGGCCTGGGGGAAGATCGATACCAGTCCCTCTTCCGCGAGCTTCAGCACCGCCTCGTGCACGGGGGTACGGCTGACGCCGTAGGTGAGCGCCAGCTCCTTCTCGTTGATCGACTCTCCCGGCCGCATCGCCAGCGACGCGATGCGGGCGCGCAGATCCTGACGGATCAGGGCCGATGCGGTGGGCGGCCGTTCCCGCGCCGGGTCCGGCCTGCGGGCCGGGGTCCGACGCACCGGCGACGTGCGATCGTTGTTCATGCCATGCTCCCTCGCTCACGGCGCGCCTACCACACGCCGTTCAGGAGGGCCTCCCGATCGGCACCATACACTGATATATCAGATCGGCAAGCGCTTTCCGGCCTGCGGGCGGCGGAGATCGAAGCGGTCGACGGGCGGCTTCGGCCTCATACGATTTCCGGCAGTCATCGCCCGAAACCGCCATCAGTGATTGCGGCGCGTCAGGAACGACAGCCGCGTCTCGACGACCCCCGCCTTGAGCCTCGCCGCGGCGGCCATCTCGCCCCGCCGCAGCTTCGCATCGGCGAGGACGAGGTGGAGGCCGCTGTCGTCGATCGTTCCCGGGGGAACGGCGCCCTCGCCGATGACCGCGAGGGCGGCATCGAACGCCGCGAGAGCGGCTGCGTCGTCTCCGCGCGCTAGGGCGGCTCGGCCCTCGGTCGCGTGCCGGCGGGCGAGGTCGAGCCGGCCCCCGGCCGGCTCCGCCGCGGCGGCGGACGCACCGAGTGCGGCGACCAGCCCGGCGAGGACAACCCGGAACCGGGCCGAGGGTCGGGGGCGGCGTGTCATGCGGGCTCCCGGGCCGGGCGTCGTTCGCCGGAACGGTCACCGTTTCGCGACGACGATGACGAAGAATCGAAGCCCCGAGCGGAGTTGCCCCGGGCAGCTCTGCTCAGGGCCGACCGGCCGCCCGGACCCGCGCGACGAAGTTGTCGTAGTTCTGCGGCGTCAGGATGCCGACGAGCTTGTCGCGGACGCGGCCGTCCGGCCCGATGATGAAGGTTTCGGGCACGCCGTAGACGCCGAAATCGATGCCGGTGCGCCCGCTCGTGTCGGCGCCGACCGCGCGGAACGGGTTGCCGTGACGGCCGAGGAAGCGGCGGCCGTTCTCGGCCTCGTCCTTGTAGTCGATGCCGACGAGCCGGATCCCGTCGCGGGAGAGCCGCATCAGCATCGGGTGCTCGACCTGACAGGGGGCGCACCACGAGGCCCAGACGTTCAGCACCGTCACCTCGCCCCGGAGGTCGGCGGCGGAGAGGCCGGGCACCGGCCTGCCGTCCTGCTGGACCAACCCGGGCAGACCCGGCAGGTCGAAGGCCGGGATCGGCTTGCCGATCAGCGCCGAGGGAATCGCCGAGGGGTCGTAGCCGGTGGTGAGCAGCCGGCCGAGGAAGATGCCGGCGAGCGCCGCGAAGACGAGGAGCGGCAGCAGGAAGACCAGCCGCGAGCGGCGGGCCGGCGCCTCGGCCTCGCCCGGCGCCGACAGGGATTCGGACTCGCCGGGCCCGCTCATCCCTCCCTCCGGCGCTGGAGCGACGCCAGCGCCCGGCGCTGGGCGCGGTGATCGAGCGCGGCGTGCAGGATCAGGCCCAGAACCACGAGCGCGGCGAAGGCGTAGGCCCCGAGGATGAAGGCGGCGTGCGGTCCGAGGTCCACGGCGGTTCTTCCCGGCTCAGGCCGCTTGCGGCGCCGGCAGCGGCGCCGTGTCGAGGCGCTCGGCCTCCAGGATGGTCAGGGTGCGCACGCGGCGGCGCAGCAACTCGGTGCGCATGCCCTGGAGGTGCAGCGCGATGCCGAGCACCGAGAACGCCGCGATCATCACCAGCAGCGGGTAGAGCATGGTCGGGTGGATGGTCGGGCCGCCGAGGCGCAGGATCGAGGCCGGCTGGTGCAGCGTCGACCACCAGTTCACCGAGAACTTGATGATCGGCAGGTTGACCGCGCCGACCAGGGTCAGGATCGCGACCGCCCGGGCGGCGCGGGCCGGATCCTCGATCGTCCGCCACAGGGCGAGCAGCCCGGCATAGATCAGCAGCAGGACCAGCATCGAGGTCAGCCGGGCGTCCCAGACCCAGTAGGTGCCCCACATCGGCTTGCCCCACAGCGAGCCGGTGACGAGGCAGATCAGGGTGAAGGCGGCGCCGATCGGCGCGGCGGCGCGCTGGGCGACGTCGGCCAGCGGATGGCGCCACACCAGCGTGCCGACCGCGGAGACCGCCATCGCGCCGTAGAAGAACACCCCGAGCCACGCGGCGGGCACGTGGATGAACATGATCCGCACCGTCTCGCCCTGCTGATAGTCGGGGGGCGCCACGAACCACGACAGGTACAGGCCGGCCCCGAGGAGCAGAGCCGCGAGCCCCCACAGGGCGGGCAGGGCCGCGCCCGACCAGCGCATGAAGTGGCCGGGCTGGGCCAGCCGCGTGAACAGGGACATCGCCATGACGGATGGTCTAGCGCGCCGGTCGCCGTGCCGGCAATGCGGACGATGGGCGCAGCGGACGGAGAAGGGAGTCGGAACGAACCTTGGCCGCAGCGGTTGATGCGGTGGTTTCGCGTCAGGGGCTCGTCATGCTGAAGTGGGCGATCATCTTCTTCGTCATCTCGCTGATCGCCGGTGCGCTCGGCTTCACCAACGTCGCCTCCGGCGCCCGCGGCATCGCCCGGCTGCTCTTCGGCCTGTTCCTCGTCATCGCGGTGGTGATCGTGGTCGTGGCGGTGCTGCTCGGGCAGGCGGTGTTCTAAACGGAAGCGGCACTCCCCCCGGTGGGCGCCGCCGGGGGAGGGTGGCGATGGGATGCGTGATACGCTTGGCGACCAAGGACGATGCGGCCGAGATCAGCCGTATCGTCGTCTTGGCGTTGCACGAGAGCAATGCTCGCGATTACGGCCCGGAGACTATCGACCGGATCGCCCAGGGCTTCACGCCGGACTGGATTGCGTCACAGATCGCGACGCGGCAAGTCTTCGTGGCGGTGGAGGCAAGCCGCATCGTCGGCACAGCGAGTCGCGACCGCGACATCGTTCGCGCCGTCTTCGTTGCGCCAGATGCGCAGGGGCGCGGCATTGGCCGGGCGTTGATGGCGGAGATCGGGCGGGCGGCCCTGGCTGCGGGCGTCGCGATGCTGACGCTGCAGTCGTCCCTGACCGCCGTGGGCTTTTACGACCGGCTTGGGTTCCGGACGGTGCGGGAACACCACCATGGCGACGAGCGGACGATCGTCATGGAGCGGCCGATGGGATAGCGGCGGTCGGCATCCTGCGAATCCGAGTTTGCGTCACCTTGCCATTCCGTTATTTTTGTATATACATAAATTATCAGGTTACGGCTCATGAGGTTCATGTGGGGTGAGCCGAAACGGCAGGCGAACCTGAAGAAGCATGGTTTCGACTTGGCAGATTTCGAAGAAGCGTTCAGCTTCGAGCGGTTCATCACCATCGATGCCGAACCGAGCAAGACAGGTCGCGCCCGATTCAAGCTGATCGGCTCTTGGTACGATGAAGTTGTCGTCGTCGTGATCGTCTCTCCGCTCGGATCGGAGGCGATCGACATCGTCAGTGTCCGTTGCGCCAGCAGGAACGAAAGGGCTCTCCATGCCATCCAATAAGCATGCGCCCGGATACGTCCCGAACCCTCTCTATTCCCAGGAGGATTGGGACGAAGTGTCCGCCAACCCGCCACTGACCGACGAGGAGTTGGCTCGTGCCCGTCCGGGAACCGGCGCCATGCCCGTCGAGATGGCGGCAGCCTTCACGAGCCGTGCCGGCCGGCCGAAAGCCGACGCGAAGCGTGTGCCGATCTCGCTGCGGATCGACGCGGACGTTCTGGAGACTTTCAAGGCCACTGGACCCGGCTGGCAAAGCCGCATGCACGACGTCCTGGCCGAGGCTGCCCGGAGATTGAAGGCAGCCTGAATTTCACTCCCCCCACCGCAGCGCCGCCGCCGCCGCGAGCGTGCCGGTGACGGCGGCGACGAGGCTGAGCGCCGCGAGGATCATCAGCGGGGTGGCGAACGGCACCGTGCCGCCGCCCGCCGCCTCCGTGGCCGAGACGCCGAAGATCAGCGTCGGGATCATCAGGGGCAGCACCACCACCGCGAGGATCAGGCCGCCGCGGCGGATCGAGGCGGTCAGCGCCGCGCCCGCCGCGCCGATGAAGGTCAGCGCCGGAGTGCCGACGAGGAGCGTCAGGCTGGTCGCCGCCATCGCGGTCGGCGTCAGGGCGACGAGGAGCCCGAACAGGGGAGCCGCCAGCGCCAGCGGCAGGCCCGTCGTGAGCCAGTGCGCCAGGACCTTGGCCACCACCACCAGTTCGAGCGGGGCGGGCGTGCCGGCGATGAGGTCGAGGGAGCCGTCCTCCTCGTCGGCCTGGAACAGCCGGTCGAGGCCGATCAGGGTGGCGAGGACCGCGGCGAGCCACAGGATCGCCGGACCGATCCGCGACAGGAGGTTGAGGTCGGGGCCGAGCGCGAACGGCACCAGCACCACGATCATCAGGAAGAACACGAGGCCGAGCGCCCCGGAGCCGCCGATGCGCCCGGCGAGCCGCAGGTCGCGGGCCAGCACCGCCACGAAGGCCCGCATCACCGGTCGAACTCCGCCGCGAGGTCGGCCCCGGACGGGGCGGGGGGCCGGTACGCCTCGATCGACAGGCGCCGGGCCTCGTCGAGGCCGAGGGACTGGTGGGTCGCCGCGATCACGAGGCCGCCCGCCGCGAGGTGCTCGCGCATCAGCCCGGCCAGCGCCTCCCGCGAGGCGGCGTCGAGGGCCGCGGTCGGCTCGTCGAGGAGCCAGAGCGGCCGGCGGCAGACGAGGAGGCGGGCGAGCGCGACCCGGCGGCGCTGCCCGGCCGAGAGGTAGCCGACCGGCAGCGCCGCCGCATGGGCGAGGCCGAGGCGGGCGAGCGCCTCCCGCGGCGCCAGCGCGGCACCGCCGAGGAGGTCGCGGGCGAAGGCGAGGTTCTCCTGCGCGGTCAGCGCGCCCTTGAGGCCGTCGCGGTGCCCGACGACGTGCAGGGTCTCCGGGATGGTGCGCTCGCCGATGCCCTCCGCCCGCAGCCGCCCGGCCTCCGGCCGCAGCCGCCCGGCGAGGATCGCCAGCAGCGACGACTTGCCGGCGCCGTTGCGCCCGGTGACGACCAGCGCCTCGCCGTCTGCGAGGGCGAAGGACAGGCCCGAGAAGATCCGGCGGCCGGAGCGCCGGCAGGAGAGGGTCTCGGCGATCAGGCGCACGGGGGCTCCGGACGGGAGAGGAGGAGCGCCGTCCTACGACGGCCCGCCGCGCCTGAGAATGCCTGCCCTGCGGTCGCAAGGCCGGTGTAGCGGGCAGTTTCGAAGTGTTCTATATGCAGCGCAGGCTGCGCCGCGCGAGCTTCAGAGGCGTCCAAACCGCCTAGTCGCGCATCCCAGTCCGGGCACCCCCGGGGCGGCGCGCGCATCGTCGGATCGCTGGCGCGAGGACCTGCCAAGATTCCTCGCCCGCCGGTGCCGCACGGGAATCGGAGTCGGGGCCGCCGCGGCGGCCCAGGCCCGTGAGCGCATCCGGCCGAACACTGCACCCTGGCGCAGGTTATGCCTGCGCCGTGTTCGACAACCCCTCGCGAGGACCACACCGTGGCATCCATCGACAGCTTCAAGTCCCGTCAGACGCTGCAGGCCGGCGGGAAGAGCTACACCTACTACGCGATTCCCGAGGCGATGAAGAACGGCCTCGCCGACGCGGCCGCGCTGCCGTTCTCGATGAAGGTGCTGCTGGAGAACCTGCTGCGCTACGAGGACGACCGCTCGGTCAAGAAGGCCGACATCGAGGCGGTGGTGGCGTGGCTCGGCAACCGCGGCAAGACCGAGGTCGAGATCGCCTTCCGCCCAGCCCGCGTGCTGATGCAGGACTTCACCGGCGTGCCGGCGGTGGTCGACCTCGCGGCGATGCGCGACGCCATGGTCGCGCTCGGCGGCGACCCGCAGAAGATCAACCCGCTCGTCCCGGTCGACCTCGTCATCGACCACTCGGTCATCGTCGACGAGTTCGGCACCCCGAAGGCGCTTGCCGACAACGTGGCGCTGGAATACGAGCGCAACGGCGAACGCTACACCTTCCTCAAGTGGGGCCAGTCGGCGTTCGACAACTTCTCGGTCGTGCCCCCCGGCACCGGCATCTGCCATCAGGTCAACCTCGAGTACCTGTCGCAGACGGTGTGGACCAAGCCGTTCGAGGGCTCCGAGGTCGCCTACCCGGATTCGCTCGTCGGCACCGATTCGCACACCACGATGGTCAACGGCCTCGCGGTGCTGGGCTGGGGCGTCGGCGGCATCGAGGCCGAGGCCGCGATGCTCGGCCAGCCGCTGTCGATGCTGATCCCCGAGGTCGTCGGCTTCAAGCTGTCGGGCAAGCTGCCGGAGGGCACCACCGCCACCGACCTCGTGCTCACCGTGACGCAGATGCTGCGCAAGAAGGGCGTGGTCGGCAAGTTCGTGGAGTTCTACGGCCCGGGCCTCGACGACATGTCGGTCGCCGACCGCGCCACGATCTCCAACATGGCGCCCGAATACGGCGCGACCTGCGGCTTCTTCCCGGTCGACCAGAAGACCATCGACTTCCTGACGGTCACGGGCCGCGCGGATGATCGCATCGCCCTGGTCGAGGCCTACGCCAAGGCGCAGGGGATGTGGCGCGACGCCCAGACCCCGGACCCGGTCTTCACCGACACGCTCGAACTCGACATGGGCGACGTGAAGCCCTCGCTCGCCGGCCCGAAGCGGCCGCAGGACCGGGTGCTGCTCGACGGCGCCAAGCCCGGCTTCGCCCAGTCGATGGAGACCGAGTTCAAGAAGGCGGCCGACATCGCCCGGCGCTATCCCGTCGAGGGCGCGAACTTCGACATCGGCCACGGTGACGTCGTGATCGCGGCGATCACGAGCTGCACCAACACCTCGAACCCGAGCGTGATGATCGGCGCCGGCCTGCTCGCCCGCAACGCGGTCGCCAAGGGCCTGCGCTCGAAGCCGTGGGTGAAGACCTCGCTCGCCCCCGGCAGCCAGGTGGTGGCGGAGTACCTCGACAAGGCCGGCCTCCAGCCGAGCCTCGACGCGCTGGGCTTCAACCTCGTCGGCTTCGGCTGCACCACCTGCATCGGCAATTCCGGCCCGCTGCCGGCGGCGATCTCGAAGTCGATCAACGACAACGACGTCGTGGCCGCCGCGGTGCTGTCGGGCAACCGCAACTTCGAGGGCCGGGTGAACCCCGACGTGCGGGCGAACTACCTCGCCTCGCCGCCCCTCGTCGTCGCCTACGCCCTCGCCGGCTCGATGCAGGTCGACATCACCTCGGAGCCGATCGGCACCGGCTCGGACGGCAAGCCGGTCTACCTGAAGGACATCTGGCCCTCGACCGCCGAGGTGCAGGAGTTCATCGAGGCCAACATCACGTCCGGCCTGTTCAAGTCGCGCTACGCCGACGTGTTCGGCGGCGACGACAACTGGAAGGGCGTCGAGGTCACGCAGGCCGAGACCTTCTCGTGGAACGCAGGCTCGACCTACGTCCAGAACCCGCCCTACTTCGTCGGCATGGAGAAGACCCCGAAGCCGGTCGAGGACGTGGTCGATGCCCGCATCCTCGGGCTGTTCCTCGACTCGATCACCACCGACCACATCTCCCCGGCCGGCAACATCCGGGCGGCCTCGCCGGCGGGCAAGTACCTGCAGGACCATCAGGTCCGGGTGCAGGACTTCAACCAGTACGGCACCCGCCGCGGCAACCACGAAGTCATGATGCGGGGCACCTTCGCCAACATCCGCATCAAGAACCAGATGGTGCGCGACGAATCCGGCAACGTGGTCGAGGGCGGCTGGACGCTGTTCCAGCCCTCCGGCGAGAAGATGTTCATCTACGACGCGGCGGTGCGCTACGAGGAAGAGGGCACGCCGCTCGTCATCTTCGCCGGCAAGGAGTACGGCACCGGCTCGTCGCGCGACTGGGCGGCGAAGGGCACCAAGCTGCTCGGCGTCCGCGCCGTGGTGGCCGAGAGCTTCGAGCGCATCCACCGCTCGAACCTCGTCGGCATGGGCGTGGTGCCGCTGGTGTTCCAGGGCGACACCTCCTGGGCGTCGCTCGGCCTCAAGGGCGACGAGACCGTCACGATCAAGGGCCTCGCCGGCGAGCTGAAGCCGCGCCAGACCCTGATCGCCGAGATCACCTCGGCCGACGGCACCAAGCAGGAGGTCCCGCTGACCTGCCGCATCGATACGCTCGACGAGCTGGAATACTTCCGCAACGGCGGGATTCTTCCCTACGTCCTACGTCAGCTCGCGGCCTGATCCCGCGACTTCCTCGACCCTCCCCCCTCTGCGGGGGAGGGTTCGGGCGCGCTTCATACGATTTTCGATGGATCGCTTCGCGATGCGGAAATCGCCTCCGCTCAGGTGCGCGCAGAGCTTCGCTCATGCGCCGCGCGGGCTGGCGATACGATTGTCGGAACTGATCGTCCGGACATCGTATCGCCTGTAACGTTTCTCCGCCGGCGGCCGAAATGACTCCCTGACATCCAGGGAGATCACCGGTGCCGAAGCTCACCCACATCGCCATCCTCGGCCTGCTCGGGCTGGCGGGCCCGGCCGTCGCCGCCCCGCAGGTCGAGCGCCTGCGCGGCACCATCGAGACCGCCGAGGCCGGCTCGGTGACGATCCGCACCGACGACGGCGCCGCCCGGACGGTCGCTCTCGCCGACGACACCCGGATCGCCTCGCTCGTCCCCGCCAGCCTCGACAGCGTCAGGGACGGCAGCTTCATCGGCACCGCGACCAAGGACGGCGACCCGCCGGTCGCGATCGAGGTGCTGATCTTCCCCGAGGCGATGCGCGGCACCGGCGAGGGCCATCGCCCGTGGGACGTCATCCCCGACACCACGGCCGGCGGAGCGCCGGTCGAGAGCCGGATGACCAACGGTACGGTGCGCCCGCCCGAGGTCCAGACCCAGATGACCAACGGCACGGTCGGCACCCGCAAGGCCGGGGACGGCACCACGATGCTGACCGTCGGCTACGGCGGGGGCAGGACGATCACCGTCGCGGTGCCGCCCGGAGCGCCGGTCGTCACCCTCGAGCCGGGCTCGCGCGCGCTCCTCGTGGCCGGCGCCAAGGTGTTCGTCGTGGCGACACGCACCGGCGACCGCCTGGAGGGCCGCTCGATCTCGGTCGGCAAGGACGGGCTGCGCCCGCCGATGTGACGGCGGCCTCAGCGCACCTCGAAGATCCCGTCGACCTCGACGCTGGCGTTGCCGGGCAGGCTCGCGACGCCGATCGCCGTGCGGGCGTGGCGGCCGGCCTCTCCGAACAGCGCGAACATCAGGTCGGAGGCGCCGTTGACGACCTTCGGCACGTCGGGCCAGCCCGGCACCACCTGCACGAAGCCGCCGAGGCGGTGGCAGCGCACCACGCGGTCGAGGTCGCCGTCGAGGGCGAGGCTGAGCGAGGCCAGCAGGTTGAGGGCGCACAGCTCCGCCGCCTTCCGGCCGGCGGGGAGGTCGTGCGCCTCGCCGAGGCGGCCGGTATGCGAGACGGCGCCGTCGCGCTCGCAGATCTGGCCGGCGAGCCACACCGTCGCGCCGAGGCGCGAGAACGGCAGGAAGGCGCCGCGGGGCGCCGGGACCGGCGGCAGGGTCAGGCCGAGTTCGGCGAGGCGGGACGCGACGGTGCCGTGGGGCTGGGTCATCGTGTGGTCTCTCCGTGAGCCGGCGCGTCCTCGCCGGTGAAGTCCCGCCACAGCAGGATCAGGGCCGCCATCACCGCCGGGCCGAGGAACAGGCCGAGAAGGCCGAAGGTCTCGACGCCGCCGAGGATGCCGAGCAGCACCCACAGGAACGGCAGCCGGGTGACGCCGCCGATCAGCGCCGGGCGGACGAAGTGGTCGGCGGCGAAGGTCACGACGAGGCCCGCGGCCGCGACCAGGATCGCCGCGGTGACGTGGCCCTGGGCGAGCACGAGCAGGCAGGCGACGCCGAACACCAGCGGCGCCCCGAACGGGATCATCGCGGCGAAGGCCGTCGCGGCGCCGAACAGCACCGGGTGCGGCACGCCGGCGAAAAAGTAGGCCAGCCCGAGCAGGAACCCCTCGCCGAGGCCGACCAGCACCAGCCCGTCGACGGTGCCGTGCACGGAGGCCGCCATCTGGCGCGCGACCCGCTCGCCCCGGGAGCCGAACAGCCGGCGGCAGGCGCTCAGGCCCTGGCGCGCCACCGCCTCGCCGTCGCGGAGCAGGAAGAACAGGGTCAGCAGCGTGAACAGGAACACCACGACCCGGTGGACGATCTGGGAGCCGAAGAGACGGCCGAACCCGATCAGCGACGTGCGGTCGAGGTGGTGCAACAGCGCCGACGAGCCCGAGGGACGGCCCAGGTTCTCGCTCCACCACGTCGAGATCGCGGCGGCGCCGAACGGCAGATGCGACACCCAGTCGGGTACCGGCCAGCCCGACTGCTCGATGCCGCGCCAGAAGTCGAGCACCTCGCCGGCCTCGCGGGCGGCCTGGATCGCGATGACGGTCAGGGGCACGAGGAACACCAGGGCGATCGCGCCGGTGAACAGCGCCGGCCACAGGATGTTGTGCCGGTCGGGCGGAAAGCGCCCGGTCAGCCGGCGGTAGAGCGGCCACAACGCGAGGGCGAGCACCACCGCCCAGGCCAGAGCCGGCAGGAACTCGTGCAGGATCCACAGCCCGAGGGCGGCGAGCCCGAGGACCAGGGCCGCCCGCGCGATGGCCGGGGTCGCGCCGGCCTGGATCTCGGCCAGCGGGGCGGGGGGCGGCGTCGGGTCGGGCATGCGGGCGTCCGGGGCAGATTGCGGGCGCATCTAAGCAGGTTTCGCAAGAGTGGCTGCCGCTTTTGCGAGGAAAACCTGCGGCAAAACAGAAACCTAAGCGGACGAGGCGTCGGCCTGCCGACGCAAGTCTGCCGAGGGCGCGGCCGGGCGGGGGAGAACGGAGCCGCCTGCCACCGCAGTGGCACGACTGCCGCGGCCGTCGCACGACTGCCAGCGCAGTCGCACGGCTGCCGGAGCGGTCGCACGACCGTGCTGTTGCCCGCCGCACCCCCCTCGTGTATGCGGACCGCTCGACCGGACGCCGCCCCGCATCCGCGGAGTCGCGCGGGTTCCGGCATTCCACCATTGCTCGAGGCCGCCTGTCGCGGTCCGCGACCAGGGACTCGGGCGGGGGTCCGGAGGTCGTGCCGTTCGAGCCAGAACCCAGCAGGGAAGCGGCTGCACGCCCATGTCCGACACCTTCGACCGCGTTGCCGACATCATCGCCGAGACCGCCGACATCCCGCGCGACACCATCACGCCGGAGAGCCACGCGATCGACGACCTCGGCATCGACAGCCTCGCCTTCCTCGACATCGCCTTCGCGATCGACAAGGCGTTCGGGATCAAGCTGCCGCTGGAGCAGTGGACCCAGGAGGTCAACGAGGGCAAGGTGCCGGCCGAGGAGTACTTCGTGCTGAAGAATCTCTGCGCCCGCATCGACGGGCTGGTGGCCCAGAAGGCCGCCAAGGTCTAGGCGCGGGACGCGGTCGCGCATCATGCGGCTCGAATATTTCGAGATGATCGACCGGGTCGTGCGGCTCGACCGGGGGGCGGGCCGGATCGAGGCGCGCGCCACGGTGCCGATGGCGAGCCCGGTCTTCGAGGGGCACTTCCCCGGCCACCCGCTGGTGCCGGGGGTGCTGCTGACCGAGACCATGGCTCAGGCGTCGGGCTACCTCATCCTCGCCCATCTCGACTTCCGCCAGATGCCGTTCCTGATGGGCGTCGACAAGGCGCGCTTCCGCAGCTTCGTCGGACCCGGCGCCGTGCTCGACGTCGAGGCGAGCCTGGAGCACGACGGCTCGGGCTACGCGGTGACCAGGGCCGCGATCCGCACCGAGGGCAAGCCGCTCTGCAACGCGGAGCTGCGGTTCAAGACGATGCCGTTCCCGGCCGGCCTCGACGCGCCGATGCGCGAGCGGGCGCGGGCGATCGGCCTCTCCGAAGGAGACCCGGCGTGATGCGCGACGTCGTCATCACCGGCCTCGGCCTCGTTTCCTGCGCCGGCGAGGGCGTGGCGGCCCATCTCGACGCCCTGCGCGCCGGCGGGACACCGCGGGTCGACGCCGCGGCCTTCGCGCCCTACCCGGTGCATCCGGTGGCGCCGCTCGTCCTCGACGGGCAGATCCCGAAGAAGTCCGACCAGCGCCAGATGGAGCCGTGGCAGCGCCTCGGCGTCTACGCCGCCGGGCTCGCCCTCGACGCCGCCGGGGCCAAGGCCGACGCCGCCCTCAAGGCCGGAATGCACCTCGTGGTCGCGGCCGGCGGCGGCGAGCGCGACTACGCCGTCGATGGCCAGATCCTCGCCGGGCTGGCCGGAGCCGAGGACAAGGGCGCGTTCCTCAACGAGCGGCTGCAGAACGACCTGCGCCCGACCCTGTTCCTGGCCCAGCTCTCCAACCTGCTCGCCGGCAACATCGCCATCGTGCACGGCGTCACCGGCGCCTCGCGCACCTTCATGGGCGAGGAATCCGCCGGGACCGACGCCCTGCGGATCGCCCACAGCCGCATCGCGGCGGGGCAGGTCGACCTGATGCTGGTCGGCGGCTCCTACAACGCCGAGCGGGCCGACGTGCTGCTCGTCCACGAGATGGGCGGCTACCTGCGCAAGCCCGATTACCGCCCGGTCTTCGAGCGCGGCGACGCCCCCGGGTTCATCCTCGGCTCCGGCGCCGCCTTCCTGGTGCTGGAGGCGGCCGGGCACGCCCGCGCCCGCGGCGCCGCTCCGGTCGCGCGCCTCGCGGCGGTCGCCAGCGACCGCACCCGGCGGGCGCCGGGCAGCGTCGGGGCGAGCCTCGCGTCCCTGTGGCAGGGGGCGGGCGTGACGGCGCCGGACCTCGCGATCAGCGCCGCCACCGGCTGCGCCGGCATCACCGACGAGGAGGGCGAGGCCCTCGCGGCGCTCGCTCCGGAGGCCCGTCGGACGGCGCTCGGCGACCTCACCGGCCACACCCTCGAAGCCGCCGCCCCGTTCGGCGCGGCGCTGGCCGCCGCGGCGGTCGCCGCCGGCGCGGCGCGGGAGGCCGTCGTCAGCGTCGTCGGCCATCGCCGCGGCGAGGGCGTGATCCGCATCCTGCCCGCCACGGAGGCCGCATGAGCCCCGCAGACCGCGACGCCCAGGGCCGCCCGCTCGTCGCCGTGACCGGCCTCGGCGTCGTCACCTCCCTCGGCATCGGCGCGGCCGAGAACTGGGCCGCCCTCACCGCCGGCCGCTCGGGCATCCACGCGATCCGGCGCTTCCCGACCACCGGCCTGCGCACCCGCATCGCCGGCACCGTCGACTTCCTCGACGCCGAGCCGATGGTGGCCCCGGCCCTGTCCGAGCGCTTCGCCGCATCGGCCGCAGAAGAGGCGATCGCCCAGGCCGGCCTCGGCCGCGAGTTTCCCGGCGCGCTGTTCATCGCCGTGCCGCCGGTCGAGATGGAATGGCCGCAGCGTCAGGCCCTGGCCGAGGCGGCGGGAGCGAATGGCGAGGTCACCTACGCCGACCTGCTGCGCGCCGCCGGCACCCGCCGCTTCGACGACTGGCACGACCTGTTCATCTTCGGCACCGTCGCCGACCGCATCGCCGACCGCTTCGGCACGCGGGGCTCGCCGATCTCGCTCTCGACCGCCTGCTCCTCGGGCGCCACCGCGATCCAGCTCGGCGTCGAGGCGATCCGGCGCGGCGAGATGAGCGCGGCCCTGTGCATCGGCACCGACGGTTCGGTGAACCCGGAATCGCTGATCCGGTTCTCGCTGCTCTCGGCGCTCTCGACCCAGAACGACCCGCCGGAGGCGGCCTCGAAGCCGTTCGCCAAGAACCGCGACGGATTCGTGATGGGCGAGGGCGCCGCCGCCCTGGTGCTGGAGGACGCCGCCGCCGCCCGGGCGCGGGGCGCGACGATCCTCGGCTACGTCCTCGGCTGCGGCGAGAAGGGTGATGGCTTCCACCGCACCCGCTCGTCGCCGGACGGGGCGCCGATCATCGCGGCGATCCGGGGCGCGCTCGACGATGCCGGGATCGGCCCGGAGCGGATCGACACCGTCAACGCCCACGGCACCGGCACGCCCGAGAACGACAAGATGGAGGCGCTCGGCTGCCTCGCGGTCCTCGGCGAGCGGATGCGGGGCGTGCCGATCTCCTCGAACAAGTCGATGATCGGCCACACGCTCACCGCGGCCGGCGCGGTCGAGGCGGTGGTCTCGCTCCTCACCATCGGCCACGGCCGCGTGCCCCCGACCCTGAACTACGCCGTCCCCGACCCGGCGATCCCCCTCGACGTGGTGACGAGCGCCCGCGACCTGCCGGTCTCGACGGTGCTGTCGAACTCGTTCGGCTTCGGCGGCCAGAACACCTGCCTCGTCTTCGGCGCGGAGCCGGTGGCGTGATCGGCCCGGATCCGGCCCGCCGCATCCTCGTCACCGGCGGCGCCCGCGGCCTCGGCGCCGCGATCGTGCGCGCCCTGGCGGCGGCCGGGCACGACGTCGACTTCACCTACCGCGAGTCCAGGGAAGCGGCCGCAGCCCTGAAGGACGAGCTCGCCGACGCCCATCCGGAGCGGGCGATCCGCACCCACGCCCTCGACCTCGCCGACCGGGTGGCCCTCGACGGCTTCAGCGAGGCGATGGCCGAGGAGGGGGTCTACGGCTTCGTCCACAATGCCGGCCAGTCCTGCGACGGCCTCGCGGCGATGCTCGACCAGGACCGCGCCGAGGCGGCGATGCAGGTGAACTTCTGGTCGCTCACCCGCCTCGCCAAGGCGCTGGTGCGGCCGATGACCCGGGCGAAAGCCGGGCGCATCGTCGCGGTCGGCTCGGTGGCGGCCCTGCGGGCCAACCCGGGCAACGCCGCCTACGCCGCCTCGAAGGGCGCCCTGATCGCCTATTGCCGCACCCTGGCGATCGAATCGGCCCGGCGCGGCGTCACCGTCAACGTCGTCGCCCCCGGCTTCGTCGACACCGACATGATGGCCGCCTATGCCGGCCACCGCGCCGGCATGGAGAAGCAGATCCCGGCCGGGCGATTCGCCGCGCCGGACGAGGTAGCCAACCTCGTGGCGTTTCTGGTTTCTCCGGGAGCCGCCTACGTCACCGGCGCAGTGCTGCCGGTGGATGGCGGCCTCACCGCGATGCTGGGCATCCAGCGCACCTGACACCGGATCCATGATGCACCCCGTGCTGCGCCGCGTCCGAACCGCGGCGGCTCTTCTCGCCCTGACGGGCTCTCCGGCGCTGGCCGAGACGTTCCGGGTCGACGACGTGCCGCCGGGGGATTCCCTGAGCATCCGCGAGGCGCCGGACGCGGAGTCGCCGGCGGTCGGCCGGGCGCCGGCCAACGCGCGCCTGCGCGGCGCCGGATGCACCAACGACACCCCGAGCGGCCGGACCTGGTGCCGGGTCAAGTACGGCGACGTCGTCGGCTGGGCCCGGCGGCGCTACCTCGCCCCGGCGGATTAGAGAGTTTCGTCCATGCAAGCCCTCCAGCTCTTCGGCGACCGCGACATGCGCCTGACCGAGGTCGCGGACCCGCCGCCGCCCGGCCCGGGCGAGGTCCTGGTCCGGGTGCGAGCGGTCGGGCTCAACTTCATCGACGTCTGGGGCTTCCGCGGCATGGCCTTCGCCAGGCGCAAGCTGCCGCTGACCGTCGGCGCCGAGGCCGCCGGCGAGGTCGCGGCGGTGGGCGAGGGCGTGACCGGCCTGAGCGAGGGCGACGCGGTGGCGCTCTACGGCGCCATGACCTGCGGCCGCTGCCGGGCCTGCCGCGAGGGGCGCGACAACCTCTGCGAGGAGGTCGGCGGCGTCATGGGCTTCCACATCGACGGCTTCGCCCGCGAGTTCGTCACCATGCCGGCCCGCCTCGTCGTCAAGGTGCCGCACGGCGTGAGCTTCGTGCAGGCGGCCTGCGCGCCGGTCGCCTTCGGCACCGTCGAGCACATGCTGTTCGACAACGCCCGCCTGGAGCCGGAGGAATCGATCCTCGTCCATGCCGGCGGCTCGGGCATCGGCACCGCGGCGATCAAGATGGCGAAGGCGATCGGCTGCACCGTCTTCACCACCGTCGGCGACGACGCCAAGGGCGAGCGGGCGCGGGCGCTCGGCGCCGATCACGTCATCAACTACCGCACCGAGCGGTTCGAGGGCGAGGTCCGCCGGCTGACGAGGCGCAAGGGCGTCGACGTGGTGTTCGAGCATGTCGGAGCCGAGACCTGGAACGGCTCGCTGCTCTGCCTCAAGCGCGGCGGCCGGCTCGTCACCTGCGGCTCGACCTCCGGCGTCTCGACCACGATGAACCTGATGCAGCTGTTCCAGCAGCAGTATCGCATCACCGGCTCGTTCGGCTGCCGGCTCGACAACATCCGCACCTCCCTCGACAAGATGGCCGGCGGCCTCACCCCGGTGATCGACACCGAACTGCCGCTCGCCGACTTCACCCGCGGCCTGGAGCGGCTCGAATCGCGCAAGGTCTTCGGCAAGATCATCGCGACGCTCTGATACGATCGTCGGACGAATCGTCCGACGATCGTATCGAAGCCCGCGCGGTGGAGCCGAAGGCTCCACGCACCTGAGCGAAGCCGAAATCCGCGTCGCGAAGCGATGGCGCAGCCATCGCCACGATCCCGCAGGGATCGCCGGGCGATCAGTCGGATTCCGTATGACCGGTCCGGCGGCGTTTCCCGCCTCACCCGTTGCCCGATTGCGACAGCGCCGCGCCGCGCTTGCGGGCAGGGTCGCGCCGGCCGGCGGGCTCGTCCGCCGCGCCGCTTGCCTGAGAGTCCCGTCCGTGCTGCGTCTGAAGCTGAGGCTGTACCGCGCCCTGTCCCGTCTGGCCGGGCTGCCGATGGTCGCCATCGTGCGCGGTCTGTTCTGGCTCGCGCGCCGGCTCGGCCCGGAGCGGGCCGCGGCCGCCGGCGCCCGGATCGCCCGCGGCATCGGCCCGTGGCTGCCCTCGCACCGCACCGCGCTCGCCAACCTGCGTCTCGCCTACCCGGGCCGGGATCCGGCCGAACTGGCCGCCATCGCCCTCGGCTCCTGGGACAATCTCGGCCGCACCGGGGCGGAATACGCCCATCTCGGCGAGATCTTCGACTACGATCCCGACGCCCCGGAAGCCGGCCGGATCGAGGTCGAGGGCATCGAGCACTTCACCGCGATGCGCGACGACGGCAAGCCGGGCCTGATCTTCTCCGCCCATCTCGGCAACTGGGAACTGCCGGCGATCTGCGCCGCCCGCTTCGGCCTGGAGGCGAGCGCGGTGTTCCGCCCGCCCAACAGCCCGGCGGCGGCGCAACTGGTGCAGGAGGTCCGGCGCGCCACCATGGGCGGCCTCACCGCCGCGGGGCCCGGCGCCGCGTTCAGGATGCAGGGCGTCGTCGAGCGCGGCGGCCATCTCGGCATGCTGGTCGACCAGCACTTCACCCGCGGCGTCGTGGTGCGGTTCTTCGGCCAGCCGGTCCTGGTCAACCCGCTGCTCGCCAAGCTCGCCCGGCACTACGAGTGCCCGGTCCACGGCGTGCGGGTGATCCGGCTCGACCGCGGCCGCTTCCGCCTGCAACTCACGCCCGCCCTCGACCTGCCGCGGGATGCCGACGGGGCGATCGACGTCGCCGGAGCGATGCAGGCGATGACCGGGGTCATCGAAGGCTGGGTGCAGGACCGCCCCGAGCAGTGGCTGTGGATGCATCGCCGCTGGCGCCCTGCCATGCTGCCGAAATCGGTCGCTCAAGCCAACGTGACTTCCGTCGGCGCCTCCGGCGGAGTTTGATGGCCCATGCCGTACCCTCCACCCCGCTGGCTCCTCGCCATCCCGCTCGCGGCCGCCCTCGCGGGGCCGGGCGGGGCGGTGGCCGGGGAGACGCCGCGGGCGGTGGTGGAGCTGTTCACCAGCCAGGGCTGCGCCGCCTGCCCGGCGGCGGATCACCTCGTCGGCGAACTGGCGCATGACCCCGGCGTGATCGTGCTGAGCCTGCCGGTCACCTACTGGGACTATCTCGGCTGGAAGGACACGCTGGCGAACCGCGCCTTCACCGAGCGCCAGCGGGCCTATGCCGGCCTGCGCGGCGACCGGCAGGTCTACACGCCGCAGGTGGTGGTGAACGGCGCCGCGACGGTGGTGGGATCGGACCGGGCGGCGCTGGAGCGCAGCATCCACGATCCCGGCACCGCCGCGAGCCTGCCGGTGGCGATCCGCAGCGAACTCGACGGCGACCGGATCTCGATCGACGTCGACGCCTCCGCGAGCCCGGGACGACGGGCCGAGTTGTGGTTGCTGCCGGTCGCCCGCGCCCGCGAGGTCGCGATCGTCCGCGGCGAGAACCGGGGGCGCACCATGACCTACCGCAATGTCGTGCGCGGCATGCACCACGTCGGCCCCTGGTTCGGGACGGCGACCCACTACGAGGTTCCCCGAACCGTCCTGCCCCCGGGCGAGGCCGATTCCTACGTGCTGGTGCTCCAGGCCGAGCATGGCGGCCCGGGCCGGATCCTCGGCGCCGCGAAGGGACCGGGGCTTTAGCCCGGGTCAGGGCCGCCGGCCCACGGCCCTGTAGAAGGTGTAGCTGAAGCTGCCGTTCCGTTCGGTCGTGCGCAGCAGGGCGCGGAGTCCCGCGTCGAAAGCGTCGGCGCCGATGAGCCCGGCGGCAACGGCCGGCTCGCGGATCCCCGCCACCATCGCGACGAAGGTCCGGCGCACGAAGCCCTCGGCCCAGTCCGGCCGGCCGGCATCGGCGTAGGCGACGCGCGGCGTCACCGCGACATCGGCGAAGCCGGCCCCGTCCAGCAGCGGGTAGAGGCGGCGTCCGAGCAGGCCGTCGCCGCCGGCGGCGCGCTGCAACGCCACGAGGCAATCGATGGCCGCCCGGGCCCGCACGTCGTCGGGGTGGAACAGGGCCGAGCCGTTGTCGCCCTCGACGACCGTCAGGGTGCCACGCGGCTTGATCACCCGCCGCATCTCGGCCAGGGCACGATCCGGCTCCGGCATGTGCTCCAGCACGAAGCAGACGAAGACGTGATCGAAGCTCGCCTCGGTGAAGGGGAGTGCCGTGAGGTCGGCGCGGCAGAACCGGGGCGAAGGAAGCCCCTCCGCCAGGATCCGGGCCTCGGCCTCGGCCAGGGAGTCGGCCGAGCGATCGACGCAGGTGAGCCGGACACCCGGATTGCGGCGCAGGAGGGCCAGGGTCTGGGCACCGGTGCCGCAGCCGGCCTCCAAGACGGCGCCGCCGGCCGGGTAGCGGGTGGCGTCGTGAAGCAGGACTTCCAGGATCCTCGCCTGATCGCTCAGCCGGGCGCTCTCGGTGCTGTCGTAGCCATGAACGTAGTCGGGTCGCATGCGCCGCCTCCGAGGTGGTCGGCCGCGATTCTACGAAAGTGCGGGCAGAGGGTCTTGAACCGGATTGCGCGCCCGGTCCGATGACGCGGTGCGGCCGCGCCTCGACCGAAGGATAGGGGGAGGCGCGGACCGGCCTGCACATCTCGTGGGTCGGGCCCGACATGAGACTCATGTCTGGCGCGGAAACGGTCGGCTGCTTCGTTGCCGAGGGGAGCGATCGTGCCGGTTACTCCCTGACGTAGACGCGATCGGCTCCAACCAGCTTCTCCATCTTGTAGCCGCAGGCCAGCAGGAAATCCCGGGACTCGTGGACATGCGCCATCGATCCGCCGGGGCCGCCGAGGGGCTTCTCCTCGATGAGGATGACGGGGTTGCACCTGGACAACGTCTGCGTGGCGCCCTTGAGCGCGATCAGTTCGCTCCCCTGGATGTCCAGCTTGATCAAGCCGACATTCTCCAGATCCATGCTGTCGACCGTGCACATCTCCACGGCTTCGATAGTGGCGTCATTGATCTTGGCTTCGAGACCCGGTGGCACCTCGACATTCTCATGATCGGCAACGAACGCTCCACCGAGACTCTTGCGAGGCTTGTAGATCTTGAAGGAGCCCGACCGATCGCCGACTGCGGTCTTGACGATCTTCACGTTGCCGGGAACATTCTTCTGAAGGCACTCGATATTGTCCTGTAGCGGATCGACTGCGATGACCTGCCGAAAATGCGCCGCGAAGTGCCGGGAGAATATTCCGACATTTGCCCCAAGGTCGAGCGCCGTATCCCATACCTTGACGAATTTCATGGCATATTCTCGTTGCGGCCTCTGATAATCGGCGACATCATCGCCGAATCCCTGGAAATGACGCTCGATATCAGGAAAATAGATGTCGCCGATCTTGATCATCGTCAAATCCTCGAACCACCGAAGTGCCACTTGGGCAGTGGATAGCCGCGCTGTTACTACGAGCGCAGACACGCGGCCAAGGCAAATTCTAACGTCATGAGGCGAGGTGGACACGTCGGCGTGGCATCGATGAGGTAACCAAGGCCGACATCAAAGGCGGAGTTCATCACTCATCGCTCCCGCATCCGGCCGTTTCCCCTCCGGCGTGCATCATTCTGAACTGTCGACCTAAGCATCGACCGCCGAAGTGGTCACCGGTTCGGCGGCAGAAGTGATGCATCATCAAAGAACTAAGCAGAGTTGCATGATGCAACTCTGTTGAGCCCGGTTGCGGCACGGATCTGGCGAATCGTATCCCTCGCAAGGCTCGACCCGGTGACAAGGTCCGGATCCCGCGCCCGGCGCGTGGACATCGTGGCACGAACCATCCTCGTCGCCCTATGCGACGCGATGGGCCGGAACGGCAGAATCCATCCGCCGTCGTTCCAGAAGATCAAAAATCCCCTCATCAATAAAATCCTGCATCGGACAGAAATCTCGGGCACGTTTGCGATCGAGCAGGAGAGTGTATCTTATTATAGTTTTCTTGAAGTTCGGCCGAGGGCAGCCCTGTATCGGCCTGGGGTCACGCCGAACTGGCGGACGAAGGCGCGGGTGAGATGGCTCTGGTCGGCGAAGCCGGCCTCGGCCGCCGCCGCGGCGGGTCTCGAGCCGGCGGCGAGCAGGCGCCGGGCGAAGCCGACCCGGCGCTGCAACCGGTAGGCATGCGGCGTCGTGCCGACCGTCCGGGAAAAGCCGCGCAGGAGCTGGAAGCGGCTCACGCCCGAGAGGGCCGCCAGTTCGGCCAGGGACACCGGCAGGTGAGGCGCCTCGTCCAGGCGCCGCAGTGCCCGCGCGACGCAGGGAGGCGGTGCGGGGAGCGGCGCCGGCCGGCCGCCGTGGCGCAGCAGCCAGTGCATCACCGTACGCAGCAGGTCCTCCTCGACCGCCAGGGGATCGGTCCCGACCTCGGTGAGCCGGCGGAACAACCGCTCGACGTGCCCCGCGAGGCACCGGTCGCGGACCACCGGACGGGCACTCTCGAACGGGTGCGGGACCTCGTCCTGCACCGCCCGGGCGGCGAGGGTAGGGTCGAGATAGAGCATCCGCCAGCCGCGGGCTCTCCCGGCCACCGGGCTGCCGTCGTGCATCTCGCCGGGATTGACCGTGATGACGTCACCGGCCTCGGCCTCCACCGGCCCGCGGCCGCTCCACGACCGGTGCGCCCCGAAGCCGAGCACGCCGATGCCGAACTGGTCGTGGCTGTGGCGCGGAAACCCGCGGTCGGAGACGATCCGCAGCGCGGCGATGCCGGGCATCGCCGAGGGCAGGGCCTCGGCGCGGTGGTTTCCCCCGGACCGCCGGGACGGCCCGGCGGAGGCGGTCACCCCACCCACTCGCCGCCGCGCATCACCGGCTCGACGCTGCCGTCGAGGGAGACGCCGTCGACGTCGACCTCGGCCGAGCCGATCATCCAGTCGATGTGGATCAGGCTGCGGTTGGCGCCGCGGGCGGCGAGGTCCTCCTCGCTGAAGTCGATGCCGCCGTTGCGGAAGCACTTGCTGTAGGCCTGGCCGAGGGCGATGTGGCTCGCCGCGTTCTCGTCGTAGAGCGTGTTGAAGAACAGCAGGCCTGAGGCCGAGATCGGCGAGGAGGCCGGCACCAGGGCGACCTCGCCGAGGCGGCGGGCGCCCTCGTCGGTGTCGAGCACCTTGTCGAGCACGTCGCCGCCGGTGCGCGCCCGGGCCTCGACGATGCGTCCCTCCGCGAAGCGCACCGCGATGTCCTCGATCAGCGTGCCCTGGTAGGAGAGGGGCTTGGTCGCCGACACCGTGCCCTCGACCCGCAGGCGGTGGGGCGTCGTGAACACCTCCTCGGTCGGGATGTTGGCGTTGCAGACGATGCCGTTGCGGGCGGTGGTGGCGCCGCCGCACCATTCGTGGTCGTCGGCGAGGCCGACCGTGAGGTCGGTGCCCGGGCCGCGGAAGCGCAGGGCGGCGAAGCGGTGACGGTTCAGCACCTCGGTCCGGCGCTGGAGCGCGCGGTTGTGCGCCTCCCAGGCGCCGACCGGGTCCTCGCCCTCGATCCGCGAGGCGGCGAAGATCGCGTCCCACAGCCGGGCCACCGCCTCGTCCTGCGGCAGGTCGGGAAACACGGTGCGCGCCCAGGCCGGCGTCGCCGCCGAGACGATGGTCCAGTTGGTCGAGAAGTTGGCGATCAGTTCGAGCGCCGGCATGTAGGCCCGGGAGCGGGCGCGGTTGGCCCGCGCGACCTTCTCGGTGTCCTGCCCGGCGAGGAGCGACGGGTCGTCTCCCGCGATGGCGAGCCGCGCGGCGCCGTTCCGGAACGCCTTCGCCATGCCCTCGTAGAGCCAGCCGGCGGCGACGTCGAAGGCGTCGTCCGGGGCGTGGGCGAAGCGGGCGAGGGTGGAGGCGTCGTCGCCGACGAGGGTGGTCACCAGAGAGGCGCCGGCCCTGTAGGCCTCGGCGGTGATGCGGCGGGCGAGACCCATCGCCTCGATCGGCGCGGTCATCACCAGCTCCTGCCCCGGTTTCAGCCCGAGGCCGACCCGCACCGCCACCTCGGCGAGACGGTCGAGGCGGGGATCGTGGCTGGACGACATGCACTCATCTCCTACGGCTGCGAACGTCGTGATGCCCGGTCACACCACCCGCGTCCAGGCGATGCCGCCGAGATCCTCCTTGAACGCGAACCGGGCGAGGTGCTCGGCGACCACGCCCTGCATCCGGGTCAGGGTCTCGACGTCCGGGGCCGAGACCCGGAGCGTCATCCCCTCCGGGTCGGCCTCGAAGGCCGCCCCGCGTCCCTCGCCGAACGGCACCGTGCCGCGCTCCGGCGAGAACGCGGTCTCGGGGAACTTGTGGCTCCAGTGCTTGCAGAGCTGGGCCAGGTAGCGGCTGCCGTTCGGGGTATCGACCCGGGCTTCCGAGGTGAGGGTGACGGAATCGGTCATGTGGCCTCCTTGGCTCCCGCCGCTTGTAGCGCGAACCAGATCGCCTGCGGCGTCGCCGGCATGTTGAGGTGGGCGATGCCGCGCGGGCGCAGGGCATCGACGAGGGCGTTCATCACCGCCGGCAGGGAACCGGCGCAGCCGGCCTCGCCGCAGCCCTTGACGCCGAGCGGATTGGTCGTCGCCGGAACCGGGTGGCTGGCGAAGCCGACGCTCGGCGAGTCCGAGGCCCGCGGCAGGCAGTAATCCATGAACGAGCCGGTCACGAGCTGGCCCTGCTCGTCGTAGGCGGTGCGCTCCATCAGCGCCTGCCCGATGCCCTGGACGACGCCGCCGTGGATCTGGCCCTCGACCAGCATCGGGTTCACCACCGTGCCGAAATCGTTGACCGAGGTGTAGCGCACCACTGCCGCTACGCCGGTCTCGGGGTCGACCTCGACCTCGGCGACGTGGCAGCCGTTCGGGAAGGCCGAGGGCGAGTCCTTGTGGATGTGGGCGACGTCGAGGCTGCGGGGCGCCGACGGGTCGGGCAGGCCGGCGCGCACCCGCTCGGCGAGGTCGAGGAGGCCGATGCCGCGGTCGGTGCCCGCGATGACGAAGCGGCCGTCGCGGAACTCGATGTCGCCGGGCCCGGCCTCCAGCACCGAGGCGGCGGCCTCGCGGCCCTTGGCGATCACGAGGTCGCCGGCCTCGACGATCGCCGCGCCGCTCGCCATCAGCGACTTCGACCCGCCGGTGCCGCCGCCGGCGATGAGCTGGTCGCTGTCGCCCTGGAGCAGGCGGATCCGGTCGAGGGGGATGCCGAGGCGGTCGTGCAGCACCTGGGCGAACGGGGTGGCGTGGCCCTGGCCGTAATCGAGGGTGCCGGTGACGATCGTCACCGTGCCTTCCTCCTCGAAGCGGATGCCGCCCATCTCGTTGGTCGGCGGCGCGGTGATCTCGAGGTAGTCGCCGATGCCGACGCCGCGCAGCAATCCCTTCGCCTCGCTCTCCGCCCGGCGGGCGGAAAAGCCGTCCCAGTCGGCGGCGGCGAGCGCCCGGTCGAGGACCGCGGGGAAGTCGCCGCTGTCGTAGGTCATGCCCGAGGGGGCCTGATACGGCATGTCCTCGGGGCGGATGTGGTTGAGCCGGCGCAAGGCGACCCGGTCGCGGCCGGTCTCCGCGGCGGCGGTGTCGATCAGGCGCTCGATGAAGTAGTTGCCCTCCGGCCGGCCGGCACCGCGATAGGCGCCGATCGGCGTGGTGTTGGTGAACAGGCAGGCGATCGCGACGTCGTAGACCGGGGTGCGGTACACCCCAACCATGTTGCGGGCGATGTTGATGGTCTGGAACAGCGGCGAGAGCGGGTTGAGGTAGCCGCCCATGTTGGCGACGCCCTTGAGCCGGTAGGCGAGGAAGCGCCCGTCGGCGTCGAGGGCGAGTTCCGCGTCCACCGCGACGTCGCGGCCGTGATGGTCGGAGAGAAAACTCTCGGAGCGCTGGTCGGTCCACTTCACCGGCCGGCCGAGCACCTTCGCGGCGTGCAGCAGCGGCAGGTATTCCGGGTAAACCGGCGCCTTCATGCCGAACGAGCCGCCGACATGCCCGGTGAGCACCCGCACCTGCTCGCGCGGCAGCTTGAGCACGCCGTCGGCGAGCCCGTTGCGCAGGCCGAACACGCCCTGCGAGCCGACATGCAGGGTGAAGCGGCCGCTCCCGGCCTCGTGGACGCCGATCGCCGAGCGCGGCTCCATCGGGTTGATGACGAGGCGGTTGTTGACCAGCGGCAACCGCGTGACGTGGGCGGCCTTCGCGAAGGCGGCCTCGGTGGCGGCGGCGTCGCCGGTGCGGAAGTCGAGGGCGAGATTGCCCGGAACGTCGTCGTAGAGCAGCGGCGCGCCCTCGGCCGCGGCCTCCTCCGGCGTCGTCACCACCGGCAGGTCCTCGATGTCGAGCGCCACCGCCTCGGCGGCGTCGCGGGCCTCGGCCAGGGTCCCGGCGACGACGAGGGCCACTGGCTCGCCGACGTAGCGCACCCGGTCGGTGGCGAGGGAGGGCTGGGCCGGCTTGCGCATGTCGCTGCCGTCCTGGTTCTTGAACGGCAATGCGTTGCCGATCCCGCCGTAGCCGTCGAGGTCGGCCGCGGTCACCACCGCCACGACCCCCGGGAGGGCGAGCGCCGCCTCGGCGTCGATGCCCTTGAGGAGGCCGTGGGCGACCGGGCTCCGCACGAACACCGCGTAGAGCTGATCGTCGAGGATCAGGTCGTCGGTGTAGCGCCCCTCGCCGCGCACCAGCACCGGGTCCTCCGCGCGGGGGACCGGCTGCCCGATGCCGAATTTCTGCGGGGAGGCGAAGTCGCGGGCGTCGGGACGGGCGTTCATGCCGGGCTCTCCGGGAGAGGGTGCAACCCCCAGCTAGCAACTCGGCCGGATCCTGCAACCCGCTTCCGGGCGGGGCTGACCGGCTTCACCATCAGGTTTGCCCGAGGGGAAACGCCGCAGGCGCGTCGGGGGCGAGGGCGATGACCTTCCCCGGATTGAGCACCCCCTGCGGATCGAGCGCCTGCTTCAGCCGCCGCATCAGGTCGAGGGCCACCGGGTCCTTGTAGCGCGTGAGCTCGTCGCGCTTGATCATCCCGACGCCGTGCTCGGCGGCGATCGAGCCGTCGAAGGCGTGGACGATGTCGTGGACGATGCGGTTGAAGCGCGGCCACAGGGCGAGGAACGCCGCCTTGTCCATCCCGACCGGCTGGGTGAGGTTGAAGTGGATGTTGCCGTCGCCGAGATGCCCGAAGGCGCAGACCCGCACGCCCGGAAGGTCGGCCTCGCAGGCCGCCGTCGCCCGGTCGAGGAAATCGGCGACGCGCGACACCGGCACCGCGACGTCGTGCTTGATCGACCCGCCCTCGTGGCGCTGGACCTCGGAGAGGCTCTCGCGCAGGCCCCACAGGGCCACCGCCTGAGCCTCGCTGGTCGCGATCACCGCGTCCTCGGCCAGATCCGCCTCCAGGGCGCCGGCGAGCATCGCCTCCAACTCGGCAGGGGCTTCGGGCCCGGCGGAGGACAGGTCCACCAGGGCGTAGCCGACGTGATCCCCGGCGAGCGGGTGCCGGGCGCCCGGCGCGTGGCGCAGCACGATCTCCAGCCCGAACCGCGGCACGTACTCGAAGGCGGTGAGGCGGCCGCCGGCCCGCTCGCGCAGGTGCGAGAACAGGGCCAGGGCGGCGTGCGGCGAGGCGAGGCCGATCCAGGCGGTCGCCGTCGAGGCGGGGCGGGGGAACAGCTTCAGCACCGCCGCCGTGATGATGCCGAGGGTGCCCTCCGAGCCGATGAACAGGTTGCGCAGGTCGTAGCCGGCGTTGTCCTTGCGCAGGCCCTTGAGCCCGTTCCAGACCTGCCCGTCGGCCAGCACGACTTCGAGGCCGAGCACGAGTTCGCGGGCGTTGCCGTAGGCGAGCACCGCGGTGCCGCCGGCATTGGTCGCGAGGTTGCCGCCGATGCGGCACGACCCCTCGGAGGCGAGGGAGAGCGGGAACAGCAGCCCGGCCTTCCCGGCCTCCTCCTGGACCCGGGCGAGGATGCAGCCGGCCTCGACGGTGAGCGTCGCGTTGAGGGGGTCGACCGCCCGCACCCGGTCGAGGCGGGCCAGCGACAGGACGACGCCGCCCTGGGGCACGCCGCCGCCGACGAGGCCGGTATTGCCGCCCTGGGCCACCACCGGCACCCCGGCCCCGGCGCAGGCCCGCACCGCGAAGGCGACCTCGTCGGTGTCGCGCGGCCGCAGCACCGCCAGCGCACGCCCCTGGTAGAGCCCGCGGGTCTCGGCGAGATGGGACACCATGTCGTCGGCGGCGGTGAGGACGTGAGCCGGTCCGAGGCGGGCGGCCAGGGTGTCGAGGAGCGCGTCAGGGGTCATGGGTGCGGGACCGGCGGCGGGGATTGCGGGCACCGTGGCGGCACCGGGATAGCGCCGGGCGGAGAGGGCCTCTAGATAGCCCCCAGGCCCCGCTTTCCCAAGGCGGCTCACCGTCCCGAGGCGTCGCATGCTCTCCGTGATTCCCAACCCGCCGCGCACCACGCTTCCGATCCGCGGCACCGAGGACCTGTTCCCGGTGCGGCGGGTCTACTGCGTCGGGCGCAACTTCGCCGCCCATGCCCGCGAGATGGGCGCCGACCCGACCCGCGAGCCGCCGTTCTTCTTCATGAAACCCGCCGACGCGCTCCAGGTCGTGCCCGACGGCGAGACGGTGGAGCATCCCTATCCGCCGAAGACCGCGAACTACCACCACGAGGTCGAGCTGGTCGTCGCCCTCGGCCAGGGCGGCCGCGACATACCGGTCGAGACCGCCCTCGACCACGTCTTCGGCTACGCGGTCGGCCTCGACATGACCCGGCGCGACCTCCAGGACGACGCGAAGTCGCTGCGCCGGTCGTGGGAACTGGGCAAGGCGGCGGATCTCTCCGGCCCGGTCGGGGTGCTGCGGCGCGCCGCCGAGATCGGCCATCCGGCCGCCGGCGCCATCACCCTGTCGGTGGACGGCACGGTGCGGCAGAAGGGCGACCTCTCCGACATGATCTGGTCGGTGGCCGAGCAGATCGCCTATCTCTCGACCTACTTCGCCCTGGAACCGGGCGACGTGATCTTCGCCGGGACGCCCGAGGGCGTCGGCGCCGTCACCCGCGGCCAGACCATGGTCGGGGCGATCGAGGGCGTCGGCGAGATCAGCCTCGAAGTGGTCTGAGGCGCCGTGCCGCGGCGGACCGGAACGCTGCGCCGCCGCTCGCAGCGCCTGCTGATGCGCGGCGCCCACCTCCTGTGGCGCGTCTCCCGCGGCATGACCCTCGGCGTGCGCGGCGCGGCGATCGACGGCGAGGGACGGGTCTGCCTGATCCGGCACACCTACACCGCCGGCTGGTATCTCCCGGGCGGCGGGGTCGAGCCGGGCGAGACCGCGGTCGAGGCGCTGGCCCGGGAACTCGTCGAGGAGGCCGAGATCGTCCTCGACCCCGCGGTGCCGCCGCTGCTGCACGGCTTCTACCTCAACGACCAGGTGACGGCGCGCGATCACGTCGCGCTCTACGTCGCCCGCGCCTTCACGGTGCGGGCGCCCAAGCGCCCGGACCGGGAGATCGCCGAGGCCGGCTTCTTTCCTCTCGACGCCCTGCCCGAGGGCACCACCCGGGCGACCCGGGCGCGGCTGGCCGAGATCGTCGGGGGAACGCCGCCGGCGGCCCGCTGGTAGGCCGGCGAAAACCGCCCTCGCGACCGCCTGCGCCCTTGCACCGGACCCTGGTTTGCGTTTGATGGAGCGTACGGACGTTCGGAATGCGGAACGACCGGGGTGGAGTCGAACGGTGCAAGAGGTGGTCATGGGCGTCGAGCGGGGGCGGGAGCGCACCAGGGACCTGATCACCGGCGCCCAGGTGCTGTCGGGCCAGCTCGGCAAGACGATCCAGCGCCTGCGCAAGGCCTACAACCTGTCGCTGTCGGAACTCGCCGAACAATCCGGCGTGGCGAAGTCGATCATCAGCCAGATCGAGCGCAACGAGACCAACCCGACGCTCGCGACGATCTGGCGCCTGAGCCAGGCCCTCGACGTCTCGATCGAGCGGGTGCTCGCCACCGGCGACGAGGAACCGTTCATCGAGAAGTCGTCGAAGGCCGACACCCCGATCCTCGTCTCCGACGACGGCCGGATGCGGCTCGCGATCATCGGCTGGATCAAGACGGTCGAGTGGCTGCAATGGTACGACCTCTCGGCCGATCCCGGCGGCGAACTCGATTCCGACGCGCATCAGCGCGGCTCGGTCGAGTGCCTGTCGGTGATCGAGGGCGAGTTCGAGGTCGACGTCGCCGGCACCGTGCAGCGGGCGCGGGCCGGCGAGACCCTGCGCTACCGCTGCGACCGTCCCCACACCGTGCGCTGCACCGGCGACAAGTCCGGCCGCGCCACCATGGTGGTGATCATGAAGGCGGCGGTGATGGAGTAGGGGGCGTCCCGTTCCGGTCGCTGTGATCCTGTCATCGGGTCCCGCCAAGTGGACAACCCGGCGCTGTACGCACGGCGTCGGACGTTACATGGCGTCAGGAGCCTTCGGCCGAGGGCGACCGTCTGGAGCGTGAGCGCCGCATGCTCGCGGCCGCCGAAGATGACCTGACGGCGGGCCGCGTCATCGAGGGGGACGAAGCCGAAGCATGGCTTCGGGCCTGGGCAGGCGGCGGCGACGCATCGACGCCGAAGCGACAGGGTGGCGACCGGGGCCGATCCCTCACCGCACCGCCTCCGCATCACCGATGCCGCGGGCAGGGATCTGGCCGAAGCACGTCGATGATTGACGCAGGCCGGGGCCGGCCCGAGGGCTACGAACCGCCTAGACCATATCCGTCGCGGCATCCTCGTTCTGGCGGACGACCCTCTTCCGTGGCCCGAGAGCGAGCACGTGGGCTATCGCGCTCGCAACGTCGCTTCGGACCGGGCCGGAGCCAGGACGTGCTCTGAACGCCCGGGACGCCGATCCTGGCGTCACCCCCCGGCGCCCACCCACCGCACCACGTCGGCGAGCACGATCGACAGGGCGCGGTCGAGGCCGTTGGCGGCCTGCGGGGCAGCGACCTCGGCCACCGGCACGCGGGCCTGGAACACCCGAGCCGCCGTGACGGTGCCGGTGGAGTCCTGCACGAGCTTGACCGACAGGTCGACCACCGCCTCGCGGCTCGGCGCCACGATGTCGAAGGCGCGGATGTCGCTGACCAGGATGACGTCGGCCGCGACCTTGTCGCCCGGGCGCCCGACCGACCGCAGGCGGCCGGCATTCTCCAGGCTCTGGATCAGACGGGTCTGGATCAGGCGCGGCAGGCGGTCGGCCCACTGGCCGCCGCCGAGGAACGACACCGTGCCGCCGGCGCGGACGATGATCCGGTCGGCCTCGAACGGCTGGATTCCGACCGGCTCGGCGACGACGATCGAGCGGCGCGCGGCGCCGGCCCGGGCCGCGCCGGGCAGGGCGGTGAGATCGAAGGTCGTCGGCACGGCACCGCCGCAGGCGGCGAGACCGAGGACGATCCCGGCGGCCAGGAACAGCGGGACGATGCGGGGGGAGGCCGGGAGGGCGGGAGCGGGTCGACTGGACATCATCGCGGGTGATCGGACCTATCCCAGGGGACATAGGTGAGGTGTCCTAACGAAGCACCGGCGCGCATGCCGCGCCGGGCCGGTTTCCCCGCCTCGCAGCGCCGGAAAACTACCGTCCGTTGTATTCCGGCAACGACGGCTTGCCGCCGAAGATCACCTGCGACGGATCGCGCTCGATGCTGCGCACGGCGTTGTTGAGGGTGCCGAGGGTGCGCTGGCCGTCGGTCGAGAGGGTCTGGACCTCGCGGCGGCCGGCGCCGCTGAGCCGGCTGACGCTGGTGGCGAGGGTCGCCGTGCGCTTGTCGAGGTTCTCCGACATCTGGCGGAAGGCGCGCCCGGCGTCGCGCACCGAGATCGCCGCCGCCTGGATGTCGGAGAAGGCGCTGCGGCCCTGCTCGCCGGAGGCCGAGCCGAGGAAGCTCTGGGCTCCCTTCAGCACCGCGTCGACGCGGTCGGCCGAGGCGTTGAGCTTGGCGGCGAGGGAGCGGGCGTCGTGCAGGCCGGCCTGCACGTCCGGCGAGGCCGCCGCGAGGGCGGCGGAGAAGCGGTCGGCGTTGTCGATCAGGCTGCCGAGCTTGCGCCCGTCCACCGCCTTGACCAGGGCGTCGAGGGCCGGCGCGCTGTCGCTGAGCGTTTTCGAGAACGTCTCGACGTTGGCCAGCGTCCGGTTGATCGCGCCCTCGTTGCCGGCGACGACCCGGTCGAGGCGCTGGAGCATGTCGTCGGCCCGCTGGGCGATCGCGCGGGCGCTCTGCATCAGGTCCTGGATGTCGGAGGCGTCGGCGAAGATCGTCGGCACCGGGTCGTTGGCGTTGGCCGCGAGCGGCGGCGCGTCGGCGCTGCCGCCGACGAGGGAGATCGAGGCGATGCCGGTCAGCATCGCCATGTCGAGGCGGGCGCGGGTGTCGGCGCGCAGGGGCGTGGTCGGGTCGAGGGCGGCGAGCGCCATCACCCGGCGCGGGTCCTGCGGCAGCAGTTGCACGTCGGTCACCTCGCCGACCCGGATGCCGTTGAAGGTCACGACCGAGCCCTTGGCGAGCCCGCCGACGCCGCCGGAGAACACGATCCGCACCGGCAGCCGGGTCTGGTTCGAGGCACGCCCGCCGAGCCAGAACGCGAAGGCGAAGCCGAGCGCGATCACCAGCAGCGTGAAGGCGCCGATCAGGAGGTTGTTGGCGCGGGTTTCCATGCCTTACCCGTTTCCGTTCGTGCGCGGGGCCGTGCCGGCTCCGGACGGCCCGTGCGGGCGGGGTGGGGAGGGGGGATCGGCGGCGACGCTGGACGCCGGCCCCGGTTCGGGTCGTGCGCACATCAGCTTGGGATTGCGCCCTGCGGCAGGCCGGGCGCCGGCGCGTGCGCGGACGGCATCGCCGCCCGCGCCCGCTTGCCGTGGAAGTAGGATCGCAGCCAGGGATGATCGTGGGCGAGCATCGCCTCGATCGGCCCCTCGGCGATGATCTGGCCGTCGCCGAGCGCCGCGATGCGGTCGCAGGCGGTGGTGAGGCTGTCGAGGTCGTGGGTGACCATGAACACCGTCAGCCCCAGCGTCTTCTGCAGCGTCGCCACGAGGTCGTCGAACTCGCCGGCGCCGATCGGGTCGAGGCCGGAGGTCGGCTCGTCGAGGAACAGCACCTCCGGGTCGAGGGCCAGCGCCCGGGCGAGGGCCGCGCGCTTGATCATGCCGCCGGAGAGTTCCGAAGGCAGCTTGTCGGCGGCATCGGGCTTGAGGCCGACCATCGCGATCTTGAGCCGGGCGAACTCGTCGAGCAGCCGCTCGGACAGGTTCAGGTGCTCGCGCATCGGCACCTGGATGTTCTGCTTGACCGTGAGGGCGGAGAACAGGGCGCCCTGCTGGAACAGGACGCCCCAGCGCCGCTCCAGCACCCGGCGCCGGGCGAGCGACAGGCCGTCGACGTCCTCGCCGAAGATCTCGATCGTGCCGGAGCGCTTCGGCACCAGCCCGAGGATGGTGCGGGTGAGGACCGACTTGCCCTGGCCCGAAGGCCCGACGAAGCCGAGGATCTCGCCCCGGCGGATGTCGAGGTCGAGCCCCTTCATGACGATGCGGTCACCGAAGCCCACCACGAGGTCGCGGACGCGGATGATCGCGTCGCGCTGCGGCGGGAAAGGGAGAGGGCGCGGGTCGGGCACGGGAGCGAGCGTCTCAGACGTCGAGGGCCGCGAAGAACACGGCGAAGAGGCCATCCAACACGATGACCATGAAAATTGACTTCACGACTGAGGCGGTGACGTGGCGGCCGAGCGATTCGGCCGAGCCTGCGACCGCGAAGCCCTCGATCGACGCGATGATGCCGATGACCAGCGCCATGAACGGCGCCTTGATGAGGCCGATCGCGACGTGGCGGAAGGTGATGACGTTCTGGAGCCGCGACAGGAAGGCGTCGATCGACAGCCCGCCGTAGAGGAGCGATGTCAGGGCGCCGCCGGTCAGCGCCGCGAGGTCGGCCAGGAAGGCGAGCAGCGGCAGCGACAGCATCAGGGCGAGGATGCGCGGGACGATCAGGATCTCGATCGGGTCGAGCCCCATCACCCGCAGGGCGTCGACCTCCTCGCGCATCCGCATCGAGCCGATCTCGGCGGTGAAGGCCGAGCCGGAGCGGCCCGCCACCATGATCGAGGTCAGCAGCACGCCGAGTTCGCGCAGGGTGAGGATGCCGATCATGTTGACCACGAAGGTCTGGGCACCGAAGCGCTGGAGCTGGATGATGCCCTGCTGGGTCACGATGCAGCCGACCAGGAACGCGATCAGCATGATGATCGGCGTGCCGTTGAAGGCGATCTGCTGCATCTGGTTGACCAGCGCGGCCCCCCGGAAGGTGCGCGGCCGGGCCAGAACCCGCAGGCAGCCGGCGACGACCTCGCCCAGGAAGGCGATGCCGGCGAGGAACTCGCCGCCGAGGCGGCGGACGCCGCCGCCGAGGCCCTCGACCGGATCGAGCGGGCTGCGCCGCCGGCGCGCCGGCGGCGCCTCGGGCTCGCGGTAGCCGACCTCGCGCAGCAGGATCCGGTGCTCGGGGGCGGCACCGCCGTAGGCGACGTGCCGGCCCGCCCGCTCCAGGTCGGCCCTGGCCCGTTCCAGAACCCAGGCCCCCAGGGTGTCGAGGCGTTCGAGGCCGGAGAGGTCGATCAGGACCCGTCCGTCCGCCCCGGCGCGCAGGAGGGCGTCGGCCGCGGCCTCGACCGCCGGGCCCTGGTCGGCGGTCCAGCGGCCGAGGAGCCGCGCCCGCATCGCCTCGGAACCGCGCTCCAGGGCGATGCCGGCAGCACCGTCCGCACGCACCCTCGCGTCCGTCGCCACGGACCCTCCTCGACCCGACTCGATGATCCCCTCGAGCGCGAGCTTATACCCCCGACCCGCGAGCGGTGACAAACCGGGTCGACGCGACAAGATCCCCGCCGCCCGAGATCAGGGCCGGCCGAAGCACGCGGAGCACGGGCAGGAGACCGCGTGGGCGGCCGGCGACGGCCTCAGGCGAGGCGGGTTCCTCCTCGGGACGAACGCGTTGTCGTTGGCGGCGCGGGCCGGCATCTCGACGAAGCGATCGAGGATGTCGACGACGTGGACGACGGTCGGCCGGGGCGGCGACGCGGCCCGGCGGCGAGGGCGGGTACGGGAACGGCAGGACCGGACACCGGATCCCGGGATCTTGCGGCGACGGATCATGTCCTCGGGCTCCCATCTCGGGCCGGACCGGGGCGAGCCGGCCGACGGGTTCGATCCTCTGCCGATGCCGCCCCGTCGCCGTGCGCGGCAGCACCGGACCGGGAGCGGCGGGATCGATCGGAGCGTCCGAGGGGTGCCGCACCGCACGTCCCCGCAGACCGGCGCCGCGCCGGTGAGGCAGAACAGAGGAGTGCGCCGCGAGTTCCGGCGATCCGACGCGGGATCGGTGAGGCGGAACGGGGGCGTGCGCCGACCCGGGGCGGCCCGGTCTGTCCCCGTGATTCTCGCCCCGCGGCCCGAAACGGGGGTGAGGCCGCGATACGACGGTGCTAACGTTGGGTCACTGGGACGGGGCGATCGGGCGGGCCGCCTCGCGTCCCCGGGCCTCGTTGCGGCGCCGGCTCGCGTCGAGGTCCGCTTCGAGATCCTTCACCCCGGCGGCGGACTTGGCCCCGATCTCGCGAGGCGGCGCCGAGACCCCGACCGGCAGGAAATCGCCGCCGTCCCGACGGGAGGCGGCGACGAACCCCGGAGCCTCGACGGGCTTGGGGGCGAAGCCGGCCGACTTGATGGTGTCCCTGATGCCGGTGCCGTCGAGGACGCAGCCGCCGAGACAGAGGGAGCCGGCGAGCGCGGCCAGGGCTGGACGGGACCTGCGGTTCAGGGGGCGTGGGAGCGGCATGGCGAGAAAGAAAACCCGGATGGGATATCTGGCTAAACCGGCTCGTGGCGCATTAGTTTGTCGGAAAGGCGGCCCGGTGCGGCAGGCCGCCGGCAGTCAGGGAGGAAATGACGCGTGACGGTCGAGAAGATCGCGGCCCCGGTCGCCGACATGGAGGCCCTGTCCCGGAACGCCAGCCTCCTGGTGGAGGAGTTCGGCCGGGCGGCCCTGGCCTATGCCAAGCCGCTGGAGGAGGGCAAGCCGAACACCGCGATGGCCGAGAGCGTGGGCGAGGCCGTCCGCACCCTCGGGACGGTCGTCGAGAAGTGGCTCACCGATCCGCAGAAGGCGGCCGAGGCGCAGACCCTGCTCGGCGGGCAGTTCCTCGCCCTCTGGGGTTCGACCCTGCAGAAGATGCAGGGCGAGACGACGCTGCCGGTGGCGATGCCCGACCCGCGCGACAAGCGGTTCGCGGCACCGGAATGGTCGAGCAACCCGATGTTCGACTTCATCAAGCAGGGTTACCTCATCACCTCCCGCTGGGCCGAGATCCTCGTCGACGAGGCCCAGGGCCTCGACGACCACACCCGGGCCAAGGCGCAGTTCTACGTCCGCCAGCTCTCCGGCGCGCTGTCGCCGTCGAACTTCCTGATGACCAACCCGGAGCTGATCCGCGAGACCCTGCGCGAGGGCGGCGCCAACCTCGTGCGCGGCATGAAGATGCTCGCCGAGGACGTCGAGGCCGGCAAGGGCGAGCTGCGGCTGCGCCAGACCGACCCGAGCCGGTTCGAGGTCGGGGTCAACCTCGCGACCACCCCCGGCGAGGTGATCCTGCGCAACGACCTGATCGAGCTGATCCAGTACGCGCCGCAGACCGAGACCGTGCTGAAGCGGCCGCTGCTGATCGTGCCGCCCTGGATCAACAAGTTCTACATCCTCGACCTCAACGCCGAGAAGAGCTTCATCCGCTGGGCGGTGTCGCAGGGACTCACCGTGTTCGTGATCTCCTGGGTCAACCCGGACGCGCGCCACGCCACCAAGGATTTCGAGAGCTACATGCGCGAGGGCGTGTTCGCCGCGCTCGACGCGATCGAGCAGGCGACCGGGGAACGGACCGTGTCGGCGGCGGGGTACTGCGTCGGCGGCACGCTGCTGGCCGTGACCCTGGCCTACATGGCGGCGACGGGCGACGACCGGATCGAGAGCACCACCTTCCTGACCACCCAGGTCGACTTCACCCATGCCGGCGACCTCAAGGTGTTCGTCGACGAGCCGCAGATCGCCGCGATCGAGGCCGGGATGCAGAACCTCGGCTATCTCGAAGGCTCGAAGATGGCCAACGCCTTCAACATGCTGCGGCCGAACGACCTGATCTGGCCGTACTTCGTCAACAACTACCTCAAGGGCAAGGCGCCGCTGCCCTTCGACCTGCTGTACTGGAATTCCGATGCGACCCGGATGCCGGCCGCCAACCACTCGTTCTACCTGCGCAACTGCTACCTCGAGAACCGGCTGTCGCGCGGCGAGATGCGGCTCGGCAACGTCGAACTCGACCTGTCCAAGGTGACGATGCCGGTCTTCAACCTCGCGACCCGCGAGGACCACATCGCCCCCGCTCTGTCGGTGTTCGAGGGCTGCCGGTCGTTCGGCGGGCCGGTCGATTACGTGCTCGCCGGTTCGGGTCACATCGCCGGCGTGGTCAACCCGCCGGGCAAGGTGAAGTACCAGTACTGGACCGGCGGCCCAGCCCACGGCGAGCTCGGCGACTGGATCCGGGCGGCGACCGAGCATCCGGGCTCGTGGTGGCCGCACTGGTTCTCGTGGGTCGAGGCGCAGAATCCCGAGCGGGTGCCGGCCCGCCAGCCCGGCGGCGACCGGCTGCCCTCCCTGGCGCCGGCACCCGGGACCTACGTGCGCGAGCGGGCGTAACGACCCGGGCGGGCGCCTTCTCCACCACCGAGGAGGCGCCCTGCGGTCCCGTTCAGCGGTCCGCGGGCGGGGCGGTGCCGGGTTTCCCGCACTCCGCGACGAAGGCGTGGATCTGGGGGTAGGCCTGCCTCATGCGGCGGCTGAGCGGTCCGAAATCCCGCGTCACGATCACGTGGGCCGATGCCGCCTCGTCGCAGATCAGCGCATCCAGCTGCTGCCTGTAGAGCGCCTTCCGCTCGGGCGACATCGCCGACCTCCAGCCGAGCAGGGCCACCTCGATCATGTTGAAGGGGGCCGCGAACAGGAACGAGGCGCCTTCGCCGTCGTCGTCCCGGCATTTCAGCCGCTTCCTCTCGATACCCCGGTCGCCGATCGCGTCGTCGAGGAGCGTGTCGTCGAAGAGATCGTACGGATAGGTGAATTTCGTGTCGAACGTGTCGCGCCGATGCTGCGCCATCCAGAGCACGGCATCGATGCACATGTTGCCCTTGGTGTAGATCGCATAGTTCCGCAGGGTCGTGTCGACGTAGCCCCTGAGGGCGGCGACGTCACGGTCGCGGGCGCTTTCCTCGGCGATGGTCTTCTGGATGCGGGAGATCTGATAGGAGATCGACACCGTCGCCAGCCCGAAGATCAGGGCGCAGGCCGCGGACACGATCGTCGCCAGCGTCCCGTGCTTGGTCGGATCGAACCGGTTGCTCCGCTTACCGGACGCCCTGCCTGCCGTCATCATCGGAGGACCCGCATTCTCCTTGACCGGGCGCATTCCGGCTGGAGCGCCCTCGGTGATCCCGCGCCCCATCCATGGCCATGTCCGGATGACAAATCGTTTCGATGGGCAGGGCGATCGGGCGCATCCCGCCGGAAGCGGCCGCGGGCTCCATGCGCCGCCCTCGCGCATGGAGCCCGCGGCCCGGATCGTGGCGATCGCAGAGCAATCACCAAGATGCGAAAATCATATCAGTACTTGCGGATCACCGGGACGGGCGCCGCGACCGGAGCCGGGCTGTCCCAGCGATATTTCAGCCCGACCGAGACGATGTCGGCGCTGGCGTCGGCGGTGGCGAGATAGGCGAGGGGGGCGATGTAGGACGCCTCGCCGGGCACGATGGCGATCCGCGTCCGTCCGGCCTGGAAGATGTGGGTGTAGCCGAGGTCGAACTGCACCTTGTCGCTGTAGCGATAGCTCACGCCGCCGGAGACGTGGTAGCGGTCGCCGTCCGGCAGCCGCGGCGTGCGGTTGGCGAGGTTGATCGGCGAGATCTCGTAGGCGAAGCCCGCCCGGGCGGTCCATTGCGGCGACAGGTCGACCTCGCCGCCGACCGCGTAGAAGAACCCGTCGCGGTAGTTCAGCGGCAGGGCGGAGACCGGGCTCCCGGACGACGCGAGGCTGATCGGCACGGTGCCGACCCTCGACCAGTTGTCCCACTCGAACCCGAAATTGATCCGGGTGGTCGGGCTCAGCGCCTGGGTCAGGCCGACCGAGACCTTCTCCGGCGTGTTGAAGTTCGCGCGGATCTGCCCGATCGGCGAGGCGGAACCGAACAGGTCGTGGTGGATCGACGAGCGGTAGCCGACGCCGATGGTGGTGCCGGCGGAGGGCTGGATGAGGACGCCGGCGGTGAAGCCGACGCCCCAGTCGTCGCCCTTCAGGAAGGCGCTCGGCGCGGTGGGCAGAATGCCGGTGGCCTGCCGCAGGGTGATGCGGAAGTACTCGACCGTCGGGCCGGCGCCGACCGAGAGCCAGTCGGTGACGCGGTAGCCGATCACCGGGTTGAAGTTCAGCGAGAACACCCGCGACGAGCGGCCGTAGACCTGGCCGGCGGAGACCTGATTGGGCTTGGTGACGAGCCCGAACGGCACCGTGCCCGCGAGGCCGATGAACAACCGGTCGTTGAGCTGATAGTTGGCGTAGGTGGCGGCGAGCACCGCGGCCTGCCCGATGTCGCCGGATTCGCCGAGCCGCTGGAGCGGCAGGAACGTGCCGGGCTCGGTGCGCAGCGTCACCTGCGGAACGATCAGCGAGGCGTTGAAGTCGGAGTTCCAGCCCGGCTTCATCGTCACGACCGCGGGGTTCCAGAACATCGAGGACAGGCCGCCCGAGCCTGCCGCCGCGCCCGCGAAGGAGAGGCCCTGCGCCTGCGCGCTCTGCTCCCGCAGGCCGAACGCCCCCGCCTGCGCCTCGCCGCCGGGCGCCAGGGCGAGCGCCGCCGCAACGCCCGCAGGGATGAGCGCCGTCAACCGTTTCGTCATGGGGGTCCCCTCGTCCCGTTTCGCGCCGCTTGGATCGATGGACGTGATGTCCTCGCGCGGCTTGTCGTCGAATTTGCCAAGCCGGGGACCGGCCGGCAACGTCGGATCGCCCGCGGCAGCCGCAACGTCCAGGAAGTTCAGCCCCGAAGCATAGTCCGCCTCGACTGTGGTTGACCCGTATCGACTTCGTTTATCCGTGATTTCTTCTTGATATGATCGCCGAATCGGCACTAGTCCTGCCGAACGTCCCCGACGCCCTGCGTCAGTTTACTGCCGGCTGTGGCCCGCCCGCCACGCTTTCGGGAGCGGAAAACCCGGGGTCCGGCGCTTGCGGGATCAGGCGGCGAACGCCAATGTCCCCGACGCCGCGAGGGGGGCGCCGCCGAGGCCGTCCCGGACGACGCTGCGAGGGGAGGACGCGATGAAGCTGGTGCGTTGGGGAGACAACGGCGACGAGAAGCCGGGGCTCGTCGGCCCGGACGGAACCATCCGCGACCTCTCGGGGGTGATCCGTGACGTCGCGGGCCCGTACCTGTCGCGCGACAGCCTCGCGAACCTCGCGCGGATCGATCCCGCCACCCTTCCGGCGGTGCCGGCCGGCACCCGGCTGGGTCCCTGCGTCGGGCACACCCGCAACTTCATCGCCATCGGGCTGAACTACGCCGACCACGCCGCCGAGACCGGCGCCGAGATCCCCAAGGAACCGATCATCTTCAACAAGGCGCCGTCCTGCATCGTCGGCGCCAACGACGACGTCATCATCCCGAAGTCGTCGGTGAAGACCGACTGGGAGGTCGAACTCGCCGTCGTCGTCGGCAAGCGGGCCTCCTACGTCCACGCCAACGAGGCGATGGACTACGTCGCGGGCTATTGCGTCTGCCACGACGTGTCGGAGCGCGAGTTCCAGATCGAGCGCGGCGGGACCTGGACCAAGGGCAAGGGCTGCCCGACCTTCGGCCCCCTCGGCCCGTGGCTGGTCACGCCCGACGAGATCCCGGACGTGCAGAACCTGTCGATGTGGCTCGACGTCAACGGCGAGCGGATGCAGACCGGCTCGACCAGGACGATGATCTTCGACGTGAAGCAGATCGTCTCGTACCTGTCGCACTTCATGCTGCTGGAGCCCGGCGACGTCATCACCACCGGCACGCCGCCCGGCGTCGGCCTCGGCATGAAGCCGCCGCGCTTCCTCAAGTCCGGCGACGTGGTCAGCCTCGGCATCGAGGGGCTCGGCGAGCAGCGCCAGGACGTCATCGCCTTCGACGACTGGACCGCGCGCAAGGCGGCCGGACAGCCGACGAGCTGACGCCGGACCGCGGGGCGGCGTGGCCCGTGAGCGACACGCCGCCCGGCCGCTTCGCGGCAGCGACGGCAGGCGAGCGGGGGAGGTCGGGGATGGAGGTTCTGGTCGTCGACGATCATCCGATCGTGCTTCGGGGATGCCGCCGGGTCCTGGAGGATGCCGGGATCGATCGGGTGCACGAGGCAACCGGCGTGGTGGCCGGCTACCGCCGCTTCCACCGCCACCGGCCGGGCATCGTCGTGGCCGATCTGACGTTCCACGGCGCCGGATTGCGCGGACTCGAACTGATCCGCCGCATCCACGCCCACGCGCCGGAGACCCGCATCCTCGTCTTCAGCATGCACAACGATCCGGTGATCGTCGCCCGCGCCCTCGACAACGGGGCCATGGGATACGTGCTCAAGGACACGGCATCCGCCGACCTGCACCTGGCCTTCGAACGGGTGCGGGCCGGCGAGCCCTATCTCGACCCGGCCCTCGCCACGGAGGTGGCGCTGCTGCGCGCGGCGCCTCAGGCCGCCCCCACGGCCGGCCTGACCCCGCGGGAGCGGCAGGTCCTGGCGCTGCTCGGCGCCGGGCGGTCCCACGGGGCGATCGCCGGCGAACTCGGCGTCAGCTACAAGACCGTCGCCAATGCCGCGACCCAGCTCCGGCACAAGCTCGGCGTGCGCAGCCTCGCCGACCTGATCCGCATCGCCGTCCGCGAGGCTCCCACGTCGTGAGGGGCGGGCGCATCGATTCCCCGTCGATCATCGGATGACTTCAGTCGCCCCGCATCGGCGGGGCAGGCTATACTTGCAATTTTGACTTATTTTTACTTGTTCATATTCTCGCCTCGTTCACCCTCATGTTGCCGCCCACCAAGAACAAGACGGGAATGCAACATGGTTTCGAAGGCCAAGCTGGCGATCATCGGTCTCGCGGCAGCCACCTCCGTCGCGAGCCTACAAGCCGGCACGCCTGCTCACGCCCAGGCCGGGGCCGCCTCCTGGTACGGGCCCGGCTTCCAGGGCCGGCGCACCGCGAGCGGCGAGCGCTTCAACACCCACGCCTACACGGCGGCCCACCGCCGGCTGCCCTTCGGCGCGCGGGTCCGCGTCACCAACACCACCAACGGCCGCTCCGTCGTGGTGCGCATCAACGACCGGGGCCCCTATGTCGGCGGGCGGGTGATCGACCTCAGCCAGGCGTCAGCCCGGGCGATCGGTCTTCGCGGCGTCGCCAAGGTCCGCCTGAGCCGCCTCTGATCGTCGAGCCGGGCCGCTCCGATCGGTCCGGATCCCGCGACACCACCGCCTCGACCGCCACCGACCTGCGGAGACCGGTCGCGTTTTCCGGTCGTGAAACGGAACGGTTCGGGCGGGATTGCGGTTGAGGGCACGAAAGCTTCAACACTTCGTGAACCTCACCCGGAGAGCGCCATGCTGCCGCATCCTGCGAACCCGGCGATCCGCTCGCGGATGCTCGTGACCGCCCTGGTCTCCGGCGGCCTCCTCGTCTCGACGGCGGCCGGGGTCAAGGCCGCCGACGGCGACGGGCTCGACGCCTTCTTCCGCGGCTTCTTCGCCCAGCCGGCGCCGGTCGCGGCTCCGGTCCCGGCCTACGGGCAGCCGGATCCCTACCAGTGGGCTCCCCGCAGCCGGGTGTCGGCGAAGGTCCGCAAGCACCGGCCCCGCATCCGCTACGTGGCGCTGCCGAAGGCCGAGGCACCCAAGCCGCCGCCGCGCCCGGTCGCGGCGGCGCCCGGGGAGAAGCCCGACATCCGCGCCGCGCTCCTGCGGGATCCGACCCTCCGGCCCGGCGACATCGTGGTTCTGCCCGAGGGACCGCGGGTGTTCCGCGGCGACGCGGACGCCGCGCAGCACCGGATGAGCGATTTCGAGGACGTTCGGCGCTCGACTGCGGTCAACGCCAAGACCCGGCGCGACCTGCTCGCCATGACCACGCCGGTCGGGGCGCTGCCGGCCGACGAGGCCCGCAGGCAGATGGCCAGGTTCAACCGCCGCGGGCCGAAGCCGGCCGAGCCGGCGGAGGCGCGCACCGACGTGTCGCTCCTGCGCGTGGTCTACCCGGCCCGCTGACCGGTCGGGTGCGGCAACGAGGGCCGCGCTCCTCCACCGCCTTCTCGGCACCGGTGTCGCGGCGGGACCGCGAAGCTTGCTACACACGGGTCTCCGGTCGTGCGGCCGTCAGGGTGCGGGCGAGGCGGCGGTGAGGACGGGTCCCGAGAGGGGCGCTCGCAGGGATCCTCCAGCCCGCCGGCCTCGCATCCCGGACCGTCGCGCGACGACGGCACCCGGGACCCCGACCATGCCACGCTTCCTTGCGGCCGCCGCCCTCGCGGTTGTTCTCGTCCCCCACCCGGCCGCTGCGATCGATGGCGGCCTGCTCGTGGCGCAGTGCAAGAGCCTGCTCCGCGGCGCCAAGGTGACGGGCAAGCAGGTGGACTTCCGTCAGGAGCCCGATACGGTCGCGTGCTGGGCGTTCATGGGCGCGGTCCAGGACCTCGCGGCGGTGGCCGAGTCCGGCGACGCGCCGCCCCTGCTGCGGACCTGCCTGCCGGCGGACGGAACCCTGATCCAGCTCGTCCAGACGGTGGTCAAGTACGGCAACGCCCATCCGGCGGCGCAGCGCGAGAGCGCGGGCGTGCTCGCCCTGCTGGCCCTTCGCGAAGCTTATCCGTGCGGCAAGCCGTGAGTTCCGCCTCCCTGGGCGCCCGGCCGTTGCGGCGGCGCGGGAGCTTCACAGGGCTGAGTGGTTTGACTAAGAGCCCCTGACCGTCGCGCACAGGATCCTGAGACCCATGACCGGCTTCGACACCGTCGGCCTCACCCGGCCCGCCTCGCAGCTCGTGACCATCTTCGGCGGCTCCGGATTCCTCGGCCGACACGTGGTGCGGTCCCTGGCGAAGCGCGGCTACCGCATCCGGGTCGCGGTGCGCCGGCCCGACCTCGCCCAGTTCCTCCAGCCCCTCGGCCGTGTCGGCCAGATCGTCGGCGTCCAGGCCAACCTGCGCAACCCGGCCTCGATCGCACGGGCGGCCGAGCATGCCGACATCGTCGTCAACCTCGTGGGCATCCTCCAGGAGAGCGGCAACCAGAGCTTCCGGCGCCTCCAGGCCGACGGCGCCGGCGAGGTCGCGCGGGCGGCCGCCGCCGTCGGTGCACCCCTCGTCCACGTTTCGGCGATCGGCGCCGACGCGAACGCTCCGGCGGCCTATGCCCGCTCGAAGGCCGAGGGCGAGGCCCAGGTGTTCGCGGCGCGCTCCGACGCGATCGTCTTCCGTCCCTCGATCGTGTTCGGCCCGGGCGACAGCTTCTTCAACCGCTTCGCGGGCCTCGCCCGGCTGATGCCGGTCCTGCCGATCGCCGGGGCCGAGAGCCGGATGCAGCCGGTCTTCGTCGGCGACGTCGCCGAGGCGATCACCCGCGCCGTCGAGGGGCAGGCCCGGGCCGGAACGGTCTACGAGCTCGGCGGACCGGAGATCCGCACCCTCCAGGAACTCATCGACTACACCCTCGCGGTGACGATGCGCTCGCGCCTCGTCCTGCCGCTGCCGCAGCCGCTGGCGCTGCTCCAGGCCCGGGCCCTCGAACTCGCCAACGCCCTGACCCTCGGCCTGCTGCCCGACGGGGTGAAGCTCACCCGCGATCAGGTGCTGATGCTCCAGAGCGACAACGTCGTGTCGGAGGCGGCCAAGGCGGAGGAGCGCACCATCGAGGCCCTGGGGATCACCCCGACCGCGGTCGAGGCCGTGGTGCCCGGCTACCTCTGGCGCTTCCGCAAGGCCGGCCAGTTCGCCACCCGCCGCGGCACGCCGGAGATGGCGACGATCCCCGACGTGATCGCGCCGACGCCGATGGGCCAGGGCTCGGGCCATCACCCGCACGATGCCGGCGGCCCCGCCGTGGGGCAGAAGGGCGCCGGGGCCGGGCAGGCGCCGGGCATGCGCTGGGGCCGCCGCTCCTGAGCCGGCCCTCCCGGACCGGCCCGTCCCCGGCCGGCGCAGCGGGGCTCAGGAACCGGGCGGCCGGAGGGCGCCGCCGCGCCGCGGCGGCATCAGCAGCCGGTCGCGGCTCAGGCCCTTGTGGACGTGGACCATCAGGGCGATGCCGAAGAGCGGCGTCAGCAGGTTGAGGACCGGCACCACCATCAGCCCGGCGAGCAGGGCGCCGGCGAGCATCACCGTGCCGGAATGGTGCCGGCGCATCGCCCCCGCCTCCGGCAGCGGCCGGAACCGCGCCGCGGCCATCTCGAAATACTCGCGCCCGAGCAGGTAGGTGTTGGCGCCGAAGAAGGCCACGAGATTGACGCCGGGCACGAAGAACAGCGCCAGGGCGACGAGGTTCACCAGCAGGGCGAGGCCGGCGAAGCGGGCGGCGTAGAGCATGGCCTGCCCGAGGGGCAGCGCCTGTCCCGGAACCTCGTCCGGGAAGTCGCTGCGCTCGACGATCTCGGCCGCGTCGTCGAGGAAGTAGCCGGCGACCAGGATCGAGACCGCCGGCAGGATGTAGGCGAGGGCGACGAACAGCCCGGCGCCGGCGAGGAAGAACGCGAGGCCGTTGACGAGCGGGTAGTCGGTCGAGATCGGGTGTCCGGCCAGGAAGGCGTTGATGAGCCGGGTCAGGCCGAACCAGATCAGCACCAGAAGCCCGATCGTCAGGCCGAGGGACTTCCACAGGATGCGGCGCAGGGGTGGGGACAGCACCTGCCGCAGGGCCGCGAGGGCGGCGTTGAACAGCATCGTGACCTCGGACGCGGAGGGAAGGGAGGGAAAGGGTTGACCGGACCTGGGCCCGGCCGCGAACCGCCTCGCCGTTCGGGGGTTGAACGAGCGGAAGCCGCTGCCGCACGCAGGCGGCACGCTGGAGGTATGAATGGAGATCGCGGTCGAGAAGGTCTGTGAGTTCATCCTGCGGGCCCGGGCCCTCGACGTGAAGGACGGCCTCACGGATCCGGATTCCGGTTCGAACCCCATCGACGACGGTGCCCGGGACGTGCTGGTCGGCGGCACCGACGACGCGACCGAGGAGGAGCTGCGCGAGATGATCGCCGGCCTCAACGACGACGAGCGTCCGGAACTGCTGGCGATCCTGTACATCGGCCGCAACGACATGGAGCCGGAGGAATGGCCCGACGCGGTCCGGCTCGCCCGCGAGCGCGAGGCGGCCGGCACCAACGCCGCCGACTACCTGCTCGGCATCCCGAATGTCGGCGACCTGCTGGACGAGGGGCTGGCGGCCATGGGACTGAGCTGCAACATCTGAGCGGAGCAGCTCCTCGCGGCCCGGCGGCCGGTTCGCCGAAGCCGCCCGGTCCGGCTCCCGCCGCCGGGCGGAACGGAGACGCCGGTCAGGCCGCGTCCTCGCGCTTGCCGAGGCGCTTGTCGAGGTAGGTCTCGACCGTCTGGGTCAGTTCGTCGACCTTGCCGTCGAAGAAGTGGTTGGCGCCCTCGACCACTTGGTGCTCGATCACGACGCCCTTCTGCGTCTTCACCTTCTCGATCACCGGCATCACCTCGCGGGCCGGGGCGACCCGGTCCTCGGACCCATGGACGAACAGGCCGGAGGAGGGGCACGGCGCCAGGAAGGTGAAGTCGTAGCGGTTGGCCATCGCGGCGATCGAGATGAAGCCCTCGATCTCCGGCCGGCGCATCAGAAGCTGCATGCCGATCCACGAGCCGAACGAGACGCCGGCGATCCAGCACGCCCGCGCCTCGGGATTGACCGCCTGCACCCAGTCGAGCGCCGCGGCGGCGTCCGAGAGTTCGCCGGCGCCGTGATCGAACGAGCCCTGGCTGCGGCCGACGCCGCGGAAATTGAAGCGCAGGGCGGCGAAGCCGCGGTTTGCGAAGGTGTAGAAAAGGTTGTAAACAATTTGATTGTTCATCGTCCCGCCGAATTGCGGGTGGGGATGAAGCACGATCGCGATCGGCGCTCCCTTCTGCTTGGGAGCCTGGTAGCGGCCTTCGAGCCGGCCGGCCGGACCGGCGAAGATGACCTCGGGCATGGTGTCGAACCTCTTGGAATGGCGGTCGTGGAAAGGCGCATCACCGGGATGCGGACCGGCGATCCGGTCGCGGCACATCCGGGTCGGATGGGCGGCAGCGAGCCTTGACTCAGGTCGGCGCTATCCTAAAAGCACTCTTAGAACGGTTCTAGGCGACTAGAATTGTTCCAAACTGGGGTTCTGGCCTCGTGCGGATCCCTCGTCAGCCTTGATCCGTGAGGGCGTCACGGGCGTGCATCCAGCGCGCCTTACCACGCCGACAGGGGGGAAAGGCAAAGGAAATCAACGGATGGACGGAACGACCCGCAGCTACCTCGATCACAACGCCACCTCCCCGATGCGGCCGGAGGTGACGGCGGCGGTCGTGCGCGCGCTGAGCGGGCTTCCGGGCAACCCGTCCTCGGTCCACCAGGAGGGCAGGGCGGCCCGCGCCGCCCTGGAGACCGCCCGCCGGCATGTCGCCGGCCTCGTCGGCGCCGCGCCGGAGGGCGTCGTGTTCACCAGCGGCGGCACCGAGGCGGCCACCCTCGTCCTGTCCTGCTCCCTGCGCCGCTCCGGACAACCGGCGCCGACGCGCCTCCTCGTCGGCGCCACCGAGCATCCGTGCGTCCTGTCCGGGCACGGCTTCCCGGCCGACCGGACCGAGGTCATCCCGGTCGGCGCCGACGGGATCCTCGACCTCGCGGTCCTCGAGCGCCGCCTCGCCGAGCTGTCCGACGAGGCGGTGCTGATCTCGGTGCAGGCCGCCAACAACGAGACCGGGGTGATCCAGCCGCTCGCGCGGATCGCCGGGCTCGCGCGCGCCCATCCGGCCGCCCTGGTCCACAGCGACGCGGTGCAGGCCGCGGGACGGATCCCGCTGGAGATGGATGCCCTCGGGGTCGACGCGGTGACGCTGTCGGGCCACAAGCTCGGCGCCCCGAAGGGGGTCGGCGCCGCCGTGCTCGCCCCGGGCATCGAGCTCGGCCCCGTCATCCGCGGCGGCGGCCAGGAGTCGCGGCGGCGGGCAGGCACCGAGAACGTGCCGGGGATCGTCGGGTTCGGGGTCGCGGCGGCCATGGCCTGGGGCGACCTCGGCGGGGAGCCGGCGCGCCTCTCGGCGATCCGGGACGCGGTCGCGGCCGGCCTCCGCGCCCGGGCACCGGAAGCGGTGGTGTTCGGCGAGGGCGCGGCGCGGCTGCCCAACACCCTGTGCTTCGCGGTGCCGGGGCTGCCGGGCCTCGACGGCGCTGATCGCCCTCGACCTCGCCGGCGTGGCTGTGTCGTCGGGCGCGGCCTGCTCGTCGGGCAAGGTGTCGGCCTCGACGGTTCTGATGGCGATGGGGGTCCCGGCGGCGCTCGCCGCGGGCGCCCTGCGCCTGAGTCTGGGGTGGAGCAGCGAATCCGCCGACGGGGAACGGTTCCTCGCGGCCTTCGAACGGCTGCTCGCCACCCTATATAAGCGGCAGGAGAGGGCGGCGTGATCTCGCCTCCCCAGCCGGCCGTGTCATCAACCCGCGGCCCTTGAAGCCGTCAGCGGTAGGAGACGTGAATGCCTGCAGTGCAGGAGACGGTCGATCGCGTTCGCGCCATCGACGTCGATCAGTACAAGTACGGGTTCGAGACCACGATCGAGATGGAGAAGTCCGAGAAGGGCGTCTCCGAGGACGTGATCCGGTTCATCTCGGCGAAGAAGAACGAACCCGAGTGGATGCTCGAATGGCGCCTCGACGCCTATCGCCGCTGGCTGACGATGAAGGAGCCGGAATGGGCACGGGTCTCGTATGACCGGGTCGATTACAACGACATCTACTATTACGCCGCGCCGAAGCGGAAGGGCCCTGAGTCGCTCGACGAGATCGACCCCGAGATCCTGAAGACCTACGAGAAGCTCGGCATCCCGCTGCGCGAGGTCGAGGTGCTGGAGGGCATCGCCCCCGAGCGTCGCGTCGCGGTCGACGCGGTGTTCGACTCGGTCTCGGTCGCCACCACCTTCAAGGCGGAACTGGCCAAGGCCGGCGTGATCTTCATGCCGATCTCCGAGGCGGTGCGCGAGCATCCCGACCTCGTGAGGAAATACCTCGGCTCGGTCGTGCCGGTGACCGACAACTTCTTCGCCACGCTGAACTCGGCCGTGTTCTCGGACGGATCGTTCGTCTACATCCCGCCGGGCGTGCGCTGCCCGATGGAGCTGTCGACCTATTTCCGCATCAACGAGCGCGACACCGGCCAGTTCGAGCGCACGCTCATCATCGCCGACAAGGGCTCGTACGTCTCGTATCTCGAGGGCTGCACCGCCCCGAAGCGAGACGACAACCAGCTCCACGCCGCGGTGGTCGAGCTGGTGGCGCTCGACGACGCCGAGATCAAGTACTCGACCGTCCAGAACTGGTATCCGGGCGACAACGAGGGCAAGGGCGGGATCTACAACTTCGTGACCAAGCGCGGCGATTGCCGCGGGGCGCGCTCGAAGATCTCGTGGACGCAGGTCGAGACCGGCTCGGCGATCACCTGGAAGTACCCGTCCTGCATCCTGCGCGGCGACGATTCCCGCGGCGAGTTCTACTCGATCGCGGTGTCGAACGGCATGCAGCAGGTCGATTCCGGCACCAAGATGATCCATCTCGGCAAGAACACGACGAGCCGGATCATCTCGAAGGGCATCTCGGCCGGCCGGTCGCAGAACACCTATCGCGGCCTCGTCTCGGCCCACCGCAAGGCCAAGGGCGCGCGCAACTTCACCAACTGCGACTCCCTGCTCATCGGCGACCAGTGCGGCGCGCACACCGTGCCCTACATCGAGTCGAAGAACGCCTCCGCGGTGTTCGAGCACGAGGCCACGACCTCGAAGATCTCCGAGGACCAGAAGTTCTACTGCCTGCAACGCGGCCTCTCCGAGGAGGAGGCGACGGCGCTGATCGTCAACGGCTTCGTCCGCGACGTGCTGCAGCAACTGCCGATGGAGTTCGCCGTCGAGGCCCAGAAGCTGATCTCGATCAGCCTGGAAGGCTCGGTGGGCTGACGGACCTTCGAACACGGCACCGGATTGGCCCTGCCCGTTCACGGCTTGCGGCATCCACACGTCGCCTGATGAGCGATCGGCTTCGATAAGAAACGCGGGATCCCCTCTCCCGAATGGGAGAGGGGTAGGGGCGATCGAAGATCGCGCGAGGGTGGCTCGGCCACAGAACCAAGCACCAACTGTCGAGCAGCGCAGCTTGACCTCAGGTGACTTTCTCTGAACCCGAGCCGCCCTCACCCCTGGCCCCTCTCCCATCCGGGAGAGGGGAACCGCGATCAAGCTCGAAGCGTCAGCTCAACTGGGGATGTGTCGATCCGCCAGCTTTCGCGGGTAAGGGCATTGCAAACGAACAGGACTATCGAACGATGCTCGAAATCAAGAACCTCGTCGTGCAGATCGAGGACAACCGCATCCTCAACGGCCTGAACCTCACCGTCAACGACGGCGAGGTCGCCGCCATCATGGGCCCGAACGGGTCCGGCAAGTCGACCCTGTCCTACGTCATCGCGGGCAAGGAGGACTACGAGGTCCTCGACGGCGAGATCCTGCTCGACGGCGAGAACGTTCTGGAGATGGCGGCCGACGAGCGCGCCGCCGCCGGCGTGTTCCTGGCCTTCCAGTACCCGCTGGAGATCCCCGGCGTCGGCACCATGACCTTCCTCAAGGCGTGCCTCAACGCGCAGCGCAAGGCCCGGGGCGAGGACGAACTGACCACCCCCGACTTCATGCGCCGGGTCTACGCCGCCGCCGACACCCTCGAGATCAACCGCGAGATGCTCAAGCGCGCCCTCAACGTCGGGTTCTCCGGCGGCGAGAAGAAGCGCATGGAGATCCTCCAGATGGCGCTGCTGGAGCCGAAGTTCTGCGTCCTCGACGAGACCGATTCCGGCCTCGACATCGATGCGCTGCGCATCGTGTCCGAAGGCGTGAACGCGCTGCGGGCGCAGGGCCGCTCGTTCCTGGTCATCACCCACTACCAGCGGCTGCTCAACCACATCGTGCCCGACACCGTGCACGTGATGTCGAAGGGCCAGATCGTGAAGACCGGCGGCAAGGAGCTGGCGCTCGAACTGGAGGCGTCCGGCTACGCCGAGTACCGCACGGGCGAGGCCGCGTGATGGCCGACATCACCAACCTCCGCTCCCCCGCCGAGGCCGGGCTGTCGAAGCTGTTCGAGGCCGCGCGCAAGGGCTTCGCCACCGAGGAGGCGATCAGCCGCGAGGAGGCGTTCCGCTTCTTCGAGGCGACCGGCCTGCCGAGCCGGCGCGTCGAGGCGTTCAAGTACACCGACCTGCGCGCCGCGATCACCGAGGCCGCTCCGCCCGCCGAGGCGCCGGCCGAGGACGTCGCGAAGGCCGCGGTGTCCGGGGCCACCGGCTTCTCGAAGGTCGAGGCCGCGCGCCTGACCTTCGTCAACGGCCACCTCGTCGCCGCCTTGTCCGACCTCGACCTTCTGCCCGCGGGCGTCACGGTCAGTCCGCTCGACGCGGCGCTGGCGCAGGGCGATGCGCGCCTGAAGCGCCTCGCCCCCGTCGAGCAGGTCCGCGAGAACCCGATCTATCAGCTCAACACCGCGTTCCTCGCCGACGGTGCGCTGATCTCGGTCGCGGAGGGTGCCAAGCCGGAGATGCCGGTGCATCTGCGCTTCGTCGGCACCGGCGCGGCGGCGTTCTCGACCGCGACCCGCGTGCTGGTCGAACTCGGCGCCGGCGCCGAGTTCACGCTGCTGGAGAGCCACGAGGGTCCGGAGGGGCTGACCTACCAGCCCAACGACGCCCTCGACGTGCGCATCGGCGAGGGAGCCGACTTCCGGCACGCCCGCCTGAACGCCGAGGGACGCGCCGCGGTCGCGCTGTCGACGCTCTCGGTGCGGCTCGACGCCGAGGCCCGGCTGGAGACCGTCAACCTCGTGACCGGCGCCGTGCTGTCGCGCCACCAGATCTACCTGCACGTCGCGGGCGAGAATGCCAACGCGGTGGTCAACGGCGCGGCGCTGCTCGGCCACGGCCAGCTCGCGGATTCGACCCTGCTCGCCGACCACGCGGCGGTGGGCGGCATCGGCCGCGAGATGTTCAAGACGGTGATCGACGGCGACGCCACCGGCGTGTTCCAGGGCAAGATCATCGTCCGGCAGGTCGCGCAGCAGACCGACGGCAAGATGAAGTCCGACTGCCTCCTCCTGACCGACGACGGTCAGATGATGAACAAGCCGGAACTGGAGATCTTCGCCGACGACGTCGCCTGCGGCCACGGCGCCACCTGCGGCGCGCCGGACGACGACCTGCTGTTCTACCTCATGGCCCGCGGCCTGCCGCGCGCCGTCGCCGAGAGCCTGCTCGTCCAGGCCTTCGTCGGCGAATCCGTGGAAGCGGTCTCGCACGAGGGCGCCCGCGCGGACCTGATCGGCCGGATCGAGACTTGGCTGGCAGCGCGGAAATAGGCGGCTCGGGGCCGCGCGCTTCCCGCGCGCGGCCCCGTTCCCCGGCCGCTCCGACGCCCTCCCTCCCCACGAGCACCCCATGACCGCACCCGCCTCCCAGGCCCCCTACGACGTCGCGGCGATCCGGGCGCAGTTCCCGATCCTGTCGCAGACCGTCTACGGCAAGCCGCTGATCTACCTCGACAACGCCGCCTCGGCGCAGAAGCCGCGCGCCGTGATCGACGCGATGGTCGGATCGATGGAGACCGCCTACGCCAACGTCCATCGCGGCCTGCACTTCATGGCCAACGCCGCGACCGAGGGGTTCGAGGGCGGGCGCGAGTCGGCGCGCGTGTTCCTCAACGCCCGCTCGACCGACGAGATCATCCTCACCCGCAACGCCACCGAGGCCTACAACCTCGTGGCCTCCTCGATGGGCTGGGCCGGCGTGATCGGGGAGGGGGACGAGATCATCCTGTCGATCATGGAGCACCATTCCAACATCGTGCCGTGGCACTTCCTGCGCGAGCGCCGCGGCGCCGTCATCAAGTGGGCGCCGGTGGACGACGACGGCAACTTCCTGCTCGACGAGTACGAGAGGCTGTTCACGCCGCGCACGAAGATGGTGGCGGTCACCCACATGTCGAACGTGCTCGGCACGGTGACGCCGGCGAAGGACATCGTCCGCATCGCCCACGCGCACGGCGTGCCGGTGCTGCTCGACGGCGCCCAGAGCGCGGTCCACCAGCGCATCGACGTGCAGGATCTCGACTGCGACTTCTTCGTCTTCACCGGCCACAAGGTCTACGGCCCGACCGGGATCGGCGTGCTCTACGGCAAGAAGGAGTGGCTGGAGCGGCTGCCCCCCTACCAGGGCGGCGGCGAGATGATCCACACCGTCACCCAGGACGCGATCACCTACAACGAGCCGCCGCACCGCTTCGAGGCCGGCACACCGGCGATCGTCGAGGCGGTCGGCCTCGGCGCCGCCCTCGACTTCATGATGGGGCTCGGCCAGGACAGGATCGCGGCGCACGAGGCGGCGCTGACCGCCTACGCGATGGAGCGGCTCGGCGCGATGAACAGCCTGCGGCTGATCGGACGCGCGAAGGACAGGGGCGCAGTGATCTCGTTCGAGATGAAGGGGGCCCACGCCCACGACGTCGCGACGGTGATCGACCGCCAGGGCGTCGCGGTGCGGGCCGGCACCCATTGCGCGATGCCGCTGCTCGCCCGCTTCGGCGCGACCTCGACCTGTCGCGCCTCGTTCGGACTGTATAATACCACCGACGACGTCGACGCCCTGGTGACCGCCCTCGCCAAGGCCGAGATGATGTTCGCGTGAGGAACCCATGACTGCGACCCCCACCGCCTCCGGCCCGCCGGTCTCCGGCTCGGCCATCCCGCCCGAGGAACTCGATCAGTTGACCGACGGCATCGTCGCGGCGCTCAAGACCGTCTACGACCCCGAGATCCCGGCCGACATCTACGAGCTCGGCCTGATCTACAAGGTCGACATCGCCGACGACCGCTCGGTGGCGATCGACATGACGCTCACCGCCCCGGGCTGCCCGGTGGCCGGCGAGATGCCGGGCTGGGTCGAGAACGCGGTCGCCTCGGTGCCGGGCGTGCAGGGCTGCACCGTCACGATGGTGTTCGACCCGCCGTGGGACCAGAGCCGGATGTCCGACGAAGCCCGCATCGCCCTCGACATGTGGTAGCCGGGCGGCTGGAAAGCCGCCCTCCGACTGCCTATCATCAGACCGTCGTTCACCCTCACCTGCCCGGGCCTTGAACCCGGTTGTCGGAGAGAGATTTTCAGATGGCAGCGAGTTTCAAGGTCATCACGCTCACGGATGCCGCAGCGTCGCGGATCAAGAGCATCATCGCCGACGCGGAACGCCCGATCGCAGGCGTTCGCCTCGGCGTGCGCAACGGCGGCTGCGCCGGCATGGCCTACACGATGGAATACGCCGACGAGCGCCGGCCGGGCGAGGACATGGTCGAGGACCGCGGCGTGCGGGTCTTCGTCGATCCCAAGGCGGTGCTGTTCCTGCTCGGCACGCAGATGGACTTCAAGACCGACAAGCTGTCGTCGCAGTTCGTGTTCAACAACCCGAACCAGACGTCCGCCTGCGGCTGCGGCGAATCGGTGGCGATCACGCCGGCGAAGCCGGACGGGCTGGCGGTGGCCCAGGTCTGATAACCCGGGTCGGAGGAGACATCCGGCGCCCAGCCGTGTCCGGTCACGCGGCGGAGCGCGGCATCTGCTCGCGAGGAGATCATACGAAATCCGTATGATCGCTTCAGGCGATCCCTGCCGGGATCGTGGCGATTGCGCAGCAATCGCTTTCGCGATGCGGATTTCGGCTTCGCTCAAGCGCCGCGCGGGCTCATCCTGTCGGCATCGGAGCAGGGTTCGAGCGGACCCGCGTCGTGCACCTCCGCCCGGGTGGCCGGCAGTTCAAGCCGCGGGTTGCCTCAGGCGACGTCGTTCAGGCCGTCGGTCATCATCGTATCGTCGACGACCCGGTTCCGGCCCGACCGTTTGGCGATGAACATGCAGTGGTCGGCGCGCTCCAGCAGCGACACGGCGGTGTCGCCGCGGCGGAAACTGGCAAGGCCGACCGACACCGTTACCCGACCGAGGGACTCGCCCGTCGAGCGCTTCACCAGTTCGCGGCCCATCACGCTGGTCCGGATCCGCTCGGCCGCGAGGCGGGCGGTGTCGCCGTTGCGGGCCGGCCAGGATCACCCCGAACTCCTCGCCGCCGAAACGGGCGAGGATGGCCCCGGTATCGACGTTCTCGCGCATCGTCACGGCGACGAGACGCAGCACCTGATCGCCGGTCAGGTGCCCGTAGAGATCGTTGAAGCGCTTGAAGTGATCGATGTCGATCACGATCAGGCTGGTGGGATGCCCCTGCATGGAGGCGTGATCCACCGCCTTGCGCAGCATCTCGTCGAAGTGCTTGCGGTTGCCGATCCCGGTGAGCGGATCGGTGAGGGACTCGACCCTGACCGCTTCCAGGGTCTCGCGCAGCGTCTCGATCTCGGCGCGGCTCTCGCGCATGCGGGCTTCGAGGGTGCGGTTGTTGGCCGACACGTCCCGCGTCGCGATCACCAGCGACGAGACGACCTCGCGTATGCGGGTGCGGTTGATGGTGGGCGCAGCGAGGTCCTGGGAAATCGCCTGCAGCGAGGCGCCGTATCGCATGGTCGAACCGAGCGCGACTTCGAGCATCTCCATGATCTGATCGATCTCGGCGATGACCCCGGACCCTGTGCGCTCGGCCTCCGCCGAGAGACGGCGGCCGTCGATGTAGGTCTCGTAGAGCTGATCGATGCTGCTCGCGCTCAGCGTCCCGTGCTCAGCGGTGAGACGCTTCACAGCCTCGTTGAGGGGGGGGTTGCAACCCGGCGACGTAGGAGTACCAAACCGCGTAGCTGCGCGGGTCGGCCGAAGAGCCGTAAGCCTTCATCAACTCGGTCGCTCGCTGCCCGAACAGGAAGCTGCGGTCGATGTCAGCCTGGGACAGTTCACTCACCCGGCTTCTCCCACGATCCACGCCGCGTCGTCCTCACACGGCGCTCTCGCTCGTTGGGATACACCCGGCAGGTAGAGAAGCGGTTAAGACCAGACCGCAACCAGCCGGGCGCCGAAAAAGCCTTTTCTATTCCTGGTCGTTCTTCTTCTTGAAAACAACCGGACGCAGCAGGAAGGCCGGGATGTGCCCACCGAGCCCGATCTCGGCCTCCGGCATCGCGTCGTCGTCTCGGGGCGGACGGGATTGCGCGGGGGCCGGGCGCGGACGTTCCTCGCTCCGGCGGCCCCGGACGCGGTTCGGAGCATCGACGCGACGCTCGCCGCGGGCCTCCTCGCGCCGGCCGCCGCGTCCGCTCCGCTCCCCCCGGCCGCGCCGTGGCCGCGGCTCGTCCGCATCGTTGTCCGGTGCGACGGTGGCGAGGTCGCCCGCTTCCCAGGCGACCGGCTGACCGATCAGGCTCTCGATCGCCGCGAGAGACTTCTCGTCGCCTCTCGCCACCAGGGTGAAGGCGCATCCGCTGCGCCCGGCGCGTCCCGTCCGGCCGATCCGGTGGACGTAATCCTCGGCGTGATGGGGCACGTCGAAGTTGAAAACGTGGCTCACCGCCGGGATGTCGAGCCCGCGGGCCGCGACATCGCTGGCGACGAGGAGAGGGGTTTCGCCGGACCGGAACGCATCGAGGGCCGCCATGCGGGCGCGCTGGTCCATGTCCCCGTGCAGAGCCGCGACGTTGAAGCCGTGGTTCGACAGGGATTTCTGCAACTGCGCCACGTCGCGCTTGCGGTTGCAGAAGATGATCCCGTTCCTGAGATCCTCCGCGGCCCGGATCAGCTTACGCAGCGTCTTGCGCTTCTGGTGTCCCTCGGCCCCGGTGGCGACCAGCCGCTGCGTGATCGTCGAGGCCGTGGATGCGGGCCGCGCGACCTCGATCCGGACCGGATTGTGCAGGAAGTCGTCTGCCAGACGCTGGATTTCCGGCGGCATCGTCGCCGAGAAGAACAGCGTCTGCCGGGTGAAGGGAACCAGCTTCACGATCCGCTCGATGTCAGGGATGAATCCCATGTCGAGCATCCGGTCGGCCTCGTCGATCACCAGCAGCTCGACGCCCGACAGAAGGAGCTTGCCGCGCTCGAAGTGATCGAGCAGACGCCCGGGCGTCGCGATGAGGACGTCGACCCCGCGGGTGATCTTGAGGTCCTGGTCGGCGAACGACACGCCGCCGATCAGCAGGGCGACGTTGAGCTTGTGGTTGCTGCCGTAACGCTCGAAGTTCTCGACGACCTGCGCGGCGAGTTCCCGCGTCGGTTCGAGCACCAGCGTGCGCGGCATGCGGGCACGGGCGCGGCCCTGCTCCAGCATGGTGAGCATCGGCAGGGTGAAGGCCGCGGTCTTGCCGGTGCCGGTCTGCGCCACACCGAGGACGTCGCGCCGGCCGAGCACATGGGGGATGGCCTGCGCCTGAATCGGAGTCGGCGTCGTGTAGCCGGATTCCGTGACGGCCTGCAGGACCTTGTCGCTCAAACCCAGTTCTGCGAATGACATTCCGTATGCGAACCGTTGCGCGCGGCGTGGGCCGACCGGCGCGGGAGAATCCATCCCGGCAACGGCTTGGGCGCAGGTTGGTTGCACAACCTGCTACGCGCGAACGGGAATGTGCACGGTCATGCCATTGCGGCGGCGCGCCGAAGTCGCGCCGGCCCCTGGGACACGCCCGATACGGCGAACTTTGTCAAGCAGCTTCGGCCACTTGTCCCAGGAAAAGCGGCCACAGATCGAACCGGCCGCACGCAGGCAGCACCACGAAGGCTGGCGGAGCACGCGGCGTCCCTACTCCGGCGGACCCCGGCCAGGGCTTCGGAAATCGCGCGAGGGGGCAGGATGCCCGGTACCGCGGCGAGCGGCACTTCCTCGTGATCTCGATCAATATGCAACAGGCCGCGATCAGCAGCGGGCGCCCCGACCCGGCCCGTGCCGCAACTGCAGGAACGCGCAGGGCGGCGGCAGGGCGAACAGGCGCTGTTGTAATGATTTGTTAGGCTTAACCTAATCGCTCCACGACCCGCGCAAATTCGACGATCGCGGCGACGGAATTTCATCTTTTGTTGACGTGCGGTCCGGTAAAAGCCTGCCTTGTTGCAGGAAAGCGACAGACCGGACGCCGGGCCAGGGATACAAGCGCGCCGGCTTTCGCCAACCAGGACCAGTCACAAATGAAGAAGATTCTCCTCGCCTCCGTGGCCCTCGCCGGCCTCACCGCCGCTGCCTCGGCGGCGGACCTTCCGCGCCGCGCGGCGCCGCCGCCGGTGTTCACGCCGGTGCCGGTCTTCACCTGGACCGGCTTCTACGCCGGTTTCAACGCCGGCTACGGCTTCGCCACCGAGGACAACAACCGCGCCACCATCGTCGGCGTCGGCCCGGCCACCGGCCTCGTCGCCCCCGGCACCTCGGCGGTCATCGCCTTCCCGAGCCAGCGCTCGTCGGACGGCTTCGTCGGCGGCGGCCAGATCGGCTACAACTACCAGTTCACCCCGGGCTCCGGCATCGTCGTCGGTCTCGAGGCGGACGCCCAGTACGTCGACTTCGGCCGTGACCGCAACCGCTTCGCCGCCACCGCCCCGCTGGCGGCCCAGCAGGTGTTCAACCCGGCCGGCATCTCGGGCCTGGACTTCTTCGGCACCGTGCGCGGCCGCCTGGGCTACGCCTGGGACCGCACCCTCGTCTACGCCACCGGCGGTTTCGCCTACGGCTCGGGCGGCGGTCGCGACTTCGGCCTGCCCAACACCTCGACCGACGACTTCAAGACCGGCTGGACCGTCGGCGGCGGCGTCGAGTACGCCCTGCCCACCGACTCGTTCCTGAACTTCTTCAAGTCCTCGGCCGTGACCGTGAAGGTCGAAGGTCTGTACGTGAACCTGGATCGCGGCAACGGCCTCAACGGCGCTTTCGCGGTCAACAACGCCGGCACGGTGATCTACACCAACAGCCCGGGCGTGGCGCTGGTCCAGGCGGCCCAGAACCGCCGCGACACCGAGTTCGCGGTCGTCCGCGCCGGCCTGAACTACAAGTTCGGCACCTGGTAGGACCCGGTTCCCCTCGCGGGATCCCTCATCACCCGGCAGCGGAGCCCGGCCGAAAGGCCGGGCTTCTCTGTTTCGGACCCTGCCCGATCGGTGTCAGGCCGGTAATGCCCGTTCGGGCCGGTCACGCTGTGACCGCGATGCAGGGGGAGGGGATCGGTCGCCCGCCATCGGCTCGGCGAAGCGTGAGAGCCGCTGGTCGAACGGCGACAAGCCGCATCACCCGAGGGACGGCAGGAACGCCGTCTACCTGCGCCCTGATCCCCGCTGGACGACGACCATCATCGACGGGCAACGCGAACGCGGCAGCCATCGCCGCTCCGGAGAGAACGGCGATGGCTGCCGCGCATCGACCAATTATACTGCGTCTACCCGTGGCGAGACGGCATCCGCATCGACGGGACGACGCGTCACCGCGCCGTTCTCAGATGTAGACGCCCATCGCACCGTTGGCCTGAGGGAAACGTTCGGCCAGCGCCCTGCGGAGTTTCTCGAGGGCGCGGTTCTCGATCTGGCGCACCCGCTCCTTCGAGATGCCGAGCCGATGGCCGAGAGCCTCGAGGGTCGCCTGATCTTCCGCGAGGCGCCGCTCGTGCAGGATACGCAGCTCCCGTTCCGACAGCACCGTCAGGGCCTGCCGCAGCCAGCTCAGCCGACGCTCACCGTCGACGGTGTCGCCGACCGTCTCGTCCGGCAGCGGCGCGTTGTCGACGAGGAAATCGACCCGTTCGGCCGATGCCTCCCCGTCGTCGCCGACCGGAGCGTTGAGCGACATGTCCGGTCCGGACAGGCGGGCATCCATCAGCGCCACGTCTTCGCGCGACACGCCGATGGCGGTCGCGATGCGGCGGTGGATCTCGTCGCCGACGCGCTCGTCGGTCGATTGCATCAGGCGGGCGCGCAAGCGCCTCAGGTTGAAGAACAGGGCCTTCTGGGCCGAGGAGGTACCGCCGCGGACGATCGACCAGTTGCGCAGGATGTAATCCTGAATCGAAGCCCGGATCCACCAGGTGGCGTAGGTGGAGAAGCGGACCTCGCGTTCCGGCTCGAAGCGCGCCGCGGCCTCCATCAGGCCGACATGCCCCTCCTGCACGAGGTCGGCCATCGGCAGACCGTAATGCCGGAAGCGGCCGGCCAGAGCGATCACCAGACGCATATGGGCGGAAATCAGACGATGCAGGGCCGCCTCGTCGCGATCGTCCTTCCAGCGGACTGCCAGACCGCGCTCCTCGTCGCGCTCGAGGAACGGGGCGTCCATCGCCATTCGTACGAACTGCCGACGTATGCCTGCAATTTCCGCCATTCCCCGCCTCCGCCGCTTGCTAACCGCGCGTCTATGTCCACGATGGACCCGGAGAGCAGCACCGGAACGGCGCGCAGGAGGGCAGGGCCACCGCGGGGGCTTGCGATAACGGAGCGGAAGGGCCTTTGGTTCCCGCACCGCAAAAGAAATGACGGCGCGTGTCCGATCACACCCTCGAACGACGAAGCCCGGCCGGAGCCGGGCTTCGCTGGGATGGACCGTGGTGAGCCCTGTCGGGCCAGAAGACGGCTTCAGGCCGCCTCGTCCTGCATGTCGTCCGAGTCGCCTTCGCCGTCGGCATCGGCTTCCGTGCCCTTGCCGCGCCGGGGGGACTTGGCGAGGCTCTGCTCGATGAGCTTCAGCGACTCCGTATCGGTGATCCGGTTGACGGCCGCGATCTCCCGCACGACCCGGTCGAGGGCCGCCTCGTAGAGCTGACGCTCGGAATAGGACTGCTCCGGCTGGGCGTCGGACCGGTAGAGGTCGCGGACCACTTCCGTGACGGCGATCAGGTCGCCCGAATTGATCTTCGCCTCGTATTCCTGCGCCCGTCGCGACCACATCGTCCGCTTCACCCGGGCACGGCCGGTCAGCACGTCGAGCGCCTTCTTGACCAGATCCGGCTCGGCGAGCTTGCGCATTCCGACCGAGTTGGCCTTCGCGGTCGGCACCCGCAGCACCATCTTGTCCTTCTCGAACGACACCACGAACAGCTCGAGCTTGTAGCCGGCGATCTCCTGCTCCTCGATGGCGGTGATGCGGCCGACGCCGTGGGCCGGGTACACGATCGCTTCGCCGGTCTTGAAGCCCTGACGGGCAGCTGTCGTCTTCTTGGCGGTCGTCATGCGGGGGTGGCCTCCAGATCACCGTTCGCGGCGGCACCACGAAAGGAGCGTTCGTCCGGGTCAGGGCGCCCGGGGAAATAGCTCCCTGCCGGTCGCCTGGAAGGCGCCCGTCAGGCCCTGTTCAACCGATAGCTAAGGGACGTCCGAAACGGCCGCGGCACCGGGAAGCGCCCCGACCGCGGGAGATGTCGTGCAACAGGGCCCTTCCGAGAAAAGTTCCGCTCGGCCGGCGGATGCTGCACGTCGAACGAAAGCGACGGCGAGGTGGACCCTAGCACGGAGAGGGCCAAAAATCAAAAAAAATGAGAAGCCGGCTGCGTCGAGAGACGCAACCTGCACTGCTTTTCATCAGTCCCGCGCTTCCGGTTCACGACCACCGCGCCGCGAGCCGACGATCCCGGGACACGCGACACGTCTCGCCGACAGGTTCACCGCCGCGCGAGAGCATTGATGCGCAGATCGGCATTCCGGGCGATCAGTCGCCGGCTCCCGGATTGGCCGAGAAGTGTGCCTCGAGCTTACCGGAAACGCCATCCCACTCCTTGGCGTCGGCGGGCGGGTTCTTCTTTTGCGTGAGATTGGGCCAGGACTTCGCGTAGTCGGCGTTGAGCTTGAGCCAGGCTTCCAGACCCGGCTCGGTATCCGGCTTGATCGCCTCGGCCGGGCATTCGGGCTCGCAGACGCCGCAATCGATGCACTCGTCAGGATGAATGACGAGCATGTTCTCGCCCTCGTAGAAGCAATCGACCGGACAGACCTCGACGCAGTCCATGTACTTGCACTTGATGCAGTTGTCCGTGACGACGTAGGTCATGGGTCGGCTGGTCCTCATGGAGGGGAATGGCAGCGGGCCATTCCATAGGGTTCTTCGACCCCCGTGGGTGTTGCGCCGCGCTCTACCCCCTGCCCGGAGCCGAGGCAAGCGCTCCGGGACCACGGCTTAAGAAGAATCGTTCCAGGCTGGGAGCGGCGATCAGGGGTGTACGGCCGCCCATCCCGCGAGAGCGGACCTGACCTGCGGCGGATGCAGCCCCGTCAGGATTGCCCGGCGCCGACCTCGGCATAGAGCCGCCGCGCCTCCTCGGCCGGCCCGCGGCGCTGCCCGAGATCGAGGACGCGCACCGCCGTGGTCACGTGCGCCGCGGCGACCGTCACGACATCGCCGACCGCCAGCCCCTTGGACGCCGCCTCGGCCCGCTGGCCGTTCACCACCGCACGAAACCGTCGGTGACGAGGCGGGCGGCCAGGGAGCGGGTCCGTGCGAAGCGGGCGAACCACAGCCATTTGTCGAGACGCTGCCGATCCGCCCGCATCGCCGCTCAGCGCTTGTCGCCGTCCCGCGACTCCATCTGGGCCTTGAGCGCGAGGAGCTTGGCGAAGGGGGAATCGGGGTCCGGCGCCCGCTCGCGCCGCGGGGGCCGCGCGTCCTTCGAGGCCGTGCCGTGGCGGGGAGCGTCGCGGCGATCCTGCGGCGGCCGGGCTCCACCGCGCTCGGCGTCACCGGGACGGCCGCCCTGGTGCGGCCCACCACGATGCGGACGGCCGTCGCGGCGACCGCCTTCGGCGGCGGCCGGAGCGCGCTCGCCCCACCGCTGGCCGTCGCGAGGACCGGGGCGGCCCTGCGGACGTTCGCGCGCGCCCCGTCCTGCGGCCGGTCCTGGCCGCCGGTCCGGTGGCCGGCACCCTGTTGCGGACGGCCGCGCCCCTGGTGGCGCGGAGCCTGACCGCGCTGGTGGCGGTGCATCCGCCACACGTCGATGACGACCGGCTCGCTCGGCGCCTGAGGCTCGGCCGCGGCCGGATCCGCGGGCGCAGCCGCGTCGGCGACCGGCGCCGCGTCCGGAGCCGTCTCGGAGACGGCCTCGTCCTGAGCCGCATCGACGGGAGCGGCGTCGGCCGGGCTCGCCTCAGCGGAGGCGGGCTCGCCCTCGGCAGGCTCGGCCGGACCCGGAGCGACCTCCTCGGCCTCGGCTCCGACGTCCTCGGCCCCGCCCTGATCCGCCTCTGCCTGCGGCGAGGCTTCGGCGGCCTCCGCGTCGGGCTGCACCGGTTCGGCCGCCTGAGCGACCTCGACCTCGAAGGCGACCGGCGCGGCTTCCGCCGCAGCCTCGGCATCGGAGGCGACGGCCTCCCCGGCAGGCGCCGCGTCGGCCTCGCCGATCGGTTCGGCCACGACAGGGGCTTCCGCCCCGGCGCCTGCCTCCTCCGTCGCCGGCACGGGCTGGGCGGGCTGGGTCGAGGCGGCGGGCAGCAGCGGGACGGTGATCGCCGGGCCCGGCCGCCGGTCGACGACGTAGCCGAGGGACTTCAGGATCGAGGCGAAATCCTCGCCGGAGCAGCCGACGAGGGAGGTCATCCCGACGGTGGCCACGAAGCCGTCGCGGTCGGCCGCGCCGGCCGGCGGCTCGCCGGGGGTGGTGCCGGGCACGTAGGCGATGGCGGGCCGGATCAGGTCGGCGAGGCGCTCGAGGATGTCGACGCGCACCGCCCGGCCGCCGCAGACCCGGAAGCCGGCGGCGCGGTAGAGGCCCTTGGCGATCTCGGGATCGACCGGCATCGAGGTGCGGCCGGAGCCGGCGAGATGGGCGATCTCGTCGAGGCCGCGCTGGTCGAGGCCGCCGTTCTGGAGCGCCCAGAGCTGGGCCGCGAGGGTGCGGGGCGCCGGCTTCAGCAGCGCCGGCATGGTGATGTGGTAGGCGCCGAAGCGCACCCCGTGCTTGCGCAGGGCGGCGCGGCCCTCCTGGTCGAGGCTGCGCATCTCGGTCAGCACCTTGGCGCGTTCCAGCACGCCGAGGGCCTCGGAGATCTGGAAGCCGATGCCGCGGGCGAGCCCGGTGAGGTCCTCGGCGGTCTCGAGCGCGAGCGCCGGCCCGAGCAGGCGCACGACGTGCGCCTTGAGCCACGCCTGGAGGCGGGCCTCGACCTTCTCCAGGGCCGGGCCGGTGAGCTGCTCGTCGGCGAGAACGCGGAAGCCCGGGGCGTAGAGCTTGTCGCCGGGAACCAGCTTGGCGACCGGATCGCCGGTCCACCGGATCGTGCCGTCGTTCGAGAGAACCAGGGCCGCGTCGGCGGCGGCCGAGAAGCGGTCGGCCCGCGCCTCGATCTCGCTCGCCAGCGCCTTCTCGGCGGCGTTCCGGAGGGTCTTGGCCTCGTGGCCCTCCGCGCCGGGATCCGGCACGAACTGGAACCCGTGCAGGTGACCGACGTGCTGGCCTTCCACCGTCACGTCGCCGCCCGCGGTGATCTCAGCTTCCAACATGGTGTTCTCTCTCAGGCGCCGCATCAGGACGCTGGTGCGCCTGTCGACGAAGCGGCTCGCGAGCCGTTCGTGCAGGGCGTCGGACAGCCTGTCCTCTACCCGACGCGTCTCGCCCTGCCAATGCTCCGGGTCGGAGAGCCAGTCGGGACGGTTGGCGACGTAGGTCCAGGTGCGGACCTGGGCGATGCGCTGGGACAGGGCATCGATGTCCCCGTCGGTGCGGTCGACCATCGCGACGTGCTTGGCGAACCAGTCGTGCGGGATGCGCCCGGCCATGCCGCGCATCAGGAAGCGGAAGAGCTGCGAGATCAGGTCGGCATGGGTCTGGATCGCGACCTTGCGGTAGTCGGGCACGCCGCAGACCGCCCACAGCCGCTCGACGGTCTGGCGCGAGATGGCGTAGTCGCGGATGTCGGGCTCGCGCGACAGCATCTCCAGGGCGGCCTCGTCGTCGCCGGTCTGGGCGCGGGTCAGGCCGCGCTCGCCGGGATGCTCGGCGAGGCTGCGGCGCAGGGCGTCGACCGACGAGAAGTCGAGGTCGGGGTTGCGCCATTGCAGCACCCGCAGGGGCTCGAAGGTGTGGCTCTCCAGGGCCTCGATCATCTCCGGCTCGAAGGGCGGGCAGCGCCCGGTCGAGCCGAAGGTGCCGTCGCGCAGGTGGCGCCCGGCGCGGCCGGCGATCTGCGCGGTCTCGGACGGGGTGAGGCCGCGGAAGCGCGCGCCGTCGAACTTGCGGTTCGACGCGAAGGCGACGTGGTCGACGTCGAGGTTCAGCCCCATGCCGATCGCGTCGGTGGCGACGAGGTAGTCGACGTCGCCCGACTGGTAGAGCTCGACCTGGGCGTTGCGGGTGCGCGGCGAGAGGGCGCCGAGGACCACCGCCGCACCGCCGCGCTGGCGCCGCAGCAGCTCGGCGATGGCGTAGACCTCCTCGGCCGAGAACGCCACGACCGCGGTGCGGTGGGGCAGGCGCGAGATCTTCTTCTCGCCGGCGAAGCTGAGCTGCGACAGCCGCGGCCGGGTGGTGACGAGCGCGCCGGGGATCAGCGCCTGGACCAGCGGCGCCATGATCGAGGAGCCGATCAGCAGGGTCTCGACCCGGCCGCGCTGGTAGAGCAGGCGGTCGGTGAAGGTGTGGCCCCGGTCCATGTCGGCGCCGAGCTGGATCTCGTCGATGGCGACGAAATCGACCTCGCGGTCGCGCGGCATCGCCTCGGCGGTGCAGATCCAGTAGCTCGGCCGGTCGGGCTTGATCTTCTCCTCGCCGGTGACGAGGGCGACCCGCTCGGGGCCGACGCGCTCGACCACCCGGTGGTAGACCTCGCGGGCGAGCAGCCGCAGCGGCAGGCCGATCATGCCGGTCGGGTGGGCGAGCATGCGCTCGATGGCGAGGTGGGTCTTGCCGGTGTTGGTCGGGCCGAGCACCGCCGTGACGCCGCGCGCGCGGGCCTGCGGTGGAAGGGAGCGGCGAAGCATCGGGGCGGGCTGGTCCTCGGGGGCGGCGGGCTCCCGTTCCCGGGCTCGGCCCCGCCGCGATCAGGGGTAGCGGCCGGCCGGCCGGCCCCGTGGGGGATAGTCCCCATATGGGGTAGGCCCCCATCCACCGCCATCGGGCACGACCGGAAACACGTCGACCTGGATGTTCGTGCCGGTCTCGGGCGCGATGGTCGCGCAGAGCGTATCGGGCACCGAGACCAGGGGGCCGGTCGGCCCGCGGCTGTCGGTGACCTGTGCCGACGAGTAGGCGTTGCCGCCACAATCCTCCTGCGCGCCGGCCGGAACCGGCGCGGCGAGGAGGAAGGCGAGGAGAAACCGGCGCATCGCAGTCTCCGGGATACAAGCGGGTGCGGATTCCTACCCGTGCTCCGGTTTCCGGATCCCCGACGGCGCGCCCGGATCGGTCGGGCTGGTCAACGGCCGGTTACGGCGCCGTCACTGCGCCGGAGCCGCGGCGGCCTGGACCGCCTCGGCGCCGGGGCCGCTGCGCGACCAGCGCGTCGCCTCGATGATGTTGGTGCCGAGGGTGGTGCGCACGGCGATGCGCAGCGGAATGAGGACGCGGGTGCCCTCGACGGGGGCGAGCCACACCGACATGTCGGTGTTGTCCTCCATGAACTTCACCCCGGGCTGGCCCGGACGGTGGCCGGCGATCGGCCGGTAGCGGGCGGTGCAGATCAGCACCGGGCCGGCATAGCCGGGCTTCTCGACCGAGCGGGTCTCGCCGTAGCTCAGCACCACGTCGAAGCGGCTGGCGCCGTCGTAGACGGGGATGGTGCGGTTGCAGTTCTGCGGATCGGCGAGGTCGCCGCGGCCTAGGGCCGGCATCACCAGCGCGCTCACCGGATCGATGATGCCGCGCTTGTCGGCCTCCGAGACCGGCACGCGGTCGGTGTAGGGCGGCAGCGGCGGCGTCACCTCGGAGGCGACGACGTTGCCCCGCGCCAGAGCCATCCGCACGGTGATCGAGGCGGTGGAGGAGTGCGACGCGATCGCGAAGGTGGCGGGGACCGGCCGGCCCGGGGCACCGACCTGGCCGCTGGCGCGGCCGGCACCGTAGCCGCCGGTGATGGCGCCGACGAGACCGGTGAGCTTGGCGGTCACGTCCATGGTGTAGCGGGCGCCCTCGATCGACCCGGCGGCCTGCGCGGTGCCGATCGGCACGCCCGCCAGCGCGATGGCGTAATCGACCGTCACCGCCGTCGCGGTCGGGGAGGGGCGGGCGCGGTGGGCCCTGGCCTCGGCGTCCGGCCCCGAGCCGAAGGCCAGCCCGGCGGCGAGGACCGCCGGGAGGAACGCCTGGGCGCGGACGGTGTTGGCACCGGGCTTGGCACGCATGGGAAGCAACCGTGAACGATCCGTCAGCGGATCGCGTGACCGCTGATTCTGTCCCCATCGTGACGCGATCAGGGTTAACGTTTCCTCTCACGGCGCGCGATGGTCCGGGCGCGGTGCGCTCTTCGCACCCGGTGTGGAGCATCGCCCTTCGGGCGACACCGCATGGCGGGCGCGGTGCGCTCTGCGCCCGGAGAGCGCACCGCGGAGCGGGTTCGGGGGGGACGAATGGCCCCCCGAACGCAGAGCGAAGTCGAGAGCCGAGTGAGCGGAGGCGAACGCCGGCGACTGAGGCCGAGCAAAAACCAGGGCAATCGCTCCGAAGCGATTGGCCTGCGGACCGCGCGGCCTCACCTTGACGGAGACGGGGGTTCTCCCTTATAGGCCCGGGCCTTCAAGGGACTTCGCGGGGTCCGGTCGCCGCCGGGGTGCTTGCACGCCCGGCATCAGCGTTGCGCGGTCCCCCGCCGATCAGATTTCAAGTTAGGGATTCGTATCATGTCGCGTCGCTGCGAGCTCACCGGCAAGGGCGTGCTCACCGGCCACCTGGTCAGCCACTCGAACCGCAAGACCAAGCGCCGGTTCCTGCCGAACCTGTGCAACGTCACGCTGCTCTCCGACACCCTCGGCCGTTCGATCCGCTTCCGCGTGTCGGCGAACGCCCTGCGCTCGGTCGAGCACCGCGGCGGCCTCGACGCCTTCCTGTCCAAGGCCAGCGAGGAGACGCTGTCGCAGAACGCCCGTCTCATCAAGCGCGAGATCGAGAAGAAGATCGCCGAGGCCGCCTGAGCCGCCCGCGATCGCCGGGCCTTCGGGCCCGGACGGAGCCGCCCGCGTCACCAGCGCCGGCGGCTTTTTTGTTGGCCGATGTCCGAGGCCGCCGTCCCGCCCCTCCCCCCGCGAAGGAGGGAGGGTTCGCGCGTGCTCCCTGGCACCGCCTGCGCGGTGAACGCGCCCCGGCCCCCTCCGGCACCCGCCTTCAGTTCACCTCCACCTGCACCACGCCCGGCACCGCCCGCAGCGCCCCGGCGACCTGAGGCGTCGCCTGGTACCTGTCCTTCAGCCGGATCTCGACCTCGCGCTCGCCACCGTCGAGGATGAGGATCAGCGACACCTCGCCCTCGCCGCGGACCGCCAGCCGCTGCTGGACGCTCGAGATCGGGCGCTCGTCGCGCAGGTAGATCCGCATGCCCTTCTGGTGGCGCGACACCGCCTGATCGAGGGGTTCGCAGGTCTGGATCCGGGCGCGCACGTCCTCGCCCTCGGCGCTGGCCTGGAGCTGGAGGGCGAGCGCGGTGCCGGGCTCCAGCAGGTCGCGGTAGTGCTGCAAGCCCTCCGAGAAGATGATCGCCTCGAAGTGGCCGGTCTGGTCCGAGAGGTTGACGATGCCGATCTTGTTGCCGGTCTTGGTCCGGCGCTCCGAGCGGTCGAGCACGCTCGCCGCCACCCGCCCGACCGTCGAGGTCCCGGCCCGCACCGAGCGGCAGAACTCGGCCCAGGTCTGCACCCGCAGCTTCTTCAGGAGGTCGCCGTACTCGTCGAGGGGATGGCCGGAGAGGAAGAACCCGACCGCGTCGTACTCGCGCTTGAGCCGGTCGGCCGCCGGCCAGGGGTTGTAGGCGGGGATGCGCAGGGCGACCTCGGCCGCGACGACGCCGCCGAACATGTCGGTCATGCCGACCGTCTCGGCCTCGGCCGCGCCCTGCGCCAGCCGCATCATCGGCTCGACGGCGGCGAAGGCCCTCGCGCGGTCGGGCTCGATCGCGTCGAGGGCGCCGGCGCAGATGAGGTTCTCGAGCGTGCGCTTGTTGACGACCCTCGGGTTGAGCCGGCGGGCGAAGTCGCCGAGGTCGCGGAACGGACGGTCGCCGCGGGCCTGCACGATCGACTCGACGGCGGCGCGCCCGACGCCCTTGATCGCCGCGAGCGCGTAGCGGATCGCGCCGTCATGGACCTCGAACACCGCGCCCGAGCGGTTCACCGAGGGCGGCTCGACCTTGATGCTGAGGCGCTGGGCGTCCTGGCGCAGTTCGGCGAGCTTGTCGGTGTTGTCGATGTCGAGGGACATCGAGGCGGCCATGAACTCGACGGGATAGTTCGCCTTCAGGTAGGCGGTCTGGTAGGTGACGAGCGCGTAGGCCGCCGCGTGCGACTTGTTGAAGCCGTAATCGGCGAACTTGGCGAGCAGGTCGAAGATCTCGTCGGCCTTGGCCTTGGTCAGCCCGCGCTCGACCGCGCCCTTCACGAAACGGTCGCGCTGGGCGTCCATCTCGGCCTTGATCTTCTTGCCCATGGCGCGGCGCAGGAGGTCGGCGTCGCCGAGCGAGTAGCCGGCCAGGACCTTGGCCACCTCCATCACCTGTTCCTGGTACACGATGATGCCGAACGTCTCCCGCAGGATCGGCTCCAGCTTCTCGTGCGGATACCAGTTGGCCTCGTTGCCGGCGTCGCGGCCGAGCTTGCGCTCGCAATAGACCGGGATGTTGGCCATCGGGCCCGGCCGGTAGAGCGCCACCAGCGCGATGATGTCCTCGAACCGGTCGGCGCACATCTCGACCAGCGCCTTGCGCATGCCGGCCGATTCCACCTGGAACACCCCGACCGTCTCGCCCTTGCGCAGCCGCTCGTAGGTGAGGGGGTCGTCGATCGGCAGCGAGGGCAGGTCGACCTCGATGCCGCGCTGCCGGAGCAGGTCGGTGGCGGCGCGCAGCACCGTCAGGGTCTTGAGGCCGAGGAAGTCGAACTTCACCAGCCCGGCCTGCTCGACCCACTTCATGTTGAACTGGGTCACCCGCATCCCGGTCTTCGGGTCTCGATAGAGCGGGACCAGTTCCTCCAGCGGCCGGTCGCCGATCACCACGCCGGCGGCGTGGGTCGAGGCGTGGCGGTGCAGCCCCTCCAGCTTGCGGGCGATCTGGATCAGCTTGGCGACGACGGGCTCCTCCTCCATCGCGCTCTGGAGCTTCGGCTCGCCCTCGATCGCCTGGGCGAGCGTCACCGGGTTGGCGGGGTTCTGCGGCACCAGCTTGGTCAGCTTGTCGACCTGGCCGTAGGGCATCTCCAGCACCCGGCCGACGTCGCGCAGCACGCCGCGGGCGAGCAGCGTGCCGAAGGTGATGATCTGCCCGACCTGCCGCTCGCCGTAGCGCTCCTGGACGTAGCGGATCACCCGCTCGCGGCCCTCGACGCAGAAGTCGATGTCGAAGTCCGGCATCGAGACGCGCTCGGGGTTGAGGAAGCGCTCGAACAGCAGCCCGAACCGCAGCGGGTCGAGGTCGGTGATGAGCAGAGACCACGCGACGAGAGAGCCGGCGCCCGAGCCGCGGCCGGGCCCGACCGGAATGTCGTGCTCCTTGGCCCACTTGATGAAGTCCGAGACGATCAGGAAGTAGCCCGGGAACTTCATGTTGGTGATGACGCGGATCTCGTATTCGAGCCGGTCGCGGTAATCCTGCTCGGTCAGCCCGTCGGCGGTGCCGTGCTGGGCGAGCCGGGCCTCCAGGCCCTCCTCGGCCTGCCGGCGCAGCTCCGCCGCCTCGTCGGGGGCGATCGCCCGCGCCACCGCCGTCGTGGCCGCGGCCGCCATGGTCTGGGCCGCAGCCCCTTCCGGCGTGCCGGCGCTCGGGGTGTCGAGGGTGGGGGCGCCGAAGTTGGGCAGGATCGGCTTGCGGGTCCGCACCCGGTAAGCGCAGCGCATCGCCACCTCGACGGTGGCCGAGAGCGCGTCCGGCAGGTCGGCGAACAGGGCCGCCATCTCGGCCCGGGTCTTGAAGCCGTGGCGCGGCGACAGCTTGCGCCGACGGTCGTCGGAGACGAGACGGCCTTCCGCGATGGCGAGGAGCGCGTCGTGCGCCTCGTAATCGTCGGTCCTGGCGAAGAACGGCTCGTTGGCGGCGAGCAGGGACAGGCCGTGCCGGTCGGCGAGCCCGATCAGCTCGCCCTCGACCGCCCGCTCGTCGGGAAGGTCGTGGCGCTGGATCTCGACGTAGAGGTTGCGCTCGCCGAAGGCGCCGAGCAGGGCGTCGAGGCGGGAGGCCGCGAGGTCGGCCCGGCCGGCGCGCAGGGCGGCGTCGAGGGGACCACCGGGGCCGCCGGTGAGCGCGATCAGACCCTCGGCGCAGTCCGCGAGCACTTCAGCCGAGACGCGCGGCGCGTCGCCGAGTTGCCCGTCGAGGTAGGCGCGGCTCGCGAGCCGCAGCAGGTGCCGGTAGCCGGTCTCGTCGCGAGCGAGCAGCACCACGTGCGGAAAGGTGGCGACGGCCGTCCGGGCTGCCGGATCGGGGGCCTCGAACGCCACCGAGAGCTGGATCGCCGCGATCGGCTGCAATCCGGCGCCCGCCGCCTTCTCGGAGAACTCCAGCGCGCCGAACAGGTTGTTGGTATCGGTGAGCGCGAGCGCCGGTTGCCGGTCCGCGCTGGCCGCCTTGACGAGGTCGCCGATCTTCAGGGCGCCCTCGAGCAGGGAATAGGACGAGTGGGCGTGCAGGTGGACGTAGCCGACCGGCTTCAGGATTGGCAATTGGGCCCTCGCTCGATGCCGCCGCGGAGCCTGCCAAGATTCCCCGAACCGCGGCGAGAGTCAGGACCCGCCGCGCCTCACCGGTCGAAAAAATGCGGTGGATCCTCCGCGAAATTCGCGGAACCCTGCCGTCACGGCTCAGCCGTGGAGGGGAGAGAGCGCCACCGCCCACAGGGCGATCGCGCCGGTGAGCATTCCGATGGCGGCAGCCTCCGTGACACAGACCAGGATCTTGCGTACGATCATCGCCGTTCTCCGCGTTTCCACGGGAACATTTTTGTTCCTGTTTTGTTCTCAGTAAAGCAGGACGGCGTCGCAACCGGCTCCCGTGGTGAACGAAGCGCTAACCGGCATGTCCGGACCGCATGGATCACGCGCGTTGCGCCGACATCGCGCGCGACCTATCTAAGCGCGACCGTAGCGGCGGTCCGGGCGACGACCCCGCACGGCCCGTCCGCCGCACCATCCTGACTGCACCACGAGGTAGCGCATGGCGCGCGACGTGTCCGACGCGACCCCGCTCACCACCCGAGCCGAGTTGATCGCGTGGTTTGCCGAGGGCGAGAAGCCGCGGGACTCCTTTGCGATCGGCACCGAGCACGAGAAGGTCCCGTTCTACCGGTCGTCGCTGGCGCCGGTGCCCTACGGGGGCGAGCGCGGGATCGCCGCCCTGCTGGAGGGCGTGCGCGCCGCGACCGGCTGGGAGCCGATCGTCGATGCCGACCACGTCATCGGGCTCGCGGGGCCGGATGGGGGAGGGGCGATCTCCCTGGAGCCCGGCGGGCAGTTCGAGCTGTCGGGAGCGCCGCTGGCCGACGTGCACGGCACGGCGGCCGAACTCGCCGAGCATCTGCGCGTCGTGCGCGCCGCCGCCGATCCGCTCGACATCGGTTTCCTCACCCTCGGCATGAGCCCGAAATGGACCCGGGCGCAAACCCCGGTGATGCCGAAGAGCCGCTACCGCATCATGGCCGGCTACATGCCGAAGGTCGGCAGCCTCGGCCTCGACATGATGCTCCGCACCGCGACCGTGCAGGTGAACCTCGACTTCGCGTCCGAGGCCGACATGGTGGCCAAGCTCCGCGTCGGGCTGGCGCTCCAGCCGGTGGCGACCGCGCTCTTCGCCAACTCGCCCTTCACCGACGGCCGGCCGAACGGCTTCCTGTCGCGCCGCTCCGAGATCTGGCGCGACACCGACGGCGACCGCACCGGCATGCTCGCCTTCGCCTTCGAGCCCGGTTTCGGCTACGAGGCCTACGCCGACTGGCTTCTCGACGTGCCGATGTACTTCGTGAAGCGCGGCGAGACCTACCACGACGTCAGCGGCCTGTCGTTCCGCGACCTGATGCAGGGCCGCCTCCAGGGGCTGGAAGGCGAGTACGCCACCCGCTCGGACTGGGCCAACCACGCTTCCACCGCCTTTCCCGAGGTGCGCCTGAAGCGATTCCTGGAGATGCGCGGCGCCGATGTCGGCGACGCCAACATGATCGCCGCCCAGGCGGCGTTCTGGACCGGCCTGCTCTACGACCAGGGCGCGCTCGACGCGGCCTGGGACCTCGTGCGCGGCTGGAGCGCCGGGGAGCGCGAGGCGATGCGGGCGCAGGTGCCCCGCCTCGGTCTCGACGCGCCCGCCGCCGGCCGCACCCTGCGCGACGTCGCACGCGAGGCGCTGGCCGTCGCGGAGGGGCCGGCCTGAAGGCCCGCGCCCGCCGCGACGCGCAGGGCCGCGACGAGACGCTCTACCTCGCGCCGCTCCACGCCATCGCCGCCGGCAGGAGCCGGGCCGAGGAGTGGCTCGCGCTCTATCGCGGACCCTGGAGGGAATCGGTCGATCCGGCTTTCGGAGCCTGCACCTACTGAGGACCGGACGCGGCATTTGATGAAAATGCGCGGGCCGGAGCGGAGGAAGCGTTCAGCCCTCGCATGCGAGAAACCGCCCTGCGCCGGGTCGATCACGAGGCCGAGAGCACGGCGCCGACCTCCGGCGCCATCGGGGAACAGGTTTGGCTCCTCGGCCGTTCTTGAGGCCACAGGGGTGCTACACCCTCCCGCACTCAGGAGCTTGCGATCATGTCTCGCATCACGTCCGTCGCCCTGGCCGGCGCCGCCGCTCTCTCGCTCGCTGCCGGCGCCGCCGGCACCGCGCAGGCCGCCCCGCTTCCGGCGATGACCTCGGCGGGCGTCGCCGGCCCGGCCGCGACCGTGGATCAGGTCCGTTGGCGCGGCGGTTACTACGGCGGCGGCTACCGGGGCTACGGCTATCGCCGCAACGTCGGCGGTGCCCTCGCGGCCGGTGCGGCTCTCGGCCTGATCGGCGGCGCCATCGCCGCGAGCGCAGCCCCGCGCTACGGTTACTACGATTACGGCTACGGCGGATACGCCGCCCCGGCCTACGGCGGCTACGGCTACGGCGGATACGCTCCCGCCTACAGCTACGGCTACGCCCCGGCCTATGGCGGCTATTACGGCTACGGCTACTGACCCTCGACAACCGGAGGTTCGCGGCGCCGGGCGTGGTCACCACGCCCGGCGTCGTCGCGTCGGCGCGCTTTCCCGCCGACGCCCCGTCCGATATGGCGACCGCTCTGGACGCCGACAGCCGGACGCGATGCCGATCGATCTCGACCTGCGTGGTCTCAAATGCCCGCTGCCAGTGCTTCGGACCCGCAAGGCTCTTCGACGGCTCGGGCCCGGGGACAGCCTGGTGGTGCGCTGCACCGACCCCCTGGCGGTGATCGACATTCCCCATCTGCTGCGCGAGACCGGAGACCGCCTCGACCGCGTGAGCGATCAGGACGGGTTGCTGACCTTCTGGATCTCGCGGGACCCGTGAGCCGGGGCCATCGCTTCAGCGATTGTTCTGCGGTCGCCCGGAGGGCGACGCTTCCGACTGGGCGCGAAGAGCGCCCCGCGGAGCGGGTTCGGGGGACGAATGGCCCCCCCGAACGCAGAGCGAAGCGAGAGCCGAGTGAGCGGCGACACGACGTGTCGCGCACGAACGCCAGCGACTGAGGCCGAGCAAAAAACCAGGGCAGTCGCTCCGAAGCGATGGCCCTGACCCGTGAGCGGCGTCGGATTGCCGGGGCTCCGGGGCTGCGGCAAGACGGAGGGGAGGGGCTCGCGCCTGTTGCGGCGCTTCGAACCGGAGGGACGCCGATGCCGCCTGCCACTCCCCCGTCCAGCCATCGCGGAGTCCGAGCGTGACGCAGACCGCCCCTCGCATCGCCGGCCTCCGCCTCGTCCATGACGGGTGGGCGCGCTACGCCGTCGCCGACGTCGTTCTCCCGGACGGCAGTGCGGCGACCCGGGAGATCGAGGATCACGGCCGCGCCGTGGCGGTCCTTCCCTATCACCCGGAGCGCCGCACGGCCCTGATGGTGCGCCAGTTCCGCGCACCGGTCTGCCTCGCATCCGGCCTTCCGTCGCTGCTGGAGGCTCCGGCCGGACGCCTGGACGAGGACGACCCGGAAGCCTGCGCCCGCCGCGAGGCCCACGAGGAGGTCGGGCTGCGGCTCGGCCCTCTGGAGCCGGCGGGATGGGCTTGGACCATGCCGGGCATCTCGACCGAACGGATCGACTACTACCTCGCCCCCTACGGCGACGGCGACCGGGTCGCGGACGGGGGTGGTCTCGCGAGCGAGAGCGAGCAGATCACCGTCGTCGAGTTGCCTCTTGCCGAGGTGGCCGCCATGGCAGGACGCGGCGAGATCACCGATCTCAAGACGCTGTTCCTCCTCCAGACGCTCCGGCTTCGCCGGCCCGACCTGTTCGCGGATCGCTGACCGGGACGCCGGCAGTAGATGAGACAACGGACGGCGACCGCCGGCCGCACCACCCACCTCGATCAAGGGTTCGTGTGCGGGGTAGCATTTCGTTCAGCGTCTGTTAATTTTGAAGGGGTCGGATGCCCCTCGGGGCGAAGCTATCGAGAGGAGACGCCGGTGTTCAGCATTGGGCCCTTCCATCATTCGGCCGGGCAACCTGCGGGCTTCTTCGACTCGCTGTTCCCCCTGGAGCCGCTGCCTGCCGATGCCGTGCGGGCCTCCGCAACCGCTCCGGTCGCGGCCCCTGCCAAGGCGAGAATGGGGCTGGGCCGTCAGGCTCTGACCATGGTTCTGCTGGTCGCCCTCACGCTCGGCGTGAACTCGGCGGCAGGTCTCTGGGCCCTGTCGAGCCATGCCGGCCATTCGGGCCCCTCGGTCCAGGTGGCGAGTGCGCAGGCACCGTCGTAGGGACCAATCGCTCTGATCCGGGTCCCGGATGATCGGCCCGACGAGACTGTCGCCGACCTCCGGGGACGCGGCGCCGTGTTCCATGCGCCGGCAAAGAAGATCCGCACCGGCCCGGCGCCCACGCGAAGCGTTACCGCAGACAACACGCCACCGGCATCAGCATTCGCAGCTCCAGTTTCCGCGAGGACACCGAGAAAATCTTTCTACCTTGCGTCAGCAGCACTTTGCGTTAACCTGCCGTTCAGTCCCCAGCAATCGCACAGCGATTCGCACGATGGAGGTGGCTCATGTCCGAGATCATTCGGGTCAGGCCCACGCAGGACGGCACCTACACAGTCTATCGCGGCGTCCGCGCCCTGGTCAGCGGGCTGACACGGAGTCAGGCCGAACTGTTCGAAGCCTCGCTCGGCCCGCAAGCTCTCGATCCGACGACCGCGACGGGCAGCGAGACGATCCACTGACTCGACACCGGCTCCACGGCCCGGATGTGCTCCATGAGCCGGATGTCATGGCGAGCCGGATGTCATGGCGAACTTCCACCGCGGCCCCCTCTCCCGATCGGGAGAGGGGGCCGCCTGCCGATCAGGACGCCGATCCATGGCAGCAGCCGGCATGAACGGTCGTGCCTGACCGATCGTGCAAAGGCTTCGTCCCTGAGGGACGGCAAAGCCGTTGATCGGACCTGTACGTCTCCCGGGCCGACCGTCCCCGACCCCGTGTCGAAGCCGGCGGTGCAGAGCCCGCCGCGCCGCACCCGAGCGAAACCGCTGGTGCATGCGGGAGACTCGATCCCCGACAATCGACGGGCGTTCGACCGAAAGTCGCAGACGCGATCTCAGGAGCGATCGGTGGGGTCGGAGCGGCCTTGAGGCCGTTCCGGGCCACGACTGCGTTCGGCGGAGGGGCGGAGCCGGGCGTCGCTGCCGTGGACGGCCGGGCGTGCTTCGGCTAAGCGGTGAGCGTGACGGGATGACGGGATGAGCCTGGACGTGACCGCACCGGCAGGGATCGATCGTCGGGCATGATTCGGATCGGTGCGGCCCTGCGGCTGCTCGTCTACGCTCTCGCCTTCCTGGTTCTGGTCGGACCGCATCGGCTCAGCCTGTCGTTCGGGCGGGGACGTCTCGCCGGCCACCTGCCGGTGCTGCTGCACCGCCTGTTCCTCCGCCTGTTCGGGGTTCGGGTAACGGTCGCCGGCACGCCGCCCGACGCGGGGGAGGCGGCCCTCGTCCTCGCCAACCACATCTCCTGGCTCGACATCCCGGTGCTCGGCGCCCTGCGCCCGCTCTCGTTCGTGGCGAAGTCCGAGATCGCCGGCTGGCCGGTGATCGGCCAGCTCGCCAGGCTGCAGCGCACGGTCTTCATCGATCGCGCCCGCAAGCGGCACACCGCGACGGTGAACACCGAGATGAGCCGCCGGCTCGCCGCCGGCGACGCGGTGGTGCTGTTCGCCGAGGGAACCACGGGGGACGGCAATCGGCTCCTGCCGTTCCGCACCTCCCTCGTCGGCGCCGCGCGCGCCGCCCTGACGGAGGGCGGCCTCGACCGGGTGCGGCTCCAGCCGCTCTGCATCGCCTACACCCGGCGCAACGGCCTGCCCTTCACCCGGGCCGAGCGCCCGGACGTCGCCTGGTACGGCGACATGGACTTGGCTCCGCACGTCGCCACCTTCCTGAAGCGCGGCCCGATCGACGCCCTCGTGGTCTGGGGCGAACCGGTCACCTTCGCGCCCGGCACCGACCGCAAGGTCGCGACGGCCCTCGCCGAGGCATCGATCCGCCGGGCCATGCAGGCCGCCGTCACCGGACGGATGCCGGACCCGGCGGAGCCGGTGGCCGCTCCCTCCGGGGCGCCGCCTATTCTCATTCCGACCGGGACGGCTTAAATGGCGGGGTGGTGCCACGCACCGCGACCCCATCACCCGCAAAGGCCGCTTCGTTGAAGAAAGCGTTCATCAAATCCTACGGTTGCCAGATGAACGTCTACGACGCGACCCGGATGGCCGACCTGCTCGGCCAGGAGGGTTTCGTCGAGACCGGCACCGTCGAGGAGGCGGACGTCGTCGTCCTCAACACCTGCCACATCCGCGAGAAGGCGGCGGAGAAGGTCTATTCCGAGCTCGGGCGCCTGCGGGTGCTCAAGGGCGAGCGTGCCGAGGCTGGGCTCGACACCACGGTGGTGGTCGCCGGCTGCGTCGCCCAGGCCGAGGGCCGGGAGATCCTCGGCCGCGCGCCCGGCGTCGACGTGGTGGTCGGCCCGCAGAGCTACCACCGCCTGCCCGACCTGCTGCGGCGCGCCAGGACCGCCAAGGTCGTCGACACCGAGTTCCCGGTCGAGGAGAAGTTCGACCACCTGCCGCCGCGGCGCTCCCTCGGGCCCTCGGCCTTCCTCACCGTGCAGGAGGGTTGCGACAAGTTCTGCGCCTTCTGCGTCGTGCCCTACACCCGGGGGGCCGAGGTCTCGCGCCCGGTCGACAAGGTGCTGGGCGAGGCCGCCCGCCTCGTCGCCGGCGGGGTGCGCGAGCTGACCCTGATCGGCCAGAACGTCAACGCCTATCACGGCGAGGGGCCGGACGGCGCGGTCTGGAGCCTCGGCCGGCTGCTGCGCCACGTCGCCGGGATGCCCGGGATCCTGCGCCTGCGCTACACCACCAGCCACCCCAACGACATGGACGACGACCTGATCGCCGCCCATCGCGACTGTCCGGCGGTGATGCCCTACCTGCACCTCCCGGTGCAGTCGGGCTCGGACCGGATCCTGTCGGCGATGAACCGCCGCCACGACGCCGACGGCTACCGCCGCCTGATCGACCGCGTCCGCGCCGCCCGGCCCGACATCGCCCTGTCCTCCGACTTCATCGTCGGCTTCCCGGGCGAGACCGACGCCGACCACGCCGAGACGCTGCGCCTCGTGTCCGACATCGGCTTCTCCAGCGCGTTCTCGTTCAAGTACAGCCCGCGCCCCGGCACCCCGGCGGCCGAGAGCGCCGACGCCGTGCCGGAGAGCGTGAAGAGCGCCCGCCTCGCCGAGTTGCAGGAACTGCTGGAGCGCCAGCGCCAGGGTTTCAACCACGATACCGTGGGGCGCACCGTCGACGTGCTGCTGGAGAAGCCGGGGCGTCACCCGGGACAGGTGGCCGGCAAGTCGCCCTATCTCCAGGCGGTGCAGATCGAGGCGCCCGTCGAGGCGGTCGGCACCGTCGTGCCGGTCCGGATCGTCCGGGCCGGATCCAACAGCCTATTCGGCGAGTTGGCCGGCGCGGCATCCGCCGCGGCAGCGTGAGGAACAGCGGAGTGCGTGCGGGAGACACCCCAGCGAGAGAGCCGGCGGCAGGGCGCCATGCCCGCGGACGGGAGGCGCGGCCCGCCGCCGCGCCCCTGCGCGAGACCGCCGAGGTGGCGATCACCTTCGACGACAACCGCCTCGCCAGCCTCGTCTTCGGTCAGTTCGATCAGAACCTCGCCCATCTCGAGCGCCGGCTCGGCGTCGTCGCGACGGCGCTCGGCAACCACGTCGTCGTCAAGGGCCCGCCCGACGCGACCGAGCGGACGCGGCACGTGCTCGAAGCCCTCTACGAGCGGGCGCGGCAGGGCGGGGGCCAGCCCCTGACCGTCGGCGACGTCGATGGGATGATCCACGAGGTCGCGCAGCAGGGCAACCTGTTCTCCGCCGACGAGGCCCCGGCCGACGGCGAGCGGGCGCAGTTCGACCAGATCGCGACCCGGCGCCGCGGCGCGGTGCGGGCCCGCAACGCCGCCCAGGACGCCTATATCCGCGCCCTGCGCGCCCACGAGCTCGTCTTCGCCGAGGGGCCGGCGGGCACCGGCAAGACCTGGCTCGCCGTCGGCCACGCCGTCTCGCTGCTGGAGCAGGGCCACGCCGAGCGCCTGATCCTGTCGCGCCCGGCGGTCGAGGCCGGCGAGCGCCTCGGCTTCCTGCCCGGCGACATGCGCGAGAAGGTCGATCCCTACCTGCGCCCGATCTACGACGCCCTCTACGACTTCATGGAGGCGCGCCACGTCGACCGCGGGCTCCAGACCGGGATGATCGAGATCGCCCCGCTCGCCTTCATGCGCGGGCGCACCCTGACCAACGCGGTGGTGCTCCTCGACGAGGCGCAGAACACCACCTCGATGCAGATGAAGATGTTCCTCACCCGGCTCGGCGAGAACTCCCGGATGATCGTCACCGGCGACCCGAGCCAGATCGACCTGCCGCCGGGGCAGAGATCCGGCCTCGTCGAGGCGGTGCGGATCCTCGACGGCGTCGAGGGCATCGGCCGCGTCACCTTCCGCGACGTCGACGTGGTGCGCCACGATCTCGTGCGCCGCATCGTCGGCGCCTACGAGTCCGACGCGCGGGCGGCGATCGAAGCCGGTCAGGCCCCGCAGGACCGCTCCGGGCCGCCGACCCGCCGCGGGCCGCTGCCGTGAGCGCAGGACACGAGATCGACGTCGCGGTCGAGGACGGACGCTGGGAGGAGGCCCTGCCCGACGTCGAGGCGCGGGTCGCCGCGGCGGTCGAGGCGGCCTTCGCGGTCGTGCCCCCCGGCGGTCCGGTCGAGGTCAGCGTCGTCCTCGCCGACGATCCCGCGGTGCAGGACCTCAACCGCACCTGGCGCCACAAGGACAAGCCGACCAACGTCCTGTCCTTCCCGGCGAGCGACGTCCACCGGGGCGGCGGGCTTCGTCCGCTCGGCGACGTCGTTCTTGCGTATGACACGGTGGTGCGAGAGAGTGGCGAGCAGTCCAAGCCGCTCGGCGACCATCTCGCGCACCTCGTGGTCCATGGCACCCTGCATCTCCTCGGGCACGATCACGAGACCGGCGAGGCCGAGGCCGACGCCATGGAAGCCCTGGAAGTCGTCGCGCTGCGCCGCCTCGGCGTTCCGGATCCTTACGGCGAAGCGACCGCCTGAGCCGCCGCCCCCACTCCAGACGCGAGACCCATGAGCAACGACCGAAGTCGTGGCGCCGCTGCGGCGGCCACCCAGGTCACCCCGGACGATGACGGGTCCGGGCGCGAGCCCTGGTACGATCGTCTGTTGAACATCCTGCACCTGAAGCCGCGGGACATGCCCCGCGACGATCTCTCCGACGCCCTCGCCGAGGCGCAATCGGGCGACCACGCCTTCTCGCCGGTCGAGCGGGTGATGCTCAAGAACGTGCTGAGCCTCCACCGCGTGCGGGTCGACGACGTGATGATCCCGCGGTCGGAGATCGTCGCCGTGCCGATGGAGATCGGCCTCGGCGAGTTGCTCAAGGTCTTCCGCTCGGCCGGCCATTCCCGCCTGCCGGTCTACGGCGAGACCCTCGACGATCCCCGCGGCATGGTCCACATCCGCGACTTCGTCGATCACCTCGCCGCGCGGGCCGAGACCGAGCAGGCGCCGCGAAACGGTGCGGTCGAGGAACCCGGCGCCCTTCCGAATCTCGGCGAGGTCGATCTCGCCGCACCGCTCTCCTCCACCCGGATCCTGCGCCCGGTGCTGTTCGTCCCGCCGTCGATGCCGGCGATCGACCTGCTGGTGCGGATGCAGGCGAGCCGCACGCACATGGCCCTCGTCATCGACGAGTACGGCGGCACCGACGGGCTGATCTCGATCGAGGACCTGATCGAGGTGGTGGTCGGCGACATCGAGGACGAGCACGACGTCGCCGAAGGCCACCGGGTCCTGAAGGTCGAGGGCGAGGACGCCGTCTTCGTCGCCGACGCGAGGGCGAGCCTCGCCGAGGTGGCCGAGGCGACCGGTATCGACCTCATCGCCGAGGTCGGCGGGATCGCCGAGGAGGTCGACACCATCGGCGGCCTCGTCGTCACCATCGCCGAACGGGTGCCGGCGCGGGGCGAGATCATCGCCGTGCCGGGTGATTTCGACGTCGAGGTTCTCGACGCCGACCCGCGGCGGATCAAGCGCCTGCGGCTTCTGCACGGCTCCGCCCGGCTCGCGGAACCGCCCGATCCCGTGCCGCTTCCGCCCCCCCTCCCGGGAAGCGATCCCGGGTTGCGCCACGACGCCGGCGCCCACGGCGCATGACCGGGCGCGTCGGGCTCGGTCGCGCGAGGGATCGCCGGATCGACGACGGAACGGATGCGCGGGCGGCGGCCCGGCGGGCGGGCGGCGCGCGGTTCGGCCCGGGCGCCCTCGCGCGCCGCATCGCCCTGACCTCCGGCTGGACCCGGTTCTCCCTGGCCTGGCTGGCCGGGGCCTGCGGCGCCCTGGCCATGCCGCCCTTCGGAATCGTCCCGGCGCTGGCGCTCTCGCTGGTTCCGGCCGTCTGGCTTCTCGACGGCACCGCGCCCGGCTCGTCCCGCCCCGGGTCCCTGCTGGCCGCCGCCTGGATCGGGTGGGCCTGGGGCTTCGGCTACTTCGTCGCCGGCCTGTGGTGGCTGGGGGCGGCCTTCCTGGTCGAGGCCGACCAGTTCGCCTACCTGCTGCCCCTCGGGGTTCTCGGACTGCCCGCGGCCCTCGGGCTGTTCTTCGCCGCCGGCTTCGCGGCGGCGCGGCTGGCGTGGTCGCCCAGGCCGGCCCGGGTGCTGGCTCTCGCCTTCGGGCTCGGTCTGTCGGAGTGGCTGCGCGGCCACCTCTTCACCGGCTTCCCCTGGAACACGCTGGGCATGGCGCTCGGCCAGAATCCCTGGCTGATGCAGGCGGCCTCCTGGCTCGGCCTCTACGGCCTGACGGTGCTGGCGGTGGCGCTCGCGGCGGCGCCCGCGACCCTCGCGGATGCGGGGCGGGGGAGCACGCACCGCGCCCCCTCCGTCGCCGCCCTCGCGGTGCTCGCCCTGCTGGCCGGCGCGGGCTACGCCCGGATCCCGTCCCAGCCCACCGGCGACGTGCCGGACGTGCGCCTGCGCCTGGTTCAGCCGGCGATCCCGCAGGATGCGCGCTTCAACCCGCGCAACCGCGACGGCATTCTCCAGCACTATCTCGGCCTCAGCGACAGCACGACCGGACCCGAAACCCGGGGCATCGGCGACGTCACCCATCTGATCTGGCCCGAATCCGCGTTTCCGTTCCTGATCCAGCGCGACCCGCGCGCCCTGGGTGAAATCGTCGCAGCCCTGCCGCCCGGCACCCACCTCGTCACCGGAGCGGCCCGGGCCGACGAACCGCTGCCGGGGGAGCGCCTGCGCTTCTACAACTCGATCATGGTGATCGGCCCCGGGGGCTTCGTCGGCGGCACCTACGACAAGCTCCACCTCGTGCCGTTCGGCGAGTACCTGCCCGCTCCGGTGGACGGGATCCTGCGCACGCTCGGGCTGAGGCAGTTCATCGCCGTGCCGGGCGGCTTCACGCTCGGGGAGAAGGCCGGCCACCTCGCCGTGCCGGGCCTGCCGCCGGTCGCCCCCTCGATCTGCTACGAGGTGATCTTCCCCGGTCAGGCCGTGCCCCGCGACGAGCGGCCGGGCGTCATCCTCAATCTCACCAACGACGGCTGGTTCGGCAACACCCCGGGGCCGCACCAGCATTTCGCCCAGGCCCGGCTGCGCGCGGTCGAGGAAGGTCTGCCCCTCGTCCGCGCCGCCAATACCGGGATCTCGGCGGTCGTCGATCCCTACGGGCGCATCACCGGAAGTCTGGCCCTCGGGACGGAGGGGGTACTGGATCGCAGATTGCCAAAATCCCTAGGGGAAGCCACGATCTTCGTTCGGTGGGGAGATGTCATTTTTTCCGCTCTGCTTTTAATGTGCCTCGCAGGAGCCATGGCGGCACGGCTCGCCGGGCTGCCGCGACGGGTGTTTGGAGCGAACGTTGAAAAAGGCACCGGATCCGGTTGATCGTTATGTCGGACACCGCGTCAGGGTCCGCCGCCTCCTCGTGGGCGTCAGCCAGGAACGACTCGGCGATGCCCTCGGCGTGACGTTCCAGCAAGTGCAGAAATACGAGAAGGGCGCGAACCGCATCAGCGCCAGCCGGCTCCAGCAGATCGCCGAGATGCTCGGGGTCCCGGTCAGCTTCTTCTACGAGGGAGCCCCGCGGGCCGAGACGACGGAAGAGGCGAACGGCGGCAACGGCCTGGACGGGCAGGCCAACAACATGTTCTGGACCAGCCAGGATCTTCAGTTGGTGCGGGCCTTCCAACGCATCGGCGACAGCCAGATCCGCCGGCGCATCATCAGCCTCGTCGAGGCCCTCGGCAGCAAGCCGGCGCCCAACGGGGAATGATGCGAGATCCGGAAGATGACTTCCGGAAATCGTATCACCAGCCCGCGCGGCGCCTGGGCGAAGCCGGCAGGGATCGCCGAGCGATCAGCCGGATCTCTCACGCCCGCCCGCTCGCCGGGGCCGGCATCCCGCCCATGCGCGGAGGAGGGGTCGGTCAGGCAGCCCACCACCTCGCCTGCCATCGCGGAAATCGTCTAAGGCACCCCGATAACGAACGCGACATGCGCGCTCAGCGCGCGCCGGGGGGATGCGATGGGAACGGGGCCGAGGGACGTACCGCCCGGTACGATGCGGCGCGCGGGGCTCGCCTGGGGGGCCGGAGCCGTCGGATCGTGCCTCGCGCTGATGCTGGTGGCGTTCAACCTGCGCCCGGCCCTGTCGAGCATCGGCCCGATCCTCGGCCGCATCCGCGCCGAGGCCGGATTGTCCGGGATCCTGGCCGGCACTCTCATCACGCTTCCGGTCCTGTGCCTCGGCGTCTTCGGCCGACTGGGACCGCCGTTGACGCGCCGGCTCGGACCCGATGCCGGCGTTCTCGCCGCGCTGCTGGTGATCGCGGTCGGACTGGTGCTGCGCGGCTTCGACGGCATCGTCCCGCTCTTCGCGGGTTCGGTCCTGGCGGCCGCGGGGATCGGGATCGTCGGCGTGATCCTCCCGGGCATCGTCAAGCGGGACTTCCCGACCCGCGCCGGCATCATGACCGGGCTCTATACCGGCACCCTGTGCCTCGGCGCGAGCGCCGGAGCCGGCCTCACCGTGCCGGCGGCCCGGACCCTCGGCGGCTGGCAACCCGCCCTGATGCTGTGGGCGCTCCCGGCCCTCGTGGCGGCGCTGGCGTGGCTGCCGATGCTGCGGCGCCGCTCCGTCGCGCCGGCCGCGCCGCGCGGCCGGGTCGCGGCGCTGTGGCGCGATCCCCTGGCTTGGCAGGTCACCGCCTTCATGGGCGCGCAATCGTCCCTGGCCTACGTGGTGTTCGGCTGGTTGCCGGTGGCGCTCACCGACCGCGGCTTCGATCCGGTCACCGCCGGCGCTATGGCCTCGGTCTCCGCCATGGCCCAGGTGGCGCTCGCCCTGGTCGTCCCGACCCTGGCCGGCCGCCGGCGCGACCAGCGCGTCCTGGTGATGCCGGTGGTCGCGCTGCCGATGATCGGCTTCGGCGGGCTGCTGGTCGGTCCTCCCGCCCTGGCGTGGGGCTTCGCCGTGATCCTCGGCCTCGGGCTCGGCGGCTGCTTCGGGCTCGCGCTGACGCTGATCGTGCTGCGCTCGCCGGATCCCGCCAGCGCGGGCAACCTCTCGGCGATGGCGCAGGGCGTCGGCTACTGCGTCGCCGCCCTGGGACCGCTGCTGATCGGTGCGGTGCACGAGGCGAGCGGCGGCTGGGTCTGGCCCGCCGCCGTCTACGCCGCCCTGGCTTTGACCGCCATGGGCTTCGGCCTCGGAGCGGCCCGCGACCGGCTGGTCGCGGGGTGATCCTCCCTCAGCGCAGGGCCTGCAGCACCTTGGCGCCGGGGCGTCCCGTCGGCGTCATGCCGAGGCGGCGCTCGACATCCTTGATCGCGTCGCGGGTCTTGGACCCGACGCGGCCGTCCGGCTCGCCGACGTCGTAGCCCCGCGCCGCGAGAGCGACCTGGAGCTGGCGCCGCTCGGCGCGCGACAGCGGCGGGTCGTCGGTCGGCCACGCGGTGCGGATCCCGGCCTTGCCGCGGAGGCGGTCGGACAGGACCGCGATGGCGAGGCCGTAGGATTCGGCGGCGTTGTAGGAGTAGATCGCGTCGAAGTTCTTCGTCACCAGGAAGGCCGGGCCGTCGATGCCGGCCGGCGCGATGATGCCGGCGGCGTCCCCGCCCGACAGCGGACGGCCGTCGACCCGGGTCACGCCGAGACTCGTCCAGTGGGCGACCGGGCGCTTGTTCTTGCGTCCCGCCTGGGCGAGATTGAACCCGTCCGGCAGCCGGACCTCGTAGCCCCAGGGATGGCCGTTGTTCCACTTGGCGACGCGCAGGAAGTTCGCGGTCGAGCCGAGGGCGTCGGGCACCGAATCGACGATGTCGCGCCGGCCGTCGCCGTCGAGGTCGACGGCGAGGCGGTGATAGGTCGTCGGCATGAACTGGGTCTGGCCGAAGGCCCCGGCCCACGAGCCGGTCAGGCGGCTGGCGTCGATGTCGCCGCGATCGATGATCTTGAGCGTCGCCATCAGCTCGCCGCGGAAGAAGTCGCGGCGGCGGTTGCCGCTGCAGGCGAGGGTGGCGAGGGACTGGACCAGCGGCGACTTGCCGAGGTTCTTGCCGAAATTCGACTCGACGCCCCAGACCGCCGCGATGGTGTAGCGGTCGACGCCGTAGCGCGCCTCGGCCTGGGCGAGGGCGGAGGCGTGCTGGCGCATCGCCGCCTGCCCGTCCTCGACCCGCTCCTCGTCGACGAGGGCCGCCATGTAGTCCCAGATCGGCGTCTTGAACTCGGGCTGGAACTGCGACGACTCGATCACCTTCTGGTCGAAGCTGATCCCGGCGGTGGCGGAATCGAACGTCCGGGCCGAGATGCCGCCGGCCACCGCCTGCTGGCGCAGGCCGGCGAGGCAGCCGCCGAAATCCGCCTGCGCCGCGGCCGGCGTGGCGAATCCGGCAAGCCCGCAACCGGCAAGGCAGAGCAGGGCGGCAGCCCGTTCGCGCGCGCGCAGCATCATCATGAGCCTCGTCCCCTTTCCCTGAGCGGAGCACGGGAATAGGGCGGCATCACGGTTAACGAAGCCTTGAGCCTCACGGAACCGTGACGGGGCCGCGACTACGCCCAGGCCCGCTCGGCGAGCTTCGCCTCGAAGGAGTCGATCGCCGTCTCGTTCTCCAGCGTCAGGCCGATGTCGTCGAGGCCGTTGAGCAGGTTGTGCTTGCGCGAAGGCTCGATGTCGAAGTGCAGGGTGCCGCCGTCCGGCCCGCGGATCTCCTGGCGCTCCAGGTCGATGGTCAGGGTCGCGTTGGCGCCGCGCTCGGCGTCGTCGAACAGCTTCTCCAGGTCCTCCGGCTTCACGGTGATGAGCAGGATGCCGTTCTTGGCGCTGTTGTTGTAGAAGATGTCGGCGAAGCTCGTGGAGATGACGCAGCGGATGCCGAAATCGGCGAGCGCCCACGGCGCATGCTCGCGCGACGACCCGCAGCCGAAATTGTCGCCGGCCACCAGGATCTTGGCGTTGCGGTAGGCCGGCTGGTTGAGGACGAAGTCCGGATTCTCGGAGCCGTCGTCGCGGTAGCGCATCTCGGAGAACAGGCCCTTGCCGAGGCCGGTGCGCTTGATCGTCTTGAGGTACTGCTTGGGAATGATGCGGTCGGTGTCGACGTTGACGATCCGCAGCGGCGCCGCGACGCCTTCCAGAACGGTGAACTTTTCCATCGGCCTCGTCCCGCGCCGCGCGGGGGTGGAGGCACCGCGCGGCATTCTTTCGAGGACTTCTAGCAAGCGGGGACCGGCGCGCAAGCGCGCCGGCCGGGTCAGCGCGCCGCCGACAGTTCGAGCACGTCGTCGAAGGTCCGCAGGCCGGCCCGCGGGCTGTTCACCAGCACCGCCATGTTGCCCGGCGCGTGCTGGTTCTTCCACATCTTGGTGTGGGCCTGGGGGATCTTGTCCCAGGGGAACAGCTCGCTCATGCAGGGATCGACCCGGCGGTCGATGACGAACTGGTTGGCCGCCGCCGCCTGCTTGAGGTGGGCGAAGTGCGAGCCCTGGATCCGCTTCTGGCGCATCCAGACGTAGCGGGCGTCGAAGGTGATGTTGAAGCCCGTCGTGCCGGCGCAGAACACCACCATGCCGCCGCGCTTCACCACCAGCGCCGAGACCGGGAAGGTCGCCTCACCGGGATGCTCGAACACGATGTCGACGTCGTTGCCCTTGCCGGTGATGTCCCAGATCGCCTTGCCGAACTTGCGCGCCTCCCTGGTCCACTCGTTGAACTCGGGCGAGTTGACCTTGGGAAGCTGGCCCCAGCAGTTGAAGTCCTTGCGGTTGATGACGCCCTTGGCGCCGAGGCTCATGACGTAGTCGCGCTTCGACTCGTCGGAGATCACCGCGATCGGGTTGGCGCCGGCGGCCGCGCAGAGCTGGACGCCGAACACGCCGAGGCCGCCGGAGGCGCCCCAGATCAGCACGTTCTGGCCCGGCTTGATCGTGTGCGGCGCGTGGCCGAACAGCATCCGGTAGGCGGTGGCGAGGGTCAGCGTGTAGCAGGCGCTCTCCTCCCAGGTCAGGTGCTGGGGCCGCTTCATCAGCTGGCGCGACTGCACCCGGCAGAACTGGCCGAACGAGCCGTCGGGCGTCTCGTAGCCCCAGATCCGCTGCGACGGCGAGAACATCGGGTCGCCGCCGTTGCACTCCTCGTCGTCCCCGTCGTCCTGGTTGCAGTGGACGATGACCTCGTCGCCGACCTTCCAGCGCTTCACCTTGGCGCCGACCGCCCAGACGATGCCGGAGGCGTCCGAACCCGCGATGTGGAGGTCGGCCTTGTGCACGTCGAACGGCGAGATCGGCTCGCCGAGGCCGGCCCAGACGCCGTTGTAGTTCACGCCGGCCGCCATCACGAGGACCAGCACCTCGTCGTCGCCGATCGTCCAGGTCGGCACGACTTCGAGCTGCATCGAGGTCTCGGGCGGCCCGTGCCGGTCGCGGCGGATCGCCCAGGCATACATCCTCGCCGGAACGTGGCCGAGTGGCGGGATCTCGCCGATCTCGTACAGATCCTTGCCACCCGCCGCTCCAGCGGCGACCGGTTGCACCGCGGCGCTCGCAGCCATCGTGAACCCCTCCCTGCTTGTTGCACCGCACCGATGCTAGCGGCGAACCCGGTCTTCTCCAATAGACCTCGAGCATCGGCACCGGGCATACCGCCCTGCGAGTAGGCAGATCGCACCCGGCGCCGCAGAGACAATCGGACTTTCGTCGCAGGGCCGACGCGGCGGAGCCTCCGCGATGCTCAGGTTACGGGTGACGGCGCGTGAGGCGGTGGCTACGATGACGGCCGACGACGTGTGCGTCCGCGAGACGGGAGATGAGGCGCATGGCTGAGCAGGTGGCGGGAGAGGCGGCGCCGAAGCGCGACAAGCCCTGGATCATCCGGACCTATGCCGGCCATTCCAACGCGGCGGAATCGAACGCGCTCTACCGGCGCAACCTCGCCAAGGGACAGACCGGGCTCTCGGTCGCCTTCGACCTGCCGACCCAGACCGGCTACGACCCCGACCACGAACTCGCCCGCGGCGAGGTCGGCAAGGTCGGCGTCTCGATCGCCCATCTCGGCGACATGCGGACCCTGTTCCAAGACATCCCGCTCGCCCAGATGAACACCTCGATGACGATCAACGCGACGGCGCCGTGGCTGCTGTCGCTCTACCTCGCCGTCGCCGAGGAGCAGGGCGCGCCGCTGGCCGCGCTCCAGGGCACGACGCAGAACGACATCATCAAGGAGTACCTGTCGCGCGGGACCTACGTGTTCCCGCCGGGGCCGTCCCTGCGGCTGACCAAGGACGTGATCCTGTTCACGACGGCCGAGGTGCCGAAGTGGAACCCGATGAACGTCTGCTCCTACCACCTCCAGGAGGCGGGGGCGACGCCGGTCCAGGAACTGTCCTACGCGCTCGCCATCGCCATCGCGGTGCTCGACACCGTGCGCGACGACCCGAACTTCGACGAGGCGACCTTCGCCGACGTGGTCGGGCGGATCTCGTTCTTCGTCAATGCCGGCCTGCGCTTCGTCACCGAGATCTGCAAGATGCGGGCGTTCTCGGACCTGTGGGACGAGATCACCCGCGACCGGTACGGCATCATTGACCCGAAGAAGCGGGTCTTCCGCTACGGCGTCCAGGTCAACTCGCTCGGCCTCACCGAGCAGCAGCCCGAGAACAACGTCCACCGCATCCTCATCGAGATGCTGGCGGTGACGCTGTCCAAGCGCGCCCGCGCCCGCGCGGTGCAGTTGCCGGCCCTGGAACGAGGCCCTCGGCCTGCCGCGCCCCTGGGACCAGCAATGGTCGATGCGGATGCAGCAGATCCTCGCCTACGAGACCGACCTGCTCGAATTCGATGACATCTTCGACGGCTCGACGGTCATCGACGCCAAGGTCGAGGCGCTGAAGGCTCAGACCCGGGCCGAGCTGGAGCGCATCGGGGCGCTCGGCGGCGCGGTGGCGGCGATCGAGACCGGGACGCTCAAGCGGGCCCTCGTCGAGTCGAACGCCCGGCGCATCGCCGCGATCGAGCGCGGCGAGCAGGTGGTGGTCGGGGTCAACCGCTTCGAGACCGGCGAGCCCTCGCCGCTCACCGCCGGCGACGGCGCCATCTTTACCGTCTCCGAGACGGTCGAGATGGAGGCCGAGCAGCGCATCCGCGCCTGGCGGGCGCAGCGCGACGGCGCCGCCGTCGAGGCGGCTCTGGCCGACCTCGAATCGGCGGCGCGGGAGGGGCGCAACATCATGCCGGTCTCGATCGCCTGCGCCAGGGCGGGCGTGACCACCGGCGAGTGGGGCCAGCGCCTGCGCGAGGTGTTCGGCGAATACCGCGCCCCGACCGGCGTGACCCTGGAGACCGCCTCGTCGGGCGCGGCGGAGGAAGCCCGCCTGCTGATCGCCGATCTCGGCGAGCGCCTCGGCGAGACGCCGAAGCTCGTCGTCGGCAAGCCCGGACTCGACGGCCATTCCAACGGCGCCGAGCAGATCGCGCTGCGCGCCCGCGACGTCGGCTTCGAGGTCACCTACGACGGCATCCGCCAGACCCCGGCCGAGATCGTCGCCAAGGCACGGGAGCGCGGCGCCCACGTCGTCGGCCTGTCGATCCTGTCGGGCTCGCACGTGCCGCTGGTGCGCGAGGTGAGGGCGCTGCTGCGCCGGGAGGGCCTCGACCACGTGCCGGTCGTCGTCGGCGGCATCATCTCGCCGGAGGACGAGCTGGTGCTGAAGAACATGGGCGTGGCGGCGGTCTACACGCCGAAGGACTACTCCCTCGACACGATCATGGTCGGCCTCGCCAAGGTCGTCGAGCGGGCGATCGCCAAGGGCGAGGCGGAGGCCGCGGCCCCGCGGCGGGAGGCGGTGTTCTGACCGGCACGGCCGGGATGGTCCTCGTCCCGGCGATGCCGAGGAAGGCGGCAACGCGGGGAGGGTGCCGCTGAGGGGACCCGCCCACAGGGACTTCGTCGGCAGGGACTTCGCCGGCAGGGACTTGTCGGTCCGCGGCGGCACTCCCCAACCGGTCGCCCGCCCGCTACACCCTGCGGCATGACCGCAGCCTCCCTCCTCGCCGTCCCGGTCGCCGCGCTCCTCAGCGCCGGGTTGATCGTGGCCCTGAAACCGCTCCTCCGGCGCTACGCCCTGGCGCGGCCGAACGCCCGGTCGAGCCACCGCGTCCCAACCCCACAGGGCGGCGGCCTCGCGGTGGTGGCCGCGACGCTGGTGCCGGCCGGCCTGATGCTGGCACCGACGCCGGAACTGGCGACCGTCGGCCTCGCCGCTCTCGCGCTGGCGCTGGTCGGCATCGTCGACGACCTGCGGCCGCTGCCGGCACTGCCGCGCCTGATCCTCCAGGCCGCGGCCGTGGCCGCGGTGGTGACGACGAGCGGCGGCCGGCTGCTGCCCGACCTGCCGCTGGCGGTCGAGCGCACCGTCGCGGTCCTGGCCGGCGTGTGGTTCGTCAACCTCGTCAACTTCATGGACGGGCTCGACTGGATGACCGTCGCCGAGGCGGTGCCGGTCACCGGCGCCCTCGTGCTGCTCGGCCTCGCCGGCCACCTCTCGCCGGAGCCGCTCCTCGTCGCCGCCTGCCTGCTCGGCGCGGTGCTCGGCTTCGCGCCGTTCAACCGGCCGGTGGCGAAGCTGTTTCTCGGCGACGTCGGCTCGCTGCCGATCGGGCTCGCGATGGCGTGGCTGCTCTACCGGCTGGCCGGGGAGGGCGGGCTGGCAGCCGCCGTGCTGCTGCCGCTGTACTACCTCGCCGACGCCACCCTGACCCTGCTGCGCCGGGCCCGCAACCGCGAGCCGGTCTGGCAGGCGCACCGCAGCCACTACTACCAGCGCGCGACGAGCAACGGCTACAGCGTACCGGCGGTGGTCGGCACGGTCTTCGGCCTCAACTGCGCCCTGGCGCTGCTCGCCGCCGCAACCCTGGTCTGGCCGTCCTGGCCGGTCTCGCTCGGTGCCCTCGGGCTCGGCGCCGTCCTGGTCGCCGGGGTGTTGAGGGCCTTCGCGACCCCTCGTGGATGGGAGCCCGCCGCCGCATGACCGGCCCGCTGATCGCCCTCACCGGCTCGACCGGCTTCATCGGCCGCCACCTTCTGGGCGCGCTCACCGCCCGGGGCTACCGGGTCCGGGTGATCCTGCGCCGCCCGGTGGAACTGCCGCCCGGCCTCAGCAGCGCGGTGGTCGGCGACCTCGCCCGGCCGCAGAACATGGCCGCCTCCCTCGCCGGAGTCGATGCGGTGGTCCACTCCGCCGGCCTCGCCCACGCGATGTCGGGGGCGCCCGAGGACGATTACCGCGCCTCGAACACCGAGGCGACCTTGCGCCTCGCCCAGGCCGCCGCCCGGGCGCGGGTGCGCCGCTTCGTGTTCCTGTCCTCGATCCGGGCCCAGACCGGCCCGACCGCCGCGGGCGTCGTCACCGAGGCCGACCCGCCGGCACCGGTCGACGCCTACGGCCGCTCCAAGCTCGCCGCCGAGGAGGCGCTGGCCGGGGTCGGGATCGATTACGCGGCCCTGCGGCCGGTCCTGGTCTACGGCCCGGGGGTCAAGGGGAACATGGCGGCCCTGCTGGCGCTGGCCGAAAGGCCGTTCCCGCTGCCGTTCGGCGGTCTCGCCGGCCGCCGCTCCCTCGTTTCGGTGCAGACGCTGGCCTCCGCGGTCGAGGCCGTCCTGCGGGCGCCGGATCCCCTGCGCCGCCCGTTCGTCGTCGCCGAACCCGATGCCCTGTCCCTGCCGGAGATGATCGCGGCGCTCCGCGCCGGCCTCGGCCGCCCGCGCGGCCTGCTGCCGGTGCCGCCCGGCCTCGTCGGCCTCGGCCTGCGCCTCGCCGGCAGGGCGGAGGCGTGGGAGCGCCTCTCCGGCTCGCTCGTTGCCCGCGCCGACGCGCTCCAGGCCCTCGGCTGGACGGCGCCGGTCGCCACACGCGACGGCTTGGCGGCCCTGGCGCGCGGGAGCGGGCTCGCCACCGCTCCCGGTCGCCCGGAGGTTCAGTCCTCCTGATCGTCGATGTCGTCGTCCGGCTGGCGGATGCCGTAGCGGTGCTCCAGGCTCGGCGCCGGGCGAGGCCGGTCGGTGGAGCCTTCGGTGGCGCGGGGCGGGCGGGCGGGGCGCTCGCCGGCCTCGCGGCCGATGCGCGGGATCAGCGAAACGATGTCGACGAATTCGTCCGCCTGCCGGCGCAGGTCGTCCGAGACCATCGGCGGCTGGGTCTGGACCGTGGACACCACCGTCACCCGGACCCCGCGCCGCTGCATCGCGGCGATGAGCGAGCGGAAGTCGCCGTCGCCCGAGAAGAGCACCATGTGGTCGATGTGCGGCGCCAGCTCCAGGGCATCGATCGCCAGCTCGATGTCCATGTTGCCCTTGACCTTCCGGCGCCCGTTGGAGTCGGTGAACTCCTTGGCCGGCTTGGTCACGACCCGATAGCCGTTGTAGTCGAGCCAGTCGATCAGCGGTCGGATCGAGGAATACTCCTGATCCTCGACGATCGCCGTATAGTAGAAGGCGCGAAGAAGATTCTCTCGCGACTTGAAGTCTGCCAGAAGCTTCCTGTAGTCGATATCAAATCCAAGAGCTTTGGTCGTGGCGTAGATGTTGGCGCCATCAATGAAGAGGGCACTGCGATGATAACCCATCGAATGGTCCTGGCCGTGCGGCATGGCCGCAGAAAATAAGAATGCTGAACCCGTGTGTTGTTATGTTTCACGGGATCGACACTGGACGATTTAAAAAAAAGCAAAACGAGGCGCATCGCCTCGTGATTTGCAATTCAGCGACGAAGTAAGAACGGTGACAGATCCGTGTCAAGCGGCGAGGATGGCCCTCCCCGCAAATCCCGCAATGCGGGGGTCGCCATCAGCCCGGCAGGGCGCGGCTGCCGGGCTTGACCGCCGGAATCGCGGCCAGTTCCGGCGGAAGCGCGTCGGCGGGGTAGTTCGGGATGTCGAGGGTGACGAGGGCGACGAGCGGCAGGCCGAGATCCGCCTTGCCGCCGGAGCGGTCGATGAGGCACGCGGTTCCGACCACCTCGCCCGGCTGGTCCTTCAGGGCGGCGAGGCACTCGCGGGACGACAGGCCGGTGGTGACGATGTCCTCCACCATCACCGCCCGGGCCCCCTCCGGGATGCGGAAGCCCCGCCGCAGGGCGAACGGACCGCCGGGATCGCGCTCGACGAAGATCGCCTTCGCCCGGAGCGCCCGCGCGGTCTCGTAGCCGGGCACGATCCCGCCGATCGCCGGAGACACGATGTAATCGACCGCGCCGTAGCGCTCGCGGATCCGCTCGGCGAGGCCGGCGCAGACCCGCGCGGTCCGGACCGGATCGGTGAAGATCGCCATCTTCTGCAGGAAGACGGCGCTGTGCAGGCCGGAGGACAGGATGAAGTGGCCTTCGAGGAGGGCGCCGGCCGCGCGGAATTCGTCGAGAACCTCGTCGGATGTCATCGGTCACCGGAGTGCTGGGAGGACGGATGGGCCGGTTGTGGCAGCGCCCCGGGCCGGGTGCAACCGGCGGCCTTCGTCCGATTTCCGATCGATCGCCCGGCGATCCCCGCGGGATCGCTTCAGGCGATTGCTGCGCAATCGCTTCGCGATGCGGAAACCGGCTTCGCTCATGCGTGCGGAGCAAAGCTCCGCCGCGCGGGCTGGTGATACGATTTCCGGAAGGAATCTTCCGGATTTCGTATCATCCGTTCACACGGTCGACCCGGCTGACCACCCGCTTGGCCCGCAACTCCGACACGATGGCGGTGAGGTGCTTCAGATCCCAGACCGCGAGGTCGATCACCACGTCGGTGAAGTCCTGGGTCCGGCGGCGCATCGAGATGTTGTCGATGTTGCCGTCGTGGTCGGCGATGACCTGGGCGATCTGGGCGAAGCTGCCGGGCTCGTTGATCGATTGCAGGGCGAGGCGGGCGGGGAACCGCTGGTGCGGCCCGCCGTCGACGTCCCAGCGCACGTCGAGCCAGCGGTCGGGCTCGTTGTCGAAGGCCGCCAGGGCGGGCGACTGGATCGGGTAGATCGTGACGCCCTCGCCCGGCGTCAGGATGCCGACGATCCGGTCTCCCGGCACGGCTCCGCCCTCGGGGGCGAAGCGGACCAGCAGGTCGCGGTCGAGGCCGCGGATCGGGATGCCGTTCCCCCGGCCGTCGTCGGACGCGCCGTCGCGGCCGGGCCAGGTCAGGCGCACGGTCTGGTCCTTGTCGAGGGACAGGCGTCCGGCGCCGTTGACGTGCGGCTTCGGCCCCGGCATCGGGACGGGGGCGTTGCTGCGGCGCTCGTCCTTGTAGTCGGGATAGACCGCCTTCACGACGTCGCCGGAGAACATCTCGCCCCGGCCGACCGCGGCGAAGACGTCCTCGGCCGAGACACGGGCGAGGCGGGAGAGGGCGCCGCGCAGCTTCTCGTCGGAGAAGTTCTTGCCGGCGCGCTCGAAGGCGCGGTCGAGGATCTGGCGCCCGAGGCCGGCATATTGCCGCCGGACCGCCGAGCGGGTCGCCCGGCGGATCGCCGCCCGGGCCTTGCCGGTGACGGCGAGGGATTCCCACGCCGCCGGCGGGGTCTGGCCGTCGGCGCGCACGATCTCGACCTCGTCGCCGTTCTGGAGCTGGGTGAGCAGCGGGGCGATGCGGCCGTTGATCTTGGTGCCGACCGCGGTGTTGCCGACATCGGTGTGGACCGCGTAGGCGAAGTCGATCGGCGTCGCGCCGCGCGGGAGCGCGATCAGGCGGCCCTTCGGGGTGAAGCAGAAGACCTGATCCTGGAACAGTTCGAGCTTGGTGTGCTCGAGGAACTCCTCCGGGCTGTCGCCCTCGGCGAGCAGCTCGATGGTCCGGCGCAACCACTGATAGGCGCCGCTCTCGGTGGCGAGGTGGGGCGAGCCGTCCTTGTAGAGCGCATGGGCGGCGATGCCGTACTCGCCGATCTCGTCCATCTCGGCGGTGCGGATCTGCAACTCGACGCGCTGGCTCTTCGGCCCGATCACCGTGGTGTGGATCGAGCGGTAGTCGTTCTGCTTCGGCGTCGAGATGTAGTCCTTGTAGCGCCCCGGCACCATCGGCCAGGTGGTGTGGACGACGCCGAGCGCCCGGTAGCAGGTGTCGACGTCGTCGACGACGACGCGGAACCCGAAGATGTCGGAGAGCTGCTCGAACGCGACCGACTTGCGCTCCATCTTGGCGTAGATCGAGTACGGCCGCTTCTGCCGGCCCTTGACCGTGGCGGTGATGCCCTTGGCGGCGAGCCTTCCGGTCAGGTCGGCCTCGATGCTCTCGACCAGCCGCTCGGACTTGGTCGACAGGTCGGCAAGGCGCCTGCTGATCGTGTCGTAGACGTCCGGCTTGAGGTTGCGGAAGGACAGGTCCTCCAGCTCCTCGCGCATCTCCTGCATGCCCATCCGGCTCGCCAGGGGCGCGTAGATGTCGAGCGTCTCCTGGGCGATGCGGGCGCGCTTCTCCGCCGGCATGTGCTGGAGCGTGCGCATGTTGTGCAGCCGGTCGGCGAGCTTGACCAGCAGCACCCGCACGTCGGCCGCGATGGCGAGCAGCAGCTTGCGGAAGTTCTCGCCCTGCGCCGCCCGCTTCGACACGAGGTCGAGGCGCTTGATCTTGGTCAGGCCGTCGACGAGCGTGCCGATCTCGGGCGAGAAGGTGCGGTTGATCTCGTCGAGGGTGGCGGCGGTGTCCTCGACGGTGTCGTGCAGCACCGCGGCCACGATGGTGGCGTCGTCCAGCCGCAGATCGGTGAGGATCGCGGCGACTTCGAGCGGGTGGGCGAAGAACGGATCGCCGGAGGCGCGTTTCTGGGTGCCGTGCGCCCGCATCGCGTAGATGTAGGCCCGGTTGAGCATCGCCTCGTCGGCGGCGGGATTGTAGGCCTTGACCCGCTCGACGAGTTCGTACTGGCGCATCATCCGCCGGAGGTCTCCTGGCCGCCCGTGCGTCCGGTTCCGGGGGCGCCGCGACCGGCGCCGGTGAGGGGAGGGATTGAGACTATCGAGCCGTTCGTGCCGGAGCGCCAGACCCTACGACGTCGCGGCGGCTTCCGGCTCGCGGGGGACACGCGGGCCGCGGAAGGTCCGTTGGCCTCGCGGACACGCCGCTCACCCCGGCTTGCCGCCCGGGCGGGGATCGCCGGAAGCTGACGATCCGCTCGACCCCGACGGGCTTGAGGCCGGGCTCATACGGTTTCCGATCGATCGCTTCGCGATGCGGATTTCGGCTTCGCTTGGGTGCGTGGAGCCTTCGGCTCCACCGCGCGGGCCGGTGATACGATCGTCGGAACTGATCGTCCGACAAATCGTATCAGTCGCCCTCGTCGTCGCTCTCGGTCGGGGGCGCGAGGTTCTCGAGGCCGCGCAGCAGGTCCTCCTCGCTCATGCGGTCGAACTGCACCTCGGAATCGTCGCTGCTCGATTGCGGCGCCACCGCGGCGGCGGCCGGGGAACTCGACAGCAGCGGCACCGTCTCGGCCTCGGGCTCGTCGACCTCGACGTACTTCTGCAGCGAGTGGATCAGTTGTTCCTTGAGGTCGTCCGGCGTGATGGTCTCGTCGGCGATCTCGCGCAGGGCGACGACCGGGTTCTTGTCGCGGTCGCGATCGATGGTGAGCGGCGCACCGGACGAGAGGAGCCGGGCGCGGTGACCGGCGAGCAGAACCAGCTCGAAACGGTTCTCGACCTTGTCGATGCAGTCTTCAACGGTGACGCGAGCCATGCGCAGGCTCCTTCCTTCGGACGAACGGCGATCTCGGGGAGTGGCTTGTTTATACGCGATGCGCTTGCGCAACAAGCGTCCGGGGTCAAGGGGAAACCGTCGAGGCCGGCCGCGCCTCCGCCGCTCCGCCGAGCCGCCCGTGCGGTCGCCCCGTGCGGTCGCATCGTGAAGAAATCCTTCCGCGGCCGCGCTTGACTGCGACCCGGGACGGTGCGAGTGGCGCCGCCCAATCACACCGTCATCACCTCAGGGCAGGGAACATCGCCGTGTCGCGCGCCTTCATCTTTCCCGGCCAGGGCAGCCAGGCCGTCGGCATGGGCTCCGGCCTCGCCCAGGATCACGCCGCCGCCCGCGAGGTCTTCGCCGAGGTGGACGAGGCGCTGGGCCAGAACCTGTCGCGGCTGATGTTCGAGGGGCCGGCCGACGAACTGACCCTGACGGCGAACGCCCAGCCGGCGCTGATGGCGGTCAGCCTCGCGGCCCTGCGGGTGCTGGAGACCGAGCGCGGCCTCGACCTCGCCCGCGACGTCGCCTTCGTCGCCGGGCACTCCCTCGGCGAGTACAGCGCGCTCGCCGCCGCCGGGACGGTCTCGGTCGCGGACGCGGCGCGGCTGCTGCGCCGGCGCGGCGAGGCGATGCAGGCGGCGGTGCCGGTGGGGGAGGGCGCGATGGCGGCCCTGCTCGGCCTCGACGTCGAGGCGGCGGCGGCCGTCGCGGCCGAGGCGGCGGACGGGCAGGTCTGCGACGTCGCCAACGACAACGGCGCCGGACAGGTCGTGGTCTCCGGCCACCGCGGGGCGGTCGAGCGCGCCGTCGCCCTGGCGCAGGGCCGCGGCGCCAAGCGGGCGGTGATGCTGAACGTGTCGGCGCCGTTCCACTGCGCCCTGATGCAGCCCGCCGCCGAGGCGATGCGGGAGGCCCTGGCCGAGGTGCGGCTGAACCCGGCCAGGGTCCCGGTGGTCGCCAACGTGCTCGCCGCCCCGATCCGGGAGCCGGAGGCGATCCGCGACGCCCTGGTGCGGCAGGTGACCGGCACCGTGCGCTGGCGCGAATGCGTCGCCGCGATGGCCGCGTCCGGCATCGACGGGTTCTGGGAGATCGGCAGCGGCAAGGTGCTGTCGGGGCTCGTCAGGCGCATCGCCGCGGGCGCGAAGGCATCCACCGTCGGCACCCCGGCCGAGGCGGCCGCCTTCACCCTCTGACCGCCCGGCCCAACCTTCAACGGAAGTCACGCCATGTTCGACCTCAGCGGCCGCAAGGCCCTCGTCACCGGCGCCACCGGCGGCCTCGGGGGTGCCATCGCCCGCGCCCTGCACGCCCGGGGCGCCCATGTCGCGGTCTCCGGCACCCGGCGGGAGGCGCTCGACGCCCTGGTGCAGGACCTCGGCTCCGACCGGGTCCACGTCGTCGAGGCCAATCTCTCCGACACCGCCGCCGTGGAGGCGCTGGTGCCGGCGGCGGAAGCGGCGCTCGGCGGGCTCGACATCCTCGTCAACAATGCCGGCATCACCCGCGACAACCTGTTCATGCGGATGAAGGACGAGGAGTGGGACGCGGTGATCGCCGTGAACCTGACGGCGGCGTTCCGGCTGTCGCGGGCGGCGGTGAAGGGCATGATGCGCCGCCGCCACGGCCGCATCGTCAATGTCGGCTCCGTCGTCGGCTCGACCGGCAATGCCGGCCAGGGCAACTACGCCGCCGCCAAGGCCGGCCTCGTCGGCCTGACCAAGGCGCTCGCCGCCGAGGTCGCGAGCCGCAAGATCACCGTCAACTGCATCGCTCCCGGCTTCATCGCCTCGCCGATGACCGACGCCCTCAACGAGAAGCAGCGCGAGGGCATCCTCGCCACCGTGCCGATGGGCCGGCTCGGCGAGGGCGCGGAGATCGCGGCGGCGGCGGTGTACCTCGCCTCCGACGAGGCGGCCTACGTCACTGGTCACACCCTGCACGTCAACGGCGGCATGGCGATGTTCTGATCGGCGGCCCGCGGGAGGGGGCGGTGTCGCAAGGGACGGCACCGATCCGCAACGCGTTGAGGATCACGGCTGAACTGACCCTGAACCGCCCCTCGCCACGATCAAAACGCTGTGTTAAGCACCCGCCGGCCGTGCAAGGAGGGTGGCGGTTCAGCCGGCACACGGCGCCACCACCCGGCCGCTGGCCCGCGGCGGCCTTCAACCATCCCACGACGAGAAAGACCGAGGACTGAACGATGAGCGATATCGCTGAGCGGGTGAAGAAGATCGTTGTCGAGCACCTGGGCGTCGAGCCCGAGAAGGTGACCGAGAACGCGAACTTCATCGACGACCTCGGCGCCGACAGCCTCGACACCGTCGAGCTGGTGATGGCGTTCGAGGAGGAGTTCAACGTCGAGATCCCGGACGACGCCGCCGAGACGATCCAGACCGTCGGCGACGCCATCAAGTTCCTCGAGAAGAACTCGGGCTGAGTTCCTGCGTTTGGCTTGAAGAACGGTTCACGAAGCGACATGGGATCGGGTCGGGATAGCGCGATGCGTCGAGTCGTCGTCACGGGCCTCGGGATGGTGACGCCGCTGGGTGGCGGCGTCGAAGTCACGTGGCGCCGCCTCGTCGAGGGGCAGAGCGGAGCCTCGCGGGTCGAGGCCTTCGACGTGTCAGATCTGGCGTGCAAGATCGCCTGCTCGATCCCACTCGGCGACGGCAGCGACGGGACCTACAATCCCGACGCCTGGATGGAGCCTAAGGAGCAGCGCAAGGTCGATCCGTTCATCGTCTACGCGATGGCCGCGGCGGGGCAGGCCCTCGACGATGCCGGATGGCATCCGGCCTCTTACGAGGACCAGATCGCCACCGGCGTGATGATCGGCTCCGGCATCGGCGGCATCGGCGGCATCTACGACGCGTCCGTGACCCTGTTCGAGAAGGGCCCGCGGCGCATCTCGCCGTTCTTCATCCCAGGACGCATCATCAATCTCGCCTCCGGGCAGGTCTCGATCGCCCACGGGCTCAAGGGCCCGAACCACGCGGTCGTCACCGCCTGCTCGACGGGCGCGCACGCCATCGGCGACGCGGCCCGGCTCGTGGCCCTCGGCGACGCCGACGTGATGCTGGCCGGCGGCGCCGAGTCGCCGATCAACCGGCTGTCGCTCGGCGGCTTCGCGGCCTGCCGCGCCCTCTCGACCGGCTTCAACGACGAGCCGACCCGCGCCTCGCGGCCCTACGACAAGGATCGCGACGGCTTCGTGATGGGCGAGGGCGCCGGCGTGGTGGTGCTCGAGGAGTACGAGCACGCCAAGGCGCGCGGCGCGAAGATCTACGCCGAGGTCGTCGGCTACGGCCTGTCGGGCGACGCCTACCACATCACCTCGCCGTCTCCGGACGGCGACGGCGCCTATCGCAGCATGAAGGCGGCGGTGAAGCGGGCGGGCATCGATCCCGGCGAGATCGACTACATCAACGCCCACGGCACCTCGACGCCCCTCGGCGACGAACTGGAGCTGAAGGCGGTCGAGCGGCTGCTCGGCGACGCGAAGTCGGTGCCGGCCACCCCCGTCGCGATGTCCTCGACCAAGTCCGCCACCGGTCACCTGCTCGGTGCCGCCGGCGCCATCGAGGCGATCTTCTCGATCCTGGCGATCCGCGACCAGATCGTCCCGCCGACCCTCAACCTCGACAATCCGTCGGTCGAGACCGCCCTCAACCTGGTTCCGTTCGAGGCCCAGCGGCGCAAGGTCGACGTGGTGCTGTCGAACTCCTTCGGCTTCGGCGGCACGAACGCATCGCTGATCCTGCGCCGGGCCGACTGACGACGCGCAGGCGGCGTCCACCCCGCCCGAGGAACAGCGCGAGCGGCCCGTCGTCGGACGTGCCTTGCCCTGATGGATCGGTGCCGGCGCCCGGACGCCTCTGTGCGGCACCGCTTCCAGGGCGCCCGTGAAGGAAACCGCGGGACGGCCCGCGCGGCGCAACCGCCGCGCAAGCCTGTCGCGTTCCTATCGGCCCCAGTTGCTACGGGCCCCGGCGCGAAACTTCATTTCGCCACGAAGGCCACTAGTCTCGCAGGAGATCAGGCCCGCCCGGCGGGTCGAGCGTGCCGGCAACCGGCGCGCGAGCATCAGGACCGCCATGTTCCGCAGACGCAAGAGTGAGGAGCCGGCCGCGCCGCCGCAAGCGCCGGACCAGCCGAACCGCCTCTCGCCCCGCAGCCCGAGCGAGGCGATCAAGCCGACCGCCGTGCCGCCGCCACCCACCCCGCCGGTACGCGAGCGCGGCGGCCTCCTCTCGGCGATCAGCGGCTTCCTGACCCTGTTCGTGATCCTCGGCATCGGGGCGATGCTCGGCCTGGTGGTACTCGACCGGCAGACCAACGAGCCCGGCCCCCTCGCCAACGACAGGGTTCTGGTCGTGCCGCGCTCCAGCGTCGGCGAGATCGCCCAGACCCTCAAGCACGAAGGGGTGATCGACCATCCGATGCTGTTCGAACTCACCGCCCGGTTCGGCCGCAAGCAGGCGCTGAAGGCCGGCGAGTTCAACTTCAAGGCCCATGCCAGCATCGACGAGGTGATCGACACGCTGATCCAGGGCAAGCCGGTCCAGCACGCGGTCACCTTCCCGGAGGGCCTGACCAGCGAGCAGATCGTCGCCCGCCTGAACGAGAACGACATCCTCACCGGCGACGTCAACGAGATCCCGCCCGAGGGCTCGCTCCTGCCCGACACCTACAAGTTCGAGCGCGGCGACTCGCGTCAGAAGATCCTCAACCTGATGCGCGCCAAGCAGCGCGAGGTGCTGAATCAGATCTGGATGCGGCGTTCCAGCGAGGTGCCGATCCGCACGCCGCAGGAACTCGTCACCCTCGCGTCGATCGTCGAGAAGGAGACCGGCCGCGCCGACGAGCGGCCCCGGGTCGCCGGCGTGTTCGTCAACCGCCTCCAGCGCCGGATGAAGCTGCAATCGGATCCGACGATCGTGTACGGCCTCGTCGGCGGCCGCGGCACCCTCGGCCGGGGCATCATGCGCTCCGAGATCGACCGGGTCACGCCCTACAACACCTACCAGATCGAGGGCCTGCCCCCGGGCCCGATCGCCAATCCGGGCCGGGCGGCCCTCGAGGCGGTCGCCAACCCGTCCCGGACCAAGGACCTGTTCTTCGTCGCAGACGGCACCGGCGGCCACGCCTTCGCCGAAACCCTCGACGCCCACAACCGCAACGTCGCCCGCTGGCGTCAGGTCGAGAAGGCGAAGGCGGCGACGGATCCGGGCTCCGCCCCCGGCGTCGACAAGGTGGAGCCCACGGCCGATCCGTCGGCTCCGGCCAGACCCGGGGCGGCCGCGATTCCCGTCGCGCCCCTCGCCTTCGACGGCGCCGCCGACACCAGCGGTGCGCGAGCCGGCTCGAAGGCGTTCGACGCCTCGGAGGGGACCAGCCGCGATCCGCTCCGCAACCGGACCTACGACCTGAACTCGCCCAAGACCGTTCCGGTGCTGCGCACCCCGCAATAGGCCGCCGTCCGCCGGCCCTCGGCGTGTCCCCGCGACTGTCGTAGTCCCCGCGGCTGTCGTAGGAAGCCGGCGCTGCGACCCGCGGGTGTGGGCCCGGTCGGCAAGGGAGAAGCCCGTGGCAGTGATCGCGAGTATGACGGGCTTCGCCCGCGAGGCCGGGACGAGCGGATCGACCCAGTGGGCGTGGGAACTCAGGAGCGTCAACGGCCGCGGCCTCGAAGTCCGGGTCCGGGTGCCGCCGGGCCTCGACGCGGTCGGCGAGGAGGCGCGCGCCCTGATCCAGCGCCGCTTCGCCCGTGGGCAATGCCAGCTCACCCTCAGCGTGAACCGCGCCGAGACCGCGCCGCGGATCCGCCTGAACGAGGCGCTGCTCGCGTCCCTCGGCGAGGCTCTCGCGCGGGTGCGGCTGCCCGAGGGCGTCCGCCCGGCCTCCGTCGACGGCCTGCTCCAGGTCCGCGGCGTGATCGAGACCGAGGACGGCCCCCAGGACGACGCCGGGGGCATCACCGGCGATCTCGCCGCCGCCGCGGCCCGCCTCGCGGATTCCCTGGCGGCGGCCCGCGCGGCCGAGGGCGCCGCCCTCGCGGCGGTGGTCGACGGCCAGCTCGCGGCGATCGCGGCCCTGGTCGATGCGGCGGAGCAATGCCCGGCGCGCCAGCCCGACGCGGTCCGCGCCCGCCTCGCCGCGCAGGTCGCCGCCCTGAGCGAGGCCGGCGCCGGGGCGCTCGATCCGGACCGCCTCCACCAGGAGGCGATGCTGCTCGCCGCGAGGGCCGATATCCGCGAGGAGATCGACCGGCTGCGTGCCCACGTCGCCGCTGCCCGCGAGCTGCTGGCCGCCGGCGGTGCGGTCGGCCGGCGCCTCGACTTCCTGGCTCAGGAATTCGGCCGCGAAGCCAACACTCTTTGCGCCAAGGCCAACGACGTGGCGCTGTCGCGCATCGGCCTCGACCTGAAGGCCGTCGTTGAGCAATACCGCGAGCAGGTGCAGAACATCGAGTAGCCGGCCGGCTTCCGGACCGGTAGTGCGTCTGCGGCGCCGCGAGCCGGCGCCGTCCCGAGATCGTGAGAGATGGTGCAGATGGCGTTGGGTGCCGGACCTGACTTGTTGACCTCGCCGGTCGTCCGCCGCGGCCTGGTGCTGATCCTGTCCTCCCCCTCCGGGGCGGGCAAGACGACCCTGACCCGCGCCCTCGCGCAGCGGCCCGAATGGCGGCTCGAACTGTCGGTATCGGTCACCACCCGGGCCCGGCGCGCCTCGGAGATCGACGGCCAGCACTACCGCTTCATCGAGCGGGAGAGCTTCGAGGACCTGCGCCAGCGCGACGACCTGCTCGAATGGGCCGAGGTCCACGGCAACTTCTACGGCACGCCGCGCCGGCCGGTGGAGAAGGCGCTCAGCGCCGGCCGCGACATGATCTTCGACATCGACTACCAGGGCACGCGGCAGGTCCGCTCGAAGCTGCGCGACGACGTGGTGACGATCTTCATCCTGCCGCCGAGCATGGCCGAACTGCGCCGCCGGCTGGAACGCAGGGCCGAGGACTCGCCCGAGACGATCGAGAAGCGGCTGCACAACGCCCGTACCGAGATCGAACGATGGTCCGAGTACGACTACGTCCTGGTCAACGACGACCTCGACCGCTCGTTCAAGGGCCTGGAGGCGATCCTCACCGCCGAGCACCTGCGGCGGGAGCGTCAGGTCGGGCTCGACCGCTTCGTCGACGGGTTGCTGTCGGAATCTGCTTCCGGCTGACCCTGCGGATCCCGGCGGCTGCCGCAAGGAAGCCGTCTGCGGCGTTTTCCCCCGACTGACGCATCCGTCGCCGGCGTCGCGGAACGAATTGCCCACGATTCTGTTTGCCCGCGGAACAGAATCGCGGCCGTGCGCGGAGCCGGCCCCAACCGGAGTCCGGGCGTGGATCTTGGCATCAGAGGACGGGTCGCCGTCGTCACCGGGGGTGATTCGGGCATCGGCCGCTGCACGGCAGCGCTCCTGCTGAAGGAGGGTGCGAAGGTGGTCCTGTCCGACGTGGACGCGGACTCCCTGGAGGAGGCAGCGTCGGAACTGCGGGCCCATGGCGAGGTCACGGCGGTCCCGGCCGACCTCACCCGCCTCGACGCGGTCGAGACCCTGCGCAGCCGTGCCGAGGCCGCCTACGGCCCCGCCCACATCCTCGTCAACGCCGCCGGCATCACCGGCCCGACCGGGGATTTCCTCGACATCACCGACGATCAGTGGATGGAGGCGATCGAGGCCGACCTGATGGCCGCGGTCCGGGTCTGCCGCGCCTTCCTGCCCGGCATGCGGGGCGCCGGATGGGGGCGGATCGTGCTGATCGGATCCGAAGACGCGGTGCAACCCTACGTCGAGGAACTGCCCTACTGCGCCGCCAAGGCCGGCCTCGTCAACCTGTCGAAGGGGCTGTCGAAGGCCTACGGCGCCGACGGGGTCCTGGTGAACACGGTCTCCCCGGCCTTCATCGCCACGCCGATGACCGACGCGATGATGGAGAAACGGGCGAAGGAGCGGGGCACCGACTTCGACGAGGCGCTGAACAGCTTCCTCGACGAGAAGCGGCCGGGCATCGTCGCGCGCCGCCGCGGCGAGCCGGAGGAGGTGGCCGCCGCCATCGCCTTCCTGTGCTCGGCCCAGGCGAGCTTCATCACCGGGGCCAACCTGCGGGTCGATGGCGGCGCCGTGTTCACGATGTCCGTCTGACACGATTTCCGGAAGGTTCCTTCCGGAAATCGTGTCACCAGCCCGCGCGGTGGAGCCGAAGGCTCCATGCACCTGAGCGAAGCCGAAATCCGCATCGCGGAAGCGATGGCGCAGCCATCGCCACGATCCCGCAGGGATCGCCGAGCGATCAAACGGATTTCGGATGACCCCGGGACGACGGATGCAGGCGGGGCGCCATCCATCCCATTCCCCCACTCTCAGGAAGCCAGACAGCGATGCGGGACGTCAGTTGCGATGTGGCCGTGATCGGAGCGGGGACCGCCGGCATCGCCGCGCACGCCGCCGCCACGCAGGCCGGGGCCCGGGCGGTCCTGATCGAACGGGGTCCGGGAGGAACGACCTGCGCCCGGGTCGGATGCATGCCCTCGAAGCTGCTCATCGCCGCCGCGCGGGCGGCCCGGGGGGCCGAGGAATCCGGCCTGTTCGGGATCGACGTGCCGCGCGTGCACGTCGACGGCAGGGCGGTGATGCGCCGGGTGCGGCGGGAGCGCGACCACTTCGTCGCGTCGGTGCGGGAGGGGGTCGATTCCCTGCCGCGGGAGGACCGCATCGGCGGCACGGCCCGCTTCGCCGATGCCACCACGCTCCTCGTCGACGACCACACCCGCATCACCGCCCGCGCCGTGGTGGTGGCCGCCGGATCGAGCCCGAGCGTCCCGCCGCCGCTCGAACCCGTCGCCGACAGGGTGCTGACCACCGACACGATCTTCGAGATCGAGGATCTTCCCGAATCGGTCGCGGTCCTCGGGGCAGGCCCGGTCGGCCTGGAACTCGCGCAGGCCCTGAGCCGGCTCGGCGTCCGGGTCGCGCTGTTCGATCCGTCCTCCGTCGTCGCCGGCCTGGAGGATCCCGAGATCGCCGCCGAGGCGGCGCGCCTGATCGGCCGGGACCTCGACCTGCGTCTCGGGACCGAGGTGACCGGTGCGGAACCGGAGGCGGACGCGGTCCGCCTGCACTGGCGCGACGGCGACGGCAGGACCGGTACCGAGGTGTTCGCCCGGGTTCTCGCCGCCGCCGGACGTCCGCCGAACCTGACGCCGCTCGACCTCGGCAGGACCGGGCTCGACCTCGACGAGCACGGCCTGCCGGACTTCAATCCCCGCAGCCTGCAATGCGGCAGCAGCCCGATCTTCCTGGCCGGCGACGTCAACCACGAGCGGCCGGTGCTGCACGAGGCGAGCCGCCAGGGGACCATCGCCGGCGGCAACGCGGCCAGCTACCCCCACGTCGAGGCTCCCGCGCTCTGGCCGGCCTACTCCCTCGTCTACACCGAGCCCGAGATCGCCGTCGTCGGGCGGACCTTCGATGGCGAGGCGGCCGGCGGCTGGATCATCGGTTCCGTCTCCCTCGACGATCAGGGCCGGGCCCGGGTCATGGGACGGAACGCCGGGCAGATCCGTCTCTACGCCGACCCGGGCGACGGGCGCCTGATCGGCGGCGCCATGGTCGGTCCGGAGGCGGAGCACCTGTCCCACCTCCTCGCCATCGCGGTCCAGGAGGGATGGAGTGCCGAGCGGATGCTCGACCGCCCGTTCTACCACCCGACCGTGGAGGAGGGCCTGCAATCGGCCCTGAAGGCGGTCGCGAAGGAAACGGCGCGGCGAAGGGCTGCACCCGCGCTCCGCTGACGGACAGCGGCACGCCTGCTGTTTCGTTCCGCGGTGCGAACCGATATGGGAGGAGAGCGCAATCCCCGCGTGTCCAACTCCCCACGGTTCGAGCTGCCGGCGACTTGATGTCTGATTCGTCACAGAGTGCGATGGCCGGACGGCTCGACGCGATGACACCGGAGCAGATCGAGAACCTCGATCAGGGTGTCATCCAGCTCGATGCCGAAGGGACGATCCGGATCTACAACGCCGCCGAGAGCCGGTTCTCGGGCCGGGCGCCGGAGCGGGTTCTGGGCCGCAACTTCTTCCGGGACGTCGCCCCCTGTACCCGGCAGCCGCGCTTCTACGGCCGCTTCCGCGACGGCGTCCGGCGCGGCAGCCTCGATGAGACCTTCACATTCGTGTACGGCTTCGATCCGCAGCCGATGCGGATGCGGATCACCCTCCGCCGCTCGACCGCCGCGGACCTGTACTGGATCGTCTCGGACCCGCTCACCGCGGCGGTGATCGAACCGCGGCGGGGGGCCGTCCTGGAGGCGGTCGGCCAGCGGGCGCGGGCCGAGCCCGTCGATCCGAGCCTGTGCGAGCGCGAGCCGATCCACATCCCGGGCGCGGTCCAGCCGCACGCCGTGCTGATGGCCGTCGAGGCCGATACCCTGGAAATCACTGCCTGGAGCGCCAACATCGCCGAGATCCTGGCCGGGGATCCCCTCGGCCGGTCGCTCGACGGGATCCTTCCCCGCGGCTTCACCGACGAGATCCGGCGGGCGGTCGAGGCCGGCGCGCTGGAGCCGGGCCGGCAGCTCCGGAGCCGCCTCCACCTGCCCGACCGGAATGGCCGGCCCTACGTGGCCGTGGCCCACCGCAGCGGCTCCCGGATCATCGTCGAGCTGGAACTCGCCTCGGTCCACCCGGACGACTTCCGCCTCGCGAGCCAGCTCGACACCGAGATCGCGGTCTCCCGCCTGCGCGCGGCCGGCGACCTCGACGTCGCGGCCCGCGTCGCGGCGCACGAGATCCGGGTGCTCACCGGCTTCGACTGCATCCTCGTCTACCGCTTCGACCCCGACTGGAACGGTGCCGCGATCGCCGAGGACAAGGATCCGTCCTGGGACCGCTCGCTCCTCGGCCTGCACTTCCCGGCCTCGGACATCCCGGCCCAGGCCAGGGCGCTCTACACGCGCTCCAAGAGCCGGTTCGTCGTCGACCGCGACTACGTGCCGGTGCCGCTGATGGGCGCGCCCGGCGCCTCCGACGCCCCCGTCGACCTCACGTTCGCCCAGGCCCGCAGCCTGTCGCCGGTCCACCTGGAGTACCAGCGCAACCTCGGCGTCAACGGCTCGATGTCGATCTCGATCATAGTCGAGGGACGGCTGTGGGGATTGATGATCGGCCATCACCGCAAGCCGCACTACGTCGCGCCCGAGACCCGCGCCGCCGCGACGGTCCTGACCGACGCCTTCGCCATGCGGGTGCAGGAGCTGGAGAGCCGCCGCCTGTGGCGCGAGCAGCAGGACCACCTCGCCATCGAGAGCCGGCTGGTGCGGGAGCTGGCCCGATCCGACGACATCGTCGGCGCGCTGACCGGGGGGGAGACGACGCTTCTCGACCTGTTCGACGCCACGGGCGCCGCGACGGTCGCGAACGACAGCGTCAGCACGATCGGCCGAACGCCGCCGCCGGAGGCGATCCTCGCCATCGCGGCGTGGCTCCGGGACACGCTGCCGCCCGAGCGCACGAGCTACGTCTCCAGCGAGTTCACCCTGACGCATCCCCCGAGCGCGGTCTACCGCGACTGTGCGAGCGGCCTGCTCGCCGCCTTCGTCGACCCGAACCGCGACCATCTGCTGCTGTGGTTCCGGCCCGAGGTGCCGGGCACCGTCACCTGGGGCGGCGACCCGCGCAAGCCGGTTCTGGCCGGGGCCGGAGGGCTCGCCGCCGTGCTGCCCCGCCGGTCGTTCGAGCGCTGGGTCGAGGAGAGGCGCGGCTCGTCCGATCCGTTCGCGGGTTGGCAGGTCGGCATCGCCGAAGCCCTCGCCCAGGCGGTCGAGGGGGTGGTGCTGCGCCAGCGCCGCAAGATCGGCGAGCTGACCGGCCTGCTCGCCGACAAGGAACGCCTCCTCGCCCAGAAGGATCTTCTCACCCGCGAGATCGACCACCGGGTGAAGAACTCGCTCCAGATCGTGTCGGCCTTCCTGCAGATGCAGCGGCGCCAGGCGGGCGACCCGGAGGCGCGCCAGGCCTTCGCCGAAACCGCGGCCCGGGTGATGAGCGTCGCCCGGGTGCATGACAGCCTCTACCAGGCCGAGAGCGTCGAGGAGGTCGATCTCGGCCAGACCATCGAGAACCTGTGCGCCGACCTCGCCGGGATGGCCGGCAGCGGCCACGCCCTCGATCTCGACGCCGAGCGCGGGCTGATGGTGCCGTACCGGAAGGCGGTCGCGCTGTCCCTCATCGCCACCGAACTCGTCACCAACGCCTTCAAGTACGCCTATGGCGAGGCCGGCGGCCGGGTCGCCATCAGCGTGGCGGGGGACGAGGAGGGCCGGGTGAGACTCTCGGTCTGCGACGAGGGCAAGGGCTTCGACGGCGACTGGTCGACCGACCGGCCGCAGGGCACCGGCCTCGGGATGAAGCTGATCCGCGCCATGCTCGACCAGATCAACGCCCGGATCGAGGTCGAGAACCGTCCCGGGGCCTGCTTCACGGTCACGGCGTGAGCGTGATCCTGGCCCGCCTGCGCGCCGAGACCCGCGACGCCCACGAGGCGATCGAGCGCGACCTCGCCTGGGAGAGCCGCGTCGCCACCCGGACCGGCTACCGGTCCCTGCTCGAACGGTTCTTCGGCTTCCACGCGGTGTTCGAGCCGGCGGTCGCGGCGGCGCTCGCGGACGATGCCCTGTTCGAGCCCCGGCGCAAGCTCGAACGGCTGTCGGACGACCTCCGCTTCCACGGCCTCGCTCCCGCCGCCATCGCGGCCCTGCCGCGGCCGCGCCGCTGCTGGCTGCCGGCGACGCGGCCGGAGGCCCTCGGGGCGCTCTACGTCACCGAGGGCTCGACCCTCGGCGGCCAGCTCATCGCCCGCCACGTCGAGCGCCGGCTCGGCCTCGACGGCGCCGGCAGCCGTTACCATCGCAGCTACGGCAAGGCGGTGGGAGCGATGTGGACGGAGTTCCGCCGCCACCTCGACGGGGCCGTGGCAGCGGATCCGGATTGCGCGGGCGCGATCGTCGCCGGGGCCAACCGGACCTTCAGCGACCTGCGCGCCTGGCTGTGCGAGGTGCCCGTGGAGGCGTGATACGATTTCCGGTTGATCGCTTCAGGCGATCCCTGCGGGATCGTGGCGATTGCTGCGGGATCGCTTTCGCGATGCGGACATCGGCTTCGCTCATGCGTGCGGAGCAAAGCTCCGCCGCGCGGGCTGGGGATGCGGAATCCGGAAGCAATCTTCCGGATTCCGCATCAGGGGGCGGTCCTCGGCATCGTTCGCCGAAACGGTGACCGCTTCGGCGGCGACTACGACAGATCCGGGCAGAGCCGCCGGACGCGACTCCGCTCAGCTCTCCTCCCGCACCACGAGCCCGCGCCGGGCCTCGATCGCCTGCCAGGCGAGGAGCGCCGGCAGGCCGAGCACCACGTCGGGCACGCGCTTGACGAGGGAGAGGGCGAGGGCGGTGTGGGCGTCGATTCCGAACAGGCTGCCGAGGAGAACGAAGCCGCCCTCCTGAACCCCGAGGCCGCTCGGCACCGGGAAGGCCGCGGACTTGATCGCCTGGCTGAGGGATTCGAGCACGACCGCCTCGGCGACGCCGACATCGCCGAACCCGATGCAGCGCAGGGCGATCCAGATCTCCGCCGCGCCGAGGAACCACGCCGCGAGGTGCAGCACGAAGCCTTCCGTCAGCGGGCGCCAGCGCCGGCGGTCCCAGGCGGCGTCGAGCGCCGCCTGCACGCCCTGGCGGGTTCCGTCCGGTGCGGTCGCCGCCTCCTCGGCCGCGAAGCGGCGCACCAGGGCGGCGACCCGCGCCTCGATGAAGCCGGCGCCGCCGAAGCGCTGCACGGCGAAGAACGCCACCAGCACCACCGCACTCAGGGCGAGCCCCTTGGCGCACCATTGCGCCAGCAAGGCCGCCTGCTGGTTGTCGAGCTGGGACAGCAGCAGCACGCCGACGCAGGCGAACACCGCTTCGGTGACGACCTGGAAGAACATGTCGACCAGGATCCCGGCGGCGGCCAGGGCGCCGCCGACACCCCAGAAGGTCAGCAGGCGGGCGCCCAGCACCTCGCCGCCGACCGAGGCCACCGGCAGAAGCACGTTGATGCCCTCGCGCACGAAGCGCAGGAGCAGGAACGGCCCGGTCGTCACGCCGGTGAGCCCGGTCAGCACCCGGGCCCAGGCGAGGCCGCACAGGACGAGGATCGCGACGCGCACCAGCACCACCGCGACGATGCCGGCGACGCCGACCCGCCCGAAGGCGTCGGCCACCGCGCCGACGTCGTTGCTGGCGACGAGCCAGACGGCGAGACCGATGCCCGCGAGGGCGCCGAACAGAGGGATGCGCCGCAGGATCGCCCGTCCGATCCGGCTCCGGCGCGAGGAGGAGGCGGTCACGGCGTGCCGGCAGCGGCGGCGGGCAGGAGTGCCGCCAGCATCGTCGACGGCTCCGCTTCAGGATCGAACACCAGCAGGCGGCCGTCGCGCAGGGACGCCCCCGAGGCGAGGGTCAGGCTTCGCTTGGGACACAGCCCGAGGCAGCCGACCTCCACGACCCGCAGCTTGCCGTGAGGCCGCAATCGTTTGGCCCCTTGCTTCAGGCCGCGACGGACGGCCTTGGCGCCGACGCCCTGGCGCTTGGCGCACTTGGTGCAGACCATCACGATCTCGGCCCAGGGTGCCGAGGCGAGCTTCGCCGCACCGCGGGTCTTCGGCCCCTTCCTGCTCGGCCCGGATCCAGTCAAACGCATCGCTCCATCAGGCCGTGTCCGGCTGCGCCGTGGTTAACCGGCACCCCGGTGCGGTGCAACGCGACATAGGATGATCCGGGGACGATCCGGCCCGCGGGCGCTCCCGCGAGCGTTCCAGCGCCACAACGGCCGCGGCGCAGTCAGTCAACGTTCAGGCACGCTGCCGCAAGCTTCCCTGCATGAGACTACCGCTTCCGGCCTCGTCATCGGGCCCGATCGGCAAGTCTCCGTCACGCCTGGAGAAGATCATGTCGCGTGTTCAACGATTGATGTCGATCGGACGGTCTTGGCTCATCGCGGCGGCGGTAGCTGCGGGTGGAGCGTTACTGGCGGGACAGGGCGCCCGGGCGCTGCCCGCCGCACCGCTCGAGGCTGTCGCGCCTCCGAACACCGTCGCGACGGTGCAGCATTGGGGTCATCATCACGGCTGGGGGCACCATCACCGCCGCCACCACGGCTGGGGACACCACCATCATCGCCATCACGGCTGGGGGCATCGCCACCGCCACCACGGCTGGGGTCACCGGCACCATCGCCACTACGGCTGGGGAGGCCCCCGCCACCATCACTGGGGCCACCGCCGTCACTACGGTCACTTCTGATCCGGCGCCGCGCCGGAGCGTCCGGCCGCCCGAGGAGGCGGGGCAGCCGGCGCCCGCGCCCTCGGGCCCGGGCGCCGCGATGCCGGGCGGGCGACTTGTCGCCCCGGCCGTCAGCGCCTATGAGCGCGGGCCCCGAGCCCGGCACAGGAGTACCCGATGCGTCCCTCGAAGCGCGCACCCGACGAGTTGCGAAAGGTCACGCTGGAGCGGGACGTGGCACGCTACGCCGAGGGTTCGTGCCTCGTCACCTTCGGCAACACCAAGGTCCTGTGCACCGCCTCGCTGGAGGAGCGCGGGCCGCCGTGGCTGCGCGGCTCCGGCAAGGGCTGGATCACGGCCGAGTATTCGATGCTTCCGCGGGCGACCCACGAGCGCAACCGGCGCGAGGTCAATTCCGGCAAGCCCTCCGGCCGCACGCAGGAGATCCAGCGCCTGATCGGCCGCTCGCTGCGGGCCGTGGTGAACCTGCCGGCCGTGGGCGAGCGCCAGATCGTCGTCGATTGCGACGTGCTCCAGGCCGACGGAGGCACCCGCACCGCCTCGATCACCGGCGCCTGGGTCGCCCTGCACGACTGCTTCGCCTGGATGCGCGGGCGCTCGATCATCTCGGTCGACCCGATGCGCGACCACGTCGCGGCGGTGTCGTGCGGCATCCACAAGGGAACGCCGGTCCTCGACCTCGACTACGACGAGGACTCGGCGGCCGACACCGACGCGAACTTCGTCATCACCGGCAGCGGCGGCATCGTCGAGGTGCAGGGCACGGCCGAGGTGAAGCCGTTCTCGGAGGACGAGTTCCTGGGCCTGCTGCGGCTTGCCAAGGCCGGCGCGGCGCAGCTCGTCGCGCTCCAGAAGCAGGCGGTCGCCTGAGCCTCGCCGCCGCAGGGATCATCGCGGCGGTGACGGCGGGCGGCATCGTGCGCAGGGATCCCGAGACAACCGCATGATACGGTTTTCGGAAGATTCCTTCCGGACATCGTATCACCAGCCCGCGCGGCGCAGAGCAAAGCTCTGCGCGCACCTGAGCGAAGCCGAAATCCGCATCGCGAAAGCGATCCCGCAGGGATCGCCTGAAGCGATCGATCGGATTTCGTATGAGTGGAGGCGCCCGGCGCGGTTCCACGATCCTCACAGGAGACATCCCCGCATGGCCCGGCTCCTCACCGGCAAGGTCGTGATCGCGACCCACAACAAGGGCAAGCTCGTCGAGATGCGGGAACTCCTCGCACCGTTCGGGGTCGAGGCGGTGTCGGCAGGGGAACTGAACCTGCCCGAGCCGGAGGAGACCGGCACGATGTTCGCCGAGAACGCGGCGATCAAGGCGCGGGCCGCGGCATCGGCCACCGGGCTGCCGGCCTTCGCCGACGATTCCGGCCTCTGCGTCGCGGCGCTCGACGGCGCCCCGGGCCTGTTCTCCGCCCGGTGGTCCGGCGGATCCAAGGATTTCTCCGGCGCGATGGCGCGGATCGAGCGCGAGCTCGCCGCCCGCAACGCCACGGACCGGCGGGCGCACTTCGTCTCGGCCCTGGTCCTCGCCTGGCCGGACGGGCACGAGGAGCTGTTCGAGGGCCGGGTCTTCGGCGACCTGGTCTGGCCGCCGCGGGGCGAGCGCGGCTTCGGCTACGACCCGATGTTCAAGCCGGACGAATCCGACCTCACCTTCGGCGAACTCGGCGCGCAGGAGAAGCACGGCATCGACTGGGAGGCCGGACGGGCGCTGTCGCACCGCGCCCGCGCCTTCCTGACTCTCGCCGCCGCCTGCCTGCGGCGGCCGGACTGAGCGGGTGCGGAGGCGACATCCGGTCGCCCCCGCCTCATCACGGGATCAGGCGACCTCGAGGCCGACATCGACGTTGCCGCGGGTGGCGTTGGAGTACGGGCACACCTGATGCGCCTTCTCGACCAGCTTCTCGGCCGTCGCGCGGTCGAGACCCGGCAGCGAGATCCTGAGGCTGGTGGTGATGCCGAAGCCGCCTTCCGAGCGCGGGCCGATGCCGACCTTCGCCGTCACCGTGGTGTCGGCCGGAACCTGGATCTTCTCCTGGCCGCCGACGAACTTCATCGCGCCGAGGAAGCAGGCGGAGTAGCCGGCGGCGAAGAGCTGCTCGGGGTTGTTGCCGGCGCCGCCGGCCCCGCCGAGCTCCTTGGGGGTGCTGAGCGCCACGTCGAGGCTGCCGTCCTGGGTCTTCGCGCGGCCGTCGCGGCCTCCGGTGGCGGTCGCCTCGGTGGTGTACTTCACGTCGACGGACATCGGGTTTCTCCGTGGTTGGTGACGCGCAGGGCCGACCGGCCCGACGCAATTTCAGTAGCAAGAAATTAGATTGCGCGCAACTTGAAATTCGCCCGTTGATGTCCGACACCCCAGCGGCGTCGCCGCGGCGAGAACGGCAGCCGGCGCCCGGCCTGGAGCCGGACCCTGCGAGCGCCACCACCCGTCACCATCAGGAGGGACGAGCATGCCGGAGCCCGGCCCGAAACGGTCGCTGCCGGACGCCTGCGAGGCGGAGGGCCACCTGATGCTGGCCAGCCAGATCTGCTTTGCCGTCTACTCGGCGGCGCACGCCTTCAATCGCGTCTACAAGCCGCTGCTCGACAGCCTCGGACTGACCTACCCGCAATATCTGGTGCTGCTCCTGCTGTGGGAGGAGGATGGGCGGACGATGAAGGCCCTCGGGCAGCGGCTCTACCTCGATTCCGGCACGCTGACCCCGCTGCTGAAGCGCCTGGAGGCCGCCGGCCTGATCCGGCGCGCCCGGGACGCGGCCGACGAGCGGCTGATGCGGGTGACCCTGACCGAGGCCGGGCAGGACCTGCGGCAGCGGGCCTTGCCGTTTCCGGCCGAGATCGTCTGCGCCGCCGGCCAGTCGCCGGAGAAGCTCGCGGAACTCCGCGACGAGATCGTCGCTCTGCGGGATGCGCTGCACGCGACCGTCTCCGAGCGCGAATGACCGGCATGTGCGCCGGCGCACCGCGCCGGGGGCGGCATCGGGAAAAGCCCGGCGATCCGCGACGGACCGTCAGCGCTGCCGGCCGTGAGCGGACGTCTCGTGGCGCGCGTCCGCAGCCACCGAAGCCGAGTTCCCGATGACGATCGACGCCCTGTTCCAGCCCCTGCGCCTCGGCGCCCTCTCCCTCGACCACCGCGTCGTGATGGCGCCGCTGACCCGGATGCGCTCGCGCCAGCCCGGCGACGTGCCCCGGCCGCTCAACGCCGAGTATTACGGCCAGCGGGCGAGCCGCGGCGGCCTGCTCATCGCCGAGGCGACCGACATCAGCGACGAGGCCCGCGGCTATCCCGGCGCGCCCGGGATCTACACCCCCGAGCAGATCGCCGGCTGGCGCGGCGTCGCGGAGGCGGTCCACGCCGAGGGCGGGTTCCTGTTCATCCAGATCTGGCATTGCGGCCGGATCTCGCATTCCTCGATGAAGCCGGACGGCCGAGTGCCGGTGGCGCCCTCGGCGGTGGCCGCGCCCGGCAACCACATGGACGCGAGCTTCAGGCCGGTCCCGTTCGAGACCCCGCGGGCGCTGGAGGAGGGCGAGATCGCCGGCCTCGTCGCCGGCTTCCGGCAGGCGGCCCTCAACGCCCGCGAGGCCGGCGCCGACGGCGTCGAGATCCACTCGGCCAACGGCTACCTGATCGACCAGTTTCTCCAGGACTCGACCAACCGGCGCCAGGACCGCTACGGCGGCACGATCGAGAACCGCGCCCGCTTCCTGCTCGAGATCGTCGACGCGGTCGCCGGCGCGGTCGGGCCGGAGCGGGTCGGCGTGCGCCTGTCGCCCTGGGGCAGCTTCAACGGCATGCGCGACAGCGACCCCGGCGCCCTGTTCGACACCGTGACCGGGCAGCTCGGCCGGCGCGGTCTCGCCTACCTGCACCTCGTCGAGCCGCGGGCCGACCAGACCAGCGACACCAACGCCCTCGACCCCGACGCGCCCGACGCCGCCGCGCGCTTCAGGGCCCGGTTCGGCGGCCCGCTGATCGCCGCCGGCGGCTTCACGCCGGAGAGCGCCGCGGCGGCGATCCGAGGCGGCGACGTCGACGCGGTGGCGTTCGGCCGGCTGTTCATCGCCAACCCGGACCTGCCCGAGCGCATCCGCCGCGGCGCGGCGTTCAACCGCTACGACCGCGCGACCTTCTACGGCGGCGACGCCCGCGGCTACGTCGACTACCCGGCCCTCGACGCGGCGGAGTAGAAACGACGAAGCCCCGCGGCACCGTCGGGTGTCGCGGGGCTTCGATGAAACAGGCAGCGACTACCAGCTCGGCAGGACCGCGCCGCCGAACTTCTGCTCGATGAACGCCTTCACCTCCGGCGAGCGGTAGGACTCGACGAGCGCCTCGACCCAGGGCTTGTCCTTGTCGACGGTCCGCACCGCGATGAGGTTGACGTAGGGCCCCTTCGGATCCTCGCGCAGGATCGCGTCCGAGGGCTTGAGGCCGGCCGGGGTGGCGTAGTTGGTGTTCACCGCCGCGGCGTCGACGTCGTCGAGGGAGCGCGGGGTCTGGGCGGCATCGACTTCGAGGAAGCGCAGCTTCTTCGGGTTCTCGACGATGTCGATGACGGTCGGCTTGAAGCCGACGCCGGGCTTGAGCTTGATGACGCCCTTGTCCTGGAGCAGCAGCAGGGAGCGACCGCCGTTGGTCGGGTCGTTCTGGATCGCGACCGTGCCGCCGTTCGGCACCGCGTCCCAGTTCCTGTGGCGCTTCGAGTAGATGCCGAGCGGGAAGTTGACCGTCTGGGCGACCGCCTCGAGCTTGTAGCCGCGATCGGCCTTCTGGTTGTCGAGATAGGGCTGGTTCTGGAACGAGTTCGCCTCGATCTCGCCGGCCGAGAGCGCCTCGTTGGGGATCACGTAGTCCGAGAACTCGATGATCTGCAGGTCGAGCCCGTTGCGGGCGGCGACCGGCTTCACCGCTTCGAGGATCTGGGCGTGGGGACCGGGGGTCGCGGCGATCCGGACGCGCTGGGGCGCCTGGGCGAGGGCCGGGAGGGCGCCGAGGGCGAGGGCCGCCACGACGGTGAACGCACGCAACATCACTGGAGTCTCCGAGGGGGAAGGGGAAAGAGAGGAACGGCTCAGCCGTGGCGCAGGCGCTTGTTGAGCCGGCGGGCGAGGCGGTCGCCGATCGTCTGCACCGCCTGGACGAGGACGATCAGCACCACCACCACCGCCAGCATCATCTCGGGCATGAAGCGCTGGTAGCCGTAGCGGATGCCGAGGTCGCCGAGGCCGCCGCCGCCGACCGCCCCGACCATCGCCGAGAAGCCGAGCAGCGACACCACGGCCAGGGTGAGCCCGAGCACGATGCCCGGCAGCGCCTCGGGGATCAGCACCTTGAGGACGATCTGGAGCGGCGAGGCGCCGAAGGCCCGGGCCGCCTCGACGAGGCCGCCGTCGACCTCGCGGATCGCGCCCTCGACGAGGCGGGCGATGAACGGGGTCGCGGCGACCGTCAGCGGCACGCAGGCCGCCGCGGTGCCGATCGAGGTGCCGGCGATCAGCCGGGTGAACGGGATGATCGCCACGACCAGGATGATGAACGGCGTCGAGCGGGTGGCGTTGACCACCGTGCCGAGCACCCGGTTGAGCCACGGCGCCGCCAGCAGCTCGCCCCGGCCGCTGGTGGCGAGGAACACGCCGAGCGGCAGGCCGAACAGGGTGCCGAGGCCGGCGGCGATCGCCACCATGGTCAGGGTGTCGCCGGTGGCCTGGAGGATGAGGCGCAGCATCTCAGGCGACATGGCGGGTCTCGCTACGAGGCGCCGGCCAGGCGTCGGCCGGCAGGGTGCCGAGGAACTCCGCGTCGAGGCCGCGCTCGCGCAGGAAGCCCTGGGTGCGGGCGACGATCTCCGGCCTGCCGTCGACCGACACCACCAGGGTGCCGAAGGGCTTGCCGGCGATCTCGTCGACGGTGCCGGACAGGATGCAGGCGACGATGCCGGCGTCGCGCACGAGCTGCGCCAGCACCGGGTCGGTGGCGTGCGGGCCCCGGAAGGTGATGCGCAGCACGGCCGACTCGCCCTCGCCGGGCGGCCTCTCGCGCAGGCGCTCGGCCAGCACCGGCGGCAGGGCGCGGCCGGTCTCGTGGTCGAGGAAGGTGCGGGTGATCGCCGCCTGCGGCCGGGTGAAGACCTCGAACACGTCGCCGCTCTCGGCGATGCGGCCCTGGTCGAGCACCGCCACCTCGTGCGAGATCGCGCGGATCACCGACATCTCGTGGGTGATGAGCAGGATGGTCAGGCCGAGCTCGCGGTTGATGCGCGCCAGCAGGTCGAGGATCGAGCGGGTGGTCTCGGGATCGAGGGCGGAGGTCGCCTCGTCGGAGAGCAGCACCTTCGGGTTGGTGGCGAGCGCCCGGGCGATGCCGACGCGCTGCTTCTGCCCGCCGGACAGCTCCGCCGGATAGCGATCGCGCTGGGCGGTGAGGCCGACGAGGTCGAGCAGTTCGTTCACCCGAGCCTTGATCGCACCGCGGTCGTAACCCGCCACTTCGAGGGGCAGGGCGACGTTGCCGGCGGCGGTGCGGGCCGAGAGCAGGTTGAAGTGCTGGAAGATCATGCCGATGCCGCGGCGCTCGCGGCGCAGCTCGGCCTCCGGCAGCCGCGAGATCTCGGCCTCGCCGACGATCACCCGGCCGCCGGTCGGCCGCTCCAGCCCGTTGACGAGGCGGATCAGGGTCGACTTGCCGGCGCCCGAGCGGCCGATGACGCCGAGGACCGATCCGCGCCGGACCGCGAGGTCGATGCCGTCGAGAGCGGTGAACGGCGCCGCGCCGCGGCGGGCCGGGAAGGTCTTGGTCACGCCTTCGAGGCGCACCAGGGCGTCGCCGGGAAAGTGCCGGCCGAGGTCCTGCGGCAGGGGAACACGCACGGGCGCCGTCACGGCCGGGCGCTCCCCGGCGCGGTCTGGGGTATCGGGATCATCGCCTCGTCCATCGTCGCGGGGGCTCGTCTGACCGGGACAGAAGCCCGGACGCGACCGTCCTGTCAACCGGAATGTTCTTTTTGCAGAACGACGCGGTGGAGAAAAGCCTTTCCCGGCGCAGGTCGTAGACCTATCCGCCGAACCGCTCGGTGCGGATGCGCGCGGCAGGGATTCCGCCGCGATGCAGCCTCGGACATCGATGAGCCGCCGCAACCGGAGGGACAACGGCGCAGGGGGGCGGCGGCTCCCCGCACCGGGCCGTCGTCAGCGTGCGAGGGAGAAGCCGGACGGCGCCGCATCCTCCCGGTGGTCGGGATGGTACATATCCATCACGATCACCGCGTCCTCGGTGATGCCGGGGCAGGCGACGCGGTAGCCGTCGATGATCGATCCGTACGGCCCCTCGCCGAAGGAGCCGATCCGGTCGAAGGCCGGCCGGGCTCCGTTGGAGCAGCGCAGGCGGGCGAGATAGGCGCGCTGGCCGCTCGGCATGCCGACCCTGACGGGGTTGCCCCGGCTCCCGAGCGGCAAAGCTCGAGCCGCCGAGACGCGGCGCGCGAGTTCGTCGCCGGACACCCGGCCGCCCATCGCCAGGAAAGCCTCGACGTCGATGGCGAGGGCCGGTGAGGACGCAGCGCACAGCAGAACCGCCGCGATCAGCGCGGCGATCCGGGGCCGGACCGGGGCGCGATGGCGGATGCCGAAAGGTCTCGGTTCGCGCATCGTGGTGACTCTCCGGACTTCGGTTGACGTGGAGGAATAGCACGATGCCCCGCCCGCCACGACCAGGGTTGTCCGGTCAAAAGACGAGGCGCGTCTCCCCTCTCCCGAGTGGGAGAGGGGCCGGGCCGGATCTGAAAGATCCGCGTGAGGGTGGCTCGGTCTCCGCGACGGCACCCTCAGGCCGCCTCGGCATCGATGACCCGCGCGATGGCGTCGAGGAGGGCGGTGTCCTCTCCGGCCATCCGGTCCATCGCGGCCATGCGGCCGACGACCGTCGCGGCGACCCGTTCCTCCACGGTGTCCTCGGCGTAGGCGAACAGGATCGCGGCGCGCTCGCCGTCGCGGTGGCAGCGGCCCTCGATCTGGCTGAGCTGGATCGCGCTGTGGCGCATGTCGTGGACGATCAGGCTGCGCGGCCGCTCGCCGCCGGGCAGCTCGTTGCGGTGGAGCGAGATCGATTCGGTGACGGTGAACACCACCGCGTCGAGTTCGCCGCGCTGGAAGGCCGTGCGCACCGCCTCGTTGGCCTCGGACGTCTGCGTGCCGTTGATCGCGCCCGCGCGCCAGCCGCGGCGGCCGAACGCCTCGACCAGGGCCGCGCCGGTCTCCAGGAACGCCACGGAGACCGCGACCTGCTCGCCGGCCTGCAGGAGATCCTCGGCGAGGTCGACGGTGCCGGGACTGCGGATCAGGCTCGCCTTCTGGCGGAAGCGCAGGTCGGCGGCCCAGCCGGCGGCGCGGCGGGTGCCGCCGCCGGAAAGGCCCCATTCGCGGCGGAACTCGCGCCACGTCGCCTCGTAGAGGCGCCGGGACGCCGGATCGAGGGCGATCGGCGCGAGGTCGCGGCTCACCTCGGGCCAGCCGGCGATGTCGGCCGGGCGCCGCCGCAGCCCGATGGCGTTCGGGCCGCGATAGAGCAGGTCGGCGATCACCGCCCGGTCGCGCTCGTTGGGCTCCCACGACCAGTTCTGCCAGCGGCCCTTGGCCCGGCCGATGCCGAGCCGGCGCATCAGGTCGCGGAAGTCGGCGGTGGTCTCGGTCGGCTGCCCGACCGCGTGGCCGAGCAGCGCGCCGAGATACGACAATTCGTGCGGCGCCTGCCCGGCCGTCGCGCTGGCATAGATCGCGAACCGCGCCGCCTGCGCCATCCGGCGGCAGGCGAGGCCCTGCTGCGAGGCCGGGTTGCGCAGCCGGTGGGCCTCGTCGAACACCACGACCGGAAACACCCGCTTCGGCTCGCCGAGCTTCGCCAGTTCGTTGTTCTTCGCCCGCACCGAGCGGCGGGCGCTGGCCTGGGGCAGGGCGAGGAGCGCCTTGGTGCGCTCGTAGTTGGTGAGCGTCACCGCCTTCCCGGCCGAACCGAAGTCGCGGATGGTGCGCCGCCATTGCGGCATCGCGCCCTTGGGGCAGACGATCAGCACCTCGCGCTCGGGCATCGCCGCGACCGCGCTCCACACCGACAGGGTCTTGCCGAGGCCGGTCATGTCGCCGAGGAGGAAGCCCGGCCGCCCCGCCGCGCGAGCGGCCAGGATCGCGTCGCGGGCGACGACCTGATGCGGGCGGGGGACGAGGGGGGGCGGTTCGGGCAGGGCGTCCGGCATGCGGCCTTGGACGCGATGTCGCCGGGGCTGGCAAGCCCCGCGATGGTCAGGATGGCCGGGGGACGAAGCGCCGGACGCGGGCGAGGAGCCTGCCGTCGATCGCCGCGAGGCCGCAGCCGATGAGCGCCATGCCGAGATAGTGCCGAGGATCGAGGTGCTCGCCGAGCCACAGCGTGCCGAGCACGATGGCCGAGACCGGGATCAGGAAGGTGACGAGGAGCAGGTTGGTGGCACCGGCGGTGGCCAGGATGCGGAAGTACAGCACGTAGGCGAGCGCGGTGGAGAGGACGGCGAGGCCGAGCACGGCGCCCCAGACCGGCAGGCCCGGCAGCGGGAGCGTCCACGGCCGGTCGAGCAGCAGCGCGACGGGAAGCAGCATCAGCGTCGAGGCCGAGACCTGCCCGGCGGCGGTGGCGAGCGGGGCCACGCCCATCCGGCGGAAGCGGCGGCCGTAGACCCCCGCGAAGGCGTACGAGACGGTCGCGGCGAGGACCGCGAGCTGTGCCGGCACGGCGGCGCCGACGCCGTCGAGGACGGAAGGTCCGACCATCACGATCACGCCGGCGAGGCCGACGAGGACGCCCGCGAGCCGGTTGCCGGTCATCCGCTCGTCGTGGGTCAGGCAATGAGCCACGACGACCCCGGAGAGCGGGGTGGTGGCGTTGAGGATCGCCGCGAGGCCCGAGGCGATGTGGGTCTGGCCCCAGACGATGAGGCAGAACGGCACCGCGTTGTTGAGCAGGCCCATGCCGAGGAAGGCGGCCCAGACCCGGCGATCGCGCGGCATCCGCGACCCGCTCAGGACGATGACGAGGTTGAGCAGCAGAGCGGCGAGGCCGACCCGCAGCACGACCAGGGTGACGGGCGGCAGGGCGGAAAGCGCCACCCCGCTGAAGAAGAACGAGCCGCCCCACAGGACGGAGAGGACGAGCAGCATCGCCCATTCGAGCGGATTCATCGGCCGGCTGGTCATGGCATGTCTCCGTTGAGGAGGCGTACCACTACGGTGACCCTGCGGGAGGCCGCATCCCGCTCCTTGCCGTCGAATCGCCGGCGCTGCCTACCCGGCCCGCGCCTCCTGCGCCCCGGTCTCCGCCGCCAGCACGCCGAGATAGGTCTCGACCACCCGCGCGTCGGCTTCGAGCACGCGGCTCGGCCCCTCCAGCACCACGGCGCCGCCGTCGAGGACATAGCCGTAATCGGCGACCCGGAGGGCGGCGCGGGCGTTCTGCTCGACCAGCAGCACCGACACGCCCTGGTCGCGCAGGGAGGCGACGGTGCGCATCACCTCGGCGACGATGAGCGGGGCGAGGCCGAGGCTCGGCTCGTCGAGCATCAGCAGCCGCGGGCGGCCCATCAGGGCGCGGGCCATCGCCAGCATCTGGCGCTCGCCGCCCGACAGGGTGCCGGCGAGCTGGCGCCGGCGCTCCTTCAGGCGCGGGAACAGCGCGAACATGCCGTCGAGGGAGCCGCGCTCGCGCCGGCCGAAGCGGAACGCGCCGAGGCGCAGATTGTCCTCGACCGTCATGGTGGCGAACAGCTCGCGCCGCTCGGGGATCAGTCCGAGACCGGCCCCGACCCGGGCCTCGATCGACAGCCGGCCGATCGGGCGGCCGTCGAAGGTGACCGCGCCGCGGGCGGGCAGCACCCCCATCAGGGCGCTGAGCAGGGTGGTCTTGCCGGCGCCGTTGGCGCCGAGCACGGTGACGACCTGCCCGGGCTCGACCCGCAGGCCGACGTCGCGCACCGCCTCGATCTTGCCGTAGCAGACGGTGACGCCGGAGGCGTCCAGCAGGGCGCTCACGCGGCACTCCCGAGATAGGCTTCGACCACCGCCGGGTTGGTGCGCACGACCCGCGGCGGGCCCTCGCACAGCTTGGCGCCGAAGTTCATCACCACGAGGCGGTCGGCGAGGCCCATGACGAAATCCATGTCGTGCTCGACCAGCAGGATGCCGAGGCCCTCGCCGCGCAGGCGGCCGAGGAGGTCGGCCAGGGCCTGCTTCTCCTGGTGGCGCAGGCCCGCCGCCGGCTCGTCGAGGAGCAGCAGGGCCGGATCGAGGCACAGCGCCCGGGCGATCTCGACGATGCGCTGCTGGCCGAGCGCGAGGCTCGCCGCCGGCCGGTCGCGGCAGGCGCCGAGGCCGACCCGGTCGAGCTGCCGCTGCGCCTCGGCGAACAGCGCCGCCTCCTCGGCGCGGTCGAGACCCAGCGCCCCGCGGACCGCCCCGGCCGAGCCGCGCAGATGCGCGCCGAGCGCGACGTTCTCGATCACCGACATCGTGCCGACGAGCTTCACATGCTGGAAGGTGCGGGCGACGCCGAGCCGGGCCACCGCCCGCGACGGCAGGGCGGAGGTGTCGCGCCCGAACAGCCGCACCGTGCCGCCCGACAGGCGCGCGACGCCGGTGACGAGGTTGAAGGTCGTGCTCTTGCCGGCCCCGTTCGGGCCGATCAGCGCCACGACCTCGCCGGGACGGACCGAGAAGTCGATATCGTCGACCGCGACGAGGCCGCCGAAGACCTTGCGCAGGCCGCTCGCCTCCAGCAGCGGACCCGAGACGGCGCCGCGGCGGGGCGGCAGCGGCGCGGCTTGTGCCGGCGCCGGGGAGGGCGCCTCGCCGGCGCGGCGGGTGAGGAGCGGCCACAGCCCGTCCGGCGCGCGCTGGAGCAGCAGCACGAACAGCACGCCGAACACGATCGCCTCGAAGTTGCCCTCTGCACCGAGCACCAGCGGCAGCACGTTCTGGAGCTGGTCCTTGAGCAGGGTGACGAGTGTGGCGCCGAACACCCCGCCCCAGACCGAGCCGGCGCCGCCGAGCACCGCCATCAGCAAGTACTCGATGCTGGCGTTGAGGCTGAACGGGGTCGGGTTGATGGCGCGCTGGACGTGGGCGTAGAGCCAGCCCGACAGCGCCGCGAGCAGGGCCGCGTACACGAAGGCGACGATCTTGATCCGCCCGGTATCGACCCCGAACGCCTCGGCCGCGACCCGGCCGCCCTTCAAGGCCCGGATCGCCCGGCCGGTGCGCGAGCGCATCAGCCGCAGGGTCAGCACCACCGAGAGGCCGACGCAGCCCCAGATCAGATAAAAAACCTGCTCGCTGGCGAGCAGCGGCGTGCCGAACACGGTGATCGGCGGCAGGCCCGGCAGGCCGTCGTAGCGGCCGAGCCAGTCGGAATTGCCGAGCACGTAGAAGAACGAGATGTTCCAGGCGATGGTGCCGAGCGGCAGGTAGTGCCCCGACAGGCGCAGGGTGATCGCGCCGACGACCCAGGCGCAGGCCCCCGCGACGGCGAGCGCCGCCGGCAGGCCGAGCCAGGGCGACACCCCGAGATGCAGGGTGAGGAGCGCGCTGGTGTAGGCGCCGATGCCGACGAACATCGCCTGCCCGAACGACATGATGTTGGCCATGCCGGTGAGCACGACGAGGCCGACGACGACGATCGCCGCGAGGCCGGCGTAGTTCAGCAGCGTGAACCAGAACGGCGGCACGCCGGGAACGAGCGGCAGGGCGAGGATCGCGACGGCGGCGAGGAGGGGAGCGAGCCGGGACATCCTATTCCTCGTCCTCGACCGGGTTGGAGCGCAGCGAGCGCCACAGCAGGACCGGGATGATCGCCATGAACACGATCACCTCCTTGAAGGCGCTGGCGTGGAACGACGAGAACGCCTCGATGACGCCGACCAGCAAAGCCGCCAGCGCCGCGCCCGGGTAGCTGGCGAGGCCGCCGATGATCGCCGCGACGAAGCCCTTGAGGCCGATCAGGAACCCGGTGTCGTAGTAGACCGTGGTGAGCGGCGCCACGAGGATGCCAGACAGGGCGCCGATGAAGGCGGCGACCGAGAAGCTGAGCCGGCCGGCCATGGCCGGGGCGATGCCCATCAGCCGGGCGCCGAGACGGTTGACCGCCGTCGCCATCAGGGCCTTGCCGATCAGGGTGAGGCCGAAGAACGCCCACAGGCCGAGGATGATCGCCGCGGTCAGGGCGAGCATCCACAGCGACTGCCCGCTGACCACCAGGGGGCCGGCGGGGATCACCGCGTCGGAGAGCGGCGGGGTGCGCGAGCCCTCGGCACCGAAGAACACCAGCCCGAGCCCGGTCAGCGCGAGGTGGCAGCCGACCGAGGCGACGAGGAGCACCAGCACCGAAGCGTGCTCCAGCGGCCGGTACGCCACGGCGTGCAGGTAGGCGCCCATCGGGGTGACGATGGCGAGGGTGAGCAGGATCCCGACCAGGAGGCCCGGCTTCTCCGGCACAAGGTAGGCCGCCGCGGCGATCGCCGCGGGCAGGACGAGGTCGCGCAGCGCGATGGCGCCGACGCTGCGGGCGTCGAGCGTGTGCCGGCTCGCCGCGAGGTCGGCCAGGAAGGCGGCGCCCCCGAGGGCCAGCAGCAGGCCGACGGTGCCGGGGACGTGGCCGGCCTCGAAGGCCGCCAGGGACAGGGCACCGAAGGCGACGAACTCGCCCTGCGGGATCAGGATCACCCGCGTCACGGTGAAGACGAGCACCAGGGAGAGCGCGATCAGCGCGTAGATCGCGCCGTTGACCACGCCGTCCTGGACGAGGAGCAGAAGGATGGTGGAATCCACGGGGCGGAGGTTCCGGCTGGTGGGTTCTGGCGGGTGGGGGTGCGGGCTCCGGTCTCCCGGCCGAGTTACGGCGTGTCGAGATGTCGACCGGCGGCACCGCCGCCCGTCCCTCCCCCCTCTGCGGGGGAGGGTGGCGAGCAGAGCGAGCCGGGGCGAAGCCCCGCGGAGAGGGGACGCCGCTTCCGGAAAGGTCGGAACCGTTTCGAAGGACGCCACCTGGAACAGCGTCGCGTTCCCCTCTCCCGCCCCGCAGAGGGGGGAGGGGCGGGCACGCGGGATCCCGTCAGCGGTCAGCCGGCCAAGTGCCGCCCCGGCCTCAGTTCGTCGCCGAGAGCAGCTTCCACTTGCCGCCCTCGATCGTCACCATCACCCGGGCGCGCTCGTCCTGGCCGATGTGGTCGGTCGGCGACATCGTGGCGACGCCGTGGGTGTAGACGACCTCCTTCAGCCCTTCGAGGGCGTCGCGGAGCGCGGCGCGGAAGGCCGGGGTGCCGGGCTCGGCGCCGCTCTTGAGCGCCACCGGCAGGGCGGTGGCGAGCAGGACCGCCGCGTCGTAGGCGTGGCCGCCGAAGGTCGCCAGCGAGCCGGCGCCGTTCTTGGCCTCGTAGGCCCTGGTGTAGTCGAGCGCGACCTTGCGCACCGGGTTCGATTCGGGGAGCTGCTCGGCCACCAGCAGCGGGCCGGCGGGCAGGATCGTGCCCTCGACGTCCTTCGCGCCCACGCGCAGGAAGTCTGCGTTGGCGACGCCGTGGGTCTGGTAGATCTTGCCGGCGTAGCCGCGGGACCTGAGCGTCTTCTGCGGCAGGGCGGCGGGGGTGCCCGATCCCGCGATCAGCACCGCGTCGGGCTGGGCCGCAGTCAGCTTCAGGGTCTGGCCGGTGACGCTGGTGTCGGTGCGGGCGAACCGCTCGGTCGCCGCGAGCTTGATGCCCTTGGCCTCCAGCCGCGGGGTGATCTCGGTGAGCCAGCCGTCGCCGTAGGCGTCGTTGAAGCCGATGAAGCCGACCGACTTGATGCCCGCCTTGACCATGTGCTCGACGATCGCGTCGGCCATCAGGCTGTCGTTCTGGGCGGTCTTGAACACCCAGCGGCGCTTGTCGTCCATCGGGCTGATCAGCTTGGACGAGGCCGCGACGGTGATCATCGGCACCTTCGCTTCGGCCGCGACCTCGATCATCGCCAGCGAGACCGGCGTGGTCGAGGAGCCGAGGATCGCGTCGACCTTGTCGTCGCTCGCGAGCTTGCGGGCGTTGGCGACGCCCTTGGTGCTGTCGGTGGCGTCGTCGAGGACGATCCACTCCACCTTGCGGCCCGCCACCTCGGTCGGGAACAGCGGCACGGAATTGGCCTGGGGAATCCCGAGCGAGGCCGCCGGCCCGGTCTTGGCGATGGTGACGCCGATCTTCACCGGCTCCGCGGCCTGAGCGGGAAACGACAGGGCGGCTCCGGCCATCGCCAGAGCCCAGACCATCCGCTTCATGTCACATCCTCCCTGCGGGCCCTTCATGGTGGGGCCTCGTCGCCGCACGCCGAATCGCCTCTGGGACCCGGTCGCGCGATGCTGGCTGTATGATTGACCGGACGGTTGGTCAATGCAAGCGCGACGGACGCCCAGGGCCATCGCTTCAGAGCGATTGCCCTTGTTCCTTGCTCGGCCTCAGGCGCCGGCGTTCGTGCGCGACACGTCGTGTCGCCGCCCACCCGACTCTCGCTCCGCTCCGCGTTCGGGGGGACATTCCGTCCCCCCGAACGCGCTCCGCGGGGCGCTCCTCGGGCGCAGAGCGCACCGCGCCCGCCATGGAGCGTCGCCCTTCGGGCGACCTCAGGCGAGCGCCTGGACCGGTTCCGCAAGGACATCCGGCTCGCCCAGCAGCGCCTCGCTCCGCTCCCGCCAGCGCGCGATCGCGCGGGCCTTCACCGGCCCGAAGCCGCGGATCTCCATCGGGGCGGCGAGGAGGTCGAGCAGCGCGCGACGGTCGCGGCTGCCGAGCCGGGCCTGTGCGACGGCGACGTGACGCTCGTACTCCGCGAGCAGCGCCCGCTCCTCGCGCCGCTCGGCGATCAGGCCGAGGGGGTCGAAGGCGGTGCCGCGCAGCCGCCGCAGCCGGGCGAGGCCGCGCAGCACCGGCAGCAGCCACGGCCCGAAGGCGAGCTTGCGCGGCTCGGTCCCGCCGGGGCGCGGCCGGGCCAGGAACGGCGGGGCGAGGTGGAAGGTGAGGCGCGCCGGCCCGTCGAACTCGCGGGCGAGGCGGTCGAGGAAGGCGCCGTCGGTGTAGAGCCGGGCGACCTCGTACTCGTCCTTGACCGCCATCAGCTTGAACAGCGAGCGGGCGAGGGCGGCGGTGAGATCCTCGCTGCCGAGGATGCGCCGCTCGGCCTCGCGGAACGCGCCGACGCGGGCGCGGAAGCGGTCCGCGTAGGCCGCATCCTGATACTCGGCCAGGACGGCGCCGCGCCGGTCGATCAGCGCATCGAGGGTCTCGGGCTCCGGCTCGGGTTCGTCGAGCAGGCCGGCGACGAAATCCGGCTCGGCGGCGAGCAACCGGCCCCAGGCGAGGGCGAGCCGGTTGGCCTCGACGGCGACGCCGTTGAGGACGATCGCCCGGTCGAGGGCGGCGAACGAGACCGGCACCAGCCCAGCCTGCCAGGCATGGCCGAGCAGCAGCACGTTGGCGGTCTGGGCATCGCCGGTGAGGCGCTCGGCCATCGCGTGGGCGTCGAGGCTGCGGAACGCCCCGGCTCCGACCCGGCGGGCGAGCAGGGCGGCCAGCGCCCGGGTGTCGACGCGGGCCCCCGGGTCGCGCAGCATCGCACCGGTCGGGATCTCGCGGCTGCTGGCGACGATCCGGGTCCGCGCCGGGTCGATGACGCCCGCCGCCTCGCGACCCGCGGCCACCACCAGATCGCAGGCCAGCACCGCGTCGGCCTGTCCGCGGTCGACCCGGACCTGGTTGAGGGCCTCGGGGGCGGTGGCGAGGCGGATGAAGGAGAGCACCTGCCCGCCCTTCTGGGCGAAGCCGGTGAAGTCGAGGACGCTGGCGCCGCGCCCCTCCAGATGCGCCGCCATGGTGATGAGGGCGCCGACGGTGACGACGCCGGTGCCGCCGACGCCGGCGACGAGGATCTCGTAGGGACGCTCGCCCAGGCCGGTCTCGGGCTGCCGCAGGGCGCCGGCGCGGGCGAGGACCGCCTCCACCGGGACGGCGACGCCGGACGCCCGCTTCGGCCGCGCTCCCGACACGGTGACGAAGGACGGGCAGAACCCCGCGAGGCAGGACAGGTCGATGTTGCAGGAGGTCTGGTCGATCGTGCGCTTGGTGCCGAACTCGGTCTCGGTCGGCACCACCGAGAGGCAGTTCGACTTCGTCTGGCAATCGCCGCAGCCCTCGCAGACCCGCTCGTTGATGACGACCCGGCGGGTCTCGGCGGGCGACAGGCCGCGCTTGCGGCGGCGGCGGCGCTCGGTGGCGCAGGTCTGGTCGTAGATCAGGACCGTCACGCCCGCGATCTCGCGCAGGTCCCGCTGCACCCGGTCGAGGTCGTCGCGATGATGGACGGTCACGCCGGCGGCGAGGGGGTCGGAGGCCGCGGCCGCGGCGACCCGGTCGGGATCGTCCGACACCACGACGATGCGCCGGACGCCCTCGGCGTCCATCTGCCGGGTGATCCGGCCGACGCTGAGCGTGCCGTCGACCGGCTGGCCGCCGGTCATCGCCACCGCGTCGTTGAACAGGATCTTGTAGGTGATGGTCGCGCCGCTCGCGACCGCCTGCCGGATCGCCGCGTGGCCGGAATGGAAGTAGGTGCCGTCGCCGAGGTTCTGGAACACGTGCGGCAGGGCGGTGAACGGCGCCTGCCCGCTCCAGTCCACCCCTTCGCCGCCCATCGGCACGATGCCGGTGGTGTCGCGCTCCATCCAGTTGGCCATGAAGTGGCAGCCGATGCCGGCCCGGGCCTGCGAGCCCTCCGGCACCCGGGTCGAGGTGTTGTGCGGGCAGCCCGAGCAGAAGTACGGGGTCCGCAGCGGCTGCCCGGCCTCCGGCGGGCCGGGGGGCGCCGGCCAGTCGGGCTCCGCGACGGCGATCCCGAGCGCCCGCAGCCGCCCGGCGAGGATCGCGGTGAGGCGCGAGGGCCGCAGCTCCTCGAGGCCGGCGACCAGCGGGGCGCCCGCTTCGTCGCGCTTGCCGAGGATCCGCGGGCGCTGCGCCGCCGGCAGGTTGTAGAACGCGTCCTTGAGCTGGTTCTCGACGAAGCCGGCCTTCTCCTCGACGACCAGCACCTCCTCGACGCCCGCCGCCAGGGCCGCGATCCCGGCCCCGTCGAGGGGAAACACCAGCCCGACCTTCAGCACCGCGATGCCGGCCCCCGCGAGGCGCTCGGCCGAGAAACCGAGGAGCCGCAGCGCCTCCATGGCGTCGCCATGGGCCTTGCCGACGGTGACGACGAGAAGGCGGGGACGCGCCGGGGCGACCACGAGGCGGTCGAGGGGGTTGGCGGCGGCGAAGGCGCGCAGGGCGTCGAGCTTGGCGAGGGCCCTCGCCTCGATCGCCGGCGAGGGAAGGTCGGGCCAGCGCACGTGCAGGCCGCCGGCCGGCGCGGCGAAATCCGGCGCGGCGAAGACCGGCAGGGGCGAGAGATCGACCGAGGCCGCGCTCTCGACGACCTCGGACACCGCCTTGAACCCGACCCAGGCGCCGGAGAAGCGCGAGGCGGCGAAGCCCCACAGGCCGAAGGCGCGGTACTCGGCGATCGAGGCCGGGTGGATCACCGGCATCGCCCAGGCGGCGAGGGCGAGGTCGCTCTGGTGCGACATCGACGAGGAGACGCAGCCGTGGTCGTCGCCGGCCACCACCAGGACGCCGCCGCGCGGGCTCGAACCGTAGGCGTTGCCGTGCCGCAGGGCGTCGCCGGAGCGGTCCACCCCCGGCCCCTTGCCGTACCACAGGCCGAACACGCCCTCGACGGTGGCCTGCGGGTCGAGGGCGGCGCGCTGGGTTCCGAGCAGGGCGGTCGCCGCCAGATCCTCGTTGATCGCCGGCTGGAACCGGATGCCGGCCGCCTCCAGATGCGCCTGTGCCCGCCACATCTCCTGGTCGACGGCGCCCAGCGGCGAACCGCGATAGCCGGACACGAAGCCGGCGGTGCGCCAGCCCCGCGCCCGGTCGCTCGCCGCCTGATCCAGCATCAGCCGGACCAGGGCCTGGGTGCCGGTGAGGTGGACCCGGCCGCCCTCGCGGCGGTAGCGGTCGTCGAGCTGATAGCCGGGATCGATCACAGCGGGCTCCCACGGACGTCGGTCCGCGCAAGGCTAGCCCGGCCGGGAAGGCAGATCGTGCCTGAATCCTCCCACGTCGCACCGGGATGTGGCATGAAACTTCCTGGCTGGAGCGAGAACAGGAACGATCATGCCCCGCAGCAGCGACGGCCTCGACCGGTACGAGCGGGCGATCCTCGACGCGCTCCAGGACGACGCCCGCCTGAGCGTGCAGGACCTGTCGCAGCGCATCGGCCTCTCGACCTCGCCGACCTGGCGCCGGCTGAAGGCGCTGGAGGAGCGCGGCGTGCTGCGCGGCTACGTCGCCCTCGCCGACCCGGCGGCCCTCGGCTACGGGCAGTGCGTCTTCGCCCACGTCACGCTGACCAAGCACGACCGGGCCGGCGTGGAGGCGTTCGAGCGCATGATCCGCCTGCGCGACGAGGTGCTGGAATGCTTCTCGACCACCGGCGACGCCGACTACCTGCTGCGGGTGATCGTGCACGACGCGGCGCATTACGAGCGCTTCCTGCGCGACGCGGTGTTCTCCTGCCCGGCGGTCCAGCACATCCACTCCAACTTCGCCCTGCGCGAGGTGAAGTTCAGCGTGAAGGTGCCGACCGGCTCCGCCGCCTGACGGTCCTCAACCGGAACGTCGCGCCCGCGAGGCGGCCCATGCGAGAGCCAGGCCGAGACCCGCCACCGGCAGCATCAGGGCGAGGGCCGCCGAGCCGCCGCCGATCCGGAAGGCCGCTCCGCTCGCGAGCGTGGCGAGGGCGGAGGCGAGGGAGGCGAGGGCGGAGTAGCGGCCCTGCGCGCCACCGCGGGCGCCCTCGGGCGCGAAGCGCGACAGGGCCGCCATCACGCCGAGCTGGGTCGCGCCGAAGGTGATGCCGTGCAGGACCTGGAGCGGCAGGATCGCCGCCGGCACCGCGGCCCCGGCGATCAGCCCGGCCCAGCGCAGCAGCGCCGCCGCCGCACCGAGCAGCAGCAGCCGGAACGGCGCGTCGTTCAGGGCCGGGACCCTGCCGATCACCGCGAAGAACACGATCTCCGCCACCACCCCGACCGCCCAGGCGAGCCCGATCGCCGCCGGGGACAGGCCGAGGGAGGCCCAGTGGATGCTGCCGAAGGCGTAGACCGCCGCGTGGCTGGCCTGGATCGCCGCCGCCGCCGCCATCGCGAGCAGCAGGGCAGGGGGCATCGGGCCGGCCGCCGGAGCCGGCCGCGGGGCGTCCGGCGGGCGCCGGGATCCCGCCCCGTCGCCGCGGTGCAAGAGGAGGCCGCCGCCGGCCGCCGAGACCAGGGCCAGTCCGGCGAGGAAGACCGTCGCCCCGGCCCGCTCGCCGACGAGGCCGAGGAGCCAGCCGCCGCCGAGGCTGGCGGCGAGGAAGCCGAGGGAGCCGCCGAGGCGGATCCGCGCGTAGGCGAGGCCCGGCTGGCGGCGCACCGCCGCGAGGCTGAGATAGTCGAGGCAGGGCACCAGCGGCGCGGCCGCGACGGCGTTGAGAGCGATCGCGAGCGCGAGGACCGGCCAGCCGACCGCCGCCGCGGCCGGCATCAGCCCGTAGGTGAGGGCGAGGCCGAGGCTGCCGGCGACGAGGAGGGCGCGCGCGGCGACGCCGCGATCCACCAGCCCCGTCAGCGGGGCGGTCGCGAGGATCTTCACGCCGATCGGCAGGGCGACGAGGAAGCCGATCATCTCCGGCGCGAGGGCGAGGCTGGCGAGCCAGAGCGGCAGGAACGGCATCGCGACGCCGATCCCGGCGAAGACGAGGGCGTAGAGCAGTCCGAGACGTGTCGACGTGGGCAGGACGGGCATCCGGGGCGAGATCGGGCGTGATCTTCGGCTGGGAAGAGGCGACGGGGCGCCGCGGCGAATCGACCGCGGCGTAAGCCGCCGTTAACGGGGGGATGTCAAACGTGGATACGCTCAAGAGGATCGCCGGTGATCCTGCTGGAACGTCGAACCATGGTTGCGTCCCAACTGCTCACGACGATCAGCCCGGAAGAGTACGACACTCTGGAGTCCGCCCTCTTGGAGACGACGCGGGGGCGGTGGTTCCTGAGCGAGTATGCCCGGCGCAACCGCCATGCCGACACCGACGTGCTGCTCGACGCCATCGGCCGGCTCGAGAACGCGGTCAAGTCCGACCGGGCGCCCCAGGGCCTCGATCGCCTGCGCTTCGACCTGATGGAGATGGCGAAGGCGATCAGCCGGACCAAGTCCGAGATCGCCGCGATCCACGCGCCCGACCACGACCAGAGCCGGCTGATCGAGGCGTCCGAGGCCCTCGACGCGATCGTGCGCACCACCGAGCGCGCGACCTCCGACATCCTCGAAGCGGCCGAGGAGGTCCAGGAGGTCGCCTGGACCCTGCGCGAGAGCGGGGCCGACACCAAGGTCTGCAACGCCCTCGACCACAACGCGACCCAGATCTACACCGCCTGCTCGTTCCAGGACCTGACCGCCCAGCGGACCAGTCGCATCGTCAACACCCTGCGCTATCTCGAGCAGCGGGTGAACGCGATGATCGCGATCTGGGCCGAGGAGGGCGAGGAGCCGATCGAGCCGGTCCGCAGCCCGGCGCCGGTCGCCGTCGACCTCAACCAGGGCGACGTCGACGCGATGATCGCGACGCCGACGCCCCCGGCGGCCGGCGGACCGCCGCGGCTGACGCTGGTCGAGCCGGCCGAGCCGCTCGACGACCTCGCCTTCGTTCCGGTCCCGGAGGAAGTCGCGACCCTCGGCGAGGTGCCGGCCCCCGACCTCACGGTCGTCGCCGGGACCGAGGTCCAGGCGGGCGACATCCCGTCCTTCGACGCCGGCGACGAGCCGACGACACGAGCCGAGGGCGAAGGCGAGGATCGTGCCGACGGGGAGACCGGCGCGGCTGCGACCAAGCAGGCCGAGATCCTGTCGCTGACCCAGGTCTTCCACGACGTCGACCGCCTGATCCTGAGCGAGAAGCTCGGCCGCTTCTCGTGAGCCGGACTCGCGCCGGCGCGGGCCGGACTTGCGCCGGCGCGAGCCGGCGCCGCGCGGACGCCATGATCGGGCCGCAGAGCGGCCCGGCACGGCAGTCCCGCATCCGCGAAACGGTTCGATGACCCTCCACCTCCTCAAGCTCTGCGTCGGCTGCGAGTCGATCGGCGACCTCGAAGCCTGGATCGCCGAGCGGCGGTCAGAGGCCGAGCGCCAGGGCCGGGTGCACGAGCAGACCCACACCACCCGCATGGCGCCCAAGCGCGGCGGCGAGATCGCCGGGGCGGGCTCGCTGTACTGGGTCGTCAAGGGCCTGATCGCCTGCCGACAGCCGGTGCTGGACCTGCGTCCGTTCACCGACGCCGAGGGGATCGGCCGCTGCCGGATCGTGCTCGACCCGCAGGTCGTCGCGGTCGAGCCGCGCCCGTGCCGGCCGTTCCAGGGCTGGCGCTACCTCGCGGCGGCGGACGCCCCGCGCGACCTGTCCCGCGCCGCCGCCGACGGCCTCGCGGCGATGCCCGAGCCGATGCGGCGTGAACTCGCCGCCCTCGGGCTGCTGTGACCGCCGACGATTTTCCGGCCGTTTCGCAAAAGAACATTTGACGAACATCCGCATCTGTCGTACCAAGGGTGCAGGTTATCCAGGTCTGCGGCCTGCCACCGGGAAGTGGCCGCTCGACTGCCCCGCCAACGGGGATGTGTCCCTGGACCCGGCCCACGGCATCACCGAGGCGGCGGGCGGCTCGTGTCCTTCGGCGGACCGCCGCGCGTCTTCTGCGATGCCGTGTTTCATCTCAGGATCGACATGGCACGTCCCAGACCCGACTGGACGGCGATCGAGGCGGCCTATCACGGCAGCCCGGTCCCCGTGCAGGACCTCGCCCGCGCCCACGGGCTCCACCCGGACACGATCCGCCGCCGCGCCCGGACGGAGGGCTGGACCCGGCCGTCCGACGCTCCCGGCCCCGTGCCGGCCCCGGTGCCGGAGATCCTCGCGCCGGACATGCCCGGGCCGGCCCGGGGCAGCGAGGCGCACCGGATCGTGGTCGAGCAGGGGCAGGTCGTGACCCTGCGCCTCCTCGACGAGTTGCTGGCCGCCTCGGCCCGCATCGGTGAACTCGAAGGGCTGATCGCCGCCGCCACCGCGGCCGACGACGAGCCCACCCGGCGCGAGGCCCTGGAGCGCGCCGTCTCGCTGCCCCGGCGCAGCGCCGCCCTGCGCGACCTCGCCGCGGCGGCCCGCCTCTGGATCGACCTCGAACGGCAGGCCCTGGGCCTCGACGGCGGAGCCGGTGACCAAGCACCCCGCATCGACGTCGCGCTCCGGCTCCTCGGCCCCGAGCAGCGCGAGCAGCTCCGGCGCATCGCCGATGTCCTGGCTGCGCGACCCGCCGGCCCTGCTGCGGGCGCTTGACCGGCTCGATTCCGAGCAGAGCCTCGCCGGCTTCATCCGCCGGGCCTGGCCGGTGATCGAGCCGGCCGCCCCCTACAGCCACGGCTGGCACATCGACGCGGTCGCCGAGCATCTCGAGGCGATCACCGCCGGCCAGATCACCCGGCTGCTCATCAACGTGCCGCCGGGCACGATGAAGAGCCTGTGCACCGGCGTGTTCTGGCCGGCCTGGGAATGGGGGCCGCGCAACCGGCCGGCCCTGCGCACGGTCGCGGTCTCGCACGCCCTGCGGCTCGCCGTGCGCGACAACCTGCGCGCCCGCCGCCTCGTCACCTCCGACTGGTACCGCGCCCTGTGGGGCGACCGGGTGCGGCTCATGCCCGACCAGAACAGCAAGCAGCGCTTCGAGACCCGGGCCACCGGCCTGCGCGAGGCGGTCTCCGCCGGCTCGATCACCGGGTCGCGCGGCGACCGGCTGATCCTCGACGACCCGATCTCGGTCGAGGGCGCCAACTCGGAGCGCACCCGCGAGGCGGTCAACCGCTGGTTCCTCGAGGCGGTGCCGACGCGGCTCAACGACCCGGCCCGCTCGGCGATCGTCGTCGTCATGCAGCGGCTGCACGAGCGCGACGTCGCCGGCACCATCCTGGCGCGGAGCCTCGGCTACGAGCACCTGATGCTGCCGATGGAGTTCGAGCCCGAGCGCGCCTGCGCCACCGGCATCGGCTTCCGCGACCCGCGGCGGGAGGCGGGCGAGCTGCTGTTTCCCGCCCGCTTTCCCCGGGCGACGGTGGAGCGCGACAAGGCGGCGATGGGCGCCTACGCCGCCGCCGGGCAGTTCCAGCAGCGGCCGGCGCCGCGCGACGGCGGGCTGTTCAAGCGGGCGTGGTTCGGCCGCGTCGGCGCCCCGCCCGCCAATTGCCGCTGGGTGCGGGCCTGGGACCTCGCCGCCAGCGTGCCGCGGCCCGGCTCGGACCCGGCCTACACCGCCGGCGCCAAGCTCGGCCGGGCGCCGGACGGGCAGCTCTACCTCGCCGACATGCGCCGCGACCGGCTCTCGCCGGGCGGGGTCGAGCGGCTGATCCTCGCCACGGCCGCCGAGGACGGCCCGGACTGCCGTGTGTTCCTGCCGCAGGATCCCGGGCAGGCCGGCAAGGCCCAGGCGCAGTACCTCATCCGCCGGCTCGCCGGCTACGACGCCCGCGCCACGCCCGAGAGCGGCGACAAGGCGACCCGGGCCCAGCCGGTCTCGGCCCAGGCCGAGGCCGGCAACCTCCACCTCGTCGCCGGCCCGTGGAACGACGCCTTCCTGGAGGAGGCGGCCCTGTTTCCCAACGGCGCCTTCCTCGACCAGATCGACGCCCTGTCGCGCGCCTTCGCGGCGCTGGCGGTTCCGGGCTACGGCATGCTGGGAGTGCTCTGACCATGTGGCTCGCCGACCGCCTCCACAACCTCGTCTCCGGCCTCGGCGGCCCGCGCGACAAGAGCGCCGGGCTCCTCCACGTCCACGTCCCCCGGGCACGCGCCGAACTGGAGGCCGCCTACCGGGACAACTGGCTCGCCCGCAAGATCGTCGACGTGGTGCCGTTCGACATGCTGCGCGAGGGGCGGGCGTGGCAGGCCGCCCCCGTCGACGTCGCGGCGATCGAGGCCGCGGAGACGGCCTTGCGCCTGCCCGCCGTGCTGATGCAGGCCTTGCGCCTCGCCCGGCTCTACGGCGGCGCCGCGATCCTGGTCGGCGACGGCGCACCCGATCCCGCCCTCCCGCTCGATCCCGAGCGGGTCGGGCGCGGCTCCCTGCGCTTCCTGCACGCGCTGAGCCGCCACGCGATCCAGGCCGGCGCGATCGAGCGCGACCCGCTCTCGCCGTGGTTCGGCGAGCCTGCCGGCTACACCCTGCCGGGCGGCCAGCCGGTCCACCCGTCCCGCGTCGTGCGCCTCCTCGGCGCCCCGGTGCCGGAGGAGGCCGGCGGCGAGGGCTGGGGCGACAGCATCCTCCAGGCGGCGTTCGAGGCGGTCGACCAGGCGAGCAGCGCCGCCGCCCACATCGCGGCGATGCTGCCCGAGGCCAAGCAGGACGTGATCTCGGTGCCGGGCCTGTCCGGGGCGCTCGCCACCGAGGACGGCACGCGGCGCCTCACCGAGCGCTTCGCCTACGCGGCGCGGATGAAGGGGATGTTCGGGATGCTGCTGCTGGAGGGCGACGGCGCCAGCCCGACCGGCGAGCGCTACCAGCAGAAGCAGCTCGACTTCGCCGGACTGCCCGAGACGGCGCGCCTGTTCCTCCAGGTCGCGGCCGGCGCCGCCGACATCCCGGTGACGCGGCTCCTCGGCCAGTCTCCCGCCGGCCTCAACGCCACCGGCGAGGCCGACGCCCGCAACTATCACGACCACGTCGCCGCCCGGCAGAAGGCCGAGCTGACGCCGGCCCTCGCCCGCCTCGACGCCCTGCTCGTGCGCCACGCCCTCGGCCGCGCGGCGCCGGAGGTCTGGTACGAATGGCGGCCCCTGAGCCAGCCGGGCGAGCGCGAGAAGGCGGAGACCGGCCGGATCAAGGCCGAGACCGCGGCGCTCCTCGCCCGCGAGGGCCTCGTGCCGGCCGCGGCGCTCGGCGCCGGCGTCGAGGGCTGGCTGCGCGGCGCCGACCTGTTTCCGGGCCTCGACGCCGCCCTGGCACGGCGCCCGGGCGCCTGAGCGACGCCGACCTCCGCACAGCGAGAGCGACCGATCGGAGGTCGGAGGACGCCGGTCTGCCGGCCCCGGCTTTTCCCAAAGCGGCCGGCCTGCGAGCACAGCCATGCCCCTGTTCGACACCTTCAGCCTCGGCCCCGCGGCCGGGATCGACGCCGCGCGCCCGACGCGCAACGGCGCCCTCGTGGTGCAGGCCCGGGCCGCCCGGGCCGGCAACGTCCAGCTCTACCGCGGCGACGAACTCGCCCGGCCGGACCTCGCCTCGGTCCGGGTCTACCGCGACCCGGAGGAGATTTTTCGCGCCGAGTCCCTGCGCAGCTTCGGCCACAAGGCGGTCACCCTCGACCACCCGGCCGGGGCGGTGACCCCGCGCACCTGGCGCGAGGTCGCCCGCGGCCATGTCGGCGACGAGGTGCTGCGCGACGGCGAGTTCGTCCGCATCCCGATGCTGCTCGCCGACGCCGCCGCGATCGCGGCGGTGCGGGGCGGCCGGCGCGAGATCTCGGTCGGCTACCATTGCGACCTCGACTGGACCCCCGGCACCGCGCCGGACGGCAGCCCCTACGACGCCCGCCAGACCAACGTCGTGGTCGACCACGTCGCCATCGTCGCGCGCGGCCGGGCCGGTCCCGAGTGCCGCATCGGTGACGAGGACCCGGGCGACCTGCGGCAGCGCCTCGCAGAGGCGGTGGCGACGCTGCTCGGCCACGATTCCGCGATGGCCCGCCTGCGCGAGGAGCACGCGGCGGCGCTGGCGCTGCGCGACGGCGAGATCGCGGCGCTCCGCGCCGGGGCGCCGGACCTCGACGCCCTGGCCGAGGCCCGGGCGGCGCTGATCGCCGACGCCCGCAGGCTGCTCGGCGACGGGTTCGATCCGACCGGCCTCGACGCCGCGGCGATCCGGCGGGCGGCGGTGGCCGCGAGCCTCGGCGAGGCCGAGGCCGCCGCGATGAGCCCCGCCGCGATCGAGGGCGCCTTCCGGGTCTTCGCCGCGCGCCCGCCGGCTGGCCCCGACCCGCTGCGGACGGCCCTGCGCCGCCCCGCCGCCGACGCCCTCGCGCCCGACGCCGCCCACGCGGCGATGGCCGAGACCCTGCGCAACGCCTGGAAGCACCCGAGAGGAGACCAGTGATGCCCGCGATCCAGACCAGCTACGGCCCGGCCGCCCCCGCCTACGAGGGCATGATCGCCTCGGCCGAACTCGCCACCGCGATCAGCCGCAACGCCGAGGACGCCGGCGGCATCGGCTTCGGCAAGGCCGCGTTCCAGGGCACCGCCGAGGCCGGCATCCGCGCCGCCGGCTCGGTGTTCCGGGGGGTCACCCTCGTCGACCACAACGCCCGCCCGGCCAACGGCGACGCCTATGCCCGCGGCGACAGCGTGCCGATGCTGATTCGCGGCGTCGTCTGGGTCGTCGCCGCCGCCGCGGTTCAGGCCGGTGCCCCCGCCTACGTCACCGCCGCCGGCGGCTTCACCGCCAGCGCGTCGGGCAACAGCGCCATCCCCAACGCGAGCTTCGACTCGCCGGCCGCCGCCGGCGGGCTCGCGAAGCTGCGCCTGAAGTGAGGAACGAGCCCATGACCGCGCCCCGCCCCCTCGTCACCGACGCGCCCCGGGCGCTCGCCTTCCTGGTCAGCCAGCAGAGCTTCATCGAGCCGACGGTCTACCGCACGCTCTACCCGTCGATCCGCTATCCCCGCCTCGTCCCGGTCGACACCGACGCGCCCGAATGGGTCTCGACCGTGACCTACTACTCCGTCGACCGGGTCGGGCAGGCGGCCTGGATCCACGCCCAGGCCGGCGACGTGCCGCGGGCCGAGGTGCTGCGGCGCCAGTACGAGACCACCGTCGCCATGGCCGGCATCGGCTACGGCTACGACCTCGAGGAACTCGGCAAGGCTCAGCTCATGGGCATGAACCTCTCGGCCGACAAGGCCGACGCCGCCCGCCGGGCCTCGGAGGAGTTCATCGATCAGGTCGTGCTCGCCGGCGATGCCGCCAAGGGGTTCTCCGGCCTGCTCAACAACCCCGCCGTCACCACCGGCACCGCCGCCGCCGCCGGAACCGGCAGCAGCACCGCCTGGGCCCAGAAGAGCGCCGACCAGATCCTCGCCGACATCAACGGCCAGCTCGTCGGCATCTTCACCGGCTCGGCCAACGTTGAGATGGCCGACACCCTGCTGCTGCCCTACGACCAGATGCTGTCGATCGGGCTGCGCCGGATCGACCCGACCAGCCCTGTGACCATCCTCGAATGGATCCGCGGCCACAACGTCTACACCCTGGAGACCGGCCAGGAACTGACGGTGTTCGGGGTGCGCTCGCTGGAGAGTGCCGGCACCGGCGGCAGCGCCCGGATGGTCGCCTACCGCCGCGACCCTTCCGTGCTGAAGCTGTGGCTGCCGATGCCGTTCCGGTTCTTCTCGGCCTGGCAGACCGGGCCGTGGCGGTTCGAGGTGCCGGGCGCCTTCCGGCTCGGCGGCCTCGACATCCGCCGCCCCGGCGCGTTCCGCTACCTCGACGGGATCTGAGGCGATGGTCCGGATCACCAACCGCAGCCCCGGCGCCCGGGCGTTCTGGGTCCGGGGCGACGCCGCGCCCCGGCTGCTGCAGCCGGGCGAGAGCGCCGAGCTCGACCTCCTCGACGCCGACGACCCGCTGGTGGCGGCCTGGGCGGCGACGGGCGAGATCGTGGTGGAGGCGCCCCCGGGCGCCTCCACCCGGCCGGATCCGCGCCGGCGCCGCCCGGCCGCCGGGCGGGAATCCTGACATGGACCCCGCCTCCGCCGACCTGAAGGCCCGCTTCCCGGCCTTCTCCTCGACCCCGGACGCGGCGGTCGCCGCCGCGCTGGCCGAAGCCGCGTCCCGGGTCGACGCGACCTGGGCCGGGGCCGACCGCGACCTCGGCCTGCTGCTCCACGCCGCCCACACCCTCACGCTCGACGGGCATGGCGGCGGGGAGGGCGCGCTGATGCGGGCGGGCGGGCCGGACCTGCGCTCCCTGCGCAGCGGCACCGTGCATGTCGAGCGCCGCGACGGCCCTGCGGGCTCCCCCGTCGGGGATCTCGGCCTGACCTCCTACGGCCGGCGCTTCCACGCGCTTCTCCTCCGCAACTCACCCGGCGTGACGGTGGTATGATGGCTCTCCTCGACGACCTCGCGGCAGCCCTGGGCGAAGCCCTGGCACCATTCACCCGCCCGGCGATCCTGCACCGCGCCGGAGCGAACGGCTTCTCCGACCTGCCGGTCCGGGCCCAGCCGGACCTGCTGGGTGCCGGCACCGGGGAACCCGCGCCCGGCCGGGAAATCCGGGCCGTCCTGTCGCTGACGGCTCCGGTCGTGCTGCCGACGACCGACGACGAGATGACCCTCGACGGGGTGCGCTATCGCCTCGCCGCGGTCGAGGCCGACGCGACCGGCGCCTACGCCGTCCTGCGCGGGCACGCCCTGTGAGCGCGCTGCGCCTCCCCGGCCTCGCCCGCCTGACCCGGGCGGCCCCGGCCCGGGCGCGCGAGCGCGCCGCCGCCCACGCCCTTCGCCTCGCGGGGGCGCTGGCCGACGATCCCGCCGTCACCCGGGCCGCCGCCTCTCCATCCCCGGCCGGCACCACGGTGACGGTCGAGGCGCCGGGCCTCGCCGCGCGGGAATTCGGCAGCGCGGCCGGCGCCGCCGATCCCGTCGTCGCCCCGGCCCTCGCCCGGCTGGTTCGCCGATCCTCGGAGACCTGACCCATGCCCGGCCTCGACCTCGCCGACCCGCTCGCGCGGGCGGTCCTCGCGCGCCTCGCCGCCGATCCGGACCTGCGGGCGCTGGTCCAGGGCCGCGTCCGCGACGTCGTCTCGGCCCGCGAGACCTGGCCGTTCCTGCGCCTCGACCCGCCCGAGACGGCGCCGTTCGAGGCCGAGGGCTGGACCGGCTGCACCTGCCGGCTCTCGGTCCACGCCTTCGCCCGCGGCGAGCGCGACGGCGGCGCGATCCGGCGCCTCCTCGCCGCGGCCTCCGCCGCCCTCGACGAGGCCGACCTCGCCCTGGAGCGGGGCGAACTGCTCTGGCTCGCCCACGAGCGCAGCCTCGTCCTGGCCGAGCCGCAGGGACCGGCCTCGTGGCACGGCGTCGCCCGCTTCACCGCCGTCGCGGCGGTTCCCCGCTGACCCCCGAAACCGATCCCGAAGACAGGAGCCGATCATGGCCCAGCCCAGCACCCTTCCGTTCTCCGCCGTCGCGGTGAAGCTCGAGAGCGCGACCACCGCCAACAGCTTCGAGGCACCCTGCGGCCTCACCGAGCGCGCGGTGCAGTTCACCAAGGAGACCAACAGCGTCGCGGTGCCGGATTGCGCCGACGAGGATGCGGCGCCGTTCGTCGACCGCACCGTGGTGTCGAAATCCGTGACGATCAACGGCAAGGGCGTGATGGCCCGCGGGAGCCTCGCCCGCTGGCGTGCCGCGTTCGAGGCCGATGCTCCGGTGCGTGCCCGCGTCGAGGTCGCCGGCGCGGGCGCGGGCGGCGGCGGGCGCTGGGAAGGGTTGTTCCATCTCACCAGCTTCGAGGTCGGGGCGATCCGCGGCGAGCGCTGCACCGTCGCGGTGGCGATGCAGTCGAGCGGCGCGGTGCCGTTCACCGCGGCGGCGTGAGGCGGGGATGAGCCGCAACGGCCACGTCGACCTCGATTTCGGCGGCGCCCTGCGCCGCTTCCGCCTCGCCATCGGCGACCTCGAATCGCTGCAGGAGGCGACCGGGCTCGGCCCCCTCGACCTGCTGCACCGGTTGCATCGCGGCCGGGCTTTCCGCTTCGGCGACGTCCGCACCTGCCTGCGGCTGGCGCTGGTCGGCGGCGGCGCCGGCCTGACCGAGGCCGACGCCGTCGTCGCGCCCCTCGACCGGATGCCCTGCCTCGAAGCGATCGCGACCGCGACCCTCGTGCTGGCCGCCGCGCTCGAAGGCGCCGCCGACGAGCCGGTCGGGCGCGCCGTCGAGGACGGCGAGCACGGACCCGACCGCGCCGACGGCCGCATCGCCTTCGCGGGCTTCTACGCCGCCGCGGCCGCGATGGGCCTCGCCCCGGCGGCGCTGCGGGCGATGAGCCTGTGGCAGTTCGCGGCCTATGCCGACGGCTTCAACCGTGCCCGCGACCCCGCCGCACCCGCGCCGCCGACACCGGCCGAGGAGGACGCCCTGTGGTCCTGGCTCCAGGGCGAGCCGGCGGCGCCCGCAACGGAGAACCCGGCATGACGACGGAGATCGACCGGCTGGTGGTCTCGCTGGAGGCCAATATCGGCGCCTACGAGCGCGAACTCGCCCGGGCGGCGCCGGCCGCCGAACGGGCGGTCGCCGAGATCGAGCGGCGCTTCGGCGCCGGCGGCACCCGCATCGCGGACGCGATGGCGCAGACCGGCGCCGCCCTGCGCGACGAGGTGACCCGCATGGCCGCGGCCCGGCGGCGGGAGGACGGCGACGATGCGGCCTACCGCGGCGAAGCCGACCGGATCGCCCGGCGCACCGCCCTGCTGCGGATCGAGGCCGAGACGGTCGGCCAGTCGGAGGCCGCGGCGGCGAAGGCCGAGGCGGCGTTCCGGCTGCTGGAGGCGGCCAAGCGGGCCGATCTCACCGTCACGCCGGCCCTGCGCCAGGAGATCGACCGCGTGGCCGAGGCCTACGGCGCCGCGAGCGAGCAGGCGGCCGGGGCCGAGCAGGCGCAGCGGAGCTTCCTGCAATCCTCGCGCGACCTCGGCGCCTCGCTCGCCGAGGGCCTGAAGGGCGCGGTCCTCAAGGGCGAGGCGCTCTCAACCGTGCTGGCGAAGCTGTCGACCTCGCTCGCGTCCCGGGCGATCGACCGCGGCGTCGAGGGATTGTTCGGCCGCGACGGCGCCGGCACCGGTTTGCTCGGCGACCTGCTCGGCGGGATCGGGCTCAACCCGACCGGGCGTGCGGATGGCGGGCCGGTCTCGCCCGGCATCGCCTACACGGTCGGCGAGCGCGGCCGCGAGACCTTCGTGCCGCTCCAGCCCGGCCGGATCCTGCCCGCCGCGACGCCGGCACCACCGCAGGCGCCCCGCCCGATCCAGGTCAGCATGGTGGTGCACGCGGCCGACGCGCCGAGCTTCGCCCGGGCCGAGGGCCAGATCACCGCGGCGCTCGCCCGGGCGGTGCAGCGCGGCACGAGGAGCCTGTGACATGCCGGCCTTCCACGAGGTGCGCTTCCCGCTCAAGCTGTCCTACGGCTCGCGCGGCGGCCCGGAGCGGCGCACCGAGATCGTCACGCTGGGATCGGGAGACGAGGAGCGCAACAGCCTGTGGCGCCACTCGCGCCGGTCGTACAACGTCGGGCCGGCCCTGCGCTCGGCCGCCGACGTGGCGGCGCTGATCGCGTTCTTCGAGGAGCGGCGCGGGCCGCTGCACGGCTTTCGCTGGTGCGACACCTTCGATCACGCCTCGGCGGCGCCGGGGGCGGAGATCGCCCCGGGCGACCAGCCGATCGGCACCGGCGACGGCAGCACGGCGGCGTTCCAGCTCGCCAAGACCTACGGCCGCGCCTTCGCGCCGTACCGGCGGCCGATCGTCAAGCCGGTGGCCGGCAGCGTGCGGGTGGCGGTGGCGGGGGTCGAATTGGCGGCCTCGGCGTTCGGCGTCGATGCCGCGACCGGCCTCGTCACGCTGAAGGCTGCGCCCCCGGCAGGCGCAGCGGTGACGGCCGGCTTCCGGTTCGACGTGCCGGTGCGCTTCGCCACCGACCGCATCGAGGTCGACCATCAGGCGGTGCAGGCCGGGCTGGTCGCCGACATCCCGGTCATCGAACTGCGCCGCTAAGTTCGGGTCTTGAATGACCGCTGGAGGTCGAAATCGGCTGCCTCGATCCGTTCGTTACGGGTGCACCCAAACCAAACTTGTTTGACCGGCCGGGCAGGTCGGGAAGCGGCTTGAACGCTTTCTGAGGCGCTCGGGGAGGCTCGACGATTGTCACCGGCTGCTACCCTTGTAGATTGCTCGGAAGTAGTGCTTCGAGAATTTATGATATAAAATCCTGGCCCAGTCGCCGATCAGGCGCTCCTCGTCGCTGACCTCGCGATCGTAATCGAGACACTTCCGGATCGTGCCATTGGAATTATTCATACTGAGATGGTAGCGGCGCGGCGCAAGGTACGACAGGCTAAGATACATGTAGGCAAAGAAAGTTACTTGGCGGTGTTCGATCGTGTTCGCGTATCGCTCAATGTTGTCTACGCGGGCGCGGATTGCATCAAAGCTACCATCGCGTACGGCGCGCTCAAGCCCGACGAAGCGCAGAAACAGTCGCTTGTCAGTGAGGACGAGCCGCCCGTCTTCACTGTTCTCGACCCCATGGCGGATCAGCTTGGCCCTCACATGCTCGTAGAGCACGGCTACTGGGGCGCTTGTAGGATCATACGTCTCGCTCATGCGCGAGCGTGGATCGGAGAGCGGACCTTCGCAAGAAGGACACTGAGGGCGTGCATGGTCGATGCTCGGAGGCTATCGAGACGTCGACCGGCTTCGCCCACCCGGTTCGACTTAGGTGCACCCCAAGCGGACCGGGCAGGAAGATCCGTTCAGGGAGCAGCGAGCTGGCAGGGCCAGGCGGCTCGGCGCGGAAAGCCGCCTCCTACTCCGCTTATCGGCATTCTCGCAAACGATGGTATTCCGGGAGGGTTTTCTACTGGCTTGTGGAAAGTTCGGCGGCCCGCCATTCCTCCCACCTCCGATGCAGATCGCCCTTCGAGCGTGGGATGCGCTGATCCAAGGCTTCAGCAGCCACCATTCGATCGGTGCGGAAGTGACGAAATCCCTGCCGCGCTTCACACCATGCTATCAGAATGCGACTGGCATCCGAGTAACCGAGCACGACCGGCCAGATCGTTCGCTCGGTCTCCTCGCCATTTTGAGCGCGGTAGATAAGGCGCAGCTTCGACCGTAAGCGGATCGCATCCCGAAGCATTGCCGCGTCCACGACCTCCTCGACCGGAACAAGGCGCGGCGGCACGCCGGTACTCGGGGCCATGACGAACGGCCGGAGATGCGCAGGAACGGCCGTGACGATCTTCGCCAGAATATCGTTCGCGGCGGGAGAAAGAAGCGGATCATCTCGCCCGGCGACCCACTGGGCGCCGAGAACGATGGCTTCCAGCTCCACCTGGGTCAGCATCAGCGGCGGCATGTCGTAGTCGGCGGCCAGCAGATAGCCGAGGCCCGCTTCGCCCGTGATCGGCACCCGCTGCGCCATGAGGGCCGCAATGTCGCGATACAGGGTGCGCGTCGATACCTCCAGCTCGGCCGCCAAGGCAGCGCCGGTCACTGGCCGTGTGGATCGCCGAAGAAGCTGGATAATCTGAAAAAGGCGATCGGCGCGACGCACGGCCTGATGACTCCTGCTGACACAACGCTGTCAGCAGTGGTGCGGTACAAGGTCAGCGCGCACAAGCCACCTGCCGGGATGTAACTATGAAATTCGCTTCCGTTCGCCTGATCGCCGCTGACATCAAGGCCATGGTCGCATTCTACGAACTGGTGATGGATCAGACAGCCGAATGGCTCGCGCCGCAGTTCGCCGAGATCGTTACGCCGGCCGCGACGCTCGCTATCGGAAGCGCGGAGACGGTGGCGGTCTTTGCGGAGAACAGCGCGACGCCAGGCGCCAATCGCACCGCCATCCTGGAGTTCATGGTCGAGGACGTGGACGCTGTCTTTGAGCGGCTGAACGGTAAGGCCGAGCTGGTGCATGAGCCCAAGCTGCTGCCGTGGGGAAATCGCACGTTTCAGGTTCGTGATCCCGAAGGATCGGCCGTCAGCATCTTCATGCCGGTCACCGAAGCTGCAAAGGCCCGTTTCGGATCACGATAGGCATCGTTCCCGCCACGCCGGCTTTCCCAAATAGGAAGGTCGATTAGGTCGGCGTTTCCTGAGGGTAGCCTTCGCATCGTGCGAAGGCCACCACTTTCCCGAAATCCGTTCCCAATCGCCTTTTCCCGAAATTGGTCCACGCACACGGAGAAACGGGAATACCTGTCACATCCAAATAGGTGGTCCTGGAGCACCCGAGCAACACGCGGCAAAGCTTGGGTCGAAACGCTACCTAACAGTGACGGTCGGCATGTTACGGGTGTGTCCCTGGCAGACCGAGGCTGACGGTTCGTTTTGGTATCGATAAGGGTCATCCAAAACGAACTTTCTCCAGCGAACCATCCATAGAGAACCGGCATTGTCGAATGCCGCGAAGCAGATACCGCGAAGATCCGTATGGGATCGGCAACAGCCATCCAGCGTCGTCATCCTGGTTCACTACCTACCTCGGCCTGCCATGAAGATCCTGTCGCCTACACTCGCCGCGAGCCTCGCGAGCGGGGTCACGACGCTGTGCCAGTGCTGGGTCATCACCCGCACGGACGGCCTGCGCCTCGGCTTCACCGACCACGACGAGGACCTCACCCTCGACGGCGTCGTCTGCTCGGCCGGCACCGGCGCCGCCGGCAGCGCCGTCGAGCAGGCCACCGGCCTCGCCCCCGACAGCGCCGAGATCATGGGCGCGCTCACGGACGGGCGGCTGGCGGAGTCGGAGCTGGCCCGCGGCCTGTTCGACGGCGCCACGGTCGCGGTGTGGCGGGTCGATTGGCAGGCCCCGGCCGACCGGGTGCTCGTGCTGTCGGGCCATCTCGGCGAGGTCGGCCGCGGGCGCACCGCGTTCACGGCGGAGGTGCGCGGCCTCGCCGACCGCCTCAACCAGCCCCGCGGCCGGCTCTACCAGCGCTCGTGCGACGCCGAGTTCGGCGACGCCCGCTGCGGCCTCGACCCCGCCGCCCCGGCCCATCGCGGGCGCGGCAGCGTCGCCCGCCCGCGCTCGCCCCGCGCGCTCGTCGCCGCCGGCCTCGATGCCTTCGCCCCGGACTGGTTCACCGCCGGGCGCCTGGTCTGGACCTCCGGCGCCAATGCCGGCGCCGTCGCCGAGGTGAGGGCGCACGCCCGCGACCGCGCCGGCGTCGGGCTGGAGCTGTGGCAGCCGATGCCGGCGCCGATCGCCGCCGGCGACGCCTTCACGGTCACCGCCGGCTGCGACAAGGCGTTCGGCTCGTGCCGGCACAAGTTCGCCAACGCCCTCAACTTCCGCGGCTGTCCGCACCTGCCGGGCAACGACTACGCCGCCGGCTCGATCAACCACGGGAGCGGCAACGATGGCGGACGCCTCGGCTGAGGTCACGCGCGAGTTCACCCGCGACCGCGTCGTCGCCGAGGCCCGGCTGTGGCTCGGCACGCCCTACCACCATCAGGCCAGCGTGCGCGGCGCCGGCTGCGACTGCCTCGGCCTGCTGCGCGGCGTCTACGCCGCCCTCACCGGCGCCGAGCCCGAGGCGCCGCCGCCCTACACCCCGTCCTGGGCCGAGGATCGCGGGCAGGAGACTCTTCGCGATGCCGCCGCCCGTCACCTCGTGCCGCTCGACCTCGCCGCGGCCGGGGGCCGGCGACGTGGTGCTGTTCCGCTGGCGCGACGGCCTGCCGGCCAAGCACTGCGCCGTCCTCACCGGCCCGCGCCGGATGATCCACGCCTATGACGGCCACGCCGTCGTCGAGAGCTGGATGCCCGACGCCTGGATGCGCCGGCGCGCCTACGCCTTCCGCTTCCCGGATCCCGCATGAGCACGCTGGTCCTGTCCTACGCCGGCAAGGCCGCCGGCACCGCGCTCGGCGGCCCGCTCGGCGGGCTCGTCGGCGGCGTCGCCGGCACGCTCGCCGGCGGGCTCCTCGACCGCGCGCTGTTCGGCGCGCGCCCCAAGCCGCGGATCGACACCGGGCCGCGGCTCGCCGACCTCTACGTCACCGCCTCGAGCGAGGGCGCCACGATGGCGCGGGTCTACGGCCGCAGCCGCGTCGCCGGGCAGATCCTGTGGGCGACGAGGCTCAAGGAGGTCCAGCACGTCGAGCGGGTGAAGACCTCCGGCGGCAAGGGCATGCCGGCGCAGCCCAAGACCTTCGACGTCACGTATTCCTACTCGGTCTCGTTCGCGGTCGCGCTGTGCGAGGGTCCGATCAGCGGCCTCGGCCAGGTCTACGCCGACGGCACGCCGATCCGGCTCGCCGATTTCGTCCACCGGGTCTACCTCGGCGGCGAGGACCAGGGGCCGGACCCGAAGATCGAGGCGGTCGAGGGCGCCGGCCGGGTGCCGGCCTACCGTGGGCTGGCCTACCTCGTGTTCGAGGATCTGCCGCTCGCCGCCTTCGGCAACCGGGTGCCGGTCATCACCGCCGAGGTGATCCGCCGCCCGCCCGCCGCCGCCGGCGGGCCGGTGCTCGAGGACCTCGTCACCGCCGTGACCCTGATCCCGGCGATGGGCGAGTTCGTGTACGCGAGCGAGCCGGTCACCGCGAGCCCGGGGCTCGGCCTCCTCGCCGGGCAGAACACGGTCTCGGGCGGCAACGATCTGGGCAAGGCCCTCGACCAGCTCGCGGCCGAGGCCCCGAACTGCCGCAGCGTGTCGCTGGTGGTGGCCTGGCACGGCACCGACCTGCGCCTCGACGCCTGCCGCATCGTGCCGAAGGTCGAGCGCGCCGCAAAGACCACCAGCCGCGCCTGGCAGGCCGGCGGGCTGACCCGGGAGAGCGCCGGGGTGGTCAGCCTTGCGCCGGACGGGTCGCCGGCGATCGGCGGCGCGCCGGCGGACTGGTCGGTGGTGCAGGCGATCGTCGAACTGAAGCGGCGCGGGTTCGCGGTGACGCTGTACCCGTTCGTGATGATGGACATCCCGGCCGGCAACGGCCTGCCCGACCCGCATGGCGGGCCCGAGCAGGCGGCGTTTCCGTGGCGCGGGCGCGTCACCTGCCATCCGGCGCCGGGCCGGCCGGGCTCGCCCGACAAGAGCCCGGCGGCGGCCGACGCGGTGGCGGCGTTCTTCGGCCAGACCACCGCCGCGGACCTGACCTGGACCGGCGGCACCGTCGCCAGCGCGCGCCCGGGCGAGTGGAGCTTCCGCCGCTTCATCCTCACCTGCGCCCGCCTCGCGCAGGCCGCCGGCGGGGTGGACGGCTTCCTGATCGGCTCGGAGATGGTCGGGCTCACCGCCCTGCGCTCCGGCCCGGCCAGCTTCCCGGCGGTGGACCGGCTGCGGACGCTCGCCGCCGACGCCCGCGCGATCCTCGGGCCCGAGACGAAGATCGGCTACGGCGCCGACTGGACCGAGTACGCCAGCCATCGCCCGGCGGACGGCTCGGGCGACGTGTTGTTCCACCTCGACCCGCTCTGGGCCGACCCGGGCATCGACTTCGTCGGGATCGACAACTACCTGCCGCTCGCCGACTGGCGCGACGGCTTCGACCATCGCGACGCCAGGGCCGGCGCCGCCTCGACCTGCGACCCGGCCTACCTGCGCGGCAACGTCGAGGGCGGCGAACTCTACGACTGGTACTACGCGGGCCTCGCCGACCGCGATGCGCAGGTCCGCACCCCGATCCGCGACACCGCGCACGGCGAGCACTGGGTGTTCCGGCTCAAGGATCTGCGCGGCTGGTGGAGCAACGCCCACCATGACCGTCCGGGCGGCGTGCGCCGCTCCACCCCGACCGCGTGGGTGCCGGGCTCGAAGCCGGTGTGGTTCACCGAACTCGGATGCCCGGCGGCCGACAAGGGCGCCAACCAGCCCAACGTGTTCGTCGACCCGAAGTCGTCGGAGTCGGTCCTGCCGTACTACTCCAACGGCCGCCAGGACCTCGCGGTCCAGCGCGCCTACCTCGAAGCGGTGCTCGGCTACTGGCGCGACCCGGCGCGCAACCCGGTCTCGCCGCTCACCGGCGCGCGCATGGTCGAGCCCGGGCGGGTCTACGTCTGGACCTGGGACGCCCGGCCCTATCCCGAGTTCCCGTTGCAGCGCGGGGTCTGGGCCGACGCGGCGAACTACCATCTCGGGCACTGGATCAACGGCCGGCTCGGCCTGCCGTCGCTCGCCGCGGTGGTCGCCGACCTCTGCGCCGGGTCGGGCGCGGCGGTGGACGTGTCCGGGCTCTCCGGCGTGGTCCAGGGCTACGCCGTCACCGAGGTGCAGTCGCCGCGCGACGCCCTCGCGCCGCTGCGCACCGCGTTCTTCTTCGACGGGGCCGAGAGTGCCGGGCGCATCGTGTTCCGCCCCCTCGCCGGGCCGGTGGCGGCGCGCTTCTCCGCCGAGGACCTGGTCGCGGCCGAGGCCGGCCCGGACCTCACCCGCACCCGCGGCGAGGAGACCGCCCTGCCGGGCGTGCTGGCGCTGGGCTACCTCGACCCGACCCGCGCGTATCAGGCCGCCGCGGTCGAGGCTCGCCGCCTCGACGGCCGCGCCGCCGCGGTCTCGCGCGTCTCGCTGCCGCTGGCGCTCGACACCGGCGCGGCGCGCGGCCTGGCGCGGGCGCTGCTGTACCAGGCGGTCACCGAGCGCGAGAGCGTGACCGCCACCCTGCCGCCCTCGGCGCTCGCCCTCGATCCCGGCGACGTCGTCGCCCTCGACCTCGGCGGGGTGAGCACCGAGTACCGCCTGACCCGCCTCGGCCACGAGCGCGGCCGGCCGGCGAGCGGGGTGCGGGTCGATGCCGGGGTGTTCGCCTACCGCGACGGCACGCCGGAGGCGCGGGTGCCGGTGCCGCCGGCCACCGCCGGGGTCGCGCTGTTCGAGGTTCTCGACCTGCCGCTGCTGCGCGGCAGCGCGGTGGCGCACGCGCCCTACCTCGCGGCCTACACCGCGCCGTGGTCGCCGGTGGCGGTGCAGCGCGCGCTGGGGGGCGAGGCGTTCGAGGACGACGCGCAGCTCGGCGCGCGCTCGATCGTCGGGCGGCTGACCGCGCCGCTGCACCGCGGCCCGGCCGGGCGCTGGGACCGGGTCAACACCGTGTTCGTCGAGGTGCCGGCCGGGGCCGAGCTGGTCGCGGCGAGCGACGGCGCGGTGCTGAACGGCGCCAACGCGGCGGCCCTGCGCACGCCGTCCGGCGAATGGGAGGTGCTGCAATGGGCCGGCGCGGTGCTGGAGGCGCCGGGCCGCTACCGGCTGTCGCGGCTGCTGCGCGGGCAGCTCGGCACCGAGGCGGTGATGGCCGACGCGGTCCCGGCCGGGGCGGCGTTCGTGGTGCTGAGCGAGGCGCTGGTGCAATCCGCCGTCCCGCTCGCCGCCCGCACCCTGCCGCAGGTGCTGCGCTGGGGGCCGCTCGGCACCCCGCCGGACGCACCGTCGTGGCGCTCGGCGCCGGTGACGGTGCGCGGGGTGGGTCTCAGGCCCTACGCCCCGGCGCAGGCGCGGGCGCGCCGCCTCGGCAACGGCGACCTCGCCCTGAGCTGGGTGCGCCGGACGCGGTTCGACGGCGACGCCTGGGACGGGGTCGAGGTGCCGGTGAACGAGGAGCGCGAAGCCTACGAACTCGACGTGCTGGCCGGCGACGGGCGGGTGCTGCGCACCCTGGCCTCGGCCGCGCCCGCCGTCACCTACACCGCGGCGATGCAGGCGGCGGATCACGGCGGGCCGGTCGCGGCGGTCTCGCTCGCGATCGTCCAGCTCTCGACCTCCTGGGGCCGCGGCGCGGCCCTGAGAACCACCCTGTACCTGTGAGGCAACCCATGACCGAGGCGACCCCGCTGCTCGCGCTGCCGCTGCTGGCGGCGGCGCAGGCGCAGAAGCACGTCACCCACAACGAGGCGTTGACCGCCCTCGACACGCTGGTCCAGCTCGCGGTGCTCGACAAGGACCGCACCGCGCCGCCGGCCGGCCCGGCCGAGGGCGACCGCTACCTCGTCGCGTCCGCCGCCCCCACCGACGCGTGGAGCGGCTGGGCCGGGCGGGTGGTGCGGTTCCAGGACGGCGCCTGGCTGTCGTTCGTGCCGAGGCCCGGCTGGGTCGCCTACGTCGCCGACGAGGATGCGCTCTACGCCTATGGCGCCGGCGCGAGCCCCGGCACCGGCGCCTGGACGATGATGCGCGCCGCCGCCGCGACGCTCCAGAACCTGTCCCGGCTCGGGGTCGGCACGACGGCCGACGCCGCCAACCCGTTCGCCGCCAGGCTCAACGCCGCGCTGTGGACCGCGCTCGGCAAGGCCGAGGGCGGCACCGGCGACCTGCGCTACACCCTCGACAAGGAAGCCCCGGCCAACACCCTGTCGCTGCTGTTCCAGTCCGGCTGGTCCGGCCGGGCCGAACTCGGGCTCACCGGCGACGACGACTGGCGCCTGAAGGTCTCGGCCGACGGCGCGTCCTGGCGCGAGGCCCTGCGGGTCGAGCGCGCCAGCGGCGGCCTCGACTTCCTCGCCGCCGAGACCACCCTGGCGTCGGCCGCCACCCTCGACCTCGGCGCCGCCCCGACCCTCAAGGTCGCGATCACCGGCTCGGCCACGGTCACGAGCTTCGGCACCAGCCCCAACCGGGTGCGGCTGCTGCGCTTCACCGGGGCGCTGACGCTCACCCACGCCGCCGGCCTGGTGCTGCCGCGCGGCGCCAACCTCGTCACCGCGGCCGGCGATACCGGCCTCGCCGTCTCCGACGACACCGGCGCCTGGCGGCTGTGGAGCTACCAGCGCGCCACCGGCCGCGCCCTCGCCGGCCCGGCCAGCGCCGAGATCGCCGACGCCACCGCCACCGGCCGCGCCGCCCTCACCGCCGCCAGCGCCGCCGCGCTCGCCCGCGCCGCCGGGCTCGGCCCGGAGGCCAGCCCGAGCTTCGTGCGCGCGACGCTCAACGCCAACGCGACGGCGACCGCGAGCCTGCCGGCGGCGCCGGGCGGCAGCGCGATGCGGCTGGTCGGGGCGGACGGCGCGCTGTCGGTGATCAGCGCCGAAGCCTATGGCGGGCAGGCGTTCTTCACCCTGCGCCGGGCGAGCGGCACCGCGGCGGCGCCGACCGCCACCCGGGCCGGCGACGCGATGGGGCTGTTCGGCGCCGGCGGCTACGTCGCCGGCAGCGGTTTCGCCGACTACACCGGCCGGCTGAACTTCACCGCGGCGGAGGACTTCACCGCCGGGGCGCAGGGCACGGTGGTGTCGATCTCGGCCTGCCGGCGCGGCTCGACGGCGCAGACCCCGGTGATGTGGCTGGACCCCGACAGCGGGGTGCGGCCCGGGCCCGACAACCTGCTGGCGCTCGGGGCGGCCGCGTCGCGCTGGTCGCAGCTCTACGCCGGCACCGGCACGATCGGCACCTCGGACGCGCGCGAGAAGACGGCCGTCGCGCCGCTGTCCCCGGCCGAGCTGGCGGCGGCGCGCGATCTGGCGCGCGAGGTCGGCACGTTCCGGTTCCTGTCGGCGATCGCGGCCAAGGGCGAGGCGGCGCGTCTGCACGTCGGCCTGACGGTGCAGCGGGCGGTCGCGATCCTGGAGGGGCACGGCCTCGACCCGTTCGCCTACGCCTTCGTCTGCCGCGACGCGTGGCCGGCGAGCCCGGGCCGGGCGGAGGTGCGCGAGGACGTGCTGGACGAAGCCGGCACGCCGACCGGGGAGACGCGGGTGGTTCAGGCGGCCGAGCCGGCGCGGCCGGCGGGCGAGCGGCTGGGGTTCCGCGCCGACCAGCTCGCGCTGTTCCTGCTGCGCGGACAGGAGCAACGCCTCGCCGCCCTCGAAGCGGCGCACGACTGAGCCTCCGCTCACCAGAACGATCGGCCCGGACTTCGCCGTGGGCCTCTCGCGGCTCGCGGGAGGCCGGCCCCGGATCAGCGAAGGTAGCCGGCCTCCCGCAGGGCGTGCTCGACGGTCTCGTACAGCGCGGCCAGCGGATCATCGTTCTGTGCCGGCGGCGGCCGCAGGGGCTCCATCGGCGGGAACGCGACCGCGTCCTCCGGCAGGCTGCCCTGCTGCACCCCGGCCGCGGCCTCGGGCTGGCGTGCGTCCCTCCGGCCGCGGGCCGACGGAATGAGTCTGCCGAGCATGGACATCTCCTGCTGCTGCCGCACGCACAACTCATACCACCGGAACAAGTTCTGCGCCGATACCCGATGCCGGCGCGTCCCCCGCCGACTTCCCCGCGATGGAGATTCCCATGGCCGCCTCGACCTTCGCGCGGGCGCTGTCGCTCGTCCTGCGTCACGAGGGCGGCTACGTCGACCATCCCGACGACCCGGGCGGCGCCACCAACCTCGGCGTGACCATCGGCACGCTCGGCGACTGGCTCGGTCGGCCGGCGACGAAGGCCGAGGTGCGGGCGCTGACCGTCGCGACCGTCGCCCCGATCTACCGGGCCCGGTACTGGACCGCGATCCAGGGCGACGCGCTGCCGGCGGGCCTCGACTACGCCGTGTTCGACTTCGCGGTGAACTCGGGTCCGGCCCGCGCCATCATGGCGCTCCAGCGCGCCGCCCGGGTCGCCGACGACGGGGTGCTCGGCCCTATCACCCTGACGGCGGTCGGGAGCCGGTCGAGCGTCGACCTCGTGCAGCGCGTCTGCGCCGATCGCCTCGCCTTCCTCAGGCGGCTCTCGGCGTGGCGCAGTTTCGGCCGGGGCTGGCAACGGCGCGTCTCGTCCGTCCGGGCCGGGGCTCTGGACATGGTACGCGCCCGGCCTGCCGCGCGCGCCGGCGGAGCACCGGCCGCCTGATTTCGTCCATCCCATCGGAGGCATCCGCCATGAACAGCGAACAGGCTCTCTCCCTTCTCAGGACCATGCTTCAGGTCTGCGGCGGCATCGCCGTCGGCCGCGGCTGGATCGGCGCCGACGAGATGACCGCGGTGATCGGCGCCGTCCTGACCCTCGCGGCGACGGCCTGGGGGCTCTACGCCCGCCGCGCCGCCGGTCTCGTCGCCGCCGCGGCGTCGCTGCCGGAGGTGCACCGCATCCTCGCCGCCCCGCGCATCGCCGCCACGATCCCGAGCGAGAAGGTCAGGGCGGAGCCATGAGCGCGCCATTTCCGGCCCCCGCGCACCCGGCCGGTCCCTGTTCCGTCAACCGGCAGTTCGAATGGGCGATGGCGGTGATGATGCTGCTCGTCGCCATGACGCTGGCCCTGCCCGGGGACACCCTGGAGCGCAACTCGCTCCGGCCGGTCGCCGCCCTCGGCTTCAGCGAGGGGAACATGGCGTTCTTCTTCGGGGTGGTCGGCACCCTGCGGTCCGTCGCCCTGTTCCTGAACGGGCACATCAACAACGGTCTGGCGCGTCCGAACGGCGCCAACGTGCGGGCGGTCTGCTCGGGCTTCGGCGCCGTCATCATGGGCCAGCTCACCCTGGCCCTGGTCCTCGACGCCCTGTCGGCGGACGCGCCGTCCTTCGTCATCCCGGTCTTCGGCACGCTGACCCTGTTCGAGGCGATCTCCTGCTACGTGGCGCGCCGGGACGCCGTCGCGCGCAGGCGCCCCGCCCAGCCGGGAGCCGGGTGACATGGACCCCCTCGTCGCCCTCCTGCCGCATCTCTCCTCGATGCCGGTGCTTCAGGTCATCGTCGGCGGCGTCGTCGCGGTCACCTGCATGGCGATGGTCCTGCGGGCCAACAGGGACCGGGCCGATGCCCCGCCGCCGGTGGAGGGACCGGGGATGGCCGAGATGCTGCGCGACCTGCGCGACCAGACCCGGCACCTCGCCGATCTGCTGGCCCGGATCGCGGACCTGCTGCGGAGCCTGCGCGAGGAGTCCCGCAAGCAGACCGAGATCCTGGAGCGGATCGACCGCGAGCAGGCCGTCCATCACCGCGCCAGCCACGGCCGCGACTGAGGCGGCGGGACACCCCGAGCAGGACACCCCGAGCATGATCGAGACCCGCGCGGCGCCGGCTGCGCGGGTTTCCTCGCATCCGGGACCGGCTCAGCCGATGACGTGGACCTGGGCGCCGATCGCGACCCGGGCGTAGAGGTCGATCGCGTCCTGGTTGATCATGCGGATGCAGCCCGACGAGACGCTGCGTCCGATGCTTCCCGGCTCCGTGGTTCCGTGGATGCGGTAGAGCGTGTCCTTGTTGTTCTGCCACAGGTACATCGCCCGGGCCCCGAGCGGGTTGTGCGGCCCTCCCGGAACGCCGAGGCCGCTCTGCAACTGCGACACCTGGCGCGACAGGGCGGGCTGGCGAGCGATCATCTCCTTGGGCGGATACCAGTCCGGCCAGGCCTGCTTGGAATTGATCGTGGCGACGCCCGACCACGCGAAGCCCTGCCGGCCCGACCCCGACGCCGTAGCGGCGGGCCACTCCGCCGCCCTGCACGAGGTAGAGGTAGTGGGCCCGCGGATCGATCACGATCGTGCCGGGCTCGTAGCGGCCACCGAAGGCGACCTGCTGGCGCAGGAAGGCGGGGTTCGCCCGGCGCCAGCGGAAGGCCGGAACCGGAAAGGGCTCTCCGGGCACCGCCTCGTAGGCGCGGGCGTAGTCGATCGGCCCGTCGTCGATCTCGGTCACGACCGTCTGACCGGGCACGCGGGGATCGACCGGCCTCTGGCCCGGGGGAGTGCCCCAGAACGGGTCCTCGACCGGTTGCGGCTGGCTCTCGCCGAACAGGGGATCGGTCTCGGGATCGGGCTGCCGCAGCCGGCCGCGTCCGGGAGGCGCGCCGTACGGGCGGTCGGGCCAGCCCTGTGCCGAGACCGGTCCGGAGATCATCGAGGCCAGGCCGGCGGCCGCCCCGGCGATGAGAAGACGTCGTGTAGGGTGAGTCATGGTCCGAGAAGCGTTATCCGGCAATCGGGGCGACAGTGGCCCCGCTCTGCTTCCGGCCGAGTTAAGGCCAGCCGGCGGCTGAAATGCGACGATACCGGAAATTCAGTTGTCGACAGGATTCCGCATGCCGTCGCGACGACGGTCCGGGCATCCGGCCTCCCATGGCGCCGGGAAGCGCCGGGACTTAGGGACAAGCGGGCCTCCACCGGGCGGCAGAACCCTCAAGACACCCGCCTCAGCCGTTGCGCATTCCTCTCCGAGGCGGCGTTACTGTCGAGTGCGGCCTCAAATCGGTGCAAAGAGCCATCGTTCAATCAACTCAACGTTGACTATCCTGGAAATACGTGGCCTTCTCGGGCCTTCCAGCCGGGTTGGTGACGCATGGCAGACGATATCCAGACCCCATCATTCGACTATGTCAGTCTCACGGCGGACATCGTATCGGCCTACGTTTCGAACAACTCGGTTCCGCTGACGGATATCCGGGGGGTCATCGAGGCCGTCCACACCTCGCTGAGCCATCTCGGCGCTCCTCCGCCGTCGGAACCGGAGAAGCTGGTCCCGCCGCTCCCGATCAGGAAGACGGTGACGCCGGACGCGATCATCTCCCTGGAGGACGGCAAGCCCTACAAGACGCTCAAGCGCCACCTCGCCGGCCGCGGGCTCTCGCCCGACCAGTACCGCCAGAAATGGGGATTGCCGTCGGACTACCCGATGGTCGCCTCGAACTACGCCGCACAGCGGTCGGAACTCGCCAGGACCAGCGGCCTCGGGCAGCGGCGGCGGGCGCAGGCGGATGCGGCGCCCGTCGAGAGCGAAACGGTCACCGAAGCGGAACCGGCTCCGGAGGCGGCGCCCGAGGCTGCCCCCGAGGCCGCACCGTCCCCGCGTCGTCGGCGCAAGCCGGCAAGCTGACGGCCGCATCAGTATCCCGATGGAAGAGACGGCAGGATCCGCGGTCATCGCACGTTCAGGTCCCGCGAGCCTTGATCACGGCGCAGACAGGCGGCCTCGAAGGCTGCCGATCAACGTCGGAGAGATCCTGCGATGATGCACCTGAGAGTGTTCGGTATAGCGGCCATCGTGGCCGGTAGTCTCGGTTTGTCGTCGGCCGCGAATGCCGGAACGATCGGCCTCGGCGCCGTTGCGCCCGATAACGCCGTGACGCCGGTCGCGGGCGGATGCGGTCCGGGTTTCTTCCCGAACCGCTGGGGCTACTGCCGGCCGTTCTACCGCCCCCGGCCGTACTGGGGCCCCCGGCGCTTCTACGGCCCGCCGCGCCCGTACTGGCGCAGGCCCTACTACGGGCCGCGCCGGTTCTACTACGGGTATTGATACGGTTTTCGGAAGATTCCTTCCGGAAATCGTATGATACGGTCTGCGGACTATCCGTTCCGCCCACCGCATGAACATGAAGAACCCGGCGTCTCCCGACGCCGGGTTCTTCATGTTCCCACTTACCTCAGCGGCCGGCGGGAACGGCCGACGCCTCGCCGGCCGGCCGGTCGGCGAGGCGCAGGGCGGTGATGAGGCTGACCAAGGCGACGCCGGCGATGATCAGCCCCGGCGCGGGCCGGCCAGCCCGTTGCGCCGATGAGGGCGTTGGCGGCGAGGGGCCCGAGGCCGCTGAGCAGCGTGAAGCCGAGGTTGAGCGACAGCGCGACGCCGCTGAAGCGCACGCGTGTCGGGAACAGCGTCGCCAGCAGGTAGGCGAAGCTGCCATTGGCCCCGGCGACCGCGACCGTGAGCAGCGGCAGGACGACGAAGAGGTTGGCATCGCCGCGGGCGAGGAGCGCGTAAGCCGGCACCGCACCGACCAGCAGGATCACCGCGGAGAGTTGCAGCAGCCGCCGCGGCGCGATCCGGTCGGCGAACCACGACGCCCCGAGCAGCGACAGCGACATCGCCACCAGCGCCACGTTCATCGCCAGCGCGATGATCTGCCGGTCGTAGCGCAGCACCCCGGCGAGATAGGCCGGCATGTGCGCGAACAGGATGCCGTTGAAGCCGGCGGTGAGCGCGACGATGCCGATGCCGGCGAGCACCGCCCGGCGGTGGCTGCGCAGCACCTCGCCGACCGGGCTGCGCGAGGCCATGTGCTGGAGGCGCAGGAATTCCGGCGTCTCCTCCAGGGCCCGGCGCAGCCACACGCTGACCAGACCGAGCACGCCGCCGAACAGGAAGGCGATGCGCCAGCCGTACTCGGCCATCGCCGCCGGCGGCAGCCAGGATTGCAGGGCGAGGTTGACGAGGCTGGCGAGCAGCACGCCGCTGTTGACCAGGGCGAAGACGATGCCGCAGGCGAATCCCGGGCGGTGCCGGTTGGTCTCGACCACGAAGGTGATCGCCCCCGGCAATTCGCCGCCGATGCACAGGCCCTGCACGAAGCGCAGGAACACGAGGAGCAGGGTCGCCCAGACGCCCCACGAGGCGTGCGGCGGGATCGCCCCCATGCCGAGGGTACAGGCCGACATGGTGAACACCGTCACCACGAACACGGTCTTGCGGCCGTAGCGGTCGCCGAAATGGCTCAGGACCATCCCGCCGAGGGGCCGGGCAAGGTAGCCCACGGCGAAGACCGCGAGGGAGAGAGTCAGGGCGGCGACGGGGTCGCTCGCCGGGAAGAACGCCGCGGCGATGTACTGCGCGAAGATGCCGTAGACGATGAAGTCGTAATACTCGAGCCCGCCGCCGAGGCTCGCGAGCAGGGTCATCTTCCATTGGCGGCGGGTCAGGTCGGCCCCGCCGACTGCATCGGGTTTCATGGCTGTTCTCTTCCCCGGAGCCCACGAACCCGGCTCCGGGTTGCGCCCATAGCGCGGACGGGCGCGCCCGGCTACATCGTCGCGCCGATCTGCCAGGGCACGAACTCGGCGTCGCCGTAGCCAAGCGCTTCCGATTTCGTCGGCTCGCCGGAGGCGACGCGCAGGACCGTCTCGAAGATCTGCCGGCCCTTCTCCTCGATCGAGACGCCGTCGAGAACGTCGCCGCAATCGATGTCCATGTCGTCCTCCATCCGGCGGTAGATCTCGCTGTTGGTCGCGAGCTTGATCGAGGGCGTCGGCTTGCAGCCATAGGCCGAACCGCGGCCGGTGGTGAAGCACAGCACGTTGGCGCCCCCCGCCACCTGACCCGTCGCCGCCACCGGGTCGAAGCCCGGCGTGTCCATGTAGACGAAGCCCTTCGCGGTCACCGGCTCGGCGTAGCGGTAGACCCCGGCGAGCGTCAGGGTGCCGCCCTTGGCGGTGGCGCCGAGCGACTTCTCCAGGATGGTGGTCAACCCGCCGGCCTTGTTGCCGGGGGAGGGGTTGTTGTTCATCTCGCCGCCGTTGCGGGCGGTGTACGCCTCCCACCAGTGGATCATCGCGACGAGCTTCTCGCCGATCTCCCGGGTCGCGGCCCGGGCGGTGAGCAGGTGCTCGGCGCCGTAGATCTCGGGCGTCTCGGACAGGATCGCGGTGCCGCCGTGGCGCACCAGAAGGTCGACCGCGGCGCCGAGCGCCGGGTTGGCCGTGATTCCGGAATAGCCGTCCGAGCCGCCGCATTGCAGCGCCAGCATCAGCTCGGAGGCCGGTACGCTCTCGCGCCGGACGCGGGCCACCGCCGGCAGCATCTCGCGGATCGCCGCCACACCGGCCTCGACGCTGCGGCGCGTTCCGCCGGTCTCCTGGATGGTGAAGCTTCGGAAGGTCTCGCTCTCGGCGATGCCGTAGGCGCGCTTCCAGCGGTCGATCTGGAAACCCTCGCAGCCGAGCCCGACCATGATGACGCCGCCCATGTTCGGGTTGGCGGCGTAGCCCCACTGGGTGCGCTTGAGGATCTCGGCGCCCTCGCCCTGGATGTCGTAGCCGCAGCCGGTGCCGTGGACGAGGGGGATGATGCCGTCGATGGTCGGGTGGTCGTCGAGCATCCCGGACCGGCGCACCTCCTCGGCGATGAAGCGGGCGACCGAGGCCGAGCAGTTCACCGAGGTCAGAACGCCGAGATAGTTGCGGGTGCCGACCCGCCCGTCCGCACGGCGGTAGCCCTGGAAGGTGGCCTGCTCGGCCTCCGGCACCAGGGCGATCGGGCGGGCCTCCTCGGTGAAGCGGTAGTCGCGGGCGAAGTCGCCCTTGGCCTCGCCGAGGCCGACATTGTGCTCGTGCACCCACTCGCCGGGGGCGATCGGCCGGCTGGCGAAGCCGATGATCTGGCCGAACTTGCGGATCGGCTCGCCCTCTTCCAGCGGCGCGGTCGCGATCTTGTGGCCCTTCGGCACCCGGGCCGACGCGGTCACCCCCTCGACGCGGTGGCCGGGCGCGATCGCGTCGACCGCGACGACGACGTTGTCGCCCGGGCTGAGCCGGACGGTGCGGGGTTCGGTCAGGGGCAGGGCGGTCGCGGCGGACATGGCTCTCTCCGGTCGGGTGGGCCGGGTCCTCAGACCGCGGCCGCCACCTTCTGCCGGCCGCCCAGATAGGCGGCGCGGATGTCGTCGTTGGCCCACAGGGCCTGCGGCTCGCCGCTGAGCACGAGGCGGCCGGTCTCCAGCACGTATCCGCGGTCGGCGACCGACAGGCCCATGCGGGCGTTCTGCTCGACGAGGAGCACGGTGGTGCCGCGGCGGCGCACCTCGGCGATGATGGAGAACACCGCCTGGACGATGACCGGGGCGAGACCGAGCGACGGCTCGTCGAGGAGCAGGATGCGGGGCTTGGCCATCAGCCCGCGGGCGAGCGCCACCATCTGGAGCTGGCCGCCGGACAGCGTCCAGCCCAGCGCGTCGGCGAAGCGGCGGATGTCGGGGAACAGCTCGAACATCCCGTCGGCCTCGTCGCGGATCTGGCGGGCCGAGAGGCCCTTCCGGTTCGAGGCGCCGAGCATGATGTTCTCGCGCACCGTGAGTCCCGGGAAGACCCGGCGGCCCTCCGGCACCTGGGCGACGCCCCGGCGCACGATCTCCTCGGCCTTCAGGCCGCGCAGGGACCGGCCCTCGAACAGGATCTCGCCGCCGGCGGGCTTCACCAGCCCCGAGATGGTCTTGAGGGTGGTCGACTTGCCGGCCCCGTTGGAGCCGAGCAGGGTGACGACCTCGCCGGCCTCGACCGAGAACGAGATGCCGCGCACGGCCTCGATCTCGCCGTAGCGCACGGTCAGGTCGCGGATCTCCAGGAGCGCCAAGGGATCCTCCTTCAGGCCGGGGCGAGGTCGGACTTGAGGCCGGCGGCCGGGCCCTCGGCCGCCTCCTGGCCGAGATAGGCCTCGATGACCGCCGGCTCGCGCAGCACCTCGGCGGTGACGCCGTCGGCGATGCGCCGGCCGAAGTTCAGCACCGTGATGTGGGCGGCGACGTCGCTGACCAGGGTCATGTCGTGGTCGATGATGAGGATGGTGAGCCCCCGGGCGGCCATCCGCCGCAGCAGGCCGGTGAGCGCGTGCTTCTCGGACGAGTTGAGGCCCGCCGCCGGCTCGTCGAGGAGGAGCAGCACCGGGTTGCCGGCGAGCGCCCGGGCGATCTCGATCAGCCGCTGGTGGCCGTAGGAGAACGACGAGACCGGCTCGCCCGCCCGCGCCTCGAGGCCCACGAAGGCCAGCGCCGCCCGGGCCCGGGCCTCCAGCGAGGCGCGGTCGCGGGCGACCGAGTCGTTGCCCGGCCGCTCGGCGCCGATCACCACGTTGTCGAGGGCGCTCATCGAGCGGAACAGGCGGATGTTCTGGAACGTCCGGCCGAGCCCGGCGGCGGCGCGCTCGTGCGGCGGCATCGCGGTGATGTCGCGCCCGTCGAGCCGCACCCGCCCGCCGGTCGGGGAGTAGAGGCCCGACAGCACGTTGAGGGTCGTGGTCTTGCCCGAGCCGTTCGGGCCGATCAGGGCGTGGATGCCGCCGCGGGCGACGGAGAAGCTCACCTCGTCGACCGCCTTGAGGCCGCCGAAGTGCTTCGAGAGCCCTTCGACCTGGAGCACCTGCGCGCTTTGCCCGGCGCCCTGCGTCAGGACGAGGTCCTGGGCCGGCGGCGGGGCCGGCTTCTTCGGCCGCAGGCGCTTCACCTGGTCGCCGAGGAAGCCCCAGATGCCTTCGGGCATGAACACGACGATCAGGATCACCGCGAGGCCGTAGATCGCGAGGTAGAGGCCCGGGATCTCCTTGAGGAAGCGCAGCCATTCGGGGATCAGGATCAGCAACCCGGTGCCGATCACCGCGCCGACCGGCGATCCGACGCCGCCGAGCAGCGCCATGGTGAGGAAGACGATCGACTCGGCGAAGGAGAACTGGTCGGGGCTGACATAGGCGAAGCCGCCGGCGAACAGCGCGCCGCCGAGCCCGGCTAGGAACGCCCCGATGGCGAAGGCCGTCACCTTGGTGCGGTAGACGTCGACCCCCGCGACCCCGGCCGCCAGCTCGTTGTCGCGCACCGCCCGCATCGCGCGGCCGAGGCGGGTCCTGGGCATGTGCCAGACCACCCACGCGACGACCGCCAGCACCGCGATGCAGAAGGCGAGGTAGCTCTGCCCGTCGGCGAACAGGTCGGGCCGGCGGATGCGCGGCACGCCGTCCGGTCCGTGCGTGACCGGGATCCAGTTGATGAGCACGAGGGTCACGATCTGCTGGAACGAGATCGTCACCATCGCGAGGTAGTGGCCGCCGAGCCGCAGCGTCGAGGCGCCCAGGAAGGCGCCGAACACCACCGAGATCGCGAGCCCGATCGGGATGCAGAGCCAGTAGCTCAGCCCCCAGTCGACGGTGCCGAGGGCGACCGCGTAGGCGCCGAGCCCGAAGAACGCGGCCTGCGCGAGGTTGATCTGCCCGCACAGCCCGAGGACGACGGTGAGCCCGATCACCGCCACCGAGTAGGTCGCGGCCTGCATCAGGATGTTCAGCAGGTAGCCGTTCACCGTCACCGAGGCGGCGAGCAGCACGATCCCGGCGGCGGCGATCGCGTAGAGGATGCTGCCGAGCGGCAGGCGCCGGGCGGCGGGGGCGGCGGCCGCGAGGTCGGCCGGGGCGGGGCGGGGGGAGCCGGTCATGCCTTCTCCGCGATGCGTTCGCCGAACAGCCCCTGGGGCCGCAGGATGAGGAAGCCGACGAGGACGATGAACGCGAAGGCGTCCTTGTAGGGCACCGAGATGTAGGCGGCGCCGAAGGTCTCGATGATGCCGAGCGCCAGCCCGCCGATGATCGCGCCGGTCACGTCGCCGAAGCCGCCGATGATGGTGGCGGCGAAGGCCTTCAGCGCGATGGTCGCGCCCATCTGGATCGACACGAACAGCACCGGCGCCACCAGGATGCCGGCGATGCCGCCGAGCACCGCGCTGTACACGAAGGTCAGCATGATCATCCCGGCGACCGGGATGCCGAGGAGCGCCGCCATCTCCTTGTCCTGGGAGGTGGCCTGGAGCTTCTTGCCGATCAGCGTGTGCTCGAAGAACCAGTACTGGAACGCCACCAGCACCGCCGTGACGACGATGATGAGGAGGTACTGGCTGTCGAGGAAGACCGGCCCGAGCAGGAAGCCCTGCGTCTCGAACACCGGCGAGAGCACCTGCGGCTGCGGCCCGTAGAGGGCGAGCGTGGTGTTGGCGAGGAAGATCGAGGCGCCGATGGTCGAGATGATGACCGGCAGGTAGGTGCGGTGGCGCAGGGGGTAGTAGACCCCGAGGTTGAACAGCGCCCCGAGCAGCGCCATGCCGCCGATGGCGATGAGGAACGACAGCCAGTACGGCCATTCGAGGTCGACGGCGAAGACCACCATCAGGAAGGCGGCGACCATCGAGAACTCGCCCTGGGCGAAGTTGACCACGTTGGTGGCGCGGAAGATCAGCACGAAGCCGAGCGCCACCAGGGCGTAGACGGCACCGATGCCGATGCCCGTGAACAGGAGTTGGAGAACGAGATCCATGCGGGCCCGCCCGGCGTGACAGGGGGAGGGGCGGCGTGCCGTGGCGCGCCGCCGGAGGCTACGGCTGCGTCCGGGCCCTCAGCCCTGGTAGAAGTCGATGCGCTTGTCGAAGACGATGTTGCCCTTGTCGTTGCGCACCACGTTGTAGCCGTGCAGGCCGTCGCCGTTCTGGTCGAAGTTGTAGGTGCCTTCCGCCCCCTCGTGGCCGCGGATCGCGAGCAGCGCCTCGCGGATCGCCTTCGGGTCGGTCTTGCCGGCGGCGTTGATCGCCTTCGCCAGCACCGTCACGGCGTCGAAGGTCCAGGACGACTGGTTGTCGGGCGCGAGCTTCATCACGCCGCGATACGCCTTGCCGAAGTTGCGCGCCGCGTCGCTCGATTCCTCGGCGTAATCGGCCACCCCGAAGGTGTTGTAGAGCGACGGCCCCGCGAGCTTGAGCGCCGTGACGTTGACGATCGAGGCCGAGCCGACCCACGGCGCCTGCACGCCGAGCTGGCGCAACTGCCGGGCGAAGATGCCGAGGTCGTTCTCGAAGGTGAAGTACGAGCCGATCACGTCGGCGCCGGACTGGCGGATCGCCAGCACGACCGGCGTGAAGTCCTGGCTCTGGTTGGTGTAGCCCTGGTCGAGCGCCACCGTGGCGCCCGCCTTGGCCAGCGCCTCCGTCAGCGCCTTGGCGCCGCTGGTGCCGAAGGCGTCGGTCGAGTGGATGATCGCCCACTTCTTCTTGGCGAGGGTGTTGACGCCGTACTCGGCGATGACCCGGGCCGAGAAGCTGTCGTTGGGGCGGAACCGGAACATCCACGGGTTGCCCATCTGGGTCAGGACCGGGTCGGTGCCGCCGAAGGCCACCGGCTTGCCCGTCTTGAGGATGTCGGGCGCCATGGCGTGGTTCTGGGTCGAGCGGATCGACCCGATGAACGCCACGAGGTCGGGCTGGGAGGCGAGCTTCGAGAAGGCGAGCACCGCGCCCGGGTTGGTGGTCTGGTCGTCCTCGGTGACCAGCTCCATCGGCTTGCCGAGCACGCCGCCGGCCTTGTTGACCGCCTCGAGCGCGATCTTGGCGCCGTTGAGGGCGAAGCGCCCGGCATCGGCGCCCGGCCCGGTCACCGGCAGCACCATGCCGATGCGGGTGGTCGCCCCGGCTCCCTGCGCATGGCCGGCGCGGCTGACGAAGGGGCTGGCGACGCTGCCGACCACGGCAGACGCGGCACCGCCCAGGAAAACGCGACGCGTCGTCCTCATGACGTCCTCTCCCGATCACCGGTGCAGTCGAAGGCCCGGTGTTTGGAATGATTGGACACCGGCAGCGCTGCCATGTCCAGTCCCGGGAGGGATCGCCGGACCGCAATTTGCGAATGGGCGCCGCGCTGGAACGCCTCTTCACCGTCCGGATGCCTTTCGGTATGCGCTGGAGGCCAAGAAGAACCGGAGGAAACGATGCAGATCGCCGCCGATGGCCTGTCCGCCTACGTCCGCGACATCTTCACCGCCGAGGGCTGCGCGCCCGCGGAAGCGGAGCGGATCGGGCGCTACCTCGTCGCCGCCAACCTCACCGGGCACGACAGCCACGGGGTGATCCGGGTGCCGCGCTACGTCTCCTGGCTGCGGGAGGGCGAGGTGGTGGCCAACCAGACGCCGCAGATCGTCAGCGACAGCCCGGCCTTCGCCCTCGTCGACGGCGGCTACGGCTTCGGCCAGACCGCCGGACCGTTCGCGACCGATCTCGGCATCGCGCGGGCGAAGGCCAACGGCATCGCCATCGTGGCCCTGCGCCATTCCGGCCATCTCGGGCGGATCGGCGAATGGGCCGAGCAGGCCGCCGCGGCGGGCCTCGTCTCGGTGCATTTCGTCAACGTCGCCGGCAGCCAGCTCGTGGCGCCGTTCGGTTCGGTCGACCGCCGGTTCTCGACCGCGCCGTTCTCGGCCGGGTTCCCGGTGGCCGGCGAGGAGCCGATCATCCTCGACTTCGCCACCTCGGCGGTCGCCGAGGGCAAGGTGCTGGTGGCCTCCCAGGGCGGCAAGGCGCTGCCCGAGGGCGTGCTGATCGAGCCGGACGGCCGGCTCAGCAGCGACCCGGCGACGCTGTTCGGGCCGATCGAGGGCACGCTCGCCCGCGACAGCCGCAACGGCGAGGGCGCGATCCGGGCCTTCGGCGAGCACAAGGGCTCGGGTCTGGCCCTGCTGTGCGAGCTGCTCGCCGGGGCGCTGACCGGCTCGGGCACCTGCGGCCCGGGTCAGCGCCGGTTCTGCAACGGCATGCTGTCGATCTACCTCACGCCGCAGGCCTTCGGCTCCGACGACGCCGTGGCGGCGGAGACCCGCGCCTATCTCGACTTCTTCAAGAGCGCCCGGCCGGCGGTGCCCGGCGGCGAGGTGCTGCTGCCCGGCGAGCCCGAGCGCCGCACCCGGGCGACGCGGCTCGCCGAGGGCGTGCCGCTCACCGACCCGGTCTGGGAGACGCTGCTGGCGGCCGGGCGGGACCGCGGGCTGGATGGGGAGCGGTATCGGGGATAGCCCCAACCTCAGACGGTCCAGTCCTCGATGACGAGGTCGGGCACGCGCACGAACTCCCTGACGTTCGCGGTGACGGGCGTCAGGCCGGCTGAGAGCGCGTGGGCAGCGATCCAGAGCTCATTGCCACCGATCGGCAGGCCCCGCCGCTCCAGGTCGGCGCGGATCCGTCCATAGTGCCGGCCGATCGATTCACCATCCAGTGATGCGATTTTCGGACGATCAGTTCCGGACATCGTATCACCAGCCCGCGCGGCGGAGCTTTGCTCCGCGCGCATGAGCGAAGCCGGTTTCCGCATCGCGAAAGCGACTGCAACGCAGTCGCCGAGCGATCATTCGAAAATCGCATGAGAGGAACGGCACGGCTTCGGCAAGCTGGGCAATCGCCGCGAACGCCTGTTGCGTCTACGACTCTTCTCGGCCCCGGAGATCAACTCTCCGTAGGTGATTGGTGACATCACCGCCTCGCCGATCGAGAGGGCAGCGAAACGCTGGAGAGCGAGGGGAGGGCGCCGGCGCCGGATCGCGATGATGATGTTGGTATAGGAGGAAGCGCGTGCTTCCGAACCGGAATTCCGGTGGGAGACGAATGGCCTGAGTGCCGTCCGGTGCGATGACTTTCGCGATCGCCATCCTTGCTTGCGTTCGACGAACCCGATCCACCGAGCGCGAGGATGTGACGACAGGCGCCGGGGCGCAGCGTCAATCACCACGACACCCGCTCTCCACCGCCCTACACTCCTCCCCGTCCGAACCTGGACGGGAGGAAACCATGCACCGACGTGACGTCCTTGCGGGCGCCGCGGCCGTCGCCGCGACCGCGCTCACCGGCCGCGCGGCGCAGGCCGACAGGCTGCCGCTCGGCGACCTGCCCGGCACGCGCTACCCCGACCCGCGGGTCGAGGCCCTCGACAAGCGGTTCCGCTACAAGGTCGGCAACGCCGCCATCGAGCGGATCGCCACCGGCTTCCGCTGGGCGGAAGGGCCGGTCTACGTCCGCGACGGCCGCTACCTGCTGTGGAGCGACATCCCGAACAACCGGATCATGCGCTGGCTGGAGGAGAACGGCCGGGTCAGCGTCTTCCGCGCCAACTCGAACTACTCGAACGGCAACACCCGCGACCGGCAGGGGCGGCTGCTGACCTGCGAGCACGATTCCCGCCGGGTGACCCGCACCGAGCACGACGGCAGCATCACGGTCCTGATCGACCGCTTCGAGGGCAAGCCGCTCAACGCGCCGAACGACGTCGTGGTCGCCTCGGATGACGGGATCTGGTTCACCGATCCGGGCTACGGCATCGACGGCTTCTACGAGGGCCACAAGGACAGGGCCGAGCTGCCGACGCGGGTCTACCGGATCGACAGCAAGACCGGGCAGACGAAGGTGGTCGCCGAGGGCATCGACCGGCCGAACGGCCTGTGCTTCTCGCCCGACGAGAAGATCCTGTACGTGGCCGATACCGGGGCGACCCACGGCGGAAAGTCCAACATCCGCGCCTTCACGGTGGAGGGCGACCGGCTGACCGGCGACCGCGTGTTCACGGAAGGGTTCGCGCCGGGCTTCACCGACGGCCTGCGCTGCGACGTCGACGGCAACGTCTGGTGCAGCATGGGCTGGGCCGATCCGAAGGAGGACGGCGTGCGCTGTTACACGCCCTCCGGCGACCTGATCGGCAAGATCCACCTGCCGGAGACCTGCTCCAACCTCTGCTTCGGCGGCCCGAAGCGCAACCGCCTGTTCATGACCGCGAGCACGTCGGTCTACGCGGTCTACGTCGAGACGCAGGGCGCGCTGCGGCCGTGACGGTCCGGCCCGCTCCCGGGGGGCGGGCCGGCTCGCCGTTCCTCGCTTGCCCAAAAAGGCCCCACGCCTGAACCCTCCCCCCGCAGAGGGCACGGCTGTCCGGGGAAAAATTGGAGCGCGTCCCCCCTCTCCCGCTCGGGAGAGGGGGGACGCGCTCGATTTTACAAGGGAATTTCCCCGGACAGCCGTGCGCGGAGGGGGAGGGGTTGGGCGCACAGCCTGTCGGCGAGTCCTCGATGCCGGAAGCGCCTCAGAACCCGACCCGGTCGCCGCCCTTCAGCTCGAGGATCTGCCGGGCGTCGTCCGGGGTGGCGATCTCGAGCCCGAGCCCCTCGATGATCTGGCGCGCCTTGCGGACCTGATCGGCGTTGGTCTCGGCGAGCTTCCCGGGGCCGATCCACAGCGAATCCTCCAGCCCGACCCGGACGTTGCCGCCGAGCGCCACCGCCTGGGCCGCGATGGGGAGCTGGTTGCGGCCCGCCCCCAGCACCGACCAGCGGTAATCGGCGCCGAACAGCCGGTCGGCGGTGCGCTTCATGTGCTGGACGTCCTCCGGATGCGGGCCGATGCCGCCGAGGATGCCGAACACGCTCTGGACGAAGAACGGCGGCTTGATGACGCCGCGGTCGGCGAAGTGCGCCAGGGTGTAGAGGTGGCCGATGTCGTAGCACTCGACCTCGAACCGGGTGCCGTTCTCGGCGCAGGTGGTCAGGATGTGCTCGATGTCGGCGAAGGTGTTCTTGAAGATCCGGTCGCGTGAGCCTTCGAGATAGGGCTTTTCCCAGTCGTGCTGGAAGGTCTTGAACCGCTCCAGCATCGGGTAGAGGCCGAAATTCATCGACCCCATGTTGAGCGAGGCGACCTCGGGCTTGAAGTGCGAGGCCGGGGCCAGCCGCTCGTCGATGCCCATGGTCGGGGCGCCGCCGGTGGTGAGGTTGATGACGCAGTTCGAGCGCTGCTTGATGACGCTCAGGAACGGCTGGAACGCCTCCGGGTTCTGGTCGGGCTTGCCGGTCTTCGGGTCGCGGGCGTGCAGGTGCACGATCGCCGCCCCGGCCTCGGCGGCGCCGATCGCGGCCTCCGCGATCTCGTCGGGGGTCACCGGCAGGTGCGGCGACATCGAGGGCGTGTGGATCGCGCCGGTGACGGCGCAGGTGATGACGACCTTGCGGGGGGCCATGGGTCTCTCCTTCGGTTCAGGCCTGATCGCGCTTGTGCGCCATCAGGGCGGCGAGGCGGGCGTCGCGGCGGCGGCTGCGCTCGGGGGCGGGGGCCGGGTCGGGGCCGGCGCCCCAGGCGGCGACGAGGCGGCCGGCGGTCTCGGCGTCCCACACCGTGGGCGGGGCCGGGTCGGTGGCGAGGCTGCGGTAGAAGCCGCCGTAGCGGGCGCAGTAGTCGCCGATGCCGCCGGGGGCGTTGAGGTCGATGGTGGCGAAGGGACCGAGGAACGACCAGCGCAGGCCGAGGCCCTCGGCCACGGTGGTGTCGAGGTCCTGCGGGCTCACCACGCCCTCGCCGACGAGGCGCAGGGCCTCGGACAGCAGTGCCCCCTGGAGCCGGTTGAGGACGAAGCCCTCGACCTCGCGGTGGACGAGGACCGGCGCCTGCCCGGCGGCGGCGTAGAGGTCGCGGGCGCGGGCGATCACCGCCGGATCGGTCCAGGGTGCGCCGCAGAGTTCCACCACCGGCACGAGGTGGGGCGGGTTGACCGGGTGGCCGACGAGGCAGCGGGCCCGGCCCGGCAGGCTTTCCGTGAACCGCGACGCCACGATGGCCGAGGTTGAGGACGCGATGATGGCATCGGGCGGCGCCAGCCGGTCGAGTTCGGCGAACAGGGCCCGCTTGGCCTCCACCGTCTCGGGCCCGTTTTCCTGCACGAGGTCGACGCCCGCCAGCGCCTCGCCGAGCGTGGGGGCGAGGCCGATCCGCGCCAGGATCGCCGGCACGTCGGTGACGAGGCCGTGGCCGGCGAGCTGGTCGAGGGCCGCCGCGATGTGGCCGGGTGCCGCCTCCAGCGTCGGCGCGTGGATGTCGGCGAGGCGGACCGCGAACCCGGCGCGGGCGAAGACCACGGCCCAGGACCGGCCGATCAGGCCGGCTCCGACGACGGCGACGATGGGCATCTGGTCTCCTTCGGTCATACTCAAAGCCACAGCACCTTGCGGCGCAGGTCGAGGTCGTCGCGCAGGTCCCGGGACGGGCCGACATGCATCACCCGGCCGCGCTCCAGCGCGACGGTGCGGTCGGACAGGGCGAGCGCGAGGTCGAGGTTGTGGTCGACGATCACGATCGACACCTCCTTGCGCAGGGCGTCGAAGGTCTCGAACAGGCTCTCGACCACCGCCGGCGCCAGGCCCTCGAACGGCTCGTCGAGGAGCAGCACGCGGGTGTCGCCGGACAGGGCACGGGCCACCGCGACCATCTGCTGCTCGCCGCCCGAGAGGTAGTCGGCGGCGGTGCGCCAGCGCTCCCTGAGGCGCGGGAAGTAGGACAGGATCCGCTCCTCGTCCCAGTGCACGCCGTTGCCGGTGCGCCGGCGCAGGCGGCCGAGTTCGAGGTTCTCGGCGACGCTCATCCCGGCGAACAGGCCGCGGCCCTGCGGCACGTAGCCGATGCCGGCACGCGCGGTGGCCGCCGCCGAGAGGCCGTCGAGGCTGTCGCGGCCGAGGCGGATGTACCCGGCGGCGTGGGGCGCGATGCCCGTGATGGTCTTGAGGCAGGTCGACTTGCCGGCGCCGTTGCGGCCCAGCAGCGCCACGATCTCGTGGGTATGCACGTCGAAGGTGACGCCGTTGAGGATGTGGCTCTTGCCGTAGAAGGTGTCGACGCCCTCCAGGGCCAGCAGCACCTCGGCCTCGGCGGCGCTCGGCCTCGGCTTCGCCGCCATCGCGGCGGTGCCCGAGCCGATATAGACCTCCTGCACCTTCGGGCTGGTGCGGGCGTCCTCGACGGTGCCGTCGACCAGCACCTGCCCCTCGTTCATCACCGTCACGGCGTCGGCGATCTGGAACACGCGGTCGATGTCGTGCTCGACCATCAAGACCGGGACCTCGGTCGAGACCCGCTTGATGATGTCGCCGATGCGGGTGCGCTCGGCCGCCGCGAGCCCGGCGAGGGGCTCGTCGAGAAGCAGCACGCGGGGCTTGGTGGCCAGCGCCACCCCCATGTCGAGCAGGCGCTGCCCGCCGTAGGACAGCGAGCCGGCCTCCGCCCGCTCCAGCCCGGCGAGGCCGAGCCAGCGCAGGATCTCGGCGGTCTCCGCCCGCACCGCGGGGTCGCGGCGGGCGTCGCGCCAGACGTCGAACCGGCCGGGGTGGCGGCCCTGCACGGCGATGCGGATGTTGTCCTCGACGGTGAGGGCCGGGAACAGGTTGGTGATCTGGAACGAGCGGCCGAGGCCGGCGGCGCAGATTTTCTCCGGCGCGAACCCCGCCACCGAGCCGCCGCGCAGGGTGACGCTCCCGGTATCCGGCTTGAACATCCCGGAGATGAGGTTGAAGGCGGTGGTCTTGCCGGCGCCGTTGGGGCCGATCAGGGCGTGCAGCGTCCGGTCGCGCACCGCGAGGCTGACGTCCTGCACCGCCTTGAGCCCGCCGAACCGCTTCGAGATTCCGTCGGCCGCGAGGATCGTGCCGCCCACGGCCTCGCCCGGGCGCACGGCCTCGCCCGGGCGCACGGCCTCCTGGGGCCGCACGGCCCCCTCGGGCCGCAGGAAGGCCGGCAGGTTCTCCGGGGTGCCGGCGCGGCGCCCGGCCATCGCCGCGTCCTCGGTCGGCTCGGGCCGGATCATCCGCATCACCCGCCGGGCGATGCCGACGAGGCCGTCGGGCGAGAACAGGATGAAGCCGACGAACAGCAGGCCGAACCAGAAGAGCCAGTCGCCGGTCCAGATCGAGAGCAGTTCGCGGAACAGGATGAAGAACAGCGCGCCGATCGCCGGCCCGGCGAGGCTGCGCATCCCGCCGATCACCACCATCGCCAGCAACTCGCCCGAGAAGGCGGTGCCGAGGGGCTCGGCCGAGGCGAAGCGGTGGCTGAACGCCATCAGCACCCCGGCGAGCCCGGTGACGGTGGCCGAGACCGCGAACGCCGTGAGCTTGTAGCGGTTGGTCGGGTAGCCGAGGAAGCGGGCGCGCTGCTCGTTCTCGCGGATCGCCTCCAGAACGGTGCCGACCGGTGAGCGGCGGAAGCGGGCCAGCGCCACCAGCACCGCGAAGCCGACCACCGCGACGACGGCGTACCAGACCCACGAATCGCCGACGTCGAGGCCGAGCAGGCTCTCGCGCTGGACGCCGCCATAGCCGTTCTCGCCGCCGGTGAGCGCGGTCCAGCGGAACGCGATCGTGAACGACAGCGCCGACAGCGCGAGGGTGAGGAGCGAGAAGTACACGCCGCGCCGGCGCAGGATCAGCAGGCCGAGCAGCACCGCGAGCCCGGCGACGAGGGCGAGGGCGGCGAGCGCCGGCAGCACCATGCCGCCCGGGAACAGGTTGCGCTGGAGGATCGCCGCCGCGTAGGCGCCGATGCCGAAGAAGGCGCCGTGGCCGAACGAGACGAGGCCGGTCTGCCCGACCAGGATGTTGAGGCCCAGCGTCGCGATCGCGAAGATCACCACGTCGGTCGCCGACGTCAGCGTCAGGCCGAGGCCCTGGAGGGCGAAGGGCAGCACGACGAGCACCAGGGCCGCGGCCCCGAGGGTGAGGCCCTCGGGAAGGACCGGGGCCTTGCGCGGGGGAGCCGGAACGGAGAGCGCGGTCATTGGGGGCCTACTCGAAGCGCAGGATGCGCTCGCCGAACAGGCCGCGGGGCCGGACGAGCAGGATGAAGGCCATCAGGGCGTAGATCGCGGCCTCGGCGAAGCCGGGATAGACCAGCACCATCAGGCCACGGACGATTCCGACGATCAGCGCCGCCACGACGACGCCCCAGAACGAGCCGAGGCCGCCGATGACCACGACCACGAAGGCGCCGGTGAGCACTTCCGCGCCCATCGCCGGGTGGACGCCGGAGATCGGCGCCAGCATCACCCCGGCGAGCGCCGCGAGGCCGACGCTGAGCATCACCACCGCGGCCATGTAGGGCTTGAGCGAGATGCCGAGCGCCGCGACCATGTCGGGGTTCTGCACCCCGGCGCGCACGATGCGCCCGAAGGTGGTGCGCTGGAGCAGGAACCACACCGCCGCCACCGCGACGACCACCGCCGCCAGGATGGTGAGCCGGTAGCGCGACAGCACGAAGTCGCCGAGGAAGATCTGGCCGCGCAGGGCCTGCGGGATGCTGTAGGGCAGGGGCGGCGCCCCGAAGATCATCCGGATCGCCTGCTCGGCCACCATCGCGAGGCCGAAGGTGAGCAGCAGCGACAGGATCGGGTCGGAGCGGTAGAAGCGCCGGAAGAGGAATTTTTCGGCGAGCAGCCCGAGCAGCCCGACCAGCACCGGCGCGACCACGAGCGAGCCGCCGAAGCCGAGATACGGCGAGACGACGATCGTGAGGTAGGCGCCGATGGCGTAGAACGCCCCGTGCGCGAGGTTGACGATGCCCCCCAAGCTGAAGATCAGCGACAGGCCGAGGGCGATCAGCAGATAGATCGCCCCGAGGAAGAGGCCGTTGACGATCTGCTCGACGGCGAGGGTGAGGAAGAGCACGGGCGGGGTTCCTGTGCGAAGGATTTACACTTGGAGACGTGACGAAGCACGACGCCGAACTCTCCCCCCTCGATGCAGGGCCGTCCGGGAAGAAGAAGTGGCGCGTCTCCCCTCTCCCACTCGGGAGAGGGGATCACGCGCTCGATTCTCAAGGAGTTTCCCCGGACAGCCCTGCCGCAGAGGGGGAGGATCAGCGATGCGCCGCTACCCCTCCATCCTGCACCCCGCCTCCTCGGCGGTCGGCGCCAGAACCTCCATGTCCTCGTTCGGCCCGGGCAGGGCCGCCGTGGAGGTGAACAGGTCCCACTTGTCCTTGACCTGATCCGCCGGCAGCGCGGTGATCGCGTACATCTCGCTGATGAGCTGGTGGTCGCGGGGGCGGAAATAGCCCTGGCGCGGCTTCAGCACGTCGAACTTGGCGCCGCCCTCCAGGTAGGAGACCAGGGCCGGCCCATCGGTCGACCTGGTGTCGGCCATCGCCTGGGCGACGATCCTGACCGCGTTGTAGTCGCCCCAGGCCTGGTTCTCCGGCGGCTTGCCGAGCTTCTTGGTGAAGGCGGCGACGAAGGCCCTGGCCGAGGGCGTGTCGACCTTGTGGTGCCACAGGCACGGCCAGGTGCCAGCGAAGTTGCCCGCGCCCGCACCCCAGGCCAGCGCGGTGTCGAAGCCGAAGCCGGCGACCGGGAAGGGCAGGCCGTACTCGGCGTATTGCTTGAGGAAGTTGGTGATCTGGTTGCCGGCGAGGTTCGAGATCACGACGTCGGGCTTCGCCTGCCGGATCTTGATGAGGTAGGCCGAGAAGTCGGTGGCGTCGGTCGGCACCAGCTCGTCGGCGGCGAAGCTGCCGCCCTGGCCCTGCATGAACACCTTGGCGACCTTCAGGAGGTCGTGGCCGAAGGCGTAGTCGGCGGTGAGCGAGTACCAGCGCTTGCCCTTGACCAGCCCCTTCTCGACCAGCGACCGGCCGACCGCCTTCACGTACATCGAGTTCGCGCCCTCGACGTGGAACATGAAGCGCTTGCAGTCCTGGCCGCGCAGGGCGTCCGAGTTGGCGCCGGTGTTGAGGAAGATCGTCTTGCCGCGCGTCGCCACCTGCCCGATGGCGAGTGCCGAGGCCGAGGAGATCTCGCCGACGATGGCCGAGACCTTGTCGCGCTCGATGTAGCGCTCGGGCCTTGCTCGACGCGGTCTGCGGGTTGACCGAATCCTCGGTCAGCAGCTCGATCCTGCGGCCGTTGATCCCGCCGGCGGCGTTGATCTCCTCGGCGGCGAGCTGCGCCGCCGCCACGGCGTACTCGCCGAGCGGCCCGAGGAAGCCGGTGCGCGGCGTCAGGTGGCCGATGCGGATCGGTGCCCCCTGCGCGCGGCCGATCGCCGGCATCGCCAGGGCGGCGCCGGCGGCGAGACCGGCCTGCATCAGCCGGCGCCGCGTCGGATGCGTGTCCTGCGTCATGGTTCGCGTTTCCTGCCCGGATCCGTCACGGTCCTTGCTTGCCGTGATCTGTGATCACACTTAGGCTGACACCAAATCGGGCGGCTGTCGAGCCCCGGCGGCCCCGGTCAGGAGAGGAACGCGGCGTGGATGGCGCGATCGGACGGATTCCGCGCTTCGAGCGGGTGACGCTCGGCGAGCGCGTCTATGCCGAGCTGCGCGGGCTGCTGATGGCCGGCGAGCTCGCGCCGGGGCAGCGGCTCTCGCTCCGGCAGGTCGCCGACCAGCTCGGCACCTCGATGATGCCGGTGCGCGAGGCGGTGTCGCGCCTCGTCGCCGACGAGGCGCTGGAGGTGCTGCCCAACCGCGCCGTCAGCGTGCCGCTGATCGATGCCGGCCGGTTCCGCGAGCTGACCCGGGTGCGGATCCTGATCGAGGGCTTCGCCGCCCGCGAGGCCGCGGCGCGGCGCGGCGACGACGACCTCGCGGCGGTGGCGGGTCACGACGCGGCGTTCCGCCACGAGACGCTGGCGGCGCAGCCCGACCTCGACCGGGCCGTGCGGGCCAACAAGGAACTGCACTTCGCGGTCTACGAGGCCGCCCGGATGCCGTCGCTGATGGCGATCATCGAGGGGCTGTGGCTGCGGGTCGGCCCGGTGCTGAACCTCGACATGCGGGTCTCGGGCCGCCGGATCGCCGCCGGTGGCGCCGAGCGCCACCACGCCCGGCTGGTGGCGGCGCTGAAGGGCCGGCGACGGCGGGGCAGCGCAGGCCGCCCTCGTCGCCGACATCGAGGAGGCGGCGGCCTTCATCGCCGGCAGCGGCCGGCTGCCGCCCTGACGGGCGGGACCGCCCGAGGGACGCGGCGGCGGCGGAAGAACGACAACAGGGAGGACGCCATCATGGACATGGGATTGCAGGGCCACAAGGTGCTGGTCACCGCCGGGGCCGGGGGCATCGGGCTGGAGATCGCCCGGGCCTTCGTCGAGGAGGGAGCGCAGGTCCACGTCTGCGACGTCGACCGGGCGGCCCTCGACGCCCTGCCGGAGGGGATCACCGGCACCTACGCCGACGTCGCCGCGCGGGACGACGTGGCGCGGCTGTTCGAGGAGGCCGCGGCGGCGCTCGGCGGCGAACTCGACGTGCTGGTCAACAACGCCGGCATCGCCGGCCCGACCGGCCGCGTCGAGGAGATCCACCCGGAGGACTGGGACCGCTGCCTCGACGTGTGCCTGACGGGCCAGTTCAACTGCGTGCGCCTCGCGGTGCCGCTGCTGCGGCGCAGCCGCAACGCCTCGATCGTCAACCTGTCCTCGGCGGCGGGGCGATTCGCCTTTCCCCTGCGCACGCCCTACGCGGCGGCGAAATGGGCGGTGATCGGGTTCACCAAGTCGCTGTCGCGGGAACTCGGGGCCGACGGCGTCCGGGTCAACGCGGTGCTGCCGGGCATCGTCGCCGGCGACCGGCAGCGCCGGGTGCTGGAGGCGAAGGCGCAGCAGCGCGGCCTGACCTTCGCCGAGATGGAGGCCGCCGCCTTCTCCGCCGCCTCGATCAAGGACTACGTCACCGCGCGCCAGCTCGCCGACCAGATCCTGTTCCTCGCCTCGCCCCGCGGGCGCACGATCTCGGGACAGGCCCTCGCGGTGGACGGCGACCTCCAGATGCTGACCTGACGCCGCGGGGATCCGGCGCTTGCGTCATACGATTTTCGATGGATCGCTCGGCGATCCCTGCGGGATCGCTTTCGCGATGCGGAGATCGGCTTCGCTCAGGTGCGCGCAGAGCTTCGCTCGGCGCCGCGCCGGCTGGCGATACGATGTCCGGAAGGAATCTTCCGAAAATCGCATCACTTCGGCCGCGCCCGCGGATCGAGGTTGGCGCGAGCCGCCGGGCGCCCCTACGTTACCGGCACCGGCCGTCCACGAGCCGGACCACGGGAGGAAACGGCACCATGACGAAGCCCGAGATCCGCGTCGCGACCTTCGCCGGCCCCGGAGCCGAGCCGGTGATCCAGTCGGTGCCGTGGCCCGAGGTGCCGCGCAGGGCGGCGCTGATCAAGGTCGGCGCCTGCGGCGTCTGCGGCACCGACCAGCACATCCTCAAGGGGCACTGGCCCAAGCCCCTGCCGTGGCCGTTCACCCTCGGGCACGAGATCGGCGGCGTCATCGTCGAGAAGGGCGACGAGTTCACCGCCGACTTCATGGAGAAGCCGCTCGCCGTCGGGTCCAAGGTGATGATCCCGCCGCTGATGCCGTGCGGGCACTGCTACTACTGCGTCCACTACCCGGAGCAGGCCAACAAGTGCCTGACGCCGGTCTATTACGGGCGCTATCTCGGCTTCGACAAGGCGCCGCACCTGTGGGGCGGCTGGGCCGAGTACGTCTACGTCGACCTCGACATGCTGCCCGGCACCAAGGTCTACAAGCTGCCCGACGACATGAGCCTGCGGCTCGGCGCCCTGTCCGAGCCGCTGACCTCGTGCATCCGCGCCTTCAACCGTGCCACCCGGGCCGGCGGCTTCAAGTGGGGCGACACGGTGGTGATCCAGGGCTCCGGGCCGATCGGCATCCTGGCGGTGGCCGCCGCCCAGGAGATGGGCGCCGGCCGGGTGATCTGCGTCGGCGCCCCCGAGGAGCCGCGCCTCGCCCTGGCGCGCAAGTTCGGCGCCGAGGCGACCGTCGACATCACCCAGGTGAAGACCCCGCAGGAGCGGATCGCCCGGGTGCGCGAGATCGTCGGCGGCTTCGGCGCCGACCTCGTGATGGACTGCTCCGGCCACCCGTCGGCCGGCCCGGAGGGGATCGAGTTCCTGCGCGACGGCGGCACCTACGTCGAGATGGGCCAGTTCACCGATGCCGGGACGATCGAGACCTCCTGGCACCGGATCTGCTCCAAGGACCTCAACGTGCTCGGCTCCTGGGCCTTCACCGGCAACGACCTGCCGCTCGGCGTCGACATGCTCTACCGCGCCCGCGACAAGTACCCGTGGCTCGACATGCAGACGATCTATCCCTTCACCGAGGAGGGGGTGAGCCGGGCGGTGGCCGACGCGATGGCGATGAAGACCGTGAAGTCGACCATCGTGCCGTTCCCCGAACTGGTGGCGTAGCGGCAGACCTGCGGGAGGGACGGGAATCGGGTGATACGATGTCCGGAAGATTCCTTCCGGACATCGTATCACGAGCCCGCGCGGCGCAGAGCAAAGCTCTGCGCGCACCTGAGCGAAGCCGATTTCCGCATTGCGAAGCAATCGATCGGAAATCGTATAACAGGCGTGGACCCGACCGACACGGAGACCTCGCCTTGCGCCGCCTGCCCCTCCTGCTGATGCTCGCCAGCCTGCCCGCCGCCGCCCAGCCCGCCCCGTCGCCGGCCGGCGTGTGGGCGACGCCGGCGGGCGACACCCAGGTGCGCATCGCCCGGTGCGGCGACAGCTTCTGCGGCACCGTCGCCAGGGTCACGGCCGGCGAGACCCGCGACGTGAACAATCCCGACCCGGCCCTGCGCAGCCGCAGCGTCGTCGGGACGACCCTGCTCTCCGGCCTCAAGCCCGCCGAGGGCGGCTGGGAGGGCTCGCTCTACAATTTCCGCGACGGGAAGACCTATTCCGGGAAGATGGCCCTGAAGGGGCCGAACGCGCTCGAACTCTCCGGCTGCGTGCTCGGCGGCCTGTTCTGCAAGAAGCAGGTCTGGTCGCGGGTGAACTGACCGGAGCATCGTGCGAGTGCCGGGCCGCGCGTGGCACGGTCTCATCCGCCGGGAGCGGCGAAGCCGGGACCGGGCTCCGACGAGATCCGGAGGATCGCTGCGGGCGATTGCTGCGCGACCGCCTCGCGAAGCGATCAACCGGAAATCGTATGATACGGTTGTCGGAACGGACCGGAGGAGTCGGATCAGCCCGGCGGCAGCACCGCCATCACGTCGGGCTCGCGGCCGGTGGTGAGCAGGCCCTGGACGCGGCGCGCCCGGAGGTCGATCACCGCGATGCGGTCGTTGTCCAGGGCCGCGAAGGCGAGAGGGCTCGACGGATGGCGGGCGAGCGCGACCGGCGCGCCGTCGAGGCCGAGGCGTGCCGCCTCGCGCAGGTCCGGTCCGAGCAGCGACAGGCTGCGGTCGGCGAAGTTGGCGAGGATCAGGTCGCCCTCGGGCCCGCACTCGATCCTCACCACGTCGCCCCGGGTCGGCACCGTGCGGGTCACGGTCATCGCGTCGGTGTCGACGACGAGCAGCATGTCGCTGCGGCGGGCGGCGACGTAGAGGCTGCGCTCGTCCGGGCTCAGCGCGGTGCCTTCGGGCCAGCGGCCGACCGCCACCGCCCTCGGTGCCGCCGCCGGATCGAACGGCCGCACCCGGGTGACGGTGTTCGACAGGAGGTTGGCGACGAAGGCGGTCTCGCCGTCGCCGGTGAGGGAGAACAGGTGGCCCTTGATGCCTCCCGTCGCGACTGCCCGGTCGGGCCGCTCCGCCTCCGCCGGGGCGTCGAAGCCGAGGAGCACGTCGCGATCCTCGCTCAGCACCAGGAGCCGCCCGCGCCCGTCGAGCCGCACCCCGTGCAGGCGCCGGAACGGATCGCAGTCGATGCTGCGCACGAGCGCCCGTGCCTTGAGGTCGACGACGTGCACCGCCTGCCCGCCGGGGCCGGGCGTGGTCGAGGACTTCACCCCGTACTGCGCCACGAAGGCGAGGCGCCCGGCCCGGTCGACGGCGAATTCGTGCGGGTACTCGCCCGGCAGCTCCACCTGCCCGGTGCGCCGGCCGCTGGCGAGTTCGTAGAACGCGAGGGCGTGGTCTCCCTTCTGCATCACCATCAGCGTATCGGAGGCGCCGGCCTGGGCGCGGGCGGATCCGCCGGCGAGCGCGAGGGCGGCGGATCCGGCGAGACCGGCGAGGCAGCGGCGACGGTCGAGGGGCGGCATCACGGTCTCTCCGGGGGATGCCGACACAACTCGCCCGGATGCGGTCGGGTTCGGGCGCTGTGGCTCGCCTGCCACCATCGGCACCGGAGCCGCGCTGCCGCAGCGTCGCCGGGGATCGAACCGGTTCGCTGTCTCAGGACGGTCATGGGATAGCCGGACGGTCCGCGGCGCTCCGGAGTGAAGGATTCGAGCCATGTCCACCCGCCTCGCGCTCCGCCCGTTCGCCGCGGCCCTCGCGCTGTGCGGCCTCGCCGCGCCGGCTCCTGCCGCGGACGGATCGGGATCGCAGGACGCCGACAAGGCCGCGCTCGCCGCCATCGACACCGCGCCGGCGGGCCGGCGCCACGCCGCCGGTCACCCTCGACGACAAGGGCATCACCGCGCGCTTCGCCGACGGCAGCCGCCTGCGCATCGGCGGCCGGCTCCAGGCCGATTTCGGCACCGGGCGGGTGCAGCAGCGCGGGTTCGGCACCGTGTTCGAGGACCCGGCCCGGATCCGCCGCGCCTGGCTCGAAACCTATCTGAGCCTGAAGGACTTCGAGTTCGCGTTCCAGTACGACTTCAACGAGCCGCGGGTGCCGGTGAGCGATGCCATCGTCGCCTACAAGGGCTTCGAGGACGTCATCATCACCCACGGCAACTTCAAGGAGCCGTTCAGCCTCGACCAGCTCATCAGCGACAACAACACGGTGTTCACCGAACGGTCGCTCGCCGACGCCTTCGCGCCGGCGCGCAACTTCGGCACCGCGGTCGGGACCCATGCCGGCACCCTGACGATGGTGACCGGCGTGTTCGGCGGCAACATCAGCACCGGGATCGACAACAAGGGCATCGCCTCGACCACCCGCGTCACCTACGCGCCGTGGCTGTCGCAGGACAGGAAGGACGTGCTGCACCTCGCGGTGGCCGGCAGCTTCCGGTCGCTGCCGCAGGACGGCAGCGGGCTCACCCTGTCGAGCCGCTCGGAGGCGTTCCTGTTCGACCGCCCCCTGGTCAACACCCGCGCGGTGCGCGACGCCGAGAGCATCAGCCGGGTCGGCCTCGAAGCGGCGTGGCAGCACGGTCCGTTCCGGCTCCAGGCGGAGTACATCACGACCGATGTCGGCCGCTTCGGCGGCGCGCCGACGCTGCATTTCCGGGGCGGCTACATCCAGGCGACGGCGGTGCTCAACGGCCGGAACCGCAGCTACCGCGTCACGCCGCCCTACGGCAGCGAGTACGGGGTGTTCGGCGGCATCGAGGTGGGCGAGAATCAGCGCGTCGGCCGGGGCGGCGCCGGCGTGTTCGAGATGAGCCTGCGCTACAGCGCCATCGACCTCGAGTCGCGCGGCGTGCGCGGCGGCATCGAGCACGACTTCACCGCCGGCGTGAACTGGTACCCCGACAAGAACATCCGCTTCATGTTCGACTACGTGCGCTCGCACTCCTCGCCCTCGGCGGAAGCCCTGAATTTCGGCCGCCGCACCGTCGATGCGGACATCTTCATCGGCCGGGCGCAACTGTACTGGTGACTGCCGCTGCGTACCGGTTTTTCGGCGCAAGTCTCGAAGCTACAGCATGTATCTCGTACAAGCAATTATCAGATAATCTGATTAGATAATTATTCATGGCTGTGTATCTATATTCATATTTGCTGGATAATTTTTTTGAATCGTTAGAAAATTGTCATTATAATATCGCTTTCGTTGCAAAAATAGCACATTGCGATCGGGGCATTTGGGCTGGCCGACTTCTGAATACCGGAAAACAGATTTTATGCCGATCATGATGTTTCGCTTTGATGACATGCCGAATTGCGCGATGGCTTCGATACCCCGCAGATCGCGGGCCGCTGCGTGAGAGAGACGTGATGGCAATGGGAGCCGAGATGCCCGATCAGAACGGTCGCTTCCTCGAAGCGAGGATCGATATCGGGACCGACATCCGTCTTCAGCGCATCATCGCCCTGAGAAATCGCGGCATTCTCGCCGAAGCGTCGGCCTCGACAGGGGAGGATGAGATTCCCGTCATCGCCCGCGTCACCGATGCCCATGCTTGGACACAGACGAGCGAAGTGAGGACCGGCACGCAGATCGGCGATCCGGATCCTCTGGATGGGACCATCATCGTGACCGGCCGCATTCCGGCCACTCGCATCCGAGCGGTTCGAGACCTGTCGTTCGTGCGGAGCCTCAAGGCGGCCCAGCCACTCCGACCGATGCTGACGGACGGAATCACGGAGACCCTCGCCGGTCCCTCGCTTCTCACCGGGGATGCCCGGTGTACAGGTGGCCGGAACGTCGTGGTCGGGGTCATCGACTACGGATGCGACTTCGCGCACCAGAACTTCGTCGTCGATGGCAGGACACGCCTGCTGTCGATCTGGCACCAGGGAGGCATCACCACGGCGCGCAGCCCCAACGGATACGGCAGCGAATACGACGCGGGCCGCGATCACCGCGGCCCTCGCTCAACCCGACCCGTATGCGAGCCTCGGCTACGGGCCCGCCCCGGATACGCCGCAGTCGCGGGGTACCCACGGCACCCATGTGCTCGACATCTGCGCCGGCAACGGGATGGGGTCGGGTGCCGCGGGCTTCGCTCCTCAGGCCGACCTGATCTTCGTGGACATCTCGCACGACGACATTCCGTTCGCGGGGCCCGACGTCGTCTACTCGAACCTCGGCAACTCGACGCAGTTGCTCGAGGCGATCCTGTACATCTTCGACAAGGCGGGAGACCGACCTTGCGTGGTCAACATCAGTCTCGGAACCCATGGCGGCCCGCATGACGGTTCGACCCTGGTGGAGCGAGGCATCGACAGCCTGTTGAGGCAGGCGCCCAACCGAGCCGTCACGATCTCGGCCGGCAATTCATTCGCCGCGGAGGTCCACGTCCGGGGCAGCATCGCCCAGGGCCAGAGCCGCGACCTGGTCTGGCACATCCCGCCCGGGCGCCGGGGCCGAGAGGGAGTTCGAACTCTGGTACGCCGGGCCGGACCGGCTCACGATCGAGATCATCGCCCCTTCCGGCAGGAGTTTCGGCCCGATCGCACCCGGGACCGAGGGAGCCTGGCCGGATCTGGATGCGCCCGAAGTCTACGTGGTCAGCCAGACCGACGATCCGGACAACGGCGACAATTCGATCGGAGTGTTCCTGAGCGAGAGCGTCGAAGCCGGCGACTGGACCATCCGGCTGACGGGGTGCGCAGATCGCCTCCGGCGAGTTCCACGCCTGGATCGAGCGCAACAACGCCATCCAATCCTCGTTCGTGGGGCCCGACATCGACACGGGGACGACGATCGGGTCGATCGCCGGCGGCCATCTCTCGATCGCGGTGGGCTCCTACGATGCGCACAAGTCCGACCGTCCGATCTCCTGGTTCTCCAGCGCAGGCCCGACGCGGAACGGCCGCGACAAGCCCGAGATCTCCGCACCCGGCGAAGGCGTGATGGCGGCTCACTCCCGCACGGGGAGGGGGGTCGTCGCCAAGAGCGGCACGAGCATGGCCGCGCCGGCGGCCGCCGGGATCATCGCCCTGCTGCTGGACGAGGCACAGGCCCGGGGCCTCAGCCTCTCGGTCCACGACATCCGCAACGTCGTGCTCGCGTCGGCACGCCGCGATCCTCCGGGCGGTACCGGTTGGCACGCGCGCTTCGGTCATGGACGGATCAGCGCCCACAGGATCATCGAGGACTTCCTGACGACCCATGCACCCCCTTCAGCCCCGCCCACGGCCTGACCGGCCCAAGCGGACGATCCCGCGACCTGATGCGCATCGCATCTCCGGACGCGCGGCACGCACGGGCGGGCTCTCCGGCGCGATCACAGCGCGGCGGGTCACGACCGGCCTGCGAAAAGCGGGAACATCAGGACGTGTGACCCCGGCACGGCTTGCGCCGGGTCGCATCCTCGGGAACATTCGAAGCTTGCGAGCATTTTTCCCTATAGTGCCGGAATCTGGACGTGGCCCATGCCTGAAGATGACGGATTCACGATCACGCCCACACGCTTCAGGAAGGTCAGGGGAAGTGCCCGCTTCTCGGCGATGGCAGCCAAGTCAGGGGGGATCGTCGAGGCCATCGTGCGGGTGAGCGAGCCGGGCTATGTGCCGCCCAGTGTCCGGCTGCGATCGCGCATCGACCCCCTTCTCATGACCGCCGAGATGGCGCCGCACAACCTCTCCGCCCTCGATCAGGATCCCAAGGTGGAATCAGTGTCGGTTGCGCGCCCTCTGCGCCCGGCCTCGGCTCCGAAGGCGTCATAACAGACTGCGCCCGGTTCCGGACGACGGCTATCCGGCTCCAGTGTCGATCCCCCACGCCTCTTTCCCCGAAGCGACCTGCTCCGAAGCGACCGGCCCCGGAACGAAATACGTTTCGGGCGGTTCGCCTCTGCCCCGGTCGAACAACCCACGACGCGCCCCAGGCGGGACAGCAGGGCCGAGCGGCGTCGTGATCGGAACGGGGTCGGGCTTGAGGAGACAGCGGTGGCGGCAGAACCGACCGGCGCGCCGACGCGCGCGATTTCCCAGATGACCTCGAAGAGCGTCCGCACCGACATCCCGGCGCGGATGGACCGGCTGCCCTGGAGCCGGTTCCATCTCTTCCTCGTCGTCGCCCTCGGCGTGACCTGGATCCTCGACGGGCTCGAAGTCACCATCGTCGGCGCCATCGGGCCGGTGCTGCAGGACCCGAAGGCCCTCGGCTTCTCGGTGCAGCAGGTCGGGCTCTCGGCCTCGTTCTACGTCGTGGGCGCGGTAGCCGGGGCGCTGGTCTTCGGCTGGCTCACCGACCGCTACGGGCGGCGGCTGGTATTCTACACCACCCTGGCGATCTACATCGCCGGCGTGATCGCCAGCGCGCTGGCCTGGGACTTCTGGAGCTTCGCGCTGTTCCGCCTCGTCACCGGGCTCGGCATCGGCGGCGAGTACGCGGCGATCAACTCGGCCATCGACGAGCTGATCCCGGCCAAGTACCGCGGCCGGGTCGACCTCATCGTCAACGGCAGCTTCTGGGTCGGGGCCGCGGCGGGGGCGGGGGCCTCGCTGCTGCTGCTCGACCCGGCGATCATCGACCCCGATACCGGCTGGCGCCTCGGCTTCGGCGTCGGCGGCGTGCTCGGCCTCGGCATCCTGCTCCTGCGCCGCCACGTGCCCGAGAGCCCGCGCTGGCTCGTCACCCACGGGCGCCAGGAGGAGGCGGAGCGCACGCTGGCGGAGATCGAACGGCGGATCGAGGCCGAGACCGGCCGGACGCTGCCGAAGGCCGAGGGCATCCTCGAAGTGCACCCGAAGAAGAGCTTCGGCTTCGGCGAGATCTTCGCCTCGATGCTCGGGCCGCATCGCGGCCGTTCGCTGCTCGCCCTGGTGCTGATGATCGCCCAGGCGTTCCTGTTCAACGCGGTGTTCTTCACCTACGGGCTGGTGCTGGCGAAGTTCTACGGCATTCCCGAGACCCGGGCCGGGATCTACCTCGTGCCGCTGGCCATCGGCAACTTCATGGGCCCGCTGCTGCTCGGCCACCTGTTCGACACGGTCGGGCGCCGGCGGATGATCGCCGGCACCTTCCTGGTCAGCGGCGCGCTGCTCGCCGCCACCGCGTGGCTGTTCGCCCTCGACATCCTCACCGCCTGGACCCAGACGGTGGCGTGGATCGCGATCTTCTTCTTCGCCTCCGCGGCGGCGAGTTCGGCCTACCTCACGGCGAGCGAGATCTTCCCCCTGGAGACCCGGGCGCTCGCCATCGCGGTGTTCTACGCGCTCGGCACCGGGGCGGGCGGCGTCGTGGCGCCGTGGCTGTTCACCCGGCTGATCGAGACCGGGATGCACGGGGCGCTCGCGGCCGGCTATGCAGGGGCGGCGGTCCTGCTCGCCATCGCCGCCTTCACCGAGTGGCGGCTCGGGGTCGACGCCGAGGGCAGGTCGCTGGAGGACATCGCCGACCCGCTGTCGAAGGCGAAGTGATACGATTTTCGGACGATCAGTTCCGGAAATCGGATCGCCAGCCCGCGCGGCGGAGCTTTGCTTCGCACGCATGAGCGAAGCCGATTTCCGCATCGCGAAGCGATTGCGCAGCAATCGCCACGATCCCGCAGGGATCGCCGAGCGATCAACCGGAAATCGTATGACGGGTCAGGGAGGACGGGATGAGCGCCGCCGAGGACTTCACCTACCACGTGCCGGACGAGGCCATCGACGACCTGCGGCAGCGCCTCGCCCGCACCCGCCTGCCGGATCAGGCGCCGGGCGAGCCGTGGTCGCTCGGAACCGACGTCGCGTACCTCGCCGGGCTGATCGGCTACTGGCGCGACGGGTTCGACTGGCGCCGGCAGGAAACCGCGCTGAACGCGTTCCCACAGATCAGGGTCCGCGTCGGCGAGATCGACCTGCACGCCCTGCACGTGCCCGGCAAGGGGCCGTCGCCGCGGCCGCTGCTGCTGTGCCACGGCTGGCCGGGCTCGGTGTTCGAGTTCCTCGACATCATCCCGCGCCTCACCGATCCGGCCCGGTTCGGCGGCGACCCGGCCCGATCCTTCACGGTGGTGGCACCGTCGCTGCCCGGCTACGGGCTGTCGTTCCGACCCGGTCAGCCGCGGCTTGGCGTCGAGGAGATCGCCGATACCTTCGCCGAGCTGATGGCGGCGCTGGGCTACGGCGAATACCTCGTCCAGGGCGGGGACTGGGGGGCGTTCATCGGCACGCGGCTCGCCTACCGCTTCCCGGAGCGGGTGAGGGGCCTGCATCTCAACCTCCTGCCCCTGCGCCGCGACGGCAAGGCCGCCGAGACCGCGACGCCGGAGGAGCGCGAGCACTTCGCCCGCCTCGCCGGCTGGCTGAAGGAGGAGACCGGCTACCAGTGGATCCAGGGCACCCGGCCGCAGACGCTGGCCTTCGCCCTCACCGATTCGCCTGCCGGGCTCGCGGCCTGGATCGTGGAGAAGTTCCGGGCGTGGTCGGATTGCGGCGGCACGATCGAGACCGCCATCGACCGCGACCGCATGCTCGGCAACATCTCGCTGTACTGGTTCACCGGCGCGATCGGGTCGTCGTTCTACCCGTACTACGCCCGGATGCACCGCGACTGGCCGATCCCGGGCGGCCGCACGGTCGACGTGCCGATGGCCCACGCCGCCTTCCCGACCGAGATCGTGCGCCCGCCGCGCTCGCTGGCCGAGGCGGTCTTCACCGACATCCGGCGCTGGACCGTGATGCCGCGCGGCGGGCATTTCGCGGCGCTGGAGCAGCCGGCGCTGCTGGCGGAGGACGTGGCGGCGTTCGCGGCGGGGCTGTAGGCCGGCTCCCGCGGACGCCGCGCCGCTCACGCGGCCCCGAGGCTGACCCGTCGCTCCCGCGAAACCTCCGGCCGGTCGCGGGCTTCGGTGTAGCACCGGCTCCAGGCTTCGAGCATCAGCAGGCGCCAGATCAGCGTTCCGAAGTTGCGCCCCCCCGGCTGCTGCATGCGGGCGAGGATCCGCTCGACCCCGGCGGCGGTCCAGAAGCCGTGCGACAGGGAGCGCCGGTCGAGGAGCCGCGCGCGGACGAAGTCCTGGCCGTGCGCCGACCGCAGCCAGACGTCGTGCGGGACCCCGAAGCCGCGCTTGGCCCCGGTGCGGACCGCCTCGGGCAGGAGGCGCGCCGCGAGGGCCCGGAGCGGCAGCTTGCCCCGGCGGCCGTCGAACAGACAACTGCGCGGCAGCCGCGCCGCCCACTCGACGAGGCGGACGTCCAGCAGCGGCGAGCGCACCTCGATCGAATGCGCCATCGAGGCGCGATCGACCTTCACCAGGATGTCGTCCGGCAGGTAGAGGCGGTAGTCGAGGTCCTGCTGCCGCACGGTCAGCGGCAGGCCGCGAGTCTGCGCCCACCGGGTCCAGAGCGGCGCGCCGCCCCGCCGCAGGGCGGGGCGCAGGTCCGGCGGCACGAGCTGCATCAGGGCGGGGTCGTCGGGCACCTCGTCGAAGGCCGCCGCGCAGCCGTGATCGGCCAGCCCGAGCTTGTGCAGGCGGTGGCGCAGGAGCGACAGCTCCGGCGCGAGGCCCTCGACCGCGCGCAGCATCGGGCCGACCCGGCTGCCGAGCCCGATCAGGTGCCGCCGGCGCAGGCCGTCGACGACCCGGCGGTAGCCGCCGAAGGCCTCGTCGCCGCCGTCCCCCGACAGGAACACCGTGGCGTGCGACGCCGCGACCTCGCACAGCGTGAAGGTCGGCAGCGCCGAGGGGTCGCCGAACGGCTCGTCGTAGAACCGGGCCAGTTCGTCGATCCGCTCCAGGCCGGCGATGGGCTGGGCGACGACGCGGTGCTCCAGCCCGGCATGGGCCGCGCTCACCCCCGCGAGGGCGGATTCGTCGGCGCAGCTCTCGGCGAAGCCGACGGTCAGGGCCAGCGGCCGGACGCCCTCCGCCCGCGCGGCGACGGCGGCGACGAGACCGCTGTCGATGCCGCCGGACAGGAACACGCCGACCGGGACGTCGCTGCGCAGCCGGATCCGGACCGCATCGACGAACAGGGCCTCCAGTTCGTCGAGCTCGGCCGGCGCGAGGGCGCGCGCGGACGGGTCCGGGTTGAGGGCGAGCGCCCAGTACGGGCGCGGGCGGGTGGCGGCCGGATCGTCGAGCGGTCCGGCCAGGACGTGCCCGGGGGCGAGCTTGGCGTAGCCGCGGAAGATGCAGCTCTCGCTCGGCAGGTAGCCGAGGGTCAGGTACTGGGCGACCGCATCGGTGTCGGTCCCGGGCGCCTCGCCGGGCCAGGCCAGGAGCGCCTTCGGCTCGGAGGCAAAGCGCAGGCTCGATCCGTCCTGGCGGTAGTACAGCGGCTTCACCCCGAGCCGGTCGCGGGCGAGGAGGAAGGTGCGGCGCTCCAGGTCGACGAAGGCGAGGGCGAACATCCCGTTCAGGCGCGACAGCGCGGCCTCGCCGTGGCGGATCAGCAGCCGCAGCAGCACCTCGGTGTCGGAGGTGCCGGCGAAGCGCTCGCCGGCCTGCTCCAGCTCGCGGCGCAGCTCGACGTAGTTGTAGATCTCGCCGTTGAACGCCAGCCAGCGGCGTCCGTCCGGGCTGCGCATCGGCTGGTGGCCCGCCGGGCTGAGATCGAGGATGCTGAGGCGGCGGAAGCCGAGGGACCAGCCGCGGCCGCCCTCCCGGCCGGCATCGTCCGGCCCGCGATGGCGCAGCCGCCGGGTCATCTCACGGGTCATCGCCCCGGTATCCTCGCGTCCCGGTTCGATCCAGCCACAGATGCCGCACATGAAAGGTCCTCTGGAACGTCCTCGAAAAACCCGCCGCGACCGGTCGGCTCAGCCGTTCGCGATGCGTTCGAGCTGCGGCAGGTTGCGGAAGACCAGCGTCTTGCGGGTGGGCAGCTCGACGAGCCCCCTCGTCTTCAGCTCGGTCAGGCAGCGGGAGACGGTCTCCAGCGACAGGCCGAGGTAATCCGCGATGTCGAGGCGCGGGATCACGAAGCGCAGGATGTCGGACTTGGCGCTGTTCCTCGGCAGGTGCTCGCGGATGCGCAGCAGGAACCACGCGACCCGGCTGAGCGCGCAGCGCCGGCTGATGCCGCGCAGGAGGCCGACCAGTTCGTGCAGCACCCGGTCGTCGGTCCCGACCGTCCGGCCGGCGACCTTGACCAGACCGGATTGCGGCGAGCGCAGCAGGCACGGGGTGACCGTCTCGATGGTGTAGGAGGACGCCCGGTGCGTGCAGGGACGGATCACCGTGCCGGGCCAGAAGAAGGTCAGGATCTGGCGGGTGCCACTCTCGCAGAGATGGACGGCGCGGGCGATGCCGTCGACGATCTCGACCTCGCCGCCGGCCGTCTCCCCCTGCCAGAACAGGACGTGGCCGCGGTCGACCTGGTTCAGGACGCTCAGGCCCGTCACCGGCACTCCGGTCGACGGTTGAAGCCGGATCCGCGGCCCGGCCGGGAAGGTTTCGCCGCACGACGACGCAGCGGAGAGCCGCTGCGGGGACCCCGCGCCGGGTTCGATCCCTGAGGAATCCAGCCTCGCCAACGGGGTGATGCCTGCATAATGAGGGTGATCTACTTGCTTGATCTGCCGCTGCAGGCTGGTCATACGACAACGCTCCGATCTATTACTGAAGTATAATATCTTATTAACTAAAGGTGTACATAGCTATATGGAGTTACGCACCATACCCATTACGGTCTAGAACCGAATGCAGGACCAGATCTGGCCGGGTTCATCGGAGGGCGCTCATCTTAGGCCGCCACCGATCGACCGCACGACGACAGTGATAGGGTCGGACGACGAGTTCCGAAAACCGCATCGCCAGCCCGCACGGCGCATGAGCGAAGTCGATTTTCGCATCGCGACGCGATTGCTCCGCGATCGTCGAGCGATCAATCAGAAACCGTATGATACGAAATCCGGAAGATTACTTCCGGATTTCGTATCGCGAGCCCGCGCGGCTTCTGAGCGAAGCCGAAATCCGCATCGCGACGCGATCATATGGATTTCGTATGACAAGGCCGGTCGCTCGACGGCGGAAATCCGCGGCCGCCGTCAGCCGGGCGATCGAGGACCGGCTTTGCCCGGATGCGCGGAGCGACGTTCGATGCCGCGTGGTCGGGGGAAGGCTCGTCCGGCGTCGCCACGGGTCGTCCGCATCGGGAGTACGACTTCGGGCGTACCTCCCGTGATGCGAAGACCGGCCCCGCTCAGACCGCCTGGAACGCTCCGAGGTCGGGGGCTCCCGTCGCGGCGATGTGCCCGGGCAGGCCGGCGGCCGTGCCGCGCCCGCGCAGGCGGCTCGCGGGGCCGGGCCTGAGGAACCCGCTCGCCGGGAGCGCACCGTCGCGGCCGCGGGGGGCGCGCATCGGCGCATCGTCCAGCGTCACGAAATCGCTCCGGTCGAAGTCGAGCGCGGGCGAGAAGGCGTTCCAGGGCGTCAGGTTCCTGGCGTTGTGGCTCTCGATCACCGCCCCGACATGCAGGGCGTTGCGGTCCTGCGTCGCGAAGGCGACGTTGTTGCACAGCCGGGTCAGCGGATTGTCGCTGAACACGAAGGCGAAGCCGGGCGCGCCCAGCGCCCGGTCGGTGTTGCCGCCGTTGTCGAAGGCCGTGTTGTTGAACACCGTGTGCGGTTCGGTGCCGCCGTTGTAGCCGTTGTCGTCGAAGCCGGTGGACTTGTTGCCCCAGGCGATGCAGCGGGTGACGAGATGGCCGCCGTGGCGGGCCCGGCTCCCGGGGCGCCGGCCGCCGAGCTTGAACCCGACGCCGTCGCCCCCCGGGTTGAGCCGCCCGTCGGGGTGGCAGCCGTTCTCGAACGACCAGTTGCCGTCGACGACGTAGCCGGTCGCCGACCGGTCGTCGTCCCGCCGCGACGTCACGAAGAAGTCGAAGCCGTCGTCGCCGTTGCGCCAGGCGCGGTTGCCGGCGACCACGGTGCCGGTGCTCTCCAGGAGCACGATCTGGAAGCCGTCGGCGTTGCCGCCGGTGGCGCCGGGGCCACCGCCGCCATTGCCGTAGGAGTCGCAGTCGCGCACGACGTTCCCGTGCCCCTCCCCGAACAGGCCGAGCCCGACCCCGTGCTCGTCGTTGAACCAGCCGTTGTCGTGGGTGACGCAGCGCTCGACGGCGAAGCCGTCGTGGCGGCCGTTGACGTGGATCCCGCCGATCGGGCCGCGGCGGACGGTGACGCCGCGCAGCACGACGTGGGGCGTGTCCCAGAACGCGAGCGGGAAGCCGCCGGCGGTCTTCGGGGTCGCCCAGGCGTTGCCGCGTCCGGGCGGCGGGCGGATGCCGGAGCCGTCGATGACCGGCTCCTCGCCGGGCTGGTTCTCGATCACGACCGGCCGGCCCGGCCGGCCGCCGCGCCCGCGCAGGAGCCAGCCGGCGTCGGCGTCGCGGAAGCCGTAGGTCCCCCCCCGCAGCACGATCCGGTCGCCGGCCTCCGCCACCGCGTAGGCGCGCGGCAGCGTCGCGAAGGGGCGATCGCGGCTGCCGGTGCCGGCGGCATCCGAGCCGCCGGGCGCGACGTGGTGGACCCGCCCCGCCTTCGGGGCGGCGTCGCAGCCGGCGGTTGCGGCGAGCAGGCCGAGTCCGGCGCCGCCGAGGAGGTGGCGGCGGGTCAGCATCGCAGGCTCGGCTTCGGGGAGGACGGCCGCAGGGACGCGGCCGCCCGGCGGCCGATCCCGAGCAGCGACCCGAACCCGTAGCTGAGATGCAGCGTCGCCAGGGTGAGCGGCAGGGCGAGGAGGTGCAGCCCGCGCTCGGTGCGGGCCGCGAGCGCGGTCGCGGCGAGGAGGAGGCCGAGATAGAGGGCGAGGCCGAGGGCGGCCGCCGCGAGGGCGCCCGGCCAGACGAGGCCGGCCGCGGCGGTGGCGAGCAGGCCGGCGACGAGGGCGAGGGGCGCGAGGTGGTGCGGCCCGACCGCGCCGGGATTCTCGAACAAGGCCGCGGCGACGCCGAGGCCGTTGCCGAAATACTGCCGCGCGAGGGCGTCCAGGGTCCGCCGCGGCCAGTACTCGGCGCGGACGTCCGACACCGTGTAGAGGCCGTAGCCGAGGGAGCGGACGCGCTGGTTGAAGTCGTTGTCCTCGGCCCGCGGCAGGTCCTCGCGCATCGGCCCGGCCTGATCGACGACGTGGCGCCAGTAGCAGCCGTTCCAGACCGTGGACGCCCAGCCCTCGGCGCCGCGGCGGAACCGCGCGACCCCGATCCCGAACGGGCTGTGATGCGCCGCGACGATCGCCCGGCCGACGAGGGTGCGGGCGGCGGCGGGCCGGGCCACCGGCCCGACGCCGCCCGCCCCGGTGCGCAGCAGGGTCGCGACGCAGCGCCGGACGAGGTCCGGGCCGTAGGAGGCGTGCGCGTCGAGCCGCATCACGATCTCGCCCGTCGCCCGCGCCATGCCGAGGTTCAGGCCCGCCGCCGTGCCCCGGGCGGGATTGTCGAGGACCGCGACGCGCGGGTCGCGCTCCGGCAGCCGGGCCAGGGCCTCGCGGGTGCCGTCGGTCGAGCCGCCGTCGACGAACAGGACCTCGTGCAGGGCCGGGTAGTCCTGGGCCAGGATGTCGGCGACGAGGCCGTCGAGGGCGGCGATCTCGTTGCGCAGGGGCACGATGACGCTGACGCTCGGGCGCTCCGGGACCGGCCCCTCGCCGAGCGCGGAGCGCCCGGGACCGGGTGCCGTCCCCGCGGGCAGCGCCGCCCGGTGGGACGCGATCGCGCGGCGGATCGCGTCGAGGACGCGGTCGCGGTTGGCCTCCAGGGTGTTGGCGGCCATCAGCGCCCGGCCCCGGCGCCGCAGCCCCTCGCGCAGGTCCGCGTCGCGCACCAGCCGCTCGACCGCGCCGGCGAGCGCCCCGGGATCCCGCGGCGGGACCAGCAGCGCGGTGTCGCCGTCCGCCACGAATCCGGGGATGCCCCCGACCGCCGTCGCGACCACCGGCAGTCCGATCGACAGGGCCTCGTTGATCACCTGCGGGAACCCCTCGGTCAGCGAGGGCAGCACGAGGGCGCCGGCCCGGCCGTAGAGGTCGAACAGCGCCGGGCCGTAGGCGACGTAGCCGTGGAAGGTGACGTGCTCGGCCACGCCGAGACGGGCCGCGGTCTCGCGCAGGGCGGCGTCGAGCGGGCCGTTCCCGGCCACGTCGAGGTGACAGGGCACGCCCCGCCGCCGCAGCTCCGCCAGGGCGGCGAGCAGGTCGGCGTGCCCCTTCTCGGGCGCGAGGCGGCCGACGCAGAGCAGGCGGCACGGGTCGGGCCCGGCCGGGATGCGCGAGAACGCCTCGAACTCGGCCTGTCCGACGAGGCAGACGACGTGGTCGCAGACCCGCTCCGCGTGGCGGCCGTAGGCCCGCGCCATCTCGGCGCCGACGGTCAGCACGGTCCGTCCCCGGGCGAGGCGCCGGAAGTCCCATTCCAGGGCCGCGGCGGCGGCGAGCGCCGCGACGCGCTTGGGGCCGGCATGGGTCGCCATCATCGCGGTCAGGTTCTGGCGCACCACCGGGATCACCGGCACGCCCATGGCGGCGCAGAGGCGGGCGATGAGGTGGCCGATCGGGTGCGGGCCGCTGATCAGGATCGCGTCCCAGTCCCGCGCCCGGGCGGCGATCACCCGGCGCAGGCGCCGGTAGAGGCGCGGGTCGGCCCGCCACAGGCGGTAGAGGTCGGGGTAGTACGGCAGCGGGCAGAGGGAGAACAGGTCCGGGTCGAGGGGGTAGGGCGCCTGTCCCGGCCCCTGCGCCTCCCGGCCGATCAGCACGATGCGCTCCACCGGCCCGGCGAGGCTGGCGAGGAACAGGGCGTAGGAGGCGTCGGTGGAGAGCCTGTCGCCGTCGCGCCAGAACACCTGATCGACAAACACCGCGAGCCGCATCCGATTCCTCCAGGTTCCGTCCCGTTCTTCCGCCGCCGACACGCCGTCCGGCCGCGCGCCTCACCCGGGCCGGGGCGCCGCCCGGCCCGTCACGGCCGTCCCGGGAACCGCCGGTCCGGGCTCCGGCTCGCACAGGCGCCAGAGGGCGCCGGCCAGCCGGGCGGGATCGTGCTCGCGCTCGACGTGGGCCCGGGCGGCCTCGCCGATCCGGCGGCGCAGGTCCTCGTCCCGGACCAGGGCCTCGACGCGGCGCGCGAGGTCGCCCGCGTCGAAATCCGCGAGGAAGCCGGTCTCGCCGTGGCGCAGGAGGTCGCCGACGGCGTTCACCCGGGTCGAGACGCACGGCACGCCGGCCGCCATCGCCTCCAGCACGACGTTCGGCATCCCCTCGTGATCCGAGGTCAGGAGGAAGATGTCGGCGGCGCAGATCAGTGCGCGCGCATCCGGGACCGCGCCGACGAATCGGAGGATGTTGCCGAGGCCCCGGCGCGCCGCCGCCGCCTCCAGCCCAGCGCGGCAGCCGAGGTCGCCGCCGGCGATCACCGCGCGCACCGGCACCACCCGGGAGACCAGGGCGACGACGTCGACGAAGCGCGAGAAGCATTTCTGAGGGGTGAGGCGGCCGACGCCGGCCACCAGCACCTCGCCCGGCGCGACGCCGAGGCGAGCGCGCCACTCGCCGCGCCACGCCCGGGCCTGCCCGGGCGGGATCGGCTCGACCCCGTTCGGGACGTAGACCGGCCGGCAGACGCGGCCGGCCTGCGCGGCGAACGCCTCGAACGTCTCGCGCGAGTTGCACACCGCCGCCGACAGGGCGGCCCGGCTCGCCAGCGCCCAGGCGGCGCGCCCGCGCCCGGGGAGGTCGTCGTACAGGCTGTTGCGGTAGGACCCGATCCGCCGCGCGCCGAGCCCGAGCAGGGCCAGCGCGAACACGTTGGTGTAGGACGACCACGAGAAGAACGCCGCCGGCCGCTGCCGCCGCACCGCGGCGCGGAAGCGCAGGAGCTTGGCCGGCGGCGAGCCGGTCAGCAGCACGACCGGGACGCCGAGCGCCCGGATCGGCCCCTCCCAGAAGCCGAGCTCGCCGGACACGTACAGCGTCGGCGCCCACCGGCTGCGGTCGCAGCGCGCGAGGAACAGGAAGAGCTGGCGCTCGCTCCCGCCCTGCCCGAGCTGGCCGATCATCACCGCGACCGGAACCGGGGCGGCGCCCGGAGGCGCGGTTTCCGGAACAGCGCTCGGCTCAGGCATCGGGGTTCTCCAGGCGGCGCCGGCGATGAACCTGCGAGATCACGTAGCTGTACTTGCCCGAGGGCAGCGACGGGATCTCGCCGAGGAAGGCGAACTCGATCGCGCAGGCCGCCCCGAGGATGTGCCGGAGGGCGCCGGCGATCTCCTCGGTGGCCCCCTCGGGCGGCGGCCGGAGCACGACCAGCTTGATCAGGATGTCGTCGATGCCGCGCTGGACGACCTGGAACTTCCGGATCCAGCCGCCGTGGAAGCGCACCGAGAGGAAGTACATGAAGAACATGCCCGGCACCGTCGAGCCGTCCGGCAGCAGGATCGCGTCGACGGCGCGGCCGGTGACGGTGCGCAGCATCTCCACCGACGGGGTCGGACTCGCGACCGTCGACCCGACGACCGCGCGGTCGCCGATCCGGTAGCGGATGACCGGCATCGCGTAGTTCGTCAGGCAGGTGACGAGGACGTCGCCCTCCTCGTCGGGGCCGCAGGGCTCGCCCTGCGCATTCACGACCTCGACCCAGTGGGTGTAGCCGAAGACGTCGAGGCCGCCGCCGGAGGTCCGCTCGCCGGCGAAGCTGCCGACCTCGCGCGAGCCGTAGCGGTTGAGCACCGGGCACCCGAACGCCCGCTCGACCTCGGCCCGGATGAACGGGTAGAGCGTCGCCGCGCTCGTCACCACGGCGCGCACCCGCGGCAGCCTGATCCCGCTGGCGTTGATGTGGCGGGCGAGCTCGTAGATGCTCTCCGAGTAGGCCTCGATCACGACCGGGCGGATCCGCCGGATGTCGGCGATGTAGCGGGCGATGTCGTCCCGGGTCATCCGGAACGAGTTCTGCATCGTCGTGTTGCGGATGAAGTTGCTGACCTTGTTGCGCCAGCCCAGGGTGCCCTGGAGGATGTCGCGGTCGGAGCCCCAGAGCCGGATCATCGGCTCGCCCCGGGCGCGCCCGGCCCAGGCGTAGTGCATGTCGAGGGCGGCGTGGCCGATCGCCTCGTAGATCCGGTCCTGAAGCACGATCACCGGCTCGCCGGTGCTGCCGCCGGAGCTGTTGGCGTACCAGTCGCGGGTCGGCAGGTCGTCGCTCGTCAGCGCGTCGCGCTGCGAGCGCAGGATCTCCCGGGTCAGCTCCGGCACGCGGCGGAAGCGGGCGAGGTCGACCTCGCTCCCCCTGACCACCCCGGTCTCGTGCAGGACGCTCCGGTAGTACGGGACCTGCGCCGCGGCGTGCCGCAGCAGATCCCGCAGCCGCTCGGCCTGGACCGGCCGCCGCTGCTCCACCGGCAGGTCGTGGAAGGTGCTCAGGCGCTCCCGCAGCACCGGGACGCTGGAGGCCGCGACGCGCGCGTCGTAGAAGTCCAGCAAGGGAGCACGCCAGTTATACATCGAACCTCCTCCGCAGAAGTTGGCGCGCCGCGCGGCGGTCGGCCGGCGTCAGGAGGCAGGCGTAGGCCGCGGCGGCGTAGGCGAGGGCGACGGCCCCGGAGATCGCGGCCAGGGCCGGCCAGCTCGAGGGCGCGTGCGCGTGGGTGAGGATCCGGCCGACCAGGGTGACGGCGAGCAGGCCGGCCAGCCCCGGGGCGAGCGGCCGGATGAAGCTCCACCAGGGCACGCGGATGACGAAGGCGCTGTAGATCGCCAGGAACACCACGTTCCGGGCGGTCCAGACCACGGCCGCCGCGGCGGCGACCGCGGCGATGCCCCAGCCGGTCCAGCGGGCGAGGGCGAGCGCCAGGAGCAGGTTGGCGAGGCCGGCCCCGAGCGAGACGAGGCCCTGCACCCGGACCCGGTTGTAGGCGGTGAGGACGTAGCCGAGGGGCCGCAGGGCGAGGTTGAGGGCGAGGTGGCCGCACAGCAGCGCCAGCACGAGGTCGAGCTCGGCGAACCCGGCCCCGAGCCAGAGGCCGAGCAGCGGGGCGCCGAAGCCGCAGACGAGGCCGGAGGGCAGCGCCAGGGCGATGCCGAGGAGCCGGACCGACCGCCTGGCCAGTTGCGCGATCCCGGCGCCGTCCCGGGCGGCGTAGTGCGCCATGATCAGCGGGCTGAGCATCGGCACGACGATCTCGGCGCAGGCCGAGACGAGGGCGGGCAGGAGCAGGAGCGCGCCGTAGCGGCCGGTCGCCTCGGCGCCGAACAGCGCGTTCACGATCACGAGGTCGACCTGCACCAGCAGGAGGAACCCGACCATGTTGACGGTCGACCAGCCGCTCAGGCTGATGAACTCGCGCGCGGCGGCGGGCTCGGCCGCGTGGGGGCGGAAGGTGAGCTGCGGCGTGAGATAGCGCCAGACCGCGACCTCGCAGGCGAGGCCGGCGACGGCCGAGGCCAGGAAGGCGGCGCCGACGTGCCACAGGCTCGCCGGCCAGACCGTGAAGCAGAGCGGCACCAGCCCGACCCGCAGCAGCAGGGCCGTCGCCCGCACGGCGTTGCGCAGGTCGAACCGGTGCGTGATCTGGCTCGAGGCCCCGAACAGCCCGCCGAGCATCCCGGTGAGCATCGTCGCGCACACGCTCGCGAACAGGAACCGGGCCGCCGCCTCCTCGCCCTCCGGCACGGCGAACAGGGTGGGGAACAGCCACGTCACCGCCGCGGCCGGCAGCATCAGGACGGCGCCGGTGAGAAGCGTGAGGGCGGCGGCGGCATCGAAGGTCCGCCGCGCCGCCGGCGCGTCGCCGCGCCCGAGATTGATCGCGAGGTAGCGGTAGACCGAGGTGTTGAGGCCGTCGCAGACCAGCCCCGCATACATCACCAGCGAATTGGCCAGCGGCACGATCCCGTAGGTCGCCGGCCCGAGGTGATGCATGAGATAGGGAACGTACCAGATCATCAGCACGGTGCTGAGCGCGAGGTAGGCGAAATTGGACGCGGCGTTGAGCGCGAACCGCGCCTGTCCGGCGGAGGCTGGCGCCACCGCCAGGGACGGGCCGGCGCCCCGTGCGGCCGGAACGGGCTCAGGCATCGCCGGACACCTTCCGACCGCGCGGTCCCGGGCGCCCGTCCACGCCCCCGCTCACGCCCCTGTCCACACCCTGCGCCCGCGCGAGGTGGGCCGGCAGCAGCAGCAGGGCGAGGAGCAGGAAGAAGGTCGGGTGGTTCTTCAGCCCGCCGCCCTTGAACCACGACATCAGGTAGCCCGCCGTCGTGCCGGCCACGACCATGTGGTAGCCCGCGGGCGCGCCCGGGATCGCGGCCCAGGCGGCGCGCGAGCGCGCGAAGCTCAGGAAGGCGGCGAGGATCGCGGCGAGGTAGAGCGCGATCCCGACCAGCCCGACGTCGACCCCGACTTCGAGGACCGGCTGATGGCTCGGCAGGTCCATGCGGTGGTTGTGGACGCTGGAGACGGCGGCGATGCTGTCGTGCAGCGACAAGGGTCCGTTGCCGACGCCCGCCCCGGTGAGCGGATGGCCGGCGATGAAGCCGAGGCTGGCCTCCCACAGGTCGCCGCGCCCGCCCATCTCGCCGCCCTCCTCCTCGGTGAAGCGCTGGATGATGACGCCGAGAAGGAACGGGGCGGCCAGAGCCACGCTCGCGACGAGGCCGAAGCCGACGAAGCCCCAGGGCCGGGTCGAGCGGGCGAACAGGAACGTGAAGAGGATCAGCACGATGGAGATCGCGCTGCCGCGCGACCCGCTCAGGGCGACGAAGGCGAGGGTGAAGAGGATGTAGGCGACGCTGAGCGCCATCAGGATCGCCCGGCGCGCCCCGGTGCTGCGCAGCACCGGCCAGATCACCCCCGGCAGCATGAGGATCAGCAGCAGCCCGAGCATGTTCTCGTTCATGTCGAGCACGCGCAGCCGGCGCACGAAGTCGTAGCCCGTGAACAGCACCGTGTAGAGCGACGCGAGGACGATCATCCATCCGTAGGCCGCCATGGCGAGCATCACCCCGTCGACCGAGCGCAGCGAGCGGACCTGGTTGACGAAGAGGAACAGCAGCGTGAACGACATCGCCCAGGCGATCAGCTCGCGCCGGCTCTCGCCCGGGTCCGGGGCCCACAGCACGGTGACGGCCGCCCAGGCGATCAGGAGCGCCAGCAGGACGCAGGTCGCGCTCCAGTGGCCGCGCGGCCCCGGCTTCCACAGCCACGCGCCGAGGGCGGCGACGAGCATGCCGTTGGTGGCGAGGGTGTGCAGGGGCTCGAGCCGCAGGCCGATCGGCAGGATCATCAGGACCAGCGCGCCGCAGAGGCACAACAGCGGCCGGCCGGCGAGGAGGAGGGCCGGCGGCACCGCGAGCGCCGCGGCGATCAGCAGCAGCGGCACCAGGGGGTTGCGCAGGATCACGACCACGAGGGCCAGGGCCGCGAGGGCCGCGAGGCAGGCCAGCACCGCGGCGGCGGGTCTGGCCCGGGCGAGGAGAGCGTTCATGACGGCCGCGTCGACCCGATGCGATGGAGGATGGGCACGAACCGGATCCTGATCCGGCCGGCGGCGGGATGAACCGGTGCGGTTTCAACCGGAACGAGGGATGTTCCGGGCGGTCCTCACGGCTTATACCGGCCAGCGCCGGCCGGATTGACGGTTGTCAACTTCCGGATCCGATCCGGTCCGCCGGCCATCCTTGCCGGGACTGTCCGGCGCGAGGGCCTCCAAGGCCGCGACGACGACGTCCGCGCCGTGCCGGCAGCGGACGTAGTCCTGCCCGCGCGCCCCGCAGGCGCGGTTCAGCCCGGCGTCGCGGACCATCCGCCCGACGTCGCGGGCGAGCCCCTCGGCATCCCGGCTGACGAGGCCGAGCCCCTCGGCGGCGATGACCCCCCCGGGATCGACCGAGAGCGAGACCACCGGCACGCCGAGGCTCCAGGCCTCCAGCATGGTGTTGGGAAAGCCCTCGGCGTCGGAGGTGTTGACCAGGACCCGGCTCGCCGCGAGGGTGTCGAGGACGTCGGGCGCCCGCATCTCCCCGAGGCAGGCGACGTTCGCCAGCATCGCGGCGCGGCCGGCGAGGGCGTCGCGCAGGCCGGGCGGCAGCAGGGGGTCGTAGCCGCCCACCACCGCGAAGGTCAGCGCGGGGCAGGCCCGGGCGAGGTCGAGCAGCAGGTCGAGGCGCTTCTCCGGGCGGATCTTGGCGACCCAGACGACGTCGTAGCGCGCCCGCCCGCCGTCGCGGGGTTCGGCCCCGATGCGTCCGACGATGTTCGGCACGGGGACCGCCCGGGCCCGCAGGGACGGCGCCAGGGCGGAGCGCTGCCCCGGATGCTGGACCGCGATCCGGTGGGCGCCGAGCCGGGCGAGGGCGAACAGGGGGGCGTGGAACCAGCGCCGGTGGTCGTAGGCGGTCCAGGCCCGCGTGTGCAGGTCGTGGGCGAGGGCGTAGACGAAGCGGGTCCGCGGCCGCAGCCGGGCGGCCAGGGCGACGAGGACGAGGAAGTCGCTCGGCAGGCGCGCGTAGACGACGTCCGGTCCGGCCTCGCGCAGGGCGCGCCAGAACCCCGCGAGGCTGCCCGGACGGCGCCAGTCGGGGGCGGCGTCGAGGCACAGGACGCCGGCGAGCGTCTCGGGCCGGGCCTGCCCCCACCCGTCGCCGTCGATCAGGGTGACGGCATGGCCCCGCGCCGCGAGGGCGGCGGCGAGGTGGGCGACCTGGGCCTCCGCCCCCCCGGTGGTGCGCGAATCGCCGGCGAGGACCTTCCGGCTGCGCGTGCCGGGCGAGAAGAAGCACCAGCGGGCGGGCCGGCCGGCCGGCGCCGCGGCGCGGACCAGGGCGGGCTCGGGCGCAGCGGTGACGACTGGGGCGGTCATGACTGGGACGATCCCGGCCGGAGGGGGGGGTCGGACGGGCCGGCCGCCCCGGATTCGGGTTCGCCCTCGTCCATCCTGAGGGACAGGCCCTGGACCAGGAGGGCGGCCTCGGTGCGGTTCTTGACGCCGAGCACCCGCATCAGGGCGCCGGCATGGATCTTCGTCGTCGCCTCCGAGATGTTCAGCCGGCGGGCGATCTCGCGGTTCGGCAGGCCCTCGGTGATCAGGGCCAGCACCTCGCGCTGGCGCGGGGTCAGCTTGTCGAGTTCCTGCACCGCCCGCTGAAGCGCCGGGGCGGCGGGCGCCTCGGCGCCGGCGCGGCCGAAGGCGAGATCCTGGCTGCCCGAGGCCGGGCCGTGGTGCTCGTCCTCGACCGGAGGAATGTAGAGGCGTCCCGACAGGATGTCGGCGATCGCCGCGATGACCTCGTCCTCGCTCTGCGACTTGAAGATGAAGCCGCTGAAGCCGGCGGCCAGGATCCGGAACACGTCCTGCTGCCGGCCGCTGGACGACAGCAGGGCGAAGCGCACCGACGGGTAGAGCTGGCGCAGGGATTCGAGCGTGTCGAGCGAGGTCACGCCGGCGAGCTGCGGGTCGATGAGGGCGACGTCGACCGGCCGCCGCTCGAGCGCGGCGACGACGGCGTCGTAGGACGGCGCCTCGACGACGTCGAGGGAGGGGATGCGCGTCTCGGCGGCGGCGCGCAGGCCGGACCGATAGAAGCCCTGGCTATCGGCAACGAGCAGACGCCTCATCGCTGGCTCCACCGCTATCGGTCCCTGAGGCTGGTCCGGCCGGTGCCGGTCCCCGGCCCCGCAGCCACCGGAGGCGGCCGGGCCGGCGTCCAGAACGAGAAATCCCGCGACCACGACCCTTTCGCCCCAAGGGATCGGTTCGGGCGGGATCGGTTCGGGCGGGATCGGCTCGTGAGCGACCGACTCGGGAAGCGCCGGTTCCGGGCCCGGAACAGCGAACGCGGCGTCGCGGTCCCGCGGGACGCGGAGCAGGGCCCGTCGCCCGCGGGAGCGGAGACGCTTGCCGCACCGCGGAGCGATCGGCCGGAAATCGTACGGATACTCCATCGGATTCGCGGACCCCGGCGGATGGGAACGGACGCACCCCGGCCCCGCGTGAAGGGGCGGCGAGCGCGGGACTTGCCTTCTGCCCGATCGGACGCCGCCGGGCGGGCGGCCGTGCGGCGCTCAGCGCGTCGCCACGACCGCCCCCGGCCCTTGATCCTGCCGGAACTCGACCTCGATGGCGTCGCCGGGCAGCAGCTCCGTCTCCTCGCCGGCCGTGATGCGGGTCCACTCGGCGTCGGTTCGCCGGACGATCGTCAGATCGGTCGTCGCGCCGACGCCCGCGCGGGCCTTGACCCGCATCCGCCCCAGGAGGGCGAGCTTCAGCGCGGTGCCGTCCAGCCGGGAGGACAGTTCGGCGAGCCGGGCGCGGGCCTCGCGCACGTCGCGCAGGACGTCCAGCTCGTGCTGGCTGTCGAGCTTCGCCAGCCGCCACGCGAACTCGCCGCGCATCCGCTGCACCTCGGCGAGGCGGGTGGAGGTCTGGAGCCGCCGGGTCGAGGAGAGGAGGACGGCGCGGCGGTTCTCGGTGACGCGCTGGTTGACGACGCTGCCGCTGTTGAGGAGCTTGGTCACGCGGTCGAGTTCCTCGGTATCGGCCTCGACGCCGCGGCGCTCCTCCTGCTCCTGCTTCGTCAGCGAGGCGATCTGCTCGTCGGCCTGCTGGACGGCGTTGGTCAGGTAGGCCCGCTCCTTGGCGAGGTTGGCGAGCGCGATCCTGAGCGAGCGCGTCTCGATCTGGACGAACTCGGCGAGCACGGCCTGCGGCACCGGCACGGTGCCGAGGGGGCGGTCGCGGATCTCCTCCGAGCCCTGAAGCTCGGCGCCGAGGCGCCAGAGCCGGGCGGTCTCGCGGGCGTATTCGAGCAGGATGGACTTGCGCTCGCGCTCGAACTCGACCGCGTCGATCCCGGCCGAGTTCGCCCGCCCGCGCAGCAGGCTGACCCCGCCCGCCAGGGCGAGGGCGTGCCGCACCGTCATCGTCGGGCGGAACGGATACTGGCCGGGGGCCTGCACGTCGCCGCCGACCACCACAGGGCGGTACTCCGCCACCGTGACGGCGACGTCGCCGGGCTGGAGCAGGACCTGGCGCTCGCGCCCCTCGCCGCGCTGGCGCAGGACGCGGCTGGTGAGGATCCCCTCGATGACCGCCTGGACCTCGCTCGGCTTCGATCCCGCCGCCCGGATCGTCCCGACCGCCGGGATCGACACGGTGCCGTCGAGCTGGATCGCCGCGCGCTGGCGCAGGTCGGGCATGCCGGCCACCGCCATCTCCAGGGTGTCGCCCGCCGCGAGGCGGTACTCGGCGGCGGCGGGCAGGATCCCGCCGCAGGACAGCAGGGCGGCGAGCACCCCCATGCGCCGCCGTACGGAGCGCGTCGTGACCATCGCGGGCCGGCTCACGTGATGTCGTCCTTCTGCCGGCGCACGAGCCCGGCCGCGAGGCGGGCGCGCCGCCACGCGACCGTCCGGTCGAGGCCGTCGTGCGGGCTGGTGCGCCGGCGCCAGCCGGTGGCGGCGGCCAGCGCCGTGCTCCGGACCAGGGCGTCGGTCAGGTGGGAGCCGATGAAGCCGTCCGCTCCCGTGGCGGGGACCCTGACATTCTCGTACCCCATCTGCATCTCCTGAGTGGTCCAGCCGACGGTCCCGCAGCGGGGTACCGGGCGGGGGCGCCGGTCGTGCGTGGAGGAGGCCGGGAGGCGGGCCCGGCCCGGGGGGGCCACCCGGCCCCGGGGGACTACCCGGCGCGGCGCTCGGGCGCGGCGGTCAGGGGCATCCGGGAGGCGCCGCCCTCCCGCGGGGACGGCGCTGCCTCCCCGCGCGGCGAGGCGTCGGCCTCCCGCGGGCCCGGGAGCGCCGGCGCGTGCGCCGCCGGGAGGCCGCAGACCGCGGCGACGCCGCGCAGCAGCAGCAGCAGATCGCTCCCGAGGGTGCGCTCCCGGACGTAGGCGAGGTCGATGCGCCCCTTGGCCGGAAACAGCACCCGGCGGTAGAAGACGGGGGCGTCGGCGCTGCCGGTCGTGTAGAGCGCGGCCTCGTCGCGGAACAGGATCTGGGACGGGCCGAGCAGCCCGGGACGGTGCTCCAGCAGCGCCTCGAAGCCGTCGCGGAAGCAGTCGGCGAAGGCGAGGCTCTCGGGCCGCGGGCCGATCACCGCCATCTCGCCGCGCACGACGTTCCAGAGCTGCGGCAGCTCGTCGAGCTTCGTGCGCATCAGCACGCTGCCGATCCGGGTCATCCGGGCGTCGTCCCGCAGGGTGAGCGGGCAGCCGTCGGTGCCGGCGTCGGCGCGGAACTTGCGGAACTTGACCATCATGAACGGCCGGCCGCCGCGGCCGAGGCGCGTCTGCCGGAAGAACACCGGTCCCGGCGTCTCCAGGCGGATCGCCAGGGCGATCGCCAGCATCAGCGGGCCGGTCATCACCAGGGCGGCGACCGCCACCAGGAGGTCGAAGGCGCGGCGCGCGCGCTCCTCGACGGGCGCGGCCGCGCAGGCCGCGACGGGGGCCGGGGTCGCCGTCATCGCCCGGCCTCCACCACGCGGGGTCCGGGACGCTCCGCCGCCGGCTGCGCCCGGACGAGGTCCGTCAGGGCGTCGACCACCTCCGCGACGTCGTCGTCCCGCATCGCGGGATGCAGCGGCAGCGTCAGTTCCCGGCGGGCGAAGTCCTCGGTCGCCGGAAGATGCAGGCCGGGGCAGCGTGCCGCGTAGAACGACAGGTGGTGGACCGGCGGGTAGTGGAGCGTCGTCTGGATGTCGCGGGCCCAGAGGCCGTCCACCACCCGCTGCCGGTCGGTGCCGGGCGGCAACAGCACCGGCATGATGTGGTGGACCGAGGGCCGGTCGGCCTCGAACGGCACGGTCACCTCCGGGCAGGCCCGCCGGAGGCCGGAGCGGTAGAGCGCCGCCAGCGCCCCCCGCCGCCGGTTCCACTCGGGCAGGCGGGCGAGCTGGACCAGCCCGATGGCCGCCCGCAGCTCGTCGAGCCGGTAGTTGAAGCCGAGCCCGATCACGTCGTAGGCCGCGGCGCGGGTGGCGAGGCGCTGATGCGCCCCGCTCGTCATCCCGTGCGCGCGGGCCCGGCGGATGGTTTCCCGCACGCCCTCGTCGGTCGCCAGGACCATGCCGCCCTCGGCGGTGGTCATGTTCTTGTTGCCGTAGAAGCTGAACGCCGCCGCGTCGCCGAAGGTGCCGGCGCCGGGCAGGCCGGCGGCGTGGGCCGCGTCCTCGACCAGCCGCAATCCGCGCTCCCGGGCGAAGGCGCGCCACGCCTCGCGATCGGGCTCGTAGCCGGCGAAGTGGACCAGGATCACCGCCTTCGTCCGCGCCGTGCACCGGGCGGCGGCGTCCGCGAGGGACATCAGCGGCAGGTCCGGCGCCTCGACGTCGACGAAGACCGGCGTCGCGCCGACGTAGAGGACGCAGTTCGCGCTCGCCACGAAGGTGAGGGCGGGCACCAGCACCTCGTCGCCCGGGCCGATGCCGAGGCCGTGCAGGATCAGGTGCAGCGCCGCGGTGCAGGAACTCACCGCCACCGCGTCCTCGGCGCCGTGCATCTCGGCGAAGGCCCGCTCGAAGGCGCGGACCCGTTCGCCCTGGGTGATCCACCCGCCCTCGACGACCCGGGCGAGGGCCGCCGCCTCCTCGGGGCCGAGGGTCGGCTCCGAGACGAGCAGGGTTCCGGTGCGGCGGCCGCGCGGGGCGCCGCGGGAGGGGAGAGGAGTCGCCGCGACCATCAGCCGACCGCCTGCAGAAGGGCGGGAGCCTGCTCGTCCCAGTCGATCTCCTGGGCCTTCTGGAAGTCGTCGACCCGGCCGATGTCGAGCCACAGGCCGCCATGCTTGTAGGTGTGCACGGGAATGTTCTTCTCCATCAGGCAATGGATCAGGTCGTCGACGCCGAACGGCACGCCGGACGGGATGTGCTTGAGGATCTCGGGCTGCATGCAGTAGACGCCCATGCTCACGCTGTTGGTGAGCGTCGGCTTCTCCATGAAGCCGGTGATGACGCCGTCGCGATCCTCGATGACGCCGTATTCGAGCTTGTTGTACCGGGTCGTCGTCGCGATGGTGAACATGCCGCCATGGCTGCGATGCTGCGCCAGGAAGCTCTTCAGGCTCAGATCCGTGAGGATGTCGCCGTTGAGCACGAAGAACGGCGACGTCAGGTGCTTCCTGAGCAGCGTCAGCGGGCCGATCGTGCCGAGGGGGTCGGCCTCCTCCGTGTAGACGATCTGGATGCCCCACTGGCGCCCGTTGCCGCAGAAGCTGCGGATCAGGTGGCCGAGATAGCCCGTCGTCACGTACAACTCGACGACGCCGTTGCGGCGCAGCCACTTGACCAGCAGTTCCAGGACAGGCCGTGCGCCGATCGGCATCAACGGCTTGGGAAGAACCGACGTGTAGGGCCTGAGGCGCATCCCGCGCCCACCTGCTTGAATGACGGCTTTCACAACGGCCTCCTCGTACAATGCAGGGCTTCGGCCACAAGAGAAGCGCATTTGTTCTCGTGGTCACGGACCGATTTATTTACTTTTTGATCGGCGCTCGTCGTTTATGAAACATCACGACTGAATTCAGCACGTCCAGAACGCCGCATTCTGCTGTCGTCACTGCTACTGGATCGTCGGCGCCGGAAATTGACGGGGATCAAATCACTACCAGATCCTTAAAATTAGCACTGGGCAGCGTTCCGGTGTCCGAAGCGAGGCACCGGAGCGCGGATCAACGGATCCGGTTCCTGCCCGCCGGAGCGGCCGATGAGGCGGACGGAACGCGGCTCGGGCACCCGGCGACGGAGGGCTCGCGAGGGAGTGCGACGGTTGAACAAGACACTCGGAACCTTCGTCCAACACGGCCGCCTGCACCTCGCGTCGGCGGTCGTCCCAGAGCGCGCCGGCGGCGAGCGCGACGAGGAACCGGCCGGGCCGGGACGCCGGCGGCCGATCCTCAACACCCTGCGCCGGCGCGCCGGCCTCATCGCCGCGGTCGCGCTCGCCGGGACGGTCCTCACCGGCATCGCGGCCCTGTCGGTGCCCCCCGCCTACACCGCCACGGCGCAACTGATCGTGGAGCCGACCTCGGCCGAGATCGCCGCCGCGCTCCTCGGCCCGGTGATCGACACGCACATCGCGATGCTGACCTCGGATCGCCGCCTGCGGCGGGTGCTGACCGAGCGGGCCGACGGCGCGGCCGCAGGGCCGGCTCCGGCGGCCGCGCCGCCGCCCCTCGATGCCCGCCTGCGCGAGACCCTCACGGCCGCCGCGACCGCGGTCAAGACCACCCTCCTGCCGCCCCGCCCGGAGCCGGAGGCGGGGCCCGGCGGGGCGCCCGGCGGGGATCTCGCGTCGCTCAAGGCCGCGCTGCTGGTCCGGCAGGAGCGGCTCTCGAGCATCGTGGCGGTCAGCGCCCGCGGCCGCGATCCGGAGGAGGCGGCGACGACGGTCAACAGGCTGGTCACGCTGCACGTCGAGGAGCTGCGGGACCGCAAGCGCCGCGACGCCGCGTCCTCCCATGCCGAGCAGGACATCCGGATCGAGGCCGTGCGGGCGGATCTCGAACGGGCCGAGGACGCCCTGAAGGCGTTCCAGGCCGCCAACGGCACCGCCTCCCCGGACGGCGACGTCGACCTGATCGCGGAGGTGCAGCGCCAGCTCGCCCTCGCCCGGACCCGGCTGCACGAGCAGCAGGCGCGCCTGACCCGGCCGGGCTCCGCGCCGGAGAGCGGGGAGGGTGCCGCCGAGACCGGGCGCCTGGAGGCCGAGTTCGCGGTGCGGGAACTCGGCCTGCGGGTGAGCCGGCTCGAATTGCAGCTCCAGGAGTTGCAGGCCCGTAGCGGCCAGGCCTTCCGGCAGCGCCTGGAGCAGGGGGCGCTGGAGCAGCGCATCGCCTCGGCGCGCAAGCTGCTCGACGACCTGATGCAGCGCCGCCAGGAGGACCCGAAGGACTCCGCGCGCCCCTTCGCGGCCGAGGCGCGCGTCTTCGCCCTCGCCTCGGTGCCGTCCCGCCCCAGCTCGATCAACCCGTTCCTCCTGCTCCCGCCGGCCTGCTTCGCTTTCGGCGGGCTCGGCATCGCCCTCGCGCTCCTGCGCGAGCGCATGGATCGCTCCCTGCGCAGCGAGCGGGAGGTCGAGGAGATCGCCGGGATCACCTGCCTCGGGCTCGTCCCGCGCCTCCGGCCGCACCGCCTGCTGCACCGGTCGGACGACCACGATCCTGCCGCCCTGCTGCGCGAGCGGGCCCTGGCGTCGCTCGCCCGCTCGCTCACCCGCCTTCGCGGCGACCGCGGCGACCACGGCGCGCAGGTCATCCTCGTCACCGCGGGCCGGTGCGACGAGGACAAGCGGGGCCTCGCGGCCGGGCTCGGCGAGGGGTTGGGCTGGGCCGGGCGGCGCGTCCTGGTGATGGAGGCGAGCGACCACGAGGACATCGCCGCCCGCGGCGAATCCTGCCGCGTGGCCCGGGACGCCAGCCACCCCTTCGACCGGCTCGCGACCTCGCTCGACCGGGCCGACACGCTCCTCGACCGGTCGGGGGAGGAGTTCAGGCTGCTGGCGGATCGCTACGACTACGTCGTGGTGGACGCGCCGCCGATCCTGAGCGCGATGCGGGTGCGCGTCCTCGCCGCGATGTCCGACGGCGTGATCCTCGGGCTGCGCTGGGGAGCCACGCGGCGCGAGACCGCCTGCGAGGCCCTCATGGCCCTGCGCCGGTCGGCCCGCTTCGTCGGTGCGTTCGACGTCAACGCCGTCGCGGTGCTGACCGACGTCGATCCCCGGGGATACGCCCGCTTCCAGTCCGGACTACCCTGAACGGGCATCCCGGTCGCAACCATCATCCGAACCTCATGGGGGATCCGTCATGTGCGGGATCGCGGGAATCGTCGCGTCCGATACGGTGAGCGACAAGCTGGTGGACGCCCTGCGGCGGCTCGAATACCGGGGATACGACTCGGCCGGGATCGCGACGCTGGAGGGCGGGCGGCTGGAGCGGCGGCGGGCCGAGGGCAAGCTGTCGAACCTCCAGCTCAAGCTGCTCCAGAACCCGCTGGCCGGCGCCATCGGCATCGGCCACACCCGCTGGGCCACCCACGGCCGGCCCAACGAGACCAACGCCCACCCCCACGCCACCGACCGCCTCGCCGTCGTCCACAACGGCATCATCGAGAACTTCCGCGAACTCAAGGCCGAGCTCCAGGCCCACGGCGTCGTCTTCGAGACCGAGACCGACACCGAGGTCGTCGCCCAGGCCGTCAGCCACGCCATGAGCCGCGGCCTCTCCCCCCGCGACGCCGTCGAGGCCACCCTGCCGCGCCTGCGCGGCGCCTTCGCCCTCGCCTTCCTGTTCGCCGGCGAGGACGACTTCCTCATCGGCGCCCGCCACGGCGCCCCGCTCGCCATCGGCTTCGGCGACGGCGAGACCTACCTCGGCTCCGACGCCCTGGCGCTGGCCCCGTTCACCGACGAGATCACCTACCTCGACGAGGGCGACTGGGCCGTGCTCACCCGCGACGGCGCCGAGATCCGCGACGCCGCCGGCGCCCCGGTGTCCCGCCCGCGCCAGAGGATCGCCACCCAGGCGCTCCTCGTCGACAAGGGCAACTACCGCCACTTCATGCTCAAGGAGATCCACGAGCAGCCCGAGGTGGTCGGCCGCACGCTGGCCCACTACGTCGACCTCGCCCACGGCCGGGTGCGCCTGCCCGAGGCGCTGCCGTTCGACTTCGCCACGCTGTCGCGGCTGTCGATCACCGCCTGCGGCACCGCCTACTACGCCGGGCTGGTGGCCAAGTACTGGTTCGAGCAGCTCGCCCGGCTGCCGGTCGAGATCGACGTCGCCTCCGAGACCCGCTACCGCGAGCCGCCGCTGGAGGCGGGCGGGCTGACGCTGGTGATCTCGCAGTCGGGCGAGACCGCCGACACGCTCGCCTCGCTGCGCTACGCCAGGGCGCAGGGCCAGCACACGCTGGCGGTGGTCAACGTGCCGACCTCGACCATCGCGCGGGAGGCGTCGGCGGTGGTGCCGACGCTGGCGGGTCCCGAGATCGGGGTGGCCTCGACCAAGGCGTTCTCGTGCCAGCTCACGGTGCTGCTGAGCCTCGCGATCGCGGCGGGGCGGGCGCGGGGCGTGCTCGACGAGGCGCGCGAGCGGGCGCTGGTGGACGCGCTGATCACGGTGCCGGGGCTGATGGCGGAGGCGGGCAAGCGCGAGGAGGAGATCGAGGGTCTGGCGCGGGAGATCGCCCGGGCGCGGGACGTTCTGTATCTCGGCCGCGGCACCGCCTACCCGATGGCGCTGGAGGGGGCGCTGAAGCTGAAGGAGATCTCGTACATCCATGCCGAGGGCTACGCGGCGGGGGAGCTGAAGCACGGTCCGATCGCGCTGATCGACGAGGCGGTTCCGGTGATCGTGATCGCGCCGCACGACGGGATCTTCGAGAAGACGGTGTCGAACATGCAGGAGGTGGCGGCGCGCGGCGGGCGGATCGTCCTGATCGGGGACGCGCGGGGCGCCGCGGCGGCGGGCCTGGACACGCTGGCGACGCTGACGATGCCGGACCTCGACCCGGTGGTCGCGCCGATCGTCTACGCGGTGCCGATCCAGTTGCTGGCCTACCACACCGCGGTGGTGCTGGGGAAGGACGTCGACCAGCCGCGCAACCTCGCCAAGTCCGTCACCGTCGAATGACCTCCGTCACCGTCGAGTGATCTCCGTCACCGTCGAGCGAGGGGAGGGGTGCGCACGGCCGGTGCCGGAGCGTCGAACGCTCCGGCACCGGCATGCATGCCCGGAACCGGGCGATCGCGGGATCAGCCCGGGAGGCTGCCGGCGAAGATGTCCTGCGAGCCGGAGGCATGCGCCGCGGCGTCGTGCCAGGACTGCGACGCCTCGCCGTCCCAGCCGCGATGTCCCCACTGGCCGTCGTGGTGGCCGCCGTGCCGCCAGCCATGCCAGTCGGACTCGGTCTCGGGCCGCGGGGTGTTGCCCGTCTCCGCCGTCGCGCCGTCGTTGCCGTTCACCAGCGCGACGTCGTCGTCGAAGTTCTGGCTGCCGCCCGACGGTGCGGATGGCGACGCGACGGGCTGCGTCGGAGCGGCCGGTTGCGCCGCGGACGGCTCCGACACGACCGGCTCCGAGGCGATCGGCCCCGAGGCGCCGGATCCAGCCGAACCCGGCTCCGACGCCGCCGGCACGACGGCACCGAGCAGCAACCCGGCACTCTCGTCGATCGAGGCGACGAGGGAGGACGGGAGCCCGCCATTGCCCCCCCGCTCCGCGTCGAGGAGCGACGGATCGAACTGCGACGGAAGGTCACCGAGGCCGGCAGCGTCGTCGAGGTCCCAGGAATTGTTCGAGCCGCTGCCGGAGGCCGAGACCCTGCCGGTCCCGAGGGAGAGGTTGTTCTCGAACAGGTTCTCCCCTTCGTAGAACCCGAAATTGTAGGATGCGTTGTCGTAGGCGGTGTTGTTGGTGAGGGTCAGGGGGTCGGTGGCCTCGTTCTCGTCGAAGCCCGATCCACGGTTGCCGTAGGCGATGTTGTTGGTGACGGTGTGGCCGCCGGAGGTGCCGCCGCTGCCCGCGCGCTGGCCGCCGAGCTTGAACCCGTTGCCGTCGCCGGCCGGCTCGTCGCCGTCGGCGTAGCCGTTGTGGAAGGCCCAGTTCTGGTCGAGCACGACGGAGCCCGCGTCGGTGCCGTCGAACACGTTGAACAGGTCGAACCCGTCGTCGGAGTTGTTGTAGGCCCGGTTGCCGCGCAGGACGTTGCCGGCGCCGCTGGTGCTGATCTGGAACCCGTCCGCGTTGTCGAGGTTCAGGTCGCGGTTGTCGTGCGAATCGTTGTTGAGCAGCAGGTTGTTGTAGCTCGTGTCGAACAGCGAGATGCCCTTGCCCTCCCACTCGGACAGCCGTCCGTTGTGGCTCACGTCGAGCTGCTCGATGACGTTGTCGTGGGAGTTGTCGTGGATGATCAGGCCGCCCTCCGGGCCGCCGGTGACCTGGAGGCCGGAGACGGTGTTCCAGGCGACGCCCGAGAGGTCGAGGACGTAGCCGCCGGTCGCGCTGTCCGACGTCATCGCCGACCCGTCGAGGACCGGCACTTCGCCGTCATAGTTGCGGACCGTGATCGGCTCGCTGCTGGTCCCGTCATTCGTGAGCCGGATCCCGTCCGACAGGCGGTAGGTTCCGCCGCGCAGGAGGATCTCGTCCCCGGGCTGGGCCAGATCGTGGGCGTGTTGCAGCGAGGCGAAGGGTTGGTCGATCGTTCCGGAGTCGGAATTCGAGCCGTTGGGCGACACGTAGTAGACGGTCATCAAAACTCCTGTCGACGAGGCAAGGGTCGTCGTTACCCGGCCGTCACAGAGCGGGTGCCAAGGCGTTCGAGAGGCCAAGTGGCGGGCCTGAGCGACATCGCGCGCGGCGCATGCGCACCGGATCGGATCAGGCGATCCGAACGGTCAGGTCTGTGGGGCCAGCATGAAGGAAGCCTCGCACTGAAGGCGTAGGCCATTCGTATGATGTAGTACCAATGTATTAGTCTTAGTTATCCTCCTCTTCATGTGAGCTCGACCGATACACATGCGGGGATATCATGTCAAATATTGTTGATTTTCAAGATTTTTTAGACAAATAAAACTGCTGTCTATTTAGTGTTTTTGCCGCGAATCTTTGGTCATGCGATTCGGAAACGTAGGCTCAAGCACTACATCCTATAAGCCGACCGACGAGCTGGGCCGCGTCTTGCCGTAGCTTGGCCGCGAGCGACCGTGTGCACTGCGGCATTATTCGCTTGCGGGCTTGATGGCCGCCGCGAACGATCATCCGTGGAAAAGAATCCTGGCGCCGCCGGTCGCGCGGCGGATTTTTATCATGCCGGAAGATATCAGGGTGATCGAGAAGTGGACTGGACCATCGGTTAACCCTGTAGCCGGCACACCGCATCGATCGAGCATCGGCGAAATATCCGACAATTCGATCCGACCGGAAACCTGGACTGCCCGACGCGACCGTTCCGGCCGGATCGCAGCCGGGGGCGGGCGACCGGCGCGGACGCAGTCAGAATCGCCCCGACTTTAGTTTACAATTTCGATGGACTAAAATATGTATCCCGCCACATCAGCGGGGTGCGGCCGGCGCCCGATGGGCGGATCCGGGGAGCGGAAGTGAATCCTCATGGCAGTTGACGTATCGATCGAGAAACCGGAGCACCTCGGCCTCGCACGGCAGGGTCATGCCAAGTCCATCCGCAGGGCGGTCGTGTGGAGGGAGCGCGATCTCCTCGCCATCTCGTGGCTGGCCCCGGTCGGCGTCGCGCTGGCCTGGGAGTTGCTGTGCCGGCTCGGCGCCGTGAACCCGCAGGTCCTGCCGGCTCCGAGCACGGTCCTGGCGACCGCCTGGACGATGGCCGCCGACGGCTCGCTGTTCGTCCATCTCGGCTACAGCCTGCTGCGGGCGGCGACCGGCTTCGTCATCGGCGGGGGCATCGGCTTCGGTCTCGGGGTGCTCGTCGGCTTCTCCCGCCTCGCCGAGGCCCTGCTCGACCGCTCGATCCAGATGGTCCGGGCGATCCCGTTCCTCGCCCTGCTGCCGCTGGTGATCGTGTGGTTCGGCGTCGACGAGGCCGGCAAGATCTTCCTGGTCTCGCTCGGGGTGATGTTCCCGATCTACATCAACACGGTGCTGGGGATCCGGCAGGTCGACCCGAAGCTCCTCGAAGTCGCCAAGGTCACGGGGCTCGGCCTGCGCGGGCGCATCACGAGGATCGTCCTGCCCGGCGCGATGCCGTCGATCCTGACCGGGGTGCGCTACGCGCTCGCGGTCGCCTGGCTGGCGCTGGTGATCGCCGAGACGATCGCCACCACGAAGGGCATCGGCTTCCTGGCGATGGATGCCCGCGAGTTCCTCCAGACCAACGTCATCGTCCTGACGATCGTCATCTACGCGGCGATCGGCGTTCTCGCCGACAGCCTCGCCCGGGCCCTGGAGCGCCGCCTGCTGGCTTGGCACCCGAACTACGCCAAGGGAGAGCGCCGATGAGCGCCGCCGTCACGGTCAGGGGCCTGCGGCGCCAGTACGGCGAGCGGGTCGTCATCGAGGGTCTCGACCTGCGGATCGAACTCGGCGAGTTCGTCGCGATGCTGGGCGAGAGCGGGTGCGGCAAGACCACGCTGCTGCGCTCGCTCGCCGGCCTCGATCCGGTCGAGGCCGGGCGGATCGACGGCCCGTCCCAGCCGGCGGTGGTGTTCCAGGAGCACCGCCTGCTGCCCTGGGCGCCGCTCTGGCAGAACGTCGCCCTCGGGATCGGGACGCCGGGCGCGCGGGCGCAGGCGGTCGCCGCCTTGCGCGAGGTCGGCCTCGGGGGGCGCGAGACCGACTGGCCGCGCAACCTCTCGGGCGGGCAGGCCCAGCGCGTGGCGCTCGCCCGCGCCCTGGTGCGCGAGCCCAGGCTGCTGCTGCTCGACGAGCCCTTCGCCGCCCTCGACGCGCTGACGCGGATCAGGATGCACGACCTCATCAAGGATCTGGTCGCCCGCCACCGGCCGGGGGTCCTGCTCGTCACCCACGACGTCGACGAGGCGATCACCATCGCCGACCGCATCCTGGTGATGCGCGGCGGCCGGATCGCCGCCTCCTACGACGTGCGCGCCGAGACCGCGGCGGGGCCGCGGGGACTGCGCGCCAAGCTGCTCGGCGAACTCGGCGTCACCGTCCACGACCGCGCCGCCTGACCGGCCCCCGACCCTTCGCGGAGCGTCGCCGGGCCCGCGGCCCGGCGCGACCGCCTTCTCCCTCCAGGATTTCTCCCCATGACGCGTTCAGACAGGTTCGGAATCGACCGGCGCCGGCTCATCCAGGGCGCCGGGCTCGCCCTCGGCGCCTCGGCGGCGGGGCTCGCCCCCTCCGCCGGCCCGGCCCGCGCCCAGGGCACCCGCAACACCGACACCGTCCGGCTCGGCTGGGGTCGGGGCGGCCTGCCGCTCATCGCCCGGGAGCGCGGCGAACTCGAGAAGAGCCTCGCGGCGCAGGACATCAAGGTGAAGTGGGTCGGGCCCTTCCCCAACCACGCCCCGTCCCTGCAGGCGGTGGTCGGCGGCAGCGCCGATTTCGGGTTCTGGGGCAGCACCACCCCGGCACTCGCCGCCATCATCGCCGGCTCGCCGCTGGTGTTCACGAACTACAACGTCTATTCGCCGCGCTCGACGGCGATCATCGTCAAGAAGACCTCCGGCATCGACTCGGTGAAGGACCTCGCCGGCAAGAAGGTCGCGGTGAACCGCTCCGGCCTCGGCGAGTTCCTGCTCGTCGCCGCCCTGGAGAAGCACGGCGTCGACCGCAAGTCGGTCGAGTTCGTGTACCTCAACCCGCCCGACGCCTCGCCGGCCTTCGGCCAGGGACGGGTCGACGCGTGGTCGATGTGGACGCCGGCCGTCGACATCGCCCGCGACCAGTACGGCGCCAAGGACATCTTCTTCGAGGGCAGGGACCTCGACTTCCTCATCGACTATTCCTCGCTGGTGACCCTGCGCGACTTCGCGACGAGGAACTCCGCCCTCGTGCGCGCGGTGATCGACGCCTACGCCCGCGAGGGCCGCTGGATCAGCGAGAACCCGGTCGAGGCCGAGACCATCGCCCAGAAGGAGGGCAAGTACGGCGACGCGGTGCGCGACCACCTCGCCGGCTACCGGCGGCAGAACAGGTTCTACGAGGCCGACGACGCGGCCTTCCTCGCCGACTTCCAGAAGGCGGCCGACTGGCTCGCCGACCGGGCGATCCTACCGCAGCGCGTGAGGGTCGCCGACCACTCGGTCCGGGTCTGACCGCGCTCCGCCTCCTCCGCCCGCCAACACCCCGGAGCGTGCCCATGCCCGCCAACAAGCCCGTGCGCCTCGGCGTCAACGTCCTCGCCTCGGGACGCCACGACGCCGCCTGGAAGACCCTGCCGGACCCGGCCTCCGTCTCGACCGACATCGACGCCTTCCTGCGCATCGCGAGGACCGCGGAGCGCGGCAAGATCGACGCGCTGTTCCTCGCCGACGGCCCCGGCGGGCTGGTCGAGGAGGCGCTGCACCGGCCGTGGCGCGCCCTCGACCCGGTGACGCTGCTCGCCGCCCTGTCGCAGGCGACGCACCATATCGGCCTCGTCGCCACCACCTCGACGATCTTCGGTCATCCCACCATCGTCGCCCGCCAGATCGCCTCGCTCGACCACATCAGCAAGGGCCGGGCGGCCTGGAACATCATCACCAGCCAGACCCCGGTGGCGCTCGCCGCCTACGGGCTGGAGGCCGGCTTCAACCAGGAGGAGCGCTACCGGCGCGCCACCGAGTTCGTCGAGATCGTCACCGGCCTGTGGGACTCGCTCCCCGCCGCCGCGATCGTCGCCGACCGCGACGGCAACCGCTTCGTCGACCCGGCCCTGCTGCGCCCGATCGCCGTCGAGGGCCGCCACTTCCGCGCCCGGGGGGCGCTGTCGGCCCCGGTCGGCCCGCAGGGACGCCCGGTGATCTTCCAGGCCGGGCAGTCGGAGGACAGCAAGGCGTTCGGGGCGCGCCACGCCGACGCGCTGTTCACCGGCCAGCGCCTGATCGAGCCGGCGCGCAGGTTCTACGCCGACGTCAAGGGCCTCGCCCGCGCCAACGGCCGCGACCCGGACGGGCTCCTCGTCATGCCCGGGCTGTTCCCGATCGTCGGCAGCACCGAGGCGGAGGCGCTGCGGCGCAAGGCCGACCTCGATGCCGGGCTCGACATCGAGTTCCTGCGCGGCGAACTCGCCCGCCACTTCGCCCTCGACCCCGACGACCTGCCGCTCGACGAGGCGCTGCCCTACGACCGGATCGAGGCGGCCGAGCCGCGCGTGCCGATCGCCTCGCGCTGGCCGCGCAGGCAGATCCTCGCCGAGGCGGTGCAGCACGGCTGGACGGTGCGGCAGGCCGCGCTCAGCAACATCGTCGGCGGCCACCGGATGATCGTCGGCACGCCCGAGGCGGTCGCCGCCGACATCCTGCACTGGCTCGACACCGGCGCGGCGGACGGGTTCAACCTCAACATCGACGTCCAGACGAGCGGCCTGGAGGACATCGTCGACGGCGTGCTGCCGCTCCTGCGCCGGGCCGGGCGGTTCCGCGACGACTACACCGGCCGGACCCTGCGCCACCACCTCGGCCTCGCCCCGTACATCGACCCGCGCGACGCCGAGCCGGTGCGCCGCACCGGCACCGGCCGCTGAGGAGGGCCCGCCCATGTTGCAGGGACAGCGCTTCGACCCCGCCGCCGCCACGAGGCCGGACTGGAGCCCGGTGACCCGCCGCCTCGGCCTCGACGCCGCGTTCGCCGGCTTCGCCGCGGGCGCCGCCGCCCGCGACGTCGAGCGCCGGCCGATCCACGAGGAGACCGCGGCGCTGAAGGCGGCGGGCTTCGGCGCCGTCCGGCTCGCCCCCGGGGCGGGCGGCCGGGGGGTGACCCTGCCCGAGCTGTTCGCCCTCGCCCGCGACCTCGCCACCGCCGACCCCAACATCGCCCACGTCTTCCGCAACCACTTCTTCGCGGTCGAGCAGCATCTCAGGACCGCGCAGGAGCCGTTCTCCGCCCGCATCCTCGCCCTCGCTGGGAGGGGCGGGATGTTCGGCGTCGCCTTCTCGGAGGCCGGCGGCGGCCCCGCCGGCAGCCGCGGCCAGGTGCCCGGCGCGACGCTGGCGCGGGAGCCCGGCGGGACGGCCTACCGGGTCTCGGGCACGAAGATCTACTCGACCGGCAACATGTATGCCGACCACCTGTTCGCCTCGGCCCGCGACGGCGAGACCGGACGGGTGGTGCAGTTCCTGGTCCCGGCCCGGGCGCCCGGCGTGACGCTCGACGACGACTGGACCGGCTTCGGCCAGAAGCTCACCGGGTCGGGGACCACCGTGTTCGACGCCGTGGCGGTCCGGCCGGAGGACCTGTTCGCGGTGCCCGAGCGGGCCGAGGGCGAGCCGTACCTCTACGGCTACACCTTCCATCAGGTGTACCTGACGGTCGTGATCTCGGGGATCGTCACCCGGATCCTCCAGGACGCCCTCGCGCTGGTGCGCGGGCGCCGGCGCAACTTCTACCACGCGCTCGCCGAGCGCCCCGCCGACGAGCCGGAGATTCAGGCGGTGGTCGGCCGCATCGCCGCCCACCGGGCCGCGATCCTCGCGGTCACCGACCGCGCCGTCGCGGCGCTCGACCTCGCCTGGGCGCAGGCCCGGCGCCCCGACGCCGAGGCGCTGTCGATCGCCGCCAGCATCGCGGCGGCCGAGGCCAAGGTCGTGACCGACGAGGTCGCCGCCACCCTCGCGAGCCTGCTCCTCGACGTCGGCAGCGGCAGCGCGGTCGCGACCGCCGGCGCCCTCGACCGCCACTGGCGCAACCTGAAGGTGATCGCCTCGCACAACCCGCGGATCTACAAGGAGCGGGTCGTCGGCGACCACTACCTCAACGGCACCCTGCCGCCGACCGGCGCCTTCTTCTGACCGAGGCCCATCCCCAGCGCCTCCGGCCCGGACCGCGCGCCACCGAGACCTGAGCATGACCAAGACCATCACGGCGCGGGCGCTGCGCGCCTTCTGGGCCGAGGGACGGGAGATCGCGCTCCTCGACGTGCGCGAGGAGGGCCGGTTCGCCGAGGCGCATCCGCTGTTCGCGCTCAGCGTGCCGGTGAGCGAGATCGAGACGGCGCTGCCGGCCCTGGTGCCGCGCCTCTCGGCCCCGGTCGTCGTCTACGATGCCGGCGAGGGCTACGCGGAGCGGGCGGCGGGGCGCATCGCCGCCCTCGGCTACCGCGACGTCGCGATCCTGGAGGGCGGGCTGCCCGCCTATGCCCGGGTCGGCGAGGTCTATCGCGACGTCAACGTGCCCTCGAAGGCGTTCGGCGAGCTGGTCGAGGCCATCCGCCACACGCCGTCGCTGCCGGCGAACGAGGTGAGGCGCCTCCTCGACGAGGAGGACGTCGTCGTGGTCGATGCCCGCCGCTTCGAGGAGTTCGCCACGATGAGCATCCCGGGCGGCCGCAGCCTGCCGGGGGGCGAGCTCGTCTACCGCATCCGCGATGCCGCGCCCTCGCCGGAGACCCTCGTCGTGGTCAACTGCGCCGGGCGCACCCGCAGCATCATCGGCACGCAGAGCCTCGTGAATGCCGGCCTGCCCAACCGGGTCGTCGCCCTGCGCAACGGCACCATCGGCTGGACGCTGGAGGGCCTGGCGCTGGAGACCCGCCGCACCGAGCGGGTCGCCGCGCCATCGGCCGAGGCGCGGGCCTGGGCGCGCGAGCGCGCCGGCGCCTGGGCGGCGCGGGTCGGCGTGCGGGTGATCGGGGCCGACGACCTCGCGCGGTTCCGCGACGAGGCCGAGACGCGCACGCTCTACACCCTCGACGTGCGCGACCCGGCCGAGCACGCCCTCGGCCACCCGGCCGGCTTCGTCTCCGCGCCCGGCGGGCAGCTCGTCCAGGCCACCGACGAGTGGCTCGGCGTGCGCGGCGCCCGCGTCGTGCTCTCCGACGACGACGGGGTGCGGGCCCGGATGGCGGCCTCGTGGCTGTTCCAGATGGGATGGGACGTCAGCGTGCTGGCCGAGGATGCCGCCCTGCCGGCCGATGCCCCGCGGCCGGAGCCCGCCCGGGTCGCTCTCCCCGACGGCCCGGCGGTCGCGCCGCGGGATCTCGACGCCGGGGCGGCGGTGGTCGACCTCGCCCGCAGCCCGGCCTATCGCCGGGGCCACGTTCCGGGCGCCTGGTTCGCCTCCGGGCCGGAGCTGGCGCGCGACCTCGCCGGGCTGCCCGGCGACGGGCCGGTCGTCCTGACCTCGCCGGACGGGCGGGTGGCGGCGGCGAACCTCGCCGAGGCGCGGGCGGCGACCGCGCGCCCGGTGCGGCTGCTCGCCGGCGGCACGCGGGCCTGGACCGAGGCCGGCCTTCCCCTGGAGACCGAGGCGCGCTGGCTGTCGCCGCCGGACGACGTCTACAAGCGCCCCTACGAGGGCACCGACAACGCCCGGGCCAACATGCAGGCGTATATCGACTGGGAACTGCAGCTCGTGGCGCAGCTCGCCAACGACGGAGTCGCCCGCTTCCACGTCGCGCGCGATCCCGGCTGAGGCCGGGATCGCGCCCTGAATAGAAACCGGTTCTCGCGGTCCGAGCCCGCGGCCGGATCCCGGGCAGGCTCCGACTTCGATGGTCGGACGGCCACTGTGGTTCGTGCGCGTTCCCCTCTCCCCGCACGCGGGGAGAGGGGAAGACCCGCGCTCATCACGGAAAACGGTGGCTCGCCGCCGGGTGGGGGGCGCCGACGCGGTCGCGGCCGAACAGCTTCCGGCGCAGCGGGCCGTCGCGATAGGCGGTCGGGTAGCGTCCGCGCCGCTGCAATTCGGGCACGACGAGGTCGACGACGTCGGCGAAGGTCTCGTGCGCCACGACGTAGGCGAGATTGAAGCCGTCGACCCCGGTCGCCGCCACCCAGGCTTCGAGGGCGTCGCAGACCGTGGCGGGCGAGCCGCAGAAGACCGGGCCGATGCCGCCGATCCCGACATGCTCGGCCACCTCCCGCACCGTCCAGACCCGACTCGGATCGGCCCGGGTGACGTTGTCCATCGCCGAGCGGCCGGCGTCGTTCTCGACGTGCCGGACCTCGGCATCGAGGTCGAGGGTCGAGAAGTCGACCCCGGTCCAGCCCGACATCAGCGCGAGGGCGCCCTCGGGGCTGACATGGGCGCGGTACTCGGCGAGCTTCTCCGCCGCGGCCGCGTCCGTGTCCGCCACCACGATCGTGGCGAGGGAATAGACCAGCAGGTCGCCGGGCGCGCGCCCGGCCTCGGCCGCACCCCCGCGCAGGGCGGCCACCCGCGGGGCGATGACCTGCGGCGTCGGGCCGGAGACGAACACGCATTCGGCGTGGCGGGCGGCGAAGACGCGGCCCTTCGGCGAGGTGCCGGCCTGGTAGATGACGGGGGTGCGCTGCGGCGACGGCTCGCCGAGATGCACGCCCTCGACCCGGAAATGCGCGCCCTCGTGCCGGACCGGCCGGACCCTGCCGGGATCGGCGAAGACGCCCGCGGCCCGGTCGCGGCGCACGGCGTCGTCGTCCCAGCTTCCCTCCCACAGGGCGTAGGTCACCGCCATGTACTCCTCGGCGAGATCGTAGCGGTCGTCGTGGCCGCGCTGGCGGTCGAGGCCCATCGCCCGCGCCGCCGAATCGAGGTAGCCGGTGACGACGTTCCAGCCGATCCGGCCGCCGCTGAGGTGGTCGAGGGTCGTGAAGCGGCGGGCGAGGAGGTAGGGCGCCTCGTAGGACAGGTTGACGGTGACGCCGAAGCCGAGATGTCCGGTCACCGCCGCCATCGCCGGCACGACGAGGAGCGGGTCGTTGACCGGCACCTGCGCGGCGTGCCGCAGGGCCGCGGCCGGCGAGCCGCCATAGACGTCGTAGAGGCCGACCACGTCGGCCAGGAACACGCCGTCGAACAGGCCCCGTTCGAGCAGCCGCGCCAGATCGGTCCAGTAGCCGAGGGTGTTGTACTCCCCCGAGCGGTCGCGCGGATGGCGCCACAGGCCGGGCGACTGGTGTCCGACGCAGTTCATCTCGAAGGCGTTGAAGCGGATCATGGCGCACCGGCTCGGCGTGACAGCGACGGGGGGATTACGCCGCAACGCGGCCCGTCGCCAGGGGAGGCGCTACCATGTCGGCACGTAGGCGCCCTTGAAGCGGGAGAGGACGAAGTCCTTGACCGGCTGCGAGCGGTAGGACTCGACCAGCGTCGTCACCCAGGGCTTGTCCCGGTCGGCCTCGCGCACCGCGATGATGTTCACCCACGGCCCCTCGACCGGCTCCCGGATCAGCGGGTCGGTCACCGGCGAGAGCCCGGCCTGGATCGCGTAGTTGTTGTTGATCGAGGCGGCATCGACGTCGTCGAGGGCGCGGGCGAGCTGGGCGGCGTCGAGTTCGACGAAACGGAAACGCTTCGGGTTGTCGGCGATGTCGAGGAGCGTCGCGGCGGTGTCGGCCGGGTCCCTGAGCCGGATGACGCCGTTGGCGTGCAGGATCCGGAGCGAGCGGGCGCCGTTCGACGGGTCGTTCTGGATCGCGATCGTCCCGCCGGCGGGAAGATCCTCGATCCGCCGGACCCTCTTCGAGTAGATGCCCTGCGGCGAGGCCGTGGTGGTCGCGACCTTCACGAGCTTCCAGCCGGTCTTCGCGATCTGGTTGCGCAGGTAGGGCTCGTGCTGGAACGAGTTGGCGTCGAGGTCGCCGCCGGCCAGGGCCTGGTTGGGGATCACGTAGTCGGTGAACTCGATCACCTGGAGGGCGAGCCCGCGCCCGGCCGCCACCTTGCGCACGGCGTCGAGCACCTCGGCGTGCGGGCCGGCGGTCACGCCGATCCGCAGCGGCCGGTCCTGCGCCCGGACGAGGCCGGCCGGGCCGAGGGCGAGCGCCGCGCCGAGGACGGCGCGCCGGGACAACGTCAGCATCGGGGAAACTCCGGTCGGTTCAGGGAGCCCGCCCGCCTCCCGCGGGACCGGGCCGGGCAGGGGGACGCGAGCCGATATGCTCGCGCAGGGTGCGGCCGTCGTACTCGTGCCGGAACAGGCCGCGCCGGCGCAGCTCCGGCAGCACCAGTTCGATGAAGTCGTCGAGGCCCCCGGGCAGGGTCGGAGGCATGATGTTGAAGCCGTCGGCGCCGCCGGAGCGGAACCGCTCCTCCATCTCGTCGGCGATCTGCGCCGGCGTGCCGACGATCTGCGAGTGGCCGCGCGCGCCGGCGATGCGCAGGTAGAGCTGGCGCAGCGTCAGGCCCTCGCGGCGGGCGAGGTCGAACATCAGTTGCTGGCGCGACTTGGCGCCGTTGGTCTCGGGCAGTTCCGGCACCGGCCCGTCCGGGTCGTAGCCCGAGAGGTCGTGGCCGCCGACCATGCGTTCGAGGAGCGCGAGGCCGACGACCGGGTCGATCAGCGCCTGCAAGTCGTCGAACTTCGCCCGCGCCTCGTCCTCGCTGCGCCCGACGACGGGAAACAGCCCCGGCATCACCTTGAGGTCGCCCGGCGCCCGGCCGAAGCGGGCCAGCCGCTCCTTGAGGTCGCCGTAGAACTCCACCGCCTCGGCGAGGGTCTGGTTCGCCGTGAACACGATCTCGGCGGTGCGGGCCGCGAGGTCCTTGCCGGGGCCGGACGAGCCGGCCTGCACGATCACCGGCTGCCCCTGCGGCGTGCGCGAGAGGTTGAGGGGACCCCGGACCTCGAAGTGCCTGCCCCTATGGTCGAGCGGCCGGAAGCCGTCCGGCTTCGAGAACTGGCCGCTCGCCTTGTCGATCACGACGGCGCCGTCGTCCCAGGTGTTCCACAGGCCGAGCACGACGTCGACGAACTCCTCCGCCCGCTCGTAGCGGTCGGCGTGGCGGGCGATCCGGTCGTTGCCGAAATTCGCCGCTTCGAGGTCGGTGGCCGAGGTGACGAGGTTCCACCCGGCGCGGCCGCCGCTGAGGTGGTCGAGGGAGGAGAAGCGGCGGGCGACGTTGTAGGGCTCGTTGAAGCTCGTCGAGGTGGTGGCGACGAGGCCGATCCGCCGGGTGACGGCGGCGAGCGCCGAGAGCAGCGTCACCGGCTCGAAATGGGTCGAGCGCGCGGTGCGCTCGCTGGAGCGCAGGTTGCCGTCGCGGATGCCGGTGCCGTCCTCGAGGAACACGAGGTCGAACTTCGCCGCCTCCGCCCGCTGGGCCCAGCCGACGTGGCGCTCGAGGCTGATCCCGCCGTCGGCCTCGCTCGACGGGTGGCGCCAGCCGGCGACGTGGTGGCCGGTGGCGTAGAAGAAGGCGCCGAGGCGCAGGGTGTCCTGGGTCATGGTTTCACTCGGGATTCGAGCCGGCCGACGTCGTCAGCAGAGCTGCGTCAACGGACCTGCCCCCAGCGCCGGACCGTCACCCGCTCCAGGCTCGCGAACACGACCGTCTCGACCACGAGCCCGATCGCGATGACGAGGAGGAGGCCGGCGAAGACCCGGTCGGTGTAGAGCTCGTTGCGGTTCTGGAAGATGTACCAGCCGAGGCCGCCGCGGCCCGAGGCGGCGCCGAAGACGAGTTCCGCCGCGATCAGGGTGCGCCACGCGAAGGCCCAGCCGATCTTGAGGCCCGACAGGATCGCCGGCAGCGCCGCCGGGACCAGGATCTGCCCGACATAGGACAGGCCGGTCAGTCCGTAGTTGCGCCCGGTCATCCGCAGCGTCTCGGGCACGCCCTGGAAGCCCGCATAGGTGTTGAGCGCCAGCGGCCACAGCACCGCGTGGACCAGCACGAAGACGAGGCTGCCGGTGCCGAGCCCGAACCACAGCAGCGCCAGCGGCAGCAGCGCGATCGCCGGCAGCGGGTTGAACATCGCGGTCAGCGTCGAGAGGAGGTCGCGGCCGAACTGGGTCGAGACCGCGAGCGAGGTCAGCCCGAAGGCGAGGGCGACCCCGGCGAGGTAGCCCTGCGCCAGCACGGTGAGCGAGATCCGCACCCGCTCCAGGATCTCGCCGCTCGCCACGCCGTCGGCGAGCGCCGACAGGGTGGCGAGGAAGCCCGGCAGCAGCAGGTCGTTGTCCTGCCAGCGCGCCAGCGCCTCCCAGGCCAGGGCCAGCACGGCGAGGATCAGGCCCTTGCGCAGCCATTCCTGCTGCCAGAGCCGGGTCGCGAGCGGCAGGGCGCGCTCAACCGGCGCCTCGACGAAGGGCGGCAGGACCCGGTCGATCTCCGGGCGGATCGGCGGGACGGCGAACCGGCTCATCGCGGCGCCTCGGCGGGCTCGAACAGCCGCCCGTGCAGGCGCTGGACGGCGGCCTGGAAGGCGCGGCTGCCGATGCTCGACAGGTCGAAGTCGTGGCAATTGTACTCGCCGCGGACCCGCCCGGGATGGGGCGAGAGCAGGGCGACCCGGTTGCCGACCACCAGGGCCTCCTCGATGGAATGAGTGACGAACAGCAGGGTGAGACGGGCCTCGTCCCAGAGGGCCAGCAGCTCCTCCTGCATCCGGCGCCGGGTCAGGGCGTCGAGGGCGGCGAAGGGCTCGTCCATCAGCAGCACCCGGGGCTGCATCGCGAGCGCCCGGGCGATGGCGACGCGCTGCTTCATGCCGCCGGAGAGCTGGTGGGGGTAGCTGTCGGCGAAGGCCGACAGCCCGACCTTCTCGATGGTGGCCCGGGCGCGCTCCCGCGCCTCGCGGCGGCCGAGCCCGCGGGCGGCGCGCAGCGGGAAGGCGACGTTCTCGATCACCGTCTTCCACGGCGGCAACTGGTCGAATTCCTGGAACACCACGATGCGGTCGGGCCCCGGCCCGCGCACCGGCGCGCCGTCGAGGGTGATCGTGCCCTCGACCGGCGGGATGAAGCCGGCCACCGCCTTGAGCAGGGTGGACTTGCCGCAGCCGGACGGCCCGAGCAGGACGAAGCGGTCGGCCTCGTGGACGTCGAGGTCGATGCGGTGGGCGGCCCGCACCACCCGCTCCGGCGTGCGGTATTCCAGCGAGACGCCGGCGATGCGCAGGAGCGGGGCGGGCAGGGGACGCGGCGCGCGGGCCGCGTCCACGGACAGCGGCGGCCGCGCCGCGGCGACCGGGTCGCGCTCGGCCAACAGCGTCATGCCCGTCTCCTCAGCTTCCGGCCCCGACCCGCGGGCCGGCGAAGAAGTAGTCGCCGAGCGCCTTCGGCTCGTTCCGGATCGCGCCGACCCGGTGCATGAACTGCCCGAGGCCGAGGGTGTTCTGCGGCTCGACCTTGAACGTCACCTCGGGGTTCTTGATCACCTTGAGCAGCAGCGCGCGGTCGATCCGGCTGCCGTTGGCCTTGATGTAGATGTCGGCGGCCTGCTCCGGGTTGGCGGCGATGAACTGCGCCGCCTCGTCGAGGGCCTCGACGAAGGCCCCGTAGGTCTTCGGGCTGTCCTTGTGGAACTTCTCCGTCGCGTAGAGCACGGTCGAGGAGGCGGGTCCGCCCTGGACGTCGTAGGAATTGAGCACGATGCGGGCGTTCGGGTTCTCGGCCAGTTCCTGCTCCTGGAACGGCGGATTGCCGAAATGGCCGGTGATCTCGGTGCCGCCCTTGATGATCGCGGCCGCCGCCTCAGGGTGCGGCAGCGCCACGCTGATCCGGTCGAGCCGCGCGAAGTCCTTGTCGCCCCACAGCTTGGCCGAGGCCCATTGCAGGATGCGGGCCTGCACCGAGACGCCGACCGCCGGCAGGGCGATGCGGTCCTTGTCGGTGAAGTCGGCGATCGATTTCACCTCGGGGCGGTTGCTGACGAGATAGTACGGGAAGTTGCCGAGCGAGGCGACGCCCTTCACGTTCTGCCGGCCGCGGGTGCGGTCCCACAGGGTGAAGAGCGGGCCGATGCCGGCGCTGGCGACGTCGATGCCGCCGGACAGGAGCGCGTCGTTGACCGCCGATCCGCCGGAGAGCTGGACGTACTCGACCCTGACGTCGAGCCCGGCCTTCCTGCCGTGCTTCTCGATCAGCTTCTGGTCCTCGGCGACGTTCAGGAGCAGGTAGACGACGCCGAACTGCTTGGCGATGCGCAGGCGCCCTTCCTCCGCCGCAGCCGGGGCGGCACCGGAGGCCAGCAGGGCGAGGCCGCCGAGCAGGGCGGCGGCCTGCCTGCGGGACGGCAAGCTGCGTCGCGTCGTCATCACCAGTCTCTCATCGTCGTCGGGGGCGCGGCATCGCCGCTCGATTGCCGGAGAATCTGTCTTTCTACGGCGACATCGTCAACCGGAACGTTGTTTTATTTGGAAGCGCACCGCGAGATCGATGACCTCGCGGTGCTCCCGTTCCAGGAAGATTATTTTTATTGAGGCCGCATCGCTCAGGCGAGCCACCCGACCCGGCGGCCGAGGCGGAGCGCGACCGTCGCGCCGGCCAGCATCGCGACCCCGAACACCCAGCCCGAGACGGCGCCCGCGGTGATGCCCGAGAGCAGCGTGCCGATGCTGCAGCCGAGCCCGGTCATCGCGCCCCAGCCGAGCAGGACGCCGCCGGCGAGCCCGCGCAGGACGTGGCCGCGTCGCGGCCGGACCGGCCGGAACTGGCCGGCGGCGAGCGCCGCCGCGAAGGAAGCCGCCACGAGCCCGCCGACGAACAGCCCGTTCGGGGTCAGCAGGCCGTCGCGCAGGGCGGTGGCGCAGCCGCGGAAGCCGTCGAGGCCCTCCAGACGCTCCGGCAGCAGCCCGAGGGCCGCGGCGGCGTGACGGCTGCGCCCGCCGATCTCCGCCGTCACCCCGAGGGGGCTCAGGCGCAGGGTGGCGAGCGTCGCGATCGCCCCGACCGCGATCCCGCCGAGCCAGGCCGGCCAGCGGGCCACGAACACCGCGTGCAGCGGATCGGGAACGGCCGCCGCCCGCGCGGGCGGTGGCGGCCAGCGCCGCAGCAGCCACAGGGCGAGGCCGGCGAGGATGGCGAGCCCGAGGACGAGGTTGCCGGCATAGCCGAGATGGCGCGGCAGCCACGCCACCGGCGCCTCCGAGACGCTGGCGAGGTAGAGCGGGTTCCAGGTGGCGAAGCCGAGCCCGAAGCCGAGGGCGGTTCCGACGAGCGCGAAGGGCGCGGTCGGCGAGCCCTCGCCGAGGCGGTACAGGTGGGCGCTGATGCACGAGCCCGACACCGCCATGCCGGCCCCGAAGGCGAGGCCGGCGAGCGCCAGGACCGGGCCGACCGGCCCGATATGGGCACCGGGCGGCAGCCGCGAGCCCGACGGGTCGGGGAGCCACGCGCCGAACAGCACGGTGGTGCCGGCGAGCCCCGCCGCCAGGGCGGCGAGGAGCCCGAGCACGCCGCGGACGTCGCCGTGGTCGAGGAAATCCCGCCACAGGCACAGGAAGCAGAAGCGCGAGCGCTGGAGCACGAAGCCGAACAGCGCCCCGAACACGAGCGAGAGGGCGAGACGGCTGCCGCCGACCTCGCCCGAGAGGTGCCAGGCACCCGCCGCCAGCCCGGCGGCGAGCGCGACGGCGAGGCCGGCGCGCAGGGCCGGCCCGCGGGGGAACGCCGCGGCGGGGACAGCCGCCGGTGCCGCCGCGCCGCCGCTCACTTGACACCCCGGATCACTTGACACCCCGGATCACTTGCCGCCCCAGACCGTGCCGGCGAGGTTCACCACCGGCACGCCGACGGCGTTGCCGTACTCGGTCCACGAGCCGTCGTAGTTGCGGGCGTCGTAGCCGAGCACCCGGCTCAGCACGAACCAGGAATGGCTGGAGCGCTCGCCGATGCGGCAGGAGGTGATGATCGGCTTCGAGCCGTCGATGCCGGCCTCGGCGTAGAGCTTCCTCAGGTCGGCCACCGTCTTGAGGGTGCCGTCCGGGTTCACCGCCTTGCCCCAGGGCACGTTGACCGAGCCGGGGATGTGGCCGGCCCGTACCGCCAACTCCTGCACGCCGGCCGGGGCGATCACCTTGCCGGAGAACTCGTCCGGCGAGCGGATGTCGAGGATCGCCTCATCCTTCTCCTTGCGCGCCACGGCGAGCACGTCGCCGAAGCGGGCCCGCAGCGTCCCGGAGGCGGGCGTGACCGGGAACGACGAGGCGGCGACCTCCGGCGTGCGGGTGTCGAGCGGGCGCTTCTCGGCCTCCCACTTCCTGCGCCCGCCGTCGAGCAGCTTGACGTTGTCGACGAGGCCGTACTGGGCGAAGACCCAGGCGCCCCAGGCGGCGAACCAGTTGTTGTTGTCGCCGTAGAGCACCACGGTGGTGTCGCGATCGACGCCGAGGCGCCGGGCGAGGGCGGCGAACTTCTCCGGCCCGGCGATGTCGCGGCTCACCGTCTCGACGAGGTCGGTGTGCCAGGCAACGTTGTGGGCCCCCGGGACGTGGCCGCGCTCGTAGACGCCCGGATCGACGCTGACCTCGACGATGCGCAGCTTCGGGGAGTCGATGTTCTTCTCCAGCCACTCGGTCGAGACCAGCGGACTCCCCGCCTCGTCCTGCGCCGCGGCCCGGGATGCGGGCTTGCCGGCCGGACCGGCCGCGGAACCGGCGGCGGCGCCGGCATTCGCCCCGGCCTGCACGGGGAGGAGCAGCGCCGCCGCCAGGGCGGCGCAGGACAGGGCGGGCCTCAGGAAATGACCTCTGCGCATCGTGGTTGGTCCCCCGGTCGCCCGCATCCGTCGGCACGGCGCAACGGGGCGCCGCGCGGCCCGGCGCGCCGCTCCGAAGCGGACGGAATGCGGTCCTGATGATGGATCGGCTCGGACGTTCAGAGCTCCAGGAACGTCCAAGTGCCGGGATGATGTCCGGGAGGATCGGCCGGCGTCAATGAAATCGACGTTCTTATTTCGGCAGATGTCGAGAAGATCAGCCTCGCGGCAGGCACGACAACGACGAGGATGATCCCGCCGTCTCGCGCGTGGGGTGCAGGAGGCCCGCCCGTCGGCCGCGGGCGACGGCGTCGAGAGTCCGGGCGAGGTCGTCGCGGAGGCCGCTCTCGGCTTCGAGCCCGACCGAGAGCCGGATCAGGCCGCCGCCGACCTCGGCCAGCGCCCCGGGATGAACCGCTCCGGGTTTCCCGGTGGCTCCAACTCTCGAGGATGGAGCCATGCGAGGCGGCGGTGACGGTGGAAACCGTCGAGATGTTCCGGTGGGTGGCGCCTTGGCAGCGGCGTCGACGGTGGCGATCCTGCGGGCGTCGCTCACCACGGATGCGGACGAGTTGGCCCCACTCGGGAGCGACGACACTCGTGCCATCGACTAATGCGCTGAAAACCCATTTCGAGAGGAAAACGCGAGCGAAGACGAAGGGTGGAAGCGCCTCACTCTGCAAACCGATTTGCAAACCGCCGCTGAAAGCGATCTCACGACCCCGGCCAAGTCGTCGTTTTTAATGGTCGGAGCGAGAGGATTCGAACCTCCGACCCCTAGTCCCCCAGACTAGTGCGCTAACCGGGCTGCGCTACGCTCCGACACGTCCCTCGCGGGCTGGTGCGTGATATCGCCGAGCAGCTCCCGGTGCAACCCCTTTTCGCGGTGGCGGGTGCGAGGCAGCCCTCCCGGCATGGCCGTCCGCGGCCGGATTGCGGGAGGTGTTTTCCGGACCAGCGGCCACAACCGACGCGGCCGGCTTTCGTCGGATCGATACAGTGCAGGCTTCCCGAGGGTCGTATGGTTCGGGTCGGGCGGCAAGGCGTGCACCCTGGCCCGGGCACGGCAGTGCGCTCCGGCTGGGAAAATGGTGCCGTTCAGGGCATCGCGGCTCCGCCCCCTCGGAGGGTAGGAGCCACCGGTCAGCACGGAGCGGCTCGGCAGACAGTCGGTCAGGCAGTCCCCCGGTGCATCAGCAGGTGGGGCGGCGACGCGGCGGCGACCGTGAAGCCGCGCGTGCGGTAGAGGGCCAGCGCCGGCGCGTTGAGCGGGTCCACGTTCAGGGTCACGGGCAGACCGGCCTCCCGCGCCTCCGCGATCAGCCCGTCGAGCAGGGCGCCGGCGAGCCCCCGGCGGCGCCAGGCCCGGGTGACGGCGAGGTCGATCAGATGCAGGCGGCCGTCCTCCCGCACGTCGACCCGCCGCCCGACCGGCACCCCGTCGCAGGTGGCGATCCAGAGCCGCGCTCCCGGGATGCCGTCGCGGCGGGCGGCCGAGCGGGAGCGGTGCTGCATCCGGGCCAGATGCAGGGCCTGCGTCCCGTCGAGGGCCGGCGTGCCGGAGCATCGGCACGACTTCCTCGACGAAGAGAGCGAACAGGAAGCCGTCGTCGTCCGGCCGCTCCGGGCGCAGGTCCATCCGTTCCCCCGGCTCAGTTCCGGGACGGGAAGATTCCCTGCAGCGCGATGATGAAGCTCACGCACAGCGAGGGCTGCAGATTGGGGTGGGATTCCGAGCCGCCGGCCGACGTGACGACGGCCGGGTTCATCGTCGCGTTCGCACTCGACGCGAAGGCGTCGGTCGGATTCCCCGTCGTGCCGTCGATCGTCTCCGCGATGAAGGTCTCGGCCGGGGAGGGCTGGTCGCCGCCGGCGGAGCTGGCCGCCAGCAGGTGGTTGTGGGCCGGCATCTGGGAGGCCAGCAGGGTCACGGTCTCCGACCCGTCCTGCTCACCGATCACGCGCAGGCTCAACCCCGGACCCTGGCCCCAGTTCATCGGCACGCGCCCCCGGAGATCGGGAAGCTTGAAGGTCGTCACGCCGTCGCCGCCGTAGGCGGTGCCGAGAAGCGAGAACAAGGTCGAATTGGAGGCGATCGGCAGCGTCTGACCCTGGCACAAAGCCCAGCCGCTCGGCGCGAAATTGCCAGCGAACATGCGGATTTCACCGACGAACGGATCGCTCATGGTGCCTGCCCCTTCCGGATTCCCGTCCACGTGCGACGGCTCGAATCATCGCACGGAACGACTAGCATGGACTAACCACGCGCGTCACGATCGGGATCGAAATTCCACGAACAACAATCGCCCCGAATTCTCGCCCATGACCCCGGAACTCAACAAAAAATCACTAAAATCATTGCAGCGTTGTATCGATGGACACCAGTTATGACTTCAATCAAGATTCCATGAAGACACCATTGAATCCGTCATCGAAATTCCACACTCCGAGAACCGCGCAAACTTGGCGGTCGTTCTTCCGGCGTCACGGCGGAGGCATCGGTATTTTTCACATCGGCCGAGGACTGGTCATGATCTGTGCTCCCGGCGTATGAGAACGCTTGCGGAAGGCGGATCGCCGGAGGTTCAGAACCGGCACGTCCCGTCTCGGGGGTTTGGATCATGGTCGGGCAGTTCGTCTTCATCGACGCGCGGGTGAGCGACGTCGGCACCCTGATCGGCGGTCTCGTGCCGGGGGCGCGGGTCCACCTCCTCGATCCGGCCCGCGACGGCCTCGCCCAGATCGCCGCGGCGCTGCGGACGGCGGGCGCGGTGGGGCTCCCGGCGATCTCCCTGGTCGCCCATGGCGAGCCGGGACGGCTGGTGATCGGGCCGGAGGATCTGACCGAACCCGGGCTGCCCGCCCGGGCCGAGGCTCTCGCCCGCATCGCGGAAGCGCTCTCGCCCCGGGGCGTCCTCCGGCTGTTCGCCTGCGACGTCTCGAGCGGCGACGACGGGCGCCGCTTCGTCGCCGCCCTGTCGGCGGCGCTCGGCGGGCGCCCCGTGGCCGCCGCCTCGCAGCCGCTCGGCCAGGGTGCGCCCTGGCTCCTGGATCACGCGACGGCCGCGGGCGTGGACCGCTCGGCTCCGTTCGCGGCCGACAGCCTGTCGGCCTATGCCGGACGGCTCGCCACCTTCACGCCCGGCTCGACGGCGACGTTCCCGGCACCGCAATTCTCGGGCCGCGCCGTGACGGGCGATTTCGACGGGGACGGCGATGCCGACATCTATTACCAGACCGGCGGCAACGGAACGGCCTTCCAGTACGCCGTCGGGAACAGCAGCGGCACCTACACGATCGTTCCGCAGGGGAGTTCGCCCTTCGCCACCGTCGTCCTCCCGCAGGCGAGCACCGCCACGGCGTACCGGGTGGCGGATTTCAACGGCGACGGCCGGGCCGACGTCTTCGTGCAGACCAACGGCCAGGATGGTGCGGTCTATCTGAGCGGTGCTGGCGGACGCTTCTCGGAGATCGCGACCACGGGCCTCTCGACGCTCGGCTTCCTGGCCCGGGCCGCGTTCGGCGATTTCGACGGCGACGGCAAGGCGGACGTCCTCTACCAGGTCGGCGGCGACGGCTCGGAGTTCCGTTTCGGCACGAGCAACGGCAACGGCACCTTCACGGACCTGTCGCAAGCGGCCTCCCCCTTCGCCAGCCTCGCCGTCGCGCAGGTCAGCGGCTCGAACTACCGGGTGGCGGACTTCAACGGCGACGGCATCTCCGACATCATGGTGGTGCAGAACGGCACCGACGGCACGGTGTACCTGAGCAACGCCGGCACCGGACGCTTCTCGGAGGTCGCGAACACGGGCCTCACACCGCTGCTGGCCAACGGCCGGGCGGCGGTGGCCGACTTCGACGCGGACGGCAAGGCGGACATCCTCTACCAGGTCGGCGGCGCCGACTCGGAGTTCCGTTTCGGCAAGGGCAACGGCAACGGCACCTTCACGGACATGCCGCAAGCGGCCTCCCCCTTCGCCAATGTCGGCATTCCGTATATCGGCACCGGCGCCTACCTGCCGGTGGACGTCGACGGCGACGGCGACATCGACCTGCGGGTGACGGCCAACAGCAGCACCGGCGCCTACCTGATGCAGGCGGACGCCCCGCCCAGGATCGTCGGTTCGACCCCCGCCACCAACGGCTACGGCCTGGCGCGCAGCGCCAACATCACGCTGACCTTCTCCGAGACCGTCGCCAGGGGCACCGGCACCATCAAGATCGTCCGGATCTTCGACAGTGCGGTCGTCCAGTCCTTCGACGTGACGAGCAGCGCCGTCACGATCTCGGGCGCGACCGTGACGATCGACCCGCCCAACGACCTCGACTCCGGCACGACGTACGCCCTGCTCATCGCCCGGGGCGCCTTCACGGATCTCGGCGGCGCCATCTTCGGCGGGCTGACGGATCTGACGACGCTCAGGTTCACCACGCAGCTCAACACCACGCCGACGCTCAACCGCAACACCGGGCTGACCCTGAACGAGGGCGGCTCGGCCACCCTCACCGCCGCGGCCCTCGACTTCAACGACGCCGAGCAGGCGGACGCCGCCATCACCTACACGGTGACGCGCGCGCCCACCAACGGCAGCCTCACCCGCGGCGGCACCACCCTCGGCCTCAACGCCACCTTCACCCAGGACGACGTCAACAACGGCCGCGTCGCCTACACCCACGACGGCACCGACACGACCGGCGCCACGTTCGGCTTCTCGGTCAGCGACGGCCAGGGTGGCAGCATCGCCGCCCAGACCTTCAGCTTCACGATCAACCCGGTCAACGACGCCCCGACCCTCGCCGCCACCACCCTCGACCCGACCTTCACCGAGGGGACCGGCGCCGGCGTGCAGGGGGGTGCCGTCGCCCTGTTCAGCGGCGGCGGCGCCGGCACCGGGGAGGGCGGGCAGATCATCACCCGCATCACCCTCACGGTCTCGGGCCTGCGCGACGGCGCCGCCGAGACGCTGAGCATCGGCGGCGGCGCCGTCGCGCTCGTCGACGGCACCACCACCGCCAACGGCATCACCTCCGCGGTCGCGGTCGCCAACGGCACCGCCACCGTCACGGTGAGCGGGGCGGGCGGCTTCACCCCCCAGGTCACCGCCGGCCTCCTCAACGGCCTCGCCTACCAGAACCTGAACGTCGACAACCCGACCGCCGGCTCCCGCACCGTCACCCTGACCAGCGTCACCGACAGCGGCGGCACGGCCGGCGGCGGCAGCGACACCGCCCTCCTGTCGATCGCCTCGACCGTCACGGTCTCCCCGGTCGACGACGCACCGGTGGCTGCGGCCGACAGCTACAGCGTGGTCCGCAGCACGCCCCTCGTCGTCGGGGCCGCCTCCGGCCTGCTCGCCAACGATTCCGACATCGACGGGCCGTCGCTCTCCACCATCCTCGCCAGCGGCCCGCGGAACGGCACCCTCGACCTCAACGGCGACGGATCCTTCACCTACACGCCCAATGCCGGCTACGTCGGGGCCGACAGCTTCACCTACCGCGCCTCGGACGGCTTCCTCGACAGCCCGGCCACCATCGTCAGCCTGATCGTCGGCACCCCCGCTCCGACCGGTCTCGCCCTGCTGGCCGCCGACGACACCGGTACGGCGGGCGACGGCCGCACCAGCCTCGGCAGCGTGCGCGTCACCGGCACCGCCGCCGCCAGCGCCGCCGTCACCCTGTTCGACGACGCCGACGCCGACGGGGTGCCGGATGCCGGCGAGGCCACCCTCGGCACCACGACGGCCGCCGCCAACGGCACCTTCTCCGCCACCCTCGTCCTCGGGGCGGACGGCACCTATCGCGTCGTCGCGGTGCAGGATGCGGGTCTCGGCATCAGCCCGGGCGCCGCCGCCCTCGCGATCACCCGCGACAGCCTCGCGCCCGCCGTCACCGGCATCACGGTCTCGGGGCCGGGCCTCGTCAACGGTGGCGGCACCCTCACGGTCGGCCAGACCGCGACCTTCGCGGTCGACCTGTCGGAGGCCGTCAGCCTCTCGAATGCCGGCGGCCTCACCCTCGGCCTCAGCGACGGCTCGGTCGCGGCCCTCGACGCCGCCGGGTCGACCGCCGGCCGCCTCCTCTTCACCCGCACCGTCGCGGCCAACGACATCGCCGCCGACCTCGCCGTCACCGGCCTCAACCGCAACGGTGCCGCGATCCTCGACGCGGCCGGGAACGCGATCGATCCGGCGGGGGCGGCCGTCAACCCGGCCGGGATCCTGCGGATCGACGGCTACACAGGCGGCGCCGGGAGCGACGTCTTCCGCGGCACCACCGGCGCCGACACCTTCGCGGGCGGCGGCGGCGACGACTTCTACGTCGTCGATGCCGGCGACGAGGTGATCGAGGCGGCGAACGACGGTTACGACCGGGTGCTGGCGCGCACGAGCTACGCCCTGGAGGCCGGGCAGGCGATCGAGGCGCTGTACGCCGACGCCACCGGCAGCCCGGCCGCGATCGACCTCACCGGCAACGAGTTCCGCAACGTGCTCCAGGGCTCGGTCGGCCGCAACCGCCTCGACGGCGGCGCCGGCGCCGACATCCTGATCGGGCTCGCCGGCGACGACACCTACCTCGTCGACGACGAGGACGATCAGGTCATCGAGGCGGTCGGCGGCGGCACCGACACGGTGCTGGCCAGCGTCAGCTACCTGCTGCGCGCCGGCCAGGAGGTCGAGATCCTCGCCGCCCGCGACGAGGCGGCGGCGACGGCGCTGGACCTGACCGGCAACGGCTTCGCCCAGAGCCTGCGCGGCAACGCCGGCCGCAACCGGCTCAGCGGCGGCGGTGGCGGCGACGTCCTGACCGGATTGCAGGGCGACGACGTCTACGTTGTCGATGCGGGCGACCGGGTGATCGAGGCGGCGGGCGGCGGCTACGACCGGGTGCTGGCGCGCACGAGCTACGCCCTGGAGGCCGGGCAGGCGATCGAGGCGCTGTACGCCGACGCCACCGGCAGCACGGCTGCGATCGACCTCACCGGCAACGAGGCCGCCAACGTCATCCTCGGCTCCTACGGCGCCAACGTGCTCGACGGCGGCGCCGGCGCCGACCTCCTGCAGGGCTACGCGGGCAACGACACCTTCGTGTTCGCCAGCGCGCTGGTGAGCGGCGTCGTCGACCGGATCCGCGACTTCGGCACGGGGGCGGGGGACGACGACGCGATCCGGCTGTCGTCGGCGGTGTTCGGGCTGGCGTCGGGGGGCTTGAGCGCGGGGGCGTTCAAGGACCTGAGCCAGGGCGCGGCGGATGGCGACGACCGGATCCTGTACGACCGGACTACGGGCGGCCTGTTCTACGACGCGGACGGCAGCGGCGCGGGCGAGCGGCAGCAGTTCGCGCTCCTGGAGAACCGGGCCGTGCTGACCGCCGGCGACTTCACGGTCGTGTAGCGCCGGACAGGCGGCGGGCTCACCGCACAGCCGCCGCCCGTTCCTCCGGGCATGCCGTTCCTGATCTTTCGCGGATCTCCCGGACATCGGGGGATCCTCCCGCGCTCCGTCTCGTCTGCGCGAGGGTGAGGCGACCCGGGAGGCACGCCCGATGTCGGGCAGGCGGGCCGGGGGCGGCGGAGCCCCCGGCCCTCTCGGCACTCTTCGCGTCAGGGGGGATGCCGCTCAGAACGCCGAGAACCGGTAGTTGAGGCCGGCCCGGATCAGGCCGAATTCGTACTGGCTGGGCGACACGCCGTAGAAGGCGGAGGTGCCGCCGTCGTAGACCACCCCGCCGCTGCCGCCCCGCCGGTCGAGGTTGACGTAGAGCCCCTCGACCCGGGCGCTGAGCCGGTCGGTGAAGGCGTATTCGAGGCCGCCGCCAGCCGCCCAGCCGGTGCGCAGGGTGTCGGGCAGGGTGCCGGGATAGGTCGAGGCGAAGCTCGGCAGGCTGCCGCCGCCATAGGCGAAGCCGCCGGTGCCGTAGACGAGGAAACGGTCGAAGGCGTAGCCGAGACGGCCCCGCACCGTGCCGAACCAGTCGAGGCTCGGGCTGACGTCGTAGAACGGCAGGGTGTCGATGAGCCCGGTGCTGCGGCGGCCGAAGCTGGTGCCCTGGATGTCGGCCTCGAGGCCGGCGACGAAGCCAGATCCGGGCGTGAACTGGTAGTTGTAGCCGATCTGGCCACCGCCGACGATGCCGCCGCGGGCGTCGCCCGACGTCACCGTGCCGTAGGTGGAGTCGGTGAAGCTGCGGCCGCCGTCACCGAAGCCGTAGCCGAGGTTCACGCCGGCGTAGACGCCGGTCCAGCCGAATACCGGAACCTCGGTGAAGACCGGCGGCGCCGCGCGGCGGGGCAGGTCGGCGGCGAGCGCCGGGTGGGCGAGGGCGGTGCCACACAGGAGGATGAGGCCGGAGGCCGCTGTCTTGATCATCGGGTTCGCCGTTCTGGTGGAGGGGGCGGGGTCCGCCGTGGCGGCTCCCCGCATCGCGGGAGCCTGACCGTCAGACGAACTGGATCAGGCTGAGGATCTGGATCAGGAGCAGGGCGATGGCCCCGCCGATGATCAGGCAGAGCCCGGCGAGCACGACCGTCTCGCCGCCATCCTCCGGCGGCGCCGTGAGGACGGTGGGGCCGCGGCCGGCTTCCGGCGGCACCCGGACCAGATCGCTCATCGGACGAGCCCCTGCGACGACGGTGCCGGGTGGGCCAGATCCGCCACGGCCACGGCCGCCGCCGGCATCGCGAGAGCTGCCAGGACGACGAGGCCGCGCCCGAGGACCGCCAGCGGCGGCACGGCCGGGGGCGGCCGCCTCTGCGCCACTCCGGGGCAGACGGCGACCGGCACGGGCGGCAGGCGCAGCGGCTCCAGGGGGACGGGCCGGTAGGCGACGGGATCGGCTCGGTGCATCGGCGGCTTCCGTGGGAATTCTGACCACGACATCGATCTACGTGTGCAAAATTCCCACGTCAACCGGAAACCGGACGTTCGGCGGCTTTTGTGGGATTGTGTCCCACCCAGCCTCGGCTACAAGGACGGAGATGTCCGACCCGGTCCCGATCACGCTGCCGCCGGAGGGGGCGCGACTTCAGGCGCCCCTGGCCCGCCTGCTACGCCCGCTCGTGCGGCTGTTCGTGCGCACCGGCATCACCTTCCCGGCGCTGACGACCCTGCTGCGGGAACTGTACGTCAACGTCGCCGAGTACGACTTCGCCCTGCCGGGCAAGGACCAGACCGACAGCCGCGTCAGCCTGCTCACCGGCATCCACCGCAAGGAGGTGCGCCGCCTGCGCGGGGCCGGCGCCCCGGTGAGCGCGGTGCCGGCGGCGGTCTCGCGCACCAGCCGCATCATCGCCCGCTGGCTGGCCGCGCCGGACTTCACCGACGCCGAGGGCCGGCCCCGCCCCCTGCCGCGGGCCGCCGAGGACGAACCGTCCTTCGAGAGCCTCGTCGCGTCGGTCACCCGCGACCTGCGCCCCCGCGCGGTGCTGGACGAATGGCTCGACCGCGGCCTCGCGGTGCAGGACCGGGACGGCCGCATCGTGCTGGCCGAGGCCGCCTTCGTGCCGCAGAGCGGCGGCGAGCAGCAACTCTACTATTTCGGCCGCAACCTCCACGACCACATCGCGGCGGCGGTGGCCAACATCCTCGACGAGAAGCCGCGCTTCCTGGAGCGGGCGGTGCATTACGACGGGCTGTCGCCGGACCTCGCCCGCCGCCTGGAAGCCCGGGCCCGGGAGATCGCGATGACGGCGCTTCAGGAAGCCAACCGCGAGGCGCACGCCGCCTGCGAGACCGATCCCGGCGGCGACGCGCGCTGGAACTTCGGGATCTACATCTATTCCGAGGAGGCGCCGGCCGCACCCCGGGCGGATCGGGCTCCGCCGGACGAAGCCCGCCCGGGCGAGGCCCGGCCGGGCGAGACCCGCGGTCCGGCGGCCTGAAGGACGACGCCCGTGCATTCCCCTCCGAGCCGCCGCCGCGTGCTCCGCCTGCTCGCCGCGGCGGCGGGATGGCTCGTGCCCGGACCGGTCCTGCCGGCGGGCGACCGGATCCTCGACCAGGGCATCGGCGGCACCGGCATCCGGCCGGGATCCGGCTCCGGATCGGACCCGGAGGGCGACCGCGGCATCGGCGGCACCGGCGTGGTAGGGACGATCCGCGACTTCGGCAGCATCGTGGTCAACGGCCTGCGCATCGCCTATCCGCCCGACGCTGCGGTGACGATCGACGGCCGGCCGGCCTCGGTCGCCGACCTGCGCCTCGGCCAGGTGGTGCGGGTGGTCGCCCGCGAGGGGGAGAGCGGCCTCACCACCGCGCGCATCGCCGTCGAACGCGAGGTGACCGGGCCGGTCGAGGCGGTGGGGCGGGGCCGCCTGCGGGTACTCGGCCAGCGCGTCGCCACGGCGGGGATGACCGGGCCGGCGCAGGGCTGGCGGATCGGCGACCGGGTGGCGGTGAGCGGGCTGCGGCGGCCCGACGGCAGCATCGCCGCGAGCCTGATCGAGCCGGCGGGGGCGGCCGGCGACCGGGTCACCGGCCCGGTGCGCCGCATCCGCGACGGCGGCGCGGAGATCGGCGCCCTGCGGCTGCGCGGCCTCGACCCGGCCCTGATCGGGCGGCGCACCACCGTCGAGGGCGATGCCGTGCGGGGGGGCCTCGCGGTGAGCGGGGCGCAGGAGGCCGCGACCGGGTTCGGGCCGGGCGTCGCGCGCCTGTCGGTCGAGGGCTACGTCACCCGGAGCGGCGGCGGGCTGCGCCTCGGTTCCGGCCTCGTCCTCGACGGAGCCGGTGCCGCGCGGGTCAGCGGCGGCCTCGCGGTGGTGGAGGCGCGGGTGAGCCCGAACGGGCAGGTCCGGGTCGAATCGGTGCGTTCCGAGAGCCCGGGGCCGGGCCGTTCCGGTGCTCCGGACGGCTCCGGGCCGCGGGGTGGGGCCGGCGCGCCGGGCGGCGGCTCAGCGCCCGGTGGCGGCGCAGCGGGAGGGTCCCGCGGCGGCGATCGCCCCGGCGGGGACGAGCGCCCCGGCCGCCCCGGCGGCGGGGACCGTCCCGGCGGCTTCGGGCGGCCCGAGCGTTCCGGCGGCGTCGATGCTCCCGGCGGCGGCAACGGCCTGCGCGGCCTCGACATCGACCGGCGCGTTCCGGGCAGCGGCGGCTTCGGGCGTCCGGATGGCGGCTTCGGCGGCTTCGGCGCTCCCGGTGGCTTCGGCCGCGACGGCGGCGACAGGCCGGGCGGGGCCGGGCGGGTTCGGCCGGGGCGAAGGCTTCGACGGGCCCGGCGGAGGAGGCTTCGGGGGCAGGGGCGGGGGGCCCGGCGGCGGACGGCGCTGAAGAGCCCGCGCCGTCCGGCAGCTCCGCCGAATCACCGGGCCACGACCGGCCGTCCGCCTTCCGGAAGTCCGGTGCAGGCCGGATCCCGCCCGCCGGCGCCGCGGCTGCCGCCGCGCGCCCGGTCCCGCCTCCAACCCCTTGAACGGAGACGGGATCATCGCCCTGGCGCCTTCGCCCGGGCCGCGGCCGCCTGTGCTTCGGCCGCAACAGCCGCAGGTGAAACGGTCAAGTCTCCCGCCATGGTTTACGGCCAAGTCTCTTTCCCGCCGCATTTGCCCCGGAGCAGGAAGGCTCGAAGCCGCATGTGCGATTTCGCACGGGCCCCACTGGACACGACCGCATGCACAAGCGCCTCGTTCTCGCCGTCCTCGCGGCCGCAGCCCCGCTCCCTGCCCTGGCGCAGGAAAGCCCGGCCCGCGACAACATCGACGCGCTGATCGAGGCCCATGCCAAGGCCCAGGGAATCCCGGCGAGCCTCGTGCATCGCGTGGTGAAGCGGGAGAGCAACTACAACCCCCGCGCCCGCGGCCACGGCGGGGCGCTGGGCCTGATGCAGATCAAGCACGGCACCGCCCGGGCGATGGGCTACGGCGGTTCGCCGGCCGGCCTCCTCGACGCCAGGGTGAACCTGACCTACGGCATCGCCTACCTGGCCGGCGCCTACAGGACCGCCCGCGGCAACGAGGCCCAGGCCTACAGCTACTACGCCCGCGGCTACTACTACGACGCCAAGCGGGCCGGGGTCCGCACCGAGATCGCCGAACTGCAACCGGCGCCGGCGCCGAGTTCCACCGCCGGCAACCTGTTCGGCCGGCTGTTCGGCGGCGGCCCGCAGGCCCCGGCCGTCGCCACCGCCGCGGCCGATCCGAACGCCCTCGCCCTGTCGAACGCCATGGCGGCGGGGGCGCAGGGCGCGGCGGCTCAGCCCGCCGAGGCGATCATCTACACCGTGCCACTGCCGCCCTCCCGCCCGGTCTTCGCCGCCCTCGACGCCGCGCCGGTCGCGGACGGGCAGGCCGCGCCGACCATGGTCGCGGCGACCGCCGGCGAGGCCCCGGTGGTGACCGTGCCGCTGCCGCCGACGCGCCCGGCCTTCGCGCTGGCCGCGGCGCCCGAGCCGGCACCGGCTCCCGGGCCGGTTCCCGCCGCGATGCCGGTCCAGGCCCTCGCCTTCGCCCCGGCGCCCGCGGCCGGCACCCCGTTCCCGACCGCCGCGGCTCCGGCCTCCGTCGCGGCCGAGGCCCCGGCCGAGGCGGCGGAGGCCGCCGCGACGCCGCTGCCGCCCCGGCGCCCGGTCGAGTTCCGGCACTTCGCCCTGCGCAAGCCGACCCTGCCGGCGGTCTCGCAGACCGCCTCCGCCCTGCCAGCGGCCGACGCCGCCAAACCCTGACGCGGCGGCCAGTCCGTACCGCCGGCACGAGCCGCCCGGCGCAACCCCGCCATTCGCCGGCCGGGGACTTCCGTTCCGCGGCCTCCCCGCTATGCTGGCGCCGTACCGCGCATTCGAAAGCGTGGCCGGGCAGCATCGGGGAGGCGACATGGGCGCGACGCGGGACGTCTACATCTGTGATTTCGTGCGCACGCCGATCGGCCGCTACGGCGGCGCGCTGGCGAAGGTGCGGGCCGACGACCTCGCGGCGGTGCCGCTGGCAGCGCTGATGAGCCGGCACCACCCCCTGAAGGAGGGCGTCGAGGAGGTGTTCCTCGGCTGCGCCAACCAGGCCGGCGAGGACAACCGCAACGTCGCCCGCATGGCCCTGCTGCTCGCCGGCCTGCCCGAGACGGTGCCGGGCCAGACCCTGAACCGGCTCTGCGCCTCCGGCCTCGACGCGGTCGGCGCCGCCGCCCGGGCGATCCGGGCCGGCGACCTCGACCTCGCGCTCGCCGGCGGGGTCGAGTCGATGACCCGGGCGCCGTTCGTGATGGGCAAGGCCGCCGAGCCGTGGCAGCGCCAGTCGGAGATCCACGACACCACGATCGGCTGGCGCTTCGTCAACCCGGTGCTGAAGCACCAGTACGGCGTCGACTCGATGCCCGAGACCGCCGAGAACGTCGCCGACGAGCACGGCATCTCCCGCGCCGACCAGGACGCCTTCGCGCTGCGCTCGCAGCAGCGGGCGGCCCGGGCCCAGGCGGAGGGCGTCTTCGCCGAGGAGATCGTCCCGGTCGAGATCCCCGACCGCAAGGGCGGCCACGTCAAGGTCGAGCGCGACGAGCACCCGCGGGCCGACACCACCGCGGAGGTGCTGGCGAAGCTCAAGCCGTTCGTGCGCCGGGACGGCACGGTGACGGCGGGCAACGCATCGGGCGTCAACGACGGCGCCGCCGCCCTGGTGCTCGCCTCCGCCGAGGCCGCCGCCCGCCACGGCCTGACCCCGCTCGCCCGGGTGCTCGGCCTCGCCTCCGCCGGGGTGGCGCCGCGGGTGATGGGCATCGGTCCGATCCCGGCGGTGCAGAAGCTCTGCGCCCGGCTCGGGCTCCGGCCCACCGACTTCGACGCCATCGAGCTCAACGAGGCGTTCGCGTCGCAGTCGCTCGCCTGCCTGCGCGGCCTCGGGCTGCCGGACGACGCCGCGCACGTCAACCCGCATGGCGGCGCCATCGCCCTCGGCCACCCGCTCGGCATGTCGGGGGCGCGCATCGCCGGCACGGTCACCCGGGACCTCGTCCGCCGCGGCGGACGGCTCGGCCTCGCCACGATGTGCGTCGGCGTCGGGCAGGGGGTGGCGCTCGCGGTCGAGCGCGTGGGGTAGGGGGCGCCGCAGGACGTCCCACCGGGGCCAGACACCGTTCCGCCGCCCGCGGCCGGGTCACGAATCCCTCACCCGATTGTCGGACGATGGGCCCGGCGATCGCACCGGCCGGCCCCGGCCGGTCAGGAGTGGCGGGATGCAGCAGGCGGGAACCATCGGCGACGGCGCCGGACGGAGGCGATCCGGCTCCCTGTGGCGGGTTCTGCTGAGCCCGCACGGCCGCATGGCGCGGCGGGACTATCAGCGGTGGTCTCTCGGCCTCGTCGCCGCGGCGATGGGGCTGATCTGCCTCGCGGTGGTGTTCGCGAGCTTCGGATGGCGCCCGGCGGCGTTCGCCAGCATGGGGCTGATGCCGCTGCTGTTCATCCCGTCGACGATCCAGTCGATCCGCCGCCTGCACGACCTCGACCGGACCGGCTGGTGGATCGCGCTCAACGACGCGACCTGGATCGCCGCGATCCCGGCTCCCCAGCTCGTCGGCGACGACGGGGCTGCGGTGATCGCGGTCCTGAGCCTGTTCAGCCTCGGCCTGTCGCTATGGCTCCTGGTCCAGACGTTCGGCAGGCCCGGGACGGCCGGTCCCAACCGCTTCGGCCCCGCCCCGGATGGGGAGTGATACGATTTTCGGATGATCAGTTCCGACAATCGTATCATCAGCCCGCGCGGCGCCTGAGCGAAGCCGGTTTCCGCATCGCGAAGCGATCATTCGGAAACCGTATGATACAAAATCCGCATCGCGAAACCGTATCATACGGATTTCGTATGATGCGGTTTCCACCGGATCAGTTCAGCGTCGCCGTCGTTCGCTCCGGGTGAAGTGAACTGCCACGCTGAAGCGATCGACCGGAAATCGTATGACGCTCACTCGAACCGGCCGAGCAGCAGCACTCCGGCATTGGCCGCGGCCGCGGCCGCGAGGGCGTCGCCCAAGGCGAGGATCGGCTGGCCCGGCATCACCCATCGGCACAAGGCCAGCAGGGCGAGGCACAGGACGGCCGCGCAGGCGAGCGGGAGCGTCAGGCGCAGTCTCATCGCGACGCCACCTGCCCGCTGGCCTCGGACAGCGACACGGATGCGGTGCCGAGCTGAAGGCCCGTCGCGGCCTCCAGCGCGCGCCGCAGGCGTGAATGCTCGGCGTGATCGGCGATCAGCCAGATCGCGGCGAGGGCGGCCAGGGAGAAGACGAGGCCATGGACGACGGGACGGAGACGCGGCACGGTTGTGTTCCTGATCGGCCCGCCGGATAGCACCGCCCGGAGAGGGCGGATGCAGCGCCGCGGTGACAGGTGCCGGGAATCTGTCGGGTCCCGGCATTCGAGGGTGCCGCCTTCCCACCCGAGCGGAAGGATGCGCTGTCGTCTGCCGTCACGAACGGGAGCCGCGGTGCGTCGAGCGATCCCGTCGAAGAACCATCGTCTGCGCCCCGACGTTCGACCCGCACCGGGATCGACGGCGGCTGCCACGGCGCCGCCGGGATCCGGAGACCGGGACCGTCCAGGATCCATGGAGGCGGCGAGACCGCCCCGATGATGCGCTCTCCGGTCCCGGCAGGCGTCAGCTCTTCTTCTTCGAGTACTCGAACTTCGGCGCGTTCTTGAGCGTGTCCTTGTCGGTGTCGGCATAGACGGCCCACTTGCCGTCCTTGTTGCTCACGGCGAGCGTGGAGGGGTCGAGCACGACGTAGCTCTCACCGAGCCCCAGGAAGCCGCCGACGCCGACGACGACACCGGTGATGGTCCGGCCGTTCTCGATGACGAGGTCCTCGACCTCGCCGACGGTCTCGTTCTTGTTGTTGTAGACGGTCGTGCCGACGAGCTTGGACGACATCACGTCGGCCGGCTTCACGGTCACGTACTTCAGCTTCACCGTTGCGGTGTCGGCCATCGCCATCCCCGCGCCGGAGGGAGCCGCGGCCGCTGCGGCCGGAGGCGTGGCGTTCTGGGCAAGAACCGGGAACGAGGCGCACGTGAGCGCGAGCGCGCCGAGAACGAGGTGTTTCAACACGATACTCCTGCTTCTGACGACGACCGAACACGCGAGGTCGGCAATCCCTGCGGCGCCTTCTCCCGACCTGTTCGAGACACGGCTGGGAACGGACGGCGACGGGAAATGTTCAAAAAATATTCAGCCTGCCTCCACGGCATCACGCTCCGAGCGACAGTTCTTGTCCGAGGAACCCTGCGGCAGGAGCGGCGCCGTCCCGGACGAACGCCGCGAGAGATCTCGAACCGGGCTCGGAACCGGGATGCGGGCGGAGGCCGATGGCCCCGGCGACCGATCCCGCGCAAGTTCCGGCCTGTCGGATCCTGGCGCGTCGACCGGGCCGCCTCACGCCGCCTTCTTGCGCGTCACCAGCCCGGCGAGGTCGCGCAGGATCGCGGTGGTCTCCTTCAGGCGGTCGGCCACCGTGGCGAGGTCGCGCACGAACACGATGCTCATGTCCGGCCGCACCTTGGCGAAGGACCCTTGCGCGGTGACGTAGGTCACGAGCTTCTGCGGCGCCGCGAAGGCGCGGTCGCGGAAGTGCATGACGACGCCCTTCGGGCCGGCCTCGACCTTCTCGACGTTGGTGGCGCGGCACAGGATCTTGATCGTCACGATCTTGAGCAGTTGCTCGACCTCCGGCGGCATCGGGCCGAAGCGGTCGATCAGCTCGGCGCCGAAGCTCTCCAGCTCGGCGTCGTTCTCCAGGGTGGCGAGACGGCGGTAGAGGCCGAGCCGCACCGAGAGGTCGGCGACGTAGTCCTCCGGCATGGTGACGGGGGCGCCGAGCGCGATGGTCGGCGACCATTGCTCGTCGGTCGGCACCGCGTTGCCGGACTTGAGCGCCGCCACCGCGTCCTCCAGCATCTGCTGGTAGAGCTCGTAGCCGACTTCCTTGACGTGGCCCGACTGCTCGTCGCCGAGCAGGTTGCCGGCGCCGCGGATGTCGAGGTCGTGGCTGGCGAGCTGGAAGCCGGCGCCGAGGGTGTCGAGCGATTGCAGCACCGAGAGGCGCCGCTCCGCCTGCACCGTCAGCGTCTTGCCCTCGGGCGTGGTGAACAGGGCGTAGGCCCGGGCCTTGGAGCGCCCGACCCGGCCGCGGAGCTGGTAGAGCTGCGCCAGCCCGAACATGTCGGCGCGGTGGACGACGAGGGTGTTGGCGGTCGGGATGTCGAGGCCGGATTCGACGATGGTGGTGGCGAGCAGAATGTCGAACTTGCCCTCGTAGAACGCGGTCATCACGTCCTCGAGCTGGCCCGCCGCCATCTGGCCGTGGGCGACCGCGACCTTGGCCTCCGGCATCTCGCGGTCGAGGAAGCGCTTGACCTCGTCGAGATGCTCGATGCGGGGCACGACGTAGAACGACTGGCCGCCGCGGTAGCGCTCGCGCAGCAGCGCCTCGCGGATGGTGAGGGGGTCGAACGGCGTCACGAAGGTGCGCACCGCCAGCCGGTCGACCGGCGGGGTCGCGATGATCGAGAGTTCGCGCACCCCGGTCATGGCGAGCTGGAGCGTGCGCGGGATCGGCGTCGCCGACAGGGTCAGGACGTGGACCTCGGCCTTCAGCGCCTTCAGCCGCTCCTTGTGGGCGACGCCGAAATGCTGCTCCTCGTCGATGATGATGAGGCCGAGATCCTTGAACTGGATCGCCTTGGCGAGCAGCGCGTGGGTGCCGACCACGATGTCGACGGTGCCGTCGGCGAGCCCGTCGCGGACCTTCTTCAGGTCGGCGTTGCTGACGAAGCGCGACGCCTGGGCGACGGTGATCGGCAGCCCTTTGAAGCGGTCGGCGAAGGTGCGGTAGTGCTGGCGCGCCAGCAGGGTCGTCGGCACCACCACAGCGACCTGCTTGCCCGAGATCGCGGTGACGAAGGCGGCGCGCAGGGCCACCTCGGTCTTGCCGAAGCCGACGTCGCCGCAGACGAGGCGGTCCATCGGCCGGCCGGAGGTGAGGTCGCCCAGCGTCGCGGCGATCGCCGCCTCCTGGTCCTCGGTCTCCTCGTAGGGGAAGCGGGCGGCGAACTCGCCGTAGGTCCCGTCCGGCGGCTCCATCCTGGGCGCGTGCTTGAGGAAGCGCTCGGCCGCGACCTTGATCAGCGCGCCTGCCATTTCGAGGATGCGCCGCTTGAGCCGGGCCTTGCGCGCCTGCCAGGCACCGCCGCCGAGCTTGTCGAGCGTCACCTCGGCATCCTCGGAGCCGTAGCGGGTCAGGAGCTCGATGTTCTCGACCGGCAGCAGCAGCAGGCCGCCGCTGTACTGGATCTCCAGGCAGTCGTGCGGCGCGCCGGCGGCGGTGATGGTCTTGAGGCCGACGAAGCGGCCGATGCCGTGGTCGGCATGGACCACGAGGTCGCCGGGGGCGAGGGCCTGCACCTCCAGGATCACGTCCTGGGGCCGCTTGGCCTTGCGCTTGGGCCGCACCAGCCGGTCGCCGAGGATGTCGCCCTCGGCGATCACCGCGAGCTGGCCCGTCGTGAAGCCGGCCTCCAGGCCCCAGACCGCGACGCCGATATCCTGGCCGCGGCGCATCGCCAGGATGTCGGACAGGCGGGTGATCGACTTGGGCTTGGGCAGGCCGTGATCGGTGAGCACGCCGCACAGGCGGTCGCGCGAGCCCTCCGACCACGCGCCGAGGATGACGTGGTGGCCGCCGGCCTGGAGGTCGCGGACGTGCCCGACGGCGGCGTCGAAGACGTTGACGCCGTCCATCGCCCGCTCGGGGGCGAAGCTGCGGGCGGGCTGGGCCTCGCAGTCGATCACCCCGGGGCCATCCGGCACCGCGAACGGGCTGAGGCGCACGACCGTCGCGGTGGCGCTGCGCTTGGCCCACTCGGTCGGCGACAGGTAGAGCGCGTCGGGCGCCAGCGGCTTGTAGGGAGCGACGCCGGCCTGCGGGGCGGCCATCGCCTCGCGACGGGCGTCGTGATAATCCTTGATCTGGCCGAGGCGCTCGGCCGCCGCGTCGTCGACGTTGTGGTCGAACACCAGCGGCACCCCGCCGACATAGTCGAGCAGGGTGTCGAGGTGGTCGTAGAACAGCGGCATCCAGTGTTCGAGCCCGGCATAGCGCCGGCCCTCGCTCACCGTCTCGTAGAGCCGGTCGTCGCGGGTGGCGGCGCCGAAGCTGCTGACGTAGCCCTGACGGAAGCGCCGGATGGTCTCGGTGGTGAGCTGGACCTCGCTCATCGGCACGAGGTCGAGGGAGCGCATCTGCCCGATGGTGCGCTGGGTCTCGGGATCGAAGCTGCGGATCGATTCGAGGGTGTCGCCGAAGAAGTCGAGGCGCACCGGGTTCGGCAGGCCCGGCGGCGACAGGTCGATGATGCCGCCGCGCACAGCGTACTCGCCGGTGTCGCGCACGGTGCCGGTGCGCAGGAAGCCGTTGGTCTCCAGCCACGCGACGATGCGGTCGGTGTCCAGCGCGTTGCCGGCGGCGGCGGAGAACGTCTCGGTGGTGACGCGCGAGCGCGGCGGCACGCGCTGGAGCAGGGCGTTGACGGTGGTGGCGAGGATGCGCGGGCGCTCCTCGGACGAGCGCGAGCCGCTCAGCCGCGACAGCGCGGTCATCCGCTGGGCCGCGATGGCGGGGTTGGGCGAGATCCGGTCGTAGGGCTGGCAGTCCCAGGCCGGGAAGCTCATCACCTCGATCTCGGGCGCCACGAAGGCGAGCGCCCCCGCGAAGGCGGCCGAGCGGGTGGCGTCGCGGGCGACGTGGACGAGGACCGCCGGCCCCTCTGACAGGCCGCTCAGCGCCCGGGCGAGGTCGGCCACCACCAGGGCGTCGAACCCGTCCGGCACCCGGGCGAGGGTCGCGCCGTCGCCGCGCTTCACCGCCTCGATGGCGCGGGTGAGGGGGGCGTGCTTCGGCAGGGCGAAGCGGGCGACCGGGGTCTTGGTGGGCGGAGCGGGGGTCGGCGGGGCGGGCTTCGATTTGGCCATCGTGCGTCAGGTCAGGAGGGGCGGGGCCTCGGACCCCGGCAAGGCGCGTCATCCGACGAACCGCACGAGGCATCGCCGCAGGGTGACGAGGACGACCATCGCGACGGCGGCCGTGCCGGTCGCCGGGTCGGGCTCCGCGGCCGGAGCCGGCGCGTCGCGATGGGAGTGTTACACGGGGGATGTAGCGTCCCGGCCCGGGGCTTGGAAGGCCGCGCATCCCACGAAGGAGGATTCGGCATGGACCCGATCATCGCCAGGGCGGCGCGGGTCGTCGCCGCCGGGATGCCGGGCCTCGCGGTGCCGGCCGCGGTCACGGGGGTTCGCGCCCAGGGCGGGCCCGGCGGTCAGGCCGATGGTCCGGAGGCCCGGCGGAGTCGGCGGTGCAGCCGGTCACTTTCGCCGGCGCGCCTCGCCGCGGTGCCTCCCGCGAACGGGCCGTCCGGCCAGTCTGCAGCGGGTGCGACCGTTGAGCGTCCCCTCGCGGTCCGCGCACGGCCCGAGATCCGCCGCCGTCATCACCGGGCCGGGGCGCGCGTGCCGTCCCGGATGAGGCGGAAGACCGGAATCGCATCGGGCAGGGCCTGCCGGGTGGTGGCGCAGACGATGTTCGTGCGGCCGACCACTCGGTCCATGATGGCCATGTAGATGCGGACGTTCTGATGGTCGGGACCGGCCGTCGGCTTGGACACGACCTCGACGCCCGCGAAGGCGGTGCCGGGAATGCCCTGCAGGACCTCCGGCGCCAGTCCCTGGCTCCGAAGCGTCGCCAGGACCGCATCGGCCATCGTCCTGCGCGCCGGCTGCGCGTTCAGTTCGTCCTGGGAGGCGACGGTCCCGTCCGCGAACCGCTTGAAACCGGCCGCGCAGACCGCCTCGTCGCGTCCCGCCACCGGCGGCTCACCCGTCAGGCTGACCACTTCGATCAGAACGTCGTGGCTGGCGTCGCTGCGGGGAGACTTCAGGACGAACCCGTCCGGCACCGTCACCGAGAAGCCCGTCTTCGCGTCGGTGAAATCGGCGGCCGTCGCCGGGCAGACCGCGGCCAGGACGGCCAGGACGCCCGCGGCGCGGGTCCACCGCGCCCCTCCGGGCGCGTCACGAATGAATCGGCGCGCCGTGCTGGTGGAACGCCTTGAGGCGGCGGAAGACCGGGGTGTCGTAGTTCTCGGGCGCCGGCTCGTCGGTGCTGAGCCAGCGGAACAGGTCGCGGTCGGGCACCTCGATCAGGAGTTCGAAATCGGCCAGCTCGTCTTCGGTCAGGGTGCCGATCTCGGCATCGGCGAAGCGGCCCATCAGCAGGTCCATCTCGCGGGTGCCGCGGTGCCAGGACCGGTAGAGGGTGCGGCGCCGGCGCGGGTCGAGGTCGGCGCTGGTGCGGGTGGTGCCGGTCATCGGGTCGTTCCCTCAGGTTTCGCAGGACTCTACCGCCAGCGGCGGCGACGCGGAACCCTGCTGCCGGGTCCGTGCCTCCACGGCGTCCGGTCGGTCGCCCGGCGAGGCTTTCAGCCCACGAGATCCTCCTCCTCGTCGGCGAGAAGGTCCTCGTCGCCACCGAGCAGGTCCTTCTCCGCGATCCACTCCTCGCCGATCAGGAGATCGGCGGCCTCCGGATCCATCGCCGGCTCGGCGTCCTCGCCGCTGACGAGGCCGGCGGCCTCGGCGAGTTCGGCGTCGCGCAGCGCCTCGGCGAGGAGCTGGAGATAGGTCGCGGCCGCGGACGGCCCGAACAGGGCGGCGAACTCCTCGTGCGCGACCGTGACCATGGTCTCGAGCACCGCCTGGGGCGGGCTGCCCTTGTCGATCACTCCGGCCAGGACGGCGCGCCAGGCCCGGGAGAGCTGCTCGCGGAGTTCGAGAGTATCGTCCACCGGCGCCCTCCCGAGTGAGGCGGCGAGGATTGCGCGGCGGGGCAGGGCTGTCAAACGAGGCCGCAGCGCCGTGCCGCGCCGCAGACCGGCTCCGCTCGTGTATATCGCCCCGGTCCCCGCCGCCCCGCCTTGGCCGATCTCCCTCGCCCCGATGTCCCTGCGCCCGTCCCTCCTCGACCCGCTCTTCGCCCCCGCCACCGTCCTGCCCGGAGCCGGGCCGAAGGTGGCGGCGCTGATCGACCGGCTGCTCGGCGGGCCGGAGCGGCCGGCCCGGGTGATCGACCTGCTGTTCCACCTGCCCTACGGCGGCGTGGCGCGGGCGCTGCGCGGCTCGATCGCCGAGGCGCCCCCGGGCGAGCCCGTGACCCTGGCGGTGACGGTGGTGGCGCACCGGCCGCCGCAGCCCGGGGCGGGCCGGCGGCCGTTCCGGGTGCTGGTCGAGGACCACAGCGGCGACATCAGCCTCGTGTTCTTCAACATCCCCCGCGGGCGGATCGAGAAGATGCTGCCCCTCGGGGCGCGGCGCTACGTCTCGGGGCGGATCGAGCTGTGGGACGGCTTCCGCCAGATGGTGCACCCCGCCCGCATCCTCGATGAGAAGGGGCTCGCCGACCTGCCGGCGGTGGAGCCGATCTACGGCGCCACCGACGGGCTGACCTCGCGGGCGATCGGCAAGCTCGCGCAAGGGGCGCTCGTCCGCCTGCCGGCGATGCCGGAATGGCAGGATCCGGCCTGGCTCGCGCGCCAGAACTGGCCGCCCTTCGCCGAGGCGCTGCGGGCGGAGCACAACCCCGAGACGCCGACGCCCGAGACTCCGACGCCCGAGACGCCGGAGCCCGGGACGGGCTCCCGGCCGGAGGCCGAGCCACGCGAGCCGCCGCGCACGGCGAGCCGGCGGCGGCTGGCCTACGACGAGTTGCTGGCGAGCCAGCTCGCCCTGGCGCTGGTGCGCAGCCGGATGCGGCGGGCGCCCGGACGGACCAATGCCGGCGACGGCGAACTGTCCCGCCGGATCGAGGCCGGGATGCCGTTCCGGCTCACCGGAGCGCAGACCCGGGCGCTGGCCGAGATCCGCGGCGACATGGGGTCCGACCGGCGGATGCTGCGCCTGCTCCAGGGCGATGTCGGCTCGGGCAAGACCGCGGTGGCGCTGCTGGCCATGGCCTCGGCGATCGAGGCGGGGCGGCAGGCGGCCCTGATGGCGCCGACCGAGATCCTGGCCCGCCAGCACGCCGAGCGCCTGCGGCCGATGGCCGAGGCGGTGGGGCTGCGGCTCGCGCTGCTCACCGGGCGCGACCGGACGAGCGAGCGCCGGGCGACCCTCGCCGGCCTCGCCGACGGCACGATCGACATCGCGGTCGGCACCCACGCGCTGTTCCAGGACGACGTGATCTTCCACGACCTCGGCCTCGCGGTGGTGGACGAGCAGCACCGGTTCGGGGTCCACCAGCGCCTCGCGCTGGGCGCCAAGGGCGCGGCGGTCGACATCCTGGTGATGACCGCGACCCCGATCCCCCGCACTCTGGCGCTGACCTATTTCGGCGACATGGAGGTCTCGGTCCTCGACGAGAAGCCGGCCGGTCGCCAGCCGATCGCCACCCGCCTCGTCTCCTCGGAGCGGATCGACGAGGTCGTGGCCGGGCTGGAGCGGGCGCTCGCCCGCGGCGACCGGGCGTACTGGATCTGCCCGCTGGTGGCGGAGTCGGAGTTCGTCGACCTCGCCGCGGCCGAGGAGCGATTCGAGGCGCTGCGGATGCAGTTCGGCGAGGCGGTCGGGCTCGTCCACGGCAAGATGAAGGGGCCGGACAAGGACGAGGCGATGGAGCGCTTCGCCGCCGGCACCACCCGGATCCTGGTCTCGACCACCGTGGTCGAGGTCGGCGTCGACGTGCCGGAGGCGACCATCATGGTGATCGAGCACGCCGAGCGGTTCGGCCTCGCCCAGTTGCACCAGTTGCGCGGCCGGGTCGGGCGCGGCTCAGGCGCCTCGACCTGCCTGCTGGTCTACAAGGGGCCGCTCGGGCAGGTGGCCCGGGCGCGGCTTGAGATGATGCGCGAGACCGAGGACGGCTTCCGCATCGCCGAGGAGGATCTGCGCCTGCGCGGCGAGGGCGAGGTGCTCGGCACCCGGCAATCCGGCCTCGCGGCGTTCCGGCTCGCCCGCCCGGAGGCGGATGGCGACCTGCTGACCGCGGCGCGGGACGATGCCCGCCTGATCGTGGAGCGCGACCCGTCCCTGCGCGGCGAGCGCGGCGATGCGCTGCGCGTCCTGCTCTACCTGTTCGAGCGCGACGCGGCGGTGAAGCTGCTCCAGGCCGGTTGAACGGTCAGAGTTCCGGCTCGTTCAGGACCCGGGTGCCGATGCGGCTCTGGAGGTCGATCGGCGCGCCGGGACCGGCCCGGTCGTCGACGACGATCACCGGGACGCCGGCACCGCGCATCTGCTCGCGCAGGCGCTCGGTCTTGGAGCGGAAGCTGCCGTTCTCCCGCGGTGGCACGTGCAGCAGCACCGCGGCGGGGCGGGACATCATCGCCAGCACGTCCTCGGCCGCATCGAGCGATGCGGTCACGCTGGCATAACCCAGACCGGCCAGTTCGGCCGAGAGGGCGCGATCGACGGCACGGCGGCCGTCGTCGACGACGAGAACTTTTTGCAGCGCAACCATGGCGAATCGTTAGCCGATCCCGCGCCTCTCGTGAAGGCACCGCAGCAAGAACGTTGATAGCCGCCGAAGGTTCACCGCCGCCGGCATCACGGCAGGATGCCCGCAACCGGCCGGGGCCCGCCGGAATCAGTCCGACATGCCGTCAGTCCAACATGCTGACACGGCGTGCGAAACCCGATCCCGGCGTCACGCCTGCGCCACCGCCGTCGCCACTCCCGCGAACAGGGCCGCCCGGAAGCGGGTGACGTGCCAGCCATCCGCCGGCAACGCCTGAGCGATGCCGCGGCGCAGCACGCGCGCGGCGGCGGCGGGCCCGGCGAAGGCGAGCCGGCCGTCCGGGTCGCGGCGGATCTGCGTCAGCCCGCCGGCCCCCGCGCGCTCGGGGGCCGCGAGAACGAGGCCGACGTCGTGGGCGCCCCGGCGGCCGGCCAGGAGGGCGGTCTCGTCGAAGGCGACGACATCGACGACGCCCGGGCGGCCCGGCTCGCGTCCGGCGAGGCGGGCCGGCGCGCGATGGACGTAGGTGATGCCGCGAAGCCGCGACGGGGCGCTGGTGCGGGCGAGACCGGCCTCCATCCAGGCGGGTGCGACGAGGTGGGTCGGCTCGGGGCGCTCGAGCGCGGCCGCGAGGATCGCGGCGTCGAAGACCGGATGGCATTCGAAGGCCGCTCCGGTGAGGAGAGCCGCCGCGAGTCCGGTGGCGAGCCCCTTGAGGTCGGAGGGCGGCAGCAGGCTCAGGATGCGCTCGCCCGGCTCGATCCGGGCGGGGACGAGGCAGGCGGCGGCGGCGGCATTGAGGGCGTCGCCGTCGCGATGCAGCGCCTGGAACGGCCAGTCCGGCTCCGTGCCCCCCGGCAGCCGCGCGACCCCGGCATCACCCGCTCCGCGGCGCGAACCCGGCTCCGGCACCGCCGGCGCGAAGGAGATGATCCCGGTGCCTTCCCCGGTGCCGCCGGTCTCGCCGCGATGGTCGAGGACGACGCGGTCGAGGGCGATGACGCCATCGGGGACGTGAGGGCCGAAGGCGGCGAGGAAGCGCAGCGGGAAGTAGCGCGCCGCGACCCGGCACAGGCGCTCGGCCGGCCGGTCGGAGCCGATCTGGCCCTGGGTGAGGATGGCGACGACCTGCGCCCGCTCCACCGCGTCGAGCAGGCGGGCCTCGTCCCAGGTGACCGGCAGCAGGCACGGCACGTGCCCGGCCTGCTCGATGGCGAGCAGCGTCAGGTGGTGCTCGGCGATGCCGGCCATGCACAGGCCGACGGGGCTGCCCGGCGGAAGCCCGAGCCGGTGCAGGCCCGCGGCGAGCCGCGCGACGATTTCGCGGGCGGCGGCGTAGGTCCAGGTGATCGCCGGGCGGCCGCACCACCCGGCCTTGCCTGGCTGGTCGATGAAGGCGATGCGCCCCGGATGATGATCGGCGACGGCCCCGAGCAGCGCCCCGAGCCCGAGACTCCGTGGCTCCGGAGCATGCCGGACCTCCTGAGCAGGAGAAGCCGCCTCGTCCCGTCGCACCGCCTGCTGAGCCGCCACCACACCACCCCGCTCTCGTGCGGTCAGCCTCGTTCGATCTTGGTTAAGATGGCTTTAATACGATTTCCGGTTGATCGCTCGGCGATCCCTGCGGGATCGTGGCGATTGCTGCGCAATCGCTTTCGCGATGCGGAAACCGGCTTCGCTCATGCGTGCGGAGCAAAGCTCCGCCGCGCGGGCTGGTGACACGATGTCCGGAACTGATCGTCCGGAAATCGTGTCAGGTGTCCCCTCCGAGGATTTTTCGGGCGCAAAGCACACCGCACGGCCTGAGCATCATGCCGCCGGCTCCCATCTGCAACCGGTGCCGGCATGATCGCTGCTCCGGGGACGAAAATGGTGCGGCCACGGGAATTCAGGACCCGCCACACGCAACTCCGCTCATGGAACGTCCGTTGCTCGATCGCGCCGGAGATGGGGATGCCTGATCGCAGGGCCAACCGAAACGGGGCGTCAACCTGACGATCCCCGACACACGCGAGCGCAGGCTTCGGATCCGCAGAGCCAAGCTCGTGCGGACTTATGCCTTCACATCCCGATTGCGTGGTTCGATATCGCGGCCTATCACCCGCTCGGATAGGCTACAACACACCGCCGAACATCGCCCTTTGATTTAGATGGCCTTGCCATTGGATTTTCCATAAAAGAGAGGGGACTCGACGTGGGATCCGAATATGTAGAATTCATCATGAAAATGCAGGAAAGCATTTTATTTAAATCCTTGCCTGAGAATACCGATAGACATGCAGAACTTCGCAAGAAGGGCGCGGATCTTCTGGGTGAAACCGTTTCACAACTGGTCACACTCCTGCGCCCCGAGATCGTTCTGGAAATTGGCGCACACGAAGCCAAGTTTTCGCGCTCAATGAAGTCGCAGCTTCCTCAATCTCGTGTTGTGGCATTCGAAGCCAATCCAACAGTCTACAAAAAATTCGAACACGACGTTGTCGGCCATGGGGTCGAGTTTCTGTTTCAATGCGTCGCCGATGACAATCGCACGTATGAGTTCAGCGTTCCGGGCACCGATCGAGCCCATCCGACCATGGGAAGCGTGCTGAAATATACTCAGAAGGACGTGTTCGCGACTTATCAGGTGCCGGGCGTCAGGCTCGATACGTTTCTCAACGGGGCGAAGTCATCCAATGCGATGTGGATCGACGTAGAAGGGGCCGTAGGCTCCGTCCTGGCAGGGGCGAGCGATACCCTGGATAATTGTGTTCTCTTGTTTGCGGAACTGGAGGCGAGGGAACGCTGGGAAGGACAAATGCTCGACTCGGATGTGATAAGGACACTGCTTGCAAGAGGTCTCGTGCCCGTCCTCCGCGACATCCAGCGTCACAAGTGGCAACATAATGTTTTATTTCTAAGAGAAAAATCGCTACTGCAGCCCAAAATCCGAGACATCTGCTTCAATTATCTTCAACAGGCGGTTTTACTGTAAATTATCGAGACTCCCGAAAACGGGCCTGCTCAAGCGGAGTCGAAGGCATGAAGCTTTCTATTGTCAGCCATTTCTACAATAATGAGGAATCGGTCAGCAAAGCCGTCGAATCCTACCGTGAGATGAGCCGGCTGCATCCGGAAACATTCGACTTCGTGCTGGTCGACGATCACAGCCATGACGCCATTGACGCCAATTTGTTCAGTGATGTGGAGAATCTTCGTGTTTTCCGCATCATCGAAGATGTCGCATGGAATATGCCGGCGGCCCGCAACATCGGCGTACAGGAGGCGTTCTGCGACAAAATCGTGCTGATGGATATCGACCATTTGGTCGACCCCACCCAGATCGGCAATCTTCTTTCCGATGCCGAGCGTTTGAAGGTCGGCCAGATCGGTCAGTTTCGCCGCAGGAAGCGCGTCAAGAATTCCGACCATGAGTGGATAGAAATCGCCAGCCACATCAACAGCTTCATGATCCATAAGTCCGACTTCATACGAGTGGGCGGGTATGAAGAGAATTTCTCCGGCAATTATGGACACGAAGATAAATTTTTCAAGGTCTGCTGCCGGCGATGCAATATGACCGAGATCGCCTTTGACACAACCTTGCTCGTGCAAGGCCGGGCAACCCAACAACTGGACAGGGATAAATCGGTAAATACTACGAAGTTGGAAAATCTGCTCAGAAACCAGACATGGCGAGCCGAGCGTTACCTGACATACAAATGGGAGATGATACATCCTAGAAATCACCAGTGATGAGCCCCATTGATGAGCCCCATTCGCAATTTGCGCGCCCAATCGAGCATCCAAGACCCGACCCTTGTGGCGATTTCCGCCCGAGAGAACAGAACCACGATCATCTGGAAAAACACCTGAGCTCAATCTCTTGCCGCATCTCTTCTCGGCGCCGATCGGCCACCGAAGCGACCTTTTCTCGGACGAGTTGATGACCGGCCATGCCACTCGCGCGGCATCTGTTCGGATCGGAGCACGGACACGGCGACCTCTGCAGCGAGCAACTCCCACGGCAGGCGAGCGCCCGAAGACGGTTCGAAACAGTCCCTCGTCGGCATCGAGCGAAAGCATCCAGGTCCGTAACGGGATCCAGTTTTCCCCTCGCCAGCGACGGCGGCCTGGAGTAGGGGAGCCCGAGTGAAGCCGCTCCGCTCGGGCCGGGCTTCGCCTCCACGCGGGAGGTGCGGCGCCGAGGTCATGTCTTCGCCTCAATCCGAGGGGAAGCAGACGCCCCGAGAGCGGAGCCGATCCGTTCGCGTCGCGCTTCCGTCATGCCGGTCCGCAGACGGGGCAGGGCCCGCCGCGGGCGCCCGAGCCGTTCCGGCCGATGTCGTCGGCCCTGCCGTTTTGAGGGGTTCCTACCTTGATGTTCTTCGCGAATCGTTTTGGGCACCGGGCCGCCGCCTGCCTCGCCCTGGGCGGCCTCGCGCTCGGCCTCGCGAGCGTTCCCGCCCTGGCCCAGCCGAAGAAGCCGGCGGCCCCGGCTCCCGCCGCGCCCGCTCCGGCGGCCCCGGCGCAGCAGGGCCAGCAGCAGACCGGCCCGATGGTGGTGCAGGTGAAGTCCGAGCCGTCCCAGGCCGACTGGACCAAGGTTTGCGGCAAGGACCAGGGCAGCGGCGCCGAGGTCTGCTACACCACCCGCGACTTCGTCTCCGACCAGGGCCAGGCGGTGCTGGCGGTCGCGGTCTACGACATGAAGGGCCCGCAGAGCGCCCGCGTGGTGCGCTTCCTGCTGCCGCTCGGCCTGCTGCTCCAGCCGGGCGTGCGCTTCGCCGTCGACGGCGGCCAGCCGACGCCGGGCCGCTACGCGGTCTGCTTCCCGAACGGCTGCTTCGCCGAGGTGGCGGGCGTCAAGGACGACGTCGTCAACGCGATGAAGAAGGGCACGACCCTGAACGTCAGCGTCCAGAACCAGGTTCAGCGCGAGGTCACCTTCGCGGTGCCGCTCGGCGGGTTCGGCAAGGCCTTCGACGGCCCGCCGATAGACCCGAAGGTGCTGGAGGAGCAGCAGAAGAAGCTCCAGGAAGAGCTGCAGAAGCGCAGCGAGGAGATGCGCAAGCAGCTCGAATCCCAGAACGCCGGCAAGGGCGGCGCCCCGGCGGCGACTGCCGCGCCGAAGCCGTGACAATCCTCCCGTGCCCGGCCGGGCACGGGGACCTGCGCGACGCGAAGGGGCCGGGCGGCGACGCCCGGCCCTTCTTCGTGCGCGGGGGGGGCGCAACCGGCAATGCAATCTTTGATTGACGAAACCGGCACGATCCTGCGCCGCCATACCCATCGTTAACGGCCCCGGGGCCATCGTCCGGCACTAAATTTCGCAGAAGCCGGGGAAGCGTCGTGCCAGTGCTGGGTCGAGTTCGGATCGCCACCAAGATCTTCGGGGTCATCGCCGGCATCGGCATCGTCGTCGGCGGCTGCGTCTGGTACGCGCAGGCCCAGATGACGGCGATCGACGATGCCTATGGCGGCTTCATCCGCGCCGACGCGAAGGCCGTGGAGAGCGCGCAACGGCTGAACCAGCAGATCTACAAGCTCAACTACTTCGTGTATCGCGCCCTCGGCGAGACCTACGTCGAACCCAAGAAGGCGGCGGGCGCCGGCTTCGAGGCGACCCTGCCGGAGATCAGGACGACCCTCGCCGCGCTGAAGTCGCAGGCGCCCGCCTTCGCCCCGGCGGTCGGCGCGCAGGAGGAGCGCGTCAACCGCTTCCTCCAGGAGGTGGTCGAGGTGCGGCGCCTCGCCGGCATGAACATGAACGAGGACGCCCTCGACCTCATCCACGGCCGGATCGACCCGACCTTCGACGCCATGGTTCAGGAGGGCAACGCCCTGAGCCGTGAGATCCAGGCCGCGATGGACCGGGGAGCGGCGGCGCTCACCCAGCGGACCGACACCACCCGCCACGCCCTGATCGGCACCAGCGCCGCCGGCCTGCTCCTCGGCCTGCTGACCGCAGCCCTGGTCACGGTGATCGGCATCACCCGCCCGATCGGCCGGCTGGTCGGGATCCTCCAGCGCATGGCCCGGGGCGAGAGCGAGGCACCGATCGCCGAGGCGCGGCGCGGCGACGAGATCGGCGCCGTGGCCCGCGCGGTCGAGGAGATCCGGTCCCTGGTGGCGCGCAAGGCCGCCGAGCAGGCGGAGATGGCGCGGATCGCCGACGAGGCCGCGGCGGCGGCCCGCCGCCGGGCGATGCTGGACCTCGCCGACGGCTTCGAGGCGGCGGTGGGCGGCATCGTCGGGCAGGTCTCGTCCGCGGCCGGCGAGTTGCAGGCCACCGCCTCGACCATGACGGCGACCGCCACCGAGACCGCCGCCCAGTCCACCACCGTCGCAGCCGCCGCCGAGGAGGCGGCCTCGAACGTCAACACCGTCGCGGCGGCGGCCGAGGAACTCGGCGCCTCGGTCCAGGAGATCGGCCGGCAGGTCTCGGGCTCGGCGGCTCTGGCCCAGTCGGCGGTCGCCGAGGCCGATCAGACCGCCCAACTGGTGCAGGATCTCAGCGGCGCGGTGGCGCGCATCGGCGACGTGGTGACGATGATCACCGGCATCGCCGGCCAGACCAACCTGCTGGCGCTCAACGCGACGATCGAGGCGGCGCGGGCCGGCGAGGCCGGACGGGGCTTCGCCGTCGTCGCCGCCGAGGTCAAGGAACTCGCCGGACAGACCGCCAAGGCCACCGACGAGATCACGGCCCAGATCGGCCGCATCCAGGGCTCGACCGGGCAGGCCGTGCAGGCGATCGGCGGGATCAGCACGCGCATCCGCGAGATCAGCACGGTCGCGACCTCGATCGCAGCGGCGGTGGAGCAGCAGGGGGCGGCGACCCAGGAGATCGTGCGCAACGTCGCCCAGGCGGCGGTCGGCACCGCGGAGGTGACGCAGACCATCACCGGCGTTGCCGGCGCGGCCGAGGGCACCGGCGCCGCCGCGGGCGACGTGCTCGCCTCCGCCTCCGCGCTGTCGCGCCAGTCGGACCAGCTCGGCGCCGAGGTCGCGCGCTTCCTCGCGACGGTTCGCGCGGCCTGAGGGAGCGGCCCCCCGGTGTCAGGCTCGGGGCGGCCTCAGTTCGCCGCCTCGGCGCGGATGCGGTAGCCGCCATTCGCGTCGCGCTCGAACAATTCGGGGATGCGGGTGTGGCGCAGGCTCTCGCCGGAGGTGTCGGGCACGAGGTTCTGCTCCGACACGTAGGCGACGTACTCGGTCTCCTGGTTCTCGGCCAGCAGGTGGTAGAACGGCTGGTCCTTCGAGGGGCGGACCTCCTCGGGGATCGCCTGCCACCATTCCTCGGTGTTGCTGAACACCGGATCGACATCGAAGATGATGCCGCGGAACGGATAGACGCGGTGCCGCACCACGGCGCCGATATTGAACTTGGCGCGACGGATCGCCGGCGGGGCGGCGGAGGGAACGGGGGCGAGCGGCGCAGGCATGGCGAGGAAAAGGTGTCCGGATCTGACGGTTCAGATAGTCGATCCGGGCCGGATTCACACCGGGAAATCCGGCCTTTCATCGCGGCATGACTGTTTCGTGAAGGGATCCGACCTCCGCCGCACCGGTCCCCGGCGTCAGCCGCCCGCCGGCCCGGCGAGGCCGTAGCTGCGGGCGAGGTCGGGGTCCTTGGCGGCGACCAGCCGAGCGAGGTCGACGATCACGCTCGCCTGCTTCCAGGTGGCGTCGTCCTGCATCTTGCCGTCGAGCATCACCGCGCCGGTGCCGTCCGGCATCGCCTCCAGGATGCGCAGGGCGAAGGCGACCTCGGCCGGGTCGGGGGCGAACACCGCCTTGGCGAGGGCGACCTGACTCGGATGCAGGGTCCAGGCGCCGGCGCAGCCCATCAGGAAGGCGTTGCGGAACTGCGCCTCGCAGGCGGCGGCATCGGAGAAGTCGCCGAACGGGCCGTAGAACGCCTTGATGCCGTTGGCCTGGCAGGCATCGACCATCCTGGCGATGGTGTAGTGCCACAGGTCCTGCTGGGCGTGGAGCCGCGGCCCGCCATCGGCGGCCGGGTCGGCGAGCACCCGGTAGTCCGGGTGGCCGCCGCCGACCCGGGTCGTCTTCATCCCGCGCGAGGCCGCGAGGTCGGCGGGGCCCAGGCTCATGCCGTGCATCCGCGGCGAGGCGCTCGCGATGGCATCGACGTTGGCGACGCCCTCGGCGGTCTCCAGGATGGCGTGGATCAGGATCGGCTTGCCGACACCGGCCCGGGCCTCGAGCTGGGCGAGGAACTGGTCGACGTAGTGGATGTCCCACGGCCCCTCGACCTTCGGCACCATCACCACGTCGAGCCGGTCGCCGACCTCGGTCACGATCTCGATCAGGTCGTCGAGGATCCACGGGCTGTTGAGGGCATTGATGCGGGTCCATAGGCCGGTGCCGGCGGCGGCGAAGTCGGTCGCCCGCGCCATGGCGATGAAGCCCTTGCGGGCCGCGAGCTTCTGGTCGGCGGGAACCGCGTCCTCGAGGTTGCCCAGAACCACGTCGACCTGGGTGGCCAGCTCCGGCACCCGGGCCCGGACCTTGTCGTTGTGCGGCGGCACGAAGTGGATCATCCGCTCCAGCCGCACCGGCAGCTCGCGGAAGGGGGCGGGGGCGCCGGTGGCGAGCGGCTGGAAGAAACGGCGCGGCAGCTTCATGGCGGTCGTGATCTCCGGGCGGGACCGGTCCGGTGCCCTCGCCCGGGGGAAGGCGAGGCGAACGGGCGGGTCGAGGTGGGTTAGTGCAAGGCGAGCGGCAGCGTAAAGCACGGAATGCCGGCCGGTGCCGCGGACGCGACACGGCCGCGACGCCCTCGACCGGGCCGATGCAAGGTCATCCGCCGCGCCGTGCTGCTTTGCACAATCGCCGGGGAACGCGGCCGTCGCCGCAACGTTCTGCAAGCGAGGCGGGTGGCGGAGAACGCATGACATGTCTGGTCACACCAGGCGGCGGGCGCTGAGTCACGCCGCGACCCTGATCCTCTGCCTGGGGGCGGCGATGCCCGCCGCGGCCGGGCCGGTGCCGGACAAGGCACGCAGCACGGTTCGGGCGGAGTTCACGGCGGCCGACCTCGCGACCGCGCGGCCCGAGGGACTCCCGGCCGGCCTTCGCCTCGCCGGGGACGATCCGCAGGCGTTCCGGGCCTACCTGGACACCGCCCCGATGGCGGCGCGCGCGCCCTGGCTCCTCCTCTCCGGCGGCGGCGAGAACGGCGCCTTCAGCGCCGGCCTGCTCAAGGGCTGGAGCGAGGCCGGCACCCGACCCGAATTCGGCGTCGTCACCGGCGTCTCGACGGGCGCGCTGATCGCGCCCTTCGCCTTCGCGGGCGCCGCCTACGACGACGCCCTGAGGCAGGCCTATACCGAGACCTCCGCCGCCGACGTGTTCGAGTTCGGCGGCGGCGGCGGCGACAGCCTGACCGACACTTGGCCGCTGCGGCGCCAGATCGAGCGCACGGTGACGCCCGCCCTGCTCAGGGCGGTGGCCGCCGAGCAGGGCAAGGGCCGCCGCCTGCTGGTGGTGACGACGGAACTCGACGGCGGCCGCCCGGTGCTGTGGGACATGGGGGCGATCGCCACCCAGGACTCGCCGGCCGCCCTGAAGCTGTTCCGCGCGGTGATGCTCGCCTCCGCGGCGATCCCGGGGGTGTTTCCCCCGGTGATGATCGACGCCGACGCGGCCCGGGGTCGCCGCATCCAGGAGATGCACGCCGATGGCGGCACCACCGCGCCGTTCTTCCTCGCCCCCGGCGCGACGGTCACCGGGGAGGCCGGGGCCGAGGAGCGCCTGCCGGCTCCCGCCGTGTACGTGGTGGTCAACAACGCCCTGCGGCCGGACTTCCAGGTCGCGCAGCGCACGATGCTGAGCGTGCTCGGCCGCTCGCTCTCCGCCGCGATCCGGGCCCAGACCCTCGGGGCGATCGCGCTCGCCCGCGGCTACGCCGCCCGCACCGGGCTCGACCTCAGGGTGGCGACGATCGACCGGCGCTTCGCGCAGACCTCGGCGGCCCCGTTCGACCAGGGCTACATGCGGGCGCTGTTCGCCCACGGCGAGAAGGTCGGCCGCGACGGCACCGCCTTCGACTGGAGCGCGGACGCGATGACGACGAGCACGATCCGCCCCGAGGGACAGCGGGCGGAGATGCGGTGAGGCCGGCTCACGCCAGGGACGCCACCACCTCGTCCGTGCGGACGATGCGGGCGAACTCTCCGTCGAGGTTGGCCAGCGTCATCGCGTGCACCGCCTCGGCGGGGTGGTGATCGCCGTCGGGGCCGGTCTGGTCGTAGGCCCAGGTGGCGTCTCGCACGAGCCAGGGCGCGAAGCCGAGATTGCCGGCCATCCGCGCCGTGGTCTCGACGCAGTGGTTGGTGGTCGCGCCGCAGATCACCGGATGGACGATCCCGCCGGCGCGCAGCCGTTCCTCGAGATCGGTGCCGATGAAGCTGCTGTTGACGCGCTTGACCAGCACCGGCTCGCCCGCCCGCTCCCGCGCCGCCTCGATCACCCCGTGGCCGGGCGCGCCGGGGCGGAAATGCGAGGCCGGGCTGGTGCCGGCGTGCCGGACGTGGATCACCGGCCGGCCGGCGCCGCGGAAGGCCGCCAGCAGCTCGGCGATGCGGGCGAGGGCCTCCGGGTTGTTGCGCCGCCGTCCCTCGGCGTCCCAGATCTCGAACGCCCTCTGCACGTCGACGACGAGGAGGGCGGTGGCGGGGTGAGGGGTTGCGGTCATCGGAAGTCCGGATCCATCTGAAGGCGTCCACCTGCGGCGATTGGCTGGAGCGGACCATCGCATCACCGGCCCGTCCGAACCAGGGCGGACCCCGTACCGGACTATGACGAGCGCTGATCGAGGCCGTGTCCGAGGCCGCGGGCGGCGCAGGACCGTCGGGGTGATCCCTACGGACCGGGCCACAGCCGGGTGAGCTTGTCGGGATTGCGCACGATGTAGACCGCGCGGATGCCGTCCGGTTCGACCGCCAGGGCGGTCGTCTGCAACACCGCGCCCGCCTCCAGGGTGGCGAAGCCCGGCAGCCCGTCGATCCAGCCCCGGCGCAGCACGGGCGGGCGGGCGAAGCCGGCCTTGCGGGCGAGGCCGGCGAAGAGCCGCACCGCCCGGTCGCGGCCGAGGATCGGGTGCAGGGCGGCCCGGCGCCGGCCGCCGCCATCGGTGAGCACCTCCACGTCGTCGGCGAGCAGGCGCGAGAGGCCGGCGGCGTCGCCGCTGCGCGACGCCTCGAAGAACGCCCGCGTCACCGCGGCGGCGGCGTCCGGCGCCACCGCCGCGCGGGGGCGGGCCTCGCGGACGTGCCGGCGAGCGCGGGCGGCGAGCTGGCGGGCGGCGGCCTCGCTGCGCCCGGTCAGGCGCGCCACCTCGGGAAAGCCGACGCCGAACACGTCGTGCATCAGGAAGGCGGCCCGCTCCAGGGGCGAGAGCCGCTCCAGGGCGAGCATCAGCGCCAGGGTGACGGTGTCGGCGTCCGGCTCCTCCGGAGCGGGGGAGAAGGCCGGCTCGGGCAGCCACGGCCCGACGTAACGCTCGCGCCGGACCCGGGCCGACTTGAGGTGGTCGAGGCACAGCCGTGCCACCACCCGGGTCAGCCAGGCGCGCGGCTCGGCGATGCCGGCGCTGGTGCCGGCACCGGCGCAAGCGCCAGCACTGGCGCTTGCGCCAGCGCGATGCCAGCGCAGATAGGCCTCCTGCACCATGTCCTCGGCCTCGGCGTGGGAGCCGAGCATGCGGTAGGCGACCCGCAGGAGGTGCGGCCGGTGCGGTGCGGCGCCGCCGCCCGCCGACGGGGAGGCCGCGCCGCCCTGCGCCTCCGACCCGGCTCCCGCCGGCCTCACGCCGCCGCGTCCCGCGCCGGGGGCACCGCGTAGCGGAAGCCGACGGCGAAGCGGTTCCAGGCGTTGACGACGTTGACCAGCAGCGTGAGCTGGACCTGTTCCCCGGCCTCGAACTGCGCCGCCAGCGCCGCGTAGGCCGCGTCGGGCGCGCCCGTCCGGGGCAGGTGCGTCAGGCTCTCGGCCCAGGCGAGGGCGGCCTTCTCCCGCGGACTGAACAGGCCGGATTCCTCCCAGGCCGGCAGCAGGCCGATGCGCCGGACGGTCTCCCCGGCCTTCAGGGCCTCCCGGACGTGCATGTCCAGGCAGTAGGCGCAGGCGTTGATCTGCGAGACGCGGATCTTCACCAGTTCCTGAAGCCCGGGCTCCAGGCCGCTCTCGCGGACGACGGCCGCGAGCGTCATCATCGCCTGCATGGCGCCGGGGGCGGACTCGTACGGGTTGATGCGCGGCATCGGATCCTCTCTCCTGGCTTCCGTCTGGAAGCTGGCTTCCGTCCGGAAGCTGGCTCCCACCCGGAAGCTGGCGTCCGCGCGGGAGTCCGGGCGGCCTCGGGATCGGGACCGCCGGTACAGGACGAGGGCCGGACCCGGATCGTGACATCCGGACCCGGGACCTGGCGGATTTTCCGGGCGTCACGCCCGCACGGGCGTCACGCCCGCATCAGGCTCGGCGCGTCGAAGCGCGGCAGCACGCCCTCGCGCATCACCGCCCGGCGCAAGGGGGGCACGAGCTGGAGCGCGAGCAGGCCGGCGCCGCGCAGGAAATCGGCCGGCAGGAAGCCGGCGAGCAGGCTGCGGTTGAGGGCATCCACCGCCGCGGTGCGCAGGCGGGCGTCGAGGCCGCGGCGGCGGGCGAAGCCGGCGAGGCGGTCCGGCGAGCCGGGATCCGCCCCCGCCCGGTGCGCCGCCACCACGAGGTCGCGCAACGCCGCGCCGTCGCGCAGGCCGAGATTGAGCCCCTGGGCGCCGATCGGCGGGAAGACGTGGGCGGCCTCGCCGATCAGCACGAGGCGGCGGGCGACCGCGGAGGCGACCGACAGGCCGCGCATCGGCACGAGGCCGCGCGGCCCGTCGATCCGCACGGCGCCGAGCATCATCTGGGCCTGCCGCTCGATCGCGGCGGCGAGGGCCGCGTCGTCGAGGTCGGCGAGCCGGGCGGCCCGGGCCTCGCCGGCGACCCAGACGAGGCTGGAGCGCCGCCCGCCCGGCAGCGGCACCAGGGTGAACGGCCCCTCGCGGGTGTGGAACTCGGTCGAGACGTCGCGGTGGTCGCGGGCGTGGGCGAGGATCGTGGTCAGCGCGCTCTGCGGGTAGGTCCAGCGCCGCACCGGCAGGCCGGCTCCCTCGCGCAGGGGCGACCGGCCGCCATCGGCCGCGACGACGAGGCGGCCCGCCACCGTGCCGCCGCCCTCCAGGGCGACGACGGCGCGCTCGTCCCCGGCCTCGCAGCCGGCGGCGTCCTGCTCGAACAGGGTCAGGCCGGGGGCCGCGCGGGCGGCGTCCCGCAGCGCCGCGACGAGGCGGGCGCTCTCGACGTTCCAGCCGAAGGCGTCGAGGCCGATCTCGGCGGCGGCGAAGCGGGCCGGGGGCGGGCGGAACAGGCTGCCGGTGTCGTCGACGAGGTGCAGCTCGGCCAGCGGCGCGGCGTGCGGCGCCACCCCGTCCCAGGCGCCGAGCGCCCGCAGGAACCGCACCGAGCCGTCGAGCAGCGCCACCGTCCGCCCGTCGGCGACGGGGGCGTGGCGGCCGACGAGGGCGGTGGCGACGCCGTCGCGGGCGAGCGCCAGCGCCGCCGCGAGGCCGGCCGCGCCGGCGCCGACGACGACGGCGTCGAAGAGGGCGGACGGGGTTTCGCTCAACACGGGCTCCTGCATCATCGGTTCGGTCCTGCGCCGCGGGCATAGATGGATCGCGAGCGCGGTCTCCGCCATTGCCGAAACGGTCGCGCCACCTATGATCCCGGCCGACCGCGCCGGCCCTCGCTCGCGCCGGGCGCGCGACCGGGAGGACACGATGCCGAAGGCGATCCGCGTTCACGAATACGGCGGCCCGGAGGTGATGGTCTACGAGGATGTCGAGACCCGCGCCCCCGGCCCGGGCCAGATCCGCGTGCGCCAGACGGCGATCGGGGTCAACTTCATCGACATCTACTTCCGCTCCGGCCTCTACAAGGTGCCGGAGCTGCCCTTCACCCCCGGCAAGGAGGGCGCCGGCGAGGTGGCGGCGGTGGGCGAGGGCGTGACCCTGTTCAGGCCCGGCGACCGGGTCGCCTACGGCTCGGCCTCGGGCACCTACGCCGAGGAGGTGGTGATCGACGCCAAGGAGGTGGTGGCGGTGCCCGAGGGCGTCGCCGACGAGACCGCCGCCGCGATGATGCTGAAGGGCCTCACCGCCCAATACCTGCTGCGGCGGACCTACGCGGTGCAGCCCGGCGACACGATCCTGTTCCACGCCGCCGCCGGCGGGGTCGGGCTGATCGCGACCCAGTGGGCCAAGCACCTCGGCGCCACGGTGATCGGCACGGTCGGCTCGGCCGACAAGGCGGAGCTGGCGCGACAGCACGGCTGCGACCACGTCATCCTGTACCGCGACGAGGATTTCGCCGCCCGCGTCAGGGAGATCACCGGCGGCAAGGGCTGCGCCGTGGTCTATGACGGCGTCGGCAAGGCGACCTATCCGGCCTCCCTCGACTGCCTGCGGCCGTTCGGGATGTTCGTGAGCTTCGGCAACGCCTCGGGGATGATCGAGGATTTCAGCGTCGCGCTGCTCGGCCAGAAGGGCTCGCTCTACGCCACCCGCCCGACGCTGTTCACCCACACCGCCGACCGGGCGACCCTGGAGGCGATGGCCGACGACCTGTTCGGGGTGGTCGGGAGCGGCGCGGTGAAGATTCCCGTCCACGGCCGCGCCACGCTGAAGGACGCCCGGAAGGTCCACGCCGAACTGGCCGGACGCCAGACCACCGGCGCGACCGTGATGACGCCGTGACGGGCGCATCGCCCTTGTGCTGACGCTGCGGCACCGGCAGGCTGGCTCCGGCCGGCCCTGCCGGTCGGCCGGGACAACGGGAGACGCCACCGATGCGGCCATCCGGAACCGACGTGCTCCTCGTGGTCGACGTGCAGCGCGACTTCCTGCCCGGCGGCACGCTCGCGGTGCCGGACGGGGACGGGGTGGTCGCGCCGGCCAACCGCCTCGGCCGGCTGTTCGCCCACGTCGTCCTCACCCAGGACTGGCACCCGCCGGGCCACGCCTCGTTCGCGTCGAGCCATCCGGGCCGCCGGCCCTTCGACGGCGTGGACCTGTCCTACGGCCCGCAGGTGCTGTGGCCCGAGCACTGCGTGCAGGGCACGCCCGGCGCCGACTTCGCCCCGGGCCTCGACCTGCCGCACGCCGAACTGGTGATCCGCAAGGGCTGCCGGCCGGGCATCGACAGCTACTCGGCCTTCCTGGAGGCCGACCGCGCGACCTCGACCGGGCTCGCCGGCTACCTGCGCGAGCGCGGCGTCACCCGGGTGGTGCTGTGCGGCCTCGCCACCGATTACTGCGTCGGCTGGAGCGCGCTCGACGCCCGCGCGGCGGGATTCTCCGTCGCGGTGGTCGAGGATGCGGTGCGCGGCATCGACCTCGGCGGCTCGCTGGCGCGGGCCTGGGGCGAGATGGCGGCGGCGGGGGTGGAGCGGGTGACGAGCGCCACGATCGGAGCCTGAGCCTTCAGCGCCAATCTTCGGGCCGACCCCACTTCCGGTCGAACGAGCGGGCGATGTGGCGGGCCTGGATCAGGCCGGCCACGCTCAGGACGCCCGCCGTGGCCGCGACCTGAGCCGTGAGTGTCCAGGTCGGCATCTCAATCCTCGCTGCGAAGCAAGGCGAGGGCACCTTGCCCGGCAGAATGTAGGACGAGGCCGACGGCGAGCCGAGCAAGGCTCTGCCCTGATCTTCTCCACCCCTACACCACCACCCCGTGCAGGTCGTAGGCGTCGGCGCTCTCGATCTTCACCGTGACGATGTCGCCGGCGCGGACCGGGCGGCGGAAGGCGACGTGGACGCTGCCGTCGATCTCGGGGGCGTCGTACTTCGAGCGGCCCTTGGCGACGGTCGGGCCGGCCTCGTCGATGATGACCGGCAGGCGCCTGCCGACCTTGGCCTTCTGCAGCCGCAGGGAGACCGCCTGCTGCGCCTCCATGAACCGGCGCTGGCGCTCGGCCTTGACGGCGTCCGGCACCGGGTCGCCGAGGCCGTTGGCGGTGGCGCCCCGGACCGGCTCGTACTGGAAGCAGCCGACCCGCTCCAGCTTCGCCTCCTTGAGCCAGGCGAGCAGTTCCTCGAACTCCGCGTCGGTCTCGCCCGGGAAGCCGACGATGAAGGTCGAGCGGATCGCCAGATCGGGGCACAGCGTGCGCCAGTGGCGGATGCGCTCCAGCATCTTCTCTTGGTTGCCCGGCCGGCGCATGCGCTTGAGCACGCTCGGCGCGGCGTGCTGGAGCGGCATGTCGAGATAGGGAAGCACCTTGCCCTCGGCCATCAGCGGGATGACCTCGTCGACGTGCGGGTAGGGGTAGACGTAGTGCAGCCGCACCCAGGCGCCGAGTTCGCCGAGCGCCGCCGAAAGGTCGTAGAACCGGGCGCGCACCTCGCGGTCGCGCCACGGGCTCGGGGCGTAGCGGGTGTCGAGGCCGTAGGCGCTGGTGTCCTGCGAGACCACCAGCAGTTCCTTGACGCCGGCCTTCACCAGCTTCTCGGCCTCGCGCAGCACGTCGCCCGCCGGCCGGCTGGCGAGGTCGCCGCGGAGGCTCGGGATGATGCAGAAGGTGCAGCGGTTGTTGCAGCCCTCGGAGATCTTCAGGTAGGCGTAGTGCCGCGGCGTCAGCTTCACGCCCTGCGGCGGCACGAGGTCGAGGAACGGGTCGTGCGCCGGCGGCACCGCCTCGTGGACCGCCGCCACCACCGACTCGTAGGCCTGCGGCCCGGTGACCGCGAGGAGGTTCGGGTACTTGTCGCGGATCTCGTCGGGCTGCGCGCCCATGCAGCCGGTGACGATGACCCGACCGTTCTCCGCCATCGCGTCGCCGATCGCCTGGAGCGACTCGGCCTTCGCCGAGTCGAGGAAGCCGCAGGTGTTGACGATCACCACGTCGGCGCCGTCGTGCTTGCGCGCGAGTTCGTAACCCTCGGCGCGCAGATGCGTGAGGATCCGTTCGGAATCGACCAGAGCCTTCGGACAGCCGAGGGACACGAAGGAGATTTTCGGGGCGGGAGCGTTCATGGGTGTCGCAGGAGCGTGAGCATCGGCGGCCGCACGGCTCGGACGACCGGCACGCGCAGGAAGGCGGATGGGACGGAAAGAGTAGGGGCGGGCCTTTAGCACAGGCGGGAGGGCGCGTCACGGCCCCCCGGTCTGCGGTCGCGGCGCGCCTTCCACCCTCCCGCCGCGCCGACGCCTCGGCTATCACGGCGGCATGTGGAGCCGGGCCCTACGAGACCTCGAACCGATCGCCGCCGCCGCGCGCCTGCGCGGCCGGCCCGGCCTCGCGCTCCTCGACAGCGCCATGCGGCACGACGGGCTCGGGCGCCATTCCTACCTCGCCGCCGGGCCGTTCGGCCGGTTCCGCATCCGCGCCGGGCGGGCGACCTGGAACGACGCGCCTCTCGACGGCCCGCCGCTCGCCGCCCTGCGGGCGGTGCTGGCGCGCTACCGCACGCGGCCGCGTCCCGGCCTGCCGCCGTTCCAGGGCGGGGCGATCGGCTACCTCGCCTACGATTTCGGCGGAAGCCTGGAGCGGGTCGCGGCCCCCGCCCGCCGCGCCGGGCTGTGCGACGACGCCACCCTCGATTTCCACGACGCCGTGGTGGCGTGGGACCACCAGCAGGGCACCTGCCACCTCATCGCCTCGGGTCTCCCCGAGGCCGATCCCGACCTCAGGGCGCACCGCGCCGCGGCCCGCCTCGACGAGCTGGAGGCGGCCCTGGCGGGCCCCGAGCCCGCCACCCCCGCCGGCTGCGCCGGTGCCGGCTGCGCCGCCGCCGCCCCTCGCCTGGCGCTCGAACTTCACCCGGCCCGCCTACGAGGCCGCGGTGGAGCGGGTGCGCGACTACATCCGCGCCGGCGACATCTACCAGGCCAACCTCTCTCAGCGCTTCGAGGCGGTGCTGCCGGCGGGGTTCGACGCCTTCGCGTTCTACCGCCGCCTGCGCGCGACCAACCCCGCCCCGTTCGCGGCCTATCTCGACCACGGCGACCTCGTGGTGGCGTCGAGCTCGCCCGAGCGGTTCCTGCGCCTCGACGGAAACCGGGTCGAGACGCGGCCGATCAAGGGCACGGCGCCCCGCTCCGCCGACCCGGCCGAGGACCGCGCCCGGGCCGAGGCGCTGCTCGCCAGCGACAAGGAGCGGGCCGAGAACGTGATGATCGTCGACCTGCTGCGCAACGACCTGTCGCGGATCTGCGCACCGGGCAGCGTCGCGGTGCCGGTCCTGTGCGGGCTCGAGACCTATGCCGGGGTCCACCACCTCGTCTCGGTGGTCACCGGCACCCTGCGCGAGGGGGCTGACGGGATCGACCTCCTGGCGGCGGGGTTTCCCGGCGGCTCGATCACCGGGGCGCCGAAGATCCGAGCGATGGACATCATCGCCGAACTCGAGGGCGATTCCCGCGAGCTGTTCTGCGGATCGATCGGCTGGATCGGCTTCGACGGCAGCCTCGACACCAGCATCGCGATCCGCACGGTGTTCATGGACCGCGAGCGGGCGGTGCTCCAGGCCGGCGGCGGCATCACGCTGCTGTCCGACCCGGCGGCCGAGTACGAGGAGACGCTGACCAAGGCCGAGCGGGTCTTCGCGGCGTTCCCCTCGGACGACGCGCCCTCCACATCCGCCGGAGCGCCGCGGGGAACCGGATGATCCTGGTCATCGACAACTACGACTCGTTCGTCTTCAACGTCGTGCGCTACCTGGAGGAACTCGGCGCCGCGGTCGCGGTCGCGCGCAACGACGCCCTCGACGTGGACGCGATCCGGGCGCGGGCGCCGGAGGCGGTGGTGATCTCTCCCGGTCCGTGCAGCCCGGAGGAGGCCGGGGTGTCGCTGCCCGCCGTGCGCGCCCTGTCCGGCACGGTGCCGCTGCTCGGGGTCTGCCTCGGCCACCAGTGCGTCGGCGCGGCGTTCGGCGGCCGGGTCGAGCGGGCGCACCGGCCCCTGCACGGGCAGGCGACGCCGATCCGCCACGGCGGCGAGGGGGTGTTCGCCGGCCTGCCCTCGCCGATGCGGGTCGGGCGCTACCACTCGCTGATCGTGGCGCCGCAGCCCGGGATGGAGCACGCCCTCGCCATCGACGCGGTCTCGCCCGAGGGCGAGGTGATGGCGCTGTCGCACCGCCGCCACCCGACCTGGGGCATCCAGTTCCACCCGGAATCGGTGCTGACCGAGCACGGCCACGCCCTGTTCGCGAACTTCCTCGCCCTGGCGCGGCGCTGGCACGAAACCCGGGAGGCGGGCGGTGTGGTGGCTTGACGGGACCCTGCACGAGACGCCGCGGGCGCCCTTCGACCTCGCCGACCGCGGCCTGCTCCTCGGCGACGGCGTCTTCGACACCGCCCTGGCGCTGGAGGGCCGGATCTTCCGCGAGGCCGCCCACGTCGCCCGCCTCGTGGCCGCAGCCGGGGCCCTCGGCTTCACCGCCGAGCCCGACGCCGTCGTCGCCGCGATGCGGGCGGTGGCGGCCGCCCATCCGCGGGCGGCGGTGCGCACCACGCTGACCCGCGGCAGCGGGCCGCGCGGCCTGCGCCCGCCGGACCGGCCGCGCCCGACCCTCATCGCCGCCGCCGCCCCCTGGAACCCGGCCGCCGCCTTCGCCGGCCTGACCCTGTGGCCGGCGGAGATCCGCCGCAACGAGACCTCGCCGGCCTCGCGGCTGAAGACCCTGGGCTACCTCGACGCGGTGCTCGCCGCCGAGGCCGCCGGCCGGGGCCGGCTTCGACGAGGCGCTGTTCCTCAACACCGCCGGCCGGGTCGCCTGCGCCGGCACCGGCACCCTGTTCGCCCTGTTCGGACGCGACCTCGTCACGCCGCCGCCGCACGAGGGCGTGCTCGCCGGCATCGTGCGGGCGTGGCTGCTGGAGGCGGCGCCCGGCCTCGGGCTGACGCCCCGCGAGACTCCCCTGGCCCTCGCCGACCTCGCGCGGGCCGAGGCGGTGCTGCTCACCAGTTCCCTCCGGCTGGTCGCGCCGGTGCGGGCGGTGGGCGAGGTGCGGTTCGCGAGCGAGGCGCATCCGGTGTTCGCCGCCCTGCGCGAGGCCCTCGCCGCGGCGGTCGCCCGGGAGTGCGGCACCGACCCCCGGAGGCTCGCCGATGGCTGACCCCTGGCAACGCCCGCGCGCCGTGATGCGCTGGGCGATGGCGGTGCTCTACGCCGCCGCCGGCCTCGCGCACCTCGTCGCCACGGATCCATTCCTGCTGATCGTGCCGGACTGGGTGCCGGCGCCGCGCCTCGTCGTGCTGGGCACGGGTTTGTGCGAGATCGCCGGGGCGGCGGCCCTGGTGAGCCGGCGCTGGCGCCGGCTCGCCGGAACGATGCTCGCCCTCTACGCCGTCGCGGTGTTCCCGGCCAACATCAAGCACGCCGTCGAGGGCATCGCGGTCCCCGGATTGCCGACCGGCTGGTGGTATCACGGGCCCCGGTTGGCGCTTCAGCCGGCGCTGGTCTGGTGGGCGCTGTTCTGCGCCGGGGTGACCGACTGGCCGCTGCGGCGCCGGCCGTGACCGCTGCGACGGCGTGAGGGTCGCGCAGGCGCTCCGTTCCGCCCCCGCACACCCGCCCCGGGACCGCGACCGGCGGCAGGCTCTCCTCGTCCTCGTCCGGCCGCGGCGCGGACGCCCGCCATTCTCGGTGATGCCCGCATGTGCGGCGTCGCCCGTCCCGGCGCGGCCGCGAGGTCCGGCGGTGAGATCAGGACGGTCGCCGCCTACGCCGCCGGCTCCGCGAGGCGGCGGGCGATCCGCATCTGCCACAGGCACAGCAGCGGCGTCACCACCAGTTCCATGACCAGGGCGGCGAGCATGGTGAGGGACGGCACGCCGGTGAACCACAGCCCGAGCAGCCGGGACAAGCCGCCGAGCACCACGAGCATCGTCAGGAAGCGAAACAGTTCGCCCTTGCGCTCGATCGCCGGCACCGTCGACCAGAACAGGAAGCCCGCGCCGAGGAGAAGCCCGGACAGGTAGCGGAAATGGCTGTCGGCCGAGACGCCGACCCGCCCCTCGGCGAGACCGGACTGGCCGAACAGCACGCCGTAGAGCCCCGCCGCCACCGGGACGAGGGCCGCCAGGGCCACCACGCGCTGGAGCGCGCGCCGCTCGCCGTCCATGCCTGCATCCCTCCGCGAAACGTCACCGCGCGGACAATGCGGCCCGGCCGGATCGGTTCGGTCCGGCGCGGCCGTCATACGATTTTCGATTGATCGCTCGGCGATCCCTGCGGGATCGTGGCGATTGCTGCGCAATCGCTTCGCGATGCGGAAACCGGCTTCGCTCACGCGCCGCGCGGGCTGGTGATACGGATTTCGATTGATCGCTCGGCGATCCCTGCGGGATCGTGGCGATTGCTGCGCAATCGCTTTCGCGATGCGGATTTCGGCTTCGCTCAGGGGCGTGGAGCCTCCGGCTCCACCGCGCGGGCTGAGGAGACGGTTTCCGATGGATCGCTTCGCGATGCGGAAACCGGCTTCGCTCACGCGTGCGGAGCAAAGCTCCGCCGCGCGGGCTTCGATACGAGATCCGGAAGTCGTCTTCCGGATTTCGCGTCAGGCCGTCAGGCCCTCACCTCCTTCAGGCGCTTGACGCACCTGCTGTAGTATTGCGGCCATTTCGGTCCCTGGGCGGTCTTCTCCGCCGCCGGAAGCGCGCGCCACTCGGCGCCGCAGGTCTTCTGCCTCTCCCGGGCCGCGAGCGAGTTCACGGACGGCTCCTTGCCGGCCGCCGGCTGGCCGGAGGAGGGCTGCGGCGACTGCGCCCGGGCGGCGCTGCCGAGCGCGGCGAGAAGGACGAGGACGGCGATGGCACGGGACGGCATGGCTCTCTCCGGACGCGTGTCCCTGGCGGACGGCGCCATGCCTCATCTCACCGCCTCGCTGACGCAAGGGCAAGCGGATCGCGGGGAGAGCGGAAATTTCCGCTTGCCCTGTGGCTTTCCTGTCGCAGCCAGCGGCCCGGGACGACGTTGTCCCTTCACAGGCGGGGCCCTGCTCTGCTTAGGTCCCCGGCAGGCATGGCCGCTCGCCGCCAGCGCCAGCCGATCCACCCGTGCGAGAGGGATCTTCCGCATGTCGGCCGTGACGACGACGCCGATCGACCTCTACTACTGGACGACGCCGAACGGCTGGAAAGCCTCGATCATGCTCGAGGAATGCGGGCTGCCGTACCGGATGATCCCGATCAACATCGGAAAGGGCGCCCAGCGCGCACCCGAGTTCCTGGCGGTGTCGCCGAACGGCAAGATCCCGGTGATCGTCGATCCGGATGGTCCGGGCGGGCAGCCGATCACGGTGTTCGAGTCGAACGCGATCCTGCAGTATCTCGGGCGCAAGAGCGGATGCCTGTATCCGCGGGACGAGCGGGCGCGGATCGCCGTCGACATCTGGCTGTTCTGGCAGGCGGCGAATTTCGGGCCGACGCTGGGCCAGACCCATCATTTCCGGATCTACGCCTCGGACAAGATCCCCTACGCGATCGAGCGCTTCACCGCCGAGACGGCGCGGCTCTACGCGGTGCTCGACGCCCAGCTCGCCCGCCACGCCCACGTCGCCGGGGACGCGTGCTCGATCGCCGACATCGCGATCCTGACCTGGGCCAAGATGTGGGAGCGCCAGGGGCAGGACATCGCCGGCTTCCCCCACGTCGCCCGCTGGATCGACACCATGAAGGCGCGCCCGGGGGTGCAGCGCGGCTTCAAGCTGAAGCCGGAGCCCGACGAGCCCGCCTGAGTGGAGCTGCACTAGGGCCGTTCCGCCCGGGTCTTTCGTTCGGCTCATCATCCCGCCGGCCCCTCACGGCCCGCGGGATGATGCACGGGCGCCGCGCGGACGGGGCGCGGCGCCGCCCGGGGCCTACTCGGCGGCCGGCTTCGGCGCCGCGGCCGGCGCGGGCTTGGCGGCGGCCGGCTTCGGCGCGGCCGCCCTGGCGGCGAGCGGCGGCACGATCTGGGCGAACTCGTCGGGCACCTTCTTCCAGGTCTGCGAGCCGCACAGGATCTTCAGCAGGCAGCCGGAGACGTTCAGCTCCTCGGAGCTCTCGCGCGTCAGCGTGACGTCGTAGTTCTTGCCCTCCTCGGCGTTGTAGATCTGGCCCTTGAAGCCCTCGTCCTCCGGCTTCAGGCCGTCGAGGAGGGTCAGGCCGATCACCGGGCGGGTCCGCTTCTTCGGGTCGGGGTTCTTGATGTCGGTGCGCGGCTGGCCCTGGTCGTTCAGGGGCGCCTTCAGCCACACCACCGTGCCGCAGGCATGGACGTTGCCGGGGCCGCACCTCTCGATCCGGATCTTGGCGCGTCCGTCCTCGGTCAGCCAGGTGCCGGACGGATCGCGGCCCGGCGCCGCCTGGGCCGCTCCGGCGAGCAGGAGGGTCGCGGTCAGAGCCTGGGTGAGGGTGGAACGCATGCGGGAAATCCCTGTGACGGCTCGCGGCGACGGAGATGGGGCTTGCGTCGCCGCGATGAGGGCTGGGGTGAGGGCCGGCGAGCCGTTCCGCCGGGCCCGGAGCGCCCGCTTCCGGGCGTGGCCGAAAGGCCGCGTTGGTCACAAAAAGCCGGGCCATTGGGGCGATTTTTCGGCCGCGTTGCGGCGATGCCGCAGCAGGGACGGCCTCCAGGGCAATCGCTTCGGCGATTGTTCTGCGGTCGCCCGAAGGGCGACGCTCCATACTGGGCGCGAAGAGCGCCCCGCGGAGCGGGTTCGGGGGGACGGATGTGCCCTCGAACGCAGAGCGGAGCGAGAGCCGAGTGAGCGGACGCGAACGCCGGCGCCTGAGGCCGAGCAAGGAACAAGGGCAATCGCTCTGAAGCGATGGCCCTGGGACGGCCTCGCGCCTCGCTTGAGGGGGCGCGGCCCCCCGTCTATAAGCCCGGCGCCGGGCCCGCCCGGCGGCCGCCCGCGGGCGGCCCCGCACCGCGGACCCACCGCCTTCCAGACGGATCTCTCCATGGCCACCGAGCGCACCTTCTCCATCCTGAAGCCCGACGCGACCGAGCGGAACCTCACCGGTGCGATCAACGCGGTGATCGAGGAGGCGGGCCTGCGCATCGTCGCCCAGCGCCGCATCCGCATGTCCGACGCCCAGGCCAAGAAGTTCTACGAGGTCCACGCCGAGCGGCCGTTCTATGGCGAGCTGGTCTCGTTCATGACCTCGGGCCCGGTCGTGGTGCAGGTGCTGGAGGGCGAGAACGCCGTCGCCAAGTACCGGCAGGTGATGGGTGCGACCAACCCGGCCCAGGCCGACGAGGGCACCATCCGCAAGCGGTTCGCCAAGTCGGTCGGCGAGAACTCGGTCCACGGCTCCGACAGCGCCGAGAACGCCGCGACCGAGATCAAGCAGTTCTTCGACGAGAACGACATCGTCGGCTAAACTGCCGGCAGGCCGCGTCCCCGACGCGGCGAGCGATGTGGCCCGCTCCTTGCGGGCGGGCCCGTCGACGACAGGACCGGCTCCGTCCGCGCGCCCCGCGCCGGCCCCCGGGCCGGCAGCGGGAGGCATGAGCGGTGACGATACAGGCGCGGATCGAGCACAAGACCTCCACCTGCCCGCACGACTGCCCGTCGGTCTGCGCCCTCGAGGTCGAGGTGATCGACGGCGCCACGATCGGCCGGGTGCGCGGCTCCTCGCGCCACAGCTACACCGCGGGCGTCGTCTGCGCCAAGGTCGCGCGCTACGCCGAGCGCATCCACCATCCCGACCGGCTCACCCACCCGCTGGTCCGCACCGGCCCGAAGGGCTCGGGGGAATTCGCCCGGATCCCGTGGGACGAGGCCCTCGACCGCGTCGCCGCGGCGTTCCGGGCGGCCGAGGCCGCCCACGGCCCCGAGGCGGTGTGGCCCTACTTCTACGCCGGCACGATGGGGCTGGTGATGCGCGACGGCATCAACCGCCTGCGCCACGCCAAGGGCTATTCCGGCCAGCTCTCGACCATCTGCACCCAGCTCGCCTGGGCCGGCTACGTCGCCGGGACCGGGCGGCTGACCGGCGTCGACCCGCGCGAGATCGCCGACAGCGACTGCGTGGTGATCTGGGGCACCAACCCGGTGCACACCCAGGTCAACCTGATGACCCACGCCCAATCCGCCCGCAAGGCGCGGGGGGCGACGATCGTCGCGGTCGACATCTACGACAACCCGACGATGCGGCAGGCCGACCTCGCCCTGCTGGTGCGGCCCGGCACCGACGCGGCGCTCGCCTGCGCGGTGATGCACGTGCTGTTCCGCGACGGCCTCGCCGACCGCGACTACCTCGCCCGCTACACCGACTGCCCCGACGCGCTGGAAGCCCACCTGCGGAGCCGCGACCCGGCCTGGGCGGCGGCGATCACCGGCCTCACCGTCGAGGAGATCGAGCGCTTCGCCCATCTCGTCGGCCGGACCAGGAACACCTTCTTCCGCCTCGGCTACGGCTTCTCGCGCAGCCGCAACGGCGCCGTGAGCATGCACGCGGCGCTGTGCATCCCGGCGGTGACCGGCGCGTGGCGCCACCGCGGCGGCGGCGCCTTCCACTCCAACAGCGGCATGTTCGGCATCGACAAGCGGCTGATCGAGGGGCTCGACGCCGCGCGGCCGGGAACCCGGATGCTCGACCAGTCGCAGATCGGCCGGGTGCTCACCGGCGACCCGGAGGCCCTGCGCGGGGGCCCGCCGGTGACGGCCCTGCTGATCCAGAACACCAACCCGGTCTCGGTCGCGCCGGAGCAGGAACTGGTCAAGCGGGGCTTCGCCCGGGACGACCTGTTCGTCTGCGTCCACGAGCAGTTCATGACCGAGACGGCGAGGATGGCCGACATCGTGCTGCCGGCGACGATGTTCCTGGAGCACGACGACCTCTATACCGGCGGCGGCCAGCAGCACGTCCAGCTCGGCCTCGCCCGCCTCCCGGCCCCGGCGGAGTGCCGCTCGAACCACGACGTGATCGTCGCGCTGGCCGAGCGCCTCGGTGCCGCGCATCCGGGCTTCGCGATGACGCCGCGCGAGATCGTCGACGCGACGCTGCAGGCGTCCGGCTACGGCCCGCTCGCCGCGATGGAGGAGCGGAACTTCGTCGACGCCCAGACGCCGTTCGAGCGGGCGCACTTCCTCGACGGCTTCGGCCACCCGGACGGGCGCTTCCGCTTCCGGCCCGACTGGACCGGGACGCGGATCGCCCAGGACGGACCGCGCGGCCCCGCCGCCGGAATGCCGGAGCTGCCCGATTACTGGGAGGCGCCGCTCGCCGCAGCGACGGCCGAGCATCCGTTCCGGCTCGCCACCAGCCCGGCGCGCAACTTCCTCAATTCGAGCTTCAACGAGACCCCGACCTCGCTCGCCAAGGAGCGGCACCCGACGGTGATGATCCATCCCGACGACGCCGCGCCGCTCGGGATCGGGGAGGGGGCGTGGGTGCGCCTGTCGAACCATCGCGGCGCCGTGACCCTGCGGGCGACGCTGTTCCCGGGCCTGCGCCGCGGCGTGCTGATCGCCGAATCGATCTGGCCCAACGACGCCTATCCGGACGGGCGCGGCATCAACACCCTCACCGGGGCCGACGCCCCGGCCCCGCTCGGCGGCGCCGCCTTCCACGACAACCACGTGGCGATCGCCGCCCTGGAGACCTGAGGCCCGTCGTGTCGAAGGAGATCAGCAAGTTCCTGAGCTACGTCCTTCGCCACGCGCCGGAGACGATCGGCCTTCGCCTCGATCCGAACGGCTGGGCCGAGGTGGATGTCCTGCTGGAGAACGCCCGCAAGGCCGGGAAGCGGTTCGACCGCGACACCCTGCACCGCGTGGTCGCCGAGAACGACAAGCAGCGCTTCACCCTGTCCGGGGACGGCCGGCGCATCCGCGCCGCCCAGGGTCACTCGGTCGCGGTCGACCTCGCCCTGGTGCCGAGCGAACCGCCGGCCCTGCTCTACCACGGCACCGCGACGCGCAACCTGGAGGCGATATTCGCCGAGGGCCTGATCCCGGGCCGGCGCCGGCACGTCCACCTCTCGGCCACGCCGGAGGTGGCGAGGGCCGTGGGCGAGCGCCACGGCAAGCCGACCGTGCTGACCGTGGACGCGGCCCGCATGCACGGCGAGGGCCACCGCTTCCTGCGCGCCGACAACGGGGTCTGGCTCACCGACCGGGTGCCGGCCGGCTTCCTCGGCTTCTGGTCCGCCGAAGCGCCGTGAGCGGCCGGTTTGCGCGAGGGTGTGGCGCAGGCGTCCTTGCACGGGGCGGAGGATCGGCGTCCAACGGCCGAGCTTACCGCTTCACGGACCCTCCGCCATGCGTTTCCGCTCGCTCCTCGCCGCCGGCCTGATCGCCCTCGGCGCCACCTCGGCCCTGGCCGGGGCCTCCTCGTCGCAGCTCGAGACCTACCAGCCCGATCCGGCCCTGCTCACGGCGCCGAAATCCGAGCTCGAAGGCCGGGTCCGCCGCGCCTGCGCCATCGTCCAGGCCCGCCTGCAGAACGGCGCCGAGGCGAGCTTCGAGCGCCCCTGCGGCTGCTACGCCCGCACGACGCTGAAATCCCTCGATGCCGCCGAGATCGAGGCCTATCGCACCACCGGCTACTTCAACGACTCGGCCCGCGCCAAGGCGCTCGGCGCGATCGACAGCTGCAAGCTCCAGCGCCCGGTGTGATCTCCGGACCGGATTGACGCAGGGTCAGGATTGGCGCCACGCCGGTTCCGGCGACGGCGGTGATCGCGCCTTCGCCATCGCCTCGGGACATCCCGGTCGCAATGGCGGTACGGGACGGGCCGAAGCCATGGAGCGTGGGAGCATGACCGAGCCCTTGTCCGCCTTCCTGAAGCTCACGATCGACCGCCCCGATCTCGTGCGCTGGCTCGACGCTCCGACACCCGATCCGGCGCGATGGAGCGACTGGCGGGACATCGGCGGCGAATGGTACCTGTCCGCCGATCGCAGCCTCGCCACGATCTCGGAGGCGGAGCTGTCGGAGTCCTGCGAGGCGGCAGGGAGCATCCTCGGCGTCGGCAACTCCTGGGGCATCCACAACCGCGCCGCCCTCCGGAGGCTTCTCCACGGGTCGCCCCCGGAATGCTGCCGCATCGCCTACGACGCGGAGACCCGGACGTTCCTCGCCGGCACCCTGCTGTTCGACGAGAACCTCTACAGCTTCCTCGCCTTCCTGACGCTGGCGCGAGGTGCCGCCGATTGTCTCGGGCTCGAGGGACGAGGCGTCGCCGTGATCAACGACTACGTCTTCGGTCCGGCTGAGGACGCCACCGCGGCGCTCGAACTCGGCCCGGCCGGCCGCTCGCGTCTGCTGCCGCAGGGGTCCCGCGGCGACGCCGTCGCGGTGTTCCAGCCGCTCGCGAACGAGCTGATGACGGAGACGGACGACCCCCCCGACCCCGTCGATCAGCTCGACGAGTTGCGATGATCCGCTCCCGGGCCGGGCGACGGCAACCGATTCTCAAGTCCGCGCGGGGCAGAGATGGCCGAGATCCGCGTCGCGAGAGAACCGGTGTCGCCCATGCCCGCACGTTGCCTTCCCGCCGTCGCCGTCCTTCTGCTGCTGGCATCGCCATGGCGTGCCCACGCCCAGACGGGGGAGGCCTGCGGCATGGGGGAGGGACCGGCGCTCGATGCCTGCGTCGCCAAGCAGGCCAGGAACGCGACCGACAGCCTCGCTCGGACCTACAAGGCTGCCGTCGCGGCCGGCGACAGCGCCTGCGCGGATGTAGGGGCGCCCGTCCAGGTCTATTGTCTCGGAAAGGCCCAGGACCTGGCCGACCACGCGCTCAACGACCTCTACAGGAGGATGCAGGCCGGCATCGACAAGAACGCTCCATCGAAGACCGATGCGGCGAAGTGGAAGGACGACCTCAAGGCCGCACAGCAGGCCTGGATCAAATACCGGGATGCTGATTGCAGCGACCTCGTCGCCACCGAGTATCACCATGGCACCGGAATGGGAGCCGGCATGGGCTCCTGCACCCTGATGAAGACCGCAGCCCGCGTGCAGGAACTGCAGGACCGCTACGGCAACTTCTACAAGGACTAAGGCATCATTCCGCCGGCCGTTCGCGGCCGGCGGAATGATGCCTGGACAGGGATCCACGCAGATCTGCCGAGGCGGCGAGCCGTCCCGGACTCACGCGCCCGGCACGAGCAGGGCGCCCTCCGCCCGCGGCACATCGGCCGCGAACGCCACTCGGTCGCCCCGGAGCACCGCCCGGCCGCCCGCCACCAGGGCCAGGGCCGCCGGGTAGAGCCGGTGCTCCTGTTCCAGGACCCGGGCGCCGAGCGCGTCCTCGTCGTCGTCGGGCAGCACCGGCACCGCGGCCTGGGCGACGATCGGGCCGGCATCGAGTTCCGGCACGACGAAGTGCACGGTGCAGCCATGCACCCGCACGCCCGCCGCGAGGGCCTGGGCATGGGTGTGGGTGCCGCGAAACAGCGGCAGCAGCGACGGGTGGATGTTGAGCATCCGCCCGGCCCAGGCCTCGACGAACCACGGCGTCAATACCCGCATGAAGCCGGCGAGCACCACGAGGTCGATGCCCTCCCGGCGCAGGCGCGCATCGAGCGCCCGCTCGAAGGCCGGCCGGTCAGGGAACGCCGCGTGGTCGACCGTCGCGGTCGGGATCCCGGCCGCCTCGGCCCGGGCGAGGCCGCGGGCGCCGGGACGGTTCGACAGGACGAGCCCGATCCGGGCCGGGTAGCCCGGCGCCCGCGCCGCCTCGATCAGCGTCACCATGTTGGAACCGCGGCCGGAGATCAGGATCGCGGCCTTCGGGTTCGGCGGCAGCGCGGTCACAGGGCGAGCGTGCCGGTGAAGGTGACGGAGATCTCGCCGGCCGGGGTGATGCGGCCGAGCCGCACCGGCGCCTCGCCGGCGGCGGCGAGCGCCGCGGCGAGCGCCTCGGCCCGGTCGGGAGCGGTCACCACCACCATGCCGACGCCGCAATTGAAGGTGCGCAGCATCTCCGGCACGGCGACGCCGCCGGTCCGCGCCAGCCAGCCGAACACCGGCGGCACCGCGACCGCCGACAGGTCGATCTCGATCCCGACGCCGTCCGGCAGCACCCGCGGCAGGTTGTCGGGGAAGCCGCCGCCGGTGATGTGGGCGAGCGCCTTGATCGCGCCGGGCTCGGCCCTGAGCGCCGCGAGGAGCGGCCGGACGTAGATCCGGGTCGGCTCCAGCAGCGCCTCGCCGAGGCTGCGGCCGGAGGCGAAGGGCGCGGGCGCGTCCCAGGCCAGCCCCGAGGCGGCGACGATGCGCCGGACCAGCGAGAAGCCGTTGGAATGCACGCCGGAGGAGGGCAGGCCGAGCACCACGTCGCCCGGCGCGATGCCGGGGAGCGGCAGCAGCGTGCCGCGCTCGGCCGCGCCGACCGAGAAGCCGGCGAGATCGTAGTCCTGGCCGTCGTAGAGGCCCGGCATCTCGGCGGTCTCGCCGCCGATCAGCGCGCAGCCGGCCTGCCGGCAGCCCTCGGCGATGCCGCGCACGATGTCGGCGCCGACGCCCGGAACCAGCTTGCCGGTCGCGTAGTAGTCGAGGAAGAACAGCGGCTCGGCGCCCTGCACGATGATGTCGTTGACGCACATCGCCACGAGGTCGATGCCGATCGTGTCGTGGCGTCCGGTCTCGATCGCGATCTTGACCTTGGTGCCGACGCCGTCGTTGGCCGCGACCAGGATCGGATCGCGGAAGCCCGCGGCCTTGAGGTCGAACAGCCCGCCGAACCCGCCGATCTCGGCGTCGGCGCCCGGCCGGCGCGTCGCCCGCACCAGGGGCTTGATCGCCTCGACCAGCGCGTTGCCGGCATCGATGTCGACACCCGCCCCCGCGTAGGTCATCCCGCTCTGGCGCTCGCCCGTCATGCCCTCGATCCCTGCCGTCGATCCATCGGACCCGTTCGCTGCGCCTGCGCGCCGCTTTCAGGCCTTCCTCTAGCGGCTCTCGACAGCCGGCGCGAGTCGCGCCGGAATCCATGCCCCCGTCGCCTTGACCATTCGGCGACCCGCTCCCTATCTCCGGGGGCAGCCAGGGCAGGGGAGAGCCGATGCCGATCCAGCGCCGGGTGGTGATCGCCCTCTCCGCCCTCGCGATCCTGGCGCTGCTGCTCTACCTCCTGCGCGACGTGCTGCTGCCCTTCGTGGCCGGCGCGGCGCTGGCCTACGTGCTCGACCCGATCGCCGACCGGCTGGAGCGGCTCGGGGTCGGGCGGCTCGCCGCCACCTTCATCATCCTGGCGGTGTTCCTGCTGCTGCTCGTGGTGGCGCTCATCATCGCGGTGCCGCTGGCGGCCAACCAGCTCGCGGCCCTCGTCGGCACGATGCCGGCGACGATCGCGAAACTCCAGTCGATCATCGCCGAGCATGCCGGGCCGCTGATCGAGCGGGCCGGCGGGTCGCAGGCGGTGCAGGACCTGCAATCCTCGGTCGGCAACCTGATGGGGCAGGGGGTCGCCTGGATCCTCGCCTTCCTGCGCTCGCTGTGGACCGGCAGCCAGGCGGTCGTCGGCCTCGTCTCGCTGCTCGTGGTGACGCCGGTGGTCGCGTTCTACCTCCTGGTCGACTGGGACCGGATGATCGCGACCCTCGACCGCTGGGTGCCGCCGCGCCACCGCCTCACCGTGCGCCAGCTCGCCCGGGAGATCGACGGCGCGATCACGAGCTTCATCCGCGGCCAGAGCCTCGTCTGCCTCATCCTCGGCACGTTCTACGCGCTCGGGCTGTGGGCGGTCGGGCTCAATTTCGGCGTGCTGATCGGCCTCCTCGCCGGCTTCCTCACCTTCATCCCGTATGTCGGCTCTCTCACCGGGTTCCTGCTGTCCACCGGCGTCGCCCTGGTGCAGTTCTGGCCCAACGGCCTGCCGATCACCCTCACGGTGGCGGTGTTCCTGATCGGCCAGTTCCTCGAAGGCAACGTGCTCCAGCCCAAGCTCGTCGGCGACGCGGTGCGGCTGCACCCGGTCTGGCTGATGTTCGCGCTCCTCGCCTTCGGCTCGCTGTTCGGCTTCCTCGGCCTGCTGCTGGCGGTGCCGATCGCGGCGGCGATCGGGGTCGTCGCCCGGTTCGGGGTCCGGCGCTATCTTGCGAGCAGGCTCTATCACGACGAGGCGCCGCTGCTGCCGGAGGAGGCACCGCCCGCCGCACCGGCCCGCCTCAACTGAGCCGTCCCGACAGCCATCCCGGCACCCACCGCGCGAGACACCGTTTTCCCCCGATGCCCGAGTCGCTTCCCCGCCAGCTCGCCTTCGACCTGCCCCTCGATCCCCGCTACGGCCGCGAGGATTTTCTCGTCAGCCCGACCAACGAGGCGGCCTATGCCCGGATCGAATCCTGGCCCGACTGGCCCGACCGCGTGCTGGTCCTCACCGGCCCCTCGGGCAGCGGCAAGAGCCACCTCGCGTCGATCTGGGCGACGCAGGCCCATGCCTGGACGGTTCAGGCGGCGGACGTGACCCGGGAGGCGGTGCCGCACCTCGTCTCCAACGGCAACCTCGTGATCGAGGATGCCGACCGGTCCGAGCGCCGCGACGAGGCCGCCCTGTTCCATCTCCTCAACCTCGCCCGCGAGCGCGGCACCGGCGTGGTGGTGACCGGCAGCGGTGCGGTCGAGGGCTGGGGGCTGGCGGTGGCGGACCTGCGCTCGCGCCTGCGCCTCGCCCCCGGCATCGCCATCGAGCCGCCCGACGAGACGCTGCTGCGGATGGTGCTGGTGAAGCTGTTCGTCGACCGTCAGCTCGTGGTCGATACCAGCGTCGTCGATGCCCTCGCCCTGCGCATCGACCGCTCCCTCGGCCGGGCCCGCGACGTGGTGGCGGCCCTCGACCGCGAGGGGTTGAGCCGCGGCCGGCGCATCACCCGGCCGCTCGCCCTCGCGACCCTCGCGGCCCTCGACGGGGTCCGGGACGGAGCCGGAGACGCAGAGGAAGCCGACGAACCCTGATCCGGGCCGGCGGTTTCATGCAATTGTCAAACTGTCCTGTCACCGAACGCGCGAGCGTGCGAATCCAAGGAGGAAGGCCATCGTGTCGGAGCCCGCAGCCGTCGCCAGGACGAACCGGACCAAGGCGATCGAGGCCGAGCCTGACGTGACGCCGGCCGCGGCCGGCACCGCGGGCGAGGCCCCCGCCGACGAGGCTGCGATGACCGCCGCGGCGGAGGCGGCGGAGGGTGAGGCCGCGGCGGCCGGCCGTGCCCTGCGCAAGGAGCCGGCGCGCTTCGTCAACCGCGAATTGTCGTGGCTCCAGTTCAACCGCCGGGTGCTCGAGGAGGCCTCGAATACCGGCCATCCGCTGCTCGAGCAGCTGCGCTTCCTCTCGATCTCGGCCAACAACCTCGACGAGTTCTTCATGGTGCGGGTCGCCGGCCTGCACGATCAGGTCCGGGCCGGCATGGTCGCGCCGTCGCAGGACGGCCTCACCCCGGGCGAGCAGCTCGCCCGCATCGGCGCCGAGGTCTCGGAACTCGCCCGCGACCAGCAGCGGCGCTGGCGCGAGCTGCGCGCCGACCTGCACGGGCAGGGCATCGACCTCGTGGAGGCGGCGGGGCTGACCGCGGCGGAAGCCGCGTGGCTCGAGGATTACTTCCTCCAGCACATCTTCCCGGTGCTGACGCCGCTCGCCATCGACCCGGCGCATCCGTTCCCGTTCATCCCCAATCTCGGCTCGACCATCGCGCTGATGCTGGTGCGGCCGCGGGACGCCCGGGTGCTGCGGGCGATGATCCGCCTGCCCTCGGTGATCGACCGCTTCGTGCGCCTGCCGGACGGCGGGCCCCCCGGCACCGCCCGCTTCATCGCCATCGAGCAGGTGATCGTGCTGTTCACCAGTCGGCTGTTCCCGGGCTACCTCGTCAGGGGCCAGGGCGGGTTCCGGGTGGTGCGCGACTCCGACCTCGAGATCGAGGAGGAGGCCGAGGACCTCGTGCGCCACTTCGAGACGGCGCTGAAGCAGCGCCGCCGCGGCATCGTCATCCGCCTCGAGGTCGATGCCGGGATGCCGGAGGACCTGCGCAGCTTCGTCGCCGACGAGCTGGAGATCCCGGGCGACGCGGTGTTCCTGGTCGAGGGGATGCTCGCCCTCAACGAGTTGTCGCAGATCGTCGGCATCGACCGGCCGGACCTGAAGTTCAAGCCCTACAATCCCCGCTTCCCCGAGCGCATCCGCGAGAGCGGCGGCGACTGCTTCGCGGCGATCCGCCAGAAGGACATCGTCGTCCACCACCCCTACGAGTCGTTCGACTCCGTGGTGCAGTTCCTGGCCCAGGCCGCCCGCGACCCGAACGTCGTGGCGATCAAGCAGACGCTCTACCGCACCTCCTCCAACTCGCCGATCGTCGCGGCCCTCGCCGAGGCCGCCGAGGCGGGCAAGTCGGTCACCGCGCTGGTCGAGCTGAAGGCGCGGTTCGACGAGGAGGCCAACATCCGCTGGGCCCGCAACCTGGAGAAGGCCGGGGCGCAGGTGGTGTTCGGCTTCATCGAGCTGAAGACCCACGCCAAGCTGTCGATGGTGGTGCGGCGCGAGGGCGAGAGGCTCGTCAGCTACTGCCACGTCGGCACCGGCAACTACCACCCGATCACCGCGCGGATCTACACCGACCTGTCGTTCTTCACCGCCGACCCGGTGATCGGCCGCGACGTGTCGCGGATCTTCAACTTCGTCACCGGCTACGCCGAGCCGGCGGAGCTGGAGCGGATGGCGGTCTCGCCGCTGACCCTCAAGCCGCACCTGCTCGAGCACATCGACGAGGAGATCGCCCATGCCAGGGCCGGGCGCCCGGCGGCGATCTGGATCAAGTGCAACTCCCTCGTCGACACCCAGATCATCGACGCGCTCTACGATGCCAGCGAGGGCCGGCGTGCAGATCGACTGCGTGGTGCGCGGTATCTGCTGCCTCAGGCCGGGCCTTCCGGGGCTGTCGGAGAACATCCGGGTCAAGTCGATCGTCGGACGCTTCCTCGAGCACGGGCGCGTCTACGCCTTCGGCAACGGCGTCGGGCTGCCCCATCCGAAGGCCCGGGTCTACATCTCGTCGGCCGACCTGATGAGCCGCAACCTCGACCGCCGGGTCGAGGCGATGCTGCCGATCCTGAATCCGACCGTGCACCAGCAGGTCCTCGACCAGATCATGCTGGCGAATCTCCTCGACAACCAGCAGAGCTGGCGTGTACTGGCCTCCGGCGCGAGCGAGCGGATCCAGCCCGCCGAGGGCGAGGAACCGTTCAACGCGCACAAGTATTTCATGACCAATCCGAGCCTCTCGGGGCGCGGAAAGGCATCGAAGAAATCGAGCCCGCGCGCCCTGAGCCGGCGCGCCCAGCGCGCCTGACGGGAGCGCGGGGCCGCGGCCCGGAGGGCGTTTCCCTCTCCCCAGGGGCCCGCCGCGGGACGGCGGCCCCACGAGGAACCGGATGAGCCTCGACCACGCCGCTCACCCCTCCGCACCCACCCATGGCAGGCAGGCCCGGATCGAGCCGGGACAGCCGGTCGCGATCATCGACATCGGCTCGAACTCGGTCCGGCTCGTGGCCTATGCCGGGCTCGGCCGCGCCCCGACCCAGCTCTACAACGAGAAGGTCATGTGCGGGCTCGGCCGCAACGTGCTCAGCACCGGCCGCCTGCCGGAGGACGGCGTGCGCCGGGCGCTCCAGGCCCTGGCGCGGTTCCGGGAACTGTGCCGGACCATGCGGGTCGGGCAGGTCCACGTGCTCGCCACCGCCGCCGCCCGCGACGCCGAGAACGGTCCGGCCTTCATCGAGGCGGCGCAGGCGGCCTGCGGCGAGCCGATCGGGCTCCTGTCCGGCCGGCGCGAGGCCGAGCTGTCGGCCCTCGGCGTCGTGTCGAGCTTCTACGCTCCGAACGGCGTGGTGGGGGACCTCGGCGGCGGCAGCCTCGAACTCGTCGACGTGCGCGGCACCGCGATCGGGCAGGGGGTGACGATGCCGCTCGGCGGCCTCGCGCTCCAGGATCTCAGCGGCGGCTCGCTCAAGAAGGCGCGCAAGATCGCCGCCGACACCCTGCGCAAGGCAGCGCCGCAACTGGAGACCCTGCGCGGGCGCACCTTCTACGCCGTCGGCGGCACCTGGCGGGCGCTGGCCCGGCTGCACCAGGCGGCGCGCCACTATCCGCTCCACGTCATGCACGGCTACACCATCGAGCCCGCCGACGAGCTGAGCTTCCTCGACGTGGTCGAGCGCTCCGACCCCGCGACCCTGGCGGCCGTCGAGAGCGTGTCCGAGGCCCGCCGTCCGCTCCTCGCCTACGGCGCCGTGGTGCTCGAGGAGATCATCCGCACCGGCAGGCCGCAGGACATCGCGGTGTCGGCCGCCGGGGTGCGCGAGGGATTGCTGTTCGAACAGATCGACGCCGCCGCCCGGACCGAGGACCCGCTGCTCTGCGCCGCCGCGGAGCTGAACCGCCTGCGCGCGCGCTGCCCCGGCCATGGCACCGAGTTGCAGACCTGGACCGACGCGTTCTTCGCCAGCCTCGACACGCCGGAGACCGCCGACGAGCGCAGGCTGCGTCACGCCGCCTGCCTGCTCGCCGACATCGGCTGGCGCACCCACCCGGACTACCGCGGCGAGCAGAGCCTCAACCTGATCGCCCACGGCAGCTTCGTCGGCCTCGACCATCCCGGCCGGGCCTATCTCGCGGTGGCGGTGTTCTTCCGCCACGAGGGGGTCGCCCCCGAGAAGGCGAGCCCGACCCTGCGCCAGCTCGCCGGCCCGCGCCTGTTCGAGCAGGCCCGCCTGCTCGGCGCCCTGCTGCGCGTCGCCTTCCCGGTCTCGGTGGCGATGGAGGGCGTGCTGCCGCGCACGCCGCTGACGGTGAGCGACGGGGCGGTGGTGCTGCAATTGCCCGAGGAGTTGCGGGCGCTGGCGAGCGACCGGCTGTCGAACCGCCTGCGCGGCCTCGGCCGCCTGATCGGGCGCGAGGCGCGGATCAGCGTGGGACAGGGGTAGAAGCCAGGCGGCTTCAAGCGTGCGGGGCCGCTGACGGCCCTACATCGGACCTCAGGCTTGCACCCGGCGAGCGACCGGTTTCGATCACCCTCGAACCCTGGTCCCCTGCAGCTAGTCGGGCATGAAATGCCCGCCTTCATCCGGTTCGACGATCTCGGCGAACGGCACGGTCATCACGGACCGGCCCGCCTCGTCCGTGACCTCGAAGGCACAGGTGAACCAGTCGCGCACGATGTCGGTGCGCGTGCGGTCGATCAGGTCGCGCGCCACCTTCAGCGCGTGAGGACGCACGGCTTCCGGGCCCGACAGTTCGTCGCCCTCCTCGTCGACCGCGCGGCGGCTCAGGTTCGACCCGTGGCGCAGGTGGAAGTAGTAACGCGGCATCTCACGTTCCCTCGATGAGGCGCGCGTACTCGGCCTCCGGCGCGCCGTAGCCCCCGTTCGAAACCTCTTCCAGCCCCTCTCGGTCGAGCACCACGATGCGCATCCGCCGCCCCCGGATGCGACCGGACCCCTCCAGCGCCTGCAAGGCCAGCGTCACGCCCGAGCGCTGCACGCCCAGCATCATGGAGAGGAACTCGTGCTTGAGCGCCAGCTCGTTCCCGTCCACTCGGTCCAGGCACATCAGCAGCCAGCGCGCGAGCCGCGCCTCGATGCTGTAGATCGCGTTGATGTAGGCCGTCTGGCGCACCTGCACGATCTCGGTCTGCACGTAGCGCAGGAGCAGCCGGCGCAGCGTCGTGCTGGCGTCCATCGCCGCGACCAGGGCGCCGGCCTCGATGCGCAAGCCCTCGCCGGCCATCTGGACGAAGTGGTCGTGCGGCACGCGATCCGTGCCGAGCAGCACGGGCGAGGCGCCGACCAGGCCCTCACGCCCGACCATCCCGACCTCGACCTTGCCGTTCGCGCCATCGGTGGTGATCGAGGAGATGCCGGCCTCCATGAAGTGGAGGTGCGACACCGGCGCGTTGATGTCGATCAGCTTCTCGCCGAGCGGCAGTTCGATCGGTACCAGGTGCGGGGCGAGCCCGGCGTAGTCCTCGGCCGACATGGCCCTGAGGAGACGATTGCTGACGGCGGCCTGGTCGGGTTGGGACACGGCACTGTCCCTTCTGTCTGGAGCAAGAGCGCACGCTGTCTCTCAGCCGCCCGCGCTCGGATCATCCTGCGGGCGATGATCGGGACGTGGGGATGCGCCAGCGTGACCGCAATTGACCCAGGTTACATTCAGGCCACCTCATGCGACATCGAAAAGATGCTGTTCGTGCGAAATCGAACACAAGGCGCGAATGTTCGACATCACACCGGAATCATCGGGTCACTTACACGTCGCCCGACCCGTGCTTACAAGATGCTGACTTCAACACCGAGGTGCCGGCAGAGACGCGCGCCTCCCAGGACAGGAGGGCACATGGTACAGGGCGATCCGCAGCCCGTGGTGCTGCTCGCCGAGGACAACGCGCTCGTCGGGCTCGATCTGCGCGACGCGCTGGAGGAGATGGGCTACCGCGTGGCCGGCCCCTTCAGCCGGTGCTCCGACGCCCTGCTCTGGCTCTCGCAGGAGACGCCGGACCTCGCGCTCCTCGACGTGATGCTCGACGACGGCCCGAGCGCGGCCATCGCGGTTGCGCTGCGGCGTCAAGGGGTTCCGTTCCTCGTCCACTCCGGCCGGCACCCCGACGAGGCGCTGGCACGCGCCTTCGCGGGCGCACCCTGGCTCGACAAGCCGGCGCCATCCCGCGCGGTGACGGCGCGCCTGACTGAACTCGCCCGGGTCGAGGCCCGTGCATGAGTTCTGCGGTGATGAAGCAGCGGCCCTATCGCATCCACGGCATCAGTCAGGGCCGGCACCGAGAGCGCGACCCGCGTTCAACCGGCCAGCGCCATGGTCCTCGCCTTGGAGTGGGTCGAGGCCGGCTACGTCGATGTCGAGATCACCGATCCGGCCGGGACGGTCTGGGAGCCTGAGCGCTTCCAGCGTCAGCGTACGGCCTTCGCCAGCCGACGCTCGGCCGCACGCTGGCCGGGCCAGCAGCGAGTTCGCGAATTGCCGTAGCGATCCGCGCGCCACAGCAGGGTCCGATCACGCTGCAATCGGATCCTGCTGTAAATTATTGATTTTGCAGCATTTTATCCGGCGAAGCGGACATCGCTTCGTCGGAGAATGCTCTAGGCGGCCATCCCGCGACAGGAGGCCTCGCAGGCGCGGCAGGCCTCGACGCACGCATCCATGCCGCCGACCTCCTCGCACGACGCCGCGCAGGCGGCGCAGACCTCGGCGCAGGCACCGCACTGGTACCTGTGCACGTCGCCGCCGATCAGCATCAGGTGCGCACTCGCGCGGCAGGCCTCGGCGCAGGCCATCATCAGGCGGAAGTGCTCCGGCTCGACGTGCTTGCCCCCGGCCTCCAAGCAGTGGGACGAGGCCATGCCGAGACACGTCTGGTAGCAGCGCAGGCACTCGTCGATGCAGGCCTGCGTGGCGGGATTCGTCGGCATGGTTTGCTCCGGAGCGAGGACACTGTCGGTGATGCGGGCAAACCAGACCACCCGAAATCACATAAGTTGCGCCCCGCGTTCGCGAACGCTTCAGGACATGATCTGTGGCGTCACGCTTCCGCTAGACAAGGTTTCGTCTGCTCACTGCCGGAAGCAGCCATAGATTTCGCACCGGCCGCAGGTTCATACGATTTTCGATGGATCGCTTCGCGATGCGGATTTCGGCTTCGCTCAGTTGCGTGGAGCCTTAGGCTCCGCCACGCGGGCTTCGATACGGCTTCCGGACCTCTATGTCGGGAAGCCGTATCGAATCCACCTTCAGCAGCCGCTCCCGCAATCGAACTCATCGGGTGTGGAACGCAGGGCCGCCGCCCTCTCCGCGACGTAGACGACGTGGCGTCGCAACGGGTGCCCGTCAGGAAACCGCGGATGGTCGAAGTCGAGGTCCGGCCGGCGCACCATGCCGAGCCGGAGCATCAGGCCCCGGGACGCGCCGTTAGCCGGCACCGTCCAGGCGCTGATGCGCGGCCGCCCGGTGTTCTCCCACCCCCAGCGCAGGCAGGCCGCGGCAGCCTCGCGGGCGAAGCCGCGGCCCCAGAACCGCTCGCCGAAGCGCCAGCCGATCTCCAACTCGTCCGGGACCGCGGTGCCGGCATGGCCGCCGAAGCGCAGACCGCACAGCCCCGCCAAGGTGCGGTCCTCCAGGCTCTCGACCGCCCAGAGCGACAGCCCGTGCCGGACTTGCATCGCCATCTGGCCGTCGATTAGCGCGTCGAAGGTCGCCCGGTCCTTCACGCCGTCGAGATACTCGGTGACCGCGAGCGTGTTGAGGAGCGCGGCGGCCGCCGGCTTGTCGTCCTCGCACCAGGGGCGCAGGCACAGGCGGGGCGTGCGGATCATGGATCGCTACCCGACCCGCTCCAGCACCTCCGACCCGGGCGCCACCGCGTCGTCGCCGATCCGGTAGGCGGCCTGCACCGCCGCGACCGCCGCCTGCGCCGCCGCCTCGTCGCGGGCGTGGACCCGGCCGAGGGGCGCATCCGGCCCGACCGGCGCGCCGAGGGGGGCGAGGTCGGTGAGGCCGACCGCGTGGTCGATGTCGTCCTGGGGCCGGGTCCGGCCGCCGCCGAGGCCGATCACCGCCAGCCCGAGGTCGCGGGTCGCGACGCCCGCGACCACGCCGGGGCGGGGCGCCGGCACGTCGCGGATCACGGGCGCCGCCGCGAGGTGGCGCCCGGGCGCCTCGATCAGGTCGGAGGGACCGCCGAGCGCGGCGACCATCCGCGAGAAGATCTCGGCCGCCCGGCCGGAGGCGAGCGCCGCCTCGATCCGCCCGGCCGCGTCGGCGGCGTCGGGGCTGAGGCCGCCGAGCACCAGCATCTCGGCGGCGAGCGCCGTCGTGACGGCGTGGAAGCGCGGCTCGCGGCGGGCGCCGGTGAGATAGTCGATCGCGTAGACCACCTCGACGGCGTTGCCGGCGGCCGAGGCGAGCGGCTGGTCCATGTCGGTGAGGAGCGCCCGGGTCGGCAGGCCGGCGCCGTTCGCGACGGTGACGAGGCTCTCGGCGAGCGCCCGGGCGTCGTCGCGGCGGGCCATGAACGCGCCCGAGCCGCACTTCACGTCCATCACGAGGCCGCCGAGGCCGGCGGCGAGCTTCTTCGACAGGATCGACGAGGTGAGGAGGTCGAGGGACTCGACCGTGCCGGTGACGTCGCGGATCGCGTAGAGGCGCCGGTCGGCCGGGGCGAGGTCGGCGGTCTGGCCGATGATGGCGCAGCCGACCGAGCGGGTGACGGAACGGAACTCGTCGAGACCCGGGGTGGTGCGGTAGCCCGGGATGCTGTCGAGCTTGTCGAAGGTGCCGCCGGTATGGCCGAGGCCGCGGCCGGAGATCATCGGCACGTAGCCGCCGCAGGCGGCGACGAGGGGGGCGAGCGGCAGGCTCACGGTGTCGCCGATGCCGCCGGTCGAGTGCTTGTCGAGCACCGGGCCGGGCAGGTCCCAGGCCAGCATCGCGCCGGATTCCGCCATCGCCCGGGTCAGCGCCACCCGCTCGGGCAGCGACAGGCCGCGGAAGAACACCGCCATGGCGAAGGCCGCCACCTGTCCCTCGGTGACCCGCCCGTCGGTGAGGCCGGCGATGAAGTCGGCGATCGTCTCCGGCGCCAGCTCGGCGCCGTCGCGCTTGGCCCGGATCGTCTCCTGCGGCAGCGGCATCATGCGGGGTCTCCCGTGTCGAGGGCCGCCAGCAGGGCGGCGTGCAGGCTGCTCGCGCCGAGGCGGAAGGTGGCGGGCGTCGCCCAGTCCGGCCCCATCGCCCGGTCGGCGAGGGCGAGGTAGAGCGCGGCGTCCCCGACCCGGCGCAGGCCGCCCGAGACCTTGAGGCCGCGGCCCGGCGCCGCCTCGCGGAGCGCCGCCAGCATGGTCGCGGCGGCCTCCGGCGTCGCCGAGACCGGGCTCTTGCCGGTCGAGGTCTTCAGGAAGTCGGCGCCGGCCTCGAGGCCGAGCCGGCTCGCCGCCGCGATGATCCCCGGGTCGGCGAGTTCGCCGGTCTCCAGGATCAGCTTCAGCAGCCCGTCGCCGGTGGCCGCCCGCACCCGGGTCACGACGGCGCGGGCGGTGTCCGGGTCGCCGCGCAGGACGGCGCGGTAGGGCAGGACGAGGTCGATCTCGTCGGCGCCGTCCGCCCGCGCCGCCCGCGTCTCGGCCTCGGCCGCCGCGGCGTCCTCCCCGCCTTCGGGAAAGTTGACCACGGTGGCGACCCGCACCGGGCTGCCGCGCAGGAGGGCGGCGGCCCGCGCGACGAAGCGCGGCCAGACGCACACCGCCGCCACCGGCCCGAGCGGATCGCGGGCGGCGGTGCACAGCGCGTCGATCGACGCCGCCGTGCAGGTCTCGGACAGGTCGGTGAGGTCGAGGAGCGGCAGGGCGCGGCGGGCGACCGCCGGGAGGGTGTCGGAGGTCATGACGGGTCGGAGCCGGCGAAACGGGGATCGGCCAGAAGGGCAGCGAGGAGGCGGCGCACGTCCCGGGCGGCCGAGGCCGCGACGCGCTGCGTCTCGGCGTGGCTGGGGGCGCCGTCGGAAAACCCCTCGGCGTGGTTGGTGACGAGGGACAGGGCCGCGACCCGCAGGCCGAAGAACCGGGCCAGGATCACCTCCGGCACGGTCGACATCCCGACGAGGTCGGCGCCCAGCCGGTGTGCCATGCGCACCTCGGCCGGGGTCTCGAAGCTCGGCCCCGAGAACCAGGCGTAGACGCCCTCGTGCAGGGCGACGCCGCAGCGCGCGGCGGCCGCCGACAGGGCGGCGCGCAGAGCGGGATCGTAGGCGTCGCGCATCGGCACGAAGCGGGCGTCGGACGGCTCGCCGATCAGCGGGTTGAGGCCCGACAGGTTGATGTGGTCGGTGACGAGGGCGAGGCCGCCCGGGCCGGCGCCCGGCATCATCGAGCCGGCGGCGTTGGTGAGCAGCAGCGGCGGCGCGCCGAGCGCCCGCACCACGCCCACCGGCACCCGCATCGCCGCCGGGTCGCCGTGCTCGTAGGCGTGGGCGCGGCCCTGGAACAGCAGCACCGGCCGGCCGGCGAGCCGCCCGGCGACGAGGCGGCCGGAATGGCCCGAGACCCCCGCCGGCGGGAAGTGCGGGATCTCGCCGTAGGCGACGACCTGCGGCGCCTCGACCGCGTCGGCGAGGCCGCCGAGGCCGGTGCCGGCGACGATGGCCAGGGCGAACGGGCCGGCGATGCCGCGCGCCCGCAGGAACGCCGCCGCCTCGGCGATGCGCGGATCCTCCATCGCGGTCACGCGAGGTTGTCCGGACCGAACGAGGCCGGCAGCAATGCGTCGAGGGTGAAGCTGCGGCGCAGGCCCCCGGGTCCGGCGACGTGGACCGGCGTGTCGGGCGCGGCGAATTCGCGGATGCGCTGGCGGCAGGCGCCGCAGGGCGTCACCAGGGCGTCGCCGTCGCCGAGCACCAGGATCGCCGCGATCCGGCGCCCGCCCGCCGCCACCATCGCGGCGATCGCCCCGGCCTCGGCGCAGGTGCCGACCGGGTAGGCGGCGTTCTCGACGTTGCAGCCGGCATGGACCGCCCCGGTCTCGTCGAGGACCGCGCTGCCGACCCGGAAGCGGGAATACGGCGCGTGGGCCCGGGCCCGGGCGGCCTGCGCCGCCGCGAACAGCGAATCGATGACGGTCATGCCGGGACCGGGAGCGGGATCATGGGAGATGTTTGGTCCCTCCGTTCCGGCCTGTCGAGCCCCGACCGCGCCCAAGGAAGTCGACAAGCCGGCGCCGGCTCCGTACATCCACCCGGTGACGGCGGGCAGGGGTGAGCGCGATGCTGGGGCGGTTCGATCGGGGTGGCGGCGGCGGCGAGGCGGTCGTCGAGTACGGCGACAGCAACCTGCGGGTGGTGCGGCCGGGCCGCTTCGTGCGCTGCGGCGTGACCGGCGCCGAGATCCCCCTCGACGAGCTGCGCTACTGGAGCGTCGCCCGCCAGGAAGCCTATGCCGGCCCCGACGCCGTGATGGTGCGCCTGCGCGAGGGCTCAGGCCCCCAGGCCTGACGCGGCGAGGCACGCGCGCAGCCGGTCCGGCTCGGCGAAGGCGAGGGTGACGGGCAGCGTCGCCGCCGGCAGATCCGCCGGCAGCCGCACCCGGTCCTTCTCGGTGGTGACGAGGGTGAGGCCCTCGCGCCGGGCGAGGCCGGCGAGATCCGCGACGTCGGCCGCGGTGAAGCGGTGATGGTCCGGGAACGCCCGCCGGTGCCGCAGGTCGGCCCCGGCCGCCGCCAGCGTCGCGAAGAATTTCTCCGGATGGCCGATTCCCGCGAAGGCGAGGACCGGGCGCCCCCGCAGCGCCGCGGCGGCGGCGGGATCCGGCACCAGGGCGGCGCGCAGGAGCGGCAGGCCGCGCCCGACCGCCTCCCGCGCCAGACGCTCGCCGGGATCGCCGTCGCCGATCACCACCAGCGCCGAGACGTGCGGCCACTGCGCCGCGAGGGGGGCCCTGAGCGGGCCGGCCGGGAACGGCAACCCGTTGCCGGCGCCGGTCGCGGCGTCCGTGACCGCGAGGACGAGATCCTTGCGCAGGGCCGGATTCTGCAACCCGTCATCCATCACGATCGCGTCGGCCCCGAGGGACGCGCACAGGGCCGCGCCCGCCACCCGGTCGCGGGCGACCACCGCCGGGCCGGCCCGGGCGAGGAGGAGCGGTTCGTCCCCGACGTCGTCCGGGCCGTGCCGGGCCGGGTCGACCGCGACCGGACCGGGGAGGCGCCCGCCGTAGCCCCGGCTGAGGAAGGCCGGGCGGCGGCCGGACCCGCGCAGCATCGCCGCCACGGCGAGGGCGGTCGGGGTCTTGCCGGCGCCCCCGAGGGTGAAGTTGCCGACGCACAGCACCGGCACCGGGCCGGGCGCGCCGGGCCGGGCCATGCGCCGGGCGACGAGGCCGCCGTAGAGCCGGCCCGCCGGCGCCAGGAGGCGCGCGCCGCCGCCGGAGGCGTCGCGCCACCAGAAATCGGGCGGGCGCAGGATCACGCGCCGAACCGTCCGGTCAGCTTCATCTGGCAGATGAACGGCTCGATCGCCGCCATCGCGCGCTCCACGGCGCCGGTGCCGGATTCCACCGCCGCCCTCCCGGCCTGCGCCATCGCCTGCGCCCGGTCGGGGTCGGCGAGGAGGTCGCCGGCGAGGCGGGTGAGTTCGGCCCCGTCGCGGACCCGGCGGGCGCCGCCGCCGCGCTCCAGGGCGGCGCAGACCGAGGCGAAGTTGCGGACATGCGGGCCGTAGAGCACGGCGCAGCCGAGCCGCGCCGGCTCGATCGGGTTCTGGCCGCCATGCGGCACCAGCGACCCGCCCATGAACACCACCGGCGCCAGCCGGAAGAACAGGCCGAGTTCCCCGATCGTGTCGGCGACGTAGACGTCGACCCGGTCGCCGGGCAGGCCGCCCGCGGCCCGGCGGGCCGTGCGCAGGCCGGCGGCGGTCGCCTGCGCGGCGATGGCGGCGCCGCGGTCGGGATGGCGCGGCACCACGACGGTCAGCAGGCCGGGGAGCTGGGGCGCGAGGGCCCGGTGGGCGGCGAACAGCGCCGCCTCCTCGCCCGGATGGGTGCTGGCGGCGAGCCAGAGCGGGCGGCCGCGGGTCAGGTCGGCGAGCAGGGCCAGGGCCTGCGGGTCGGACGGGGGCGGGGCCGCGTCGAACTTCAGGTTGCCGCCGACCGCCACCCGCGGCGCCCCGAGCTTGGCGAAGCGCTCGGCTTCCTCCGCGGTCTGGGCGAGGCAGACGGCGATCCGCGACAGCAGCGCGTGGGCGACCCCGGGCAGGCGCGACCAGCCCCGGGCCGAGCGCTCCGACATCCGCCCGTTGACGAGGATCAGCGGCACCTCCCGCCGGTCCAGCGCCATGATGGTGTTGGGCCAGATCTCGGACTCGGCCACCACGGCGAAGTCCGGCCGCCAATGGTCGAGGAAGCGGGCGAGGTAGCGCGGCGCGTCGAGGGGCACGAACTGGTGCAGGGCGCCCCTCGGCAGGCGGGGAGCCAGCATCTCGGCCGAGGTGCGGGTGCCCGAGGTGACCAGCACCGTGAAGCCGCGGCGGGTCAGCCGCTCGACGATGCCGAGCAGCGACAGCGCCTCGCCGATGCTGGCCCCGTGCGCCCAGACCAGGGGACCGCCGGGTCGCGGCCGTCCGGGACGGCCGGTGCGCTCGCCGAGACGGGCCGGATCCTCCTTGCCGCGGCGGCGGCGCCAGGCGAGGAGGCCGGCCAGGGCCGGCTCCAGGGCGATCAGGCCGTAGTGATAGGCGCTCAGCAGCGCCGGCCGGGGCTGCGGCCTCACGGGCGCGCCTCCGGGCCGGCGACCGGGCGCCTGCCATGGACCGGGTCGACGCGCCCGACGCGGGCGAAGGCGCGGGCGTGGACCGCGTTGAGGCCGTCCTCGATCGCGAGCCGGGCGGCTTCCAGCCCGGCGGCGTCGAGGTCGCGGGCGACGGTGATCGGCTCGCCGAACGCCATCACGCCGCGGCCGAAGGGCAGGCCGAGGCTGGCCCGGTCCCAGCTGTCGAACTGGAGGTAGCGGGTGGTCTGCACCGCCACCGGCACCACCGGCCGGCCGGAGATCCGCGCCAGCATCACGATGCCCTCGCCGCAGCGGCGCGACACCTTGGGCACGTCGGCGCTGAAGGCGACGTTCTCGCCGTCCGCGAGCGCCTTGATGCAGCCGCGCAGGGCCGGGACGCCGCCCTTGGACCAGACGTCGCTGCTGCGCCGGGCGCCGGAGCCGCGCATCACCCGCACCCCCATCCGGCGCAGGACCACCGTGTTGACCCCGCCGTCGGTCGAGCGTGAGACCATGGTGGCCACACGGTCCTCCGGCCGGCGCATGAACGGGATCATCAGGTGCTGGCCGTGCCACATGGCGCTGATGAACGGCGCCAGGAGGTCGACCCGCTCGTAGGCGTCGGGCGGGTCGAGGTCGAAGCGGTTGGTGCGCCGCACGAGCTTGAGATAGCTGGCCCCGAGGAAGCCGAGGCTCTCCTGAGTCGCGCGGCTTCGGCCGATGCGTTTGAAGACGCCCATCGAGTCTCTTGTCGTCGTCGCCGGTCCGGCGCCCCGGGAGGTGCCGGTCGCCGGCCTCGGGGCCATGCCCGGCCGGGCCGGGTCGCCCCGTCCGACCGGCGGGACTGGTCCGCTGATCCTGCCGCCTCATGCAGCGTCCGGGGGTGGGATGCAACTGTGGCCGGACGGGGGCCGGGAGGCCGGGTCACGCATGTTCGCGAGGGCAGGATCCAGGCGGCGCCCTGCCCGGGCCTGCCACGGACCCTGGCGCTGGACCGGCCACGTCCGCGCGACGTTGACGCGCCCCGACGCCGACCCATGTCCCGCCGCGGAACGAACGGGGCGGCCGGGATTCCCGTGTGGGGTCGCACGGCATCGCCGGCGAGAGGCGCGATGACACCGGAACGGAACAGAGGGATCGTGGCGGCCACAGGGATCGCCGGGCTCCTGGGCGCCCTGTTCGGGTCGTCCGCCTCGGCTCAGGTCGGGCAGGGCGTGGGGGCCTATGCGCGCGGCGACTATCCGGCCGCGATGCGGGCCTTCGAGCAGGGCGCCCGGAAGGGCGATCCGCAGGCGCTGTACAATCTCGGCGTCGCCTACGCGGAGGGGCGGGCGGTGCCGGCCGACCCGCAGCGCGCCGCCGCCTTCTACCGGCAGGGAGCGGAGGCCGGCAGCGTCCTCGCGGCGTTCAACCTCGCCCAGGCCTACCGCAAGGGCCAGGGCGTCGCCGCCGACCCGGCCCAGGCGGCGCGCTGGTACGAGGCCGCGGCCCGGGGCGGCGACTACCGGGCCGGCAACGAACTCGGCATCCTCTACATCGAGGGAAAGGGCGTGCCGCGCGATCCCGTCGAGGGCATGGCCTGGATCTACCCGGCGACCCACGCCTCGATCATGGACCAGGGCGCGATCGCCAACGCGATGCGGGCGGCGAGCCTGCTGACCCGCGAGCAGGTCCAAGAGGCGCAGGCGCGCGGCCACAAGAGGCGCAGGCGCGCGGCCAATCGTACTACCGGCGCTACATGGCGCCGAACATGGCGGTGGTGCGGGCGCTGCTGGCGCGGTGAGCGGAGGATGGACTCGGCGGCCCCTCCCCCCGTAAGCGGGGGCGAGCCGCCGCGCCCCGGCCGCACAACCCGAAGCGTCCCCGCGCGTTGCCGATCCGATGTTCCGCCTCGCCCACCTCACCGACCCGCATGTCGGGCCGATCTCCCGCCCCCGCCTGCGCCAGCTCATGAGCAAGCGCGCCACCGGCTGGGTGAACTGGAACCGCGGCCGGCGCCTCGGCCACGACATGGACGTGCTCGCGGCCCTGGTCGCCGACATGCAGGGGCTGGCGCCCGACCACATCGCCTGCACCGGCGACCTGTGCAACATCGGCCTGCCGAGCGAGTGGGAGACCGCGCGGCTGTTCATGGAACTGCTCGGCGACCCAGGGCAGGTCAGCTTCGTGCCCGGCAACCACGACGCCTATGTCCGCGGCTCCCTCGACGGGCTGCTGCAGGCGGTCGGCCCCTGGACCCGGGACGACGCAGGGGCGTCGAAGGCGTTTCCCTACCTGCGCCGGCGCGGCCCGGCCGCCCTGGTCGGCCTGTCCTCGGCGATCCCGACGGCGCCGTTCGTCGCCACCGGACGGCTCGGCTCCCGCCAGCTCGCCGCGGCGGAACGGATGCTCGCGGCGCTCGCCGCCGAGACCCCGGCGCCGTGCCGGATCGTGATGATCCACCACCCGCCCCATCTCGGCGGCGCCAAGCCCGGGCGGCAGCTCACCGATGCCGGCGCCTTCGAGGCGATGATCGCCCGCGCCGGGGCCGACCTCGTGCTGCACGGCCACAACCACGTCGGGTCGATCGCCTTCCTGATGGGCCCGCGCGGGAAGCGGATCCCGGTGGTGGGGGCGCCCTCCGCCTCGGCGTCGGCCTCCGCGCACGGCCGGTCGATCAAGCACGGCGCCGGCTACCACCTCTACACCGTGTCCCCGGCCGGGTCCGGCTACCGCATCGAGGCCTTGATGCGCGGCCTGACCCCGGACGGCACGATGGCCGACTTCGCCACCCTGACCCTCAGCGGCTGAAGACGCCGCGGTGCAGCGCCTCGGCCTGCGCGGTGAAGCGGCCGTCCGGGCCGTGCAGCACCAGCGGCGGCTCCAGGGCGAACCCGCCCCGGCTGCCCTTCGCCGCGGCGATCACCACCCGGGCCGCCGGCGCCTCGGCCCGCGGCTGCACCGGCCGCACGCGGATCCCGCCGAAGCGGCCCTTCAGCCCGGCGAGGCAGTCCGGCAGCGCGTCGGCGCGGTGGATCAGCACCAGCCGGCCGCGGGGCCGCAGCACGTCGGCGCAGGCGCGCAGCCACCCGTCGAGCCCGCCCGGCGCGAAAGTGTGGGCGGACGCCTTCGCCGCCACCGGCGAGGCCCGGTGGCGCCCGGCCTCGAAGAACGGCGGGTTGGTGAGGACGAGGTCGGCCGCCTCCGGCAGCAGGCCGCGCTCGCGCCGCTCGCGCCCCGGGGCGAGGAGGTCGGCCTCGATCACGCGGCCGCGCCCGGCCAGACCGTTGAGGACGAGGTTGGCCCGGGCGAGGGTAGCCGCCTCCGGGTCGCGCTCGACCAGCACGAGGCGGCAGCCGGGCCGGTCGAGGCAGGCCGCGAGGCCGGCCGCACCGGTGCCGGCGCCGAGATCGTAGATCGTTCCGTCCGTCAGCGGCCCGGCTGCGGCGGCGAGCAGCACCGCGTCGGTGCCGGCCCGGTGGCCGCCGCGGGCGGGCTGGCGCAGGCGCAGGCGGCCGCCGAGCCAGGATTCGGCGGGTGGCTCCGGTGGCGAGGCGGCGGGCGCGTCAGGGTGTCCGGGCATCGCGCAGCTCGTGCGCCAGCCCGGCCTCGGTGAGCAGCCGCCGGGCCTGCCGCTCGTGATCCGCCGGAACCAGCAGCCGGCGCGGGAAGGCCCCGATCATGCCTTCGAGGCCGCTGATGTGGCGGTCCGCCATCAGCACCGGAATGTCGGCGCCTTCGAGCAGCGACTCGGCGAAGCCCATCAGCACGAGGTCGTTGGAGCGGATCAGCTCGATCATGATGCGCCCCTTAAACCAGCGATCGGCGCAACTGTCACATGCCCAGCGACCGCCCGGCGACGGGGGTCTCCGCCGCCTTGCGTCAGGTTGCGTGTTGCCGCGGGGGCCGCTCGCGTGCCAAAGGGGGCCGGAGGGGCTGTCGGGGGCCACCGTCAAGGAGATCTCGCACGCGTGGGCGTCGTTCTTCCCATCCAGGACAGGCCGTCGGATCCGGAGGCCAGCCTCAACGACCTCGTCGGCCTCGTGGCCGGCGGCATGGAGCGGGTGAACGCGATGATCCTGTCGCGCACGGGCTCCGACGTGACGATGATCCCGGAGGTGGCCAACCACCTGATCGCCTCGGGCGGCAAGCGCCTGCGGCCGATCCTGACGCTCGCGACGGCGCAGCTCTGCGGCTACGGCGCGGAGCGGGACGGCGACGTGAAGCTCGCCGCCAGCGTCGAGTTCATGCACACCGCGACGCTCCTGCACGACGACGTCGTCGACGAGAGCGACATGCGCCGCGGCCGGGTCGCCGCCCGCATCAAGTGGGGCAACCAGGCCAGCGTCCTCGTCGGCGACTTCCTGCTCGGGCAGGCGTTCAAGATGATGGTCGAGGTCGGCTCGCTGCGCGCCCTCGACATCCTGTCCTCCGCCGCCGCGGTGATCGCGGAGGGCGAGGTGATGCAGCTCACCGCCGCCAAGAACATCGAGACCCGCGAGGACGAGTACCTCGCGGTGATCCGTGCCAAGACCGCCGAGCTGTTCGCCGCCGCCTGCGAGGTCGGCCCGGTCCTCGCCGGCCGGTCCGACGCCGAGGTCGCGGCCTGCCGCGACTACGGCATGAACCTCGGCATCGCGTTCCAGCTCATCGACGACGCCCTCGATTACGGCGGCACCAGCGCCAGCCTCGGCAAGAACGTCGGCGACGATTTCCGCGAGGGCAAGATCACCCTGCCGGTGGTGCTGTCGGTGCGCCGCGGCAACGAGGAGGAGCGGGCGTTCTGGCGCCGCTGCCTCGAGCGCGGCGAGATCGACGAGGCCGCCGGCGACCTCGACACCGCCCGGGCCACCATGCGCCGCCACGGCGCCCTGGAGGACACGATCGTCCGGGCCCGCCACTACGGCGACCTCGCCTGCCGGGCCCTCGACATCTTCCCGCCCTCGCCGATGCGGGACGCCCTGCTGCAGGCGGTGGAGTTCAGCATCGCCCGGGCGCATTGAGCCGGGACTTGCCTCCGAACCCTCCCCCTCTGCGGGGGAGGGTTCGGGCGTGGCGGATCCTGATGGACAACCGGACGCCCTGATCCGCTGCCACGCTCCCCGCGTCGAGGCGCCGAGACGCCGTCATACGGTTTCCGAATGATCGCTTCGCGATGCGGAAACCGGCTTCGCTCAAGCGCCGCGCGGGCTGGTGATACGAAATCCGGAACTGATCGTCCGGATTTCGTATCACGACTCGCCGCGCCCCACCGCCCCGCCCGGCCGGAACCGGCGGTCGTAATCCGCGGAATACAGCGCGCTCTCGCGAAAATCCTCCGCGCCCAGGGCCGGCCCGACCAGGATCAGGGCGGTGCGGCCGATGCCGGCCCGCGCCACCTGCCCGGCGATGTCGGCCAGCGTGCCTCGCAGCACCCGCTCGTCGGGCCAGGAGGCGCGGTAGACCACCGCCGCCGGGCATTCCGCGCCGTAGAACGGAACCAGTTCGGCGGCCACCCGGTCGACGACGTGGATCGACAGGTGGACCGCCAGCGTCGCGCCGGTGGCCGCGAAGGCGGCGAGGCGCTCGCCCTCGGGCATCGCCGAGGCGCGGCCCGGGGTGCGGGTGAGCACCACCGACTGCGCCACCTCCGGCACCGTCAGCTCGCGGGCGAGCGCCGCCGCCGCCGCGGCGAAGGAGGGCACCCCGGGCGTCACCGTGTAGGGGATGCCGAGGGCATCGAGCCGCCGGGTCTGCTCGGCGAGCGCGCTCCACACCGACAGGTCGCCGGAATGCAGCCGGGCGACGTCCTCGCCGCGGTCATGCGCCGCCGCGATCTCGGCGATGATCGCGTCGAGGTCGAGCGGCGCGGTGTCGACGATCCGGGCGCCGGGCGGGCACCACGACAGGATCTCGCGGGCGACGAGCGATCCGGCATGGAGGCAGACCGGGCAGCGCCCGATCAGGTCGCGGCCGCGCACCGTGACGAGGTCCGGCGCGCCGGGGCCGGCCCCGATGAAGTGCACGGTCATGACGGGTCTCCGGAGACGGCGAGCGCGCAGGTGGCGCCGGCGCTGGCGATGCGGGTGAGGACGAGCCGGCCGGCGGGACCGGCCGCCGCGAGCGCCGCCGCCTCGGCGAGCGAGCCGACGCCGCGCAGGGCCTCGATCCGGGCCGAGCGGGTGAGGCAGCGGCGCCCGGCCTCGCGCAGGGCCTCGACCGCCACCGCGGCGACCGGCACGCCGAGCCGCGCGGCGGCCTCGCGGATCGCCGGATCGACGGCCCGGTCCTCGGCGGTGGCGAGGAGGCCGAGGCGGCCCGGCGCGAGGTCGGCCCGGGCGAGGGCCTGCTGCACCAGGGCGACGATCTCGTCGGCGCCGGTGGCGTGGCGAAAGCCGATTCCGGCGATCACCGCCGGGCCGGCCGCCGGCGCCGGGCCGCGACCGGGCGCGGCGCCGCGCTCGCCCTCCGCATCGGAGCCGGGGCTGCGGGCCAGGACGGGAGCAGGGACCGCGGCGGGAGCGACGCGCGGGGCGATCACGGTTTCGTCACCGCCCACTGGGTCACCGGCATCGCCGGGCGCCAGCCGTGCAGGGCGCCGACCGGGGCGGCGCGGGCGACGCTGAGCCGCCGCAGGGTGCCGCCGTGCCGGGCGTAGGCGGCGAGGAGCACCGCCTCGCTCTCCAGCGTCACCGCGTTGGCGACGAGGCGCCCGCCGGAGGGAAGGGCGGCGAGGACCGCCGCGATGATCGCCGGGTCCGAGACGCCGCCGCCGACGAAGGCGGCGTCCGGGGCGGGAAGGCCCGCCAGCGCGTCCGGCGCCCGCCCGAGCACCACCGTCAGGTCCGGCACGCCGAGGGCCAGGGCGTTGCGGGCGATGCGCTCCGCCCGGACCTCCGACGCCTCCAGGGCGAACGCGCGGTTGGCCGGGTGGCGCAGGCACCACTCGATCGAGACCGAGCCCGAGCCGGCGCCGACATCCCACAGGATCTGGCCCGGCCGCGGCCGCAGGGCCGAAAGGGTCACGGCGCGGATCTCGGCCTTGGTGAGCTGGCCGTCGCTCTCGAACCAGTCGTCGTCGAGGCCCGGCGTCAGCGGGATGATCCAGGCGCCGGGCCCCGCCACCACCTCGACCGCGACGGTGTTGAGCGGATCGACCGCCGCGACCGCGAAGGTCGCGGCGGTGCCGCCGCGCCGCCGCTCGCGGGCGCCGCCCATCGCCTCCAGCACGGTGAGGCGCGAGTCCGGGAAGCCGCGGGCGGCGAGCAGGTCGGCGAGGTGCCCCGGCGTGGTGCCGTCCCAGGACAGCACCAGCAATCGCGCACCGGGCTGGAGATGCGGGATGATCCGCTCCAGCCGGCGGCCGTGCAGGGTGAGGCAGGCGCATTCCGCCAGCGGCCAGCCGAGGCGGGCGGCGGCGAGGCTGAAGGCCGAGGGCTGCGGGTAGCCGGTGAACTCGTGCGCCGGCACCAGCCGGGCGAGTTCGGCGCCGACGCCGTAGTGGAACGGGTCGCCGGTGGCGAGCACGCAGGTCGGCCGCCCGCGCCGGGCGAGGATCGTCGGGTAGGCGTCGTGCAGCGGGCTCGGCCAGGACAGGGTCTCGGCGGCGAGCGGGCCGGCGAGGTCGAGGTGGCGCCGGCCGCCGACCACCAGGGTCGCGGCGTCGAGCGCCCGCGCCGCGGCGGGGGAGAGCCCGGCGCGGCCGTCCTCGCCGATGCCGACGATCGACAGCCACGGCATCGCCGGCTCGGCGCTCGACAAGGGCAGCGCCTCAGGGGAGAAGGCGGCCATGCGCATCCTCCTGCTCGGCGGCACCACCGAGGCGAGCGCCCTCGTTCGGCTCCTCGCCGGCCGGCCCGGCTTCTCGCCGGTCCTGTCCCTCGCCGGCCGCACGGCGGCCCCGGTCGCGGCGCCGTTCGAGACCCGCATCGGCGGCTTCGGCGGCACGGACGGTCTCGCCGACTGGCTGCGGCGCGAAGGAGCCGCGGCGGTGATCGACGCCACCCATCCGTTCGCCAACCGGATCTCGCACAACGCCGCTTCGGCCTGCGCCGCCGCCGGGGTGCCGCTGCTGGCGCTTCGCCGCCCGGCCTGGGCGCGCGAGCCCGGCGACCGCTGGCACGAGGTCGGGAGCGTGGCGGCGGCGGTGCCGGCGCTGGGTGCCGGCCCGCGGCGGGTGTTCCTGACCGTCGGCCGGCTCGAACTCGCGGCCTTCGCGGCGGCGCCGCAGCACGCCTACCTCGTGCGCACCATCGAGCCGGTCGGCGACGCGCTGCCGGTGCCGGACCTGACGACGCTCACCGCCCGCGGGCCCTTCGATGCCGAGGCCGAGGCAGCGCTGATGCGCCGGCACCGGGTCGAGGTCGTGGTGACGAAGAATTCCGGCGGCGCGGCGACCCGCGGCAAGATCCTGGCGGCGAGGGCCCTCGGCCTCGACGTGGTGATCGTGCGCCAGCCGGTGCCCCCGGCGGTCGCGACCGTGGCCGAGCCGGAGGCGGCCCTGGACTGGCTGGAGGCTCACCGGGCGGCCTCGACGCTGCGCGGCGTGTAGACGAACGGCTCGGCGCCCTCGCGCGGGATCAGGCGGGTGCTCTCGGCCCCGATGATGACCAGGGTCGCCATGTCGGCCGGCGCGTCGGCGGCCTCGGCGAGCGGCAGGACGCGAACCGACTCGTCGTCGCGCCCGACCGCGCGGGCGAGGATCACCGGCGTCTCCGGCCCGCGATGCTCCGCGGCGAGCCGCAGGGCGGCGCCGAGCTGCCACGGCCGCGCCCGGGAGATCGGGTTGTAGAGCGCGACGACGAGGCCGGCGCGCAACACCGCCTCGAGCCGGGCGGTCACCACCTCCCACGGCTTGAGGTTGTCCGACAGCGAGAGGGCGCAGAAGTCGCCGCCGAGGGGTGCGCCGACCCGCGCCGCCGCCGCGAGCATCGCGGTGATGCCGGGCTCGACGGTGATCGTCAGGCGGCGCCACGCCGGGTCGCCGGCCTCCAGCGCCTCGAACAGGGCCGCCGCCATCGCGAACACGCCGGGATCGCCCCCCGACACCACCGCGACCCGGCGCCCGGAGGCGGCGAGCGCGAGGGCGTGGGCGGCGCGCTCGACCTCGACCCGGTTGTCGGAGGCGTGGCGCACGAGGCCCGGCCGCTCCGGCACCCGGGCGACATAAGGGAAATAGCCGACGAGATCCTCGGCCTCGGCGAGGATCGCGGCGGCCGAGGGCGTGAGGTAGCGCGGATCGCCGGGGCCGAGGCCGACCACCGCGACCCAGCCGCGGCCGGGTGCCGGTTCACCGGTCACGGCCGGCGGCCCTCGCCGGGGATCAGCACCATCGAGAAGTACGGCGCCGCGTCGTCCGGCTTGTCGGCGAGCATCACGACATGCTCGCCCTTCATCGTGCCGCGCTCGACGTAGACCGCGCGGGCGAGGAGCCCGGCCTCGGCCAGCGCCGCGCGCACCTTCGGCAGGTGGCGGCCGAGCTTCATCACCACGGCGGCGTCGGTCTCGCGCAGGCGCCGGGCGAGGTCGGCGGCGGGCAGCGTCGCGGGGAGCACCGTGAGCACGTCGTCGCCCCAGGTGATCGGCGTGCCGGCGCGGGTCCAGCAGCCCGACATGCCGGTGACCCCGGGCACGACCTCGACCGGGAAGCGGTCCTTGAGCCGGCGCCACAGGTGCATGAACGAGCCGTAGAAGAACGGATCGCCCTCCGACAGGATCGCGACGTCGCGCCCGGCGCCGAGCTCGTCGGCGAGCCTGTGGGCCGCGTCGTCGTAGAAGGCCGCGAGCGCCGCGAGGTATTCGGGCGAATCGGCCGGGATCTCGGTGGTGTAGGGATAGGCCAACGGCCATTCGCGGCCGGGGTCGTTCACCACCGCGTCCGCGATGGTGCGGGCGTTGCCGCGCCGGTCGGCCTTGCAGAAATGGACGAGATGGTGGGCGCGCTCCAGCACCCGCACCGCCCGGACGGTGAGGTAGTCGGGATCGCCCGGCCCCATGCCGACGCCGTAGAGGGTGCCTGTGACGGCGGCGCGGTGCGGCTCGGGCGCCTCCTCGGCGAGGGGCGGGAAGTCGGGGGCGGCGTCCATCACTCGGCCTCGCTCGCCAGCGCGTTGATCGCCGCCGCCGCCATGGCGCTGCCGCCGCGGCGGCCGTGCACCACCACGAACGGCACCCGGCCGTCGACGGCGAGCGCCTCCTTCGATTCCGCCGCGCCGACGAACCCGACCGGCACGCCGATGACGGCGGCCGGCGGCGCCACGCCCTCGTCGAGGAGTTCGAGCAGGCGGAACAGGGCGGTCGGCGCGTTGCCGACCGCGACGACGGCGCCGGGCAGGCGCTCGCGCCACAATTCCATCGCGGCCGCGGTGCGGGTGGTGCCGAGGTCGCGGGCGAGGTCGGGCACCCGGGGATCGTGCAGGGTGCACACCACCTCGTTGCCGGCGGGCAGCCGGGCGCGGGTGACGCCGTCCGCCACCATGCGGGCGTCGCACAGGATCGGCGCGCCGCGGCGGAGCGCCGCCTCGCCGGCCTCGGCGAAATCCGGCGAGGCGACGACGTCGGCGGGCAGGTCGGTCATGCCGCAGGCGTGGATCATCCGCACCACCACCCGCTCGGCGGGGCCGCGGAAGCGCGACAGGTCGGCCTCGGCGCGGATGATCGCGAAGGACTTCTGGTAGATGGCCGCGCCGTCGCGGATGTAGTCGAGGCGCGTGCTCATGCGGGCTCCCGGAACCGCCCGCTCCAGTCGTCGGGCTCGGCGCTGTGTAGCCGCTCCAGCACGTCCTCGAAAGACAGGACCCGAGCGGGCGGATCCCCGGCGGCTCCGCCGGGCACCACCCCATAGGCGCCTCCGGGCAGGCCGACCAGGGTGAGGTCGGCCGCACCCGGATGGGCGCAGCCCTTCGGGCAGCCGGAGACGTGGACGCGCACGCCACCGCCGGCACCCGCGAGCGCCGCGGCGAGACGGTGCGCGTCGGCCTGGGCCGGGACGGCGCCGGAGCCGCAGGCGGGCGCGCCGGGGCAGGCCGCGACGGCGCGGCGGGGGTCGCTCCCTGAAACGATCAGGCCGGCAGCCCCGGCCTCGGCGAGGAGGCGGTCGGCGTGGCCGGCGTCGCGCGCCGCCAGGACCACGCCGCGCCAGGGGGTGAGCCACGCCCGCCCGTCGCCGTGGCGCTCGCTCCAACCGGCGAGGCGGTCGAGGAGGGCGGCGTCGCAGCGGCCGAAGGGGAATTCGGCGACGAGGAGAGGGGTTGAGGGCGACCAGGACGGCGCGGGCTCGCTTCTCTCCGCGGACGGCAATGCTTTCCGGGGAAATTCTCTTCGAGAGTCAAGCGCGGGATCCCCTCTCCCGAGTGGGAGAGGGGTAGGGGCGATCGAAGATCGCGCGAGGGTGGCTCGGGTTCCGATGAGAGTACCGACAGTTGAGCCGCGCAGCTCAACCTTTGGAGCCTTATTCGGCACCGTCTCCACCCTCACGCGGGATCTTCGATCCCCCGGCCCCTCTCCCACTCGGGAGAGGGGAGGCGCGCCCCATCTTTCCTCCAGCCAGCCCTGCACTTGCGCCGGGTTCGCTGCATGAAGCCCCGGCACCAGCCCCGGCCCGGCCAACGGCGGCTCTCCCAGGGTCAACCCGGCCGCCGCGACCAGCGCGTCCCGCCGCTCCGGATCGAGCCCGCGCATCCGCCGAGCCCCACTCGCCGCGAGGCCGCGCAGCAGGACCGTCAGCGCCGGCTCCAACGCCGCCGCCCGATGCCACGCCACCCCGGTCGCCGTGGCGAGCCCGAACCACAGGCCCCCGGATCCGACCCGCAGCCGCAGATCCGCCTCGGTGTCGGCAAGGCCGAGGTCCGGCCCTTCGATCGCCACCAGCGCCTTCGCCGGCAGGCCCGGCACCGCGAGCCCTGCGGCCTCGACGGCATTCGCCAGGGCGGCATGGGCCGGCCCCGACAGCGTCAGGCGCTGCGGCCCGCCGTCGTGGCGGCGGTCGCCGAGCCCGGCGGCCATCAGTGGGGCGAGCAATCCGGCATGGCTCTCGGGCGTCACGCCGCGGATCTGGAGGTTCGCCCGCGCCGTCACGTCGACGAGGCCGTTGCCGCCCGCCCGCGCGGCTGCGGCGACCGCGCGCAACTGCGCGGCGCCGAGCACGCCGCCCGGCGGGTGCAGCCGCACCAGCAGCCCGTCACCGGTCGGCATCGGCCGGGCGAGTCCGGGGCACCAGCCGCGGCGGGGAGCGGGGATCATTCCGCTGCCTCCCGGCTGACGCCGGCAGGTGCCTCCCGGCTGACGCCGGCAGGTGCCTCCCGGGTGCTTTCGTCCGAAGGCGTCCGCTCGTCCAAGGCCGCCAAGGAGTTGCGCCGGCTGTGCCACAGGCCGCGCCGGCGCAGGTCCTCGAACCGGTCGAGCAGCGCCCGGGCGACGCCGGGATTGGCCGCCTCGATCGCCTCGAACACCGCGAGGTCGCCGACCCAGGCGCCGTAGAGCCGGTCGAGGTCGGCATCGCTCACCGCGTCGCTCGCGGCGGCGAGCACGAACACCGCGTCGAGCCCCTGCGCCAGTTCCTGAACCCCGCGCCAGCCGTGGCGCAGTTGCGCGGCGATCCAGCGCGGATGGGCGAGACGGCCGCGGACCAGCCGCGCCACGTCCTCGCGGGCGGTGCGGGCGCGGGGCGTCTCCGGCCGGCTGGTGTCGAGGGCGTAGAGGCCCGGCGCCCGGCCGGCGGCCTCGGCCGCCGCGGCGAAGCCCCCCATGGCGTCGGCGGCGGCGTCGCCGTCGAGGAGGTCGCGCTCGGCGGCGTCGAAGGCGTGGACGTAGGCGTCGGCCGCCGCGACCCGGGCGGCGAAATCGGCGCCCTCGTCGCCCGCCGCCTGGGCGGTGGCGTCGAGATAGGCGCGGGCGAGGTCGGCGCGGCGCTCCCACGCTCCGTCGAGGGCGAGGCCGGCGGTGCCGGCGCCGTAGCGGCCGGGCGCCGCGCCGAACACCCGCGCCACCGTCTCGCCGCGGCGGCGGGCGGCGGCGAGCGGGTTGTCGGCGTCGTCCTCCTCGCGGGCCGCGACCGCCCGGGAGGCGCGATCGAGAAGCGCCAGGGCATCGGGAAACGTGTCGCGGAAGGCGCCGGAGACCCGCACCGTGACGTCGATCCGCGGCCGGTCGAGGAGGGCGAGCGGCAGCACCTCGAACCCGGTGACCCGGGTCGAGGCGTGGTCCCAGGTCGGGCGCACGCCCATCAGGGCGAGGGCCTGGGCCAGATCCTCGCCGCCGGTGCGCAGGGTCGGGGAGGCCCACAGGTCCATCACGATCCGGGCCGGGTACTCGCCCTCGTCCTGGAGGTAGCGCCGCACCACCTCGGCGGCGGCGCGCTCGCCGAGCAGGGCGGCGGCGCGGGTCGGCAGGGCGCGCGGGTCGAGGGTGGCGAGGTTGCGCCCGGTCGGCAGCACGTCGCCGTGACCGCGCGAGGGCGAGCCGGACGGGCCGGGGGGCACGAAGCGGCCGTCGAGGGCGGCGAGCAGGCCGGCGCGCTCGCCGGCGGCGCACGATTCCGGCCCGCTGACCCCGAAGACGTGCAGCCCGTCGCGCCCGGTCACCTCGGCGAGGTCGCACAGATGGGCGTCGAGGGCGGTCAGCGCGTCCTCGACCGGAGCATCGCGGTCGATTCCGGCCGGCGCCAGCAGCCCGGCCTCCTCGGCCCGGGCCAGGATGCCCTCGGCGATCAGCCCGGCCCGGCGCGGGTCGAGCACGGTGGCGGCGGAATACTCCTCCACCAGTTCGCGCAAGGCGGCGGCCTCCGGGTCGAGCCCGGCGGCGGCCGTGTCCGGCGTCATGTGCCCGACCGTGACGGCGCCGAGGCGGCGCTTGGCCGGGGCCGCCTCGCCGGGGTCGTCGACGATGAACGGGTAGATCACCGGCAGGGCGCCGACCGCCAGCGCCGGCCAGCAGCCGGGCGACAGCGCCACCGCCTTGCCGGGCAGCCACTCGGTGGTGCCGTGGGTGCCGAGATGGATCAGCGCGTCGGCCTCGCCCCGCAGGCCGAGATGGAAGGCGAGGTAGGCGTGGGCCGGCACCGCCTCGGCATCGTGGTAGCGCGCCTTGCGGTCGCCGCCCCGGCCGCGGTCGGGCTGGAGCGCCGTCAGCACGGCGCCGGCCCGCACCGCCCGAAACCGGAACGCGCCGTCGCGGCAGGCCGGATCGTCCTCCGGCGCGCCCCACGCGGCGGCGAGGGCGGCGCGGTGCGGCGCCGGCAGGCGGGCGAGCCAGTCGCGGTAGGCGGCGAGCGGCACGCGGAAGCCGGGCTCGCCCTCGGTGAGCGCCCGCATCAGCGCCTCGGGCCCGGGCGCGTCGGCGACGGAAAACCCCTCCGCCGCGAGGTGGTCGAGGATCGCCCGGGCGCTCGCCGGGGTGTCGAGCCCGACCGCGTAGCCGGCCCGGCCGCCGCGGGCGGGATAGTCCGACAGCACCAGGGCGAGGCGCCGGTCCGGCCGCGGCGTGCGGGCGAGGCGGGCCCAGGCGGCGGCGCGGTCGGCGGTGGCGGCGAGGCCGGCGAAATCCGGCACCGCCCGGCGCTCGGCGAAGCCGTCGCGGGCCGCGCCCTCCTCCTTGAACGCGACCGGGTGACCCGAGAGCCGGCCGTCGAATTCCGGCAGCGCCACCTGCATCGCGAGGTCGGCCGCACCCAGCCCCCGGGCGGAGGCGGTCCAGGCCGCCCGCGGCGCGCCGACGGAAAACGCCTGGATCACCGGGCAGCCGGCGGCGTCGAGGACGAAGCCGGCATCCTCCCGGGCCGAGAAGGCGGTGGCGGCGACGATCACGTCCGGCCGGTGGGCCGCGATCGCTTCGCGGAGGACGGCCACCGCCTCCGGGTCCTTCAGGCTCGACACCGCGACGATGGCGGGGGCGAGGCCGCGCTCGTGCAGGGCGGCGCCGAGGCCGGCGGCGGGGGCGGTGTCGCCGCCGAGCACCGCCGAGCGGTAGACGAGGACCAGGGCGCGGGGCAGGGGGCTCGCCGGCGGGACCACGCCGGACGGGCCGCAGGCCGGACACCAGACGAAGCCCCGCGGCAGCGCCTGCGGCGGCTCCGCGGTCAGCGGCCGGCCGGTCTCGGCCGCGATGCGGCGCAGGCACCGGCGCAGGTTGTCGGGCCCGCCGGCGCGGAAATAGGCGTCGAGGGTGGTCAGAAGCTCCGGCGCCACCGTGGAGGCGGCGTCGAGGCGCGGGTCCGGCCGGTCGTCGCCGGGCAGCACCGCGAGCGGGATTCCCTCGCGCCGGCAGGTCTCGGCGAGGCGTTCGACGCCGTAGCGCCAGTAGTCGAGCCCGCCGAGGCAGCGCACCAGCACGAAGCGCGCCCGCGCCACCACCTTGTCGGCGTAGAAGTCGACGGACATCGGGTGGCGCAGCACGGCGAGCCGGGCGAGGCGCAGGCTCGGCATGGCCTCGCCCTCGGCGGCATGGGCCGCGGCGAGCCCGGCGAGGTCGGAATCGGTGAACGACAGCGCCACGACGTCGCCCGGCGCCTGGTCGAGATCGACCGCCGCCTCGCCCTCATCGAGGGACACCGCATCGACGCGCAGCAGGTGCATGGGGGAGGGTGGGTCCTTTCGGTGGGGTCAACCGGTCGCGGACGCGATGTGTTTCCCGCGCCGTCCGATCCCTCCCCCCTCAGAGGCAGGGCTCTTTGGGGAAAAGAAGTGTCGCATCTCCCCTCTCCCGAGTGGGAGAGGGGCCTGGCGATCGAAGATCGCGCGTGAGGGTGGCTCGGCCACAGAATAGAGCATCAACGGTTGAGCTGCTCAGCTCGGCGGTTCAGGGTCATTGCGGAGACCGAGCCACCCTCGCGCGATCTTCGATCGCCCCTACCCCTCTCCCACTCGGGAGAGGGGATCCCGCGTTTGATTCTAAAAGGAATTTCCCTCGGACAGTCGTGCGGCAGATTGGGAGGGTCAGGGCTCCCGCCTCACCCCTTCAGCGCCGCCGCCACCGCGTCCCGGTCGAAGCCCTGGAGCCCGATCACCACCAGCCGGCCGTCGCGGAACTCGCCGGGGCGCCAGGGCCGGTCGTAGTGGTGGGCGATGCGCCGGCCGACGCCCTGGACGACGAGGCGCATCGGCTTGCCCTGCACCTCGCAGAACCCCTTGATCCGCAGCACGCCCGGCACCTCGGCGGCGCGGCCGACGCGGATCGCGAGGTCGTCCGGCGTGCCGGCGGTGCCGACGGTGAGCGCGACGCTGTCGAAGTCGTCGTGGTCGTGCCCCTCCTCGGCGTCGTGGTGCGAGGGGCGGGCGGCGAGGTCGTCCTCGGCGGCGGCCGCGATCCCGAGCAGGACCCGCGGGTCGAGCGCGCCGTGGGCGGTCTCGACCATCTTCACGGCGCGGGGCAGGTGGCCCTCGATCATGGCGCGCACCGCGGCGCGGCCGGCCTGGTCGAGGAGGTCGGCCTTGTTGACCACCACGAGGTCGGCGCAGAGGAGCTGATCCTCGAACACCTCCTCCAGCGGGTTGTCGTGGTCGACGCTGGCATCCTCGGCGCGCTGGGCGGCCAGCGCCTCGGGGTCGTCGGCGAACTGGCCCGCCGCCACCGCCGGCCCGTCCACCACCGCGACGACGCCGTCCACCGTGACCCGCGAGCGGATCGCCGGCCAGTGGAACGCCTGGACCAGGGGCTTGGGCAGGGCGAGGCCCGAGGTCTCGATCAGGATGTGCTCCGGCGGCTCGGGGCGGTCGAGGAGCTTGTTCAGCGCCGGCACGAAGTCGTCGGCGACGGTGCAGCAGATGCAGCCGTTGGCCAGCTCCACCACCGCGTCCTCGTCGCAGCCGGGCACGCCGCAGCTCGCCAGCAGCGAGCCGTCGAAGCCGACATCGCCGAACTCGTTGACGATGACCGCGAGGCGCCGGCCGTCGTTGTGCTCGACGGCGTGGCGCACCAGGGTGGTCTTGCCGGCCCCGAGGAAGCCGGTGACGATGGTGCAGGGAATCTTGCGCAGGAGGGTCATGCGGCGGGCTCCGGCGGCGGGGCCGCGAAGGGAGGGATGCGGGCGACGACGCCCTTGCGGAAGGCTTCCGGACGGGCGCGCCAGGGCACGATGCCGTCGGGCGTCCCGGCATAGAGGCCGAGCCCGTCGAGGATCGTGCGGGCGGCGTCCGGCGCGGCGGCGAAGTCGCCGTAGACGTAGGTCCAGCGGCCCGGGGACGCGACCGCGACGGTGCAGGGACGCTTGCACACCGACAGGCACTCGACCGGTTCGAGCCGCACCGGGGCCGGCGCGGCGGCCAGTGCCCCGGCGAGGGCGTCGAACAGGCGCCGGCCGGCGCGCGGGCCGTCCGCCGGGTCGTCGGCCATCCGGCAGGTGGTGCAGACGTAGAGGGTGACGGGCTCCATTCCTGGCCTCCTCACGCGCGGGGCCGGGGCGGCCCGGCCGCGGGCGACCGCGTTCCAGGCCCAGCCGAAGCCGAGGCCGAGCACCGCCCAGAACACGAAGGCGATGGCGAGCGAGCGGGCGGCGAACTTCGCCGCGGTGGCGGCGGGAAGCAGGCTGACGCTCTCCGGCGCCGGCGGCGCGCCCCAGACCTGCGGCGCGGCGATGAGCGCGATCCCGGCGGCGACCGCGACCGGCGTGCGGCGGAGCGCGATCAGCGCGAGGCCGGCGGCCGTCGCGACGGCGGTGGCGACCCACCAGAGCTGGCGCGATTCCAGCGCGGCGGCCTCGATCCCCGGCAGTTCCGGCGGCAGCCCGATGGCGGGGGCGAGGCTCGCCGCCAGGAAGCCGCCGATGCCGAAGCGCAGGGCCTCGCCGGCGGTGATGCCGCGGCCCGACGCCACCAGCGCGGCGCCGAGCAGCAGGGCGTAGCCGACGCCGCTGACCAGGGTCGCCAGCGCCGTGAAGGCGAGGCGGGGCAGGCCGGCGGCGGGCTGCCACTCGTCCCCGCCATGGCCGGCATGGGCCTGCACGAGGAGCGGGTTGTGGCGCAGAGCGGCGTGTCCGCCGACAGACGAAAGGGCGGAATGGGTCTCGTAGGTTTCGGCTTCGAGGATCAGCGGCGAGGTCAGGGCGAATTGCAGCCCCGAGGCCACGCACGCGGCCAGGAAGCCGGCGACCAGGGCGGCCGACAGCAGGCGGATCGTCATCGAGAGGTCCCTGCGGGAAGCACCGAAAGGCCGCCGGGCGAAGCCGGGCGGCGGGGGCGCGTCACGGCGCCGAAGCGGGGCGGTGGCTCAGTGGCAGGGGAAGTTGTGGGTGTGGCGCCAGTCGTGGGCGGCGTTGTGCAGCGCCACGGTCGGGGCGAAGCCCGAGGCGAACAGCAGCCCGAGGCCGAGCAGGCCGGCCATCAGCACGGCGCCGAGGCGCTCGCCGGCGAGGGCGGGGGAGAGGGTACGGGTGAGGGCGACCATGGCGAACTCCTGCCGCCCCGCCGGCGGCGTCGAGGGATTGCGGGGGACGGCAGGTCTCCTGGCTCGCGGCGTTGGTGCACCCGCCGCCTTCCCGGATCGCTCCAGTGGCCGTTGGCAGGCGCCGCCGCTCACAGTTGCGGGGGCAGCCGCGGCTTCAAGGCCGGTGAGCCCCGTTCCGCGTTCCCTTTTCACCTCGTCGCCGAGGCACCGTCGGGCGCGACCCTAGCGCCTCGGGGGCGGGGTTGCAAATGAACCTTCGGCCCGCGACACGGGCTGTCCGATGCTCAACCCGGACGCCCTCCCGTGCCCCCAGACCCCTCCCCGCCGCGGCTGACCCTGGTGCTCGGCGGCGCCCGCTCGGGCAAGAGCGCCCATGCCGAGGCGCTGATCGAGCGGCTGCCCGGGCCCTGGACCTACATCGCCACCGCGCAGGCCTTCGACGACGAGATGCGCGAGCGGATCGCGCTCCACCGCGCCCGGCGCCCCGCCGGCTGGGAGACGATCGACGCGCCGCACGACCTCGCCGGCAGCCTCGCGGCGCTGCCGCCCGGCCGCCCGGCGCTGGTCGACTGCCTGACCCTGTGGCTGACCAACGTCATGCTGGCCGAGGCCGCCGACCTCGCCGCCGAGACCGCGGCGCTGGTGGCGGCCTGCGCCGCCGCTCCGGGCCCGCTGGTCCTGGTGGGAAACGAGGTCGGGCTCGGCATCGTCCCCGACAACGCCCTGGCGCGGCGGTTCCGCGACGAGGCCGGGCGCCTCAACCAGCGCCTCGCCGCCCGCGCCGAGCGGGTGGTGATGCTGGTGGCCGGGCTGCCCCTTACCCTCAAGGAGGAGACACGATGAAGCGGGACGACGCCCTGACGCCCGAGGAGGCGGAGCGCCACCGCGCCAGGATGGCCAAGCGCAAGGCGGTGCAGGACGCCGAGGTGGCGGGCAAGACGATTGAGAAGGGCCTGCTGATCGTCCATACCGGCCCGGGCAAGGGCAAGTCGACGGCGGCGTTCGGGCTGATGCTGCGGGCGCTGGGCCGCGGCTGGCGGGTCGGCGTGGTGCAGTTCGTCAAGGGGGGGTGGGAGACCGGCGAGAAGCAGGCGCTCCGGGCCTTCGGCGACCGGGTGGTGTGGCACACGATGGGGGAGGGCTTCACCTGGGAGACCCAGGACCGTGCCCGCGACGTCGCCGCCGCCGAACGGGCCTGGGCGAAGACCCGGGAGCTGATGGCCGATCCGTCGCTGAGGCTGCTGATCCTCGACGAGCTCAACATCTCGCTGCGCTACGAGCAGCTCCCGCTCGCCGAGGTGGTGGCGGAACTGTCGGCGCGCCGGCCCGATCTGCACGTCGTGGTGACGGGCCGCAACGCCAAGCCCGAGCTGATCGCGGCGGCCGACCTCGTGACCGAGATGGGCCAGGTCAAGCACCACTTCGCCGCCGGCGTGCGGGCGCAGGAAGGAATCGAGTTCTGAGACGGAATCCGGAAGGTTGCTTCCGGATTCCGTATCACCAGCCCGCGCGGCGGAGCTTTGCTCCGCACGCATGAGCGAAGCCGATTTCCGCATCGCGAAGCGATTGCGCAGCCATCGCCACGATCCCGCAGGGATCGCCGAGCGATCAACCGGAAATCGTATGAAACGGCGACGGCCGCCGCCCCGGTCGGGGACGGCGGCCGCGGGAGCGCGGGCCCGGACGGCTCAGGGGCCGTCGAATCATACGATTTTCGGAAGATTCCTCCCGAAAATCGTATTACCAGCCCGCGCGGCGCCTGAGCGAAGCCGGTTTCCGCATCGCGAAGCGATCCCGCAGGGATCGCCGAGCGATCAATCGGGAACCGTATCAGAGGCCGTTGAACTTGTAGCTGAACCCGGCGCGGACGAGGTTGCCCTCGGTCTCGAAGCGCGAGGTGTAGGAGCCGCGCGGGCTGGGCCCGGTCGCCGCCACGAGGCCGGTGTTGTTCACCAGCACGTTGCGACGGCCAAGATCATAGTGCAGGTACTCGGCCTTCACCGTCACCGCCGCGGTCTGGATGCCGATCAGGCTCAGCACGCTGAAGCGGCTGAAGAAGCTGTCGGCCGGCAGCGCGTACTCGATGCCGCCGCCATAGGCGTAGCCGGTCTCGATGTCGCTGTAGCGGCCGGTATAGGCCAGGACGTTGGACTGGTTGTAGAAGTTCGCCCGGTAATCGACGTTGCCGTAGGCGAAGCCGCCCATGCCGTAGACGAACAGGCGGTCGAAGGCGTAGCCGGCGCGGCCGACGACGGTGCCGAGCCAGTCGAGGCTCTGGCGGTAGCCGCTCGGATCCTGGAGGCCGTTCGGCTGGACCGGGCCGAGATAGGAGATCGCCTTGGTGATGTCGGTCCAGGCCCAGTCGGCCTGGAGGCCGACGACGAAGCCGGACCCCGGCGTGAACTGGTAGTTGTAGCCGATGCCGCCGCCGATATTGGCGAAGCCATCCTGCACGCTGCTCACCACCGGGGCCCGGCGCAGCGTCGCGACGTTGCCGATCGTGTCGGTCGGCGTGCGGTCGTTGCCGTTGGTGACGATCCGCTGGCGATCGGTGAACACGTAGTCGGTGTGCAGGCCGGCGTAGAAGCCGGTCCACGAGAAGACCGGGACGGGCGTGAAGACCGGCGGCACCGGCTCCATCCGCCGCGGCAGGTCGGCCGCATGGGCGGCGCCGGAGAGGAGCGCTGCGGTCGCGCCGGCGAGAAGAACCTTGTTGCTCACTGAATGGCCCACCTGTGCCTCGTCTGTGCACACAGTTTAGCTTGTGCGCTGCCGCACGCTATGCCTTTCCGGCAACACCGGGATCGCAACCGCGGGCGGGCCGGGCTTTTCGGCCCATGGGGCAACCGCCTTTCACATAAGGAATTTTTTACGCATCGACCGAACGTATCCCGCGGCGGCGGGAGCCGTGCCGAACCGGGACCGCAGCAGACCGCGAGGTGCGACCCGGCCCGCGAAAGAAGAGTCCCCCACCGAAGACCTGCCTCCCGCAAGGGCACGGCGTCAGCGCCACTTGAGGTAGCCGTTCTGGCGCAGATAGGCGGTGAGGATCGTGCAGATCGCCTCGCCGCGGCTGAGCTGCTCGACGGCGGCGAACTCGGTCAGGGCGGCGGCCACCTCGTCGGGGATGTGGAACGCCTCGTCCTGAACCGCGATCTCGGGCGGCGCATCGCTGGCGGGCGGGAGGTCGGGATCGGTCATGCTCGGGCTCCTGAACCTGCCGGGGATCACGCGGCCCGGGGCGGCAAGGTTCCGTCGTCCCAGGCAGGGAACGGGCCGCGCGTCAGGCGGCGGGCGTGTCGCCGGACAGGACGACCCGCATCGCCCCGGTGTCGATGTTGCCGCCCGACAGCACCAGACCGACCTCGCGGCCCGCCATCGCCTCGCGCTCCTGCAGCAGGGCGGCGAGCCCGGCCGCGCCGGATCCCTCGGCGAGGTTGTGGGTGGCCCGGTAGAGGAGGCGGATCGCCGCCGCGATCCCGTCGTCGCCGACCGCCACGATGCGGTCGGCGCCCGTTGCGTAGATCGCGACCGCCTCCGCCACCGGAACCCGCACCGCCATGCCGTCGGCGAAGGTGCGGGCGCCCGCCGTCTCGACGACCCGGCCCGCCCGGGCGGAGAGGAGGGCGCCCTGCGCCCCGGCCGCGACCACGCCGACGATCCGGGTCCGGAGCCCGAGGGCGTCGCGGGCCGCGATGACGCCGCAGATCCCCGAGCCGCAGCCGATCGGGACGTAGACGGTGTCGAGGTCGGGCTTGGCGCGGAACATCTCCACCGCGTAGGTCGCGACGCCGCGCACCAGCTCGCGGTGGAAGGGCGGGACCGGAAACAGGTCTTCCGCCGCGGCGACGCGCATCGCCTCGGTGCGGGCCTCGTCGAAGTCGCGGCCGGATTCGCGCAGGTCGGCGCCGTAGGCGCGCATCGCCGCGTTCTTCTCCGGCGAGTTGCCGTGCGGCACGTAGATCACCGCCCGCAAGCCGGCCGCCGTGGCGGCGCGGGCCTGGCTCTGGCCGTGGTTGCCGCGCGTCGCGGTGACGATCCCGCGGCAGCCGGGCCGGGTCCGGCGCAGCCAGTCGACGAGGGTCAGCCCGCCGCGGACCTTGAAGGCCCCGGTCGGGGCGTGGTTCTCGTGCTTGATCCACACCCGCGCTCCGGTCGGCCCGTCGAGCTGCGGCCAGTGGTGGAGCGGCGTCGCCGGCATGCGCGCCTGGACGAAATCGGTGGCCTCGGCCAGCTCGGCCGCGGTGAAGGGCGTCATCGGCTCCCTCGCGTTGATGAATGCCGGTCCGCCTCGGCGGATGCTGCGTAGCCCGGTTCCGGCTCGGCCGGATTGGAGAATCCTGCGCCTCGGCACGGGACGGTCGGCGCGCTATCCTGCCGGCCGCACCGCGCGACCGGAGGCGGCATGATACGGATTTCGGAACGAATCGTTCCGAAATCCGTATCATCAGCCCGCGCGGCGCCTGAGCGAAGCCGATTTCCGCATCGCGAAGCGATCAATCGGAAACCGTATGACACGACGCGACCGCATGCGGCTGTGGCGGGACGCCAGCCTGGCGGCGGGCCTCGACCTGCTGCGCGCCTCGTGCTTCGACTACCGCTACCCGGAGCATTCGCACGACGAGTTCGTCGTGGCGGTGTTCTCCCGGGGGGCGCAACGGCACCGGGTCTCGCGCCATCGGGGCGTCGCCTCCGCCGGGATGCTGCTCATCATCCCACCCGGGGAGGTCCATGCGGGCGAGGCCGCGGAGCCCGAGAGCGGCTGGGATTACCGCGCGTTCTATCCCTCGCCCGACCTCCTGGCCGGCATCGCCGACGACCGGCTCGGCGGGAGCGGCGGCGTCGCGTTCGGTCCCCAGGTCCTGCGGGAGGATGCCGCCCTGGTCCGCAGGCTGCTGCACGCGCACGCGGTCATCGAGCGCAGCCGGGATCCCCTGGAGAAGCACTGCGCCCTCGACGCCGCCCTCGGCGCCCTCGTCGCCCGCTACGGCGAGCGGACCGGGCGCGGTCCGCTCCCGCCGTCGCCCGGGGCTCCGATCCGGGAGGCGGTGGCGTTCCTGGAGGCGCACCATCACCGGCCGATCCACGTCGGCGAGGTCGCCGCCGCGGCCGGGCTGAGCGAGTTCCACTTCATGCGGGCGTTTCGCCGCGCCACCGGCCTGACGGTGCACCGGTACCTGACGCAGGTCCGTCTGCGCCGGGCCAAGGACCTGCTGGCGCGCGGCATCGGCGCCGCCGAGGCCGCGGTGTCAGTGGGCTTCTTCGACCAGAGCCACCTCATCAACCAGTTCCGGGCGCAGTTCGGGGTGACCCCGGGCCGGTTCGCGGCGGCCTCGCGCCCGGCCGCTCACAGCACGCCCTCCGCCGCCAGGACGCAGGCGGGATCGCCGGCCAGTTCCACCTGAAGCGTGACGTGGCCGATGCCGAAGCGCTCGCGCAGCAGCGCCGCGCACTCGTTGAGGAAGGCGTTGCCGGGATGGCCGCCCGGCATCACCAGATGGGCGGTCAGCGCCGTCTCGGTGGTGCTCATCGGCCAGACGTGGAGGTCGTGGACCCCGGCGACGCCGGGGCGCTCGGCGAGGCAGCGCCGGACCGCGTCGGGGTCGATCCCCGGCGGCACCGCGGCGAGGGACATCGCGAGGCTGTCGCGCAGGAGGCCCCAGGTGCTGACCACGATGAGGGCGGCGATGACGAGGCTCACGATCGGGTCGATCCAGGTCCAGCCGGTGGCCAGGATGACGAGGCCGGCCACGACGACGCCGGCCGAGACCGCGGCGTCGGCGACCATGTGCAGGTAGGCGCCGCGCACGTTGATGTCGCCGCGCCGGCCGGAGGCGAACAGGAAGGCGGTGAAGCCGTTGACCGCGATGCCGACGAGGGCGACGACCGTCACGGTCAGGCCGGCGACCGGCTGCGGCTCGCCGATGCGCTGCACCGCCTCCCACGCGATGGCGCCGACGCCGACGAGCAGGAACACCGCGTTGAACAGGGCGGCGAGGATCGACGAGCCGCGCAGGCCGTAGGTGTAGCGCGCGGTCGGCGCGCGCCGGGCGAGGGTCGCGGCGATCCAGGCGACGACGAGGCCGAGCACGTCCGAGAGGTTGTGGCCGGCATCGGCGAGCAGGGCGACGGAGTCGCTGGCGATGCCGTAGCCCGCCTCGACCGCCACGAAGCCGAGATTGAGGGCGATGCCGATCGCGAAGGCGCGGCCGAAATCGGTCGGCGCGTGGTGATGCCCCCCCGGGCCGTGGTGGTGACCGTGATCGTGACCGTGGTTGTGCTCGTGTCCCATCGGTTGCCACCCCGATCGCCTGCCGGGTCGAGGTCTATCGCCCCCGCTCGAAGAACGCGAGACGGCCTCCCGCGCCATCGGAGTCATACGAAATCCGTATGATCGCTCGGCGATCCCTACGGGATCGTGGCGATGGCTGCGCAATCGCTTCGCGATGCGGAAACCGGCTTCGCTCACTGGTGTACCTTGCGGCTGTTGGATGCGGGGCTCGCTGCGAGGCGGCCTCGTGTCCGACGGCCCGAGCCTCTGGCGTGACGGCCTGCTTCGCTTGCCGCGCGACGGCCCGCCTGAGACCTGCCGCACGGCAGGGGCCGGGAGACCGCGACGGACCACAGGGTGATGCGCCAGTGCCAGCCAGCCGGAGCGCCTGTCAGTGAGCGATCCGCACGATCTCCCGGCTCGGGCGAGCCTACTCCACCCCGAGGAGATCGCGACATGTCGTTTCATGGAGATCTGGACTGGGGCGGCGCGAGCCATGCCCTGTGCATCCTCGACGCCACCGGCCGGGTCGTCGCCCGGCTCGACGTGCCTCACGATGCGGCCGGGCTGGCCGGCATGGTCAGTCTGCCCCGTCACCCACGCCTCCGGCACAAGCCGCGGCGTTCGTCTTCCGGTGGGCCTGCAACACGCATCTCAGAGGGGCCGTCACCTGCTTGGCCGACAACTCCCGCCACGCCTCGGCCTGGGCCAGGGACGTCTACGACAGAGCCCGACACCGCGGCTGCCGGCACGCCCACGCCGTCCGGATCCTCGCCCGCGCCTGGATCAGGGTGCTCTGGAGAGCCTGGACCCAACGCACCCCCTACGATCCCCACAAGCACCGAGCCGCCGCAAAAATCGCCGCCTGAGCAGCAACAGGTGGACACAGGGTGTCTCAGGCGCCGCGCGGGCTGGTGATACGATGTCCGGAAGGAATCTTCCGGATTTCGTATCAGACCGACCCCACGGTCTTGAGCCGGGCGCGGGGATGGATCTCGGCCTGGCTCATCACCGGGGTCTCGCGGCGGAACCGCTCGATGATCGAGCGCACGAAGGGACGGGCCTGGACCGAGGTGACGAGCACCGGCATCTCGCCCATCCGGGCCGCGTCCTCGAAGCGGTCGCGCACGGTGGTGACGAATTCCGACAGGCGCGAGGGCTGCATCGCGAGGTGGCGCTCGTCGCCCTGGCCGACGATCGCCTCGAGGAAGGCGCCCTCCCAGGCCGGCGACAGGGTGATGATCGGCAGCACCCCGCCGGGGCCCTGGTACTGGGCGCAGATCTGGCGGCCGAGGCGGGCGCGGACGTGCTCGACGATGTCGCGCGGGTTCTTCACGTGGCCCGCCACCTCGGCGATGCCCTCGACGATGCTGCCGAGGTCGCGGATCGACACCCGCTCGGCGAGGAGGAACTGCAGCACCCGCTGGATGCCGGTGGTCGGGATCTGCGACGGCACCACCTCCTTGAGCAGGTCGGCGTGCTCCCTGGGCAGCTCCTTGAGCAGCTTCTGCACCTCGACGTGGTTGAGCAGCTCGCTGACATGCGCCTTGATGACCTCGGTCAGGTGGGTCGAGACCACGGTGGCGGCGTCGACCACCGTGTAGCCGCGCAACTGGGCCTGATCGCGCAGCGAGGCGTCGATCCAGGTCGCCGGCAGGCCGAAGGTCGGCTCCAGCATGTGGTGGCCGGGCAGCTGCACCTGCCCGCCCATCGGGTCCATCGCCATGAACTGCCCGGGGAAGATCTGGCCGGTGCCGGCCTCGATCTCCTTGACCCGGATCACGTAGGCGTTGGCGTCGAGCTGGACGTTGTCGAGGATGCGCACCGAGGGCATCACGAAGCCGAGCTCCGCCGCGAGCTGGCGGCGCAGGGCCTTGATCTGGTCGGTGAGGCGGTCCTGGCCCTCCTGGCCGCTGACGAGGGCGAGCAGGGCGTAGCCCATCTCGAGCTTCAGGTCGTCGAGCTTGAGGAGGTCGGTCACCGTCTCCTCCTTCGCCGCCGGGCCGCCGGCCGCCGCCGGCGCCTCGGGGTCGGTCTCCGCCGGCTTCGGCATCTTGCCGATCCGGTAGGCGAGGTAGGCGGCGCCGACGCCGAGGCCGAGGAACGGCAGCATCGGGATCCCGGGCAGGAGGGCGATCAGCAGCATCACCGCCGCCGACATCCCGAGCGCCTTGGGGTAGTTCGCGATCTGGCGCCCGAGCGCCCGGTCGGCGGCGCCGCGCACGCCGGCCTTCGAGACGAGGAGGCCGGCGGCGGTCGAGACGATCAGCGCCGGAACCTGGCTGACCAGCCCGTCGCCGACGGTGAGGAGGGTGTAGGTCCTGGCGGCGTCGCCGAAGCTCAGGCCCTGCTGCGCCGTGCCGATGATGATGCCGCCGACGACGTTGATACCCGTGATGAGCAGCGCCGCCACCGCGTCGCCGCGGACGAATTTCGAGGCGCCGTCCATGGCGCCGAAGAACGCGCTCTCCTCCTCCAGGGCCTGCCGGCGGGCCCGGGCGACCTTCTCGTCGATGAGGCCGGCGGAGAGGTCGGCGTCGATCGCCATCTGCTTGCCGGGCATCGCGTCGAGGCTGAACCGGGCCGCGACCTCGGCGATGCGGCCCGAGCCCTTGGTGATGACGACGAAGTTCACGATGATGAGGATCGCGAACACCACGACCCCGATCAGGAAGTTGCCGCCCATCACGAAGTGGCCGAACGCCTCGATGACGTGGCCGGCCGCCGCCGTGCCCTCGTGGCCGTGGCCGAGGATCAGCCGGGTCGAGGCGAGGTTGAGCGCCAGCCGCAGCATCGTGGCGATCAGCAGCACCGTCGGGAAGACCGTGAACTCGAGCGGGTTCTCGATGAACAGCCCGGTCATCAGGATGAGCACCGACAGGATGATCGAGACCGCGAGCAGCAGGTCGAGCAGCAGCGCCGGCAGCGGGAAGATCAGCACCACCAGGATGCTCATCACCGCGATGGCGAGGATCAGGTCGGTGCGCCGGACCATCGCGCCGATGTCGCCGCGCGTCGGCAGGCTGAGGCCGCGCAGGAATCCCGGCGCCGATCCCGTCGCCTCGCTCATGTCTCCCGCAGCCTCCCATCGGACCCGGCAATTTCTGCCCGGCCCATGGTTAGCGGTCGGTTAACGACGCTGCGGCGATCGTGCCGACCCTCTCCCGCGACGCGGCAAGAGCCGCGCCGACAACCCGGCCGGGAGTCGGCCTCGCAATAAATATTCCAGTATTTCGTCGGCTGCTCAGAAAAATCATGGATCAGAACTGGAACAGATACACCCGAGCTTGAAGCGTTGCCTTGGCAAGACCGGCCGGGTTGCAATCCGGTGACGCTGCAAGCGGAACAAAAGCGACGACCTGTTCATTGAGACGGCATCACACGGCAAACTCGACGAGGAGACCATGCGCAGCTCTCTGATCACCCTCGCAGCCCTGTCGATGCTCGGAACCGGGATCGCCCAGGCTCAGACGACGATCACGGGTGATCCGGCCCGGGATGCCAAGCCCAGCACGCAATCGCAGGGTCAGGAAGCGGTGACCCGGCCGAACACCGACACGGTCGACCGGGCGAACCCCGCCACGACCGGCGCGGTGATGAACGCCAAGCTCGAACCCGGCGCCAACAGCTTCACCGAGGGGCAGGCCCGCAGCCGCCTCGAACAGAGCGGCCTGACCGACGTCAAGGAACTGAAGAAGGACGACCAGGGCATCTGGCGCGGGCAGGCGATGCACGCCGGCAAGCAGGTCATGGTCGGCCTCGACTTCAAGGGAAATGTCAGCACCAGCCAGTAAGCGGCTGACGAGCCTGATCCATCCTTCTCACGCTTTGCATAAGGAGCGCCCCATGGCGACCCGGACCCTCTCGGCTCTCTACGATTCCTACGACGACGCCGCAGCCGCGGTGCGCAAGGTGGAAGCGGCCGGCGTGCCGCACGCGGACATCAGCATCGTCGCCCAGAACGAGGGCGATCGGTACTCGGGCCATGTCGGCGGGAGCGACGCCGGCGGGAGCGATGTCGGCAAGACCGGCGAGACCGCCGAGAAGGCGGGCGACGGGGCCGGGGCCGGCGCCACGATCGGCACGGTGCTCGGCGGCGGCGCCGGCCTGCTCACCGGCCTCGGCCTGCTCGCCATTCCGGGCGTCGGCCCGGTCGTCGCCGCCGGCTGGCTGGTGGCGACGGCCGCCGGCGCCGGCATCGGCGCGGCGGCGGGCGGTCTGGTCGGCTCGCTGACCGGCGCCGGCCTGAGCGAGGAGGAAGCCCACGGCTACGCCGAGGGCCTGCGCCGCGGCGGCACCCTGGTCACGGTGCGCGCCGACGACGCCAAGGCCGATCAGGTGATGGGCATCCTCAAGGAGCACGGCTCGGTCGACATGGACGAGCGCGCCCGTGGCTGGCGCAGCGAGGGCTGGACCGGCCGCGGCAGCGAGACCGGCTCGCTGAGCAATCCCGCCCCGGTGGCCGGCGGCGAAGTCGGCAGCACCGCGGTCGGCGCCGCCGGCTCGACCACCACCGGCCTCAACACCGGCGGCATGCCGTTCGCGGCCGGCGCTCCGCCGGCGGCTCAGGCGATGGACAGCGCCGCCGAGCGCGACCTGCCCGGCACCACCCGCGAGCGCCATGTCGGCATCGAGGACGAGCTGCCCCCGGCCCGCCAGCCGGAGCCCACCATCCGCCGCTGACGCGGAGGAACCACTGGACGGAGCGGCGGCGGCCTTCGGGTCGCCGCCGTCTTCGTGTCGGCCCCGCACCCTCCGACTTCATCGCCCCGGCGGTGGCGGAACCGTTCTCCCTGCCTTTCCTGACAGTTTGGGATCGCCGATGACCCGTCGCGTGCTGATCACGGGTGCGAGCATCGCCGGCAACACCGCGGCGTGGTGGCTCGCCCGTGCCGGCGTCGACGTCACCGTGGTCGAGCGGGCACCCGGATTCCGGGACGGCGGCCAGAACATCGACGTCCGTGGCGTCGGCCGCGAGGTGCTGCGCCGGATGGGGCTGGAGCAGGCCGCCCTGGAACGCGGCACCGGCGAGGAAGGCACCGCCTGGGTCGATGCCGACGGCCGGGTCGCCGCCCGGTTCGCCGTCGGAGATACCGGCCGGGACGGCCCGACCGCCGAGATGGAGATCCTGCGCGGCGACCTCGCGCGCCTCCTCTACGAGCCCACCATCGATCGGGCCGCCTTCCGGTTCGGCGACAGCATCGACCGGATCGAGCAGGACGGGCACGCCGCGACCGTCCTCTTCGCCAGCGGCCGCACCGGGCGCTACGACGCGGTGATCGTCGCCGAGGGCGTGGGATCGGCCACCCGCGAGCGCGTCTTTCCCGGCGAGAACACCCCGCGCTGGATGGACCTCACCATCGCGTATCTCACCATTCCCCGCGCCGCCCGCGACGACCGGATGTGGCGCTGGTACAACGCGACGGGCGGCCGTGGCGTGTCGCTGCGTCCCGACCGGCACGGGACCACCCGGGCGATGCTGACGATCCAGGGGAAGCCGGGCGGCGAGCAGGACTGGGACGGCGGCCGGCAGAAGGCCTTCCTGCGCGAGCGATTCGCCGACGCCGGCTGGGAGGCGCCGCGGGTGCTCGCCGCCATGGACGACACCGAGGATTTCTACGTCGACGTGCTGCGCCAGGTCCGGATGAGGCGGTGGTCGAACGGACGCGTCGTCCTCACCGGCGACGCCGCCTGGTGCGCGACGCCCCTCGCCGGCATCGGCACCACGCTGGCGGTCGCCGGCGCCTACGTGCTCGCCGCCGAACTCGCCCGCACCGGCGACGTGCCCGCCGCCCTGGCGGCCTACGAACGGGCCATGCGCCCGATGGTCGAGCAGGGTCAGGGCGTGCCCAGGATCGTGCCGCGGCTGATGAACCCGCACAGCCGTCCCGGCATCCGTCTCCTCCACGCCGGGCTCAGGGTGGCGAGCAGGCCGGGCCTGCGGAGGCTCGGCGCGCGGCTCTTCGGCGGACGCTCCGCCGAGCCCGACCTGTCGCACTACCTGGACGGTCGCCGCGCGCGCGCGCCCGGCCTCGCCCCTCAGCCGTAGGCCGCGATCGCCCGCGCCTGTCCCGGCTCCGGCACCGTGATGCCGGCCCCGACATACTCGTTGAGCTTGTTGCGCAGGGTGCGGATCGAGATGCCGAGGATCTTCGCCGCGTGGGTGCGGTTGCCGAGGCAGTGGTCGAGGGTGTCGAGGATCAGGTCGCGCTCGACCTCCGCCACGGTGCGCCCGACGAGGCCGCGGGTGACCGCCTCGGCGTTCTGCGACGCCCGGGCGACGGCGCTCACCCCCTCCAGCGCGTCGCCCTCCGGCGACAGGACCGCCTCCGGCCCGATCTCGGCGCCGGTCGCGAGCAGGACCGCCCGGTGCAGGGTGTTCTCCAGTTCGCGCACGTTGCCCCGCCACGGGCTGGCGGCGACGAGCCGACGCGCCTCGGCCGAGAGCGGCCGCACCGGCAGGCCGTTGAGTTCGGCGTACTTGCGGGCGAAGTGGCCGGCGAGTTCGAGGATGTCCGCCGGGCGCTCGCGCAGGGGGGGCAGGCGCAGGTGCACGACGTTGAGGCGGTAGAGCAGGTCCTCGCGGAACGTGCCCTTGCGCACCTCCTCGGCGAGGTTGCGGTTCGAGGTCGCCAGCACCCGGAGGTCGACCTTGACCGGCTGGGCGCCGCCGACCCGGTCGATCACCCGCTCCTGCAGCGCCCGCAGCAGCTTGGCCTGGAGCCGGACGTCCATCTCGGAGATCTCGTCGAGGAGGAGGGTGCCGCCGCTCGCCTCCTCGAACCGGCCGATGCGCCGGGCGACCGCTCCGGTGAAGGCACCCTTCTCGTGGCCGAACAGCTCCGATTCGAGCAGGGCGTCGGGGATGGCCGCGCAGTTGACGCTGACGAACGGCTTCCGGGCCCGGTTCGAGCGGGCGTGGAGATGGCGCGCCAGCACCTCCTTGCCGGTGCCGCTCTCGCCGGAGATCAGGACCGAGGCGTCGGAGCGGGCGATCTGCTCGGCGAGCTTCACCACCCGCTCCATCGCCGGGTCGCGCCAGACGAAGGCGCGGGCATCCGCCGAGACCGCCTCCAGCACCGCGGCGATCAGCTCGGGGTCGGGGGGGGAGCGGGATGTACTCCTTGGCGCCGGCCTGGATCGCCGCCACCGCGGCGCGGGCGTCGGTGCCGGTGCCGCAGGCGACGACCGGCGTGCGGATGCGCTCCTCGGCGAGCGCCGCCACCACGCCGCCGACCGAGAGCGACACGTCCACCATCAGGAGGTCGGCGCCCTTGGCGCGCAGGACGGCGAGGCCCTGCTCGACGCTGTCGGCCTGGGTCACGGCGGCGCCGCGGCTCATCGCGATCCGGGAGGCGGTGACGAGCTCGCCGTTGAGACGTCCGATGATCAGGAGCCGCATGGCGGACACTCCGTATGAAGGAAGGGGCGAGCGGGGGCGCTCAACCGTCGGCCTTGACGATCTCGGTCATGGTCACGCCGAGGCGCTCCTCGACCAGCACCACCTCGCCGCGGGCGACGAGGCGGTTGTTGACGAAGATGTCGATCGCCTCGCCGACCTTGCGGTCGAGTTCGAGCACCGCGCCGGGGGCGAGGCGCAGCAACTCGCCGATCGGCATCCGCGAGGCGCCGAGCACCGCCGAGACCATCACCGGCACGTCGAAGACCTGTTCGAGGTCGGAGGCGCTCTTGGGCTGGGCGGGTCCGTCGCGCATCGAGGCGGGGCCGCCGGTATCGAAGGCGAGGTCGCCCTCGCTGAGCTGCGGCAGGCCGAGATCGTCGTCGGAGGTCATGGCGGTCGGGCCTCGGGGGTCAGACGGGGTTCAGGGCGGCGAGCACGGCGGCCTCGATCGCGGCACGGTCGCGCACGACGCCGCCATCGGCCCATTCCATGCGGGCGTCGCCCGGCGGCAGGTCGGGGTCGCCGAGCACGATGAGGCGGCCGTCGTAGCCGCGCTCGCGGGCGAGGCGCGCCACCGCCGCCTCGGTCTCCTCGACCAGGGCGTCGCTCACCCGCACCGCGAGGTGGGGCACGCCGCGCAGGTGCTGGAGCGCGGTCCTGGCGGTCTCGGCGATCGCCGCGACCGGGTGGGCGTCGAGGGCGTCGCCGGCGAGCTTGCGGGCGAGGGCGACGGCGAAGTCGAGGGCCTGGGCCTCCCGCGCCGCGTCGCGGTCGTCGGCGGCGGCGATCATCCCGGCGGCGGTGGCGACGAGGCGGTTGAGGGCGTCGGCGAGGCGCGCCTGGACCTGGGCCTCGGCCTGGGCCCGGCCCTCGCGCTGCCCCAGGGCGAAGGCCGCCGCCTCGGCCTCGGCCCGGGCCTGCGCCTCGGCGGCGAGCCGCGCCTCGACCTCGGCGCGGGCCGTGGCCGCGGCGGCCTCGGCCTCCTCGCGGACGCGGGCCGCGACGCTGCCTCCGGGAATCCGGAAGTCGTTGTCGAACAGGAAGCGTTGAACCTTGGCCATGGGCGAGAAACCGGATCCGGTGCGGCGCGGCGGGCGGGGCTCAGTAGACGAGCTCCTCCTCGGCGCTGTTCTTGGCGATCATGATCTCGCCCTTCTCGGCCAGCTCCTTGGCGAGGTCGGTCATCTTGGCCTGCGCCTCGTCGGCCTCCTTGAGGCGGATCGGGCCGAGCGAGGCCATCTCGTCCTGGAGGAGCTTCGCCGCGCGGGTCGACATGTTGCCGAAGAAGAAGTTGCGCACCGGCTCCGACGCCCCCTTGAGCGCCCGGCTCAGGGTGTCGCGGTCGACGTTGCGCATCAGCGTCTGGACGCTGCCGGCGTCGAGCTTCAGCAGGTCCTCGAAGGTGAACATGAGCTGGCGGATCTTCTTGGCGGCGCCGCGGTTGCTCTGGTCGAGGGCGGCGAGGAAGCGGGTCTCGGTCTGGCGGTCGAAGGCGTTGAACACGTCGGCCATCAGCTCGTGGGCGTCGCGCCGGGTCGTCTGCGCGATGGTCGAGACGAACTCGACCCGCAGGGTCTCCTCGATGTGGCGCAGGGCCTCCTTCTGCACCGTCTCCATCCGCAGCATCCGGTTGAGGACGTCGATGGCGAACTCCTCCGGCAGGATGGTCAGCACCCGGGCGGCGTAGTCCGAGCGCACCCGCGACAGGATCACCGCGACGGTCTGCGGGTACTCGTTGCGCAGGAACGAGGCGAGGATCTCCGGATCGATCTGGGTCAGGCTGCCCCAGACCCGGCGGCCGTTGGCGCCCTTGATCTCCGCCATGATCACCGAGACCTGCTCCATCGGGAAGATCTTGAGCAGCAGCGCCTCGGTGCGCTCGAAGCTCGACGAGATGCCGCCCGAGGAGGAGAGCCGCGACACGAAGTCGATGATCAGCCGCTCGACGGTCGCCGCCTCCAGGGCGCCGAGCTGCACCATCGCGTGCGAGACCTTCTTCACCTCGTCGTCGTCGAGCATGCGCCAGATCGGCGCCCCTTCCTCCTCGCCGAGCAGCAGGAGGAGGGCGGCGGCCCGGTGGACGCCGGGCATCTCGGCGAAGGCCTTGTTGTCGAACAGGGCCGGGGCTTCCGCGGCCGGGAGGGCGCTCGCTGCCATGGATCGCTCGTCAGTCTCGGGATCGGGCGGGGACGGAACGGTTCATCGGTCGTGGATCCAGCTGCGCAGGACTTCCGCCGTCTCGGTCGGGTTGGTGCGCACCATGTCGACCACCCGCTCGATGGTCTCGGCCTGGATCTGCCCGTTGATCTTGGCGTACTCGATCATCCGCGCGGCCGGGCCGGGCGTCGCTTCGACCGACGGGACCGCGGGCGCCTCGGCTTCGAGGCCGGGTGCCCCGGCCACCGCCAGGGCCGGGGCCTCGCCGCCGAGCGCCCGGCGCAGAAGGGGGCGAACCACCGTCAGCAGCACCACGATGGTGAGGAGGGCCAGGACGGAGAGCTCGACGAAGCGCATGAGTTCGGCCCGGCTGGGCGAGCGGAACACGTCGAGGACGCTCTCCTCCCGGATCTCCGGCGCCGTCGCCGGCCCCTCGGCGAGGCGCAGGTTGACCACCTCGACCTGATCGCCGCGGGCCTTGTCGTAGCCGATCGCGGTGCGGACCAGGGCGGTGATGCGGTCGAGCTCCTCCTGCGGCCGGGGCGCGTAGGCCGGCCGGCCGTCCGGACCCGGGGCGTAGACGCCGTCGACCAGGACCGCCACCGACAGGCGCTTGATCCGCCCGCCCTCCTGCACCTCGGTGCGGGTGACGCGGGAGATCTCGTAGTTGGTCGTCTCCTCGTTCTTGTTCGAGGCGTCGCGGGTCGTGTTGGCGTCCTTCTGCGGGGTGGCGCCCGGCAGCTCGTTGCCGACGCTGACGCCGGCCTCGCCGGGGCCCTGCGTCTGCTGGTTCTCGGTGCGGGTCTGGGTCGAGCGCACCACCCGGCTGTCGGGGTCGAAGGTCTCCGAGCGGCTCTCGATGCGGTTGGCGTCGAGCTCCGCGTTGACCTGGATCCGGGCGCGGCCGGCGCCGACCACCCCGGCGACGATCTCCTCGACCTGGGCGCGCAGGCGCCGCTCCAGGCCGGTCTGACGCTCCTCCAGGCCGACGAGCGCCTCGCCGTCCCCGCCCCGGGCGCCGTCGGCGAGCAGCCGCCCGCGCTCGTCGACGATCGAGATCCGCTCCGGCTTGAGGCCCTCGACCGCCGAGGCGGCGAGATGCCGGATCGCCCGGACCTGCCCGGCGTCGAGGTCGCCGGCGAGCTTCAGCACGATCGCGGCGCTCGGCGCCTCGCGGTCGCGGGCGAACAGCCGCTTCTCGGGCAGGACGAGGTGGACCCGCGCCGCCTGGACCCGGCCGATCGCCCGGATCGAGCGGGCGAGCTCGCCTTCGAGCGCCCGCAGGTGGTTCACGTTCTGGACGAAGTTCGTCGTCGAGAAGGCGTCGCCCTTGTCGAAGATCTCGTAGCCGACGCCGCCGGCGCTGGGCAGCCCCTTGGCGGCGAGGTCCATCCGCAGGCGCGCGAGGTCGGCCCGCGGCGCCAGGATCGTCTGCCCGACGTCGCCGCGGGTCTCGTAGCGGACGTTGCGGGCCTCGAGGTCGCGCACGACGGCGCCGGCATCCTGCACCGAGAGGTCGGTGTAGAGCACCCCCATCTCCGGCTGCGACACCCGCAGGATCACGAAGGCGAAGAAGCCGACGAGGGCGAGCGTCACCGCTCCCATCGCGGCGAGCCGGGTCGGGCCCAGCTTCTCCACCAGATCGAGAACCACCTTCACGACTGAACGCACCCGTCACGATGGGCCGGAGCGGCCCGTGGGCAAAAACTGCCGGGTTCATGGTTATCGGGCGGTTAACGCTTTCGGATGCAGCCGTCAGTTCCGTCGCCGGAACGGTCCGATTTGGGCCATGCATGGGTTTGGGCTAAGCCGTCGCGACCGGCACCCGGCTTGCAGCCCGCGTCAGAGACCCTGTCAGGTGCCCCGAAACGAGACGGAACCACGGCCTTGCGCAAATATTTCGGAACCGACGGCATCCGGGGACGGGCCAACGGCGTCATCACCCCCGAGCTGGCCCTGAAGGTCGGCCAGGCCGCGGGCCTGATCTTCCAGCGCGGCGACCACCGCCACCGGGTGGTGATCGGCAAGGACACCCGCCTGTCGGGCTACATGATCGAGACGGCGCTCGTCGCCGGCTTCACCTCGGTCGGCATGGACGTGCTGCTCCTCGGCCCGATGCCGACGCCGGCCGTCGCGATGCTGACCCGCTCGATGCGGGCCGATATCGGCGTCATGATCTCGGCCTCGCACAACCCGTTCGAGGACAACGGCATCAAGCTGTTCGGGCCGGACGGGTTCAAGCTCTCCGACGAGGTCGAGCGCGAGATCGAGGCGCTGATCGACTCCGACATGCAGAAGCGCCTCGCCGGCTCGCAGGATCTCGGGCGGGCCAAGCGCATCGAGAGCGTGCACGCCCGCTACATCGAGTTCGCCAAGCGCACCTTGCCGCGCACCGTCACCCTCGACGGCCTGCGCGTGGTGGTGGATTGCGCCAACGGCGCCGCCTACCGGGTCGCGCCGGAGACCCTGTGGGAACTCGGCGCCGAGGTGATCGCGATCGGCACCGAGCCGGACGGGTTCAACATCAACCGCGACGTCGGCTCGACCGCGCCCGAGGCGCTGGTGCGCAAGGTGCGGGAGCTGCGCGCCGACATCGGCATCGCGCTCGACGGCGACGCCGACCGCGTGCTGGTGGTGGACGAGAAGGGCCAGCGGGTCGACGGCGACCAGCTCATGGGCGTCGTCGCCCGCTCCTGGAAGGACGACGAGCGCCTGACCCGGCCCGGCATCGTCGCGACGATCATGTCGAATCTCGGCCTGGAACGCTATCTCGGCGGGCTCGGCCTCGGCATGGTCCGCACCGCAGTCGGCGACCGCTACGTGCTCGAGCACATGCGCGAGAACGGCTACAACCTCGGCGGCGAGCAGTCCGGGCACATCATCATGTCGGACTACGCCACCACCGGCGACGGCCTCGTGGCGGCGCTGCAACTGCTGTCGGTGGTGCAGCGCCAGCAGCGGCCGGTGAGCGAGGTCTGCCACTGCTTCGACCCGCTGCCGCAGGTCCTGAAGAACGTCCGCTACGGCGCGGGCGAGCCCCTGCGCCAGGACGCGGTGGTCTCCGCGATCGAGGGCGCGCGGGAGCGTCTCGGCCAGGGCGGCCGCCTCGTCATCCGGCCGTCCGGCACCGAGCCGGTGATCCGCGTGATGGCCGAGGGCGACAACCACGACCTCGTCACCGCGGTGGTCGACGACGTGGTGGCGGCGCTGCGCAAGGTCGCCGCCTGACGGTCGACGGCCGAGCCGGGGCCGCGATCGGGCCCCGGCTGCCCGGAGCGCCGGTGTTGCGGTGCCCGGCCCGCCTCAGGCGTCGACGTGCTTGAGGACCAGGGTGGCGTTGGTGCCGCCGAAGCCGAACGAGTTGGTCAGGACGTGGCCGATCCGGGCGTCGTCGACCCGCTGGCGCAGGATCGGCATGTCGGCGAAGGCCGGATCGATCTCGTCGATGTTGGCGCTCTCGCACAGGAAGCCGTTGTTCATCATCAGGAGCGAGTAGATCGCCTCCTGGACGCCGGTGGCGCCGAGCGAGTGGCCGGTGAGCGACTTGGTCGCGGCGATCGGCGGGCACTTCTCGCCGGTGCCGAACACCTCGCGGATCGCCTCGATCTCCTTCTCGTCGCCGACCGGCGTCGAGGTGGCGTGGGGATTGATGTAGTCGATCCGCGCGCCCTTCAGGCCCTCGATCGCCTGACGCATGCAGCGCACCGCGCCCTCGCCGGACGGCGCCACCATGTCGTGACCGTCCGAGGTCGCGCCGTAGCCGGCGACCTCGCCGTAGATGCGGGCGCCGCGCGCCCTGGCGTGCTCCAGCTCCTCCAGCACCAGCACGCCGGCGCCGCCCGCGATGACGAAGCCGTCGCGGCCGGCATCGTAGGCGCGCGACGCCCGGGCGGGCGTGTCGTTGTACTTCGAGGACATCGCCCCCATGGCGTCGAACAGCACCGACAGGGTCCAGTCCAGCTCCTCGCAGCCGCCGGCGAAGATGATGTCCTGGCGGCCGGCCTGGATGATCTCGGCGGCGTTGCCGATGCAGTGGTTCGACGTCGCGCAGGCCGAGGAGATCGAGTAGTTCACGCCGCGGATCTTGAACCACGTCGCGAGCGTCGCCGAGGCGGTCGAGGACATCGCCTTCGGCACCGCGAACGGGCCGACCCGCTTCGGCCCCTTGGCCCGGGCGATGTCGGCCGCCTCGACCAGGGCGCGGGTCGAGGGACCGCCGGAGCCCATGATGATGCCGGTGCGCTCGTGCGAGATCTCGCCGGCCTCGAGCCCGGCATCCCGGATCGCCTGCTCCATCGCGACGTGGTTCCAGGCGGTGCCGCCGCCGTGGAACCGCATCGCCCGGCGGTCGACCACGTCCTCGGCGACGAGGGTCGGGGCGCCCTGGACCTGGCACCGGAAACCGTGCGCCGCGAACGCCTCGGCCTGGGTGATGCCGGAGCGCGCCTCGCGCAGGCTGGCCAGCACCTCCTGCGTGTTGTTGCCGATGGACGAGACGATGCCCATCCCGGTGATCGCGACACGCCTCATGATGATCGGAGCCCTCCACGCGCGGCGGAACCCTGCGTCGCGCGGTTGTCACCTAGGCCCGCCGGCCCGTAATCTCAACCGCCCGGATGGCGGAGGGATCCCTTCGACGGACGATCGGCGCCTCAGCCGCCCGCCGGCGCCGCGGCCTGGAACAGCCCGACCCGCAGGTCCTGGGCCTCGTAGATGCGCCGCCCGTCGGCCTCCAGCCAGCCGTCGGCGATGCCGAGCACGAGGCGGCCCTGGCGGACGCGCTTGAGGTCGACGCCGTAGACCACCTTCGTCACGCTGGGCAGGACCTGGTCGGCGAACTTCACCTCGCCGACGCCGAGCGCCCGGCCGCGGCCGGACGAGCCGAGCCAGCCGAGGAAGAAGCCGACCATCTGCCACAGGGCGTCGAGCCCGAGGCAGCCGGGCATCACCGGGTCGCCCTGGAAGTGGCAGGGGAAGAACCACAGGTCGGGCCGCACGTCGAGCTCGGCCCGCACGTGGCCCTTGCCGTGGGCGCCGCCGTCGCGGGCGATCGAGACGATGCGGTCGAACATCAGCATCGGGGGCAGGGGGAGCTGCGCGTTGCCGGAACCGAACATCTCGCCGCGCCCGCAGGCCAGCAGATCCTCGTAGGAAAAGTGCGAGGGCCGGGCGGGAGCCCCGGCGGCGGGTTGGTCTGCGGACATGAAGGAAATGCAATCCTCAACAATCGGGCGGCGGGCCGACCCGGCGCACGGAGAGCGCGCGCCGGGGGGCGGCGGGCGGGGCTTGGTTACCATAGGCCGGGAGGCGGTTCCAACCCGCCCCGCGAGACCCGGAACCGCGCGCCTTCGCGGCAACGGCTCACGATACGACGCGCGGCGCCCGGGACGGCCGCCGCGCGTCGTGACGAGAAACGGGCCCGGGAAACCGCGCCGCGGCCGGCCCCGCGCCACGACGGAGCGCCATCCTGTAACCATTCTGATGTGCCGTGCGAATCCGGGCTTCGGGTTGCGGCGCGTCGGGAGTCTCCATATAACGGAAATCACGAATTTCGTTGCGGACCGAGAACCGACTGTTGCGCCGATGAACGACCTGTCGCCCCTGCATGCCGTGCTCAGCGCGCGCGCTCCGACCCTGGTCGAGGCGGGCGCCGCCGGGCAGCGTCGCGGCTGCCCCCTGTCCGAGCTGCGGGACCGCCTGCGCCGGTCCGGCCTCCGCCCGACCCGGCAGCGTCTGTCGCTGGGCTGGCTGCTGTTCGGCAAGGGCGACCGTCACCTCACCGCGGAAATGCTCTACGACGAGGCGATGCGGGCCAAGGTCCCGGTCTCCCTCGCCACGGTCTACAACACCCTGCACCAGTTCACCCAGGCGGGCCTGCTGCGCCAGCTCGCCCTCGACGGGTCGAAGGCCTATTTCGACACCAACCCGAGCGAGCACCACCACTTCTTCCTCGAGGAGGAGGGTCAGGTTCTCGACATGCCCGATTGCGGCATCACCGTGGACGCCCTGCCCGAGCCGCCCGAGGGCATGGAGATCGCTGGGGTCGAGGTGATCGTGCGGCTGCGCCGCCGGGACTGAGCCGTTTCATCCGCCGGATTTCGCGAGGCCGCCGTCCTGAAGGACGCGCGGCCTTTTTCGTCGCCTCGACGCATCAAAGCCCTCCCCCCTCTGCGGGAGGGGGTGCTCCGCGGATGCGGAGCGGGAGAGAGGATCGCGACGATTCAGGACGAGGATCGCGACGATTCAGGACAAGGCGGGCTTCACGAACGGTCGCGCCTGTTCCGGAAGCGGCGTCGCCTGTCGCGGGGCTTCGCCCCGGCTCGCCCGCCACTCTCCCCCGCAAAGGGGGAGGGACCGAGCGGCTCCCCGCCTCATACGGTTTCCGATTGATCGCTCGGCGATCCCTGCGGGATCGTGGCGATTGCTGCGCCATCGCTTCGCGATGCGGAAACCGGCTTCGCTCAAGCGTGTGGAGCCTCCGGCTCCACCGCGCGGGCTGGTGATACGAAATCCGCAAGTCATCGTCCGGATGTCGTATCACTCCACCTTCTCGTTCGGGTAGACGCCCCACAGGCTGTCCTGGCGCACGTAGCCATCGACGTCGCCGCGCTTCTGAGGCAGGGACACGACGAGGCGGCACCAGGAGCCGGTGCAGGACTTCACGCTGCCGATCACCCCGGCCTGGAGCTGGGCCACCACGTCGCCGCGGCCCTCGGGGCCGGCGTGGAGGGCGGTCGGCCCCGCCTTGTCGCCCTTCGCCAGCACGATGGCGGTGCGCCGCCCCGACAGCAGCGAGTGCAGCACCCAGCCCTCGGTGCCCTCGGAATCGCGGATCCGGCGCCACGTCTCGAACTCGGACACGATCTCCACCGGCAGCCCGGCGCGCTGGAACACCCACAGGGTGCGGTGGTCCTTGGACGGGCCCTCGCGCAGGTTCACCCGGTCGGTCTTCAGGCTGACGTAGCGCGGGATCGGCAGCTTGGTCGCCGAGCCGACCGCCATGTCGGGCGCGGCCTCCACGACGGCCGGGGCCAGCAGGGCCAGCAGGAGCGCAGCGGCGCGGATCTTCGGCATCGCGGGTCTCGTCTCGTCGCAATCGCGCGGCTCCCGCGGGCCGCCGGCCCGGGCTCGCCGCTCCCGATCCCTGTTTCACGCCAGGATGGTTAAGGGCAGGATGGTTAAGGGACGGTAGCCCCTGGCGGCGCGGCGCGAACGAAGGCAGGGCTTTCCGTCGAACCGCAAGCTCGCCTATTCTCTTCCGCGAGCAGGCCGGTATTACGGCTGCCGGACACCGGCGGCCGCCCCGCGGCGCGGCGCCCGGGGATCAGGGGAGGGCACATGTCGTCGACGAAGCGCAAGCCGCTCGTGGTGGTCACCCGGCGACTGCCGGACGTGGTGGAGACGCGCATGCGCGAACTCTTCGACACCCGCCTCAACCACGAGGACAAGCCGTTGTCGCAGGCCGCCCTGGCCCAGGCGATGCAGGAGGCCGACGTCCTGGTGCCGACCGTCACCGACGAGATCGACGCCTCGCTCCTCGCCCAGGCCGGCCCGAACCTGCGGCTGATCGCGAATTTCGGCAACGGCGTCGACCACATCGACGTCGGCGTGGCGCTCCAGCGCGGCATCACCGTCACCAACACCCCCGGGGTCCTCACCGAGGACACCGCCGACATGACCATGGCGCTGATCCTCGCGGTGGCGCGCCGGGTCACCGAGGGCGCCCGGATCATCCCCGACGACGCCTGGGAGCAGGGGTGGTCGCCGACCTGGATGCTCGGGCGGCGCATCACCGGCAAGCGCCTCGGCATCGTCGGCATGGGGCGGATCGGGCAGGCGCTCGCCCGCCGCGCCCGGGCGTTCGGGCTGTCGATCCACTACCACAACCGCCGCCGGGTCTCGGCCCGCGCCGAGCAGGAGCTGGAGGCGACGTACTGGGAATCCCTCGACCAGATGCTGGCGCGGGTCGACATCGTCTCGGTCAACTGCCCGCACACCCCGGCGACCTACCACCTGCTGTCGGCGCGGCGCCTGAAGCTGCTCAAGCCGGCGGCGGTGGTCGTCAACACCGCCCGCGGCGAGATCATCGACGAGACCGCGCTCGCCCGGCTGATCGAGTCCGGCGACATCGCGGGCGCCGGCCTCGACGTGTTCGAGCAGGAGCCGGCGGTGAGCCCGCGCCTCGTGAAGCTCGCCCGCGCCGGCAAGGTCGTGCTGCTGCCGCACATGGGCTCGGCGACCCACGAGAGCCGCGCCGACATGGGCGAGAAGGTCATCATCAACATCAAGACCTTCCTCGACGGCCACCGGCCGCCGGACCGCATCCTGCCCAGCATGCTCTGAACCGGGGCGCGGCCCCGGAAGGGGGCCGGCTCAGGCGAGGGCGTCCGCGACCGCGTCGGCCGCCCGCTCGCCCTCCTGCCACGCCCCGCCGGCGGTGCCCCACTGGGCCCGCGACAGCGCCTCGCCGGCGAACCAGATCCGTCCGCCGACCGGCTCCTTGAGCCGGTCGCGGGCGCCGGCATGGCCCGGCGGCACCACCGCCCAGGAGCCCCGCGCCCACGGGTCGTGGCGCCACTCCGACACCGCCGGCACCGCGAGGTCGCCGATGCCGCGGGCGCCGACATGCGCCGCGAGCGTCTCGCGCACGAGGCGCCGGGCGCCGTCCGGCCCGGCCCGGGCGGCGTCGAGGCGGGAGGCCAGGGGCGCGTCGAGCTCGAAGAAGTGGAACGGCGCCCCGTCGACCCGGGTGAGCAGCCCGGGCGGCTGGAGCCGGTGCCCGAGCAGGGTCGCGAGCCGGTCGCGGCCCCGGAACGGCGCCGAGGGCCAATGCAGCACGACGTGCTCGTAGATGCCGACCGCGAACCCGTCGATCGCCGCGCGCACCGGGTCCGGCAGGTGCGGCCGGAAGCGGAACGCCGCCTCGTCGCGCAGGAGCATCATCGGAGCGGTGACGACGGCCGCCCGGGCCCGCAGGACCCCGTGCGCCCCGGCATCGAGGGAGACGCCGTCCCCGGACCAGTCGAGGGCGCGGACCGGCGCCCGCAGGGCCACCGGCAGGCCGCGGGCGAGGCGGGCGAGGTAGGCGCCGTAGCCGCCCTGGATGAAGAAGTTGTCGCCGTACTCCATGCTCGGGAAGTCGTGCAGGCTGACCTCGCCGAGGGGCCGGCCGGAGACGAGGCCGTGGACGAGGGCGACCCGCGGCCCCCAGGGGCCGAGCCCCGGGGGTAGGGCGGTCACCGCCGGGCGGTCCGGGCCGCCGAGGCGAGCACCGTCGCCGATCGCCCGGTCGGCGACCGCCCAGGCCCGGGTGAAGGCGGCGTTCTCGGCCGGCCGGGCGGGGCGCCGCCCGATCATCAGGTGGCTCTCCTGCGCCGCCCGCCGCAGGGGCTCGCCCCGGGCGAGACCGAGGGCGACCAGGGGATTGACCGGCCCGGCATGGAGCCAGTGCGCGCCGAGATCGACCGGGTGGCCGCGCAGCATCGTGGTCACGGTGCGGCCGCCGACGCGGTCGCGGGCCTCCAGCACCGCCACGCTCAAGCCCCGGGCGAGCAGCCGCCGCGCCGCCGCGAGCCCGGCGGCGCCGGCGCCGACCACGACCACGTCGGGGGTCGCGGGCAGCGGCGCCAGGGCCGGCCGGTGGCTCGGCGCCAGATGGAGGTGGGCCGGCGTCACGTCTCGCCCGCGCATCACGACGGCCGTCCGTGCCACGGCGCGAAGGGGTCGTTCTGCATCGGGATTCGCTCCAGCCCTGGCGGCGGCACCCCGTCCCGCCCCCGGCGGGGAGGGCGGAGGCCCCGTCCACGGGGGGCTTCCCGGTGCCGCGCAGGGCGCGATGTAGATCACCCCCGCAGGGTCTGCCACCCGGGCGGCCGGCGGCCGCGCGGCGCTCAGCGGGTATGCAGCTCCGACGGCCACATCCCGGCCCGCTCGATCCCGACGATCAGCACCACCACGGCGAGGGTGGCCGCCAGGACCACCAGCAGGGAGCGGCCGGGCGTGCCGCGGGCGATGAGGAACAGGACGAGGAGGAGCGAGACGACGGAGACGGCGATATCCATGCGGGCGGCCCTTGGCGGATCGTGGCGGGTCAGCGGGGGGTCGGTCCGGCCTCGTTCGCCGCCCGCCGGTCGGCCGCCGCCCGCGGCTCGGCGGCCGGGTCGTCGCGGCGGATGCCGACCTTCCGGTTCTGCCGCAACAGTTGCAGGTGGTCCACGGCGATGCGGGTGCCCGGCTTGAGGCCGCGCAGGATCGCGGTCCTGTCGCCGTAGGCCCCGCCGGTCTCGACCGGCACCATCGTCACGGTCCCGTCGTCGGCGACCGACCAGACGATGCGCTGGTCGAGCTGGGCCGAGAGCGCCACCGTCGGCACCAGCAGGCGCTCCTCGGTGCCGACCTGCACCCGCGTGCGCACGAACTCGCCCGGCAGGTAGCGCTCGTCGCCGTTCGGCAGCCAGGCCCGCACCAGCCGGCGGGCGGTCCGGGGGTCGAAGCGGTTGTCGAGGCGGTAGATCTCGGCCCGGCGCTCGTCCTGCCCGGTGGTGGAGAGAAGGGTGATCGAGGCCCGGCCCTCGGCCAGGGCGCCGCGCACCGCCTCGGAATCCTCGGCCGAGAGGGCGACCTGGACCTCGATCGGGTCGACCTGGACCACGCTGACGAGCTGGCTGGCATTCTCGTTGACGAGGTCGCCGACATTGACGTCGGAGATGCTGGCGCGGCCGTCGAACGGCGCGCGGATCACCGCGAATTCGAGGTTGAGCTTCTGGCGCGCGATGCTGGCCTCGGCCTCCTTCACCCGGCTCGCCGCCACGGCCTTGTTGCTCTCGAGCTGCTGGAAGCGCTGCTCCGAGGCGTAGCCCTTGTCGGCGAGAGGCTGGGTGCGCTCGACCTCGGCGCCCGCGAAGGCGAGCTGGGCGAGGGCCTGCTGGCGCTGCGCCTCGGCGGTCTGGAGGGCGACCTCGAACGGCCGCGGGTCGATGCGGAACAGCACCTGCCCCTTCCTGACCGTGCCGCCGGGCTCGAACGGCCGCTCCACCACGATGCCGGTGACCCGCGACTGGAGCGCGGCGTCCTTCGGCGACACGATCACGCCGGTGTACTGGAAGACGATCGGCACCGCCTCGTTGGCCGCCTGCGCGACCCGCACGTCGAAGTCGGGCTTGCCGTCGTCCTTCGGCGCCTCGGCCTTCGGCGCCACGAGGCGGGCGACCGGCCCCGGCAGGTGCGAGGCCAGCCCCGCCGGGACGGGCCGGCCCGCCGCGTACCACGCGGCGCCGCCGGCCGCGACCAGGGCGGCTCCGGCGAGCGCGCGACGAACCCATGGGCGCACGGGGGCTCTCCTTGAGGGGGAAACACCCTCTGCAACCCGGGCCGGCGAGGCGAGGTTCCCGGAAGGGAACCCGCAACCTCGGCCACCGTTGCTCCCTGTGCCGCGCCGCCCGGGCTCCGGGCCATCCTCGCGCTGGCCCGCTGCCGGGAACCCGGGATGTTCGCCTTCTTCGTCGACCGGCCCGTGCTCGCGGGCGTCATCTCGGTCCTGATCACGCTGATCGGCGCCGTCGCCGGCTTCACCCTGCCGATCGCGCAGTTTCCCGAGATCGCGCCGCCGATCATCAACGTCCAGGCGACCTATCCGGGGGCGAGCGCCCAGCAGGCCCTACGAGGCGATCGCGATCCCGCTCGAGCAGGAGATCAACGGCGCCCAGAACCTCATCTACATCAGCTCGACCAGCAACTCCGACGGCAGCGTCAACCTCGACGCCACCTTCGAGGTCGGGTCCGACCTCAACGCCGCCGCCGCCGAGGTGCTGACCCGGGCCCAGCGCGCCGAGGCCCGCCTGCCGCAGGCGGTGCGCGACCAGGGGCTCGAGATCGTCAAGAGCTCGCGCCAGCGCCTCGGCAACGTCGTGCTCTACAGCGACGACAACACCTACGACGAGCTGTTCCTGTCGAACTGGGCCGAGACCCAGGTCATCAAGCCCCTGCGCCGGGTGCCGGGCATGGGGCGCATCATCAACTTCTCGAACCAGCGCTACGCGATGCGGATCTGGCTCGACCCGGCCCGGATGGAATCCCTCGGCCTCGGCCCGACCGCGATCGTCGACGCGATCAACCAGCAGAACGCCCAGATCACCGTCGGATCGCTCGGGCGCGAGCCGGTGCGGCAGGCCCCGGCCTTCGAGCTGCAGATCGTCACCAAGGGCCGGCTCACCGAGGCGAAGGAATTCGCCGACATCGTGATCCGGGCCAATCCCGACGGCTCGGTGGTGCGGGTGCGCGACGTCGGCCGGGTCGAACTCGGCTCCGAGCAGTACGGCAGCCGCTCGACCTTCGACAACCGCCCGGCCGCGTCGCTCGGCATCTTCCAGAACCCGGAGGCCAACGCCGTCGAGGTGATGAAGGGCGTCCACGCCACGATGAAGGAGCTGGAGAAGCGTTTCCCCCCGGGCCTGAAGTACAAGATCGCCCTCGACCGCACCGAGTTCGTCAACGCCTCGATCCACGAGGTCTACAAGACGCTGTTCGAGGCGATCGTGATCGTGATCGTCGTGACCTACGTCTTCCTCCAGAACTGGCGCGCGACGCTGATCCCGGCGATCGCGGTGCCGGTGGCGCTGGTCGGCACCTTCGGGCCGATGGCGGCGCTCGGCTTCTCGTTCAACACGCTGAGCCTGCTCGGGCTGGTGCTGGCGGTCGGGCTCGTGGTCGACGACGCGATCATCGTGGTCGAGAACACCGAGCGCCTGATGGCGGAGGGGCGCGAGCCGCGCGAGGCCGCCCGCGAGGCGGTCAACGAGGTCGCCGCCCCGGTCATCGCCACCACCCTGGTCCTCGCCGCCCTGTTCGTGCCGGTCGCCTTCATCCCGGGGCTGACCGGCCAGCTCTACAACCAGTTCGCCCTCACCATCGCGATCTCGGTGCTGATCTCGGCGGTGGTGTCGCTGACCCTGACGCCGGCCCTGTGCGCCCTGCTGCTGCGGCCGCATCACGGCGAGGATCGCAGCCGCTGGCGCGCGCCGCTGCGCGGGTTCAACCGGGTCCTCGACCGCAGCGCCGACGCGGTCACGGCCTCGACGGCGCGGCTGTCGCGCCACCTCCTCGTCACCGGCCTCGTCTTCCTCGCCTTCGCCGGTGCGACGGTGTGGCTGGTGAGCCAGCGCCCCGCCGCCTTCGTGCCGCAGGAGGACCAGGGCTACTTCTTCGCCGACATCGCGATGCCGAAGGGGGCGGCGGTCTCACGCACCGCCGCGATGGTGAAGGAGGTGGGCGAGGCCGCGATGGCCGAGACCGCCGTCTCCAACACCATCGGGGTCGCGGGCCGCGGCATCCTCGCCGACGTCACCGCCCCGTTCTACGGCTTCCAGATCCCGACGCTGAAGCCCTGGGACGAGCGCGAGGACACGGTCACGGACGTGATCGCGAAATTGCGGGCGAGGTTCAGGAACCACCCGGACGGCGTGCTGCGGATCGTCGATCCCTCGCCGCTGCCGGGGTTGGGCTCCCGCGGCGGCCTGACGCTCGAACTCCAGGACCGCAGCGGCGAGGGCGGGCTGAAGCTCGCGAAGGCGGCGGACGACTTCATCGCCGAGATGAAGAAGATGCCGGAGGTTGGCGACGCCACCGCCACCACGAGCTACGGCGTGCCGCAGCTTCGGCTCGACATCGACCGCGCCAAGGCCGAGCAGCTCGGCGTTGGCCTCCAGAACCTGTTCGACGCGCTCGGCACCTATGTCGGCTCGTCCTACGTCAACCTCTTCAACCGGTTCGGCTTCGTCTATCAGGTCTACGTCCAGAGCGAGTCGGACGGACGTCGGACGCTCGACGACCTGTCGCGCCTGACGGTGCCGAACAACCGCGGCGAGCCGGTGCAGATCGGCTCGCTCATCACCCCGCACTTCGTCAGCGGGCCGACCGCCGTCCTGTCCTACAACACCTACCCGGCCGTCGAGATCGCGATCGACACCGCCGAGACGTCGAGTTCCGGCTCGGCCATCGCGGCGATCGAGGCCCTGGCCGACCGGGTGCTGCCGAAGGACTACGCCGTCGAGTGGACCGAGGTCGCCTACCAGCAGAAGATCGCCGCCGGCTACGCGCCGCTGATCTTCGGCCTCGGCGTGGTGATGATCGTGCTGCTGCTCGCCGGCCAGTACGAGAGCCTGCGCCTGCCCTTCGTGGTGATCCTGGCGACGCCGCTCGCGGTGTTCGGCGCGGTCGGGGCGCTGGCCCTGCGCGACCTGCCCCTCGACGTGTTCGGGCAGATCGGCCTGCTGCTGCTGGTCGGGCTGGCGGCCAAGAACTCGATCCTGCTGGTCTCCTTCGCCAAGGAGCTGCGGGAGGGCGGCGCGGACGCCCTGCACGCGGCGCAGGAGGCGGTGCGGCTGCGGATGCGGCCGATCCTGATGACCTCGTTCGCCTTCGTGTTCGGCTGCGTTCCCCTGGCGATCGCGAGCGGCGCCAGCGCCAATGCGCGGATCTCGATCGGCACCGTGGTGATCGGCGGGCTCCTGGTGGCGACGATCCTCACCCTGTTCGTGACGCCGGTCTTCTACGTCGCGGCCGAGCGGCTGCGGCGAACCAAGAAGGAGCCGGCGCCCGACGCCGCGCCGCAGCCGGCGGAGTGATCCCTGAGACCGAATCCGGACGATCAGTTCCGGATTCCGTATCACCAGCCCGCGCGGCGCACGAGCGAAGCCGGTTTCCGCATCGCGAAGCGATGGCGCAGCCATCGCCACGATCCCGCAGGGATCGCCGAGCGATCATTCGCAAACCGTATGACATCCCGGACGGCCGCCGTTTCCATTGCTGCCGTCCCGGCCGCACGCTACGCTGCCCCGGGCCCGCAACGCCAGCGGGACAGCGGGCACCGGACGCGAGATCCGGCCCGCCTTCGACGAGCCAGCCCCGCCACAAGGGGCCGCGACAGGGTGGAAACATGAGCGATCTGCTGCGCCTCCGGCCGACCCGGCGGAACATCCTCGCAACGGGTGCCGCGACCGGCGCCTTGGGCCTCGCCGGCCTTCGTCCCGCCGCCGCCGCGGTCGACTGGAAGAAGTATGCCGGCACGACCCTGGAGGTGAACCTGATCAAGGGCCCGCGCGGCGAGGTCCTGAACCGCCACGCCGCCGAGTTCACCGCGCTCACCGGCATCAAGGTCTCCGCCGAGCTGATCCCCGAGCAGCAGCAGCGCCAGAAGATCGTCATCGAGCTGACCTCGGGCCGGCCGAGCTTCGACGTGGTGCACCTGAGCTACCACGTCCAGAAACGCCAGTTCGACAAGGCCGGCTGGCTCGCCGACCTGTCGGGCTACATGAAGAACCCGGCGATGACCGAGCCGTCGCTGACCGAGGCCGACTTCAGCGCCGCCGGGCTGACCTACGCCAAGACGCCGAACGGCGAGATGCGCTCGCTGCCGCTCTCGGTCGACTACTTCATCCTGTACTACAACAAGGAGCTGTTCCAGAAGAAGAACCTCGCGGCGCCGGCGACGTTCGACGACATGATGCGGGCGGCCGAGACCCTGACCGACCCGAAGGCCGGCACCTACGGCTTCGTCGGCCGCGGCCTGCGCAACGCCAACATGGCGTTCTGGGGCGCCCTGTTCCTCAACCACGGCGGCGAGTTCCTCGACGCCAAGGGCAACATCCTCACCGACGGGCCCGAGGCGGTCGAGACGACCAGGTACTACCAGCGCCTGCTGACCAAGACCGCGCCGCCCGGGGTCGTCGGCTTCAACTGGATGGAGTCGATGGCCGCCTTCACCCAGGGGCGGGCGGCGATGTGGATCGACGGCGTCGGCTGGGCGCCGCCGCTGGAGGACCCCAACGCCTCGCGGGTCGTCGGCAAGGTCGGCTACGCCGTGGTGCCGAAGGGACCGGCCGGGCAGTTCTCGGCCACCTACGGCGACGGCATCGGCGTCGCGCAGGCCAGCACGAAGAAGGAGGCGGCCTATCTCTACTGCCAGTGGGCGGTGTCGAAGCTGATGGGCGGGCGCCTGCTCCAGATCGGCGGCGGCGTGCCGTTCCGCGACTCGATCCTCAACGACGCCGAGGTCCAGGCCGGGCTGAAGATGCCGCGCGAGTGGCTCGATTCGGCGATCGGCTCGGCGAAGATCAGCAAGCTCGGCCTGCCGGTGGTGGTGCCGGTGGCGGAGTTCCGCGACATCGTCGGCGCCGCCGTCACCGCGACCCTGTCGGGCGCCGACCCGGCCACCGAACTCAAGAAGGCGACCGACCAGTACCGGCCGATCCTCGAGCGCTCCGAGAAGGCGTGAGACCCGCCCGATGACCGGCCTCACCGCAACGAGCCGGGCCGCCTCAGGCCCGCCGGACCTCGCCGCAGACGAGGCCGCCCCCGCCCGCTGGCGCGCTCCGGGCTACTGGCCCTTCGTGATCCCGGCCCTCGTCGTGGTGGTGGCCGTCATCGTGTTCCCGTGGGCCTTCACCCTGTGGATGAGCCTGCACGAGTGGAAGGTCGGCGCCGCGCCGGCCTTCGTCGGCCTGTCGAACTACGCCCGGCTCCCGACCGATCCGCGCTTCCTCGACGCGGTGTGGCAGACGCTGCTCTACACCGCGCTGTCGGTGATTCTGCCGCTGATCCTCGGCACGCTCGCGGCCTGCGTGTTCCACGCCCGCTTCCCGCTGCGCGGCCTTTTGCGCGGCATCTTCATCCTGCCGATGATGGCGACGCCGGTCGCGATCGCGCTGGTCTGGACGATGATGTTCCATCCCCAGCTCGGGGTGCTGAACTACCTGCTGTCGCTGGTCGGCATCCCGGCCCAGCTCTGGGTGTTCCACCCGGCGACCGTGATCCCGTCGCTGGTCCTGGTCGAGACCTGGCAGTGGACGCCGCTCATCATGCTGATCGTGCTCGGCGGGCTCGCGGCGATCCCGACCGAGCCCTACGAGAGCGCGCTCATCGACGGCGCCAACGTCTGGCAGGTGTTTCGCCACATCACCCTGCCGCTCATCACCCCGTTCCTGTTCGTGGCGGCGATGATCCGGATGATCGACGCGGTGAAGAGCTTCGACATCATCTTCGCGATCACCCAGGGCGGGCCGGGCACCGCCTCGGAGACGGTCAACATCTATCTCTACAGCGTCGCCTTCGCGTATTACGACGCGGGTTACGGCTCGGCGATCGCGGTGGTGTTCTTCCTCCTCATCGTGGCGCTCGCCGCCGCGCTGCTCGTCGTGCGGCGCCGGACGCAAGGGGCGACCGCATGACCCGGCGCCTCCTCAACCAGATCGCCCTGGTCTTCGCCGGCCTCGTCATCGTCTCGCCGGTGATCCTGTTCTTCGTCTGGATGCTGTCGCTCTCGGTCAAGTACGAGATCGACAACGCCTCCTACCCGCCGATCCTGATCCCCGAGCGGTTCGCCTGGAAGAACTACCTCGACGTCATCGAGTCGAACCGCTTCCCGACCTACTTCCTCAACAGCCTGATCGTCACCGGCACCGCGACCCTGCTCGCCCTCGTGGTCGGGGTGCCGGCGGGCTACGGCATCGCCCGGATGAAGGCCGCCAAGGCCGCGGTGGTGATCCTGGTCGCCCGCATCACGCCGGGCCTGTCCTACCTCATCCCGCTGTTCCTGCTGTTCCAGTGGATCGGGCTGCTCGGCACCCTGTGGCCGCAGATCGTCATCCACCTCGTCGTCACGGTGCCGATCGTGATCTGGATCATGATCGGCTACTTCGAGACCACCCCGATGGAGCTGGAGGAGGCCGCGACCATCGATGGCGCCACCCGCTGGCAGGTCTTTCGCCACGTCGCGCTGCCGATCGCCAAGCCGGGCATCGCGGTGTCGATGATCCTCGCGGTGATCTTCTCCTGGAACAACTTCGTGTTCGGCATCGTGCTGGCCGGCCGCGAGACCCGCACCCTGCCGGTGGCGGTCTACAACATGATCTCGTTCGACCAGTTGAGCTGGGGCCCGCTCGCGGCGGCGGCGCTCATCGTGACGCTGCCGGTGCTGGTGCTGACGGTGTTCGCCCAGCGCCAGATCGTCGCCGGGCTGACGGCCGGCGCGGTGAAGGGCGGCTAGGGCGCCCCCCTCTGCGGCAGGGCTGTCCGGGAAAGGAAGTGACGCGGGTTTCGATTGATCGCTCGGCGATCCCTGCGGGATCGCTTCGCGATGCGAAAATCGACTTCGCTCACGTGTGCGGAGCAAAGCTCCGCCGCGCGGGCTTGGATACGGTTTTCGGAACTCATCGTCCGAAAACCGTATCACGCCCTTTCCCCGGACAGTCCTGCCTCTGCGGGGTAGGGTTGCCCTCGGCGCAAGTTGACACCGAAAAACAAAAGAACGATCGTTCGAATACCACGGCGGCTCAACCGTCCGGACCAACTCGGGAGCGGGACGCCGATGCTGCACCCTGCGGAGACCTACGCGGATCTCGTCGCCGGCTTCCGCTGGCGGATTCCGGACCGCTACAACATCGGCACCGACGTCTGCGACCGGCACGCGCCCGGCAACCCGCTGGCGCTGATCCACGTCGACGAGGCCGGCGCAATCCATCGTCACGGCTTCGACGACATCCGCCGGGCCTCCAACCGCTTCGCCAACGTGCTCGCCGCGCACGGGCTCGTCCGGGGCGACCGGCTCGCGGTGCTGCTGCCGCAGGCGCCCGAGACCGCGATCGCCCACGTCACCGGATTTCGCGCCGGGCTCATCACCATCCCGCTCTTCACCCTGTTCGGGCCGGACGCCCTCGAGTACCGCCTCGGCAACAGCGGCGCCCGGGCGGTGGTGACCGACCGGGGCGGCGCCGCGATCCTCGCCGCCCTGCGCGACCGGCTGCCGGACCTGGAGCGGGTCTACTGCATCGACGGCCCCGGCGAGGGCGCGGAGGATTTCCACGCCCTGTGCGCCCGCGCCTCCGACGCCTTCACCCCGGTCGACACCGCCGCCGACGACCCGGCGGTCATCATCTACACCTCGGGCACCACCGGCGACCCGAAGGGGGCGCTGCACGCCCACCGGGTGCTGCTCGGCCACCTGCCGGGGGTGGAGATGCCGCAGAACTTCTTCCCCCAGCCCGGCGACCGGTTCTGGACCCCGGCGGACTGGGCCTGGATCGGCGGGCTGTTCGACGTGCTGCTGCCGTCCTGGCACCACGGCGTGCCCGTCGTCGCCCACCGCGCCCGCAAGTTCGACCCCGAGGCGGCGTTCCGGCTGATGGCCGAGCACGAGGTCCGCAACGTCTTCCTGCCGCCGACCGCCCTGAAGCTGATGCGGCAGGCCCGAAGCGAGCGTCCGCCCGGCCTCGCGCTCCGCTCGGTCGGCAGCGGCGGCGAGAGCCTGGGCCAGGAGATCCTCGCCTGGGGCGAGGCGGTGCTCGGGCTCACCATCAACGAGTTCTACGGCCAGACCGAGTGCAACCTCGTCGCCTCGTCCTGCGCCGCGATCCTCCCGGTCCGCCCCGGGGCGATCGGCCGGGCGGTGCCGGGCCACCACCTGCGCATCGTCGACGACGAGGGCCGCGAGGTGCCGCCGGGCACCGCGGGGCAGATCGGCATCCGCCGGCCCGACCCGGTGATGTTCCTCGGCTACTGGCGCAACGAGGCGGCCACCGCGGCGAAATTCGCCGGGGAGTTCCTGCTCACCGGCGATCTCGGCCGGCAGGACGACGACGGCACCCTGTGGTTCGTCGGGCGCAACGACGACGTCATCACCTCCGGCGGCTACCGGATCGGTCCCGGCGAGATCGAGGATTGCCTCCTGCGCCACCCGGCGGTGGCGATGTCCGGCGTCGTCGGGGTGCCGGATCCGGTGCGGACCGAGATCGTCAAGGCGTACATCGTGCTCAAGGACGGCGTCGCGCCCTCCGACGCCCTCGCGCGCGAGATCCAGGATTTCGTCAGGACGCGGCTCGCCGCCCACGAATACCCGCGTCAGGTCGCCTTCGTGGACGCCCTGCCGATGACCGCGACCGGCAAGATCGTCCGCCGGGCGCTGCGGGCGATGTCCGACGGGACGGAGGCCGGACGATGAAGCTGTATCACTGCGTCGGTGCCCGCTCGTTCCGGCCGCTCTGGGCCCTGGAGGAGATCGGGCTGCCCTACGAGCTGGTGATGCTGCCGTTCCCGCCGCGGGCCCACACCAAGGCGTTCTTCGCGGTCAACCCCCTTGGGACGGTTCCGGCGCTGGACGACGGCGGCACGATCCTCACCGAATCGGCGGCGATCTGCGAGTACCTCGCGGCGCGCCACAGCCCGGGCGAGCTCGGGGTGCGGCCCGACGAGCCGGATTTCGGCCGCTACCTCAACGGTCTGCATTTCGGCGAGGCGACCCTGACCATCCCGCAGACGCTGGTTCTGCGCTACGGCCGCTTCGAGCCGCCGGAGCGGCGCGCGCCGCAGATCGTCGCCGACTACGCCCGCTGGTTCCACGCGCGCCTGCGCGCCTTCGCGGAGACCTTCGGCGACCGAGAGACGGTCTGCGCCGGCCGCTTCACCGCCGCCGACATCAGCGTCGGCTACGCCCTGATGCTGGCCGAGTTCACCGGCCTGTCGGACGAGGTCCCGGACGCCATCCGCGCCTACTGGGAACGGCTGAAGGCGCGGCCCGGCTACGGCCGAGCCCTCGATGCCCAGGCCCGCGCCGCCGTCGCCCAGGGCGTCTCCGGGCGGCCGGCCCCGCTGGGGTGAGGTGCCGGCACCGCCCGGTTTCAGACTTTCTTAACCATGCACGCCCATCGTCCCCGAGACCGCGAGATCGAGGAGGTGTGCGTGGATCACTGCGAGCACAGCGTGCGCGAGCGTGCCTACGCGCTCTGGGAGCGCGACGGCTGCATTCCGGGCCGGAACGAGCATTACTGGGCGATGGCCGAGAGTGAATTGCAGGCCGAGCGGGCCGCCGTGACGGCGCAGCCCGTGGCCGAGGCCGAGGCTCCAGCCCAGGTCATGGCCGAGGCCACGGCCGAGGTGATGGCCCCCGTCGACGCCCCGGCCGAGGCCAGGCCGGCGAAGGCCCGCGCGCCGCGCAAGCCCAAGGCGCCGGCCGCCGAAGCCGCCACCGGGCCGGTGGCCGACAAGGCCGCGGCCAGGACGACGGCCAAGGCCCCGGCCGCACGGTCCGCGGCCCCGAAGGCCCCGGTGCAGACCGCCGCGGCCGTCGTCGCCGCCAAGGCGGGCGCACCGCGCCGCCGCCAGACCGCGACCGGCGTGGTCACGCACTGAGATTCGCCGGCTCCGCCGCCGGAGCCGGACCTCGTCCGATCCTGTTTCGTCCGAGCGAGACGCCGGAAAGCCGCGGGCGGGGGGTGACCCGCTCGCGGCTTCTCTGCATCGATGCGTCGGCCGGGACGGGTCCGGCCGGCACGCCCTCACCGCGCCGGCGCGGCGGGTGCGGGCGGCGTGGGGCCGGCCTTCGCCTTCTGGGTCGCCGGCGCGCCGCCGGCTGCGGCCGCCTTGGGCGCCCATTCGCGGTCGGCCCGGGGACCGCCGGGGGCGTTGGTCGCGGCCTGGAGCTGGCCCGGCGCGACGTCGGCGACGCGCTCCCAGGTCTGCGAGCCGCAGAACACCGCCAGCATGCAGCCCTTGACCGAGAGGCGCGACTCGCTCTCGCTCCAGACCGTCACCTCGTAGGACTTGCCGTTGTCGGCGTTGTAGATGCTGCCCTCGTAGCGTCCTTCGGCGTTCGGCTTCAGGCCGAGCAGCAACTGGTGCCCGAGCACCGTCCGGTCGTGCTTCTTCGCGTCCGGGTTGTAGCCGTCGAGCCGCGGCTTGCCGCCGTCGTCGTTCGGCTTCTTCATCCAGACGACGTAGCCGCACAGATGCTGGTTCTGCGGGCCGCAATGCTCGGTCCGGACCCGGGCCCGGCCGTCCTCGGTGGCCCAGATGCCGGTCGGCTCGGCGGCCTGCGCCCGGCAGAGCCCGATGCCGGACGCCGAGGCGAGGCCGACGAGGGCGGCGGTCGTCAGACGCGTGATGAACTGTGACATGAAGGGTTCCGTCGTCTCAGGGGGAATGGCAGCGGCTTCGGGGCGCCGTCGATGCGGCGGAGGATCCTGTCGAGGATCCGGCGTGGTCGAGCAGGGCCGCCGAAGCGGCGACCGCGTCGGCGAGCGATGCGGCGCGGGACGACCGTGACACCAATCGCCGGGGGGCTGTCCCGGTTCGGCCGCCCCGACCCCGGAGACACGGAGCGACCGGGTCATACGATTTCCGATTGATCGCTTCGCGATGCGGAAATCGGCTTCGCTCAAGTGCCGCGCGGGCTGATGATACGATTTCCGATTGATCGCTTCGCGATGCGGAAATCGGCTTCGCTCATGCGCCGCGCAGGCTGGTGATACGGATTTCGGAACGAATCGTCCGAAAACCGTATCCGTCCTTCAGGCAAACCACAGGTGCAGCAGGGTGTTGACCGACAGCGCGGCGAGCGTCAGCGGCCAGAGGGCCTTGGTCAGACAGGTCATGCACGATCTCTTCCGTTTCCGCCCGCGGCGTCCCGATAACCGCCGACCGCCGCCGAGTCCATTCGGCCGTCCGGCCGCCGGGACTTCCGGTCGCAACGCGGCAATGCTGCCGCCACGCTCATCGGGGCCTCGTCGTCCTGTCCCCCTGGTCACGGGGATAATGAACGTTCATTTTCATGGCAAGCCCGAATCGCCCGCGGGGGAGGTCAGCCGGGCCGGATCCGGCGCAGCCACGCCCGCGCTCGGCGCAGCCGCCCGTGCAGCGTGCGGCCTTCGAGCTGACGCAGCCGCGCCTCCATGCGGTGGAACGGGCTCTCCGGGATCTGGAGCGCCTGCTCGGCGAGTTCGACGACGATGCGGTCGAGCAGGCGCCGGCGGGTCGCGGCCAGCGCGGCGGCATCGGGCGCACCGTCTCCCCGGCGGAGCCAGGCGTAGAATTCCAGCCCGGCCGCCGGCTCGATCCGGGCGACGCGGCAATCGAGCAGCCCGAGCGCCGAGAGTTCGCAGATCATCAGCTCGAAGCTCGCCGGCACCATCACCCAGGCATGGGCGTCGCGGTACTCCCCGGGCGGCAGGTCGTCGAGGAAGCCCCGGCTGCCGCCGAGGTCGAAGTTCAGGCGCAGGGGCCGGTCGTCGGCCCGGGCCCAGGACAGGTCGTCCCCCTTCTTCGCCGAATAGGCGAGGTACTCGAACAGGGTCTTCGAGGTGTGGCGGCTGCGCGCCTCGCGGTGGGCGAACACGGCCTCGGCGGTGGTCGAGAGCGGCCGGTAGGCGTCGAAGCAGAGGCGCTTGTCGGGCACCGCGAGCACGATCACGCCCTCGGGCTTCAGCAGGCGCAGGGCCGCGCCCAGGAAGCCCACGAGATCGGTGGTGTGCTCGATGACGTGGCTGGCCACGAAGGCGTCGAAGGACCCGTGCTCGGACGGCGGGAACGCCTCCGCCAGCGAGCCGCCGGTCCACACCACGTCGACCGCCTCGATCCGGTCGGGATCGACGCCGGGCGTGCCGGCATACTTCGCCAGCAGGCCGTCCCGGTCGAGGTGGTCCACGGTGACGACGTTCCAGCCGTCGCGCTTGGGGAAGAGGGGGTTGTAGCTCGGCCCGATCTCGATGAGCCGGTCGCGCCGGGACAGGCCGGCGCGCAAGATCTCGGTGCGATCCATGATCCCGTTCGGGTAGCCCACTCGCCGCGATTGCACCAGGGGCGCACGGGGGCTCAGCAGGGCAATCGCTCCGAAGCGATTGCCCTGGGGGGCTCAGTCTTCCGCGGCGCACAGATCGTCGACGCTGCGCAGGTACGCCTCGGCGTCGAACTTCCTCAGGGTGTTGGCGCTGAGATAGCGCACGGTGCCGAAGATCCGGCGGCGTGCCCATGGCCGGTCGTGCAGGCCGAAGACCCAGGCGACGTTGGTGAAGGAATTCGGATCGCGCCCGTCGAGGAAGTAGCGGTTGTTGAGGGCGAGGGTGCGCCGGAACGCCTCTTCGGGATCGGGCGACCATTCGAGGATCTTCTTGCCCCAGTACATCCGCATGTGGTTGTGCATGTAGCCGGTCACGCGCATCTCGCGCATGGCGGCGTTCCAGTGGCGGTCGTGGGTGCGGCCTTCGGCCAGCTCCGCCTCGTCGTAGAGGTGGTCGCGCCGGTCCCCGGCCTGCTCCGCCAGGGTCTTGCGCGCCCAGTCCGGCACCGCCGATGCGTAGCGGTCGTAATGCACCGTGCGCTCGACGTGGTTCATCGCGAGTTCGCGCCGGACGATCAGCTCCTCCAGGAACGCCGCCCTGTCCTCCGGCCCGCCGGCCCTGGCCGCCCGGACCTTGAGCGCCACCGCCACCGGCGAGATCTGCCCGAAATGCAGGTAGGGGCTCAGATGCGAGGCGGCCCCGGCCTCCGGTCGGCCCCGCACGGTGCCGTAGTCCCGGAACGGCCCGTCGAGATAGGCGTCGAGCCGGTCCATCGCCTCGTCCTCGCCGCCGCGGAACCGCCGCACCGGCGCGACGCTGCGGTCGAGGTGCATGGCGGCGAGGGCCGCCCCGGGATCGGACACGTCGAGGTCGCTCGGCAGGGCGAGCGCGTCGGCCCGGTGCGTCACGCGGCGGGGCCGCACGGGTTCGAGATACGCGTCCCAGTGGCGGTGCAGCTTCGGCCGCAGGGTGCGGGCGGCGTATTCGTGCTTGGTCGAGGCGACGTCGACCGGCACCACCACGTCGCCCTCGACCTGGACGAGGCGCCCGTCGAAGTTCTCGCGCAGATCGGCGTACCACTGCTTCTGGATCGCCAGGTAGCCGCGGTCCACGACCATCACCGCCGCGTCGCCGGCGAGCGCGAGCGCCGCCCGCGCCGGAGTGCCGAGGCGCAGCACGAAGGCGATGCCGCGGCGTTCCAGCCCGGCCCTGGCCTGGGCCAGCCCCTGGAGCAGGAACGCGTAGTGCCGGGCATTGGCCTCGGGGAAGTGCTGGCCGCCGTCGAGGAGGCCGAACACCGCCACCACCGGCAGGCCGAGGCGGTTGCCCTCCTCGATCGCGAATTCGAGGGCCGGGTTGTCGCGGCTGCGCGTCGCCTGCTGCATCAGGTAGAGCACGTAGGAGCCCGGCCGCGGCTCCGCGTCGGTCAGAATCCGGACCCGCCCCGCCTGAATCGCCATCGCCGTCCTCCGGGGAGGGAAGCTAGGCGGTGGACAGCGTCCGACCAGCCGCCCCACGGCGCTGCGACAAAAATTGGCAACGCTGCCACCAATTCCGCCTTGTCTTCGCGGCGCAGCAAACTATCTTGTTGCAATGCGGGAACGCGATGGCGTCGCGGTCCCGCTGCCCTCCTTGGGCGTTTCCTCCCTAGACTTCAGGCCGCTCGCGAGAGCGGCCTTTTTTATTCGCATCGCGCGCATCCCGACGGCGGGGTCAAGCGTTGCCGCCGGGACGTTGCCGCTGGGGCATGGCCCGGAATGGGGCCCGGAGTGGGACATGGCCCGAAGCCTGCATCGCGAGACGCGGTGCGGCGACGGACGGGGGAGGACAGATGCGGCAATTCACCCTGCGGATCGAGGAGACGGGCAGTGGCCTCGTCTGCATCACCAGTCCGGAGATCAAGAGCCTGTTCGTCGCCGACGAGACCCTCGACGGCGCGCTCGAAGCGGTGCCGAGTCTCGTCAAGGCGCTCACCCACGACGAGGGGCGCGGCGGCGAGGACGCCGCCGAGTAGCCGGCTCAGCCGCGGGCGCGGGCACGGATCATGAAGTTGTCGTAGGTGTATTCCGCCACCTGGAACCACAGGTACTCCTCGTTGCGGAACGCCTTCAGCGATTCGTAGACCCGCTTGAAGTCGGCGTTCTTGGCCGACAGTTCGGCGTAGATCTCGTTGGCGGCCTTCAGGGCGGCCTCCATCACCTCCTGCGGGAACGGCTTGAGCTGGGCGCCGCCGCCGACCAGACGGCGCAGGGCGCCGGGATTGCGGGCATCGTACTTGGCCTGCAGGTCGACATTGACCTGGGCGGCGGCCGATTGGGCAATCGCCTTGTAGGTCTTGGGCAGTTCGCCCCATTTCTGGGCATTGAACCAGAAGTGCAGCATCGCGCCGCCCTCCCAGAAGCCCGGATAGTAGTAGAACGGCGCCACCTTGTTGAGGCCGAGCTTCTCGTCGTCGTAGGGGCCGATCCACTCGGCGGCGTCGAGGGTCTTGGCCTCGAGGGCGGCGTAGATGTCGGGGCCGGCGACGGCCTGGGGGGCGACGCCGAGCTTGGCCAGCACCTGCGCGCCGAGGCCGGCGATGCGCAGGCGCAGGCCCTGGAGGTCGGCGACGGTCTTCACCTCGCGGCGGAACCACCCGCCCATCTGGGTTCCGGTATTGCCGCCGGGCAGGACGTAGAGGCGCTGGCGGGCGAAGATCTCGTTGAACATGTCGAGGGCGCCGCCATGCAGCATCCAGGCGTTCTGCTGGCGGGCGTTGAGGCCGAAGGGCGCCGCGGTCGCGAGGCCGTAGACCGGGTCGCGCCCGGCCTCGTAGTAGGCCGGCGCGTAGGCCATCTCGACCGTGCCGGCGCCGACCGCGTCGAGGAGCGCCGGGGTCTGGCCGCCGGGCGCCGAGGTCTCGACCTGGAAGCGGCCGTCGCTCGCCTCGGCGACGAGGCGGGCGAACATCTCGGCACCGCCGTAGAGGGCGTCGAGGTTGCGCGGGAAGGCGGAGTGCAGGCGCCAGCGCAGCTCCGGCGCCGTCTGCGCCAGGGCCGGGGCGGCGAGCGGCAGCGCGGCTCCCGCGAGGCCCGCCGTCAGAACGTCGCGACGCTTCATGCTCTCTCCCTCGCCGCTCCGCGGGCGCACGCCCCGGAGCGAGGGTGATCTAGCGCAGCGACCCCGCCGGGGTAACCCGCCGGGCCGCCACCTCGAAACCGGCCTCGTCCCGTGGTAGGAAGATCCCGTGAAGCCCGAACCGATCTCCCTCCACACCGTGTGCGGCCTCGAGGAGCTGGGTCACCACTCCGCCCGGGGCATCACCCACGTCCTGTCGATCCTCGATCCCGGCTGGCCGGAGCCCGAGGCGTTCGGCGGCTACGACACCCATCATCGCACCACCCTGCGGTTCCACGACGTCACCGCGCCGGGCCCGAACCTCGTCCTGCCCGAGCCGCACCACGTCGAGGAGATCCTGGCGTTCGGCCGCGACCTCGCGGCGGAGCAGGGGCGCGAGCGCACGCACCTGCTGATCCACTGCCACGCCGGCATCTCCCGCTCGACCGCCGCGATGACGATGCTGCTGGCGCAGGCCCGGCCCGACCTCGACGAGACGACCATCGTCGGCCGGGTGCACGAGCTGCGCGAGAAGGCGTGGCCGAACGCCCGCATGATCGGCTTCGCGGATGCGGCGCTCGGGCGCGACGGCCGGCTGTCGGAGGCGGTGCGGCGGCTGCACGCGCTCCAGCTCGAGGTCCGGCCGCATCTCGACCGGCTCATGCGCGACCTCGGCCGCGGCAGCGAGGTCGATGCGGCCCTGCGCCCCTGACCGGCCGGCCGCACCCTTTGCCGCCTACTCCGTCTCGCCGAGGACGTGGCGGGCGATGGCCCGGGCGAAGCCGTCCTCGGCATTCGAGGCGGTGACCGCACCGGCCCGGCGCTTCACCGCCTCCTCGGCATTGCCCATCGCGATGCCGAGGCCGCTGCGGGCGAACATCGCCACGTCGTTGGCCATGTCCCCGAGGGTCGCGACCTCGTCGGCGGCAACCCCGAGTTCGGCGGCGAGGCGGGCGACGAAGCCCCCCTTGTCCTCGCCCGGCGGCGTCACGTCGAGGTAGTACGCCTGCGAGCGGTGCACCGCGGCGCCGTCGCCGATCTCGGCCGCGAGGGCCTCCTCGCAGGCGGCGAGCCCGGCATGGTCGCGGCTGACCCCGACCAGCTTGGCGGCCCGGCCGAGGAACGGCGCGAGATCCGCGACCACCCGCGGCCCGGTGCCGATCGTGCGGCGTTCGAGGTCGGTGTAGGGCCCGTCGGGGTCGCGCAGGATCCAGTCCCCCTCGGCGAAGACCCACAGGTCGATGCCGGCCGCCGCGAAGCGGGCGGCGGCCGTGCGGGCCGCCGCCTCGGGGATGAAGGTCTCGCTGATCGGGCTCAGGTCGGGCCGCACGACGGTCGAGCCGTTGAAGGCGCCCATCGGCAGGGTGAGGCCGAGGGGCTCGACGAGCCCGCGCAGGCCGACCGGCGGCCGGCTGGAGGCGACCGTGAACGCGATGCCGCGCTCCCGCAGCCGCGCCACCGCGCGGATCGCCGCCGGCGTCAGCGCCTTGTCCGGGGTGACCAGGGTTCCGTCGACGTCGGTGACCACGAGACCGATGGGCAAGGGGCGTCTCCTCCGCGCCGCCCCGGGAGCCGGGACGCCGCCGCGGACCATGGAGCAGGATCCGCTCCGGGACAAACGGCCTGAGGCGATCCGGGACCGCCGGAAGCGACCGCTCCGATGCCCCTCGGAAGGACGGCCGCGGGCAGCCACGCGGTCCGGCCGTCGCGAAGCCTGGTCCGGTCGTGTTTTTCCGCCATCGTCTCCAATAAATCCGCCAGGGTGCCAGCGTATTATCACTTGTTAAATTGAGCGATATTTGACTTTGTCGATGAAAGATGGCCCGTATCGGCACGTCAGATGGACGATCAGCGCCGCATATGGCTCGTGGGTCTGGGAACCCACGGCGACATCCTGCCCGTCATCGCGCTCGGTGCCGCACTCCGGCAGCGCGGGCACGACGCCCGCGTCGCCGTGCCGGCCCCGTTCCTGGCGCTCGCCTCCCGGGCCGGCCTACCGTGCCACCCGATCGGCTCGCAGGGCGACTTCGACCGGGTGATGGCAGACCGGTCGCTGTGGCGGCCGATCCGGGGCGCTCGCGCCCTGTTCACCGCCGCCGTCGAGGCCGCCGGGCCGACCTACCGCTGGCTAGAGGAGAACGGCCGGCCCGGGCACGACCTCGTGGTCGCCTCCTCGCTCGCCTTCGGGGCCCGCATCGCCCAGGACCGGCTCGGTTTCTCCCTCGCGACGCTCCACCTCATGCCGATGCTGGTCGAGAGCCGGCTCGCCCCGCCGCGTCTGCCGGGATTGCCGCTGCCCGGATGGCTGCCCGCGCGGCTGCGGCACGGGATGGGACGGGGCGCCGACCGGTTCGTCATCGGGCCGGCGGCGCTGCCTGCGCTGAACGCCTTGCGGGCGACGCTCGGCCTCGGTCCCGTCAGGCGGCTGCGCCACTGGTGGCACAGCCCCGAGTGCGTGCTGCTCGCGGTGCCGGAGTGGTATGCGGCGCCGCAATCCGACTGGCCGGCCCAGCTCACGCAGACCGGATTCCCGCTGGCGGACACCTACGGCGACGCCGAGGACCTGTCGCCCGAACTGCGGGCCTTTCTCCGGGACGGCGCCCCGCCCGTCGCGTTCATGTACGGCTCGGCGATGCTCCGGGCCGACCGGTTCTTCGCCACCGCCGTCGACCTCTGCCGCCGGTCGGGCCGGCGGGGCGTCCTGCTGACCGCGCACGGGGGCCAGATTCCCGCCGGCCTGCCGCCGGGCATCCTCCACGCCGCCTACGCGCCGCTCAGCCGCCTGCTCCCCGCCTGCGCCGCGCTGGTCCACCACGGCGGCGTCGGCACGGTGGCCCAGGCCCTCGCGGCGGGGTGCCCGCAACTGATCGTCCCGGTGGCCTTCGACCATGCCGACGAGGCGCGGCGGGTCTCGCGGCTGGGCGTCGGGACGTCGCTGAGCCGCCGGCGCTTCACCGCCCGGCGGGGGCATCGCGCGCTCGAGGGGATGCTCGCCTCCGGGCCGGTGCAGGCCGCCTGCCGCGAGGTCCGCGCGCGGGTCGCGGGCGGGCGGGGGATCCCGGCCCTGTGCGACGCCATCGACGCGATGCTCGCCCGGCAGGCATGAGGATCGGGCAGGGGACCCGCCGGCATGTGAGTTCCGATTGATCGCTCGGCGATCCCGCGGGATCACCGAGCGATCAATCGGAAACCGCGTCAGGCGGCGGGCCGGCGCAGCGGCACCACCTCGGGCGCCAGCACCCGGGCGCGCAGGCTCTGGGGCCCGAACAGCAGGGCGAAGATGTCGTATTCCCCGGGCCGGTCGTTCGCCATCAGGAACTGGAAGTGCATCCGGAACGGCCGCCGGCGCACCTGCGGATAGGCCTGCGGGTCGATCAGCTCGCGGAACTGGGCCGAGCGGATCAGCGGGTTGGCGACCCGCCCCGCGGGTGGTCCGAGGTCCAGCGCCGGGTTGAAGCCCGGGAAGTTCATCCAGTCCTGCGGCGCCTGGTACTCGGCCCAGACCACCCGGTCGCTGGCCACGAGGGCGGCGATGTCGGCCCGCACCCGCCGCGCCCGCGGGTTGATCGCCACCAGCGGCAGCCCGGCCCCGAGGGTGAGCACGGACAGGCGCGCCGCGGGGCGCAGGGCGAGCACCCGGGCGGCGACCTCCACGGCGGCGAGCGCGCCCGAGGAATGCCCGACGATGATCACCTCGTCGGCGCCGCCGGCATCGAGCCGGGCGGCGACGTGCCCGGCCATGGCGTCGACCCGCGCCGCGTAGTCCGGCCGCCAGCCGTTGCCGTGCTGCCAGTTGAACACCCAGTCGTTGATGAGCTGGCGCAGGAAGATGCGGTCGAGGAGCGGCGTCGCGGCCAGGACCGTGCCGACGCCGCCGAGCAGGCCGAGCCCGGTGGCGGCGACGTCGAGCAGCAGCTCGCCGAACACCGCGCCGGCGAGGTCGCCGAGGATCTGGGCCAGACCCAGCCCGAGCCCGACGGCGAGGAGGACCAGCAGCAGCGTCAGCACGAACGGGTACAGGATGACGTTGCCGTACTTCCAGTTCAGGCCGTAGAGCCGGAACAGCTTGCCCGTGACGAGGCAATGTCCGAGGCCGGCGACCAGGAGCAGCATCGACAGGGCGAGCGGCCGGCGCGCGTCCTGCCGCACGAGGTCGTCCCACAGCAGGATCTCGTAGGCGGTCTCGGTGCGCCAGCCGGCCCGCCCGGCCTCGACCGTCCAGGATTGCGACAGGCCGTCCGGGCTCTCCACGACCGGCGAGACGCGGTGCAGCGGCAGGTCGAAGCGGCGGGCGTAGCGGCCGAACTCGCGCACGAACAGGGCGCGGTAGCGCCGGTTGGCCTCGGGATCGTAGCCCGGCACGTAGAAGACCTGCCGGCGCCGGACAGGCCCGCCCTCGTCGGGCGCGAGTTCGGGTGGCGTGAAACCGATCCGCCTCATGGCACGCCACCGGATGCCAGCTCGCTCCGCATCGCGTGCCCCCGCTCGCGCTTCGTCGTGATTGGATCGTCCGGCTTACGGCCGGTGGGTGGAAAAGCAAACGGCTTCTTCCCGCTCCCGCGCAGCCCGACGCGGCCTGTGACCATTCAATCACGGCGAAGCCGACGCTCGCGCTCGTCTGGTCGAAGGCAGGATCTGACGGCGGCTGATCCTGCCCGGCCCCATCGGGCGTCAAGCAGAGCCGCTTGGGACAACACTGCTGACCTGTCTGCCATTGCATCGTCCTCGCCGTCGAAGCGACGGCTGCTTCGGCACCGGCCGGCGGCACGATGCCCGGAACGGGGCCGACGCCGCCCGGACGGAACGGCGCCGGGCCGAGGCGGGGGAACGGGCGCGTCAGACGATTTTCGGACGATCAGTTCCGGACATCGCATCACCGGCCCGCGCGGCGGAGCTTTGCTCCGCACGCATGAGCGAAGCCGATTTCCGCATCGCGAAAGCGATCAACCGGAAATCGTATCAGGGTGCGCCCGTCCCCAGGCCGAGCGCCCGCAGGGTCCCGCGGTCGAGGGTCGTGGCGCCGTCCCCGGTCACGAGGGCCATGCCTCCGGTGCCGCCGAGCACCCACAGCGACCACGCGAAGCCGCGCCGCTCGGCGGCCTCGCGCGTGTCGGAGAGCCACGCCTCGTAGGACACCGGGTCGGAAGCGCGGTAGCGGCCGTAGGTGCGGGTCGCCCCGAACTCGCCGAGGATGATCCGCCCGGGCTCGACCCCGTGGCGGCGGGCCCAGTCGCGCACCTCGTCGAACGCCCGGGCGGTGTCGGCCGGGCCGAAGCGCGTCGCGAGGTAGGCCGAGGCCCGCTCCTGCGCCTGCACGAGGGCACGGCGGCGCTGGAGCGGATCGAGGCCGGACGCGGCATCGACGTTCGCCGCCACGCCGTCGAGCACCAGGGCGGCCGGGACGCTGCCGGCCGGGTAGGGCATGTCCGAGAAGTAGCGCCACGACGCGGCGTCGCCGTCCTCCGCCGGCACGCCCTGATGGGTGAAGGCGTAGGGCTCGTAGTAGTGGAACGAGTACAGGACGCGGCTGCCGCGGAACGGCGCCGGATCGAGGGCGACGAGCCCGTGCCGGTTGCCGCCGCGGGCGCCGGTGAGCACGAGCAGCATGTCGGGGGCGGACCGGCGGGCCGCCTCGTGCATGGCCTCGCACATCGCCTGCCAGCGCCGGACGCTCGCCGGGTCGTAGCCGTAGGGCGGCTCGTTCAGCGGCTCGAACGCGACCGCGGGACTGCCGATCCCGGCCAGCACCCGGGCGGTGCGGCCGACCAGGGCGAGGAAGGCGCGGTAGGTCGGATCCTCGGTCGAGACCAGCCACCGCACCGCGCTGTAGGCCGGGACCTGGCTGTTGGGATGCAGGTTGACGATCACCGCCAGCCCCTCGGCGAGGAAGCGGCGGACGACGGCGACGAGGTGGCGGTCGAGGGCGTCCCGCGGCGCGCCCTCGAGCTGGAGGAAGGGGCCGGGGTCGACGGTGAGGCGCACGAAGTCGAAGCCGGCCGCCGCCACGTTGCGGATCGTCACCTGGGGCAGGTCGTAGGCCGGGCCGTCGAAGGGCGCGGGGCGGTAGGCGGTGCGCTCCGGGTCCGTGCGGGCCCAGTTGAGCATCGTGTGCACGCCGACGCCGCGGCGGAAACCGGTGCCCGGCTCGGGCGCCGCCCGCGCCGGAAGGCCGAGCAGCAGGACGAGGGCGGCGAGAAGGCGGGCCACGCCGGGCGCGGCCCGGCGGCGGGTGCCGCCCCCCGGCCGCGACGCCGTCACGACGAGGCCGGGCGGGCGCGAACCGCCGGGGCAGGGGACCCGCTCCCCGGTCCGGCGCTCGCGCCGCGGGGACGACGATACGAGGCAGGCGACATCGGCGGCTCGGCGGCGATCCGTTCGGTCGCCCGCGAGACTCGCCTCCTCGGGCCGCCGCCGCAACTCGTGAAGACTACGTGAATCCGGCCGCCCTCGCGGCGCGCCTGTGGCTTGCGGGGAAGCCGGGGGCCGGGACACCCGCTGCCGGGCTCCCGGGGCCACTGTGACACCCCGGCCACGGACAGACCGCCCGACTCACGCTAGAGGCTCAGCTCTGAGGACAGGACGAGCCACCCTTGCGGATGCGCGCATTCCCGATCGCCCTCTGCACCGCCCTGGCGGTGTCGGGCTGTTCCAACTTCCTGCCGAGCGCGGGACCGAGCACCCGTGCCGTGGCCGAGGGCGCGGACGTCCAGACCAACCAGGGCCTGCTCGCGCGCTACGAGATCATCGACATCGACCCGAGCGTGGTCGAGGCCATGCGTGGCCGTCCCCTCGACAGCCTGCTGGCCTCGTTCGGCGACCGCCGGCCCGCGGTCGAGGCGGTGATCGGCATCGGCGACACCGTCTCGGTGACCATCTGGGAGGCGAGCACCGGCGGCCTGTTCTCCGGGGCCCTGACCACCGACCGCTTCACCGCCGGCTCCAAGTCGGCGCTGATCCCGCCGCAGGTGGTGGCGCGCGACGGGACCATCATGGTGCCGTATGCCGGCCGGGTCCAGGTCGCCGGGCGGCGCGCCATCGACGTGCAGACCCAGATCGAGGCCGAACTCGCCGGCAAGGCGATCGAGCCGCAGGTGATCGTCAACGTGGTGATGCCGACCAGCACCGCCGTGACGGTGACCGGCGAGGTCATCGCGGGCGCGCGCATCCCGCTCTCCACCAGGGGCGACCGCCTGCTCGACGTGATCGCGAGCGCCGGCGGCGTGCGCGCCCCGGTCAGCGAGACCTTCGTGCGCCTGTCGCGCGGCTCCACCACCGCCACCGTGCCGCTCACCGCCGTGGTCTCGAACCCGCGCGAGAACATCTACCTGCGCCCCGGCGACACCCTGACCCTCGTGCGCGACCCGCAGACCTTCATGGCGACGGGGGCGACGGCGGCCAATTACGAGATCCCGTTCAGCGCCGAGGGCATCACCCTGGCCCAGGCGCTCGCCAAGGCCGGTGGCCTGTCGGACTTCCAGGCCGACCCGGCCGGCGTGTTCGTGTTCCGGTTCGAGCCGTCCTCGCTGGTGCGGCGCCTGCGCCCGGGCAGCCCGCTCGCCGCCGCGCCTCAGGTGCCGGTGGTCTACCGGCTCAACATGCGCGACCCCAACGGCCTGTTCATCACGCAGGCGTTCCGGATGCGCAACCGCGACGTCGTCTACGTCTCGAACGCGCCCTTCGCCGACGTGCAGAAGGTGCTCAGCGTGTTCTCGACGGTCACGGCGCCGGTGGCGGCCGGCGCCAGCGTCTACGGCGCCGTCAGGTAGCGGGCGGCGCCACCACCCGCACCGGCGCACCCCGCCGCCACGCCGCGACGGCCTCGACCGTGTCGCGGTAGAACGTCCGGTAGGTGCCCTCGGTGACGTAGCCGAGATGGGGCGTCAGCACGGCGTTCGGCAGCGCCCGCAGGGGATGGTCGGCGGGCAGGGGCTCCTGGTCGTAGACGTCGAGCCCTGCGGCGCCGAGCCGTCCCTCGCGCAGGGCCGCGACCAGCGCCGCCTCGTCGACGAGGGGGCCGCGGGCGGTGTTGATCAGGATCGCGTCGGGCTTCATCAGGGCGAGTTCCGGCGCGCCGACGATCCCGCGGGTCGCCGGCGACAGCACCATGTGCAGGGTCAGCACGTCGCTCGTCCGCAGCAGCGTCTCGCGGTCGACCAGGGCCGCGCCGCCGGCCTGCGCCCGCTCCCGGGTCAGGTTCGGGCTCCAGGCCACCGGCTCCATCCCGAGGGCACGGCCCACCGCGGCCATGCGGGCGCCGATGCGGCCGAGCCCGAGGATGCCGAGAATCCGCCCGTTCAGGGACCGGCCGACGCTCTCCTGCCAGCGGCCCGCGCGCATGCCGGCGAACTCTCCCGGCAGGTGGCGGGCGCAGGCGAGCATCAGCGCCGTCGCCAGTTCCGCGGTGGCGGGTCCCCCCTCGCCGTGGCCGGTGTGGCAGACGGTGACGCCGGCACGGGCCAGGGCGGCGAAGTCGATCGAATGGGTGCGGGCGCCGGTGAACACCACCAGCCGCAGGTTCGGCAGCCGGGCGACCAGCGCGGCATCGAGGGGCATGCGCTCGCGCATCAGGCACAGGACCGCGTAGGGCGCGAGTCGCCCTTCCGCCTCCGCCCGGGCCACCGGCCGGTCGAGGAAATCGACCGCCACCTCCGGGCCGAGGCTCGCCCAGTCGGCGCAGGCCGCCGCCACCCGCTGGTAGTCGTCGAGGACCGCGACCCGAACCGTTTCCTGGCGCGTCATGCCGTGCCGCTCCCTGCAAGCATCCACCGCCACCGCTGTCGCATGACGGCCCGTTCCGTTCCAGGCGCGGCCGTCGCGCCCGCCGTGCGAAACCGCGCGATCCCGGCAGGGCGATCGCTTCGGTGATCGTTCTGCGGCTCGCCCGGAGGGCGACGCTCCCGACCGGGCGCGGTGCGCCCTGCGCCCGAGGAGCGCCCCGCGAAGCGGGTTCGGGGGGATGAATGTCCCCTCCGGGGGACGGATGTCCCCTCGAACGCCGAGCGGAGCGAGAGCCGAGTGAGCGGCGACACGACGTGTCGCGCACGAACGCCGGCGCCTGAGGCCGAGCAAGGAACAAGGGCAATCGCTCTGGAGCGATTGCCCTGCCGACCTTGCGCCCGAACCGCTCCGTGGCCAGGATGCGGTCCGCCGTGGCGGACCGCCGTGGCGGCCCACACCCGTAGCTGCTTGATTTCGCCGCATTTTCGAGACGAACCGTTGCCGCTCGATCGGGACATGTTCTAGAGCGATGGCCGTTCCTGACGGATCGGCGATCGCCCCAGGTCTCCGATCGTGCCGCATGATCCACGACGAAGCGGCATCCACTTCGTCGGACGAGACGCCAAAACGCCCGCGGGGGGCCGTGACCGCGAAGGACGGGGGCCGGTGGTGAAGCACGGGGGAAGGCCGAGGATGACGTCGCCGGATACCGCTGCGGTGCCAGATCCGACCCTGTCCGATCCCGCCCCGCCGAGGCCCGGACGGGGCAGGGGGCGGACGCGCCTCGCCGCCGCGGCACTGGCTGCGGCGACGGCGGCGCTGCTGGCCGCCGGCGGTGCCCGGGCCGACGTGGTGATCGGCGTGGCGGTGCCGCGCACCGGTGCGGTCGCGGGCATCGGCGAGCAGGTGGTGCAGGGCGTGCAGGCGGCGGCGCGGGACGCCAACGCCCGCGGCGGCATCGCCGGGGAGCCGATCGTGCTCGACATCCAGGACGACGCCTGCGATCCCGGCCGGGCGGTCGAGTTGGCCGAGCGCTTCGTCAAGGCCGGCATCCGCCTCGTCGTCGGCCACGTCTGCTCCAGCGCCTCGCTCGCGGCGTCCGACGTCTACGCGGCGGCGGGGGCGGTGATGATCAGCCCGGCCTCCAACGCCGCCCGCCTCACCGATCGCGGCCTGCCGACGATCTTCCGGGTCTCGGGCCGGGAGGACGATCAGGGCCGGCTCTCCGCCACCGTGCTGGCGGAGCGGTTCCGCGAGAAGAAGATCGCCATCCTCTACGACGACACGCCGCTGTCGCGCAGCCTCGCCGACTCGACCAAGGCCAACCTCAACAAGATCGGCCAGAACGAGGCGCTGTTCGCCGCCATCGTCCCGGGCCAGACCGACGACGCCGCCCTGATCAAGCGCCTCCAGGCCGCCGGGATCGAGGTGGTGTATTACGGCGGGCACTATCAGGAGATGGGCCGGCTGGTGCGCAAGGCGGCCGAGCAGGGCTACCGCCCGCAATGGTTCGGCACCTCCGGCATCGCCACGCGGGAATTCGGCGCGCTCGCCGGCCCGGCGAGCGACGGCGTCCTGATGACCTTCAACCCCGACCTGCGCCGCAAGCCGGAGGCCGCCGCCGCCGTCAAGGCGCTCCAGGCCGAGGGCATCGACCCGGAGGGCTTCACCCTCTACGGCTACGCCGCGCTCCAGGCCCTGGCGGCGGCCGGCACCTTCGCCCGGTCGACGGACCCGCATGCGATCGCCGAGGCCCTGCACAGCGAGCGCTTCCCGCTCATCCTGGGCAACGTCGGCTTCGACCAGAAGGGCGACGTCACCGCCCCCGGCTACGTCCTCTACGTGTGGAAGGACGGCAGCTTCAATTACGCGAACTGACCGCGACAGGCGGCCTCATACGATTTCCGGTTGATCGCTCGGCGATCCCTGAGGGATCGTGGCGATGGCTGCGCAATCGCTTCAGGCGACCGCGAGAGGTCGCTTTCGCGATGCGGAAATCGGCTTCGCTCATGCGCCGCGCGGGCTTGGATGCGGTTTTCGGAACGAATCGTCCGAAAACCGCATCAGGCGGTCAGCATCCGGGCGAACCAGGAGCGCGGCGCGACCCGCTCGCGGGTGTCGCTCGGAACCGGCGCGACCGCACTCACGAGGCGGCAGAACGCCGCGTGGGCGTCGGCGAGGTTGTCGAGGGTCGGCTCGCCTCCGGCCCGCACCAGCGCCGCGGCCGCCTCGTCCCACAGGTGGCGGAAGGGTCCGCGTCGCGCGTCGCCGAGTTCGTAGCGATGAAGGGCGGCGAGCCCCTCGGCCACGGTGCGGATGTCGTGCAGGCCGAATTCCGGACGCTTGGGATCGAGCCAGACGACCACCGGCTCGCTGAAGCGCGGATCCATCAGGACCTCCAGGCAGTGCTTCGACACTTCGCCAACACGATGTGTTCCCCGAAGGTTGCGCCATCCCGGGTACGGGGCCGCCTTTCGGTTCACAGATCGTCAACGATGACGGTCGATTTCTTTGTAAGTTGCATAAGTAAATAAATACAACTACAAGTTAGGACCCGGCTCCCGGGGGACGCCGCCGGTCCGGCAATCCGAACCGCTCTCCCGGGGATGGGTCGGCCGTTCCACCCGGTTTCCGAAGAATGGCTTCGCGATACGGAATCCGGAAGCAATCTTCCGGATTCCGTATCACCAGCCCGCGCGGCGGAGCTTTGCTCCGCACGCATGAGCGAAGCCGATGTCCGCATCGCGAAAGCGATTGCGCAGCAATCGCCACGATCCCGCAGGGATCGCCTGAAGCGATCAACCGGAAATCGTATGAACGCGGCAGCCCGCCCGGGAGAGGGGACCCACGCCCCGATGCAATTCCGGCCGGGCCGGAACGGAGAAGGAGCGAACCTCAGTCGAGATCGAGCATCAGGCGCAGGTTCTGCACCGCCGCGCCCGACGCGCCCTTGCCGAGGTTGTCGAGGCGCGCGACCAGCACCGCCTGCCGATGGTTGTCCGAACCGAAGACGCGCAGTTCGAGGCGGTCGCTGTCGTTGAGCGCCTCGGGCTCGATCCGCTCGCGATGCGCCCCTTCCTCCGCCCCGGTCGCGACCGAGACCTGACCGCCGCCGGCGTAGTGCGCGACCAGAGCCGCTTCGAGGTCGCCCGGCGACGGGCGGCCCGGCAGGATGTCGAGGTGGAGCGGAATGCTCACCAGCATGCCCTGCCGGAAGTTGCCGACCGACGGGATGAAGATCGGGCGCCGGGTCAGGCCGGCATAGGTCTGGAGTTCCGGCAGGTGCTTGTGGCCGAAGCCGAGGCCGTAGAGCTGGAAGGCCGGTGCGGTGCCGGCCTCGTAATCGGCGATCATCGTCTTGCCGCCGCCGCTGTAGCCGCTGACCGCGTTGACGCTGATCGGGTGGTCGGCCGGGATCAGCCCGGCATCGATCAGCGGCCGCAGCAGCGCGATCGCCCCGGTCGGGTAGCAGCCCGGATTGGCGACCCGGCGCGAGGCGCGGATCGCGGCGTCCTGGCCGGGGGCGAGTTCGGCGAAGCCGTAGGTCCAGCCCGGGGCGACCCGGTGGGCGGTGCTGGCATCGAGCAGCCGCGGCCCGCCATCCGGCAGCGAATCGGCGAGCGCCGCCGTCTCGCGCGAGGCGTCGTCGGGCAGGCACAGGACCACGAGGTCGACCTCGGCGAGCAGGGCGCGCTTGGCCTGCGGGTCCTTGCGCTGCTCGTGCGGGATCGAGCGCAGGGCGAGGTCGCCGAAGCCCTGGAGGCGTTCGCGGATGCCGAGACCGGTCGTGCCGGCCTCGCCGTCGATGAAGACGCTGGGACGTTGCAGGGTGGTCATGGCGGAACTTCCGGATCGCCGTCGCGGCCAGGGAAACCCGATCGGCTGCCGGTGGATGGGCACCCGTGCCGCCCGAGTCAACCCGTGCTGTCGAGGGCTTCCGGCAAACACCGCAGCCACACTCCTGACGCAGGGCTTCCGGAACCCGGTTCGACACGGCCCGGTTGACCGGCCAACTCAGTCGAACAGGATGACGCCATGTCGGAGACCGCCCGGAAGACCGATCCGAAGCTGTGGGACAAGGTGAAGAAGAAGGTCACCCAGTCGTCGAAGGGCGGCAAGCCCGGGCAGTGGTCGGCGCGCAAGGCCCAGCTCGCCACGCACGACTACAAGGAGGCCGGCGGCGGCTACGAGGGCAAGAAGAGCGACGACAACCACCTGACGCAGTGGACCGACGAGGAGTGGGGCACCAGGTCGGGGCGCGAGAGCGGCAAGACCGGCGAGCGCTACCTGCCGAAGAAGGCGAGAGAGTCGCTCAGCGACGAGGAGTATTCCCGCAGCACCGCCAAGAAGCGGGCCGACACCGCCAAGGGCAAGCAGCACTCGAAGCAGCCGAAGGACGTCGCCCGCAAGGCCGCGGCGGCCCGCAAGTCGGGCAGCGGCACCACCAAGGCCGACCTGATGAAGCAGGCGCGGGCGAAGAAGATCCCCGGCCGCTCCTCGATGTCGAAGGGCGAGCTGGAGCGCGCGCTCGCCGCCTGATACGATTTCCGATTGATCGCTTTCGCGATGCGGAAATCGGCTTCGCTCATGCGTGCGGAGCAAAGCTCCGCCACGCGGGCTGGTGATCCGATTGTCGGGACTGATCGTCCGGAGATCGTATCAGGCGACAAAAAAGGGCAGGCCCGCGCGGGCCTGCCCTGTCGACCGGCGCGAGGCGCCGGATCAGCGCTTCGAGAACTGGAAGCTGCGGCGGGCCTTCTTGCGGCCGTACTTCTTGCGCTCGACGACGCGGGCGTCGCGGGTCAGGAAGCCCTCGCGCTTGAGCGGCGAGCGCAGCTCCGGCTCGTAGTAGGTCAGCGCCTTGGCGAGGCCGTGGCGCACCGCGCCGGCCTGACCCGAGAGGCCGCCGCCGGCGACCGTGACGACGATGTCGTACTGGTCGATGCGGTTGACGATCTGCAGCGGCTGCTGGAGCAGCATGCGCAGCACCGGGCGGGCGAAGTAGGTGTCGATCGGACGGTCGTTGACCGTGATCTTGCCGGCGCCGGGCTTGATCCAGACGCGGGCGACCGCGTCCTTGCGCTTGCCGGTGGCGTAGGCGCGGCCCTGGGCGTCCAGCTTCTGGACGTGGACCGGGGCGTCGTTCTCGCCCTGCGAGAGGTTGGCCGTGTTGGCCTGGCCGAGATCGGCGAGGGACTGAAGGGTCGCCATCTTACGCGCTCACGTTCTTGCGGTTGAGAGCGGCGACGTCGAGCGTCTCCGGCTGCTGGGCGGTGTGGGGGTGCTCGGTGCCCTTGTAGACCCGCAGGTTGCCGAGGATCTTCCGGAACAGCGGGCCGCGCGGCAGCATGCGCTCCACGGCCTTCTCGACGACGCGCTCGGGGAAGCGCCCCTCGAGGATCGCCTTCGCCGAGCGCTCCTTGATGCCGCCCGGGAAGCCGGTGTGGTGGTAGTACACCTTCTGGTTATACTTGCGGCCGGTGAACTTCACCTTGTCCGCATTGATGACGATGACGTTGTCGCCGCAATCGACGTGGGGCGTGTACTGGGCCTTGTGCTTGCCCCGCAGACGCATCGCGATGATCGAGGCGAGACGGCCCACGACGAGGCCGTCCGCATCGATGATCACCCACTTCTTCTCGACGTCGGCGGGCTTCAGCGAAAAGGTCTTCATCGCGCTGGATCCCGAAGAGCTTGAGGGAAAAACAGGACGCCGCCGCGCAGGGACGCGCAGCGGCGATGGCCGGCTCTCTAGCGGCTGCGCCCCCCGCCGTCAACCCGAGACGAACGCGATGATGTCGCGAAAAGTGCTTGTTTCTGAGTGTCTTCGCTTTTGCGGTATCATGATACCGCATTCTTTTCCGCGCCCGGTAGGGCGTAGGTCCCGGTGGCGTGGCAGACGAGGTCCTCGCTGCCGTCGCTGTGGATCAGCACCTCGCCGACCGCGAGGCGCCGGCCGAGCTTCATGATCCGGGCCTCGCCGAGGAGGTCGCGCCGGGCCGGCTTGCGCAGGAAGTTGAACGACAGGCTGGTGGTGACGGCGAGCGGGACCGGGCCGAGCTGGGCCAGCAGCGCGACGTAGAACGCCACGTCGGCCAGCATCATCATCGCCGGCCCCGACAGGGTGCCGCCCGGCCGCACGTGGCGGTCGTGGTAGGGCAGCCGCAGGGTCGCGGTCATCGGGCCGACCGCGACGACGACCGGCCCGGGGCCGCCGTGATGGATCTGCGGAAACACCTCGTCGAGGTAGGCGGCCACGGCGTCGCGGCTCATCACGGGTTCTGTCGGCATGCGGGGAGGGCTGGCTCGGCGGGACCGGCTCCTTGCAGCACGGACGGCCGCGTCCGACAATGCCGCGACGGACGGCGTCTCCCGCGAGCGGGGCGCCCGGGGAGCCCGACCATGGACGACAGCCTTCTCCTGCGCAGCGACGATGGCGGCGTCGCCACCCTGACGCTGAACCGGCCTCGCGCCCGCAACGCCCTCTCGGCGGCCCTGCTCGGCGCCCTGCGCGACGCCCTCGCCCGGCTCGCCGAGGATCCGGAGGTGCGGGCCGTGGTGATCGCCGCCGCCGGCCCGGCCTTCTGCGCCGGGCACGACCTCAAGGAGATGACCGCCTACCGCGAGGCCCCCGACCGCGGCGCGGCGCAATTCGCCGCCCTGTTCGACCTCTGCTCGGCGGTGATGATGGCGGTGCCGGCGCTGCCGCAGCCGGTGATCGCGGCGGTGGAGGGGATCGCCACCGCGGCGGGTTGCCAGCTCGTCGCCGCCTGCGACCTCGCGGTGGCCGGCGAGGAGGCGCGCTTCGCCACCCCCGGCATCCAGATCGGGCTGTTCTGCTCGACCCCGATGGTCGCGCTGTCGCGCAACCTGTCGCGCAAGGCCGCGATGGCGATGCTGCTCACCGCCGAACTCGCCGACGCCGAGGAGGCGAAGGCCCTCGGCCTCGTCAACCGGGTGGTGCCGGCCGGCACGGCGCTTTCCGCCGCGCGGGACCTCGCCGCCGGCATCGCGGCGCGCAGCCCCTACACGGTGCGGGTCGGCAAGCGCGCGTTCTACGAGCAGCTCGAGATGCCGCTGGCGCAGGCCTACGCCCATGCGGGGCGCGTGATGACCGAGAACATGCTGGCCCGCGCCGCCGAGGACGGCATCGCGGCGTTCCTCGGCCGGAGGAGCGGCTGACGGCGCATCGCGGGAGGACGCCCCGGCCCAAGCCGCCGCAGGGCCGGAATCTTGACGCGCCCCGCGCCGGAGGCCAAGGACGCATCGTCCCGGCGCGCCCGGCCCCGGCGCCCAAGGCCCCTGCTCGCCCCCATGTCCGACATCCTCGTCATCGACAACTACGATTCCTTCACCTGGAATCTCGTCCACCTGATCGGGCCGCTGGTCTCGTCGATCGAGGTGGTGCGCAACGACGCGGTGAGCGTGGACGACATCCGCCGGCGGGCGCCCGACGCCCTGGTGCTGTCGCCGGGGCCGTGCACCCCGAGCGAGGCCGGCATCTGCCTCGACGTGGTGCGCGATCTCAGCGACGCGGTGCCGATGCTTGGCGTCTGCCTCGGCCTCCAGGCGATCGGGCAGGCCTTCGGCGGCAACGTCGTGCGGGCGCCCGCCCCGATGCACGGCAAGGTCTCGCAGGTCGAGCACGGCGCACGCGGGCTGTTCCGCGGCTTCGACGGCCCGTTCGCCGCCACCCGCTACCACTCGCTGATCGTCGACCGCGCCACCTGCCCGGCGGATCTCGCGGTCACCGCCGAGGCCGACGGGCTCATCATGGCGCTGGAGCACGCCACCCGGCCCGTCCACGGGGTGCAGTTCCATCCCGAGAGCATCCTGTCGCAGCACGGCGAGCGGATGGTGCGCAACTTCCTCGCTCTCGCCGCGTCCTGGCATGCCGGCCGGGGTGACAAGCGCCCCGGCGCCGTGCATTGACGGGGCCTCACCCGCTCCGGTCGCGCTGACCTCAGGCCCGTTCCCGCCATGGACTCGTTCAAGCCCTACCTGGCGAAGGTCGCCACGGGCGCAGCATTGACGCGCGACGAGGCCCGCCGCGCCTTCGACCACCTGCTCTCCGCCGAAGTGACCCACGCCCAGGCCGGCGGCTTCCTGATGGCCCTGCGGGTGCGCGGCGAGACGGTGGAGGAGATCACCGGCGCGGCGATCGCCATGCGCGACCGCATGACCCGGGTCGCCGCTCCCGCCGACGCGATCGACATCGTCGGTACCGGCGGCGACCATTCCGGCAGCTACAACGTCTCGACCCTCGCCTCGATCCTCGTGGCGGCCTGCGGCGTCCCGGTGGCCAAGCACGGCAACCGCGCCGCCTCGTCGCGCTCCGGCGCCGCCGACGTGCTCGCCGCCCTCGGGGTGAGGCTCGGGCTCGACCCCGCCGGCCTCTCCCGCTGCCTCGCGGAAGCCGGCCTGTGCTTCATGTTCGCGCAGGCCCACCACGCCTCGATGCGCCACGTCGCCCCGGTGCGGGTCGAGCTCGGCACCCGCACCCTGTTCAACGTCCTCGGCCCCCTGTGCAATCCCGCCGGCGTCGGCGGGCAGTTGCTCGGCGTCTACGCCGCCTCCCTGGCCGAGCCGATGACCGCGGTGCTCGGCGAACTCGGCAGCCGCCGGGTGTGGACCGTGCACGGCTCGGACGGGCTCGACGAGATCACCACCACCGGCCCGACCGCGGTGGTCGCCCTGGAGGACGGCGCGACCCGCCGCTTCACCATCGACCCGCGGGAGCTCGGCATCGCGCTCGCCGCGCCCGAGGACCTGCGCGGCGGCGACCCCGAGCACAACGCGGCCGCGCTCACGGCGGTGCTCGACGGCGCCCGCACCGCCTATCGCGACATCGCCGTCCTCAACGCCGCCGCGGCCCTGGTGGTCGCCGGCAAGGCCCCTACCTTGCCGGAAGGCGTTGCGCGCGCGGTGCAGGCGATCGATACCGGAGCGGCCCGGGCCGTTCTGGCGCGTCTCGTGACCGTCTCCAACGCCTGAAGTGAGTTTCCCCGTGCTTGCTGCGACCCTCCTCCGGAAGGAGCCGGCCTTGCTCGACACCGACCCGACGCATCGTGCCTCCGCCGAGCGGCCCCGCCCGGCCGACGTGCTGGCCCATATCGAAGCCTACAAGCGCCGCGAGATCGCCGAGGCGAAGCTGCGCGTGCCGCTGGCCGAGCTGGAGAAGCGGGTCGCCAGGGCCGATCCGCCGCGCGGCTTCGCCGACGCCCTCGCCGCCCACATCGCGAAGGACCGCCTCGCCCTGATCGCAGAGATCAAGAAGGCGTCGCCGTCGAAGGGCCTGATCCGCGAGGATTTCGACCCGCCGGCGCTCGCCCGCGCCTACGAGGCCGGCGGCGCCTCCTGCCTGTCGGTGCTCACCGACGAGCCGTCGTTCCAGGGCAGGCCGGACTACCTCCGGGCGGCGCGGGAGGCCTGCACCCTGCCGGTCCTGCGCAAGGACTTCATGTTCGAGCCCTACCAGGTCTTCGAGGCCCGGGCGTGGGGCGCCGACTGCATCCTCGTCATCATGGCGAGCCTCGACGACGACGAGGCCGCCGCCCTGGTCGAGACCGCCCACGACCTCGACATGGACGTGCTGGTCGAGGTCCACGACGAGGCGGAACTCGCCCGGGCGATCCCCCTCGGCGCCCGGCTGATCGGCATCAACAACCGGAACCTGCGCACCTTCGAGGTCTCCCTCGACACCGCGATCCGCCTCGCCCCCGGCGCGCCGAAGGACCGGATCCTCGTCGGCGAGAGCGGCATCGGCGGCCACGGCGACGCCCGCCGCCTCGCCGACGAGGCCGGGATCCGCGCGCTGCTCGTCGGCGAGAGCCTGATGCGCGAGGCCGACGTGACCGCCGCGACCCGCCGGCTGCTGTTCGGAGAGAAGTGATCCCGCCGGGAGCCCCGCCATGGCGAGCCTGACCCATCTCGACGCCGCCGGCACGGCGAACATGGTCGACGTGACCGACAAGCCGGCGACGGACCGGGCCGCCCGGGCCGAGGGCCTCGTGGTGATGAACCCGGACACCCTGCGGCTGATCCGCGAGGGCGACGCCAAGAAGGGCGACGTGCTCGGCACCGCGCGGCTCGCCGGCATCATGGCGGCCAAGCGCACCCACGAGCTGATCCCGCTCTGCCATCCGCTGCTGCTGACCCGGGTGCGGGTGGAGTGCGAGCCCGACGACGCCCTGCCGGGCATCCGCATCACCGCCGAGGTCCGGGTCCAGGGCCCGACCGGGGTCGAGATGGAGGCGCTGACCGCGGTGTCGGTCGCCTGCCTCACCGTCTACGACATGGTGAAGGCCGCCGACCGCGGCATGCGGATCGAGGGCGTGCGCCTGCTCGCCAAGAGCGGCGGCCGCTCCGGCCCCTACGAGGCGGAGCCGGCGCCGTGACGCCGCCGCTCCTTCCGGTCGCCGAGGCGCTGGCCCGCATCCTCGCCGGGGTCGTGCCGGTCGCCGCCGAGACGATTCCGATCGACGAGGCCGCCGGGCGCACCCTCGCGGCCGACCTGCCCGCCCTGCGCACCCAGCCGCCCTTCACCACCTCGGCGATGGACGGCTACGCGGTGCTCGGCGCCGACGTCGCGGCCGTGCCGGCGCGGCTGCGGGTCGCCGGCGAGAGCGCCGCCGGCCGCGGCTGGCGCGGACGGCTCGGCGCCGGCGAGGCGCTGCGGATCTTCACCGGCGCGCCGATGCCGGAGGGCGCCGACACCATCGTGATCCAGGAGGACACGCGGACGGACGGCGACCACGTCGAGGTGCGCGAGGCCAACCCGCCCGGGCGCTACGTCCGCGCGAGCGGGCTCGACTTCCGCGAGGGCGACGTGCTGCTGCGGGCCGGGGAGCGCCTCGACGGCTGGCGCACCGCCCTCGCGGCGGCCGGCGGCCATCCCTCCGTGAGCGTGCGGCGCCGGCCCCGGGTCGCGATCCTCGCCACCGGCGACGAGCTGGTGCGGCCCGGCGAGCCCGCCGCCTGGGACCAGATCGTCGCCTCGAACGGCCTCGCGCTGGCCGCGCTCGCCCGCGAGGCGGGGGCGGAGGCGATCGACCTCGGCATCGCCGGCGACAGCTTCGCGGCGCTGGAGGCCGCCATCGCCCGGGCCCGGGACGAGGCGGCCGACCTGCTCGTCACCCTCGGCGGCGCCTCGGTCGGCGACCACGACCTGATGCAGTCGGCCCTGGTGCGCCAGGGGCTCGACCTCGGCTTCTGGCGGGTGGCGATCCGGCCGGGCAAGCCGCTGATGCACGGGCGCCTCGGCGCGATGGCGGTGGTCGGCCTGCCGGGCAACCCGGTCTCGTCGGTGGTGTGCGGCCTCGTCTTCGTGCGGCCGCTGATCCGCGCGCTCCAGGGCGACCCGTCCGCGGCGGCCGACCGCAGCGAGCCGGCGATCCTCGGCGCCGACCTGCCGGCCAATGACGGGCGCCAGGACTACCTGCGTGCCCGCCTCGACACGGCGCCCGACCGGCTTCCGGTGGTGCACCCGGCGCCGCGGCAGGATTCCTCGATGCTCTCGGTGCTGGCGAGCGCCGAGGCGCTGCTGATCCGCGAGCCCCGCGCTCCGGCCGCGAAGGCCGGCGAGCCCTGCCGCATCCTGCGCCTCGACAGGGGGCTGTGAGCGGCCGGCGGAACGCCGGCTACTCCAGCCGCCGCCCGAGCCGCCCGGCGAGATCCTGGATGTACTGGAACGCCGTGCGGCCGGAGCGGGAGCCCCGGGTGGTCGCCCATTCGAGCGCCCCGGCCCGCAGCACCGCCGGCTCGACCGCCAGGCCGTAGCGGCCGACATAGGCGTCGATCATCGCGAGGTATTCGTCCTGGCTGCACTTGTGGAACCCGAGCCAGAGCCCGAACCGGTCTGACAGCGACACCTTCTCCTCGACCGCCTCGCCCGGGTTGATCGCCGTCGAGCGCTCGTTCTCGACCATCTCGCGGGCGAGCAGGTGGCGGCGGTTGGAGGTGGCGTAGAACAGCACGTTGTCCGGCCGCCCCTCGATGCCGCCGTCGAGCGCCGCCTTGAGCGACTTGTACGAGGTATCCTCGGCGTCGAAGGACAGGTCGTCGCAGAACACCACGAAGCGGTGCGGGTCGGGCCGCAGCAGGCCCATCAGCGCCGGCAGGCCCTCGATGTCCTCGCGATGGATCTCGACCAGCTTGAGCGGCCGGGTGCCGCCCCCGCGGGTGGCGTTGATCTCCGCGTGCACCGCCTTGACCAGCGAAGACTTGCCCATGCCGCGGGCGCCCCACAGCAGGGCGTTGTTCGCCGGCAGGCCGCGGGCGAAGCGCGCGGTGTTGTCGGACAGGATGTCGCGCATCCGGTCGATCCCGCGCAGCAGGCCGATCTCGACCCGGTTCACCTGCGGCACCGGCTGGAGCCGGCCCTCGGCGAGCCACACGAAGGCGTCGGCCGCCGCGAAATCCGGCGGCCGCATCACAGGCGGAGCCGCCCGTTCGAGGGCGGCGGCGATGCGGAGCAGCACCGGCATCAGGCCGGATTCGTCGGAGGGCAGGGAAGGGCGCTCGGTCATGGGGACTCGTCTTCGACAATCCGGCTTCGGACAGTTACGGGCTGGCGCGCGTCTTAATCCCGGCCTGCGGCGAGCGGGAGCGGACCTGATGCGCGCCGGCCATGCGGCGCGGGTGTCGCCGTTGCTTTCGGGTCGCCCCTGGCTATAGTCCGCGCGCTTTCACGACAGGCGGCCCGGCACCCGGGTGGCCTGTCCTCGTATTCTCGGGAGACCCACGAGTGATCACGCCCGCCTTCGCGCAGGGAGCTGGCGCCGCCGCCAGCGGCACGGACGTCATCTTGCAGGTGGTCCCGTTCGTTCTCATCTTCGTCATCATGTATTTCCTGATCCTGCGGCCGCAGCAGCGCAAGGCCAAGCAGCATCAGGACATGGTCCGGAACGTGCGCCGCGGCGACACGGTGGTGACCAATGGCGGGATCCTCGGCCGGGTCTCGAAGGTGACCGACGAGGCGAGCGAGATCGAGGTCGAGATCGCCGAGGGCGTGCGGGTGAAGGTCGTCCGCGGGATGATCGCCGAAGTCCGCGCCAAGGGCGAGCCGGTCAAGGCCGCCTGATCCACCCGACACCGCGCCGCCCCGGGGCGGCGCTCGCCACACGGTCGGAACCCGATGCTCCGCTTTTCCACCACGAAGATCGTCGCGACGCTGGCCGTGATCGTCATCGGCCTCGCGCTCGCCGTGCCGAGCTTCTTCTCGGCCGACCAGCGCAAGGCCTTCGTCTCGTCCCTGCCGGGCTGGTTCCCGACCTGGATCGTCCCGACCCGCGCCATCGTGCTCGGCCTCGACCTCCAGGGCGGCTCGCAGATCGTGCTCGAGGTCGACCGCAACGACCTCACCCGCACCATGGCGCAGCAATTGCGCGACGACGTGCGCGGGGCGCTGCGGGCCGAGGCGATCCAGGCCGACGGCGGCATCCAGCTCACCCCCCGCGGCGTGCAGCTCCGCATCGGCGACGCCGCCAACCGCGCCCGCGCGCTGCCGAAGCTGCGGGCGCTGTCGCAGCCGGTCACCGACGCGGTGCTGGGCCAGACCGGCGCCAACACCCTCGACATCAAGGAAGACCCCAACGGCACGATCCGGCTCGACTTCACCGATGCCGGCCTCAACGCCCGGGTCCGCCGCGCGGTCTCCCAGGCGATCGAGGTGGTGCGCCGCCGCGTCGACCTCGGCGGCACCACCGAGCCGTCGATCCAGCAGCAGGGCGCCGACCGCATCCTCGTGCAGGTGCCGGGCCTTCAGGACCCGCAGCGCCTGGAGGAGCAGCTCGGCAAGACCGCCAAGCTCGAATTCCGCATGCTCGCCGACAGCCCGTCCGGCGACGTCGACATGCTGCCCTCCCGCGACTCCAACGGCCAGCGGGTGCCGGTCGAGCGCCGGGTGATGGCCGACGGCGCCGACCTCACCGACGCCCAGCCGGGCTTCGACTCGAAGTCGAACGAGCCGATCGTCAACTTCAAGTTCAACCTCCGGGGCGCCCAGCGCTTCGGGCAGGCGACGAGCGAGAACGTCGGCCGGCCGATGGCGATCGTCCTCGACAACGAGGTCGTGTCGGCGCCGCGCATCCTCCAGCCGATCACCGGCGGCCAGGGCCAGATCTCGGGCCGGTTCACGGTGCAGCAGGCCAACGACCTCTCGGTGCTGCTGCGCGCCGGCGCCCTGCCGGCCAAGCTCACCATCATCGAGCGCCGCACCGTCGGCCCGGGCCTCGGCCGCGACTCGATCGAGGCCGGCAAGATGGCGACCCTCGTCGCCACCGTCCTTGTCGTGGTGCTGATGTTCGCGACCTACGGCATCTTCGGCCTGTTCGCCAACATCGCTCTCCTCGTCCATGTCGGCCTGATCCTCGGCCTGATGTCGGTGCTGGAAGCCACCATGACGCTGCCGGGCATCGCCGGCATCGTGCTCACCATCGGCACGGCGGTGGATTCCAACGTGCTGATCTACGAGCGCGTGCGCGAGGAGGTGCGGGCCGGACGCTCGATCCCCTCGGCGCTCCAGGCCGGGTTCGACCGCGCCTTCGCCACCATCATCGACTCGAACTCGACCATGGCGATCGCCGCGATCATCCTGTTCTTCATGGGGTCGGGCCCGGTGCGCGGCTTCGCCGTGGTGTTCATCCTCGGCATCTTGACCACCGTCATCACCGCCGTGACGCTCACCCGGATGATGATCGCCCTGTGGTATCAGCGCTTCCGTCCGAAGGTGCTGCCGATCTGACGAGTCTCGCGCCGCCCCCGGGGCGGCGCCCGCCAGGGCCGGGGCCGTTCAGGTCCCGCCCGCGACGCCGAATCCTGGACCCCGTACGATGCGCCTCCTCCGCCTCTGGCCCGACGAATCCCACTTCGACTTCATGCGCCTGCGGCGCTTCAGCTTCCCGCTCTCGGCGCTGCTGTCGATCGCGACGGTGGTCCTGTTCGTGACCATCGGGCTGAATTTCGGCATCGACTTCAAGGGCGGCACCCTGGTCGAGCTGCGGCCGAAGGCTGGCGCCACCGCCGATGTCGGCGCGGTGCGCCACACCGCCAACGGCTTCGGCTTCGGCGAGACCGAGGTGCAGGAATACGGCCAGGGCTCGATCTCGGTCCGCTTCCCGCTCCAGGCCGGCGGCGAGACCGGCCAGACCCTCGTGATGCAGAAGGCCCACGCCGCCTTCGACGCCGACTACACCTTCGAGCGCGTCGAGACCGTCGGCCCCCGCGTCTCGGGCGAGCTGGTGCAGTCGGGCACGATCGGCGTCGTGCTCTCGGTCGTCGCGGTGCTGATGTACCTGTGGTTCCGGTTCGAGCGCGAACTGGCGCTCGGCGCCATCGTCGGCACCCTGCACGACATCGTGCTCACGGTGGGCCTGTTCGTCATCACCCGGATCGAGTTCAACATGACCTCGATCGCCGCGATCCTCACCATCGTGGGCTACTCGCTGAACGAGACGGTGGTGGTGTTCGACCGCACCCGCGAGCTGATGCGGCGCTACAAGACCATGCCGACGGTCGAGCTGCTCAACCTGTCGATCAACTCCACCATGTCGCGCACGGTGATGACCGCGACCTCGACCGCCCTGTCGCTGGTCGCCCTGGTGCTGTTCGGCGGCGAGGCGATCAAGGGCTTCTCGGTGGTGATGCTGGTCGGCGTGGTGCTGTGCACCTACTCGGCGATCTTCATCTCGACGCCGTTCCTGATCTACATCGGCCTCCAGGGCCACAGCAACCGCAGCCCCGGCCGGGACGAGGACGCGGCGCTGAAGCACGCGGCGGAGTAGGGGGCGGCATGGCCGAGAGCGGGCGCCTCCACGACGGCTTCGTCCCGGGCCGCCACCCGATCGACTCCTACGGCAACGGCGGCTTCCGCTTCGCCGACATGTCGCATCGCGGCTCGATCCTGGCGCTGCCCTCCGGCGTCCGCGCCTGGGACGTCGCGGACGCCTCGCAGATCACCCCGGCGAGCCTCGCCCCGGTGCTCGCCGAGGGCGGCGCGGTCAACCTGCTGCTGATCGGCACCGGCGCCGAGATCGTGTTCGTGCCCGAGGCCCTGCGCCGCCACCTCAAGGCCGCCGGCATCGGCCTCGACGTGATGCAGACCGGCGCGGCGGCGAAGACCTACAACATCCTGGCGGGCGAGAACCGCAAGGTCGCGGCCGCCCTGATCGCGGTGCCATGAGAGTCCTGCGATGAGGCTCCTGCGATGAGCGAGGACGGCGCGGCGGCGGGCCGCGGCATCGACTGGGCCTACGACCATTGCGAGGCCCTGGTCCGCGACGGCGACCCCGACCGGTACTTCTCGGCCCTGTTCGCCCCGGCCGGGCATCGCCGGCACCTGTTCGCCCTCCACGCCTTCAGCCTGGAAGTGGCCCGGGTGCGCGACGCGGTGTCGAGCCCGATGCCCGGCGAGATCCGGCTGCAATGGTGGCGCGACGCGCTCCAGGGCGAGGCCCGCGGCGACGTGCGCGCCAACCCGGTGGCGGCGGCCCTCGACGACACCATCGTGCGCCGGCGCCTGCCGCGCCAGCCGCTGGTCGATCTCGTCGACGCCCGGGTGTTCGACCTCTACGACGACCCGATGCCCTCGACCGGCGACCTGGAGGGCTATTGCGGCGAGACCGCCTCCAGCCTGATCCGCCTCGGCGGCCTGATCCTCGCCGATGGCGGCGAGCCCGGCGGGGCCGCCGCCGCCGGCCATGCCGGCGTCGCCCAGGCGGTGACCGGCCTGCTGCGCGCGCTGCCCTGGCACGCCCGCCGCGGTCAGGTCTACCTGCCGGCGGACGTGCTGGCCGCCCACGGCGTCACCCGCGAGGACATCGTCAACGGGCGCGGCGGCCCCGGCCTCGCCGGGGCCTGCGCCGACCTGCGCGCCCTGGCGCGGCGCCACCTCGACGCCTTCGCGCAGGCGCGCGGCACCATCTCGCCGGCCGCCGGCGCGGCCTACCTGCCGGTCGCCCTGGTGCCGGACTATCTCCGGGCGATGGAGCGGCCGGGCCACGATCCGCTGCGCAGCGCCGTCGACCTGCCGCGCTGGCGCCGGGTCTTCCGGCTGTGGCGCGCCTCGCGGCGGTTCCGCTGACCGTCAGCGCGGCAGCATGCTGTCGAGACGATCGAGGTCGACGGCGTAGGGCTCGCGGTTGGGGCGGGGCTGGGGTGTCGCGCTGGCGCCGTGGAGCGCCCGGTAGCGTTGGCCGCAGGCGGCGCCGAGATCCCAGAAGAACGGGTCGGTCCAGCCCTCCGCCGCGAGGTGGAGGATGGTGGCGTGCGGGCGGCAGAACAGGGTGTTGGTCATCGCCGCACCCATCGGGCCGGCGACGGCCCGGGCGCGGGCGAAGGTCGCGACCTGCCGGCTGAACGAGAGTTGCTCCGGATCGACCACCGTGTAGCCGCGGCGGCGGACGAGGTCGAGCACCGCGTCGCGGTTGACGATGGCGCGGCCCCATTGCGGCGCGCGGTCGACGTAGATCCGCCGGCCCGCCTCCGCCCGGCCGGTCCGCAGGCATTCCCGCCCGAGTTTCCAGCGCACCTCGCGCGCGCGCCGGAGAAGGTGGTCGCGCACGAACCGGAGCGCCTCCGGCGACTTGCTCGCCGGATGAACCGAGACCGGGCTGGCGTAGTACAGGCGCGGGAAGCGCAGCGCCGCGTCCCGCGGCAAGAACGCGATCTCGATGCCGGCCTCGTCGCCGAGGAAGAGCCGGATCGTGCGCCGCCGGATCTCGTCGCTCGCCGCACCGTAGCCGGTCAGGACCAGGGTGATGCGGCGGTCCGGATGCAGCCGCCGCAGGGTCCCGAACGCCTTGAGGCGCGGCAGGTCGTCGACCAGCCAGTGCCCGTAGTTGAACGAGCCCGACGAACTGAAGAACAGCGCGACCTCGGCCGGGTGCGGCTCCGCCCGCGCCACGGTGGCGTCATCCGCGAGGGTCAGGCCGGGCCGGTCCGGCGGCCGGTAGGTCTCGTAGACGATGCGGCCGCCGGCATACAGCACGTTGTCGCGCAGGACGGCGTCGTCGAGGACGAACAGCCCGGCGGGCGCGCCGCACCGGACGATCCGATCGATCCCCGCGAACTCCGCCTCGAGCGCCACCGCCTCGGCGGCGTCGCCGCCGCGCAGCCATTCCGGCGCCGGACGGTCGTAGGCATAGGCGGGGAACAGGGGGGCGACGAGCCGCCCGGCCGGCGGCGCCCGCATCAGGGGGGCGCGTTCGGGCATGAAGGCGTCGAAGCCCGCCCCGGCATACAGGATCGCGGCGTCGCACGAGGCGAGCCGCTCGGTGGCGAAGGTCATCGCGGGTCGGGTCGCTCGCTGCGTGCCGGGTCTACTCCGCCGCCGCCGGCAGCGAGGGCTCGCCGAGCCACGCCGCGAGGTCGGCCCGGGCCCGGTCGGTCAGCGCCCGCTTCTTCGCCTGCGCCTTCTCGGGTCCGCGCAGGCGGCGGCCGTCCGGCGCCTTCGGCGCCCGCTCCAGCGGCGGGAACAGCCCGAAATTGACGTTCATCGGCTGGAACGAGCGCGGGGCGCCCTCGTCCTCGGCGCTGAGATGGCCGCCGGTGATGTGGCCGATCAGCGCCCCGAGCGCGGTGGTCGGGGGCAGGGGCGCCAGCGGCCGGCCGAGGCGCTCGGCGACGGCGAAGCGCCCCGCCATCAGCCCCACGGCGGCGCTCTCGACGTAGCCCTCGCAGCCGGTGATCTGGCCGGCGAAGCGCAGGCGCGGGGCCGCCTTCAGCCGCAGGGTCGCGTCGAGGAGGCGGGGCGAGTCGATGTAGGTGTTGCGGTGCAGGCCGCCGAGCCGGGCGAACTCCGCCCTCTCGAGGCCGGGGATGGTGCGGAAGATCCGCACCTGCTCGCCGTAGGTGAGCTTCGTCTGGAAGCCGACCATGTTGTAGAGCGTGCCGAGCGCGTTGTCCTGGCGCAACTGCACGATGGCGTAGGCCTTGACGTGGGGGTTGTGCGGGTTGGTGAGGCCGAACGGCTTCATCGGGCCGTGGCGCAGGGTCTCGGGGCCGCGCTCGGCCATCACCTCGATCGGCAGGCAGCCGTCGAAATACGGCGTGCTCGCCTCCCACTGCTTGAACGACGTCTTCTCGCCCGCGACGAGGGCGGCGATGAAGGCGGCGTACTGCTCGCGGTCGAGGGGACAGTTGATGTAGTCGGCTCCGGTGCCGCCCGGCCCGGCCTTGTCGTAGCGCGACTGGAACCACGCCGTGTCCATGTCGATCGAGTCGCGATGGACGATCGGCGCGATGGCGTCGAAGAAGGCGAGGGATTCGGCGCCGGTGAGGCCGCGGATGCCCTCGGCCAGCCCCGGCGCGGTCAGCGGCCCGGTCGCGACGATCACGCTGTCCCACGCCTCGGGTGGCAGAGCGTCGATCTCCTCGCGGGCGATGGTCACCAGGGGATGGGCGTCGAGCGCCGCGGTGACGGCGCGGGAGAAGCCCTCGCGGTCGACGGCGAGCGCGCCGCCCGCCGGCACCTGATGGGCGTCGCCCGACCGCATGATGAGCGAGCCGAGGCGGCGCATCTCCTGGTGCAGCAGGCCGACCGCGTTGAGGTCGGCGTCGTCGGAACGGAACGAGTTCGAGCAGACGAGTTCGGCGAGGCCGTCGGTCTGGTGGGCTTCGGTGGCGCGCACCGGCCGCATCTCGTGCAGCACCACGGGCAGGCCGCTCTGCGCGATCTGCCAGGCGGCCTCCGAGCCGGCGAGGCCGCCACCGACGACGTGGATGGGAAGGGATCCGGACATGAGGCGGCATATCGGATCGGGTGGGCTCAGATCAACGGCGACACGCCGGCGAACGAGACCCTGACGCGCGAACGCCCGCCGAAGGGGCGGGCGCGCGATTCCCCGGGAGAGGGCCGGCAGATGGGCCGGAGCGTCGGCTCAGGCGTGGCTGCGGGCGATACCCGGGATCTCGTAGCGGTTGATGCCGAGATCGTCGAGCTCGCGGTCGGACAGACGGGAGAGCTCGGTGACGGTCTCGCGGTAACGCAGGTACGAGCGGATCTTGCTGAGGATGACGGACACGAACATGGAACTGACCTCGTGACAGGCAGCCGAAGCCGAAATTGGCGGCTTCGCTGCCTGTTTCTGTTGCAATGCACCATATGGGGGTGAGCCCCCCGGTGTGGAGTCTGAACCGCGTAAGCCAGCCATGCGACGGCAGCATGGTCCGCATAGGACTTCGTCAACCAAGGTGCGCTGCATGCGCTTTCAGCAGCACTTCCCTGCTGTTTCGGCCGCAGAACCGGATTCCATGCACGATGTTGCAGGTGCGAAGGCGCCGCAGGCGGGAAAGCGTGGCCGGCGAGCCGGGGACCGCACCCGCGTGCCGGCTTCGGGGGCCGGTTCGCGGCCGCGGCCGACGCATCGCGATCGCGACCTGTGGCATCCATGCACCGGCGGGCGGGTGCGGCTCCCGGGTGTCCCCCGCGACCCGGCCGGAGACGCCCCGGCGCGCGGTCGCGACGAGCCGCCTCAGTGCAGCCGCGGGGCGACCAGGAAGCGGTCGCGGTCGGCCGACGCGATCGTCACGGCGAGGGTCTGCCCGTCCCGCCGCACCGTCATGGGAACGGCGACGCCGGCCTCGCCCAGCGCCCACACGCTCCGGAAGCACTGCGCGAGGTCCTTCACCCGGCTGTCGCCGACCGCCAGGATGGTGTCGCCGGCGCGCAGGTCGGCGGCTTCCGCCGGGCCGCCATTGGCGAGGCCCATCACCACCACGCCGTCCTCCATCTCCGTGGCGTAGAGGCCGAGCCACGGCCGCGGTGGCGCCGCCGGACGGCCGCGCTGGGTGAGATCGGAGAGGACCGGCCGCAGGAGGTCGATCGGCACCACCATGTTGATGGCGCCGTCGCCCTCGCCCTGCTGGAGCTGCAGCGAGCCGATCCCGACGAGGTCCCCGGCCGGCCCGATCACGGCGGTTCCGCCCCAGTGCGGATGCGGCGGCGCGGTGAACAGGGCGTCGTCGAGGACGTATTCCCAGTAGCCGGCGAATTCCTGCCGCGCGACGATGCGGGCGGCGACGGCCCGCTGGCGCCCGCCGGCCCCGGCCATCACCACCGCGTCGCCGACCTTCAGGCCGGCCGACGTGCCGAGGGGGAGGGGGGGCAGGTCGAGGCGGCCGAGCGCCTGGACGAGGCCGAAGCCGGTGGTCGCGTCGAAGCCGACGACGTGACCGGGCAGGCTGCGCCCGTCATGGGTGGTCAGCCACACGGTCTCGACCTCGGTGATGAGGTAGCCGATGGTGAGGACGAGCCCGTCCGCGTCGATCGCCACGCCGTTGCCGGCACGCTCGGTGCCGAGGGCCTGGGCGGTGAAGGCGTTGTCCGGCGCCCGCGCGGAGAGGACGACCACGGCGGAGAGGGCGCGGTCGAGGTCGTAGGGGTAGTTGCCGGGTCGGGGCTGGACCGCCGAAGGAATCTTCCAGTCTCCGAGCGATGCCATGCCGGCCTCCTGTCCGCGCGGCACGGCCCCCCGCGGCACCGTCCCAGACCCTCCGTTATAGGTCGCCGCCGCCGGCTCGACACCCGAGCGGGGGCGATCCCCCGGCCGGCCCCGCGCACGAGGACACCGCCCGGCGCGTCGAACGGCATCGCTCGTCGCGCCGGCCGGCGGGGAGGGTCTCGACGGAGGATCCGGGTGGGGTCCTGCGGCTTCCCGCATCGCTCAGGCCGCGCGCAGGGCCTCGCCCCGCGTCGCACGGGCCCGTGATGCGGTTTCCGGACGCCGCATCAGTAGTACCTGCGCACGACCGGCACCGGCTCCGGCGCCGGCGCGGCGGCCACGGTGTAGAGCGGTGCCACGACGCGGAACCAGCCCTCGGTCGAGTACGCCTCGCGCCGGGTCGGCCCGGAGACCGGATCGATCTGCCGGGCCGTCGTCACGACGTCGCGGGCGATCCAGGCCTGGACCGAGAACCTGCCGAAATCGTAGCCGACGAGGCCGCCGAGGGCGAAGCGGCCCTGGCCGTTCAGCAGCGGCGCCTGCCGGTTCGGCAGGTTGACGGTGCCGTAGCCGACGGCGCCGATCTCGAACTGGCCGAACTTCTTCGTCGCCGTCAGATCGAGGTTGAGGGCGTCGGAGGGGTATTGCGGTCCGTAGAAGGACGGGATGCCGCCGCGCCCCTCGAAGCGGGCCGGCACGTCGTAGATGTTGTGGGTGAGGTTGGCGGTGATGTTCCAGCCGTCGCCGGTGTAGCTGAGGGCGAAGCCCTGGCGGTAGGTGTTCGAGGCCAGGATGCCGAGGCCGCCGCCGCGGCCGGCGTTGAGATCGTTGAGGTAGACGCCCGCGAGATAGCTCGCGCCGACGTTGCTGCCGAGATCCCAGGCGAAGATGCCGCCGACGAAGGTGCCGACATTGATGCTGGTGTCGCGGCCGCCGACGGCACGGCTGAAGGTGAACACCGTCGGCGGCGCGACGGCGAGTTCGACCCGGGCGTCGAGGATCTTCCACGGGGTCGACCAGACCAGGACCGGGACGTTGACCGCCGAGTCGGACGAGGTCGCGGCGGGCCCGTCCGGGCTGCGATAGGTGAAGGTGTTGATCGCGTAGACCCCCTCGGGCAGCGGGGCACCGATGGCGAGGCCGACCTGCTCGCCCGGCACCGTGGTGGTCTGCGCGAAGGCAGCATTCGCCGAGGCAACGAAGGACAGAGTGGCCGCCCCCGCGGCCAGCCAGCACTTGCGCATGGGTAAGGTTTCCTTCCCGCCGGCGGCCGCCCGATGGATTTGAACGCCGAACACGGCCCGGTGCTGCCCGCTTGTCCTGCAAGCTGTCACCGGAAGGCCGTCATTCCATCATCGACAGCGGCACGACTCGAACACTGGCGAGTGTTCTACAGCCAGGCCGGAATTTCCAGTATGCGACCCGTATTTCCGACGAACCGGACACGATCGTTGCGGAAAAGCCGCATGTCATTCAGTCGGACGTTACGCTGGGTGCCGGCAGAGTTGCTTGGCAAAATCCTCGTCGAACAGCATCTTTGTGCGCTGCAACTATGCCGATCCGGACCACAACGGCGGCGTTTCCGGCACGATACAGGCGCATTCCTTCCGACCGGGACGCCGTTTCCCCCGGCCACGCCCGCGACGACGGAACCGGACTCGCCGGCAGGCCCGGGGCGGCCCGCTATTCCGCCGCCTGACGCCGCCGGCGCGGGGCCTGTACCACCGGCCGCCGCTCCAGCACCTCGCGCAGGAAGCGCCCGGTATGGCTGGCCTTGGCCTTGGCGATCGCCTCGGGCGTGCCCTCGGCCACGATGGTGCCGCCGCCGTCGCCGCCCTCGGGCCCCATGTCGATGACCCAGTCGGCGGTCTTGATGACTTCGAGGTTGTGCTCGATCACCACCACGGTGTTGCCCTGGTCGACGAGTTCGTGCAGCACCTCCATCAGCTTGGCGACGTCGTGGAAGTGCAGGCCGGTGGTCGGCTCGTCGAGGATGTAGAGGGTGCGGCCGGTGGCGCGCTTCGACAATTCCTTCGACAGCTTCACCCGCTGCGCCTCGCCGCCCGAGAGCGTCGTCGCCTGCTGGCCGACCCGGACGTAGCCGAGGCCGACCCGGGCCAGGGTCTCCATCTTCTCGCGGATCGACGGCACCGCCTTGAACAGGTCGGCGGCCTCCTCGACGGTCTTGTCGAGGACGTCGGCGATCGAGTTCTCGCGGTACTTCACCTCGAGGGTCTCGCGGTCGTAGCGCCGGCCCTTGCAGACGTCGCAGGTGACGTAGACGTCGGGCAGGAAGTGCATCTCGATCTTGATGACGCCGTCGCCCGAGCACGCCTCGCAGCGCCCGCCCTTGACGTTGAACGAGAACCGGCCGGGCTGGTAGCCGCGGGCCTTGGCCTCGGGCAGGCCGGCGAACCAGTCGCGGATCGGCGTGAAGGCGCCGATATAGGTCGCGGGGTTCGAGCGCGGGGTGCGGCCGATCGGCGACTGGTCGATGTCGATGACCTTGTCGAGGTGCTCCAGCCCCTCCAGGCGCTCGAACGGCGCCGGGTGCTCCAGGGCGCCGTTGAGCTTGCGCGCCACCGCCTTGTACAGGGTGTCGATGACGAGGGTCGACTTGCCGCCGCCCGAGACGCCGGTGACGCAGGTGAAGGTGCCGAGCGGGATCTCGGCGGTGACGCCCTTGAGGTTGTTGCCCCGCGCCCCGACGAGCTTGAGGCTGCGCCCCTTCTGGCCCTTGCGCCGGCTCGCCGGCATCCGCACCGAGAGTTCGCCGGTGAGGTAGCGCCCGGTGAGGGAGGCGGGGTTGGCCAGCACCTCCTGCGGCGTGCCCTGGGCGACGATCTCGCCGCCGTGGATGCCCGCGCCCGGCCCGACATCGACGACGTGGTCGGCCTGGAGGATCGCGTCCTCGTCGTGCTCGACCACGATCACCGAGTTGCCGAGGTCGCGCAGGCGCTTGAGGGTGCCGAGCAGCCGCTCGTTGTCGCGCTGGTGCAGGCCGATCGACGGCTCGTCGAGCACGTAGAGCACGCCGGTGAGGCCCGAGCCGATCTGCGAGGCGAGGCGGATGCGCTGGCTCTCGCCGCCCGACAGCGAGCCGGAGCCGCGGGCGAGGGTGAGGTATTCGAGCCCGACATCGACCAGGAAGGTGAGCCGGTCGCGGATCTCCTTGAGGATGCGGACCGCGATCTCGTTCTGCTTCGCGCTGAGCTGCGCCGGCAGGTCGCCGAACCAGCGGTGGGCGTCGCGCACCGAGAGGGCGGCGGCGTCGGCGATGTCGCGGTCGGTCACCTTCACGGCGAGGGCCTCGGGCTTCAGCCGCTTGCCGCCGCAGGCGTGGCAGGGCGTCTCGGCCATGAAGCGCGAGATGTCCTCGCGGGCGGCGTCGCTCTCGGTCTCGCGGTAGCGCCGTTCCAGGTTCGGGATCACCCCCTCGAAGGGCTTCGCCACCTCGTAGGCGCGCAGCCCGTCGTGGTAGGCGAAGCGGATCACGTCGGTGTCCGACCCGTACAGGATCACCTGCCGGGCGGCGGCCGTGAGCTTTCCCCACGGCACGTCGGTGCGGAAGCGGTAATGCGCGGCCAGCGCCGCCAGGGTCTGGCCGTAATAGGGCGAGGTCGACTTGGCCCAGGGCGCGACCGCGCCCTTGTCGAGGCTCATCGCCTCGTCGGCGATGACGAGCGCCGGGTCGATGCGCATCTCGTGGCCGATGCCGCCGCAGGTCGGGCAGGCGCCGAACGGATTGTTGAACGAGAACAGCCGCGGCTCGATCTCGGGGATGGTGAAGCCCGAGACCGGGCAGGCGAAGCGCGACGAGAAGGTGATGCGCTCGGGCTCGGCCCCGTCGGCGGCCTCCGCCATCTCGACCACCGCGATGCCGTCGGCCAGCTCCAGCGCGGTCTCGAACGAGTCGGCGAGCCGCGAGGCCATGTCGGCCCGCACCACGATGCGGTCGACCACGACGTCGATGTCGTGCTTGAGCTTCTTGTCGAGCTTCGGCACGTCGTCGATGGGGTAGTAGTCGCCGTCGATGCGCAGGCGCTGGAAGCCCTTCTTCTGGAACTCGGCGATCTCCTTGCGGTACTCGCCCTTGCGGCCGCGCACCACGGGGGCCAGCAGGTAGAGCCGGGTCTTCTCGGGCAGCGCCAGCACCCGGTCGACCATCTGGCTCACGGTCTGGCTCTCGATCGGCAGGCCGGTCGCCGGCGAGTACGGGATTCCGACCCGCGCCCACAGCAGGCGCATGTAGTCGTAGATCTCGGTGACGGTGCCGACGGTGGAGCGCGGGTTCTTCGAGGTGGTCTTCTGCTCGATCGAGATCGCCGGCGACAGCCCGTCGATCTGGTCGACGTCGGGCTTCGACATCATCTCGAGGAACTGGCGGGCATAGGCCGAGAGCGACTCGACGTAGCGGCGCTGACCCTCGGCGTAGATGGTATCGAAGGCGAGCGACGACTTGCCGGACCCCGACAGGCCGGTGAAGACCACGAGCTTGTCGCGCGGGATCACCAGGTCGACGTTCTTCAGGTTGTGCTCGCGGGCGCCGCGCACGGCGATCACGCGCGCCTCCGCCGCACGGTCGAACAGGGGATCGAGAGGGGCCATGCAACGGGCTCCGGGCCGGCAGACATGCAAGGGAGAGCGAATCGACGCGACGGGCGGGACCCGGCCGACGCCATCCTGCACCGCCGGAGTGCTAGAACAAAAAGCGTACAGCCACAACCGCGCCAGTCTCGTGACGCCAATGCATCCAGAGGGAGGGTGGATCGGTGCGGGATGCACCTGGGGCGTGGGGCGGGCTCCCGCAAGAGGCGGGCCGGTCGACCGGGCGCGGTTGCCGAGACTGGTTGCCGGGACTGGTTGCCATGCCGCGTCCGCGCCGCTAAGGAAGCACCAGCCGCGCGATGGGGCGTCGCCAAGCGGTAAGGCAGCGGTTTTTGGTACCGCCATTCCCAGGTTCGAATCCTGGCGCCCCAGCCAACTTTTCACCTAACCCGCTCGGAACGCTCACGATCTCGCGCAGTCGCCTTGCGGAGTGGGCCGGCTCCGACGAAACGGGGCAGCCTCTCAGCCAACGATCACGTCGGCGTCGGTCGGCTGCCTCCTGTCGCAGACGGGCAGGATCAGGGATCTGCCCGCAGGAGTGCCTGCTTCCTCCATCGACACCGCGGCGGTCTGCGCGGAAGATGGAGGCCGCGAGGGGAGGGCATTCGTGCACGCGTCACAACGGCCGGCAGCGTTCGCGTTGTTCTGGGGCAAGGCGCGCCCCGATCCCGCGGTCCGCGATCATCCGTTCCACCCGGCCTGGGCGCACGGCCTCGACGTCGCCGCAGCCGGAAAAGCCCTGCTGCGATCTCGTCCACGGGCGTTCCACGCTGCCGCGGCCCGGCTCGGCTGGAGCATCGCGGGGCTCGAAGCTCTCTGGCTGCACCTGCTGGCCCTGCACGACATCGGCAAGTTCTCGCCTCTGTTCCAGGCGAAGGTGCCGCTGCTCTACCCGGCGACGCTGCCCCCGCTGCCCGAAGCGATGGTGGAACGACACGACCCCGGCCACCCGGCCGCCGGCCTGCTGTTGCTGAACGGCTGGATCGAGGACGAGGTGGATGGATCAGCCCTGGGGCGAGGTTGGCCCGGGAGGGTGCGCCAGTGTCTGCTCCAGCCGATCTTCGGGCATCACGGTCGCCCGGTCCAGCTACCGGAGGATTGGCAGCCGGAGGATGCGGGCGCCCTGTTCGGGCCCGTGGCCGAGGCGGCGGCCCGCAGCTACCGGGACGCCGTCGCCGCGCTCCTGCCGGTTCCGGACCTCGCGCCACCCTCGACGGCCGCGATGGCCGAGGCGGGCTGGACGCTGGCCGGCTTCACGGCCCTCGCCGACTGGATCGGCTCCAGCCAGCGCTGGTTCCCGTACGTCGATGCGGACGCAGACTTCGAGGAGTATTGGGACGAATCCTGCCGGCGGGCCGAGGCGGCGCTCGGCGAGGCGGGCCTGCTCCCGGCACGGCCGGGCCCGCGCCTGTCCTTCGCGGCACTGACCGGCCTGCCCCACCCGCCGACCGAAGCCCAGACCTGGGCCGGGACGGTGGCGCTGCCGGAGGGGCCTCTGCTGGCGCTGGTGGAGGACGTCACCGGCGGCGGCAAGACGGAGGCCGCCCTGATGCTCGCCCACCGCCTGCTCGCCGAGGGGCGTGCCGACGGCCTCTATCTCGCCTTGCCCACCATGGCGACCGCGAACGCCATGTTCGCGCGGATCGACGAGATCGCAGGCCGGCTCTACGACGGCGCCGCCCGTCCGTCCCTGGCGCTCGCCCACGGCCGCGCCGGCCTGCATCCGCGCTTCCGCCGCGCGGCCGAGGGATTGTTCGCGGACACGGCACCGGGGTCGGACGAGGATGCCGCGGCGGTCGCGCCGGCCTGGCTCGCGAGCGAGAGCCGCAAGGCGCTCCTCGCCGATCTCGGCGTCGGCACCATCGATCAGGCCGTGCTGGCGGTGCTGCCCAACCGCTACGGCACCGTCCGTCTCGCCGGGCTGGCCGGGAAGATCCTGATCGTGGACGAGGCGCACAGCTACGACGCCTACGTGAGCGCGGAACTCTTCCGCCTCGTCGCCTTCCACGCCGCGTCCGGCGGCACGACGATCGTCCTGTCGGCCACCCTGCCCGCCGCCGTGAAGCGCCGCCTCGTCGCGGCATGGCGCGGCGCGGTCGGGGCGCCCGGGCGCCCGCTCGCCGCCACGGACTATCCCCTCGCGACCCTGATCGGGACGGACGGGACGCCCGCGGAAGCCCGGCTCGCGGCGCGGGCCGACCTGTGCCGTTCCCTTCTGGTGGAACGCGTGCCGGACGCCGCCGACGCGCTCGACCGCATCCGGCGGGCCGCGGAGGCCGGGGCCTGTGTCGCCTGGATCCGCAACACGGTCGACGACGCCCTCGACGGCGCGGCGGCCTTGCGCCTGGCCAGCCTCGACGCCGACCTGTTCCATGCCCGCTTCGCGGTCGCGGACCGGCTCGACATCGAGGCGCGGGTGCTGGCCCGGTTCGGCAAGGCGTCGCGCCCCGAGGAGCGCCGGGCCCGGGTTCTGGTCGCCACCCAGGTGGTGGAGCAATCGCTCGACCTCGATTTCGATCTCGTCGTCACCGACCTCGCGCCCGTCGATGCGGTGTTGCAGCGGGCGGGGCGGCTGTGGCGGCACGAGGGCCGGCCCCGGCCGATCCCGGGTCCGGCCCTGGTCGTCGTCGCACCCGATCCCGCCGGACCTGTCGGCGCCGACTGGGCGAAGACCGCCTTTCCCCGGGCGGCGCACGTCTATGCCGACCATGCCCTCCTGTGGCGGACGGCGCGCGAACTCGTCGCCCGGCCGGTCCTGCGCGTGCCGGAGGACGTGCGTGCCGTCATCGAGGCGGTCTACGACGACGGGGAGGACGACATCCCGCCGCCGCTCCGGCCGATCCGCGATGCGGCCATCGGCCGGGCGAGTGCGGAGCGAAGCGTGGCGGGGCAGACCCTCCTCGTCTTCCAGGACGGCTACCGGCCGGACGGCCGCGGCTGGCCGGAGGAGGGCTCGGCCGCGACCCGTCTCGCCGAGGAGCGTCGCATCGTCCGCCTCGCTCGGGCGGAGGGAGACCGGCTCGTGCCCTGGCACACCGATCCCGATCCACGCCTCGCCTGGGCCCTGTCGGAGGTCTCGGTCCCCGAGCGCCGGCTGCGCGGCCGCCGCGCCCCGGAACCGCGCTGGCGGGAGGCGGCGGCGTCGGCCCGCTCGGGTTGGGGCCGGTTCGAGGAGGCCGTGCTCCTGCTGCCCCTTGAGCCGCAGCAGGACGGATCGTGGCAGGGCGCCCTGCTCGGCAAGGACGGCGACCGGCTGACGCTGCGCTACGACGAGCGGACTGGACTGCGGTTCTGAAAGCCGGCCCTCTGGTCCGCGCCCCGGATCCGGGCCATGATCGGGCCTCCGACGCCCGCCGCGAACGGATGCGGAACGTCGGTGGATTCTTTGACATCGTAAAAGGTGAGCATTCTCAGGTGTTTCCCGGAAGAGTGTCCCCCGCAGGCGCGGGGATGAACCGCGGCGATGGTCCTCGGAATTCGTGTCCCAGATGTGTCCCCCGCAGGCGCGGGGATGAACCGCCGGCCGTCGCACGCCGCGAGCATCCGCGCGAGTGTCCCCCGCAGGCGCGGGGATGAACCGCATCCAGATCCAGACCTCCTCTGCCGAGGGGTGTGTCCCCCGCAGGCGCGGGGATGAACCGCAAGGCGGCCAAGTGGCCGGACCAATACATCAGTGTCCCCCGCAGGCGCGGGGATGAACCGGTGCGCCAGGACGTCGGCGCCAAGGTGATCGACGTGTCCCCCGCAGGCGCGGGGATGAACCGTCATCAGCACGACGGAGGCCCCGATGGAGCCGGTGTCCCCCGCAGGCGCGGGGATGAACCGACCATGATGTTCGGCTACCTGAACAACATCCCGTGTCCCCCGCAGGCGCGGGGATGAACCGAAGCACGGACCGGACGCGATCTGCTTCCAGGTGTGTCCCCCGCAGGCGCGGGGATGAACCGTTCACAACGGGGTGCTGGATCCCGCGGCTTTCGTGTCCCCCGCAGGCGCGGGGATGAACCGCGCAACTCCTCCTGGTCGCCGACCTGTTCACGGTGTCCCCCGCAGGCGCGGGGATGAACCGATGCCGCCGGCCCACATCGGATGGGTGCGCGAGTGTCCCCCGCAGGCGCGGGGATGAACCGCACGTCCAGTCGCTCGGCGACGCCTGGAAGACGTGTCCCCCGCAGGCGCGGGGATGAACCGCAGTCGAGACCAGTTGACCAGGATCAACGGTCGTGTCCCCCGCAGGCGCGGGGATGAACCGCCGAACGGCATCACCGGACGAGGCTCGACCTAGTGTCCCCCGCAGGCGCGGGGATGAACCGTGACCCATGAATCTGGAGACGCAGGAGAGCGGCGTCCCCACAGACGCGGGCGTCAAACCGCAGCCGCCGAGTGACTTGGATCGAGTGTCTTGGATCAAGACAATTCATACTCCCAACAAGCTGGGACAACCGGCTCGGTGGCAATCTTTCAGGGGAGACGATGTGTTTTCCGCCGCGCACGGGATGAAACCGTCCATTGGCCGCGGCGAGGGTCTTGTGCTTCCGAGGATCGTCTGCAACCCTTGCTACAATGTCGCCTAAGTCGACCTCCTGGGGAGGCTCCGTGATTCCGCCGTTCTCCCTCCTGGCCGAGGCCTGGATCCCCGTCCTGCGCGCCGACGGCGCGCACGACCTGATCCGTCCGGCGGCCATCACGGCGGATCTCACGACCAATCCCGTCGTGGCGCCCGCCTGGGGCCGGGCCGATTTCGATGCCGCCACCTGCGAGTTCCTCGTCGGGCTGCTGGCGACCGCCTGCGGCGACCGCGCGGACGAGGACGAATGGGACGCGTGGTTCCGCTCGCCCCCACCGCCCGAACGGCTGGACGAGGCGTTCGCCTCCGTCGCGCCGGCCTTCGTGCTCGACGGCGACGGCCCGCGCTTCGGGCAGGATCTCGATCCGCTGGACGGAGGCGAGGCGAGGGCGGTCTCGCAACTCCTGATCGAGGCGCCGGGCGCCAACACCGTCAAGCGCAACCTCGACCATTTCGTCCGCCGCGGCGGCGTCGAAACCCTCTCGCGGGCGGGCGCCGCGATGGCGCTGTTCACGCTCCAGACCTACGCGCCCTCGGGCGGCGCCGGCCACCGCGTCTCCGTGCGGGGCGGCGGGCCGCTGACGACGCTGCTGGTGCCCGGGCCCCTGCGCGGCGAGGCGCGCGACCGCCCGACCCCGCTCTGGCGCACCCTGTGGCTCGCGGTCCCGCACCGGCGCGAGGCGGTGGCGCCGGAGCGCGTGTTTCCCTGGCTCGGGCCGACCCGCGTCTCGGACAAGGGCCGCCCAACCACGCCCGAGGACACCGATCCGCTCCAGGCGTTCTGGGGCATGCCGCGGCGCATCCGCCTCGTCGTCGAGCCGAACCCGGAGGCGCGCCCCTGCGACCTCACCGGCCGCATCGACGCGGGCGTGGTGCGGGTCTACCGCACCCGCCCGCACGGCACGAGCTACGCCGCGTTCCGCCACCCGCTGTCACCGCACTACCGCGCCAAGCCGGCCGAGCCGTTCCTGCCGCTGCACGGTCAGCCCGGACGGGTCGGCTACCGCCACTGGGTCGGGCTCGTGGCCGACGGCGACGGCGACAACCGCCTCGCCGCCGAGGCGGTGACGCTGGCACGGCGCCGCCTCGGCGACCTCGACGCCTCCGCGCGCCTCGGCGCCCGCCTGCGCGCGGCCGGCTACGACATGGACAACATGAAGGCCCGCGAGTTCATCGAAAGCGAGATGCCGCTCCATCTCGTCCCGGCAGAGCGCTTCGCCACCTACGACCGGGCCGTGCGCCGGCTGGTGGCGGGCGCCCGCGAGGCGGACGGGCTGCTGCGCTTCTTCGTCCGGCAGGCGACGTCGGTCGAGAAGGGCGGCGTGCTGGACCTCGCCCGGGCGCGGTTCTGGGAGCGGACCGAGACCGCGTTCGGGCAGGCGCTCGACGGCCTCTCGAAGAACCTCCGCACCGGGGACGCCGCGCCCGACCTCGTCCCGCTCGAGGCGGCCAGGGCGTGGCTCGCCGTGCTGCAACGGACCACCGCCGCGCTGTTCGACGACCTGATCCCGCTCGACGGGCTCGACGCGCTGGGCGAACGGGCGATCCGGGCCCGCGTCAAGGCGCGGACCGACCTCGGCACGGCGATGCACGGCTGGGGCAAGCTCGGCCAGGGCCTGTTCAAGGCGCTCGACCTCGCCGTCCCGGAGGTCGCGAAGACCCGGAGGAAGGCCGCGTGACCGCACCGTCCGCCCCCGAACCCCGGTCCGTGCCGCGCAACCAGCGGGCGCTGCCGGCCCGGCGCTGGTGGCAGCGGCTGCCGCCCGGTCGCGCGGGCCTGCCGGAGCCGCTGCTGTTCGACCGCGGCAGCCGGGCCCGCCTGCGCCGCGCCCACGGACCGGTCGACATCCTCGACGAACCGGTCGTGTTCGCCCTTCACCGGGAACTCGGCTTCGGGCCGCAGGAGGCCGACAGGACCCTGATCCCGGTCGCCGTCGCGGCCTGCGTGCTCGCCCGCATCCGGACCGACGCCCCGGGCCGCGGCCTCGCCTCCGTGCTGGGGCGGACGAGGGACGGGCCGCAGGCCCTGCTGTCGCCGCTGCGGCTCAAGCGCCTGCTGACGGCCCGCGATCCGGACGACCTGCTGCGCCAGATGCGACGGGCCGTCGACCTGGCCGGCGACCGCCCGGTCGATGTCGGCGGCCTCGCGGTCACGGTCCTCGACTGGCTGGACCCCGACGCGGGCGACCGGGCCCGCTCGCGCTTCGCCTACGACTACTACGCCGCCGAGCATGCGACGCCCGGTCGGCCCGCCGATGCGGCCTCCGAGGCCGTCTCCCCGGCCGTGTGACGAGATCCCCCTTTCGAGATCCCCCCGCGCCATGACCATCTTCGTGCAGTTGCACTGGCTGACCGCCTATCCGCCGGCCAATCTCAACCGCGACGATACCGGGCGGCCGAAGACGGCCCGCTTCGGCAACGTCGATCGCCTGCGGGTCTCCTCGCAGGCCCTCAAGCGGGCCTGGCGAACCTCCGACGCCTTCCGGAGCGCCCTCCACGGCCATCTCGGCGAGAGGACGCAGCGGCTCGGCGAGGAGATCGAGCGGCATCTCGTCGGGCGGGGCGTCGCGGCCGACGCGGCCCTGCGGGCGGCGCGCGCCGTCGGCGACGTCTTCGGCAAGATCAAGCCCGAGACCGACAGGAAGCCGGCCCGGATCGAGCAGCTCGTCTTCGTGTCGTCCGAGGAGCGCGCGGCAGCCCTGGCGCTGGCCGAGCGGATCGCCGCCGGCGAGGAGGTCGACCTGACGAGGACGCCGCTCCTCAGGCCGGTCGACGGTGCCGTCGACATCGGGATGTTCGGGCGGATGCTGGCCGACGACCCCGACTTCAACCGCGAGGCGGCGGTGCAGGTCGCGCACGCCGTCACCACCCACCGCGCCATCGTCGAGGACGACTACTACACCGCCGTCGACGACCTGAAGACGCCGGCCGAGGATGCCGGGGCGGGCTTCGTCGGCGAGGCCGGGTTCGGGGCCGGCACCTTCTACCTCTACCTGTGCATCGACCGCGACCTGCTGGTGCGGAACCTCGGCGGCGACGAGGATCTCGCCCGCCGCGGCCTCGCCGCCCTCGTCCAGGCGGCGGCCACGGTGGGTCCGCGCGGCAAGCAGGCGAGCTTCGCGAGCCGCGCCTATGCCAGCTACGGACTGGTCGAGCGCGGCGAGGAGGCGCCCCGCAGCCTCGCGGCGGCGTTCCTCAAGCCGGTCGGCGGCGAGGACGTGCTCCGGGCCTCCATCGACCGGCTGACGGCGACGCGGGACCAGTTCGCCCGGGCCTATGGCAGCGACGCCGAGACCGCGGAGATGGACGTGGCGGGAGGGCAGGGCACCCTCGCCGGCCTGATCGCCCTGGCCGCCCGATGACCGCCATGCGCCGGTCGGGCGAGCGCGCGATGCCCGTGCCGGACGGCCTCGCCTTCACGCTCTACGCCCCGTTCGCCGCCCTGGGCGACCTCGCGGTGGGCGAACGGCGCGGCGGCTTCGACCGGCCGGCCCGCTCGGCGATCCTCGGCCTCGTCGGCGCCGCGCTCGGGCTGGACCGGGCCGACGAGGCGGGGCACGCGCGCCTCGATCGCGGCTACCGGCTGGCCCAGCGGGTCAGGCTCGGCGGCACCCTGGTCACCGACTACCACACCGTCCAGGCCCCGCCAGCCGACCGCAAGGCCGCCCACGCCACGCGGCGGGACGCGCTCGACCGGCCCTCGCACCGGCTCAACACCCTGCTGTCGTCCCGCGACTACCGGGCGGACCTGTGGGTGGACGTGGCCCTGGTGCGGGTCGAGACGGACGCTCCCGCACCGGCCGTGCTGGCGCAGGCCCTGCGGCGACCGGTCTACACGCTCTATCTCGGCCGCAAGTCCTGCCCCCTCGGCCGCCCGCCCGCGCCCCGCTGCGCCGAGGCGGTCGACCGCCTCGCCCCGCTCCTCGACACGCCTCTCCCTCCCGCGACGGAGGGCGGGTCCGATCCGTTCGCTCCGCTCGCGCTGATGCGGCGGTCGGCCGAGGCGCGGCTCTACGCGGACGCCGACCTCGCGCCGCTGCTGGCCCCCGATTTCCGCATCGACCGGGTCGAGCGCCGCCGCGACCGCGTGGCGAGCCGCCTGCGGCGCCACTTCACGCTGCGCGACGAGATCGTGGCCTCGCCGGCCGGCCCCTCGCCCGAGCGGGAGCCGGCCTCGTGAGCCTGTATCTCAGCCGCATCCGCCTGACCCGCGCACCGGATACGGCCGCCCTCGCGCACCTTCTGATGCCGCCGGAGGACAACGCCCGCATCGCGGCCGCCCACCGGCTGATCTGGTCGCTGTTCGCCGACGGCCCCGACCGCCACCGCGACTTCCTGTGGCGGGAGGACGGCGGGGCGGGCTGGCAGCGCACGACGTTCCTGGTTCTCTCGGCCCGGCCGCCCGAGGACGTGCGCGGCCTGTTCGAGATCGACGAGCCCAAGGTCTTCGCGCCCGCCCTGTCGCCGGGCCAGCGGCTGCGCTTCCGGCTCCGCGCCAGTCCCGGCGCCTCGGAGATGCGGCCGCACGGGCAGCGCGGCAAGCGGATCGACCCGCTGGCCCGGGCCCTGCGCGATCTGCCCGGGGAGGCGCGGGCGGAGGAGCGCGATGCGGTCACGCAGGCGGTCGGCGCCCACTGGCTCCGGCGGCAAGGCCCCGGCGCCGGGTTCCGCCTCGCCGACGAGGCGGATGGCGAGGGCGGATCGCGGCCGCTCCTGCGGGTGGACGGCGATGCGTGGCGCGTCCTGCCGCGCGACGGGGGCCGGCCCGTGCGCTTCTCCTCGCTGGATTTCGAGGGCGAACTCGTGGTCGAGGATCCGGCCGCGTTCCTCGCGGCGCTCGCCCGCGGCTTCGGCCGTGCCAAGGCCTTCGGCTGCGGGCTGATGCTGATCCGGCGGCCGTGAGCGCGGCCAGGCCCCCGGCGGGGCTCCCCGGCCTGCCGCCGCCGAGGCCGATCCCGATCCGGGACCGCTCCTCGATGATCTTCATCGAGAAGGGCCGGCTCGACGTCCTCGACGGTGCCTTCGTGGTGGTGGACGAACGCGGCGTGCGCACGTAGATCCCGGTCGGCGGCCTCGTGTGCCTGATGCTGGAGCCCGGCACGCGGGTCAGCCACGCGGCCGTGGCGCTGGCGGCGCGGGCGGGCACCCTCCTCGTCTGGGTCGGTGAAGCGGGCGTCCGGCTCTACGCGGCCGGGCAGCCCGGCGGCGCACGGTCCGACCGCCTGCTCTGGCAGGCCAGGCTCGCCCTCGACGAGACCGCGCGCCTGAACGTGGTGCGCCGCATGTTCCATCTGCGGTTCGAGGAGGAGGCCCCGGAGCGCCGCTCGGTCGACCAGCTCCGCGGCATCGAGGGCGCACGCGTGCGCCGGCTCTACGAGATCCACGCCCGGCAGAATGGCGTGACGTGGCATCGACGCTCCTACGATCGCGGCGATTGGGACGCCGCGGACATTCCGAACCGCTGCCTCTCCGCCGCGACGGCCTGCCTCCATGGCCTCGCGGAGGCTGCCGTGCTCGCGGCCGGGTATGCGCCCGCCATCGGCTTCCTGCACTCGGGACGACCGCTGTCCTTCGTCTACGACGTCGCCGACCTGTTCAAGTTCGAGGCCGTCGTTCCGGCGGCCTTCCGCATCGCGGGCCGTGCGGCACGAGGCGACCTGGCCGGCTCGGTCGAGGGCGTGGTGCGGCGCGAGTGCCGCGACGCCTTCCGACGTTCGAGGCTGCTCGAACGCATCATCCCGACGATCGAGGACGTGCTGACCGCAGGCGGTCTTCCGCCCCCGGCCGAGCCTGCCGACGCGCAGCCGCCGTCCTTCACCGAGACGCCGGCCGGCGACGAGGGGCATCGCGGATGAGACGGAGGCCGAGGGGATGATGGTCGTCGTCGTCGAGAACGCACCGCCGCGGTTGCGCGGCCGCCTCGCCGTCTGGCTGGTGGAGGTTCGAGCCGGGGTGTATGTCGGACACTACTCACGGCGCACACGCGAGCGGATCTGGGACCAGGTGCGCGCGGGGATCGAGGACGGCAACGGGGTCATCGCCTGGACGGCCCAGACCGATGCCGGATACGCTTTCGATACCTGCGGCAGGAACCGCCGGGAACCAGTGGACTACGACGGTTTGCCTCTGGTCGCCTTTCGTCCCGATGAGGCAGGACGTTGAGCCCCGACTCGAGCCGTGACACTTGAGCAACGTGACGCGCTAGAACAGATATCGAGTGACGCGCCAGAACAGATATCGAACACCGGTGCGCTCTTTGAAATTGTGAAACGTCTGCAATCTCAGTCACTTCCAGGAAGAGTGTTCCCCGCAGGCGCGGGGATGAACCGATCCGGGCGGCCGATGCGGGGTCGGTCACGGAGTGTTCCCCGCAGGCGCGGGGATGAACCGCAGGCAGAGGCACAAGCCGGGATCAACCTCGCGTGTTCCCCGCAGGCGCGGGGATGAACCGGACGCTGCGGCCATAGGGTTACTCCGGGCACAGTGTTCCCCGCAGGCGCGGGGATGAACCGTTGCCGTTGACCACCGCGCCGCTCTGAGAGACGTGTTCCCCGCAGGCGCGGGGATGAACCGTTCAACGGCGCCGTCCTGGCGGGCGCTACAGCGTGTTCCCCGCAGGCGCGGGGATGAACCGGACATGATGATTGCTCGCGAGGGCTTGGCCGGGTGTTCCCCGCAGGCGCGGGGATGAACCGGCGGATCGGTCGTTCACCGCACCGCATACGCCGTGTTCCCCGCAGGCGCGGGGATGAACCGGGAGGAGGTGCAGCGGTGCATGCGTCCGCGCAGTGTTCCCCGCAGGCGCGGGGATGAACCGACCGAGACGGCCAAGCAACTCGCCGCGACGCCGTGTCCCCCGCAAGCGCGGGGATGAACCGCCTCCGGGTTCCGCCTCGCCGACGAGGCGGATGGCGAGGGCGGATCGCGACCGCTCCTGCGGGTGGACTGCCCCAAACCACCCGCATCGAGACCAGCGACACCGACACGGCAGACGGTGCCCCGTTCGTCGCCCGCGCCGCCTGCGTCTTCGACGCCGCACGGGCCGACGCGGCCCCACCGGCTGCCGGCGCCCCCAGCAGCATGTCGCCGCCCGCGCCTCTGCCCACCTTCGACGCCTTCGTCACTGCCTCCGGTGCAACATCGACGAGAGCGGCGCCCGCGCCTGCTGCGTCCCAGCCACCGACACGATCCACCTGCCGCTGCGCACCACGCCGCTACGACTCGGAGGCGGGAGTCGCTACGCCCAGCACGGCGGCCCGTTCGAGCAGCCGGAGGGCCGCCTTGTAGGACGGCACCTCGATGCGATGGCCGTCGAGTTCCGCCGGGGTGCGACCCTCGGCCCGGGCCTGCTCGAACACCGAGATCAGGCGCCGGGCCGCTTTCATCTGCTCCCCGGACGGGGTCAGCCGGGCGCTGACGTGGGCGACCTGGGCGGGATCGACCAGCGACTTCGCCTTGAACCCGCGGGCGATCGCGAAGTCGAGGTCGCGGTCGATGTCCTCGCGACGGGAGAAGGTGTAGGGGCAGTCGATCGCCAGGACCCCGGCGGCGACGCACTCGAACAGGAACCGCGACCGCGCATAGGCCAGTTCCTCGGAGCCGGCGGTGCGGCCGACGCCGAGATCGGCGGCCATGTCCTCGCTCGCCATCAGCATCGCGGTGACCCGCGAACTGGCCTCGGCGAGGGCGGTGATGCGCACCAGAGCCGCCGCGGTCTCGACGTTCGGCACGATCTCGGTCGCGCCGACCGGGAGGCCGAGGTCGCGCTCGTGCCGGGTGATCCGGCGGTCGAGGGCGGCGACCTGCTCGGGGGCCGGCGGTCTTGGCGAGCAGGATCACCCCGATCCCGGCCTGCATCGCGGCGGCGAGATCCTCGTCGCCGACATGTTCGAGCGGATTGATGCGCAAGGCCGGGATCACGCCGGCCTCGAGGCACCGCTCGGCCACCGGCCGGCACAGCAGGCGGGCCTGGAGCTTGAGCTGCGGCGGGGTGAAATCCTCGAGGTCCTGGATCAGCACGTCCGGCCGGGCCTCGGCGGCCCGGCGCAGGGCGGCCTCGTCGGCGCCCGGGGCGAAGATCCAGGTTCTGCGGGCTGCGATCGGTCGCGGCATGTCGTCGGGCCTCTCCGTGTGGGCGCGACCGGCCGGGCCGGTCGCGAAGCAGATCCGGGCCCGGGGCCGTGCCGGCGCCCGGGGATCATCGGCACGCGAATACGGGCGAATGGTGTCCGAACCCTCGCGGCATACCGGAGAATGCCCCGGAATCCGGGCGAGCCCGTTGCGCGGGCGCGATGGCCGCCCCGAGTTCGCGGCGATTGACAGGCCGAGGGGATGGCGCGACCTCAGGCCCGGCGACGCCGCGCCGGGGAGCCTTCGTGTCCGCTTACACCGTCTCCAAGCCCGAGCTGATGCCGGGCCGGAACGACACCGAGTTCCGGGCCTTCATCCAGAACTTCCTCGCCTTCAGCGCCCGCGTGGCCCAGTGCCGGGCCGGGTTCGGGTCGCAGATCGGCCTGTCCGGCGTCGCCTACACGACGCTGATCTCGATCGCCCATCTGGAGGAAGAGGAGGGCGTCGGCGTCAGCCAGCTCGCCGAGCACCTGCACCTGTCGGGCGCCTTCGTCACCATCGAGGTCAACAAGCTCGTCGCCGAGGGGCTGGTGGCCAAGCGCCGGCACGAGCGCGACCGGCGCCGGGTGCTGCTGAGCATCGCCGACGAGGGGCGCCGCCGGCTCGTCGGCCTGCGCCCGATCCTCGCCCCGGTCAACGACGCCCTGTTCGGCTGCCTCAGCGCCGAGGAATTCCGGGTCGTCGCCGGCCTGATGGCCCGGCTGGTGCCGTGCGGGGACGACGCCACCGCCCTCCTGGAGACGCTGGCCGAGCCGGGCAGGACCGCCGCCCCGGCGGCCGGGTAGCGGCGCCCCCCGCCCAGGGCGGCGCGCCCGATCCATGGGCACTCTCAGCCGAAAGAATAGGCTTGCCTGATTCCCCAAGATAGCTTTGTATCAAAGCTATCTCGCGGGGACGGGCGATGGCCTTCGATCAGCGCGCATTCCGGTCTGCCTTGTCGCAATTCGCCACCGGCGTCGCCGTCATCACGGCGCGGGGCGGCGGTGGCGAGGCGATCGGGCTCACCATGAGCTCGTTCAACTCGGTCTCGCTCGACCCGCCGCTGATCCTGTTCAGCGTCGATCGCCGGGCGCACAGCCTGCCGGCGATGCGGGAGGCGGCGGGCTACGCCGTCAACATCCTCAGCCGGTCGCAGGAAACCCTGTCGAACCAGTTCGCCCGCTCGCTGAGCGACAAGTGGAGCGCGGTTGAGCACACCCTCGGCCACGCCGAGGCGCCGCTGCTCACCGGGGCGCTGGCGCATTTCGAGTGCGAGCCGTTCGCCCGCCACGACGGCGGCGACCACGAGATCTTCCTCGGCCGCGTCGTGCGCTTCACGGCCGACGCCGGGGAGCCGCCGCTCGTGTTCTTCCGCGGCCGCTACCACGGCGTCTGTGCGGGCGACGACCGCGCGCCCGAGTGGCCGCTGCCGATCCACTACTGAGCCGGACCGGCCGGTTCCGTCTCTCGTCTCTCCGCCGAAGCCAGGACCGCTCCGGCGCACCGTTCCGGGAAGGAAACGACCATGAAGACCGGAAGTCAGCACATCGCCTCGCTGAAGGACCGGCGGGCCCTCTACATCGACGGCCAGCGGGTCGAGGACGCCACGCGCCACCCGGCCTTCGCCCGCACCATCGCCTCGGTCGGCCGGCTGTTCGACTTCGCCGGCGACCCGGCGAATGCCGAGCTGATGAGCTTCCGCACGCCCGAGGGCGGGCGCGCCAACCGCATCTGGCAATTGCCGGAGAGCTACGCCGACCTCGTCGCCCGCCGCCAGGGCCTCGAAGCCTGGACCGGGCTGCATGCCGGCTTCCTCGGCCGCGCCCCGGACCACGTCGCCTCGTGCATCGCCGGGATGTACATGGGCCTCGACGTGTTCGAGGAGTACGACCGCGACCGGGCGGGGGCGCTCGCCGACTACTACAGATACGCCCGCGACAACGACCTCTACCTCACCTACGTCATCATCAACCCGCAGGCCGACCGCTCGAAGAGCGCCGCGCAGCAGAAGGACGCCTTCCTCACCGCGGGGGTGGTCGACCAGGACGCCGCCGGCATCACGGTGCGCGGCGCCAAGATGCTCGCCACCGGCGGCATCATGGCCAACGAGGTGCTGGTCACCTGCATCCAGCCGCTCCAGCCCGGCGACGAGCCCTACGCCCTGTCCTTCGCCATCCCGATGGACATGCCCGGCCTGAAGATCCTGTCGCGCAAGTCCTACGAGGCCGCCGCCGCCCACGTCTTCGACAACCCGCTGTCGAGCCGCTTCGACGAGAACGACGCCGTCCTGTACTTCGACGACGTCAAGGTGCCGTGGGACCGGGTGTTCGTGTTCAGGAACATCGCGATGTGCCAGAAGCAGTTCCACGCGACGCCGGCCCACGTCTACCAGAACTACCAGGCGATGATCCGCCTGTCGGTGAAGGTGCGCTTCCTCATCGGGCTCGCCCACCGCACCGCGGAGATGAACGGCATCCTCTCCTTCCCGCAGGTGCGCGAGACCCTGGGCCAGCTCGCCGCCGAGGGCGGCATGATCGACGCGCTGGTGGCCGCGATGGAGGCCAAGGGCACGCAGCGGGGCCGCTACTTCGTCCCCGACCGCCACACCCTCTACGCGGCGCAGACCCTGACCCAGCAGCTCTACCCAAAGATCCTCAACACCCTGCGCGAGCTGGCCGGCGGCGGCATGATCATGCTGCCGTCCTCGGTCGAGGACTTCGCCAACCCCGACATCGCCGCGCTGATCGGCAAGACGCAGCAATCGCCGGCGGCCGGCGCCGAGGACAGGGTCAAGTTCTACAAGCTCGCCTGGGACGCGGTCGGCTCGGAATTCGCCTCGCGCCACCAGCAATACGAGATGTTCTACGCCGGCGCGACCTTCGTGACCAAGGGCCACTCGTTCCGCACCTACGACTGGGCGGCGGCGGGCGCCCTCGTGAGCGGCATGCTCGGCAGCTACGACCTCGACCGCGAGCTCCAGGCCGCCCGCGCCGCCTGATACGGTTTTCGGACGATTCGTTCCGAAAACCGTATCACCAGCCCGCGCGGCGGAGCTTTGCTCCGCACGCATGAGCGAAGCCGATTTCCGCATCGCTCGGCGATTGCGCAGCAATCGCCGAGCGATCACCCGGAAATCGTATGACCCCTGTCTTTGCCGCATCGTTCCTCGAGGAGATCAGCCGTGGCCATCAACAAGGTGCATGACGAGTTCCGGGCCGTCGACATGACCGAGGGCTGGGAGGTGCCGCCGGGCTATCCCGCCGGCATCCGGCAGAAGATCCTGTCGGGCGCCCTCGACGAAGCGGGCAAGCGCGGCAGCCGCAGCCGGCTGCTGCGCTTCGAGCCCGGCGTGTTCACCACCGCGCCGTTCGTCCACGAATACTGGGAGGAGGTCTTCCTCGTCTCCGGCGACCTGACGGTCGGCAACGACGAGCAGGGCAACGGCGGCGAGGCGTTCGAGCCGTTCACCTATGCCTGCCGGCCCCCGGGCGCCTTCCACGGCCCGTTCAAGTCCGAGGGCGGCTGCATCCTGTTCGAGCTTCATTACTTCGACCCGGTCTGAGCCGCCCGCCGATGACCGCCCCTCCGCCCCACGCCGGTCCCGAGCCGAAGGTCCGACCCGCATGATCGCGCAGCAACTCGTCAACGGCCTGATGCTCGGCGCGATCTACGTCCTGGTGGCGGTCTCGTTCACGCTGTCGATCGGCATCCTGAACTTCCTCAACTTCTCGATCCCCGGCCTGTTCATGGTCGGCGGGATGGTGACCTGGATCCTGATCGGCAAGGGCCTGCACTGGAGCCTCGCGATCCTCGGCGCGGTCGCGGCGGCGGGGCTGGTGGCGCTCGCCGTCGAGCGGCTGTCCTACCGGCGCAGCCAGGCGCGCGAGCCCGAGGTGCCCCTCGTCAGCTCGCTCGGCTTCCTGGTCCTGCTGGAGAACCTCGCGCTCGTCGGCGCCGGGTCCGACCAGCAGGCCTTCCCGGCCCTGGTGCCGGACTTCAACCTGCGCGTCGCCGGCCTCGTCGTCGGCGGCGCCCAGCTCGTCAGCCTCGCGGTCGCCCTCGTGCTGGTCGTGGCGGTCTCCCTGGTGCTGTCGCGCACCAGTCTCGGCCGGCAGGTCCGCAGCATCGCCGAGAACCGCGACACCGCGGTGATCCTCGGCATCGACGTCGGGCGCCTCGTGCCGGCGATCTTCCTCCTCAGCGCGGTGTTCACGGCGCTCGGCGGCGTGCTGTTCGCCCTCAACTACCTCCAGGTGTCGCCGTTCATGGGCGAGGGCGTCGGCTTCAAGGGCGTCGCCGCGATGATCCTCGGCGGCATGGGCAGCATCTGGGGCGCCGTCGCCGGCGGCCTGCTGATCGGCCTGACCGAGGTGATGTCGATCACCTTCCTCGGCGCCGACGTCGTCAACGTCACCGTCTACGGCCTGCTGCTCGCCGTGATGGTGCTGCGCCCGCAGGGCCTGTTCGGCCGTCCTCCGGCTCGGGAGAAGCTGTAATGACCGGCTACCAGTCCGGCCTTCTGGTCATCCTCTGCTTCAACGTGATCGCGGCCTACGCGGTCTACCTGCCGATGGCGGCCGGCCAGCTCAACCTCGGCGTCGCCGGCTTCATGGCGACCGGGGCCTACGCCGCCGCCTACCTCACCAACGAGGCCGGCTGGCCGATGGGCGCGGCGATTCCGGCGGGCGGCGCCTGCGCCGGCCTGCTCGCGCTCCTCGTGGCGGTGCCGATCCTGCGCACCCAGGGCATCTACCTCGCGCTCGCGACCTTCGCCCTCGGGCAGGTGATCGCGGCGGTCTTCCTCAACCTCGACGTCGTCGGTGGCGCCGCCGGCTACACGGTGACGGCCTATGCCGGGCCCGGCGCCGTGTTCGCCGCGACCGCCGCGATCGTCGCCGCGGTGCTGCTGCTCTCGCGCACCCGCTTCGCCCTCTACCTCACGGCGATCAAGAGCGACCCGGTCGTGACCGACCTGATGGGCGTCAACGTCCGGGCGGTCCAGGTCGGCGCGCTCACCCTCGGGGCGGTCGTCGGCGGCCTCGGCGGCGGCCTCTACGGCCACCATTTCAGCTTCGTCGAGGCGCAGCACTTCAACGTCGCGCTGAGCATCTTCACGGTGCTGTACGTCCTGCTCGGCGGCGTCCAGACGGTGTGGGGCCCCCTCGTCGGTGCGGCCTTCTTCACCCTGCTGCCCGAGGTGCTGCGGGTCGGCGGCGGCTGGCGCTACGTGCTGTTCGCCCTGCTCATCATCGGCTTCATGGCCCTGCGGCCGCAGGGACTGGTGACCGCCGGCGCCCGCTGGCCGGCGCGCCTCAGGGAACGCTGGCGCGGCCGCTCCCCCCGCCCCGCCGGGCGCCCGGCCGCCGAGGCACGCCTGAGCACGGAGGTCTCCGGATCATGAGCGCGCTCCTCACGGTCGAGAATCTCTCGATCGCCTTCGGCGGCCTCCAGGTGCTGCAGGACCTCGGCTTCACCGTGCCGGAGGGTCAGGCGACGGCGCTGATCGGCCCCAACGGCGCCGGCAAGACCACCGTGTTCAACCTCGTGAGCGGCGTCTACCGGCCGACCGGCGGACGCATCCTCCTGCGCGGGCAGGACATCACCGCGCTGCCCTCGCGCCGGCGCATCCGCCACGGCATCGCCCGCAGCTTCCAGAACGTCCGGCTGATGGACCACCTCTCGGTGGTGGAGAACCTGCTCGTCGGCCAGCACGCCACCACCCGCGGCCTGCGCGACCTCCTGGTGCCGTTCCGCCTCGTCCCCAACCACCGCTGGCGCCGCGAGGCGGTCGACGCCCTCGCCGAGGCGGGGCTCGCCGCCCACGCCGATTCCGCGGTCGGCGCGCTGCCCTACGGCATCCGCAAGCGGGTCGACCTCGTGCGCGCCACGCTGGCGGGAGCCTCGCTGCTGATGCTCGACGAGCCCGCCGCCGGCCTCAACCCGACCGAGACCAACTCCCTGCGCGACCACCTCGCGCTGCTGCGCCGCCGCGGCGTCACGCTGCTCGTCGTCGAGCACGACATGCAGTTCGTCGGCGAGGTCTGCGAGCACGTCGTGGTCCTCGATTTCGGCCAGAAGCTCGCCGAGGGCACGCTGGCGCAGGTGCAGCGCGACGAGCGGGTGCGCGCGGCCTATCTGGGGCAGGCGGCCTGATGCGCATTCTCCTCGACATCGCCGGGCTCTCGGTCGCCTACGGCCACGTCACCGCCCTGCGGGACCTGTCCCTCGCCGTGCCCGAGGGCGGGATCGTCGCCCTGCTCGGAGCCAACGGGGCCGGCAAGACCAGCCTGCTCAAGGCCGTCGCCGGGGTGGTGCGCCCGCGCAGCGGCCGGGTTGTCCTCGACGGCCGCGACATCACCGCGGCGGGCGTCCCGGCCCGGCTCGCCGCCGGGCTCGTGCTGGTGCCGGAGGGGCGCCGGATCCTGGTCTCGCTGACCATCGAGGAGAATCTCCTGGTCGGCGCGCATCTGCGGCGCGACCCCGACGGCGTGCGCCGCGACGTCGCGGCGATCTACGAGCGGTTCCCGAATCTCGGCCGCCGGCGCCACATGGCGGCGTCCTGCCTCTCGGGCGGCGAGCAGCAGATGCTCGCGGTCGGGCGGGCGATGATCGCCCGGCCGCGGCTGCTGATGCTCGACGAGCCGTCGCTCGGCCTGTCGCCGCTGTTCATCGGCCACCTGTTCGCGCTGATCCGCGAGCTCAACCGCGACGGGATCACGATCCTGCTCGTCGAGCAGAACACCGCCCAGGCCCTCGCCGTCGCCCACGAGGCGGCCGTGCTGGAGCTGGGGCGGATCGTGATGGCGGGGGACCCGGCGACGCTCGCCGGCGACCCGCGCCTCGCGGAAGCCTATCTCGGCCGCGCCGCCGGCGAGCCGGCCGCCCTGCACTGAGGCGCCCGCGCGGATCGGACGACCACCAGTCAACCAACCAGAAGGGGACCGTGTGATGACGATGACGGGCAAGGCGGCGGGTAAGGCGGCGGGTGCGGCGGCAAGTCTGGCGGCAAGTCTGGCGGCTCTCCTGCTCACGGCGCCGGGCGCCGGGGCGGCCGAGGTCGTCCTCGGCTTCTCGATGGCGAAGACCGGCCCCTACGTGAGCCTCGCCAACACCAACGAGGTGGCGGTCGACATGGCGGTGGCCGAGATCAACGCCAGGGGCGGCGTCGGCGGCCACACCCTGCGGCTGGTCAAGTTCGACACCGGCGGCGACCCGAAGCAGGCCGCCCTCGCGGTCCGGCGCTTCGCCGAGGACGACAAGGCGCTGGCGGTGATCGGCCCGTTCAGCTCCAGCGAGGTCCGGGTCGCGTTCCCGGCCGGCGAGCGGCTCGGCATCGTGCAGATGTCGATGTCGTCCTCGGCGCCCAACCTGACCAAGGGCTTCTCCTACGCCTTCCGCAACACCCGCGACGAGGGCAAGGTCATCGATCAGGTCCTCGCCACGCTCAAGGACAAGAAGCTGCCGAGCGCCAGCGGCGCCATCGCGTACGCCACCGACGACGTGGTGTCGAAGTCGATCGGCACGGCGGTGCTGCCGGGCCTGATGGCGAAGTACGAGATCCCGGTGAAGGGCAGCGTCGACTTCCAGTACAACGCCTTCGACCTGTCGCCGCAGGTCTCGCGCCTCGCCCAGATGCAGGCCGACGTCATCGGGCTCGGCGCCCCGCCCGAGGCGGCGGTGAACCTCGCCAAGGAGATGAAGCGCCAGGGCGTGAAGGGCCGCCTCGTCGGCGGCACCACCATCGCCGACCCGGAACTGCCGCGGCGGATGGAGGGCGCGGGCGAGACCCTGACCATCGGGACGACCTTCTTCCCCGCCCTGAACGCCCGCACCCGGACATTCGCGAAGGAGTTCGGCCAGCGCACGAAGGCGGCCGGCATCGCCCGCCACGAGCCGAACCAGCAGGACGCCGCCGCCTACGACATCGTCTACCTCATCGCCGAGGCGGCCTCGCGCGCCAAGGTGACGGCCGAACCGGGCAGGCTCGCCGCCGAGCGCACGGCCATCCGGGACGCCCTGGCGTCGCTGAAGGACTTCGACGCGCTGGAGGGCAGCATCTCGTTCGGCGAGGAGCGCGACGCGATCAAGCCGATCTACGTCGTCGAGGTGAAGGGCAGCGAGTGGGCGCTCCTCGACACCCGCAAGGCCGACTGAGGCATTTTCCGACGCGTTGTTCGCCGGCTTGGCCGTCCCCCGCGGATGGAACGGGGGCGTCATCCGAAATCCCCATGATCGCCTCAGGCGATCCCTGCGGGATCGTGGCGATTGCTGCGCAATCGCTTCGCGATGCGGATTTCGGCTTCGCTCATGCGCCGCGCGGGCTTGTGATAAGAAATCCGGAAGTACATCTTCCGGATTTCTTATCACTTCGTTGCAGGAAGTTGCGGCCAGACAACCGAACACTGGCCTGAACCGGGAGGGATTTGACAGCTCTACAGGGCGAGTGGATCGTGTAGTGCTTCCTGACGGCAGTGCGCATGTCGCGCTACCCGAGGGCAGTCGTTCCCGATCTCAGCGAGCAGGAGCCCGGTGAGGTGCAACGCCTGCCGCGCCGGCACGGAAGCGGTCTGCGCGGAAGATGGAGGGCGCGAGGGGAGGGTGTTCGTGCATGCGTCACGACGGCCGGCGGCGTTCGCGGTGTTCTGGGGGCGGGGCTCGCCCCGGTCTCGCGGCCCGCGATCAGCCGCGCAAGAGCGGCACACCACCATGCGGCACACCCCCATACCGTCCGCGAAACGCGCCGTAGCCCGGGGCGCCGGGCGATTCGCTCACAGCTCCGGCGGAGCGCCGGGATTCCCCTCGTGGCGGTCCCGGTGCGCGGCGGCGCCGGTGAGCAGCAGCAGCGTGACGGGAGTGGTCACGGTGAGGAAGATCCCGATCAGCGCGTCGCGCAGGACGAGGCGGCCCTCGACCAGCGAGAGCAGCAGCATCGAGCCGCACAGGATCAGGGCCATGCCGAGCGTCGCCCCGAGGGTCGGGGCGTGGACGCGCTCGTAGAAGGTCTTCAGGCGGACGAGGCCGAGAGCGCCGGTCAGCGAGAAGGCGGCGCCGGCCAGCGCCAGCGCGACGACGACCCAGGCGGCCCAGACGGGCAGATCGGCGCCGGTCACTGGATCACCTCGCCCTGCATCAGGAACTTGGCGAGCGCGACGGTCGCGGTGAACCCGATCATGCCGACGATGAGCGCGGCCTCGAAATAGAGCCCGCTGCCGGTGCGCATGCCGTGGACCACGATCGCCAGCATGCCGTTGAGGTAGAGGGTGTCGAGGCCGAGGATGCGGTCCTGCGCCCGCGGGCCGCGCAGCATCCGCCACGCGGCGATCGCCATCGCCAGCACGAGGGCCCCCTGGGCGAGGCCGAGGCCCCAGTCGAGAACGGCGGCCGCGCTCATGCGAAGATCTCCATCAGCGGACGCTCGTAGCGGTCCTTCACGCGCCGGATCCAGGCGTCCCCGTCCGTGTAGTCGAGCACGTGCATGAGCAGGCGCCCGGTCGCGGAATCGTACTGCACCCAGAGCGTGCCCGGCGTGGCGGTGAGGATGATCGCCAGGATCGTCAGGCCGAACGGCTCGCGCAGGTCGAGGGGGATCGCGACGAAGCCCGTCCGCCGCTCGCCGCGGCGCAGGCCGAGGATGACCCGCGCGACGTCGATGTTGGAGCGGAACATGTCGTAGAGCACCGTCACCGCCAGCCGCGCGAGCGTGCCGGGGGCGCGCACCCGGACCGGGCGCGGGCGCAGAGCCCGCATCACCGCGGGCACGACGAGCCCGACCGCGAGAGCCAGCAGGGCGCTGCCGGGCGTCGGCGGCGCGTTCAGGAGCAGCCAGGTCGCGGCGAGCGCGGCCGACAGCACCGGGTAGGGCAGGATCCGGCTCACGGGGCGCCCCCCTCGGCGGCACCGAGAACGGTGCGGACGTAGTCCTGCGGCTGCGCGAGCCAGCGCACCGTCGCGTCGGCGTAGGCGAGGGCCGGCCCGCCCCACACGGCCAGGGCGAGGCAGGCCGCGAGCAGGCCCGCGAGGGCGGCGAGCTCGGACGGGCGCAGGACCGGCGGCGGGTCGTCGCGCGGCACCCACAGGTTCAGGATGCCGAGCCGCACCATCGGCATCAGCGTGCCGAAGCTGGAGAGCGTGAGGACGGCGATCAGCCACCAGCCCGACGCCGTCACGGCGCCGGCGGTGAGGCCCGAGAAGATCGCGAGCTTGCCGACGAAGCCCGACAGCGGCGGGACGCCCGCGAGCATCAGCGTGCAGAGCAGCAGGCCGAGAGCCAGGATCGCCACCCCGGCCGGGATCTCGCGGCCGACCTCGGTGGCGTCCGCGTCGTCGAAGGGGTCGCGGTACTCGTCGGCGAAGACCGGCCGGGTGGCCTCGACCGGATCGCGGCCGCGCTGGAGGATGTCGGCGAGCAGGAACAGGGCGCCGGCCGCCAGCGTCGAGCCGACGAGGTAGTACAGCGCGCCGGCGAGCGCCCCGCCGCTGGCGGTGCCGAGGGCGGCCAGCACCGTGCCGGAGGAGATCATCACCGCGTAGCCGGCCGCCCGCGTGAGGTCGCGCGCGGCCAGGATGCCGACCGTGCCGTAGGCGACCGTGGCGAGCCCGGCGGCGAGGATGCAGCCGCGCCCGAAGCCCTCGGCGGGGCCGGCCCCGAACAGGAGCAGGCTCAGGCGCACCACGACGTAGACGCCGACCTTGCTCAGGATCGCCAGGATCGCGGCCGCGGGCGCGCTCGCCGCCGCGTAGGTCGTCGGCAGCCAGAACCCGAGCGGCCAGGCGCTGCACTTGATCAGGAACGCGATGCCGAGGATCGCGCAGCCGATCTCGAACAGGGCGAGGTCGCCGACGGCGGGGCCGGCGAGCCGCCGGGCGAGGTCGGCCATGTTGAGGGTGCCCATCGTGCCGTAGATCAGGCTGACGCCGACGAGGAAGAACAGCGAGGCGACGAGGTTGACCGCGATGTAGCCGAGGCCGGCGCGGATCCGCGTCTCGCCCGAGCCGTGCAGGACGAGGCCGTAGGAGGCCGCCAGCATCACCTCGAAGAACACGAACAGGTTGAACAGGTCGCCGGTCAGGAAGGCGCCGTTCACGCCCATCAGGAGGAGCAGGAACAGGCCGTGGAAGCGCGGGCCGGCCCGCCCCCAGCGGGCGAAGGAGAACACCAGGGCGCAGAGCCCGAGCAGGCCGGCGAGCGCCAGCATCACCGCCGAGAGCCGGTCGGCCACCAGCACGATGCCGTAGGGCGCGGCCCAGTTGCCGAGGCGGTAGACCTCCGGCGCGCTGCCGGCCCGCGCGACGAGGATCAGGGCGATCCCGGTCAGCGCCAGCATCGTGAGGAGGCTCAGGGCCGCCTTCAGCCGGCTCCGGCGCTCGTCGAGGAGGAACATCACCCCGGCGACCGCGATCGGCAGCACGATCGGCAGCACGACGACGTGGTCGGACCAGCCGCCCGCGGCGGAGGCGTTCATCACCGGCGGGGTCATGGATGCGGGTTTCCGGGATGCGGCTCGGCCTCGTGCGGCTCGCGCCCGTCGACGTGGTCGCTGCCGGTGACGCCGCGGGCGGCGAGCAGGACCACCAGGAACAGGGCCGTGAGCGCGAAGCTGATCACCAGCGCGGTCAGCACCAGGGCCTGCGTCACCGGGTCGTCGACGAAGACGCTGTCGGTGCCGGCCCCGAGCACCGGCGGCGCGCCCACGGTCAGCCGGCCCATGGCGAAGATGAACAGGTTGACGGCGTAGCTCAGCAGCGACAGCCCGAGCACGACCTGGAAGGACCGCGGACGCAGCATCAGCCAGACGCCCGCGGCGGTGAGGACGCCGATGCCCGAGGACAGGACGAGTTCCATCAGGCGGGCTCCTTCCCGGCCGCCCGCTCGGCCTCGGCCTCGACCACGCGGGTCCGGCGCAGGGACTGGTGGGCGAGGGCGACGAGCATCAGGGCGCTCGCGCCCACCACCAGGACCATGATGCCGAGGTCGAACACCAGGGCGCTCGCGACCGGGACCTTGCCGAGGAGCGGCGGCTCCCAGTAGGCGAAGTAGGCGGTCAGGTACGGGCGCCCGAACAGCCAGGAGCCGGCGCCGGCGAGGCTGGCGACCAGCAGGCCGACGCCGATCCACGCGATCGGCTGGATCCGCAGGCGCTCCTCGACCCACTGCGCGCCGCAGGCCATGTACTGGAGCATGAACGCGATGGTCAGCGCGATGCCCGCCGCGAAGCCGCCGCCGGGCAGGTCGTGGCCGCGCAGGAACAGGTGCAGCGCGAGCAGGACGATGAACGGGAACAGCCACGTCATCACCACCCGCGGCACCAGCAGCGAGTCGGCGCTGGTCTGCCCCGGCTCGCGGCCCTCGCGTCCGCGATCCTCGGCGTCGTGGCGCCGCTGCTGGGCCGGCCGCTCCAGGCTGTCGGGGGCGGGGCGGAAGCGGCGCAGCAGGGCGAACACCGTCAGCCCGACGATCCCGAGCACGCAGATCTCCCCGAGGGTGTCGAAGGCACGGAAATCGACCAGCAGCACGTTGACGACGTTGCGCCCGCCGGCCTGGGGATAGGCCTCCTCCACGAACCACCGGCCGATCCCGTCCACGGCCGGGCGGGTCATCACCGCGTAGGCGAGGCCGGCGAGGCTCAGGCCCGCGACGACCGCGATGAACAGGTCGACGACGCGCCGCCGCCGCGCCCGCGCCTGCGCGGAGGCGGGGGTGCGGATGGCCTCGTCGCGCTTGGGCAGCCAACGCAGGCCGAGCAGCAGCAGCACCGTGGTGACGATCTCGACGAGGAGCTGCGTCACCGCGAGATCCGGCGCCGAGAGCCACAGGAAGGTGAGGCAGCTGACGAGTCCCGCCCCGCCGACGAGGATCGTCGCCGACAGGCGGTGGTACTTCGCCCGCTCCGCCGCGCCGACCGCGCAGGCGGCGCCGACCAGCCACATCAGGGCGAAGGCCGGATCGACATCCGCCGCCCGGCCCCCGGCGAACAGGTCGGCCCCGCGCACGGCGCCGGCCACGGCCGCCGCCAGCAGGGCGGCGAGGAACAGGATGCGCAGCTGCGGCTGGAGGCGCTCGGTGCCGAGCCGGGCCTCCACCGCGCGCGCGCCGAGCACGAGGCCGGTCATCCCGCGCTCGAACAGCCAGCCGCCGTCGAGCCGGTGCATCAGCCAGGGACCGCCGCGCGGGTTGGTGTCGATGCGCCGCCCGAAGGCGACGTAGAGGGCGACGCCGCCGACGAGCGCCAGGACGCTCATGGCGAGGGGCGCGTTGAAGCCGTGCCAGATCGCCAGGTCGTAGTCCGGCGTCCGGTCGCCGAGGACGGCGCGCGCCGCGCCCGCGAGGGCGGGCCCGATCGTGAGGTTCGGAACGAGGCCGATGGCGACGCAGACCAGCACCAGCGCCTCGATCGGGATGCGCATCCAGCGCACCGGCTCGTGGGGCGCGTGCGGCAGGTCGTGCGGCGGCGGCCCGAAGAAGGTCTGGCGGATGAAGCGCAGGGAGTAGAGCACCGTGAAGGCGCTCGCCAGCGTCGCCAGCACCGGCAGGGCGAGGTTGATCAGGTGGTCGCCGGTGTTGTCCACCGCCTCCGCCAGGAACATCTCCTTCGACAGGAAGCCGTTGAGCAGCGGCACGCCGGCCATCGCCGCGGCCGCCACCATCGCGAGCGTGCCGGTGTACGGCATGGCCCGCCACAGGCCGCTGAGGCGGCGCATGTCCCGGGTCCCGGTCTCGTGGTCGATGATCCCGGCGGCCATGAACAGCGAGGCCTTGAACGTCGCGTGGTTCACCGTGTGGAAGATCGCCGCCACGACGGCGAGGGGCGAATTGAGGCCCAGCAGCAGGGTGATCAGCCCGAGATGGCTGATGGTCGAGTAGGCGAGCAGCCCCTTCAGGTCGTGCTGGAAGATCGCGCTCCAGGCCCCGACCAGCATGGTCGCCATGCCGGCCGTTCCGACGATCCAGTACCAGCTCTCGGTCCCCGACAGCACCGGCCAGAGCCGGATCATCAGGAAGATGCCGGCCTTCACCATCGTGGCCGAGTGCAGGTAGGCGCTGACCGGCGTCGGCGCCGCCATCGCCCGCGGCAGCCAGATGTGGAACGGAAGCTGCGCCGACTTGGTGAGCGCCCCGGCGAGAACCAGGATCAGGGCCGGCAGGTAGTGGGGGCTGGCGCGGATCGCCGGGCCGGAAGCCAGGACCGTGTCGAGTTCGTAGCTGCCGGCGATGCGCCCGATCAGGACCGCACCGACGAGCAGGCACAGGCCGCCGGCGGCCGTGATGGTCAGCGCCATCCGCGCGCCGTCGCGGGCCGAGGCGTTGTCGGACCAGTAGCCGATGAGCAGGAACGAGACGACGCTGGTCAGCTCCCAGAAGACGACCAGCTGGATCAGGTTGCCGGAGAGCACGATGCCGAGCATCGCGCCGACGAAGGCGAGAAGGTAGCACAGCAGTCGCGGGACCGGATCCGCCGCGGCCATGTAGTAGCGGGCGTACAGCACGACCAGCGCACCGATCCCGAGAACCAGGACCGCGAAGATCCAGGCCAGTCCGTCGAGGCGCAGGACGAGGCGGACGCCGAGGGCTGGCAACCAGTCGACGGCCCAGACCACCGGACCGGCTCCGGCGGCGAGGGGATAGAGCAGCCCGATGCAGGCGAGACTCGTCAGCGTGACGAGGCCGGCCACCCCGGCGGCCGCGTTGCGCGCATGGCGCGGCAGGCAGATCGCGACGGTGCTGCCGAGAAAGGGCAGGATCGCCGCTAGGGCAAGGAGCAGTTCAGGCGACATCGGAACAAGGGGCAAGGACCAACCGGCGGAGTCGGGCCGCACCTCCGTACGGACCCGGCTTCGCTGGAACGACGCACCGCGAGGACCGCGCCTGTCGTGTCAAGCTAGAAGCGACAGGCCGCGTGACAAGGGAAGCGGGCGCCGCGATCGGGGCAATCGCTCGAGGCGGCGCCGGCGGCTTCCCGGCGCGGCGAGCGCCGCGCGGAGCGGGAGCCCGCGCTCGCGGATGCGAGCGCCGGCGATCGGGACCCGGAGGACCGCTCCGCCCCGACGTCGTGCCGTCCGGCGGCCGGGGCGGCAGTCACCCGTGCCGCATGATACGATTTTCGGACGATCAGCTCCGACAATCGTATCACCAGCCCGCGCGGCGGAGCTTTGCTCCGCACGCATGAGCGAAGCCGGTTTCCGCATCGCGAAGCGATTGCGCAGCAATCGCCACGATCCCGCAGGGATCGCCGAGCGATCAACCGGAAATCGCATGGGACGCAAGGACAGGTGTTTTTGTACGGAGTGCGGATCCTGCCACATTCCGACTAGAATGCGCGCCGACTAAAATGCACGGCATCACCTGCCAGTCGTCGCGGCCTCGGTTCGGGCTGGACCTCACACCCTGGCTTCCCGAGAGAAGAGACGATGGCCAACGACATCCCGCGCCTGACCGGCCTCACCGGTACGCTGACCTTCGACGAGAACACCGTCAACGCGGCTCCTCAGCGTCTCGATGCGGACGTCAGCTTCACGGATATCGACTTCTACGACGGGCAGCTGAAGGTCTCGGGATTGCTGCCCGAAGATCGCATCGGCCTGGCCACCGACGACGTGATCTCGATCTCCGGCGTCGACGTCCTCTTCAACGGAAGCATCATCGGCCAATTCTCCGGCGGCCTGGGCACGACCTTCGTGGTCAACTTCAACGGCGCGGCGACAGCGCCGGCCGTCGAAGCCCTGATCGAGCACCTGACCTACCAGACCGTATCCGACCGTCCGACGGCCAGTCGGACCTTGCACCTGTCCCTCCAGGACGCCCATGGCGATGATGCACGGCCCGGCTTCAGTGCGACGGCCGATACCGACCTGTTCAAGGGCATCGATGCCGGACAGGCCAGCGCTCCCGTCCTGATCGACGTGAATGGAGACCGGCGGCTCGACCTCGTGACCGGATCATGGGCCGAGCCGGACAGCCCGGGGGGAAACGCAAGCCTCAAGGTCTATCTTCGCAACGCCGACGGCAGCTTCAGCACGACCCCGGAGAGCGGGCTGCTCGGCAACATCAAGTCGTTCCTGCAGATCTCCCCCACCATCGCGGACATGAACGGCGACGGCCTTCAGGACCTGGTTGTCAACAATTCCAACACCATAGAAACTTATCTACAGAGGAGCGACGGAAGTTTCTCGACATCACCGGAAGTACACGTATTTGATTCGGGAACATATTATTACAGCGCAAAAATCGCCTTCCACGATCTTAACGGCGATGAGAAACTGGACCTCGTCGTCGCCGCTTGGGATGGGACGCTGACCGCCTACCTGAGAAATCAGGACGGAAGTTCCGGCTACACGAAGAACACCGAGATCTTCAAAAACATCAACGCAGGATACTCCAGCGCCCCGACATTCGGCGACGTCAACGGCGACGGGCTCGCCGATCTGGTCGTCGGAGCCAGCAATGGGCGGCTGCGCGCATACCTGAGGAATGCCGACAACAGTTTCTCCAGCACGCCGGATCCGAGCCTTTTCAAGGACATGACAGTCGGCAGCACGAGTACGCCGACGTTGGCCGACCTGAACAACGATGGGAAGCTCGACCTCGTCGTCGGTTCCTGGGACGGTCTCTTTCACGCCTACACGAACGGGGCCGGTTCGAGCATCACCGTCAACGTCACGCCGCAGAACGATCAGGGGACCTTCTCCGGCGTGGGCGGTACCCTCACGCTTCGCCAGGATACCGCCGGCACCACCCCGCAGCGCCTCTTTCCCGATGCGGCCTTCGTCGATCTCGACTTCACCGGCGGCACACTCGTGCTCACCGGCGCACAGCCGGGCGACCGCATCGGCCTCGCGACCGATGCCGTCATCAGTCTCGTCGACGACAGCGTCCGCCACGAGGGCGTCGCGATCGGCACGCTCTCGGGCGGGGACGGCGGCACGCTGAGCCTTGCCTTCGACACCGCCGTCACCGCCGCGGCCGTGACGGCGGTGCTGCAGCGCCTCACCTATCAGGCCACCTCCGCCACGCCGGTGGCCGACCGCCGGCTTCAGGTGGTGGTCACCGACGGCGCCGGCGTGAGCCTCAGCGCACCGGCCCTCGATCTCAGCTACGACGTCGCGCCCCGTCTCGTGAGCGCGAGTTATGGCAGTCACGACGGCACCCTGCGCACGGGCGAGAGCGTGACTCTCACCCTGACCTTCGGCGAGGCGGTGATGGTGACGGGCAATCCGGTCCTCACCCTCGATAACGGCGGCACCGCCGCCTACCTGTCAGGCTCGGGCACGAGCAGCCTGGTCTTCCAGCACAAGGTGGCCCGGGGCCAGAACACGGCCGATCTCGCCATCACCGGCCTGTCCCTCGCGGGCGCCACGATCCGCGACGGGGCCGGTCAGGATCTGCTCGCGCCCGTCGCCGGTCCGATCAACCCCGCCGGCGTGCTCGTCGTCGACACGGTCGCGCCCCCGGCGCCCGTCCTGACCGGGCCGGCCTCGGGCGGCGGGGGCGTCTACACCGACAGGCCGACGATCACCGGCACCGCCGAGGCGGGCAGCCGGGTGAGCCTCTACGTCGACGACGAGTTCTACGACGCGGTCGACGCCGACGCGGACGGCCGGTTCAGCTACGGGCTGACGGACCCGCTCGGCCTGGGTCAGCATAGGATCCTGGCCATCGCGGCGGATGCGGCCGGCAATGCCAGCAGCCAGACCGATAGCTTCACGATCCGCGGCACGACGCGCACCGGCACCGCCGGGACCGACACCCTGACCAGCGGCAGCACCGAGGACAGGCTGGTCGGCCTCGGCGGCGACGACGTCTACCTCGTCAGGCACGCCGGCGACCGGGTGGTCGAGGCCGTCGGCGGCGGCTACGACCGGGTGCTGGCGCAGGCGAGCTACGCCCTGGAGGCCGGCCAGGAGATCGAGGCGCTCTACGCCGACGCCACCGGCAGCCCGGCTGCGATCGACCTCACCGGCAACGAGTTCCGCAACGTGCTCCAGGGTTCGGTCGGCCGCAACCGCCTCGACGGCGGCGCCGGCGCCGACATCCTGATCGGGCTCGCCGGCGACGACACCTACCTCGTCGACGACGAGGACGATCAGGTCATCGAGGCGGCCGGCGGCGGCACCGACACGGTGCTGGCCAGCGCCAGCTACCTGCTGCGCGCCGGCCAGGAGGTCGAGATCCTCGCCGCCCGCGACGAGGCGGCGACGACGGCGCTGGACCTGACCGGCAACGGCTTCGCCCAGAGCCTGCGCGGCAACGCCGGCCGCAACCGCCTCGACGGCGGTGCCGGCGCCGACACGCTGGTCGGGCTCGCCGGCGACGACACGCTGGTCGGCCGGGGCGGCGACGACCTGCTGATCGGCGGGAGCGGCGACGACGTCTACGTTGTCGATGCGGGCGACCGGGTGATCGAGGCGGCGGGCGGCGGCTACGACCGGGTGCTGGCGCGCACGAGCTACGCCCTGGAGGCCGGGCAGGCGATCGAGGCGCTGTACGCCGACGCCACCGGCAGCCCGGCTGCGATCGACCTCACCGGCAACGAGGCCGCCAACGTCATCCTCGGCTCCTACGGCGCCAACGTGCTCGACGGCGGCGCCGGCGCCGACCTCCTGCAGGGCTACGCGGGCAACGACACCTTCGTGTTCGCCAGCGCGCTGGTGAGCGGCGTCGTCGACCGGATCCGCGACTTCGGCACGGGGGCGGGGGACGACGACGCGATCCGGCTGTCGTCGGCGGTGTTCGGGCTGGCGTCGGGGGGCTTGAGCGCGGGGGCGTTCAAGGACCTGAGCCAGGGCGCGGCGGATGGCGACGACCGGATCCTGTACGACCGGACTACGGGCGGCCTGTTCTACGACGCGGACGGCAGCGGCGCGGGCGAGCGGCAGCAGTTCGCGCTCCTGGAGAACCGGGCCGTGCTGACCGCCGGCGACTTCACGGTCGTGTAGCGCCGGACAGGCGGCGGGCTCACCGCACAGCCGCCGCCCGATCGTTCGGGTCTGATACGATTTCCGGTTGATCGCTTCAGGCGATCCCTGCGGGATCGCGGCGATTGCTGCGCAATCGTTTTCGCGATGCGGAAATCGGCTTCGCTCATGCGCCGCGCGGAGGCCGAATTCCCCGCCGGGGTGGCACAAGCAAGCAACTCCCGCCCCATTTCAGCGCGTTCGTTGCTTGCGAAAAGTCTCGTTTACGCATCGTTAACCATCAAGGCCAGACAGAGACCTTCGAGAGGCAGCCAGGACCTTCTGCTTGTTTGCAGCCTGCCTCCGACGAGGCGGATCGCTGAGATGGCCAACACGACGTTCGCAGCCGGGAGCATTGTCCAGTATCCGGTGGTCCGGCATTCGACCAAACGAACACTCGCCCGTCCGGCGTGCAAGGCTCTGCTGGCGCTCCTGGCCGCATCGGTGTCACCGCTCGTCACCACGCGGATTGCCGCCGCCCAGACCGCCGACTGGAACCTGTACGGCAGCGGCGGCAGCACCTACCTGTCGTTCTTCTTCGCGCAGCCCGTTCCGGGGACAAAGGCCGTCAACCACGTGCCGGCAGCGTCGGCTGCGACCCCGATCACCGAGTCGCCCTCGCTGCAAGTCCAGGTCGGCACGGCCAATGCGGCGTACTTCATCATGGATACCGGTTCGACCGGCATCCTGATTTCCTCCAGCGAGATCCCCAACTTCAAAGACATCAAGGCCGGGGGCAGGTCCGGAACGCTCGTGTATTCGAGTTCAGGCATCGTCAATGACGGGGTGTATCTCGACCTGCCCGTGACCGTCACGGGGGCCAACGGCAACTCCGTCACCTCCACCGTTTCTGTCCTGGCAGTCACGCAACGTTCCTGCCAGACGGGGGCGCGCCATTGCGATCCGACGACGATCAACGACCAGAAGATCTTCATGATGGGCGTCGGCTTCGGCCGTGAGACCGACATTCAGCCAAAGGGCACCCCGGACAAGAACCCGTTTCTGAACGTCACCTCGACCAGCACCGATGCGTCCGGTGGCGTGACCAGCCCGGGCTACATCGTCTCCCGTACCGGAGTTCAGGTTGGCCTCGACGCGCAGAACACCCAGGGTGGCTTCACGTTCGTCAAGCTCACCCGGAACGGAACCTACGACGACTGGAACGCGGCGCCGGCCTGCATCGCGGTCAAGGGCAGCACGACGACCTGCGGCACCTCCCTGGTCGATACCGGCATCAGCAAGCAGATGTACCTGCAGGTGCCGCATTCGCAGCTTCCGGCCAGCGACGGGGTGGTGAAGGATGGAACCACCCTGACGTTCCTTCTGCCCGGCACGGATCCGGCTCACCCCCTCGACCAGGCCAGCTACACCTTCACGGCCGGAACCGCGAACCCGCTCAATCCGGGAGATCTGATCCGGCCCGACTACGTCGCACCGTTCGTCAACACCTCGGCGTTGTTCCTGAACGGCTTCGACTACCTCTACGATTACGGCAACGGTTTCGTCGGCTATCGTCGCAATCCGGTCGAAGGCGCCCGGGCGAGCGTGACGCCGATGCTCTCGCTGACCGGGCCGGCCGTGCTGCCGGACGGGTTCGCCACCAACCTGCCCACGGTGATCCACGGCGGCACCACCCTCGTCACCAGCGGCGGCATCCAGCTCGCCGGCGCCATCTCGGGCAGCGGTGGTCTCGCGATCGGGACCACAGGCGCGTTCACCGGGGTCAGGCCCCAGGGAAGCCTCGTCGGCAACGGCACCGTCACGCTGACGGGGATCAACACCTACACCGGCGGCACCACCCTCAACAACGGCGTCCTGGCGATCTCCTCCGACCGGAACCTCGGTGATGCCTCCGGTGGGCTCACCCTCAGAGGGGGCGTCCTGCAGACCACCGCCGCGCTCGACATCCGCCGCGCCGTCACCCTCGGCGGCCAGGCCACGATCCAGACCGACGCCGCCACAACCCTGGCCGGAACCGTCGGCGGTGGCGGGAGCCTGACGAAGTCCGGCGCGTCGAGCCTGACCCTGTCCGGAGTGCTCTCCTACGGCGGCCCGACCTTCGTTCAGGCCGGCAGCCTCTACGTCAACAGCGAGCTGGCCTCGTCCGTCACGGTGGGGAGCGGTGCGACGCTCGGGGGCCACGGCAGGGTCTCCGGCGACGTCGACATCCTGCCCGGGGGTCACCACGCCCCGGGCAACTCGATCGGCACGATCCGGATCGGCGGCAACCTGACCTTCCAGTCCGGCTCTCACCACGACGTCGAGGTCAGCGCCGAGGGACGATCGGACCGGACCGAGGTCGGCGGCGCGGCCAGCCTCGACGGCACGCTCCACGTGCTGGCCGAGGCGGGCACCTACGCCCCGCGCACCCGCTACACCGTCCTGACCGCGGCCGGCGGCATCTCGGGGCGGTTCGCGGACATCACCTCGAACTACGCCTTCCTCACCCCGAGCCTGCGCTACGAGGCCCGGGCCGTCGACCTGACGCTCACCCGCAACGACGTCGCCTTCTCGTCGATCGCGCAGAACCGCAATCAGGGCGCGGTGGCCGACGCGATCCAGGCCGCCGGTCCGGCGAGCGCCCTCTACGCCCGGACCGTCGGCCTCTCGACCTCCGAGGCTCAGGCTGCGTTCCAGGGCCTCGGCGGCGACATCCACGCCAGCAGCATCGCGACCCAGTTCGAAACCGCCTTCTTCGTCCGCGAGGCGCTCCTCGACCGCCTGCGCTGGGGCGAGGGCGCGCGCCTGGACTACGGCAGGCTGCCGGCCGCCTACGCCGCCGACATGCCCGGCCGGCCGGCCGCCCCGGCGCCGGTTCCGGCAACGGTGGTCGATCCGCGGGTCCTCGCGGTCTGGGGGCAGGGCTTCGGCATCTTCGGCCGCGCCGGCCAGGACGGCAACGCGGCCGGTCTCGCCCGCCAGACCAGCGGCTTCGTGTTCGGCGCCGACGCGCGACTCGAAGCCGGCTTCCGCCTCGGCGTCGCCGGCGGCTACACCATGACCGCCCTCGACAGCACCACCCGGCTGCAATCGGGCGGCATCGAGAGCGCCTTCGGCGGCGTCTACGGCGGAGCGGCGTTCGGGCCGGTCTCGCTGCGCCTCGGTGCGGTCTACGCCGACAACGCCCTGTGGACGCGCCGGGTGGTCGGCCTCGCGGGGCTCTCGGACGCGGCCTCGGCCCGTACCGGCGGGGCCACGGTGCAGGGCTTCGGCGAGGCCGGCTACCGCCTCGACCTGCCCGCCGTGGCGGGACTGCCCGCCGGCGCCTCGTTCATCGAGCCGTTCGTCGGCGGTGCCAGCGTCCATATCGGCCGCGACCGCTTCGTCGAAACCGGTGGGGCGGCGGCGCTGATGGCCGCGGCACGGGACTACGCCTTCGGCACCGTGACGGCAGGTCTGCGCGGCCGGACCGACCTGGATGCGTGGCTCGGCCTGCCGCTCTCGGCCCGGGGCCTCGTCGGCTACCGGCGCACCTTCGGCGACGTGCTGCCGACCGCCCTGGTGGCGTTCGCGTCGGGACCGGGTTTCCTGACGGCCGGCCTGCCGATCAGCCGCGACGCGGTGGTGGCGGAGGCCGGGCTCGACCTCAGGGTGTCGGCGAGCAGCACGCTCGGCCTCTCCTACACCGGACAGGCCGGGGCGCGGGCGGCGGACCACGCGGTGAGGGGCAGCTTCGTCCATCGCTTCTGACCGACCTCCGGGGCCCGGGGATCCCGGCCGGGCCGGAGGACGGCGCGACGTGCTCTCCGAGGGCATCCCGTGCGGACCGCATCGCAGCGAGCGGATCGAGCGCGGGAACGCCCGCGGGCTCGGCCGCCCCGACGTGGGCGGCCGGAGGACGAGGGGGAAGCGGGCGGGCACCTCGCCCGATCTCCTGTGACCTTGCCCCCTGTTTGCCCCCGTTCATAACCAGAGTCCGTTCTGGTTCTGGTCCTGTTTGGACCGGGTTGCAAACGCGTTCGGGGTGAGCCCGCCGAGGCTCGTGTGAGGGCGGCAGGTGTTGTCGTCGACCCGCCACGCCTCGATGATGGTCCGGGCCGCCGGCAGGCTCCGGAACAGATGCTCGTTCAGGCACTCGTCGCGCAAGCGTCCGTTCAAGCTTTCAACGAAGCCGTTCTGCTGCGGCTTGCCGGGCGCAATGTAATGCCACGCGACCGCACGCTCTTCCTGCCAGCGCAGGATGGCGTGCGAGGTCGGCTCGGTGCCGTTGTCCGAGACGATCATCAGCGGCTTGCCCCGGCCCGCGATGATCCGGTCGAGTTCGCGCGTGACCCGCCGCCCGGACAGCGACGTGTCGACCACCAGCGCCAGGCACTCCCGCGTGCAGTCATCGACCACGACGAGGATGCGGAAGCGCCGCCCGTCGTCGAGCGTGTCGGAGACGAAGTCCAGGCTCCAGCGCTGGTTCGGCTCCTGGGGCACGGCGGCCGGCGCTCGCGTGCCAAGGGCTCGCTTGCGCCCACCCCGCCTGCGCACCGACAGCCGCTCCTCCCGATAGAGGCGGAACAGCTTCTTGTGGTTCAGCGTGAGGCCCTCCCGCCGCAGCAGAATGAGCAGGCGCCGGTAGCCGAACCGGCGGCGCTCGCCGGCCAGGCTGCGCAGGCGTACCCGCACGGCCGCATCGTCACCCCGCGTCGAGGCGTAGCGGTACGTCTTCGGCTCCAGGCCGATCAGCCCGCAGGCGCGACGCTGCGAGTAGCCCTTCTCCTCGATGGCCCAGCTCACGGCCGTTCTCCGTGCGCCGGGCGTCAGAAGTTTTTTCCCAGCGCCTCACGCAGCGTCGCCACGTCGAGCATCGCCTCGGCCAGGAGCTTCTTGAGCTTGCGGTTCTCCTCGTCGAGCGCCTTCAGGCGGCGCGCGTCCGAGACCTCCATGCCGCCGAAGCGCGAGCGCCACGTGTAAAACGTCGCGTCGCTGATGCCGTGGCGGCGACAGATCTCAGCCACCGGCAGCCCAGCCTGCTGCTCCTTCAGGATGCCGATGATCTGCTCTTCGCTGAACCGGCTCTTCTTCATCGTCCGTCTCCTCATCGACGGACCCTAGCTTCAGAACGAGGGCAGGCCAGGGGGCAAGGTCACCTGGAACGGCCGCTGCGCGGCCAACGCACCCGAAACGGAGATGAACGGCCGGGATCGGCCGCCGAAGGACGAGAAACATTCGACGACACATTCATGAAACTGAATCAACGTAGTTAACGGCACGCTTCGAACGGAAGCCGGCGGCTGCTCAAGCAGCCATGATCAGCCAGATCGACAACGAACGGATACAGGTCCATGAACGCCATCGCCGTTGCTTTCGTCGCCGCCGTTCTCGCCGGGGGCGTGGCCTACGCCCATAGCAGCCGCTCGGCCGAGTCGCTTCAGCCCGCCGGAACGCTGAGCTGCACGACCAGGACGGACCTGAGCCTCGTGTTCGGCAATACGCCGGTCGCCGACTGCACCTTCGTGTCCGGCGACGAAGGTTTCAGGCAGGACTACGTCGCCCTGTTCGCTCCTCTTCGCCGGCTGCGCGACACCTCGGCCGCGGAGACCATGCGGTGGGAGGTCATGACCCGGGACGGCGTCAGCCAGCCGGGGATGATCAGCGGCTCCTTCGAAGCCCGGGCGGACCAGCCCGAACTCAGCACTCCGGCGGGGGCGAGCGCGTCCGAGCGCGTGCCCGTCTCCCTGAAGCTCGTCAGCCACTCGGGGCAGAGGATCGTGAACTTCGCGCTCGGTACGCCGCGCATCGCCTTCGCGATGGCGACGGAGAATCCGGTCCGCTGAGGCTCATCGCTCCGCGAGCCTTTCGGAAGCATCCTCCGAAGAGCGCCCGTCAGCCCGCGCGGCGCGCAGCCGAACGAAGCCGGGTGTCATACGGTTTCCGATTGATCGCTCGGCGATCCCTGCGGGATCGTGGCGATTGCTGCGCAATCGCTTCAGGCGACCGCGAGCGGTCGCTTTCGCGATGCGGAAACCGGCTTCGCTCATGCGTGCGGAGCAAAGCTCCGCCACGCGGGCTTCGATACGGTTTTGCGGAACCGATCGTCCGAAAACCGTGTCACATCGCGGTGCGATGGCGCAGCCATCGCCACGATCCCCTCGGGATCGCCGAGCGATCACCCGGAAACGCTCACAGTTGAACCGGGCGTCTGCTCACAGACTGGACAGCGGATCGACGGTTTTGCGATAAACCATGCGGTCGTCTCTCCAAACGAGCCTGGCTCCCGGGTGCGCTTCCTCAGACTGTCCGGCGTTTCCCGCCGCGTGTTCGTTGTCGGCGCTATCCCCGTCGTCGTCGCAATCCTGATCGCCCTCGCCGCCTGGGTCCTGCTGATCGAAGCGGAGCGGGCGCGGGACGGCGCCGTGTTCTCCAGCGAGACGTCCCACACCTTCACCTCCCTCGGCAAGTCACGCAACGACTACGTCGGACGAAGTCCCGCCGCCCGCGCGGCGGCACGCCACCGCTTCGATGCCCTCGCGGCGGAGGCGTCGACCCAGCTGGCGCAGCTCGGCCGGATGGCGCGAACGGCCGATCAGGCCGCCCGGGTCGCGACCGTCGAGCGGGACCTCGCCGCGCAGATCGAACAGATGCAGTCGCTCGCGCGGCTGGAGGGCGAACTCGAAGCCGCGTCGGCTCAGATGGCGCAGCGCGCCACCATGCTCGTCGCGCTGACGGACGCCGAGCGCCGGCGCCAGCAGGACGAGAACGCCCGCCTGGTCTCCGTTCTCACCAGCCGGGATGCCGCCCTCGAAGTGAACCAGCGCGTCGTGAGCGCCCTGCGCGATCTCAGGGAAGCCATCTCGGCGGTCGAACTCAACAAGGCTCGCGTCGGGCAGCCCGTCTTCCAGATCGAGTTCGACGAGCTGGAAGCGGACATCCAGCTTCTCGACCGCACGGGTACGCAACTGCACGCCACCCTCGCCGTGGCCGGACACCAGACCGAGGCCGGTCAGTTGACGACGCTGCTGCGATCCTACCGGAGCAGGAGCCAGAGCGATGCCGGCCTGAGCCGCGTCATCGCCGAGGGCTTCGAGCTCACGCGCATCACCCAGTCGGGGCACGCCCTGATCGACTGGTGCGACCGTCTGATCCGGGAGAACGTCGAGGCGCAGCGGCGCTTGCAGGCCGAGGTCGCTGCGCTGATCCGGCACTCCGTGTCCTCGAACGAGGCGGAACTGACGACCCAGGGCATCGCACTCGCGGCCCTGCGGCTCGCGCAGCAATCCGCCTCCGCCCTCGCCCGCCGCGACGCCGAGGCGGCGTCGACCGTCGTCACCGAGGGCGCCGACCTCGCCAGCCGCGCCCGGAGCGTCGCGATGCCCACCGGCGTCCAGGGCGAGATGGCGGCCGCGATCCAGGGCTGGCGCGAGCAGCTCGCCGCCACCGTCGGCAAGGTTCGCCAGCAGGATGCGTTGATCGCCGGGATGAACCGCCGCGACGCCGTGATCGGGGCGAATGCCCGGGCCCTCAGCCGCACCTTCATCGACGATGCCGACCGCTTCAGCGCCTCGATCCGCCGGCTCCTCCTCGCGGGTGCGGCCGGCGCGGTCCTGCTCGGCACGGTCGCCGCGGTCAGCGTCGCGCGCTCGATCACCCGCCCGCTGCGCCTGCTGACGACCAACGTGCTGAGAGCCACCACGGACCCGGGCGTCGCGCATGTCGGCCTCGCCGCGCGACGCGACGAACTCGGCGACATCGCCCGCGCCTCCGACATCTTCCTGGCCGAGCTGCGGCGGCGCGAGGACGGGTGGCGCGATGCGGCGCGGCGCGCCGACGAGGCGCTCACCACCCTGCGCCACGCTCAGGACGACCTCGTGCGGTCGGAGAAGCTCGCCTCGCTGGGGCAGCTCGTGGCCGGGGTGTCCCACGAGATCAGCACCCCGCTCGGCATCGCCCTGACCACCTCGACCCAGGTCCAGGCCGATTCGACGGCCTTCGAGACCCTCGTGAACGAGAACAGGCTCTCGCGCTCACGCCTGATGCAGTACGCCGCCCGGATGCGGGAGGGCGCGCACCTGATGACGACGAACCTGATGCGCGCCTCCGACCTTCTCTACAGTTTCAAGCAGGTCGCGTCGGATCAGGTGCTCGAGGAGCGCCGCGTCATCGACCTTAGGGCCTGGATCGAGGAGCTTCTGAAGAGCCTGCGGGCCCTCACGCTGCCGGGGCGGCACAGGATCGCGGTCGAATGCCCGGACGGCCTCAGCCTCGACACCTACCCGGGCATTCTCGCGCAGGTCCTCACGAATGCCGTCAAGAACGCGATCGAGCACGGCGGACGCGACCGGCAGACCCTTCGGATCACCGTCGCGGCGCGGGCCGCGCCGGCAGGGGTGATCCTCGACATCAGCGACGACGGCGCCGGCATCGAGCCCCAGCATCTCGGCCGCGTCTTCGATCCGTTCTTCACGACGGCGCGCGCGCACGGCGGGACAGGTCTGGGCCTGCACATCATCCACAATCTCGTCGTACATCGCCTCCAGGGCAGTGTAGAGATACAGAGTGTCGTCGGCCAGGGAACATGCCTGCACTTGCAACTTCCGCGGCGTTTCGGCTAAGCACCCTTTCCGATCATGCCGAAGCATGTCTCGACGACGTGGATGCCGCCTCGTCGCAGACGATGCGGCGCGATCGGGGACCCGGAGCCTCGCCCCGAGGGTGCATGATCCGGCACGGCTCCAGTCGTACGATCGTCGACCGATCGCTTCAGGCGATTGCTTCGCAATCGCGTCGCGATGCGAAAACCGTATCGACCGGGAGAAGCGGCCCGATGCAGCGTCCGTCACGACGACAAGCCGGAATCGCATCGCCCCGTCCGGGCGCCCTCCTGCGCAGGCTGGCCGGCGTCGTGGTCGGCCTGGCGCTGGCGTCGCTGCCGGTGGCAGCCCGCGGCGCGACCGAACTCCAGCTCTGGCACTCGCTCGACGGGGCGAACGGCGCCCTGGTGGCCCGGATCGCCGACGACTTCAACGCGTCGCAGAGCGCCTACCGGGTCATCACCATCTACAAGGGCCCGTACGCCGAGACGATCAATGGCGGCATCGCCGCGTATCGTGCCGGCGCCGCACCGCACATCCTGCAGGTGTTCGAGGTCGGCAACGGGACGATGGCGGCGGCGATCGGTGCCGTCAAGCCGGTCTCGGAGGTGCTGAGCGCGGTAGGGAGCCCGATCACGCCGGACGCCTTCCTGCCCGTCATCGCGACGAACTACCTGACCCGCGACGGCGCCATGCTGTCGCTTCCCTTCAACATCTCCACCATGGTGATGTGGCTCAACCTCGACCGCTTCCAGCGCGCGGGTCTCGATCTCCAGCATCTTCCCAGGACCTGGCCGCAGGTGTTCGAGGCGGCCCGTGCCCTGAAGCGTGCGGAGCCCGCGCGCTGCGCGCTCTCGACCGCCTGGCCGACCTGGGCCCACATCGAGCAGCTCTCGGTCTGGCACGATCAGCCGATCGCCAGCCGCGCGAACGGACTCGACAGCTTCGATGCCGAACTCGTCTTCAACAAGCCGCTCCAGGTCCAGCATCTCCAGAACATCGTCGACCTCTACCGGGAGGGGGTGTTCAGCTACCTGGGCCGCACCAATCGCGGCGAGGCGCAGTTCGTCTCGGGCGAGTGCGGCATTTTCCTGACCTCCTCGAGCATGTACGGTACGATCGCGGCACGGGGACAGTTCAGCTGGGCGATCCAGCCGATGCCGTACTACCCGAACGTGATCGACGAACCCCAGAACGCCATCCTGGGAGGCGGATCCCTGTACGTCATGCAGGGAAAGACCGCGCACGAATACGCGGGCGTGGCCGCCTTCCTGACCCATGTGCTCAGCTTTCCCGTGCAGTCGATGATCTATCGCAACTCGGGCTACGTGCCGGTGACCCATGCGGCCTACGCGGACGCCCAGGCGACCGGCTTCTACAAGCGCAATCCCATGCTTCAGGTCGCGGTTCACGCGATCACCAATCGCGTTCCGATCCGCCACACGGCGGGGCTGCGGCTCGGCAACATGCTGCAGATCCGCGATCTGTGGGCGGACGAAATCGAGGCGGCGCTCGCGGGCACCAAGACGCCCCAGCAAGCGCTCGACGCCGCCGTCGCACGCGGAAACGCCGTTCTGCGGCTGTTCCAGCGCAGGACCGTGCGATGAGTGCCGTCGTCGGAGATCGCGACCCGGGTGCGGAGCCCTGCACGCTGAAGTGATACGATTTCCGGTTGATCGCTCGGCGATCCCTGCGGGATCGTGGCGATTGCTGCGCCATCGCTTCGCGATGCGGAAATCGGCTTCGCTCAGGTGCGTGGAGCAAAGCTCCGCCGCGCGGGCTGGTGAGACGGTTTTGGGACGATCCGTTCCGAAAACCGTATCGAAGCCCGCGCGGCGCCGGGCTCAGGCTGGGAGGAACAGCCGTTGGAGATGGTCCTGCAGCCCGGCCTCCCGCCACGACCGGCCGCGCCAGCCGAGATGGCCGTCGGGTCGCACGAGGCACGTCATCGCCTCCGAACCGTAGGCGGCGGCGAAGGCGCCCGCACGATCCTCGAACACGGCGAGGTCCGGCACCGGGCGGTGTCCTGCGGTGCCCGCGACGACGGCGACGACGCGCAGGCGGGCACGCAGGCCGGGGGATTGCCGCCGCACCCAGCGCGAGAGGTCCTCGACCGCTCCGCTGTCGTCCCCCGGGTGGACGACCAGAACGTGCTCCGTGCCGCGCAGGACGTCGAAGAGGCGCACGGGGAAGCCGAGCCCCTGCTGCACGAGGCCGCCCGCATCGGGCGCCCGGTCGCCGGCCGCGGGGCCGGCACGGTCCGGATCCGCGCCGTCACCGACCCACGCCGTTCCCCGGTAGGTGACCGTGACCTGGGTGTCGGCGAGCCGGTCGGGCGTGCCGCCGCGCTCGCGCCCGTAGCCCTCGCTGGCCGCGCGCGTTCGCGCGACGACGTCCGCGCCGACCGGGCGACGCTCGGCCTCGTAGCTGTCGAGCAGGCTCCCGGGGCTGGCATGGCCGAGCACCAGCGCGAGCTTCCAGGCCAGGTTGTAGGCGTCCTGGATGCCGGTGTTCATCCCCTGGCCGCCGGTCGGCGGGTGGATGTGGGCGGCATCGCCGGCGATGAAGCAGCGGCCCCGGCGGTAGGCGGAGGCCAGGCGCATGCTGATGCGGTAGATCGAGGACCAGCGCAGGTCCGAGAGGCGGGGGCGATCCGGCAGGAGATCGTCGGCGACGGCCTGGAGATCGGCGAGCGAGGGCCCCGCGAGCTCGGCCTGGATCCCGTGCTCCGAGGCGCCGGCCGGCGCGAGCCCGGGGGAGGCGAGCATCGAGACGCGGTAGCGGCCGGGCTCCGGCAGCGGGATGGCGATGAACATGTCGGGCGGGCCGCCCTCCACGAGCCGGAGGGCACGCAGGGACATGCCGTAGGGCAGGTCCCAGTCGAGCTTCACGTCGCCCAGCATGAAGGGCCAGGGATAGGCCGAGCCTTCGAACGCGATGCCGAGCAGGCGCCGAACCGCGCTGTGCGCGCCGTCGCAACCGACCACGTAGTCGAAGCGGGTTTCCTCGGCCGGCCCGTCATCGCCCTGGAGCCGGACGGCGACGCCGTCCGGATCCTGGCTCAGGGCCGTCAGACCCACGCTCCGCTCGACCCGGATGCAGCGGCGGTCGAGATGCCGGGCGAGGATGCGCTCGGTTTCGTATTGCGGCAATCCGAGGGCTGCGTAGGGCAGATCCAGCGCCGGGCTGGCCGCGTCGACCGGGGGCCGGCCGTGGACGATGGAGCGCAGGCCGGTGAGCCAGAGCCCTGCATCGATCATCTCGCGGGCAAGGCCCATGTCGTCCCACACCTCCAGCGTCCGGGGCGTGACGCCGATGGCGCGACAGTAGGGCAGCGGCTGCGGCGCGCGGTCGATGATGCGGCAGCGCGCACCGTGCCGGGCCAGCTCGCCCGCGAGCGTGAGGCCGACCGGTCCGGCTCCGACCACGAGGACATCCGCCATCGCTTCCTCCTCATACGGATTTCGGACGATTCGTTTCCGAAATCCGTATCATCAGCCCGCGCGGCGCGTGAGCGAAGCCGGTTTCCGCATCGCGAAGCGATCATTCGGAAACCGTATCAGACCGCATCATCAGCCCGCGCGGCGGCAGGGCGTCGGCGACGGGCACCGGTTCGCGACCTGACGCGGCCTCAGCCTTCGGGGCCGTCCACGGAGCCTGGACCGCCGGACCCGACCGGTTCAGCGCCGACCCGCTTCATCGAATGCCGGAACCGGACATCTAAAGCTCCAGCTCCACCGTCACCGGCACGTGGTCGGACGGCTTCTCCCAGGCGCGGGTGTGGCGGGCGACCGTCACCGACTTCACGGTGCCGGCGAGGTCGGGCGTCACCCAGATGTGGTCGAGGCGCCTTCCCTTGTCGGCGGCGGCCCAGTCCGGCGAGCGGTAGCTCCACCAGGTGTAGATCCTCTCCGGCGGCGGGCGCAGGTGGCGCATCGTGTCGACCCAGCCGGCCTCCCCGCGCAGGGTCTCCAGGCGTTCGGTCTCGATCGGGGTGTGGCTCACCACGTCGAGGAGTTGCTTGTGCGACCAGACGTCGTGCTCCAGCGGCGCCACGTTGAGGTCGCCGACGAGGATCGCCGGGCCGGACGGACGCCGGCCGCCCCAGGCGCGCAATTCGTCCATGAAGGCGAGCTTGTGGGCGAACTTCTCGTTGAGAGCGGCGTCCGGCACGTCGCCGCCGGCCGGGACGTAGAAGTCGTGCAGCACGATGCCGGACGCCGCGCCGGCCTCGGGCCCGAGCGCCGCCGAGATGTGGCGGGCGTCCTGGCGCTCGCAGAAGCTCATCGCGTCGCGGGTGACCAGCGGCAGCCGCGACAGGATCGCGACGCCGTTGTAGCCCTTCTGGCCGGCGAACACGACGTGCGGATAGCCGAATCCCTGCAGGTCCTTGAGCGGGAAGCGGTCGTCCGGGCACTTGGTCTCCTGGAGGCACAGCACGTCGGGCTTCGCCTCGTCGAGGAAGCGGCGGACGAGGTCGATGCGCAGGCGGACGGAGTTGATGTTCCAGGTCGAGACGGTGAGGCGCAACGGACGAAAACCCCGATGAAGACCTATCTGGCCTGCTGCATGCGCCGCTCGAGTTCCTTGTCCTCGGCGCGGCCGTAATTGATGACGAACAGCATCCCGTCGACGGCGCGTCCGCGCTGGAGGTTCGAGAGCACGACGGTGGTCTGGTAGCCCTGCGGATCGGTGATCCGCCACTGGCCCAGGGTCTTCATGTCGGCGTCGAAGAACAGCATGATGCGGGAGGTGCCGCCGAGCGTCGAGCGGTCGTCGAGGGTGAGGCGCACGCCGCCGGGATCGGCCGCGACGTCGGTCACCGTCAGGTCGCGGGCGAGGTCGATCTTGTCGCGCAGCAGGAATTTCAGCGGCGTCTGCGAGATGAAGTACAGGTCCTGGGTCGCGAGCTTGCGGTCGCGCACCGCCACCGAGGTGCCGTCGGCCACCACCTCCAGCGAGGAGGGCTGGTCGTAGTCGAAGCGCAGGCGGCCCGGCTTGGCGAGGGTGAGCTTGCCGCCGATCTTGCGGCCGTCGGCACCGATCTGGACGAAGTTGCCGGTCAGGGTCGAGACGCCGTTGAAGTAGGCGTTGGCGCGCTCGATCACCGCGGCCGGGTTCGTCATGTCGACGGCGACCGGGGTGGTGACGGCGGCGACCTGCTGCTGGCCGGCGGGGGCGGGGGCCTCGGCGACCGCCTCGACCGGGGCCGCCTTGCCGCCGCCCAGCGCCGCCGGGCGGCGCGGCGGCAGCGGCGCGCGCACGGACGCTCCGGCGCCCGGACCGGCCGCCGGCGCCTCGGGCGCCGCCGGGGCCGAGGCCGGGGCGGGCTCGGCCTGCGGCGCCGGGTCCTTGCGGCCGAACAGGCCGTCGAGGAACGACGAGACCTGCGCCTGGGCCGTCCCCGTCCCGACGAGCAGCGCGAGGGCCGCGCCGGCCACGGCGGGGCGCGCGCCCACCGGAGGGCGGGGTCGGGGGCGACGGCCTGTCATCGGCAGCGTTCTCCTGTGGAGGCGGGCAGGGGGACGGGGCGCCGGATCCGGCTCACCGGATCTTAGAGCCCCGCCCTGTGGCGGAAGTTGGGACCGGGGGGCGGAAGCCCCCGTCATACGATTTCCGATTGATCGCTCGGCGATCCCTGCGGGATCGCTTCGCGATGCGGAAATCGGCTTCGCTCAGGCGCCGCGCGGGCTGATGATACGGATTTCGGAACGAATCGTCCGAAATCCGTATCAGCCCTCGTCGGGGGGCGGGGACGAGGGCTCGACCAGGATCTCGCGCTTGCCGGCGTGGTTGGCGGGGCCGACGATGCCCTCGCGCTCCATCCGCTCCATCAGCGACGCCGCCCGGTTGTAGCCGATCTGCAGCCGCCGCTGGATGTAGCTCGTCGACGCCTTCCTGTCCCGCAGCACCACCGCCACCGCCTGATCGTAGACGTCGGCCGCCGGCTCGGCGAAGTTGCCCTGGTCGAACACCGGCGCCTCGGCCACCGCCTCGGCCTCGGCCTCCTCGTCGACGGTGATCGAGTCGAGGTAGGAGGGACGCCCCTGGCGCTTGAGGTGGGCGACCACCTGCTCGACCTCGTCGTCCGAGCAGAACGGCCCGTGCACCCGCGTCGTGCGACCGCCCCCGGCCATGAACAGCATGTCGCCCTGGCCCAGCAACTGCTCGGCGCCCATCTCGCCCAGGATCGTGCGCGAGTCGATCTTGCTCGTCACCTGGAACGAGATCCGCGTCGGGAAGTTCGCCTTGATCGTCCCGGTGATCACGTCCACCGACGGACGCTGCGTCGCCATGATCAGGTGCAGTCCCGCCGCCCGCGCCATCTGGGCGAGGCGCTGGATCGCCCCCTCGATGTCCTTGCCCGCCACCATCATCAGGTCGGCCATCTCGTCGACGATGATCACGATGTAGGGCAGCGCCGACAGGTCCATCACCTCGTCCTCGTACACCGCCTCCCCGGTCTCGCGGTCGAACCCGGTCTGCACCGTCCGGGTGATCACCTCGCCCCGCGCCCGCGCCTCCGCCACACGGGCGTTGAACCCGTCGATGTTGCGCACCCCGAGGCGGGCCATCTTGCGATAGCGCTCCTCCATCTCGCGCACGGCCCACTTGAGGGCGATGACCGCCTTCTTGGGGTCGGTGACGACCGGCGAGAGCAGGTGCGGGATGCCGTCGTAGACCGACAGCTCCAGCATCTTGGGGTCGACCATGATCAGGCGGCACTCCTCCGGCTTGAGCCGGTAGAGCAGCGACAGGATCATGGTGTTGATCGCCACCGACTTGCCCGAGCCGGTGGTGCCGGCCACCAGCAGGTGAGGCATGCGCGCGAGGTCGGCGATGATCGGCTCGCCGCCGATGTTCTTGCCGAGGCAGAGCGCGAGCTTCTGCTTGGTCTCGGCGAAGACCGGGGAGGCGAGGAGCTCGCGCAGGTAGACGGTCTCGCGGCGGGCGTTGGGCAATTCGATGCCGATGGCGTTGCGGCCCTGGACGACGGCGACGCGGGCGGAGACGGCGGACATCGAGCGGGCGATGTCGTCGGCGAGCGAGATGACGCGGCTCGACTTGGTGCCGGGTGCCGGCTCCATCTCGTAGAGCGTCACCACGGGCCCGGGCCGCACCGCCAGGATCTCGCCCCGCACCCCGAAATCCTGGATCACCTGCTGCAGGTCGACCGCGTTGCGCTCCAGGAGGTCGGTGTCGAGTTCGCTGCCATCCGACAGCCGCGGCTCGGCGAGCAAGCCGAGGGGCGGCAGCTCGTAGGGCGCGTCCGGTGCCCTGGGCAGCAGCGGGCGAGGGGAGGCGGCCTCGGAGGCGACCGGCGCCAGGATGTCGTCGTCGTCCTCGGAATCGTCGAGGTCGAGGCCGAGATCGATGTCGAAGCCGGACCCGCCGATCACCGGCACCGGGCTCTCGTCCAGCCACGGCGCCGCGGCGGGCTCCGTCACCGGCTCGCCGGCGGCGAACGCGTCAGCGTCGTCACAGGCCGCGACCTGCCCCGGCTCATCGGAACCCGCCGGCTCGGACGCCTCCGGCACCGGTTGCCCGACCGGCACCGGTTGCCCGACCGGCAGGATGATCCGCGGCGGGCGCGGGCTGGGGTTCGGGGCCGGCGCGGGCGCGAGGGCGGCGCGGCCGGTCGGCACGTAGACGAAGGGCTGGGCCGTCGCGACCGGCGCCAGCACCGGCTCCGGGGCGAGCGGACCGGCGGCCGGCGGGCTTCCGGCGCGGCCGGTCTCCGGCGTCGCGTCCATGGCGAAGGCGGACGAGGCCCAGCCTGCCGGCGGCAGGGAGAAGTTCTCGGCGAGGACGATGAAGTCGTCGCCGGGCACGAAGCACTCGACCGGCGGCAGATCGAAACCGGCGATGGGGCCGGCGAGGGCTGCCGGCGGGGCGGCGAACACCGCCTCGTCGGCGGCGACCGCGGACGCGAAGGCCGGCACCAGCGCGGCCTCGGCGGCCGGCGCGGCGAGCAGCGCCGGGGCGAGCGCCCCGGCGGTCGCGCCTGACGCCTGCCCCACGTCGGGCAGGGCCGGGAGGTAGGGCAGCGCCAGCACCGGCTCCGGCGCCGGCAGCGGGATCACGTCGGGTGTCTCGTCCGGGGCGGCCTCCGGCACGATGTCCGCCGCCTGCGGCAGGGCGGACAGGCTGAGGCTCAGGCCGAAGCTCGCGGAGGCGAAGCCGGGCACCGGCCCGGCCGACAGCGCCACCTCGGCCAGGGCAGGGGACGTGACGGCGAGCTTGGCGGCCTGCCACGCGGGCAGGACCTCCGTCACGGACGACGCACCGGCTCCGGGCGCGGCCTCTCCCTCGGGCACGGTGGACGCCTCGCACGAGGTGGAAACCTCGCACGAGGTGGACGCCTCGCACGAGGGAGCTTCCTCCGGCGCGGCTTCGGCGGCGGGCCGCGGGGCCTCCGGGTCGTTGTCCTGGATCTCGGCGATCGGCAGCGGCCGTGTCCAGTCGTGCCGGAGCAGGCGGTCGAGGCCGTAGGCCGGGCGCGGCTCCACCTCGGAATCCGGCGCGGCGTCGGGGAAGGCCGGCCGGGCGAGGGCCGCCGGTTCCTCGCTCGCGGCGACCGGGACGGCGCCGGACCCGTCCGCGGAGGGGAGCGGTTCGGCCGCGGTCTCGCCGGCCGGCGCAGGGTCGGCCTGCGGGAGCGGAACGGCGCCGGCGAGAGCCGCAACCGGCTCGTCCGGCAGGGGCGTGGCGTCGTCGTGGGGCGGCGGGACGGCCGGCAGTACGGCGGCGACGTCGGCCGCCACCGCCTCGGCCGCGGCCCGCCCGGCATCGGCCGGCATCGGGCCGGCGTCGCCGGACGCCCCGTCGACCGGGTCGCTCGCCGCCGCGCCGGCCGCCATGACGGGCCCGGCCATCTCCTCCGCAGCCGGCTCACCGACGGCCATCGGCGCGCCGGACGGGTCCGGCGTCGGGCCGGTCGGCGCGAACGGGGCATCCGCGGCGGCGGTCTCCGGCGCGAGGGACGACTCCGCGGGAGCGGAATCCTCGGCCGGGTGGCGCAGGAGATGGTCCGGGGTGCGGGTGAAGCGCACGCCGGGAGGCAGCACGTAGGGCTGGCGCCACAGCGGCACCGGCGGCACGGCCGCGGCGGCGGCAGCCGCCTCCGCCTCCAGGCGCAGGGCCTCGGCCGCGGCTTCCTCGGCGGCGAGCCGGGCGGCCTCCGCCGCCGCGGCGGCGGCTTCCGCCTCCTCGCGCTCGCGCGCGGCCTGCTCGCGCCGGAGCTGGCGCATCCGCAGGACGTGGTCGGGGGTGCGGGTGAAGCGCACGCCGGCGGCGCCCGCGTCGTCGGCGCCAGGCTTGCGCTCCGGAGCCGGCTCCGCCTGGCGCCGGGCGCGGGTCAGCACCGCCCGGGCCGGCCCCGCCGCGGGAATCGGTCCGGGCCAGCCGGTGCCGCGCGCCTCGTCGCGGTCCTCGCGCGGCGGCTCGGCCAGCACCGGATCGGGCGCCCAGTGCCGCTCGGGCGGGCGGGGTGGGATGGGGGCGGGCGGGATGGGGGCGGGCTCCTCGGACACGGCGAGGGACATGGCGAGGGACACGGCGAGAGGCGGAGCCGCGACCGGCTCCGGCGCGGGGGCGGCCGGCGCCCGATCGGGGATCGTCGGGACCGGCTCGGGAGCGGCCACCCGCGCGGGGGCGGCCGGCGCCGCGCGCGGGGGCGGCGGCGTCCAGGCCGGCACCTCGGGCGCCGGCGTCCAGGCCTGCGGCGGCGCCCAGGCCGGCACGGACGGGGCCGGGGGCCGCGTCGCCGCGCCCCACACGTCGGAATACGCCGCCGCGGGGAGCTCGTCCCAGGCCGGTTCGACCCGGCCCGCGGCGGGGGGCGGCATCTCCGGCGCCGGCTCCGCGGGCGGGGTCGGCCGCCCGTCGGACATCCAGCTCGGGGTGGCGCGCCGGCTCAGCACGTAGTCGCGCTGCACCTTGGCCGGGGAGGGCTGCGGCTCGGCGAGCCGCCGGGCGAGGAGCGCCCGCAGGCTCATGAAGGTGTGGGCGAGGAGGCCGAGCGACAGCCCGCGGCGCTCGCCCGGATGGATGCGGTCGCGCACCCGGTGCGGGTCGCGCAGGGAGGATTCGGAGATGGGTGGCCGTCCCGATGATCTCATGACGCTGGCTGCTTGGAGGCGGCGCGCCGCCCGCGGCCGCTGGTGCCTCCAGTTAGGCAGGGTATCGTTAACAGCCGATTAGGCACGCAGCCCGGGCCGGCGCCGGCGGGGTGCAACCCGCCGCCTTGCGCGTTAGACAACCGCCAGATCCCCATCCGCGCGAGGTCGTCCGCGATGTTCCGCTCCCTGTACCGGCACGGTTTCGCCCGGGTCGCGGCCTGCGTCGGCCGCAGCCACATCGCCGAGCCGGCCGCCAACGCCGCCGAGATCCTGCGGCTGGCGCAGACCTGCCACGAGCGCGGCGTGGCCTTGGCGGTGTTTCCCGAACTCGCCCTGTCGGCCTACGCGATCGAGGACCTGCTGCTCCAGGACACCCTGCTCGACGCGGTCGAGGCGGCGGTGGCGGTCCTCCAGGAGGGCAGCCGCGACCTCATGCCGGTGCTCGTCGTCGGGGCGCCGCTGCGGCACGGCAACCGGATCTACAACACCGCAATCGTGCTCCACCGCGGCCGGGTGCTCGGGGTGGTGCCGAAGAGCTACCTGCCGAACTACCGCGAGTTCTACGAGAAGCGCCACTTCGCCTCCGGCGCCGCGGTGACCGGGCAGAGCCTGACGCTCGCCGGCGAGGCGGTGCCGTTCGGGGTCGACCTGCTGTTCTCCGCCGACGACCTGCCCGGCCTCGTCGTCGGGGTCGAGATCTGCGAGGACATGTGGGTCCCGATCCCGCCCTCGTCGCTCGCCGCGCTCGCGGGGGCGAGCGTGCTCGTCAACCTCTCGGGCAGCCCGATCACCATCGGGCGGGCGGACAGCCGCAAGCTCCTGTGCCAGTCGGCCTCGTCGCGCTGCCTCGCGGCCTACGTCTACGCCGCCGCCGGCCCCGGCGAATCGACCACCGACCTCGCCTGGGACGGCCAGACCGTCATCTACGAGGACGGCGAGCTTCTGGCCGAGGGCGAGCGGTTCCCGGAAGCGCCGCAGGTGACGGTGGCCGACATCGACCTCGACCGCCTGCGCCAGGAGCGCGCCCAGATGGGCAGCTTCGACGACAACGCCAAGGAACTGGCCAAGGCCCTCGTGCCGGGCCCGCGGCGGCGGATCGGCTTCACGCTGGCCCCGCCCGCCTCCGATCTCGGCCTCGCCCGCACCGTCGAGCGGTTCCCGTTCGTGCCCGCCGACCCGGCCCGCCTCGCCCAGGACTGCTACGAGGGCTACAACATCCAGGTCGCGGGCCTCGCCCAGAGGCTCGAGGCGACCGGCACCCGCCGGGTGGTGATCGGCATCTCGGGCGGGCTCGATTCGACCCACGCGCTCATCGTCGCCGCCCGCGCCTTCGACCGGCTCGGCCTGCCGCGCACCGACATCCTCACCTACACCATGCCGGGCTTCGCCACCTCGGCCGAGACCAAGGGCAACGCCCACCGGCTGATGGCGTCGCTGGGCACGACCGCGGAGGAGATCGACATCCGCCCGGCGGCGACCCGGATGCTCGCCGACATGGGCCACCCGTTCGGCCGCGGCGAGCCGGTCTACGACGTGACGTTCGAGAACGTGCAGGCGGGCCTGCGCACCGACTACCTCTTCCGCCTCGCCAACCGGCACAACGGCATCGTGGTCGGCACCGGCGACCTGTCGGAACTGGCGCTCGGCTGGTGCACCTACGGCGTCGGCGACCAGATGTCCCACTACGCGGTCAATGCCGGGGTGCCCAAGACCCTGATCCAGCACCTGATCCGCTGGGTGATCGCGTCGGGCCAGTTCTCCGCCGAGGTCGGCGCGACGCTCGAGGCGATCCTCGACACCGAGATCTCGCCGGAGCTGGTCCCGGCCGCCGAGGGCGAGACGATCCAGAGCACCGAATCGAAGATCGGCCCCTACGCGCTCCAGGACTTCACGCTGTTCTACACCCTGCGCTACGGCTACCGGCCCTCGAAGATCGCCTTCCTGGCCCTCCACGCCTGGAGCGACGCGGAGCGCGGGAAGTGGCCGCCGGGCTTTCCCGAGGCCAAGCGCGGCGCCTACGACCTGCCGACGATCCGGCGCTGGATGCGGGTCTTCCTCCAGCGCTACTTCGGCTTCAGCCAGTTCAAGCGCTCGGCCCTGCCCAACGGCCCGAAGGTCGCGGCCGGCGGCGCCCTGTCGCCCCGCGGCGATTGGCGCGCGCCGTCCGACGGCAATGCCCGCCCGTGGCTCGACGAATTGGAGCGCAACGTGCCGGAAACCGAGTAGGAGGGCCGGGAACCCCGACCGGCAGGACGAGAGATGGCGAACCGGACCACCTTCCTGGTGCAGACCTTCGAGATCAAGCGCAAGCGGCTGGTGCCCGGCGCCCGCGACACCGCGCCGACCGAGAGCGGCGCCCTGAAGCGGGCCGAGGCGATCGCCCGGCGGATGGCCGGCGCCGCGGCGCTGAAGATCGTCGCCGACGACGAGACCGGCGAACTCGACAGCGTGACGATCCTCGGCCAGTTCGGCGAGGTGCCGGAGGACTTCGCCGATCAGGTGCGGGGCGGGTGAACGGGAGAGCGGAATGGCCTTGAGGGCGAAGTCGGCGGCGGAGACGAAGGCGGCGGAACTGGCCGCGGCGCTCATCCGGATCGCGGACCGCGAGGGAGCGCCGCTCCACGTCGGGGTGGAGCAGCTCAGGCGGGCGAGCCCGCGGTTCACCCCGCTCGCGATCGGGCAGATGTTCCGCCGCCACCGCGACGACCTGGAGGCGGCGCTCGCCGAGCGCGGCTACACCCTCGTCGACTACGCCGACGGGGGGCCGGGCCGCGGGATGGAGTTCGAGATCGGGGTGGCCTGAGGCGGGGCGCGCCCGGCGGATCATGCCAGCGGTCATTCTCAACGACCGCTGGTTCCGTTCTCGAATTCCCGTCGAGCCCAAGCCCCTCGAGTGCGGGGCCTGGCATCGACGATTCGAGATGGGTCAACGGCCCGATGCGTCGGCATCTCGGGCCGTTGAGTTCACTTCGCCTTGCCGTCCGGCCCCCAGCCGTGGGTCTTGACCGCCTGCGCGACCTTCGCCTGCAGTTCCGGCATCAGCTGGCCCATCCACTGCGTCACCCCGGTGAGCTGGGCCTGGGCCAGTTGCGGCTGCGCCGCCGCCAGCCGCCGCCCCGCCGGCGAGGCGTAGAACGTCGCGACCGCCTGAAGATCGTCCTTGCCGAGCACGCTGGCGAAGCTGCGCGCCTGGATGTCGAGGAGATCGTCGTAGCGGGTCGTCAGGGTCGGGAGGACGACCTCCTGCACGAGGACCCGGGCACGGTCCGGCTCCCTGATGCCCATCTGCTGCATCATGCCGGTCATCGGCCCCGACAGGGCGTTCAGGGTCGTGGTGCGGTCGCCCTGCATCAGCGCCACGACCTCGCGCGCCGCCTTCAGGGTCGCGGCATCGGGGGTCGAGGCCGCGGGTGCCGGCGGCGGCGGGGCTGCCTGAGCCCGAGCGCCGCAGGCGATCGTCGTGAACAGGGCCGCGCCGGCCGCCAGGGCCGTCATGCGACATCCGGACGATCGCTTCAGGCGATCCCCGCGGGATCGTGGCGATTGCTGCGCAATCGCTGTCGCGACGCGGATTTCGGCTTCGCTCGAGCGCCGCGCGGGCTCGCGATACGGCATCCGGACGTCATCTTCCGGATGCCGTATCGATCGGCGGGCGGTCGGGGTTTGCGGAACCGGCATCGGCTTTCCTCCAGTGATACGAAATCCGATTGATCGCTTCAGGCGATCCCTGCGGGATCGTGGCGATTGCTGCGCAATCGCTGTCGCGATGCGGATTTCGGCTTCGCTCAGGTGCGTGGAGCCTTCGGCTCCACCGCGCGGGCTGAGGATACGGTTTCTGAACGGATCGTTCAAAAACCGTATGACGGCCGTCACGCTGGGCATCATCCGCCGAAGCGGTCGCCACGTCGGCGAAGACGTCGATGTAGGATCGGTCATCCGCCCGGAAGCCCCGGGCGGTTCCGGCGGATGCGGCGGCTCGGGACGGACGCCGCAGCGCGGTTCCGCGCCGAGGTGCTGCCACGGCGTTCGGCCCGTGCATGCCGCCCCGTCCTGCCGCCCGGCGGCTCAGCGGCGCTGGAGGATGTCCTCGGCCCGGCTCAGGGGCACGACCTGCGACTGGGCCGCCGCGACCTGATAGCCGAGGGACTGGGCCGTCCCGCGCAGGTCGTGCACCGCGGACTTCCCGGCCTCGGGCCCGTGGCAGATCGAGAAGTACAGGGCGACGAAGTTCGCGTTCCTGCGCACGGTCTCGCGCGAATCCTGGGCCGCGAAGGGCGCGATCATCAGCGCGGTGAACCGGCCGCCCTGCTCCGACAGGATCGCCGGACGCGTCGTCGAGCAGAAGACGTAGCCGGCCTCCTCCCCGCCCTCGGTGCGGCCCTGGTGGCTCGCGTGGAAGGTCTTGACCCGCGTCCGCTTGAGGGTGCCGTCGCCGGCCTGCGTCATCGTCTCGACCCTGGCGACGCTGAACTCGTCGCAGCCGTCCTTCTGGCACAGGCCGCGGATCAGGTCGGCCCGGTTGTAGTCCTGCGCGAGGGCGGGACCGGCGAGAGCGAGTGCGAGAACGAGCGCGGTGCGAACGAGCATCCGATTCCTCGGGCGATGGCGGTGCCGCCGTCCATGGCACGGCATCCGGACGAGATCATGACCAGCCGCAGGGGCTCGCCCGCGGGCCCGGCCGGCTTGGCGCGCGAAGCGCCGGCCTGTAGGATCGCCTCAACCAAGAAACGGACGGAGGAGCGCGCATCGTGGGCGGGTACTGGTTTTGCGACACCCTGCAGGGTGAGTTCCGGATCGCGCCGACGCGCTGGGCCGGGCAGGACCGCGTGATGCTGTCCTACGAGGGTCAGGCGCTCGGCTGCTACGAATCCGCCGAAGTCGCCCTCGATCGCCTGCTCCACGGCGAGACCTGCATGCCGTCCTGCGGACTGGATGTCCGGCGGCTCCCGGTTCCGGCCCGCCTGTCCGAGTGGGCGTTCGCTCCGCGAGCCTGACGCGGCGGCCGGAGGCGCACGATGACGGGCGATTCCTCCCTCCGCGCGGTCCTGTTCGACAAGGACGGGACCCTCATCGACTACCGGAGGTCCTGGGAGCCCATCAACCGGAGGGCGGCCGCCCTGGCGGCGCGAGGGGACGCGGCCCTGGCCCGACACCTCCTGGCATCCGGCGGGATGGATCCCGACAGCGGCGACACCGAGGGCGACAGCGTGCTCGCCGCCGGCAGCACCGGCGAGATCGCGCGGGCCTGGATCGCGGCGGGCGCCGCCTGGGCGCCGGAGCCGCTGACCCGCGCCCTCGACGAGCTGTTCACGGCCAGCGCCGCCGATGGCGTTCCGGTCACCGACCTCGGCGCCCTGTTCGGCACCCTCGCCCGGGCGGGGCTGGCGGTCGGCGTCGCCAGCAGCGACAGCGAGGCCGCGATCCGCCTGCTGCTCCGCGCCCTCGGCCTGGACGGCTGCGTGGCCTTCGTCGCGGGCTACGACAGCGGGCACGGCACCAAGCCCGGGCCGGGCATGCTGCTGGGCTTCTCGCGGGCGACCGGCCTGCCGCCGTCGCGGATCGCGGTGGTCGGCGACAACCTGCACGACATCGCGATGGCGCGGGCCGGCGGGGCGGGGCTGGCGGTCGCGGTGCTGACCGGGACCGGAACCCGCGACCGCCTCGCCGCGGCGGCCGATCACTGCCTGCCGAGCATCGCCGACCTCCCGGGCCTGCTCACCGGAACCGCGGGGGACGGGCGATGAGACGGATGCGGCGCCGGGGCCCGGGCGGGCTCGCCGCCCTCGCGCTCCTCGCCGCCACGCCGTGCGGGGCGCAAGCCATCGACAACTGGAGCGAGATGCGGGCGGCCCTGCGCCGGTGCTGGGAGGTGCCGCCCGGTACGGAAGGGTCGTTCGTCACCTACCGCTTCTCGCTCGGCAAGACCGGCGCCCTGCTCGGCCGGAAGCTCGTCACCGGCAAGCGCCTCGCCGGCGACGAGGCGGCGCAGGCGCGGTTCCTGGAGAGCGGCGAGGCGCTGCTGCGGACCTGCCTGCCGCTGCCGGTGACGCCGGGCTTCGGGGCGCAGTTCGGGCTCAACACCATCACCCTGACCCTGGTGAACGGCGCGCCCGTGGCGCCGCGCAACCTGAACAACGCCATCACGCTGTCGGCCGGGAACTGACGCCGCCGGCCTCAACCCCCACCGAAGCGCGGCGGCCGCTTGCCGAGGAACGCCTCGACGCCCTCGCGGAAATCGGCGGTGTCCGCGCAGGCGAGGAAGCTCGCGGATTCCGCCGCGAGCTGACCGGAGAGGTCGCGCCCGGAGGAGTCGCGCAGGAGCCGCTTCATCGCCCCGTAGGCATGGGTCGGCCCCTCGGCGAGGCGCGCCGCCAGGGCCTCGGCCTCGGCGGCGAATTCCGCGGCCGGCACGACCCGGTTGACGAGGCCGAGGCGGTGCGCCTCGGCGGCGTCGAGCACCGGGTTGAGCAGCGCGATCTCCATCGCCTTGCGCAGCCCGACCACCCGCGGCAGCGACCACGTCGCGCCGCCGTCGGCGGAGGTCCCGAGCCGGGTGTAGGCGAGGGTGAAGCGGGCGTCGTCGGCGGCGACGGCGAGGTCGGCGGCGAGCATCACGCTCACGCCCGCCCCGGCCACGGCGCCGTGCACCGCGGCGAGGACCGGCTTGGGACCGGTGGTCAGCACCACCAGCGCCTCGTGCAGCGCCCCCATCAGGGCCGCGACCGGCCTCTCTGCCGGGCTGCGCGAAGCGCCCGGGGCGGGCGCCAGGAAGGTCGCGACGTCGCCGCCGGCCATGAAGGCGCGCCCGGCGCCGCGCAGCAGCACCGCCCGCACGGAATCGTCCGCCATCGCCGTGCGGCTGGCGGCCAGCAGCGCCCGGGCGGTGGCGAGGTCGAGGGCGTTGAGCACCGCCGGCCGGTCGAAGGTCAGGACCGCGACCGCGCCGCGCCGCTCGACGCGCAGGGCGGAGCCGTCAGCGCTCACCGGCGGCCTCCTGCGCGTCCCGTCCCGCCTCCGTCCTGGCCTCGTCGCCGGGCCAGTCGAGATCCGCGTACTGGGTCCGCAGCTCGCGCTTGAGCAGCTTGCCGGCGGTGTTGCGGGGCAGGTCGTCCTGGAACAGGACGCGCTTGGGCACCTTGAACGGCGCCAGCCCGGTCCGGCAATGGGCGATCAGCTCGTCGGCCCCGGCCTCGTGCCCCGGCCGCATCACCACCACGGCGGTCACCGCCTCGATCCATTTCGGATGCGGCAGGGCGATCACCGCGACCTCCGACACGCCCGGATGGGTGAACAGCACCTCCTCGACCTCGCGGCTCGCCACGATGGTGCCGCCGGTCTTGATGACGTCCTTCACCCGGTCGACGACGGTGATGTAGCCCTCCTCGTCCATGATGCCGACGTCGCCGGAATGGAACCAGCCGCCGCGGAACGCCTCACGGGTCTCCTCCGGCTTGTCCCAGTAACCGGCCATGAGCTGGGCTGAGCGGTGGACGATCTCGCCGCGCTCGCCGGGCGCGACGTCGCCCATCGCCTCGTCGACGATCCGGGTCTCGACGTTGAACACCGGGCGGCCGCAGGAGGCCGGCCGGGCGTCGTGCTCCTCGGGGCGCAGCACGGTCGCGAGCGGCGCGATCTCGCTCTGGCCGTAGCAGTTGTAGGGCCGCGCCCCGGGCAGGCGGGCGCGCAGCTCCTCCAGCACCGGCACCGGCATGATCGAGGCGCCGTAATAGATGTGGCGCAGGGAGGTGAGGTCGCGCCTCGGGAAGTCGGGGCAGCGCAGCAGGCTGATCCACACCGTCGGCGGCGCGAAGAACGAGGTCAGGCGGTGCTCCTCGATCAGCCGCAGGCAGGTCTCGGGCGCCGGCGCCTCGATCAGCACCGTCTCGGCCCCGGCGAGGAGCTGGGGCATGGTGAAGGCGTGCATCTGCGCGGTGTGGTAGAGCGGCAGGGCCGCCAGCGCCCGGTCGCCGGGGCCGAAATCGAGGGCGAGGATGCAGCTCAGGTACTCCGCGAGCAGCCCGCGGCTCGTCATCATCGCGCCCTTGGGGGCGGCGGTGGTGCCCGACGTGTAGAGGAGCTGGACCACGTCGGCCTCGCCGAGGGCGACCTCGACCGGGGGCACGTCGTTGTCGGCGGAGGCCAGCCGCAGCACGTCGAGGCCGTTGCCGTCGAACAGGGTGGCGAACCACGGGACCGCCCGCTCCCCGAGCGCCTCGCGGGCGTTGGCCTCGAGCCTGGGATCGGCGACCAGCGCCCTGGCCCCCGACTGCTCGACGACGTAGCGCAGCTCCCGCCCGGTCAGCGCGTAGTTGACCGGCACGTGGATGACACCGGCGCGGGCGCAGGCGAGCCAGAGGATCAGGTAGGCGTCCGAGTTGCGCCCGAGGGCGGCGAGGCGGTCGCCCCGGGTCAGCCCGGCATCGAGCAGCCCCCGGGCGACCCGGTCCACCGCCCGGTCGAGGGCGGAAAAGCTCCAGTTCCGGCCGGCGAAGGACAGGGCGTTGCGGTCGCGGTGGCGCCGCGCCGTGCGGCGCAGGGCGTCGGAGATCGTGTCGCGCCGGGCGCGGTCGGCCTCGTGGTCCGCGAGTGTCCCGTCGGTGGTCATGATGAATCCTCCCTTGGATCTCGGCTTGATTGCGCCTGCCGTTGTCGGAGGCCGCCGTTGCACTGGTGATACTGGGGAAAGACCGGAAGACCAAGCAGGACCGCGCCGCCGTCCCGCCGGGGAGGGCGGGTCAGGCCGCGTCCGGAACCCGGCGCCGCTTCAGCTCGGCGCGGGCGATGGTGCGCAGGTGGACCTCGTCGGGCCCGTCGACGAAGCGCAGGGCGCGGCCCCAGGTGTACAGGTAGGCGAGCGGGGTGTCGTCGGTGAGGCCGCGGGCGCCGTAGACCTGGATCGCCCGGTCGGTGACCCGGGTCTGGAGCCGCGCCGCCGCGACCTTGATCGCGGCGATCTCGGTGCGGGCGGCCTTGTTGCCGCGCGTGTCCATCAGCCAGGCCGCCTTGAGGTTGAGGAGCCGGGCCTGCTCGATCTCGATGCGCGACTCGGCGATCCAGTCCTGGATGTTGGCGTAGGCGGACAGCTCCTGCCCGAAGGTCCGGCGCGACCGGGCGCGGTCGCACATCAGCTCCAGGGCGAGCTCGCACTGGCCGATGGTGCGCATGCAGTGGTGGATGCGCCCGGGGCCGAGGCGGGCCTGGGCGATGGCGAAGCCGGCACCCTCCTCGCCGAGCAGGTTCGAGGCCGGCACCCGCACGTCGTCGAACGCGACCTCGCAATGGCCCTCGGGGGAGTGGTGGCCCATGATCGGGACGTTGCGCACGACCCGGAAGCCCGGCGTGCCCGCCGGCACGATGACGAAGGAGTGGCGCCGGTGCGGGTCGGCCTCGGGGCGCGGATCCGAGAGGCCGAACACCAGCGTGAACGCGAAGTTCGGGTGCAGCGCCCCGGTGGTGAACCACTTGCGCCCGTTGATGACGAAGTCGTCGCCCTCGCGCCGGATCGTGGTCTCGAGGTTGGTCGGGTCGGAGGAGGCGACCTCCGGCTCGGTGATCGACACGCCCGAGCGGATGCGCCCGTCGAGGAGCGGGTCGAGCCAGCGCTCGCGCTGCTCCGGCGTCGCGAACAGGTGGAGGATCTCCATGTTGCCGGTATCGGGGGCGTTGCAGTTGAACACCTCCGACGACCACGGAACCCGCCCCATGGTCTCGGCGAGCGGGGCGTATTCGAGGTTCGACAGCCGGGTCCCCGGCTCGTCGGGCCGCAGGGTGGGCAGGAACAGGTTCCACAGCCCCCGGCGCCGGGCCTCGGCCTTCAGCGGCTCGACCACGTCGAGGGGGTAGGTCCCCTCGGCCGCGATCCGGTTCCAGTCGCGGTCGCGCGGCAGCACGGCCTCGTCCATGAAGGATTGCAGCTCGGCACGGAGCTGCTCCGTGCGGGCGGTGTAGGCGAAGTCCATGGCGTTCCCTCGGCGTGCTTCTTCCTGGACGTGATCCCGGTGTGGGTGCCGGCGCCTCAGCCGGCCTCGCCGGCCTCCGTCCCGCGCGGCGGAGCCGGGGCGGCGAAGCCGGCGAGCAGCATCGCCACCATCCGCTCGCCGATCTCCTCCCCGGTGAGCGGCCCGTCGGGATCGTACCAGCGGGCGATCCAGTTCAGGGCGCCGGTGATGGTGAAGGTCGCCAGCACCACGTCGCAGGGCCGGATCGAGCCCTCGCGGATGCAGGCGCGCAGGAGGTCGCGCACGCGCTCGTCGATCTTGCGCTTGCCGTCCCGGAAGCGGGCCCGGCCCTCCTCCGACAGGTCCGGCTCGGAGATGCGGGTGACGCACATCCCGAAATCCATCGTCATCACCTCGGCGTAGCGCCGCAGGGCGGCCCGCAGCCGGTCGAGGGCACTGAGCGCCTCCCGGTCGGCCTGCGCGACGGCGTCGTCGATCATCGCGAGGCCGCGGGCGACGCAGGCGACCAGGATCTCGTCCTTGTTGCGGAAGTAGTGGTAGATCGTCGGCTTGGTGATGTTGAGCCGCTCGGCGACGTCGTCGAGGGAGGTCGCGCGCACGCCGCGCTCGCAGAACGACTGCGCGGCGACCCGCAGCACCGCGTCGCGCTTCTCGCTCCGGTCGGCCTCGCGCCCGGAGGCGTCCTTCCAGGGCGACTGCTCCAACGCCATGCCGTTCTCCGCCGCACCGGAATTCCCGCTTGCTTACTCCCGAGTATAGAGCATACTCCCGATTAAATACAAGTTGCGCCGGAGGCCGTACCTGGGATGCACCCGCACTTGGGATGCACCAGGGCGGTCGCCGGACGCGCAGGGAGGATGCCCATGAGCCGGACCGTCGTGATCGCGGGCGGCGCCCGCACGGCCATCGGAGGCTTCGGCGGCGACCGGTCGGGGCGACCGGCGCGATCCTGGCGCTCAAGGCGATCCACGAACTCGGCCGCATCGGCGGCGGGCTGGCGCTGGTGACGATGTGCATCGGCAGCGGGCAGGGCATCGCGCTCGCCCTGCGCCGCGCCTAGATGAAAACTGACTCCAAGCAACTGACTTCACGGTTAAATTCCGAATGCGGGATCCCCTCTCCCGAGTGGGAGAGGGGTAGGGGCGATCGAAGATCGCGCGAGGGTGGAGACGGCTCGGAACAGAGCTTCAACGGTCGAGCCGCTTCTGCATCGCGTCCGCGATTGCACGGCGATCGCCACGATCCCGCAGGGATCGCCGGAAGCGATCGATCAGAAACCATATGACGACGGAACGGCGGCGCGGCGGATCTCCGCCGCGCCGCGGGAACCGAGGCGCACGGCCCCCGGAACGGCCGACGAACAGCGCCCGGCAGAGGGAACGAACCGCCGCCTGTCAGGAGCCCGCAGCGGCTCCGTGGAGGGAACGATGGGACAGACACGACGCATGGTGCTCGGCGCCCTGGCGGCGCCTTTCCTCGCCGCCGCGCCGGCGGTCCGCCGCGCCCGGGCCGCCGAGGGGCCGGTCCGGATCGGCGCGCTCAGCGACCTGTCCTCGGCCTATGCCGACATCTCGGGCCCGGCCCTGGTGAAGGCGGTCCAGATGGCGATCGACGATTTCGGTCCCTGCCTCGGCCGCAAGGCCGAGCTGCTCGCCGCCGATTGCGGGCTCAAGCCCGACGTGTCGTCGGTCATCGCCCGCAACTGGTTCGACACGCAGGGCGTCGACGCGATCATCGACATGCCCTCGACGGCGATCACCCTGGCGGTGATGCAGCTCGCCGCCGACAAGCGCCGGATCGTGCTGGCGACGAGCGCCGGCAGCTCCGACATCAGCGGCAAGCACTGCTCGCCCTACACCAGCCACTGGGTCTACGATTCGCACGCCATGGCGCGCACCATCGGCCCGACGATCGTGCGGGAGGGCGGCGACACCTGGTACTTCATCGCCGCCGACTACGCCTTCGGGGCCGCCCTGGTGAAGGACGCCTCCGACCTCGTGCAGGCGTCGGGAGGCCGGGTGCTCGGGGTGTCGCGGGCGCCGCTCAACACCGCCGACTTCTCCTCCTACCTGCTCCAGGCGCAGGCGTCGGGGGCGAAGATCATCACGCTCGCCAATGGCGGGGCGGACGCGGTCAACGCGATCAAGCAGGCGCACGAGTTCGGCATCCAGCGGGGCGGCCAGCGGATCGCCGCCCTCGTGCTGATGGACACCGACGTGCGCAGCATCGGCCTGCCGACCGCCCAGGGCACGCTGCTCGCCACCGCCTTCTACTGGGACCGCACCGAGGCGACGCGGGCGTGGTCGCGGCGCTTCCACGAGATGGTCGGGCGGATGCCGACGATGCTCCAGGCCGGCGCCTACAGCCAGGCGACGCACTACCTCAAGGCGGTGCAGGCGGCCGGCACCAGGACGCCGGAGGCGGTGATGGACAAGATGCGCGAACTGCCCGTCGACGACGCCTTCGTGTCGGGCGGCCGGGTGCGCCGGGACGGGCTGATGATCCACCCGATGTACCTCGCCCGGGTGAAGGCGCCGGCCGAGTCGCGGGGCACCTGGGACCAGCTCGACATCGTCGCGACGGTGCCGGGCGACGAGGCGTTCCGCGCCCTCGACAAGGGCGGCTGCCGGCTGGTGTGATACGATTTCCGGACGATCAGTTCCGAAATCCGTATCACCAGCCCGCGCGGCGGAGCTTTGCTCCGCACGCATGAGCGAAGCCGGTTTCCGCATTGCGAAGCGATCAAACGGAAACCGTATGACCCTCCGGCCGCGGCGCGCGGGTCAGCCGGCGCCCAGCAGCCAGTCGCGCAGCACGGCGCCCGTCTCGTCCGGCCGCTCCAGCGGCGGCAGGTGGCCGCAGGCGGGAAACACGTGCAGGCGCGAGCCCGGGATGCCGGCCTGGATCGCCCGGGCCTCGGCCACCGGGGTCAGCACGTCGTCCTCGCCCACCGCCACCAGGGTCGGGACGGCGATCCGCGCGAGGGTCGGCCGGCTGTCGGGGCGGCCGAGGATGGCGCGCTGCTGGCGCAGGAACGCCTCGCCGCCGACCCGCTCGGCCATCGCCTTCACGGCCTCGCCGACCGGTCCCGCGACGTGCGAGGCGTGGACGAGCTGGGGCAGCAGCCGGTCGGTCACTCCGGCGAAGCGGCCGACCGACAGGGAGGCCATGCCCCGGCGCCGTTCGGCGGCCCGGTCCGGGTCGTCGGGCGCCGCGCTGGTGTCGAGGAGCGCGAGGCGCACGACCCGCTCGGGCGCCCGGCGCAGGATCTCGAAGGCGACGTAGCCGCCCATCGACAGCGCGACGAGCGCGAAGCGCGGCGGCGCCGCCGCGAGGGTGCGCTCCGCCATCGCGGCGATGCTGTCGTCGAGGGTGAGGTCGGCCACCGCGGCCGCCGCGAGATCCGCCAGCGCGGCGACCGGGGCGCGCCACAGGACGGCGTCGTTGAGGAGGCCGGGCAGGAACAGCAGGGGCGGGCGGGCGAAGGTCATGCGTCATCCGGGCGCCCGCCGTCTCCGGCGCGGCGCGGTTCATCGGGAACCGAACGGCCCTCCTTGCCTCACCGCGGCGGCGGCGGCCACGGCCATCCCCTGCCGTCACCGTCCGGATCGCGCCGGGCCGGACGCGCAACGACCCGGTCCGTCGGACCGGGTCGCGGTCTGGTCGGGCCGGGCGGCCCCGGCCTCAGCGCTGGCCGGCGCCGTCGCCGTCGCGCATCGTGCCGGTCGGCTCCTGCACGTGGGCCTCGAGGAACCACAACTGCTTGTCGACCGCGCGCGAGACCTCGGTGAACAGGTCGGCGGTGTCGGCGTCGCCGGCCTCGTCGGTCTCGTCGATGTTCTGGCGCACCGCGTTGGCGTAGGTCGCGTAGCGGTCGATCAGCGCCGAGATGTGGTCGGCGATGGCGTAGACGTCGGTGGGATAGGGCGCGAGCTTCGAGGATTCCGCCACCACGGTCGCGGTGCCGAGCGCGGTGCCGCCGAGCTGGACCGCCCGCTCCGCGACCTTGTCGTTGAGGTCGTCGATCTCGGTGCGGAAGCCGTCGAGCATCAGGTGGACGCCGATGAATTGCGGCCCCTTGAGGTTCCAGTGCGCCTGCTTGATCGCCAGGGCGAGGTCGATGCCGTCGGCCAGCCGCGCGTTCAGGGCCTCGATCGACACCCGCTTCGCGTTCGAATCGGTGCCGTTGCGGGTCTGGTGGCTCCGCGGGGTGCCGGACTTGCCCTTGTCTGCCATTCGTCTCTCCTGTTCGTCTGCAACCGGCGCGTGCCATGCGGCAGCGCCTTGCGGGTTCCCCCCATGAACGGGCAACGAGGCGTCGGGTTCGACCGCCGCGTCGCAGTCAGGGCGCGAAACGGAGAGGTGGGGTGTCCTGGCGTCATGCCTCCGCCCCGCAGCAGGGGCGATCAGGAGGCGTCGGGCCAGGGAAACCGGATGTTGCCGTCGCGCAGGCCGGCGAGCACGACCTCGACCCCGCCGGACTTGACCATCCATTCGAGCCGGTGGTCGCGGTACTCGCGGCGGCGCCCGCCGGTGGTGTAGAGGTCGGCGGCCTGCGCCATCCGGGCCGCGGCCGCGTCGAACTCCGCGAAGGTCGCCGCGACGGAGGAGCGCTCGCGCAGGCGCGCGTGCCAGAGCGCCAGCGGGCTGCCGGCCTCCGGCCCGAGGCCGTAATGCACCGAGCGGTTGACCATCGGGGCCGCGGCGGCGTCGGCCCAGCCGAAGCCCGCGCCGCCGAACCACGGCGCGTCGCCGAGGCGCCGGGCGAGCCAGTCCTGCAGCACCCGGGTCTGCGCCACCGCCTGGGCCCGCAGGCGGTCGGCGAGCGCGCCGGTGGCGCGGCGGAACCACAGGATCTCGCCGAAACCCCAGTTCACCGCCTCGTACTGGGTGTCGCAGACCTCCTCGGTCATCCGCGCGAAGGCCCGGGCGGCGGGGTCGCGCGGCAGCAGCGGCGGCTCGGGCCAGCGGTCCTCGACGTATTCGAGGATCACGGTCGATTCGAAGATCGAGACCTCGCCGTCGACCAGCACCGGCACCTCGGCGCGCGGGTTGGCGGCGGCGAAGGGACCGTCGCTGCGCCCGGTGCCGAAGCTCTCCGGCAGTTCGGCGTCGAACGGCACGCCCTTCTCGCGCAGGGCGATCTTGACCTTCTGGGCGTAGGACGAGAGGGGATGCTCGTAGAGCAGCACGGGGATTCCTCCGGGATGACGGGGCGGCGCAGCCTGCACCGCGCCGGGGCTCATACGGTTTCCGAATGATCGCTCGGCGATCCCTGCGGGATCGTGGCGATTGCTGCGCAATCGCATTCGCGATGCGGAAACCGGCTTCGCTCAAGCGTGTGGAGCCTCCGGCTCCACCGCGCGGGCCGGTTCCGCCGCGCCCGCCCGGCGCAGCACGGCCAGCAGCCTGCCGGAATCGTAGGGCTTGGCGAGCAGGGCCGCGTCCCGGTCGCCGCGCACCGCCCCGGTGTCGCCGGTGGCGTAGACCACCACCACCCCCGGCCGGACCGCCCGGGCGGCCTCGGCGAGGGCGCGGCCCGAGGCGCCCGGCAGGTTCACGTCGGTCACCAGCACGTCGACCGGCGCGGCCTGGAGCGCGGTCGTCGCCTCCTCGGCGCTGCCGGCCTCGACCACGACGTAGCCGGCATCCTGGAGCATCTCGGCGGTGCCGGCGCGGATCATCTCGTCGTCCTCGACGAGCAGGACGGTCCGCCGCCCGGTCGCGACCGGCGGGATCGCGGCAGGGCGAGGGGACGGGCCGGGGGACGGGCGAGGCGACGGGGCCGGGAGCCCCGGCGCCGTCATCCCCCGGCGCTGGCGCTGGTTGGCGAGCACGTGGCGGAACTTCCGCGCCAGGGCCTCGCGGGTGTAGGGCTTGGACAGCAGCTCGACCCCGGCATCGAGCCGGCCGCCATGGACGATCGAGTTCTCGGTGTAGCCGGAGGTGAACAGCACCGCGATGTCGGGCAGGCGCTCGCGCGCCTTGCGGGCGAGCTCCGGCGACTTCAGCGCGCCGGGCATCACCACGTCGGTGAACAGCATGTCGATCGGGATGCCGCTCTCGATCACGCTGAGCGCGCTGCCCGCATCGACCGCCTTCAGCACCCGGTAGCCGAGGTCGGACAGCATCTCGACCACGGTGGCGCGCACCTCGGAATCGTCCTCGACCACCAGCACGGTCTCGGTGCCGCCGGTGACCGGGCCGGTCTCGACCGCCACCGGCCTGTCCTCGGACTGCATCGCCCGCGGCAGGTAGAGCTTGATCGTCGTGCCGTGCCCGGGCTCGGAATAGATCTTCACGTGGCCGCCCGACTGCTTGACGAAGCCGTAGACCATCGACAGGCCGAGGCCCGAGCCCTTGCCCTCGGCCTTGGTGGAGAAGAACGGCTCGAACACCCGTTCGACGATGTCGGGCGGCATGCCGCTGCCGGTGTCGCTCACCGCCAGCATGACGTACTGGCCCGCCACCACCTCGTCGTGGCTGCGGGCGTAGGCGTCGTCGAGGTGGACGTTGGCGAGTTCGATCGTCAGCCGGCCGCGGCCGTCCATGGCGTCGCGGGCGTTGATCGCGAGGTTGAGCAGCGCGTTCTCGATCTAGCTCGGGTCGATGAGGGTGTTCCACAGCCCGCCCGAGAACACGGTCTCGACCTCGACCGCCTCGCCGATCGCCCGGCGCAGCATCTCGTCCATGCCCTGGATGAAGCGGGTGACGTTGACGACCTTCGGCTCCAGGGCCTGGCGCCGGCCGAAGGCGAGGAGCTGGGCGGCGAGCTTGGCCCCGCGCGACACCCCGCCCATGGCGCTGGCGACGCGGCGCTCGGCGCGCTCGTTGCCGGCGATGTCCTTGGCCAGGAGCTGGAGGTTGCCCGAGACGACCTGGAGCAGGTTGTTGAAGTCGTGGGCGACGCCGCCGGTGAGCTTGCCGACGGCCTCCATCTTCTGGGCCTGGACGAGCTTGGCCTCGGCCTGCCGGCGCTCGTCGATCTCGGCGATGACCCGGGCCTCCAGGGTCTCGTTGAGCTGGCGCAGCTGCTCCTCGGCCCGCTCGCGGTGGCGGACCTGCCGCGCCAGGGTCTCGGCCTGGGCCCGCAGGGCGGCCTCCGCCGCGCGCTGGTGGGTGATGTCGGTGTGGACGCCGACCCATTCGACGATCGCGCCGTCCCCGTCGAGGATCGGCAGGGCGCGGATCGCGAAGCTGCGCCAGACGCCGTCGCGGTGGCGCACGCGGTGCTCGTGGACGTACATCGCCCTGGCGGCGACGGCGGCGTTCCAGGTCGCCACCGAATCGGCGACGTCGTCGGGATGGACCGCCCGGGTCCAGCCGAAGCCCTCGTACTCCTCAGGGCTCTGGCCGGTCAGCGCCGTCCAGCCGGGCTGGTCGCCGAGCATCCGGCCGTCGGCGGTGTTGGTCCACAGCACGCCGTGGACCGCGTCCATGGCGGTGCGGAAGCGGCCGTTGCTGGCGGCCATCCGCCGCTCGGCCCCGACCCGGGCGCTGTTGTCGACGGCGGTGCACATCACGCCGCCGACGCGACCGTCGGCCTCGTAGACCGGCGTGTAGAACAGGTCGAACACGAAGGCGTCGGTGCGGCCGGCGCGCTCCAGGCGCAGGGTGTGGTCGCGGAACGAGGACGGCTCGCCGCGGAACCCCGCATCGAGCATCGCCCGGTTCCAGTCCCAGATCTCCGGCCAGACCGCATCGACGCGGCCGCCGAACGCCCCCGGATGCTTCGGCCCGGCGATCTCCCGATAGGCGTCGTTGTAGAGCATGATGTGGTCGGGCCCCCACATCAGCACCTTGGCGACCGGCGAGTTGACGATGTTGGCGACCGTCGCCCGCAATTCGAGCGACCAGCCCTCCACCGGCCCGAGCGGCGTCGCGCCCCAGTCGGTCTCCCGGATCAGCGCGCCGCAGGCGCCCCCGGCCGCCGGCCAGCCCGCCGGCACCGGCCGCCGCGCGGAGGCGGGGCCGTCGCGCAGGGCCCGCAGGCCGGCCCGCACCACCTCGCTGGCGTTGGCGTAGTCACCGGATTCGAGGCTGAGAGCGATGAAGTTCTCAAGTTCCGGCGTGAGGGAAACGTTGCGCGAGGAGCGGCTGACCATGATGTCTCGGGCGCGATCGGTTCGGGCGTGTCAACAGATGACATCCGTGTCAGAAGTTGGGCGCCGACGAAAGGCCGCGCCTACAACGCCGCCGCCGCGACCAGCGCCCGGGTGTACTCCTCCTGCGGCTGCTCCAGCACCGCCTCGACCGGTCCGTGCTCGACGGCCCGGCCGTCGCGCAGCACCAGCACCCGGTCGGCGAGCGCCCGCACCACCGCGAGGTCGTGGCTGATGAAGACGTAGGCGAGGCCGTGCGCCGCCTGGAGGTCGCGCAGCAGGGCGACGATGTCGCGCTGCACCGTGCGGTCGAGGGCCGAGGTCGGCTCGTCGAGGACGACGAGGCGCGGGCGCAGGATCATCGCCCGGGCGATGGCGATGCGCTGGCGCTGGCCGCCCGAGAAGGCGTGGGGCGGGCGGTGGCGGGTCCCGGGATCGAGGCGCACCTCGGCGAAGGCCGCCGCCGCCCGGGCGTCGCGCTCGCGGGCGGAGAGCGCCGGGGCGTGGACGCGCAGGCCCTCGGTCACGATCGCGCCGGCGCTCATCCGCGGCGACAGCGAGCCGTGCGGGTCCTGGAACACCGGCTGGAAGCCGCGCCGCAGCGGCCGCAGGGCGGCGCGCGACAGGGGCGTGAGGTCGCGGTCCTCGAACCGCACGATTCCCGCGGCCGGCTCCAGGCGCAGCAGCGCCCGGCCGAGGCTCGACTTGCCCGAGCCGGACTCGCCGACGAGGCCGAGGGTCTCGCCGGCCCGCACCGTGAGGTCGATGCCCGCCGCCGCGATCCGCCGCGGCGCCGGGCGCCACGGCCAGCCGCCGCGGCCGGGATACGACACCGTGACGCCGCGCGCCTCCAGCACCACCGGGCTTCCCGGCGGCGGCGGGGTCTTCCGCCCGGCGGGCTCGGCCGCCACGAGGTCGCGGGTCTCGGGCTCCGCGGGGGCGGCGAACAGCCGGGCGGTCGGCCCGGCCTCGACGAGGCGCCCGGCCCGCATCACCGCGGTGCGCCCGGCGATGCGGCGCACCAGCCGCAGGTCGTGGCTGATGAACAGCATCGCCATGCCGAGGCGGCGCTTGAGGTTCGCGAGCAGGTCGAGGATCCGGGCCTGGACGGTGACGTCGAGGGCGGTCGTCGGCTCGTCGGCGATCAGCAGGTCGGGCTCGCAGGCGAGCGCCATCGCGATCATCACCCGCTGGCGCTCGCCGCCCGACAACTCGTGCGGGTAGGCGCCGAGGCGCGCTTCCGCCTCGCGCAGCTCGACGAGGCGCAAGAGGTCGCGGGCGCGGGCGGCGGCCTGCCGGCGGCTGAGGCCGCGATGGGCCCGGAGCGGCAGGGCGATCTGGCGGCCGATCGTGAACAGCGGGTCCAGCGCCGTCATCGGCTCCTGGAACACCATGCCGATGCGGGCGCCGCGGAGGCGGTCGAGGGCCGGGCGGGGCAGGCCGACGAGGTCGGTGCCGTCGAACCGCGCCGAGCCGGAGACCGCGGCCCCGTCCGGCAGCAGCCCCATCACGGCGAGCGCCGCCTGGCTCTTGCCCGAGCCGGATTCGCCGACCAGCGCCACGGTCTCGCCGCGGGCGATGTCGAGGTCGAGGCCGTGCAGGACCGTGCGGCCGCCATACGCGACGCCGAGCCCGCGGAGCGCGAGGAGCGGCGCCATCCTCACGCCTCCCGCGGGTCGAGGGCGTCGCGCAGGCGGTCGCCGAACAGGTTGAGGGCGGCGAGCGTCACGACGAGGAAGGCGGCCGGCACCGCGAGCATCCAGGCGCTGCTCTCGATCGCCCGCGCCCCCTCGGCGACCAGCACGCCCCAGCTCGTCATCGGCTCCTGCACCCCGAGGCCGAGGAACGACAGGAAACTCTCGAGCAGGATCACCCGCGGCACCAGCAGCGCCGCGAAGGCGATCACCGGGCCGAGCGCGTTGGGCACGACGTGGCGGCGCAGGATCGCCGGCGTGGTGGCGCCGAGCGCCTCGGCGGCGAGCACGTAGTCGCGCCGGCGGATCGCCATCGCCTCGCCGCGCACGATGCGGGCCATGTCGAGCCATTCCACCGCCCCGACCGCCAGGAAGATCAGCGCGAGGTGGCGGCCGAAGAACACCACCAGCATGATGACGAAGAACACGAAGGGCAGGGCGTACAGGATGTCGACGAGGCGCATCATCGCGGCGTCGACCGCGCCGCCGAGATAACCCGCCACCGCGCCGTAGGCGACGCCGAGGCCGAGCGCGACCGCAGTGGCGAGGAACCCGAGCGCCAGGGAGACCCGCCCGGCGACGAGGGCGCGGGTGAGGAGGTCGCGCCCGAGCGCGTCGGTGCCGAGGAGGAAGCGCAGGCGCCGCACCGGCGCCTCGACGGTCAGGCGGTGCCCGTCGGGGCTGCGCGCCAGCACCCGGGCGGGGCCGAACAGGTCGGAGCGGGCGAGGAAGCCGAGCACGCGCTCGTCCACCGGTCGGTCGGCGGCGAGCGTCAGGCGCACCGCCTCGGGTCCGACCGCGACGTCCTCGGCCCGCACCCGCATGCGCAGGGCGAGGCGGTCGAGGGCCGGGCCCAGGGTGCCGGCGTCGGGATAGGTTCGCCACGAGGGCGGGGTGCGGGGATAGTCGTAGTAGATCCGGTCGTAGGCGTGGCCGGCGAACAGCGGGCCGACGAGGCAGGCGAGGGTCACCAGCAGCAGGGCGGCGAGGCCGGCGACCGCGGCGGGGTCTCGGCGCAGGCGGGCGAGGGCGCCGGCCTGCGGCGGAGGAGCGGGGTCGGACGGGGTCATCCGGCGTGCCGCACCCGCGGGTCGATCGCCGCATGGGCGAGGTCGACCAGGAGGTTGAAGACGAGCACGAACACCCCGATCAGCACCACCGTGCCCATCACGAGCGTGTAGTCGCGGTTGAGCGCGCCGTCGACGAAGTAGCGCCCGACGCCCGGCAGGCCGAACACCGTCTCGACCACCACCGAGCCGGTGAGCAGCCCGGCCGCCGCCGGGCCGAGATACGAGATCACCGGCAGCGCCGCGCCGCGCAGGGCATGCAGGACGATCACCCGCGGCGGCAGGCCGAGCGCCCGCAGGGTGCGCCGGTGCGGCAGGCCGGCGCCCTCGATCAGCGCCGCCCGGGTCAGCCGGGCGATCACCGCGACCTGGGGCAGCGCCAGGGTGACGACCGGCAGGACGAGGTGGCGCGGGGCGCCGCCCTCCCAGCCGCCGACCGGCAGCCAGCCCAGCGCGAGGCCGAAGGCGATCTGGAGCAGCGGCGCGACCACGAAGCCCGGCACGGTGAGGCCGAGGGTGCCGAGCGTCATCACGGCGTGGTCGAGGATCCCGCCCCGGCGCGCGGCGGCGAGGCCGCCGAGGGCGACGCCGAGACCGAGGGCGAGGAGGAGGGCGAGGGAGCCGAGCGTCATCGAGACCGGCAGGCCGCGGGCGAGGAGCTCCGCCACCGAGAGGTCGCGCACGGAGAAGGACGGACCGAGATCGCCCCGCAGGAGCGCGGCGAGGTAGCGCCCGTACTGGACGACGAGGGGCTGGTCGAGGCCGTAGACCCGGCGAAGATTCTCCATCGCGGCCGGGGCGAGGGGCCGCTCCAGGTCGAACGGCCCGCCCGGCGCGAGCCGGATCAGGAAGAACGACAGGGTGACGACGAGGAACAGGGTCGGGATCGCCTGGGCGAGGCGGCGCAGCACGAAGGGGATCACGGCCTGGGTCACCACCGTCCGGTTCGCCGCTTCCTCGGATGGCGGCGGGCGCGGGAGCCAATCCCCCGCGTCACGATAGGCGACCCGGGCACGCCCGGACAGGGGCGGGAGGATCGTTTCTCGACCGTGCGTAGCCTCGGCCGTGCGCGGGATCGCTCGAGAGTGCCCGGGCATCCTCGTCGTCCAGGGCAACGAGAGCGAGCGGGCGGCAGTCAAGCCGTGGAGCGCTCCACCACAGGGCCATCGCTTCGGAGCGATTGCCCTGGATTTTTGGTTCTTGCTCATTTTGCTCGGCCTCAGGCGCCGGCGTTCGTGCGCGACACGTCGTGTCGCCGCTCACCCGGCTCTCGCTCCGCTCTGCGTTCGAGGGGGCATCCGTCCCCCCGGAGGGGACATCCGTCCCCCCGAACACGCTCCGCGGGGCGCTCTTCGCACCCGGGCGACCAGCAGAACAATCGCTGAAGCGATTGCCCTGCGCTCCACCACTTTCAGAAGGACGGCCTCCACAAGTCGCGAGCGCATCCACCGGCCGCGTGAACTCGACCTCGAAGGCCGCACCTCCGGCCCGGATCGCGGCCACGGTCCCGACCGCTCCCGCCGGCACAGTCACCTCACCCTCGCCCTGCGGGCTCCCCGATCACCCGGCAGGGGGTGGTGGGATCTTCGATCCCCAGGGCCTCTCCCCGCAAGCGGGGCGAGGAGAGCTCCCGTGCCCATTCGGAGATGTGTGAATGCCGTAGCTCGAACAGGAGAGGGGATCCCCCCTCCACAATCAGCCATCGAAGCAAACCTGCAGCGCCCGCCTCCGCTCAGGCGGCCCGCAGCCCGGCGAGGAACCCGTCGACCTCGCGCCGCAGGATCTCGGCCTCCGCCGACAGGTCCTGGGCCGCCTGCGCCACCTCGTCGGCCGCGGTCCCGGCCACGCCCGCGCTGGCCTGGACCTGGGCGATGCTCTCGGTCACGCCGCGGCTCCCCTGTGCCATCTGGGCGGCGTTGCGCACCACCTCGCGCATCGCCGCCTGCTGCTGCTCCACCGCCGCCGCGACCGACGCCGAGCCCGCGTTGACCTGCTCCAGGGTGCCGCCGATGCCGCCCACCGCCGCCACGGTCCGGCGCGTCGCCTCGCGGATCTGCGCCACCTGCCCGGCGATCTCCTCCGTCGCCCTGGCGGTCTGGGTCGCGAGTTCCTTGACCTCGGCGGCGACGACGGCGAAACCGCGCCCCGCCTCGCCGGCCCGCGCCGCCTCGATGGTGGCGTTGAGCGCCAGCAGGTTGGTCTGAGAGGCGATGGTCGAGATCAGCGCCACCACCTCGCCGATCTTCTGCGCCCCGCCCTCGAGAGCCTGCACCGTGGTGTCGGCGGCCCGCGCATCGGTCACGGCGCTCGCCACCAGCCCGGCCGAGCCGGCGATCCGGCCGGCGATCTCCTCGGAGGTCAGGCTCATCTCCTCGGCCGAGGCCGCCACCGTCTGCACGTTGGCCGAGGTCTGGCGGGCGGTGGCCGCCACCGCCACCGCCTGCCGGCTGGTCTCCTGCGCCGCGCCCGCCATGGTTCCGGCGCTGCCCTCCAGGCGGCCGGCGGCGCCCGACAGGGTGCCGACGAGCCGGCCGATGCGGGACTCGAAGGCCCCGGCCATCTCGGCCATGGCGGCGCGGCGCTGCGTCTCGGCGCCGGCGCGGGCGAGGCCGGCCTCGCCCTCCAGGGCGCGGTTGCGCACGAGGTTGTCCTTGAACACCGCCACGGCCCGCGCCATCGCGCCGATCTCGTCGCGGCGCCCGAGGCCCGGCACCGCCGCCGCCTCGTCGCCCTGGGCGAGCCGGTCCATCGCCCGGGTCATCCGGTCGATGGCGCCGGTCACCCGGGCCGCCACCGCGAGGCCGATCCCGGCGAGGAGCAGGGCGAGCGCGGCCACGACGGCGTTGACGGTCAGGCTCGTGCGGGCCGCCCCGGCATGGTCGTCGGCGGAGCCGCTCAGCAGCGTCACCGCCTCCTCCGCCGCCCCGGTGATGGTGTCGAGGACGGCCCCGATCTCCCTGCGCCACGGCACGACCTGCGGGCGCGGCAGGGAGAGGTCGGAGAGCGCCTGGACGACGCCGGCGCGCCGCTCGGTGAAGGCCGGGCCGAAATAGGCGTCGCTGCGGGCGACGGCGGCCTGGAGCGACGGCATCTCCGGATGGCGGGCCGCGATGGTGCGCACCGTGCCGATCGCCTGCTCGGACCGGGCGCGGAACACGACCATGTCCCGCGCCTCCTGCGGCGTCACCACCCGGTTCTGGGCCAGGGCGGCGGTGATCACGACGTCGGCGGTTCCCGCGAGGTTGCGGGCGTTCCAGGCCAGGGTGCGGGCGGCGATCAGGTCGGCGAGGGTCGGATCCATCTCCTGGATCCGCTCCTCGATCGCGACGGCCAGCGCCTCGACCGCCGTCAGCAGGGCGGTGCCTTCCGCCCCGACCCGCCCGCTCAGGGCCTTGTCGCGCGCGGCGAGGGGCCTGCGCATCTGCTCGGAGACCGCGGACCGGATCCCGGCCCAGGCCGTGACGGCCGCGTTCAGCGCGTCGACCCGAGCCGCGAACCGGTCGGAGCCGGTCGCCGCGAGGTCCGCCAGGGCGGCCGGAAGCGAGGCGTCGAGCGTCGCGGCGTTGGCCGCGACGTTGCGCTGGTTGTCCTCGGCCGCATTGCCCTCGAGGGCGAGCAGGGCGATCGCCCCCACGCGCTCGTAGCGTCCGCTCGACAGGGCGCGCAGGAGGAGCTTGTCGGCCGCGGCGAGGCGCGACACCTGGTCGGCGTTCCGCCAGGAAACCCACGAGTGATGCAGCGCCCGCCCGCACAGGCCGACGGCGATCAGGCCGAGCAGCAGGATGATCGTGGTCAATTGACGTTTGATCGACAGAACCATCGCCGCGTCCCCCTCGCTTCCCGGGTCGCCGCAATCACGCCCGAGCTTCTTCGAAGCCAACGACTAAGGTTCCGGGACTGAAAAAACCGTTCTTCGCGAAAATAATCCCGGGGGAACTCAGGGTCAGACCGGGCGGCGCGCACGAGGCGGCGGCGGATGCCTACGGCGCCAGCGACAGCCAGCGCGTCGGCGAGACCCCGCGCAGGTTGGGCACGCGGCCCCTCAGCCGCGGCCCGATCAGCGCCTTGTGGCGGTAGTGCAGCAGCGGGATCCACGGCAGGTCGGCGAGGAAGATCGCCTCGGCGCGGTGGAGCAGGCCGGCCCGGCGCTCGAGGTCGGTCTCGCGGGCGGCGTCGCGCATCAGCCCGTCATAGGCCGGATTGGCGTAGCGGCCGGAATTGAAGCCGCCGTTGTGGCTCTCGACCAGGAACAGGAAGTTCTGCGGGTCGGCGTAGTCGGCGATCCAGCTCATCCGGGCGAGGTCGAAGCGGCCGCCGTCGCGCAGGTAGGCGAAGTGGGTCTTGGCGTCGGTGTTGACGAGCGTCACCGCGACGTTGAGGGCGCGCCACATGTCGGCGATCGCCACCATCGTGTTCCGGTTGTTGTCGGTGGTGTTGTAGCGGATCTCGACGGTGAGCGGGGCGCCGCCGGGCCCGAGCCCGGCCTCGCGCAGCAGCGCCACGGCGGCGTCCTCCCGCTCCAGGGGCGAGAGGTCCCGGCCCGGCATCTCCGGCGGCGGCAGGGCGTTGTCGAGCCCGGCCGGGGTGAACGAGTAGGCCGGCAGCATCGTCTCGCCCCACACCGCCTCGGCGAGGAACTCGCGGTCGACCGCGAGCGACAGCGCCCGGCGCACCCGGGCGTCCGACAGGGGCGCCCGGCGCAGGAAGACCATCAGGGCGAGCACGCCGAGGCCGCGGTGGAGCGTCACCGCGTCGCCGAAGCGCCGGCGCAGAGAGGCGATCTGGTCGGCGGGCAGGTCGTCGAGGGAATCGATCTCGCCGGCCGCGAAGCGCCGCACCGCCGCGGCGAGGTCGGGCGTCGGCAGGTACTCGACCTGCGGGATCGCCACCGAGGCGGCGGCGTGGAAATGCGGGTTGCGCACGGCCGTGATGCGGTCGTTGGGCGAGAAATCCTTCAGGAGGTAGGCGCCGTTCGAGACGAGGTTGCCGGGCCGGGCGAAGGCGTCGCCGTGGCGGGCGAGGGACGGGCGGTGGACCGGCGTGCTCGCCTGATGGGTCATCAGTTCGAGCAGGTAGGGGGTCGGCTGCTCCAGTTCGATCGCGACGGTGCGGGCGTCCGGCGCGTGCACGCCGAGGGCGTCGAGGGGCAGGGCGCCGGCATTGACCCGGGTCGCGTTGCGGATCGGCGCCAGCACGGTGGCGTACTTCGCCGCCGTGGCCGGGTCGAGCATCCGGCGCAGGCCGAAGGAGAAGTCCTCGGCGACGACCGGGTCGCCGTTCGACCAGCGCCCGTCCGGCCGCAGGGTGAAGGTCCAGGTCAGGCCGTCCGGCGAGGTGGTCCAGCCCGCGGCGGCCCCGGGGACCAGGACGCCGCCCGGGCCGTAGCAGGTCAGCCCCTCGTAGAGGTCGAGGAGGATCGTCGCCTCCGCGACCGTCGAGGTCCTGTGCGGGTCGAGGGTCTCGGGGTCGGCGCCGTTGCCGCGGCGGTAGATTCCCGGCGCGGCCGCGCGCGCCGGCCCCGCGAGGGACGCGGCGGCGAGGCCGGCGAGAAGGTCGCGGCGGCGCATGGCGGCGTCAGGCGCCGGTCTCGGGCCGGAGCCCGGCGGCCTCGATGCCGGCGACCGCCGCCTTCTCGTCGTTGTCCGAGGTGTCGCCCGAGATGCCGACCGCGCCGAGCAGGCGGCCGTCCCGGCGGATCAGCACCCCGCCCGCCACCGGCACGAGGCCGGCCGGCCCGGCGATGTGGCTCACCGCGGCGACGAAGTAGGCCTGCTCCTCGGCCCGGCGGCCGATGGCGCGCGAGCCGATGCCGAGCGCCAGCGCGCCGTTGGCCTTGGCGGCGGCGATCTCCGCGCGCCTGAGGCTGGTGCCGTCCTCGACGCCGGCCGCCTTGAGCGCCCCGCGGGCGTCGTAGACCACCACCGCCAGGGGCTTGAGGTCGAGTTCCCGGCCGGCCTTGAGGGCGGCGGCGACGATGGTCTGGGCGGCGTCGAGGCTGAGATCGGACATCGGGGTCTCCCGCGCGGAGGGCGAAGGGTTTGGGGGGATCGGCCGCACCCTATCGCAGGCCGCCCGCGAAGGCGAAAGCCCCATGGCGCCCGAGCCGGCAGCCCGGCCGGCGCGCCGCCGGGGCTTTCGCCGCCGCGCAGTCCTGCGACGTCGGGGAATCGAACCCCGCCCCGCTTGCGGGGTTGTGGTCTTCGGGGAGCGTCGCGCGGCGGGCCTCGCCGGGCCCGCGGCGTTCGGCCTATGATTGCGACAGCCTGGTGCCGCCCGCATCTCCCGCGCGGGCGCCCCCGGACCAAGGACGACCGATGGCCATTACGGGTCGCTTCAACTTCAGGAAGACGTTCACCGGCAAGCTCGTGCTGCAGGTGGAGACCGAGCGGCCGCGCTGGTGGCCGTTCGGACGCAGGACGCCCGGCGCGGCGCCGGACCAAGCGAAGGGCCACGTCTGGCGCGACGCGACCCAGGCCGACCTCTCGGCGGTCGAGCTGCAATCCCTGCTGAACCTGCGCAAGAATCCCGGCTACACGCCGCGCAGCCCGGTGGTGTTCATGATGAACCCGGCGCAGAAGGCCGAGGCGGCCAGGAGTGAGTCGGCCAGGATCGAAGCAGCCAAGGCCGAGGCGGCGAGGTCCGAGCCCCCCACGGCCGAGGTCGTCGCCCTGGCGAGCCACCGCGCCTCCGGCTGAGGCCGGCCCTCATCCCGCGGCGGCGAGGTCGAGCAGCAGGTGCGTCAGCGCGTCCGGGGCGGACATCATCGCGTTGTGGCCGGTGGCGAGGTCGCGCCAGCCCCAGCCGTCCTGCGCCCGCACCCACGCCTTCACCCCGGCCAGCGCCGGGTAGGCCGGGTCGGTGCAGTCGACGTAGGTGCGCGGCCGGCCGTTGCCGAGCGGCCCGGCGATGGCGAGCGGGCTCTCGTAGGTGCCGAGCGGGTGGGGCGTCAGGCGCCGCTCCATCCACGCCGCCTGCTGCGGATCGGACACCCCGAAGGCGGAGGGCGGCGGCGGCGGCAGGCTGAGGCCGCCGCTCGATTCCTCGGCCGCGCGGCGGCGGGCCGCCACCGTCTCGGCCGGGAGCACGTCGAACGGGGCCCGGCCCGGCGGGACCACCATCGCGTCGAGATAGACGAGGTGGCGGATCCGCTCCGGCATCGCGGCGGCGACGCCGCTGATCGCGAGGCCGCCGAACGAATGCCCGACCAGGACGACGTCATCCAGCTCCTCGGCCTCGATCACCCCGGCGACGTCGCGGGTGAAGGTGTCGAGGGTGAGGTCCCGCGACAGCAGGTGCGCCCGCTCGCCGAGGCCGGTGCAGGTCGGGGTGAACACCGCGTGGCCGGCCGCCCGCAGCAGCCCGGCGACCCTGCGCCAGCACCAGCCGCCGTGCCAGGCTCCGTGCACCAGCACGAAGTGGTGCCCCGCAGGATTGGTCGTCATCGCCGCCTCCCAGTGGACGTCTCGCGCCAGACAAGCCCGGCGACGGCCCGTAGGCAAGCCGGGACGCCTTCTGCTAAGCACGCCCCGGCCGGGGCGGGCAGGGAACCTGCGACGCGAGGAGGCCCGGATCGGGTCCGCGATCCGCCCGGATCGATGTCGACCCGCCCGGATCGGACGATCCGCTTGATGACTGGGCTTCTCTCATGACCGACCCGACGACGCCCCACGCCGACGCGGCCCCGATCCCGACCGGCGCCCCCGGCCTCGACTACATCCTGGAGGGCGGCTACGCCGCCCACCGCGCCCACCTCATCGAGGGGCGGCCGGGATCGGGCAAGACCACCCTGGCGCTGCAGTTCCTTCTCGACGGGGCGAGGCTCGGCGAGCGCTGCCTGTACATCACCCTGTCGGAGAGCCGGCGCGAGCTGCTCTCGGTCGCCGGGCGCCACGGCTGGTCGCTCGACGGGATCGAGATCTTCGAGCTGGTGCCGCCGGAGCTGAGCCTCGACCCGACCCAGCAGCAGAGCCTCGTGCATTCCTCCGACCTCGAACTCGGCGAGACGGTCCGGATGGCGATCGCCGAGATCGAGCGGATCAAGCCGCACCGGGTGGTGTTCGACAGCCTGTCGGAGATCCGGCTCCTGTCCCAGGGCTCCCTGCGCTACCGGCGTCAGGTGCTGGCCCTGCGCAGCTTCCTGCTCGTGCACGACACCACCGCGCTGCTCCTCGACGACCTGACGTCGGAGCAGGACGACCTCAACATGCACAGCCTCTGCCACGCGGTGATCCGGCTGGAGCAGCTCGCCCCGCTCTACGGCGGCGAGCGGCGGCGCCTGCGCGTCATCAAGATGCGCGGCACCCATTTCCGCGGCGGCTTCCACGACTTCGTCATCCGCCGCGGCGGGCTCGTCGTCTTCCCGCGGCTGGTCGCCGCCGACCTCGGCGGGAGCGAGGCGCGGGACAGCCTCACCAGCGGGCTCGCGGCCTTCGACGCCCTGCTCGGCGGCGGCCTCGATTACGGCACCAGCACGGTCCTGCTCGGCCCCTCCGGCGTCGGCAAGTCGACGAGCGCCCTCGCCTACCTCCTCACCGGCCTCAAGCGGGGCGAGGGCGCCCTGATCCTCAGCTTCGACGAGACCACCGGGATCCTCAAGCGCCGGGCCGCCGGGCTCGGCATGGATGTCGAGCCCTACCACCGGAGCGGGCTCCTGCGCATCGAGCAGATCGACCCGGCCGAGGTCTCGCCCGGCGAACTCGTCGCGATCGTGCGCGAGGCCGTCGAGACGCAGGGCGTCCGGGCGGTGCTGATCGACTCGCTGACCGGCTACCACAACGCGATGCCGGAGGAGCAGCACCTGCTGCTCCAGATGCACGAGATCCTGACCTACCTGAACCAGCGCGGCGTCGCCACGATGCTGGTGCTGGCCCAGCACGGGCTCCTCGGCCAGATGTCCTCGGCCATCGACCTCACCTACCTCAGCGACACGATCCTGCTGTTCCGGTTCTTCGAGGCCGGCGGGCACCTGCGCCGGGCGATCTCGGTGGTCAAGAAGCGGGTCGGCGCGCACGAGGACACGATCCGGGAACTTCGTATCGACCACAATGGTTTGCGGGTCGGCGGGCCGCTCACCGCCTTCCGCGGCATCCTCACCGGCGTGCCGACCTACGACGGCAAGGGCAGCCGGCTTCTTCCCGACCGGGACAGCGATGAGAGACAGTGATCCGCCCGTCCTGATCCTGGCCCCGGCCGGGCGGGACGCCGCCGTCGCCACCCAGATCCTGACCGAGGCGAAACTCCGCTCGCGACCCTGCGCCACGCTGCACGACCTCGTCGCCGGCCTCGACGACGCGAGCTGCGCCGTCGTCACCGAGGAGGCCCTGCGCGGCGCCGCCCGCCACGGGCTCGCCGCCTGGGTCGCCGGGCAGGGGCCGTGGTCGGACTTCCCGTTCATCCTGCTCACCGTGCGCGGGGCGCCGCCGGACCCGCGCCTGCTCGACGTCCTCGGCAGCGTCAGCCTGCTGGAGCGGCCGTTCCACCCGGCGACCCTGGTGACGGCGGTGCGCTTCGCGGTGCGGGCGCGCCGGCGCCAGCGCGAGGCCCTGGCCTATCTCGAGGAGCGCCAGCAGACCGCCGAGCGCCAGGCGCTGCTCATCCGCGAGTTGCACCACCGGGTGAAGAACACGCTGGCCACCGTCCAGGCGCTGCTCGGCGCCTCGTCGCGCTCGGCGACCACCATCGACGGCTTCTACCAGAGCTTCTCGGCCCGGGTGATCTCGCTGGCCAAGACCCACAACCTCCTGACCGAGGATTACTGGCAGATGGCCTCGCTCCAGGAGATGCTGGAGAACGAGCTCGGCCCCTACAACGACGCCCTCGGGCAGCGCATCGCCCTCGACGGCCCGGCGGTGGAGCTGACCGCCGACCTCGCGGTGCCGATCGGGATGGCGATCCACGAGCTGACGACCAACGCCGCCAAGCACGGCGCCCTCTCGGTTCCGGAAGGCCGCATCGCGGTGTCGTGGGACGTGCGCCGGCACGCCGAGTCGCGCCGGCTCAGCCTCGACTGGACCGAGAGCGGCGGCCCGCCGACCCGCGAGCCGACCCGCAAGGGCTTCGGCTCGACCCTGCTGCAACGGGTGCTGACGATGCAGTGCGGCGCCGACATCCACTTCGACTTCGCACCCGGCGGCCTGCATTTCCGCATGGAGGCGCCGCTGGTCGAGCACCGCACCGTGCCGCACTACTGATACGGTTCTCGGACGATCAGTTCCGAAAACCGTATCACCAGCCCGCGCGGTGGAGCCGAAGGCTCCACGCACCTGAGCGGAGTCGATTTTCGCTATCGCGAAGCGATCAATCGGAAACCGTACGATACCAGCGGTCCTCGGACATGACCTTCGTTTCCGTTCTCGAATGTCCGCCAGGCCTCCGGCCTGGCATCGGACATCCGGGATGGGTCGACCGCCCGATGCGCCAGCATCTTGGGACATCGAGATGAGGCCCCGGGCGTCGCGGGCCGCCTTGCCATCGCGCTCCCGCGCCGCACTTAAGCCCTCGGCGCCGCCGCGGAGAGGCGGCCGAACCGACGAGGGACGCACGGTCATGGACGGTCACGTCTACGGAGCACTCGGGCAGCCGGGAGTCGGCCTGTTGATGGCGATCGTCATCGGGGCGCTGGCCGGCTGGCTCGCCGAGCAGTTCACCTCCTCGAACATGGGGCTTCTCGCCAACATCGTGCTCGGGATCATCGGCGGGCTGGTCGGCAACTTCCTGGCGGCGCAGTTCCACATCCCGATCTTCGGCTTCTGGCGCAACCTGATCTCGGCGACGGTCGGGGCGGTCATCATCATCACCCTGGTGCGGGCGGTGCGGGGCGGGCCGTCGCGGTACTGATACGGTTTTCGGACAATCAGTTCCGCAAAACCGTATCGAAGCCCACGCGGCGCATGAGCGAAGCCGGTTTCCGCATCGCGTAAGCGACCGCGCAGCGGTCGCCTGAAGCGATCAACCGGAAATCGTATGATACGGTTTCCGAACGCTTCGTTCGAAAACCGTATCGAAGCCCGCGCTGTGGAGCCGGTTCCCGCATCGCGACAGCGGGATGAAACCCGTGCGCGTTCCAGCCAACATACTTCGCGATGAGCGCGGGTCTTCTCCTCTCCCCGCGGGCGGGGCGAGGAGAACGCGCACCGATCATCATGCTCATCCTCAATATCCGGGTCCGCGCCTCTCCAGGATCCGGCTGCGGAGACAGACGCAGAGAACCAGTTTCTATCCAGGCGCCGGAGCGGGACGAAAGCCGGATTTCGTCAGGCGGGTGCGCGGCGGCGCGTCACGCCCCATTTGCCCCGGCGGCGGGAAGCCCTTAAGTCAGGCTCGTGCGCCGGCGATGGGCTTGCCGGACCCCCGTGCTCCGGAACCCCCATGGCTGTCGTCCTCGATCTCCTGCGCAACGACCAGCGGCCGCGCCACCCGGAGAAGGCGCACCGGCCCGACCAGCCGATCCAGCGCAAGCCCGACTGGATCCGGGTCAAGGCGCCGGGCTCGCCGCAATGGGCGGCCACCAACCGCATCGTGCGCGAGAACAAGCTCGTCACCGTCTGCGAGGAGGCGGGCTGCCCCAACATCGGCGAGTGCTGGGAGAAGAAGCACGCCACCTTCATGATCATGGGGGATACCTGCACCCGGGCCTGCGCGTTCTGCAACGTGCGCACCGGCCTGCCGCAGGCCCTCGACGGGACCGAGCCCGAGAAGGTGGCGGAGGCGGTGGCCAAGCTCGGCCTGCACCACGTCGTCATCACCTCGGTCGACCGCGACGACCTCGCCGATGGCGGCGCGGGGCACTTCGCCGCCGTGATCGGCGCGATCCGGCGGCTCAGCCCGGGCACCACGGTCGAGGTGCTGACCCCCGACTTCCTGCGCAAGGACGGCGCCCTGGAGATCGTGGCCGCGGCCCGGCCCGACGTGTTCAACCACAACCTCGAGACGGTGCCCTCGAAGTACCTCACGGTGCGGCCCGGCGCCCGCTACTTCCACTCCCTGCGCCTGCTCCAGCGGGTGAAGGAACTCGACCCCACCATCTTCACCAAGTCCGGCATCATGGTGGGCCTGGGCGAGGAGCGCAACGAGGTGCTCCAGCTCATGGACGACCTGCGCTCGGCCGAGGTCGACTTCCTCACCGTCGGCCAGTACCTGCAGCCGACGAAGAAGCACCATCCGGTGATGCGCTTCGTGCCGCCCGACGAGTTCAAGGCGCTGGAAACCACGGCCTACGCCAAGGGTTTCCTCCTGGTCTCGGCGACCCCGCTGACCCGCTCCTCGCACCATGCCGGCGAGGATTTCGCCCGCCTCAAGCAGGCCCGGCTCGACCGGCTCGGCCCCCTCTGATCCGGACCCTCCTGGACTCATGCCCAGCTTCCGCACCACCCGCGTCGTCCGCCACAGCCCGGCCGAGATGTTCGACCTCGTCGCCGACGTCGAGCGCTACCCGGAATTCCTGCCGCTCTGCGACTCCCTGCGGGTGATCCGCCGGCAGGAGGGGCCGGACGGCACCGAAGTGCTCGTGGCCGAGATGGGGGTGGGCTACAAGGCGATCTCGGAGCGGTTCACCACCCGGGTCACCATCGACCGGCCGAACCTCAGGATCGTCGCCGAGTACATCGACGGCCCGTTCCGCCACCTCGAGAACCGCTGGAGCTTCCGCGAGGCGCCGAACGGCGGCTGCGAGGTCGATTTCTACATCACCTACGAGTTCAAGAGCTTCGCGCTGGGCCTGCTGATGGGCAAGATGTTCGACCGCGCCTTCCGCAAGTTCACCGACGCCTTCGAGAGCCGGGCCGACCGTCTCTACGCCCGGGCGTAGGCCGGCGGGGCCGGCATCGCGCGGTTCTCGCAGCGGCCCTTCTCGCACCGCGCAGCCTGTGCTCTACGTCGTCCGCGGTCGAACCGGAGACGACGCCTCGATGATGCCGATCCGCTTCGCCGCCGTCGTGACGGGGCTCCTGGCCGCCGCCGCGCCCGCCCACGCCACGAAGGTCCTCACCCGGGCGTCGGACGGGGGCGCGGGCGAGATCTCGCTCAACGTGTCGGGCGGCCGCGGCTTCGAGACCTCGACGATCTCGCTGTTCTGCAACCCGGGCAGGGGCGAGTACGTGCTGGTGCTGGTCGCGCCGGAACTCGGGCCGCCGGCCGGCGACGCGGAGGTCGCCCTGAGTGCCGGGAGCGCGCCGCTCGGCACGCACCGCTTCGTGCGGCAGAACGAATCCCTGATGCTGATCGCCGACGGCCCGCCGGGGCGCTCCCTCGTCGACCGCACCTCCGCCGCCCCGGTCGTCGCCGCGACCCTGTCGGGCCGCCGCATCACCTTCGCGCTCTCGGCCGGCCCGTCCCAGGTCGCGCGGTTCAGGCGATCCTGCGGCCTGCGGACCTGACGGCCCGCGAAGCCGGGGGCCGGAACGGGGAGGTCCGCCACGGCGTTCACCCCATCGAGCGGGGCCGGACTGCGGCGCATCGGATCGGTCGCGATGCGCCCGTGGTCCCTTGTCCGGAGACGACGCCATGGCAGCCCCGACCTCGCCCGGCCCCGCCGGGGCCGCACCGGAGGCCGGCCTCGACCGCCTCGCCGCGATGAGCGCGGTGCTCGCCCGCAACTGGTGGCTGATCGCCCTGCGCGGGGCGTTCGCGATCCTGTTCGGCGTCATCGCCCTGGTCTCGCCGGGCGCGACCCTGTTCACCCTCGTGATTTTCTTCTCGGCCTACATGCTGGTCGACGGCGTGGCCGGAATCGTCGCGGCGGTGCGGGCCGCCGAGCGGCACCAGCGCTGGGGCACCCTGCTGCTCGCCGGCCTGCTCAACCTCCTCGTCGGCGTCGTCGCCTTCCTGATGCCGGGCAGCGCGCTCCTCGCCCTCGTCTACCTCATCGCCGCCTGGGCGCTGGTCACCGGCGGCCTGATGCTCGCCGCGGCCTTCCGGCTCCACCTCGACCACGGCCGCTGGTGGCTGGTGCTCGGCGGGGCGCTGTCGATCCTGTTCGGCCTCGCCCTGCTGGTCAGCCCGGTCGCCTCGCTGATCGTGCTGACGTACTGGATGGGCGGCTACGCCATCGCGTTCGGCGCGTTCATGCTGGTCCTCGCCTTTCGGCTGCGCAGCCGCCATGCCGGCACCGGCTCAGCCGGGCGGGCGGCCTGACGAGACCGGCGCGAACCCGCCGACCTGCCGCATCGCCTCGCCCAGGATCATCCCGGCGGCCACCGCGACGTTGAGCGAGCGCATCCCGGCCCGCAGCGGGATCGCCACCCGGGCATCGGCGGCGGCGTGGACCGCGTCGGGGACCCCGGCGGATTCGCGCCCGACCAGCAGGCAGTCGCCGTCGCGGAAGCCGAACGCCGTATAGGGCAGGGCGCCCGCCGTGGTGGCGAGGACGAGCCGCACGCCGGCCTGCGCGCGCCAGTCCGCGAACGCCGTCCACGAGCGGTGGCGGGTGATCGCGACGTGGTCGAGATAGTCGAGGCCGGAGCGGCGCAGGTGCCGGTCGGAGGTGTCGAACCCCGCCGGCTCGATGATCTCGACCGCCGCCCCGAGGCAGGCGGCAAGGCGCAGCATCGTGCCGGTGTTCTGCGGGATGTCCGGCTGGTAGAGGGCGAGGCGGAGCATGCCTGCGGCATCGCCCCCCGGTTGGCGCGCCGTCAAGGCGGAATAGATCCGGGGGCTCCGATAGGGATTTCGGACGATCAGTCCCGAAAGCCGTGTCGAAGCCCGCGCGGCGGAGCTTTGCTCCGCACGCTTGAGCGAAGCCGATCGCCGCATCGCGAAAGCGACCCCTGAGGGATCGCCGAGCGATCGATCGAAAATCGTATGGACACGGATCTCCGGCATGTTCCTCGACTGGCTCGAACGCCGCATCGACTCGTTCGCCCCGTTCGACGAGGAGCGCCAGCCGCCCGGCACGATCTCGGGCTTCGCCGCGATCTACCTGCGCCCGGTGCGCGGGCCCCTGCTGGGGCTGCTCGCCGTGTCGCTGGTCGCCGGCAGCGTCGAGGCGTCGCTCTACCTGCTGATGGGCTGGTTCATCGACCTCCTGGCGCGCTCGCGGCCCGAGACGCTGTGGGCCGAGCACGGCACCGGCCTCGTCCTGGCGGCCCTGCTGCTGCTCGTGGTGCGGCCGCTCTTCGCCTGGCTGCACGAGGCGCTGTCGAACCAGATGGTGGTGCCCCAGACCACCAACATGATCCGCTGGCGCACCCACCTCTACACGCTCGGCCACTCGCTGTCGTACTTCCAGGCCGACTTCGCCGGGCGGCTCGCCAACCGGGTGACGCAGGTCGGGCCGGCGGTGCGCGAACTCGCCGTCGTGGTCATCGACACCCTGCTCTACGTCGCGATCTTCGCCGTCACCGCGGTCGGGCTGTTCGGCTCGATCAGCCCGTGGCTGCTGCTGCCGGTCCTGGTGTGGATCCTCGCCTATGCCGGCCTGACCGCGCACTTCGTGCCGCGGGCCCGGGCGCGCTCGCTGAAGGTCGCCGACACCCGCTCGGCGCTGATCGGGCGGATCGTCGATAGCTACACCAACATCCTCACCGTCAAGCTGTTCGCCCGCGACCGCGAGGAGCGCTCGGCGGTGCGCGAGGCGACGACCGCCCATACCGACGCCTACCTGCACTCGTTCCGGCTCATCACCCGCACCACCTCGCTGCTGTCGCTGCTCAACAGCGCGCTGATCGTCGCGACGGCGGCGGCCGTGGTCGGCCTGTGGTCGCGCGGGCAGATGACCACCGGCGAGGGCGCCGCCGGCCTCGCCCTGGTGCTGCGGCTGATCGCGATGTCGGGCTGGGTGATGCAGACGGTGCGCGGCCTGTTCGAGAATATCGGCGTCGTGCAGGAGAGCATGCAGACCATCGCCCGGCCGCACGCCGTCACCGACCGGCCCGGCGCGGCGGAGCTGACGGTCGCCGGCGGCGGCGTGCGCTTCGAGCGCATCCGCTTCCATTACGGCCGGGAGGAGGGCGGGGTGATCGAGGACCTGTCGCTCGCGATCAAGCCGGGCGAGAAGGTCGGCCTCGTCGGCCCGAGCGGCGCCGGCAAGACCACCCTGACCTCGCTGCTGCTGCGCCTGCACGACCTCGAGGGCGGGCGCATCCTGGTCGACGGGCAGGACATCGCCGGGGTGACCCAGGCGTCCCTGCGCCGGCAGATCGCGGTGGTGACCCAGGACACCTCGCTGCTGCACCGCTCGATCCGCGACAACATCGCGTATGGCCGCGCCGGCGCGGGCCCCGCCGAGATCGAGGAGGCGGCGCGCCTCGCCCACGCCCACGACTTCATCCTCGGTCTCACCGACCACAAGGGCCGCACCGGCTACGACGCCCAGGTCGGCGAGCGCGGGGTCAAGCTCTCCGGCGGCCAGCGCCAGCGCATCGCCATCGCCCGGGTGATCCTGAAGGACGCGCCGATCCTGATCCTCGACGAGGCGACCTCGGCCCTCGACTCGCAGGTCGAGGCGGCGATCCAGGCCTCCCTCGACACCCTGATGCAGGGCAAGACGGTGCTCGCCATCGCCCACCGGCTCTCGACCATCGCGGCCCTCGACCGGCTGATCGTGCTGGATGGCGGTCGCATCGTCGAGGAGGGCCGCCACGCCGACCTCGTGCGCCGCGGCGGCCTCTACGCGCAATTGTGGCAGCGCCAGTCCGGCGGCTTCCTCGGCGGCAGCCGGGGCGGGCTCGGGGCGGCGGCGGAGTGAGGCGAGACCCGGCCGCGACCGTCACGAGGGCCGCGCCGACCGACGCCGTCCGGCCCGGCGCGGCCCGACGAGGATCGCCGCCATCCCGAGGGTGACGACGGCGAGCCCGGCGAGGGCCGCGCCCCGCGGGGACTCGCCGAGGACGAGCGACGCTTCCAGGACGGCGAGGACCGGCACCAGCGCGGCGAAGCTCGCGCCCACGGTCGGACCGAGCAGCGACACACCCTTGCTGTAGAAGTAGAGGGCGACGACCGAGACCAGGAGGCCCTGGTAGACGGCTTGCACCACGACCTCGGACGGCGGCATCGCGAGCAGCGCACCACCTCTGACGGCCAGGTAGGCCGGAGCGTAGATCACCGCCGAGACCACCGAGACGAGAGCGGTCGCCCGCAGGGGTTCGACCGCGTACACCCTTGTCGTGACCGTGTAGACGGCCCACAACAGGCCTCCGAGCAGGAACAGGGCGGCGGCGATGCCCTCGCTGCCGAGCAGTTCCACCGAGCCGGTGAGGACGATTCCGGCCAGGATCAGGAGGATGCCGGCCCTCTGCGCCCCCGACGGCCGCTCCCCGGCGGCGATCGTGCTCAGGACTGCCGCGAAGGCGATCATGCTGCCCGGGGTCAGCACCGCGAACAGGCCGACCGGAGCCCGCGTCAGGCCGGCCGCGATCACCAGCATGTAGGGAGCGCCGATCCCGGCGACCATCAAGGCGACCGGCCCGGCGCCGAGCCCGCCGAGCCCGCGCCGCAGCAGAACCGGCAGCAGCACGAGACCCGAGACGACGAAGCGCAGGAACGTGACGTCGTAGGAATCGAGCGACGAGTGAGCGACGCCGGCGCGGGTCACCACCGGGAAACCGCCCCAGATCAGCGCTGCCAGGAGGCCGCAACCGATTCCTGCCAGCCGCCGATCCATGCGGTTCCCCTCCTCGCGCCTGCGAGAGCGCGATCGCCGGCCCACGCCCCTGTCGCCCGACGGGACGGGCGACTATCTTTGACAGCATCGTCATGTTTGACATTTGTGTCAATCATGCAGTGGGGAGATCGCGGATGGCGGGCGTGCGGCAGTTCGACGAGGCGGCAGTGATGGAAATCGCCCTGTCCGTCTTCTGGCAGCAGGGCATGGCCGCCACCTCGATGCCGGATCTCGCCCAGGCGACGGGGGTCCAGCGCGGGTCGCTCTACAATGCCTACGGCGACAAGGAGGCGATCTTCCTGCGCGCGTTCGACCTCTACGCGGAGCGCTTCCTCGCCTCGGCCCGCGCGAGCCTCGCGGGCGAGACGGCCGAGGACGTGCTCCGCGGCTTCTTCCGGGCCGCGATCGCGAACATGACGGGCGGCACGCCGCGGCGCGGTTGCCTGACGACCAAGACGGCCAGCGACGGAAGCGCCGCCCTTCCGCGCGTCCGCGAGGCGCTGAAGCGGTTCCTGGACGCTCTCACGGACGTCGTCGAGGAGGCTCTCGACCAGCCGGTCCTGCGTGCCCAGCTCGCCGTCGAGCCGGCACGGGCCGCGAAGGTGATCGTGACCTTCACCCGGGGGCTGGCCGTCATGGAGCGTGTCCATGGCGACCGCGACGGCCTTCTGGAGCTTGCGGAGACACTGTCGGCGTCGCTTGTGCGCAGCCGATGATCGGTGCGGGGGCCTGTCGCCGCCGTAGCGGCGACCATCTTCCCGCCCACGAAGGGATCGACCGTCGGCCGCGCCCCGTCATACGCTTTCCGGACGATCGGCTCCGGATTCCGTATCACAGCGGCGCGAACCACGCCCCGTCGAACCGGAACACCTCGTCGCCGTTCTGGTCGTGGCCGGTCGCCGTGTGGTGGACGAGGCCCCAGCCCGGGCGCGAGGCCGAGGGGCGCTTGTCGGTGAGGGTGATGGAATACCGCACCGTGTCGCCGGCATAGACCGGGCGCAGCCACTTCAGGTTGCGGAACCCCGGGGAGGGGCCGCCCGCCGCCACCGGCTCGCCGCAGGCTTCGGCCTGCCGCCGCCCGAGGTCGCGGGCGGCGACGAGGCGGTTCATGAAGCCGGCCGCCGTGTGCCAGCCCGAGGCGCACAGGCCGCCGAAATGGCTCTGCCGCGCCGCCGCCTCGTCGGTGTGGAACGGCTGCGGGTCGTAGGCCCGGGCGAAGTCCAGCACCTCGTCGCGGGCGAAATGGTAGCCGCCGAGATCGTAGCTCGCGCCGACCGCGAGGCTGCCGTAGCCCCCGGCCGGGAAGCCGCCCGGCGCCTCCGAGGTCGGCGGGCCGGCCTCCCGGGGCGGCAGGGTGCGGGGCGGCAGCGGGGCGGCGCCGCGGCGGCCGAACATCACCCAGAAATCCTGCGTCATCACCGTCTCGCCGCCGCCATTGGCGATCTCGGTGGCCATCTGCACGAGGCCGCGGTCGGGCTTGCTCGCCGAGGGGCGGGCGTCGCGGATCGTCGTCCTCAGGGTCAGGCTGTCGTCCGGCAGCACCGGGCGCAGCCAGCGCACCTCGTCGATGCCGGGCGAGCCCATCGAACTCGATTGCAGGACGAAGTCCCGGGCGATGAGCCGCATGCCGAGCGCGCAGCTGTGCCAGCCCGAGGCGATCAGCCGGCCGACGAAGGTTCCCTGCGCCGCCTCCTCGCCGAGATGGAAGGCTTGCGGGTCGTAGGCCCGGGCGAAGGCGACGATCTCGTCGCGGGTGACGGTGATCGGGCCGCAGGTGATGACGAGGCCGGGCACGAGGTCTTCGAAATGGAAGCGGATCATCGGGGAACCGTCGCGGCGGTGGCACACGCGACCGCGACGGGGCGCCCCGCATCCGTGCGCTCCGGCAGCCGGACCGGGCCCTCCGCCAGAGAACCCGGGGGCCGAACCATGACGGTCGCGGGTCCGGGGTCAAGCCCCGTCGCGAGGAGCGCCCGGCGAACCGGCGGCGACCGGCCGCCCGGAACCGCGCACGATCCGCGGCGCGGCCGGGGATGCTCAGGCCGCCCGCAGGTCGGCGAGGAAGCGGTCGACCTGGGCGGTGAGCGCCTCGGACTGGCGCGACAGCTCCGAGGCGGCCCCGAGCACCTGACCCGCGGCCGCCCCGGTCTCATCCGCGGCCTGCGCGACGCCGGCGATGTTGCCCGTCACCGCGCTGGCGCCGGTCGCCGCCTGGGCGACGTTGCGGACGATCTCCTGCGTCGCCGCACCCTGCTCCTCGACGGCCGCCGCGATCGAGGCGGCGACGCTGCTGATCTCGCGGATGCGGGCGCCGATGCCGCCGATCGCGCTCACCGCCTGACCCGTCGCCCCCTGGATCTGCCCGATCTGCGAACCGATCTCCTCGGTCGCCCGGGTGGTCTGGGTCGCGAGTTCCTTGACCTCGGCGGCGACGACGGCGAAGCCGCGGCCGGCCTCGCCGGCCCGCGCCGCCTCGATCGTCGCGTTCAAGGCCAGCAGGTTGGTCTGCGCCGCGATGGTCGAGATCATCCCGACGACGTCGCCGATCCGGGTCGCGGCGGCGCTCAGCTCCTGCACCAGCCGTGCGGTCTGGTCGGCCTCCGACACGGCGGCCTGGGCGAGGTCGGCGGATCCCGAGACCTGACGTCCGATCTCGCCCACCGACGCGCCGAGCTCCTCGGCCGCCGCCGCGACGGTGCCGACGTTGGCGGCCGCCTCCTCCGCCGCGCCCGCGACGACGGCCGACCGGCCGGCGGTCTCGGTAGCGGTCGTGGTCATGGTTCCGGCCGTCGCCTGCAACTGGGTGGCGGACGACGAGACGGTCCCGATGATGCCGCCGACGGCCGCCTCGAACCGGTCCGCCATCTGGGACAGGACCGCCTGGCGCTGCGCCTCGGCCGAGAGGCGGGCCTGCGCCGTCTCCTCCTCCAGGGCCCTGGTGCGGATGAGGCTGTCCTTGAACACCTGGACCGCCGCCGCCATCGCGCCGACCTCGTCCCGCCGCTCGCGGTAGAGGATCGGGGCCTCGGTGTCGCCTGCCGCCAGCCCGCGCATCGCTCCGGTCATCCGGGTGATCGGCCGCGAGATCCGCAGGGCGCAGAACACCATGCCGCCGAGCGCCGCCAGGACGGCGAGAGCCATCGCGATGATCGCGGTCCGGGCGCCGTCGCCCGCGCGGCCGGAGACGCCCTCGGCCTCCCGCTGCGCGCTCCGCCTGTTGAGGCTGACGTCCCGACGAAGGGCTTCGCCGGCCTCCGCGTAGAATTTGAACAGGGTCGGACCGGCGAGTTCGGCGAGCGCCTCCTGATGCCGGCCGCCGTCGATCAGCCGCAGGAGATCCCGGCTCCCCGCCTCGTAACGCTCCCAGAGCCGGGAGAACTCCTCGTAGAGCGCCCGCTCCTCCGGTGACGAGATCAGCGGCTCGTAGCGCCGGCGCACCTCCGCCAGCGTCGCCACGGCCGTCTCGTAGAACCGGCGGCTCTCGGCCTGCATCTGCGGATCGGTCGAGTTCGTGACGAGCCGGTACTGCCGCAGCCGGATCGCGCTCGCCGCGAGGCTCATCTCGTTGACGGTCGCGACCGATGGCAGCCAGTTCCGGGCCACCTCGTCGACGCCGCGGCGGATGTGGGACAGCTCGACGAGCGAGGCCGCCCCCTGTCCCGCCGCCACGAGGGCAACGGAACCGAACAGGAGGGCGAGCGTGGCCTTGAGTGTGACGCGCATGACGGTTCCGGCTCGTGAAGCAGACCACCGGTTCGCGGCAGGCGAGCCGGTCGGATCGAAAGACGTGCCGATACTCCCAGCCACGTTTTACCAACTGGTTTTTTTTGCCGGTGCAATGGAACAAAAGTATTGGATAATCGTTGCGAGCGCCAATCGATCGTCCGCGAGATAGTCGGACGAAGACGCAAGCCGAAGGGTAAATTCAATCAATGGTTGCATATTCGCCCGCGAACCCCGCGTGACCGCCCCCGTCGCGCGCACGGGCCGCCGGCGGATCCGCGTCCGGACCGTATCCAAGCCCGCGCGGCGGAGCTTTGCTCCGCACGCGTGAGCGAAGCCGATTTTCGCATCGCGAAAGCGATTGCGCAGCAATCGCCACGATCCCGCAGGGATCGCCGAGCGATCAATCGAAAATCGTATCAGAAATCCCCGGCCGCTTTGTGAGCCAGCCGGATCGGCTCGGGCAGGCGGTACTTCGGCGCGCAGGCGAGCACCAGGGCGACCGCGCCGGGGATGTCGGCGAGGTGGCCGGGAGAGACGAACAGCGGGTTCCTGGCGGTGCGGGTGCGGACCACCGCGCCGATGGTCTCGCCGCGGTCGACCAGCGGCACGTGGGCGCCCTTCTCCTCGGGCAGGGGAGCGTTGCGGCCGCACAGCCGGGTCTTGCCGACGCCGACCGTCGGGCGCTCCAGCCACAGCCCCATGTGGCTGGCGATGCCGATGCGGCGCGGATGCGCCGTGCCCATGCCGTCGAACAGGAAGACGTCGGGCTCGGCGGCGAGGCGTCCGAACGCCTCCTCCAGCACTGGTCCCTCGCGGAAGCTGAGCAGGCCCGGCACGTAGGGGAACGGCGTCGGGCGGATCGCCGTGACGGTCTCGACCACCCGGAAGTCGGGGAACGTCGCCACCACCACCGCGGCGCGGGAGCGCTCGTCCTTCACGCTGACGTCGACCCCCGCGACGAGGCGGACCGACGACAGGTCGAGGGGCCGGTCGGCCACCACCTCGGCGGCGAGCCGGCGCTGGAGCGCGACCGCCTCGGCCGGCGTCAGGGTCCAGTCGTGGCGGCGGTTGAGTTCCATCCTCCGACATCCGATGGAACGCCGGACGGTTCCCTCGGGGGTCGTCCGGCGGCCGGACCGGTCAGTTGGCGAAGCGGAAGTGCAGCACGTCGCCGTCCTGCACGACGTACTCCTTGCCCTCGAGGCGCAGCTTGCCGGCCTCGCGGGCGCCGGCCTCGCCCTTCAGCGCGACATAGTCCTGGAACGCGATCGTCTCGGAGCGGATGAAGCCCTTCTCGAAGTCCGAGTGGATCACCCCGGCGGCGGCCGGCGCCCGCGTGCCCCTGGTGATCGTCCAGGCCCGGGCCTCCTTCGGCCCGACGGTGAAGTAGGTGATGAGGCCGAGCAGGTCGTAGCCGGCGCGGATCACCCGGTTGAGGCCCGGCTCCTCCAGCCCGACCGCCTCGAGGTACTCGGCCTGCTCGGCGGGGGGCAGGACCGCGATCTCGCTCTCGATCTTGGCCGAGACGACGACCGCCTTGGCGCCCTCGGCGCGGGCGCGGGCGAAGACCGCCTCGGAATGGGCGTTGCCCTTGTCGGCCGAGCCCTCCTCGACGTTGCAGACGTAGAGCACGGGCTTGGCCGTCATCAGGCCGAGGGACTGGAACAGCCGCTCCTCATCGGGCTTGCGGGCGACGAGGCGGGCGGGCTTGCCGTCGCGCAGGAAGGGCAGGGTGCGCTGGACGAGGTCGAGGGTCTCCTTGGCCTCCTTGTCGGCGCCCTTGGCCTTCTTCTCCAGGGCGGTGACGCGCTTCTCCAGGCTGTCGAGGTCGGCGAGCATCAGCTCGGTCTCGATCGTCTCGATGTCGGCGGCGGGGTCGACCTTGCCCTCGACGTGGGTGACGTCGCCGTCCTCGAAGCAGCGCACGACGTGCGCGATGGCGTCGACCTCGCGGATGTTGGCGAGGAACTGGTTGCCGAGGCCCTCGCCCCGCGAGGCGCCGCGCACCAGCCCGGCGATGTCCACGAAGGTGAGCCGTGTCGGGATGATCTCCTTCGAGCTGGCGATCCTCGCGAGGTCGTCGAGGCGCGGGTCGGGCACCGCGACCTCGCCGACATTCGGCTCGATGGTGCAGAACGGATAGTTCGCCGCCTGCGCCGCCGCGGTCTGGGTCAGCGCGTTGAAGAGGGTCGACTTGCCGACGTTCGGCAGGCCGACGATGCCGCATTTGAAGCCCATCGCATCAATCCCCGTTCTTGAGGGCGGGCCTCAGGGCCGCTCGCCCACGCGCTTGATCTCGTCCCAGCCCCGGCCGGCCATGGCGAGGTGGACCTTGTTCTGGAACCCGGCATCGTCGCCCTTGGCCAGCACCGCCGCGTGGTCGGCGACCGCGTCGCACAGGTCCTCGACCCAGGGCGTCTCCGACCTGGCGAAGTCGTTGAGCACGTAGGCGTGGACCAGCGCCTTGTCGCCCGGGTGGCCGATGCCGAGGCGCACCCGCCAGTACTCGTTGCCCGACTGCGCGGTGATCGAGCGCAGGCCGTTGTGGCCGGCATTGCCGCCGCCGCGCTTCAGCCTCAGCTTGCCGGGGGGGAGATCGAGCTCGTCGTGGAACACCGCCACGTCGGCGAGGTCGATCTTGTAGAAGCGCTGGGCCTCGGCGACGGCGCGGCCGGACTCGTTCATGTAGGTGCCGGGCTTGAGCAGCAGCACCCGGGTGGTGCCGACGACGGCCTCGCTCGCCTCGCCCTGGAAGCGCCGCCGCCACGGCGCCGCGCCATGCCGGCGGGCGAGGGCGTCGAGCGCCATGAAGCCGATGTTGTGGCGGTTGCCCGCGTAGCGGGACCCGGGATTGCCGAGGCCGACGAACAGCCGCATGGCGGGTCCTAGGCTCCTGTGAGCGAGCCGCCCCGCTCATGGGGCCGCCCTCGAAACGGCGCGGAACCCGGGCCCCGGGCGGGGCAGGGCTCCGCAGATGTCGTGGGCGCGGCGAGGATCGCCGCGCCGTCCGGGATCGCTCCGCGGCCGAGGATCACTCCTCGGTGGCGGCCTTCTCCTCGGCCGACTCGGCGCGGGCGGCCTCGGCCACCGCGGCCTCCTCGGCCTCGACCTCGGCGCCGAGCACCGTCGGCGGCACCAGGGTGGCGACGGTCGCCTCGGCGTCGAGCGCCGTGGAGGCGCCGGCCGGCAGCCTGAGGTCGGAGACGTGGATCGCGTCGCCGATGTCCTTGCCGGTCAGGTCGACCGTGACGGCATCCGGGATCGCGTCGGGCTCGACCGCCAGGGCGATGGTGTGGAGCACGACGTTGAGCGTGCCGCCCTTCTGCTTCAGGCCCGGGGCGGCGTCCTCGTTGGCGAAGTGCACCGGCACCTCGACCTCGACCGTCTGGCCGGCGGTGACGCGCAGGAAGTCGACGTGGAGGGGGGAGTCCTTCACCGGGTCGAGCTGGTAGTCGCGCGGGATCGCCCGGACCTTGCGACCGCCGACCGCGATCTCGAACACGGTGGTCAGGAAGCCGCCGTTGTAGATCAGGTGGTTGGTCTGGTTGGCATCGAGCGAGATGGCCTGCGGCTCCTGGCCCGCGCCGTAGATGACGGCGGGAACTCGGCCCTGGCGACGAACGGCCCGGGCGGCCCCCTTGCCGACCCGGTCGCGTGCCACGGCCTCAAGCGGCTTCACGGCGCTCATGGCGTGATCCTTCAGATTCGATTGTGGTGGCTCAAACGCCGAAGGCCGCCCGATGAGAGCGGCCTGTCCTTCGGCGTCGCCGCGTCCGTGCCTCCAAGGGTGTCTGGCGGACGCGGGCGGGCTTATAGCGGGGCGGGGGCCGACCGGCAAGGCGGGTGCCGGCATTTTCCAGGGCCATCGCTTCGAAGCGATTGCCCTTGTTCCTTGCTCGGCCTCAGGCGCCGGCGTTCGTGCGCGACACGTCGTGTCGCCGCTCACCCGGCTCTCGCTCCGCTCGGCGTTCGAGGGGACATCCGTCCCCCGGAGGGGACATCCGTCCCCCGAACCCGCTTCGCGGGGCGCTTTTCGCGCCCGCCATGCGGTGCCGCCCTCCGGGCGACCGCAGAACGATCGCTGAAGCGATGGCCCTGCGGCATTTTCCGGCTCGCGCCCGGGCCAAAGTCGGGTTGAGGCCGGTGGAGGAGCCACGATAGCCTCGTGGCCCATGCGTGCCCTCGCCCTCGCCGCCCTCCTCGCCGCCGTCCCGGCGCTGCCGCCTCCCGTCGCCCCCGCGGCGGCGCAGGAGCCGCCCGCCGCCGCGGCCCCGAAACCCGGCGCCGGCGAGGTCCGCATCGGACTGATCTACCGCCCGACCCCGGCGCCGTCCTCCTACGACGCCCAGGCGGTGCCGGAGGACGAGGGCGCCGCCGGCGGGCGGATGGCGGTGCGCGACAACAACACCACCGGCCGCTTCACCGGCCAGACCTTCGCCCTCGACGAGGTCGCGCTCGCCACCGCCGCCCCCGGCGGACCGCCGCCGCAGGACCCGGCCGCCGCGGCGCGGGAGCTGGCGGGCAGGGGGATCCGCTTCATCGTCCTGGCCCTGCCGGCGGCCGAGGTGCTGGCGGTGGCCGACGCCCTCAAGGGCGCCGGGGTGACGCTGTTCAACGCCGCCGCCCCGGACGACCGCCTGCGCGGCGCCGATTGCCGGAGCGAGGTGTTCCACGTCGCGCCGAGCCGGGCGATGCGGACCGACGCCCTGGCGCAGTTCCTCGCCTTCATGCGCTGGCGCAAGCTGTTCCTCATCACCGGGCCGGGAGAGGGCGACAGGCTCTGGGCCGAGGCGCTGAAGCGGTCGGCGAGGAAGTTCGGGCTCCAGGTCGCGGCGGAGCGGCCGTGGACCTTCGGCCCGCTGGCGCGGGCGCGGGGCGACACCCCGACCCGGGCCGAGGCGCTCGTGTTCACCCGCGGGCTCGACTACGACATCGCGGTGGTGGCCGACGAGGCGGGCGATTTCGGCGACTACGTGCCGTTCCACACCGCCGACCCGCGCCCGGTCGCCGGAACGCAGGGGCTGACCCCCGTCACCTGGCACCCGACGCTGGAGGTGTGGGGCGCCGCCCAGGCCCAGAACCGCTTCCGCCGCACCGCCGGCCGCCTGATGCGCCCGCTCGACTATCAGGTCTGGGCATCGGTGCGGGCGGTCGGCGAGGCGGCGATGCAGGCGAGGACCGTCGAGCCCGCGGCGCTGGCGGCCCGCCTCGCCGACCCGGCCTTCACGCTGCCGGCCTACAAGGGCGTGCCGCTGAGCTTCCGCTCCTGGGACCGCCAGTTGCGCCAGCCGGTGCTGCTGGTGCAGCCGCAGGCCCTCGTCGCCGTGGCGCCGGAGCCGGGCTACCTGCACCAGCGCACGCCCCTCGACACCCTCGGCATCGACCAGCCGGAGACGCAGTGCCGGCTGCCGAAGCCGTGAGGCCGGCACGCCAGTGCCGGCCACCTCACAGCATCACGAGGAAACCCACGAGCATGACCGCGACGCCGGCGAACAGGCCGGCCGTCTCGTTGACCGAGTACAAACCGTATCCCGCGGCGACGAGCATCGTCGAAGCGAGATACGGCAGCACGCTCCTCATACGATTTCCGATCGATCGCTTCGCGATGCGGAAATCGGCTTCGCTCATGCGCCGCGCGGGCCGGTGATACGATGTCCGGAAGGAATCTTCCGGACATCGTATCAGACCGATCCGGCTGACGCGGCGCTTCACCAGGCTCAGGGCGGCCGTCACGACCTTATCCTTTCGAGGATGTTGACAGCCTCTACATGCCAGAACCCCGTCTAACGAAACCTGTTCGCGCCCATCATCTCGCCGGGAACCGGAGATGATAGTTGAGACGGCCTGAACGACGGATTCCGGCGGAGCGGTCCGAGGCTCCGCCCGGCGGCCGGGGCGGGCGCGCCTTAACTCGCCATTAACCACGATCGGCGTTTGCTGGTGTCCACGATCCGAGGAGGTGCGGCCGTGGCCGATCCCGCTTACCAGACCCAAGCCCATGCGGCGGCCCCGCGGGTGACGACCGGCCCGCTTCGCGACCTGCTCGCCAACCTCGCCCGGACCGAGGCGGTCCGCCCGGATGCCGGCCTGCGCGCCGAGCCGGAGCCGCGCCTCTCGTCGTCACGCTACGCCGAGTTCCGCCGCGCCGCCGAACCGCCGGCGCCCGAGCCGGCCGCCGCGCGGGCGCCGGCGCCGCAGCACGCCCCGGTCCCGGAGCCCGTCCCGGCCCCGGAACGGACGCCCGCCTGGGAGCCCCGCGTCGTCGCGCACGAGCCGCCGGCCCGGGCCGCCCCGGGAGCGCTCCAGACCGGTCCGGGAACCGCGGACGTCCCGAGCGAGGCCGAGGACGTCGCCGCCCTGATGGCCGAGAACATGATGCTGAAGGCCCGCCTCCGGGTGGAGGGCGAGCGTCAGGATGAGTTGAAGCGCCTCCTCGCCGAGGAGATGCGGACGCTGCGCGACCACGTCCAGGCCGAGATCGACAAGGTCGAGGATCTGCGCGCCGAGCGCGACCTGTGGATGGCCCGCGCCGAGGCCCTGGCCCAGCCGCTGTTCCAGAAGCGCTGAGGCGCGCCGGCCGGGGGCCGGGGCGCACTCACCCGGCCTCGTCACGGATGAACCGCAGGAAGCGCGGGTCGTCGGGATAGGCGACGTTGACCCGCATCATCGGCGTGCCGCCCGCGGCGCCCGGGGCAGGAACACGCTGCCCGGCGCGATCAGGATGCCGCGCCCTGCCGCCCGGCGCGAGAAGGCGTCGAGGTCGGTGCCCGCCGGCAGCCCGCACCACAGGTAGTAGCCGCCGCGGGGCTCGCCGAAGACCGGCAGGCCGAGTTCGTCGAGGACGTCCCGCGCCCGCAGGGTCGCGGCGTCGATGCGGGCGGCGAGGCGGCGCAGGTGGCGCCGGTAGCGGCCGCTCTCGATCAGGTCGTGGATCACCCGCTCGACGAAGCCCGAACTGTTGACGCCGGTCACCATCTTGAGGTCGCGCAGGGCCGCGACGAGGGGCGGCGCGGCGGCGACGAAGCCCGAGCGCAGGCTCGCCGACAGGGTCTTGGCGAAGGTGCCGACATAGATCACGCGGTCGAGCTGATCGAGCGCCGCGAGGCGCGGCTGCTGCGCCGGCAGCACGTCGGCGAAGGGGTCGCTCTCGACGATCCGCAGGTCGAAGGCGGCGGCCGCCTGCAGCAGCCGGTGGGCGACCGGCAGCGTCAGCGAGCCGCCGGTCGGGTTGTGGGCCAGCGACTGGGTGAAGAACAGCCGCGCGCCGCTCGCCGCCGCCTGGACGGCGAGGTCGGCGACGTCCGGCCCGTCCGGGTTGCGGCGCACCCCGACGATCCGCGCCCCGGCGAGGCGCAGCTTGCCGAACAGCGGATAGTAGCCGGGCGCATCGGCCAGCACCGCCTCGCCCGGGGCGACGCGGTGGCGGATGATGAGGTCGAGGGCGTGGTTGGCGCCCTGGGTCAGCAGCAGCCCGCCGGGGGCGACCTGGATCGCCCGCGCGGCGAGGGTCAGCGCGAGGCTCTGGCGCAGGGGCGCGAACCCCTCGGGGTGGCCGTAGCTCTCGGTCTGGGCCCCGGCGCCGCGGCGGGCCGGGCGCAGGTGGCGCCCGATCTCCGATCCCTCCATCCAGGCCGGCGGCGGGCGCCCGTCGCCGACCCGCACGTCGTAGTGCCGCTCCAGTTGCTCGCGCAGCAGCCACACGCTGTCGACCGCCTCCGGGCTCGCCGGGCCCGGGCTCGGCGGCGGCGCCGGCCGCCGGCCCGAGACGTAGAAGCCGGCCCCGGGCCGGCTCTCGACCCGGCCCGAGGCGACGAGGCGCTCGTAGGCGCTGACGACGGTGTTCTTCGACACCGCGAAGCCCCGCGCCGCCTCGCGGATCGAGGGCAGCCGCTCGCCCGCGCGCAGCCCGCCGCGCTCGATCCGGGCGGCGAGCGCCGCCGCGACGCCCTCGGCCCGGCCGAGGGGCGGCTGCGCCGGTTGCGCCTCGTCCACCGGAGGTTCGTCGACCGTACCCATGCGGCGAAGGGTACGGGCATCGCCGGAAACCCGCAAACCGTTCCTTGTCCACCGGGGACGCGGGGGTACGGTGCGGGCAACGGGCGGGCCGAAGGACCACGCCCGGACGCGGAAGGAGCGACATGCGGCACGATCCTTCGAACCGGACCTCGCGCATCGCCGGCTTTCGAAAGATGGCGCCGCGCGAGCGCCTCGGCCGGGTCGCCGCCCTCGGAGCTGTCGCCGGAGGCGGTCGATCGCCCGGGCGATCGGGAACGTGGTCGGCACGATGAACCTGCCGGTCGGCATCGCCACCAACACGAAGGCCGACGGCGAGGGCGTTCGCCGGCTTGTGCGAGGGCCGCGACCCGGTGCCGGTGCGCCCCGGCGGGGGCTTTCGCGACCGCGAGGTGCGGGTCGATGCCGCCGAGGAGGTGCCGGCGGCGATGCGCCGAGGGCGAGGGCGCCCGGCGCAATCGCCCCTCTTCCCCGGACGATGGCAACGAAGTGGAAGGAGATCCGGGAACCCGCACGAGGAGTCGCGAAGCGTCCGCACCCGGCAACGGTGCCGACGGACGGAGCCGTTTCGCGGCACATCTGATACGATTTTCGATCGATCGCTCGGCGATCCCTAGGGGATCGTGGCGATTGCTGCGCAATCGCTTCGCGATGCGAAAATCGGCTTCGCTCACGTGTGCGGAGCAAAGCTCCGCCGCGCGGGCTTGGATACGGTTTTGCGGAACTGATCGTCCGAAATCCGTATGACGTCCGGTTCCCGGATCTCCTTCCGCTGACGATCCAGTCGTCCGGGAAAGGGAGGAGACCCCGGGAATCTGTGCCACGACACCCCACAACAACAAATCACCAGGAGGAAACCATGCCCGCCCCCATCCGCGCCGCCCTGCTCGCCGGCGCCGCCCTGGCGGCCCTGGCCGGCACCGCCCGGGCCGAGATCCCCAACAGGACGGTGAAGATCGGCGTCCTCACCGACCTCAGCGGCTTCGCGTCGGATTCCTCCGGCGAGGGCTCGGTCGCCGCCGCGAAGCTCGCGGCGGAGGATTTCGCCAGGGAGCGTCCGGGAATCAGGGTCGAGGTGGTCCAGTCCGACCACCAGAACAAGCCCGACATCGGCTCGGCCACCGCCCGGCGCTGGATCACCCAGGAGCGGGTCGACGCGATCGTCGACGTGCCGTTCTCCTCGGTGGCGCTGGCGGTGCAGGAGGTGGTGCGCGACTCGAAGGCCGCCTTCATCGCCTCCGGCCCCGGCACCTCCGAGCTGACCGGCTCGAAATGCTCGTCCAACACCGTGCACTGGACCTACGACACCTGGGCGCTCGCCCACGGCACCGCGCTGGCGCTGCTGCGCACCGGCAAGAGCAGGTGGTTCTTCCTCACCGCCGACTACGCCTTCGGCCACGCCCTCGAATCCGACGCCGCCGCGGTGGTGAAGGCCGAGGGCGGCACGGTGGTCGGCAACGTCCGTCACCCGACCGCGGCGGCGGACTTCTCCTCGTTCCTGATCCAGGCCCAGACCAGCAAGGCCCAGGTCGTGGCGCTCGCCAACGCGGTCGGCGACACCGTGAACTCGGTCAAGCAGGCGGCGGAGTTCGGCATCCGCGCCGGCGGCCAGGACCTCGCGGCCCTGCTGATGCAGCTCTCCGACGTCCACGCGATCGGCCTGCGCGACGCCCAGGGGCTCTACCTGACGGAGGGGTTCTACTGGGACGCCAACCCGGAGACCCGCGCCTTCGGAGAACGCTTCGGCGCCATGACCAAGGGCCGGCGCCCGACCGCGATCCAGGCCGGCGTCTATGCCGGCACCCTCGACTACCTGCGCGCGGTGGCCGAGGCCGACACCACCGACGGCAAGGCGGTGGTGGCCCGGATGAAGGCCCGGCCGACCAAGGACCCGCTGTTCGGCGAGGGCCAGGTGCGGGCCGACGGGCGCCACATCCACCCGATGTACCTGTTCCAGGTCAAGGAGCCGGCCCAGTCGAAGGGGGCGTGGGACTATTACCGGCTGGTGCAGACCATCCCCGCCGCCGAGGCGTTCCGGCCGATCGCCGACGGCCGCTGCCCGATGGCCACCGCGAGCACCGGCGCGACGCGGTGACCCTGCCGGCCCGCGTCCGGCCGGTCGAGGTCGGCCGTCGATCGCGGGCGGCTCGCGGAGGCGGGAGGCTTCGTCACCCCGGCCCCGGGGCGCCCTCCGGTGCCGTGACCCGCGTGACCCGCCGCGCCTCGGTCTCGCGCAGGGTGCGGTCGGCGTAGGTGCCCTGCACCGCCTCGCGCCCGCCATGGGCGTAGAGGTCGAGCACCAGGGCGCTGTGGATGAAGGCGAGGTGGCTGAACGCCTGCGGGAAGTTGCCGAGGAAGGTGTAGTCCTCCGCCACCTCCTCGGCGTAGAGGCCGACGTCGTTCTGCAGCGCGCGCAGGGCGGTGAAGCGGGTGCGCGCGTCCTCCTCGCGCCCGAGCCAGGCGAGGGCGTCGACGAGCCAGAAGGCGCAGATCAGGAACGTGCCCTCGTGGCCCGGCAGGCCGTCGTCGTTGCGGTAGCGGTAGACCAGCGGACCGTGGCCGAGCCGCTCGATGACGACGTCGACGGTGCGGGCGAAGGCGGCCTCGTCCACGGGGAAGCCGACCATCGGGGCGATCAGCAGGGCGGCGTCCGGGTCGTCGCTGCCGATGTATTGCGGGTAGTAGCCGTCCGGGTGGATGCCCTCGCCGTTGACCCGGGCGACGATGCGGTCGCGCTCGCGGCACCAGTCCGGCCGCTCGCCGAACAGGTGGATCGCCCGGTCGAGGGCGACCCAGTTCATGATCGCGGCGTGCAGGTAGTGCTGCTCGGGCTTGCGCGGCTCCCACAGGCCGGCATCCTTCTCGTGCCAGTGGGCGGCGGCGTAGTCGGCGAGCCGGATCGCCTGCGCCTGCATCGCCTCCGGGATCGTCCCGCCGAGGCAGCGGTAGAGGTGCAGCAGGTCGAGCACCTGTCCGTAGGCGTCGCTCTGGTGCTGCTCGGCGGCCTCGTTGCCGTAGCGGACCGGGGCGCTGGCGCGCCAGCCCTCGAAATGCGGCACCTCGTGCTCGGTCAGGTCGCTCTCGCCCGCGATGGCGTAGAGCGGCTTCAGCCCGCCCTCGTCGCGCTCGGCCAGGGTGCCGACGAAGCGGAAGAACGCCTCCGACTCCGCCACCATGCCGAACTTCTTGAGCACGTAGAAGGACAGGCAGGCGTCGCGGATCCAGCAGAAGCGGTAGTCCCAGTTGCGCACCCCGCCGATCTCCTCCGGCAGGGAGGTGGTGGCCGCAGCGACGATCGCGCCGGAGGGCGCGTAGGTCAGCGCCTTGAGGGTCAGCGCGCTGCGCAGGAGCGCGGCGGCGTCGGGGCCGTCGTAGGCGGCCGAGGCCGCCCAGCCGGTCCAGGGCCCGGCGCGTCGCCTCCAGGAGGTCGCGCGGCGACGGGTGTTCCGGCGCCTCGGCGCGGGTCGTGTAGAGCGCGAAGACCTGCTCGCCGTCCGCCTCGACGACGAACCGGGCGACGGCGCGGTTCTCCTCGCAGGCGAACGGCACGGCAGCGGCCAGGAAGGGCAGGCCCTCCGCCGCCACCCCGCCCTCGACCGGCGTCAGCGCCCCGAACGCCTCGGCGAAGCCTTCGAGCGGCCGGTAGACCGCCCGCATCGGCACCGAGCCGGAGACCCCGGAGACGATCCGAACGAGGCGCGGATGCGCCGAGCCGTCCTCCGGCGCCACCATGAAGTCGCGCAGCACGACGATGCCGGCCTCGGTGGTGAAGCTGGTCTCGAGGATGTTGGTGCCCGGCAGGTAGACCCGCGCGGTCTCGAACGCCGCCTCGGGCTGGATCGTGAAGAAGCCGCCGCGCCGGCGGTCGAGCAGGCGCGAGAACACCGGGTCGGCGTCGAAGCGCTCCAGGCAGGCCCAGTCGATCGAACCGTCGCGAGCCACCAGGGCGCAGCCGTGGCAGTTGCTGAGAAGGGCGTAGTCCTCGATCGGCCGGTAGGGCCGCGCGTCCGGGTCGGTCATCGGTCAGGGCTCGCGGGGTCTGGAGGTCGGGGTGGTTCGGCTCAGGCCGAGAGGCGGAAGCGCGGCTCGATCAACCCGCGAGTGCCGAGATCGAGCAGGAAGGTGCGGCCGTGCTCCGGGTCGGCCCGCCTCTCCGCCTCGTCCATGCCCTCGTAGGCGCTGGTGACGAGCAGGTGCGTCAGGTCGCGCCCGGCGAAGGTGGGGCAGCTCGGCCGGGTGGCGGGCACGGGAACCGTGCGCACGCGCTCGCCCTCGGGCGTGTAGGCGTCGAGGCACGACGCCCCCCAGCGGGCGCACCAGATCCGGCCCGCCTCGTCCACCACGGCCCCGTCGAGGCCGCCCTCGCCGCCGCGATGGTCGTAGAGCACCCCGGGATCTCCCGCCGGCAGCCCGGTCGCGGGATCGACCGCGACCCGGTGCAGCAGGCCGACGTCGGTGTCGACGAAGTAGGCGGTGGCGCCGTCCGGCGAGAAGCAGATCGCGTTCGGGATCGCGAGGCCGCCGTAGAGCCGCGTCACCCGCTCGCCGGCGACGTGGTAGATCGACCCCAGGCCCGGCTCGGCGTCGCGGCCCATGGTGCTGATCCACAGGGCGCCGCAGGGATGGACGCGGCCGTCGTTGGAGCGGGTGCGCGGCTCGTCGGATTCCAGCGGGCAGTGGCGGGCGAGCCGGCCGTCGGCCCGGTCGCGGACGTACAGGCCGTCCTCGGCGGCGAGGAGGTGGCGCGTCCCGTCGATCTCCGCGATGGCGCTCGCCATCACCGGCAGGGCGTGGACCGCCACGGCGTCCCCGGCCAGGGGCGCCTCGAACAGGCGCTTCTCGAGAATGTCGACCCACCACGCGGTGTCGCGGTCGGGGTCGTAGCTCGGCCCCTCGCCGAGATGGGCGCGCGGGGCGTCCAGGATCCGGATCGCGGTCTCGGTCATGCCTTCCCCCCGTGCGGGCGCGTGACCCGGGACGGGCGGTGCGCACTTGCGCAGACGTGCCGGAACGGCGCGGGTTCCGCAAAGGAGCGTGAAATTCAGCCGGGATTAAGATGCCTTCCGGGCCGGGAACCGGACAGGGCCGGCGGTCGACGGCCCCTGCCGGCGGAACAAGACCTGGACGATACCGCGTGCCCGTGCCGTCGAGGGCCATGCCTCGATCGTCGGAGGGGCGCCGTTTGCCCGGATCTCCGTCCGCTGACGCTGCGATCGTGCAGGCCCGTTCCGGGTCCGGGAGGGGATCCCCGGAAGGACCCGATCCGCCGGCAACGCCGCATCGCCCGGCGAAGCGGCCTCCGCTTCGCCGGGACGGGCCACGGCCTCAGGCCAGCGCCGCGCGCAGGGTCTCGGCGTCGGCGGCCAGTTCGTCCGCCTCGGCCTTGCGGCTGCCGTGCGGGCGCAGGGACACGCCGGCGAAGCGCGGCACGACGTGGACGTGGAGGTGGAACACCGTCTGGCCGGCCTCGGCCTCGTTGAACTGCGTCACCACCGCCCCGTCGGCCCCGAAGGCCGCGACGGCGGCCTTCGCCACCCGCTGCACCGTGGCGCAGAGCGGCCCGAGCACCGCCGGGTCGGCGTCGAGCAGGTTGCGGCTCGGGGTTTTCGGGATCACCAGGGTGTGGCCCCGGCCCTGGGGCATCACGTCCATGAAGGCGAGGGTGTGTTCGTCCTCGTAGACCGTGTGCGCCGGCAGCTCGCCGCGCAGGATCTTGCCGAAGACGTTGCCGGGATCGTAGGCGTCGGTCATGTCGCGGTCCTCGGAAGGTCAGAGCCCGGCCGCCGAGCGCCGCTCGACGAGACGCGCGAGGTAGGCCGCGCCGCGCGGGATGATCGCGTCGTCGAAGTCGTAGGCGGCGTTGTGGAGCGCCGCGCCGGACTTCTGGCCGATCCACGCATAGGTCCCGGGCACCCGCAGCAGCATGTCGGCGAAGTCCTCGCTGCCCATCTTCGGCTCGGGGTCGGCGTTGACGTGCTCGGGCCCGAGCAGCTCGGCGGCGATCTCGGCGGCCGCCGCGGTCTGGGGCTCGCTGTTGCGCAGCACCGAGAAGACGTTGCGGATGTCGGCGGTGATCTCGGCCCCGAAGGCGGCGGCGGTGCCGGCGCAGATCTCGCGGATCCGGGTCGCCACCAGCGCCCGCACGTCGTCGTCGAAGGTGCGGATCGTGCCGGCGAGGTGGGCCTCCTCCGGGATCACGTTGTAGGCCGCGCCGGCATGGACCTGGGTGATCGACAGCACCGCCGATTGCAGCGGGTCGGCGTTGCGGCTGACGATGGTCTGGAGCGCCTGGACCAGGGCGGCCTGGACCACCACCGGGTCGATGCCGCGGTGCGGCTGCGCGCCGTGGGCGCCGCGCCCGATGATGCGGATGTCGAAGAAGTCCGCCGCCGCCATCGCCGGGCCCGGGCGCAGCGAGAGTCGCCCGGCCTGGCCGCCGGGGTTGTTGTGCAGGCCGTAGACCTCGTCGCAGGGGAAGCGCTCGAACAGCCCGTCGGCGAGCATCGCCCGGGCGCCGCCCAGGCCCTCCTCGGCGGGCTGGAAGATCAGCACCGCGGTGCCGTCGAAGTCGCGGGTCTCGGCGAGGTACTTGGCGGCGCCGAGCAGCATCGTGGTGTGGCCGTCATGCCCGCAGGCGTGCATCTTGCCCGGCACCGTCGAGCGGTGGGGCAGGTTGGTCGCCTCCTCGATCGGCAGGGCGTCCATGTCGGCGCGCAGGCCGATCCGGCGCGTGCTGGTGCCGCGGCCCCTGATGAGGCCGACGACGCCGGTGCGGCCGACGCCGCGGTGGATCTCGTCGACGCCCCAGGCCGCCAGCCGCTCGGCGACGATGCCGGCGGTGCGCACCTCCTCGAAGCCGATCTCCGGGTGGGCGTGCAGGTCGCGCCGGATGGCGGTGAGCTCGTCGAGGTCGGCGGCGATGCGGTCGAGAGGGGACATGCGGGGGAACTCGCGAACGGCGCCCGGGTCGGATCCGGGCCGGAAGCGGTGCACCTTTCCCCGTCGGCGCCGGGGAGTCCAGAGGCCGGACGTCATGGCCCGGAACCATTCGAAGAACGCCCCGCTGAGCGGTGCGGATGCCATCGATGGCAAGACCTCGCGACGCTCGAGCCGGGCCGGGGCGCGGGAGGCACTCCACGTCGTGTCGGCCTTCGCGGCCCGCCAACGGCTGGTGCTGGCGCAGACCAAAGTGAGCGGGAAGTCCAACGAGATCACGGCGATCCCGGCCCTGCTCGACATGCTGTCGATCGAGGGGGCGATCGTCGCCATCGATGCGATGGGCTGCCAGCGTGCCATCGCCCGCAAGATCCTCGACAAGAAGGCCGACTACATCCTGGCTCTGAAGGGCAACCAGGGCACGCTGCACGACGACGTCACGCTCTTTGTCGAGGAGCAAAGATCAAAGAACTTTGCCGACTGTACCGTCAGCACGCAGGAGACGGTCGAGGGCGATCATGGCCGGATCGAGACCCGGCGCGTGACGGTCATCCCAAACGTCGCCCGGCTGCAGGAGCGCCCCGCCTGGCCCGGCTTGAGGAGCCTCATCGTCGTCGACAGCACCCGTGATTTGGCGACCCGGATCGAGCGCGAGACGCGTTGCTACCTGACCTCCTCGCCTCTTGGGGCTGATCGCCTCGGGCCCGCGACCCGGCAGCACTGGGCGATCGAGAACAGCCTGCATTGGATCTTGGACGTCGCCTTCCACGACGATCAGTCCCGGATCCGCACCGCTCATGCGCCGGAAAACATTCTGACCGTCCGGCATATCGCCGTGAACGTGGCGGCACGCAAAAAGGGCAGGGACTCCATGCGCCTGGCCCTCAAAACCGCAGCATGGGACGACGACTACCTCGTCAGGCTTGTCGCACCATGAGCCTTCACCCGATGGCCCTGGATCCCAAGGGAAATCAGCGAAATCAGGAACGGGGACTTCGTTTAACCGTCGTAGAGGCGAGGCTGCAATTGACCGACGGCCATCGGGCAGCATCACACCAGGAAAGGCTAGAGGGTCACCTCCAAGGCATAAGGCGTTGATCAAATCGGGCAAGTCGCGGTCCACCTCGGCTCCAACCACAGCCGACACGCCCGTAATCCGGTGCCATTCGTCCACTAATTCGGGAATGTTGAACATCGGCCCATCCAGGATTACGGGTACGTCCTTTGCCTGCGCCATTCCGGCAATCGCGGCGACGCTATTGAAGTGTTGCAGATAGGCCGAGATCAAGATCGCGTCGGGCTGGTGGGTGCGGGCCTTGTGAATTTCATGCAGCACAACCGGATGCGCGCGTTCAATCCGCGCGGTTTCCAGCCGCCGCAAGACATCCCGCATCCCCAGGAATGGTGGCCAGTCCGACAGATGGATCCGTCGTCTCATGTGATCAATCAGCGTCTCGCGCCGCTCGCGCTGCGTTGCAGGCACATCATGGGCCAGTGGGCACAACACATCAACTTGATGCGAGCAACTGCGCAAGGAAGCAACCAATATACCGATAGACAATGTGGGAAAGCTGGCAAAATTGTTCAGATCCACGATGAGCAATCGCAGCCCTGATAAATTTACTGTGCGTGTCCTAGAAGTAGAATTACCTGCTCGCGCGGGCTGCAATACCCGTACCGGCTGTCCTAAACGGGTCATACGATTCCCGATTGATCGCTTCGCGATGCGGAAATCGGCTTCACTCAAGCGCCGCGCGGGCTGATGATACGGATTTCGGAACGAATCGTCCGAAATCCGTATCATTTGAGATATCCAGAACCAACCGATTTCAGATACACATGTCTGTTTCCCATGCAGATAAACTCACCTCTCGATGGCTCCCCACTCACCGGAAAAGCAAAATCCAGTGAAGATCTTTCCGATCGCACCACCCATGTGTTGTTGTTGATATGAAATCAAATTATCATATTTTGCGAAAAAGTTTAATATATCTTTCTTTGTTTAATTGCCGATCTGATGTTTTCGTCAGCCGTTGGAAGCCTACCATATTTCTTAAGCGGCGTTCCGCTTCTTATAATTCTAGCCGGATTTCCCGCCACGATAGATCTAAAAGGCACACTGGAAGTAACTACACTGCCAGCAGCTACAATGCACTCATCTTCAATAATTATGCCAGGAAGAATAATACTTTTAGCACCAATGAAACAGTTTTTGCCAATGCGAGTGTCTTTATAATATCCCCGAATCATATCGTGTGCTAATATTGTAGCATCAAACGCGATATAAGTACCTTCTCCTATGTGGATACCTTTTGGATATGTTGTGTCTAATTTTGCCGAGAGTGAAAATTGCACTGTTTCATGCAAATCCATACCCCAGAATTTTATAAAATAAATTCGTTTTATATATACTAGTAGGTTTCTTAATTTTTTTAATTGATTCAAAGATTTCATGATATTTGCCTTTCCATTTTGAGAGGATATTATATAGAAGAACGTATTTAGGATTTTCTATATCAATAACAGGTCTTTCATTTAAAATGAGACATCCTTTACTGATATTGACGGCAAAACCAAATTCGCATACCCATAGTAGGTTTATCTCGGAAAAGACATTTGCTGCCGTCACAGACCATCCAAGGCCATATCATCCGATTCGCCCACGCCGCTGGTGCACGACAAGTTCCTGACTGGAGTTCAGCGCAGCCGTTGTCAACGCCGACTGAAGTCTGGCCCAGCCTTGCTTTTGTCGCTAATCGTAACCTGCCCTACCTCTCACGCAGAAACCGTTGCTTCTCGCACCAGCCCGGTGCGCAGCTAGCTCCCGCCCGTAATTGTCACCCACGCTGGCACCACAGCACCGCGGCGCTCGCAAACATCTCACGCTGCGTTGCCGGTAGCCCAGCGCGATCGCCAGATGCGTCTTTGGCCTGCTGCCGGTTTCACGGACACCTGGTTTAGGTGTGATGGTGAAGCCGGAGGTGCTCCATGCAGCGTCGCAAGTTCTGACGTGAGTTCAAGATTGAGGCGGTTCGACTGGTTCGGGAACGTGGTGTCAGTGTCGCGCAAGCCGCGCGCGATCTCGATGTTCACGAGACGATGCTGCACCGTTGGGTGAAGCAGGCGGCAGCCGATCCCCAACACGCTTTTCCCGGTCAGGGGCAGATGAAGCCCGAGCAGATCGAGATCGATCGCCTGCGCAAGGAGGTCGCTCGTCTGAAGGCGGAGCGTGACATTCTAAAAAAGGCCGCCGCATACTTTGCGAGGGACGCGATATGAAGTTCGCTTTCATCGCAAAGCATCGCACCGTCTGGCCGGTCGCGTGGATGTGCGCAGCGCTGGGCGTGTCGCGCTCAGGCTTCCACGCGTGGCTCACCCGGCAACCCAGCCAACGCACGCAGGACGACGAAGCGATCTTGGTCAAGGCCCGCGCCAGCTTCGTGGCCAGCGACCGCACCTACGGCGCAAGGCGTGTCTGGCGCGATGTGCTCGCCGAGGGCGTCTCGTGCGGGCTGCACCGCATCGAGCGGATCATGCGCGAGAACGCTCTGCGGGCGCGGCCACGCCGACGTGGTCTGCCGAAGGACGAGGGAGAGCGGGCGACCGCCTCGCCCAATCTTCTGGATCGGCGGTTCGCAGCCGACGCTCCAAACCGGAAGTGGATCGCCGACTTCACGTATATCTGGACGGCTGAGGGTTGGCTCTACGTCGCCGCTGTCATCGACCTGTTCTCGCGCCGTGTCGTGGGCTGGTCGATGCAGACCAGCATGACAGCTCAACTCGTCACGGATGCGCTCGTCATGGCGATCTGGCGCAGAGGCAAGCCGGATGCCTTGCTGCATCACTCGGATCAGCGATCGCAATATACGAGTGAAGCCTTCCAGCGCCTCATGGCCGAGCATGGCGTGACCTGCTCGATGAGCCGGTCCGGCAACGTGTGGGACAACGCCGCGATGGAGAGCTTCTTCTCCTCGCTGAAGACCGAGCGCACGGCCCGACGGACCTATCGCACGCGGGACGAGGCTCGGGCGGATGTGTTCGACTACATCGAGCGCTTCTACAACCCGGCCCGGCGGCACTCGACCCTGGGCTATCTCAGCCCTGTCGAGTTCGAGAACCGGGCCCAGTTAGCTTAGGATGGTGTCCACCAAACCGGCAGCAGGCCAGGTCGGCAAGTGGCACGAACGGTTTGCCCACTAACGCACGGATGGGTTGCTCGACGAGCCTCGTTCAGGAGCCCCGCGCCGGATCGGCGACGAGCAGGTTGCCGACCTGATCGACCGCACGCTGTCCGAGCGGCCGCAGGGCGCCAGCCACGGGAGCCAGCGCAGCATGGCCAAGGCCAGTGGCGTGTCGGGCACGACGGTCGGGCGGGTATGGCGCGCGTTCGGCCTGCAGCCGCACCGATCCGAGACCTTCAAGCTCTCGACCGACCCGCTGTTTGCCGAGAAAGTGCGCGACATTGTCGGGCTCTACCTATCTCCGCCTGCCCGCGCCCTGGTTCTCTGCGTGGACGAGAAGTCCCAGGTCCTGGCGCTCGACCGCACGCAGCCGCTGCCGCCGCTCCGGCCCGGCGGAGTGGCGCACCCACGACTATGCCCGGCACGGCAGCACCAGCTTGTTTGCAGCACTCGACGTGCAGGCCGGGACCGTGATCGGGCAGTGCTACCCGCGTCACCGCGCCAGCGAGTTCCGTCGCTTCCTCGATGAGATCGAGGCGGCGGTGCCGGCCGGCCTCGACGTGCATCTGGTGCTCGACAACTCGGCAACGCACAAGACCAAGCTGATCCGCGATTGGTTGGCAAAGCGCCCGAACTATCACGTGCACTTCACGCCGACCTCTGCTTCATGGATCAACCAGGTCGAGCGGTGGTTCGGACTGCTGACCGAGCGAGCGATCCGGCGTGGCGTTCATTGCTCGGTCGACGAGCTTGAACGCGACATTCGCGCCTTCATCGAGGCCACGAACGCCGATCCGAAACCGTTCCGGTGGGTGAAGTCGATGCGGCTGTCGTCCTCGCGAAGGATCACGTCGCAGCGCCAGTGCAGGCGGTTCTCGATCAGCCGGTGGTCGCGCCAGAGCGCCAGCAGGGCATCGGGATCGGCCTGCTCGGGCGTGAGGCTTGTGACCGCGTAGGCGACCTCGCGGCTGATCCGCCCTTTCGTCTCGCGGGTCCGCTCGATCCGGCAGACCTGGGCGGCCCCCGGCCAGCCGAGATGGGCCACGCATTCGCGGCTGACGCTCAGGCGCCGCGTCTCGATGCGGCCCGTGGTCCTTCTCGACGACCGACGCACTAAGGGTCACCCCGCAAAGCCTAGTGGCGAACGCCGTCACCAGATGCGCGCCGCCGCTGCCGTCGTGGTCCGCCCCAGCCGAGCGCGCAGCCGCTTGCCGTCGAGCGCCACATGACCCAAGACCTTATCCGGTCCGGCTGCGCCGCGCACCCAGGACCGCCTCGGTCGCGGCCATGTCGAGGGCCTCGAAGAAGTAGTGGTAGGTCGCGTGGCAGGGCGCCCGCTCCAGGCCGAGCAGGAACAGCGCCTCGGACGGCAGCCGTCGGCCCCACCGGAACACGGCACGCAGATCGTCGGCCCCCGACAGCATGGCCGCCAGAGCCAGGGTCAGGACGGCGGGCAGCGGGTACTGGCGCCCTTTGCGCCCGCGCCGATCCGGGATGGCGGCGAAGTGATCCCACAGGCTGCGGGAACTCGCGACGTCCACTGCTTCACAGCCACACCCCCTCCAGGATCACCTTTCTGATCCTGAATGAAGCAGCCGATGCGGCTCGTCACCTCCTCAAACGCATTCGCTGAATCGCCCTGCGTCATGCCCTGGTTCTCTGCCCGGCCTCGGGCGCCGGCGTTCGTACGCGACCCATCGTGTCGCCGCTCACCCGGCTCTCGCTCCGCCCTGCGTTCGGGAGGACAGTCGTCCCCCCGAACCCGCTCCGCGGGGCGCTCTTCGGGCGCGGAGCGCACCGCGCCCGGTCGAGAGCGTCGCCCTCCGGGCGACCGCAGGACAATCACCGAAGCGATGGCCCTGCGTCATGGCCCGGACCCGGGGACGCCCCGGCCCCGGCCTCTGCCCCTCGCCTGTTCCTCAGGCGTAGCGGCCGGGAATCCACCGCGTGCGCATCGGGTTCCAGTGGCCGGGGATGTAGACGCCGGGGGTGTTGGTGGCGTGGCAGGCCGGAATCCACACCGGGCCGTGCTCGCAGACCTGGCCGTAGCGGCCGATCCAGGCGGTCGCGACCGTCCGCGGCGCGTCCCGCCCCGGATCGTAGACGCCGCCGTCGATGGGCAGCCCGGCGGCGCAGGCCGAACCGGCGAAGCCGAGGGCGAGGAGGCCGGCGATCGTCACGGACTTCATCATGTCTTCCTCCCGTGGGATGGTGGATGAACCCTGACGCAGCGATCCTGCTGCGTTGAGATGAAGATGTCTCGGAAATCATCCGAGATCAAAGCGGCAAAAAGATTATGACGACCGGCATAGTACGAAACCCTGCCGGTGCATTTCGTCGAAGAAACAGAACCGATCGATGACGAAACCTGCGCCCGGTCTTGTCGGCCGATCGCCGGGCGGCGGATGACGAGGCCGCCCGGTCCGCGTCCGGCATTTGCCGCGCATTCGAGCGAATGCCTTGACCCTGCGGCGCCGTCGGCTCTCCGGCCGCGCACCCGGCCGGAGAGCCCCGTCGCCGCCGCGCCACTCCATTTCCCGATGCCGGAACAGGGTCTTGGCCCGGGCTCCGGCCGGTCCGGACCGGTCCGGATTTCCCGGTTGAAAACCACCGCGGCAGTGAGACGTCGTTAACGGCCTCGGGGCAGGGTGGCGCCATGACGGACAGCGATCCCCAGAGCCGAGCCGCCCCGGCCGGCGCCTCCGACGATCTCACGCGGCGCCGGGAACCGGGACGCGGCGCCCTCGGGCCTGCCCGAACCGGTCCCTTCCGGGCCGATTCCCCCCTGTGGCGGATCGCCGGGGCCGTCGGCCTCGCGCTGGCGGTGGCGAACTGCGCCGGCACGCCGCAGCAGGTCGGCGGCGCGACCCGCAGCGCCACCCGCGAGGTCGACCCGAAATACGGCGTCGCCCCGAGCCCGCGGCTCTACGGTGAGAACGACCCGATCCCGAAGGGCGGCGGCCGGCCGATGACCGGCAAGCCCTACGTCGTCGCCGGCAAGACCTACGTGCCGCGCCAGGACGGCCGCGGCTACGTGCGCGAGGGTCTGGCCTCCTGGTACGGCACCGCCTTCCACGGCCGCATGACCGCCAACGGCGAGGTGTTCGACCGCTTCGCCGTCGCGGCCGCCCACCCGACCCTGCCGCTGCCGAGCTACGCCCGGGTCACCAACCTGGGCAACGGCCGCTCGATGGTGGTGCGGGTCAACGACCGCGGCCCCTACCACGCCGACCGGCTGATGGACGTGTCGCAGGCGGTGTCCGAGTCGCTCGGCTTCCACCGCCGCGGCACCACGAAGGTGCGGGTCGAGTATGTCGGCAAGGCGCCGGTCGCCGGCAGCGACGACAGGGTGCTGATGGCGACCCTGCGCGACGGCGGCCAGCGGGCGCCGACGAGCATCCTGGTCGCCGAGGCCGAGACCGAGAGCCGGCCGCTCGCCTACCGCCCGGCCTCGGAGGAGGGCGATACGCCGCGCCGGGCCCCGGCGCCGGTGCGGGTGGCGCAGGCCGAGCCCGCCGCCCGGCCAGTGCCGGGCACCCGGCCAGTGCCGGGCGTGCGGCCGGCTCCGGCCGCCCCGGTCAGGCTCGCGGCGGCACAGACCAGACCCTCCGCCGACAGGTCTTCCGACAAGCCCCTCGCCTACGCGGCCCATTCCGGCCCGAAGCCGGGCTCGGCGCCCGCCGGCTTCCCGGTCAAGATCGCGGCGGCCCCGCCGGCCAAGCCCGGCGCCGTCGCGGCCCGGCCCGGCCGCACGCTCGTCGCCCAGGCCGCGGCGCCGGCTCCCGCGGCGAAGGCCGCCCCGCGGGCCTCCGGGCCGCTTCCCCTGGCGCCGCCCCTGCGCCTCGCCGGCGCCCCGCCGGAGCGCGCCGGCGCGAAGACCGCTCAGGCCGCCAAGGCCGTCCCGGGAGCGGCCGGCAAGCTCGCGAAGGCGGATCGGGATGAGGCCGGCAAGCCCGATCACGGCAAGTCCGACCACGGCAAGTCCGTTGCCGGCAAGGGCGCTCCCGCCAAGCGGGCCAAGGTGGCGGGCATGCTGTGATGCGGTTGTCGGAAGATTCCTTCCGGACATCGTATCCTCAGCCCGCGCGGCGCATGAGCGAAGCCGATTTCCGCATCGCGAAGCGATCAATCGGAAATCGTATGACGCGGTGAGGCGCCGCCCCGCGGCGCCTCCGGAACCCCGACGATCGGCCAGTGCGCGCGGATCAGTAGTTCCACTGCAACTGCGCGCGGAACAGGTCGCCCCGCGCCCGGCCGAGGCGCCGCTCGTCGGCCTCGCGGCGGTTCATCCGGGAATAGGCCAGGGTGATCTCGATCGGCTTGATCGGCTGGAACTCGATGCCGAGCTCGAACTCGTCGGTGTCGAGCCGGGGCGCGTTCGTCGCCACCTTCCAGCCGCCGCGGTAGTGCTGCCAGCGCGCGTAGGGCATGAACGGGCCGATCGGCGAGTGCTCGACCCGGTACATGGCCTGGACGTAGCCGCCCTCGAGCGGCTTGCTCTCGACCATCCGGCTGACGAGGTCGTATTCCGGGCCGCGCCCCCAGTTCCACTCGGCCTGGAGGCCGAAGGGCTGCGGATACAGGATCGCGTGCAGCCCGACGCGCTGCTCGGCGATCCCGTTCGGGCTCACCCCGCCGGCGCGGATCTCGGGGTGGAACTCGTTGCGGTAGGCCGAGCCGCCGAGTTCGAGCACCTGTCCCCTGAACGCGCCGCCGAGGCCGTCCAGCTCGAGCGGCCAGGTCGCCATCCCGACCGTCATCAGGTCGTTGTTGCGCTCGACCCGGTTGATGGTCTGGCCGTTGTAGATCCCGACGCCGAAGGCGCCGTAATTGCCGAACAGCTTCTGCCCGTCGGCGGCGAGGCGGTCCCAGATGCGCTGGACCCGATGCGGCGTGTAGTAGGCGGTGATGCCGAGGTCGCGCTCGCCCGGGACCGCGCTGTTGATCGCGTCGCTGCGGTCCAGGGTCAGGCGGTTCTGCGAGGATTGCAGGTTCTCCCAGCCATACGGGACCTTCTGCTGGCCGAAGCGCAGCCGGGTGCGGCGCTCGTCGTCCATGAACCAGTCGACGTAGGCGTCGCGCAGCGCCGCGAACCCGCCCCGCGGCTCGCCGGCCGTCTGGTTGCCCACCGCGACCGCGAAGTCGGGCTGGAAGTAGATCGACACGCGCTCGTGGATGTCGCCCTGGAGGATCAGGCGGATCCGCCGGAAGGTGAAGTTGTTCTTGTCGGTGATCCCGCCGTCGTGGACGGAGCGCAGGCGCGCCAGCCCGGGCGGGGCGGTGGCGTCGCCGGCCAGGAACTCGTTGACGCGCAGCTGGGTGTAGCCGCGCAGCGTCAGCCGCTCGAACCAGGTCTTGGGCCGGCCGGCATAGGTGGGGGGGGCGGTCGGCGTGTCGGGTGGTCCCAGTTGCAGCGATGCCGGCGAGGCGGCCCCAGAGGTCCGCGGCCTGGAACCGGCGGCGTCGGCGGACGCCTCGGTCGGCGGCCCGGGCCGGCGCGCGGAAGCCGGGCTCCGGCCCGGCCCGGGCGGCGGCGCCGCGGCCCTGGGCCGGCCGCGCTCGGCCGACAGCGCCCGGACCGTCGCCTTGAGTTCGTCGATCTGGCGCTGGAGTTCCTCGACGGTCTGTGCCTCCGCCGGCGCGCACGACACCATGAGCGCGCTCGATCCCAGCTTCGCGGCCAATCCCAGCTTCGCTGCCAGCAGGCGTTGTCTCATGCCTCAACCTTCCGTCACCGGCTCCCGCCGTCGCGCCGCTTCCGCAGGGACGGCGCGAACCTGACCGTGGTCCCGTCCCCGGCGGCCCCGGAGGAAGGCGGCGCGATGCACGGGCCTAATCCGAGCGGCCTAGTCCCACGGCTTCATGACGCTACGACGTCGGTCGGCGGGGCGGCCGCGCCGCCGGGCGCAGGCGCCGTGGATACCCTCGCCCGGCCCCCCCTGCGCCCGGGACGCCCTTTCCTCATGGGGACAGGGGCTCATGGGGACGGGGGCTCATGGGGACGGGGGCTCATGGGGACGGGGCATGTCGGGCGCATCGGCACCGGCGCGGTTGCGTCGGCGCGGTTGCGTCGGCGCGGTTGCGCCGGCCGGGCCGGGACGGCAGAGTGGCGGCCGGTCAACAGCAGGGACAGTGGCGGCATGGCGAGGGCAGGGACGACGCGCCGCGGGATCGCGGGCCTCGCCGCGGGGGTGGCCCTGGCGGTCGCGTGCGGCTTCGGCACGGCCCGGGCGCAGGGCTTCCAGACCAGCGCGCCGCACGCGATCCTGATCGACGCCGACACCGGCTCGGTGCTGTTCGAGAAGGCGGCGGACGAGCCGTTCTCCCCCGCCAGCATGGCCAAGCTGATGACCGTCGAGGTGCTGTTCGACGAGATCCGCCAGGGCCGCCTCAACCCGGACACCGAGTTCACGATCAGCGAGAACGCCTGGCGGCGCGGCGGGGCCGGCGGCGGCGGCTCGTCGATGTTCGCCCAGCTCAACAGCCGGGTGAAGCTGTCGGACCTCCTGCGCGGCATCATCGTGCAGTCCGGCAACGACGCCTCGATCGCGGCCGCCGAGGGCGTCGCCGGCACCGAGGAGAACTTCTCCCAGATCATGAACCGTCACGCCCGCGAGATCGGGCTGACCAAGTCGACCTTCCGCAACGCCACCGGCTACTCGGCGCCCGACCAGAAGGTCACGGCCCGCGACCTGTCGAAGCTCGCGATCCACCTGATCGAGACCTATCCGGAGGAGTACAAGCTCTTCGCCGAGCGCGAGTTCACCTGGAACAAGATCCGCCAGCAGAACCGCAACCCGCTGCTCGCCCTCGACATCGGCGCCGACGGGCTGAAGACCGGCTACCTCGAGGAATCCGGCTACGGCCTGACCGGCTCGGCGGTGCAGAACGGCCAGCGCCTCGTGCTGGTGGTGAGCGGCCTCAAGACCGCCCGCGACCGGGCGGCGGAATCGCGCAAGCTCCTCGACTGGGGGTTTCGCGCGTTCGAGGGCCCGGCAGGTCTTCACCCCCGGCGAGACCGTCGCCGAGGCCGAGGTGTTCGGCGGCGACAAGGGCCGGGTGCCGCTGGTGGCGAAGAAGCCGGTGCGGCTGCTGCTGCCGCGCGGCTCGGGCGACCGCATCAGCGCCCGGGTGGTCTACCAGGGCCCGCTCGTCGCGCCGGTCGCGGCGGGAAAGGAGGCCGGCCGCCTGCGGGTGACCCGCAACGACACCGTCGTGCTCGACATGCCGCTCTATACCGGCGAGGAGGTGCCCGCCGGCACCATGACCCAGCGGGCGGTGGACGCGGCGATGGAGGTCGGCGGCGGCTGGGTCCGCGGCGCCTTCGCCAAGCTCACCGGCAAGTCGTGACCGATCAAGTCGTGACCGATCGAGTCGTGACCGATACGGGGACCGGGCCGGGCGCCTTCATCACCTTCGAGGGCGGCGAGGGAGCCGGCAAGTCGACCCAGATCGCCCGCCTCGCCGCGCTGCTGCGGCCGGGGCCGTGGGAGGTGGTGACGACCCGCGAGCCCGGCGGCACCCCGCGGGCGGAGCGGATCCGCGCCGCGCTGCTCGCCGGCGCCGCCAAGCCCTACGGGCCGTTCGCCGAGGCGCTGCTGTTCTCCGCCGCCCGCCTCGACCATCTCCACAGCCTGATCCGCCCGGCGCTGGCCCGCGGCGCGGTGGTGCTGTGCGACCGCTTCTCGGATTCGACCCGGGCCTACCAGGGTGCCGCTTCCAGCGGTGCCGCCTCCAGCGGTGCCGCCGGAGGCGGTGCGGCGGGGGGCGTCGACGAGGCCGGGCTCGCCGCCCTGGAGCGGGTGGTGGTCGGGCCGACCCGGCCGGACCTGACCCTGATCCTCGACCTGCCGCCCGAGACCGGGCTCGCCCGCGCCGGGCGGCGCGCCCGCGCCGCCGGCGAGGGCCCGGACCGCTTCGAGGCCGAGGCGCTCGGCTTCCACCAGCGCCTGCGCGCGGCGTTCCGCGCCATCGCCGCCGCCGAACCGGATCGCTGCGTGCTCATCGACGCCGCCGCCGAGCCCGACGCGGTGGCCGAGGCGGTGCGCGCCGCATTCGCCTCGCGCCTGCCCCGCCTCGCCGCCAGGATCCGCCGCGATGCCGCCTGAGAACCGCGACGCCGAGGAACTGGAGCCGGGCGAGGTCGCGGGCCTGCCGCGGCCGCGGGAGCAGGGCGCCCTGGTCGGCCAGGAGGCGGCCGAGCGCGCCTTCCGCGAGGCGATCGGGTCGGGCCGGCTGCACCACGCCTGGCTGCTCGGCGGGCCGCGCGGCATCGGCAAGGCGACCCTCGCCTTCCGGGTCGCCCGCCACCTGCTCGCCCACGGCGCCGGCCGCGGCACGCCGGCGAGCCTCGACGTGCCGGCCGGGCACCCGGTGTCGCGGCAGGTCGCCGGGCTGTCGCACCCCAACCTCGTGCTGCTGCGCCGCCAGCGGGCGCCGGGCGCCAAGGCGGTCGGCACCCAGATCACCGTCGACGCGGCGCGCCGCGCGCTGCACCTGTTCGCCGAGACCGCGGCCGATGCCGGCTACCGGATCTGCGTCGTCGACTGCGCCGAGGAGCTGAACCTCGCCAGCGCCAACGCGCTCCTGAAGCTCATCGAGGAGCCGCCGCCGCGCGCGCTGTTCCTCATCGTCAGCCACGCCCCCGGCCGGCTGCTGCCGACGATCCGCTCGCGCTGCCGGCGGCTGGCGCTGCGCCCGCTCACGGACGCCGAGGTGCTGCGGGTGCTCGACGGCTTCCGCCCGCCCGGCGGCGCCCAGGCCCCCGAGGCGCTCGCCCGCGCCGCCGCCCTCAGCGAGGGCTCGGTCGCCCGCGCGGTGGAGCTGCTCGATCCCGGCACGCTGGCGGTGGTGGACGAGGTCGAGGCGCTGGTCGCCGGCGGCGGCCGCCAGGACTGGCGCCGGGTGCTGTCGCTCGCCGAGCGCCTGTCGGCCCGCGAGGCCGAGGCGCATTACGCGGTCGCCCTCGACACGCTGCAGCGCCACCTCTCCGCCGAGATCGCCCGCCGCCTCGCCGCCCCGCCGGGGGAGCTGGCGGCGCTGGCGGAGGCGAGCGAGCGCATCGCCCGGGCCGCCCGGGAAGCGCAGACCTACAACCTCGACAAGCGCCCGGTGCTGCTGGCGGCGTTCGGGGAGCTGGCGGCGTTGGGGTAGGGCGGCCGGGCGCCGCCCCGCGCCCGGCCGGTCATCCCTACTGGAAGCCGCCGCCCGGCAGCGGCCCGTGGTAGACGGTATCCCGGCAATGGCCCCACGGACCGCGCCAGGAGCCGGCCGGGCAGCCGTTGCCCCGCACCGCGAAGCCGCCGCCGGGCAGGGGACCCGTGTAGGGCGTGTCGCGGCAATGGCCCCAGGGGCCGCGCCAGCCTTCCGGCCCGCACCCGTCCGCCACCAGGGTGATCGGCGCGGTCACCGTCACGGCGGTGTCGAGCGGCATCGCCTGGGCCGGGGCGAGCGGAACGGCGGCCAGGGCAGCCCCGGCCGCGAGCAGCGTCACGAGCGTCTTCATGATCTTGTCCTCCGCCGCCTCGCCGGATCGTCGTCCTGGTGATCATCTTGCCGATCATCTTGGCGGCTGTCCTATCAACATCCGCCCGGCCACGACGTTGCATGAATTCCACGTCATGTTCAGCGTAGACACCGTTAATATCACGACAGTGGAATGTCATCGTGCAGCAGGGACCGTCGCCGTCTGCGCCGGTGCCAGGTTCCCGGGGGCGCCGGGCCCGTCGCGACCGACGGCGACGATTCTCGCTTCGCGCGCCGGGAGATCGTCGGGCCGGGGCCTCGGCCGCGGGCAGCGAGCGTCATCTCCCAGCCCCGGTCGAGGAGGCCGGTCGGACGGCGATCCCGCTCCCGCCCCGGGGGCTGTCCCCCCGCGCCCAAATTTGCTCTAAGGCTCTCTCACACAGGGGCGCCCCGGCGCGCCCGATCCTCGCTCCCGGGAAAAGTCCGACGTGGCCGGCCAGCCCTACACCATCACCACCGCGATCTCGTACCCGAACGGGGTGCCGCATATCGGGCACGCCTACGAGGTGATCGCCGCCGACGCGATCGCGCGGTTCAAGCGCATCGACGGCTTCGACGTGTTCTTCACCACCGGCACCGACGAGCACGGGCTGAAGATCCAGCAGACCGCCGCCAAGGCCGGCATCACCCCGCGGGAGTTCGTCGACGACATGGCGCCGCGCTTCCGCGCCATGGCCGAGGCGCTGAACTGCGGGTTCGACCGCTTCATCCGCACCACCGACCCCGACCACGTCGCGGCGAGCCAGGCGCTGTGGCGGCGGATGGAGGCCAACGGCGACATCTACCTGTCGAAATACGCCGGCTGGTACTCGGTCCGCGACGAGGCGTATTACGACGAATCCGAGCTGGTGCCCGGCCCGGACGGCGGCAAGATCGCGGAGAAGACCGGCACCCCGGTCGAGTGGGTCGAGGAGGAGAGCTACTTCTTCCGCCTCTCGGCCTACGGCGAGCGCCTGCTGGCCCACTACGCCGAGAATCCGGGCTTCATCGGCCCCGACACCCGCCGCAACGAGGTGGTGAGCTTCGTGAAGGCCGGGCTGCAGGACCTCTCGGTCAGCCGCACCACCTTCGACTGGGGCGTGCCGGTGCCGGACGCGCCCGGCCACGTGATGTACGTCTGGGTCGACGCGCTGACCAACTACATCACGTCCTGCGGCTTCCCGGACGAGGCCGACCCGCGCTGGCGGCACTGGCCCGCCGACCTGCACGTCATCGGCAAGGACATCATCCGCTTCCACGCGGTGTACTGGCCGGCCTTCCTGCTATCGGCCGGGGTGGCGCTGCCGAAGACGGTGTTCGGGCACGGCTTCCTGCTCAACAAGGGCGAGAAGATGTCGAAGTCGGTCGGCAACGTCGTCGACCCGATGAACCTCGTGCAGGTCTACGGCGCCGACCCGCTGCGCTACTTCGTGCTGCGCGAGGTGCCGTTCGGCCAGGACGGCAACTACTCGCACGAGGCGATCGTCAACCGGATCAACGCCGACCTCGCCAACGACCTCGGCAACCTCGCCCAGCGCTCGCTGACGATGATCGCCCGCAACTGCGACGGGCGCATCCCCGAGCCCGGCACCCCGGCCGAGGCCGACCGCGCGCTGCTGGCCCAGGCCGACGCGCTGGCCGGCAAGGCGAGGGCCGCGATGGACGACCTCGCGATCCACCACGCGCTGGCCGAGATCTGGGCGGTGGTGGCCGAGGCCAACCGCTACTTCGCCGGCCAGGAGCCCTGGACCCTGCGCAAGACCGACCCGGCCCGGATGGCGGCGGTGCTCTACACCACCGCCGAGGTGCTGCGGGCGGTCGGCCTGCTGGTCCAGCCCTTCGTGCCGGCGGCGGCCGAGAAACTCCTCGACCTGCTGGCGGTGGCGGCCGACGCCCGGACCCTCGACCGGGTCGGGCCCGACCACCGCCTCGTGCCCGGCACCGCCCTGCCGGCGCCGGCGCCGATCTTTCCGCGCTACGTCGAGCCGGCGGCGGAGGCGTGATGCTGGTCGACAGCCACTGCCACCTCGACTTCCCGGATTTCTCCGAGACCCTGCCGGACATCCTCGCCCGGGCGCGGGAGGCCGGGGTGACCCGGATGCTGACGATCTCGACCCGGGTGCGGGCGTTCGAGACCTACCGGCGCTTGAGCGAGGCGCATCCGGAGGTGCTGTTCACGGTCGGCACCCACCCGCACCAGGCCGCCGAGGAGCCGGACGTTCCGGCCGGCGAGATCGTCGCGCTGTCGCGCCACCCGCGCTGCGTCGGCATCGGCGAGGCCGGGCTCGACTACCATTACGACAAGTCCCCGCGCGACGTGCAGGCGCGGGTGTTCCGCACCCACATCGCCGCCGCCCGCGAGAGCGGGCTGCCGCTGGTGATCCACGCCCGCGACGCCGACGCGGACGTGGAACGCATCCTCACCGAGGAGATGGCGCGGGGGCGGTTCGAAGCGGTGCTGCACTGCTTCACCGCCGGCCGGCGCCTCGCCGAGGCGGGGATCGAACTCGGGCTGTTCGTGTCGTTCTCCGGCGTGCTGACCTTCCGGCGCTCGCAGGACTTGCGCGACATCGCCGCCGCCCTGCCGCGGGAGCGGCTGCTGGTCGAGACCGACGCGCCGTTCCTCGCCCCCGAGCCCCATCGCGGCAAGCGCAACGAGCCGGCCTGGGTCGCCCACACCGCCCGGGTGCTGGCCGAGGCGATCGGAGTCGGGGCGGACGAGATCGGCCCGCTCACCACCGCCAACTTCTACCGGCTGTTCGCCAAGGCGGCGCCGTTCGCCGCTCCCTGACCGAGGCTCCCCGCGATGCCCGCCCTGACCCTGCGCATCCTCGGCTGCGGCTCCTCGGGCGGCGTGCCCCGGGTCGCCTATGGCTGGGGCGCCTGCGACCCGGCCGAGCCGCGCAACCGCCGCCGGCGCTGCTCGATCCTGGTCGAGGGCCGGCCGGCGCCCGACGCCGAGCCTACCGTGGTGCTGGTCGACACCTCGCCCGACCTGCGCGAGCAATTGCTCGATGCCGGGGTGACCCGGCTCGACGCGATCCTGTTCACCCACGCGCACGCCGACCACACCCACGGCATCGACGACGTGCGGCCGCTGGTGATCCACATGCGCCGGCGCATCCCGGTCCATGCCGATGCGGCGACGCGGGCGCTGCTGACCGCCCGGTTCGGCTACTGCTTCGAGACCCCGCCGGGCAGCGCCTACCCGCCGATCCTCGACCTGCGCGGGCTTGAGGAGGGGGTGGCGACCACGCTCGAGGGTCCCGGCGGCCCGGTGACGGCGGTGCCGTTCGCGATGGAGCACGGCAACGAGGCGGCGCTCGGCTTCCGGTTCGGCGACGCCGCCTACGCGCCGGACGTCAGCCTCATGCCCGACGCCGCCAAGGCGCGGCTGCGCAACCTCGACCTCCTGGTCATCGACGCCCTGCGCGAGACGCCGCACCCGACGCACTACTCGGTGTCCGACGCGCTGGCGCTGATCGAGGAGGTGCGCCCGCGCCGGGCGATCCTCACCAACCTGCACACCGACCTCGACTACGACGCCCTGCGCCGCCGGCTGCCGGACGGCGTGGTGCCGGCCCATGACGGCCTGAGCGTGACGGTGGAAGCATAGAAGGATCCCGGATTCCAAAGGTCCGAGACCTTTGGCGGGTGCAGGGCGGAGCCCTGCGACGGACGGCGGGACTTCGTGCTTCAGGGCTCCGCCCTGAAAACCCGCCAAGGGGCGAAAGCCCTTTGGAAACCCGAGGTTTCAGGTCTTCGGCGGGCAATGCACCGCGAGCCACACCGTCGGCGCGTCGGGCGCGGTCCAGGCGACCCGGTGGCGGGTATGGGCCGGCAGCAGCAGGTGGTCGCCCGGCGCCAGCGCACGGTCCTGCACCTCGCCCTCGATCCGCAGCCGGGCGGCACCGGCGAGGACCAGCACCCACTCGTCCCAGGGCTGGTCGTACCAGTAGTCCGGCGGGCTCGACTGCCCGGTCGAGACGATGCGCTCGATGCGCAGGTCCGGGCGGGACAGGATCTCGGAGAACTCCTCCTCGGGCAGGGTGAAGGGCAGGGGAGAAAGCAGGTTGGCGGGGGGCATCGGCGCTTCCGCGAAAAGGGGCGGGACGATACCACGATCGCCGCCGCGATCGAGGAAACCGGAGGTTAACCCTGTGCCGCGATGGGCGGAGGACCGGGCTCCCGTGCGGTCGAGGATCCGGTGCCCGGCCTCACCCTCCGGCATAGGCCGTCATCCCGCGCCACCGTGACGTTCACGACATCCTGGTCCCGCCCGCCAGAGCACGCCCCGGCCACCGCAGGTCTCGCCAAGACGAAACTCTGTTTCCTCGTTGAAACATTGCACTATTCCGTCGTCACGACCCCTCGTCCAACCGGACGACATGCACCTCTTCTCGCAACTGGCTAACTCATTCCCGACCAGGACACGACGGCCACCCCGGTTGATCCGGTCCAGCCGACAACCTGCGAGAGGATCTGCACGCCATGACACCGACGATCACGAATCTGTCGAACCCGGCTTCTGTCCAGGCCGACCCCTTCGCCCTGCTGACCGATGCGGGAGTCCACGACGACGTCTGCCGGCTGATCCGGGGCGACAGCCTCGACTACGGTGCGATGGAGACGATCCTGCAGGACGCCGCCTGGGGCGGCATCAGCGCGTCGGAGTTCGACAGCCTCCAGGCCCTCGGCGGGATGCTGAACGCCCCGGACGGGATCCGGACCTCCGACTACGTCTGCTCGATCAGCCGGGCCCTGATCGACGGCGACCCGTCGAACGCGCACTGGACCGGCGGCGGGGTCGTGGCCAAGGATCTCGGCGACCTCCATACCGGATCGTCACAGGCCCAGACCGACCGGCTCATCGACAAGTGGTTCCACGGCCGGGACGAGCCGAGCCTGTCCGACGTCGACGGTGCCGGACAATACCGGCCGGACGACAAGCCGCTGTTCCACGACGGCGGGCCAGTCTACGCCGACGTCAACCAGGGCTCCCTCGGCGACTGCTACCTGATGTCGTCGCTGGCCGAGGTCGCCCTGCGCGACACGGACACGATCCGGTCGATGTTCACCGACAACCACAACGGCACCTACGGCGTGCGCTTCTTCGACAGCGACGGCCATGCCGACTACGTCACCGTCGACGACCGGGTGCCGATGCGGGCGGAGACCTGGGCGAACAACGCGCACGAGACCTTCGCCAACGGCGACGTCGCCTGGGTCGCCCTGGCGGAGAAGGCCTATGTCGAGCTGAACGGCGGGGGCGGAGTGTTGTCCGACGGGCTGCCCCGGACGGCCGGCAACGCCTACCACCTGATCAAGGGCGGCTACGCGGACCCGATCACCGCCATCACCGGCAAGCCGGTCGCCCGCTGCTCGCCCGACCTGCACGAGGCGGTCTCGGCGCTGCTGCACGGCCAGGAGGTGCTGATGAGCACGCCGGAGAATGTCCACATGCCCGATCTGGTCGAGGGCCACATGTTCGAGGTGCTCGGCTTCGATGCGAAGACGGACCGGTTCGAGATCCACAACCCGTGGGGCGCCAACTCAGATACCAAGGCCGCCACGTTCTGGGCTTCAGCCTCCGAGCTGACCCACGAGGGCGTCCACATGTACGCCGCCTCGGGCACGGCGCTGGCCTGACCGGCCCCTGCCGTCACGGCGGCGCGAGCGAGCGCAGGCCGCGCCGGGCGATCCGCTCGGTCGCCGGGCAGGATCCGGCGGCGCGCCACTCGGCGACGACGGCCCGGACCCAGTCGGGCCGGAGGCGGGCGGCATCGTTGAGCCAGTTGCCGACCGAGTCCTGGACAGTGCGGGCCGGGTCCGCCCGCAGCGGCGCGAGGATCGCGAGGCCCGGTGCCGGGTCGGTCTTCAGGGAGGCGAGATGGCGGCACCACACCCCGCGCGGCCGCGTCGCCTCGCTGGCGAAGCGGCGGACGCGCTCGGAGGGATCGCCGGTCCAGGAGGCCAGACGGGCGATCGCCGCGTCCGGCGCGGCGGCGATCGCCGGCCGCACCGCGAGCCAGGCCCATTCGCGGACGCCGAAATGACGGTCGTCGGCGAGGGGCCGGATCGCCGCGAGCCGGTCGGGCAGGGGAGCCGCCCCCGCCCCGACCACGAAGCAGGCCCAGCCGCGCACGAGGTCGGACGGATGGTGGCGCAGTGTTTCGGCCCCCTCGGGACCGAGCCGCGCGTGCAGCCGCTCGCCGATCGCGGTCATCCGCGCGAGGATGCCGGCCTCGCCGGGGAAGCCGGGGCCGACCAGTTCCGCGGCGAGGTCGGGAAACACCGTGCCGACCAGAGCCGGGAGGTCGACCGCCAGGATCTCGGCCAGGGTCGCGGTTTCCGCCCGGCCCTCCGCCACGGCGGCGCGCCGCTCCGCATTCATGCCGGCTCCCCCCGCCCGGCCCCGGTGCCGGCGAAGACGCGGCCGAGCAGGCGGCTCAGGGTCTGGCGCTCGTCGTCGGACAGGCCGTCGAACAGGGTCGCGATCCAGCGGCCGTGCTCGGCGCGCAGCCGCCGCGCCTGGGCGGCCCCGTCCGGGGTGAGCCGGACGGTCAGCCGGCGCCGGTCGTCGGCGTGGGCGTCGCGGCGGAGCCAGCCGCCGCGCTCGAGGCCGTCGAGCAGCCCGGTCACCGTGGCGCGGGTCACGCCCGCCGCCTCCGCCAGGGCGTGCGGCGACAGCCCGTCCGGCGCGTCGAGCAGCAGCACCAGCAGGACGAACTTGCCCTCCGACAGGCCGTGCCGTCCGAGCCGCGCGGCACAGTCGCGGTCGATCGCGGCGCCGAGCGCCAGCGCCTCGAAGCACAGCCGCATCCGCTGCCGCCCGGCCGGCCCGGCCTCGGTCAAGTGCTCCAGGAGCAAGCGGTATTTCTGATCGAGGCTTATCATAAGGCACCTTATCATATGGCACCTCATGACAGGTCAAGCCCTGCGCCGTGCCGGCCGCCCGGCGGTCCTTCGGCGGAGTGATACGATGTCCGGACGATCAGTTCCGGCCATCGTATCACCAGCCCTCGCGGTGGAGCCGAAGGCTCCACGCACCTGAGCGAAGCCGGTTTCCGCATCGCGAAAGCGATGGCGCAGCCATCGCCACGATCCCGCAGGGATCGCCGAGCGATCAATCGGAAACCGTATGAGCCCCCTGCCGTCAGCCCTTGTCCCGGTTCTTCACCGTCGCCCAGGCCGCCTCCATCGCCGCCAGACCGGCCTCGGGCATCCCGAATCCGCGCCCCGCCAGCTCGGCCTCCATCGCGGAGAAGCGGCGCTGGAACTTGCGGTTCGCCCGCCGCAGGGCCTCCTCCGGGTCGATTCCGGCGTGGCGGGCGAGGTTGGCGACGGAGAACAGCAGGTCGCCGATCTCCTCCTCCACCGCCCCGCGGTCGCCGGCGGCGAGGGCCTCCTCGACCTCGGCGGTCTCCTCGCGCACCTTCGCCACCACCTCGGCGGCGTCGGGCCAGTCGAACCCGACCGCCGCCGCCTTGCGCGAGATCTTCTCCGCCCGGGCGAGGGCCGGCAGGGCGAGGGGCACCCCGTCGAGGGTTCCGGCCGGCGGGCGGGGGCGGGCGGCGCGCTCCTGCGCCTTGATCTGCGCCCACTGCGCCTTCACGGCGGCGGGGTCGGCCAGCGCCCCGGCGCCGCCGAAGATGTGCGGATGGCGCCGCTCCATCTTGTCGGCGATGGCATGGGCGACCGCGTCGAACCCGAAGTGCCGCGCCTCCTCGGCGAGGCGGGCCCTGGAACACGACCTGGAACAGCAGGTCGCCGAGCTCGTCCTTCAGTTCCGCCGGATCCCCGCTCTCCACCGCCTCGGCGACCTCGTAGGCCTCCTCGATCGTGAACGGCACGATCGAGGCCGGGCTCTGCTTCAGGTCCCACGGACAGCCGCGCTCCGGGTCGCGCAGGACCGCCATGATCGCGAGGATCCGGTCGATCCCGCGCTCCGCCCCACCCTCGGGCCGGGGGGAAGGGGCGGGGGCGCTGGCAGCGTCGCTCATGCGGGCCTCGTGTGGTCCCGACGCCGTCCATCGGCGCCGTTATCCCCGCTCTTACGCATCCGGGCGTCGATGCGGAAGCCGTCGCGCGGCGACCGCCGATGCCTCGAGCATCATCATGAAACAACAGAAATATTCCATTTTATTCCCACCTGCCTGATCGACTGTCCCTCCTTCATCCAGACGTTCTTCAAAAAGAACGAGATCGGACCCCTATAGGACGATTATCAGAAGGAGGAGTCTCAGAGAGTCCGTTATGTAGGATATATGGAGGGGAGATTTCCGTCGATCCGTCAGAGACTTGAGGGGTGTTCGCGCATGCGGGTCTGCGTGGATCCGCATCGGACTCTGCGTGGAAGCGTATCGAAGTCTGCGTCGAATCCGGGCGTTCGCGCATCGGATTCGGCGTGGCGGCGCATCGGATTCGGCGACGGACTTATCCCAAGCGCTTGAAATCCCGGCACCGGCGCCGATCGCCCGCGTATCGGACTCTGCGTGGCGATCCGCCGGCCGGCCGGACCCCGTATCGGACTCTGCGCGCCACGCCCACAGCCGCCGCACCGCTCCCGCACCGCCCGGTCCACCGGCCCGCGCCCCGCCGGCCCACAGGCCGCGCACAGCCCCGCCCACAGGCCCGGGGTGCCGCGGGCGTGCCGCGGGGCAGGGCGGGCCCTGAACGCCGCCCCACGGCCCTCGGGCGGCCCGGAGACGAGGATTGTGGGGACGACTCATGGGAATCCCGGGAAAACCCGCCCGGGGCGCCGGAATCCCGGGAGCCGAATCGGGCAAGGATGGGTTCGGAAGGTGCCGGGCGAGGTCCGGCGGCGTCCTTGAAGGTCCCGGGCCGGCGGCGCCGGGCGGTGAACGGTCGACGGGCAGGATGGGCATCGAGGCCAAGATCGCGGCGATCCACGACGAGGACCTGCGCGCCGAGCTGGAAGCGGCCCGCGGGGGCTTCCTGTTCGCGGTCATCGTCGACCACATCGCCCACCGGCAGGCCCTGCGCGACGCCGAGCGGGCGCAGGCGCGGCAGGGCCGACGCCGCCCGCGCCGCGATGGGCCGCGACCAGCGCCGGCGCGACGCCGTACGGCTGGTGATCGAATCCGAGCCGACCGGGCCGGACACGATCCAGCACATCCATTCGGTGCTCGCCCTGTGCGGATTGCCCTACCGCGACCCCGGCGACCAGCACGAGTTCTTCCGCGAGTACGGCCGCAACACGCTGAGCCTGCTCGCCGGGCGGATCAAGAACCCGGCCACCGGTGCGATGGAGTTCCAGGGCCTGCCCTACGGCCCCAAGGCCCGGCTGGTGCTGCTCCACCTCTGCACCGAGGCGGTGCGCCAGCGCAGCCCGACCATCGCGGTCGCCGACAGCCTGTCGGGCTTCATGCGCGAGATGGGCTTCGCGGTCACCGGCGGCGAGCGCGGCACCATCCGGCAGTTCAAGGAGCAGCTCAACCGGCTGGCCGCCTGCACGATGCAGATCGGCCTGTGGGACGGGCAGGCGCGCTCCTCGACTCTGACCATGCCGCCGTTCCGCCAGCTCGACCTGTGGCGCACCGGCGACGACGCCCTGGCGTGGTCGAGGACCGTGCAGTTCCACCAGGATTTCTACGACAACCTGATCCGGCACGCCCTGCCGGTCGACATCCGGGCCGCCCGCGCCTTCTCCGGCTCGGCGCGCAAGCTCGACCTGCTGTTCTGGGTCGGCTACCGCCTGCGCGCCCTCCAGCGGCCCCTGCGCCTGACCTGGGACAACCTCCACAAGCAGTTCGGCGCCGACAACGCCTCGCTGCGCAGCTTCCGCCAGGCGTTCAAGGCCGACGTCGCCCACCTCATGGAGGTGTTTCCCAGGCTGCCGCTGACCCTCGACGAGGCCGGGATGCAGCTCCAGCCCGCCGATCCCGGCGCCCTGCTGGTGCCGCCCAAGCCGCCCGGCCGCCGGACGGGACGGAAGACCGCAGCCGGCGCCTGAGGCGGCCGGCCGCGCGAGGCCGTGTTCCCTGTATTCCATTAGGGAATATTCCGGACGGGGAGGGGGAATGGGCGCAGAACCGCCCCCGGACCGTCCGCCGGGCGGCCGGCCGCGGAGCAGGGAACGGCGCGTGACCACGATGGAGACCCGTGAAGTCCTGGCCGCGGCGACTCCGTCCGGCACGGCGGAGGCGGACGGCCTCGCCCGCCTCGCCGGGCAGGTCCGGCGCGACCTCGCCCTCCTCAACCACCCTCCCGCCGCCTGGACGCTGCCGGCGACCGGACCGGACGGGCGCCCGGCCCTCGACGTGCTGGTGGTCGGCGCCGGGATGTGCGGCCAGACCGCCGCCTTCGCGCTCCTGCGCGAGGGGATCTCCAACCTGCGGGTGGTCGACCGCTCCGCCCGCGGCGCCGAGGGGCCGTGGGGCACCTTCGCCCGCATGGAGACCCTGCGCTCGCCCAAGCACCTCACCGGGCCGGATCTCGGCATCCCCTCCCTGACCTTCCGGGCGTGGTACGAGGCGCAGGCCGGCGATGCGGGCTGGCGCGACCTCACCAAGATCCCGCGCCTCGACTGGCTGCGCTACCTGCTGTTCGTGCGCGACGCCGCCGGCATCCCGGTCGAGAACGGGGTCGCGGTCACGGCGCTGTCGCCGGTGCAGGCACCGGTGCCTGCACCGGCCGAGGGAACGGCCGGCGGCCTCATCGCCGCCGCCCTCGACGGGCCGGCCGGGCCGGAGACGGTGTTCTGCCGCAAGGTGGTCCTCGCCTGCGGCCGGGAGGGGTCCGGCGGGCGGCGGCTGCCGGAACTCGGCGGGACCGGGGGCGCGCGCCTGCTGCACGCCGCCGACCCGATCGACTTCGCGGCCCTGCGCGGCAGCCGGGTCGCGGTGCTCGGCGCCTCCGCCTCGGCGGTCGACAACGCCGCCACCGCCCTCGAGGCCGGGGCGGCCGAGGTGACGCTGTTCGTGCGCCGCCGGCATTTTCCCCAGGTCAACACCTCGAAATGGGCCTCCTTCCCGGGCTTCCTGCGCGGCTACGCCGCCCTCGACGACGGCGGGCGCTGGCGGTTCATGACCCGCATCATGGCGGCCGGCACGCCGCCGCCGCACGAATCGGTGCTGCGCTGCACCCGCCATCCGGGCTTCCGCATCCGCTTCGGCGAGGGCTGGACCGGGGTGAGCGAGGGGCCGGACGGGTTCGTGGTCGAGACCGCCCGCGGCCGCTACCCGGTCGAGGCCGCGATCGTCGCCACCGGCTTCGACGTCGACCTCGTGCAGCGGCCCGAACTCGCCGCCTTCCGCGACGCGATCCTGACCTGGGGCGACCGCGTCGCCCCGGACGAGGCCGCCGCCCACCCGGAAGCCGCCCGGTTCCCGTATCTCGGCGACGGCATGGAGCTGCGCGAGCGCAGCCCCGGAACGATGCCGTCCCTCGGGCGGCTCCACGTCTTCAACTGGGGCGTCACGCTCAGCCACGGCGCGCTCGCCGGCGACATTCCCGGTCTCGGCATCGGCGCGACGCGGCTCGCGCAGGCGGTGGTGCGCGACCTCTTCGTGAGCGATGCCGCCCGCCACGCGGAGCGGATGCGCGCCCACGAGGACGACGAGCTGGCGCCGACGCCGTACTTCGTGCCGCGCGAGGCCCGGTAACGCTTTGCGAAAGGAGGGGAATTCTTCACCCTGAGTTCCCCGCCCGGGTTGCCCGGGCGTGGAATATTCCTATTCTGTCTTCTCCCGGGAGCGGTCCCGCGGGCAGGAAGGCGAGCGGGCCATGGCGTCATTCCCGTCCGAGGCCGAGGCCGAGGCGCGGCTGGAGGAGCTGCGGCGCCAGCGGGCGGCCCTCGACCGGCTGATCGGCGAGCACGAACTCTATCTCGAACTCGGCCGGCGGCTCGGCCGCGCCGCCGAGCCGGCGGCCCCGGCCAGCGAACCGGCCCGACCCGTCCCGGCGGCGCCACCGGCGCCGGTCGCTCCCGCCGGCGGCTCGCGCCAGGAGGGGCGGCGCCTGATCGAGGCCGCCCTCGACATCCTGTCGGGGGCCGGCCGGCCGATGCACGCCGCGGAGATCTGGGAGGAACTCGCCGCCCGCGGGCTCACCCTGCCGGGGCACGACCCGGTCGCGGCGCTCAACACCCGGCTGTGGAAGCGGGCGCAGGGCGACGGGCCGGTCCGGCGCCTCGGCGACGCGGTCTACGCCGCCGAGGCCGCGGGGCGCTGAGACGATTGTCGGAACGAATCGTTCCGACGATCGTATCGAAGCCCGCGCGGTGGAGCCGAAGGCTCCACGCACCTGAGCGAAGCCGAAATCCGCATCGCGAAAGCGATTGCGCAGCAATCGCCACGATCCCGCAGGGATCGCCTGAAGCGATCAATCGAAAATCGTATGAGACCCGGGCCGCCCCGGCGGCGGCGTGTGCGCAGCCGCCGGCCCTCAGCCCTGCCAGACCTGCCCGTCATAGGCGAACCGCTCCGGCTCCCGCGCCAGCGCCGAGAGGCCGGAGAAGGCCGGGTCGGCGATGGTGATGACGCAGGTCGGGATCTCCTCCATCATCGCCCGGAACGGCGCCTTGGCCTCGAACGCCCGGCGGAAGCCGCCCGCCTGGAGCACCGGCAGGATCCGCGGGGCGATGCCGCCGCCGATATAGACCCCGCCGGTCGCCAGGAAGGTGAGGGCGAGGTTGCCGCAGACCCGGCCGAGCAGGGTCGCGAACCGCTCCAGCGCCGCCCGCGCCAGCGGCTCGCCGTCGAGTCCCCGGGCGGTGATCTCCGCCGGGTCGGTCTCCTCCGGCCCGCCCTGCGCCCGCCGCAGGGCCGCGTGCAGCCGCACCAGCCCGGGGCCGGAGAGCAGGGCCTCGACGGTGACCCGGTCCTCGATGCGCGCGATCCCCGGCCAGAACGCGGCCTCCTCCTCGTCGCAGGGGCCGAGATCGGTGTGGCCGGCCTCCGTCGACACGATGGCGAGCTGCCGGCCGTAGGGCACCAGGGCGGCGGCGCCGAACCCGGTGCCGGGCCCGAGCACCAGCCGGGCGCCGCGGCCCGGCGCGCAGGGGCTGCCGATCGGTTCCAGCACCGAACGGTCGGCCCCGGCGGGGTCGAGCCCGGCCGCGCCCGCCGCCACCGGCACGTAATCGTTGACGATCGTGCAGCGGGCGAGCCCGAGGTCGCGGCCGATCCGCTCGCCCTCGATCACCCAGTGTGCGTTGGTGAGCTGAACCGCCGGCCCGTCGACCCGGGCCGCCACCGCCAGGATCGCCGAGCGCGGCGCCGCGGTGCCGCCGCCCTTCGCCAGGGCCGCCCGGATCGCCGCACTCGGGTCCGGATGGTCGGCGGTGCGCTCGTGGTCGAGCACCACCGGCTCGCTCTCCGGCCCCTCCTGCACGGCGAAGCGCGCGTTGGTGCCGCCGATGTCACCGAGCAGGACAGGGAAGTCGAACATGGGCGAGGCATCTCCCTTGGGGCAGGGGCCCACTATAGCGCCGCGGCCGGACACGGCCACGGGTGTCCCGCCCGGCGGAACGGCATGGCGCGGCTCTGATACGGTTTCCGGAACTGATCGTCCGGAAACCGTATCACCAGCCCGCGCGGCGGAGCTTTGCTCCGCACGCCTGAGACACCCTGTGTCCACCTGTTGTTGGTCATGGGGCGATTTTTGCGGCGGCTCGGTGCTTGTGGGGATCGTAGGGGGTGCGTTGGGTCCAGGCTCTCCAGAGCACCCTGATCCAGGCGCGGGCGAGGATCCGGACGGCGTGGGCGTGCCGGCAGCCGCGGTGTCGGGCTCTGTCGTAGACGTCCCTGGCCCAGGCCGAGGCGTGGCGGGAGTTGTCGGCCAAGCAGGTGACGGCCCCTCTGAGATGCGTGTTGCAGGCCCACCGGACGACGACGCCGCGGCTTTTGCCGGAAGCGTGGGTGACGGGGCAGACGCCGGCCTCGGCGGCGAGGTGCTGCTCGGTGGGGAAGCGTTCGCGCACGTCGCCGAGTTCGGCCAGGATCGCGGCGGCGCACAGGCGTCCGGCGCGGGGGAAGGACATGACGATGGTGCCGTCCGGCAGGGCGGCGACGGCCTGCTCGATGCGGGCGGAGAGCGTGGCGACCGCGGTGCGGAGGCGTTCGAGGACGGCGACGAGGGCGCGGGCGATCTCGCCCTTGGCGTCGGCCTCGGCCTTGCGGGCCAGCCCGGCGGGCGCGGCGCGCAGGCGGGCGAGCAGTTCGGCGGGCGAGCGTCGGCCGGAATAGGCGTGGCGGTCGAGGAAGGTGGCGAGGCGCGTCTCGCCGAGCCGTCTGGCGCTGTCGGGGGTGGGATAGCGGGCGATGAAGGCGAGGGCGATGGGGCTGTCGAGGGCGGAGAAGATCGTGGTGGCGCCGGGCCAGAAGCCGTCGAGCAGGCTGCGGAGCCGATGGGTGAGGGCGGTGCGCTGGGCGACGAGATCGTCGCGGGCACGCACCCGGGCGCGCAGGGCCTTGATGGCGTCGGAGGCGGGCGTCAGGGGCGAGAACCGGTGGCCGTCGGTGCGCAGGATGTCGGCGAGCATGAACGCGTCGCCCGGATCGCTTTTGCCGCCGGCGGCGCGGTAGCGGGGCCGGCAGGCTTTGACGACGTTGGGATGGATCGGGACGACGGGATGTCCGGCCTCGATCAGGGTGTCGACGATCAGGCCGGAGGGCCGCTCGATGGCGATGGGCAGGTCGGCCGCGGCGGCGATGCGGCCGAGCTGGCTCACCATGCCGGCCAGCCCGGCCGCATCGTGAGGCACGTCGAGCCGGGCGACGACCCGGCCGGTGGCGTCGAGGATGCACAGGGCATGGCTCGCGCCGCCCCAGTCCAGGCCTCCATGAAACGACATGTCGCGATCTCCTCGGGGTGGAGTAGGCTCGCCCGAGCCGGGAGATCGTGCGGATCGCTCACTGACAGGCGCTCCGGCTGGCTGGCACTGGCGCATCACCCTGTGGTCCGTCGCGGTCTCCCGGCCCCTGCCGTGCGGCAGGTCTCAGGCGGGCCGTCGCGCGGCAAGCGAAGCAGGCCGTCACGCCAGAGGCTCGGGCTGTCGGACATGAGGCCGCCTCGCAGCGAGCCCCGCATCCAACAGCCGCAAGGTACACCAGTGAGCGAAGCCGAAATCCGCATCGCTTCAGGCGACCGCTTGCGGTCGCCTGAAGCGATGCGGATTTCGTATGACGAGGCTGTCGGTCCTGCATCGTTTCCGCGCCGCTCCGCCGGCGGCGCGCGGCACCCGGGAAGCGGGCGTCCGCTACACGACCGTGAAGTCGCCGGCGGTCAGCACGGCCCGGTTCTCCAGGAGCGCGAACTGCTGCCGCTCGCCCGCGCCGCTGCCGTCCGCGTCGTAGAACAGGCCGCCCGTAGTCCGGTCGTACAGGATCCGGTCGTCGCCATCCGCCGCGCCCTGGCTCAGGTCCTTGAACGCCCCCGCGCTCAAGCCCCCCGACGCCAGCCCGAACACCGCCGACGACAGCCGGATCGCGTCGTCGTCCCCCGCCCCCGTGCCGAAGTCGCGGATCCGGTCGACGACGCCGCTCACCAGCGCGCTGGCGAACACGAAGGTGTCGTTGCCCGCGTAGCCCTGCAGGAGGTCGGCGCCGGCGCCGCCGTCGAGCACGTTGGCGCCGTAGGAGCCGAGGATGACGTTGGCGGCCTCGTTGCCGGTGAGGTCGATCGCAGCCGTGCTGCCGGTGGCGTCGGCGTACAGCGCCTCGATCGCCTGCCCGGCCTCCAGGGCGTAGCTCGTGCGCGCCAGCACCCGGTCGTAGCCGCCGCCCGCCGCCTCGATCACCCGATCGCCCGCATCGACAACGTAGACGTCGTCGCCGCGATAGCCCCGCATCGTGTCGGCGCCGGCGCCGCCATCGAGCCGGTTGGCGCCGTGGGAGCCTTCGAGGATGTTGGCGATCTCGTTGCCGGTGAGGTCGATCGCCTCGGTGCTGCCGGTGGCGTCGGCGTACAGGCCCTCGATCGATTGCCCCGCCTCCAGCCGGTAGCTGACGCGGGCCAGCACCCGGTCGAAGCCCTGACCCGCGGCCTCGATCACCCGGTCGCCGGCATCGTCGACGACGTAGATGTCGTCGCCGCGATAGCCCGCCATCGTGTCGGCGCCGGCGCCGCCGTCGAGCACGTTGGCGCCGTAGGAGCCGAGGATGACGTTGGCGGCCTCGTTGCCGGCGAGGTCGATCGCGGCCGTGTCGCCGGTGGCGTCGGCGTACAGCGCCTCGATCGATTGCCCCGCCTCCAGCCGGTAGCTCGCCCGCGCCAGCACCCGGTCGTAGCCGTCGCGCGACGCCTCGACCACCCGGTCGCCGGCCGTGTCGACGATGTAGACGTCGTCGCCGGCAAGTCCGATCAGCGTGTCGGCACCGGCGCCGCCGTCCAGCCGGTTGGCGGCGGCGTTGCCGGTGAGGAGGTTGGCGAGGCCGTTGCCGAGGCCGTCGATCGTCCCGGTGCCGGTGAGCGTCAGGTTCTCGAGATCCGCACCGAGCGCGTAGGAGACCGACGACATCACGAGGTCGGCGCCCTCGTCCGACCATTCCACCACGAGGTCGCCGACGCCGTCGACGGCGTAGGTGTCGTCCCCGTCGCCGCCCCGCATCGTGTCGGACCCCGCGCCGCCGTCGAGGCTGTCGCTGCCGGCACCCCCGTCGAGGAAGTCGCCGCCCGCGCCGCCCGCGAGCCGGTTGGCCGCGTCGTTCCCGATGACGGTGTCGTCGCCGCCGCCGGTGACGGCGTTCTCGATGACGGTGTCGAGGGCGATCGCGAGGTTGCCGGCCCGGCCGTCGATGTCGGAGAACGACCCGGGCCGCAGGTCCAGCCGCTGGCCGGCCGGGCGCAGGCTGAGGTCGATGGTGTCGGTGCCGCCGCCGTCGAACAGGGTGGCGGCCAGCCAGGTCGGGATGTCGGTTCCCGTGCCGGTGACGGTGCGGTTGTCGCCGTAGACGTCGTCGCCGGCCCGGCTGTCGGCCGGCACGCCGTAGAGGCTCTGGATCGCCACGATGTCCGCCATCATCGGCGTCACGACGTTCGAGTAGGCGGCGCTGGCGTAGGGATTCTGGTCCTGGTCGAAGTAGGACATGACCGACGTCTGCCAGCTGTCCTCCTGGTACTTCGCATCGGTGGCGAAGCTGGCGGAGCCGTTGTAGTTGCCGGCATGGCCGAGGCCGAGCGCGTGGCCGATCTCGTGGATGTAGGTCTGGAGGTAGTACCAGCCGTACTGGGTCCAGGTGGACTCGACGTTGACCGTGCTGCTGGCGATGATCTCACCGGAAGTGGCCGAGCTGGCCCAGGCGCCGGACTGGTTCTCGCCGAAGCCGATCTGCGCCGATCCGGCGACCTCGGCGAACCGGATGCCGGACACCGCCGTCCAGGCCGCGAGCGCGTCGCGGGCGGTCTGCAGGGCGAACGGGTTCAGCGATCCGAGGTTGACCGTCAGGGTTCCGCCGGCCCGGACGTCGAAGTGGTGCCGCCCCCACCGCTGGTCCTGCCAGTAGCCGTCCGTGAGGTAGGCCGCCTGCCGCGCGACGCTCCACGTCGGCAACGCCGCCGAGAGGAGGCCGGTGGCTGGCCCGGCCTCCTGCTCGGACGCCCCCGGCTGGACCTCGCCGCATTCCAGGACGGCGCGGCCTTCGCGAGTCTGACAGATCAGGCACATGCTGGCGGTCCGGATGAGCAGGCTTCAGGTCGATCCCACGCTTCTCCCGCGCCCTGGTTAAGAGTTTCTGCCGGCCGGCGCCGGCGCGGGGGGCCCTCGATAGCAGTCGGCGCCTCCCACCTGAACGGGAGCATCGGGAGTAATCCTGCCCGGCCATCGGCGGCGCATCGCCGGTCCTGCCGGAGCGGCGACCGCTTCGCCACCGGCCGTCGTGGGCCGGTGGAACGATCGGGCCCCGGAGGCGGGCCCCTCGAGGCGGGCCCCTCGAGGGAAGTGCGCTACGCTCCCTCCATCCGCCCGACCTCCCGCATCGCCCGCTTGAGGGCGAGGAGGCGCCGGTCGCGGTCGGCGAACAGCTCGGCCGGGTCGCGCCCGCCCCAGTCGAAGAAGCCGTGGCCGGCCATGACGCCGCTGCGCCCCCCGGCCGACAGGGCGTCGAGGGCGTCGCACTGCGTGCGCGGGGCGGGCGGGCTGTAGCTCGCATTGGCGAGCGCGTGGCGCAGCAATTCGATGCCGGTGAAGTCGGCCTTGGCGAGGTGGCCGAGGACCGGGATGCGCAGCGCCAGCCCGTGGATCATCGCGTCGTCGATCTCGCGGGGCGTCGCGATGCCCTCGTCGAGGAGGTGGTAGATCTCGGCCGAGATCGCCGACTGGATCCGGTTGGCGACGTAGCCCGGGATGAACCGCTTGAGCACGATCGGCACCTGGCCGAGGCCGAGGATCAACCGGCGGGCCTCCTCGATCACCGCCGGGTCGGTCGAGGGGCCCGGCACCACGTCGACGAGGTCGACGATGTAGGGCGGGGTGTACCAGTGCATCACCAGCGCCCGCGCCTGGCGCGCCGGCGGGATCAGCGGGAAGACGTCGAGGTAGCTGGTGTTCGAGGCGATCAGCGCCTGCGCCGGCAGCAGCCGGTCGAGCTCGGCGAACAGCACCCGCTTCGCCTCCGGGTTCTCGGTGATCGCCTCGATCACGAGGTCGGCGCCCGCCACCGTCGCGGCGAGGTCGGGGGAGAGGCTCACGGCGCCGGCGAGGCGCTCGGGCGTCCACTCGTCGCCGACCGCGCCGGCCTCGCGCAGCGTGCCGAGCGCCGCCGCCATCAGGCCCGGCACCCGCTCCAGGGTGGCGGGGCTGGTGTCGGTGAGCCGCACCCCGTGCCCGCCGAGCGCCAGCACCAGGGCGATGCCGTGCCCCATCAGGCCGCCGCCGACGACCGCGATCTGTTTCCTCATGACCGAATCCTTCCGTATCACCAGCCCGCGCGGCGGAGCTTTGCTCCGCACGCATGAGCGAAGCCGATTTCCGCATCGCGAAAGCGATCCCGCAGGGATCGCCTGAAGCGATCAACCGGAAATCGCATCAAGTCGGCTCCGCCGAGGTCAGGGCGCCGCCCTGACGACCCGCCGAAGGGCTCGCCGCCCTTCGGAATCCCGCGGGCGTCATCCCCGCCAGGGTCCGAGCCGTTCGATGTCCTTCGCCCGGCGCTCCAGCCACCAGCCGGCCTGCTGCGGCCACGCCGCGTAGCCGCCCGCCCCGCGCAGCGCCCAGTTCGGGTCGGCCAGCGCCTCGCGCCCGACCGCCACCAGGTCGGCCCGCTCCTCCGCCACGATCGCCTCGGCCTGGGCCGGGTCGACGATCAGCCCGACCGCCATCGTGGCGAGCCCGGTCTCGCGCTTCACCGCCTCGGCGAAGCCGACCTGGAAGCCGTAGTCGCGCCGCACCCGCGCCGCGGTGGCCGAGCCGGCGAGCCCGCCCGACGAGCAGTCGAGCACGTCGACCCCGATCGCCTTCAGTTCGCCGGCGAAGGCCAGGGTGTCGTCGAGGGTCAGGCCGCCCTCGATCCCGTCCACCGCCGAGACCCGCACGAACAGCGGCTTCTCCGCCGGCCACGCCGCGCGCAGCGCCCGGGCGACCTCCAGCGGCAGCCGCATCCGCCCGGCCCGGTCGCCGCCGTAGTGGTCGGTGCGGCGGTTGGAGAGCGGCGACAGGAACGAGTGCAGCAGGTAGCCGTGGGCGCAGTGCAGCTCGACGACGTCGAACCCCGCCCGGTCGGCCCGGCCGGCGGCGGCCGCGAAGGCGTCGGTCAGCGCCGCCATCGCGTCGGGCGCCAGCTCCGCCGGCACGAGCCAGCCCTCGTCCATGGCGACCGGGCTCGGGGCGACGACGTCCCAGGGCGCGTCGCCGCGGGCGAGGTCGTCGGGGCCGAGCGGGCCGTTGCCGTACCACGGCCGCTGCATGCTCGCCTTGCGGCCGGCATGGCCGAGCTGCACCCCCGCCGCCGCGCCCTGCGCCTTGAGGAAGCGGGCGACGCGCGCCAGCGCCTCGCCGTGGGAATCCGACCACAGGCCGAGGTCGCCGTGGGTGATGCGCCCCTCCGGCACCACCGCGGTCGCCTCCGCGATGACGAGGCCGGCGCCGCCGAGCGCGAAGCGGCCGTAATGGACGAGGTGGTAGTCCCCCGCCACGCCGTCCTCGGCCGAGTACTGGCACATCGGCGGCACCACCACCCGGTTGCGCAGGGTGATGCCGCGGAGGCTGACGGGCTCGAACAGGCGTGCGGTCATGATCCGTCCTACACGGTGGCGATCGGCGTCACCGGCGAGCCGACGGCGCCGGGAAGCCGCAGGGGCGGGGCGGTGAGGAGGAAGCGGTGGCGGCCCCGCGCACGCAGCCACGCGGCGAGCGGGGTGAGGTGCCACAACTCGCCGAGATTGACCCCGAGCCGGAACAGGCAGTGCTCGTGCAGCGGCAGGGTGGCGCAGCAGCCCGCACCCGGCAGGGCCGGGTGGACCTCGACGGCGTAGTTGTCGGCGATGAGGGCGGCGAGGCCGCAATCGGTGATCCAGTTCAGGAGTCTGCGGTCGCGCCCGTCGAGCCCGGCGCAGAGCCCGTGCACCACCTCCGGGTCGGGCGCCCGCCCCATGCCGAGGATCCGCTCGGCGAAGCCGGTATGCAGGCACACCATGTCGCCGGGCTCGACCACCACCCCGTCGGCGTCGAGGATCCTGCGCAGCGCGTCGTACCCGACCGCGGTGCGCGCGTCGCCGAGATGGGCGCGCAGGTCGATCATCACGCCGCGGCCCTGCATGCCGGCTTCCGCCAGCCGCTCGATGCCGAGACGTCGGGCCCGCGACGGCGCCCCGGCCTCGTCGGGCCGCGACGGGCCGGTGACGTGCTCGCCGGCCCGGAAGCCGTTGTAGTAGACCGGCTCGGGCCGGCCGTCGCCGTCGGCGTCGAACAGCGACCCGACATGGGCGAGGCTGTCCCACTGGGTCGAGTATTGCAGGTGCAGCACCGCGAGGTCGTCGCTGACCACGTCGGTGGCGTCCGGCACCTCCTCGCAGACCGGGAAGTTGTAGCTCGGCCGCCCGGTCGCCCGCACGGTCGGGCGGATCTGCGGCGGGTGGCGGCGCGGGTTGAGCACGTTGCCGCCGGGATAATCGAGCGGCAGGCTGAGGCAGAAGGTCAGGCCCTCGCGCACCTCGGCGACGCCCTGGCGCACCTTCTCGGGGGTGAGCAGGTTGAGCCGGCCGCGCTCGTCGTCGGGCCCGAAATCGCCCCAGGTCGCGCCCTCGGGCCGGCGGGTCCAGCGGGGCGTCATTTCTTCACCAGAGGGCAGCGGGAGGCCGAGAGCGGCTGGAACGCCTGCTCGCCGGGGATCGTCGCGACGCGCTTGTAGAGGTCCCACGGGCCGGAGGATTCTTCCGGTTTCTTGACCTCGAACAGATACATGTCGTGGACCATGCGGCCGTCCTCGCGGATGCGCCCGCCGCGGGCGAACACGTCGTCGACCGGCATCGCCCGCATCGCTGCCATCACGGCCCCGGTCTCGTCGGTGCCGGCCTGCCGCACCGCCTTCAGGTAGTGGGTGACGGTGGAATAGACCCCGGCCTGGGACATGTTCGGCATCCGCCCGACCCGGTCGAAGAACCGCTTCGACCACGCCCGGGTCCGGTCGTCGAGGTCCCAGTAGAAGCCTTCCGTCAGCAGCATGCCCTGGGTCGCCTTGAGGCCGAGGCTGTGGACGTCGTTGATGTAGACGAGCAGCCCGGCGAGTTTCTGGCCGCCCTGGGCGAGGCCGAACTCCGCCGCCTGCTTGATCGCGTTGGTGGTGTCGCGCCCGGCATTGGCGAGCCCGACGATCTTCGCTCCCGATGCCTGCGCCTGGAGCAGGAACGACGAGAAGTCGGCGGTGTTGAGCGGCGCGCGCACCCCGCCCGCGACCGTGCCGCCATTGGCCTTGACCACCGCGCTCGCGTCGCGCTCGAGCTCGTGCCCGAACGTGTAGTCGGCGGTGAGGAAGAACCACGACGAGCCGCCGGCCTTCACGGTGGCCTGGGCGGTGGCATTGGCCAGCGCGTAGGTGTCGTAGGCCCAGTGCACCGAGACCGGCGAGCACGCCTCGTTGGTGAGCCGCACGGCGCCCGGCCCGCTGAACGCGATGATGCGGTTCTTGGCCCTGGCGATGTCGGCGGCGGCGAGCGCGGTCGCCGAGGCGGCGACGTCGAGGATGGCGTCGACCCGCTCGGTGTCGAACCACGCCCGGGCGGTGGCGGCGGCGACGTCCGGCTTGTTCTGGTGGTCGGCGACCACCACCTCGACCGGCGCCCCGAGCACCGTGCCGCCGAAATCCTCCACCGCCATCCGGGCCGCGGCGGCGCTGCCCGGCCCGGTGACGTCGGCATAGACGCCCGACATGTCGAGCAGGAAGCCGAGGCGCACGGCGCCATCGGAGATCGTGCCGCCCGCCTGCGCGCAGGCGCCACCATGCCACGCGGCCACCATCGCGGCCGCCAGGAGCGTCGTCCTCACCCGAGACATCCTTCGTCGGGGGCCTCTTGCCGGGCCCGATGCCATGCTCCGGTGCGGGGAGGGGACTTGTCAAGGATGCGGAACGGCGTTTCGCGGGAGGCACGCCGACGCCCCGGCCGGCTCGCCCGCACCCGCTCCACATTCGGTCACGTTCCTTCCTTGACAGGTCTCCGCCGGTTTCCCTATATCGCGCCACCGTGACGACGGGCCCGGCGGGTCCGGTCCGAGGCGGCGGAGTAGCTCAGCTGGTTAGAGCAGAGGAATCATAATCCTTGTGTCGGGGGTTCAAATCCCTCCTCCGCTACCAATATCCTCCCTGGCCTTTGACGGTGAAAACCGGAACCAGGGTAGGCACTTAGAAGATCTAGAGCACACTTCGGAAACACCGAGCCCTGGACAGCCCGTCCGGGGCTTTTGCTTTCTCGGACGGTTTTCGGACGGGGGGTGCCTGTCCCGTCCGAGTTCCCGTCCGAATGGGCTTCCCCGTCCGAGAGCCGTCCGGGACCGCCGCCCAGGCTGCGCATTGACCGAACCGCCCATTGGAACAAATAGGGAACGATGGCGATGGTCTGCTAAACGCGCCGACCGGGGCGGAAGGGGAGGGACGGGATGCGGGTACCGCGGTGCTTGGGCGAGTTCCCGTACCGGCGCGTGCGGCTGGTCTGCCCCTGGTGCCCGGGGCGGAAGGGGAACTACTGCGTCGAGCGCCTGACCGCGCGCCTCGGGCCCCGGGCGACCCCGGAGGACGTCCTCGCGGCCCTCGTCCGGTGCCGGTGGCCGGCTCCGTGGCACGTCAGGCGCCCGGCGAAACACACGCCCTGGTGCCGGGCGAGGTTCGCCGAGCTCGGGAGCCACCGGCCGCCCGACCGCCCAGGGTTTTCGTTAACCGTGCCGGACGACCCCGCTTGACCGGGGAAATCCCGAGATGAAATCCCTGGCCCCGACGAGACGGAGAGACCCGTGAAACCTCGCATACGCCCCCACCCGACCGAGACCCATCCCGGGGCGTGACCGCGCGGCGGCAGCCCCTTCAGGAGGCTGCCCCGATGACCGTTTTCGTAACCGCCGATACGCACTTCAACCACGCCGGCGTGCTCGCAATGTGCGGCCGCCCGTTCGCTGACGTCGCGGAGCACAACGAGGCGCTGATCGCGGCCTGGAACTCGGTCGTCGGCCTGCGCGACGAGGTCTGGCACCTCGGCGACTTCGCGCTGGGGGGAACGCCGGAAGAGCTCGCGGCGCTATTTCGGCGCCTGCGCGGCCGCAAGATTCTATGCCGGGGCAACCACGACAAGATCAAGACGCTGACGCTTGGGTGGCATTCCGTCCACGACCTGGCTCGGCCTAAGCTCGACGGGTCGAGGTGGATTTTCTCGCACTATCCAATGAGAGCTTGGCCGGGCGCTTTCAGGGGCGCGCGCCATTGCTTCGGGCATACGCACGGGCTCCTACCGGACACGGCACAGTCATGCGACGTCGGCGTCGACCGGTGGGGGTACCGGCCGGCCAGCCTGGAGGAGATCCGCGAGAGGATGTCGGCGACGCCCGACGTCCCGGAGGAGCTCCGGCTCGGGCGCGAGATGGAGGCCGAGGGCGGGGACGACTAGCCCCGCCGGGAGGCACTGCGGTTCGGTTTCGACCGCGCCGCAGTGCCTCCCGGCGGGCAGCGCGTTCGTGGCCACGTTGACCCGTGTGTGGCCGTCACGGAGATGGGCCCTGCAGAGCCCTTTGAGTTATCCGTGCTCAGAGGCACGGGGAGTTCGCGGTAGTGGCCGCGCAAGTGAAGGAGGGGCAATCCGTGCTCGCAATGGCACGGGGTTGGACAACTGACCGGTGGAATCGCGCACGATGGGTAATCCGTGCTCATGTTGGCACGGGGGTTCACGGTGGTGGCCTCGGATGTGAAGGCTGGTTCATCCGTGCCCTTAGGCACGGCCTCTGGTGTTACAGGCAGTGCCCTGCCGCAATCGCTGCCTCAGCCTCCTCATCGGTGGCGCGGACCCAGCCCTCTGCGATTATGTTCCAGTAGAAGCCGGAGGGGCCCTCCGGCTCGTACTTCCCCCGCATGCACCACCGCTCCTCAGGATCGCGCCCCTCCACGTGGCGCACGATGAGGATGGAGCGGCTGCCGTCGAAAAGCTGGACGTCGGCGGCAAAGCCGTCGTTGTCCAGCGCCCTCGCCCGAGAGACGTGCGTGACCGGGCGAGGCAGCGACCCGAACCGCTGGTAGAGGTACCGCTCCAGGCGCTCGATGGCCTCGTCGGTCGCCACCGGGACAGGCCGCGGGGCCAGGCGGGCCTTTCGGCGGGGGCGCTTAGCCATGGGCCGCCCCCTTCGCGCGCTTGGCATCCCGGCGCCGCCGGCGCTCCTCGGCCGCCGTCAGGAACTTCTCGTCGAACGAGCGGAACCGGCTCGTGGGCGGGATGTGCGAAGGCGTCAGCCTCGGGAGGTACCGGCGAGCATCGTCGTCGCCCAGGTCCATGCCGAGAATGATCGCCTCCTCAAACGAGGCTACGAAAAAGGCATCCGCCTTCGTGGCGGGTCCCACCGCGGCGAGCGCCCTGTCCCCCTTCGCGGGAAGGAACGTGAACTCGTCGGCGTTGAGCCAGAAAACGAGGTAGACGACGTCATTGTCGTCGAACAGGGCGCGAAGGAACGCCTCGCGCTCCACCTCGCTGCCGAGGGCCAGGTAGGCCGTGGAGCTGGTGACGCCCATCGAGAGGATGGCGTGGCCGGTCTCTGCCAGAAGGCGGCTGCGGGACTTGGTGTCGGTCATGGATTCCTCGTGCGCAGGGCATGTCGCCCCATGCGCACGAGAAAGGGCCATGATGGCCGAACAGTCGAGTCGAGTTCCAAGGTATGGTTACCGTCGTAAGCTAACCCAATTGATACCCCGGCTGCTATCGGCCTGCAAGGGGATGTGCTGTTGTACGGTTAACGAGTAGTTAACTCGCCAGGGCCACGTGCTCGTCGTAGACGTCCAGGAACTCGGCCGCCCCGCCGTCGCCGCAGACGACGTGGAGGTACGCGCTCAGCAGGCTGTGCCTGCTCTCCCTCTCCCGTCCGGCGATGGACTCGCGAAGGACCAGGTGGCGCTCGTCCGGCGCAATCTCGCGGCGCGTCCAGAAATCGACCTGGGGCGTCGACGCGGTGACGACGCGGCGAGCGAGCTCCGTGATCTGCTCCTCACCGAAGGGCTGCATCCTCAGCACCTCGGCGTCCGTCATGGCGGCGGCCTTGATCTCCAGCCAATCGACGTCGGCCTCGCTGTAGTCGCCCCGGCGGATGCGGGTCACGATGCGGTCGCGCAGGCGGGCCTCGCGCTCGGCCTCGGACAGCCCCCGGTCGGACAGGATGGCGTCGACGACCTCGATCATGCTCTCGATGGCGTCGGGGTCGTGGTAGATACCGCCCGCCACCGACGCGGCGTAGAGGACGCGATGATGGCCGGCGTACCGCTCCATGCCTTCGGCCACTCGCACTAGGGCTTCCTCGGGCGTCAGGCCGGCCAGGTTTAGTCTCAGGCCCCAAGCCGCAGCGCGGGCGTAGCCGTCGTCGGCAGCCAGTGCCGCGAGCCACTCCTTGAAGTGGCGGTCGGCGCCGTCGCGTAACTCGTCGAAGTAGTGCACGTCGGTCCTCACGGGAAACCGGGGTGGGTGGGGAAGGCGATGGCGCCCCTGTCGCCGGGCGCGTCGACGGGGGAGCGTCAGGCCTGTCGCCGGCCGGAGACCGCCCACCAGTGCCGTTCCTCAGCGGCGAGGCGCTCGACGAGATCCTGCGCCTGCCCCTGCCAGGGGTGGTCCCGGCGAAGATGCGGCCTCAGCCTCGCCTGAAGGCCGGCGAGACCAGAGGCCTTCAAGCCGGCGTAGCGCTCGACTTCGTGGGGGACGACGGGCTTGCCGAGGGAATCCCTGAGCTCGCGCCCGGCGGCTAGGGTCTCCATGGCCGAGAGGACGGCCTGCTCGAAGTCCAAGTCCCAGGCGTCCTCCGTGAGATGCGCGCGGCCGCCGGGCGGCGCGGGGACGCGGTCCGGATAGAGCCGAGACGGAGCGAGGCGCGCACCGTGCGAGGCGAAAGCGCCCGACGGGTACGGGAAGCCGCGGGCCGGCGCCGGCGGAGCGTAGGCCCGCGGCATGGCCGGCTCGGGCACCGGCGGGACGGACGGGACGAGGCGGAGGTGGGACAAGGGAGGGGCTCCTGGTGGGTTGGGTTAGGCGGCGGGGCGGAAGGTCGCGAGGAAGTCGGTGACCTCAACGAGGTCCGGTCCGTCGTGTAGGGCCGCCCGGAGCGTGGCCCCGATCCGGGGCATGCCGGCCGGGACGAGCGCCCAGTCCGTCACAGTTGTCTCCCGGCCGCGGTGCCGGAGCGTCGAGAGATCCAGGTGGGGAGCCTCGCCGGCGTGGGCGAAGACACGCACTCCGATGACCGTGCCCTGCGGCCGCGCGACATCGACCATCGCCCACAGAAGCGGCCCCGTACCGAGGTGGATGCCATCGGCCGGGATGACGACGCGGACCGGGACTTCGGGGAACTCGACCGTAGTGCGGGTGGGGCTGCTCATGGCGAGGTCCTCGAAAGGCGTGGGAGGCGGGCGTATCGGACAGGCGGCGTCGGCTCCGCGGCCGGGGTGTCCGGCGGCGGGCCGCGGTCGCGCTCGTGCAGGGCGAGCTCCGTCGCAAGCGTCTCGACGGCCCGCTGCGCGGCGTAGAGGAGATCGGCGTCGACGCGGGCGAGCGCGGCATCGAGCTCCTTGTCCCCGCCGGCCTCGATGGAGGCGGCCTTGGCGGCGGCCCGGACGAGCGCGAGCCGCTTCTTCGTCTCGGCGAGGTCGAGGCGCCAAAGGGCGTCGACAAAGATCCCGCGGGGCTCAGCGGCCGCAGGCATACTGGCCTCCGAAGTCGGTCTCGCGGTGGAAGGCGCGGACCTGGATGTCGCGCGCCGGGACCTTCTCCGGCTTCCGCTTCGGCTTGCGCGCCCATGCCTTGAGGGCGGCCTCGAAATCGGGTGTGACCGCCACGGCGTAGTCGAAGCGCCCGATCCGGATGCCGCACTTGGCCGCGATGCGCACGACGGTCGATTCGGAGCACCGGAGCGCGCGGGCGATGGTGTCGACGTCGATCCGGCCATCGTCGTATGGCGCCGGGAGGATCACGTCGCACGGGACGGTGAGCAGCGTCTCGACCGCGTCCCGGAGCCTGCGGCGGCGGCGCATCTCCATCGAGGACCGTGTCTTCTCGGCCCGGTCGGCGAGCGCCGCGGCGCGCTCGTACTCCTCGGCCGGCGCCGCGAGGGCCCGCCAAGCCACGTGCTCGATGTACCGGGACCACCAGGGCTCGGCAGCCGGGCCGACGACGAGCGCCCGCAGGGACCAGGCCTCGCCGTCCCCGGGCTCGGCGACGTAGGCCCGAGCCGCGACCTTGGCGTCGAGAAGCGGCGCGACCTCGGCGGCGACGCTCCGCGGCAGGTGCCCGAGCATGTGAGAGTTCTGCCACCAGACCTGGATGGCGTGACGGTAGTGCGGATTCTCAGGTTCGCGGACGAGATGGAGGCGGTCGCCCGGCTGCGGGATCACCTGGTCGCCGGTGAGCTCGTCGACGGTGCCGTAGGCATAATATTGAAGCCCAGCGACTTCGGACGAAAACCAAGGCTCGCCCGCGGCGAGGCGCGCGGCCTCGACGGCGACGTCTGCCCCGTCGAGGCCGGTCAGGTCTGGAAGGCCGGTCTCGATCATGCCGCGGCCCTCGCCGCTTTGGCCCGGGCCATCCCCTCGCGGGTCGCTCGCGCCCTATCGCCCTTCGGCAGCTTGGGCGACTGCTCGACGCCCCGCTCGCGCAGGACGCGATAGATGACGGCAATGCTCAAGCCGGTCGCCTCAGCCGCGCGGCAGACGCCAAGGCGCTGGATGGCCTCGTAGACGGCCGCCTCCTGCTCGGGCGTCGTCTGACGACGCGACGAGCGGCTTTGGCTCTCGCCGGCGCGAGCGCGGATGAGCCGGCGGCCCTGGACGGCCATGTGCTCAAGCGACCAACGACCGATCCACCCCCACCGCTCCAGGCATGCCTCCCACCCGTGATGGGAGTCCCAGAGGCGGGCGACCTGTTCGGGAGACGGGCGGACACGGACTTTGCCGTCGAGGTCGTCCGAGACGTTGTTAAAGTCGTCGATGCGATGGCTGCGGCGGCGGCTCATGAGAAGACCCTCTCGGCGCGAACCAGGACCTCGCCGTCGGCGCCGACGAGCTCCACGGGCTCGGGCGGCCGCGGCCCCTCGACGAAGACGCGGCGCACGTGGACGCCGAGCGCGTCGGCGAGCGTGCCGGTAACGGCGCGCTTCCCGCGCCGCACGTCGGACAGGTGCTGCGGCGACAGGCCGACCGCCTCGGCGAGCGCCTGCGCGCTCCCTGCCTCACGGACGCGGCCCTCCAGGCGCTCCATGACTACACTGTATTCAACGTATTGGGTCACCCCGTTCCCCCTGTCTGTCCGAAAATCCGCGGATCTGCGGGACAATTTTACACTCGCCGCTGCCAGCGCAAGGGCCCAATGCACGATTTGTCGCGGTGCAGCATCGATTTCTACGTTTTTGGGAAGCTAAGGGCAGTTAGGTATCTTTTGGAAGTGCGCTGCAACATCTTGAGAAAATCAGAAAAAATCGATTCCCGGTCCTTGCGGCTTTCCGGGTCGAGGGGGAGAATCCGACTGTCCGCAGATCGGCGGACGGAGGGAGGAGCCCGTGAGCCAGACCGGACTATGGAGCGTCGAGATGCGAGGGGGGTGTCTTCGGGCGCCTCCGCCGCGTCGAGCGCCTCGAATCGATGCCGTCGGACGGCACGGTCGTCGCCACGCGGGACGGCCACGCCGTCGTCAGGGACGGCGCCCTCATGGCGGTATCCGAGCAGCAGGCCGAGGATCTCGTCGACCCGGCCGGGGCGAGCGAGCGCCGTTACCGGGCCGCCGTCGTCGCGGCTGGCTGGCCGGACGAGCTCAAGCGAATCGTCGCCCCGGCCGGGCACGACTGGCAGGCCGACGGCGCCTACCCGGCCGACGATGCCCGAGCTCGCTCACGTCTACTGCGAGCGCGTCGCCGGCCGTCACGTCTGGGTCAGGGCCTGCACGTATCCCGAGGCCGTCGCCCTCGGCGTGACCCGCTAGTCCCTTTCCACCACCGCCAGCAGCATTCCCACAGACAGGAGACACCGATGGGCATTCGCAACAGCTTCGCCGCCATCATGCGCGCCGCCTTCGCCGCGCTGGCCCGCGCACCCAGGCTCGTCTGGGACGGCACGCGCTTCGTCTTGCGCGCCTCGGCCGCCGTCCTGCCGACGCCCCCGCAGGAAGAGGCGCTCGCCGAGGAGGAGCTCCTGGCCGAGCTCAACCGTCCGCGCGAGATCCTCAAGGCCGACATCGCCGAGCCGGACGTCCGCGAGGAGTGGGGCCACGCGGCCGGGAGCCATCTCTTCCCCTGCGGCGAGGAGCGCGCGGCAGGCGTCCTCGACGAGCGCGCTGTCGCCTACCTGAACTCGCTCGACGTCGAGGAGCGGGCAGCGCTCCTGGCATACGAGGCCCGCCACATCGGCCAGCACCTCATGGGCGAGCGGGTGCTCAAGGGGCTGCCGAAGGTGCCGACGCTCGCCGAGTGGACCGCCGAGGAGAAGGCGCGCCTCGCCGCCCTGGCCGGCCCGGTCCGCGAAGGCAACGCCGCGATCAGGGCGAAGGTCAACGAGTTCGCCGCCACGATGCGCGAGCGGGGCTACGAGCACATCCCGGCGCCGCGCCCCCGGGCCGCCTGACGCCCGCAGCCACCCCTGAACGACGAAGGCCGCCCCTCACCAGGGCGGCCTTCTTTATTTGCGCTGAAGGGCTCGTGACGGGCTCGTGGCCCTGGATTCTTGCTGCGCGCCGCCGAATCGTGCGCACGGCGGTACGCGTTAGCCCCGGGCCCTCTTGGCCGCCAAAGCCGCCATCGCACGCTGCATGCGGAAGCGCCGGTCCCGCTCGGCCTCCTCGGCCCGGGCCGCCTGGGCACGGTGGGCGGCCATCTCCTCGTTGAAGACCCGGTCGTAGACCAGCTTGGCGGTTCGAGCCCTGATGACGTTCGCCGCCGCGCGGTCGGCTTGGCGGATCATGCGCTGCTCGATGAGGACGGTGCCGAGGCTAACGGCCATGCCCTGCATGCCGCGGTCGAAGCTGCCGGCGACGTCATAGGCGGAGCGGTGATACGACATGACGGGCCTCCTCGGTGCGGTGTGCATCTGAGATCGCAGCTCGCGATTCGACTGCCAAGAGTCCCCGGCGGGATGGCTGCGATCTCGGTAAAAGAACCCCTGGGCCCAAGGGTAAACGTGCTCCCAGGGGGGCGGAATCTCCCTGCGGCCGCGTCTCCGTTACTCCGGCGTACGGCACGCCCAGCGGAGGGCGGCGCACGTAACGGGACCTCCGCGAACGTCACGGCCGACGGGCATGAAAAAGGCCGCCCGGGATGGGGCGGCCTCGTAGGCGGTGCGTCGACGGCGTCTACGCGGGCGGCGGCTTGGCCGGGCGCAGCAGGCGGGCCGTGAGGGTGCGGGAGGCTAGCGGACGCTCCCAGCCATACACATCGACGAGCCTCTCCATCGCGACGCCGAGGACGGGCTCAATGCAGACAGCCATGCGCGACATCTCCTCGCCGTCGCGCAGGCGTTCGAGCACCTTCCGCCGACGCATCACCGACCGCAGTCCGTCGGCGATGGCGCTGTCGAGCTCGGCGGCCCGCTTTGCCTTGTCGCGGGCGCGCTGGGCGCGCGCCTTTGCATTCTCCTGGGACCGCTTGAGGCGCGTCGCCGGAGAGGCGGGCCGGGCCGGCGCCTCCTCGGGCGTTTCCGGATAGGGGCCGGGCGCGAATCCGGCCAACTGGTCGGCGAAGGCGGCGGCCCAGCGGGCCCGTTCGATGTCGGTTTCGGTCTGCATGGACGTATCGTGCCCGCACGTCACGCATGGGACCAGACCGGCGTGACGTGCGGGGGGTTGGCCGTTGCGTGCGCCCCGGCGACCGTGGCCCATGGCACGCTTCACCGTATCCCTCGAAGTCGACGTCGAGAGCTTCCAGCGCGTCGTAAACCGCCAGATCGCCGCCGACGTCCAGAGCGCGATGGTGGCGGGCCTGAACGCCGCGGGCGAGGCCGGCGTCCGCGCGGTCCGCAGGCATGCGAACACCTGACCCCAAGCGGACCCTCAATCCGCCACCACCGAAGGACCGCATGGGGTGGGAAGCGGCTGCTCACCGCGATGCCCAAATCGGATGTTGGGTTGCACCTCCGCGCCGCTTCATGCCTTTTTAACGGGTGAATGAGCGCGCAACCATCGCGGACCTCGAACGCCGTCTCGCAATGGCCGAGGCGGTTCTGCGGGAGAAGTCCCAGATCGAGGCGGCCTTGCGGGTAAGCGAGGAGCGCCAAGCCTTCCTGCTCAAGCTGAGTGACGCGCTTCGGCAGCTCGAAGAGCCCTCGGAAATCCAGCAGGTGTCCTGTCGCCTCCTCCGGCAACAGATCGGCGCCATGAGGGTCGCCTGGGGCGAGATGTTGCCCGACGGAGTGACGTGCGTCGCCATGGGCGAGGACATGACCGACGGGGTCTATTCCCTTGCTGGCAGGACCTGGGACTGGAACGAGTTCGACCCGGCCGGCCTCGCCGCCCTGAAGCGAGGCGAGACGATCTATCGTGAGGACGTCCAGTCCGCAGCCGATCTCGAGCCGGGGCTCAAGGCCACTTTCGCGACCTATGGCTTCCAGGCGTTCATCAACGTGCCGCTGGTCAAGCAGGGGCGCCTGGAGGCCTTCCTCCTGGCCCATTGGCCAACCCCGCATCGGTTCACCCCTACCGAGATCGCGTGGATGGAGGAGACGACCGAACGGACCGCCGCATCCGTCCAGCGTGCCCAAGCGAAGGTGGCCTTGCAGGAGAGCGAGGCGCGGCTCGCGGCGGCGTTCGGGAGCGTGCCAGCCGGAATTGGAGTGGTCAGCACAGATGGTGCGGTTATCATTGCGAACGAGCACCTCCGCCGATACCTGCCCAGCGACGCCATACCGTCCCGCGATCCATCTGTGCTGCCGCGCTGGCGAGCTTGGGACGAGCAGGGGCGGCCTCTCCGGCCCGATGATTTCCCGGGCGCGCGTGCTCTACGAGGCGAGCGCGTCGTCCCCGGTCAGGAGATGCTCTTCACTCAAGAGGAGGGCCAGGAGATCTGGACCCAGGTCGCGTCGGTTCCGATCCGAGATGCGGCGGGGAGGGTCACGGCAGCCGCTACCGTCATCAGCGACATCGACGAGTTGAAGCGCACGTCGCAGGCGCTGCAAACCGGCGAGAAGCGCCAGGCATTCTTGCTCAAGCTCAGCGACGCGCTGCGTCCGCTCACGGACGCCGCCGACATTCAGGAAACCGCGACGCGCGTGCTCGGCGAGCATCTCGGCGTCCGCGCCGTCAACTACGGTCTGATCGAAGCGGTGGGCGGGGTAGACTACTACCTCATCGATCGCGCTTACGTGGCACCCGGACGCCGATCCACCCTGGGTCGATGGCCGTTCGACGATTTCCCCGGTGTCACCGTCGCGTTGCGTGCGGGCGAGACGATGGTCGTCAACGAGGTGGCCAGAGCTCCTGACCTCATGCCGCGAGACAAGGCGGGCTTGGCCTCGAACGACGTTGCCGCCTACATGCTGGTGCCGTTGGTCAAGAACAAACGGCTGACGGCGATGCTCGGGGTCGTTGAAGACAAGCCGCGCGCATGGACCGCCGCGGAAACGGCGCTTGTGCAAGAGGTCGCCGAGCGCACTTGGGCGGCGGTGGAGCGCGCCCGCGCGGAGGCGGCGCTGCGCGAGAGCGAGGCGCGGTTCCAGCAGTTCGCGAAAGCCTCCGCGGCTGGCCTCTGGATCAGAGACGCAGACACGCTGGCGATGGAGTTCGTCAGCCCTGCCATCGGGACCATCTACGGGGTCGCGCCGGACGCCTTGCTGGGCGACGTGAAGCGCTGGGCCGCGATGATCGTGCCGGAGGACCGTGAGGCCGTACTCGGGCACCTGGAAGCAGCGCGACGCGGCGAGGCCACCACCCACGAGTTCCGCATCCAGCGCCCCTCCGACGGCGCCTTCCGATGGATCAGGAACACCGGCTTCCCGTTGCGCGACGACGGTCACATCCCCCGCATCGGTGGCATCGCCGAGGACGTGACCGAGGTTAGGCTCGCCGCCGAGCACTCGGCTATCCTACTCGCCGAACTCCAGCATCGGGTGCGCAACATCATGGCGATGATCCGCTCGGTGACGCGGCGCACCGGCGAGCGGGCCGCCAGCGTGTCGGATTACGCCGAGTTGCTGATGGGCCGCCTGCTCGCCCTCGCCCGCGTGCAGGCGCTGCTCACCCGCGCCGCGAATGTCAGCGTTGGCATCGCTGGCCTCGTGCGCGACGAGGTCAGCGTCCAGGCGCAGCACGAAGGGCAATACGACCTCGACGGGCCGGATGTCGCCTTGTCCCCCAAGGCCGCGGAGGTACTGACGCTGGCTGTGCACGAACTGGCGACCAATGCCTTGAAGTATGGCGCTTTGTCTGTCGCAGACGGCAAGGTCAGGGTCCGGTGGGTCATTGTCGAAAAGCGTGGCAGCCCTTGGCTCGTGTTCGACTGGGCGGAGGAAGGTGCTCCCGAGCGCCCGCAGCCAGCCCAAGATACGCCCCGCCGCCGCGGTTTCGGCAGCGAGCTGATCGAAGCGCGCGTCCCTTACGAGCTGCGCGGGCGGGGCAAGGTGACGATCGAGCCAGGCGGGGGCCCGCTGTCATTTGGAATTTCCGCTCAAGGCGAGCGCCAGCATCCTGGAGACCGGAGCGCCGCAGCGCATGACGGTCTTCGGAGGGGCGCTCGATATGATAGGTGGGCCGGATCTCACGGGTCGCCGCGTCTTGGTGGTAGAGGACGACTTCTATCTCGCGACGGACGCCGCACGGGCCTTGGAGGGCGCAGGGGCGACGATCATGGGTCCGTGCGCGACCGAGGAGGATGCGCAAGCGGAGATGGACGAGCAGCGGCCTGACGCCGTGGTGGTCGACATCAACCTTGGTCCAGGCCCGTCGTTCAAGCTGGCGGAGACGCTGAAGGATCGCAGCATCCCGTTCGTGTTCACGACCGGGTACGATGCGGATGCAATCCCGGCCGAGTTCGCGGACATCGAACGGTTGGAGAAGCCTTTTCCGCTCCGACAGATCGTTGGTGCCGTCGCGAAGTTGACGACGGCCGCTTAGCCTCGAAGCGGCCCTTCCCAGGGTCTGCAACGGGTCGGGAGCAGCGGTCCAGGTCCGCCGGCGCCAATGTCGGCTTGTGCTGCAGAGGGCCGTCATTCGACATTGGGCTCACTGGCAGCATTGGGTTCCTCATGGCGGGCTCCTCAACCCAGGAGCCTGTCATGCCCGAGGTCATTACCGTCTCCACCAAACCACGTGTTCCTTGGAACCGCGGCCGTATCGTCGGCCCTAAACCGCCGCTGAAGCCGAAGCACATCTGGGCCCTACGCACGCGCCTCCAGCTCGCCAATCGCACGCGAGATCTTGCCCTGTTCAACCTTGCCGTCGACAGCAAGCTGCGCGGGTGTGATCTCGTCGGCCTGCGTGTGAGTGACATCTATTGACCTTGCCCCCTGGCCTGCCCTCGTTCTGAAGCTAGGGTCCGTCGATGAGGAGACGGACGATGAAGAAGAGCCGGTTCAGCGAAGAGCAGATCATCGGCATCCTGAAGGAGCAGCAGGCTGGGCTGCCGGTGGCTGAGATCTGTCGCCGCCACGGCATCAGCGACGCGACGTTTTACACGTGGCGCTCGCGCTTCGGCGGCATGGAGGTCTCGGACGCGCGCCGCCTGAAGGCGCTCGACGAGGAGAACCGCAAGCTCAAGAAGCTCCTGGCCGAGGCGATGCTCGACGTGGCGACGCTGCGTGAGGCGCTGGGAAAAAACTTCTGACGCCCGGCGCACGGAGAACGGCCGTGAGCTGGGCCATCGAGGAGAAGGGCTACTCGCAGCGTCGCGCCTGCGGGCTGATCGGCCTGGAGCCGAAGACGTACCGCTACGCCTCGACGCGGGGTGACGATGCGGCCGTGCGGGTACGCCTGCGCAGCCTGGCCGGCGAGCGCCGCCGGTTCGGCTACCGGCGCCTGCTCATTCTGCTGCGGCGGGAGGGCCTCACGCTGAACCACAAGAAGCTGTTCCGCCTCTATCGGGAGGAGCGGCTGTCGGTGCGCAGGCGGGGTGGGCGCAAGCGAGCCCTTGGCACGCGAGCGCCGGCCGCCGTGCCCCAGGAGCCGAACCAGCGCTGGAGCCTGGACTTCGTCTCCGACACGCTCGACGACGGGCGGCGCTTCCGCATCCTCGTCGTGGTCGATGACTGCACGCGGGAGTGCCTGGCGCTGGTGGTCGACACGTCGCTGTCCGGGCGGCGGGTCACGCGCGAACTCGACCGGATCATCGCGGGCCGGGGCAAGCCGCTGATGATCGTCTCGGACAACGGCACCGAGCCGACCTCGCACGCCATCCTGCGCTGGCAGGAAGAGCGTGCGGTCGCGTGGCATTACATTGCGCCCGGCAAGCCGCAGCAGAACGGCTTCGTTGAAAGCTTGAACGGACGCTTGCGCGACGAGTGCCTGAACGAGCATCTGTTCCGGAGCCTGCCGGCGGCCCGGACCATCATCGAGGCGTGGCGGGTCGACGACAACACCTGCCGCCCTCACACGAGCCTCGGCGGGCTCACCCCGAACGCGTTTGCAACCCGGTCCAAACAGGACCAGAACCAGAACGGACTCTGGTTATGAACGGGGGCAAACAGGGGGCAAGGTCACTATCTGGGCGATGCCGTGCGTCTTCGAGCGATGTCAAGCGACGGTCTGCCAGCGCAAGACCGGCAGGCCGGTTCCGTTCGAGATCACCGAACCGACGCGCGAAGCTCTCGCGGCTTGGTTGACTGCGCGCAGGTTGAAAGCCGGCGACTGGCTGTTTCCAAGCCGGAGTCGTCCCGGAGAGCATCTCACGACGCGGCATTATAGTCGGCTGGTAGACCGCTGGGTTGCCCTGATTGGCCTGGACCCTTCGGCGTTCGGCACGCACAGCCTACGCCGCACGAAGGTCGCGCTGGTGTACAAGCGCACCGGCAATATCCGAGCCTGCCAACTGTTGCTCGGCCACACGAAACTGGAGAGCACGGTTCGCTATCTCGGCATTGAGGTTGACGACGCGCTGATCCTCTCAGAGTAGACCGAAATCTGAATCGAACGCCGCGGTCGAAACGGCTGCGGCGTACTAGCAGGATGGTCGCCCCTAAGGGGTGGCCTGCTGCTGGTTTCACGGACACCTGGTTTAGGTGTGAATGTGAAGCCGGAGGTGCTCCATGCAGCGACGCAAGTTCGGGCGTGAGTTCAAGATCGAGGCAGTTCGCTTGGTTCGGGAGCGCGGGGTCAGTGTCGCGCAGGCGGCACGCGACCTCGACGTTCATGAGACGATGCTGCACCGGTGGGTGAAACAGGCGGCGGCTGATCCGCACCACGCTTTCCCCGGGCAGGGCCAGATAAAGCCTGAGCAGATTGAGATCGACCGGTTGCGCAGGGAGGTCGCTCGTCTGAAGGCGGAGCGTGATATCCTAAAAAAGGCCGCCGCCTACTTTGCGAGGGAAGCGATATGAAGTTCGCTTTCATTGCAAAGCATCGTCCCGTCTGGCCGATTGCCTGGATGTGCGCGGCGCTGGGTGTCTCGCGCTCCGGCTTCCACGCTTGGCTCACCCGGCAGCCCAGCCAACGCACACGGGACGACGAAGCCATCCTGAGCAAGGCCCGCGCGAGCTTTGTGGCCAGCGACCGCACCTACGGTGCAAGGCGCGTCTGGCGCGACGTGCTGGCCGAGGGCGTCTCGTGCGGGCTGCATCGCATCGAGCGGATCATGCGCGAGAATGCCTTGCGAGCGCGACCGCGCCGACGAGGGCTACCAAGGGACGAGGGTGAGCGGGCGGCCGCCTCGCCCAATCTCCTAGAGCGGCGGTTTGCGGCTGATGCTCCGAACCGGAAGTGGATCGCCGACTTCACGTATATCTGGACGGCTGAGGGCTGGCTCTACGTCGCCGCCGTCATCGACCTGTTCTCGCGCCGTGTCGTGGGCTGGTCGATGCAGGCCAGCATGACGGCTCAACTCGTGACAGATGCGCTCATCATGGCAATCTGGCGCAGAGGCAAGCCGGATGCTTTGCTGCATCACTCGGATCAGGGCTCGCAATACACGAGTGAAGCCTTCCAGCGGTTGATGGCCGAGCATGGCGTGACCTGCTCGATGAGTCGGTCGGGCAACGTGTGGGACAACGCAGCGATGGAGAGCTTCTTCTCGTCGCTGAAGACCGAGCGCACGGCACGACGGACTTATCGCACGCGGGACGAGGCCCGTGCCGACGTGTTCGACTACATCGAGCGCTTCTACAACCCGGCGCGGCGGCACTCGACCCTGGGCTATCTCAGCCCTGTCGAGTTCGAGAACCGAGCCCAGTTAGCTTAGGATGGTGTCCACCAAACCGGCAGCAGGCCAGTGTAGGTGGTGGCGTTCGGGTCGTTCACCGTTGTGCCGAAGCGACGGCGCAGGTCGTCGTAGCCCCCGACGCGCGCGCCGTCGATGAATGTCTGGGGCGTCGACTTGACGTCGTGCTCGGCCTTGAAGCGGTCGGTCTCCTCGCGTGTGGTGAGCCAGTGATCCTCGACCGCGAAACCCTGGCGTTCGAGCAGGTCCTTGGCCTTCAGCCCGTACGGGCAGAGGTGCTTGTCCATCACCATGCGGTAGAGAACGGCCTTCTGGGCGGTGGCTGGCATGCAAATTTTCCTCAAGCAGTCGGTCGATATCGGGGGAAGCGGACCGGGATGAACCCAGCCCGCGCGGTGCCTACCGGCCGTGCCGCTTCAGCCACGCCTCCATATCGGCGATCTCCTTTTCCTGATCGTCGATGATCTTCTGCGCCATCGCCCGCGTCTCGGGGGCCTTGGCGTGCGTCAGCGCGACCTTTGCCATGGCGACCGCGCCCTTGTGGTGCGGGATCATGTGCGTGCGGAAGTCGACGTCCGGGTCGCCCGTATAGGCGACGTCCATCTCCTTCATCATTGCCGCGTCGGCGGCCTTGAACTCAACGGTAGAGGCCGTGTCCTTCGGGTCCGGCTTCGCGGTGCTCATCCCGTGCCCGGGCATGGAGCGATGGTCGTGCAGAGCCTGCGCGAGGGCGGGCCCGGCGAGGCCGGTCGAGACGAGGATGATGGCGGCGTAGGTGCGAGGGGTGGTCATGGATCGGTCTCTGTTTCGAATGGGGATCGGATCGAACGGGCCGCCCGGGACGGCCCCGGGCGAGGCCGGGGGCGTGCGCGGACCCCGCCCGGGAGGCCGGCCGCATCCGGGGCGGCAAGAGGCAGGAACGGCAGGCATGGGATCTCCCCGTGCCGGGAGGCCGGTGGTGCACCGTCGATGCGGGCACAACCCGGGCGTCGCGCGCCTTCAGGCGCGCCTCATCTCACGCGAGGGTTCGGGGAGGCCTGGGCAGGGCTTCGGGCTCGGCACCGGTGCGAACGGGGACGTCGCGCGAGACCAGCCTGACGGCCCGGATCGGGATCGGTGCCAGAGCGAGAGGGCCGGACAGAATGCCGGCGGCACAACAGGCCATCGTTCCGCAGCAGCGGACCCTGCAGGGGCCGGGGCAGCAACCATCGTCCCGTACGGGCGCGACAGCGGTGATCCGGAGCGCGGTCTCGGCGAGGGCCTGAGCCTCGGCCCGGGTGATCGGCCCGGCAGGCTTCACCGCCGGAACCGCCGCCACCGAGGTGGCCCGCATCGGCGTCGCGGAACCGTGACCGGGGTGATGCGCGTGTCCCTCATGGGCCTGGGCGGCCGACGGCACGAGGGAGGCGAGGATCACGAGGATCACCGCCGCCAGCAGGCGCACGATCGGCCGATCGGGGATCATGAGGCTGGCTCGCACCTGCTCCGGTGGCAGGATCAGGCCCGTCTGCGGGGCGTGACCGTTCGCTGGGAAGTTTGGTCGGCGGATCGGAGTTTCAAGGGCCGGCAGACTTGTCCACCCGACAACTGGCATCGCTCTCGCCGCGGTCGCGATCATCGAGAAGAACGAACGAAACCATCGCAACGTTCTGTTGGATCGAATGCTCGTGGATCGGCACGGTGGGGACAGATCCAAGCGACCCCGCGAGACCGTCATGACCACCGCGACCCTCATCGCATCCCCCTTCGCCCCCCTGCGCCGCCTCCTGCCCGGCCTCCTCCTGTGCCTCGCGGTGACCGGCGCCGCCCTCGCGCTCGAATCGGCCGAGGAGCACCTGTTCGGCCGCGCCTGGCTCGAGGCGCTGGTGCTCGCCATCGTACTCGGCACGGCCCTGCGCACCGCGTGGAACCCAGGCGCGCGCTTCTTCCCCGGCATCGCCTTCGGCGCCAAGACGGTCCTCGAAGTCGCCGTCGTCCTGCTCGGCGCTTCGCTCAGCCTCGCCACGCTGCTGGCGGCCGGACCCGGCCTTCTCGTCGGCATCGCCGTGGTGGTGATGGCGGCGATCGCGGCGAGCTACGGCATCGGCCGCGCCCTAGGTCTGCACCCCCGGCTGGCGATCCTCGTCGCCTGCGGCAACTCTATCTGCGGCAACTCGGCGATCGCCGCGACCGCCCCGGTGATCGGTGCGGACGGCGAGGACGTCGCATCCTCCATCGCCTTCACGGCGGTGCTCGGGGTGCTGGTTGTGCTCGGCCTGCCCTTGCTCGTACCGCTCCTCGGCCTGTCGCCGATGCAGTACGGCGTGCTCGCCGGCCTCACCGTCTACGCCGTGCCGCAGGTGCTCGCCGCGACGGCGCCGGTGGCGGCGCTGAGCGTGCAGGTCGGCACCCTGGTCAAGCTGGTCCGCGTGCTGATGCTCGGCCCGGTGGTGCTGGCGCTCTCCCTCGGCGCGAGCCGGCTGCGCGAGGAGACGGACGAGCCGGCCCCCGCACGTCACCGCGGGGGAGCGTCCGAAGCCTAGCCGCGTCGCGATCCACCGCCTCGTGCCGTGGTTCATCCTGGCGTTCCTGGCGATGGCCGGCCTGCGCTCGGGCGGTCTGATCCCGCAAGCCGCCCTGCCGCCGATCGCCGCGACCGCCAACGTGCTCACCATCGTGTCGATGGCCGCGCTCGGGCTCGGGGTCGACGTGCGAAGCGTCGCCGGCGCGGGGCTGCGGGTCACGCTGGCGGTGGTCGCCTCCTTGGTGGCCCTCACCGCGGTCAGCCTCTGCCTGATCCAACTCCTCGGCATCGCCTGACCGAGTGTCCTCGGACGACCGTTTCCCGGCGCGCCGGAGGGAAACGATCTCTCCAATCGATCGGAACGAGCAGGACTTTCCGTTGGAAGCCCTGTCTCATGGAAGATACTTTCCATCACCCAAGGGAGAGCGCGAGACGCTCGGCCCGGACCCGGAGGAACACCCTTGAGCCATTCTGCCATTCCCCGCCGCGCGATGCTTGCTGGTCTCGGCTTCGGCGGCCTCGCGGCCGCGGTGCCGGCCTGGGCTGCGGGCACGGTCAAGCTCCCGCTGCCCGGCGGCCCCGACCTGCTCGACCTGACCACTGCATTCCCCGGCAAGGGGCCGATGATCCTGCAGCGGACGCGCCCGCCGCTCCTGGAGACGCCGTTCGAGGTGTTCGACCAGGGCGTGTTCACCCCCAACGACCGCTTCTACGTGCGCTGGCACTGGGCCTCGATCCCCACCGAGGTCGACGCGAACGCCTACCGGCTGGCGGTGCGTGGCCATGTTGACCGGGAGCTGTCGCTGTCGCTCGACGATCTCGCCCGGCTGCCGCGCTTCGAGATCGCGGCCGTCAACCAGTGTTCGGGCAATTCCCGCGGCCTGTTCGAGCCGCGGGTGCCCGGGGCGCAATGGGCCAACGGCTCGATGGGCAACGCGCGCTGGACGGGCGTGCGCCTGAAGGACGTCCTCGACCGCGCCGGGGTGAAGGGGGGCGCGGTGCAGGTCCGCTTCAGCGGTCTCGATGAACCGGTCGTGGACGACGCGCCCGACTTCAAGAAGTCGCTCGACCTCGACCATGCCCGCGACGGCGAGGTCATGCTGGCCTACGCGATGAACGGCGAGCAGCTGCCGCTGCTCAACGGCTTTCCGCTGCGCCTGGTGGTGCCGGGCTGGTACTCGACCTACTGGGTCAAGATGCTGTCCGACATCGAGGTGCTGGACAAGCCCGACGACCAGTACTGGATGAAGACCGCCTACCGCATCCCGGACGTGCCGGGGGCAAATATCAAGCCCGGTCAGACCGGGTTCAAGACGGTACCGATCAACCGCATGGTCCCGCGCGCCTTCGTCACCAACCTGCGAGACGGCGCACAGGCGACGGCCGGTTCGCCGGTGGCGGTCCGCGGCATCGCCTTCGGGGGCGATTGCGGGGTCAGGACGGTGGAGATCTCCGCCGACGGTGGCGCAACGTGGTCCCCGTCGAAGCTCGGAGCCGACGAGGGCACATACAGCTTCCGGCGGTTCGAGGGCGACCTGCCGGCCTTCGCGACCGGCACCCACGCGATCAAGGTCCGCTGCACCAACACGAACGGGCTGGCCCAACCGATGGAGCGGGTCTGGAACGGGGCCGGGTTCATGCAGAACGGCGTCGAGACCGTGTCGCTTCACGTCGCCTGAGGGAGAGAGCCATGGTCACGTCCCGCACCACGCTCCTTCTCGCCGCGCTCGCGCTGGCGTCCGCCCCAATGCTTGTCGCCCAGGCGGCCGAGCCGATGCGATTCACCTCGCAGCAGATCGAGCTGCCCACCTCCGACCGGTTCTTCCCGGAGGGCCCCGGAGCGGAGGCAGCCAACAACAACTGCCTCGCCTGCCACTCGGCCGGGATGGTGCTGACTCAGCCCAAGCTGTCGAAGGCGCAGTGGACCGAGACCGTCAACAAGATGATCTACGTCTACAAGGCCCCGATCGACGAAGCCGACGTGAAGGCCATCGTCGACTATCTCGCGGCGATGAAGCCGCAGCCCTGACGGTGCCGTGCCCGGCCCGCCGTCATGACGACGAGGCCGGGGGATACGCCGGGACCGATCCGGTCCCGGCACGTTGTCCGCGATCCATCAGCCTGGAGACCCGCATGTCGAGCTTGGCCGAGCGCAAGGCCCGCCTGATCGTCCACGGGGAGGTGCCGTACAATGCCGAGCCGCCCCTCGCGCGGCTGCGAGCCCGCTATCGCACGGCGGCTGACGACTTCTACGTGCGCTCTCACGGCGACCTGCCGGAGATCGATGCGGACGGTTTCCGCCTCCGCCTCGACGGCGCGATTCCGAAGGCGCTGGAGCTGTCGCTGGAGAGCCTGCGGTCGCGCTATGCCGAGGTCACCGTGACGGCGACGATGCAGTGTGCGGGCAACCGCCGCGCGGACATGCGGGCGGTGGCGCCGGTCTCCGGCGACCCGTGGGACGGCGGCGCGATCGGCACGGCCGACTGGACCGGGGTCCGGTTGGGCGACGTGCTGCGCGAGGCCGGGATCGCCGAGGGTGCAGACCTGCACGTCGCCTTCGAGAGCCATGACCGGGTCGAGGGGCAGCCTTACGGAGCCTCGATCCCGCTGGCCAAGGCGCTCGCGCCCGAGACCCTGCTGGCCTTCGCGATGAACGGCGCGCCGCTGCTGCCGGAGCATGGCTTCCCGCTGCGCGCCGTCGTGCCGGGGTTTGCCGGGGTGCGCAGCCCGAAATGGCTGAAGCGCATCACGGTGCAGGACCACTCGTCGGACAACCCGATCCAGGCCGAGGACTACAAGCTGTTCCCACCCGACGTGACGGCCGAGACGGCCGACCCCGCCCGGGGTCACACCATCAACACGATGCCGCTGAACGCGGTGATCTGCGAGCCGGCGCGCGGGGCGCGGCTGATGGTAGGGTCGAACATGGTCCGCGGCTACGCGGTGTCGGGCGATCGCGCCGTCGTGCGTGTCGACGTCTCCGGCGATGGCGGGCGGACCTGGGCGCAGGCGGCGCTGGAGCACGAACCGCAGGCGCGCTTTGCCTGGACGTTCTGGGCGATCGACCTCGATCTCCCCGCGGGGGAGCATGAGCTGGCGGTGCGCGCCTGGGACGAGGCTGGCCAGACCCAGCCTGCGCTGCCGGACGACACCTGGAACTATAAGGGCTACCTCAGTGCCGCGTGGCACCGCGTGCGCGTGACCGTGGGCTGAGTTTGTGGGTGTCCTCCGCGAGCCGCACGCGCGGATCGTCGGGATCGAGCCCGCTCACGTCGCGTCCCCCCGGATCAGGTCGAGCAGGGCGTCCGCGGCCCGGCTGCGGTATCGCTCCTTGTGGCGCAGCACCCGGAAGGTGCGTGCCGGCAGACCGAAAGGTACGGCGACGAGGGTCCCGGTCCGAAGGGAGGGGGCGACCACCGCTTCCGACAGGACACTCGCGCCTGCCCCCGCCGCGACGGCGGCGAGCACCGCCTCGTTCGAGGGCAGTTCCAGCGCCACGGTGAGCGCGTCCGGCGCGAGGCCGGCGGCCGCGAGGGCGGATTCGAGGGCAGAGCGCGTCCCGGATCCGGGCTCGCGCAGCACCCAGGACGCCGCAGCGAGGTCCGAGGGACCCGGTTGCGGGCAGCCGGCCAGTTCGTGCCCGGGCCGGACCACGAGGACGAGCCGGTCCTCCGCAACCGGGAGGCTCGCGAGGCCGTCATCCTCGACGGCGCCTTCCACGAAGCCGAGTTCCGCCACCCCCGTGCGAACCGCTTCGGCGGCCTGCGCGGTGTTGCCGATGCCGAGCCGCAGGACGATGTCCGGATAGGCTGCCCGGAACGCGACGAGGTGACGGGGCAGCCAATGGCCGGCGATGGTTTGGCTCGCCCGGATGGCGAGGGTGCCGCGGCGCAGGCCGCTCAGGTCGGCCAGCACCTGCTCGGCCGCCTCGGCGCGGGCGAGCACCGCGCGCGCTTCGGCGAGGAACAGGCGGCCGGCCTCGGTCAGCTCGATGCCCCGCCCGACCCGGTGGAACAGCTTGACGGCGTGCCGGCCCTCCAGTGCCGCGATGGCCGCGCTGACCGCCGACTGGACGAGGTTGAGCGCCTCGGCGGCCCGGGTGACGTGCTGGCGCTCGGCCACTGCCACGAAGATACGCAGCTGGTCGAGGGTCACGGCTTGCCGGGGGTGTCGAGAGCCTTAACGAACAGCTCGCCGATTACCTGGTAGCCCGCATCCGACGGATGGAGGTCGCGGGCCGGGGTGCAGTACAGCGTCAGATCGCAGAGCCGGGCGCGGGCCTCGCCGGTACGGTTGAAGGCCGGAAAGACGTCGACCAGACCAGCGCCCGCTTCCGTGACTGCCGCGGCGATCGTGCGGTTCAGGGCCTCGACGAAGCGGTCGGTGTCGGGATCGGTGACGGCGAGCCAGTTGTAGTAGGTGCCGACCAGGATGCGCGCCTCGGGCGCCGCCGCGCGCAGGGCGGACAGGATGCGCCGCAGGTTGGTCGCCGTGCGCTCCAGGGCGGGCGGCAGGCCGGCGGCGACGCAGTCCTTGAACCCGGCCCCCTCCGGGCAGCCGACCTGCACGGCCCTGAGATCGTTGATGCCGATGTCGAGGGTGATCAGGCCGACCCTGCCCGGATGGGCGGCGAGGTAGGCCGTCGCCGCCGCGAGCTGCGCGCCGGCATAGGGTACGTGCAGCGGCAGCGACGTGGTGCCGAACGGCTTGCCGGTCGTCGCGAAGCCGCATGGCCCGTCGACGAACGAGGTCGTGGATTCGCCCGGGCAGCCGAGATCGACCAGCGTCAGGTCGGGGCTCCGCTCGCGCAGATGCGCGGCCAGTATCGCGGCGTAGCCGGTGTCGAAGCTCCCGCTCCGGACCGTGCCTGCCGCGATCTGCTCCTTGAGCTTGCCGATCTGCAGGCCGTAGGCGAGGGAGTCGCCCAACGCCAGATAGGTTTTGGCGCCCGGCTCCGCCCGCGCCGTGGAGCCGAGGAGCAGCGCGCAGGCGGTCGCCCCCAAAATCCGCAAGAGCGTGCTCTGCACCAGCCCGCTCGATGTGCGACGTCCGTGCGCCGCACCGTGCCTTGCCGTCATGACCGTCTCTCCCCTTGTTCTCGTGCTCGACGCGGGATGCAGGTCATCCCGAGCCCGGCGTTACTGCAGCCCGTTTCCCCGTCCGCTCGCCTGTGCGTCGACCGCCTCGGCGACCCGCAGCAGCCGCGCTTCGTCCGTGCGCGCGGTCACCACGTAGGCCATGCCGGCATCGATCCACGAGAAGGCGGCGACGTCGCCCTCGCGGGCGTAGCGGAACACGCCGCGGCCCCCGGCCGCGCCGGCGCGGCTGTAGAGCGTCAGCCGGGTGCCCCGGTCGTCGTCGTACATCAGCATCGCCGCCGGCTCGTCGCCGGCCGGCAGCAGGCGCCCACCCATCAGGCGGAACCCCTGCGCCCGCAGGTCCGGCGCCCTGACCGGACGTCCGACGCGCCGCGAGAGCCACTGCTCCAGATGCGGCGTCCCGTCGGCACGGACCTCGACCGGGTGGACGGCCTCGACCACGTAGGTGCGGAAGGCCGAGACCGCCGCCTGCGTCATCGGCTCGGCCGGCGCCGCCGCAGGCGGCACCGCCCCGCGCCCGATCCACCCGGCCGCCCCACCGAGGGCAAGGCACACCAACGCCGCCGCGGCACCCGGCAGCCAGCGGCTGCTCCGGACGGGGCGCGGGCGCGCCAGATGGGCGACGCGCAGCCGGGCCGGGATCGGCTCGTCGGCGATCGGGGCGAGGCGGGCGCGCAGGCGGGCGCGGACCTGCCCGTCGGCGGCGATCCGGGCCGCCGCATCCGGGTGCTCGGCGAGCCAGGCCTCGACGACGGCGCGGCGACCGGGATCGAGCCGGCCGTCCACGAGGGCGTGCAGGTCGTCCTCGCCGACGGGCCGGGGGTCGGACGCGGTCATTTCACCCTCCGCAGATGCCCGGTGACGACGGTCGGTGCGAGGTCCAGGAAGGCGCGCATCCGGCCTCGCGCCCGGCTCAGGCGCGACATCACCGTGCCGACCGGCACGGCAAGCACCGCGGCGGCGTCGGCATAGGACATGTCCTCGACCGCGACGAGGAGCAGGACCGAGCGTTGCTCCTCGGGCAGGGCAGCGAGCCCGTCGAGGACGTCCCGCACGCCGAGTCCGGCCCCGGGATCGGCGGAGGCGTCCGCGACGTCGTCGAGCAGCTCCGTGCCGACCTCGACGACGCGGCGGCGGCGCACCCCTTCGAGGTAGCGGTTGCGCAGGATCGCGAACAGCCAGGCGCGCAGGTCGCCGTCCCGGCGGCGCTGCGGCCAGGCCCGGATCGCGCGTTCGAGGGCGTCCTGGACGAGGTCGTCGGCCGCCTCGCGCTCGCGCAGGAGCGCGACGGCGTAGCGCCGTAAGCCCGGGATCTGCGGCTCGATCAGGGCGGCGAGGTCGTCCAAGGGCGTTCTCGACAAGGGCGTTCTCTGGGGCGGGCGGTCGCGGATGCGTGCCGGGGCCCGGAACGAAGGATGCCGGATGAGGCCATGGTATTCCGCCGCCCGCCCGAAAAATCGCATCACGCAGCCGTGATCGGCGCGACTCACGCAGCGGGGAATAACCCGTGCTGCCTCGGCATCTCTCCCGGTGTGACCTTGGAAAACCAGGAGAGACGATGCGCGGCGCACCGACGGCGATCCTGATCGCCACCCTGATGGCCGGCGGCCTGGCGGGCGGCGGCATGATGATGATGCGGACCGGGCACGCCGAGAGTGCGCACGCCGAGAGTGCCCCTGGCGGCTTCGACGCGCTGATGGCCCAGTCGATGACCCGGATGCACGCCGACATGGCGGTGCCGCCCTCCGGCGATCCGGACCGGGACTTCGCCGCCATGATGATCCCGCACCACCAGGGCGCGATCGACATGGCGAAGGCCGAACTCGCCTACGGGCGCGATCCCGTCCTGCGCCGGCTCGCCCAGGGCATCATCGTCGAGCAGGCCCAGGAGATCGAGGTCATGCGGCGCGCGCTCGCCGAGCGCCCACCCACCGCTCCCGCCACCCCTAAAGCTCCGGCCCCGCACCATCACTGAGCCGGCCGACCCACACTCCCAGCGAGACGATTTCCGATGCGACACCTCATTCCGGCGGCCCTCGTGCTCGCCCTCCTCGGCGGGACCGCGCTCGCGGGCCAGGCGCCGGGCCCCGCCTCGGCGCCCGACGTACCGGTCGGCCCCCGCGACCGCTTCTACACCTCGGACCAGTTCTCCAACACGGTCTCGGTGATCGACCCCGCCGCCAACACGCTCCTCGGCGTCATCCGCCTCGGCGACACCACGCCCGCGAACCTGAGCCCGCTCTATCGCGGCCAGCTCCTCGTCCACGGCATGGGCTTCTCGCCCGACCGCAAGACCCTGCTCGCGGTCTCGATCGGCTCGAACTCGGTCAGCTTCATCGACACCGCCGCCAATACCGTGCGGCACACGACCTATGTCGGCCGCTCGCCGCACGAGGCGTTCTTCACGCCGGACGGGCGCGAGGTCTGGGTCAGCGTGCGCGGCGAGGATTACGTGGCGATCCTAGACGCCGCGACGGGCAAGGAGACGGGCCGCATCACGGTGCCGAACGGCCCGGGCATGACGATCTTCTCGCCCGACGGCCGGTACGGCTACGTCTGCTCCAGCTTCAGCCCCGAGACGGTCGCGATCGAGGTCAAGAGCCGGCAGATCGTCGGGCGGATCAAGCAGGAGAGCCCGTTCTGCCCCGACATCGCGGCGACACCCGACGGCCGCCAGGTCTGGTTCACCCTGAAGGATGTCGGCCGTGTCCAGGTCTTCGACGCCGCGCCGCCGTTCAAGGCGCTCAAGACCATCGAGACGGGGCCGATCACCAACCACGTCAACATCGCCCGTACCAAGGCCGGCCAGTTCGCCTACGTGACGGTCGGCGGCCTCAACCAGGTCAAGGTGTTCCGCACCGACGACTTCTCGCAAGTCGCGACGATCCCGACCGGCGCTCTCCCGCACGGCCTCTGGCCCTCGGGCGACGGGTCGCGGGTCTATGTCGGCCTGGAGAATGCCGACGCGGTCGCGGTGATCGATACCGGCACCAACGCCGTCACCGCGACGATCCCGATCGGCCAGGGCCCGCAGGGCGTGGCCTACCTGCCCGAGGCGGTGCCGGAGGGTGCGGGCGCCCCGAACCTGCAGCCCCTCGGCGCGGCCGGCCAGTCAAGCCGGCTGACCCTCGACGGGCCGGACGGCAAGCCGGCGACACAGGTGACGCTGTTCGATCAGGGCGTGCTGCAGACGCTGCAGGCCGCGGTCACCGGGCTGACGCCGAAGACACCCTACCTGCTTGCCCTCTCCGCCGATCCGAAGGGCACCGGGCCGCTGGAGCCGCTCGCCGCCTTCATGACGAACCCTGCGGGCGCCGCCATCGTCAACGCGGTCGGGCCGATCCGCCAGGTGACGCAGAACCCGAACGCGGCGGCGCGGCGCATCCTCGTGATCGTCGAGGGCAAGCCCGGCGAGACCGGTGCGACGGTCCAGGTCCAGGCCGTGCAGTAACGGTGCCGAGGGGGCGGTCGCCGGATCGTCCCCTTCCGTCTCGGGAGGTTCGTCCTCACGCCCGGTAGGCGACCAGTCCGGCGCCGGCTGCGATGAGCGCGATGCCGAGCCAGTTCGGGCCGGCGAGCCGTTCGCCCAGGAACACGACGCCGAACACCGCGACCAGCACGACGCTCAGCTTGTCCAGGGGCGCGACGCGGGCCGCATCGCCGAGCTTGAGAGCTCGAAAGTAGCAGAGCCACGAGCCGCCGGTGGCGAGCCCAGACAGGACGAGGAACAGGTAGGTCTTGCGCGAGATCGACCCGAGCGGCTGCCATTGGCCGGTGGCGAGCAGGATGCCTCCGAGGACACCGACGATCACGACCGTGCGGATGAGCGTGGCGAAGTCGGAGTTGACCGCCTCGATCCCGATCTTGGCGAAGATCGCCGTCAGGGCCGCGAAGGCGGCGGAGAGCAGCGCCCAGAACTGCCACGATGCCAGGAGGGTCCTCACGGCTCGAACCCCGCTCCGTCCTGAGGAACGTCAGCCGGCGTGATCCCGGCAGGTCCGACGCACCAGCGTTCCAGATGCTTGTAGACGACGATCTTGTCGGCCAGCAGATCGCCCTGCTGACGGCAGAACTGTTCGAGTTGGGCACGCTGGCCAATCAGCTCCACGCACACCGTCAGCTGAGGATCGGACACCTCCACACCGTCTTCCCGCAACGGCCCGTGGTCGCTGTATCCGTACTGAGCCGGGTGGGCGACCGCATTCATCAGGCCTGCGGTCTTGGCCCGCAGGATCAGTTCCCGGTAAAGGGGCTTTCGTCCCGGTCGAGGGCGCCAGAATGGGCGCCGCTCGCGTAGTGCGGCCCTGTCCGCTCGCCTGACGTAGATGCGCAGCATGCCGATCTCGGCCGGTATCATGGGGTGAGCCTCGGGCATTGTTCCTCCTCAGTCCATGATGGTGCGACGGCGAACGGTCCGGGCAGTGCGGGCCTGCCGCAGGGTGGCGCCGAGGAGCGACGCATCCTCGGTGGCGACCTTCGGGACGGCGATGCGCTGCGACAGGTAGATGCCGCTGTGCCCTGAGCAGAGATAGGCCACGAAGCAGGCGATCGCGATCGGGACGGCGTGGGGAGCGCCGAACAGCTCGATGCCCATCAGGGTACAAGCGAGCGGGGTGTTGGCGGCCCCCGCGAAGACGGCGACGAAGCCGAGGCCGGCCATCAGATCGACGGGCGCGCCCAGAAGTCCCGCGAGCGCATTGCCAAGGGCCGCCCCGATGAAGAACAGCGGCGTGACCTCGCCGCCCTTGAAGCCCGTGGCGAGGGTCACGGTGGTGAACAGGATCTTGAGCGCCCAGCTCCAGGGATGCACGTCCGGCCCGAAGAAGCTCGCGATGGTCAGGGCGTGCGGATCGGGCGACCACACGCCGAGCCCGAGATAGTCGCGGGTGCCGCACACGGAGACCAGGGCGATGACGGCGAGGCCGCCGGCGACCGGCCGCAGCGGGGCGTAGGCAATAAGCCGCTTGCACCAGCCGCCGAGCCGGTGGTTCACCTCGGCGAAGAGCAGGCCGGCAAGCCCGAAGGCGACGCCGGCGAAGGCCACCTTGGCCAGGAGCAGCGGCCCGGCTCCCTGCGCACCTTCCGCTAAGTCGCCGATGCGGAAGAGTCCGTGGTGGATGCCCCAGAAACGGCAGGTCCAGTCACCCACGACGGCCGCGATCAGGCAGGGGACGAGGGCCGCGTACTCGACGCGACCGATCGCCAGCACCTCCAGGGCGAAGACCGCACCGGCCAGCGGGGTTCCGAACACGGCCCCGAACCCGGCCGCGATGCCGGCCATGAGCATGATCCGGGCGCTCTGGGCATCGAGGCGGAACAGCCTGACGCAGGCGCTCGCCAGCGAGCCGCCGAGCTGGACGGCCGTGCCCTCGCGCCCGGCCGAGCCGCCGAACAGGTGTGTCACGACGGTGCCGAGGAAGATGAGCGGAGCCATGCGAAGCGGCACGCCGCCGCCGGGCTCGTGGATCTGCTCGACGATGAGGTTGTTGCCGCCCTCCACCGAACGGCCGAGCCGGTGGTAGAGCAGGCCGACGGCGAGGCCCCCGAGGGGCAGCCCGAACAGGAGCCAGGGCTGAGTGAACCGCGCGGCGGTCGCGGCGTCGAGGCTCCACAGGAAGGCGGCGCAGAGCGTCCCGACCGCCGCTGCCATCGGCACGAGGGCGACCAGCCAGCGCGCCACCGACAGGGCATGGGCTCGCCTGAGGCGCAGGAAGGCGACGATGTCGAGCTGGGAGAGGAGATTCCGGACCGAAGCGCGCATGGTTCCCCCTTGTTGCGAGATCGCAAAAGGTAGGAATCATCAGCCCGGGGGCGGTTCGGCCACGATGGCCCGGCAGGAAACCATTGCCGAGAGGGTGATTTGTCAGCCTAACGATGGCATGTCAAGCCATTACCCGCGCGTGAGCACGGGCGGTTTCGCTAAGGAACAATCGCTCACATTTGTCTTGACTGTACGGCCTGACTTACGCCGACCCCTTCGTTAAAAGCTGAAAACAAATCACTCTAATTGTAATTTGCGAGCACTGCCGTCCAGGCCAGCCAGCGATGAAACCGCGCCAAACCGCAGGGCGCCTACTGGACAGTCACGACCCTCTGAAGTCCGCTGTTGGAGGCTTGCGAGCATTCGAGCAGCCAGTTGTGAAGGTCTGGAACTGGCGCATAGCCGAACAGTCGGTGCGCGAACTCCTGACCCAATTCGGACCTTACAGCTTGCCGCTTTGGATGTCCGTTCTGGACGAGCTAGCAGACCTACCAGCGGTGGCCACGCCATCAGCAAGTAGGGGCCCATCAGCAACGCGAAGGCGTGAAGCCGAACCTGGACTATCGCCGAGCTCCCGCACTCAATAGTGCGTTACCAGCATCCAGACGGCCATGCCGACCATCATTACGTTCTCCGTCAGAGAGACGAAGCCAAGCGGCACGCTCCCCGAACCGCCGACGCAGGCACATTTGATCTCCCGCTTGTCGATGTAGACCGCCTTGACCACCGAGGCAGCGCCAACCGTGCCGATGACGAGCGCGACCGGGATCGACAGCCAGTTCAGGGCACCCGCGACCATCAGCACGCCGGCCAGGGCCTCGCAGAACGGGTAGGCGTAGGCGTAGCGCACCCAGCGGCGGGCGAGCAGATCGTAGCCCAGGAACATGGACGAGAAGGTCTCGATGTCCTGCAGCTTGAGGATGGCCAGCACGCACATGCTGAAGGCGATGAACCACTCACCCGCCCGCATCGTCAGCGGCGTCCCGTAGGCGGCGTAGCTCGCGGCCAACGCCATGAGAGCGGTCATCGCGAACACGGCGACGACGGGTGTGTAACTCGTCGCCTTCGGATCCTTCACGGCCTTGCCGAGGTGTCGCCGCAGGTCGTCGTAGCCGCCAATGCGCTGCCCGCCGATGAAGGTCTGCGGCGTGGTCTTCACGCCGTGCTCGGCCTTGAAGGCGTCGGTCTCCTCGCGCGTGGTCAGCCAATGGTCGTCGACCAGGAAGCCCTCGCGTTCGAGCAGGTCCTTGGTCTTCAGGCCGTAGGGGCAGACATGCTTCTCCATCACCATGCGGTAGACGGTGGCCCTGCGGGTGGTGTCGAGCATGGATCGGCTCCTCGTTGCCGGTGGTCCCGTTCGGGGGACAACCCACCGGACCCTGGATCGGGTACGGGCCGATTTGACGCGTCGTATGGCCCTGGGAAGGCCCGTGGGTGACCATGCAGGTCACCCGTGCATCACGGCCCCGTGGCCGACCGCGTTGGCCGCCGCCAGCAGGCACAGACCGGCGAGCAGGGACACCGCGACGATGGCCAGGACCACGTCGCAGGTCCGTGGCGAGCCGCGGGGAGGCCCGAAGGCGAGGTGCCGCCAACTGCCTTTGCGAAGCATGGAATGGGTCACGAAGGATCTTCCTGGCATGGTCCGTTCCGGGACCTGCAGGTGCGCGCACCGCAATTGGCGCGCGCGGACCGCCGGGTTCAGGACCCGACGACGGCGGCAACGCCAAGGACAAGGGCCAGACACAGCCCAACCACGCCTGCAGCCCAGAGGAACCATGCGGTGGCGCCATGCCGGTTGTCGTTGCCGGGCCGCGGCAGCTCGCTCGGCCAGCGCCGCCATCGTCGACATGTCGACGGGGCTTGCAGGACCGATGAGCCCGAGCCGGCGTCAAGGTGATGGCGGCACGACATGACCGGGATATCCGGTGCCGCGGTCATCCGTGACGATGCCGCCATGGCCGGACAGGAGATCGGGATGGGTCGACGCCAGGCCGCCGCCGAGGCGTGCCCAATCCTCGATCGACCCGTCCGTCGGGAAGATGGGGGTCGATGCGTCACCCGTTCCTGGCACGGAGCCTGGCTCCGCCCAGCTGCCCCAGGCGAACCGCGCCGTCCGAACGATGGCCTTCTTCATGTCGCTCTCCCGTCTCGGTGGCTGAGGCGGACCGGGAACCGCTGCCCGTGCCTTTGCGCGGCAAGGTCGGAGGTTCGAGCCTAAGCTTTCGTAAACCAACCTGGCCGGCGCAAGCCGCCCTCGAAGGCGTGTCATAGGGCGTGTCAGGTTTGTCCCGACAGGATTGCGGACTTCTCCGACTGCGCCTCCATCCCCGGCGCCACAGATCACTCGGTGAGCGGGGAGACCGAGGCACCGAGCCCGGTCGCTGCAGGGTCCGGCGCAGAGGACCTTGCGACCCGCGGGTCAGGCCACCGGCCGTCCCGTCGAACCCGTCACGGTCGTGGCCCGCAAGGGTCAGCCACCACCATCACGGAGTTGAAACCGATGAAACCTCTCGCACTGGCCCTCGCGGCCGCATCGAGCCTGCTGCTGTTCTCGTCAGCGAGCGAGGCCCGGCCCTTCGGCCGCGGCCACGGCTTCCATCACGGCGGCTTCGCCGGTCATCACGGCGGTTTCCGCCATGGTTTCCGGGGCCACCGTTCGATCGGTTTCCGCCCTCACACCCGGCACTTCAGCGGGTACCGCCGCTACGGCCTCTCGCGAGCCCGGTACGGCTACGGGCGCCCCTACGGACGCTACGGGTACGGGTATCGCCGCGGCCACCGCGGCCTCGGGCTGGCGGCCGGCCTCGGTCTCGGTCTCGCGGCGGCCGCCGCCAGGCCCGCCTATTATGGCGGCTACGGATACGGCTACCGCTACGCCCCGGTGGGCTACGGGTACAGCTACGGCCAGCCCGCCTGCAGCTGCGGCTACTGAGTTCCTCCACCCCCGGATCCTCCCCCGGACCCTTGCGGCCCCGTCCCGCCGGGACCGCCCTCCCGACACGACCGAGGTGAACCTATGAAGACGCTTCTCGCGACCACCCTCGCCGCCGCCCTGCTCGCCGGCCCCGCGCTCGCCCAGGACAAGGCGGCGCAGCCGCCCGCCGGTGCCCAGACCACACCGATGACGCCGCCGCCGGCCGGCGCCGCGGAGCTGGCCCCGGCCGGCTCCGCGGGCGGCATGACCATGGCCGACACCGCGACCGCCAAGATCAAGTTCGTCACCGCCAAGCCGGCCGAGGTGACCTCGTCCAGGCTCGTCGGCAAGAACCTCTACAACAACAAGAACGAAACCGTCGGGGAGATCGAGGATCTCGTCATCGACAACGGCAAGACGGTCACCGGCGTCGTCGTCAGCGTCGGCGGCTTCCTCGGCATGGGCGAGCGCTACGTGGTCGTCGACCCCTCGTCGATCTTCCTGCACAAGGCGGACGGCAAGCTCAAGGCGATGGTCGACACCGACAAGGACGCCCTCAAGAACGCGCCCGAGTTCAAGTACAACCGGAACACCTGATCCGTCGCGCGTGGCTCCGTGTCAGCGGAGCCACGCTCAAGCACTCCCATACGCAAGCCCTGTCGGGATGAACCTGACAGGCGTCGGTGAGAACGGAGAGGCTCGGCGAAACCTCTTGTCGCCTGCCATGATCCGCGCGCTACTCTGAACTGTGTCATCAACATCGAGACAGCGGAAAGAGTGGCGATGATCATGGACATCATCAAGCAGGGCTCCCGCGCTCGGGCCCTCGGGCGCCCGCGTGATGCCTGCAACTACCCGGCAGAGTCCCGCGAGCGCCGGGCCTGGTACGAGGGCTACGACGGATCGACGTGGGATTTCGCCGAGCGCGTCTCCCATCCGGCCGTCGCGTCCCAGGGCCGCACGACCCGGGACGTGGCGGCCAACCCGACCTCGATCTAAGTCGCGGATGTCGCCCTCGAGCCTGCGGGGCTTCGGGACCGGTCCGGAAGTCAACGGAGAGGGCGATGGAACGGAAGCGATCCCACTGTGTTGACGGCCGGGCCTTCGGGCGCCTCGAACGGGTGGTCACTACCCTGGTCGAGGCAGGCCTGCAGGACCCTGCTGCGGCGCCGCCGAACCTCATCGAACGGCTGCGGCACCTGCAGCGGAATGCGGTGGCCGCAGGAGGCGACCGCCAGATCCTCCAGGTAATCGCGTCGGGCCGGCGCCTGCTCGGCGATGGGCTGGCGCTGACCAGCCAAGGCGCACCGACCGACCCCGGCATGATCGAGGCGCCCTCGGCTGGGGCTCCCTTGCAGGATGCGGCGGTCTCGGCCGATGGTCCGGACGCGGAGAGGCCGGCCTCATCGGCCGGGACGACCGCCGCGAACGAGCCCACCCGATAATTCCTGCATGACCCCAAGGCTTGACGACGGCGACGCCGGCCGCCCCGAGATCCATCGTGGAAACGGACGCACCGTCGTCGCGCTCGCGGTGGCGGCCGCCATCCCGGTGCTGCTGCTCAGCGGTTGGGTGGCGACGCTCATGGCGCAGCAGCAGCGCGGACTGACCCGCAGCGCCGCCGTGGCGAGCGCAGCTCGCGTCGCCGAGCGCGTCGCCTCCGACATCGCGACCCAGGTCGCGGTCCTCCGAGCCGAGGCCGCCTCGGCCAGCCTGGACCGGCCGGACCTCGCCGCCTTCTACGCCGAGGCCGAGCGGCTGAGACAAGAGCACCCGCTCTGGGAGACCGTCGAGCTCGCCGGTCCCGACGGGGCCCAGGTCGTCAACCTGCTCCGCTCCCTCGACGACGAACTCGGCCCCACCGCCGACCGCGTAAGCTTCGATGCGGTGGTGCGGACGCGGCGGCCGGTGGTCGGCGGGATCGGACCGGTCGGGCGGATCTCGGGCAAGCGCCTCGTCGCGCTACGGGTCCCGGTCGTCCGTGACGGAAGGCTCCGCCACGTCCTCTCGGTCGGCCTCGCAACGAACGCGGTCAGCTCGATCCTCCGCGATGCAGGCGCGCCGGAGGGTTGGGTCGGGACCATCGTCGACGCTCAGGGCAACACCATCGCCCGCACCCGGGCCGAGGCGGAGGAACTCGGCCACCCGGCCAACGCCGCCCTGCGGGCCGCCATCCGGCGGGCGCCACAGGGCTTCTACACCGGTTCCACCCTGGAGGGGCCGGACGTCGAGGTTGTCTATCGCACGCTGACGGAGACGGGCGGTTGGTCGGTGCATTTCGGCCTGCCGGCCGCCACGCTGAACGCGCCTGTCTCGCGCTCCTACCTCGTGCTGGCCGGCGGCAGCGTGCTCAGCATCGGCCTCGGGCTCGCGCTGGTCGCTCTCGTCGGCCGCGACATGGCCCAGCGCCGGGCGGGGGAGCAGGCGCGCTTCGCCCTCGCCCTGCGGTCGAGCGAGGAGCAGGGCGCTGTCGCCGCCGAGGCCGCGGAACTCGGCACTTTGCGCTGGGACGCGGTCGAGGAGACCGTCACGGCCTCCCGGCGCGCCGCCGAACTCCTGGGGTGGGAGGCCGAGGTACCGGAGGGGCGCGAGATGACGGCGGATGCCGACATCGCCCTGCTCGCGGTCGATGCCCTCGACCGCGAGCGGTTGGTGGCGGAACTGCGGCGAAGTCTCGCCGAGGGTGTGCCCCTCGACGTGGAGTTCCGGGTCTCGCAAGGGAGCCCGGAGCCGCGGTGGGTGCGCCTGACCGGGCGTGCGCCCCGGCTTCGGAAGGGGGACCCCAGCGATCTCGTCTACGGCGTCGTCTCGGATGTCGGTCCGCGCAAGCGCGCCGAGGCCGAGCGCCTCGACCTGCTGCGCCGCCTCGGGGAGGCGCAGGAGAACGAGCAGCGCCGGATCGCCCGCGAACTGCACGACCAGGTCGGGCAGACGGTGACCGGCCTGTCGCTCGGCCTCAAGGGGCTGGAACGGCTGCTCGCCGCGGACGGGACCTCGACCGAGGCCAAACGGCAGATCGAGTGGCTGCAGCGGCTCGCCGGCGAGGTCGGGCGCGACATCCACCGCGCCGCCATCGACCTGCGCCCGACCGCCCTCGACGACCTCGGCCTGCGCGAGGCGCTGGCGACGCTCCTGCGCGAATGGGGCCAGCGCCACGGCATCCGGCCCGACCTGGAGTTCATCGGCGAGGCGTCGCGCCTGCCGGCAGCGGTCGAGAGTGCGATCTACCGGATCGTGCAGGAGGCACTCACCAACGTCCTCAAGCACGCGCGGGCGGCCACCGTCAGCGTCTGTCTCGACCACCGCCCGGACGAGGTCCAAGTGATCATCGAGGATGACGGCGTCGGCTGCGAGCCCGCCTCCGGCACCTCTCCGTCCGACGGGCCCAGACCGGCCGAGCCGCGTCTGGGCCTCTCGGGCATCCGCGAGCGTTTGACCCTGCTAGGAGGCACGCTCACCCTGGAAACGTCCCCGGGCGTCGGCACCACGCTGTTCGTCCGCATCCCGGTGGCGCCGGCCGCCTGACGCACGAGAGAAGCCATCATGGACCGTATCCGCGTCGTCCTGGCCGACGACCATCCCGTGGTCCTCGCGGGCATCCGGGCGCTCCTCAACGCCGACCCCGAGATCGAACTCGTCGGCGAGGCCACCGACGGCGGCGAGGCGCTGCCGATCATCTGCACCGTCGCGCCCGACATCGCATTGGTTGACGTCTCGATGCCCGGCCTGAACGGCCTCGAACTGACGGAGCGGGTGACGGGCGAGTGCCCGGGCACCCGGGTGCTGGTGCTGACGGTCCACGAGGATGCCGCCTACGTGCAGCCGCTGATGAGGGCCGGGGCGCGCGGCTACCTCCTCAAGCGCTCGGCGGCGGACGACCTGCTCCGCGCGGTCCGGGCCGTGGCCTCGGGCGGCGTCTATCTCGACCCCTCGATCGCCGGCCACGCCCTGGCGGAGCCCTCCGGGGCGGACGGGCGCCCGGGCATGGCGGAGGGGCGCGAGCCGCTGAGCCCGCGCGAGACCGAGACCTTGCGGCTGATCGCGCAAGGGTTCAGTAACAAGGAGATCGCGCGGCGCATCGACGTCAGCGTGAAGTCGGTCGAGACCTACAAGGCGCGGGCCGCCGAGAAGCTTGGGCTGAAAACCAGGGCGGAGATCATCCGCTACGGCGCCGCCCATGGCTGGTTCGACGCGCTCGCCCTGCGGTAGCGGCACCTCATCGCTTCGCGGCGCCGGGGCCGGCCCTTCGCCCACCGGCGCCCCGCCCGGCGAAGGCCGGAGCGGGCTCGTTCACGGTCGCGCGGATCAGCCCGCGCCGATCCCGCCGCGCACCCGGACGAAACGGGCGTGCCGCTCCTCCAGGTCGGCGAGGTCGCTCGGATCGGCGACGTCCCGCCGCGCGGCGGCGAGCACGAGGTCGGCATGGCGTCGAAGTTCCGTGAGGCGCGGGGTCAGCCGCTCGACCTCCGCGACGCGGGCCAGTACGTCGAGCATCCGGGCGAGCACGTGCACCGACCCGGCGGCGTTCTGGCGGATCATGTGGAACATCGCGTCGCACAGGCCGTCGTAATCGGTCACCGGATGGACGAGCACGACGCGGCCCTCGCGCGCGACGGCGCCCGTGGGCAGGTGGCGCGGGGCGATCCGGCACAGGGCGTCTCCCAGATGGTCGAGCACGCTCCCCGCCGTCATCGGGTCGTTGATGCCGGGCGACAGCGCCCGCACCGCGATCTCGACGAGCTGCCGCACCGAGTATTCCAGATCCTGCAGCGCCGCCGGGCGGCGCCCGAAGGTGAGCGAGCGGGCCACCGCGTCGGCGGTTCCCTCGACGCCCGCGGACGGCACGACGACGGGAAATCCCCTTGGCACGAAGTCGCCCGGCCTCACCCGCAGGGCGAGAGCGACGCCGTGCTCGTGCGCCCAGTCGGCGAGCCCTTCCGTATCGACCGCCTGCAAGTATCCGCCCTCCGCCGGTGCAGCCGAGGCACCGTGCGGCGCCTCCGCCGGCGGCTGGTTGTCCGCCTCGTCGCGGGTCCGCGCCTCGACCGCCTTGCAGAGGTCGCGGTGAACGGCGTCGACAACCGTCTCGACGTTGATGCTGGTGGCGACGTGGTGGACGAACCAGACCAGCGTCCCGAGGCAGATCAGCGCCAGCAGCACGGCGCCCGAGATGGCGAGGTGCGGGACGAAGGTCTCCTCCTGAACGGTGCGCACCGTTCGCAGCACCATCAGCGCGTAGGCGAAGGTGCCGAGGAAGGTGCCGAGCACGAGCTGGTTGCGGGCGTCGCGCACGAAGTTGCGCAGGAGCCGCGGCCCCATCTGGTTCGAGGCCAGGGTCAGTGCCGCAATGGTGATGGAGAAGGTGGTGCCCGCCACCCCGATGGTGGACGATGCCACCGCACTGAGAAGGGCCCGGGCTCCCTCGGCGCCGCCGGCCCAGCCCCAGTTCGCGTCCGGGGAGGACGGGTCGTAGCCGGCGATGCGGGCGGTCTCCAGCCAGATCGCAGCCTGCGCCAGGCCGATGCAGGCGAGCACGACCAGCGCCGGCCGCAGCCAGAACTGGTCGCCCAGGAACTCGATCCAGGCCCGTATCCTCGCCCTCACCGGCGATCCCCTCGTTCCGCCGCCCGGACTCGAGCGGGTGGCGCCGTCTCGTCGACCGACATCGCTCTCACTCCTCCGCTTCCGCCCGCGCGAGACCGAACCGCTTGAGCGCGGTGATCAGCACCAGAATGGCCAGCCCGAAGCCCATCGCCACGGCGAGCAGCGTGAACTGCGCCGCGCCGGCCACGATGCCGGCCGAGGCCGCGAGCCAGACGCTGGCGGCCGTTGTAAGGTTCCGAACGGTCCGCTCGGCGTCGCCCTTGGCGACGAAGATCGTACCGGCGGCGATGAAGCCGATGGCCTGCGCAAGCCCCTGGATGACGCGCAGCGGATCGGCGTCGCCGCCGCGGGCCTGCACGTCGGCGTAGAGGCTCAGCGCCGAGGTGGTGATGACCGCGGAGCTCAGGGCGACGAGCGCATGGGTGCGGATGCCGGCATCCTTGCCCTTGCGCTCCCGCTCGAAGCCGAGCGCCAAGCCGCAGGCCGTGGCCGCGCCAAGTCGCAGCAGGATGTCCGTCAACGAGAGGGTGGTGGCGTCGAGAGGCATGAGCGGGTCCGGCTCCCGGGAGGTCTGGCGAGGTGTCGAGGGTCAACACGCACCGGCCGCTCCTTTTTCCGAATCGGCCCGCTCGGTTCAGGCCGGGACCGGCCGCGCCCGGCGTTCCCGCGGGGCGGCGACCAGGAGGACGAGCGCCCCGGCGATCATGCAGGCGACCGAGCCGGCGAGAACGCCGATCTTGACCTCGGCCTCCAGGGCCGGCGCGTCCGCGAAGGCGAGCAGGCCGATGAACAGGCTCATGGTGAAGCCGACACCGCAGAGCAAGGAGACCCCGTAGATCTGCGCCCAGGTCGCGTGGGCCGGACGCTGCGCCAGCCCGAGCCGCACCGCGGCTAGCACGAGGCCGAACACGCCGGCCTGCTTGCCGACGAACAGGCCGAGCGCCACCCCGAGCGTCACCGGGTCGAGCAGCATGTGCGGGGTGAACCCGACGAGCGACACGCCCGCGTTGGCGAAGCCGAAAACCGGCAGGATCAGGTAGGCCGACCAGGGATGGACCGCGTGTTCGAGGATGTGCAGCGGCGAGGTGGGGTCGTCCGGCTTGCCCACGCTCAGCCGCAACGGGATCGTCATGGCGAGCAGCACGCCGGCCACCGTCGCGTGCACGCCCGACTTCAGCACGAAGACCCAGAGCACGACGCCGAGCAGCAGGTAGGGCCAGAGCCTCGCCACGCCGGCCTTGTTCAGCCCGTACAACACCGCGAACGTCACCGCGGCCCCGCCCAGCATCGGGGGCGACAGGTCGGCGGTGTAGAACGCCGCGATGATCAGCACCGCGCCGAGGTCGTCGATGATGGCGAGCGCCGTCAGGAACACCTTGAGCGAGATCGGCACCCGCGAGCCCAGCAGCGCCAGCACGCCGAGCGCGAAGGCGATGTCAGTAGCCGCCGGGATCGCCCAGCCCCGCAGCGTCTCGGGCGAGGACCAGTTCACGGCGACGTAGACGAGGGCCGGGGCGGCCATCCCGCCCAGGGCGGCCAATCCCGGCAGCACCCGGTCGGGCCATGTGCGCAGGCGCCCGTCGAGCACCTCCCGCTTGATCTCCAACCCGACGAGCAGGAAGAACACCGCCATCAGCGCGTCGTTGATCCAGTGGAGCACCGAGAGCGGGCCGAGATAGGCCTTGAGTGCGGAAAAGTAGGTGTCCGCCAGCGGGGAGTTCGCCACCACGAGCGCGAGCGCCGCGCTCGCCATCAGGACGAGCCCGCCGCCGGCCCTCGCTGACGAGCATGTCGCGAAAAGCCGAAAAGGGACGGCGGCGAGGCCGCGGAACGGCATGCGAAGAGGAGTGCACGAGCACGGGTCTCCGGCGCTGGCGGCCCGACCAGCGCTCGTCCTGCCGGTCCGACCGACGGACCGCGCACCCTCGCGCGGGCTATCGCACCGAAGCGCGACTGGCACAACCGGGGACCCCGAATTCGCGAGGTGGGCACTTCGGCCGTCATCCCGTTCAGGTTGCCGGCACCGCGTCCACGCTACAGGTTTCGCCTCCGTGACTCGCAAGCGAACGTTTCCTGGCGCATGACACACCTGACCGAGAGGCTCCGGGGCCTGTACGAGGGCGACAGCGACCGTGCCCACCGCTTCCGCTACGGCCTGCTCGCCTTCGATCTCGCCACGCTCCTGTTCATCGTCGTCTCCTCGTTCATGCCCCGCGAGCCGCTGGTCGAGGGCGTCGACGTCCTGATCGGGGCGGCGGTAACTGCGGATTTCCTGTCCCGGCTCGCTATCTGCCCGCGGCCGGGCCGCGAGTTCCTGCGCCCGACCACCTGGGCTGATCTCGCCGCCATCGCCTCGTTCCTCGCGCCCATCGTCGGGGAGGGCGCGGGCTTCCTGCGCATCCTGCGCACTCTGCGGCTGCTGCGCACCTACCAGTTGCTCGACCGCCTACGCGCCGACTTCCCGTTCTTCCGCCGCAACGAGGAGGTGATCATCGCGGCGGTGAACCTCGCGGTGTTCGTGTTCGTGATGACCGGAATCGTCTTTTCCACGCAGCACGGGCGCAACCCCGCCATCGGCAATTACGTCGACGCGCTCTACTTCACAGTCACCTCGCTGACGACGACCGGCTACGGCGACGTCACCCTGCACGGGACCGGCGGCCGCCTCGTCTCGGTCGTGGTGATGATCTGCGGGGTGACGCTGTTCCTGCGCCTCGCCCAGGTGCTGTTCCGGCCCTACAAGGTGCGCTTCCCGTGCCCGACCTGCGGCCTGCAGCGGCACGAGACGGACGCCGTGCATTGCAAGGCCTGCGGCACCGGCCTCAACATCCCCGACGAGGGCGCCGATTGAGGCGGGCGGTCACGCGCGTTCCTCCTCGCCGGACTTCTCACGCTCCGGGGTGATCTGCCGGCGCGCCCGCGGGGAATTCCGGCCGGCGGGCCAGCCCTCGCGCTGGCGGGACCGATCACCGTCGGTCTCCTCGGTCTGGTCGTGGAACAGCACCTGGCTGGTCGGGTATGGCAGGTCGATGCCGGCCGCGGTGAGCGCGTCCTTCACGTTGGCGATGGCGTGGTCGAGGGCGTCGACCGCGTCGCGCCGCCGGGGCGGGTCGATCCACAGCCTTGCCGTCATGTCGACGCCGGCGGCGCCCAGGCCCGTGACCAGGGCCTCCGGCGGCGGGTCGGCCAAGACGCCCTCGGTGCCCTCGAGCGCCTCGACGATGACGCGGCGCGCCTCGCGGATGTCGTCGCCGTTGCCGATGGTGAGCGGGAAGGCGAGGCGGCGCTTCTCGTGCGCGGTGATGACCGTGATCTTGTCGACGAACAGGGTGGCGTTCGGGATCAGCACCCGCTGGTTGTCGTAGGTGCGCAGCACCGTGGCGCGCACCCAGACATCCTCGACCGTGCCCTCGTGCGAGCCGGCGCGGATCTGGTCGCCGATGACGAAGGGCCGCGTGAGCAGGATCAGGATGCCGGCGAGCAGGTTCTGGAGCACGTCGCGGAAGGCGAAGCCGATGGCGACGCCGCCGATGCCAAGCAGGTTGAACAGGTCGGCGGCCGAGACCGATGGGAATGCGACCGAGGCGGCGATCAGGAACGCGACGAGGATGGTCACGCCGCCGGCGATGCGCCCGAGGACCGCGGCCGAGCCCGGCGAGGCGTCACGGAGTGCGGCCGCCCGGCGCACGGCGGCGCGCACCACGCGGGCGACGACGAGGCCGAGACCGAACAGGACGAGAGCGACGGCCAGCCCCGGCAGCAGCGCCGCCGCCGACCGACCCAGCCCTTCGAGGCGTCCGAGCGCTTCCGCGAAGATCATGCCTGATACCGTCCCATGAAAAAGCCGCCGGAGGCGGTCGTGCCTGCCGGCGGCGCGTCGTTGCCCGCAGGGTGCGGGCCCCTCGCGGGATAATCGCGTGTGCGGTCAGCGGCGCGGACCGCCGCTCGTCCCGCCGTATTGCTGCCCGCGGGCGCCCCGCGACGGCATGGCGGCATTCCCGCGACTGGCGGAGCCCTGCCGCATCCGGTAGCGCCGGTTCATTCGCACCTGCACGACATCAGCGTTGGCCGTGGGCGCCACGCCGGCAGCGCTTACAGGTAGCGCCGAGGACGGCAGGGTGGACGCGGCCAGGCCGAGGCCGGCGAGAAACGCCGATGCGAGGATGGTCTTCTGCAAGGTGATGCTCCTTCGGTCCGGCCTGGACAGGTTTGCCCGACCATTCGGGTGACGCGACCAGGATGCGGCCGCTCGACATGTCGGATCGCGGTCGGCAACGCCCGAACCTCGCTCGCGTTCAGGCGAATTCGTCCATCGTCCGGGGGCTGCAGGATCGCCGGGCGGCGCCATGCAGCAATCGCCCTGTATTTTCGTTCGGTGCCCGCTCCTGCATCGCCCGTGCGGATGCTGCCGGTCCCGGTCAGGAACCAAGGCCACGCGAGGGGCTTGCAGGACGACGGGCCCAAGCGCGGGTATCCGACCGGGAGTTCCGCGAACCGATGACCGACCACCGACGTGTCCGCCGCATGCGAAGCATCGCCACCCTCCTCGTCGGCGCCGTCGCCGGTCTCGGCGCGACGACCGTCACGGTCGGTTGGGCGGTAGCTCAATCGGCAGCCAGCGCCATCGACCAGCCGACCGCCGGGACCCTGCCCCCGGGCACGTCGACGGTCGAGGGCAATGCCGGGCCGCGCGACCGGGCCACCGGCCAAGTGGCGCCTCCGAGCGCGATCCAGGCGTCCACGGACGTGATGCGGTCCGAGGGCTCCGTGCAAGGCAAGGACGATGGGGGCCGGACCGATCCGCTGAAGCACCTGCCGCGGGATAGGCGCTGACCTTCGGCGAGCCCGCGGCGGCCACTTGACCGCTCTTCGTCAGGGGACGACCGTGATCTCCATCCTCGATCTCGCGGCCCTGCTGCTGACGCTCTCGGCCCTGTTCGGTTGGCTCAACCGGAAGCTGCTGCATCTGCCGCATTCCGTCGGCCTGCTCGTCATGGGCCTCGCCGCCTCGGTCGCCCTCGTCGTCCTCGACGTCGCCTTCCCCGAGCAGCACCTCTACGAGGACCTCACCCGTGTGCTCGGGCAGGTTGACTTCACCAAGGTGGTGATGGACGGCATGCTGGCCTTCCTGCTGTTTGCCGGTGCCATGAGCCTCGACCTCGGCGCTCTGCGCAACCGGGCGGGGGCCGTGGCGACGCTGGCGCTCGTCGGCACCCTCATCTCCACCGCCGTCGTCGGCGGCGCCTTCTGGGTGGCGGCGAGCGCTCTCGGCCAACCGCTGCCCCTCGCCTGGGCCCTGGTGTTCGGCGCCCTGATCAGCCCGACCGATCCGGTGGCGGTGCTGGCGACCCTCAAGAACGTGCGGGTCCCCGAGGCCCTGGAGATCGAGATGCAGGGCGAGGCCCTGTTCAACGACGGCATCGGCATCGTGCTGTTCACGGTGCTCGTCGCCTTCGCAGCCGGCTCCGGCGGAGAGGCGACGACCGCCGGCGGCGTCGCCAAGCTCCTCCTGCAGGAGGCGGGTGGCGGCCTGCTGCTTGGTGTCGTGACCGGCTACCTCGCCTACCGGGCCATGCGGGCCATCGACGACTTCCCCGTCGAGGTGCTGATCACCCTGGCGCTGGTCGCCGGCACTTACGCGCTCGCCCAGAAGCTGCATGCCAGCGGCCCGCTCGCGGTCGTCGCGGCCGGGCTGCTGGTGGGCGATCGCGCGCCGCGCGACGCGATGAGCGAGCGCACGCAGGGCTACGTCGAGTCGCTCTGGACGCTCATCGACGAGGTGCTGAACTCGGTGCTGTTCCTGCTCATCGGCCTGGAGGTGCTGGTTCTGCGCTTCCAGGCGAGCGGGCTCATGCTCGCCGCCTGCGCCGTGCCCATCGTCCTCGTCGCCCGCCTCGTCGCCGTGTCCGCGCCGCTTCTGGCGTTCCGGTGGGGCGGCCATCTCAGCCCTCGCAACGTGCCGTTCCTGACCTGGGCCGGGGTGCGCGGCGGCATCTCCGTGGCCCTGGCGCTGTCGTTGCCGGAGAGCGACGCCAAGTCCGTGGTGCTGGCCGCGACCTACGCGGTCGTCCTGTTCACCATCATCGTCCAAGGCCTCACCCTGGGCGCCGTCGCGCGTCGGACGCTGAAGGACCTGCCGGAGGGCGACGCAACGTGAGCGCCCAGCCGACGGCACGTCCGAGGTCCGAAGCGTTCCAGCATGAGACGCGATGGGTCGAGCGCGGTCGTCGACATCGGGCATCCTCGGTGACGAGATGTCGGCCGCGCTTCAAGCCCGTCGAGCCCGTCGGCGTTGGCGCGGCACGATGTCGGCACGAATGCCGCCGTCACGGCCTCCTGGTCGCGAAGATCCGGTCTGCCGTGCGCAGGGCGACTGCCTGGATCGTCAGCGATGGATTGACCCCGCCCACCGTCGGGAAGACCGAACCGTCGCAAACCCACAGGTTCGGGATGTCCCAGGAGCGGCAATCGGCATCGACCACGGAGGTGCTCGGGTCATCGCCCATCCGGGCGGTGCCGTTGAGGTGGCAGGTATCGTCGCCCTGGTCCCAGACCTCGCGCCCGCCGGCGGCCTCAAGCGCTTGGCGCAGGAATTTCAGCGCGTGCCGGTTGAGCGCCTTGTCGTTGTCGCACCACGAATAGGTGATACGGGCGACGGGCAGCCCGTACCGGTCCTTGACGTCCGAGAGCGTCACCCGGTTGCGCTCCTGCGGCATGTACTCGGACACGACCTTCAAGCCGGCGACATGGTTGTAGCGCTGCATCTCGGCGACCAGCGCCTCGCCCCACAGGCCGTGCGCCGAGGCCTGCGTGCTGGCCCAGAGCTGCGGCAGCGGGCCCTGGCTCATGTAGGAGTAACCGCCGAAGAAGTCTTTCGCGAAGGGGCCGCTGCCCTTGTCGTCGTAGTTCCAGTGCTCGGAGATGGCCAGCGAAGGCGGTCCCTTGTAGCTGCGGATCTCCTCGTCGAAGACGCCCCAGACCGCCTGGTTGCCCTGGACCGTCAGGTTCCGGCCGACGAGGCCTGAGGAATTGGCGAGCCCGTCCGGGAATTCGGGGGTGGCAGACATCAGGAGCAGCCGCGGCGTCTCGATGGCGTAGCCCGCTACCACGACGTTCCTCGCGCGCTGGAACCGCCAGCGGCCCTCGCGGTGGTAATGCACGCCGGTGGCGCGCGCGTTTCTGGTCTCGATCCGCCCCACCATGGCGAGGTCGCGGATCTCGGCGCCCGCCTTCAGGGCGCGGGGCAGGTAGGTGACGAGCACGCTCTGCTTGGCGTTGGTCGAGCAGCCGAGCGTGCAGAACCCGCGATAGACGCAGGGCGGCGCGTCCCCCCGCGGGGCCGAGAGCGTGGCGAGCGGCGTCGGCGTCCAATAGATGCCCATCGCCTCGGCGCCGCGGGCCAGCACCTTGGCGGCGGCGTTCATTTCGTGCGCGCGGCGATGATAGCGGCGGCGATGCGGTCCCCACGGATAGGTGACCGGCCCCGAGATCTTCAGGTCGTCCTCGACCTGATCGTAGTAGTGCCACATCTCGCGCCAGTCGATCGGCCAGTCGGCGCCGTAGCCCATCAGCGTGCGCGCCTTGAACCAGTCCGGCCGGAAGCGCAGCGCGACCATGGCGTAATGCACGGTCGAGCCGCCGACCGCCTTGCCGGAATTGTTCGAGCCCATCTGCAGCGGGTTCTCGCCGTCGACGATGCGCTCGTCGGTCCAATAGAGCTTGGATTGGTGGCTCTCGTCCGACGCGAAGTCCTCCAATGGTCGGAAATACGGGCCGGCATCGAAGGCCACGACCGAGAAGCCGTACTCGGCGAGCCGGCAGGCCAGCGTGCCGCCGCCCGCGCCGGTGCCGACGATCGCGAAATCGACCTCGTCCTCGTCGCGGTGCTGGCGCATCGGCACCCAATCGCCGATCCGCATGACGTTCGGGGCACGGCCGTCACGGGCGCGGGGATGATGCTCGGGATCGTCGCCGGGCGTGCCGTGCTTCGGGTTGTCGGCGGCGTTGCCGAGGCCGGGGATGCGCATGTCCGTGACCTCGTCCTCAATCGCCGACCCGGAGGTTCTCCGCGTACGCCTCATCCTCGCGGCCGGGCTTCGCCTCGGCGGCCTCCCAGGGATCGCGGCGGTCGAAATCCATCCGCACGTAGCCCCGCGGGCTCGCCGGGCCGCCCCAGCCGATCTCGTTCCAGGCGGTCGGGTGGGCGTAGTAGGCCTTCACCACGTCGCCGAGGATGCGATGCTTGAAGAACAGCTTCGACGGCATGCCCTGCCACGCCGGGTCCATGAGCCCGCCCGCCTCGGCGAGCCTCAGAAGCTGGTCCTGCGCCCAGGCGCCGAGTTGGTGGAAGCGTGAGCCGAACCGCGCCCGCGCCTCGGCGTCGAGCGCCCGCAGGCCTTGCCGCCACGCCTCGCGCTCGTCCGGCATCGCCGCATCGCGGTAGCCGTCATGCTCGCCGATCGCGAGCTTGTGGTCGACGAGCGCCGCAACCGGGACCGGCGTCGTCCGGTCGGCCGGCTGCGGCACGATGCGTGTAGCAATGGCTTTCATCGTCGGCCACTCGGCCTCGTCGAAGAAGCGGTGCGTCTCCGGCCCGATTGCGAGCCGCTCGTCGAGGACGGCCCGGGTCTTGGCATTCCAGGATGGGCTCTCGCGCTTCGCGAGCACGTCGTAGCCTGGGTACAGGTCTTGTCTCGGTCGCATGCGGCCCTCGGGTCAGAGGCGAAAACGGCGGCGCTCGATGAGTTCGAGGGCGGCGAGGCCCCCGAGCGCCACGCCGGAGAAGGAGGGCGGAGCCGGCAGCGGCGGCCCGTCGATCAGGTTCTGGCGCCAATTGTCCCAGCCGCCCATCATCCGGGCGACGCCGTAGGCGTGGAAGGCGACGCCGCCGACGCCCATGGACGAGACCGCCCACATCCCCCACTTGGCACCGACCTGGCTCGCGCCCTCCGGCTGCCCGGCAGCGCGGACGAGGAGCGCGGCGGCGAGCGGCGGCAGGGTGACGGGGACGAGCATCGCCGGATTCTGGAAGGCGCCGCGGAAATGCAGCAGCCCGGCCTCCAGGGTCGTGCCGACGAGCATGCCGGCGGTGGCGAGCGCCAGCATCCGCCCAGCTGGCCAGCCGCCGAGCCGGGGCTTGTCGGGATCGGCGTCGCGCACGCGCTCGGCGGCGAGGCCGAGCAGCCCAGCCAGCGTCAGCGCCATCGGGGCGCCGATCGGGGCCGCGTAGAATAGGTTCTGGAGGGAGTACCCGCCCTCGCGCTTGCCGACATTGTAGGCGTGGAAGCAGAAGCCGATCAGCCCGGTGAGGCCGGCGAGCGCCTGCGCCGCGTGCCGGACCTGGGAACTGCCGGGATCGGTGTCGCCGGCGCCGTGCAGCGACGAGGCGAGGGTGACGCTCGACACGATGACCGGCGTGTACATCGCCCGGTTGAAGAACTGGCCGCGGTAATGCTCAAGGCCGGAATCGAACAGCACCGAGGCGGCGAGCATCGACGAGGCGTGATTGAGGCGCTGCGCGGCGCTCGCGGTCACGGCGCTGCCGCGCGGGGCGTAGCGGCGCCCCTCCGACGGGGCCGGCCCGAGGCGCTTCGAGCGCCCGGCGGCGAACCAGGTCAGCAGGCCGGCGCCGGCCGCGACCGCCGCGAGGACAACGACCGGATGGACTGCCGCCTCGACCGGTACCGGGGCGACGCGCCGCTTCAGGATCGTCCCGGGGCCGCCGTGCCGGCGCTCGGGCGGGCAGGGGGCCCGATCAGGCAGCGTAGGCATCGGCGACCGTCGACTTCAGGGTGAGACCGTGGCCCAGCCGGGTCAGGTCGGGGGCGATCGCGCCGTCCCGCGGCACCGGCGCTCCGTCGAACAGCATCCGCTCGATGCGGACGTGGTCGTGGAACCATTCGAGGTGCCGGAAGCGGTGCGCTGCCACCGCGACGGGCATGTGCAGGGCAGGGGCGCAGTGACCGGAGAGATCGGTGTGCGCCGCCTCGCAGAGCGTCGCCATCTTCAGGAAGCCGCTATAGCCGCCGCAGCGGGTGACGTCCGCCTGCGCCACGTCGACCGCGCCGGACGTCAGCAGCCGCTGCATGGCGTCCAGGGTGTAGGCGTACTCGCCCGCGGCGACTTCCATGCCGGCCGGAGCCGCGGCGCGAACCGCGGCCATCCCCTGGGGATCGTCGCTGGTCACCGGCTCCTCGAAGCACGCCACGCTAAAACGTTCGGCGGCCCGCGCCATCGCCAGCGCGCGCTTCGCCGTGAAGGCGCCGTTGGCATCGATGAACAGCGCCGCGGAACCGATCACTCCCTTCGCCGCTGCCATCCGGGCGGGATCGCGCTCCGGCTCGCTCCCGATCTTCATCTTCACTGCCCGGCAGCCGTCGCGCGCGACGAAAGCCCCGAGCTGCTCGCAGAGGTGCCGGTCGTCGTAAGCGGTGAAGCCGCCGCTGCCGTAGATCTCGGCGCGCTCCCGGACCCGGCCGAACAGCGTCGCCAGCGGCAGCCCGAGGAGGCGCGCCTTCAGGTCCCACAGGGCGGTGTCTAGGGCCGAGATCGCGCTCGCCGCCAGGCCGGAGCGGCCGATGTTGCGCACCGTGCCCCAAAGAATGTCGTTGGCCCGCGGGATGTCGAAGACTGAGAGGCCGGCGAGCCGCGATGCCAGCGTCCGCTCAATCAGGGACGCGGCGCTGGCATCGGTGTAGCTGTACCCGAGGCCGGTCTCGCCCCCGGCCTCGATATGGACGACGACGATCGTCGTCCTGTCCCAGGCATAGGTCCCGTCGGCCTCGGGCGCGTCGGTGGGCACAGTGTAGGCCCGTGCCCGAACCGTCCGGATGATCGGATCGTCGCGCATGGTCGTGACCCGGGCCGGATCTTACGACTTGCTGCCGGGCAGGACCGAGCTCAGCACCTGTCGGGCCGTATCGACGAGCAGGTGGCGCTCCTTCGGGTCGCCCTTGCCCAGCATCGACATGTAGTTCTTCACCTGCTCGAAGGTGAAGAACGGCGGCAGCGGCGGCACCTCCGGGTCGGTCTTCACCTCCAGCACGACCGGCACCGGGCTCGCGAGTGCCTCGTCCCAGGCCGTGCCCATCCGCGCGGGATCGTCGACGTAGATCCCGCGCAGGCCGATCAGCTCGGCGAACTTGTAGTAGGGGACGTTCGGAATCGTCTGGCTCGCCTCGAATTTCGGGTTGCCCTCCATCACCCGCTGCTCCCAGGTCACCTGGTTCAGGTCCTCGTTGTTGAAGACGCAGCAGATCCAGGTCTTGTTCGGCCAGCGATGCATGTACTTGGCGACGGTGATCAGCTCGGCCATGTTGTTCATCTGCATGGCACCATCGCCGACGAGCGCAATCACCGGCCGGTCCGGATGCGCCACCTTGGCGGCGATGGCGTAGGGCACCGCGGCACCCATCGAGGCGAGGCCGCCCGAGAGCGAGCACATCTGGCCGCGGCGCATCTTCAGGTCGCGGGCGTACCAGTTGGCGCAGGAGCCGGAATCCGAGGTGACGATCACCCGGTCGGGCAACCGCGGCGAGAGCTCCCAGGTCACCCGCTGCGGGTTGACAGGGTTGGCCTTGGCCATCGCGCGGTCCTCCGCCTCCTTCCACCACGAGGCGACGCCGGTCTCGATGCTTGTCCGCCAGGAGCCGCCCTCCTTCTTCTGCTCGAGGAGCGGCAGGAGGGCGCGCAGGGTCTCGGCGGAATCGCCCTGGAGCGGCACCTCCATCGGATAGCGCAGAGACAGCATCTCGGGCGCAAGGTCGATCTGTACGCCGCGCGCCTGACCTTCCTCGGGCAGGAACTCGGCCCAGGGGAAGCCGGAGCCGATCATCAGCAGGGTGTCGCAGCCGGCCATCATCTCGGAGGAGGGCTTGGAGCCGAGAAGCCCGATCGTGCCGGTGACGAAGGGCAGGTCGTCCGGCACCGCCGCCTTGCCGAGCAGCGCCTTGGCGATTCCGGCCTGGAGGCGGTTGGCCACCGCGACCACCTCGTCGGTGGCGTGGAGCGCGCCGGCCCCGACCAGGATCGCGACCTTCTCGCCGGCATTCAGCACGTCGGCGGCCCGCCGCAGGTCGGCCTCGAACGGCACGACCTTCGGGGCGGTGTAGCCCACCCCGGAGAAGGTGTTGCCGTGCTTGCGCACCGGCGCCTCGTAGGGGACGTCCTGGAGGTCGTTCGGCAGGATGATCGCCGCGACCTTGCGCTCGGCCTTGGCGATGCGCATGGCGCGATCGACGATGTGGCGCACCGAGGCCGGGGAGGCCGCCTGCTGCACGTAGGCCGCGACGTCCTTGTAGACGCTCGTGAGGTCGAGCTCCTGCTGGTAGTGGGCGCCGTTGACGTTGCGCGCCTGCTGCCCTGCGATGGCGAGAAGCGGCACGTGGTCGGAATAGGCGTCGTACATGCCCGTCAGCAGGTGCGTCGCCCCGGGGCCGGAGGTGGCGAGGCAGACGCCGACCTCGCCGGTGAACTTGGCGTAGGCGGTGGCCATGAAGGCCGCCATTTCTTCGTGGCGGACCTGGATGAACTCGAACGGCAGGTCGTTGCGCTGCATCGCCCCGAGCAGGCCGTTGATGCCATCGCCCGGGTAGCCGAAGATCGTCTTCACCCCCCACTCGGCGAGACGCTTCCAGAAGAAATCGGCGACGGCGTCGGCCATGGCTGCTCCTCGTAAGCCGTGCGGCATCGCGGACCCGATCCGGGTCCTGTGGCAGATGCGGCGGCGGCTCTTCACCATGCCCCTTGGGACCATGTCCTTTGGGCATTGCCTCGGTCGCTGGGCCAACCGGCATACTCTGGGGATGTTCCTGGCCGAGATGTTTCCGGCTCGTGTCAGGTGTATCCAGCCTGCACGGGCCGTTCCAGAATCCGCCTCAGCCGCCGGCGAGATCGACGGCGTAGAGATGCGCCTGCGCGGTGATGAACAGCCGCCGTTCGCCCGGGCCGAAGCAGCAATTCGAGCACGTCTGTGGTGTCGGGATCAGCCCGAGCCGGTGGCCATCCGCCGAGAAGACCTGCACCCCGGATCCGGAACTCGTCCAGATCCATCCACGGCGGTCGACGCGAAAGCCGTCGGGTACGCCGGGCTCGATCTCGGCAAAGATGCGCGGCTCGCCGAGACTATGATCGTCGCCCACCGAATAGGCATGGATGGTGTGCCCGTCGCCGCCCTCGGTGCGCGAGGTGTCGCTGACGTAGAGCATGCGCTCGTCCGGCGCGAAGGCGAGCCCGTTCGGCTGGCCGAGATCGACGATCCGCCGCACGCGGCCCGTGCCCGGGTCGAACCGGTAGACGCTGTGGTGCCCGAGATCCGATTCTGCCAGCGCACCCTGCCTGGGTAGCCGCAGGCCGTAGGCCGGGTCGGTGAACCACAAGGCGCCGTCGGCGGCGCAGACCACGTCGTTCGGCGCGTTGAAGCGTCGGCGCTCGTAGGTCTCGACCACAGGCGACGAGCGTCCGTCAGGCGTGGTGCGGGACAGGCGGCGGTTGCCGTGCTCGCAGTGGATCAGGTCGCCGTTCCGGTCGACCGTGTTGCCGTTGATGAAGGGCGCCGCGTCGATTACGACCCGGACGCAACCGTCCGGATGCCAGCCGAGCACGCGACGGCCCTCGATGTCCGACCACACCAGGATGTTCCGGACGGGCCACCAGACCGGTCCCTCGCTGAAGACCGCCTGATCGTAGAGCGAGACGAGGCGGGCCCGGGGCGGAACGACGTCGGTGAAGCGCGGGTCGAACGCCTTCGGCGGATCGCTATCGGGGACGGGATCCGGCGGACCGGGCCGGCGCAGCACGTTCGAGGCGGGTTCGGCGCTCATGACTCCTCCGCGACTCGCGTCTCTCGGCGGGCGCGCCACGGAGGAGCGTTCCAGGGCGGCCTCGCAGGCGACAACAGTCGCCGACTGGTGTTGTTCGTGCTTCGGAACAAGGACAGCGGCCTTCCGTTGCGACCCTGACCACCGAAAGGGCCCGCGTGTTTCCAGCCTGGCTCGATGCCCTATCCCTCGCCGCCCTGCTGGTCGGAGCGGCCTGCGCGCTGATCGTCTCCATCGACGTGATCCGGCACCCGCAGCACATGACCGTCATGAACGTCGTCTGGCCGGTCACGGCGCTGTTCGGCACCGTTGCGGTCGTCTGGGCGTATTTTCGCTACGGCCGGCTGGCGAGCATGGCGGCGCAGGCGCGGCACGAGACGCCTTCAAGTAAGACCGAGACACCTTTCCCGGTGATGGTCGGCAAGGGCGCGCTGCATTGCGGCAGCGGCTGCATGCTGGGAGACGTCGCCGCCGAGTGGCTGGCCTTCCTGGTGCCGGCGGTGGCTGTCTGGTTCGGCTGGCAATCGCTCTTCTCCGAGAAGATGTATGCCATCTGGATCCTCGACTTCCTGTTCGCCTTCGGGCTCGGGATCGTGTTTCAGTACTTCGCCATCGTGCCGATGCGCGATCTCTCGCCGGGCGAAGGGATCATCGCGGCGCTCAAGGCCGATACCGCCTCGCTGGTCGCCTGGCAGGTCGGCATGTACGGCTTCATGGCCTTCGCGCAGTTCTATGTGTTCGGGTATCTCTTCGGGCACCGCGCGCCGGTGAACACGGCCGAGTTCTGGTTTGCCATGCAGGGCGCGATGATCGCCGGCTTCCTCACGAGCTATCCGGTGAACTGGTGGCTGGTGCGGTCCGGCATCAAGGAGCGGATGTAGGCCGGCCTGTACGCCGCGACGGCCCCGTCTGGACCCTTCGCTTCGACGCTTGGCTGCTCGACCGTTGTGGTGTGCTCTCAATCGTTCAGCTGGTGGTGTCGGAACGGCGGGCCGGGGCGTTCCCTCCGATTGGAGACCCGGCCCGCCGGCCCCGCTGAAGGGGGTTCGGGACAGCGAGACAAACCCGCGTAGCAGCAAAGAGCAATTGCGGCGTAGACATAGGATCACATCGACGATGATCGGTCGAAAATTACGTCGATTGCGCATTTGCGCGCTGCTGAACTATCGAGCCGCTACGGGATTGTCCTGGAAGGAGGTCCCATGACAGAGACGCATCACGACGGCACGCCACTTGACGAGAAGGCACGGGAAGAACGCTCGCGAAAGGCAGAGCAGCGGCGTGGCGGGGCCGCCGGCCCAGCCGCACATGACCGTGACGGACAAGCCCGATCCGAGCCCCCACGACGTCGAGAAGCGACGGAAACGGCAGGGCTGACGGGCGGCAGCGCGGAAACGGCGAGAAGCGAACACACCGTTCGAGACCGGCACTGACGCGGAGGCGCGACGACATCACCGGTTCACCATCCGGCTCAGCACGTCGGCGAGCGTCAAGGTGAACAGGATCGCGGCCCAGAACAGGCCGCAGGCGGCGACGACGCGCACGAGACCGCTGGCGTGCTTCAGGCGCATGAAGACCAGGGCGACGAGCGCCGTCTTGGCACCGGCGATCCCGAACCCAACGGCGGTGTCGATGCGTCCGTACGGCCAGTAGGCGGCCCAGGCGCTGAAGGCCAGGAGCGCCATCAGGGCGGTCCAGACCCACAGGTTGCGGAGCCACAGGGTGCCGGGAGTCTCGGTGCTCGACGATTCGGTCTCAGCGCTCATCCCGACCGTCCTGGCAGATAGAGCATCGGATAGAGGAAGATCCACACCACGTCGACAAGGTGCCAGTAGAGGGCCGTCACCTCGACCTGCGGGTTCTCTTTCAGGAAGTCGGCGTCGCGCCAGCCCTTGATCGTGAGGCGCGTCACCAGGGCGATGCCGATGCTGAGGTGGATCGCGTGCACCACCGTGACGAGCCAGTAGAAGCCGAAAAAGATTTGGGCCGGAGCCTGGCTCAGCGCGAAATGCGCGCCCGGCACCAGATGCTTCTCGATGTCCTCGCGATACTCGAAGCCCTTGACGACAAGGAAGGCGAGGCCGAGCGCCGCGGTGGCCGCGAGGCACCCGAGCGTCAGACGGCGGAACAGCCCTTTCTCGGCGGCTTGCGAGGCGACCGCCATGGTGAGGCTGCTGGTGAGCAGGATCGCGGTGTTGAGGGTGCCGTAGATGATGTTGGTCTCGCGGCCGGCGGCCGCGAAGGCCTCTTGATTGGCGAGCCGGGCCGCCGTGTAGGTCAGGAACAGGGCCCCGAAGAACAGCACTTCGCTCGCCAGGAAGACCCAGATCCCGAAGGTGGCGCCGTCGCGCTGGCGCGCGAAGGCTGTCGCGTCATCGGTCTCCAAGTCACTCCACGGTTCCCGAAGGCGGGCCTCGACGTCGGCGCCGCTCATGTCAGCGACCCCTGCGAGGGAAGCCGCGGCTGGTCGTGGACCGGGGCGACGCCTTCCGGATGGTAATTGTACGGCCCGCCCTGAACCTGGGGAGAGCCGAAGAAGTTCTGCCGTGGTGGCGGCGAGGTGGTGCGCCATTCGAGCCCGCTCGCGTCCCACGGGTTGTTCGTGGCGCGCTTCCCGAACAGCAGCGACCAGGTCAGGTAGCCGAGCGGCATCAGGTAGGCCACGGCGAGCACGGCGGCGCCGGCGGAGGAGAGCACGTTCCAGATCTGGAATTCCGGCGGGTAGACGTGGTAGCGCCGCGGCATCCCGAGATAGCCGGCGATGAATTGCGGGAAGAAGGTCAGGTTGAAGCCGAAGAACATCAGGATCGCGGCGAACCGGGCCCAGGTCTCGGGGTAGGTCCGGCCGGTGATCTTCGGCCACCAGAAATGCAGGCCGCCGAAATAGGCCGAGACCGAGGCGCCGACCATGATGTAGTGGAAGTGTGCGACGACGAAGTAGGTGTCCTGGACGTGGACGTCGATCGGGATCGAGGCGAGGAACAGGCCGGTGAGGCCACCTAGCGTGAACAGCCCGACGAAGCCGAGGGCATAGAGCATCGGCGACTCGAACCCGACCTGGCCGCGATAGAGCGTGCCGGTCCAGTTGAACACCTTGATGGCCGAGGGTACCGCCACGATGAACGACAGGAACGAGAACACCAGGGCGGCGAAGGGAGACATGCCGGAGGTGAACATGTGGTGGCCCCAGGTGAAGAAGCCGATCACCGCGATCGCCACCAGGGCATAGACCATGAAGGTGTAGCCGAAGACCTTTCGTCGTGCGAAGCAGGTGATCAGCTCCGAGACGACACCCATCGCCGGCAGCACCATGATGTAGACCGCCGGGTGCGAGTAGAACCAGAACAGATGCTGGAATAGGATCGGGTCGCCGCCGCGGGCCGGATCGAAGATCGGCAGCCCGAAGGTGCGCTCGGCGAAGACCAGCAGCAGCGTCACGGCGAGCACGGGGGTCGCCAGCACGAACATCAGGCTCGTCGTGTACATCGCCCAGACGAAGAGCGGCAGCCGGAACCAGGTCATGCCCGGCGCCCGCAGGAGGTGGATCGTCGCGATGAAGTTCACCCCCGTGGCGATCGACGAGAAGCCGGTGGTGAACACACCGAGCACGGTGAGCGAGACCCAGGTGTTGGAGAACACCGTGGAATAGGGGACGTAGAAGGTCCAGCCGGTATCGACCCCGCCGAGCAGCAAGGCCGCGACGGCGAGCATTCCACCGCCGACGTTGAGGTACCAGCTCACGAGATTCAGCTTCGGGTATGCCACGTCCCGGGCCCCGATCATCAGCGGGACGAGGAAGTTGCCCAGCGTGTTGGGGATACTGGGGATCAGGAAGAACCACACCATCACCACGCCGTGCAGCGTGAACAGCTTGTTGTAGGTGTCGGCCCGCAGCAGGTCGGCCTCGGGGGTCGCGAGTTCGAGCCGCACCAGCGTGGCAGCGGCTCCGCCGATGAAGAAGAACACCGTGATGGTGACCGCGTAGAGGATCGCGATCCGCTTGTGGTCGGTGGTGAGGAGCCACGAGCGGACGCTGTGCCCCTCGGCGAGGTAGCTCACCGGCAGGCGCAGGTCGAGTTCGTCCGGGTCGGCGAGGCCGGTGGGACTGGCGGTGGTGCTCATCGGGAGCCTCCGACTTCACGTCCTTGCCCCCACGGAACTCGGGCTTGCCCGAGTCCCGAATCCTCGTGCCCAAGTCGGGCAAGCCCGACTTGGGATGAGGGAGGGTGGGTGGCGGCGGCGCTCATGGCCGTACCGCCGGACCCGCCGGAGCGGGCTGATCGAGCACCGGGGCGCCGGGTACCAGAGCGGGACTGCGCTCCCGCACCCCGCCCGGCACGTTGGAGCGAAGCTCCGGCGTCCCGAGCGCCCGCACCACCGCCGGCTCGGAGCCGAGGGCGCGGATGTAGGCGGTGATTGCCTGGATCTCGCCGTCGTCGAGGAGGCCGGCATAGCTCGGCATCACGGGGGCGTAGCCCGCCACGACGTCGCGCTTCGGCTGGAGGATCGAGTCGCGGATGTAGGCGGCGTCGGCAGTGGCGAAACGGCCGCCTTCGAGCGGCACCGGGCGCTCCCAGATCCCCGCGAGGCTCGGCGCGTGCACCGCCGAGCCTGGGGCGTGGCACCCGGCGCAGCCGCGCTCCGAGAACAGCCGTTCGCCCTGGTGGGCGAGGTCGTCGCCCTCCGGCTGAGCCGACAGCCAGCTTGCGTAGGCCTCGGGCTCCATCACGATGACGCGGCCGATCATCCGGGCGTGGTCGGTACCGCAATACTCGGTGCAGAGAAGGTGGAAGGTGCCGGTCTTGGTCGCCTGGAACCACGCCTCGGTCTGCTGGTCGGGCAGCACGTCGCGCTTCAACCGGAAGGCCGGGATGAAGAACGAATGGATCACGTCCTGCGAGGTCATGATGAGCTTGACCGGCGCGTTCACCGGCACGTGCAGCTCGTTGATCTCGCGGGCGCCGTTCGATCTTTGCGTCTTCCACATCCACTGCTTGGCGACGACGTGGATCTCGATGGCGTTCGGCGGTGCCGAGTAGGCTCCGATCTCCGCCGAGGCCGCCCACCAGAAGATGAACACGAACAGGAAGATCGTCGCGGCGGTCCAGCCGATCTCGAACTCGCGCGAGACGATCTCGGGCAGCGGATGGCGGTTCGCCTTCGAGCCGCGGCGGAAGCGGATCGAGAAGACCAGGATGAGGCCGACCACGAGGGCGAGGATCAGGGCCGAGGCGATGGTGAGCCCGATGAAGATCCTGTCGGTCACCACGGCCTGGACGGAGGCGGTTTCCGGCATGAGGCGGCCGAACATCAGCGCACCTCTTTCGGCGAGGCGGCGACCGTGCCGGGCGGGGGCAGGGGGCTCGCGGCGCCTCCGCGGCTGCCCAAGGGTGGGACGCGCTCCGGCTGGAGCGGGGCGGCGTAGGCCTCCGCCCCGCGCTGACCGAGGCGCCGCATCGCCTCGGTCACCGGCATGCGGGCGATGCCGTGGGCTTGGTCGACCCACCCATAGGTGTCGAGGCGCCGGCGCTGGTCGGCGAAGAGGCGGGCGAGATCGCCTTCCGGGTCGCGCTGCAGGGCGGGGCCGGCGAAGGTGCGGGCCGGCTCGGTATTCGGGCTGGTGATCACCGTGTCGCGGTAGAAACGCAGGGCCGCCAGGGTTACGGCGACGAAGATCACGATGAACAGGCCGGTGAGCAGTACCGGCTTCAAACGGATGTCGGGCGCTTCCGGCGGCCCCTCGGCGTGCCCGACCGCGTCGTCGCGCACCGGTGCGGAGGCGTCAGGCATGCCGGAGCCTCCCTCCGAGCCGGCCGGCGAGGCGCAAGGCCAGGCGCGCGAGGACAATGAGGCCTGTGAGCCACAGGCCGGCGGCGACGGCCGCCCCGCCGGCGCCGGCCCCCCAGGCCGGCAGCACCAGCCAGCAGACGCGCAAGGCGAGCCCGACGAGGACCAGCAGGCCGACGAGCCGCAGGGCCCCAGGGCTGCGGCGCACCGCCCCGACGAGCAGGAACAGGAACGGGACGAGGCCGCCGGCGGCCACGGCCGCGCCGATCAGGGCCGGGTAAGAGCCGACCTCGCGCCGCAGGTAGTAGGCGGCCTTCGGCGGCAGGTCGCCGTACCAGGCGACCACGTAGGACATGAGGCCGATATAGAGCACGCCGAGCAGCGTCGCGAGGAGCAGGTTGGCGAGGTCGGGGGCGGTCCTGGCGTCGAGCCCGCGCGGGCTCGCGACGGCCGCTAGCGCCAGTGCAGCGAGAACCTGGTGCAGGGCAAGGCCGGCTCCGAAGGCCGAGGAGGTGAAGCGCGGCTCCAGTGACAGGATCCAGTCCACCGGCACGAGGCTGATGGTCAGGCCGTAGAAGGCGAGGCCGAGGCCGGCGACGAGCCGGGAGCTGCGCCCCGTGAGCACCAGCCCGGCCAGCACCGACCAGCCGAGGAGCGCGACCGCGCTGCGGACGATGAAGAGCGGCGGGTTGAGATAGAGGGAGGCGACGCCCGGCTTCACCACGCCCGGATCGGCCGCCCAAGGGTAGAGCGCCGGGAGCGCCACCGCGACGCCGAGGAAGCCGAGGGCGACGAGCGGCAGGAGCGCAGCAGTCGGCCGCAGGACCGGGGCCAGCGCCTCGCCCCAGCGCCCGCCGGTGATGCGGTGGACGAGCAGCAGCACGAGGCTGCCTGCGGGGGCGGCGCCGAAGGCGATCCAGGCGAGGAGCCAGCCGCGGGCGAGGGCTTCGGTCACGGGCGCGCCCCCGGGTTCGCCTCTGCGGGGATCGTGTCCGCCAACCCCGGGACCTCGGCGACGCGGGCACCCTGGGAGAGCTGGAGGGCGCGGATATAGGCGGTGATCGCCCAGCGGTCCCGCGGCGCGACCCGGTTGGCGTAGCGGTACATCACGCCGTAGCCGTTCGTGATGACGTCGACGAAGTAGCGGGCCGGCGCCGCCCGCAGGCGGTCCTCGTGGTAGGAAGGGGGCTTGGGGAAGCCGCGGGCGACGATCATGCCGTCGCCGTGGCCGGTGAGCCCGTGACAGGGGGTGCAGATCGCCTCGTAGCGTTCGCGCCCGCGCTGGAGCAGGGCGGCATCGACGGCGGGCGGGTCGTCGAGGGCCGCGTCGTCGGCGAGCGCCCCCTGCTGCACGGTACCCTCAGGCGGCGTGCGGGCCTCGGCCCCGTCGGCCCAGAGATCGGCGCGGCGGTAGACGTCGTAGCGCTTCTGCTGCGTCATCGAGAGGTCGTCGCAGGCGGTCAGCAGCAGGAGGGAGAGGAGCAGGAGCCGGCCGGTCACGGATGCGTCTCCGCCACCAGCCCGGCCCCGGCCTCCTCGAGGAGGCGGCGCAGGGATTCCGGATCGCCCTTCGGCGCGACGAGGAGCAGGAAGCGATCCTGGCTCGCCCGCTCGAATTGCGGCATCACGAACAACGGGTGGTGCAGACGCGGCAACCCGCAGGTGACGAAGAAGGCCGCAAAGCCCGCGATGGCGGCGGCCAATACCCCGACCTCGAACGGCACCAGCACGAAGACTTGCCAGCTGTGCAGCGGACGGCCACCGGAATTGAGCGGGTAGCCGTAGACGGCGCTCCACCATTGCAGGGCGTACATCGCGGCCGCCGTGCCGAACCCGGCGAGCGCCATGACGGGCCGGATCCAGCGCGGGGCGGGATCGAAGGCCTCGGCGAGTTCCTCGAGCGGGAACGGCGTGAAGGCATCGACGGCGCGGTGGCCTTCGCTGCGGGCGCGGCGGAGGGCGGAGACGAGGGCGTCGGGGGTGTCGAACTCGGCGAGGAGGGGCGTGGTCATGGCTGCGCCACCCCCTCGTCCCGCGCCAGCTGCCGGACCTCGTGCATCGAGACGATCGGCAGAAGGCGCGCCAGCACCAGGAACAGGAAGGCGAACAGCCCGAGCGGGCCGACGAGGATCGCGAGGTCGTAGAGGCTGGTGTGGTAGGTCCGCCACAGCGGGATCGCGTGGCCGTGCGAGAGCGTGTTCCAGACGATCAGGATCCGCTCGAGCCACATGCCGACGTTGATCAGCACCGAGATCCCGGCGAGCCACCACAGGTTCCGCCGTACCCGACGCCACCACAGGGCTTGAGGCGCCAGGCAATTGCAGAACAGGAGCGCGCCGTAGAGCGGGGCGTAGTCGCCCGTGAAGAAGGTGCCGATGACCGTGCGGTCAGCATGCTCGCCGCCATACCAGGCGGTGAACCACTCGGTGGCGTAGGAGAATGCCATGACGACGCTGGCAAACAGCATCACCTTCGCCATGGCGTCGAAATGCGCCGGCGTGATCACCGCCTGGAGGTTGAGGCCCCAGCGGATCAGGATCGCCAACACGACAACCATGGCGAAGCCCGAGAACATCGCCCCGACGACGAAGTAGGGCGGGAAGATGCTTTCCTGCCAGCCGGGCATCAGGCTCGCGGCGAAGTCGAGCCCGACGATCGAGTGGACCGAGCAGACCAGCGGCACGGCCAGCGCCGCCATGGTGAGGTGGTAGGTCTCGTAGGCGCGCCAGTGCCGGGCGGAGTTGCGCCAGCCGAGCGCCAGCGCCCCGTAGATCACCCGGCCGGCCCGCGTTTGCGCCCGGTCGCGCATGGTGGCGAGGTCCGGCAGCAGGCCGGTGAACCAGAACAGGGCGGAGAAGAGCAGGTAGCTCAGGATCGCCCAGAAGTCCCAGACCAGGGCCGAGCGCCATTGCGGCCAGAGATCCATGGTGTTCGGGTAGGGCGCGAGCCAGTAGGCGTAGAGCGGCCGGCCGAGATGGATGATCGGGAACAGCCCGGCGATGGCGGCGGCGAACAGGGTCATCGCCTCGGCGAAGCGGTTGATCGAGGCGCGCCAACGCTGGCGCGTCAGCAGCAGCATCGAGGAGATCAACGTGCCGGCATTCCCGATGCCGATCCACCAGACGTAGTTGGCGATCGAGAAGCCCCAGACCACGGTGGTGTTCACCCCCGACAGCCCGATCCCGACGGTCAGCACCGCCCCGATGGCGCCGAGCGTGAGCACGACGAAGGGCAGGGTGCAGAGGAGCGCGATCGCCCAGGCTCGGCCGAAGCCCGTCCGCTGGATCGGATCGGCGACCGCGGCCGAGATCGCCCCGTAGCCGAGGCGCTCGGCGTCGATCAGCGGGTGGGGCTGCCCGCTCACGTCCGGTCCTCCGGCGCGGGGTTGCGCATGTCGGCGAGGTAGGTGGTGCGCGGCCGGGTGTTCAGCTCCGCCATGAGCGCGTAGTGGCGCGGATCGGCGCGCTGCGCCGCCACCGGGCTGTTCGGCGCGTTCAGGTCGCCGAAGCGGATGGCGCGGGTCGGGCAGGCGGACTGGCAGGCGGTCGAGACGTCGACAATCGGGCGCCCGTCGCGCTCGGCCGCCTGGCGCTCGTTCGCGATGCGCTGGACGCAGTAGGTGCACTTCTCCATCACGCCACGGGCCCGCACCGTGACGTTGGGGTTGCGCTGCGCCCGCACCGGCGCGGCACCGAGATTCGCGTATTCCTGTCCGTCGGCGTAGCCGAAGAAGTTGAAGCGGCGGACCTTGTAGGGGCAGTTCGCCTCGCAGAAGCGGGTGCCGACGCAGCGATTGTAGACCTGGAGGTTCAGCCCCTCGCCGTCATGGACGGAGGCCGCCACCGGGCAGACCGGCTCGCAGGGCGCGTGCTCGCAATGCATGCATGGCACCGGCTGAAACCCGGCCTCGATCCGCTCCGGTTTCCCGGCGTCGTAGATATCGATGCGCAGCCAGTGCATCATCCGGCCGCGGGCGATCTCTTCCGGCCCGACCACCGGCACGTTGTTCTCGGACTGGCAGGCGATCACGCAGGCGTTGCAGCCGATGCACGCCATCGTGTCGATCACCATGCCCCAGGCGTGGCCGTCGGCGTCGCCGGTCCAGGGGGCGAGCAGCGTGGGCTGGTCTGACCCGTTGCCCTTGGGCGCGGAGGAGGCCAAAGCCGCGAGGTCGATGTGCGGAAAGAGTTTTTCGGTCTCGCCCTCGATCTGGGTGTAGTTCTGCGTCCGCAGGATCGCGTGTCGTTCGTCGAGGGCTGTGAGGCTCGCGTCGCGGATGAGCCGCCCGGCGCCCTCCCGCATGAGCCGGTAGCCGTCGGTCCCGATGCCGTTGCCGATCTGCCCGGCTCGGGGACGGCCGTGGCCGAGGCTCAACCCCGCCACCCCTTCGGCGACGCCCGACACCACCGCCACCGGGGCGACGACCGAGATGCCGCGCACGGTGATGCTCACGCCCTGGCCGTCGTCAAGGCCGCGCCGCGCCGCCTCGCGGTGCGAGAGGAGGAGCGCGTTGCCCCAGACCTGCTTCGTCACCGGGTGCGGGCATTCCTGAAGCCAGGCGTTGTTGGCGAAGCGCCCGTCCCACAGGGCCGGGTCGGGCGTGAGGAGGAGGGCGAGGTCGGCCGGGGCGGGCGCCGGCGGCAGCACCGGCAGGGCAGGCTCGGGACCTGCGACCAGTGCGGCGGCGCTTGCCGGGATCGTCCCGTCGTGCAGGCAGCGGCGCCACCAGCCCTCGAACTCGCGGTCGTCCGGACGCCGGTGCTGCTCCCAGGCTCCCTGCCAGGTCTCCCGCACGATGTCGTAGCCGCGCCGCGCCTCCGTGCCGGTGAGGAGGTTCAGGATCTCGTGCGCCGAGCGGCCGCCATACAGCGGGCGCACCAGAGGCTGGACCAGGCTCGCGGTCCCGTCGGCCGCCCGCAGGTCGGACCAGGATTCGAGGTCGTGGGCGAGGGGCAGGTGCCAGTGCGTCGCGCCCGCGGTCTCGTCGGCATGGGTGCCGATTTGGACGCTGAATCCCACTTGGCCCAGCAACTCAGGGAAATCGAGACCGGCCGGTGCGGTCTGGACCGGGTTCGTGCCGAGGATTGCCAGGCAGGAGACCTTGCCCGCCGCGATGTCCTCGCACAGGCCTGCGAGGTCGCCCGGCGGATGGTCCGGCAGCGCGTCCGGCGGTTCGATCCAGTCGATGGGCGCGGCGAGCCGGGCGTTGAGCCAATGGGCGAGGGTGTGGAAGGGAGGCTCCAGCGCCTCGCCCACGAGCACCACGGCGCGGCCGTGATGCGTGCGCAGATCGTCCAGGATGCTCGTCGCGAAGCGGCGCTCGTCATCCCGCAGACCGGGCTCGGGCAGGCCGGCGCCGAAGCCGTTGGCGAGGTGGACGAGGAGGGCGGCGGTCGCCGCCGGCGGCAGGGCGCGGCGCGCGTCGGCCTTGATGCCGGTCAGCGTCGGCAGGCCTTCCGCAACGAAGAGCCGGCCGAACCGGGAGGGATCGCGGCGGCGCTCGATCAGGGCGGAGGACAGGCGGATCTGGTCCGGCCCCGGCCCGAGGGGATCGGCCTCCAGGCAGACCACGATCTCGGCCCGGTCGAGGCGGGGCAGGGCGCGCAACGGGCGCCCGAAGGCCAGGACGGCGCCGGCCCGGGCGTTCGCCTCGTCGAGCGGCTCGTGGACGTGCCAGGCCGCCTCCGGCATCGCCTCTCGAAAGGCCGCGATCTGACGCAGCAGCGTCGGCGAGGTGACCCGCCCGGTGAGCAGCCTGAAGCCCGCGCCGCGACGGGCCCGCGTCTCGGAGAGCGGCCGGGCATAGGCCTTGCCGAACGCCTCCCATGAGGCGATGCCGCTCGTCCGCTCGCTCGGCGCGCGGGAGCGGTCGGGGTCGTAGAGATCGAGGATTGCGGCTTCAAGGAAGACGTCCGTGGCGCCGCGGCTGCCGGGATGGAGCGGATTGCCCTCGATCTTGATCGGCCGGCCGTCGACCGCGATGGCCTGGACGCCACGGGCGAAGCCGGCGAGGGAAAGTGCCGTGGCGTAGCGCGCCGGTACCCCGGGCAGGAGCTGCTCGGGCTGGCGCACGTAGGGCAAGATCTCCTCGTCCGGCCGGGAGCAGCCCCCGGCGGCGAGCGCGATGCCGGCGCCGAGCATCCGCAGCGCCTCGCGGCGGTGGAGGTCCGTCAGCGGTGGCATATCGAGCACTCGCTCAAGCGCGCCGGCGACTTCACGTGGTAAGCCGCGGCGAGGCGGGCGCCATGCTCGGCCTGGTCGTCAGGCGGCGTCCAGGTCATGTCGAACACCGCCTCGCGCGGACGCAGGTTCGGCCCGGGATTGCGGTGGCAGTCGAGGCACCAGCCCATGGTCAGGGGGGCGACCTGCCGCACCAGCTTCATGGTCTGGATCGCGCCGTGGCAGATCGAACACCCGACCCCCTTGGCGACGTGGACCGAGTGATTGAAGTAGACGTAATCCGGCAGGGCGTGGACCCGCCGCCAGACCAGCGGCCGTCCCTCGGCGAGGCTGGTGCGGACGGGCGCCAGCATCGGCGCGTTGGTCCAGATCTGCGAGTGGCAGCTCATGCAGGTCTCCGTCGGCGGGATGCCCGCGAAGGCGGCCTTCTCGACCGAGGTGTGGCAGTAGCGGCAGTCGATCCCGAGCCCGCCGACATGGTGCTCGTGGCTGAACGGCACCGGCTGCTCGCGGGTCACGTCCTGGGCGGTGGCGTAGGGCGAGCGCCACAGCGTGGTGGCCATCCCGACCGCGAGGACCGGAACCACGGCGATGCCTGCGAGGACCACGCGAGCCAGGGTGTCGGCACCAGGACGAAAGATCTGCGCCATTCCGCTTGTGGTCTCACCCCTCGATCCCAGGGAGGCGTTCGCGCGCCGTGCCAAATCTTAATACTCAGTATATGTATGTAGGTTCCGTCGGCGGGGCGAGGAGCCGTCGCGGCGTCCGTGACCCCGCATATCCCCGTCGTCCTGGCAATCCTCTCGCTTGTCTGCAAACTTCGACGCGTGCGCCTCGCGCATGGCATGACATGTCCGTATTAGACAATTAACCTGCTTTAAAGCTGCGAGGTTTCCCGTTCAGAGGGCCGGAACGAGACAAGCCTGAAGCTGTTGGCCGCATCAGGCAGGAAGGCCGCACCATGACGGCAGCCAAGCCATGACGCGGGACGTCGCCTCGCGAGGCTTGCGTCGACGATTTCCGGTGCCGCGGACATCTGGGCGGATGCCGGAGCCGCCCCGGTCGGCGGGGGCGGGCGCCTCGTCGGCCTGTCGATCGCGGACGGAGGAATGCGGATGCACGGCGAAGAAGACATCGCCCATTACGACGGTCCGTCCGGCGGCTGGGGTTCGGTGCGGGGCATCTCGCGGATCTTCGGCAAGGAATGGGCGACGCCGCTCGCCACCGAGACCCTGTTTCGCCAGAACAAGCCCAAGGGCTTCATGTGCGTGTCGTGCTCATGGGCGAAGCCGGCCAATTATCATCCGTTCGAGTTCTGCGAGAACGGCGCCAAGGCGACCCTGTGGGAGCTGACGACCCGGCGTTGCACCCCGGATTTCTTCGCCAAGCACACGCTCACGGAATTGCGGGAGTGGACGGATTACGACCTCGAACAGCAGGGCCGCCTGACCCACCCGATGCGGTACGACCGGGCGAGCGACAAATACGTACCCTGCGACTGGGACGAGGCGTTCTGGGAGATCGGATCGGAGCTGAGGCTCCTCGATCCAAAGTCTGTCGTGTTCTACTCGTCGGGGCGCGCGAGCCTGGAGACGTCCTACCTCTACGCGCTGTTCGCCCGGCTCTACGGCTGCAACAACCTGCCCGACTCTTCGAACATGTGCCACGAGACCACCTCGGTGGCGCTCAAGAAGGTCATCGGCGCCGGCGTCGGCACGGTCGTGTTCGACGATCTCCAGAACTGCGACGCGATGTTCTTCTTCGGCCAGAACACCGGGTCGAACAGCCCGCGCTTCCTGCACCCGCTCCAGGAGGCCGCGAAGCGCGGCGTGAAGATCGTCACGTTCAATCCCGTGCGCGAGCGCGGCCTCGAATTCTTCACCAACCCGCAGAGCCCGGTCGAGATGCTGACGGGCAAGGAGACCCGCATCAGCACGCAGTACCACCAGGTCCGCGCCGGCGGCGACATCGCCGTGCTGATGGGGATCTGCAAGCATGTCTTCGCGGCCGACGACGCGGCGCGCCGGGAGGGCCGCCGGGTGCTCGACGTCGATTTCATCGAGCAGCACACGAGCGGGCTCGCGGCCTTCGAGGCGAAGGTGCGGGCGACCGCCTGGGCCGAGATCGAGCGTGAATCCGGCCTGAGCCGGCAGGACATCGAGGCTGCCGCCCAAGTCTACGTCGAGGCGGATCGCGTCATCGGTATCTACGGCATGGGCCTGACCCAGCACAGGCACGGGTTCGAGAACGTCGCGCTATTCGTGAACATGCTGCTCCTGAAGGGCAATATCGGCCGCGACGGCACCGGCATCTCTCCGGTGCGCGGCCATTCCAACGTCCAGGGGCAGCGCACGGTCGGTATCACCGAAAAGCCCGAGCTGGTGCCGCTCGACCGCTACGCGGCCCAGTTCGGCTTCGAGCCGCCGCGCGACAAGGGCATGAACACGGTCGAGGCTTGCGAGGGCATCCTGTCCGGCAAGGTCCGGAGTTTCTTCGGCCTCGGCGGCAACTTCGTGCGCGCCATTCCCGACCGTGACCGCATGGAGAACGCCTGGACGACGATGCGCCTCACCGTGCAGGTCGCCACGAAGCTCAACCGCTCCCACCTGGTGAACGGGGAGATCGCCTACCTGCTGCCTTGCCGCGGCCGCACCGAGGAGGACGTGCAGGCGACTGGACCGCAGGCCGTCAGCATGGAGGACACCTTCAGCTGCATCTACGGCTCGCTGGGACGACGCACGCCCGCCAGCGAGCACCTCAAGTCCGAGGTCGACATCGTGGCGGGCTTCGCCAAGGCGACGCTCGCCCCCAACCCGAAGGTTCGCTGGGACGAGTGGGTCGGCGATTACGCGCTGATCCGCGACCAGATCGCCGAGACCTATCCCGAGCAGTTCCACGGCTTCAACGAGCGGATGTGGACGCCCGGCGGGTTCTACCGGGGTAACTCGGCCCGCGAGCGGATCTGGAAGACGGAGAGCGGCAAGGCCGAGTTCACGACGCCCGAGACCCTGTCGGCGACCGGCTGGCCGGACGCGCCCGGCCGGTACCGCCTGATTACGATGCGCTCGAACGACCAGTTCAACACCACGATCTACGGCTACAGCGACCGTATGCGGGGCATCGAGGGCACGCGCGACGTGCTCCTCATCAACCCCGACGAGATGCGGCGAGCGAACCTGAGCGAGGGCCAGATCGTCTCCCTCGTCGGCGACGCCGAGGACGGGGTCGAGCGCGCGGTGTTCGGCCTCAAGGTGGTGCCGTTCGCCCTGCCCGACGGCTGCCTCGGCGCCTACTATCCCGAGATGAACCCGTTGATGCCGCTCTCCCACCATGACGGGCCGTCGAAGACGCCGGCCGCCAAGTCGGTGCCGGTGCGAATTCAGACGTCGGACGAGCGGGGAGACGGGACGGACAAGCGCGAGCCGTCGGGACATGCGACGCATCCGGTGTGACGGGCCCAACCCGGAAGGACACGAAGGTAGAGCATCGCCGGATCGATGCGCTGCCGACCGTGATACGAAATCCTCGTCTTCGATGACGGCCCGCAGATGCGCGACAGTGCGGACAGATCGCCTTAACGTGGATCAATATATTTGGAGGCATTTGCTTTGATTATGAATCAATCTTGAGTGCATTAGGGTGATATATCTCGGGAACATCGGTCATGGTCGATGGTTGCGTCAGCATATTAGCCAGGAGGTCCCTTCATGAAGGCGGTCGTGTTCCACGGCGTCGGCGACATCCGTCTCGACGAGGTGCCCGAGCCGACGATCCAGGACCCGACGGATGCGATCGTGCGGCTCACCGCCTCGGCGATCTGCGGCACGGACCTGCACTTCGTGCGCGGCTCCTTCGAAGGCATGGAGAAAGGCACCATCCTCGGGCACGAAGGCGTCGGCATCGTCGAGACGGTGGGCCCGATGGTGCGCAACGTCCGGCCCGGCGACCGGGTGGTGGTCTGCTCGACGATCGCCTGTGGCTCCTGCGCCTATTGCCGCGCTGGCTACTTCGCTCAGTGCGACAATGCCAATCCAGGCGGCAAGCGCGCCGGCACGGCGTTCTTCGGCGGGCCTAAGCCGACCGGGGCGGTGAACGGCCTTCAGGCCGAGAAGGCGCGTGTTCCTTTTGCGAATGTCGGCCTCGTCAAGGTGCCGGACGGCGTGACCAACGACCAGGCGCTGATGTGCTCGGACATCTTCCCGACCGGCTGGTTCGGGGGCCGACCTCGCCGAGATCGAGGAGGGCCATACGGTGGCGGTGTTCGGCTGCGGCCCGGTCGGGCAATTCGCCATCGCGAGCGCCCGCCTGATGGGGGCAGGCCGCATCCTGGCGGTCGACCACCACGCCGACCGGCTGGAGATGGCCCGGGCGCAGGGCGCCGAGATTGTCGACTTCGACCGCGAGGATCCGGTCGAGACCATCGTGGCGCTCACCGGCGGCATCGGCGTCGACCGGGCGATCGACGCGGTCGGGGTCGATGCCGAGCACGCGCATCACGGCCCGGCCGCTTCCGTGGGCGACAAGGCCGGTGAGGCGGCCGGCGGGGTGGTGGACAGGCTCAAGCAGGCGGTCGGTGCCAGCCACGCTCATGAGCACGCCTGGAAGCCGGGCGATGCGCCATCGCGGGCCCTCGACTGGGCGGTGGCGGCCCTGGCCAAGGCCGGGACGCTGGCGATCGTCGGCGTCTATCCGCCGAGCCTGCGCGACTGCCCGATCGGCGAGGCGATGAACAAGAACCTGACGCTGCGGATGGGGAACTGCCACCACCGCAAGTACATACCCCACCTTCTCGACCTAGTCGCATCCGGGACGATCGATCCGGTGAAGCTCCTGACCGTCGTCGAGCCGATGCAGGGCGCCATCGCGGCCTACGAAGCTTTCGACGCACGGCGGCCTGGATGGCTGAAGGTCGAGCTGTCACCGCAGGCGGCCGAGTAGGGTCCAGCAAAGGCGGGGTGTCGCCCATCGCCGACATCCCGTTCCTCTCGAATGGGCCGGTCTTCACCGCGGCCGAGGACTGCAGCCGGTCCGGGACCGGCTCCGAACGAGCACCATCGACTGACGGGAGACGGATCATGAAGCTCGGAGGGAATCGCGTCCTGATCACGGGGGCGGATTCAGGCATCGGCCAGGCGATCGCGGTCGCGTTCGCGGAGGCCGGCGCCGACGTCGCGATCGTCTACCACACCGACGTCGACGGGGCGGCCGAGACGAAGCGGCGGGTCGAGGCCGCGGGACGGCACGCCCACGTCATGCAGGGCGATGTCGGCGATCCGGTCTCTGTCGAGGCGTTCTTCGCCGAGGCCGTCGACCGGCTCGGCCCCCTCGACCTCCTCGTCAACAATGCCGGCATCGGCTCGGACGGCGCAGAGGTCGCGGAGCTGAAGGACGAGAACCTGGAGCGGGTCTTGCGGGTCAACCTGATGGGCCCGGTCTTCTGCTGCCGCGCCTTCGTGCGGCTGCGCCGTCAACATGGTGGGCGCGGGCGGATCGTGACGATCTCGTCGGTGGCACAGCACCTTCCGACGCCTTCGAGCGCGCCCTACGGCATGGCCAAGGCCGGTCTCGGCTCGCTCACCCGCAGCCTCTCGCGCGAGCTCGCCGAGGACAAGATCAACGTCAACAACATCGCGCCGGGGCTGATCCAGACCCCGATGACGCAGGGCCGCCTCGACGATCCGGACAAATGCCGGCAGTCGATGGAGCGCATCCCCTGGCACCGGGCCGGACAGCCGGAGGAGATCGCGTGGCTGGCATTGTTCCTCGCCTCGGAGGCCGGCGACTACGTCACCGGCCAGACCTGGACCATCGACGGCGGCTTGAGCATGCAGTGGGGCGGCGCCTAATGCAGACGACCTTGCGCATCAACGGGCGCGAGGCGCGCCTCGACCACGATCCCCGGGTCACCCTGCTCGATGCCTTGCGCGAGCGGCTCGGGCTCACCGGCACCAAGAAGGGCTGCGACCAGGGCCAGTGCGGCGCCTGCACGGTGCTGATCGAGGGCCGCCGCGTCCTGTCCTGCTTCTGCCTCGTCGCCGCGGTCGAGGGCGAGGTGACGACCATCGAGGGTCTCTCCGGCGAGGGGGGCCCTCTGCATCCGATGCAGCAGGCCTTTCTCGATCGCGACGCCTACCAGTGCGGCTACTGCACCCCCGGCCAGATCATGAGCGCCATCGCCTGCGTCACGGAAGGGCACGCCGGCAGCCCCGACGAGATCCGCGAATACATGAGCGGCAACCTGTGCCGCTGCGCCGCCTACCCGAAGATCGTCGAGGCGGTGAGCCAAGCCGCAGCCTTGATGCGAGGGGAGGGGGCCTGATGCGGCCGTTCGACTATTCCCGCGCCGGCGACACCGCGACGGCACTGAGCCTCGCGGGCCGAGAGGCCGCCTATTTCGCCGGCGGCACGACGCTCCTCGACCTGATGAAGCTCGACGTGCTGCGCCCCGAGCGCCTCGTCGACATCAATCTGCTCCGGCGTGAGCATGGCGGCATCGCGGCGGATGGATCGGGCCTGGTGCTCGGCGGCCTCGCCCGGATGAGCGAGGCGGCCGACCATCCGGTCATCGGCCGGGACTACCCGGCGATCCGCGACGCGCTCGTCCAGGCGGCGAGCGCGCAGCTGCGCAACATGGCGACGCTGGCCGGCAACCTGCTGCAGCGCACCCGCTGCCTCTACTTCCGCGATCGCAGCTGGCACGCGTGCAACAAGCGCAATCCCGGCAGCGGCTGCGCAGCCATTCCAGGCGTCAACCGCCGGCTCGCAGTGCTCGGCGTGAGCGAGCACTGCATCGCCCATTATCCCGGCGACCTGGCGGTGGCTTTGGTGGCCTTTGACGCGAGCCTCGATCTCGTCGCCCCGGACGGGAGCACCCGCGCCCTGCCGCTCGAAGGGCTGCACCGGCCCTGGGGCGACACGCCCCATATCGAGACCACCTTGAGGCCCGGCGAGCTGATCACGGCGATCCGGGTTCCGGCCGCGCCCTGGTACCGCCGCTCGCTCTACCGCAAGGTGCGCGACCGCGAGTCCTACGACTTCGCCCTCGCCTCGGCGGCCATCGCCCTCGACCTCGCGCCGGACGGGACCGTGCGCGAGGCGCGGGTCGGTCTCGGCGGGCTCGCCGCCCGGCCGTGGCGCGCGCGCGAGGCGGAGGACTCCTTGCGCGGGCAGCGCCTCGACGAGGCGACGGCCGTCACCGCCGCGCAGGCGGCCTTCGCGGGCGCCGTCACCCACGGCGAGAACGCCTTCAAGCCCGAGCTCGGCCGCCGCACCCTGGTGCGCGCCCTCCTCGACGCCGCCGCGATGGAGATCTGAACGATGCCGACCCTGATCGGGCAGCCGACCCCGCGCATCGACGGCCGCGCCAAGGTGACGGGCCGCGCCGTCTACGCCTCCGACGAGCCTATCGTGCATCCTGCCCACGCCTTCCTGCTGACCAGCTTCATCGCCCGCGGACGGATCACGGGCTTCGACCTCGACGAAGCGCGGGCCGTGCCGGGCGTGATCGACATCCTGACCCACGAGACCGTCGGATCCGAGGCCAGGCCCCCGAAGCAGGCGAGCGGCGGGCCGACCACCACCACGATGGAGGACGATCAGGTCTGGCACGACGGTCAGATCATCGGCATCGTGCTCGCCGATACCTACGAGGCCGCCCGCGAGGCCGCCTTCCGGGTGCGGGTGCATTACGCCGCCGAGACGCCGGCGGCGAGCTTCGACGCGGTCGGCGCCGAGCGCGAGCGGCGCGACGACGGCGAGCACCAGGATTACGCGATCGGCGACGCGGAGGGCGCACTCAAAATCGCCGAGGTGACGCTGGATGAGGCCTACGCCACGCCGCCCCAGCACCACAACCCGATCGAGCTGTTCACCACCACCTGCGCCTGGGAGAACGGCAACCTGACGATCTGGGAGCCGAGCCAGTTCGTCTACGGGTTGCGCGCCAACGTGGCGGGCCAGCTCGGGATCCCGCTCGAGCGGGTACGGGTGGTCTCGAAATACGTTGGCGGCGCCTTCGGCTCGAAGGGTGGGGCGACTGCCCGCACCGCCTGGATCGCGGTGGCGGCCCGTCGTCTTGGCCGACCGGTCAAGCTCGTGGCGACCCGCGACCAGGGCTTCACCATCGCCACCTACCGGGCTGAGACGCGCCACCGCATCCGGCTGGGTGCGACGCGTGATGGGAGCCTGACCGCGCTGGTGCACGAGGGCGCCGAGGTGACCTCGCGGCCGAGCCGATACAACGTCTCGGGCAACGAATCGACGGCACGGCTCTATGCCTGCCCGAACATCCTGACCCGGGTCGACATCGTGCATGCCGACCGCAACACCCCGGGCTTCATGCGGGCGCCGCCGGAGACGCCATACATGTTCGCGCTGGAGAGCGCGATCGACGAGCTCGCCGAGAAGCTCAGGCTAGACCCGATCGAGCTGAGGCGCCGCAACGACGCGAAGACAGACCCGGTGAGCGGCTTGCCCTTCGCTGGCCGCCGGCTGATGGCCTGCTTCGACGAAGGCGCGGCCCGCTTCGGCTGGGCGGACCGCAACCCGCGGGCGGGGTCGATGCGGGACGGCGAGTGGCTGGTTGGCCTCGGCTGCGCCAGCGCGGTCTACGAGACCAACATCGCGGCCTGCGCCGCCCGAGTATCCTTGCGCCCGAACGGCACCGCCCGGGTCGAGGTGGCCGGCCACGACATCGGCACCGGCGCCTACACGGTGGTGGCGATCACCGCCGCCGACCGGCTCGGCCTCGACGCTTCGTCGATCGACGTCGCCATGGGCGACACCACCCTGCCGGCCGCGCCCCTCGCGGCCGGATCGAGCCACACTGCGAGCCTCGCCAACGCGGTGGCGGCGGCCTGCGAGATGGTTCGCGACCGCCTCGCCCGCGCCGCGACGACCCACGATGCCGGCCCGCTCGCCGGCCGTGACCCAGGGAGCTTACGCCTTACAGAGGGCCGCCTCACCGCCGAAGACGGCGCGGCCGAGCCGCTGAGCGACGCCGTCTCGCGGCTCTCGCCCGGCGTGGTCGAGGCCTTCGCCGAGAACATCCCGGACGGCGCACTGCCGGGTGCGATGGGCAAGCTGCATGCCGGCACCAACCCGATCCTCCGCGGCTACAAGCGGCCGGACGTGGCGGCCTACGCCTTCGGGGCGCAGTTCGTGGAAGTGCGGGTCCATGCCCGCACCCGAGAGATCCGAGTGCCGCGGATGCTCGGGGCCTTTGCGTCCGGGCGGATCGCCAACCCGATCGCCGCCCACAGCCAGTACATGGGCGGGATGATCTGGGGCCTATCGGCGGCTCTTCTCGAAAAAACGGAAATCGACGAGGCTGCTGCGCGCTACGTCAACGACAATCTCTCGGAGTACCACATCCCGGTCTGCGCCGACGTGCGCGGCGTCGAGGTGGTGATGCTGCCGGAGGACGACACCCGCGCTAACCCCCTCGGCATCAAGGGCCTCGGCGAGATCGGCATCGTCGGCATGAACGCGGCGATCGCCAACGCGGTCCATCACGCCACCGGCAGGCGCATCCGGGAATTGCCGATCCGGATCGAGAACCTGCTGTGATGACCACCGGGCTCGCTCTCATCCGCACAGATCGACGATCCGCGTTCACGGGTCAGGAGCGCGTCACACCTTTTCCTCACAGCCACAGATGACAACCGGCGCCGTGGACGACCTCAAGGCAGACATCGATCGATTGCCGCTGGAGCCTCGACCGTTGCAGGTGCTGATCGTCGCCGGTTCGGCGCGGCGGCTGGACGGCTGCCCTGGCCTCGACGGCAAGGCAAGGGCTCTGATGCACCATATGCTCGGACGCCTGCCGGCGGGCTGGCAGGTCGACCACATCGATATCGGCAACGAGCACGGCAAGCCCAAGATCCAAGGTTGCAACGGTTGCGTCGGCTCCTCGATGGCGCTCTGCGTCTGGCCCTGCAACTGCTACGGCCCTGACAGCGACCATCAGCCCGACCTGATGTGGAACGAGAAGCTCTATCAACGCCTGGCGCGGGCGGATGCCTGGGCGATCATCGGGCCGGTCTGGTGGTACGGGCCGACCACCAACCTGAAGGCGATGTTCGACCGCCTGGTCTGCATGAGCGGTGGCAACCCGCGGCCAGACCTCATCGACAAGAAGAGCACCCTGAAGGCCCAGGCCCTTGAGCGTTCACCGCTCTGGCGCGAGCTGACCCGGAACCACCTTGAGGGCCGTACCGCCGCCTTCTTCTGCTATGGCAACGAGGGCGGCAATGAGCTCGACGCCGACCGCCGCCCGCGCATCCTGCAGCACAAGGCGTGGTTCGATCCCGAATCCGAGCCCTATGGCGGCGAGGAGCGCAAGGCCTATCAGGGTCTGGTCTGGCAATGTCGCTACAGCGGCATCGAGGTGCCGGACGCGCTCTGGCGCCACGCGCATGTCGGGCTCGGACGGTCCTACGCGGACGATCAGGCCGACGGCATGATGCAGGAGGGCGAGGCGATGGCCTGCTTCGATGCATGGATCGACGCCTTCGTCGGCCACGTCGCGACCAAGGGCTTGGTGCCCGGTACCGCGGAGGGCCGAACGCGGGGCACGGTCCACGACCAGGTAGTCCGAAGGATCGTCCGCTGAGGCGATCGGACGTGAGGTCACGAAAGGCGCCGTTAGGACATGCCATTCGTGTAAGGCCGAGATCTCGAACGTTTCAATGGCCACTTGGACAACATGGGCGGCAACACCCGTAGAAGAGGCGATGCGATCTTCATTGCCTCGTTCTGGTCAAAAATTTCCGGTCACTGGGAGCTGCAGCAACACAGATTTTTAGGTATGTACGAATTTTTATTTGGTGTAAAGTAATTTATATGTATTAGCGTGCGACGTCAGATATATTAAAGATCCAGCAATTCGCTCCGGATTATAAGGTGAGAAGATGATGGCAGATTTCATGCGCCAAGCTTGCGTGAGTAAGTCGATAGGCTAAGATGAAGCCTGAAAAGTCCGAAGGTCCGCTATTGGGGGACGAGCAGCCATTCGGGCGATCCTGATTAAATGTCTGCAACTGGCGCACAGCCGAACGAGTTAGAGCCAAGTGGCCTTCGTCGTGATGGGAGATGGCCGTACCGGGGTCCTTGGATGCCTCGATGGGATCAGCCCCGGGTAAACGGGACGGGAGCGGTCGGCAACGCGGAAAAGCCGCGCTTGCGGATGGAGGGCAGCGCTTCATCCGAGCCCTCTCCTGGGAGCCCGCAATCCGCACCACCATTCCGGCATCGCCTTGGCGATCGGCTTTCTCCCTCGCCATGGGTGAGGGCGTTTACCGGGCCTCGCTGGCACCAGGTCTCGGCCATGCGGTCCTCTGCGCGTCTCGGGCGAGGAGCATTCCCGTGCCGCTCGCGAAGGGGTTCGCGAAAGCCAAGGCGTCGAGGGCCACGGCAGCCACGAGGCGACTGGGCGGTGCTCTCGTTCGAGCGGGATCTCCGGCGCCGTGGTCGCGCCCGACCGGCTCGTGGTCGAGAGCGAGGTCAAGACGGTGCAGCACCCGACCGGCGGTATCCCTGGCGCACTACTGTACAAGCGGCATGTGGGCTGATCACACTATCGGCAGTTCGATCGATGGCCGCCTCCATGCCCATTGGGATAGCCGCTGCAGACAGCATGTGAAGCGCGCCGCGTTCGGTCAGCGAACTCGTCCAAGAAAATGAGCCGACGATCGGACGGAATCGATCGGCGGCTGCGTAGCCTCGCATGCTGGCTTCCCGTCCGCTGCACTCGTCAACGGACCTGGAGGACAGAGGGGCTGATCCGCATGCGCCTTGGCCGTGAAGTGGGCTTGAGGCATGCTGATCGCGGTCCGGGCCGTTGTCCGGGTTCGAGGTGTGCATGAAGCCACTGAACATCGCCGTCATCGGTGGCTCGATCGCCGGACTCACCGCGGCGTGCCTGTTCGCGCGGAGCGGACATGGCGTCCGTGTGTTCGAGCGCTCGGCGGGCCCGCTCACGGGCCGGGGCGCGGGGATCGTCACGCATCCGGGTCTCCGATCGGTGCTGGCGCGCTGCGGCTGCCCGGCGGGCGCAGCGGATCTCGGCGTGACCGTCGAGGGCCGCAGAGTCCTCGACCGGGATGGGCGAGTGATCGCCGAGCGGAGCCTGCCGCAGATCCTCGCGGGCTGGGGGCGCCTCTACCGCCTGCTGCTCGATGCGCTACCGCCGGACAGCATCTCCTACGACACGGCGCTCTCGTGCGTCGCGCACCAGGGGGATCAGGTCGTCGCATGTTTCGCCAATGGCCGCCGCGTCACGGCGGATCTCCTCATTGGTGCCGACGGACAGTTCTCGATGGTGCGGGGCCAGTTCCTGCCGACCGTGGCGCCGGCCTATGCAGGCTACGTGGCGTGGCGCGCGGTCGTGGACGAGGCCGCCCTCTCGCCGGCGACCCGCGAGGCGATCTGCGGCCATTTTGCGTTCTGTCTGCCTCCCGGCGAGCAGATCCTCGGTTATCCCGTCTCGGGGCGGGAGGAAGGGATCGAGGCCAAGCGCAGTTTCAACGCGGTCTGGTACAGGCCGACCCCGGAGACGGCGCTCAACGCGCTCCTGACCGATACCGGCGGGGTCCGCCATGCGCTCTCGATCCCGCCGGGCCGGATCAAGGCCGAGGTGCTGGCGGGCATGCGCGCCGACGCGGAGCGGATCCTCGCGCCGCCGTTCACCGAGGTCATGCTGCGCGCCGACCACCCGTTCCTCCAGGCCATCCTGGACATCGAGACCCCGACCATGGTTCCAGCCCGCGGCGTCGCCCTGATCGGCGATGCCGCCTTAGTCGCCCGTCCTCATGTCGGGATGGGCGTGACCAAGGCGATGGAGGACGCGGCCGCCCTGGTGGACGCCCTCGACGCGGAGACCGGCGACGTCGGGGCAGCGCTCGCGGCCTTCGACCGCCGCCGATGCGCCTACGGTGCGGCGATCGTGGCGCGGGGGCGGGATCTCGGCGCCTATCTCCAGGCGCAGCAGCACGGTGCGGCGGAGCGGTTGGCGGCGGAACGGTTCCGCAGTCTCGAGGAGATCGTGGCATGGACCGCGGTCCCCCCGGACGTCGCTCTCGGGTAAGGCGACGCCGGTCGAAGCGAGGACCGGGACCGGACGGCCCCGTCCGCACACGGTCTCAGGCCGCCCTGCGGGTCGCCTCGGCGCGTGTCGCGGCCGGGAGATCGAGAGGCGGATTCGCGCTGTCGAGAAACTCGACGGTCGTGAAGACCAACTCGGTGTTCCCGACATTGGCGAGGTCGTGGGTCATCGATTCGCCCGCGGCGAAGGATAAGTGCTGGATGTCACCCGCCTCGTAATCGACCTCCGCGACCCGGCCGTCCCCGTAATGCGAGCGGGCCCGGCCTGAGGTCACGGCCGTCCAGAAATAGTCGAGGACATGGGTGTGGAAGCCGATGCGGGCGCCGGGGGGCAGGACGATGGTCCAGACCCGGCAGCGGGCATCCTCCGAGAGAAGCCTCGTGCCGACGCAGCCATTCGTGCGGGCCTCGATGAATTCCTGGGCGAGGTGCGGCGGCAGCGATGCCCCCGCCGGTGCGGTTTCCTGAGCCATGGCGCTATCCTCCTGGCTTGGAGACTAGCGCAGGCCTCCGGGAAGTCACCGCCGCTCCGTCCCGGAGGCGGCTGCCGCGACCACCCGGCGATGGGTGGCGAGCAATCCCGGTAGGGCGGCGTCGAGCATCGCGGCACGCACGGCGTCCCGGTCGGCCGTGCCGTCGATGCCGTAGACCCGCGAACGCAGGCCGACATAGACCAGGGCGCCGTGGATTCCGAAGAGGAGCTCGAACTCGTCCGCCGAGAGCGGCTGCGCCTCGGGGCTCGGCAATCCCGATTCGGCTCGCATACCTTCGAGCAGCGGCGCGAAGATGCGCTCGCGGACCAGTCCCAGGTAGCGGCTCGGCAAGTCGAAACCCTTCAGCCCCGCCGAGACGAAGATCCGCAGCCACGAGTAGTCGTCGATTCGGCGCTGGTAATCGATCTCGAACAGCCGGAAGCGTTCGAGGCAGGGGAGGGCGGTGTCGCGCACCATTCGCTCCCAGCCGGCATCCCAGCGCTTGAGATAGACCTCCTCGTAGATGCGCTCGATCAGCGCCGCCTTGGTCGGGAAGTAGCGGAACAGCAGCGGCTGCGTGATGCCGAGCCGGCGGGCCAGTTCGCGGGTGTGCCCGTCGAGGCCGACCTCGGCGAAATAGGCGACCGCCCCCTCGACGATCTGGCGCTCCCGCGCCTCCGGGCTGAGCCGCCGGCCGGTCGGCATGCACTCGTCCCCACCCGCCGACCGCCTTGACGCCATCCCGTTTTGGCCTTCTATTGAGCGAACGATCAATAAGGGCATCCAGCCTGTCTCACGGGACGGTCGGGAGCAAGCCCATCGGGAGGAGGCGAGCGCTTGAAGGCGCCTGATTTCGCCTATGCGCGCCCGGCGTCCCTCGACGCCGCGCTGGCCCTGCTCGCCGAGCACGGGACGGACGCCGTGCCGCTCGCCGGCGGCCAGAGCCTCGTCACAGCCCTCAACATGCGGCTCTCCGCTCCTGGCCTGCTGGTCGACCTGAACGCGATCCCCGGCCTCGCGGGCGTCTCGGAGGCGGACGGCGTGGTGCGGATCGGCGCCATGACCCGCCACCGGGACGTCGGCACCGCCCTCGTCCGGGAGCGCCTGCCGCTGCTGGCCGCCGCCCTGCCGCATATTGCCCATCCGGCGATCCGCAACCGCGGCACGATCGGCGGTTCCGTCGCGCTCGCCGACCCCGCCACCGAGTGGCCCGCCTGCTGCCTCGCGGCGGGGGCCACCATCGTGGTGCAGGGCCCGAAGGCCGCGCGGCGGATCGCGGCAAACGACTTCTTCCTCGGCCTCTACACGACGGCGCTGGAGCCCGGCGAAATCGTCACGGCGATCGAGTTTCCGGTGCCGGGTCCCGACGCCGTGTGGGGCTTCGAGGAATTGTCCCGCCGACACGGCGACTACGCTCTCGTCGGCCTCGCTGCGACGGCCAAGCGCGGCGCTTCCGGCCTGACGGAGCTTCGCCTCGCCTTCTTCGGCGTGGCCGACCGGCCGGTCCTGGCGGTGAAGGCCGCTGCCGCCATCGAGGCGGGCGACGTCGCAGGCGCCAAGGCCGCGCTCGGCGACGAACTCGACCCGCCGGACGATCCGGTCACCAAGGCCGCGACGCGGCTTCACCTCGCCCGCGTCGTCCTCGGCCGTGTGGCGGCGCGGATGCGCGACGGCTCCGTCTCGGAGGAGGGCCACCATGGCATCTGAGAGCCCGGATCGCGAGCACGCGGTCGCGTTCACCCTGAACGGCGAGTCCGTGCGTACCCGGGTCCCGTCGCGGATGCATCTCGGCGACCTGCTGCGGGGCTCCTTCGGGCTGACGGGGGTCCATCTCGGATGCGAGCACGGCGTCTGCGGCGCCTGCACCATCCTGGTGGACGGGCGCGCGGTGCGCTCCTGCCTGATCCTCGGGGTGCAGGCCGACGGCGCCACCGTCGAGACCGTCGAGGGGCTGACGGAGAGCGGGCGCATCAAGGACCTACAGGACGCCTTCCACACCCGCAACGCCCTGCAATGCGGGTATTGCACCCCCGGCATGCTGGTGACCGCCGCCGAGTTGCTGGCGGACGAGGAGGCGTGCTCCTCGCGGGACGACATCCGCGCGGCGATCTCGGGCAATTACTGCCGCTGCACCGGCTATCACGCCATCGTCGATGCCATCGCGGCGACGGCCGAGGCCCGCCGGGAGGCCGCCAAATGAGCCGCGACGCCTCTGGCCTCACCTTCCTCGACCGGCCGAACAGCTATATCGGCCGCTCCGTCCCCCGCCCGAACGCGAGGCGCCTGCTGGAGGGCCGCGGCGTCTACGTGGACGACGTGGCGGCCTCTCGCATCGGCCACGTCGCCTTCCTGCGCAGTCCCCACGCCCATGCCCGCCTCGTCTCGCTCGAGACCGGCGACGCGAAGGCGATGCCCGGCGTGATCGCGGTCGTGTCGGGCCCCCGAGCTCGCGGAGGTCTGCACGCCGTGGGTCGGGGTACTCGGCCACTTCAAGGGCCTGCGCTCGGCGCCCCAGCACGCTCTGGCGATCGACCGGGTGACTTGGGTCGGCGAGCCCTTCTGCGCGGTCGTCGCCCGCAGCCGGGCCGAGGCGGAGGATGCGCTGGCCGCCATCCTGGTCGAGTTCGAGCCCCTGCCGGCCGTGGTCGACATGGAGACGGCGCTGGACCCCGAGACACCGCCGATCCACGCCGAGCTCGGCGACAACCTCGCCTTCGAGCGCGTCCTCGACGTGGGCGAGGTCGAGGCGGCCTTCCGCGATGCGGCGGTGGTTGTCGAGGAGACCTACCGGTTCGGTCGGCACACCGGCGTCTGCCTGGAGCCCCGGGCGATCATGGCGGACTGGGCGGCAGCAGACGGGATGCTCACCGTCCACCATTCCTTCCAGGCGCCGCACATGATGCAGGACATCCTGTGCAAGCACCTCTCGCTCCCCGAGGGCGCGGTGCGGGTGATCTGCAAGGATGTCGGTGGCTCCTTCGGGATCAAGGTCCACATCTACCCCGACGAGATGGCGACCTGCGCGCTGGCGCTGATGCTCAAGCGCCCGGTGAAGTTCGTCGCCGACCGGCTGGAGAGCTTCCAGAGCGACATCCATGCCCGCGACCACCGGGTCACGGCCCGGATGGCCTTCTCGGCCGAGGGCGACATCCTCGCCCTCGATATGGACGACCTCACGGGGATCGGCCCCTACTCGGTCTATCCGCGCACCAGCGCGGTCGAGGCGAACCAGGTTGTGAACCTCACGGGCGGACCCTACCGCCACCAGCATTACCGCGCCCGTGCCCGCGTCGTGCTCCAGAACAAGGCGCCGACCTGCCAGTACCGGGCGGTGGGCCACCCGATCGCCACCATGGTCGCCGAGGGGCTCGTCGATCTCGGCGCGGCGAAACTCGGGCTCGATCCGCTGGCGATCCGGGAGCGCAACGTCATCCCGGACGACGCCTACCCGTGCGCCGGCGTCTCCGGGATTAAGCTGGAGAAGCTCTCGCATCAGGCGGCGCTCGCCAAGCTCAAGGCGATGATGGACTACGATGGCCTGCGGGCCGAGCAGGCACAGCTGCGCGAGAGGGGGATCCACCGGGGCATCGGGCTCGCGGCCTTCATCGAGATCACCAATCCCTCGGCGGCCTTCTACGGGGTCGGCGGAGCGCGCATCTCCTCGCAGGACGGCTGCACGATCCGCCTCGACCCTCAGGGCGGGGTCGTCGCCTCGGTGAGCGTCACCGAGCAGGGTCAGGGCACGGAGGGCATCATCGCCCAGATCGTGGCGACCGCCACGGGCGTGCCGATGGAGAAGGTCCGCGTCATCTCCGGCGACACACAGGTGACGCCCTATGGCGGCGGCACCTGGGCCTCCCGCGGGGCCGGCATCGGCGGCGAGGCGGCGTGGCAGGCGGGCAAGGCGCTGCGCGCCAACGTCCTTGCCGTGGCCGGCGCCATCCTCCAGGCCGATCCGGAGAGCCTCGACATCCGCGACGGCGCCGTGGTCGACAGGGACGCCGGCACCGAGCGCATGGCGCTCTCCGAGCTCGGCCGCATCGTCTACTTCCGGCCCGACACGCTCCCGCCGGGGGTGCAGCCGGAATTCGTGGCGACCCGCCACTACGTTCCGAAGGACTACCCCTTCGCCTTCACCAACGGGGTGCAGGCCTCCTATGTCGAGGTCGATACCGAGACGGGCTTCGTGAAGCTCCTCAAGCACTGGTGCGTCGAGGATTGCGGCACGGTTCTCAACCCGCTCCTCGTGGACGAGCAGATCCGCGGCGGTATCGTCCAGGGAATCGGCGGGGCGCTGTTCGAGCACTGCCTCTACGACGCGGACGGCCAGCTCCTGAACGGCTCGATGGCCGACTACCTCGTGCCGATGGCCGGCGAGATGCCCGACATCGAGGTCGCCCATGTCGTCTCGGCGACGGCCTCCTCCGAGATCGGCGCCAAGGGCGCGGGCGAGGCCGGCACCGCCGGCGCCCCGGCGGCGGTCGTCAACGCCATCAACGACGCGCTCCACCGCTTCACGGCCAGGGTCTCCCGCCAGCCGGTGACGCCGGAGGTGATCTTGGAGGCGCTCGGCCTGATCTGATCGATTCCGGGAACCGGCCCACTCGAACGAGGCCGGTCCCGACGAGGACACGCACCGCCAAACGGAGGGTATGACGGGATGGGAACGGGCTTCGACAGGCGCCGGCTGCTCCAGGGCAGCGCTGCCGCATCCGCGCTGGCGCTCGCCGCCCCGGCGTTCCTGCGCTCCGCCTCGGCGCAGGGGGGCCCGATCCGGATCGGCTTCCCGACGCCGCTGACCGGCGCCTTCGGGGCCGAGGCGAACGATCAGGTTCGCGCGGCCCAACTCGCCATAAAGGAGTTCAACGACGCCGGCGGCTTCCAGGGCCGCAACGCCGAGCTTCTGGTGCGCGACGACAAGCTCAACCCCGGCGAGGCCGCGACCCGGACCCTCGAGCTCATTGAGAAGGACAAGGTCAACTTCCTCGTCGGCGGACTCTCGGCGGCGGTGACGCTCTCGATCAACAACGTGGCCCGCGAGCGTGGGGTGATCTACAATTCGATTAGCCAGTCCGACGCGATCAACGAGGCCAAGGATTTCGGCCGCACCACCTTCCACGAGGCCCTGAACCCGCACATGACCGCCGGGGCGGTCGGCCGCTACGTCTTCCCGAAATCCGGCAAGCGCGTCGCCTTCCTCAGTGCCGACTACGCTTACGGGCACGAGATGATGCGCGGCTTCAAGCGCGCGGGCGAAGCCTCGGGAATCGAGGTCGTGGCCGACATCCGCCACCCGATCGGCGCCTCCGACTACTCGGCCTTCCTACCTCGGATCGCCGCGCTCAAGCCGGACGTGCTGTGCCTGTGCAATTTCGGCCGGGATCAGGTCGTATCGATCCAGCAGGCCACCGAGTTCGGCCTGAAGCGCAACACCAAGCTCGTGGCGCCGGTTCTACTCTTCACCTCCCGCAAGGCCGGCGGCGACGCCTTCGACGGGGTGATCGGCGGCACCTCGTACTACTGGCGTCTCGAAGACAGCGTGCCGACCGCGAAGGCGTTCAACGACCGCTTCCGCGCCGCCTATAACGGCGCCGTGCCGTCGGATTACGGCGCGCTCGGCTATGCCGGCGTCCGCTCGGTGCTGGAAGGCGTGAAGGCCGCCGGCTCGGTCGAGACCGACAAGGTCATCGCCGCGATGGAAACCCTGAAGGCCGATTTCTACAAGGGACCCCAGAGCTTCCGGAAGTGCGACCACCAGTCGGTCCAGTCGGTGCTGATCGTCGAGTCGAAGTCGAAGAACATGAAGACCCCCGACGACGTCTTCACGATCCTCGGCACGGAAGGGCCGGACGAGCGCTTCCTGCGCGGCTGCGACGAACTCGGCCACAAGGCGTGACCGATTTCCTGAACCCCACCGCGCGCGCCGCAGCCTCCGTTGCGGCGCGGCGCACGGCTCATCGTGAGCCGCCAGCCCTGTCGCGGCTCTCCTTGCGCTGGCGCTCCCGTCGTCCGGGCAGCGGGGAGGCTCGCGATGGATCCTCGGCGCGTTTGGCGCGCGTGATACGACATCCGGAAGATCACTTCCGGATGTCGTATCACCAGCCCGCGCGGCGCTTGAGCGAAGCCGGTTTCCGCCTCGCGAAGCGATCGATCGGAAACCGTAGCAGCCACACGGCTGCGTGCGGTCGCGGTGGCCGATGCTCCAGGAGGACGCCCCGGTGAACGACATCACCCTCGCGGGCTTCCCGCTCGATCTTCTCGCGCTCCAGCTCGTCACCGGCGTGGCGCTGGGGGCGATCTACGTGCTGGTGGGGATCGGCCTGTCGCTGATCTTCGGGCTGATGAACGTCGTGAACTTCGCCCACGGCGCCTTCTTCATGGCTGGGGCCTATGTCGGCGTGTTCCTCTACGGCTACACGGGAAACTTCTGGGTGAGCCTCGTCGCGGCGCCGCTGGCGATGGGGCTCCTCGGGCTCGTCGTGGAACGGGTGCTGGTCAGGCCGCTCTACGGGCGCGGAATCGACGATCCGCTGCTCCTGACCTTCGGCCTATCGTACGTGATGGTCGAGAGCGTGCGCATCGCCTTCGGCCTGACGGGTCTGCCTTTCGGCGCGCCGCCGGAGCTGCGCGGGGCCGTCGATATCGGTATCGGCTATTTCCCCCTATACCGGCTGTTCCTGATCGCCTTCTCCCTTGTGGTGGTCGGCGCCCTGTGGCTGTTCATCGAGCGCACGTCCTTCGGCCTCGTGATCCGGGCCGGAGCGCGGGATCCGCAGATCGTGCAGGTGCTTGGCATCGAGATCTCGAAGGTCTGGCTCGCGGTGTTCGGCCTCGGCTGCGCGCTCGCCGGGCTCGCCGGCATCCTCGCCGCGCCGCTCCAGGGGGTGACGCCGGAGATGGGCATCCCGGTGCTCGCCGAGGCCTTCGTGGTGACGGTCGTCGGCGGCATGGGCTCGCTGGCCGGCGCGGTGCTCGCCGGGCTGATCGTCGGCATCGTCGTGGCGATGACCTCGCTGGTCGCCCCGGACATGACCAAGATGGCGATCTTCGCCCTGATGGCCCTCGTTCTCCTCGTGCGGCCGCGCGGCTTGCTCGGCCGGGCGGGGGCGCTCGGATGAGCGCACAAGCCTCCGGACAGGCGCTGGCGAAGGGCGGCGCACTGACCTCGTCCCGGCCTGGCTCCGGCCGCTGGCTGGCGCTCGCGAGCCGTCACAGGGTCGCCCTGACGCTCGCCTTCCTTCTCGTGTTTCCCTGGATCGCGCCCTACCAGGCGCTCGCCGTGAACATCCTCGTTCTCGGGCTCTACGCGCTCGGGTTCAACCTGCTGTTCGGGTACACGGGCCTCCTCTCCTTCGGCCACGCCGCCTTCCTCGGGGGAGGGGCCTATGGCAGCGGCATCGCCATCGTCCATTACGGGCTGCACCCGGCGCTGGCCCTCATCGCCGGCACGCTGCTCGCGACCCTCATCGCCGCCATCATGGGCGTGCTCGCGATTCGCACCCGGGGCATCTACTTCGCGATGACGACGCTCGCCCTCTCGATGTGCGTCTACTACGCCTTCTACCGTGCCGAGGCGTTCACCGGCGGCGAGAACGGCCTGCGCGGCATCAACGTCCAGAGCCTCGCCCTGCCGGGCTTCACCCTCAACCTGCTCGACCCGATGGTGAAGTACTATGCCGTGCTCGCCATCGTCGGCGCGGCGGTCTGGCTGTTCTCGCGGCTCCTGTCTTCGCCCTTCGGCGCGGCCCTGGAGGCGATCCGCGAGAACGAGGGGCGGGCGCAAGCCTGCGGCTACGACGTGCGTCGGATGAAGCTCGTGGCTTTCATCCTCTCCGGCGCCCTGTGCGGCCTCGCCGGGGCGCTTCAGGCGATCCACCTCTCGATCGTTCCGATCGAGACGATGCATTACGCGACTTCCGGGCAGGCGGTGATGATGGCGCTGCTCGGCGGCATGGGGACCTTCTTCGGGCCCTTCGTCGGCGCCGCGACCTTCTCGCTGCTGCAGGACGGGCTCGCGACGCTGACGAGCCACTGGCAGCTCCTCGTCGGAGCGATCTTCATCGCCTTCGTGCTGTTCCTGCCGCTCGGCATCTGGGGCGAGGTGCTGGCACGCCTGAGGAGGGCCGGATGGTGAGCGCGGTCTCCGTGGCGGCCTTCCCCGCCGCTTTCGCCTCTCCGCCGCCGATCCTTGCCACGGAGGGGCTCGGCAAGCGGTTCGGGCATTTCCGGGCGCTGTCGGACGTCAGCGTCGGCTTCCCCGAGGGCGGCATCACCGCGATCATCGGGCCGAACGGAGCCGGCAAGTCGACCTTCTTCAACCTGATCTCCGGCGCCTTCCCGCCCAGCGAGGGGCGCGTGCTGTTCCGGGGGCGGGACATCACCGGGTCGCCGCCGCACCACTTCGCCCGGATGGGCATCGCCAAGTCGTTCCAGATCACCAACGTCTTCCCGCAGTTGAGCGTGCGTGAGAACGTCCGGGTCGCGGCTCAGGCACGCAGCGTCCGCTTCGCTTTCTTCCGCCACCGCTCGGCCTATCCCGAGCTCACCGAGCGGGCCGAGGCACTGCTCACGGAAGTCGGTCTCGCGTCTCGGATGGACCGCCTCGCCCGGGAACTCGCCCACGGCGAGCAGCGGGCCCTGGAGATCGCGGTGGCGCTCGCCGCCGAGCCGACCCTGCTGCTCCTCGACGAGCCGACGGCCGGGATGAGTCCGGAGGAGACCCGGGAGATGATGGATCTCGTCCAGCGCCTCGCCGAGACCCGCACCCTCATTCTCGTCGAGCACAAGATGAAGCTCGTCATGGGCCTGTGCCGCCGTCTCGTCGTGCTGCACCAGGGCCAGCTCCTGGCGGAAGGCACCCCCGATGATATCCGCGCCCACGCGGAGGTGCGCCGGGTCTATCTGGGCAAGAGCGCATGAGCGCCGGAGCCGAACCGCTGCTCGCGGTCGAGAACCTCAGGGCCTGGTACGGCCATTCGCACATCCTGCAAGGGATTTCCCTGGAGGTCCGCCGGGGCGAGATCGTGACCCTGGTCGGCCGCAACGGCGCGGGCAAGACGACGACGCTGAAGTCGATCATGGGCCTCGTGCTCAAGCGCGAGGGCCGGGTGACCTTCGCCGGCGTCGACATTCTCGATCGGCCGCCGCACGAGCGTTTCCACCGGGGCCTTGCCTACGTGCCGGAGGAGCGGCGCATCGTGCCGGGGCTGACGGTGGAGGAGAACTTGCGCCTCGGCATCCTCGCCGCCAAGGGCGAGCGGGCCTCCCGCCGCGACGAGGCCCACCGGATCGAGGTGATCGCCGAGACCTTCCCCCGGCTGAAGCAGCGCCTCAAACAGGAAGCGATCACCCTATCCGGGGGCGAGCAGCAGATGCTCGCCATCGCCCGCGCCTTGATGGCCGAGCCGGTGATGGTGCTCCTCGACGAACCCTCCGAAGGGATCATGCCGATCCTCGTCGAGGAGATGTTCGAGCAGTTCGTGGCGATGAAGCGGGCGGGGACGACGATCCTCCTCGTGGAGCAGAACGTCGAGCTCGCCCTGGAGGTCTCCGACCGCGTCTACATCGTGGACGGTGGCGCGGTCGTCTATCATGGCCCCGCCGTCGACCTGCGGGCCGATCCCGAGATTCAGGCGCGCTACTGCGCCGTCTGATCGACGAAAGGAGGCGAGGATGGACGTCGCTGGCGAGTCACGCATCCCCGTCCCACGGGAGGCCGTCTGGACGGCGTTCAAAGCCTCCGGGGTGCGCGCTCGCTGCTGCCACGTCCAGGTGGCTCGGCCATGCCACGGTTCAGCCGCGAAGGAGCATGCGGTCGCTCACGGGTTCGAACCGAGGCACTTCAAACGACTGAATCGAGCGCAGAGCGAAGATCCGGCTTCCGGCCGAGACTTTGGTTTCGCTTGTGGCGCATAGCCGAATAAGCGAAGTGCGAACTCCTGACCCCTTGCGGACATTCGATCTGTGTCCGCCGAAGGTCCGGTTAGAGTGAAAAAACGGACCTTGGCCCTTCGTCCTAAAGCGGACGCTCTCTCTCAACCCAACATCGCCACACGGTCGCCGTCGCTCAGCTGCCTCGAGTGGACACCCTTTCCATCTGCGGCGCGGCCTTCTGAAGGTCGCGCGTACCCCGAGCAGTTTGGGTGCGTCATCGCGACGGCTGCGGTCGCAGTGTCCGGCGTTGTTCCCCGTCATCGCCGAAGCTATCCACGCGGCCGACCGAGGGGACCATGGACGCAGAGAACGAGAGGCTGCGACGGCGCGAGCGCGAACTCGAAGAGCGTGTTGCGCATCTGGAAGTGCAGTTGGAAGCCACTCGGGGCGATGGCCTGCGGCGGCCGGGTCGGGGGCAGCGCACCTCCGCGGCCTCGGCCGACCTGCTGTTCACGGCGGCGGAGAAGACCCGCATGCCGCAGATCATCACCGACCCCAACCTGCCCGACAACCCCATCGTATTCGCGAACCGGGCCTTCCAGAACCTGTGCGGCTACGACGCCGTCGAACTGATCGGGCGCAACTGTCGCTTCCTCCAGGGGGCCGACACCGATCCGTCCGACGTGGCCAAAGTCCGCGACGCCGTTGCGGCGCGCCGGGAGGTCGTGGTCGAGATCTTGAACTACCACCGCGACGGCACCCCCCTTCCGCAACGAGCTCTACATCAGTCCCGTCTTCTACCCCGACGGCGGGCTCCGGTACTTCTTCGCGAGCCAGCTCGACGTCACCCGCTTCCGCACCGCCGAGGGCGTGCTCGCCGAGAGCGAGGCTCGATATCGAGCCTTGTTCAACGCCGTCGACAGCGGTTTCTGCATCGTCGAGATGCGCTTCGACGCGGCGGGACGCGCGGTCGACTACCGCTTCGTCGAGGTGAACCCGGCCTTCGAGCGGCAGATGGGTCTGCGCGACGCCGTCGGGCGCTGGATGACCGAGCTCGCACCCGTGCACGAACGGTCCTGGTTCGACACCTACGGCGAGGTCGCGCTGACCGGGAAACCGGTGCGGTTCGAGAGCGGCGCCGTGGCCCTGGGACGCTGGTTCGACGTCCACGCCCTGCGCGTCGGCGAGACCGAGCAGCACCGGGTCGCCATCCTGTTCAACGACATTACCGACCGCCGCCGGGCCGAAACCACCCTTTAGGCGACTGCGGACGAGAAGACCACCGAGCGCGACCTCGTCTGGCGGGCGAGCCGCGACCTCTTGGTGATCTGCGGCTTCGACGGTGTCTTTCGCTCGGCGAACGCCGCATGGACCGAGACGCTGAGATGGGACGTCGCCGACATTGAGGGCGCCCGCTTCGACGCCTTCGTTCACCCCGACGACCGGGAGGCCGCGGCGCGGGCGTTCGAGCGCGTGAGCGGCGGCGGCACCCTCGCCGACGTCGACGTTCGCCTCAGAACGCGAGACGGGGCGTATCGTTGGGTCTCGTGGAACGCCATCCCGACCGGCGACCGTTTCTACGCCGCCGGCCGCGACATCACCGAGCGGCGTGCATTGGAAGAGCAACTGCGCCAGTCGCAGAAGCTGGAGGCGGTCGGGCAGCTCACGGGCGGCGTGGCCCATGATTTCAACAATCTGCTGACGGTCATCAAGTCGTCCACCGACCTGCTGAAGCGCCCCGACCTCGCCGACGAGCGGCGGCAACGCTACGTCGGCGCCATCTCGGACACGGTCGACCGCGCCGCCAAGCTCACCGGCCAGCTTCTCGCCTTCGCCCGACGCCAAGCGCTGCGGCCCGAGACCTTTGCGGTCGACCGCGCGGTGGCGGCCCTCTCCGACATGGTGGGAACCCTTACTGGAGCGCGGGTCCATCTCGATCTCGACCTGCCCGAAGGGGATGCTCGCGACCTGCACGTGAACGCGGACCCGAGCCAGTTCGACACCGCCCTGGTAAACCTCGTGGTCAACGCCCGCGACGCGATGGATGGACAGGGACACCTGCGCATCCGGCTTCGCCGTGCAACAGCGATACCGGCCGTGCGTGCACACCCGCGCCAGCGCGGAGATTTCGTGGCGGTCTCGATCTCCGATACGGGGCCGGGCATCCCGCCGGAGAACCTGGAGCGCATCTTCGAGCCGTTCTTCACGACGAAGATTGTGGGGCAGGGCACGGGCCTGGGACTGAGCCAAGTCTTCGGCTTCGCCAAGCAGTCGGGCGGCGAGATCATCGTCGAGAGCACGCTGGGCGACAGCACGACATTCACCCTCTACCTCCCGCGCGTCGCCGCCGCCAAGGCCACCGGACCGGCCAGTGAGCCGGAAGCGCTCGCCGAGGGGCACGGGACCCGGGTCCTCGTCGTAGAGGACAATCTCGATGTCGGGGCCTTCGCCGAGCAGGCCCTGCGCGAACTCGGCTACGACACCGTCTGGGTCAAGGACGCACAGCAGGCACTCACTGAGATCGAGTGCGCTCCCACGCGGTTCGAGGTGGTATTCTCCGACGTGATGATGCCGGGCATGAACGGCGTCGAGCTCGCCGGCGAAATACGTCGGCGCCGGCCTGATCTGCCAGTCGTGCTCACCTCGGGCTACAGCGATGTGCTAGCGGCCGGGGGCACGCACGGCTTCGATCTGCTGCGCAAGCCATACTCGGTCGCCGACCTCTCGCGCATCCTGCGGCGGGCCGTACAGGCCGTGCCGAGGAGGAGCGACCCGCCGCCGAGATGAGGGCTCGGAAGCGGCCTTCCGGCGTCCGAGGGCACCCCAAACGTCGTCCATGCAAAATTGGATGGCGGGCGACCGTTTCCCCGTTAGAAGCGCGAGCATGGGCGTAGGGTACATGCCTCCTCGACACATTACAGCGATGCAGACCGATCCAAGCAGCCCCGTCTTCGACCCCGCCCGCCTCACGGCACTCGAAGCCCACTCGATCCTCGACACACTCCCCGAACAGGGGTTCGACGACATCGTGCGCCTCGCCACGCGCCTGTGCGCCGTGCCCGTCGCCCTGGTCAGCCTCGTCGCCGCCGACCGGCAGTGGTTCAAGGCCCGGGTCGGCTTCCCCCACTGCGAGACCGACCTCGACCGCTCCGTCTGCAAGTTCGCGCTGCCGGAACCCGACCTCCTGATCATCCCGGACCTCGCCGCCGACCCGCGCACGGCCACCAACCCGCTCGTCACCGACGACCCACATATCCGCTTCTACGCGGGCGCGCCGCTGCGCACCCCCGAAGGGCACGTGCTCGGCAGCCTGTGCGTCATCGACACAGTGCCGCGTCCCGCAGGCCTCACACCGGAACAGGGCGACGACTTGCGCGCTCTGGCGCGTCAGGTAACGGACCTGCTGTCCATGAGGCGTGCGGTGGCCCATCGCGACGCGGTTCTGAACTTGCAGCGCGACAAGCTGCGCCAAGCCCGTCACCTCGACATCCTGTCGAAGGTCTCCGAAGCTCTCCTGGGCGCGGACGACCCGGCCGCCGTCCTCGACCCAATTCTTGCGGAAGGCGCTGGACCGCTCGGGTTCGACCGGAGCTACACCTACGACCTCTGGCCCGACGGCGGCGACCTGCGCTTGACGCACGCCCTCAATGCGACGCAGGAGGTGCAGGACTTCCTGCGCCGCCTGCCCCACGGGGCGCCCCTGTGCGGCATCGTCGCCGAGCGTCGGCAGCCCCTCGTGCTGACTGGGCTGCAGCGCTCCGACGAGACGGCCTACCGGAACGCGCGCGCCATCGGCTTGGACGCCTATGCCGGCTTCCCGCTGATGAGCCGTGGCGAATTGAGGGGTGTCATCTCGTTCGCCTCGACCCTGCAACCCGCCTTCGACGACGAGACCCTGACCTTCTTCGCGACCGTGGCCCGGCTGATGTCGGCGGTCTACGAACGCCTCGACGGCAAGCGGGCTCTGCGCGAGGGCGAGGATCGGCTGCGCCTGGTCATCGAGAGTGCCAAGGACCACGCCATCCTCACCACCGACCCGGAGGGAACGCTGACGAGTTGGTCGGCCGGTGCGGAGGGCGTGTTCGGATGGTCGGCGGACGAGGTCGTCGGCCGGCCCGTACATGTCATCTACACGCCCGCCGACCGCGCGGCCGGCATCCCGGAGCGCGAACTCTCGAAGGCGCGCGGCGACGGCTGCGCGAACGACGAGCGCTGGCACCTCACCAAGTCCGGCGCGCTCGCCTTCATGAACGGCTCGGTGCATCCGCTTCCCCGCGACGTCCACGGACGCGAGCGCGGCTTCATCAAGGTTGCCCGCGACGAGACCGGGCGCCGCCGCATGGAGGACGCGCTCCGCGAGAGCGAGGCACGCTTCCGGACGATCCTGGACACCGTCGAGGCGGCGTTCGCCATAGTCGAAGTCAAGTTCGACGGCGACGACCGGCCGGTCGACTACCGCTTCGTCGAGGCCAATCCCGCCTTCGAGCGCCAAGCGGGCGTCGACCTGCGCGGCAAGTGGGTCACCGAGTTCGCTCCGGATCTGGAGCGGTTCTGGTTCGAGACCTACGGGCGAGTGGCCAGCACCGGGGAGTCGGCGAACTTCGAGAGCTACGCCGAGGCGTTCGGGCGCTGGTTCGACGTCCGGGCGGTGCGCGTCGGCAGGCCGGAGGAGCGGCGGATCGCCATCCTGTTCAACGACGTGACCGAGCGCCGCGTCGCGCAGAAGGCGCTGCACGAGAGCGAGGGCCGCTTCCGGGCCCTGGTCACCGCAGGGGAGCAGGTGGTCTACCGCATGAGCCCGGACTGGCAGGAGATGCATGCGCTCGACGGGGCCGGCTTCCTCGCCGATACCGACGCGCCGAGCGAACGCTGGCTCGACCTCTACCTCGACCAAGCCGACCGGCCCGGCGTCCTGGCCGCCATCGAGGATGCGGTCCGTCGCCGGGACGTGTTCGAGTTGGAGCACCGGGTCCGCCGCGCCGACGGCACGTCCGGCTGGACCCTGTCGCGCGCCGTACCGATCCTCGACGAGCGCGGCGGGATCGTCGAGTGGTTCGGCGCGGCGCGCGACGTCAGCGACCGTCACGCCGCCCAGGAGGCCCTCGCGGCCAGCGAGGCGCACTGGCGCGGCCTGTTCGAGCGCCTGAGCGAGGGCTTCATCGTCGGCGAGGTGGTTCGCGATGCCGAGGGCGCCATCCGGGACTGGCGCTACGTCGACGTGAACGCGGCCTGGGGTGAGCTCGTGTCCATCGACGTGGCCACGGTGGTCGGTCGCACCATCTGTGAGGTGTTCCCCGGAATCGAGGACGCATGGGTCCGTGAGTTCGCCGACGTGGTCGAGACCGGCGAGCCCATCGGCTTCACCCGCCAGGTCGGGACCCTCGCGCGCTGGTACGAGGGCCGTGCCTTCCCGCTCGGGAACGAGCAGTTCGGGGTGATCTTCCTTGAGATCACCGACCGGGTCCAGGCGGAGGCGCGCCGCGCCGCCCTGCTCGCCCTCGGCGACCGGCTGCGCGACATGACGAGCGTCGAGGAGATGACGCTGGCCGCCTGCGGCATCCTCGGTGAAACCCTCGGCGCCATGCTGGTGGGGTACGGCGACGTGGACCCGCAGCGGGAGACCATCACGGTCGAGCGCGACTGGACCACGGGGGGCGCGGAGACGCTGGCCGGGACGCTGAGCTTCCGCGACTACGGCAGCTACATCGAGGACCTGAAGCGCGGCGAGACCGTCGTCGTCACCGACTGCCGCAGCGACCCGCGGACCCGGAGCCACGCGGCGGCCCTGGAGGCGCGCAGCGCGCGGGCCTTCGTCAACACCCCGGTCTTCGAGCGCGGGGCCTTCGTCGCGATGCTTTTCGTCTGCACCGGGCAGGCGCGGGACTGGAGCAAGCCGGAACTCGCGTTCATCCACGACGTCGGCTCCCGGCTCCGTCTCGCCGTCAGTCGCTTGCGGGCCGAGGAACGGCAGGACCTCCTGAACCACGAGCTGTCGCATCGCCTGAAGAACACGCTCGCGGTCGTCCAGAGCATTGCCGGGCAGACGCTACGGCCGGTCGCCGAACGCGGTCCCGTGGAGGCGTTCGAGCAGCGCATCCTGGCGCTCGCGCGCGCCCACGACGTGCTGCTGCAGGATGCCTGGGCGCCGGCGTCCCTCCTGACAGTCGTGGCCAGCGTGCTCGGACCCCATGCGGCCATGGACCGCTTCGTCCTCTCGGGCGCCGAGATCGCGCTGGCCCCCTCGGCGGTACTGTCCCTTTCGCTCCTGCTGCACGAACTCGCGACCAACGCCGCCAAGTACGGCGCCCTGTCCGTGGAAGGTGGTCACGTCGACCTGTCCTGGGCGGTCCTCGACGGGGATGAGAAGGTGCTGGAACTCGGCTGGCGCGAGTGCGGCGGTCCTCCTGCGGTCGAGCCGGCGCGACGCGGGTTCGGCACGCGACTTATCCGCAACGGTCTGGTCGGAACGCGCGACGTCCGCCTCGACTACACCTCCGAGGGCTTCACCGCGTCGTTCCGTGCCCCACTTGCGCAGGTCCAGGCGTCATGACGCGGAAGGTCCCGAGTCGATCCGAGGGTGATGTGGCACACGAAGACATGGCGCGGCGACCCCGCATCCTGCTGTTGGAGGGTGAGCCGCTGCTGGCGATGACCCTGTCCGACTTGATCGATGAGGCCGGCTGCGCGGTCGTCGAGGCGCGCTCGACCGCCGAGGCGGTTCGCATTCTGGAGGAGCGGACCGACATCCGCGTCGTCGTGGCGGATCTGGACATGCGCGGGTCGGTGATGGGCCTCAAGCTCGCGGCGATGATCCGCGAGCGGTGGCCGCCCATCGAGTTGATCCTCACCTCGTCGGCGCCGCGCGCGCCGCGGGCGAACACCATCCCGGCCCGCGGTGTCTATTTCGGTAAACCGTTCGACGGCGCCGCAGTGGTCTCGACCATCCGGAACTTCGTCGAATCGACCCGCGCCGCCTGACGGGTAACTTAGGCTTCCAGCCCAAGTCAGCCCGAAACCGAGGGCAACGGCATCCGGACGGAGACCCGCAGCCCGTCCGGTGCGAAGGCGACGTCGACCTCCGCGCCGGTCTGGGCCGCCAGAACCTCGTTCAGCAGGCGATGGCCGAAACCCTCGCGCTTCGGATGGCCGACGGGCGGCCCGTCGTGCTCGTTCCAGTCCCAGCGCAGGCCGCGCCCGGCCGTTCCGTCCTCGACCCACCATGCCACGTGGAGCCGACCGGAGGGGTCGGCGAGCGACCCGTGCCGCAAGGCGTTGGTGGTGAGCTCGTGGAGCGCCATACCGACCGGCACCGCGAGTTCGGAGGGTAATACGACCCCAGGACCTTCGAGCGTGAGCCGCCCCGCGTGTCGTAGGGTTCGAGTTCCGCCCGCAGCAGCCCATCGAACGAGGCGGCCTGGGCGAGATCTTCGTTGATCAGCGCGTGGGTGCGAGCGAGGAAGGTGATCCGACCGGAGAAGGCGCGGGTAAGCTCGGCGAGCGGGAGCCCGGAGCGAGCGGTGGCGTTGAACACCGCCTGGACGGTAGCCAGTGTGTTCTTCACCCGGTGGTGCAGCTCGCGCACCAACATGGCCTGCCGGTCCTCGCTGGCGCGCCGGTCGGTGATGTCGCGCTGGGCCGAGACCCAGTGGGTGATGCGGCTGCCGGCCTCCCGCACCGGTGTGATCAGCCACTCCACCATGTAGGTGGAACCGTCCTTGCGGTAGTTCAGCGCCTCGCCCTGGAAGCGCTCGCCGGCCTCTAGGGGGGCGCGCATCCGGTCGAGCACGGCGCGCTCGGTGCGGGGACCCTGCAGCAAGCGCGGCGTCCGACCGACGACCTCGTGCGACTCGTAGCCGGTCATGAGGGTGAAGGCGGGATTGGCGTACGCGATGCGCGGCCCGGGCTCGTTGAGCTCGGCCGAGGTGATCAGGATGGCCTCGCCTGTCGCCTCGACGGCCGCACGCAGCAGCCTCAGGTCGACCGCAGTGCCTTCCCCCTCTTCGCTCCCGGCCAACCGCCACCTCCCAGGATCGGCCGGCGTCCCACCGGCTCCGGACCGTCGGTGATCCACGGCGGCCCCACGACGCTCAACCCGGCTGGGGAGCGGTCGCCGCGCGGCTAGGGATGCGCCGCATCGTCACGGGCCGGCATGGGGATGCAGTCGCCGTGCGGGAGCCGCATCGGAAGCCGGCGCCTCGCCGGCTGTCGCCCAGAAACCGGACGCAACCGTCCCGCTCCGCCCTGGTTATGAACGACGATGCCAGACCGAGACATCATGCCCGACAGGACCCATCCCGGCGCGTGCCGGCCAGACGGATCGGCCGGCCTGGACCGAGCATGCCGTGGCTGACCTTTTCCCGTTCCTTCCGCCCGGAAGCGAGACGGCGGTGGAGATCCGCGCCCGCGATTGGTCCGGGACGTCGCTCGGACCCGCGGAGACGTGGCCGCCGGCGCTCCGCAACGCGCTCGCGCTGATGCTCGATTGCCCGACGGCGATGTTCCTCGCCTGGGGACCGGACCTGCTCTGCTTCTACAACGACGCCTACCGGCCGATCCTCGGTTACCGTCTGGACACCGCCCTCGGGCGTCCGTTCCGTGAGGTCTGGGGTAGCATCTGGGACGACATCGGCCCCTTGGTCCAGGCCACGCTCGCCGGCGAGCGGCAGACCCTCACCGACGTGATGCTCGACCTCTCGCGCGAGGGGCGGCCCGAGCGGAGCTGGTGGTCGTTCACCTACTCGCCAATCCGCGACGACGTGGGCTCTGTGGCCGGCCTGCTCTGCGTCACCGCCGAGACCACCGGCCGCGTGCTCGGCGAGGCCGCCCTGCGCGAGAGCGAGGACCACTTCCGCCATACCGTCGAACTCAACCCGCAGGTGCCCTGGACCTGCGACCCAGCCGGCAACATCACCTCCTACTCGAACCGCTGGCTCGAACTGACCGGCCAAGCACCCGGCGAACCGGACGGCGCCGGCTGGGCCAAGGCGCTGCATCCCGACGACGTGCCGTGGACGATGACGGTCTTCGCGGCGTCGCTCTCGTCCGGCGAGCCGGTCGACGTCGATTACCGCATCCGCGTGGGTGCCACCGGCGAGTACCGCTGGATGCGCGCCCGGGCCCGGCCGCGGCGGGACGCGACCGGGGCCATTATTCGCTGGTACGGCGTCGTCGAGGACGTGCACGACCGCAAGCTCGCCGAGGCGCGGCTGCGGGAGGTGAACGAGACCCTGGAGCGGCGCGTCGAGACGGCGCTCGCCCAGCGCAAGCTCTGGGCCGACGTGTTCGAGACCACCGACGCGCTCGTCGCCGCACTCGACCCCGATTACCGGCTCCTCGCCGTCAACCGGGCCTACGCGGACGAGTTCGCCGACATCTACGGCGTCCGTCCGGAGGTCGGCGACAGCCTCCTCGCCCTCCTGTCCGGCCATCCGGAACACCGGGACGCGGCGCGGGCGATGTGGTCCCGGGCGTTGGCGGGCGAGGAGTTCACGACCGTCGGCGAGTTCGGCGACCCGACGCGGCGCCGACCTTCCTACGAACTCAAGTTCACGGTGCTGAGGGACGCCTCGGGCGAGCGGGTCGGCGCCTTCCAGTACGCGCACGACGTCACGGGCAGGCTCCGGGACCAGGAGCGGCTCGCCCGGGCCGAGGAGGCGCTGCGGCACGCCCAGAAGATGGAGGCGGTCGGCCAGCTCACCGGGGGCGTGGCGCACGACTTCAACAACTTGCTCACCATCATCCGCTCGTCGGTCGAGTTCCTGCGCCGGCCCAACCTCGCCGAGGAGCGGCGCGTCCGTTACCTGGAAGCGGTCTCCGACACGGTCGACCGCGCCGCCCGGCTGACGAGCCAGCTGCTGGCCTTCGCCCGGCGCCAGCCGCTCAAGCCGGAGGTGTTCGATCTCCGCGAGCGCCTGCACGGCGTGGCCGACATGCTGAACGCGGTCACCGGCGCGCGCATCCGCGTCGCCGTCGAGGTGCCCGACGGGGCCTGCCACGTGCAGGCGGACCGGGCTCAGTTCGAGACGGCGCTGATCAACCTCGCGGTCAACGCCCGCGACGCGATGGACGGCGAAGGCCGGCTGACGCTGCGTCTCGCCTGCGGCGGCCCGCTGCCCAGCATCCGTGGCCACGCCGGCGCGCCCGGCCCATTCACCGCGGTCTCGGTCGCCGACGAGGGCGCGGGCATCGCCCCCGTATTGCTCGACCGGATCTTCGAGCCCTTTTTCACGACGAAGGAGGCCGGCAAGGGCACCGGGCTCGGCCTCTCCCAGGTCATCGGCTTCGCCAAGCAGTCGGGCGGCGACGTCGAGGTGGCGAGCGAGGTCGGGCGCGGCACGACGTTCACGCTGTACCTGCCGCATGTGGACCCGCCTGCGGGGGCCGACGCTGCCGGATCGCCCGGAGCGGAGGCCGAGGACGACGAGCGCAGCCTGTGCGTGCTGGTCGTGGAGGACAACCTCGACGTCGGGCGCTTCTGCACGCAGCTCCTGGAGGATCTCGGCCACGGGACGGTCTGGGCGCATAACGCCGAGGCGGCGCTCGCCGAGGTGGAGCGGGCGCCGTCCCGGTTCGACGTGGTCTTCTCCGACGTGGTGATGCCGGGCATCGGCGGGGTGGCGCTTGCGCGGCGCCTCAGAACCAGCCATCCCGGGCTGCCGGTGATCCTGACCACGGGCTACAGCGATGCCTTGGCCCGGGATGATGCCCACGGGTTCGAGCTGGTGCGCAAGCCCTACTCGGCGGAGCAGGTCGCCCGCGCCCTGCGCGGCGTCGTCGCCCGGCGTAGCCACGCCTCGGCTTGAGGGGCGATACCGGTCACGCCGAAGCCCGGCTCCGTGCCCTTCGAGCCCGCCCGCGTCCGGGGAACCAGTGCCTACCGGTCAGGACGGAGCGGCCTCGGCGCGATGCGGCTGCGGTCGGCGGCGTGCCGCCGACCGCAGGGCATTGTCCAACTGATGGGCCGAGTACGGCTTCCGTACCAAGTCGAAGCCGTCGGCCTCGTCCGGCGCCACCACATGGCTGTAGCCGGATGTGAGGATGACCGGCAGCTCGGGATGCAGGGTCCGCAGGCGCCTCGCGAGTTCGAGCCCGCCCATGCCCGGCATGACCACGTCCGAGAACACCGCGTCGAAGCGGAAGGGGACGGCCTCGATCTCGGCCAAGGCGGCCTCCGCCGAGGGGACGAGGAGCGAGCCGTGCCCGAGGTCGTGCAGGACTTGCGTGCAGAAGCGACCAACCTCGACGTTGTCCTCGACCACCAGGACGCACAGGCCGGCGCGGTCGACGATGGCCTCGTCCTGGACCGCCGCTTCCTCCGCTTCAGCGGCCTGCCGCTCGGCCTGCGGGAGGTAGAGCGTGAAGGTCGTCCCGCGCCCGACGACGCTGGCCACGTCGATGTCGCCGCCCGACTGCTTGGCGAAGCCGATGATTTGGGAGAGGCCCAAGCCCGTCCCTTTGCCGGCGGCCTTGGTGGTGAAGAAGGGCTCGAAGATGCGCCCGAGATGGTCCGGGTCGATGCCGGCACCGGTATCGGTCACCGAGACGGCTACGAACGGGTCCGGAGAACCGGCGTGGCCTCGGATCGCCGGCTTCGGCCGGCCGCAGGCGAGGGCGAAGGTCAGCGTTCCCTCGCCGTCCATGGCGTCCCGCGCGTTCACCGTGAGGTTCACCAGAGCCGTGTCGAACTGGCTGGCATCGGCCCGCACGAGACAGGCGCCGTCGGGTTTCCTGGTCACGATGCGGATGCGCGCGCCGGTCAGGCTGTCGAGCATCGAGGCCATGCCGTCGAGACGCGCGCCGACATCGAACACCTCCGGCTTGAGCGCCTGGCGCCGGGCGAAGGCCAGGAGTTGCGCCGTCAATCTCGCGGCCCGGTCGACGGTGTCGGAGACCGCATCCATGTAGCGGCGGCGCCGCTCCTCGGGCAGGTCGGGCCGCCGGAGGAAGTCCACCGACGAGCGGATGACGGTCAGCAGGTTGTTGAAGTCATGGGCCACGCCGCCGGTGAGTTGGCCGATGGCCTCCATCTTCTGCGATTGCACCAGGGCGTCCTGTGTCTCGGCGAGGGCGCGGGTCCGCTCGATCACCCGCTGCTCCAGAACCTCGTTCATGCCTTGGAGGGTCTCGCGCAGCCGGCGTTCGCTGACGATGCGCCGCTCGACGTCCCTCGCGAGCCGGACGCTCAGGGCCGCGAGGCAGATCGCCAGGACGATGACGAGGAGCGCGGTCCCGGTCTCGGCCTCCAGCAGGCCCGAACGGGCGGCGTGGATCTGCAGCGAACCGAGGAGCAGCGGCGCGACCACGACCACGGGCAGCAGGTACCGCGTGACTTCGCCGCCGCCGAGGACGATGGCGGCCCACGGCCCGTGGGGCCGACTGAGGAGCACGCCGGCGGAGAGGACGCCCAACGTGACCGCGGTGACCAGCGCCATCCGCGAGAACGGGCCGCCCTGGTGGAAGCCGCCGAGCCCGTAGGCGTAGCCGAGCGCCCCGACCGCCGCGCCAATGAACGCGGACAAGGCCGCCGCCGCGCCGACCCGCCGGAGCCGGCGGCTCCGCGCGTCCTGAAGCAGAAGGCCGGTCGCGGCGCCCAGGATGCAGCAGGCGGTCGCGAGGGCCATTCCATTCCCAGGTTGGAGCGGCCCGGAGAAGAGGCGCTGCACCCTGTCGTCGAGCCGGAATCCGTGCGGCGCGAGATACTGGATGCCGCCTCCGACAGCCAGCGCGGCGGCGCCGGCGGCGAGGATGCGACCGGCCTGCACCGCGGGTGACCTTCGTCCCGTCCCGGCGGAAAGCAGCAGCGCCCCGGAAAGGAAGACGAGGGCCAGGGCGGTCAGCGCCACCATCGGCGCCTCGCCCGGCAGGATCGTTCGCAGGCCGGGGATATCGAGGAGCCAGCCCGCCATCACCGACGCCGAAGCGGCGAGGCCGAGGCAGCCAGCCGCAAGCGACGCCGCCCGCGCCTTGGCGACCGCACCCACGGCCGGGGCCACGGATGGTTTGTGTTCAACCATGCGCGACCAGTCCTGCATGGCGGCCGGGATCCGATCCGCCGGTTCGTTTCTCGTACTCAACGTGCCGCGCCGTCATCGCCTCGTCCCATCCCGCCCGCCTACCTGGCCCAGGTGGAACGCGCCCGCCGACGTGCTGTTCGGCAGCGGGGTGCACGCTACCCGAGGCACGTGGCCTTGCCGGGCCGGGAACCTCACACGCGCCCCGCGCTCGGCTACTTGGACTTGCCGCCCTTCTTGCCGAGTTCCGCCTGGGCGGCGGACGACTTGCGCGGGTTGGATTTGCCCTCGTGGCTCGCCTTGGCGTTCGCCTTTTTGGCGGTCTCGCTGCCGTGGCCCTTCTTCTCCGTCATCGCCGCCTCCACCGTGAGAGGCGGGAATGCCCGGCCCGCCGTTCCGTTCCGTTCCGGACGAGCCGCGTTCCGGCTTGGAGGGTTCAGCTTCTGCCGAAGCCAGCTTCAACGACAGCCTCCGGCGCCGATGACCAGGAGGCGTGCAACGGGCGGAGCGTACTCCGCAAGTAAGGGGCTGGACTTCTGGTAGAACGCCTCGAAGCTCGGCACGAATCATTTCGCACCATCGGCGTACCGAAGGGCGGCCTCGGGATCGGAGAAGACCGGCACGAAGTTTATCGGTTCGGGCTGGGTGCTGTGCGTCGTCTGGAGGACCTTTCGGCCGCACGAACGGCGTTCATCAATCGCACGTGGAAACCGGCGCTGTTATCTCGGTAGGCTTTGACCAGACGCGGCGGGGCCCATTCGAGGTGTCCGCATCTCCCGGTGTTCTTCTGGGAACCATCCAACCGAAATCCATTCGTTCCAGTTGCTCGACGCCGCCTCATCGAGTGCCCGAGAGCGGACGCTTCCAGGTCCGGCTGTGGGTCGGGTAGCGGACCCGATGCGTGCCTCGTTGACGGCTCCCGGAACGCTACCGTAAGTACCACCTATGATCCGTCGCGCCAGCAATGCCGTGAGCTATCGCCCGCCCCCACCATAGGGCGGCTGCGTTCGATCACGACCAACGATCATACCAAGCCGCCGCATTCCGGCGGCGCTTTCATTTCCAGACAGGTCTCCGGCGGCGGCACGTCCGATACCGATGAGAGACCACGATGCCTTCCCAGCGATCAGCGTCCACCCCTGCGCTCAGCAACCATGCGTCCGAGCCTCATGCGCCGTGCCTTTTCGAGGTCGAGCACGGCGACACCGTCATTCGGATTGCCGATGATTGGGACGGTCACGTCCTTATCGAAAAGCTGTACGTCGCCCTGAGGGAAGCTCGCCAAGCTCGGGACAGGGCGGCCCTGTCGAGAGAAGCAGGCCCAGCCCGCGACGGCGAGCTGGCAGAGCGTCCGCCGACTTGAGAGTTTGGCCCGCGATGGATCGGGAGCCACGGTCCAGGGCCGCCGGCGCCATCTCTGCGCAGGCCGCTTCTCCTTGTCACTCCCTTCGACCGAGTGCGCGGCGACACCTGCGGTCGGGATACGCAGACACTCATAAAAGTGGAACTTGCAACATACCATTTGGTCGGTATGTTGTGGGCACAGATCCGAGCCCGTGAGCATGTCCAGTCATACCCTCGCCTACGCCGCCCTCGTCCTCGCCATCGTTTGCGAGGTCGCTGGCACGACCCTCCTGCAGATGTCGCAGCAGTTCACGCGGCTCGTACCCACCCTTGCCATGGCGGCCTCCTACGCCGCGGCGTTCTATTTCCTCACGCACGCCCTGAAAGCCATGCCGCTCGGCATCGTCTACGCCCTCTGGAGCGGCGTTGGGGTCGTGCTGACCGCCCTCGTCGGCGCCACCCTGTTCAGGCAAACCCTCGACGCGGCGGCGTTGATCGGCATCGGCATGATCGTCGGCGGCATCGTGGTGATGCAGGCGTTCTCGACCGTGACGGGGCATCGGCCGTGAAGACCATCTCCCAACGCAAGAAGCAGCCGGAACTCGTGCGCCGCACGCTCCTGGACTGTGCCATGAGGCTCGGTCTGGAGCATGGTCCGGCAGGCATCACGGTGCAGGCCGTCGCCGAGGCGGCCGGTGTCACCAAGGGTGGGCTCTTCCACCACTTCCCCAGCCGGCAGGCCCTGGTGGAGGGCCTTTTCGCCGACCTGGTGGAGAAGCTCGACGCCGACATCGACGCGGCCATGGCGAGGGACCCGAAGCCGCGCGGAAGCTTCACCCGGGCCTATGTCGCCGCGACCTTCGACGATCCTGTGCTGGGCGAAGGCAACCCGGGGGCGGCCCTCTACGTCTCCGCCCACGCGGAACCGAGCGTGCGCAGGCGGTGGGCGGACTGGTTCGCGGCGCGGCTGGAACGGCACCGTGAGACCGACGACACGCCGACCCTTGAGATCGTGCGCCTGGCCGCCGACGGCGCCTGGCTCGCCCACCTCATGCGCGAGGACGGCGGCGTCGTTCCGAACCTGACCGCGCTCCGCGAACGCCTGATCGCGATGACGCTCACGGACTAGGCCCCAGCGCCTGCCCCTTTCCATCCCTGAAGCAAGGACTCGCTGATCCATGAGATCGCGTGAAAGCATCCCCCTGGGCGTCGTACCGGTATTCGCCTGTTGCCTGCTGGGTCTCGCGCTGACCGCCTGCCAGCCGGAGGCGGGCGATGCCGCCGCGAATGCAGCCGAGACGCCGCCACCGCTGGTGTCGACCGCGAAGGTCGTACCCGCGACCGTGCCGCGCCTGTTCGACCTGCCGGGCCGCCTTGCCTCGACCCGGGTGGCCGAGGTGCGCGCGCAGGTCGCCGGCATCATCCAGGAGAGGACCTTCGAGGAGGGCAGCCTCGTCAGGAAGGGCGACGTCCTCTTCCGCATCGACCCGGCCGTCTATAAGGCCGAGGTCGACGCCAAGGCGGCGGCCCTGGCGCGGGCCGAGGCGACCCGGGTGCAGGCGCAGCGCCAGTCCGAACGCACCGAGACCCTGGTCGAACGGCAGGCGGCCAGCACCGCCCAGAACGACATCGCGGTCGCCACCCTGCGCCAGGCCGAGGCGGATGTCGCGAGCGCCAAGGCGCAGCTCGCCCGGGCCAGGATCGACCTCGACTACGCCACCGTGCGGGCTCCCATCGCCGGCCGCATCGGACGCGCCCTCGTCACGGAAGGTGCCCTCGTCGGCCAGGGCGAGGCGACCAAGCTCGCCCTCATCCAGCAGATCGACCCGATCTATGCCGACTTCAACGCCTCGGCCTCCGACCCCGGCTTCCTCGCCGACCGTGCCGCCGGCAAGCAGGAAACCGAGGTGCGCCTCGTCCATGCCGGCAGCTCCCCGTACCCCGATTCCGGCAAGCTCCTGTTCTCGGACGTGAGCGTCGACCCCGGCACCGGGCAGGTCTCGTTGCGCGCCACCTTCCCCAACCCGAAGGCCGCCCTGCTGCCGGGAACCTACGTCCGGGTCCGTGTCGCGCAGGGCACGATGCCCGGCGCCGTCATCGTGCCGGCGCAGGCCATCCAGCGTAGCAGCGCCGGCGTGGCCCAGGTCTTCGTGCTCCGCGCGGACAAGACACTCGCGCTGCGCCCCCTGCGCATCGGCGCGCTGACGGATGCCGGTTGGATCGTCGAGGAGGGCTTGAAGCCCGGCGAGACCGTCGTCGTCGAGGGCTTCCAGAAGATCCAGCCCGGCATGGCCGTGAACCCGGTCCCGTGGGGCGACGGTCGGACGGCCGCCGCATCCGATCAGCACTAAGCGCCACCTCCAGGTCCGATCCCATGACCCGCTTCTTCATCGAGCGCCCGATCTTCGCATGGGCGATCTCGCTCTTCATCATGCTTGGCGGGGCGCTCTCCATCGCCTTCCTGCCGGTGTCGCAGTACCCGGACGTCGCCCCCGTCACGATCCAGGTGACCGCCGTGTACCCGGGAGCGCCACCCGAGCGCCTCTACGACGGCGTCACCCGCATCATCGAGGAGGAGCTCAACGGCATCCCGGGGCTGATGTACTTCGAGAGCACCAGCGACACCTCCGGCGTGAGCCAGATCATGGCTTCCTTCGCGCCGGGTTCGGACGCCTCGAAGGCCACCGTGGCGGTCCAGAACCGGATCAAGCGCATCGAGGCACGCCTGCCGCGGGCCGTGACCCAGCAGGGCGTCACGGTCGAGGAAGCCAGCACCAGCTTCCTCCAGTTCGTCACCGTCTCCTCCCGCGATGGCTCGCTGAGCGAGACCGATCTCGGTGACCTCGCCGCCCGCCGCATCCTCGGCGAGCTGAGGCGTGTGCCGGGCGTAGGCCGCGCCACCCTGTTCTCGTCGGAGAAGGCGCTGCGCATCTGGATCGACCCGATCAAGCTGGTCGGCCTCAACCTGACGCCCGGGGACGTCACGTCCGCGGTCGGGGCGCAGAACGCGCAGGTCGCGTCCGGCATCGTCGGAGCGCAGCCGGCGAAGGAAGGGCAGCGCATCGCCGCCAACGTCCTGGTGAAGGGTCAACTGACCACGGTGGCCGAGTTCGAGGAGATCGTGCTGCGCGCCAACCCGGACGGCTCGCTCGTGCGCCTGCGCGACGTCGCCACGGTCGAGCTCGCCGGGCAGTCCTACACCAACCAGACCCGCCTGGACGGGCGCCCGGCCGCCGGCATCGGCATCCAGCTTGCGCCGGGCGGCAACGCGCTCGCCGCCGCGACCGGCGTGAAGGAGGCGGTCGCCAGGCTCTCGAAGACCCTGCCGGCGAACGTCGAGGTGCTGGTGGCCTACGACACGACGCCCTTCGTCGAGGTGTCGATCCGGAAGGTGCTGACGACGCTGGCCGAGGCGATGGTCTTGGTCTTCGCGGTCATGTTCCTGTTCCTGCAGAACGTCCGCTACACCCTGATCCCGACCATCGTCGTTCCGGTCGCCCTACTCGGAACCTGCGGCGCCCTGCTGGTGGCGGGCTTCTCGATCAACGTGCTGACCATGTTCGGCATGGTGCTGGCTATCGGCATCCTCGTCGACGACGCCATCGTCGTGGTCGAGAACGTCGAGCGCATCATGGACGAGGAGGGCCTGCCGCCGAAGGAAGCGACCGCCAAGGCCATGGGCCAGATCACCGGCGCCATCATCGGCATCACCTCGGTGCTGGTGGCGGTGTTCGTACCGATGGCCTTCTTCCCGGGATCGGTCGGGGTGATCTACCGGCAGTTCTCGGCCAGCATGGCGACCTCCATCACCTTCTCGGCCTTCCTGGCGCTCTCGCTGACGCCGGCTCTGTGCGCGACCCTGCTCAAGCCGGTCGAGCCCGGACACGCCCATTCCAAGGGTGGCTTCTTCGGCTGGTTCAACCGCGGCTTCCGGTCGGGGACGCGGGCTTACCGGTCGGGGGTCGGCGGCATCCTGCGCCGCCCCGTCCGGGCGCTTCTCGTCTACGCCGCGCTCCTCGGCGCGCTCGGCTACGGCTACGTGCTCCTGCCGTCGAGCTTCCTGCCCACCGAGGACCAGGGCTACGTCATCGTCGACACCCAGACGCCTCCGGAATCCTCCACCGGCCGCACCCTGGACGTGGCCAAGCGCATCGAGGAGCACTTCGGCGGTGAGAAGGCGGTCGCCCGGCGGGTGCAACTCTTGGGCTTCGGCTTCTCCGGGCAGGGCCAGAACACGGCGCTCTCGTTCGTCACCCTGAAGGACTGGTCGGAGCGTGGGCCGGGCGACGACGCGGAGGCGATCAGCACGCGCGCCAACGCGGTTCTCGGGAACCTGCCGGACGCCATCGCCATGACGCTGTCGCCACCCGCCATCGAGGCGCTCGGCAACTCCAGCGGCTTCAGCTTCCGCCTGCAGGACAAGGGGCAGCAGGGCTACGCCGCGCTGGCGGCCGCCCGCGACCAGTTGCTCGCCGCCGCGAGCAAGAGCCCCGTCCTGACGAGCGTCTACGTCGAGGGGCTGCCGACCGCGCCGCAGATCGAGCTCACCCTCGACCGGCAGAAGGCAAACGCGCTCGGCGTCACCTTCGCCGACATCAACGACGCCCTCTCGACGAGCCTCGGCTCGGCCTACGTGAACGACTTCCCGAACCAGTCGCGCATGCAACGGGTCATCGTGCAAGCCGAGGCCGCGCGGCGCATGAAGGCCGAGGACCTGCTCGACCTGAACGTCCGGAACGCCCAGGGCCAGATGGTGCCGCTGCAATCCTTCGCGCAGGTGCAGTGGACGATGGGCCCGTCGCAGGTGGTCGGCTACAACGGCTACCCCAGCGTCAAGTTCTCGGGCTACGCCAACTGGGGCTACGCCAGCGGTGACGCCATGGCCGAGATGGAGCGGCTCGCCGCGCAGCTGCCGCCCGGCTTCGACTTCGCCTGGACCGGGCAGTCGCTGCAAGAGAAGCTCTCGGGGAGCCAGGCCGTCTACCTGCTCGCCCTGTCGCTGGTCTGCGTCTTCCTGTGCCTCGCGGCGCTCTACGAGAGCTGGTCGATCCCGCTCGCCGTGCTGCTGGTGATCCCGACCGGCATCGTCGGCGCCCTTTTCGCCGTGATCATGCGGGAGATGCCGAACGACGTGTACTTCAAGGTCGGCCTCATCACGGTGATCGGCCTGACGGCGAAGAACGCCATCCTCATCATTGAGGTGGCTAAGGAACTCGTGGCGCAAGGGCGGCCGATCCACGAGGCGGCGCTGGAGGCGTGCGAGCTGCGCTTCCGGCCCATCGTGATGACCTCGTTCGCCTTCATCCTGGGCGTAGTGCCGCTCGCCATCGCGACGGGTGCCAGCATGAACAGCCAGCGGGCCATCGGCACGGGCGTGCTCGGCGGCATGGTGACGGCGACCGTGCTGGCGGTCTTCGTCACCCCGCTCTTCTACGTGCTGATCGCCCGAGCCTTCTCAGGGCGTAAGGCCACGAGGACGAAGGCCGGCCAGGCCAATGCTCCGGCCGCACGCGGCATCCCGGCTGGCTGAACGCTGCGTCACGGGCTCGTAGCCTCGCCCGACAGAGGTTGCGCTCCTGCTTCACCCCCGTGGTCCGCGATGGCGGCGGACCTGATCCATAGCCCGGTCGGCAAGCCGGTCGCGCGCTCCTACGAGCACACCGGCGTAGCATGCTCCTGGACAGGGACCCTGTTCGACCGCGGGCGACCCCTTGCCGATTCTGTGCTCGATTCTTGCAATCCGCGCAGAGGGGTAAGGGCCCGTCGCCCGTTCGCCGTTCCGGAAGCATTGTCGGTCTCACGCCGTCAGGCGGCCAAGTCCTGGAACGCGAGGGATTGGTGGACCGAGATGCCCGCCGTGACCCCGTCCGCCACGGCCCAACTCACGCTGTGGGGTGCTCGGGCAATATCGCCGGCCGCGTACACCCCTGCGACCGTCGTCAGCTTGGCGGCGTCGGTGCGGATGACCGGACCGAACGGTCCTTCGTCGAGCGCGCAGCCGAGCCGTTCCGCCAGCGGGCTGTTCATACGCGTCCGCGGGGCGAGGTAGAGAGCGTCGACGGCTGCCATGCGCCCGTCAGCGAGCCGCAAACCCGTCAGCGTCCCGCCCTCGCCGAGGAGGGCGGCCACGGGGGCGGGTTCGATCCCGACACCGCGGCGTGCGAGCCGGGCGCATGTCGCCTCGTCAGGCATGTCCCCGCCGTTCAGGTAGAGCGTGGTCGGTCCCCATTCCGCGATCAGCAACGCCTGATGCGCGGACAGGGGGGACACGGCCAACACGCCGAGCTTGCCGTCTGCGAACTCGTAGCCGTGGCAGTAGGGACAGTGAAGGACGCTCTTGCCCCATCGCTCCGCCAAGCCTTGGATCTCAGGAAGCACATCCGTGATGCCGTAGGCGAGGACGAGGCGGGCCGCATCCAGGGTCTGGCCGCTTACGAGGGTGACTGTGAAGTCCCGCCCGGCGCGGATATCGACCGCCTGATCCTCCACGATGGTCGCCTGCGGGTAGGCGGCGAGTTGGCCTCGTGCCTGCGCCAGCATCGTCCGCGGATCGCTGCCGTCCTGGCCGAGGAAGCCATGGGAGGCCGCCGCGAAGCGGTTGCGCGGGCTGCCTGCGTCGACCACGCAGACCGAGCGTCGCCCGCGGGCGATGTAGATGGCCGCCGCCAAGCCGGCGAAGCTGCCTCCCACGACGATCACGTCAAACGGCATGGGCTTGCTCCAGGGTCAGGGTGCCGCCGCGCGCGGCGAGGCGGGCGTGGAAGTCGGCGCTGAGCGCGGCGAGGGTGACGCTGCCGAAGCGCTCAAGCAGCACCCTCTCAGCCTCTCGAAAGCCGTCGTCCAAGGCCGCGTTTACGGCTTGCTCGACGAGGCAGCCGGGCGCCTCGGTGCGGTTGCCGATGGCGAACAGGTCGGGTGAGCCGAGCGCGACATGGATGTCGAGAAGGGTGATCTCGGCCAGGTCGCGCGCGATGGTCCAGCCGCCGCCGTGCCCGCGCCCGGACCGGACGAAGCCCGCCTCGCGCAGCCCGGCCATGGTCCGGCGCACCACCGCCGGATTGGTCTGCATGGCGGTGGCGAGCGCCTCGGAGGTGAGCGGTCCGGGCTCCTCTGCCATGTGTAGCAGCACGTGCAGGATCCCGGAGAGGCGGCTGTCTCGTTTCATGTAGCAATTGATGCTACGAAAAATGACGAAGGTCAACCCGCCGGGATGCTCGTCACCGACATAGACGCGACAGGGGTTGGCGCGGCCCTTCGCGGCCCGGATGGCCAAGTCGCACCGGGAGGCGTCGTCCGGAAATGCGAAGTGGGCCCGTCCGCTGACTCACAGCCGTTTCCAGTAAGGGGTCTCGCCCGACTACGCCCGCGGTCGCGTCTTCCTTGCTGGTGACGCCGGCCACCTGTCCCTTCCCATCGGTGGGCAGGGCATGAACGCGGGCCTGCACGACGCGGTCGAGGTCGCGTGGCGGCTCGCCATGACCCTGCGGGGCGAGGCGGCGCCGGTGATCCTCGATTCCTACGGCGAGGAGCGGGGCAAGGAGCATGCACGATTGAGCGCCCAGCAGGCACGGGGCTTCCGGTGGACCGTCTACCGCGGTCCCGTCACCGACACGGTGCTGGGACTGGCCGCCAAGGCGCTGCCGAACCTCGGCTCGCTGCTGCAGGGCACCGACGACATGCAGCAGATGGGCGTCGAGTACCCGAAGTGCGCGCTGAACGAGGACCGTCTATCGGGCCTGACGACCGTGCTGCGGTCGGGGCCGAAGCCCGGGGAGCGCGCACCGGACGCGGAGGTGACCCATGACGGCGAGACCACCAACCTGTTCCGGTTCCTCTACAACCCGGATGGCCGCACGACCGGTTGGGCGATGATGTGCTTCGACGGTCGGTCCTCGGACGCGGGTGCCTCGCTGCGCGACGCCGTCGACGCCGTGACGCCCTGGCCCCGGGTCAGGCCGCGCCTCTTGCTGGCGGGTCCGACGGTCGATGGCGCGGGCGTCCCCGTCCTCTCGGACATGGACGGCAAACCGCACGGGGCCTACGGGCTGGAAGGCCGGCCGGCCTTGGTTTTGGTGCGTCCAGACGGGCACATCGCCTTCCGCGGCGACGCCGACCGGGCCGACCGGTTGGTCGCTTACTGCCGAAAGACTTTTGGCGCGGAAACCGTACGGTCGACGAGCGCGCTCATCGCAGCGCAATGACGTCGGACGCCTGCGCGAGCCAGGGCCGGCATGTCGTGATCAGGCCTGCACATCCGGCACGGCCGAGTGGCAATCTCGCCGTCCTTCGGTAGGCGTTCCTGAGTTGGGGAACGCCGCCGGGGCAAACCGTAAGTATGGCTAAGCACAGGCCGTACCCACGGCGCCGAGGATGGGTGGTGGCTACGCCGGCATTCGACCGCCGGCGTTAGCGGTCCACGGCCTGGGGAAGGTCCCGGGCTGATCCGCACCTCACCGAGAGACCTGATCACAAGGGCTCAACGACTACCGAACCCATCTCGAGCCTGCTGCGTCGGCCCGGTCCGCCGGCCTCCGTCCCGGATGTCGATCCGCCGAAGGCGTTCGATCCGCGCTTGATCGAAGCAGTCTCGCCCGTAGCCGAACATGCCGCAGACCAGCAATGGGCACCCAACCAAATGCGGACGAGGCCCGCAAGCCGGCGGTCAGCGTCTCTCCAGCGGTCATTCATTGCGAGGATGGCAAGGGGTTGGATGTAGGAACAGGATCTGATTGGCAAAAGGGCTTGACGTTTTTTGTTGCTACATCTGCTACAAATGCTACATCTGCTACGCGGTTTCCGGCGCGCCTGTAGCAGGCGTAGCAGATGTAGCAACATGGATGCTTGTGATGGCTCCCCTAATCCCTAGACCGTCAGGCAATGGAATTTCACCATTTCAAGAGGATACCGACAGTTCATACAAAGATGATATGCAGCCCTCGAACCAATCAGAAGGTAAAATAGCTGAATTACTCAAGCCTCTTCCATTATTTCCCTTGCCGTCTGAGGCAAGGAATTTGCCACGTAGTATACTCGGCCCATTTGAGAAATTAGCATGCTCTCTGGCAAGCGAATTACAGGTTCCCCTTGAGATAGCTGTTCAGTCAGTGTTGTCTGCGGCATCACTGGCTGCACAAGGTATCGCAGATGTTCAAACTCCGCTAGGAACAACCTGTCCATTATCGCTCAGTGCCATGTCTGTTATTGGTCCGGGGGCCCGCAAAACGTACGTCGACAAAATAGTTTTCGCTGCTATAAAACTTTACGAGCAAAATTCTTGCGACGCCATTACTCGCAAGATCCAACTCTCAGATAATAGCAAGTCAATTTTAGACAAAAAATCAATTACTGATGCAGCTATCGCTTGTGTCCATACAATAAATGGCCTAAGTTTTGAAGATTTTTCTAAGCAGCTTCCGCTTCTTCCTGTCTCATTACTGTATGTAAGTTCTGACGCCCTACAGTTCACAAACAAAACCAATAAGACAACAAAAAGCCAGCCAACCAAAGCCGGCAAAATCTTTGATTGCGCCTGGTCGGGTGATGATATAATCTTAAATAAAGGATCTTCCGTTCATTTGTTGCGTGGGCGAAGAATTACAATCAGCTTAACATTAGATGACAAGTTTGCAGCTGATATAATCAGTTCAGATAACCCAGGGACTCGCTCTTTTGTATCAAAAACACTTATTGCATGGCCAGAAAGTATGGTTGGAAAAAGATCTTTCGGCGATATCGATATTAATCGAATTAATGGCCTGACTGAATTTAATAATAAGTGTATCTCGATGCTTGATTTGCTACCTGGTCCATTACAGCCAGATTTAAATAAAATTCCCCTAAAAGTGATCAAGCTTTCTGATGACGGAAATAAACGACTTCTAAAATTTATCGATAACCTCGAAAACGACCCAAAGTCTAAAGAGTATTTTGTCGATATTATTGATTTTACAGAAAATGCAACTGAAAATATATGTAGAATTGCGGGTATTTTCAGTCTTTTCAAGAATGAATATACTACCGTGATTGACGACGACAGTCTGCATCTCGCTCTGTGTTTATTTTTACATTATGCGGCTGAGCTTGCGAGAATAAGAAATATTAGGGGCGTCCAAGACCAGATCACAACAGCAGAACTATTACTAAAATGGCTTCGCAAGCAAACATCTGTACTAAAAGATGCCAATGAGCCTCTTGGTATCTCCACAAGAAAAGTTCTACAGTATGGCCCGCCCCCTTTAAGATCAAAAAGTAACCTCGACAGTGCTATCAAAGTTTTGGAAGATCACGGATGGATCTACATGCAATTCAACAGGAGGGAAATTGTCCTTTCAGAAGAATAACGTTTAAATTTTATGTTAAAAAAAGATAAATACAAAGGGCTCGAAGCGGACCGCCATGCCGCTGAGTTCCTCCCCGTCCTTCATGCGCTCGTAGACCTTGCGGGCCCTCAAGATGGACCTCAGCCCGGCGACGATGGCGGCATCGAGCTCGTGCGCGCGACGGGCCTTGTCCCGGGCACGCTGGGCGCGGGCCGCCGCCGTCTTCCTGGCTTGGACGAGGCGGGTCGCCGGGGACGCGGTCTTGGGCGGGTCGTCGGGCACGTCATCCTTGGGGATGTGCGGGACGCCGAGGAGCTCGTCGGCGAAGGCAGTGGCTCAAGCGGCCCGGTCGGAGGATGCGTCGGACATGCCGGTAGGATGCGGTTCCGGAACGCAAGGGACCAGAACGAAGAACCCCGCCGGCGCAAGGCGCAGCGGCGGGGTTCCCTCTAACCGTGGTGCGGCTGAGCCTCGTTGCCGGAGGAGGCCTGAAGATAGCCCGCGGCGACGCGAGGGACAACAGGCCATTCCCCAACAGGACGCGCCTCGGGCGGCAGGTGCGCCCACGGGTCACGACCGGCGGCGAGCTCGGCATCGGCGTAGGGGCGGCGCAGGCCACCGGCGACTTTCACCACCTCGCCATCGAGGGTCAAGGTGTGAGGGAGCGGGTCGGGGTCGCGCCAGTAAGGGTCGGACATGACGATGGGCTCCGAGGGTCTGAGAACAAGGTCGAGGGCGACAGGGGTGCGACGGTCGGGAGACAGGCCCGGGAGCGTCCAGGGGAAGGCAAGGACGGGCAGAACCGACGCAGAAGTGTGAGGGTCGGGGTAAGAGGAACAGGCTGGCACACGAGCCCGAGACGAAGAAGAGAGCGGGGTGCCGGCACCGAGGGGCAGAGTAGAGGTTTCAGGGTCCGGGATACCCCCCAGGGTCGAGGTAGGCTCCCCAAGGGCCGGGGTATCCTCCAGGGTAAAGGGGAGCTCTCCAGGGGCCGGGATACCCTCCAGGGACGGGGTAACCTCCCCAGGGGCGGGGAGACCCTCCAAGGACGGGGTATCCAGGACCGGGACGGGGACGACCACGGCAAAGGGGGAATCCCCTCGCTTCGCCAAAGGGTTCCCCGGGCAAAGGCTATCATTTGTGGGAACAAGAACCCTCGAAACACTTGTCAGGCCTGAATAAAGCTCGACGCGGGTTTGGTCGAGAACCGCTTCCATGTGGGCCTTCACGACCCCCTCGTTCGACCGCCCGACCATGAAGCTGTCGTGAACCGGAAGGACGTCGACCCCGACCTTCCGGCACCGCTTCATGACCTGGAGGCACATCCTGGAATCGATGCCCATGAGCCTTATGCCGGCGTCGGAGCCGATGTGGCGGGCGATGGGCCGGTTTCGCTCGATCAGCGCGTCGATGAGGGCGCCGGTCTGCCTGCGCCCGTGCTTCCACTTCGGGCTGCCGTCGTCGGCCTCCTCTTCGCGCTTCGCCAGAAGGGACTCGACGGCGTCCCGGCGGGTCGGGGCGTTGATGGCCACGTTCAGGGCCAACTTGCCGTCGGACCGGGACCAGCGGCGAAGGTCGGCCACGTAGGGGTCATGGGCGAGCGCGATGCCCTCCATGGCGTACAGAAGGGTCGGATGCAGGGCGGAGAAATCCGGCTCGATGATGAGCTCGTTGTTGATCATGATCTCCCGGCGCCGGCTCTTTGGCAGGTTCTGCCACCAGCCATAGAGCCGACCGTTGTGGTCAAGCCGGGAGCGACTGAAGATCCTCACGACCATCGGGTCGGTCGGCACGACGGTCGCCCAGGTCGTCTTGCCGCTCGCCCGCACCTTCCGGGCACGCCAGGCGTAGGGCCCGCGCTCCCAGTCTGCCGGGTCAGCCTTCGGGTCGACGCCCACGCGGATGCCGCGCAGGTACTCGTTCACCGCCTCGGTCTCGCGCACGATGCGGCGGGCGCGCTCGGTATCGGGGATGTCGAGGAAGGAGCCGTCCTCGCGCCGGATGACGACCGGCACCTTCGGGCCGACGTGGCGGATGGGCATGTCGTCCACGAGCTCGATGAGCTTGTCCGAGGCCCAGAAAGCCGACTGCATCGGCACCTTCTTCATATGCGCGCCGGGTTCGGCCTTGGCGTGCCAGACTTTGCCGGTGCCTTCGAGGGAATCGATGAGTCCGCACACCAGGCGGCGGCTGTACGCCATGCCGGTGTAGCGGGGGGCCGCGGCGTACCAGTCGTTGCGGCGGCTGTATGAGATGCGCCTGTTGGCGCCGAGCCGCTCGACGACGGCGCTGGCGATGATGCTGGCCTTGGCCAGGTCCTCGCCGCGGCGCGTGGAACGGTAGACCCCGGCCCGTTCAAGGATGCCGAGGTCGGCCTGCCAGTGGCAGTCCAAGGGACGGTCGTCCCCCTGAGCGAAAGACATGCGAAGTTCCAACCGGCGACGAGCCTCGCGACCGCCGGGGCACCACACCCGACCCGCGAACCAGCAGAGGTTCGGCGCGTCGCAGGCCTTTGAGAAGGGCGGGGTTTCAGCCGCCTGGAGACGGACGGGAAGGCGGCATCGCGCAGGAGGCACGGAAACGGGGGCTACGCCGGCCTGCGCCTCCGGGTAAGTTGCCCATCGGGATCGGAAAACACCCCGCCCAGGCGAGGCTCCCTGCAAGTCGCGGCCGCCCTTTTCCGGCCATTCGCCCGTGCGGGATCAGGAGCACGGCTACCTGCGTCGTCGTGCCGCAGGCGGGATAGCCCTGGATAGACCACCCGATCCTTCATGCAAGCCCCACGACACAAACGAACGGGCGCGCGGCTGACACGGATACGCTACCACGTCAACCTCCCGCCGTTGCGGTTGCCGTCTTTAGAGGCACTCTGTCGGAAGCGCCGGCGCAGATCGGCGACTCGTGTTCCATCGGTGGGTTAAGGGCATGTTCCAGGACGACGGCGGCCAAGGCCGCGATGGCGCTTTCGACGGGCTCCCCGACGCGGGGGTCGAAACCCGGCCGGACTACCGGCCCATCCTCCTGCCGTAGGTCACCCCCTTCAACACGGAGGAGTTCAAGAGCGACCGCGCCGACATCCTCGACCTCGTGCGCGCGCGCATCGAGGAGCGTGGCCTGAAGCCGATGGACCTGCGCCGGGCCGGCGTCAGCAACTGGAACGCCGAGAAGCACTGGCGCCTCAAGTCCGGGGCCTACGACATCAACATCAGCCAGCGCTGCGCCTTCCAGCTCTGCTCGGCCGTCGGGCTCAAGCGGACCAAGCAGCTTCCCTGGAGCCTCTGACCCATGGCGTCCCCCGAGACCGAGGAGGCGCTGACGAGCTCGACGCACCTCGTCATGACGCTCGCGCGCATCCTGGGCGAATCCCTCCACGCGGTCGACGAGGTCCTGGAGCGCGAGGCCGCCGGCGAGATCTCCGCGGCCGACGCGCTGGCGACGCTCCGGGCCATCGTCGACCCGGCCGGCGGAAGGGTACCGGGGCGCCTCGCAGGGAATCCCCCTGGCGTAGGCGCAGACGGCGCGCTGCCGGAGGGCCTGCACGCGGGCGACGGCGGCGGGATGGACGACGAAGCTCACGTCCCGCAGCGTGATCTCCCTGACGTGCCGGTGGACGCGGCCGCCCTCTCGCACCGGCCACGCCCGCGGGCGGACGCGCCTGTTCCACCTGTTCCAGTAGACGTCGACGTCAGTCATGGGGCGGCTCCTCCATCGGGGAAACCGACATCGCGAGTCCCTCGGCCTCGCGGGCGATGCTGCGAGCCTCCGCGGGCGTCATGCGGCCGGCGTCGACGAGGCGGGCGGCCCGCAAGACGCGGGCGCGGCATACCCTGCCGACGAGGCTGCAGATCTGGCCGGACTCCCACAGGCCCTGAATGCGTTCGGCGGCGGCGGTGAGTTCCCGGCTCATGACATTCTCCTCAAGGGGTTGAAGGCGGTCGCCACGTTCTCGGCCTCAAGGGCGACGCGGCGGGCGTCGTCAGCCGACACGTGCCCGGCCGTGGCGAGGCGGCCGGCTTCGAGGACGCGGTCGCGCAGGCCGCGCCCGACGAGGGGGCAGCACCTACCGCCCTCCCAGAGGGACTGGATGCGGGCGGCCGCGGCGGCGAGATCGTCACCGACGGCGGAGATGCGGGCGAGGGAATCGTGCATGGTCTCCCCATCACATCCGGGTTGCCAGGGCTTCACGCCCCGCGAGGACGGCCTCGACCAGGCGCCGCACGCCGCGGACGGAACGACCGCGCCAATGCGCCTCGACCATCCCGAGCTCCTCCCCGGTCAGGGGCGAAACCCACGCCTCGTCGACGCCGCGCTCGGCGCAGATCTCCGACAGGACGCCGCGGACGAGCACCGGCAGGTCCTCGCGCCTCGGGGTGGGCATCGTGTAGCAACGGAAGCGGTCCAAAAGGGCCGCATGGGTCCGCCGAAGGCCGGCGATGTCGTTGGCGGTCGCAATGTACGACACGCCCGACAAGTCTACCGGGCATTCCAGATAGCTGTCGAAGAACCTGCTGGCATCGGGGGTAAGCAACGGCAAAATACCGTCCAACATAGAACCATTGACCTTGCCCTCGCCGACCTTGTCGAGCTCGTCCAGGACCAGGAGGGCCGACGCCGCCTGGAGGCGCTTGAGGAGCTGAAGCATCACGGATGCGCGGCCGGTCGACCACTGCCTCGACGTCGGCAGGATCGACGCATCGGAGGCACCCCCGCACGGGTGCACCTGGACCCCGAGCCCGAGGACCTCGCCGATCCGGCGGGCCAGCCTCGTCTTCCCCGATCCGGGCTCGCCTACGATCAGCACGGGCCGGATGTAGACCCACGCCCTTCCGGCGAGGTCGCGCAGGACGGCGTCGATGAGGGACTCGGCGTACGGGAATTCCGCCACCAGCGTCGCCCGCGCGGCGGCGAGGTCCGGGACGGGCGCCAGAGGCCAGCGCTTTCCGGCGTAGGGGGCCCATTCCGCGCGCGGCGTCGAGCCCGTCAGCCCGCCGGGACGGCTTTCGCCGGTCTTGGCGGTACCGGGCAGATGCTCGATAGACGCGAGGACGAGGAGCGACGGCCCGCTCTCCAGCCGCTCCTGCGCCGCCTTCTCCGCCGCGGCCTTCTCGCGGGCCTCGCGCGCCCATGCCGGCTCCTGCGGCGGCGCGCCCACGTAGGCGTCCTCGTTCAAGCGGCCGCCGCGCAGCAGGGCGTTGCTCAGGCTGCCGAGCGCCCCGCGCCCCGGGCGCCAGTCCATGGAGGGGTGGGTGTCCTCGGCCATGCCGATGCTCGCCCGGACGTAGCGCCAGCCGTCCGGGCCGCCGAGGAGGTCCGGCATCAGCGAGCGGACGTACTCCCGGGCCGGGACGTAACCGGCCTCCCAACCGCACAGCGCCAGCACGCCGGCGAGCAGGCGAAGGTGCTCGTCCGTGTCTTGCTGCTCGTCCGTGTAGTCGAAGCTGAAATCGGAGGCGAAGCCTGCCTCGCGCATCCATTCGCGGACCTGGTCGAAAGCAGCGCAGACCTGCACGGCCAGCGTCTCCTCGGCTCGGCGCCGGTCCCTCTTCACGTCATCGGCGTAGGCGTCAAAGGCGAGCTTGAGGCTGCGATAGATGCCCACGACGCGGACGTCCTCGCCGACGGCGGCTGCGTTGCGGAGCGAGGGAATCGTCGTTCCGTAGCGGGCGACGAGAAGCAGGGCGGCGGGGGCGAACGGGAAGCTGCCGCGCTTGGGCGCAGGGGCGTCGCCGGACAGATAGCGTTCGAGCGCGCAAGCCCGCGCCCCCTCATCGAGGGTGCTGGTCATCATGTCTGGTGTCCCTTCCGGGGTGTCCAGCGCGCCGCTGAAAAACGGAGCGCACGTGCCTCGACCATAAGGCCGAGACGTTAAGCTTTCGTTACTTGATCTTGCTGCTCGGGTGGCGAGGTACTCGTCCGTGCTCGTTAATCGCGTACTTCACGAGTTCGATGCCGTCGTTGAGTATCTCCATCCCGACGCGCCGCATGCCGTCTCGCTCGCGGAAGGTCTCGCGGTCGGTGGAGTTCCTCAGGCCGACGAGGGACAGGAGGATGAATCCGAGGCTGCGGGGGTGCTTGTGGGCCGCGGCCCTGGCCGACCAGGGCCAGGACCCAAGGGGCGAGGCCGTATTTCATGATGCGGTCGTGCGTGACCGTGCGCCGGTTTATCCCCGTCACCCTGCTCAGGTCGCCGTTCCACTCGCCGCCGAAAACCTTCGTCGCATAGTGGTCCATGGCGTCGGCCAGGGGCTCCGCGATCTCGGCGTGCGTCGTCGGCTCCGTCCCGACGTACGGCGTCCTGTCGATGTAGGCGAGCGGCAGGCCGTCGGCGGTCCCGACGCAGAGGGCGCCGGGCACGGGGGACTCGATGCCGGGGATGAGCTCGATGCGCACGGGTCAGGTCCTCGTCGGTGGGCCGGGGCCCGCAGGCCCCGGCAGGGTGGCCTAGACTTGGTCGATCTTCTTCTTCACTTCGATAAAGTTCTCGTCGTCGGACTGTTTCAGCACCCCTTGTCTCAGTATCCATGACCGACGCACAACGCCGATGAGGATAAGCGCCTTGACGTGCTCGCGGTATCCGAAGTGCGTCATGCCGCGGAGAGGCCCGTGGCGGTCGACCGTCCACCAGCCCCACCCCTCCTCCGAAAGACCGTGTAGATGCGGTGCATTGGCCCGGAGCATCTCCAGAACCTTGAGGGCCTTCGCGGGCAAATCGACTTCCCGCGTCGTGGCCGTGGCAATCGGCGTCGGGCGGAGCCACACCCTGCCGAAATCCTCTCCGGGGTACGGGCGGTAAAGTCCCCTGTGCGTCAGCTCCTCGACGCAGAGGCCGTACAGGCCCTTGGAGATCCCGGACGGCGGGCGTCCGAGCAGGACTTCAGCCCAGGGTAGCCGTCCGGGCCGCCGTCCTCGGGCCAGGAATCGGCGGTGCGACGGAGCGCGGCGAGGACGCGGACCGCCTCGGACGAAAGGCGGGCCTCGGCGGCGAGGCGATCCGTGGGAAGGAGGCCGACATCGGCATTGCGGATGGTGGCGGTGGATTCCGTAGTCATTGTTCTGGTGTCCTCCGTTGGATTCCAGCGACCCGATGTGGACCGGGTTCGCGTTCGGGATCGGGGCCCGTAGCCCCGGGGTCTCAGAGCCCGAGGCGCTCGCGCATCTCGGCGACGGTCTCGTTCCGGTGCGCGAGGAACGGCTCGACGGCCGTGTAGGCGGCGTCGAGAGCGGCCCGGGCCGTCCGCTCCCTGTCGGCGCAGTCGCGCCGTAGCGCCTTGGCCGCCAGAGCGTCGGGGCTGTCGTCCCCGGGCGGGATCTCGCTGCACCGCTCGGCCGCCATTTCGAGCTCGTCGTCGGCTGTGTCGTGGGCGGCGCGGGCGGCGTCGTAGGCTGCGAGAGCGGTCGCGGGTGTGGGCTTGCGCTTCGTCATGGCTCGCTCCCTCAAGCCGCGTTGGACTGGAGGGAACGGAGTTCGGCGAGCAGGTCCTCGCGCTCGTCCCAGAATGCTTCCATGCGGGCGACGGCGTCGAGGTTGCCGCGCGTATCCCCGGAATCGAAGCGGGCCTGGGCGATGCCCGTCCAGAAGTCGACGTCCCACGTGAGGTCTTCGATGCGGGCCTGCAGGGCGGCGGTGGCGGTATCGGTCATGATGCCCTCCCTCAGGCCCACAGGACGCTACGGCGGTTGTCGATCCAGTAGCTCGCCGTCGTCGCCGTCCTGAGCGCCCGGTCGGCCGGCGTCTTGGCCTGGACGGCGGCGCGGATCTTGAGGGCGTACGCGAATTGCTTCGGCGAGCCGGTGAGCGACGGCAGCCCCTCGACGGTCGGCTGGCCCTCGCGCTCGATGCGGGCCGCTTCGTCGGCGAGGGCGGCCTTGCGCGCCTCGGCCTCCGCCTTCAGGCGCTCGACCTCGCGGCGCTCGGCCTCGACGCGGGCCGCCTCGGCCTCGGCGCGGCGGGCCTCCTCCTGCTCGGCCTCGAACGCCTGCAGGGGCCACAGGCGGGCGCACTCGGCGCGGTACTCGTCGCGGGAGAGCTCCGTCAGCGTGCCGTCGAACGTCGAGAGATAGAAATCGGCGGAGCGGGTAGAGCCAGCGGCGACCCTGGCGAGGGAATAGAGCCGGTCGGGCTTCAGGGTCCACACGACGGAACCGGAGCGGCCCGAGCCGGAGCGGCGGTCCTCAGACCAACGGAGGCGGTCGCTCGCCTTGAATCCGGTCGCGACCGAGACGACGCCGGGGCCGTGCGCGCCACCGCCGGTGACCTGGCCGTAGAATCGAATGCCCTGCTCGTCGAGGACGGCGCGGCCGCGACCGAGGTCCAGATAGAGCGGCTCCTGCGCCGGCTCGGGCTGCGGCTCGGGCTGATCTACAACGGCCGGCACCTCGGCCACGGGCTCAGGCTCCTCTAGGACGCTCAGGGAATCCTGGAGAACGTCGGCGAGGTCGCGGTACTCGGCCGGCCTGAGACGCACCGCGCCGACGATGTGCTCAGATCCATCAGCCGCTCGACGGAGAATCGTGACGTCGGAGGCGCCATCGGCCGTGATGGGCGTGAATAGGAGCGCGTACCCATCGTGCTCGAATCGGCACGGGGATGCCGGAGCCATGGGGGTCGCCGGCACGGGAGGGAGCCCGGCGATGAACTCGACGAGATCAAGCTGCACGGGCGTCGCCGGCGCGGCGGGCTTCACCGGCGCCACGAGGGCGCCTTTGGCGGCGGCCCAGGCGGCGCGCATGCCGGCGCCGATGTGGCGGCGGACGCTCTCGGCGGCCTCGGCGGCGGCCTGGCGGGCGCGGGCCCAGGCGTCCTTGAAGATGGCGGGGCGGTCGTAGGTGGCGGCAGTGGCCATGTCTCTAGTGTCCCTTCGGGGCTTCCAGCGGCTCGGTGAAAACCGATCTCGCAGTGTCTACATATTTGCGACAAGGTTAACGGACTGTCAAGGTTTGCTCGCACGAAAAAGGGGCCCGAAGGCCCCTCCGTCGTTCGATATCAGCGGTCCCGGAAGCTGAGGTCGAAGCCACCGTCCTCGGCATCGACGAGGAGATGCTCGTCGTCCCATGACCAGACGTAGTCGAGATCACGCGGCTCCGGCCCCCAGTGCGGCACCTCGCCGTCGGAGAAGCTGCGCCCGAACCAAGCGCGCATGCCATCGTCGCCGATCAGCTTGTGGATGCCCATGAGCGCGCTCCGGAGCCCCTCCAGGCTGGTCGCCTCGCGGACGGCGGCCTTGGCGCGGTCGAGGAAGGGGGCGTTGATGTCGTCGATGTCGCGCTCGCTCAGGGCCTCGTAAAAAGCGTCCATGAGAGGGTCAACGTCGAGGTCGTGCAGCCGGGCGAGGGCGCGGACAGCCTCGCCGTCTAACCCGCAGACGCACCAGCTCGCCCACTCGCGCGCGCTGCTGAACGGGGCCTCGGCATCGAGCTCTAGGACGTCCGAATCCAGCGCCTCCGCGACGATGTCGGCGACAATGTCTCCAGCACCGACGACGTCGATGCCAAGCTCCTCCTTGGCCTCCTCGACGGTCTTGCCGAGGTCGTAAGCCGACGCCTCGAACGAGGTGGCACCACCGATCCGCGCGTGCCGGTCCAGGGCCTCGTCGATGTCGGTCGTCTCGAAGATGTGGGTGTACTGGGGGGTCTCGATGCGCACGTACTGCATGTCTAGTGTCCCTTCGGGGCTTCCAGCGACTCGCTGAAAAACGAGTTCGCATGTCTCAGATATGTAGACACTGTTAACGGCCTGTCAAGCTCCCCTCGGTGCGGCGCTTAGGTTCCTCGCATCCGCTGTCCGTACGCTGTCCCAATCGACGATTCGCGGGGACGGTCATGGGCGTGCAGGTGCCGGAGAAAGGCTTCATCAAGGGAGTGCTCAGCAACGCTGAGGCCGCTCTCCTGACGAGGACGGGCTTCTTCTTCTACATCGAGGTCGAGCGGGCGGACGAGGCCGGCCTCGTCATCAGCGCGGTCCGGAGCGACAGCGCGAGGGCTGAGATCCCCGTGCCGTTTCCCCGGCTCCTGGAGCCGGTCAAGGGCGAGCCCATCGGAGGTGTCATGACGCCGAAGGCGCATGGGCGCCTCTGGTTCCAGGCTGAGGTCGACAAGGTCGTCGAGATCCTCGCGCAGGGCATCGTCGAGGACGAGCCCGAGGCCGCCGGGCAGGCCGAGCCCGAGCAGCGCTACGCCGTCGTCCTGGCGTTCGGCAGCCGCCCCGACGTCGTCCTGACGCCCGAGCGCGGCGTGCCGGCTGACGAGGCCGTGCGGGTCTACGCCGCCTTCGTCGCCGGGGCCGCGGCCATCGGCGGCCGCCCCGCCATGCTGCCGCTGGGGGCCTGACCGTGACGGTCGTCGCCTTCCCCTGCATCGAGCAGCACCACGCCCTGCTGGCCCGCGCGAATCCCGAGACCGCCCGGGGCGCCGCCCGCGACCGGCTCTTCGCCGACCTCGCCACCGCCGGGGGCGACCCGGCCGCGACCGCGCGCGCCTGCCGCGCCAGCGACCTCCGCCGGGTGGAGCTTGAGCTCGTTTCCCCCGGCGAGGACGCGCCCCACGTCCTCGACGCGGTCCTGGATCTCCTCGCTCATGGCGGCAGCATCCGGACCGAGGCGGCCGCCCTGCGCGACGTCCCCGCCTACACGACCTCCCTCGACGCCGCCCGGGCCTACGTCCGCCGCGTCCTGCCCGGCTTCTATCTCGTCAGCGGTTCCTGCGCCCGGTTCGGGCACGCCTCCGTCGGTCCGGACTACGACGGCCCCGACGGTAAGCGCATCCTCCGGGAGTGGCCCCGGGACGGCGTCAGCGAGGTCGGCTGGCACAAAGAGCTCCCTCACGCGGACGGGCCCCACCGCGAGCCCCGCGCGATCCTCACCTGCGCCGTCCGGGCGCTCAGCCACATGAACGAGAGGACCTGAGACACCGGCCAATGTATCGGCCACAAGGGCGGGCTCTTCGTCAACTAAGGTAGAGGGTCGTAAGGGAACGCTACCGGCATCAACGCCGTACGATTCGAAGCAACCACTTGGTCGATGAAAGCGGCGGCGACCCGCAAACGTGGACTACGGCGGAGATCCTCGTGGTAGGTGACCTTGCCCCCTGTTTGCCCCCGTTCATAACCAGAGTCCGTTCTGGTTCTGGTCCTGTTTGGACCGGGTTGCAAACGCGTTCGGGGTGAGCCCGCCGAGGCTCGTGTGAGGGCGGCAGGTGTTGTAGTCGACCCGCCACGCCTCGATGATGGTCCGGGCCGCCGGCAGGCTCCGGAACAGATGCTCGTTCAGGCACTCGTCGCGCAAGCGTCCGTTCAAGCTTTCAACGAAGCCGTTCTGCTGCGGCTTGCCGGGCGCAATGTAATGCCACGCGACCGCACGCTCTTCCTGCCAGCGCAGGATGGCGTGCGAGGTCAACTCGGTGCCGTTGTCCGAGACGATCATCAGCGGCTTGCCCCGGCCCCGCGATGATCCGGTCGAGTTCGCGCGTGACCCGCCGCCCGGACAGCGACGTGTCGACCACCAGCGCCAGGCACTCCCGCGTGCAGTCATCGACCACGACGAGGATGCGGAAGCGCCGCCCGTCGTCGAGCGTGTCGGAGACGAAGTCCAGGCTCCAGCGCTGGTTCGGCTCCTGGGGCACGGCGGCCGGCGCTCGCGTGCCAAGGGCTCGCTTGCGCCCACCCCGCCTGCGCACCGACAGCCGCTCCTCCCGATAGAGGCGGAACAGCTTCTTGTGGTTCAGCGTGAGGCCCTCCCGCCGCAGCAGAATGAGCAGGCGCCGGTAGCCGAACCGGCGGCGCTCGCCGGCCAGGCTGCGCAGGCGTACCCGCACGGCCGCATCGTCACCCCGCGTCGAGGCGTAGCGGTACGTCTTCGGCTCCAGGCCGATCAGCCCGCAGGCGCGACGCTGCGAGTAGCCCTTCTGGCCTGCTGCCGGTTTGGTGGACACCATCCTAAGCTAACTGGGCTCGGTTCTCGAACTCGACAGGGCTGAGATAGCCCAGGGTCGAGTGCCGCCGCGCCGGGTTGTAGAAGCGCTCGATGTAGTCGAACACGTCGGCACGGGCCTCGTCCCGCGTGCGATAAGTCCGTCGTGCCGTGCGCTCGGTCTTCAGCGACGAGAAGAAGCTCTCCATCGCTGCGTTGTCCCACACGTTGCCCGACCGACTCATCGAGCAGGTCACGCCATGCTCGGCCATCAACCGCTGGAAGGCTTCACTCGTGTATTGCGAGCCCTGATCCGAGTGATGCAGCAAAGCATCCGGCTTGCCTCTGCGCCAGATTGCCATGATGAGCGCATCTGTCACGAGTTGAGCCGTCATGCTGGCCTGCATCGACCAGCCCACGACACGGCGCGAGAACAGGTCGATGACGGCGGCGACGTAGAGCCAGCCCTCAGCCGTCCAGATATACGTGAAGTCGGCGATCCACTTCCGGTTCGGAGCATCAGCCGCAAACCGCCGCTCTAGGAGATTGGGCGAGGCGGCCGCCCGCTCACCCTCGTCCCTTGGTAGCCCTCGTCGGCGCGGTCGCGCTCGCAAGGCATTCTCGCGCATGATCCGCTCGATGCGATGCAGCCCGCACGAGACGCCCTCGGCCAGCACGTCGCGCCAGACGCGCCTTGCACCGTAGGTGCGGTCGCTGGCCACAAAGCTCGCGCGGGCCTTGCTCAGGATGGCTTCGTCGTCCCGTGTGCGTTGGCTGGGCTGCCGGGTGAGCCAAGCGTGGAAGCCGGAGCGCGAGACACCCAGCGCCGCGCACATCCAGGCAATCGGCCAGACGGGACGATGCTTTGCAATGAAAGCGAACTTCATATCGCTTCCCTCGCAAAGTAGGCGGCGGCCTTTTTTAGGATATCACGCTCCGCCTTCAGACGAGCGACCTCCCTGCGCAACCGGTCGATCTCAATCTGCTCAGGCTTTATCTGGCCCTGCCCGGGGAAAGCGTGGTGCGGATCAGCCGCCGCCTGTTTCACCCACCGGTGCAGCATCGTCTCATGAACGTCGAGGTCGCGTGCCGCCTGCGCGACACTGACCCCGCGCTCCCGAACCAAGCGAACTGCCTCGATCTTGAACTCACGCCCGAACTTGCGTCGCTGCATGGAGCACCTCCGGCTTCACATTCACACCTAAACCAGGTGTCCGTGAAACCAGCAGCAGGCCATTCTCCTCGATGGCCCAGCTCACGGCCGTTCTCCGTGCGCCGGGCGTCAGAAGTTTTTTCCCAGCGCCTCACGCAGCGTCGCCACGTCGAGCATCGCCTCGGCCAGGAGCTTCTTGAGCTTGCGGTTCTCCTCGTCGAGCGCCTTCAGGCGGCGCGCGTCCGAGACCTCCATGCCGCCGAAGCGCGAGCGCCACGTGTAAAACGTCGCGTCGCTGATGCCGTGGCGGCGACAGATCTCAGCCACCGGCAGCCCAGCCTGCTGCTCCTTCAGGATGCCGATGATCTGCTCTTCGCTGAACCGGCTCTTCTTCATCGTCCGTCTCCTCATCGACGGACCCTAGCTTCAGAACGAGGGCAGGCCAGGGGGCAAGGTCAATCGTGATGACCAACACGGCCAAACCCAAGCGGGCGCTCCAGACCTACCGGCGACGTTGGGGGATCGAATGCCTGTTTGGCGATGCCAAGACCCGCGGTCTCAACCTGGAAGACACCCACCTGACCGACCCAGCCAAGATCGAACTCCTCGTCGTGATCCTGACGCTGGCGATGACCTGGATCTACAAGACCGCCACCGCCACGATGGGGCACACGTCCATCCCCCGAAAAGCCCATGGCCGGCGCCAGAAATCCTGGTTCCGCACAGGCTTCGACGCTTTGCGCGCTGCCCTCGTCAACGCACCACAGGACGCCGCGCTTTGGTGGGCCCACAGCTGTCCAAAACGCCCCCGGGCACCGTGAGTCGTGTACTGTGCATCGGCCTAACCCATGGTCTGGAAGTGGGGTTGCGAGTGCACAGGGCTCGATGAAGTGCGCGTACACGACCTGCGCCACTCGTTCGGGGCGACGAGCGCCTCGTCCGGCAACAGCCTGTTGCTGCTCGGCTCGATCCTCGGTCATCGCGATCCCAAGACGACGCAGCGCTACGCGCATCTCGCTCGCGATCCGGTGCGGGTTGCCGCTGATCAGGTCTCGAGCCTCATCGCCGCCGTGCTCGAAACCCTGATCGACCAAGCCAATCCCGCGCGCCGAGCGCCGAGCGCCGAGCGCCGAGCGCCGTCGACCGAGCGACCTAAGCGACAGGGCCCGCATCGTACGTAGGCGTCCCGCCTCGACGTAGCGATTGCGCCTTGATGTGGCTCACGATCCCGGTTCCGTCCTGCGGGTCGACCTCGGCACACGAGGCTTTCGGTGGGCGGCGCACCGCGCGGCCCACCGTCATTATGCAATGTCCGAAGAGCCCGACCGGGGATCGCGCCACTGGGACCTAGCCGCGATCTAAAAAATTAGAGGCGCTCTCTAACAAATAATTTGACGTAGGCGCCTTACGGGGTATCCTCTGCCCATGGTCCTGCTATCTGCCATTTCCCGCGTTCTGGTTGGCGTGCATCTGCCGCCCAATCCCGCTGGGTCGAGTTTGCTGCTCCGCATGTCAGGAGTGGCTGAGATCCGTGCGGGCAGACCTCCTTCGCTTCTTCGCGTTGAGCGGCCTGAGGTTGGTCGGGCATTGTCCATCGAGCCGGGCGATCTCATCGCGACGGCCCGGGGTACGAAGGTCGAGGTGTGTGCCGCAGCGCCAGATGTGATCGGAGCCTTCGTGTCGCTCGACCTTTATCTGATCCGTCCGAACCAGGACCGTATTATCCCCGAGTACCTCATGGCGGTGCTCGAATCGGCTGCGGCCCATGCGGCTTTCGATGGTGCGCGACAGGGTTCGAGCCTGCCCCGCTTGCCGAAGGCGGCGCTTGAGAACCTTTCGGTCCCGTTACCACCGCTGGAGCGTCAGCGCACCGTCGTCGATCTCCACAGAACTTTGGACAATCAGGCTCGGCTATTGAGTGAGTTGCAAGCGAAGCACGCCGTTGCCTCCGCTGAGTTCATGCGGCGCGCCGTTGTGGTGGACACCTACGCGCGCTAACCGATCGGGAGCATTACATGACTGCGCTTCGTCGCGACGACATCCTGGCCGCCGTTTGGCGGGCCTGCGACACCTTCCGTGGAGCCGTAGATGCCACGCAGTATAAGGATTACGTCCTCACTGCTCTGTTCCTGAAATATATTAGCGACGTGCGCCGTAAGCACCTGGCTGAGTACCAAGCTCGGTTTGGCGGCGACGAAGTGCAAATTCAGCGGCGCCTGGATCGCGAGCGGTTTAAGCTCCCGGTCATTCGATTGACAGATTCCAAGACCGGCAAGGTCGAGGACAGCTTCCTGGCGGACTTCTATAGCCTCCACGAGCGGCGCAAGCGCGACAATATCGGCGAGCTCATCAACATCGCGCTCGATGAGATCGAGAAGGCCAACGAGGGCAAGCTCGGCGGCCTGTTCCGGGCTATCGACTTCAATTCGGAGGTCAATCTCGGGCAGGCGAAGGACCGCAACCGACGCCTAAAAACTCTCTTGGAGGACTTCGCCAAGCCAGGGCTCGACCTATCCGAGACGTCAGAGGACGTGCTGGGTGAGGCCTATATCTACCTCATTGAGCGGTTCGCGTCAGATGCCGGCAAGAAGGCGGGCGAGTTCTTCACGCCCCGCCCCGTCTCGGAGGTCGTGGCGAAGCTCGCTGCCCCGAAGCCGGGGCATCGGATCTGCGATCCGGCTTGCGGGTCCGGCTCGCTCCTTCTGCGAGCCAGTGAAGAGGTGGCGAGTCGGGATTTCAAGCTGTACGGGCAGGAGTCGAATGGCCAGACGCGTGCGCTCGCGCGCCTCAACATGCTGCTCCACAAGCAGGATGGTGCACGCATCGACTGGTGCGACACGCTCAACTCCCCGACGCTCGTCGAGGGCGACCACCTGATGCGCTTCGACACTGTCGTCGCCAATCCCCCTTTCAGCCTCGACAAATGGTGGGACCCGGACGGGTCTGACCCACACGGACGGTTCACTCCGCACATGCCGCCCAAGAGCCGTGGCGACTATGCTTTCGTTTTGCACATGCTCACGATTGCAAGGCCTGATACCGGCCGCGTCGTAGTGGTGGCGCCGCATGGCGTGCTGTTCCGCGCGGGCGCCGAAGGTAAGATTCGCGAGACTTTGATCCGCCGCAATAGCCTGGACGCAGTGATCGGCCTGCCGGCGCAGCTTTTTCCGACCACGGGTATCCCGGTCTGCATCCTGGTGTTCGACCGCTCGCGTGAGGCAAACGGCATGCGCGCGCACGAGCGCGACGTTCTCTTCATCGACGCCTCGCGTGGCTTCGAGCCCGGCAAGAAGCAGAACCATCTACGCGCCGACGACATCCGGCGCATCGTCGAGACCTACCGTGAGCGCCAGGAGGCCCCGCGCTACGCCCACCGCGCCAGCCCCGAGGAGATCGAGGGTAACGGGTTCAACCTCAACATTCCCCGCTACGTCGACACGTTCGAGCCTGAGCCGGAGATCGACCTCCAGGCGGTTCAGGACGAGATCCGCGAGTTGGAGCGCCAGCTGGCCGAGAACCGGGCGGTCATGCACGGCTATCTAACTGAGCTTGGCATCAAGGTCTGAGACGGAGTCCGCTGAGATGCCCTCATTCGATCCCGCCTTCCTGGACCGGCTCTCGCTCAGCCACGACGTGGTGTCGGTCGTTCGCGCCATCGGTGAGGGCAAGGGCAAGCAGGATCTGTTCCGGGAACGGGCGCCCGATGTGCTCGAGAACCTGCGTCAGGTCGCGATCATCGAGAGCACCGAGTCGTCTAACCGCCTGGAGGGCGTGACGATCCCGCGCACCGCGCTGGAGCGTATCGTCCGCCAGAACGCTGACCCGTCGCCGACGAACCGCTCCGAAGGCGAGATCGCCGGCTATCGCAACGTCCTGAGCACGATCCACGATGACCATGAGGGCATGGAGTTCACGCCGAACCTCCTGCTCCAGCTGCACCGCGACCTGTTTCGTTTCTCGCCCGGCACCGGCGGTTCCTGGAAGCGATCGGACAACCAGATTACCGAGCGCCGGCCGGACGGCTCGATCTTTGTGCGCTTCCAACCGACGCCGGCTTGGGAGACGCCTGACGCCATGGCGCGGCTTCATCAAGGCTACTTGTCGGCGGCCGAGAGCGATGTCGACGCGCTGCTCCTGCTCGCCCTGTACGTGCTCGACTTCCTTTGCATCCACCCGTTCCCGGATGGGAACGGCCGAATGGCGCGGTTGCTGACCGTGCTGCTCCTCTATCGGGAGGAATACGAGGTCGCCCGCTACGTGTCCCTCGAACGGCTGATCGAGGAGACGCGCGAGAGCTACTACGACACGCTGTATCGGGCCTCACAGGGCTGGCACGAGGATCGGCACGATCCGATGCCCTGGGTCGCGTATTTCCTGGGCGTCGTGAAGGCCGCCTACGAAGAATTCGCGCTCGGCGTCGGCGAGATGCGTGAGGGCCGCGGCATGAAGACTGCGCTCGTGCTGCAGGCCATCCAATTCATGCGAGGGCCGTTCACAATTTCGGAGTTGCATGGGCGCTGCCCGAGTGTTGGCTTCGACATGGTGCGCCGTGTGCTCCGGGCCGAGCGGGATTCGAACCGTCTGGCTGTCACGGGCACGGGCCGCGGTGCCCGCTGGCGACGGGTCGAGGTGGTTCAAGCAGCCGCGGAGCGGGTGGAATGAGGGTAATTCGGATTAAGAAGGGGGTAATGAGTGCACCCTCATTACCCCCTTCATGCCAGTCGGTGCCCCCTTTGCGCTCGTACAAGGCCGGCCTTCGTCGTCTCACGCTCCGGAGCCAATCCTCGTGACCGCTCGCCCCACGGCTCGCCGCGGCCGGACGCTCAAGCTTTATCTCGTAGACGGATCATCCTCGGGGGTGATCACTGCCGAGCTCGGGATCTCATCTGTGCGAGCCGCCGTTGCCTCGCGGACCGCGTTGCCCGATCTCGTCAAGCGCGAGGAGGCTGGCCGCACGGGCGTGTATCTCCTCGTCGGCCCAGACCCTGACCTGCCCGGGCGCCAACTCGTCTATGTGGGTGAGAGCGACCAAGTTCGGGCGCGCCTCGCGGTCCACGACGCGGACGAGAGCAAGGAGTTCTTCACCCGCGCCTGCATCGTGGTCTCGAAGGACGAGAACCTTACCAAGGCGCATGGTCGCTACCTGGAGAGCCGCCTCATCGCGGCAATCCGGGGTGCCGGGCGGGCAAAGCTCGTCAACGGCACAGAACCTGATTTCCGTGGCCTGCCCGAACCCGAGATCGCCGACATGGAACGGGTGCTCGACGAGATTGAGGTGCTGCTGCCGGTTCTGGGCTTCGACGTGCTGCGGCTGGCCGGTCACGAGGCAGGCGTCCCTGCCGCGACCGCGACCGAGCCTGCCGGCATCGCCGCGGCCGGCTCAAGCCATGACCTGTTCGTGTTTGACGAGGCCGGGACTGGCGCCAAGGGCCGGGAGGCGGGCGACGAATTCGTCGTTCTGGCCGGCTCGACCGCCAGGCGGCAAGAGGTGCCGAGCTGCAGTGAGGGGATTAAACGCCGGAGAAGCCAGCTCATAGCGGATAGGGCACTCGTGCCCGTCGACGACAAGCTTCTCCGTTTCGTACGGGATGTCGCCTTCGACTCGCCCTCGGGTGCGGCGAGCTCCGTTTATGGGGGCAGCGTCAACGGACGGCATTACTGGCGACATGCCACAACGGGCGAACGCTATGGCGAGTGGCGGAAAAACCAGCTTTCGGTTGCCGAAGGAGCAGCTTCATGAACGAGCCCCTTCCAATCAGCTGGACAAGCGCGAGCCTTGGCGATCTCGTTTCTGATGTACAGATCGGAACGGTTGAGCGGGGCGCAACACATAGCCCGACAGTGATGCTGCTGAAGATGGGAAATCTAACCTGGGGAGGATTTTCTCTCGAAGAAGTCGAATGCATTTCTGAAGATCTGCTTGATGGGGAGCGTCATATCGTCCGGTATGGCGATCTACTTGTCAATACGCGCAACACGCCTGGACTCGTAGGAAAGTCCGCTGTCTGGAGCGGCTCAGGGCAGTACGCATTCGATAATAATATTGCTCGTATACGGCTTCGAGATTGTGATCCATTCTATGTGGGTATTTGGCTATCAAGCGATCTAGGACGCCGGCGTCTCCGTGCTTTAGCCGCAGCAAGCACGAGCGTCGCTGCTATCTACTGGGACACGCTGAAAAGGCTCGCGCTACCAATGCCGCCGATCGCGGAGCAACGCCGGATCGTTGCTGTGCTCTGCGCGTGGGATCGAGCTATCACGACCGCCACCAACCTGTCTCGTGCGAGGAGACGCCGCTTCGATGCGGCACGCCAGTCGCTTCTTGAGAGCCGGCAGATTGCTCGAGCTGGTGAGAACGAGTGGCGACCGATCGAATTCGCGGAACTGACGTCCGAGCTGACGGGCCGCAATGCCGAACGCCTTGGTCCGGACAGGGTGATGGGCGTGCTGAAGAGCGAAGGGCTCGTGCCGATGCGGGCGCACGTCATGGCGACCGATCTGCGCCGCTACAAGGTCGTGCCTACTGGGGCCTTCGCCTACAATCCGATGCGTCTCAACATCGGCTCGATCGCTGTGTCCGAGCATTCCGACAATGTCCTGGTGAGTCCCGATTATATTGTGTTTGAAGCGCGCCGATCCGTCGCCGATCCGAATTTTCTGCGCTTCTTCGTCGGCACGAAGAAGTGGCGTGATCATCTAGCTCTAGCGGGGTCAGGCAGCGTTCGAACGCGAATCTACTACGACAATCTAGCGGAGATGGTGCTGCGCATCCCCAGCTTGGAAGAGCAGCGGAAGATCGGCACGATGTTGATGGCGTTGAAAGACGATGTGGCGGCATCCGAGGCGACGCTGAACGGCCTCCGCCAACAGAAGCGCGCCCTCATGCAAAAACTGCTCACCGGGGAATGGCGCCTGGACGAGCGCTTCGACCCGGTTGCGCTTCAGCCCGGCGTCGGGGAGGCAGCAGCGTGACCGCGAGGCAGCCCCGCGACGTTGCGCCCGGTAAATCGAACGGGCCCCGTCCAACTCGGATCACCTCTGCCGACCGGGATCAGGCCCAATTTGCCCGCGAACTCAGGGATGTGGAAGCTCTCCAACCATCCTCGGTAAGGTCGGAAGGACCCGCCCGCTCGCCTCGCTTCACCACCCAAGAGGCGGGAGCTGAACAGCTTCAAGCGCTTCATACGCTCGTCAACGCCGGTTGGCGCTACGTCACCAGAGCCGAGGCCGATGCGTGGCGGGCCGGGCGGCGCAGTCTGCCGTTCCTGGAGACGCAGCTTCGCCACGATCTCGCCCGCATCAACCGCATCCAGTATGGCGGCCGTGCCCACCTGTTCTCCGAGGCCAATCTCGACGCGGCGGTGGCCCGGCTGCGCGACCGCATCCCCGAGGGGGTGCTACGCGCCAACGAGCGATTCACCGACGACCTTCTGCTCGGCTTCGCCTTACCGCAGACGGTCGAGGGGGTCTCGCGGGAATGGCCGTTCCGCCTGATCGACTGGGACGATTGGCGGGCTAATACCTTCCAGGTCACGGCCGAGTACCGCGTCGAGGAGCCGGGCGGCCCGGCGATTCGGGTTGACCTCGTACTGTTCGTCAACGGGTTACCGCTCGGGCTGATTGAGGTGAAGGCGTCCGGCGTCGGGACCGACCAGGGGGTGGCGCAGCAGATCCGCAACCAGCGCGTGGGCGAGGGCGTGCCGGCCCTGTTCTACCCGGCGCAGCTCCTCGTCGCCGCCAACGCCCACGATCCGCGCTATGCGACAGTCGGCACGTCCCGCAAGCTCTGGAGCCTGTGGCGCGAGAAGGAGGACCGGCCCGACTTCCTAGCCGATCTCGTCAACCGCCCACTCGACGAGATCGAGGGCCGGCGCATCGCGCAGGATTTCGCGCCCTGGATGGACCGGCACCGCGGCCTAATGGAGGAAGGCCGCCTCGTCACGCCCCTCGACGAACTCCTCCTCGGCCTATGCAGGCCGGAGCGGTTGATGCGCCTCGTGCGTCGCTATTCGCTGTTCGACAACTCGGTGAAGAAGGTCGCGCGCTATCAGCAGATCGCCGTGATCGAGGACACGCTGAAGCGGATCGAGCGCCGCCGCCCGAATGGCGCTCGCGAAGGCGGCGTCGTTTGGCATACTCAGGGCTCCGGCAAGAGCCTGACCATGGTGATGCTCGCCCGCGCGATCGCGCAGACGAACCCGCAGGCTCGGATAGTCATCGTGACGGACCGGGCCGACCTCGACGACCAGATCACCAAGACATTCCGAGCGACGGGCCAGGAGCCGAAACGCGCTACGACCGGCGAGAACCTGCTCGACCTGATCGAAACGCGCGAGCCGGTCGTGACCACGCTGATCCACAAGTTCCGGGCGGGGCTCAACAAGCGGCGTGTCGTGGACCAGTCCGCCGACGTCTTCGTCCTCATCGACGAGGGTCACCGCTCTCAGCACGGTGACCTAGAGAGCCTACACGCCCGCATGCGCGAGGTGCTGCCGATGGCCTGCGCCATCGCGTTCACGGGCACGCCGATTGCCAAGCGCGACGCCAACACCTTCGCCAAGTTCGGCGACCTCGTCCGGCCGGTCTACGCCATGCGCGACGCGGTGGAGGATGGCGCGGTAGTGCCGCTCCTCTACGAGGGGCGGGAAGTCGTGACCGACGTTGACGATGCACAGATCGACCGTTGGTTCGCCGTCCATACGCGTGACCTGTCGGACGAGCAATGCGCCGACCTGAAGCGCAAGATGAGTCGGGCGCGCGAGCTGGAGGGCATCGAATCGCGCCTGCAGACGATTGCGTTCGATGTCAGCCAGCACTTCGCCACGAATTTCAAGGGCGGCGGCCTCAAGGGGCAGCTCGCTGCCCCATCCAAGCGCGCCGCGGTCCAGCTCAAGGCCCTGCTCGACACGTTCGGCCTCGTGACCAGCGAGGTGATCATCTCGGCGCCCGAACTGCGCGAGAGCGATGACGACATCGACGAGGCGGACGACGATCTGGTTCGAACCTTCTGGCGCAAGATGCTGACCCGCTACGGCAGCGAGGAAGCCTACACCAAGGCTGTCATCTCGGCGTTCAAGGGGCCGGACGATCCAGACATCCTCATCGTGGTCGACAAGTTGCTGACCGGCTTCGACGCACCTCGCAACACCGTTCTCTATCTAGCCCGCCGCCTGAAGGAGCATGGCCTCCTCCAGGCGATCGCGCGGGTGAACCGGGTGTTCGACGAGGAGGGCGCCCCGGACAAGCCGTTCGGCCACGTTATCGACTACAACGGGGTGCTCAAAAACCTCGATGAGGCACTCGCTTCCTACGACGCCCTTCAAGGGTTCGAGGCGGCGGACATCGCCCGAAGCGTGGTGGCGATCAACGAAGAGGCCGAAAAGGTGCCTGGCGCGCATGCCGCACTGCTCGACCTCTTCAAAGCCGTTGCCAACGCCTACGATGCGGAAGCCTATGCTCGGGCGCTGGCCGACGAGGGCCTACGCGCCCTCTTCTACCATCGCCTCTCCAACTTCTCGCGCTCCTTCACGGTCGCGCTCGCCTCGCCTCGCTTCGTGGAAGTGACCGCGCCGGAGCAGATCCGCCGGTGGAAGGAAGACCTCGTCCGCTTCACTGCCCTGAAAGCTGCGGTCAGTCTCCGCTACGCGGAGCGCGTCGACTGGCGCGACTACGAGCATCGTGTTCGACAGCTGCTTGATCGGCACGTAACCGCGCGCGAGGTCGTGGAGGTGATCCAGCCGCTGAACATCTTCGACGACATCGCGGTCGAGCGGCGCCGGCAGGAAGGACGCGAGAGCGACGCCTCCATCGCGGACACGATCGCACATCAGCTCACACGATCGATCGAGGAGAAGTGGGACGAGGACCCGATCTTCTTCGAGAAATTCTCGAACTTGATCCGTGAGACGATCCGCCGCTTCCACGAGGGTCGGCTCGACGAGCGTACGTACCTCCGGCGCGTGCGCGAGCTGCGCGACCGCGTCGAGCGCCGCGAGGACGAAGGGGATCCGACGCCGGGCCGTCTCAAGAGTGAGGACGGGCACGCGGTCGTGTTCTGGGGGCTCGCCCGTCGGAACCTGTCTGGCGCCGGGCTGGACGACAGCGAACTCGCCGCCGACATCGCCTTGGAGCTAACTCGGATCGTCAGCGCGCGCCGAAAGGTCGGCTGGCAGCATGACCGCGACATTGAGAACGAGATCCGGAACGACGCGGACGACTTCTTCTTTGGCGAGCTGCGGGACCGCCGCGGCCTCCTGCTCGATCCGGGCTTGCTCGACGCGATCGTGGACGACGTTCTCGCCTCCGCGCGGTTGAGGCTTGCGCAGTGACGGTTGCGTTGTCGCCGGAGAGCCTGACCCTCGACGTGGGCGGCGAGGCGATCCCTTTGGCAGTGCTCCGCACTCCGCGGAACGTCCTAAAGATTGAGGTGGACCCGAATGGTAGCGTGACGGTCTACGCGCCAAGCCATGCGACTGACGATCAGATTCTCGAACGCGTGAACCGCAAGGCGCCGTGGATACAACGCCAGCGCGGAGGCGTAGCGGCCCGCGGGCCGGCATCGGCCTCACGGCACTTTGTGTCCGGCGAGAGCCACCTCCTGCTCGGCGTCACCTACCGGCTCGCTATCGAGGTCGGGCCTGAGGCGTTCGCGCAGATCGATGGGCCGCGGCTCGTAGTGACCGCGCGCGACCCAAACGATGCAGGCCACGTCCGGCGCGTTCTCGAAAGCTTCTACCGCCTCAAAGGACGCGAGGTCTTCCCAGAACGTTTGACTTCCGTCATGCCTCCCTTCGCCCGCCGCGGATTGAACCGGCCGAAGCTCATTATTCGGCGTCTGCAAAAGCGCTGGGGAAGCTTTACCCCGCAAGGCCGTATCGTCCTGAACACGGATTTGGTCCGAGCTTCACCAAGTCAGATCGACTATGTCCTCTGTCACGAACTTGCGCATGCATTCCATCCCAACCATAGCCAGAAGTGGCGCGAACTTCTGACCACGATCATGCCCGATTGGACGCATCGAAAGGAGCTGCTTGAGCAGAGCTTGCGGTAGCTTAAGGCCTGGGCGGGCGGGTTATTTCGCGAGCGAGAGATTCTACAGAGTTGAATGGCCTGCTTCCGGTTTCTCAGAGCCTGTTTGACTGGATGGCACAGTCGCGCGTTGGCTTCGTGAGGAGAAGCCGATGTGGACGGACGCAGATCGTGAGACGTACCAGGATCCAGGCCGTCGCTACCCGAGCGACCTGAACCGCGCGACGAAGCGGTCCTCGATCTCGCTCTCTGTCGGGAAAAGCCGCTCGGCGTCGAGGCGGCCGAGGCTCGATCCTTCCATGAGGAGGGCGTCGATGTGACGTGGCGGGCAGACCCGCATCTGCGCGTACGCCAACTTCGTGTCTGTGCGCTTCAAACGAACCGCACTTCGTTCGCGGCATAAGAGGCAAAGCCGCCTTCATGGTCAAGCCTGTCTGACGAAGCCAGCGTTCGGGCATGACGGTCGATTTGAAGAAAAGCGTTGGGCTGAAAGTGCGCATCGCCCGCCAGCGGCAGAAGCTCACTCAGGAGGAGCTTGGTGCCCAGATCGGGCGGACGCCAGAGAGCATTTCGAACATCGAGCGCGGCTTGCAGCTGCCGAGCATCGAGACTCTTGTAGAGTTGGGGCAGGCACTCGGCATTCCGGCCAGTGAGCTGCTCGAAGGCGTTGGGGCGCCAGGGGTCCAGCACTCTCCCAGGCGGCTCGAACTTGAGCTTCGCTTACGCGATATCACCCGGACACTCAGCGATCGGGCGCTCGCGGTTGCCGTGGCGCAAGTCGATGTCCTGCTGCAGGAGCGGATTTGAGCGTGGCCTCAGCGACCGGCGCGGGCGGGAGACGAGCTTCACATCCGGCTACGGTTCGACTGGGTGGGTCCGCGGACGTCCGCTGATATCCACTCAAGCTGTTGGGGCCTGAGTTGGGGCCGGCGGTACAGCGTTTAAAATAAGCCTTTTTCTCAAGTTCTTAGAGAAACTACTGGCGGAAGGGGTGGGATTCGAACCCACGGTGGAGTTACCCCCACGGCGGTTTTCAAGACCGCTGCCTTAAACCACTCGGCCACCCTTCCGAGTCCCCGACGAGGCGCGGTGCTCCGGCTCCGGCGCAGGGCCTCCGCGACGGCGTGCGTTCCGTCGCGCTGCCGTCCTTTCGGAAGGCGCTCTTCTGTATGGCGCCGCGGAGCGCGGCGTCAACGCCTGTTGCGCGCGATGACAGAGACCCTCGCGAGCCGGCCGCCGGACGAGGTCGTGTCGGTTCGCCGTCGCAACCGGTTCCCGACCCTGCCGCCGAGAACAGCGCTGATGACACCGGAGCGGCGCGTCACGCCGTCCGGCGGGGAGCGGGCCGGTGGCGCAGGGCGGCGGTGGTCAGCAGGGTTCCGATCAGGGCACCGGCGGAACTCGCCAGGAAATCGATCACCTGCGCGGTGCGACCCGGAACCCAGATCTGCGCCGTCTCGAGCACGGCGGCGAGGACGACGAGGCCGGCGATGATCGCGACGCGGCGCGAGCGCAGCCGCAGCGCGAGGGCGGCGCCGGTCAGGGCGTAGGCGACGACGTGCTCGAACTGGCCCGGCGCACCGGTATGCGGGCGCCCGTTCCCTGGAACCAGGGACAGGACGCAGAGCAGGCCGACCGCCGCCACGGAGGCGACGCGGATCGCGGCGGGGAGGAGGCGGGTCGTCATCCCGGCCGTGTCGCACAATCCGGACCATCCGTCGATGCGGGAGAGTGCGGGGTCCCCGCGGACCGGCTGGCACGGCGTCAGGGCACCGTGATAGGCCCGTCGTCCCGCACGGCATTCGGACGACGGCTTCTGAGGGTGTGAGTCATGCAGGATCTCGACCGGATCGACCGCAGGATTCTCGACATCCTCCAGCGCGACGGCCGCATCACCAACCTCGAACTGGCCGAGCAGGTCGGCCTCTCGCCGACGGCGACGAGCGAGCGCTTCCGCCGGCTCCAGCGCGACGGCTACGTGACAGGGTTCGGCGCGCGGCTCGCCCCCGAGAAGCTCGGCCTCGGGCTGCTGGTCTTCGTCGAGATCCTCCTCGACAAGACGACCCCGGACGTCTTCGACAGGTTCTCCGCCGCCGTGAGCCGGGTGCCGGAGATCCTCGAATGCCACATGGTCGCCGGCGGGTTCGACTACCTCGTGAAGAGCCGCGTGCGAGACATGGCGGCCTACCGCGACTTCCTCGGCGGCATCCTCCTCGCCCTGCCGGGCGTGCGCGAGACGCGGACCTACGCGGTGATGGAGGAGGTCAAGAACGACGGCCCCCTGCACATCGCCTGAGCGTCGCCTTCGGGGTCCACGCGACGAGCCCCCGCCGGCCTCGGGTCGCGCCCGGCCTGCCGCGGCCGGCGGGACCTTCCGCCGGCGCGGCCCCGCGCCGGTCGCGGGGCCTGCCCCTGCCTTTCGTCCGTCTCGCCGCCGTCCCGCCCGGGCTCTATAACCCGGATCAAGAAACCGCCAGGGAGCCCCCCATGCGACGCCAAGGGCCGTGCCAAGAGCCGTGTCGAGGGCCGCGCCACGCCCGCCCGCCACGCTTCGGCCGCTCCGCCGCGTGCGCCGGCCTCCTCGCCGCCGGCCTCCTCGCGCCCGCCGAGGCCGCCACCGTCTACGTCACCAACGAGAAGGGCAATTCGGTCAGCGTCATCGACGCCGACACCCTCGCCGTCACCGCGACCTGGCCGGTGGGGCGCCGGCCGCGGGGCGTGCTCGTCAGCCAGGACGGCAAGCTGCTCTACGTCTGCGCCAGCGACGACGACCGCATCGACGTGGTCGACACCGCGACCGGCAAGGTCGTGCGCTCCCTGCGCTCCGGGCCCGACCCGGAGCAGTTCATCGCCGCGCCGGGAGGCAACCCGCTCTACATCGCCAACGAGGACGACAGCCAGGTCACGGTCCTCGACATCGAGCGGAACCGGGTCATCGCCGAGGTGCCGGTCGGGGTCGAGCCGGAGGGCATGGGCCTCAGCCCGGACGGGTCCGTGCTGGTCAACACCTCCGAGACCACCAACATGGCCCACTTCATCGACACCAGGACCCATCAGGTGATCGACAACGTGCTGGTCGACGCCCGGCCGCGCTTCGCCGAGTTCAGCGCCGACGGCAGATGGCTGTGGGTCTCGGCCGAGGTCGGCGGCACCGTCTCGGTGATCGACGTCGCGAGCCGGCGCGTGGTGAAGACGATCACGTTCAAGATCCCGGGCGTCACCGACGAGCAGATCCAGCCGGTCGGCGTGCGCCTGACCCGCGACGGCACCCGCGCCTTCGTGGCGCTCGGGCCGGCCAACCGCGTCGCGGTGGTCGACGCGAAGACCTACGAGGTCGAGAAGTACCTGCCGGTCGGGCAGCGGGTGTGGCAGCTCGCCTTCACCCCGGACCAGAAGCGGCTGTTCACCACCAACGGCACCTCCAACGACGTCTCGGTCATCGACGTCGAGGCGCTGAAGGTGGTCAAGAGCATCCCGGTCGGGCTGCTGCCCTGGGGCGTCGCCGTATCGCCGTGAGCGGGGCGCCGCCCCGCACCCCGCCGGAGGACGTGACGTGCTCCGGACTCCCAGGAACCTCGAGGAGACCCGATGCGCCCCTCCGCCTGCGCCCTCGCCCTGCTGCTCGCGGCCCCCGCCGCGGCGGGCGACCTCACCCGGGGTCGCACCGACCTGCCCGAACTCGTCCTCGGGGCCGACGACAACGACTACGCCGTCCCGGTCCGGGAGATCGAGATGGAGGCGGGCAAGTCCTACCGCCTCAGGATCACCGCCAGGGGGCAGAAGGAGTACAAGTTCTTCGCCCCCGAGTTCTTCCGCGGCGTGTGGATGAACCAGATCGTCATCAACCACCTCGAGGTCCACATGGCCGGGCCGCCGCACCACCTCGAGTTCGACGACCAGGGAACGATCGCGGTCGAGTTCGTGACGGTGCGGGCCGGCGAGTTCCCGTGGGTGATCCAGGGCCTGGAGAGCCGGGGGATGACGGGGAGGTTCGTGGTGAGGTGATCGCGGCCTTCGGACGCTTGACGTCCGCCGGACGCATGACGTCCGCCCGGGCTCGGCGCTCGGCAGGCCCCGCAGGAGCGGTTGCCGGTCTCGCGACGAAAACCTGCGACAAACCAAGTACCTGGGTGGACGAAGCGTTGGCCCGCCAGCGCAAGTCTGCTTAGATCGCCGCCGACAAGAACGACGCCGCGAGGAAACCCCGATGCGCCTCCTCCTGCTGCCGCTCCTCGCCGCCACGGCGGCGGGCGCCGCCCGCGCCGACGAGGCCGGCGAGTGCCGGGACGGCATCGCGATGATCCGGGCGGAGTTGCAGAAGGCCCGGGCCGAACCGGTGCGGACGGCGCTGCGCAAGCACCTGCGCATCGCCGAGCGCGAGCAGGACGAGGCGGAGTTCGACGAGTGCCTCGATGCCGTGAAGGACGCTCGCCGGGCGCTCGGGCGATGAGCGCCGACGAGGCGGTCCCGGCCCTCGCCGTCGAGGCGGTCAGCCACCGCTTCGGCGCCCGCGCCGCCCTCGACGGCGTGTCGCTCACCGTGCCGCGGGGGCGCTTCGTGGCCCTGCTCGGGCCGAACGGCGCCGGCAAGACCACCCTGTTCTCGGTGGTGACCCGCCTCTACGCCAACCAGCACGGCCGCGTCGCGCTGTTCGGCCACGACCTGCGCCGGGAGCCGTCGCGGGCGCTCGCCCGCCTCGGCGTGGTGTTCCAGGCCCGCACCCTCGACACCGACCTGAGCGTGCGCCAGAACCTGCTCTACCACGCCGCCCTGCACGGCATCGCCCGCAGGGCCGCCGAGGCGCGGATCGCGACCCTGCTCGACCGGGTCGGCCTCGCCGAGCGGCGGGACGACCGGATCCGCACCCTCTCGGGCGGCCAGGCGCGGCGCATCGAGATCGCCCGGGCGCTGATCCACGCGCCGGACCTGCTGCTCCTCGACGAGGCGACCGTCGGCCTCGACCTCGCGTCGCGGGCCGACATCGTCGCGGTCGTGCGCGCCCTGGTGCGGGAGGAGGGGCTGTCGGTGCTGTGGGCGACCCACATCTTCGACGAGGTCGAGACCACCGACCGCGTCGTGGTCCTGCACCAGGGCCGGGTGGTCGCCCGCGGCCTCGCCGGGGCGCTGAGCGAGCCGTCCGGCTCCCTCGAGACCTCGTTCCGCCGGATCACCGCCGGCACCGATGCCGGAAGGCGCGTCGCATGAGCACCACCGCCCCGCCCGCCGCCCTGAAGGGGCGCCTCGATGCCGTCGGCTACGGCATCTGCTTCCTCGGCATCGTTCGCCGCGAGCTGCTGCGCTTCTTCAACCAGAAGGAGCGGTTCTTCTCCGCCCTGGTGCGGCCGCTGGTCTGGCTGTTCATCTTCGCGGCGGGCTTCCGCAACACGCTCGGCCTGTCGATCACGCCGCCCTACGAGACCTACGTGCTCTACGAGGTCTACGTCGTGCCCGGCCTCGCCGCGATGATCCAGCTCTTCAACGGCATGCAGTCGTCGCTGTCGATGGTCTACGACCGCGAGGTCGGCTCGATGCGGGTGCTGCTGACCAGCCCGTATCCGCGCTGGTCGCTGCTCTTCGCCAAGCTCGCGGCCGGCGTCGCGGTGTCGGTGATCCAGGTCTACGCCTTCCTCGCCGTCGCGGCGTTCTTCGAGACCGACATTCCCTGGCGCGGCTACGCCCTGGCGCTGCCGGCCTTCCTCGCCTCGGGGCTGATGCTCGGCGCCATCGGGCTGTTCCTGTCCTCGCTGGTGCGCCAGCTCGAGAACTTCGCCAGCGTGATGAACTTCGTCATCTTCCCGATGTTCTTCGCCTCCTCGGCGCTCTACCCGCTGTGGCGGGTCAACGAGTCGAGCGCGACGCTCTACTGGATCTGCCAGGCCAACCCGTTCACCCACGCGGTCGAACTGGTGCGCTTCGCCCTCTACGGCGCGTTCAACCCGCTCGCCTGCGCCGTGGTGGCCGGCACCGGCCTCGCGTTCTTCGCCCTCGCCGTGGCGGCCTACGACCCGGGCCGCGGCCTGCTCGCCCGCCGCGGCGGCCCGCCCGGAGGGGCCGCCTGAGACGGTTTTCGGACGATGAGTTCAGAATAACCGTATCGAAGCCCGCGCGACGGAGCTTTGCTCCGCACGCATGAGCGAAGCCGGTTTCCGCATCGCGAAAGCGATGGCGCAGCAATCGCCGAGCGATCGACCGGAAACCGTATGAGACGAGGAACCCCATGACCCGAGTGCTCCCGTTCGCGGCCCTGCTCGCCGTCCTGAGCCTTCCGGCCCTCGCCCAGCCGAAGCCCGACCCCGACTGGCCGTGCCCGCAGCGCAAGGTCTCGACGCTGGGCCCGGGCTCGGTCTGGACCGGGCCGGACCCCGCCCGGGCGCTGGAGGAGTGGGGCAGCGACCGCGAGGCGGCCCGCCTCGCCCAGACCCTCGCCTCCCGCCGCACCCCGCTGGAGGCGGTCGACGGGCTCCTCGACGGCTTCGTCCGGGATCTCGGACCCGACCGGGCCGAACGGCTGACCCGGGTCTTCGCCGGGGTGTTCGAGGGGCTGAACGGCGAGCGCGACAGGGTCGTGGCCGGCATCGACCGCTACGCCCGCGGCCAGCGGGCGATGGCCGAGCGCATCCGCGACGAGGCCGGGCGCATCAGCGAGATCAAGACCTCGCCCGACGTACGGGAATCCGGAGAGCTGACCGAGCTGGAGAGCCGGTTCGCGTGGGACAGGCGCATCTTCCAGGAGCGCAGCCAATCGCTCGCCTACGTCTGCGAAGTCCCGACGCTGCTCGAGCAGCGGCTCGGCGAGATCGCCCGCAGAATCCACGCGCGATTGTGAAGGCGTCGGACGGGTGTGGGGGGCGGGCGGCATGGTATGCCGCAGCGGCACTCCACAAGGCCGATGAATGTCACCTGTCGATCGATCCACCGCAACGCTTCGTATCCTCGGACACGAACTCGATCCGGACGAGATCACCCGTCTTCTCGGCACGGCGCCGAGCGGGAGCGCGCGGCGGGGCGATCCGATCATCACCTCCTTCGGGCGCATCTACACCGCCCAGACCGGCCGGTGGGCCCTGCGCGCCGCGGAACGGGTGCCCGGCAACCTCGACGCGCAGGTCCGCGAGATCTTCGCCGGGACGACGGGCGATCCCGTGGTCTGGCAGCGCCTGTCGCACCGCTTCGAATGCAGGGTCGTGTGCGGGCTGTTCCTCCGGCGCAGCAACGAGGGCATCGAGATCGCACCGGACACGCTGCGGATGCTGGGCACGAGGCACCTGCAACTCGACCTCGACGTCCACACGGCGGGCTCCCGCGAGGATCCGGACGACGACGCGACCCGGCACTGATGCCAGGGGTCGTCCTCAATGACCGCTGGCTCTGTTCCCGAATCCTCGCCGAGCCCAAGGCCCCTCAAGCTCTGGGCTTGGCATCGCCGATTCGAGATGGGTCAACGGCCCGATCCGAAGCCCAGGCGGGATCCGGGCTGGCGCGGACGGCGCGGCCCAGCGTCCCGGCGGCGGCCGCCAGCTCCGGCAGGCCGTGGCCGGCGAAGCCGAGGACGAACCCGTCCGGCGCCCCCGGGACGAGGCGCATCTCGCTGACCAGCCGGGCCTCGATGCCGGCCCGGGCACGGATCGCCGCCGCGGCCTCGCGGTCCGCGCCGTCCGGCAGATAGGCGACGAGGTGCAGCCCCTGCGGCGGCACCACGATGCGCAGCCGGCCGCCCGCGGCTTCGGCCAGGGCCGCCGCCAGATGGTCCCGGGCCGCCCGGTAGCGCCTGCGCATCCGCCGCGTGTGCGCCGCCAGGGTCCCGTCCGCCATCAGGTCGGCGACGGCCGCGTCCATCAGGCTCGGGGGGAAGCGGTCGTGGGTGGCCCGGGTGGCGAGCACCCGCCCGACCGCCGCCGGCGGCAGGACGAGGTAGGCGAGCCGCAGGCCGGGAAACAGCGTCTTCGAGAACGTCCCGAGATAGATCACCCGGTCGCCGCCATCGAGGCCGGCCAGCGCCGTCAGGGGAGGGCCGTCGTAGCGGAACTCGTTGTCGTAATCGTCCTCCAGCACCCAGGCGCCGGCCGTGCGGGCCCAGTCGAGGAGGGCGATGCGCCGGGCCATGCTCATCGTCGCCCCGGTCGGGAACTGGTTCGACGGCGTGACGTAGGCCGCGCGCACCCGCTCGCCGCCCCGCGCCCGGCCGGCCGCGACGTCGATCCCTTCCGCATCGACCGGCACCGGGACCGGGCACAGGCCGGCGGCCTGGAGCGTCCGGCGCGCGGTCGGGTAGCCCGGATCCTCGAACCACACCCGGTCGCCGGGTTCGAGCAGCGCCTCGGCGCACAGGCGAAGGGCCTGCTGCGTGCCGCCGACGATCACGACCTGGCCGGGGTCGCAGCGCAGGCCGCGGCTCGCCGCGAGGTGGGCGGCGACCCCCCGGCGCAGGGCCTCGCCGCCGCGCGGGTCGCCGTAGCCGAGGTCGGCGGCCCCCGCCCGGAGCGTGCGGCGGCGGAGGGCGGCGGCGAGGCGTTGCAGCAGCCGGGGATCGGCCTCGGTGTGGCCGAGGGCGCAGGGCCCGGACCGGGACACCTCGACCGGATCGGCCGGTGACGCCGCGGCGGGGGGCGGCACCGGCAGGTGCGCCGCCACGTAGGTGCCGGCCCCGGGCCGGGTCTCGACGAGGCCGTCGCCGTTCAGGTGCTCGTAGGCGACGACGACGGCGTTGCGGGCGACGCCGAGCTGGTCGGCGAGCGCCCGGCTCGACGGCAGGCGCAGGCCGGCGGCGAGCTGGCCGCCGAGGATCGCCGCGCGCAGGCCGGCATGGACCTGCTGCGGCCGGTTGCCGGCCGCCGGCTCGAGCCGGAGCGGCAGGTCGAGGATCGTGCCGCCGCGCCGCGAAGTGGTCGGCATGATTGCCCCGGAACTGGCCCTCGTTCCGACCACTTTGCCCGTGCGATCACGGGACATCAATCCACGGGGATCGGCGATGACGAGCGAGACGGCCTATCCGGTCGACGGCACCAACCGGGTGAAGCGCCTGCACGACCGCGGCCGCTACGACCACGCGACGATCCACGCGCTGCTCGACGCCGCCGCCCTGTGCCACGTCGCCTACGTCGTCGACGGCCGGCCCTACTGCACCCCGACGCTGTTCTGGCGCGAGGGCTCGCACCTGTACTGGCACGGTTCCAGCGCGAGCCGGATGCTGCGCAACCAGTCGGAGGGCCAGCCGGCCTGCCTGACCGTGACCCATCTCGACAGCCTCGTGCTCGCCCGCTGCGGCTTCAACCACTCCGCCGACTACCGCTCGGTGATGGCCTTCGGCCATGCCCGCCTCGTCGCGGAGCCCGAGGAGAAGCGGCGGGCGCTGACGATGATGGTCGACCGCTTCTTTCCCGGCCGGACCGCGACCCTGCGCCGGAGCACGGTCCAGGAGGTCAAGGCGACCGCGGTGGTGGTGATGGAGATCGAGCGCGCCTCGGCGAAGATCCGGGCCAAGGGCGTGGCCGACGACGAGGAGGATTACGCGCTGCCGGTCTACGCCGAGCGCCTGCCGGTGCGCACGCTGATCGGCGCGCCCGAACCCTGTCCGCGCCTGCGCGAGGGGGTGGCGCGGCCGGAGGACCTCGCCGCCTACCGGGCCGGGCGGCCGATCGAGGACGCGCTCGCGGAGGCGCACCGCGCCGCCTACCCGTGACGGGCGTCCCGGTCATCCGAGGTGGACCACGAGAAGCCGGGGGAAGCCGATGCTGACACAGGAGATGAGGGCGTTCGTCGAACGGCAGCGGCTCGGCTTCGTGGCGACCGTCTCCGGGACCGGCGAGCCCAACCTCTCGCCGAAGGGCACGTTCGTGGTCGTCGACGACCGGACGCTCGCCTTCGGGGAGATCCGGTCGCCGGGCACGATCGCCAACCTTCGCGAACGCCCGGTGCTGGAGGTGAACGTCGTCGACCCCCTGAGCCGGAAGGGGTTCCGCGCCAGGGGGCTCGCGTCCATCCACGAGCGGGGCAGCGACGGCTTCGCCGCGCACCGGCCGAGATTCGACCGCTGGGGAACGCTCGCCGACCGGATCAGGGCCATCGTCCTGGTCGAGGTCCGGACGGCCGCGCTCCTCTCCAGCCCGGCCTACGACGACGGCGCGACGGAGGCCGGGCTGCGGGAGCAGTGGGCCGGCATCCTGCTGGGCGGGCCGTGAGCGCCGGCCCGCCCGGGCAGGAGCCTACAGCCCCGCCCGCAGGCTCGCGAGGGGCGTGCTGAAGGCGCAGACCACGCCCTCGGGCGGGTAGCGCAGGTCGACGCCGCCCCCGGCGAGACCGCGCTCGATCAGCCGCGAGCCGAAGCCCTTGCGGCGCGGCGGCGACACCGGCGGGCCGCCCGCCTCGGTCCAGGTCAGCCGGAAGCCGGCCTCGGCTGCCGGCTCGACGTCCCAGGCCACCGCCACCGATCCGTCCGGCACCGACAGGGCGCCGTACTTCGTGGCGTTGGTCGCCAGCTCGTGCAGCATCAGGGCGAGGGACAGGGCGGCCGAGGGGCCGATCTCCAGGTCCGGGCCGTCGAGGCGGAAGCGCCGCCGGGTGTCGTCGTGCAGGGCCAGCGCCCCGGAGACGATCGCCGCCACGCCGGCGCCGTCGGTGTTCCCGGCGAGCAGGATGTCGTGGGCCTTGCCCAGGGTGATCAGCCGGGTCGCCAGCGCCTCCCGGGCCTCGCCGACGGTCGCGGCGTTGCGCAGGGTCTGCGCCGCGACCGACTGCACCAGCGCGAGGGTGTTCTTGAGGCGGTGGCTCAGTTCGTGGTTGAGCACGTTCTGCCGTTCCTCGGCCCGCACCCGGGCCACCGCGGCCTGGATGCGGTCGGCCACCGTGCGGATGAACCGCAGCTCGCCCGGCTCCCAGCGCTGCGGCCGGTCGTCGTGGGCGAACACCACCGCCACGAGCCGGCCGCGCTCGACGATCGGAACGTTGACCAGCGCCCGGATGCCGATGCCGCGCAGGGCTTCCACCGACTCCCGGGTGCGCGGGTCCGTCGCCGCGTCGGAGACGACGACCAGCTCGCCGCGGATCAGGTCGTCGACGAACGAGCCGTAATTCCGGAAGCGGTGCGGTCCGGCGACGCTCGCCATGCCCGGGCCGGCACCAGTCCGGCTGCACGATCACGGTCTCGTCGGCCTGGTTCACCACCCCGAAGCCGGCACGTCCCGCTTCGAGGGCCTGGGCCATGATCTCCGCCCCCGCATGGGCGATCTGCCCGACGTCGCCGAGGTCGCGCAGGCGGTCGCCGAGGATCACCAGGGCGTCCTTGCGCCGCTCGCTGCGCTTGGTGGAGGTGATGTCGAGGGCGACGCCGGGGAAGCGCAGCGGCATGCCCCCGGAATCATGATAGCAGCGCCCCTGCGCGCGGACCCACGAGACCGCGCCGTCCGGGTGCCGCAGCCGATACTCCTCGTTGAACTCGCCCGCGGTCGCGACCGCGTGCCGGATGCGGTCGCCGACCCGGTCCCGGTCGTCGGGATGGATGCCCGCGACGAAGGCGGACAGGGGCATCCCGGCGACCGCCGCCGCGGGATCGACGCCGAACATCTGCGCGAAGGCGGCTCCGGCATGGATCCGGTCGGCGGGAATGTCCCAGTCCCACCAGCCGAGGCAGCCCGACGCCTCGAAGGCCAGGGCCAGCCGCTCCTCCGAGATCCGCACCGATTCCTGTGCCGCCCGCAGCTCGACGACGAGCTGCTCGGACAGCGCCAGATCGGCCCGGATCAGGCGCGAATCGGCCCGGGCTGCGGATTCGCGCTGCGTCAGCCGGGCCTCCGCCTGACGCGCGTCGAGATGGGCGTGCCCCAGCGCCTCGCGCAGGCGCGCGTTCTCCGCCGCCAGTTCCTCGTAGGAGGGTAAGGTGATCGCCCCTGACACGCCCGGTTCTTCCTGGGTGTCCACAATCCTATCGCGTCGCGTCGCCCGCCGGCAAGGCGATCGTGACTGTCGATCGGTGGTCCATGTCCCGGCGAAGCCGATCGAGTCCGCGTCGCACGGGACGGCCTGTTCTTCGCCGATCCTGTCGTCGGGTCGGCCGGGCCGCCGCGGGTCCGCCGAACGCACGATGCCGGAGCGGCGATGCGGATGGGGATTCCGGCCCTGCCGGCTCGCGGCGATCCACGGGTGCGGATCCGGCCCGGCGATGGTGCATCGCGCGAGGCCGGACCGCGGCAGTTCTGAGCGGACTCGCGTTGGCACGCCAACGCTTCGTCCGCTCAGGTTCTTGCCGTGCCGCAGGTTTTCGTCGCGAAACCGGTGACCGCTTTTGCGAAACCTGCTCAGAGGAGGGTCCGATCACGCTGCGATCGGACCCTGCTCCAGGTCGTCGAGTTTGCCGCATCTTCTACGACGAAGCGGTATCCACCTCGTCGGAAAACGCTCTAGTTCTGGGGCGCCGGCTGACCGGCGTTCCTGCCGGCCTTGTTGGCGTTGTGATGGCCGACGACGCAGCCGGCCGCCGCCCCGGCCTTGCCGTGGCCGACCGCCTTGCCGGCGAGACCGCCGACGATGGCGCCCTTGATGCAGCCCTTGGCCTCGGCGGAGCCGATGCCGAGGCCGGCCGAGAGGGCGAAGGCGGCGGCCAGCGCCAGCACGGACCGGCTCGGGATGGACCGGCCCGGAGCCGGCAGGATGGGGTTCGACATGGGGGTCTCCCGGTTCGATGCGCGAACCAACGGCGTCGGCGCCCCGGCCGTTCCCGCGCCGCCGGCCGGCTCGTCATCGCGCCGGCATCCTGTTCCGGACCTGCCGCGGCGCGGCGGCGGGGCCGCCTCAGCAGGTTTCGCAAAAGCGGTCACCGGTTTCGCGACGAAAACCTGCGGCACGGCAAGAACCTGAGCGGACGAAGCGTTGGCGCGCCAACGCAGGTCCGCTCAGCCGGCCGCCGGCAGGGCGCCGCGGTGGAAGTGGCTCAGGAACGCCCGGGTCGCGGCCTCCCGGGGCGCGTCGATCACCTCCCGGGCCGGGCCGTCCTCGACGATCGTGCCGTCGCGCAGGAAGACCACCCGGTCGGCGACCTCGCGGGCGAAGGCCATCTCGTGGGTGACGAGCACCATCGTCATCCCTTCCGCCGCGAGCTGGCGCACCACCGCCAGCACCTCCCCGACCAGTTCCGGGTCGAGGGCCGAGGTCGCCTCGTCGAACAGCATCACCTCGGGGCGCATGGCGAGCGCCCGGGCGATGGCGACCCGCTGCTTCTGCCCGCCCGAGAGCCGGTCGGGCGACGCCTCGGCCTTGTCGGCGAGCCCGACCTTGTCGAGGAGGGCGAGGGCCCGCTCGCGGGCCTCGGCCGGGGACGTGCGCAGCACCGTGACCGGCCCCTCCATGACGTTGCGCACCACCGACAGGTGCGGGAACAGGTTGAAGGCCTGGAACACCATCCCGGTGCGGGCGCGGAACGCCGCGAGGTCGCGGTCGCGCGGCAGCCGCTGGCCGCCGGTGAAGTCCATCGCCTGGGTGCCGACCCGGACCGCGCCGCTGTCGGGCAGGGTGAGCAGGTTGAGGCAGCGCAGCAGGGTCGACTTGCCCGAGCCGGACGGACCGATCAGCGCCACCGCCTCGCCGCGGGACACGGTGAGCGAGACGTCGCGCAGCACCGGCACGCCGCCGAACGCCTTCTGCAGGTGGCGGACCTCGATCATCGCGGGCTCGCTCATGGCGGGATGCCTCGTCGTCATGGGGCCAGCCGGCGCTCGAGGTGGCGGGCGAAGGCGGTGAGCGGGAACAGGATCAGGAAGTAGATCACCGCGATCATCGTGTAGGTCTCCAGCGGCCGGTAGGTCGCCGAGGTGATGAGCTGGCCCTGGTAGAGCAGGTCGGGCACCGCCAGCACCGAGAGCAGCGAGGTGTTCTTGAGCTGGAGCACGGTCTGGTTGACCAGCGGCGGCAGCATCCGGCGCAGGGCCTGCGGCAGCACGATCCGCCGCATCAGCGCGGCGCGGCGCATGCCGAGGGCCCGGCCGGCATCCCACTGGCCCGGATCGATCGACGCGATGCCGCCGCGGATGATCTCGGCGTAGAAGGCGGCGCCGTAGAGGGTCAGGGTGACGAAGGCGGCGGTGGCGGGCGACAGTTCGACCCCGATCAGGATCGGCAGGGCGTAGTAGCACCAGACGAGCTGGACCAGGACCGGGGTGCAGCGGAAGACCTCGACGAGGGCGACCAGCGGGATCGAGACCAGCCGCAGCCCGGCGAGCCGCGCCATCGCGATGGCGCCGCCGACGACGAGGCCCGCGGCGGCGGTGACGACCGTGAACCCGGCGGTGTAGGCGGCGCCGATGCCGATGAGCCGGCTGTAGGGCAGCAGGAACGAGAAATCCCACTCGTAGGGCATGGCGGCTCCGTGGCGGGCGCTCCGGCCGGCCGGGTCAGCAATGGGCGTAGGGCGCCGGGGCGAGGCCGGCATGGAGCCAGCGCCCGAGGGTCACGACGTCGTGGACCGGCAGCCCGAAGGCGGCGGCGAGGTCGCGGGCGAAGGGCGGCAGGTTGGTGCATTCGAGCACGATCGCGCCGATCCCGGGATGCCCGGCGAGAAGGCGGCGCGCGGCTTCCGTCACCTCGGCGGCGAGCGCCGCCCGGTCGTAGGCCACCCCGCCCTCGATCAGGGCGCGGAACGCCCCGTCGGCCGGCAGGCCGATCCGCGGCGTGGCGGGGTCGGCGCCGCACTCCGTGAAATGCCGGCCGGTGAGCGCCGCCGCGTCGTAGGTGACGACCCCGGCCCGCCGTCCCGCCGGCAGGCCGCGTTCGACCAGGGGAAGCTGGAGCAGGCTCGACGTCGCCACCGGCACCGGCAGGCGCGCCGCCAGGGCCCGCTGGTGCCGGGCGAGGAACCCGCACGAGGTCGTGAGCCCGACCGCGCCCTCGCGGGCGAGCGCCGCGCCCGCCGCCACGAAGGCGTCGAGGAGGCCGTCATCCCCGTCCACCACCCGGCGGGCGGTGGCGCCGGCGACCGTCCGGAACCGGACCGGGAACGGCCAGGTCGCCGGATGCCCGACATCCCCCGGCGGGCGGGGAAACGCGGTGTCGAGCATTAGGATGCCGAGGGGCGGGGCAGGGGCCATGGCCGCGGGCCGACGGTTCAGAAGCTGATCTCGGGCGGGATGTCCTGCGGCTGGATGCCGACCAGTTCGAGGCTGCCGGTGATCCAGCTCCGCATCGCCCCGAGCGAGCGGTTGTATTCGAGCCAGTTGTCGACGTAGGTGCGGAAGCGCTGGTCGGGGTCGACCCGGACTCCGGCGCAGGTCGGCTGCGCGCTCGCCGGCGCCGGCACGATGATCTTCCCCAGGCGCGGGTTCTTCTTCACTGTGACGAGGGACAGCATCGCCACCTGGATCACGCAGTCGGCCCGGCCGGACTGGAGCGACAGCGTCGCCTCGTCGGGGGTCTTGAGGGCGATCAGGGTGGCGTTGGGCAGGATGCGGCGGGCGAACAGGTCGTGGGTCGAGCCGATGTCGACCGCGACCTTCACCTCCGGCTTGTTGAGGTCGGCCCAGCTCTTCGGCTCGAACCCCGACTTCTCAGAGCCGGACTTGGCGATGATCGTGAAGGTGTTGTTCATGATCGGCCGGGTGAACTCGACCACCAGCGCCCGCGACGGGGTCGGGCTGAGGCCGAACATGATGTCGATCTTGTTGGCCTGGAGGTCGAGGACCGCGTTGCCCCAGGTCGTCTCCAGGATCTCGACCTCGGCCTCCATCGACCTGGCGAGGTCCTGGGCCATGCTGATGCAGAAGCCCGACCACGCGCCGGTGACGATGTCCTTGCGGTAATACGGCTCGGTGCCGACGATGCCGGCGATGCGCAGGACCTTGGTGCGGCGCACCCGGGCGAAGGTGCCCTCGGCCGGCGGCGTCTGGGCGTGGGCGGCGGACGCCGCGAGGCCGGCCCCGAGGGCTCCCAGGCCGACGAGGCCCGCCATCTCTCTGCGCGACACCATGCTTCCCGTCCCCCCTCGCGGCGCGGGCGCGGCGGCCCGGCGGATGCGTCCGTCCTTGGCACGCCCGCGTCGCAAGTTCGAGGCCGGTGATGCCCCCGGGTCGCGTCCCGCGCCCGTCCGTGGCCGCGGCGCTACGGCGGGCGCGGCGCTACTGCGAGGCGGCGCCGCGCCCCGGCTCGGCGAGGGTGAAGCCCTGCGCCTCGAAGAACGGCTTGCCGGCCGGCCCCTTGAGGAAGTCGAGGAAGCGCGCCGCTCCGGTGCCGCGGGCCTCGGCCGTGACGGCGAAGGGGTAGACCACCGGCGGGTGGCTGCCGGCGGGAAGCACCCCGACCACCTTGACGCCGGGGTCGGACTTCGCATCGCTCTCGTAGACCACGCCCAGCGGCGCCTCGCCGCGCGAGACCAGCGCCAGGGCGGCGCGCACGTTGTCGGCCTGGGCCAGCCGCGGCTGCAGCGCGCTCCACAGCCCGAGCTTCTCGAACGCCGCCCTGGCGTACTTGCCGACCGGCACCGAGCCGACCTCGCCGGTGGCGAGCCGCCCGTCCGCGCCGAGCGCCCGGGCGAAGCCCTCCGGCGTGAGGGCGACCTCGCCCAGGGCCGCATCCTTCGGCGCCACCACGACGAGGCGGTTGGCGAGCAGGTTCACCCGCGTCCCGGGCCGGATCAGCCCCCGGGCGGCGAGATAGTCCATCCAGTCGAGGTCGGCGGAGGCGAACAGGTCGGCCGGTGCGCCCTGCTCGATCTGGCGCGCGAGGGCCGAGGAGGCGGCGTAGCTCGCCCGGACGGCGACGCCGGTCTGCGCCGTGAACGCCCGGGCGGCGTCGTCGAGGGCGTTCTTCAGGCTCGCCGCCGCGAACACCGTCGTGGTCTCGGCCGCCTGGGCCGAGGGGACGATGGCGAGCAGGCCGGCGGCGAGGAGGTGGCGGCGGAGAAGGCGCATGCGGGGAGCCCGTGTGAGGGGCGCGTCGCGTCCCCGGCACCGTTATATACGATCGGGAATAGCAGGGGACAGCCCGATGACACAGGTGAGCCTCCGCATCGACCTCGGTCCGGCGGCCCGGATCGGGCCGGGCAAGGTCCGGCTCCTGGAGCTGATCGCCGAGCACGGCTCGATCTCGGCGGCGGGGCGGGCGCTCGGCATGTCCTACCGCCGGGCCTGGATGCTGGTGGCCGACCTCAACCGGGTGCTTGCGCATCCGGTGGTCGAGGGGCAGGCCGGGGGGCCGGGCGGGGGCGGGGCGAGCCTCACGCCGCTCGGTGCCGACCTCGTGCGCCGCTACCGTGCCGTCGAGCGCGCGGCCCTCGCCGCGGCCGAGGCGCAGATGGCGGCGCTGGCGCTCCTCGGCGAGGAGCCTCCACCGGGAAGCCCGCCTCCGTGAGCCCGCGGGGCGGCCGGAGCCGGGACCGTCCGCGGGCTCAGTGCAGCAGGCAGGCGGCGGTGAGCAGGACCAGCACCACCGCGGCCGCCGCGGCGACCAGTTCGGGGCTCGGCTCGCTCGGATGCGCCGGGGGCGGGAGGGCGCAGGCGCGGGCCTGCCGGCGCCCGATCCGCCCGAGGCGGGGGGCGGCGTCCGGGCGCTCGGTCATCGCGCGCCGACTCCGAGCAGCCCCAGCACCTCCCGGCGCAGGCGCACGAGGTCGGGATCGTCCCGGTGGCGCGGATAGGGCGCCGGGTTGGCGATCTCGGCGGTGATCCGCGCCGGTCGGTCGCTCAGCACGATCACCCGCTCGGCCAGCACCAGCGCCTCCTCGACGTCGTGGGTGACGAGGAGGGCGGTGAAGCGCGATTCCTGCCACAGCCGCACCAGCTCGGCCTGCATGGCGAGGCGGGTGAGCGAGTCGAGCTTGCCCAGGGGCTCGTCGAGGAGGAGCAGGGACGGTTCGTTGACGAGGGCGCGGGCGAGCGCGGTGCGCTGCGCCATGCCGCCGGAGAGCTGGTGCGGGTAGGCGTCGGCGAAGTCCGACAGCCCGACGAGGCGCAGGGCCTCCTCGACCCGGTGCCCGCTGGTTCGGGCGAGGCCGCGGGCCTCGAGGCCCAGCGCCACGTTCCGCCGCACGCTGCGCCAGGGATAGAGGGTCGGGTCCTGGAACACGAGCAGGCGCGACGGGTCGGGGCCGGCGACCGGGACGCCGTCGACGACGAGGCGCCCGCGCTCCGGCGGCTCCAGGCCGGCCACGAGCCGCAGCAGGGTGGACTTGCCGCAGCCCGACGGCCCGAGCAGGGCGACGAACGAGCCCGGCGCCACGTCGAGGCCGATCCGGTCGAGCACCGGCAGGGCTGCGCCGCGGATCGCGAAGGCGTGCGAGACGTCCTCGACGCCGAGCCGGGCGCCGGCGCCGGCGGCCGGGGCGGGGAGCAGGGGGGCGGCTACCATTGCACCAGCCCCTTCTGCCAGGCCAGCACCCGGTCGCGCAGGCGGAACAGCAGGGTGATGAGGCCCGAGCACATCAGCGCCATGACGATCAGCGCGGCGTAGAGGTTGGCGTAGGCGGCCCACCCTTGCGCCCATTGCAGGTACCAGCCGAGGCCGGCCTTGACCCCGAGCATCTCGGCCACGACCAGCACCGCGAAGGCGCTGCCGAGGCCCATGAACAGGCCGACGAAGACGTGCGGCAGGGCGGCGGGGATCGCGACCTTGAGGATCAGGAAGCGGTTCGAGGCGCCGAGCGTGCGGGCGACGTCGTAATAGGCCCGGTTGGCGCCCGCGACCCCCGACCAGGTCAGAACCGTGACCGGGAAGCCGGCGGCGAGCCCGACCAGGAAGGTGCTGGCCGAGGACGAGGACGGGAACAGGAAGAAGGCCAGCGGCAGCCAGGCGGTGGCCGGCAGCGGGCCGACGAAGCGCAGCACCGGGTGAACCCAGTAGGCGACCGCCCGCGACCAGCCGACCGCGACCCCGAGGGTGAAGCCGACGACCGCTCCGGCGAGGTAGCCGCCGGCCAGCAGCAGCAGCGAGGCGACGATGCTGCCGCCGAGCTTCGGCCAGTCCTCGACGAACACCTCCAGGATCGCCTGCGGCGGCGGGAAGAACGGCATCGGCAGCAGCCCGAGCTTCGCGGTGACGAGTTCCCAGGCCAGCAGGCCGAGGCCGAGCGCCGCCAGCCACGGCCCGCGCCGGCGCAGCCCGGCGGCCCGGTCCGGCCGCCCGGCGAGGAGCGCGGCGAGGACGAGGGCGACGCCGGCTCCCGCCGCCCCGGCCGCGAACGGCAGGGTGAAGGGGAAGTCGTGCTCCTCCGGCAGCGACGCGGTGGCGCCGGCCAGGACGAGCCAGGCGGTGGCGGCGGCGAGCCCGGTCCACCAGACGGGCAGGCCGTCGGTCCGGGCGGCGGTGCCGGCGCGGGCGACCGCCGGGGCGGGAATCGAGGTCATCGGCGCCTCCTCAGGTCAGCACGTCGGCGTAGACCCGGTCGGCGAACTTCGCCGTGTCGGTCCCGCGGCGCATCACGTTCACGAGCTTCAGCTCGTCGGCGTAGGCGGCGATCTCCTGCTTGAGCGTCGGCCCCACCGGCTGGTGACCGTGGGTGTGGCTGCGCAGCATCGCGGCGAGGTCCTCGACCGAGCCCTTGCCGCCGTATTGCGAGAACAGGCGCGCGGCGTCCTCGGGGTCGTGGTGGACCCGGTGGCCGGCCTCGAGCAGGGCCCTGGTGAGGGCGCTCGCCACCGCCCGGTCGGAGCGGATCAGGCTGCCGCGGACCGCGAGCACGCAGCACGACCGCGTGGCGAACTCGCCCGAGAGGTTGGTGGCGACCTCGGTCAGCCTGGGATCCTTGAGCCAGATGAAGGTGCGCGGGTCGGCATCCGCCAGCGCCTGCGCCTCGCCCTTCTCGACCGCGAGGTTGAGGAGGTCGGCCGGGTACTGGCGCCACTCGACCTCGCGCTCGGGGTCGATGCCGGCCTTGACCAGCAGCAGCGCGAAGAAGTTCTTGGCCGGGCTCGCCTGGTCGCTGATCGCGATCGTCCGGCCCTTGAGCGAGGCGACGCCGGTGATCCCGGCGGACTTGGCGCCGAGCAGGCGCAGGCAGCCGCCGTGGATGCCGGCGGTGATGCGCACGTCGAAGCCCTGCTCCAGCGGCTTGAGCCAGCGCAGCGCCATGCCGATGCCGGCATCGGCCTTGCCCGTCGCGATCGCCTCCAGGAGCTGCTCGGTCGAGCCGCCGAAATTGACGAAGTCGACGTCGAGCCCGTGGCGGGCGAAGATGCCGCGCTCCTTGGCGAGCGGCGCGGCGGCGGTGCAGATCGCGGTGGCGTTCCAGGCCAGCTTCAGCGGGCGCAGGGGGGCGCCCGCGACGGTCTCCGCCGCCGGCACGCAGAGCGGCCCGGGATCGAACGGCGCCGCCGGCCCCGGCCCCAGGGCGAGGCCGGAGGTGGCGGCGAGGCCCAGCGGCAGGGCGGTCAGGCCGGTGCGCAGGAGCGTGCGCCGCGACACGAGGCGGGCGTCGGAATCGTCGGACATGGCGGGCGAAGAACTCTGTCAATGCGCCAGGCGAACCTGCCCGCACGCAAGTGCCGGCACGTTCGAACAGGGCGTCGATTTCTGTCGTTGAGAGTATTCGCGGCGATCGAATCGTGGTCTTCAACGGATCCGCGATGCCCCATTATTGCTTGCCGACCCCCGCCGGCGTCAACGAGAATGATCTTTCTTTTCTTCGCGATACCTTGGGACGATCGTGGCGCCGGGCGGCATTGCGGCAGAGGATCCGATCGAGTGGCGCGCGGGCGCGAAGCGGCGATGAACATCCACCGCCGCCGGGGGTTTGTGTCCGACCACGAGGAAGCTTTCGACGATGAGTCTCAGGATCGTTCTTGCCGCCGCGCTCAGCCTGTCGCTGCCCGGCGCCGCCCTGGCCCAGACCGCCGGGGGGATCGCCCCCAGCGACGCGCTCGGGGCTCCGGCACCGGGCCACGGTGCCCGGACCGGCGATCACGGGCGGCCCCCGCCCGTCACCGTGCCCGGCGGCGCCAATCCGAGCAATTCGAGCGTTCCGGGCACCACGCCCGGGGTGTGGATCGGCGGCTCGCCGACCAGCGGGCCGCCCGGCACCGGTGGCACCGCCGGCGGCGCCGGGCTCGACAACTGAACCGAGGGCGGCCCGGCACCACTCCGCCGGCCGCGGCGGGCGGCGGAGTGGTGCGATCACGGGAGCCCGAGCGGAGTTGCATCGGGCAACGCTGCCTGCGGGCGGATCAGCCGTTGAAGACGACGGCGATCTTGTTGCCGGTCGGGTCGCGCAGATAGGCGGCGTACCACGTCCCGCCGTATTGCGGCCGCGGGCCCGGGGCGCCCTCGTCCGTGCCGCCCCGGGCCATCGCCGCCGCGTGGAAGGCGTCGACGGCCTCCCGCGAGGGGGCCGGGAGGCCGACCATGGTGCCGTTGCCGGCGCTCGCCTCGCGGCCGTCGAAGGGCGTGCAGAGCATCAGGTTGAGCCCCTCGCCGGACGCGCCCTGCGAGTAGACCGACCAGCCCGGGAACTCCGCGTGCATTCCCCAGCCGATCGTCGCCAGGACGGCGTCGTAGAAGCGCCTCGCGGCGGCCGCGTCCCGGGCGCCGAGGGTGACGTAAGGGTGCATGGTTGCCGGCCTCTCGCGATGATGAAGGCGCCGGCAGGATAGACCACCCTCCGAACAAATCAAGAACGCGCGCGACCCCGTCGCGCGGATTGCCGCGGGGCTGGTCGCGGCACGGTCCGGGGCACACCTCCTTCGCGTCCGTGAGAGGAGGGCGCGCCGTGACGCGAGAGACGACCACAGCGCCGGCCGACCGCGCGACCGCCGTTCTCGGCCGGCCGCATCCGCGCCTGGAGGGGCGGGCGAAGGTGACGGGACGGGCGGTCTACGCCTCCGACACCGCGTTGCCGGACCTCGCCCACGCCGCGCTGGTGACCGCCGCCATCCCCCGCGGCCGCATCGAGAGCTTCGACCTCGACGCGGCCCGGGCGATGCCGGGGGTGCTCGGGATCTTCACCCATCACGACCTCTCCGGCGCGGTCCGCCCGGTGAGGCACCTGATGGAGGGCGGCTACGCCAACAGCTCGCACCGTCCGCTCGGTTCCGACGCGGTGGCGCATTCCGGCCAGATCGTCGCCCTGGTGGTGGCCGGGACCCGCGAGGCGGCCGAGGCCGCCGCGGCCCGGGTCGGCGTCGCCTACGAGGCGGAGCCGTTCGCCGCCGCCCTCGACGATCCCGGGGCCGAGACGGTGCGGCTCGCCGACCTCAAGCCGTCGCATCGCGACCCGCACCGGGGGGACGCCGACGCGGCCTTCGCGGCGGCGGCGGTGCGGGTCTCGGGCCGCTACGAGACCCCGGTGCAGCACCACAACCCGATCGAGCTGTTCACCACGCTGTGCGCCTGGGACGGCGACCATCTCACCGTGCACGAGCCGACGCGCCACGTCGGCGCCCTGCGCCACGGGCTCGCGGCGCAGCTCGGCCTCGATCCGGCGCGGGTGCGGGTGGTGTCCGGGCTGATCGGCGGGCATTTCGGGTCGCGGCTCGCCCTGTCGCAGCACACCGCCCTCGTGGCGCTCGCGGCCCGCCGCCTCGGCCGGCCGGTCTCCCTGGTGCCGAGCCGCCGGCAGTGCTTCACCATCGCCAACCACCGGCCGGAGACCCGGCACGACCTGCGCCTCGGCGCCGACCGGGACGGGCGCTTCACCGCCCTGGTCCACGAGGCGGCGATGGGCGCCTCGCGCTTCGACGCCTTCGCGATGGAGGGCACCGACGTCACCGCGAGCCTCTACGCCTGCCCGGCGATCGGCACCGGGGAGCGGGCGGTGCGCCTCGACCGCAACACGCCGGGGCCGATGCGGGCGCCGCCGGAGGTGCCGTACCTGTTCGCCCTGGAGAGCGCCGTCGACGAGATGGCCTGGGCGCTCGGCCTCGACCCGATCGTCCTGCGCCGGCGCAACGACACCGCCCGCGACCCGGTGACCGGCGAGCCGTTCTCGACCCGGCCGCTGATGCGCTGCTTCGAGGCCGGGGCGGAGGCGTTCGGCTGGTCGGGCCGGGTGCCGGAGCCCGGGGCGATGCGCGACGGCGAGTGGCGGGTCGGGTTCGGCTGCGCCAGCTCGGCCCGGCCGGTGAAGATCGCCCCGGCGAGCCTGCGCGTCGCCCTGACGCCGGAGGGCGGCGCCCGGATCGAGACCGCGCATCACGAGATCGGCAACGGTATCACGACCCTGCTCGCCATGGGGGCGGCGGAGTGGCTCGGGGTCCCGGTGGAGACCGTGGGCGTGCGGCTCGGCGACACCGACCTGCCGCCCGCCGGCCTGTCGGGCGGCTCGTCCACCACCACGAGCCTGATGCACACCCTGGAGCGCGGCTGCGCCACCCTGCGCCGGCGCCTCCTCGCCCGGGCGGTGGCGGAGGGCGGCGCGCTCGCGGGGGCCGATCCGGCGGCCGTGACCCTGGCGCAGGGCGTCGCCGCGGCGGCGGACGGACGCCGAGCACCCCTCGCCGCCCTGGTGCGGGACCTCGGTCCCGGTCGGGCCGGGACCGTCGCGGTCTTCGTGCCGCAGGGGAGCGGGAAGGACGCCTGGGAGCGGACGCGGACCGGGCACCTGGCGCTGGGGCAGGCGGAAGGCGCGCTCGCCTGGGCCTTCGGGGCGCAGTTCGCCGAGGTCCGGGTCCACGCGCTGACCGGGGAGATCCGGGTGCCGCGGCTGCTCGGCGCCTTCGCGGCCGGGCGGGTGCTCAACCCGCTCGCCGCCCGCAGCCAGCTCACCGGCGGAATGGTCTGGGGCCTCGGCTCGGCGCTGCTGGAGGAGACGGTGGTCGACCGCGGCCACTACCGCAACCCGGACCTCGCCGAGTACCTCGTGGCGAGCGCCGCCGACGCGCCCCGGGTCGAGGCGCTGCTGGTGCCGGACGAGGACGAGCGGGTGAATCCCCTCGGGCTCAAGGGCCTGGGCGAACTCGGGATCATCGGGGTCAATGCCGCGATCGCCAACGCGGTCCATCACGCCACCGGGCGCCGGGTGCGGCGGCTGCCGATCCGGGTCGAGGCGATGCTGTAGCGATGGCGGGATGGCTCCCCGAGCAGGACTCGAACCTGCGACAAGGCGATTAACAGTCGCCTGCTCTACCAACTGAGCTATCGGGGATCGCGGGACGGTGGATAGCCGGCACGCGGTGCCGGCGCAAGCCCCGGATGGCGGATCGGGCGGATTTTTGCCCGGCCGCCCGGGCCGGCCCCCGCCGCCGCCGGATTTCGCATCAGAACAGTTGCGGAGCCGGAGCCGGCTCTGTAAGAGAGCCCTCGCTCCCGGATCGGCCGCCCGATCCGGGCGGTCGAAGCGCCCCTCGGGGTCGCATCGGACCGTGGCCGGCACGACCCGGCAGGATGGCCTCGTGGCGGAGTGGTTACGCAGAGGACTGCAAATCCTTGCACCCCGGTTCGATTCCGGGCGAGGCCTCCATCCCGAGCTTCTCACCGGCATCGTCGCAGCAACGGCACCCGCGCCCCGGGCGCGCCGCGCGGCCGTTCAGGCATTCTTGCCTTTTCGTCGGCGATTGCCCAAAACCGCGACGCCCGGCGGCCCGGCCGCCCCGATTGTCAGGGACCGTCAATGCTCGACTACGCGCAAGCGCGCCGCCTCATGGTCGATTGCCAGCTTCGAACCTTTGACGTGACCGACATCCCGGTGCTCGACGCCTTCGACGCGATCCCGCGCGAGCGGTTCGTGCCCGCGGGGCGGGAGATGTTCGCCTACATCGACCAGCCGGTCGCGGTCGGGAACGAGGAGGGCGAGACCCGCTACGCCCCGGCCCCGATGGTGCTGGCGCGCCTGCTCCAGGCGCTGGTGGTCAAGCCCGGCGCGCGCGCCCTCGACGTCGCCACCGGCCTCGGCTACGGCGCCGCGCTCCTGCACCGCCTCGGCGCCGAGGTCGCGGCCCTCGAATCGCTGCCCGGCCTCGCCGCCGCGGCGGCGGAGCGCCTCGGCCCCCTCGGGGTCGCGGTCGAGACCGGGCCGCTCGAGGCCGGGCTGCCGGAACGGGCGCCGTTCGATCTCATCCTGATCGAGGGCCGCGTCGCCACCCGGCCGCAGACCCTGCTGGATCAGCTCGCCGACGGCGGCCGCCTCGCCTGCGTGCAGGGCGAGGGCCGCACCGCCAAGGCGACCCTGTGGGTGCGCTCCGGCGACGCCTTCGGCTCGCGCCCGCTCTTCGACGCCGCCCTGCCGTCCCTGCGCGCCTTCGAGGCCGAGGCCGGGTTCGCGTTCTAGAGCATCCTCCGACGAAGCGAATACCGCTCCGTCGTAGAAAATGCGGCAAAATCAACGACCTGGAGCAGGGTTGCGTTGGCACGCCAACGCTTCGTCCGCTCAGGTTGTTGTCGTGCCGCGGGTTTTCGTCGCGAAACCGGTGACCACTCTTGCGAAACCTGCTCAGATGAGACTGTTTCCAACGGCCGGTTCCAGGGGCCGGACCATGCACCTGAGCTGCCGGGCGCGGATCCGGTCTCCCGGGTGGGAGGGGGGATCCCGCGCCCGGGCCGGAAACGCCGGTTTGCCGCCGCGAACGGCGTAAGGCCAGGGTTCCATCCGCCAGCGGCGGCGAGGCCGGCGACGAACCGCTACGACTTCCGGACCGGTCGTCCGGAAGTCGTAGCGCCAGGGCGACGCCGCGTTGCCAAGTCGACGCCGCGTTCGAACGAAACGAAATCCCCCCGCGAAGCGGTCGCCGCGCAATCGCGCGGCAATGAAGCGGATTTCACGACGCCCCGGTTTCCCTCCCAGATCATTCCGACGCCCGCGCCGTCCTCCGGAGCGTGGCACGGGCGGGCCTGCGCCGGAGCCGGAGTGTCGCTTTTATGCGGCACCGCGGGTCAAAGTCGGCGGCCCGCCGGTCGGGCGATGTTTCCGGGGAACGCCCTCGGCTAAGATCGGAATCGAGGTGGGCAGTGCGGCCCGTCGGGTCGAAGCCGCGTCCGTCGGCCGGTCCGGCGAGCCGCGGTTCGAGCCGCACAGGGTAGACAGGCGTGACTGACACACCAACTCGGGCGTTCCGCGGGCTTCGGCTCGGCGGCCTCGCCGCCGTGACGATGGTCATGGCGGTCCAGGGCGTCTCGGCGGAAACCCTGGAGAGCGCGCTGGCGCGGGCCTATGGCGGAAACCCGCAGTTGAACGCGTCGCGCGCCGGTCTGCGCGCGACCGACGAATCCGTGGCACAGGCGAAGGCCGGCTACCGGCCGACCGTCAGCGGCTCGGCGAGCATCGGCGTCCAGCACGTCTCGGGCCGGCTCGGCGCCGCGGGTCTCGGGGCCGGCGCCGCGGTGGGCGGCGAAGCGCAGCAGACGCTGGTTCCGGGATCCGCCGGCCTCACCGTCAGCCAGACCCTGTTCAACGGCTTTCGCACCGACAGCCAGACCCGGGCGGCGGAGTCCCAGGTCCTCGGCCAGCGCGAGGCCCTGCGCAACACCGAGATGCTGACGCTGTTCGGCGCCGCGCAATCCTACATGAACGTCCTGGCCGACACCGCGACGCTGGAGCTGAACCGCAACAACGTCGAGGTGCTGGAGGAGCAGCTCCGCCAGACCCGCGACCGCTTCAACGTCGGCGAGGTCACCCGCACCGACGTCGCCCAGGCCGAGGCGCGGCTCGCCGGCGCCCGCGCGCAGGTCAGCGTCGCCGAGGCGAACCTGCGCACCAGCATCGCCACCTACCGCCAGATCATCGGCGTCGAGCCGCGCCAGCTCGCCCCGGGCCGGCCCCTCGACCGCTACGTGCCGAGCGCCCTCGGGGTCGCGATCGACGCCGGCCTCAGGGAGCACCCGCAGATCCTCTCGGCGCTGCACGCCGTCGACGTGGCCGAGGCGCAGGTGAAGGTGGCCGAGAGCGCCCTCTACCCGCAGGTGAGCGTCAGCGGCACGGCCTCGAAGCTGTTCGACCAGCAGATCGCCAACACCCAGTTCTTCCAGGGGGCGATCATCGGCCAGCTCACCGTCCCGATCTACCAGGGCGGGGCGGAATACTCGCAGATCCGGCAGGCCAAGGAGCAGGCCGGGCAGGCCCGGATCCAGGCCGAGTTCGTGCGCGATCAGGTCCGCGCCGCCATCGTCACCGCCTGGGGCGCCCTCGAAGCCGCCAAGGCCCGCGTCATCGCCTCCCAGGCCCAGGTCCAGGCCAACGAGGTGGCGCTGAACGGCGTGCGCGAGGAGGCCCGGGTCGGCCAGCGCACCACCCTCGACGTGCTGAACGCGCAGCAGGAGCTCCTGAACGCCCGCGTCAACCTCATCGCCGCCCAGCGCGACCGCGTGGTGGGGTCGTATCAGGTGGTGCAGTCGATCGGCCGGCTCACCACCCGGTTCATCGCGATCCCGGTCGCCCAGTACAGCGCCAAGCAGCATTACGATCAGGTCAAGGATCTCTGGTACGGGGTCGGCACCCCGGACGGACGCTGAGCGTGACCCTCGGGCAGTCCGGCCCGGCACTTCTCCTGTTGGCAGCCGGCGAGGCGGCTTGTGCGCCCGGCGGCCCGTGGAATACTGCCGCCATCGACCGCCTCTCGAACCCTTCTGCCGAGCGTTGATCCGGATGAGCGCCGCGAGCCCCAAGCAGGACCTGTCGCCCGACAAGGCGAACGAGCCGTCGATGGAGGAGATCCTCGCCTCCATCCGGCGCATCATCGCCGACGACCAGAAGCCTGCCGAGGTGCAGGAAGCCCCGCGCAAGCCCCGGCCGCTGCCGGATCCGGAGGACGTGCTCGACCTCGCCGACATCGCCCCGCCGCCGGCCCGGACGCCGCCCCTCGACTTCGACGTGCCGGAACTCGCCTTCAAGGACGAGCCGATCGACTTCGACGCCATCGAGATCGACCCGGAGCCGCCGCCGCCGCCGAAGGCTGCCGAGCCCCCGCCCGCGCCGCCGGAGCCCCCTCCGGCGGCGCCCCCGGCGCCGGAGGAACGGCTCCTGTCGAGCGCGACCGATGCCAGCGTCGGCCACGCGTTCCACCTCCTCGCCAACACCGTGCTGTCGAACAACGCCCGCACCCTGGAGGACCTCGTCCAGGACATGCTGCGGCCGATGCTGAAGGCGTGGCTCGACGACAACCTGCCGGTGATGGTCGAGCGGCTGGTCCGGGCCGAGATCGAGCGCGTCGCCCGCGGCCGCTGAGGCCGCGCCTCGCGGGCGCCGAAGCCGCGCCCCGGAGTTGACGGACGCGGCGGGGTCCGGTTGAAAGCACGTCATGGAGCCGGTCGCCCGCGCGGCCGGCCGTTTCGTTTTTCAGAGGAGGCGCGGCCCGGGTCCCGCCCGGACCGTGCGAGCGGCCCCGCCATGATGGACAAGACCTTCGATCCCGCCGCCGTCGAGGCGCGCATCGCCGCGGAGTGGGAGGAGGCCCGGGCCTTCCGGGCCGGGCGTCCCGACCGCGACGCGGCAGCGCCCTACAGCATCATGATCCCGCCGCCGAACGTGACGGGCTCGCTGCACATGGGCCACGCCCTCAACAACACGCTCCAGGACGTGCTCGCCCGCTTCGAGCGCCTGCGCGGCAAGGACGTGCTGTGGCAGCCCGGCACCGACCACGCCGGCATCGCCACCCAGATGGTGGTCGAGCGCCGCCTCGCCGAGAGCCAGCAGCCCGACCGCAGGGCGCTCGGCCGGCCCGAATTCGTGCGCCGGGTCTGGGAGTGGAAGGCCGAGTCCGGCGGCACCATCGTCAACCAGCTCAAGCGCCTCGGCGCCTCCTGCGACTGGTCGCGGGAGCGCTTCACCATGGACGAGGGCCTGTCGAAGGCCGTCCTCACGGTGTTCGTCGACCTGCACGCCAAGGGGCTGATCTACCGCGACAAGCGGCTGGTGAACTGGGACCCGAAGTTCCAGACCGCGATCTCCGACCTCGAAGTGCAGCAGGTCGAGGTCAAGGGCCATCTCTGGCACTTCGTCTACCCGGTGGTGGACGAGGCCGGCGCCGAGACCGGCGAGACGATCACGGTGGCGACGACCCGGCCCGAGACGATGCTCGGCGACACCGCGGTCGCGGTCCACCCGGAGGACGGGCGCTACCGGGCGCTGGTGGGCCGGCGCGTGCGCCTGCCGCTGGTCGGCCGCCTGATCCCGATCGTCGCCGACGCGTATTCCGACCCCGAGAAGGGCACCGGCGCGGTCAAGATCACCCCGGCGCACGACTTCAACGACTTCGAGGTCGGGCGCCGGCACGGGCTGCCGCTCATCAACGTGCTGGACGAGGAAGCCCGCCTAAGCCTCGACGGCAACGAGGCTTTCCTCGTGGATGCGAACCCGGCACCCGAGACCCTGGCGCTGCACGGCCTCGACCGGGCGGAGGCGCGCAAGCGCGTCGTCGCGCTGATGGAGGAGCAGGGCCGTCTGGCGCAGATCGAGCCCAACACCCACGCGGTGCCGCACGGCGACCGCTCCGGCGTGGTGATCGAACCCTACCTCACCGACCAGTGGTATCTCGACGTCAAGCCGCTGGCCGAGCGGGCGATGCAGGCGGTGCGCGACGGCCGCACCCGCTTCGTGCCGGAGACCTACGAGAAGACCTACTTCCAGTGGCTTGAGAACATCGAGCCGTGGTGCATCTCGCGTCAGCTCTGGTGGGGCCACCAGATCCCGGCCTGGTACGACCCGGACGGCAACGTCTTCGTCGCCGGGAGCGAGGAGGCGGCGCTGGAGCAGGCCGCGGCCAAGCACGGCCGCCCGGTCGCCCTGCGCCGCGACGACGACGTGCTCGACACCTGGTTCTCGTCGGGGTTGTGGCCGTTCTCGACGCTCGGCTGGCCCGACGCGACGCCGGAGCTGGCACGCTACTACCCGACCAGCACCCTGGTGACCGGCTTCGACATCATTTTCTTCTGGGTTGCCAGGATGATGATGCTCGGCCTTCACGCGATGGACGAGGTCCCGTTCCGCACCGTCTACATCCACGCCCTCGTCCGCGACGAGAAGGGGGCGAAGATGTCGAAGTCGAAGGGCAACGTCGTCGACCCCCTCGACCTCGTCGACCGCTACGGCGCCGACGCGCTGCGCTTCACCCTCGCGGCGATGGCGGCGCAGGGGCGCGACATCAAGCTCGCGGTGCAGCGGGTCGAGGGCTACCGCAACTTCGCGACCAAGCTCTGGAACGCCTCGCGCTTCGCCGAGATGAACGGCTGCCGGCTCGACCCGGCCTTCGACCCGGCCGCCGTGACCGGGACCCTGAACGCCTGGGCACTGGGCGAGGCCGCCCGCGCCAGCGGCGAGATCACCGCGGCCCTCGACGCGTTCCGGTTCAACGACGCGGCCAACGCCGCCTACCGCTTCGTCTGGGGCGTGTTCTGCGACTGGTACCTCGAACTGGCCAAGCCGGTGCTCCAGGGCGAGGACGGACCGGCCAAAGAGGAGACCCGCCGCACGGTGGCGTGCCTGATCGACCAGATCTGCGCGCTGCTGCACCCGTTCATGCCGTTCCTCACCGAGGAATTGTGGGCGATCAAGGGCCGCGAGGCCGGGATCGACCGCGGGCTGCTGGTGCTGTCGCGCTGGCCCGACCTCGCCGCCCTGGCGCGGCCGGAGGCCGAGGCCGAGATCGGCTGGGTGGTCGACCTCGTCTCCGAGATCCGCTCGGCGCGCTCGGAGACCAACGTGCCGGCCTCGGCGCAGATTCCCCTGGTGCTGGTCGCGCCGAGCGCGGCGGTGCGCGAGCGCGCCGGGCGCTGGGGCGAGACCGTGCGCCGGCTCGGCCGGCTCGCGTCGATCGAGGTGGCGGAGACGAGCCCGGCCAAGTCGGTGCAGCTCATCGTCCGCGGCGAGGTGGCGGCCCTGCCGCTCGAAGGCGTGGTCGACCTCGCGGCCGAGGTGGCGCGCCTGAAGAAGGAGGACGCCAAGCTCGTCGGCGAGATCGCCAAGATCGACGCCAAGCTCGGCAACGCCGACTTCCTCGCCCGGGCCAAGGAGGAGGTGGTCGAGGAGCAGCGCGAGCGCCGCGAGACCGCCGCGGCCCGCCTCGACAAGGTGCGCGAGGCGCTGGCGCGCCTGGAAGGGTAGGGCGGTCGATGCCAGGGAGGGCAGGGTGAGACGCCGCTACGAAGCCGAGACCGACGCCCTGTACCTCCGCTTCTCCGAGACCGCGGTCGCGGAGAGCGAGGAGATCCGCCCCGGCATCGTGCTCGACCTCGATGCCGAGGGCCGGATCGTGGCGATCGAGATCCTCGACGCGTCCGAGTGCCTCGCGAGCGGCGCGGACCTGGGGCGCCCGACGGCGGCGTGAGCCACCTCCCTTGGGCCGGCGCTCATCCGGCGGCGTCGAGCCACCGCGCCTGCGCCCGCGCCACCCGCACCGCGGCGCGCCCGGCCCGGCTCGACGGCCCCGGCTCCTCGCCCGACCACACGGTCCGCTTCAGCGCCACCAGGGCCGGATCGCCGAACCGCGCGAGCACCGCCTGGAAGCCGTCGTGACGGGTGCGGTCGAACCCGGCCGGGCCGAGCGGGTGGGGCGGGTGCAGGTGCAGGACCGGTACGAGGCCGGCCGGGATCGGCGCCGTGGCGGCGTGGCGGCGGCGAAGCCGCAGCAGCTTCTCGAACAGGTGGAAGCGGAAGCCGTCTGCGGCCGCGAGGCGGATCTCGGCCCGGCCGCAGGGCACCTCGACCACGGCCGCGCAATCCAGGCGGGCGAGGGCGGGCCAGAGCGGGAAGGGCGGCTGGCCGCAGACGGCACGGAGCGCGACATCCGCCCCCGGCGTGAGCGGGCGCAGGCCGATGCGGCTTCCGGGCAGGGCGAGGCCGAGGTCGAACAGCGGCCGGTCGCGGTCCGGCGGGTGGGCCGCGGCCCGGTCGTCGCCGCGGGCGGCGATGCGGTCCGGGCCGGCGGGCGGCAGGGCATCCTCCGGCAGGCACAGGGCGACGGCGTGGCTCCATTCCTCGTCCCCGAGCGCCGTCTCGTAGGCGATCGGACGCACCTGCGAGAGGTCGCCGAGCACCAGGGCGCCGGCGGCGGCGACGAAGCCGGGACGACCGCAGGCGGGCGGGGACGACGCCTCCGAACAATCGCGCCGCAGGGTCGCGGCGGCGCCGTAGGCCCCGACGCTCCAGGCCCAGTGCGGATCGGCGAGGGCGTCCCGCAGCAGGGCTCCGACCGGGTCCGAAAGGCTCACGCCGGCGCGCCTTGAGCGCAGCGCAGCAACCCGCTACCTCTGCATCCGCAGGGGGCGCCTGCGGTGTTGAGAGCCCGAGCGTGTCGGAACCGTCGCCGTTGATCCACGAGCCCGACCTCTCCGGCACCCGCACGCGCGTCAGCGTCCGCGGGCGGCTGCGCAACTACTTCTTCACCGGCGTCATCGTCGCCGGGCCGCTGGCGATCACGATCTACATCACCTGGTGGTGCATCAGCCTCATCGACGGCTGGGTCAAGCCGCTGGTCCCCTCGGCCTACCTGCCCGATCATTACCTGCCGTTCAGCATCCCGGGCCTCGGCCTCGTCATCGCCTTCGTGGCGCTGACGACCCTCGGCGCCCTCACCGCCAACCTCGTCGGCCGCTCGGTGGTGGAGTTCGGCGAGGTGCTGCTCGCCCGCACCCCGGTCATCTCCGGGCTCTACCGCGGCCTGCGCCAGGTGTTCGAGACGCTGTTCTCGACCAGCGGCACCTCGTTCCGCACCGTCGGGCTGGTCGAGTTCCCGGTGAAGGGCACGTGGTCGGTGGTCTTCCTCTCGGCGCCGGCCGGCCCCGACGTCCAGGGTGCGCTGCCGCCGGCGGGCGACTACGTCGGCGTGTTCCTGCCCTGCGCGCCCAACCCGACCACCGGCTTCTTCTTCTACCTGCCGCGCAGCGAGGTCATCGAGGTGCCGATGAGCGTCGACGACGCCGCCAAGCTGGTGATGTCGGCCGGAGTGATCCAGCCCGAGGATCCGCAGACCCGGCTTCAGGCGATGGCGGCCGGCCTGCGGGTGGCGCAGGTCGGCCCGGTCGAGATGCGCGATCGCCAAGACGCCTAAGACAGGACGCCTGAGACAGGACGCCTGAGGCAGGACGCACGAGGCAGGACGCAGAGGGTAGGGCGGCCGGTGGCGGAGATCCCGGGGCGACGAACCTGAGAGGAAGCGTCGCAGCGGGGTGGAAAACGGCCCGGATCTTGCGGATATCAATCCGGTCCGGTGCCTCCGGCGCGGTGTTCCGGCCTCGATCCGGTGCCGTCACGTCGCCAGCCGCGTCCCGATGGGGTAAAGCAGGCTTCTTCTCGTTTTCCGGGTGCGCCCGGCCGGCGCTGGCGCCGCGCCGCACGGCCGTGCCCGCCAACCCCCGACGGTCGATGCGATCTTCCCCGGCCCCCTCGTTCGCGCCCTCCGGCCCTGCCGGTGCCGCCGCGGCGGCCCCTCCCGGTGCCGCCGAGGAGCAGGAGGCGCAGTTCCTGTCCGACCTCGGCCAGCGCGTGCGCACCATGCGCGCCGTGCGGGCGATGTCCCGCAAGATGCTGTCCCAGAGCTCCGGCCTGTCGGAGCGCTACATCGCCCAGCTCGAAGGCGGCCAGGGCAACGTCTCGATCATCCTGCTGCGCCGGGTGGCGGTGGCGATGGGCGTGCGCCTGGAGGACATGATCGCCGCGGTCGAGAGCCCGCCCGAATGGCCGGTGTTGCGCGACCTGCTGCGCGATGCCACCGCGGGGCAGGTGGCGGAGGCCAAGCGCATCCTCACCGGGGCGGCCGCCCCGGACGAGGCCGGCCCGCAGCGGGTGGCGCTGATCGGCCTGCGCGGCGCCGGCAAGTCGACCCTCGGGCGCATCCTCGCCGAGCGGCTGGACTGGCCCTTCGTCGAGCTGAACCGCGAGATCGAGCGCGAGAACGGGCTCCAGGTGTCGGAGATCTTCGCGATCTACGGCCAGGAGGGCTACCGCCGTCTGGAGCAGGGGGCGTTGCGCCGCCTCGTCGAGCAGCCCGGCCCGATGGTGCTCGCCACCGGGGGCAGCATCGTCGCCGAACCCCTGACCCTGGACCTGCTGCTGTCGTCGTTCTTCACCGTCTGGCTCAAGGCCCGGCCGGAGGAGCACATGCGCCGGGTGCGCGAGCAGACCGCCCGCGGCGCCGCCCGCCCGCGCCTGCCCGACAACGACGACGCCCTGCGCCAGTTGCGGGCGGTGCTGCTCAGCCGAGAGCCGCTCTACGCCCGCGCCCGGGCGGTGATCGACACCGCCGACCTGACGGTGGCCGAGACGTCCGTGCGTCTCACCGGGCTCGTCGAGCGGCATTTCGGGGTCGCACAGCCGCGCTGACGCCGGCGGCGGATTGTACCCGGCGCCGGGCCGCCCCATCTCCTGCCGGCGCGAGCGGCCGGCGATTCCCGGCGGCTCGGCCTCGAGGAGGATCGGGATGCGGTTCGAGATCTACCGGGACGCTCCCGGGCAGTGGCGCTGGCGCCTGCGGGCGGAGAACGGCGAGGTCGTCGCCGATTCGGGCGAGGGCTACGTCCGGCGCGAGGATTGCGAGCACGGCATCGCTCTGGTGCGGGGAGCGGGCGAGGCTCCGGTGGTCGACATGACGCTCCAGATCGCCTGAGCGCGCACCTGCCCTGAAACAATCCGCTCCGCGAGCGCGTTGACCCGGTTCATGCCATCCACGATGCGAGGAACCGACCACGTGCTGAAACCGATGATGCTGGCCGCTGGCCTGATCCTGGGCGGAGCCCTGGTTGCGGGCGCTCCGACGACGGCCTCGGCCGCGACGCCCATCGCCGCCGAAGCGCAGGCGCCCACCGCCTGGGCACAGTACGGCTACTACGGCCGGCATCACCGCTGGGGCCGTCCCTACGGGTACCGCCGCCATTTCGGCCCGCCCTACGGCCGCGCCTACGGCTACCGCCGCCACCACCATTACGGCTACCGTCCGGGCTACGGTCGCCGTTTCTACGGCGGGCCGCGGGGCTACGGCTACGGCCGCTTCTGATCCCCGCCGCGACGAGATCCGGATGATCCGCGTCCGGATCGTCCACGGCGCGTTTCGTGCAGGGCCGGCCTCGTGCCGGCCCTTTTCGCGTCGGGAGCAGGGCGGGCATGGCGCCGGGCCTCGTGCCGCGAGCGGACCCCTCCGGTTCCGCACGATTCGCGGGACAATGATGCAGAATCAGGCGCTTGGACCGGGTTCGCGACACGGTGCGTGAACGCATGCCGATGCCCGATCCGACGAACGAGGAGAATCGGATGCCGCATCGCATCGAGCAGCGTCGTCGTGTCGAAGCCCGGTTCCAGCACCACGAACAGGCCCTCGCGGAGATCCGCAGTTCCGCCGGGCGCGGCGCCAACAGCCGCGCTCTCCAGCTTCAGCACCCGCACCGAACTCGCCAGCCTCGACGCCGAGCCGGCCCGCGCCTGAGCGCACATCCCGGCCTCGCCTGACGCCCGGCCTCAGGGGCAGCTCTGCCGAGTTCCGGGGTCTCGCATCGTCGTCTCCGCCGGAAACGGTGACCGTTCCGGCACCGGCCGCAGACGACCGGCGGAACGACGCTCAGCGCCGCCCGATCCGCATCGGCATGCCTTCGGCCGGGCGCAGGGTGATGCGCTGCTTGAGCGTCGGCACGAAGCCCGGGCGCAGGCGGAAGCGCAGGTCGCGGACCAGCACCGCGAGGATCGCCACCGCCTCCATCATCGCGAAGCTCAGCCCGATGCAGATCCGCGGGCCGGCCCCGAACGGCAGGTAGGCGTAGCGGTCGCGGGTCTTCACCGCCTCCGGCGCGAAGCGTCGCGGGTCGAAGCGATCGGGCTCCTCCCACAGGCGGGCATGGCGGTGGATCGCGTAGATCGGGATCGTGATCGGCGTGCCCGCCAGGATCCGGTGCCCGCCGAGGTCGAGGTCGGTCAGGGCGGCGCGCACCACCACCGGTGCCGGCGGGTAGAGCCGCATCGCCTCCTGGACCACCTGACGGGTGTAGGTCAGGGCGTCGATGTCCTCGGCCGACGGCGCCCGGTCGCCGAGCACCGTCCGCACTTCCTCGCAGACGGCCGCCTCCGCTTCGGGATGCTGGGCCAGGATGTAGAGCGTCCAGGTGAGCGCCAGCGCCGTGGTCTCGTGGCCGGCGGTGATGAAGGTCAGGAGGTTGTCGGCGACGTCGGTGTCGTCCATCGCCTGCCCGGTCTCGGGATCGTGGGCGGCGAGCAGCAGGCTCAGCAGGTCGTTGCGGCCTTGAGGACCGCCGTCGCCTGGAAGGCCGCCTTCTCCGCCGATCCCGGCGCGCCGCCCCTCCGCCACGAGGCGGGCGAGTTCGTCGCGCAGGTAGTGCTTCGCCGTCTCGGCCCGGCGCCGGCCGGGATAGGGCATCCAGGCGGGGGCGCCCGCCAGCGTCAGGGCGAAGACCCAGCTCGTCGATTCGAGGTAGTCCGTCACTCCCTGGGCGACGCGGGCGACGTCGATGCGGCCGTGGCCCGACAGCATCGTCTCGACGATGATGTCGAACGTGGTCCGCATCAGCTCGGCGGAGAGGTCGATCTCGGCGGCCGGGGGCAGGGCGGTCAGGCGGTCGCGCATCTGCTCCGCGGCCGTGACCATCGCCGGCAGGAAGCCGCGGATGCGCTCGTTGCGGAAGATCGGCGCCGCGGCCCGGCGCTGCCAGCGCCAGCGCGCGCCGTCGGCGGTCAGGATCGCGTCGCCGAGCGCCGGCGACAGCGAGCGCCGGAAGGCTTCCGACTTCTCGAAGCTGTCGGCCTGATCCACCAGCACCGCGCGGACCAGGGCCGGATCCATCACGAACAGGCTGGAGCGGCCGAGGAACGTCGTGGGCAGGAGCGGTTCGTGGAACACGTCCCGCGGCCACGCCTCGATCGGGTTGCGCACCACCGTCCGCAGCAGGGTCAGCGGCCCGAGCGGCCCGTCGGGCGGGACGACCCGGGCCAGCGGCACGGAGCCGCTGCGGGGAAACGACGGATGAGCGTTCATGCGAGAGCGGTCCCTGGCAGGCGTGCCGTTGGCGGACGTTTCCCGGGCGGAAATTCCCTTGGCGACGGGGTCATGGCTCGCGGCGGGTCCTCGGGTCCGGGCCCGGCGGGAGCCGGGCGGCATCACGCTGCGTCCCATCCGATCGCGGCGGGGGCAAGGCCGAGCGGGGATTCGGGGCGACAATCGCCGGATCGTGACGACCGGTGCGGCGGCAGCTTGGATTCCCGGGCCCGCGCATCATCTCTGCCCTGAATCCTTCGCCGCCTCGACGAACCCGGCCGGGATGGGGAGGGAGAACGCCATGGAGACCGGCATCGACCGCGCCACCCTGGATCGGCTGATCGCCCTCGGCCGGCGCCAGGGCGGCCTCACGACCGACGACCTCCGGCGGACGCTGCCGGTGGACGGGATGAGCGCCGACGCGATCGCCCTGGTGGTGATCGAACTGGAGGATGCGGGCGTTCCGGTCGAACTCGACGACGGCCTGCTCGCGTCCGGTCGCGGCGTGCCGACCGTCCCCGCACCCGAGGCCCCGGTGCCGCCGAGGCCCGCCGATCCGCCGGTCGCGGCCCCGTCCGCGCCGGACGGGCCCGGACCGGCCACGCCCGGGGCGGCTGCGTCCGCCGGCTCGCCGCGCGACGCCGGCCGTGCCGGCGCGCACCGGGCCGTCGTCGTCGCGGGGCTGGCGGCCGCGGTTCTCGCCCTCGCGCTGGTGCTGATCCTGCGCTGAGGTTCATACGGTTTCCGAATGATCGCTCGGCGATCCCTGCGGGATCGCTTTCGCGATGCGGAAACCGGCTTCGCTCACGCGTGCGGAGCAAAGCTCCGCCGCGCGGGCTTGGATACGGATTTCGGAACTCATCGTCCGAAATCCGTATCACAGACGATTCCGGAGACCCGCCCATGACCGACACGGCCTACCGCTTCGGGATCGAGGAGGAATTCTTCCTCGCCGACGCCGCCACCCGGGGCACCCCGCGCCGGGGCGTGGCCGGCTTCCACGCCGCCGCCCGGTCGCTGCTTCCGGCCGAGCGCGAACTGCTCCAGAGCCAGATCGAGATCGCGACGCCGCCCTGTACCGGGATCGCCGCGGCGCGGGACTCGCTCACCGGCCGGCGCCGCGGCCTCGCCGAGATCGGCCGGGCGCACGGCCTTCTGGTCTTCGCCGCCGGCACCCATCCGACCGCGGCCTGGGAGAGCCAGCGCCCGACCGATGGCGCGCGCTACCACGGCATCCTCGACGCGGTGCGGATGGTCGGCCGGCGCTCGGTGGTGGGCGGGCTGCACGTCCATGTCGAGGTGGCGCACCCGGAGAACCGGGTCGACCTGATGAACCGGCTGCTGCCGTTCCTGCCGCTGCTGCTCGCGCTCTCGGTGTCGTCGCCGTTCTGGGACGGCCGCGACACCGGGCTCGCCGGCTACCGGCTCAGCGCCTTCGGCGAGATGCCGCGGACCGGGCTGCCGGACCTGTTCGACGGGCCCGACGCCTACGATCGCTACGTGCGGGTGATGACGTCTGCCGGGGCGATCGAGGATGCGAGCTTCCTGTGGTGGCACCTGCGCCCCTCGGTCCGGTTCCCGACGCTGGAGCTGCGCATCGCCGATTCCTGCCCGCGGGTCGAGGACACGCTCGCCATCGCCGGGCTCTACCGCTGCCTCGTGCGCTGCGCCGAGCGCCGGCCGGAGCTGAATGCCGGGATCGACGGCGTCGCCCGGGCGCTCGCCCGGGAGAACCAGTGGCGGGCCCAGCGCGACGGCGTGCGGATGGAGGTGGTGGACGAGGCGGCGGGCGGCGCCCGGCCGTTCGGCGAGGCGTTGGAGACGGTCCTGTCCCTGGTCGCCGAGGATGCCGAGGCGCTCGACTGTCGCGACGCCCTCGACCACGCCCGCCGCGTCGCCCGCGACGGCACCGCGAGCGAGCGCCAGCGCGCGGTGTTCTCCCGCGCCTGCGAGGCCGGGGCGACGGACGACGACGCGCTCGCGGCGGTCGTCGACGATCTGGCGGCCCTCACCGAGGGACGGGAGGGAGGCGGAGACCCCCGTGGCGGCTGACCGCGGGGGAGCGGCGATTGTCCCGGCATTGCCAGGTTTCTGGGTCTCGCCAAGGGTTCCGGCCTCGCCAAGTGTTCCGGCTTCGCCAAGGACGGCAGCGGTGGCCGAGGCGGCACGCCGCCATCGGACGGTCGGGGCGTTCTTCGCTCGGCGGGATCTTCGCGGTTCTGCCGCGGGCCGTTCTGCCGCGGCCCGTGCCCGATACGGGGGAGTGTGCCATTTCTACTTGACTCAGGTGGGACATTCCAACTTTGCGCCTACACCCGCGATTCGCATAAGCAACATTATGGAACTCCAAGGGGGCACCCTGGGGCCTCGGCCATCAGGAAGCTCCCTTGAGCGCCTTGGTCATCCACAGAACCATGTCGTCGTCCAGCCGGACCTCCGATTCCCGGACCAACGGCTTGCTTCCGTGCGGATGATGGCGTGCACGCTCGCACGGGTCAGCGGTCCGACCAGCATCGATGGTCTCCGACTGCGGCGTCCATTGGCTCACCGGACGACCGTCCTGCTTTTGTCGCGAGCGAGCGTTCAGCGGGGTCTCACTGAAAAGAACCACACCTGCGGCTCAGCCCATCGCTATCGCTTCGGCCAGACCCAGGACGGCGGTTCGCGATCGGCCGCCATGGTCTCGCCGAGGCTCTTCTCCAGCACCACGAGGCCCGCCCCGGGTTCCCGCGCCAGGGCGGCGGCCAGGGCCGGCGCGTGCGACACCACGATGATCTGGGAGTGCCGGGCCGCGCCCGCGATCAGGCGGGCGAGCGGACCGAGAAGGTCGGCGTGCAGGCTCGTCTCGGGCTCGTTGAGCACCATCAGGCCGGGCGGGCGCGGCGAGAGCAGTGCGGCGGCGAGCAGAAGGTAGCGCAACGTCCCGTCCGACAGCTCGGTGCCCTTCAGCGGACGCAGGAGCCCGGGCTGGTGCAGGCCGATGGCGAAGTGCCCGTCGTGCTCGGCGATCTCCAGGCCCGACCCCGGGAAGGCGTCGTCGACCGTCCGCTCCAGCCCCGCGGCATCGCCGATCTCGATGATCGTCCGCAGGGCCGCCGCGAGGTCCGACCCGTCGCTCGCGAGGACCGGCGTGCGGGTGCCGACCTGCGGCCGGCGGGCCGGCGCGTCCGGATCGGTGCGGAAATGGTCGTAGAACCGCCAGCCGCGCATCCGCTCGCGCAGCAGCAGCACGTCGAGGCCGTCGCGCGGGTCGACGCCGTGGGTCATCACGCTGTCGAACGGCGCCAGGGGATGCGGCGCCTCGCGCCAGACGCCATCCGCATCGCGCAGGCGCATCAGGGCGCCGCGCCGCTCGGCGACGACGTTCGCCCGTCCGATCAGCGGCCCGGTCCACACGCTCTCCAGCTTGATCTCCGGGTCGCGGAAGAAGACGCTTCCCGGCACGGGGATCGGCAGGCCGAGATCGACGGCGTAGCCGTAATCGTCGTCGGAGAAGCCGAGCCGCAGGGAGACGGCGTTGCGGCGCACGGTGCCCTGGACCGGCTGCGCCCCGGAGCGGACGGCGCGCCCGATCGTCTCCGGCCCCGCCCACAGGGCCGAGCCGAACCCGCCCTCGCGGGCGAGCGACGGGATCACCCGCCCCTGGGCGCAGTCGGCGAGCAGCCGCAGCGCCCGATACAGGCTCGACTTGCCGCTGCCGTTCGCCCCGGTGACCACCGTCAGCCGGTCGAGGGCGAGGCGCAGGTCGCGCAGGGAGCGGTAGCCGGCGACCGCGAGGCGCTCGACCGTCATGCCGGGCCAGCGCGCACCGGGCGCCCGGTCAGTCCCCGGCTCCCCTGAGCCGCCGCGCCGCGCCGAAGCGGTTGAGGAAGCGCGGCTCCTTCTCGGGCGCGACGCGCACCACGAGGTGCAGGGTGCCGGCGCTGTCCTCGCGGCGGTCGAGCACCTCGGCGTTCTCGTAGAGCCAGTGCAGCCCGGCGCCCTCGGCCGGGTCGAGCACCACGGCGAAGCTCGCCCGGGTCTCGGCGATGCGGGCCTCGATCCGCGCCATCAGCCGGTCGATCCCCTCGCCGGTGAGCGCCGAGATCAGCACGGGCTTCGTGCCGGCCCCAAGGCCGGTGCCGGCCCCAAGGCCGGTGCCGGCCCCAAGGCCGGTGCCGGCCCCAGGGCCGGTGCCGGCCTGCCGGCTGAGGTTGAGCAGCCGCTCGCGCTCGGCCTCGCCGAGAAGGTCGGCCTTGTTCCAGACCTCGATGATCCGGCCGGCCCCGGCCTCGATCCCGAGTTCGCCGAGCACCTCGGCGACGTCCTGGCCCTGGGCCTCGGTGTCCTCGTGCGAGATGTCGCGGACGTGGAGCAGGATGTCGGCCTCGATCACGTCCTCCAGGGTCGCCCGGAAGGCGGCGATCAGCATCGTCGGCAGGTCGGAGATGAAGCCGACCGTGTCCGACAGGATCGCGGTCTCGCCGTGCGGCAGCTTGATCGCCCGGGCGGTCGGGTCGAGGGTCGCGAACAGCATGTCCTCGGCCTTCACCTCGGCGGCGGTGAGGCGGTTGAACAGGGTCGACTTGCCGGCATTGGTGTAGCCGACCAGCGCGACGATCGGGTACGGCACCCGGCGCCGGCTGCGGCGATGCAGGCCGCGGGTGCGGGTGACGGTTTCGAGTTCGCGCTCGATCCGGGTCATCCGCTCCTGGATCATCCGCCGGTCGGCCTCGATCTGGGTCTCGCCGGGGCCGCCGAGGAAGCCGAAGCCGCCGCGCTGGCGCTCCAGGTGGGTCCACGACCGCACCAGCCGGCTGCGCTGATAGGCGAGATGGGCGTGCTCGACCTGGAGCGTGCCCTCGCGGGTCGAGGCGCGCCGCCCGAAGATCTCGAGGATCAGCCCGGTCCGGTCGATGACCTTGACGCCCCAGGCCTTTTCCAGGTTGCGCTGCTGCACCGGCGACAGGGCGCAATCCATCACCACGAGGCGGATCTCCTCGGCGGCGATGCGGCCGGCGATCTCCTCGACCCGGCCCTTGCCGAGATAGGTCGAGGGACGGATGTCGGACAACGCCAGCCCGAGCCGGTCGGCGACGTCGAGTTCGATCGCCGCCGCGAGGCCGACCGCCTCGTCGAGCCGCGCCTCGGCCGCGCGGGTCTCGCCCGGCCGCCCGGCCGCGGCACGGCGGGTCTGGTAGGGCCCGATCACCAGGGTACGGGTCTCGGCGGCGACGGCGCCCTCCGGCTCCGCCATCCGCTGCAGGCGGGCCTCGCCCGGTGTCTGCGGTTCCATCGTCGTGTCCGTTCCTCCCGCGGGCGCGCTTCCGACGGAAGACGGCGCCCCACGATGAGGTTGGGGGGCGACGAGCCGCGATCAAGCGGCCCGCCCCGGAAAACGGCGGAAGGGCTACGCCTTCTCGGCGCCCTCCTCGCCCTGCTCGAACAACTGCACCGGATGACCGGGCATGATGGTCGAGATCGCGTGCTTGTAGACCAGCTGCGAGTGTCCGTCGCGGCGCAGCAGCACGCAGAAGTTGTCGAACCAAGTCACGACACCCTGCAGCTTCACGCCGTTGACCAGGAAGATCGTGAGCGGGATCTTGTTCTTGCGAACGTGATTGAGGAAGGTGTCCTGCAGATTCTGAGCGCGTTCGCCCGCCATTCTTCTTGTCCTTTTGAACCCGCTGCCGGTCCCGGATGACGGGTCGCTCCGTGATGTCTGCGGACCACGCGGCGCGCGGCCCTGGATCCGGCAAAGCCTATTACACGGCGAAGCTCGCCCCGGCGCAAGGGGGGACTTGCGCGGACGAGCCTTCTCCCGGGGATTCCCGCCGGCACGGCCGCGTGTGCGGCCCTGCCGGCGCTTGTAGCAGATCCCGCCGGCTCCCGCACGGGCAGCCGGCTCCCTCGATCAGGCCCCGATGCCGAGCGACTTGAGCTTGCGGTGCAGGGCCGAGCGCTCCATGCCGATGAACTCGGCGGTGCGGGAGATGTTGCCCGAGAACCGGGCGATCTGCGCCACGAGGTACTCGCGCTCGAAGATCTCCCGCGCCTCGCGCAGGGCGAGGCTCATCAGCTTCTCGCCCCCTGCCCCGCTCGGCGTCGTCGGCACCAGGGCGCCGACCTCGCTCGGCAGCATCTCGGTCGTCACCTCGGTCTCGGGGTCGCCCTGGGTGAGGATCATCAGCCGCTCGACGTTGTTGCGCAGCTGGCGCACGTTGCCGGGCCAGTCGTGCGACTGCAGCACCGCCATCGCGTCGGTGGCGATGCGCCGCTGCGGCAGGCCGCTCGCCCCCGAGATCTGCTCCATGAAGAACGCGATCAGCTCGGGGACGTCCTCGCGGCGCTCGGCGAGCGAGGGCACCCGGATCGGCACGACGCTGAGGCGGTGGAACAGGTCCTCGCGGAAGCGGCCGCCGGCGATCTCCTCCTGGAGGTCGCGGGACGACGACGAGATGATGCGCACGTCGACATGGACCCGGGTGGTGCCGCCGACGCGCTGGAAGTTCTGGTCGACGAGCACCCGCAGGATGCGGTTCTGGGTCTCGCGGGGCATGTCCGCGACCTCGTCGATGTAGAGGGTGCCGCCATGGGCCTCCTCCAGGGCGCCGACCCGCCGTGGCCGCCCCTCGGCGGCCTCGATGCCGAACAGCTCGGCCTCCATCGTGTCCGGCGTGATCGTGGCGGCGTTGATGACCACGAACGGCCCGCTCGCCCGGGTCGAGGCGGCGTGGATGGTGCGCGCCGACAGCTCCTTGCCGGAGCCCGGGGCGCCGGAGATCATCACCCGGGCGTTGGTCGGCGCCACCCGCTCGACGGTCTGGCGCAACTGGTTGGCCGCCACCGAGGCGCCGACGATCCGGCTCGCCTGCCCCGAGCGCGCCTTGAGGTCGCGCACCTCGCGCTTGAGCCGCGAGGCCTCCAGCGCCCGCTCGGCGACCAGGATCAGCCGGTCGGCCTTGAACGGCTTCTCGATGAAGTCGTAGGCGCCGGCCTTGATCGCCGAGACGGCGGTCTCGATGTTGCCGTGGCCCGAGATCATCACCACCGGCAGGTCCGGGTGCTGGGCCTTGACGAGGTCGAGCACCTGCAGCCCGTCGAGGCGCGAGCCCTGGAGCCAGATGTCGAGGAAGACGAGGTGCGGCCGGCGCGCCTCGATCGCCGCCAGCGCCTCGTCGGACGAGCCGGCGGTGCGGGTGCGGTGCCCCTCGTCGTCGAGGATCCCGGCCACGAGGTCGCGGATGTCCGCCTCGTCGTCAACGATCAGAATGTCGGCGCTCATCGCTGTCTCGAGCCTCCCCCGCCCGGCGGGTGGCCGGCCCGCTCCCTGTCATACGATTTCCGATTGATCGCTTCGCGATGCGGAAACCGGCTTCGCTCATGCGCCGCGCGGGCTGATGATACGGATTTCGGAACGGATCGTCCGAAATCCGTATCATCCTGTGAAACCGGCGCGGCCGCGCCCGGGGGCGCTCCGTCGGCCGGGGCGATCGCCGTCCGCGGCGTCGAACGACGGCACCTCACGAACCGATGGTCTCCTGGCGTCCCGCGCCGCGGCCTCCAGGGGGTCCGGACCCTCCCGCGGCCGCCGGCGCGACCTCGCGCAGGAGGCGCAGGCGCACCCGCCCTCCCCGGCCGTGCGGGTTGTCGTTCAGTTCGATGCCGCCGCCGTGCTCTTCCAAAACCTTGCTCACGATCGCCAATCCGAGGCCGGTCCCCCCCTCGCGGGTCGTCATATAGGGCTCCAGCAGCCGCTGGCGCCCTTCCGCCGGAAAGCCTTTTCCGTTGTCGGTGATCTCGATCACCACGCTGTCGCCCTCCTCGCTCAGGCGCAGGTCGATGCGCCCCTGGCCGCGGACGTCCTCGGGCACGGCCTGCACCGCCTCGACGGCGTTCTTGAGGATGTTGGTGACCGCCTGCGACAGGAGCCGCGTGTCGAAGGCGGCGCTGACCCGCTCGCCCTCCTCGCGCATCGTGAACACGATGTCGGGATGCGCCACCCGCATCATGAACAGGTTCTGCTTGGCGATCTCGGTCAGGTCGTTGCGGGCGATCGCCGGCTTCGGCATCCGGGCGAACGACGAGAACTCGTCGACCATGCGCTTGATGTCGTCGACCTGACGCACGATCGTGGCGGTGCACTGGTCGAACACCTCCTTGTCGGTGGTGATGACCTTGCCGTACTTGCGCCGGATGCGCTCGGCCGAGAGCTGGATCGGGGTCAGCGGGTTCTTGATCTCGTGCGCGATGCGGCGGGCGACGTCGGCCCAGGCCGAGGTGCGCTGGGCGGTGACGAGGTCGGTGATGTCGTCGAGGGTGACGACGTGGCCGCGGTCGCCGCCGCGGTCGCCGTCCTGGGCCTGCTCGCTCGCCACCCGCACGTCGATGGTGCGCTCGCGGCCGTTGCGCACGATCTGGATCTGCTTCTGGCCCGGGCGGATGCGGCCCTCGCCGGCCTCAGCGAGTTCCGGCAGCGCCGCCGCCAGGGGCCGGCCGACGAGTTCGTCCCGGCTCAGGCCGAGGATCCGCTCGGTCGAGGGATTGGCGATGGTCACCACCCCTGCCCCGTCGATGCCGATCACCCCGGCCGGCACGCCGGCGAGCACCGCCTCGGTGAAGCGGCGGCGGCGGTCCATCTGGTCGCGGGCCTCGACGAGGTCGTTGCGCTGGCGGCGCAGCTCCTGGGTCATCTTGTTGAAGCTCTCGCCGAGGTGCTGGAGGTCGCCCTCGGTCTTGCGGAACGGCACCTGGGCGTAGAAATTGCCCGACGCGACCTGATCGGCGGCGTTGATCAGCCGGCGGATCGGCGCGACGAAGCGGTTGGCGAAGTTGAGCCCGAACCACACCGCCGACAGCAGCGCGATCAGCGCGATGAGGGCGAACATCGTCGCGAAGGCGATCTGCACGCTGCGCCGCCCGGCATCGATGGTGAGGAACTCCGCCGCCGCCGCCCGGGACACCCCGGGGAACTCGACCGCGAGGCGGGTCACCTCGCGCTCGATCAGCAGGAAGGCGTCGCCGTAGGCCGGCAGCTTCAGGAGTGCGCCGAAGATCCGCCCGGTGCGCGGCAGCAGGCAGGTCGGATCGGGCGACTTCGCCGCATCCTCGAAATCGGCCTGCGAGGGGATCGGCGGGTTCTTCAGCACGTCGATGTTCGCCCGCGCCACGGTCTCGTCCGGCGAGCGCATGATCCGGGCCACCGGCAGGCCGAGGGCGGCGGCCCGGGTGGTCAGGAACGCCTCGAACCACACCCGCTCGACCTCGAAGGCCGGACGGGCCCGGGTGAGGTCGTCGCTGAGGATGCGCGCCTCGCGGGCGAGGCTCTGGCACTGGTTGGTGAGGTAGGCGTCGGCAACGTCGACCGACATCAGCACGACGTTGCGCATCCGGTCCGAGAACCAAGGCGACAGGCCGCGCTCCAGGGTGATCGAGGCGACGACCGCGAGCAGGATCGTCGGCAGGGTCGCGATCAGGCTGAACAGGCCGACGATGCGGGTGTGCAGGCGCGCCACCGCGGCGTTGCCCCTGCGGGCCCGGAGGAAGACCCGCGCCTCCCAGACGATGACCACGATCAGGCCGACCACCAGGGCGACGTTGCCGAGCAGCAGCGCCACCACGACCTGATGCACCGGCGCGATCGGTGTCGCGCCGACCAGGATCAGGAAGGTGGCCAGCGCCAGCGCCAGCGCCACGACGACCACGAGCGCCCCGAACCAGCCCGGTCCCCGCGCTGGCGCGACCTCCGGAGGAGAGGCGGGCGGGCCCGAATCATGGATGCGGCGTGAGAACAGCATGCATGATGCGAGGCCACTACAGTGTGGCGAAATTAATACGGATCGCCCGCGTGCGGCTCAGCGGAGCGGGCACCCCTCGCGATCATGCGGCTTCGCTGGAGCGGGAGCGGCGGGGGACCGGCTTCTGTCCGAGTCCGATGCTCTTGGCGAGTTCGGAGCGCTGGGCGGCGTAGTTGGCGGCGACCATCGGGTAGTCCGGCGGCAGGCCCCATTTCCGACGGTACTGCTCGGGCGTCAGCCCCCGTCCGGCGAGGTGGCGCTTGAGCGTCCGGTAGCGCTGGCCGTCCTCGAGGCTGATGAGGTAGTCGGGGGTGATGGTCTTGCGGACCGGTACCGGCGGAACCGGCTTCTCGTCCGCGGGCGACGGGCCGGCTCCGAGCTTCGCGAGGGCCTCGTGCACGCCCTGGATCAGCCCGGCCAGCTCGCCCGCGGGAACGCTGTTGTTCGCCACGTAGGCGGAGACGATGTCCGAGACCAGTGCAATGGTCGAGGCTTCGTCCGTTTGATCACGGGCATCCATGCAACTTTCCCCAGGAGTGCGCTGTCTGTGGTACATCAGATAAGCTATACTTTCCACCGCAAACGGCAAGGTGTTGTCGCACGGCAGATGAGCGTTTTTTATTCAATGCTCTGCATAATTGTGCGGATCGGAACAGCTCCTGCGCTCCGGGCGCCGTCCCCTACGGCATGACGGCGAGGGGTGACGGCCCCGGGACCGGGCGGGCGGGCGCGCCGCGGGGCCATCGCCTCGGCGATCGTTCTGCGGTCGCCCGGAGGGCGACGCTCCATAATGGGCGCGAAGAGCGCTCCGCGAAGCGGGTTCGGGGGGACGGATGTCCCCTCGAACGCCGAGCGGAGCGAGAGCCGGGTGAGCAGCGACACGACATGTCGCGCACGAACGCCGGCGACTGAGGCCGAGCAAAATGAGCAAGAACCAAAAAACCAGGGCCATCGCCCCGAAGCGATGGCCCTGGGCCTCGCCGGGAGGGGCTCTCCCCGCCCTGCGGATCCGCCCCGCGCGGATCCCATCGATGGGCCGGATCCGGCCACACCTGCCCGCTGCGCGGGCATGGAATCGTCTCAGCGTCCGAACTTCTTGTCTGTCCGTCTCAGGTGCCGGGGGACGTTGTTGACAGGGAGCCTTCGGACGCCGCCCTGTCGGTCAGGATGGCGTGATTGCGGACGATCGAGGCACGGCACGACGATGTCGAAGAGCAAGGGGCGCGCATCGGGCTGGCAGGGCACGCGCCGCGACGGAACCGCGATCGGGTCGCCCCCCCGCATCACGTCACCCGGATGGACGCTCCTGTCCGCCGGCGGGCTGGTCGACGAGTATCATCGCTGTCCCGAGCGGGCCGCCAACGACGATTGCAGCTGGCTCCCTCCGCGGCGGCGCCTGCGCAGCGTCGTCCGGGATCAGCCCGGGGACGGGCTCCGCGGAACCCGGCGGCGCCTGAAGCCCTGAAGCCCGGACCGGCGCCGGCCGGAAGCGGTGCCTGGTCGCCGGCGGCACCGCCCCGGGGAGGCGCTCAGCGCGAGGTGCGGAACACCTGCAGGTCGAGGTCGCGGACCTTCTTGCGCAGGGTGTTGCGGTTGACCCCGAGCAGTTCCGCGGCGCGAATCTGGTTGCCCCGGGTCGCCGCGAGCGCGGCCCCGATCAGCGGCCCCTCGATCTCGCGCAGGATGCGGTGGTAGAGGCCGGGCGGCGGCAGGGTGTCGCGGTAGCCCGAGAAGTAGTCGGCGAGGTGACGCTCCACCGCGGCCGAGAGTCCCTCCCCGTCCGGGCCGCCCTTGCGGTCGCCGCCCTGCGCCGGGGCGGCGAGCGGCAGGGTGTCGAGTTCGGCCTCGATCACCGGCCCGGTGATCGTCTCCTGCGGGTACAGGGCGGCGAGGCGGCGCACGAGGTTCTCGAGTTCGCGCACGTTGCCGGGCCAGCGGTAGCGCTTCAGCCGCTCCATCGCGTCGTTGTCGAGCTGCTTGCGGCTCAGGCCCTCGCGCTCGACCAGGGTGAAGAAGTGGCGCACGAGGTCGGGCACGTCCTCGGCCCGCTCGCGCAGGGCCGGCAGCCGCAGCGGCACCACGTTGAGGCGGAAGAACAGGTCCTCGCGGAAGATGCCCTGCTGGATCGAGATCCGCAGGTCCTTGTTGGTCGCCGCGATGATGCGGACGTTGGTCTTGATCGGCACCCGGCCGCCGACGGTGGTGTACTCGCCCTGCTGGAGCACGCGCAGGAGGCGGGTCTGGGCCTCCATCGGCATGTCGCCGATCTCGTCGAGGAACAGGGTTCCGCCCTCGGCCTGCTCGAAGCGCCCGGCCGAGCGGGCGGTGGCGCCGGTGAAGGCGCCCTTCTCGTGCCCGAACAGCTCGGATTCGATGAGGTCGCGGGGGATCGCCGCCATGTTGACCGGCACGAACGGGCCGGAGCGGCGCCGGCCGTAATCGTGCAGGGCCCGGGCGACCAGCTCCTTGCCGGTGCCGGATTCGCCGGTGATCATCACGGTGAGGTCGGTCGGCATCAGCCGAGCGAGCGAGCGGTAGATCTCCTGCATCGCCGGCGAGCGCCCGACGAGCGGGATGTCCTCGTTCTCCGGCGCCGAGCCCGCCGCGGCGGTGCCGCGGGGCCGCGACAGGGCGCGGCCGACGATGGCGATCAGCTCCTTCAGGTCGAAGGGCTTGGGCAGGTACTCGTAGGCGCCGCGCTCCGAGGCCCGGATCGCCGTCATGAACGTGTTCTGGGCGCTCATCACGATGATCGGCAGCTCCGGCCGCACCCGCTTGATGCGGGGCAGCAGGTCGAAGGCGTTCTCGTCGGGCATCACCACGTCGGTGATGACGAGGTCGCCCTCCCCCTGCGCCACCCAGCGCCACAGGGTTGCGGCGTTGCCGGTGGAGCGCACCTCGTAGCCGGCGCGCGACAGCGCCTGGTTGAGCACGGTGCGGATGGCGGCGTCGTCGTCGGCGACGATGATGTGTCCGTTGGGCATGGTCACTCGGAATCCGGTGCCGATTCACGCCCGTCGCGGGCGTGGGACATCGGCACGAGCACGCGGAAGGTGGTGCGGCGGGGGGCGGGATCGCACTCGACGATGCCGCCGTGGTCGCCGACGATCTTGGCGACGAGGGCGAGGCCGAGGCCCGACCCCTGCGCCTTGGTGGTGACGAAGGGGTCGAACAGGTCCGGCAGCAGCTCGGGCGGGACGCCCGGGCCGTTGTCGCGCACCGCGACCTCGATCGGCAGGCTGACCCGCTCGCGCGAGCCCGGCACCTGGAGCCGCAGGCCGGTGCGGAAGGCGGTCGAGAGGGTGATCTCGCCGTCGACCGCGTCGGCCCCGACCGCCTCGGCGGCGTTCTTGACCAGGTTGAGGATCACCTGGACGAGCTGGTCGCGGTTGCCGAGCACCGGCGGCAGCGAGGGATCGTAGTTCTCGACGAAGCGGATGTGGCGGGCGAAGCCGGACTGGGCCGAGCGCTTCACCTGGTCGAGCACGCCGTGGACGTTGACGGCGCCGCGCTCGACCGGGCGCTCGTCGCCGAACAGCTCCATCCGCTCGACGAGGCGCACGATGCGGTCGGACTCGTCGCAGATCAGCCGGGTGAGCAGGCGGTCGTCCTCGCTGCCCGACTGTTCGAGGAGCTGGGCGGCGCCGCGGATGCCGGCGAGCGGGTTCTTGATCTCGTGGGCGAGCATCGCGCCGAGCGCCACCATCGAGCGCGCCGCCTGCCGGTGGGTGAGCTGGCGGTTCATCTTGTCGGCGATGGTGCGCTCCTGGAGCATCAGCACCACGGTGTCGTCGTCGAGATGGGTCGCGAACACGTCGACGCTGCGCTCCTGCCCCGAGCGCGGCAGGCCGAGATCGACCCGGTACTCGCTGACGCTGGCCCGGCGCCGGCGCACCTCGGCGACCAGCGCGATGATCGGCGAGGAGAACGGGATGATGTCGCGCAGGCGCTGGCGCTGCATCAGCCGGCGGGAATGGTCGAAGAAGTGCTCCGCCGCGATGTTGACCTGGAGGATGCGCTCGTCCGGGCCGATGGTCAGCACCGGCAGCGGCAGCGCGTTGATGATCAGCTCGCTCGTCGGCGCGCTCATCGCGTCGGCTCTCCGGGCTCGGGGGCGGTCGGGGTGGGCATCGGCCGTCATGCCGCCAGCGCCGGCGGGGCGAAGGCCCGGCCGAGCAGGCGCAGCGCCTCGGCGGGCTCCGTGGTGGTGACCAGCGCGCGGCGCTCCGCGCCGCTCAGGGCCCCGCCGTGGTCGGCGTAGGCGGCGAGGTGCTTGCGGGCGTGGCGCACCCCCATCCGGGGGCCGTAGAGGGCGAGCAGCCCCTGGTAATGCTCGGCGGCGACCGCCGCCCGCTCCTCCGGCGACAGCACCGGCGCCGGGCGCCCGGCGAGGCCGGCGGCGACCGCGCCGACGAGCCACGGCCGGCCGACCGCCGCCCGGCCGATCATCACCGCGGCGGCGCCGGAGGCGGCGAGGCAGGCGCGGGCCTCGTCGAGGCTCCCGACGTCGCCGTTGGCGACGACCGGGACCGCCACCGCCGCGACCACCGCGCGGATCGCCGCCCAGTCGGCCCGGCCGGTGTAGAATTGCTGCCGGGTGCGGCCGTGCACCGTCACGGCGGCGTAGCCGAGCCGCTCCGCCCGCCGGGCGAGGTCCGGCGCGTTGAGGGCGGCGTGGTCCCAGCCCAGCCGCATCTTGACGGTGACCGGCACCCGCACCGCCGCCCGCACCGCCGCCAGCAGGCGCTCGGCGTGGTCGAGGTCGCGCATCAGCGCCGAGCCGGCCTGTCCGCCGGTGACGGTCTTGGCCGGGCAGCCCATGTTGACGTCGATGACGTCGGCGCCGTTGGCCTCGGCCAGCCGCGCCCCCTCCGCCATCCAGCCCGGGTCGCAGCCGGCGAGCTGGACGACGTGGGGCAGCACGCCCTCGCCCTCGGCGCGCAGCCGCGACTCGGCGTCGCCGCGGACGAGATCCTCCGCCGCCACCATCTCGGAGACGACGGCGGTGGCGCCGAGGCGGCGCGCGATGCGACGCAGGTGAAGGTCGGTGACGCCGGACAGGGGAGCCAGCAGGACGGCTGGCGGCAGCGCTGCCAGCCGATCCTCCGCTCCCCCTGCGCTCAAATAATGTTCACTCGTCATTCTGCACAACAAATAGCCAAAAGCCGGCCCAACGCAAGCGCCGTCCAGGATCCGCGCACGGATTTGATTTTGCGCCGGGCCGCCCTTAAGGAGCGGGCTTCCCGGAGCCGGGGCCCGTCGACCCCTTGAACGTCGAACCCCCGGCAGCCGAATCCCTGGAACGGGCCCGTCCGGTTGGAATGCGCCTCGCCCCAGGTTAATCCAGTATTCCGCATTCTCCGTGACGAGGCGGCCGCATCGTGACGGAGAATGCCCGAGAGGCGTCCGCATCCATGTCACAGACTGCCGCGGTGGTCGTCGCCGCGGGACGCGGCATCCGCGTCGGCGGCGGCACTCCGAAACAGTATCGCCGTGTCGCCGGCAAGGCGGTCCTGACCCGGACCCTCGCGGCGCTGGCCGCGCATCCGGATCTCGCCCGGATCCAGCCGGTGATCGCGGCCGATGCCGCCGCGTTCTACGGGGAATGCCTCGCCGACCTGCCCGAGGCGGTCCGGGCCCGGATCGCCGCCCCGGTCGAGGGCGGCGCGACCCGGCAGATCTCGGTCCGGGCCGGGCTCGAAGCCCTCGCGCGCGCCGGCGCGCCCGACCACGTCCTCGTCCACGACGCCGCCCGCCCCTTCGTCGACCGGGCGCTGATCGACCGGGCGATCGCGGCGGCCCGGGCCCACCGCGCCGCGGTGCCCGGCGTCGGGGTCTCCGACACGATCAAGATCGTCGATCCCGACGGCCGGGTGCGCCAGACGCCGCCGCGGGATTCGCTGCGGGCGGTGCAGACGCCGCAGGCATTCGCCTTCGCGGCGCTGGTCGAGGCCCACCGGGCCGCGGCGGCCGAGGGCCTCGACGCCTTCACCGACGACGGCGCGCTCGCCGAGTGGGCCGGGCTGCCGGTCTTCGTGTTCGAGGGCGACCTGCGCAACCGCAAGATCACCCAGGCGACGGATCTCGACGAGGCCGACCGCGCCTTCACGGCGCCCGCCTTCGCGGCCGATGCCGCCTCCCTGCCCTCGCCTGCTCCCGACGGAGACGCCATGACCCTCCTGACCCGCCTCGGCACCGGCTTCGACGTGCACGCCTTCACCGAGGGCGACCACGTCTGGCTCGGCGGCGTGCGCATTCCCGCCGACCGCGGCGTGCTCGCCCATTCCGACGGCGACGTGGTGCTGCACGCTCTCACCGACGCGATCCTGGGCGCGCTGGCCGACGGCGACATCGGCGTGCATTTCCCGCCGAGCGACCCGCGCTGGCGCGGCGCCTCCTCCGACCAGTTCCTCGCCGACGCGGTGCGGCGGGTGCGCGAGCGCGGCGGCGTCATCGACCATCTCGACGTCACCGTGCTGGCCGAGGCGCCCCGGGTCGGCGCCCACCGCGAGGCGATCCGCGCCCGCATCGCCGAGGTCGCGGGGGTTCCGGTCTCGGCGGTGTCGATCAAGGCGACCACGACCGAACAGCTCGGCTTCGTCGGCCGCGCCGAGGGGCTCGCCGCCCAGGCGGCCGCGACCCTGCGGCTGCCGGCCGGGGAGGCCCCGCCCGCGGGGGCCGCTCCGGCGGGAGCCGCCGCGTGATCGCCGACGCGGCCCTCGTCACCCGGGCGGGTGTGCTGATCGCCGCCTACCGCGAGCGCCAGCGCCGCATCGTCACGGCGGAATCCTGCACCGGCGGCCTGCTCGCCGGCCTGCTCACCGAGGTGGCGGGATCGTCGGCGGTGGTCGAGCGCGGCTTCGTCACCTACTCGAACGAGGCCAAGGCCGAGATCCTCGGGGTCGATTTCGGGCTGATCGCCGAGCACGGCGCGGTGAGCGAGCCGGTGGCGCGGGCGATGGCCGAGGGCGCCCTGGCGCAGTCGCGCGCCGACGTGGCGCTGGCGATCACCGGCATCGCCGGCCCGGGCGGGGCGAGCGCGACCAAGCCGGTCGGCCTCGTGCATTTCGGCCTCGTCACCGCCGGCCGGGCGACCCGCCACCTGGAATGCCGCTACGGCGATCTCGGACGCGGCGAGGTCCGGCGGCGGGCGGTCGCCGAGGCGCTGGCCCTGCTGGAATCGGCCCTGGCCGAGGTGTGATACGGAATCCGCATCGCGAAAGCGATTGCGCAGCAATCGCCACGATCACGGCAGGGATCGCCTAGCGATCAACCGGAAATCGTATGACCACCCGGTACGGTGCCGGCGCCCGTGGGGGGCAGCACCGTGGCATCACGACGCCGTAGCGTCACGGAAAGGGCCATGCGGACCGTCGCGTTCGTCACTCAGAAGGGCGGAGCCGGCAAGACGACGCTCGCCGCGTCCCTGGCCGCGGCCGCGGCGCAGGCCGGCGAGCGCGTCGTCGCCCTCGACCTCGACCCGCAGGGTTCGCTCTCCGCCTGGGGCGAGGCGCGCGAGGCCGAGGCGCCGGCCGTCGACCGGCTCGGCCCCGAGCGGCTCGGCGAGCTGCCGGCGATCCTCGCGGCCCTGAAGGGCCGGGGCTTCACCCTGGCGGTGCTCGACACCGCCGGCGTCGCCTCGACCGGCGGCAACCTCGCGATGCAGGCCGCCGACCTCGCGCTGATCCCGGCCCGTCCGTCCCGCCTCGACCTTCAGGCGACGATGCCGACGATCGAGGCGCTGCTGCGGCTCGGGATGCGCGACCGCTTCGCCTTCGTGCTCAACCAGTGCCCGCCGGGGCGCTCCGGCCGTGCGGCCGAGGCGGCGAACGGGCTCGGCATGTTCGGCGTCCTGGCCGAGCCGGCCCTGACCCTGCGGGCCGACCACCAGGACGCGATGGCGTCCGGACGGGGCGTCACCGAGTACGCCCCGGCCGGCAAGGCCGCCGGCGAGATCCGCGCATTGTGGACCTGGGTCGACAGGAAGGCGAGGGCGAGATGACGAAGCGGCCGAGCATCATCGGGGGCCTCAACCTGCCGGGGGGCGCGGACGGCGCGTCCGACCATGCGGACGCCGCCCCCGCCCGGCGCGCGCGCCCCGAGATCGTGCACACCTCGATCTACCTGCCGAAGGAGGTGCACCGCCGCCTGCGCGAGATCGCCTTCGCCCGGGACGTGAAGATCCACGACGTCATCATGGAGGGAATCGACGCCGCGCTGCAGAAGCACGGGCATCCCTCGGTCGAGGCGCTGAAGGCCGGGGCCAAGCCGGGGAGCTGAGCCGGGGAACTGAGCCGGACGCCGAGTCGGGATCCCGAACCATGGCCCAGAGCCGCTTCATCTCGTACCTGCGCGTCTCGACCGGGCGGCAGGGCATCTCCGGGCTCGGCCTGGAGGCGCAGCGCCGGACCGTGGCCGAGTACCTCGCGGGCGGGCGCTGGGATCTCGTCGGCGAGTTCATCGAGGTCGAGAGCGGCCGGCGCGCCGACCGGCCCCAGCTCGCCGCCGCCCTCGCCCGCTGCCGGGCGATGCGGGCGACGCTGATCGTCGCCAACGTCTCCCGCCTCACCCGCTCGGTGGCCTTCCTGTCGTCGCTGCTGGAGGCCGGGGTGGATGTCCGCTTCTGCGACCTACCGCAGATCGAGGGACCGACCGGACGCTTCCTGCTGACCCAGATGGTGGCGGTGGCCGAGCTGGAGGCCGGGCTCATCTCCGACCGGACGCGCAAGGCGCTCGCCGCCGCCAAGGCCCGGGGCATCCGGCTCGGCAACCCGCAGAACCTGTCGCGGCAGGACGAGGGGCGCGTCCTCGGCCGCGCCCGCCGCACCGCGCTCACCAACGATCGCGCGGCCGACCTCGCGCCGATCATCGCCGAGGTGCGCCGCGAGGGCGCGCGGTCGCTCCGGCAGATCGCCGAAGCCCTCAACGCGCGCGGCATCCCGGCCGCCCGCGGCGGGACCTGGAGCGCGATGCAGGTCCAGAGGACCCTCGGCCGGCTGGCGATTCCGGAGCCGTCCCGGCCGGGCGACCCGCCCGCACCGGAGACGCCGCCGGAGCGCGGGTGACCGGGACGATGGCGGCGCGCCATTTTTCGCGTCTCCGGGCTGTCAGCTCCCGGCATCGCTGGTAAAAGCCGGACCATGCTGTTCCACATCAACGTGGTCGCCCCGACCCACATCAATCTCTGGGTCGCTCCGGTCGACATGCGGAAGATCCCGAGCATCCGCGTCAGCTTCGACCGGGCCCAGCATCGCACCATCGAGGCGCATGTCGATTTCACCCAGCTCAAGGAATGGGGCTGGCACGCCACCGGCCGGTGCGGGTTCGACCTCAACGGCGAGACCTGCCCGGAACTGGCCGGAGCGCGCCACGTCGAGATCCACGACAGCGACACCAACGTGCTGCTCTACAGCCGCTCGGAGGTCCTCGGCGCGACGCCGCTCCGGCTGCTGGCCCTCGACTACACCATCGATCAGGTCAACGTGCTGCGCGACGAGCTGCACGGCCGCTTCCAGGCGTCGTATTTCGGGCTCGACAACATGCACCACGACGTGCTGCGCTGCACGTTCGACCTACAATACACCAACTCGCAGTATTTCCACGGCAACGTCCTGTTCAAGCGCTACGAGGACCTGATCAGCAAGAACGAGTTCCTGCGCACGATCCTGGTGGTCGACCCCTACATCGAGCTGGCCAAGCGCCTGCTGTGGCTGCGCCGGTTCGCCCAGGTCGCCGAGGACCGCTCGCAATGGTGGCGGGTCGAGCACGTGCTCGAACCGTGCCTGTTCGCCGTCGAGCTGAACGTCGAGGACGTGGCGGCGATGAAGAAGGCGTTCGACCAGATCGAGCAGAAGAGCTTCGACTGGCTCGCCAACCCGCTGACCCGCGCCCTCTCCTGCGGTCAGGCGGACGAGAAGTTCGCGCCCAAGCACTGGGTCGGCGCGATCGAGACCCTGTCGCGCTTCGACGTCGTCGGGCATCAGCAGCACTGGGACGACTACGCGGCGATGGTGTTCGACGCCCTCGGCATCGACGCCCCCGCGCCGGACCTGCGGCCGATCCCGGCCGGCGTGCTTCAGCTCGCCGAGCGCCTGCGCAAGGTGAAGTCGGTCTTCCCGCTGATCGACCTCGATCTCAGCCTCGACACCAAGGTGCTGTCGGCGATCGGTCAGCAATCGAGCTGATCGGCTCTCCGGGAGTGCGGAGGGCGGCCCCGCCGCAGCCCGTCAGGGGCGCCGGTACACCCAGACCCGGGCCGGCGGCAGGTTGAGCCACACCTTGTTGGAACGGCTGGCCGTGTAGGACGAGGACCGGGCCGGGATCGGCGGCACCACCGCGTAGGTGAACTGGATGAACGGCGCGTCCGGGTGCATCAGGTCGTGGGCGTCGCCGAGGAGGCCGAGGCGCTGCTCCAGGGGCTTGGTGAACAGCGGCAGGCTGGAGATCGTGGCGCAGGCCGGCTCGTCGAGGAGGCCGTTGAGCGTGTCGCGCAGGCTGTAGGCGTCGCCGCGCAGGACCCGCGCGCCCGGGAAGCGCCGGCGCAGCAATTCGCAGAAATCGGGGTTGTACTCGACCAGCACCAGCCGGTCGGGGCTGATGCCGCGCCGCACCAGGGCATCGGTGACCGGGCCGGTGCCGGGACCGAGCTCGATCACCGGGCCGGGACGTTGCGGGTCGACGTAGGACGCCATGGTCCGCGCCAGCATCTTCCCCGACGGCGTCACCGCCCCGGTGACCAGCGGCCGCTCGAACCAGGAGCGCAGGAAACGCGCCTCGTCCTCCAGAAGATCGCGCCGCTCGGGAAAGGTGCGCGAAACCGCAACCGCTTTGGCATTCGTTCGGCGAGGCAGCGGCAAGACCGAGACCCTTGAGAAACACGCGCAGGACGGAACGGCTCTCGGCGAAACGCGTGCTGCCGTCAAGCCTGAGCGGCGGGAAGGGACGTCCCCGTCGGCCCACGATGCTCGGCGGCCACAAGCGGTCTGCCTGACGGCGGTACTCCGGTGCCCTGCGGCGTAGAACGCACCGGAGCGCTGCGGGTTGCGGCGGCCCCGCGCAACATTCCGCCGGACGACGACGAGCCGGCGGAATGTTGCCGGATCAGCCCCGGCCGGCCCCGCCGCTCAGGCCGTCGAAGAACTCCTTCACCCGCGAGAAGAAGCCGGTGCTCTCGGGGTGGTTGTCGGCGGCGGTGCCGTGCTGGTCGAATTCCTGCAGCAATTCGCGCTGGCGGCGGGAGAGGTTCTGCGGCGTCTCGACGAAGACCTGGATGTAGAGGTCGCCGACGTCGCGCGAGCGCAGGACCGGCATGCCCTTGCCCTTGAGGCGGAACTGCTTGTTGGTCTGGGTCCCGGCGGGGATGCGCACCTGGGTGTTCGAGCCGTCGATCACCGGCACGGTGATCTCGCCGGCGAGCGCCGCCGTCACCATCGAGATCGGGACCCGGCAGAACAGGTCGGCGCCGTCGCGCTGGAAGAACGGGTGCGGCTTGATCGACAGGAAGATGTAGAGATCGCCGGCCGGCCCGCCGCGCAGGCCCGACTCGCCCTCGCCGGCGAGCCGGATGCGCAGGCCGTCGTCGACGCCCGCCGGCACGTTGACCGAGAGCGAGCGCTCCCGCGTCACCCGGCCGGCCCCGCTGCAGGCGGTGCAGGGATCCTCGATGATCTCGCCGCGGCCGAGGCAGGTCGGGCAGGTGCGCTCGATGGCGAAGAACCCCTGCGCCGCCCGCACCCGGCCGTAGCCGCCGCAGGTGCCGCAGGTCTTGGGCCTGGAGCCGGCCTTGGCGCCCGATCCGCCGCAGACCTCGCAACTCACCGCGGTCGGCATCCGGATCGTCTCGGTCTTGCCGGTGAACGCCTCCTCGAGGCTGATCTCGAGGTTGTAGCGCAGGTCCGAGCCGCGCTCGCGGCCGCTGCCGCCCGCCCCGCGGCCGGCGCGGCCTCCGCCGGCGCCCGGCCCGCCGCGGGCATCGCCGAAGAAGGTGTCGAAGATGTCCGACATGAAGTCGCCGAACTCGTTGCCGAATCCGGGGCCGCCCCCGCCCTGCGAGAAGGCGGCGTGGCCGAAGCGGTCGTAGGCGGCCCGCTTCTGGCCGTCCGAGAGGCACTGATAGGCCTCGTTGACTTCCTTGAACTTGATCTCGGCTTCCTTGTCGCCGGGATTGCGGTCGGGGTGATGGACCATCGCGAGCTTGCGGAAGGCCGACTTCAGTTCGCCGTCACTCGCCGTCCGGGCGACGCCCAGCACCTCGTAATAGTCGCGCTTCGACATTCCCCGTCCCCAAGTCCCCGTCCTCGGGTCCCCCTGCGGGGTCCCCATGCCCACGCACGGGCCTCAATCCTGGATGCCCGCGCACGGGCCGCGATCCTAAGCCGGTCGCCGGAGCGGTGCAGGGCACCCTCCCGACGGACGCTCTCTCGTCGATCGGCACCGGGACCGCGGCACGACCGTGCCGGCGGCGTCCGCGCGCCGGAAGACGCGGCGCGATCCCCGGCACGGTCGGTCCCGGGGATCGCGGTCGCGTCGGTTGCCTGAACAAGAGCCGCGGGCGCGGGATCGGTCCGATCCCGCGCCCGCCGCGGCGCGCTTACGCCCGCTTCTTCTGGTCCTTGTCGTCGACCTCCTGGAAGTCGGCGTCGATGACGTCCTCCTTCTTGGCCTCGCCGCCGGGCTGGGCGCCGGCCGCGGCGGCCCCGTCGCCCGCCGCGCCCTGGGCGGCGTACATCGCCTCGCCGAGCTTCATCGACGCCTGCATCAGGTCCGTGGTGCGGGACTTGATGGTCTCGACGTCCTCGCCGGCGAGCGCCTGACGCAGGGCGTCGATCGCCGTGGTGATGCCGGCGCGGTCGCCCTCCTGAACCTTGTCGCCGTACTCCTTCAGCGACTTCTCGGTGGCGTGGACGAGGCTCTCGCCCTGGTTCTTCACCTCGACCAGCTCGCGGCGCTTCTTGTCGTCGGCGGCGTTGGCCTCGGCCTCCTGCACCATGCGCTGGATGTCGGCGTCCGACAGGCCGCCCGAGGCCTGGATGCGGATCTGGTGCTCCTTGGCGGTGGCCTTGTCCTTGGCCGTCACGTTGACGATGCCGTTGGCGTCGATGTCGAAGGTCACCTCGATCTGCGGCAGCCCGCGCGGCGCCGGCGGGATGCCGACGAGGTCGAACTGGCCGAGCAGCTTGTTGTCGGCCGCCATCTCGCGCTCACCCTGGAAGACCCGGATGGTGACCGCGTTCTGGTTGTCCTCCGCGGTCGAGAACACCTGGGACTTCTTGGTCGGGATGGTGGTGTTGCGGTCGATGAGCCGGGTGAACACGCCGCCGAGCGTCTCGATGCCGAGCGACAGCGGGGTCACGTCGAGGAGCAGGACGTCCTTGACGTCGCCCTGGAGCACGCCCGCCTGCACCGCGGCGCCGATCGCCACGACCTCGTCCGGGTTGACGCCCTTGTGGGGCTCCTTGCCGAAGAAGGTCTTCACCACCTCCTGCACCTTCGGCATGCGGGTCATGCCGCCGACCAGCACCACCTCGTCGATCTCGGCGGCCGTGACGCCGGCATCCTTGAGCGCCTTGCGGCACGGATCCATCGTGCGCTGCACGAGGTCGTCGACGAGGGACTCGTACTTCGCCCGGCTGAGCTTGAGCGCGAGGTGCTTCGGGCCGCTCGCGTCGGCGGTGATGTAGGGCAGGTTGATCTCGGTCTGGGTCGCCGAGGACAGCTCGATCTTCGCCTTCTCGGCGGCCTCCTTGAGGCGCTGGAGGGCGAGCTTGTCCTTGGTCAGGTCGATGCCCTGCTCGCGCTTGAACTCGGCCGCGAGGTACTCGACGATGCGGTTGTCGAAGTCCTCGCCGCCCAGGAACGTGTCGCCGTTGGTCGACTTCACCTCGAACACGCCGTCGCCGATCTCGAGGATCGAGACGTCGAAGGTGCCGCCGCCGAGGTCGTAGACCGCGATCAGGCCGGACTTCTTCTTGTCGAGGCCGTAGGCGAGCGCCGCGGCGGTCGGCTCGTTGATGATGCGCAGGACTTCGAGGCCGGCGATCTTGCCGGCATCCTTGGTCGCCTGGCGCTGAGCGTCGTTGAAGTAGGCCGGGACGGTGATGACGGCCTGGGTGACCGGGCCGCCGAGATGGGCCTCCGCGGTCTCCTTCATCTTCTGCAGGGTGAAGGCGGAGATCTGCGACGGCGAGTACTGCTTGCCGTCGGCGTCGACCCAGGCGTCGCCGTTGCCGGCGCGCACGATCCTGTAGGGGACGAGGCCCTTGTCCTTCTGCGTCATCGGGTCGTCGAAGGTGCGGCCGACCAGACGCTTGATCGCGAAGAAGGTGCGCTCGGGGTTCGTCACCGCCTGGCGCTTGGCCGGCTGGCCGACGAGACGCTCGCCGTCGTCCGTGAAGGCGACGATCGACGGGGTGGTGCGGGCGCCTTCCGCGTTCTCGATGACCTTGGGCTGCGTGCCTTCCATCACGGCCACGCAGCTGTTGGTGGTGCCAAGGTCGATACCGATCACTTTACCCATGGTGGGATCCCTCGTTGGTGTTCTTGAAGCAGACCGCCGAGCCCCGAAGCAGCTCGGCCCATGGCGGTTCCTGAAAGGGTGGTTGAACCGGTTCGGGCTGCGTCCGGACCTCGATCCGGCCGAGAGCGAGGATTCGAGGGCGCTGCCCGTGCCGGACCCGATATAAGAAGGCCTCTCAGAGGCCGCAAGGCGAGGCTGCGGGCGCCGGAACGCCGGACGGCCGCCTCGGCGGACCGGCGCCCGCAGCCCCGTCCGGTCCTCGTTCCGGCATCGTTTCCACCCCCGGATCCACCCCCGGAGCGGGTTTGGGCGCCGCGGCCGCCGATCCCCCGGCCTCGACCGCCGCACGCCGCCGCCCTTCCCCGGCGGTTGCCTTGGAGCGGCTGCCTTGGAATTGCGTCAATCCTCGCGCAAAGGGTGTGACAGGCCGTGGATTGCGGCCTAGGGATCAACGGCCTCGCGCGGGCGGCCGTCGGGGATCGGCGCTCCTCATGGGGCCGTCCCGGCGGGGACCGCGCCCGCCGCCGCAACGTGTCGACCGCCCGGAGCCTGATGCAGCCTTCCCGCCTCCTTCCCCTCCTCGTCGTCCTGATGGCGGTGCCGGGCCCGGCCTCGGCGCAATCGTTCTTCGAGGAGCTGTTCGGGATCGGCCGGGCGGCCCGCCCTCCGGCGCCGCCGGCTCCGGTGCCCGGCGGCAGGGTGCCCGGGTCGGGTGACGCCCCCCCCGTCGAGACGCCCCGTCCGGCCCCCGCGCCGCCGGCGCCGCCGAAGCCGGTGGTGCTGAAGGCGCCCTCCGACGACAGCGTTCTGGGCCAGGAGCTGCAGCAGAACGGCAATGCCGGCTCCCTGCGGCTGGAGCGGAGCGGCGCCGGCTACAGCGCACGGATCACCCTGTCGGGATCGAAGGTCTCGCAGCCGACCGAGTCGTGTCAGGTGCCGCTCGCCGGGGGCAGCCCGATCGCCCTCACCGACCAGGGCCGGGCCGAGGGGGTGACGCGCCTCGCCTCGGCCGACCCCGCCTGCCCGCTGCGGCTCGATCTCCTCGACGGCAGCGTCCTCGTCACCAGCGGCGGCGAGGCCGAGACCTGCGTGTTCCAGGCCGCGGACTGCGCCGCGACGCCGAAGGGCCTGTGGGGGCCGGGCGCTGCCGCGCTGCTGCCGCGGGCGCAGGAATTCGACACCGCCCGCGGCGTCGCCGACAAGGCGGTGCGCGAGAACTACAAGGTGATGACCCAGCGGGCGCGGCGCGAGGACGTGCGCCCGATCGTGACCGAGCAGGCGGCGTTCTCCTCCGACCGCGAGCTGATGTGCCGCTCCTACGCCCGCGAGGGGACGCACGGCTACTGCCACGTGCGGTTCACCGAGGCGCGCGCCCTGGCGCTGGCCACCCGGCTCGGCATGGCGGGCGCCGCCCCGACCGCGAGCGCCGGCCCGGCCCGCACGCCCCGGCGCCGCCAGGCCCCGGCGGTCGATGGCGCCAATCCGGGCGCCTTCGAGGGCGGCGGCGGGGTCGTGGAGTAGCGACGGCCCGACGACCTCGCTTCGGGCGTGCCCGCGCGGTCAGGCGTGCCCGACATTGGCGGAGAGCATCGCCGGCTCGATCCCGATGGTGCGCAGGGCCCGGTCGTACTTGCTGTCGAGGGCGGAGTTGAAGATCAGGTCCGGATCGGCCGGGCAGTGCAGCCAGCCGTTGGCCTGGATCTCGCTCTCGAGCTGGCCGGCCTGCCACCCGGCATAGCCGAGGGCCAGGACCGCGCTCGCCGGCCCCTTGCCGTGGGCGATCGCCCGCAGGATCTCGACGGTGGCGGTGAGGCAGATGCCTTCGTCGATCAGCAGGGTCGACTGGTCGATGTGGAAGTCGGGCGAGTGCAGCACGAATCCCCGGCTCGCCTCGACGGGGCCGCCCATCAGCACCGGCATGTGGCCGATCCGGTTCGGCAACCGGATGGCGTCGTCCTGGCCGATGATGTCGAGCTGGACGAGGAGGTCGGGCATGTTGAGGTCGGCGGCGGCCTTGTTGACGATGATGCCCATCGCCCCCTCGGCCGAGTGCGCGCACAGGTAGATTACCGAGCGGGCGAACCGCTCGTCGGCCATCCCCGGCATGGCGACGAGGAGCTGTCCGTCGAGATAGGTGGTGTCCGGCCCCTCGCCGGGGGCGGCGTCCTGAAGCGATCTGCTGCGCATGCCGTCCATGCTACGCCCCGATCCGGCGTTGTCCATCCCGGAAACGCGCGCCGGGGGCGGCCGGGTTCATGCCCCGGGACGGCTTTTTCGCCGCCGCGGCCGCCCCCGTCGGGACGGGCGAGCCTCGACACCCGGGAACCGTCACGCTAAGCACGGGCGCGGCCCGGATCGCCCTCGGCGACCCGGATGCCGGCGGGGCCGTCCGGCGACGCCACGGGCCGGCCCGCCGCGCAAGGCGGCGGCCGCAGCGATCCTCGCGGGCTTCCGCAGGGAGCACGCGCTCCTCGCCCGCCCGCTCCGTCTTGGCCCGCTCACTCGTCCAGGAGAGCAACGATGACGATCCAGGTAGGCGATGCGCTGCCTCAGGCGACCTTCCGCGTGATGGCGGCGGAGGGCCCGGGCGCGAAGACGACCGACGACCTGTTCAAGGGCCGCCGCGTGGTGCTGGTGGCGGTACCCGGCGCCTTCACCCCGACCTGCCATCGCAACCACCTGCCGGGTTACGTCACCCGGCGGGACGAGATCCTGGCGCGGGGGGTCGACGCCATCCTGGTGACCTCGGTCAACGACGTGTTCGTGCTCGACGCCTGGGCGAAGAGCGCCGGAGCCGAGGGCGTCGAGTTCCTCGCCGACGGCAACGGCGATTTCGCCAAGGCGATCGGCCTCGACATGGACGGCGCCGGCTTCGGCCTCGGCGTGCGATCGAAGCGCTACGCGATGCTCGTCGACGATGGCGTGGTGCGGGTTCTCAACGTCGAGGACAGCCCGTCGAAGGCCGAGCTGTCGGGAGCCGAGACCCTGCTGAAGTCCCTCTGATACGGTTTTCGGACGACGAGTTCCGAAAGCCGTCTCGTCAGCCCGCGCGGCGCAGAGCCGGGCTCTGCGCGCACCTGAGCGAAGCGATCAACAGGGCACCGCCTACGCGCGGAACCGCTCCTTCATCACCGTCGCTCCCGGCGTCGACATCCCGGCGGCGCCGAGGCTGTCGCGCAACCTCGTCCAGGCCGGTGAGGAGCATCACGTGAGATCGCTCCTCGGCGCCACGCGCGTCGAGTACGACCTGACCGACACCACGACGCTGTTCGCCGGCTTGGGCGCCGGACACACTGCCGAGGCGGCGCTCGCCAGCTTCAGGGGAAGCACCGCCCCGAACGGCGATTTCAGCGAGCTGTTCGTGCGCCGACTTCACGACCTACACGGCGGATGCGGGCCTGCGCACCCGCTTCGGGACCGGCCCGGACCGGCCGGCACCACCCCTTCTCGCGCGACCGCGTGCGCGTCAGCGGTTGATGGCCGTTCGCATGAACGCCAGAAAGTCCTGGTGGCCCGCATGCGCGACGTTGATGCGCAAAGCTCGGCGCGACGCGTCCCGGTCGGGGCTGAAGACGCTGCCGGGCGCGAGAAAGATCCCGTGCCGCGCGGCGTCTTGGCACAACTCAAGCTCGCTCGTGTTCCGAGGCAGTTCGGCCCAGAGATAGAAGCCGCCGTCCCGCGGCGGCGCCACGGAGAGGCCGATTCCGTTCAGGTCATCAAGCGCCTTCTTCATTGCCATCTCGATGCGATTGCGCAGCCGTCGAAGATGGCGCAGGTAATGCCCCCTCGTGATCAACCCGTAAACGAACCGTTCGACATGGTCCGGCGTCGCGACGACGGTCAGAAGCTTGATGTCGCAGAGCGCCTCCGCCAGCCTCGGGTGTGCCGCCACGAAGCCGACCCGCACCGAGGCCGAGAGCGTCTTGGAGAAGGTGCCGACGTAGAGGACGCGCTGGAGCTGATCGAGCGCCGCGAGCCTGGGGCTGGACGGGGACAGGAGATCCGCGAAGGCGTCGTCCTCGACGATCAGGAAGCCGTGCCGCTCGGCGGCTTGCAGCAGCCCGTGCGCGACGGACAGCGACAGGGACCGGCCCGTCGGGTTGTGGGCCAGCGACTGCGTGAAGAAGAGCTTCGGCCTATGCTGGGCGAGCTTCGCGCTCAAGTCGTCGAGGTCGGGCCCGTCCGCCTCGCGTCGGACCCCGACGATGCGCGCCTTGGCCAGCCGCAGCTTGCCGAAGAGAGGGTAGTAGCCCGGGTCGTCGACGAACACCGTGTCGCCGGGCTCGATGAGATGCCGGGTGATGAGGTCGAGCGCGTGGTTCGCGCCCAACGTGAGCAGGACCTGTTCGGGCCCGCAGCGGATCGCACGCTCACCGAGCGAGAGGCAGATCCGCTCCCGCAGCGGCAGGTAGCCCCAGGAGTTGCCGTAGCCGTCCTCGACGCCGCGGGCGCCTCCCGGCAGCCTTATGCGCCCGAATTGCGCCCCCAGCTCGGAGTCCTCCATCCAGGAGGTCGGCGGTCGCCCGTCGCCCGGCCGTATCGCGTGGCGCTGGTCGAGCTGCTCGCGCAGCAGCGACACGAGATCGAGGGCCTCCGTGACGTGTGGAGGGGGACGTGCGGCAGGTGATGGCACCGGGGCGGTCACGTAATAGCCGGAGCCCGGCCGGCCCTCCAGCACGGCCAGGGCCACCAGGCGGTCATAGGCGTCCGCCATCGTGTTCTTCGAGACGGCATTGTCCCTGGCCGCCTGCCGTACCGAGGCGACCCGCTCGCCGGGCTTCAGCAAGCCATCCGCCACCATGCGCGAGATGCGCCCGACGATCGACTCCACGCGGGTCGGCGGGCGCGGGCTGCCCGCCTCGCCAGCGCCGGGGTGTCCCCTCCGATCAACCGGTACAGTCACAGCGTGTTCATCGCAAAGCGTCCCTTGCCGGGTCGGAGCGTTCCGGGTCAGCCTGCGAAGTGTACCGCTCGAAGCGGCCGAAGCAACGGGGCCGCGAGCCCCACCGGGGAGGGTTCGACTCGTGGAGCAGGAGCGCACGTCGCGTATCGGCGGCTTTCACAAGATGTCGCCGCAGGATCGTCTGGCGGTGGTCCAGGGCTTTGCCGACCTCTCGCCGGAGACCGTCGCACAGCTCCGGAACCCGGGTCTCGACCCGCATCTCGCCGATCACATGATCGAGAACATGGTGGCGACCATCGCCATCCCGGTCGGCATCGCCACCAACATGAAGGTCGACGGTCGCGACGTCCTCGTTCCCATGGCGACCGAGGAATCGTCCGTGGTGGCCGCGGTCTGCAACACGGCCCGCCAATGCTACGAGGCCGGGGGGTTCGTGACCTCGGTGTCGGGCACCGAGATGATCGCCCAGATCCAGCTGGTGGGCGCGAGCGATCCCGAGGCGGCGCGGATGCGCATCCTCGAGCGCAAGGACGAGATCGCGGCCATCTGCAACGACTGCGACCCGATGCTGGTGCGCCTCGGCGGCGGCTTCCGCGACCTCGACGTCCGCATCGTGGCGGCCGAGGGCGGCCCGATGGTGATCACGCACATCGTCGTCGACACCCGCGACGCCATGGGCGCCAACGCCGTCAACACGATGGCCGAGCGCCTGGCCCCGTCGATCGAGTCCTGGGGACTGGGCAAGGTCTACCTGCGCATCCTCTCGAACCTCGCGGACCGCAGGCTCGCCCGGGCGCGGGCGACCTGGCCGCTCGACGCGATCGGCGGCGAGAGCGTTCGCGGCGGCATGATCGCGGCGTACCGCTTCGCCGCCGCCGATCCCTATCGGGCCGCGACCCACAACAAGGGCATCATGAACGGCATCTCGGCCGTGGTCCTGGCGACCGGGAACGACACCCGCGCCGTCGAGGCCGGCGCCCACGCATACGCGGCTCGCAACGGCCGCTACACCAGCCTCACGACGTGGGAGATCTCGGCGGGTGGCGGGCTGACGGGGACGATCGAGCTGCCGATGCCGGTCGGCCTCGTCGGCGGCGCCACCAAAGTGCATCCCATCGCCCAAGCCTGCCTGAAGGTTCTGGGAGTGAGCAGCGCGGCGGAACTGGCCCGCATCATCGCGGCTGTCGGACTCGCGCAGAATTTCGGGGCCATGAAGGCTCTGGCGACGGTTGGCATCCAGCAGGGCCACATGGCGCTGCACGCTCACAACGTGGCGCTCGTGGCTGGCGCCGTCGGCGATGAGGTCGAGCGGCTGGCGAGGATATTGGTGGAGAAGCGCCAGGTGCGTCAGGACGTGGCCACCCTCGAACTGGCCAAGCTGCGCGAACAAGCCTGACCCGAGGCGGGAACGCCCTGGCAGGGCCCCCCGGCCGGACCCGTCCGTGGCGCTCCGCGTCATCCATCCGCGCCGTTCGCGCGAACTCGGAACGGAGTGACCTCCGATGACGAACCCGATGCCTCACGCCGTCAAGCTCGTCGAAGTCGGTCCGCGCGATGGACTGCAGAACGAGGCGCGCCCCGTGGCAACGGCGGACAAGCTCGAGTTCATCGAGCGCCTCGCCCGCTCCGGGCTTCGGATCATCGAGGTGGCAGCCTTCGTGTCTCCGAAATGGGTTCCGCAGATGGCGGACCACACCGAAGTGCTCAGGCAGGTTCGTCGTCACCCGGGCGTGAGATATCCTGTGCTCGTCCCCAACGTGAGGGGGTTCGAGGCAGCCCTCGCGGCGGGTGCCGAGGAGGTCGCCGTGTTCGGCGCCGCCTCGGAGATGTTCTCACAGAGGAACATCAACTGCTCGATCGCGGAAAGCCTGGAGCGGTTCAGACCGGTGCTCGAGGCCGCCCTGGCGCATGGCGTCCGCGTTCGGGGCTACGTTTCGTGCGTCCTCGGCTGTCCCTATCAGGGTGCCGTGAAACCCGAGAGGGTCGCCGAGGTGGCGCGCGAACTCTTCGCCATGGGGTGTCATGAGATCTCGCTCGGCGACACGATCGGTGCCGGCACTCCAGGCCGCACCAAGGCCATGCTGGACTCCGTGGCCCGGCACGTCCCGCTCTCCCGGATCGCAGGTCACTACCACGATACCTACGGCCAGGCGCTCGCCAACATCTACGCGTCGCTGGAAGTCGGAGTGACCGTGTTCGACACCTCGGTCGCGGGGCTCGGTGGCTGTCCTTACGCGCCGGGAGCGTCGGGCAACGTGGCGACCGAGGACGTCGTCTACATGCTCGACGGCCTCGGCATCGAGACGGGGGTCGATCTGGGTCGGTTGTGCGAAGCCGGAGCCTTCATCTGCGACAGGTTGAGCAAGGCGAGCCGGTCGAAGGTCGCGGCCGCGATCGCCTCCAGGCCGGCGGCCTGAAGCCGGCAGGCAGCTCTCCTGCCGTTGGGACGAACGGGCATTCCGCGGCATGCCCGACACATCGGCTTGATTGAGGATGCAAAACGAATGATCCCGGAAGAAAACGGTCGCCCAGGCAAGCGCCCCCTTCACGGCGTCGTCGTGCTCGACATCACCCGCGTCGTTGCCGGGCCGTTCTGTTCCATGATGCTGGCCGACCTCGGCGCCACCGTCATCAAGGTCGAACATCCGGACGATCCCGATTATGCCCGCACCTTCCCGCCCCTGGTGGCGGGCGAGGGAGAACACGCAGAAAGCGCCTTCTTCGCGCAATACAACCGGAACAAGCGCGGGATCACGGTCAACCTGAAGTCGGCCGACGGCAAGGATCTGCTCAAGGCCCTCGTGCGCCAGGCCGACATCCTCGTCGAGAACTTCCGTCCCGGAACCATGGACAAGCTCGGGCTCGGATACGAGGTGCTCCGCGCCTGCAACCCGCGCCTCGTGTACACGGCGATCAGCGGCTTCGGTCGGACTGGCCCGAACTCGTCTCGCCCGGCCTTCGACAATACCGGGCAGGCGGTGGGTGGATTATGGTCGATGAACGGCTACCCGGACCGGCCACCGGTCCGGGTCGGGACGATCATCGGCGACCTCGCGGCATCACTCTACGCGACGATTGGTACGCTCGCCGCCCTGCGCTCGGCGGAGCGGACCGGGATCGGCCAGGTGGTCGACGTATCCCAGCAGGATTCGATCCTGACGCTGACCGAGAACGCCGTCGTCCGCTACACGACCAAGGGTGAGATCGCCGCGCCGCTCGGCAATGAACATCCCTTCGTGCGGCCATATGGCCAGTATCCGTGCAAGGACGGCTACGTCTTCTTCGGTGGTTACACGGACAAGTTCTGGCGCCTGACCTGCGAGATGTTCGGCGAGCCGGAGCATGCCGACGATCCCGAGTTGAGCACCATGGAGAGGCGGTTCGACCCGGACGTCTCGGAGCGCCGGGTCCGTCCCCTCCTCGAGCGCTGGTTCAGCCAGTACGACAAGGCGGAGCTGGAGGCGATGGCCGGCGACCGAATCCCGCTCAGCGCCATCCGAACGATCCCGGAGGTCGTGGAGGATCCTCATATCGCCGCCCGCGCGATGATCGTGCCGATCCCGCTGGCGGGTGAGCCCGTGCGGATGTTCGGCTCGCCCATCAAGCTGTCCGAAGTCGGCGAGATCCCCCGCAACCCCGCGCCGCAACCCGGCGAGCACACCCGTCAGGTTCTGTCCGAGCTGCTCGGCCTCGACGAGGACGCGATCGGGCGCCTTCTGGAAAGCGGAGCGATCTGACATGAGTGTCGAGGTCCATTGCACGGGCGGGATCATGACGATCCGGCTGTCCCGGCCTGACAAGCTCAACGCCTTGTCGCTCGCGATGTACGACGCGCTCGGCCAGGCCTTCCTGCAGGCTGCGCAGGACGATGCGGTTCGCGTCGTCCTGCTGACCGGCGCAGGACGACGCGCCTTCTGCGTTGGAGCGGACCTGATCGAATCGATCCCGGCGCTGGCCGAGGACCGCTTCGACATCAGCGCGTGGGATCCCGCCCACCTGAAGAACGTGCCGCTCTACAAGCCTGTCATCTGTGCCATTCAAGGTCTCTGCATCGGTGGCGGCTTCGAGATCATGCTGGCGACGGATCTCAGGATCGCGTCGGAGGACGCCGTCTTCCAGTTGCCCGAGCCGACCCACGGCTTTGTCCCGGCGGGCGGCACGCTCGTCCGCCTCGTGCGGCAGATCGGCTACGCGCACGCGATGGAAATCCTTCTCACGGCGCGTCGCTTCTCCAGCCGCGAGTTGCTCGATCGCGGCATCCTGAACCGGGTCGTGCCCGCTGCCGATGTCGAGGCCACGGCGATGTCGATGGCGGAACATCTGGCGACGCTGAGTACGACAGCCCTGCAAACCATCAAGGAGGCTGCGTTGACTCTGCAGGATCTGCCGCTTCGGGACGCCTTCGCGGCGGAGGCCAGGCTCGGGCAACGGACCTTCACGAGCGAGGACGCGAGGCGCGGCCTGGCATCGTTCGCCAGCCGCGGCGGTCGCTGACGCCGATGTCATACGGTTTCCGGTTGATCGCTCGGCGATCCCTGCGGGATCGTGGCGATTGCTGCGCCATCGCTTCGCGATGCGGAAACCGGCTTCGCTCAAGCGCGTGGAGCCTCCGGCTCCGCCGCGCGGGCCGGTGATACGAAATCCGGAACTGATCGTCCGAACTTCGTATCAGGCCATCCGCTCGCGAGGCGACGGGCGGCCTGACGTCGCAAGCAACACAGCCTCGCCGCCTCGATCTCCATAGAACGACACGAAGGACAGGGACGGAACATGAGGATCGCCATCAACACCGGGCTCGGGATCCTGGCGCTCGGAAGCCTGCTCTCGGAAGCGCCCGCGGTGGCACAATCGCCGACGGTCTCGAACGACGTGATCCGCATCGGCGTGATCGAGGACATGTCAGGCGTCTACGCAGACATCACCGGGAAGGGCGCGGTGACGGCAGCCCAGATGGCCATCGACGAGAACGGAGGCAAGGTTCTCGGCAAACCCGTCGAGCTTGTTTCGGCGGATCATCAGAACAAGCCCGACGTCGCAGCCTCGATCGCACGCAAGTGGTTCGACGACGGCCAGGTTGACGCAATCCTCGACGTCGCCTCTTCGTCGCCGGCCCTCGCGGTCCTCGAAGTCGCGAAGGGAAAGAAAAAGATCATCACGCTGAGTTCGCCCGGTTCGATCCGGATCACCAACGAGAACTGCGGACCCTATGTCGCTCACTGGACCTACGACACCTACGCCATCGCCCAGAGTACGGGACAGGCGCTGGTTCGCCAGAAGTTCGATACCTGGTTCTTCGTGACGGCCGACTACGCGTTCGGCCACGGACTTCAGTCCGAGGCAACCCGGGTGGTCAACGAGAACAAGGGTCAGGTTCTGGGAGGCGTGAAGGTCCCGGTCGGCACGGCCGATTTCGGCTCGGCACTCCTGTCGGCACAGGCGTCGGGCGCGAAGGTTGTGGCCCTCGCCAACGCCGGCAGCGACACGATCAACTCGATCAAGCAAGCCGCCCAGTTCGGTCTCACTCAATCGGGGCAGAAGCTCGCAACCCTGGGCGGCTTCATCAACGACGTCCATGGGCTCGGATTGCAGGAAGCACAAGGTCTGACGATCACCGAAGCCTCGTATTGGGACAGCAATGACGAGACCCGCGCGTGGTCGAAGCGCTTCTTCGACAAGGTTGGTGCCATGCCCAACATGCTGCAAACCGGGACCTATTCGTCCGTTCTCCATTATCTGAAAGCGGTCGCCGCGGCCGGAACCGATGAGACGGATGCCGTCATGAAGGCCATGCGCGCGCAACCTGTCAACGACGTCTTCTACAAGAACGGCCGCATCCGCGAAGACGGTCGCATGGTTCACGACATGAACCTCTACGAAGTCAAGAAGCCCTCGGAGAGCCGCGCCCCCTGGGATTACTACAAGCTTCTTGCCACCATCCCTGGCGACCAGGCGTTTCAGCCAATCGGGAAATCGACCTGCTCCCTGGTCACCAGGTAGGCGATCTCAAAGTTGCTTGGTGATCGGCGAGATCCTCGTCGACCTCGCCAGCGGCGACGGCACCACCCGGCACGAGATCGGCTTCCTGCGTCCCGACCGGCCGGCGCTCCGGCCGGCGCGGCGACTCACCGATCCCGCGGGCGGTCCGGCCCGTCCGCGGGGAGGCGCATCATACGATTTCCGATTGATTGCTTCGCAATGCGGAAACCGTATCAGACCCCGGCGGATGCCGCGTCCTCCGTCCGCGGCACCACCTCGAACAGGCAATGATCGTGGAGGCCCTCCGCCGCACAATGGACCTCGCGGGCCTCGAACCGACGTCGCCGGCCCGAGGCCGCAGCGGCGTAGTCCAGCGAGCCTTCGAGCCAGGAGGCGAACATGGTGCAGGCCTTGCGGCCGCGCGCGCGCCGCTCCGCATCCACGAAGGCCGAATGGCGCAGCCGGACCGTGGCGGTGCCGGCGTCGAGGTCGACCTCCTGCACCTCGAACTGCCCCCAGCCGCGCTGGGTGATGCGCCGCATGTAGTGGTGGAAGGCGCCGAGCCCGTCGAGGCCGTGATGCGCGGCCTCCTTCTCGCACCAGTGATAGGCCGAGCGATGGCCGGCCGGGCGCAAGACCGCGGCGAGGCGCTCGGGTCCGAGCTCGTCCTCGAGCGCGAAGTGGTTGTTGAGGAAGAAGTGCTGCGGCACCAGGATCATCGGCAGCGCGTCGACCGACCAGCGGCCGGTGGCGTCGTCGACCCGGATCTCGACCTGCGGCTGTCCCATCGTCTCACGCTCCCCAGACGTCGCGCAGGAGCGCGAGCCAGTTGCCGCCGACCACCCGCTCGATGCGCGAATCCGGCCAGCCCCGCCGCTCCATCGCGGCGGTCAGGTTCGGCCATTCTCCGATGGTGCGCAGCCCCTCGTGGTTGATGACCTCGCCGAAATCGGTCAGCCGCCGGGCGTAGCCCTTGTCGTGGGTGATCCAGTCGAAGAACGGCCGGCCGTAGCCCTGGGTGAAATCGGTGCCGATGCCGACCTTGTCCTCGCCGCACAGGTCGAGGACGTACTCGATCGCCTCGACGTAATCGTCCACCGTGGAGGCCGGGCCGCGCTTCAGGAACGGCGGGAACATGGTGACGCCGACGAACCCGTCCCGGTCGGCGATGAAGCGGAGCTGCTCGTCCGACTTGTTGCGCGGATGCGCCTTCAGCCCGGCCGGCAGGCAGTGCGAGTAGGCCACGCGCTGGCGCGAGGCGAGGATCACGTCCTCGCTGGTCTGCGGCCCGACATGCGACAGGTCGGCCAGGATGCCGAGGCGGTTCATCTCCGCGACGACCTCGCGCCCGAAATCCGACAGGCCGCCGTCGCGGCTCTCGTAGCAGCCGGTTCCGACGAGGTTCTGGGTGTTGTAGGCGATCTGCATGATGCCGACGCCGAGTTCCTTGAACAGCGCGAGATAACCGAGCTGATCCTCGATGCCGGTGAGGTTCTGCCAGCCCAGGATGATGCCGGTGCGGCCCGATTCCTTGGCCGCGAGGATGTCGGCGGTGGTGTAGACCGGCGCGATCAGGTCGGCGTGGTCGCGGAACATCGCCTTCCAGCGCATCACGTTGCGCATCGTCTCGGTGAAGCCCTCCCAGACGCAGCAGGTGCAGTTCGCGGCCGTCAGGCCGCCCCGGCGCATGTCCTCGAACACCGGGCGGCCGAAATCGGAGATGATCAGGCCGTCGATGACGACGGATCGGGAGTGCAGGTCGGACGACATGCGCGAAGCCTCGGGATGGACGCCACCGGGGGCGCGGGTGGCCCATTGACCGGTGTCGGGGCCTCGTCAGCTAGCACGTTCCCGCCGTCGGATTGGTACGCATGCGTCGCGCTCCCGGCGGATGCGGATGACGCATCCGTTCCAAGCGGAGCGCGCATGCGTGCTAGTTCGCCGCCGACCCGCCTGCCTAGGCTTCGCACCACCAACACGGAGGTGCGGGACATGGGCCGGGCGGAGATGGATCGGGCGGACAGGGGTCGGATCGCGCGGCGTCTCGCGGGAGCGGCGGCGGGCCTCGCGGCGGGTCTGCTGGCCGTCGCGGCCGAGGCCAAGGACACGGTGAGGATCGCGTTCGTCGGCCCCCTGACCGGCGCGCTCTCGCCCCACGGCATCGGCGGGCGCAACTCGGCGGACCTCGCCGTGAAGCTGTTCAACGCCGACCCGGCCCGCAAATACGCCTACGAACTCGTCGTGCTGGACGACGAATGCAAGCCGAATGTCGGCGTGCAGGTCATCACCAAGCTCGGCTCGGACCGGAGCATCGCGGCGGCGGTGCCGCATTACTGCTCGTCCACCGCCATTGCGACGGTCGACATCTTCAACCGCTTCAAGCTGCCGATGGTGGTCTGGGCCGCGGTCCTGCCGGAGATCACCTACGGCAGGAAGTATCCCGAGGTGCATCGGGTCAGCGGCATCCTGATCGGGCAGAACCGCGTCGGCGCCCAGTTCATGAAGGAGCAGGGCTACAGGACCTTCGTGTCGTTCATCGACTCGACCGACTACGGCAAGTCGATGGGCAAATACTTCACGCAATTCACGGAAGAGAACAACAACAAGATACTCGGCACCTTCGCTGTGCCGCCCGACCAGCAGGATCTCAGCGCCGAACTCACCAAGATCAAGGAACTCAACCCGGAGGTGGTCTATTTCGGCGGCCTGACCCCGCTGGGGGCCCGCCTGCGCACGCAGATGGACAAGCTCGGCATCAAGGCGCAGTTCGAGGGCAATTCCGGCATCATGGGCGAGGCGTTCATCAACGCGGTCGGCCCGGAGCTCGCCGAGGGGACCGTGACCTTCTTCGACTCGCCGCCGCTCGGCAAGATGCCGGGCGGCGCCTACTTCTCCGAGCAGTACAAGGCCGCCGGCTACCGCGAATCCCCGGAGGCGTACGGCCCTTTCGCGTTCATCGCCACGCACCTGCTGATGGAGAAGATCGAGGCGGTCGGGCCCGAGCGGGCCAAGATCACCGCGGCCCTCGGCGACGTGAGGAACGTGCCCTCGATCGTCGGGCCGATCACCTTCGACGACCACGGCCAGAACATCACGCCGCTGACGACCAAGTACGTCGTTCAGGACGGCAAATGGGTGGTCTGGGAGGACAGCGAGTACGCCGGCGGCAAGCGCCAATTGCGCAAGCCCTGACCGCGAGCCCCGGGAACCGCCATGAGCATGATCGGGCAGCACGTTCTCAACGGGCTGATGCAGGGCACCATCTACGGCCTCGTCGCGATGGGGTTCACCATCTTCTTCGGGGTGATGAACGTCATCAAGTTCTCCCACGGCGACGTCCTCGCCTTCGGCGCCTTCGGGGCCCTCGTGGCGGCGGCGGGCGCCGCCGCGGCGGGGCTGCCGCCCGGGCTCCAGCTCGCCGCCGCCCTGGCGGCGGCGGTCGGGCTGACGGCGGCACTCGGCGCCGGGATCGCCCGGGCGCTGATCCTGCCGCTGCGCTCCGCGCCGCCGCTCAACATGCTCCTGATGACCATGATGGTCGGCACGGTGATCCGGGAGGCGATCCGCCTGTTCTTTCCCGGCGGCACCAACCCGCAGCGCTTCCCCTCCCTGCTGCCCTCCGGCGGCACCACCCTCGGCGGGGTCTTCGTGCGCACCGACGGGCTGATCCTGATGGCGGCCGGCATCCTGCTCATCGCCCTCGTCCACCACGTCATCACCCGGACCCGCTTCGGGCTCGCCATGCGGGCGGTGGCGGAGGATCCGGAGACGGCCCGCACCATGGGCGTGAACTTCGCCCGGATCGTCCCGCTGACCTTCGCCCTCGGCTCGGCGACGGCCGGCTTCGCCGGGCTGCTCTCGGGCCTGTACTACAGCGAGATCAACTACGGCATGGGGCTGCTGATCGCAGTGATCGGGTTCAGCGCCGCCATCGTCGGCGGGCTCGGCAACATCTGGGGGGCGATCCTGGGCGGCTACCTGTTCGCCGGTCTCCAGACGGCGGTCGTCGCCGCGCTGCCGGGCCTCAGCGACTACAAGAACGTCTTCGCCTTCGTCGCCGTCATCGCGCTGATCACCTGGCGGCCGACCGGCCTCCTCGCCGAGCGCGCCAGCGAGCGCGTCTGAGCCGATCGCATGAGCGTGAATCCCATGTCCCAGCCTCCCGCCTCGGCGGCCCTTCCCGCGGTACGCTCCGGTGCGCCGGCCCGGTCCCTCCCCGATTTCGCGATCTTCGCGGCCGTGGTCGCCCTCAGTGCCGGGGCCGTCGCCTTCCTGGTCCACGCCGAGGACCAGCGCGTCATCCTGGCGGCCCTCCTCGGCCTCGGCCTCGCCTGGGCCGCCGCGGCGCGGCTGCGGGTCATCGCCGCCGTCGAGCGGGGGAGCGCCGCCCATCCCTGGCCGGCCCGGATGGTGATGGCCGGCGCCTGCGCGGCCGTGCTCGTGGTCCTGCGCCAGGACAATTTCGGGCTCCTGATGCTCGCGACCGTGCTGATCTACGCCACGACCTGCCTCGGGCTCACGATCCAGCTCGGCTATGCGGGGCTCTCGAACTTCGCGGCGGCCGCGTTCGTGGGCTGCGGCGGCTACACCGCCGCGGCGTTCGGCCGGATCGAGGGGCTGGCCCTGCCCGATGCCGCGGTGATCCTGCTCGGCGGCGTCACCGCCGTGGCGGTCGGATCGGCGCTGATCCTGCCGGTCCTGCGCACCCGGGGCCACTACGCGGCGCTCACCACGCTGGCCTTCGGGGTGATGTTCAACGTCTTCCTCGACGCCAACGAGCTGCTCGGCGGCCCGCAGGGGCTCAAGCTCGCTCCGATCAACCTGTTCGGCTGGGATTTCTCGCAGGACCCGGTGCTGTTCGGCGTCGAGTTCTCGTTCTACGCCAACTACGCCCTGCTCTGCCTCGCGCTCACGGCGGGGGCGCTCGTCCTGGCGGGCCTCCTCGACCGCTCGTGGATGGGCATCCGGCTCGACGCGGTGCGCCTCGACGAGGTCGCCGCGCAGGTGTTCGGCCTGCGGGTCGCCCGCTGGAAGATCCTCGCCTTCACGCTCGGCAACGCCCTCGCGGGCATGGCGGGCGCGGTCTACGCCAAGATGACGGGCTTCATCGCCCCCAACAACTTCACCCTCGGCGACTCGCTGATGATGGTGTCGATCGTGATCCTGGGCGGCATCGGCAACCGCTGGGGCGTGCTGCCGGCCGCACTCATCGTGGTGCTGCTGCCCGAGAAGCTGCAGTTCATCCAGGAGTACCGCCTCCTGCTGTTCGCGGTGCTGGTGATCCTGGTGCTGGTCCTGAGCCCCGGCGGGCTGCTGCCGCGGCGCACGCGCACCCTGGCGGGAGGCGCCGCATGAGCGCCGCGGGCGGGGTGATCCTGGAGGCGCGGGGCCTGTCGGTCCGCTTCGGCGGCCTGCTCGCCCTGAACGCCCTCGACCTGACGGTCCGGCGGGGCGAGGTGCTCGGGCTCATCGGCCCCAACGGCTCGGGCAAGACCACCTTCTTCAACGTCACGAGCGGGATCTACGCCGCGGCGGCGGGGCGCATCCTCCTCGACGGGCGCGACATCACCCGCGAGCCGGCCCACAACCTCGCCCGGCTCGGTCTGGCCCGCACCTTCCAGCGCGCGCGCCTCTGCCTGCCGCTCTCGGTCTTCGACAACATCGCGCTCGGCGCCCAGGAGCGGCTGCCGCAGGGGCTCGTCGACAACCTCCTGCGCCGCCGCTCCCTCGCCCGCGACATCGAGGCGCTCGCCGAGGAGGCCCGGACCCTGGCGCGGCTGTTCAACCCGGACCTCGCCCGGCGGCTCTCCGATCCGGCGATCGCGCTCGGGATGATCGACCGGCGCCGGGTCGAGATCTGCCGCGCCCTGATCGGGCGACCGAAGATCCTGCTCCTCGACGAGCCCTCGGCCGGCATGACCCACGAGGAGACCAACCAGCTCGTCGACGAGATCCTCGCCGTCCAGCGGCGCAACGGCGACCTCACCATCGTCATCGTCGAGCACGAGATGGGGCTGATCGAGCGCATCACCGACCGCTGCATCGTACTCAACTACGGACGCAAGATCTGCGAGGGCCGCTTCCGGGAGGTCGCGGCCGACCCGACCGTCCGCGAAGCCTATCTGGGGCCCTCATGACCGCCCACCTCACCGTCGAGAACCTGTTCACGGCCTACGACCGGGTCGACGTGCTCACCGACGTCTCCCTGGAGGTGGCGCCCGGGCGGATCACCTGCATCCTCGGCGCCAACGGCGCCGGCAAGACCACGCTGATCCGGTCGATCCTGCGCCTCACCCCGCCGCGGGCCGGCTCGATCGCCTTCGACGGGCAGCGCCTCGACGCGATGCAGACCCACGACGTGGTCGGCCTCGGCATCGGCTGCATTCCGGAGGGACGGCGGATCTTCGCCAAGATGACGGTGGAGGAGAACCTCCGCCTCGGGGCCTACCGGGTCGGGTCCGAGCGCGAGATCCGGCGCCGGATCGAGGCCGTCCACGCCGTGTTCCCGCGCCTCGCCGAGCGCGCCCGCCAGCTCGCCGGGACCATGTCGGGCGGCGAGCAGGCCATGGTCTCGATCGGCCGCGGCCTGATGACCGATCCGAAGCTGCTCGTCATCGACGAGCCCTCCCTCGGTCTCTCGCCCCTCTTCGTGACGGAGAACTTCAACGTCATCGCCCGCATCAACGCGACCGGGGTGACGGTGCTGCTGGTCGAGCAGAACGTCAACCAGACCCTCGCGATCGCCGATTACGGCTACGTGCTCTCCGGCGGCCGCATCGTCGCGCATGGAACGGCCGAAGACCTGCGCGCGGATCCCGAGCTGCAGCGCGCGTATTTCGGCGCCGCGCACTGATCGGATCTCCGCGCCGTTCCGGCTGTGCCCATGTGGAGGCGAGGTCCGGTCGACGCCCCGTCCGCCGGCCTCGTCCTTCGCATGACTGCTGGCCGGACCCTGCCGGCTCCTGTACGCTGGGTTCATGCCGCCGCATGTCGGCTGCGTCCCTCGCCAGAACTGGTCTGCTCCTTGCACCCGGTACGGTGCCGGTATCGGGCCGGCGGTACACGACCGGGTCCCATGGCCTACCCTGCCCAGCCCGCCTGTCACGCCCACTCCATCCGACCCGGCCGCAGGCTCTCCGTCGGCTTCGTCCTCCTGCCGCACTTCACCTTGGTGGCGTTCTCCTCTCTCATCGACATCCTGCGGCTCTCCGCGGACGAGGGGGATCGCAGCCGGCCGGAGCGGTGCTCGTGGAGCGTGCTGGCGCCCGACCTCGCCCCGGTCGCGTCGAGCTGCGGCATGCAGGTGCTGCCCTGGGAGACCTATTCCGACCCGGGCCGGTTCGACTACGTCGTCGTGGTCGGCGGCCTTCTCGGGCGCGAACCCTACCATCCCCGCACCCTCGACTTCCTGCGGGAGACCCATGCCGCGGGCGTGCGCCTCGTCGGCATCTGCACCGGCGGCATCGCACTGGCGGAAGCCGGCCTGATGCGCGGGCGGCGCTGCTGCGTGAGCTGGTATCACTTCACCGATCTCATCGAGCGCTGCGAGGACGTCGTCCCGGTGGCCGACCAGCTCTTCGTCGAGGACGGTCCCTTCATCACCTGTGCGGGAGGGCTCGCCAGTCTCGATCTCGGCGCCTGGATGGTCGACCGGCATCTCGGCCCGGGGCATTCGCAGAAGAGCCTGCACATCATGGTGACCGATCGCGCCCGCCCCCCGGCCGGCGCCCAGCCGCAGCCGCCCACCGCCAGCGTGGTCGAGGATAACCGTGTGCGGCGGGCCATGCTGCTGATCGAGCAGAATCTCAGCACGCCGCAGCGGGTCGAGAAGATCGCCCAGGCGGTCGGCCTGTCGAAGCGGCAGCTCGAGCGGATGTTCCGCAAGCTCGTCAGCAAGAGCGTGCAGGAATATTCGCGCGACCTGCGCACGCTCTACGGGCTTTGGCTGCTCGCGAACTCATCGCGGACGATCACCGACGTCGCCACGGAGAGCGGCTTCTCGGACATCTCGCATTTCAATCGGGTTTTCCGCCGGGCCTTCGGACGGTCGCCCTCGGCGATGCGGCACAGCAGCAGGCACGAGATCGCCACCGCGCTGAGCGAGTGGGAACGCCGTTGCGTCTTCCGGCCCGATGCGATCGCGATGATTTCCGAACGGGCGCAGACGGGCGGGGACACGCTGGACATCTCCGGCATCGCCCCGGGATCTCTCGGCGTCGATGCCTTCTTGCGCCAGGAAAGGCGCCCCTACGCCTCATAGGGCGGGGGATGTCGAAAATCGCATCCCCAGGCCGGCCTTCGCGGGTGTCGAGCGAATCGCCCGACGAAGGCATCCGACATCTGCGCCCCGGAGGGGGCATTCCGGCTCTCGCCGCCTGCGTGCTCGGTCCGGAGGACCCGAGCGATCCGCCATGGACCGGGGAGAGCTTCCCCTCGAGGGTCCAGGCTCGACGACGCACCGCCCGAACGGGAAACCCCAGTCGTCAGAGCGGTACGCTGTCCTCGGTCGGCGCCCGCCAGGTCAAGGCGGCTGCCGCAAGGGCTGCGCTACGGAGTTCGCCGACCACGACTTGTCGCGGGTGTCCACCGCGGCATGGTGGAGCGCTTCATCGGCCGGGTCCGGCGCGAGGTGCTCGGCATGACGATCTACAGTCATCAGGATCTGGAAATCCTGCTGGCCGGCTTCGACGCGGCCTACAATGGTCGTCGACGGCGTACTCCGAGAGGTCTCTCGCCCGAGCTGATCCTGCACCAGCATCCGAAGGACAAACCTGCCCTGACTCGCGCTCCAGCCGCTCTGGACCGATCACTCAAGGTTGTTGCCGACGCCAAGAAGGTCTCGCAACCAGGCACCCGGGGAGCCGCGCAGCGGTGTCGATGTTGAGGTCGAAGGAAGGCTGACCGCGTTTTCGAAAGACCTGCCCGCGGATCTCAGCGGGAGGCAGATGGTAGCGGAGGACCGCTACATACGCAGACCCACTAAGGCAGAGCCTACGTTCCTGTACCGTGCGAAGGCGGCTTGACCTGCATCGCCGATCGCTGGGGGGGCATTCTGCCCTGAAATCGACTTGGCCGAGCGTTTGCCCACCTGCAGCTTTCGGGCTTATCTCAAGGCTCGCCACCGGGCCCCCGCGGGGAGATCCTGTGCGGGGCCCTGGGGCTCGCAGAGCGTAACGCCAAGCGCTTACCGGCCGCCCTCATGGCCCTCGACGTCTGAAGGCTCGTGCGCCTAGGTCTGAGGGGGGGGCTGCGCTCCGGTGAGTTCCGGAGGTTGTCCAACACTCTCTGCAACAGGGCCGACGTCGTCGCCTGCGCTTCGCCCACGAGGACGAACAGGGCGACCGCGTCGATCTCCGCCTTCGGCGGCGGGTTGCTACGCGGCCGGCCTTCAGCGTCCGCATAGCCGATCGGCAGGCCGTAATTCGCGGCCAGTACGGCCTGCACGATCGTGTCCCAGGTCAGACCGCACACCCGGAGATCGAACCGCAGGCACTCGTCCCCTTCGCTGGAGAACAGGCGCTCGATCACCCATTCGGTGCCGGGGGCGACGATCGCCCGGACGATCATCTCGGGATATCCGCGCAGCGGGCGCACGATCGCCGAGGCACCGGCCTTCTTCAGCCGCTCTCGGTTCAGATCGTCCACGCACTCGGCGACGATGCGCGCCGTGACCCCTCGCTCGCGCAGACGGTGGATGATGTCGAAGGTCCTGCTATCGGACAGACGGTCGCCTTCGTGCTCGGCGAGCACGACCAGAACACGGGCCTGATCGACGCCCGCAGCTTCCAGCGCGGCCGGATCGTCGAACCGCCCCTTGAGCTGGACGATCAGCGGATCATCCTCAAGGTCGGGTGGGAGACCGTCGGCGAAAGCCTCGGTCAGGATCAGCGCCGGAACGGCTTCGTAGTTCGCGTGCGACCGATGGAGCTGATCGAGCAGGCGTCGCAGGTAGTCGCCGGGCTCGTCGGCCGGCGCATTCACGAAGACGATGTGGTCCCGCATGTTCCACCTCCACTCGCCTCGCCGCTTGCGGTCGCGTCGCAGGATCCTGAACTCGAAGAACGCGCTCCCGGCCTGGGTCAGCAGGAAGATCCCGCTCAGGTAGATCAGCACGATCGTGGCGGCGCGTCCGGCCGTGGTCTTGGCTGAGAAATCGCCGTATCCGGTCGTGGTGATGGTGGTGAAAGTGAGCCAGATCGCCTCGCCAGGGCTTAGATGCTCGAACGCCACCATGCAGACGACGTGGAGCCCGATCAGGATCAGCAGGCCAATGAGGGCGAAACGGATGCGGTTGCGTAGATCACGGACGACACTGCGCCGGAACTTGAGTGGTCGGCGTCGTGCTGGGCGGAGGCGTCTCATGCGATGATCCGCCCGATCCGAACGACGCGACTCACCATGGTGGTTCCTGCCTATAGGCTTGGCGCATGTGCAACTGGCCTGCTGCCGGTTTGGTGGACACCATCCTAAGCTAACTGGGCCCGGTTCTCGAACTCGACAGGGCTGAGATAGCCCAGGGTCGAGTGCCGCCGGGCCGGGTTGTAGAAGCGCTCGATGTAGTCGAACACATCCGCCCGAGCCTCGTCCCGCGTGCGATAGGTCCGTCGGGCCGTGCGCTCGGTCTTCAGCGAGGAGAAGAAGCTCTCCATCGCGGCGTTGTCCCACACGTTGCCGGACCGGCTCATCGAGCAGGTCACGCCATGCTCGGCCATGAGGCGCTGGAAGGCTTCACTCGTATATTGCGATCGCTGATCCGAGTGATGCAGCAAGGCATCCGGCTTGCCTCTGCGCCAGATCGCCATGACGAGCGCATCCGTGACGAGTTGAGCTGTCATGCTGGTCTGCATCGACCAGCCCACGACACGGCGCGAGAACAGGTCGATGACAGCGGCGACGTAGAGCCAACCCTCAGCCGTCCAGATATACGTGAAGTCGGCGATCCACTTCCGGTTTGGAGCGTCGGCTGCGAACCGCCGATCCAGAAGATTGGGCGAGGCGGTCGCCCGCTCTCCCTCGTCCTTCGGCAGACCACGTCGGCGTGGCCGCGCCCGCAGAGCGTTCTCGCGCATGATCCGCTCGATGCGGTGCAGCCCGCACGAGACGCCCTCGGCGAGCACATCGCGCCAGACACGCCTTGCGCCGTAGGTGCGGTCGCTGGCCACGAAGCTGGCGCGGGCCTTGACCAAGATCGCTTCGTCGTCCTGCGTGCGTTGGCTGGGTTGCCGGGTGAGCCACGCGTGGAAGCCTGAGCGCGACACGCCCAGCGCTGCGCACATCCACGCGACCGGCCAGACGGTGCGATGCTTTGCGATGAAAGCGAACTTCATATCGCGTCCCTCGCAAAGTATGCGGCGGCCTTTTTTAGAATGTCACGCTCCGCCTTCAGACGAGCGACCTCCTTGCGCAGGCGATCGATCTCGATCTGCTCGGGCTTCATCTGCCCCTGACCGGGAAAAGCGTGTTGGGGATCGGCTGCCGCCTGCTTCACCCAACGGTGCAGCATCGTCTCGTGAACATCGAGATCGCGCGCGGCTTGCGCGACACTGACACCACGTTCCCGAACCAGTCGAACCGCCTCAATCTTGAACTCACGTCAGAACTTGCGACGCTGCATGGAGCACCTCCGGCTTCACCATCACACCTAAACCAGGTGTCCGTGAAACCGGCAGCAGGCCACTTCATGGATCTCGGAACCCGCCTCGTACCCTGCGCCGTCTGCACTTCGATCTGGCGCAGCTTCAGCATGATTTGCTCCACGCTCGTCTTCTGACTTCGCTGCATGTCCGACTTCCTCGGTCCTGGCGGATCCTCTCGAGCAGCCCGGTCCGAAACCGGCCGGTCAGGTCACGATCCGTCATGCGGTTTTCGATTGATCGCTCGGCGATCCCTGCGGGATCGCTTTCGCGATGCGGAAACCGGCTTCGCTCACTGGTGTACCTTGCGGCTGTTGGATGCGGGGCTCGCTGCGAGGCGGCCTCGTGTCCGACGGCCCGAGCCTCTGGCGTGACGGCCTGCTTCGCTTGCCGCGCGACGGCCCGCCTGAGACCCGCCGCGCGGCAGGGGCCGGGAGACCGCGACGGACCACAGGGTGATGCGCCAGTGCCAGCCAGCCGGAGCGCCTGTCAGTGAGCGATCCGCACGATCTCCCGGCTCGGGCGAGCCTACTCCACCCCGAGGAGATCGCGACATGTCGTTTCATGGAGGCCTGGACTGGGGCGGCGCGAGCCATGCCCTGTGCATCCTCGACGCCACCGGCCGGGTCGTCGCCCGGCTCGACGTGCCTCACGATGCGGCCGGGCTGGCCGGCATGGTGAGCCAGCTCGGCCGCATCGCCGCCGCGGCCGACCTGCCCATCGCCATCGAGCGGCCCTCCGGCCTGATCGTCGACACCCTGATCGAGGCCGGACATCCCGTCGTCCCGATCCATCCCAACGTCGTCAAAGCCTGCCGGCCCCGCTACCGCGCCGCCGGCGGCAAAAGCGATCCGGGCGACGCGTTCATGCTCGCCGACATCCTGCGCACCGACGGCCACCGGTTCTCGCCCCTGACGCCCGCCTCCGACGCCATCAAGGCCCTGCGCGCCCGGGTGCGTGCCCGCGACGATCTCGTCGCCCAGCGCACCGCCCTCACCCATCGGCTCCGCAGCCTGCTCGACGGCTTCTGGCCCGGCGCCACCACGATCTTCTCCGCCCTCGACAGCCCCATCGCCCTCGCCTTCATCGCCCGCTATCCCACCCCCGACAGCGCCAGACGGCTCGGCGAGACGCGCCTCGCCACCTTCCTCGACCGCCACGCCTATTCCGGCCGACGCTCGCCCGCCGAACTGCTCGCCCGCCTGCGCGCCGCGCCCGCCGGGCTGGCCCGCAAGGCCGAGGCCGACGCCAAGGGCGAGATCGCCCGCGCCCTCGTCGCCGTCCTCGAACGCCTCCGCACCGCGGTCGCCACGCTCTCCGCCCGCATCGAGCAGGCCGTCGCCGCCCTGCCGGACGGCACCATCGTCATGTCCTTCCCCCGCGCCGGACGCCTGTGCGCCGCCGCGATCCTGGCCGAACTCGGCGACGTGCGCGAACGCTTCCCCACCGAGCAGCACCTCGCCGCCGAGGCCGGCGTCTGCCCCGTCACCCACGCTTCCGGCAAAAGCCGCGGCGTCGTCGTCCGGTGGGCCTGCAACACGCATCTCAGAGGGGCCGTCACCTGCTTGGCCGACAACTCCCGCCACGCCTCGGCCTGGGCCAGGGACGTCTACGACAGAGCCCGACACCGCGGCTGCCGGCACGCCCACGCCGTCCGGATCCTCGCCCGCGCCTGGATCAGGGTGCTCTGGAGAGCCTGGACCCAACGCACCCCCTACGATCCCCACAAGCACCGAGCCGCCGCAAAAATCGCCCCATGACCAACAACAGGTGGACACAGGGTGTCTCAGGCGTGCGGAGCAAAGCTCCGCCGCGCGGGCTGGTGATACGATGTCCGGAAGAAATCTTCCGAAAACCGTATCACACGGCACGCTGGGACCGACCGGCCAAGTCCCCTGCCCGTTCACGGCACCAGGCCGGAGCGGGGGACCGCCGCTCAGCCTGCGACAACAGACCCGACCGGGATCGATTGCATCCTCCGGTTGCGCCTGCCTGATGGGACATGACGCAGAACGATCTTCCATGGCCGAGCGGCTGCGAGACGGCCGGCCTCATCCGTGATTTCGACTGGGCCGCCAGCCCGCTCGGGCCGATCGCCGCATGGCCGCAATCGCTGCGCACCGCGGTCGACATCGTGCTCGCCATGCCCGGCCCTGCCACGCTCCTGTGGGGCCCGGCCTACGTCCAGATCTACAATGACGCCTACATTCCCATCGCCCGGGATCGGCACCCGGCATTGCTCGGCCGTTCCGTGGCCGAGGGCTGGCCCGAGATCTACGAGGCGGTCGTCGCCCCCCTGCTGGCCGAGACGGCCGCGGGACGCGCGATCCAGTGGGCAGGATACGCGGTCACTCTGCGCGATCGGGACGGCGGATCGGAGGAGCGTGTCTTCGACGCGGCGTTCTCGCCGATCCGCGACGAGGCCGGGACGGTCGCGGGCGCGTTGCAGACGCTGAGCGAGGTCACCGACGCCCACCGCGCCAGGACGTCCCTGCGGGCGAGCGAGGAGCGGTACCGGCAGCTCTTCGATGCCATCGACGAGGGCTTCTGCATCATCGAGGTGCTTTTCGAGGCCGGACGGCCGGCCGACTACCGGTTCGTCTCGGTCAACGCCGCCTTCTGCCAGCAGACCGGCCTCCACGATGCCGTCGGGCGGCGCATGAGGGAACTGGCGCCCGCGCACGAGGAGCACTGGTTCGAGACCTATGGTCGGATCGCGCTCACCGGCGAGCCCGAACGCTTCGAGAGCCGCGCGGAGGCGCTCGGGCGCTGGTTCGACGTGTTCGCGTTCCGCACCGGCGCACCCGAGCAGCGGCAGGTCGGCATCCTGTTCAAGGATGTGGGCGTGCGGCGGCGGGCCGAGGCGGCCCTGCGGAACAGCGAGATGCGCCTGCGCGCCTTCGTCTCGGCCAGCGCGGATGTCGTCTACCGCATGAGCCCGGACTGGTCGCGGATGCATCGGCTCGACGGCCAGGGGTTCCTCGTCGACACCGCCGAGCCCAGTGCGACGTGGATGGACCGCTACATCCATCCGGACGACCAGGCGGCGGTACGGGCCGCCATCGCGCGCGCCGTCGGCGCCGGAACCATGTTCGAGCTGGAGCACAAGGTCCGCCAAGCGGACGGCAGCCTCGGCTGGACCCTGTCGCGCGCCGTGCCGATCGTGGATGAGGATGGCGCCGTCGTCGAATGGCTCGGGGCCGCCGGCGACATCACCCGGCGTCGCGAGGTGCAGGAGGCGCTGCGCGAGAGCGAGGTGCGGTTTCGCGGCCTCGTCGAGGGCTTCGGCCAGACCGCCTGGGAGGCGGACGCCGACGGGGTCATCGTCGCCGACAGCCCGGCGTGGCGCGCCTTCACCGGCCAGCGCCTCGAGGAGTGGCTCGGCTACGGCTGGCTCGACGCCATCCACCCCGACGACCGGGCCGGCACCGAGCGGAAGTGGCGTGAGACCATCGCCGCCCGGCGCCCCGTCGATGCAGAGTACCGGCTGTGGCACGCCGCGAGCGGATCGTGGCGGTGGTCGAACGTCCGTGCCGTGCCGCTCACCGATCCGGATGGCCGCATTCGCAAATGGGCGGGGATGAACATCGACGTCACCGAGCGTCACGCGGCCCAGGAACGTCAGGCCGTGCTCGTCGCCGAATTGCAGCACCGGACGCGGAACCTGATGAGCGTGGTGCGCGCCCTGGCCGACCGGACGCTCGCCGGCAGCGCCGACCTGGCGGATTTCCGGATGCGCTTCAGCGATCGTCTCGCCGCGCTCGCCCGGGTGCAGGGCCTGCTCTCGCGCCTCGACGAGTGGGACCGCGTCACCTTCGACATGCTGGTCCACACCGAACTGACGGCGCTCGGGGGCGAGGCCGAGCGGATCGGCCTGGACGGACCCGCGGGCGTCGCGTTGCGCTCCTCGACCGTCCAGACCTTCGCGCTGGCATTGCACGAGCTGACCACCAACGCGCTCAAGTACGGCGCCCTGGCGCAGCCGCTGGGACGGCTCGTCATCACCTGGCGCCTCGAACGCGCGCAGCGGGATGGCCGCCCGTGGCTGCACGTCGATTGGCGCGAGAGGGGGGTGAGGATGCCGCCGCCCAGCGTCGCGTCGCCGGGAGGCGGATCGGGCCGCGAACTGATCGAGCGCGCACTCCCCTACCAGCTCGGGGCGGAGACAACCTACGTGATGGAGGACGACGGCGTTCACTGCACCATCGCCCTGCCGGTCTCGGAGCGGCAGGTGACGAGGGATCTGGGTTGATGTCCGACGATCTGCTGTCCGGCCGGCGCGTGCTCCTGGTCGAGGACGAGTACTTCCTCGCCCGGGAGCTGGATCGCGCCTTCCGAGCGGCCGGCGCCGTCGTCCTGGGGCCGGTGCCGTCGATCGAAGCGGCGCTCGATCTGCTCCAGGGCGACGCGGCACCCGATGCCGCGGTGCTCGACGTGAACCTCGGCGGCGAACTGGTCCTGCCGGTCGCCGACGTGCTCGCCGCGCGCGGCGTGCCGTTCCTGTTCACGACGGGCTACGATCGAACGACCCTGCCGGCACGGCACCTGAGCGTGCGCCGCCTCGAGAAACCGGTCGAGATGTCCGTGACCATCGAGGAAGTGAGCCGCCTGCTGCGTGCGACGTAGTCCGAGGAAAGACGCGTCGAAGGACCTGTTCGTCGAGCGCCCGATCGGGGGCGGTTCTTCGCGAGGGCAAGAACCACTGTCCGTGCCCCCGATGTCCGGTCGGATGCCCGGAGCCGGCGCCATACCTTTCCAACACCGGAGCGGGCGGTCGTCATCCGCAGGGGCTTGGCCGGAAACATGATCTCGCGCCACGGGACGATGGCGGCAGTCGGCCGCTGTCCTCATCGAAGCGCTGCCGGGCGAGCCTCGCGTCGGCGCCATCGCCCACCAATAATGGAAATGTAAAGTATTTCTCTCGATTTTTCCTTGGGTCAGCAACAGTCGGAAACATCGGCTCGAGTGAGCATCTGTGCTTCTTCCGCAACAGCTTCGGCTGCGCTTCGTCGCAACGGCGCCGTATCCGTTGCCCGGCCGACCGGCAGCGGGTATTCGCGGAGGCATAAAACGCTGAGAAATCAGTAGTTTATTATAATTCCAAATCCGCGTGCGGCGGCGGAGGCTCTCCCGGCGAGCGCGCGCGGCTGCCCGAACGAAGACCTTGGGGTACACACGGCATGACGTCCCGCCACTCGCGTTCCGTTTCGTTGCGCTTCCTGCTCGCCGGCGCTTCGCTCGTCGTGCTCGCCCGGATCGGGCCGACCGTGGTCGACCCGGCGCAGGCTCAGGACAACACCGTCCAGCTCGACGAGATCTCGGTGCAGGGCGAGGCGGCGGCCGCGGTCAATCTCAGCGCCGGCGACGGCGGCACGGCGGCCACCAGCGGCGGCGGCGGCGGCCCGTCGGGGATCACCGGCTACACCGCCCGGGTCGCCACGGCCGCGACGAAGACCAACACCCCGCTGATCGAAGCCCCGCAGTCGGTCTCCGTCGTCACCCGCGAGCAGCTCAACGACCGCAACGTCCAGACCTTCGCCGACTCGGTGGCCTACATCCCGGGAGCCGCCACCGCCCGGTCGGGCTTCGATCCGCGCTTCGACCAGATCTTCATCCGCGGCTTCGACGTGCTCACCAACCAGGGCATCTACCGCGACGGGCTGCGCGTCATCGGCAGCGGCTTCGCCTACCCGAAGACCGAACCCTACGGGCTGGAGGCGGTGACCATCCTGCGCGGCCCGGCCTCCGGCCTCTACGGCCTCGGCTCGCCCGGCGGCATCCTCGACGCGACGAGCAAGCGGCCGGTCTTCGTGCCCTTCGGCGAGGTGCAGTTCCAGGCCGGCAGCTTCGACCGCTTCCAGGGCAACTTCGACGTCGGCGGCCCGCTCGAAGGATCGGGCGGCACCCTGGCCTACCGCCTCACCGGCGTGCGGCGCGAGGCCGGCACCTTCATCGGCCTCGGCACGAACGACGACCAGTTCAACATCGCGCCGGCCTTCACCTGGAAGCCGTCGGCCGACACCACCTTCACCTTCCTGAGCGAGTACCAGGTCACCAACACCCCGGCGACGACGTTCTTCTACAACGACCCGGGCTTCCGGGCGACCGACTACTACATGGGCGACCCGCGCTTCGCCGGCCTCGACCAGACGCAGTACCGGGTCGGCTACGCCTTCGAGCACAGGTTCACGCCCGACCTGATCTTCCGCCAGAACTTCCGGCACTACGGCCTCTTCCTGAGCGCGAAGTACGCCAACATCGATTCGATCAACGAGGAACGCACCTTCGCCGCGCGGTCGAACGGCTACCTGCGCGCCGGCCTGGTGCAGCAGACCCTGGACAACCAGCTCGAGGCGCGCTTCGTCACCGGCCCGGTCGCCCACACCGTGGTCGGAGGCGTCGACTACGCCCGCTACAACCTGACCAGCCGCTTCGGAGGCTATTTCGCCGGCGAGGTCCCGCCGCTGAACCTCCTCACGCGGAACTACGGCCAGCAGTTCATCCCGACGCCGCCGCTGGGGGCCGCCGCGCGCCAGACCCAGGACCAGATCGGCGTCTACCTCCAGGATCAGGCCAAGTTCGGCGACTTCATCCTGACCGTGAACGGGCGCTACGACTCGGTCTTCCAGGACACCCTCGCCACGCCCGACAGCGCGGTCTCGCGCCAGGACAACACCGCCTTCACCGGCCGCGTCGGGTTGGGCTACGTCCTGGCGCCGGGCCTCGTGCCGTATGCCAGCTACGCCACCACCTTCACGCCGCAGGTGGGCCTGGACGTGAACGGGCAGGCGTTCAGGCCGGCCACCGGCGATCAGATCGAGGCGGGCGTGAAGTACCTGATCCCCGGCACCAGCATCCAGACGGCGTTCGCGGGCTTCGACATCGTCCAGTCGAGCATCCTGCGGCCCAACCCGGCCGCCCTGGCCTTCCAGGCCGCCACCGGCGCCGTGCGCTCGACCGGCTTCGAGGCCGAGGCCACCGCCAACCTCGCGCCGGGCACCAACCTGACGATCGCCTACACGCATGTCGACATCCGGTTCCTGAACTCGACCGCGGCCACCGGAGAATCGATCAACGGCAACCGCGTCTCGGGCATCCCCGGCGACACCTACGCCTCGTTCCTGACCTACGCCTTCCCGCCATCCTCGCCGCTCCGCGGCCTCCAGATCGGCGGCGGCATCCGCTACATCGGCACGAGCTACGCGGACGACCTGAACACGGTGCGCAATCCGACCGTGACGCTCTACGACGCGCTGGTGGCCTACGACTTCGCGGCGATCGACCCGAAGTACAAGGGCCTGCGCGCGCAGGTCAACGCCTACAACATCTTCGACCGGAACTATCAGACCTGCTCGTTCGGGTTCTGTAACCGCAACCAGCCGGCGACCGTCATCGGCAGCCTCATCTATCGGTGGTAGGCTGATACGGATTTCGGACGATTCGTTCCGAAATCCGTATCATCAGCCCGCGCGGCGGAGCTTTGCTCCGCACGCATGAGCGAAGCCGGTTTCCGCATCGCGAAGCGATCAATCGGAAATCGTATGAGACCTCGTGACGACGATCATCGGACGCGGCCGTGCGATGGCCCGATCCGGCGCAGGAGGTGTCCGGTGACGACGCTCATCTCGCGGCGCGCCTTCGCGGGCCTCTCGGCGGCAGCTTGGCTGATGCCGGGTGCGCGCCCCGTCGCGGCCGCGGCAGACCCGGACGAGCCTGCGCGGCTCGCCGGCGCGATCAGCTTCGGCCTCGGTGGCGACGGGGAGCGGGCGCCGTGGCGCATCACGCTCTACGTCCCGCCCGGCCAGGCCCCCGGCCGCGGGCTGGCCCGTGCTGTACCTCCTCGACGGCAACGCGGTGACCGGGACCGCCATCGACATCGAGCGCGTGCAGGCGCCTTACCCCGACGCGACCGGGATCGGCTCCCGCTTCGCGATCGTCGGGATCGGGTATCCCACCGATGAGGCTTACGACGGCAGCCGCCGCTCCTGGGACTATACCCCGCCTCCGGGGCGGTCCTATCCGCCCTTCAGGCCCGATGGTCCCGCGGTGCGCACGGGCGGTGCGGCGGCGTTCCTCCGCTTCGTCGTCGACGAACTCGGACCCGCGATCGAGCGGCGGTGCCGGATCGACCGGTCGCGCCGGGCGCTGTTCGGGCATTCCTTCGGCGGCCTGTTCGTTCTCTACGCGCTCGCCAACGCACCGACGGCCTTCTCGCACTGGATCGCGGCCAGCCCGTCCGTCTACTGGGAGGATCTCGCGATCCTGAGAAGCATCGAGACCCTGGAGAAGGGATCGGCCCCCGGTGCGCGGGTTCTGCTCCTCGCCGGCGCCTACGAGGAGGAACTGGCGCCGTTCCAGCGGGACGCTCCGGACCGCGAGGCGCGCCTGGGCCGCCTGAGGGTGTCCCGCACGGTCGAACTCGCCTGTACGATGGCGGAACGGCTGGGCAGGATCCCGGGACTGGAGAGCGCGTTCCACCTCATCCCCGGCAGGACGCACATGACCGTCCTGCCGGAGGCATTGAACGCGGCGGTCGCGTTCGCGATGGGGCGGTCGGAGACGCCGGCGACGCGAGGATCCTGCGCACCCCGGCCGTGACGCCGCGGGCCGCACGGGCGGCTCGGCGGGTCCGATCCGACGCCCCGGCCGCGGTGGAGCATCCCGGCATTCCCCCCGACCGTGGCCGATGCGGCGAGCCGGCGACACGGTCGGCGGGATCAGCTCTTGACCGCGCCGGCCGTGAGGCCGCCGACCATGTAGCGTCTGAACACGTAGTAGATCGCCGCGGGCGGCAGGGCGTAGATCAGCCCGGTCGTCATGAGCAGTTCCCAAGGCGAGTCGTCGGCCGCCAGGAAGCTTCCGAGCGCGACGGGCAGGGTCACGTCGGTGTCGCGGGACAGGAGGAGGAACGCGAACAGGTACTCGTTCCAGGCGAGCAGGAGCGCGTAGACCCCGATCGCGACCAGCGACGGCGTCATCAGGGGCAGGTAGACGAACCGGAACAGTTGCGGCGGCGACGCGCCGTCCATCACGGCCGCCTCGTCCAGCTCCAGCGGCAGCTTGTCGGACGCCTGCTTCAGGACCCAGATCGCGTAGGGGCTCGCGATCGTGACCATGGCGAGGATGAGCGCCCACTTCGTGTTGAGCAGCCCGTAATTCCCCATCGTCTTGTACATCGGCACGGCGAGGAACGCGGCCGGGATGAAGTAGGTGAAGAGCGCGAGGTTCATCACCGTTCGGCCGCCCCTCACCCGCAGCCGGCTGATCGCGAACGCGGCCGACGTCGCGACGAGGAGCGTCAGCACGCCGGTCGCGAACGCGATGAGCGTCGAGTTCCAGAGCTGCTGCCAGAAGTTCGACAGGAAGTAGTGCCGTTGCCCGAAGACGACTTCGAAGTTCCTGAGGGTCGGATGCTCCGGGAACAGCGCGCCCGAGAGCGCGTCCTGCTTCGGCGAGATCGCGAACAGGACGAGGTGGTAGATCGGGATCACGGTCCAGAGCAGGACCGGGATGCCGATGAGGAGGAGCTTCGCCTCGGTCCCGGCCGCCTTCAGCCAGTCGGACCGGGATCGGGACGGGCGCGCCGCATCGAGCGGCACGCTTGCGGTGTTCGCACTCATTTCGAGAGTCTCCGCATCAGCACGTAGACGAGCGGCAGGACGAAGGGCATGGCGCAGACGACCGCCGCCATCGAGTGATCGATCTGGTCGAGCCGCAGGTAGCGGATGCCGAGCGTCGCGAGCACATGCGTCAGATCCGCGGGACCGCCGCCGGTGAGCAGGTAGACGCTGTTGAAGTCGCCCAGCGTCCAGATCATCGAGAGGATCGTGCAGGTCACGTAGAGCATCCGCATCGACGGCCACGTGACGTGCAGGAACTTCTGCCACTTCGTCGCGCCGTCGACCGACGCCGCCTCGTAGAGGTCGGCCGAGATGGCCAGCCGCCCGGCGAGGAGGATCAGCGTCCAGAACGGCAGCGACTTCCAGATGTGGACGGCGATGGCGAGCGCGAGCGCGAGGCCCGGATCGTTGAGCCAGTTCGGACCGTCCTCCCCGGTGAGCCGGAAGATGGTCTGGTTCACGATCCCCCATTCGGGGTTCAGCATGAACCGGATCGACAGGATCGTCGGGATCGACGGCACCGCCCAGGGCAGGATGAAGAGGACCGACAGCCAGCGGATCCAGCGCCGCTCGTGGGTGAAGAAGCCCGACAGGAACAGCGCGACCGCCATCTTGATGTTGATGCCGACGATCAGGAAGATCAGCGTGTTGACGACGGCGCGGGCGAAGATCGGATCGGCCGCGAGGTGGGCGTAGCTGGCCGGGCTGCGCGCGAGCCAGAGGCCGTACCCGACCGGATAGATGACGAAGAACAGGAACACCAGAAGGTAGGGCGCGATCAGAAGCACGCCCCAGACCTGCCACGCGCTGAGGCGGAACGGCCGTGGCGCGGCGGCCGGTGCGGCATCAGCGCCCGTCAAAGCGCGCGTTCCCGACATCCTCGGTCTCCCTGATGAGGCTCCGCGCAGGCGGTCCCGGATGAAGCATGTCCCGCCGACGGGACGGCCGGATCGGCGCAGGCCACGCGGCGAAGTCGAAGGCCGGGAGCGGGATCCGGCGGCGCGATCGGATCCCGCTCCAGGCAGCACGGCACCGGACGGTGCCGCCGTTCTCGCTCCCGCATCGGTCCGGCCGCCGAACCGCTGGCGCCGCCGGCCGATGCCGGACCCTGCTACGGCGCGGCGACCTGCTTGATGCGGGCGAGCATCTCGTCGGCGGCCTTCTCGACCGGGACCTTCTCGCTCACGACCCGGTTCATCGCCTTGGCGAACACGTTCTCGTTGTTGATCAGCGTGAACTTGTAGTTCTTGACGTAGTCGAACGGCTCCGTGCCCGACTTGAACTGGTTGTAGACCGCCTTGCGATGCTTGTCGGCCTGCCAGAACGGGCTCTCGACCGAGGCGGTCGTGACCGGGAACCAGCGGCCGATCGCACCCTCGACGTAGGGGCGCAGGTTGTCTTCCTCCATCACGAACTTCACGAACTCCTTGGCGGCCGCCTTGTTCTTGGCGCCGGCGAAGACGACGCCGTGCTTGACGTCCGCGCGGTAGGTCATCGGCTTGCCGTCCGGCCGGTTCGGGAACGGCGCCGTGATGATCGACTCCTCGTAGGCCTTCCGCGAGGCCTCGCGCTGCTCGGGCGTGTTGTTCGGGTTGATGCTGTCCTCGTACCACTTCGCCGCGATGGAGATGGTGAAGTTGTGGGTCATCACCGTGGTGCGGTTGTGGAAGGCCACGTTGTTGTCGGGATCCTTCCAGGTCGTCGCGGAGGGCGGGACGCATCCCTTGACGTAGGGATCGGTGTAGTCCTTCAGGGCCTTGACGAGACCTTCGCGCGTCTTCGGCTCGTCGACGAGGAGCTTGCCGTCGTTGTCGACGAGCCTCGCGTCGTAGGCGTCCATGAAGGCGTAGAACGACTGGAAGCTGTCGGTCGACTCCACCCCCATCGGCGCGCCGATCCCGTAGGTGCGCGAGCCCGACGCCTTGCGATAGGCGGGCTGGACCTTGTCGCACCAGAACGACCAGTACTCGGCCCAGTTCGCCGGGATGTCGCCCTGCTTGAGGCCGGCCCTTCTCCAGCATGTCGCCCCAGATCTCCGTATGGAGCGTCTGGCGCTTCAGCGGGAAGCCGTAATACGCCTTCTTCTGCGTCTGGCCGTTGGTGAGCAGCATGTGCTCGACCGTCTGCGGCGCGAAGCGCGGCATCATCGGCTGGAGGATGTCGGTGAGATCCTCGAGCTTGCCCTCGAAGGCCCACTTGCCGGCGGCCTGATTGTTGTAGGTGTCGGAATAGCCGACATCCGGCGGCGAGCCGGAATCGAGGGCCGCGACCGTCTTCGGGATCATGTCCTGGATCGCGTACTGCGACAGCTCGACCTTGATCCCGGTCTTCTGCTCGAACTTCTTGATCGTCGCCCAGAGGGACTCGTCCTCGGACCGGTAGAAGCCCTTGCTGAACCAGACCGTGAGCGTCTTCTCCTGCGCCATGGCCGGCATCGCGGCCAGCACCCAAGCGCCCAGCGACAACGCTCCGCCCAGCGACAACGCTCCCGCGATGCCTCGCCTCATCGGTGTCCTCCCATCCGCCCCGTTGATCGGGCGGCTGTCCGGGATTTCAGCACGGGACGAAGCCCGAGGCAAATCCACCGGGGCCGGTGTCGGCGGCGCAGGGATGCCGGCGCTGTTCGGTTCCGCCGAAGATCACGGCCCTCCGGTCGGGCGCGCGGACGGCGTCACCAGAGTATTGGTCCTGCAGGTCGGAATCGTCGGCTTGCCGGTGCGCATCCGGGCTCTGGAGCAGGGTCCGATCACGTCGCACTCGGATCCTGCCCCAGGTCGTCGATTTTGCCGGATTTCCTACGACGGAGCGGCATCCGCTTCGTCGGAAGACGCTCCGGTGCGCGCGGGTCGGAAGCGCGCCGGCATCTGATACGATTTTCGGAAGGAATCGTCCGAAAATCGTATCAAGTCGGCCATGGACGCAAGAGCTGCGTGACGTTAGATAGCCTCGCGACAAGAATACGAAGCACAAGAGGTTGCAGAATCCCATCTCGACGGAGGAGCGCCATGCCACGCATCGTTTCGCTGGAGGCCGGCTATTACCGCGTGCCTCTGGAGGTCGTCCTCAGCGACAGCATGCACGGCGATATGCTGGCCTTCGAACTCAATACCGTGCGGCTGCGCGACGCGGACGGCGCCGAGGGTCTCGGCTACACCTACACCTGCGGCCGGAACGGCGCGGCCATCGACGCGATCCTCCGGCGTGACATCCCCGACCAGATCGTCGGCCAGGACGCCGACCTGATCGAGCATCTCTGGCAGAGGGTCTGGTGGGGTCAGCACTACGGCGGCCGCGGCGGCCCTGCCGTCCTCGCCCAGTCGGCCGTCGACATGGCGCTGTGGGACCTCAAGGCGAGGCGCCTGGGTCAGCCGCTCTGGACGCTTCTGGGCGGCAACGACCCCCGCGTCCCCTGCTACGCCGGCGGCATCGACCTCGCCCTGCCGCTCGACAAGCTGCTCCGGCAGACCGACGACAACCTCGAGAAGGGCTTCCGCGCCATCAAGATGAAGGTGGGCCGCGAGCGGCTCTCCGAGGATGTCGAGCGCGTCAGGGCCATGCGGGAGCACCTCGGCGACGGCTTCCCGCTCATGGTGGACGCCAACATGCGGTGGACCGCCGACGAGGCGATCCGCGCCGCGCGGGCGTTGCAGCCCTTCGATCCGACGTGGCTGGAGGAGCCCGTCATTCCCGACGACGTCGCCGGTCAGGCCCGCGTGGTGCGCGAGGGCGGCCTGCCGGTCGCCGCCGGCGAGAACCTGCGCACGCTGTGGGAGTTCAAGCAGGTGATCACCGCCGGCGGCGTCACCTTCCCGGAGCCCGACGTGACGAATTGCGGCGGGGTGACGCCGTTCATGAAGATCGCGCACCTGGCCGAGGCCTTCAACCTGCCGGTCACCTCCCACGGCGCGCACGATGTCACGGTGCACCTGCTCGCCGCGGTGCCCAACCGCTCCTACCTGGAGGCCCACGGCTTCGGCCTCGACGCCTACATCGCCGAGCCGCTCATCATCGAGGAGGGCTTCGCGGTCGCGCCGGCCCGGCCCGGCCACGGCATCGCGTTCGACTGGAAGGGCCTCGATTCCATTCGCGCCTGAGGCGGCGCCGCGCGGCCGTGCCCGGTGGGAGCCGGCTGCCGCTCGGCTCCCCTGCGGGCGCCTTCCACGTCGGCGACGCGCCGCCCCCGGATTCCGCATCGTCGAGACGGGTTCGGCGCCCTTCGCAACCCGCTCGGGAAAGGATGCTCGCGGATGCCGCCCCTGCGCCGGATGCTCCCGTCCAGCCATGCCCTGTTCGTGTTCGAGGCCGTGGCGCGCAACCTCGGCTTCACCCGGGCGGCGGCGGAGCTGAACGTGACCCAGCCGGCGGTCAGCAAGGCGATCTCGCAGCTCGAGCGCCATCTCGGCGTGCGGCTGCTCGACCGCTCCGGCGACGGCCTCGCGCTGACCGAGGACGGCGGCCTGCTCTTCCGGCGCGTGACGGACGGGTTCCAGGGCATCGAGGCGGCGCTGCGGGAGATCGACATCCGCCGCACCGGCACCGACACCGTCACGCTGTCGCTCTCGTCGGCCTTCGCCACGCACTGGCTGATGCCGCGCATCGACACCCTGCAGGACGCCTTTCCGACGGTCGACTTCCGCTTCCAGCTCATCCCCGGGGCGCTCGGCGGCCCCGTCGACAGCGTCGACCTCGGAATGCGCTACGTGGAGGGGCCCGACCTCGATCACGAGGCGCTGTTCCTCATGAACGAGGTCATGCTCCCGGTCTGCAGCCCGGCCTATCTCGCCGGCAGCACCGCCGGCGCCGGCCGGAGCACCATGGTCAACCTCACGGCGGCGGGGCCGGCGCGGACCCGCGCGCTCGAACCGGGGCCGGGCTGGACCGGCGCCCGCGCCTCGCTGAACTTCTCCGACTACGCCGTGGTGGTGCAGGCCGCGCTCCTCGGCCAGGGCGTGGCGCTCGGCTGGCTGAACGTCGTGTCGCACTGGCTCGTCACCGGCGACCTCGTGCCGGCGGGCGAAGGGCTCACCCGCACCGCCCGCGTGTGCCAGCTCGTCCACCTGCGCGCCCGGCCCCTGCGCCGGTCGGTCGCCGCGGTGCGCGACTGGATCGTCGCCGAGATGCGGGCCGACATCGCGAAGGCGCACGCGCTCCATCCCGGCCTCGGCATCGAGCCGGCCTGCTTCGGTCCTCCATAACCTGCGGTTATGCAGGGCCGGCATTTTCCGGCGTTGAAAGGGGGCGCGGCTTTTGTGAGCCTGCGGACCGGCGCGAACCCCACGGCTTCCCCGGCAGCGGTCCGCGCGACGAGTGCGAAAGGAACCTCCGTGCCCGCGTCCCTCGACAGCTTCAAGGTTCTCACCTTCGACGTCGTCGGTACCCTGATCGACTTCGAGAAGGGAATCCTCGACCACCTGCGCGCGGTCTCCGGCCGCAGCCCGCGGGACCTCAGCGACGCGCGCATCTTCGAGGTCTACCTGAAGGGCCGCGAACTGCACCACCAGCGGTCGAGCGAGGTCTTCGCCGACGTCTACCGCCACGTCGCCCGGGAACTGGACCTTCCCGGGGGCGACGCGGCCGCCGACGCGTTCCAGCTCTCGGTGCTGCGCTGGCCGGCCTTCGCGGATTCCGCCGCGGCCCTCCGGCGCCTGCGCCGCCGCTACCGGCTCGTCGCGATGACCAACGCCGACCGGTCGGCGTTCTCGTTCTACTCCCACACCCTCGGAGCGCCGTTCCACGACAGCGTCACCTACGACGACACCGGCGTGGCCAAGCCCGACCCGCAGTTCTTCGCCTTCAACCGCGGCCGGCAATCCGCCTTCGGCTACCAGCAGGGCGACATCCTCCACGTCGCCCAGAGCCAGCACCACGACATCGGCGTCGCCCGCGATCTCGGCTACACGGTGTGCTGGATCGAGCGCCGCCAGGGGCTGGAAGGCTTCGGCGGCACGCCGGAGCCGGCCCGGTTGACCGCCCCGGACTACCACTTCCCGACCCTGGAGGCGCTCGCCGACGCGGTCGACGCCGCCTTCGCGGCAGGCGGGCGGCCGGCCTGACCGTCTCCCCTGCCGGGTCACCCGCCGCGGGCCGTCGCGGCGGGTGGTCCGAAGCGCCTCGCCGGACCCGGTCGCCCGGTCACAGCCCCCGGCACAGGCGCAGCGCGTCGAGCACCGCCGTGTGCACGTTGCGGCTCGCGACCGCGTCGCCGACCCGGTGCAGCTCCATCCCGGCCTCGGGGCGCCAGCTCAGCGGCTGCGCGGCCCCCGCCAGCAGCGCCTCGATGTCGGTGACGCCGTCATTGGCCGAGTGGGGCCGGAGCGCGTGGTAGAGGTCGTCGGCCGGGCGCGTGCCGTGCTCGACCAGGATCTGGTCGGCGGTGCGCTCGCTGAGCTGCTCCGAGGCGAGGTTGCGGAAGGTCGCGACGAGGCGGTTGCCGCGCCGCTCGACCCCGACGATCTCGTGGTCGAAGGTCGTCGGCACGCCGAGCTCGTAGATCCGCTTCTTCCAGATGATCCGCTCGGCATAGGTCAGCTCCTGCGCGAGCTGGGCGTCGATCGACACGAACTGCACCTTGCGGCCGTCCTGCGCCGCGGCCTCGGCCGCCTGGGGTCCGGGATGGCGGCCGGTGCCGTCGTAGACCAGAACCTCCCCGGCCAGCGGAACGGTGCCGCCGATCGCGTCCCAGACGCTGCCGCAATGCTCCGCGCCGGGGATCCAGTCGATGTCGGGCACGCCGCCGGTGGCGACCACGACCGCGTCCGGCGCCTCGGCGAGCACGTCCCCGGCTCGGCGTAGCGGTTCACCTCCACCCGCACGCCGAGGCGCCGGATCTCCTCGACGCGCCAGTCGACGATGCCGATCACGTCGCGCCGCCAGCTCGCGCGCTGGCTCAGCAGGAGCTGCCCCCCGAGCTTCGCGCCGGCCTCGAACAGCACGACCGCATGCCCGCGCAGGGCCGCGACCCGCGCCGCCTCGAGTCCGGCCGGCCCGCCGCCGACCACCACCACCTTGCGGCCGGCCCGGTCCGACCGGGCGACCTCGTGCGGCAGTTGCCCCTCGCGCCCGGTCGAGGGGTTGTGGAGGCAGTGCGGCCGGTGCGGCGACTGGCAATGGGTCGCGCCGACGCAGGGCCGCACCCGATCCTCCTCGCCGGCGGCGATCTTGCGCACGATGTGCGGGTCGGCGATGTGGGCGCGGGTCATCGCCACCATGTCGAGCAGCCCCTCGCGGATCGCGTGGCGCGCCGTCGCGATGTCGGAGATCCGGGCGGCGTGGAACACCGGCAGCCCGACCTCCCGCTTGAAGGCGCCGACCTGCCGCAGCCAGGGCGCGATCGGCGAGGCCATGCCGGGCATGTTGTCGACGGCGAGCGCCCGCTCGGTGTCCATGCGGCCGACGATGGCGTTGAAGAAGTCGAGCATGCCGGTGCGCTCGAAGATGTGCGCGACCTTGATCGCGTCGCCCATCGACAGGCCGGACTCGCCCTCGTCGACGACGTAGCGCATGCCGACCACGTAGTCGTCGCCGACCTCGCGGCGGATCGCCTCGAAGACGTCGAGCCCGAAGCGGCAGCGGTTCTCCAGCGAGCCGCCGTAGCGGTCGGTCCGCCGGTTGGTCGCGGGCGAGAGGAACTGGCCGATGAGGTGGCCGCCCGCCAGGGTCTCGACCCCGTCGAGGCCGCCGTCGCGGCAGCGCCGCACGGCGGCCGCGTAGGCGCGCACGACCCGCCGGATGTCGTGCTCATCCATCTCCTTGGGGAAGCTGCGGTGCAGCGTCTCGCGGATCGCCGAGGGGCCGATCGTCGGCAGCCATCGGTCGCCGTAGGGCTCGCCGCGGCGGCCGAGATGGGTGATCTGCACCATCAGCGCCGCGCCCTCGTCGTGCATGCGCGCCGAGAACTGCTGCAGCCAGGGGATGATCTCGTCGGTGCCGACGTTGAGCTGGCGGAAGATGTTGGGGCTGTCCGGCGCCACGTTCGAGGAGCCGCCGAACATGCTCAGGCCGATGCCGCCCTTCGCCTTCTCGAGGTGGTAGAGCTGGTAGCGCTCCTTCGGCATGCCGCCCTCCTCCAGGCCGGCGGCGTGGCTGGTGCTCATCACCCGGTTGCGCAGGATCAGGTTCCTGATCCGCAGCGGCTGGAGCAGGGGATCGCGCCCGCCGGCGGCGGACGGGGCGGTCGCCTGCGGGGTGTTCGAGTGCGGGGTGATCGAGCGGGCTAACGGCATGGGACCTCTCCGGAAGGGGGAAGCGATGGGGCGGAGCCGGCCGGGGCGCGGTCGCGCGGACCGGGGCAGAGGCCGAGGAGCTGCGCCTCGCGCCGGACCGTCGCCTCGACCAGCCGTTCGCACAGGGCGCGAGCGTCCAGGGCGGCGATCGCCGCCTCGGTGGTGCCGCCGGGCGTGGCCGTTCGCGCGACGACGTCCTCGAACCGCGCTCCCCCGTCGAGGAGGGCCGCGAGCGCCGCGACGGATTCCGCCAGCATGGCGCGCAGCTCGGCCGGCCCGACGCTTCGCGCCCGGGCGGCGTTGGCCTCCAGGAAGGCGGCGCAGAACGCGGCCAGGATCGCGGGCGCCGACCCTGCGAGGTTCGCGGCGACGCGCCCGTCCGCCGGATCGGTCGGCACCGGCCGGCAGAAGCGCCGCAGCAGGGCGCGGACGCGCTCGACCTCCTCGGCTCCGGCGCCGGGGCCCGGGGTGACGAGGGCGACGCCCCGGCCGACGGCCAGGGCGGGCGACGGGATCACCCTCACGATCGGCCGGGTGCAGAGGCGCCCGAGTTCCGCGAGCGGCACCGCGCTGGTGACGCTGACCAGGACGGCTCCCGGGCGCAGGTGCGGGGCGAGCGCCGCCACGCCGTCGCGATACGCCTCGGGGGGCAGGCACGGCACCACGATGTCGGCCCGCGCCGCGAGGCCCGCGGCGTCCGCCGCGACGATGCCGGGCCAGGCCGCCGCGGTGGCGGCGATCCGCGCCGGATCGCGTCCGGCGACGATCACGCGGGCCTCCGGGGCGAAGCGGCGCAGGGCGGCGAGCAGCACGGTCCCGATCCGGCCGAGCCCGATCAGGCCGACCGTCGGGGCGGGATCGAGGGGCGGGGCGTCGGACGTCATGGGTCGGACCTCGCTCGTGGTGGAATGCGGCGCGGGATGCCGCTCCCGGGGGAACCGGGCATGGGGCCGCGCTCCACCCGCCGCCGTGGGGTGAGCACGCGGGGCGCCGCCATCTCGGAACAGGCTCAGGTGCCGGCCTCCGCGCGGCGCTCGCGTCTAGAGGATCTGGCTCAGGAACTGCCGGGTCCGCGGATCCGTGGCGTTCCGGAAGATCCGGTCGGGCGGGCCGTCCTCGACGATGACGCCGCCGTCGGTGAAGTAGACGTGGTTGGCGACCTCGCGGGCGAAGCCCATCTCGTGGGTCACCAGGATGCAGGTCATGCCCTCGGCGGCCAGTTCCCGGATGGTGAACAGGACCTCCTTGACGGTCTCCGGGTCGAGCGCCGCCGTGACCTCGTCGAACAGCATGACCTCGGGCCGCATCGCGAGGCTGCGGGCGATGGCGACGCGCTGCTGCTGCCCGCCCGAGAGCTGCCCCGGATAGGCGCCCTCCTTGCCGGTGAGGCGCACCTTCGCGATCAGCCGCCGCGCCCGCTCCTCGACCTGCGCCCGCGGCTCCCGCAGCACCTTGAGCGGCGCCATCATGACGTTCTCCAGCGCCGTCCTGTGCGGGAACAGGTTGTACTGCTGGAAGACGATCCCGACCTTGCGGCGCAGCCGGAGCTTGTCGAGCTTCGGGTCGTTGACCTCCTGCCCGTCGACGGTGATCGAGCCGGCCTGGATCGGGCTGAGGCCGTTGATGCAGCGGATCAGGGTCGACTTGCCGGAGCCCGAGGGCCCGATGATGCACGCGACCTCGCCCCGGTCGACGTCGAGGCTGATGCCCTTGATCACCTCGAAGGCGCCGTAGGACTTGCGGACGTGGCGCAGCGAGACGAGGGCGCGGCGATCCTCGCCGGTCGTGTCGCCCGCGGTCGTGGGGTCAGCCAACGGCATAGCGGCGCTCCAGCACGCGCGTCCACACCGCGATGGGGTAGATGTAGACGAAGAACAGACACAGCAGGAACAGGTAGAACGGCAGCAGCAGCTCCGGACGGGCGCCGGCCGCCTCCATGCTCGCCTGGGCGTTCGCCACCGCCTCGTGCACGCCGAAGATCGAGGCCATCGGCGTCGACAGCGTCAGCAGGGCGTACCAGTTCATCCACGGCGGGATGCAGCGGCGGACGCATTGCGGCAGGACGACGTAGCGCAGGATCTGCCCGCGGGTGAAGGCGAGCCCTTCGGCCGATTCCCACTGCCCCGACGGGATCGACCGCACCGCGCCGCGCAGGATCTCGCTGATGTTGCCCATCACCGGCAGGGCGAAGGCCAGGGTCGCCTTGCTCCAGTCCGGAACCGGGACCCGCCACCCGCCCGGCAGCCGGACCTCGACGGGCAGGAAGTAGGTGACCAGGAACAGGATCACCAGCCAGGGCGAGTTGCGCAGCAGGTGGGTGACGAACCGGGGCCGGCAGCCGGACGACCGCCCGCGTGCTGATCTGCAGGAGGCCGAGGCCGATCCCCAGCACCGTCGCGATCGCCATCGCGAGGAAGCTCATGCCGAGGTTGAGGGCGAAGCCCCGCAGGATGAACGGGGCGTAGTCGACGAGCGCGGCGAGGGCCGTGGACGGGGCGCCGAGGGCGGAGGAGCGGGCGGCCGCCGCAGCGAGCGAGGCCGCGAGCGCCAGGAGCGCCACGGCGACGTGCCACGCCCGCAGCCCCCGCAGGGCCTGCCCGTCGCGCAGGCGCGCGACGCCGAGCTGGAAGGCCGGCTGCGTCATTGGCCGTATCCCGGGAGCACGAGCCGGCGTTCGATCGCGTGCAGGCCGGCCGCCAGCAGCGTCACGACGACGATGTAGAACCCGAACAGGACCAGCATCATCTCCGGCGTGTTCAGGTTGTCGGACCAGACCTGGTTGAGGATGTAGGTCATTTCCGGGACCGTGATGACGTAGGCGAGCGACGTCGTCTTGGCGAGGCTGACGAGGTTGTTGGTCAGGGCGGGCAGGCAGATGCGGAACGCGAGCGGCAGGGTCACGTGGAGGTAGGTCTGGAGGCGCGAGAAGCAGAGGCTCTCGGCGGCCTCCAGGGTCGAGTCGGGCACTGCCTCGATGCCCGCCCGGAAGATCTCGACGTTGAACGCGCCGCCGAAGATGCCGAGCGCGATCACCGCCCAGGCGAAGGAGGAGATCACGGGCTGCGAGTAGCCGCCCATGTCGATCGCGGGCGTGAAGGCGCCGAGGCCGAAATAGAAGAACAGGAGCTGGATCATCGGCGGCGTGTTGCGGAACGCCTGGATGTAGACGTCGACCGACAGCCGCAGCACCCGCGACCGGGCGCCCTGGGCCCAGGCCCCGAGCACGCCGATGGCGAGGGACAGGGCCAGCGTCCAGGCGATCAGCGACAGGGTCGTCGCGGCGCCCGCGACGAACCGGCCGTACTCGTACGGATCGTAGAAGACGTTGAAGTTCCAGCCCGTCCGATCGTAGAGGCTGCGGAAGAACGGCCCGATGAGATCCAGCATCCCGACACCTCAGCGTTTGATTCCCGATCCGCCGGAGGTCGCGCTCACTTGAGGTACGAGGTGTCCCAGTGCAGCTTCTGGTTCTGCTGTGCGAACCAGTCGGACAGGGTCACGCCCCACTTCCTGCCGAGTTCGATCAGCTTGCCGTCGGCCTGCCAGCGATAGGCCATGCCGGTCATGAACACGCCCCAGGCCCTGTCGCGCTCGTCGAGCGGCACGGCGGCGGCCCAGGGGTTGTTGTAGAGGACCGGGACGGGCATCTCGTAGTCGCTCCATTCCAGCAGGGCGAGGTCGGCCATGATGCTGACGTCGTCGTAGAGCCAGGCGACGCACTTGCCGGCGCGCAATCCCTCCTTGCCCTCGGTGTTGCCCGCGAAGGCGATCAGGTTGGCCTTCAGCTCGGTCTGGACCTGCTTGTTGTAGAAGTTGCCCTGCTTGCCGCAGACCGGCTTGCCGGCGAGGTCCTTCCAGTCCTTGATCGCGCCCTTCCTGGCGAGGAGCGTCGGCCCCGACGACCAGTAGGCGGGCTCGATCATCCCGACGACCTTGCGGCGGTCGCTGGCGTCGTACATGCCGCCGAGGATGAGGTCGATCTTGCCCTGCTGGAGCGACTGGATCCGGTTGGCCGAGGTGATGATCACCGGTTCGAGCCTGACGCCGAGCGCGTCGGCCACGGACTTGGCGAGGTCGACCTCGATCCCCTGCAGGGTGCCGTCGGGCGCCGGGAACGACCACGGCTTGAAGGCGCCCTGGACGCCGACCCGCACCACGCCGCGGTCGAGGATCTCCTTCAGGCGGCCCTCGGCCGCCCCGGCGGGCGCGGCGGCGAGGCCCCCGCCGAGCGCCATCGCCACGACCGCCATCGTCCTCACCACATCGCCCGTCGTCATGTCCCGCCTCCACCTTGCTCGACCCGACGTTCCGTCGGCCTCTCGCGGCGCGAACCTCGAGCGGAATCGCCTGAGGCGACTCCGCCGAGCCGCCCGTTATTGCGCCATTTGCCGACGGAACGACCCGTTCGGCGAACGATACTTCGTGTCCTGGTCGCGCATGAAGCTCTCGACCTGCGCCGCGGCCTCGCCCCGCGACCATCCCAGGAGGTCGCGGACGGCCTCGGCCGCCGCCTCGACGGCGGGACGGTCGAGGTGGCGGCCCCACGCCAATCCCGTGCGCGTGTAGAGGATGCCCCGCAGGTCGCGGGCGTGCTCGGCCCCGACGGCGTGGCGCAGCCGGGCCGTGTCCCCCGCCGCCGGCACCGGGGCGGGCAGGGGCCGCGGCCGCGGCGGCCCGGAGGGCGGGAGCACGCGGCCGACCGCCGCCCGAAGCTCGCGGCCGGCGCTGAGATGCGACATCACCGGTCCGGCGGTCATCGCGAAGATCCCGGGCAGGCCGCCCTGCGCGAGGTCGTGGATCTCGCGCACCCGGCGCCCCTTCGGCTGGCGGGCGTCGTAGCCGAGCGGCCGCACGCCGGCCCAGGTGAACACGACGTCGGAGCGCGTCAGCCGCAGGCCGGGAAGGAGGAAGCCGGCCTCGCCGAGCAGGAAGTCGACGTCCTCGTCGGTGGCGACCGCGTCCGCCGCATCGCCGCTGTAGGGCGTCTCGGTCGGTCCGAAGCAGAACAGGTCGCCCCCGAGAGGCAGGCAGTAGAACGGCTCCCCGCCGCGATGCAGGCAGGCGATGCCGTGGCCGGCGTAGCGCGGCGGCAGCCGGACGACGACGTGCGCGCCCTTGGTGCCGGTGACGAGCGGGTCGCGCGGCGCCGGGGCGAGCCCGGCCAGGACCCCGTCGGACCACGTCCCGGCGAGGTTGAGCACGACCGGCGCCGCGACCGTCTCGACGCCGTCCTCGCCCGACAGGCGCAGGCGCCAGGAGCCGGCCGCGTCGCGCCCGGTGATCGTCGCCCGCGTGAACAGGCGCAGCTCCGCCCCGCCGCGCTCCGCCTCCAGGGCGGCGTCGACGCACAGCCGGTCGGGCGAGTCGATGATGTACTCGCGGTAGGTGGCGACGCAGCGTAGGCGCGGTCGGTCCCGCAGGTCGCCCGCGAACGGGACGTGCCGGTCGATGTCCCGCGCGACGCGGCGGTAGTCGAGGGCGGGCTCGGCCGGGCCGAGCCGCGCGAGCAGGCCGAAGCCGAGGTCGAGGTGCCACCCGGTCACCGCGTCGCCGCGATAGACCGGAAAGCACATCGTGAACGGCCGGCAGGTCTCCGGCCGCAGGGCGCTCAGTTCGGCCCGCGCCTGCATCGCGGCCCGCGCCATGCCGGCGGCGCCGGCGAGGCGCCGGGGCGAGGACAGGAAGGTGCGCAGGGGCCGCGTCGTCTCGAAGTAGCGCAGCCCGCAATGGAGGATCCGCGACGACCGGCTCGACGCGCCGTTGGCGAGGTCGGACATCTCGGCGAGCAGGACCCGGTACCCGGCCGCGGTGAGTTCGCGCGCCGCGCTCGTGCCGTTGATGCCGCCGCCGATGACGACGACGTCGTAGCGGCGATCACCCCGTGCGTCCCTTGGTGAGGCGATACCCACCGACCTTCTCCGCGATCAGCAACCTCGCGGAGTGAAACCCGGAAACCGGAATGCGCAAAATTGATTGTTCGCGGAGCGTTATGCAGGTTCCGCATAATGGGCTCAGCCGGGGAAGCGCGCCATCAGGCGGTCGCGCTCCGCGGCCATCAGCTCCAGCAGGGCCTCGGCGGCGGGGTTGGGCGGGCGCGATTCGGGACGCAGGAGCGCGACGTTGAACGGGATGGTCGGCACGAAGCGCAGCAGCCGCGCGCGCTCGTCGCGCTGCAGCAGCGCGGTGTAGGGATCCACGAGGCCGATGCCGACGCCGAGCTTGACCAGCTCGTAGACGGCCATCGACAGCGGCGCCTCGTAGCGGGCCTCCAGCGGCACGCCGGCCGTGCGGAAGGCCTGGGGCAGCAACTGCCCCATCGCGGTGAACGACGAGCCGACGATGAACGGCATCCCGCGCAGGTCCGGCGGTCCGACCTGGCCGCGCCCGGCGAGCGGGTGATCCGCCGGGACGGCGAGCAGGTAGGGATGGTCGCTGAACACCTCGGTCCGGAAGCCGGAGCGCTTGACCGGCATCTCGGCGAGGCCGAAGTCGATCTGCTGCGAGGCCGCCCATTCCTCGACCTGGACCGAGGGCTGGACGTTGAGCAGGACCCGGGTCCTCGGCCAGTCCCGCGCGAAGGCCGCGACCGTCGCCGGGACGAAGTTCAGCCCGAGCGCCGGCAGCACGGCGGCCGAGACGCGGCCGCTCTCGCCCTCGGCGACCCGGGACGCGAAGCTCTTGAGCGAGTCCAGCGAGACGTAGGCCCGCTCGACCTCGTCGAGGAGGAGCTGGGCGGTCGGCGTCGGGACGACCCGCCCGCGCCTTCGCTCGAACAGCTTCGCGCCGAGTTCCGCCTCCAGCCTGTCGAGCAGGCGGCTCACCGCGGGCTGGCTCCGCCCGAGCACCTCGGCGGCCGCGCTCACCGTTCCGGTCAGCATGACGGCGCGGAACGCCGCGAGGTAGAGCAGTTTCATCGATGGCGGCCCGCAGAGGTGTCCGATACCCGATACACCACGATCCGGCGCCCTCCGCGCGGCGGCGCACCCTGCCGGGGGCGATGCCGGGCGCCATCATGGGGCCGGACCGCTCCCCTGAGCGCCTTCTGCGCGGTCGGTCGCCGTTGCGGCGGCGAGCGTGATGCAAGGTCATACGGTTTCCGAATGATCGCCTCGCGATGCGGAAACCGGCTTCGCTCACGCGCGCGGAGCAAAGCTCCGCCGCGCGGGCTTGGATACGGTTTTCGGAACTCATCGTCCGAAATCCGTATCATTCACTCTGCCGGCATCTCCACCCGGTCCTGCCGGTGGCGCCTCCCCTACCCGGCCGCCCATCGCCACATCCCGACATGGGGAGCCGGTCATGGCCCTCGAGTCGGATGGGCCCTATCTGCCCCTCTTCGACGATGGAGGCGCCCATGCCCGACGAGAAGCCCGCGAACGACGATGGCGGAAAGAACCGGCTCGGCCGCGAGGAGCAGGCGGCGCAGACCGATGGCGTCGGGACGAAGGAGCGCGACGGCATCGTCGACGGCCGTCTCGATCCGGACGCGCAGTCGCCCGATAAGGAGAGCACCAAGCCCTTCGACCCGAACGAGAACGACCCGGCCTGACCACGGCCAGGGCTCGCTCTACGGGGCATTGCGAATCCCATCGACCGGGAGGCCCGGCGGGGCATGGTGTCTCCCGCACGCGGGGACGCCGACGCGCGGCGCTGTTCCGGGCGGGACGAGGGGAGCCGGTCGGCGGTTCCTTCAGCCACCGGGTCGAGGTGCCCGTCGTGACGGGCCGCCTGCCGCAGTGGAGGGACCTTCCGCGAAAGCAGCCTGGGAATGTCTGACCGGTCGCCTTTAACCTACAGCGTTCAGAAGCACGCGGCCCGACGACTGCACTACGACCTCCGGCTGGAGCTCGGCGGCGTGCTGAAGAGCTGGGCGGTGACGCGCGGACCGAGCCTTGTCGCGGGCGAGCGCCGCCTCGCCGTCGCGGTCGAGGATCACCGCCTGGACTACGCCGGCTACGAGGGCGTGATCCCGCCCGGCAACTACGGCGCAGGGGCGGTGCTGCTGTGGGACCGCGGAACCTGGGAGCCGGAAGGCAGCCCCGACGAGGCACTGGCATCCGGGTCGCTCACGTTCGCCCTGCACGGGGAGAAGCTGACCGGGCGCTGGCGCCTCGTGCGCATGAAGCCGAGACCGCGCGAGCGGCATGTCTCCTGGCTGTTGGTGAAGTCGCACGACGAGGCCGCGCGTGCAGCGGGACAGCCGGACATCCTGGAGGAGCAATCACGGTCAGTGCTGACCGGCCGCACGGTCGAGGAGATGACCGCGACGCGGACCTGATGTCCGATCCAGGAAGCTTGATGGTGCGATCGTCGCGTTCCTGCGGAGGGATGCGCTGCGGGCCGGGGTCTTCACGCCGGCGCCACCGTGACGGAAGGCAGTCCGTCGCGCGGCCCAGCAAGAGTCGGGAGCGTTCTCCGACGAAGCGGATACCGCGTCGTCGTAGAAAATGCGGCAAAATCGACGACCTGGAGCAGGATCCGGCGGCAGCGTGATCGGATCCTGCCCCAGAGGGCGTTCACCGGTCCGACTTCTTCCCCGCCGCCTCGCGCTCTGCGTATTTCAGCGTGATCGGCGTGATCTGGTTGAACACCGCCTCGGCCATCCGCTCCTCCTCCTTGAGGGAGAGCTTGAGCAGGTCGACGTCCTTGCGGTGCCCGGCCGCCTCGGCCAGCGCGATCAGCGAGGTGTAGGCCGCGACCTCGTAGGTCTCGACCGAGTAGTCGGTGTAGAGGTTCTTCAGGACCTCGTCCGAGGTCACGCTGTGGACGAGCGCCGCGACGTTGCCGACGGTCTGGGTCACCACGTCCTTCAGCAGCGAGCGGTCCTCGCCGTGGTCGTGCAGGATGTCCGACAGGCGGGTGACCTGCTGGTCGGTCTCGCTGCGGTGCAGGCGCAGGGCCTGGGCGAGTTCCGGGTAGCTCTCGTAGCGCTCGATCTGCCGCTGCAGCATCTGCGCCGCCTGCTTCTCCAGCGCGTGCGTGTTGCGCAGGGCGGTGATGTAGAGGGTCTGAACGGCCTCGTTGCCGGCCAGGGTCGGGGGCGCAGCGGTGGCGGTGCTCGTCATGGTGGAACCTCTGACATGGTTGGTCCGACATGGGTTGGATCGCCGGCCCAACGGATGATCGGGACTTCGGTTCGACCTTGACCGAAGGGGCGGGACGCGTGGCGAAACCGCGCGGAGCCCGCGACGATCAGCAGTGGCGGCGGCGGGCGGATCCGTGTATGAGGGCGGCCGACCTCGGCCTGACGGGCGAGGCTTTTCGCCATGGCGGACCGCGCTGGACGACATCCCGGCCCGGCCGAGCCCTGCCGGAAGCGGCCGAACAGGCTGCCCCCCACCCCGACACCCGAAAGGACACGCGATGTCGATCACGGCGGAGCGCAAGACCGCGCTCATCAAGGAACATGCCCGCGGCGGCAGCGACACCGGCTCGCCGGAGGTGCAGGTCGCGATCCTCACCGAGCGGATCCAGAACCTGACCGGGCACTTCAAGACCCACACCAAGGACAACCACTCGCGCCGCGGCCTGCTCAAGCTGGTCTCGCAGCGCCGGTCGCTCCTCGACTACCTGAAGCGCAAGGACGAGGCGCGCTACCGCAGCCTCATCGAGCGCCTCGGCATCCGCCGCTAAGGCACTCCGACGCGGCCCGGGCCCGGCCCGGGCCGCGTTTTCGCTTCGCCCACCCCGTCGACCGCGCCCCCGGGGCCGGCGGCGGGCGGCGGAGCCCCGGGCGGGCCGGAATGGGTCCGGCCGCCCAGACCCGGGGCCCGGGCGCGACCGCCAGGGCAGGATCGCCGGGGGCTGGCGAGGGCGTTTCCGCCCGGCCAGCCCCTCGCCGTCTTGCGCTGGCGCCGCCCGGCCCGGTCCGCAGGAAGGCAGACGAGAATGTTCGACGTTCAACGCGAAGAGCTGCTGTGGGGCGGGCGCAAGCTCGTGCTCGAGACCGGCAAGGTCGCCCGCCAGGCCGACGGCGCCGTGCTCGCCACCTACGGCGAGACCTCGGTGCTCGCCACCGTGGTGTCGATGAAGGAGCCCAAGCCCGGCATCGACTTCCTCCCCCTCACCGTGAACTACCAGGAGCGCGCCTACGCCGCCGGCCGGATCCCGGGCGGCTACTTTAAGCGCGAGGGCCGTCCCTCCGAGAAGGAGACCCTGGTCTCCCGCCTCATCGACCGGCCGATCCGCCCCCTCTTCGTCGAGGGCTGGCGCAACGACACCCAGGTCGTCGTGACGGTGCTGTCGCACGACCTCGAGAACGACCCCGACATCCTGTCGATGGTGGCGGCCTCGGCGGCCCTCACCCTGTCGGGCGTGCCGTTCATGGGCCCGATCGGCGCCGCCCGCGTCGCCTACATCGGCGGCCAGTACAAGCTGAACCCGCAGGTTCAGGAGATGGAGGCGTCGAGCCTCGACCTCGTCGTCGCCGGCACGGAAGCCGCGGTCCTGATGGTCGAGTCCGAGGCCAAGGAACTGCCCGAGGACGTGATGCTCGGGGCCGTGATGTTCGGCCACAAGCACTTCCAGCCGGTGATCGAGGCGATCATCCGCCTCGCCGAGAAGGCCGCCAAGGAGCCGCGCGACTTCCGGCCGGCCGACAACGCCGCCGTCGAGGCCGCGGTGCTGGAGGTCGGCGAGGCCGAGCTGCGCGACGCGTACAAGAAGACTGTCAAGCAGGAGCGCTACGCCGCCGTCGACGCCGTGAAGGCGAAGGTGATGGCCGCCCTGGTCCCGGCCGAGGGCGAGGCCCGCTTCGAGGCCGAGAAGGTCAAGGCCGCCTTCAAGGAGGCGCAGTCGAAGGTGGTCCGCTGGAACATCCTCGACACCGGCTCGCGCATCGACGGCCGCGACGTGAAGACGGTGCGCCCGATCGTGTCCGAGGTCGGCGTGCTGCCGCGCGCCCACGGCTCGTCCCTGTTCACCCGCGGCGAGACCCAGGCGCTGGTGGTGGCGACGCTCGGCACCGGCGACGACGAGCAGTTCATCGACGCGCTGGAGGGCACCTACAAGGAGACGTTCCTCCTCCACTACAACTTCCCGCCCTATTCGGTCGGCGAGACCGGCCGCATGGGCTCGCCGGGCCGGCGCGAGATCGGCCACGGCAAGCTCGCGTGGCGCGCCGTCCACCCGGTGCTGCCGGCCAGCCACGAGTTCCCCTACACGATCCGCGTCGTGTCGGAGATCACCGAGTCGAACGGCTCGTCCTCGATGGCCTCGGTCTGCGGCGCCTCGCTGTCGCTGATGGATGCCGGCGTGCCCCTGCGCCGTCCGGTGGCGGGCATCGCCATGGGCCTCATCCTCGAGGGTGAGCGCTACGCGGTGCTGTCCGACATCCTCGGCGACGAGGACCATCTCGGCGACATGGACTTCAAGGTCGCCGGCACCAGCGAGGGCATCACCTCGCTGCAGATGGACATCAAGATCGCCGGCATCACCGAGGAGATCATGCGGGTCGCCCTCGACCAGGCGAGGGATGGCCGCGCCCACATCCTCGACGAGATGGCCAAGGCCCTCAACGAGGCCCGGCCCGAGCTCGGCGAGCACGCGCCGCGCATCGAGACGATGCAGATCCCGACCGACAAGATCCGGGAAGTGATCGGCACCGGCGGCAAGGTCATCCGCGAGATCGTCGAGAAGACCGGCGCCAAGATCGACATCCAGGACACCGGCACGATCAAGATCGCGTCGAGCGACGGCAAGGCGATCAAGGCGGCCTACAACTGGATCCGCTCGATCGTCGCCGAGGCCGAGGTCGGGGCGATCTACGACGGGACGGTGGTCAAGACGATGGAGTTCGGCGCCTTCGTCAACTTCTTCGGCGCCAAGGACGGCCTCGTCCACATCTCGGAACTCGCCGCCCAGCGCGTCGCCAAGGTCACCGACGTGGTGAAGGAAGGCGACAAGGTGAAGGTGAAGTTCCTGGGCCAGGACGACCGCGGCAAGATCCGCCTGTCGATGAAGGTCGTCGACCAGCAGACCGGCGAGGACATCACCGAGAAGCTCAAGGCCCAGCGCGACGCCGACCGCACCCGCGAGCGCAGCGAGGGCGGCGGCGACGAGGGGCCGCGCTCCTACCGCGGCGAGCGCCGCAACCGCAACGACGCCGGCGAGTGACCGCCCGCGGCATTGCCGGTGAGGCATGAGGCGCGGCCCTTCGGGGCCGCGCTTTTTTTGTATCTAAATGGAAACTATCTCCAAGTATTTGGTTTTAAATCGGATTTTTGGAACGCGGGATCCCCTCTCCCGAGTGGGAGAGGGGTAGGGGCGATCGAAGATCGCGCGAGGGTGGAGACGGTGCAGAGTTGAGCGCCAACGGTTGAGCCGCGCAGCTCAGCCGCTCAGGGTCATTGCGGCAACCGAGCCACCCTCATGCGGGTCTTTCAGACCCGGCCCGACCCCTCTCCCACTCGGGAGAGGGGGGCGCGCCAAAGCGAAAGCCGCCTTCGACCGGGGCAGCGGATACAGACGACCACCGCCCGGTTTCATCCGCCAGGGACGGCCATGCCGGTGAGCAACTGATACGGATTTCGGGTGATTGGTTCAGCGTGGCAGTGGCGCCGCGCCGTTAGCCACCAACGGCTACGCTGAACGGATCAGACGAAATCCGTATCACGCCGAAGCAGGGCTCCTGCTGCGCAGCCATTCCGTCAACGTGCCTTCGTCGATGTCGCCGGCGGCGATGGCGAGCCATGTCGCGACGACCTCGGTGTCCGTGGCTGCCAACGTGTGTCCGTTCAGGGTGAGAAACAGTTCGGTGACCACGGCCGAGACGCGCTTGTTGTCGTCGATGAAAGGATGGTTGCGGCCGAGGCCATAAGCATAGCAGGCGGCAAGCTCCATGATGTCGTCGCAGCCGTAGACATGCCGGTTGGGTGCCCGATCGAGTGCAGAAGCGAGCGCGTTGCCGTCCCGCAGCCCAGGCAGCCCTCCATGCTCGGCGAGCTGCGCGGCATGAATGGCAAAGACGACCCCGCGATCGACCCAGCGAAGTCTCACTTCGCCAATTCGCGCAGGGCGTCGCGACGTTTCCTCATGATGTCGGTCGCCATCTCCATCTGCTCGTGGGCGTTCGGGTTGCGAGGCGTGAGGCGATAGCCTTCCTCGTCTTCCGTCAGATACAGCGTGTCGCCTTCCGCCAGCTTGAGACGGGCGCGGACTTCCTCAGGCAGCACGACACCAACGGCGTCGCCGATGGAGGTCAGAGTGAGGGTGAACATGCTGGTCTCCTGGAGGGCATTCATGCGAATCATATCGCCACCTGAGAAGGACCGTGCCAGGGTATCATGCGATGAACTCTCCGGATAAGCCCGCGACCGACGCCGAGTACCGGCACTCCATCGGGCGCGGGCTGTCTCGGCCCGGTTCGGCTTTCCGGCCGGCGTCTTCCTCGGGCTGTAGCCGGCCGGGTCGTCTTCCCTGGGCGGAGTGACGCCGCGTGGTCGGCCATGCCCACCGATCGATCGACCTCGACGGACCCGGTTTCGCCGGTTCGCGCAGGGCGCCGCCTCCTGTAGAGGAAGGTACTGCGTCCACCGCGAAGCGGCGCATCGACGAACGGCGAGGCCCGGGATGGACCGCGACAGGCTGTTTCTGCTGACGCCCGGCTTCGAGGATCCCGCCTATCCCGGACGGCGCTTCTACTGCTGGCACTGCGCCCTGATCGAGGGCGTGCTGGCCTCGTTCCCGGCCTTGGCGACACGCCTCGCCATCGAGCGGATCGCGTGGCCGCTCCCGCGACGGGAGGTCATCGCGGCGGTCGGCGACGCGAACCAGTCCCTGCCGCTTCTCGTCCTGGCCGAGGGCGTCCGTTCCCGGCACGAGACCGGCGCCTCCCAGGGGCGCGGGTTCGTCGCCGACAAGGACGGCATCCTGGCGGTCCTGGCGGAGCGGCACGGCTTTCCCGATCCCCACCCCTGATCCGCGAGGACCCGTCTCGGCCCCTGGTCGGACGGGCGCGTTCCCCGCCGGCGCGGTCCCGTCGTTGTCGGCTGCCGGCCCCTGCTCCAAGACTCCCCGCGGGCGCGCGCTGATTCGCCCACCGGGGGAGATCCACCATGAGCGACGAACTCGTCTTCTACACCCACCCGATGTCCCGCGGCCGGATCGTGCGCTGGATGCTGGAGGAGGTCGGGGCGCCGTACCGGACCGAACTGATGAGCTACGGCGCGGGCCTGAAGGAGCCCGCGTTCCGGGCGGTCAATCCCCTCGGCAAGGTGCCGGCCCTGCGCCATGGCAGCGTCACCGTCACCGAGACGGCGGCGATCTGCGCCTATCTCGCCGACGCGTTTCCCGAGGCCGGCCTCGCGCCGCCGGCCGGCGATCCGCAGCGCGGCGCCTATTACCGCTGGCTGTTCTTCGCCGCCGGACCGGTCGAGGCGGCGGTGACCGACAGGGCGCTCGGCGTCGAAGTGCCCGAGGAGCGGCGCAAGATGGTCGGCTACGGCAGCCTGGCCGAGGTGCTCGACGCCCTGGAGGCGGCGGTGTCCGGGGGCGACTACCTCGCCGGCGGGCGGTTCTCGGCCGCCGACCTCTACGTCGGCTCGCACCTGATGTGGGGCATGCAGTTCGGGGGCATCGAGCGGCGCCCGGCCTACGAGGGCTACGTCGCCCGCCTCGCCGGCCGGCCCGCGGCCGTGCGGGCGCGGGAGATCGACGACCGGCTGATCGCCGATCAGCCGCAGCCCTGAAGGCGCGCCGCGAGGGAACGACGGGCCCGACGCCGCGTTCGCACCGCGACAGTATCCGAAACTTCCGGAGACCCCATGGCCAACGACCTGATCCACGACGTCTTCAGCGGCGAGCCCAACCTGTCGACCAAGGAGCGCGCCATCTCGGTGGTGATCGGCCTCGGGCTGGCGGCGGCGGCGGCGCAGCCGCGCCCGAACAAGTGGCTCAGCCTCGCGGCGCTGATCGGCGGCAGCCTGCTGGCGATCCGCGGCGCCACCGGCCACTGCGCCGCCAAGGCGCTGATGGAGCAGCCCCACGACCGCATCGACTACGCCGCCTGATCGGGACGGTCCGTTGAAAAGAGAAAGCCCCGCCCGGTTCGCCCGGGCGGGGCTTTCTCTTGGCTCGGGGGCCGGAGCGCAGAGGCCCCGGCCGAGGATCAGATCGTGGTCCTGCGGCGGCCCTGGATGAAGCCCCAGATCGCCAGGACGATGATCGCGCCGACCACAGACGCGATCAATCCTGCTCCCTGGTTGGGGCCGTACCAGCCGATCGCCTGACCGAGGAAGGTCGCCACGAAGGCGCCGACGATGCCGAGGATCGTGGTGAGGATGAAACCGCTCGGCTCGTGCGGCCCGGGCATGATGAACTTCGCGATGACGCCGGCGATGAAGCCGATGATGATGGTCCACAGGATCGACATGGAAGTGCCCTTCGGCTCCGCTTGCGGTGATCGGGGAACGCACGGAGGGGGACGTGGTTGCGGCAAGCGTTGCCCGCTGCGGCACAAAACGGCCCGGGCCCTTTACGCCGGGCCGGTTCCGGCGCCACAAGGCGGCGCGACCACATGAGGACAGGACGGACAGATGACGATCGAGCGCTTCGAGACAGGCTCGCGGATGAGCCAGGCGGTGGTGCATGGCGGAACGGTCTACCTCGCCGGACAGGTCTCCGACGCCGAGGGGGTCGAGGCCCAGACCAAGGACATCCTCGGCCAGATCGACGCGCTCCTCGCCGAGGCCGGCAGCCGCCGCGAGAACCTCCTGTCGGCCACGATCTACCTCGCCGACATGAGCACCTTCGCCGAGATGAACCGGGCCTGGGACGCCTGGGTGCCGGCGGGCCACGCCCCGGCCCGCGCCACCGTCGAGGCCAAGCTCGCCGGGCCGCAATACCGGGTCGAGATCTCGGTCGTCGCCGCCCGGAGCGCCTGAGCCATGACCCGCCTCCTGCGCCGCACCCTTCTGGCGGGGACCGCTCGTCTGGCCGCCACCGCCTTCTTCGCGGCGACGGCCCTTCCGGTCGCGGCGCAGGAGCGGGTGGTCAACATCTACAACTGGTCGGACTACATCGACCCCAAGATGCTGGACGCGTTCACCCGCGAGACCGGCATCAGGGTGATCTACGACACCTACGACACCAACGAGATCCTCGAGACCAGGCTGCTCGCCGGCAGGTCCGGCTACGACATCGTGGTGCCGTCCGGCCCGTTCCTCCAGCGCCTGATCAGGGCCGGGGTGTTCCAGCCCCTCGACAAGGCGAAGCTGCCGAACCTCAAGCACGTCTGGCCCGAGATCGCGACCCGGCTGGCGGTCTACGATCCCGGCAACCAGTACGCCGTCGACTACATGTGGGGCACCACCGGCATCGGGGTGAACACCGCGCTCGTGAAGGCGCGGCTCGGCCAGAACCAGCCGCTCAACACCTGGGACATCGTCCTGCGGCCGGAGCTGGTCGCCAAGCTCAAGGATTGCGGCGTCACGATGCTCGACGCCCCCGAGGACCTGTTTCCCAACGTGCTGGCGGCGCTCGGCCTCAAGCCGGATTCCAAGCGCGTCGACGACCTCGACAAGGCCGGCGACGCCCTGTTCCGGGTCCGCGGCGCGGTGCAGAAGTTCCACTCGTCCGAGTACATCAACCAGCTCGCCAACGGCGACGTCTGCCTGTCGGTCGGGTATTCCGGCGACGTCATCCAGGCGAGGAAGCGCGCCCAGGAAGCCAAGAGCGAGGTCGAGGTCGCCTACCTCATCCCGCAGCAGGGCGCGCTGATGTGGTTCGACGCCTTCGCGATCCCGAAGGACGCCGCCCACCCGGCCGAGGCGCACGCCTTCATCGACTTCATGATGCGGCCCGAGGTGGCGGCGGCCAACACCAACCTCGTCTCCTACGCCAGCGGCAACCTCGCGGCGAAGTCCCTGGTCAAGCCCGAGATCCTCAACGATCCCGGCATCTACCCGGACGAGGCGACGTTCCGGCGCCTGTTCACCAACACCGCCTACGACGACCGCACCCAGCGCCTCGTCACCCGGCTCTGGACCCGGGTCCGCACCGGGCGCTGAGCCCGGACCAGTGTGAGCGGGGCTCACAGCGGCCGGAGCGGAACTGCGCTGTACGGCGCCACCGGGCTTTGGCACCGTAGGGGAAGCCGACGACCGGCGGGCCGACGAGAGACGACAACGTCCCGTCGCCCGACCCCGGCCCCGCGGGGGGCCGGGCGGCGCGGCTGGGAGAGACGCCATGACGCCCGTATCGCGCCGCCGCCTCATCGTGCTCGGGGCCGTGGGAATCGCCGCCCCGTGGGTCGCCCGCGCCGCCGAGCCGGAGATCCGGCTCAAGTTCGGCAACATCGTCTCGGGGGACCACCCGCTCAACCTCGCCATGGGCCGGGTCCGCGACCGGGTCGCCCGCGAGACCGACGGCCGGGTGGCGATCGAGCTGTTTCCCAAGAACCAGCTCGGCTCCGACGCCGACATGCTGAGCCAGCTCCGCTCCGGCGCCCTCGAACTCTTCGCCCAGACCGGCGTGCTGATGTCGACCCTGGTGCCGGTCGCCTCGATCAGCGGCGTCGGCTTCGCCTTCCCGAGCTACGACAAGGTGTGGGAGGCCCTCGACGGCCCGCTCGGCCGCCACATCCGCGGCGCGTTCGAGAAGGCCAACCTCGTCTGCATGGAGAAGTCCTACAACCACGGCTACCGGCAGACGACCTCCTCGACCCGGCCGATCCGCACGCCCGACGACTTCAACGGCTTCAAGATCCGGGTCCCGCCCTCCCCGCTCTGGACCTCGATGTTCAAGGCGTTCGGGGCCGCGCCGGTGTCGATCCCGTGGGGCGAGACCTACTCGGCGATGCAGACCCGGATCGCCGACGGGCTGGAGCAGCCGCTGATCGGGCTGCTCGTCGACAAGATGTACGAGGTGCAGAAGTCCTGCTCGCTCACCAACCACATGTGGGACGGGTTCTGGGTCCTGGCCAACCGCCGCGCCTGGGAGCGGATCCCGCCCGCCCTGCGCGAGATCGTCGAGCGCAACATCAACGCGGAGGCGCTGGTCCAGCGCCGCGAGGTCGAGCACCTGAACGCGACCCTGCAGGGCGAACTGCAGTCGCGCGGGCTCGAATTCTTCAAGGTCAACAACGCCGACTTCCGCCAGCGGCTGGTCGGCGCCGGCTTCTACCAGGAATGGCAGAGGCGCTACGGCGACGAGGCGTGGTCGCTGCTCGAAGCCACCACCGGCAAGCTCGGCTGAGGGAGGCCCCGATGAGCTTCGGCACCAGCCGCTTCGCCGACCTCGACGGCGTCACCCTGCACTACCGCGAGGCCGGCGCGGGCGAGGACGTCGTCGTCCTCGTCCACGGCATCCCGCAGACCTCGCACGAGTGGCGCCACGTCGTGCCGCGCCTCGCCGAGCGCTACCGCGTCATCGCCCCCGACCTGCGCGGCCTCGGCGATTCCTCGCGCCCGGCCGCCGGCTACGACAAGAAGACCCTCGCGGAGGACGTCTGGGGGCTCGTGCGCGGCCATCTCGGCATCGAGCGGTTCTTCCTCGCCGGCCACGACTGGGGCGGGCCGGTGGCGTTCGCCCTCGCGGCGCACCATCCCGAGGCGGTGCGCCGGCTGGCGATCCTCGACGTGGTGATCCCGGGCGACGGCGCCGACTTCTCGCAAGGGGGGCGGCGCTGGCACCACGCCTTCTTCCGCACCCTCGACCTGCCGGAGGCGCTGTGCCACGGCCGCGAGCAACTGGTGGTCGGCTGGCTGTTCGACCATTACGGCCATCGCCCCAACGCGATCCCGGCCGAGGACCAGCGCGAGTACTTCCGCACCTACACCACCTTCGGGGCGTTCCGCGCCATGCTCGCCTTCTACCGGGCGCTGCCGGTCGACGCCGAGGACAACCGGGCGATCCTCGCCCGCGACGGCAAGCTCAGGATGCCGGTCCTGGCCCTCGGCGGCAGCGAGAGCTTCGGGCGCGGGGTGGAGTGCATCGAGTCCCTGCGCCGGGTCGCCGAGGACGTGCGCGGCGGCGTCGTGCCGGATTGCGGCCATTGGATCCCGGAGGAGCATCCGGAGCTGCTGTGCGACGAGCTGCTGCGGTTCTTCGGCGAGGAGGGATAGGGCTTCGAGACCCGGAGCCGGCCGGTGCGACCATGCGGGGCTGCTCCCGGACCTTCGCCGTTCGAGGCCGTGTGGCCCGACTTCGCGACGTTCTTCGCAGGCCTGCGCCGACCGACCCTGACGGAGCAGGACGGCGTGCTCTACCGGGGGATGAGCCCTGCCGGACCGCGCGACCGGGAAGAGGCCGGCTCCCGATGAGCGTGGCGAGGCGGCAGGGAATCGGTGGCCCTCGCCGGGCTCGCACCGGATGGATGCCGGCCCTACCCCGCCTCGATCCCGGCCATCCCGGCCTCGCCGTAGCGCGCGCCGGCTGCGATGCCGGGCGGAAACAGGGCGTCGAGTTCGGCGATCTCCGCCGGCGACAGGGTGACGGATCCCGCGGCGGCGTTCTCGGTCAGGCGCGCGGCCCGCCGGGCGCCGGGGATCGGCACGACGTGGGGAGCGCGGTTGACGAGCCAGGCCAGGGCGACCTGCGCCGGGGTCAGGCCGCGGGCCTGCGCGAAGTCGGTCAGGGCCGCGACGAGGCGGCGGTTGCGCTCCAGCGCCTCGCCCTGGAAGCGGGGGTTGCCGGCCCGGAAGTCGCCCTGCGTCAGCCCCGCCACGTCGAGGGCGCCGGTGAGGAAGCCGCGGCCGAGCGGCGAGTAGGCGACGAAGGCGGTGCCGAGTTCCCGGCAGGCGTCGAGCATCCCGGCTTCCGGCTCGCGGCTCCACAGGGAATACTCGCTCTGCACCGCGGCGACCGGGTGGACCGCGTGCGCCGCCCGCAAGGTGGCGGCCGAGACCTCGGACAGGCCGAGCGCCCTCACCTTCCCCGCCGCGACGAGGCGCGCCATCGCGCCGACGAGATCCTCGACCGGCACCGAGGGATCGCGGCGGTGGCAGTAATACAGGTCGATGACGTCGAGCCCGAGCCGGCGCAGGGAGGCGTCGCAGGCCGCCGCGACGTAGTCCGGGCTGTTGTCGATGGTGCGGGCATAGGCGCCGGGCGCGCGCACGATGCCGAACTTCGTCGCCACCACCGCCCGGCCGCGCCGCCCGGTGTCGCGCAGGACGCCGCCGACCAGCTCCTCGTTGTGGCCGAGCCCGTAGGTGTCGGCGGTGTCGAGGAAGTCGTAGCCGAGGTCGAGGGCCCGGGCGAGGGTCCGGCGCGACTCGGCCTCGTCGGCCGGGCCGTAGAACTCGGACATGCCCATGCAGCCGAGGCCGGGGACCGAGACGGTGAGGCCGGAGCGGCCGAGGTCGCGTCGCAGCATGGCGGGATTCCCTTCGCGAAAGTGACGGCCAGGGTGTGTCACGCCGGCACCGGCCCGATAAGCTGCGCAATCGCGCATGAACTGCTGAGCCGCATTCACCAATGAACCGCCCCGACCTGTCCGATCTCGCCGCCTTCGCGGCGGTCGCCCGCCACCGCAGCTTCCGGCGGGCGGCGGCGGAACTCGCGGTCTCGCCCTCGGCGCTCAGCCACGCCCTGCGCGGGCTGGAGGAGCGGGTCGGCGTGCGGCTGCTCAACCGCACCACCCGCAGCGTCGCCCCGACCGAGGCCGGCGCCGCCCTGCTGGCGCGGTTGGTTCCGGCGCTGGACGAGATCGCGCGCGGGGTCGAGGACGCGGCCGCCTCCCTCGGGCGGCCGGTCGGGCTGCTGCGGATCAATGCGCCGCGCACCGCCTGCCGGCTGGTGCTGATGCCTCTCGTGACCCGCTTCCTCGCCCGCCATCCCGGCATCCGGGTCGAGGTGGCGAGCGACGACGCCCTCACCGACGTCGTGCGCGACGGGTTCGACGCCGGGGTGCGCTTCGGCGAGCGGGTGGCGCGGGACATGGTGGCGGTTCCGCTGGGCGGGCCGCAGCGTTTCGCCGTCGTGGCGGCTCCGTCCTACCTCGCCGCCCGGGGCGTGCCGGCGCACCCCGACGACCTCGCCGGCCATGCCTGCCTGCGCCAGCGATTCCCCGGCGGCGCGGTGTTCCGCTGGGAGTTCGCCCGCGGCGAGGAGGAGCGGGCGCTCGCCCTCGACGGGCCGCTGCTGGCCGGCGACCAGGACCTGCTGCTCCAGGCCGCCGCCGCCGGGGCCGGCCTCGCCCTGGTGTTCGAGGGGCTCGCCGCCCCGGCCCTCGCCGAGGGCCGCCTGAGGCGGGTGCTGGAGCCGTGGTGCCCGGCCTTCCCGGGCTTCGTGCTCTACCATCCGGGCCGGCGCCGGATGCCGGCGCCGCTGCGCGCCTTCCTCGACATGCTGAGGGAGCCTCGGGCGGCCGTTCCGCTCTCGCAGGAACACGGCCGGGAGAATGAAGAAGAATTCTTGCCTGATTATCCCGGATGAGTTCAGGCGGCGATCCGTCCTGTGACTGCGGTGACACATGCAGATGAAGTCCACCGCGGATCATGCGGCATGATTGTGAAAACGTGCCATTCGACCTGTGGCTGGATTGCGGCGGCTCGGTAGTCTTGGCTATTTCACGAGTCGAGAGGCGCCGGGCGGCGCCTGCGAAGACAAGAACAACCTGTGGGGGCGGGGATGTCGGGCTGGCGATACGGGCTTCTCGTGACGACGATGCTGGTGCCGGGCGTGGCGGCCGCCCAGGCGCCCGTTCCGGCCCCGGTGGCGGCCGGAGCCGCCGCCGGCACCATCGCCCTCGACCAGATCGACATCGTGGCGGTGACGCCGGTCAGCGGCACCGGCGCGGGAATCGGGTCCGGCGCCAGCCTGCCGCTGTCGAAGGTGCCGAGCACCGTCGAGACGGTGACGGCGCGCGACTTCGCGGTCGACCGCGCCACGCTCAACCCGCTCTTCACCCTCGACCGGCGGGTGCCGGGCGTGAACCTCTCCGACGCGCAGGCCAACAGCAACCGCCAGACCCTCACCTATCGCGGCTTCGTCGCCTCGCCGGTCCAGGGCGTGCCCCAGGGCCTCGCGGTGTACCAGAACGGCGTGCGCATCAACGAGGCGTTCGGCGACGTGGTGAACTGGGACCTGATCCCGCAGGTCGCGATCAACCGCATCGACATCGTCACCGGCAACCCGGTCTTCGGCCTCAACGCCCTCGGCGGCGCGGTCAACATCGAGATGAAGAACGGCTTCACCTGGCAGGGCAGCGAGTTCACGGTGCTCGGCGGCTCGGACGGCCGCATCGCCGGCACGTTCCAGCACGGCGTCGCCGCCGGCCCGTGGAGCTTCTACTTCGCCGGCGAGGGCCTGCGCGACGCCGGCTGGCGCTTCCAGTCGCCGAGCGAGATCGGCCGGGTCTACGCCGATGTCGGCTACCGCGCGCAGGATTCCGAGTTCCACCTCATCGCGTCGGGAGCCAACACCTTCTTCGGCGCCGCGGCGGCGACGCCGGTCGACCTGCTGCGCGGCGACGAGCGGGCGATCTTCACCTACCCGCAGACCACCAGCAACCAGGTCGGCCAGATCCAGCTCAACGGCCGGGTCAACATCACCCCGACCTGGGACCTCGCCGGCAACGCCTACTACCGCCGCTTCAGCCAGGTCTACGTCGACGGCAACGACGCCGACCTGGAGCAGTGCTCGACCCAGTCGTCGTATCGCGGCTTCCTGTGCCTGGAGGACGACGGCTTCACCCGGGCGCCGAACCAGACCGCGCGGCAGTTCCGCGACCAGTTCGCCCTCACCGGCCGCAACGGCGGGCTGATCCCCTACCGGGCGAACACCCCCTACGGCACCCTCGACCGCACCCGGACCGAGGCGTCGGGCTGGGGCGGCTCGCTCCAGGCGACCAACCGCGACCGGATCGGCGGTTTCGGCAACACCTTCATCGTCGGCGGCAGCATCGACGTCGCCCATTACGGCTTCGCCTCCTACAGCACCCTCGGCTACATCAACCCGGACCTGTCGGTCGGCATCAGCCCGCAGGTCCCGGGCGTCGGCACGGTGCCGGGCATCGGCACCGAGTACCTGCGCACGCTGGGCAGCGTCGGCTACCAGCCGACCCGTCTCCAGGGCGACAACCTCTACATGGGGCTCTACGCCACCGACACGATCGACCTCACCGACCGGCTCTCCCTCACCGCCGGGGCGCGGCTGAACTTCGCCCGCATCACCACCAGCGACCTCACCGGGCAGGCGCCGGAGATCAACGGCCAGCACTACTTCACCCGGATCAACCCGGTGGTCGGCGCCACCTTCCGGGTCACCCCGACCCTGTCGGTCTACGGCAGCTACTCGGAGTCGAACCGGGCGCCGACGCCGCTGGAGCTGAGCTGCGCCAACCCGAACCGGCCCTGCCTGCTCGCCAACTCGCTCGTCGCCGACCCGCCGCTGCAGCAGGTGGTCGGCCAGACCTACGAGGCCGGCCTGCGCGGCGCGGTGCCGGATTTCCACGAGGGCGGGCTGCTGTCCTACAAGCTCGGGCTGTTCCGCACCGACCTCACCAACGACATCATCTCGCTCGCCTCGACCATCCAGGGCCGCGGCTACTTCGTGAACGTGCCGGGCACCCGGCGCCAGGGCCTCGAAGTCGCGGCCGAGTACGCCTCCGAGCGGTGGAGCGTCTACGCCAACTACGCGCTGATCGACGCCACCTTCCGCTTCGCCGGGGTGCTCGCCTCGCCCAACAACCCGTTCGCCGACGACGACGGCAACATCGCGGTCCGTCCCGGCAACCGGATCCCGCTCGTCCCCGAGCACCAGATCAAGGCCGGCTTCACCTACGCGGTCACGCCCTACTGGACGGTCGGGGCCAACGCCCAGGTCTTCTCCAGCAGCTTCTTCCAGGGCGACGAGTCGAACCTCAACCGCAAGCTGCCGGCCTACTGGAGCGCCAACCTCAACACGAGCTTCCGGCTGACCGATCAGGTCGAGCTGTTCGGCCTCGTCACCAACCTGTTCAACCGCCGCTACGCCAATTTCGGCACCTTCGCCGAGCGGACCGAGCCGGGCGAGCTGTTCGCCAACCGCTTCGCCATCAACGATCCGCGCACGATCGTGCTGGTGCAGCCGCTCTCGGTCTATGGCGGGGTGCGGGTGACCTGGTAGGCGGCGGCAACCCGGGCGCGGGAGCTTTCCATCCCGCCCGCGCTCCGCTATCCGCGCGGACGACCACGCCCGGACCGTCCGGGCCGCCGGGACTGACCGACGCATGACCACCGTGGCCGGCGAGCGCGCCGGCGGCCGCCTCCCGTCCCGCCGCTCCCGGCCGACCTTCTGGCCGGCCCTGTGGTCGGGCCGCCCGATGCGGGCGCGCCTGATGGTGGTGGTCGTGCTGATCCAGGCCGTGGCCGCCCTCGTCTCGGGGGCGGTCATCATCGTCAAGGCGCGCACCGCGACGGCGGTCGAGACCGCCGCCTCGATCGGCGTCGCCGAGCCGCTGGTCAACGAGACCGTGCAGGTGCTCCAGGACGCGCCGGTCGCGGGCCTGTTCCGCACCCTCGACCTGCGCTTCCGGGCGCAGCGCCACGTCCGCGTCGTCCTCACCGACGAAGGGGGAGCGGTGGTGGGCGACGCGACGCCGGACGAGCCGCACCGGGCCCCGGCGTGGTTCGCCCGGCTGATCGCGCCGCCGGTGCAGCGCCACGAGGTGCCGATCGTCCTGCGCGGGCTGCGGATCGGCACCGCCCTCGTCACCGCCGAGCCCGCCGACGAGATCGACGAGGTGTGGGGCTACGCCGTCGCCCTCGGGCTCACCGGCCTCGGCCTCTCCCTCGCGATGCTGGCGACCCTGTTCTTCGCCTTCGGGCGGGTGCTGAGCCCGCTCGAGGCCCTGGCCGCCGGGCTGACCCGGCTGGAGCGGCAGGACTACACGCCGCGCCTGGAGCAGCCGGACACCCGCGAACTGGCGGTCATCGCCCGGCGCTTCAACCGCCTCGCCGAGGCGCTGGCGGCGGCGCGGGCGGCCAACCGCGACCTCACCCTGAAGCTCGTCACCGCCCAGGACGACGAGCGCCGGCGCACCGCCCTCGACCTCCACGACGAGTTCGGGCCATGCCTGTTCACCCTGGAGGCCAACGCCGCCTCGATCGCCCGCATCGCCGCGACCCTGCCGGAGCCGGCCCGCGGCCGGCTGGAGGAGCGCACCGGCGACATCGCGGCGATCACCAAGCGGGTCCAGACCCTCAACCGCGCCCTGCTCGACCGCCTGCGGCCGGCGGGGCTGGGGCAGGCCCCGCTCGCGACCTGTCTCGACCGCCTCGTGCGCGAGGCCGGTCGCCACAATCCCGGCCTCGGCATCGTCGGCGACGTCGGCGGCCTGCGCGGCGGCTACGGCGACGTGATCGACCTCACGGTGTTCCGCTGCGTCCAGGAGGGGCTCACCAACGCGCTGCGGCACGCCCGGGCCGGACGCATCACGGTGCGCGTGCGCGAGGAGGCCGGCTTCCTCGCGGTGGTCGTCGAGGATGACGGCGTCGGGCTCGCCGACGGGTTGGCCGGGGAACCCCAGGAGGGGCCGGGGCGCGGCCTGCCCGGAATGCGCGAGCGGGTCGAGGCCCTCGGCGGCGACCTGCGCCTCGTCGGCGGCGGCGCCGGCACCGTGCTGAGCGCCCGGATCCCGGTCGGTGCCGAGGCGGAGGAGGCGGAATGACCTCGGTCCTCGTCGTCGACGACCACCCGATCGTGCTCCAGGGCTGCCGGCGCCTGCTGGAGGAGGCCGGGATGCGGGTGAGCGAGGCGGCCGGCCTCGCCGCCGGCTACCGCGCGGTGCTGCGCCAGCGGCCCGAAGTGGCGGTGATCGACCTCGCGTTCCCGGGGCGCGACCTCGGCGGGCTGGCGCTGCTGCGCCGCATCCGGGCGCGGGCTCCGGGAACCCGGATGCTGGTCTTCAGCATGCACGCCGACCCGGCGATCATCGCCCGGGCGCTGGCGGCCGGGGCGCTCGGCTACGTGCTGAAGGACGCTCCCGCCGCCGACCTACTCGCCGCCTGCGACCGGGTCCGGGCAGGACGGCCCTACCTCGACGGCGCGCTGGCGGCCGAGGTCGCCCTGCTCGGCGCCGACCCGCGCCGCTCGGCGGTCTCGGGGATGAGCCCGCGCGAGCGCCGCATCCTCTCCGGCCTCGCCCGCGGCCGGACCTACGCGGCGATCGCCCGCGACCTCTCGGTGAGCTACAAGACCATCGTCAACGCCTGCGCGGCCCTGCGCCAGCGCCTCGGGCTCGCGACGCTGACCGAACTCACCCACTTCGCCGTCCAGCACGCCGGCGAACTGGACTGAGCGGCTCATGCGATTTTCGATTGATCGCTCGGCGATCCCCGCGGGATCGTGGCGATGGCTGCGCCATCGCTTTCGCGATGCGAAAATCGGCTTCGCTCAGGTGCGCGCAGAGCTTCGCTCTGCGCCGCGCAGGCTGGTGATACGATGTCCGGAAGGGATCTTCCGAAAACCGTATCAGTCGGGGAACAGCCGCAGGCCGTCGTCGGGCAGCAGGTTGCGGGCCGGGCCGCCGGTCTGCTGCCCCTTGCCCTGCTGATAGTACGGCAGTTCGGGCCGGCGGTCGTTGCCGCTGCCGGTGTCGTAGGCCCACGGCGGCGACCACGGCGCGCGCCCGCCGACCGTGCCGGTGGTGTAGGGGTCGTAGGGAATGCCCGACGGCCGCGGCGGGACCGGCTGGGCGCCGGCCGCCGCTGGGAGCAGGATGACGGCCGCGAGGATCGCGGGGCGGATCAGGGATCGCATCGGGGGCTCCGGAACAGGGAAGGCCGCAGGCGGCCGGCATGAGCGGTAACGGCCAAGCCGGCGGCGACGTTCCGTCGGTTCGCCATCGCGACGCCCGCCGGTTACGAAAATGTGAGGAGGGTCCGGCCGCGGATGTTTCGTCGTGGGTCGTCGCGACGCAATCATCCCGGGTTGTCCACGCAATTCACCGGCAAAGCGCGGGGCCTACCACCGCTTCCACAGACGGCCGCCGAGGCCGCGAAGGGGAGCGCAGCAATGATCCAGACCATCCGATTCGCCACGTCCGGCCTCGCCCTCGCCGCCTTCGCCCTGGTGGCGACGGGCGCGGTGCATGGCTGGCCGCTCGCCGCCCCGTCCGGGACGGGCGCCAAGCTCTACGCCGAGCGCCTGCCCTCGGCGCCGCCGGAGCGCGACACGAGCGGAGGGGCCCGCCCGTCCCGGCCGTGCAGCGCCTGGCCCTACGAGGGCGCGCGCTGCGTCGCGTCGGCCGGCACGGTGACGGTCGAGGAGCGCCCGGAGCCCGGCCTGTCCCGGCTGGTGCGGGTTCCGGCGGAGATCAGCGTCGCGGATGCCGGGACCGCGGGAGTGCTGCGCTGATGCCCCGGTTCGAGACCCTGATCCTCGCCGCCGGCTTCGGCTGCGGCTTCGTCCTCACGGTCGTGGTCGCGCCGCTGTTCTGATCCGATTTTCGGACGATCAGTTCCGACAATCGTATCACCAGCCCGCGCGGCGCCTAAGCGAAGCCGATTTCTGCATCGCGAAGCGATCCCGCAGGGATCGCCTGAAGCGATCAACCGGAAGTCGTATGACCGCTCAGCCGGCCGCGCCCGCGGGCGGCCGATCGAGAACGTCTCGGCGGTCACCGTCCGAAGACACGCCCGCGCCCCGCGACCGCAGGTCCCGTCCGCAGGTCCTGTCCGCAACTCCCGTCACGCCGTCCCGGCCGGCGCCGTGAGCGCGCCGCTGCCCTGGCGGCCTATTGCAGCCGGCCGGCGTGCGGAAGCGGCGCGGCCGCGCTCCAGGGCAGGCTGACCGAGCTGTCGACGAGCAGCATCAGGACGTCCCGCAGCAGGTCGTTCACCGCCGGCGCTTCGCCGATCAGGCCGAGGGCCGGCCCGCCGGTCGCGTTCAGGCTGCGGTCGATCTCGGCCGAGGCGCTGAGGAACGCCATCGTCCAGCCGCCGAAGCGGCGCGCGGGCACGAAGTCCATCTCGATGACCGACAGGGTGTGGTGGCGCCGGTCGACCAGGATGGTCTCGAAGACCGCCTGGACCGCCGGCCGCGGCCCTTCCAGCGCCTGCAGGAAGCCTGCCCCGGTATAGACCAGGACGCCGCTCACCGCGGCGGCGGCGTTGCGCCGCCGGGAGGCGGCGAGGATCGAGGCGACGTGGCCCTGCCCGAGCATCACCGGGGCCGGGTGAGCCGCGGTGCTCTTGTAGATGATGCGGAAGGTGTCGGTCTGCATTCGGGCGGCCTGGGACGGCAGACGCCTCCTTAACCCAGCGGTTTCAGCTCCGCCAGCGCAGTTCCCGGGGTTCCAGCGGGTTCACGAAGGCGGCCCCGTCGGCACGGGCCCGGAGGAACTCGCGCTTGAGGCTGAAGTACCATTGTGACTGTACGTCGCTCTCGCCCATCAGCACCATGGCGGGCTTGCGGTCGAGGCCCCTCTGGGCGATCTGGAGCACGTCGCGGTCCTGGCCCAGGAACTGGCGCATCATCCGCCGGCCGAGCGGCTTGAAGGCGTTGAGCAGCGGCCAGTTCCAGTACATCGCGTTGATGAGCGCGGTGCGGCCGTTCGGCAGGGGCGAGGCGAAGGTGTAGTTCGCGATCTGCCGCTTGCCGGCGTCGATCCGCTCCAGCCGCACGCCCGGCAGACGGAACTCGATCTCGACCTGCGGCACCCCGCCGAGCAGCCGGTAGGCGAGCGAGGCGGTCTTCGCGGTGTGGCTCGTCATGGTGAAGCCGAACGGCGACGGCGCGAAGTGCTTCACCTTCTCCTTCAGGGTCTTGGACGGGCGCCACCACCACAGGTCGTGGACGTAGGCGACGTGGGCCGGGTCGACGAAGCTCAGGGCGACGAGGTCGTAGGAGGCGTCGACCTCCAGGATCTCGACGAGCTGGCCGCACGGCTCGAACGCGACCTCGGGGATCGGCGGCGCCGCGTCCGGGTTTCCCGCCGCGACCCAGATCAGGCCGGACTTCTCCTCCACCGCGAAGCGCGGCAGTCGGACCGAGCCGAACTGCGCCTCGTCGCGTCGGGCGAGCGCGGGGATCGCGGCGCAGCGGCCGTCCGGGGCGAACTGCCAGCCGTGGAACGGGCAGACGAGGTTGCCGTCGACGAGCTTGCCGGCCGACAGCGCCATGCCGCGGTGCGGGCAGCGGTCGCGCAAGGCGAACAGCGCCCCTGATTCCTCGCGCCCGACCACGATCGCCTCGTCGCCGACGGAGACGGAAGCGAGTTTCCCGCGCCGGACATGCCGGCTCTCGCCGACGCAGTACCAGACGTCGTCGAGCGCCCGGCGAAGCGGATCTCCGGTCATGGGATGGGGCACGGCTCCGGATCACGAACCCGGAGAAGCCCGGGTGCCGCTCCTTAGCCGCCGATTCCCGGCAGGAACAGGGCCGAGCCCCGGCAGGAACGGGGGGACGGGCCGGAACAGGTGTCGCACCGCGTCGTTAAGCCACCGCCATTCCGGCGGCGCCGCCCCAGCGCGCCGCGGTGACGAGGGAAACCACCATGAGCCTTCTCGGGACGATCGTCAGCAAGATCCTCCACCCCTTCGGCGGCGGCGACGCCAAGGCCGACACGCCGCAGACCGAGACCGCCGGCGGCGGCGCGGCCGGCGCCCCGTCCGGCCAGGGCGGCACCAGTACCATACCGACCGCCGACGGCGGCAAGGTCGACGTCGAGGCGGTGCTGAACGACATGGCGTCCAAGGCCGGCCAGACCCTGAACTGGCGCACCTCGATCGTCGACCTGATGAAGCTGCTCGGCCTCGACAGCAGCCTGTCGGCCCGCAAGGAGCTGGCGCAGGAACTGAACTACACCGGCGACACCAACGACTCGGCGACAATGAACGTCTGGCTGCACAAGCAGGTGATCAGGAAGCTCGAGGAGAACGGCGGCAAGGTGCCGGCCGACCTCAAGGACTGAGCCCGAGCCCGGCGGGCGCCGGATCCGGCGCCCGCCTTCAAGTCGGAGGAGGTTGGCTCTGCGTTGTGACGGACTGCCCGGGGTGGCTTGCGGACTCCGGCCTTTCGCCTCGATCTCGCGTTCCTCGTCTCCGAAGTGCGAGGCGACGCGTTCGAGGACTTCGTGAACCTCATCGAGTGCGAGCACGCGCTCCTTTGTCGAGCCTGGATGTCCAGTCCCCGGGTGAACCCGGATGGGTCGTCCGTCCGGGCCTCGCAGATGGCCTCGCAGGGCGCGGACCACGTAAGGTCTTGAGGCGCCCTGCGAAGCTACGGTCTGCGACAAGGTCGGCGAGGTGCTGTCGAAGTCGATCGTGGCTGTCGTGATGGAGCGCTTCACGGTCGCTTCCTCGATCGTCCGGTTCATCCGCTCGACCCGACCGTCCGCTCAACGATGGCGGGGCTTGCTACACCCGTGTTCTGCGTCCCGATATCCTTGGATTGATCCCGGATTGGGCATCCATCATACCATGATTTGGATCAAGTTCGGGCGTCGGCCGCTCGAGCCTGAGTAGGAGGCAGGTTCTACCATCGAAAGGAGTGCGGCATGTCACTCATCCAGGAGCTTCTCGCGACGCCGCGCAACTTGTCGGCCGCGTCCAAGTACACAGCCATGAACGGTGTGCTCTACTTGGCGGCTGGAGCGCTGCTCATGGCTTGGCCGGGCGCGACGCAGGCGCTCTTCCCGGAACGGGCCTTCGTGGGGGATGAGCAAAGCCTCATCCGGATCCTGGGGATGACGGTTGCCGTCATCGGCTGGCTGTACCTGTTCGGGGGCCGTTCGGGCGGGCGACAGATCGTTGCCGCGACTGTGGCAGACCGGCTGTTGCTCGTACCAGCCGTTCTCGTACCCTTGGCTGCGGCCGGCGTGTTCCCTCATCTGCTTATGACGTTCGCCATCCTCGATCCGGCCCTCGCGGCCGGTGCGTGGATCCTCCTCGGTCGGACGACGGTCCCGCGGTAGCCCGCTCACGTGGTGGATGAACGACCGGGGTATTGGGGGTCGATGTCGCGTGCCGACTCCACGCGGCCCGATGGCTGACCAGCCCCACCGAAGCCGCTGGATCCCATCCCTTGATACGATTTCCGTTTGATCGCTTCAGGCGATCCCTGCGGGATCGCGGCGATTGCTGCGCAATCGCTTCGCGATGCAGAAATCGGCTTCGCTCATGCGTGCGGAGCAAAGCTCCGCCGCGCGGGCTGGTCATACGGTAATCCGGAAGCAATCTTCCGGATTACCGTATGACGGACCGCTACGCTGCCATGAGAAGCCGTTTGGTCATGTGGCCTCGAAGGACTGCCCGGTGTCGGAAGCAGACGCCCGCACGGTCGCTTCAAACGGCCCCCGCCCCTACCCCGACAGGATCACCCGGTCCGGCAACTCGTTGCGGTCGTCCGGGCCGGGCGGGGCGGCGTCGGCCAGGATCGCGCCCGTCTCCTCCACCGCCCGGATCAGCCCCTCGGTCAGCTCGCCGCGGCCGAGGGCCTCGATCAGGCCAGTCAGGGTCCGGCGCCACGCCTCCTCCGGCACCCGGTCGCGGACCGCCTCGTCGGCGACGATCTCGGCGTAGCGCTCGGCGAGCGCGACGTAGATCAGCACGCCGGTGCGACCGCGGGTGCGGCTGAGCCCGCGCGACCAGAATTCCCGCGCCGCGGCGTCCCGCGCCCGGGCCCGCCGGAGCGGGCGCGGCACCAGGGCGAGGCGGCGCAGGGCCGCGAGGACGAGCAGCAGCGCCACCGCCGCCGCGAGCTGGATCAGCGCGATCCGCCCGGCGCTGAGGCCGGTGAGCCCGATCAGCGGCCAGGGCACCGCGAGGGTGCCCAGCAGCGTCAGCGCCAGCGGCACCGTGCGGTACGAGCCGGCCCGCGCCGCCACCATCACGACGATCTCGCCCGCGGTGCCGCGCTCCGCCGCCGCGACCGCCGCGGCGATCCGGTCGCGCGCCGCCTCGTCCGGCAGGGCCGGAATCCAGGGAATCGCAGGGGACGTCATCACCAGTCTCCCGAGGCGCCGCCGCCGCCGGACGAGCCGCCTCCCCCCGAGAACCCGCCGCCGAACCCGCCACCGCCGCCACCGCCGAAGCCGCCGCCCCAGCCCCCGCCGGAGAACCCGCCGCCGGGAGGTCCCGGCACGACGATCCAGCCGCCGTTGCGCCGCCGGTGCGGCCGCCCGCCCCCACCGCCCCCGCCGCCGAGGAAGCGCGACAGGACGAGGCACAGCACGATGACGAGGATCAGCACCACGATCGGATCGATGCCGTGGCTCTCGTCGTCGCGCACCTCCGGGCGGCGCTGCCACTCGCCGGCGTCGCGGTCGAGGATGCCGAGGACCGCGTCGGTGCCGGCCCGGATGCCGCCGGCGAAGTCGCCGGCCTTGAACTTCGGCGCGATCGAGCCGGAGATGATGACCTTGGTCAGGGCGTCGGTGATCACGCCCTCCAGGCCGTACCCGACCTCGATCCGCACCTTGCGCTCGGTCGGCGCCACGAGGAGCAGCACGCCGTTGTTCCTCGCCTTGGCGCCGAGCGCCCAGTGGCGGAACAGCCGGTTGGCGTAATCCTCGATCGTGAGGTTCTGGAGCGAGGGGACGGTGGCGACCACGACCTGATCGCTGGTCTTGTCCTCGTGCGCCTCGAGCGGCGCGGCGATCGCCTCCTCCTGCTCCGGGGTCAGGATCCCGGCGGCGTCCACCACCCGGCCGGTCAGGGCCGGGAAGGTGACGCCCTCCTGCGCCAGCGCCGCGCAGGCGAGAAGAAGCAGCGCCAGCAGCGGGCCGGCGATGCGCAGCGGCGTCCCCCGCGTCATCGGGCGGTCAGAACTTCACGCTCGGCGGCCGGTCCGCCTCCGGCGTCGCGGCGAAGGACTGCATCGGCTTGGCGTCGGGGTAGAGCACGGCGGCGATCCAGCGCCCCGGGATGGTGCGGATCTCGGTGTTGTAGGCCTGCACCGACTGGATGTAGTCGCGCCGCGCCACCGCGATGCGGTTCTCGGTGCCCTCGAGCTGCGATTGCAGCGCCAGGAAGTTGGCGTTGGACTTCAGGTCCGGGTAGCGCTCGACGGTGACGAGGAGGCGGCCGAGGGCGCCGGAGAGCTGGTTCTGGGCGTCCTGGAACTGCTTGAACTTCTCGGGGTCCTGCACCGTCGAGGCGTCGACCTGCACCGAACTCGCCTTGGCGCGGGCCTCGGTGACCTGGGTCAGCACCTCGCGCTCCTGCTGGGCGTAGCCCTTCACGGTCTCGACGAGGTTCGGGATCAGGTCGGCCCGGCGCTGGTACTGGTTCTGGACCTCGCCCCAGCGCGACTTGGCGTCCTCCTCCAGGGTCGGCACCCGGTTGATGGCGCCGCAGGCCGACAGGGTGGTGGCGAGGACGATCGCGGTGAGCGCGAGGCGCAGGCGCCCGACGAGGGAGGGAGTCGTGGCAAGGCTGGCGGCGCGCATGGGGCTCCTCGTCGGGTCTCCGACCACGGGCGCCCGGCGGCGCCCTGTCCGCACAGCTAGGGTGCGGCCCCGGCGCGGCCAGCCGTCCGCTCGCATTCCCGTGAGGATCGGCTACAGCCGAGGCCGGAACTGATCGGCGATTCGAGGGGCGGCGATGGGCATGCGGAGCGGCCGGGCATGAGTGCGGCCTCGGAGTGGCGCGAGGCGCGCAACGCCGCGGCCCGCGCCCGCCTGGAGCGGGCCCTGCCGGCGGTGTTTCCCGCCGCGGTGCTCGCCCACGCCCTGTCGCGCCCGCTGGTGCCGCCGACGCCGCGCCTCGCGGTCGAGAGCTACTGGCGCCACCACCTCGTGCGGGCCGACCGCCTCGCCCGCGGCCTCGCCGCCCGCTCCGGCACGCCGGAGGGCTGGACCTGGCGCCTCGGGGTGGTGCGCGAGGACGGCCTGCCGCTGACCTTCCGCATGCCGCCGGCCCCGTTCCGCGAGCCGGCCTTCGCCCGCGGGCCGCGGCCATTGCCGCATCTGCGGCCAGCCGGTCTATCGCTTCGGCTGGCACGCCGACCCCTGGGGCGCCGGCGTGCCGAACCGCAACGCCGGCTGGCACGCGGCCTGCGTCGCCGCCTGGAAGCTCTGGACCGCGCCGGGCGACCACGTGAAGGCGCTCAAGGCCCGCCAGCGCCACCGCTGCAGCGAGTCGGGCAAGCGCCTGCTGCGCAGCGCCGAGGTCGACCACCGCACGCCGCTCTACCGGGTGTGGCGCGAGCACCGCGAGGCGCCCTGGCCGGTCCTGCTCGGCTACTGGGGCGTGCCGAACCTCCAGGTGGTCAACCGGACGATCCATGCGGCGAAATGCGCCGAGGAGGCCGGCGAGCGCGCCCTGCGGCGCCGGGACACTCCTCCGCCCGGCTGAGCGGCGGCCCTCCGGGCCACCTGACGCAGCAGGGCGATCCGGCACACGGGCTGTGCCGCGCTCGCCGGATCTCAGGCGCTCGACGCATCCGCGGCGGAGCGGACCCCGGCCGAGTGAGGCCGGGCGCAGGCGCGGGGAAGCGGGCGGTCCCGCCCCCGTGCCGCGATGTCCGCATCGCGGGGTGGGACGGTTCCCGGACTGATCGCCCCGCGACGGTGCCGGTTCGCCGGAAGCTCGACTCCGTCCGCTCCGTTCCGGTCGCGCGGGTCCGTCCCGGGTCCGGCAAAGGGAATGCGATCGGTCGGGAGCGTCGGTCGGCGTGGAGGATGCCGGCGCCTTCGGAAAACCGTCTCGGTTGCCGCCGGCTGCTCGGACCCTGCGGAACCAGTCTCCATTCAGCCCCGCGGCGTGATGCGCAGGATGCGGGCCCCGCTCTCCGCGTCCGTCGCCGCGTAGATCGCTCCGTCGGGGCCGACCCGGACGTCGCGGATGCGGGCTTCCAGCGGCACGCGCTCCTCGGTGACCACCCGGTCGCCGTCGAGCTTCAGCACCACCAGCCCCTTGGAGACCAGGCCGCCGACCAGCATCGCGTCCTGCCAGGCCGGGAACAGCGACCCGTCGTAGCGCGCCATGCCGGAGGGGCCGATCACCGGATCCCAGTAATAGACCGGCTGCTCGGTGCCCGGCTTCCGGGTCAGGCCCTGTCCCACCGGCGCGCCGCTGTACTCGATGCCGTAGGTCACCTCGGGCCAGCCGTAGTTCAGCCCGGCCTGCGGCCGGTTGAGTTCGTCGCCGCCGCGCGGGCCGTGCTCGACGGTCCACAGCCGGCCCTTCTGGTCGAGGGTCGCGGACTGGATGTTGCGGTGGCCGTAGGACCAGATCGCCGGCTGGACGTCCTTGCGGCTGGCGAAGGGGTTGTCGCTCGGGATCCCGCCATCGGCCTTGATGCGGAAGACCTTGCCGAGGCCGCTGCCGAGGCTCTGCGCCTGGACGCGCGGCTTGGGGTCCGAGCGCTCGCCGACCGTGACGTAGAGCGTGCCGTCGCCGGAAAACACCAGCCGCGAGCCGAAATGCTTATCGCCATCGTAGGTCGGCGTCTGGCGGAAGATCACCTCCGGCTTCTCCAGCCGGGCCTTGCCGCCCTCCTCCACCAGACGGGCGCGGGCGACGGCGGTGCCATTGCCGCCCTCGCGCTTCTCGCTGTAGCTGAAGTAGATCAGGCCGTCGGCGACGAAGGACGGGCCGGCGACGACGTCGAGCAGGCCGCCCTGCCCGCGGGCATCGACCTTCGGCACCCCCGCGAGCGGCGGGCCGACCTCGCCCTCCGGCGAGACGAGGCGCATCCGCCCCTCCTTCTCGGTGACGAGCAGGCGCCCCCCGGGCAGGAAGGCGAAGGCCCAGACGCCGTTCAGGCCGTGCGCCACCGTGGTCACCGCGAGCTTCGTCGCCGTGCCGGGCTGCGGCGCCCGGGTCTGGCCGGGGAAGGCCGGTGTCTGGCCGGGGGCGTTCGGCGGTCCGGTCTCGACCGGTGGCCGGGGCGGCTTGTCGGCCGCGGCCGGCGACGGGACCGCGAGAATGGCGCTGGTGACGATGAGGGCGAGGCGCATCTCTGCACTCACGGTACGGGTCGGGGGCTTCCGGTCCAGCTAGACCCGGCGGCCGCTGCGTCAATGCGGCATTAGACGCCGGGATGAAACCGGCCGTCACCGCGTGCGGCGCGTGCGATGTCGCACCTGCTCCCCGGCCGGCACGACCCCACATCTCCCTCGACACGGCGCAGAGTTGCGGACCGGACCGACGTCCGGCGCGAGCCCGGTCCCGGGCGGGACCGCCGGCGCCAGGGAGATCATCATGGTTCGTCTCGTCAAGACGGCTGCCGCGGCCGCCCTCCTCGTGGCCCCGTCCGGTGCCGCCTTCGCGCAGAACGGCGGCGACCGCATGCCGGCCGGCGGCGCCTTCATGAGCAGCTACGCCCGCCCCTACGCCGATTCCCGGTCGCCCTACGGCGGCGGGTTGCGGCCCGGCACCCCGCCGCTCCTGTCGCAGCCGGACGCCACCGGCAGCCTCCGACAGCCGGCTGCGGCCCACCCGTCGCGGCACGGCCGCGCGCGGCGTTGACGGCGACCGCCGGGCCGGCGCCGGCGCCTGATGCTCAGACCTCGGGCGACGGCCGGCTCCGCCGGGCGGCGGCGGGCCGCGGGGCGGGCGGGCGCCGCTGGGGCCGCGCGCGCAGCACCCGCGGCGTCACGCCGTAGGCGTCGCGGAACAGCCGGGTCATGTGGGCCGGGTTGGCGAAGCCGTGGTCGTGGGCGAGGTCCGCGAGCTTGCGCCGCTCGGTCGGCGACAGCAGCGCCGCGTGGACCCGCGCCAGGCGGCGGGTCTGGATGTGCTGCGCCACGCCGCCGTGGGGCACGAACGCCTCGTAGAGCCGGCTGCGCGAGACCCCGACCTGCCGCGCCACGAAGGCGGGGGTGAGATGCCGCGCCGCGAGGTGGGTCTCGATCACCGCCCGCGCCCGGTCGAGGAGCGCCCCGGCGGCGGCGGACGGTTCCGTCGCCGGCCGCGCGGCGCGGGCGAAGAGCGGCGCGAGCCGGGTCATCAGCCCGTCGAAGGTGCCCTGCGCCTCCGCCGCCGGCAGCGTGTCCAGGCGCCGCACGAGGTCCATCATCGCCGCGGCCGCCGGGCCGGCGCCGTCGAGCAGCGCCCCGTGCAGGAGCGCCGGGTCGCCGAACCAGCGCGCCGCGAGCGGACGCGGCAGGCCGATCATCAGGTAGCGCATCGGGTCGTCGTCCGCCTCGATCCGGCAGGCCCGGGCGAAGTCGAAGCCGTAGACCGACCCTTCCGGCGCGTCGACCGGCAGGCCGGCGAAGTCGCCCCGGGCCCGTCCCTGGATCAGGTGGACGATCATGAAATGGTCGAGCCGGTCCGAGTCGAGCTTGGCCTGGGTGCGCTCGACCCGGTAGGGCGCCGTCTCGAACAGGCGCAGCCGGGTCGGTCCGAGCCAGTAGGTCACCACCCGGGCGTGGAACCGGGCGGTGCGCGGCTGGATCAGGCCCGGGGCGCCGACGATGTACTGGAACTGCGTCAGCCGCTCCGCCTCCGGGAAGGCGGCGGTGTCGAAGACGGCGCGTTCGACCAGCCCCGCGTGGCGCCGCGCCTCGGCCTCGTCCTGCGCGGCGTCGTCAGCCGTCTCCGCCATGGCTGCGTTCCTGTCCCCTGGACCGGCGAATATTTCGCCGCCGGGGGCCGGACGCAACATTTCCGGCGGTTACTCAGTATTCCGCCTCCGCGACGCAAAACGCCGGACATCGGCCGCCCCTATACCCCGCTGCACGAGACGGCCCGGGACACGGGCGGAACGGAGGCGGGGCGATGACGATGATGCGGGTGATGCTGGTCTGTGCCGGCGTGACGGGGGCGGCCTGGGCCGTCGGCTACGCGGCGGCGGCCGGGCGCGAGGCGCCGGCCCTTGCGGAGCCCGCAACGGCCCGGCAGACCACGGCCGCGGCGCCGGGCTGCGCCGGCGCCGCCTGGCCCTACCTGCCTGCCGGCTGTCCCGGTGCGCGGCCCGTCCGGATGGTCGGCCCCGCCCCGGCGGCCCGCTGACCGCCCGCCGCGAGGGAGAGCCGCGATGCCCCATTTCAGTTCCGCGATCCTCGAGGCCGACCCCGAGGGGGCGCAGGCCCTGCGCGAGATCCTCGGCCTCGCGCCGCTCCGCCGGCCGGGTCCGGGCTGGGGTTCGGGCAAGAGCCTGGGCAAGAGCCTGGACAGGAGCCTGGACAAGGGCCCGGGCGAGCGCGCCCTGGGAAATCCGCAGCCGGACGCTCGCGCGTCCGGGCGCGACGGGCGCGGGCCCGGTTCCGGCCGGTCGCGAAAGACCCGGCCGGGGCCCCTCGGCACCGGCGGGCGTCCGCACCCGCATCCTTGCCGGAGTGCCTGAACGGGCCGTATGACTCGCGCTCCGGCACGGGGCGAGGCGGCATGCGGGTCGGCCAAAGGATTCTCCTGGTCGGCGGTCTCCCGATCGCCATCGCGGCCCTGATCGCGCTCGCCGGGTGGCTCCTCCTCGCCGAGGCGGAGCGGGCGCGCGCCGGCGCGGTGCTGGCGGGCACGATCTACCGCACGCTCACGGTCGCCACGACGGTGCGCGACGAGTATCTCGGCGCCCGGCCCGAGGAGCGCGCCGACCATGCCGAGCGCTTCGCCCGCCTGACCACGGACGCCGCCGGCCGGCTCGCCGATCTGCGCCACTTCGCCCGCACCGCCGACCAGCTCGCCCGGATCGCGGCGGCCCAGCGCGCCCTCTCGGAATCGGTCGACCGGATGCAGGGACTGGTGCGGATCACCCGGGAGAACGACGGCCTGATCGCCGAGATGGCCGACCGGGCCGCGGCCCTGGTCGCGCTCGCCGACCAGGCCCGGGACCGCCAGCGGGCCGCCAACACCGATCTCGTCGCCTCCCTGACCGAGAAGGCGCGCCGCCTGCGTCAGGTCCGCGACGTCGTCGCGGCGGTCAACGACCTGCGCGCCGCGGTGGCCGAGGCCGAGATCGGGGCGAGCCGGGAGGCGACCGGGGGCGGTGCCGGGGTTCCCCTCGCGGCGAATCTCGTGCGGGTCCGCAACGCCGCCCGCACCGTCGCCGCCGCCCTGCGCGACGACGGCCGCCGCGACGAGGCCGAGGAGGTCCTGATCCTCGCCGCCGCCTACGAGGGCTCCCGCGCCGGCGCCGAGCCCGGCATCCTCGCCGCCGCCGGCGCGCCGGCCACCCTGCCCGCTCCGGTCAACGTGCTGGGCGAGTGGAGCGAGCGGATCCTGAAGCTCGACGGCACCGCCCAGCGCTCCCTGCACGACGAGGTGGCGCAGCTCCTCGCCTACGCGGTCCAGGCCAACGAGACCGAGCAGGCGACCCAGAACATCGCGCTCGCGACCCTCAAGCTCGCCCAGCGCACCGCCGACGCCCTGAGCCGGCGCGACCCCGCCGCCGCCCGGGCGATGCTGGAGGAGGGCGAGGCGCTGTCGGGCACCGCCGCCGCCCTGCCGATCTCGCCGCTGATCCAGGGCGAGATGATCGACGCCATCGACGGCTGGCGCGAGCGGCTGGAGACCACCATCGGCCGCCTGCGGCGCCAGAACGCCGACATCGTCGAGATGGACCGCCTCGCGGCGACGATCGGCGAGACCGCCCGCGGGCTCAACGAGCTGTTCATCACCGATGCCGACCGCTACGGCGAGTCGATCCGCCGCCTCCTCCTCATCGGCGCCACCGCCGGCCTCGTCCTCGGCTCGGCGGCGGCGCTCGCCGTCGCGCGCTCGATCACCGGCCCGCTGCGCGGGTTGCAGCGCGACATGCTGGCGCTCGCCGCCGACCCGTCGCGCCAGCATCTCGGGGCGGTGGAGCGGCGCGACGAGCTCGGCGACATGGCCCGGGCGACGCGAGTGTTCGTCGACGAGATCGGCCGGCGCGAGCGGGCCCTGCGCCGGGCCAAGGAGGAGGCCGACCGCACCCTCGCCGAGCTGCGCCAGACCCAGGCCGACCTGATCCAGGCGGAGAAACTCGCCTCGCTCGGCCAGCTCGTCGCCGGGGTCGCCCACGAGATCAACACGCCGCTCGGCATCGCGCTCACCACCGCGACCCTCGTGCGCGACGAGGCGCGGGACTTCCGCCCGCTCGCCGCCGGCAACCAGCTCTCGCGCTCCCGCCTCCTCGCCTATGTCGACCGGGTGCAGGAGGGGGCGCACCTGCTCGCCGCCAACCTGTCGCGGGCGGCCGACCTCGTGCACAGCTTCAAGCAGGTCGCGGTCGACCGGGTCAGCGACGAGCGCCGCCGGATCCCGATGCGCGAATGGCTCGACGAGCTGCTGCGCAGCCTCGGGCCGCTGCTGCGCCAGGGCGGCCACCGCCTCGACCTCGTGGCGCCGGAGACCTTCGAGGCCGACACCTACCCGGGCGCGCTGGCCCAGGTCATCACCAACCTCGTCAAGAACGCCGTCGTGCACGCCTTCGCGGAGGGCCGGCCCGGGCGCATCGCGGTCGCCCTGTCGCGGGAGGGGGCCTGGGTGCGGCTGGAGGTGCGCGACGACGGCCGCGGCATCGCGCCGGCCGATCGCGAGCGGATCTTCGACCCGTTCTTCACCACCGCCCGCCACCGCGGCAGCTCGGGACTCGGCATGCACATCGTCTACAACCTCGTCACCGGACGGCTCCAGGGGCGCATCGCCGTCGAGAGCCGCGAGGGCGAAGGCACCACGATCCGGGTCGAGTTCCCGGTCGAGCCGGCGCCGGAGGGCGCGAGCCGCCGCGCCCTGCCGGCCGGCGCCGCCGAGGAGCATTCCGCATGATCCGGCTGCTGCCGACGCTCCTCCTCGGGGCGGTCCTCGCCGCCGGGCCGGCCGCGGCCCGCACCCTGGTGTTCTGCTCCGAGGGCAACCCGGAATCGCTCAACCCGCAGCTCGTCACCACGACGACCGGGATGGACGCGACCTGGCCGCTCTACAACACCCTGGTCGAGTTCGCCCCCGGCTCCACCACCATCCGCCCGGCGCTCGCCGAATCCTGGACGATCTCGGAGGACGGGCGCGACTACGTCTTCCGCCTGCGCGAAGGGGTGCCGTTCCACCGCAGCGCCCGGTTCCGGCCGACCCGGACGCTCACCGCCGAGGACGTGGTGTTCTCGATCGAGCGGCAGTGGAAGGCCGACCACCCGTTCCATCCGGTCTCCGGCGGCACCTACTCGTACTTCAACGACCTCGGCCTGCCGAACCTGCTCGCGGCGGTCGAGGCCGTCGATCCGCGCACCGTGCGCCTGCGCCTGCGCGAGCCCGACGCGACCTTCCTGGCCAACCTCGCGGTGGCTCTCGGCGGCATCCTGTCGGCGGAATACGCCGCCTCGGTGCGGGCGGCCGGCGAGCCCGGGCGCCTCGACCGCGAGCCGATCGGCACCGGGCCGTTCAGCTTCGCCGGGTTCCAGCCCGACGTCGCCCTGCGCTACCGCGCCTTCCCGGATTACTGGGGCGGGCGCCAGCCGGTCGACACCCTGGTGTTCTCGATCACCCCCAACGCCGCGGTGCGCCTCGCCAAGCTCAGGGCGGGGGAATGCCACCTGATGCCGTTCCCCAACCCGGCCGACCTCGCGGGCATCGCCGCCGATCCCGGCCTGACGCTGCTGCGCGAGGAGGAGCTGAACATCGGCTACCTGTCGCTCAACACCACGAGGCCGCCCTTCGACGACGTGCGGGTGCGCCGGGCCGTCACCCTGGCGATCGACAAGGAGGCGATCGTCGCCAGCGTCTACGGCGCCGGCGGCACGCCGGCGCGCACGCCGATCCCGCCCAACCTGTGGGCCTACGACCCGGCGATCCGCGACGAGCCCCTCGACCGCGCCGCCGCGGTGCGGCTGCTCGCCGAGGCCGGCCACCCGGAGGGCTTCGAGGCCGAGCTGTGGTATCCGCCGATCAGCCGCGCCTACAACCCGGACGGCCGGCGGATCGCCGAGCTGATCCAGGCCGACCTCGCCCGGATCGGCATCCGCCTGCGGCTGACGACCCAGGAATGGAGCGCCTACCGGGCCTCGATGCTCGCCGGCCTGCCGCAGATGGCACTGTTCGGCTGGACCGCCGACAACGCCGACCCGGACAACTTCCTCGGCGTGCTGCTCGGCTGCGTCGCCGCCCGCCCCGGCGGCAGCAACATCGCCCGCTGGTGCGACCCGGCCTTCGACGCCCTCGTCACCGAGGCCCGCGGCATCACCGACCAGGAGCGCCGGGCGGCGCTCTACGCCCGGGCCCTGCGCCGGTTCAAGGCGGAGGCGCCCTGGGTGCCGATCGCCCATTCGGCGACCTTCGTGGCGGCGCGGCGCGAGGTGACCGGCTACCGCATGGACCCCCTCGGCCGCCACCTGTTCCGCGACGTGAGCCTGCGCGACCCGCCGTGATCGTCCGAACGGGCGTCGGTCGCCTCGCGGGCGATGTCCTCGTCCGCGAGGCGATGCGGCATTTCCTTCGGGAGCGGCCGGCCCTAAGACGTCAGCCGGCGATACTGCCCGATTGGTGCCGCGCGAACCCGACCCCGATGCCGAAGCTCTACGTCTGCCCCCTGTCGCGCCTGCCCGACACCGTCGCGGCGGCGGGAGCGAGCCACGTCGTCACGTTGATCAACGTCGGCACCGCGGTGACGCGGCCGGACTCGGTCGAGGCGGCCAACCACCTGTTCATCGGCGTCAGCGACATCACCGCGCCGATGCAGGACCACATCCTGCCCGACCGGGCCCACGTCGAGGGCTTCCTCGACTTCGTCCGCGCCTGGGGGCGCGAGAAGCCGCTGGTGATCCACTGCTACGCCGGCATCAGCCGGTCGACGGCCGCCGCCTTCATCGCCGCCTGCGCGCTGCGGCCGGAGCGCGACGAGGCGGAGATCGCCGGGCGGCTGCGCCTCGCCTCGCCTTCGGCGACGCCGAACCGGCGCCTCATCGCCGTCGCCGACGAGATGCTGGGACGGGAGGGCCGCATGGTGGCCGCAGCCGAGGCGATCGGGCGGGGACACGACGCGTTCGAGGGCGAGCCGTTCGGCCTCGACCTCGATTGAGGCGTGGTCCCGCGGTGTGACCCGAATGCTGCCCTCGCGCGGAAACTGGCTTCCGCGGGCGATGGATCGCGCACAAGGGTTGTTTCACGGGACGGCGGGGCCCATAACCCGGCGCTCGACAAGGAGCATCCCGCATGACCGCAGCACGGTCCGAAGCCGCGCCGGCGGCCTCCCCGCCCGGCCCCGGCGACCTTCCGTTCGAGAAGGCGCTGGAGGAGCTCGAAGGCATCGTGCAGCGCCTCGAACAGGGCAACGTGCCGCTCGACGAGTCGGTCGCGATCTACGAGCGCGGCGAGGCGCTGAAGCGGCATTGCGAGACCCTGCTCCAGCGGGCCGAGGCCCGCATCCAGCGCATCACCCTCGGTGCCGACGGGCAGGCCGCCGGCACGGCGCCGCTGGACGTGGCCTGAGGCGCCCCCGGTGACGTCGCGCGGCCGCGCCCTCCGGCCTCAAGTCCCTGCCGCGGGCGCTCGAGTCCCTGCCGCTGGCGCTCGCGAGCCGACCCGCATCATCCGAGGGCCGGCACGTCCGGCCCGCCCCGCCGGGCCACGGAGCGACGGGCTCGAGCCCGGCGCCCCCGCACCCGCTTCGGCTCCGGCCGGCGGGTTTCCCCCTTTCCGGACATGAGGACGTTCGGTGTCGACGCTCACGCTTCCCCTCCTGGATCAGGTCCGGGTTCCCTCGGATCTCCGCCGGCTTCCTGAGAGCGACCTGGCACAGGTCGCCGCCGAGCTGCGGGCCGAGACCATCGACGCCGTCTCGGTCACCGGCGGCCATCTCGGCGCGGGGCTCGGCGTCGTCGAGCTGACGGTCGCCCTGCACTACGTCTTCGACACCCCCGACGACCGCCTGATCTGGGACGTCGGCCACCAGGCCTACCCGCACAAGATCCTGACAGGCCGCCGCGACCGCATCCGGACGCTGCGCCAGGGCGGCGGCCTGTCGGGCTTCACCAAGCGCGCCGAGAGCCCCTACGATCCCTTCGGCGCCGCCCACTCCTCCACCTCCATCTCCGCCGGCCTCGGCATGGCGGTCGCCCGCGACCTCGCCGACGCCGCGGCGCGTGCCCGCGGCGAGACCCCCGAGCGGCGCAACGTGGTGGCGGTCATCGGCGACGGCTCGATCTCCGCCGGCATGGCCTACGAGGCGATGAACAACGCCGGCGCGCTCAAGTCGCGCCTCGTCGTCATCCTCAACGACAACGACATGTCGATCGCGCCCCCGGTCGGCGCGATGTCGGCCTACCTCGCGCGGCTGGTCTCGGGCGACACCTACCGGAGCCTGCGCGACACCGCCAAGACCTTCGGCCGCCTGCTGCCCAAGGCCCTCTACGACACCGCCGCGCGGGCGGAAGAGTACGCCCGCGGCATCCTGTCGGGCGGCGGCACGATGTTCGAGGAACTCGGCTTCCACTACGTCGGGCCGATCGACGGCCACAACCTCGACCACCTGCTGCCGATCCTCAAGAACGTCCGCGACGCCCCCGACGGCCCGGTGCTGGTCCACGTCGTGACCCAGAAGGGCAAGGGCTACGCCCCGGCCGAAGCCGCCGCCGACCGCGGCCACGCGGTGGTCAGGTTCGACGTGATCTCGGGGGTGCAGGCGAAGGCCAAGCCGAACGCCCCGGCCTACACGAGGGTGTTCGGCGAGAGCCTGATCAAGGCCGGCGACGCCGACGACAAGGTGGTGGCGATCACCGCCGCGATGCCGTCGGGCACCGGGGTCGACCTGTTCTCGAAGGCGCATCCCGACCGCACCTTCGACGTCGGCATCGCCGAGCAGCACGCGGTGACCTTCGCGGCGGGCATGGCGACGGAGGGCTACAAGCCGTTCGTGGCGATCTACTCGACGTTCCTGCAGCGCGGCTACGACCAGCTCGTGCACGACGTGGCGCTGCAGAACCTGCCGGTGCGGTTCTGCCTCGACCGGGCCGGCCTGGTGGGGGCGGACGGGGCGACGCATGCCGGTGCGTTCGACCTGGCCTACCTGTGCTGCCTGCCGAACATGACGGTGATGGCGGCCTCCGACGAGGCCGAGCTGGTGCACATGGTGGCGACCGCGCACGCGCACGACGCCGGCCCGATCGCGCTGCGCTACCCGCGCGGCGAGGGGGTGGGCGTCGACCTGCCGGAGCGGGGCGAGGCGCTGGCGATCGGGCGGGGCCGGGTGGTGCGCCGTCCGGCGAACGCGCGGGTGGCGCTGGTGAGCCTGGGGACGCGCCTGTCGGAGGCGCTGAAGGCGGCGGACCGGCTCGAGGCGTCGGGGATCGGGGTGACGGTGGCGGATGCGCGGTTCGCCAAGCCGCTGGACGAGGCGCTGCTGTTGGATCTGGCGGGGAGCCACGAGGTTCTGGTGACGCTGGAGGAGGGCTCGGTCGGGGGGTTCGGCGCGATGGTGCTGCACCTGCTGTCGGCGCGGGGTGCGCTGGATGCCGGGACGGTGCGGGTGCGGACCCTGACGCTGCCGGACAGCTACCAGGACCACGACACGCCCGAGAAGATGTACGCCGAGGCGGGGCTGGACGCCGCCAGCATCGTCAACGCCGTCGAGGCCGCCATCCCGGCCAAGGAGGCCAAGGCGCGCGACGCAAAGGCCGGCCGCGAGGGCAACGTCGTCAGCGTCTCGCGCCGCCCGCGCTGAGCGAGGGAACTCCCCTCCGGAGGGAGGGGAGCTGGCCGGCGTTCCGGGCGCGGCCTACTTGATGACCGCGCAGGCGATCCGGGCGCCGGCATTGCCGATCGGCTGCGTGGCGTGGTCGTCCTCGTTGGCATGGATCACCAGGGCGGCGCCGTCCGCGTCCTTCAGGCCGCCCTCGCCGGTGAGCGGCGTGTCGGTCGAGACCTCGGCGTTCACCGAGCCGTCGGCATTGGCGTAGACGTTGGGCAGGTCGCCCTCGTCCGGCCCCTCGGGGTTGAGCAGGCCGTGCTTGCTGCTGTCGTGGTTCACGTGGCCCTTCGACTGCTCGAACTTGGCGGTGTCGTCGCAGTTTCCGACGGCGTGGAAGTGGATTCCGTGCCAGCCGCCCGGCAGGCCCCCGGGCTGGATCGTGACGCGCATCACCAGGGTGTTGGCGCCGTCGCGGATCGCGATCCGGCCGATCGTCTCGCCCTTGTTGTTGACGATCGCCGTCTCGTAGGTCTGGGGTGCCGCGTTGGCCGCCGGGGCGCTGGTCTGGGCGGCCGCCGGGCAGGCGAGTCCGAGAGCCACGATGCTCGGCGCCAGGATGCTCGCCGTCAGGGTCGTCCTCATGGGTCGTCACTCCTCTCAACCGCGGCTTCAAGTAAGGGAGATCGCGCCGTCCGACAGGGTCGCCGGCGCGCGGGAAGGATCATGATGGGTGCGGACCGTCGGCGGGCCGACCGGCTCCTGGTGGAGGCGGGACATTTCGAGAGCCGGGCGCGGGCTCAGGCCGCCATCGCGGCCGGGCTGGTGCGCGCGGACGGCGAGACCGTGCGGCGGGCCTCCGACCTTCTCCTCCGCGGCGCGCGCATCGAGGCCGAGGCGCCGCACCCTTACGTCTCCCGCGGCGGCCTCAAGCTCGCCGCCGCCCTCGACGCGTTCGGGTTCGACCCGGCCGGCCGGTCCTGCCTCGATCTCGGCGCCTCGACCGGCGGCTTCACCGACGTGCTGCTGCGCCGCGGCGCCGCCCGCGTCCACGCTGTCGACGTCGGCCGCGGCCAGCTCCATCCGGGCCTCGCCGGCGACGGGCGGGTGACGAGCCTGGAGGCGACGGATGCCCGCGCCCTCGCCGGCCTGCTGCCGGAGCCGCCGGAGATGGCGGTGGTCGATCTCAGCTTCATCTCGCTCCACCTCGTCCTGCCGGCGGTCGTGCCCCTGCTCGCCCCCGGCGCTGCCCTGGTCGCGCTGATCAAGCCGCAATTCGAGGCCGGCCGCGAGCGCGTCGGCCGCGGCGGCCTCGTGCGCGACCCGGCGATCCACGACGAGGTCTGCGCCGGCATCCGCGACCGGCTCGCCGCCCTCGGCGTCGCGGTGGCCGGGCTGATCCCGTCCCCGATCGAGGGCGGCGACGGCAACCGCGAATTCCTGGTCGGCGGGCGCCGGACCGACATCCCGGAGGACTCCCGATGACGCCCGACCTCGTCGCCATCACCCGCCTCGGCAGCCGGGCCGACGGCGTCGCCGCCGACGGCCTCGTCGTGCCCGGCGCCCTGCCGGGGGAGAGCGTGCGGGTGGCACCGGAAGAGGGCGGCAAGGGCCCGGGCGGCAAGGGCCCGAGGCGGGCGCGTCTCGTCGAGGTCGTGGCGCCCTCCCCCGACCGCGTCGCCCCGTTCTGCCCCTATTTCGGCGCCTGCGGCGGCTGCGCCGTCCAGCACCTCGCGCCCGAGCCCTACGCGGCGTGGAAGCGCGACCTCGCCGCCGCCACCCTCGCCCGGGCCGGCGTCGCGACGCCGGTGGCCGACCTCGTCGACGCCCACGGCGCCGGCCGGCGCCGCGCGACCCTGCACCTGCGCCGGATCGACGGCGAGGCGAAGGCCGGCTTCATGGCCGCCCGCAGCCACGCCCTGGTGCCGATCGAGGCATGCCCGATCACCGTGCCGGCGCTCCACCGCGCCCCCGCCGTGGCGCGCGCCCTCGGGGCGCCCCTCGGCGGCGGGGGCAAGCCCCTCGACGTGCTGGTGACGGCGACCGAGGGCGGGCTCGACGTCGACCTGCGCGGCCACGGCCCCGCCTCCGACCGGGCCCGGCAGGCCCTGGTCCGCCTCGCCGGCGACCTCGACCTCGCCCGCCTCGCCCTGCACGGCGACGTGGTGGTCGAGCGCCGCGCCCCCGTCCTCACCGCCGGGCCGGCGGCCCTGGTCACGCCCCCGGGCGGGTTCCTCCAGGCGACCGCCGCCGGGGAGGACATCCTGAGCGCCCTCGTGGCCGCGGCGGCGGGCGGGGTCCGGCGCGTCGCCGACCTGTTCGCCGGCTCCGGCGCCTTCTCGCTGCGGCTGGCCGCCGCGAGCACCGTCCACGCCGTCGAGGGCGACGGCGCGGCGCTCGCCGCCCTCGACCGCGCCGCCCGCGGGACGCCGGGCCTGCGCGGCGTCACCACCGAGCGCCGCGACCTGTTCCGCCGCCCCCTGCTCGCTCCCGAACTCGACCGGTTCGACGCCGTGGTGTTCGACCCGCCCCGGGCCGGGGCCGAGGCCCAGGCGCTCCGCATCGCGGAGTCGAAGGTGCCGGTGGTGATCGGCGTCTCGTGCGACGCCGCGACCTTCGCCCGCGACGCCGCCGTGCTGATCCGCGGCGGCTACCGGCTGGAGAGCGTGACGCCGGTGGACCAGTTCCGGCACTCGCCGCACGTCGAACTCGTCGGCGTGTTCCGGCGCGCTCCCGCCCGCGGCAGGCGGCGGGCGGCCTGACCTCCCCGCCCGGCGGGACGCCCCGGACCACGCCCGCGGTGCCGTCCCGCCGGCGGCCCCGGTCCATCCGTGTTGGTTTGCGACTCTTTAACCGGTTGGCTCTCATTTGAATCGAGCATCGAGAGCAGCCGCACCGAGAAGCTGGCGGACCTCGACCTCTCCATGCGTCGCGGCAGTGTCGCCACAAGGGCTACCCGGTGACGAGCGTCATCACGAACAGATCGGCCCTGGTCGCGCTGCAGAACCTGCGGACGATCGGTCAGGACCTCGACGCGACGAGCCGGCGGCTCGCCTCCGGCCGGCGCATCGACTCCGAGGCGGACGGCGCCGCCTACTGGTCGATCGCCGCGACGCTGCGGGCCGACCGCAGCACGGGATCCTCCGTCGCCTCGGCCCTGAGGCTGGACGCCTCGGTGATCGACGTGGCGGCCAGGAGCCTCGCCGCGGTGCTGACCGATGTCGGGGAGATCCGCGACCTGCTGACCACCGCGATGTCGGGCAGCGTCGACAAGGCTCAGGTCCAGCGCCAGATCGCCTCGCTCCAGGAGAAGATCCGCACCAACGCCGCCTCCGCCTCCATCCACGGCAGGAACTGGCTCTCGATCGATTCGGCGAACAGCCAGACCTGGGACCGGTACGCGCATTTCGCCCTCGCGGCGTCGCGCGGCGGCGACGGCCTCTCCGTCTCCCTCGACCGGCTCGACCTCACCTCGGTCGCCCTGTTCGATGCCAACACGGTCACGCCGCACACGCCGTCCGTCGATGGATCCATCAAGATCGATCAGATCTACCGTCTCGCCACCAGCATCAACGCGTCGGGCCTCGGCTCGCAGGTCCGGGCCTATGCCGCCGGCACCGACAGGGTCGGAGGCGGGGTCCTGCGCCTGGAGGTCCGCGATCCCGCCAGGACCATCGCCGGCAGCTTCCAGGACGGCGTCGCCACGCCGGTGAGCGGCACCCCGGGGCCAGTTCCGCTCAGTGCCGAGAGCTACGGCTGGAACAGCTTCGTCGACATCCCGATCGCGAACCTGTCCGCCGGCGACGTCGTGCAGTTCCAGGTGTCCGGCGGCGGCGTCGAGAACTTCACGGTGACGAGCGAGGGCGACGGCCTGGATTTCAGCGGCAGCAACGAGATCCACCTCGAGATCCGCCCGTTCCAGGCGAAGTACCCCGGCGTCCTCTACGACGTGGTGGTCAACGGCGCCGTGCTGGCCTCCCAGGGCGTCACCGGCCTGTCGAGCGTGACCCACTGGACCGTGGTCGACGAGGTCGCGCGGCAGATCAACCAGCAGTATCGGAGCCTCTACGACGGCCAGTATCCGCGCGACGAGGTCTACGTCAGCGCGTTCAACGGCGGCGGGCTGACCTTCGCGGTGGGGGCCTCCGGGCGCCATTCGGCCGTCGACGTCACCGTCGCCCCGCCGACCGGTGCCAACAGCCTCGTCGACATCGGATACGGCACGACCCCCGGCAGCGGGCGAAGCGACGCGGGCTTCCAGGAGCCGGCGCGGATGGTCAAGGGGCTCCTCGACAGCGTCGCCTCCGTCGCCACGGACTGGGTCGAACTCGGCGGCACGACGATCACCCGCGCCACGCGCTCGGTCTCGGTGGCCGGCCAGGGCACCGCGCTGAGCATCACGCCGCAATCGACCGAGAAGGAGATCCTGAGCCTCATCCGCTTCGTCGACCAGGCCAGCCAGAGGGTCACCGCGCTCGCCGGCCGGCTCGGCGGCCTGAGGACGCTGCTCGTGGCCAGCGCCGACGGGTCGGAGTCCCGCGGCCGGATCCAGGAGAGCGCCATCGGCGCCCTCGTGGATGCCGACATCGAGGCGGAGGCGACGCGGTTGCGGGCGGTCCAGGCCCAGCGGGAACTCGGGCTCCAGTCCCTGACCATCTCCAACGCGATGCCGAACAGCCTGCTGGTGCTGTTCCGGCAATAGGCCGCGGGCCTCCGTGAGCGGACTTGCGTTGGCACGCCAGCGCTTCGCCCGCTTGGGTTCTTGTCTCGCTGCAGGTTCTCGCCGCGAAACCGGCGCCCACTGCTGCGAAGCCTGATCAGGGCGGGGACAGGGGCGGCGCGTCGCGCGTCGTGCCGCAGGGCGTGCGCGAGAACCGGACCGGCGGCCGCGTCCGGACGACCGGCCCTTCGGTCGGATGGTCGACCGCCTCGAAGAAGCCGGTCGCCACGAGGTGGGGGTCGTCCAGGAGGTCCTCGATCCGGTTGACGCGGGTGCAGGGCACGTCGAGGGCGGCGAGGCGCGCCAGCCATTCCTCCGTCGTCTCCAGCGCGAGGCAGGCGGCGAGGCGCTCGTAGAGCGTGTCGATCATCGCGGCGCGGGCGGCGTCGGACCCCAGCGCCGGGTCGTCCGCCCAGTCCTCCCGGCCGGCGGCCCGGAAGACGGCGCGCCAGTGGCTCGCGTTGTAGGGAAGCACCGCGATGGTGCCGTCCCGGGTCCGGTAGGGACGCCGGTGCTTCGAGAGCAGGCGCGCGTAGCCGGACGGGCCGAGCGGCGGCCGGAAGGTGAGGCCGGCGAGATGCTCGACGGCGAGGAACGACACGACGGATTCGAACATCGGCACCTCGACCGCCTGCCCCTCGCCGGTGCGGGCGCGGTGGAACAGGGCCGCGGTGATCGCGCTCGTGACGTAGAGCGAGGTCGTCTTGTCGGCGACGATGGTCGGGGCGTAGCGCGGCTCGCGGCCGGCCCGCTGCTCGAGGTCGGCCCAGCCGGAGGCCGCCTGGATGATGTCGTCGTAGGCCGGCCGGTCCCGGTAGGGCCCGTCCTGCCCGAAGCCGACGATGGCGCAGGTGATCAGCCCCGGGTTGAGCGGCCTCAGCCGGTCGTCGGTGAGCCCGAGCCGGGTCGCCGCCTCCCCGCGCATGTTGTGGACCAGCACGTCGGCGCCCCTGACGAGGTCGTCGAGCCGCGCGCGGTCGGCCGGCCGCTTGAGGTCGAGCACGGTGCTGCGCTTGCCGCGGTTGCAGTTCAGGAACGCCGCCCCCATACCGGGCGAGCGGGCCGGCCCCGGCGCGCGCATGATGTCGCCGCCCGGCGGCTCGACCTTGACGACCTCGGCGCCCATTTCGGCGAGAACCTGGGTCGCGAACGGTCCGGCGACGACCGTGGTCAGGTCGACGATGGTGATGCCTGCGAGCGGTCCCGGCATGGCGCGCTTCCTCCTGAGCAGGTTTCGCAACGGTGGCGGCCGGTCCTGCGACAGGAACCTGCGACGGATCGGAGCCTTGGGCAGCCTCGCCCCGGCCGCCGGCGCAGGGCTGCCGGGCGATCGGCCTCCGGTCAGCGCGCGGTGAAGCCGCCGTCGACCGGCAGCGCCACGCCGGTGACGTAGGAGGCGTCGGTCGAGGCCAGCCAGAGCACGGCGTGGGCGGCCTCCTCCGGCCGGCACAGGCGGCCCAGCGGCACCGCGGCGACCATGCGCGCCTCGGCGGCGGCGGCCTCGGCCGGGTCCCCGGAGCGGCCGGTGAAGCCGAGCTTCATCGGCGTCTCGGCGAGGCCCGGGCAGACCACGTTCACCCGGACGTTGTCGGGCGCGAAGGTCTGGGCGAGCGACTTCGTCAGCCCGACCACCGCGAACTTGGCGGCGGAGTAGATCGGGCTCCACATCGAGCCGACGAGGCCCGAGACCGAGGCCGTGAACACGATCGACCCGCCGCCGCGCCGGCGCATGTGCCGGATCACCTCGCCGGCCGCCAGCGCTGCCGAGGTGACGTTGAGGTCGATGGCGAGCCGGTAGGCGTCGACGTCGAGGTTCTCGATGCCGCCGGGGCCGGGGATGCCGGCATGGGCCCACAGCACGTCGATGCCGCCGAGCCCCGCCGCCGCCTCGTTGATCGAGCCCCGCATCTCCTCCGGCCTCGAGAGGTCGGCCCGCACCGTCACGATGTCGTGGCCCTGCGCCTTCAGGTCGGCGGAGAGCCGCGCGAGCCCCTCGGCGTCGACGTCGACCGCCGCGACCCGCGCGCCCTCCCTCAGGAAGAGTTCGACGCCGGCGCGCCCCATCCCGGAGGCCGCCGCCGTCACCACCACGAGCTTGTCTGCCAACCGCATGGTCGTCCGTCCTCGCTGTCTCGTCATGCGAAATCCGACCGATCGCGCGGCGATCCCTGCGGGATCGGGGCGATGGCTGCGCCATCGCTTTCGCGATGCGGATTTCGGCTTCGCTCGGGCGCGTGGAGCCTCCGGCTCCACCGCGCGGGCTTCGATACGGTTGTCAGAACGAATCGTCCGACAACCGTATCACCGTGCGCGGGCCGCTACTTCACGAAGGCGCACCCGCCCTCCCCGAGGGGGCGGAAGGCCGCCGGGCCGGGAATCGTGGCCAGCACCCTGTAGTAGTCGTAGGGCCGCTTCGACTCGTCCGGCTTCTTGACCTCGACGAGCATCATGTCGTGCAGCACGCGGCCGTCCTCGCGCAGCGAGGTCCTGCCGAACAGCGGGTCCTCGAAGGTGCCGGCCTCGCGCATCGCCCGCACCACGGCGGCCCCGTCCCTGGCCGAGCCGAGCTTCGCGACGGCCTTGAGGAAGGCCAGGGTGGCGGAATAGGCGCCGGCCTGGTTCATGGTCGGGTAGCGGCCGTTGTTGCGCGCGGCGAAGCGCTCGCCGAAGGCCCGCGTCCCGTCGTTCAGGTCCCAGTAGAACCCGGTCGTCAGGCGCAGGCCCTGCGCCGTGCGCAGGCCGAGGGAGTGGATGTCGGAGAGGAACAGCAGCATGCCGGCGAGCTGCTGCCCGCTCTGGACGATGCCGAACTCGGAAGCCTGCTTGATCGCGTTGATGGTGTCGCCGCCGGCATTGGCCAGCCCGATCACCTGGGCCTGGGACGCCTGGGCCTGGAGCAGGAACGACGAGAAGTCCTTGGCGTCGGTGGGATGGCGCACGCCGCCGACCACGCGGCCGCCCTCCGCCTTCACCACGGCGCCGGCGTCGCGCTCCAGCGCGTGGCCGAGGGCGAAATCGGCGGTGATGAAGTACCAGGACTTGCCGCCGGCCCTGGTGATCGCCTCCGCGGTGCCGTGGGCGAGCGCCCAGGTGTCGTAGGTCCAGTGCACCGAGTTCGGGGTGCAGGACTTGCCGGTGAGGTCGGCGGAGCCGGAGGCGGTGAACAGCGCGACCTTGTTCTTCTCCTGCACCAGCGGCGCGAGGGCGAGCGAGATCGCGCTCGTCGGCATGTCGACGACGGCGTCCACGCCCTCGGAATCGAACCACTTGCGGGCGATGGCGCTCGACACGTCGGGCTTGTTCTGGGCGTCGGCGGCGACGACCTCGACCTTCAGCTTTCCCGCCTCGGGCAGCCTGGCGAAGTCCTCGGCCGCCATCCGCGTCGCCTCGGCGGCGCCGGCGCCGCCGATGTCGGAGAAGATCCCGGACATGTCGGCGAGGACGCCGATCCTGACCGGAACCTGAGCCAGGGCCGTCGAGGCGAGCAGCGTCGAGGCGGCGAACGTGAGCGTCCCGAGGGCGCGGCGGAGCGACATGCATTCCTCCCTGCGGCGAGCCGGCTTCCATGGCCGCCCGTCCGACCGGCACCCGTTCGTCGCGGGTGATCGAAATTCTTATGGAGGAATTTTTTGATCTGATATGTGAATTTGTCAAGCGCCCGCGGCCAAACCAGCAGGCGCCCGCGGCCAGACCAGCGAGCGCCCGTGTGGTGGCCGGCGGCGGCGGCCGCTACGGTGCCGGGGAGCGGGACCGGCCACGCCGCCGGCATGGGGGACGACACGACAGATGCAGGTCAAGCAGGCCGCCAACGTTCTCGAACTGATCGAGTACTTCGCCCGGCGGCGGCGCCCGGCCACCCTGGCGGAGATCTCCGACGATCTCGGCTGGCCGCGGTCGAGCACGTTCAACCTCGTCGGCACGATCGTCGAGAGGGGCTACCTCTACGAGCCGCGTCCGCGGGCGGGCTACTACCCGACGCCGCGCTGGCTCACCCTGGCCCAGACCGTCGCGGAGGCGGAGCCGCTCCCGGGCGGCGTCGACGACCTCGTGGCCGAGGTGGCGGCGGCCACCGGCGAGACCACGGCGGTCGGGACGCTGACCGGCGTCCACGCGATGTTCCTCGTCGTGGCGGAATCCCGTCATCAGGTGCGCTACCACGCCCGGGTCGGGGACCGGGTCCCGGTCCATGCCAGCTCCGCCGGCCGGGCGATCCTCGCCCAGTACGCCCCGGCGGCCCGGCAGGCGATCTACCGCCGGGCCGTCTTCGACCGGTTCTCGGAGACCACGCCGATGAGCCCGGAGACGGTGGAGCGCGAGCTGACCGAGGCCGAGCGGCGCGGCTACCATCAGAGCGCGTCCGAGTACATCGCGGACCTCGCCGGCGTGGCGCTCCCCCTCCCGCTCGGCGCCCGGCGGCTCTCGATCGTCGTCGCGGGGCCGACCTCGCGCTGCCTCGCGCGACGGCCCGAGACGGCCGCGATCCTGAGGGCGGCCCTCGCCCGTCACGCGCTCGCGGACGCCGCCGCGGAGAGGGACGGGCGGCCCGACGCCGACCGCTGATCCGTTCCCGGCCGGCCCCCGGGCACCCGGAGACGTGCGGCGGGCGCAGGGTTCACGCGCCGTCATCGCCGCCTATACTCGCAGGCGATGACGCCGAGACATCCCGCCCCATCGGCCGCGCCGCGCGAGGCCGCGGCCCTGCGGACGGCCCTCGCCGCCCTCACCCATGCCGGGCGGATGCGGCACATGGCGGCCGAGCCCGGTCGGGCCGGTGAGGCGCGCCGCGCCGTCCTCGCCGAACTGGAGCGCGGCGGCCCGTTCGAGCGGATGATGGCGCTCCAGGCCTGCCACGGCACGCGCGACGGCGAGGCCGTCCTGCGGGCGCTCGCCGACCCGTCGCGCCGGCTGCGCGGGCGCGCCGCCGCGATGCTGCCCGTCCTGTGCGACCCGGCCCAGGTCCGGCGGGCGCTGGACCTCGTCCCGCGGCGCCTGCGCGCCGACGTGATGCGCCGGGCGGTGCGGCACCGGCGGCACGAGACCGCGGACGCGCTCCTCGCCGCCTGCGAGGCGGCGGGCGATCCCGGCGCCCTGGCGCTGCTGCCCTACGGCAGCGAGGCCTTCGTGACGGCCCGCCTCGCCGCCCGCGCCCCGGAGATCGGCGCCGAGGGCTGGGCCCGCCTCGCCCGGCTGCACCCGCGCCTCGCCGCCGACCACCTGATCCGGGAGGCGCGCGCGGCCGCCGACTTCGATCCCCACCTCGCCCACCGGGCCCGGGCGGCGCTGCCGGCCCTCGGCACGATCCTGCGTTAGGCCCTCGACGCCACCGACCTGTCGTTTCGCAGCGTCCGGGCGCTGGAGCATCTCGTGGTGCGGCTGCTGCCGGCGCAGCCCGCCTGGGCGATCGCCGCCTTCGGGACCCTGCTGCGCGAGCGCGGCAGCTTCGGCCTCGGCCCGCACGACCTGCGCCTGAATGCCGGCGACGTGCGCCGCCTCGCCCCCGTGCTCGACCCGGTGCTGCGGGCGTGGCGGCACCGCGAGCGCGACCACGAGATCGCGGCCTTCGCGGCGATGGTGGACCGCCGCCTGCGGCACTGGCCGACGCTCCTCGACCTCCTGGCCGGGATCGTCGAGACCTCCCGCCACGAATACGTCTCGACCCGGGCGCTGGCGGTGATCGCCCGGCACGACCGGCGCCGCTTCGCCGCCCTGGTGCCGGACCTCCTGCGGCGCGATCGGAGCTGGATCGTCCAGCATCAGGTCCACCTCCACCTGCACCGGGTGCGGCAGGACCTGCTCGACCCGTATCTCGGCCACGCCGCCCCGAAGGGGCGCTTCGCCACCGGCCGGACCCGCTTCGTGCTGCCGATGCGCGCGGGCTTCTGGCGCTGGCTGCCGGCCCAGCAGGCGGCCTTCGCCCGCACCCTCGACGGGCTCGCGGGCGACCCCGACCGCGACGTGCCGACGGTGCTGCACGCCCTCGACCGGCTCGCCGCCCTGCCCGACGTGCCGCCGGGGCGGCTGCGCGCCCTCGCGGGTGCCGACGAACCGCATCTCGCCGTGCGCGACGAGGCCCTGCGCGCCCTGGCGCGGCGCGACGGCGGCGACGGGCTCGACCTGCTCGTCGCGGCGCTCGGCGACGGGCGGGCGCGCATCGCGGTCTACGTCCTGGCGGGCGCCCTGCGCGACCTGCCGGATGCCCGGGTGATGCCGCTGCTGCGCGCCGCGCCGCGGCAGCGCGTCACCGTGTTCAAGGAGATCGTGCGCCTCGCCGGCGCGCAGCCGGGCGCGGCCGGCTTCGCCTTCCTGCGCGAGATCGAGGCCGGGGACGGGGCCGCCCCGCTCCACCGCGACGTGCGCCTCGCCCTCCTGCGCGCCCTGTGGGACCACCTGGAGCGCGACGCCGCCTGGCCGATCCTCGCCCGCGCCGCCGCCGCCGACCCGGATCCGGTGGTGGCGGCAAGCCTCGCGCGCATCCCCGCCGACCGCCTCTCGCCCGCGGCGGCCGACCGCCTCGCCGACCGGCTCGCCGGGCTGGCCGGGCATCCCGACCCCGAGGTGCGGGTCGCGGTGCTGCGGCGCCTCGCGGCGACGCCGCTCGCCGACCGGCGCGAGGTCCTGGTCGGGCCGGTGCTGCGGGCGCTGGCCTCGTCCCTGCCCGACGAGAGCGCGGCGGCGGCGCGGGCGGTGGTGGCGAGCCGGGCCGGGCGCCGGCCCGAGGCCCTCGGCGCGGCGGTGGCGGGGCTGCGGGAGAACCGGCGCGCCCTCGCGGCCTTGCGCGACGCGCTCCTCGACTGGCTCTCCCTCCGCCGCGCGCTCGCGCTGGCGGGCCTCTGCCTCCTCCCCGCGGCCGCCGCCGGGCGGTCTCCGACGCCCCACGACCTCTGCCGCGAGATGCCGCCGGCCGCGGCGAAGGAGTGCCGGGCAGCCGCCGACCTGCTCATGGAGCCGACGCGGCCGCCACCGGCCGACCTCACGGTGCGCGTCACCGCGGGGGCGGACGGCCTGCGCTACCGCTACGAGGGGCCCGGCCCGTCCGGCGAGGGCGAGGGCTGCGACGGCGTCGGCGCCCTCGCCCTGCCGGTCGGCCGGCGGGTCCGGCTGCTCGTGACCTCCGGCGACGCGATCTACGCCTTGCGCGTGCCCGGACTGGGCTTGGCCGCCGACCTCATCCCGGGGCGGATCAACGAGGTTCGGCTCGACCCTGTCCGCGCCGGGCCGGCACTCCTCCGGGGCGTGCTGAACAACGCCATCGGCGGCAGGGACGGCGCGGTCACGGTCCGCCTCGTCGGCGACGGCCGCGAGACGGTCGCGCTCCGGTCGCTCTGCGGCGGTTAGGGCCGGAACGCGATCAGCTCGACCGTCCGCGGATTCCGGGCAGGCCCGCTTCCGGACGGGACAGGAACGATCGTTGCCGTCGTCGGCTGCGACTCGGCGGATCAGCAGCCACGGATCGGCTGCCGGAGGATGGTCCTGAGCCTCGCCGGCTCGGTCCTGCGAGGGTCGCTGAGATATATTTCGTGATGGGGACCGTTGAAGGTGACGCCCAGGCCCGGCATCACCTCCTCGTGCAGGCGCTTCAGCAACGGCCCTTCGTCGTCGTAGCTCCCGATGTGCATGATCTGGAGCGAGCGGCCCTCGACATGAGGCTCGAACCGCAGGGATGACGGGTGATCGTGCCGCTTGGCCGACGTCTTCGCCACGGCATCCTCGAACAGCGTGGCGGTGACGAAGTCCGGCGCCATGATCATCACCGTCCACTGCCAGCGATCCTTCTCGCGGCGGACGAAGGCGCCAGGATCGTCGGACCACCACAGCGCCTCGAGGGGCGGCACGACATAGTCGCGGGCCAGAACGTTCTTGGCCGCGAACTTCATCGCATAGCTGACACCGTACAGCCACTCGACTGCCGTCCCGTACGCCACGGTACGATTGGGGTCGCCAGCGCCGTCGACCTTCACAAAGGACATCTCCGGAACCTGTACGTCCACGAAGGCGGAATTCGGCGGACAAAACATCTCCCTATACCGCTTCTTCAGGTCGAGCTTCGTCACGCATCATCCTCCTGGTGGGCGCTCCCGAGGCCATCGCCGGGTCAGGGAGGCGAGAAGCGTCTTCGGTGAGATGGATCCGGGCCGGAGACGCAACGTCCGCTGCCGGATGAGGGGCCAGGGTCCGCTCCCACGCCGAGCGGTCGTTCCGCCCGGTCTGCCACGGATGCAAGCTCGACGAACCGGGCGGGGCAGGCGTCCTCGCGCGGCGATCGGACGGCGAACCCGGACGGCACCGTCACCGAGAAGCCGGTCGACGGGTCGGTGAACGCCTCGCCGGCCGCGGGGACGCCGGCGAGCATCAGGGTCAGGGACAAGCCCGAGCACTCCGGTGCAACCTCGCCTCATGCCCCCTCCATCGGTGCCCGCACCGCAGGATGCCATGCCGCCTGGCCGCGGTGGAGGGGTCCGCTTCCGGTCTCGGCGGCCCACCCGGTCGAGCGGCCCGGGTTCGACCCTGCGCGCGGGCGGCGGCGTGCCATTTTCCCGAGCCCGCCCCGGCTTTTTCGTGCCTGTCTCGCCCGGGCTGCCGCGAAACCCGCTCTGCGGCGCCCATGCCCCTGGCGAAGGCGGAACACCTCCGCCGGACCTGGGAGAAGCGACCATGACCAAGACCCCGACCCCGACCAGGACGATGATCCTGGCCCTCGTCGGCGCCGGCCTCCTCGGTGCCGCCCAGCCGGCCCGCGCCGAGGACGCCGCCCCGCCCCGCGGCAACCAGGAATTCATCGGCGTCGACCTCGACAACGGCGGCGTCTACTACAATGGCCGCAATTCCGGCCGGTACTGCCTCTACCGCACGGTCGAGGTGTTCAACCGCTACACCGGCTACGTCGAGGCGCGCCGGGTGCGCCGCTGCGGCCGCGGCCTCTACCTGCCGTAGGGAGGCGCCGCGATGCTGCTGGGCGCCCTCTCGCCCCTCCACCTCCTCGCCTTCGGCGTGATCTTCGCGATGGTCGCGGGATGCTGAACCCCACCCGGGAAAGGAACCGCATGGACGACCGGCCGACCGACGCGTTGCGAGAGCCGGACCCCGCCTCGCGCCGGACCTTCGGCCTCACCCGGGCCGACCTCGTCGAGGCGCACCGGCACGCTCTGTCGGCGAGCCTCCGCAGGCCCCGCCTGCGCGCGGCCGGCCTGCCGCTCGACTGCCGCGACATTGTTTCCGGCTCCTCACCGGGCTAACCCTGGCCCGGTGCAGGCAGGCGCCCGCACGCGGGCGTGTCCCTGGGCAAGGCAGGCGCCCGCACGCGGGCGTGGCGTCCGCGTAGCCCCGGCATCATCGCCGAAGCGGCCACCGCGTCGGCGGCGATGCTGCCTCGGCGCTTCCGGCGGAGTTGCGCCGGGCGGCTCCGCCCGGCCGGACAGGACCGGCCGTCCGAGCGAGGACAACCATCCCGACGACATCCGGGGAGACGAGTGTGGCGAGACAGGCATTCTTCCGGACCAGGGCGGCGGCCGCGCGCCGCATCGCCGCCGCGGCGGCGCTCCTGGCGACGACCCTCCTCGCCCCGCCGGCGCTGGCCGCTCCCGACGCGGCGGCGTTCTCCGACAACGCCGATTCGGTCGCGGTGGTGATCGGCAACCGCAGCTACAAGCAGACGGTGCCGGTCGACTACGCCCACAACGACGCCGAGGCGATCCGCAGCTACCTGGTCCAGCGCCTCGGCTACCGCGAGGGCAACGTCTTCGTCCTCAGGGACGCGACGCTCAACGAGTTCAACCAGGTCTTCGGCACCGAGCGCAATCCGCAATCGGGCCGGCTGTGGCGCACCGCGCGCGAGGGCCGCTCCAACGTGTTCGTGTACTATTCCGGCCACGGCGTGCCGGACCTCGCCAGCCGCCAGCCCTTCCTGCTGCCCGAGGACGGCAACCCCAACCAGGGCGAGAGCGGCTACAGCCTGGAGACGCTCTACCGCAACCTCGACCTCGTGAAGCGCAAGATCGGGCCCGGGCGCCAGCTCGTCGTGATGGTCGATGCCTGCTTCACCGGCGAGACCGGCCGCAAGGGCGAGAGCCTGCTCGCGGTCTCGGCGCCCGGGTTCGCCCCGTCCCGGCCGAAGCCGGAGAGCGGCATCGTGCGGGTGGTCGCCACCTCCGGCGCGACGCCGGCGAACTGGGACGAGGCCAACCGGCTCGGCCTGCTGACCAGCCGCTTCCTGATGGGCGTCTCGGGGCTGGCCGACGCGAAGGACCACCAGGGCGACGGCGACGGGCAGGTGCAGTGGCCCGAGCTGAAGCGCTACCTGCGCCGGGAGGTCGAGGAGGCCGCCCGCCGGGCCTCGGGCCGCGAGCAGGTGCCGGAGGTCGACGACGCGCCGATCGTGCTCCAGGCGTCCCTCCCCGTCGAGGCCGTGTCCAGGGGCGTCGCGGCCCTGCGCGACGAGGCGGCGTGGCGGCGCGCGGAGGCGCTCGGGACCCGCGAGGGGTTCGAGGCCTATATCGGGGGCTGCGGCGAGGTCTGCGCCTACCGGCCCCAGGCGATGGACCGGCTGCTCGCCGGCCGGCGCCGGGACGCCGCGGCGATCGACCAGGAGAACTGGGCCAAGTTCGGCCCGCAGCGCCAGTACCAGGCCTATCTCGATTCCTGCGGCGAGGTCTGCGCCTATCGCGGCCTCGCGGAAGGCTATCTCGGCGGCCAGAACCCCGGCGGCGACCCGCGGGTGAAGCGCTGCGACGAGCTCGCCGCCGGCACCGACGACCCCGACCGGCCCAACGGCGTGACCGGGGTGAAGCTCGGCCGGATCGAGCCGGCCGCCGCGATCGAGGCCTGCCGGGCGGCATCCGCCGCCTACCCGCAACTGCGCCGCCTCGCCTACCAGCTCGGCCGCGCCTACGACCGGACCGACCGCTACAAGGAGGCCTTCGCCGCCTACGAGGCCGCGGCCAGGGCCGGCAGCGTCTCGGCGATGAACAACCTCGCGACCCTCTACGAGAACGGCCAGGGCGTGAAGCGCAGTCAGGCGGAGGCGTTCCGCCTCTACCGGCAGGCCGGCGAGGGCGGCAACGTGGTGGCGCTCGCCAACGCCGCCCGGATGCTCGAATACGGCAACGGCATCCCGAAGAACGAGGCGGGGGCGGTGGCGCTCTACAGGCGCGCCGTCGAGGGCGGCGACGTCGCGTCGATCTCGAAGCTGGTGCCGCACTACGCCACCGGCGCCCACGGCTTCCCGAAGGACCTGCGCCAGGGCTTCGACCTGTTCCGGCAGGCGGCCGACAAGGGCGACCCCGTCGCCATGGCGACGATGGCGACGCTGATCGACAACGGCTTCGGCCGCTACTTCCCGGGGGTGCGCTCCGCCGACATGGTGCTGCGGGCGCTCAAGCGGGGCGAACTCGGCGCCGCCTCGGTCTCGGCCACCGACACCGCGGCCCAGAAGCTGAAGCCGGAGACGATCCGCGCCGTCCAGCGGGCGATCAAGGAGGCGGATTACTACACGGGCGCGCTCGACGGCCGCTTCAACCCGGTCTTCGTGCGGGCGCTCGATCAGTACGCCAAGGCGAACGAGGCGGAATGACCGGGGATCGGACCGCCCACCGCCCCAACCCTCCCCCCTCCGCCGGGGAGGGTGGCCTGCGGAGCAGGCCGGGAGAGGGGAGCGCGACGGTGCCGAACGTGGCACCCTTCATCAAGGTCGCGTCCTTTCCGGAACCGGCATCCCCTCTTGCGGGACTTCGTCCCGGCCCGCCCGGCCTCCGCCGGGCACCCTCCCTCGCAGAGGGGGGAGGGTTCGGGGTCGCGGTTCCGCTTCTTCTCGCCACCCTCCTCTGCCCTTCCCCCGCCCGCGCCGACCCCGCCACGGCCGCGCTCGCCCCGTTCCTCGACGCGGTCGCGGCCTGCGCCGGGCGCTCCGACCTGACCCTCGCGGTCGTCGGCGTCGAGCCGGCGCAGACCGCCCTGTCGCGCGAGCAGGCCGAGGAGGTGCGCCTCGCCGCCGAGAGCCGGCTCCAGGCGACCGGCCGGGTGCGGCTGGCGGCGGCCGCCGACGTGGTGCGGATCAAGGCCCTGCGCGAGGGCACCACCGGGCTGTCCGGGGCCGAGGCCGAGGCGCAGATCCGTGCCGCCTTCGCGGGCGACGCCAGCGTGTTCCTGGTCGAGCCGCGCCGGGCCGGCGAGACCGCGGCGTTCCGGCTCCAGGCGATCACCCGCACCGCCTCGTGCAAGGCGACGAGCGAGCCGGTCATCGTGCCGATCCGCGTCGGGGCCGGCGTTTCCGACGTCGACGCGGTGATGGAGGGCGCGGTCCGGGCCTTCGCGCAGGCGGCGCCGAACGCGGGCGCCGTCGAGGTCTGCCCGTTCGTGGCCGAGGGCGGCCACTCGACCTGCGCCGGGGCGCTCACCGACCGCCTCGTCATCGCGCTCGACGCCGAGGCGCGCTCGGCCAGCCGCATCCTCAGGGGCGCGCGCCTCGACGTGCGCCGCCGTCCGCCCGGCACCGCCTGCGCCGGCCCCGTCACCGCCCGCGGCCGCTTCCTCACCGACCGCGACCGGCAATCCTGGATGGAGCTGGAATTCGGCCGCGACGGCGCCGTGCTCGCCCCGACCGGGCGGCGGCGCATCGGCATCGAGGGGCTGGGCTGCGACCCGACCCCGCGGCCGTTCCTCGACCACGTCGCGGCGACCGCCCGCACCGACGGCGGGCGGCTCGCGGTCGCCGCCACGGCGACGCCGTTCGCCCCCGGCCAGCGGATGGAGCTGCGCATCGAGGCGAGGGCGCGCCAGAGCCTGTACTGCTGGGTCGTCGCCCCCGACGAGACCGCCTACGTCGCCCTGCCGGTGCGCGGCAACGCCGCCTCGCTCGAAGCCCTGAAGCCCGGCGAGGCCCGGCGCTACCCGCGCGGCTACGGCCTCGACGAGATCGTCGCCGGCGAGCCGTTCGAGAACCTGTTCGCCTGCTTCGGCGTCGAGGGCGGCCTGCCGCCCGACCTCGCCGGACGCTGGCTCGCGGCGGCACCCGGCGCCGACGGCGAGGCGACCCTGCTCCAGCCCCCCGACGTGCTCGACCTCCTCGACAAGATCCGGGCGACGCCCGGGGTGACCGAGGCTACCGCCCGGATCGTGGTGCGGTGACGGGCCGTGACCGCGCCCTCAGGAGACCGCCGATGCGAAACCCCGTCGTTCCGCTCCTCCTCACGGCCCAGGTGCTGGTGGCCGCGCTGCCGGCGGCCACCGCCGCGCGGGCCGAGGGCTTCGCCGCCCGCGACCTCACCACCGTCGCGGACGCGGCCAGGACGGCGCTCGGCGGCCGCTTCGCGGCGAGGGCCGAGCCCCGGCGGCTCACCCTGACCTGCCCCGAGTGCGACGGCGCGCCGGTGGTCGACCTGCAGCTCGGCCGCCAGACCGACGGGACCGAGGGGCGCGTGCGCTCGGGACAGACCTCGGTCGAGCAGCTCGAGGCGCTCTGCCGGGCGCGCAGCCCGGAATGCCGTCTCTCCGGTCTGTCGGTGGCCCCGGCGGTCGGCTGGACCAGCACCTATCCCCTCGGGGCGGGCGCCGGCGCGACGGCGGTCATCCTGCGCGACGGCGACCTGCTGACGATCCGGGTGCTGGCCGGCACCCGCGCGGTGGCGGCCGGCCACGTCGAGACGCTGGTGCGGACGCTCGCGCCGCGGATCGTCGGCCGGTGATGCGGTTTCCGGACGATCGACTCCGGAACTCCCATGACGCGGACCCGATGACGCGGACCCGATGACGCGGACCCGATGACGCGGACCCGTCCGCGGGGGGGCCGCGGCCCGGGGTGACGGATCCCCGGGCAGGCGATATCGATGGACGCCCCGAGGCGTCGCAAGGGGCGGAGGACCGGGCAGGCGCATGACCGGCGGATACGACGAACGCTGCGCGGCCGACCTCGCCAACGTGGCCGAGGGCCGCGACCTCTCCCGCGAGGACCGCGCCTGGCTCGCCCGGGCGGTCACCGGCGCGGTGCGCCCGAACCGCGACAAGCCGACCTGGGACCTCGCTCACGCCCTGGCCGCGCTGGCGCGGGCGGCGGGGGCCCGCGACGGGCGCGACCTCGTCACCCTCGCGCTCGATCCCGGTCTCGGCCACCCCGCCGCCGTCGAGGCCCGCCTCGGCGGGGCCGCCGGGACCGACGCCCGCGGCCTCGTGCCGGCGGAGGGCGAGGGCTGGCGCACGACGTGGTCCGGCCTCGTCCGGCTCCTCGCCCTCGCCGAGTTCGTGCTCACGGCGGAGGATCTGGCGCAGTTCGCCACCGTGTCGGGCTGGCTCGACGACCTCGCGGCGGCGCCGGACGCGGACGGCGCCGCGTTCCTGGCCCGGCGCCTCGCCCGGCATCTCGCCGCCTACCGCAACGCCCATCTGCCGCTGGCGCCGCTGGAGCGGCGCTTCCGGGCGATCCTCGGCTTCCTCGACGGGCGCCGCGCCTTCACCGACGACGACATCCTCGCGTGCTGGCGCGCCGAGATGCACGAGGGCGAGCGGCCGGGCTTCCGCACCGTCGCCGAGCATTTCGTGACCTTCGAGGCGGCCTGCGCCCTCCTCGGCGGCCTCGAGGGGCTCGCCGCCCCGATCTCCCTCGCCGAGCACGAGGGCTGGGAGGAGCGGCTCGACGCCTCGCTCGCCGACCTCGCCGCCGCGGACTCGGCCGACGCCCTCGCGGCCCTGCTCGCCGGGTGGCCGGACGGCCCGAAGATCCTCACCGGCGCCGAGCGCGAGGACCTCGCCGACTTCCTGCGGCTGGAGCCGTTCCACCGCACCCGGCCGCTGACCACCCTGCGGGCGACGAGCTTCGGGCGGGTCCAGTCCGGCATTGCCAACCGCCTGCGCCGCGGCGGCGGCGGTGCCGGCATCGCCGAGCGGACCGCCTGCGCCGACGCCGAGAGTTACGCCGCGCTCCAGGCCCGCGCCGGGACGCTGGCGGCGCATCTCGCCCGGATGCTGCGCATCGCCGCCGCCCTGCGGATCGCCGACCGCGACGGCCTCGCGCCGGAGGCGCGCGCCGCCCTGGAGGCGGCGGAGGCGGACCTGCGCCGGGTGCGCCGGGCCGGGTTCGAGGACCGCGCCGGCCTCGCGGCGGGCTTCGCCGCCGCCGAGGCGGCGCTGCTGCGCCTCGCCGAGGAGGCCGGGCGGATGGAGCGGGCGCTCGCCGCCCTCGCCCGGCAGCGCCCGCTCGACGCCGCCTTCGCGGCCGACCGGGCGGTCTTCGCCGACGCCTTCGCGGCGGCCTATGCGGGGGAGGCGACGGCGTGAGCGACGAGGCCCGGCTGCTCGCCGAGATCCACGCCGCCCGCGGGCTGATGCGGCCGGGCGGATCCGGGCAGGCCGCCCTCCGCCCGGGTCACGCGGCCCTGTGGGCCCACGCCACCCGGATGCCGGGCGCTCCCGTGGATCTCGCGGTGGCGCGGGCGATCCGGGACGATCCCGACACCGCCCGGCGCTACCGGGCGATGCTCGGGGCCCGGGCGGTCGCCCACGCGCCGCTCGCCGCCGCGGCCTCGGACGGCGCCCTGGCGCGGCGCCGGGTCGGCCCGTTCGAGCTGGAGATCCTCGCCGGCGAGGACGACGCGCCGCCGCTGCTGATCCTGCGCGGGACCGGTGCGCGGATGCCGCGGGCGATCGAGGCGTGGCTCGGCGACGAGACCGTGCGGCTCGACCTCGGCCCCCCGGTCGAGGGGGTGATCCTGCTCGCCCTCGACCCGGCCGTGCCGGACGCCGCCCTGCTCGGCCGGATGCTGGGCGACCCGGCGAGCGCGGTGTTCCTGCTGTGAGGGCCCGCGCGTGCCGGGGCACGCCGCCCCGCCGGGCCGCCGCATGACCCTGCCGGCGATCCTCGTGGTGATCCCGACGACCGGCGGCCCGCTGCGCCTGCGCGCCCTGAGGCCCCGGCCCGGCCTGCCGGCCCCGGCCGCCTTCGCCGACGGCGATTACCGCCCGCTGCCGTGGTCGGCCGACTACGCCCGGCTCTGCGGCGCCGGCGGCCCGCTCGCGCGGCACCTCGGCGAGGCGCCGCCCCCGCACGAACTGCGCCTCTCGGGCTCGTTCGACGCCGGCCGCTCCTGGGAGGTGCCGGTCTGCCTCGCCCACGGGCTCGCCGCGCGGGGCCACCGCCTCGTCGCGGAGCCGGCGGAGGCCGACCTGATCCTGTGGGCGACCGGCGCGGTCGACCTCGACCTCGCGGTGCGCCCCGGCGACTACGCCCTGCTCGACAAGATCGATCGCTCCCGCGCCCTGCTCGCCGAGGCGCCGGGCGCCGCCCTCGCGGTCCTGCTGCCGGAGGGGCCCGAGCGCGACGCGGCGGAGGCGGCCATCCGCGCCCTGGGGTGGGACCCTGCGCCGCTGATCCTGCCCGGCGGGAGCGTGCCGGCCGCCCTGGAGGCGCTGGCGCGCCCGGCGGAGGCGGCGCCCGCCTCTTCCCCGCCGCGGCGGCTGCGGCGCCTCGCCGGCCCGGCGGTCGCCGTCGCGGTCGCGGGGGTTGCCGCCCTGGCCATCCTCGGCACCCGGCCCGCGCCGGTCGGAGGCCCGGCGGAGCACCCGGCGACCGGGCCCGCCGCGCAGGCGCCCTCCCCGACGCCCTCATCCGGGCCCTCCCCCGAATCCGCCGCCGAGGGCCCGGACCCGGCGCCCGCCGGGGCCGCGCCGGCGCTTCGGGTCGAGGAGCTGCGGGCTCCGGCCGGCTCGTCCTGCCGCCGCGTCGCCTTCGGGGCCGACCCGGCCGAGCGGCGCCCGGTCCCGGTCGAGGCCGGGGACCGCCTCGTGCCGAGCCGGCTCGCGCCGGACCTGTGCGGGATCGCCGTCCGGGCGCTGCTCCCGGGGATGCGGATCGAGGTCGGGGCGGAGCTGCGCGACGCCGCCCTGCCGGCGGCGCGCCTGGGCGACGGGGCGCAGGCGTACTTCCTGCGCGAGGGCGCCCGGCAGAACCTCGTCTACGCCGTCCAGGCCCTCCCGGGTGAAGGTTCCGGGGCCGCCTCGTCTTCGGCCGTCATCCGCCTCGTCCACGCGCTGATCCGCTGATGAGACGAAGTTCCAGGGTCGTGACGTTTTGACCTAGCGTTTCAGAGCGGGCATAAAGCCGCCGCCGAGAGAAGGGATAACGATGGCGCGACGCCGCCGGACACATCGCTCGACCTTGACGGGAGCTTGCCTGATCCTGTCCGTCGGCTCCGCCGGAGCTGCGCAGGCGCAGAGCGTCGGTTTCGACCCGGCCGATTACGGTCGCGCCCAGCTTCCGCTGCGCCAGACGACGGGCGACGCGGCGGCCTATGTCGACCAGAACAAGGGCGCGTTCGAGCCGATCGCCGAACTCGACCCCAAGGACGGGCTCGCCGCCCTCGCGCGGCCGGTCGGCCGCATCGACATCGTTCTGAGGAACGCCCGCAGCGGCCAGCAGGTCGGCGCCTCCTGCACCGGCGCGCTGCTGCCCGGCGACTACGTGCTGACCAACCACCACTGCCTGCCGCAGGCGGGCGACCTCACGCCGGTCAAGGCGTCGATCCTGATGGATTACCTGACTCTCGACGGGACGGGCTCGCGGCGCTTCGAGATCGACCCGAAGCCGGTCGAGTTCGATGCGCGCCTCGACTACGCCCTCGCCCGCGTCGCCGGCAACCCGACCGCGACCTACGGCGCGGCGCGGCTGTCGGGCGAGGCGGTGCCGGGCAACCGCTCGATGCTCGTCATCCACCACCCCCTCGGCCGGCCGAAGGTGATGAGCCGCTTCCGCTGCTTCGCCCTGAAGGATCAGGCCGCCGGACCCGACCTGCGCCACCGCTGCGACACCCTCGGGGGCTCGTCCGGTTCGCTGATGTTCGACACCTCGGTCGCCGGCATCGCCCTCCACAAGGAGGGCGGCCTCGACCCCAAGGACCCGTCGAGCTTCAACAGCGCCACCCGCCTGTCGGCGATCCTCGGCAGGAGCCGCCTCCTCGCCGAGATCGCCGCGGCGCAGGGCCGCCCGGTCGCCGCGGCGACGCCGGGGCCGGCCCCGGCAGCCGCGGACGCGCCCGCTCCGGCCCGGCCCCCGGCCGCCGCCCCGCTCGACCCGGCCGGGATGAACGCGATCCTGCGCGGGCGCTGAGCGATCGTCCTCTTCGAGGAAATCGTGCCGGCCGGCGGCGAAAGCCGCTCTGCCATGTCCACGGACGGAGTGTGAGGGGCCGAAGCAAGGCCCGCGGGAGAGGGAGAGACCGATGCGGATCGAACCTGCGGCCATGCGCAGCGCCGCGGCGGCGGATGTCAGTGGCCGCGGCCTCATGGCCTTCATCGGGGACGGTGGAGTGCGGAGCGCCCCGGTGCGGACGCGCGACGCGCGGACCCGTTCCGGTCGCGGCGGCGGCGCCCCGGGCGACCCGGCGCGGCGGGCGGCCCGTGCCCGGCTGCAACGGTGCTGGCTCGTCTCGGCCCTCGGCCTCGCCCTGGCGCTCGCCGGCGCCGCCGCCTCGGCCAACCCGCTCACCGAGGCGCCCGGCGCCCGCGCCGTCGAGGCGGACGGGCCGGCGCCGCGGGACGAGGCCGCCGAGCGGGCGGAGGCCGGCGCCACCAACCCGGGCGCGACGGCGATCATCCGCTCCCTGGCGCCGTTCGCCGACGGCAATCCCGGCCGGCCGGCCGCGCCCCTCGCGGTCGCCCCCGGGGATGGCGGCCCGCCGGTGCGGGTCGACCCCGCCCGCGCGGTCGATCTCACGGTGTTCTTCGCCTACGACAGCGCCCGCCTGACGCCCGAGGCGCGCATCCAGCTCGAACCGCTCGGAGAGGCCCTGCGCTCCCGCGACCTCGCCGGGCTCGGCTTCCTCATCGCCGGCCACACCGACGCGGCCGGCGGCCTCGCCTACAACCGTCGCTTGTCCCTCGCCCGGGCGCGGGCGGTGAAGGCCCATCTGGTCGAGACCTACGGCATCGAGGCCGGCCGGCTGCGGGTCCATGGCTGGGGGCCGAGCCGCCCGAAGGACCCCGATGCCCCGCTGGCGCGGGTCAACCGGCGGGTCGAGGTGAGCCTGATCGCTCCCCGCGGCGCCCTGCGCTTCCTTCCCCCGGACGCGGAACGCGCCTGCGCGTGGTCGTCCCTCGCCGACCCCCGCCGCCGGGTCGCCCTCGACCTCGACGACTTCGACGCGGCGCCGGCGCCCTGCGCCGACTGACGACGATCCGACCCCTCAGGAGAACGAACCCCATGTCGCCCTTCCGCGCCGCCCTCCGCGTCGCCGCCGTCTCGGCCGGCCTCGCCTTGCTCGCCGCGCCCGCCCTCGCCCAGCCCAATCCCGCACAACCCAAGCCCAACGTGGTGGTGATGGGCGAGGATGCCGACGAGGATTCCGTGCCGCGCGGCAACCGGATCTTCCAGCGGGTGATCGGCGAATTGTCCGAGACGATGAACCTGCGCGGCTACAACGTCTACGACGAGACCGCCGTCGCGATGGGCTTCACCCAGCCCAACCGCGTCCGGCGCCGCGACGCCGAGCTGATCGAGGTCGCCCGGGCGGTGCAGAACCCGCCGCTCGACGTGGTGGCGATCTTCCAGATCTACGCCTCGGCGACGAAGTCGGCCTATTCCGACATCGTCCGGCCCGAGGTGCGGATCCCCGGGCGCCTGCTCAACGTGCGCACCGGCCAGTCGCTCGGCGCGTTCGAGGTCGCCGGGGTGCAGTTGCCGCCGCTGCCGCAGGGCTGCGACCGCGAATGCCTGCTCGAGCGGGTCGGCGCCGAGGCGAAGACCATCGCGGCCGACGTCGCGGCGGCGCTGACGACGAAGCTCGACGGCTTCATCGCGCCCCGCCGTGCCGCCGACGCCGGCCCGCCGCCGGTCGGCGGCGCCGCGCCGGCTGCGGTGCCCGGCGGGCCGGTCGCGCCCGGCGAGGCCTGCGGCGGCCTGCCCACCGCCTACACGGTGCGCCTCAGCGGCTTCTCGGCCCAGGAGGTGCAGGCGGCCGAGGAGTACATGGCGGCGTTCCGCTGCTACGAGCACCACCGCCCGGTCCGCTCCGGCGCCGCGGCCGCCGAATACTGGTACGAGACCCGCTCCGACTCCGCCCGCCTCGGCCGCAACCTGCGGCTGATGCTGGAGCACATGAGCGCCCCCGGTCAGGTCCAGTTCTCCGGCAACACCTTCGTGGTCAGCCGGGTGGCCACCCGCTGACCGGTCCGAGGCCGGCGCCGGGCGCTGGGCGCCGGCCCGCCCCGGCGGCGCGGCGCGACGACCCGCCGACGATCGGGTCGTCGCCGCCGGAGATCGAGGTCCACGCGCAGCACCGCGAGATCGACCGCTTCCCCCGGCCGCACCGGCATCGGCGCGGCGCGCTCCGCCCCCGACGCATCCTGGCCCGGCCGCAGGGCGGCCTGCCTCCATCCCTGCTTTCCAGACGAGGATCACCGATGACCATCCGCAACCTCCTGCGCGGGGCGCTGGCCCGGCTCCTGTCCCACCGGCCCGTCCTCGGCGGCCTCGTCGCCGCCCTCGTCGCGCTGCCCGCCGGAGCCGCCGAGCCGGTCTTCCCGCCGGCCGCCTCGGTCGGTCTGGTGCCGCCGTCCGGGATGACGCCGGCCAAGGGCTTCGCCGGGTTCGAGCACCGCTCCGGCGCCTCGATCATCATCGTGGAGATGCCACCTGAGGCCTACGGGCAGATCTCGGAGAAGTTCACGCCCGAGGCGCTGCGGGCGACCGGCTTCCTGGTGAAGGGCGAGGCCGAGGCGCTGCCGGTGGCGGGCGGCGAGGGCCGGCTCCTGCGCGGCACCCAGTCGGCGAACGGGCTCACCTACGCGAAGTGGGTCGCGGTGGCGAAGGGCGCGGCCGGCACCGGCCTCGTGACCGTGCAGGTGCCCGAGGCGGCGTCGAAGCAGGTCTCCGGCCCGGCGGTCGAGGCCGCCCTGCGCACGATCGCCTTCCGGGCCAAGGCGGGCATCGCCGAGCAGATGGCGGCCCTGCCCTACCGCGTCGACGAGACCGCGGGCTTCCGCCCGGTGGCGGTGTTCGCCGGCAACGGCCTGCTGCTCACCGACGGGCCGAAGGACGTCGACCCCGACCGCAGCCAGCCGGTGGTGATCGTCACGCCCTCCCTCGGGAAGGTGGCGGTCGGGCCCGGCCAGGAGAGCGCCTTCGCCCGCAAGGCGCTCGCCACCCTGAAGGACCTGACCGACGTGGCGGTGACCGACGAGGAGCGCACCACCCGGGGCGGGTCGGTCGTGGTGCGGCTGCGCGGCACCGGCACCGACGCCAAGTCCGGCCGGCCCCTGGCGATGAGCCAGACGATGGTCTTCGACGGCCCGGGCTACCTGCGCATCGTCGCCTTCGCCGACCCCGACAAGGCCGACGCCCTCGCCCGGGCCGAGCGCGTCGCCGCCTCGGTCAGCCCGCGCTGAGCCCGGGAGCGGAGCGGGGCGGCACGTCCGCCCCGTGCCGGCAGGCGCCGTCGTGCCACGCCCCGCCGGCATCGAGGCAGGCATCCTGCGCCACCCACCCGCGCAGCCGGAACCCGGCGATCCCCACCAGGGCCGCCAGAACGATACCGAGGAGCAGGACCTTGCGCCGTCTCGTCATCCCCTTCGCCTACCAGGAACGCGCCCGGCGGGCACCGCCGTTGCGCCGCTGCCGGCGCGCGGCCCTGATGCTCGCGCTCCTGGCCGTTTCGGTCCAGGCCGGCCGGGCGGAGGAGAACGAGTGCCGGCGCCCGCCGCGGCTCTCGGAGGGCGCGCCGCCGACATTCGGGCGGGTGGTCGCGGCGGAGCGCACCGCCTTCGTCAGGGACGGCCTCGCGCAGCCGGGCTGCCCCGAGGCCGGCGCTCGGTGCCGCGAACGGGCCTACCTCGTCCAGGGCGATCCGGTGCTGCTCGGCGAGCGGCGCGGGGCGTATCTCTGCGTCAGCTACCCGTCCGCGAGGTCCGGCCTGGAGCGCACCGGCTGGCTCCCGGCCGCGGCGGTCGCGGCCGACCCGTCCGCGCCCGAGCCGGCGTCCGGCTGGTTCGGGACCTGGAAGCGGGCCGAGGCGTGGATCGGGATCACCGCCGGCAAGGCGGCCGGGGCGCTGGCGATCGCCGGGAGCGCCACCTGGGGCGCCGGCGACCCGGACCGGGTCCGGCGCGGCGGGATCCATACCGGCGAGATCGAGGCCGAGGCCGCGCCCGCGGCCGGCGCCCTGAGCTTCGCCATGGGCGAGAGCGCGACCCTGCCGGTCGAGAAGGGCGACGCCGACGACTGCAAGGTCTGGATGCGGCGGGTCGGACCCTGGCTCGTCGTCGACGACAACCTGCGATGCGGCGGGGTGAACGTCTCGTTCCGCGGCGTCTACGGGCGCGACGGAGGCGCGAGGCCATGACGGTCCGCACGCACCGCGGTCTCGCTCTCGCCGCCGCGCTCCTCGCCGCGCCGGCCCTCTGCGGCGAGGCCGGGGCGTGGCAGGCCCGCGACGGCCTCCCGCTGCCGACCTGCGACGAGGTGCGCGCCTCCCGGCTCGTCGGAGCCGCCCTCGGCGACGCGTTCTACCGCCGCTATCCCAGGTCGCTCGAAGGCGAGGGCGCGGTCGAGCGGGTCGCCCTCGACCGGGGCGAGGTCGCCAACGTCGTCGGCTATCTCGCCTGCGTCGCGGGCCTGACCGGGTACGACCCCACCGTGGCCGAGCAGGGCCTCGCCCTGTTCGCCAGCCGCCGGCACGGCGCCGCCGCCTTCGCGGCCCTGGACGGGATCGCGCGCGGCGGCCGGCCGGAGGCGGGCTTCGCCACGGCCTTCCGCCGCCAGATCCGCGGCTACCTCGCCGGCCCCGGCCGATGACGCGCCCGCGCACCCCCCTCGTCACCGCAACCCTGGCCGCGCTCTGGCTCGCGGCCTGCGGCCCGGACGCGGTCTCGATCCCGGAGGTCGAGGCGTTCCTCGCCGCGCCGCTGCCGCCCGGCCACCGCGACCTGTGGATGGCGAGCGAGACCGGGATCGACCGGCTGGTGCGGCTGCGCTTCGACGCCCCGGAGGCGGAGGCCGACGCCTTCGCGCGCCGCCTCGTTCCCGAGGGCCTCGCCGCCGGCGAGGATCCCGGGCTCGGCCTCCTCGGCGCCGGGGCCCGGGGCTGGATCGCCGACCTGCCGCAGGGAGCCGTGGGCGGCGAAGCCCGCCCGCGGGTCGACCGGGTGGTGAAGGTCGTCACCGCCCCCGCCGGCCCGGGGCTGCGCCGGGTCTGGGTCGCGGCCTTCACGCTGTGAGCCGCCGCCCGATCGCCCGACGAGGATCCCCATCAGTCGCGGTGCACCGTCAGGCCCCGCATCCGGCCGCCGTCATAGGCGAGGCGGAGGGTCTCGAAATGCGGCCCGATGCGACTGCGGCCGAGATAGTACACGTCGACGTCCGGCCCCGAGGCGTCCGGCTCGCCGAGCAGGCCCCGCACCCGGTCACGCCCGGTGCCGGCGCGGATCCCGGCCTCGCCGAGCGCGGCCACCATGGCGCCGCGCCGGTTCTCGCCGCTGTAGTTGCCGCGCTCCCGCGCCCAGGCCGCCACGTCGAAGCCCGGCCGGTCGCAGCCGGCGAGGCCGCCCGCGACGGCGAGCCCGGCCAAGAGCGCAACCAAGGGTCGGGACGTGCGCCGCGCGGCTGCCGCTCCGGGGCGCCGGCCGCCCGCATGTCTCATCCTCATCCTCCCACCCGCAGGACAACGATGCCGCATCCCGTTCGCTCCGCCGTCGCCGCCCTGCTGCCGCTGATCCTGTCGTTCCTCCCGGACGCCGCCGCGGCCCAGGGCTTCGCCGCCGAGCGCGTGTTTCCCCTCGCCGGCGCCTGCTACGGCCGCAGCTACGACGCCGCGCACCTCGCCCGCCACCCGGGGCAGGTCGTGACCCGCATCGCCCTGTGGGGGTCCTCGCGCAGCCTGATCGAGACCCGGCGCTACGCCGACCGGATCGATCCCGAACTCGCCCTCACGATCCGCGTCACCTTCACCGATGGCCGCATCGCCGAGGGCGAGATCGGCTGCTTCGAGGAGGCGGGCCGGATCCGCCGCTGCGGCCGCAACGCGAGCTGTTCGGGCGACGTCGCCGTCGAGGCCCTGCCGGACGGCCGATTGCGCATCGTCAACGACGGCGCGGCGACGAGGGCCGACAACGCTCCGGGCCGGCAGGGCTTCAGCCCGGACGCCTCGTGCCCGTCCGTCTCCCGGGCCGGGCGCTTCGTGCCGCCGGACGCGGAGAACCGCACCTTCCTCCTCGCGCCCCTGCCGCTCGCCGACTGCGCGGAGCCGGCCCCCCGCCGCTGATCTCCCGGACAAGGACCGACACCATGCGCCGCGCCGTCCTCCTCCTCGGGCTCGCCCCGCTCGTGCCCCCGCCGCCGGCCTCGGCCCAGGATGTCGGCGCCGGCATCCTCCAGGGGTTGCAGCAGCAGCAGTTCCAGACCCTCGGCGCGCAGATCGACGGCCGCTCGCTCGGCGGGACGGCGCAGCCGGAGCCCGATTCCGGCGCCGCGCCGGAGCCGGAGGCCCGGCTCCCCTTCGCCACGACGGCGGCCCTGCGGGCCGCGACCGTCGAGCGCCATGTCCGCGAGTTGCGCGCCACCAACCCGATCGCGGCGGCGGAGGTCGCCCGCGAGATGGCGAAGCACGATTACGACGCGATCGTCCGGGGCTTCCTCGACGGGACCGGCCTGCGGGTGGACGATGCCGGCGACGTGCTCACGGCCTTCATCGCCCTGCAATGGATGGTCGCCAACGACACCGAGGCCGAGCCGGGCCCGGCGGCCCTGCGGGCGATCCGGCGCCAGTTCGTCGCGCCGATGGCGGACCGGCCGCCGCTGTCCCAGCGCGGCGCGACCCGCGCGGCCTTCGCCGAGCAGGTGAAGCTGCGCACCGTCCTCCACCACGCCGGCTGGAAGGCCGCCCGCCAGCTCGGGGTCGTGCCCCGCTTCGTCGCCACCCTGTCGAACGACTTCATCCCGCCGGCGAAGCTGCGCGCCGTCGCCCTCACCGACGACGGGCTGGTGCCGAAGGGGCCCGCCGCGACCCGCGCCGCGCCCGCGCCCGGGCCCGGGCCCGCGGCGGCGGTGCCGGCGGTGCCGGCGGCGCCTCCTCCGGCACCGGCACCGCCCGCGCCGCCCGCGGCCCCGCTCCATGCCGGGAACTGGTCGCAGGTCGAGGGCGTCTATTTCCGCTCCACCACCGGGATCGGCGTCGGCGGCATGGTGCTCATCGACTACGAGCCGCTGATCTTCCTGCGCGACGGCACCTACTACGAGATCGCCGACGCCGCGCTGGAGGACGTCGACCTCGCCGCCGAGCGGGCGGCGAAGCCGCGCCGCTTCGGCCGCTGGTCCCGCGCGGGCGAGGACTTCGTGCTGACCGGCACCGGCGGCAAGCCGCACGGCTACCGGCTCCAGGACGGCAGCTTCTTCCGGGCCTTCCCGGCGGCAGCCGGCGAGACCCTGTCGCGCCCCTACCGCCGGGTGTCGGGCGGCGGCAACAGCGCGATGGGCGGCGACGTCACGATCGCGGTGTCGAGCCGCTACCAGTTCCGGCCCGACGGAAGCTGGGACCGGGGCGGATCGATGGGGGCGACGAATTCCGGCGCCACCTCCGGCGTCGGCTCGGCGGTGAGCCGGCGCCGGGGCCCCGAGGGCGGGCGCTACACCCTCGACCGCCACACCCTCACGCTGACCGGCGCGGACGGACGCAGCCGGCGCCGCTTCTTCGCCTTCGGCTCGCAGAAGGACCCGCCGCAGCCCGACCGCGAGATGATCTTCATCGACGACGCGGTGTTCACGACGCCGGATTGAGGCGGGCGGCGATCATCGGCGGCGGCCGTACCGGGCGTGGCCGATCGCCGCCGCGACCGCCTCCCCGCCGCCCGCGACCCCCTGGCAGGGCAGCCAGTACGGCCCGCCCGCCCGCCGGTCGCGCGGCCCGAAGGCGAGCCGGTTGAGGTACGCGGTCCAGCGGGCGCGCCGGGTCAGCGGCAGGGCGGCGTCGTCCTCCGCCCGGGTGGAGACGCTCAGCGCGCTCGCGGTGACGTCGAGGCCGAGGAGCGCCGACCACGGCACCCAGCCGGTCGAGAGCCGGCGGTCGAAGATCCCGTAGGCGGAGACCGACAGGACCGGGCCGCGCCGGACGAGGTCCCGCCCCGCCACGAGGCCGCACAGGCCGAAGAACGCGACCGCCGGGACGCCGACCGGCGCCGCCACGGCAACGGGCTGGCTGGCGAGGATCCAGAACCCCCCGGCGGCGAAGGCCGCGGAACCGAGCACCAGCCCGGCCAGCGGCCGGCGGGCGACGGGAAGGTCGACGCGCCGCGCCTCGACCGAGGGCTCCCGCGCGCCCGGTGGCGCGGGGCCCGGCCGCTCGCGCCGGGCCGGCATCAGACCGGGCGCCCGGAAGAGCCGCCGCCCTGCATCGCGGCGAAGAGCGCGAGGGCGCCGAGCAGCAGCATCAGCACCGAGTAGTACTGCATCGGGATCCAGAACAGGGTGTGGCGCTGGCGCAGGATCACCACCTGCCCGGTGCGCGGGTCGACCAGCTCGCGATCGGGGCGGCCGTTGAGGCGCCGGCCGACGACCCAGTTCAGCGCCGTCGCCGCCAGCCAGACCGCCACCACCGCGGCCGGCCCCGGCAGGCCGCGGCGCGACAGTTCGAGGTCGGCGAGGACGCTGAGGACGAAGGCGCCCGCGGTGATGAGGGCACTGAGCACGCCCCAGCCGGACCAGATGATCATCGGTAGTCTCCCCCTGTCGATGGCCCGGCGCCGCGGGCCGTGGCCGGAATGCTCCGGTTCGTCACCTCGTGGGACGCTCAGACCCGTTCCCGCACGCCCGGGCCCGGCGCCGGCCTCACCGCGCCGCCGATTGCTCCTCCCGCCGGACGCTGCCGAGCAGGGCGCGGGCGGAGTCGTGACGGACCTCTCCGGTCTCGCAGGTCCGGCAGATCGCCCCGAGATAGCGCCCGCCGATCACCGTCTCGGCGAACAGGCCCGACTTGAAGCCCGGCGCCGCCTCGGTCTCGACCGCGATCCAGTCGCGCGGGCCGAACCGCTCCGGTCCGAGGGGCCTGCGGACCGTCGCGCCCGCGCTCGTGCTCTTCAGGACGGCGCGCAGGCGGAAGTAGCGGGACAGCGGTGCGGCGCGCAGGCCGGCGAGGCGCGCGGCGTCGTCTGTGCCGGGGACCGGGGCGCGGCGCAGCACCATCGTGCAGGTCTCCTGCGTCCGGCGGCAGGCCGGCGTGCGGCAGACGATCCGCACCCGCATCCGCCCCGTGGCGTCGCCGGGATCGTCCTCCGCGTCCTCCAGCTCCCATCCCGCCGGCAGGTCGAGGGAGAAGCCCTGGCCGAGCTGCAGGGTCACGGGGCCGGCCACCTCGCCGGCCGTCGCCTCCGGCGGCCACGGAGCGTCGGGTTCGGGGGCGTCGTCGGCCCGCGCGGCGCCCGCGGCCAGCAGGGCGGCGAGCGCGAGCCGGAGGACGGTGGCGCCTCTCATGCGGTTTCCGATCGATCGCTTCAGGCGACCGCGAGCGGTCGCTTTCGCGATGCGGAAACCGGCTTCGCTCGAGCGCCGCGCGGGCTTCGATACGGTTTTGCGGAACTGATCGTCCGGAAATCGTATCATGCGGATCCTCTCGGGCCGGGAAGATGGCGCGCCGCCAGCGCCTCGAAGCGCGCGAGCCCCTCGGGGTCGAAGGCCCGCACCGGCAGCGGCAGGACGCTGCCCCAGCGCATCGGCAGGATCATGAGCCCGCCGTCGCGCTCGCAGCCCCGGAACAGCGACCACGCCATCCGCGCGCGGGCGCCGGCCCTGTGCGTCGCGATCCCGTCCTCGCCGACCAGCGCCTCGGTCTCGCCCGGCGGCTGCTCGGCGGTGACCTCCTCGGCGAGGGCCAGGACCGCGCGGCGGCGCAGGAGCCGGTTCACGGCCAGCGTCAGGGCGACGAGGCAGGCCGCGCCCGCGGCCGGCTGCCAGAAATCGGTGCCGATCATCTCGACGAAGAGCGGGACGGCGTCGCCGAGCGGCACCCGGTAGGGGTCGATGCACCACAGGACCGCGAGCAGGCCGGGATAGAGCAGGCTCAGGCCGGCGGTCCACGCCGCCGCCCCGACGAGGCGCGACCGGCGCGCCGCGGGCGTCGAGAGGGCGCGCGCGATGAGCGTGGCCCGCTCCGCGGCCGTGAGGTCGACGCCGACGCGGATGGCGGTGCCGGATCCGGACTCCGCCCCGGCCGGTGGGCCGGCGGGCGGTTCGCCGCGCCCGGCCCAGTTCCGCACCCGGACCCGCACGCCCTCGGCGGCGTCCGGCGCGAGATCGGCCTTGGGAATCGCGACCGGCTCCTCGCCCAGGGCGGTGGCGACGAAGAGGTGGCGGTCGTCCTCGCCGAGGTCCCGGACCTGTCCCCACGGGATGAAGCTCGCGAGGCCGGGCAGGGTCTGGGTGAGGCCGTCCCGGTCGAGGCGGTAGCGCACGGTGACGGGGCCGTCGCGCCCGGGCGGGCCCATCAGCCCGCGCATCTGCCGGCGCATCTGGGCCGGGAAGGCCGCCCAGTAGACCAGCAGGATCGCGGCCATCGCGGCGAGGCACAGGGCGAGCGGCAGCGGGTCGAAGCGCGGCAGGTCGCGCAGCACCGCGCCGAAGTCCCGTCGCCCGCCCGCGGTCGCCCAGAGGGAGACCGTCCCGAGGATCGCGAGGCTCCACGCGAACGGCAGGCCGACCGTCAGGATGCGCCGGCGCTGGCGGGCGAGCCGCGGCCCCTGGACGTGCAGGTGCCCGGCGAGCCGGTCGTCGTAGCCGAGCGGCGCCTCGACGATCAGCGGCGGGTGCGCGGCGGGGCCGGGAGCCGGCACGACCGGAACGGCGGGCATCGCCTCAGCCCTCCGCGGCCGGCACCGCGGCGATGCCGGCGCCCGCCGCCCAGGCGGCGAGATCCTGCTTGCGGATCGCCGCCGCCATCAGGTCCGGGAAGAGGTCCGGCGTGCAGGCGAAGGCGGGCACGCCGAGGGCGACGAGCCGTGCCGCCAGCGCCCGGTCGTAGGCCGGCGCGCCCTCGTCGGAGAGGGCGAGCAGCGCCACCACCTGCACGCCCGCCGCGACGAGGCGCTGCGCCTGGGCGAGCAGGCCCGCCTCGACCCCGCCCTCGTAGAGGTCGGAGATCAGCACCAGCACCGTGTCCTCGGGCCGGGTGATGCGCGAGGCGCAGTAGCCCACCGCCCGGTTGATGTCGGTGCCGCCGCCGAGCTGGACCGAGAACAGCACCTCGACCGGATCGTCCATGTCGTCCGAGAGGTCAACCACCTCGGTGTCGAACACCACGAGCCGGGTCGAGACCGCCGGCAGCGAGGCCATCACCGCACCGAAGATGCTCGAATAGACCACGGAACTGGCCATCGAGCCGGACTGGTCGATGCACAGGATCACGTCCTTGAGCGAGCCCCGGCTCCGGCGCCCGTGGCCGAGGCGGGTCTCCGGGACGATCGTGCGGTACTCGGCCTGATAGTGGCGCAGGTTCGCCCGGATGGTGCGGTTCCAGTCGATCTCGGCGTGGCGCGGGCGGCGGTTGACGCTCGCCCGGTCGATCGCCCCGTTCACCGCCTGCCGCAGCGGTTCCTCCAGCCGCCGCATCAGCGCGTCCACGACCTTGCGCACGACGAGGCGGGCGGTCTCCTTCGTGCGCCCGCCGAGCAGGCCGCGCATCGAGATCAGGGTCGAGACGAGGTTCACGTCGGGCTGGACCGCCTCCAGCATCTCGGGCTCGGCCAGCATCCGCCTGAGGTCGAGCCGCTCGAAGGCGTCGCGCTGCATCACCTGCACGACGGAGGCCGGGAAGTAGTCGCGGATGTCGCCGAGCCAGCGCGGCACGGACGGGGCGGAGGCCCCCAGGCCCCCCTTGCGGTCGGAATCGTAGAGCGCCCCCATCGCCCGGTCGAGGCGCAGGTCGTGCTCCGACAGGCGGACCCCCGTGCCCTCGGCGGGGCCGCCGCCCAGCACGAGGCGCCAGCGGCGCAGGCGCTCGGCCTCCCGTTCGGTGTCGCTCATGCGGCGTCTCCGGTCGTCGCGGCGGCGGGCTCGGGGCCGAGCAGCAGGCGCAGGATCGGCAGCACCTTCGCGGCGCGCCGCGCGTCGAAGGTCTCGGGTCCGGCCTCCGCGCCGGGACCCGCGCCGCCCGGCCGGGCCAGGGCCTCGCCGATCGCCCGGCGCTCGGGGGCGGGAATCGTCGCGAAGGTGCGGCGCACCAGCGGCAGCAGCTCGACGAAGGTCTCGGGCGGCAGGCCGCGCAGCCACTCGTCCACCACGCCGAGCAGGCCCTGGCCGTGGACCAGCACCGCGCCGCTGTCCTCCAGGAACCCCTCGATCCAGGCGGCGGCGGGCAGCGCGCCGGCGGCCCGCGACAGGGCGCGCCGCATCCGGTCGCCGGCCTCCGCGGCGTCGAGGGCGCGGTCGTCGAACAGCAGCCGCACCGCCCGGCCGACGACGCGGCCGTGGACGTGCTCCTGGTCGGAGAGCGCCCGCAGCGCCTCCGCCCACAGGGACTTCAGCTCCGGCTCCTCCAGGAGCGCCACCGCCCCCGAGACGGCGACGAGGCGGGTCCTGGCGGCGGCGGCCGCGTCGTCGTCGAGGCTCTGGCAGGCGGCCACCAGCCCGGCGGCGGCGCGCGGCACCAGCCCGCGCACCACCGCCAGCACCGGCGCGGTGTCGGAGGAGCGCACCGAGCCGTAGCGGGCGAGTTCGGCGAGGGGCGGCAGGGCGTCCATCAGGTCGAACACGTCGGCCGAGACCGCGGCGCGGTCCTCCAGCGCCCGGATCACGTCGCCGGTCGCCGCCGCGAGGTCGGCGTCGAGCAGCGTGCCGATGAGGCCCGACAGCTCGGCGACGCGGGTCGCGGCGCGGGCCTGCGCCCGCACCCGGCCGGCGGCGGCCTCGGCCACCGTGCCGCCCTCCGCCGAGGCCGCGACCAGCTCGACGACCCATTCGGGCTTCCAGGCGAGGAACCACGCCTCCTTGAAGGTGCCGCGCCCCCGCGCCTGCCGCCGCTCGCCCCACGGGATGCCGAGCAGCCGCAGCCGATTGAGGAAGTGGCTGCGGGCGAGGTCTGTGTCCTTCCGCAGGTCGAGGGTGACCTCGCCGGCATCGCCGCCCGGCTTCAGCCGCAGGCGCTTGCACTGGGCGGCGAAGTCGGCCTCGACCGGCGTGCCGGGGCTGTCGGGCGGAGTGGCGCCGAGGCGCTCGCCGATGACGAGCCGGCGCCGGATCAGCGCCATCGGGGCGTCGTCGGCGAAGCACAGGGTCGCCCGCGCCGCCTCGTCGAGGTCCTCCAGCGACGGCCGCGTCCGGCCGCGGAAGCCCGCCAGCGCCTCGGCGAGGCGCGCCGCCTCGATCACCGAGGCCGGCGAGGCGTCGAGGTCCTCCGCCCGCAGCAGCGCGGCGGCGCGGGCGAGCCAGCGCGCGGCGACCCGGTCGCCGTGGTGCCACAGGGTGTCGTACCACTCGGGCGACAGCACCCCGGCGCGGTAGCCCGAGGCGGTCGCCAGCCGCTCGTAGGACCACGGCGCCCAGGCGGCGGCGACCTTCGTCTTCGGCAGGCCCTTCAGCGTCGCCGCATCGGCCCCCGACTGGCCCCGCGCGTCGTGGCGGGCGAGAGCCGGGACGTGCCAGGCGCCGCAGACCACGGCGATGCGCGCGAACTCCTTGCCGGCCTTGCGGATGGCGGCACGCATGTGGGCCTCGCGGGCCTCCTCGCGAAACGCCTCGTCCGGGTCGGGCGCGGCCTCCTCGCGCAACGCCGCCATCGCGTCGGCGATCGCCGAGAACACGTCGCCGTCGGTGCCGGCCCGGCTCTCGATCAGCGCGTCCCACCAGCGCTCGCCGTCCGGGTAGCCGGCGGCCTCGGCGAGTTCGCCGAGGGGGTCGCGGCGGATCGCGGCGGGGGCCTCGACCGGGCCGTCCCCGGATGCGGACGCGTCGGCGAGGGAGTCCGGCGCGGCCTCGTCCTCCGGCGGGGTCTCGTCCCGCGCCCCGAACCCGTCCGCGAGCTGGATCGCGTGCGGCAGGTCGATGAAGCGCACCGTCGCGCCGGCCGCGATCCCGTGGCGCATCGCCACCCATTCCGGCGAGAACGCCGCGAACGGGAAGAAGGCGCAGGTCCGCGGCCGGTCCGGCCGGTAGACGAGGAGCGCCACGGGAGGCGCCATCCCCTCGTGGAGGCTGAGCCCGATCAGGTCGTCGGCGTCCGGCGGTCCCTCGATCAGCAGGCAGTCGGGCGCGAAGGCGTCGAGCGCCGCCGCGAGCGAGCGCGCCGAGCCGGGACCGTGGTGGCGGATGCCGAAGAGGCGGATGTCGGGCATGGCGGGGGGCCTCACGCGCTCGCGCGGGCGGCCTTGTAGAAGTCCTTCCAGCCGTCGCGCTCCTTGACCACGGTCTCGAGGTATTCGCGCCAGACGATCGCGTCCTGCACCGGGTCCTTCACCACCGCGCCGCCGATCCCCGAGACGAGGTCGCGGGCCGAGAGGCGGCCGTCGCCGAAATGGGCGGCGAGCGCCAGCCCGCTGCCGACGACGCTGATCGCCTCCGCGGTCGAGAGCGTGCCGGAGGGCTGCTTCACCTTGCTCCTGCCGTCCGCGGTGACGCCCTCGCGCAGCTCGCGGAAGATCGTGACGACCCGGCGGATCTCGTCGGCGCCCGGCGGCTCGGCCGGGATCTCGAAGGCGCGCCCGAGGGCGGCGACCCGGCTCTCGACGATCGCGATCTCGGCCTCGATCGTCGCCGGGGGCGGCAGCACCACGGTGTTGAAGCGGCGCTTGAGCGCGCTCGACAGCTCGTTGACGCCGCGGTCGCGGTTGTTGGCCGTGGCGATGAGGTTGAAGCCCTTCTGGGCCGGCACCTCCTCGTTGAGTTCGGGGATCGGCAGCGTCTTCTCGGACAGGATCGTGATGAAGCTGTCCTGCGTCTCCGAGGGGATGCGGGTCAGCTCCTCGACCCGGGCGATGCGGCCCTCGTCCATCGCCCGCATCACCGGCGAGCCGACGACGGCCTCGCGGCTCGGGCCCTTGGCGAGCAGCAGCGCGTAGTTCCAGCCGTAGCGGATCGCCTCCTCGCTGGTGCCGGCGGTGCCCTGCACGATGAGGCGCGAGGTGCCGCAGATCGCCGCCGCGAGGTGCTCGCTGACCCAGCTCTTGGCGGTGCCGGGCACGCCGAGCAGCAGCAGCGCCCGGTCGGTGGCGAGCGTCGCCACCGCGACCTCCATCAGGCGCCGGTCGCCGATGTATTTCGGGGTCACCTCGACGCCGGAATCGAGCGTGCCGCCCATCAGGTAGGTGACGACAGCCTGCGGCGACATCTGCCAGTTCGGCGGGCGCGGCCGGTCGTCGGCCGCGCGCAGGGCCGCGATCTCCTCGGCGAAGGCGTCCTCGGCGGCCTCGCGGAGCCGTGCGGCCTTGGTTCCGTTCGTCGTCATCGCTCAGGCGAACTCCCGTCTGATGGTGGCGCGCAGCTCCAGGGCCTCGGCGAGGCCGGAGAGCTGCTGGCTCAGATGCGCCTGCGTGCCCTCGGGCAGCCGCGCCAGGACCGCGGCGGCCCTGGCGGCGGCCGCCTCGCCCGGATGCAGGCGCGTGTGCAGGCCGCCGAGGATCCAGGCCCTGGCGAGGTCGTTGCGGATGTTGGCCGAGCCGCGGGTCACCAGGGCGAGCCAGTCGAGGAAGACCGCCGTGAAGGGCTCGGAGAGCGCATCCGGCCCCTTGCCCATCATGACGATCACCGCCTCGATCTGCCTGGCGCGCAGCATCTCGGTGAGGGTCCGCTCCCATTCCGCGTCGGGCAGGAGCGCGGTTGCGCGCGCCCACATCTCCAGGAGCGCGTCCGTGCGCTTGATCCCGGCGAGCCGTCCGGCGAAGGCGTCGCCCAGCGTCGCCGCCATGGCCTGCGCCCAGGCGACGTCGCCCTCGTCGCGCACCGAGGCGTAGAGTCCTTCGACGATCTCCATCGGCCACTCGCTGCGCAGCGCCCCCTCGACCCACAGCCGCGGCGGGTGGTCCGCGAAGGCGTGGAGCGGCGCGCAGGCGAGGATGTCGCGCAGCAGGCCGGCGCGCCGGCCGCCCTTCGGGTCGTAGGCGCTCGGCTCGATCCCGTCGCGGGCCAGCTCGGGCGATTCCTCCGGCAGGGCGACGGCGAGCGTGGTGGTGGTGCCGCCGAGGAGGCCGCCGAGCGGTCCCCTCTTCTGCCCGAGCGCCAGCGCCGCCCGCGCCCGCCCGGCCATGCGCAGCGCGAGGCGCGACCGGCGCAGGCGCAGCAGCCGGTTGCGCGCCGCCTTGCGGACGCCCGCGGCGCGGTCGTCGAGGCAGGCTTCGAGGAACGGCTCGTCGGCCGCGCTCAGCCCGACATCCATCACCGCCACGAAATGCTCGCGCATCACCGCCTTCTCGCGCTTGAAGCCGGCCTCCAGGGCGGCGCGCGCCGCCTCCGGGTCGCGGCCGCGGAAGCCCGCGAAGGCCGCGCGGCGCTCCTGCCAGGTGCCTGCCTGCCAGTCCGCCTCCTCCCCGCTCCCCTCGGCTGGATCTCCCGAAGGCTCGTCCGGCGCCTCGCCGCAGGCCCGGCCGAGCCACGCCAGTTCGGGGCCCGCGACCGCCGTGATGCCGGCTCTCGTCTCGGGGTACTGGCGGGCATAGGCGAGCAGCAGCGGCAGCAGCCAGGACGGGACGCGCACGCCCGCCGCGGCGGCGCAGTCGCACCATTCCGCGACGGTCGATTGCGCCGAGTAGCCCTCGGTGACGAGCGCGTGCAGCCGCAGCGCCGCCGCGGGTGGGCATTCCGGCCCCTCCGGCGCCCGTTCCGGCACGGGATCGAGGGCGTCGGCCGCGAGCGACGCTCCCGCGAGACGGTGGATTCCGTGCGCGGCGAGGCGCGCCAGCAGGGCGCCGGCGGCGTCGGCGCCCGCGGGGAAGAACCCGTCGGCGGCCGGAGGCGGCGCCCGGTCGGCCCCGATCAGGGCGGCGGCGAGCGCCGGCTCCCAGCCGTCGGCGGCGAGGGTTGCGGCGTCCATCAGGCGACCCGCATCAGGAGCGGCCGCGGATCCTGGGCCGGCAGCGCGTAGAGGCTCCCCTCCGCCACCAGGGCGAGCGGGGCGAACGCGATCCCGTCGTGGAGGCCGAACAGGTCGACCGGGCGGCCCGCCGCCACCGCGAGCAGGGCGGGCAGGCGCGGCTCGGGGCGCAGGACGAGGCAGCCGGTCGCGTCGCCGACCCCGTAGGCGCCGGCCGCTTCCGTGCCCCGGAGGCGGCCGAAGCGCACGCCCGAGAGGCACAGCGGCCAGCGCTCGGTCCAGGGCGCCCGCGCCAGCGCCTCCGCGTAGCCGTCGAGGGCCTCGGCGACGCCGACCGCGCCGGCGAGCGGCCCGGCCGGCGAGCGCGCCGAGGTCCCGTCGCGGAAGGCCGCGCGCAGGGGCGGGTCGCCCGGCTGGAAGGCGAGCGCGCCGCGAAAATCCTGGCCGGCGGCGGGCGCGGCCGGCGGGGGTGAGGCGGCCGTGCCGTAATCGACCACCTGCGCCAGCGCCCCGGTGCGCCGGCCGGCGAGCCAGACGGTGCGGGCGACGAGCCTGTCCTCCTCCTCGACGGTCGTGGCGAGCACGGCCCAGTCGTCGGCGTGGTCGGGCCGCGCGGCCATCTCCTCGGCGCCGACCGGCCGGCCGACCGCCGCACGCACCCCCGCCGCCTGCTCGGGACCGAGGGCGTCGAGGCGGCGCGCGGCGCGCACGAGCAGCGCGAGCCGCCCGAGGCCGAGGCCCAGGGCCGCCTCGGGCCGGGGCCCGCCGGGTCCGGGCGCCGCGGCGGCGAGGCCCGGCAGCGCCCGGACCCGGCGGGCGAGGCCCGGCGCCTGCCCGTCGACGAGGCGCCCGGCCATGCGGTCCCAGAACGCGTAGGGCTCTGCCTTCGCGGCGGCGAGGCCGCGGCGCATCAGGTCGCGCAGCCAGAGGTCGAGCTCGTCGAGGGCGGCCGCGACCCGGTCCTCGCGGGCCTGCCGGCGCCTGGCCTGCGCCCGCTCGTCCACGGGCCTGGCCGGCTCCCGCGCCCGGGTCTCGGCCGCGGCGGCGCGGCTCTCGCGGCCCCGGGCCCAGGCCGCGGCCCAGTCCGGGGCCTCGGCCTCGGCGAGCGGCGCGGCGGCATCGACCAGCATCAGCCCGAGGGCGTGCTTGCAGGGGAACTTCCGGCTCGGGCAGGTGCACTTCGAGGCCGGCCCGGCGAGGTCCGCCACCGTGCGGTAGGGGGTGGCGCCGCTGCCCTTGATCTCGCCCCAGATCACCGTCCCGGACCGGCCGAGGCCGCTCCACTTCGGCGGCTTCGCCTGGTCCTGGCCCACCTTGCGGCTCGCCGCATCGGGCGCGAGATCGAGTATCTGCGCGGTCGTCAAGGTCATGCAGCGGGGCAGCCGGTCATCCGTCGATCGAACCTGTGGTGATCCAGGCTAGCGACTTCCGATCGACAGACAAGATTGACACCGTTGAATTTATCGCTTCAACTGGACTATCCGGTTGGGCGCTGTCTTCATTTCAACGGTTCCGATCGGAACTCGCTCCGGTTGTCTCTCGGTCCGCTTCGCGGATCTGCTCCGCTGAACCGCTGGCGGGGCCGGCGCGGGCGGCGGAGTTCCTCCGGTCCCGTGCCTCCCCGCAGGTCGCGGGTCCGGGAGCTCACGCGGCTTCCGGCCCCTCGGCGAGGGCCGCCATCCGCGCGTCGAAGGCGTGGATCCAGCCGAAATCCTCCGGGAACCGCGCCACCCTGGCGTCGCGGGCCGCCAGGGCCCCGCGGGTCGCGGCATCGACGGCGTCGGGCAGGTGCAGCAGGCGGTTCGTCGCCCAGGCGCTGCGCTGGATCGTGCGGGTGCGCGCCTGCCGCAGGCCCTGGTAGCGGGCCATCATGCCGTCGAGGTCGCCTCCGCCGCGGGCGAGCAGCTCGGCCAGAGTGACGGCGTCCTCGATCGTGGTGTTGGCGCCCTGGCCGTGGTGGGGCAGCATGGCGTGGGCGCTGTCGCCCATCAGCACCGCCCGCCCACGGTGCCAGCACCGCAGCGGGTCGGTGACGAACAGGCCCCAGCGCTGGGTCTGCGGCAGCGCGTCGATCATCTCGATCACCGCCGGGTGCCAGCCGGCGAAGCCGGCGCGGTGCTCGCCCGGGGCGAGGCCGGCGAGCCAGCGGTCGGAGGTCCACGCCGCCGGCCCCTCGACGACGGCGAAGAAGTTCACGGAATCGGCCCGCTCGCCGATGGCGTAGTGCAGCAGGTGGGCGTCCGGCCCCATCCAGAACTGGATCGCCTCGGGGTCCGGCAGGCCCGGCAGCAGCTCCATCGGCACGACGCCCCGGAACGCGCTGGTGCCGGAATACCGCACCTTCTCGCCGCCGGTGACCCAGCGCCGCACCACCGAGCGCACGCCGTCCCCGCCGACCACGAGGTCGGCCTCGGCCTCGACGCCGTTCTCGAAGGTGAGCGCCATCACGTCGCCGCGCTGGTCGAGGGCGGACAGGCGGTGCCCGAGATGCAGGCCGTCGCCGGCGAGCGCCCCGCTCAGCACCCGCTGGAGGTCGGCGCGGTGGACGCCGTAGTACGGCGCCCCGAACCGCTCCCGGTATGCCCCGCCGGCGCGGACCGGGAAGGCGGCGACGCGGGCGCCGCTGCGCCCGTCGCGGTAGATCAGCTCGGTCGGCTCGGTCGAGACGGCGGCGAGGGCCGGACCGAGGCCGAGGCGCTCCAGTTCGCGCGTCGCGTTGGCCGAGAGCGCGACGGCGGCGCCGATCTCGGCGAGTTCCGCCGCCTGTTCGTAGACCGCGGCGGAGAGGCCGTGGCGACGCAGGGCGAGGGCGAGCGTCAGCCCGCCGATGCCGCCGCCGACCACGGCGATGCGCGGGCGGCCGTGAGGCGTGTGGGAAGCAGATGGCACGGTTCTGGTCTCCCGGGATCGTGGGGCCGGCGCGGGATGATCCGCGTCGTAGCGATCGCGATGGGTCGCGATCGTCGATGGATCGCTGCGCGATGCGACGATCGACGTCGCCGAGGCGCGCAGAGGCAGGCTCTGCGCGCGGGCTTCGGTACGGTTTCTCCGGAAGGAATCTTTCCGGGAAACCGTATCAGGTGCTCTGGAGCGCCGGGGCGAGCCGGGCGGCCGGGGCGCCGAGGCGGCCCTTGAGCAGGATGCTCGCGGCGGCGATCAGCGCCGGCACGGCGACGATGCCGAAGGTCGCCGGCAGGCCGAGCCCGAGCCCGATCAGCGAGGCACCGATCATCGAACCGACCACCGAGCCGACGCGGCCGACGGCGTTGGCCCAGGCGACGCCGGTGGCCCGGTTCGCGGTCGGGTAGTAGCTCGCCGACAGGGCGTTGATGCCGATCTGCGAGCCGGCGACGCAGAACCCGGCGCCGAACACCGCCACCACCAGCACGGCGACCGAGCCGGTGGAGCTGCCGATCAGCGCCACGAAGCCGGCGGCCGCGAGGTAGGACAGGCTGAGGACGACGTGCGGGTTGGCCCGGTCCATCAGCACCCCGAGCACGAGGCCGCCGACCGTGCCGCCGGTGGCGAGCATCACGGTGACCAGGGAGGCTTCCTTGAGCGACAGGCCGGCGCTGCTGATGATGGTCGGCAGCCAGCTCGACAGCAGGTAGAAGATCAGCAGGCTCATGAAGAAGGTGAGCCACAGGCACAGCGTGCCGGCGACGAGGCCGGGCCGGAACAGCTGGCCGATCGGCGAGCCCTTCGGCTTGGCGATGCCGGTGAAGACCGCGCCGGAGAAATCCTCCGCCGGGGCGATGCGGCGCAGGAGCGCCGCGATCCGGTCGGCCGGGGCCTGCTTGAGCACCAGGAAGCGCACCGACTCGGGTAGGCCGACCACCAGCAGGGGCACGATCGCGAGCGGCAGCACGCCGCCGAGCACCAGCACCGAGGTCCAGCCGTGATCGGCGATCAGGTGGGCCGCCGCGAAGCCGCCGAGCGCCGAGCCGACGGTGAAGCCGCAGAACATCGCCATGGTCAGGAACGAGCGGCGGTGCTCCGGGCAGTATTCGGAGGTCAGGGTGATCGCGTTCGGCATCGCCCCGCCGAGGCCGAGCCCGGTGACGAAGCGCAGCACCGTCAGCATCTCGATCGAGGTCGACCACGCCGAGGCGAGGCTGGCGAGGCCGAAGAACGCGGTGGTGACGATCAGCATCGCCTTGCGGCCGACCCGGTCGGCGAGCGGCCCGAACAGGAAGGCGCCGATCATCAGGCCGAACAGCCCGGCCCCGAACAGCGGCGCGAGCTGCGCTTGGGCGCCCCCCCACTGCGCGCGCAGCGCCGGGGCGATGTAGCCGATCGCGGCGGTGTCGAACCCGTCGATGGCGACGACGAGGAAGCACAGCAGCACGATCCGGATCTGGAAGCCGGAGACTCCGTGGCGGTTGATGACGTCCTGGACGTCGATGGTGCGTGGCGTGGGCATTTTACTGTGATTCCCGGCTGGAGGGTCTTCTTCGCTTCTGCGCCGGCGCCGCGCGGCGCCGGCGGGGGATGGTCACGCGAGGGCGGAGGGGTGGCGCGCCAGCGGGCTCACCCGCATCGTCATGAACGGGAACAGCGGCAGGCCGGACAGGATGTCGTGCAGCTCGTCGTGGCTCTCGACATCGAAGATGCTGATGTTGGCGTAGCGTCCGGTGACCCGCCACAGGTGGACCCACTTGCCCTGGCGCTGGAGATCCAGGGCGCGGGCCTTCTCGTCGGCCTTCAGCCGGGCGACGTGATCGGGATCGAGGCCGTGCGGGATCGCGACGTCCATCTCGACGCAGTACAGCATGGGATCAGCTCCGGGCGTAGTGGCGCAGCTTGTCGGGATCGAGGGTGACGCCGAGGCCGGGTCCCTCGGGCAGGTGGACCGCGAAGTCCTGGAAGCGCAGCGGCTCGGTCACGAGGTCGCCGGTGAGGATCTGCGGCCCGAAATGCTCGCAGCCCCAGGCCAGCTCCCGCAGACCCGCGAAGGCGTGAAGGTGGGCCGCGGCCCCGACCGAGCTCTCCAGCAGGCAACCGCCGTAGAGCCCGATGCCGGCGGCCTCGGCCACGGCCGCGACGTTGCGCAATCCGATGAGGCCGCCGTGCTTGACGAGCTTGAGCGAAACCGCGTCGGCGGCGGCGTCCCGGGCCACCGCCAGCATGTCGTGGGCGGTGAACACGCACTCGTCGGCGAGCAGCGGCGGCACGCCGTCGCGCGCCCGCAGCCGGCCCATCCCGGCGACGTTCCAGGCCGGCAGCGGCTGCTCGACGAGGGCGATGCCGAGATCGGCCAGACGCGGCAGGCAGCGCCGCGCCGTGGTCTCGTCCCAGGCCTGGTTGGCGTCGACGATGAGGGTGGCGCGGTCGGCGAGCGCCTTCGACAATCGTTCGAGCCGGGCGAGGTCGGCCTCCGGCGCCTCGGCGCCGATCTTGATCTTGAAGGTGCGGTGCAGCCGCGCGTCGAGCTTGGCCTGCGCCTCCGCGATCTCCTGGTCGGGATCGCCGGAGGCCAGCGTCCACAGCACCGGGAAGCTCGTCCGCACGGCCCCGCCGAGCAGCGCGGCGGCCGGCAGGTCGAGGGTCCTGCCCACCGCGTCGAACAAGGCGGTCTCGAGTGCCGCCTTGGCGGCGTTGTTGCGCTTGGCCGCCGCGTCGAGGCGCTCGCCCGCCGTCACGAAGCGGTCGGCCCGCTGCCCGATCAGCGCCGGGGCGAGATAGGTGTCGATGGTGGCCTTGATGCCCTCGACGCTCTCCTCGCTCCAGCGCGGCCCGCCGAGCGTCGCCGCCTCGCCGATGCCCTCGACGCCGTTGGCGAGGCGCGCCTGCACGATGACGTAGCTCTGCGCGGTGACCGAGGTCTGGGAGAGCTTGTGCTTGCGCACGGTCGGCACGTCCACGATCGTGGTGCGGATCGCCGCCACCGCGAGGTCTCGGGTCGGCGCGCGGCGCGCGGCGTCGTGGAGCTGGGTCTTCGCGAGCATGGGGCGTCTCGGAGGATGTGAGGGCTGGTGCGGCGTGAGGCGGAGGACGGGCGCCGGGACCGGGTGGACGCGTCGTGATGAGGCGCCGCCCCGACCCTCCCCCGCGGAGGGGGAGGGTCAGGCGTCCGCGCGCGATGGGGTGCGGCTCATACGGGTTCCGATCGATCGCATTCGCGATGCGGAAACCGGCTTCGCTCATGCGTGCGGAGCAAAGCTCCGCCGCGCGGGCTGGTGAGACGATGTCCGGAACTGATCGTCCGGAAATCGCATCACGCCGCTTCCGCGTGCGGCCGCACCACCACCGGGTCGGGGGCATGCGCCACCTCCGGGTTGAGGGCGAAGTCGAAGCGGATCGTCGAGAACGGCTCGTCCAGCCCCGCCGCCTTCAGCGCCGCCGGATCGGTGACGCGCACCACCTCGGCGATCAGCCCGTCGCGGGTCGCGAAGGCGAAGTCGTCGTGGAGGTAGGGGTCGTCCGACAGGTTGATCTGCGTCGTGAGCTGCCGGTGGCCGGGGCCGGAGACGAAGAAGTGGATGTGGGCCGGGCGCTGGCCGTGGCGTCCGAGCCGGTCGAGGAGCTTCTGGGTCTGGCCCTGCGGCGGGCAGCCGTAGCCCTTCGGCAGGATGCTGCGGAAGCGGTAGCGGCCCTGGGCATCGGTCTCGATGCGCCGGCGCAGGTTCCAGGTGCTCTGGCTGCGGTCGAACACCGAGTAGTTGCCGAGCGTGTTGGCGTGCCAGACGTCCACGACGGCGCCCGGCAGCGCCGCGCCGTCCGGGCCGGTCACCCGCCCCTCGACGATCAGCACCTCGCCCTCCTCCGGATCGTCGTCGAGCCGCGCCTCGCCCTGGGCCAGCGGCGCGCCGGCGACGTAGAGCGGCCCCTCGATCGTGCGCGGCGTGCCGCCCTCGATCCCGGCCGCCCGCTCCTTGGCGTCGACGCACAGGTCGATGAAGTGCTCGATGCCGAGGCCCGGCATCAGCAGCCCGAACTCGTTGGCCTGCCCGGTCTCGGTCAGGTAGCTCATCGCGGTCCAGAACTCGCTCGGGGTGACGTCGAGGTCCTCGACGATCCGGCAGGCATCCTCGACGACGCGGCGCACGATCTGCTTGACGCGCGGGTCGCCGGCCCCGGTCGAGAGGCCCGCGACCTTGTCGAACAGGGCCTGGGCCTCGGGGGAGTCGGTGATCGTGGACGTCGTGGTCTCGGACATGGCGTTTCCTCTCTTGGTTGGGTCGAAGGGTCAGCCGAGGTCGCCGCCGGCGACCGGGAGCGTGACCCCGGTGACGTAGGAGGCCTCGTCGGAGGCGAGGAACAGGATGGCGGCGGCCTGCTCGGCGGCGGTGCCGTAGCGGCCCATCAGGCTCGCGGCCCTGGTCTGGGCCACCACCTCGGCGATCCAGGCCCGCTCCTCGTCGCCCGGCGGGGTCGGGTTGCGGGCGATGCGCCGGGGCGGCGCCTCGGTGCCGCCGGGCGCCACCGCGTTCACCCGGATGCCGTGGGCGGCGTATTCCCAGGCGAGGCAGGCGGTGAGCGCGTTCACCCCGCCCTTGGCCGCGGCGTAGGGCACGCGGTTGACGCCGCGGGTCGCCACCGACGAGACGTTGACGATGCTGCCTCCGCCGGCCGCGAGCAGGTGCGGCAGCGCCGCCCGGCAGCACCACAGGGTCGGGAACAGCGAGCGCCGGATCTCGGCCTCGACCTCGTGCGGGGCGTAGTGGGCGAACGGCTTGAACCAGATCGAGCCGCCGACATTGTTGACCAGCACGTCGAGCCGCCCGAGGGCCGCCGCCGCCGCCATCACCCGCTCGCAGGCGTCGTAGTGCTCGACGTCCGCGAGCTGCACCTCGGCACGGGCGCCGAGGTCGCGCGCCGCCGCCGCCGTCTCCTCGACGATCTCCGAGCGGTCGGTGAGCAGCAGCGCCGCGCCCTCGCGGGCGAGCCGCAGCGCCACCTCGCGGCCGATGCCCTGCGCGGCGCCGGTCACCACCGCGACCCTGCCGGCGAAGCGCCCCGGCGAGACGATGTCCCGGCCGCTCACGCGCCGCCCCCGACGCCGCTCGCCGAGAACTTCTCGTAGTGGAAGCTCGCCGGCGTCAGCCCGCGCTCGGTGAAGGCCCGGCGGACCGCGTCGACCATCGCGGGCGGCCCGCACAGGTAGGTGTCGACGTCGCCGTCGTTGAGGTGCGCGTCCGCGAGGTGCTCGGTGACGTAGCCGCGCTTCGGATGCGCGCTGTCGGGCGAGGCGACGCAGGTCTCGAAGCTGAAGCCGGGGATCTTGTCGGCCGCCTCCTCCAGCGCCCCGGTCTCGACGAGGTCGGCGTCGTGCGTCACCCCGTAGACGAGGTGGATCGGGTGCGCGGAGCCGGCCTCGCCGATCCGGCCGAGCATCGACAGGAACGGCGCCAGCCCGGTGCCGCCGGCGAGCATCAGCACCGGCCGCCGGATCTCGCGCAGGTAGAAGCTGCCCGAGGGCCCGGTCAGGTCGAGGCTGGCGCCCTCCTTCGCGCCCTCCGCCAGGTAGGTGCTCATCAGCCCGCCCGGGATGTTGCGGATCAGGAACTCCGCCCGCGCGCTGCCGGGGGGCGAGCTGAACGAGTAGGAGCGCGTCTGCGCGCTGCCCGGCACCGCGATGTTGACGTACTGCCCGGGCAGGAACCCGACCGGCTCCCCGGTCTCGACGCTGAGCCCGAAGGTGGTGTCGGAGAGCCGCCGCACCGCCGCGACCGTGCCCCTGAGAGCCGCGGCCCTGGTCTTGCAGACCTCCGATGAGGCGGCGACGGCGAGCACGAGGTCGGTCTGCGGGCGCATCTGGCAGGCGAGGCCGTAGCCCTGCGCCGCCTCCTCGTCGGTGAGCGCGTCCTCGATGTAGCTGCCCGGATCGAACCGGCCGGATTCGCACAGCACCCGGCAGGTTCCGCAGGCGCCGTCCCGGCAGTCGAGCGGGATGTTGATGCCGAGGCGGTACGAGGCGTCCGCGACCGTCTCGCCCGGGCGGCAGGCGACGAACCGGGTGACCCCGTCCTCGAAGTTGAGGGCGACGTTGGACATGACGGCACCCTCCTCAGATGTGGTAGACGTCGATGACGTGGTGGATGTAGTCGTTCTTCAGGACGACCTTCTTGTTCTTGATCAGCGGGGTCTCGCCGCTGGTGTCGAGCGTGTAGAACGACGTGCCGAAATGCGTGTCGACCGTCTTGTAGCGGTAGTTGAAGGTGAGCCAGTTGAAGCGCAGGCGGCAGGAGGCATCGTCCTGCGCGAGGATCTCGACGTTCGAGATGTTGTGCGAGGTCCGCGGCTCCGGCAGGCTGGTGGCGCTCGACCGCTCGGTGCGGATGCGGAACACCCGGTCCTCCAGCCCGCTGCGGCTGTCGTAGTAGATCAGCGAGACGTCGCGCTGCGGATCGGTGACGAGCTGGTCGTCGTCGTCCCAGGACGGCATCCAGAACTCGACGTCGGGGGCGTAGAGCGCCAGCCACGCGTCGAAGTCGCGGTCGTCGAGGTAGCGGGCCTCGCGGTAGAGGAAAAGCTGCACCTGCTCCTGGGTGAGGGGCATCGGGGGGCTCCTTCGAGGGCGTGCGGGGGCGTTCGGCGCCCCGGGAGGGACCGGCGCCGCCTGTGTTCGGTTCGGTGGATGAGTGAGGCTCCCGAACCCTCCCCGCGGAGGAGGGAAGGGTCATCCGCGCTACGGCAGGTGCCGGCGCATCGTGTCCATCCAGTAGCGGTGCTGGATCGCGAACAGGCCCTCGTCCTCGGTCCTGGCGCCGCTGAGCAGCGGCTTCAGGCCGATCGCCCTCGCGCCCTCGTCGGCGCCCTCGATCCAGTGGGTGGCGCCGCGGCACAGGTCGTTCCACCTGGCGGCGCGGCCGCGATAGCCGATCTGGCAGGCGCGGAACTCCTCGAGGTCGTCCGGGGTCGCCATGCCGCTGGCGTTGAAGAAGTCCTCGTACTGGCGGATGCGCCGCGCCCGCGCCTCGGGCGTCTCGCCCCGCGGGGCGATGCAGTAGATCGTCACCTCGGTCCGATCGACCGCGATCGGCCGGTAGGTGCGGATCTGCGACGAGAACTGGTCCATCAGGTAGACGTTCGGGTACAGGCACAGGTTGCGCGAGCGGCTGATCATCCAGTCCGCCATCGCCTGCCCGTAGGACTCCGCCAGCTCCCCGCGCCGGTCCCAGTTCGGCCGGTCCTCCGGGTTCGACCAGGTGGTCCAGAGCAGCAGGTGGCCGTGCTCGAACGAGTAGAACCCGCCGCCCTGCTTGGCCCAGCCGCCCGCATCCATGGCGCGGGTCTTGTCGACGGCGTGGGACTCCTTGCGCCGGCTGGTGGTGGCGGCGTAGTTCCAGTGCGTCGCGCTGACGTGGTAGCCGTCGGCGCCGTTCTCGGTCTGGAGCTTCCAGTTGCCGTCGAAGACGTAGGTCGAGGAGCCGCGCAGCACCTCCAGCCCGTCCGGCGACTGGTCGACGATCATGTCGATGATCTTCGTCGCCTCGCCGAGATGCTCGGCGAGCGGCTTCACGTCGGGGTTGAGGCTGCCGAACAGGAAGCCGCGGTAGTTCTCGAACCGCGCCACCCTGGTCAGGTCGTGCGAGCCGTCTCGGTTGAAGCTCTCCGGGTAACCGGCGCCGTCCGGATCCTTGACCTTGAGCAGCTTGCCGCCGTTGCTGAAGGTCCAGCCGTGGAACGGGCAGGTGAAGGTCGCCTTGTTGCCGCGCTTGTGCCGGCACACCATCGCCCCGCGGTGGCTGCAGGCGTTGACGAACGCCTGCAATTCGCCCCTGCGGCTGCGGGTGATGACCACCGGCTGGCGGCCCATGAAGGTCGTGAAGTAGTCGTTCGGGTTCGGGATCTGGCTCTCGTGCGCCATGTAGATCCAGTTGCCCTCGAAGATGGTCTGCATCTCCAGCTCGAAGATGTCCGGGTCGGTGAAGATGTCCCGCCGGCAGCGATAGATCCCGGTCTCGGGGTTCTCCTCGACCGCGGTTCCGACGACCTGATGCAGATCTTCCAGCATGATGTCCTCCCTGCCTCGAAGGTATGGCTCGGGGACGAGGAGGATCGTTGCCGGTCCACGCGGGGCGCGGCCGGCTCGGATCGTCCTCTCACCTTGCGCAGGAAGGGCGTGGTGCCCGGCGCGGTCGTGCTGACCGTGCGTTTCGAGCCCCGCTCCCTCCCGGGCGTTTCCTCTTTTTTCAGTTCTAAGGAACGGGCATACCGGCGTCCAAGACCGAGTAGGAACGAAAACATTCCTGGCAGGAATAATTCCGGCGGAAATGATACGATGTCCGGACGATCGGTTCCGGACATCGTCTCACCAGCCCGCGCGGCGGAGCTTGGCTCCGCACGCATGAGCGAAGCCGGTTTCCGCATCGCGAAGCGATGGCGCAGCCATCGCCACGATCCCGCAGGGATCGCCGAGCGATCAATCGGAAACCGTATGATTTTGGGAGGAGTGATTGGAGCTTCGGCACCTGCGCTACTTCGTGGCCGTCGCCCGGGAGCAGAGCTTCACCCGCGCGGCCGAGGCGATGCACGTCGCCCAGCCCGCGCTGAGCAAGCAGGTCCAGCACTTCGAGGAGGAACTGGGCCTCGCCCTGATCGAGCGCGGCTCGCGGCCGGTGCGGCTGACCGAGCCCGGCCGGCTGATCTTCGAGCAGGCACTGCAGATCCTGGAGCGGGTGGACGACCTGCGCGAGACGAGCCGGCGCCTGCGGCTGGCCGAGCGCAACCGTTTCCGGATCGGCTTCGTCGCCTCGACGCTGTACGGCCGGTTGCCGGAGATCCTGCGGGGCTACCGCCTGAAGCGCCCGGACGTCGACCTGACGCTGCTCGAACTCCTGACCCTGGAGCAGATCGCGGCGCTGAAGGAGGGCCGCATCGACGTCGGCTTCGGCCGCGTCGAGATCGAGGACCCGGCCATCGCCCGCGTTCTCCTGCGCAACGAGACGCTCATCGTCGCCGTGCCGATGGCGTGGGATGCGCGGTTCGCGCGCAACCCCCTGAAGCTGCGCGACCTCGCCGACACGCCGCTCATCGTCTACCCGAAGAGCGCGCGGCCCAACAACGCCGACCGGATCCTGGCGCTGTTCCGCGACCATGCCGTCAGGCCGCCCGTGATCCACGAGGTGCGCGAGCTGCAGACCGCCCTCGGCCTCGTCGCCGCCGAGGCGGGCGTCTGCGTCGTGCCCGCGTCGGTCGAGCGCCTGCGCCGCGACGGGGTCGCCTACCGGCCCCTCGACGAGGAGAAGGCGCTGATTCCCGTCATCCTGAGCTACAGGAAGGACGATCCATCGGCCGAGATCGCCCTGATCCTCCGATGCGTGCGGGAGGATTACGAGCGCGAGGGCATCCGGTTCGGTGCGTAGGCGTCCCCCGGATCGTGGGGGCCGGTGGAGGCGGCGCCCCGCCTCGGCGTCAGGTCCGCGGCGTCCCGGATCAGGGGCCGCCGGCGGACAATCCGGTCAGCAGGGCCGCCGAGGACAGCAGCGGCAGCACGACCAGCCACCACGCGAGCCGCGGATGGTAGGACAGCACGACCACCAGGGCGAGCGCCGCCGCCGTGAGGGTGCCGAGCCACTGCACCGGCCCGAAATCCCAGCCCTCGAACCGGACCGCCACCGCCAGGGACAGGGCGATGGCGACCCATCCCCCGGCCCGCCACGCCAGGGCGCGCCGCCGGGCGAGGGGCACCGCGAAGACCGCGTCGTGGTGCCGGGCGAGGCTGAGGCGGAGCGCGCCGAGGCCGGCCAGACCGAGGCCGAGATTCAGCAGGACGACGATGGCGGTCATGCGCGCCCGAGCCGGGTCTCGGTCTCCCGCCGCATCGCCGGAGCCGGCTGGCCGGCGGAGCGGGGCTTCGCCGCGACCCGGCCGCCGGGAGCGGGGACCGGGTCGGCCTTGCGGGCGCGGCGCGGCGGCTCGTAGCGGACGATCTTGCGCGAGACGACCGCGAGCGCGGCGGCGAGCAGCACCAGCACCGCGTCGAAGCCGAGGAACCAGGCCGGGTCGTCCCAGAGCCCGCGCGCGGTCAGCACGTCGGCCGCGGCGGCGGCGAGGTAGAGGAGCGCGGCGAGCGCCATCGCCCCGCTCCAGGCGAGCCGGGGCCGCAGCGGCGGCAGGAACGCGACCAGCGTCGTCGCGAGCCAGACCCCGAAGAACGCCCGCACCTCCCACTCGGCCCGGCCGGCGAGGCCGGCGGGCAGGAGCCGGTTGACGAGGAGATAGGCCGCGACCGCCGCCGGCAGGCCGGCGACGGTGCCGACGTTGAGGCCGTGGACCAGCCGCCAGCCGAAGCCCGGCGCGCCGCCCTTCTTCGGCAGCCGCGCCACGTTCCACAGCACGAGGCCGGACCCGACCATCGCGGTTCCCATCAGCCCGCACAGGAAGAACAGCACCCGCAGGGCCGGGCCGGCGAAATGCGCCTCGTGCAGGCCGACCATGGTGGTGAAGGTCCTGGCGGCGGGGCGCAGGCCGCCGGCCCGCACCTCGACGACCGCACCGGTGGTGCCGTCGAAGGCGACCTGCGGGTGCTCGTGCGACAGGCCGTGCGGCTCCTCGAACACCGCGATCACGGTCGCGTTGGCGTCGCGCGGGTTCTGGACCGTGAGGCGCTCCAGCGGCTCGGGGATCGTCGCCAGCGCGTGGCGCACCATCGGCCCGACCGGGGCCAGGGTGCCGGGCCTGCCGGCGGCCGGGCGCGGCTGCGTCACCTGCCCGGTCTCGGCGAAGAACGCCTGCATGTCGCCCTTGTAGGCGGCGGTGACGCCCCAGGGCATGTACATCAGCCCGAGGGTGATGACGCCCGTGTAGGTGATCATCAGGTGGAACGGCAGCGCCAGCACGCCGGTGACGTTGTGGGCGTCGAGCCAGCCGCGCTGGACCGCCTTGTCCCGGCGCAGGGTGAAGAAGTCGACGAAGATGCGCCGGTGGGTGATGATCCCGCTCACCAGCGCCACCAGCATGATCATCGCGCAGATGCCGACGATCCAGCGGCCCCAGAGCGGCGGCAGGTGCAGCTCGAAGTGGAACCGGTACAGGAAGTCGCCGCCCCTGGTGTCGCGCAGGGCCGCCGGCTCGCCGGTCCGCGGGTCGAGGAAGACGCGGTTCGGCGGCGTTCCGGGCCTGCCGCGCCAGAACAGGTCGACCAGCGGCCGGTCGGGTTGCGGCAGGCCGATGAACCACGCCCGCGCCCCGGCGGCGTGGGTCTGGAGGTGGGCGACCGCGAGGTCGGCGGCCCGCGCCACGGCGTCGGGGTCGAGCGACGCCTCGCGCCGCAATTCCGGCTGCATCCAGCGGGTGATGTCGGTGCGGTAGTAGCTCGCGGTGCCGGTCACGAACACCGCGAACAGCACCCAGCCGACGATCAGGCCGGACCAGGTGTGCAGCCAGGCCATGGACTGACGGAAGCCGTTTCTCATGCCGGAACACTCATGCCGGGGCGGGCCCCGGTGCCGGGGCCGGGCCCGGGTGCCGGGGCAAGCCCGATCGCGAGCCACAGGGCGCCGCCGAGGAGGAGCGCCGTCCCACCGACGCCGAGGGCGGCCCGCACGAGGGAGCGGGCCGCGAACACGTAGACCACCACGCCCACCATCACGACGAAGCTCGCGAGCGTCGCCGCCGTCACCGCCTCGGCCCGGGTCAGCGGCAGCGTCAGCGACAACAACGCGGTCGCCAGCGCCGCGGTGCCATAGCCGCCGCCGGCGGCGAGGACGACGCGCCCCAGCACCGCGGCTCGCGCGAGGAGGTCCGCCTTCGCGGCCGATCGGGAGGTCATGGCGTCGGGGCCTACCAGCGGTAGCGCAGGGTCGCATAGACCGTCCGCGACAGGCCGTAGAAGCAGGTCGCGTAGGAGAAGCAGCCGGTCACGTAGCGCTCGTCGAGGAGGTTCTGGGCGTTGACCTGGAGGTTGAAGCCCTCGAGCCGCGGGTCGGCATACTTGAGGTCGTAGCTCGCCACCGCGTCGACCAGCACGCTCTCGGGCACCCGGAAGGTGTTGGCCGGGTCGCCCCACGACCCGCCGAGGTAGCGCACGCCGCCGCCGAGGCTGAGGCCGAGCAGCGGGCCGGACTGGAAGCGGTAGTCGACGAACAGCGACGCGGTGCGGTCCGGCACCTGGACGGGCTTGAGGCCGACGATCGGCACGTTGCGTCCCGCCACCTGGTTGTAGGTCTGGTTGGTGTCGCGGGTGTTGCGGATGTCGAGGAACGACACGCCGCCGACGAGGTTCAGGCCCTCGGCGAGGTTGGCCCTGGCCTCGAACTCGACGCCCTGTACCCCGACCTCTCCGGTCTGGAGGCTGAAGGCCGAACCGTTGACCGGGTCAGGGGTCAGCGAGTTGGAACGCCTGATGTCGAACGCCGCCGCGGTGAGCAGGATGTCGGTGCCCGGCGGCTGGTACTTGATGCCGGCCTCGTACTGGCGGCTGGAGATCGGGTCGGGGATGCGGCCCACCGCCCCGAAGGCCGGATCGAAGATGCGGCCGCCGGTGATCGGCTCGAACGCCTCGCTGTAGGACACGTAGGGGGCGACGCCGCTGTCGAACAGGTAGAGCAGGCTCGCCCGGTAGGTCAGCGCGTCGGCGGGCACGTCCTGGTTCGCGACGGCGCCGGTGGCGATCGTGCGGGTCGGGCCGGACTGGCGCGCGACGTCGTAGCGGCCGCCGAGGGTCAGGACGAGGCGGTCGACCTTGATCTGGTCCTGGAGGTAGACGCCGGTCTGCGCCGCGGTGATGTTGGCGTCCGTGGTGAGGGCCGGGACCGGGAAGTTCTGGTCGTAGTTCGGCGCCAGGGCGTTCAGCGCGGTCGTGTTCGGGAACGGCGAGGCCAGGGTCCGGGTCTGGAAGGTCTGGTGGTCGACGCCGAGCAGCGCGGTGTGGGCGAGGATGCCGGTGTCGAACTTGGCCTCGAAGTAGTTGTCGATGTTGTAGGCGTCGATCCCGACCTGCGTGGCGATGCGCGAACGGCTGATGAAGGGCCCGGAGGTCAGTCCGGGGGTGCTGAAGAGGGGCACCGTGGAGTTGAACGAGGTGTAGACGCTGCGGTAGTCGCCCTCGGTGCGCAGGTAGCGCCCGCCCGAATGGAAGCGGAAGTTGTCGTTGAAGCGGTGGTCGAAGATGTAGGTGACCGACGCCTGCGTGCGGTCGGACTGCTCGAAGCTCCGGTCGCCGTCGTAGAAGTTGGCCGGAAGCCGGCCGACGATGCCGCTGCCGAAGTTGCGCGGAAACACCGTGCCGAAGGCCGGGAGGGCGCCGTAATAGCCGGAGAACGGGTCGCGCTGGTAGACGCCGATCACCGTCAGGCTGGTGTCGGCCGAGGGCCGCCAGGTGATGCTGGGCTGGATGAAGGCGCGCTCGATCTTCGTGGTCACCGCCGGCCCGTCGCCGGTCCAGCCGAGGCCGGTCAACCGGAAGGCGAACTGCTCGGTTCCCGGCACCGTCCCCTCGGGGGCGATCGGACTGCCGATGTCGAAGCCGCCGCGCACCTCGCTGTAGCCGCCGCCCTGGACGAACACCTCGCCGTGGCGGACGAATTGCGGCATCTTCGAGGTGAAGTTGACGATGCCGCCGGGACCTGACTGGCCGTACAGCACCGAGGCCGGGCCCTTGACGACGTCGATGCGCTCGATCCGGTAGGGGTCGATCGACGGCGCGGCGTCGCGGCTGCCGGGCAGGCGCAGGCCGTCGAGGAACAGCGGCGCCACGAAGCCGCGGATGTAGAACTGCTCCAGGCGGGTCGCCCCGGCACCGCCGCGCTGCTCCGTCGTCACGCTCGGCGTGTAGCGCAGGGCCTGGTTGATGGTGAGAGCGTTCTGGTCCTCGATCTGCTTGCGGCCGATGACCGAGATCGACTGCGCCGTCTCGAGGATCGGGGTGTCGGTCTTGGTGGCGACGACGCTGCGCGAGGCGACGTAGCCCGGAACCGGGCCGCGTGCTCCGCCCGGGCTGGTGCCCGCCGCGCTCGCACGCACGCCGCCCTCGCCCGCCACGCTGATCGTGTCGAGGGCGATCTCGCCCGCCTCCTGCGACCAGCCCGGCGTCGCCCCGCTGCACCCGATGAGGACGCTCGCCACGACGGCCGGTTTGAGCCGCGCGCGCTCGCGGCGGCGACGATCCGGGCGGCGGGAGACGATGTGGGGCATGACGGAACTCACCGAAGACGCAACAACCCACACCTGTGGCGGGTCGGAAACGACCTGTTTCTGGTTGGTGAATGGCGACAATGCAGAGGTGGAATCAAGTAATATTTTCTTACATTAGAACAATTCAGCCATAACCAGCGGTTATTTTATTATGATTCTAAACGGCAGCGAATCGTATATGGCCGAGGCTTGATCGATTCGACACAGTCAAAGGTTTTTTCTGCATCGGCCGGGTGATGCAAGTCGAAAACGAAGACTGGTTTGGGCGATCCGTCGTGAACGGTGGTCGCGGCGGCGTCATCACGGCCGAATCACGCCGGACCCGCCGGGCCGAGGTTCCGGCTCGGCGCATCCGTCCGACCAGGGCGGCCGGTCCCGCATCGGATCCGGACGAAGCCGGCGGGCCGGCGGCGTCCGGACCGGGTCGCGTCAGCCGCCGAACCGGTCGGCCCGCGCCTGATGGCCGGCGAGGTCGACCAGTTCGGCGAACTCGCCGTAGGTCGCCATGGCGTCGGCGCGGCCGCGCGGCGTGCCCTCCCGCTTGAGGGCGTCGAGGGTCAGCGTCATCGCCTTCACGGCGGAGAACAGGGTGCTGAGGGCGTAGAAGACGAGGCTGAAGCCCATCGCCTGGAGGTCGGCGGCGGTGAGCGCCACCGTCTTGTTGCCGTCGACGATCGACACCACCTTCGGCCCCGGCACCGCCCGGGCGATCGCCTCGACCTCGGCGACGCGCTTGACCCCGTCGACGAAGACGAGGTCGACCCCGGCCTCGCGGTAGAGCGCGGCCCGGCGCACCGCCTCGTCGATCCCCGCCGCCGGAAGGGCGTCGGTGCGCCCGATGACCAGCAGGTCGTCGCCGCCGCGGGCCTCGATGGCGCAGCGCAGCCGCAGGGCGTTCTCCTCGGCGTCGACGAGGCGGATGCCGGCGAGCTGGCCGCAGCGCTTGGGCGCGACCTGATCCTCGAGATGGATCGCCGCGACACCGGCCTGGACGTACTCCCGCACCGTGCGGTGGATGTTGGCCGGGCCGCCGTAGCCGGTGTCGGCGTCGGCGACGACCGGGATCGTCACCGCCCGGGTCATGATGCGGGCGTGCTCGGTCATCTCGGTCTGCGACATCAGGCCGAGATCGGGCAGGCCGAGCCGGCTCGCCGTGGCGCCGAAGCCGGTCATGTAGACCGCCGGGAAGCCGGCGCGCTCGACCAGCCGGGCCGCGAGGGCATCGGAGGCGCCCGGCGCCATGACGATGCCCTGCCCCATCAGGGTGCGCAGTCTCGCGGCTTGGGTCATGCCAGCGCCTCCCTGGACGCCGCGTCACCCGGCGCGTCGGAGGCCGGCGCCGCCAGCTCGGCCCGGGCCGGGATCAGCGCCAGCAGGACGGAGGCGAGGAGCGCGCCGCCGCCGATCACCCACAGGCCGGCCTGGCCGGTGCCGAACCAGCCCTCGGCCGCGACCTTCAGGTTCGGCGCCACGAAGCCGCCGAGGTTGCCGAGCGCGTTGATGACCGCGATGCCGCCCGCCGCCGCGAAGCCGCCGAAATAGCCCATCGGGAAGGTCCAGAAGATCGGCTGGGCCGAGATCAGCCCGGCGACGGAGACGCACAAGGCCATCACGGCGACGAGCGGCGGCACGTAGCCCGAGGCGATCATGCCGAGGCCGGCGCCGACGAGCGAGATCACCGCGAACAGCCGCCGGCGGCCGGTGCGCTGGGCGAGGCCGGGCCAGACGGCGCTGACCGCGAAGGCGCAGAGCCACGGGATGCTGGTGACCAGCGTCACGGTGAGCCCGACCTTGGTGCCGAGCAGCGCGCTCACCTGCGTCGGCAGGTAGAAGGCGATGCCGTAGCCGCAGATCGCGATGCAGAAATAGGTGAGCGCGAAGTGCGCGAGCAGCGGGTTGCGGAAGATCGCCCCGAGCTTCACCGCGCCGCGCGCCGTCTTGGTCGCGTTCTCGGCGGCGATGGCGGATTCGAGCGCGGCCTGCTGCCTCGCCGGCATCCAGGCGGCGTCGCGGGGGCGGTCGGTGAGGTAGAAGAAGGCCCAGATGCCGACCAGGGAGGCGGCGAGGCCCTCGACCAGGAACATGAGCTGCCAGCCGTGCAGGCCGAAGGCGCCGTCGAGGTCGAGCAGCACGCCGGAGATCGGGCCGCCGAGAATGAAGCACAGCGGCTGGCTCAGGTAGAACAGGCCGAGGATCTGGGCGCGCTCCCTCGCCGGGAACCAGTAGGTCAGGTAGAGCAGCACGCCGGGGAAGAACCCGGCCTCGGCGATGCCGAGCAGCACCCGCAGGACCCAGAACGAGGTGTCGCCCTGCACGAAGGCCATCGCGGCGGCGAGCAGGCCCCAGGTGACCATGATGCGCGACAGCCAGACCCGGGCGCCGATCCGGTGCAGGATCAGGTTGCTCGGCAACTCGAACACCGCGTAGCCGATGAAGAAGATGCCGGCCGCGAAGGCGAAGGCCGCCTCCGAGATCCCGATCGAGAGCTGGAGCGCCTGCTTGGCGTAGGCGACGTTGGCCCGGTCGAGATAGGCCAGCAGGTACATCAGTACCAGGAACGGCACGAGGCGCCGCCGGGCGGTGGCGACGGCGGCGTCGGTCTCGGGCGGTGTCGCCGTGGCGGCGGCGGTGGTCATGGGCGTTTCCCCTTGCGGTTGAGGTCGTGTGTCGGAGCGGCGAAAGACTGCCGGATCGCCGCTCACGTCAGTCTCCGCACCGTCTCCGGGCCCGGACGAGGGAGAGGAGGATCGTGCGTGCGCGGCCCGGTTCCCGGCACCCGGACGGCGTTTCACCGCCCGCCGGCGACGTCCAGGACCGTGCCGGTGACGTAGGCCGCGGCCGGCGAGAGCAGCCACAGCGCCGCCTCGGCCACCTCCCCCGCCGTGCCGGGCCGTTGCAGCGGGATCGCCCGGGCGATCTCCGCCACCTTGCCGCGGTCGCCGAAGACGTCGCCCTGGATCGGGGTGTCGATCACGCCGGGCGCGAGGGCGTTGACCCGCACCTCCGGCGCCAGCTCCCTGGCGGCGGCCACCGTCAGCGAGGCGATGGCGCCCTTGGTGGTGGCGTAGAGGGCGTTGCCGGGCATGCCGCCGGTGCGCGCGGCGATCGACGACAGGTTGACGATCGCCGCCGAGGGGTGCGGCGCCCGGGCTTCGAGGAAGGCCCGGGTGCAGTGGAGCACGCTCTTCAGGTTGACCGCGAGCACCCGGTCGATCTCGGCCGGGTCCATCTCGGCGAGCCGCATCCGGCGGCCGATGATGCCGGCATTGTTGACGAGGTGGGTCGGCGCGAAGTCCGGCCGGGGCAGGTCGGCGGCGGCGGCCGCGACCGCGCCGGCATCAGAGACGTCGACCCGGGTGGTGCTCACCCGGGCTCCGTGCGCCGCCGCGCAGGCGGCGAGGCCGGCCGCATCCACGTCCCAGACGATCGCCCGTCCGCCGGCGGCCAGCGTCGCGTCGACGATCGCGCGGCCGATGCCGGAGGCGCCGCCGGTGACGAGGACCACCGCCCCGGTCATGTCGGTCGAGGGGCTCATCGCGCGGCGTCTCCGGCGGGCAGCACCTTGCCGGGATTGAGGATGCCGAGCGGGTCGAGCGCCCGCTTGATCGACCGCATCACCCCGACCGCGGCCCCGTGTTCGAGGTCCATGAACTTGATCTTGCCGGAGCCGACCCCGTGCTCGCCGGTGCAGGTGCCGTCGAGGGCGATGGCGCGGCGCACCAGCCGGTCGTTCAGCGCCGCCGCCTCCGCCAGTTCCGCCGGGCTGTCCGGGTCGACGATCAGTCCGAGATGGAAGTTGCCGTCGCCGACGTGTCCCACCGTCGTGATCGGGAACGAGGCGGCGTCGATGTCGCCCTGGGTCTCGGCGATGCAGCGCGGCAGGTTGCCGATCGGCACGCAGACGTCGGTGCTCCACACCCGGGCGTTCGGGCGCAGGGTCTGGATCGCGTAATGCACGTCGTGGCGCGCCCGCCACAGCCGGTTGCGGGCGTCGGCGTCGGCGGCGGTCTCGAAGCCGAGCGCGCCGTTGCCCTCGGCGAGCGCGCCGACCAGGGCCATCTGCTCGGCGGTGGCGGTGGGCGTGCCGTGGAACTCCATGAACAGGGTCGGCCGCTCCGGCAGGCCGGTCCCCGAATAGTGGTTCACCGCCCCGATGGTGCGCGGGTCGAGGAGTTCGACCCGGGCGATCGGGACCCCGCACTGGACGATCTCGACCACGGTGGCGATGGCGGCCTCGACGCTCGGGAAGGCGCAGACCGCGGCGGCGACCGCCTCCGGGATGCCGTAGAGCCGCACCGTCAGTTCGGTGATGATGCCGAGCGTGCCCTCGGAGCCGACGAGGAGTCGGGTCAGGTCGTAGCCGGCCGAGGACTTGCGCGCCCGCGAGCCAGTGCGGATCACCTCGCCGTCGGCCATCACCGCGGTCAGCGAGACGACGTTGTCCTTCATCGTGCCGTAGCGCACGGCGTTGGTGCCCGAGGCCCGGGTCGCCGCCATGCCGCCGAGCGTGCTCTCGCCGCCCGGGTCGACGGGGAAGAACAGGCCGGTGTCGCGCAGGTGCCCGTTGAGCTGCTGGCGGGTGACCCCGGCCTGCACCGTGGCGTCGAGGTCCCCGGCCCGGACGCCGAGGATCCCGGTCATCCGGCTGAGGTCGATGCAGACGCCGCCGTTCAGGGCCGCGACGTGCCCTTCGAGGGAGGTGCCGCCGCCGAACGGGATCACCGCGACCCGGTGCGCGGCGCAGACCGCCACGATCCGCGACACCTCCTCGGTGCCGAGCGCGTAGCAGACCGCGTCGGGCGGATGCGTCGGGTGGTAGGATTCGCCGCGGCCGTGGTGCTCGCGCTCGGCGAGCCCGAGGGCGAGGCGGTCGCCGAGCAGGTCCGCGAGCGCCCCGACGACCGCTGCGGGCAGGGCGGATCGAAGCGGACGGGCCGCGATGCTGCCTTCCATGGCGCTTCCTCCTCGTGGTCCGGGCGCGTCGCCGCCCTTGCGCTCACCCTGAGCCGACATGCGGGTGGTGTCAAGTGTCCTGTACCTTGGATACAGTGTCCAAGCGGGTCGCGCGATGCGGGCGCCTGTGAGATAACCCGGCCATGGTCATCCACCTCGATCTCGCCGTCCCGAAGTCGCTGTCCGCCGCCGTCGAGGAGCGGATCCGCGACGCCATCGTGAATGCCGAGCTGGCCTTCGGGCAGGCCCTGCCGGAGGACGGGGTCGGGCTCGCCATGGGGGTGAGCCGCACGCCGATGCGCGAGGCGCTGACCCGGCTCCAGGCGCAGGGGCTGGTGGTGATCGTGCCGAAGAAGGGCACCTTCGTCTTCGACCCCTCCCCCGGGGATGTCGACCAACTCGCCGCCTTCCGGCTGATGCTGGAGAGCGAGGCGGTGCGCCTCAGCCTCGCCGTCGCGCCGGAGGCGACCGCCTCGGGCCTGCGGGCCTCCCATGCGGCGATGCAGCGGGCCCGGGCGGCCGGCGACGGCAGGGCCTATGCCCGCGCCGACACCGACTTCCACGGCTGCTTCCTCCGGGAATGCGGCAACGCCTATCTGGCGAAGGCGTATCTCGCCATCGCCTGGCAGGTGGCGGCGCTGCGGGCCCAGCTCTCGGTGCCGCGCAGCCACGAGCAGGACACCTCGCTGGCCGAGCACGCGGCGATGATCGGGCATTTCGAGGCGGGCGAGCCCGGGCCGCTGCTGGCGATCCTGGGCCGGCACATCCTGCGCGCGGCGGCGGTGTACCGCGAGGCGATCCGCTCGCGCGCCGACGCCGGCGTGGCCGCCGGCCGGAGCCCGGGGGCCGCGACCCGAGCCGGGGCCGCACGGCCCTTCTCCGGCGGCGAGCCCTGAGCGGGCTGGAGCAGGGTCCGATCACGTTGCAATCGGACCCTGCTCTATGTCGTTGATTTTGCCGCATTTCTGCGACGAAGCGGATGCCGCTTCGTCGGAGAATGCTCCAGCGTCGGCAGGCCGACGCGTCTTCCGCCCAGGCGATTGTGTCGTCGCGGGTTTCTGCCGCAGGACCCGCGACCGCCTTTGCGCGACCCGCTCGGGCGGCGGGCTCGTGCCCCTGCGGCATCGTCCCCGCGACCCTATCTGACCCCGGGGCGGGACCGGTTCCGGCCGCCCTCGCCCGCCGCACCGGGGCGGCCGCGGGCCCCCGCGACGACGCCTCGCCCGCCCCCGACGCGTGATCGGGGCGCGGACGCACCGCTCCGCCCGATCGACCAGGATTCCGATGACCATCGCCGACCGTTTCGACCGTGCCCGCGCCGCCGCCATCGCGGCCGCCATCGCCTGCGTGGCGGTGGTCGGCACCGGCCTGAGCCTGTCGATCCCGCTGCTCTCCCTCGAGATGGAGCGGATGGGCCTGTCCAACACGATGATCGGCGTCAACACCGCGGTGGCCGGGGTGGCGAGCATCCTGGTGGTGCCGTTCGTGCCCCGCATCGCCGCCCGGCTGGGCGTGATGCCGCTGCTGCTCGGCAGCCTCGCGGTCGGGGGAGCCGCGCTCCTCGGCTTCAGGGCGCTCCACAGCTTCGCCTGGTGGTTCCCGCTGCGCTTCCTGTTCTCGGCCGCCCTCGGCGTGCTGTTCGTGCTGTCGGAGTTCTGGATCAACCAGGCGGCGCCGCCGGCCCGGCGCGGGCTGGTGATGGGAATCTACGCCACGGTGCTGGCCCTGGGCTTCGCCCTCGGGCCGGGCCTGCTCGCGATCCTCGGCACGCAGGGCTGGGCGCCCTACCTCGCCGGCGCGGTCCTGTTCGCCGCCGGCGCGGTGCCGCTCCTCCTCGCCCGCGGCCTGTCGCCGGACATTCCCCGCCACGGCGGCCGCGGCTTCCTCGCCTACCTCAGGATCGCCCCCTCGGCGACCCTGGCGGCCCTGGTCTACGGCGCGGCCGAGACCGGGGGCTTCGCGATCCTGCCGATCTACGGCCTGCGGCTCGGCCTCACCCCGGAGCAGGCGGCGGGCCTCGTCAGCGTCGTGGCGCTCGGCAACGTGCTGTTCCAGATTCCGGTCGGCCTGCTCTCCGACCGGGTCGACCGCCGCCGGCTGCTGCTCGCCGCCGCCCTGTGCGGCGGGCTCGGCGCCCTGGCGCTGCCGCTCGGGGCCGGCAGCACCCCGCTGCTGTGGGGGATCCTGCTGGTCTGGGGCGGCATCGCCGGGACCTTCTACACCGTGGGCCTCGCCCATCTCGGCGCCCGCTTCGAGGGGGCGGCGCTCGCGGGCGCCAACGCCGCCTTCCTGGTGCTGTACAATGTCGGGCTGATGCTCGGGCCGCCGGTCGTCGGCGGCGGGATGGACCTCGCCTCGCCGCACGGCTTCGCCTGGACGCTCGCGGCCCTGTTCGGCGCCTACCTGATCGTGGTCGGCCTGCGCCTGATCCCGGCGGCGTCCGCCCCCCTGCCCCGGACTTGACGCTCGGGGCCGGATCGGGCACAGAAGCCGCGCGTTTCGGCCGGGCCAGCCCGGCCCTTTTGCGTTTCGGTGATCCGGGCGCAGTTCTCCGCACACAGAGGTCGCGTCATGGCCAAGGCCGTCACCGTCAAGATCAAGCTCGTCTCCACCGCCGACACCGGCTACTTCTACGTCACCAAGAAGAACTCCCGGACGCAGACCGACAAGCTGTCGTTCAAGAAGTACGACCCGGTCGCGCGCAAGCACGTCGAGTTCAAGGAAGCCAAGATCAAGTGATCGCGTCTCAGCGCTGATCGCCGAGGGCCGCCCGCGAGGGCGGCCTTTTTCGTCGGCGCTCAACCGAGCAGGTAGAGCACGCCCGGCAGGCCGAGCACGCCGGCCGCGCAGCCGTAGGCGAGCCACAGGCCGGGGTGGCGCGACGCCATGCGGCGCAGGCGCCGGGCGGTGACGGCGCCGGTCACGCTGCGCCCGTTGACGCACGAGCACAGCAGGCGGTGCGCCTCGCCGGACCCGAGTTCGAAGAAGCTGCGGGCGTCGCCGAACCTGTCCCCGGCCAGTCCGCTCGCCCGCAGCACCGGGTCGGCGAAGGCCACGGAGAGGGGCGAGTTGTCGGCGCGGATCGCGGCGCGCATCGCGCGCGGCACGAACTCGATCTCCTCCAGGGTCGTGTAGGCCCGGGCGGGCTCGCGCTCGAGGAGTTCGGCCCAGCGTTCGAGCCGCGCCCGGCGCCCCTCGATCAGGGCGGGCCGCGTCTCGATGTCGGCGATGTCACGGAGCTGACGAAGCGGCTGATGTTCCATGAAGGCCATCCTGTTCGCGCGCAGTGCAGTCGAGATAGAATGCATCATCGGCGGCTGACATGCATTCGCGAAGATCAGGCTCTCGCGATGTACGATAAGGCCGAGCTGAAGCGGCGCCGTATCGAAGAAACGACTGGAATCAACGGTCTGCCGTCGGCCGGCCCGCGGTCCCGGACGCGCTGTGACGGCGTGCCGCAGGAGCGCGGCGCGGCGGCGCCGGATTAGGCCGCGGCCGCCACCACCCGGTTGCGGCCCTCCTCCTTGGCCTTGTAGAGCGCGGTGTCGGCCCGCTTCAGCAGGTCGAGGGCGCAGGTGTCGCCGGGCTGCCGCGCCGCCACGCCGATCGACACCGTGACGTCGACCGAGCGGGTGCCGCGATGGATCGCGAACGGTGCGGATTCCACCCGCTCGCGGATCCGCTCGGCGACCTGCCGGGCGCCGTCGAGGCCGGTATCGGGCACCACCACCACGATCTCCTCGCCGCCGAACCGCGCCACGATGTCGATCCCGCGGGTGTGCGAGCGGATGCGGTCGGCGAAGTCCCGCAGCACCTCGTCGCCGGCATCGTGGCCGAACCGGTCGTTGATCGACTTGAAGCGGTCGATGTCGAGGAGCAGCAGCGACACCGGGCGGCTGCGCAGGGTGGGCTCGGCGAACAGCCCGGCGAGATGGCTGTCGAGATAGCGCCGGTTGTGCAGCCCGGTCAGCCCGTCGGTGACCGCGAGCTCCATCGATGCCTGCACCGATTCGCGCAGGGAATGGGCGAAGCGCTTGCGCCGCACCTGGGTGCGCACCCGCGCCACGAGCTCGTTGCGGTCGATCGGCCGCAGCAGGTAGTCGTGCACGCCGAGGTCGAGGCCGCGCATGATCCGCGGGCGGTCGCCGGCGTCGGCGAGCATCACCACCGGCATGTTGCGGGTCCGGTCGAGGGAGCGGAGCTGGCTGCACAGGCGCAGGCCGTCGACGCCGTCGAGGTCGAGGCTGACGATCGCGGCGTCGTACTCGCCCTCGCTCGCCCGGGCGATCGCCTGCTGCGGGTCGGTCTCGACGGTGACGCGGTGATACTGGCCCAGCGCCATCGCCAGCCGGTCGGCGGAGGAGCGGCGGTCCTCGACCACCAGGATGCTGGCGTCCAGGCCGGTCTCGGCCGCCGCCGCGGCGAGCGGATCGCCGAAGCCGTAGTCGCGCGAGGTCAGCGCCCGGCCGCGCAGTTCGTCGGTGATCGCCTTCAGCCGCACGAGGCTGCGCACCCGCGCGAGCAGCGCCACGTCGTCGATCGGCTTGGTGAGGAAGTCGTCGGCGCCGGCATCGAGTCCGCGCAGGCGGTCGCTCGGCTGGTCGAGGGCGGTCACCATCACCACCGGCAGGTGGGCGGTGGTCGGCGTCCCCTTGATCCGGCGGCAGACCTCGAACCCGTCCATGCCCGGCATCATCACGTCGAGCAGCACGATGTCGCACAGGCCCTTCTCGCACACCGCCAGGGCGTCCGGGCCGTTCATCGCCGTCACGACCTCGAAGTATTCGAGCGTCAGCTTGGTTTCGAGCAGCTTGAGGTTGGGAAACAGGTCATCGACGACGAGGACGCGTGCCGACATGGGCGTTGGCCTTTCTCAAGCTTGGCGCTCGTCGCCGAGATAGGTTCGCACGGTCGAGAGGAACTTCGCCACCGAGATCGGCTTCGAGAGGTAGGCCTCGCAGCCGCCCTCGCGGATGCGCTCCTCGTCGCCCTTCATCGCGAAGGCGGTGATCGCGATGACCGGAATGCTCTTGAGTTCGTCGTCCTCCTTGAGCCATTTGGTCACTTCGAGGCCGGACACCTCGGGGAGCTGGATGTCCATCAGGATGAGGTTGGGCCGGTGCCGGCGGGCGAGCTCGATCGCCTCGATCCCGTTGGCGGTCTTGAGGGTCGCGTAGCCATGGGCTTCCAACAGGTCGTTGAAGAGCTTCATGTTCAGTTCGTTGTCCTCGACGATGAGCACGGTCTTCTTCATGGCTCACTGTCTCCGGCGCCGGGGCGAGCCGCGAACCACCCGACCACGCCTTTCCCGGATCACTGTTAAGCGACACATATTGATGAAACGCAAATTCGATTCATTCCCCGGGGATCGCAATCCCCGTGCCGGAGAGACCGGTCGTGCCGGGGCGGAGAGCTTGGCCGAGCGGGCGATGGACTTCGTTCTCGGCGACCCGGGGCGACTGCTGCGGTTCATGGAGAGTTCCGGCCTCGATCCCGCCGCCCTGCGGGCGGCGGCCGGGTCGCCGGACTTCCTCGTCGGCATCCTCGACCACGTCGTGTCGGACGAGGAGACGCTGATCGCCTGCGCCCAGGCCCTCGACGTCGCCCCGGAGCGGCTCGCCGGGGCGTGGCGGCGCCTCGGCCCGCCCGAGCCGGATTCCTTCGGCGCATGACGCCCGGTCCGGTCCTGTGCCTCGATTGCTGCCGCGGGCAGGACCGGGCGGCGCGGTGCCGGCATTGCGGCTCGCCGCGGCTGCTCGCCCATCCCGAGCAGGACGCGCTGACGATCGCGCACATCGACTGCGACGCCTTCTACGCCGCGATCGAGAAGCGCGACGACCCGGCCCTGCGCGACCGGCCGGTCATCATCGGCGGCGGCCGGCGCGGGGTGGTCTCGACCGCCTGCTACATCGCCCGCACCTGCGGGGTGCGCTCGGCGATGCCGATGTTCCAGGCCCTCGACGCCTGCCCCGACGCGGTGGTCCTGCGCCCCGACATGGAGAAGTATGCCCGGGTCGGGCGGCAGGTGCGGGCGATGATGCAGGCGCTGACGCCCCTCGTCGAGCCCGTCTCGATCGACGAGGCGTTCCTCGATCTCGGCGGCACCGACCGCCTGCACGGGGCGGGGCCGGCCCTCACCCTGGCGCGGTTCGCCCGCCGGGTGGAGGAGGAGGTCGGCATCACCGTCTCGGTCGGCCTCGCGCCCAACAAGTTCCTGGCCAAGATCGCCTCCGACCTCGAGAAGCCGCGGGGCTTCGCGGTGATCGGCCGGGCCGAGGCCGTCTCCTTCCTGGCCTCCCGCCCGGTCGGGATCCTGCCGGGGATCGGCCGGGCCGCCGCCGCCCGCCTCGCCGGGCTCGGCGTCGCCCGGGTCGGCGACCTCACCCGGACCGACGCGGCCCGGCTCGCCGCGGCCCTCGGGCGCGACGCCGCCCGGCTCGCGGCGCTGGCCCGGGGCGAGGATCCGCGCCCGGTGCGGCCGGAGCGGGAGACGAAGAGCGTGTCGGGCGAGACCACCTTCGCGGAGGATCTGCGCGATCCCGCCGCCCTGCGCCCGATCCTGTGGCGGCTGTGCGAGACGGTGGCCCGGCGGCTCAAGCACGCCGACCTCGCCGCCGGCAGCGTCACCCTGAAGCTCAAGGACTCGGCGTTCCGGCTGCGGACCCGCACCCGCTCGGGGCTGGCGCCGACGCAGATCGCCGAGCGGCTGTTCCGCCCGGCCGAGGCGCTGCTCCGGGAGGCCTGCGACGGCACCGCCTACCGGCTGATCGGCGTCGGGGCCGGCGACCTCTGCCCGGCGGTCCACGCCGACCGCGGCGACCTCGCCGAGCCGGGATTGCGCCGCGACGCGAGCCGGGACGCGGCGGTCGACGCCGTGCGCGCGCGGTTCGGCGCCGCCGCGATCCAGCGCGGGCTCGCCTTCGTGCCGGTCTCGCGACCGGTGCCGGTCTCGCGACCGGTGCCGGTCGAGCGCCCGGCAGCGGACTCGCATCCGGCGCCGGCCGCCTCTCCGGACGGGACGGAGGTCAGGAGCGGCAGCCCTTGTTCTCCGGAGCGAGGTCGATCCGGGACAGGGCGCCCCTGAGGGCGAAATCGCCGTAATCGAGCTTGAGCGCGGCGCTGACGCCGTTCTCGTACAGATCGAACGACAGGACGTAGACCGGCGTCCGCTCCCCCTCCCCGGTCGAGAAGTAGCTGAGGGTCACCGGCCAGCGCGGCATCGTCGCCATCACGCCCTCGCGCAACGGGGCTTCGACCGCCTCGGCCCCGGGCGCGGACGGGGCGGGCGCGCCTCCCGACGGGGCGGTGCCCTCCTTCGCCTCCGCGGTGCGGCGCGGACCGATCACCGCCAGGGTGTCGTAGATCTTGCGGCCGTCGTCCGAGCCGTCGAACACCTTCACGGCGACGGTCCGCTCCCCGGCCCGGGCGGCCTCGACCAGCCGCCGCATGTGGGCCGCGGGAAACAGCACCTCGCCCGCCACCGCGGCCGTGCTGCGCTTCGGCGCGCGGATGCTGACCTCCAATCCCTTGTCGCTGCGCTCGGCGTTGCCGTCCACCGGCGCCGTGCTCTGGCCGTTGAGGTCCGACTGGGTGCGGAACCGGAAGGCGCGGCCGTCGCCGCTCTCGAAGGTGGTGTTGCGCAGGTCCGAGGTGCGCGCGCCGCTCTCGGAACTCTCCAGCACCGTGACCTGACGGTACTGCAGCGCCCAGCCCTTGCAGGCGTCGCCGGAGAAATCGAACACGATGCGGCCGCGCGCGCTCTCGACCGCGCGGGTGCCGCCGCTGCGGACGAGGGAGAGGTCGTAGACGGCGCGGTGCGGGGCGAGATGAACGCCGGCCGGCTCCGCCGCGAGGCCGGTCGGGGCCGCGAGCAGGGCGAGGAAACACGCGAGGGTCGTCCGCATGAAGGCTCCCAGGCTGCCGAAGTCCGGCGCCCGGGCAAGATAGGACCCGTCGGCGCCGCCGGCAACGCGGGCCCGGACGCGGGCCGCCCCACGCGATTCGCCGGGGCGTGGCGCCCGCGCCACGGCGCGGGTGGGAAACCCTGATGGCAGCGGGAGATGGCGGCGTCCGGCGGGTCCCGGAGGACGCGTGGCGGCACTCCGCGCGGCCGGCCCGGCCGCACCGGAGAGGCGATGGGGCGCCCGCGCCCGAACGGGCCAAGTAACTGATTCTTAGCATCTTCTCGAAAAAGTGCCGGGACCGCCGGGCCGACGGCTCGTCCCCGGCCGGGCGCTCGCACGGTCGCCGTGGCGGGACGGAAAAGGCGCGTCCGCGGGCCGCCGGACCCTTGCGCGTTCGTCCGGGCCTCCTGTAGGTTCACCCCCGTCGCAGACGAGCTTTCGTGGCGGCGATCACCAGGCAGGATCGGGAAGCTTCGCAACGCGCGGTCGACGTGCAGACCGCTCGCGTTCGCTTGCCGATTCGACATGGGTGATGGATGGGGTCAGTCGGAGGCGGCGATGGTGGATGCGGGCCCGAGCTGGACGAAGGAGCGGGTCGAGCTCCTGCGGCGGCTGTGGATCGATGGGCGGAGCGCGAGCCAGATCGCGGCGGAGATCGGTGGCGTTTCCCGGAATGCGGTCATCGGAAAGGTTCATCGCCTCGGCCTCGCCGGCCGGGTGCTCAAGTCGGAGGCGGAGCCGGCGGCGCCCGCGCCGCTGCCGACCCGGCGGGTCAGGGCGGACGAGGCGCCCGCCCCCGCGGGACGCCCGGCGACGGTCCTGGCTCCGGCTCCCGCCCCCCTGGCGCTGGTGCAGCAGCCCGGGCCGGCCGGTCCGGCCGACGTGGCGCTCCCGGTGTCCGAGCGGGTCACCATCATGGAACTCCGCGAATCGATGTGCCGGTGGCCGATGGGCGACCCGGCGACGCCGGACTTCCGGTTCTGCGGCGCCCGGTCGATCACCGGGCTGCCCTACTGCACCCATCACGCCAGCATCGCCTACCAGCCGGCCGCCGAGCGCAAGCGCGACCGCCGGGTGGCGGGCTTCCGCTGACCGCGGCCTCGTTCCGCCGGCCGGAGACGGCCGGCCGCCCGGCACCATCCGTCGGAACGGGCGGCGTTCCGACGGATGGCGCAGAGACGAGGAATCGGTCGGGATCCCGCCCGGCTTGGATCGTCGAAGCCCGGCCGGCGCCGGCGACGATCCCGTTCGCCGCCCCGGGAAACGCGGGTCGGCTCAGCGGGCCGGCTTCTTCGCCGGATCGGCCGCCGGGATGCTGCCGGTGGTCTGGGCCGCCTTCTCCCGCGCCTGATCGAGGCGCTTGGTCAGGGCGGCGAGGTCCCGCTGCGTCGTGGCGAACTGCGCCTTCGCCTTCTCGCGGGCGGCGTTGACCTGGAGCAGGTCGTCCTTGGCCGCCGCGACCTTGGACTGGCGGTCGCGCAGGTCGGCCTCGGTCTCCTGGAACTGCTTCTGACGCGCCAGCAGGGCGTCGCGCTCACCCTCGACCTCGCTGATGCGGGTCTCGAGCGCGCGCTGGCCCGACGCCGTGAGGGCGAAGGCTCCCCATCCGAACACCGCGAAGCCGCCGAGGGTCATGGCGACCAAGCCGGCCGGAGAGGGTCTGAACCGCAGGTGCGCCATCGGGGTCTCTCGTCAACAGCGAGGGTCGGGCGGACCGGCCCTGGAACCATCCCCGTAATCCCGGGGACAGACCCCACCGTGACGAATCTTCGTTAACGCCCGATTGCGGCCGGCGCTTCCGGGCGGCGTCCGGACCCCGCGGCCGCCACCTTGCCTTTTCGCGCCGACGGGCCGAGACTTGCATTGCGTCGCAATATCGCCATGCTGCGGTGCACAAGACCGCCTGTGGCGCCGGCCAGCTCCGACGCGAGGGAACGACCATGAGCAGCAATCAGGGCCCCGAGGCCGCGAACGACACCCGCGAATCCGCCGAGAAGGGCATCGAGACCGCCCGGTCGGCGTTCAGCAACCTCCTCACCACCGCCCGCAAGGTCGCCGAGGCGGTGCAGAGTTCGACCAACACGTCGCAGTCCACCGCCGGCACCGCGGTCAACCGCGGCTTCGACTTCGCCGAGCAGCACATCGCCGCGACCCTCGACCTCGCCCAGAAGATGGTCCACGCGAAGGATGCCAAGGAGGCGATCGGCCTCCAGGGCGAGTACATGCGCAGTCAGATCGAGACGCTTCAGGCCCAGGCCAAAGAACTCGCCAACCTGAAGCCGGGTCAGAAGGGCTGATGCGGCCCGCGGGCGCTGGCTGAAGGCATGACTACGACCGGTCCTCCAGAGGGACGGAACGTCTCGGTCATGCGCCCGCTCCGGGGATTAACGTGTCGGAAGGTGATGGCGACTAGGCTCGGGCTGCCGCGTTCGCCTTTGAACCGAGCCCCATCCTTGGGCGCGCGAACTGACTTCGCGATCTGGAGGCGTTCCGACAGCGAGAAAGGGCGACTGCCATGACCAACCGTCACACTGGACCGAACAGCCGGCGCGGCACCCCGCCCCGCAGGAAGCAGGCCCCGCGCCAGCCGATCCCGGCGGCCGAGCGGCTGTCCGCCATGGCAGCATCCGCCGCCCCCGACGAGCAGGTCGCCGGCGAGGTGCTGGTGCCCGCCGTGGCGGTCGCACCTCCGGCCGCGGAGACGGTTGCGATCGCGGCGGCGTCGATCACGGCCGCCGCGGAAGCCGGCGAGGACTTCGCCCCCGGCGAGCCCGCGGAGGCTCCCGCCGGTGCCGGCGCTCCCGCGGAGGAGCCCGGTTCGGACGAGCGCGGCCCTCCCCCGGCGGCGGAGACGCCCGCTCCGGACGAGGCGGCCGCCCCGGACGCCGATCCCGTGCCGGTCGCCGAGGCCGCTCCGGATGCGGGGGCCGAGGCGGAGCAGGCACCGTTCGCGCAGGAGGCGCCCCCCGAGGCCCCTGTGCCGCCGGTCGTGCAGGAGGCGCTCCCCGAGGCTCCGGTACTCCCCGGTGGTCCGGATGCCCCTTCCGAGGAGGCGGAGGAGCTGCCGCGCGCCGCGATGCAGGGCGTGTTCGCGGTGAATGCCCGCCTCGCCGACTTCGTGCGCGGCGAAACCCAGGCCGCCTTCGCCTATTGGCGCGCGCTCCTCGATGCGCGCTCGCCGTCGGACCTCCTCACCTGCCACCTGTCGGAGGTCAATCGCTCCCTCGGGGCAGCGATCGCATGCTGGGGCGACATCAGCCGCTCGGCGGGATGGCTGCTGGCGCCGCGGGCCGCCTCATGGCCCCCGGCCTGATCCCGCGCGGGGCCGCAAGCCCCCGATCCTCGAACCCGGGGCGCCGCGGCGCCCCTTCCGATCCGGAGACGCGAATGTTCGGTCCCTTGTACGCGGCAACGATGCTCACCCTCGAATCGCAATGCGTGATCGGGATGCGGCTCGCGAAGGTCGCGTGGGGCGGCGCCGCCGGCCGCGCCGAGGCCCAGCGGATGGTCAGCGAGAAGGTCGACGCCGCCATCGAGGCCACCGACATGCTGCTCTCCGGCGGTTCGCCCGAGGCGGTGATCGCCCGCTACCGCGAGCACGTCCGGGCGAACGCCGAGCGCCTCGCGGCGCTCTGAGCAGGTTTCGCAAAGGCGGTTGCCGGTTTTGCGACGAAAACCTGCGGCACGACGAGAACCCGAGCGGACGAAGCGTTGGCGTGCCAACGCAAGTCTGCTGATACGATTTTCGGACGATCAGTTCCGGACATCGCATCACCAGCCCGCGCGGTGGAGCTTTGCTCCGCACGCATGAGCGAAGCCGGTTTCCGCATCGCGAAGGCGACCGCTCGCGGTCGCCTGGCGATCGATCGGAGACCGTACGAGCCCTCACCCCGCCCGCCGCGCCGGCTGCCCGGCGAGCACGGCCTCGGCCGGTCGGCCGGTGACCTCGGCGAGATGGTCGAAGCGGGCGCTGAACCGGCCGGCGCCGGCGGTGGCCGAGCGCAGCTCGACGATGAGGTCGGCCATCTCGGCCTCCGGGATCAGCGCGTCGAGCTGCTCCCAGTCGGACCAGTCCGGGCAGGCGCCGAAGCCGAGGATCTGGCCGCGCCGGCCGGTGACGAGCCCGGTGGCCCGGGCGGTGGCACCGGCCGGCGCCCGGATCGTCACCGCGAGGACCGGCTCCAGCAGCACCGGCCCGGCCTTGGCCAGCGCCTCCTCGACGGCGATCCGGGTCGCGGTCTGGAAGGCGGCGTCGGACGAATCGACCGCGTGCGACGCCCCGTCGGTCAGCGTCACCGCGAGGTCGACCACCGGGAAGCCGAGGGGGCCGCGGGCGGTGCAGGCCCGGGCGCCGGCCTCGACCGAGGCGATGTACTGCCGCGGCACCGCCCCGCCGACCACCTCGTCCTCGAACGCGAACCCGCTGCCGCGGGGCAGCGGCCGCACCCCGAGGGCGACGTCGGCGAACTGGCCGTGGCCGCCGGTCTGCTTCTTGTGGCGGCCGCGCGCCGCGGCGTCGCCGCGGATGGTCTCGCGATAGGCGATCCGCGGCCGCTCGGTGGCGATGCCGAGGCCGAAGCGGGAGCCGAGCCGCTCGACCGCGACCCGCAGGTGCATCTCGCCCTGCCCCGACAGGCGCAGCTCGCCGAGTTCCGGCACCGGTTCCAGGACCAGCGACGGGTCCTCCTCGATCACCTTGGCCAGCGCCCCGGTCAGGCGCACGTCGTCCTTGCGGTCGCGCACCCGCAGCGCGACCGCGTAGACCGGGGCCGGCGCCTCCGGGCTGACCAGGGCCGGCGGCGCGGCCGGCCCGGCGGCCACCGTCTCGCCGGTGGCGATGTCCTCGAGCCGGGCGAGGCCGGCGACCTCGCCGGCCGCCGCCTCCGGCGCCCGGGCCGGGGTGCCGCCCGCGAAGGCGGTGATGCCGGCGATGCGCCCGCCGCCGCCGCCGGAACCCGTCACCGTCTCGCCCTCGTGCAGCGTCCCGCGCAGCACCCGCGCGAGGGAGAGCTTGCCGCCGAAGCCGGTGTGCTGCGTCTTCACCACGGTGGCGAGGGCCGGCCCGTCCTCGCCCAGGCCGAGCCGGCGCCGCGTGGCGTCGAGGCCGGGCACCTCGTGCCGCAGGGCCTTCAGCAGCCGGGTGACGCCGTGGCCGTGCTCGGCCGCGCCGAACAGGACCGACACCGCGTGGCCCTCGCGCAGGTCGCGGGCGAGGTCGGCGAAGACCCGGTCGCGGTCGGGCTCGACCTCGGTGATGAGGTCCTCCATCAGCGCGTCGTCGTGGTCGGCGAGGCGCTCCAGCATCGTGAACCGCGACGCCTTCTCCCGCGGCAACTCGCCCTCCGGCAGCGCCACGACCTCGCTGGGGGCGTTCTCGCGGTAGATGAAGGCGCGCTCCAGGGCGAGGTCGACGAAGCCGAAGGCCGCCTCGTCGCGCAGGAGCGGGATCTGGCGCAGCAGCAGCGGCACCGCCGAGGCGGGCTGGAGCAGGCCGAGCGCGTCGCGCAGGGAGCCGGCGGCGGCGTCGGCCTTGTTGAGGAACAGCAGCCGCGGCAGGCCGAGCGCCTCCAGCTCCCGCATCACCACCTGCAGCGCCGGCAGCTTGCGCGGGTCGGCCTCGCACACGACGACCGCGGCGTCGCAGGCCGGCAGCACCGCCCGGAGGTCGTGGGCGAACTCGATCGAGCCGGGACAGTCGACGAGGGTGAGCGCCTCGCCGAGGAACGTGACCCGGGCGGCCACCGGCTCGACGCTCATGCCGTGCGCCTTCGCCTCGGCCGAGGCGTCGCCGATGCGGGCCCCGGGCCGGCCCGGACGGTCGATCGCGCCGGTGCGGTGAAGGATGGCTTCGAGGAGCGCGGTCTTGCCGCTCTGGAACGGGCCGACGAGCGCGATGCACCGGGGCGCAGCCATGTGACGCCTCCTCCGACGGCCGGTGCCTTGTGAACCGGCACTTCGCCCGGAAGTTAAGCACCGACGCGACGGCCCGTCCAGCGGCTCGCCCGAGCCGTCTCGCGGCTCGCCCGAGCCGTTCGGCGGCTCGCCGAGACGTGCCGGATATGCCGGGAGACGGCCGGATATATTGGACAGGCCGATCCGGGACCGGCATGGTCTCGGCGCGATCGGGCCGGGGGCGGCGTGACCGGCTCCCCGGACCCGCGCCCTCGGGAGGAGACCGGCGCCATGACCCAGGACACGGACCACACCAGCTATCCGGAGATCCGCGAGGCGGTGGCGAAGCTCTGCGCCCGCTTCCCGGGCGAGTACTGGCGCGCCCTCGACCGCGAGATGGCCTACCCGACCGAGTTCGTGACCGCGCTGACCGAGGCCGGCTACCTCTCGGTGCTGATCCCGGAGGAGTATGGCGGCTCCGGCCTGCCGCTCTCGGCCGCCGCGGCGGTGCTGGAGGAGGTGCAGCGCGCCGGCTGCAACGGCGGCGCCTGCCACGCCCAGATGTACACGATGGGCACGGTGCTGCGGCACGGCTCGGAGGCGCAGAAGCGCCGCTACCTTCCGGCGGTCGCCGAGGGCCGGCTGCGGCTCCAGGCCTTCGGGGTCACCGAGCCGACGAGCGGCACCGACAACCTCGGCGCTCAAGACCACGGCGCGCCGCGACGGCGGCCACTTCGTCGTCAACGGCCAGAAGATCTGGACCTCGCGCGCCGAGCATTCCGACCTGATGCTGCTGCTCGCCCGCACCGCGCCGCTCGCCGAGGGGATGAAGCGCACCGACGGGCTCTCGGTGCTCCTCGTCGACATGCGCGAGGCGCTCGGCCACGGCCTCACCATCCGGCCGATCCGCACGATGATGAACCACGCGACGACCGAGGTGTTCTTCGACGACCTGCGGGTGCCGGCGGAGAACCTCGTCGGCGAGGAGGGCAAGGGCTTCCGCTACATCCTCTCGGGCATGAACGCCGAGCGGATCCTCATCGCCGCCGAGTGCGTCGGCGACGCCAAGTGGTTCGTCGACAAGGCCACCGGCTACGCCCGCGACCGCCGGGTGTTCGGGCGGCCGATCGGCCAGAACCAGGGCGTGCAGTTCCCGATCGCGAGGGCCTACGCCAACATGCGCGCCGCCGAGCTGATGGTGCGCGAGGCGCTGCGGCTCTACGAGGGCGGCGCCAATCCGGGGCCGGAGGCGAACATGGCCAAGATGCTCGCCGCCGACGCCTCGTTCGAGGCGGCCAATGCCTGCATCCAGACCCATGGCGGCTTCGGCTTCGCCGAGGAGTACGACGTCGAGCGCAAGTTCCGCGAGACCCGGCTCTACCAGGTGGCGCCGATCTCGACCAACCTGATCCTGTCCTACCTCGCCGAGCACGTCCTCGGCCTGCCGCGCTCGTATTGAGGACCCGGCCATGAGCGCCGTCGACATCGACCATCTGCGCCAGTGGGTCGGCCGCTCCCGGGCGGTCGAGGACCTCGTGACGCCGCGCCTCGTCGCCGAGTACCGGGCGACCCTGGCGCCCCACCTCGCCCCGGTGCGAGAGGGCGAGGCGCCGCTCGCCCTGCACTGGTGCCTCGCCCCCGACACGCCGGCGGCCGACAGCCTCGGGCCGGACGGCCATGCCGCCAAGGGCGGTTTCCTGCCGCCCGTCCCCCTGCCGCGGCGGATGTGGGCCGGCGGCGAGGTCGAGTGCCTCGCGCCCCTGCGGATCGGCGACGCCGTGACCCGGCGCGAGACCGTCGCCGACGTGGCGGTGAAGGAGGGGCGCACCGGCACCCTGTGCTTCGTCACCGTGCGGCACGAGTACGAGACGCCCCGCGGCGTCGCGATCCGCGAGCGCCAGGACATCGTCTACCGCGAGGCGAGCCGCCCCGGCGACGCGGCCCCCGCGCCGCCGGCCGGCGCGCGCGCGCCGGTCCCCGACGAGCCGGCCTGGGCGGTGCCGGCGACGCCGGTGCTGCTGTTCCGCTACTCGGCGATGACCTTCAACGGCCACCGCTTCCACTACGACCAGCCCTACGCCACCGGGGTCGAGGGCTATGCCGGGCTGGTGGTCCACGGACCGATGCAGGCGAGCCTGCTCCTCAACCTCGCCGGAGCCCGCCTCGGCCGGGCGCCGGCGCGGTTCCGCTACCGCGGCGTCTCGCCGATGACCGCCGGCCAGACCTTCCAGGTCGCGGGCCGCCGCGACGGCGCCGGCTTCGCCGGCTGGACCACCGACGCCGAGGGTAAGGTCTGCATGGAGGCGAGCGCGGAGGCGGGCTGAGGCGCCCGCCCCGCCTCACATCATCCCGAGCATCCGCGGCAGCCAGAGCGAGATCGCCGGCACGTAGGTGACGACGACGAGGAACACCAGCATCGTCAGCAGCC